>CAWKFT010000001.1:0-14752 GCA_963848975.1 uncultured Alphaproteobacteria bacterium
CAAGGCGACTGCTGACGTTCGTCTAGTCGCACAACAGTCGCTGCAAATCGCTGTCATCCCGAGCGTAGCGAGGGACCCTTAAAGCCGCCCGAAAGGTCCCTCGCTACGCTCGGGATGACAGCGAGCGAGTTGCTGTGCTCTGCCCTCAACCGCGGTAGCGCAACGCATCGACCAGCAGGCCGAAGGCCGCCGACGGCTGGCGCCGGCTCGGATAGTAGAGGTGATACCCCGGCCAGGCCGGGCACCATTCTTCGAGGACCCGCTTGAGATGGCCCTTGGCGATATGGGGCTGCGCCAGGTCCTCCGGCATGTAGGCGAGCCCGAAACCGGCCAGGGCGGCATCGAGCACCTGGAAGATGCCATTGAAGATGAGCTGGCCGTCCACGCGCACCTTCAGCTCTCGTCCGTCCCGCTCGAACTCCCAGGCGTACAATCCGCCATGGGTCGGAAGGCGCAGATTGATGCAGGTATGGCCGACCAGGTCCTGCGGCGTCCTGGGCGGCGGTCGCTTCGCGAAGTAGGACTTTGCGCCGACCAGCGCAAAGCGGACGTCGGGCCCGACGCGCACGGCGATCATGTCCTTGGCGACCTGCTCGCCGAAACGCACGCCCGCGTCGTAACGCTGGGCGACGATGTCGGCCAGGCCATAGTCGATGACGATCTCGACCTTGATGTCCGGATACTTCGGCAGGAACTTGGCGAGCTTCGGCCAGAGTATGGAGTTGACGGCATGGTCGCCGGCCGTGATCCGGATGGTGCCGGCGGGCTTGTCGCGCAAGTCGCTGAGCGCCTCGAGCTCGGCCTCGATCTCCTCGAACCGGGGCGCCACGGTCTGGATCAGGCGCTCGCCCGCTTCGGTCGGCGAGACACTGCGGGTCGTGCGGGTCAGCAGCCGAAGCCCCAGACGCGTTTCCAGTCCGCGGATGGTGTGGCTGAGCGCCGACTGCGAGACACCGAGCTTCGCCGCGGCCTTGGTGAAACTGCGCTCACGGCCGACGACCACGAAAGCCAGAAGATCATCGAGATGGCCGCGTTGCATTCATGATCTCCACTCATAAGTCCATGCGGATCATACCGGCTAGTCCGATGGCGCGGTGCAGCCAATCTTGGCCGGGCGACAAGGGAGAAGTGCCGTGGCGGCTTTCCTGTGCACCGAAAGCGAGATCCTCGACCGGGCGGCGCTCGCCGCTTACATCCCGCCGGTTCGCGACGCGCTGGTCGCGGCCGGCGGCCGGCCGGCCGTCATCTCGTCGATCGGCGGAAAGGTTGTCGCCCTGGTGGGCGAGGCGCCCCGCAACCTGGTCGTTTCGGAATGGCCGAGCCTCGCCGCGGCACATGCCTGGTTGAAGTCGCCCGAGCTCGCTGCCCTCGAGCCGCAGCGCGCGAAGGCATACCGGGTGATCCGGCAGTACATCGTGGAAGCGCCATGAAGAAGGCCGCTCTCCTGCTCACGCTTCTGCCCGGCCTGGCATCGGCCCAGCAGACGAGCACCATGAAGCTGAGCATCCAGGTCGAGAACAGGATCCTCACCGCCAACCTGATCGACAGCAAGACGACGCGGGACTTCATCTCGCTGTTGCCTCTGACCCTGACGATGAACGACCTGTTCGGCAGGGAGAAATGGGGCCAACTCCGCGGCCGATCTCGGAGGATGGAACGCGGGTGCGGAGCTACGACGTTGGCGACGTGATCTATTGGTCGCCCAGCGCTCACGTCGCGATCTTTTATCGTCATGACGGGCAATCAATTCCCGCGCCCGGCATCATCGTCATAGGCAAGATGGAATCCGGCGTTGAAGCTCTCGCGGTGCCCGGCTCCGTCAAGGTGACCATCGATCTCGTCAAATAGGAAGGGCAACATGAACGCCAAGCGGTGCCTTGTTCTCGGTGTATTTGTGCTGGCCTCTTCGCTTGGCGTCGGAGCTCATGCCGATGAGATGCAACGCCCCTATGTGCGCGTCGCACAAATCGAAATCGATCCCGCTCAGCTCGAGAGCTATAAGGCGATTGCCAAGGAGCAGATCGAAACGGCCATCCGCGTCGAGCCGGGCGTCCTCACCCTGTATGCCGTGGCGGAACAGGACAATCCCACCCGCGTCGTCGTCTTCGAAATTTACGCCGATCTCGAAGCATACAGGGCGCATATCGAGACGCCCCACTTCAAGAAGTACAAGGCCGATACGCAGCAAATGGTCAAATCTCTCAAGCTTGTCGACACGGTCCCCATCATTCTCGGCGCGAAGGCGAAGTGATCCATCGCAAGGGAGGACTGGCATGGCGAAATTCGACGTCAAGACGTTGCGCGACTTGCACGAACTGCGGGAAGTCGCAATCCGAACGGAAAAGCATCCCGACAGTGCAGTGGTGATCTGGATAGCGGTGGCCGACGACGAAGCCTTCGTCCGATCGTTCCGTGGCGCCAAGGGGCGTTGGTACAGGGACCTCGCGGCCGGTGGACCTGCCTCGCTGGAGTTCGGCGGTCGGCGACTGGCGGTGCAGGCGGTGCCCGCAGACGACGAGGCGGCGACCGCGCGGGCGAGCCGCGAATATCTTCGCAAGTACGGGTCGAGCTCGTATGCGCAGACGATGGTGAAGCCCGAGCTGCTGTCGACCACGCTGCGGCTGGAACCGCGATAACGGAGAGCGACCATGGAGATCAGACGCAACGGCGCACAGGCGTCCAACAGGGGACCGTCGGAGTGGTTCACCGGCACGGTGCGTGTCGATCCGTTGTTCAAGGCGCCCGAGCCGGGGCGGGCATCCGGCGCCTCCGTCACCTTCGAGCCGGGCGCCCGCAGCAACTGGCATACCCATCCGCTCGGCCAGACGCTGATCGTCACCGCAGGCTGCGGCTGGGTGCAGTGCTGGGGCAGCCCGGTCGAGGAGATCCGGCCGGGCGACGTGATCTGGACGGCGCCCGGCGAGAAGCATTGGCACGGCGCCAAGGCAACCACGGCGATGACCCATATCGCCATCCAGGAAGCGCTGAACGGCAAGGTCGTCGACTGGATGGAGAAGGTCGGCGACGACCAATATCCGGCTTTCTAGCCAGATCATTCATGAGCCGACACGATAAGCGCTATCGATCTCCCGCCGCTAATCGAGTCGCCTCCGCAGACCCACCTGGAAGGTACGACAGGAGGTCGAATGTCCTTTGCAGCGTTGGAAGCGCCCTCAGCCCCGATAACGCAGCGCCTCGACCACCAGGGCGAAGGCCGGCGTCGGTTGGCGGCGGCTCGGATAGTAGAGGTGGTAGCCTGCGAAGGGCGGGCACCAGTCAGCCAGCACGCGGACGAGCCGTCCGTCGGCGAGGTGCGTTTGCACCACGTCATCGGGCACGTATGCCAGACCGAAGCCAGCGAGGGCCGCGTCGAGCCTCAAGCTGAGGCTGTTGAACACCCACTGCCCCTCGACCCGGACCTTCAGCTCGCGCCCGCGCTTCTCGAACTCCCACGCATAGAGTCCGCCGGAGGTCGGCAGACGGAGATTGATGCAGTCGTGCGCCGTGAGGTCCTGCGGCGTCTTGGGCTTTGGCCGCCCCGCGAAGTAGGACGGTGCGCCGACGACGGCCATGCGGATATCGGGGCCGATGCTGCACGGCGATCATGTCCCGTGCCACCTGCTCGCCGAAGCGAACGCCGGCGTCAAAGCGCTCGGCGACGATGTCGGTCAGGCCCTGGTCGATGTTCACCTCGACCTCTATGTCGGGATAGAGCGGCAACAGCTTCGACAAGGCAGGCCAGAGGACGGTCAGGGCCGCGTGCTCGCCCGCCGTGATGCGGATGGTGCCGGCCGGCTTCTCGCGAAGCTCGCTGAGCGCCGTCAGCTCGGCGCCGATCTTGTCGAGCGCCGGGCCGAGCGTCCCGCAGCAGCCGTTCGCCGGCCTCGGTGGGGGCGACGCTCCTCGTGGTTCGGCTCAGCAGGCGGACGCCGAGCCGTTCCTCCAGCCGACGGACGGTGAAGCTCAGCGCCGATTGGGAGGTGCCGAGCTTTGCCGCCGCCCGCGTGAAGCTGCGCTCTTCGGCGACCGCGACAAAGGCGTTGAGATCGGCAAGCGCTTCGCGTCTCATTCATGAATTCCAAATATAAGTTCATGCCCTTCTTAGCACCTAATCGCTAGGTAGTGCACACCCTATGTTGACCGATGATGCCGGAGAGAGGACCGATGAAGCTGCTCGCCACAACGCTCGCTCTCTGTTCGCTGGCTGCCGGGGCCGAGGCCCAGCAGCGCAACCCGCGGGTGGCGCCGCCCGACATGCAGGCGATCACGCCGCCGCTCGCGGCCTATACCGACGACGTGCTGTTCGGCGATGTCTGGAAGCGCACCGAGCTCGTGCCGCGGGATCGCAGCCTGGTCACCGTCGCCGCCCTGATCGCCGGCGGCCACACCCAGCAGATGACCGGGCATTTCAACCGCGCCCTCGACAACGGCGTGAAGCCGGCCGAGATCAGCGCCGTCATCACGCACCTCGCCTTCTATTGCGGCTGGCCGCGCGCCGTGTCGGCCGTGGGCGTCGCCAAGGACGTCTTCGCCAAGCGCGGCATCGCGACGGACGGGCTGGCATCGCCCGCAAGCGATCTTCTCGCCGTCGATCCGGCGAGCGACGCGCCGCGTGCCGCCGCCGTCGAGGCCCAGATGGGCGGCACGGCGCCGGCGCTCGCCCGCTACACCAACAGCGTGCTGTTCGGCGATCTGTGGCGTCGGCCCGACCTCGCGCCGCGCGACCGCAGCCTGGTGACGATTGCCGCCCTGATCGCGGCAGGCCAGGACGACCAGCTCGCCTTTCACATCGACCGCGGCATGAACAACGGCCTCACCCGCACCGAAGTGTCCGAGGTCATCACCCATCTTGCCTTCTACGCCGGCTGGCCGCGCGCGGTGTCCGCGGTGCCGGTCGCCAAGAAAGTATTCGAAGCGCGTGCCGGTGCGCCGGCTCAAGCGTCGGAGCCGAGACAGGGGAGCCTGATGTTGGAAATCCTGCGTCAGGGTTCGCAGCCAGCGACCAAGGGCTCGCCGGACTATTTCATCGGTTCCGTGACGGTCGACCAGCGCTTCCAGCGTCCCGATCCGGCGCGCGTCGGCGGCGGCATCGTCACCTTCGAGCCCGGCGCGCGCACCGCCTGGCACACCCATCCGCTGGGCCAGACCCTGATCGTCACATCCGGCACCGGCTGGGTGCAGCGCGAGGGCGGCCCGGTGGAGGAGATCCGGCCCGGCGACGTCGTCTGGATCCCGCCCGGCGTGCGTCACTGGCACGGCGCCACCGCGACGACGGCGATGAGCCATGTCGCGATCGCCGAAGCGCTCGATGGCAAGAGCGTCGACTGGATGGAGCAGGTCTCCGAGGAACAGTACCGGCGCGCGCCGCGTTGACCCTCTGGCAGCAAGAATTGGAGCACGACATGCAAAATTCCCGCGACTTCGAGGTGCGCCGGCGTGACCTGGTGGTCGGCGCCGCCGCCTCGGCAGCGTTGGTAACGGTGCCATCTGTCGCCGGCGCCCAGGCGCCCGCCGGCGTGCCTCGCCTGAAGGTCTCCTTCACCGTGAACGGCAAGGCCCAGGAGCTCGAGCTCGACACGCGCACGACCCTGCTCGACGCGCTGCGCGAGGGCCTGCATCTCGCCGGCACCAAGAAGGGCTGCGACCATGGCCAGTGCGGCGCCTGTACGGCGATCGTCGACGGCCGGCGCATCAATTCCTGCCTGACGCTTGCGGTGATGCACCAGGGCGCCAGCATCACCACCGTCGAGGGCCTGGGCACGCCGCAGGACATGCATCCCATGCAGGCCGCCTTCGTGAAGCATGACGGCTACCAGTGCGGCTATTGCACGCCCGGCCAGATCTGTTCGGCCGTGGCCGTGCTGGGCGAGATCGAGGCCGGTATCCCAAGCCATGTCAGCGCCGATCTGACGGCGAAGCCACAGGCGACCGCCGCCGAGTTCCGCGAGCGCATGAGCGGCAACATCTGCCGCTGCGGCGCCTATTCCAACATCGTCGAGGCGATCACCGAGGTCGCCGGGAGGAAGGCATGAAGCCCTTCACCTACGAACGCCCCGCCTCGCCGGCCGAGGCTGTCGCGGCGGCCGTGCGCATTCCCGGCGCCAGGTTCATTGCCGGCGGCACCAACCTGCTCGACCTGATGAAGCTTCAGATCGAGGCGCCGGCGCATCTGATCGACGTCAATGGCCTGGCGCTCGACAAGATCGACGCCACGCCCGAGGGCGGCCTGCGCATCGGCGCGCTGGTGCGCAACACCGATCTCGCCGCCGATTCACGTGTGCGCCGCGACTATGCGGTGCTGGCGCGGGCATTGCTCGCCGGCGCGTCGGGCCAGTTGCGCAACAAGGCGACCACCGCCGGCAACCTGCTGCAGCGCACCCGCTGCCCGTATTTCTACGACACCAACCAACCGTGCAACAAACGCCAGCCGGGCAGTGGCTGCTCGGCGATCGGTGGCTTCAGCCGCTCGCACGCTGTTGTCGGCGCGAGCGAGGCCTGCATCGCCACCCATCCCAGCGACATGGCCGTGGCCATGCGTGCGCTCGACGCAACGGTGGAGACCGTCAAGTCAGACGGCGCGACGCGGAGCATCCCGATCGCCGAGTTCCATCGGCTGCCGGGCGACACGCCGCAGCAGGAGACCGTGCTGGAGGCAGGCGAACTGATCACGGCGGTGACGCTGCCCAAGCCGCTCGGCGGCAAGCACCTCTATTACAAGGTGCGCGACCGCGCTTCCTATGCCTTCGCCCTGGTCTCGGTCGCCGCGATCGTCCAGCCGGACGGCAACGGTCGCGTCGCGTTGGGCGGCGTCGCCCCCAAGCCATGGCGCGTCGAAGCAGCCGAGTCCGAGCTGCCGCGCGGCGCCGAAGCGGTGACGGCGCGGCTGCTCGCCGACGCCCGGCCGACCGAGCAGAACAAGTTCAAGCTGCCGCTGGTCAGGCGCACCCTGGCCGCGGCGCTGGCGGAAGCGAGGAGCTGAGCCATGAAGTTCGACACACCCGCCACGACCAATCCGATCGATCAGCTCAAGGTGGTCGGCCAGCCGGTCGACCGCATCGACGGCCCGTACAAGACGACGGGCACCGCGCCTTATGCCAATGACCGGCACGATGTCGTGCCGAACCAGGTCCACGGCTATGTCGTCGGCTCGGCCATCGCCAAGGGGCGCATCGCGTCAATCGACCTCGCCGCCGCCCGGGCCGCCCCCGGCGTGCTCGCCATCGTGACGGCGGAGAATGCCGGCAAGCTCGGCAAGGGCCAGTACAACACCGCGAAGCTGCTGGGTGGCCCCGAGATCGAGCACTATCACCAGGCGGTCGCGTTGGTCGTTGCCGAGACCTTGGAGCAGGCGCGGGCCGCCGCCCAGCTCGTCCGCGTCGAGTACGCCACGACGGAAGGACGCTTTGACCTCGCGGCGGCGAGGAATGGTGCGACCGCGCCCGGACGCAATGCCGATTCGACCGTCGGCGATTTTGCGACGGCGTTTGCCGCGGCGCCGGTGCAGCTCGATGCGACCTACACCACGCCCGACCAGGCCCACGCGATGATGGAGCCGCATGCCTCGATCGCCGCCTGGGATGGCGACAAGCTCATGCTCTGGACCTCCAATCAGATGATCGACTGGAGCGTGAGTGAGATGGCCCAGACGCTCGGCATATCCGAAGGACAAGATCCGACTGATGTCGCCCTTCATCGGCGGCGGCTTCGGCGGCAAGCTGTGGATACGCGCCGATGCGCTGCTCGCCGCACTCGGCGCGCGCGCCGCCCGGCGCCCGGTTCGGGTGGCACTGACGCGGCCCCTCATGTTCAACAACACGGTACGCCGGCCGGCAACCATCCAGCGCATCCGCATCGGCGCAGGTCGGGACGGCAAGATCACGGCGATCGGCCACGAAAGCTGGTCGGGCAACCTCAGCGGGGGCAAGCCCGAGAACGCGGTCCAGCAGACGCGGCTGCTCTATGCTGGCGCCAACCGCCTGACCGCGCTGCGGCTTGCGACGATGGACCTTCCCGAGGGCAACGCGATGCGCGCGCCGGGCGAGGCACCGGGCATGATGGCGCTCGAGGTCGCCATGGACGAGATGGCGGAGAAGCTCGGGCTCGATCCCATCGAGTTCCGCATTCGGAACGACACCCAGGTCGACCCGCAGAAACCCGAGCGGCCGTTCTCGCAGCGCCAGCTCACCGAATGCCTGCGCCTGGGCGCCGAACGCTTCGGCTGGAGCAGGCGCGCATCCGAGCCCGGCAAGACCCGGGACGGGCGCTGGCTCGTCGGCATGGGCGTCGCGGCCGCCTTCCGCAATGCTCCGGTCATGAAGTCGGCGGCGAGGGTGCGCCTCGATGATCGCGGCATCGTGACGGTCGAGACCGACATGACCGACATCGGCACCGGCAGCTACACGATCATCGCCCAGACCGCGGCCGAGACGATGGGCCTGCCGCTCCACAAGGTCGTGGTGCGGCTGGGCGATTCGGCCTTCCCGGTGTCGGCCGGCTCGGGCGGGCAATGGGGCGCCGCCAGCGCCACATCTGGCGTCTACGCCGCCTGCATGAAGCTGCGCGAGGCGGTGCTGCAGAAGCTCGGAGTCAATGCCCCCGACGCGGAGTTCATCGACGGCGAGGTCCGTTCGGGCAGCCGCCGCGTGCCGCTCGCCGAGGCGGCGGGCGTGAACGGCCTCGTCGCCGAGGACGCCATCGAGTTCGGCGACCTCCAGAACAAGTACCAGCAATCGACTTTCGGCGCGCATTTCGTCGAGGTCGGCGTCGATGCCGCGACGGCCGAGATCCGCATCCGGCGCATGCTCGCGGTCTGCGCCGCGGGGCGCATCCTCAATCCCAAGTCGGCGCGCAGCCAGGTGATCGGCGCGATGACCATGGGCGCCGGGGCCGCGCTGATGGAGGATCTCGTGGTCGACAAGCGCCGCGGCTTCTTCGTCAACCACGATCTCGCCGGCTACGAGGTGCCGGTCCATGCCGACATCCCGCACCAGGACGTGGTCTTCCTCGACGAGACCGATCCGATGTCCTCGCCGATGAAGGCCAAGGGCGTCGGTGAGCTCGGCATCTGCGGCGTCGGCGGCGCCATCGCCAACGCGATCTACAACGCCACCGGCGTGCGCGTGCGCGACTACCCGATCACGCTCGACAAGCTCCTCGAGAGGCTGCCGGGCGTGGGATGAACGCCTAAGCCGCCTTCTTCGCGCGCAACGCCGGCGCCAGCTTGCGTTCGAACAGCTCGAAGAAGAAATCCTGGTCCGGGCCGATCTGGGTCAGGATGATGTGATCGCAGCCGATGGCGGTGAACTCGTGGATCGCCTCGAGATGGCGGTCGGCCGACGGCCCGCAGCTGATCTCCTTGCCGACCGTCTCGACGGAAACGTGCTCGGAGGCGGCGGCGAAGGCCTCGTCGTGCGGCAGCTCGGCCAGCACCGGCCAGCCGGCGAGCGACCATCTGTGATAGCGATGCGCCGTCTTGCGCGCCTGCTCTTCGTCGGCGGCGCAGCACATCGCCACCTCGGCATAGCGCGGGCCCTTGCCGCCGCTCGAGGTGAAGGCCTTGACCAGTTCCTTCTCCGGCTCGGTCACGATCAGCCCGTCGGCCTTCTCGCCGGCCAGCCGCCCGGCCTCCGGACCGCCCGCCGCCACGATGACCGGCGGCTTGCGCTTGGGACGATCGAACAGCTTGGCGTGATCGAGCTGGAAATGCCGGCCGCGATAGGTCGTGAGCTTGCCGGCCAGCAGGCCCTGGATGATGTCGAGGGCCTCCGACAGCCGCTCATGGCGCTCGACGACGCCCGGCCAGCCGGCGCCGATGACATGTTCGTTCAGCCGCTCGCCGGCGCCGAGGCCGAGCGTAAAGCGTCCGTCGGCCAACAGGCCCATGGTCGCCGTCGCCTGGGCGATGATCGCCGGGTGATAGCGCATGATCGGGCAGGTCACCGCCGTCATCAGGCTGAGATGCTCGGTCGCCTCGGCGACTGCGCCCAGCACCGACCAGGCGAACGGGGCGTGACCCTGCTCCTCGAGCCAGGGGAAGTAGTGGTCGGAGATGGCGGCGAAGTCGAAGCCCGCCTGTTCGGCCCGCTTGGCGTTGCGGACGAGGTCGGCCGGTCCGTGCTGCTCCGTCATCAGCTTGTAGCCGAGCTTCATCATGTGTGTCTCCGGACTTGGGTGATGGAACCTGCCTGAGAACAAGGAGCGCGGCGCGAAGGTTGCCGCCGCAACCCGTAGCGGGTGCTGACGTTCGTCCTTACGTCAGGCAGGAGTTCGGCGATGATCCGCAAGCTCTCATCCGGCGAATACCGTCTTTATTCACGCAAGACCGATCCCAGGACCGGCAAACGGCGCAACCTCGGCACCTTCAAGTCGCGGGCGGCGGCCGAGAAGCACGAACGGGCGGTGCAGTACTTCAAGCGGCACTGAGCGAATTACACCCAAAGATCGCCCTTGGTTTGCCACCAAGCTTGCGCCAAATGGCATCGCCATGCCGCTTCATTGGAAAATCGCCCCGCTCGAGCAGATGGTGGTCTGCGTCTCCGAGGGCGTCGTCACCAAGGACGAGCTCATGGCGTATTTCAAGGCGCTCGAAGAGGCAGGCGCTGCGCACTATCGCAAGATGCTGGATGCGAGCGCCGCCGAGTGCCATCTGTCGGCGGACGAAATTGCCGAGCTGGCGGCCTACGCCAAGTCGCTCAAGGCGCAGGGCACGCCGGGTCCGATGGCCATCTTCACCGGCTCGACGGGAAACGACGAGTTCGTCAGGAGCGTCAGCGCCCTGCTGCGGCCGGGCCGGCGGTTGCGGACGTTCTCGACCATCCACGCGGCGCGTCGCTGGCTCGACAGCGCACCACTCGGGCGGACGTCGTAGCCGAAGGCGCGAGTTGCGCCTTCGGCCGTCGTCTCGACGAACGTTTACTGGGAGCGCGCCGACTCGATCGGCGGAACAGGGATCTGCGAGCGATTGAGCGCGCGCTTCAGCACCGCGACGCCGGCGGCGTAGTTGCCCTTGCGGCAGTCTTCCACCGCTGCATCGACCTCGATCGGCCGGGCATAGCCATTGGTGTTGTGGCGCGAATACAGGCTGTAAAGCTGCTGGCAGCGCGCCGCCGTGTCCTCGCTTGTCGCTTGCGCGACATCGGCCGACGCCGGACCGGCGTAACCGAATGCAACGATGGCGCTCGAGAGAATTGCTGCTGTGTGGAGGAAGTACTTCGTCATTTGCCTGCACCCCGTGGTTGGACAGTGAACAGGGACCTGGGATGGGCGCGTTCGTTCGACGACCGAATAGAACTAAACATCCCATTCGAAAAAAACGTGATGTTACGCGGCGTAGACCAATCGTCGCCGCGGTGAGCAAGTGCGTGTCTTCGATACTAAGGAGTTCCCTGCGCGGTGCGCGCAGCAACGCATTTATTCGGGCGCCCGTCCTGATCATAAGGCGGTCGCAGGAGCTGAAGTTTGCGAGTCGACTACATCAAGGTCAGGCGACGGCTGCTCTGGCACACTTGGCAAGTGCGCCCGACAATCACAGAGTTGCAGGCAATGCTAGCACTGAAGCCTTCCCTTTTACGGCACGCAAAAAACTAAGAAAACTGCGAGTCCCACCGGGTGCCCGGGTTGAGTACCTGTTTCAGGACGCTGTAACGAATGCGGCATTGCGCTCATCATTCCTGAAGAGATCGCAAACAAGGTGTCGGCATTGCATTGAGGCCGCTCGCCGCCGTAAGCCGTTGGAATTCTGGCGCCCTATGGCACGCCATAAATGGTTCGGGTGGAATAATCTGGGTTATTTTTATGCGAGCTGCAGCGATGTGCGGATGGCACCCTAGTTATTTTAGTTGACTTCAAGTGTAACGATAGTTATTATAGATCTGCCGCTGACAGCGACAAGAACGGCCGGGCCATGTTCGGCCGCAAAGAATGACGAATACCACCTGGCATTGTTATTCCCATCTGAACATCGTGGTATCCCTGGCAGGACAACGGAATTGCGGCGCAGCAGCAGGATGCCAATGAACAGTTTGCGAGGAAAACATCATGTTCAATGTCCGTCGTGCCGAGGAATGGCCCGGATTTTCAGTCGGGCTCCCGGAAGATCCCCCAGGATTTCGCATCGCCGACGATGCCTCGCCGCTGTCAATGCCGGCGCTTCAGCCCTTGCCGCGTCCCTCTCCCGAGTAACCCGGATGTCGGCATCTCTCCGGCATTGACTGAACTGCTGTTGAAGACCGGTGGGCCTAGCGAATCACCTGCGATGATGGGACTCCAAGACCGCTTTGCAGGCAATCCGTACTGGCCTGCCGAGCCAGATCGTGGGAGCGCCAGTCCGATTGTGCCAGTCGGATATGGATCTCCGTTCACGACGGCTCGGTCGCCACGTGCCGAGGGTATGCAGACGACGACGCCCTTGCGTGCAGATGTGCAGGTCGACGGCGAAGAACAAAGGATCCCGGATGCCGCGGCGCCGGGCGCGGGAATGTTGCCGGGCGCGACTGGCTCAGTGCAATCGCCGGTCACGGTGCAGTACAAGCCGGAAGGCACTCAACCGCCGTCGCTGCCACCGCGGCCGCGAGAGCCGCAAGATCAAGATATCAATACTACGCCCGGCGAGATTGTCGTGCTTCCCGATGGATCGAAGATTGCGCATGCCGAATCACCGACCGGATTTGTCATGTCACCAAAGGCGGACTTGCACGACGTCGCGGCACAGGGCCGTCGAATCGGCGAAGTCTACCGATCCATACTCGCAAATCCTTTTACGAGTCCGAGCGCGTATTTGTATCTGTTCTCGGCCCTCGGCTTGAACGTGGGGCAGGGCGGCACGTACGACCACCAGCGCCGTGGCAACATGATAACGGGCTACACTCAACTTCGCCGATTTCGCCCGATCGCAAACGTCAACGTCGGTCTGCTCGCCCAGCAGGCCGGCCTGACCCTGGACCAGACGCTGGATATTGCCGGAACGTATGCGCGGTGGCGGTCGAGCAACGCAGACCCGAACGCCCCACATGGATTGGATCCCGAGACACTGCACTACATCAAGCGTGGCCATGAAATTGGCCAGTCCGGCATGTTTGATCCAACTGCACGCCGCTGACCAGTCAAGCTCCCATGCCGCGGCCTTCTACCCTCCTAAGGTACCTCGTCATTTTCATCAGCGGCGCTGTCGTTCTGTCCAGCATCCTCTTTCTCTACATGATCATGGGCGCAATTGGCTTTGTGTGGACACCCTGGACTTGTCTCACTGATGTGCTTGGGCAGACATCCAGTCAGGCGGGGCACTATTTCGAAGTAAGCGAGACGAGTTGTTCTGGCATCGGCAAAGGGCCTGCCGAAATCAGCGTCTTTGCGAACAAGCACAGGCGGGGACAGAAGACGCTCATTTTCAAGTACGAGAGCATGAGCGACGGTAGCCGAGACGCCGAACCTGTCGTCACGTCCATCGACGACCGCACGGTCAGGATATCCGTGAAACACGTCGCAATGATCATATGTCTCACCAGACGCTGGGAGACGTTGGCCGTCGAGTACGACATCGGCCGCGTCGCCCGTAACTACGTCAATCCTCCGGGCGAGTGCCCGCGCGACTGATGCTTGGCGTAGCCGCCCTCAGAACGTCAGCCCATACGCCGCCTCTTCGGTGTAGATCGAGCCCGAGCGGCCGCTGCGGCTGGAGTAGAGCGCAAAGTGGTCGGCGATCCACGGGCCGGCCTTGAAGGTCGAGTGGCTCGCCATGAACTGCGCCAGATGGTGCCCGGTCTCCGCGCCGTTGCCGAAGCGCGCCAAGGTCACGTGCGGGCGGAACTTGCGGCGCTCGACCTCGATGCCGCAGTTGCGCGCCACGGTCGAGACCTTCTGGTGCAGCCAGCCCAGCCGATCGCTCTTCTCCACGGTGGCGACCAGCGCACGCGGCTGCTTGCCGCTCGAGAACTGCTCGACGCCGGCGATGGCGATGGGGAAGGGCGGGCCGGCGATGTCCGACAGCTCCTCCTCGAGGTCGCGCAGGGCGCCGCCCTGCACTTCGCCGGCAAAGCAGAGCGTGACGTGGAAGTTCTCCGCCGGCACCCAGCGCGCGTCGGGCACGCCCGACTGCAGCGTCACAAGGTCGTCGGCGACTTCCTCAGGGACGGGCAGGGCGACGAACAGGCGGGGCATGGGCAGACGCGGCAAAGTCGTCCAGGTTCTTGGTCACGAAAGGCAGGATGCGCTCGACGATCACGTCGACGCCCTTGGGGTTGGGATGGATGCCGTCGCCCTGGTTGAGCGCCGGATCCTGCGCCACGCCGTCGAGGAAGAAGGCATAGAGCGGCACGCCGTGCTTGTCGGCCAGCCGCTGGTAGAGGCCGTCGAACTGCTTGGCGTACTCCGGCCCATAGTTGCGCGGCGCCAGCATGCCGGCCAGCCACACCGTGACGCCCGCCTCCTTGAGCTTGGCGATGATGGCGTCGAGGTTCTTTTCGGTGACGACGGGATCGGTGGCGCGCAACGCATCGTTGGCGCCGAGCTCGACCATCACGATGTCGGGCTTGTCGGCCAGCATCCAGTCGATGCGCTGCAGGCCGCCCGCCGTGGTGTCGCCCGACACGCCATGATTGATGACGGTGACGTTGCGGCCGGCCTTCTTGAGGGCAGCCTCGAGCCTGGCCGGCATCGCCTGGGCCGGGCTGACGCCGTATCCTGCCGCCAGGCTGTCGCCCAGAATGGCGAGCTTTATCGGTCCGTCCTTGGGCGCGGTTTGTGCATGGGCCGCGGA
>CAWKFT010000002.1:0-562111 GCA_963848975.1 uncultured Alphaproteobacteria bacterium
GGCGAGCGATAGACGCATCCTCGTTTCACCAACTGAGGGGTCCGCAGATGACCATTACTCATGACGAGCAGATCGGCCTCCAGCTCTCGGGGCATTCGCTGCTCATGGCCCTCATCTCATTCCCGACCGCAACCTTCCGCCGCTTTCGCCGACGGCACCTCGACGCAGTCCAGACGCGCGCGACCGCAAAGCTGCCTGCGTACCTGAAACACGACATTGGCGAGATAGACCAGAGGCCGACGCCCATCCCGACTTTCATGCAGCACGAGCCATCTTCATATCAGGACCGACTGCAGCAGAAATGGCTGCGATGAACCGTCCATTCTGCGCCGCATGAGGCTGCCAGATCAAGGGACGTCCGAGTTTGCACTCGGCGCGGCGTTGGCCGCGATCCCTTCTCGACGGCCATCTCTTTGCTGGACACACGTAGATGTTCGTGACCGTAGTGGCCGGTCAGCAAACATTCTGCGTCTGCGCGATGGAGGGACGCTTGCGGCCCCGACAACATCCATCCAAACATCGGCAGGATGCGTTGGAGCAAGCACCAGAGATCATTGCCGCCGTTAATTGGAACACATGGGTTGAAGTCAGCCAAGCGTCGCCCTCCGAGGCAGCTCGACAGGCTTAACCGAGAAGTTGGCCAAAGACAATTTGGCGCCGTAGATCCGTCCCGGATCAGCCTTCAGCGGCCACGTAGGACGAGGTGAGTATGGCCAGGGGCCAATCCTTCAGCTCGGCGATGCGTTTGAACCCCTGCTTTTCGTAAAAACCTGGTGCCTGGAAGTCAGCGTTCCCGAATTCGAAAGGATTGAGACCTCGAAGGGGCGAGGTCAGCTGTTCTTCGGAAGGGAGCGGCACACGGTCCACCAGCTAAAATCGCGCAGGCTCGTCTCATGCGGTGCCGGGGCGCTCGTTGCCTAGGGACAAGACGAGAAGATTGGCGTGCTGGCAAAGCTTGTCCGGACGCGGGACACAAGGCTGGTGCAATATGCAGACCTTGCTATAGCGCCAATAGATCGACTAGCTTGATAGAGAATAGCAATTGTGAGGGTCTGTTAGCGACCATGTTTCCTGTAAGATTGTTGGGTCTGAACTCCAATTGCTCTACTCCCCGCAGATTGCCAATCGTAAAGCCGTCCGCTCGCCGGCGTTTTGCGGATGCGCGTCTCCAACTCGCGCTGATGATCGCCGGTGGGGGCGCAATTTTCTCGATGGCGGTTCCTACCGAGGCTGCAGCGCAGTCGGCGCCGGGCACACAGCTTTCGGGAGACCAGTATCCCGACCTGCTCGACGGAACGCTGTCGGCCGGCGGAGACCTGGAAGATGACGAAACTCCCAAGCGGGGCTTCTTGCGCTTCGATACGCGCTTCGGTCCATGGCTTGAGCTCAAGCAAGTGCTGCAGCAGAAGCTTGGTGTCACAGTTGGCGGGTCATACGGCGCGCTCTATCAGAACTACAGTCAGAGCTTGACCGGCGAGGAAGATTCGGTTGGCGGCAAGTTCACGCTCAATATTTCGACGGACCTCCTGAGGCGCGGCGAACCCGATGCTTTGACTTTCGACATGGCAATCGAAGACAGGCGGCCAATCGGAACCGATGAACCGCCTTTGTGGGCCGGCTTCCAGGCCGGGACTATTACTGCGACTGCTGCCACCTGGGGCGAGTTCGATCTCGGCATCACCCAGGCTTATGTTCGTCAGAACCTGGCCGGCGGGCGTTTTCAATACTCTGTCGGCAAGCTCTTCGCGCCAAACTACGTGAACGCTTATCCGTTCTTCGATGACAACAGGCAGTTCTTGAACCAGAACTTCCCCCCCTGAGCGCGGCTTTCGAGACCTTCATGCAGGGTATCGGCGCGAGCGCGACTGACGCCGGCGGCCGCGTAAGCTTCGTGGGTCGAGATCCGATCGTGCGCAGCCGGTTCCGCATCGGCGCCTGCATGGCGATGCCCGCCATGGCGGCAGGCGTCGGCGCCGCCGCAATTTGGCGGGCGAGAACGGGCGAGGGACAAGATGTCGAAGTCGACCTGCGTGAGTCGATCTACAACATCATGCCGCTGATCCGATTGATCTTGCAGAAGAAGCACGCCGCCGGCCGATTTGATCTCGACGATCCGATCCCCGGTACTTTCTCGTTCACGCCGACGCTAAACGGCATGCTGTTTCAAGGCCCGCTGCTCATGGACAATCCCATGGGCTTTCAGGTTTTTCAAACCAAGGATGACAGGTTCGTTACGCCTACCCTCCTCTATCCCCAGCACTTCGATGGCTTCCTCAACCTCATCGGCGCCTCGCCAAATCGCGCCTCGATCTCGAAGCAAATCCGTGGGTGGGAGGCCTATGATCTCGACGAGGCAGTCGCCGAGGCTGGTTTCGTGATGGGCGTTCACCGCACGACCGAGGAGTGGGCCGACCATCCTGAAGCGAAGCACCTCGCAGGAACGCCGCTCATCGATATCATCAAGGTAGCAGATGGCGAGCCAATTCCCTTTGACGAGAACCCCACAGCACCGCTTTCGGGGATCAAGGCCCTGTCTTGCACCCATGTCATTGCCGGCAGCACTGCGGCCCGGACGCTATCGGAGTATGGCGCAGAGGTCCTGCATATCGCTCGCGATCAGTCGTTCGAGCATGAGATCATATGGACTGACATCAACGTTGGGATGCGCTCGAGCTTCGTGAACCTGCGCAATACCGAACAGAGCCAGTCATTTCGCGAGACGCTGCTGCCGGAAGCGGACGTCTTTATCGAAAGCTTCCGGGCGCGGTCGATGGAAAATCTCGGCTTCGGAGTCCAGGAGATCGCCGCCAGCCATCCCGGCATCGTCTACCTTTCGATGCGATGCTACAGCTGGGACGGACCATGGTGGTATCGCGCCGGTTTCGACATGGAAGCTTTAACGGTATCCGGCTACACGATTCTCGAGGGCGAGGGTCGTCCCAGCTGGCCGCCCACGATGGTGCTCAACGACTACATCGCGGGCTATCTCGGAGCTGCGGGGATCTTAGCCGCACTACGTCGCAGGGCCGCGGAAGGCGGCAGCTACCATGTTCGAGTGAGCCTGACGCGTGCGGCAATGTGGTATCAGAGCCTGGGCATGGTTGATCGGGACAATTTCGACCCGAAGGACCCCCAGCACCGCATGGTCGATCCACGGGTCATTTCCGGCCAGACGCCCTATGGTGAGCTCAAGAGGCTCGCCCCGCAGGCGAAGCTTTCAAAAACCCCCGGCAAGTGGCCCGAACAGCTCCTGCGGGTCCGCGGTGCCGATCGACCCGTTTGGGAAGAGCGATGAGCATGCCGCGACAAGCGTGCCGGCCGATCGTTTCTAAAGTGTTCGGATAGGAACGACCGGGTCCTGATGTGGAGCGGGTCTCCAACGCAGCTCGACTGGCACTTTTTGCATTGGCGGGCCAGCTCCTGAATCTCGGGCTTTCGGTGCTCCTTGCACGTCATTTGGACGTGCAGCAGTTCGAAGCCTATGTCGTGGCCGGCTCGATCTTTCTGGTGTTGCTGGCGATCAGTCCGCTTGGGCTTGACAAATATGCCGTTCGACTGGTGCCAGGTATGGTGACGCGCGGCGAATGGCGAAGCCTGACTGAGTTCATTCGATTTTCGTCGGTTTGCATCCTGGTCTTTGCATTGATTGCGGCGACCGGCGTGGCGGCTTTCGCCAAGGTCGTCGAGATCCGAGGCGAGGCCCGTGCGGCGATTGTCGTTGCTTGCATTTCCTTGCCGGCAGCAGCCCTGGTGCACTTTGGGATCGAGGTGATGACCGGGTTGGGGCGCGAGGTTCGGGCGACGATCATCTTGCGCGTGCTGGTGCCATTTGTGGCGCTGTGCTGCGTCGGTCTCCTCGTGGCATGGGGAGGCATCACGGCGGCGGCAGCGATCGCCTGCTGGCTGACGGGGTGGATGGTCGCGCTGACCGCGCTGGCTTGGCGGGCACGCGCCGCACTCTTGGCGCACGGTCGGTCGGGCGCGTCGTGCCACTACGGAGCTGAATGGACGGCAGCCGCGCGCCCGTTCTTGATCTAGCGCGGGGTGCTGACGGTGCTGTCACAAGCGAGCGTCCTTCTGTTGAACCTACTGCAGCCATCGCCGGCCGCGGTGGGGGCCTATGCGGCGGCGGCCTCGATCGTGACCCCCGCGGTGGTGTTCGTGACTGCGACCAACCGAGCATATGTTCGGCAATTGTCGATCAGCCTCGATGCCCGCGACCTGACGAATATCGCCGCGATGAGAGCGGCTCGGCTCCGCCGGCTGCTGCCCCCGGTGGTGCTCGGCGTCCTCGGCTTGATGCTCTTCGCTCGACCGCTGCTGCTGGCGTTTGGCCAAGAATACGCCAACGAAGGCACAGTTCCGTTGCGAATCCTGGCGATGACCGCGGCGTTTACGATGATCTTTTCCCTCGCTCCGACCTACGTGAAGTTCACGACGGGTCGCCACGCCACGATATTGTTGGTGGTGACAGCGGCGGCCATTCAGATCGCCCTTCTCTGCCTGCTAGTGCCGGTGCTCGGGGCAACCGGTGCAGCGCTTGCCCATTCCGCCTCGCTAATAGGGATGTATGGCGGCTTTGCCGTGATCGGGTGGCGACATCTGCATGGGCGAACATGAGGGTAGCTCCCATGACGAGCAAGTCTTCGTCGGCGATGCCGCAGGCTCAGTGCCCATCCAAGGATCGTTTGCGATAGAGGAGCTGCAACAACTGACCTTCCTTGCTCGACACGCGACGTAGTCGCCGACCGACGGCCGAAAACGTTGCAGATCCTGCTCGACCGAGCATTGCGTCCATCTCCGGATTTCTCCACCTAACCGCAGAATATGCTTGCCAGCTTCAACACATTGGTTTCATGGCTGCAGGAATGCCTCGGAAGGAAATTCGTCAGCCGTCTCTGTTGGAAACTCGTCGACGCCCTGCCAAGTCTTGGGTGCATGGCTTCCTGTTGCTCGCGATCCTCGTGGCAGCATCTTGCGCGCATGATCCTTCGCCCGAGGGGCGGCTGCCTCCTGTGGGATCTGATTCGGCAGCCAGCGTCGACATGCTGGTGGCGACCACCCGCGCACCGAGCGGCGATCCCGCTACCATCTTCACCGGCGAGCGCGGCTATTCATTGTCCCTGGCCAACGTGCTCGTCACGCTGCCGCCTGGGCGCCAGGTGGGAACGGTCCAATGGCCGCGGGGTGCGGGCAACCCCCAACGCGACTTCGTCGTCAAGTCGGTAACGCCGTTGGCGAGAAGCCAAGTGCGGCCATGGCTCTCACAGGGCGGCAGAAGCGACGCGTTCTCGTCTTCGTGCACGGGTTCAATACGCGGTTCACCGATGCGGCCTTGCGATTTGCTCAGATCGCGCATGACACCAATTCCGGGGCGGCGCCGATCCTGTTCAGTTGGCCTTCACGCGGCGGGCTGCTGAACTACAGCTATGACAAGGAGAGCGCAAATTTTTCGCGCGGCGACCTTGCCTATGTACTCCGAACAGCGGCCGATAGCCCTGCCGTTGCCGAGGTCACGGTGCTGGCCCATTCCATGGGCGCCTGGCTCGCCATGGAAGCGCTGCGACAGGTTGCGCTCGAAGACAATAGTGATCTAGCCAAGATCAACAACATCGTCCTAGCGTCACCCGATATCGACGTGGACGTGTTCCGCCGCCAGCTTGACGATATCGGTGCCCAACGTCCGCTCATCACCGTCTTCACATCGTCAAGAGATCGCGCGCTCGGCATTTCCAGTGTAGTCGCCGGCGGCGTGACGCGCGTCGGCGGCGTCCACGTCGAGGATGCGACCTATCAGCGAGAAGTTCGCCGACGTGCCGGGGTTAGTCTTCATCGACACCAGTCCTTTGCAGCGGGGCGCCGGCCTCAATCACAGCACCTTCGCGACGAGTCCGAAGATCGTCCAGCTGATTGGAGAGCGCTTGCTGGCTGGACAGCCGATCACCGACAGCGACCCGGTCAGCCCAGTCGATGCCGTCGCAACGCTCGGAAACGCCGCTCGGAGCTTCGTCGCAACCCCATTTCTCATTCTCAACGCGGGTGCTGCTCAGTGACCATCGCCTACTGTGACGCAAATTTTGACGAGATGTGCTCGACGGGCAACTAGCTCGGCTATGAGCCGGAGCCAAAAAGATACCCCAAGTCCTTGTGAATTGTTACGCGCGGCACCGTTCGCCTTGTTGCGGTGACGGCCACTTGTTGTCATCTCCTGAACAGGTCGAAGGAAAACCGGTAGGTCAGGCCAGTGCCAATCGAAAACTGGTTTTCGCTGCCAGCCTCGACAATGGGACTATCCGCGGCATCGCCGATGAACCTGTCCCAACCCGCCCGAACATGAATGCGCGTATTTTCAGTCAGCTCATAGGTCGCGCGCGCAGCAAGTCCTGCCGTCTTGAATGAGGAGCCTGGATCGTAGGCGGCTAGTTGCGACCCTGGTGCTGAGGCCTCGGCCTCGGTGACCCCAAAATATGTGTCCATGTAGTCGCTGGAGGCCCAGGTTAGCCTGGGACCAAAATTGAGCTGAAGTCGTTCGATCGGAGTCGCTATGAAATCCATCCCCAGTTCTATGACTTGGCCGTCGTGCCCATTGATGCCTTGCCGAATTTCGACGGTGCCTCGCAGCCAGTCGTAGCGGTATCCAATTCCGACGCCCAATTCCAACGCCCAATCGATGGTTTCGGTCCCGTCAGTTCTGGTAAGTCCGAAGCCTCGCGCTTGCCGTTGAAGTCGAACGACGGAAACACGGAGAATGCCCTCAGCTTCTCTTCCCCATCGACGACCTGGCCGAAACCAGGGAGGAAAAGCCGCTGGACCGCAACGAGCGGAAAGGGGACGAGAATATAGTCATCCGACCCAGGATATTTCGGCTGGTATTGGATGCCTACGCCGAGGTCGAGTACGTACTGATTTGGACTGCTTGATACTGCCGCTTCCTGAGCTTTGGCCGAAATGGACATGGCGGCAAGAACCGGCACCAACACTGCAATCACCATCCTTATCCGCATGGACTGTCCTCGCTATTATGCTGTTCCACATTGGTCGACATCGGCAGTAGCTGTGTCAAGCTTGTCGAGGCCTCTTGGCCCGCCGAGACCACCTTTCTACTCTCTCGGAGATCGCAGCCATCAACTTCTGGCGTGAATGCGAAGCCCAGCCCCCGTACAAAGCATCTCTTGGATCTCGCAAAATCCTTCGTGATAGCTAGCGCCTGATCTCTTGCTCATACTAAAGAGGCACGCATCTGCGCAGCGCGCAATTAGGCGTGTCGCCAGCTGGCACGTATTTCAGTTGAACAACGGATTCGCCCATGCAGAAACTGTCATTGCTCACATAGCGATCGTAAACTGTGAGACCCCCCACCCGGCTGGACTGAAACTCGACTATCATCGCGCCAGCTTGCGCAACACGCAGCTTGAGGTCCTCACAGCTCATGTTCATCCTTTGGAGACGCGTTGGCCTGTGAACACAAGGCATAGAAGAACACAGTTGCCGCAAGCCGAATGATCATCGTTAGGCTCCGTGTAGGCCCAGTTTCGTGCGTAGACAATTTGCAGCCAGGACAAGTCGGGAACCATCGAAATCGAACTACGAAAGTTCACGATTGAGTGATTTGTATTCTAGAAAATCATTCAAGGTTCGCACACCCGCGGCCCGAGGTTGTGCTACGGAGCGGCGCTGTCGATGGTCACAGTTCCGGCGACATGGCGTTTTAGCGAAGACCAGTGCTTTGGCGTAATTCCCGTGAAGTTAGGCGCTGGCTGAGCTGCACAAAGGAACTGACCCGTAGGTGCGCCGTTTTCCAGGGCCCTCTTCCGCCAAGAACCACAGCAACCTGTCGTTCCTGTGCTGCCTTGATCAGCTTCGGTTCGAATGTTCGGACGACTTTCGGTGCGCTGGCCTGGCTGGCAGCGGTCACCACCAAGTCTGGAGCGACCCTGTCCAACAAAATAGTCAACTCAGATATCGGGGGTCCCTCGCCGACCCACAACGTGCTCCATCCCGCCTCAACCAATACCAGCTCAGCAAGGTAAAGGCCGAGGGTGTGGGCTTCCCCCTGTGGGGTCACCAGAATGGCGAGCTTCGCCCTAACCTTCGGTTTGTATAGTTCGATGATTCCGATGAGCGCGCGCCGAAGCGCTTCGCTTGCGGCATGCTCCTCAAAGATATAGCAGCTGCCTTGCTGCCAGAGACCGCCAATCCTCGACAGTGCATCTGCGGCCAGGTCGGCTACCTCCGCCCAGGATGCCTTCGCGTGGCGCAGTTTCTTGAGTGCACTCCTGATATGGCGTGGGTTAGCCGACATTAGGGTGATTACCAGTGGATCTTCCAAGTCCGCCAGTTTGGCTGGATCGAGCGTCCGCTGGAGCTCCTCCAAGGTCACACGCCGATGTCCCCCTGCGGTCTTGGAAACGTTGAGCACTCCCGAATTTGCTAGGCGCTGAAGCGTCGAGGGTGAGAGACCGAGCAGCCTGGCTGCAGTTCCGATCGACACTTCCGGCGTTTGAAAGGGCTTCTGAGCCATGGGGCCATATGAGCAAACAGTATTGGGGTGGCGCTCAATTCGATTGAACTCGCGCGGTTTTGTCAACATGGCGTTGCCGGTGCCCGGTCCCGCCATACAACGACATCGGTCAGCATTAATCCGCAGCAGTTGACCAAATTTTACGTGTGATATTCGTGCAACGGCGTGAACGAAATGTGCGGACTAAATTCGATCGCGAATAGCCCGATGACCATGCAGTCGGCATACTGCGTCGAATTCGGAACCCAACTAGGCGAGCTCGATTATGCGAAACATCCTCCTGACAGTCCCGTTGCCGGCGCTGATGCTTGGCGCACTGCCGGCCTATGCTGCGGACGTAGCTGAGCCTGCGCCTGCACCCGTTGCCGAGGCACCGATGGTTGCGGCCACGCCGAACTGGTACATCGCGGCCCGCATTGGTGCTGCATTCCCGGAAGACACCGAATTCGGGGTTCTCGGCACAACAGTAACCAACGAATACGACACCGGATGGGCCGGCTCTGCGGCGATCGGCACGCAGTTCGATTTTGTGGGACTGCGTCCTCGCGCCGAGTTTGAGATGGGGTACCTAAGCAGTGACGTGGATGCCCACGACGTTGCCGGAATCGCAACTTTCTCAGGAGACGACGCCTTTGGTCAGACAGACGTGCTCTTTGGCTTGGTCAACGGCTATGTCGACTTCCTCGACGGCCCGCTGAAGCCCTATATCGGTGCTGGCCTGGGATTTGGACATGTCGAGTTTGACAATCACGGCATCACCGCTGTCGGTACTGCGATGGACAATTCGGCCACCGGATTTGCATGGCAAGTCGGCGCTGGCGTCTCCTGGGAATTTGTCCCGCAAATGACAATGGAACTGGGCTATCGCTATTTCAGTGTCGAGAATGTCGGCCTTACGGCCGTCGACGGAACCGAGTCGGATGTCGACGTCAGTGCCAACCAGGTCACGCTCGGTCTACGCTACAGCTTCTAGGCAATACCTGTCGGCCAAAACATCGACCAACTATCCACTGGACATCGTTTCATGACGTCCAGTGGAAGAATGCCGCAAGGGTCGCCAAGGTCGCCGTTGCCAAAACCAGTGACACGAACACGGTCTTCCAGAAATCCACTTCAGCGAAAGACGGAAGTTTTCGCTTGGTTTCGATGCGCTGTGCTTGTTCCGGACGCGACAGCCTCGGCAACTTCTCCTCCCTTGTTCAGCGACAGGTCGGCTGCCTTTCGCCCAATTGTCGACAACGCACGAACGATATTCGACCCTAAAATTCGATCACGAGCAAGAGGCCAATTTGGTTGAGCAGGGATCCTATTCGGGTGAGCGCAACCCGCTCAGTCGGCGTTACCTGATTGGGCTCCTGGCGCTGTCATGCGCCGCCACCTTTGTGGTGGAAGGGGCTCATGCCGCCTGCGTGTTCCCCGCGCCGGTCGGCAACGATGCCTATTTCTGCGACAGCGGCATCTCCATCGGCGGCCTCATCGACCTCGGCGGCAACAACAGCCTCTCGCTGCCGGCGGGTGGAACCGGCACGGTCAACGGCAATGTCGCGTTTGGAGCCGGGACCGACCGCATCGAGGTGCAATCGGGCACCATCGCCGGTTCTGTCGACCAGGGCGCCGGCATCGACAGCTTCGTCATCGGCGGCGGCCTGGTCACGGGCAATGTGCAGCAAGGCACTGGCACCGACGAGTTCCGCATGACGGGCGGTCAAGTCCAGTCGCTGAACCAGGGCGACAATGTCGACACCTTCTTCATGTCCGGCGGCCGCATCGTCGACTTCTTCGAGGACGGCGACCGGGCGGTCATGACCGGCGGTCGCATAGGCCGAGTCAACATGCTGCTCGACAACAATCTGTTCGACATGTCCGGCGGCGCTATCGACGGCAACCTCGTCACCGGCTTCGGCAACGACACGATCATCCTGTCGGCCGGCTCCATCGGCGGCAACATCAGCGTCAGTGGCGGAACCGACAGCGTCACGGTGACCGGCGGTTCGGTGACCGGCAGCGTGCTGATGAGCTTCGGCTCCGACAGCTTTGCCTGGAACGGCGGCGGGAACGATCAACGGAACGGTCGATCTCGGCGCCGACGCGGATACGGCGGTGCTCGGCAATCTCGGCGCCGACCAGCTGGCCGCCACCGACGCCTTCACCGGGGGCCTCGGCGTCGACAGCCTCACCTTGGCCAACGTGACGACCGGCGGCCTGTCGCGCTTCCAGGCCTGGGAAACGATGGCCGCCACCGGCGGAACGGCGCTCACCTTCGGCGGCGCCCTGGTGCTCGGCGACGCCTCGACAGGCACCGGCACGTTGACGGTCGACGCCACCAGCACACTGCTGGGCGGCGGCGCGACGAGCAGCGTCCAGGCCTTCGCGGCCGGGCGGCCAGTCTCCGTCGTCAACGGCGGCGCCATCGACCTCGCCAGCGGCTCGGCCACCGCCGGGGACACTTTCACTGTGGTCGGCAATTATTCGGGCGCCGGCGGGCGGCTGCTCCTGCAGACCGAGCTCGGCGCCGACGGAGCCCCCTCCGACCGGCTGATCGTCTCCGGCGGGAGCACGTCCGGCAGCACGGCGGTCGGCATCACCAATCTGAGCGGCGCGGGAGCCTCGACGCTGGCTGACGGCATCCTGGTGGTCGAGGCCGTCAACGGAGCGACAACGGCGGCCGACGCGTTCTCGCTCGCCGGGCCGGTCGCGGCGGGGCCGTTCGAGTATCTCCTGGCCAGGGGCGATGCCGCAGGAGCCGGCGACAGCTGGTACCTGCGTTCCGCGATCCTGCCCGGCGCACCGCCGCCGGCGCCCGTGCCGGGACTGGCGATCCCGCTGCCGGGGCCGGGCGTCGCGCCGCCGAATCCGGGCGCCACGCCCGTCGTCTCCGACGGTCCGATCGTGCTCTACCGACCCGAAGTTCCGCTCTACGCGGCCGTTCCGCCGTTGACGCAGGAGCTGGCGATCTCGGCGCTCGGCACCTTTCACGAGCGGCGAGGCAGTCAATCGCTGCTGGTTGGGGCGGGCGTCCTGCCGACCGTCTGGGGCCGGGTGTTCGGCCAGGACGACGAACTCGGGCTGGGAAGGCACGGTCGCTCCCTCCTTCGACGGCTCGATGTTCGGCTTGCAGGCCGGCGCCGACTTGGTGGGCTGGGAGAGCGCCTCCGGGCACCAGGACCGACTCGGGATCTTCGTCGGTTGGAATACCATGAGCGGCGACGCCTCGGGCCAGGCGCTGGGTTGGAACGGCCTCTTAGTCGGCGAAGCAGACCTCGATGGCACCAGCCTGGGCGCCAGCTGGACCCATGTCGCGCCTGCGGGTTGGTATCTCGACGCCGTCGCGATGGCCACGTTCTTCAACGGCGATGCGACCTCCGACAGCAGCGTCGGCGTCGATGTCGACGGCACCGGCGTGACGCTCTCGCTGGAGGGAGGCTACCCGATCCCGCTGACGCCGGAATGGTCACTGGAGCCGCAGGCGCAAATCATCTGGCAGGACATTTCCCTGGACGACGCCGATGACGGCATCGCCGTGGTGACCTTCGATGCCGACGATGCGGTCGTCGGCCGCATCGGCGCCAGGCTGCAGGGGAGCCTGGACCTGGGCGGCGCGCCGCTCCAGCCCTATGTCAAGGCGAACCTATGGCACGACTTCGGAGGCTCGTACACCACCGGCTTCGACGGCTTCCCGATTGTCACCGAGGGCGGCGGCACTGCGCTCGAGGTCGGCGGCGGTGCGATCGCCACGCTGAGCCCGACGGTCAGCCTGTTCGCGTCCGCCGACTACACGACCGACCTCGACGGCGGCAACGTGGAGGTGCTGGACGGGAACGTTGGGCTCAGCCTACGATGGTGACCGTCTCCTATCCGTAGATTCATCAAGCGTCGGGTTGCAAAAATCAATCCCACCGGACGCTCGCTGCTTTGTACCATCATCACCGCAGTCGGCCGATGTCGCCGACTTCACTTGACATACTTCTTATGTGCCGCCTGGAGTTGCTTTGAAGCGAGCGGCCAACAAGCAGATCGCCACGGCGTGACTGCTGGTGAGGCGCGGTCCGACGACGAAAGCCGACCCCCGGCCTCCACGACGAATGCGCCGTCCGCTTCGCGCTCATCACGGACGTTGAGGGCCCTTGGTAGGCGCCCTGAAAGCTGCCATGGTCGGCAGCGCGGTTGGAGGTCGCGGTTGCGCGAATTTTTGCCGTTTGCCTGCCTTGGGTGGAACGACCGCTCCCGCCGGTTACATCTTCAGCTCGTGCTTGAGTTCGCTAAGGAAGCGCCAATCCGTACCTTGCGCGATAATCGTGTCAGGCGGGGAGCTGATCAAACCGATTTCCTTCAGCCGCAGCGCATAGAAGCGGACGGTGTCAGTGGAATCGTAGTCCCGCCACTTCCGGTAAGGCAGCTCGCTGGTCGCTACCAACGCATCATCGTAGCGGCTGGTGAACCCGCCTGCGAACAGGCGCTCGGCAACCAGAGCCGGGGCAGCGGTGCAGAGATCCGCAGCCTTCAGGATGGCGCGCAGCACCCGCTTGGTGGCAACCGGGTTCGCGGCGACGAAATCGCTGTTGCCGGACAGCATGCAGCAGAAATATTGCGACCAAGGTCGGTCCACAGTGCTGTTGACGATTACATGTCCGATCTGGCTACGCCGCAATTCCTGAGGCTCCGGCGGAAAGCCGAGGAACGCGTCGATGTCGCCGCGGGCGAACAGTTCCTTGGGCTTGACCGCCGGATCCACCACCCAGTTGATGTCGCCCGCCGGATCGAGCCCGACATAGGCCGCGATGCTGGCGAGGAACAGATGCGGGCCAGTACCGAGACCCTGGACGCCGACATTCTTGCCTTTCAGATCGACGACGCTGTCGATCCCGCGCTTAACAAACAGCTCGAAGCAGCCAGGATGGACGCCGCCGAGCAAGGTCATCCGCGCACCGGTGTCCAAGGCGTTGATCAATGACGGCACGAAGTTGATGGCGAAGTCGATCTCGCCACTCGCCACTGCGGGCCTGGGCCGCACCGGCGCCTGTGGCAACATAGGCAACCTCGGTGAAGCCCTCAGCACGCAGAAATTCCTCTGCGACATACTGTGGTGCCACGCAGATGCCAGGGATTTTCGCCAAGTGAACGCGCGTGGTCTCAAGCGGTGGCTCCGCATGGAGCGGTTGCGGAGCGCCAAGAAGACCTGCGGCGGCACCTGCCGTGAGGCCGGCGACGAAGCGGCGCCGGGTTTGGACGATCTGCACCAGAATGCTCCTCCGAACCAGCCTGGACCGGATTCGAGCCAACGATTAGTAATCATGCGCCCATCTTCCGCGGCTGTCAGTGGCGGCTTCGAGAGACGACCGGAGGGTCAGATAAATCTCTTCGGGCCAGGCGGACGGCGGCTTTGCGCCCATCTCTGCCGTTGAGAGTGGTACTGCAGGCACCGGAAAGCAGACATTTGCCGTTCGATCGCTGGACGTCGCAGTTGCGACAACTCCTGATATTTGCATTGACGCATGTGAGGCTTCCGGGACATTGCTCTTGTCGGCCGAGAGCGCCTTTGCGGCCGGCGGTCACTCCGGCAAGCCTGCAATCCGCAGATGTCTGATCAAGCGTTGGACGGCTTCGGGGCCGATGCGGCTCTTCTCCCAATGCTCGCGTACCTTGCGGATCGAGTCGCCCGGCGAGCTTTTGAGGAAAACCGCAAGCGCTGCCTTCGCCTTCCGCTCGTCACCCAGGCAAGCGTAGATCGAAGCAAGCGTCCGGTGTGCGCTGTCCTGGATTCTGGACATCTTCCGCATCCACGCCAGTGCAGCCTCGCAATCGTTCTTATGGTATAGCGCCCACCCCATCTGCCAGTTGAACCACTCGGGGTAGTAGGGATCGATGCCCATAGCCCGCGTGATCCGATCGATCGCTTCGTCTGTACGGCCGAGATCGACCAGCGGTTCCGCACTTGCGACGAGAATCTCCGAGTTGCTGGAATTCAGCGAGATCGCATGATCATACCGTGCAAGGGCCTGCTCGACCTCGCCAGCTTCACTATAGACGCGGGCGCGAGCAAAATGGGCCCCGGCATCGTCCGGAGCGAGCCGGATGGCTCTGTCGGCGTACTCGGCGCTAAGCCTCAACGCCTCCTCACGGCTATGTTCTTCCTGGTGCCAACCGAAGGCCGCGTCCCTCTGATAGCTGTGGGCCAGCCCTAAATATCCGAATTGCGAGTTCGGATCCGCTGCGATCGCATCAAGGCTGAACTGCCGTTGCAACTCGGTCCCCTTCGGAGAAAAATCTTTTTGGATTTCGGCAAAACCCATCAGGTAGTAGTGAAGCGCGCTTACCCTGGCGGCTTCGCTCAGTGGCCAGGGTCGCATTATTCTTTGCCCGACCCGATCCGCAAGCGTCCGGATGATCTCCTCCTGGACGACGAAAAGATCGCCGACCTCCCGATTGTAGGTGTTGGCCCAGAGATGCGATCCGTCATGCGCATTCAGCAACTGCGCGGTCACTTTCAGCCGGTCTCCATTCTTCTGCTGACTGCCTTCGAGCACGTAGTCGACGCCGAGTTCATCTCCGATCTGCCTGATGTCGACCGGCTGGCCGCGGTACCTGAAGCTCGAGTTCCGGGCGATGACCGCATAACTCTTGCTCCGCGCAAGCTGGGTGATCAGGCCGTCGGCGACCGCGTCGCTGAGATATCCCTTATCCGCACCGGCGCTGAAGTCGTCGAAGGGAAGGATCGCAATCCTGGGCATGTCGCTGGAACGAGCCGGAGCGCCTCGCCATACCTCTGTGCCGTAGTATGCGCCGATTGCTGCCACAACGAGAACGAGTGCAGCAATAATGAAGCTACGTCGCGGAGATCGCGCCTGCGAGGGTTCTGCGCCGGCAATAGTCGAGCCTACCGCGTCCGACGGATCGGCATTCAGCCGGTAACCTCGCTTGGGCAGAGTTTCCACGATCACGTGTGCGTCGTCCCCCACCGCGCGGCGAATATCGGCAACGCATTGGGTGAGGCTGCCTTCGGTCACGAAGGTGTCGGGCCAAACCGCCTGTATCAGGGCATCCTTGGACACGATCTCACCCGGTCGCGCCGCGAGCACTGAGAGCACCTCGGCGGACTGACTGCGAAGATTGACCGCTTTGCCTTCGACGGTTCGAAGTTCTTTGCTTTTTGTCAGGTAGACAAAACCGCGAAACGGAACCGCTTGAGCAGTTTTCAGGTCGATTTCATGAGCCTTTGAGGACATTTCACCCTCCTGGCGCGCTTCCTAGCTTAGCCAATTTAGGCCGGCGCTTCCAACACATCGCAGCAGCGCCGGATGGGGAAAGCAGGAAGACATGAAACGTACTAGTTTCATCATCGCTCTAGCTGTTCTCTTAGCAGCGCAAACGGCTGCCACAGCGCATTCCCACACCGCACGCTTCTGTGGCCCTGACCATGTCAACGAGGTTGCCTGGGACGACCTTCGTCTTGCCGTCGGCTACGATGTCGCCAATCTTAAGTTGATGGATGACTCCGGCGTGTTCACCGCTATCGCTATCACGATCCACCTAACCGGCCAGGGGAAGCTAGTCAGGCAACCCCAGGTGAAACCCATGGCCTCCATGGCCGAATGCCGGGCTTGGACCCATCAACAGGAGTTCATGCGCGTTCTCCCCGGGTATCTTGGCACCTTCCACTACTGCGACTGCGCATCAGAACCTTGATGTCGAAAGGTTACGCCGTTCACGCGCACTCACGATGGCATAAGACGCTCGATACCTTCGGGGACAATGTCTGCTATTGCGTGCGGAAACCAAAAGCTGACCGTCCGCTTTCGGCCAATATCGGACGCCACTTCACGTACTGATGGCCTTCGCAGTCCCACGAGATCGAGACCATGGAGGTCATAACGAAGGCGCTCGTGAAGTCATCAACCTGCCATCCACGTTCCCACTGGTACTCGGTAGGACGCATTTCGAGAATGTCGTGCCACCTAGGCGTCGAAATTGCTTGAATGTTGGCTATCTGCTCATGTTCGAAGGAGCATGTGGTAGGGCATCCGCGCTGGCCGGGGCGATCGCTGAAGCATCCTATTTTCGAAAGCCTCCTACGTGAAGGGGGCCTTCCTTGAGGACTTGCTGGAGGTTCTGTCTACCCACCTCGTCGCGCATAAACTGGAGAACGAGTAGCTCGAACCCAGGGTGTTTTACCTTAGCCAGTTTGTCACGCCACCCCTTTATGGTTCTCGAAGTTTGCTGGCCAAGATCGAATGACCGCCAGTTTGCCATCTTTCTCGCAACCATTTGATCGGCATCACTTCTCTTGCAGTCTGGAAACCCCTCGAAACCCAAACGTCCTAGCCGATACAATGCCTCCGAGGACGCAGCTGCAAAAACCCTGACCTGCTGCTTTCCTGGTCCCACGTAGCGTCTGTCTAATATGTCGTCCCTTGATTCGATCCCCGGCTGAAGTATGGGCGAACGCCTCCCCTCGAAGATGCCGTCGAGCTCTTGGCGAAGGTACCTCAATGGCCAAATTTGTTGGCCCGAGACGCCACGATCGTGCAGGAAGGAGATCACGGCCTCGATCGCTTCCATCATGCCGTCGCGGGTCTTGATGCCTCCTTCGCTGACCAACTTCATGGCCTCGCTCAGATGGGCAAAAAGCTGCCGTTCAGCCGCCACTCGTCCAATCGTCGGTTTCGGATTCGGAAATTCTGGCGTGTTGTGGGAGTCGAGCATTCGATCCACAATCCCTTGCTTGGTTACTCGCTGTGCCTGAGCGCTCGATTGAGCTCGTCACCGATGCGTTCGGCAGCACGTCGAAGTGGGTCATCGGCAAGGTGGGCATAGCGCTGCGTAGTCTGTGGGGACTTGTGACCCAGCAGACCGCCGACAATTGGCAAACCTAGTCCGGCACAGGCTCCGATACTTGCATGGGTATGGCGCAGATCATGCAGTCGAACGTCCTCCAGATCGGCCACGCGACGAATGTGGGACCAGGGCTTCTTCAAATCGTGTCTTGGCATATCTAGCCCCGCCCCGGGCACAACGTAGGTTCCAATTCGGGGAACGGTCGTTAGAACTTCGATGGCAGCGGCGCTGAGTAGCACCGGACGTTTGCCTGTCTTGGAATCCGGCAGCCACAGAAAGCCGCGATTGATGTCGACGTCCTGCCAGCGCAGATTCAGAATTTCGCGCAATCGGCACCCCGTGAGCAACAGGAGGCGCACGGCGCCGGTGATATGCGGCGGATAAACTTCCACGCGGTTGGTTTTGGCAACATGCTTGACTGACGTCCCGACTGCCTTGATCTCCCACGGCAAGCCACTCGTCTCAGCCTGGCGCAAGACCTCCCCGAGCCGCCCTATTTCGTCTGAAGTCAGATAACGCTCGCGACTTGGTTCCCTGAAGCGCTGCACGTCAGGAGCCGGGTTGAAACCCCTTTCGACCAGTCCGTTGCGTTGCGCCCATGAGAAGACGCTGCCGATATAGGCAAGTATGCGGTTGGCCCGATATGGTCGATCGGCGAGCTTCAGATGAAGTCGGTTAAGATTTGGCGCCGCAATCGCACTGACGGCGAGATTGCCGATCGCGGGAATCGCATGACCAAGGAGCGCGCTTTCGTAATCTTTGCGGCTCCCAGCCTTCAGTTTGGGGCCGTGCCCTGCAAGGAAGAAAGCGACGAGATCGCGAAATAGCAAGACCGAGCGCTGTGCACGCTTGGAGGCGCTCGGGTCTCCTCCTAATGAGACCGATCCAAGAACACGCCGTGCTTCTCCCCGCGCCTGGTCAACCGTAATGGTTCCAAACCGTCCCACCGTATACTGTCTGCGCACCCCTCCAGATCGATAGCGGCAAATGAACGTCTTGCGACCGGAGGCTTCGACACGCATACCGAAACCAATCAGTTCCTCATCCCACACAAAGTAGCGGGAGCCCGTCCTTTCGGCTTGTTCGACAGACCTCTTCGAGAGTTTCATGCGTGTCAACATCCGTAGCGCGCGCCATTGGCGTCCATATGGCGTCCAAGCGCCATCGAATCACCGGGTACCATGAGCATGGACGGTATACAAATATGCAAACGATTACAGCAGCTAAGAAGCCATAGCTATCTGTGGATATTCGTCGACTGCCGGGAATGACTGATTCCCAATCTGCAGGTCGCAGGTTCGATCCCTGCCGGGATCACCAGCTAAGATGTTGGATGCTCGTCATTCCCCACTTGTGGTTGTCCTCGACTTTGGCCAACCTCAGCCTTGGCCTATGCCAGGGGGTGGACCGATCGTTCCGGGTGGGACGCCTATTCCCAATCACAATTCACGCTGAACGAAGAAACATTCTTGACTCTGGTACTGATTAGGTTCGGTATCGTTCATCAGTACAAGATGTATAGTCGAAAGTAAAAACAAATTTATCAACCGGTCTTCTTGTCCGATGGGCCGTTCCCACGAGGAGTCACCTTCATGAAGGAGATGCCACGCCGAGAATTCATCACAACCAGCGCGGCAGCCCTCGCGGGTCTCGCGGCGTTCTTGGCCAGCCGCCACGCCTATGCCTTTCCAAGCCGATCCGGCGAGGAAGTCGTCAAATGGCTCGATCAGCTGCCGCCGAACCCCGTTCCCGAGGTGATCAAGAATCAGCTGGTCTGGGAGGATCTCGATTCCTGGATCACGCCCAACGACAAGTTCTTTTCGATCGCCCATTTCAACCGGCCAGTCATCGACGCAGAGCACGTGGAAGCTCGAAATCGACGGCTTGGTCAAAAAGCCGATGGCCCTGACGCTCGCCGACATCAAGGCTCGGCCGCGCCAGGAGGTCACCTTCACGATCGAATGTTCGGGCAATACCGGCCTTCCGTTCTTCAACGGCGGCATTGGCAATGCGCGCTGGGCCGGCACGCCGCTCGCCCCGATCCTGAAGGAGGCCGGCGTCCTCGAGAGCGGCATCGAGGTCGTCTTCTGGGGCGCCGACGAAGGCGAGATCAAGCGCGCCGACGACGTCAAGTTCAAGCAGAATTTCGCCCGCAGCATGTCGCTCGCCGATGCCATGGATCCAAAAAACATCCTTTGCTACGAGATGAACGGGGCTGCCTTGCCGCCCGATAACGGCTTCCCGCTTCGGCTGATCGCGCCGGGCTGGTACGGGATCGCGAACGCGAAATGGCTCAAGCGCATCGACGTGCGCGACCAGCGCTTCGAGAACCGGTTCATGGGACGCGACTACGTCACGCTGCGCGAGGAAGACCACAACGGCGAGACGGTGTGGGTGGAAACATCAGTGGGACGGGCGCGGCTCAAGTCGGCGCCCGCCCGGGTGACCCACATCGGCACTGACTACCGGATCGTCGGAGCCGCCTGGGGCGCGCCGATCGACCGGGTCGAGGTGAAGATCGACGACGGGCCGTGGATGCCGGCGACGATCGACCATAGCGAAGAGGCGGAGTACGCTTGGAAGATGTGGTCTCTCGACTGGCCAAATCCTCCAGCCGGAGAGCACACCGTCACCTCGCGCGCGATCGACACGGGCGGAACATCCAGCCGGCGATGGACGATCCGTCATCGCGAAGAAGCACACCTACTGGGAAAGCAATGGACAGGTGACTCGCCGCGTAAAAGTCACCTAGTCGTTAGGGACTAAGCAGGCCGCTCGAGGGCAGCTGGAGCGACCGGCTAGGGAAAACCGCGAATCCGCCGTCAGTGCGATAAGGTCTCTTTGGAACCGCGATGGCTGGGCGTCTGGCCTACCTGCTCTTTGCAACGGCCGTTCTGGCCGTCCCGCCCGCCCGGGCGGCGGGCGTCGATGCGGCGATCGTGTTTGCCGTCGACGCGTCGGCATCGATCGGCCCCGACCATGCGCTCGACCAACGCGAAGGGCACGCCGACGCGCTGGTCGACCCGCAGGTCTTGGCGGCCATCCACCGCGGCAAGGAAGGCTGCATAGCCGTCGCCTATTTCGAGTGGGGAAGCCGCGACCGGTTCAACCCCATCCTGCCTTGGACCAGGATTTGCGACGCCCATGACGCCGGCAGCGCCGCGTCGCGCATCCGCAACCTCGGCGACCGGGGCGTCCGCAACGGCAGCGAACGCACCTCGCTCTCCTTCGCCATCGATCACTCTACCTGGCTGCTCGACCGCTTTCCGAGCGCGGCAGTCGTCAAGATCATCGACATCTCCTGCAACGGGCCCAACAACGACGGCGGACCGGTGGGCGCCAGCCATGCGGGCGCGCTGGCCAAGGGCTACGTGATCAACGCGTTGGTCGTCGTCGACTCCTGGAAGGCGCGCCCGGTCACGCTCCTGGGCTATATGGCACAGGAGATCATCGGCGGCAGCGGCGCCTTCGTGATGGTCTCCGGCCGGCCGCAGGACTACAAGACCGCCCTGCGCCGCAAGCTGATCATGGAGGTCGGCTGGGTCATGGCGCAAGGCGAGCCAGGCCACCGCTAGCCTTGCGCGTGAGGAGCGTTACCAAGCGCGTTCAGAGTTCACGCAGCAGCCGACCCAGTTCTGTTGATCGAAGTCACCGCAAGATTGGTCAACTTGTTGTTTGTTGCCTTTTCTTGATCGAGGATCTCGCTCAGGAGTTTGTGAGCTTCATCATGCCCCAAGTCTTTTGCCCACTCGCGCAGCGAGCCGTACCGCGAAATCTCATAGTGCTCAACCGCTTGGCACGCGGCGAGCAATCCGGCATTGAGCGCGGTGCCGGACGCCTCTTCCATCAAGCCATCGGCTTCCTTGATGAGGCCTTCGATAGCGTCACATTTTTCGCCTGACGCTTTCTTGCCGATCGACTTGAAGACCTGGTCGAGTTTTTTGATCTGATCCTTCGTCTCAGCAAGATGTTCTTCCGCGGCTTTTTTCAACTTTGCGTCGGTCGCCTTGCTGGCGACTTTCGGCAAGGCCTTCGTGATGGCATTCTCTGCATAGTAGACGTCTTGGAGAGTGTGTTCGAAGATTTCAGCGAGCGTCTTCATGGTTTCCTCCGGGCCTCGGTTAGACCGCTCAGAAATGAAGCTAGCTTGAAAATTGTTCCAAAGAGGCTGCAATGGATAGAAGTGCGCCGCATCGAATTCGAATGCTATGAGTGGGCGAAACCGGGAAAGCCGGAACTTTGGGAGGAGCAACGAAAAATGATCACCCGCTACGACCCCGAGACCCAAGGCGCCACCTTCGCCCCCGATCCCGATGGACCGTGGGTCCAATGGGAAGATGTGCGAGCGCTGGTCGACGAAGCCATCAGCCGCTTCAATCAGGACGATCACGTCGGTGGCATGATGACTCTGCGCATTATTGTCGACAGGACAGAGCCATGACCACAGACCTTGTAAGTCGAAGCCGAGCTTCCGCTGCTGGACAAAAGGCCGCCCAAAGTGGGCGGCCTGAGAGCCATGCGGGAAGGTCGACGGCGTTCAGCCGCCGCCCCCTTTGACCTGGGGAGGATTGCTTGGATCAAGTGACGGCACGGGGTTTTCGGGGTTCTGCAGGTTGGGCATCAGGTCATTCGACGCCCCACCCGGGAACCGCTTGATGTTCGGATACTTGATGATCGACTGGTCAAACTCGATGAGTGCGGGATAGATCAATGCTAGGGCCCAGCCATTGTCTTCTCCTGCATACTGACCAGGTGAGCTCTTCGGCATGCGCGATGACATCGCCCCATTGAACACCATGTCGTATTTCTCGAACGGGTCCATCGTGAGATTGTAGAGAGAGCCGATTGAACCGAGGTCCTGTTCGGGACCGAGCCACGTGTCCTTGGCGTTCCAGGTGTATTTCCAGGCAATGTTCACCCAGGGTTCCTTTTCATCACCAGCGACGTCTACGCGAATGGCGCCGAATTTCTCGCCATCGATGTAGATCCAGGACTTGCGTGCCGAGTGCTCAGCCTTGCCCATGATGTAGGCGCTGTTGTCGATGCTGTCGAAATAGATCGGCTTCCCATCATTGCCTTTCCATTCGCCATGCGGCGGCGGGGTCAACCCAACCATGGAGGCCAATGTCGCCCAGCAGTCGATGTGCGACATCATCTCACCATACTTTGCGCCCGCCGGGACGTGGTCGGGCCACCACATGATCCCGGGCACACGCCAGCCGGCCTCGAACGAGCTGCCTTTCTCGCCGCGGAACGGATGGGTGCCGGCGTCGGGATAGGCGTCCTGCCAAGCGCCGTTGTCGGCTGTAAAGATGACGATCGTGTCGGGCGCCTCAGCCCTGATCGTCTCCATGATCCGGCCGACATTGTCATCAAGCTCGAGCATCGAGTCAGAGTAGCGCCCGAGATGGGTTTTGCCTGCGAACTGCGGCGCCGGGTTGTTCGGGTTGTGCATCTTCATGAAGTTCACGTCCATGAAGAACGGCTTGTCGTCCTTGGCATGCTTCTTGATGTAGTCGATGGCGTTGTCCGACTGCCTGACATCGAAGGTCGAGAGATAGTCCCAGGAGAATTCCCCAACCTTTTTCGCGGGTTGGCCGGCGACACCCTCCCACTCGAACATATTGACGACTTTGAAATAAGCATCCGCGATTTCCTTGTTGTAGGACGGGAACCACGGGTGGAACCACGGCGAGGTGTCGCTGTATGTGTACACCCCCGGATAGTAGGCACCGAACGATTTCATCTCGTCGAAACCGTGCTCGATGGGATAGGAATCTGGCTGGTCGCCTAGATGCCATTTGCCTGAAAAATACGTCGAGTATCCGTTGTTCCTGAAGTATTCGGCGATCGTCGGTGTCTCCTTCCGCAGATAGTTCTGGTCACCTGGGGCGACGACGATCGAGAGCGCCGACCGTATCGGGATCCGCCCAGTGATGAAGGAAGAGCGGCCGGCGGTGCAGCTTGCCTGCCCATACCATGACGTGAACATTGCGCCCTCGGCCGCCAGGCGATCGAGATTGGGCGTTGGATGACCAAGCGTCGCACCACCTCCCGAATAGGCTCCGAGATCATTCCAGCCGGTGTCGTCACTCATGAGCATGAGGATGTTTGGCCGCTTCTCCTGCGCAGCAGTCGGACCGGTCAAGCCAAGAGTGCTGCAAAGCGCGAGAGCACTCGCGCAGATCGCGCCTGACCAGCGGGTCACAGCGCTCCTTCGTGCTTTCCATTCCATTGGTCGCTCCTACTTTTTGACGCGGCCGTCAGGCAGGATGCATAAGCCCGAGCGACGCTTGGCTTGCGTCACGTCGCCCACACCGACTCGGTCGTGTGCTGCCTGCGGCTCCCTTGTCGTGACGGCTCAGGGCAGGCTTCCGGCCTTACCCAACGTCAACTATGGTCAGATTTCCGCTGTGCGATATTGTCCTTAGGGGAAGTGGGCGGGCGGTCGGTGAGGTATCGGAGGACAATCGTGCCCTCAACTTCCATCAATCAGCCACGAGATGACCTTCGCCTGCGTCGAGCAGGATCGTTGCTCGCGGGGGATCACCCACCTTTCTCACGACGCTGGGAATCTCCCGATCCATGCGGGCAAAGTTCCTACGACGTCGCTTGGGGTCCGGTATGGGGACAGCATCGATGAGTCGTTTCGTATAGGGGTGCAAAGGGTTCGAGAACACTTGGTCGCGCGTGCCATACTCGACGATCTGTCCGAGATACATGACTGCCACTCGGTCGGAGATGTTCTCGACAACGGCCATGTCGTGCGAGATAAACATATAGGCGACCCCGAACTCACGTTGCAGTTCCTTCAGCAGCTTTAGGACCCGAGCTCGGACCGACACATCAAGCGCAGACACACTCTCGTCGGCGATAATCAGCTTGGGTTGCAGCGCGAGGGCGCGTGCTATGCAGATCCTCTGACGCTGGCCACCGGAGAATTCATGCGGATAGCGGTCCATCTGATCGGCCGAAAGCCCGACATGCTCGAACAGCGATGCAACGCGATGATGGCGCTCAGCCTTCGAACCGACACGGTGGATGACGAGCGGCTCAGCCACAAGGTCGCTGACCCGCATGCGTGGATCGAGCGAGGCGTACGGATCCTGGAAAATCATCTGCACATCGCGACGAACAGCATTTCGCTCCGAGGCCGCCAGTCCTTCCAGGCTGCGTCCATTGATGACAATTTCGCCACTATACCGGACCAGGCCTGCAATCGCCTTCGCTGTCGTCGACTTGCCGCAGCCGGATTCCCCGACGAGCGACAATGTCTCGTTCCGCCCGATCGAGAAACTCACGCCCTCGACAGCATGGACCCGTCGGTCGACGCGGCCAAAAAAGCCGCCATGCAGGTCGAAACGAACCCGCAGGTCCCGTACCGAGGCGACGGCCGGAGCGTCGCTCCGGAGGCAGGAGGACTATCCAGCGTGCCTCCTTTGTCCGCCGGTCGGGTGGACGCGCGACGGTCCCCATTCTGGGTACCGCGGCAAGGAATTCGCGGGTGTACTCGGTTCGAGGGGATGCGAAAATATCAAGAACGCTGCCGTGCTCAACCGCGCGGCCATCGCGCATGACGATCACGCGGTCAGCCATCTCTGCGACGACCCCCATGTCATGGGTGATGAGGATCAAGCTCGTGCCGCATCTCTCGCTGCAGGTCGCGCAGCAGCTCAAGCATTTCGCCTTGCACGGTGACGTCAAGCGCCGTGGTTGGCTCGTCGGCGATCAACAGGTCGGGCTTGAGAGCGATCGCCATCGCGATCATGACGCGCTGCCTCATGCCTCCCGAGAGTTCATGGGGATACTGGCTCAGCCTTCGTTCTGCGTCGGGTATCCGCACCGCCTTGAGGGCTTCTATGGCGCGCTGGCGCAGCCTCTCGACGCGACAGCGGGGCATGAACCTCGATCGCTTCGATGATCTGCCGCCCGATCGACAAAATCGGGTTGAGCGAGGTCATCGGCTCCTGGAAAATCATCGCAATGCGGTCGCCGCGAATGTGGCGCATACGGCTCTCAGGCAGCTTCGCCAGATCGACATCGTGCAGGCGAACCGACCCGTTCGAGAGGCGTGCCGCGGCTGCGGAAGGAGGCCCATGATTGCGAGCGAGGTCATGGACTTGCCAGAACCCGACTCCCCTGCAATGCAAAGCGTCTCGCCCCGCGCCAGAGAGAACGAGAGGTCGCGAGACCACCTCTCGCTCTCCATCGTCCCCCCGCACGGAAATCGTCAGTCGCGAGACCTCGAGGACCGGCGCCGATGATGCTGCGGCCGTCTCGTCCGAGGACCCTGGTCTTCACGCCTGCCTTCATTCGAAGACGCAGCGCGGGAAGTAGAACGACACCACCCAGTTCGGCATGTCGACGATCTCGCTAATCCTGAGATCACCGCAGACCGAGCAGAGCATGTAGGCATCCACCGGGTCGAGACCAACCGAGCCGACAGAAGCTCTACCATCTGCGCAACGGCGGCCTTGGCGCCTTCCATCAACTCTGGCCCGACCCCGGTCGTGACTTCATAGCCCTTGGAATCGAGATGCCTGGTGACCGGGCCCTGCGTGGTGAACCGCGGCATCCGAAGCCGCGCGTCCTTGACGAGGTCGATCGTCAGAACCGCGTTCATCTGGCTTTCTATGGCAGTCCCGCATACCTCGCCGTCGCCCTGCGCCGCGTGTGTGTCGCCGACGGAGAACAATGCCCCCGCAACTTCCACCGGCAGATAGAGGACGGTTCCGGCCGAAAGATCGCGAATATCAAGGTTCCCACCGATCCGACGCGGCGGCACGACCGAATGCAAGCCCGGTTCGGCCAGAGCGTTGCCGATCGTACCCGCGAACGGCTTTAGCGGGACGCGAGCGTTCTTTCCAAAAAGTGCAGGTTCAAGCGAAGTGGCGTCATACTTCCAGAGGTTCAACGCCGGCTCCTTGAAGTCGTCTGCAAGCAGTCCGAAGCCTGGAATGTTCGCAGTCCAGCCGAAGCCGGACGGCTTGAACGCTTCGATCGTGATCTTCAGCGCGTCTCCCGGCTCGGCCCCATCCACGTGGATGGGGCCGGTGACGGGATTGACCTTGGCGAAATCGAGCGTCTTGACGTCCTCGAGCGTGCTTTCAGGCGTCAGCTGTCCGCCTGAAGAATCGAGGCACTCGAACTCGATCGTGGAACCGGGCGCCACACGTTCGACGGGGGCAAAGCTGTTGTCCCAGCCAAAATGATGGTGGCGTCCGTGGATGGTGTAGGCGCAGCTATTGCACATCGTTCACGTACATGTAGTCGAAGTTGATCGGAATATGGACCGGATCGACATAGAGGTTGTCGGTCGCCCGCCATACGCGGAGAACGCAGCGTGAAGCGCTTCTCATTGAAGACAGGGACCCAGGGCGCGTCCTCCATGATCTTCTCGTAGATGGAGCCCCACTTCTTGTAGCGCTCCTCGGCCTTGGCCGGGTCCGTGATGGAGTCGGCTTCGGCTGCCATCTTGTCCAGTTCTTCGTTGCAATACCAGGACCAGTTCCAGCCACCTGGGACCGCCCCGCCGCAGCCCAGGATAGGTCCATAGAAGTTAGAGGGATCGGGGAAGTCGGCGATCCATCCCATCCCGCCGGACCAGATCATCGGGGCGCCCGCCTTGTCGCCTCCGGCGGCAATCACGTTGGCCTGCGCCAATGATTGGATGTTGGCCTTGATCCCGATAGCTGCCAGATCCTGTTGGATCGCCTGGGCTATGCGTGGGTTGGGGTCGGTGTTCATGGCGAAAAGCTCGGTCTCGAACCCATCCGGATGCCCTGCTTCGGCCAACAGCGCCTTGGCTTTCTCGACGTCGTAGCTGTATCCCTTGTAGTCCTTGGAATAGCCGGGCATCGATGGCGGAAGTGGCTGGTTGGCCGGAGACGCGCGGTTGTTGATCAGCTGGACGATGCGGTCCTTGTTGATCGCCATGTTCACGGCCTGGCGAACTTTCACATTGTCGAAGGGCGCCATGGTCGTGTTCATCGTGATATAGCCAGTATGCAGCTGTCCGCCTTCGACGACGCGTTCCTTTTGAGCTGGATCGCTCATGACTTCTTGAAATTTGGCAGGTGGGATGGGATCCCCTGGAATGTCGATCTCACCCTTCTGGAAACGTAGAAGCGCGACGATCGGCTCCTGGCCAACCTCGAAGGTGATCTTGTCGAGATACGGAAGGCCTTTGTTCCAGTAGTCTGCATTCTTCTCGAAGACGAGGCGCTGGCCGAGCGTCCATTCGGCGAGCTTGTAGGCGCCGGTGCCAACCGGGTTCTTGCCGAAGTCTGCTCCATACTTCTCGACTTCCTCCTTGGGAACGACATGCGAGAAATTGATCGCCATGACATGGAGGAAGGTGGCATCGGGCCGCGTCAGTTCGATCTTGATCGTCGAGGGGTCGACGACGGTCACGCCCGACAGGCTCTCGGCCTTGCCACCGGCGACATCATCGTAGCCCTTGATCGAAGCGAAGAAGCCGGACCCAGGGCTTTGAGTTTTGGGGTTCGTCACGCGATCGAGCGTGTACTTGACGTCTTCCGCGGTCATCTCGCGGCCGTTGTGGAATTTCACGCCTTTGCGCAGCTTGAAGGTGAACGTGGTGCCGTCCGGCGAAATCTCGTAGCTTTCAGCGAGTTCGGGCCTAAGAGTCGTGGTGCCCGGTTCGTAGTCCATCAGGCCGTCGAACAGGCTCTTGATCATGGACCAGTTTTGCCAATCGTAGCCGATAGCTGGGTCTAGCGTAGAGACATCGTCCTTGTATGTCATGATGATTTCGCCGCCAGGCTTGGCATTCGGGTCGCGCTGCTCTTGAGCATTCGCAGGCATCAGGGCGAGCATCAGCGCAAGCACCGACGCAGCGGTCGTTTTCGTGAGGTATCTCTTCATCCCGGCGTTCCCTTTCTTTTTTGTTGCGAGATCTAAGGCTTCTCACCGCAGCTTGATCCGCGGATCCATGAATGGAGCGACAAGGTCAGCGAGCAGATTTCCCAGCACGATCGCGCAAGCGGAAACGAGTGTGACTCCCATGATGATGGGGATGTCGACGCGTTGGATCGCTTGCCAGGCAAGCTGGCCGATGCCGGGCCAACCGAAACACGCTCTCCACCACCACGATGCCGCCCATGAAGATGCCAATGTCGATGCCGATCATGGCGATCATAGGTAGGATCGCGTTCGGCAACGCGTGACGGATCAGGATCGTGCCGCGCCGCAGGCCTTTGGCTCGGGCTGTCCGGATGTAGTCCTGACGCAGCACATCGACCATCGATGAGCGCATCATCCGCGCGTACCAACCCGCTGCCAGGCACTCCCAGCGTAAGCGAAGGAAGCACGATGTGCTTCCAGGAGCCATAGCCGCCGATGGGAAACCATCCGAGCCGAACTGCGAAAACATAGAGCAGGAGCAGGCCCACGACGAACTGCGGCGCGGAAACACCGACAAAGGAAGTCACCATCAGGGCTTGATCGGTCGCGCTCCCGCGCTTGACCGCTGCGACAACGCCCATCGTAAGACCGATAGCGACTTCGCAGAAAATGGCACCGGCCATGAGAATGAGGGTGGCCGGAAGTCGCGCGATGATCAGATCGCTCACCTCCGAACGTTGGATGTAGGATCGGCCAAGGTCGCCTGTCAGTAGGTTCATCAGATAGCGCCAGTATTGAACGATGAAAGGCTGGTCGAGGCCGAGCTGCTGGCGGATGCTCTCGACAGTCTGAGGCGTCGCGCTGCGCCCGGCGATTTGCCGCACGGGATCCGCCGGAAGCAGATAGAGCAGCGCGAAGGTGATGACCGAGATGCCGAGCAGGATGAACGCGGATTGGACGAGGCGCCTGACGATATAGGTGGTCATCCGAGGCCTCGCTGCGCAGGGTCGAGTATGTCGCGCAATGCGTCGCCGACGAGGTTGAAGGCGAGGGCCAAAGCCAGGATTGCGGCTCCTGGAAAGAAGACCAGCCAAGGCGCCACTTGGAAGTAGGCCTGGTTCTCGAAAATGATGTTGCCCCAGGAAGCAGTCGGAGGTTGCACGCCGATGCCAAGATAAGACAGCGTTGCCTCTAGAAGCACCGTGGTCGAAATGCCAAGGGTTCCCCAAACGATGATCGTCGGAAGCAGGTGCGGAAGGATATGGCGAAAAAGGATTCGAGGCGTGCTTGCGCCAATCGTGCGCTCGGCGTCTATGAACTCGCGCTCGGCGAGTGACGTCGTCTCGGTATAGATGACGCGCGCGGTCTGCACCCAATTCACCAGCGCAATGACGAGCGCGACAATCCACAGGCTGGGTTGCAGGATTGCGGCAAGGCATATCGCCAGCAGCAGTGCTGGGAAGGCCATCATGAGGTCGGTGAAGCGCATCAACGCGCTGCCGATCCAGCCGCGGAAATAGCCTGCCGTGATACCGACCAAGGCTCCGATCAGAAGGGCGGCGCCGTTGGCCACGATGCCGATGATGAGAGACGTGCGCGCCCCAAAGAGTATGCGTGTGGCGAGGTCGCGCCCAAGGAGATCGGTTCCCAGCCAGAATTTCTCGCTCGGCGGCAGCGGGGCCCCCTCGAGCGTCAGACCATCGAACATCTGCTCGTTCGGGTCGTAAGGCGTCAGCAGCGGCGCGAAGATGGCTCCCGCCACGGCGATCGCGATCAAAGCGAGCCCGACGACCGCGACGTGCCGCTTCAAAAGCTGTCGCCAGATCCCTCGGCGCGGCTTGACTGGAATGAGAGGAGCCGAAAGCTCAGGCGAGATTGGTGCGGTCATCGCCTTCCTCAGCCATGGCCAGGACGCGCCGTGCGGCAAGCTCGACGCTCACCTGCCAACTCATGGCGAGCGAGCGGAGCTGCGCATAGGCGCGGCCCTCGTCGACGCCCTGCGCCGAAAGCGCCGCGACTGCACGGACAATCGTCTGACGCTCCGCCAGGCGGGTCTCCAGCGCCGCGATCTCGTCTGCCAGCCGTCGGCGCGCAACGAAGGACTGTCTGGCGATGAGCAGCGCGCTATAGACGCCGCCCGTGCCGACGGGCTTGAGGAGCTGCGCATCAGCCTTTTGGGACAGAGCCCATTCGATGCGGCCGGGAGCCTCCGAGCCGATCAGCGCCACGAGCGGCATGGGGGCACTGCCGGGGTGCCAGGGAAACTGTGCGTCGAATCCGAGATCGACATCGAAGAACACGAAGTCGGCCGCCAGCGCATTTGACGGACAATTCCGGCCAGCACTCGCGCACCTCGAGCCCAATTGCGACAAGCTGGCGAGACAGAGCATTCACCGTGGCGTGCGGGCGGTGAAGAATGAAGGCTCGCGCCCCTCCGAGGTTGGGTATGCGCGATGCCCGGCTCACGAGACCACCCTCAACTGCGGGCGGCCGAAGATCTCCTTGCGGTGGTAGCGGGATAGGTATGGGTCGGGTAAGACGCCTTCGGCCCGGCTTACAGCCTCGAAGCCGGTTTCGTCGATCCGCCCGATGATTACGGGCAGCGTTGCGTGCTGGGTTTGCGGGTCGATCAGCGTGTCTCCGAAAGGTGTAGCGAAGGTAGCGCCATCGAAGATGAAAGGAAGGTCGGCAAAAGTAGCTTGCGCGTTACGGGCGAGCACCTTGGCCAAAACACGCACAGAGGCATAAGCCGCGGCTTCGAATGAAGACCCAGGTCTTGCTTCGGCAGCAGGTCCGTCCGCTGCAGACGGCACTCGGAAGTATGGCCCGGCGGAGAGATGGCCTCTCGCAGCGCGTCCGATTGCGGGAAGTTCGCACTCCGTGAGATTGCAAGACAGGAGCGGACAGCAATCGGGCCGAAAATGCGGTTCCTGGACGCCTAGTTCCTCATAGGCCGAGATGAACGCATAAGAAGATGTGCCGATGAGATTGTTGAGGATGAAGTTCGGTCTGGTGGCCCTGACTTCATCGATCAACCGCGACACCTCGGTCTCACCGATAGGCAGATACCTCTCGGCCAGGACGCTTCCGCCGGCATCGGCAATCAAGTCCCGCGCCACCCGGTTGGTTTCCCAACCCCATATGTAGTTGGACCCGAGCAGAAATCCGTTGGCGCCGAAGCGCGGCACCACGTAGGCGAGTAGGGGCACCAAATGCTGGTTCGGACAGGCGTGCATGTAGACGACATGCTCGTTTGCCTCGAAACCTTCATAGGGACAAGCATACCAGAGCGTCGCGCCGAACTTCTCCAGGACAGGGATGACCTCCTTGCGGCTCCAGGACGTGACGCAGCCTATGATGTGCCTGACCCCGTGGTCGCGGATCATCTCCTCGCACAACGTTGGGTACCAATCGACATTGCCTTGCGGATCCCGTTCGATTGGAACCAGTTCCAGAGAACTTGTCGCTTCGCCGTTGACGTCGGCAACAGCCTGAAGAACGCCTTTTCGACAAGCGTCCGAGATCAGGCTGTAGGTTCCTGAACATGAATAGAGGACGCCGACCTTGATGGACCGTCTCAAGCGCATAGCCTCAAAATGACAATGCCCCGCTGCCTGCTCCGAGTGGAGAGGCAAGCGAGGCACCTTTGCCGCCCGGCACGCGAGGCCGGTATTTATATCCAGCCTAGCCTCCACGTGAACATAGTCAAGCGGAGTCGTATGTCTCGAGCGATTGGCGAATGCCCCGCTTGGAGCGGGGCAACCTCGACCCTTTCCTGATAGGTAGTTCCTAAGGGGCCTCGTCGGACGGAAGGTTTTCGGGGTTCCAGACAATCTCCCACAGATGCCCGTCTGGGTCGCTGAAGTACCCGGCGTAGCCACCGTAGAATGTATCCTGCGCCGGCTTGATGATCTTTGCTCCTGCGACAGCGGCCTGGTTCATGATTTCATCCACTTGCTCGCGGCGCACGACATTGTGGCCGATGGTGAAAGCGGTCGAACTGGTCGGCGTCCTGGGCAGTCCGGTATCGTGAGCAATGTCGTCCTGAGCCCAAATGGCGAGCTTCATTCCCCCCGACAGATCAAAGAATGCAACGGCACCGTGCTCGAACTCCCGGCCCACGATCCCTTGCGTTGGCAGCCCCAGTCCATCGCGATAGAAGGCCAGGGAGTCTTCGAGATCGTTGACGGCGATCGTCAGGACGGAGATGCGGGGCTTCATCAGAAAGTCCTTTGTTTGCCGAGCGCCTGGCTAGAAGGCCCCGCCTGCACTTTCCAACACCGCTGCCGCCTGCAGCACCTCGCGATCCCTGCCGAGCCCCGCAACGGCGAGGGCCCTTCCACCCTCGACATATCGCACGACCGCTTCGCCGGCCTTTAGATCACCGTCGATCTCGATGGCGTCCCAGTGCGCCGCATGGCCGACATAGCGGATCGTCGACGCGTAGTGAACACTCCAAAAGAAGGGCACGTCTCGAAAGGCTGTTCGCTCGCCCAACATGTTGAGAGCAGCAACCTGACCCTGGCGCTCCGCCACCACCCAGTGTTCGATGCGGACGTGCTTGCCAGTGATCCGGTCAGGCCAGCTTGCCGCGTCTCCTGCGGCGAAAATGCCGGGGCAATCGGTTTCGAACTGCTCGTTGACCAGAATTCCGTTGTCGGTCGCTATTCCTGCCTCGTCGGCGAGAGCTGTCCGAGGCCTGACACCGATCCCAACGATGACGAGGTCGGCGTGAAGGAGGCTGCCGCCCGCCAGCCGGACCCGTGGGCCTTCGATGGCTGTCACCAACTCTCCCAGATGAAAGGTCACACCCTCCTTCTCGTGCAGTGAGCGCACGTGGCCGCCGAGCTCGGGACCAAGCACCTTTTCAAGCGGCTGACGGTCGGGCGAAACCACGTGCACATCGATCTTTCGTGCACGAAGCGACGCGGCGACCTCGAGGCCGATGAAGCCGGCCCCAACGACCACTGCAGACCGGGCCGAGTTGGCGAACTCGATGATCGCGCGGCTATCGGCCAACGATCGCAAGGTGAAGACGTTGGGTTGGTCGGCGCCCGGAACCGACAGCCGCGCTGGCTCCGCCCCCGGGGCCAACAAGAGGCGATCGTAGTCGAAGGAACGACCGTCCGAGGCGACCACGGTTCGAGCCTGCCGATCGATGTGGTCGACCGTCGCCTGAAGGTGCAACGCAATGTCCTTGCGCTCGTAAAATTTCGGCGAGCGCATCGGCAGCCAACTTTCAGGCGCCGATCCTGCGAGGAAGTCCTTCGACAGGTTCGGCCGGTCATACGGCGCATCGGTGTCGGCGCTGAGGACGGTGAGGCCGCCGCCATAGCCGCGGCGGCGCAGCATCTCGGCTGCAGCAAAGCCCGCCGCCCCTCCGCCGACAATCACGACCTGCTCGGGGTGCTTCCCGCGATCGATTGCGGGGGGTGATGCCAGTGACGGGTGTTTCGTCTTCTCCTTGACGTAAACCTTGCCGTCACGCTGTTCCGTCGTCCAGCAGTCAACGGGACTGAAGGCGGGCGCATGAAGGGCCTCGCCCGTCCGCAGGCTGAAGCAGGCATGGTGCCATGGGCAAGTGACCGTCTCGCCATTCCTGTACCCCAGGGCCAAAGGGCCATTGTAGTGGGTGCAGGTGCCGCCGATGGCAAAGATCTCGTTGTCCAACCGGACCAGGATCACTGCGTCGTCGCCGACATGGCCTCCGAAGATCTCCCCGTCTACGAGCAGCTCGATCGCAACACCCTGCGCCAGGTCGGGTCCCGAAGCTTGGTCCGATTTCGCACTCATAGCCTCTTCCTCCCTGCGCAGCTTGGCTCTTGAACGTGTCAATTGGACGGCCGATATGCGGAAAGGTTCCCGGCCCTCGCACCGCGAGCATATGGTAAAGCGGCCCTCGCCTCGGAACTTCTTTGCACTTTGATTCTTGTTAGACAAACTGTTCTTCGCGAGAGGTCAGGTCATGCATTCGATGATTGGGAAGCGAGACATTTCGCCAGCAAGGGGAATGCGGAGGCGGCATCCGGTGGACCGTGCGTTGGCTGAGACAAACCTGCAAGACGCCAAGCGCCTCGTCGACGAGGCCGAGGAAAGGGTTCGGTGCCAAAGCGAGCTGGTCGGCACCGTAGGCGAGCACGACTACCCTCTACACGTCACGCTTGCCGTTCTCGCCTACTTGGAGCAGGACCTGGAGCGGTGCAAACAAGGCCTTAGGATGTTAAGAGGCGAATAGTGTTGAAACCCCGCGGCTCCGGGCCTTTAGCCAGCTACAACCGTCACTTCGCGCTTTCCTTGACGGCAACCTTGCCATCTTGGCCCACGCGGCACTCGATTTTGGCCTGCCTGGTTTCGACACCGCCGTCCCGATTGTAGTCGATCTTGACGTCGAGCAGAGCCGTTCGGTCCTTGCCTTCCTCGCGAATGGACCCCGTTACAATGGTGTCGACCTTGATAGGGTCAAACTGCTTGGCCCAGTCCGAGATGGCCCTATCGCATGCCGACTTGACCTCCTGAAATTCCGGCGGCTCATCCGCCAGCAACGGGGTCGACAGAAATACGCTCGCTGTCAGTACTGCAACACCAATCCGCATAGGTTCCTCCAAGTGGAACGCGATCCTCACGGCAAATAGGGCAACTGGTCTTTTTTTGTAGGTAGGCGGGAGTGAATAGCGGTCGGCTGAGCTTTCTGGTTTCCTCGCATGCAGGAACCGTCGAGCAATGGCGGCATTGTTACTGCGAAAAGAGGCGTATGTCTTGGAAGCTCCTCCCCTTGAGCGCAAGCTGGTTGCGATCCTCGCAGCCGACGTCGTTGGCTACTCCCAACTCATGCACGAAGACGAAGAGGGCACGCTAGCAACTCTGACGTCGCATCGAACCATCATAGACGCCTTGATCTCGTCGGGGCATGGCGACCTTTCAAGCACGGCTGGCGACAGCGTGTTGGCCGAGTTTGCCAGTGTCGTTGATGCCATTCACTGCGCAGTTGCCATTCAACAGGCGCTCCACGGCGCCAATGAGGATCTGGCGGCAGAGCGGCGAATGGAGCTTCGGATCGGCATCAATATCGGCGATGTGATGGTGAAAGATGGCGGCATTTTCGGTGACGGCGTGAACGTCGCCGCGCGTCTCGAAGGATTGGCCGAGCCGGGAGGGATATGCATCAGCCGCGGCGTGCGCGATCACCTGAGAGATCGGGTGAACTACACATTCGATGATCTGGGCGAGCATAGTGTCAAGAATATCGCTCGCCCGGTCCGCGTCTTCCGGGTCGTGTTTGACAGAGAGGGAGACGCCAAGCTGTCTCCCGTCGCCAGCCCGATAGCTCCAACTGCGGGAAACCCTCGCGAGCAGATGGAAACCGACGAGGTCGAGGTGGCCTTCTGGCAATCGGTCGAGGCTTCGGGCAACCCCGAGGAGTACCGCCAGTATCTTCGGCAATACCCGACAGGGGCCTTCGTGGCACTTGCACAGACCCGGCTTTCGCCGGCTGCCAAGACCACCACCAGTGCGGACCGGGATGTCGAACTGTCCTATTGGGACTCGGTCAAGGATGCCGAAGACCCGGCACTGTTCAAGGCCTACCTCGAAAAGTACCCTGAAGGAGAGTTCAAGGACCTCGCCGAGATCCAAATTCGCAAGCTTTCGAAATCAGCCTAGTGTTCGCTATAATGCTGGGCCGGCGAGCGACTATTCCTCAAAGCGAAGTCTGTGCTCATCAACCAAGGTTCTTACGACCTCGGCGAGTTCCTCGTCGCGGCGTTGGGGGCTCCAGCCCAGCCCAGCGGCGACGACATCGGCCATTGCCGCGAGGCCGCGCCAACTCAGCGATCCGGTGATTGCCAAAGTGGTGCGGCGCACAATGAGGTCCTCCAAGCGCTGGACGTGTTGCGTGCGCACGAGCCAATCGATTTCGGACGCCGTGTAACCCGGCGTGTCGGGTATGAATACGACCGGCCCAGCGGCCTCATGGGAGAGCAACGCCTCGGCTGCGGTGCCATAGCGCCCGAGCAACAGTTCGGCGCGGTCACGCGACGCGCCGGTGCGCCGCACGGCTCTGTCCAACCAGCATTTTCGCGAGGCGGGATCGACCGGATAGTCATGGCCGCCGCCGATAGCGAGGTCTCGCGTGCTGACGCGGCGCGGCACGCCGAGCCGCTCGAGGACCGTGTCAGCCACCTCTTCGGCAAAGCCACGGAAGGTAGTCCACTTTCCGCCCACCAGGGAGACGATCGGCCAAGCGCGGCCGGCGGCCGGTTCGACGACTGGCGCGGAATGGTCCCGGCTTATCAATCCGGGATCCATGCCTTCCGTGTTCGGCAGCGGGCGAATGCCGGAATAGGCATAGACGATCTGGCTCGTCTCGAAGGGCAGGCCAGGCAGCAACGCTCTCAGGCTGTCCAGGAGATACTCGACCTCATCATCGTCGCAGCGCACCGTCTCGGGGTCGTTGGCGCGGATGTCGGTCGAGCCGACGAGCGCGCGGCCGAGATAGTCGAAAACGAGACAGATGCGCCCGTCATCGGCTTCGAAGTAGATCATGCGGCCGTCGAGCGCTCGGATCAGGTCCGGATGGTCGAGCAGGATGTGCGACCCCTTGGTGCCGCCGATCAACCGCGAAGGAGCGCCAAGCTTCGCGTTGACGAGGTCGATCCATGGACCGGCGGCATTGACAACGATGCGCGGGCCAATGGTCCGCTCGGCGCCGCCTGGCAATCTGAAGCGCACCGTCACGCCGTCCGTCCCGGACATCGAGGCGTAGTTCAGCGCCTCGGACCCTGCGCAGGCCTTCATGCCGTCCTGCAGGAGCTCGAGCACGAGCCGCTCCGGATGCCTGACGGTGGCGTCGAAATAGGTGCCGGCCGCGACGATTCGCGGCGTCAGCGGCGGAATTGCGCGCAGTGCGCGAGCTTTCGACCACATTTCATGGCGCGGCATGACACGGTATCGTGCGCCGTACAAATCATAGAGGACGAGCCCGACCTTGATGAGCAAGGCGCCACGGCTGCGCGGCGCCGACCTGCTGCCGGCGAGCGTGCGCAGCGCCGCGCCTATGCCCTTCATCCAGGAGAAGATGGGGATGACGGTCGGCAGCGGCCGCACCAGGTGCGGTGCGTTGCGCAGCAACAGGTTGCGCTCCAGCGTCGACTGGGCGACCAGCCCGATTTCGCCGGTCTCGAGATACTTGATGCCCCCGTGGATGAGGCGGGAGGGTGCAGCGCTGGTGCCGGAGCCGAAGTCGCCCTTGTCGACGATCACGACCTTCAGCCCCTGTTCGCATAGGTCGCGGAACAGTCCGGCCCCGTTGATCCCGGCGCCGACGATCAGGACGTCGACGTCCTCTTGCAGCACTGTGGGCGCGGTGGCCATCAGTTTGGCGCCAGTGCCTCGATGGACAGCCAGGTCGGTGCAAGGGCGGCCGCGATGTCGCAATGCAGACGGTAACGCTCCGCGAGCGCCGTGCTGGTGCCGGTGTCGGGCGAATAAGTCTTCCCGAGGACGGAAAGATCGCGCGGCTCGTCCAGCGGCGAGGCGAACAACCCGACGCCAGCGCCGGCACAGAGCGCCGCGCCCCAGGCCGCCGCTTCCTCCGTTTCGGTGACCGTGACCGGGATGCCCAGCGCGTCGGCGAAAAGCTGTGCGAAGAGCGGGTTGCGGGAGATGCCTCCGGTCAGCCTTGCCTCTCTCAACGTGAATCCGTCGCGCAGCGCGTCGATGTGAACGCGGTGATTGAACGCGATGCCCTCGATGACGGCGCGGAGCATGTCGCCGCGGTCATGCCAGCCGCGCAGGCCCAAGAATCCCGCTGAGGCGACCGGACCATGGGGCGAACCGAACAGATAGGGATGAAAGAGCAGCGTCGAGGGACGACCGAACGCAGCCTCGAGCTCCGGCCCGATGTCGGCATGGATCGAGCGGCCCTCCGCTTCGGCGGCGCGGCGTTCCACCCCGCAAAGCGTATCGAGGAACCAGTCGTAGTTGGCGGCGGAAGCCGGCGAGATTGCCATATTGTTCCACTCGCCGGGCCGCAGACCGTTGCGGCAGAACCAGCGCGCGTCCACTCGGGCCTCGGACGAAACGGTCTCGTTGATCGAATAGGTGCCGGCAACGATCGTCACGATGGCTTCGCCATAACCGCCGATGCCCAGCGCCGAGGCGGTGACGTCGTGCAAGCCGGCGACCACCGGTGTCCCGGCCACAAGAGCCGTCACTCGTGCCGCCTCTGCTGTCAGTCGGCCGACTTGCGCATCCGGCCGCGACACCGTCGGCAGAGCGTCCTTCAAAGCGTCCAGGCCGAAGATCGGCAGGATATCCGGTGCATAGGCCTGGGTCCCGACGTCGGTGAAGGAAGTGCTCGCCTCGGTGAGGTCGGTGCCGACCGTACCCGCCAGGCAGAAGCGCAGCCAGTCCTTGCATGCGAGCACATGGGCGATGAGGGCGAAGCGCTCCGGTTCGTGGTCCCGCAGCCAGGCGAGGATCGCAGACGGCGCGGAAGCGTGAGGCATCTGGCCGGTCCGCGCCAGTGCGGTATCGGCGGTGCCGTCCTCGGCCCAGCCGGCTGCCAAGCCGCCGGCCCGGCTGTCCAGCGAAAGGATGCCATTGCCGAGGGGCCGCCTGTCGGCGTCGAGCAGATAGAGGCCGTCGCCATGCGCCGTGGCGCCGATGCCGGCGATGTCACTCGCCGGACGCCCGCACTTCGCCACCGCCTCAACGATGGCCTCGGCAGTCGCAACCCAGAGATTGTCCATGTCGCGCTCGATGTGGCGCGGCCGCGGTATGATCTGCGGCACGCGCCGCCGGGCGACGGAGAGCACCGAGCCGTTCTCGTCGAACACGATCGCCTTGGTGACGGTAAGACCGTTGTCTATGCCAAGCAGACAGGGCATCGGGAGCTCATTCGCCGGCGGCCAGTTCGCGGGTCGTCCGCGGCATCGGCGCCACGACCACCTTGATGCCCGCCGCCTTCATGCCCTCGACCTGGCGCGGCGGCGTTCCGTCGTCGACGATGACGACGTCGAACTCGTCCAGCTTTCCCATGGCGTGCAGCGCACGACGCTCGAACTTCGTGTGGTCGGCCAGCAGGACGCGCGTCGCGGCGCTGTCGAACATCGCCCGCTTGGTTTCGACCATCTCGGGCGACTGGTGGAACACCATGTCATCGGTGATGGCCGACATCGAGAGGAAGACGCAGTCGGCCCGCAGCCGCCGAATCTCGGCGGTGGTCATTGGCCCCACGAACGCGTTACACCAGTTGTAGAACCGGCCGCCGAGTCCGACGAGGGTCAGGTCGCGGATGTCCTTCATTTCGTTCATCAGCGTCATGGAGTTGGTGATCGCCGTCAGCGGGACGCGCGTGGCAAGGTGCGGCACGAGCTGCAGGACCGTGGTGGAGTCATCGAAGAAGACAGCCTGTCCCGGCTGAAGGTAGGTCGCGGCCGCCTCGGCAATCGCCTGCTTCTCGGCCAGTTGGCGAGCCGATCGGTAGATCTCGCCGGATTCGATCAGGCTCGTGGGCGCCGACGAGACGACACCGCGCGTCTTGCGCAGGATCCCCTTGCCTGCCAGCTCGTCGAGGTCGCGATGGGCGGTCATCAGGCTGATGCCGAACCGCTCGGTGAGATCTTCGATGCGGACCGTACCCTCGGCCATCACAGCCTCGGCAATGAGCTGGCGACGGGCAAGCTGGCGCGCGTGCCGGCTGTCGGCCGGAATCTCATCCGCGACCAAGTCCCTTGCTGCATTGTGGGCACGGGCGCCGCTGTCTCTCATGAAAGCGTCTCCTGCCGCTGCACTTCGGGCAACTGGCGGCCTTGAGATGAACACGCCAGCTCAGCGGCCGCCAAATAACCGAGGGGGCGCCGCCGGCGACGCCCCTCTCGCCTCCGATTACTCGGAGAGCGTGAAGGCTGCTGTGTATTTGTCGACATTGTCCTTGGTGATCAGGATGCAGTCGAACAGCTGCTTTTCCGTCGCGGCGCCGGTCTTGCCGGTCTTGATGAAGTTGTCGGCCTGCTTGACGGCCTCGGCCGAGAAAACCGCAACCGGCTGCAGCACGGTGTACTGCATCTCGCCCGCCTTGACCGCCGCAACGGCGTCGGGGGAGCCGTCGAACCCGCCAACCTTGACCTGGTCGAGCTTGCCCGCTTCCTTCAGCGCCGCGATGGCACCGAGCGCCATCTCGTCATTGCCGGAGATGACACCGACGATGTCCGGGTTGGCCTGCAACAGGGACTGCATTTTCTGGTAGCCCTGGGTGCGGTCCCAGTTGCCGACTTCCTTGCCGACCTTCTTGAGGTCCGGATACTGGCTCAGAACCGTCTCGTAGCCATTGGAGCGCGTTGCGGCGTTGTTGTCGGCCGGGTTGCCGAACAGCTCGACATAGTTGCCCTTGTCGCCGATCATCTCGACCCATTGCTGCGCGCCGATTGCCGCGCCCTGGGCGTTGTTGGAGACGAGCTGCGCCTTGGCCAGGCCTTCCTGGTTGATCTCGGCGTTAACGAGAAGCACGGGGATGCCGGCATCGACAGCCTTCTTGACCGCGCCGACCGAGCCGTCGGCGTTGGCCGGATCGAGGATGATCGCCTTCGACTTGTTGGTGATCGCTGTGTCGATGAGCGTGCTCTCGGTGTTGGTGTCGCCCTTGTGGGCAGCGACCGAGGCCGTGTAACCGAGGCTTTCGGCGGTGGCCTTGGCCACCTCGCCCTCGGTGAACCAGTAGGGGTTCGCGGGGTCGGTCACGATGACGCTGATGAGGCCCTCGGCCCAGGCCTGGCCGGCCATCAGCGGCAGTGTTGCAGCGGCGGCGAAAAGCAGCTTTCTGGTCTTGTCGAACATGTCTGGTTCACTCCCTGTTGTGGATCGCATGGCTGCCGGTTTGTCCGGCCTTCTTCCGATGACGGCGTCGCGCGTTGCGTCACGGAAAAGTGGTGCTGGGCCGCGGTGTCATCTCCTCAGACCGCGCGACCCGTACTGGAGGGTGTTCATGAGCACGGCGAGCACGATGACGGCGCCGGTGAAGACGGTTTGCCAGTAGGAGGACACGCCGATGATGACGAGGCCGTCCGACAGGAAGCCGATGACGAAGGCGCCGAGCATGGTGCCGCGCACCGTGCCGCGGCCGCCGGTCAGCGCCGCACCGCCGATCACCACCGCAGCGATGGCGGTCAGCTCGTAGGTGGTGCCGGCAGTCGGGCCAGCCGAGGTCAGCTGCGAGGAAAGCACCAGGCCGGCAACCGCCGAAAGCACTCCCGACATCACGTAGACGACGATCTTGACGGCCTTGACTGGCACGCCGGACAGCTCGGCCGCCCGCTCGTTGCCGCCTGAAGCATAGAGCCAGCGACCGAAAGCGGTGCGGGTCAGCATCACGTGGCAGACGACAGCGACGATGGCCAGCACGATGACGCCGATCGGCACGCCGCCGATACGGTAGAAGCCGAGCCAGTCGAAACCGGTGTTGCCGAGCTCCGGACGGCCGCCAAGATTGTTGTAGGTGAGGCCATTGGTCATCAGCAACGCCACGCCGCGCGCCACGTAGAGCGTGCCGAGCGTCGCCACGAAAGCCGGCACCCTCAGGTAGGCGACCAAAAAGCCGTTGACCGCGCCTACGAAGGCGCCGAGCGCGCAGGTCAGCACGACGACGGCCCAGACCGGTGGATAGAGCACGACACCGAGAATGTTGAGCGTAACGCCCTGCATGAGGGCTCCGGCAACGACACCCGACAGCGCAAGCACCGAGCCCACCGACAGGTCGATGCCACCGTTCAGGATGACCAGCAGCATGCCGATCGACAGCAGGCCGTAGATGGCCACGTGGTTGGCCATCGTGAGGAAGTTCGACACCGTAAAATAGTTTGGCGACAAGACCGAGAAGACGACCACGATGACGATGAGGGCAAAGAACGCCCTGCCCTCGAGCAGCACCTTGGCGAGGTCGAAGTTCCCACCCCCGAAAAGGCTCCGGCGGCCGGGTGCTTGACTGATGTCGCTCATGGCTGGGGCTCCAACTGTCGTGCGTTCGAGTGGCGGTCTCGGGGCGTGTGATCCGACTGAAGCGTGTTCGGCAAAGTGGCCGTTGCGGTTGCGGGAGGAGCACCGTCCAAGGTCATGGCATAGCCTCCATGCCGCGGGCCGGCTTTGGCGGAGTGTGCTTGTGCTCGCGGCCGGTCTCCATGATGGCACGTGCCGTGCGCTCGTCGGTGATCAGGCCGTCGAGCAGGCCGCTGGCCAGCACCGCGCGAATGGCGGCCACCTTGATGGCGCCGCCGGCGACCGCGACGATGCGGCGGTTCTTCAGCGTGTCGAGAGACTGCGTGACGATGCGCTTGGTCAGCTTGCTCGCGACCGGCTGGCCATCCTCGTCGAAGAAGTGGCCCAGCATCTCGCCGACGCCACCCGCTCGCGCTGATTTCCGCCATCTCGCTGGGCTCGACCATCCCGGTGGTCACCAGCTCCGCTTCGGTGACCGCGGTACCGATGCCGATCAGGATGAGGTCGCAGCTCTTGGCGAGCTCATAGGCCTCGGCGACCCCCTTCTGCCCGACGAGCACCGCGCGGTCCTCGGCGCTGTTGGCCACGAACGGCACCGGCATGATCACCGGCTGTGCCCCGGCCTGCGTCGGCAAGGCGGGTCACCACCTCGTGCGGGGTCGTGTTCAATGTCGGTGTGAGCCCGCCCATCAGCGCAACCACCCGCAGGTTCGGAGCCGGCTCGACGACGACGTTGTCGACGCAGGCCTGCAGGGTGCGCCCGTGGCTGACGCCGATCACCATGTTCGGCCGGCGTGCGATCTCGCCGGAGAGGAACTCGCCGCCGGCGACGCCGAGCGCCTGCAGCGGCAGCTCGTCCTGATGCAGGTCGGTGACGATCTTGCAGACGCTGAGGCCGAAAGCGTCGGCAATCTGGTGCTCCAGGTCGACCTCCCCCGAGGCCGCCATGATCTTCTCCTTGGTGACGTCGGGTCCGAACTCGGCGGAGATCTTGCCTTTCGACATCACGATGATGCGGTGGGCGACGCTCAGGCACTCGCCGACCTCGGAGGTCGAGTAGATGACGGCGAGCCCCCGCTTGGCGCCTTCGGCAAGCAGCCTGAAGACCTCGGCCTTCGCGCCGATGTCGATGCCGCGGCTCGGCTCGTCGAGCAGCACGACCGACGGGTTGGTCGCCAGCATCTTGCCGATGACGACCTTTTGCTGGTTGCCGCCGGACAGCGAGCCGATCATCGCGCCGCCGCCCTCCGTCTTGATGTGCACGTCGCGGATCGAGCGATCGACCAGCGTCGATTCCCGCTTGCGCGAGGTCAACAGGCCCTTGGTGAAGGCGCCGATGCTGGCCAGCGACAGGTTCTGACCCACCGTCATCGTCTGCACCAGGCCATCGCGCTGACGGTCCTCCGGGACGAGCACGAGTCCGGCCGCAATGCGCTCGGCGATGGAAAGCCGCGATACGTCCTTGCCATGCAGCAGGACGCGCCCGGCGGAGGGAGGCAGGCGCCCCGCGACGCACTCCATCAACTCCGTGCGTCCGGCGCCCATCAGGCCGTAGATGCAGACGATCTCGCCAGCCCGCACGTCGAGCGACAAGCGATCGACGACGGAATACCCGCCGCTCGGCGACGGAACGCTGAGGTTGTCGATCTGAAGCGCCACGGCGCCCTTCTCGTAGCCCGCGGGCGGCGAGCCGAGGTCGAAGTTCTCGCCCACCATGTTGCGGACGATCCATTCGAGATCGATGTCCTTGCGCGGCGCATAGGCGGTCATCGCGCCGTCGCGCAGCACGACCGCATGGTCGGTGATCTGCAACGCCTCCTCGAGGTGGTGCGAGATGTAGACGATCGACACGCCCTTGGCAGTCAGGTCGCGCACCACCTTGAACAGCACCTCCACCTCGGAGGCGGACAGGGCCGAAGTCGGCTCGTCCATGATCAGAATGCGGCTGTTGACGGAGAGAGCGCGGGCGATCTCGACGATCTGCTGTTGGCCGAGGCGCAAGTTCCTCGACGGGCGTCAGCGGGTCGATCTCCTCCTCGAGCTCCTCATGAGGAGCTTGCGGACCTGGCGCTCCTCCTCGAGCGAAGTCGACGCCGGTCGGGCCGGCTGATCTCCCGGCCCATGAAGATGTTGTCGCGCACCGACAGGTTGGGCGCCAGGCTAAGCTCCTGGTGGATGATCGAGATGCCACGGTTGCGGGCGTCGGTCGAGGTGGAGAACACGATCGGCTTGCCGTCGAGGATGATCTCGCCGGACGTCGGCTTCACCACGCCCGACAGGATCTTCATCAAGCGTCGACTTGCCGGCGCCGTTCTCGCCGAACAAGCGTCGTCACCTGGCCGCGGTGGATGTCGAAGTTGACGCCTTTCAGCGCATGGATGCTGCCATACGACTTGGCGACGTTGCGCGCCGCGAGGACGACCTCGCCGGAATCGGGCTTTGCGGAGGGAACGTCGGTCATTTGACCGCGACCTTGACCGGAGTGATCAGCCAGTTCTTCGGGTTGATCAGTCGAAAGGCGCCCGTCACTTCGATCGTCTTGCCTTGGAGGCTGGCCGTGTCGATCGAATCGAGCACCGCCGCCTTCATCGCACGATTGATCCCCGACCCGGCGTTCTGAAACTCGATCTGGTTCTTGAAGCTGCCGAACACGATGTCGCCGGTCACGTCGCGCAAGTCCGTGCCGTTGATGGCCGGGCCGGTCTGGACGCGGACGCGGATGTCGGACGGCACGCCCTCGACCTTCAGGTCGTAGACGCCCGATTTGCCTTCGCCAACGGCGCCGGTCAGCTTGACCGGCAGGATCGCGCCGGTCGAGGACGCCGTGCCGTACTGCTTCGCCGCCGCGTTCTTGTCGGCGATCACCGCAGGGCCGAGAGTGGCGGCGTCGACCGCCTTTCCCTCGACGAAGGACAGGATGCGCGGGAACTCTTTCGTGCCGAAGTCGTCCGGCGAGAACGCCTGCTGGCGAACATCGGCCTCCGAGCCGATCTTCACGACAGTGGTGTCGAGGGCAATCGCCCCTAGCACCAACACCGCTACGGCGATCGAGATGAAGAGCCCGCGGCGCGGCCTGGCTAGCGCTTTCGGAGTCGGTGCAGACATGCTGTTCATCGCAGAACCTCGGTGTCCGGAGGGGTACGAGGAAAATCGCGGTCAGCTAGCGCCCGGCCGCGGAACAGGTGTCAGGCGCCAATGCTGGCGCGTCTCCGCCTGACGGTCGTGCATCTGGTCCTCCCCTTGATGGCATCGCAGCGTCTTCCTCCCACTGGATGCCTTCATTGTGTTATATGCGTGTTATGTATTCAGTCAAGCACGTTATCAAACTTTTGATGCAGACGAGTAGCCGTGAAGGACCCACATGCATCATATCACGCCCCGCGTTCGCCGCAGAATCATTCGAATTCAGCGGCTCTCTCGGGTCACGTGGGTCCATTGTCCCGTCTTGACAAGAACCATCTTATTTGAAAAGATTTGCTATGTCTGCAAAAAAAATCAAATGTTGTGTGATTATTATGCTATAAAGCTGTCGTGGCAATTCCGCCTGGCCCGATAGCGGAGAGGATCGGCATGACAATCGTTCGGCGATGGCCGCACCGTGGAGGGACCGCGCGATGGCAGGCGCTGACATCATCGTCGGCATCGATTCCGGAACCTCCGTCATCAAGTCGGTGGCGTTTGACCTCGCCGGCCGCCAGATCGCCTCCGCGGCCGTTCCCAATCGCTATCAATCCGGCGCCGACGGTTCGGCGACCCAGTCGCTTGACCGAACCTGGCAGGATTGCGCCGCCTCTCTGCGCGGCCTTGGCGAGAAGGTCGACAGCCTGGCCGAGCGGACGGTTGCGCTCGCCGTCACCGCCCAGGGCGACGGAACCTGGCTGGTCGGCAAAGACGACGCGCCGGTCGCCGACGCCTGGCTGTGGCTCGACGCCCGTGCGGCCCCGACCGTCGAGCGCCTCGCCGCCGGGCCGCTCAACCGGACCCGCTTCGAGGCGACCGGAACCGGCCTCAACACCTGCCAGCAGGGCAGCCAGCTCGCCCACATGGACCGCTATCTGCCGGATCTGCTCGACCGGGCCGAGACGGCGCTGCATTGCAAGGATTGGCTCTATCTAAACTTGACCGGGGTCCGCGCGACGGACCCTTCCGAGGCGAGCTTCACCTTCGGCAACTTCCGCAACCGCCGCTACGACGACACGGTGATCGAGGCGCTTGGCCTGCAAGACCGTCGCCGCCTGCTGCCGGAAATCGTCGAAGGGACCGAGGTGACTCACCCGCTGACGGCGGCGGCAGCGGCGGCGACGGGCCTGCGTGCCGGCACGCCGGTCAGCCTCGGCTACGTCGATATGGTGATGACGGCGCTCGGCGCCGGCGTGTCCGGCGGTGGCGGCGACGCCGCCTGCTCCATCGTCGGCTCGACCGGCGTCCACATGCGCGCGACGCCGGTCGCGGGCGTGCACCTGAACGAGGAAGGCTCGGGCTACGTCATTGCCTTGCCCATCCCCGGCGTGGTCACGCAGGTGCAGACCAACATGGCGACCTCGCTCAACCTCGACTGGGTGCTGGGGCTTGCCGCCGACGTGCTGAGTGACAGCGGCCAGAAGGTCGATCATCGCGGATCTCGTCGGCCGCATCGAAGGCTGGCTGGCCGCAAGCCGCCCGGGCGCAGGTCATCTACCACCCCTACATCTCCGAAGCCGGCGAGCGCGGGCCGTTCGTCAACGCCAATGCGCGGGCCGGTTTCGTCGGCCTGTCGGTAAGCCATCGCTACCCGGACCTCGTCCGGGCAGTGGTCGAAGGCCTCGGGATGGCCATGCGCGATTGTTACGCCGCGATGGGCGCGCTGCCCTCCGAGCTGCGCTTGTCGGGCGGTGCCGCGCGCTCCCGGGGCCTTCGCGGCGTCCTTTCCGCAGCGGTGAACGCGTCGGTGCGCGTGTCGGCGCCGCGAAGAGGCGGGCGCCGCCGGTGCCGCGATGATGGCTGCCGTGGCGATCGGCGCCTATCCGACCATGGACGCCTGCATTGCCGAGTGGGTCACGCCGCTTCTCGGCGCCCGCCGAGGATCCGGAGCCGGGGCTCGTCGCCACCTATGACCGCGTCTTTCCCGCCTTTGTCGCGGCCCGCAAGGCCTTAGCCCCGTCCTGGGAGGCGCTGGCGTGCCGCCCGCCGCGATGCAGCCACCGGACCCGATCGCGGCGGCGCAGAGGAGCCCGTCGATGAGCACGGAACCCGGTCTGATCGATATCTTCGTCATCGGCGGCGGCATCAACGGCGCCGGCATCGCACGCGACGCCGCCGGGCGCGGCCTCTCGGTCGTGCTTTGCGAGAAGGACGATCTGGCCCAGGGCACCTCCTCGCGCTCCGGCAAGCTCGTCCACGGCGGCCTGCGCTATCTCGAATACTACGAGTTCCGGCTGGTGCGCGAGGCGCTGATCGAGCGCGAGGTGCTGCTCGAAGGCGGCGCCGCACATCATCTGGCCGATGCGCTTCGTGCTGCCGCACAGTCCCGAACGACCGGCCGGCCTGGCTGGTCCGGCTCGGCCTGTTCCTCTACGACCACCTCGGCGGCCGCAAGAAGCTGCCCGGGACACGCGCACGCTCGACCTTCGCCGCGACCCCGAGGGCGCGCCGCATCCTCGACCAATACACGCGCGGCTTCGAATATTCCGACTGCTGGGTCGACGACGCCCGCCTCGTCGTGCTCAACGCCGTCGACGCAGCCGAGAAGGGCGCCACCGTGCTGACGCGCACCGCCTGCCGTCTCGGCGCGACGTGAAAACGGCGGCTGGACGATCGTGACCAGAAACGCGCAGACGGGCGAGACCCGCACCTTCCGAGCGCGCTGCATCGTCAACGCAGCCGGTCCCTGGGTGTCCGACATCATCGGTCGCGTCGCCGGCTCGAACTCGCGCCGCAACGTGCGCCTCGTCAAGGGCAGCCACATCATCGTGCCGAAGTTCTGGGCGGGCGCGCAACGCCTATCTGGTGCAGAACCACGACAAGCGCGTCATCTTCATCAACCCCTACGAGGGCGACAAGGCGCTGATCGGCACCACCGACATCTCCTACGAGGGCCGCGCCGAGGACGTCGAAGCCGACGAGTGCGGAGATCGAGTACCTGATCGCTGCGGTGAACCGCTACTTCAAGGAGAAGCTGCGCCGCCAGGACGTGCTGCACACCTTCTCCGGCGTCCGCCCGCTGTTCGACGACGGCAAGGGCAATCCGTCTGCGGTGACGCGCGACTACGTCTTCGATCTCGACGAGACCGGCGGTGCGCCGCTGCTGAACGTCTTCGGCGGCAAGATCACCACATTCCGCGAGCTTGCCGAGCGCGGCCTGCAGCGGCTGAAGCATGTCTTCCCCAAGATGGGCGGCGACTGGACCGAAACCGCCCCGCTGCCCGGCGGGGAGATCCCGGATGCCGACTACGAGACCTTCGCCAACAGCCTGCGCGACGCCTATCCGTGGATGCCGCGACCGGCTCGTCCACCACTACGGCCGGCTTTACGGCTCGCGCGCGAAGCAGATCGTCGGCGGCGCCACCAGCGTCGCCGGCCTCGGCCGCCACTTCGGCGGCCTGCTCTACGAGGCGGAGGTCCGCTACCTCGTGGCCAAGGAATGGGCGCAGACCTCCGAGGACGTCCTGTGGCGTCGCACCAAGCAATATCTGCATCTCAGCGAAGCGGAACGGCAGCCTTCGCCGACTGGTTCGACGCCCAGCATTTCGCCGACGCCGCCTGAACGGCAATACTCGAAGCAAGCAAGCGATTGCAGACCCCGATGCCGCTCACTCTCTCGCTCAACACCAATCCGCTGGTCAACCGCTTCGCCGACCCGGACGACCTGATCGATACGGTCGCGCGCGACTTGCGCATCCGCGACCTGCAGCTCACCCACGAATTCATCAATCCGAGCTGGCCGGCACCGGTCGATCCGCCGCCTGACCCGGCAGATGAACGCTGCTCTGGCGCGCACCGGCGTGCGCGTCACCTAGCGGCATGACCGGCCCCTATGGCCGGCTGAACCATTTCGGCCACCCGGACACGGACGTGCGCCGCTACTATGTCGACTGGTTCAAGACCTTCGCCGACATCACCGCCGATCTCGGCGGCTCCTCGGTCGGCACGCAATTCGCCATCTTCACCTACAAGGACTTCGACGACCCGGTACGCCGCGAGGAACTGATCAAGATCGCCATCGACTGCTGGGCGGATGTGGCCGAGCATGCCAAGGCCGCCGGTCTTGAAATACGTCTTCTGGGAGCCGATGAGCATCGGTCGCGAGTTCGGCGAGACCATCGCAGAGTGCATTCGGCTGCAGGATCGGCTGACGGCGGCGAACATGGCCGTGCCGATGTGGATGATGGCCGACATCGACCATGGCGACGTCACCAGCGCTCAACACCGACGACTACGACCCCTATCGCCTGGGCGCGCGCCGTACCGAAGGTCTCGCCGATCATCCACATCAAGCAGAGCCTGATGGACAAGGGCGGCCACCGGCCGTTCACCGCCGAATTCAACGCCAGGGGCCGTATCCAGCCGGAACCGCTGCTGAAGGCCTTCGCCGACGGCGGAGCGACCGACAACGAGATCTGCCTGGAGCTATCCTTCAAGGAGCGCGAGCCGAACGATCGGCAGGTGATCCCGCAGATCGCGGAAAGCGTGGCGTTCTGGGCGCCGCATATCGACACGGGTGTGCGAAACCTCAATATCTGAGCGGCCTCGTCGCAGGCACGCATCGTAGAGTCGAATGGCAAAGCGTACCACTCAACTGGACCCGGAAGATTCGCTCGCGATCCGCGCAGCCTGGCTGCACTATGCCGGCGGTCTGACCCAGGCAGCCGTCGCCAAGCGGCTCGGCTTGCCGTCGGTGAAGACGCACCGGCTGATCGCCCGCGCGGTCGCCGACGGCGTCATTAAGGTGTCGATCGACGGCGAGATCGTCGAATGCGCTGCGCTGGAGGACGAGCTCTGTCGGACGCTTCGGGCTTCATTATTGCGAGGTCGCGCCCGATCTCGGCGAGGAAGGCCTGCCGCTGCGCGCACTCGGTGCCGCCGGCGCCAGCTTCCTGCGCCGCGAGATCGAGGGCGGGGAGCACTCCAGTCATCGGCCTGAGCCATGGCCGTACCTTGGCAGCCGCAGTCCAGCAGATGCCGCGCCTGGAGGCAAAGCACATGCGTTTCGTTTCGCTGCTGGGCGGCCTCACCCGAAACTATGCTGCCAATCCGCACGACGTGATGCACCGCATCGCCGACAAGACCGGCGCCCAAGCCTATGTGATGCCGGTTCCATTCTTTGCAAACTCAGTCGAGGATCGAGCCGTGCTGTTGGCGCAACGCGGCGTGCGAGAGGTGTTCGAGATGTCGAATAGCGCTGCGCTGAAGATCGTCGGCATCGGCACCCTCGAGGCGGACGCCCAGCTGGTCACGTCGGGGATGATGGAGCCAAGCGAGATCGAGGAGATCAAGGCTGAGGGCGGGGTCGGCGAGATGCTCGGCCACTTCTTCGACGACCGCGGGCGCGTCCTGCACACCACGCTGACGAAGCGGGCGCTCGGCGTGACGCTGGATGGCGCGGTCGACAACCGCATCGTTGCCATCGCCGGAGGTCAGGTGAAGATCGAGGCGATCCGCGCCGTCCTGCTCAGCGCGCGACTGAAAGGGTTGATCACCGACGAGGCGACGGCGCGCGCGCTCGTGGCTGTGGCGAGGGACTGATCATATGAAACCGGGACAAGTCTGGGTCGGCACCAGTTGGAAGATGAACAAGACGCTCGCCGAGGGTCGCATTTTCGCCGAGGGCCTGAAGGCGGCAGATCCGACGCACGATCCAAGAGTTCAGCGTTTCGTCATTCCCCCTTTTACCCTCGTCCGCGAGGTCAAGGCGATCCTCTCCGGCACCTCGGTCAAGGTCGGTGCGCAGAACATGCATTGGGCCGACGAGGGCGCCTGGACGGGCGAGATCTCGCCGGTCATGCTCGAGGATTGCCACCTGGACATCGTCGAGCTCGGTCATTCGGAGCGACGCGAACATTTCGGCGAGACCGACCAGACGGTTGGTTTGAAGACAGAAGCAGCGGTGCGCCACGGGCTGATCCCCCTCATCTGCATTGGCGAGACGCTGGCCGAGCGCGAGGCCGGCCAGGCGCGCCGGATCCTCGAGACGCAGGTGCGCGGGGCCCTCGGCCAACTGGGCGCGGACCAGAAGGGCGCCCAGATTCTGCTCGCCTACGAGCCTGTCTGGGCGATCGGCGTCAATGGCATCCCGGCGACGTCGGACTACGCCGACGCGCGCCAGAAGGAGATCATCGAAGTCGCCGAGCGCGTTCTCGGTCGGCGTATCCCCTGCCTCTATGGCGGCTCCGTCAACCCAGGCAATTGCGAGGAGCTGATCGGCTGTCCGCACGTCGACGGCCTGTTTATCGGGCGATCGGCCTGGACCGTCGAGGGCTATCTCGACATCCTCGCCAAATGTTCTGCCAAAATCTGAAGGAGAAATGCACCATGAAGCTAGCGATTGCAGGTGATAGCGCCGGCGAAGGCCTCGCCAAGGTTCTCGCCGAACATTTGAAAGAAAAGCACGAGGTGGCGGAGATCTCCCGCACCGAGGCCGGGCCGGACACGTTTTACGCCAACCTCTCCGACCGTGTGGCCAACGAGGTCCTGGCAGGCAAGTACGACCGCGCCATCCTGGTGTGTGGCACCGGCATCGGCGTCTGCATTTCGGCCAACAAAGTGCCGGGTATCCGTGCCGCGCTGACCCACGACACCTATTCGGCGGAGCGCGCAGCCCTGTCCAACAACGCGCAGATAATAACCATGGGCTCGCGAGTCATCGGCCCTGAGCTCGCCAAAGCCGTGGCCGATGCATTCCTGAAGGAGACTTTCGACGCCGGGGGCGCTCCGCCGGCAACGTCGAAGCGATCAACGAGGTGGACGCCAAATACCACGCCCGCTGATCTCGAACGGTCGCCGTCGCAAGTCGAAAAGGCAGGCCGGGAGTCAAGCTGGGCTTCTTGGTCAGAAGCACCCAGTTTCTGCCCTCCCCGGCCCAATCCTCTTTGACCATTGGCCGCTGGGCTTCGAGGCGGCAGCCGGAACGCTCATAGAGCTTCCGTGCGCCGCGGTTGGCGTCTGAGACGATAATACTCAATCCTGCAAGTTTGAGGTCTGAAGCGATCTCATCGGCGAGCGACAGCAGGCGCGTTCCAATTCCCTTGCCTCGATACTCGTCGACCACAGCCAGCACGTTCACGTACCAGGTACCGCACGCGATATTTTCGAGCTCCTGGAGTGGCACGAACATCGCCGGCATCTCGGCATCGATCGGCTCCGGCGCATCCGGGAGCGGGTAGCCAATCAAGGTGCCGACGACCCGCCGGTCGACTTCTGCAATCAGGGCGTTGCGATAGGAAAAGCTCGCCTGCTCCCGCTGAGCACGCTGGCGGCCCACCTCCCAGGGATCCTCACCAGGCCGCGCCATCTTGGTCCAGAGATAGTAAGGAAGGCCCTCGCCGGCGATATTCACCAATTCCGCCAGATCAGGTGCGTCCTGAGGCGTTGCCGGTCGCGTGGTGAAATTGACCTGCTCCACAGCAGTGACTCCGCCAATGTAGTCAACAAGTTGAGCCTATCTCGCCCTGCACAGCTTGGCCATGCATGAACTGTTCTATTCGCAATCGCCGGCGCAAGTATTTGGCTTTTTCGAAGTATTGGGAAGCGCTAGTCCGGTTTTCCATGTCCAGGAGGGTCGAAGATGACCGCATTCAATGTCGTTCGTTTCAAAGTCAAGCCAGGTATGAAGGGAGACTTCCTCGACGCTCACCGTGACTTGGTCGATGACTGGCCGGGCCTGCGGCACGCCAATATTATCGAGTTTGGAGATGGTCGCTATTGCATCATCGCGGAATGGGAAAGCATGGAGGCTTTGGCCGCCGGTCGGCCGCAGATGATCGCCACGCTCGACAGCTTTCGCCATACACTGGAGGATCTGGGAGGAGGTCTGGGCGTTACGGATCCTGTCTCTGGTGCGGTTGTGCTTGGGCTCAAATGATCGTCGCGATGCCTTGAGCCTGCCGTCACCTCCGGTCCTCGCGAAAGCGAGTCCTTTCGCGAGGTCCGCTCAAGCTCGCGAGTGAAGCAGCTGCAACTTGGAAATTCGATGGTCGGCGCGACGGAGCCGCCGACAGAGCTCTCTGTTGATGTTCTGCATCACCATCACATAGGCATGTATGTCGGTCTTGTAGCAGATGTAGAGCTGTTGGGCGGTGAGTTCGTATAGAACGGTCGGGCTCTCAGCCACGACCGTAGCTGACCGGTTCTGCATTTCGATCAGGGTCATCTCGCCGAAGAAATCGCCTGGATCAAGCCGCGACATGCGCATGACGCGACCGGTCTCGGCGTCGAGGAGCTTGCTCACCACCAGCCGCCCAGAGTGGACGATGAAGATCGAATGTCCCTGCTCTCCCTCCGCGACGACCGTGGCGCCGGCCTCAAAGCGGCGTTCGGTCAGCATGGAAACGAGAAAATCGAGGCTTGCTTCCGAGAGGCCACCGAAGAATGGCGTGGCGAGCAAGAATGCTTTCAGTTCGGGTGAGCTGACCGCCATGAAGCAACTATACTCGCGCTCCGGGCGGCGGCAAGCGGCCAACCCGGTTCCGGGGCTCGGTTGCGCGTGGACAGCCGTTCACTCCGGCAACCCGGCGAAGCGCATGTCTTCGATCCAGCGGTCGAGGCTCCCGGGCGCAGTCCAAATCTTCTGCCATTCCCTGCGTTCTTGACTGATGGACTGGCCTGGCGAATTCCGAAGGAAAACCGCAAGCGCTTCCTTTGCATTCCGCTCGTTTCCCAGGCAAGCATGGATGCCTGCAAGCATTCGGTGTGCGCCCGTCGTGCATCCTGGACATTTTCCGCATCGCCGCCAGCGCAGCCTGGCAGTCGTTCTTTTCCCAGAGCGCCCAGCCCATCTGCCAGTGGTACCAGTCAGGATGGAAAGGATCGATGCCCTTGGCCCGTTCGATCCGATCGATCGCTTCGTCGGTGCGGCCAATGTAGAGCAGCAGATCCGTGCTGCGGACCAGGATGTCCGAGTTGCTGGGGTTGAGCGCGATTGCCTGATCGTACCGGGCAAGAGCCTGCTCGACCTCGCCGGCTTCGGTGTGGATGCTGGCGCGGATATTGTGCGCTTCGGCATCATCGGGAGCGAGCAGGATGGCCTTGTCGGCGTATTCGGCGGCGCGCTTCAACGCCTCGTCACGGTCATGCTCCTGCTCGTGCCAGCCGAAAACCGCGTCGAAGCGATAGGACCAGGCCAGCCCGATATAGCCGAACTGGGCAGTCGGATCCGCTTCGATCGCCTTGAGGCTCAGTTGCCGCAATAGCTCGCTTCCCGCGGCAGAGTTGTCGCTGGCGGAACTCGGCTTTCCCCATGAGGTGGAAGTGGAGCGCGCTGACTTGCGCGGCGTCGCTCTGTGGCAGCGGGCGCTCGATCCTGCGTCCGACACGATCGGCGAGCGTGCGGATGATCTCCTCCTGGACGACGAAAAGATCGCCGATTTCCCGATTGTAGGTGTTGGCCCAGACATGCGATCCATCGTGCGCATTCAGCAACTGGGCGGTCACTTTCAGCCGGTCTCCGATCTTCTGCTGGCTGCCTTCGAGCAGGTAGTCGACGCCAAGATCATCTCCGATCTGCCTGGTGTCGATCGGCTGGTCGCGGTACCTGAAGCTCGAGTTCCGGGCGATGACGGCATAAGTCTTGCTCCGCGCGAGCTCGGTGATGATCCCCTCGGCGACGGCATCGCTGAGATATCCCAGGTCCACGCCGGTACTCATGTCGTCGAAGGGAAGGACTGCGATCCTGGGCATGTCGCTCGAACGAACTGCAGCGGTTCGCCATGCTTCCGCACCGTAATATGCGCCGATCGCTGCCGCGACGAGAACGAGTGCGGCAAGAATGAAGCTGCGCTGCGAGAATCGTGTCTTGGCGCGTGCCGCACCGACCGCGGCGTTTGGTTCCGCCGCGCCGATGGATCGGCATTCAGCCGGTATCCTCTCTTGGGGAACGTTTCCACGATCACATGCGCGTCGTCCCCCAACGCGCGGCGAATATCGGCAATGCATTGGGTAAGGCTGTCGTCGGTCACGAAGGTATGGGGCCAAACCGCCTGCATCAGCGCATCCTTGGACACGATCTCGCCCGGTCGCGCCGCGAGCACGGAGAGCACCTCGGCGGACTGGCTGCGAAGGTCGACCGCTTTGCCTTCGACGGTTCGGAGTTCTTTGCTTTTTGTCAGGAAAACAAAACCGCGAAACGTGATCGTTTCAGCAGATTTCGGGTCGATTTCGGAAGCCTTTCGGGACATTTCACCTCCCTGGCGCACTTCCTAGCGTAGTCAATTCGGCCGTCGCTTCCAAGCCACCGTCGTCCGAATCCGCATGCACGCACATGGGGAAGCGGCGGCAACTCAAGCAGGATGGACGGAGATTCCGGTAGGGGAGGCAACTGATGCGCGCTGGAATGCTGTTGTTGATATGTCTTCTGTTTGATCCCGCTGACATCCCAGGCGGCAGCCATTCACGACGCCGCCAAGAAGGGCGACATTGCGGCCATCGCGGCTGCGCTGGATGCGGGGGCAAACGTCAACGAACTCTGATGGTCTCGCAACGCCGCTCGTTTATGCGGTCAACAGGCAGCATCTGGATGCGCCAAACTGCTTATCGAGCGCGGCGCAGATGTCAATGCCGCTGTCGAAGATTGGGGGTTCGCCCCTGATGGCGGCAGTTGCAAAAAACCGGCTTGAATTCATCACGCTTCTGTTGGCGCATGGCGCAAATCCGAACTCGACCGCGGGGAAGCAGACTCCTCTCCATGTGGCCGTCAAGCATGGCTGCCTCGACTTGCGTCACGGCGCTGGTCGAAGCGGGCGCCGATGTCAACGCCCGAACAGCGGATTCCTTCGCGCGGACACCGATCCATCTTGCCAGGTTTTACGAGTATTCCGAGATATCCGACTATCTCATGGCGCATGGCGTCGTGATGCCGAAGCCCGCACCATTGCCGAGAAATTGGCTGCGGCCGATGTCGAGAAGGGCCGGATATTCTTCGGCAAAAATTGTGACGGTTGCCACACCAACGAACCAGGCAAGGGTGGCAAGACTGGTCCGAACTTGTGGGAGGTCGTCGGCCGCGACAAGGCATCGGTGCCGGAATTCAATTATTCCAGACTTTGCAGGGTTGGGAGGGCGTGTGGACTTACGAGGATCTGAACACCTTTCTCTATGATCCCGTCCTCACCACGCCCGGTGTCCTCATGGAAATTCCCGGCGTTCCCGACGAGACCGAGCGTGTCAATCTGATTGCCTATTTGCGTACGCTAAGCGAAAAGCCGATCCCTCTGCCTTAGAGCAATTCCGGCGAAGTGTGAGCGCATCCGGCCATTCAAGCGACTTCGTCGTTCCCCGCGTTCGTGCCGCCCGCGAGCGACTCTCCACCGTCGGCGACCAAAGCGTGGCCTGTCATGTAGGATGATTTGTCGGAAACCATGAAGAGGATGACCTCGGCGATCTCTTCCGCGGTCGCGAAGCGGCCCATCGGCACGATGTTGGCGATTGCATGTTCGAGGGCTTTGCGACCGCCGAGTTGCCTCGTGTAGGGATCGTTGAACGGCGTATCCACCCAGCCCGGGCAGAGCGCATTGACGCGGATGCCGTAGCGCGCGACATCGAGCGCAATCTGCCTCGTCATGGTGATCGATGCCGCTTTGCTCGTGATGTAGGCCGTCATCGCCCGGTCGAGGAAGACGCCGGAATTCGACGACGTGTTCAGGATGACCCCGCGGCGTTGCCGCTTCATGACCGGCAGGACGGCCTTGCAAGCGATGAACTGGGCATGGACGTTGACCGCCCATGACCGGTCGAAGCTCGCCCCATCCACCTCTTCGACGCTGCCGGCCACCTGGATGCCGGCATGGTTGTGCAGGATGTCGATGCGGCCGTGCCGCTCGGCAACGTCCGCGATCAGCGCGGCGACCGCGGCATCGTCCGTTACGTCGAGCTGGGCCGCTTCCGCCTGACCGCCCGCGTCGACGATGTCCTCAACCGTCCGGTGCGCCGCGTCGAGGTCGCGGTCGGTGACGACGACCGTAGCGCCCTCGCTGCGCCATGGCTTGCGATCCGGCCCGGCCAATGCCGGATCCGCCGCCGGTGACGATCGCCGTCCGCTCCCGAAGTATCATGCCGGTTCCTCCCCTCGAGCTAGTACCGACGGCGAAACAGGTTGCGGCGCTGGTAGACGGCGACGGCCTCGTCTATCAGGGCCGCGATCGAGTGTGCGCCATAGTCGCGCCGCAGCATTCCTGCGCGCTCGGACAACAGGCGCGGATCCGAGATCCGGCCGGGGCGCATCATTTCGTACGTCTCGAGGATCAGGTCCTGCGGCACCGCAACCAGCTCGGCGGCGCGTTCGAGGTTGAGCGCCAGGCGGTCGCGTCCTGCGTCCCGCGCGATGCCGGCCTGAAGTCGCAGGACCTCGGCCGAGATGCGGATGTCGCCGGCGCCGACCCGCTGCGACACCACCGCTTCGAGCGTCAGGTCGGTCGAGCGGCATGCCGGACGCCGACACGGCCTGTTCTGGCGCCTTCTCGGACAGCGGATAGAGGTCGAGCGGAGGGGTCATGACGCAGACCTCCCTGGCCGATGGCGAGTTCGAGGTCGAGCGGTGGCGCTTCCGGCACCACCAGTCCCGTCTCGATCGCGTAGAGCATGGCGACGCGGACGTGATAGCGAGCGCCGAGCGCCTGGCCGTCGACGGGCACGATGATCGGCTCCGGCGCTGCGCCCGACGCATAGCAGCGCCGCGTTGCGCCCCATGGCGCGGTAGTGGTCCAGCGTCGTCACCGGCGCGTTCGAGAACAGCTCGATGTTCATGTGCGGCAACCGGTCGGCGCGGTGGATCACGGCAGTTCCCTTGGCCTGGATACCGATGGCGTAGCCCGAGCCGGAAAGTCGCGCTGCGGTAAGGCCCAGGAACGACGTGTCGGCGGTGTGGCGGATGCGCACGAGCCGAGGCACGCCGCCGCCTTCGCGCACGCCATCGGTCAGCGCCAGCACCACGTCGATCAGGTCATGGCCGGCGGTCGTCTGGGTCAGTTCGTTGCCGAACGCAGGGCTGAGGCCGATCACCACCTCGCGCGGATCGGATCCCTTTCGCGCCTCGCCGCTCGCGATCAGCCACGGCTCCGCGGTCGAATCGACGCGGCGTTCGCGTTCCAGCACTTTCTCGCGCGTCTGCTGGTCGCGCACGTTGCGCACCGCGTCCCACCGCGCCTCGGACATGCGGTAGCCGCTGCCCGGCCCGCGATAGTCGTTCGGATCATTGAGCGCGCTGATGACTTTGCCGTCGCGCAGGATTGCCGAGGTCTGAAGATAGTCGCCGGAGATGCGCTGCCGCAGCATCAGCAACAGGTTCTCCGCCTCAGCTGCGAAGCCGCGCTGTTCCAGCGCACGCATGACGTCCACTGCGGTCAGCCCGCGATCGCGGATCGCCTCGCTGATGCGGGTCACCTCGCCCGTCGCGAACGTCTCGGTTTCGAGCGAGCCTGAGGCAGCGGCGACGGACTGTATCCAGGCCTCCGGCACCTTGGCGAGGTTCAGTTCCTCGAACACCGCGGCCAGCGCTCGGATCGCGCGCATGCGCAAAGCGCGCATGTCGACCTCCTCGATCGGCGTCAGGCCGCCATCGGCCTCGAAGTCGCGCTGCAGGGCGAGGAAGTCCTCGATGTCCTCGCCGTTGAACAGCGAAGGGTTGAACGAGTTGTCGTATTTGCGGATCGACCCGAAGCCGGAGCAGAGCAGGTCGGAGCCGGCCATCAGGTAGGGCGTGATCTTGGCGCCGACGCGGATCTCGGACTCGCTGACGCGCGTGTCGTTGCCCGACGCGCATTCGAGCCCGAGCCACACCGCGATCAGGTTTTCCGCCATCAGCTCGCGCATGCCGCCGGCCATCGAGACCGTCAGCGGCGCGCCGTCGATGCCGCCGTTCTGCGTGCCCTGCACGCCCATCGCGCGCTGCAGGCACAGGCAGCGAGCTTCGAGGTAGAGCACCGACTGATGCTCGTGGAAGCCCATCAGCAGCTCCGCCGAGGCGCCGGACGTGCAGCGCGCCTTGATCCCCCGCGAGGCGTAGGCTGCGGTGAGGAACGCCTTCGACCACGGCGTGTCGTCGCCGTCGACGAATGCCGCCTCCGTGCCATAGACCGACACCGTCTCGGCGTAGGAGGTGAAGCCGGCCATGCCGATGCGCAGTTCTTCCGCCTCTTCGATCGAGCACTGGAACAGCACGCCGCCGCGCCCGACCGAGGCGCCGACCGCGCAGGCGATGCGCATTGGCCCAAGAGTTGGAGGCGACGCGCATCGTCGTCTCGATCTCGTCGAAGCCGAGCGCAACGGCGACCGCGGCGTCTGCGGCAAGCTGCAGCGGGTCGTCTTTGGCGTTGGTGACATGCGCCTGGTTTCCCGGCGTCCGGCGCTGCCGCATCTTCGAATAGGCGAAGGTGATCTCCAGCGACGACATGCGCGAGACGACCGAGACCAGCTTCGCCGGCGTCATGCCGCGCGCCAGCCGCTCCAGTGCCTCGCGCGGCACGTTGATGTCGACCAGCATGCGAGCGATCTCGGCGGAATCCATCGCCATGGCTTCGTCGACCACTCGAGGTCGAGGTGATGTGCCGCGATGAAGGCATCGAGAATGTCGAAATCGGCCTCGGGCTTGCCGTCGATCTCGACCACGCGCCCGTCCTCGATGCGCGCGGAAGGTGCCGGGTCCCACGGACTGTGAAACGTGGCGAAGCCGGCTTCGGGATCCTCGACGGCGAACTGGTCGTGCCGCAGCGGCCGCGTGTCCCATTCGTCGAAGCGGCGCCAGCGCGGAGCTGAGGTCATCGCGTCTCTCCCGTCGATTCCATGTTCTGCGCGTTCTCAGAACCATCGTAGCCACACGAGCTGGATGAGGATCAGGACGATCACGTCCCAGAAGATGATCTCGCCGACGGTGAACCATCCCTTCTCGCGGTTGACCTGCCAGAAGCCGAGCCAGACGATCGACGCCAGCAGCGAGCGGAACGAAGGCTGCCGCTGTCATTCGAGCCTCAGCCCGCTCGCTGCGTCGAAATAGTGCAGCGCCTGCTTCGGAAAGCCGACGCTCAACAGTCTGACCGGGTTCGATCGCGTCGCAGTTCGCCTGCGTTCTCAGCGTGATCGCCGAACCGCCGCGGTTCTGGAAGATGAGCAGCGTGTCGGGTTCGATCGCCTCCTTGACGTCGACGATGAGCGCCACGGCGCCCGGCGAGGCGGGAGCCAGCGAACTCGATCTGCTCCGGCCTGATGCCCAGCGTGACCGGCCCGTCAGGGCGTTCTACCGCGCAAGCTATGGCACCGGCACGGAAGATGCCCGCCGTCGACCACGCCGTCGATCGTGTTCATCGCCGGCCGGCCCATGAACTCGGCGACGAAGCGGTTGGCCGGCCGGCGGTAGATGGCGCGCGGCTCGTCGAACTGCACCAGCCGGCCGTCCTTCAGCACGGCGATGCGCGTCGCCAGCGTCATCGCCTCTTCCTGGTCGTGGGTGACGAAGACGAAGGTCTTGTCGAGCTTGCGGTGCAGGCGGTTGAGCTCGGTGCGCATGTGGAGCCGCAGCAGCGCGTCGAGGTTGGACAGCGGCTCGTCCATCAGGCAGATCGCCGGCTCCCACACCAGCGCGCGGGCCACCGCGACGCGCTGCGCCTGGCCGCCCGAAAGCTGCGCCGGCTTGCGGTGCAGATAGTCGCCGATCCGCAGCAGCTCGGCCATCGCCTTGACCTAGCGGTCGATCTCGGCGGCGGGCAACTTTCGGATGCGCAGCGGGTAGGCGATGTTCTCGAAGACGCGTCTTGTGGCTGTAGAGCGCGTAGTTCTGGAACACCATGCCGATGCCGCGGAAGCGCGGCGGCACGTCGGTGACGTCCTTGCCGTCGATCTCGATGCGGCCGCTCGATCGGCGATCTCCAGGCCGGCGAGCAGGCGGCAGGCGGTGGTCTTGCCGGAGCCCGACGGCCCGAGCAGCACGATGAACTCGCCGAGCTCGAAGTCGAGGTCGAGCCGGTCGAGCGCGACCGTGCCGTCGGCAAAGCGCTTCGTCACTTCCTTGAAAGAGACTGCCATCGAATGCTCCGCTGGTCCTCAGCCCTTGACCGCGCCGAAGGTCAGGCCGCGCACGAGGTGCTTCTGGACGAGGAAGGTGAAAACCACGATCGGCAGGGTCGCGACGACGGCGACCGCCGCGACCTGGCCCCACAGCGTGCCGTGCGGCGTGATCAGGCCGGGAATGCCGACGGTCAGCGGCCGGCCCTCGAACGCCACGAGGATGAAGGCGTAGAGGAACTCGTTCCACGACAGGATGAAGCAGAGCACCGCCGTCGCCGCGATGCCGGGCGCCGCCAGCGGCACGATGACGCGGACGAAGGCGCCGAGCCTCGAGCGCCCGTCCATCATGGCCGCCTCGTCGATCTCCTTCGGGATCTCGGCGAAGAAGCCGCGCATCATCCAGACCACCAGCGACAGGTTGAAGGTCGTGTGGGCGATGACCACGGCGTAGATCGTGTCGGTCAGGCCGAGCGTGGTGAAGAACAGGAACAGCGGCACGGCGATCGAGATCGGCGGCGCCATGCGCGTCGTCAGGAAGAAGAAGAACAGGTCCTCCTTGCCCGGCGAAGTCCGTGCGCGCGAAGACATAGGCTGCCGGCGCGCCGATCAGGATCGACAGCGCCGTCGAGCCGAGCGAGATGACGCAGCGAATTGTAGACAAGCGGCAGGTAGTCCTTGTCGATGAAGACGGCGGGATAGTTGGCGAGCGTCGGCGTGAAGAACCAGGTCGGCTGCGGCGACAGGATGTCGAGCCGTCCCTTGAAGGAGGTCAGCACGCATCCAGACGTAGGGCGTCAGCGCGACGACCAGCACGCAGGCCGAGGACAGCCGATGGCGAGGATCTTGCCAGGATCGGTTCATCGCCTACGCCCTCGAACCGCTGCCGATCTTCCAGTAGACGGCCTTGTAGAAGACCGAGCACAGGATCAGCACGACGAGGTAGACCATGAAGGAGACGGCCGCGCCGTAGCCGAGGTTCCAGGTCTTGAAGTTCACGCGGTAGGCGTAGATCGACAGCAGTTCGGAGACCGTGCCCGGCCCGCCGCCGGTCATGATGAAGACCTTGTCGAACTCCTTGAAGGCGTCGATGCCGCGCAGCAGCAGCACCAGCGCGATGATCGGCCGCAGCAGCGGCAGCATGATGTCGACGAACTGCCGCCACGGCCCGGCGCCGTCCATGGTCGCGGCCTCGAACGGCGAGCGCGGCAGGCTCATCAGTCCGGCCAGCATGATCAGCGTGACGAACGGCGTCCACTGCCAGACGTCGATGGCGATGATGGTCGGCATGACCAGGCCGGGCGACGAGAAGCACCGCGGTCGCCTGCGACGAGCAGGCCGACCGCGCGCAGGTAGTAGGTGACCATGCCGAAATCGCCCTGCAGCAGCAGGCGCCAGATGAGGCCGACGGCAACCGGCGCCAGCATCATCGGCACGAGCAGCAGCGTCGTCAGGAGCCGCTGGCGCTCGACGAAGCGCCAGATCAGCCAGGCGAGCGCGAAGCCGAGCACGAACTCGACCGTCACGGCGACGACGACGAAGCGCATGGTCAGCCAGAACGAGTCCCAGAAGATCGGGTCGTCGCGCACCAGCTTGCGGAAATTGTCGAAGCCGACGAACGCGCCCTTCTGGTCCGGATCGGCGAAGCTGAGGTCGGTCATCGCCGTGTAGGCCATGTAGTAGAACGGCCCGACCAGGAAGACGACGACGAGCAGCGTCGCCGGCAGGATCAGCGGCAGCGATGCGCCGCGGTCGAGCAGAAGCTGTCCGCGCGAAGGTTGGGTGGCTGTGTTCATCAGGCGTGCCTGGCGCGTCCCGTGAGGCTACTCCGCTCACGGGAAGCATCTGCAGCGGATCGCAGCCTTCACTGCACCGGATATTTCATCGGCGCGCAGGAGCCGAGCAGCGCCGAGATCTCCTTCGCCGACTGTGTCGAGCGCCTCCTTCGCCGACTTCTCGTCGGCGAGGTAGGACGACAGCTCGCGCACGAGGATGTCGGTCATCTCGCTCGACTGCGGGATCGTCGGCTTGGGCTTGGCGACTTCGTTGGACGCCATCGACGCCTTGGCGTAGGGCAGCTTCTGCACGTCGGCCGAGGCATAGACGTCCGGCCGGGCGCGAGGCGCCGCCGTTCAGATGCTGGTTCAGCTGCTGGTCGTAGTCCATCATCCACTGGATGAACAGGTACGCCGCTTCCTTGTTCTTCGAAGACGTCGGCACGAGGTAGGTCCAGCCCTCGACCTGGGCCGACCTTGCCGCCTTCGCCTTGCGGCACCAGGTCGAAGCCCATCTTGCCGACGACCGTCGACGCGTTCTCGTCGACCGCGACGGCATAGGTCGCGTCGTTCCACATGATCAGCTCGGCGACCTTGCCCTGCTGCATCAGCGCCATCACGTCGTCCCAGAAATAGTTGAGCGTGTCCGGCGGCGAGAACTGCCATCAGGCTCTTGTAGTACTCGGTCGCGGCGATCGCCTGCGGGCTGTTGACGATGACCGGGCCGCATTCCGAGCCCGTCTTCACCTCCAGCATGTCGCCGCCGAAGGAATAGAGGAAGTTCAGCCACTCGTACCACAGCGCCTCGTGGCGCTTGCCCTGCAGCGCGGTGCCGTAGAGGCCCTGGTCGGGGCGGGTGAACCACTCGGCGATGTCGCGATACTGCTTCCAGTCCTGCGCCGGACCGAGGTCGTAGCCGTATTTCGCCTTGAAGCCTTCCTTCTCCTTGGGGTCGGTCGAGCAGGTCGGAGCGGTACCACGCGTACATGGTCAGCGCCGTGAACGGGAAGCCGTAGGCCTTGCCGTCGTACCAGGAGATCTCCTTCCAGAGGCCTTGGTAGAGCTGCTCCTCGGGCTTGAAGCTCGGGTCGCGCAGCGTCGCCGAACGTCATGAACTGCTCGATCGGCTCGACATGGCCGTTGGTGACGAACTTGCCGAGCATCGCGATGCGGCTGGAGGATGAAGTCGTAGCGGCCGCGCTTCGAGTTGAGGTCGAGCATCACCTTGTTGGCCGCCTCCGAGGCTCGTACATCTCGATCTCGACCGTGATGCCCGTCCGCTTCTCGAATTCCGGCGCGAGCTTCTTCATCGCCTCGAGCGGCGGCAGCGCCTCGCCGATGGTGCGGATCGTCGTGCCTTTGTAGGGTGCGGCCGCTTCCTCCAGCGACCAGGCCGCGGCCTGTCCGGCGAAACCGAGCGCCGCGAGAGCCGCAAGCGCCGGCGTCGCGATCAGCATGCGCAGGCGTGAACTGTCTCCAAGCATTTTGATTCCCCTTTGGTTGGTTTTCTTTGTTGGGTCTGCGACACGACTTGCGTAGGCCTGAATGCTTGCTGGGGCCAGCGCATCAAAGGAATTCGCTGCCAGGGACCAGCCGGCAAAGCATGCGGCGCGTGTGGCTGGCGGTCGTGCCAACGTGTCCTCACCAGATCGCGTGGAAATGCCCTCCTGATCCGAGAGTTCGGTCACAGCGAGTATATTGCACCCAATGCACACACTCGGAGCATTAGGCGTCTAGAGAGGCATATTCCACAGGCAAGGCAAAGCCTATAAGAAGGTGCCAACTGCGGGATATTTCCCTGATCGGACTAATCCGAAAGGCATATGCCTTGTGGGATAAGGGAGGGGGTGGCAGTGGAGAAGTCTAGAGACCTCATCGGCGCGGCGGCTGCTGTCTCAGCCGGAATGGTTTGCCGCTCTCGGCGCACTGCTGTCTCAGGTCGGTTCGCAGCACTTCCCTGATTTTCTCTGCGACACGGTGGGCCGGCTCGCGCCCTTCAGCTACATGGTGAGCTTCGCTTACAGCGGTCCTGGAAAGCCGGTCTGTCTGCACCACACCTTCGGCCCGAAGCAGTTCGACATCCACGTCCGGGAATACGAAGTCGGTCCCTATCTGCTTGATCCCTTTTACAAGGCGACCGCAAACGGCGTCCGGTCGGGAATATACAAGCTGGCGGAGCTGGCGCCGGACCAGTTCTACAAGAGCGAATACTACAGGTCGTACTACGTCCAGACCGGTCCAGTCGACGAGATCGCTTTCTTCACGCCCGGCAAGGAAGGCTGGACTGTCGTCACCTCGCTGATGCGCGCGCCGAGCCAACCCAGCTTCACGGCGCACGAACTGCGCACGTTGCGCATCGTCGAGCCGCTCATCCGCAGCATCGCCGAAACGCATTGGCGAACCGACGAGAGGCTCAAGGCGGCCAACCAGGTGGAAGATGACAAGGAGGTGATGCGCCGCACCGTCCAGGATGCGCTGGAAGCGCGCGGCATGCCGCCGCTCACGCCGCGCGAACTGCAGGTCGTTGGCCTGGTCCTCGAAGGCCACTCCTCCGAGTTCGATAGCCAATCTTCTCGGCATTTCCTCGGGCACGGTGCGCATCCACCGCAAGAACATCTACGCCAAGATGCGCATCTCGTCGCAGCGCGAACTTTTTGCCATCTTCGTGAGAGCACCAACCAGCGTGTGAGTTCTACGCACGCGCAAATACCGGCGCCATCCCGGTTCCTTCCCTATTGCCGCGCCACCAGCTTCATTTCCGAGCACCCCGTGTCGGAAAAGGCTCCGTTGGCGGTTCCGTTGATGCAGGCCCGCACCACGAAGGTCCTGGTGTTGTAGGTCACGTAGACGGAGCCGAAGCTTGGAGGGTTATTCGATCCCTCCAGCGGAACCTCGGTGAGGATGTCGGAGGGGTCGACGGAGAATTCCGCATCTTGCTGGCACGACCCCGCAGACTCGTTCTGCCGCACCACTTCGAACGTCTTGCCCTTCTGCTGGTACTCCACGGCATGGGAAAGTCCGCAGTTGATCGCCTTCCGGTTTGTTCGGTCCAGTATTCGAACCGTCGCCTGGCAGGACACCGAAAATTTGTCGGCACCGGCGTCGCTCTTGGCGCAACTTGCTTGATTGGTGAAAACCTCGACATCCGGCTCGATCGCTGTCGATGAGAAGGCCACCCGCGCGCCATCGGCCCGCTCGACTAGGACGACAGAACAAGCGAGCAGGCAGACGGCTAAGCTTCCCCAGACCACAGGTCTCATCATACCCTCCTGACAATTGACAGGAGACAGTGAGCCTCGGCTGAGGATGACGGTCAAGAGAGCTGAGGTGAAGCAGGCATTTCCAGGCGAGAACCGCATCTTCGTGCCCATCGAATTGCCGCCCGACGGCTTCGAACGAGCCGAATATGCCTGGCTCCCTTCAGCGTGCGCTGTGCAAATGCTAAGAACGACGTATGACCCCCGTCGAGGAAGACCCTGGCCTCCTTGCTCGCTTCTCTCGCGACGTCGTGCGGCATCTCAACTACGGGTACCGGTCGGTGCGGCGGCCTTCCTCGCTCGTTGTCGACGGGATCGGCGGTTCCCCTGTCGGCGACTCCGCATCTTCACGCCGAGAAAGACCTTCTCGATCAAGTGCTGCCAAAAAGGGTCCGGGTGCTTTGCGTCGAGTTCCACCCGCACATCATCGGCGACGCGCCGATCTCCTCCATTCTTGCCGGTCTGCTCCAGCAGGGGTTCGAGCTGCATCTGGACTATTCTTCGGAGCGTGTGCTCGCTCTGTCGCGCCATGAATGACCGCACGAGTCGCGTGAGGCTACCCCGGAGGTGTCCATGGACAAGGCTTATGTAAGGGAGCTGTTCGCCCACCTCGAACGTGGCGACGGAGCGAAATTCTTCGAGCAGGTCGCCGATGCGGTGGACTGGACGGTCGAGGGCACTCACCCGCTTGCGGGACACTACCGGTCCAAGAAGGACTTCCGGTCACACACCTTCGAGAAGCTGGCCAAGGTTCTGCCCGAAGGCGTGCAGCTGTCCACCGAGAGCATCCTGATCGACGGCGATTTCGCGGTCGTCGAGCTTCGATCCAGGGCCACCGCGAGGAATGGCATGCGGTTCGACAACCGCTATTGCTGGGTCTGCCGTTTCGCCGACGCAAAGATCGTCGAGGTCAGGGCCTATCTCGACAGCTGGCTGGTCGGCGAGCTTTTCCGCCAGAACCCGGTCTAGCTGATCGCCCGCTTGACGTATGACCTCTGCTCGATACGCTGCCGCCGACCGAGGAGAGGGAGGAGGACAAGCATGGGAGAACTGCGGAAAATCTTGCTGGCCGGGGCCGGCCTGGCATGTCTCGCGACGCCGGCGCTCGCCGACGAGGCGCTGATCCTGCGCGGCGCGCGCATCCTCACCATGGACGATGCCAAGCCGGAGGCGAACGCCATCGCGGTCGTCGACGGCAAGATCGCCGCTGTCGGCTCGGTCGATGACATGAAGCCGTTCCTCGAAGGTGCCACCGTCTACGACCTGCCCGCAGGCGCGCTGGTCCTCCCAGGCTTCCAGGATTCGCACAACCACCTGATCTGGAGCGCCGCGCAGGCCCTGGATGTCAGTCTGTCGGAGGTGGCCGACCCCGAGGGATTGCGCGCCGCCATCGAGCCCGCTCTTGCCAAGCTGCCCGAAGGAGCCTGGATCCGCGGCGGTGGCTGGAGCGTGGCGGTCTACAAGGACCCGACCGCCGCGGCGCTCGACGCGATCACCGGCGACCGGCCGGCCTATTTCGACGATGTCGACGGCCACTCCGCCTGGGTCAATTCGGCCGCGCTCAAGGCCGCCAAGATCGATGCCGACACCAAGGACCCGGAGGGTGGACGCATCGAGCGCGACGCACAAGGCAACCCGACCGGCCTGCTGCGCGAAAATGCGATCCAGCTTGTCGGCGACCTGCTGCCCCAATACCCCGACTCGCAGGTCGATGCCGGCCTGGCAGCGAGCCAGTCCGAGGCCCTGAGCTACGGCATCACCGCCATCATCGATCCCTCCACGGAGGAGTGGATGCTGGCCGGCTACCAGCGGGCGGATGGCGCCGGAAAGCTCGCGCTGCGGGTCGAGGCCGCCGTCAAGGTCGCTGCCGAGGACGACGCGCCTATCGCCAACGTGACGAAGCTGAAGAACCAGTACACCGGCCCGCATCTCGAAGTGACGTCGGTCAAGCTCTTCGTCGACGGCGTGATCGAGACCGGCACGGCGGCCCTTCTGGCGGCCTACGAGGGAAGCAATTCCGCCGGCGACCCCCTGTTCACCCAGGACCAGCTCGACACCATCGCGATCGCCGCAGATGCCGCAAAGTTGCAGCTTCATTCCCATGCCATCGGCGACCGCGCGGTGCGCATGGCGCTCGACGCCTACGAAGCGGCGGCCAAAGCCAACGGCGCCCGCGACAGCCGGCACCAGATCACCCATCTCGAGCTGGTCGACCCCGCCGACATCCCGCGCTTCAAGCAGCTCGGCGTCATCGCCAACATCCAGGCGCTGTGGGGCTATCCCGACACCTACATCACGGACCTGACCGAACCGAAGCTCGGGCCGAAGCGCTCGCAATGGCTCTATCCGTTCGGCGCCTTGAAGGACGCGGGCGCCGTGCTTGCCGGCAGCAGCGACTGGAGCGTCTCCTCGATGAACCCCCTCGAGGCCATCCAGACCGGCGTGACCCGCCAGGACATCGCCGATCCGAACGGCAAAGTCCTCACCCCGCAGCACAGGCTCGACGTCATGGACATGATCCACGCTTATACGGTGAACGGCGCCTATGCGGCCTTCGACGAGGCGGAGTCCGGAACGCTATCGACAGGCAAGCGCGCCGACATCGTCGTGCTCGACAAGGACATTACGGCGATCGCGCCGACCGAGATCGCCAAGAGCAAGGTGCTGGCCACGCTGATCGATGGTGCTATCGTCTATGAAGCCGAGGGCCTGCCCAAGCCCGCCGCGCCGTAGACACGAATCCGCTAGCGCCGCGCTCGCGGGCAATTGAAGGTCTCGCGCAGCCATTTTTCCACGGCCTGGCCCGTTTGTTTGGGGAAATCGGCCGGGTCGAGTGCCTGCATGGCCTCGATGCGGTCCATCAAGGCATTGCTCTTCCATTCCTCCTGGAGGCGTGTGCAGCTCGGTTGCTCGTTGAGGATCGTCACGGCGACGCCCTCGACGAAGCCGATGCAGAAGCCGTGGCGGACTTTGTTGGCAGCCTTGTAGCCTTGGCATGAGACCTTCTGGAACGACTCGAAGTTGGTCGTGTTCTCGGCCCATGCCGGCGCCACGCACAAGGCCGTCGCCAGCGCGGCACCGGCTGCTCTCTGCGATGCTCCCATGTCCCCGTCTCCACGCCGCCGTCTCGCCAATATCCGCCGGGGGCGCCGGGCTGGCAAGGCCGCGACGCCTTTCCGCCATTCGTTCCCGTTGATTTTCCAACGATTTTCCACGACGATGACGTTTCGACTCAGCACCCTGGGATGGCAGCGAGGTTGACCTTGGCCGAGCCTCCGACCGGCAACGCCGCCGATACGGCCGGCGTCGCGATACGCCCGCCCCTGGCATGGGGGCTCGCCCTCGTCGTCGGCGTCGTGCTCGACCTCGTCTGGCCGCTGCCCTTCCTGCCGGCTCAGCCGGCTTCGGGCTGGTTCGGCGCCATGGTGTTCGTGCTGGCGCTGGGGCTCTTCGCCTGGTCCATCGCCACCATGACCAGGGCGGGATCCAACGTTCCTACGAACCTTCCCACCATCGCCATCGTCGAGGAAGGACCCTACCGCTTCACCCGCAATCCCATCTACCTGGCGATGGTCCTCGCTCTGCTCGGCCTTGCGATGGCATTGGACGACCTTTGGCTGCTTTTGGTTGCGATCCCCTTCGCGCTGGTCATCCAGTACGGCGTGGTGGCCCGCGAGGAGGCGTATCTGGAGCGCAAGTTCGGCGATGTCTACCTGAGCTATCGCTCGCGGGTCCGGCGCTGGTTCTAGGCTCGTCCAGGCGTCCTCAGCTCGATTTCTTCTTGGACGGCGCAGGCCGCGGCCGGCGGATGGCTCTCACCGTCCCGCTGTCGCCGCCGCCGCAGAAGAAGCGGTCGGCGCCGTCGGATTCAAGCCCCGACACGCCGGCTCCGGCCGGCAGCTCCAGCTTTTCCAGCACCTTGCCCGATTGGGGATCGATCCGCCGCACGTCGCTGTCGTCGCCTTCCCATGTCCCGTGCCATAGCTCGCCGTCGACCCAGGTGACCCCGGTCACGAAGCGGGTGGTCTCGATGGTGCGCAGGATCGCGCCCGTTTCCGGGTCGATCTCGTGGATCTTCCGGTCCCGGTACTGCCCGACCCACAGCGACCCTTCGGCCCAGGCAAGGCCTGAGTCGGCGCCCCCGCCAGGCGCCGGGATCGTCGCCAGCACGCGGCCGGTCTCCGGGTCGATCTTCTGGATGCGGTCCTCGGCGATCTGGTAGATGAAGCGGCCGTCGAAAGCGGTGCCCGCATGCGCGGCGACGTCGATCGAGCGCAGCGCCTTGCCGCTGGTCGGATCGACGGCGTTCAGCCTGTCGCCTGAGGCAAACCAGACGTGCCTGCCGTCATAGGTGACGCCGTGCACCCTCTCGACCCCTGGAAAAGGCCCATACTCTCCGAGGATCTCGGCGGCCGATCGTTTCATGCCTCAAGCCCTTCTCGCTGACCCGCCTATCCTAGCTCCCCGGCAGCGGGCCGGGGAGTAACAAGGCTGTCGGGAAACCGGGCACGGGCGGCGTCATCCACCGCCGCGCCCGCCCGCCGCCGAGCGACTGCACCTTGTCGGCCTCCGCCAGTTGCTCCAGGGCTCTCTGGATGCTGCGCGCGCTGGTCCCCAGCGCCAGCGCCAGCGCCGAGCTCGACCAGGCCTCGCCATCGGAAAGCATGGCCAGCACCGCGGCGTGCTTCTCTTCGATGGGCCGCGCCAGCACGACGACCTCGCCTGCCGTGCGCGGCGCCAGCACGAAGCCGCGCTTCGTCGCCCTGACGTCGGCCAGCGGCTTGAGCGCCGCCCGGAGCCGCCCGATCTCCACCCGCAGCCGCGCCCGATGCGAATGATCCGCCTCCTTGGCCCCGAACGCCTGGGCTAGCAGCGCGCCGCGCGGGACGTCCGCCGGCCAGCCCTGGGCGAGGCAGCGCGCCAGCGCGAAGAGCACCGGCTGCGTCGCCAGCGAGACGACGCGGCCGTTCTGTCGAACTGCAAATTGAAAACTGTCGACAATAAGTGCCTCGGAGGCCAGCAGCCGTTCGACCTCGTTCGAGCAGCAGGTCGCTCTCGCCGCCGCGCGCGACGAGCCGCGCTGCAGGCACCTCCAGGACACGCGTCGCCCGCTCGACCTCCGCACTCAGCGCGGCGATGCCCGCCTCGCCCGCGGCCAGCGCCGCGAGCGAGAGCGCAGCCCGCGCCGCCTTCGTCTGCAGGCGCCGGATGGCGATCCCGGCGATCACCAGCTCGTGCACCACCCTCAACGCCGCCGGAAGCGCGGCCGCGTCGACGGCGCCGAGCTCCATTTCGGCCGCGTCGAGCCGCCCGATCAGCAGGAGGCGGCGCGCCTCGATATGCCGCGCATGCGCGGCGTTGGCCGGGTCGCCATGCGCTTCGAGCGTCGCCCGCGCCGCGGCGAGCGTGTTTGCCGGCCAGCCCAGGTCGCGGGAGACCAGCGCGATCTCGGCTTCGGCGACCACGCATCTTGCCCGCGCCACCGCCTCGCGCGGCCCGAACGAGCGCGCCGCGCGTTTCAGCAGGGCCTTCGCCCGCACGACATCGCCGAGTTGCGCCATCGCGATGCCGCGCAGCGCCAGGCCCGGCGCATCGTCGCGCAACGCGACGCGATTGAGCGCCCCCAGCGGATCGCCGGCTTCCAACGCACGAGCGGCGGCCGTGATCAGCAACTCCATCGCAATCCCGCCAAACTTGTTACTCCCACCTGTCGATTTCCGATGCCAACTCTATGTCACGACCTGCGACGAGAGATCCCCAGCGGATGGAATCGCGCTTCGGCTTCGAGGCGCGGGCAATCCGCTCAAACTAGGAGGTTTCGAAAGCCATGACCACATCAGCCGAAAAGGGACGGAGGCCTGCCATGCGCAAGCCCCCGGTCGTCTCCCCGAAGGCCTGGGAGGAGGCCTACGAGGCGATGCTCTCGAAGGAAAAGGCCCAGACGCGAGCCCGCGACGCCCTCGCCGCCGAGCGCCGGCGCATGCCCTGGATGGCCGTCGAGAAAGCGTATTCGTTCGAAGGACCAAACGGCAAGCTCAGCCTGCTCGACCTGTTCGAGGGCCGCCGCCAGCTCATCGTCTACCGCGCCTTCTTCGAGCCGGGCGTCTTCGGATGGCCCGACCACGCCTGCCGGGGTTGCTCTATGGTGGCGGACCAGGTCGCCAACGTCGCCCATCTCAACGCCCGCGACACGACGCTGGTCTTCGTCTCGCGCGCACCCCAGGCCGAGATTGCGCGGCTCAAGGCCCGGATGGGCTGGCAAGACATCCCGTGGTTCACCGTCACCGACGGCTTCGACGCCGACTTCGGCGTCGACGAATGGCACGGCACCAACGTGTTCTATCGCGACGGCGACCGCGTGTTCCGCACCTATTTCCTCAACAATCGCGGCGACGAGCAGATGGGCGGAACCTGGAACTACCTCGACATCACGCCGCTCGGCCGGCAGGAGGTGTGGGAGGATTCGCCCGAGGGCTATCCTCAGACGCCGACCTACAAATGGTGGAACTGGCACGACAGCTACGACGCCGACGACGCCGCGGCCGAGAAGAAATGGGACCAGGTGTCGGAGGCCGGAGAAAAGGCCTTCCGCGACGAGAAGGCGGGCTAGGCCCATGAGCGAGGCCTGTTCCGGCGGTTCGGAAAGCGACGCGACCCGCCGGAACGCGGCCGCTTCGGGCGGCTTGGCCGACGGCCTCGCCCTGGCCGCCACGCCGACCTTCGCCCTCATGGCGGCGGCGACCGTGATCCTGGATAACGGGCCGGCGGGCATGCTCTGCTCGACGGCCGCCGTGTCGCCGCTGAGCGGGATGGCCACGATGTACCTGCTGATGGCCGCATTCCACGCCGCCCCGTGGCTGAAGCGCCTGCGTGCGGCCCACACTCCCTAGAGCATTTTGCAGCCAGGTGGAATCACCTGGCGTCGCACAAATGCGGCTAAAACAAAGAGATAGATCAGTTCACCGCTTCTATGAAACGGTGAACTGATCGCCCGCGTCACCCGCGGCGGGAGATTTCGACCTGTCCCTCGAAGGGTGCCGCCATGGGCACGACCGGCGGCGCGGCGGTCCGGATCAGGAACCGGCTTTCGAAGAAGCGGAACGACATCTCGGCCGCCACCAGCGTCACCGGGTAGGCGATCGCCAGCGTGAGCAGCCGAAGGCCGAGAGAGTACTCTCCGGGGATGATGCCGAGCCACAATTCGAGCACCGCCAGCACCACGAAGATCACCAGCGAATGGAACACGTAGGCGCCATACGACACATACCCGATGCGCTGCAGCAGCGGCTTGCCGAGCAGCCATTCCAGCAGCGGATCGCGGCAAGCGGCCATCGCCACCAGGCCGGCGCAGGCAGCGGCCAGCGCGGAGTACACGAACACCTGCCGATATTGCCCCCACAGAACGCCGGAGATCACGTTGCGCAGCTGGTCGATGCCGGTCGCGCCGTCCATGCCGTTCACGCCGACATAGAAAAGCACGTAGCTGAGCAGCGCCACGGCGCCCATCAGCGCCAGCGGCCGGGCGATCGGACGCAGCTTGCCGTCGCGCATCGCGAAGGCCAGCAGCGCCCCGGCGGCGAAGCTGTCGGAATGCAGGAGCGAGCCTGAATAGATGGCGAAGGCGGGATCGATGGACCAGCCGTACCTGGCAAGCACGTCGGACGCCAGCAGCCTGAGCAGCGGCGCCGCCACGAGCGCCGTCGCGAAGATGATCTTGGCCACGCGCTCGGAGGCGTAGACGAGCACCAGCCCGAACAAGAGGTAGAACTGCATCTCGATCGAGATCGTCCACAAATGCCCGACCGGCCAGCCGGTGAATTCGCCGCGGCCCATCGCCATGGCGGTGTTGCTGAAGAAGCCGAGCAGCGACGAGAAGGCGACCGGGTCGAGGCGGCTGCCTGACAGCACCACCACGACCGCGCCGACCAGCACATAGGCATAGTAGACCGGGATGATCCGCCGCGCCCGCCGCCCCATGAAGGCGCCGTAGCGGCGCCCCGGCGCCAGCTCGCGACCGCCTTCCAGCGCCGACACGGTGACCACGAAGCCGGAGATGACGAAGAACAGCCAGACGCCCATCCAGCCATAGGGGAACAGTCCGCAATGCTGCGCGACCACCGCCGTCATGGCACAGCAACGCAAGGCGTCGACCGAACCCAGGCGAGCCTGACGCGGTTCGCGGTTCCACGGAACGGTTCTGAAGTACGCCGAATTCAAGACATCAACCCAAGCGCCCTCAAGGGACGGTGGCCCTGTCACCTTGATCTGCAGCACACGCGACGACGAACGGGGTTAAGACGCGAGACGATCATCCGTCGCCAAAGTGCCAAAATGAAACATATAACCCTGCTACCCGCACCTTATCTGTTCGACCTATCATCCTATGACTTAGCCGCCTGACCGGAAGCGACCGCTGTGCATACGATCTTGCGCGGCCTGCTTGCATCCGCCTTGTTTTCGACACGACCAGTGGTTACTTCAACGCCAGCGATCGGTCGCCACGGAGCGGCTCCTTCAGATGGAAGGTGGGGCTCTGCGCTGCAGGCGGATCGCATTTGAGCCGATTGGCGGCGAGGTGACCACGAAGGTACCGGCATCTCGCAAGAGCCGCGGCGACGAAGGGAAGCGGGCTTTGGCCCGCTTTTTTGTTGGCGCGACGATCGGTCGTCGTCCAGCGCCGGAAATCGCATCGTCAGCCGATACGTCCGTTTGAAAACCTGCTAGGGTGGCGTTCTCAGGGTTGCCATCCTGGCACGCCCGCAACAATGTGCCGCCGCTTCCGGCCGCGCATGAATCGTCAGGACAAGGGATTGCAGGTTCTCGTACGCGACAACAATGTCGAGCAGGCTCTTCGCGTGCTCAAGAAGAAGATGCAGCGCGAAGGCGTGTTTCGCGAAATGAAGGCAAAGAGCTTCTACGAGAAGCCCTCTGAGAGGAAGACGCGCGAGAAGTCCGAGGCGATTCGCCGGGCTCGCAAGCTGGCGCGCAAGCAGGCGCAGCGCGAGGGCCTTCTGCCCAAGCCCAAGCGGCGGAACGAGACCGCCCGGAGGCCGGCTGCCCCACGTCCACCAAGCACATGATCTCTTCCGGCTCCAGCGTCAGGTGAACCTTATGGCAAGGCGCTACGAGCTGAAGGCCGAGGAAGCGGACGGGACCTTTCAGGTCGCCGATCGCTTCACTGGCCAGCCCGTCCACTACGAGGGCGTCCCGCAAACGGGCCTCGATCACGACGATGCCGAGGAGCTCGCCGACCTGCTCAACTATCTGGACGAGCGCCGGCGCGCCAAGGGGCTTCCGGAATGGGGACCGCTGAAGCGGTAACACCGTCCTCAGCGCGACAACCCCGCTCTTCGCAGGCCATCCGACAGGATCGCGACATATTCCGGCCGGTGAAAGAGCAGCCAGTCGCCGAGATCGGAAAGCCTTAGCCCAGGGCTGAGCGCGCGCAGCTCGTCCAGCGCGCGCCGCGCCTCGGGCATCCGGCCGGCCAAAGCGTGGCTGGCGGCCAGCGTGCACACCACGATCAGGAAGCCGGGCAGGTCCCGCAACGCCTTTTCGGCCCAGGCCGAGGCTTCGTCGAACCGCCCGGCGAACAGGTGCGCCAGCGCCATGCCGCCTTGCATCCGGTACATTTCCAAATCGAGCGGGCTCAGCCGCATGGCATGGGTGAGCCGTTCGACCGCCTCGTCCGGCTGGCCGTGCATGATGGTGACGAAGCCGCCCAGGAACCAGGCGGCGGCAAGGTTGGGGTTGAGCACCAAGGCGCGGTCGATCAACGCGATGCCGCCGGCGACGTCGCCTTCGAAATTGGCGATGGCATGGCCGCCGCGCGCCAGCGCGACCGCGTCGTCCTTTCCCAGCTCGACGGCGTGGCGGGCCAGCCTTGCGCCTTCCGAGATCGCCAGCGAGCGATCGGCCGCCCAGCGGTTGAACTTCGTCCAGAAATGACAGGCCGAGGCCATGGCGTAGGCCGAAGCATAGTCCGGGTCGAGCTCGATCGCCTTGGTGAACAGGCCGAGCGCCTCGTACGTGCCGGCGCGGTTGCCGAAGTGGAAGTTCGACATGCCGCGCAGATAGTAGTCGTAGGCGTCGAGCCGTTCGGTCGGCTTGCGCTTGGCGCGCCCGATCTCCGCTTGCTCCAATTGCCGGGAGATCGCGCCGACGACGCTCGCGGCGATCTCGTCCTGCAGGTCGAAGATGTCGTCGATGGTGCTTTCGAAGCGCTCCGCCCACAAATGGGTCCCGTTGGTGGCATCGATGAGCTGGCCGGTGATCCTGATGCGGTGGCCGGCCTTGCGGAGGCTGCCCTCCAGCACGTAGCGGACGCCCAGCTCCTGCCCCACCCGCTTCACGTCCACCGCCCGGCCCTTGTAGGTGAAGCTCGAATTGCGGGCGATGACGAACAGCCAGCGCATCCGCGACAGCGCGCCGATGATGTCCTCCACCACCCCGTCGGCGAAATACTCCTGCTCCGGATCCCCGCTCAGGTTGAGGAACGGCAGCACGGCCAGCGAGGGCTTCTCGGGCAGGGCCAGGCGGTCCGGCGGGGCGGTCGCCTGCTCGGGCCTTTCATGCCGATGTCCGGGCGGCTCCTCAGGCGATTGCTCCCTGACATCGGCAACGAACCGGAAGCCCTTGCGCGGGATCGTCCGGATCACGCTCTGGGCCTCGCCGCTGTCGCCGAGCGCCTTTCGCACCGCGTTGATGTGGCTGGTCAGGGTCAATTCCGAGACGAACCGCCCGTTCCACACCACGTCGAGCAGCTCGTCCTTGCTCACCACGCGCTCGCGGTTGCTGATGAGGTGGATCAGCAGGTCGAACACCTGAGGTCCGATGGAAACCGCGTCCTGACCGTGCGAAAGCTCCCTGCGGTCGGGATCGAGCACGAAATCTCCGAACAAGAACTGCAATTCGCGCTCCCGCTGTCCGCTTGGACAGGATTCCAACATAGGCAAAAGGGAAATCCAAGCTCTCGACAAGGCTTTCCCTGACGGCCGCTGCGATGATCCCCGCCTATCGCAAGCGTGTTGCTCGCCTTGAAGGAGAAAGATCGTGAAAATCGTCGTCATCGGTGGCAGCGGACTTATCGGTTCGAATGTCGTGAACAGGCTCCGGCGCGCCGGCCACGAGGCCCTGCCGGCCTCGCCCAACAGCGGCGTCAACACGATCACCGGCGAAGGCCTGGCAGCGGCGCTCGCCGGCGCCCAGGTCGTCGTCGACGTCGCCAACTCCCCGTCCTTCGAGGACAAGGCCGTGCTGGAGTTCTTCGAGACGTCCGGCCGCAACCTGCTTGCGGCGGAGGCTGCGGCGGGCGTCAAGCACCACGTCGCGCTGTCCGTCGTCGGCGCCGATCGGCTGCCGGAGAGCGGCTATCTGCGCGCCAAGGTGGCCCAGGAAGCCCTCATCAAATCGTCGGGCATCCCCTATTCGATCCTGCGCTCCACGCAGTTCTTCGAGTTCCTCGACGCCATCATCAATTCGGCCGCCGACGGCGACACGATCCGCCTGTCGCCGGCGCTGCTGCAACCGGTGGCCGCCGACGACGTGTCTGCAGCGCTCGCCGATCTGGCTGTCGCCCCGCCTTTGAACGCGACCGTCGAGATCGCCGGGCCCGAGCCGTTTCCGCTCGATCAGCTGGCGCGCCGCGCGCTGACGGCAAGAAACGACAGCCGCTCGGTCAAAGCCGACGTTCACGCGCGGTACTTCGGCACCGAGCTCGACGATCGTTCGCTGACGCCCGGCCAGCACCCCCGCCTCGGCGCCACGCGCTTCGAGGATTGGTTCGAACGCTCTTCCGCACCCCGGTGAAGAGCCCCATTGCCGACAGTCGACAATTCACACCAGCTCGAAAGGAGACAAACGATGCTTGCGAGGTTGCTGATTGCGCTGACCATGGCCTCCGTGCCGTTGGCCATGGCCTCCGCCCATGACCAGGACAAGGTGACGCTGGTCTACGACCACCCGCTTCCGAACGTGCCCGGCAAGAGCATCAAGGGCGTGCTCGTCGAATACGGGCCGGGTGGCTCGTCGCCCGGCCACACGCACCCGGCCTCGGCGTTCATCTATGCGACCGTGCTGGAAGGCGCGATCCGCAGCCAGGTGAACGACGGCCCGGTCAAGACCTACCAGGCCGGCGAAAGCTTCTCCGAGTTTCCCGGCGACCGCCATGGCGTGAGCGAGAACGCCAGCGCCACCCAGCCGGCGCGCCTGCTGGCGGTCTTTGTGGTAGACACCAGCGAGCAGACGCTGACCACGCCGTTCGGAAAGTAGCTCGCGGGCGCCGCCGCATCGCACAGGGGAGACCGCCATGCACGTCGGCAAGTCGTACAAGGCCTTCGAATTCTTTTCGTGGTCTCGCAGACGGCTTCTCGTCCTGCTGGCGATCAGCGCCGCGCCCGTTTTTCTTTACGCGGCCGCCGGTCTCAAATGGGTCACGCTTCCCTGGTCGGTGGTGCTGCTGCTCGGCACGACGGTCGCCTTGATCGCCGCCTTCAAGAACACGCAGACATACAACCGCAACATCGAAGCCCAGCAGGCCTGGTCGGGCATATCCACCAGCAGCTGGGCTTGGGGGACGATGTGCTGCGCGCTCCTGCCGGCCGCTTCGGCGCAGCGGCTGGTCTACGGCCACATCGCCTGGCTGACCACCTTGCGCTTCGCGCTGCGCACGCCGAGGGAGTGGGAGACGGCCCATCAGAAGGCCAATGCGGAATACCGGAAGCGCTATCGCGTGCTCGAACAGGAGACCTCGCTGCGCGACGAGCTCGCCCGTTTCGCCGCGGCGGAGGAGGCCGAGGTGATCCTCGCCTCCGCGAATCCTCCGTCGCGCGCACTGCAGCTTCAGAGCGCTCACATGAATGCCCTTTATGCGGAAGGCGCGTTGCCGGCCGCGGCCTATTTCGAGATGCTCAAGATCCTGCGCGAACTGCGCGACCAGCAATCGCGCAGCGAGCGCATCAAGAACTACCCCTACCCGCGGCAATACGCGGTCATCAGCGCGCTCTTCGTCGCCATCTTCTGCATCCTCCTGCCTTTCGGAATGATCGACCAGTTCCGGCAGTTCGAGATCGAAGGCGAAGGCTTCCTCAAGTCGAACATCGTCTGGCTGGCCATCCCGTTCAGCGTCATCATAGGCTGGATGTACACCTCGCTCGACCAGGTCGGCGAGGGCACCTCCAACCCCTTCGAGGGCGGAGCGAACGACGTTCCGATCTCGCAGATCTGCCGGGCGATCGAGATCGACCTTCGCGAGATGCTGGGAGAGACCGATCTTCCGGCGCCGCTGGCGCCACAGAACGGCATCGCGACCTGACGGTCTGCTTCATAAGGCTTGACGTTACCAGAGACTCCCCCTTACCGACCTTTGTGCGTCTTTAACAGGTTCCGACGATAGTGGAGCCGACGCTGCCACCGGTCTCCGACCTGTGGCCAAGGAGGAAGGTCGATGAAGCCCGAGGATCGCAAATCCCGCCATGTCGCGCCGCTCGCCGGGAGCGCGCCGCGCTTTTCGGGGCCGACGGGGTCGATCGCGCACCTCGACGCCGGCGATCTGCCGATCATGCGCCGCCTTTCCATGCGCCGCCTCCTTTTGGAGCCCAAGGGCCTCAGGGAGCCGCACTGGCACGCCAATGCGAACGAGCTCGGCTATTGCCTGGCGGGCCGGGCGCTGGTCACCATCGCCGGCAACCATGCCGAGCGGGAGATCTTCGTCGTCGAGGCCGGCGAGATGTTCTTCGTTCCGTCGGGCGCCATGCACGGCATCGAGAACATCGGCGACGCGCAGGCGGAGTTCGTGCTCGGCTTCTCCCACGAGAGGCCGGAAGACTTCGGCATGAAGGCCGCCTTCGGGGTGATGTCCGACGCCGTCCTCGGCAACACCTACGACCTTCCCGCCGCCGCCTTCGCCGGGCTCGACCGCACACGCCCAGGCACCGGGATCGTCGGGCTGCCCGCCACGTCGGCGGTCGAGCCGCAGGCCCGCCACGTCAATCCCTACAAGTACAGCCTCGAGGCGACGCCGGCGCAGATCGACTTCCCCGCCGGCACCGCCCACGTCACCAAGGCGGCGCTGTGGCCGGCGCTGGAGGACATCGCGATGTTCTCGGTCGTCATCACGCAGACGGGCATGCGCGAGCCGCATTGGCACCCCGAGACGGCCGAGATGGGCTACGTGGCGGCCGGCAAGGCCCGCATGACCGTGCTCGACCCGGATGGCAGCGCCGACACCTATGTCGTCGGCCCGGGCGACGCCTACTTCATCCCCCGCGCCTACCCGCACGACATCGAGAACGTCGGCGACGGGCCGGTCCACCTGTTGATCTTCTTCGACCGCGCCTCGCCGGGCGACGTCGGCTACCGTTCGCTGATCGACATGTTCCCGCGCTCGGTGCTGGCGGCGGTGTTCGGCGTGCCCGAGGCCGATTTGCCGCGTTTCCCGTTCACCGAGGTGGATCCGCTCATCGTGCCGCGCACCAATCCGCTGGACCCCGGCAAGTGACGCCGGTTCCGCCCCTCGTCCATGCCGGGTTCCGCAAGCCCATGCTTTTGAGCTATCTTCCTGCGCATTCGCAATCGGATCGATGCGATGAGTCATGAGACGCTGCATGCCCGTCCGGCCATAACAGGTGAGCGCCGGCAGATTAGCGCCTTGTTCTTCGACATCGTCGGCTCGACCCAGCTCCTGCAGACCCTCGATCCGGAGGATTACGCCGTCCTGCAGGGCAAACTCCACACCCAGGCCCTTGAATCCATACGCTTCTTCGGCGGCTATCTCGACAGCCTGCAGGGCGATGGCGGCTCGGCGTTCTTCGGGTTCCCGCTGGCCTCCGAGGACCAGGCACCCTGCGCGGTCGCCTGCGCGCTCGACCTTCTGACGCGCTGCCGGGCCATCAACGAGGCGATGACGCTGCCGGTGACGCTGCAGCTTCGCGTCGGCGTCGCCACCGGCGAAATGGTCATCATGGAGACCCAGGATTCCGGGATCCCCAAGCTCAAGGACGTCATCGGCATCACCCCGACGCTCGCCGCGCGCATCCAGCAGGAGGCAGAGCCGGACACCGTCGTCGTCTCGGACGACACCTACCGGCTGACCAGCGGCGCCTTCGACTACGAGCGCCTGGATCGCCGGGCGCTGAAGGGCTTCGAGAACCCGATCCAGCTCTGGCAGCCGAAGAGCCGCCTGCCACCGTTCGCGCCAGCGCCGCTCGCATGGCGCCGCTCACCGGGCGCGATTCCGAGCTCGCCGTCTGCCGCGCCTATTTCGATCGCGCGCAGGCGGGATCGGGCCAGGTCCTCCATATCTCCGGCGACCCCGGCATCGGCAAGTCGCGGCTGGTCGCCGATTTCGCGCGCGAGGTGGAGGCGCGGTCCTGCGACGCGCATGTCTTCCAATGCGTGTCGCGCGGCAACACGCGGCCGCTCCACCCCTTCCTCGACGCGCTGCGCCAGGAGCTCGATCTCGAGGCCTCCGAGGGCGTCGCCCTGGAGCCCGACGAGGTTCGGCGGGCGCTGGTGGGCGTCGGCGCCCCGGCGACCGAGGAATCGGTGGAGATCCTGGCCTTCCTGTCGGGCCACGACAGCATCCGCTATGCGATCGACGGCACCAGCCTCATGGAGGCCGAGGACCGCAAGCGCCAGGCGCTGGACACGGTTCTGGAGGTGCTCGTCGCCTGGTCCGAGCGCCGGCCGCAGCTCATCGTCATCGAGGATTTTCACTGGGCCGACACGCTGACCGAGGCCCTGGTGGCCGAAATGGCCGAGCGCTTCCGCCACCGCAGCATCATGGTCATCGTGACGGAGCGGCAGGACCGCGCCGGGTCCGACGCCCGGTCATCGCAACGTGCACGCTTTGGCGCTGACCGGCCTGACCCAGGATTCGGTGCCGGCGCTGGTCGAAGCCTTGTGGGGACAGGCGGCGCCGGAGCGGCTCGCCTCCTTCGTCTACGACAGGAGCGACGGCGTCCCCCTCTTCGTGGAAGAGCTTGTCACGCTGCTCAGGGAGCGCTTCCTCGGCGTCGCCTCGAGCGTGGCGGATTGGAGCGGGGCGCTCGCCGACAGCGGCATCGTCTCGCTGCGCGACCTGCTCGCCGCCCGCTTGCTGTCGCTCGGACCGGCCCGCGAGGTGGCGCAGATCTGCAGCGTCGTCGGGCGCGAGTTCAGCACCGACATCCTCGAAAGGCTGGTCGCCGGCGGCATCCGCTCCTTGCTCCCGGCGCTGGCCCAGCTGGAGCAGGCGCGCGTCGTCCAGCGCCACGGCGACGACGCCACGCCGATCTACCGCTTCCGCCACGTGCTGCTCCAGGAGGCGGCTTATGGCAGCCTGCTGAAGACCAACCGCCGCGCGATCCATGCCCGCATCGCCGACCTGGCGGCCTCCGGCGCGGTGTCGTCCATCGCCGACGAGATCCTGGCCTGGCACTGCGAGCAGGCCGGACGAGGCTTCGAGGCGGCCACCTATGCGGTGCGCGCGGCCGAGGCCTGCTCGCTGCGCTCCGCCGGCCCCGAGGCCGAGAGGCTGCTCGCCATGGCGGAGAGCTGCCTCGAAAGCGCCACCGACGGCCCGGAGAGCGACCAGCTGATGCTGCAGCTGCTGGCGGTCCGCGGGCCAGTCGCCATCGCGCTCTACGGCAAGGGCTCGCGCGAGGCTCGCGACAACTACGAGAAGGCGATCGAGATCTGCCGCCGCTACAAGGTCGAGGATCGCGAGCGCTGGTTCCCGCTCTACTGGGGCTGGTGGTTCACCTCGCCGGATCGCCGCATCAAGCGGCTGCGTTCCGAAGTGCTGATCCGGGACCTCGACCACGCCGCCGATGCGGAGGTCCGGCTCCAGGCGTGCCACTGCGCCTGGGCCGCCAACTTCCATGCCGGGCGCTACGCCGTGTGCCTGGAATGCATCGACAAGGGGCTGGCGCTCTACGAGCCCGAGCGCGGCCGCAAGAGCCGCTCGGTCTATGGCGGCCACGATGCCAAGGTCTGCGGCCTCGGCGAGCGCGCCCAGCTGCGCTGGCTCACCGGCGATCCGGCCGGCGCCGACGAGGACATGCGGCTGGCCCTGGCATGGGCCGGCGAGATCGACCATCTCGGCAGCCTCTGCCACGCGCTCGACCACGCGATCCTGCTGGCGGCCTACAAGAACGACGTCGCCGAGGTGGCGAGCCTGGCGGACAGGCTCGCCTCGCTCGCCGCGACGAACAATTTGCCGGAGGTGGAGGCCAAGAGCCGCATCTTCGGCGGCTGGGCGAAGGGCAGAAGCGGCAACATCACCGAGGGCCTGCAGGCTCTCGACGACGGCCTGGCCCTGCAGCGCAGCGTCGGCACCGACGAGGATACCCCCGTCTATCTGGGCCTGCGGGCCGGCCTGCTGCTGGACCTGTCACGGGCCGACGAAGCGCTGGCGACGGTCGAGGCGGCGATCGAGGACGCCGAGCGAGCCGGCAACGCCTTCTGGGTGCCGGAGCTCTACCGGCATCGCGGCTCGATCTCCGCCATGACCTCCCGCGATCGCGACGCCTGGACCAGCGATCTCGACACGGCCATCAAGCTGGCCGCCGCCAGCGGCGCCGCCACGTTGGCCAGGCGCGCCCAGGCAGACCTCGTCCGGCTCCGGGAACGCCGCTGAGAATGGCCGGAGAGCCGTCTCCGGCGACCGCGGCGCTGCTTGCCGCACTGGCGCAGCCCCCTTCCGGTCCCGAAAGCCAGCGCCAAGACGATCGGCGACTTCGCACCCTCCTGCGCAACCGCTCCCGCTTCGGCATCACCCGCGTCGGGTCGCTCGCGCGGCTCGATCGCATCGGCGTCCCGATCGTCCAGGTGGCACGGCCGGCATCGCTGTCCAACGCCGTCTGCCAGGGCAAGGGGCTGGACTGGGCGAACTCCGTCGCCTCGGGGCTGATGGAGAGCCTGGAAAGCTGGGCGGCCGAGAGCATCGGCCCGGATCGCCTGACGCGTCACCACGATTGCCGAGGCCGGCGAAGAGGTCCGCCGCCTCTACCGGCCCTGGGTCGCCGAAGCGGCCGGCGCCGGCTGGGACCGACCTCCCCCTCGCCTGGATCGACGGCCTGGACCTCTTCGACCGGTCGGTCGCCCATGTGCCGCTGACGCTGGTCGACACCGTCTACACCGTGCCGTCCCCGCATCCCGTGCTGTTTCCCCGCGTCTCGACCGGCCTCGGCGCCGGCTGGAGCTTCGACGAGGCGATCGTGCAGGCCGCGCTCGAGGTCGTCGAACGCCACTCGCTCGCGCTGGCGCTGCAGGACGCCGCCTTCTTCGAGTCCCGGCAGACCGGCTTCCCGGATGCGCTGGGCCCGGCAGCGCAGGCGCTCCAGCAGCGCATTGCCGATGCCGGCCTTCTCTGCGGGATCTGGGACGCGACCGGCGCGAGCGGGCTGCCGGTCTACCACTGCCATCTGATGGAGAAGGGCCCGCCCGACGAGATCCTGCCCTTGCCGAGCGAGGGCACCGCCTGTCGCTTCACCCATGAAAGCGGCCCTGGTGGCAGCCTTGCTCGAAGCCTGCCAGGCGCGGGCGGCCGCGCTCTCCGGCGCCCGCGAGGACATCACCCGGCTGCACTATCCGGCGGCCTTCGATCGCCCCCATCTGGCCGAATGGCGCGAGCTGATGGAGCGTCGCACGGCCCGGCTGGTCCCGGCGGAGCCGCCGCCGGGCGAAGGGAAGCGGCCCGTCGAGCGGGTCATCGCAGCCTTGAAAGCAGCCGGCGCGCGCCGGGCCGTCGCCGTGCCGCTCCTTGCCGATCCCGAAACCAGCGTGCACGTGGTCAGGCTGGTCTGTCCGCCCCTCCACCTCCACCGCGGAGACTAGTGCATGATCCCAAAAAGTGGATGCCGGTTTTTGGAAAAAATCATGCTCAAACAAAAGGATAGAGTGCAAGGACAATTCGAAGAAGCGTCATTGCGCTCTAGCCGGATGTCCGACACGGACCATCGTCTTCCTCGGGCCCAGCCTCGACCCCGAAACGGCCGCCCGCCATCTGCCGGCGACCTATCGCCCGCCGGTCGAGCAGGGCGACATCGTCAAGGCGCTGGCCTCTGGGCCCGTCGACACGCTGGTGATTGTCGACGGGTCGTTCGGCAAGGTTCCAGCCGTGCGCCACAAGGAGCTGCTCTGGGCGCTCTCGAAGGGCGTGCGCGTCTTCGGCGCCGCCAGCATGGGCGCGCTCCGCGCCGCCGAACTCGCGCCATTCGGCATGATCGGCCACGGATTCGTCTACCGCTGGTATCGCTCGACCCTGCTCGCCGACGACGACGAGGTCGCCGTCGCCATGACCCCCGTCGAGCTCGGCGCCCGGCCCCTGAGCGACGCCTTGATCAACATGCGCCTCACCTTCCGGCGCGCCGAGCGGGCATCGGTGGTCGGGCCCGAGCTGCGCCGCGCCCTGGTCGACGGCGCCCGCCGGCTCCACTTCCTGCGCCGCACCTATCGTGCCGTCTTCGACCAGGCGCGGACCGAGCTGCCCCCGAGCCTTCTCCCCGAACTCGACCGCCTGGAGGCTTGGGTGGCGGCCCATGCGGTCGACATCAAGCGCGACGACGCCATTTCGCTGCTTCGCCTCGTCGCCCAAAGTCCCGCCAAGAACGAATCGACACAATCGAAACCGTTCCATGTAACGGAAAGTTGGGCAATCGACCTTATGCAGTCGAACCTATGGGACCACGTCGATCTTCAGCAATCCCGAAGCTAGACTCATCGTGGAGAGTATGAGACGTTGACTGACAACCAGGAAACGCATCAAGTGGATGCTTCCGAAGCACAATCAGTCGCCAGATCTGATGCGGTTGCGGACCTTGGCACGCGCTTTCTCGTCTATCCGCAAGCGCCCTTCGTGCCGGGCTACGAGCGGCCGGAGCTGGTCTGGATCCCGATAGCGCCCCAAGCGATCTCCGCCGGCCCGTCGAGCGATATGGCCTACGTCCTCTATCCGGCGGAACCCAAGGCGCCCTACCGCGCGCCCTATGCCCCGCCCTTCATGGACGACTATTTGCCGCTCGCCGAGGCCGGCCCCGACGGCCATTTCGACCATCTCGTCCCCGGCACGCCGCAGTTCGTGTCGGCCCACGCCTTTGCCTGCGTCCACCGCACCCTCGACATCTGCCAGAGCTATGTCGGCCGCTCCTGGCCATGGTTCTTCAGCGACGAGTACGAGCGCCTGGAAGTGATCGCCAACGTGCCGTGGAACAACGCCCAGTCGGGCTTCGGCTTCCTGGAGCTCGGCGAGGACGACTCCCAGGACCCGCCCTTCCCCTACGCGCTGAACTTCGACGTCATCGCCCATGAAGTGGGCCATCTGGCGCTGTTCAGCATCCTCGGCTACCCGCAGGTCACGCGCCCGACCGCCGACTACTTCGCCTATCACGAGGCGGCGGCGGACTTCATCTCGCTGCTCGGGCTCCTGAGCTTCGACACCGCGCTCGACCGCATCCTGAGGCGGACCCATGGCAATCTCTACATCGCCAACGAGCTCGACCGCTTCGCCGAGCTGACCGAGGAGAAGCAGGTCCGTCGCTTCTCCAATTCGCTGCGGACCAGCGATGTCGGCGACGACGTCCACGACCGATCCATGCCGTTTGCCGGCGCCCTGTTCGACTGCCTCATCGAGCTCTACCAGATCCTGCTGGCGGAGCGCGGGCTGACCAACCTCGACCCGCGGGCTTTTGACGACCTGCGGCAGGAGCTGTCCGGGAGGGACCTCGACAACGAGCTTCGGATCTCCCAGGCGCGCTACGAGCCGCAGCATTTCGCCATGAAGTCGGCCTTGGCCGAGGCCCGCGACGTCGTCGGAACGGCGCTCGCCCGCTCCTGGCTGGTGGTCGGCCCCGAGGAGCTGGACTTGCGGGAGGCCAAGGACGCTTTCGTCGAGGCCGTGCGGATCGTCGCTGGCGACGAGCTCGGCGAGCGGCTCGACGGCAATTTCGTCTGGAGAGGCTTCGATTAAGCATGATCGCAGAAAATGACTGCGGCTTTTGGAAAACATCATGCTAGAACAATAAGATAGAGCGCAGTCACGAAACCAGGAAGAGCTTCGGTCGCACCTCGCGACGGACCCACGAGGAAGGCTAAGATGTCGGACAGCGAAACCATTCCACTTGCGCCAACTGGCGGAATATTCACGATCGGTGAGATTACACTCTATGGGGTGAGCCTGGTCGACACGGCCAAGAAAACCCCTTCCGGCACTATCGGCGCCAACCAGGACCTGGGCGTCACTGTCCAGCCTTCGTCGGGCAATCTGGCGGTGATCGCCGCCTATGGCTACTCCTACGAAGGCCTTTGCTACCGCTTCGAGCCGTTCCGCGCGCTGGTCTTCGCCTCCGACACCGTCGGCGGCCTCGATCTGGCCCCGGGCGCGAACGCCTGCGGCTTCGAGGCACCGTACAAGGCCTGGATCGTGTCATCGACTGACGATGTCCTGGAGCTCGCTCCCCAGTCCGGCACCTTCGACAGGCTGATCGTGGACCCTCGGCGGTCCGGCAAGCGGCCGCCGAACACCTACCGCTCGGAGATGCTGCTGGCCCATCGCGCCGGGAGCGCCCGCGAGTCCTGAGCGGACCGCCGCGCTGGCGTCAGGTGGTGAACCAGTAGCGCGTGATGTGGAAGAACAGCGGTGCGGCGAAGGTGAGCGAATCGACCCGGTCGAGGACGCCGCCATGGCCCTCGATGATGTGGCCCCAATCCTTCGTCTTGAGGTCGCGCTTGATCGCCGACAGCACGAAGCCGCCGAAGAAGCCGGCAACCACGACGACCGCGCTGATCGCCGCCGCCTGCACCGGCGAGAAGGGCGTCATCCGATAGAGCAGCGTGCCGACGAGAATGGCCGACAGGCCGCCGCCGACCAGCCCTTCCACCGTCTTCGACGGGCTGATGTTGGGCGAGAAACGGCGCTTTCCAATCAGCTTGCCCCACACATACTGCAGCACGTCGCTGATCTGCACGACGATCACCAGATAGCTGATCAGCAGCGCCGAGGGCACCCCGGTGTCGAGCATCAAGAGCGCCGGCGCGTGGCTGACCGAGTAGACCGTCAGCATCAGGCCCCATTGCACCTTGGCGCTGCGCGCCAGGAAATCGTCCGTCTCGCCGGTGATCGTCGCCACGGCCGGCAGCAGCAGGAAGGCATAGACAGGGATGAAGATGACGAACATCCCGTACCAGTCGATGGCGAGCAGGAAGTAGTGGTAGGGCAGCACCACGAAGAACGACAGGAACAGCGCCTGGTGGTCGCCGCGGCGCGATGGCGTCAAGGTCCAGAATTCGCGCAGCGCCAGGAAAGACAAAAGGGCGAACAGCACGATCGTCGTCGTGTCGCCCAGCGCCAGGGCGCCGCCGAGCACGATGACCATGACCCACCAGGAGCGGATCCGCGCGTTCAGGTTCTGCACGGTAGCGATGGCTCCGGGCTCGACGGCGCGCCGCGCCAGCACGGCCCCGATGGCGGTGGCCAAGACGAGCAGCGCCGCGATGCCGCCGAGCACGGTCAGGAAGGTCTCGTTCACGACGCCGTCGCTCCGCCCTCGGCGAGCGCGATGACCGCCGTCCGCGCGCGCTCCAGGAACGCCTCCTTGCTCTCCCCGGCCTCCACATGGAGCGGCACGCCGAAGCGGGCGGTGCAGGTGATCGGCACCACCAGCAGGCTCCCCTTGGGCAGGATCCGTTGCAGGTTGTCGAGATGCACCGGCACCAGCTCGACCTCGGGGAACCGGCTCCCCAGCCGGAAGATCCCGCTGCGGAACGGCGCGATCTGGTTGCCGTCGCCGCGCGTGCCTTCGGGGAAGATGAGGATCGACCGCCCCTCCTCCAGCAGCCGCTCGACCGGCGCCAGCGGCTGGCTTTTCGGCGGCGGGTTGCGGTCGATCAGCACCGCCTGGAGCAGCACCTCGGCGATGTAACGGCGACGGGGGTTGGCCCCCCAATAGTCGCGCGCCGCCACCGGATGCGTCAGGCGCCGCACGTGGCGGGGCAGCGCCGCCATCACCGCCACCGTGTCGAAATGGCTGCTGTGGTTGGCGAAATAGATGCGCCGGCGCGCGCTCGGCTGGCAGCCGCGCCAGTCGCCGCGCGCGCTGACCAGGATGCGGACCAGGACGACGAGCAGCCCGCGCAGGACGTCGGTCATGCCCGCTCCAGCGCCCTGGCTGCCCTGACGGTCCGGGTGACGCAGGTGACCAGCGACCCAGCGGCGATGACGGCCGCCGTGGCGAGCAGCGCCCAGCGGCTTCCGAGGAGCGGACCTTCGAGGCTCTGCGCGACGAGGCCGAGCGTCAGCGCCGCCATGCGCCGCTGCTTGGCCATGATGCCGCTGAAATCCTGGACGAGGCCGAGCGCCCCGCCGAGCGTCCGGATGTAGGCCGTCAGCGCCGCCAGCAGCGCGCCGGCCCAGCCGAGCCAGGGGAGCCCAGCCGCATAGCCGAGCGGCACCAGGAACAGCGTGTCGGCGAGGCGGTCCGGCACCTCGTTGTAGAGCGCGCCGACCTTGGATTTCCGGCCGCCCTCGATCGCCACCATCCCGTCGAGCAGGTTGCAAACCAGCCTCAGCTGCACGCAGGCCGCAGCCGCCAGCCAGCCGATCGGCCGGTCGGTCGTCAAAATGAGCAACCCGCCGGCGGCGGCGAACAGCACGGAGGCGACGGAGATGGCGTTCGGCGTCGCGCCGCGGCGCGCCAGGAAGGCGCTGGCGGACATCGCCCACGCGGAGGAGCGCGCCGCGATCGGACGTCGCGCAAGGCTTTGCTCTGGCGGAGTCATCGACCCAATCCCAACCCGCCGGGATGCTACACCGGAACCGGCATGGCAGGCCAGAGCCTCGGCCCTCCTCCCATGGGCTGTGCCGCGCGCCTCGCGAAAATTTGTCTGGTTATCTAGACGACCAGACAGCCGTCCCAGCTAGAAGCGCGCCTTGAGCAGGGCGCTGAGCGACGACTGGCTGTCGTCGCCGCCATACCTGCCGGCAAATCGCAGCCCGAGCTGCGCATGGTCGGACACGTCGACGCCGATGCCGGCGGCGACCACCAGCGCGTCCTCGGCGATCGGCGCCCCGAATACCACGAACGGGTCGCCGCCCGTCAGCGCGACCTCCGCGGTCGGCGTCAGGTCGCCGAAGGCGTGCTGCCAGCCGGCCATGCCGTCGAGCGTGGCCTTGAAGCCGCCGGCCGTCAGCTCCGTCGAGGCGCGCAGCCCGAGCGTCGAGGCGAGCGTGTCGAAGCTGCTGCCGGCGCCGGCGAGCGCCGCCTCGCCGCCCTCTTCGGAGAAGGCGTCGGTGGTGGTGTCGACCCAGGCCAGCCCCGCGAACGGCTCCAGCGTGGCCGGCCCGGCGTCCAGGCGATAGTTCGCCTCGCCGAACAGCAGGACGGTGTCGGCGTCCTGGCTGCCGGAGACCGTGTCGGCGAAGCCGGGAAACGCCACCGAGCGGTCGACCTCGATGTCGTGCCGCGAATAGACGGCGCCAGCCTGGACGCCGACGCGGTCCCAGCGCCCCGACCCATAGAGCCCGCCGTGGACGCTCCTGATGTCGCCCGACGATCCGCGGTCGTCGATGTCGAACGTCGTCCGGTCGAAGCCGGCGAAGGCGCCGAGCCGCCAGGCTTCGCCGACCGGCACGTCGAGGCCGAGCAGGAACCCGGCGGTCGACTGGTCGATGGACGCCGCGTTCTGGTCGGACTCGATGTCGCTGCTGAGGCCGAAGACGGTGCCCCAGGCGGCGCGGTCGGCGGCGCCGCCGGCCGGCGTCAGCTCGCCGTCGTCCGGGCCATAGGCCAGCATCGGGAACGCCGCCGACGCGGTGCCCTCGGAGACCGTGCGCAGGCGGTCGCCGATCGCTTGCTGCAGGAGCAGGCTGTTGTTCTGCACCACGGTCTGGATCGACGCATAGGCCTCGCCGGAGGCCAGGTCGAAGGCGCTGCGGATGGTCGCCGGATCGGACAGCGCCGCGACCGCGTCGTAGAAGCCGTTCCCGGCCCCGGTGCTCTCGATGCCTTCGGCGGCGGCGCATTCGTTCGCCGTCTGCGCCACGGCGCAGAAGCTGACATCGTTCCTCAGCACGTCGAGATAGACGCTGCCGGCATCGTAGGAGAGCGCGAAGTCGACGAACGGCATGTCCTGGACGACACCGTCGAAGCTCCCGGATCGCCCGCCATCCGCCGACAGCAGCGTCCACCGGCTGCCCGGCAGATAGAGGCCCTGCGCCGTCCTGAGCTGCACGGTGCCGCCCGACAGCGCCGCCGTCCCCGTCGCATGCACGAGGTCGGCCGTCGGCGCCGGCTGCACGTCTGCCTCGTAGATCGAGCCCGCCGCGAAGAACAGGTCGCCGTCGACGGTCAGCGTGCCGATCCCGCCGAGCCCTGGCGCGAGCGTCGCACCGGCGCCGACCGACGTGGTGCCGACGGTTCCCGTGCCGCCGAGCCGCGCCCCCGCGCCGACATCGACCGACCCGCCGATCGAGCCTGTCGCGAGAAGCGTGCCCGCTTCGACCGCGATGGCGCCGCCGAACGGGCTGGAGCCGGCCAGCGTCAGCGTCCCGCCGCCCCGCTTGGCGATGGTGCCGCCGCCGCTGATCGTCCCGCCATAGGTGAAATCGTCGCCGCGGTCGAAGGTGAGCCCGGCATTGTCGACGATGTCGCCGGCAACGCTGCCGCTCGTCCCGCCATTGCCGAGTTGCAGCGTGCCCGCAGAGATCGTCGTCGTGCCCGCATAGGCCTGGTCGCCGGTCAAGGTCAGCGTGCCCGCCCCGAGCTTGGTCAGCGTGCCGGTGCCGCTGACGACCCCGCCATAGCTGACGTCGTCGCTGCGGTCGAAGGCCAGCGCCGAATTGTCGACAATGTCGCCGACAACGCTGCCGCTCGTGCCGCCATTGCCGATCTGCAGCGTGCCTGCCGAGATCGTCGTGCCGCCGGTGTAGGTGTTGGCGCCGGTGAGGGTCAGCGTGCCCGCGCCGGCCTGGGTCAGCGTGCCGGTCCCACTGATCGCGCCGCCAAAAAGGTTCGCGTCGCTGCGGTTGAAGACCAGCGCGGAATTGTCGACGATATCGCCGACGACGCTGCCGGTGGTCCCGCCGTCGCCGATCTGCAGCGTGCCCGCCCCGACCGTCGTCCCCGCCGTATAGGTGTTCGCCCCGGCCAGGACGAGCGTCCCGCCGCCGGTCTTCAGCAGGCTCTTGCCGGCGCCGGAGATCGGCGTCGCCAGCGTCGCCGTCATGCCGCCATCCACCGTCAGCGTCCCGCTGGCCGGCCCGATCGCCAGGCCGCCGCCGGACAGCTGGTAGCCGTCCGTCGAGAACTGGAGCGTGTCGAAGGTCTGGCTGCCCTGGACGGTCACAGCACCGCCGGCCGCCCCGGCGAACACGCCGACCGAGCCGCGCCACTGGTCGTTGATGCCGGCCTGGCCCGGCATGCCGGTCCAGTTCGTGGCGGCGGCCGACCAGGTGCCCGGCCCGCCGTCCACCACGCCGTTGCCCGTCTGGTCGCCGCCGTCCCAGAACTGCATCTGCTGGCCGGGACCGAGCAGCGACAGGTTCACCTGGCCGCCGATATTGGTGAGCACGGTCGGCGTGAAGCCCGCTGTCCCGGTGACGCTCGAGAAGGCGCCGCCGAGCGCCCCTCCATAGTCGAACAGCCGATAGTAGCCGGCGGCCGGCGCGCCGCCGACGGTCAAGGTGCCGTTGAGCGACAGGTCGCCCGTCACCTCGACCAGGTCGTTGCCGCCTGGCCCGTTCACCACGCCCGGCGTGTTGAGCTCGAATTGCGACGTGGAGCCCGCGGCGAGGACCAGCCGCCCGATGCCGAGGCTCCCCGGACCGCCATGGCCGGGCGCCAGGAGCGCCCCGCTGGCGACGGTCGCGGTGCCGCCGATCGACCCGTTGCCCGCCAGGGCGGCGCCGGCCTGCACGGTCACCGCGCCGGCCAGGCTGCCGTCGACGGCGAGCGTGCCGGCGCTGATCGTCGTGGCGCCGCTGTAGGTGTTGGCGCCGGTCAGGGTCAGCGTGCCAAGGCCCTGCTTGGTCAGCGTGCCGGTGCCGCTGATCGTGCCGCCATAGGTGAGATCGTCGCTGCGGTTGAAGGTGAGTGCGGCGTTGTCGACGATGTTGCCGATCAGGCTGCCGGTGGTGCCGCCGCTGCCGATGATCAGCGTGCCGGCGCTGATCGTCGTCGTGCCGGTGAAGCTGTGGTCGCCGGTCAGCGTCAGCGTGCCCGCCCCGAGCTTGGTCAGCGTGCCGGTGCCGCTGATCGCGCCGGCATAGGTCAGCGCGATTGCTGCGGTTGAAGACAAGCGCGGAATTGTCGACGATGTCGCCGACAAGGCTGCCGGTGGTGCCGCCATTGCCGATCTGCAGCGTCCCGGCCGCAGATCGTCGTGCCGCCGGTGTAGGTGTTGGCGCCGGTGAGCGTCAGCGTGCCGGCGCCGGCTTGGGTCAGCGTTCCGACTGCCGCTGATGATCCCCGCATAGGTCGGCGCGTCGCTGCGGTTGAAGATGAGCGCGGCGTTGTCGACGATATTGCCGGCGACGACGCCGGTGGTGCCGCCATTGCCGATCTGCAGCGTCCCCGCTGAGATCGTCGTGCCGCCGCGTATAGGTGTTGGCGCCGGTCAAGGTCAGCGTGCCGGCGCCGGTCTTGGTCACCGATCCCGACGCCGCTGATCACCCCGCCATAGGTGAGGAGGCTGCTGCGGTTGAAGATCAGCGCCCCGGCATTGGCGATGTTGCCGACCACCGCCCCGCTCGTGCCGCCATTGCCGATCTGCAGCGTGCCGGCGCTGATCGTCGTCGCCCCGGCGTAGGTGTTGTCGCCGGTCGAGCGTCAGCGTGCCGGCGCCCTGCTTGGTCAGCGTGCCGGTGCCGCTGATCGTCCCGCCATAGGTGAGCGCGTCGCTGCGGTTGAAGGTCAGCGCGGCATTGTCGACGATGTTGCCGACCAGGCTGCCGGTGGTGCCGCCGGTGCCGACGATGAGCGATGCCGGCGCTGATCGTCGTGACGCCGGTGAAGGTGTGGTCGCCGGTCAGGGTCAAGCGTGGAGTTGCCGAGCTTGGTCAGCGAGCCGGTGCCGCTGATCGCGCCGGCATAGGTCAGCGGATTGCTGCGGTTGAAGATCAGCGCCCCGTTGTCGACGATGTTGCCGACGAGGCTGCCGGTGGTGCCGCCGCTGCCGACCTGCAGCGTGCCGGCGCTGATCGTCGTGCCGCCGGTATAGGTGTTGGCGCCGGTCAGCGTCAGCGTGCCGGCGCCGGCCTGGGTCAGCGAGCCGGTGCCGCTGACCACGCCGGCATAGGTCAGCGCATTGCTGCGGTTGAAGATGAGCGCGCCATTGTCGACAACGTTGCCGGGGACGACTGCCGGTCGTGCCGCCATTGCCGATCTGCAGCGTGCCGGCGCTGATCGTCGTGCCGCCGCTATAGGTGTTGGCGCCGGTCAAGGTCAGCGTGCCGGCCCCGAGCTTGGTCACCGCCCCCGCGCCGCTGATCACCCCGCCATAAGTGAGCAAACTGCTGCGGTTGAAGATCAGCGCTCCGGTATTGACGATGTTGCCGACGACCGCGCCGGTCGGTGCCGCCATTGCCGACCTGCAGCGTGCCGGCGCTGATCGTCGTCGTGCCGGTATAGCTGTTGTCGCCGGTCAAGGTCAGCGTGCCGGCGCCCTGCTTGAGTCAGCGTGCCGGTGCCGCTGATCGTCCCGCCATAGGTGACGTCGTCGCTGCGGTTGAAGGTGAGTGCGGCATTGTCGACGATGTTGCCGACCAGGCTGCCGGTGGTGCCGCCGCTGCCGATGAGTCAGCGTCCCGCCGCTAATCGTCGTATTGCCGGTGAAGCTGTGGTCGCCGGTGAGCGTCAGCGCGCCGGTGCCGGCCTTGGTCAGCGTGCCGGTGCCGCTGATCGTCCCGCCATAGGTCAGCGCATTGCTGCGGTTGAAGGTCAGCGCGGCGTTGTCGACGATATTGCCGACCACGCTGCCGGTCGTTCCGCCGCTGCCGATGCTCAGCGTGCCAGCGCTGATCGTTGTGCCGCCAGTGTAGGTGTGGTCGCCGGTGAGCGTCAGCGTGCCGGCGCCGGCCTTGGTCAACGAACCGGTGCCGCTGACCACCCCGGCATAGGTCAGCGCATTGCTGCGGTTGAAGACCAGCGCGGCATTGTCGACGATATTGCCGGCCAGGCTGCCGGTCGTGCCGCCATTGCCGATCTGCAGCGTCCCCGCCGATATCGTCGTGCCGCCTGTGATAGGTGTTGGCGCCGGTGAGCGTCAGCGTGCCGGCCCCGAGCTTGTTCAGCGTCCCGACGCCGCTGATCACCCCGCCGTAATTGAGCAGGCTGCTGCGGTTGAAGATCAGCGCCCCGGCATTGGCGATGTTGCCGACCACCGCCCCGCTCGTCCCGCCATTGCCGACTTGCAGCGTTCCGGCGCTGATCGTCGTCGTGCCGGCGTAGGTGTTGTCGCCGGTCAAGGTCAGCGTTGCGGCTCCCTGCTTGAGGAGCGCCCCGGTGCCGCTGATGACGCCACCATAGGTGACGTCGTCGCTGCGGTTGAAGGTCAGCGTGGCATTGTCGACGATGTTGCCGACCAGGCTGCCGGTGGTGCCGCCGGCGCCGACGATGAGCGATCCGGCGCTGATCGTCGTCGTGCCGGCGTAGGTGTTGTCGCCGGTCAAGGTCAAGGCGCCGTTGCCGGCTTTGGTCAGGGTGCCCGTACCGCTGATCGTCCCGCCATAGGTCAGCGCATTGCTGCGATTGAAGGTTAGCGCGGAATTGTTGACGATATTGCCGATCAGGCTGCCGGTGGTGCTGCCGCTGCCGACGCTCAGCGTCCCGGCCGAGATCGTCGTGCCGCCGGTGAAGGTGTGATCGCCGGTCAGCGTCAGCGTGCCGGTGCCGGCCTGGGTCAGCGAACCGGTCCCGCTGATGACCCCTGCATAGGTCAGCGTATTGCTGCGGTTGAAGACCAGCGCGGAATTGTCGACGATATTGCCGACCAGGCTGCCGGTTGCCCCGCCGCTTGCCGACCTGCAGCGTGCCGGCGGTGATCGTCGTCCCGCCGGTGTAGGTGTTGGCGCCGGTCAAGGTCAGCGTTCCGGCTCCGAGCTTGGTCACCGACCCCGCGCCGCTGATGATCCCGCCATAGGTCAGCGCATTGCTGCGATTGAAGATCAGCGCCCCGGCATTGGCGATGTTGCCGACGACCGCGCCGCTCGTCCCGCCATTGCCGATCTGCAGCGTGCCGGCGCTGATCGTCGTCGCCCCGGTGTAGCTGTTGTCGCCGGTGAAGGTCAGCGTGCCGGGCCCTGCTTGGTCAGCGTGCCGGTGCCGCTGATCGACGCCGCCATAGGTGACGTCGTCGCTGCGATTGAAGGTCAGCGTGGCATTGTCGACGATGTTGCCGACCAGGCTGCCGGTCGTGCCGCCGCTGCCGATGATGAGCGTGCCCGCCGAGATTGTCGTCGTGCCGGTGAAGCTGTGGTCGCCGGTCAAGGTCAGCGCCCCGGCCCCGAGCTTGGTCAGCGTGCCCGTGCCGCTGATCGTCCCGCCATAGGTCAGCCCATTGCTGCGGTTGAAGATCAGCGCGGAATTGTCGACGATATCGCCGCCAATGCTGCCGGCGGTCCCGCCGCTGCCGATCTGCAGCGTGCCCGCCGAGATCGTCGTGCCGCCCGTGTAGGTGTTTGTGCCGGTGAGCGTCAGCGTGCCGGCGCCGGTCTTTGCGAGGCCGGCGGTCCCGGCCAGGACCGAGGCGATGGTCGCCGTTCCGGTCGAGACGTCGACCGTAGGCGTCACGCCGCCCAGCGTCAGCGTGCTGCCGGTCACCGTGTAGCCGCTGGTCGCGAACGACACATTGTGGACCGTGATGGCGCCGCCGAGCGTGACCGTGCCCGCCGTCCCGCCGAACACGGCATCGTCGAAGACGGCGTTGTTCCAGGCCTGGTAGGTGGTGCCGTTGAACCAGGTCAGGCCCGACGTGTTCCACGGCCCGGTGCCGCCGGACCCCCCGGCGCCGCCGTTGGCGTCCCATTGGAGCGAGGCCGCCATGGCCGATGGCGCTGTCGAAGTGCCCAGCGCAACGAGCGCGATCCGGAAGAGCTTGTCTAGAGAATTCGCCAAGACGCCCAACCGAATTCTTTTGTCGTTCTGACCGGTGTCCTCATGCAGATGGCGAATCGTTTCCGACGGCCCCTGTTTCCACCCTGCTCGTTCTTAGTTTGCCGGCGATTTGGTCAGAAGCGCCCGTAAGTTGAAACCGATTGGAAAAACGCCACGTTGCATTTGGGCAACATCCTAAACTGCAGCTGGCAAAATCGCGACAAAGACGGCAACTTTGTCGAGTATCATTGACGAGTTCAGTTCTATTCCAACAATTATCGTTACTTAAGAAGTCGTATACTGTACATGCAAACGACTTGCAAAGTTAAACGGATCGGATAAATCTCATTTCGGATTGATAAGCAGTGCAGACGCCGGTCCGCCGGAAATTCGCGAGGAGTGGAGCGGGCCTATTCAGCCCGGGACGTCAGCTGCGCATCTGCCCGATGCCGAGGCGCGGCAGGATCAGCTCGATCAGCTCCGCCTTGTCGGAGATGCCCATCGCCAGGTAGCCGAGCACGACCGCCGCAAGGGCTTCGCGCTCGTCGGGGCTGTCGCCCGGCATCGACACGGCATCGAGCACCTCCGAGACGAGGACGAGTTCGGTTGGTCCCAACACTGTCATGATGCCCTCGCGGACGCGGCGGCGTGCTCGCGGGAAGCACGCCGCCGGCCCCAGCGGCGGGACGTCGCGAGACAAGCGCCGCCGCAAGCTTGCCCTTTGCGGCTCTGCGCTACGACGGCTCGGGCCCCGCCGTCTTGCTCCGAGCGGCCAAGCTGTTGCGATCGGCCGCCACGCGCCGCGGCCGGCCATGACGGTTTGACGCTTGTGGGCAGGGGGATGTCGATGGATAGTTTGGTGCCCTCGCTACGCTTCGCAGGGCCGAAGGACCTCGAAATGATGCAGGACGATCTCACGCAGCCCGCCACTTGCATCGGCGTGGCGGCGCGCGCCGCAGTCAGGCTGCTCGAGCACCGTGGCGTCGACCCAGCCAGGATCCTGCGCCAGGCGGGGCTGACCTACGAGGCGGTGTTTGACGAGAACCGCATCTCCGCCCGCGACCAGGTCACGCTGCTGGACCTCGCCGCGGCCGAGCTCCGCGACGAGTGGATCGGCCTGACGCTCGCCGCCGAGGTCGACCTGCGCGAGACCGGGCTGCTCTACTACGTCTCGGCGTCGGCGACGACGCTCGCCGAGGCCGTCAATCGCCTCGACCGCTACCTGGCGGTGGCCAATGACGGCCTCGACCTCACCATCGCCAAGGGCGAGGCCTACGGCGTCAGGATCGTCTACACCGGCATCCCGCGCCATCTGGATTTCCAGCAGGCGGAGATGCTGGCGCTCTACTTCTTGCGGCTCTGCCGGCATCTCGTCGGCCGCAGCGTGACCCCGTTGCACGTCTCGTTCATGCACCACCGCGAGGGCGACCTGACGCCCGCCAGGACCGCTTTCGGCTGCCTGCCCGAGTTCGGCACGCCGTTCGACGAGGTGTCGCTGCCCAACGCGCTCCTGGACGAAAAGGTGGTGGTCGCCGACCCCTATCTGGGGGAGATCATGATCAAGGCCTGCGAGGAGGCGATCGCCGGCCGGCCGACCAATGTCAGCCGGCTGCGGACGCGGGTGGAGAACGCCATCGCCCCGCTGTTGCCGCACGCCGAGGCCAGGTCGGAGCGCGTGGCGCGCCAGCTGGGGATCAGCCGCCGCACCCTGTCACGGCGCCTGAAGGAGGAAGGCACCACCTTCGACCAGATCCTCGACGGGCTGCGCCGCGACCTGGCGGTGCGCTACCTCGAGGACCCGCGAATGCCGATCAGCCGCATCGCCTGGCTGCTCGGCTTCCACCAGCCGAGCGCCTTCAGCCATGCCTGCCGCCGCTGGCTCAACCAGTCGCCGATGGCGCACCGGCGCCAGATCCTCGAGCGCCGCGCCGCGCAATAGGGGTCAGCGGCGTGGACCGGAGCTCGGGCGGGCCTGCGCCGCCTCGATCATCGCCGTGGTGAACCGATGGGCATGCAGCGCGATGGCGCCCCCATCGGTCCATAGATCGCGCCAGATCGCCAGGTCGTAGGAGAGGTTGGCCGCCACCACCGCCGAGGAGAACGACTCGAAGGTGATCGGCCCGCGGTAGCCGATGTCGTCCAGCGCATGGAAGAAGCCGGTGAAGTCGATATGGCCGGAGCCCAAAAGGCCGCGGTGGTTCTCGCCGATATGCACGTAGCCGAGCCGCGACCCGACCTCGTGCAGCGGCCGCACCAAATCGTCCTCCTCGATGTTCATGTGATAGGTGTCGAGGTGGATCATCACATTGTCCGCGCCGATGTCGTCGTGCAGCGCCAGCGCCTGCCGCGCCGTGTTGACGACATGCGTCTCGTAGCGGTTGCAGACCTCGAGGCCGAGCACCACGCCGAGCTTCGCCGCCTCGCCGGCCAGGTCGCGCAGCACCGCCACCGCGTTGGCGCGGCCGCGCTCGCTCACCGGCCGGCCGTATTTGCCGAGCGCGCTATAGAGCGCCCCCGTCAGCACCTTGCCGCCGAGCGCCGCCGTGGCGTCGAGCGACGCCTTCAACAGCGCCGCGCCGCGCCCCACCACCGCCGTGTCCTCGCTGCTGACGTCGGCGTCGAAGGCGAGCCCCCGCGAGCAGGCGACCTTCAGCCCGGCATTGTCGAGCGTCGTGCGGGCATGGGCGACGTCGAGCGCGTCGAGGTCGTGCAGCGACAGCTCGAGCAGATCGTAGCCGGTCTCGACGGTGCGGCCGACGGCGAGCTCGATCGACCGGGGCGACGTGTCGCCGACCCACACGAGGGCATGGATGCCCAACGGATTGCTGCTGGTGCTGGTCACGACGGCGCTCCTCTCGGTTGTGGCGGCCTCCGGCAGCCGCGTCGCCAGAGGAGAGGATGGCCGCGGCCGTCTGTCAACGGCCGCCGGCCGCCATCGCTTCCGCCTTGGCGCGCCGTCCCGTCGGGCGCACGGCCTGGCGCGGCAGGCGCTCGAGGATCACCAGCCGGCGGCGCGGCCGCCCCATGATCAGCGACAGCAGCCCGGCCAGGCTGCCGAGCCGGTGGTTGAGCCGCACCTTCACCGGCGCCTCGCCGGCCGAAACAGGCCGGAAGCCCCAGCGCGCGAACGCCTTGGCGAAGGCCTCGCTGGTGATCATCCACACCGGCTCGTGCTCGGCCGCCAGCAGCGCTTCTATCAGCCGCCGGGCGATGCCGCGCCCGCGCGCGTCCTTGCTCACCACCAGCGACCCCAGCTCGCGCGAGCCGTCGGAGTGCTGGCGCATCTGCACCGCGCCGAGCACGGCGTCGCCCTGTGCCGCGACGAGGAAATTCGGCCAGTCGAGGTCCATCGGGTTGAGGCGCTCGCCGCGCACCAACAGCCGGATGGCCTTCTCGTCGAGCTCGGTGGCGCGGCGAATTCTGAGGATCGGTTCGCCCATGATTAAGTCTCCAGTCGTCAGTCGATTGACGGCCGGGCATGCTCGGCGCCCAATGTTTCCGTGGGATGTCGCGCAGGGCGCGAATTTATTTCCAGATCCTTTCGATTGTTGCCGATTTCGTTTCGTTCGTGGCTCACCGGCGCCAGGCGATCGCCTTGCTGAAGCCGTGCGTGAAGCGGATCGCCCCGGCGTCGTCCGCGGCTTCGGCCAGCGCCACGTCCATGGCCGTGTCGGTCACCCGCACCACGGCGAAGCCGCCGAGATAGGCGGCCTTGGGCTTGAACAGGTCGAGCCCGTCGCGGCGATAGATCATCGGCGTCACGTGCTCGTGGCCGTGGAAGATGCCGATCAGATTGTAGCCGGAGACGAGGTCGAGCACGGCGCGCCGCTCCTCCTCGCTCCACCAGTGCGGGTTGCCGTGCCCGCGGTCGCTGAAGCGATGCGCGGCGGGGTCCCAGCGCTCGACGGAGAAGGCGTCCCAGCCATAGTGCTGGAACAGGATCACCGGGCGCCCGTCGCCGGCGTTCTGCGCCAGGTCGGCGGCGAGCCAGCGCAGGCTGCTCGGCGCGCCCTTCTTGGTGTCGCCGGCGAAACGATGCGTCTGCACCAGATGCAGCCCGCCCCAGTTCCAGGAATAGCAGTCCGAGACGATGTCGTAGCTGTCGGCCGGCACCGGCGGCTTGAAGAACACGCTCTGCCGATGGTTGAGCTCGACATAGTCCCGCAGCTCGCGGCGGTACCAGTCGACATGGCCGGTCGGCCCGTCCTGGTCGAGGTCGTGGTTGCCGAGCCCCGCATAGACCGGCATGGTCACGCTGTCCGGCGCCAGGCCGCGCTGGTAGCGATGGCTGAACTGCTGCAGCTGCGTGCCTTCGCCCGGCATCGCCGTCTGGCCGCCGCCGTCGTCGGTCATATCGCCGCCGATGACCAGGCCGAGCGGCGTGCCGATCGGCGTGCCGGCCCCGGCCAGGCCGCTGGCGGCGTCGCCGATTCGCACCGGCCAGGTCTCCTGCGAGACGCGGTTGAGCGCTGCCACGTGGCGCAGCAGATGGGCGTCGGTCTTGCCTTCCTGCTGGCAGGACGGCGACAGGCCGCTGCCCATGCGGCAGGCATGAACGTCGTTGGTGAACAGGAACGTCGCGTCGATCGCCTGGTCCGTGGCCGCCTCGCCGCACCACGGCAGCATGGAACCGCAGGCGGCCCCGGCGAGGCCGAGCAGCAGGCGGCGCCGGTCGATTCGCTCGCCGTACATGTCTGGCTGGGTGGCGTTGGCAGCGGGGTCCATCCGCGGCATCCGACCGCCGACGCGCCCCGCTGTCAATCCGCCGCTGTCGCCCGCCGAGCCGCAGCGTGGCCGGCGGACGACCTGCTCTGTGAAAGCATCCCGCGCGCCCGCCGGCTAGCCGTGCGTCCCGTCTGTCGCGAAAAAGACGAGCCGCAGGCAGCGCATCATGCGCCGAAGGCCGAACCCGCGGTATGAGCAAGACTGCCTATGCGCCCCGCCCAAAAAAGAACCCGGCGCGCATTCGGCGGCCGGGTGGGAGGAGCTCATCTAACAGGATTGGTGACAGGGTCGAAACGCCTCGATGCGCATTTGGTTCCGCTCCGGGCCGCTATCCCATCCGGCCGCGCGCCGCGACCGGCAGCACGTCCACCACCGTCTCGCCAGAGATCAGGTGGACGACGTCGAACAGGTTGGACACCACGCAGGCGTGATTGGGCAGCACGCGCACGCGCTCGCCGACGCCGAGCGTCTGGCCGGCCGGCAGCGTCACCCACCCGTGCTCCTCGCTGAGGCCGGTCAGCCTGGCGCCCTCGATGCCGACCAGCGTGCCGAAGTCGGGCTGGCCGCCGCTGTCGCTGGACAGCGCCTTGGAGCCCGCGTCGAGGATCGCCCGCGTCGCGGTCGGCCGGCTGACCACGGTGGCGAGCACCGTCAGCGCGCAATCGGCCGGCGTCCCGACGCCGCGCGCCAGCTGCTCGCGGTCGAGGTAGATGTAGGTGCCGGGCCGGTACTCGGTGGCCGGCGTGCCGTCGCCGGCCCGCCACAGGTCGGGCGTGCCGCCGCTGGAGATGCGGTCGCAGGGAAGCCCGGCGGCGGCGAGCGCATCGCGCGTCGCGGCGAGGCGGCGATTCGCCTCGGCGGCGCGGCCGGCCGGCGGATAGGTCATCAGCCCGCCGAACGAAAGCCCCGGCGCCGCGGCGATCCGTCGGGCCAGGGCGACGGCCTCGGCTGCGTCCTGGACGCCGCAGCGCCCCATACCCGTGTCGCATTCGACGAGCACGGTCAGTCGGTGGCCGGGGTCGGCAAACGTCTCCGCCAGGCCCGCCACCGTCGTCGCATTGTCGGCGCTGACCGACAGCGTCGCCCGCCGGTGCAGCGCCGCCAGTCGCTCGAGCTTCGACCGTCCGAGGATGTTGTAGGGCAGGAAGATGTCGGCAAGGCCGGCATCTGCCATCACCTCGGCCTCGCCGATCTTCTGGCAGGTGATGCCGACCGCGCCGGCCTCGACCTGCCGGCGGGCGAAGAAGGGCAGCTTGTGCGTCTTGACGTGCGGCCGGAGCTTCAGCCCGGCGGCATCGGCATAGGCCTGCGCGCGGCGGATATTGGCCTCCGCCCGGTCGACGTCGACGAGCACGGCCGGCGTGTCGATCTCGTCGACCGTGCGCGGGCGGGGCATGCGCTGCTCGGCGCTCATTCGGCGACGCGGATCTGCAGCTTGACGTCGGTCGGCCGCGCCTCGACCGCCCGGTCGAACGCCTCGACCGACCGCTCGAACGGGAAGGTCTCCGAGATCAGCGGCTTGAGGTCGACCCGGCCGGAGGCGAACAGCGCGATTGCTCGCTCGTACTGGTGGGCATAGCGGAACACCGTCTCGATCCGCGCTTCCTTGGTGGTCGCCGCCGAGACGTCGAGCGGCACCGGGCCTTGCGGCAGGCCGACCGCCACGATCGCCCCGCCCGGCCGGACCAGGTCGAGGATCGTCTCCCATGCCTTGGCGGCGCCGGAGCACTCGAACACCACGTCGGCGCCCCAGCCGTCGGTCAGCCGCTGCACCTCCTCCACCAAATTCGCCTGCCGGATGTTGACCGGCACCACGCCCTGAAAGCGGGCGGCGATGTCGAGCTTGGGCTGCGCCAGGTCGGCGACGATGGCGCGGGCGCAGCCGCCGGCCAGCGCCGCGATCGCCACCATGATGCCGATCGGCCCCGCGCCCAGCACCACCGCCGTGTCGCCAGGGGCGATCCGCGCCTTGTGGGCGGCCTGCATGCCGACCGCGAACGGCTCCACCATCGCGCCCTCGGCGAAGCTGACATGGTCGGGCAATTTGTAGGTATAGGCCGCCGGATGCACGACGAAGGGCGTCAGCACCCCATGCACCGGCGGCGTCGCCCAGAAGGTGACCGCCGGGTCGACATTGTAGAGGCCGAGCCGGCTCGCCCGCGACTGCGGGTCGGGCACGCCCGGCTCCATGCACACCCGGTCGCCCTCCTGGAGATGGCGGACGCCGGCGCCCACTCCGACCACCGTGCCGGCCGCCTCGTGGCCGAGCACCATCGGCCGCTCGACCACGAACGGCCCGATGCGGCCATGCGTGTAGTAATGGACGTCGGAGCCGCAGATTCCCACCGTGTGGATGCGGATCTTGACCTCCCCCGGCCCGGGCTCGAGCGGCAGGTCGATGTCGCGCAGTCTGAGCTCGTTTTGTCGTTCCAGCACGAGCGCTTTCGCCATGGGAGACTCCTTTAGGCGCATCTAATACCAGCTGCGCCCCGCCCGCCGCTACAAAATCAGGATCAGCCCGGTGACGATCAGCGCTCCCGTCCAGATCAGGTCGACATTGATCCAGCCGCGCCGCAGGAAAGCCAGCCCGAACCACCGGTAGACGGCAACGGCGACGCCGAGCGTCACCAGCAGCATCGCCAGCGTATGCGTGCCGATCGCCGCCAGCGCCACCGGCAGCGAGCCGGAGGCGGTGAGCGCAGCGCCGGTCGCCCCGGTCAGGCAGAGCGGGATCAGCACCGGCACCAGCATCAGGCCCGCGCCATGCGCCGTCGCCATCAGGAACGACCAGGCGGCGAGCCCGGCCATGCCGGTGGTCATGCCGACGCGCACCCGCCGCCGGTGGCCGCGCAGCAGGTGATGCAGCGCAAAGCCGATCAGCGCAAGGCCGCAGGCGACCCGCAGCGGCCGTTCCGGCACCACCAGCCCGGCCAGCACCACCGCCAGCGCCACCACGGCCACCGACACCATGTGGCCGGCGGCGATCGGCAGCACCGAAAGCACCGTCGTGCGCTCGGAGTTGCGGTGCAGCCCGAGCGCCACCGCAAACAGCCATCCCATCGCCGGGTTGAGGCCGTGGAACGCGCCGAGGCCGGCCAGGACGAGCCAGGGCGACAGGCCGCTCATGCCCTCACGGGTAGCAGAAGGAATCCGACGAGCAGTCGCCGCCTTCGAGCCGCACCTGGTGCGGCCGATGGCCCTTCGGCCAGTCGACGAAGAACTTCTCGTCGAAGGCGATGCCGCCATTCGCGCCGACATCCAGCTTGACCATCCAGCCGTCCAGCCCTTCGGGATAGAATTGCGGGTCGATCGGCCCGTAGAGCGAGTTGGTGAAGTAGACCCGCCGCCCGTCGCGGCTGATCTCCACCATCTGCGGGCCGCCGTTCAGCGCCCCGTTCTTGGCTCCCGGATGGCTGGCGCGCGACACGATGCCGCCGATCCTCACCCGCCCGGTCTCCTTCGGCTTGAACGGATCGGAGACGTCGTACTGGATCATGTCGCCGGTGCCCCAGCAGGAGACGTAGAGGAAGCGGTCGTCCATCGACAGGTCGATGTCGGTGACCAGCGGCGGCACCGCCTTGAAGCCCTGCAGCAGCGGCGGCAGCACGTCGGCCTCGGCCGGTTCCGCCGGGATCTCGATCACCTTCTTGACCGCCCATTTCGAGCCGTCGCGGTACCAAGTCCAGATCGACGACGACAGGTCCTTGAGGCTGATCACGCAGCCGACGAAGCCGTAGGCCTTGGTCGGGTCGTGCGCCGGCCTGAGCTCGAACACCAGCTGGTGCTCCTCGCCCAGGTCGATCTCCTGCAGGTGCTTGCGCTTGTGGAGGTCCCAGAAATGCAGTCGCCGCCCGTATTTGCTGCCCAGCAGCACCTCCGGCACCAGCCCGTTCTCGAACGTGTCGGGCGTGCCCCACTCGCTGGTGATCATCGTGTCCTGGCCGAGATGCCACCAGAAATCATAGGCGAGCTTCTGCGGCCCGCGGTCGATCTCCCACTGTCCCATCACGTCGAAGCTCTCCGGGTCGAGCAGGAAGATGCCGCCCGGCCCCTTGCCCTCGGCATTGCCGAGCGCGTTCACGTAGATGCCTTCCGGCCCGCAATGGATGGTGTGGATGCGGCTGTAGCCGGCCTTCTCGGCAATCTCCTCCGGCTCGATCACGCGGACGATCTTCGGGTTCTTCGGGTCCGGCTTGGTGTCGATGATGTGGATGCGCGAGGAGCGCAGCCCCGGCACCACCAGATAGCGGCGCTCCATGTGCGGGTGCGGCGCGTTCGGGCACAGGCAGGAGGAGCAGGCGTTCCAGCCGAAATGGTGCAGCTCGTCGCCGGCATTCGGCATGTCCACCTGGCCGACGATCTTGGCGTAGGACGCCGACTTGGGGTCGACGTCGACCACGGCGATCGCATCCGGCCGCTTGCGGTCGGGATCGAAGGCCGCCACGTAGGCGAGGGTCTCCTTCGGCGCCTTTGCCGCCATGCGCGGCGAGGGATAGAATGACGGATCCGGTTGCCAGCTTGCCATGACGAACGTTCCCTCGATCGAGTTTCACGGAGGTTGATAGATGGTCATACGATGATGATCCATCTTGCCGTCGACTGCGCCGGCTGTCCAATCAAGTAAATTGAAGATCAGTCTTCCTGGCAACTGTGCCAGTCGCGGAACCAGCTGGTACGATAAAAGGACATCCTTTGGCGGAGTTGAGGTCGCCTGTTCGATAGGCTATAGCCGACGTTCACCGCGGGGGAGGAAATGCGCGAGAAGCTTGTAGCACTGGCAAAAAAGCTCAAGGACGAGCAGCGGCAGCTGATCTATGCTGCGGCCGACTCGGCGACCCTGCCGAGCCACAACACCATCCAGCGCGTGGCGCAGCTGGAGCTCAACATCGCCGCCATCGAGAACACGCTGGCCGAGGAAAAGACCCGGAAATCCTGATCGCCGGCAAGCCGGCAGCCGCATCCGACCTGCACGTCCCGCGCCGGCGCTCGCCGAACGGCGCGGGAAAGGCTAGTCTTCGCCTCCCTGGGGAAGCGAAGGACTGACGCGTGAGCCAGCCTGACGAGAGCGGCGTGCCGCCGCCAGCGGCCGGGGACACCTCCTGGAAGCGGCCGCTCCGCACGCTGCTCAGCGCCGCCATGATCGTCATGCTGCTCGCCGTGTCGGTGGCCCTGGTGGGCTACGACTACGTGCGCGCCCGCAACGCCGCCTATGACGACGCGGCCGACGCCATGCGGGTCTTCTCCGAGCGCCTCGTCGACCGCATCGGCGTGCTGTCCGGCGACACGGTGACCCTGGTCGGGCTGCTCTCCACCATCCCCAACGCGTTCGGCGTGCCGCCGCCGGAGCGGGTCGACGACAAGGTCGCCTTCCTGCGCGAGGGCCTCGCCCGCTCGCCGCATCTCGACGGCGTCTATGCCGGCTACCCCGACGGCTCCTTCTTCCACATGGTCGACCTCGACAACCCGGCCTGGCGCAAGGCGCTCGACGCCCCTGCCGCGGCGCGCGACGCGGTGCGCATGATCGTCCCCGACGGCAATGGCGGGCGCCGCAACCGGGTGATGTTCCTCGACGCCGCAGGCAATATGCTGGCCGAGCGCGAGACCGGCGCCGCCACCTACGACCCGCGCCGCCGCCCCTGGTACCAGGCGGCCCGCAACGAGGCCGACCCGATCTCGGTCGGGCCCTACGAGATGGCCACGTCCGGCGCCCTCGGCATGACCGTCGCCGAGGCCCTGTCCAGCAAACCGGATGTCGTCATCGGCGCCGACGTCGTGCTCGACACGCTCACCGGCTTTCTCGCCGCCGAGCGCATGACCGGCGACACCGCGGCCTTCATCGTCGACCAGGCCGGCACGCCGATCATCCACTCCGACAAGGCGCTGATGCGCCGCATGCTGGCCGCCCGCAACGAACGCGACGCCGGCGCCTCGGCCGTCGGCGACCCGCTGCTGCGCGCCATCCGCGCCACCGGCATGCCGGTCGGGGCACCCTTCTTCGTCGATGCCGACGGCCGCGACTTCCTCGTCGCCGTGGCGCCGATCGACAGCGCGCTGATGTTCAACGGCCACCGCGTGGTGGTGGCCGCCCCACTCGACGAGCTGATGGCCGACGCCAACCGGGCGCTGCTGCAGCGGCTCGCCATCTCCTCGCTGGTCGTCGCGCTGGGCATCCTGTGCGTGGTCATCATGGCGCGGCTGATCACCCGCTCGCTGCACCAGCTGACGACCAGCGCCCGCCGCCTGCAGGACCTCGACTTCACGACGCCGATCGAGGTCCCCTCGCGGGTCACCGAGATCTCCACCCTGGGCGGCGCCATGAACCGCGCCCGCGACGCCATCTTCACCTTCGCGCTCTACGTGCCGCGCGAGCTGGTGCGCAAGGGCATCGCCGCCGGCCATTTCGGCGGCCGCGCCGCCTGGCGCCAGGAGGTCACGGCGCTGTTCACCGACATCTACGACTTCACCACCATCAGCGAGCAGAACGCGCCGGAAGACGTCGTCACCATGCTGGCGGACTATTTCGACATCTTCAGCGAGGTGGTCGACAGTCACGACGGCACCATCATCCAGTTCCTCGGCGACTCGGTGTTCGCCATGTGGAACGCCCCGCTCGCCGACCCGCGCCACGCCGAGCATGCCTGCCTGGCCGCGCTGGAGGTCGAGCGGCGCCTGTGCGACTTCAACCGCGCCCAGGCGGCGCGCGGCCAGCCCGAGTTCCGCACCCGCTACGGCATCCACAGCGGCGCCGCGGTGGTCGGCAGCGTCGGCGCCCGCGAGCGGCTGCAATACACCGCCATGGGCGACACGGTGAACGTCGCCTCCCGCCTGGAAGGCATGAACAAGGCCTTCGGCACCACCATCCTGGCCAGCCGCGCCGTCTACGAGGCGTGCGGCGACGCCATCCGCTTCCGGCCGCTCGGCGACGCCCACGCCAAGGGGCGGGCGCAGGCGCTGGAGGTGTTCGAGGTGATCGGCCCCGGTGAGGCAACCGCGCCGCTCATTCCAGGGCTGACCGCCACCGCCGGTGAGCCACAGCCCTCCTGAGTCCTCACAAACCCTCATCATTCATTTTGACCTGCTGTGATCGGCTTTCATTAACGATGCCGAGAAGTCATGTGTCCCACGATAAGACCTCCGAAACAGAATGGCCCCTAGAACGTTGGACGGCAAAACCGCCCGATTTCCTTTGGAAAACAAGCGGCTCGCCGAGGAGAACTTCGACATCAGCAGCGAATTCTCATATTGGGCACATATGATTCAAACACTGCCAGCTCGGCCGCGCGGCGCTATCCGCAGCAGGCCCGGCCGACCGGCCGAACCGATCACCAGCCGCCTGGCGCGGTGGCCGGTTGCGCTCGCGCTGCTGGCGGTTGCCGGCTGCGGCACCGGCAGCGGCCTGCCGGAGACCACCGGCGCCATTCAGGCGGTCGAGCCTCATACGGCCTTCGTCGTGCCGCCGCCCGGCGGTCCCGCCATCGTCGGCATCGTCGAACAGCGCTTCGTCAACGGCGTTTCCCAGGACATCGCGCTGTCGACGGCCTCGCGGGTGCCGGGGCAGAACGCCATCGCCGTGCGCCTCATCGGGCCGGTGCGGTTCGGCGCCGGCGGCCAGTCCTCGCTGTCCGACCGGCCGATCTCGTCCGCTTCCATCGCCTCCGACATGCGCAAGGCCCTGCCCGGGGTGCCCATGGGCCGCTCGCCCTATTACGTGCAGAACCGCTACGGCCCGTTCGGCTACGCCGCGGGCCGCGCCGCTTCCGGCGACCTCTGCATCTACGCCTGGCAGAGGATCCAGGCCGCCGGCCAGACCACGCTGATCCGCAACAGGGGCTCGATCTCCATCCGGCTGCGGCTTTGCGACGCCAGGCAGTCGGAGGAGCGGCTGCTTTCGGTGATGTACGGGCTTTCGGTCAACGCCTTCTTCAACGACCTGCAGTGGAACCCCTACGGCGCGCCGCCTTCGCCGTCGCCCACGCTGGGCGGCCTGAGCTCGCCGGTCTACCCGGCCGACGGCCGCGGCTTCCAGCCGGTCACCGGCCCGGCGCCCGCCCCGGTGCGCCGCGTCGCCACGCCACGCGTCCCGGCGCCGCGCGCTGCCCCCGCCGTCCAGGAGCCGCTGCCCGAGCCGGTGGGCCCGCTGGTGCCGCCGCCGCCCGGCAGCGGTCCCGTGCGCACTCTGGCGCCGGCCGCGCGGCCGGCCGGACCGCCCGTCATCGTGCCGCCGCCTCCTTGTCCCGAGGGGAGCGCGGCATGCTGATCGACTGGAAACGAAGCGCGGCCGCCGAACGTTGGGGGGGCAGGCCTGAAACGTGCATGGCTGCGGAGGCCGGACGGCATTGAACAAGATCCTGGCTGTGCTTTTGTGGGCCCTGATGTCGGCCGTCGTCATCCTGTTGATCACGCTGCCGATCAGCCTGCAGGCGCAGCTCATCGCCGGCTTCGTGGTGGTTCGTCACCATGATGGTGCTGAAGCTGCTCAAGCCCGACGGCATCTGGCGGCTGATCTCGCTCGCCTTCGGCACCTCGATCGTGCTGCGCTACGTCTACTGGCGCACCACCAGCACGCTGCCGCCGATCAACCAGCCGGAGAACTTCATTCCCGGCTTCCTGCTCTATTCGGCCGAGATGTACAGCGTCATGATGCTGGCGCTCAGCCTGTTCGTCGTCGCCATGCCGCTTGCCGCCGCGGCCGTCGCGCGCCAGCGAGGCCAAGGACGACGAATTGCCGACCGTCGACGTCTTCATTCCCACCTACAACGAGGAGGCCTACCTGCTGGCCAACACCATGGCGGCGGCCAGCGCCATGGACTATCCGCCCGACAAGCTGACGGTCTGGCTGCTCGACGACGGCGGCACCGTGCAGAAGCGCAACTCCGACAAGGTGGCCGACGCCATCGCCGCCGAGGAGCGGCACCAGGAGCTGCAGCGGCTCTGCGCCGAGCCTCGGCGTGCGCTACCTGACCCGCGACCGCAACGAGCACGCCAAGGCCGGCAACCTCAACAACGGCATGGCGCATTCCACCGGCGAGCTGATCGCCGTGTTCGACGCCGACCACGCGCCGGCGCGCGACTTCCTGAAGGAGACCGTCGGCTATCTTCGCCGAGAACCCGAGGCTGTTCCTCGTCCAGACCCCGCACTTCTTCCTCAATCCCGACCCGCTGGAGCGCAACCTCAGGACCTTCGAGCGCATGCCGTCGGAGAACGAGATGTTCTACGGCATCATCCAGCGCGGGCTGGACAAGTGGAACGCCGCCTTCTTCTGCGGCTCGGCCGCGGTGCTCAGCCGCAAGGCGCTCAACGACACCGGCGGCTTCAGCGGCATCAGCATCACCGAGGATTGCGAGACCGCGCTGGAGCTGCATTCCCGCGGCTGGGACAGCATCTATGTCGACAAGCCGCTGATCGCCGGCCTGCAGCCGGCCACCTTCGCCTCCTTCATCGGCCAGCGCAGCCGCTGGGCGCAGGGCATGATGCAGATCCTGCGCTTCCGCATGCCGCTGTTCAAGCGCGGCCTGACCCTGCCGCAGCGGCTTTGCTACATGTCGTCGACGCTGTTCTGGCTGTTCCCCTTCCCGCGCGCCATCTTCCTGATCGCGCCGCTCTTCTACCTGTTCTTCGATCTGCGAGATCTTCACCGCCTCGGGCGGCGAGTTCATGGCCTACACGCTCACCTACATGATCGTGAACCTGATGATGCAGAACTACCTCTACGGCGCCTTCCGCTGGCCGTGGATCTCCGAGCTCTACGAATACGTGCAGACCGTCCACCTGTTGCCGGCCGTGGTGTCGGTCATCCTCAATCCGCGCAAGCCGACCTTCAAGGTCACCGCCAAGGACGAGTCGATCGGCGTCAGCCGCCTGTCGGAGATCAGCACGCCGTTCTTCGTCATCTTCGCGGTGCTGCTGGTCGGCGTCGCCATGACGGTCTACCGCGTCTACACCGAGCCCTTCACCGCCGACGTCACCATCGTCGTCGGCGGCTGGAACCTGCTCAACCTGGTGATGGCCGGCTGCCGCGCTGGGCGTCGTCTCGGAGCGCGGCGCCCGCACCGCGACCCGCCGCGTCAAGGTCAGCCGGCGCTGCGAGTTCCGCATCGGCGAGCAAGTGGGTGGCCGGCACGATCATGGACGTCTCCGTCCACGGCGCCCGCATCCAGCTCGCCGCCAAGGATGCCGCCAAGCTCGCCGTCCAGCAGCACGCCTCGATCCGCTTCACCCCCTATGGCACGACCGAGAAGGGCGTCCTGCCGGTCGCCGTCCGCAACATGGAGCAGGACGGCCAGTCGATTTCCATCGGCTGCAGCTACGAGGCCATCGAGGCCTCGCATCACCGCCTGGTCGCCGACCTGGTGTTCGCCAACTCCGCGCAGTGGACCCAGTTCCAGCTGTCGCGGCGCGGCAATCCCGGCCTGGTGCGGGGCACCGTCTGGTTCTTCGGCCTGGCCCTGTTCCAGACCTACCGCGGCCTCGTCTACCTGGTCCGCGGCCTGCGCGGCAGCCAGCGCCCCGCCGCCGAAACGAGCCTGGCGACGGCGCGATGAGCAGGCGCCTCGCCATCCTCGCCCTGGTGCTTTCGGGGCTGGCCGGCCCGGCATTGGCGCAGCCGGTGCCGTTCGACATGGCGCCCGAGCGGCCGGCCGAGCCGACGCCGCAGGCGGTCAACCCGGCGCCGCCGCAGGCCACCACCCCCGCTCCGCCCCCGGCCGCAGCGCCGCGCGGCACCCGCCGCTCCTGCCGCGCCCACGGAGACGCCGGCCGCCGCGCCTGCGCCGCCGCCGGCCGCCGCACCCGCCGCGCCCCAGGCCGCCGCCCCCGCTACGCCTGCGCCCGCCACGCCTGCCACGAGGCCGCGCCGCTTCCTGATTCCGTCGGAGGAGTTCGTGCTCGGCGGCGAGGTGGCGGAGCGCTCGTGGACGATCTACCTGACGCCCGAGCAGGCGGCCTCGCCGGCCAGCCTGTCGCTCGGCTACCAGAGCTCGATCTTCGTCGCCCCCGAGGCCTCGAAGCTGCGCGTCTCGATCAACGGCGTCGAGGTCATGGCCGAGCGCTTGCGCTCGCCCGACGACGTCACCGAGGTGGGCGCCAAGCTGCCGGCCAACGTGCTGCGTCCCGGCGTCAACACGATCACCATGGCGGCCAGCCAGCGCCACCGCACCGACTGCACCATCCAGTCCACCTACGACCTGTGGACCGACATCGATCCGGCGCTCACCTTCCTGGCCTTCGACGATCCGGCCGCCGCCCGGCCGACGCGGCTCGACGACTTGCGGGCCATCGGCGTCGACGGCGAGGGCCGCACCGGCTTCAACCTCGTCGTGCCGGCGCTCGACGAGACCACCGGCACGCCCCTCCTGGTCAAGCTGAGCGAGGGCCTGGCGCTGCTGGCCGGCACCCCGACGCAGGCCTTCCACTTCGACCGCGAGACCGCCCCCAAGCCGGCGCCCGGCGTGCAGACGGTAGTGGTCGGCACCGCCGCGGAGCTGCGCGGCGTGCTGGCGCAGATCCCCGAAGGCGCCGCCTCCTCGGCCATCGTCAGCTTCGTCGACGATCCGCGCTTCGGCCCCGGCACGCTGGTCGTCGCCGGTCCCTCCTGGCAGTCGCTGGCCGGCGCCGTCGAGAGCCTGGTGGCGCCGGTCGACCGCCCGGCCGACGTGCCGCGCTCGGTGCTGGCCACCCAGTCCTGGCATGCGCCCGACACGCCGTTCCTGATCGACGGCGGCCAGGTGACCCTCGGCCAGGTCGGCGTCGCCACCCAGGAGTTCGCCGGCCGCCGCTTCCGCACCGACTTCACCGTCGGCGTGCCGTCCGATTTCTACGCCGCCGCCTATGGCGAAGCGACGCTGCTGCTCGACGCCGCCTATTCGAGCGCCGTGCTGCCGGGCAGCCACATCGACGTCTACGTCAACGACAACATCGCCGCCACCATGCCGATCACCACCGGCGGCGGCAGCATCCTGCGCCACCTGCCCATCGGCGTCACCATGCGGCACTTCCGTCCGGGCGTGAACGTGATCGCCGTCGAGGCGGTGCTCCTGACCCGCGAGGATGCCGCCTGCGCCGCCGGCGCCACCACCAGCGACAGCGCCCGCTTCGCGCTGTTCGACACCTCCGAATTCTCCGTGCCGCGCTTTGCCAGGATCGGCCAGCGCCCGAACCTCGCCGCCTTCTCCGGCACCGGCTTCCCCTACAATCGCTCCGCCACGGTGCCGCTGGTGGTCGGCAACGATGCCGACTCGCTGTCGGCCGCCACCACCTTGCTGGCCAAGCTGTCGATCGGCGCCGGCCGGCCGATCCCCATCGAGATGGTCGCCAATCCCGGCTCGATCGGCGAGCGCGATGCGCTGTTCGTCGGCCCTGTCGGGCAGATGCCGCAAGGCCTGCTCGGGCAGATCGGCGTCGACGAGACGAGCCGCACCGCCTGGGGCGAGGCGGTCGCCGAGCGCGACGCCACGCCCCGCCCCGACACCGAGGCCACCTTCGACCGCTGGCGCGACGAGCTGAAGGGGCGCGGCTGGCGCGGCCAGGTCAGCGTGCTGGAAGACTGGCTGACCCGCAATTTCGACATCTCGCTGAGCTCGCTGCGCATCACCCCGGGCGACACCACCGATTTCCTGCCGGGCGGCGAGGCCACCCTTCTCCTCGCGCAAGGCAGCAGCCCCGGCTTCGGCGGCACCTGGACGGTGCTGGCGGCGCCGAGCCCGGCCGATCTGTCGTCCTCGATGCGCACCCTGGCCGGCCAGGATCTGTGGCGCCGGCTCGACGGGCGCATCACCAGCCTGGACGGCGCCACCGGCGAAATCACCAACGTTCCGGTGTCGCGCGTCGCCTTCTTCGAGACGCAGCCCTTTTCGCTGGCCAACTACCGCATGATCGCCGCCAACTGGCTCTCCGCCAACATCCTGTCCTATTCCGCCTCGCTGTTTGCGCTGTGCACCATGCTCGGCGTCGCCACGTCGGCGCTGCTGACCACGCTGGGGAGGCGCAATTGATGAGCCCGCGCACCGCCGTCTGCCGCTTTGCCTGCACCGCGCTCGCCATGTTTTCGCTGCTGGCGCCCGCCAAGGCGGCAGGGATGATCCGCCCCGCCGACTGGGACGCCTACAAGGCCAAGTTCGTCGATCCGAGCGGCCGCGTCGTCGACGACGGCAATGGCGGCATCAGCCACAGCGAAGGCCAGGGCTATGGCCTGCTGCTCGCCTTCCTGGCCGACAACCGCGCCGATTTCGAGCAGATCTGGTCGTTCACCCGCACCGAGCTCTTGCTGCGCGACGACGGCCTGGCCGCCTGGAAATGGGACCCCAACGCCCAGCCGCGCGTCACCGACCTCAACAACGCCAGCGATGGCGATATCCTGATCGCCTATGCGCTGGCCCGCGCCGGCGCCGCCTGGAACCGCGAGGACCTGACCGAGGCCGCCTCGACGATCGCCGACGCGGTGGGCAAGGAGGCCGTCGCCGAGCAGCAGGGCCGCAAGCTCCTGATGCCGGCCGCCGCCGGCTTCGGCCCCGACGATCGCAAGGACGGGCCGGTGGTCAACCTGTCCTACTGGGTCTTCGAGGCTTTTCCGGAGCTCGCCCGCGTCGCCCCGGACACCGACTGGAAGCGCATCGCCGACGACGGCCGCGCGCTGATCGAGCGGGCGCGCTTCTCGCCGCGCAAGCTGCCGCCGGACTGGCTTTCGCTGAAGACGCGCCCCCGCCCGGCCGACGGTTTCGCCGAGGAGTTCGGCTACAACGCGCTGCGCATCCCGCTCTATCTGGTGCGCGCCGGCACCGACGACCCTGCCTTGCTGACCGCGCTCGCCGCCGGCATGCAGGGCAGCGACGGCAACGTCCACATCGTCGACCTCGACACCGGCGCCGACAAGACGGCGCTCGCCGAGGCGGGCTACCGCGCCATCCCGGCGCTCGTCGCCTGCGTCGTCGACGGCAAGAAGATGCCCGCCGACATCGCCACCTTCAAGCCCAGCGTCTACTACCCCTCGACGCTGCATCTGCTCGCCCTGGCCTTCGCTGCCGACAAGCATCCGGAGTGCCTATGAGGCTCCCGACCCTCCTCCTCGCGGGCGCCACCGCGATCGCCGCCGGGTTCCTCGGCTACAAGCAGTTCGTGGAGCCGCGCCACCAGCCGGCCGACGGGCTCTTGTCCTCCGCGCCGACGCTGCGCGCCCCGGAGATCGCCCAGGCGCCCATCCCCGAGCCCACCCCGACGGGCGCCGAGGCCGGCAAGCCGGCCGCCGCTCGTCCGGCCCGGCCCGACGTCGACGAATCGGCGCTGCGCTACTTTGCCCGGCAGGGCGACAAGCGGCGCCTGGAGACCGAGATCGCCCGCCTGAAGGCGCTCTATCCGGGCTGGGAGCCGCCGGCGAACCCGCTCGAAGGGACCTCGGCAGGCGATCCGCAGCTCGACCGCATGTGGTCGCTCTACGCCGAGGGCAAGCTCGCCGAGGTGCGCAAGGCCATCGCCGACCGCCAGGCCGCCGAGCCCGCCTGGGCGGTGCCCGAGGACCTCCTGCAGCGGCTGGCGCTCGCCGAATCCCGCGAGCAGCTGGTCAACGCGTCGAACCTCAAGCAGTACGAGACCGTCATCCGCGTCGGCTCGGCCAATCCGAGCCTGTCTGACCTGCAGCGAGGTCGACGTGCTCTGGCGCGTCGCCGAGGCCTTCGCCCGCACCGACCGCCAGCAGCGTGCCGTCGACGCCTACCGCTACGTGCTCGCCAATTGCGAGAACCCGGCCGAGCGCCTGGCCAGCATGCAGAAGGCGCTCGACGTGCTGCCCCGCCCGTCCCTGGACGCGCTGATCAAGGAAGAGAAGAAGGCGCCGGACGGCACCGGCGAGTTCGCGCCGGTCCGCGACGAGATGGCGCGCCGCGCCGTGGCCGCCGGCGACAAGGACGCCGAGCTGACCGTCGCGCCGACCGACGTGTCCACCGTCGAGCGCCTGGCCGAAGCCGAGAACAAGGCCTCCGACGCCCTGCTGCTCGGCTGGTACCACCTGTTGCGCAACAACATCCCCGAGGCCGAGAAATGGTTCCGCAAGGCGCGCGGCATCGAGGACTCGGCCAGTGCCTCGCAAGGCCTCGGGCTGACGCTGATCGCCCAGAACAAGCCGGCCGACGCCGAGGCGATCCTCTACAAGTGGAAGGACGGCTCCGACGAGCAGCGCGCCACCTATCTGGCGGCGGCGGCCAACCTGCTCGCCATCGACCCGCCGGTCGACATTCCGCCCGACATCCTCAAGCGCATCGTGCCGACCGTGGTCGCCGCCAAGGACGCCGCCAGCGCCCAGCAGCTCGGCTGGTACGCCTATCTGCTCAACCAGTTCGACACCGCCGCCCGCTGGTTCCGTCAGGCGCTCGAATGGAAGCCCGACGACGAGCCCTCGGCCTACGGTCTGGCGATCACCGCCGAGCGGCTGGGCGACCGCGCCACCGTGGCGGCCATCCAGCGCCGCTGGGCGGGCAAGTCGACGCGCATCGCCATCCTCGGCGAGACGCGCGAGGAGCGCGCCCGCCGCGTGCCGCGCCGCCAGGCCCAGCGCCCGGCGCCGCTGTTGCCAGAGGCCTACCAGGAAGAGGGCGGCGCGCCGATCGAGCGCAACGTCCTGCAGCCCACCGCGGAGCGGTTCGACCTCGAACCGAGCGGCCCGACGACCCAGGCCCTGCCCTATGTCGGCGAACCGGCGCTGCAGCCCGCCGGCGCGGCGGTCGAGCGGGCGGTCCGCCCGCTGCCGGAGACGCCGTGGCCGGCCGCCGAGCCGTCGCGGGTCGCCGAGGCGGCCGAGCAGCGGGGCGTCGCCCAGCCATTGCCCGCCGCCGAACCATTGCCTGCCGCCGAGCCATTGCCTGCCGCGGAGCCCGTGGCCCCGACCGCCGAGGCGCCGCGCCCGCGCGCCTCCGGAGGCGGTTCGACCCGCGGCTGCAGCGCCACCTTGAACGCCGACAACCTGGCGCCGCGCTCGGCGCTCAACCGCGGCTGGTGCCTGATGGACCTCAACCGGCCGCTCGAGGCGATCGCCGCCTTCGAGTCGGCGCTGAGAAGCGGCTCGGCCGCCGTGCGAACCGACGCCGCCTACGGCCAGAGCCTCGCCTATCTGCGTGCCGGGCTGACCGACCAGGCCGCCGTGGCCGCCGCCAAGGCGCCGCTGGCGCGGCCGAAGAGCGTCGAGCTGGAGGTGTCGATCCTGGAGAGCCGCGCCACCAACGCCTTCGAGGCCGGCCGCTACGTCGAGGCGCTGCTGGCGCTCGACCAGCGCGACTCGGTGGCGCCGCAGCGCGTCGACCTGATGGTGCTGCGCGGCTACGCCTATCTGAACCTGTCGCGCTGGGGCGATGCCGAGCAGGTGTTCCGCGCCGTCGCCGCGACCGGCAGCAAGGAAGGGCCGCGCGGCCTCGCCAATCTGCGCGTGGCGCGCCACCCGCGCACCGTCAACAACTAGAGCATGATCCCAAAAAGTGGATGCCGGTTTTTGGAAAAGATCATGCTCAAACAAGAGGATAGAGTGCGAGGACGATCCGAAGAAGCGTCATTGCGCTCTAGCCTGCAAGGCGTACCGAACGGTACGCCCAGTTGGCGTACCGTTCAGTACGGCAGGCCCTCCGCTTGGCCTCAGAAGATCGTGTCGACCGGCTGCCCGAGCGCCAGCGAGCCTGCATAGCGGGTCTGCGGGCCCTGCTGCAGCGGGTGGAAGCGCGCGCCCTGGATGTCGCGGAAGCGCCGTTCCAGCCCGTTGACCCGGTAGAAGCCGGCACCGCCGGCGAGCTCCAGCGCCAGGTCCACCGCCTTCAGCGCATTCTCCGCCACCAGCGCGCGGCCGATCATCGTCTCGTTGATCGTCTCCGCCGTGAAGCCCTCGCCCTCGGCCACCTCGATCATCCGCCGATGGGCGAGCTGGGCGGCCCTGAGCGCGGTGTCCATGCGCCCGGCGAGCGACACGGCATATTCGGTCACCGGCTTCTTGCGGGCCAGCCCGACGGCGATGTCGCGGGCGCTTTCGGCGACGCCCACATAGGCGGCATAGACCAGCGGGAAGGCGATCGAGGCGATCACCTGGAACACCGGATGCCACTCGCCCGCCTTGCGCCGGAAGGAGACGCCGGCGTCCGGGATGAACAGGCCGTCGATGACCACGTCGTTGGAGCCGGTGCCGCGCATGCCGAGCACCCGCCAATTGTCCATCACCTTGACCTCCGGCGCCTTCATCGGCGCCGCGAAATGGATGACCGTCGGCGTGCCGTCCTCGCCCTCGGTGATGGCGCCGGTCATCAGGAGGTCGCCGGCCGCCGCCCCCGAGGTGAACACCTTGCGGGCCTGGATGCGGTAGCCGCCCTCGACCTTGGTCGCCTGGCCGGAGCCGCCCAGCCAGTCGGAGCCGCCGCTCGACAACAAGAGCAGCCGCTCCGACGCGATCCGCTTCAGCAACGGCTCGACCGCCGCCACCTTCTGGTGCCGCCAGCGCCAGGCGGGGATCGCCACCTGGTGGGTGTGCATCGAGAAGGCGAGCGCCGTCGAGCTGCAGGCATGCGCCATCTCGCGCAGCATCTCGGCAAGCTCGCGCACCTCGGCGCCACCCCCGCCGAGCTCCTTCGGCACGCCGGCCTCGACCAGCCCCGACTGCTTGAGCAGGGCGAAGTTGTCGGCCACGAAGCTGTCGCTCTCGTCGGCGGCCGCCGCGCCCTCGGCGAACCTGGGAAACAGCTGCCGCGCCGTCTCGACGATCTGCTCCGGTTCTTCCTCCCGCGAGATCGCGGGCGGACGCAAAAGTAGAAAGACCAACCATTTTCTTCTCCTTGGCAGGGTTTCCCGCCGATGCAGGGAGAATGACGCCGATGCGACGATGATTCCAGTTCAGGAACTGTACCGGTCCTTGTTTCCCCCGCCGCGGCTTTGAATTATCATTCTTCTCTATCGCTCCTGACGGTTGGGCCGGCTATGGAAGAAGTTCGTGGATATGGGCAATTCTGCCCGGTCGCCATGGCGTCCGAGATCTTGTGCTCGCGCTGGACCGTGCTGGTCGTGCGCGAGCTCTTGATGGGCACGACGCGCTTCAACGACCTGCGCCGCGGCGTCCCGCGCATGTCGCCGGCGCTGTTGTCCAAGCGCCTCAAGGAATTGGAGCGCGCCGGCGTCGTCACCGCCTGGAAGGGCCGCGGCGGCGCCGTCGAGTACCGCCTGACCGAAGCCGGCGAGGATCTGCGCGGCATCGTCATGGGCCTCGGCCTGTGGGGCCAGCGCTGGGTGGAATCGCAGCTGTCGCTGCGCAACCTCGACCCGTCGCTGCTGATGTGGGACATGCGCCGCAACCTCAATCCGGACCCGCTGCCCAGGCCGCGCTGCACGATACAGTTTCTGTACCCGGAGATCCCCGGCCCCAAGCAGAAGTGGTGGCTGGTCGTCGACGGCGCCACCGTCGACCTCTGCGGCTTCGACCCCGGCTACGAGATCGACCTGCTGGTCACCAGCTCGCTGCGCAGCATGACGGCGATCTGGATGGGCCTCAGCATCGTCCAGCGCGAGATCGAGGCCGGCAACCTCGCCCTCGACGGCGACCCCCAGGTGGCCGGCGCCATGCAGCGCTGGCTGGGGCTCAGCACCTTCGCCTCGGCGCCGCGCCAGGTGGCCTGACCCTGCCGGCGCCTATTTGGCGTGCGTCTCGACGACCTTCTTGCAGTCGGGCGACAGCTTGTCGAGCTGCTTCTCCAGGCAGGCGAGGACGCGGCCGCCGCCCGGCATGGTGCCGGCGCAATACTTCTCGAAATCGGCCTTGCAGGCCGCTTGCTCGGCGGCGGTCTGGGCGAATGCGTGGCTCGCCAGCAGCAAGCCGAGAAACAGGGAAAGCGTTGGAATGATGCGCATTTCTGGGGTTCCCTCCGGTCGCAGTCTGTACTTCACCGGCCGCATCCTATAGCGTCAAGTAAATCCTTTCGTGCGCAACGGGGCGACTTGAGGGAAGCCGTGGTCAGTGTTCGTGCAAGCCTTTCGGCTTCCTGGGGCGTCGCGGCGACCGCCGCCTTGCTGCTGGCCGGCTGCGGCGAGCAGAACGCCTATGTGCCGCCGCCGCCGCCCAAGGTCGACGTCGCCCTCCCGCTGAAACAGGAGGTCACGCCCTACATCCAGGAGACCGGCAGCGCGGCGGCCGTCAACAACACCACCCTGGTGGCGCGGGTCGAGGGTTTCCTCGAATCCATCGAGTACAAGGACGGCGACGCGGTGAAGAAGGGCGACAAGCTGTTCGTCATCGAGCAGGAGCCCTACAAGCTGGCGCTCGACCAGTCGCAAGCCGAGAAATCCTCGGCCGACGCCTCCATCAAGGACTCGCAGGCCGACATGGAGCGGGCTGCCATCCTGGTCAAGAAGGGCGTCGGCACCCAGCAGGACCTCGACAAGGCGACCGCCCAGCGCGACGCCGACCAGGCCAAGCAGACGCAGGCCTCGGCCGACATCGAGCAGGCGCAGCTGAACCTCAGCTACACCGAGGTGAAGGCCCCCTTCGACGGCATCGTCACCGCCCGCCAGGTGTCGCCGGGCCAGCTGGTCGGCATGGGCGGCCCCACCACGCTCGCCACCATCGTCCAGCTCGACCCGATCTGGGTCAACTTCACCGTCAGCGAGCCGGAGGTGCAGCGCATCCGCCAGGACATGGTCAAGCGCGGCATCACCGTTGCCGACCTGAAGAAGATCCCGGTCGAGGTCGGCCTGCAGACCGAGAAGGGCTATCCGCACCGCGGCACGCTCGACTACGCCGCGCCCAACGTCGACCCGTCGACCGGCACGCTCGCCGTGCGGGCGATCCTGCCCAACCCGCAGCGCGGCCTGCTGCCCGGCTATTTCGTGCGCGTGCGCGTGCCCTTCGGCGCCCAGCCCGACATGCTCCTGGTGCCCGACCGCGCCGTCGGCTCCGACCAGTCGGGCCGCTACGTGCTGGTCGCCGGCGCCGGCGACATCGTCGAGCAGAAGACCGTCGAGATCGGCCAGCAGGTGGGCGACATGCGCGTCATCCTGTCGGGCATCGGGCCCGAGGACCGCGTCATCATCTCCGGCATGCTGTCGGCCGTGCCGGGGCAGAAGATCGAGCCCAACCTGAAGACGCTGCCGCCGACGCCCGCCGACGGCGACACGCAATGATCTCAAAATTCTTCATCGAGCGTCCGGTGCTGGCGAACGTCATCGCCATCCTGATGGTGGTGATCGGCATCGTCTCGCTGATCCGCCTGCCGGTCGCCCAGTTTCCCAACGTGGTGCCGCCGACCGTCCAGGTCACCACCCGCTATCCCGGTGCCAGCGCCCGCACCGTCATCGACACTGTCGCCCTGCCCATCGAGCAGCAGGTGAACGGCGTCGAGAACATGATCTACATGCAGTCCTTCTCGGCCGCCGACGGCAGCTACACGCTGACCGTGACGTTCGCCGTCGGCAGCGACCTCGACGAGTCGCAGGTGCTGGTGCAGAACCGGGTGGCGGCGGCCACGGCGGCACTGCCCCAGGCGGTCCAGGTCCAGGGCGTCAACGTCCAGAAGAAATCGACGGCGATCCTCGAGATCGTCACCTTGACCTCGCCCGACGACCGCTTCGACAGCCTCTATCTCAGCAACTACGCCACCATCCGGCTCAAGGACGAGATCGCCCGGCTGCCCGGCGTCGGCAGCGTGACGGTGTTCGGCGCCGGCCAGTACTCGATGCGCATCTGGCTCGACCCGGAGAAGATGCAGGCCCGCGGCCTCGACGCCCAGGACGTCATCAACGCGCTCCAGCAGCAGAGCGAGCAGGTCACCGCCGGCCAGGTCGGCATGCCGCCGGTGGAGGGCCCGACCTCCTTCCAGTACACGCTCGAGGTGCAGAGCCGTCTCGACGACCCGGACCAGTTCGGCGCCGTCATCGTCAAGTCGGGCACCGACGGCGGCCTGACGCGGGTGCGCGACATCGGCCGCGTCGAGCTCGGCGCCCAGACCTACGGCCAGGTGTTCACGCTCGACGGACGGCCGGCCGCCGGCATGGCGATCTTCCAGTCGCCGGCCGCCAACGCGCTCGACGTGGCTGGCGTGGTCAAGGCGCGCATGGCCGAGCTGGCGCGCGAGTTCCCGCAGGGCGTGGAATACGGCATCCCGTTCGACACCACGGTGTTCGTCAGCCAGGCGATCAACGAGGTCTACAAGACGCTGATCGAGGCGGCGCTGCTGGTGCTGGTGGTCATCCTCATCTTCCTGCAGGACTGGCGCGCCATGCTGGTGCCGGCCACCACGGTGCCGGTGACCATCATCGGCGCTTTCGCGGCGATGGACGCGATGGGCTTCTCGGTCAACATGTCGACGCTGTTCGCCATCGTGCTGGCGATCGGCATCGTCGTCGACGACGCCATCGTCGTCGTCGAGGGCGCCTCGCACAACATCGAGAAGGGCATGTCCGGGCCACGACGCGGCGATCGCCGCCATGAACGCGCTGTTCGGGCCGATCGTCGGCATCACGCTGGTGCTGATGGCCGTGTTCCTGCCGGCCTCCTTCCTGCCCGGCCTGACCGGCCAGATGTATGCGCAGTTCGCCCTGGTCATCGCCGCCACGGCGCTGATCAGCGCCGTCAACGCCGCGACGCTGAAGCCCACCCAATGCGCGCTGTGGCTCAAGCAGCCGGTGCCGCTGGAGCAGCGCAATTTCGTCTACCGCGGCTTCAACGCGCTCTACCAGCGGGCCGAGAACGGCTATCTCCGGCTCGTCGACCGCATGGTGCACTGGAGCGGCGTCATGGTGGTGGTGGCGCTGGCCATCGTCGCGCTCGCCGGCTATGGCATGTCGCGCGTGCCGACGGGCTTCATCCCGATCGAGGACCAGGGCTACCTGCTGGCGGCGGTGCAGCTGCCCGACGGCGCCTCGCTCGGCCGCACCCAGGCGGCGCTGGGCGAGGTCGACCGCATCGCCCACCAGACGCCGGGCGTCGACAAGGTGATCACCATCGCCGGCATCTCGGCGCTCGACAACAACTCGACGCTGTCCAGCGCCGGCCTGGCCTACATCATCCTGAAGGACTGGAGCCAGCGCGGCCGGGGCGAGGACCTCGCCACGCTCTTCGCCTCGCTCAACAAGGACATGCTCGGCATCGAGGACGGCCGCGTGCTGGTGCTGCCGCCGCCGCCCATCCAGGGCATCGGCAATGCCGGCGGCTTCACCATGCAGATCGAGCTGCGCGACGGCAGCTTCGACCTCGCCAAGCTGCAGGGCGCCATCAACGCCGTGGTCAAGACGGCCGAGACGCAGTCCGGCATCCAGCGCATCTCGGCGCCGTTCCGCTCCGCCGTGCCGCAATACAAGGTCGAGATCGACCGCGAGAAGGTGCAGGCGCTCGGGCTTACCACCGACCAGGTGTTCTCCACGCTGGCCAGCTATCTCGGCTCCAGCTATGTCGACCAGTTCAACAAGTTCGGCCGCGTCTTCCAGATTTACGTGCAGGGCGACGCCAAGTTCCGCCTGTCGCCGGAAACGATCGGCGCGCTGACGGTGCGCAACAACAACGGCAACATGATCCCGATCGGCACGGTGCTGACGGTGACGCCGAGCGTCGGGCCCTCGCTGATCAGCCTCTACAACCTCTATCCCTCGGGATCGATCGTCGGCGTGCCGGCGCCGAGCTTCTCGTCGGGCCAGGCCATGCACCTGATGGAGGAGATCGCCAACGACCAGCTGCCGCGCGGCACCGGCTACGACTGGACCGCGCTGTCCTACCAGGAGAGGCTGGTCGGCAACCAGCTCTACATCGTGCTCGGCCTGGCCATGCTGCTCGTCTACCTGGTGCTCGCCGGCCAGTACGAAAGCTGGCTGACGCCGCTGGCGGTGCTGCTCGCCATTCCGCTGTCGCTGATCGGCCCGGTGTCGGTGATGCTCGGCCTCAACGTCGTCAACAACCTCTACGTCCAGATCGGGCTCGTCCTGCTGGTCGCCCTGTCGGCCAAGAACGCCATCCTGATCGTCGAGGTGGCGCGCGAGATGCGCGCCGCCGGCAAGCCGATCATGGAGGCGGCGATGGACGGCGCGCGGGCCCGGTTCCGGCCGATCCTGATGACCTCCTTCGCCTTCATCCTCGGCGTCCTGCCGCTGGTCTTCGCCACCGGCGCCGGCGCCAGCGCCAGGAGGTCGATCGGCGTCACCGTGTCGAGCGGCATGCTCGCCTCGACCTGCCTGGCGGTGCTGTTCGTGCCGTCCTTCTTCGTCGTCGTGCAGCGTTTCGAGGAGTGGCTCTACGACCGCAAGCGCCCGGTCGACGCCTCGACCGGGACCGGGACCTGACCCGGACGGCCGTACCTCGAACGGGGGTGCGGCCTCTCACAAGGGCTTATGCACGATCGATAAAATTGCAATCACCGCGTTCACCATCGCGGACAAACCCGATGGTAGAGTGACCTCGACGGCCGACCCGCCGGCCATCGAGACCGCCGCATGCCCAAGGACATCGAAGAAATTTCGCTCAGGATCGCCTCCAGCCGGTCCTTCGACGGCTATTCCACCTGGCGCGTCCTGAAGACCATCGACCGCGAGATCGAGACGCTCGGCAGCGGCAACCGGCCGGTGCCGATCGAGCTGGCGCGGCTGCGCTCCATCATCGCCCGCGCCCGCGAGCTCAGGCGGCGGCGCCACGCCCCCGTCCAGGCCGCGCCGACGCCCGGCGATGCTGCGGAGCCGCCGGTCCCGCCGAGCCGCATCGACATCTTCGACGTCGTCGAGCGCTACCGCGCCCTCGGCGGCCGGCGCCTCGCCGTCGACCTCGGCCAGGCCGTCGAGATCCGCCAGTGGGACCGCGACACGCCGGAAGCCTCCGACCTGTGGGGCGCCGTCTGGGCGGCCGCCTCGCTGTCCGAGCGCGAGGCGCTGGCCCGCGCTCTGCTGATCCGCGGCCGTTTCTGACTTCAGGCGCGGCGGCGCTCGGCCAGCAGGAGCGCCACCAGGACGGCACTGAGCAGGGCCAGCGACGCCGGCAGCCCCTGGTGGCCGACCAGCTGCATCGCCATCCCTGTCGCCGGCGAGCCGACGATGCCGCCGACGCCCCACACCAAGGCGAAGGCCGCATTGCCGGCGATCAGCGCCTGGCCGGTAAAGCGCTCGCCGAGCTGGATCAGCGACAGGGTGTAGATGCCGAACGAGACGCCGCCCCACGCGAACATGACCGGCCAGATGAGCCACGCGTCGAACAGCACCGGCAGCAGCAGGCTGCCTCCCAGCGAGACCAGGGCGCAGGCGAGCATGGTCGGCGCCGAGCCGAGCCTTTCGGCGATCCGCCCGAGCAGGATCTGCAAGGCGGCGTTGCCGACGATGAAGCAGGCGATGAGCGACGCGATGCGCTCCTCGGCGCTGCCGAGCGCGGCACCGTAGACGGCGAACAGCGAGAGCGGCACCTGCTCGAAGGCGGCAGCGGCGAATACCGCGAACAGGAGCAGCGGCGCCTGGGCGAAGAAGCCGCCGACCGACGTCGCCTCGCCGCCATGCGGCATCTTCGGCAGGCGCGGGACTACGGCCAGCACCGTCAGGCCGCAGACGAGGAAGGCGGCGATGCCGATCGCGAAGGGCGGCCAGCCTTGCGTGCCGACCAGGCCCAGCGACAGCGGGCCGATGGCGAAGCCGCCCGACACGATCGACGAATAGAGCCCCATGATACGGCCGCGCGCGCGCCGCCGGCGCGATGGTGATCAGCCAGGTCTCGCTGATCACATAGAGCGGATTGGCGAAGACGCCGAGCATGAAGCGCAGAGGCATCCAGGCCCAGACATCCTGCCAGCAGGCGATGGCGACCAGGGCGAGCGCGGCCAGCAACGAGCAGATCACCGCCAGCCGCCCCGCGCCGACGCGCCGCGCCAGCGCCGGGATGAACGGCGCCGAAACGATGAAGCCGAGCGGCGTCATCGCTGCCGAAAGGCCGATCAGGCCGGGCGTCGTGCCCTGCCGCTCCAGGATGAAGCTGAGCAGCGGATAGGTCAGCCCCTGCGCCACGGCAAACACCGTGACCGTCGCGATGATGCCGGCCATCGCGGCCCATGCGATCCGATCCTGTCGCGGCGATATGGTGCTTTCCGTGGTCATGGTTCCAGCGCGATTTTGCAGGCTGCGGGTCGCCTCGTCATTAAGCCCGCCCTAAGAGTTCCAAAAACTTGCAAACGGGCTATAGATCGCCGCATGCAGGGATCGCGCTTCGCCTTCGGTCCGTTCGTGCTCGACCCGGCTGCCGGAACGCTGCTTCGGGACGACGTCCCCGTCGCCGTCGGCCACCGCGGCCAACGCCTGCTCGCCGCGCTGGTCGGCCGGCCTGGCGAGATCCTCGGCAAGGCCGAGCTGATGGACGCGGCATGGCCGGACACCGCCGTCGAGGAAGGCAACCTCACCGTCCAGATCGCGCTCTTGCGCAAGCTGCTCGGCCCGGCCGCCGACGGCAGCCCCTGGATCGCCACGGTTCCGCGCGTCGGCTACCGCTTCGCCGGGGCCATCGAGCGGCTCGGCGGCGCCGGGCGAAAGCCCTTGCCGCTGCCGGCCAAGCCGTCGATCGCCGTGCTGCCCTTCGTCAATCTCGGCAGCGATCCCGAGCAGGATACCTTCGCCGACGGCCTCACCGAGGACCTGATCACCGACCTGTCCAGGACCGCGGGGCTGTTCGTCATCGCCCGCAACTCGGTCTTTGCCTACAAGGGCAAGGCGTTGGACGTGCGCGCGATCGGCGAGGAGCTGGGCGTGCGCTATCTTCTGGAGGGCAGCGCCAGGCGCGTCGATGGGCGCGTCCGCATCAACGCCCAGCTGGTCGACGCCGTGGGCGGCGAGCACCTTTGGGCGGAGCGCTTCGACCGCGGCCTGGCGGACGTCTTCGCCGTCCAGGACGAGGTTGCCGGCAAGATCGTCGAGGCGCTGCTCGGCCGGCTCGTCGCCCGGCCGCCGCGCAATCGGCCAAGCAACCTCGAGGCCTACGATCTCTGCGTGCGGGCGCGCAAGCTGATCGACAATTCGCCGCAGACGGCGCGGCAGGCGCACCTGATGCTGACGCGCGCCGTGGCGCTCGATCCGGGCTACGCCGAGGCCTGGCGCTGGCTTGCCATGAACCATTGGATGGCATGGGTGCATTGGGGCGAGCCGGTCGAACCCGCCCGCAGCGTCGGCCTGGAACTGGCCCGCAAGGCGGTGGCGCTCGATCCGAACGACGCCGGCTGCCGCTGGGTGCTCGCCAACCTTTTGGCCTATGAGCGCGATTTCGCCGAGGCGGACGCGCAATTCGCCAAGGCGATCGAGCTCGACCCGAACGAGGCCGACACCTGGGCCACGATGTCCGACCTCGCGGTCCTGGCCGGGCGGGTCGAGGAAGGCCTGGAGCACATCGGCAAGGCATTCCGCCTGAACCCGTTTCCGGCGAGCTGGTACTACCTGACGCTCGGCCAGGCGCAATACGCCGCCGGCGACTACGCGGCGGCCGTCGAGACGCTGCGCCGCGACGAGACCTACCGCACGAGCTCGCGCCGTTTCCTGGCGGCCAGCCTCGCCCAGCTCGGCCGGCTCGACGAGGCGCGCGCCGAGGTCGCGCTTTTCCTCGTCGCCAACCCGCATTTCACGACCCGGAACTGGGCCGCGACGGAGCCGTTTCGCGACGCCGCGACGCTCGAGCACTTCGTCGACGGCTTCCGCAAGGCCGGTCTTCCGGATTGAAACGCCCGCTCTAGATCCGCAACCCGCCACGCGGCCACCGAGCGTTTTGGCATGCCTAGCGAGCATTTTGGCACACTCTGCGAGTGACGATCCGGCGCCTCCGAAGGAGTATGCCCCCCTGTCGAGCCCGGCCCGCCAGCAAGCCAAGGCGCCCCCCGTAGATGGCTCGACGTGGAGATGGATCGCTCCCGATGACCGCAGTGACAGTCAGCACCCCGACCTCCATGACGAGCGCGCTTCGCGGCGCCTTCTGGTTTGCCGCCTGTTCGGCCTGGGCGGTGTTCGGATGGCTGCTGCTCGCACCCCAGCCGGAAAGGCTGGCCGCAGGACCGGTCGACGGCTATCTCTACGATTACCAGAGCCCGGGCTTCGCGCTGGCCGTCGTCGCCGGCGGCCTGGGCCTGCTGGCAGCCACGCTGCTCTACGTGCTCCGCAACATCGACTGGTTTGCGGAGACGACGCTCGGCGAGGACTATCGCCCCGATGCCGACCTTTTTGCCCGCAGCTATGCGATCTTCGGCACTGTGATGACGCTGCTGCTGCTGAGCTTCGCCGTCGACGCCGGCCTCGCCGCGCTCGCCTGATTGCGGGCCGGCGGCGGCCCGAATCCGCCGCCATCTCGCACCGCGCCGCCGCTGCCATGGCGCAAATTGCCGTCGCCGGCTGCGCACTCCGTTAACCGACCTCCGACGCCCCGTTTGCCGGGAAACACCCGGCATGAGATAATTTCCGCGAGTTGTGTCGAGGTTGGGTATGGGCCGGTTCGGTCTGCGTGCCTCTTGCGTTTGGGTTGCGTTCTCGGCGCCCCTTCCGGTGGCGATGGCCGAGCCCGTGGCCACGATGGGCGATGTCGGCGCCGCCATCTTCTCCTGCTGGACAGCCCCCGAAGGAACGGACAAGTCGGCCGTCACGCTGCGTTTCTCCTTCAAGCGCGACGGCTCGCTGATGGGGCCGCCCAGGCCGACCGCGGTCGACATCGAGGGCGATGCGGAGCTGCGTCGCCGCTTCATCGAGGCCGCCGTCGACGCCATCGAGCGCTGCACGCCGGTGTCGCTCGCCCCCGCCCTGGCGCAGGGGATCGGTGGCCGCGTCTTCACCATGCGCTTTGCTTCGCCCGACTATGCGGCCAGCCGGCAGGTCGCCGCCCCGCAATAGGCCCGTCAGGCCGCTTTGCGCCAGCCTTCCTTGATGTGCCGGAACCCCTCGCGATAGACCGCCTCGGGGGTCTCGGCGAAGTCGCGCCACACCTTGGTCGCCGCGGCGAGGTCCGGCAGGCCGCGCCCGAACGACTCGATGGTCAGCCAGGCGTCATAGCCGCTGCTGCGGATCGCTTTGAAGGTGGCGTCCCACGGGATGTGTCCGCGACCCGGCACGCCCCGGTCGTTCTCCGAAATGTGGATGTGCACGACGCTGCCCGCATGTCGCGTATAGGCGGCGATCGGATCGGTCTCCTCGATGTTGGCATGGAAGGTGTCGTACATCGCCTTGATGTTTGGATGCCGGATCGCCTCGATATGCGCGGCGAGGTCGGCCATCGTGTTGAGGAGGTAGCATTCGAAGCGGTTCAGCGCTTCGAGCGCAATCGTCACGCCCTGCGTCTCCGCGTGGCTGCCGATGGCCTTCTGCGACTCCACCGAGCGCGCCTTCTCCGCCTCCGTCGGACCCTTGCCGGAGAACGCGCCGAGCGTCGAATGGACCGGTCCCGACAGCATGTCCGCGCCCAGGGCGGCGGCGCAGTCGATCGTCCGCTTCATGCTGTCGATGCCGGCCTGGCGGATCCCCTCATCCGGCGCGATCAGGTTCAGCGCCGGGTCGCCCATCGCCGAGACCGCGGTCCGCTGCAGGCCGATCCGGTCGAGCAGCCGCCCGAGCGCCTCGGTAGTGCGCCGTGTCGCCCTCGAAGATCGGGATCTCGACGCCGTCATAGCCGGTCGCCATGATGTCCTCGAGCAGCTTCGCATGCGCCTCCGTCACATGCGTCGTCCACAGCAGCATGCAAAAGCCGATCTTCATCCTGGCCCCTCCCTCATCTGGTCGGACCAGTTTTGCAGAGCCGGCCCGCCTCGCGCAAGAGGCGCCAGAAACCTAGCCGTGCGCCACCATCACGTGGCGCACCGCCGTGTAGTCCTCGAGCGCGTAGAGCGACATGTCCTTGCCGTAGCCGGACTGCTTGAGCCCGCCATGCGGCATCTCGTTGACCAGCATGAAGTGCGTGTTGATCCAGGTGCAGCCATATTGCAGCCGCGCCGCGGTGGCCATCGCCCGCGACACGTCGCGGGTCCACACCGAGGAGGCGAGGCCGTAGTCGCTGTCATTGGCCCAGGCGACCGCCTCGTCGACGTCGGAGAAGCGGGTGACCGAGACGACCGGTCCGAACACCTCCTTGCGCACGATCTCGTCCTCCTGGCGCGCGCCGGCCACCACGGTCGGCTGGTAGAAGAAGCCGTCGCCGTCGCGCGGCTTGCCGCCGGTGGTGATCTCGATGTGCTTGAGCTCGGACGCCCGCTCGACGAACGAGGCGACCCGGTCGCGCTGCCGCTTGGAGATCAGCGGCCCGATCTCGTTCTGGGTGTCGTCCGCCTCGGCATAGCGGATGCCGGAGACCGCCGAGGTGAGGTCGGCCACCAGCTTCTCGTAGACCCGCTCGCCGGCATAGATGCGGCAGGCCGCCGTGCAGTCCTGCCCGGCATTGTAGTAGCCGAAGGCGCGCAGCCCGCTCACCACCGCCTCCAGGTCGGCATCGTCGAAGACGATCACCGGCGCCTTGCCGCCAAGCTCCAGATGCGTGCGCTTCACCGACTTGGCCGCCGCCTGCAGCACCTTCTTGCCGGTCGCCACGTCGCCGGTGATGGAGATCATCCGCACCCCGGCATGGTTGATCAGCGCATTGCCGACGCTGTCGCCGCGCCCCAGCACGACGTTGACCACGCCCTCCGGCAGCACCTCGGCCAGGATTCGCGCCAGCTTGAGCGCGGTGAGCGGCGTCTGCTCGGAGGGCTTGAAGACCACCGTGTTGCCGCCGCCGATCGCCGGCGCCAGCTTCCACGCCATCATCATCAGCGGATAGTTCCACGGCGCGATCGATGCCACGACGCCGATCGGGTCGCGGCGGACCATCGACGTGTGCCCGGCAGGTATTCGCCCGCCACGACGGCCGGCATCGAGCGCACCGCGCCGGCAAAGAAGCGATAGCAATCGACGATCGCCGGGATCTCGTCGTTGAGCACGGCGTTGATCGGCTTGCCGCAGTTGAGCGCCTCGAGCTTGGCGAACTCCTCCGCCTCCGCCTCGATGCGGTCGGCGATCTTGAGCAGGTAGCCGGAGCGCTGCGCCGGCGTCGTGCGCGACCAGGTGCCGAACGCCTGCTCGGCGGCGGCGACGGCCGCGTCGATCTGGGCCGGCGAGGCTTCGGGGAGGTTCACGATGGTCGCACCCGTCTTGGGGTTGAGGATCGCTTCCTCGGTCTCCTTGCCCTTCTGGAAGGCGGCGCCGATCAGCATCTCTTGGTCCATGAGGGGTCTCCCTTTCGTTCTTTTGTCTTCTATTTGCCCGATCCGGCGACCTGGTCGCCGTCGCGGGTGAGGAAATAGGCGGCCAGGATCGGCAGCAGCGTGACCAGCACGACGACCATGGCGACGACGTTGGTCACCGGGCGCTGGCGCGGCCGCACCAGCTCTTCCAGCATCCAGATCGGCAGGGTCTGCTGCTGGCCGGCGGTGAAGGTGGTGACGATGACCTCGTCGAAGGACAGCGCGAAGGCCAGCATGCCGCCGGCCAGCAGCGCCGTGCCGATGTTGGGCAGGATCACATGGCGGAAGGTCTGGAAGCCGTCGGCGCCGAGATCCATCGACGCCTCGATCAGCGAGCCGGAGGTGCGGCGGAAGCGCGCCACCGCATTGTTGTAGACCACCACCACGCAGAAGGTGGCGTGGCCGAGCACGATCGTCCAGAACGAGAACGGGATCTCGGCCAGGCTGAACGCCGAGCGCAGCGCGATGCCGGTGATGATGCCGGGCAGCGCGATCGGCAGGATGATGAGCAGCGAGATCGTCTCGCGGCCGAAGAAGCGGCTGCCGCTGACCGCCGCCGCAGCCAGCGTGCCGAGCACCAGCGCGATGGAGGTCGACACCGCCGCGACCTTGACCGAGAGCGCCAGCGCCTGCCAGATGTCGGGGCGGCTCCAGGCGACCCCGAACCACGCCGTCGTGAGGCCGGGCGGCGGCCACTGGTAGGATCTTCTCCTCGGTCGTGAAGGCATAGACGAAGATCAGCAGCGATCGGCAGGTGCAGGAAGGCGAGCCCGGCCGCCGCCGCGAGCTTCAGGCCGAGCGGCGCCCTCTCCGGACGGTCAGAGCGCATCGAACGCCCCCAGCCGCTTGGCACCCCACAGGTAGAACGCCATGATGACCATCGGCACCACGGTGAAGGCGGCGGCGAGCGGGATGTTGCCGGCCGTGCCCTGATGGGCATAGACCGCCTGCCCGATGAACAGCCGCGAGGTGCCGACGATCTGCGGGATGATGTAGTCGCCGAGCGTCAGCGAGAAGGTGAAGATCGAGCCGGCGACGATGCCCGGCAGCGCCAGCGGCAGGAGCACGGTGCGGAAGGTCTGCGCCGGCGACGCGCCGAGATCGGCCGAAGCCTCGACCAGGTTGAGCGGCACCCGCTCCAGCGCCGCCTGGATCGGCAGGATCATGAACGGCAGCCACACATAGACGAAGACGAGGAAGGTGCCGGTGAAGGACACCGACAGCGAGTTGCCGCCGACCACCGGCAGCGACAGCCAGGCGTCCAGCAGCCAGGACAGATGCAGCTTGGCGAACAGCCAGGTGAGGATGCCCTCCTTGGCGAGGATCAGCTTCCAGGCATAGACCTTGACCAGGTAGCTGGACCACAGCGGCAGCATGATGCCGAGGTAGAACAGCGCCTTCCAGGTTCCCCTGGCGTAGCGCGCCGCGAAATAGGCGATCGGGAAGGCGACCACGGCGGACGCCAGCGTGACCACCGCCGCCATCGTCACGGTGCGCAGGATGATGTCGAGATTGGACGGGAGCAGCAGCTCGCCATAGGTCTTCAGCGTGAACTCGCGGTTGATCAGCCCCGAGAACTCGTCGATCGAGAAGAAGCTCTGCAGGAGCAGCGCGAACAGCGAGCCCAGATAGACGATGCCGAGCCACAGGACCGGCGGCAGCAGCATCACCAGGAGAAGCAGCCCCGGCCGCCGCCAGAACAGGTCGGAGAGGCGCCCCAGCAGGCCGCCGCGGCGCGGCAGGATCGCCTGCGACTGCCGGCGGCCGCCAGGTCGAGCGCGGCGGAAGCGCTCGTCACGCCCCGTCCTCCATCAGGTGCAGCTGGTCGCGGTTGAAGGTGAGCACCACCTCTTCCCCCGCCTCGGGCAGCTTCGCGCCCGCCGGCACCGTCGCGTGCAGGCGAAGCCCCTCGGCGTCGAGCGAGAGGCGCGTGGTGGCGCCGAGATAGCTCGCCGAGACCAGCCGCGCCGGCACCCCGTCGCCGCCTGTACGGAAGGCGACGCGGATCGCCTCCGGCCGCAGGCTGCCCCAGCGGCGCTGCCCGGAATAGCGCTGCACGAAGTCCGGCGGCAGCACGTTGGAGGAGCCGACGAAATCGGCCACGAAGCGCGTCTGCGGCGTCTGGTAGATCTCCTCGGGCGTGCCCACCTGCATGATCCGGCCGTCGTTGAACACCGCCACGCGGTCCGCCATCGACAGCGCTTCGCCCTGGTCGTGGGTGACGAAGACGAAGGTGATGCCGAGCGAGCGCTGCAGCGCCTTCAGCTCCTCCTGCATCTGCTCGCGCAGCTTGAGGTCGAGCGCGCCGAGCGGCTCGTCGAGCAGCAGCACCTTGGGCCGGTTCACCAGCGCCCGCGCCAGCGCCACCCGCTGCCGCTGGCCGCCCGAGAGCTGGCTCGGCCGCCGCGCGCCGTAGCCGGGCAGCTTGACCAGCGCCAGCGCCTCTTCCGCCGCCCGCCGCCGCTCCGCCTTGGCGACGCCCTTCACCATCAGGCCGTAGGCGACGTTGTCGACGCACGTCGAGATGCGGGAACAGCGCATAGTCCTGGAACACCGTGTTGACGTTGCGCCGGTAGGGCGGCACGCCGTCGGCCTTCTCGCCGAAGATGCGGATGGCGCCGGCCGTCGGCTGCTCGAAGCCGGCGATCAGCCTCAGGCAGGTCGTCTTGCCCGAGCCGGACGGCCCGAGCATGGCGAAGAACTCGCCGGCGGCGATGTCGAGGTCGACGCCGTCCACGGCGCGGACGGCGCCGAAATGGCGCGACACCCCTTGAAAGGAGACGGCCGTGGTCATCCAGGCACCCGTCGACCGGCGAAGATGGCGTCGGTTCACCGCCCGCCGATCACCCCGATATAGTCCGACACCCAGCGATAATAGGGCACGCACTGGTCGTTCTGGCTGGCGCACTTGGTGACCGGCGTCTTCCAGAACTTGATCTTCTCGAAGTCCTCGAAGCCGTTGGTCTTGCAGCCCTCGTCGGTGAGCAGCGCGTTGCCCTTGCAGGCGGCCGGCACGGCCGGGTTCGAGCCGAACCAGGCGGCGAGGTCGCCTTGCACCTTGGGCGACAGCGAATGCTCCATCCACATGTAGGCGCAGTTGGGATTGTCCGCGTCGACATGCATCATGGTCGTGTCGGCCCAGCCCGTCGCGCCTTCCTCGGGCACCGTCGAGGCCACCGGCTGCTTCTCGGCCGCCAGCAGGTTCACCTGGAACGGCCACGAGCCCGACGCCACCACGCCCTCGTTCTTGAAGTCGTCGATCTGGATCATCGCGTCGTGCCAGTAGCGGCCGACCAGCGTGCGCTGCGTGCCGCAGCAGGTCGAGCGCCGCCTTGTACTGGTCCTCGTTCAGCTCGTAGGGGTTCTTGATGCCGAGCTCCGGCTTGTGCGCCATCAGATAGTTGGCGGCGTCGGCCACGTGGATCGGCCCGTCATAGGCCTGCACGCGGCCCTTGTTGGACTTGCCGTCCGGCAGGTCCATCTCCTCGAAGACGACGTTCCAGCTCTTCGGCGCCTCCTTGAACACCTCGGTGTTGTACATCAGCACGTTCGGCCCCCACTGGTAGGGCACGCCGTAATGCACGCCGTCCACCGTGTACCACGGGGCGTCCTTCAGTCGATCGTCGACAGTCGACCAGCTCTTGATCAGATCGACATTGACCGGCTGCACGCGCTTGCCGGCGATCAGCCGCAGCGAGGCGTCGCCCGACGCGGTGACGAGGTCGAAGCCGCCCTCGTTCATCAGCGCCACCATCTCGTCCGAGGTGGCGGCGGTCTTGACGTTGACCTTGCAGCCGCTCGCCTTCTCGAACTCGGTCACCCAGTCGTAATTCTTGTCGGTCTCGCCGCGCTCGATATAGCCCGCCCAGGCGATGATGTTGACCTGGCCTTCGCCGGCGCCGACCTCCTTCAGCATGTCCTGGGCGAGCGCCTGCCCGCCGAAGCTCGCCGCGAGCGTCAGCGCCGTGCACGACTTCAGCATCGATTTCATCTGACATCTCCCATTTGAGGAGCCGCACTCGGAGCGGCGGCCTTGTTCCCTCCGGCAAGGTGAGCCCAAACGGAGGTCTTCGCAAATTCATTTCTCAGAAAGGCGGTATCGGTTTTTCCGATAGCCCTCAGGAGCGCTGCCTGGCCGTGCGCTGCGCCTGCGCCATTCCAATGAAATCACGGGCCGCGGCCGGCAGGCCGGAGCCGCGCCGCCAGACCATGCCGACCTGCACCACCGGCAGCGAGCCGGAGATATCGCGCGATTCGATACGGTCGCCTTCGAGCGACCAGGGCCGGTAGACGAGATCGGGCAACAGCGCCACGCCGGCCCCCGTAGCGACCAGGCTGCGCACCGCCTCCACCGAGCGGGTGCGAAAGGCGATCTGCGGCTTGGCGCCGATGGCGCTGAGCAGCTTGCCGGTGTTCTCCTCGATCTCGTCCACCGACAGCATGATCAGCGGCTCGCCGGCGATGTCGCCGACGCCGATGATCTCCGCCGCCGCCAACGGATGGCCGAGCGGCAACCACAACCGGTAGGCCGAGACCTCGATGATCTCCGATTGCAGCGCCATGCGGTCGCGCAGGTTCGACGTGACCATCACCGCGACGTCGAGCTTGCCGCCCACCAGGAGATGCTCGAGATAGTCGCCATTGTCCTCGATCGCCGTGATCTCGACGGCCGGGTGGGCGCGGCGGAACCGCGCCAGGAGGTCGGACAGCACGTAGCCGGCGACCAGCGAGGTGACGCCGAGCTGCAGCCGGCCGGTGGTGGCCGGCGGGTCGCCGAAGAAGGCGCGCCTGGCATCCGACACCTCGGCCAGGATCTTCGTCGCATGGCGCAGGAACTGATGGCCGCGGTGGGTGATCGTCAGCCCGCGCGGGTGGCGCTCGAACAGCGCCACGCCGAGGTCGGATTCCAGCTCCTTGATCGCCTCGGTCACCGAGGATTGCGAGATCGACAGGTTCTGCGCCGCCCGCGAGACGGTTCCCTGCTCGGCCACGGCGACGAAATATTGCAGCTGCCTGATGGTGAACGCCATAGCGGCAGTTAAGACGAGCGCTCGGCCGCTGGGAAGAGGCGCTCAGCCCGGCGCGTCCGCCGCGTCCTCCTCGCCGACCACCGTCAGCCTGGTGCCGGCTGCGGCCAGCGCGGCGACGATGTCGGCCGGCGGCGCCCGGTCGGTCACCATCTCCTTGACGCCGCCGAAGCCGCACACCTGGACGAGCCCGTGGCGGCCGAACTTGGTGTGGTCGGTCACCACCACGCTGCGCGCCGCGCGCGACAGCACCATGCGCGCGAACTCCGCCTCCTCGAGATTGTAGTCCATCAGCCCGCTGGCCGCGTCGATGGCGCCGATCGAGATCACCGCATGGTCGACGGTGAAGCGCGACACGAACTCGATCGCCGAGACGCCGAAGGCGGCGCCGTTGTCGGAGCGCAGCTCGCCGCCGGCCATGTAGACCTTGTTGCCGTTGACCGTCGCCAGCGTGCGGGCGATGTCGGAGGAGTTGGTGACCACGGTGAGGCGGCGGTGGCCGAGCATCTCGCGGGCCAGGAAGCTCGTCGTGGTGCCGGTGTCGATCATCACCGACTCGCCGTCCTGGATGGTCGCCGCCACCAGGCGGGCGATCTGCCGCTTGGCCTGGCTCTCCTCCCGCATGCGGCGCTCCCACGGCGCCTCGCCGATATGCGCCGGCAGGCCGATCGCGCCATGCATCTTGAGGATCGATCCGTCGCCCGCCAGCGGCTTCACGTCGCGGCGGATCGTCTCCAGCGAGACGCCGAGCCGGTCGGCCAGGTTGGCGATGGTGATGGTGCCTTCCTCGCTGAGGAGCCGCAGAATCTCGCCATGGCGCTTGGAATGGGTCATTGCCGCACTCTTGCAGGGTTCCCGGGCGCACTCAACCACCGGTCGGGCAATTTGGCCCGGCAAACTCACTACCAACCGGTCAGAAAGGCACAATTTACCACATCTTTGCATTGACAGGCAGGGGGCGTGCGCGCGAATTGAAAAGCGCTGCGCCTCGGGCGCCCGGAGGAAGGCTTCGTTGACCACCGTGGAAGAGCGTATCGCCGCGCTGCCGTGCTGGAAGGGCGCGGTGGCGATCTCCGTGCTTTCCGGCGGCCTGAGCAACGAGAATTTCCTCGTCGAGGACGGCGCCGGCCGTCATGTCGTGCGGTTCGGCCGCGACTTTCCCTTCCACCATGTCTTCCGCGACCGCGAGGTGATGACGGCGCGCGCCGCCGCCGCCGCGGGGCTCGGCCCGGCCGTGCTGTTCGCCGCCGACGGCGTGATGGTGACCGCGCTACCTCGGCGCCCGCACCTGCGAGGCGGCCGACGTCCGCCGCGAGCCGGAGCGGGTGGCGCGGCTCATCCGCCGCTTCCACGCGGAGATGCCGCGCCACGTCTCGGGCCCCGGCTTCATGTTCTGGGTCTTCCACGTCATCCGCGACTATGCCCGCACGCTTGTCGCCGGCCATAGCCGCATGACCGCCGAGCTGCCCGCCTACCTGGCGCTCGCCGACGAGCTGGAGGCCGCTCAGGTGCCGCTGCCGATCGTCTTCGGCCACAACGACCTTCTGCCCGCCAACATCCTCGACGACGGCGAGCGCCTCTGGCTGATCGACTTCGAATATGCCGGCTTCTCGACCGCGCTGTTCGACCTCGCCGGCGCCGCCTCCAACTCCGGCATGGCGGCCGCCGAGGCCGACGCGCTGCTCGGCGCCTATTTCGGCGCCGCCGCCCGACCCGGCGCTGCGCCGCGCCTATGCGGCGATGCAATGCGCCTCGCTGCTGCGCGAGGCGATGTGGAGCATGGTCTCGGAGCTGCATCTCGACGCCCCGGGCGCCGACTACGTCGCCTATACGGCGGACAATCTCGCCCGGCTGGAAGCGGCGCTCGACGCCTATCGCCGCGACTTCGGAAAGACCGCTCCATGACCTTGCCCTCCCACGCCGCCATCGTCGTCGTCGGCGGCGGCATCATCGGCTGCTCGACGGCCTACCATCTGGCGCGCGACCACAAGGCCGACGTGGTCCTGCTGGAGCAGGGCCGCCTCACCTCCGGCTCGACCTGGCACGCCGCCGGGCTGGTCGGCCAGCTGCGCTCCTCGGCGTCGATCACCCGGCTGCTGAAATACTCCGTCGAGCTCTACCGCGGCCTGGAGGCCGAGACTGGCCTCGCCACCGGCTGGAAGATGACCGGCTGCCTGCGTCTCGCCACGACGCCCGACCGCTGGACCGAGTTCCGCCGCCTCGCCACCACCGCGCGCAGCTTCGGCATGGACATGCACCTCATGTCGCCCGAGGAGACGAAGGCACTGTGGCCGCTGATGGAGACCGGCGACCTCGTCGGCGCCTCCTGGCTGCCGACCGACGGCCAGGCGAGCCCCTCCGACATCACCCAGTCGCTCGCCAAGGGCGCCCGCATGCACGGCGCCCGGCTGTTCGAGAACGTCCGCGTCACCGGCTTCACGATGCAGGGCAGCCGCATCGTCGGGGTCGTCACCGACCAGGGCGAGATCGCCTGCGAGACGGTCGTCAACTGCGCCGGGCAATGGGCGCGCCAGCTCGGCGCCATGGCCGGCATCAACGTGCCGCTGCAGCCCGTCCGCCACCAGTACATCGTCACCGAGGCGATCGACGGCCTGTCGCCCGACGCCCCGACCGTGCGCGACCCCGACCGCCGCACCTACTTCAAGGAGGAGGTCGGCGGCCTCGTGATGGGCGGCTACGAACCCGATCCCGAAGGCCTGGGAGACCGGGCTGCCCGGCGGCGACGTCCCCGACGACTGGGAGTTCCGGCTGTTCGAGGACGATTACGAGCATTTCGAGCAGCACATGGTCGAGGCGGTGGCCAGGGTGCCGGCGCTCGGAGCGCGTCGGCGTCAAGCAGATGATCAACGGCCCGGAAAGCTTCACGCCCGACGGCAACTTCATCCTCGGCGTGGCGCCGGAATGCGACAACATGTTCGTCGGCGCCGGCTTCAACGCCTTCGGCATCGCTTCGGCCGGCGGCGCCGGCTGGGCGCTGGCCGAGTGGGTGGCCAAGGGCGAGGCGCCGCTCGACCTCTGGGTGGTCGACATCCGGCGCTTCTCGGCCCTCCACCGCGACCGCGCCTGGGTCCGCGCAACGCACGCTGGAGGCCTATGGCAAGCACTACACGGTGGCCTTCCCGCACGAGGAGTATGAAAGCGGCCGGCCGCGCATCCTGTCGCCGCTCTACGGCCGGCTGAAGGCGCACCGCGCCGTGTTCGGCTCCAAGCTCGGCTGGGAGCGCCCCAACTGGTTCGCGCCGCGCCGGCAGCGAGCCCGTCGACCTCTATTCCATGGGCCGCCAGAACTGGTTCGGCGCCGGTCGGCGCCGAGCATCGCCAGGTGCGCGAGAAGGTCGGCATCTTCGACCAGTCCTCCTTCGCCAAATACGAGCTCGCCGGCCGCGACGCCGCGCGCCGCGCTCGACCTGATCTGCGCCAACGACGTCGACCGGCCGGCCGGCCGGCTCACCTACACCCAGCTTCTCAACTCGCGCGGCGGCATCGAGGCCGACCTGACGGTGGCCCGGCTCGCCGACGACCGCTTCTACATCGTCACCGGCACCGGCTTTCGCACCCATGATCTCGGCTGGATCGCCGACCACGTCAGGGCCGATGCCGACGCCCGCCTGACCGACGTCACCGAAGCCTACGGCACGCTCTCGCTGATGGGGCCGCTGTCGCGCCAGGTGCTCGCCGCCGTCGCCGAGGCCGACGTTGCCGACGCCGCGTTTCCCTTCGGCCATGTCCGCGAGATCGGCATCGCCGGCCACCGCGTGCGGGCGCTGCGGGTCACCTATGTCGGCGAGCTCGGCTGGGAGCTGCACGTGCCGATCGCCGCCACCGGCGACGTCTTCGACGCCCTGATGGCCGCCGGGCGCCGCCATGGCATCGCCCCGGTCGGCTACCGCGCCCTGGAATCTCTGCGGCTGGAGAAGGGCTACCGCGCCTGGAGCACCGACATCACGCCCAACGACACGCCCTTCGAGGCCGGCCTCGGCTGGGCGGTCAAGCTGCGGACCGACAAGGAGTTCATCGGCCGCGCCGCGCTCGAAGCACAGGCCGGCCGGCCGCTGGCCAAGCGCCTCGCCACCTTCGTCACCGACGACGAGGACGTCGTGCTGCTCGGCCGCGAGACCATTTTGCGCAACGGCGAGCCGGTCGGCTACCTGTCCTCGGGCGGCTACGGCTACACGATCGGCCGGCCGATCGGCCTTGGCTATGTGCGCCATGCCGATGGCGTCACCGACGATTTCCTCGCCTCCGGCGACTACGAGCTGGTGGTCGCCACCGAGCCCCGCAAGGCGCGGTTGACCCTGAAGCCGCTCTACGATCCCGACGGAGCCCGCGTCCGCGGATGAGCGGAAAGTCGGAATTTGTACCAATCGGCACATGCCCGTATGCATCTATAAGTAGCATCGTCTCCGCACGACAACCGGACGGGAGACGGACGAATGCCAATCACCCCAGGCTCGGGCCGCGTTTCAGGCCACAAGACAATTCGCCGGACAGATGCCACGCCGAAACTCCCGCGGCTCAGGCAGGTCCCGCCACGACCGGGCACCACGAAGGACATCGAAAACGCCATGCAGCCCGGCGCTGGCCTCGGCGGCGTCAAAGGGATCGAGGCGGTCCGTGATGCCGATGTCTGGTCCCTACTGAAAAACGAGCCCCGCCCGGAGCCCGCGTTGATGAAGCAGGCGGTGATGACGCTTTTTGCCGAGGGCGGGGCGTTCGCCAGCAGCTCGGTGCCGAATGCGGGCAAGATCGCGGAATACCTCCGCCACAGGTTTGACGAGCTCGACGACCTGGATCTGATCCTTGCCGGAACATTGTACGACGATAGGAATAGAGCCCTCGGGCAACTGCTCTGTCTGGCCCACTTAGAGTTGGAAGGTTCTGGCGAGTTCCCGTCGGGAAAATCTGCCGAAGGGAAAGAGTTTCCGGAGCTACCACCGGCCATGACCGATCTGATTGCGTCGCTGATCAATAGCGACGCGATCGACCGCGAGCACCATCAAATCGCTGATCGCCGACCGAGACCCCCCACTCGATGACGACGAGCCGGCTTCGTTCAGAGATTCCTTCTCCGCGCTCGAGCAGATCGAGATAGAGGCGCTCATCACCGCGGCGCTGGACCGGCCTCAAAGGGAAAGGCCAGCCAGCGAGGCCTCCAAAGTCAACGGTGAACCCGGGCGCGAGATCAGCCGAGGAAGGCTGACAACTCCACGGCCGGCGCGAAAGTCGAAGAAAACCGTCGATGCGTCGCCGGGGCCAAGACGCGTCGATGCATCGCCGGGGCAAAGGCGCGTCGATGCGTCACCCGGGCCGAAAACCCTCGTTGCATCGCCGAAGCTGAAACCCACCTGGCAAGATGATCCGTTCTATGTCCCATTTGTGGGCTGGTAAGTGAATACCAACAAATGCCGGATCGCGAGAGTAAGTGTATTTTCCTTTATCGCGAGTTCGTAGAAGGGGGTATCCAAGATCTCTTCATGAATAGTCACCATATTGGAAGTATTAGACTTCCAAATTTGATTAAAAAGCTAAACAAAGAAATCATCAAATGTCTCATAGTAGACAACGAATACAGACGCGCTGAACGTCATGATCATGAAGGCCCCAAGAGGCTGCAAGAACGCTGGCAGCGTCTTTTGGGACGGCGGATTAAACTTACAAATTGTTTCGAGGAAATCATACGTAAGCTATACGCGCCCCTGAGAAAGTCCCTCTGAACTCGTCCCCTTGTGCCGGCGGCTGACCACCGCCGGCCGGCCAGGTCGCGAGAGCCGGCCGCCAAACCAGAGAGACGCTGTCCTGATCAGCACAATTGGAATGCACTTTCCGATAGATGATCGTCTTCTTACAACCGAAAATTGTCGACGGACGACAATCAACAGGGAGACGGAGCATGCCACTAAACCCAACCATACGCGGCACGAGCCACACGTCGGTTCAGCAAACCTCGGCCCCTCAAAAGTCCGCACTACGAAGAACGCCGCCACCCAGCCCTCGGCCCACCGACCGGGGGTTCGAGCAAGCAATGACACCCGGCACTGTCCCGCCCGGTGGCGGGGATATCCGGCCGGTCGGAGACGTCGAACTCTGGCGCTCGATCCAAGAAAACAAATACCCCACACCGGCGCTCGTGAGACAGGGGCTGATGTCTCTCTTCGACGGAACGTTCGGCGGAGTACAGACTAGGATTATCTATGCTGACGAGGTTTCGGAATACATCAAGAGCGGGCTCGATGAGCTTGATGAACTGTCCATGCTCCGTCTGACGAAGCTGCGCGACCCACGGGGCGAATTTTTATCCAAAGCGATATCTCTGGCCCATTCCGAGCGGAGCCGACCGCTCGGAATGCCTTTCCAGCCGCCTGTCTCGACGCAGCAGTTTCCGCAGCTGACGCCGGCCATGGACAACCTGATCACCACGCTCGTCTGGGCCGGCGTGCTGGACGGCGAGGACATGACATCGATGATCAAGTCCGGACGCACCTCTCCCGCCGCGAACCGGCCAGACGAGGGGGAGAGTTCCGGTTCCGACCGCGATCGGGTCAGGCATGCCGACGAGGAAGCGCACATCCTATACGGGCTCAGTCTCGACACCGAGGCCAAAGGCAACAGTTCGGAGGTCACCGGGGCGCCTAGGCGCAAGATCGGCAGGGGGGAGGGAGCTTACTCGCGGTCAGGACCCAGGAGAGACCGCAGCGTTCGACGCAAATTCGGACAAGTTCGCCAAGACCCGGCGCCACATCGACAGGTGTGATCGCAGGAACGACCCCTTCGAGCGACATCGACTTGGGTTTCCGACCCTTCCAGACCTTGGTGGAACGCTATGGACAATGCTCCGAGCAGACCGAGAAGTGCCTATTTCTCATAAAGAACGTCGATAGCGCCATGCTCCAGGATCTCAAGAGATTGAGCTCTTCCTTGGGGGATCTGAACGTTGCGAAGCCGCTAAGGAAATTCAAGGAAACTCTTGAGAGCTACAAGAAAAATCACAAGAGTTATTCGAAACATCTGACCAAGCTAAAGCAAAAAGAGATCGAAAAATTCAAAGAAAAATACGAAAAGAGGCAGAGATTCCTGCTGGAACGCTTCAAATTCTTTTGCTGCCTCACTAAACGCAGCAAAGTTTTTGTTCGAAGCCAGGCAAAAATAGATCTAACGACGGCTGACCCTGTGCCGGCGGCTGACCGTCGCCGGCCGGCCGGGCAGCGAGAGCCGGGTTTCCCGCCGCTCGCGCTCGGCCACCACCTGCCCGCGTGCCACCACGCAGAGCCGCTCGGCCCTCAGCCGGATCGCCTCGATGGGATCGCCCGCGTCGAGCACCACCAGGCTCGCCCGCTTGCCGACCGCGAGCCCGAGATGGTCGAGCCCCATGATCGCGGCGTTGACCGTCGGTCACCATGTCGAAGCAGCGCCGCATGTCGGCCGGGCTCGACATCTGGGCGACGTGCAGGCCCATGAAGGCGACGTCGAGCATGTCGGCGGTGCCGAGCGAGTACCACGGGTCGAGCACGCAATCCTGGCCCCAGCCGACGCGGATGCCGTGGCGCAGCATCTCCGGCACGCGCGTCATCCCGCGCCGCTTGGGATAGGTGTCGTGGCGGCCCTTGCAGCATGATGTTGATGAGCGGGTTGGGGATCGCCGCCACTTGCGCCTCGGCGATCAGCGGCAGGAGCTTGGAGACGTAGTAATTGTCCATCGAATGCATCGAGGTGAGGTGCGATCCGGCGACCCGCCCTGCGAGGCCGAGCCGGGTGCGTCTCGTAGGCGAGCTGCTCGATGTGGCGCGACAGCGGATCGTCGGTCTCGTCGCAATGCATGTCGACCATCAGCCCGCGCTCCGCGGCGATCTCGCAAAGCTCGGTCACCGAGCGGCGTGCCGTCGGCCATCGTCCGCTCGAAATGCGGGATGCCGCCGACCACGTCGACGCCCAGGTCGAGCGCGCGCAGCGTGTTGTCGCGCGCGCTCGGCGAGCGGTAGAGCCCGTCCTGCGGGAAGGCGACGAGCTGCAGGTCGATAGCCGGCGCCACCTCCTTCTTGACCTCCAGCAGCGCCTCGACGGCCAGCAGCCGGTCGTCGCAGACGTCGACATGGGTGCGGATGGCGAGCAGCCCCATCGACACCGCCCAGTCGCAATAGGCGAGCGCCCGCTCCTTCACCGCCTCATGGGTCGAGCAGCGGCTTCAGCTCGCCCCACAGCGCGATGCCTTCGAGCAGCGTGCCCGAGGCGTTGATGCGCGGCAGGCCGTAGGAAAGCGTCGCGTCCATGTGGAAATGCGGGTCGACGAAGGGCGGCGACACCAGGCAGCCGGCGGCGTCGACGATGCGGCCCGCCTCGGCGTCGAGCCGCGGCTCGATCGCCGCGATCGTCTCGCCGGCGATGCCGATATCGGCGACGGTGCCGTCGGGCAGCGTGCCGCCCTTGACGATCAGGTCGAAGCTCATCTTTCGCCTTTCTGGTAGGGGATCATCAGCGCCTTGGGATAGGTGGCGCGGCGGGCCACCAGCACCAGCGCCAGGATCGACAGCACATAGGGCATCATCAGGAACACCTGGTAGGGCACGACGCCGCCGGACAGCTGCTGCAGGCGCACCTGGAAGGCGTCGAAGGCGGCGAACAGGATGGCGCCGAGCAGCGCCTTGCCGGGCCGCCACGAGCCGAACACGACGAGCGCGATGGCGATCCAGCCGCGGCCGTTGATCATCTCGAAGAAGAAGGAGTTGAAGGCCGACATGGTCAGGAAGGCGCCGCCGACCGCCATCAGCGCGCTGCCGGCGATCACCGCGCCCATGCGGATGCCGGTGACGCTGATGCCCTGCGCCTCGACCGCCGCCGGGTTCTCGCCGGCGGCGCGGATGGCCAGCCCGAGCGGCGTGCGGTAGAGCACCCAGGCGACCACGGCGACCGCCAGGAAGGCGAGATAGGTGAGCGGCGTCTGGTTGAACAGCGCCTCGCCGACCACCGGGATCGCCGACAGGCCGGGGATCGGCCAGGGCTGGAACGGCGCGATCTTGGGCGGCGAGGTCACTTCGGGCAGCAGCAGGCGATAGGTGAAATAGGTCAGGCTGGTGGCGAGCAGCGTCACGCCGATGCCGACCACGTGCTGCGACAGGCCGAGCGGCACGGTGAGCGCGGCGTGCAGCAGGCCGAACATCGCGCCGGCCAGCGCCGCCACCAGCGACGCCCGTCCACAGATCGCCGCCGGCATAGACGGTGAACCAGCCGGCGAAGGCGCCGGCCGTCATGATGCCCTCGATGCCGAGGTTGAGCACGCCCGGCGCGCTCGCAGATCAGCTCGCCCATGGTGGCGAAGATCAGCGGCGAGGCGATGCGGATCGCCGCCGCCCAGAACGTCGCCGTGAACAGGATCTCGAGCGCGTCCATCAGCGCCACCGCACCCGGTAGCGCGCGAACAGCAGCGCCGTGACCATCGACAGCAGCGCGGTCGCCACCATGACGTCGGCGATGTAGCTCGGCACGCCGGCCGACCGGCTCATCGCGTCGGCGCCGACGAAGATGCCGGCGACGAAGATCGCCGACAGCACCACGCCGAGCGGGTTGAGCATGGCGAGCATCGCGACCACGATGCCCGAATAGCCGAAGCCCGGCGACAGATCGAGCGTCAGATTGCCCTTCAGCCCCGCCACCTCGGAGAAGCCGGCGAGCGCCGCCAGCCCGCCCGACAGGAACGCCGTCTTCATCAGCACGCGGTTGACCGGAATGCCGGCGAAGCGCGCCGCTTCGCGGGTTGTGGCCGACCGCCCGCATCTCGTAGCCGAGCGCCGTCTTCTTCATCAGCACCCAGCACGACGGCCGCCGCGACGAGCGCCAGCACGAAGCCGCAGATGCAGCCGCTTGCCCTGGATGAGCCGCGGCAGCTGCGCCTCGGCGATGACCTTCTGCGATTGCGGCCAGCCGAGCCCCATCGGGTCCTTGAGCGGCCCCTCGAGCAGCATGGAGACGAACAGCAGCACGATGAAGTTGAGGAGCAGCGTGGTGACCACCTCGTCGACGCCGAAGCGCGTCTTCAGCAAGGCGGGGCCGGCGAGCAGCAGCGCGCCGGCGAGCCATCGCCGCGGCCATGATGACGGGCACGAGCAGGAGCCGCGGGCAGCGGCAGCGCGCCGGTGCCGAGCACCACCGTCACCACCGCGCCGATATAGAGCTGCGCCTCGGCGCCGATGTTCCACAGCCGCGCGCGGAAGGCGACCGCCACGGCGAGGCCGGTGAAGATCAGCGGCGTCGCCCGCGTCAGCGTCTCCAGCAGCGCGAACTGCGACCCGGCCGCGCCCTTGCGCCACCAGCGTCGAACACCGAAAGCGGCGAGGCGCCGGCCGCCAGCACCAGCAGCGCGGCGAAGCCCAGCGTCGCGGCGATCGCCGCCAGCGGGATAGGCGAGGGCGGCGACGAGCGACGGCGCGGGCTTCGGCTCAAGCCGCATCGGCGCCCTCCGCCTCGCCGCCATGGCCGGCCATCAGCGCGCCGAGGTCGCGGATCGAGCGTTCGCCGCGCAGCGAGGGCGCTGGAAGGCGCCCCGCCCGAGATCACCAGGATGCGGTCCGACAGCGCCATGATCTCGTCCAGGTCCTCCGAGATGAGCAGCACCGCGGCGCCGCGCGTCGCGCGCCGCCACCAGGCGCTTGTGGACATAGGCGACCGCGCCGACGTCGAGGCCGCGCGTCGGCTGGTTGGCGAGGATGACGGCCGGGTCGCCGTCGAGCGCCCGCCCGAGGATCAGCTTCTGCATGTTGCCGCCCGACAGCAGCCGGATGCGCGTGTCGGGCGACGGGCAGCGCACGTCGTAGTCGCGGATCAGCGTCTCGGCGAAAGCGCGCGCGGCGGCCCAGTCGAGCAGGCCGCGACCGGCTGAAGCGCGGGCGAGCGGTAGCGCTCGGAGATGACGTTCTCGGTCACGCTCATGTCGGCGATGGTGCCGACGGCGTGCCGGTCCTCGGGGATGCGGCCGATGCCGGCGGCGATCGCCGCCCGCGGCGACCAGCCGCGCATCGCCTGGCCGGCGACGCGGACGATCCCCGGCGGTCGGCGTCTCCGTGCCGGAGATCAGCGCCCGCCAGCGCGGCCTGGCCGTTGCCGGAGACGCCGGCGAGGCCGGTGATCTCGCCGGCGCGAAGCGTCAGCGAGAGGCCGTCGAAGCGCCACGCCGGTGCCGCGTCGCGCCGTCGAGACGCCCTCCAGCGCCAGCGCCGGCGGCCCCGGCAGCCGCGCCGCGACGCGCGGCGCCTCCACCTCCTGCCCGACCATCAGCGCCGCCAGCTCCTGGCGGCTGGCGCCTCGTCGTCGGCCGCTCGCCGACCAGCCTGCCGCCGCGCAGCACCAGCACGCGGTCGGCTGACCGCCAGCACCTCGTTGAGCTTGTGCGAGATGAAGATGATCGACAGGCCCGGTCGCCGAGCAGCTTGCGCAGCGTGGCGAACAGCGCGTCGGTCTCGGCCGGCGTCAGCACCGCCGTCGGCTCGTCGAGGATCAGGATGCGCGCCTCGCGGTAGAGCGCCTTCAGGATCTCGACGCGCTGCCGCTCGCCGACCGACAGCGCGCCGACCGTCGCGTCGGGCGTCGACGGCCAGGCCGAAATCGCCGGACAGCCGCGCGATCCGCTGCCGCGCGCCGGACCGGTCGAGCGTCGGCCGCCACAGGCTTTCGCGTGCCGAGCGCGATGTTCTCCAGCACCGTCATGTTGTCGGCCAGCGTGAAATGCTGGTGCACCATGCCGATGCCGGCGGCGAGCGCCGCGCGCGGATCGCCCGGCGGCAGCGGCCGGCCGAACGCCTCGACGCTGCCCTCGTCGGCGACATAATGGCCGAACAGGATGTTCATCAGCGTCGTCTTGCCGGCGCCGTTCTCGCCGAGCAGCGCCACCACCTCGCCGCGCGCGCAGCTCCAGCGAGATCGCGTCATTGGCCGTCAGCGCGCCGAACCGCTTGGTGATGCCGGAGAGGCGGAGACGACCGGTCTCCGCCTCCGGCCGCGCCGCCGGCTGCATCAGCTCGGACTTCGGCTCGCCGTCGTTGATCTCGACCGTGAACGAGCCGTCCTTGATCGCCTTCTCCTTCTCGGCGACCTTGGCCATCGCCTCGGCCGGCACCTTGCCTTCGAAGGTGCCGAGCGGCGCCAGCGAGCAGCCGCCTTCCTTCATGAAGGAGTAGACGCCGTAGTCGGCGGCCTTGAAGGTGCCGGCCTTGACCTCGGCGATCGCCTTGTCGAGCGTCGGCTCGAAATGCCACAGCGCCGAGGCGACCACCGTCTCGGGATAGTCGGCCTGCGTGTCGATGACGTTGCCGATGGCCAGCACGCCCTTCTCCTTGGCCGCGTCGGAGACGCCGAAGCGCTCGGCATAGAGCAGGTCGGCGCCGCCGTCGATCTGCGCGAAGGCGGTCTCCTTGGCCTTGGGCGGATCGAACCACGAGCCGATGAAGGCGACCTGGAACTTGGTGTCCGGCGCCGTCTCCTTCACGCCGGCCATGAAGGCGTTCATCAGCCGGTTCACTTCGGGATCGGATAGCCGCCGACCATGCCGATGTTCTTCGACTTGGTCATCGCGCCGGCGATGATGCCGGTGAGGTAGGACGCGTCCTGGATGTAGTTGTCGAACACCGCGAAGTTCGGCACCGCCGGCGTCGGGCTTGAAGCTCGAGCCCATCAGGAAGGCGACGTCGGGATAGTCCTTGGCGACGGCGCGGGCGGCGTCCTCGACGCCGAACACCTCGCCGACGATCAGCTTGTTGCCGGCCTCGGCATATTCGCGCATGACGCGCTCGTAGTCGTTGTTCGACGTGTTCTCCGAGAACGACATATTCGATGTCGCCGCGCTCCTTGGCGGCGTTCGCCGCCTTGTGGATGCGGCTCACCCATTGCTGCTCGACCGGCACGGTATAGATGGCCGCGACCTTGATCGGGTCGGCGGCGAGCAGACGGCCCGGCAGCGCGCCGGTCGCGACGAGCGCCGTCCCCGCGCCGGCCGCCTTGAGCAGGCTGCGGCGCGAAAGCTTCTCTCTGAATGACATGGGAAAGACCTCTGGCTGGTTTTTTTGGGGGCCGGCTGGGTCCGGCCTTTTTTATCGTTTCGCCGACGCTAATCGAAAAGCCGAAGTCCGGGCAATCGACCGCCCGACGTCCATTAGCAGCCTATAAAATAGGCGGCTTGGCAATTCGCATAAATATTAATCAGACGTCGCAACAAATATGCGCGGCGCCGCGGAGCGAGCAAGCGGACCCAGCCAGGCCAGTCGACCGAACGCCGGCGATAAGCCGCTGAATTCAGCTGGGCTTCGTCGCGCCGCGATCGATTCGGCTCCGAACTGGCATGGCCGTTGCTTCGTTTTTTTGCGGTGCAACAACCGCTTTTGGAGAAGACCGACATGACAGGGAAATTGGCGGCGATAGCGAAACTCATCTCGGCGAGCGCCCTTGCGGCGAGCGTCCTCATCTCCGTGCCGGCAATGGCCGAGGAGGACACGATCAAGGTCGGCGTCCTGCATTCGCTCTCGGGCACGATGGCGATCTCGGAGACGACGCTGAAGGACACCATGCTGTTCCTGATCGACGAGCAGAACAAGAAGGGCGGCCTGCTCGGCAAGAAGCTCGAGGCGGTCGTGGTCGATCCGGCCTCCGACTGGCCGCTCTTCGCCGAGAAGGCGCGCGAGCTGATCGAGAAGGACAAGGTGGCGGCGGTGTTCGGCTGCTGGACCTCGGTGTCGCGCAAGTCGGTGCTGCCGGTCTTCGAGGAGCTGAACTCGCTGCTCTTCTACCCCGTGCAGTACGAGGGCGAGGAAAGCCAGCGCAACGTCTTCTACACCGGCGCCGCGCCGAACCAGCAGGCGATCCCCGCCGTCGACTACCTGATGAACGAGGAAGGCGTCGAGCGCTGGGTGCTCGCCGGCACCGACTACGTCTATCCGCGCACGACCAACAAGATCCTCGAGGCCTACCTGGAATCGAAGGGCGTGGCCACGGAAGACATCATGATCAACTACACGCCGTTCGGCCATTCCGACTGGCAGACGATCGTCTCCGACATCAAGAACTTCGGCTCGGCCGGCAAGAAGACGGCCGTGGTCTCGACCATCAACGGCGACGCCAACGTGCCCTTCTACAAGGAGCTCGGCAACCAGGGCATCAAGGCCGAGGACATCCCGGTCGTCGCCTTCTCGGTCGGCGAGGAGGAGCTCGCCGGCCTCGACACCGCGCCGCTCGTCGGCCACCTCGCCGCCTGGAACTACTTCCAGTCGGTCGACACGCCGGAGAACGCCGACTTCATCGACAAGTGGCACGCCTTCACCAAGAACCCGAAGCGCGTCACCAACGACCCGATGGAAGCGCATGTCATCGGCTTCAACATGTGGGTGAAGGCGGTCGAGAAGGCCGGCACCACCGACCCCGACGCGGTCATCGACGCGATCGTCGGCGTGTCGGTGCCGAACCTCTCCGGCGGCTCCTCGACCATGATGCCGAACCACCACATCACCAAGCCGGTGCTGATCGGCGAGATCCAGGCCGACGGCCAGTTCGAGATCGTCTGGCAGACCCCGGGCCTCGTGGTCGGCGACGAATGGTCGGACTACCTGCCGGACTCGAAGGACCTGATCGCCGACTGGCGAGCTCCGCTGGCCTGCGGCAACTTCAACGTCGCCAGCGGCAAATGCGGCGGCAAGGGCATCAACTGAGCGTGCCTTCCGCATGACCGACCTGCGGGCGGGCCTCCCTGCCTCGTCCGCCCGCAGGCCGCACCCCATCCCCCGAGCGAACGATCATGCCGGCAGCAGCCATTCCCTTCCCCGCGCCCGCGAGGCGCCTCCTCGCCCTGGCCTTCCTGGCCCTCGTCGCTGCCTTCGCCGCGCTGCCGGCCAAAGCCGACGAAGCGGCGCTGCGCGCCGCCATCGCCGAGGTTCGCCACGGCGGGCAACTTCGCCGCCACGCAGGAGATCGTGCGTCGGCTTGGCGCGACCGGCGATCCCGCCGTCGAGCCGGTGCTGACCGCCCTGGCCGAGGGCAATCTGTCGATCCGCAAGAGCGACCGGGGCGTCTTCATCGTTTCCGAAGGTGGCGGGACGACCCGCCTGCTCGACCCGCTGACCGCCGCGCCGGTCGGCGAGGCGCCGGCGCGCCGAGCTGACAAGGTCAAGGTCAACAACGCGCTTCGCCGCGTCGTGCGCGACATGCTGGGCTCGCTGACGCTGGCTTCGCCCGACCCGGCCACCCGCGCCGCCGCCGCCGACACCATGTTCAGGAGCCCCGACCCGGCGTCGCTCGACGCACTCGACGCGGCGCTCGGCCGCGAGAGCGTGCCGGCGGTCAAGCTGCGGCTCGAGGCGGCGCACGCCGCCGCTGTGCTCGCCTCCGACCGGCCCGAGGCCGAGAAGCTCGCCGCGATCACGGTCATCGCCGCGCGCGGCGACCGCGATGCGCTATCCGTGCTCACCGCCTTCGCGGCCCGCGCCGAGGGGCCCCTCAAGGACAAGGCGGCCGGCGCCGTGTCCGGCATCACCGCCTCGCGCGCCGCCTGGAACGTCGCCCAGAACGTCTGGTACGGCATCTCGCTCGGCTCGGTGCTGCTGCTCGCCGCGATCGGCCTCGCCATCACCTTCGGCGTCATGGGCGTCATCAACATGGCGCATGGCGAGATGGTCATGCTCGGCGCCTACACGACCTTCGTCGTGCAGGACGCCATCCGCGCCGCCGCGCCCGGGCTGTCCGACTGGTCGCTGGCCGTCGCGCTGCCGGCCGCGTTCCTGGTCGCCGGCGGCGTCGGCCTGCTGATCGAGCGCGGCATCATCCGCTTCCTCTACGGCCGGCCGCTGGAGACGCTGCTCGCCACCTGGGGCGTCTCGCTGATCCTGCAGCAGGCGGTGCGCACCATCTTCGGCCCGACCAACCGCGAGGTCGGCAACCCCTCCTGGATGTCGGGCGGCTTCGAGCTCGGCCAGCTCGCCATCACCTGGAACCGGCTGTGGATCGTCGTCTTCTCGCTCGCCGTGTTCCTCGTCCTGCTCTACGTCATGAAGCGGACGCCGTTCGGCCTGGAGATGCGCGCCGTCACCCAGAACCGGCGCATGGCCGCCTCGATGGGCATCCGCACCCCATGGGTCGACGCGCTGACCTTCGCGCTCGGCTCGGGCATCGCCGGCATCGCCGGCGTGGCGCTGAGCCAGATCGACAACGTCTCGCCCAATCTCGGCCAGGGCTACATCATCGACAGCTTCATGGTCGTCGTCTTCGGCGGCGTCGGCAACCTCTGGGGCACGCTGGTCGGCGCCTTCACGCTCGGCATCGTCAACAAGCTCCTCGAGCCCTATGCCGGCGCCGTGCTCGGCAAGATCATCGTGCTGGTGCTGATCATCCTGTTCATCCAGAAGCGACCGCGCGGCCTGTTCGCGCTCAAGGGCAGGGCCGTCGAAGCATGATCAGCGCCCGCTTCTTCGCCGGCCGCGACGGCCGCCGCATCCTGGTCGCCATCGCCTTGCTGGCCGCCGCCGCGATCCTCGTGCCGGTCCTCCACCTCGCCCTGCCCCCGGGACAACCCGCTGCACGTGCCGGCCTACATGGTGGCGCTGCTCGGCAAGTATCTCTGCTTCGCGCTGCTGGCGCTGTCGCTCGACCTGGTGTGGGGCTATTGCGGCATCCTCTCGCTCGGCCACGGCGCCTTCTTCGCCCTCGGCGGCTATGCCATGGGCATGTACCTGATGCGCCAGATCGGCCCGCGCGGCGTCTACGGCAACCCGGAGCTGCCCGACTTCATGGTGTTCCTGAACTGGCAGTCGCTGCCCTGGTACTGGCACGGCTTCGACCGCTTCTGGTTCGCCGCGCTGATGGTGATGCTGGTCCCCGGCCTGCTCGCCTTCGTCTTCGGCTGGTTCGCCTTCCGCTCGCGGGTCACCGGCGTCTATCTGTCGATCATCACCCAGGCCATGACCTACGCGCTGCTGCTCGCCTTCTTCCGCAACGACATGGGTTTCGGCGGCAACAACGGCCTCACCGACTTCAAGGACATCCTCGGCTACGACGTGCAGGCCGGCGGCACCCGCGCGGCGCTGTTCGCCGCCAGCGCCCTGGCGCTGGCGCTCGGCGTCTTCGTCACCCGGGCGATCGTCGCCTCCAAGTTCGGCAAGGTGTTGGTCGCCGTGCGCGACGCCGAGAGCCGCACCCGCTTCCTCGGCTGGCGCGCCGAGAACGTGAAGCTCTTCGCCTTCACCGTCTCGGCCGTCATGGCCGGCATCGCCGGCGCGCTCTACGTGCCGCAGGTCGGCATCATCAACCCCGGCGAGTTCGAGCCGGGCAACTCGATCGAAGTGGTGATCTGGACCGCCGTCGGCGGCCGCGGGACGATCGTCGGTCCGATCGTCGGGGCGCTGCTCGTCAACGCCGGCAAGAGCTGGTTCACCGGCGCCCTGCCCGAGCTGTGGCTGTTCGCGCTCGGCGGCCTGTTCGTGCTGGTCACCCTGTTCCTGCCCCGCGGCGTGCTCGGCCTCTGGGACACGCTCGCCTCGGGCCTGCGCATCCGGCGCGCGACGCAGCCGTCCGACGGCGCCGCGGCCGAGCCCCAGCCGGCGGAGTGACGAGGATGAGCCGCGGCCACACGATCCTCTACCTCGACGGCGTCTCGGTGTCCTTCGACGGCTTCCGCGCCATCAACGACCTGTCGCTCGTGCTCGACCGTGGCGAGATGCGGGCCATCATCGGCCCCAACGGCGCCGGCAAGACGACCATGATGGACATCGTCACCGGCAAGACGCGGCCGGACGCCGGCCAGGTCTTCTTCGACGGCGACATCGACCTCACCCGCCACGACGAGGCCGAGATCGCCATGATGGGGATCGGCCGCAAGTTCCAGAAGCCGACGGTCTTCGAGAGCCACACGGTGGAGGACAATCTGCTCTTGTCGCTCAACGGGCCGCGCTCGATCTTCCCCGCTCTGTTCCACCGCCGCGCGCCGGCCGAAATGCGGCGCATCGACGAGATCCTCGGCATCGTGCGGCTCGGCGACCGGCGCGCCATGCTGGCCGGCGGCCTGTCGCATGGCCAGAAGCAATGGCTGGAGATCGGCATGCTGCTCGCCCAGGACCCCAAGCTCCTGCTGGTCGACGAGCCGGTGGCCGGCATGACCGACGCCGAGACGGAGGAGACGGCCCGCCTGCTCAGGGACATCGCCCGCGAGCACTCGGTCATCGTCGTCGAGCACGACATGCATTTCGTGCGCGAGCTCGACGTCAAGGTCACCTGCCTGCACGAAGGCTCGGTGCTTTCGGAAGGCACGCTGGATTTCGTCTCGGCCGACAGCCGGGTCGTCGAGGTCTATCTGGGACGATGAAGCCGATGCTGCAAATCACCGACGCCACGCTCCACTACGGCGCCGCCCAGGCCCTGCGCGGCGTCTCGCTGCAGGCCGCGGCGGGCCGCATCACCTGCGTGCTCGGCCGCAACGGCGTCGGCAAGACGAGCCTGATGCGGGCGATCGTCGGCCATCACCGGCTAAGCTCGGGAAACATCGCCTTCGAAGGCAAGGCGCTCGACCGCAGCGCGGCCTACGAGCGCGCCCGGTCGGGCATCGCCTACGTGCCGCAGGGCCGCGAGATCTTCCCGCTGCTCAGCGTCCGCGAGAACCTGCAGTCGGGCTTCGCGCCGCTGGCACGCGCCGAGCGCCACGTCCCGCCGCATGTCTTCGAGCTGTTTCCGGTGCTGCGCGACATGCTGGGGCGGCGCGGCGGCGACCTGTCGGGCGGCCAGCAGCAGCAGCTGGCGATCGGCCGCGCCCTGGTGCTGCGGCCGAAGCTTCTGGTGCTCGACGAGCCGACCGAGGGCATCCAGCCCTCGATCATCAAGGATATCGGCCGCGCCATCCGCTATTTGCGCGACCAGGCGGGGATCGCCGTGCTGCTGGTCGAGCAGTATCTGGATTTCTGCCGGGAGCTGGCCGACGAGGTCAACGTCATGGACCGCGGCCAGATCGTTCATCGCGGCCCCGCCGCCGACCTCGACCGGGCCGACGTGCGCAAATTCCTGACCGTCTGAGCGCGGCAAAAAGAAAACCCGCCGAAGCCGGCGGGTTTTCGAAGCCAGGCCCATCTCGGGCCGGCAATGCAGTTGCGGGTCAAGCGGAGCGGGCGACCTGCTCGATCTGGCCGCGGGCGATGCCGAGGTCGTTGAGCTCGCGGTTGGAAAGCCGGCTGAGCTCGTTCAGCGTGTCGCGATAGCGGCGCCATTTGCGGTAGTTCTGGTAGACGTTCATCTCATCCCTCATGGGTTTGAATTCGATGACCCACAGATGGGGATGGTCTGGTCCGAGTTGAACGCACGCCGCTGCATGCCTGCCCTGCGCCCGCTGCAAGGCGTTTCGAGTCGGCGCCGCAGGCCTATTTGACGATGACGATCGAGGTGTTCGCCGGCCCGAAGGCCTCGACCAGCGCGTAAAAGTCGGACGCCGCGTCGGGGTGCAGACGGATGCAGCCATGCGACGCCGGGCGCCCGAGCCGCTTCACGTAGGGCGTGGCATGCACGGCATAGCCGCCATGGAAGAACACCGAATGCGGCATCGGCGCGTTGTCGTACTTCTTGGAGTACCACATCTCGTGAAGGCGGGTCGGCTTGAAGGCGCCGGTCGGCGTCACGTAGCCCTTACCGGCCGTCGAAACCTTCCAATTGAAAGTGGGACGCCCGTCGACCAGCACCACCATCCGTTGCTGCGAGATGTCGACCTGGGCGACGATCTGGTTGGCGGCCCGCGCCGTCGTGGCGCCGGCCACGAAGCCGGCGCTGACCGCCGCCGCTGCAACGATGTTGATGAGCCTGTCCTTGAAGAAACCGCGCATGATGCCCTCCGCAAATGCTTTTGTGGTTGGCGTCATTCTTGTAGCGTTTCAGTTTCGCTTTAATTTCGCCGAGGGCGCAGTTTTGTTTCGAACCGGATGCCGCAACGGAAACGAACTTTCGCCCCGGCATCGCCTCACGCAACGTCATGCCCAGAACGCAAACGATCGCCGCAAATGCCCGTTTTTGCTCGGATTTCGGCGCTGCCGCCTCGCAACCGGGCAATCCGGCAAAAGGTTCGGGCACGAAAGCAACAAAATCAGGTCGCTTTGTAACAGGAATCCGGCGCGGCGGCATCGTCTGGATACAAAGCGCTTCCAAGGTGCCCTCAGCGGAAACGAAAACCAGCGGCGCGCCGCGGCGCAGCCCGTAGGGGATCGGCCCCCAGCCAGTCCCGGCATCGCTTAGGCGAAGTCGGCTGGGGGCAACTGGGTGACCCACGCTGCTGACCGATGCGCAGCCGGTTTTCGTTTCCGCAACCGGAACCGCGAGAGTTCCAGACGGAGGAGTGGACGATGCGTTCGAACAGGGCAGCCGCAGTCATGTCGGTCCTTATCTACAGCCAGGCGCTGCTCGGCTTTGCGGCCGTGGTCGCCGTGCTGATGAAGGCACCGGCCGCCGATCGCAACGCGAAGCCGTCGACCGCGATCACCTCGGTAGAGACCACCCACAAATCGGCGCGCACGGCAGGTTGAATGGCTGAAAGCATGGGGCCCCAGGGCGGGGAGGCTGAGCCGACCCGTCCATGACAAGCGGCCGAGGAGATCGTTTTCATGATCCGGGAGGGCGCCTCGGCCCCAGGCAAGAATGGATTCGCAGGGCCCTCGGACCTCCGCCAGCCCTAGCCCTGCCGGTCACCTGGCGGATCGAACCGGTAGCCGGAGCCGCGGATGGTCGCGATGCTCTCGGTGTCGAGCTTCCGCCTCAGCCTGACGATCCGCGAATCGATCGAGCGGTCGAACGCGTCGGAACTCTCGGCTGGCGCCGCCGCGATGATGTCGTCGCGCGTCAGGACCTTGCGCGGGCTGGCGACGAACAGCTTGAGCAGGGCGATCTGGCCGGGGGAGAGCTGCTCCTCGTGGCCGGATTTGTGCATGACCAGGGCCGCCTTGAGGTCCACGGTCGAATTCTCCAGGACGATCAGGTCCGGAACCGCCTTGCCGGCCCGCGTCAGCAGGCCGGCGACCCGCGCCGCCAGCTCGCGCAAGTTGACCGGTTCCTCGACCACGTCAGCAGCGCCGAGCTCGAGCGCCAGCACCTTGCCGATCAGCTCGTTGCCGGGCGCGATCATCACGAAGGCCGGCCCCTTCTGGCCATAGCGCCTCAGAAGCTCCGTCCCCGGACCGCCGCCGCTGTCGAGCGCGGCGATGGCGACGTCAACGCCGCCGGCCGACAGAACCGCGTCGGCCTCCCATTCCTCGGCGGCTCGGCCCACCACGTGGCCGCGCCGCTCGAGATAATCGCCGATCAGGAGGGCGGCGTCCTCCGAAAGGCATAGCAGCGCAACGACCGGTCTCCCAACCATGATTTGGGCCCATACGGAAAGCTAAGAACGACAGACTGGACAACATGTTTATACCCAATTTACTTTCCGCCGATAGCGGAGGCGAGACACCACTGCGTGCGCGGATTGCCATTGTCGAGGACGAGCCCGACCTCAGGGAGGCCGTGGCCGAGTATCTCGGCGCCAATGGCTTCGACGTCGCGGCCGCCGCCGATGCCGCAGAGATGCGCGCTCTGGTGGCCGGGCAGAGCTTCCATCTGGCCATTCTCGACATCGCCATGCCGGGCGAAGACGGCCTGTCGCTGGCCCGCTGGCTGCGCGGGCAGATGCCGATCGGCCTGATCTTCGCCACCGCCTCCGGCACCGCCATAGACCGCATCGTCGGCCTGGAGCTCGGCGCCGACGACTATATCGTCAAGCCCTACGAGCTGCGCGAGCTGCTTGGCGCGGGTGCGCAGCGTGCTCCGCCGCGTCCCGGCGCCCAGCGAGCGCGGCGAACAGCCGACCGCCGCGGCGAAGCCTGAGCATGCGGCGCGCCGCGTCTTCTCCTTCGGCGGCTATCAGGCCGACCTCGACGGTCGCATGATCACCGGCCCCGGCGGCGACGTCATCGACCTCGCCAAGAGCGAGTTCGACATGCTGGAGGTGTTCCTGACCCGCTCCAACCGGCTTTTGACGCGCGCCGCGCTGTCCGAGGCGGTTGGCTTCGCGGAGGATCCCGAATCCTCGCGCGCCGTCGACATCCGCATCATGCGGCTGCGCAAGAAAATCGAGGAGGATCCGGCCAATCCGCGCTTCCTGAGGACGGTTCGCGGAGAAGGGTATATATTCGCCCTGCCGACCGCGGGCGACGGCAGCTGATCGTTTCGGCTGGCGCACGTGGCTGGCGTGCGCCGGAGCCGCCTCGCATGAACGACGCCCATCCCGTCAACCTCGATCCCGGCGTGTCCGACGCCGGCCTGCCGGTGTTGACGGCGCGCATCCTGCGACGTTTGCGCCACGCTGCCGACTGGCAGGCCGAGGTGGCCGGCATCCTCGAGGACCTGGCGCATGGGCTGAACATCCACCGGGCGATCCTGTTCAGGCTGCGCGAGGTGCCCGGCAAGGGCTTCGCCCAGTCGATCGTCGCCTTCTGGGTCGACGGCACGATCTCCGGCATGGCCAACCCGCCCACCGTCATCGTCCAGTCGATCGTCGACGACGACCCGCTGCTGTTGCGCCTCTCGGAGGAAGTGCGGCAGGGCAAGATCTTCGCCGGTCACACGCGCGAAATCGACGGCTTCCTGAGGAAGGACTTCGAGCGCCAGCTCATCAAGTCGTTTCTCTCGGTCGCCGTCTTCGCCCACGGCCACGTCTGGGGCACGCTTGCCGTCAACGACTGCATGAACGAGCGCGACTGGACCGAAGACGAGAAGGCGGCGATGGACATCGTCGCCCTGGCGCTCGGCGACGCCATCGAGCGCTCGCTGTCCGACGCGCATGTCAGCGAGATCATCCGCCGCACCATGCTGCAGGCCTCGCTCGACGGCATCGTGGTGCTCGACGAGACCGGCAACATCATCGAGTTCAACCCGGCCGCCGAGCGCATGTTCGGCTGGCAGCGCGCCGAGATCATCGGCAAGGACGCGCTGGACACGCTGATCCCCGAATATTACCGGGTCGGCTATTCCAACGGCGCGGAGTACATGGCCGGCCGCGGCGCGCCGATGGTCGGCCAGCGGCTGGAGACGATCACCCAGAACGCCGCCGGCGAGATCTTCCCGATCGAGCTCACCGTCACCGAGATGAAGGTCGCCGACCGCCGGCTGTTCTTCGGCTCGGTGCGCGACCTGCGCGACAAGCGGCGCGCCGAGGAGGAGATCAACCGCCAGCGCGACCGGCTGCACCAGAACGAGAAGATGGCGGCCATGGGCTCGCTGCTCGCCGGCGTCTCCCACGAGCTGAACAACCCGCTGGCGGTGGTGGTCGCCCAATCGACCTTGCTGCACGAATTCGCCGCCGACCCGCAGACCAAGTCGCGCGCCGAGAAGGTGCGCGCCGCCGCCGAGCGCTGCGGGCGCATCGTCAAGAGCTTCCTCGGCATGGTGCGGCTGCACCCGACCAGCCAGGCCGAGACCGACCTCAACCAGGTCGTCCGCTCGGCGCTGGAGGTCACCGCCTACGGCGCCCGCAGCAGCGGCATCGGCATCGAGACCGATTTCGCGCCCGGCGCCGTGCGGGTCATGGCCGACGCCGACCACATCACCCAGGTGGTCGCCAACTTCCTCGTCAACAGCCAGCATGCGCTGGCCGCCAACACCGGTGACCGGCGCATCAAGGTGCGCACCTGGCGCCTGGCCAACGGCCCCAGCGCCTTCTCGGTCGAGGACAACGGCCCCGGCGTGCCCGACGAGATCCGCGAGCGCATCTTCGAATCCTACTTCACCACCAAGCCGGTCGGCGTCGGCACCGGCATCGGCCTGTCGATCTCGCGCTCCATAGTCGAGCGCCATGGCGGCCGCATCTGGTTCGAGCCCGTGGAGCCGTCGGGCGCCCGCTTCTCCGTCGAGCTGCCCGGCATGGACCGCGACGTCGTCGCCAAGGCCGCCGGCCGGCCGACCATGCCAGGCCTGGCGCAAGCGCTGATCATCGACGACGAGCCGGACGTCGCTGCCTCGCTCGCCGACATCCTCGAGCTGATGGGCGTCAAGTCCAAGTTGGTCAGCGCCTGGACCTCGGCAGGCGAGGAATTGCGCGCCTACGAGCCCGACATCGTGTTCAGCGACCTCAGGATGCCCGGCACCAACGGCATGACCATCTATCGCGAGCTGCTCGACCTGCGCGCCGCGCTGGCTCGGCGGTTCGTGCTGGTCACCGGCGACATGATCGGCGCGCGCGCCGAGATCGAGGAGCTGCCGGCCCACCTCCGGCCGCAGATCCTGGAAAAGCCGTTCAGCACGCTCGACGTGCGCGGCGTGCTGGCGGCTGTCACCGACCAGGTCAACCTCGGCCGCTGAACGCAGGCACCGGCGGCGTTTGCATTGGCAAGCGTTGTTGCTAAAAGTGCCGGGTTCCCCCGGAAACCTCGTCTTGAAGAAGCTGTTCCCCTTCGCCGTCTTTCTTTCGGTCGCCCTGGCCAGCCTGGTCATGGCGGCGTTCGCCTATCGGGCGAGCGAGGAGGCGGGCCGCATCAAGTTCGAGGCCTTGGCCGAGGATGCGCTGTCCCGCATCGAGGCGCGCATCGACCTCCATCTGGCCTTGCTGCGCGCCGCTCATGCCTACATGACGGTCGAGCAGGGTCGCGTGTCGTCCGCCGCCTTCATCGATTTCGTCAACGGCCTGCAGATCGACCGCGCCTTCACCGGCTTGCGCGGCATCGGCTTCCTGCGGCTGTCGCGGCCGGCCAATGTCGCCGCCACCGACGCCTTCCTGGCCGAGCAATACGGCTCCCGGCGAGGCATCTGGCCGGCGAGCGGCGAGACGACTCGCCTGCCGGTCGTGCTTTTCGCGCCGCTCGACGACAATCGCGGCATGGGCTTCGACATGTACAGCGACCCCCATCGCCGCGCGGCCCTCGATGCCGCTCTCGGCGACGACCGGCTGCATGCCACCGGCATGGTCGAGCTCGGGCAGGTGGTCGGCGGCCAGGCCTATGCGGGATTTCTCGTCTTCCTGCGCTTGCGCGACCCGGCGATAGGCACGGCGGAAGGCGCGGTCGACGGCCTGCTTTACGCCGCGTTCCGCGCCAACGAGCTGTTCGGCGCCGCGCTCGGCCAGACGCCGCTTTTGCCGGTCAACGTCGAGATCTACGAGGGCACCGCGGCCAGCGACGCCTCCTTGCTGTTCCGTTCGCAGGCGAGTCCCAATGCGAACCTGGCGCAGTCGCACCTCGTCAAGCGCGAGCTGGACGTCGCCGGCCAGACCTGGACGGTGCTGTTCCGGCCGACGGAAGGCTTCCTCCTGCCGTCCTCGCCGATCATCCCGGTGGCGCTCGGTCTGGTCGGCCTGATGCTGGCGGCGGCGATCGCGCTTTTGTCGCGCTGGCAGGACCGCGCCTATTCGGCGGTCGAGAAGCTGCAGGTGACGACGGAGAAGAGCCTGGTCGAGCGCGAGCTGATGCTCCAGGAGATGAAGCATCGCATCAAGAACTCGATCGCCCGCGTGCTGGCGATCGCCCGCCAGACGGCGGCCCATTCGGCCACCATGGACGAGTTCTCGAACAGCTTCTCCGCCCGCCTGCAGGCAATGGCGGCTTCGCAGGACATGCTGACCCGCTCGCGCTGGCAGAAGGCCGACCTTCACGCGCTGCTGCGCACCGAGCTGGAGCAGGTGTTCGGCAAGAACCTGGAGCCAGATACGATCACCGGTCCCGGCGTCGAGCTCGACGAGACGGCGACCCAGGCGCTCGGCCTGACCTTTCACGAGCTTGCGACCAATGCCCTGAAATATGGCGATGCCGGCCGCGGCCGCGGCGGGTTGCGCGTCGAATGGGATGTCGGCAAGGGCGGCGCGGGCGACGTGCTCAGCCTGACCTGGCACGAGGCCAGCGCCGAGCCGCTGGCCGATCCGGAAGAGACGAGCTTCGGCACCAAGCTCATCGACATGAGCATCAAGAGCGAGCTCGGTGGCCGCATCACCCGCCGCTTCCACCAGCAGGGGCTGACCGTGATCATCGAGGTGCCGATGGCCGCCGCCAGAATGCGCGAAGGCCCGGCGACCTGAGCCGCCGAGCCTTCGCTTGTAAACTGTCGACAGCTGACAGAGGTCAGCAGCGCGCCGTGTAGGTCCGGCCGTACTGGTCGCGGTAACGGCAATAGCCGGGGCGTTCGGCCACGCGGCCCAGGAGGTAACCACCCACGGCACCCGCCGCAGCGCCAATCGCCGCGCCTTCGAGGTTGCCGCCCGCGATGCCGCCGATCGCCGCGCCACCGAGGGCGCCGACAGTCGCCGTCTTCTCGGGCGTCGTGCAACCTGCCAATGCCCCTGCCGCGGCCAGCGCGATAATCATCTTTCTCATTATGTCGCTCTCCTCAGTGGTGAATATGTCCCTACCGCCGTCCCTTATGCCGGAAGGCATTTGCTCCAATCAAGCAAATTACTGTTGCGATTCGTGACTGTTACGCCGCGCCTCCGGGCTTTCCGCAACCATCACGTCGGGCACGCCGATCGAGGCGACGAGCGTTCCGTCGGGCTTGACGTCCCAGGTCAGCTCGGCGTCCTCCTCTTCCATCGCGGGGTCGACCGCGATGCAGCGAGCGACGACGCGCGGATGGGTGCCGACAAACGTTCTCAGCCCGACCGCCAGCTCGTCCTCGCACTCCTCGAAGGCTTCGAAGACCGGGACGGGGGCGGGAAGCTCCACGCAGCTCGAAAGGTCGTTCGAGCACCCGACGATGAGCAGCAATGCGGCGATGTGTTCCATGACAGAAATCCTTCGCCCCCAAACGGATGAATTGCCGATCCGGTTCCGTTTCCGCGCAACGGCGAGCGGTTTCCGGGCCCAGCAAACTTTTTTTCGAACGGAGGGAACCATCCCGCGACCGGGGCGTTTCGGCTTCATAATCGGAAGCCGCCGCCCAACCCCCCACCCCACCCCATGCGGCTTCCGGCGGATGACGACGAGACGTCCCCTCCGTCTTCGACATCCGCAGCAAGCCGGCCGAAAGGCCGGCTTTCTTTTTGCCCGACCGGCAAAATCTCTCAGTCGATGGCGAAATTGCCGTGTGGGACCAGCAGCGTGTAGCTGATCTTGTCCTCGCCCACCCTGAACTGGCCCTTGCCGTTGAGCGCAGCGGGGACGACGCGTTCGAGCGCCACGCTGCCGAAGCGCTTCTCCGGCGAGACATGGGGCTGCGGCTCGATCGATTCCGACCAGTCGAGCACCAGCGCCGGCGGCGGCGCGTCGGCCGTCTGCAAGGCGGCCGAGATGTCGACCACGCCATCCGGCTTCGACAGCGCCCCGAACGTCATCGAATTGATCGCCAGCTCGTGCAGCGCCAGGCCGATATGCAGGGCGGCATTGGGGTTCAGATAAGGATTGGCGCCGGAAATCCGGACCGCCCGTCCCGGATCGGCCGAATAGCGGCCGACCTGCCCCATGACCAGCTCGCGCAGGTCGGCGCCGCGCCAGTTGGACATCGTCACCAGGTCCTGCGAGGAGGCGAGCGATTGCAGCCGGCCGCGGAAACGCTCGAGGAAGCCGTCCAGCGTGTCGGTGTAGCGCCCGGTCTGGGTCGCGACGCTCTGGATGATGGCGAGCAGGTTCTTCGACCGATGGCTCACCTCGCGCAGCAGGGCCCGCAACGTCTGCTCGCGGCGCTTTTGCTCGGTCGTCTCGACCGCGGTGGTGATCAGGCCCTTGGTGTCGCCGCCGTCGCTGCCGGGGTCGGCGTCGATCCACACGTCGAACCAGCGGGCGCCGTCAGGAGCCGACACGCGGATCTCCAGCGTCTGCTTATGCCCGGAGGAAAGCACGGCGCGCTTCGCGGTGGTCATCCGCTCGGCGGCCTCGCGCGGCAGGAAGTCGGCGTCGGTGAGGCCGGCAACCTCGTTGCGCGACCAGATGGCGGGCAGGTTGTGAGCCCAGACGACCTTGCAGTCGGGATCCTGGTAAAGCACGGTCACGCCCGTGTGGCGCAGCGCCTTGAGCAGGCTGTACCCGGCTTCCCCTTCCATGGCGGCAACGTGAACGGTCATCTGCCCACCTTCTCCGCTGGTTCCTTCCTGATCGTCCCGGGTTTTCAAAGGCGTCCCCAGAGCATGTCTGATGGGTCACTACCTGAGCGAGGCAGCTTCACGAAGCGAACCCGGCCTTGAAGAAGTTCCGCCGGACACGTGTTTTTGCGAACACGGCCCGGCGGAGTCTGAAAACCGCTTGAGGGGATCGGTTTTCAGGGTCGTGGGTCTGGCCCGATCAGCGGGCTCGCCTGAACAGCCCCGCGAGCAGCGAGATCACGAGGAACGCCAGGAAGATGAAGAACAGGATCTGCGCGATGCCGGCCGACGTACCGGCGATGCCGCCGAACCCGAGCGCGCCGGCAATGATCGCAACGACGAGGAACACGAGAGCCCAGTAAAGCATGGCCTAACTCCTTTGAATGGCTTGATCAAAAAACGTTGGACCCCGAACTTGGTTCCGTCGGTCGGGCGCGTCCGATTGGACGACCCGACCGGCCGGAAAAATCAGGCGGCCGCCTTGGCCTGCCGGTCGAAGAACAGCGCCTGGCTGATCAGCGCCTTGACCATGTCGGGGTTGAAAGGCTTGGTCACCAGGAAGGCCGGCTCCGGCCGCTCGCCGGTCAAGAGCCGCTCCGGGAAGGCGGTGATGAAGATCACCGGCACCGGCGTCGTGGCGAGGATCTCGTTGACGGCATCGATGCCCGAGCTGCCGTCGGCGAGCTGGATGTCGGCCAGCACCATCTTGGGGCTGTGCTTGGCGAACAGCGCCGTCGCCTCCTCGTGGGTGCGCGCCGTGCCGACGACGCGATGGCCGAGGCTTTCGACCATCTCCTCGATGTCCATGGCGATCAGCGGCTCGTCCTCGATGATCAGGATGTCGGTCGCCACCTGGCGCGAGATTTCGTTGCTGGCCTGGCGAAGCAGCGTCGCGAACTCGTCCTCGGACACGTCGAGGATCTCGGCTGCGTCTTCCTCGGTGAAGCCTTCCACGGCGACCAGCAGGAAGGCCTGCCGCGGCCGCGGGGCCAGCGAGGAGAGGTTGGCCGCCGCCCGCTGCTCCCAGGCCGAGGTCGGGGCCTCCTGCGGCACCCTGATGGAGATGGAGGTGAACAGCTTGGCGAAAATCTTATAGAGCGCGATGCGTTCGTTGGACGCTTCTGGAAAGATGCTGACATCCTCGATGATCGCCTCGAGCATCGCCGCGACGAGCGCGTCTCCGCTGGCTTGCGAACCGGATACGGCGCGCGCGAAACGGCGCAGGAACGGCAGATGGGGGGCGATTTTGGCTGACAAACTCATATTAGGGCGTCTCCCTCGGTGACGTCGTGATGGGCGCAGAAACTCTTAACTGGCACCGGGAACGCACGGTCTGAGAAAAAGTTCCGGCGCCGTCGGAACGTTTCCCGAGATGCGGCGTTTTGGCCGGACGAACGGGTAGCTCTGCCGCCCGCACGCGCTTGAATGCACCCGAAAGAAGGCGCAGATGTCATCAGGAGACCGTCAGGGCGAATGTACAGGATGATCAAGGACACTCCAGGCGCCCCAGGCGCCAAACCCAGGCCGACCAGCTCTACGGAACTCCTGGGGGCGAACAGCGAGATCGGGCGCAAGCTGAAGCAGTATTATGACGAATTGGTGTCGGACGAGGTGCCGGACCGTTTCGAACAGCTGCTGAGCCAGCTTGAGCAGACCAAGAAGGACTGATCGCCGATGACGAGTTCTCCGGGGTTCAAGACGGACCTCCTGGGGGCGATCCCCAGCCTTCGCGCCTTCGCGGTGTCGCTCGCCCAGAATGCCGACAAGGCCGACGACCTCGTCCAGGAGACGCTGGTCAAGGCCTGGGACAAGCAGTCGAGCTTCCAGCCGGGCACCAACCTCAAGGCGTGGCTGTTCACCATCCTGCGCAACGAGTTCTATTCGCAGATGCGCAAGCGCGGCCGCGAGGTGCAGGATTCCGACGGCGTCATGACGGCCCGTCTCGCCGTGCATCCCAGCCAGCACGGCCTGCTCGACCTCGAGGACTTCCGGGCGGCGCTGGAGCAGCTGCCGGAGGACCAGCGCGAGGCGATCATCCTGATCGGCGCCTCGGGCTTTTCCTACGAGGAGGCCGCCGAGATCTGCCAGTGCGCCGTCGGCACCATCAAGAGCCGCGTCAGCCGGGCTCGCACCCGCCTGCAGGAGATCCTCAAGATTTCCGGCGAAGCGGAGTTCGGACCCGACGCCATCGCCACCCAGGTGATGGGCTCCGCAGTCGCCTAGCCCACCTTGACCGAGCGCCCTGCCGCCACGGCGACGGCCGACACCAGGTCGTCGCCGGCATAAGGCTTGCCGATCAGCGTCACCTCGGGAAAGCCGCGGCGGATTTCCTCGCTGTCCGTGTAGCCCGACGCGAACACGAACGGCATGCCGACCGCCTGCAACTCGCGCGCGAAGTCGAGCGTCGGCGTGCCGTCGAGCATCACGTCGACGATCGCGACGTCGAAGCCGGGCTCTCCGTCGACCGGCGGCTGGTAGTCCTCGAGCCTGCGCAGGATGACCACGTCGGCAGCGCCGTGGTCGCGGCACAGTTGCTCGACGTCCATGGCGATCAGGAACTCGTCCTCCAGGATGAGGACGCGAAGGCCGGCGAGCGGCTGGGACACTAAGGATCTCCGGGTGGACAGAAGCGATACAATCGCCGACATCCTGCGCCATGTCATCCGGGGGCTGCCACTGTCATTTAAAAAAGACATCGGCCTGCCGCTTGCTCTATCGTTTCGCCAGCGAAAGAAAGGGGGAGAATGTTGATCGAACGAGACGGCCAGCGAACCACGCGCCGCTACCCTTGCGAGATTTGCCCGTTGCGGCCGCTGCCTGCCTTTCGGCCCTTCGAGCCGGAGGAGCTGGCCTTCGTCAGCACGTTCAAGCGCGGCGAGGTGGAGGTCGAGCGCGGCGAGACCGTTCTCGTCCGAAGGCTCGCTGAACCCGCACCTCTACACGGTGCTGTTCGGCGTCGGCTTCCGCTACAAGCTCTTGAAAGACGGCCGCCGCCAGATCCTCAACTATGTCTTCCCCGGCGATCTGGTGGGGCTGCAGGCCAGCCTGATGGGCGAGATTGCGCACTCCGTCGAGGCATTGTCGGCGATGCTGCTCTGCACCTTCGAGCGCAGCCGCCTGCCCGACCTCTATCGCAATTACCCTGGGCTCGCCTTCGACATCACCTGGCTCGCCGCCCGCGAGGAGCAGATGCTGGACGAGAACCTGCTGAGCGTCGGCCGCCGCACGGCGCTCGAGCGAGCTGCCTATCTCATCGCCTTCCTGGCCGCCCGCGCCATGTCGGTCGGGCTCGGCAGCAAGGATGCGGTCGAGCTGCCGATCACCCAGATGCACATCGCCGACACGCTGGGCCTGTCGCTCGTCCACACCAACAAGACGATCCGCAAGCTGGTCGAACGCGGGCTCGTCCGCTGGCTCGAGCGCGGCTGCACGGTCACCGACTTCGACGGGCTGCTTGCGCTGTCCGGCTGGGAGGGCCTGTCCGAAGGCCAGCGGCCGCTGGTCTAGAATGCGGGACGGGCGGCGATTCCGCTTGATCTCCAGTCGGGGGCAGCGTCTGATTGCCGTGGAACCGCCGGTCCCCGTCGCACGTTTTTCCCAGTCGCCACGTTTCCCGATCGAACGAATGAGGAGAGTCCAGCCATGGCCACTGCGCCGATCAAGACCGCCACGCCCGAAAACGGCGTCCGCGACACGACCCGCGATCTGGAAGCCGACGTCCAGCAGCTGAAGGACGACATCGCCAAGCTGGCCAAGCAGCTCACCTCGACCGGCGAGCACTCCTACGGCGCGGCGCGCCGGGCCGCCGTGGAAGGCGCCGACCGCCTGCGGGCGGAGGGCGAGGCGACGCTGGAAGCGATGCGCGCCAATGCCCGCGACATCGAGCAGCAGGTGATGGAAAGCGTGCGCGAGAAGCCGATGACCGCCCTGGCGATCGCGGCCGGCGTCGGGTTCCTGTTCGCCCTCCTGATGCGCCGCTAGGCCCCGCCGGCCTATGCTCGCATCGCTGCTCGCCGCCTTTGCCTCCGGTGAGACGCTCTACGCCGTCCGTCGCATGCGCCGGGCGGCTGTGGCCTATGGCGTGGCGGCGGTGTTCGCGCTGGTCGGCATCGGCTTCCTCGTCGGTGCCGGCTACATCGCCGCCGCCGACGCCTGGGGGCCGATCGTCGCCGCGCTGATCTTCGCCGGCGCCTTCTTCCTGGTCGCGGTGATCGTCGTGATCGCCCATCGGGTCGGCGAGGCGAGCCGGCTTCGCGAGCTGGAACGCAAGCGCTCCGCCGAGATGACGACCATCGGCACCGCCGCGGCGCTTGCCGTGCTGCCCTCGGTGCTGCGCGGCAAGGCGGGCGCGGCGGCCGTCGTGGCGCCGGCGATCGCCGTCGGCGCCTACTCGCTCTATCGCTTCCTGCGGCGCGGTCCGAAGCCGGACCTGCCGCGCCGCCGCCGCTGATCGGGAACCGCGGTTAGGCCCCGCGCATTCCCCTCCGAGAGCCCGCGCCGGGCTCGATGCCCGGAGTGACCCGATGCCCAAGCAGATCAGCCAGCAAGATGCCAAGCAGGGGCGGCGGGGCACGCATGTGCTCTACATCCTGGTCGCCGCGCTGATCCTGGCCGGCGTCGCCTGGATGGTCGCCGAAGGGTTCGGCGAGGCGACGGACCCGACCAATCCCGGCCAGCCTGAGCCGGCGCAGCCGGCGCCTGAGCGCCCGGCGGGCTAATACTACGGCTTAGCCCTTCGGGACCAGCACGTTCAGCGATTTCGGATGGATGACCACCGTGGTCTGCCGGTCGAGCGGCAAGAGCTCGCCGTCGATGACGCAGCGCCGCCGCCGCTTGGGCGACAGCACGGTCAGCACCACCTTCTCGCCCTCGTGGATCTCGACCTGGTCGTTGTCCTGCCAGCGGCCGCGCGCCAGCTGCCAGAAATAGCGCACGAGCTCGCGCGGCTGCCTCGCCACGGTGACGTAGATGCCCAGCACCCCGGCGTCCGGATGGTCGGCATAAGGCAGATGGCCCTCGCCGAAGAGATTGTTGCTGACGCCGATGCCGGTCGTCCGCGCCAGCACCTCTGCGTCGCCGATCTTGAGCTCCACCTTCATGGTGGTGGGGTTGCGCAGCGTCATATAGGCGGCGCGGACCGTCGCGCGGATCTTGCCCCAGCGCGTGCCGAACTCCATCCGCTCGCGCAGATGCACCATCTTGGCGTGCATGCCGACCGAGAACTGGTGGATGAACGGCCGGTCGTTGGCGCTGGCCATGTCGACCTTGCGCACCTTGCCTTCCGCGAAGGCGGCGACCGCAGAGTCGAGCGACAGCGGGATGCCCAGGCCGCGCGCGAAAAGGTTCATGGTGCCGGCCGGCAGCACGGCGAGCGCCTTCTTCTTGCCCTTGAGGCAGGCCGCGGCGGCGGAAATGGTGCCGTCGCCACCGCCGGCGAGCACCACGTCCGCCTTGCGCGAGGCCGCAGCCTTCTCAAGCGCCGGCACGACGCCGTCGCCTTCGACCACGTGGATGTCGAGGCTGTGCCCCGCATCCTCCAGCGTCTTGCGCATCCGCTCGGCGAGCGCGTCGAGGTCGGTGGTCTTCAGCGTACCGCCGTCCCGGTTGAGCACCGCCACGAAATGCATGGAATTCTCTCCGTCCCGCCAGCCTGCTCAACGCGCCCGAGCGAGCGGAAGTTCCCGAATAAAATCAGTCACCTCGCGGAAAATGCCGGGGCCGGCGAGGTGCAAAAATAGGAACCCTATGAGGGGCCACCACGTTGTCAGGTTGTGAGCGCCGCGCCTCGCCTCTCCTGCGACGGTAAAAGCGAGACGCGGCAAGTGCACCAGTTCAAATGCACAAGGAGCATCTAACATGATCCGCAAACTCTTAGCCACGTCTGCCATTGCCGCCGTGATTGCCACGGGCGCCTTTGCGCAGTCCACGACCACCCAGCCGGCTCCGGCCGATCCGAACGCCTCGACCGACACGATGACCCCGGCGCCGGCCGCCGGCGGTGACGAGGCCGCGGCCGTCAAGCATGCCGAAGGCGCGCTCGCCACCAACATCATCGGCGAGACCGTCTACAACGGCACCGGCGACGATGCCGAGAACATCGGCGACGTCAACGACCTCGTGCTCGACGACAAGGGCATGGTGAAGGCGGTCGTCGTGGGCGTCGGCGGCTTCCTGGGCGTCGGCGAGAAGAACGTCGAGATGTCCTACGACAAGATCGACTGGGCCGAGAAGGACGGCGATCGCTGGATCGTCGTAGCGGCCACGAAGGACGAGCTCGATCAGCTCCCTTCCTTCGACCGCCGCGCCTATGACCCGGCGCCGTCGGCCATGTCGACCAGCTCGACCACCGAGACGGCCCCGGCTGCAACCACCGAGCCCGCCCCGGCCAAGCCGGCCGAGCCGGCTGCCCCGGCGCAGTAGCCGACAGCGTTCTTGGAATAAGCGAAGGGCCCGTCCGCGGGCCCTTTTGCTTGCCGACTCGCCGTCAAGCCGCGGAGCGCTTCTTCGCCGGGGCGGCGGCCTTCTTGCGCGGCTTGGACTTGGCGGGCGGCTTGACGCCCTCCTTTTCCAGGCTCTTGCGCAGCACGTCGGCGAGGTTGACCACGTTCTCGCGCGGCGCCGCCACCGGCTTCGGCGGCTTCTTTCCCTGCTGCTTGGCCTTGATCAGCTCGAACAGCGCGTTCTCGTACCTGTCCTCGAAGCCGGTCGGGTCGAAGTGCCCGGCCTTCTTCTCGATGATCATCGAGGCGATCTCGGCCATTTCCGGATCGACCTTCACCTTACCGAGATCGGCGAACACCTCTTTCGCGTCGACCACCCAGTTCGCATAGCGCAGCGTCGTCATCAGCAGGCCCTTGCCCAGCGGCTCGACGACCACCGGCCGCTCCCGCTGGTAGAGCACGATCGCCGCGACGCCGGCGAGCTTGCGGCGCTCCATCGCCTCGCGCATCACCGCGAACGCCTCGCTGGAGACCTTGTCGGCCGGAAAGAGGAAATAGGGCTTCTCCCGGTAGAGCGACGGGACCGTCTCGAAATCCACGAAGCGGTCGAGCTCGACGGTATGCTCGGCCTTGACCTTCAGCTCCGCGATCTCCTCCGGCTCGATGACCAGGAACTCCTGGCCTTCGAGCTCGTAGCCCTTGACCTGGTCGTCCCGCTCGACGGCGTCGCCGGTCTCCTCGTCGACATAGACGGACTTCACCGGCGTGCGGCTTTTGCGGTTGAGCGTGCGGAAATGCAGCTTCCCGGCTTCGGTCGTGGCGCCCGTCAGCTTCACCGAGCAGGCGACGTTGGCGAGCTTCAGAAAACCTTTCCAGACGGCACGCGGTGCCATGGGAGAACTCCTGGAGGACAGCCCCGCCCCTCGGGGCTATGCTGCAACGCAGAGGGCCCGCCTGTCGTTCCGGACCGGCACCTGCTGCCTGGAATGCTGAACGATGAGGCGACCGTTTGTCTACAGCCTGTGAACGAACCTTCGCCGAACCGGCGCCTGGCGAGCCGCCCGCGGCGCACCGACATAGGACGTCGAGAGCGGCCTCGTGCCGCGCCGAAAACGGGACATTCCGAGGAAAGGGCTGACCATGCTCGACCAGATCAAGGGCCTTCACCACGTGACTTCGATGGCCAAGGATGCCGTCGTCAACAACGACTTCTTCACCCACACGCTCGGCCTCCGGCGCGTCAAGAAGACGGTCAATTTCGACGCGCCGGACGTCTACCACCTCTATTACGGCGACGACCGTCGGCACGCCCGGCTCGGTGATGACCTACTTTCCGTTTCCCGACATCGGCCCCGGCCGGCGCGGCACCGGCGAGGTCGGCACGACGGTTTTCGCGGTCCCCGAGGGCAGCCTGGCCTATTGGCGGCAGCGTCTGGCGGAGAAAGGCGTGAAGGGCCTGGCCGACGAGGAAAGCTTCGGCGCGCCGCGGCTACGCTTCGAGGGTCCCGACGGCGACGGCTTCGCTCTGACGGTGGAGAAGGACGACGCCCGCTCCCCTGGGAAGAGGGCGGCGTGCCGGCCGACGCGGCGATCCGCGGCTTTCACTCCGTGTCGATGCGGCTCCGCGATGCCGGCCGCACCAAGGAGCTGCTGACCTTCATGGGCTACCAGGAGGCCGAGACGCGGAACGGCGTGACCAGGCTGACGCTCGACCACGGCAACGGGGCGGCGGTGGTGGACCTGGAGACGCTGCCGGGGACGCCCTTCGCCGATCTGGGCGCCGGCTCGGTGCATCACGTGGCCTTCGCCGTCGCCGACCGGCAGCAGCAGCTGGAGGTGCGCAAGGCGCTGCTCGACACCGGCTACCAGGTCACCCCGGTGATCGACCGCGACTATTTCTGGTCGGTCTATTTCCGCAGCCCCGGCGGCGTGCTGTTCGAGGTGGCGACCAACGAGCCGGGTTTCGACCGCGACGAGGACACCGCCCATCTCGGCGAGGCGCTCAAGCTGCCGAAGCAGCACGCCCATCTGCGCGCCTTCCTGGAGCAGAATTTGCAGCCCCTCGAAGGCTGAGGAGAGGTCGAGATGTCTACACAATTATACAAATTTGCCTCGCGCGCCGGCGCGCCGGGCGGGCCGCTGGTCTTCGCCTTCCACGGCACCGGCGGCGACGAGACACAGCTGGTGCCGCTGGCCGCCGAGCTGGTGCCGTCGGCGACGGTGATCTCGCCCCGCGGCGACGTGTCGGAGGGGGGCGCCCTGCGCTTCTTCCGGCGCACCGGCGAGGGGGTCTACGACATGGCCGACCTGGCGCGGCGCACCGAGGCAATGGCTGGGTTCGTCGCCGCCCATGCCGAGCGCCATGCGGCGCGGCCGGTGATCGGCATCGGCTATTCCAACGGCGCCAACATCCTCGCCTCGGTGATGTTCCGGCGGCCGGAGCTCTTCGACGCCGCCGTGCTGATGCATCCGCTGATCCCGTTCCAGCCAGAGATCGCCGGCTCGCTCGGCCAGGCGCGCGTGCTGATTACGGCGGGCCGTCGCGACCCGATCTGCCCGCCGCCGCTGACCGAGGCGCTGGAAAAGGCGCTGCAGGCGGCGGGTGCAAAGGTCGAGCTGGCATGGCACGATGGCGGCCATGAGCTCAGGCCGTCCGAGGTCGACGCCGCGGCGGCCTTCCTGGCCGCCCTGGCGAGGCCGCGAACCGAGGAGGCATGACGGGACATGGACGAGCAGCCGGCACCGCCGATCGAACGACATGACACCGACAGCAAGGGCCGCTACGTGCTGAAGGGACCGGGCGGCGAGGCGGCCGAGCTGTCCTTCACCAAGGTCGGCGCCCACCAGATCATCATCGACCACACCGACGTTCCCGACGCCTTCCGCGGCCAGGGCGCCGGCCTGAAGCTGGTGGCGCGCGCCGTGGCCGACGCGCGCGCCGACGGCAAGACGGTGATCCCGCTCTGTCCGTTCGCCCAGGCGCAGTTCCGCCGCCATCCCGAATGGGCCGACGTCTTGAAGCGGCCACAGCCATGAGCGGGCCGGACGAGGCGATCCGCCTCGAACGCCGCGGCCATCGCGGCCGCTACGTGATGCCGCTGCCGGACGGCGATTCCGCCGAGCTGACCTTCGTCGACAGCGGCCCCGGCCACATCGTCGCCGATCACAGCTGGGTGCCGCCGCGCCACCGCGGCCGCGGCCTGGCGGCGCGGCTCGTCGCCCGCCTGGTCGACGACGCCCGCAAGGAAGGGCTGAAGGTCACGCCGCTCTGCCGCTACGTCGCCATGGAGTTCCGCCGCCACCCCGGTTATTCCGACGTGCTGAAGGCCTGACCGCCGCCCTCTGGCCGAACGATCCGCTGCCGCAAGGCCTTGCCGCTGCCGCGAAACCCCCTAGGGTGAGCCTTCCATCGAGGCCGGAGAGGAAAGACATGCCCGACAACCACCTTCGCTTCTACATCGACGGCCAGTGGGTCGACCCGGTCGTGCCGGCGACGCTCGAAGTGATCGACCCGTCGACGGAGGAGGCCTACACGGCGATCTCGCTCGGCTCGGCAGCCGACGTGGACCGCGCCGTCGCCGCCGCCAAGGCCGCCTTCCCGGCCTTTTCGCAGGTGTCCAAGGCGGACCGGCTCGCCCTGCTGAACCGCATCCTCGACGCCTACAACGCCCGCTTCGAGGACATCGCCCAGGCCGTCTCGCAGGAGATGGGGGCGCCGATCGGCTGGGCGCGCGACGCCCAGGCCTGGGCCGGACGCGCCCACATGGAGGCGGCGATCAAGGCTCTGGAGGACTATTCCTTCGAGGAGTTGCGCGGCGGCACCATGGTGGTCAAGGAGCCCGTCGGCGTCGCCGCCCTGATCACCCCCTGGAACTGGCCGCTCAACCAGATCGTCTGCAAGGTGGCGCCGGCACTTGCCGCCGGCTGCACCATGGTGCTGAAGCCGAGCGAGATCGCGCCGATCAGCGGCATCCTCTTCGCCGAGGTGATGCACGCCGCCGGCGCCCCCAAGGGCGTCTTCAACCTCGTCAACGGCACCGGTCCGGACGTCGGCCAGGTCATGGCCGGGCATCCGGACGTCGACATGGTGTCGTTCACCGGCTCGACCCGCGCCGGCATCATCGTCGCCAGGACGGCCGCCGAGACGGTCAAGCGGGTCGCCCAGGAGCTCGGCGGCAAGTCGCCCAACATCATCCTGCCCGACGCGGATTTCGCCACCGCCGTGCGCAAGGGCGTGGAGGGCTGCTTCGGCAACAGCGGCCAATCCTGCGACGCCCCAACCCGCATGCTGGTTCCGGCCGACCGCCACGACGAGGCGCTCGACATCGCCAAGCGCGCCGCCGAGGGCTTCAAGGTCGGCAACCCGCGCTCGGAGGAGACGCAGCTGGGGCCGGTGGTGAGCCGCATCCAGTACGACAAGATCCAGCGCCTGATCGAGTTCGGGCATCGCCGAGGGCGCCACGCTGGTCACCGGCGGGCCTGGCCGGCCGGAGGGCCTGAACCGCGGCTACTTCATCCGCCCGACCGTCTTCGGCCATGTCGATCCCTCGATGACCATTGCCCGCGAGGAGATCTTCGGGCCCGTCCTGTCGGTGTTGTCCTATGCCGACGAAGAGGACGCCGTGCGGATCGCCAACGACACGGTCTATGGCCTCGCCGGCTACGTCCAGTCGGGCGACCTCACCAATGCCCGCCGCGTCGCGGCCAGGCTGCGCGCCGGCCAGGTGAGCATCAACTATCCGGACTGGGACACCTTCGCGCCGTTCGGCGGCTACAAGCAGTCGGGCAACGGCCGCGAATATGCCGACTGGGCGATCCACGACTTCCTGGAGATCAAGGGCATCATCGGCTACGCCGCCTAGAACAGTTCACCGTTTCGTTGAAACGGCGACCTGCTCTATCTCTTTGTTTTAGCCGCATTTGTGCGACGCCAAGTGATTCCACTTGGCTGCAAAATGCTCTAGTCTCCAGGATGCCGGGTGGGGAGTGCCCATGCCTGGTCCAGCCCGCGCCAATGCCCCTCACCCGTCGCGGGCTCACGCCCGCGCCGACCTCTCCCCGGCGGCGAGAGGAGAAGCGGTACCTTCTGCCTGGCATGCGCGCCGCGCTGCCTTCGCCACGCCAACCACCGCGATTTCGCGCCCTCCTCTCCCCGCCGGGGAGCGGGTGGCCGGAGCGAAGCGGAGGCCGGGTGAGGGGGCCGTCCCCTCGGGCCGGCGCAGGCCCATCTGCCTACCTCTTTCGGGGTAGCCGACCCTCAACTCGGCCAGCCCAGCCGTTTGTTGCTTGCAAATGCCCGATTTTGACTGTTTAGTTTGTTTCATGACCGTTACAGAAACAAAAGCTCGTAACATCGGGCAGAAACAAAGCCACCCTAGTGTCCGGACAACGAGAACACGAGGGTTAAGACCATGTCCGGGAGAGACACCGATTTCGACACGCAGTTCCAGCCGCGCGAGCGGATTGGCCGCTTGGCGCTTCGCCAGCGCAGCAGCGACCATCCCATGGTGATGTTCGCCATGCTGGTGTCGGCGGGATTCGTGTCGATGGCGCTGATGATGCCGGCGTCGAGCGCCGGACTTCCGGTGCCGGGCGCCCCGGCCAAGATTGCCGCTGCCGGCGACGCCGGCAAGGCGGACCGCGTGGTGCCCCAGTCGGGCGTCGACCGCAATTGCGACGGCCAGGCATGGGGCGCGGAGAGCGAAGCTTGCCTTTCGGCCATCGCCAAGGCCAACGGTCGCGCCGACAAGCCGGTCCGCATGGTGGCCGCAGACGATTTGGTGAAGACGACCCCCAACGTCTTCTGACCCACGAGACCTGTGCGATCTTTCGCACATGCTCCAGCCCTCCTCGGTAAGGCCCCTTCCGAGGAGGGTTTTTTCATGGTGAAGCCGTCTTGTCCTCGACCGAGAACTCCATGCGGTCCCATCGGTTGACCATGACGTATTCGTTCTGGGCCGCCGCCGTGCCCGACGGGTTGCGGAAAACCGCGCCGCAGACGGTGAGCTGCTCGGCGGAAGCCTTGCGCATGAAGTTGCCCTGAACCCAGGCCGCCGCGGCCACCTCGCCGGGCTTGGCGCCGATCGTGCCGTCCTCGGCGATGGTCAGGCGAAACGGCTCGACCTTGGGCCGCACCATCTGACCGCTCAGCGACTTTCCGAACAGCTCGGAGCGAATCTCGTCGCCGCTCAGCCGCTCGGCCTCGTCGAGGCCGAGGCCGGACGGCAGATCGGGCACGCCGGCCTTGCTGAGCCCGCCCAGCAGGCGATCGATGTCCGCATTTCGCTTGAAGACGAAGAACTGCTGGGAGATCAGCTGGTTCGGCGGCTCCCATCCCCGCTCGGCGAGCATCTTGCCGAACATCGTCTCGTAGCTTGCCGCGCGCTCGGCGTGGCCGAGCTGGCCATGCGCCGCGATGAGCACCTGCACGGCGTAGAACTTCGCCCACGGGTCGGGCGATTCCAGGTCGATTTTCTCGAGCACGGCAATCGCCTCCTCGAAACGACCCTCGGTAAACAGGGAGAGGCCGACCTGGTAGAGGCGGAACCCTTCCCAGCCGGGATCCGGATCGACGCGAAGCGCCGCGTCCAGGTATTCCCGCGCCTCTTGCGGCTGTCCGTTGAAGTTCAAGGCATGGGCCAGCCCGACATAGTTCCACGGGTCGCTCGGGTTGATGGCGATCGCCTTGGGCAGCAGCGTGATCGAATTCGTCGGACCTGTGCTCCCTGAGGAGCAGGTCCGACTTGAGCTGGTAGTAGGGCGCCGATGGGTTGCGCGACGCACTTTCCAGTGCCGCAGCAAACCCGGTCGCCGCGGCATCGTCCGACATGCCGAGCGCCTTCGAGCGCGGCGCGTCGAGGTCCCAGTAGGCCCAGGCGAGATGGGCCGCCGCGCGGCCAAAATTCGGGTCCAACCTCAGCGCGTCCTGGAACAGCCGGAACGCCTGGGCGAACTCCTCGGGCGTGTTCGGCCGGTTGTAGATCTCAAGCCCCCTCAACAGCACCTCGTAGGCAGCGGTGTTGTTGGTGCCGCCGTCCGGAACGGAATTGGCCGCGTCCCCGACCAGGCGCAGCTCGAGCGTGTCGGCGATGCTGCCCACCACCTTGTCCTGCAACGTGAAGATCTCCGACCAGCGGCCGTCGAAGCGGTTCGCCCAGACATGGCCCGCAGTCGAGCCGTCGATGAGCTGGGCGTTGATGCGCATGACGTCGCCGACGCGCCTGAAGGAGCCTTCGAGCAAATAGCGCACGCCGAGCTCCGAGGCGATCGCCGTCGGCGGCGTTTCCTTGTCCTTGTAGGCGAAGGCGGCATTGCGCGACACGACGAACAGGCCGGGAATGCGCGCCAGCTCGGTCGTCAGGTCCTCGGTGAACCCGTCGGCCAGATAGCCCTGGGCCTTGTCGTCGCTGAGATTGTCGAACGGCAGCACGACCAGCGACGGCCTCGCGTCGGCCGCCGCGCTCGCTGCCGGCGGCGCGCGCTCGGCGCCGGCCCAAGGACGCCACCAGGCCGCCCCGAGCCCCAGCGCCACCAGCACCAGAAGCGCTGCGGCGGCCGCCAGGCGTGGCCGGGAGCGCGCCTTGCGGCCGACAACCCTGGCAAGCCCGGCCTCCTTGGGCCCCAGCACGACGCGATAGGCCTCGACCGGCTGCGCCAGGTTCTTGACGCGCTGCTCGCCGAGCAACTCGAAGCCGAAAGCCAGCGTCTTCTCGACCTCCCGCGCCACCTTGGCAGAGACGCAGATGCCGCCCGGCTCCGCCAGCTGCTCCAGCCGGGCCGCCACGTTGACGCCTTCGCCGTAGCGGTCGTCGCCGTCGACGATCACCTCGCCGAGGTTGATGCCGATCCTGAGCTCGATCCTCGCCTCCTTGGCGACGCCGGCGTTCCGTTCGGCCAGGCCACGCTGCATCGAGACCGCGCACTCGACGGCGTCGACGACGCTGCCGAACTCGGCGAGCAGCCCGTCGCCCATCAGCTTGAAGATGCGGCCATGGTGCCGTTCGATCGCCGGCTCGATCAGCCGCTTGCGCTCGCCGAGCAGCGTCTCGAACGTGCCCGTCTCGTCGCGCTCCATCAGGGCCGAATAGCCCACGACGTCGGCGGCGAGGATGGCGGATAGCTTGCGGTCCATGAAGGCCTGCCCCCCGCCGATTATAGGCTCGCGGGGTTGGAAAGAAAACGCAGCGCCCCTGCCAGGCTCCGGCCTGCTTTTTTTCGGCTCCCGGAAAAATCGATGACTCAGCCCGGCCGGCGTGTCAATGTCGAGCCGGGAGGACAGTCTGGCATGACCGCGGGTTTCCGGCACGACGATCTGCGTCGGCGCAACCGGGCGATGCTCATCGCCGCGGTGCGGCGGGCCGGGCTGGTCTCGCGCACCGACCTCGTCGCGACGACCGGGCTCAGCCATTCGACGATCTCGGCGATCTCCGCCGACCTGATCTCGGAGGGCGTGCTCACCGAAACGCGGGGCGGCGACCTGCCGACCGCCCGCCGCGGACGCCCGCAAGTGGGCCTCGGCCTCGACCCGCTGGCGGCGACGGTGATGACGGTCGTCCTGTCGCTGAACCATCTGACGGCGGCGCTCGTCGACTATGCGGGCGAAGTTAAGCAGGAAGAGCACCGGCGGCTGCCGACCAAGACCGTGCCGACGGCGGAGCTGGTCGACGCCATGATCGCCATGGTCGCTCGGCTCGTCGAGCGCCGGCCGGCCGATGCCGCCCCGCTCGCCCGCATCGTCGTCGCCGTCCAGGGCACGACCGACGCAGCGGCCCGCCGCATGCTGTGGTCGCCGATCGCCCGCGAGGCGGACATCCCCTTCGCCCGCATCCTGGAGGACGCCTTCGGCGTGCCCACGGCGGTCGAGAACGACTGCAGCATGATCGCGGTGGCGCTGCGCTGGAAGCAGCCTGAGCGCTACCGCGAGGACTTCATCGCCATCCTCTTGTCGCACGGCATCGGAATGGGCCTGGTGCTGAAGGGCGAGCTCTTCGGTGGCACGCAATCGTCGGGCTGCGAGTTCGGGCACATGGTGCATCGGCCCGACGGGGCGCTCTGCCGCTGTGGGCGGCGCGGCTGCGTGGAGGCCTACGCGGGCAGCTATGCGATCTGGCGCGGCGCCGGCCTGCTGCCCGACGATGCCGAGCCGGTGGCCGACATCGGCGACGACGAGATGGCGGCGCTCGCTGAGCGCGCCCGTGCCGCCGACGGCCCCGAGCGCGCCGCCTTCCGCCTTGCCGGCGAGGCGCTCGGCTTCGGCCTGGGCAGCCTGTTCGCGCTGATCGACCCGGCGCCGGTGGCGCTGGTCGGCCGCGGCGCGCTCGCCTTCGACCTCATCGAGCCGGCGCTCGCCGCGGCGATCGCCCGCACTGCGGGCGGCGAGCACTCGGGCGCGCTGTCCTTCGCGGTCGAGCCCGACGAGATGCCGCTGATCCGCGACGGCGCAGCGATGCGCGCGCTGACCTTCGTGGACGACGAGGTGCTGGCGCCGGGCGCCTCGGCTGGAAGCTGAGCTACGCCTCGCGGATGGCGTAGCCGGCGCCGCGGATGGTGCGGATGACGTCGGGCATCTTGCCGTTGTTGACGGCCTTGCGCAGCCGCCCGACATGCACGTCGACCGTCCGCTCGTCGATGTAGATCGTCTCGCCCCATACATTGTCGAGCAGCTGGCTGCGCGAGAACACCCGGCCGGGATGCTGCATCATGAATTCGAGCAGGCGGAACTCGGTCGGCCCGAGGCGGATCTCGCTCTTGCGCCGGTAGACGCGGTGCGCCTCGCGGTCGAGGACGACGTCGCCCACCTTGAGCACGCTGGACAGCACCTCCGGCTTGGCGCGGCGCAGCAGCGCCCGCACCCGGGCGATGAATTCGGGGGTCGAGAAGGGCTTCACCAGATAGTCGTCGGCGCCTGTCGCCAGGCCGCGCACCCGGTCGCTTTCCTCGCCGCGGGCGGTGAGCATGATGATCGGCAGCCGCTCGGTCTCCGGCCGCATCCGCAGCCTGCGGCAAAGCTCGATGCCGGAGACCGCCGGCACCATCCAGTCGAGCACCAGAAGGTCGGGGACGTTCTCCTGCAGCCGCACTTCCGCCTCGTCGCCACGCCCCACCACCTCGACCTGGTAGCCTTCGGCCTCCAGGTTGTAGCGCAAGAGCACCGATAGCGGCTCCTCGTCCTCCACCACCATGATCTTCGGTGCGATCATCGAACCTTCCTATTCGGCCAGCGCGGTAATCGCCGTCTCGTCGAGCTTCGGCCGATGCTGCGGCAGCTGCGTTCCGGTCATCACATAATACGCGTTCTCGGCGATGTTGGTCACGTGGTCGCCGATCCGCTCCAGGTTCTTGGCACAGAACAGGAGGTGCGTGCAGGCGGTGATGTTGCGCGGGTCCTCCATCATGTAGGTGAGCAGCTCGCGGAACGCGGCGGTGTACTGGATGTCGATCTGCTCGTCTTCGGCGCGCAGCGTCTTCAGCCCCTCCGCGTCGTGACCGACGGTGTGGTCGACCACCCCCTTGACCTGGACCAGCACCAGGGCGGCCATGGTCTCGATGGAATGCGAGAGGTTGCGCGGCGTCGTCGGCTGCCCGACCGCCCCCACCCGCTTGGCGATGTTCTTGGCGAGGTCGCCGATCCGCTCGAGGTCGGCCGCCATGCGGATCGAGCCGAGCACGGCCCGCAGGTCCTGCGCCATCGGCTGGCGCTTGGCGATCAGCGTGATCGCCCGGTCGTCCAGCTCGCGCTGCCTGGCGTCCATCAGCGTGTCGTCGGAGATCACGCGCTGGGCCAGCGCATTGTCGGCCTGGGTCAGCGACCGCGTCGCCGCCTGCACCATGCTGCCGGCCAGGTCGCCCATCTCGCGGATCAGCCGATCCAAATGGTCGAGGTCCTCGTCGAAGGACGCAACGGTGTGCTCGCGCATCGCTCTCTCCTCGTCTTCGTTTTGCCGGAGCGCCGTGGACGGCCTCAGCCGAAGCGGCCGGTGATGTAGTCCTGGGTGCGCTTGTCGTCGGGGCTGGTGAACATCTTCTCCGTCGCCCCCTCCTCGACCAGATAGCCGAGATGGAACATCGCCGTGCGTTGCGACACCCGCGCCGCCTGCTGCATGGAATGGGTGACGATGACGATGGTGTAGTTCTGCCTGAGCTCGTCGATCAGCTCCTCCACCTTGGCGGTGGCGATCGGGTCGAGCGCCGAGCAGGGCTCGTCCATCAGGATCACCTCCGGGCTGACGGCGATGGCGCGGGCGATGCACAGGCGCTGCTGCTGCCCGCCGGAAAGGCCGGTCCCCGGCTCGTGCAGCCGCTCCTTGACCTCGTTCCACAGCGCGGCCTTCTTGAGGCTCGACTCGACGATGCCGTCCATGTCGGCCTTGCCGCCGGCCAGGCCGTGGATGCGCGGCCCGTAGGCGACGTTCTCGTAGATCGACTTGGGGAACGGGTTGGGCTTCTGGAACACCATGCCGACGCGGGCGCGCAACTCGACCACGTCGATGGACTTGTCGTAGATGTCGCCGCCGTCCAGCGTGATCTTGCCGCCGACGCGGGCGATGTCGATGGTGTCGTTCATCCGGTTGAGGCAGCGCAGGAAGGTCGACTTGCCGCAGCCGGAGGGGCCGATCAGCGCCGTCACCTGGTTCTCGCGGACGTCCAAATTGATGTCGTAGAGCGCCTGCTTGTCGCCGTAGTGCACCGTCACCTTCTGGCCGCGCATCTTCACGGCATGGTCCGGCGTCCTGCTTCAGCGCCTTCTCCACGGCGAGCTCCGTCAGCATGTTCATGTCCTTTTCGTCCCTCTACCAGCGGCGCTCGAAACGCTTGCGCACGATGACGGCCACGGCGTTCATCAGGATGAGGAACGCCAGCAGGATGAGGATCGCCGCCGAGGTCTTCTGCTGGAAGCCCGCCTCGGGGAAATCGGCCCACATGAAGATCTGAACCGGCAAAATGGTGGCCGGGTCGGTGAAGCCGCCGGGCACGTCGACGATGAACGCCACCATGCCGATCATCAAGAGCGGCGCCGTCTCGCCGAGCGCATGCGCCATGCCGAGGATGGTGCCGGTCATGATGCCCGGCATCGCCAGCGGCAGCACGTGGTGGAACACCGTCTGCACCTTGGAGGCGCCGATGCCCAGCGCCGCCTCGCGGATTGACGGCGGCACCGCCCTCAGCGCGGCGCGCGAGGCGATGATGATGATGGGCAGCGTCATCAGCGACAGCACCATGCCGCCGACCAGCGGCGCCGAGCGCGGCAGGCCGAAGAAGTTGAGGAATACGGCGAGCCCGAGCAGGCCGAAGACGATCGACGGCACCGCCGCGAGGTTGTTGATGTTGACCTCGATGAGGGTGGTCCAGCGGTTCTTCTTGGCGAACTCCTCCAGGTAGAGCGCCGCGGCAACGCCGATCGGGAAGGAGAGCGAAAGCGTCACGATCATCGTCAGGAAGGAGCCGACGACCGCGCCCCAGACGCCGGCGAGCTCCGGCTCGCGGCTGGCGCCGGTGAAGAAGAAGATCGAGTTGAGCCGGCTTTCCACCAACCCGTCGGCCTTCAGCTGGTCGAGCCAGACGATCTCCTTGTCGGAGAGCTTGCGCGACCCTTCGGGCGTGTCGATCACCCTCAGCGTCGCTGCCCCGGCCGCCGCCGGTGCGGTGCCCTCCAGCGGCTGCAGCACGGTGCCCTTGGCGATCGCCCCGGCGCCGTCCGGCGCCACCTCGGCGAGCTTGACCACGCCGCCGTCGATGCCGACCAGCAGCGAGGCGGCGCCGCTGGTGAGCGCCACGGCGCCGTTGTCGCCGCTCGTCGCGCCGCTGCCGCTGGCGATCGTCAGCACGCTGTCGTCGCTGAAGCGCAGCTCGACGTCGCCCGTCGCTGCCGACGGCGTCACCGTGCCGGGGATCGGCGCGACGGAGCCCTTGGCGGCGATCTGGCCCTTGACGTAGAGGTCGGCGAAGTCGTCGAGCGGCACGGCAAAGTCGACGGTGCCGCCCGGCGTCAGCGCCGCCTTTCATGACGGCGCCGCGCAACAGCGTGCCGGAGCCGGTGGAGATCAGCCCGCGCGCCAGCCGCCGCTCCTGCCGGCTCTTCGCTTCGGGAAACTTGGCGAGCAGCGCCTCCTGGACGATGGTGTCCCAGGCCGACGATGCCGGGTCCGCCGGATCGACCTTCGCCGCCGAGAGGTCCACCGGCAGCGTCAGCGTGCTCATGGTGAAGGCCGGCAGCGCCTCGCGTACGATGGTCGACAGCAGCACCACCAGGAAGATCGCCGACACCGCGATGGCGCCAGCGCCGAACCACTTGAACCGCCGTTCGGCCGCGTAGCGGGCCCTGAGCCGGCGCTTCGCCGCCTCGCCGGTGTGCAGATTGCTGGCGCCCGCCGGCGCCGCAACGGGGCTCGACACGATGTCAGTCATACTGTTCCCGGTACTTCTTCACGACGCGCAGCGCGATGATGTTGAGCGTCAGGGTGATGACGAAGAGCACGAGGCCGAGCGCGAAGGCCGCCAGCGTCTTGGCGCTGTCGAATTCCTGGTCGCCGACCAGCAGGGTCACGATCTGCACGGTGACGGTGGTGACCGCCTCCAGCGGGTTGATGGTGAGGTTGGCCGCCAGGCCGGCCGCCATGACGACGATCATCGTCTCGCCGATCGCCCGGCTGACCGCCAGGAGCAGCGCCGAGACGATGCCCGGCAGGGCCGCCGGCAGCACCACCTTGCGGATGGTCTCCGACTTGGTGGCGCCGAGCCCGGCCGAGCCGTCGCGCAGCGACTTGCGGCACCGCGTTGATGACGTCGTCCGACAGCGAGGAGACGAACGGGATGATCATGATGCCCATGACGATGCCGGCCGCCAGCGCCAATTCCGACGCCACGCCGAGGCCCAGGCTCTCGCCGATGCCGCGGAAGAACGGCGCCACCGTCAGCGCCGCGAAGAAGCCGTAGACCACCGTCGGAATGCCGGCGAGGATCTCGAGCACCGGCTTGGCGACGGCGCGCACCCTGGGCGAGGCGTAGTCGGACAGGTAGATCGCCGACAACAGGCCGAGCGGTGCCGCCACCAGCATGGCGATCAGCGTGATCAGCAGCGTGCCGGCAAACAGCGGCACGGCGCCGAAGATGTCGGGATTGACCTCGCCCGGCGCGGCGCCGGCGCCGGTGAACGCGCTCTGCGGGCTCCAATGCAGGCCGAACAGGAACTTGTAGATCGGCACCTGGCTGAAGAAGCGCAGCGATTCGAAGATCAGCGACAGCACGATGCCGGCGGTCGTCAGGATGGCCACCGCCGAGCAGGCGATCAGGAACACCATCAGGATGCGCTCGACCACGTGCCGGGCCCGGAACGGCGCGGCGATGCGGCGGTAGCCGGCTGCCACCCCCGTCGCCACGAGCGCGGCGACGATCAGCACGATGACCCAGCTGCTGGTGGCGTGCAGCGACCGGTAGAGCGTTGCGGCGGCCTCCTTGGAGGCATCGGCGAAGCCGACGACGCCGCCGAAAGCAATCGCGCGGGCATCGCGGATGAAGGCCTGCACTTGCGGTCCCTGCAGCTGCGACATCTCCGTCGCGAAGCGGCTCTCGACGATGCCGTTCTCGACCGACGGCGTGGCGATGCCCCAGATCAGCACGGCCAGCAGCGCCGGCAGCGTGGCGACGAGCGCCAGGTACATGCCGTGCTGGCCGGGGAGCGAATGCAGCCGGCGACGTCCGGCCGTCGACCACCGCGCGCGCCCGCGACCGGCCGAGCGCATAGGCTCCGACGAAGATCACGGCAAGCGCAAGGAGGAGATAGCCGACCAAGGAACGCTCCGCGAAACAGAGGATGCGTGCCCGGGCGTCAGATCGCCCGGGCACGCGTCACGATGGCTGTTGGCTCAGGAGCCCATGCCCTTCAGCGCCTTGGCGCTCTCCGCCGACTTGGCGCGCTCGTCGTCCGGCAGCGGGATCAGGCCCTTGTCGGCAAGATAGCCCTCGGGGCCCCAGGCGCCGTCGGAGGTGTACTCGGCGATGAACTCCTCCATGCCCGGGATCACCCCGACATGCTCCTTCTTGGCGTAGATGAACAGCGAGCGGGACACCTTGTAGTCGCCCGACGCGATGTTCTCGAAGGTCGGCTCGACGCCGTCGACCTTGTGGCCCTGCAGCTTGTCGGCGTTCTGGTCGAGGAAGGAGAAGCCGAAGATGCCGAAGGCGGTCGGGTTGGCTTCCAGCTTCTGCACGATCAGATTGTCGTTCTCGCCGGCCTCGACATAGGCGCCGTCCTCGCGGATCTCCGCACAGGCCTTCTCGTTGGCCGCCTTCACCTCTTCCGGGCAGGCCTCGACCATCACCAGCTCGACGAAGGCGTCGCGCGTGCCGGAGGTCGGCGGCGGGCCAAGCACCTCGATCTTCGAGGCGGGCAGCGAGGCGTCGATGTCGGACCAGTTGACATAGGGGTTGGGCACGACCTTGCCGTCGACGACGACGTTCTTGGCCAGCGCCTTGAAGATCTCTTCCTTCGTCAGGTCGGCCTGCGCGCCGGCCTTGGAGTTGGCGAGCACGATGCCGTCGAAGCCGATCTTGATCTCGACCGGGGTCACGCCGGCGGCCTTGCAGGTCTCCAGCTCGCTGTCCTTGATCGGCCGCGAGGCATTGGCGAAGTCGGGCGTGCTCTCGCCGACGCCGCCGCAGAACAGCTTGATGCCGCCGCCGGTGCCGGTCGAACTCGACGACCGGCGCCTTGAACTGGCCGCCCTGGCCGAGCTTCTCGGCCACCGCCGTGGTGAAGGGGAACACCGTCGACGAACCGACGATCTGGATCTGGTCGCGGGCGGCGGCGGCGCCGGCCGATACGGCCAGCGCGACGGCCGCAGCCGACGACGCGAGGAGAATTCGTTTCATATGGCCTGCTCCTGTACGGATATGGTCACGACGCCTTTTTTCCAGCGCCCGCGAGAGGCCATAAAGGGCGAATGTAACAGCTGGATGACAGTTTTGTGTCGAGCTCGTTAAGGTTTTGGCAGGGATTGCTGTCGGCCGTGCCGTTCGTGCTCGCGAGCCGGCTAAGCATGCGGGCCGGACTCCGCCGAAGCCGGCGTCTTCCGGCGTGCCGGTCAGGCGCGATTGGCCTCGCTGGCGGTCGATTCCATCCAGCGGTCGATTTTTTCCGTCAGCGCCCGCGGGCTGATCGGCTTGGGCAGATAATCGTCCATGCCGGCCGCCAGGCAACGCTCGCGGTCGCCCTTGAGCGCATGCGCCGTCACCCCGACGATCGGCACCCGCCGTCCGGAACCCGCCTCGGCCGCGCGGATGGCCGCCGTCGCCTCGAGGCCGCTCATTTCGGGCATCGAGACGTCCATCAGGATCAGCCTCGGCCGGCGGGCCGAGAAGGTTTCCACCGCACGCCGCCCGTTGGCGACGATCTCGAAGCGCAGCCCGGTTTCGCCGAGGATCTGCCGGAAGACCAGCTGGTTCACCTCGTTGTCCTCCGCCACCAGCACGTCGATGGCGGTCGAAGATGCGCCTGCGACGCGGCCCGCGGCAGGCGCCTCGGCCGGCCGTCGCTCCATGCGCGACGGCGCCGGCGGCATGGCCTGCGCGGCGCCCGGCGTGAAGGCGGCGCGGCGCTTCTGGATGGCGGCGACCAGCGCCTCGAGGAGTACGGCAGAGCGCGCCGGCTTGATCAGGTGCGCCTCGACGGCCACCGCCGTCGCATTCGACTGCGAAAGCGACTGGTCGACCGAGGTGAGCATGATGATCGGCGTCTCGGCGATGCCGGCCTCGGCGCGGATCGCCCGCGCCACGTCGGCACCGTTCATCTCGGGCATCTGGTAGTCGAGCACCACCGCATCGACCGGGATGCCGAAGCGCGCCGCCGCCCGCAGCACGGCCAGCCCCTCGCGACCGGTCGCCGTTGCGCAGCGAATCGAAGCGCCAGGCAGCCATCTGCTCGGCCAGGATGGACCGGTTGACCGTGTTGTCGTCGATCACCAGCACCCTGGCGCCGGTCACGTCGAGCGGCGCCGTCCGCCGCCTGGTGCGCTCGTCCGCATGCTGCAGCTCGACGCTGAAGGTGAAGGCCGAGCCGCGGCCTTCGACGCTCTCGGCCTTGATCTCGCCGCCCATCAGGGCCACCAGCCGGGCGGTGATCGCCAGCCCGAGCCCGGTGCCCTCGTGGCGGCGGGTCGACGAGGCGTCGATCTGGCTGAACTTCTCGAACACCTGGTCGAGCCGGTCGGCCGGGATGCCGATGCCGGTGTCCCTGACGACGATCGTCAGCCGCGTGCGGCCTTCCCGGCCGATGCCGCTGACGTCGACCAGCACATGGCCGGTGTCGGTGAACTTGACCGCGTTGCCGAGCAAATTGGTGATGATCTGCCGGATGCGGCCGACATCGCCCACATAGTCCTCGGCGATCGTCGGCGCCACGCGCACGATCAGCTCCAGGTCCTTCTCCTTGGCCCTGGCGGAGATCAGCGTCGCCACGTCCTCGATCGCCTCCGGCAGGTTGAACGGCGCCGGGTCGAGCGCGAGCTGGCCCGCATCGATCTTCGAGAAGTCGAGGATGTCGTTGATGATGGTGAGCAGCGCGTTCCCCGACTTGACGATGATGTCGGTGAAGGCTCGCTGCTTGGGATCGAGCTCGGACTTGGCGAGCAGCTCGGCCATGCCGAGCACGCCGTTCATCGGCGTGCGGATCTCGTGGCTCATATTGGCCAGGAACTCCGACTTGGCGCGGTCGGCCAGCTCCGCCCGCTGCTGCGCCTCCCTCAGCTCCTGCTCGCGCGCCTTGAGCTCGGTGATGTCGGTGCTGGAGCCGAACAGGTGCACCGAGCCGTCGATCGCCACCAGCCGGCCCTTGCGCGTCATCAGCTGGCGCCGGCTGCCGTCGCGGTGGGTTACCGCCTCCTCGGTCTCCAGCCCGAGCCCGGTCCTGCCGACCGTCCGGTCGGCTTCGGTGAAACCCACCGCCTCGCCGCCTGAAAACAGGGCTGCGTCGGTCCGCCCGACCGCATCGTCCTTGCCGATGCCGGTCATCGCCGACCAGGTCTTGTTCACGTATTCGAGCTTGAGCTCCTCGTCCTTGATGTGGATGGCCACCGGCAGCTCGTCGAGCACGTGCCGGTAGAGGTCGATCTGCTGCATCGACCGGCGCAGCGCCCGCTCGCGGTCCTTGAGGTCGGTGATGTCGACCCGCACGCCGATCCAGGTGCCGTCGGCGGCCCGCGTGTCGTAGGCGCGGAACCAGCGCCCATCGGGGTTGCGCCGCTCGTAGGTGGCGTGGCGCAGCGCGTGCCGCCTGAGATAGGCGTCGAGCCAGGCATCGGGGTCGCTGTCGTAGAGCCCGTCGACGGTGGTGTCGCCGCTATTCCTGAAATAGCCGTGGGCGCGCCCGAGCTCGACCGCCTCGCGGAACGTCGCGCCGGGCCGGTAGGCGGGCGCCAGCGCCGGCAGCGAATCCTTGAGCCGCCGGTTGGCGAGCACGAAGCGGTCGTCGCGGTCGTAGATGATGACGCCGGCCGGCAGCGATTCCAGCACGTCCGCCAGCCGCCGATGCTCGGCCTCGGCCGCCCGCCGCTGGCGCCGTGCGCCCGCGTCGCTCCCCTTGCCCTTCGCTTCGGCCCCGCCGTCGTCGTCTTGCGCCATGCGCCGCAGCATCGCAGGGCTTCCTTAAGGATCAGCTAACCTTAATGAAGCGTTGCTAGTGTTGGAGCTAGGTAGGAGCCTACACCAGAGCCAATTGCTGTTGCTGCTGGCGGACCATGGCCTTGCCTTCGTGGTTCTCGATGATCTTGAAGGCGCCTGTATTTGCCAATGTGTGCATATAGCAGTGATGGATGGTCAGGATCAGGTCTTGCAGAGCGGCATCGGCTTCAAGCGCGACGACCTTGAGCCCCATCGCTGCACATTCCTTCATCTGGAAATGCCGGTCGTGACCCTTGTTCTGGCTGAGGTCCGTCAGTTTCTCGCGAACCCTCACAGGGGCGTTGCCTCGCTGCGTTTGTCGCATCCCCCGAAACATGTTTACCCTGAGTGACTCTTCGACGAATGTTTTTGATCGCTCGACCGCCCAATGACATTGCTGCACGAACGAGGGCGTCAGTCGACCGAGTATCGGTTGCCAGATTGGGATCATCGTCGGATCGTTCACGATCTCCTGATGAGCACGCTTAATCTCTTCGAGAACTCCAACGGCGGGGATGCCGCTGAAGTGTGGGTCTACCGGACCGAGGCTTGAATGCTTTCCCATGACGATCGAGGAACAAGAGCACGCGATCATCGTGCCGGCGGACATGGCGATCTGAGGCACGACTGCGCGGATATCATTTCCGAACATTTCACGCAGATAGGCAACGAGAGACTCTGTCGCAGCGATGCTGCCCCCAGGCGTGTGCAGGATCAGGTCGAGGCCGTTGGTACGATCGAGCTCATGGATGCACAGCATGAAGCCGTTCTTGTCGTCGTCCGTGATCTCGATGCCCTCTAGTCGTGGCTTCGTGAGGAAGCCAGAAGAGTAGGCGATAGCATTGCGCTTCGTGTGATCCCTCAGGGATTTCAGATATCTGCGACGGACACGGTCGAACGCCGACTCCGTCTGTTTAGCCTGCTCAACCGCGATCTCCTGGAGAACGCTCTTCCAATCGGGCATCGTTGGTCCCCATATTCACTGGCGTCGCTGGTGTGCTGTACGTTGTGAACGTCGGGACCGACCTGAGCATCGTCGGCATCTCGAAGGGCTCCTGATGCGTCGCAGGAGAAAACACCCCTCTCTTTGACATCTCTTCGAAAATCTTTACGGCCGAAAGAGCGTCGCTGTTCATGGTTGGCTTCCTTCCCAATCACCAGGCTGGTTGTCCCGAACCAGATGCAGGGGCGATGCATTCGGCGATCGGTTATACCCCAATCGCGATCGTCTCGTCACCAGGTCTCAATGAGGATTTGGACAGTGCGGGTAGTCCTCTCAACCGAACCGGCGCTCCCGCAGCGGGAACCATCCCGGGCGCTTTGCATTGAACAAGGGCTGGGCGTCCGATCCTCGCCGATCGCGACCCTACCCGGCCGGAGCCCGTCGTTGGACCTCCACGACGGGCTTTCCCTTTGGTCCGACCGGGTCGATGATGTCCTCGTGCGAAGGGAGGAACGGCCATGGCAGGCAAGGCAGCGCGTCACGACGCATGGCAGGCGGGCGACAGCTACGACCTCTACATGGGACGGTGGAGCCGGCTGATCGCCCCGCTCTTCCTCGACTGGCTGGAACCCGCTCGCGGGCTGGACTGGCTGGACGTCGGCTGCGGCACCGGCTCGCTGTCGGAGACCATCCTGGCCCGCACGGACCCGCTGAGCGTGATCGGCGTCGATCAGTCCGAGGCCTTCGTGGCCAAAGCGCGCCAGGCGGTCGCCGACGATCGCGCAGACTTCAAGGTCGGCAGCGCCGAGGCCCTGCCCTTGCCCGACGCCAGCCGACAACGTCGCGGCGTCGTCCCTGGTCCTCAACTTCGTCCCCGACCGCCCGAAGGCGCTTGCCGAGATGCAGCGGGTGACCCGCAAGGGCGGCACGCTGGCCTTCTACGTCTGGGACTATCCTGGCGGCGGCATGAGTTTCATCCGTGCCTTCTGGACCGCCGCCAAGGACCTCGACCCCGGCGCCGCCGACCTCGCCGAGGACCGCCGCTTTCCGTTCTGCACGCCGGACGGCCTGCTCGATCTCGTTCGCGAGGCGGGCCTCGGCGACGCCACCTGCACGCGGCTGGAGACGACGGCCGTCTTCCGCGACTTCGACGACCTCTGGCGACCTTTCACGCTGGGCGCCGGGCCGGCGCCGGGCTATTGCACCAGCCTCTCCGCCGAGGCGCAGGCGCGCCTGCGTGCCCGGCTGTCCGAATTCCGTGCCGCGACAGCCCGACGGGTCGATCGCCATGCCGCTCGCTGCCTGGGCGGTGTCGATCCCTGTCTGAGCGGCTCAGGAGCGCGCAATGCCCGACAAGTCACCGAAAGAGCCGAAAACAGGCGCTGCGAAGCTGTTGTCGGGCGGCAACCCGCAAATCGCCAAGGGCTACGGCGACGCGCCCGTGCAGGCCTATATCGCCGCCATGCCGGGCTGGAAACGCGACGTCGGGCGGCGTCTCGACGAGGTCGTCACGCGCACGGTCCCTGGCGTGTCCAAGGCGGTGAAATGGAACTCGCCGTTCTACGGGATCGAAGGCGAAGGCTGGTTCCTCAGCTTCCATTGCTTCGCGAAATACGTGAAGGTGGCCTTCTTTCGCGGCGCGTCGCTGCGGCCGGTTCCCCCCGGCCCCTCCAAGAGCCAGGACACGCGCTACCTCGACATCCACGAGGACGACCGCCTCGACGAGGCACAGCTCGCCGACTGGGTGAAGCAGGCCAGCGGGCTGCCCGGCGAGAAGATGTGAGATTTCGCAACGACCCCGAAGGAGCGAGCATTCCCATGAAGCAGAACGGCGATGGTCCAAACGACGGCGCGGCGGGTAAGTCACCCTCGCGCCTGATCGATGCGCGGATCGCGGAACTCGGCGACTGGCGCGGCGAGACGCTGGCCAGGATCCGCGAGATCATCAGGGGGGCCGACCCGGACGTGGTCGAGGAGTGGAAATGGCGCGGCGTTCCGGTCTGGTCGCATGACGGGATCATCTGCACCGGCGAGACCTACAAGGCGGTCGTGAAGATGACCTTCGCCAAGGGCGCCTCGCTCGACGATCCCTCGCGCCTCTTCAATTCCAGCCTCGAAGGCAACACGCGCCGCGCCATCGACGTCCACGAAGGCGAGGCGATCGACGAGGCCGCGCTGAAAGCGCTGGTGCGCGCCGCGGTGGCGCTGAACGCGTCGACGAAGGCTGCCCGTTCTCGCAAGAAGTAGAAAGACGGCTGACCGGAAAGCAGGTCAGCCGCGTTGCGAAGCAGAGCGCTGCGGCATCTTCCTGTCGCGCCGCGCGCAGGCGGGGCCTGGGCCGCGCATGTAGTGCCGCTCCGGGTGATAGCTCGGCAGGACGAACTCGCGGACGCCCGAGCCGGCTTTCGCCAGTGAAGCGCCGATGCGCGCTATCTCGTGAGTGACCGACATGACATCCTCCTGGCCGCTTTTGCCGCCTTTTGAGGTTTTCATTATCGGCCTTGTGTGTTTCTGCCCGATTGCGTGGCATTCGCTGTTGTGTTTCGACGGCAGAAACATTTGGCGCGGAGCAGCACCCCAGTCTGCCGGGAAAAATCGTCTAGCGGCGCGGCGCGGCTATTGCAGGATCCGGTTCTTCATCACCCACTTCGCCGAGCGCGGCCAGGCGTGGTTGGCGCCCATGCGCAGGTCGGTGAATCCCATGGCGACGGGCTGGCCGCTGTCGACGTCGAGGATGCGGATGAACAGCGTGTGTTCGGTCCGGCTGATGCGCGTCACCACTCCGAGCAAGGCCAGCGCAGCGCCATCTTCCTTGGCGATCTTGCCTTCGCAGCCCCCGCAATTGCGGAGCCCGTCTGGCGCGACCGGTTGACTGTCGACAGTCGACATTTCTACGACCTGGTAGCGGCCCGACTGCGCGAGCATCTCTTTCGTGACCTGCGCCGCCTCGGCCAGGTAGCGCTTGTCGTAGTCGTCCGGCGCGACGATACCCGCGCCGGCGCTCTTGTCTTCCAGCTCGAAGGGGAACACCTCGATCGCCATCGGCTTGGTGCTCTCGGCGTAGGCCGACGACCAGAGACCGACGAAGAGCACCGTCAGGACTGCTTTGCGCATGATTGTCCCCTCCTTGCCTCGCCCGCCGCCATCGACCATAGCACAAAGGGAGGACCATCGAGGAGACGCGCTGATTGCCTTCATGGCGGCCATGGCAGAAGCGTCCTGACGGCTCGAGGCTGACCCTCTCGATTTTCGTTTGACATTCGCTCTAGGTTCGAAATAATCGCGCCGCGCTTTCGATCAAGCAGGAAAATACTGCATCGCGAAAGAGCGGGGAGGACGATTGGATCAAGCGGCGATCCACGACATCTTTATTGTCGGCGGCGGCATAAACGGCTGCGGCATCGCGCGCGACGCCTCTGGCCGCGGCTACTCTGTCTACCTCGCCGAGATGAACGATCTCGCGAGCGGCACGTCCTCCGGATCGACCAAACTGATCCATGGCGGGCTACGCTATCTCGAATATTACAAGTTCCGCCTGGTGCGCGAGTCCTTGATGGAGCGCGAGGTGCTCTGGCGCATGGCGCCGCACATCATCTGTCCGATGCGCTTCGTGGTGCCGCATGCCGACGGCCTGCGCCCGGCCTGGATGCTAAGGCTCGGCCTTTTCCTCTACGACCATATCGGCGGCCGCAAGCTGCTGCCGGCCGCGCGCACGGTGGACATGCGGCACGACGCTGCCGCAATGCCCCTCAAGCCGCTTTTCGCCAAGGCTTTCGAGTATTCGGATTGCTGGGTGAACGACGCCCGCCTGGTGGTACTCAACGCCCGCGATGCAGCCGATCGCGGCGCCATCATTCGTAGCCGCGCGAAGGTGGCGAGTGCGCGTCGCGAAGGCGATCATTGGTCGATCGCGGTCGAGGACCTTTTGAACCGCGGGACCGAGGAGGTGAAGGCGCGGCTGCTCGTCAATGCTGCCGGTCCCTGGGTCGATCACGTGCTATCGGCTTCGTTGGGACTGAAAGATGTGCACAATGTACGCCTTGTGAAAGGCAGCCACATCGTCGTGCCCAAAAAATTTGACGACCCCCGCGCCTATCTTTTCCAGAACCGCGACGGTCGCATCATATTCGCCATTCCATACGAGGAAGACTTTACTCTGATCGGGACCACCGACCAGGATTTCGAGGGCGACCCGGCTGAAAGCGACATCAGCGATGCCGAAGTGGCGTATCTCTGCGATGCCGCGAGCGAGTATTTTGCGAAGCCGGTATTGCGCGACGATATCGTGTGGACCTACTCGGCGGTGCGCCCGCTCTACGATGACGGTGCGAACAAGGCGCAAGAGGCGACGCGCGACTACGTATTGAAGGTCGACGACCATGCCGGCGCGCCGCTGATCAATGCGTTCGGCGGCAAGATCACGACCTATCGCCGCCTCGCCGAACACATGCTCGATAAGATCGAGGCGTTGCTCGGCGCCAGGGGAAAGTCGTGGACGGCAGGCGCGACGCTGCCCGGCGGCGATTTCCCGCCGACCGGCTTCGAGGCAGAGGTTTCGCGCCTGAAGGACTCCTACCCTTTCCTCGAGCTGAAACTGGCGCGTCGGCTCGCCCGGCTCTACGGCACCAAGGCGCGCGTGCTGCTTGGGCTCGCCAAATCGGAGGCCGACCTCGGTCGCTGCTTCGGAGCCGATCTTTACGAAGCGGAGGTACGTTACCTGATGGCGCAAGAATGGGCGACGAGCGCCGAGGACGTGTTGTGGCGGCGCACCAAGCGCGGCTTGCGGCTGAGCGGCGAGGAGGCGGCCGAGCTCGACAAATTCGTCACGGCGGCGCGTCGCCGCCACGATGCGGCGGCGGAATAAGGGCGAGGAGCGATGCTCGAGCTGCGCAACGTCTCGAAAACGGTCGGCGGCGCCGACCATATCAGGGATGTCTCGCTGACCCTGCAGCACGGCTCGCTCAATGTGCTGTTGGGGCCCACGCTGTCGGGCAAAACCAGCCTGATGCGCTTGATGGCCGGCCTCGATCAGCCAACCGCGGGCAGCGTCTGGTTCGACGGCAAGGACGTGACCGGCGTGCCTGTGCAGCGGCGCAACATTGCCATGGTCTACCAGCAGTTCATCAACTACCCCTCGATGACCGTCTACGAGAACATCGCCTCGCCGCTCAGGGTAGCCGGCGCCGACAAGGCGCGCATCGACCGCGAGGTGCGCCGGGCCGCCGAGTTGCTGAGGCTCACCCCGTATCTCGACCGCACCCCGCTCAACCTTTCCGGCGGCCAGCAGCAGCGCACCGCGATCGCGCGCGCGATCTGCAAGAACGCGGGCGTTGTACTGCTCGACGAGCCGCTCGCCAATCTCGACTACAAGCTACGCGAGGAGTTGCGCGAGGAGCTGCCCAAGATCTTCGGCGCCAGCGGCGCGATCTTCGTCTACGCCACGACCGAGCCGCACGAAGCGCTGCTGCTGGGCGGCAATACGGCGACGCTGTCGGAGGGCCGCATCACCCAGTTCGGGCCGACCACCGACGTGTTCCGCAGGCCTAAGGACCTCATCACGGCGCGCACCTTCTCCGACCCGCCGCTGAACACGATCGTGCTCACCAAGAAGGGCGAGAACTTCTTGCTCGACGGTAGCGCCACTCTACCGGTGCCGGCGATGCTCTCCGGTATCGCCGACGCGCGCTATACGATCGGCTTCCAGCCCCACCATCTCTCGCCGACCCGGCCGAGCGCTTCCGGTGTTTCGGTCAACGCGAAGGTCGTGGTGACCGAGATCACCGGCTCCGAAAGCTTCGTCCATCTCACCTTCGCCGACGAACGCTGGGTGATGCTCACCCATGGCGTGCACGTCTACGAGCCCGACGAGACGCTCGAGGTGTTCCTCGATATTCGCCATATGCTGGCCTTCGACGAGGCCGGCCTCGCCGTGTCGCAGCGGCTTGCGGCCTGAGAGGGAGGGGAACATGGCGCGCATCGACCTCGACCACATCAGGCACAGCTACCTGGCCGAGCCCCGCTCGCCTGCCGACTATGCGCTGAAGGAGGTCCAGCATCGCTTCGACGACGGCGGCGCCTATGCGCTGCTCGGCCCCTCTGGCTGCGGCAAGACCACGCTGCTCAACATCATCTCGGGGCTGATCCATCCGTCTGCAGGGCGGCTTTTGTTCGACGACCGCGACGTCACGGAACTCTCGACGCAGGAGCGCAACATCGCGCAGGTGTTCCAGTTCCCGGTCATCTACGACACCATGACCGTCTACGACAATCTGGCTTTCCCGCTCAGAAATCGCGGTGTGCCGGAGGCCGAGGTCGACCGCAAGGTCAAGGAAATCCTGGCGATGACGGGCCTGGCCGATCGCGCGGGCAAACGGGCGCAGCGGCTCACCGCCGACCAGAAGCAGAAGATCTCGCTCGGCCGTGGCCTGGTGCGCTCCGACGTCAACGCGATCCTGTTCGACGAGCCGCTCACCGTCATCGACCCGCACATGAAGTGGGTGCTGCGCTCGCAATTGAAGCAGCTCCACCGCCGCTTCGGCTACACCATGGTCTACGTCACCCACGACCAGACCGAGGCGCTCACCTTCGCCGACCAGGTGGTGGTCATGTACGAGGGCGAGATCGTGCAGATCGGCACGCCGGCTGAACTGTTCTAGCGGCCGAAGCATACCTTCGTCGGTTATTTCATCGGCTCGCCCGGCATGAACGTGATGCCTGTCGCCGTCGACGGCCGCAAGGCGCGCCTTGGCGATCAGGTCATCGAGCTGCCCGGAGCGCCGGCAGTGGCGTCAGGCCCGCTCGAACTCGGCATCCGGCCGGAATTCGTGAAGCTCGGGTCCGCGGGCATGCCGGTCAGCGTGCGCCGGGTCGAGGATATCGGCCGCCACAAGGTGGTGCGTGCGAGCCTCGAAGGGCTCGAGATCGCGGCGATCCTCGGCGAGGACGAGGAACTGCCGGCGGAGCCCAGGGTGGTGTTCGAGCCGGAAGGCATTAACCTCTACGCTGCCTCCTGGCGCGTCGAGATGGGGGCCTGAGCCATGGACAAGACCTGGAACAACCGAGCCTGGTTCATGGTGCTGCCGGTGCTGGTGCTGGTCGCCTTCAACGCCATCATCCCGCTGATGACGGTGGTGAACTACTCGGTGCAGGAGACGTTCGGCGACAACGTGTTCTTCTTCGAGGGGACAAAGTGGTTCCAGGAGGTGCTGCAGTCCGAGCGCTTCCACGCCTCGCTTGCTCCGGCAATTCATGCTTCACCGGCATCATCCTGGTCATCGAGATCCCGCTCGGCGTCGCCATCGCGCTCGCCATGCCGCGGTCTGGACTCGTGGGTCTCCGTCTGCCTGGTGCTGATGGCGCTGCCGCTGCTCATTCCGTGGAACGTCGTCGGCGCCATGTGGAACATTTTCGCGCTGCCGGACATCGGCCTGCTCGGCTACAGCATCAATGCGATCGGCATCGACTACAATTTCACGCGCCAGCCCGTCTCGGCCTGGTTCACTCTCATCCTCATGGACGTCTGGCACTGGACGTCGCTGGTGGTGCTGCTCGCCTATGCCGGCCTGCGCTCCATCCCGGACGCCTACTATCAGGCGGCCAAGATCGACGGCGCGTCGCGCTGGGCGGTGTTCCGCTACATCCAGCTTCCGAAGATGAAGCGCGTGCTGACCATCGCCGTGCTGCTGCGCTTCATGGATTCGCTTCATGATCTACACCGAGCCTTCCGTGCTGACCGGCGGCGGGCCGGGCAACGCCACGACCTTCCTGTCGATCGACCTCGTCAAGGTCGCGCTCGGCCAGTTCGACCTCGGCATCGCGGCGGCGATGTCGCATCATCTACTTCCTGATCGATGCTGCTGCTCAGCTGGATCTTCTACACGCTGATGACCAGAGCGGAGGCGAACTCCTGAGATGGTTGTGGCGAAAGACGGCACTGCCGACAAGCGGAGCACGGCGCTGATGCACGACAACGCCGATGCGTCAGCCGCCGGCGGCTCTGCAATCGCCCTGCGGGCACCCGTCGAGCGGCAGCGTCGCGAAGGCCGCTTCCTCTGGCTGGTGCCGACGCTCTACATCCTGTTCCTGATGGTGCCGATCTACTGGCTCCTCAACATGTCGTTCAAGACGACCAACGAGATCCTTGGCGGCTTCACGCTTGTGGCCGCAGAACTTCACGCTCGCCAGCTACCGCGAGATCTTCACCAACCCGGTCTGGTACAACGGCTACATCAACTCGATCATCTACGTCACCATCAACACGTTGATCTCGGTCGCCGCGGCGCTGCCGGCGGCTTACGCCTTCTCGCGCTACCGGTTCCTCGGCGACAAGCACCTGTTCTTCTGGCTGCTGACCAACCGCATGGCGCCGCCGGCGGTGTTCGCGCTGCCGTTCTTCCAGCTCTATTCGGCGATCGGGCCTGTTCGACACGCATCATCGCCGTGGCGCTCGCGCACTGCCTGTTCAACATCCCGCTCGCCGTCTGGATCCTCGAAGGCTTCATGTCCGGCGTGCCGAAGGAGATCGACGAGACCGCCTATATCGACGGCTACTCCTTCCCGCGCTTCTTCGTGAAGATCTTCATGCCGCTGATCGCGTCGCGGCATCGGCGTCACCGCCTTCTTCTGCTTCATGTTCTCCTGGGTGGAAATGCTCCTCGCCAAGACGCTGACTTCGGTCGAGGCGAAGCCGATCGCGGCGGTCATGACGCGCACCGCCAGCGCCTCCGGCTACGAGCTCGGCCTGCTCGCCGCGGCCGGCGTGCTGACCATCGTTCCGGGCGCGGTCGTCATCTATTTCGTGCGCAACTACATCGCCAAGGGCTTCGCCCTGGGGAGGGTTTGATGTTCGACCTTTCCTGGATGGCCTGGACCTGGCAGACCGCGATCTTCTTCGTGGTCATCTTCCTGCTGCTCTGCGGCATGACGGCATGGGAATACGCCTCTCCCGGCGGCGGACCGCGCCACGGCGTGCTCGGCCTCGACACGACGCGCGGCGACCGCCTGTTCATTTCGCTGCTCGGCAGCGCCTTCATTCAATCTGGCTTGGCTCGGGCTCGTCGGCCCGAACCTTGGTGGGCTCTCGGCCTCTCGCTCATCTACGCCTTCGCGGTGTTCCGATGGGTGTGAGGCATATCAGGGGCAGGCCCGGCCGCAGCTGGCCGGCAGAAGTGACGTCAACGGAGGAGAGAACCAATGAAGACGAATTTTGCTAGGGACGGTTGCGGCGGTCGCACTGCTGTCGCCGTCGCATCGTGGGCGGACATGGCCGCCGCGGAGAAATGGGTGGACAGCGAATTCCAGCCATCGACGCTGTCGCGCGACGAGCAGCTCAAGGAGATGCAGTGGTTCATCGACGCGGCGAAGCCGTTCGCCGGCATGGAGATCAACGTGCTCTCGGAGGGTCCGTTGCGGACGCACGACTACGAGTCGAAGGTGCTGACCAAGGCGTTCGAGGAGATCACCGGGATCAAGGTGAACCACCAGGAGCTCGGCGAAGGCGAGGTCGTCCAGGCGGTGCAGACGCAGATGCAGACCAACCGCAATCTGTACGACGCCTACATCAACGACTCCGACCTGATCGGCACGCATTCGCGCCTGCAGAGCGCGGTCAACCTCACCGACTGGATGGCCGGCGAAGGCAAGGACGTCACCAACCCGATGCTCGACCTCGACGACTTCATCGGCAAGTCAGTTCACGACCGGGACCGGACGGAAAGCTCTACCAGCTGCCCGACCAGCAGTTCGCCAACCTCTACTGGTTCCGCAAGGACTGGTTCGACAAGCCCGGAGCTGAAGGAAAAGTTCAAGGCCAAATACGGCTACGAGCTCGGCGTGCCGGTCAACTGGTCGGCCTATGAGGACATCGCCGAATTCTTCACCAACGACGTGAAGGAGATCGACGGCGTCCAGGTCTACGGCCACATGGACTACGGCAAGCGCGCTCCGGACCTCGGCTGGCGCATGACCGACGCCTGGCTCTCCATGGCCGGCGCCGGCAGCGCCGGCGAGCCGAACGGCGTTCCGATCGACGAGTGGGGCATCCGCATGGAGAAGGGCTCCTGCAATCCGGTCGGGCGCCAGTGTCTCGCGCGGCGGCGAGGCCAACGGCCCGGCTTCGGTCTACGCCATCGCCAAGTGGGACGAGTGGCTGCGCAAGTATGCGCCTCCGGGCGCCGCCGACCTCGACTTCTACCAGTCGCTGCCGGCGCTGAGCCAAGGCAACGTCGCCCAGCAGATCTTCTGGTACACCGCCTTCATGCCGACCATGGTGAAGCCGAAGTCGGAAGGCAACAACACGGTCGACGACCAGGGCAACCTGCTCTGGCGGATGGCGCCCTCGCCGCACGGCCCGTATTGGAAGGAAGGCCAGAAGATCGGCTACCAGGACGTCGGCTCCTGGACGATCCTGAAATCGACCCCGATCGATCGTGCGCAAGGCGGCCTGGCTCTATGCCCAGTTCGTCGTCTCGAAGACGGTGGACGTGAAGAAGACCCATGTCGGCCTGACCGTCATCCGCGACTCGACGATCCGGCACGAATCCTTCACCGAACGCGCACCGAAGCTCGGCGGCTGGGTGGAGTTCTATCGCTCGCCCGACCGCGTTCGCTGGTCGCCGACGGGCATCAACGTGCCCGACTATCCGAAGCTCGCGCAGATCTGGTGGCAGCAGATCGGCGACGTGAACTCCGGCGCGTTCACGCCGCAGGAGGCGATGGACCGTCTGGCCGAGGAGATGGACGTTACCATGGCCCGCATGCAGGCAGCCGACGAAGCCGCAAACGTCTATGGCGGCTGCGGTCCGCGCCTCAACGAACCGAAGGATCCCTCCGAGTGGCTCGGCAAGCCGGACGGTCCGAAGGCCAAGCTCGACAACGAGAAGCCCAAGGGCGAGACCGTCGTCTATGACGAGCTGGTGAAGCGCTGGACCGCTCAGTGAGCGCGCGTCGGGCGTTGCCCGACGCGAGAACTAACAAGATCGGGGAGGCGGCGGTCAGCCGCCTCTCTCTTTTTGCTGGTTGCCGACAGGCTGCGGCGAGGGCCGGCAGATGTAGCATAGGGTCCGAGCGAGCACCAAAAAGCTCGCCGCCAACAAGACGGTAAGTCAGGGGACGGCGAGCTCTCGGCGAGCGGGCAACTTGTCGAGAGAAGTCCACCCGCCCCATCGGAACATCGTGCCCAGTCGGTTGTTCCGTATTGGCGAGACGCTTCTCTCCCGAGATGAACGAGAACAACAATTGCCGGTCGACCTGAAGCCGCCCGAGAGACCCCCTGGCCGGGACAGCCTGTGGACCGTTTTCGCGTTCACGCTGATCGCGGTGGGGATCGCCAGCGCCTACTTTCTCTGGAACAATTCCGCGCCCTGAGTTCGCGCCTCTGTTCAAGGATTTCCATATGACCGACGAGGAGAGCTTCGAAGTCGCCCAGTATGCGCGGGTCCACTTCCGTCAGATCAAGGCTGACGACGGTCCTGGCCGGTTCGACAGCTGGGCAATTGCCGATCAGGTCGTTCATCCCCGTTTTCTGCACCTCGACGTCGGCGAGATCGAAGAGATAGTCCGACTGGAAGGCATGGCTGCCGGCCTGATGCCGCTAAACTAGGCACAACTCCGAAGCATGCGGGGCGTGGCGCGCCAGCTTCGGCAGTCACCGAGGGTTATTTGACCCTGTTTGATGCCAATTGCCAGAGAGAGGCTATGCGCCTGAGTCTTTTGGTACGCCCACGGGGAATCGAACCCCGGTTTGCGCCGTGAGAGGGCGCCGTCCTGACCGCTAGACGATGGGCGCGTAAGACATCGGCGATATAGGGCACGCCTTTGCAAAACGCAACTGGCTTTACCCGCCGGGCTGGATGAGGTCCCAGGCGTTTCCGTAGAGGTCGAGGAACACCGCCACGGTGCCATAGGCTTCGCGGCGCGGCGCCTCGCGGAAATCCACGCCGGCGGAAAGCATCGCCTGGTGATCGCGCGAAAAATCGTCCGTCTCCAGGAACAGGAAGACGCGGCCGCCGGCCTGGTTGCCGATGGCCCGCCGCTGCTTCGGCGTGTCGGCGCGGGCGAGCAGCAGCCGCGCGCCGCGCCCCGCCGCCGGCGCCACGACCACCCAGCGCTTGCCGTCGCCGAGATCGACATCCTCGACGAGCGCGAAGCCGAGCTTGTCCCGGAACCAGGCGGCGGCTTCGTCATAGTCGGCGACCAGCAACGCCACCGTGGCGATCGCCCTCCCCGGCTCGGGCGCCGCGCTCATTGCGCCTTCACCGCGAAGCGGCCGACGATCCGCCGCTCGCCGATGTCGTAGAGGAAGAGCGTCCGGCTGCCGTCGGCGAGCTCCGCGTCGAGCGCGATGCGGTTGCCCGACAGGCTTTGCGAGACCAGCCGCGCGCCGGCCGGCAGCAGGATGTCGCCCGCCATCGGCCCTGCCGCAGGCGCCGTCGCCGCCGCCTCGGGGGCGGACGCCTCGCGGCCGGTCTTGTAGACAAGGGCCGCCACCACCGCCATAAGGGCTGCTGCGAGCAGGCCGAGATTGATTGCCACGAAGCGCACCAGCCGCTTGCGCACCCGCTCGACCGCGGGATCGAGAGGCCGGTCTTCGCTGTCCTCGTCTACCTTTGCTGGCATGCCTGTTGCCTGGTTGGTGAACGCGATGAGCGCCCCTGATATCGAAGCCGCCGCCGGAATGAAAGTGCTGGACGCCGGCCCCGAGGCGGCCGGCAAGCGGCTCGACCAGTGGCTGGCAGCCGCCCTCGGGCCGGAAATGTCGCGCAACCGCATCCAGGCGCTCATCGCCGAGGGCCAGGTTTCGGTCGACGGCACGCCTGCCCGCGAGGCCAGGCGCAAGCTCGCCGGCGGCGAGCGGGTCGCGCTCGCAATTCCTGCGCCCGAGCCCGCGGCGCCCCTGGGCGAGGCGATCCCCCTCGACGTTCTCTACGAGGACGCCGAGCTGATCGTCATCAATAAGCCCGTCGGGCTGGTCGTCCACCCCGGCGCGGGAAACTGGACCGGGACGCTGGTCAATGCGCTGGTCCACCATTGCGGCGACAGCCTGTCGGGCATCGGCGGCGTGCGCCGCCCCGGCATCGTCCACCGCCTCGACAAGGACACCAGCGGCGTCATGGTCGTCGCCAAGACGGACCGGGCGCATCGCGCCTTGTCGGAGGCCTTCGCCGACCACGGTCGCAGTGGCGCGCTGGAGCGCAGCTACCAGGCGCTGGTCTGGGGCAGCCCGCAACGACCCGCCGGGACGATCGACGCGCCGCTTGGCCGTGCCGGCGACCGGGTCCGCCGCGCGGTGGTTCCGGCCGGGCGCGACGACGCCCGCCATGCCATCACCCACTACAAGGTGCTGGAGCGGTTCGGCCCGGACCCCGCCTCACGCGCCGCCGTCGCCGCGCTTTTGGAATGCCGCCTCGAGACAGGACGCACCCACCAGATCCGCGTCCACATGGCGCATATCGGCCACCCGCTGATCGGCGACCCGGACTACGGCGCCGCTTTCCGCAGCAAGGCGAACCGGCTGCCCGAGCCGCTCGCCGCGGCAGTCAGGGCCTTTCCGCGGCAGGCGCTGCACGCCGGACACCTTGCATTCCTGCACCCGGCAACCCATATGAGGATGGCATTCGAAGCGCCGATCCCCGGGGACATGCAGGGGTTGATCGACGGCTTTCGCAAAGCTTTGAATGCTCCATGAATAATGTTGACTGGCATCGTTCACTATGCCGTGACAGGCTGTTCACCCCGAACAATTTCCGTGTATTTTCCCGGTTTGTTCCTATATACGCATGTTGCGCGGTCGAGCGTCAGAGCTGGCCGCGCCTCTCGTGCCCGCCTCGTGAAGGGGGCAGTTTCTAAAGGAAGGGAGGGCGCTTTATGGCCCAGACACTACCCAGCATCGTTTCCGGAGAGGGCGGCCTGTCCCGCTACCTCGAAGAGATTCGCCGCTTCCCCATGCTTCAGCCGCAGGAAGAGTACATGCTCGCCAAGCGGTACCAGGAGCATCAGGACACCAACGCGGCGCACAAGCTGGTGACCAGCCATCTGCGGCTCGTGGCCAAGATCGCCATGGGCTATCGCGGCTACGGCCTGCCGATCGGCGAGGTCATCTCGGAAGGCAATGTCGGCCTCATGCAGGCCGTCAAGAAGTTCGAGCCGGAGCGCGGCTTCCGTCTCGCCACCTATGCCATGTGGTGGATCAAGGCTTCCATCCAGGAGTACATCCTGAGGTCGTGGAGCCTGGTGAAGATGGGCACCACGGCAAACCAGAAGCGGCTTTTCTTCAACCTGCGCAAGGTGAAGGGAAAGATCCAGGCGCTCGACGACGGCGATTTGAAGCCCGAGCAGGTGGCCGAGATCGCGACGCGGCTGAACGTCAGCGAGGAAGAGGTCGTCTCGATGAACCGTCGCCTGTCGGGCGACGCCTCGTTGAACGCGCCGATCCGCGCCACCGAAGGCGAGTCCGGCGAGTGGCAGGACTGGCTCGTCGACGACCATGACAGCCAGGAAGACATGCTCATCGAGCAGGACGAGCTGGAGAACCGGCGCAGCATGCTGGCCGGCGCCATGTCCGTCCTCAACCCGCGCGAGCGCCGCATCTTCGAGGCGCGCCGCCTCTCCGAAGAGCCGATGACGCTCGAGGAGCTGTCGTCGGAGTTCGACATCAGCCGCGAGCGCGTGCGGCAGATCGAGGTGCGCGCCTTCGAGAAGGTCCAGCAGGCGGTGAAGGACGCCGCCAAGCGGCAGGCGCAGTCGCTGCGCACCATCGAAGCCCAGCCGACCGCCTGAGCGGCTCGGCCGGTCCCGAAAACGACAAGACCGCCGCGGCAACGCGGCGGTCTTTTTTGTGCGGGCTGTGGCCGGGAGGCCGGCCTTGGCGTCACTAGAGCATGATCCCAAAAAGTGGATGCCGGTTTTTGGAAAAGATCATGCTAAAACAAGAGGATAGAGTGCAAGGACAATTCGAAGAAGCGTCATTGCGCTCACCCGGCGGAGCCGGCCGCCTTGGCCTGCCAGGCCTTGATGGTCTCCTCGAACACCTTCTCGCCGGGCACGCCCTTCTCCAGGGTGATCAGCGCGCGCCGACCGGATTTGTAGACAAGCGGAACGTCGATCCACTGGTCGCGGTCGAGCAGCGCCATGTTGGCGTCGATCTCCGCCTTGGAATCGTTGAGCGCCACGAGGAAGAAGCCGTCGGCGATCTTGGCTGGAATGCCGATCAGCGGATTGCCCGCCGACTGCTCCAAATCCTTGAGCGAGACGCGCAGGATGTTCTCGATGCCACCCCCTTCGAAGCCTTCGGGGGTCAGGAAGATCATTTCGATGATGTGACTGGCCGGCAGCGTCGGATCGCCGTTGCGGCGGATGGTCATCCGCAGCTGGAGGTCCTTGCCGGGAATGGTCGCCTCGGCACGAATCGCCGGCTCAGGGGGCTGGTCGCCGCCCGGCGATTCCTGGACCACCGACCAGACGATCGAGCCCATGTCGGCCGACCCCTGGGCAAGGTTGGTCCGCTCCTCGTAGAAGATGGCCTTCTGGCTGACCGGCAGCGTGCCTTGCGCCTGCGTTTCGGCCGACGCCGCGGCCGGTGCCGGCTGCGTGGCGGCGGTCGCGTCGGCGGGCGGCACCGCAGCACCGCCTGCCGATCCCGTGGTGTCCGGCGCCGCCACCGGTGGCGGCGTGGCCTCCGGTGTCGCGGCAGCGGGCGGCATGGTGGGCGGCTGCGTCACCGCAGCGATCGAGGTTCCCTCGCCAAGCGTTCCGACGCCTCCGGCGGGACCTTCCTCGCTTTCCGAACCGTCGGCGTTGAGGCGCTGGGTGAGCTTCTCCGGCCCGGCCGGCTGGGTCGGCAGAAGCGCCTCGGCAGCGGCATCCGAAGGTTCCTCTGTCGTCGGCGCGGTCGACTGCGGCTTGGCTTCCTTGGGCGCCTCGCTCGGGGCGTCGGCGGTGTCGGCCGGCGGTTGCTCGGTCTTTGCGGCCGGTGGCGCGCTCTCGGGCATGATGTCGGCCAGCTTGCCCGACAGGTCGATGCCGAGCATCGCCGAAAGCTCGTCGCGGTTGAGCCACGCCGCATAGGCACCGCCGCCGAGGGCGGCAAGCAGCAGCACCGCGGCGATCAGCCCGCCCAGGCCGCGCCGGCGCCGCTCCGGCTCGTCCTCGTCGGCATAGTCGTCCTCGTAGGTCCCGGCTGCCGGCAGGGCTGTGGCGAGCGGATCGTCGCCGGGAAGCTCGGCCATTGGCGGCGGCGCCGGCTGCTGGCGCGGCGCTGGGGCCGCGGCCGGCGGCCGGGCAGGTTGGGGTTGCGGCGCGTGCTGCGCCGGCCTTGCCTCGTGATGGCCGGCAGGCGCGCGGGCGGCGCTCGTCTCCATGGCCCGCGAAGCGTTCAGCGAGGCGAACACGTCCTCCAGCTCGTCGATCGGGTCGTGCGCCCTGCCGGCGGGCGCCGACGGCGGCTCCGAGTACTCGGCCTCGACCTGGCGGATCGCATCTTCCAGCGACCTCCGCTGCCGCTCCACGACGGCCGCCGACGGCGGCGGGTTGATCGCCGAGAGCTTCGCCGTGACCGTGGCGCGCGCCTTGTCGTAGACGCGTTCGCGCATGGCTGGCGTCGGCTCGGCCAGTCCGTCGATCGTTTTCTTCAGAACCGCAACGAAATCTGCCATCCGTCTTTGCTTTCCGGTCCCGCCTTGCTGCGGGAAATCTCATCATGCGGCGTAGCCTGAAAGGCCGCGACCGTATCTGATCTCATTGAATCATGGTCTAATCTTGAAAAGGATCGGTCACAAGTATCGTGTCCTCGCGTTCGGGGCTCGTCGAGAGCATGGCCACGGGCGCGCCGATCAACTCCTCGATGTAGCGGACATACTTGACCGCCTGGGCCGGCAGGTCGTTCCAGCTGCGTGCTCCGGCCGTCGTCCCCTGCCAGCCTTCCAGCGTCTCGTAGACCGGCTCGACCCGCGCCTGGGCGCCCTGGCTGGCCGGCAGATAGTCGATCAGCTCGCCGTCGAGCCGGTAGCCGGTGCACACCTTGATGGTTTCTAGCCCGTCCAGCACGTCGAGCTTGGTGAGCGCGATCCCGTTGATCCCGTTCACCGCCACCGCCTGGCGCACCAGCACGGCGTCGAACCAGCCGCAGCGGCGCTTGCGGCCCGTCACCACGCCGAACTCGTGCCCCCGCGTGCCCAGGAACTCGCCGACCTCGTTGGTCTGCTCGGTGGGGAACGGCCCCTCGCCGACGCGCGTCGTATAGGCCTTGGTGATGCCCAGCACGTAGCCGATGGCGCCTGGGCCGAGCCCGGACCCCGTCGCCGCTTGCCCGGCGACGGTGTTGGACGACGTCACGTAGGGATAGGTGCCTTGGTCGATGTCGAGCAGGGTGCCCTGCGCCCCCTCGAACAGGATGCGGGAGCCGGCGCGCCGCTCGTCGTCGAGCACCTTCCAGACGCGATCCATGAAGGGCAGGATCCGCTCGGCGACGCTGGTCAGCTCGGTCATGATCGCCTCGCGCGACACCTCGGGATGGCCGAGGCCGCGGCGCAGCGCATTGTGGTGGGTCAGCAGCCGGTCGACCTTCTGCGGCAGCGTGTCGAGGCTGGCGAGGTCCATCACCCGCACCGCGCGCCGCCCGACCTTGTCCTCGTAGGCCGGACCGATGCCGCGCCGCGTCGTGCCGATCTTGGTGCCCGCGTCCGACGCCGCGTCTTCGCGAAAGCCGTCGAGCTCGCGATGCAGAGACAGGATGAGCGCCGTGTTCTCGGCGATCTTCAGCCGCTCGGGCGTGATCTCGACGCCCTGCGCCACGAGCTTTTCGGCCTCGGCCACGAAGGCGTGCGGGTCGAACACCACGCCATTGCCGATGATCGACAGCTTGCCCGGCCTGACGACCCCCGACGGCAGCAGCGACAGCTTGTAGACGACGCCGTCGACGACCAGCGTATGCCCGGCATTGTGCCCGCCCTGGAAACGGACGACCACGTCGGCCCGTTCCGACAGCCAGTCGACGATCTTGCCCTTGCCCTCGTCGCCCCATTGCGAGCCGACGACCACCACATTCGCCATAAGACATCCCTTCCCGCGGCCGAAGCGAAGCCTCTATAGCGTCAAGGCCGCCCGAACGCGACCCTTGTTCGGCCTTGCCTTGCGTCCGAGGCATAACAAATAACGTCGGGCTGGCCTTTGCCCAGCCGCCGCCCCACCCGGACCATCCGCCCCGCCCACGCTTGTCCCGGTCATTGCCACCCGATGCAGAACCGAAAAGCCTATCTCCTCTGCTCGCGACCACGCTCTTCTGGGGCGGCAACGCCGTCGCCGGCAAGATCGCGGTGGGCCACGTGTCGCCGATGCTGCTCACCGGCGCGCGCTGGGGGTTTGCGCTGGTCATCCTGCTGGCGATTGGCTGGCGGCATCTCGTCGACGACTGGCCGGCCGTGCGCGCCCACCTTCCGCTTTTCTTCGCGCTCGGAACGCTCGGTTTCTCGGTGTTCAACATCGCGCTCTATTCGGCGCTCATGTACACCACCGCCATCAATGTCAGCATCGAGCAGGCGGGCATTCCGATGCTCATCTTCCTCGCCAACTTCCTGCTATTCCGCATCCCGGTGGCGTTCTTGCAGATCGTCGGCTTCGTCATGTCGCTGATCGGCATCGCGCTCACCGCCAGCCACGGCGACCCGGCGCGGCTGCTGGCGCTGGACGTCAATTTTGGCGACGCGCTGATGCTGCTCGCCGTGCTGCTCTACAGCGCCTACACGGTGGCGCTCCGCTTTCGCCCCGCCGTCCATTGGCAGACGACGATGATCGTGCTGTGCGCGGTCGCCCTCGTCACCACGCTGCCCTTCGTGGCCGGCGAGTTCGCGCTCGGATCGGGGATCGTGCCCGACGGCGTCGGCTGGGCGGTCATCGCCTATACGGTCGTCTTCCCGTCGCTCCTGGCGCAGATCTTCTACATCGCCGGCGTCGCGCTGATCGGCGCCAACCGCGCCGGGCTGTTCATCAACCTGGTGCCGATCTTCGGCACGCTGCTGTCGATCCTGGTGCTCGGCGAGGCCCTCCATCTCTACCACGCGCTCGCCATGGTGCTGGTGCTCGGCGGCATCTGGCTGGCCGAGCACAGCGGGCGAAAGATGGCGAGCTGACGCCGCTCACGCCACCGCCACGTCGAAATGCAGCGGCTTGGCGGAGCGGATCGCCTTGTGCGCCCTGACCTGCGCCAGCACCTCCTCGGGGAACGGCCCGTCGAGGTAGAGCAGCGCGATGGCATCGCCGCCCGGCCGGTTGCGGCCGAGCTGGAAGTTGGCGATGTTCACGCCATTGTCGCCGCAGACCGTGCCGAGCAGGCCGATGATGCCCGGCGCGTCCGCATTGGTCGTGTAGAGCATGTGCTGGCCGACCTCGGCGTCGAGGTTGATCCCCTTGATCTGGATGAAGCGCGGCTTGTGATCGGAAAAGCACGTGCCGGCGATCGACCGCGTCTGCTTCTCGGTCTTCACCGTCAGCTTGATGTAGCCGTCGAACACGCCCGATTTGTCGCGCTTCACCTCGGCGACGATGATGCCGCGCTCCTTGACCATGATCGGCGCCGAAACCATGTTGACGTCGGCCACCTGCGGCCGGATCAGCCCCGCCAGCGCGGCGCTGATCAGCGCGCGGGTGTTCATGGCGGCGGTCGAGCCGTCGAACAGGATCTCGACCTCCTTGATCGGGTCGTCCGTCACCTGTCCGACGAAGGCGCCCAGCACCTCCGCGAGCTTGACGAACGGCTTCAGCCGCGGCGCTTCCTCGGCGGTGATGGAGGGCATGTTGATGGCGTTCGAGACCGCGCCCTTGGTGAGGTAGTCGGCCATCTGCTCGGCGATCTGCAGCGCCACGTTCTCCTGCGCTTCGCTCGTGGAGGCGCCGAGATGCGGCGTGCACACCACGTTGTCCATGCCGAACAGCGGGCTGTCGGTCGCCGGCTCGGCAGCGAACACGTCGATCCCGGCGCCCGCCACCTTGCCGCTCCTCAGCGCCGCGACCAGGTCCTCCTCGACCACCAGCCCGCCGCGCGCGCAATTGATGATGCGCACGCCGTCCTTCATCTTGGCGATCGACTGCGCGTTGATGATATCGCGCGTCTTGTCGGTGAGCGGCGTGTGGAGCGTGATGAAGTCGGCCCGCGCCAACAGCTCGTCGAGCTCGACCTTCTCGATGCCGAGCTCCACCGCCCGGTCCTCCGACAGGAACGGGTCGAACGCCGTCACGTGCATCTTCAGCCCGACGCCGCGCTGCGCGACGATGGAGCCGATATTGCCGCAGCCGATGACGCCGAGCGTCTTGCCGGTGATCTCGACGCCCATGAAGCGGTTCTTTTCCCACTTGCCGGCATGGGTCGACTGGTTGGCCGCCGGCAGCTCGCGCGCCACCGCGAACATCAGCGCGATCGCATGCTCGGCCGTGGTGATCGAATTGCCGAACGGCGTGTTCATGACGATGATGCCGCGTCGCGACGCGGCCGGGATGTCGACATTGTCGACGCCGATGCCGGCGCGGCCGATCACCTTCAGCGCGCTCGCCGCATTGATCAGCTTCTCGGTCACCTTGGTGGCCGAGCGGATCGCCAGCCCGTCATAGCGGTCGATGACGGCCAGCAGGCCGTCCTTGTCCTTGCCCAGGTCGGGCAGGTAGTCCACCTCGACGCCGCGATCCTTGAAGATCTGAACGGCGGTGGGTGACAGTTTGTCGGAAACGAGAACGCGCGGCGCCATCGTGGCCTCCTTGTGCGGAATTGGGTGACGGGCGGGCCTCGGGCCCGCCGCGAAAAAATGGCCTCAGGCGGCCGCCTGGAGCGCTGCCTGCTGGCTGGCGAAGGCCCAGTCGAGCCATGGCATGAGGGCCTCGAGATCGGCCGCCTCGACGGTCGCTCCGGCCCAGATGCGCAGCCCCGGCGGCGCGTCGCGATAGGCGCCGATGTCGTAGGCGACGCCTTCCTTCTCCAGCGCCTCCGCCATGCCTTTGGCGAATGCCGCCTGCGCCTTGCCGTCCATGGCGCGGAAGCCGTCGTCGACGATCGACAGGCAGACCGAGGTGTTGGACCGCGTCGCCGGGTCGGCGGCGAGATGGCCGGCCCAGCCCGACTTTGCCACGAAGCGGTCGATGATCGCGAAGTTGCGGTCGGCCCGCGCGATCAGCGCGTCGAGCCCGCCGAGCGACTGCGCCCAGCGCAGCGCGTCGAGATAGTCCTCCACCGCCAGCATCGACGGCGTGTTGATCGTCTCGCCCTCGAAGATCCCCTCGATCAGCCGCCCATTGGCGGTGAGGCGGAAGATCTTCGGCAGCGGCCAGGCTGGACGATGGCTTTCCAGCCGCTCGACGGCGCGCGGCGACAGGATGAGCATGCCGTGCGCCGCCTCGCCGCCCAGCACCTTCTGCCAGGAGAAGGTGACTACGTCGAGCTTGTCGAAATCGAGCCGCTGGGCGAACGCCGCCGAGGTGGCGTCACAGATGGTCAGCCCGCCGCGATCCGCCGGGATGAAGCCGGCGTCGGGCACCCTGACGCCGGAGGTCGTCCCGTTCCAGGCGAAGACGACGTCGCGGTCGAAGTCGAGCGCGGCGAGATCGGGCAGTGCGCCGTAGCCGGCCTCGAAGCGGCGGACGTCCGGCAGCTTCAGCTCCTTGACGACATCGCCGACCCAGCCGGCGCCGAACGATTCCCAAGCCACCATGTCGACCCCGCGGGCGCCGAGCAGCGACCACAAGGCCATCTCGACCGCCCCGGTGTCGGAGGCCGGCACGATGCCGATCCGGTGGCTTGCCGGCACTTCGAGGACCTCGCGCGTCAGCGCGATGGCCTCGGCGAGCTTGGCCTTGCCGACCTTGGCGCGATGCGACCGGCCGAGCGAGGCGCCGGCGAGCGCATCGAGCGACCAGCCTGGGCGCTTGGCACATGGACCTGAGGAGAAGTGGGGGTTTGCCGGACGGAGTCCGGGCTTGGCGATGCTCGTCATCGTGGTTCTATCCTTCCAGATAGCAAGCCCCTCGTTGGGGAGGGGTGGCCCACGGACGGCGATACTGTCTTGCCCGGCCGGCGTCAAGAGGATTGTTTTTGTCGCATCCGGAACAGGCTCGGCGAAAAGGCGAAGGGCGGGCACCGAGGCCCGCCCTTCGGAGAAGCGCTGCCGAAAGTCTCACCAAAGGTCGTAGCGGAAGCCCAGCTTGATCTGTTGGTAGTCGAGCCCCTCGTCGAGCTCGAGGCTCGACGGATCGGCAAATTGGGTGCCCGGCGACGACACGAACTGGTAGCCGAGGTCGATCGACGAGTTGGTGCCCACCTTGTAGCTGACGCCCGCCATCAGCGCATAGGCGAACTCCGACTGCGTCTCGGTCAGCTCATCGACGAAGCCCAGGCCGGACAGCTCGCTCGTGTTGCGCGAATACATGATGCCGACGCCGGCGCCCAGATAGGGCGTCAGGCCGGAATAGGTGCCGAGGTCGACATAGGCGTTGGCCATGCCGGTCCACACCTGGTTCTCCAGCCGCGCATCGAAGAAGGCGGATTCGAACCTGGCTTCGTCGCTCGACAGGAAGTTCAGCGTCACGTCGCCGCGCACCATGTCGGTGAAGTGGTAGCCGACGCCGCCACCACCGCCGAAGCGCACATGGTCGACGTCGAAGCCGATGTCGCTGAAATCCTCAAACGGGCTGTCGTTGAACGAGTAGGTGACGTCGCCGCGCAGATACCAGCCGGACCCGACCTCGACCGGAACGAACTCCGGTGCCTGGTCGACGACGATCGGCGGCTCGTAGTCGGCCGCCCAGCCGAGCGCCGGTGCGCCGAGCAGGGATGCCGAACAGACGAAGATGATACGCAGGTTTGATTTCATGACCCCAAACTCCAGCAGGTTCTGCCTTTTGCCGATTCCCACACGTCTCAGTGAGGCCCAGCATTAACCATAGTGGTTAAGTTGAAGTTAAGGATAACGAAGCGTTACTCGCGAATTTCTACCGTTAACGAAAAGAGCCGCCCGGCAGGAACGGGCGGCTCTTCGGAGGTCGACTTTCAGTATGCTATTTGTAGACTGCGGGGACCGGCTCTGGTTGATAGGCCACCACCGGTGCGACACAGTTGGAGGCGCCGCCGAACTGGTATCGCAAGCCGCCGCGCACCTCGTGGACGTTGAAGCCGTCGTCGAAGCCAGGGCCCGCGCCGAAGTCTGCGCCGACAGCTCCGTATTCGAACATCCGGCCACCCTGGATGTTGGTGTAGCGATAGCCGGCGTCGATCAGCAGGTTGCTGGTCAGGCAGTAGGATGCGCCGGCCATCAGAGACCAGGCGAAGCGCCATTCGTCGGTGCCCGGATGCTCGGTGACGACGCCGTCGATCGAGTTGCGCAGCCCGTCCCAGCTGACCTTGGCCCCGCCGATGCCGGCACCGACATAGGGCGTGAAGCCCGCATAGGTGCCGAGATCCACATAGGCGTTGGCCATCAGCACGAAGGCGGAATAGCTGGAGGTGTCCTCGGACGAGCAGGGCACGCCGTCGCAGACGCCGAATGTCGAGCCGTTGAAGTCGGCGCCGGCCCAGTAGTCGGCCGTCAGGTCGGTTCGGAACCACTTGGTGACCTGGTAGCCGACGCCGCCGCCGACCGACCAGGCGCCGTCGAGCTCGGTGGTGTCGAATGTCCCGGTGGCGCCGTTGGGCACGGAGTAGACGATGTAGTCGGCGCCGTCCATGTCGGACCAATGGTAGTCGACGTCGCCGCGGATGTACCAGCCGCCGAAGGCGGCGGCCTCGTAGACCGGCGGCGCTTCGACCACCGGCGGCGGCTCGGCGATGTCGGCCGCCAGCGCGGGCGCCGCCAATGCGGTCAGCGCGGACGCCAGGAGAATGCGTGTCGTGAGCTTGTACATCCTTGTCACCCCTGCGAATCCGGCGGGTGCGCCGTTGGCACCTTTCGCATGGATAATGAAGCGCAAAGGTTAAAGGGCGCTTAACCCTGTTTCTTAACCATGCCCGGCGCGCGAAAAAGGCTCGCCTGGGCGGGCCTTGGCGATTCAGGCGCAGAATCGTAGGCGGCGGACTTGGTCTCGGAGATGACGTCGACGATGCCGTTGACGATCTTCTCGACCAGGGTCGAATCGTCGGCCTCCGCCATGACGCGGATGAGCGGCTCGGTGCCCGAGGGGCGGATCACCAGGCGGCCGTTCTTGCCGAGCTGGCTGCGGGCGTCCTCGATGGCCGCCTTGACCGAGGCGCTTTCCAGCGGCTTGCCGCCCGAGAAGCGGACGTTCTTGAGCAGCTGGGGAACCGCCTCGAACTTCTTGCAGACCTCGCTCACCGGCTTGCCCTCGCGCTTCACGCAGGCCAGCACCTGCAGCGCCGAGACGAGCCCATCGCCGGTGGTGGAAAAGTCGGACAGCACGATGTGGCCAGATTGCTCGCCGCCCACGTTGAGGCCGTGCGCCCGCATGTGCTCGACGACGTAGCGGTCGCCCACCCGGGTCCGGTGCAGCTGCAGGCCGATGCCGCCCAGATAGCGCTCCAGCCCGAGATTGGACATCACGGTGGCGACGATGCCGCCGCCGGCCAGCCGGCCGTTCTGGCTCCACGACTCGGCGATCAGCGCCATCACCTGGTCGCCGTCCACCAGCGTGCCGTTCTCGTCGACGATGACCATCCGGTCCGCGTCGCCGTCGAGCGCGATGCCGATATCGGCGCGCACCTCGTGCACCTTCTTGGCCACCGACATCGGGTGCGTGGACCCGCATTCCTCGTTGATGTTGAAGCCGTTGGGCTCGTCGTGGATGGTGATGACCTCGGCGCCGAGCTCCCAGAGCGCGGCCGGCGCCACCTTGTAGCCGGCGCCGTTGGCGCAGTCGACCACCACCCTCAACCCCGCCAGCGACATGGAGCGCGGCAGCGTCCGCTTGGCGAACTCGATGTAGCGGTCGTGCACGCCGTCGATGCGCTTCGCTCGGCCGAGCCCGTCCTGATCGGCGAGCGCCACCTCCGCCTCGCCGTCGAGCATCGCCTCGATGCGGCCTTCGATCTCGTCGGAGAGCTTGTAGCCGTCCGGTCCGAACAGCTTGATGCCGTTGTCGTGGTAGGGATTGTGCGAGGCGGAAATCATCACGCCGATGTCGGCGCGCAGCGAGCGGGCCAGCATCGCCACCGCCGGCGTCGGGATCGGCCCGAGCAGGAAGACGTCCATGCCGGCGGCACAGAAGCCGGCCACCATGGCGTTTTCGAGCATGTAGCCGGACAGCCGCGTGTCCTTGCCGACGACCACGCGATGCCGATGGTTGCCGCGCTGGAACGACATGCCCGCCGCCATGCCGACCTTCATGGCCACCTCGGCGGTCATCGGGAACCTGTTGGCCTGACCGCGTATGCCGTCAGTTCCGAAATAGCGTCCCGACATTCCCGTGTACTCCGAAGTTGTCCCGGCGGAGCATTGCCACAGCGGCCACCGCGCCGAACATCAATTTGTATGAGTATTTGTTACCATTCTTAGAAAACCGTTTCCGTTGTGCCCATTCGGCAACAGGACGTACGTCCCCTGGCCCTCCGGCGGGTGCGGTTTTCGCCCGGCGCAGACGAAAATGCCCGGCGGCTGCCGGGCATTGCGATACGAAACAGGCTTGGCCAAGCCGCGCTCAACCCTGCGGCTGCGGCTCCAGGCCGCCTTCGGGCTCGCCGCCCTTCTTCTTGCCTTCCTTGCGCTGGCCGGCCTTGGGGACCGCCGAGCCGCGCGACGGCGGCGTGTCGTCGCCGAGGTCGCGAGCCGGCTTCTTGCCGGCGATCAGCTGCTTGATCTCCTCGCCGGTCAGCGTCTCGTATTCGAGCAGCCCCTCGGCGAGCGCGATCCATTCCTTCTTCTTCTTGGTCAGGATGGAGCGGGCCGAGGTGTAGGCCTCTTCGATGAGCCGGCGGACCTCGGCATCGATGATCTGCGCCGTCTCTTCCGACACGTTCTGCTGCCGGGCGACCGAATGGCCGAGGAACACCTCTTCCTGGTTCTCGCCATAGGCCACCTGCCCGAGCTTGTCGGAGAAGCCCCAGCGCGTCACCATGGCGCGCGCCAGCTTGGTCGCCTGGTCGATGTCGGAGGAGGCGCCGGAGGTGATGTTCTCCTTGCCGAACTTGAGCTCCTCGGCGACGCGGCCGCCCATCATGATCGCCAGCCGGGAGATCATGTACTTGTAGCTCATCGAATAGCGGTCGCCCTCGGGCAGCTGCATCACCATGCCCAGCGCGCGGCCGCGCGGGATGATCGTCGCCTTGTGGAGCGGGTCGGCCGACGGCACGTTGAGCGCCATGATGGCATGACCCGCCTCGTGATAGGCGGTCAGCTCCTTCTCGGCCAGGGTCATGGCGGTCGACCGGCGCTCGGCGCCCATCATCACCTTGTCCTTGGCGTCCTCGAACTCCTGCATCGTCACCAGCCGCTTGTTGCGGCGCGCCGCCATCAGCGCGGCCTCGTTGACGAGGTTGGCGAGGTCGGCGCCGGAGAAGCCGGGAGTGCCGCGGGCGATCACCTTCAGGTCGACGTTGGGCGCCAGCGGCACGTTGCGGATATGCACCTTGAGGATCTTCTCGCGCCCGTTGATGTCCGGGTTCGGCACCACCACCTGGCGGTCGAAGCGGCCGGGCCTGAGCAACGCCGGGTCGAGCACGTCGGGCCGGTTGGTGGCGGCGATGAGGATGATGCCCTCATTGGCCTCGAAGCCGTCCATCTCGACGAGCAGCTGGTTGAGCGTCTGCTCGCGCTCGTCATTGCCGCCGCCGAGGCCGGCGCCGCGGTGGCGGCCCACCGCGTCGATCTCGTCGATGAAGATGATGCAGGGCGCGTTCTTCTTGGCCTGCTCGAACATGTCGCGCACCCGGCTGGCGCCGACGCCGACGAACATCTCGACGAAATCCGAGCCGGAGATGGTGAAGAACGGCACGTTGGCCTCGCCCGCCACCGAGCGCGCCAGCAGCGTCTTGCCGGTTCCGGGCGGGCCGACGAGCAGCACGCCGCGCGGGATCTTGCCGCCCAGCCGCTGGAACTTCTGCGGGTCGCGCAGGAACTCGACGATCTCCTCCAGGTCCTCCTTGGCCTCGTCGACGCCGGCGACGTCCTGGAAGGTGACGCGCCCATGCGCCTCGGTGAGCAGCTTGGCCTTCGACTTGCCGAAGCCCATGGCGCGGCCGGAGCCGGACTGCATCTGGCGCATGAAGAAGATCCACACGCCGAGGATGAGGATCATCGGCAGCCAGGAGAGCAGGATCGAGAAGATCGAGCCCGAACCGTCGTTCTCGGGCCGTGCATTGATCGTCACGCCCTTGTCTTCGAGCCGCTGGACGAGCGTCGAATCGCCGGGCGAATAGGTCTGGAACCCGGTCGAATTGTCGATGTAGGTGCCCGAGATGCGGTCGCCGGCGATGGTCACCGTCTTGACGCGGCCGGCCGAGAGCTCCTGCAGGAACTCCGAATAGGCCACTTCGCGCGTCGCGCCGCGCTGCTGCGGGGCCTGGAAGAGGTTGAAGAGGGCAATCAGGAGGACGGCGATGATCGCCCACAACGCGAGATTGCGATAGTTCGGATTCATGAAATGTCCCGTCGACGTCCCCAACGGGACCCGCCACATAGAGGTGTTGCCCGTAACATAGGGAGGGCGCCTGCCCTTGCCAAGCACATCCCCCCGACTGGGTTAAGCATTAGCCTTCATTGTGGCTCTCGAATGGCAGGGCCGGCGGCCCCGGTCGGCCGGCGAGCGCCGCCAACGCGCGGGCAAGCTCCAGGTCAAAGCTTGGCAGGAACGTCGCCCACGGTCCGCCGCCTGTCGGCGCCGCCGCGCCGGCGCCCTTTCGCGGCCCTTCGCGCACGATCCGCAGCGCGCCGCCGCGGCGCTCGACCAGGCACCGCGACAATGTGGCGCGCGGCGCGCCGGCGGCGAGCTCGGCGAGCAGCGCCGACAGGGCCGCCTCGGCGGGCAGCTGCTCAGCCTCCCCGGCGACTGCCAGCAGCGCGCGGAGCGCCAGCCGCATCGCCTGCCCGTCGGGCGCGTCGAGCAGCGCCGCGTCGAGCGCGAACCCGGCCTGCGCCGGCGACGGCCGCCCATGGCGCGCGACCAGCCCGGCCGCGCGGCGCGCAAGGTCGGCGCGGTCGCGCTGCGCCGCGGCAAAGCCGGCATCGCGGCGCGCCGCCGCCTGTCGCGCGCAGCCTTGCCCGCTCGTAGCGCGGATCGCGATTGCTCGGGTCCTCGATCCAGCCGAAGCCGGCGTGCCCGAGCATGGTCCGCAGCGCCGCCCGCCGGGTGGCCAGCAGCGGCCGCACGATCCAGGTCCGGCCCTGGAAAAGCGTCGCCGGCGCCATGCCGGACAGGCCGCGACCAGGGCCGCGCTCGGCGCGCATGGCCACCGTCTCCAGCTGGTCGTCCAGCGTGTGGCCGGTGAGCAGGATGTCCGTCCCGGCCGCACCCGCCGCCTCTGCCAGCAGGCGATAGCGTGCCAGCCTGGCCGCCGCAGCGACCCCGCTCGACGGCTTTGGTCCCTCCCAGCGGAGCGTGCGGTGCTCCAACCCCAGCCGGCCGGCGAGCGCCGCTACGGCCGCCGCCTCCGCTGCCGAATCGGCGCGCAGCCCGTGATCGACGGTCGCGACGACCAGCCGGGTCGCCGGCGAACCAGGCGTGGGCAAGAAGGAGCAGGGCGGTGGAATCGCTGCCGCCCGACACGGCGACGACGACCGTCGGGCGGGGAGCAAGCCTGAGCGGAGAGAAGATCGGCTCGGCGGCGGCGCGAAACGGCGCCTCTTGGCGGGTCGTGGGGTCGCGGTCGCGGGTGTCAGCACCCGGCAAGCGACTGCTCCTGCTTGACGCGCTCCTTGAGCGCCGCAGACGTCTCTGGATAGCGCTTGCCGACCTCGGTGAAGGTGGCGCACGCCACCTCGCGCTGGCTCAGCCCGGCGAGCGCGACGCCGAGCTTGAACAGCATCTCGGGCGCCTTCTTGGATTTCGGATAGTCCTTGTTGGCGGCCAGGAACACCTCGGCGGCGTCGCGGTACTTCTTCTGCCCGAGCAGCGCCTCGCCGAGCCAGAAATGCGCGTCTGGCGCCTTGGCGTCCTCCGGGAAGCGCGCGATATGGTCGCGGAAGCCGGCTTCCGCCGTCCCGTAGTCGCCGGACAGGATGAACTGGTAGGAGTTCCGGTAGAGCTCCTCCGGATCGTTGGTCGAAGGCAGGGCTGCAACCACCGTGTCGTCGGCGGCTTGCGCCGCCGGGTCAGCCGGCGCGGCCTCCGGCGCCGGCGCGGTGCCGCCCACCATGGCCTGGTCGCCGACGCTGCCGCCGGTGACGTTGCCGTTCTGGTCGAAGGTGATGGTGCCGAAGCTCTTGGGCGTCAGCGACGGGTCGACGCCGGGTGGCGGCGCGTTGCCCTCCGCCGTCGCGGCCGGCGCCTCGGTGAGCGGCCCCGTCGCCGCCGGCTGCTCCATCGGCTGCCCGTCGGCAGCACCGGCCTGGGTCGTCGTCGTCGCCGGCTTGCTCTCGACCGGCGAGGCCGAGGAGTGCTTCGGCTTGCTGCTGGCGTCCGAGCGCTTGCCCTCGAGCTCCTGGAAGCGGAACTCGTTGTCTTCCTGCATCTTCCGCATCTGCTCCTGCATCTGCAGGATCTGGAAGTTGAGCTCCTCGATGGTGCCGCTGAGCTGGCGGATCTGCTCCTCCAGCGCGGTGACGCGCGGATCGCCCGCCTGCGCCAGCCGCTCCTTCTGGGCCTCCTCGCGGCGTTTGCCGCCGCCGAACAAGCCCTTGGGCAGCGGGATGGTGATGCCCGGCAGCGCTTCGATGCCGTTTGGCTGCGCATTGCGCTCGGTCGCGGCCGCGCCTGCCGTCAGCAACGACATCGCGACGACGCCGCTCAGTATGGTACGGAACTTCATCAGCCTCTCGCTTTGGAAATCACCGGAAACGCCGGCCTTCTACAGGTAAACGAGACTTCGGCCAAATTTTGTTGGCGTGCCGCGACGAAAGCAAAAGGCGGCCGTCGGGCCGCCTTCCGCGTCGAGTGTGGCGCTTCGGCCTCAGCTGCCGGCCGCACCGTTGAGCACGGTGACCGCGCGGCGGTTCTGGCTCCAGCAGGAAATGTTGTCGCACACCGCCACCGGCCGCTCCTTGCCGTAGGAGATCGTCTTCAGCCGATTGGCGGCCACGCCGCGCGAGATGAGGTAGTCGCGCGTGGCGGCAGCGCGGCGGGCGCCGAGCGCCAGATTGTACTCGCGCGTGCCGCGCTCGTCGGCATGGCCCTCGATGGTGATCCGGTAGTTGCCGTATTTGTTCAGCCACTGCGCCTGCTTGGCCAGCGTCGTCTGCGCGTCGGCGCGGATCGCCGAGGAATTGGTGTCGAAGAAGATGCGGTCGCCGACGTTCACCGTGAAATCCTGCGCCGAGCCGGGCGTCGACGCTCCGGCGCCGCCGAGGCCGAGGTCGGCAGCGCTGTTCGGCGTCTTCTTGTTGGCGCAGCCGGCGATCGCCAGCCCGGCGACCAAGGCCAGCATGACGGGATTGGTTGTGAGTTTCGCGATGCGGCCCATGCCCGCCCTCTCCTTTACAGTCGAAATCATTTCGTTGATCGGTCAGTAACCACGTTGAGGTTAACCGCCGCTCAAGGAACAGGGTTAATTTTCCCTCACCGGGACCCCGTTCCCGCTACTCCAGCAGCGGCGACCAGGCCGGGTCGGAGGCGAAGTTGGCGGTGGGGATCGCCTGCTCGTTGCGGCCCGTCAGGTCGATGGAATAGAGCCGCGGCCCGCCCGAGCCGGCCGCCTCGCGGAAGAACATCAGCACGCGGCCGTTCGGCGCCCAGGTCGGCCCCTCCTGCGCGAAGCCGGTCGACAGGATGCGCTCGCCCGAGCCGTCGGTGCGCATGACGCCGATCTGGAACTCGCCGGCGGTCTGCTTGGTGAAGGCGATCAGGTCGCCGCGCGGCGACCAGACGGGCGTCGAGTAGACGCCGTCGCCGAAGGAGATGCGGGTCTGGCCCGAGCCGTCGCGGTTCATCACGTAGATCTGCGCCCGGCCGCCGCGGTCGGAGGTGAACACGATCTGGCTGCCGTCCGGCGAATAGGAGGGCGAGGTGTCGATCGAGTTGGAGTTGGTGAGCCGCGTCGTCGTCCGGCTCCTCAGGTCCATGGCGAAGATATTGGAATTGCCGTCGTCGCGCAGCAGGCTCATGATCACCTGCTGGCCGTCGGGCGAGAAGCGCGGCGCAAACGTCATCCCCGGGAAATTGCCGACCAACTCGCGCTGGCCGGTCTCGATCTGCAGCAGGTAGACCTGCGGCTGGCCGCTCTCGTAGGACATGTAGGTGATTTCCTGCCGGCTCGGCGAGAAGCGCGGCGTCAGCACGATCGACGACCCGTCGGACAGATAGCGCTGGTCGGCGCCGTCCTGGTCCATGATCGCCAGCCGCTTCTTGCGCTGGGTCTTGCCGCCCGATTCGTCGACGAAGACGATGCGGGTGTCGAAATAGCCCTTCTCGCCGGTCAGCCGCTCGTAGATGGCATCGGCGATGATGTGGGCGACGCGCCGCCAGTTGCCCTTGGTGGCGAAGAACTGCTCGCCCACCAGCTGCTGGCCCGCGAAGGTGTCCCACAGGCGGAACTCGGCGCGCACGCGGCCGTCGGCCTCCTGCGTCACCCGCCCGGTCACCAGCGCCTGGGCGTTGATCACCTTCCAGTCCTCGAAGCGCGGCGCCACGTCGGGGTTGGAGATCTTCTCGATGAAGGCCCCCTTGTCGATCGGCGCGAACAGCCCGGACCGCTTGAGGTCGGCCGCCACCACGTTGGCGATCTCGGTGCCCAGGGCGTCGCCCGCGAGGAAATCGGTGATGGCGATCGGCAAGGGCTCGACATTGCCCTTGTTCACGTCGATCTCCACCAGCGCGCGCGCCGGCAGGGTCACCGCCGTGCTCATCGCCGCGACCATCGCGCCGACGAGAAGGATCGTCTTCAGAAGTTTCTTCATCCGGTGTTGCCTCATCAGTCCAGCCAGCGACGCGTCAGAACATCTCGCTGGGATCGAAGTTGACGATCACTTCCGCCCAGGCGTCGTATTTGTCGGACGGAAGGTTGTAGGGCGCACAGCGCGCCACGGCGCGGCGCGCCGATTTCGGCAGCCGCCCGCTCGACGCCTCCCGAGCCGCCGCCGGCGATGATCTCCGGGCTGCCCTGCAGCGCGCCCGACGGATCGAGCGTGAAGCGCACCGAGACCCTGAGGTTCTCGGCATCCATGGCGCCGGCCGGGATGTTCCAGCAGCGCTGCACCTGGCTGCGCAGCGAATCCTCCTCGCTCTGCGTCAGCTTGGAGGCGTTGCTCGGCTTGTCGCTGCCCAGCGCCGCCTGTTCGGTCGACCGCTTCGCGCCGCCGCCGGAGGCCTTGTCCTTGTTGAGGAGGGCGGCGACCTGGTCGGCGTCGAACTCCTTCTCCTCGGATTTCGGCTGGCTCGCCTGCTTGACCGGCTTCTCCGGCTCCTTGCGCTCCGGCGTCTTCGCCGTCTCGGCCTTGGGCGGCTGCGGCCGCGCGTCCGGCGAGGGCGCGTTGGCCGGCAGCTTCACCGCCTCCGCCTCGGCGTTCTCGGCGATGATGGTCTCGGCGACCGGGTCTGGCTTGACCTCTTGCTTGGGCTGCGGCGTCTCCGTCACCTCGGTGGCCGGCACCGGAACCGGCTTGGGCTCCGCCTGCTTTACCGGCTCGGGCTGCGGCTTGTCGACCGGCCGCGGCGTCGGCTCCGGGGACGGCTTGGGAATCGCCGAAGTCTGCACCTCGCGCGGTTCGGCCTCGGGCGTCGCCGGCTTCTCGGTATCCTTGCTGTTCTCGCCGATCCGCTTCGCCTCCGGCACGATGGCCGGCTTCTTCGTCGGCGTCGGCGCCGGCTTCTCGCTCAGCGTCGCCTTCTTCTCGCCCTGCTGCAGCTGAGTGATGGACACGATCTCGACCGGCAGCGCCTCCACTTCGGCGACGTCGAACGCCTTCGGCGCCGACAGCGACAGCAGCCCGAAGCCGAGCAGCACCGCGTGGGCGATCACCGATGTGGTGAGGCCGGTCTTCATGATCGGGCTAGTCGTCCTGTTCCTGCAAGGTGACGAGGCCGAGATTGCGGTATCCGGCAGCGGAGATCCGCGCCATCACCCGCATGACGGTGCCGTAGTCGGCCGTCTTGTCGCCGCGCACATAGATGCGCTCCTCGTAGCCTGCCTGGGCGATCGCCTGCAGCTTCGGCACCACCTCGTCGATCGGGATCTCGGTCTCCTGCAGGTAGACCTGGCCGCCCTGGTTGACCGACACGGTGATCGGCTGGGTCTCCGAATTGAGCGCCTTGGCCTGCGTCTCCGGCAGCTCGATCGGCACGCCGACGGTGAGCAGCGGCGCCGCCACCATGAAGATGATGAGCAGCACCAGCATCACGTCCACGAATGGCGTGACGTTGATCTCCGACATCAGGCGGTGATGGCGCCCGCGGCGCCGATGGCCGCGGCCGCCGCGGCCGCCGGTCTGCAAGGCTGACATTCCCATCGCCGTAGTCCCTCACGCCGCCTTCTGGGTGACGACCTTTTCATCGATTTGGCGCGACAGTATGGCGGAGAACTCGTCCGCGAAGCCCTCCATGCGGACCGCCAGCTTGCCGGCGTCCGACGACAGCTTGTTGTAGGCGATGACCGCCGGAATGGCGGCGAGCAGGCCGATGGCCGTCGCCAGCAGCGCTTCGGCGATGCCGGGCGCCACCACCGCGAGGTTGGTCGATTTCGACCCGGCGATCGCCTGGAACGAGGTCATGATGCCGACCACCGTGCCGAACAGGCCGATGAACGGTCCCGCCGAGCCAATCGTCGCCAGGAACCCCAGCCGGCCCTCCAGGCGCTCCATTTCGCGGGTCAGCGCGAGGTCCATCGCCTTGTCGATGCGCGTCTGCAGCGCCAGCGGGCTTTTTGCGCCCTTCTCGAAGCTCTTCTTCCATTCGCGCATGGCGGCGACGAAGATCGAGCCCATGCCGGTGGTCTTGCGGTCGGACAGCGTCCGGTAAAGCTCTTCCAGCGATTGCCCCGACCAGAACACCTGCTCGAACCGGTTGAGCGCCAGGCGCATGCGGCTGAAGGCGATCAGCTTGTCGACGATGATCGCCCAGGTCCAGATCGACGCGGCCAGCAGCCCGACCATCACCAGCTTGACCACCCAGCCGGCCTGCCAGAACAGTGCCCAGACCGAGAGTTGGACGCCCGGTTCGGCGAGAGCTATGTTTTCCATCTTGAACCGTCCTTGAAGATGCCGGGCCTAGGCTCGCGGCTCGCCCAATGCCTTGAATTTCCTGCTTCGGTAGAAGGCGCCATTTGCGTTTGCGGCGTGAGTTTGCGGCTGCTTCGATCCCCATTCGCGATGCGGGCCGACAGCGGCCCTTGCACCCCAAAAATGCGCCGTCTCGCGGCCTTTTTAGGGTTAAATTTGGTCAAACAAAGGCGCCCGGACGGCCGCCCTCGTTCATACCGCTTCTTCATGGACCGTTAAGGTTAAGGATGTGTTAGGCCGTCGCGTCCGTTGCCGGCATGAAAGCCGCCACCCATTCGCGCGGAAACCGCCGCGGCCGGCCGCCTTCGCCGATGATCGCCGCCTCGACGCGGGCTTCCACCAGAAGCACGTCGCCGCGCTTCAGCGCCTGCGCCATGAAAATCCGCGCGCCGGAGATTTTCTCGGTGCGCGTCTCGATCGTCAGGATGTCGTCGATCCGCGCCGGCGCATGGAAGACGATCTCCATGCGGCGCACCACCCAGACGATGCGTTCGCCATGCTTGCCCTCGGCGAGCTCCGTGTGGTGCACCCCGGCGAGGCGCAGGAAGTCGGAGCGGCCGCGCTCGAAGAATTCGAGGTAGCGCGCATGGTAGACCACGCCGGAGAAGTCCGTGTCGGCATAGTAGACCCGCGCCAGCAGGCGGTGGCCGACCGGGGTGAGCTCGCCCGACAGGCCGGCAGCCAGGAAGTCGCGTTCACTATGATCCGCCATGGGTCTTCCCTTTCGCCAAAGGACCTGACAGAGGTCGCTCGGCTCCTCCTGGAATCCCGATGGCACCGATGACGACGCCGATCAAGAGCTCTCTCGTTGGCGCTCGTCCTTCTCGCGGCGGCCTTCACGGTCCGACGCTGCGTCATGACGCCGATCAAGAGCTTTCTGTTGGCGCTCGTCCTTCTCGCCACCGCCACGGCGGCCGCCGACGCGGCCAGCTTCACGGCCAAACGCGGCATCAACCTCGACATCTGGGTCACCTGGCCGGCGGCGAGCCGCTGGAGCGATCCCGACGTGCTTCTGCCCTATCCGGAGTGGCGCCGCCATGTCACCCCGGCCGAGCTTGGCGCGTTGAAGCGCGACGGCTTCGACTTCGTGCGCATGCCGGTCGATCCGGCCCCCTTCCTCTCGGACGCCACCGCGCCCTTCCGCGACAAGCTGTTTGCCTCCGTGCTCGACTCGGTGCGGCTCGTCCGCCGCGCCGGCCTGAAGGTGGTGGTCGACCTGCATCTCATTCCGGGGGGCGACGAGCGCGGGCCTGGCATGGAGCTGGTCATGGAGGACCCTGCGATGTTCGGCCGCTACCTCCGTTTCGCCGGTCGCATGGCCGCGACGCTCGCCCGCGAGGACCCGAAGGCGGTGGCCCTGGAGCTGATGAACGAACCCGTCATCGACTGTCCCGACGACGCGACGACGCTCTGGCCGCCACGCCTCGCGCGCCTCCATGCGGCGGCCCGCGAGAAGGCGCCGCGGCTCACCCTGGTGCTGAGCGGCGCCTGTTATGCCGATGCCGACGCGCTTGCCCGCCTCGACCCGGCCGGCTTCGAGGACGACAATTTGCTGTGGACGTTCCATTCCTATCGACCCTTCGTCCTCACGCATCAAGGCGCCACCTGGGCCGGCGATTTCGTGCGCTACGTTACCGGGCTCGCCTTTCCGCCCTATGCCATGCCGGCGGCTGCGCTGGACGCCGCGCTCCGCCGCATCCGCGACACGATCGACGCCGAGGCGCCGCCCGCCCGCCGCGCCGGCATGCTCGCCTATCTCGACGAGCAGCTTGCCGAGATCGACACCCCGGCCAGGCTCGACGCCGAGATGGCCGCGCCCTTCGACGCGGTCGCCGCCTGGGCGAAGGCGCATGGCGTGGCATCGTCGGACATCCTGCTCGGCGAGTTCGGCATGATCAGGCAGGAATACGGCAACCCCTTCGTGATGCCGCCGGCCTCGCGCGCCGCCTACTATGCCGACATGATCCGCCGCGCCGAGGCGCACGGCTTCCCCTGGGCGTTGTGGTCCTATGGCGGCGCTTTCGGCGTCGTCGAGGCGTTCGAGGGGGAGCCGGCCGAGCCGGCCGTCCTCAAGATGATCCGCGCGCTGCCACCGGCGGCCGCGCCGAAGCGCCGATAAGGCATGCTCCCGGAAGCTGGATGCTCGTCGTCGGAAAGGATCATGCCGGACTATTCCCCTTCCTGGAACAGCGTGATCTGCAGCTGCGAGAGGTCGCGCGGCGGCTCCAGTCCGAGGTGGCGCCAGGCATTTGCCGTCAGCACGCGGCCGCGCGGCGTGCGCTGCAGGAAGCCCTGCTGGATCAGATAGGGCTCGATGATGTCCTCGATGGCGTCGCGCGGCTCCGACAGCCCGGCGGCGATGGTCTCGACGCCGACCGGTCCACCGCCGAAATTCTCGGCGATCATCGACAGATAGCGGCGGTCGAGCTGGTCGAGCCCCAGCGCGTCGACCTCCAGGCGGGACAGCGCCTCGTCGGCGATGCGGCGCGACACCTCGCCCGCCCCCGCCACCGCCGCAAAGTCGCGCACCCGCCTGAGCAGCCGCCCGGCGATGCGCGGCGTGCCGCGTGCCCGCCGCGCGATCTCCAGCGCGCCCTCGTCGCTGAGCGGCATGCCGAGGATGCGCGCCCCGCGGCGCACGATCTGCTCCAGCTCCGCGACGCTGTAGAAATTGAGCCGGACGGGGATGCCGAACCGGTCGCGCAGCGGATTGGTGATCAGGCCGAGCCGCGTCGTCGCCGCCACCAGCGTGAACTTGGCGAGGTCGATCTTCACCGAGCGAGCTGCTGGCCCCTCGCCGATGATCAGGTCGAGCTGGTAATCCTCCATGGCCGGATAGAGGATCTCCTCGACGGCCGGATTCAGCCGGTGGATCTCGTCGATGAAGAGGACATCGCGCTCCTCGAGGTTGGTGAGCAGCGCGGCCAGGTCGCCCGCCTTGGCGATGACCGGCCCTGAGGTGGAGCGGAAATTCACCCCGAGTTCGCGCGCCATGATCTGCGCCAGCGTCGTCTTGCCGAGCCCCGGCGGCCCCACGAAGAGCACATGGTCGAGCGCCTCGCCCCGCTGCTTGGCGGCCTCCACGAACACCTTGAGATTGGCCCGCGCCGCCGCCTGCCCGACGAACTCGTCGAGCGACTGCGGCCTGAGCGTGCCGTCGGCGTCCTCGCCGCGCGGCTCGCCGGAGATCAGCCGCGGCGCCAGGCTCATGGGATGAGCTCCATGTCACAGATCGACTTCGCGGCATGGCGATCCAGGGTTGCCGTTGTCTTGCATCCGGCCTGATGGCAGAGCACGGCAATCAGCGCGTCTGCGAAGTCTGCCCCGACCGCGTCCTGAATCGACAACGCCTCCTCGATCGACCGGGGATTCTCCATCACGAACTGGTCGCTGCCGAGAAGCGTGCGTAGGACTTGGGAGATCTCAGGACCGCGATACCGATATCGAGTACAGAGTGTCCAGACCAACTCGACGAGCACCACTATGGGCACATAGAAGCTGCCTTTGCCGGCCCGCGCAGCCAAGAACCGGCGAGCTCTTGCCTCGTCGGACCCTCCCTCGGTGATGAAAATCCGCAGCAAAATGTTGGTATCGATGCCGATCATCGTTTGCCACTGCCGGTGACGTGAGCCGCGACCGCTTCGCGTACGGCTTCATCCATCTCTTGCTGGCTGCTCCCCTTTCCGGCGCGGGGCTCGCCGAGCATTCCGAACATGTCGGAAACTGCAATATTCCGTGGCTTTAGCCAGGTCCGACCCGCTTCCTCGACGAACTCGATGGTGTCCCCCGGCCCGAGGCTCAAGCGCTCCCGCACCTCCTTGGGGATGGTGATCTGGCCCTTCGACGTCAGCGTCGCCCGCGCACCCATTTTCCTTCTCCTCAATTCCTTACATCAGACAATAGTAAGGCAACTCAAAAAATCAAGGAAGCTGTCATAGTCCTTACCTCGCCAACTCTTTTAGCCCTAGCCGGATGAGCTTGGCCGAGTCGGCGCCTTCCCCCGCCGCCTTCATGGCGGCCGCCACGGCATTGGCCGCGATATCGCGCGAATAGCCGAGATTGGTCAGCGCCGACACGGCATCCGAGACCGGCGGCGGCGCGACGCCCTCGCCGAGTGCCTGCTTCAGCCCGATCGTGCCCGTCGCCGCGCCGGCGAAAGCCGGAGCCTTGTTCTTCAGCTCGGTCACGATGCGCTCCGCCACCTTCTTGCCGACGCCCGGCGCCCGCGAGACCGTGGCGATGTCTCGCAGTGCAATCGCGTTGGCGAGATCGGGCGGCGAGAGCGTCGACAGCACCGCCAACGCCACCTTGGCGCCGACGCCCTGGACGTTGTTCATCAGCAGGCGGAACCACTCGCGCTCGAGCCCCGACTGGAAGCCGTAGAGGCGGATCATGTCCTCGCGCACATAGGTCTCGATGAACAGCGTCACCGCCTCGCCTGCGCCCGGCAAGCCGGCCAGCGTCCGCGACGAGCAATAGGCGACGTAGCCCACCCCATGGACGTCGACGATCACGCTGTCCTCGTCGACCTCCTCGACGACGCCCTTCAGCTTGCCGATCATGCCGCCACCTTGTCCCCGCCACGCGGGCGCCACCGCCCGGCGCCCGTTGTCCAGACTTCGTCTACCACGCGGAACAAGTCAAGAACAAACTCGCGTTGTCAACCGCTCGCAAGCAATGCCAGCCGCCGCGTCGCGCTCTGGCGATGGTGGGCGTGGCAGATGGCGATCGCCAGCGCATCGGCGGCATCGTCGCTCTCCACGGTCGCCTTGGGCAGCAGCACCTTGACCATCAGATGGATCTGCCGCTTGTCGCCATGGCCGACGCCGATCACCGCCTTCTTGACGGCATTCGGCGCGTATTCGGCCACGCTGAGGCCCGCCCGCGCCGGCACCAGCATAGCGATGCCACGCGCTTGGCCGAGCTTGAGGGTCGCCGCGGCGTCCTTGTTGACGAAGGTCTGCTCCACCGCCGCCTCCTGCGGCGCGTGCGCCGTCAGGATCGCGTGGAGGCCGTCGAAGATCTCGCAAAGCCGCGCCGCGAGCGTGCCCTTGTCGTCCGAGCGAACCGTGCCGGCGGCCACGAAGCTCAACGCGTTGCCGCGGCTCTCGACGACGCCCCAGCCGGTCCGCCGCAAGCCTGGATCGATGCCGATGATGCGAATCGCCTGCTGCATGGCGCAGTTTAGCGCCGCGCCGCCCGCTTCCGGAAGGGGCGAAGCGCCTCAGTTGCGGGCGAACGCCGTGTTGAGCAGCAGGATCTGGTCGGAGACCGGGTTGCTCCGTCGTGACGAGGCCGCGGTCGAGAACGGCAACCCGCCATAGATCTGCTCGTCCATGCGCCGCACCACGCCCTGCAGCGTCAGCGACCGGCCGACCAACTCGCGGAAGGCCTCGGGCAATTCGACCCAGCCGGCCGCATTGTCGCGCGCCGAGCTGGTGTCGAGCCTGACCTTGGCCTTCTCGGCCGCCACCTGGTCGCGGGTCATCTCGCCCGAATTGGCGGCGCGCTGCAGGAGCAGCCAGGAGGCCACCTGCATGAGCCGCGTCGTCAGCCGCATGGATTCGGCCGCATAGAGCGTCGCGGCATGGCGCGTCAGCGTCTTCGCCTCGGCGCGGCCCTCGCCGTCGAGATACTCCGCCGCCTGTTCGACCAGGCGCATTCCCTCATTGTATAGCGGCTTGAACGAAGCGGAGAATACCCGGCGTTCGGCCAGCATGATGGTATTCGCGGACTCGGCCTCGGTCATGGAAAGACGCCCCTGCACTTCTCGTACTGATTCTGCCCGCCGGCTGGAAAATTGTTCTTGGGAACCCCGCTCCCGCAAACGCCGGTGCCCAGAAAATGCTCCGATGTGCACCGCAAGGCAAGTCTATGTTTAATGAAGGGTTAATGCGAAAGGGCGCCTTGACGGTCGGCCAGGCAAAAAAAGAGCCGCTGGTTGGCGGCTCTCGGGAGTTAAACAGGGAGGCGTCAAACGGAGTGGCTCCAACCACTCGGTATAAATCCAGATCACTGGATGAACACAGTAAACACCCGTAAAGCTTAATGAAGGGTTAACCACCTGCGGAATCTTTACCTCAACATCGAGAGGACTGATCCGAAACGGGACAAGTCGGCGTGTGCCGATCGTTGATTTTGCAGGTTTTTCGACCGGAGCCGCTAATCCTTGAGTTCCTTGGCCATTTCGCGCAGGCGAAATTTCTGAATCTTGCCCGTCGAAGTCTTCGGGATCTCTGCGAACACCACGCCCTTGGGGCACTTGAAGCGCGCCAGCAGCTGGCGGCAATGCTCGATCAGCTCCGTCTCGGTCGCGCTCCGCCCGGGCTTCAGCTCCACGAAGGCCATCGGCGTCTCGCCCCACTTCTCGTCCGCTTTCGCGACCACGCCGCAGAAGGCGACCGCCGGGTGCTTGTAGAGCGCGTCCTCCACCTCGATCGACGAGATGTTCTCGCCGCCCGAGATGATGATGTCCTTCGAGCGGTCCTTGAGCTGGAGGTAGCCGTCGGGATGCATGACGCCGAGATCGCCCGAATGGAACCAGCCGCCGGCGAAGGCTTCCTCGGTGGCGGCGCGGTTCTTCAGGTAGCCTTTCATCACGATGTTGCCGCGAAACATCACCTCGCCGATCGTCTCGCCGTCGGCCGGCGTCGGCTCCATGGTCCGCGGATCGAGCACGCCGAGACCCTCCAGCGCCGCGTAGCGCACCCCCTGGCGCGCCTTCTTCGACGCCCGCCCGCCTTTGTCCAGGGCATCCCAGGAATCGTGCCATTCGTTGACGACGGCCGGGCCGTAGGTCTCCGTCAGCCCGTAGAGATGGGTCACGGCAAAGCCTGCATCGGCCATTCCCGAAAGCACCGCCTCGGGCGGCGGCGCCGCGGCGGTGTTGAAGGTCACGGTCTGCGAGAAGCTGCGTTTCTCGTCGTCCTTGGCGTTGATCAGCGTCGCCATGACGATCGGCGCCCCGCAAAGATGGGTGACGCCCTGCTCGGCGATGGCGTCGTACATCGCCTTGGCGCGCACCCAGCGCAGGCAGACATGGGTGCCGGCCTGCAGCGCCAGCGTCCACGGGAAGCACCAGCCGTTGCAGTGGAACATCGGCAAGGTCCACAGATAGACCGCATGCTTGCCCATGCCGGCATGGATGGTGTTCGCATAGGCCATCAGCGCGGCGCCGCGATGGTGGTAGACGACGCCCTTCGGGTTGCCGGTCGTCCCTGACGTATAGTTGAGCGATAGGGCGTCCCACTCGTCGTCCGGCATCGACCAGGCGAAATCGGCATCGCCCTCGGCCAGCAACGCCTCGTAGTCGACCGAGCCGATCGGCTCGCCCTTGGGATAGGGCGCGTCGTCGCCATAGTCCGGATCGTCGAAGTCGATGACCAGCGGCTTCACGGCCGCGCGCGCCAGCGCGTCCTTGACGACACCCGAGAACTCGCGGTCGACGATGACCACCTTGCTTTCGGCATGGTCGAGCTGGAAGGCGATCACCGCGGCGTCGAGGCGCGTGTTCAGCGAGTGCAGCACCGCCTTGACCATCGGCACGCCGAAATGCGCCTCCAGCATGGGCGGCGTGTTGGAGAGCATCACCGTCACCGTGTCGCCCTTGCCGATGCCGCGGCGGGCCAGCGCCGAGGCGAGCCTGCAGCGACCGCTCCCAGAAGGTGCGATAGTCGATGCGCTGCCGGCCATGCACGATCGCCAGATGGTCGGGATAGGTCTTGGCGGCGCGTTCGAGCAGGGTGATCGGCGTGAGCGGCTGATGGTTGGCGACGGTCCGTTCGAGACCGCTGTCATAGATGCTCGGCAAGGCGCGCTCCCTTTCGACTGGCGCGGCGAATACTAGCCGCGCCGGTCGCACGCGTCATCTGGCTTGTTCGCGATCAGCCGGGCGCCGGCAGCGCTGTGCCGGGCCGCGGGCTCGCCGCCGCCTTGGGCTTGCCGCCCCAGCCGATGCGCGGCAGCCAGTCCAGATAGTAGGCGAAGGCGAATTGCAGCGCGATGCCGCTGCCGATCAGGAGAGCGTCGGTGGAGATCCCGCCGGGGCTCACCACCTTCAGCACCTGAGCGACCATCGCCAGCAAGGTGCCGGCGACGAACACCGGCAGCGAGTGCTTGCCGAGCACGGCGAGCGGATGGTCCGGCCGGGTTCGCGCCAGGTTGGAGAGCCACGGCACGCTGACCACCAGATAGGCGATCGACAGGATATGCACGAGGCGCGACGCGGACAGGAATGTCTTGTCGAACCCGGTCACCACCGTGGGCAGGCCCGACGCCGTCTCGATGCCCCACAGCGGGATGCGCACCCACAGCAGCGCGCCGACCAGGTAGAACACCGCGCCGGCCGCCATGATGCGGTTCGGCCGGATCTCGCCGCCGCGCCGCACATGCATCATCCCCGCCATACCGATGACGAACAGGAACTGCCAGGAGAGCGGATTGAGGAACCAGCACCCCCTCGCCGGGGAAGTTGTGCGGCGCGATCTGCAGCACGCCGGCGCCGAGCCACACCGCGCCCGAGACGATCACCATCAGCCTCAGGCTGACCCGGCCGATCAGCATGAAGAACGGCATCATCACCAGCACCGCCGCATACATCGACAGGATGTTGTTGTAGCCGACCTGATGGCCGAGCGTGGCGATGCCGACCAGCGCCTCCGGCGTGTCGTTGATGATCAGCTCGATGTTGATCAGCTTGAGCAGGTCGGGCCGTCCGAAGGCCAGCGCCGCGGCCGAGAAGATGGCCAGCGTCGCCACCGTCGTCATGATGTGGGTGATGTAGAGCACGCCGGCCCGCCGCCACGCCTTGAGCGTCATCAGGAGCCGGTTGCCCGGCTCGAACTTGCCGCCATAGGCCAGACCGAAAGCGATGCCGGAGATCAGCACGAAGGCTTCCGCGGAGTCCGAGAAGCCGAGAATTCTTGTGGGTAAGATGCTCGAACAGCGTCCCCGGCACGTGGTTGACGAAGATCGTCAGGAGGGCGAGGGCACGAAAAACATCGATGCGGGTATCCCGCTGCGTGGAAAACTGGTCTGCCATTGAGTTCGGTCGCGAATCCGTCTTGTCGAAGGGCCAGCGCTTAACGCACGAACGTCCGCGGAATGATGACAGTCAGGTGAAAACCGGGTCACGATTTGTTCAAGTGAAAAACATTTGCACCGCACCGTCCCACAGCAGCTTGAGCGCCACGATGCCGACGGTCGCATAGGTGAAAGGGTAGAAGATCTCGGGCCGCATGCGCCGCACCAGCCAGGCGCCGGACAGCGTCGCCAGCGGCGCGACAGGCATCAGCACCGCCGAGGCGGCGAGGTTGGTCGCGTCGAATTGTCCCAGCGCGAAATACGGCACCAGCTTCACCGCATTGGTGATGGCGAAGAAGATCACGCTGGTGCCGGTGAACACCTTGGGGTCGAGTCGAAGCGGCAGCGCATAGACCTGGAAGGGCGGGCCGCCGACATGGGCGACGAAGCTGGTGAAGCCGGCCACTGCGCCCCAGAAGCCGGCGGCAGCCCGGTTCGGCCTGGTCTGGTGCTCCGCCCCGTGGCGGACCTGCAGGAACAGCCAACGGCCGACGAAGACGATCGCCACCGTGCCGACGATGAGGCGCACCATGTTCGGGGTGACCACTGCAGCGAGCAGCCAGCCGGTGCCGATCCCCGCCATCGCCCCGGGCAGCATGTCGGAGAGCACCGAGCGCTCGTAGACGCCGCGCCAAGTCCACAGCGAGACGATGTCCATCAGCACCAGCACCGGCAGCAGGATCGCCGCCGCCTGCACCGGCGACATGGTCAATGCCATCAACGGCACGCCGATGAACCCCATCGCCCCGCCGAAGCCTCCCTTGGAGAGACCGGCAAGCACCACCGCGGGCAGGGCAACGGCATAGAAAGCAGGGTTGGCGAGCAAGGTGTCCATGCAGGAAAAAATCTCGAACGGGCAGGCCGGTTCCCCTAGCGCAGCGGCGAGGCGATTGCGAGGCCGAGCGCCTTGCCCCTTCTCAACCGCCGCCGCCTGTTCTATGTCGCGTCGGCGGGCGCCAGCGCCGCTCCGCCTGCCACGGGACAGAAGAAAAATGTCGGATCAGCCGCCGCCGAACCGCTGCCGCCTCGTGCTGATCGCACCACCGATGCTCGACGCCGCCCGTCTCGCCGACGCCTTGGCAGGTGGCGACGTCGCGTCGCTGATCCTGCCGGCCCACGGCTTGGACGAAGCCGCCTTCCAGGCCGCCGCGGAGGCACTGGTTCCCGTCGCCCAGCAAGCCGGGGCCGCGGCGGTGGTCGCCGGCGACACGCGCATCGCCGGCCGCGTCGGCGCCGACGGTGTCCATCTCGAGGTCGCCAAGGCTGAGCTCGCCGATGCCATCGCCCGGCTGCAGCCGAAGATGCTGGTCGGCGCTGGCGGCATCAAGACGCGCGACGACGCGCTCGAGCTCGGCGAGCTGCGGCCCGACTACGTCTTTTTCGGGCGCTTCGGCTATGACAACACGCCCGAGCCGCACCCGCGAAACGTCGGGCTCGCGGCATGGTGGGCCTCGATGGTCGAGATTCCTTGCATCCTGCTCGGCGGCACCTCGCTGGCCTCGGTCGAGGAAGCGGCCTTGACCAGAGCTGAGTTCGTCGCGCTGTCCGCCGCCATTTTCGGCGAAGGCCTCGATCCGCGCCGGCAGGTCGCCGAGGCCAACGCGCTGCTCGACCAAAAAGCGCCGCGTTTCGGGGCTTAGAGCTGTCGCGTGCGCACCACCCGCTTCGGCCCCCTTCTGCTCTTCGCGACCGTCCTCGCTCTGCCGCCCGGCGCCATGGCGGCCGCCGACGGCGACCGGCCAGGTCCGACCGCCGAGTCGGTCAACCCCAACCGGTTCGGCGGCAAGCACGACGACCCCGCCTACGGCGCCTATCAGCGCGGCTACTACAAGACCGCCTTCGACCTGGCCCTGCCGTTGGCGAAGGAAGGCGACAAGGCAGCGCAGGCGCTGGTGGCGGAGATCCTGGCGCGCGGCCTGGGCCGCAAGCGCGACGAGGCGGCGGCCGCCAAATGGTACGAGTTGGCGGCCGAGCAGGACGTGCCCGAGGCCCAGTTCCAGTACGCGCTGCTTTTGATCGACGGCCGCTACGTCAAGCGGGACAAGAAGGAGGCCTTCGCCCTGATGGAGGCCGCGGCCGACGCCGGCAATCGCTTCGCCCAGTTCAACTATGCCCAGCTGCTCGTCGAGCGGGACCCGGGACAGAAAGGCATCGCGGCGGCATACCCCTATTTCGAGAAGGCGGCGAAGGCCGATCTGCCGGACGCCCAATATGCGATGGCGCAGCTGCTCGCCAGCGGGGCCGGTGGCCGCCCGGTCGACGAGCCGGGCGCCAGGCAGTGGCTGAAGCGCGCCGCCCAGCGCTACTTCGACACCGCTCAGCTCGACCTCGGCACCTGGATGATCAACGGCCGCGGCGGGCCGCGCGACGAGAAGGGTGGCTTCGCTTGGCTGAAGCGCGCTGCCGAAGGCGGCAACGTCGCCGCCCAGAACCGCCTCGCCAAGCTCTACATGCAGGGCATCGGCACCGAGCCCGACGCCATCTTCGCCGCCGCTTGGTACATCCTCGCCCGCCGCGCCGGGCTCGCCGACCCGACCATGGACGACTTCATGAACGGCCTCACGGACGAGGAGGTGAAGGTCGCCATCGGCCGCGCCAACAAGCTGCGCTGAGCGGCCGGCCACCGCCCGGCTCTCTTGCCTCACAAGGCGTTTTGTGATCATGGAGGCGCCGACGCCGGTCAGGCAGTCTCCGAGATTCCGTCCGAAAGAAGCACCATGGCCAAGATCAACGGCAACGAAATCCGTCCCGGCAATGTCATCGAGCATGACAACAGCCTCTGGGTGGCGGTCAAGACCAACGCGGTGAAGCCCGGCAAGGGCGGTGCCTACAATCAGGTCGAGCTCAAGAATCTTCTCAACGGCACCAAGCTCAACGAGCGCTTTCGCTCTGCCGAGACCGTCGAACGCGTCCGCCTGGAACAGAAGGACTTCTCGTTCCTCTACGAACAGGGCGACTCTTTGGTCTTCATGGACACCGAAAGCTACGAGCAGCTCGAGCTCGTGAAAGACTTCGTCGGCGAGCGCGCCGCCTTCCTGCAGGACGGCATGATGGTCACCGTCGAGCTTTACGAGGAGCGTCCCATCGGCATCTCGCTGCCCGACCAGGTGACCTTGACGATCACCGAGGCCGATCCGGTGGTGAAGGGCCAGACGGCGGCCTCGTCCTACAAGCCGGCGGTGCTGGAGAACGGCATTCGCGTGCTGGTGCCGCCGTTCATCTCTGCCGGCGAGCGGATCATCGTCGACACGAACGAGATCACCTATATCCGTCGTGCCGACTAGAGCATGATCCCAAAAAGTGGAGGCCGGTTTTTGGAAAAGATCATGCTAAAAGAAAAGGATAGGGTGCAATGACGATCCGCAGAATCGTCATTGCGCGCTAGCCGATGCCCCGCTCGGCCATCCTCAACGTCATGGTCCAGGCGGCCACCAAGGCCGGGCGGTCTCTGTCGCGCGACTTCGGCGAGGTGCAGAACCTGCAGGTCTCGCTGAAGGGGCCGGGCGACTATGTCAGCCAGGCCGACCGCAAGGCCGAGGAGATCATTCACGCCGAGCTGTCGCGGGCCCGCCCCGGCTATGCCTTCCTCATGGAGGAGCGCGGCGCGGTGGCCGGCGACGACGCCCAGCACCGCTGGATCGTCGACCCGCTCGACGGCACCACCAACTTCCTGCACGGCATCCCGGTGTTCTCGATCTCCATCGCGCTCGAGCGGCAGGGCCAGCTGGTCGCCGGGGTGATCTACAACCCCGCCATGGACGAGCTCTACACCGCCGAGCGCGGCGGCGGCGCCTTCCTCAACGACCGTCGCTTGCGGGTCGCCGCCCGCAGCAAGCTCGCCGACGCGGTGATCGGCACCGGCGTGCCGCATCTCGGCCGCGGCCACCACGGCAACTATCTGATCGAGCTGCGCAACGTGATGGGCGAAGTGTCCGGCATTCGCCGCCTTGGCTCGGTGGCGCTCGACCTCGCTTACGTGGCGGCGGGCCGCATGGACGGCTTCTGGGAGAACTGGCTCAACGCCTGGGACCTCGCCGCCGGCATCCTGATGATCCGCGAAGCCGGCGGCTTCGTCACCGACGTGTCCGGCGGCCAGGACATGCTCGACCAGGGCTCGATCGTCGCCGGCAACGAGGCGATCCACCGCGCGCTCTTGAAGACGCTGCGCAAGCCGCTTCCCTCGCAATAGCCACCGCGAGCCCCATATGGTGGTGGCGCACCGCCGTCATCCGATCGTGCGAAGAGGGAGCCGATGATCGAAAGCGACGTCAATGCCGGCGAGCGAGCGGCCCCGTTTGCGGGACGCTTCGCCTATAGCCGTGCTGAGCGCATCGCCGATGCCGTCGTTCACGCTGTGGGGATCGTGCTCGCGGTGGCCGCCGGCTCGACGCTGCTCGCGCTGGCGCCCTTCCACGCTGGGCCGGGCGAATATGCCGCGGCCGTATTCTACGTGATCGCCCTGCTCACCGTGCTGTCGGTCTCGTGCGCCTACAACCTCTGGCCGCTGTCGCCCGCGAAATGGGTGTTGCGGCGTTTCGACCACGCAGCGATCTACCTGCTGATCGCCGGCACCTACACGCCCTTCCTGACCCAGCTCGACGATCCGCGGCTCGCCTGGGGCATGATCGGCCTGGTCTGGGGCGCGGCGTGCGCCGGCATGGCGATCAAGCTCTTGCTGCCCGGCCGGCTCGACCGGCTGTCGGTGGTCTTCTACCTGGCGATCGGCTGGAGCGGCGTCGCCATTGCCGGCTCGCTCTTGGAGGTGCTGCCGGCATCGACCCTGTGGCTCGCCGTCGCCGGCGGCCTCGTCTACTCGGCCGGCGTCGTCTTCTTCATGTGGCAGAGCCTGCGCTTCCAATCCGCTCTGTGGCATGGCTTCGTCGTGACGGGGGCGAGCCTTCACCTGGCGGCCGTCTCCGACCTGCTGGTCGTCGCCCGCCTCGCCTGACCCGCGGCGGGCCTCAGGCGGCCTCGATCTCCGCTTGCAGCGCCCGCATGTGCGGCTCGGCGGCCGAGCCGGCGGCGCGCTCGATTGCCCGGAAGCGGCTGACCACGGCCAGCCCGACGGCGGTCAGCTCGGCGCCGCCGCCTTTGCGCCCGCCCACCTTCGCCGCCACCACCGGCTTGCCGAACAGCCGGTTCATCTCCTCCACCAGCTCCCAGGCCCGCTTGTACGACATGCCCATCTGGCGCGCCCCGGCCGAAATGGAGCCGAAGGCGGCGATCTGCTCAAGAAGCTCGATCTTGCCCGGGCCGAGCCGGCCTTCCGGGTCCAGATTGATACGCAGGCTGAGGGAAGGCATCGTCGGCTCCCGCTTCGCCGCCGGCTCGTCCGGCGCTATCGCCTGTCGACCCTAGCGCCTGGCGGGCTCGATCGCCATGCGTGGCCGGCGTCGCTTTTGAGGATGCGGGGTGGTGCGCCGGCCGCGCTCAGACTTGCTCGACCAGGGCCCGCGCCGTCGCCTGGTCGGTGATCAGATGGGTGACCATCTTGCCCTTCAGAGCGGCAGCGATCTGCGCGGCCTTCTGAGCGCCGGTCGTCGTGGCGACCCGCCGGCCGATGCGCAGGAAATCGGTGAGCGCGATGCCGGAGATGAAGAAGGCGCCGCCTTCGTCCACCACCTGGCCGTCGGCGTCGATGCTGAAGCCGCCGACGTCGCCAATGGCGCCGCGCTGCTGCAGCCGGCGGATCTCCGCCTCGGAGACGTGGCCGCCGCGATAAAGCGCCGAATGGATGGTGTCGACGCTGCCGATGCCGACCAGCGCCACGTCGGCCTTGCGCGCCAGGTCGAGGCAGTTCCGGTTGGTCGGGTTCTTCCGCAGGCTGTCGCGCACCTCGGCCGTCTCGACGATAAACGGCGCGAAGAGATGCGCCCCCTCGCAGCCATAGGCCTGGGCGAGCTTGCGGACGATGGCGTGCGCGTCGAGCGTCGGGTCGTCGGCGCCGACCGACCCGCAGAGCTGGACCACCTTGATCGGCAGCGGCGACAGGAGCGACAGCCCGTCCACCGTCGCCGCGACGGCGCGGCCGAGCGTGATGCCGAACACCGATTGCGGTGCCAGCAGCCCATGCACCACCTCGGCGGCAAAGCGGCCGAACGCCTGGAACGGCTGCTCGGCCTTGCGCTCCGGCAGGACCACCACGTCGACGCGCTCGACGCCGAACGCCTCGACGATGCGCCGCGCGATGGCGGCGTCTCTCTGAAAAGCTCTGTTGATCTTGAACTCGATCACACCCTTCTGACGCGCTTCAGCCAGAAGCCGCGACACGGTCGGCCGGGCCAGCTGAAACTTGTCGGCGACTTCCATCTGCGTCAGTTCGCCAAGGTAAAAGGCCTCCGCGAGGTCGGCCAGGAACTGAATGCGCTCCGCCTGCGCCGCACTGAAATCGCCGTTGGGCATGACATTTGTATTTCTCATCAATAACATTTGTCAGACCGGCATGTTTGAAGTCAACGTTACTTCATTTCAGCTTATGACCTCTCTTCAGAGGTTGGTACGGGTACGCGTTCAGCTTGGCCTTCGTTCCTGCTGGGCGGTCTGGCGGTAGGCCATCGGGGTCGTTCCAGTCCAGCGTTTGAAGGCACGGTAGAAGGAGTTCGGATCGGCGAAGCCGAGCAGGAAGGCCACCTCGATCATGCTGATCTTGCCGGCGCTCAGATAGCGCTCAGCGGCCTCGCGGCGGATGTCGTCGACCAGGTCGTTGAAGCGCACGCCTTCGTCGGCGAGGCGCCGTTGCAGCGTGCGGATGCTCATCGCCAGCTCGCCCGCCACGGCGGAGACCGAGGGATCCTGAGCGCGCATGATTCGCTGCACCACCACCCGCACCTTGTCGAGGAAGCCGGTGCCGACCATCCGCGTGAAGGAGGCGTCGGCTTGCTGCTCCAGCACGGCCGAGAGCGGCGGATTGGCGCTGACCAGCCGCCGCGACAGATCGGCCCGCCGGAAGGTGATGCTGTCCTCGTCGCAGAACTTGACCGGGCAGCGCAGGATCTCCTCATAGAGCGCCGAGCAGGCTGGCCGCGGCCGGCTGACGCGCGCCGCGAGCGGCTCGATCGAATGCCGGGTGAAGCGCCGCGCGAATGCCACCAGGCCCGCCAGGCCCATCTCCAGCTTGGCGTGCGTATACGGACGCCCCGCCATCACCGGGTAGAGGTGGACGGTCACCGTCTCCTCGTGCTCGGTCATGTGGCAGACGTCCCACCAGTTCAGCCGGCTGAAGCGGCAGAGCTGATGAAACGCCTCGCCCAGCGTGGCGCTGGTCATCGCCAGGAAGCCGACGATGCCGAACCGCTCGGGGTCCATGCGCTGGCCGGCGAGCAGGCCGAAGGCGGGGTCGTCGATCTCCTCGAAGGCCTTGGCGGTGAAGGCGTCGGCCGTCGCGACGGAGACCCCGGCCTCCAGCTCCGCCTGGGTCGCGCCGACGTCGCGGGCCACGCCGGCGACATCGACGCCGCCCGCCTGCAGCGCATCGAGGAAATTGCCGGAGAACGGCACGACGAGGGTGGAGTGCGCCTTGCCGTTCGTCGCGGTCCTGGCGCACGGGGTGGCACAGGCCGGCTTTGCGTGGGCATGCCGATCTGCGTCGAGGTCGATCGGCGCGTCCGCAGGCGGCAGGACCATCTCGGCGGTGGGTTCCATGTCGGGCTCGATGGACGGGGCATTGGCGACGAGCCCCCTGCTGCCGTGGCTTCGCCCCATGCGCTTCAAGCTTTCGTCCTCTCGTTGGGCAGCCAGATACCCGGCCGCGCACGGTGCCGCCGGGCGCGACGTCACCGTTTCTCTGGCCGGCTCGGCCTCGTCCACCGAACTGCCTGCCGTCATCCAATCGTGTTCTGCACCATGCGTGGTCGCTTCCAAGGTGTCTGTCCTGGCGGTGCTGGTAAAGCTGGCGTCCATCATGCTCGCCTCCTCTTGGTGCGTTGCGCCTGTCGATCCGACGGATCGCTCACAGGTTGTCTTTTTCCTGTGGAACCCTCCAGGCGCGCAGCCGATGGTTGCTGCGATGATCCTTTTGTAAGATAATCGGGCGACAAATGTAACATCCGAGAGGCTCGAAAGGGGGCCTGCGCGGATCAGATTGGGCTCCATCCATGCGCAATTCGACGCCTGACGCCTTGAGCGGCCTTGCACCGCTGATGCGCGTCCAACCGGAGCTGCAGCAATTGTGCCGGTTCGGCGCCCAATGGGCCTCCCGCCACGACGCGTTCGAGCCGCGCGGCTGGGCGCCATTTCACATCGTCACTCATGGCAGCTGCCAGGTCGACCTGATCGGCGCCGGCCGCAGCATTCCATTGAACAGCGGCGACGCCCTGCTGCTGCCCCACGGCAGCCCGCATGTGGTGCGCAGCGTGACCACCGACCCGCTCGATCCCGACCTGCCGCCGATCGGCACCCGCAGCGACGGCGCCTCCTTGCCGGTCAAGTTCACCGCCGACGGCGACGCCGACCCGCAGACCAAGCTGATCTGCGGCCGGCTTTGGTTCGAGTCGGGCGAGCACAACCTGATCGTCGTGGCGCTGCCCGAAGCGATCCACGTGCCGGCCGAGCGCGCCGCCGACTCGGCCCGCCTGCAGCACCTGGTCGACCTGATGAAGATGGAGCTCGAGACCTCGCGCCCGGGCGGCACGGCCATCGCCAACGATCTGGCGAGTGCATTCTTCTCCATGGTGACGCGCAGCTATTTCGAGGAGCAGCCCCCGCAGGCGGGCCTCCTCGCTCTGCTCAGGAACCCGCAGACCGCTCGCGCCGTCAGCGCCATGCTCGCCAATCCCGGCCACGATTGGACGCTCGACGACCTCGCCTCGACGGCGGCCTCCTCGCGCGCCAGCCTGGTGCGCGCCTTCCAGCGGGTCGCCAACGTCGCGCCCATCGCCTTCCTCGCCGACTTGCGCCTGCAGCTGGCGCGCCACAAGCTCGCGGCGAGCCGCGCCAGCATCGCCGACATCGCCGAGCAGAGCGGCTACCTGACCGAGAAGAACTTCATCCGCGCCTTCAAGCGCCGCTTCGCGTTGACCCCCAGCGAGTTCCGCGCCATGGCCCAGCCCGCCGAGCCGGCGACCGCCTTCTGACCCTCTGCGCGAGGCCAGCGGCCCTTCTCAACCTTTGGGCTTAGCCCCTCAGTGCCTCGAAAGTCGCCGAAAGAGCGCCCCGAATGCGCCCAATAGTCGAGCGTCGAGCTTTCAATTTCGTCACTTTTCCGTTTAGACTCATGCACCCAGTCTGGGCGGCGCAACACCAGGGCTTTCGGCGGATGGCTTTCTTCAAATCTTATGGGTCGGACGTGCTGAAGAATGCGGACTTCGACCCGCATCGTCTCTCCAGCCCGCAGGTCTTTCTCCTGTCCATGCTGGTGTTCCTCGCCATCGTCGGCTTCATCGCGGCGATCCTCTACCGCCAGATCTCGAGCGCCTTCGTCACCAATCCGGGCCTCAACGGCCTGATCCTCGGCGTTCTCGCGGTCGGCATCCTGCTCGCCTTCAGCCAGGTCCTGCGGCTTTTCCGGGAAGTCCGCTGGGTCAACTCCTTCCGCGCCGGCTCGGAGGAGAGCGACCCGGTGCTGCTCGCCCCGATGAAGGCGCTGCTCAGCCGCTCCTCCGCGATGGCGCTGTCGACGCTCTCCATGCGCACCATCCTCGATTCGATCGCCACCCGGCTCGACGAGAGCCGCGACATCTCGCGCTATCTGATCGGTCTGCTGGTCTTCCTCGGCCTGCTCGGCACCTTCTGGGGCCTCCTGCATACGATCGGCTCGATCGGCGACACGATCCGCACGCTGGACCCGGGCACCGGCGACGCCAACGACGTGCTTGAATTCGCTGAAGTCCGGCCTGTCGGCGCCTCTCGAAGGCATGGGCACCGCGTTTTCCTCGTCGCTCTTCGGCCTTTCCGGCTCGCTGGTCCTCGGCTTCCTCGACCTGCAGGCCGGCCGCGCCCAGACCCGTTTCTACACCGAGCTCGAGAACTGGCTGTCGTCCGTCACCGACCTGTCCTCCGACCTGCCCGTCGTCGATCCGGACAAAGCCGGCACCGCTGACGAGCTGCGCGCTTTGTCGGAGCGGCTGCGCGGCATCCAGGAGAGCGGCGGCTCCAACCAGCGCGTCGCCAACGCCATGGCCAACCTCGCCGACGGCATCTCCGGCCTGGTCAAGAACATGCGCAGCGAGCAGCAGATGATGCGTGACTGGGTCGAGGCCCAGTCCGACGAGCAGAAGGCGATGCGCAATACGCTGGAGAAGATCGCCCACGCCCTGAAGAGCCGGGAGCCCAGCTGATGGCGCTGGCCCGCGGGCGGCGTAGCGACCGCCGGATCGACTACTGGCCGGGCTTCGTCGACGCGCTGTCGACCTTGCTGCTTGCCATCATGTTCCTCTTGTCGGTGTTCGTCATCGCCCAGTTCCTGCTGAGCCGCGAGGTGAGCGGCAAGGACGAGGTGCTGAACCGGCTGAACTCGCAGATCAACGAGCTGACCCAGCTCCTGTCGCTGGAGCGCTCCAACAACCAGGACATGGACGATTCGCTCGCCAATCTGCAGGCGTCGCTGTCGGCCGCCGAGACCGAGAAGTCGCGGCTGGAGAAGCTGCTTGCCCAGGGTGCCGGCGCCGACGCGCAGGCGACCGCCCGCATCGGCAACCTGAGCGGCGAGCTCGACAAGGAGCGCCAGATCTCGCAGCGCGCGGCCTCGCAGGTCGAACTGCTCAACCAGCAGATCGCCGCGCTTCGCAAGCAGATCGGCGCCCTGGAGGACGCGCTCGACGTCGCCGAGGGGCGCGACCGCGAGTCCAACACCAAGATCGCCGACCTCGGCCGTCGCCTCAACGTGGCGCTGGCCCAGCGGGTGCAGGAGCTCAACCGCTATCGCTCGGATTTCTTCGGGCGGCTGCGCGAGATCCTCTCCGACCGCGAGAACATCCGCATCGTCGGCGACCGCTTCGTGTTCCAGTCGGAGGTGCTGTTTCCTGTCGGCTCGGAAGTGATCAACGCTGCCGGCCAGGACGAGATGAAGAAGCTCGCCGGCGCGCTCATCGAGCTGCAGAAGGAGATCCCGCCGGAGATCAACTGGGTGCTGCGCGTCGACGGCCACACCGACAACGTGCCGCTCTCGGGCTCCGGGCGCTTCGCCGACAACTGGGAGCTCTCCTCCGCCCGCGCCACCTCGGTGGTGAAGTTCCTGATCGCCAACGGCGTGCCCGCCAACCGCCTGGTCGCCGCCGGCTTCGGCGAGTTCCAGCCGCTCGATTCGGCCGACACGCCGGACGCGCGGGACAAGAACCGCCGCATCGAACTCAAGCTCACCGAGCGCTGAGCGGCACCGCCAAGCCGCCGGCCCGCCAAGCCCTCGCCGGAGACCGCCATGTCCTTCGCCAGGCTCGACGAACATTGCCGCAAGCTCGAGGCGCTGGAGCACGCGCTGGCGGTGCTCGGAGCCGACGAGGCCACCCATATGGCCGTCGGCGGCGGCGAGAAGCGGGCCGAGGCGATGTCGGCGCTCGCCGGCATCCATCACCGGCAGGCGACCGACCCGGCGGTCGCCGAATGGATCGACGCGGCGGAGCGCGAGGCGCTGAACGAGGAGCAGCAGGCCGCCTTGCGCGAGCTGCGCCGCAGCTACATCAACCTCACCTGCCTCCCCGCCGAGTTCGTCGAGCGGACGACGCGGGCGCACCTGCGCTGCGAGCAGCTGTGGCGCGACCTTCGTCCCAAGAACGACTGGGCCGGCTTCCTGCCCTCGCTGGAAGGGCGTGATCGCCCTGGTGCGCGAGGAGGCGGCGATGCGCGCCGAGGCGCTCGGCCTCGACCCCTACGACGCGCTGATGGAGCAGTACGACCCCGGCCACCGCGCCGCCGACATCGCGCCGCTGTTTGCCGAGCTGAAGGCGTTCCTGGTCGGCTTCGTGCCGGTGGCGCTGGCCGCGCAGGAGGAGCGGCTGGCCAAGGCCCCGCTCAGGCCTCTCTCGGGCGTCTACCCGATCGACCGCCAGCGCGAGCTCGGCCTTGCCATGATGGGCGCGGTCGGCTTCGACTTCACCCGCGGCAGCCTGTCGATCTCGCACCACCCGTTCTGCGGCGGCGTGCCGAGCGACGTGCGCATCACCACGCGCTATCGCACCACCGACTTCCTGTCGTCGCTGATGGGCGTGCTGCATGAAACCGGCCACGCGCTCTACGAGCAGAACCTGCCCGCGCGTGGTCGCACTGGCCGCTCGGCAAGGCGCGCGGCATGGCCATGCACGAAAGCCAGAGCCTGTTCGTCGAGAAGCAGCTCGGCCGCAACCCGGCCTTCTGGCACTGGGCGCTGCCGATGGTCGAGCGCACGCTCGGCGAGAGCCTGGACGGTCGACGACATCCTGCCGCACGTCCACCGTGTCGAGCGCGGGCTGATCCGCGTCGACGCCGACGAGGTGACCTATCCGCTGCACGTCATCCTGCGCTTCGAGCTGGAGCGGGCGCTGGTCGCCGGCCGACTGGCGCCGGCCGACATCCCGGAGGCCTGGGACGCCGCGATGCGCGAGACGCTCGGGCTCTCCACCGTCGACGTTCCCAAGGACGGGCCTATGCAGGACGTCCACTGGCCGAGCGGCACCTTCGGCTATTTCCCGTCCTACACGCTGGGCGCCATGATGGCGGCGCAGCAATGGGCAGCGCTCGCCCGCGCCCATCCCTCCGGTCGACGACGACCTGCGCGAAGGCCGGTTCGAGGCGGTGAACGACTGGCGCCGCGAAAACATCTGGTCGGTCGCCTCGTTCCGCTCGACGCCGGAGATCATGGAGCGCGCCACCGGCGAGAAGCTCGACGCCGCCCACTTCACCGCGCATCTCGAGGCGCGCTACGGCGCCGCCTGACCGGCGCTATTCGGCGGCGCCGGGAAAGGCCCGGGCGCCGGCCTCGAACTGCAGCTTGGCCAGCCGGGCATAGGTGCCGCCCTTGGTCACCAGGCTGCGATGGGTGCCTTCCTCGACGATCCGGCCCTCCTCCATGACCAGGATGCGGTCGGCCTTGAGCACGGTGGCCAGCCGATGCGCGATCACCAGCGTCGTGCGGCCCTGCATCAGATGCTCCAGCCCAGCCTGCACCAGCGTCTCGCTCTCGGCGTCCAGCGCCGAGGTGGCCTCGTCGAGCAGCAGCACCGGGGCGTCGCGCAGGATGGCGCGCGCGATCGCCAGCCGCTGCCGCTGGCCGCCGGACAGCGTGACGCCGCGCTCGCCGACGCGCGTGTCGTAGCCGGCAGGCAGTTTGGCGATGAACTCGTCGGCCAGCGCCGCCCGTGCCGCCGCCTCGATCTCCGCGTCGGCGGCCTCGGGCCGGCCGAAGGCGATGTTCTCCCGCACCGTCGCCGCAAACACCGTGACGTCCTGCGGCACGATGGCGAGCCGCCGCCGCGCCGCCTCGAGCTCGGCCGAGGCAAGCGGCACGCCGTCGACCAGAACGCTGCCCTCGTCGGGGTCGTAGAAGCGCAGCAGCAGCGAGAAGATGGTGCTCTTGCCGGCACCGGACGGGCCGACGATCGCCACCGTCTCGCCAGGCCGCACCGCGAAGCTCAGGCGGTGCACGGCCGCCCAGTCCGGCCGCTCGGGGTAGGCGAAGGAGACGTCGCGGAACTCCACCGAGCCGATCGGCGGCACCGGCAGCGGCACGGGGCGGGTGGGCTCGGCCACCGCCGGCCGCGCCGCCAGCAGCTCGGCGAGGCGCTCGGCGGCTCCCGCCGCCTGGGAGAGCTCGCCCCACACTTCCGACAGCGCGCCCAGCGCGCCGGCCGCGAACACCGAATAGAGCAGGAACTGGCCGAGCGTGCCCGGCGACATGACGCCGGCCAGCACGTCGCGGGAGCCGAACCACAGCACGCCGACCACCGAGCTGAACACCGCGAAGATGGCGAAGAAGGTCAGGAAGGCGCGCGCCAGCGTCGAACCCCTGGCCGCCTCGAAGGCGCTGTCGACAGCGGCGCCATAGCGGCCGGCCACGGGGTTCTCGTTGGTGAATGCCTGCACCGTGCGGACCGCCCCGATCGTCTCGCTGGCATAGGCGGTGGCCTCCGCCAGCGTGTCCTGCGCTTGGCGGGAGCGCCGACGCACCGCCCGCCCGAACGCCATCAGCGGCAGCACGATGGCCGGGATCGCCACCAGCACGAGGCCGGAAAGCTTGGGGCTGGTCACCACCATCATGGCGACGGCGCCGAGCCCGAGGATGATGTTGCGCAGCGCCACCGACGCCGTCGAGCCGACCGCCGACTTGATCTGCGTGGTGTCGGCGCTGAGCCGGGAGACGATCTCGCCCGAATGCGCTCGGTCGAAGAAGGCCGGCGACAGGTGCACGACATGGTCGAACACGTCGCGCCTCAGATCGGCGACGACCCGCTCGCCCAGCGTCACGACGAAATAGTAGCGGCCGGCCGAAGCCATCGCCAGCAGCACCGCGATCACCACCAGCATGGAGAAGTAGTTGGCGATGAAGGTCGAGTCGGCGGAGGTGAAGCCGTGGTCGATCATCCGCCGCACGGCGAGCGGCAAGGTCAGCGTCGTCGCCGCCGCCATCGCCAGGAAAAGCAGCGCCATCGCCACCTTGCCGCGGTAGCGCCGCACATAGGGCAGGAGCGTGCCGAGCGGCCCCAGCGACGGGGCTCGTCGTTCGTCTCTCGCTGGCCCGGCTTGCGCCATTCCTGGGTTCCCCTGGGCTCCGCCGATGGGCCGCGGCGGCCTTGTCTATCGAACGCGGCTGATGTATAGGGCCAGCCGAGCGATTTTGAAGCCGTACCTTCGTCAAGGCGCGGCTTCAAGTTTTGAGAGTGGGTGACATCGCCGCAGGGCGGCTTGCCCGACCCCGCAGCCAGTTTTCAGGACACGACGATGAAAGCCGATATCCACCCAGACTACCACACCATCAAGGTCGTCATGACCGACGGGACCGAATACGAGACCCGCTCCACCTGGGGCAAGGAGGGCGATACCCTCAATCTCGACATCGACCCGAGGACCCATCCAGCCTGGACCGGCGGCTCGCAGCAGCTGATCGACCGTGGCGGCCGGCTATCCAAGTTCAAGAAGCGCTACGAGGGCCTCGGCATCTAGCCGACAGTCGACTGTCGACAATCAACAGGCCCGGCTTTTGCCGGGCCTTTTCTTTTTCGCCCAAGCGCAACGGACCGATGCACTTTTTGCGCGAGTGATAGACAGATTCTCTCTTAGATTGTAACGACCGGCACTCTCTCGATCTGCCGATGCGCCATCCTCGCGTCCGACGTCGAACCTCACCTGCGTCGACGAGAGGAGAAGTGCATGTTCCTGAACACGCGAGGCAACGGCGTTGCCAGCACGGGCACGCCTGCGCCCGGCCCGGCCCACGAGGGCGGGCGCCCCGTCAGCCCCCGGACGCCCGGCACCGCGCCGGCGCCGTCGAATCGGCACGACGCCTCGGGGGTCGGCTTCGGCGCAATGACCCCTTTGACCGAGGCGGTGGACGCGGCATCTGTGGAGCCGCGTCCAGCCCGATACGCGCTGATGGAGCGGGTGTACGACGGTCTCAGTGCCGTCAAGGACGCCCTTGGCCGCCTGCCTCCCCTCGCCATCGTCGGCGAGGCGGAGTTCTGCCAGAGCCTGACCAGCGCCTTCCAGGGGCTCGATCTGAAGCGGGTGATCGCCCAGCTGGGCAAGCTGATCGGCATGCGAAGCGACATCGACCGCGAAGGGCTGAGCCAGCTCAAGGACGAGTTGGTCGCACTCGACGAGGACCTGGGCGGCGCCCCTGTGACGGAGCCAGACTGCGGCCATCGCCAGGCCCTGTCGGAGCTTCAGAGCTGGCTGACCGAGGTGGTTTCCTCACTCGAGGATATGATGACGGCCAGCCTGGCCGCCGACGCCGAGACCGGGTTGGCGACGGGCCGCAGCGGGATCGAGGTGCCGCCCAGCGACAGCCTGCCGCTCAGCCTCCACCACGGCATCCAAGGCCTGCAGACGATTTTCGACAAGGCGCTCGCCACCAAGGCGACGGATGGCCCTTTCGAAGCCTTCATGCGGCTTCGCCGCGACCTGCAGGAGTTCGACATCTTCAGGTTCGGCGAGGACCTGGCCGACGAGATCGACATTCGGAGCGACGTTCTCGACTTGCTGATCGCGCACGATCGGGCCTGCGAGGCATGGGACGCCCACTTCGACCGGACGCGGGTCGAGGAGCGCTGGTCCGCCATCGAACGGGCGATCGGCAACATCGCCGCCGGGCTCGCCGGCGCCGATGGGACCCATCTGGAGACCGAAGGTCCGCAAGCGGCTCCCTCGACCGGGAAACCTAAGCGCTACATTAACTTTGTCGGCAATGAAGACGTGGCCAGGCATCTGCGCGCGATCAACACGCGGTTAAGTAATGACGAGGTCGTCGAACGCATGGCCGCGTGGTTCTCGCACGGCGACGGACTGTCCGAGCTCGCCCATCGCATGGGCGGCGACACGGTCTACCTCCAAGAACACCTGAACAGCCTGAGCTGGGCGAGCGGGCTGGGGCATCCTTCGGCTCCGTTCATCCTGCACGACTTCGCCTGCCTGCTCGCCACGCACGGCATCATCTCATGGGAAGATGCCGTTCACCTCTTCCCGTCGGAGCATTTGGGTAGGGCTGACACAGCTCCCGCCCGGTCGAAATCCATGACAAGGACAGTTTGGTGGGCCTGGTCGGCGATGCGCTCTACCGGGTCAAGGACAGGGAATGGATCGCCGCCGCCAACATCGACAAACTCGTCAGCTACCTCTCGCATGCGCTCGCTGACCAGGACCTCGAAGCCTTGGCAGCCGATCCGCGGCTCGACGGCATCGACCTGATGCAAGCCATCGATCGCCTGCAAGCGGCCATGACCATGACCGGGCGCCTGTGGGGTGGCTGGAAAGTGGCGATCAAGGCCGCCCTGAGCACCGTCGTTCAGGCGCTGTCCCGCATCGGCGTCATCCCCGGCCAAATGAAGACCGCGTTCCTGGCGTCCGGCTGGCCGTCCGTTCCCGGCATGACCTTCGAGCCGCTGGCGCCGACGATCCGGACGAAGGACGACCTCGTCGCCCTGCTGGATCGTGCGGCCCGTCTGGCGCTCGGCGAGCGGGGCGAACGCGTTTCGTGGATCGTGCGTCAGCACACCGAGAGCCTGGCCGACGGACGCTTCCTGGACGACAGGCTGTGTCGTCTGGTCGACACGCTCCAGAACGTCGTCATTCACGACGAAGCCAGTGAGGGTGGGGACAATGAGCTCCTGCTCGAACTGATAGACCGCGTCTCGTCGGAAATCGACCCGGAGCTCGCTGCGGAGCTCCGCGAGTCGCAGCTTCTGCGCTGACCGACAGGAGGGAAGCATGTTTCTGAACAGGAGAGGCGCCGGCACCGCCGTGGGCACTCCACCCGCCGGCGCAACCCCGACCGGCCCTCAGTCACCCCGCCACCCGCCGGCCGTGGCGCCGTTGCACGGCGCCTCGACGGTGGGCTCCGGCGCCATGTCGCTCGGCCACGCGGTGGACACCGCGATGGTGGAGCCGCGTCCGGCGCCATACGCGCTGATGGAGCGGGTGTTCGACGGGTTGAGCGCCGTCAGGGATGTTGTCGGTCACATGCCTCCGCTCGGAAGCGTCGGCGAAGCCGAGTTCGTCCACGGCTTGTGCAGCGCTTTTCAGGAGTTCGACCTGACGCGGTTGATCGCCCAATTGCACAAATTGGTGAGCCTGCGAGGCGACGTCGACCGCCAAGGCCTGAACCGGCTGGAGAAGGCGTTGATCGCCTTCAATGCTGCCAAGCACGCTGTGGCCGCGATGCTGGGGGAGCCGGACGAGGCACACAGCCTGGCGGTCGCCCGGCTGAGCGACGCAGTCGCGGCGCTCCAAGCCGAGCTGTCAGGCGCGCTTGCCTCGCTCGAGGACAGGATGACGGCAAGCCTGGCGATCGGCGATGCCTCGATGACGACGATCCGCAGCGGCATCGAGGTGCCGACCGACGCGAACCTTCCGCAGGCCATTCACCACGGCATCGAGGGCTTGCAGACGATCCTCGACAAGGCACTCGCCGTGAAGGAAGGCGAAGGCAAGTTCGAAGCCTTCATGCGCCTTCGCCGCGACCTGCAGGAGTTCGATCTCTTCGGGCTTGGCGAGGACCTGGTGCACGTCAAGGACGTGCAGCCCGAGATCCTCGATCTTCTCACCGCCATCGACATAGCCGCCAGGGGCTGGGACGGTTCGTTCAGCACGACTCTGGTCGAGGACCGTTGGGATGCCATCGAAGCGGCGATCGGCAAGCTGGCGAAGGCGCTGCACACGGCCGGCGCCCGCGCCGTCCCAACCGAAATGGTCCTCGAGCCGCAAGGCGAGATCGATAAGCGCAGCGGCGAATTGGCAAGGCTCTTGCGCGAGGTCGGCGAGCAACTGGACCTCGACAGCCCCGTTCTCCAGCAAATCGCCGAGCGGCTTTCCCGCCCCGGAAGCTGGGACGAGCTCTGTCGGCTCAGCCCCGAAGGCTATCCGCCCTCCTGGGAAACAGACCTTGACCGGCTGCTCGATAGAGGCAGCAGAAGCGATGCCCGGCAGCTCCTGTCCAGTATGGCGCAGAATCTCGCAGAGATCGGCTTCATCGGCTGGACGGAGGCCATGACCTACTACGTCCCGGAGCGGCTCGACGAGTGGGGAAGGGCGTTCATCCTTAGAGAGGAGCCCCGGCCCATCGCACCGAAGGAGCTGGCGCAGCGGCTGGGCGATGCCCTTCGCGCTCTCAAGGACGGAGGCGCCCTGGGCGAGGCCAACGTCGCCAAGATGATCGCCTATCTCGCGACAATTCTGGACGGCGTCGACCTGAGAAAGCTGCCGAGAGACCCTCGGCTGGACGACTTCCACCTGCTGAACCACGTCGAACGGCTTGGAAAGCTGGTCGCAGAGGTCAAGAAAAACGGGCAGACCTTTCGAGAGTCGCTTGTCAAAATGGAGACGCTTCGAGCCGAAATGCGGTTGATCGTGCGGGCTCTCGTTGAGCTCGGGATCATTCCCGAAGAGATCCAGGCTGCCTTCTTCGCCGAAGATTGGCCTCCCGTACCGGGCATCGCCTTCGAACCTTTCCCTCCCTTGCCCACGACAAAGTCGGGGGCGGGCGCGCTGGTCGGCGAGGCCGTGAGGATCGGCGGCCTGGAACCGGCCGTCATGCACTACGTCGACCATCTGATCCTGGGTATTCCCGACGACTCTCTTCTGGTCGGGTTAACCCCGCAACTCGAAGCAATTCAAGGTGCCGTTCTTCTCGCACGGCATGCCGGTCGTCCGCGCGAGCACCGGGATGCCTTGCTTCGAGCGATCGAAGGTCTCGTCTCCGCCATCGGAGGCAGGGCCGAACTCGCCGCATTCCGGACACGCGGGCTCGAAGCCGACCTGACCCGGGCCGGCGCCCCTTCCTGAATGCAAATCGAGAGGAGGAGAAAGCATGTTCCTGGACAGAAAAACCAGCCCGACCGGATCCACTCCAACCGCCAGTCCAAACAACCCGGCCGGCCCTCTACCGACCGGCCACCCGCCGGCCGTGGCGCCGCTGCACGGCGCCAGCGTGGACTTCGGCGCCATGTCCCCGTCGCTGATGGACGCGGTCGACACGGCCGTGGTGGGACCGCGTCCGGAGCCATACGCGTTGATGGAGCGGGTGTTCGACGGGCTGGGCGCGGTCAAGGACGTCCTCGACCATTTGCCTCCCGTCGGAAGCGTGGGCGAGGCCGAGTTTGCCCAAGGCTTGTGCAGCGCCTTTCAAGGGCTCGACCTGGGGCGGGTGATCGGCCAGCTGCATCGGCTGGTGAGCCTGCGAGGCGACGTCGACCGCGAAGGCCTGCGCAAGCTGGAGAAGGCCTTGGGCGAGCTAAAACAGGTCGTCGACAACCTCCAGGCGGCGCCGGCAGGGCCGGGAGCGCTCCGCGAGACCATCGCCGAGCTAGAAGGGCAGTTGTCGTGCGCGCTCACCTCGCTGGAGACGGCGATGACGGCAAACCTGGCTGACGCCTGGATGGCGACGAGCCGCAGCGGCATCGAGGTGCCGGCCAGCGAAACCCTGCCAATGGCCGTTCACCACGGAATGGAAAGCATGCAGACGATCCTCGACAAGGCCTTGGAAGTGAAGGACCACCAAGGCGGCTTCGAAGCCTTCATCCGCCTTCGCCGCGATCTCCAGGAGTTCGATCTCTTCAAGCTCGGCCAGCACCTGGCAGACAATGGACTGGACGTTCGAGCCGAGATCCTCGACCTCCTCACCCTGGTCGCGACGACCGGCAACGGCTGGGACGATCGGCTCGACATGACATGGGTCGCGGACCGCTGGGACCCTATCGAAGCGGCGATCGGCCAGCTGGCGACGGCGCTCCGGACGGCGAGCGCCCAGCCGTCGGAGGCGGTCGCTGTCGTCATCCCGCCCGATTTGCCCGACGATGCGGACGGCGCCATGATCGCGGACCTTCTGCTCCAGCTCGCATCAGGCAGCGACGACTACGATAGTCTGCGTCTTCAACGCATCGCCAATCTTTTCCTCGAGCCTGGGAGCTGCGCCGAGCTGGGGAGGAAGCTCGGCGATAAGGCATACTCCATCGGCAAATGGGCCTCCGAGCTTGCACGGGTCCTCGCCACAGAATCCGGGCGGGAGAAGTTCCATCTTCTAACTGTACTTCAGCTCGAAGTCGTGGAAATCGGCCTTCTCAGCTGGCACGAGGTCTACGGCGACGGCGCGTCTGCTTCCTACGTCCATTGGTATGAGGACCGTTGCCCCGAACGGTTTGAAACGAAGGCCGTGGCGCAAATGCTCGGTGACACCCTCCGCGTGGTCAAGAAAAAGGGCGCCCTTGGCGAGGCCAATATCCGGAAGGCGGTTACCTATTTCGAGAACATGCTTTCAGGCGTCGACCTGCGCGCCGTGATCGCCCGCCCGGATCTGTCGGAATTTCACCTAATCCACCATCTTGTGAAGCTCGAAGGCTCGGTCGAGTTGCTGCGCGAGGTGTACCTGACGTTTGGGCCGGGTCACAACGACATAGCCTCGCCGATGCAAAATGCCATCCGCATGGTCCTGCGCGCCTTGATGCACGCCGGCATCATTCCAGAAGAGGTCCTGCCGGCCTTTTGCGACGACGATTGGCCTTCGGTTCCCGGCATAGCCTTCGATCCCTATCCGGCCCTGCCCCAAACGGCAGCGGACGTGATGGCGCTGGTTGTGAACGCGGTCGAGCTCGGGGATCTAGACCGGAAGATTCCGGACCCCATCGCCCAGGCGGTCGGCCTGCCGGACGATCCCGTCCCCGAGGGATGGGCGCCGGCGCTGGAAAATCTCCAGGTTGCCGTCATCCTTGCCCGGCAGTCACTTCGGCCGCTTGAGCACGAGCAGGCTCTGAGGCTCACGATCGAACAACTCATCGACGTCCTGAAACAGACATAAGGACCAGATCGGAGCTCGATCGGCTCGCGAAGCGCAGGGAAGAAGACTTCGACACCTGAGGGGGTGAAACATGTTCCTGAACGGAAAAACCAGCCCCACCGGGGTCCCTCCAACCGCGGGTCCGATTGACCCGGACGGCCCTCGGACGACTGGCCACCCGCCGCCTCGGCCCCCGCTGCAAGGCCACTCCCTGGGCCTCGGCGCCATGTCGCTCATCGACGCGGTCGACACGGCCGTGGTCGGGCCGCGTCACGAGCCCTACGCGCTGATGGAGCGGGTGTTCGACGGGCTGGGCGCGGTCAAGGACGTCCTCGCCCACCTCCCGCCTGTCGGCAGCGTCGGCACCCTCGAATTCGCGCAGGCCCTCGGCAGCGCCTTTCAAGGGCTCGACCTGGGGCGGGTGATCCGCCAGCTGCACAGACTGGCGAACCTGCGAGGCGACGTCGACCGCGAAGGCCTGCGCAAGCTGGAGAAGGCCTTGGTCGGGCTAAAACAGGTCGTCGACGACCTCCAGGCGGCGCCGGCAGGGCCGGGAGCGCTCGGCGAGACCATCGCCGAGCTCGAAGGGCAGTTGACCGGAGCATTGTCCTCGCTGGAGACGGCGATGACGGCAAACCTGGCTGAGGCCTGGATGGCGACGAGCCGCAGCGGCATCGAGGTGCCGGCGAGCGAGACCCTGCCAATGGCCGTTCACCACGGCATGGAAAGCTTGCAGACGATTCTCGACAAGGCCCTGGAGGCAAAGGACCACCAAGGCGGCTTCGAAGCCTTCATGCGCCTTCGCCGCGACCTGCAGCAGTTCGATCTGTTCGAGCTCGGCCAGCACCTGGCCAGCGGTGGACTGGATGTTCGGGCCGAAATTCTCGACCTTCTCACCCTGGTTGCGACGACTGGCGACGGTTGGGACGATAAACTCGACATGACGTGGGTCGAGAACCGCTGGGACTCCATCGAAGCGGCGATCGGCAAGCTGGCAATGGCGTTTCAGACCGCCGGCTCACAACCTCCGGAAGCGATCGTTGCCGTGAAACCGCCCGCTTTGCCCGACGATGCGGACGGCGTCATAATGGCGGGCCTTCTGCACAAGCTCGACAAAAGCATGGGCGGCACCAGCGCGACGCTCAAACGCATCGCCAAGCGTTTCCTGGAGCCGGGCAGCTGTGCCAAGCTCGGGAGGGTGCTCGGCGACAAGGCCCATTCCATCGGCAAATGGGCCATTGAGGCCAAATGGATCCTGGACACCGGCTCCGAGATGGCAGCCGTCCAGTTTCAACAACGACTTGCGCTCGAACTCACGGAGATCGGCTTCATCAGCCGGAATAACTACTTCGCCTCCAGCGCGCCTTCCTCGCAAGACCATTGGGATTCGAAGGCTGTGGCGCGCACGCTCGGTGACGCCCTCCGCGCGGTCAAGAAGAGAGGCGCCCTCGGCGAGGCCAATATCTGGAAGGCGGTCACCTATCTCGAGAATATGCTTTCCGGCATCGACATTCACGCCCTCGCCGCCCATCCGGATCTGGCGGGCTTCCTCTTGCTTCACCACCTCGGAAGGCTCGAAAAAGCGGTCGCGTACATTCGCGAGGCGTACATGTCTCAGGGGTGGGGACCCGACAACTATCCGGACGTTCCGCTGATGCACAACAGCATTCGTATCCTGCTGCGCGCCTTGACGGTCGCCGGGATCATTCCGGAGGAGGTTCTGCCGGCCTTTTTTGACGGCAATTGGCCGTCGGTTCCCGGTATCGCCTTCGATCCCTATCCGCCTTTCCCTCGAACGAGAGCGGAGGTGATGGAGCTGGTTGCCGACGCGGTCCAACTGGGGGGTTTCGACCCGGATATTCCGGGCTTGATGGCCCGGTGGATCAGCCCGCCCGACGATCTTGCATCCTACCGTTGGGCACCAGCGCTGAAACAGCTCCAGAAAGCCGTCATCCTTGCCCGGCAATCCGGCCTGCCTGTGGAACACCAGCGTGCTTTATTGCACGCGATCGAAGTTCTACTGGGGGCCGCTGTACCGGTAGAGGGCTCGCGGCAAATCTACCATATGTTCGAGAGAGAGGACGAGAAAGAGGAAGAGTAGCGCGAGACCGGCTTGCCCTCAGCCCTTCTTCCGGTCGGCGTGGCCGAGGCTGCGCCCCGGATCGAACACGTCGCGCACCCGCTGCTTGAGCGCGGCGGCGTCCGGAAAGCCGCCGTCGCGCTTGCGGTCCCACACCGTCTCGCCGTTGCAGGCGACCGTGAAGACGCCGCCGGTGCCGGGCATGAGCGTCACCTCGCCGAGCTCGGTCCCGAAGGTCGACAGCAGCTCCTGCGCCATCCAGGCGGCGCGCAGCAGCCATTGGCACTGCGTGCAATAGGTGATGCGGATCGACGGCTTGGCGGCCTCGTCCATGGCGCTCAGGCGGCGCTCAGCTTCGCCATCGTCTCGTCGTCGACCTCGAAATTGGCATAGACGGTCTGCACGTCGTCGTCGTCTTCGAGCGTCGCGACCAGCTTCATCAGCGATTGCGCGCGCTCCTCGTCGACCGGCACGTTGGTCTGCGGGCGCCAGATCACCTTCACCGACTCCGCCTCGCCGAGCGCCGTTTCCAGCGCCTTGGAGACCTCGCCGATCGCCTCGAAGGCGCAGGTGATGACATGGCTCTCGTCGTCCGATTCGACGTCGTCGGCGCCGGCCTCGATGGCCGCGTCCATCACCGCGTCGGCGCTGCCGGCCTTGGCCGGGTAGAGGATCTCGCCGACCCGGTCCCACAGGAACGACACCGAGCCGGTCTCGCCCATCGCCCCGCCGGCCTTGGTGAAGGCAGCCCTGACATTGGACGCCGTACGGTTGCGGTTGTCGGTCAGCGCCTCGACGATCACCGCCACGCCGCCCGGCCCGTAGCCCTCGTAGCGCACCTCTTCGTAATTCTCGGCGTCGCCGCCGGTCGCCTTGTTGATGGCGCGCTGGATGTTGTCCTTCGGCATCGACTCGGCCCTGGCGTTCTGCACCGCCAGCCTGAGCCGCGGGTTCATCGCCGGGTCGGGCATGCCCTGCTTGGCGGCCACGGTGATCTCGCGCGCCAGCTTGGAGAAGACCTTGGAGCGCACCGCGTCCTGGCGGCCCTTGCGGTGCATGATGTTCTTGAACTGAGAATGGCCGGCCATGGCACCCCTTCGCGCGAAAGATGATCCTGCTGTCCAGAATGGCGGGCTATATAGATAAATCGCCGGCAAACGTCCAGCCGGGCCGGGCGCTCGCGAAAACGTGACACCCCCGTCGCCGGCGCCGCCGCCATACTTCGCGCCGCCGCCCCTTGCCGGAGGAATGCCGATGCGTGCCGCCTTCCGCCTCGCTCTTGCCGCCGCCGCACTGCTGCTCATGGGCGGCGCCGGGCTTGCCCAGGAGCCGCCGGTGGCGAGCCGCTGCCTGGCGGTGCGCCGAGAGCCTGCCGGCGGTGACCTACATCGCCGCCGATCCCGTTGCCGCGACGGCCGAAAGCGACGAGGTCCGCATCACCTATGCCGGCCATTCGACTTATGTCATCGAGACGCCGGCCGGCGTGCGCATCGCCACCGACTACAGCGGCGTCTATGGCAGCGACCCGCTGCCGCGCGTCGTCACCATGAACAAGGCCCACCGCACCCACTACACCGACCTGCCCGACCAGGGCATCGAATACGTGCTGCGCGGCTGGAACCCGGACGGCGGGCCGGCCCGGCACGCCCTGACGGTCGACGACGTCTATATCCGCAACGTGCCGACCGACATCCGCCATCTGCGGCGAGATGGAGCGCGACGGCAACTCGATCTTCATCTTCGAGGTCGCCGGCCTCTGCATCGGCCATCTCGGCCATCTGCATCATCACCTGGAGGACGCGCACTACGCCGCCATCGGCCGGCTGGACGTCGTCATGGTGCCGATCGACGGCGGCATGACGCTCTCGCTGCCAGCCATGTCGGAGATCGCGTCGCGGCTGCGGTCGTCGATCGTGCTGCCGATGCACCGCCACGCCACCCAGATCGGCGAGTTCACCGGCCAGATGGGCGACGCCTTCGCCGTCGAGTTCCGCGAGGGCCGCTCGATGACCGTGTCGCTGAAGACGCTGCCGTCCCGCCCGACCATCGTCGTCCTCGACGGGGTCTGAGCCCCGTCGCGGTCAGTGGACGTCGCTGCCTTGCCCGCGCCCCGCCTTGCGCCGGCGGGCCAGCATGTTCAGGCCCTCGACCAGCGCCGAGAAGCCCATCGCCGCGTAGATGTAGCCCTTGGGCACGTGGTAGCCCATGCCGTCGGCGATCAGCGTCATGCCGATCATCAGCAGGAAGCCCAGCGCCAGCATGACGATGGTCGGGTTCCTCTCGATGAAATTGGCGAGCGGATTGGCCGCCAGCATCATCGCCGTGACGGCGACGATGACGGCGATGTACATGATGGCGATCTCGTCGGTCATGCCGACCGCCGTGATGATGGAATCGATCGAGAAGACGAGGTCGAGCAGCAGGATCTGGAAGATCGCCGCGCCCAGCGTGAGCTGCACCGCCTGGCCGACCATCGTGTCCTTGTGATCCTCCGGGTCGACCGTGTGATGGATCTCCTTGGTGGCCTTCCAGACCAGGAACAGGCCGCCGGCGATCAGGATCAGGTCGCGCCACGAGAAGCCGTGGCCGAACAGCGTGAACAGCGGCGCCGTCAGCTGGACGATGATGGAGATGGTGGCGAGCAGCGCCAGCCGCATGATCAGCGCCGCGCCGATGCCGAGCCTGCGGGCCCGCGACTGCTGCTCCTTGGGCAGCTTGTTGGTGAGGATCGAGATGAAGATCAGATTGTCGATGCCGAGCACCACCTCGAGCACGACGAGCGTCAGCAGCGCCACCCAGGCGGTGGGGTCGGAGACAAAGGAGAAATGGGGGGCCAGCACCTCGACCATCGATCAGTTCACGCTCCTTGCCTCGTCAGGGAACGCCAGAGTTAGGTTGCCGAGGTGGAACCGTCAATGTCAGCGCCAGAAAGCGGGCACCGTCTCCTCCAGCCGCGGCCCCAGCCGCAGCGGCGCGATCCGCTCGGCAAGGCCGGTCCGGTCGGAGATGTCGACCCCGACGCCGCAGATTGTCGCAGGGCCGGCCGCCGCCTCGAACCGCCCCTTCGGCACCTTGGACAGGAAGCGGTTGAGCGGCTCCTCCTTGTCCATGCCGAGCGATGAATCATAGTCGCCGCACATGCCGGCATCGGAGATGTAGGCGGTGCCGCCGTTGAGGATCTGGTGGTCGGCCGTCGGCTGGTGGGTGTGCGTGCCCACCACCAGGCTGGCCCGCCCGTCGACGAAATGCGCGAAGCACATCTTCTCGCTGGTCGCCTCGGCGTGGAAATCGATGACCGCCGCGTCGGCCTGCTCGCCGAGCGGACAGGCCGCCAGCTCGCGCTCGCCCGCCTGGAACGGGTCGTCGAGCTCCGGATGCATGAACACGCGGCCCATGATGTTGGCGACCAGCACGCGGGCGCCGTTGCGCGCCAGGTAGACGCCGGAGCCGCGGCCCGGCGTGCCGACCGGGAAGTTGGCCGGCCGCAGGAAGCGCGGCTCCCGCGGCGCGAACTCCAGCGCCTCGCGCTGGTCCCACACATGGTTGCCGGTGGTCACCACGTCGGCGCCGGCAGCGAGCGTCTCGCGCAGGATCTCTTCCGTGATGCCGAAGCCGCCGGCGGCGTTCTCGCCGTTGACGATGACGAAGTCGAGCCCGAGCTCGGCGATCAGCCCCGGCAGCCGTTCCCACACCGCCGTCCGCCCGGTCCTGCCCACCATGTCGCCCAGGAAAAGAAGTCGCATGCGTCGTTGCCTCTAGAGGAAATTCCATGTTCCGCACCGGTGGCAGCCCGGTCAAGCCGGCCATACGGCGCTGTTGGTTGCGCCGCTCAGCCGTTCAGCGGAAAGCGGGCGAGGCCGCGTTCCGTCAGCAGCTCCGGCAACACGACGTCGTGCGGCTCGTCGGGCACCTCCGCGACCTGCTGGCAGCCGAAGGCGACGCCGATCAGCCGCGGCGCGCGCCCCTTCTCTTGCAGCCGGGCGATCGCCCGGTCGTAGTAGCCGGCGCCGTAGCCGATGCGGTGGCCGCGCGCGTCGAAGGCGGCGAGCGGCACCAGCATGATGTCGGGATCGAGCATGGCGGCCTCCTCGCCGGGCCCGGCGGTGCCGAAGCCCATCTCGACCAGCGCCGCGCCGCGCACCAGCTCGCGGAACACGATCGTCGCCTTGTCGAGGATGGCCGGCAGGCAGAGCCGGGCGCCCTTTTCGCGCAGCGCGAACATCAGCGGCCTGACGTCGACCTCCGAGCGCAGCGGCCAGAAGCCCGAGATCACCTGGCCGGGCACGAAGTCGATCTCCCGCTCGGCCGTCTCGGCCATCTCCAGCGAGGCCTCGACGCGCCAGAACGGGTCGAGCGCGTCGCGGCGGGCGAGCGCTTGCTGGCGAAGCTGGCGTTTGAGCGTGCGGTGATCGGCCATGCTGACAGGCTGAGGAAGGGTGCGATCCATGACGACCGGTGGAGAAGTCGATCCCGGGAACCTACAAAGTAGGTGGGTGCCGTGTGAAGAAGCCCACGGGCCTCCCCAGGGACAGCTCCCTTCGAGATCGATAAGGCCCCGGGGATATGTCTCTCCTGCCGAGAAGCACAGACCGCAGACCGAATATAGGGTGCCGCCCGCCGTCTGGCCAGCGCTTTCGCCGCAGCCGGGACCTCAGTCTACGAGATGGCGGAATGCGGCGATCACCTGGTCGTAGACACCGCGCTTGAACGGCACGATCAGGCCGGGCAGGTCGGCCATCGGCTTCCACGTCCAGCGGTCGAACTCCGCCTTGTGGCCCCCGGGCGGCGGGTTGACGCGGATCTCCCGCTCGTCCCCATGGAAGCGGAAGGCGAACCATTTCTGCGTCTGGCCCCGGTAGCGCCCCTTCCACACCGTTCCCACCAGCTCGGGCGGCAGATCGTAGTCGATCCATCCGGGCGCTTCGGCGAGCAGCTTCAGGCTCTCCATGCCCGTCTCCTCGTAGAGCTCGCGCTTCGCCGTGGCGAGCGGCTCCTCGCCCGCGTCGATCCCGCCCTGCGGCATCTGCCAGAGCTGCTCCGACCCGGCCATCTCGTTGCCCGGCTTGGCGATCCGGTGCCCCACCCACACCAGCCCGGCGCCGTTCAGCACCATCATCCCGACGCAGGGGCGGTAAGGCAGCGAAGATGGGTCGGCTGGCCTCTTCTTGGCCATCGGTCAGCCGCGTTCCGGATCGTTCGCCAGTGCGGAGACGGGCACGATCTCGATGCCGCGCTTCTTGGCCTCGTTGACCCAGGTGGTCACCGCGTCGATGGTGACGTCGAAAGCCGAGCCGGTGCCCAGCGCAAAGCCCTTGGCGCGCGCCGTCCGCTCCAGTTCGTCGAGCTTCTTCAGGATTGCGCCACGGTCGCGCACGCCGTCGATGGCGCCGTCGGCCGCGGCAAACGGCACGCCGTTCTTCAGCGCCTCCGCCTGCGCCTGGCTGCGCGCCGAGCTTCCGTCGTCGAGATAGAGCAGCCCGCGCTTGCCGAGATCGCTCATCACCGGCCCCATCGCCTGGGCGTCGCCGGAGAAGCGGGCGCCCATATAGTTCATCACGCCGGTGTAGTTGGTGGTCCGCGACAGCACCCAGTGCAGCCTGTCGACGTTCTCCTCCGGGCTCGCCTCGACCGTCAGCGTGTTGCGGCCGGGATCGACATTGGGATAGTCGAACGGCTCGAGCGGCAGCTGCAGCACGATCTCGTGACCCTTCCGCCGCGCCTCCTGCATCCAGCGCGGGATGCTGTTGCCTTGCGGCGCGAAGCCGAGCGTCACCTCGGCCGGCAGCTTGCGGATGGCGTCCTGGGTGCCCGTCTGCGACACGGCGAGCCCGCCGATGACCAGGGCGACGCGGGCGCCACGGGCGCCCGACCACGGCCGTGCATAGACGTCGAAGGGCCTCCGGCCGTCGGCCGCACGCACCGGCAGCGGCCCGTCCGGCCCGTCTTCGACCAGCGCCCGGTCCGGCAGATGCGCGATCCGCAGGTTCTGGCCGACCGTCGCCGGGTCGTGGATCACCAGGACGCTGTTGCCCGAGCCTTCGCTGCCGGCGCCGAGATGCACGATCGACGCGCTGTCCTTGGCTTGCGGCGCACTGGCGGCAGCCTTGGGCGGCGCGGCGTCTCGCTTCGACTTGGTTTCGGCGGGCGGCGCCTCGGCCACCACGGGCGGCGGCCGCTCGAACGGCCGGTCCCTGAGCGCGATCGCCGCCGACGCACCGATCAGCGCGAGCAGGGCGAACGCCGTGCCGGCCGTCTTGCGGCTCGGCCATCGCGGAAAGCGACGCTTCGGGCGCCCGGCAGTGTCGGTGAGGCCCAGCGGCCGGTCGATGTCCTTGAGCGGTAGCGTCACGCCCGCATCCTCGTTGCGGGTGCCTCTGGCAGCCCCGCCGACCGGGGGAGCCCGGTCCGGCGGTTTATCCTGCCTACGCTGCGGCGGGGGCCCGTTCCCCGGCCGCCAAGAACGCTTACTGGTTGAGGACGGCCTTCTGCGGGTTGGGCGGGAAGGCCGGGTCGGTCTTGGTGCCGCGCAACAGCTCGTAGGCACGGTTCAGCTGGATGTCGTCCTTCGGATCCGGCGGCACGTAGGCGGCAGAGCCCGACCCTTCGTCGCCCTCTTCGGCGCCCTTGATGTGGCCCTTGAGGTCCGACTCGCCGCGCGTCAGGTCGCGATCCTTCAGGTCTTCCGGCAGCGGCTGGTCGATCTTGATGTCCGGCGTGATGCCCTTGCCCTGGATCGATTTGCCCGACGGCGTGTAGTAGAGCGCCGTCGTCAGCCGCAGCGCGCCGTTCTCGGCCAGCGGGATGATCGTCTGCACAGAGCCCTTGCCGAAGGACTGGGTGCCGACCACGGTCGCCCGGCGATGGTCCTGCAGGGCGCCCGCGACGATCTCCGAGGCGCTCGCCGAGCCGCCATTGACGAGCACGATCAATGGCTTGCCATCGATCATGTCGCCCGAGCGGGCGTCGAAGCGCGAGATGTCCTTCGGGTCGCGGCCGCGCGTCGAGACGATCTCGCCGCGGTCGAGGAAGGCGTCGGAGACGCTGACCGCCTGGTCGAGCAGGCCGCCCGGGTTGAGCCGCAGGTCGAGCACATAGCCCTTGAGCTTGTCGGTCGGCACCTTCGACTTGATGTCGTCGATGGCTGCCTGCAGGTCGTCGAAGGTCTTCTCGGTGAACGAGGTGATCTTCATGTAGCCGATGTCGTCCTCGACCCGGTACTTGACCGCCTTCACCTTGATGATGTCGCGCACGATGCTGAGCTTGAGCGGCTTGTCGCTGCCCTCGCGCAGGATGGTGAGCTCGATCGGCGTGTTGACCAGGCCGCGCATCTTCTCGACCGCGTCGTTGAGGGTCAGGCCGCGCACCTCCTCGCCGTCGATCTCGGAGATGTAGTCGCCGGCCCGCACCCCGGCGCGCGCCGCCGGCGTGTCGTCGATCGGCGTGATGACCTTGACCAGCTCGTTCTCCATCGTGACCTCGATGCCGAGGCCGCCGAACTCGCCCTTGGTCTGCACCCGCATGTCCTTGGCGGCTTCCGGGTTGAGGTAGGACGAATGGGGGTCGAGCGACGTCAGCATGCCGTTGATGGCGCTTTCGACCAGCGCCTTCTCGTCCGGCGGCGTCACGTACTGCCCGCGCACCCGCTCGAAGATGTCGCCGAAAATCGCCAGCTGGCGGTAGGTCTCGGAGCCCGCTGCATTTGCCGTCGAGCTCGGCGCTCCATACACCAGGCTCATGGCAGAGGCGCCCATCAGCGCGCCGGCAGCGAGGAGCGACAGTTTACGAATCATTTCCAGTCCTTCCAGACACACGCACCGCCCACCAGGGGGCAGGATCAACGGGCTTTCCACTCTTTCGGAACTCTATATAGAGCTCCGGTCCTTTCATTTCATCCGTCGAGGCCGCGGCGCTGGCCGTCCTCGTGTCTCCCATCGCGCCGACTGGCTCGCCCGACAGCACGGACTGGCCGATCGTCACGTTGATTCGACCCATGCCCGCCAACACGACATGATAGCCGTCGCCGGCGTCAAGGATCAAGAGTTGCCCGTAAGACCTGAACGGCCCCGCATAGAGAACGCTTCCGTCGGCAGGCGCGGTGACGATGGCGCTGGATTGTGTCGCAACCATGTCGCCCTGCATCACCCCGCCAATATTGTCGTCGGCCCCGAAACGCCGGGCGACGCGGCCGGCCACCGGCAGCGTCAGCTTGCCCTGCAGGCGCGAGAACGGCACCGCCTTGGCGAGCTGGTTGGCGTCCGGCACCGGCATCGCCGCCAGCGCCGCCTCGCGCCTCTTCTGCGCCTCCTCGGCCCGCCGGGCCTTGTCTTCCGCCGAGCGCGCGCCGATGACCTCCTTTTCGAGGCCGGCGATCAGGTCCTTGAGGTTGCCGGCCTTGGCCGCCAGCGCCTCCGACCGTTGCGTCTCACCGGCGAGCTGCGCCTCGGCGTCGCTCTTCATGCGGTCCTTCTCGGCGAGCAGCAGGGTCAGTCGGCGCTGCTCCGCCACCTGTTCGCCGACCGTCGAGGCCAGCCGCGCGCGCTCCGCTTCGATCGAGGCGGCGATCCGGTTGCGCTCGGCGAGGTCGCCGAGCAGGATCTCGGTCTCCGACCGCAGCTCGGGCACCACGGCGCCGAGCAGGATGGCGCTGCGCACCGACGACAGCGCGTCCTCCGGCTTCACCAGCAGCGCCGGCGGCGGGTTGAGCCCCATCCGTTCCAGCGCGCCCAGCACCTCCGCCAGCACGCCGCGCCGGGCGGTCAGCGAAGCCTGGATCTCCCGGCTCTCGTCCTTCAGCCGCGCCAGCCGGTCGGCAATCTCCTCGATGTCGTGGCCGAGCTTCTGCTCGGTCTTGGCGGCCTGGATCAGCGCCGCCGTCAGCGTCGCATGGTCCTTCTTCACCGTCGCGATGTCGGCGTTGAGCTGCTCCAGCCGCTCGTCAGTCAGGCTCATCTCGTGGGTCAGCCGGTCGTATTCGGCGCGGCTTTCCGCTTGCCGGGCCTCGATCTCCGCCGCAGTCTCGGCATGCGCCGGCCAGGCGCCGGAGGCGAGCGCCAGGCAACAGGCTCCGCTGAGAAGGATCGCCGCTTGGAGTGTCGCTCTCATGTCAGGTTCTGGGTCTCCGTGCCCGACAATACGGAGCGGGGCGTTAACGAACCATCAACCATCAGCGGCCGCCAAGGCAAGTGCGGCGGCTCAGGCCCGGTGATAGGGGTGGCCGGCGAGGATCGTCGCCGCCCGATAGAGCTGCTCTGACAGCATGACCCGCACCAGCTGGTGCGGCCAGGTGGCCTTGCCGAAGGACAGCACGAGGTCGGGCTTGGGCGCCGCGTCGCGGTCGTGGCCGTCCGGCCCGCCGATCGCCAGCCAGGTCGCCCGCCGCCCGCCGTCGCGCTGCTCGGCGAGGAATCGCGCCAACGCTTCGGACCCGAGGTCGCGCCCGCGCTCGTCGAGCAGCACGAGCGCAGCACCCGCCGGCAGCGCGGCAGAAAGCCGCATCGCCTCCTCGCGCCGTCGCTCGGGCGCCGTTGCGGCACGGCTTTCGGAAATCTCGGTGACACCGGCAAAATCCAGCCCGAGCGGCGCGCCGCTCTTGCCGAAGCGGTCGAAGAAGCGATCCGCCAGCTCCTTTTCGGGGCCGGACTTCATCCGGCCCACGGCATGGACGGCGACCCGCATCGGTCCTTCGGCGACGGCTAGTGGACCGTCCCATCCTCGAGATCGGGGGCCTGCCACATCTTCTCGATGTTGTAGAACTCCCGAACTTCCGGGCGGAAGACGTGCACGATGATGTCGCCGGCATCCACCAGCACCCAGTCGGCGCTGGCCAGGCCCTCGACCCGCGCCTGCCCGAGGCCGCCGTCCTTCAGCGCCTTGAGCAGGTTGTCGGCCACCGCCGCGACATGGCGGTGCGACCGGCCGGACGCCACGACCATGTAGTCGCCGAGGCTCGATTTTCCCTGGATGTCGATGGAGACGATGTTTTCTGCCTTGGAGTCTTCGAGACTGGCAAGGACTGTCCTGATGGCGCGGGCCAAATCGTCGTTGCGGTCTACCCCGGCCGGCGAAGGCATGAAGGATGCCTTCTTCTGGAGTGCTGTTCGCAGTGTCTTTCCTTTCAGAGCAGGAACAACCTTTCGCCTGCAAATCAGGCGATACCATTAGATAGGCAGAGTTCGGTAACAGTTTCAAGACTGGCCGCATGGTAACCAAAGGTGGCACCCCATCCGGAGTAAGACGACCGACAAAACAAGGACATACTGATCTGTTGAAACGGCGCGGGCCGCCCCGGCGGCCGGCCGCGGCAAGAAGGAGAAGTGAACGACGATGGAACTCGACCCGCAGAACGCCATCCTGACCGTCCAGGCGGGGCTCGCGCAGCTCAGCACGCTGATCGTCTCCTATGCCTTTTCGGCCATCGGCGCCGTCATCCTGCTCATCCTGGGCTACATGGCCGCCGGCTTCGCCGAGCGCTCGATCTTCACCGGTCTCAAGCACATCCGCGGCTTCGACCTGACGCTCTGCCAGTTCTTCTCCAAGCTGGCGCGCTACGCCATCCTGGCCATGGTGATCGTCATGGTCCTCGGCCAGTTCGGCGTCCAGACCGCCTCGATCATCGCCGCCATCGGCGCCATCGGCCTCGCCGTCGGCCTGGCGCTCCAGGGCACGCTGCAGAACATCGCCGCCGGCATCATGCTGTTGGTGCTGCGGCCGTTCCGCGTCGGCGAATATGTCGAGATCGGCCAGGTCGCCGGCACCGTCGAGGAGATCGGCCTGTTCGCCTCCACCTTGCGGACCGTCGACGGCATCTACATCCTCGCCCCCAACTCCACGCTGTGGAACCAGCCGGTGCGCAACTACACCCGCAACGGCGTGCGCCGCAACGACATCACGGTCGGCATCGGGCTGGAGGACGACATCGAAGGCGCCCAGCGCACCTTGCTCGACCTCGCCAAGGCCGATCCGCGCGTCCGCAAGGAGCCCGCCCCGGTCGCCTTCGTCGCCGGGCTCGGCGACAGCGCCGTCAGCCTGACCTTGCGCTACTGGACCTCCGCCTCGGACTTCTTCAACGCCAAGCTGGAGCTGACCAAGCGCGCCAAGCTGACCTTCGACCACGAGGGCATCGCCATTCCCTTTGCCAAGTGAGGGCTAGAGCATGATCCCAAAAGTGGATTCCGGTTTTTGGAAAAGATCATGCTCAAACACGAGGATAGAGTGCAAGGACGATTCGAAGAAGCGTCATTGCGTCTAGCCCCGCCGGCCGCCGCTCTCGTCGTCGGCCGCGAAGGCCAGCTCGACCGGCAGTGGCGCCTGGGCGGTCATCGGCGAGAAGCTTCCAGTCTCCTCGGCCGGCACCGGCCGCGCCTTGACGACGCGCCAGGCGACGAACACCGCATAGGCCGCGGCAATGGCGATCGCCACCGGCATGAACACCCAGGTGCCGAAGAACACCGTGAGCAGCGTCACGATGCCCGGCACCACGAAACCCGACAGCGACCAGGCAAACAGCAGCGACGACGACAGCGCCACCAGCTGGTCCTTGCTGGCGCGGTCGCTGGCATGCGCGCTGGCCAGCGAATAGATCGATTCGCTGGCCCCGTCCCACAGGATGTAGATCACCAGCAGCACGCCGAGCGCCCCGCCGTCGAAGCCGACCGCCGCCACGCCGGAGGCCGCGGCGAGCAGCGACGCCGCGATCAGCACCACGCGGCGGTCGGTGCGGTCGGAGATCCAGCCGAACGGCACCTGCAGCAGCAGCGTGCCGAGTGGCATCACCGACAGCAGGAGCGCCACGTCCTGCTGGCTGTAGCCGCTGGCGGTGGCGTGGATCGGCGCGAAGCCGGTAATCGTCATCGACAGGCCGCCCACCGCCAGCATGCCGGCCAGGCCGACCGGCGAGATTCGCCAGGCCTCGGCCACCGCCACCGTGGCGGCCTGCGGCACCGGCGGCTGCCTGAGCCGCGTCAGCCCGACCGGCAGGATCGACAGCGCCGTGAACGCGATGCCGACCAGCGGCGCCGCGGCACTGGAGAGGTCGATCAGCGCCAGCGTGTAGTAGCCGACCCCCAGGCCGGCGATGTAGCAGACGTAGAACACCGCCATGACGCGGCCGCGCACCTGGTTGCCGACCACGTCGTTGAGCCAGCTCTGCGCCACCACGAAGAGGCCGCAGATCGCCAGTCCGTAAAGCGTGCGCGCGGCCAGCCAGAGCAGCGGATAGGTGCCGGCCCCGACCGCCGCGTTGGAGAGCGCGATCAGCGCCGACAGCACCATGAAGGCGCGCGCATGGCCGACCCGCCGCACCAGCGGGCCGGTGAGGATGCAGCCGGCAATCCCGCCGGCCGACAGGCCGGTGACGATCAGCCCCGCCCACACCGGCGGGAAGCCCGACGCCCCGAGCCGCACCGGGATGTAGGCGAACATCAGCCCGTTGCCGACCGCCACCAGCGCCATCGACAGCACCACGCTGACGATGGCGATCGCCGGAGTGGGGGATGGGTTCGCCGGATCGGCGCGCGGGCGAAGGGCGGTCTCGGTCGTCATGCCGCGCCAGACTGCCCGTCCGCCGCGCCCAGCGAAGCCTGAAAAGCGACATCCGCACGGCGCCCCGGCTCCTGGATCAATGCTTTCCCGCGAGCCGGCGCAGCGCCGAGGAGGACAGCGACGAGCGCGGCCCATGGATGAACGTCCAGGCCGGCGGCCGCATGCGCGCCAGCAGCGGCGCGTCCGCTTCGTCGACCCGCGCATGGCCGAACGTCTTGGCGACCGCCGAGGACAGGAAGGAAAGCGTCGCGCCGGGCCGGTCGATCACGGCGATCGGCATCGTCATGACGATCCGGCGCCAGCGCTGCCAGCGGTGGAAATCCCTCAGGTTGTCGGCTCCCATGATCCATACGAAGTCCACCCCGGTGTTGCGTGCCTTGACCAGCGCCAGCGTGTCGGCGGTGTAGCGCACGTGGTGCCGCGCCTCGAAAGCCGTCACCTTGACCCGCGGATCCTCGACCAGCGCCTCCGAAAGCCGGATGCGCTCGGCCAGCGGCGCCAGCTCGCCTTTGCTTTTCAACGGGTTGCCGGGGGTGACGATCCACCAGAGCTGGTCGAGCGCCAGCCGCCTGAGCGCGATCTCGGCGACCAGCGCATGGCCGGCATGTGGCGGGTTGAACGAACCGCCGAACAGCCCGACCTGCATGCCCTTCTCGACATGCGGCATGCGCAGATAGCGGCGCGGCACCGTCTCGGCGGCGGCGCCTCCGGGTGGCCGATCGCTCACGCCGCGCCGGCCGCGGCCCTCACGGGCGCACCTGCCCCGAGCCGCGGACACGGTACTTGAACGAGGTCAGCTGCTCCACCCCGACCGGCCCGCGGGCATGCATCTTGCCGGTGGCGATGCCGATCTCGGCGCCCATGCCGAACTCGCCGCCGTCGGCGAACTGGGTCGAGGCGTTGTGCAGCAGGATGGCCGAGTCGATCTCGTCGAAGAACCGCTCCACCGCCGCCGGGTCCTCGGCGACGATCGCCTCGGTGTGATGCGAGGAATGCGTCTCGATGTGCTCGATCGCCCCGTCGATCCCGTCGACCAGCTTCGCCGCGATGATGGCGTCGAGGTACTCGGTCGCCCAGTCTTCCGCGGTCGCCGGCACCGCGTCGGCGAAGGCGCGCACCACCTCGGCATCGCCGCGGATCTCGCAGCCGGCCTTGGCGAGCGCCTCGAGGATCGGCACCAAGTGCGTGTCCGCCGCCGCGCGGTCGACCAGCAGCGTCTCCGCCGCGCCGCAGATGCCGGTCCGCCGCATCTTGGCGTTGACGGCGATCGTCGACGGCCATGCCGAGCTCGGCGGAGCGGTCGACATAGACGTGGCAGAGCCCTTCGAGATGGGCGAACACCGGCACCCGCGCCTCGTTCTGCACCCGCTCGACCAGGCTGCGCCCGCCGCGCGGGATGATGACGTCGAGCCCGCCGTCCAGCCCGGCCAGCATGGCGCCCACCGCCGCGCGGTCGCTCGTCGGCACCAGCTGGATCGCCTCCTCGGGCAGGCCGGCGGCCTGCAGCCCCTCGACCAGGCAGGCATGGATCGCCGCCGAGGAATGCCGGGAATCCGAGCCGCCCCTGCAGGATCGCCGGGTTGCCTGCCTTGAGGCACAGCGCGCCGGCATCGGCGGTGACGTTCGGCCGGCTCTCGTAGATCACGCCGACCACGCCGAGCGGCGTGCGCACGCGCTCGATCCTGAGGCCGTTCGGCCGCTCCCAGGCGGCCGTCACCTCGCCCACCGGGTCGGCCAGCGCGGCAATGGCACGGATGCCTTCGGCCATGCCGGCGAGCCGCGGCCCGTCGAGCGCCAGCCGGTCCATCTGCGCCGCGGTGAGCCCGGCCTTGCTGCCGTTGTCCAGGTCCTTGGCGTTGGCGGCCAGGATCGCCTCGGCGCGGCGCTCGATCGCCTCGGCCATCGCCGCGAGTGCCGCGTTCTTGCGCTCCGTGCCGGCGATGGCCAGCGGCCGCTGGGCCGCCCGGGCGCGCCGTCCCAGGTCTTGCATGAGCCGCGTCGTGCCGTCGCCTTCCAACGTCTTCAGCATGGCTAGCCTCCTGCCGGCAGCGTCTCGCTGGGCGCCGCAGCGCCGGTCATCACCAGGTCGTCGCGATGCACCATGGCGGAGCGCGCCGCATAGCCGAGCACGCCGGCGATCTCGGTGCTCTTCAGTCCGGCGATCCTTACGGCATCGGCGGCGTCGTAGGCAACCAGGCCGCGGGCGATCTCGACGCCGTCGGGCGACAGGATCGCCACCGTATCGCCCCGCGAGAAGGCGCCGGCGACGCGGCGCACCCCGGCCGGCAGCAGCGACTTGCCGGCCGCCAGCGCGCCGACCGCACCGGCATCGATCGTGAGCCGCCCGGCCGGCTCCAGCTGCCCGGCGATCCAGCTCTTGTAGCCGCGCACCGGCTGCGCGCTGGGGCGGAAGAAGGTCGCCCGCTCGCCGCGGTCGATCGCCGAGAGCGGGTTGAGCCGCGTCCCGGCGGTGATGATCATCGCCGTGCCGGCGGTGGTGGCGATCTTGCCGGCGTCGAGCTTGGTGCGCATGCCGCCGCGCGACAGCTCGGAGGCCGCCGCGCCGGCCATCGCCTCGATCTCCGGCGTGATGCGCTCCACCAGCGGGATGAACCGCGCCCGCGGATCGAGCGCCGGCGGCGCCGAATAGAGCCCGTCGATGTCGGAAAGCAGGACCAGCAGGTCGGCCCCCATCATCGTCGCCACCCGCGCCGCCAGCCGGTCGTTGTCGCCGTAGCGGATCTCGGCGGTGGCGACGGTGTCGTTCTCGTTGATGACCGGCACCGCCTTCATCTTGATCAGCGTCGAGATCGTGGCGCGGACGTTGAGGTAGCGGCGGCGCTCCTCGGTGTCGCCGAGCGTCACCAGCACCTGCCCCGACTTCAGCCCGTTGCGGGCGAGCTCCTCCGCCCAGGCGCCGGCCAGCGCGATCTGCCCGACCGCGGCGGCGGCCTGGCTCTCCTCCAGCTTCAGCACGCGCTTGCCGAGGCCGAGCATGGTGCGGCCGAGCGCGATCGCGCCCGACGAGACCACCAGCACGTCGGCGCCGCCCTGGGCGAGCGCGGCGACGTCGTCGGCGAGCGAGGCGAGCCATGCGCGCTTCAGCCCGCTCGCCCGGTCGACGAGCAGGGCCGAGCCGATCTTGACGGTGATGCGCCGATAAGCGCGAAGCGGCGTCACGACCCCGCCTCCTGCCGCGCCGCCTCGACGTCGGCGGCAAGCGCCCGCAGCGCCGCCTCGACGCCCTCGCCGGTGGCCGCCGAAAGCACCAGCGGCGCCCGCCCCGCCGCCCGCTTCAGCGCCGCCGCCTTGGCCTTGCGCGCCGCCGCATCGAGCGTGTCGGCCTGGCTCAGCGCCACGACCTCCGGCTTCTCCGCGAGCCCGTGGCCGTAGGCCGCGAGTTCCTGGCGTACCGTTCGGTACGCCTTTGCCGGATCCTCTTCCAGGGCGGAGACGAGATGCAGCAGCACGCGCGTGCGCTCGACATGGCCGAGGAAGCGGTCGCCGATGCCGACGCCCTGGTGCGCGCCCTCGATCAGCCCGGGGATGTCGGCCAGCACCAGCTCGCGCCCGTCGACGCGCGCCACCCCCAGATTGGGATGGAGCGTGGTGAACGGATAGTCGGCGATCTTCGGCTTGGCGGCGGTCACCGCCGCGAGAAAGGTGGATTTCCCGGCGTTGGGCAGGCCGACCAGCCCGGCATCGGCGATCAGCTTCAGCCGCAGCCAGATGGTCAGCTCCTCGCCCGGCAGGCCCGGATTGGCGCGCCGCGGCGCCTGGTTGGTCGACGACTTGAAATGCTGGTTGCCGAAGCCGCCATTGCCGCCGGCGGCCAGCCGGAAGCGCTCGCCGACGGCGGTCAGGTCGCAGATCAGCGTTTCGTTGTCCTCCTCGTAGATCTGCGTACCGACCGGTACGCTGAGCGTCACGTCGGCCCCCTTGCCGCCGGTGCGGTTGCGGCCCATGCCATGCGTGCCGGTCTTGGCGCGGAAATGCTGCTGGTAGCGATAGTCGATCAGCGTGTTGAGCCCGTCGACGGCCTCGGCCCAGACGTCGCCGCCGCGCCCGCCGTCGCCGCCGTCGGGGCCGCCGAACTCGATGAACTTCTCCCGCCGGAACGACACGGCGCCGGCGCCTCCGTCGCCGGAGCGGATATAGACTTTCGCCTGGTCGAGGAATTTCATGCGGTCAACGACGATTGGGCTGGCAGGACGCGCCTCCCTCTAGCGCAAAGCCCGCCGGAGTGCGAGAGGGGTGGGCCGCCGGCCAAGGAGTTCGCGACAGGATGAAACTGGTCTCCTACAACGTCCAGTACGGCATCGGCCGCGACGGCCGCTTCGACCTGGTCCGCATCGCCGACGCCGTGCGCGGCGCCGATGTCATCGCGCTGCAGGAGGTGACCCGCAACTTCTCGCGCAACGACGGCGCCGACATGGTGGCCGGCCTTGCCGACCTTTTGCCGGACCACTTCTTCGTCTTCGCGCCCGCCATGGACGTCGATCTCGGCCAGCGCGACGCCGCCGGGCGCCCGCTCAACCGGCGGCTCGAATTCGGCAACATGGTCCTCTCCCGCTGGCCGATCGCCGGCGCCCGCAACCTTCTTTTGCCGCGCAGCCGTCGCCTCAGCCGCGGCAACCTGCAGCGCGCCGCGCTGGAGGCGCTGGTGATGGCGCCGGAAGAGGCGCTGCGGGTCTATTCGGTGCATCTCGACCACATCAGCGGCGAGGAGCGCGCCGCCCAGATCCGCCATCTCAAGGAGCGCGTGCTGGCCGTCCCGGTGGAGGGCGGCGCAATCAGCGGCGCGGCTGAGTTCGGCTTCGCCGAGCCGCCGGCGCCCGAAGCGTTCGTCCTTCTCGGCGATTTCAACATGGTGCCGGGCTCGCCGGAATACCGCGTCATGGTCGGCGAGCCCGATCCGCAGGAGGGCCTGTCGCTGGTCTACGACCACCCGGCCGACGCCTACCGCCTGGGCGAAGTCTCGCCGCCGGGCGCCGTCTCGTGGGTCGATGCGGCGGGCGGCAGCCAGGCCGGCTGCTCGACTACGCCTTCGTCCATGCGAGCCTCGCCGGCCGGGTCGTGCGATGCCGCATCGACGGCGAGGCGGCGGGCTCCGACCATCAGCCGGTCTGGCTCGAGCTCGGCTGATCCGGCCGCACCGGGCGGCCGGATCCTGCAGGCCCGACGAGGCGTCAGCCGCGCGCCCATGTCCTCAGGCTGACCCAGGTCTTGCGGTCGAGCCGGTAGCGCTCCACCGCCATCTGGCCGGCGACCAGCGAATGCATCATCCCCTGGCCGGCATATTGGAAGCCGCATTTGTGGATGACGCGGCGCGACGCCGGGTTGGTGACCCGGCACGACACGTGGAGCGCATCGACGTTGGTCGCCCGGAAGGCGAGGTCGACCAGCGCATGCGCCGCCTCGGTGGCGTAGCCCCGTCCCCAATAGGGCGCGCCGATCCAGTAGCCGAGCTCCAGCCCGACCTCTGCCGGGTTGAGGCCGGCACAGCCGATGAAGGCGCCGCTGTCGGCGAGGCTGATCGCGTAGACGGTGTCGGTCGCCGGCTTCCGCCGCGTCATCGTCAGGAACGCCCTTGCCTCGGTGACGCCGTAGGGATGCGGCATCCGTGCCAGCATCTCGGCGATCCGCCGGTTGTTGGCGAGCTCGACGAGTTCGGGCAGGTCGTCGTCATGCGGCGGCCTGAGCACCAGCCGCTCGGTGACCAGCACCGGGCAGTCTATCGCCGGACAGTCATCTGCCAGCGCTTCCTTTTCGACAACCATGACGTCCTCCAGAGCATGAAAAAAGGGAGATGGCGACCCATCTCCCTTGATCCTTCTCTGGCCTTGCCAGACACCGGTTCCCGAGATGGGGCGCCGGTGTTTTGGTGCGGATCCGGCTATTCCGCTGCTTCGACCATCGGGTAGACCGATACGGTGGTTCGGCCGTTGGCTTTTTTCTGGAACATCACCGCGCCCGCTTGCAGGGCGAACAGCGTGTGGTCCTTGCCGATGCCGACATTGGTCCCGGGATGCCACTTGGTGCCGCGCTGGCGCACGATGATGTTGCCGGCGATGACATTCTCGCCGCCGAACTTCTTCACGCCGAGGCGCTTGGATTCCGAGTCGCGACCGTTACGGGACGAACCGCCTGCCTTCTTGTGTGCCATTGTCGAGCTCCTTCGTCCTGACGCTTACTCTTTTTCCGTCTTGGCTGCAGCCTTTTTCGGCGCGGCCTTGCGGGCTGGTTTCTTCTCGGCCTTGTCGGCCTTGTCGGCCGCCTCCGCCTTGGCGGGCTTGGCGGCTTCCTTGGCGGGCTTGGCGGCCTCCGCCTTGGCCGGCTTTGCAGCCTCGGCCTTGGGCGCCTTCGCCTCCTCGGCCTTCACCGCCTCGGCTTTCGCCTCTTGGCCCTTGGCCTCTTCCTTCTTCGCCGCCGCCTTCTTCGATGGCTTGGCGCCGCCGGTCAGGATCTCGGAGATCCGCACCGTCGTCAGCATCTGGCGATTGCCGCGCGTGCGCCGCGAATTCTGCCGGCGCCGCTTCTTGAAGGCGATGACCGTCTTGGCGCGGCCCTGCACCACCACTTCGGCCGTCACCAGCGCACCTTCGACGAACGGCGCGCCGATCGTCGCATTCTCGCCTTCGCCGACGGCGAGGACCTCGGCGAACTCGATCATGTCGCCGGCATTGCCGGTAAGTTTCTCGACCTTGAGCAGGTCGTCGGCGGCCACGCGATACTGCTTGCCGCCCGTTTTGATGACTGCGAACATGTCTTGCCTTTCGCTGTTCGGTCGGCCTTTTGAATCGCCTGTGGCGATCCGGCCGTCTTTTTGTCAGTCGTTCGGGGTTCAAACGTGAACCGGCGCGGAAGCGACCCTCCACGCCGGATTTGGCCGCTGCATATCCCAACAAGTCCCTGAAGTCAACGGCACTGCGCCTTTTCGGACCCCTATCGCAGCACGGCCTCGGCGTTCCGCGTCAGCAGCGCCATGAGTATCGCGGCGCGGCCCTCGGCGGCCGTTTCGTTGCCGGCCAGGATGGCCTCGATCAGCTCCTGGTGGCGGGCCGCCGCCTCGCCGAGCCCATGGATGCCCTGGTAGCGGAACCAGAACCGCCGGCTGTGCGTCTGCAGTGGCGCCGCGAGCCGCGCCGCATAAGGATTGTCGGACGCCATCGCCAGGGCCTCGTCGAGCACCTTGTCGGCCTCCAGGAAGGCCAGCACGTCGAGGTTCATGGAGGCGGCGTTCATCAAATTGCCGGCGCCACGCAGGCGATCGGCCACCACGGCGGTCGGAAAGCGCGCCGCCGAGCGCGCCAGGATGATCTCGACGCCCCGCCGCACCTCCAGGATGCGCAGCCAGTCGCCCGGATGAAGCGGCGCGACGGCCACCCCCGCCCGCGGGCGAATTTCCAGCAGGCCCTCCCAGGCGAGCCGCTGGATTGCCTCGCGGACCGGCGTCCGGCCGAGGCCGACGCGCTCGATCAGCGCGCCCTCGGTCGTCACGGCGCCAGGCAACAGATCGAGTGTCACCACCATCCGCTCCAGCGCCCGGTAGGCTCTCAGCGCGTGCGGCTCTTCGTCCTGCAAGAACCCATGCATATCTTAGCTAGCCCTGTATTAGCGATTGTAGATGTATCTTGACGACAAGCGAGTTGACAGCCCGACATGATTGCCTTATTGGGATTAATATATCAAGAGGAGATCGACTATGTGGAGCGGCGTTTTTCCGGCTGTCACGACCAAGTTCACCAAGGACGACCAGCTTGACCATGCGGAGATGGAGCGCTGCTTCGCGCTTCTGATGGAAGCCGGATGCGACGGCCTGATCGTCAGCGGCTCCCTGGGCGAAGGCCCGATGCTCTCGGCCGACGAGAAGCTGGCCGTGCTGAAGACCGCGCAGAGCGTGGCGCATGGCCGCCCGGTGCTGCTCACCATCAACGAGCCGGCCACCCGCGACGGCGCTGCCCTGGCGCGGCAGGCGGCGAGAGCCGGCGCCGACGGGCTGATGGTGGTGCCGAGCCCCATCTACCACACCGATCCCGACGAGACGGTGGCGACGCTGAAGGCGGTCGCCGATGCCGGCGAGCTGCCGGTCATGATCTATTCCAACCGCCTCGCCTACCGGGTCGACGTGACGGTCGACATCATGGAGCGGCTGGCCGGCAACCCGCTTTTCGTGGCCATCAAGGAATCCTCCGACGACATTCGCCGCTCGACCGAGATCGTCAACCGGCTGGGCGACCGCTACGACCTGTTCACCGGCGTCGACAATCTGGCCTTCGAGGCGCTGGCAGTCGGCGCGGTCGGCTGGGTCGCCGGCCTGGTCACCGCCTTCCCGCACGAGACCGTCGCCATCTACCGGCTGATGAAGCAGGGCCGCCGCGAGGAGGCGCTGGCCATCTACCGCTGGTTCCGGCCGCTGCTCGACCTCGACGTCTCGACCTACCTGGTGCAGAACATCAAGCTCGCCGAGGTCCATGCGATCGGCAGCAACGACCGCGTGCGCATGCCGCGCCTGCCGCTCTCGGGCGAGCGCCGCGCCGCCGTCGAGGCCGTCATCGTCAAGGCCCTGGCCGAGCGGCCCCGCCTGCCCGTGCTCTGACGGGTCCGCTCCGATGCCTGCCGCCTCGGACGGCCTCCTCGACATCGTCATCGTCGGCGGCGGCATCGTCGGCGTCGCCGCCGCGACGCTGCTCGCCGAGGCGGGACGCGGCGTCACCGTGGTCGATCGCACCGGCATCGCCGAGGAGACCAGCGCCGGCAACGCCGCCGCGCTTGCCTTCTCCGAGATCCTGCCGCTGGCCCACAAGGGCATGCTGAAGGAGATCCCGCGCTGGCTCGCCGACCCGCTCGGCCCGCTCGCCATCCCGCCCGGCTACTTGCCGCAGCTGCTGCCCTGGCTGTGGCGCTTCTGGCGGGCCGGCAGCCCGCGCCACTTCGAGGCCAGCGTCGCCGCCCAGGCGGCGCTGATGCAGCTCGCCGAGCGCGAATGGCTGGCCCTCATCGACCGCGCCGGCTTGCGCGCCATGCTCAACGAGGACGGCTCGCTGGAGCTCTACGAGAGCGACGCCGAGTTGCGCGCCGCGCTGCCCGGCTGGGCGCTCCGCGACCGCTACGGCATCGCCTACCGCCACGTCGAGGGCGACGCTCTGGCCGAGTTGCAGCCCGGCCTCTCCGACGCGCTTCACGGCCGCCACCTTCGTGCCGGGCTGGAGGACGGTGAGCGATCCCAAGGATTTCGCCAAGGCCGTCTGGCGCCACGCCGAGGCGCGGGGCGCCACCTTCCGCCACGGCGACGTCGGCCTCCTGCAGCCCGCCGGCGACGCCGTCGTCGTCCAGCTGAAGCAAGGCGTCACGCTGCGCGCCCGCCACGTGGTGGTCGCCGCCGGCGCCTGGTCGCATCGGCTGGCCCGCCAGCTCGGCGACGCCATCCCGCTGGAGACCGAGCGCGGCTACAACACGACGCTGCCCGTCGGCGCCTTCGACGTGCGGCGCCAGCTGATCTTCTCGCGCCACGGCTTCGTCGTCACGCCGCTGTCGACCGGCTTGCGGGTCGGCGGCGCCGTCGAGCTGGGCGGGCTCAGCCGGCCGCCCAACTTCGCCCGCGCCAGCGCCATGCTCGACAAGGCCGCCCGCTTCCTGCCCGGCTTGAACGTCGCGGGCGGGCGCGCAATGGATGGGCTACCGCCCGTCGCTGCCCGACTCGCTGCCGGTGATCGGCACGGCCGCGCGCCACCCGCAGGTGCTCTATGCCTTCGGCCACGGCCATCTCGGCCTCACCCAGGCCGCCGCCACCGGGCGCTTGATCTCGCGAGGCTGTCCTCGGCCAATCTCCGTCGATCGACCTCACGCCGTTCTCGCCCCGCCGCTTCTGAGAGGAGCCGCCTCGATGGCCCGCCACTCCTTCCATTGCATCGACGGTCACACCTGCGGCAACCCGGTGCGGCTGGTCGCCGGCGGCGGGCCGCTGCTCGACGGCGCGACGATGATGGAGCGGCGCGCCCACTTCCTCGCCGAATACGACTGGATCCGCACCGGGCTGATGTTCGAGCCGCGCGGCCACGACATGATGTCGGGCTCGATCCTCTATCCGCCGACCCGCCCCGACTGCGACATCGGCATCCTGTTCATCGAGACCTCGGGCTGCCTGCCGATGTGCGGCCACGGCACCATCGGCACGGTGACCATGGCCGTCGAGCATGGGCTGGTCAGGCCGAAGACGCCCGGCACGCTCGCCCTCGACACGCCGGCCGGCCGCGTCGTCGCCGAGTACCGGCTCGAGGATGAGTACGTCGAGGAAGTGCGCATCACCAACGTGCCCTCCTTCCTCTATGCCGAGGGGCTGGCCGTCGACTGCCCGGGCCTCGGCCCGCTCGAGGTGGACGTCGCCTATGGCGGCAACTTCTATGCCATCGTCGACCCGCAGGAGAACTTCCGCGACATGGCCGACCATAGCGCCGGCGACCTCATCGCCTGGAGCCCGGTGGTGCGCAGCCGGCTCAACGAGGCGTACCGCTTCGCCCATCCCGAGAAGCCGGAGATCGACCGCGTCTCGCACGTCCTGTGGACGGGAGCGCCGCGCACCGAGGCCGCCGACGCGCGCAACGCCGTCTTCTACGGCGACAAGGCCATCGACCGGTCGCCCTGCGGCACCGGCACCTCGGCGCGCATGGCGCAGCTCCATGCCAAGGGCAGGCTGAAGGCGGGCGACGCCTTCGTGCACGAATCGATCATCGGCTCGCTGTTCGCCGGCCGGGTCGAGAGCCGAAACCGAAGTCGCCGGACGCCCGGCGATCGTGCCCTCGGTCGGCGGCTGGGCACGGACGACCGGCTACAACACCATCTTCATCGACGATCGCGACCCCTTCGCCCACGGATTCGTGGTGCTCTGAACCCCGCCGACGAACGGAATCCGCGCCGCAATGCGCGGAAAATCCTGCAAGAATGCCTCGTCAAGAGGGTCCTTCACGCGGATTTTTTCGCATTTCGGTACGGAAAAGCGGGCTTTTAGGCAAAGACATTGCGTTGTGCCAATGCTAGCTTCCGCGTGGTCCAAGGGCACGGGCTTGGCAAATGCAACCCCCTCCGCACCGCCGTCGCAGGCGTCGCAGAGGCCTCGAAGAATGCGGTTGCAATCCGGGCTCGAAGCTCTAGGACTAGGGGAAACAAGGTGAAGGAGCGTACCCGACGAGGTAACGCTCCAGGGGAGCAGCGTTCCAATGCAGTATTTCGTCCAGCAGCTGGTCAATGGGCTGACGCTGGGTTCAATCTATGGTCTCATCGCCATCGGCTATACGATGGTCTACGGCATCATCGGCATGATCAACTTCGCCCACGGCGATATCTTCATGGTCGGTGCCTTCGGCGCTCTCATTACATTCCTGGTGCTGCTCGGCGTCTTCTATTCGCTGCCGGTCGCCGTCGCGCTGCTGATCATGATGATCGTCGCCATGCTGTTGACCAGCCTCTACAACTGGACGATCGAGAAGGTGGCCTACCGCCCCTTGCGCGGCTCGTTCCGGCTGGCGCCGCTGATCACCGCCATCGGCATGTCGATCGCGCTCTCCAACTTCGTGCAGGTCACCCAGGGCCCGCGCAACAAGCCGATCCCGCCGATGGTCTCGCAGGTCTACAACATCGCCGGCATCTCGATTTCCCTGAAGCAGATCATCATCGTGGTGGTCACGGCGGTGCTGCTGACGATATTCTGGTACCTCGTCAACCGCACCTCGCTCGGCCGCGCCCAGCGCGCCTGCGAGCAGGACCGCAAGATGGCCGCGCTGCTCGGCGTCGACGTCGACCGCACCATCTCCATCACCTTCATCATGGGCGCCGCGCTTGCCGCCGTCGCCGGCACGCTGTTCCTCATGTACTACGGCGTTGTGGTGTTCTCCGACGGCTTCGTCCCGGGGGTCAAGGCGTTCACCGCGGCGGTGCTTGGCGGCATCGGCTCGATCCCCGGCGCCGTGCTCGGCGGCCTGCTTGATCGGCTTCATCGAGAGCATGTGGTCGGCCTATTTCTCGATCGACTACAAGGACGTCGCCGCCTTCTCGATCCTGGCGATCGTGCTGATCTTCCTGCCCTCCGGCCTGATGGGCCGCCCGGAAGTCGAAAAGGTCTGACCCGATGGCCGTCACCACCGCCGAAGCCGGCAAGGCTGCCGCCAGCAACGTCTACGCCAACGCCGTCAAGGAAGGCCTCTACGCCGCGCTCATCGCCTTCGGGCTGTTCGTGCTGCTGGTCGGCCTGAAGACCGACCAGAACATCCGCAACGAGCTGGTCATCGTCCAGCGCTGGGGGCTGCTCGCCCTGATGGTGGTGATCGTCGGCGTCGGCCGCTTCGCCTACACGGCCTTCGTGTGGCCCGAGATCGAGCGCCGCAAGGCGGCGCGGGCCGCCGCGGAACCGGCCGCCCAGCCGGTCGAAGAGAGCTTCCTCAAGAAGAACATCAACGCCATCGGGCTGGCCTTCCTGCTGCTGTTCCCGCCGGTGGTGGTGATGCTGTCCGGCCTCCAGGGCTCGCTCAAGTGGATCGACAATTTCGGCATCCAGATCCTCATCTACGTGATGCTCGCCTGGGGGCTGAACATCGTCGTCGGCCTCGCCGGCCTGCTCGACCTCGGCTACGTCGCCTTCTATGCCGTCGGCGCCTACGCCTATGCGCTGCTGGCCACCGAGTTCGGCTGGTCGTTCTGGTTCCTGCTGCCGGCCGCCGGCGCCATGGCCGCCATGTGGGGCCTGATCCTCGGCTTCCCGGTGCTGCGCCTGCGCGGCGACTACCTGGCGATCGTCACGCTGGCCTTCGGCGAGATCATCCGCCTGGTGCTGATCAACTGGCGCGAGGTGACCAACGGCGTCGCCGGCATCTCCGGCATCCCCAAGGTCACCTTCTTCGGCCTGCTCTCCTTCGATGTCTCGGCCCCCAACAACTTCGCCAAGGTGCTCGGCCTGGCGCCCTCGGGCGTCTACTACAAGATCTTCCTCTATTATCTCATCCTGGCGCTGGCCATGTTCACCGCCTTCGTCACCATCCGGCTTCGCCGCATGCCGGTCGGCCGCGCCTGGGAGGCGCTGCGCGAAGACGAGATCGCCTGCCGCTCGCTCGGCATCAACACCACCAACACCAAGCTCACCGCCTTCGCCATCGGCGCCATGTTCGGCGGCTTTGCCGGCTCCTTCTTCGCCGCGCGGCAGGGCTTCGTCAGCCCCGAATCCTTCATCTTCCTGGAATCGGCGGTGATCCTGGCCATCGTCGTGCTCGGCGGCATGGGCTCGCTCACCGGCATCGCCATCGCCGCCGCGGTGATGATCGGCGGCACCGAGATCCTGCGCGAGATGCAATTCCTGAAGCTGGTGTTCGGCCCCGGCTTCACGCCGGAGCTTTACCGCATGCTGCTGTTCGGCCTCGCCATGGTCGTCGTCATGGTGTGGAAGCCGCGCGGCTTTGCCGGCAGCCGCGAGCCCACGGCATTTCTGTACAAGCGCAAGGCGGTGTCCAGCGCCTTCACCAAGGAAGGGCACGGCTGATGGCCGACACGAGCGCAACCGTGGCCGAGCCGATCCTCAAGGTCGAGCATCTGTCGATGAAGTTCGGCGGTCTGGTCGCCATCGGCGACCTGTCCTTCCAGGCCCGCCGCGGCGAGATCACCGCCCTGATCGGCCCCAACGGCGCCGGCAAGACGACGGTGTTCAACTGCATCACCGGCTTCTACAAGCCGACCGAGGGCATGATCACGCTGACCCGGCAGAACGGCGAGCAGCTGCTTCTGGAGCGCCTGGCCGACTTCCGCATCACCGACAAGGCGAAGGTGGCGCGCACCTTCCAGAACATCCGCCTGTTCTCCGGCATGACGCTGCTGGAGAACCTGCTGGTCGCCCAGCACAACAAGCTGATGCTGGCATCCGGCTTCACGGTGCTCGGCCTGCTGGGCTTCGGCGGCTATCGCACCGCCTCCGCCGAATCGATCGAGCTCGCCCGCCATTGGCTGGACAAGATCGACCTCTTGAAGCGCGCCGACGATCCCGCCGGCGACCTGCCCTATGGCGCGCAACGCCGCCTGGAGATTGCCCGCGCCATGTGCACGGGCCCCGAGCTGCTGTGCCTCGACGAGCCGGCCGCCGGCCTCAACCCGCGCGAATCCGCCGGCCTCAACGAGCTGCTCAACGACATCAAGGACAACAGCGGCACCTCGATCCTGCTGATCGAGCACGACATGTCGGTGGTGATGCAGATCTCCGACCACGTGGTGGTGCTGGAATACGGCCGCAAGATCTCCGACGGCGACCCGACCTCGGTGAAGAGCGACCCGCGCGTCATCGCCGCCTATCTGGGCGTCGACGACGAGGAGGTCGAGGAGGTGCTGGTCGAGGTCGGCGACGAGCAGGTCATCGAGGAGCTCGACGCCGAGCCGGACCGCGCGCACGGCCCGGAGGACTCGTCCTCCATGATGGCCGGCGCCGTGTCGGACACGATTGCCCACAGCGACGAATATGGCGAGCGGGTGACCGTCTCCCGCGGCGCCTCCAAGGCCGAGCAGGTCGACCGCCGCGCCGCCCGCGCTGCGGCGGCGGCAGCCGGGATCGCCGCGGCCGGAGCCGCCGCCAAGCCGGCGAGCGCCAAGGCCGACGCGCCCAAGGCGGCAAAGCCGCGCAAGCCCGCGGCCAAGCCCGCCGGCCCTGCCAAGCCCGGGGAGAAGAAATAATGGCGTCCAAGGCCCTGCTTCAGGTCGACGGCGTCGAGACCTATTACGGCAACATCCGGGCGCTCAACGGCGTCAACGTCGCCGTCGACGAGGGCGAGATCGTCGCCCTGATCGGCGCCAACGGTGCCGGCAAGTCGACGCTGATGATGACCATCTTCGGTGCTCCGCGGGCCCGCACGGGCAAGATCACCTTCGCCGGCACCGACATCACCCAGATGCCGACGCACGAGATCGCCCGGATGCGCATCGCCCAGTCGCCGGAAGGGCGGCGCATCTTCCCGCGCATGACGGTGCGCGAGAACCTGCAGATGGGCGCCAACCTCGACAATCTGCAATATTTCGACGAGGACGTCGAAAAGGTGTTCACGCTGTTCCCGCGCCTCAAGGAGCGCATCGCCCAGCGCGGCGGCACGCTTTCCGGCGGCGAGCAGCAGATGCTGTCGATCGCCCGCGCGCTGATGGCGCGGCCCAAGCTGCTGCTGCTCGACGAGCCGTCGCTCGGGCTGGCTCCGCTGATCGTCAAGCAGATCTTCGACGCCATCCGGGAGCTCAACCGCACCCAGGGGCTCACCGTGTTCCTGGTCGAGCAGAACGCCTTCGGCGCGCTGAAGCTCGCCAACCGTGGCTATGTGATGGTCAACGGCAACGTCACCATGAGCGGCACCGGCAAGGAGCTGCTCGCCGACCCCGAGGTGCGCGCCGCGTATCTCGAGGGCGGGCGGCACTGACGGCCGGCGCCGAGGAGTAAAGAACGATGCAGGGCATCATCTACGAAGAGCCGTCGATCTGGCAGTTCTTTTTCGTCACCTGCCTGCTGGGCGGCTGGGCGGCCTGGATGACCGGCCGGGCATGCGCCCAGACCTGGCGCAGCTACGGCCAGCTGCTCGCCTACATGCTGCTGCTCGGCGTCGCCGTGCGCTTCATCCACCACGCTTGTTCAACGGCACGATGTTCAGCCTCCACTACTACGTGGTCGACACCATCGTGCTGCTCATCGTCGGCACCCTCGGCTACCGCTACACGCGGGCCAACCAGATGGTGACCCAGTATAATTGGCTCTATGAGCGCTCGTCGCTGCTCTCCTGGAAGCCGAAGAGCTAGAAGGAACCTGCTTCGTCGCGGCCTGGGGCGCCGCGTTCACCTTCGCGCCGGTTTTACGGACAAATCGGCGTGACAAGTGCCGGGAAATCGGCCATCTATCCCGTCTGCGATATGGGTGGGTTCGCAAAAAACGGGATTTAAACAAAGCTCACCCTGTTTTTACCCTTGTAATGGGAGTTACTATCTATGAGGAAATCACTCTTGTCCGCGGTTGCGCTGTCCGCGCTCGTCGCGTTCAGCGGCAGCGCATGGGCAGATGTCATCGTCGGCGTCGCCGGACCGATCACCGGTCCCAACGCGGCCTTCGGCGCCCAGCTCCAGAAGGGAGCGGAACAGGCAGCCGCCGACATCAACGCGGCTGGCGGCATGAATGGCGAGCAGATCAAGGTCACGGTCGGCGACGACGTCTCCGACCCGAAGCAGGGCATCTCGGTCGCCAACAAGTTCGTCGCTGACGGCGTCAAGTTCGTCGTCGGTCACTTCAACTCGGGCGTCTCGATCCCGGCCTCGGAAGTCTACGCCGAGAACGGCATCCTCGAGATCACCCCGGCGGCGACCAACCCGACCTTCACCGAGCGTGGCCTGTGGAACACCTTCCGCACCTGCGGCCGCGACGACCAGCAGGGCGGCATTGCCGGCGCTTATCTCGCCGACAAGTTCAAGGACGCCAAGATCGCCATCGTCCACGACAAGACGACCTATGGCCAGGGCCTCGCCGACGAGACCAAGAAGGCGATGAACGCCGCCGGCGTCACCGAGGTCCTCTACGAGGGCGTCAACGTCGGCGACAAGGACTTCTCGGCCTTGATCGCCAAGATGAAGGACGCGGGCGTGACGATCGTCTACTGGGGCGGCCTGCACACCGAGGCCGGCCTGATCATCCGCCAGCTGGCCGACCAGGGCCTCAAGGCGACCCTCGTCTCCGGTGACGGCATCGTCTCCAACGAGCTCGCCTCGATCGCCGGCGATGCGGTGGCCGGCACGCTGAACACCTTCGGTCCCGACCCGCGCCTGAACCCGGCCAACAAGGAGCTGGTCGAGAAGTTCCGCGCGCAGGGCTTCGAGCCCGAGGCCTACACGCTCTACTCCTACGCCGCCATGCAGGCGATCGCCGATGCGGCCAAGGCCGCCGGCTCGTCCGACCCGCAGGAAGTGGCCAAGGCGCTCAAGGAGAAGGGTCCGTTCAAGACCGTGCTCGGCGACATGTCCTTCGACGAGAAGGGCGACCCGAAGCTTCCCGGCTACGTCATGTACGAGTGGAAGAAGGGCGACGACGGCAAGTACACCTACGTCCAGCAGTAGGCACGACCAAGCCTGACATGGTGCCCGGCGCGTCTTCGCGCCGGGCATTTTTATTGCGCGGCGGCCCGTCCTGCCGCAATGATGTTTGCACTGCAACATTTTCGGGGCTAAGCAGTCGGACGGCGCCTGTCCTTCCTACTCTGCCACGGAGCCCGCCAGTGCCGATCAGCAAGCTTCTCGTCGCCAACCGCTCGGAGATCGCCATCCGCGTCTTCCGCGCCGCCAACGAGCTTGGCATCAAGACGGTGGCGATCTGGGCCGAGGAGGACAAATATTCGCTCCACCGCTTCAAGGCGGACGAGTCCTACCAGGTCGGCCGCGGCCCCCATCTGCCGCGCGACATGGGGCCGATCGAGAGCTACCTGTCGATCGACGAGGTGATCCGCGTCGCCCGCCAGGCCGGCGCCGACGCCATCCATCCCGGCTACGGCCTGTTGTCCGAAAGCCCCGAATTCGCCGAGGCCTGCGCCGAGAACGGCATCGTCTTCATCGGCCCGTCGCCCGACACGATGCGCCGCCTGGGCAACAAGGTGGCCGCCCGCAACCTCGCCGAGGAGGTGGGCGTACCGGTCGTTCCGGCGACCGAGCCCTTGCCGGACGCGGCGGACGAGGTGCGCGCCATGGCCGCCGCCATCGGCTTTCCGGTCATGCTCAAGGCTTCCTGGGGCGGCGGCGGCCGCGGCATGCGGGTCATCCGCTCCGAGGCCGACCTTTCGCGCGAGGTGACCGAGGCCAAGCGCGAGGCCAAGGCCGCCTTCGGCAAGGACGAAGTGTATCTGGAGAAGCTGGTCGAACGTGCCCGCCACGTCGAGGTGCAGGTGCTCGGCGACCAGCATGGCAACGTCGTGCATCTGTTCGAGCGCGACTGCTCGATCCAGCGCCGCAACCAGAAGGTCGTGGAGCGCGCGCCGGCGCCCTATCTCGACGACGCGCAGCGCGCCGAGCTCTGCGGCTACGCGCTGAAGATCGCCCGCGCCACCGACTATGTCGGGGCCGGCACCGTCGAGTTCCTGATGGATGCCGACAGCGGCGCCTTCTATTTCATCGAGGTCAATCCGCGCATCCAGGTCGAGCATACGGTGACCGAGCAGGTGACCGGCATCGACATCGTCAAGGCGCAGATCCACATCCTGGAAGGCGAGGCGATCGGCACCGCCGCCTCGGGCGTCCCCGCCCAGGAGGATATCCGCCTCAACGGCCATGCGCTGCAGTGCCGCATCACCACCGAGGACCCCGAGCAGAACTTCATTCCCGACTATGGCCGCATCACCGCCTATCGCGGCGCCACCGGCTTCGGCATCCGGCTCGACGGCGGCACCGCCTATTCCGGCGCGGTCATCACCCGCTACTACGATCCGCTGCTGGAAAAGGTCACCGCTTGGGCGCCCACCGCCCCGGAGGCGATCGCCCGCATGCACCGGGCGCTGCGCGAGTTCCGCATCCGCGGCGTGGCGACGAACCTCACCTTCCTCGAGGCGATCATCAGCCACAAGGCCTTCCGCGACAACAGCTACACCACGCGCTTCATCGACTCGACGCCGGAGCTGTTCGCCCAGGTGAAGCGCCAGGACCGCGCCACCAAGCTGCTCAACTACCTCGCCGACGTCACCGTCAACGGCCACCCTGAGACGCGCGGCCGGCCGCGGCCCAAGGCCGATGCGGCGCCCCCGCAGGTGCCTTTCGTCGGTGGCGCGGTGCCGCCCGGCACCAAGCAGCGGCTCGACGACCTCGGCCCCAGGCGCTTCGCCGAATGGGTGCGCGCCGAACAGCGCGTGCTGGTCACCGACACCACCATGCGCGACGGCCACCAGTCGCTGCTCGCCACGCGCATGCGCACCCACGACATCCGTCGCATCGCCGGCACCTATGCGCGCTCCCTGCCCGAGCTCTTCTCGCTCGAATGCTGGGGCGGCGCCACCTTCGACGTCGCCATGCGCTTCCTGACGGAGGATCCGTGGGAGCGGCTGGCGCAGGTTCGCAAGGAAGCCCCGAACATCCTCCTGCAGATGCTCCTGCGCGGCGCCAACGGCGTCGGCTACACCAACTATCCGGACAACGTGGTCCGCCACTTCGTCGCCCAGGCAGCCGCCGGCGGCATCGACCTCTTCCGGGTCTTCGACTGCCTGAACTGGGTCGAGAACATGCGCGTCGCCATGGATGCGGTGCTCGAGCAGGGCAAGCTCTGCGAGGCGGCGATCTGCTATACGGGCAACATCCTCGACCCGGACCGCGCCAAATACGACCTCGCCTATTACGTGGGGCTGACCCGCGAGCTGGAGGCGGCCGGCGCCCACATGATCGCGCTCAAGGACATGGCCGGCCTGCTCAAGCCGGCGGCGGCGCGGGTGCTGTTCAAGGCGTTGCGCGAGGCGACGGACCTGCCGCTGCACTTCCACACCCACGACACGTCGGGCATCTCGGCGGCCTCGGTTCTCGCGGCCGTGGAGAGCGGCGTCGACGTGGTCGACGCGGCGATGGACAGCTTCTCCGGCAACACCTCGCAGCCCTGCCTCGGCTCGCTGGTCGAGGCGCTGGCCGGCGGCCCGCGCGACCCCGGGCTCGACCCGCAATGGATCCGCCGCATCTCCTTCTACTGGGAGGCCGTGCGCAACCAGTATGCCGCCTTCGAGAGCGACCTCAAGGGCCCGGCCTCCGAGGTCTACCTGCACGAGATGCCCGGCGGCCAGTTCACCAACCTCAAGGAACAGGCGCGGTCGCTCGGCCTGGAGACGCGCTGGCACGAGGTGGCGCAGGCCTATCACGACGTCAACCTGATGTTCGGCGACATCGTCAAGGTCACCCCCTCGTCCAAGGTGGTGGGCGACATGGCCCTGATGATGGTCAGCCAGGACCTCACGGTGGCCGACGTCGAGAACCCCGACAGGGACATCGCTTTCCCGGACTCGGTGGTGTCGATGCTGCGCGGCGACCTCGGCCAGTCGCCCGGCGGCTGGCCGCCGGCGCTGCAAAAGAAGGCGCTGAAGGGCGAGAAGCCGATCACCGCGCGGCCGGGATCGCTGCTCGAGGAAGCCGACCTGGTCAAGAGCCGCGCCGAAATCGAGGCCAAGCTCGAGCGCAAGCTGTCCGAGTTCGAGTTCGCCTCCTGGCTGATGTACCCCAAGGTGTTCGCCGACTTCGCCGCCGCCCAGGAGGTCTACGGGCCGGTCAGCGTGCTGCCGACGCCGATCTACTTCTACGGCATGAAGCCGCAGGACGAGATCTTCGTCGACCTCGAGCGCGGCAAGACGCTGGTGATCCGCTGCTTTGCGGTGAGCGAGATCGACGACAAGGGCAGGGTCACCGTCTTCTTCGAGCTCAACGGCCAGCCGCGCCGGGTGAAGGTGCCGGACCGCCTGCGCGGCGGCGCCGCCGCCAAGGCGCGACGCAAGGCCGAGCCCGGCAACGAGCGCCACGTCGGCGCGCCCATGCCCGGCGTCGTCTCGACGCTCGGCGTCGTGCCCGGCCAGGCGGTCAAGGCCGGCGACGTGCTGCTGTCGATCGAGGCGATGAAGATGGAGACGGCGCTGCACGCCGAGCGCGACGGCACGGTGGCCGAGGTGCTCGTCGCCGCCGGCGACCAGATCGACGCCAAGGACCTGCTGGTGGTCTTCGGCTAGAAGCATGATCCCAAAAAGTGGATGCCGGTTTTTGGAAAAGATCATGCTCGAAAAATAGAATAATACCATTCAGACCGGGCACGACAGCCCGGCGTCGAGGGAGGAACCCATGGCCGACAGCGCCAATCCCATCCGCATCGGCATCGTCGGCGTCGGCAAGATCGTGCGCGACCAGCATATGCCGGCGCTGGCCGGCGACGACGCCTTCCAGCTCGTGGCGGCCGCCAGCCGTCATGCCCGCATCGACGGGATCGCCAACTTCGACAGCATCGAAGCGATGCTCGAAGGCGTGCCCGACCTCGCCGCCGTGGCGCTCTGCATGCCGCCGCAGGTGCGCTTCGCCGCCGCCCGCACGGCGCTCGAAGCGGGCAAGCACGTGTTCCTGGAGAAGCCGCCGGGCGCCACCGTCAGCGAGGTCGAGCAGCTGGCCGCGCTGGCGGACGCCAAGCGGGTCACCCTCTTCGCCAGCTGGCATTCGCGCTACGCCCCCGCCGTCGAGGCGGCGCGCGCCTTCCTCGCCGCGACGCGGCTCAGCGCGGCGGCGATCACCTGGAAGGAGGACGTGCGGCGCTGGCACCCGAACCAGGCCTGGATCTGGCAGCCGGGCGGCTTCGGCGTCTTCGACCCGGGCATCAACGCGCTGTCGATCGCCACCTACATCTTCCCGCCTTTGTTCGTGACCGAGGCCACGCTCGACTTCCCCGAGAACCGCGACGCCCCGATCGCCGCGCGCCTCGCCTTCGCCGTCGCGGGCGGCGCCAAGCTCACCGCCGACTTCGACTGGCGCCAGACCGGCCCGCAGAGCTGGGACATCGCCGCCGACACCGAGGCGGGAAAGATGCTGCTCTCGGCGGGCGGCGCCAAGCTCTCGGTCGACGGCCGCACCGTCGAGGAAGGCCCGGAGGCCGAGTACGCCCTGCTCTACCGGCGTTTCGCCGAACTGGTGCGGGCCGGCCGTTCCGACGTCGACCTCGCGCCCCTCAAGCACGTCGCCGACGCCTTCATGCTCGGCAAGCGGGCCGTGGTCGAACCGTTCATCGACTGATAAGGCCAGGCGTCTTTCCCGGGTCGTCACGGCCGGCACCCTGTGCTAAAGCGCCGGCTCCGCATGACCGAGCGCCGCGCCCGAGCGGCGCCGGTCCCGTTGCCAGAGGAGCCTGTCGCCCGTGGACGCCTCGACGACCTTCGCCGCTGCCGCCCGCGGCCGCTGGGCGATTGCCGCCATCTTCGCCATGAACGGCTTCCTGCTTGGCAGCTGGGCGCCGCAGATCCCGGTCTTCCTGACCCGACTCGGCATCTCGGAGTTCACGCTCGGCTTGCTGATCCTGCTGTTTGGCGCCGGCGCGGTCAGCGCCATGGCTTGGGCAGGGCACCTGATAGCCCGCCATGGCTCCGAATGGACACTCCGGCTGTTCGCCTGGACCGGCACCTTCGGGCTGCTGCTGGTCGCGCTGGCGCCCAACGTGCCGGTCGCTGCCGTCACCCTCTTTCTCTTCGGCGGCATGATCGGCGGCATGGACGTCGCCATGAACGCCAATGCGGTGACGGTGGAGCGGAAGCTGTCGCGCGCCATCATGTCCTCTTCCCACGGCTTCTGGAGCCTCGGCGGCTTCGCCGGCGGCGCGCTGGGAGGCATCGCCATCCAGCAATACGGCCACCTGGCGCACGCCGCCATGGTCACCGGCGCGGCGCTTTGCGTCGCCGTCCTGGCGCTCCGCCACCTCGTCCACGACGACCACGCGATCGAGAAGGAGCACCGCAAGTTCGTCCTGCCCCGCCAGCCGGTGGTCTACCTGCTCGGGCTGATGGCGCTGCTGTCGATGAATTCGGAAGGCGCGGTGCTGGACTGGGCGGCGCTCTACCTTCGCCAGGAACTCGGCGCCGACATCGCCACCGCCGGCTTCGCCTTTGCCGGCTTTGCCGGCGCGATGGCGCTGCTGCGCTTCTTCGGCGACGGCGTTCGCAACCGTTTCGGCGCCGTGACGACCTTGCGCATCTCGACGCTCGTGGCAGCTGCAGGCATGCTTCTGGCGGGCCTCGCCCCGTCGCCCTGGGTGGCCATCGCGGCGTTCGCGCTGTGCGGGCTGGGCATTGCCAACGTGGTGCCGATCCTCTTCTCGGCGGCGGGCAACCAGCCCGGCACCACGCCGGGAGCCGGCATGAGCGTGGTGACGCTGATGGGCTATTCGGGCATCCTGGTCGCACCTTCGGCGATTGGCTTCGTCGGCGGACGCGTCGGCTTTTCGCCGGTGTTCATCGCCGTCGCCTCGCTTCTGGTGGTGGTTTGCCTGATGAGCCGCCTGGCGGCGGCTGCCGAATTCGAGCACAGCCAGGACGGCTGAGAGCCTGCGAGCCGATCGGCCGCAGAGGAGCCCCGGCGCTTGCCGGTGCCCCTCGCCGCGACGTCCGCGGTCAGATGCGTCCCATCAAGGCCAGGATGAGGATCACGATCAGGATCACCCCGACGATGCCGGAGGGACCGTAGCCCCAGCCGCTCGAATACGGCCAGGCCGGAATGGCGCCGAGCAGGATGAGGATGAGGATGATGATCAGGATGGTGCCAAGCGTCATCGAATTCCCTCTCAACTGATAGAATAGCGACAAAATGCGCGAAGCCCGGCGAAAGTTCCCGGGCGCCTTGTCTTCGCGCGACCCCGCGCCGGCGAATGCGCTATTCCGCCGCCTTCTGGAACGGCACCGCCGGGGCGCCTGCCTCGTCGGCCTTCGCCGCCTCCTGGGCCTTGCCGCGCCGCCACGGCAGCCGCAGCCGTGGCAGGCGGGCCCACCAGCTGCCGAGCAAGGAATAGAGCCGGCTGTCATTGCTGCGCGAGAAGATCATCAGCGCCGCCGGCGTGACGATCAGCGTCAGCGCCGTCGCGAAAGCGAGGCCGAACACGATGGCGCTCGACAGCGAGATCCACCACTGCGTCGACGGCGCGTTGATCGTCGTCTCGTGGTGGAAGATCTCCAGCCCAAGGCCGAAGGCGATAGGCAACACGCCGAGAATGGCCGAAAGCGCCGTCAGCACCACCGGGCGCGCCCGCTCGCGGCAGGTCTGCAGCACGGCCTCCATCTTGTCCCAGCCTTCGCCGCGCAGCCTGTCATAGGTGTCGATCAAAACGATGTTGTTGTTGACCACCACGCCGGCGAGCGCGATGACGCCGATCCCCGACATCACGATGCCGAACGGCTGCTGCATGATGAGCAGCCCCAGGAACACGCCGATGGTCGACATCACCACCGTCGCCAGCACCATGCCGACGCTGATGAACTTGTTGAACTGCGCCAGAAGCACGATGAAAATCAGGAAGATCGCGGCGCCGAAGGCCTTGCTGAGGAAGGCCTGGGCGTTCTTCGATTCCTCGTCCTCGCCGGCCAGCTTCCAGCGGATGCCGTCGAGGTTCATCTTCTCCATCGCCGCCGCCACCTCGGCCTGAGCCACGGCCGGCTGCACCCCGCTGGCGACGTTGGCCTGCACGACGATGGTCCGCTCGCCGTCGATGCGGTTGAGGATGCCGACGGTCTGCTCCGCCTCGCGGCTGACGAAGTTGGAGATCGGCACCGAGCCGTTGGGCGTCACCACGCGCAGCTGGTCGAGCGTCGCCAGGGTGCGGCGGTCCTCCGGCAGCCTGAGGCGGATGTCGACCGCGTCGTCGACGCCGGCCGGCCGGTACTCGGAAAGCTTGAGCCCGGTGGTGACGAGTTGCACCACCGTGCCGACCGATGCCGGGCTGATGCCGTATTGGGCCGCCTTGGAGCGGTCGACCTTGAGCGCCCAGTCGACGCCCGGGCGGCGGCAGGCCGTCGGAGATGTCGATGACGCCGGGGATGGTCTTCAGCATGGCCGCGACCTCGCGCGCCTTGTCGTTGAGCCCCGCGGGATCGGCGGCCGACAGCCGCACCTGGATCGCCTTGCCGGTCGGCGGACCCGCCTCCGGCACCTGGACCTCGACGTCGACGCCCGGAATGCCCGCCATCGCGACGCGCAGCTCGTCGAGCACGTCGTGCGCCGGCTTGCGCTGGCGCCAGTCGACGAACTCGTACTGGATGACGCCGACGACGTCCTCGTCGACATTGTTGCCGCCGCCGCGCGACTTGCCGGCCCGCGTATAGACCGACTTGACGCCCGGCCAGCCGAGGATGCGCCGCTCGGCCTCGGCGGTGGCGCGGTCCATCTCGTCGAGCGAGAGATTGCCGCGCGCATGCACGTAGAGCAGCCCGTATTCCGGCTCGACATTGGGGAAGAACTCGACCCCCTTGCCCTCCTGGGAATAGACCCACGGCACCGCCACCAGCAGCGCCGCGGCGAGCAGCAGGGTGACCACCGGATGCTTCACCGCCAGCTTGACGGTCTTCATGTAGAGCCCGTCCTTGTGCTCGGGCTCGTGATGGGCCTTGCCGAAGATCGCGCCCAGCGTCGGCGTGAACACCAGCGCATAGAGCATCGAGGCGCTGAGCGTGACGATCAGCGTGATCGGCAGGTACTTCATGAACTCGCCGACGATGCCCGGCCAGAACAGCAGCGGCGAGAAGGCGGCGACGCGCGTCATCGTGGCGGCGATGACCGGCCCGGACATGCGGCGGGCGGCCAGGGAATAGGCCTCCTTGCGGTCCATGCCCTCCGCCATCCGCCGCTCGGCGAACTCGGTGACGATGATGGCGTCGTCGACCAGCATGCCGACCGCCAGGATCAGGCTGAACAGCACGACGATGTTGACCGTCAGCCCGGCCAGCGACAAGCAGCAGGATGCCGAGCAGGAAGGAGGTCGGGATCGCCAGCCCGATCAGCAGCGAGGCGCGGCCCGACAGCGAATAGAGGATGACGATGAAGACCAGGATGACGGCGATCATCACATGGTTCTGCAGGTCGCCCAGCAACTGGCGGATCGAGGTCGACTTGTCCTGGCTGTAGGACACCACCGAGCCTTCCGGCAGCCGCTTGGCGAACGCGTCGGCGACCGCCTTCACCTCGTCGACGGTCTCCACCAGGTTGGCGCCAGTGCGCTTCTTGACCTCGATGGCGATCGCCGGCTTGCCGTCCAGCCGCGTCACCGTCTCGGCGTCCTTGTAGGTCGAGCGGATGGTCGCCAGGTCCTGCGCCCTCACCACGGCATTGGGGCCGGCGACGATCGGCAGGTCGGCGACGTCCTCGGCCGTCTCGATGAGCGACGGCACCTTGACCGCGTACTTGCCCTCCGAACCCTCGATGTTGCCGGCCGCGACTAGGCTGTTGGAGGCGCCGACGGCCTGGATCAGCTGGTCGAGCTGCAGCCCGTAGGACGACAGGCGCACCGGATCGATGATGACCTCGACCAGATCCTCGCGGGCGCCCTGCAGCACCGCCTCCAGCACGCCCGGCACCTCCTCGATGCGGTCGCGCAGCTCGCGCGCCGCCGCCGTCAGGCTGCGCTCGGGCACGTCGCCGGCCAGCGTCACCACCAGCACCGGGAATTCGGAGAGGTTCACCTCGTTGATCGTCGGCTCCTCGGAGCCCTGCGGCAGGTCGCGCTTGGCGTCCGAGACCTTGGCGCGCACGTCCTCCAGCGCCGTCGCCAGGTCGGCACCGGCATTGAACTCGACCAGCACGTAGCCGCCGCCCTGGTAGGCCGCCGCACGCATCTCCTTGACGTTGGAGAGGCTCTTCATGCGCGTCTCGACCGGCCGCAGCAGGAGCCGTTCGGAATCCTCGGGCGAGATGCCCTGATAGGCGAGGCTCACATAGATGATCGGGATCTGGATGTCCGGCTCGGCTTCCTTGGGGATCGCCTGATAGGCGAGCGCCCCGGCGATCAGGAAGAACACCATGATCGAGAGCGTGAGCCGCGCATTGCGGATCGCGTAGTCGACGATGCCCATCGAGGCGCCCCTACTGCGTCTCGCCGGCAGCGCCGGCCAGGCGCTTCACCGTCTCGGCATCGGCTTCGACCGGCTTGACCAGGTCGCCCTCCTTCACCAGGTCCTGCCCGGCGACGATGACGCGGGCATCGGCGGGAATGCCGCCGAGCACCAGGCCTCGCGGCGTGTCGTCGACCAGGTCGATCGGATGGAAGGTCACCTTGTCGTCCTTGTCGACCGCCCGGATGCCGAGGTCGCCGGTGGCGCTGAGCGTCGCCACCGAGCGCGGCAGCACCACCGCGTCGGTGGGCGCCGCGCGCAGCGTGATCTCGGCAGTCATGCCGGCCGGCACGCTGCCCTCGCCATTGGGGATCGCCACCTCGATGCGGAACGTCCGCGTCTGCGCCGAGGCGTCGCGGCTGATGTAGCGGACCTTGCCCTTGACGGTCTGGCCGCTGATCAGCCGGATGTCCGCCTCGTCGCCGATCTTCAGATAGCCGAGGTCGCGCTCCGACACCTCGCCGACGGCAAGCACCGGGTCGAGGTTGAGCACCGTCGCCACCTCGCCGCCCTGCATCACCGAGCTTCCCGGCTCGACCGGCACCCGGTCGACGATCCCGTCGAACGGCGCCTTCACCTCGTTGCGCGTCATCTCCGCCTCCGCCGCCTCCAGCAGCGAGCGGGCGGTGGCCAGCCCCGAGCGGGCGTTGTCGGCCTGCAGCTTGGGGATGTTGCCGGTGACGGCGAGCTTCTCGGCCGCCGCATACTCCGCCTCGCGCTGCATCAGCACCTGGCGGGCCATCTCGATCGCCGCGGTCTTCTCCTCGGCGGCCAGCGCCATGATGATGTCGCCCGCCTTCACCCTGTCGCCCTCCTCGACGTAGATGCGGTCGATGACGCCGTTGTTGCGGACGGCCAGCGTGGCGCGCTGGTTGGCCTCGGTCTGCCCGGACATGCGGATGGCGCGCGCATGGCTGATGCGCGGCGGCGTGATGACCGCCACTGTGCGCACCGGCGGCTTCGGCGCCTCGCCCGCCGACTTCGCCGTCTCCGCCTCGGCGGTGGCCGAGCCGACCGTGGAGAACTTGCCCGTCCCCATCCAGGCCGCGAAGCCGACGAGCACGACAAGGGCCGCCAGCTTGTGGAACCTGACTTTCGGCATGACAATCATCCTGTTGGTCCGGGAGGGACCGTCCCCGCCGTGCCTCGCATCCTCGATATGGGTGCGCCCCGCCACGGCTGCAAATCGTAGTGGTCCGCGCGACGACGCGCGTGACGGCGGGTTCTACCTTAAAGTGTCGAACTGATACAGTCCCAAATTTTCATCGGCCGGTGACTCCTGACAATGGGTCGGCCGCAGGCGCTCGCAAGCGATACGCCTCGGCGCCCCGCCCAGAACGCAGCAATTCCCTCAAACAGATCGAAAATCGCCCAAAACACCCATCTGCCGGCGGTTCGGGCCGCCGACGGAAGGCCGCGCCTGGCGCGGCAAAGGGTGCCGGACCCCTGATCCGGCGGGACGGGTCGGTTCTTCTAGTGCGTGGTGGGTTGGGTCTTCAGCTTCTCAATCTCGTCCTTGATTGCCAGCTTGCGCCGCTTCAGCTTCACGATTTCGAGATCGTCGACCGACGGATGCATCAGGGCCTCGTCGATTTCACGCTCGATGTCACCGTGCTTACGCTTCAGCTCATCAAGATGGGCGGCAAGAGACATGAGTGGTTCCCTTTCCTGGTTTCCTCGAAGGCAACCGTCACGGGGGCGCGTCCGCCGCGGAAACGCCAGCGTGACGATTGGGCTGAGTTTGCCATCAACGCGGGCGGAAGTCGAATTCGCCGTAGTAGCATTTCCTGTCAACTCGAAATGTGGTATGAGCGGCGCGCCGGAATGGGGAGCTTTCCGGACCCGCTCCGAGGACGCGCCCGGGGCGCCGGGAGACTCGCAGACGGGTGACATGTCGGAACAGGAACAGGCCGAGATTCGTCTCGAGTTTGCGCGCTTGAAACAGGAACATGCGGATTTCGACGCGGCGATCAATGCCATGATCGCGGTGGGGTGCGATCCCTTGCAGGTCCAGCGCATGAAGAAGAAGAAGCTGGCGCTGAAGGACCGGCTAAAGAACCTGGAAGACCGAATCATCCCCGACATCATCGCCTGACCGCCGGCCGACCTGGCGGGCCCGCATCCTTGCGGGGCGGCCTGAACTGGGCTAATCGGCGCGAAAGCGGAAACCATCCAAGACGCCGGAGCACGACCCGTGGCCAGCCAGCGCGCCGATGTCGCGATCATCATGGGCAGCCAGTCCGACTGGGCGACCATGCGCCACGCCGCCGACACCCTGGCCGGGCTCGGCGTGGCTTGCGAGACGCGTATCGTCTCCGCCCACCGGACGCCGGAGCGGCTCTACGCGTTCGCCCGCGACGCCAGGAAGAACGGCTTCAAGGTGATCGTCGCCGGGGCCGGCGGCGCCGCGCACCTGCCCGGCATGACCGCCGCGCTGACGCCGCTGCCGGTGTTCGGCGTGCCGATCGAGTCCAAGGCACTGTCCGGCCGCGATTCGCTGCTGTCGATCGTCCAGATGCCGGCCGGAGTACCGGTTGGTACGCTCGCCATCGGCAAGGCCGGCGCCGTCAACGCCGCCCTGTTGGCGGCCGCGGTGCTGGCGCTATCCGACCCCGGCCTGGCGGACCGGCTGGACGCCTACCGGGCGTCGCAGACGGCCGCCGTGGCCGAGGCGCCGTCGGACGCGCCATGAGCCCGCTGCCGCCCGGCTCGACCGTCGGCATCATCGGCGGCGGCCAGCTCGGCCGCATGCTGGCCATGGCGGCCGCCCGGCTCGGCTACCGCACTATGGTGCTGGAGCCGCTGGGCGACTGCCCCGCCGCGCAGGTCGCCAACCGCCAGATCGTCGCCGCCTATGACGACGCCTACGGCCTGGCCCGGCTGGCCGACGAGTGCCACGTGGTGACCTACGAGTTCGAGAACGTGCCGGTGCACTCGGCCGAGGCCCTGGCCGCCGACGTGCCCGTCTTTCCGCCACCGCGCGCCCTCGAAATCTCCCAGGACAGGCTGGCCGAGAAGCGGTTCCTGAACGGCATCGGCCTCTCCACGGCGGCGTTTTATGCCGTCGACGACGACGCCGCGCTGGTCGAGGCGCTCGCCGCCTGCGGCGGCTCCGGCGTGCTGAAGACCCGCCGCCTGGGCTATGACGGCAAGGGCCAGCGTCTGTTCCGCGACCATCGCGGCAGCCTCGCCGGCTCATGCGCGGCGATGGGCGGCGTGCCGCTGATCCTGGAAGCGCTGGTTCCCTTCGAACGAGAGATCTCCGTCGTCGCCGCGCGTGGCCAGGACGGCGAGCTGGCCGCCTACGACCCGGCGGAGAACCTCCACCGCGACGGCATCCTGAGGCAGTCGAGCGTGCCGGCGGCGATCTCGGCCGACACCGCAGATGCCGCCCGCGACGCCGCTTTCGCCATCCTCGACGCGCTCGACTACGTCGGCATCGTCGGCGTCGAGCTCTTCGTGCTGCCTGACGGTTGCCTGGCGGTGAACGAGATAGCGCCGCGCGTTCACAATTCCGGGCACTGGACCGAGGCGGCCTGCGCCGTGTCGCAGTTCGAGCAGCACATCCGGGCGATCGCCGGCCTGCCCCTGGGCGAGCCGACGCGGCTTTGCGACTGCGTGATGGAGAACCTGATCGGCGACGAGGTGCTCCGGGCCGCCTCCCTGCTCGCCGACCCGGACGTGGTGCTCCAGCTCTACGGCAAGGCCGAGATCCGGCCGGGCCGCAAGATGGGTCACTTCACCCGGCTGCTGCCGACCTGACCGACATCGCGGGCCGGCGCTACTCGGCCGGCACCGGGCAGCTGAGGTCCCCCTCCTCACAGGACAGATAACGTTCCAGCTGCTCGTCGCGACTGGTGGTCAGCCCTTCAAGGCATTGCGCCATCAGCATCGGGTAGATCGAGCCGTCGCGGCTGTTGCCGTTGGCGAAGGCGCATTCGCCGTCGCGGAAGGCGATCCACGCCCGCTGGGCCGCCTGCAGCCGCTTCTTGCCCTCGGCATCGTCACCGAGCCGCTTTAGGATGGACGAATAGGTGCGGTTGAGCTTGCCGTCCGCCTCCTTGAAGTCGGCGTCGGCGCAGATGTTCATGCCGGTCTGGCTCTCGTCGGCCCTGTCGCATTCCTGGGCGGCGACCGCCGGCACGACGACGACGGCTAAGATGAGGGCGAAGGCGGCGCGGTGCATGGCGGTTCTCTCGGTCGACGCGGGACGGTGAAGGCGATCATTCCAGCCTGCGCGCCGCCGCACAATGGCGAAGGCGCACCCCTCCCGGCGGTTGACACCGGCAGCCCACCTCGTTTATGAGCCTTCGCAAAGAGAGGGCGCGTCTTCGGGCGCGCCCTTCGAGTTGGGCCCGCTGAGGCCAATGCGACGGACTAGACCGATGAAGATCAAGAATTCGCTCAAGGCGCTGAAGGCCCGGCACCGCGACAACCAGCTGGTTCGCCGCAAAGGCCGCATTTACATCATCAACAAGACGGCGCCCCGCTACAAGGCCCGCCAGGGCTGAAGCAGCCCGAGCCTTCACGCTATTTTCAGTTTGACGTTGCGCATCGCGGGAATAGATTCCCGAGCATGCGCAGCGCTTTGCCTTTTGCCCTCCTGTCGGCGCTCCTCGCCATCGGCGGCCCGACGCCCCTGAGCGCCCAGCCGGCACGGCCGGAGGCGACCGAGCCGCTGCCCGACACCGCCATCCCCGACCGCGACGCCGAGCTCGACAAACTGTTCGCCGAGCTCAAGCGCCAGCGCAACGAGAAGGCCGCCGAGCGCATCGCCGGCCGCATCTGGCATGCCTGGTTCGAGTCCGGCAGCCCGACCATCGACCTGATGATGAAGTGGTCGACCGACGCCATCGAGGCCAAGAAGTACGACGTGGCGCTGGATTTCCTCGACCAGGTCACGGTGCTGTCGCCCGACTACGCGGAAGGCTGGAACCGCCGCGCCACCGTCCACTACATGATGCACAGCTTCGGCAAGTCGATGTCCGACATCGAGCGGACTCTGGAGCTCGAGCCGCGCCACTTCGGCGCGCTGTCGGGCATGGCCGAGATCCTCAAGGAAACCGGGCGCAAGCAGAAGGCGCTCGACGCGTATGAGCGGGTGCTCGCCATCTATCCCATGATGCGCAACGCCCAGAACGAGGTGGCCACCCTCTCCGAGGAGTTGGCGGGTGAAGGGATCTGAGCCGACCGCCGCATGAACCTCCTCGCCGCCGCGCTCGCCTTCCTGCTGTCCCTCGCCTTCGCCCTCGTCGCGGCGACGCGGCTCGGCGCCTGGCTCATCGAACGCCGCAACCCGCCTGAAGGCAGCTTCGCCGATGTCGACGGCACGCGGCTGCATTTCGTCCACGTGCCTGCCCCGGCCCGCGCCGAGCTGCCGCCGCTGGTGTTCTTCCACGGCGCCACCGCCAATCTGAAGGACCAGCTGGTGCCGCTGCGGCCGGTCTTCGAAGGCCGCGCCGAGATGCTCTTCGTCGACCGGCCCGGCCATGGCTGGTCGTCGCGCGGCCGCGGCAACGACACGCCGTCCGGCCAGGCGGCGACGATCGCCGTCCTGATGCAGCGGCTCGGCATCCGCGAGGCGATCCTGGTCGGCCACTCCTTCGGCGCCGCGGTCGCCGCCGCCTTCGCGGTCGAGCATCCGCAGCAGACGCGCGGCCTGGTCTTCCTGTCGGCGGCGAGCCACCCCTGGCCCGGCGGCAACACCTCCTGGTACTACGACCTGGCGGCGATGCCGATCGCCGGGCAGCTCTTCGTCGAGACGATGACCTATCCGGCCGGCAGCTGGCGCATGGCGGAGGCGACGCGCTGCGTGTTCCACCCCAACCCGGTGCCCGCGGGCTATGTCGAGCGGGCGTCGATCCCGCTGGTCCTGCGGCCCGCCGCCTTCCGCGCCAACGCCATCGACGTCGCCGGGCTCTACGCCTACGTGCGCGAGGCCGCGTCCCGCTACCGGCAGATCGCCGTTCCCACGGTCGTCGTCTCGGGCGACAGCGACGCGGTCGTCTACGAGGAGATCCATTCGGTCGGCCTCGCCCGCGACATCCCCGGCGCCGAGCTGGTCTGGGTGAGGAACCTCGGCCACAAGCCGGACTGGATCGCCCCGGAACTCGTCGTCGCCGCCGTCGAGCGCGCCGCGGGCCTGCCGCGCGATCTGGAGGCTGCGGCGCGCGCCGTCGAGGCCCGCATGGCCGGCGACGCCTCCCCGGCTTGCGCCGAAGCCGGCCAACCCGCCGCGGAACTCGCGCCGCAATAGCTGCGCGCCAGTGCCGTTGAGCACAGCGGCGGCCGCCACTTCACCCTAGGAATGAGCGAGAGCCATGGGGTCGTCCATAGCCAGATTCGAATTCAATTGGAAACATAATGGTAGACAACAAGATCAAGAAATTCTTCGGCATCAGGAAGCACGAGAAGCTGAAGGAGGAGCAGACCGATGCGCCGGCCGAGGGCACGCGAACGGTTGGTGCGAAGCATACGAGGTTCCGCGTAGGTCCGCCAAAGCCGCTCCGCAGCGCAGCGCAGGTAATCTCGACAGCTCCAGGGAGGGCCTGGTCCTCAACTCCACGCGGTCTGTCAAAAGCAAATCGCGCAAAGCTCGATGCTGAGGTCATCCCGCTGACCAGGAATGAAGTAGAGCGCCGGGAGGATTATAAACACAATAAGCTCTTAGGTTTGATGAATAGCTCTAACATGGGCGGAGGAGCGCAATTTTTCAGAGAATTCTTCCAAACTGATCGATATGTTCACTACATCGACCGTGGTTTGACGCCGGCGGAGACGTTTGCATATTGCCTGGACGATTTCAAAGACGGGTTGTCGGACGCTCGTAGAGCGGATCTCGAAAAGGTCCTGAACGATTATAGGATCGGGCCTGAGGTGTGCTCGCAGAAGATGAAGGCTGAGCGGAAGCTTGCAGAGCAACAACCGGAGGAACGAAGCAGCAATTCCGATGCAGATGTTGTTTCGACGCCTCGGTCCGACACTCGATCTGGCGAAACCGGCACAATCGGTCCTAAGCAGCGACAGCCTCAGGCAAAAACTGAGCAAGATCGGCTGAAACGCGTCATGGCCCGTCCAGATTTCCGAAAGGGGGCCGGCGCCATTCTCGGATCAAGCCGTGCCGACCGCGTATACGAAAACTTCTTCAAGGACCAAAAGAACGTCGACTTCATGAACAAGAACCGCCTGACACCTTCAGAGGCCTTCGTCAGCCGTTTCGATACTTATAGAGCATCCCTCGACCTCGATGATAGAGGCGACCTTGACGCGCTCATTAAAGGCAAGGAAATGAAGCCTTTGTGGAGTGCCGACAAGAAATCCGCCTCGAGAAAGGAGGATTTCACCAAGCGCAGGCTCAAGCCCGAGCAACGAAAACACCTTGCTGGCTTGGCGGCCTTCAGAGATCTTGAAATCAACCCTTGGACTGAAAAAGGGTTTCATAAAAGAAAGCATCGCAAAACTCTATGAGTCGGACAAGATCGCTGTCTTTGTGCAACTCAACAAGTTGAGCGAGCCAGAGGCACTTTCTATTCTCCTCTCCTTGAACGAGGCCTACCAGCAGGCTGTCCGCGACCGCGGGAGCGACCAACAGCTAGAGGGCCCCGACCCCGTTTTAACGAACCTGCACGCCGCAATGGCGAAAATCTATCCGGACGCCTCGCAGCAAACGCGGATGGAATCGCTCGATGGCTTGAAATCTATTTTCAAGGCCGACAGCTAGCTCGCTCTCGCTCGAACGACAAAGGACCGGCCTTGCGCCGGTCCTTTTCTTTTTTGCCGCTTCGTGCGACCCCGCCCACGCCCGACCCAGAACCTCAGCCGCTGGAGGTGACATTGAGAACAACCGCCTGAGCCGCCGTTCGGCACGATGAGCAAATCCCGGCGAGATCGCCCCCTCCGCCGCGCGACCTGGAGGCCGCGGCGCGCGCCGTCGAGGCCCGCATCGCCGGCGACGCCTCCCCGGCTTGCGCCGACGCCGACCAACCCGCCGCGGAACTCGCGCCGCAATAGCTGCGCCGCGGGTCCAAACTGCAGGACACAGTCACGTTGACGACAGCGGCGAACCTGGCACGCGCCTAAAACGATGGCATGAACGGTGGGAAGCCGCTCGCCTTCCACCGGGCGCCTGGATGCAACGCACAGATGAGGTACGGAAAATGGTGAAGATTTTTCACAGCAGGAAGAACCAGCCTTCCGAGCACAAGACGACAGACAAGGCGTCCAGCAAGAAGGGGTTGGGCGGTCGTATCTATGGCAGGACCGCAAGCAAGCTCCTTAGGAAGGTTGGCGAAGCGATCAAGACAATTCCGGCCAGGAATCGGACTTCGAGGAAGGAGGCATTGAAGACGACGGAAGGGACATTGAAGACGGAGCAGATGACGACCGCGCTCACCAGCATGCAGCCTCTCTCAAGTCCCACCAAAATTGTCATCGGTGGTGAGCCCTTTTCGTTGCCCCAGAACGACGCCGACGAAATCCGCCCCGTATTCCACCAGGGTCCGGTCATCGCCCCATCGCTCAAGTAAATCGTCCCACTGCAAGGGTCGGTGCCAGGCCGGTCCTTGCTCTATTTGTAACACGCACTGCAAGGACAACGGACCGGCCTCGCGCCGGTCCTTTTCTTTTCGCCGCTTCGTCTGGCTGCCCACGCCCGACCTGAAACCTCAGCCGCCAGAAGTGATGTTGAGCACAACCGCCCAAGCCGCCTTCCCGCACGATGAGCAAATCCCGGCGAGATCGCCCCTCCGACGGATTTCGTTGTTCTGAACCTGGAGAGGTCAATCATGCCTAACAAAATCGGCGGCCCTAACGTCGCGCACACAGTCAGCAAAGCCGTCAACACCGTTAAAAAGCAGTTCGGCAAGATCGGCGGCAAGGACGCCAAAATCGGCAAGTCGGGTGAAGAGGACGGGGTCACCGCCAAGCGCGCCGGATCGTACAAGCTTGGCGGGGAGGCTCGCCTAAGGGCCAAGGAGGCAGCTCAAAAGGCGGGGGACGGCCTGACGAAGGCGGCACGGCGAACAGGCAACGCCTTGGATCGTGCCGGGAAGAAAGTCAAACATGGCGCAAAGCAGGTTGGCAGCGGGTTTGGAAAAGGCCTCCGCAATCTGAAGGATGCACCCGGCAACTTCATAGCCAACGCGCGCAATCACACGCACAATTCGGAAGCCGACAAGGCGCTGAACGATCTCGGCAGCAGCCAGAATCCCAGCGTAGCGGACCTCAAAAAGATCGACCCGACAGAGGTTCCTTCGAACGAAGATTTGGAGTTGAGTGCCGAGGCCAAGCTGATGCACGCCGGGGTGGATGTCGAGAAGCGGTTTAAGCAAATCAAGAATGATACTGCATACGCACCCTTGCGCAAACACTTCACGGAGTTCGAGCTAGTCAAGGTCGACCTTTATATTTCGGGTGACTGGAAAAAGACGGATGACAAAGAGTTGCGAAACAATATCTTGAGCACCGTGGAAAAGGTCCAGTCGAGCCTTTATAGCAACCCGGCTGGACAAAAGCTGAAGGCCAAGATCGCGGAGGCGACCGCGTTCGAGTTGAGGTCGACCGAAGCGAAGAATGTCAAGGCCACGGAAGAGCAGTTAGAGGAAGTTTTGGGGAAGCCGCAACCCGTTATCGGTCACAACCCGATTGACAGGGGTGTCCAGGACTCCAGGCTCTATGCCGAACTCAGGGCCTTCGGACACGAACTTGGACTGACACCGCGCAACTTGACGGAGGTAATTACCGCAATTAGTAGGTCACCTGAGCTTTCGAAATTGTTCTCACAAGGACACATCTCCCCAGGAGATGCGCTCGCACTTGCCGCTTCTCTGTCGAAGGCCTACAAGGGCTCGAGCATGCCCATCATTCCGGGCAAGACATCTGTAGGCAGCAAAGAGGATCTCGCAAGCAAGATCAACGCCATGGTGAAAAAACTGGACGACAACAATGTGCTGCCGATGAAGCTGACTGACCTGCGTAGGAAGTTGTACGGCTAAATTCGCAAATTCATTCGCGTCGAGAAGGACCGGCCCTGGCCGGTCCTTTTCTTTTTGCCGCTTCGTCCGGCTGCCGACGCCCGACCCCAACCTCAGTCGCCGGAAGTGACGTTGAGCACAACCGCCCGAACCGCCTTCCGGCACGATGAGCAAATCCGGTGAGATCGCCCCTCCGACGGATCAAATCGGTTTCAAGAGGTGATACGTGGTCAATACAGTCAAATCGAGCTCGGGCAAGCAGCCCCACGGCATCGACAACTTCAAAAAGATTGTTCAGGACGGCAAGCGAGTCATCGGAGATCGCGCCACAAGATTTGGGAAAAGCATCGGAAAGACCGGCAGCAAGGTCGGCCGGGCCCTCAATTTCACCAAGCACATCAGTGCCGGTGTGAAATCGTCCAAAGCGCCGAAACTCGATGCCTCATATCAGCTTTCGAGGCAATTGATGATTTCCGACTCCGGCATGGACCTGCCCAAGGCATTGGGAATAAACGCCGGAAAGTTCGCCAGCAAAATCGCGAAGGATTCGGATTTTGCTTTTCTACTCGGCAAGGGCTTCATCACGCCCGAGCAGGCGTTGAAGACATTTGCATATCTCACGGCAGACTTGGAAAAGGCTAAGCTCACGAACGACCAGAGAGCCGACATCAAGAAGGCGGTGGAGGATGTCAGTTCGAACATCGCGATGAGCAAGGATGTTCCGAATCTGCGTACCAAGATCGCCAAGGCGATCAAGACTGAGCTCATGAAGACCGACGCGAAGAACATCAAGGCCACGGAAAAGCAGCTGAAGGCGCTGAAGACAGAGACTGCAAAGCCGAAAGGTCACGACGCGCCCCATGCAATTTTCTCCCGGGAGGCCCTCAGAACCAACCTTTTTGTAGAAATGGGTTCTTACGGAAAGGAACTCGGAATAAAGCCTGAGACCTTGCGCAATGCACTGGAAGCATTGGATCAATCACCGGAGCTTCGAAAAGCGATAGAAAGTGGGAAAATTACAGTTGGACAGGCGCTGGCGCTTTGCATCTTCGTATCGAACGACTATGCGTCCTCGCGCAACCTGCCCATCACTTATAACAAGAATACGGTAGGCAGCAGCCAAGATCTCGCAAGCAAGATTAAAGTCATGGCGCAACAAGCGGCCCCCATGCTGCACCCGATGTCGCTCACCGAGCTGGGTGATAAGCTCTACGGCTAATTTCGCGATCCATTTGCGTCGAGAAGGACCGGCCCTGGCCGGTCCTTCTTCGTTTCCGACCGTATCTCGCCTGCCCATCCTGCCGATCCCGAGAAATCGCCGCCGCGCGTCACATAAAGCACACGTGCGCGCCCGCGCCCCGACTAGCTTGCCGGTTGGCCGGACGCTTTGCCTCCGCTGCCTCGAAGACCGGCATTTTTCGCGTTCCGGCCCGCCACACCAGTTAGAAGCAACTCAAAGGAAACTTCATGCAGCTCAGCAATGGCGCTCAGACGATCCTCGACCAGTTCGCAGCGGATCAGGGCCTGCGTCAGCTCGCCTTCGACGAGGACGGCCTGATCCCGATCCAGCTCGGCGAGGACCTGTTCATCGCGGTCGGCTACAACCCGGCCAACGACATCTTCTTCTTCCTGTCGGTCATCGATCCGGATGGCGACACCGCGCTTCCCGACCCGTGGTGGGCGTTTGCCCGCAACCAGGAGCTCGCGGCGCGGCGCACCCGGCTTGCCGTCGAGCCCAGCTCCAAGGCGCTGATGATGATCACCGACACGCTGGTGAGCGGCCTCCAGTTCCCGGATTTCACCAGCCGGCTCGACGCCTTCGTGGCGGATGTCGAGAAGGTCCGCCAGGCCTATGGCGAGCTGGCCACCGGCGGCGACGGCGGCGACACGCTGTCGGCGCTGTCCAATGGCGACATGATCCGCGTTTGAGAAGGACGATAAGAGAATGAACTATTTCGACGAACACAGCATGATGACCGCCCAGGACCCCGCCGCCGCTTGCGTCGCCGCACTCGCGGAGCGCTTGGAGTGCCCGATCGAGCTCGAGGAAGGCCGCGCCGCCCTCGTGTTCGACGACGGCCAGGCGCTGGAGATCGCCTTCACTGAGGGCGAAGCAAGCATCGTCACGCCGGTGCCCGCCGCGCATGCCGAGCTGCCTGAGCCGGTGCGCCGCGACCTCTTGCGCCGCAACTTCCCCGGCGAAGGCCTGGCGGGCGCCTCGCTCTGCCTGCGGCCCGACCACGACCACCTGCAGCTGGTGAACCTGCTGCCGCTGGCCGGGGTGACGGCCGAGACCTTTGCCGACTATGCGGTCGAGCAGGCAAATGCCGCCGGCATGCTCGCCGAAGAGGTGAAGGCCGCCGTCGCCGCGCTTTCCAGCTAATCTAAAGCAAGAAGCGAGCGATCACGGGCACGTGGTCTGAGGGTCTCTCCCAGCCACGTGGCTCCTTCACCACCTCGATGCCGCTAAGATGCGGCACGAGGCTCTCCGACGACCAGACATGGTCGAGCCGCCGGCCGCGGTCCGAAGCCCGCCAGTCCGCCGCGCGATAGCTCCACCAGGTGTAGAGCTTCTCCTCCGCCGGCACGATGTGGCGCATCAGGTCCACCCAGCCGCCGGCCTTGCGCATCGCCTCGAAGCTCTCGGTCTCGACCGGCGTGTGGCTCACCACCTTGAGCAGCTGCTTGTGCGACCAGACATCGTTCTCCAGCGGCGCGATGTTGAGATCGCCGACCAGGATCGAGCCGGCGTCGCCGCCCCCGTCGGCCGTCACGCCGTTCATCTCGGCCACGAAGTCGAGCTTGTGCCGGAACTTCCAATTGATCTCCGGATCGGCCTCGTCGCCGCCTGCCGGGACGTAGAAATTATGGACGAGCAGCGACCGGTCGCCGGTCGACAGGCGCGTCGAGATGTGGCGGCAGTCGTCCATGCTGCAGAAGCGCCGCCGCTCGACGATCTCGAGCGGCCGCCGCGACAGCGTGGCCACGCCATGATAGCCCTTCTGGCCGCTGACGGCGGCATGCGGATAGCCGAGCGCCGCAAGCCGCTCGGCCGGGAACTGCTCGTCCTGGCACTTGATCTCCTGCAGGCAGATCACGTCCGGCTGCCGCTCGACGATCAGCCGCTCGACCAGCGGCAGCCTGAGGCGCACGGAGTTGATGTTCCAGGTGGCGATGGTGAAGGGCATTGGCGGGGCGACGGACGACGGGCGATTCGGGCCGGACCGTGCCAGCCGCCGGCAGCGAAGACAAGCGTCGCGCCTATCGCTACGCGGCGGGCAAGCCCGCCGGGCGTTGCGTCAATTGGACCGGTTCTTGTTCTTCCGGTTCACTTCATAATTTCGCTTGTAGTCGATCACGAACAGGCTGGCGTCGAGCGCCACGTCCTGCTGAACATTGTCGATGACCACCGTCGTGTCCTTGCCCTGCGCGTCGGTGATCGTCCACTGGCGAAGGTCGTAGGTACGCGCGTCGAAGGTCATGGTGATCCGCGACGACCCGAACACCGAGCGGTCGGCCATCTGGATGGTGATGGAATGGCCGTCCTCCTGCACCGATTTCACCCGCTTGCCCCCAAGGTCGATGCGATCGTCGAGCAACAGCTTGAGCGGCGTCTTGGACAGCGGGTAGAGGTCCATCGTGTTCATTCGTCGGTTGTCGATGACCACCGACTTGCCGTCGGAGATCACCCTGAAGCCGGACGGCGCCTCGTAGTTGAAGCGCAGCTTGCCCGGGCGGGCGATGAAGAACTTGCCGCCGGTCTGCTCGCCGCGCGGGCCGAACTGGATGAAGTCGCCCGTCATGGTTCGGATCGACGCGAAATGATCGGCGATCTTTTGCGCCGCGCCCGAAGGCGCCGCCTGCGCCGCGGCCACCGAGCGCCACGCCGGCACGAGCTGGCCCGTCCCGACGAGGCCGCCGACGGCGAGCGACAGCCCCAGCAGCCGCCGCCGCGAGAGCAAATTGCCCCTGGCCTCGTTTCGATCGTTCATTACAACGCACTCCGCTTTCTCAATGGCTTTCTCGCTATGGGCTCAGTTGGGTTGAAATTGGGCGTTTTCAAGGGCCCGGCGCCCCGTTTCTCAGTAGTTTTCCTCTTCGGTCGGCACCAGGATCTCGCGCTTGCCGGCATGGTTGGCCGCCCCGACGATGCCCTCCTTCTCCATCCGCTCGATGATCGAGGCGGCGCGGTTGTAGCCGATGCCGAGCCGCCGCTGGATGTAGCTGGTCGAGGCCTTGCCGTCGCGCAGCACCACCGCCACCGCCTGGTCGTAGGGATCGTCCGAATCTTCCAAATTGCCGCCGCCGGCGCCGCCGCCCCGCGCGCCGCCCTCGCCGTCCGCCTCGTCCTCGTCGTCGTCCTCGGTGATGGCGTCGAGATATTCCGGCACGCCCTGCAGCTTGAGGTGGCCGACGATCTTCTCCACCTCGTCGTCGGAGACGAACGGGCCATGCACGCGCTGGATGCGCCCGCCGCCGGCCATGTAGAGCATGTCGCCCATGCCGAGCAGCTGCTCGGCGCCCTGCTCGCCGAGGATCGTCCGGCTGTCGATCTTCGACGTCACCTGGAAGGAGATGCGGGTCGGGAAGTTGGCCTTGATCGTGCCGGTGATGACGTCGACGGAGGGCCGCTGCGTCGCCATGATGACGTGGATGCCGGCGGCGCGCGCCATCTGCGCCAGCCGCTGCACCGCCCCTTCGATGTCCTTGCCGGCGACCATCATCAGGTCGGCCATCTCGTCGATGATGACGACGATGAACGGCATCTGCTCGAGGTCGAGGTCCTCGGTCTCGTAGATCGCCTCCCCGGTCTCGCGGTCGAAACCAGTCTGCACGGTGCGCGAGATGCGCTCGCCCTTGGCCGCCGCCTGGGCGACCCGCTGGTTGAAGCCCTCGATGTTGCGCACGCCGACCTTGGACATCTTGCGGTAGCGGTCCTCCATCTCCCGCACCGTCCACTTCAGCGCCACCACGGCCTTCTTGGGATCGGTGACGACGGGCGTCAACAGATGCGGGATGCCGTCATAGACCGACAGCTCCAGCATCTTGGGGTCGATCATGATCAGCCGGCACTCGTCCGGCGTCATCCGGTAGAGCAGCGACAGGATCATCGTGTTGATCGCCACCGACTTGCCTGAGCCGGTGGTGCCGGCCACCAGCACGTGCGGCATTTTTGCGATATCGGCGATCACCGCCTCGCCGTTGATCGTCTTGCCGAGCGCCAGCGCCAGCTTGGCCTTGGTCGTCTCGAAGTCGCGGCTGGCCAGGATCTCGCGCAGGTAGACGGTTTCGCGCTTGGTGTTGGGCAGCTCGATGCCGATCGCGTTGCGGCCGGGCACCACGGCGACGCGGCAGGCGATCGCGCTCATCGAGCGCGCGATGTCGTCGGCCAGCCCGATCACCCGCGACGACTTGATGCCCGGCGCCGGCTCCAGCTCGTAGAGCGTCACCACCGGCCCCGGCCGCACGTGGATGATCTCGCCCTTGACGCCGAAATCCTCCAGCACGCCTTCGAGCAGCCGCGCATTCTGCTCCAGCGCCTCCTTGGACAGGCTCGGGTCGCGCGCCAACGCCTTCGGCTCGGCCAGGAAGTGCAGCGACGGCATCTCGAACTCGCCGCTCCTGATCATCGAGGTCTGCGCCTCGCGCTGCACGCGCGCCCCTTGCACCGGCCGCGGCCCCGGCGCTTCGACGCGCGCCGCGCCGGCCTGTACGACGCCCATCGGCGCCAGCCGCCTTGCCATCTCGGTGGCCGGCATGATGTCGGCGTCGAGCTCGTCGTCGTAGCCGTCGTCCATCTGCAGCACCGGCTCGCGCACCGGCGGGCGCGGCGAGAATTCCGGCTCGATGCGGGCGTCGCTGTCGCGGCTGCCGATCGGCGCGCGGCGCTCGGCGACCGGGAAATCGACCCCCAGCGCATCGTCCTCCGCCGGCGTGCGACGGCGGCGGCTGGCAAGGCGGCGGCGCACGAAGCCGCGCGCCGACAGCCACCAGTGGGCGATCGCCCCCAGCGCCAGCACGCCCTCGTCGTCGTCATCGTCCTCGGCGTCGTCATCCGCAGCGCCGGCCACGGCCTCGGCCGGCGTCGGCGGGCGGCGGCGCACGGCAGCGGCCGGCAGGCCCTTGCGGCGAGAGATCAGGCCCGCCCCGAAGCCGTAGAGCCACAGCGCCGGCGCCGCGAGAAGCACGGCGAGCGCGCTCGCCACCAATCCGGTCGGATAGTGGCCGAGGACCAGCGCCGGCAGCCCCAGCACCATGTCGCCGAGCACGCCGCCCAGGCCCGACGGCAGCGGCCATGTCGGCGGCGGCGTGATGCAGCCGGCGATCGCCGCGCCGAGCAGCGCGCCGGCCAGCCATGCGGCAGCGCGACGGCCCGGCCGGTCGACCCCATAGGCCGCGAAGAACAGGATCCCCCACGCCACGGCCGGCACCAGCGCCGCCACGGCGCCGAGGCCGAAGAACTGCATGGCGAGGTCGGAAAACACCGCGCCGGGATAGCCCATCGCGTTGGTCACCGGGTTGGCGGTGGCATGGCTGAAGCTCGGATCGGCGACGTTCCAGGTGCCGAGGCTGGCCAGCCCGAAGGCCGCGAAGGCGAGCATCCCCGCCCCCATCGCCCGCCCGAGCTGCCTCCGCGCGAAGGCGTGGAGCCCGTGTTCCGAATTCGTCGAGCGTGAGCAGCTGTGCCGAACGCATGCCTGGTGACCCCGTCATCCCTGCTGCCCCCGCGCCTCGAGCGGAAGGGCAGATCGTCGGACACTAGGGGCGGGAGGTTAAGGCGGCATTAACCATGGGGCTGGCGACCTCTTCGCTCTTGCCCAGGCCAAAACAACGGCTCTGAACTTCAAGCACCCGAAGAGCACCATCTTGTCACGGAAGATACAACTTGGATTGAGCAGAAAGCTAACGTGCGCTGGACCTGGATGCATCACCGCAAAGGAACTCTGCCATGGGACTGACAATCAACGAGCGTTTCAACCTCATTGGGGCAAAAGCAAAGGCTCCCGTAACCGCGCTGATAGACAACCTCAAGCTGGCGAAGAAAAAGCAGCTGCCACAGCAGAAACAAGCAATGGAGCGCGCGGACCGCAGCCTTTCCAAGATGAAGTCGTTCAAAGCAATCGTCGAGGAAACCCGATTGGCGACCAGCGATACGAAAGCAACACTGAGGGCGACGCGCGCAAGATGGATTGCGACTTCCCCGGAGGAAAAAGCCGAGGCCAAAGCCAAGGCTAAAGCCGACAAGTTGCAGGCCAAAGCCAAGGCCAAAGCCGACAAGTTGCAGGCCAAAGCCAAGGCCAAAGCCGACAAGCTGAAGACCGACGCCGAATTCAAAAAGGATACGACACGTACTTCAAGTCCAATTTTGCCGAGGACGAAGCGCCTGTTGCTACAGGCGCAGGAGATAATCGCTCAGCGTAAAATCCTCTACAACCTGAATATCCTCGACCAAGTGCTCAACCCGGGCTCAATGACGACCCATCCGATCCATCGCCCAGAAGGCCACGGAGGTGCCTAGTCCGATCAGAAACAGCGACAGGGACGAGAGTTCGGGGCTCGCCATCAGCTGATTGCTGACGGCGCCAGCCAGGAAGTTCGCCCCGAGCGGGCCCAGCACGAAGCCTGGAAAGAGGTATCGAACGAGGTTCATCGTTCGATGCTAGCTCGGTATGGTTAACGGCGCTTTTCCCGGCTAGCTCCGAAAACCACAAAGGACCCGGCCGAGGCCGGGTCCTTGCCGCGGGCGGGTCCGCCCGGACGGGATCAGTTGTAGGCGCGCTCGCCGTGCGAGGTGATGTCGAGGCCTTCGCGCTCTTCCGCCTCCGGCAGCCTGAGCCCCATGATCGCCTTGACCACATAGAGCGCCACTGCCGACACCGCGCCCGACCACACCACGGCCACCACCACGGCGGTCAGCCTGGACGACGAACTGGCCGCCGATCGAATAGGCCTCCGGCGCCGGGGCCGAAGCCGCCCAGGCTCGGTGCCGCGACGATCGCCGTGCCGAGCGCGCCGACGATGCCGCCGACGCCGTGCACGCCGAACACGTCGAGCGAGTCGTCGTATTTGAGCGCCGGCTTGAGCGAGATCACCGCCCACACGCAGACCACGCCGGCCACGGCACCGAGCACGATCGAGCCGAGCGTCCCGGCGAGCCCGGCCGCCGGCGTGATCGCCACCAGGCCGGCCACCGCGCCCGAGGCGGCGCCGAGCAGGCTGGCATGGCCGCGCACGAGGCGCTCGACCAGCGACCAGGCGAGCGCCGCGGCGGAGGTGGCGGTGATCGTGTTGAGCACCGCCTGCGCCGCCAGGCCGTTGGCCTCGAGGTTCGAGCCGGCGTTGAAGCCGAACCAGCCCACCCACAGCAGGCTGGCGCCGACCAGCGTGAAGGTCAGGTTGTGCGGCGCCATGTTCTCCCGCATGAAGCCGACCCGCGGCCCGACGATCAGCGCCGCCACCAGCCCGGCGATGCCGGCATTGATGTGCACCACCGTGCCGCCCGCGAAGTCGAGCGCGCCGATGCCGAACAGGTAGCCGGTCGGCGCGTCCGCCGCGCTCGGGCCGCCCCACCACCACACCATGTGGGCGATCGGCAGGTAGGAGAAGGTGAACCACAGCGCCAGGAACAGCATCACCGAGCCGAAGCGCATGCGCTCGGCGACCGCGCCGACGATCAGCGCCGGGGTGATCGCCGCGAAGGTCAGCTGGAAGATCACGAAGGCGAGCTCGGGGATGTAGACGCCCTGGGTGAAGGTCTCGGCCACCGAGGACGGCCCGACGCCGAACAGGAAGGCCTTGGAGAAGCCGCCGATGAACGGCGTCAGCGCTGTCGCCTCCTCGGCCGTGCCGGCGCCCGTGAAGGCCAGCGAATAGCCGTAGATCACCCACAGAAGCGCGATCATCGAGAACGCCGCCAGCACCTGCATCAGCACCGACAGCATGTTCTTGGCGCGCACCAGGCCGCCGTAGAACAGCGCCAGGCCCGGCAGCGTCATCATGATGACGAGGATGGTCGAGACCAGCATCCAGGTCGTGTCGCCCTTGTCGGGCACGGGCGGCGCGGCGGCTGCCGCCTCGGCGGCCGCTGGCGCGGCCTCCTGCGCGAAGGCGGCGGCGGTGCCGAGGGCGCCGAGCAGCAGGCCGCCCAGAAGGGCCTTGCAGGCCAGCGGCGCGAAACGGGTCGAAATCGTCATTGATACCTCTCCACTGAGAATTCCGGCCGGGCCCTAGAGCGCGTCGGTGTCGGTTTCGCCGGTGCGGATGCGCACCGCCTGGTCGATCGGGAACACGAAGATCTTGCCGTCGCCGATCTGGCCGGTCTTGGCGGCCACGGTGATCGCGTCGACCACCCTGTCCACCAGGTCGAGGCTGACCGCGACCTCGATCTTGATCTTCGGCAGGAAGCTGACCGCGTATTCGGCGCCGCGGTAGATCTCCGTGTGCCCCTTCTGGCGCCCGTAGCCCTTCACTTCGGTGACGGTCAGCCCCTGGATCCCGACGGCGGTCAGCGCTTCGCGGACCTCGTCGAGCTTGAACGGCTTGATGATGGCCATCACAATCTTCATCGGCTTCACCTTCGGCTTTGCGGGTCCCCGCGTTGCAACACGTCGCCGGCGGATCGGCAGCCGGGGCGTGCGGAACCTCATCCAAGCTCCGTGCCAGTTCGGCGCGCGCCGGCTTAACCTGTTGGAAATATTCGCTTGCCCGCGCCAATGCGGACCGGTCGGCCGAAGCCTCCGGACCCCGACTGCTCAAAAAATAGGCAAAACGGGCAAATTGCCTAACCGGCGGGCTTTTGGCGCAGCCGGATGAGGCCTTCCTGAGCCACAGAGGCGATCAGAGTGCCGTCATCGGCGTAGAGCGAGCCGCGCGTGAAGCCGCGGGCGCCGGAGGAGGAGGGCGTGTCCTGGCTGTAGAGCAGCCAGCCGTCGAGGCCGTGCGGCCGGTGGAACCACATCGCATGGTCGAGGCTGGCGACCTGCAGGTCCGGGTCGAACACCGCGCGGCCGTGCGGGAAGGTCGCCGTGTCGAGCAGCGTCATGTCGGACAGGTAGGCGAGCAGCGCCGCCTGCACGCCGCGGTCGTCCGGCACCGGTCCGGTGAAGCGCAGCCAGATGTTCTGCACCGGCGGCAGGCGGTCGCGGCTCGTATAATGCTCGAGCGTCACCGGACGGATCTCCAGCGGCCGCTCCCGCGCCCAGTAGCGGCGGATCTCCTCCGGCACGTGGGCGCCGCGGGCGAGCAGGTCGCGCTGGGTATCCAGGCCGTCCGGCCCCGGCACCCCTTGCGGCATCGCGATCTGGTGCTCCAGGCCCTCCTCCTCGACCTGGAACGACGCCTCGAGCGAGAAGATCGCATGGCCGTGCTGGATGGCGGTCACCCGGCGGGTGGAGAAGCTGCCGCCGTCGCGCAGCCTTTCGACCTGGTAGACGATCGGCACCTTGGAGTCGCCGGGCCGCATGAAATAGGCGTGCAGCGAATGGACGTGGCGCGGCGCATCGATGGTGCGCTGCGCGGCGACCAGCGCCTGGCCGATCACCTGGCCGCCGAACACGCGCTGCCAATGGACTTTCGGGCTGCGACCACGGAACAGGTTGTGTTCCAGCCGTTCGAGATCGAGAATGCCGAGCAGTTCCTGCATGGCCGCAGACATGGTCGAGCCTCGCTTCTGGCGCCGCAGGCGGTTCGAACAGGATGGGTCGGCGCTGTCAAGCGCCAGGCCCGGGATGCGAGAGGAAGAGCGGCGATGGCTGGTCGGGAGAGCGCAGCGCGGGACATGCCGGCCCACGGCTCCGAGTTCGACGTGCTGATCGCCGGCGCCGGCTATGTCGGCCTGGCGGCCGCCGTCTCGCTGCGCAGCGCCCGCCCCAACCTGTCGGTCGCCATCGTCGACGCCGCGCCGCCCGGCGCCTGGGAGCGCGACGGGCGCGCCTCGGCGATCGCCGCCGCCGCCTGCCGCATGCTCGGCCAGCTCGGCTGCTGGGACGAGATCGCGCCCGAGGCGCAGGCGATCACCGAGATGATCATCACCAATTCGCGCACCACCGACCCGGTGCGGCCGGTCTTCCTCACCTTCGGCAGCGAGGTGACGCCGGGCGAGCCGTTCGCCCACATGGTCGCCAACCGGGTGCTCAACGGCGCGCTGCGGCGGCGCGCTGCGGCGCTTGGCATCGACATCATCGAAGGCGTCGGCGTGCAGGGCTTCGAGCGCAGCGGGGCGGCCATGGTCGTCCACCTCGCCGACGGGGTGGCTTTCGGCTCGCGGCTCCTAGTGGCCGCCGACGGCGTGAATTCCAAGCTGCGCGCCATGGCCGGCATCCGCACCGTCGACTTCGACTACGGCCAGTCCGGCATCGTCTGTACGGTGGCGCACGAGCGGCCCCATGGCGGCCGCGCCGAGGAACATTTTTTGCCCGCCGGTCCCTTCGCCGTGCTGCCGCTCAAGGGCGATCGCTCGTCGATCGTCTGGACCGAGCGCACGGCCGACGCCGAGCGCCTGGTGGCGTCCGACGCGCTGGTCTTCGAGACGGAGCTGGAGCGCCGCTTCGGCCTGCAGCTCGGCGAGCTACGCGTCGAGGGCAAGCCGCGGGCCTGGCCGCTCGGGCTGAAGCTGGCGCGCGGTTTCGTGGCGCCGCGCTTCGCGCTGGCCGGCGACGCCGCGCATGCCATCCATCCGATCGCCGGCCAGGGCCTCAACCTGGGTTTCAAGGACGTCGCCGCGCTCGCCGAGACCGTCGTCGAGGCCGATCGGCTTGGCCAGGACATCGGCGCGCTCGACGTCCTGCAGCGCTACGAGCGCTGGCGCCGCTTCGACACGGTGCAGATGGGCATCACCACCGACCTGCTCAACCGGCTCTTCTCGAACGATCTCGCCCCGGTGCGCGCGGTGCGCGATCTCGGGCTCGGCCTGGTCGAGCGCATGCCGCGCCTCAAGGAATTCTTCATCCGCCAGGCGTCCGGCCTGTCTCCGGATCAGCCGCGGCTGCTGCGCGGCGAGGCGATCTGAGGCCCGATCGGCTTCGGCGCTTGCGCGCGGGCCGGTGCTGGTGTTGTCTTCGGTCGATCCAGCCAACCCAAGGGAGACCATCATGGACCGTCACGCCACAGCCGTCTGGAAGGGCAGCCTCAAGGAGGGCGGCGGCACGCTCGACACGCAGAGCGGCGCCTTCAAGGGTGTTCCCTACTCGTTCAAGGGCCGCTTCGAGGACGAGAGCGGGCAATCGGGCACCAACCCCGAGGAGCTGATCGCCGCCGCCCATGCCGGTTGCTACGCCATGCAGTGCTCGCATTTCCTGGCCGAGAACGGCACCCCGCCCGAGCGGTTGGAGGTCGAGGCGGTGGTGACGCTGGTCCCCGGCACCGGCATCACCGGCAGCGCGCTCACCGTGAAGGGGTCGGTGCCCGGCATCGACGCCGCGAAGTTCAAGGAGCTCGCCGAGAAGGCCAAGCTCGAATGCCCGGTCTCCAAGGCGCTCGGCGCCATCAAGGTCACGCTCGACGCCAGGCTCGCCTGACCCCGGACGCCTCCCCGGAGCCGACCGAGTGCGGCTCCGGACACCTTCTTGATGTTTTCAAAAAGTTTAAATCGATTGTTCCGCAACGGAAAATCCGCGCGGCACCCCACTTCGCAACCAAAAATCCCGGCACGTCGTTAAGCTTCCGGAATCGGATATCGGGAGGAAAACGATGCTGCAGATCATCGAGCCGCGCACCTTGAAAGTGCCGCACGGCGCCCGCACCCTCACCCTCATCGACATCACCGGCGAAGCCGCCGAGCTGGCCGCCTATGACGGCCACGAGCAGGTCTGGCTGGGCCGCGACATCGACCGCAACCTCACCGCCATCGTCGCCATCCACGACACCACGCTCGGCCCCGCGCTGGGCGGCACGCGGGTGTGGCCGCACGAGAGCTTCGCCGCCACGCTGACCGATGCGCTTCGCCTGTCGCGCGGCATGACCTACAAGGCCGCCATCACCGGCGTACCGTTCGGCGGCGGCAAGGCCGTCATCATGGCGGATCCGAAGCACGACAAGTCGCCGCAGCTGCTGGAGGCCTATGCCGACATGCTCGCCGCGCTCGACGGGCAGTTCTACACCGGCGAGGACGTCGGGCTGACGCTCGCCGACGCAGATTTCCTGCGCAGCCGCACCGGCAACGTGACCGGCACGACCGTCGGCGGCAGCGGCAACCCCTCTCCGGTGACCGCGCACGGCGTCTTCCTCGGCATCAAGGCCGCGCGTCGCCACCTTAGCGGCAGCGACTCGCTCGCCGGCGTCCGCGTCGCCGTGCAGGGGCTCGGCTCGGTCGGCCTCGCGCTCTGCGAGCGGCTGGCCGGCGAAGGCGCGGTGCTGACCGTCGCCGACATCGATGCGGCCCGCACCGCCGAGGCGCGCCAGCGCTTCGGCGCGGCCGTGGTCGATGCTGAGGCCATCCTGGCGGCCGACGTCGACATCCTGGCGCCCTGCGCGCTGGGCAGCGTCCTGACGCCGAAGACGATCCCCGACATCCGCGCCACCATCGTCGCCGGCTCGGCCAACAACCAGCTCGCCGCGCACGACGACGCCAGGCTGCTGATGACCCGCGGCATCCTCTATGCGCCGGACTACGTGATCAACGCCGGCGGCCTGATCAACGTCGCCGCCGAGCTGGCGCCGGGCGGCTACGACGCCGACGAGGCCATGCGCAAGGTGGCCGACATCCCCGCCACGCTGGCCACGATCTTCCGCCGCGCCGACGAGGAGCGCCGGCCGACCAACGACGTCGCCGCGGCGATGGCCATGGAGCGCATCGGCAAGGCCGACTTTAGCTGACTTGCCGACTGTCGACTGTCGACAATTCTCGTCCAAGCTATCGAGAGAGATGGCCGGCGATGAAGCGTCCGGCCGACTGCACGGCGCGGCGGCCGGCCTCTAGCCGCGCAGCCCACAAATGCCAGGCGTGGATCATGTGCGGCCAGACCTCCAGGGTCGCCGCCACCTCGGCCGCCCCGAGGCGTCCGGCGATGCGCACCGCATCGTCGAGCAGCGTCTCGTCGGAACCCACCTGGACCAGCACCGGCGGCAGCCCGCCGAGGTCGGCGAACAGTGGCGAGGCGCGCGGCTCGGTGGCGCTTTGCCCGGCCAGGTAGGCCGCCGCCAGCTCGTCCAGATAGGCGCGGTGGATCAGCGGGTCGGCCGTTTCCTTGCCGTCCATGCTGGCTCCGCTCATCGTCAGGTCGACCCACGGCGAGGCGAGCCAGGCCGCACCGGGCAGCGGCCGCCGCGCGTCGCGCAGCGAGACCAGCGTCGACAGCGCGATCCCGCCGCCGGCGCTGTCGCCGCCGAACGCCACGCTGGCCGCCGGAACGCCCTGCTCCAGGAGGAACCCGTAGGCGGCTAGCGCATCGTCGAGCGCTGCCGGGAACGGCTGCTCGGGGGCGAGGCGGTAGGCGATCGCCAGCGTCCGCACGCCGGCCGCGCGCCCGACCTCGGAGACCATGCCGCGATGGCTCTCGAGCGAGCCGGAGCAATAGCCGCCGCCGTGAAAAAACAGCAGGACCTTGGCGGGATCGCTGCCCGGCGCCAGCGACCACTCGCCGGCGAGCCCAGCGAGCAAGCAGGGCGAGAACGCGATGTCGTCGGCGACGCCATAGGCCGAGCCGACGGCGTCGAGCCTGGCGCGCCGGGCCGCCCAGCCGACCGGGCGCGGCTCGGCGGCCAGCATCGCTCGCACGGCCGCGATCTCATCCGTCTCCATCAGAGGTCCGCACCCGACCCTGTCACGACTGCTCGTTCCAGCGGCGGACGACAGGCTCGGTCAGGTCGTGCTCGTAGCCGAGCGCGCTGAGGCTCGCCGTGCCGAGCACGAAGAAGGCGGCGCCGTCCGGCGGCAGGCCGAGCCAGCGCGCCGCCAGCACCCGCAGGAAATGTGCGCTGGAAAACACCACCACGTCGGCGCCGACCGCCCGCAGCTGGCCGACGATCGCATCGGCGCGCCCGCCGACCTCAGCCGCCGTCTCGCCCTTCGGGCAGCCGTCGCGGAACAGCTGCCAGCCCGGCCGCTCGGCCAGGATCTGCTTGGTGGTGATGCCCTCATAGGCGCCGTAGTCCCACTCGGCCAGGTCCGGCTTGACCACGGCGCTGTCCCCGAACCCGGCCAGCCGGCAGGTGTCGGCGGCGCGCCGCGACGGGCTCGTCCACACCGCCGCGAACGTGCGGCCGGCAAGCCGCAGCGCCACCTTGCGGGCGCCCGCCTCGCCGGCCGGCGTCAACGGGATGTCGGTGCGGCCGGTATGCCGGCCCGACGCGCTCCATTCTGTCTCGCCGTGGCGGACCAGCACGATTTCGGGGAAGCCGCTGCTCATTGGCGCCACTTTGGCATCTTCTCCTTGCGCCGTCACGCTGCGGATCGTTGCGAAACGCCGCGGAACCGCGTTGATTTGGCAGGCAGCGAATCGAAAGAGGCAAGCGCATGAGCATCGCCGAGCTCTACGACAGAGAGGACGCGGTCGGCCTGGCCGAGCATGTCAGGAAGCGTGAGGTGAGCCCCGGCGAGCTCCTCGACGCAGCACTGGCGCGGACGGCGGCGGTCAACCCGGCGCTCAACGCCGTCACCATGGTGAACGAGGAGGCGGCGCGGCAAATGATCGACGACGGCCTGGGCGACGGGCCCCTGGCCGGGGTTCCTTTCCTGCTCAAGGACCTCGGCGGCGAGGCGGTGGATTTCCCCGCCAACGCCGGGTCCCGCCTGTTCGCCGGCACCCGCTTCCCGGTCGATTCGGCGATCTATGCGCGGCTGAAGGCGGCCGGGCTGGTGACCTTTGGCCGCACTGCCTCGCCCGAGCTCGGCGTCGGCCCCGCCACCGAGGCGCGGGTCTATGGCGGCCCCACCCGCAACCCCTGGAACCTCGACCGCACGCCGGGCGGCTCTTCCGGCGGTGCCGGCGCAGCCGTCGCCGCCGGCATCGTGCCCGCCGCCCACGGCTCGGACGGCGGCGGTTCCGTGCGCATCCCGGCCTCCTGCTGCGGCCTGTTCGGCTTCAAGCCGACCCGTGCCCGCCTGCCGGACGGCCCCTATGCGGGCGAAGGCTGGGCCGGCATGGCGATCGACGGTTTCCTGACGCGCAGCGTCCGCGACACCGCGACGTTGCTCGACGCGACGCAGGGCCCCGACCTCGGCGCGCCCTATGCCGCGCCGCCGCTGGAAGCCTCCTTCATGGCCGCCCTGGAGCGGCGCCCAGAGCGGCTGCGCATCGCGTTCTGCACCGAAAGCCTCACCGGCGAGCCGATCGACGCCGAGTGCCGGGCAGCCGTCGAGGATGCGGCGACGCTGCTCGCCGAGATGGGCCACGACCTCGAAGAGGCGCGGCCGAGCGCCGACGCGGCAGCGATGATGGCAGGCCTGGACCAAGATCGTCGCCTGCGGCACGGCGCTCGCGATCGAGGCCCGCTTGCGGCAGCTCGGCCGGCCGCTCGCCGCCGACGACGTCGAAGGCGTGGCCCGCGGCGCCATCGCTTATTCCCGGACGATCGGCGGCAGCGACTATCTGGAAGCGGTCGGCAGGATCCATGCCTATGGCCGGGCGCTCGCCGGCTTCTTCGAGCGCTACGACATCCTTCTGACGGCAACACTGGCGGAGCCGCCCGCCGCGATCGGCCGCTTCAGCCATGAGAGCGAGGACTTCGTCGAATACCGTCTGGGACCCGGCCGCGTCTTCGCCTATTCGCCCTTCTGCGCGGCCTTCAACGCCTCCGGCCAGCCGGCGGTGTCGCTGCCCACCCACTGGACCCCCGACGGCCTGCCGGTCGGCATTCACCTCGCCGCGCCGTTCGGCCGCGACGAGCTGCTGATGTCGCTGTCGGCCGCGATCGAGGAGGCCCGGCCGTGGTTCGGCCGCCGCCCGCCGCCGCCCTACGGCGCGGCGCGGCGGTAGGTGACGCGGCCCTCGCAGAGCGTCGCCGCCACCTTCAGCGCGGCGATCTCCGCACCGGGCACCGCCTCGATGTCGCCCGACAGCACCGCCACGTCGCCCATCGCGCCGGGCTTGAGCACGCCCTTGCGGGCCTCCTCGAACGCCGCATAGGCGCCGTCGACGGTGAAGCCGGCAAGCGCGTCGGCGAGGCTCTGCCGCTGGTTGGGCCCACCATCCACCATCGGCTGCCGCGACACCGCCGTCGCGATGCCGAGCAGCGGGTCGAGCGAGGCGACCGGCCAGTCGCCCGAGAACGCCATGCGGGCGCCGCTCTGCCGCAGCGTCTGCCAGGCATAGGCGGTCACCAGCCGCTGGTGCCCGATGAGCGAGGCGATGGGCTCCATCGGATAGGCGCCGCCCGGCGCATGCGTCGGCTGCATGGAGGCGATGACGCCGAGCTCGGCGAAGCGCGGCAGGTCCGCCGGGTCCAGCATCTCGATGTGCTCGACCCGATGCCGGCTGTCGCGGCTGCCGTTTCTCCGGCGCGCCGCCTCGTAGCCGTTCGAGCGTGCGGCGAACCGCGGCGTCGCCGATCGCGTGGACGGCGATCTGGAAGCCCAGGCGGTCGGCTGCCACGGCCGACCGCAGCAAATTCCTCTTCGCTGAAGAAGGCCGAGCCGCGCTGCCCCGGCATGCCGCAATAATCCTCGAGCACGAAGGCGGTCGTCGAATTCGATGACGCCGTCCATGAAGATCTTGACGAAGTCGGCCTTCAGCCGGTCGGAGCTCCAGCGCTCGCGCATGGCGACCGCCACCTCCAGTGCCTCCGGCTCCATGTCGGGCAGGAAGCGGAACGGGATGCGGGCGCGCACCGGCAGCGCCGCGGTACGGTCGATCTCCTCCAGCAGCTCCAGCTGGTAGCGGTTGCCGTCCATGTTATGGAAGCTGGTGATGCCGAGCGAGGCGCAGGCGGCGAGCCCGCGCTCCATGACGGCCGGTCGACGGCGCGCTGCGCCGCCGTCGGCGGCGTCGCCGGCTCGCGGCCGACCAGGCCGAGCATCTCCCGGCCGCCGGTGGGCGCCAGCGCAAACACCGGCGCGAAGCCCTCGAACTCGCGCAGCTCGCCATTCGCCAGCCCGTCGCTGCCCATGACGACTTCGCTGCCCGGCGGCGTCGCCCGCCCCTGCAGAAGGTCCGCCGCCACGAGCGCCGCGGTGTTTGCCCACATCGTGTGGTGGTCGCTGGCAAACAGCGCCAGCGGGCGATCGGGCAGGATGCGGTCGAGCAGCTGCCGCGAGATCGGCTCGGCCTCGCCGAACATCGAGTAGGCCGCCTGCTCGACGACCAGCAGCTGGCCCGCCGGCTCCTGCTCGGCGCGCTCGCGGATCGCCGCGGCGACGCGATCGAAGCCCGTCTGCCCGGCGAGCGACAGGCTGTCGAGCTGCGCGCCGCCTGCGAACAGATGGATATGGCTCTCGACGAAGCCGGGCAGCACCGTGGCGCCGCGGGCGTCCAGGCGTTCCGTGCCGGGGCCGGCATGCGCCTCGACGGCCGCCCGCGGTCCCACCGCCAGGATGCGGCCCTCGGCCAGCGCCACCGCTTCGGCGCGCGGCTGCGCCCCGTCCATGGTCAGCACGCGGCCATTCTCGATGATGATCTCTGCAGGAGGTGTCATGAAAGCCCTTCGCGTTGGTCTTATGCCATTCATAGCGACCCGCCTTGCCGGACGCCATGTCGTCAAATACGCTTGGCCCGGAAAGTCGGCGCGCCTGGGACGAGGAACCACGAGCGACGCCGGCGAGAAGAAGAAGACGAACAGTGGGGCAAGGCATGCCGGGACCAGATGGCGCCGGGGAGAGGCGCATCGCGGTCGAAGCCCGCGAGGTGACGAAGGTCTTCGGCCCGGAGCCCACAGGGCTTCGCGCGCTGGACCACGTGTCCATCGCCATCCGCGAGAACGAGTTCTTCACGCTGCTCGGCCCGTCCGGCTGCGGCAAGACCACGCTGCTCAGGCTGATCGCCGGCTTCGAATATCCGACCGACGGCGCAATCCTGCTCTATGGCGACGACATCGCCCGCCTGCCGCCCTATCGCCGGCCGGTCAACACGGTGTTCCAGAGCTACGCGCTGTTTCCCCATCTGACCGTCTCTCAGAACATCGCCTTCGGCCTCGAAATGCTGGGCCGCCCCAAGGCCGAGATCGCCGCGCGCGTCGCCGCCATGCTGCAGCTGGTGCGCATGGAGGAACTCGGCAACCGCCGCACCGACCAGATCTCCGGCGGCCAGGCGCAGCGCGTGGCGCTGGCCCGCGCGCTGGCGCCGAGCCCCAAGGTGCTGCTCCTCGACGAGCCCCTGTCGGCCCTCGACTACAAGCTGCGCAAGGACATGCAGATCGAGCTCAAGCGCATGCAGAGCGACACCGGCATCACCTTCGTCTTCGTCACCCACGACCAGGAGGAGGCGCTGACCATGTCGGACCGCATCGCCGTCATGTCGAACGGGCGCATCCTGCAGGTCGGCGCGCCGCGCGACATCTACGAGCATCCGTCCGAGCGCTTCGTCGCCAACTTCATCGGCGAGACCAACTTCCTCGAAGCCGAGGTCGCCTCGCTCGCCGGCGACAGCGCCGAGGTGCGGCTGAACGGCGGCGGCACGCTCGCCGCCCACGTGGCGGAAGGCCGCCGACCGGACGGCAAGGTGACGGTGGTCGTCCGCCCCGAGCACGCGACGATCGGCGACGCCGGCAACGGCGCCGACCTGTCCGGCACGCTGGATGCCATCGTCTATTCCGGCGTCGACACCCAGTTCCGCGTGCGCCTGCCCTCCGGCGGGTTGTTCCTGGTCCGCGTCCCCAACCGCCGCGGCGACCGGCAGAGCTTCGAGCTCGGCCAGCAGGTCGGCGTCCGCATCCAGAGCGGCGCCGCCCAGGTGCTGAGGGACTGATGGCCGGGCGGGCAGGCCAAGTCGCCGACGCCGCGGCCCGCCGCGGAATTGTCGACCGTTGGCTGTTGTCAGCGCCGGCGCTGCTCATCATCTTCTGCGCGGCGATCGGTCCGCTGTTCGTCATGCTGGCCTATTCCTTCATGGCCAAGGCCGACTACGGCGACGTGAAGCTCGGCACCTATTCGCTCGACGGCTGGTTCTCGGTGTTCTTCCAGCGCGACATCTTCGACGACACGCTGACCTTCGCCGACGCGCACCTGTCGATCTTGTGGCGCTCGGTGAAGCTGTCGCTGATCACCACGGTGGCGACCCTGCTGCTCGGCTTCCCCACCGCCTATTTCATCGCCACCCGGCCGCGCGAGACCCGCGAGGTCTGGGTCTTCCTGGTCACCATCCCGTTCTGGACCAACCTTCTGATCCGCACCTTCGCCATGCAGCAGGTGCTCCGCAACGAGGGCGTCCTCAACACGCTGCTCATCTGGCTCGGCGTCATCGACCGGCCGATCCAGATCATGTTCACCGACTGGGCGATCCTGCTTCGGCATGGTCTACGTCTACCTGCCGCTGATGGTGCTGCCGCTCTATGCCAGCCTGGAGAAGCTCGATTTCCGGCTGGTCGAGGCCGGCTACGACCTCTACGCCAGCCGCCTGCAGGTGCTGCGCCGGGTCGTCGTCCCGCTGGTCATGCCGGGCATCGTCGCCGGCTCCATCCTCGTCTTCATCCCCTCGCTCGGCGCCTATGTCATTCCGCGCGTGCTCGGCGGCGGCAAGAACATGATGCTCGGCAACCTGATCGAGCTGCAGTTCGGCGCCGGCCGCAACTGGCCGCTCGGCGCCGCCCTGTCGATCACCCTGATGGCGATCGTCATGGTGGCGCTGCTGGTCTATGTCCGCAACGCCACGCGCTCGGGAGCCCGGCATGGCTAGCGCCCGGCACTTCGACGTCCGCCGCCAGCCCGGCTTCGCGCTGGTGGCGATGTTCACCTTCGCGCTGCTCTATTTGCCGATGGTCGTGCTCGTCGTCTTCGCCTTCAACGCCGACGATTCGGTCGCCGTGTGGAGCGGCGTGTCGCTGCGCTGGTTCCAGGCGGCGGCCGCCAACGAGAGCGTGCAGTGACGCCGCCTTGCGCTCGCTGATCATCGCCGTGGTCGCCGCGTCGGTCGCCACCGTCGCCGCCACGATGGCGGCGCTGGCCACCACCCGCACGCCGGCCTATCGCGGCCTCACCTTCAAATACGCCTTCATCAACCAGCCGCTGATGGTGCCCGAGATCGTCACCGCCGTGGCGCTGCTGATCGTCTTCTCGCGCGTCAAGGTGTGGACCGGCTATTCCGGCCTCGGCTACCTGATCGCCGCCCACTCCGCCTTCTGCATCCCCTTCGCCTATCTGCCGATCCGGGCCCGGCTGGAAAGCATGGACCTCACCCTCGAGCGCGCCGCCGCCGACCTCTACGCCACGCCCTGGATGGCGTTTCGCCGGGTGACGCTGCCGCTGCTGAGGCCCGGCATCATCGCCGGCTTCATGCTGGCCTTCGTCATCTCGCTGGACGACGTCGTCATCACCGAATTCGTCAAGTCGGGCGGCCAGGACACGCTCCCGACCTACATGCTGGGGCAGCTGCGGCGCGCCGTGACGCCGGAGGTCAACGCCATCGCCACCGTCTTCCTCGCCCTGTCGGTGGTCATCGTCACGGTGTTCTTCCTGCTCAACCGGCGAAGGATCTGAAACCCGAAACGCCCATAACCAACGGAGACGGACCATGAGAATGGAGACTGATGACGGCAGCCGCGGCGTTCCTCGCCTCGGCCGGAGCGGCTTTCGCCGAAGGCGAGCTCAACATCTACAACTGGGGCGACTACACCAGCCCCGAGCTGATCAAGAAGTTCGAGGAGGCCCACAAGGTCAAGGTGACGGTCACCGACTACGATTCCAACGACACCGCGCTCGCCAAGGTGCGCGCCGGCGGCCATGGCTTCGACATCGTCGTGCCGTCGGCCAATTTCGTGCCCATCTGGGTCAAGGAAGGGCTGCTGCTCGAGGCGCGTCCGGACCAGATGGAGAACTTCAAGAACGTCGACCCGCGCTGGGTCGACGTGCCGTGGGATCCGGGCCGCCACTACACCGTGCCGTGGCAGTGGGGCCTGAGCGGCATCGGCGTCAACAGCAAGGTCTATGGCGGCGACATCAACACCTCGGCGATCTTCCTCGATCCGCCCGCGGAGCTGGTCGGCAAGATCAACGTCGAGCCGGAGATGACCGACGTCATGTTCGCCACCATCAAGTATCTCGGCGGCGACTGGTGCACCGACGACAAGGAGCTGCTTGAAGAAGGTCCGCGACAAGCTGGTCGAGGCCAAGGCCAAGTGGCTGTCGATGGACTACAGCGTCACCGAGAAGCTGCCCAACGGCGACTATTCCGCCGTCTACTACTGGAACGGCGCGGTCATGCGCTCGCGGCTGGCCAACCCCGACATCCGCTTCGGCTATCCCAAGGAAGGCTATCCGATCTTCATGGACAGCGTCGCCATCCTCAAGGACGCCAAGAATGTCGACAACGCCAAGCTGTTCATGAACTTCATCATGGAGCCGGAGAATGCGGCGCTGATCTCGGCCTTCGCGAAGTATGCCAACGGCGTCAAGGGCTCCGACAAGTTCATGCCGGAGGACATGAAGACGGCGCCCGAGCTGGTGGTGCCGGCCGAGTTCGAGAAGGCCGGCGAGTTCCTGACGCCGTGCTCGCCCGAGGTCAACGATCTCTACACCAAGATCTGGACCTCGGTGACCAAGTGACCAGGGACGCGGAGCGGCTCGCCGCTCCGCACGCGGCATGAGCGAGCTCACCGAACTCGACGCGCTCGACCTGTCGGCGGCGATGGCCGCCGGCCGGGTTTCGGCGGTCGAGGTGATGGCGGCCTATCTCGACCGCATCGAGCGGCTCAATCCGAGCCTCAACGCAATCGTCTCGCTGAGGCCGCGCGCCGCGCTGGAGGCCGAGGCCAGGGCCGCCGACGCCGGCCCGCGCCGCGGCTGGCTGCACGGCATGCCGTTCGCGGTCAAGGACCTGGTCGACACCGCTGGCCTGCGCACCACCTACGGCTCGCCGCTCTATGCCGACCATGTCCCCGCGGCGGACGAGCTCGTCGCCGCGCGCATCCGCGCGGCCGGCGCGATCTTCATCGGCAAGACCAACACGCCGGAGTTCGGCCTCGGCTCGCACAGCTACAACCCGGTGCATGGCGTGACGCGCAATCCCTACGACCTGTCGCGCACCGCCGGCGGCTCCAGCGGCGGCGCGGCGGCTGGCCTGGCGGCGCGGCTGCTGCCCGTCGCCGACGGGTCGGACACCATGGGCTCGCTGCGCAACCCCGCCGCCTTCTGCAACGTCTACGGCTTCCGCCCGAGCCTCGGCGTCATCCCGCGCGACCCCGTCGGCGACCTCTTCCTGCACCAGATTTCGACCGACGGCCCGATGGCCCGCAGCGTGCGCGACCTTGCAGCCCTGCTCGGCACGCTGGCCGGCCCCGATCCGCGCGACCCGCACGCGCTGCCGGCGATGCCGGACATCCCGGCCGCGCTCGACCGCCCGCTCCGCGACGGCCTGCGGGTCGGCTGGATCGGCTCCTGGCAGGGCTACTACCCGCTGGAGCCGGGCATCCTGGAGCTGTGCGAGCGGGGCCCTTGGCGTCCTGCAAGGGCTCGGCCTGCAGGTCGAGCCCCTGACGCCGGCGTTCGACCCCGACCGCCTGTGGCGGGCCTGGCTCGTGCTGCGCAGCTTCGCCAACGCGGCCGGCAAGCGCGACCTCTATGACGACCCGGAGAAGCGCCGCAGCCTCAAGCCGGAGCTCGTCTACGAGATCGAGAGCGGCAGCCGGCACGGCGCCCTCGACGTCCACGCGGCGAGCGTCGTGCGCACCGATGGTTCGTGTATCTCGCCGGGCTCTTCGACCGCTACGATCTGCTGGCCATGCCGAGCGCCCAGCTTTTCCCCTTCGATGCCGGGCTCGACTGGCCGAAGGCGGTCGCCGGCCGGCCGATGGACACCTATCACCGGTGGATGGAGGTGGTGGTGCCCGCTTCGATGGCCGGCCTGCCGGCGCTCGGCGTGCCGGTCGGCTTCTCCGACGGCGGGCTGCCGATGGGCATGCAGCTGATCGGGCGGCGCGGCGGCGACCTCGACGTGCTGAGGATCGGCGAGGCCTATCACCGGCAGACCGACTGGCCCGGCCGCCGGCCGCCGCCGCTCCGCTCTGCAACGCCGGCTGCCGCACCCCTGCCCTGATTGGGTGCATTCTACCGACGACAACCTCGAGGAACCCCCTTCATGACCATGCATGGCAATTTCGTCGCCGGGCGCTGGATCGACGGCCCCGAAGCGGCCGAGAACGTCAACCCGTCGGACACCGGCGACGTCATCGGCCTCTACGCCCGCGGCAGCCGGAGCGACGCGGAGACCGCCATTGCCGCGGCGCGCGCGGCCTTTCCGGCATGGTCGCGGTCCGGCATCCAGCAGCGCCACGACATCCTGAAGGCGGTCGCCGACGAGATAACGGCGCGCAAGGACGAGCTTGGCCGGCTCTTGGCGCGCGAGGAGGGCAAGACGCTGCCCGAAGCGACCGGCGAGGTGCTGCGCGCCGCGCAGATCTTCGGCTTCTTCGCCGGCGAGACCTTGCGGCTGGCCGGCGACAAGCTGGCCTCGACCCGGCCGGGCATCGAGGTGGAGGTGACGCGCGAGCCGGTCGGCGTGGTCGGCATCATCACCCCGTGGAACTTCCCCATCGCCATCCCCGCCTGGAAGATCGCCCCGGCGCTCGCCTACGGCAACTGCGTGCGTCTTCAAGCCGGCCGAGCTGGTTCCCGGCTCCGCCTGGGCGCTGGCCGACATCATCGCCCGCGCCGGCGTCCCCGAGGGCGTCTTCAACCTGGTGATGGGCCGCGGTTCGGTGGTGGGCGACGTCATGGTCAACGACCCGCGCGTCGACGCCATCACCTTCACCGGCTCGGTCGCCACCGGGCGCAAGGTGGCCGCCGCCTCGCTGGAGCACATGCGCAAGGTCCAGCTCGAGATGGGCGGCAAGAACCCGCTCGTCGTCCTCGACGACGCGGACATGGCGGTGGCGGTCGACTGCGCGGTCAACGGCGCCTATTTCTCGACCGGCCAGCGCTGCACCGCCTCGTCCCGCCTGGTGGTCACCGAGGGCATCCACGACCGCTTCGTGGCGGCCGTCGCCGAGCGGCTGAAGAGCCTGGTGGTCGACGACGCGCTGCAGGCCGGCACCCAGATCGGCCCGGTGGTCGACCAGAGCCAGCTCGACCAGGACCTCTCCTATCTCGACATCGGCAAGGCCGAGGGCGCCACGCTCGCCTGGGGCGGCGAGCGGCTGAACCGGAAGAAGCCGGGCTTCTACCTGCAGCCGGCGCTGTTCACCGACACCGAGGCCGACATGCGCATCAACCGCGAGGAGATCTTCGGCCCGGTGGCCAGCGTGCTGCGCGTCAAGGACTACGAGGCCGCCCTCTCGGCCGCCAACGACACGCCGTTCGGGCTCTCCGCCGGCATCTGCACGACGAGCCTCAAGCACGCGTCGCACTTCCGCCGCAACGCCGAGGCCGGCATGGTGATGGTGAACCTGCCGACCGCCGGCGTCGACTACCACGTGCCGTTCGGCGGCCGGAAGGCTTCGTCCTACGGGCCGCGCGAGCAGGGCCGCTACGCGGCCGAGTTCTACACGACGGTCAAGACCGCCTACACCTTGCCCTGACGCCATGGCCGCCATGCACGGGATCATCGCCGCGGCCGCGACGCCGCTCACCGACGGCTTCGCCATCGACCTCGACCGGCTGACCGGCCATTGCCGGTTCCTGCTGGAGGAGGGCGGCTGCGACGGCATCAACCTGCTCGGCACCACCGGCGAGGCGACCTCGTTCTCCGTCGAGGCACGGCTCGCCGCCATGCGCCACCTCGCCGCCAGCGGCCTGCCGCTCTCCCGCTTCATGGTCGGCACCGGCGCTGCGGCGCTCGGCGACGCCGTCCGCCTGACCCGCGCCGCCAACGCCTTGGGCTTTGCCGGCGCTCTGCTCCTGCCGCCCTTCTACTACAAGGGCATCGAGACGGCAGCGCTGGTCGCCTATGTCTCGACGGTGATCGACAGGGCCGGCCGCGACGGCCTTTCGCTCTATCTCTATCACTTCCCCGCCAACTCCGGCGTGCCCTACGCGCCCGAGTCGGTGGCCCGCCTGCGCGACGCCTATCCCGACACGGTCGTCGGCCTGAAGGACTCCGCCGGCGACCTCGCTTATTCGGCCGAGCTGGCACGGCAGCTGCCCGGCTTCGCCGTCTTCCCGAGCGCCGAAGCCTCGCTCGGCGAGGCGGCGAGGCTGGGCTTTGCCGGCTGCATATCGGCCACCGCCAACCTCACCGGTCCCTTCGCCCAGCGGGCGCTGACCGGCCGGACCGAGGCCGAGCGCCAGGCGGCACTCGCCAAGGCGGTCGAGCTTCGCGCCCTGCTCGCCGGCTATCCGTTGGTCGCCTCCGTCAAGGCAGCGCTCGCCTTCGTCCATGGCGAGCCGCGATGGCGCGCCACGATGCCGCCGCTGACGCCGCTCGGCGACGCCGAGGCCCGCGCGCTGGCGGTTGCGCTGGCGGCGGCCGGCCTCGCCATTCAGAGCGAGGACGTGATCCCGCCGTCGACGTAGAGGATCTGGCCGTTGATGAAGCTCGCCGCGTCCGAGGCCAGGAAGACCGCGGCGCCGACCAGCTCGTCCACCTCGCCCCAGCGCCCGGCCGGCGTCCGCTTCTCCAGCCAGGCCGTGAACTCGGGATCGGCGACCAGCCGCGCGTTGAGCTCGGTGCGGAAATAGCCGGGGCCGATCGCGTTGACGTTGAGCCCGTGGCGGGCCCAGTCGGTCGCCATGCCCTTGGTCAGCATCTTCACCGCGCCCTTGGTGGCCGTGTAGGGCGCGATGCCGGTGCGGGCGAGCTCGCTCTGCACCGAGGCGATGTTGACGATCTTGCCGCGGCGGCGGCCGATCATGTGCCTGGCCACCGCCTGGCCGACGAAGAACACGCTGTCGATGTTGGTCGCCTTCAGGCGCTCCCAGGCATCGAGCGGAAAGTCCTCGAGCGGCGCCCGGTGCTGCATGCCGGCATTGTTGAAGAGGATGTCGATCGGCCCGATCTCCGCCTCGATGGCATCGACGGCGCGCCGCACGGCCGCCGCGTCGGTGACGTCGAACGGCCGCGCATGCGCCGTATGGCCGTCCGCGGCGAGCTGGTCGCGGGCCCGCTCCAGCGCCGCGGCGTCGCGCCCGTTGAGCACCAGCTCGGCCCCCGCCTCGGCCAGCCCTCTTGCGATCGCCAGGCCGAGCCCGCGCGACGAGCCGGTGACCAGCGCCAGGCGCCCGCCGAGATCGAACAGCGTCTTTGCCATGGTTCAGCCGGGGAAGAGGGTGAAGCCGCCGTCGACGCGGATCACCTGGCCGTTGATGAAGCGGGCGCGCGGCCCGGCCAGGAACGCCACCGCCTCGGCGATCTCGTCCGGCTCCGCATAGCGGTTGAGCGAGCGCTTGCTGGAATCCATCCGTTCCGGATCGACCTCCCGCGTCGCCTGGAAGCGGGCCGTCTTGGTCGGCCCCGGGCTGACCGCGTTGATGCGCACGCCGTCGTCGAGCAGCTCCTTGGCCAGGCAGCGCGTGTAGTGGACCACGGCAGCCTTCAGCGTGGAATAGACCACCTCCGGCGAGCAGCCGAGATGCGCCGCCGCCGAGGCGATGTTGATGACCGAGCCCGAGCCGCGCTTCTTCATCGGCGGCACGAAGGCCTGGCAGACCAGCATGGTGCCGATGAGGTTGTTCTCGGTCAGCACCCGGATGTCCTCGAAGTCGATGTCGAGCGCGTTGTTGGGGTTGGGCTTGCCGCCCTTGGCGCCGATATCGCCGCCGGCGCAGTTGACCAGCACGTCCACCTCGCCGAGCTCGGCCTCGATCTTGCGCTTCATCTGCGCCACCGCCTCGCGGTCGCCGATGTTGCCGGTGACGGCGGTGACCCGCGTGCCGTGCTTCTTGATCGCCTCCACCACCTCGCCGAGGTCGCTCGCCTCGCCATATTTGGACGGCTGGTTCCAGTCCATGTCGTGGATGGCGACGTCCGCCCCCAGCTCGGCCAGGCGGTCCGCCATGGCCCTGCCCAGCCCCCGGCCGGAGCCGGTGACGAAGGCGGTCAGTCCTTCGAGTTCGCGCTTGCTCATCGTGTCGTCTCCATTGGCATCAGGCCGAGCGCCCGCATGTTGGCGGCGCTCCGTCGGATCATGTCGAGCTCGTAGCCGGTCACGGCGGAATCCTCCTGCCGCTCCCAGGGCGTGCGGAAGTCGGCGTCGTCGGCGAGCCGGTTGCGCTGTGCCGCGGCCAGGCAGGCGGCGAGCTCGCGGGCCTGCTTCGGCGGATAGCCGTTCCACCAGGCATCGGTCAGCCAGCGCACGTGGCGCGCCTCGAGCGCCCCCGGCTCCAGCACGGCGCCGAGCCGGTCGTGGTGCTCGGCGAGCATCGCCACCATCTCGGCCAGCGGCACCGCGCCGTCGCCGATCGCGCAGCGCACCAGCCGGTAGCCCTCGTCGGTGAACTGGACGCGGTAGTCCTTGAGGTGCACGTGCCGCACAAGCGGCGCGATGCGGCGGGCGAAATCGAGCGGCGCCTCGGCCACCGGGAAGGTGTTGCCGGTGTCGAAGGTGATGCCGACGGCCGGCCCGCCGAGCTCGCACAGCTCGACCAGCTCCTGGCTGCCGAAATCCTGGTGGTTCTCGATCGCCAGCACCCGGCCCTCGTCGGCGGCCCTCATACCCCACGCCTGGAGCGCCTCGCGGATCATGATCCCGAGCTCGTGCCATTTCTCGCCCCAGGCGTTGCGATCGCCGCACAGCACCGGGCTGAGCCCCAGCCGGATCACCTTGGCGTCGAGCAGCCGGGCCGAGCGGAAGGCGCTCTCCAGCGGCCCCATCATGTTGAGGCCGGCGCTGACCACCGGCGTCATGCCGAGCTTGGCCAGCCGCTCGCGCAGCGCCTCCAAGGCGTCGTCGGGGAGCTCGGCGAGCCACGGATCGAAGATCTCCAGCGTCTTCGCCTCGAGCTCCGTCGCCAGCGCGATGAAGCCTTCCAGCCCGGCGCCGCGCGGGTTGGCGCGCGGCGTGCCGCGCCCTTGCAGGCCGAGATGGTAGGTCAGGCCGTAGGGGTTGAGGCCGATGTCGAGCACGCTTGTTCTGGTCCCTCTGTCCATTGTCAGCTGTCGTCTGTCGACAATCCCTAGCGCGCGGTGACGCCGGACAGCGTGGCCCAGCGGGCCAGCATCGTCCCGACATGGGCGAGCGTCAACGTCCGCGAGGTGTCCGCCTGATCAACGCCGGCATTGCCATGCCGCCCCTTGGCGGGCGATGATCGGTGCTCCTCGGAACATGCGGGATCGGAGACGCGCATGGCGATCCATATGCTGGCCATTCCGCACAAGGAAAACGCCCCCGTCAGCGACACCTCGCTTACTTTGGCCTATGCGGGCTCCGTGCTCGGCTGGCTGCTGTCCGCCGGCGTCTACATCGCCGCCAAATGGGCGGCCGCCGAGATGCCGCCCTGGACGCTCTGCTTCTGGCGGCTGGCGCTCGCCTGCGCGATCCTGCTGCCGGTGGTGCGCGGCCATTTCGGCGACATGGCGACCTTGCTCCGCACGCGGATCGTCGAGGTGGCGCTGGTGGGCGTCATCGGCCTGACGATCTGCCAGGGCGCGATCTACACCGGCCTTCAATACACCGACGCCACCACGGCCGGCATCATCATGGCCATCTGTCCGATGTTCACCATGGTGCTGGCCTTCATCGTGCTCGGCGAGCGGCTGGGCGTCTGGCAGGGCGTCGGCGCGGCCGTGGCGTTCGTCGGCGTGCTGGTCATCGTCGCCCGTGGCGACCTTGCCACGCTGCTCGGCCTGAAGTTCAACCTCGGAGAGCTGTGGATCATTCTCGGCGCGCTGTGCTGGGGCCTCTACACGGTGCTGCTCAAGCGCCTGAAGTTCGAGCTCGACCGCCTGCCGCTGCTCGTCCTCCTGCTCGGCTTCGGGGCGCTCGGCGCCTTGCCGCTCTATGCATGGGAGCTCCTGAACGATCCGCGCTCGACGATCGACTCCAGGGGGCTCATCGCGCTCGCCTATGTGGCGGCTCCGGGCGGCGCGCTGATGTACTATCTCTACAACTGGAGCGTCGAGGCGCTGGGCGCCAGCCGCGCCGGCTTGCTGCTCTACCTCCAGACGGCCTTCGTCGCGCTGCTCGCCTATCTGCTGCTCGGCGAAAGCCTCCACGGCTACGACCTCGCGGGCGCCGCCTTCATCGTCGCCGGCCTGGTGCTCGCCATGGCGCTCAAGCCGCCCACCCCGGTGGCCAAGCCGTCGGCCGGCTGACGGCGAAGCGCCTCAGGTCACGCCGCGCGACACGTCCGTCTTGGGGACCGTATCGACCACCTTCTGACGGTGGAAGATGAACAGGCCGGCGAGCACGATGATCGACGAGCCGACGAGGATGCGCGCGCTCGGCACGTCGTCGAAGAACACGAAGCCGAAAACCGCCGCCCACAGGAGCAGGCTGTAGTGCAACGGCGCCAGTGCCGAGGCCGGCGCCAGCTTCAGCGCCCGGGTGATCATCAGGTGCGCCGCGCATGAGACGACGCCGAGCAGCAGCAGGGCGCCCCAATCGAGCCGGCTCGGCGCCACCCAGCTGCCGATCGACAGCACGACCCCCACGGCGAGCGTCCCCAGCGTCTGCCAGGTCACCAGCGCCGTGTCGCTGGTACCGCGCAGGCGCCGGCCGAGCACGATCGTGAGGCCGAAGGCGAGGCTGCCGACCAGCGCGAAGATCGACGGCAGCGACAGCGCCGCCGACGACGGCCTGAGCATGATCAGCACCCCGCAGAAGCCGATCAGGATGGCCATCCAGCGCCGCCAGCCGACCTTCTCGCCGAGCAGCAGGTGCGACAGCGCGGCGACGTAGATCGGCCCTGCCATGTAGAAGCTCATCACGTCGGCGAGCGGCAGATGGACCACCGCGGCGTAAAACAGTGCCGTGTCCAGCGTCGCCATGACCACGCGCAGGAGCTGCAGCTCGGGCCGTTCGACCTTGAACAGGCTGGCCGTGCCGTTCTGGGCGATCATCGGCCCGAGCACGAAGAAGGCGCCGACCGAGCGGACGACCAGGACCTGGCCGACAGAGAAGCTCGCAACCAGCCACTTGCCCATCGCGTCGTTGAGGGCGAACAGGAAGTCGCCGCCGAGCATCAGCAGCACGCCGGCGAGGATCAGCCTGCTGGGAGCCTGGGACGGAGCGGCGGGATGGGCCATGCGCTAAGGAGCCTCGGCCGGTCTCGTCCGGCCAATGCCGTCTAGCCCCCGCCGCGCGCCCTGGCGAGGGAAATCCGTTGAACCAGACGGCGGGAGCCTGATGCTCGGCCTTCCCCCTCACCCGGCCTCCGCTTCGCTTCGGCCACCCCCTCACCCGGCGGGAGAGGACGGCGCGAACCCTCGACCGTTGGAGTGCTTGAACCGCATCAGAAGGCACCGCCGCTCCTCTCCCCGCCGGGGAGAGGTCGGCGCGGGCGAAGCCCGTGCCGGGTGAGGGGGCCGGCTACTCGCGCTTCAAGACGTAGCTCTGCCCGTCATTGGCGGTCAGCCGCAGCACGTTGAGCGCCCCGCTGGCGTCGATCTGGAACTGCGCGAACGCCACCGGACCCGGCCCGAGATTGTCGACCAGCGCGGCGAAATTCCCGTTGGGCACCAGCGTCGCCGTGAACACGTCGCCGTCCCACGCGTCGAGTTGGAGCACGGCCCCGTGGGAGAAGGCCAGCGCGAGCCCGTCGCCCTCTTGCTTCACCTCGACCTTGCCGAGCGACGCGTTCGAGAAGCTGCCGGCGAGCGGTGCGAGCGGCGGCACCGGGCGCGGCTTTGCCGGCTTTGCCCACAGCTTGGCGTCCTTCTCCGCCCCGGCCCGGGCGAGCTTTAGCCGCTCCGCCACGTAGTCGACCTCGGCATTGCCGAGGAGGCGGTCCATCACCCAGGCGCCGACGGCGTCGGGGAACCCGACATTGGCCTCGTTCGACAGCACGATCACGCCGACCTGCCGGTCCGGCTGGAAGCCGACATAGGCGCCGAAGGACGGCGTGCCGCCATTGTGCCATATGATGTTGCCGCCCGGCGTCGCCTGGACGACCCAGCCCATCGCGTAGACCTCCTTGTCGTTGAGCGCGACGCGGGCCGTGCGCGTGACGGCGAGGTTCTCCGGCGACACCAGCCGCTTGCCCTCGAAACTGCCATTGCCAAGCTGCAGGCGGACCCAGTGCGCCATGTCCTCGATGGTCGAGTTGATGGCGCCTGCGCCGGCATAGGCATAAGGAAACAGCGGCGTGAACGGCACCGCCACCGTGCCCGTCGGGTCCCAGCGATGGCCCTCCGCATGGTTGGGCGCCGCCTCGATCGCCTCCGCCGTGACCGAGGAGCTGCTCATGCCGAGCGGCTCCAGCAGGTCGCGGCGCACCACCGCCTCCCAATCCGGCTGCCCGGCGCGGCGGGCGACGATGCGGCCGGCTTCGAGATGCGTGATGTTGGTGTAGGAGAACGTCGACCGGAAGCTGGTGATCGGCTCGACGGTGCGCAGCGAGCGGATCAGCGCCGCCTCGTCGAGCCCGAGCAGGCTCAGCATGTCGTTGACATAGGGCGGCAATCCCGAGCGCTGGGCGATGATGTCGAACATCCGGAACTCCTGGGTGACCCAGGGATCCCTGAGCTGGAAGTCGGGATCGAGGTCGACGATGCGGTCGTCCCACTTGAATGCCCCGCGATCCACCGAGATGGCCATGGTGGTCGCCAGGAAGCCCTTGGAGGCCGAGCCGATCTGGAACACGGTCCGGGTGTCGACCGGCTGGTCGCCGCCTTTGCGCCGCACGCCGAACCCCTCCGCATAGGCCAGCCGGTCGCCGACGACGATGCCGATGCCCATCCCGGGGCAGTCGAAGGCCTTCATGCCGTCGCGCACATAGGCCTGCAGCCGCGGCACCAGCGCCTTGACGGTCGCCTCGGCATCGTCCGGGCCCGCCGCGGCGGCCGGCGCCGAGAGCATCAGGCTGAGCGCCAGGGCTGCCGCGGGGCGCAGCATGTCGTAAAGGTCCAGGAATGGTCGCAAAGCTCGCTCTCCTCGTCTCGGTTCACCCCAGCCAGCCGCCGCTGAAGCCGGCCCGCCGCAGCCCGCTCACCAGCGGCTGGCAGCGCCGCATGATCTTCCAGATGAGCTCGGTGCGAGTAGTTCTCGATCATCAGCACCACCGGACCCTGGTCGATGCCGAAATGATAGGGCGTCACCCACCAGCCCGTCTTGCTCCGCGGATCGGGGAAGGACTGGTTGAACGATGGCTTGAAGCCGTAGAGCGTTGTCATTCCGAGGTCCATGCGGGCGAAGTTGCGGGCCGTCGGGATGACGATCTCCGGCGCGAAGGGCAGCGAAGCGACCACCACCCAGGGCGCCACCGTGCCGTCGTCGGGCCCGAAGGGGGCGCCGCGCGCCACGTAGTCGAAGAACTCCCGCTCGACCCCGTCGATGGTCAGGCGCGCCCAGCCCGGCCCGTCGCAGGCGGTGAACCCCCAGCAGAACTCGCCATAGCCGACGAAGCCGAGCGGGTTGCGGATCGCGTATTGCTGCTGGACGAACGTCGCCCGCCGGCTGTTCTCGAAGTAGTCGGAATCGCGGGCCCGCATGAAAGCGTCGCGGATGCCGCGGAAATCGACCCACATGTGCGACAGCTGGTGGGTGAACAGCGGCCCGGAATGGAGCAGCTCGAAGCCGTAGATGTTCCGCCAGTCATAGGTGCTGGTGTAGGCGGCGTAGCATTCCGGCGAAAGCGGATGCGTCGGCGAGCCGAGCCCCAGGAAATAGAGCAGAAGCCCCTCGTCGTAGCCGCGCCAGCGATAGGGCAGGAAGCCGCTCTCCGGCTTCCACCCATGCGTGACCGTGAGATCGCCGTCACAGGCCCACGCCCAGTCCACCCGCTCGTAGAGCTGGCTTGCCAGCTGCCGGATCTCCACTTCGTCGGCGCCGTCGCCATCGAAATAGGTCGCCACGGTGAGCGTCCCGGCAAGCAAGAAGGCAGTGTCGATTGTCGACAGTTCGCAATTCCAGACGCGTCGCCCGGTCTCGATGTCGAGGAAGTGGTAGAAAAAGCCCTTGTAGCCGGAGGCGTCGGGTTCCGGCCCTTGCGGACATTCCAGCAGGAAGCGCAGCCGCTTGCGCACGATCTTGGCGGCGAACAGCCTGATGATCACCCCGCGCTCGACGATGACGGGGATGGCGGCGAGCGCCATCCCGATCGCCGCGATGCTGGCGGGCGCGCTGGGCTCGGTCTTGTCGCGCACCAGCCCGTTGTCGGGGTTGGTCTCGTGCAGGTAGTAGAGCAGCGTCGTGAACTGCAGGCGCCGGACGTCTTCCTCGCTCGGCGGCCGGTTGAGGTCGGAAAGCGTCGGCGCCTCCAGCATCAGAGGTTGTCGCCTTCGGTCGACGTCCGCGCCGTCTGCTGGCCCGCCTTTCCCCATTGCCAGCCGCTGATCTCGGGCATGTCGTCGCCATGCGCCTCGATGTATTGGCGGTGCTCCACCAGCCTCTCGTGGATCGCCTGCTTCAGGTAGGCGGCGCGGGCTCCGAGCTGCGGCAGCCGGTCGATGACGTCCTCGGCCAGATGGAAGCGGTCGAGCTCGTTGAGCACCACCATGTCGAAAGGCGTCGTCGTGGTCCCCTCCTCCTTGTAGCCGCGCACATGCAGGTTGCCGTGGTTCTTCCGCCGGTAGGTCAGGCGGTGGATCAGCCACGGATAGCCGTGGAAGGCGAAGATGATCGGCTTGTTGGTGGTGAAGATGGCGTCGAAGTCGCGATCTGAGAGCCCGTGGGGATGCTCCGTCGCCGGCTGCAGTTTCATCAGGTTGACAACGTTGACCACCCTGACCTTGAGCTCCGGCAGGTGCCTGCGCAGCAGCTCCACGGCGGCCAGCGTCTCCAGCGTCGGCACGTCGCCGCAGCAGGCCATGACCACGTCGGGCTCGCTGTCCTGGTCGTTGCTGGCCCATTTCCAGATGCCGAGGCCCGCCGTGCAGTGCTTGATCGCTTCGTCCATGCTCAGCCATTGCGGCGCCGGCTGCTTGCCGGCGACGACCACGTTGACGTAGTCGCGGCTGCGCAGGCAGTGATCCGTCACCGAAAGCAGCGTGTTGGCGTCCGGCGGCAGATAGACCCGGATCACCTCGGCCTTCTTGTTGACCACGTGGTCGATGAAGCCGGGGTCCTGATGGCTGAAGCCGTTGTGGTCCTGGCGCCAGACATGCGAGCTGAGGAAATAGTTGAGCGAGGCGACCGACCGCCGCCACGGGATCTCGCGGCAGACCTTCAGCCACTTGGCGTGCTGATTGAACATCGAATCGATGATGTGGATGAACGCCTCGTAGCACGAGAAGAAGCCGTGCCGGCCGGTGAGCAGGTAGCCCTCGAGCCAGCCCTGGCACTGATGCTCGCTCAGCACCTCCATCACCCGGCCGTCCGGCGACAGATGGTCGTCCTCCGGGTAGATCTCCGCCATGTAGCAGCGGTCGGTCACCTCGAGCACGTCCTGCCAGCGGTTGGAGTTGTTCTCGTCGGGGCTGAACAGGCGGAAGTTCTTCGCCGACATGTTGAGCTTCATGACGTCGCGCAGGAACTTGCCCATGACGCGCGCCGCCTCGACGTCCTTGGAGCCGCGCTCGCCGATCTTGACGGCATAGTCGCGGAAGTCGGGCAGCTGCAGGTCCCTGAGCAGCAGCCCGCCATTGGCGTGGGGATTGTCGCTCATGCGGCGGCGGCCCTCCGGGGCCAGCGCCGCCAGCTCGGGACGCAGCGCCCCGCGCTTGTCGAACAGCTCCTCCGGGCGGTAGCTCCGCATCCAGCCCTCCAGGATGCGGATGTGCTCCTCCTTGTCCATGTCGCCCATCGGCACCTGGTGGGCGCGCCAGTAGTCCTCGCACTTCTTGCCGTCGATCTCGGCCGGGCAGGTCCAGCCCTTGGGCGTGCGGAAGACGATCATCGGCCAGGCCGGGCGCTTCACCGCGCCGCCGCGGCGCGCCTTGGCCCAGATCTTGCGGATGTCGGCGACGGCTCCATCGAGCGCGGCGGCGAGCTGTTGGTGGACCTTGGCCGGGTCGCGTCCCTCGACGAACAGCGGCGCGTAGCCCATGCCCTCGAAGAACTTGCGCAGCTCGTCCTCGGGGATCCGCGCCAGGAAGCAGGGGTTGGCGATCTTGTACCCGTTCAGGTGGAGGATCGGCAGCACGGCGCCGTCGCGGGCCGGATTGAGGAACTTGTTGCCGTGCCAGCCGGTGGCCAGCGGCCCGGTCTCCGCCTCGCCGTCGCCGACCACGCAGGCCACGATGAGATCCGGGTTGTCGAAGGCGGCGCCATAGGCATGGCTGAGCGCATAGCCGAGCTCGCCACCCTCGTGGATGCTGCCCGGCGTCTCGGGCGCCACGTGGCTGGGAATGCCGCCGGGAAAGCTGAACTGCTTGAACAGCCGCCGCATCCCTTCGGCGTCCTGGCCGATGTTCGGATAGACCTCGCTGTAGGTGCCTTCGAGATAGGCATGGGCGACCAGCGACGGCCCGCCATGCCCCGGCCCGATCACGTAGATCATGTCGAGGTCGTCGCGCTTGATGACCCGGTTGAGGTGGACATAGAGCATGTTCAGGCCGGGCGAGGTGCCCCAATGGCCGAGCAGCCGCGGCTTGATGTGCTGGCGCTTCAGCGGCTGCTTCAGGAGCGGGTTGTCGAGCAGGTAGATCTGGCCCACGGACAGGTAGTTCGAGGCCCGCCAGTAGGCGTCCATGGCCTGCAGTTCCGCCTTGCCGAGCGGCGCCACGCTGCTCGTTTGCGGGGTGGCCTTTGCGGACTTGGTTGCCGTCGCCATCGCTTCCTCCCTTGGGATGACAGGATGATCGTCTAGCGTCGTCCGTCCGGCGAGAAGTCGAACGGGACGCATTTTCGCAACGCGCAGCTCGGCGTGTCGCTGGTCGGCACGGTGTCGAACTTGGTCACGTCGTCGCCTGGGCAGAACTGGGTGTCGCGCACATAGCGATCGTAGAGCGGCAATCCCGCCACCCGGCGGGACTGGTGGCGCACGATGGCCGCACCGGCCTGCGACACCTTCGCCTTGAGCTGGGCGCAGGTCATCGCGGTCGAGGTGAGCTGCACGATGGCGAGCGCCTGCGTGGCCGACAGAGCGAGCACCAGGCCCGCGCACGAGAGAAGGGCGCGGCCTTTCAGCCGAGACCGGCGGGCCGGCTCGGAATGGCACCGGAATGCATCGAGGAGCCATCGAGGCGCTGTCGTCATGGGCGTGCCTCCATGAACGCTTCCACACACTCTGCCACGACAGGCTTTGCCTGTCAGTGGCATTGCGTGTCGGATCGTATTCGACGCGCGCGACCGCTCCGTGTCAGGCGGCGCGCAGCCGGACCGTCAGGCCATGTCGCAGGGCGGCACGAGGCCTATTTCAGCTGGCCGTCGCCACTGCGGTCGGCGGACGCGAAATCCTTCATCACCTGGGCCATGAACTCGGTGCGGGTGACGCGGTCGTCATTGTTGCCGTCGAGGGCATCGAACTGCTCGACGGTCAGGATCCCCGTGACTTCGCCCTGGTCCAGCGAGCCGTTGGAGTTCTTGTCGAGCTTGGCGAAGGCCTCGGTCATGAAGGTCTGGTACTCGGCCTTGCTGACGCTGCCGTCCTGGCCGGTGTCCAGCTGCTTCATGTGGCCTTCCTGCATGGCGGCCCCTTGCTGGGCGAAGGAAGCGGTGGTGCCAGCGAGGAAGCCGAAGACGGCGACTGTAAGGAACTTGCGCATCTTTGAGCCCTCCTTAGCGGCACGCCAGGCGATTGCCGAGATAGCCGCCGCCGCCGACGCCGGCCGCGACCGCCAGAACGTTACCCGTACCCGCGCCAATGGTGCTGCCCACCAGGCCGCCGATGACGGCACCGCCGACCGTGCCCGCAATGCACCCGAACTCGCTGTTGCGAGCCTGGACCTGCGGGTCGGGATTCGATTGGCAACTGGCCGCCAGAAGCGCCGCGCTGGTGGCGGCTAGGACTTTTCGTAAAGTCATCGGACCTCCCTCTGGTGTCTTTGCGAGTGTTCGGGTGCGATCGACAGGGAATCGCTTGAGTGCGAGCCCGGTGATCCTACGGAAGTTGCCATAGGGATTCTATGGACAATTGCGATTCTTCCTCAGGAATGAACAGGATGATGGCGGCATCCCGTCGAACTATTTTCGATGCCGATGTCACATCCGGCGGTTCTGGCTCGTCATGATGTCGGTATGATCAGAAGGAGACGAACCATGACTGCCAAGCTCGATCCGTTCGCCGTGGCCCCTGCCCTCATGAAGACCTGGACCTCGGCGACGCTCGCCATTGCGTCGAGCCTCGAGCCGACGCTCGTCAAGCTGGTGAAGATCCGCGCCTCGCAGATCAATGGCTGCGCCAACTGCATCAACATGCATGCGATGGAAGCCCGCGCCAAGGGCGAGACCGAACAGCGCATCTACCTGCTGTCGGCCTGGCAGGAAGCGCCCTGCTACACCGACCGCGAGCGCGCCGCGCTCGGCTGGACCGAGGCGCTGACCCGGCTTTCCGAGGGATTGGAGCGCGACGAGGCTTATGAGGCGCTCAACGCACATTTCAGCCAGGAGGAGCAGGTCAAGCTCACGCTCATGATCAACGCGATCAACGGCTGGAACCGCCTGGCCGTCGGCTTCGGCCTGTTCGCCGACCCGGCAGTCGCCAAATCCGTCGCCGACAAGGCCGCCGCCTGATGGTGGGACAGACGCAACAGGATGCAGCGGGCAGTTTCGACCCGCTGCGCCCGAAGCTTATGCGCGTCGCCTACCGCATGCTGGGCTCGGTGGCCGATGCCGAGGACGTGCTGCAGGAGGCCTTCATCCGCTGGATGGGCGCCGACCGCAGCGGGGTGCACGAACCCGAGGCGTTCCTGCGCCGTACGGTGACGCGGCTCTGCCTCGACCAGCTCAAGTCGGCGAAGCGGCAGCGCGAGACCTATGTCGGTCCATGGCTTCCCGAACCCGTGGTGGAGGAAGAGACCGACGAAGACGTCACGCTGCCGCTGATGCTCGCGTTGGAGCGGCTTTCCCCGCTCGAGCGGGCGGCCTTCCTGCTGCACGACGTGTTCGGGCTCGGATTCGACGAGGTCGCGACCACGATCCGGCGCGACGCCACCGCATGCCGCCAACTGGCGGCGCGGGCGCGCACCCATGTCCGCGAGGCGCGACCGCGCTTCCAGGTCGAGAGACAGCGCGGACTCGAGCTTGCCACAGCCTTCTTCAACGCCTCGCGCAGCGGCGACATGCAGGCCCTTTCGGCGATGCTGGCGGCCGACGTCAGCCTCCACGCCGATGGCGGGGGCAAACGTTCGGCAGCGGTGCGGCCGGTGTTCGGGCTCGACGTCGTGATGATGGTCCATGAGAGATTGGCGGCCCGCTTCCTGGCCCACGGGTCGACCTTCGTTCGCGCCGCCTATGTCAACGGCCTGCCCGGCTTCGTCACCCTAGAGGCCGACGGCGAACTGCAGACCACGGCGCTCGAGATCGACAACGACAAGGTCGTCGCGATTTATGTGGTGCGCAACCCGGACAAGCTGAAGCATCTGCACTGAGGTCGGGACGGCCCAGCGGCGCAAGAAAAAAGCCCACCGTCGGGACTGGGTTGGTTCGACGGTGGGCGACCCCGCATCGCAGAGCGTGCTCCGGCACGGGATGGCTGGAACAGTGGCCGGCCTCGATCGTTCCGCGTCGCGCCCCGACCGGGACCTTTGCGTCGCGTCCTTCGACCATCGTCGCCCGCGCCGACGGCCTTTGGTCGCCGACGGTTCTGGCCGGCGGATCGACAAATCACGCGCCGGCCCACGATCCGCAACTCGTGTCAAACCTGATTGCCAGGTTATCCCTACCCTCCTTGGCGGAAGCCTCCCTCGATCGACGGAAGCTACTTTGGCGATTCATCAGTTCGGATAGTTGCGAGACAATCCGGTGGCCTCCACCCTGCGCCGTCTGGAGGTCACCATGCATCGGGTCCTATTCGCCGCGACGCTCGGCCTTGTCCTCGCGAGCGCAACGTTTGTCCGTCCACCCTTCCTGGCACACGCCCAAGACGCGGGCGGCGACGCCGGCGGAGCTGGCGGTGGAACTGGCGGCCCCGGGTCAGACGGCGGAACCGGCGGTGCTGGCGGAACCGGCGCTGACGGTGGCGCGGGTGGCGGAGCGGCTGGTGGCGGTCCTGCGGATGGCGGCGGCGGCGGTTCCGCGGGCGGCAGCACAGGCGGGCCAGGCGATGGCGGCTCGGCCGGCGGCGCCGGCAGTGCACCGGGCGGCGATAGCGGATCGTCCGGCGGTGGAGCTCCTTCAGGCGGTGACGGCGGCTCGACCGGCGGCGGCGCCACAGGCGGCGGCACGACCGGCGGCACCTCGGGTGACGGCGGAAGCGGAACCGGAGCGGGCGGCAGTGCGCCCTCCGGCGGCGGCGATGCCGGCGGAGCGCCCTCTGGCGGTGGCACGGCCGGGTCCGGCAGCCCCGGCACCGGACCGGGAACCGGCGGCGACGGCACCGGCACGGCCGGCGGCAACACCGGCGGCACGTCTCCGGGCGCGGGCTCCGGCGGCACCTCTCCAGGCGCCGGTTCTTCGGGCACGGGCGGAACCGCCGCGTCGAACAGCGGCGGCGCCGCGCACACGCCCACCTCGACACGCGACGACGGTTCGCAGCAGAAGGCAGCGGCGCCAGCCGCTCCTCCCAGCGCTCCCGCCGCAGCCGCGGCACCTCCGGCGACCACGTCGGCGCCCGCCCCCCGGCCAAGCAACCTTGTCCGTGGCTTGACGCCTCGCTTCGGCAGCGGGCGATCGGAGCACGTCGCTCTGCCGTCACGCTTGCGACCCGAATCAACGTCCAAGGTGGCGACCCGACGTTCCGTCCAGATGACGATCCAGGGCGCGTTCGGCATGCTCAGCCCGGCGCAGCGGTCGCCCGTCGGCGCCTGCCGCAACGCGGTGGCAACCGCGGCCGCGCCGCTGGGGGCGCAGCGGATCAGCGTCGGCCTCGCCGGACCGATGCGGCGCCGCGGCGCGACGATCACGGCGCCGATCCTCGTGTCGATCAAATATCCGCGCGAGGTCCGCCAGGCACGCGTCAACTGCCGACTCGATTCGGCTGGAACCGTGATCGGGCTGCGCTAGGACAATCACGCCGATTCTTCACCGTCTGTGAGACCTTGCACCAGGGGTACCGCCTCTGAGTTGTGAGGCCTTCTCTTTGACGCATTGATGCTTTCATTGTCCTCGCGACCGAATCGGGGCGGGGCAACGGCTTCGTCGTGGAGCACAAGGCGAGTGAAGGAAACACATACCCGATGAGTCCGCTCAGGATCGGCTTCATAAACACCGGGGATGCGGCAGACCCGAACTACATGTCCGGCGCTCCGTCCTCGATCCTCGGCGCGTTCGAGCGGGCCGGCGCCGAGGTGATCAGGCTGTTTCCATTGAAGAAAGAGGCCTCGGTCAGGGCTGCCAGTGCGGTCGGCAACCTGTTCGCGAGGGTGGCGGATGCCTCCGGCCGCTTCTACGACTATTCCCGCGAGCCGATCTACACCCGCATTCTCGCGCAAGCCCTGCAATCGCGGCTCGAACGGACGAAGGTGGACGCCCTGTTCACGCAGCGAAGCGCTTGTGTGTCCTCGCTCAAGACCTCGCTGCCCGTCTACACGGCGTCTGACCAGCCATATCCCTGCCTCTATGAGGGCTACATCTCGAAGCCGGCGCAACGCAGCGTGCGCGTGGCGGACATTCAGTCGAAAGACGCGATCCGGGTCGCGACCCGGATCTTCGTACCGAGCCAATGGGCCAAGGAACGCTACGGACACTATCACCCCGGTTCCGAGCAGAAGGTCGACGTGATCCCTTGGGGCGCGAACCTGTCGAACGTGCCCGCCCGGGCCGACGTCGATCGTCTGATCGCGGCAAAGTCCAGCGAGACGCGCATCAGTCTTTGCTTCGTGGGGACGGATTGGAAACGCAAGGGCGGCGAGGATGTCCTTGCCACCGCCAAGTTGCTCGCGGCAAGAGGGCTGGACGTGCGGCTGACCATCATCGGCGTCGACTTGAGCCGGATCGACGGACTTGATCTCGCAAGTCTGCGACCAGGGATCGAGATCATCAATATGCCCTATATCGATCGAGCCTTCGCGGACGGCGAGAAGCAATATTTGGATGTGCTGCGAGAAGCCCACTTCATGTTCGTCCCATCTCGATATGAGGCCTATGGCCACGTTTTTTGCGAGGCGGCTGCCTACGGGGTGCCGTCGGTGTCGCGGTCGGTCGGCGGCATCACCGAGATCATCCGCGATGGCTCCACCGGCATCGCGCTGCCGGCCGAGGCGACCCCGGTTGAGTTCGCGCGCCGGCTGGAGAGCCTCTTCAGAGACCAGGCAAGCTATGCCAGGACCGCCACGGCGGCCCGGGACGATTTCGAAGGCCGCCTCAGCTGGGACGTCTTCGCTCAGAGGGTGCTCGATCTGATCGATCGAGACTGCAGCGAGCGCCGCCGAGCCTAGACCAGTGAGGCCTTCATAGTTTTGCAAGGAAAACGTGCCACGAGCATGCCCAATTCGCTTGGAATTCAGGATGGCAAGACAAGCATGGTGACTGGTGACGTGCCGTTCGTGTCGGTGATCATCTGCACGCGCAACCGCGCTGCCTCGCTGTCGCGCACGCTGGACTCGCTGAGCATCGCCGCGGCCCGGATGACCGAAAGCTGGGAACTGCTGGTCGTCGACAATGGCAGCACCGACACGACCGGGCAGGTTATCGACGATCTCAAGGACAGGCTGCCGATCCGCCGCGTCGTCGAGACCACGCCCGGCCTTTCGAATGCCCGCAACGCGGGGGTGTCCGCGTCAAAGGGCGAGTACGTCCTGTGGACCGACGACGACGTCATCGTCGACGCCGATTGGCTTGCCGCCTGGTCCAGGGCGTTTCGAGCGCGACCGGGCGACGCCGTGTTCGGGGGACGCAGCCGCCCCCTCTACGAGGAGCCCAGGCAACCCTGGTTCGAGGCCAACGAGAAGCATCTCGATGCGCTGTTGGCGATCCGCGACCACCCTGACTGGGATGTGATGGCGAGAAACGAGACGCCATACGGTCTGAACTTCGCGCTGAGGGGAATCGAGCAGCGGCGGCACCTCTATGACCCCGAGCTCGGCGTCGCGCCTGGACGCAGGCGGGGAGGAGAGGAGGCGGCCGTCATGACCGCCATCTTCGACGATGGCGGAACCGGAAGCTGGGTCTGGGACGCTCTCGTCCATCACGCGATCCCCAGCGAGCGGCAGACCGAAGGCTATATCCGCACCTACTACCAGGCCAATGGCTACGACTACCCGATCGGTGGGGTCGGCAGGCCAGGCGGCAAGCCACGCGCGGTCCTGAAGACATTGCTGCACTGGGCGAGAGCAGGCCTTCACTATCGTCTGCTGCGCCATTGGGACCGCGCGGAGGCAGCCAAGTGGCTGGTGACTCTGTCGCGCGCAGAGGGGAGCATGGCGCGACATCTGAGCCGCGGAACTCCCGATGCAGGGTAAGAAATCCGATCAAATTTCCTCCGAGACTGCCTTCAAAATTGAGGGCAGTCGGGGCGCGGAGCGGCGTTTCCGGGCCACAACCATACAGGGCCGAGGCAAAGCCGTTCGGCCGGACGTTGACTCTTGTGCACTGCACAAGCAGGTTATGAACCGCTTCATATGGGATCGGGACGCTTTGGCGCCATGTTGTTGACCAGACTTGCCAAGCGCCGCCTGAACTCGGCGCTCCTCAAGCGCGGCATGCAGCTCGCGCGAATGACAGACTATGGTGCGCTGCACTCTTTTCTGCAGTCGGTCCGCCCTGTCACCACGGAACACGCGCTGGTGCGGATTGGCGGCGACGGGGACGGTGGCTACCTCGTTCCCGACGACCTGAAGCACATCAAGGCCTGCTTCTCGCCCGGTGTTTCAAAGGTCGCCGACTTCGAGCTCGACTTGGCGAACCGGGGGATACCCTGCTTCCTCGCCGACCATTCGGTCGAAGCTCCGCCAGTCCAGCACGAGTTGTTCCGCTTCGAGAAAAAGTATCTCGGAACGCGCGAGGACGACGTCTTCATGAGTTTCGAGAACTGGGTGACACGGAACGCGCCGAGCGACGGCGACCTGCTTCTCCAGATGGATATCGAGGGCGCGGAGTATGGGGTCATCTTCGACACCAGCAATAGCGTCCTTCGTCGTTTCAGGATCGTGGTTATCGAGTTCCACGGGCTTGATCATCTCATGGAACCCCAAGGCCTGGAGCTGATCAACCTGACGTTCGGCAAGCTGCTCAAGGACTTCGACGTGGTTCACATTCATCCGAACAATTGGAGCAAGCCGGAGATCTACGGTCCATTCGAAATCCCGCAAATTCTGGAATTCACGTTCCTGAGAAAGGACCGCAGCCGCAGCCGCAAACCGACTGCCAGCTTCCCGCACACTTTGGATCGGGCGAACGTTCCCCTCAGGCCCGACTATCCGCTCCCTGCCTGCTGGTACAAGTAGCGCAGGCTTCGGATGGTTTCTGTTCCCGCTGGCTTGAAAAGGAGACTGCGCCGTCTGGTGACGGGCGGTCCGGCGCGCCTGATCACCACCGCAGAATGGCGCAGTCATAACCCCGACAAATGGACACGCGTGCGGAAGAGCGAACGGCTGAACCGTCGCGCGCCTCGGCAATTCGGCGCGATGCGCGCCGATTTCGGTGATGCGCTCCACGATGAGGTCCCCGAACTTGGACTCCTCGAATTGCCAGGAGGTCGTTCGATAGGCTCGCAGGGTTGGCTGGTGACCAGCGACCACTTGCTGCTGGGAGACTGCTCATGGTTCGGGGCGTCGTTTCCCTCGACGCCGCAGTCGATCCAATACGGCACGACGCGGCGGCTCGACGGTGTCTGCGCCTCTTTTGCCTCGGATTTTGCGGAAGGGAACTACGGGCACTTCGTTCTCGATTGTCTCGGTCGCGTCGCCTTGTTCAAACTTGCCGGGCGATCGTGGGATGACATCGATCATGTCTACATTCCCGAGCCGGGTTCGCGGACCGCAAGAAACCTGATGGAAAGGCTCGGCGTTCCGCTCGACAAGTGCATCTGGGCCGGGCCTGGTTCAGTCTCGGCCGACAAAATACTCGGGACATCGTTCCCAGGTTCCGCGCGCAACTACGGCCGATGGCTGGTCGAATTCTTCGCCCGGAACGTGGTGGGACCCTCAGCTGCCCCTCACCGCAAGGTCTATGTGCCAAGAGTGGGACCTCGCAAAGTAAGCAACGAAGCGGAGTTGATGCCGATCCTTCAGAGCTTCGGTTTCGAGATCTACGATTTCAGGGCCGTGGCGGACGAAGTCCGCTACTTCGCCGAAGCTGCGGTCGTGGTCGGAGCGCACGGCGCTGGATTGACGAACCTGGCTTTTTGCCAAGCAGGCACGAAGGTCTTGGAGCTGATTCCTTCCGACCATGTTTGGCCATACTTCTATACCATCGCAGAGGCGGCCGACGCCGACTACAGCTACATCGTCGGGCAAAGCCTCGGTTCGCGCGCGCCCGGCACGTTCGGTCCGAGTCCGTTCGACTTCGTCGTCGATCCGACAGTCTTCCAAGCCGCCCTTCACGAAATGCTCGGCTGAGGGACCAGATTGGCTGACAAGATGACCAAGCTTGCAGGATCGAGATCTACGGCGTCCGGCTCTCGGCGCGTCGCCGGTTGCGCATTGTCTACCAAGGAGCAGTCGAGCGCATCGTCATGAATGTCCGTCCGAAGCTTTTCGTGGGAGCAATGTGGCTTACCGCCGCGCGGCTGGGCACGAGTCTGCTCGGATTCGTCAGCATCCTTTTCTTGGCGCGGCTGCTGGTACCCGCCGACTTCGGCCTTGTCGCCTTGGGGACGACCATGCTGAACATGGTCAACTCGATAACCAGCATCTCGCTCTCGGAAGCCCTCATCCAGCACCGCGATCCGACACGGGACCATTTCCATACCGTATGGACACTCAACCTGGCTCGCGCCGCGATCGTTGCCGTGTTGTTCGCCGCAGCCGGCACCCCGGTCTCGATCATCTACGACGACCCGCGCCTGACGAATGTGATGTACGTGCTGAGCATTGGCTGCCTGCTCGGCGGCTTGGAGAACCCGCGAGCGATCATGATGACGCGCGACCTGGTCTTCTGGCAGCAATTCATGCTCCAGATTTCGCAACGGGTCGTCAGCTTCCTCGTGGCGGTGGGGATCGCCTTGGCCTATCGAACCTATTGGGCGCTTCTCATAGGCACGGTTGCTGGTCAACTGGTCGGCGTGCTGCTTTCCTACACCGTTCTTCCGTTCCGCCCGCAGTTGAAACTCAAACACGTGCGAGAACTATTTTCGTTTTCGATGTGGCTAAGCTTTTCTCGCATCATCAACACCATCAATTGGAACTTCGACCAGCTGATGATCGGCAAGTTCCTCGGCAAGACCCAACTTGGATTCTATACGGTTGGCAACAATCTCGCGGTGATCCCTTCGCAGCAGGCGACGGCGCCGCTGACCCAGACATTGTTCCCGGCGTTTGCCAAAGTCGCCGACCAGAAAGATCGACTGGCCAGCGCCTACCAGGCCGCGCAGACCCTCGTGACCTCCATCTCTCTGCCGGTTGGTGTCGGCATGGCCCTTGTCGCCGATCCGCTGGTCAGACTGGCGATGGGCGAGAAATGGATGCCCGTAGTTCCGATCATCCAAGTGTTGTCATGCGTGTTTGGCTTTCAGACGGTGGTCACTCTCAATCAGCCCCTGGCCATGGCTGCCGGCGAAACCAATCTGCTCTTCCGACGCGACGTTCAGGCTTTTCTGTACCGCGTCCCGATGCTGATCGTCGGGATGTATCTCGGCGGATTGATGGGCGTCGTCTACGCCCGGGCGGTGGCCGGCACGACCGGTCTGTTTCTCGGCGCCAACGTCGTCTCGCGCGTCACGGGCGTCTCCTTCCTGGAACAAATGCGGCCAAACTTCAGGATTTTCGCCAGCACTCTGAGCATGGCTGTGATCGTCCTGTTGGTCGGTGCCGAATTGCCGACATCGTTCGATCCTTTCCACAGTTTCGTGAAAATCGCCGTCATGGTACCTGTCGGCGTAGCGTCCTACGTCGCGACCACGCTCGGCCTGTGGGCGATCATGGGCTACCCAAAAGGCCCAGAGACGGAGGTCATGAGGATCCTCGCGACGATCCGCGACTATGCGCGACGCAAGCAAGCTGAAAAGAGGGACTCTAGAAATGAACCGTGATCGCAAGGTTGCCCTCATCACCGGCGTCACCGGCCAGGACGGCGCATACTTGGCGGAACTGCTGCTGGCAAAGGGCTACGAAGTTCATGGCATCAAGCGCCGCTCTTCATCTTTCAACACCGGGCGGATCGAGCATCTCTACCAGGACCCGCACGACGACAATCCCGCAGTTCATCCTGCATTATGGCGACATGACCGATGCGACCAACCTCATCCGCATCGTTCAAGAGACCCAGCCCGACGAGATCTACAATCTGGCTGCGCAGTCCCACGTTCAGGTCAGCTTCGAGACGCCGGAATACACGGCAAATGCCGATGCGCTCGGCACGCTTCGGCTGCTCGAAGCGATCCGCCTTCTCGGGCTCGACGACAAGACACGCTTCTATCAGGCCTCGACGTCCGAGCTGTACGGCAAGGTGCAGGAGGTGCCGCAGACGTGAGAAAACGCCGTTCTATCCGCGTAGTCCCATACGCCGCGGCCAAGCTTTATGCCTATTGGATCACCGTGAACTACCGCGAAGCCTACGGAATGCACGCGTCGAACGGCATCCTATTCAACCATGAAAGTCCGATCCGCGGCGAAACGTTTGTCACTCGCAAGATCACGCGCGCCGTCGCCGCGATTCAAGCTCGGCCGCCAGGACAAGCTTTATCTCGGCAACTTGAATGCCAAGCGAGACTGGGGCCACGCGCAGCGAATACGTGAAGGGCATGTGGCTCATGCTGCAGCAGGACGAGCCCGGACGACTATGTCTTGGCCACCGGCGAGACGCACACGGTGCGTCCTTTGTCGAGAAGTCGTTTGCCGAGACCGGCGTCGAGCTGCGTTTGGGAGGGCGAGGGGATCGACGAGAAGGGTATTCGTGCCGCGCACCGGCAAGACATTGGTCGAGATCGACCCGCGCTACTTCCGCCCGACCGAGGTCGAGCTGCTGCATGGGCGACCCGAGCAAGGCCCGGGACAGGCTGGGATGGACGACACGAAATCACGCTGGACCAACTGGTCAAGGAAATGGTGCGAGAAGACTTGAAAGTCATGGCGGCGGGACCGATCGGAAAAGGATCCTGACGAACCGTCTGTTTCGGAGACGATCGAAAATGCCTGAGACCTCCAATGTTCCTTTCAGCTTGACGGGCAAGCGCGTTTGGGTCGCCGGCCACCGCGGCATGGTGGGTTCGGCCATCGTGCGCCGTCTCGCTTCGGAGGGTTGCGAAGTGATCGTGGCCAGCCGGGACGAGCGTCGACTTGACAGATCAGGCAGATGGTCGACGCCTGGATTTCGACAGCACCGGCCGCGAGTGATCTTTCTCGCTGCGGCGAAAGTCGGCGGCATACTGGCCAACGAGACCTATCCGGCCGATTTTCTCTACGACAACTTGATGATCGAGGCCAACGTCATCGCGGCGGCCCATCGAACGGCCGTGGAGAAGCTGCTGTTCCTGGGATCGAGCTGCATCTATCCCGAAGATGGCCGCCCAGCCGATCGATGAAGATGCCTTGCTGACCGGTCCGCTCGAGCCGACGAACGAATGGTACGCCATCGCGAAGATCGCCGGCATCAAGCTCGTCCAGGCCTACCGGCGCCAGCATGGCTGCGATTTCATTTCGGCGATGCCGACCAACCTGTACGGCCCAGGCGACAACTTCGATCTCCAATCCAGCCACGTCTTGCCGGCCCTCATACGCAAGGCGCACGAAGCCAAGCTGCGCGGCGACCGCGAACTGGTGATATGGGGCACCGGAACGCCTCGACGGGAATTTCTCCACGTCGACGATTGTGCCGATGCCTGCGTTCACCTGATGAAAGTCTACTCGGGCCCCGGTCCGATCAACATCGGATCCGGGGAAGACATGACAATCCGCGAGCTTGCCGAATTGGTCTGCGACATCGTTGGTTTCCGCGGCACGATTGCGAACGACACGACCAAGCCGGACGGCACGCCGCGCAAGTTGATGAGCGCCGACAAGCTCCGCGCGCTCGGGTGGCAACCCCGCATCGGGCTGCGGGATGGCATTGCCGAGGCCTATCGCTTCTTCCAATCGGATGCACGCAGCGTCGCATGAACCAAGCTCTTCACAAAAGCATGCAAGACACTCTCATAGAAACGTTGCAGAGCAAGCTTCGAGGCGGCCTGCAGTCGGCCGCGCCAGACCGGCGAGCAACGTATGCCGTGTTGGATTTTCCGAACCATGCAAACGTTGGCGATAGCGCGATCTTCGTTGGCGAGAGCATACTGCTCAACGAATATTTCGGCCGCCCTCCTGCATTGGTGACCGAAGCCTATCCAGCAGACATCGATAGAGTTGCGCGACTGGCAGGCGTGGATCTTTTGTTCCTGCATGGCGGTGGAAATTTTGGCGACCTTTGGCCCAAGCACCAGCACTTCAGGGAGGCAGTTCTCAAAGCCTTTCCGCAAAAAAAGATCGTGCAACTGCCGCAGAGCATCTTTTTCCAGGATGTCGAGAATTTGCGTCGAGCGGCTGACACGGTAAATCGGCACCCTGACTTTACGCTCATGGTTCGAGACAGAGCCAGCGAAGCCGTTGCCAGGGAGAACTTCACCTGCAAGATCGAGCTGGTTCCAGACATGGCATTCATGATTGGCAGCCTCCCGCGAAATCGAGCGCCAGAGCAGAAAACGCTGTGCCTGATCCGGAGCGATCACGAGAGCCGCATCGCAGGAGAGGTCCTGGCGTCCAAATTCCCGCAACCGGCACTCGTCGTGGACTGGCCGCCCGAGGGGCGGAATCGAACTGTGGTTGCTCGCCTGAAGGGGAAGGTGGACAGAGCATCTCTCCGACTGGCGAGATTTCCCCAACTGTCCCACGTGGTGTTTGATCGCCTAGCCAGGAAGCGCGTGAACAACGGCGTCTCTACTCTTTCGAGAGGCAAGATCGTCGTTACTGACCGACTGCATGCCCATATTCTATGTATCCTCTTGGACATCCCTCATGTCGTGCTGGACAACAGCTACGGGAAGATCACCACCTTTATCGATGCCTGGACAAAGACGAGCCGTTTCCGTCTGGCCCGAGACTTGGATACCGCCGCCGAGCTGGCCGCCGAGCTGAGCGAGGGCGTCGACTAGGGAGCGTCCGAGGCGATCTACGCGCGCCGGCGCTCGTTCCCGGCCATCTCGTCGATGATCGCGTCGACCGTCCTCGACGGCCTGAACATGTCGACATGCTGCTCGATCTCCAGCAGGTAGTGCGCGCGGGCCTGCGGATCGGCAGCGTGCTCGAGCAGCAGCGCGCGCGCAGCTTTGACAGCGTCGATAAACGCGTCCTCGTCATCGGGGTCGTAGTAGAGCGCCAGCGACGCGCCGGCCTCTTTCAAACCGCCGCGATCGCTCGATATGACGATCGCGCCGGCCGCCAAGGCTTCCAGCGCAACGGCGCCGAACGGCTCCTGCCAGAGCGAGGGGACGAATACGCACGCCGCGCGTCCCATCTCCTTCGCCGTCTCGGGCCGGTCCAAAGGGCCCACGAGCTCGATATTGGACCACCGTCCGTCGCGAATGCCCTGTTCGATGACCGCGACGGCGGACCCCGAGCCGACAATTCGCAGCGTCGCTAGGCCAAGAATCTCGCTCACGCGCGACCAGCGCTCGCACAGCCATATGATGCCCTTTTCCGGCTCGACCCGGCCGACGAACAAGGCATGGTTCCGTGCCTGAAGGGGCTGGATGATGGCGCTGTTGATGTTCTCGGAATCGGGGTATGGGCGCGTCACCACATAGCTGCCGAGACCGCTCTTCTGGCCGATGTATTCGCTGGTCACGAAGTGCGTGGCGCGCGACCGGATCACTCGCCTCAACAGGTCTAAAGGCGAGTAGCCCAGGCTGAAGGCGCTTTCGGAGTGATGCTGAAGTGCGAAGCTGCGACGCAGGAACAGGAGCGGATAAAACAGCCTCACCGACAAATTGGACAGAACGACCAGGTCGGCATTTCTGTAGGCGCGAAGAAGGCAGGCTGGACCAGGGCACCTGATCACTTGGTAGCCGTAGCCCTCGGTCGGGCCATCGCTGAGAGTGACGACCGTCACCGCATTGCCGGCGTCGGCGAAGGCGCGGGCGAGGATTGCGATGGTGGTCGACACACCTCCGACGACGGGCAGGAACGTGTAGGCGGCAATGACGACCTTCATCGCACGAGCCCCGTCAACTGCCGGTAGAGCGCGATGTAGCGGTCACCGACCGCGTCCATCCCGAAATTCCTTGCGGCATAAGCCTTCACCGTTTCCGACATGGTGCGCCAGTGCTCCAAGTCGACGCCAGCAATGGCTTCCAAACCCGCCACGATCGATCGCGTGTCGACCCCGCGCAGGAAGAACCCGGTGACGCCGGGCTTGATGTGGTCGACACAACCGCTCACCTGGGTCGCCAGCGGGACCACGCCTTGGAACATCGCCTCTATCATTGCATTGGAAAGTCCCTCTGCGTCTGATGGCAGTATGAGCCACCCATAATCCGGGAGAATCTCTGACGTGTCTGCAGCATACCCGCGAAACGCCACGCCGCTATCGGCGTGTTCGGTCAAGAAGGCTGTGAGGCGACCCGTTTCTGGGCCTTTGCCGTATATGTCGAGCGTCATATCAAGCGTCGGGTGACACTGAACCGCGGCTTCGGCGAGAGGAAGCGGGTTCTTGTCGGATGCAAGTCGCCCCAGGAACACGCAGCGCCGAGTGCGCGCGACATCCGGCACGCGAGATTTGTGGCAAGCGACATTCGAAACTCCGTTCGGGATGACGGCAATTTTTTCAGGATCGACGCCGTGAGCGCGCAGGTCGTCGGCAATGCTCTCGGTCGTCGATACAAAGCTCGTGGCGTTCCGGACGACGAATCGACGACCCGCGCTTCCGAAATACTTCCTGCTGCCGATGACCGCGATATCCGCGCCGGGCCCACCGACCCCCGACTTCAGGATCGACGGTATGCCGAAGAATTTCGACGCGATCGCTGCGACGAACGCATGAATCCTGATCTGATGGCAGTGAATGAGCTGGATCCGGCGTCGATTGAGAACGACCCATGCGAGCAGCTGGATCGCCCATAGGAGAGCCGCCGGAAGATACCGCCCCGAAACCTGAGGGCTCGCATATGTCCAGAAGAGCTTAACGGGAACGCCGCGTTCGGTCTTCCACCCCGTTCGTCCGATCGCCCGCGTGCTTCCCAGCACGACGATGTCCTCACCGCGGCGATGGAGTTCCTCGGATAGCTGCGTGGCCTGCTTTTCCAGGCCTCCCATGTCGTTTGTATCGTCATAGTGGCATACAATCATAACGATCAAGCGATCATTCCCTTGCAGCTTCAACTCAGCAGCCTCATGAGCCCGTATTAGGGATCACAGACCGACAGTTGGATAGCATGTGTGCTGCGTCAATATGAAGGCGTGACGACGTCGCCCAGCGAGATCGATTGACTGTCTTCGCATGGAAGGCCAGAAGTGCCCAACGCCTGCGCACCTCTGACCCGAGCGTTGACGGGCAATCACGCGACGCGCTTATCTAGCGCCAAGCACACCAGCGCTTCGACAGCGGACGGCAGCACGCCGCTGCCCGGCGCAGTCCAGAGGATTGGCGGATGGACAACGGCCGGAAGTCGCTGATGGCCACGACCAAGGCGGTCGCCAGATCGGTGGCGCCATCGGTGTATCTCTTCGTCAAGCGCCTGCGCCGCCGCAGCGGCTATGTGCCGGACGTCGGGGACGTGCGGTTCGGCGACCTGCGCCGACTGGAACCGATCAGCCGCTCCTATGGCTACGACCGCGGCCGGCCGATCGACCGGTACTACATCGAAAGCTTCCTGGAATCGGAAGGCAGCTCGATCAAGGGACGGGTGCTGGAGATCGGCGAGAACACCTACACGCTCAAATTCGGCAAGGAGGTGACGCAAAGCGACGTGCTCCACGTGCTCGAGGGGATCGAAGGCACCACCTTCGTCGACGACCTTGCCGCCGGCCAGAGCTTGCCCAGCAATGCCTTCGACTGCGTCGTCGTGACCCAGACGCTTCACCTCATCTACGATATGAAGGCGGCGGTCAAAACCATCTATCGCATCCTCAAGCCCGGCGGCGTCGTGCTCTGCACCGTGCCGGGGATCACCCAGATCAGCGACGAGGACTGGAACGACACCTGGTTCTGGGCCCTTTCGACGGCCTCTGCGAGGAGGCTGGGGCTGGAGGTCTTCCCGCCCGGATCGGTGGACGTCCAGAGCTTCGGGAACGTGCTTTCGGCAACCGCCTTCCTGCAGGGCCTGGCGGACAGCGAGTTGACGCGCGAAGAGCTCGATGCGGTCGACCGGGAGTATCCGGTCACCATCACCTTGAAGGCGACCAAGCCCGCCGGCGACTTCAAGGTGCCGATGGCAGACCGCTGGGACTACCGTGACCAGGAGCAGTTCGCCTATGACGAGGACCGGAGCTACCGGCTCGGCATGGCATTCCTAGACGGCCACGGCACCATCGAAGACTGGGGATGCGGCACCGCCTATGCGAAGAGGTTCGTCGCCGCGAGCCCCTATATCGGCATCGATGGCAGCCAAAGCGACTTTTGCGACGTGAAGGCGGACCTGCAGGACTACCACTCCGTCACCGACTGCATCTTCATGCGGCACGTGCTGGAGCACAATTGGGGGTGGCGGGCGATCCTGCGCAATGCGGTCGATTCCTTCCGCTACAGGATGGTGCTGATCGTCTTCACGCCTTTCCAGGAAGATGAAAGAAAGCTCTACGAGCAGGAAGGCATCCCCGATCTATCGCTGGTCAAAGCTGAGGTCCTGGGGTATTTCGCTGGGCTCCAGGTGACCGAACAAGTCATCGAGTCAAAGACCGAATACGGCACTGAAACGTTGTTCTTCGTGGAGAAGAGAGAATCCACGGCATGACCGCAGCGCGACTTCCCGCAAGCTTCCGAATGGCCGCAAAGCGTATGGCCTATTCGATCGGACGGGCTTCGGGGATCCTCATGTACCATCGGGTCGCCGACGAAGTGCTCGATCCATGGGCGCTGTGCGTCAGCCCGCCGAACTTCGACCAGCAGGTTGCGGCGATCCGGTCGGCCGGCAGCGGCGTCGCGCTCGATCACTACATGAAGCGTCTCGGAAGCTCCCGCGGCTCTCCGCGGCTCGCTCTGACGTTCGACGACGGCTATCGCGACAACGTCTCGCAGGCGCTGCCGGTGCTGGAACGCCACGACGTGCCCGCCACGATCTTCGTGGTGAGCGACGTCCTCGGCTCCGGGCGGGAGTTCTGGTGGGATACGCTCGCCCGCTGCATCCTTGCCGAGAGCGCCTTGGTGGACCCGCTGGTCATCGACCTCGGCCGCGGACCGGAGACTTTCCCGCTCAGCGACCCCGCCGACGGAAAGGGTGAGGGTGACGCCCCCACCCCTGCCTGGCGGGCCGACGACGAGCCGCCGAGGACGCAGCGTCAGCGGCTCTTCCTGGAGCTGTGGACGCGCCTTGTCGTCATGAGAGACGACGCGCGACGGCGCATCCTCGACGAACTCGTCTCGCTCGCCGGCGTTGCCAGCGCACCCGACCCCGAACGCTTGCCGATCGCCGCCGACGACGTCGCGCGGCTCGCCGCGCATCCGCTTATCGAGATCGGCGCGCACACGATGAGCCATGCCTCGCTAACCGACCTCGACCCCACCGACCAGCATGCGGAGATCGCCGGGTCCAAGCAGGCCCTCGAAGGTATCATCGGCAAGCCCGTGCGGTTCTTCTCCTACCCCTATGGGCGCTTCAACGACGTCTCGCTCGCAATCGTCCGCGAGGCGGGGTTTGCCATCGCCTGCACCAGCAGGCCGGCGGCGGCCACGGCGTTCAGCGCGCGCCACGCTCTGCCCCGCCTGCAGGTTATGGACGACGACGGTCCGGCCTTTATTCGCAAGCTGCACCAGGACGTTCGACCAGGCGCGGATTGAAGCATGCCAACCCAATCCCCCAAGCCGACGGTCACCGTCGTGATGATCTTCCTGAACGCCGAGACCTATATCGAAGAGGCGATCGATAGCGTGCTGGCGCAGACATTCGGCGATTGGGAGCTAGTCCTGGTCGACGACGGCTCCACGGACCGCAGCACAGCAATCGCCAAAGGATATGCCGAACGGCTTCCCGACAAGATCCGCTATGTGGAGCACCCAGGGCACGAGAACCAGGGCATGAGTGCGTCGCGCAACCTCGGCGTCGCCGTCGGAAGCGGGACCTACATCTCATTCCTCGATTCAGACGACGTCTGGCTTGCCGACAGGCTGGAGCATTTCGTCGGCATGGCAAAGGCCTTCCCCCAGGCAGGGATGATCTACGGGCCGACCCTCTATTGGTACTCCTGGGCCGAGGAGCGCGGCATGGAGCCCCCGGTGCCGGGACAAGCGGACTTCGAGGGTCATCTGGACATGCCTGTCCACACGCTTGTCGAGCCTCCCGTCCCGCTCCGCGAGTTTCTGCTCAGCGCCGGCGCGTGCCTGCCGGGCATTTGCAGCCTTCTGGTGCGCCGAGACGCCTATGAGCGCATCGGCGGCTTCGAGCCGAGTTTTCGCGGCCTCTACGAGGACCAGGTGTTCCTGTCCAAGATGGCGCTCTGGAACCCGGTGGTGGTGACAGACCGCGTCCTCGACCGCTACCGACAGCACACCGAATCCTGCTGTTATCGCGCCATCGAGACGGGCGAATACCACCCCGAAGATCTGCATCCCGCGCGCTTGCGCTACCTCAAGTGGATGCTCCGCTATTGCAAGGAGCACCGCGTCGCCGATCCGGTGATCTGGCGGGAACTGCGCCGCCAGGCCGGCCGTTACCGGTTTCCGCGAACCTGGAAGTTCATCAGGGCGGCCGGCAGGGTCTCGCGGCAGGCGGTCCGCAAAGTGCTGCCGAGGAACCAGTACAACCAGCTCAAATCGCTCTACCGCCGAGCCTCGGGCAGGATCGAGACCTGACCGTCCGGGCGCCTCAGGTGTAGTCGGTTCCCCCGACGATGTGGGTGAGCTCCTGCAGCTTGACCATCTTCGAGAACAGGCCGTCCTGCGCGTAGAGTTCGGCCGGCGTCCCAGCTTCGACCACCCGACCATTCGCCAGAACGATCGTCTGATCTGCCATCCGCGTCGTGCTGAGCCGGTGCGCGATGACGACGACCGTTCGACCATGCAGCGCCTCCAGCGACTCCATGACTTCGGCTTCGGTCATGCTGTCGATGGCATTGGTCGCCTCGTCCAGCACCAGGATCCCTCCATCCCTCACCAAGGCCCGGGCCAAGCCGATCCGCTGCCGCTGGCCGGCCGAAAGGAGCACGCCTCGCTCTCCGACGCGGGTCTCGTAGCCCTTGGGCAGCTCGGAGATGAAACCGTCGGCACAGGCCTTCCTGGCGGCTTCGAGGATCGCATCGGGCGAGATGTCGGGCAGGCCATAGGCGATATTTTCGCGAATGGTCCCGTTGATGAGGTCTGCATCCTGCCCGGCGATGGCTAGCTGCCGACGCCACCATGACAGGTCGATTTTCGTCAGCGGCACGCCATCGACGGTGATGCGCCCTTCAAACGGGTCGTGGAAGCGAAAGAGAAGGTTGATCAGCGTGCTCTTGCCGGCTCCGGACAAGCCTACGATGGCGGTCGTCTTGCCGACCGGGATCGTCAGGCTAATGTCCTCGACGGCGTTGCGGATTTCCTGGTCCTTCCCGCGATACGCGAAGGTGACATGCTCGAAGCGGACGCCCTCCTTCAGTTCCGCAAGCGTCTGGCCACCGACCGCATCGGCCGCCCAGGGACGCAGGGAGAGAAGCTCCGAGACCGCGTTGACGGAGGCAGAGAGCGAAGCGAGATTCAGGCGCGCTTCGTCGAGCGCCTGGATATAGGGCTGCATGCGACGCAGCAGCGCCAGGTAGGCAATCAACGCTGCCTGGCCGATCCCGAGCCACAGCGCAGAGAAGATCACGACGACGAAGACGACCGCGTAGAGTATCCCTTGGGTCAGGCCGGCCAACCCGCTGATCCTGTCCATGTAGACGGAAACGTTCATCATCCGCCTCGACGCCTTCGTGTAGTCGTCCTGCGTGCTTTGCTCGCCTCCGAAGGCTCTGATCATCCGCATTGCGTCGAAGAGCTGTACGGCATGCGCCGACAGAGCTTCGCTCGCGTTGACCATGACGCGGCTTGCTGCTTTCGCCCTGGTATCGAAGACGCGCAGGAGCAGCGAGATCGCGACCACCAGCACCCCGACCAGGATCGTCAGCTCCCACGAAATCGCCAACAGGATCACCGTGAACACGAGGACCATGGAGACGTTGGTGAACATGGCGAGCACCGTCGTGATCGCCTCGATCGTGCGCCAGGTGTCGGAATCGAGCGTGTTGAGAAGCTGCCCGTTGTCGTTGATGCAGATGTACTCGTAGTCGACGGCAAGCAGGTTTTCGTGGATCCTTGCCCGCACGGAATGGCTGAGCTCGGCGCTCATGCGGCTCTCGAGGATCTGCTGGACGAAGGCCAGCACGGACCGCAGACACACCATGGCGAGAATGGCCGCCGTGAGCAGGTAGATCTCGTTCCCCTTGCCTGCCAGGCTGGAGATCCCCTCGAGCAGGCTGGAAAGCCAGCCGTTTCCGACGGCGCCAAAAGACGTACCGCCGAACAGGACCGCCAGGAAAGGAATAAGAAGGCTGATGCTCACGCCATCGGCCAAGGAAGTCAGAATGCTCAGAACAAAGAGTGCTGCCGAACGCGCTGGATACCGTCGAAGCGCCTCGAAGACCCAGCGATAGACCACCGAATTCATGTTTCCTCGTTGCGAGTTCATCAGTCCTCAGACGGTCACGAGTCCATATGCCTCGCCGTGCATATTCGAAGCGTGCGCGGATTGCACGTGACGTTTGAGCGAAGGTCGCAAGCCTGGTCGGGCCTCACTTTCGCCATGATTTGCTCGCCCCGACCGTCCCTCGGAACTGCATCGGAGAAGTCCGGACGCATTCGAATCGAATGCAAACGGACAGAGCATGGATGGAATGCGCGAGGCCATTCAGAAGGTATCAGGGCGTCTAAGAGGCTTCGCCAAGGCCCAGCTCTCGCCGAACGCGCTCCATCTCCTGCGCACCTTGAGTGGCAGGCACAGCCCGCCCCCCGTGGGCAGCGTCAACCTTGGCGACCTCGGCACGGCAGTGCCGGTCAGCCTTGATTTCGGCCATGACCGCGGCTCGCCGATCGACCGCTACTACATCGAGGGGTTTCTTCGACGCAATCAGGCCGACATTCGCGGACGCGTGCTGGAGGTGGGAGACGACGAATACTCCCGCAAATATGGCGGAGCGAGGGTGCAGCGCCAGGACATCCTGCATGCTCATGCGGGCAATCCGGCGGCCACGGTGGTCGGCGATTTTTCCGACGACACGCTCCTCGAACCCGCCACCTATGACTGCCTCGTGGTCACGCAGACCCTGCATCTGGTCTACGACATGAAGGCGGCGCTGAAAACCATGCACGGCGCGCTCGCGCCGGGAGGGACCCTGCTGCTGACGGTGCCGGGCATTTCGCCCATCGACCGGGGCGAGTGGGGAAAATCCTGGTACTGGTCGCTGACCAGGATTGCCGCGGAACGGCTGGTCGGAGAGGTGTTTGGCGCCACAAACACGCGGGTCGAAGCGCACGGCAACATCTTCGCCGCAACCGCCTTCCTGCAGGGCCTGGCCCAGGAAGAAATCGATTGCCGCAAGTTGGACCTCGTCGACGACGCCTTCCCGGTCATCGTCGCGGTTCGGGCACGCAAATGAACGCGACACACCGCACGCCTTTCCGCGAGCGCCGGACAGCACTCCGATGGAGCAACGGCCTACCTCTACCGAATAGCTCGTTCCCGATATCGCCCGCCTCTATGATCGCCTGCTGATTCCATTCATCGAGCGTCACGCGAGTTCCTTTCGAATGCCTCCGCATCGCCCCGATGATCCCCCGAGCGGAGACGGAAATGCCTCTCGCGAGATCCGAGTTTCGGTGGTCATACCCGCCTACAACGCAGCGCGTTGGATTGGCCGTACACTGAAATCCGTTCAGGAACAAAGCGTTAGAGATCTGGAGATCATCGTGGTCGACGACGGGTCGACCGACGACACAGCGCGGATCGTCCGCGAGTTCCAGCAGGACGATCCGCGGATCTTGCTAGTCGAGCAGGTCAACGGAGGCGTCGCCAAAGCACGCAATGCGGGGATCGCCGCTGCCAGGTCCGAATTCGTGGCACCGCTGGATGCCGACGACCTGTGGCACCCGAAGCGCTTGGAGCTCCATCTGCAGGCGTTTGACGAATCGCCTGGTGTCGCGCTCGTCTACTCGCCCTCCGTTCTGATCGACGACAGAGACCGGATAATCACCTCAAGTATCTACGTCGATATTCAAGGCAATGTCTTTGAACCCCATCTCTGTTTCAATTTTATCGGCAATGGTAGTAGCATCACGGTTCGGACAAAAATTGCCCGCGATATCGGCGGGTATTCTTCCGAACTTAAGTCGCGAGGAGGCCAAGGCTGTGAAGATTGGCTTTTCCAACTGAAAGTTGCTTATCGAAATAAGTTCGCCTGCGTTCCCTTGCACCTGGTGGGCTATAGGACAACGGACGAAAACATGTCCTCCGACCTCTTCAGCATGCGCCGCTCGGGCCTCGAGGCCATGCGCGAGATTGAAAGCTATGCGCCCGCTCTGCCGCGGCCGCTTTTCTGGTGGCCGCAAGCGCGAATGAAAGGTCGATTGGTGCTGGAATACGCCAAGATGGGGCAGCGGAGCAAAGCGGTCTCGGAGTTTGTTCGCTTCAGCCGGAGCAATCCCCTGTTGCCGTTCTTCGTGCCGAGCCTGGTTGCCGTTCGATTGTTCACGCGATTGAAGGCACGGCTCGCCGGCGCGGTTCCGCGCGACAAGCTCCTGCATTTCTCGCGGCTGGACCCGGCCGACGTGCGCCGCGTCCTCCCGGGCGTTCCGACGCGATTCTGGCTCTTTCTCTACGGGCAGCTCGCCCGGCGCAGGCTGCTGCGCGAGGCCCAGGCCGGGCGACCGGCCGGCGGGAGGAAGAGCGCGATATGAAGACCGTCCTCGTCGCCGGAGGGCTGGGTTTCCTCGGGTCGCACCTCACCAACGCCCTGCTCGGCCGCAACGACCTGGAAAAGGTTTTCGTCGTCGACAATCTGTGGACGGGAACCAGGGACAACGAAGCCTACCTCGCCAATTCGCGCACCGTGTTCGTGCATAGCGATATCGAGGCCTTCCGCACCGACCTCCTGTTCGACGAGGTCTATCATTTCGCGTCGCCCGCCTCGCCGAACTGGTATTCGGCGGATCCGAGCCGGACCATCTCGGCAAACATCATCGGCGCATTCCGGTTGCGCGAGTTGCTGAAGCCGGACGGACGGTTCTGCTACGCCTCGACATCCGAGGTCTATGGCGACCCGCTCGTGACCCCGCAGCCGGAGAGCTATCGAGGATCCGTGGACTGCACGGGACCGCGGTCGTCCTACGACAAATCGAAGCGTTGCACGGAGGCGTTCCTCTTCGAATGCAACCGCGTGCACGGCATGGACGTGCGGGTAACGCGGCTCTTCAACGTCTACGGCCCGCGGACACGGCCCGACGACGGACGCGCCGTGTCCAACTTCATCACCCAGGCGCTGACGGGGCGCCCGATCACCATCTATGGAGACGGGAACCAGACCCGCAGCTGGGGCTTCGTGGACGACATCGTGGAAGGACTGGCCCGGCTCTTCTGGCGCGACCGTTTCGACTATGTCGGTCCGGTCAACATTGGCAACGCGCGAGAAGTTTCCGTGATCGAAGTGGCCAATTATGTCGCCGGGCTCGTGCCGGGCACGCGCATCGAGTTTCACCCGCCGGTGCCCCACGATCCGACCAACCGCTGCCCGGACCTCACCCTCGCAAAGCACCTTTTGCCTGGCTGGATCTGCCGCACCGAGTACGAAGAGGGCATCGCGCTCACCCTGGATTGGTTCGAGAGGCAATTGGCAGCGCGAGCGAACTAAACCGCAAAGGCTCTGAGCTCTCTGCACGCTCTGAGCGGTGTGTTGCAATGCAGCATAACCTATGGCAGCATCCGAGCCGAGGTCGTTTTCTTGCTTCGTCCTTACCCCACGCCAGGCCGCGGGCGGATCAGACTCTGCATCAAGCCGGTATGACGCGACGCACTCGGCGCAGCTGCCAAAGGGAAGAAGAGATCATGCGTTTTTTCATAACCGGGACTTCCGGTTTCATTGGCTTTCACCTCGCCCGCAGGCTCTTGCGCGAGGGCCATGAAGTCACCGGGTTCGATGGCATGACCCAATACTACAGCGTGCGACTGAAGCAGGCGCGCGTTGCCGAGCTCGAGCGATTTTCCTCCTTCACGTCTGTCGTCGGGATGCTCGAGGATCAGCCCAAATTGAGCGCCGCATGGCGAGACGCAGAGCCCGACATCGTCGTTCATTTGGCAGCGCAAGCGGGTGTCCGCTACAGCCTCGAAAATCCGAAGGCCTATCTCGATGCCAATCTGGTAGGCTCTTGGAACATTCTAGAACTCGCGAAAGAGACGCAGGTCCGGCACCTGATGATGGCCTCGACCTCTTCCGTCTACGGCGCCAACCCTACCGTTCCGTTCTACGAATCCAGCAACACGGACGAGCCGCTGACATTCTACGCGGCAACGAAGAAAGCGGTGGAGGTCATCGCCCACAGTTACGCTCACATTCACAAGATTCCCGTCACGGCGTTCCGCTTCTTCACTGTCTACGGTCCTTCGGGCCGCCCCGACATGGCGCCGCTGAATTCGTGAAGGCGATCCTGGAAGGCGAGGAGATCGAGGTCTACGGGCACGGCCAGATGAGCCGTGACTTCACCTATGTCGACGATCTGGTGGAGGCGATCGTTCGGCTGTCGCGCCTCTCCCCCTCTGAAGCAAATCGAATCGACACGCCCCTCGCGGCGGATACCCTGTCCCGGCAGGCGCCGTTCCGCGTCGTCAACATTGGCGGCAGGCAATCGTCCGGTCTCCTGAACTTCATCGAAACTATTGAACAGGCGACCGGACGCCTGGCGATCAGCAAGATGCTCCCCATGCAGATGGGAGACATGGTCTGCACCTTCGCAAGCCCGGACCTTTTGAAGGCGCTGACGGGCTTTGTTCCCCAAACTCCGCTCAGAACCGGGATCGACGAACTTGTGACGTGGTACAAGGCCAATCGATCGCTGCTCCTCGAGGCCGCCTGAGCGGACTTGATCGACCTCGGCGCGGCGTTGAGGCAGCCGCCTGCATTGCGTTGTGGAACTCCTCACGCATAAGAACTGATCATGAGCGATGATCTGAGCTCCAGGGCCGACGACGAGGCAATTCAGCTGTTCCAGCCGCGCGCCCGGGAGACGGCCTTGCCGGACAAGGTGGTCTGGGGCATGGCCGCGGCGGCGATCGCGCTTCTCGCCACCGGCGCTTTCGCGTTCGACTGGTTCGCTCCGGTCGACGCCCGGCCCGATGCGTCGGCGCAGCCCGTCGAATCCAGCAAGACGCGTCCAGCGAGCTGACGACAAGCTCGATCGGCAGAGCTCCGCTTCTGCAGGCCAAGCTGTTTCCTCCGATGGGCGTATCACAGGTGTTCAGTGGCCTCAGAGCCAGGGGGCAGGACGTCTGCGCGGCGTTGTCCGAAGCGGGCTTCAGGACCTCCGGCTGGCAAATGGCTGCCCTCTTCGACAAGGACGTCTGGGAATGCGGTCGGGCTTCACGCCCGACGGGGACCTTCCGATCGAAGCGACGAGAGCAACCTCTTCCTGATGCTCCGCGGATCTTCCGACGGGACGATCCAGAACCTGCACCTGAAGCTGAACCTCCTGAACGCGGCGGCCGACGGGGCGGTGCTCGACCGGGCGCAGAAGCTGTTTGACGCGCTCGAAGCCTTTGCCGACATCTCGATCCCTAAAGACGTCATGGAGGCGGTGTCGCAAAGACGGCCGATGGGCCTCAGATCGCCCTATGGCACCTATCGGTTTACGGCCGAGATGAGCGACGCCAGACGCTTCAACCTCGTCGCGACCTATTTCGAGTGGCCGCGACAGACCGGGCTGCTGGGCATGGCCGACCGGCACGACGCCCTCGACCAAACCAAGGCCTCACCCAGCGACTAGAATCAGCAAGAGATGAGACTGGTCTGCGCCTGGAATTTCCGCGATTTGAGAAAAGCGGAAGCGCTCAAGCGTCCTGGGATTCCCGATAATACGACTTGTAGCGCGTCGAATAATAGTCGAGCGACCCGGACAACTCGTAAAGCGTCAGCTTCGATTCGTCGGACTTGTTGAGAACCACGCCGAGGCATTTGTCATAGAAGGCCGGGACGTTGAGCATCACCCGCCGCAACAGCTGGCGCGAGGTCTTTCCCCACTCGACGACGAACAGAAACGCATCGACGCGATGCGAGAATGCCTTGGCGTCCACGACGGGCCCGATCGGCGGCAGGTCGATGACGATGTAGTCGCATTGCGCCCGCAAGCTGCTCAGCAGCCTCGTCATTCGCGGCGAGACGAGCAGCTCGCTGGTGTTCGACACGCGGTGGTCCAGCACCGTCGGCAACACCGTCAGCCGGCCGGAGCCGTCGTGCAGCACCGGCACCTCCTGGGTCGGGTCGATGATCGCCTCGATGAGCCCTGCCGTGGGACGGACGTCGAGGGACCGGGTCAGGCCTGGGTTGCGCAGATCGCCGTCGATGAGCACGACCTTCGCGCCTTGCATGGCGAGCAGCACGGCGAGGTTGGACGAGACCGTCGTCTTGCCCTCGGAGGGCAAGCAGGAAACCACGCCGATCACCTTGCCCTCGGGCTGCGGCAAGGCCGCGTCGGCCGCGACCTTCACGTTGCGCAGCGTCTCGGCGAACGAGGAAAGCGGGTGCGTCCGCACATGCGCGGCGATCGAACCGTGACGCCAGAGCCTGTCGCCGGGCTCCTTCCCGCGAAAGCGCATCCGGCTTCGACTTGCCAGGCTCGATGAAAGGAAGGAACCCCAGGAACTCGACCTTCGTTTCCGACCTCACCTGGTCGCCGGTGCGGAAGAACCGATCCCGGTACTCGAGGAAGGCGGCGAGGCCCGTGCTGGCCATCGTGCCCAGGACGAGGAAGAGAGCGAGCGTCTTCGATGTCCTGGGATAGCTCGCCCGGTCCGGCGGCTTCGCCGGCGTGATGATGCGCGCATTGCTGATCGGGAACGATTGCTGCTGCACCGTTTCCTGGTAGCGTTGCAGGAAGGTGTCGTAGAGAAGCTTGAAGGTCGCCGATTCGCGCTCCAGCTCGCGGAGCTTGACCTGTGTGGTGTTGGCGCTGGCATTCACGCCGACGATCTTGGACATGCTGTCCTGAAGCGACTGCTGACGGCTCAGCGCAACGAGATAGTCGCTCTTGTAGCTCTTTGCGATGCGTCGGAGTTCCTCGAAGATCAGGCGCTCGAGCTCGGCCATCTGCTCGGTGAGACGAATCACCTGGACGTGGTTAGGCCCCAGCTTGGCCTGGATCTCGGTCTTCAGCCGAGACGCATCGAGATACCTTTCGCGGAGACTGTTGATCGTCGCGCTCTGCAGCGACTGGTTCACCACGGCGTCGGTTCTGCCGCTGTTGATGAGGCTGTCGATCTGGTCCAGCCGGGCCTTCGCCTCCGCGGTGGCGGCTTGCGCCGACACCAGCTGCGTGTTCACCTCGGAGAGCTGCTGTTCGGACACCAGCTGGCCGCCGGCGGCTATGAGATTGTTATCGCTGCGGAACTTCTGCACCTGCAAGGTCGGCCTCGTAGGACTGCTGCTTCAGCTCGGAGATACGATCCTGCAGCCAGGCGCTGGCGCGGCGCGTGGCTTCATATTTCGATTGCAGCTGGTCATCGAGGTAGGCTTCGCCATAGCCTTGAGCGATGCGCGACGGCCAGCTCGGGAGACTTCGCCGTGTAGCTGACGCTCAAGACGTAGGTGCGACCGGTGCGGTCGACATCGACCCCGCCGCGCAAGGTGTCGGCCGCCTCGCCCACGACATCGTAGGTGCCTTCGTCGGCATGCCTCCGGCGCTCGACGACAGCAGCGAGCGGACCCAGTCGATCGCCGCGCCGACCCCGCCCAGCACGTAGCTCGCCAGGCTCGGCGTGCCCTCCATGAACTCCTCGTCGTCGGTGAGCTTGAGCTTCTCCACGACCGCGCGGGCCAGCTGCTCGGATTTGATCAGTTCGACCTGGCTAAGAATCTCCAACTCGTCCTGGATGCGCACCGCTCGCGCCAGAGCTCTCATACTGGTCTATGAACTGCGACCGTCCCTTGTCGATCAGGATGTCCACCGAAGCCGTGTAGAGCGGAACCGCGTTCAGGATATAGACGAGCCCCAGCGCAACGCCGGCGACCGCCCCAAGGGCGATCAGCCAAGCCTGACGCCTGGCCGCGGCGAGCAGCCATCCGAGGTCGATGAGATCCGGGCCTTCGTCACCGTCCTGCGGGCGAGTCGCCGGCGAAGTCGTGCATACGGGAAGACTGCAGCAATGAGATCTCCGCTTGATGCTCTGACCCCTCATTCGCACATGCGAAAAGCCAGTCAATAGGTGACCTTTGAACGTGTCAGAAAGATGGTCACCACAAGAGTGTGACCACCTTGGCTGAACGCGGGACAGGCCTGTCCGGCGGCCGGGGTTCGGACCTCAGTTCAGGTCCTTGATGCCCTCCGAGATGGCGACGGCATCGACCACCGGGCCAGCCGTGCCCGAGGTGACGGAATTGATGATGTCGAGGAACTTGACCACCTCGACCGAATCCGCGTTGGAGACATAGAGGATGTCCTTGTCCGCCATGGGGAATTGCTGGGCGAGGAAGTAGGTCGACGGGTCGCGCATGTTCACCCTGATGATGACCGGGAAGCCCTTCCCCGATTTGGCCGTCACCGGCACGCCCAGCCCCGAGATGGTCTCCGGCGGCACCAGCCGGTAGAGGAAGACCTGCCCGGGATCTGCCCGCGAAATCCAGCAGGCCGCCGGCTTTGGCCACGGCCTCGGCCAGGGTCAGGTCGGAGTCCTCGAAGTCCACCCGGCCATTCAGACCGGAAGCGCCGAATGCAAGGAAGGTGCGGCGGTCGCGGTTGGCGAACACGACATCGCCGGGATAGACGTAGATGTTCTCCCTCGGGGTCGAGAGGAGCAGGTCGAACGGAACCGTGGCCGTGGCCCCGTTCCGCTGCAGCGTGATCGTGGTCTCGCGGTTGGGCGAGCTGATACCGCCGGCCCGCGAGAGGACGTCGAGCACCCTTTCGCCGCCGGGATTGAGCTCGAGCTTGTTGGGCGAGTTGACGTCGCCCAGGACGGCGATCTCGCTCGACCTGCTCCTGACGAGATTGATGACCACCTGCGGCTCGATGGCACGATCCTTCAAGCGGGCGATGATGTCGCTCTGCACCTGGGCAGTCGTCCGCCCCGCAGCCACAAGTCGACCCGCATAGGGGATCGTGATGGTCCCATCCAAGTCGACCATCTGTTGGGGCAGGCTGATGAAGTTGCCGGGACGGCTGCCCGCTTCCGCCGGGATGAACAACCCACCGGCGGACGAATTCGAAAAGCGTCACCTCGACGACGTCGCCAACCCCGAGAGGCAGCGTCGGCGCGCCTCGCCGTCCGGCCCGAATCCTCGAGTGAACGTCTGCTGCTTCTGCTGTGGGAAATAAGAAAGGACCCTGGGCGTGAGGTCGAACAGTGCATAGTTGAGCGACGGCTTCGCTCCGTCGCCCTTGTCGTAGACGAGAGCCTGACTGGCAATCGCCTTGTGATCGGGGCCCGAACGGGGAAGACTCTCACAGCCGGCCAGCGCGAGACATGTCAATACCGCGCCGAACGCCAGCGTACTCTGTGTCCCCTTCATTCAGACGCCTCACTCCACCGACTACGCTCAGACAAGGGCTTCGGTTCTATTCAACATAAGGGCGCAATCTTGGTAAAAATGCCTTCACACAAGTTCTGGGGTGCGATTGATCCTGCCTATGGTGCAGAATTACAACACAGGCTTCCGCGAGGACAGCAACCCCAAGGCGTCCCTCCATCGGGCATGCTCGGATTCAGACGTCGTGCCTATCCTTAAAGTTTGATCGGATCGTGACGGTGGGGCCGCAATTGTGTCGAAAGCGGCCGAAAGCCGTCAGCGGGTGCGGTCTTCAAACCATCTCTTTCATGTTGTAGGCAGGAGATGCACAGCGTCACCGCACGCCATGCCAAGGTAAGAGGATGCACGACGTCGACGTGCGCAAGGTTCACATTGGCCGATCTCCCTGAGAAAAGCGTTTGCAGACCCACCGTCCTTTACGTGATCAACGCGTTCAACAGGGGCGGCGCCGAGAAGGGGCTGGTTCATCTGACCAGGATGGGAGCGTTCGCAGGGTTCGACCTCAGGATCGTCTCTCTGATCGAGGGTGAAGGCGCCTATGTTGCGGACCTGGAATCCCTCGGGGCGACCGTCGAGATCTTTCGCAAGAGTGCGGCGATGCGGATGTCGGACTGGCTGCTCGCGTTGCCGAAGCTCACCCGCGAGATCAAACGCTTGCAGCCCAAGGTGGTCATCCTTTCACTGCCTCAAGCAAACATCGCCGGCCGACTGGTCTCGCTTTTCTTTCCTCGGATGGTTGTCGCGTCGTTCGAGCACAACACTCACCTCTCCAAGAAGCTCTACGAGCTCTTCTTCAGGCTCACCTCGCGTCGGGTCGACTGGCTGATTGCGGACTCGACCGCCACCGCCGACGTCGTGTCCCGAAGACTTTATATGTCGGTGCCGGATGCCAGGACCATCCTGCCTCTGGTCTCCTTCGAACCTTCGAAGCCACCGCCTGAGACAGGCGAAGCACCCAATCCTTTCACGATTGCCAATGCGGGACGGTTCACGAAAGTCAAGAACCAGGCCGTGCTGATCGAAGCCTTGTCGGTTCTCGCGCATCGAGGCCACAAGGTCAGGCTGGTGTTGTACGGAGAGGGCAAGGAGGCCAGTCGCTGCAAGCAATTGGCGGACCGCCTCGGGGTTTCGGAGTTCGTCGAGTTTCCCGGATTTCGCCAGGATTGGGCCGACCAGCCTGCAGACGTGTTCGTTCTACCGAGCCTCAACGAAGGCCTCTGCATCGTCGCTCTCGAGGCCATGAGCCGGGGGATCCCGGTCATTGCGACCAAGGTAGGCGGCCTCCAGGACTATGGGCCGCCGGCAAAGTCGTTGCTGTTGCCGTCGGCGCGGGTCGATCTCGTGGCTGATGCCGTCGAATCCCTCAGTACGGGACGAAGCCTTGAGGAACAGCATGCGCAAGGCCGGGCTGCAGATGGTGCTGGAGCGTTACTCCCACGACCAGTGACCGGGATTATGCAGCCTTCAACAGGGCACTCAGAGACCGCACGCGATAGGAGACCGGCATGACAGAATTGCAGGGATCGACCCCGTTCAGACGTCTCGTCGAAGCGCGTATGGCGATCCTGTTTGCGGTCGCTGTTGGAACCCTCCTTCCCGAGGATGCCAGCGCGGGAGGGGATTTCGCCGTGACTTGGGACGAGACGGCGTCGGGCGAACCGCTCGATATCAGCAAGTACCGCCTGGTGTTCGAGGAAGGTTTCGACGCCAAGCAGCTGACCGGCCCGAAGGTCTTCGCACCGGTGCACGCCCCGTTCGGGGCCGGGACCTTCGACGGTCCGACCGGCGACGCCTACCAGGTGGAGGACGGGTCACTTACCCTCAACGCCTATAAACGGAACGGGCGGTGGCGCTCCGGGTCGGTTCAGACAGCCAACCCGTCGCAATCCAGAGGGCTTGAGCCGTTCAGCGATGGCAAGGGCTTCGCGTGCGGCGACTGCTACTTCGAGACGAGGTTGAAATTTCCGAAAGGCGTCGTACCAGGACCCTGGGGTGGCTTCTGGCTGTTGTCGCCGGAGGCGGCCAGCGGCCATGTCGAAGTCGACGTCATCGAATGGTATGGCGGTGATCCGAAAGGTCACCACCAGACCGTTCATGTCTGGCCGAAGAAAGCCCGTCACGCCTATCGCTCGAACTACATCGGTATGCAGAGCCTGACGGACGGCGAATGGCACACCTACGAAGTCAAGGTCGGAGGAGATACCGTTCGCATCTTCATGGATGGAAAGGAAATCTCGCGCGTCGCTGTTCCCGAGGAGTTCGACACCGCCTACTACGCTCTCGTTTCCCTGGCGGTTTTCCCGAAACAGGCGGATGTCGCCGACCCATTCTCCATCGAGGTCGACTACATCAGGGCTTACGCACCATAGGCGCACGCACGCGGCTCGGCCCAAGAGCTGGAGCGCTTCGTCGGTCGGTCTGCCTGGGCCGTCTCGCAACGGACTTGAGCAGACGGCGGTTGGCCGCATGAAGCCGCGCCATCTCGAGGCCGAAGACCATGATCATTCCTAACATGAATGTGTCCGATGCCTCGAACGAGGCGTACAGGAACAGAAAGCAGAAGACGAACAAGGGCGCGCGCTGCCGGGACGGCGTTTTCGACCAGCCGTGAAGGCTGAAATGCACCACGATCGCGTGGACCAGCAGGGCGATAAACATCAAACCTACAGCGATGCCGACCAATCCCTCTTCCGCCGGCAAGCGAGCGATCTCACCGTGAACGTTCATACTGAGCCCGCCGGACCCGTCGATCGACCCGAAGGTTTCGCCCGCCCAGTTCAGATAACCTGTTGCACCGACACCCACGATCGGGTGCGACAGGAAGAGATCCCAAGCGTTCCGGTTGACGAACTCCCGGATCAGGTCACTTTGGTCGGCAATGGATCTGATGTTGTAGAACTCGCTAATGTGAATCTCGTGTTCGCTCTTGAAGGCGCTGCCAAGCTGGCGGGCGACGTAGTCGTCCGGCTGCGCAGTGGCCATGTAAAGAGCCAAGGCAAGGACGCCGAGAACTCCACTCGCGACCTTCAGGACAAGGGGTATCCGAGACAAGACATAGAGCACTGCAAACAGGAGGTAGGCTTTACGCTCTCCGCTCAGCAGCACCAGCACCGGCGGAAAGGCTCAGGCACAGGGCCCAACCTGGGAAGCCCAGCCTCCTCAGTAACCTGTCCTCGTTGAGAAACAACAGAACAAGACCGATTGAAATAACTGTCTTTGTATCGAACAGATACTTCCAAGTCGTGATCTTCCAGTTCCAAGATGATAAAGAACCAAGTGCGCGAAAACCAGCAGCGTAAGAATCGTAAAGTTTCGTAGGAACTTTTCCTTTCGTTCCTGATCAGCCCAGTCGAAGAACTTAGTCGCAGCTATATCGAAAAAGACAAGAACAAACTGGGCGGTTCGATAGACGCCTTGGTTGAAGCCGACCAGGAATGCCGTTCCCATGGCAAAGAACACGTACTCAATCGCCACCACGGCAATCGGGGTTACGACATAGGATCTTGCGCGTCGGACCAGAACGCCGCAGCCGGAAAGAATAAGCAGCAGAAGCGCGACCACAGCGACTTGCTTGTAGAGCAGGGCCAGGTACAGAGCGAGGATCGAGTACTCGATCACCCCGTAGAGATAAGGCTGCAGCCGGACAAGTGCGCCATCGACCCTGCGCGCCGGGCGCTCATTCCGAAGTCCCAGCGTTTGATCGATATGGCTCAAGCGGTGCCTTTCACGATTTGCGCATCGTCGATCATCGCCGATCCTAACCATCATTCGAGCGAGAACGAGACGCTCGCTCGATTTTGCGCATCGGGTCGCCTCGCCGCGTCCTGAAGTCGCCGAGGCCCCGCGGAAACACCCAGCGAAGCATGTCCACCCGGCTCATGACGACGGCAATTGCCATAGCTGAGCGCCAAAGTGATGGCGAAGGTGATGGCGATCGCCGCCGGCGCAGCCAAGCTGAACCCCAGGCTCGCATAGGCCTTGTAGAAGGCGTAGCCAACAATGCCATGAGCCAGGTAGATTTTCATCGACTGGTTCCCCAGCTGCGCCAGGACGTTGACGTTCCGCAGCCACCTCCCCATCCCGACGCAAACCAGCGTGCCCGCCAGCATCTGAATGTCTGTGAGGAGTAGCTCGTACGGCGTTCTCCAACTGAACACCCTGAACTCGCTCAATATGATGACCGCATTCGCCCGATATTGCATGACGCAGGCGACGAGAAGCACCAGCCCCGCCAAAACGAAATGCGAGGCTCGGAAGTGTTCAATTCGATCCTTCATGGCAGCAAGAAGCAGCTCCGGCAGAAGCACGTACAGGGAGATGTAGGTACTGAACGGAATCCATCGGAGCGCTTCGTTGGGCAACAGGCCGACGAAGCCATGCGCCGCAACGGCCACCCCGATCAGGGCCAATCGGAGCGCGCCGGTCGCCGCGGCGATGAGCATGGTGAGGTAAACCAGGACCGCGAATGAGGGGAGGAACCACAGCATCTCGAAACCTGTGGCCTGCTTCACGAAATGAGCGTTCGCGAAGGTCAATGCTCCGAGAAGGTTGGCCGCCCACGCCTGTCGGCCGGTCTCGCTGAAACCGACCTCGATGATGAGGTAGGCGAGGGAATAGACGATGACGGTTGCATAGAAGGGGACCATGTATCGCAGGAAGAGGTCGATGAGCGTGGCGGCCTTCAGGCGTTTCGGGGGATAGAGGAAGGGCAGCAGCATGAAAGCGGCAACGTGTGAGCTATAGAGCGCGACATAGAAGAAAGTAGGTGCTTTGGTGAAGCAGCTTGTTGTGCCCGAGCACGATGAGGGCGATCAGGATGCCGCGCGTAACCAACCGACCTCGATCGAGGCCGTTCCGGCTCGAAGTTGCGCACGCGCTCTCGCTTGACATGGTCACCCGTGATGCCAGGCTCGGCTCAGGGCCATGGTCGGCTCTACTCCGTCTTGGTCTCGTTGGGTCGAGGGCCCTCGAAAGGCGCCTGGCGCCGGTCCGAGCTGGCGTCAACGCCCAATGCTCTCTTTCGCGCCGCAAATTGCGATGACACGATCCGCCCGGCGCGCCCAGCAAGAAGTTTCGCCATACCAAACCAACCCCAGCCACGCCAGTTCAGGACGTTGAGCTGGACCGCAAACCGCAAAGAGTTGCACGGCTTCGTCGGTATCTCCCATCAGGAACCGGTGATTTCCCAATTTGCGCGCCCGTTCCGCCAGCCGCCGGGTGACCAGCGGCAGCAGGCGCGGTTCCTCGGTGGCTGCCTTCAGCGCGACCAGCGCGTGGTGCGCCATCAGGTCCCGACGCCCGCCCGTGATGCTCGCGTCTCTATTCCTTTTATAGACGAGCGGCTTGTTCACGAAACCGAACCGGCAGTGCTTCGAAAGCCGGAGAAAGAAATCCGTATCCTCGAACACGCGGATGGACGGATCGAACCCCTTGCAGGCATCGAAGGCGCTCCGCCTGATGAGCGTGGTCGATGGGACGATCGGAGGGTCGTTGAGGAAGTAGGCCTTCGTCTGATCCTTGCTCGCGGTCAGGTCCAGCACCTTTGCGCGCCGAGCGGCAGACAGGTCGTGATCGGGAAAGGTGAAGTATCCCGAGTAGACGAGGCCGATTGCCTCGTCGGACTGCATGATCGCGATCTGCTCTTCGAGCTTGTCATTCACCCAAAGATCGTCGCCGTCCAGGATCGCCAGGTACGGACAATCGACCGACGCCAGGGCCCAGTTGCGCTGCGCGGGCGGGCCGGCTCCGCCCGGCCCGTACTTGACGCAGATGCGTTCGTCCCAGGTTTCGATGTCTCTGAGAACCTCCAGCGACGCCGCGTCGGAACCGTCGTCTGCAATGACGATGCTGGCGATCAGGTCGGACCGGGTCTGCGACAGGACCGTCTTCACGGCCTCGCCGATATAGGGACCTTCGTTGTAGCAGGTCATGATGACTGCCACGCGAGCGTCTGTGTCTCCGGTCATCAAGATGGGCCGGCCTTCCGCAACCGACAAACTAGCTCGGGTAACATCCGACGTCAGCCGCTGCCCGCTCCGGCAGCATCTTCAAACCTCTCCCGCTTGGAGAACGTCGAGGTATAGGCGTCCTCGATCGATGCGATCATACCTTCCGCCGACCAGGCGCCGACGTCGATCGCTCCCGGTTCCGGCCGCAAGTTTGGCTAGCCTTGCCGGGTTAGCTCAGGTCGGCAGCGATCCGACGCCGCGGCAACGTTGCCGCCGGTGTGATGATTGCGTTTACGCCATCTTGGACGACTTCGTCGAACCCGGAAGCTGGCTAACCACGCAAGGTTTGCCTGCAGCCACATACTGGACGAGCACCCGCGGAAGGCCCTCGCGCTGGGACGTGAGCAGACAGACATCGGCTAGCGAGATGATCGCCTCGGGATCCCGGCGAAACCCGGCAAATCGGATGCGGTCGCTCAGCCGAGCTCCTCCACCATTTCGCGTGCCTTGCCTCAGTCTCGCCTTCCCCGGCGAACAGTAGGCGCCAGTCCCGATACCGTCGAACGCATCGGGTATTGCGCGGATAAGCTCGAGGTGTCGCTTGCGGGGCTCGAAAGCCGCAAGCATGACAGCGGTCGGGGGTCTATCGACGCCCTCGGGAACGTTGAGTAAGTCGCGCCAATCAAGTGGCGGCTTCGGCCGCTTGAAGCGCTCAACATCCATCGCACTCAAGGCGACGAAGTGCTTGTCCGGTGTGCCGATTCCTCTCTCGACACATGCGCCACTGACAGAATGACTAACGCTGATGAAAGCATCGGTAAACCGGGCGCAGAACCGCTCCGCCGCGACGTAGACCTTTTCCTCCGCCAGCCCAACATTGACGAATGGAAGAATGTGGACCCCGTGCACGATCGTCGGCGTGCGGGCGAGGCGTGCGGCGAGGCGGCCTAAAACGCCGGCCTTGCTCTGATGAGTGTGCACGACATCCGCCTTGACCGACGCAAACACCCCGCAATGGCGAGCACGGCCCGAAAGTCGCTTGCCGAAATGGCGTGAACCAGCGAATCGATTGTCACCACCTCCGCAACCTTCTGGGCTTCGCGCCGTACGACAGGATCGTAGGAACGCCCATGTAGGATGACCACCTTATGCCCGGCTTCGCCTGAGCCCGGCACGTGATCAGTGTATTTTCTTCCGACCCAGCCCTGAGCAAGCGCGTCAGAATGTGAACAATGACCATCGAACGTCCCTCGTGTGAAATCGCGCTTCTGGAAGGAAATTTGAGCTCAGAAGCTGCCGCGGCCAGCGAGCACGACCCAGACGGTCTTAGCGAGAATCCAAAGGTCTTTGGCAAATCCAATGTCACTCACGTATCGGACATCAAGGCTGACGCGTTCAGGATAGCTTGTGGTGCTCCGACCGCTGACCTGCCAAAGACCCGTTAGCCCAGGTCGAACTGAGGCGAAGGTCGGGAAGCTCTCGCGGTAACGCGCTATCTCATCAGTCACGATCGGACGAGGGCCCACGATGCTCATATCGCCCTTAAGGACATTGATGAGCTGTGGCAGCTCATCTAGACTCGACTTACGCAGTATTGCCCAGCGCGTGTATCCGCGGATCATCCCTGAGCTTGTAAGTCTCTTTCCATTCCCTCCGGCGGGCCGGGTCGTCCTCAAGCAGTGCCTGCAGCCGCTCTTCGGAGTCCTTCACCATCGTGCGGAACTTGATGCAATCGAAGCTCTTCCCGTTCCGGCCGATGCGGCTATGCCGAAAGTAGATTGGAAACCCATCTATCCACAACAACGCGAAAGAAATCACAATAAACGCCGGAAGAAAGAAAATTATCGCGCAAACCGAAACAAAAATATCGAGAGCACGCTTTAGCCCAGAGCGAACATACGGCGATCTAAATTGGGACGTAGAAGGGTGAGATCTTGCCAGACTATCGAAACCACCATCGAACTTGTCCGACCAAGACTCACTCTGACCTAGAAATATGGGTTTAGCTGCTCTCGCAGAGTTCTGAATAGTCATGACCGAGCCACTCCTTTGTACGAAGGCGACCACCAAAGTACCCAGTCCCAGTTGGCCCTACGGGCCTGATAGTCTTTTTGTTCTTAAGCGACGCCGCCTCCCCGACGCGCACAGGATGCCCCCGCGTTCAAACGCGCTCTTATGTTGCATTGCACTACTCAGAGTCTGTTTACCCATCCCATTGTGCCGTGTCCATGTGAAAAGTTCGCTACACATGGACCCCCATTGAGCAACGCTCAGGGACCTCATTGGTCCAGTCATGGTCGATGGTGCCTAGAATGACACCAGATTGTGCGTTCCATGTGCAAAATGGGAGGCTTTTGGTTAATAAGAAGCCCCCACATATAACTTAATTACCATGGATGTAACGCAAAGTGATCACTTTGACCGCTTCTTATCTAGGCCTGAAGCCCACGAGCGATGGCTTTGGGCGAGTGAGCGATTTGCGGTCCTGCCCGCGTTATTCCGCAGTGCAGCAACGTCGCTTCGCTCCATAAGGCTGCGCCATGCATGCGTGGCGGGGAAACGGGCGACCCGGGAGCAAATCCGATCGGACCTCCAAGCGACTTTCCCCCGTCGATGGACGTCTGTATGGTCGCGCCGAGCAAAGGGCCCCGCCCTGTTTAATGACCGAGAAAGGTCTCTCCCCAAAAACGCATGTCAGATTGTGAGGCACGATGAGAATTGCGGTGATCGGTTCCGGCTATGTCGGCCTGGTTTCGGGAGCCTGCTTTGCGGACTTCGGCCACGACGTGGTGTGCGTCGACAAGGACGAATCCAAGATCGAGGCGCTCGTCCGAGGCACCATCCCGATCTTCGAACCCGGCCTGGAAACGCTGGTCCATGCCAACAGCAAGGCCGGCCGCCTGCGGTTCTTGACCGAACTGGCGCCGGCTGTCCGTGAAGCGGAGGTGGTTTTCATCGCCGTTGGAACACCGTCTCGGCGCGGCGACGGGCATGCGGACCTGAGCTATGTCTACGATGCCGCGCGGGAGATCGCCCGTGCCATCGACGGCTTCACCGTGGTTGCCACCAAGTCGACCGTGCCGGTGGGCACGGGCGACGAAGTCGCCAGGATCATCAGGGAGGAGAACCCTCAGGCCGACTTCGAGGTGGTATCCAATCCGGAGTTCCTTCGGGAAGGCGCAGCGATCATCGACTTCAAGCGGCCGGACCGCATCGTCATCGGCACCGAAGACGCCCGGGCGATCGAGGTGATGAAGGCCGTCTATCGGCCGCTCTATCTCAACGAGGCCCCGCTCTTCTTCTGCGAAAGGCGCACCTCCGAGCTCATCAAATATGCGGGCAACGCCTTTCTCGCCATGAAAATCACCTTCATCAACGAGATCGCCGACCTTTGCGAGCGGGTCGGCGCGGACGTGCAGAAAGTGGCCAAGGGCATCGGTCTCGACAAACGGATCGGCAGCAAGTTCCTTCATGCGGGTCCCGGATATGGCGGCTCGTGCTTCCCGAAAGACACCGTCGCGCTCCTGAAGACTGCCCAGGACCACGAGAGCCCCGTTCGCCTGATCGAGACGACTGTCGCCGTCAACGAGAGCCGCAAGCGCGCGATGGCGCGCAAGGTGATCGCCGCCTGCGGCGGCAACGTGCGCGGAAAGCGCATCGCCGTCCTGGGGCTCACCTTCAAGCCGAACACCGACGATCTGCGTGAAGCGCCGTCGCTGACGATCATCCAGGCGCTTCAGGACAGCGGGGCGCAGGTCGTTGCCTACGATCCCGAGGGGATCGACGCCGCCAGGGCCGCAACCCGGGACGTCGAGTTCGGCAAGGACCCCTACGATATCGCCGAAGACGCATCCGCGCTGGTGCTGGTCACCGAGTGGGATGAGTTTCGCGCCCTGGATTTCGGCCGGCTGCGAAAGATCATGGAGCAGCCGCTGCTCGTCGACATGCGCAACGTCTATCCGATCGAGGAAGTTGAACGTCACGATTTCACCTATGTGGGGGTCGGCAGGTTGGTGCGCTCGCCGACCGACCCGCACTCGATCGCGGCACAGTAGCTGCTGGCCGGTGATCGCGCGGATCGTGCTCGCCGTCACCTTGGCCGCCTGCGTTGCCTGTGTGGCGCCACCGCAAGGCATCGAACGTCGTCCCGGCGTCCCCTACGGCGCCTTGGTCGACCATGGCTTCGCGATCGCACCGGTGCCGGCCGGTAAGGTCCCGCGCAAGTTCATGCGCCAGGTGGTGCCCTATGGAACCTATGCGCCCGGTACGATCGTCGTGGATCCGGCAAAACGGTTCGTCTACTTCGTGATGCCGTCAGGACGCGCGTTGCGCTACGGGGTCAGCGTGGGCGTCGGCGCCTTCGGTTGGTCCGGCGAGGCGGTCGTGGGACGCAAGGAGGTCTGGCCGAGATGGACCCCGCCGACGGAGATGGTCCGGCGGTCGCCCGACCTCGCCCGCTATGAACGAGGGCTCGAACCCGGGCCACTGAACCCGCTCGGAGCCCGCGCCCTCTATCTATACCAGGGCGGCCAAGACACCCTCTATCGCCTGCATGGCACAAGCGAGTGGTGGGACATCGGCAGGGCTGTATCGTCGGGATGCATCCGCCTGCTGAACGAGGATATGATCGACCTCTTCGATCGCGTGCCGGTCGGGGCGAAGGTGGTCGTGCTGCCGGACGGCACAATTCCGCGACGTCCGTGAGACGAACAACGCGCAGGGTCACATTATTGCCGCTCAACCCTCGACGATATCTGTATGGACGATATCTGTATGGTTGTCCTTTGCAGGTAAGTGATGAAGACCTTGAATTGTATCGTGTCGTGTGGATTTGCGGTTGCACTGCTCGTCGCTGGACAGGCAGCCGCGCAGCGCGCCTGCCAGCCGGGCGACAGGGCTTGCTCCGAGCAACGCACCAAAGTCCTGCGAGACGAGACGACGCGCAGCCTCGATGGCGGCCAAGGCAAGTACGACGACGCCAGACAGCGCAACGTTCAGAACCGGGCCAATATGCGCCAAACTCGAGATGCGATGAGGGCCGGTCGTCGCCATGCGACACCAAGCCGATTGTTTCCGGGGAGGGAACACGCGTCGTCCCCACCTGCTAGCAGCCTGCGTGACAGGTTTCTGTGGATATCCCAGGCGCCCTGCGCACCTGCGGTTGCAGTTTGATCAAATTGTCTTGCAATCTTTCATGCGCCGTTATATCTCGGAGAAGTAGTATCCTTGTGAGGCTGATAGCTGAAGGTTGCTCAGCGAACCGGCCATCAGAAGACACTTGCGGGAGTTCCGAACGTGTCGGAAGCAATGCAGGAGACAACCTTTTGGTCTCCACCGTTTAGTATTCTCGTCGATCAGGTGACGGTTCATGTCGATGGGCGTGACGAACATTCGAGACAGGGTGCGTTCGGTTCCGAAGTACATTCGTGAAACGAATGACGGCTATATCCCTGCTTTGCGCTTCAGGCAGGCGATTGTCCTGATGTGTATCCTGGCCTGGGCCTGCTTTGCGGCCTTCCTGTACAGTGCTTGGTATGACCTGGTCGAAGGTCTGCCAACACCAAGCGGGCGCTTTTCGATCAGTCCCGCCTTTCTTGATCTCCCAACACAGAAACAATGATAACCTCGGGGGAACCGCTTCAAAAAAGACCGTCCGCGAAGCCGCACGGTACGCGCTGGTCGAAAGCAAGCCGAAACTTGCCGCTATTGCCCTGGGCAGTATTGTCTGGATCGCCCTTCGCTCGACGAACTCATAGTCGCTGGAGGCGTACCCGCAAATCTCACCCATATTGGCCTGCCTGAGTGATGTCCGTCCAAGAACTGTCGAGCTTTCATCAAGACGGTGTCGGTGTTGCGCACTCAGGTGTGCGTCATCGGGGCGGGCCTGGCGGGCTATGCGGTGGCCAGCAAGCTTGCCGATCGCGGGAAGGCGGTCGTCGTGCTCGAAAGCGGCGACATCGACGGCACCGATGAAGCCTGTTCGACGCTGAACGCGACGACTAGCCGCTGAACAGGTACCCCGGGTTGAGTTTGAACCGCAGCCGTGCCCTGGGTGGCACATCGCGCGTCTGGGGCGGCCGGATGATCCCGATATCGCCCTTCGAGACGCGGTCACGGCCTTTCCTGGGCGAGGCGGGGATGGCCTATCGATGTCGGCGAGTTGAGTTCGTTCGACGGCGAGGTGGAGGCCCTCTTCGCGCTCAACCCCGGCAACTACGAGGGACAGCCGCGTGAGCGCGGCCGTAGCCCAGGTTTCTGAGGCAGGACCCCGGAATTCACTGCCGATGGGCCAAGATTGCGAGCTTTGGGCGCGCCCCGCAATCTGCAGAGAAAGTGGATGAAGCTGTCGCGGAGCCCACGCGTGGAGGTCGTCGCTCGCGCGACGGTCACCCGCCTGCATGTCGACCGACAGACGCAGCGGGTCGATTGGGTGGAAGCCGGCGAATTTCGGCGACCGCAAGGTACGGGTCATCGCAACACATTTCGTGCTGGCGACCGGAACCCTCGAAGCCACGCGGCTGATGTTGTGGACACGCCAGCAACTGCAGCAGCCATTGTTCGGCGGGCCTGTTCTTGGCCACGACTTCCAGGATCACCTAAGAATTGACGCCGCCGATATCACTCCTCCGGCGTCAGGACCCGTGACCTTCTTCTGAACTACACCTTGGAAGGAAGGGCCACCCTGAGGGGGGTTCATTTCGAGCTGACCGAGGAGGTCCAGCAACTGGCGCAGGTCTACGGGGCGTTTGCCGATGTCCAGATGGATTTGCGCGATATCCGCTGTTGCGTCTCAAGGAAGCGGGACGGCACCTCCAGCAAGCGGCTTCGACGTTCACACGCTTGGCCGGCTGGCGAGCCTCGCAGGTCCGTTTGCCAGCAGCCTTTTCGGTATCGCTCGCGGAGGTCATCTTGCCAGCGCCGGCGACGCGACCCTCCGCGTCTTTGCCTGCGTCGAGCAACAGCCGAGCTTCCGGAACCGGATCGCGCTGGGGGAAACCACGGACGAGTTGGGAGTGCCCTTGGCCAATATAAGCTGGTCGCCCAACGAACAGGACGGAGGGCGTTGAAGGCCTTGATCCGCCAGCTGGACAGCTTCTGGGTCCGTGCCGGGTTCGACAAGGTGGCTCAAATTCAGTGGCATGACGACGTGGGCGAGGACCCGTCCCACATCGTCCGGCATGCTCGGGACGCCGCCCACCCGTCGGGTTCCACGAGAATGGGGCATCACAGCAGCAGCTCCGTCGCGTCGCCCCAGCTGATCGCCCATGACACTCCGAACCTCAGCATCGTGAGCGCCTCCGTCTTTCTCATGGCTGGAAGCGCCAACCCCACCTTCACGCTGATGAGGATGGCCATGTGGCACGCGGAATTTCTCGTGCGCAGCAGGATGATTTAGCGTGCCGTCAAATGGAGAGCCCGTCGCTTCGTACGACGACGGGCTCCTGTCCACTTCGCGCGACGTTGGACACGTGCACGGCCGGTAGTGCAGCGGCGGCACACGCACCGTCGAATGAGACGACGGACAGCATTCGAGAGAATAAAATGCCGTAAGCAGTTCGCCAGTACCCATTGGATTTAAGCCGGCCGCCTATGATAGTCGGTATTAACCATTTCTCATTTGGCGTGAGAGGCAGCGGATTCCAGGAACGTCTCGGTCGATCCAGTTAGTGGCTGCAAAGATGCTCGGGGTTACCCACCCAAGGCTCTTGCGACCCGTCAAAGACCGGGTGCGGCTCTCCCAAGCGTGGAGGGACCCGGACCGCTCGCCCGACCCGCCGAAGGCTGCGCAGCGTGGGCACGCGAGCCCTGGACGAAGAAGAAAAGCAAGGGAACCCAGCCTCCGACCAGGCACGCCACCGCAATGCCGGGTGCGACGGCGAGCGTCCAGAGCGCAAGGAGAGATTGTCCGCCCTTGAAGAAATCGATCGCCATCCGAGCGAGATGCCAAAGCACGAACAGTGTCGCCAAAGCTCCAGCAGCAAAATAGGCGCCGACCGCCACAAGCGCCGCAAGTGGCAACCCACCCAACAAAACAAAGATCTCGAACGCAAATTCCATGAACGCAGTATCGCAGGTGTCAGTATTGCCTTGAAACTTAGGAAATAGGAGGTGGGTAGGTCGTTAAAACTTTCGGTTGTCGAATGGGGACGTTTCACCTTTAAGAAGAACCCGGCCCGCCAATTGATTGTTCGTCAATGACTGGTCAGCGTCTCGCCAATAGGGTCCGCATGGATCCCGCCGTCTTGCCCGAGCCGCACGTCGTCGAGCGCGCTGGCTATCGCCCGCGCCTTCCAGCCAAGCCAGGAAGCCGCCGCAACCGATACGAGCCAGAGAAGGCCGGTCATTCAGGACCCTCAGCAATGTCGAGCCTGCTGAAGCCTGCAATAGGGCGGCGAGGTTAAGAAAGTACGAAGCACACCCGCCAAGCATGCCGTTTTCCGGTCGAGGCCGTGGTGCGGCGGGGTTGCCTACTGGTCGCCACGCTTTTCATGCCCGACGACGTCGTCGCCTCGTCGGCGGATTGGACGACATTGTCGAGAAGCTCGCAAGTGGTGCCCACGTGGTTGAAGCCTCGACACTTGGCGTCCTCGGCGAGCTCGGCACACAGTCCGAATACGAGCCGGACGAGCGCTGGTAGCTGTGACCGACCAGGGACTGCTGCTGCGCGAACACCAGGTCGGAAAGCCACAGATTGTCGGCGAAGACATCCTTTGCCCAGACTGTCGCGTTGCCGTTTCGCACCAGGATCGACGCGTCGCCCTTGAGGAAGCAGGCTTGGAACGTCCTGTTGTAGGTGGTGGCGAGGCATTGTGCGCTGTCGCGGCACGCCGCCTCGCACGCCTGCTGCGTCACGTTCCGGATGGGCATGCCGGCAAGGTCGTGCCCGATGGCATCCCAGCCTTCCTTCGACACGGATTCCGACGTCGCGGCCTTCTCCAGGCTGGCCTGCCGGGCGGGCGGGCGCGCCGGATCGGGCTGAAAATCGTCGACGGAAAACCCTGGGCTGTCGAGCCAGGCGCATTTCGACGCCAGTTCCAGGGCGGCATCGTCCGTGAGGCCCGCCTCTTCGAGCGTCTCCACATTGGCGATCGGACCCATGGGCGGGCTCGAGGGTGAAAGGCGGCTCGCCAGGTCGACCTTCACCTCGACGCCGTTGGCGGAGTGCCGCGTGTAGCACCAGGCATAGTCCCAGGTAGCATCGCGCTCGCTTTGGAAATGGTGGCCGGCCTCGAGCAGCCAATCGCGCCCGAAGAGGCTCACCTGGCGGTTCGAGAACTTCGTGTAGTCGACCGTCGCAATGTCCGGCTCCGCTTCGGCGAGCCGGTCCGTCTGGACGGTCGGCCGCGGCGTCGGCAGCGGTGGCATCGGCGGCGTCTCCTCGCTTGCGCGCGGCTCGATCGCCTCTGGCCTCGCCTCCGGCGGGGCGGCAAGCTCGGCCGTCTTCGCCATCTCGTCCTTGCTGGATGCGACTGTCTCCTCGGGTTGCCAGAAACCCAGCATCACGCCCAATCCGATGCCGACCGCAGCGAGCGCGATCGCCCCGCCGGTCGCCAGCCGGCGGAGGCCCGTTGCCCTCGCCATGGTCCGCTGGGCCGCGGCTTCCGCCTGCAACGTCGGAATGGCGGCCCGCTTGACCGCCAGGTCGACCGCCTTCTCCAGCAGCTCGGTATTATGCCTTACCAGCATGGTGCGCACCTGGAGCCGTCTTCATGACGAGATCCGCGACCTCGCCCGGGATACCGCCCGCGAGGCTCTGCCGCAGCGCCTCGGGATCGTCGGTGAAGACCGGAACGTAGAGGATCTCCTTGATGACCTTCTCGACGGGCACCTCGACCCGCTTCGTCACCTTCTTCTCCACCGGCACCTCGACCAGTCGCTCCACCGTCCGCACGCGACGCCAACGCCAGCCGAGCAACAGGCGGCGGATCAGGCGACTGAGACGGCTCGGCCGTAGAGGGTCCTCCATCCTCCCCGCGATCTGCTGCAGCCCCAGCGCGACCATGGCCGTGATCGGGCCGGCCAGGGCGGCGACTGCCGCCAACGAGCCGAACCACAGCATCGCCACCAGCCCGACCCGATCTGCCGAAACCGCCTCGGGCTTGACGCCGAACAGCTTGGAGGCGATCCGCCGCACCTGGTCGAGGCGCGCCATGGGAATGCGTTGCGCCTCGAGCCGCGTTTGCTCGCTGGCGATCTCGCGCAGGCGCGTCTGGCCGTCGGCCAGGGCATTGGCCTCGTCGCGTTCGGAGCTCTGCGCATCGGCGAGCCGCTCTTGTGCGGCGGCGAGCGAGGCATCCCATGACGCGGCGCCCGCCGCCAGGCTTTCCTGCAGGCCCTTGAGATCCTTGGACAGCGCCTCGCGCTGCGCTGCCGGCATGTCCGGGCTTGCCGCGCGCGCCGCATCGAACTCGTCGCTCACCGCGCGTGTCTCGGCTTCAAGCGCATCGATGCGAGCCTGGTGCTGCGCCTGGATCCTCTGCCGGGGGTTGGCCAGCTTCGACAGCTCCGTTTCCGTCCGGCGCGCCAAGTTCAGGTCTCCGGCGCTGCGCGCCGACTCGATCCGCTTGGTATAGCTTTCGCGCTGGCGCTCGAACTGGGCGACGGCGTCCCTGAGTTCGCTGTCGCGCTGCGAGCGCGCCGTTTCCAGCGCCTTCTGCTTTTCCTCGAGCTGCTCGCGAAGCACCTTGGCTTGAGGAGACAGGACGGTCTTTTCCTCGAGCTCGGCTCCGACGCGGTCGATCTGCGCCAGCACGCTCGCCTTCTCGGCATCCTTCGCGCCCTGGAGCTTGGCGATCTCGGCCTGCGCCGCCGCGACCTCGTCGCTCTCGCGCGCCAGCCGGTCGCTCTCGACGAGCTGGGCTGCCTCGAAGCTCAGCGCGTCGATCTTGTTTGCCAGCTCCTCGTAGCGCAGCTGGCGCAGCGCTCCGGCCCGCTCCAGCCCGAAGAACACCGTTTCGAAGGTGATGCCGGCCAACGCGATCAGAAACACCAGGATGACCGGCTTCCAGATCCAGCCGGCGCCGAAGAGCAAGGTTGCGACGGGTATCTTCGTCAGTTCCGCCAAAGCGACCATGAAGAACGGCGCACTGGCGAGCGCAAGATCCATGGCACCGACGGATTCGCTTGCATTGAAGGCCTGGTAACCCAGCACGATGCCGGTCAGCAGCCCGATCGTCGCCGCAGCGATTTCGAGAGCCCACGCCCCGCGATAGGTCCACTGGCCATAAATGGCCAGCTTCTGGCTCATCGCTACACTCATCGCGTCCCCCGGCCGCCCAGGCCTGTCATAGAACGGAATTGATCCGCAGCGGACGGCGGAAAGCAATGCGGGCATGCTAAGCCGGAGGACGTATTTCCGCCTTCCGCTCAGCGCAAGTTTGGCGGAACGGCATGGCGCACTCCCCCAAACGACGGGTCCGAGTCGGCCGGCCCCTAGCTCAAGGAGGGACGCATGACCGACGGTTCGCATCGTGGAGGATGCCTGTGCGGGGCGGTGCGCTTCGAGGCGCGCGGCAAGCTGCGCGAGGTCGTCTACTGCCACTGCTCGCAATGCCGCCGCCAGTCCGGTCACTTCTATGCTGCAACCAGCCTCCCCGAGGCGGATCTCCAAGTCAGCGGCGGTGCGAACGTCACCTGGTACGCCGCATCTGATTTCGCGCACCGAGGCTTCTGCCGGATTTGCGGGTCGGCCTTGTTCTGGAAGCGCAACGGAGCCCCCGACATTTCGGTGATGGCTGGCGCCTTCGACCAGCCGACCGGGCTCAAGGGTGGGCTTCACATCTTCGCAGCCGACAAGGGCGACTACTATGCGATCGGCGATGATTTGCCGATTCACGACCTGTCGCCCACTTCGGTGCCCGTCGCCGACAGCTGAGACCCGAAGGTCCGTCCCCTTCGGAGCATTGGTCCGACGAATTGAGCGCAAAGGTCCCGCTCTAACCTTTTTACATGCGGTCCCGCGCTTCCAGGGGCTCACTGAGGCGGTTGTTGTTTCAAGCCCTGCAGCAACTGGCGGGGGCCGGTGGCGACCGGCTCCGGTCCTTTGGCCCGCCGGGGCGTATCCAGCCCGGCGGGTCCCGTCCCTTCGCGAACCGCGCTGATCAGCCGCACGGCTCGCCGAGCATCCGAGCGAGCTGCCGCCGCAATCTGGCGAGTTGCTGGTTCGCCATGGAGATGACGACGTCGTTGGTTTCGGCCTGGGAATCCGTCCTGAATTCGTACTTTTCGAGAGCGCCCTCGAGGTTGGCGATTAGCTTTCTGTGTTCGTCGATCACACGGTCATGGTCGAAGTCGAAGCTGTCATGGTCGAAGCTGTCCATTGTCTGACTCTCACTCACAACGAACCCGCTGTCGCAATAGTTACCATTTGAAACGACATCGATCCATAAGGAATGACGCGAGCGCCGGGACTAGAGCGCCTCGATGGCCGGCTCGGGTTCCCCGCTCCAGGTCATCCGGTAGACGCCACCTTGGGCCACCGACTGCACCGCATGGGGGAACAGGGCCGCCACGCAGGTGCCGCCCGGAAGACGGACCGACGGGTAGATGATCCCATTGAGGCCTCGTCGACGCGCCGCTTCCGCCAAGGCGTTTCCCGTCGGGTAGCCGATGGCTTTGTCCGGATGCAGCGACTGGTGATCGGGATGCGCCCGCAGGTCGACGAACTCGCCGGCAAAGCTTGCGAACATCTCCGCATAGTCGACGGTGGCGTGGAAGTCTCCGGCGGCGGCGAGCGCTTCCGTCAGGTGGAACTTCACTTCGGCCAGGCTGGTCTCGATCTCCAGTGCGGCGTACCAGGCGCCCCTTTCAGGGCCGTTGAACCTGTTCGGCTCGCGCGGTTTGGCATAGGCGAAGGACGCGTTGATGAACGCTGCATGCGGCACGCCGTACACCAGCTCTAACGAGCGGACCTCGCCGGCACCGCGCGCCTGCGCGATCCGCCTGTTGCTCGTCGCCCCCTCGATCTCGCTCAAGGCGTCGAGTTCCGATGCGTCGACCAGATCGAGCAGGACCGATTTGCGCAATCTTGCGGTGGTCACCAGGCGAACGGTGCGCGGCAAAGCCTCACGACTGATGGTCAGCCCATCGAGCATTCATAGGCCGCCACGCACTGCATCGACATACCGTCGCGTCTCGAGCATGAGGGGAATGCCCCCTTCGATCATCGCTTCGACGGGCGAGCGGCGCTGGAAGATCGGCCCGGAGTTGACGAGCCTTGGCCAACGCAACGCCATGTCGTCGGCAAACACCAGCTGCAGCCCCTTGTAGACGCCGATGGCGGCAGACGCGCGCGTCAGCTGATCCTGCGAGAGAGGCTGTTTCCAGGCGCCCCGCTTGATGCGATCCCAGGTGCTTTCGGACACCCCCAGCAGGGCCGCCGCCTCGGCATTGCTCAGGCCCCACCGCGCGGCGACGTTGCGATAGGCCTTGATCGCCACCGCGGAAAGCCGCTGCCGGTCCGCAGCATGGGCGAACGTCTGAACCTCGACTGGCGTCACCGGCGCATCTGCGCCCGACACGACTGGGCCTGGCATGGCTGCCCTCCTTGTCGCCCACAATATGGACGTCAGGTGACGCGATGTCAAGCGTCAACTGACGGTACCTGGGAGGGTCCCGTCGAAGCGTAGGTGGAACCGTGTCCCCATCCGCGCTATGTGACGCTGTTCACAGACCGCTTGGGCGCCGGGGCGCATGTTCTCTCACCGTCGAGAGGCATACTGCCATCCAAGGACTCCGAGGAGGAAGATTGATGCCGCTATTGGCCATATTTATCGGATTGGCGACGTTGATTTTGGTGGGCTGTCAAAACACCGCCGGGCAGACGGGTGAACGGCCCAGCAACTGCGCGGTGCCAGGGTCATCCTGCAGCAAGAGCAGCCATCCGGTCGTGCGCACGAGGTAATGCGCGGCATGTGGGCGATGCTGCTTCGAGCCGCTTGACGAAGTCCAAATTCGACAAACCTGTCACCATCGAATTCGAACCCGGCAAGCGTCAGGTCATCCGCGTCGTCGAGCAGCGCTGGAGGCTCTGGACGCCAAGGGCTGGTCTCCGGACGGCCGGAAGCACCTCCGGGCGCGAGCGGCCAGCCCTGACGCTTTGCTGTGGCTCGAGAAGGCAGCTATCGCCCGCGAGCGCAAGCCAACCCTGCCATGTTGGAAGCCCGGGCCGCAAAGTTATTTGAGCGAGAGCACAACGGCACCAGACACTGGATCCGTGACACCCAGGCCGCCTCCCAAATCCTCGAGCGTCTGACGAAAGCTATCCAGCGTGGCTACCATCTGCGGTCGGCCGGCGGCCAACGCCTCCATGCTCTCCCATTCCGCGATGATGCAGAAGCGACCCTCACCCGACTTGATGATGTTGGCATGCCGCAAGCCCGGCCAGTCGCCGGCAATGTCACGGTGAGCGTCAAGGAAGGCTTCCTCCATCCCTGGCTTGACCTTGAAACGCACGACGTTGAATGCGGTCATCGTCTCGACCCCCTTGAAAAGCGCATGATAGACTAGCGCTTCCGAATGCTTCGAAACAGCCAGATTCCCATCGGCCAAACACGCCTGGACAGTGACTTGCCGGTGTCGGGGACGCGGTGAGGTCCGCCTGTACCTTGCCAACCTCAGCCGGCGATATAGTCTCAGCGTTGATCGCATTTAGCGGAGTGTAGCGCTATGGATCAGACCTCCTTCGCCATTCGACCGGCAACGCCCGACGACGCGCCTCATCTGGCGCGACTGGTGAACATCGCGGGCGAGGGATTGCCGTACTACCTCTGGACCAAGATGGCGCGAACCGGCGAGGATCCCTGGCAGGTGGGCCGCGAGCGCGCTCGACCGGAACAAGCCAGTTTCTCTTATCGCAATGCCCAGATCGTCGAGGCCGGGCATCGGGTCGTCGGCACTTTGATTGGATACCCGCTGCCGGATACGCCAGAGCCGATCGATCCGGCGATGCCGGCGATGTTTGTGCCGCTTCAGGAGCTTGAGAACATCGCGTGCGGGACCTGGTACGTGAACGTGCTGGCGGTGTTCGATGAACATCGAGGCCAAGGGATTGGAACCCGCCTGTTGTCATTCGCCGATGGCGTTGCCTCCGACCTCTCACTAAAGGGGTTGAGTATCATCGTCTCAGACGGCAACAGCGGAGCGCGACGGCTCTATGAGAGTTGTGGCTACCGACTGGTGGCTCAGCGGCAAATGGTCAAAGAGGATTGGGCGAGCGACGGCCGGAACTGGCTGCTCCTGACCAAGGAAAGCGCATAGTGGCCGCCTTGCCCTTCTGCAGCCGGCTGCCGCACGTCTACTGCCCCCACGCCTCCCAAAATAGCATAGCGAACAGGACGAAAACCGGCACCAGGAATGCCGAGGCTATCATGACTCCCGGCAGCCACGTCTTGAGATTTAGGGACTCATGCGTCCAATGAGTGCCATTGCAATCAGGACCGTGCCCGCACAGAGCGCGACTACGAGCTTAAAGTCGTAGCGATCCATCGGTCGTTTCGTCCTCGCTTCTACTTGGAGTTGGCTGGAGCTTCCCTTTGAGGTTTACCCCGTACACGATGGGGAGATGAAGCTCTGGTTGGATCAAAACGTCAACGAAAACAGTTATTTATAAAGCCGACTGGCGGAGAGGGAGGGATTTCGAACCCCCGATACCCTTGCGAGTATGCCGCATTTCGAGTGCGGTGCATTCGACCACTCTGCCACCTCTCCGGCCTCTTGCGTGGTCGGCCGTTGCCGGCGCGGGGCACTCAATAACGGCTCCGCCGCCGGCTCGCAAGGGTTCGACCGTCCAGAAGGCGCTAATTCATCGTCGGGATGACGAACTCGGCGCCGTCCTTGATGCCGCTCGGCCAGCGCGACGTCACCGTCTTGGTCTTGGTGTAGAAGCGGAAGGCATCTGGTCCGTGCTGGTTGAGGTCGCCGAAGCCGGAGGCCTTCCAGCCGCCGAAGGTGTAGTAGGCGATCGGCACCGGGATCGGCACGTTGACGCCCACCATGCCCACCTGCACGCGGCTGGCGAAGTCGCGCGCCGCATCGCCGTCGCGGGTGAAGATGGCGACGCCGTTGCCGAACTCGTGCTCGTTGGCGAGCTTGATCGCGTTCTCGTAGGTCGGCGCCCGCACCACCGACAGCACCGGCCCGAAGATCTCCTCCTTGTAGATGCGCATGTCCGCCGTCACCTCGTCGAACAGGCAGCCGCCCATGTAGAAGCCGTCCTCGTAGCCCTGCATGGTGAAGCCGCGCCCGTCGACGACCAGCTTCGCCCCTTCCTTGACGCCGAGGTCGACATAGCCCTTGACCCGCTCCAGCGCCTGCTTGGTGACCAGCGGCCCGAAATCCGCCGTCGAATCCGTCGACGGGCCGACCTTGAGGCTCTCGACGCGCGGGATCAGCCGCTCGACCAGCCGGTCCGCCGTCTCCTTGCCGACCGGCACGGCGACCGAGATCGCCATGCAGCGCTCGCCGGCCGAGCCGTAGCCGGCGCCGATCAGCGCGTCGACCGTCTGGTCCATGTCGGCATCCGGCATGATGATCATGTGGTTCTTGGCGCCGCCGAAGCACTGCACGCGCTTGCCCGCCGCGCAGCCGCGCGAATAGATGTACTCGGCGATCGGCGTCGAGCCGACGAAGCCCACCGCCTTGACGTCGCGATGGTCAAGGATGGCGTCGACCACCGCCTTGTCGCCGTTGACGACGTTGAGGATGCCGGCCGGCAGCCCCGCCTCGACGAACAGCTCGGCAAGTCGCAGCGGCACGCCCGGATCGCGCTCCGAAGGCTTCAGGATGAAGGCGTTGCCGCAGACGATCGCCGGTGCGACCTTCCACAGCGGGATCATGGCCGGGAAGTTGAACGGCGTGATGCCGGCCACCACGCCGAGCGGCTGCCGCATCGAGAACACGTCGATGCCGGGCCCGGCGCCGTCGGTGAACTCGCCCTTCATCATGTGCGGCGCGCCCAGGCACACCTCCACCACCTCCAGCCCGCGCTGCAGGTCGCCGCGCGCGTCGGCGATCGTCTTGCCGTGCTCGCGGGCGAGGATTTCGGCCAGCGCGTCATACTCGCGGTTGGCCAGCTCGAGGAACTTCATCAGCACCCGCACCCGCCTTTGCGGGTTGGTCGCCGCCCAGGCCGGCTGCGCCGCCTTGGCGTTGGCGACGGCCGCACCGAGCTCTTCGGCCGAGGCGAGCGCCACCGTGCCGCGCACCGTGCCGTCCATCGGCTGCATCACGTCCTGCTTGCGTCCGCTGGTGCCGGCGACCCGCTTGCCGCCGATGAAATGACCATATTCGATCATCGTTTCGCTCCCTGATCCTGTCTTGTGATATGGCCCCATTCTCCGGCTTGCGCGCGCGATTTGCAACGCGAGCCGAAACGCAACCGTTGTGCGCAAATCGTAGCGCCTCGACCCGCGGCATGCTATTTGGCGCAAAATGAACTGGGACGACGTCCGCATCTTCCTTGCCGTCGCCCGCGCCGGCCAGATCCTCGGCGCGGCGCGCCGGCTGGAGCTCAACCACGCCACGGTGTCGCGCCGCCTCGACGCCCTGGAGGCAGCGCTCGGGGCCCGCCTGTTCGCCCGGCTGACCACCGGCAGCACGCTGACGCCGGCCGGCGAGCGCTTCCTCGAGGTCGCCGAGCGCATGGAGGCCGAGATGATCGCCGCCCGCTCGGCGCTCGCCGGCGACGGCGAGGCGGTCTCGGGAACGGTGCGCATCGGCGCCCCCGACGGCTTCGGCGTCGCCTTCCTCGCGCCGCGGCTCGGCGCGCTTGCCGAGCGGCACCCCGGGCTGTCGATCCAGCTCGTCCCGGTGCCGCGCTCCTTCTCGCTGTCGCGTCGCGAGGCGGACATCGCCATCACCGTCGAGCGGCCCGCCGAGGGGCGGCTGGTGGCCGGCAAGCTGGTCGACTATGCGCTCGGCCTCTATGCCTCGAAGCGCTACGCCGAGGTGCACGGCCTGCCCGCCTCGCCGGCCGAGCTCGCCGGCCATCGCCTCGTCGGCTATGTGCCCGACCTCGTCATGAGCCCGTCGCTCGACTATGCGGCCGAGTTCAGCGCCGACTGGTCGGCCCGTTTCGCGATCTCCTCGACGCTCGGCCAGGCCGAGGCGGTGCGCGCCGGCGCCGGCATCGGCATCCTGCACGCCTTCATCGCCCGCGCCATGCCGGAGCTGGTCGCGGTGCCGGCGCTGCCGCCGATCCGCCGCGCCTACTGGCTGGTCTACCATGAATCGATGCGGCCGCTGCGCCGCATCCAGGCCGTCGCCGGCTTCGTCGCCACCGCCGTCGAGGAAGCCCGCGGCCTATTTGTATAAATGTCTAGACATATCGACCAATGCCCAGCTCGGAAACGTCGATGTCGGGCCGCCTGCCGCTCACCAGGTCGGCGAGCACCCGTCCCGAGCCGCAGGCCATGGTCCAGCCCAGCGTGCCGTGGCCGGTGTTGAGCCACAGCCCACGCGGCCCGGCCGGACCGATGATCGGCGGCCCGTCGGGCGTCATCGGCCTCAGCCCGCACCAGAAGGCGGCCTGGTCGAGGTCGGCGCCGTCCGGGTAGAGGTCGCCGACCGAATGGGTCAGCGTGTCGCGGCGCGCCTCGAACAGCCGCAGATCGTATCCGGCGATCTCCGCCGTGCCTCCGACGCGCACGCGGTCGCCGAGCCGGGTGATCGCCACCTTGTAGGTCTCGTCCATCACCGTCGAGACCGGCGCCCCGCCTGGGTCGCGGACCGGCGCGGTGATCGAATAGCCCTTGATCGGATAGACCGGGATGCGGATGCCGAGCGGCCTCAGCATCTTCGGCGAATAGCTGCCCAGCGCCACCACGGTTGCGTCGGCGGTCAAGTTGCCTTCGCTCGTCGCCGCGCCGACGACCCGGTCGCCGTCGGCGAGGATGCGCTCCACCGCGACGCCGAAGCGGAAGGCGACGCCGCGCGCCGCCGCCCGCTCGGCGAGCCGCGCCGTGAACAGCTGGCAGTCGCCGGTCTCGTCGCCGGGCAGCCTCAGCCCGCCCTTGAACTTGCCGGAGACCCGCGCCAGCGCCGGCTCGGCGGCGATGCAGCCGGCCGGGTCGAGCACCTCGAACGGCACCCCGAAGCGTTTCAGCACCTCGATGTCGCCCGCCGTCCCGTCGACCTGCTTGTCGGTGCGGAACAGCTGCAGCGTGCCCTGGCTGCGCTCGTCATAAGCGATGCCGGTCGCCTGGCGCAGCGCCCGCAGGCTGTCGCGGCTGTACTCGGCGATCGGCACCATGCGCGCCTTGTTGACCGCATAGCGGGCCGAGGTGCAGTTGCGCAGCATAGAGAGCACCCAGGACCACATGGCCGGGTCGAACACCGGGCGGATCACCAGCGGCCCGTGGCGCATCGTCAGCCACTTGATCGCCTTCAGCGGCACGCCGGGCCCCGCCCAGGGCGAGGCATAGCCGGGCGAAACCTCGCCGGCATTGGCGAAACTCGTCTCCTGCGCCGGGCCGGGCTGCCGGTCGACCACCGTCACCTCGTGGCCGGCCTCGGCCAGGTACCAGGCGCTGGTCGTGCCGATGACGCCGCTGCCGAGCACCAGCACCTTCACGAGCCCGCCTCCCGTCGCCCCAGCACCCGCCGATGGAAGCGCCGGCCGAGGCCGGTCAGCACCTCGTAGCCGATCGTGCCTGCGGCGGCCGCGACGTCATCGAGGTCCTGCTGCTCGCCGAGCAGCTCGACCATGTCGCCCTCCTTCAGGCGGCCCGGGCGGCAGCGCCGAGACGTCGAGCACGATGAGGTCCATCGACACCCGTCCGGCGAAGGGCAGCCTGACGCCGTCGAGGAAAGCCGCCGTCGCCGCGCGCGCGCGGCCACCCGTCGGCATAGCCGAGCGCGATCGTCGCCAGCGGCAGGGCGCCGGCGCTGCGGAAGGCATGGCCATAGCCGACGCCGACGCCGGCCTCCGGCAGCGACCGCGTCTGCACGACCTTGGCCTCGAGCCGGACCACCGGCCGCATCGGGTTGGCCTTGCCCGGCGTCGGGTTGATGCCGTAGAGCGCGGCGCCCGGCCGCGCCAGGTCGAAATGGAAGGTGCGGTCGAGGAACACCCCCGATCCGTTGGCGAGCGACGCCGGCGCCGCCGGCAGCCGGCGCCGCAGCGCCTCGAAGGCCTCGCGCTGCAGCGCATTGGCCGGGTTGTCCGGCTCGTCGGCGCAGGCGAGATGGCTCATCACCAGCGACACCGCGATCCCCGAAAGCCGGCCCGGCGTCTCGCCGAGCTGCGTCACCTCGGCCGGCGCCAGGCCGAGCCGCGACATGCCGCTGTCGACCTGCAGCGCCGCGGCAAGCGGCCGCCCGGCACGCTCCGCCGCCTGCCGCCAGGCGTCGATCTGGGCGAGGCTGTTCAGCACCGGCTGGAGGTCGTGCGCGACCGCCTCGGGCTCGGCGCCCGGCGGCAGGCCGTTGAGGATGGAGACGACGGCGCCGCGGGCCGAGCACGGCCCTCAGCGCCATGCCCTCGGCGAGCTGGGCGACGAAGAAGTGCCGGCAACCCTCCGCCGCCAGCGCCGGCGCGACGTCCGCCGCGCCGAGCCCATAGGCGTCGGCCTTGACGACGGCGGCCGCAGGCACGCGCGCCGAGTCGCGCCTGGAGCCGGCGGTAGTTTTCGGCGATGGCGCCAAGGTCGATGGTCAGCACGGCACCGGCCGCCGCCGCGGAAATTGGGCAGGTCGCGGCTGTCATGGCGGGCGTCGACACGGAACCCCGGTGCGTTGGCTGCGATGCCGCATCAGTAGCGCCCCGCCGCCGCCGCCGCAACTGCCGCTCGCGCCCGCGCCCGCCCTTGCCGTCGACTGGCGACAGTTTACAGTCTGCACGGGGAGGAGGTCGGCAGGAATGCGCACCGAGGTCGCCATCATCGGCAGCGGGCCGGCCGGCCTGTTGCTCGGCCAGCTGCTGGGCAGGGCGGGCATCGACACCGTCATCGTCGACCGGTCGAGCCGCGCCCACATCCTGGCGCGCGTGCGCGCCGGCGTGCTGGAGCAGGGAACGGTCGACGTGCTGACCGAGGCCGGCGCCGGGACGCGGCTGGCGGCCGAGGCGCTTCGCCATGACGGCTTCGCGCTCGCCTTCGCCGGCCGCAACCACCGCATCGATCTCCAGGAGCTGACCGGCAAGCACGTCACCGTCTACGGGCAGACCGAGCTCACCCGCGACCTCGTCGAGCAGCGGGAGGCCGAGGGTCGGCCTTCCTTCTACGACGCCGAGGCGGTCGATCCCGGCGGCTTCGACGGCGACCGGCCATTCCTTTCCTTCGTCGCCGATGGCCGGGCTGTCCGCATCGACTGCGACTTCATCGCCGGCTGCGACGGCTATCACGGCGTCTCGCGCAGCGCCGTTCCGTCGCGCGCCATCGCAAAGCTTCGAGCGGGCCTATCCGTTCGGCTGGCTGGGCGTGCTCGCCGAGGTCCCGCCGGCCCGGCCGGAGCTCATCTACGCCAACCACGAGCGCGGCTTCGCGCTCTGCTCGATGCGCTCGCCGGTCCGCAGCCGCTACTACATCCAGTGCCCGCTCGACACGCGGCTCGAGGACTGGCCGGACGACCGCTTCTGGGACGAGCTGCGCCGCCGTCTGCCCGCCGCCGACGCCGACGCCGTCACCCCCGGCCCCTCCTTCGAGAAGTCGATCGCCCCGCTGCGCTCCTTCGTCGCCGAGCCGCTGCGCTTCGGCCGCCTGTTCCTGGCCGGCGACGCCGCCCATATCGTGCCGCCGACCGGCGCCAAGGGGCTGAACCTCGCCGCCAGCGACGTCCACTATCTCGCCTCGGCGCTGATCGAGCACTACCGCGAAGGCTCGTCGGCCGGCCTCGACGCCTATTCGTCGCGTGCCCTGGCGCGCGTCTGGAAGGCCGTCCGCTTCTCCTGGTCGATGACCACGATGCTGCACCGCTTCCCCGAACGCGGCGCCTTCGACCAGCGCCTCCAGGAGGCCGAGCTCGACTACCTCTCGCAGTCGCGCGCCGCCGCCACCGCGCTTGCCGAGAACTATGTCGGGCTGCCCTTCTGACCTCGCGGATTCTTGATGGCCGCGGCCTTGCCGCGCCCGTCCCAAGCGATACCTTCTGATGCTTCAGCCCCGTTGGCTGAAATCTGGTCTGGAGGTGACCCATGAAACACCAGACACTCGAACAGCTTCAAACAATCGCCGAAGTCCGCAGCGACACCGCCGAGCCCGCCCTCGGACGGGATGGCCGGCTGCGCCGCTGGGCGGAGCTGCTGGAGCAGGACCCGGGACGCCGCCTGGCGACGCTCGGCGGGACGGAGTACCAGCCGGTACGCATCCGCGACCGGATGCGGGCCGAGGCTTCGCCGCTGACCGTCGCCTTCGACGATCCGCTGCTGCGCAGGCAGGGGCTGGCCGACGACAGCTACGGCGAGGCGAAGCGGTTCTTCGAGATGAGCGACTGGCAGCTGCATCGCGTCGTCTGCTATTGCCATTTCGGCGAGACCGTCCGCGCCGGCGCCGCTGCCCGCCTGGTCCGCGCCGCTGTCGAGCCGCGCACGTTGCTCGGCCGGCTGCGCGACATGCTGTTCCTCGACGCCCACTGACGCAAGGCGGAGACGGAAGACGACGGCCGCCAGGCCGTCGCCTCACTCCGCCCGTTCGAGCAGCACCAGCGACCGCGCGTCGACCGACACCGCGGCTTCGAAGCGCTCGCCGCCACGCGGCAGCGCCAGGCCGGCGGCCGTGTCGACGAGCAGCGTCCATGTCCCTTCCGGCAACGCGAAGGTGACCCGTTCGGAATGTGCGTTGAGCAGCGCCATGAGCGTGGCGCTGCCATTGGCGAGTTGCATGCCGAGCGAGCGGGTGACCGACGAGTCCCAGTCGGCCTCGGTCATCGCCTCGCCGTCCGGCTTCAGCCAGCGCACGTCGGCGCTGCCGTCGGCGCCGACCGCCGCGCCGTGCAGGAACTTGCCCTGCCTGCAGCAGCGGCCGCGTGCGGCGGATCCTGACCATGTTGGCCACGAAGGCGAAGAACGCCTCGTCGCGCGCGTCGCGGCCCTTCCAGGCCAGCCAGTTCATCGCATTGTCCTGGCAATAGGCGTTGTTGTTGCCCTGCTGCGAGCGCCCGATCTCGTCGCCCATCAGCAGCATCGGCGTGCCCTGCGGCGATGAGCACGGTGGCCGCCAGGCTGCGCCGCATGCGGTCGCGCAGGTCGAGGATTGCCGCATCGTCGGTCGGTCCCTCGGCACCGCAGTTCCAGGACAGGTTGTCGTAATGGCCGTCGCGATTGTCCTCGCCATTCGCCTCGTTGTGCTTGTCGTTGTAGGCGACCACGTCGGCCAGCGTGAAGCCGTCATGCGCGGTGACGAAGTTGACGCTCGCCCACGGCCGCCGCCCCCGCTTCTCGAACAGATCGGCCGAGCCGAGCAGATTGCCGGCAAGGTCGGCGGCGGTGCCCTCGTCGCCCTTCCAGAAGGCGCGGATGGTGTCGCGGGTAGCGGTCGTTCCACTCCGCCCAGCCGGGCGGGAAACCGCCGACCTGGTAGCCGTAAGGGCCGGTGTCCCACGGCTCGGCGATCAGCTTGACCTTCTGCAGCGCCGGGTCCTGGTGGACGGCGTCGAGGAACACCGCATGCGGGTCGAAGGCGTCGCGGTCGCGGCCGAGCGAGGTGGCGAGGTCGAAGCGGAAGCCGTCGACGTGGCAATCCTCCACCCAGTAGCGCAGCGAATCCGTCACCATCTGCAGCACGCGCGGTCGTGCCGGAGGTTGACCGTGTTGCCGCAGCCGGTGGTGTCGAAGTAGTAGCGCTTGTCGTCGCCGAGCATGTAGTAGCTGGCATTGTCGATGCCGCGGAAGGACAGCGTCGGGCCCATCTGGTTGCCCTCCGCCGTGTGGTTGTAGACCACGTCGAGGATCACCTCGATGCCCGCCTCGTGCAGCCGGCGCACCATCAGCTTGAACTCGTGGATGCCGCTGCCCGGCGAGATGTAGCGCGGTCGCCGGCGAGAAGAAGCCGATCGTGTTGTAGCCCCAATAGTTGGAGAGCCCGCTTCTCGACCAGATGGCGGTCGTCGAAGAAGGACTGCGTCGGCATCAGCTCGATGCTGGTGACGCCGAGCCGCGACAGGTGCTCGACGACGCGCGGGTCGGCCAGCCCGCCGAACGTGCCGCGCAGCCGCGCCGGAAGGTCTTCGCACAGCGCCGTCATGCCCTTGACATGCGCCTCGTAGACGATGGTCTCGGACCACGGAACGCCGGGGTGGCGGTCTTCGCCCCACGTCACCGCCGGGTCGACCACCACGCATTTCGGCATGACGAACGCCGAATCGCGCCGGTCGAAGGAGAGGTCGGCCCGCGAATGGCCGACCCGGTAGCCGAAGGCGGCGTCGTGCCAGTTGAGGTCGCCGCGCAGCTCCAGCGCATAGGGGTCGAGCAGCAGCTTGTTGGGGTTGAACCGGTGGCCGGCATCCGGCTGCGTAGGGCCCGTGCACCCGGTAGCCGTAGAGCTGGCCGGGCCGGACGTCGGGCAGGTAGCCATGCCAGACCTCGTGCGTGAACTCCGGCAGCGCGACCCGTTCGAGCTCCCGGCGGCCGTTGTTGTCGAACAGGCAGAGCTCGACCTTCGTCGCATTGGCCGAAAACAGCGCGAAGTTGACGCCCGAGCCGTCCCAACGGGCGCCGAGCGGAAAGGGCGAACCCTCGGTGACACGGTGTCGAGCGGTGGCCATGGGGCGTGAACGGACCTGCGAAAAGGAGGAAGGCGCGGAGGCGGCTGCAGCAGAACCGCAAAGTCACGGATCGGTTCCGAACGACTTGCCGCGGAACCGACCCCGCAAGAGAAGCATTCTTCCGGCACCAGCGCGAGGAGCGAGACGGCCATGCCCGGCAAGACGCACGAGCCCGAACCCAAGGCGAGCAGGCAGAAGCGGCCGAAGCCGGGCGCACCCACCGTGGTCGAGGACGCCGCGGACAAGACGCAGACCGGCTCCGGCGGCCTCGGCAGCCTCGAAAAGCCGTCCGAGACCGATGAGGCCAACCCCGGCCGGGACTAACTCTAGGGCCTGCCCCTGGCCAGCACCTTGCGCAGATGCGCCGCGACGGCCTCGCCGTCGAGGCCGGACAGCGTCAACCCGACATGGCCGTCGGGGCGCACGAGAAGCGCTGCTCCCGCCGCAGGCGCGATAGGCGGCGGCGAACCGGCCCTCGCTGTCGACCGCAAGCACCGCCCCGACCGGGTCGGATGGCGGCTGCGAAGCCTTCCCGGCAATGCCGACGACCCGCAGCAGCGCCCCGAACTCAGCCTCGAGGCCGGCCGCCACCGTCTCCAGCCGCGCCGCTTCGCTGCCACCCGCAGCGTCCAGCCAGGCGACGAGCACGTGCTCGGGCCCGCGCAGCAGGTCGAACAGCCGCAACGGAAAGCCGAAGCCTTGCCGGACGAGGCCGCTGGCGTCGGGCGCCCGGTCGCCGGCCCGCACCGCCAGCGCGTCGGGCGTCGCCAGGTCGGTCACTGCTGGACTGCCGCGGTAGCTGATCAGCACCTGGGTGTTTTCGAGCGGATCTTCCTTGCCGCGCTCGCGTCCGAAGTTGCGCGACGCCTCCAGCGTCTTTCTCACCACGTCGGCACCGACCGGCCGCCGCTCCGCCTCGTAGCTGTCGAGCAAAGCGGGGCCGGCCTCGCCCCGCGCCACCAGCGCCAGCTTCCAGGCCAGATTGTAGGCGTCCTGGATGCCGGTGTTCATGCCCTGGCCGCCGGTGGGCGGGTGGATGTGGGCGGCATCGCCGGCAATGAAGGCGTTGCCCACGCGATAGCGGTCGGCGAGCCGCATCGAGATGCGGAACAGCGACGACCAGCGCAGCGCCGAGAGGCGCGGCCGGCCGGGCAGCAGCCGGTCCGCCACCGCCTGCAGCTCGTCGAGCGTCGGGCCGGGCCGCTCCGAGGCGATGCCGTGATCGTCGGGGGCTGCCGCGCCGTTGTCGGCGAGCTCGGGCGGCGCCACCATGGAGACCCGATAGCGATTGCGGCCGGGCAGCGGCACGACCACCAGGAAATCGGGCGGCGCGTCCTCTTTCGGCGTGATCGAGAACACCGCCATGCCGCGCGGCACGTCCCAGGCGATCTCGACGTCGCCCAGCATGAAGTCGATGCCCATGCCTTCGCCCGGAAAGCCGATGCCCGTCAGGTGGCGCACCGCGCTGTGGGCGCCGTCGCAGCCGACGACGAAGCGGCAGGCGGCGCGCTCCTTGCTGCCGTCGGCCCGCTCGAGCTCGACATCGACGCCGTCGGCGCGCTGCGTCGAGCGCCGGCGAGCGCGACGCCTCGCTCGACCAGGATCCCGGCCTTGGCGAGCTCGTCGCCGAGCAGCGCTTCCGTGGCGTATTGCGGCAGGCCGAGATTGGCATAGGGCAGCGCGGAGAGATCGGCCACCGTGTCATGGGCGGGGCCGCCGGCCACGATGGTCCGCAGCCCGGTGATCCACAGGCCGTTGTCGATCATGCGCGCGGCGATCCCCATGTCGTCCCAGACTTCCAGGGTGCGCGGGGTGACGCCGATCGCCTTGCAATAGCCGCTCGGCGCCGCCAGGCGGTCGACGATGCGGCAGCGGCAGCCGTGCCGCGCCAGCTCCAGCGCCATGGTCAGGCCGACCGGCCCGGCGCCGACCACGAGGATGTCATCGTTCAATTGGCTGCCCTCCTGCACAAGTGCCAAATCTGGGGGCCGCCGCCTTCGGCTGTCAACCAGAAGCTGCTTGATCGCGCCGGTCGCATGAGACACCTTGCCCGGGTCTTCGCTTCGAGGGGAGCCCCATGACCGATCGACCCGTTGGCGGCATCCACCGCCGGCTCGTGCTTGCCGGCGGCGTGTCGCTGGTGACGCTGGTGGCGATGGAGGCCGCCGGCGTCGAGGTGCTCAAGGACATCGCCGACCTGGCGCCTGGCGAGTTCACCTGGCATCCCGACCGCCAGCCGACCGGGCCGGTGGCGATCGTCGTGTCGCTGCCCGAGCAGCGCGTCCACGTCTACCGCAACGGCGTGCGAGTCGCCGCCTCGACCTGCTCGACCGGCAAGCCCGGGCACGAGACGCCGACCGGCGTCTTCGTCGTGCTGCAGAAGGACCGCCACCATCGCTCCTCGACCTATTCCGGCGCGCCGATGCCCAACATGAACCGCCTCACCTGGTCGGGCATCGCGCTGCATGCCGGCAACCTGCCCGGCTATCCGGCCTCGCATGGCTGCGTCCGGCTGCCGCTCGACTTCTCGGACCGGCTGTTCGGCATCACCCATCTCGGGACGCCGGTGATCATCGCCGGCGCCCATTCCGACCCGTGGGAGCTCAGCCATCCCGGCATGGTGCTCGGCGCCTATGCCGAGACCGAATTCGTCGACGTCGAGAAATCGCTCGACGGCAAGAAGCACCCCGCCGACTGGACCGAGGCCGAGGCCTATCCGGTCACCTCGGTCATCGCCTCGTCCGCCGACCGCGAGGTGATGCTGATCGAGAATTCGGACGTGCTGGCAACCGGCAAGCTCACCATCGCCGGCGACGAGCCGTTGGGCAGCCACGTCTTCGTGCTGCAGGGCGCCGACGGCGGGGCGCAAGGGCTGCGCTGGACGGCCATCAGCCACGCTCCGGAGGCCGAAGGGAGCGTCGCGCCGGAGGAGAGCGTGCTGTCGCGCGTCACCGCCGACAAGCCCTTCGTCGCCGCCATGCAGGCCCGCCTGCACCCCGGCGCGGTGCTGATCCTGACCGACGCGCCGCTGGAGCCCGACAGCCGCAGCGGCCGCGACTTCGTCATCATGTCCTGACCGGCGACGGCGCCTAGTTGTTGCTGACCGGCTTGGAGCGCATGCGCGAAACCGTCTCCCGCTCGGCCCGCTTGCCGCGCAGCGGCGGCAGGCCGCGGTCGATCAGGTCCATGTCCTCCAACACCATGTCGCCCATCCGCTTGAAGGCGATGTCCAGCGCCCCGGCCCGGTGCGCCGAGCGCAGGAAGCCGTCGAGCTTGCGCACTCTGTGTCCCCCGGCCAGCGGCTCCTCGGGGAAGACGTCGCTCGCCGCCACGATGTGGCCGCGCTCCACCGCCGCCATCAGCGCCTCGAAATCGACCACGCCGGCGCGGCTGAGCAGGATGAACGCGGCGCCGCCCCGCATGCGGGCGAACGCCTCGGCGCCGAGGAAGCCCTCGTTCTCGGCGGTCACCGAGGCCACCACGAAGACGAAGTCGCTGTCGCGCAGCACCCGGTCGAGGCTGGCCGGCTCGACGCCGTGCTCGGCGAGCAGCGACGGCGGCAGCCACGGATCGTAGACCCGGATGCGGGCGCGGAAGCCCGTAAGCACCCGGTTGAGCGCCTTGCCGAGGTCGCCGAAGCCGACGATGCCGATCTCGGAGCCCGACAGAAGCCGCGCTTGCCGGTTGCCGTCGCCGCCCCACAATTCGCGCCCTTCGCGGAAGGCGAGGTCGGCATCGACGATGCCGCGCGCCAAATTGAGCGCCATCGCCAGCCCCAGCTCGGCCACCGGCTCGGCAAACACCTGGCCGGTGGTGACGACATGGATGCCGCGCTGAAACAGCGTCTCGTAGGGCATGTTGTTGACCAGGTTGGTCTCGACGTTGAACACGCAGCGCAGCGCCGCGAGGCGGTCGAGCGTCTCCGGCGACAGCGCCGGCTGGCCGATGATGTAGCGCGCCTCGCCGAGCACCTTGGCAGGCAGCGCCGACACCTCGGCCGCCGTCGTCTCGACGATGCGGTAGCGCTCGTGGAGCGCCGCCAGCCGGTCGGGCGTGAAGATCAGCTCCAGCGAGCGCGGCTCGGGCGCGCTGATCACCAGCGGCTTGTCGCTGTCGGCCATGACGGTATCCTCCCTTTCCGTGCGTCGCCGGATAAGGCTACGTTCTGTTGCCCCATCTACAAGCGTTTTCTGATAGACGGTAGAAGACGACACGGCGAGCATCGACAAGGGAGGAACAAATCGATGGCGTTCACCAAGAGCATCACTGTCATGGCGGCCGCGCTGGCGCTGGCGGCGACGACGTTCGGCGCCGGCGCTCAGGACGGCGAGTACGGCGTCCTGATGAAGACGCTGGCCAACCCGTTCTGGGGCGCCATGAACCAGGGCGTCGAGGACGGCGCCAAGGAAGCCGGCGTCACCTTCTTCCTGCAGGCCGCCGAGAGCGACCAGGCGGCCGAGCCGCAGCTCAACCTTTGCAACACCATGCTGGAGCGCAAGCCGGTCGCCATGATCACCGCGGCGATCAACTCGACCAACCTCTTGCCCTGCCTGAAGGCGGCCCAGGAGGCCGGCATCAAGGTCGTCGACCTCGACGGCAATCTCGACCCGGCGGTGCTCGAAAAGGAGGGCCTTAAGATCACCTTCCGCATCGGCTCGGACAATGTCGCCGCCGGCGCCCAGGGTGCCGAATACCTCGTCTCCAAGCTCGGCAAGGACGCCAAGGGCCCGGTGCTCGTCATCGAGGGCCTGTCGGGCAACGTCACCGGCCAGAAGCGGGCGCAGGGCTTCTCGGCCAAGCTCAAGGAGCTGGCGCCCGGCCTCGAGATCGTTGCCTCGCTGCCCGGCGACTGGGACCGCGGCAAGGCGGCGTCGATCACCAACGACATCCTGACCCGCAACCCGGACCTCGTCGCCATCTTCGCCGCCAATGACGGCATGGCGCTCGGCGCCGTCGAGGCGGTCTACGCCGCCGGCAAGGGCGAGCAGGTGACGATGATCGGCGTCGACGGCAACTCCGATGCGGTGAAGTCGATCAAGGACGGCCGCCTCAACGCCTCCGTCGCCCAGCTCCCCTATCTGGTCGGCAAGCAGGCGGTGGAGAACGTCAAGAAGGCGCTGGCCGGCGAACAGGTGCCGCCCGACGTCGCGGTGCCGACCCTGGTGCTCACCAAGGAGTTGCTGGAAGCCGGCACGGAACCGATGCTCCAATACGTGAAGTAGCTCCGGAAATCCCCACGGCCGGCGGCTGCCGCGTGCGCCGCCGGCCCGTTTCGCGAGGTCCGATCCGATGAGCGTCACCCCTGCCGAGCCCGGCCTCTGGGCGCGCGCCCAGCGCGGCTCCGTCGAGCGTCTGCACATCCGCCTTGAATCGCTGGTCGTGCTGATCGTGCTCAGCGCCGTCATGGCCGTGCTGTCGCCCTTCTTCCTGTCGTTCAGCAACATCCTGAACATCCTGCTCGCCACCTCCACCATCGGCGTGCTGGCGATCGCCGCGACCTATGTCATCGGCTCGGGCGGCATCGACCTGTCGCTGGGCTCGGTCATGGGTCTGTCCGGCGTCGTCGGCGCCCACGTGGCGGTCGAGCTGGGCGCCCCCGCCCCGATCGGCCTGCTCGCCTGCGTCCTCGCCGGCGCCGCCGCCGGCTACGTCAACGGCGTGCTCATCACCCGCGCCTACGTGCCGGCCTTCATCGTCACCCTCGGCATGCTCGGGCTGGCGCGCGGCCTGGCGCTGGTCATCTCGGAAGGCAGGGTGATCTACGGCCTGCCGCCGATGATGGTCTATGTCGGCCAGGGCCGCCCGCTCGGCATCCCGATGCCGGTGATCATCTTCCTGGTGGCGGCCGTCATCGCCCATTGCGTGCTCGCCTACACCAAGTTCGGCCGCCACACGCTGGCGATCGGCGATTCCGAGAGCGCGGCGCGCGCCGCCGGCATCCGCGTCGAGTTCCACCGGCGCATCCTCTACACGCTGTCGGGCGCGCTCGCCGGCCTCGCCGGCATGCTGTTCATGGCGCGCGTCAACTCCGGCGATCCGACGGCGGGGCTCAACTACGAGCTCACCGCCATCACCGCGGCGATCATCGGCGGCACCAACCTGTTCGGCGGCCGCGCCTCGATCCTCGGCACGATGATCGGCGCGCTGATCATGGGCGTGCTGCAGAACGGCCTCAACCTGCTCGCCGTCCAGTCCTACTACCAGCAGATGGCGATCGGCGCCGTGCTGATCCTCGCCGTCTTCATCGACCAGTACCAGCTTCGCAAGGAGTTCTCGCGTATGACCCTCCTGGTGCTCGAGAAGATCCGCAAGAGCTTCGGCGCCGTCGACGTGCTGCACGGCGTCGACCTCGAGGTGGCGGCCGGCGAGGTGGTCGGCCTGGTCGGCGACAACGGCGCCGGCAAGTCGACGCTGATGAAGACCATCACCGGCATCTACCGCGCCGATTCCGGCAGCATCGCCTTCGACGGCCAGGACATCTTGCCGCTCGACCCCGGCGAGCGCCGCGGGCTCGGCATCGAGATGATCTACCAGGACCTGTCGCTGGCCAAGCAGCAGGACGTCGCCAGCAACATCTTCCTCGGCCGCGAGCCGACGAAGAAGTGGTTCGGCCTGCTGCCGGGCTTCGTCGACAAGGGGCTGATGGACCGCCAGGCGGCCGAGATGGTGAGCCGGCTCGGCGCCCATTTGCCGGCGATCAGCCGCTCGGTCGGCTCATTCTCCGGCGGCCAGCAGCAGACGGTGGCGATCGCCCGCGCGCTGACCTTCAACCCCAAGCTGGTGATCATGGACGAGCCCACCGCCGCCTTGGCGGTGCGCGAGGTGCAGAGCGTGCTCGACCTGATCCGCCGCCTCAAGTCGGAGGGCATCGCCGTCATCCTCATCTCCCACCGGCTGAACGACGTGCTGGCGGTCACCGACCGCATCGTCGTGCTTCGCCACGGCCGCGCCGACGCCGACCTCGTCACCGCCCGCACCAACATGAACGAGGTCGTCGCCCGCATCGTCGGCGGCACCGGCCAGCAGGCGGCGGCCGCCCACGAGGAGCGCGGTTGAAGTCGGAGCAGGCGCCGAGCCCGGAATGGTTGCATCGCTCGACCGCTTCGCTGTAGAATGGCAGGTCAAGGAGCCGGGATGACGCCACACATGAAGCTGGGCGACGTGTTGCGGGCGGCCCGTGCCGCCGCCTCCGTACGCTTGCCGGCCGCGGCCGACCTCTACGTGACGCTCGACCCCTGGGGCACGATCTGCTGCTCGGCGTCGATCCCGACGCCGGTGTCGATCGTCGCCGACAGCCTGGACGAGTTCCTGGATCTGTTGGCCGAAGAGGGCGCCGATCGAGCATGATCCCAGCGCGGCCCCTGTCCTTGGACCGCTTGTACTGCCCCTCATCGCCCTGCCGGACACTTCTCCCCGCGAGCGGGGAGAAGAAGGCTGTCATCAATGCGTTCGCAAATCGCAATCGTTGCAGAACAAGCGGCAAGGCTGCGGCCAGCGTCTCCTCGCCCCGCTTGCGGGGAGAGGAAGCCGGCAGGCATTGAGGGGCAGCATCGGCCTCGCCACTCGCCGGACCCCTACTCCGCGGCCTGCCGCAAGGGGATCAGCCGCCGCTCCACTTCCTGCAGATGGGCCCGCATCGCCGCCGCCGCGCCGCCGAGGTCGCGCTCGGCGATCGCCGCGACGATCCGCTCGTGGTCGGCGAAGCTGTGATGGTCGGCCGGCGGCCGGGCGCCGTCGGCGCGCAGCCGGCCCCACACGACGGTGCGGCGGATCGCGTTGAGCACGTCGAACAGGCCGAGCAGCAGCGTGTTGCGGGCCGCCTGCGCGATCTGCCGGTGCAGCAGGTTGTCGAGGTTCTCGTACTGCCGCCAGCTGGCGGCCGCCCGCGTCTGCGCCAGCGACTGCCGCATCCCGGCGATGTCGTCGAAGGTGGCGTGCAGCGCCGCCTCGCGGGCGATCTCCGGCTCGAGGATCAGCCGGGCCCGCATCACGTCGGACGGGTTGGAGCGCCCGGCGATCTCGGAAATGGCGACCGTCTCGCTCGATCGGCCGCGTGCCGATGAAGGTGCCCTTGCCGACATGCCGCCAGATGCGGCCGTCCTTCTCCAGCACGGCGAGCGCCTTGCGCAGGTCGCCGCGCGACACGCCCAGCGTCTCGCACAGCTCGCGCTCCGGCGGCAGCCGGCTGTCGCCCGGCAGCTCGCGCTGCGCCAGATAGGCCTGCAGCTGCACCAGTGCGGCATGGCCGCCGTCGCTGTCCCTGTCCGCTTCCCGAGCCACCTTGACCAATTCCAGATTGGTTCGACATTCTGAATAGTCGGATTTGGCCAAATCGTCAACGGAATTGCGACATGATCGTGCCCAAGATCGGCTTGACCAATCCTTCCAAGAAGCCTAACCAATCTACAAATGGTAGAAGTTGGGAGGACTGACCATGATGAATGTCTTGACCCGAACCTTGAAGGCCGGCGGCCTTGCCGTCGCCTTTGGCATGGCGCTGACGGCGGCAGCCCATCGCCGGCGACATGCGCATCGCCTTCGGCGACCTGCCGGGCATCGAATCGATCCAGACGCTGGCGGCGATCGAGCGCGCCAAGGAGCGCGGCGTGAACGTCGAGCTGATCATCCTCAACGACGAGGACCTCGCCGCCCAGGCGATCGTCAGCGGCCAGGCCGATGTCGGCATCGGCGCGCCCTACACGCTGATCCAGAAGGTCGGCGTGCCGATCCGCATGTTCGCCCAGATCTCCACGCTGCGCTTCTTCCCGGTCGTCAACGGCGAGTTCTACAAGGGATGGAAGGACCTCGAACGGCCAGGAGATCGCCGTGCAGGCGCGCGGCTCCGGCACCGAGGCGGTGATGCTGCTGATGGCCAAGAACCACGGCATCGAACTATGAGAGCGTCAGCTACGTTCCGGGCTCCGAGGTGCGCCGCAACGCGCTCCTGCAGGGCACGATCAAGGCTTCGATCGTCGACGCCGCCAACCGCCGCGCGCTGCGAGGCCGAGGCGCCGGGCAAGTTCATCGTCCTGCCGGTCGAGAACCTGAAGCGCCACCGACGAAGGCCTGTTCGCCACCGCCGACTATCTGGCCAAGGGTGCGGCCGACGTCGACATCCTCGTCGAGGAACTGATCGACACCGCCCGCGAGATCACCGAGAACCCGGCGGTGGCCGTCGAATACCGCAACAAATACAAGCTCCTGCCGGACCTCGGCGCGGAAGCCGATGCGGAGATCAAGGCCTACTACAAGGAGACGGCCAAGGCCGGCAGCCTGCCGCTCAACGGCGGCGGTGCCGAAGCCGCGGCCGACGACTTCGCCTTCTTCACGCTGGCCGGCCAGATCGAAGGCGAGCCGGCCTCGCTCAAGGTCGAGGAGTTCTGGGACGTCGCGCCCCTCGACCGCGCGGTCGCCAAGCTGGGCAAGAAATAGCCCGATGGCATTCGCCTCACGCAGCGGCGAGGCTGCCGTACCCGCCGGTACGGCAGTCGCGCATGACGCCCGGCCGGGCCTTCTGGAGCGGCCGGTCGGTGCTGCGCCTGCTTGTCCTTCGCGCTGTTCGCCGCCGTCTGGGAGATCGCCGGCCGGGTGCCGGTGAGCTTCGCCTTCCCGACCTTCCTCGACACCGCCACCGCCTTTTTCGGCCTGATCGCCGACGGCAGCCTGCCGGCGGCCTATCTCTCCACCTTGCAGCCGCTGGTGCTGGGGGTCGTGCTGTCGGCGTTGCTCGGCGTCGGCGTCGGCACGCATGTGCGGCCTGTGGCGGGCCGGCGAGTGGCATGCTGATCCCGGTCTTCATCGTGCTGCAGGCCGCGCCGGTCGCCGCCTTCATCCCGCTGGTGACCTTCATCTACGGCATCGGCATGACGGCCAAGACGCTGGCCGTGATGATCCTGGCCCTGCCGGTCATCGTGCTCAACACCTACAAGGCGGTGCGCAACGTCCACGGCTCGCTGCTCCTGATGTGCCGCTCCTTCCTCGGCACGCCGCTGCAGGAGATCGTCAAGGTCGTGCTGCCCGACGCCAGCCCGGTCATCTTCGCCGGGCTGCGCCTCGGCGTCGCCGCCGGCTTCGTCGGCGTCGTGCTGGCCGAACTGCTGATCACGCCGACCGGCATCGGCGACCTCATCACCTTCCACCGCTCGCGCGCCGACTACGCCGAGATGTACGCCACCATCGCCTCGATCATCGCGCTCTCGACGCTGACCCTGGTCGGCCTGCAATGGGTCGAGACGCGGGTCTTCAGGCCGGAGAAGAGGGGCAGATGACCATGCGCGCCGTCGCCGCACGCGAGGAACCCGCCGTCATGCCAGAGCTCGAGCCGATCGTGTCGGTGCGCGGCGTCGACAAGACCTATGGCAGCGTCGAGGCGCTGCGCGGCATCGACCTCGACTTTCCGCGCGGCAAGCTGACCAGCCTGCTCGGCCCCAGCGGCTGCGGCAAGACCACGCTGCTGAAGATCATCGCCGGGCTGCTCGATGCCGACGCCGGCAGCGTCGCGGTCGACGGCACGCACTGTGTCAGCGGCCCGGGGCCGGAGCGCGCCTTCGTGTTCCAGGATTTCGCGCTGCTGCCCTGGGCGACGGTGCTGCGCAACGTCGCCTTCGGGCTCGAGCTGCGCGGCACCGCCAAGGCCGAGCGCGAGACGGCCGGCCCGCCGCTACATCGCCGAGGTCGGGCTCGCCGGCTTCGAGGACAAATATCCGCACGAGCTGTCGGGCGGCATGCGCCAGCGCGTCGGCCTCGCGCGCGCGCTCGCCGTCGATGCCGACGTGCTGCTGCTCGACGAGCCTTTCTCGGCCGTCGACGAGCAGAACCGGCGCAAGTTCCAGGAGGACCTGATCCGGCTGAGGACCAACCGAGAACAAGACCTTCATCTTCGTCACCCACTCGATCGAGGAGGCGGTCTATATCTCCGACCGCATCGTGCTCTTGTCGCCGCGGCCCGGCCGGGTCTCGCAGATCATCGAGCCGGCGATCGACCGCTCGGGCGACCCCGAGCGCATCCGCCGCGACCGCCACTATCTCGATACGGTCGAGGAGATCTGGCAGGGGCTGAAGCAATATGTGGAGTGACCGGCCATGATGCTGTTCGGCTACCGCGTGCCGATGATGGCCTCGCTGATCGTCTGGGGCGTGCTCTGGGAGATCGTCGGCCGGCTCGGCATCGTGTTCATCCTGCCGCCGCTGAGCGAGGTGCTGGTCGCCGCCGTCGACCTCGTCCAGCAGCCGTCCTGGCAGGAGCGCGACGGTCACCACGCTGCGCGCCTTCGTCTTCGGCATGGCGCTGGCGATCGTCGTCGGCGTGCCGCTGGGCATCCTGATGGGCCGGGTGAAGGTCGCCGACGACCTTCTCGGCATGTGGGTCAACATCTTCTCCAGCGCGCCGCTTTCGGCGCTGGTGCCGGTCCTGATGATCCTGTTCGGCTTCGGCGAGAGGACGATCGTCGCCGCCGTGTTCCTCTTCGCGGTGTGGATCATCGTGCTCGACACCCGCGCCGGCGTCCGCCACATCGCGCCCTCGCTGATCGAGATGGCGCGCTCCTACGGGGCCTCGCGGCCGGCGCTCTACGTCAAGATCATCCTCTGGGCGGCGCTGCCGGAGATCCTGGCCGGCATCCGGCTCGGGCTGATCCGCGGCGTCAAGGGCGTGGTGATCGGCCAGCTGCTGGTCGCCATCGTCGGCTATGGCGCGCTGTTCGAAACCTTCTCGCGGAATTTCCGCATGGCCCAGTTCTGGGCGCTCACCATCATCCTGTTCGGCTTCGCGCTGCTCTTCGCCGAGCTGATCGAGCGCGCCGAAGCCAAGGTCGACTACTACGCAGGAGCCAGGGAATGAACGTCGAAAACGCGGCCCGAAACTACGTCTTCGAGCCCGCCGCCGATCGGCGACGCTGCCGGTCGCGGGAATCCGATCAAGCTGTTCCCGGTGCACCGGGTCTACTGCGTCGGCCGCAACTATGCCGCGCATGCGGTCGAGATGGGCCACGACCCCGAACAAGGAGCCGCCCTTCTTCTTCCAGAAGAACCCCGACAACATCGTGCTGGACGGGACCTTCCCCTATCCCAGCGCCTCCAGCGACGTGCATCACGAGATCGAGATGGTGGTCGCGCTCGAAGAGCGGCGGCACCGACATCCCGGTCGACAAGGCGCTGGAATGCGTCTTCGGCTACGGCGTCGGCCTCGACATGACGCGCCGCGATCTGCAGGGCAAGGCCAAGGAGATGGGCCGGCCCTGGGAGGTCGGCAAGGCCTTCGAGGCCTCCGCGCCGTGCTCGCCTCTGGTGCCGGCCGAGCGCGATCGGCCATCCGTCCGCACGGCGCGGTCTGGCTGGACGTCAACGGCGAGCGGCGGCAGACTGGCGACCTCAACCAGTTGATCTGGAAGGTGCCGGAAATGATCAGCTACCTCTCGGGCCTGTTCCGGCTGGCGCCGGGCGACATCATCATGTCGGGCACGCCGGCCGGCGTCGGCCCGGTCAAGCGCGGCGACGTGCTGAAGGGCCATATCGACGGCGTCGGCGACCTCGAGGTGCGCGTTGTCTGACGAGCCGGTGATCGGCCGCATCGCGGCCGGGCGGACGAGGCGCCGGCGGTCGCCGCGCCCGACAGGCCGCCGCTCGGCCACGGCGCGCTGCGCCGGCAGATGGCCGACACCGTGGAGCGGCTGGCCTCGCTCGGCATCGGCCGCGGCGACCGCGTGGCGATCGTGCTGCCCAACGGGCCGGAGATGGCGACGGCCTTCGTCTCGGTCGCCGCCGCGGCGCCACGACCGCGCCGCTCAACCCCGCCTACCGCGCCGACGAGCTCGACTTCTACCTCACCGACATCGGCGCCGAAGGCGATCCTCGTCGGCTCCGCCGAGGACGGGCCGGCAGTGGCGGTCGCCGACCGGCTCGGCATCGCGGTGCTCCGGCTGGTGGTCGACTCCGGCGCGCCGGCCGGCGCCTTCCGCCTGGGCGGCGCCGCCGCCGGCCCGCCGGTCGCGCCGCGCCTGGCCGACGCGACGGCGACGTCGCGCTGCTGCTGCACACCTCGGGCACCACCTCGCGGCCGAAGCTCGTGCCGCTCAGCCACGCGCAACCTCGCCGCCTCGGCGCGCAACATCGGCGCCACGCTGGCGCTCGGCGCCGGACGACCGCTGCCTCAACATCATGCCGCTGTTCCACATCCACGGGCTGATCGCCGCGGTGCTGTCGTCGCTCGCCGCCGGCGGCAGCGTCTTCTGCACGCCGGGCTTCAACGCGCTGCGCTTCTTCCACTGGCTCGACGAGGCCACGCCCACCTGGTACACGGCGGTGCCGACCATGCACCAGGCGATCCTCGCCCGCGCCGCGCGCAACGCGGAGGCGCTCGCCGCCGCCGCGCTGCGCTTCATCCGCTCCTCCTCGGCCTCGCTGCCGCCGCAGGTGATGGCGGAGCTGGAGGCGACCTTCGGCTGCCCGGTGATCGAGTCCTACGGCATGACCGAGGCGGCCCACCAGATGGCCTCCAACCCGCTGCCGCCGGGCCGCGCGCAAGGCCGGCAGCGTCGGCGTCGCCGCCGGGCCGGAGGTGGCCGTGATGGCGCCCGACGGCCGCCTGCTGGCGCCTGGCGAGACGGGCGAGGTGGTGATCCGCGGCGACAACGTCACGGCCGGCTACGAGGCCAACCCGACGCCAACCGCAGCGCCTTCGCCCATGGCTGGTTCCGCACCGGCGACCAGGGCGTGATGGACGAGGACGGCTACCTGCGCATCACCGGCCGGCTGAAGGAGATCATCAACCGCGGCGGCGAGAAGGTCGCGCCGCTCGAGGTCGACGAGGTGCTGATGGACCACCCGGCGGTCGCCCAGGTGGTGACCTTCGCCATGCCGCACGACAAGCTCGGCGAGGAGGTCGCCGCCGCCGTCGTGCTGCGCGAGGGCCTGGCGGCGACCGAGCGCGAGATCCGCGACTTCGCCGCCAGCCGCCTCGCCGACTTCAAGGTGCCGCGCAAGGTGGTGATCCTCGACGAGATCCCCAAGGGCGCGACCGGCAAGCTGCAGCGCATCGGGCTCGCCGCCAAGCTCGGCCTCGGCGGATGAGGGTCGCCGTCTTCGGCGCCGGCGCCATCGGCGGCTTCCTCGCCGCCAAGCTCGCCGCCGCCGGCGAGGTCGAGCTGTCGCTGGTGGCGCGCGGCGCCGCACCTCGCCGCGATCCGCGAGCGCGGCCTCACGCTGATCGAGCGCGGCGCAAGCCGCACCTGTCCAGGTCCGCGCCACCGACCGCGCGGAGGAGCTCGGCGCCCAGGACTATGTGCTGCTGGCGCTCAAGGCGCATCGGCGTGGCCGCGGCGCTCGACCGCCATCGCTGCCGCTGCTCGGGCCCGAAGCACCGCCGTCGTCACCATGCAGAACGGCGTGCCCTGGTGGTACTTCCACGGCCTCGACGGCCGCTCCGACGGCGCCCGCCTGTCGAGCGTCGATCCCGGCGGCGTCGCCTGTGGGACGGCATCGGGCCGCGAGCGGGCGATCGGCTGCGTGGTCTACCCCGCCGCCGAGGTCGAGGCGCCCGGCGTGGTCGCGCCACGTCGACGGCGACCGCTTCTCGCTCGGCGAGCCGACCGGCGAGAAGAGCGCGCGCGCCCGCCGCCTCGCCGAGGCGCTGATCGCCGCCGGCCTGCAGGCGCCGGTGCGCGACGACATCCGCAGCGAGATCTGGGTCAAGCTGTGGGGCAACCTCTCCTTCAACCCGATCTCGGCGCTCACCGGCGCCACGCTGGAGGCGATCGTCGCCGACGACGGCACGCGCGGCGTCGCCCGCGCCATGATGCTGGAGGCGCAGGCGATCGGCGAGGCGCTCGGCGTCCGCTTCCCGATCGACGTCGACCGCCGCATCAGGGGCGCCGGCGCCGTCGGCGCCCACAAGACCTCGATGCTCCAGGACCTGGAACGCGGCCGGCCGATGGAGATCGACGCGCTGGTCGGCGCGGTGCAGGAGCTCGGCCGCCTGACCGGCAAGCCGACGCCGACGATCGACACCGTGCTCGCTTTGGTACGCCGCCTGGCCACCGAACGCGGTCTTGGCTGAACGTCCATTCAACGCATGCAGGTCATCGGCTCCTTGCCGTTCTTCATCAGCAGCGCCTCCTTGCCTTCGAGCACCAGTGCATAGGGCGGCTGGCCGAAGCGGCTGTGCTGGGTGGCCGGCGCCGCCGGCAGGTCGACGATCGTCCCGTCCGGCTCGGTCAGGCGGACCGAGGTCTTCATGTTCTCGATGGTCAGCGCGCCGTCGACGTCGCATTGGTAGGTGGCGAGCCGCGGCTGTGCCGTGCTGGTGTCCTCGAGCGTCGCGTCGGCTTTGCTGCCCTCGTCGCCGACGCAGGCCGCCGACGCCAGCGCCAGGCCGAGCACGGCCGCCCATCTGAGTGCCTGGACCGCAGGACCGATCATGCGCTGGAAACTAAGGCGTTCGCGGCGACCCGGCAATCGCGGCCGTTAACCATGCGCGCCGATTTACCGCCGGACAGCCGTTGCGGCCTCTTAACAATGGTTAACAAAAGGTTAATCATGATGGTCGAGGAGGCGCTTCAGGAGGGCGCGACACGATGCGTTTCGATCGGCGGACCCGGCTTACGGCCGGCACTTTGTGCATTGCGGCCAGCCTGGCCATGATGGCGGGACTGGCGAGTGCCGACGACCTCGTCCACGACGCCGTCTACGCCAATTCCTTCGGCAATCTGGTCGTGCAGAGCCCCTACGGCTACAAGCGCATCATCGTCGGCGAAGGCTACCGCGCCAAGCAGCTCATGGGCTACTCGCAAAACAGCGAGCCGAAGGTCCTCTATGCCGACCCCGCCGAGGCGGTCGCCGTCAACTGCTACCGGCCGCCGATGATGTGGCGCGGGCGCAGCTTCATGTACGGCCTGCCCGACGGCGTCGTGCCGCAACCGCCGCTGATCTGCGACTGACCGCCGTTCAGCCGGCGCGCGTCAGCGGCCGCAGCCGCCCGGCGGCAAGCGACACGCGCACGCAGTCGCGTCCCGCCTTCTTGGCCGCGTAGAGCGCCCCGTCGGCCCGCCGCATCAGGTCGCGCGTGGTCTCGCCCGGCGCCAGCTCGGCAACGCCGAAGCTCGCGGTGAAGCGGACGTCGTCCGGCAGCCCGTCGACCGGCAGCGCCGCAAAGGCGCTGCTCGCCCCTTCCGCAAACAGCCTGGCAGTGACGATGTTGGTCCCTGGCAGCACGATCGCGAACTCCTCGCCGCCGATCCGCCCCGCCACGCCGTCCGCCGTCGTCGCCTCCGCGACGAAGCGGGCGAAGGCGGCGATCACCGCGTCGCCCGCCGCGTGGCCGTAGCTGTCGTTGACCGACTTGAAGTGGTCGAGATCGGCGATGACCAGCGACAGCGCTCCCTCCCGCCGCATCGCCTCGCGCACGGCGCGATCGGCCCGCTCCTCGAAGCCGCGCCGGTTGAGCAGCCCCGAAAGCGTGTCCGTCTCCGAGCGCTGCGTGGCGTCGGCCAGCACGTCGCGCACCAAAATCACCATCACCAGGAGCGCGATGGCCAGCGCGAACACCGTCGCCATCGCCTGGCTGAACAGCGCATAGGTGCTGCCGATATAGTCCTGCGGGCGATCGCCCCAGCCGCCGAAGGCGCCGGCGAGCAGCGGCTTGGAAAGGAACTGCACCGCCGACAGCGCGAGCAGCCCGACCAGCAGGTTGTCGAGCCCGCGCCGGTCCCGCGCTGACAGGACGATCGACGCGCCGACGAGCTGCATCAGCGCGAACGGAGCCTGGTAGGCGATGAGGCGCGTCGGCGATTGGCGCGGCAGGTCCTGAATCGCGTAGAGGACGAAGACGCTCACCACCAGGATCGCGCCAAGCAGCAGGCGCGGCACCTTGCGGCCGTATTTGCGGGCCAGCCCGACATTGAAAGCCGCCATGCCGACGAGCATCGACATCGCCGCCGCCACCACCGCCAGCCTTGCGTTGGCGAGCGTCGGGATGGCCGCCTCGATGGCGAAGAAGCCGATGCCGGCGGCATAGGCGAAGGCCAGCCAGCGCGCCGCGACGCGGCTGCGGTCGAACACGGCCACCATCATGAAGGCGGCCGAGATCAGCCCTGCCACGAAGAGGTTGATCGCCAGGATGAACCCTGCGCCGCTCATGTCCCACGGTCCCGTTCCGTCCCGAAAAGACCACGGCGACAAGAAAAAGACGTTAACGAGGGCGGCTCCGCGAAGCCCGCCCGTGCGCTATGATGGCCGGAACCTGTCGCCGATGGCCGGCGTTGCAGCCCTGGAGAAGGAGCCCCGAGAATGGCCGAGACCGTGACCTTGACCGACCACCAGGCGATCCGCGACTGGGCGGCCGCGCGTTCCGGCTTTCCTGCGGTGATCAATTCCTCGCCTGCCGGCGGCGTCCAGCCAGTGCTGCGGCTGGTCTTCGACCAGCATGCCTACGAGGACCAGGATCGGCCGGAGCGGCCGCCCAACGCCGGCGGCTACGACCTCGTCGAGTGGGACGAATGGTTCCGCATCTTCGACGAGCGCGAGCTGGCGCTGGTCGTCGCCGTGGAGCAACCCGGCCAGCGCGAGAGCTTCCACGAGATCATCCGGAGGTAGCCCGGTCTCTCAGCCCTTCCAGTCGCGGATGTCGACGAAATGCCCGGCGATCGCCGCTGCGGCCGCCATCGCCGGCGACACCAGGTGCGTGCGGCCCTTGTAGCCTTGCCGTCCCTCGAAGTTGCGGTTCGAGGTCGAGGCGCACCGCTCGCCCGGCGCCAGCCGGTCGTCGTTCATCGCCAGGCACATCGAGCAGCCCGGCTCGCGCCAGTCGAAGCCGGCGGTGCGGAAGATGCGGTCCAGCCCTTCGGCCTCCGCTTGCTCCTTCACCAGGCCGGAGCCTGGCACGATCATCGCGTTGACGCGCGGGTTCACCGTCCGCCCCTCGACCACCTTGGCGACCGCCCGCAGATCCTCGATGCGCCCATTGGTGCAGGAGCCGATGAACACCCGGTCGAGCGCGATGTCGGTGATGCGGGTTCCGGCGGAGAGCCCCATATAGTCGAGCGCCCGTTGCTTGGAGGCGCGCTTGGTCTCGTCGCCGATCAGCAGTGGGTCGGGCACCACGCCGGTGACCGACACGACGTCCTCGGGCGACGAGCCCCAGCTGACGATCGGCGGCAGATTGGCCGCGTCGAGCACGACCGTGCGGTCGAAATGCGCGCCCTCGTCGCTCCGCAGCGTCTCCCAATAGGCGTTCGCCATGTCCCAGGCGGTCCCCTTGGGGGCCCGCGGCCGGCCCTTGATGTAGGCGAAGGTGGTCGCGTCGGGGGCGATCAGCCCGGCCCGCGCGCCGCCCTCGATCGACATGTTGCAGATGGTCATGCGGCCTTCCATCGACAGCGAGCGGATCGCCTCGCCGGCATATTCGATGACGTGGCCGGTGCCGCCGGCAGTGCCGATCTCGCCGATGATGGCGAGGATGATGTCCTTGGCGGTGACGCCCTCGGGCAGCTGGCCGTCGACGCGCACCAGCATGTTCTTTGCCTTCTTCTGGATCAGCGTCTGGGTGGCCAGCACGTGCTCGACCTCCGACGTGCCGATGCCATGTGCCAGCGCCCCGAAGGCGCCGTGCGTGGAGGTGTGGCTGTCGCCGCAGACGATGGTCATGCCGGGAAGCGTGAAGCCCTGCTCCGGGCCGACGATGTGGACGATGCCCTGGCGCACGTCGTTCTCGGAAAAGTATTCGACGCCGAAATCGACGGCGTTCCTGGCCAGCGCCTCGACCTGGATGCGGCTTTCCTCGTTCTTGATGCCGAAGCGGCGGTCCGGCGAGGTCGGCACATTGTGGTCGACCACCGCCAGCGTGCGCTCGGGGTGGCGCACCTTGCGGCCGCTCATCCTCAGCCCTTCGAAGGCCTGTGGGCTGGTCACCTCGTGCACCAGATGGCGGTCGATATAGAGCAGGCAGGTGCCGTCGTCCTGGCGGTGCACCACGTGCTGGTCGAAGATCTTGTCGTAAAGTGTGCTGGGCGCGCTCATGTCTGGAACCCCTGGATAGAGCGGTGGATCGGGAGCTTCGGGCGGCAGCCGGCGGCCGCCACGTCTGGCCGATCAGCCTTTAAGGCTGGTCCGCGCACCCGACAGGCGCATGAAGAAGCGCGCCGGCAGGCGCTTCCTGTCCTGCAGCACGAACCCCTTGTAGGCCGGATCTCCGAAGAGCTCTTCCATGCCCGGCTCCATACCAATTTCTTGCGGCTTGGGCAATCGACGGACGTTCAGTCGGCAGGCTTGGCCTTCGACGACTCGTCGTCGCGCGCCTTCGGCTTGCGCTGCTTGTCGGGAGCGGGACGGATCTCGAACACCTGCAGCAGGCTCAGCACGACCAGCGCCAGCACGGTGGCAAACAGCGCGATCTGCCAGAAGCCCAGGCCGCAGGCGATGCCGATGGCGCCGGCGAGCCACATGCCGGCCCCCGTGGTCAGCCCCTGCACCTCGCCCCGCGTGAAGATGACCACGCCGGCAGCCAGGAAGGCGACGCCGGCGGTCACCGCCTCGACGACCCGGATCGGGTCGAAGCGGGCCGTCTCGAAGGCGAAGGCCGTCGAATGGCTGATCTCCACGGTGAGGACGCCGAAGGTGGCCGCCGCGACGCAGACCAGGATGTGCGTCCTCAATCCGGCGGGGCGGTTGCGCCATTCGCGCTCGAAGCCGATCACCGCACCGAAGATGGTGGCCAGAAGCAGCCGCGCCGCGATCACCGGGAACGACACGAAGGTCTGGTGGCCGAACTCTTCGACAAGCTGTTCCATTGACCCCCCCTCGGGTTGCGCTGCGCTGTAACGCGCCTCGCCGGCTACAGTTCCCCTTGCCGGCTAAAGCACGCGGAAGACGAAGGTCTTCACCTTGGCCTCCGGCTCGGCGATCGCGTAGCAGGAAAACCACGGGCTTTCCTCGACCTTCTCCCAGCGGCCGGCCTCGCCCAGCGCGGCGAACACCGCCTCGAAGCCGCCGCTCTCGACTACCTTGTCGCGGACGGTGAAGATGGCGTAACCGCCGGGGCGGGTGATGCGGACGAGCTCCTCCAGCCCCGTCGCCGGCGCGTGCCCCATGGTGAAGACGCCAGTCGAGAAGAAGGCCCGGAAATGGCCGTCGGGCCATGGCAGCGGCCCGCCGAGCCGCGCTTGCGCCAGCCGGCTGTAGGCCTTTCGGCCTTCGGCGATCTGCAGCATCTCCTCGGACAGGTCGAGCCCTTCGACGTCGGCATAGCCGAGCGCCTTCAGCGACGGCCCGGAAAGGCCGGTGCCGCAGCCGGCGTCGAGCAGCGGGCCCTCGCCCTTGGGCACGAAGCGGGCGACCCAGGCGACGATGAGGAACGGCAGCAGGTAGCCGAGCTCGGCCGTCTCCCTGTCATAGCTCGCGGCCCAGGTGGCGTAGGCCTCGCCGAGCTCTTCCGGCGAGCTGGCCGTATAGACGGCGTCGAGCGCCTGGTTGACCTTTTCGATGCTCATGAATCCCCCCTCCTTGTGCCCGCCAGGGTGGCGCCCGGCCGCCGCGCCGTCAACCGCGGGCTCGCCTCAGCCGCCGCTCCAGCGCGCGCAGCGCCAGCGACAGGCCGACGGTGATGATCAGGTAGACATAGGCGACGATGGAATAGGTCTCGAAGAAGCGGAAGGAGCCCGAGGCATAGACCTTGCCCATCTGCGTGATGTCGGCGACGCCGAGCACCGACACCAGCGAGGAGTCCTTCACCATGGCGATGAAGTCGTTGCCGTAGGGCGGCAGGATGATGCGGAACGCCTGCGGCCAGACGACGTGCCGGAAGCGCCGGTAGCGCGACAGGCCGAGCGCCTTGGCCGCCTCGACCTGGCCGGGATCGACCGCCTGGATGCCGGCCCGGAAGATCTCCGCGATGAAGGCCGAGTAGCCGATGGTGAGCGCGATGATGGCCCGCCACATCAGCGAGAAGTCGCGCACCTGCATCGGCTCCAGCAGCCCCGCCGCCTGCAGCGGCGCCGTCGCCAAATTCCACAGCCCCACCAGTGCCGGCGCGCCGACGAAGGCGATCCAGAACAAGAGCACCAGGATCGGCACGCCGCGGATGATCTCGACGTAGAAGCGCGCCGCCTGGCGCAGGAAGAGCGAGCCCGACAGGCCGGCCAGCGCCACCAGCAGCCCGAGCGCCGAGGCGAGCGCATAGCCCACCAGCGTCACGAAGAGGGTGATCTGGACGCCCTTGGCGACCACCGCGAAGACCTGGGAATAGAGATCGCTGGCGGCCACGAAGACCGCCACGGCCAGCCCCAGCGCGACCGCTGTCACCAGCCACCAGGGGAAGTCGCGACCGTCCCGCGCCGCGCCGCGCGGTGCGGCGGCGGTCGGCGCGTCCTGGACGGTCAAGCGCCCCTCACTGCCCCATCTTGTAGTCGAGGAACCATTTCTTGTTGAGCGCGTCGAGCGTGCCGTCGGCCTTCAGCGCGGCGATCGCCTGGTTGACCGGCGCCACCAGGTCGGAGCCCTTCTGGAAGATGAAGCCGAAATCCTCGGTGCCGAGCGGCCCGCCGACCAGCTTCAGCGCCCCGCCCGAGGCGTCGACATAGCCCTTGCCGGCGGTGCCGTCGGTCAGCACGACGTCGACGTCGCCGCTCTTCAGCGCCTGCACCGAGGCGCCGAACGTCTCGAACAGCTTGATGCGCGGGTTCTGCTCGTTGCCGTCGAGCACGTTGTAGACCGCCACGTAGAACGGCGTCGTGCCGGCCTGCGCGCCGACCAGCCCTTCCTTGAGCCCGGCAAAGCTCTTGGCGTCGGTGAAGCGGCTCTCGTCGCCGCGCACCAGCATGAACATCTCGGAACGCATGTACGGGTCGGAGAAGTCGACCTTCTCCTTGCGGTCGTCCTTGATGGTGATGCCGGTCATGCCGATCTGGAACTGCCCGTCGGACACCGCCTGGATCATCGCGTCCCAGCTGGTGTTCTGGTACTCGACCTGAAAGTTGAGGCGCTTGGCGATTTCGTTCATCGCGTCGTATTCCCAGCCGATCTGCTTGCCGGTCTTGGGATCGACGAACTGCAGCGGCGGATAGGCGTTCTCCGTCACCACCACGACCTTGCGGCCGGCGAGGTCCGGCAGCGCCGCCTGGGCCAACGCGACGGCGGGCAGGACGAGCACGGCGACGAGGCCGGCCAGCACGGATTTCCAGTTGCTCATGAACGCTCCCTCCGACGAACTCGGGGGAAAGTCTAGCCGTACGACCGCCGCATGCAAGGGCGGCAAAGAAAAAGGCGGCCGCAGCCGCCCGTTCCTTTTTGGCCTGCCGGCCGCGCTCTATTCGGCGGCGGTCTCGGTCTCGGCCGCAGCGGCCTTGGCCTTGGCTTCGGCCTCTGCCTCGGCGGCCGCCTTGGCTTCGGCGGCGTCCTGCGCGGCCTTCTCGGCAGCCAGCGCCTCGGCGGCGGCCACCTTCTCGGCCTCCAGGCGCTGCCGCTCGGCGAGCAGTGCGTCGCGCTCGGCGTCGTTCAGCTTGCGGGCGCGCACGCCGGTGTTCTCGGTGATGCGGGCCGACTTGCCGCGGCGGTCGCGCAGGTAATAGAGCTTGGCGCGGCGCACCTTGCCGCGGCGGACGATCTCGACGCCCTCGACCATCGGCGAATAGACCGGGAACACGCGCTCCACGCCCTCGCCATAGGAGATCTTGCGAACGGTGAAATTCTCCTGGAAGCCCGAGCCGGAGCGGGCGATCACCACGCCTTCATAGGCCTGGACGCGCGTGCGGGTGCCCTCGGTCACGCGCACCTGCACGCGCACCGTGTCGCCGGGCTGGAATTCGGGGAGCTTGCGCTTCGCTTCGATTTTTGCGGCCTGATCGGCCTCGATCTGACGGATGATGTCCATCGTGACGAACCTCTTCTTGCTTCTCGACAGCCAGAGCGCCCATCGCTCGCCTTGCGGTCTCGACCGCGCGGCTATGCCTTCCGGAGGCAGGGGCGAGTGAACCGTCCTTATGGGGCGGTCGCCGGGGAAAATCCCGGTTTCGCGGGGCACATACACGGTTCGGCGCCGCTTGTCACGTCTCGTCGCCGGCTTTTTTGGCCGCCGCGAGGTCGGGCCGCCGCGCCGCCGTCAGCCGCTCCGCCTCGGCCCGCCGCCACGCCGCGATGCGGGCATGGTTGCCGGAGGTCAGCACCTCGGGGATCGGCCGCCCCTCGAACAGCGCCGGGCGCGTATAGTGCGGGTGCTCGAGCAGGCCCGCCTCGAAGCTCTCCTCGCTGCCTGAGGCGGCGTTGCCCATGACGCCCGGCAGCAGCCGCACCACCGCATCGAGCAGCACTTGTGCGGCGATCTCGCCGCCCGACAGCACGTAGTCGCCGACCGAGACCTCCTCCAGGTCGCGCGCCTCGATGACCCGCTGGTCGACGCCCTCGAAGCGGCCGCAGACGATCACCGCTCCCGGACCCGAGGCCAGCGACCGCACCCGGGCCTGGTCGAGCGGCCGGCCGCGCGGGCTCATCAGGAGCCGCGGCCGCGGGTCGTCGGGCGGCGCGGCGGCGTCGATCGCCGCCGCCAGCACGTCGGGCCGCATGACCATGCCGGCGCCGCCGCCGGCCGGCGTGTCGTCGACGCTGCGGTGCCGGTCGGCGGCGAAATCGCGGATCTGCACGGCTTCGAGCGACCAGGTGCCGGCGGCGAGCGCACGGCCGGCGAGCGCCAGGCCGAGCGGCCCCGGAAACATCTCCGGATAGAGCGTCAGCACGGTGGCGGCAAAGCTCACCGGTCGTCCCCCGCGTCTTGTCCGGCCTCGCCGTCGCCGACGAGGCCGGCCGCGGCAAGGTCGATGCGGACCAGCCCGGCGCTCACCGCCACCTGCGGCACCGCCGCCGCGGTGAACGGAACCAACGCACTGCCGCCCGCCGCGAGCGCGATCTCCAGGATGTCGCCGCTGCCGAAATTGTGGACCGCCGCGACCTTGCCGAGCGGCGCGCCCGCGAGGTCGAGCACCGAAAGCCCGACCAGGTCCGCATGGTAGAACTCGTCCTCCTCCAGCCCGCCGGGCAGCGCCGAGCGGTCGACGAACAGCGCCGTGCCGGTCAGCGCTTCGGCCGCGTTGCGGTCGGCGATGCCCTTGAAGGTCGCCACGACCCCGCCGCCCTGCGGCCGCGCCTCGGTCACCTCGAAGCGCCGCCCGGCGCTGTCAGAGAGCGGCCCGTAGCGGCCGATCGCCAGCGGGTCCTCGGTGAAGGTCTTGACCTTCACCGCGCCCTTGATGCCGTGCGCGGCGCCGATCACCGCCAGCTGGACGGGGTTCTTGAGCGGGTTCATGCCTTGGCGATTAGCCAATCGCGGGCTCCCCGACAAGCGCCGGCATGGCTGGAGCGTGTCAGGAGATGCGCCGCCACGCGCTCCCGGCCGGCCGGCGAAGCTGCTATGAGGCCGCATGGACGACCGCCCTTCCCCGTCGAGCACCGGCCTGCCGAGCGCCATCGCCGCGCGCGGCCTGGTCAAGCGCTTCGGCGACGTGCGCGCCGTCGACGGCATCGACCTCGACGTGCCGCGCGGCATGATCTTCGCCATCCTCGGCCCGAACGGCGCCGGCAAGACCACGCTGATGCGCATGCTGGCGACGCTCGCCCGCGCCCGACGCGCGGCACCGCCAGCGTGATGGGCCACGACATCGTCGCGGCGCCCGCACGAGGTGCGCGCCTCGATCGCCATGACCGGCCAGTTCGCCTCGCTCGACGAGGACCTGACCGGCCGCGAGAACCTGGTGCTGCTCGCCCGCCTCTGGGGCTTTCGCGGCCGGGCGCGCGCAGGCGCGCGCCGACGAGCTGCTGGCGGCCTTCGATCTTTCGGACGCGGCGACCAAGCAGGTGAAGGACTATTCCGGCGGCATGCGGCGCCGGCTCGACATCGCCGCCTCGCTGGTCGTCACGCCCGGCGTGCTGTTCCTCGACGAGCCGACCACCGGCCTCGATCCGAAGGCGCGCAAGGGCGTCTGGCGCGATGATCCGCGAGCTCGCCGATTCCGGCGTCACCATCCTGCTCACCACGCAGTATCTGGAGGAGGCCGACCAGCTCGCCGCGCGCATCGCCGTCATCGACCACGGCAGGAAGATCGCCGAGGGCACCAGCCGCGAGCTGAAGGCGGCCACCGGCTCCGGCTTCCTGCACGTGCGCTCGCCGATCCCGCCCGGCTCGACGAGGCGGCGAGCCTGCTGGAGAGCGAGCCTCGGCCGGCCAGCGTCCAGCGCAGCGCCGAGGGCGCCGAGCTGTCGGTGCTGGCCGGCGACGCCGCAGGCCGCCAGCGAGGCGATCGCCGCGCTTGTCGCGGCCGGCATCGAGCTCGCCGACTTCTCCATGGGCCAGCCGAGCCTCGACGAGGTGTTCTTCGCCCTGACCGGCCAACCGGGAGCGCCGCGCACGCCAGGAGGAGCGCCGCATGAGCGACGCCTCCCCCGCCGTCGTGCCGACGCTGCAAGGCGGTCCGCCGGCCGCCGGCGCCCTCGGCGCTCTCCAACGCGCTGGTCTTCGGCTGGCGCGCGGTGCTCAAGTTCAAGCACGTGCCGGAGCAGCTGTTCGACCTGGTGATGACGCCGATCATGTTCACGCTGCTCTTCACCTTCGTGTTCGGCGGCGCGCTGGCCGGCTCGCCGCGCGACTATCTGCAGTTCTTCCTGCCCGGCATCCTGGTGCAGACGGTGATGTTCAACGCGGTCTATTCCGGCATGGGGCTGTCGACCGACCTCGGCAAGGGGCTGTTCGACCGCTTCCGCTCGCTGCCGATCTGGTCGCTCGCGCCGTTCGCCGGGCTGATGGTGGGCGACATCCTGCGCCATCTGATCGCCGGCGACGATCATCCTGACCATCGGCCTGATCCTCGGCTACCGGCCGGAGGCCGGCATCGTCGGCGTCGTCGGCGCCTTCGCGCTGCTGGTCGCGATCGGCTTCGGCATGGGCTGGATCTTCATCGTGCTCGGCCTGCTGATCCGCACGCCGACGACCGTGATGACGCTCGGCTTCACCTTCCTGTTCCCGCTGGTCTTCGCCTCCAACATCATGGTCGAGCCCGACACCATGCCCGGCTGGCTGCGCGCCTTCGTCGACGTCAATCCGGTCTCGCTGATGACCACCGCCATGCGCGGCCTGCTCGACGGCCAGGCGCGCCTCGCCGATGCTCTGCTCGCGCTGGTCGCCCCGGCCGTGCTGACCGCCGTTCTGGCGCCGGTGACGCTCTGGCTTTACATGCGGAAATGAAAAATGACGGGAGGCACTGCCCACTCTCTCCTTTGTGAATGCGAGTTGCTCGCCACCGGCGTATACTGATCGTCGAACCTCAGGGGTCCCCCAAATGTCCAGTGTCTATGCAGTCGAGCGCCTTGGCGCTTTGATCGACAACTACATGGCATCCCGGAGCCGCCCCGGCCTCGTTTCCACCAAGACGGCTGCCGCGGCGCTGTCGCGCTTCATGGTTGCTTGTCCGGTCACCGGCCGCGCCCTGGAGGACGCCATCGCGCGCTCGGCGGTGGCGCACGGCCACGCCGTGCTGTTCGATTTCTCTGACTTGAACCAGAAACGCTCGCGCTGGGATCGCGCCCGCGGCAGGCCCGTGGTGGGCAATGCCACCCGGCTCACCATCCGCTACCGTCCGCGGCCTTGAGCTGAACTAGGAGCGCGCCGTCGCCTGCGCCGAAGCGCTGGAGCCGCACCATTCGGCGAGCCGCGACAGCTTGGCCGCCGAGCCGCGCTGGTAGGTCAGCGCCAGCCCCTCTTCGAGCATCGTCGCGCCGATGTCGCGCCCGTCGACCGAGACGCGCGCCATCGTGTCGCCATAAATGTCCTTGCCTTGCCGCTCGACCTTTAGCCGCCCCTCGGCAAGCAGCGCCGCGAGGCGTTGCTTGGCCCGCAGCGCCAGCTGCAGCTCGCTTTCGCAGCGCGGCCCGCGCCACTCCGGCGCATCGACGCCGGCGAGCCTGATGCGCTCGCCCGAAAGCAGGAAGGTGTCGCCCTCGATCGCCACCGCGGTGGCCGCGCCGGAACCGGCGACCATGGCGCGCACGGCGTCCTTGGGCGCCAAGGCGCCGCCAAGCGCCAGCAAACCCCCGAACGCCACGGCGATTCCCGTGAAGGACAGTGCACGCACCCCCGAAACTCCGCCCAAAAAGCGCGGCCGCAGCCGCACGAACCCATCTGTAGAGTGCGCGCGACGCCCCTGTCTGGCAATCGCAATCTCGGCGGAAGGTTAAGGGTCGATTGGTGAGCACCTTCGGCAAAAGGAGGACCTCGAGCGCCGGATCTTTGCACTCTGTTCTGGCGCAATACCAAGGTCGACCCGCCCTTACGCCTTCCGGCGGATTCCGACCCTCACAACCCCTGTGCCAGATTGATACAACTCGACACCCACGGAAAGCGAGACGATATGCCGTTCCTTCTGGGCGTTCCGATCCTGGCGATGCTTTGGTACTGGCTCGTGGCGAGTGGCTCCTGGAACGGCTCTGTCGGGCTTGCCCTTTTGGTGATCGTGCTGTTCGCCAGCCTGCGCTGGCTGCGCCGCCACGCCCGCCTCGCCCACCCTGCCTTCGTCGCCGCAGCGATCCTCTGCCTCGGCGTCAGCCTGGCGAGCTGCACGGCCGCCGTCGACGGCCGCAACGCCGATCCGTCGACCTTCGCCATCCTGGCCTTCGGGCTCGGCGTGCTGTTCGCGCTGCTTGGCCGGGCGGTGAACGAGGGGACTTTCGAGGAGGTGTTCGCCGGTGCGGCCGGCAGCTTCGACGAGGCCGTGGGCGCCATCGGCCCCGAGCGGACGTCGGTCTGCCCGCGCTGTCACAACACTGGCATGTACTGGGCGGCGCTGTCCAAGCCGTGCCCCTTGCACCACCGTCCCGGCGCGCGCTGCTGGGCCTGCGAGGACACCGGCTCGGTGCAGCAGAACGAGCCGATCGTCTGCGTCCACCTCGACCACAAGCTGTCCTGAGCCGACGCCGCTACTCCGCCGCGGCCGCCTGCTCCTTGGCCGCCTTGGCGCGCCGGCGCACCGCGTCGGCCGCCGCCGGCGCGTGATCGTCGCCGCTCGCCACCTGGACGGTCGGCACGGCGAGCTTGATGTCGTTGTCGTCGAAGGCCTTCTTGATCATCACGAACGCCTTGCGCTTGATGCCGAACTGCTCGCCGGGCTTGGTCATCAGCTTCATCCTGAGCACGATGCCGGAATCGCCGAAGCTGTCGACGCCCTGCATCTTGAGCGGCTGGATGGTGCTCGCCTTGAACTCCGGATCCTCGGCCAGCTCCTGGCCGATCTTCTTGATCAGCTTGCGGGCCAGCTCGACGTCGGAATCGTAGGTGACCGTCATGACGATCTTTTCCATGACCCAGTCGCGGCTCATGTTCTGCACGGCGCCGAGGTCGCCGAACGGCACCGTGAACACCGGCCCGCGATGGTGGCGCAGCCGCACCGAGCGCAGGCTGAACGATTCCACCGTGCCCTTGTAGCTGCCGCTCTGGATGTACTCGCCGACCCGGAACGCGTCGTCCAGCATGTAGAAGACGCCGGAAAGCACGTCCTTGACCAGCGTCTGCGAGCCGAAGCCGATGGCGACGCCGAAGATGCCGGCGCCGGCGATCAGCGGCATGATCTGCACGCCGAGCCCAGACAGCACGGTCAGCACCGCCACCACCCCGATGAACACCGCCAGCGCGTTCTTGAAGATCGGCAGCAGCGTGCGCAGCCGGCCGCTGCGGGCGATCTCGTCGGCGCTCTCGCCGTGCCCGGCCGATTTCAGCCGGTGCTCGATGGCGGTCTTGGCGAGCTGCCAGACGAGGTCGGCGATCAACAGCACCAGGATGCCGTGGAACACCCCCTCCACCAGCCGCTCCACGGCCAGGCTGCGGCCGATCACCGTCGAGGTCTCGCGCAGGATGTAGGTGAGCCAGCCCATGGCCAGCCCGATCGCCGCCGCCCGCGCGCCGCGCACGATCAGCACGTCGAGCAGCGCCCGCGTCAGGCCTTCCGAGCGGTTGTCGCCGAACAGCCGCGCGGCGACCCGGCCGACGCCGCGCACCGTCTGCGGCAGGACCAGCGCATAGATGCCGATCCACAAAAGGCCGTTCATGCCGCTGACCCAAACCAGCCACAGCAAGACCAGGTAGAAGGTCGTCAGCCAGGTCCGCGCCCGCCGTGCGCCGGAATTCTCCGTCCCCGGCATGCGCCAGGCGATGTCGATGGTCACCGCCAGCAGGCCGAGCCCGAGCGTGTAGGCGATCAGCCGCCGGACGTCGATGGAGAAGCCGAGATGCGGCATCAGGCTGACCAGCGCCCAGCCGAACAGGAAGATCCCGGCAAACATCTGCAGCCTGGAGAACCAGAACGTCGCCTGGCGATCGTCGAGGTTGAGCAGGCGCTCGGTCGACGATCCGGGGAACCTGCCGGGCGGCCTGAGCAGGAGCCCGCTGAAGGTCCGCACGACGCGGAAGGCGATCACCGCGGCAAGCAATGTGAGCACGAAGAGCCGCATCAGCGGCGGCCAGTCGAACAAAAGGAACAGGCCGGCGGCGGCCAGCGCGAAGACGACCAGCGGGATGAACTCCGACAACAGCCGCATTTGCCGCTCGCCGCCATCGGCCTGGGCGGCCACGGTGGCCTGCCTGCCACCCAGCACGACGCGGCGGAACAGCCATTCCGCGCCGGCTCCGAACGCCACCAGGGTGGCCAGGATCGCCATCACCGCGCCCGGCCGCCCCGCATTGACGTCGTGGAACGCCACCGAGCTGGCCTGCGCGATCTCTTGCGGCAGCCGCGGCAGCGCGTCGCGCATGCCCGCGATGCGGGCGCGGACCGCCGCTTCGCCTGCCGCCATGCGTGCGCCGAAGGCCTCCTCCGGCGTCTCGGCGGCCGGCGCCGGGCGCGCCTCGAGCCAGGTTTTCACGCTCGGATCGTTCAACAGCTGCAGGAGCTCGCGCACCTTTTCGGGCGGCGGTTCGGCCGCCGGAGCTGCGGTTTGCGCCTGCGCGGCGGCTGCCAGCACCACGAATGCGAGGCCGGCCAGGACAAGAAAAAGGCCGCGAAACTGGCTTCTCATGGCACTTCCGTGCTCCCTTTGCGGCCGTTCGGCCTGCTCCCGCGGAATCTATGGACCCCGTCCGCGACCTGCGCAAGAGCCTGTCCGCCCGGCATGTGGAACCAAAGCTCGCCGGCCGCGTTCTCACCTTCTGGTGCTCCATTGGGAAGAATCCTGTGACCTTAGGTGGGGGGAACGAAGCGCTGTTCGCGGCGATCGTCAATTCGTCGCACGACGCCATCGTCAGCAAAGACCTCAACGGCATCGTCACCTCCTGGAATCCTGCGGCGGCCCGCATCTTCGGCTTCAGTCCCGAGGAGATGATCGGCAGCTCGATCATGAAGATCATCCCCGACGGCCGCCACGACGAGGAGCGCTTCATCCTCAACCAGATCGCCCGCGGCGACCGTCTCGAGCACTATGAGACGGTGCGCCAGCGCAAGGACGGCCGGCTGATCAACATCTCGCTCACCGTGTCGCCGATCCGCGCCGACGGCGTCATCGTCGGCGCCTCGAAGATCGCCCGCGACATCACCGAGCGAAAAGCCTTCGAGGAGGCGCAGCGCCTGCTGATGCGCGAGGTCAACCACCGGTCGAAGAACCTGTTGGCCGTCGTCGAGGCGATCATCCGCCAGACCGCCGCCAAGACCCGCCAGCGCGACTTCCTGAGGCGCCTGTCGGAGCGCCTGCAGTCGCTGTCGATCAGCCAGGACCTGCTGACCGCCAGCGAATGGCGCGGCGTCGACCTGCGCGACCTGGTGACCCGCCAGCTCCACAACCTCGACGTCGGGGGCCCGGATCGCATCGCCGTCGAAGGCGATTCCATGACCGTCACGCCGGCCGCCTCGCAGGCGCTCAGCATGGCCGTGCACGAGTTGCTCTCCAACGCCCGCAACCATGGCGCGCTGTCGACCGAGACCGGCCACGTCGACGTCAGCTGGAAGACCGAGGGTGCGAGCGGCAGCCCGCCGCTCTTCGTCATGCGCTGGCAGGAGCGCGGCGGCCCGCAGGTCCGCGAGCGCCGCCGCAAAGGCTTCGGCACCGTCATCCTGCAGCGCGCCACGGCGGCCTCTCTCAACGCCGACGTCCGCCTCGACTTCACCCGCGACGGCCTCGAATGGGAGCTCCGGGCGCCGCTCGGCTCGGCGCTGGTCGCCGGGCCAGAGGCCTCCCTGGTGCCGGACGGCCGCTGACCATCATTGACCCTTGCGCCACGGAGCCGGCTCGGCCACAGTCCGGCGCCCCACGAAAGATGCGCCCCCGACCCTCCCGATGACCGCCGAGACGAGTTCCGCCGACCCGCGTTTCGCGGCCTTCCGACACAGCGCCTTCCTGCGCTACTGGAGCGCCCGCTTCCTCGCCACCTTTTCCACGCAGATCGTCTCGGTGGCGGTCGGCTGGCAGATCTACGACCTGACGCGCGACCCGTTCTACCTCGGGCTGGTCGGCATCATCCAGTTCGCGCCGTCGCTGCTCCTGGTGCTGGTCACCGGTGCTGCCGCCGACCGCTTCGGGCGCCGCATCATCATGGGCCTCGCCACGCTGCTCGAGGCACTTTGCTCGCTGATGCTCTTGGTGCTGAGCCTGCGCGGCCTCGCCGGGCCGGGCGGCATCTTCGTCGTGCTGGCCGTCTTCGGGCTCGCCCGCGCCTTCTTCGCCCCCGCTTCCGCCTCGCTGGTCGCCAACCTGGTGCCGCCCGAGGATTTCGCCAACGCCGTGGCCTGGAATTCCTCGGCCTGGCAGACGGCCACCATCGTCGGCCCGGTCGCCGGCGGCCTCATCTACGGCATCGGCGCCGAGGTGGCCTACGGCATCGCCGCGGCGATGATGCTTTCGGCCGGCCTGCTGGTCTTCTCCATCGCCAAGCCCGCCCAGCGCACCACCGGCGAGAAGGCATCGCTGTCCACGCTGTTTGCCGGCTTCGGCTACATCTGGGGCGAGAAGGTGGTGCTCGGCGCCATCTCGCTCGACCTGTTCGCCGTGCTGCTCGGCGGCGCCGTGGCGCTGCTGCCGGTCTACGCCCGCGACATCCTGGAGCTCGGCCCGTGGGGTCTGGGCCTGCTGCGCGCCGCCCCCGGCGTCGGCGCCATCCTCGTCGCCGTCTGGCTGGCCGGCCACCCCATCCGCGACCATGCCGGCCGCATCATGTTCGCCTTCGTCGGCCTGTTCGGCGTCTTCACGGTGCTGTTCGGCGTCTCGACGCTGGTCTGGCTGTCGGTGCTGGCGCTCGCCCTGATCGGCGCTGCCGACATGGTCAGCGTCTACGTCCGCGAGACCTTGATCCAGCTGTGGACGCCGGACCGCCTGCGCGGCAGGGTAAACGCCGTCAACATGGTCTTCGTCGGCGCCTCGAACGAGCTCGGCGAGTTCCGCGCCGGCATGATGGCCGCCTCCATCGGCACCGTGCCTGCCGTGGCGCTCGGCGGCGTCGGCGCCGTGCTGGTGGCGGGGCTGTGGGCCGCGCTGTTCCCCGAGCTCAGGCGGATCCGCCACCTCGACGGGCGGGTCTAGAGCATGATCCAAAAAGTGGATTCCGGTTTTTGGAAAAGATCATGCTCAAACAAGAGGATAGAGTGCAAGGACGATTCGAAGAAGCGTCATTGCGCTCTAGCCCTGCGGGTCGGCCGAAGATCAGCCCCAGGAACTCGCCCAGCCAGCGCTTCAGGTGCATGTCCCAGATCAGCCGGCCGCCGAGATGGTCGCGGGCCGGCTGCGCCCCCGGCAGCACGAAGCGATGCGCCCCGCGCACCACCCAGCGCTGCATCATCACCCGCGTCAGCTCGGCGTGGAACTGGATCCCCCAGGCGTTGCGGCCGTAGCGGAAGGCCTGGTTCGGATAGGTCTCGGAGGTGGCCAGCAGCGTCGCGCCGGCCGGCAGCGAGAAGCCTTCGCGATGGAACTGGTAGACCATCTCCGGCCACTGCATCAGCGCCTTGCCCGCTTCGGTCGCCTGCAGCGGATACCAGCCGATCTCCACCGTCCCCTCGTGGTGGCCGTCGACCTTGCCGCCGAGATGGTTGACCAGCATCTGCGCGCCCAGGCAGATGCCGAGGAAAGGCTTGTCCTCGGCTAGCGGCACCGCCAGCCATTCGGTCTCCTGCCGCACGAATGGCTCCAGATCGTTGGCGCTCATCGGGCCGCCGAACACGATGGCTCCGGCATGCTCGGCCAGCGTCTCCGGCAGCGCCTCGCCGAGCGGCGGCCGGCGGATGTCGAGCGCGAAGCCCTCGGCCTGCAGCATGTGCCCGACGCGCCCTGCGCTGGAGGTTTCCTGGTGCAGCACGACGAGGATGCGCGGCGCTTCCGCCCGCACCTTGCGGGCGGCTCCGCTGTCTTCCGGCCCCTCTGTCGCGCGCAAGCTCATGCGTCGGCCTCGTCCTCCGGGTCGCCCTCGCGTTCCCGCACCACGGCCGGGGCGCGCGCCCGCGCCCGTTGCCGCGTCTCCACCCGAGCGCGTCCGGACACGCCGATCAGCTCGGCGACCCGCCAGACGATGTTGTCCTCCAGCTCGTGCCGCTCGCCGTCGGCATAGACGACGTCCCACAGCATCTCGATGAAGGCGATGCGCGCCGGCTCTTCGAGATGGCGCTTGATGACGCTGGTGAAGGCATAGAGGTCGATCGCCTCCTGGTCGGCCTGCTCGCCGGCCTGCAGCAGGTCGTCGAGCTCGTCGCCGGCGACGCCGTACACCGCCGTCAGCGTCTCGCGCAGGCGCTCGCTCTCGGCGCTGCGGCGCACCCCGTCGGCGTCCATCACGTGGATCATCAGCGCCGCCGCGGCGACCCGTGGATCGTCGGCGGCGCTGCCGCCGCGCCGCGCCGGCCCGCCGGCGGGCAGGTCCTTGAGGAAGGTGAGGAGGCGGTCGAGCATCGTGGCCTGGAACCTCTCAGAACAGGCGGAAGCGCCGGTCCGTCTGGGCGGCGGCCTCGTCCTCGCCGTCGACGCCGGGATCGTCGGGCATCGCGGTCGGCAGCACCAGGCTCGGCTCGTCGTCGATGCCGGCCGGCGCCCGCGTCCGCGGGCCGCGCCCGGCAGCGGCGGGCTTCGCGGCGGCCGGTGGCGGCTCCGGTGGCTCCGGGGCGACAGCGGCCGCAAGCGGCACTTCCTCCGCCTCGACGACGGGCGGCGGTTCGGCGGCAGCCGGCTCGGGCCGCGCCGGGGCGATCAGCACCGGCTCGGCGACGAGCGTCGGCTCGGGCTCCTCCTCGATGACCTGCGTCAGGCGCTCCACCGGGGCGCGCCAGACGAAGGCGTCGAGCCGCCCGGTCACCGGCGAGACAGGCGCCCAGCGTTCCGAAACGATCCCGTCGGCCACCCAGGCCGGGTCGGCCGGCGCCCGCAGCGCCCGCGCCAGATATTGCCGCACCTTGCCCTCGTCGCCGCCATCGGCCTCCTCGATGTCGGCAAGCAGCAGGTAGGCGCCTTCGCGCGGCTGCATCCTCAGCGCCGAAAGCGCCGCCTCGCGCGCCTCCGCATGCTCGCCGGCCTCCAGCGCCGCACGGGCGACGACCAGCGCCGATTCCGGGTGGTTCTGCTTGAGCGATTGCAGGCGGCGCGCCCGCGCCAGGCGGTCATGCGTGGCGTCGCCGGGCCGTGCGTGAACGTAGAGGTCGCCGACCTCCGGATGCGGCCCGACCTTCCAGCTCGCCTCCAAGAGCTTCGACCCCTTGCGCACGTCGTTCTGCCTGAACAGCGCCCGCGCCGCCGTCGTTGCGGCCGGCACCAGGTCGGGCGCCAGGCGGTTGGCCTCCAGCGCCGCGTTGCGGGCGGCCGTCGGGTCGGTGTCCATCAGCGACATCGCCTTGGCCGTCAGCAGCACCGCCCGCCGGCGATTGGCGACATCGCGCTCCACCTGCCGCGCCGCCTTCTGGCCGTCGAGCAGCTTCAGCGCGCCGTCCCAGTCGCCGCGCTCGGTCCGCTCCTCCAGCGTCGCCACGCTGGCCCAGTTGAGCTGCGGCGCCACCTCGGCCGCACGCCCGGCGAAATGCCGCGCCGCGGCGCGGTCGCCCAGGCGCTCCGCCTCCAGATAGAGGCCGCGCAGGCCGAGCAGCCGCATCTCGGGATCGTCGAGCATCGCCTCGAATTTCTGCCGCGCCGTCTCGTGGTCGCCCTCCAGCAGCGAGGTCTGCGCGTCGAGCAGCGCGATCAGCGGCTCCTGGTCGGAGCGGATGAGCTTCGCCGCCTGGGCGTTCATGCTGCGCGCCCTGGCTGCATCGCCCGCGCCGGCGGCGATCATGCCGGTCGACAGCGCCTGGTAGCCGCGGTCGCGCCGGCGGACCCGGAAATAGCGGGCCACCGTGTAGGGGCTGTTCCAGACCGCCTTGGCGAGCCACCAGACGAGCATGACGGCGGCCACGACCGCGGTCACCGCCACTGCCGCCACCATCACGCTCACCTGGTACTGGTAGCCGCCGAAGGTGGCGACGAGGTCGCCGGGCCGGTCGGCGAGCCAGGAGAAGCCGATACCCAGCGCGAAGACGACCAGCAAGAAGATCAGGACTTCGGATCATTGCCCTACCCTTGCCGTCACGCCTTGAGGGCGCCGGCCGTCGCCTTGTCGACCAGCTGCTCGGCCTGCAGCCGTTCCTTGACCTTGTCCATGAAGGCCGCACCCGCCGCTTTCGGCGCCTCGGGCAGCGTCTCGTACTCGGCGATGGCGCGCGCCAGGTCGCCGTCCTTGACGGCCGCCTCCAGCCGCGCCGCGGTTTCCGGCACGCCGCTCCCTTCGACCGGTCCGACCGGCCGCACCTTGACCAGCGACTCGGCGCTGGAAAGCAGCCGGTCGACGATGCCGGCATCGGCGTCGACGATGCGCGCCGCGTCGGTCATCGAAGCGGCCGCCTGCGGCGCCTCCTCGGCGAGCGCGTCCGCCCCCACGACGCCCTTGGCGGCGATCTCCCTGAGCTCGGGCAGGCCCTGCGCGTCCGGCGCCGCCGCGGCGAACACCTCCAGCTCGGTGACGAACGTGCCGCCTTCCTTGACCTTGGCCTTCAGCGCCGCGGCCGCCAGCGCCAGCGCCAGCCGGGGCTGCGCCGCCTGTGCGTCGAGCTTGCGGGTCAGCGCGGCGACGCTCTGCTCGACGCCGGCCAGCGAGCTCTCGATCCCGGAAATGCGGCTGTCATTGGCCGACGAGGCCGTGGTCGCCGCCTTCACCGCCGTGTCGACGGCCGACAGCTTCTCCTCGACGGCACCGATCTCAGCCACCGGCGCACCGGCCCCGCCGCCCGCCTGCAACTTTCCTTCCAGCGCCGCCAGCCTGTCGGCGAGCCCGCTGAGCCCTGCCGATCCGCCGCCGCCCTGGGCGACCGCTTCCTTGACGGTGTCGATCTCGCCCCGCGCCTGCTCCACCGCCGCCGAAAGCCCGTCGACGCGCGTCGTGAGCTCGCCCACCGCAGCACCCGCCGACGCATCGCCGCCGCCCGCCTTCAGGGCGGCGACGTTCTCCTCGAGCGCCGTTAGCTGGTTCTCCAGCGCCGCTGTCGGCGCCATGCCGCCCATCGCCGGGACGGGCGCCCCGCCGGGCAGAAGGCCCGCATATTGCAGCAGCACACCCAGCGCCAGCGCCGCGACGCCCCCTGCCAGGCCGGCGGCAAGCGCCGCCGGGGCGTGGCTCCGCCTCGCTTCGGCCGTTGGCGGATCGGCTGGCGCGCCCTCGTCTGGCCGCGAGCCCGCGAGATGCGGCTGCTCGGCTACGTCGGGCGAAGCGGCAGCGGCATCCGCGCCGGCCGCGGCGAGCTCAGCCTCCTCGGCGCCCGCCGGCTTCACCTCCTCGACGGCCTCAGCGTCCAGCGGGCCGCCAGCGACCACTGGCGCCTCCGGCTCGCCCGCCGGCGTATCGCTGCTGCGCGACACCGAAGCGGGCCCCAGGTCGATCGTCACCCGTTCGCGCCGCGACTGGGCGTGCCTGGTCCTGGGTTCCTTCGTCATCGCGTCACTCCCTCGAGAATGTCTCGAACCTGCCACGGAAGAGGCGGCCGGTTGGTGATCACTAGCACACCTTTCCCGCCTGAACAGGGGCGGCCGCGTCGAGCAGCGCCGTCAACGCCTCCTCCTCCGGGCGCTCGGCGACGGCGATCCGCGCCGCGTCGACGCCTCTGAGCTCGGCCGCGGCGCGGCGCGAAATGCACAGGAAACGGGCGGTGCCGAACAGATGGCCAAGCTCCTTGCGGCGTGCCAGCGCCGAGACCGCAGCACCTGCCCGCGCCGAATAGACCAGCACGGCGTCGACCGGCATGCCCGACAAACGCGCCAGCACCGCTTCGGATGCATGGACGAGCACCGGCGTGTCGTAGGTCTCGACCGCCACCACGCTGAGCCCGCCTTCGCCGAGGCCGCGCTCGAACTCCGCCCGGCGCACCCGGCCGCACAGATAGACCACCAGCGCCCCCCGCGGCGCGCGCTCCACCAGCGTCGCCGCCAGCTCGGCCGCGTCGCCTGCCCCAGCGACGACGTCGGCAAATCCCGCCGCAGTTGCTGCTTCGGCGGTCCTGCGCCCGACCGCATAGAGGGGCCGATCGAGGATCGGCCGCAGCAGGTCGGGAGCCGCGTGGCGCAAGGCATTGGCGCTGGTTGCCGCGACGGCGGTCGCCGCGACCGCATCCGCCGGGTCGAGCACGGCCGCGACGCCGACCGTCTCGGCGAGCGGCAGCAGGATTGGCACGTGACCGCCTGCCGCCAGACGCGCGGCCGTGCGAGCCGCCGCGGGCTCGGGCCGGGTCACCAGCACGCGCAGCGCCACTCAGCCCCACCCCACGAAGAAATCCGGCCCCGCCTCCTCGCGGATGGCGGCGCCCGCCGCTTGGCCGATGGCCGCCGCCTCTGCGGGCAGCCCGGCGCGGCGGATCTCGTGGGCGCGCGTCCCGTCGGGCGTGATGATCAGCCCGTGGAAGGCGAGCTGCCCGTCTTCGATCCGGGCGTGGCCGGCGATCGGCGTCCGGCACGAGCCGTCGAGCGTGGCCAGGAAGCTCCGCTCGCAGGCGAGCGCCGCCGCCGTCTCGGCATGGGCGATGGGCGCCAGCAGGCCCGCCATGCGGCTGTCGCCGATCCGCGTCTCGATGCCGATGGCGCCTTGGCCCGGCGCCGGCGGAAACGCGTCGAGCGGCATGATCTCGCTCGCCACGTGCTCCAGCCCGAGCCGCCGCAGGCCGGCCAGCGCCAACAGCGTGCCGTCGACCATGCCCTCCTCCAACTTCCTGAGCCGCGTCTGCACGTTGCCGCGGAAGGTGGCGACCGTCACGTCGGGCCGGAGCCGGCGGACCAGCGCCTGCCGGCGCAGCGAGGACGAACCGACCGTCGCGCCTGGCCGCAACGCGGCGAGACCCGCTCCGTTGCGGCCGATGAAGACGTCGCGCGGGTCCTCGCGCGGCAGGAAGGCGGCGAGCTCCAGGCCCTCGGGCAGCTGCGTCGGCATGTCCTTCGACGAGTGGACGGCGAGATCGATGCGCCCGGCCAGCAGCGCTTCCTCGATCTCCTTGGTGAACAGGCCCTTGCCGCCGGCCTCGGCCAGCGGCCGGTCCTGGATGCGGTCGCCGCTGGTCGAGATCGGCACGATCTCGAACGCCTCGGCCGGCAGCCCGTGCGCCGCCATGAGCCGCCGCCGCGTTTCCTCGGCCTGCGCCAGCGCCAGCGCGCTGCCCCTGGTGCCGATTAGAGCTGTTTTCATCCCGCGGTCCGTGTTACCCCGCCCGTCCTACCGAGGAATGCGCGGACCCGCAATGACGGAGCAACCACCGCTGACGGTGCTCGGCATCGAGACGAGCTGCGACGAGACGGCTGCCGCGGTCGTCTCGCTGGCCGACGGCCGCCCCGAGATCCTGTCCGACGTCGTGCTGAGCCAGGTCGACGCGCATGCCGCCTTCGGCGGCGTCGTGCCGGAGATCGCCGCGCGCGCCCATGTCGAGGCGCTCGACGGCATCGTCGCGGCGGCGCTCGACGAGGCCGGCCTGGCGCTTGCCGAAATGGACGCCGTCGCCGCCACCGCCGGCCCCGGGCTGATCGGCGGCCTCATCGTCGGCCTGATGACGGCCAAGGCGCTCGCCGCCGCCGCCGGCAAGCCGCTGATCGCCGTCAACCATCTGGAAGGCCACGCGCTCACCGCGCGGCTGACCGACGGGCTCGACTTTCCCTATCTGCTGCTGCTGGTCTCCGGCGGCCACACCCAGCTCGTGCTGGTGCGCGGGGTCGGCCGCTACGAGCGCTGGGCGACCACCATCGACGACGCGCTGGGCGAGGCCTTCGACAAGACGGCCAAGCTGCTCGGCCTGCCCTTCCCAGGCGGGCCAAACGTCGAGAAGGCGGCGGTCGACGGCGATCCCCGCCGCTTCGCCCTGCCGCGGCCGATGAAGGGCGAACGGCGTCCCGACTTCTCCTTCTCCGGCCTGAAGACCGCCGTCCGCCAGGCCGCTGCCGCGATCGCCCCGCTCGCCGACCGCGACGTCGCCGACCTGTGCGCCTCCTTCCAGGCGGCCATCGCCGACACGCTGGACGACCGCGTCTCGCTGGCGCTCGACCGCTTCCGCCGCGACTGCCCGGAGGCCCGCCGTCCCGCTCTGGTGGTCGCCGGCGGCGTCGCTGCCAACCGCCTGCTGCGCGCCCGCCTGGAGGCGCTGACCGCGGCCCACGGCTTCGCCTTCGTGGCGCCGCCGGCCGCGCTCTGCACCGACAACGCCGCCATGATCGCCTGGGCGGGGCTGGAGCGGCTGCGGGCCGGCCTCGTCGGCGACGGCGCCATGACGATGGCGCCCCGCTCGCGCTGGCCGCTGGACGAGGCCGCACTGCCGCTGATCGGCTCCGGCCGGCGGGGCGCCAAGGCATGAGCGCGGCGAGGATCACCGTGCTCGGCGGCGGTGCCTGGGGCAGCGCGCTCGCCTCGACGGCGTGCCGCGCCGGCCATGCGGTGCGGCTCTGGGCCCGCGATGCGCTGACCGTCGACGCCATCAACCGGCGGCACGAGAACCCGCGCTATCTGCCGCGGCTGCCGCTCGCCGAAGGCATCGCCGCCACGACCGACCTCGACCAGGCGCTGGACGGCGCCGAGCTGGTGCTCGCCGCAACGCCGGCCCAGACGATGCGCGACCTGCTCGGCCTGGCCGGTCCGGCGCTGCCGGCCGGCGCGCCGCTGGTGCTGTGCGCCAAGGGCATCGAGCGCGACACCGGCCGCCTGCTTTCCGAGATCGCCGACGAGCTGGCGCCGTCGAGCCCGGTCGCCGCGCTGTCGGGGCCGAGCTTCGCCACCGACGTCGCCCGCGGCCTGCCGACTGCCGTGGTCGTCGCCGCCCGCGATGCCGGGCTCGCTGCCAGCCTCGCCGCGACGCTGTCGGCGCCGCAGTTCCGCTGCTATTCCTCCGACGACCTGGTCGGCGTCGAGGTTGGCGGTGCGTTGAAGAACGTGCTCGCCATCGGCGCCGGCGTGGTGGTCGGCTCCAACCTCGGCGCCAGCGCCCAGGCAGCCATGGTGACGCGCGGCTTCGTCGAGCTCAGGCGCATCGGCGCCGCCTTCGGCGCCCGGCCGGAGACGCTGATGGGCCTGTCGGGCCTCGGCGACCTGGTGCTCACCTGCGGCTCGGGCCAGTCGCGCAACTTCGCCTACGGGCTGGCGCTCGGCAAGGGCGAGGACCTGGCCGGCCGGCCGCTGGCCGAAGGCGTCGCCACCGCCGGCATCGCTGCCGCCATCGCCCGCGACAAGGGCCTGGACGCGCCGATCGTCGACGCCGTCGACCGCATCCTGGCCGGCAGCGTCGGCATCGGCGAAGCCGTCGCCGAGCTGATGGCGAGGCCGCTGAAGAGCGAAACCGAATAGGAGAAATGCCGTCCCATGCTGTTCGCGTTTATATGTATAGACAAATCGGACCACCTGCAGCTGCGGCTCGACACGCGGCCGGCGCATGTCGCCTTCCTCGAGGACCTCAACGCCCGCGGCATGCTGAAATTCGCCGGCCCTTTCCTGAACGCCGAGGGCAAGCCGGACGGCACCCTGGTGGTGGTCGAGGCGGCCGACCGGGCGGCCGCCGAGACGCTCGCCGCGGCCGATCCCTACGTCCTGGCCGGGCTGTTTCGCTCGGTCGACATCCGGCCCTGGAACTGGGTTTTCAACGCCCCCTAGACCGGCTACCAACGGCGGCAGCAACGGGAGGAGCGCATGAACCACTGGCTGTTCAAATCCGAGCCGTCGAGCTTTTCCTTCGACATGCTCAAGGCCAAGGGCAAGTCCGGCCAGGAGTGGGACGGCGTGCGCAACTACGCCGCCCGCAACAACATGCGGGCCATGAAGGTCGGCGACCTCGGCTTCTTCTACCACTCCAACGAGGGGCTCGACATCGTCGGCATCGTCGAGGTGGCGGCCGCCGCGCATCCCGAACTCCAGCACCGACGACCCGCGCTGGGAGTGCGTCGACATCCGCGCCGTGCGCGACGTGCCCGAAGCCGCCGACGCTCGACGACGTCAAGAAGAACCCCAAGCTCTCCGAGATGGCGCTGGTGCGGCTTGGCCGGCTCAGCGTGCAGCCGGTGACGCCGGCCGAATGGAAAGAAGTGTGCCGCATGGGCGGGCTCGATCCGGCCCCCTGACCGGCATGCGCCTCGACCCGGCGGACGGCACCCGCTTCATCCTCGACAACACGGCGCCGATGGCGCCGCCGCACGTCCCGGAGATCCGCCTGCGGCTCGCCGACGAGGCACACGGGCTGTGGCAGAAGACCGAGGAGGAGCTCCACGAGATCGGCCTGCCGCCGCCCTTCTGGGCCTTCGCCTGGGCCGGCGGCCAGGGCCTGGCGCGCTACGTGCTCGACCACCCCGGCAGCGTCGCCGGCCTTCGCGTGCTCGATTTCGCCACCGGCTCCGGCCTGGTCGGCATCGCCGCTGCCCGCGCCGGCGCCGCCGCGGTGCTTGCCGCCGACGTCGACCCGTTCGCCGCGCTGGCGACGCGGCTGAATGCCGAGCTGAACGGCGTCGCGCTCGACATCTCCACCGACGACCTGATTGGCCGCGACGCCGGCTGGCAGGTCGTGCTGGCCGGCGACGTCTTCTACGACAAGCCGCTGGCCGAACGCCTGGTCCCCTGGTTCGCGGCGCTGGCGGCGCGCGGCGCCGTGGTGCTGGTCGGCGACCCGAGCCGCTCCTATCTGCCGCGCGAGCGCCTGGAGCCGCTGGCCGTCTACGCCGTGCCGGTGACGCGGGCGCTGGAGGATGCCGAGGTCAAGCGCACCACCGTCTGGCGCTTCGCTTGACGCGTCGGCACGGCCGGCGTTCACTCGGGCCGGCCTGATTCCCGAAGACGAGGCAACCGCCATGGACTTTGCCGGCCTGAACCTCCTCGCCGTGGTGGTTGCCGCGATCGCCGGCTTTGCCTTCGGCGCGCTCTACTACACCGCGCTGGGCAAGCCCTGGATGGCCGCCGCCCGCCTCGACCCCGCCGCCATGAAGATGCGCGTCGAGCCCTTCCTGGTGAGCTTCGTGGCCGAGCTGGTCATGGCCTGGGTGCTGGCCGGCCTGATCGGCCATCTGGGCAGCGGCCAGGTGACGCTGCGCAATGGCGTCATCTCGGGCTTCTTCATCTGGCTCGGCTTCCTGGCCACCGCCACCGCCGTCAACCAGCGCTACGAAGGCTTCGGCTGGAAGCTGACCTTGATCGACGCCGGCCACTGGCTGGGCGTCGCGCTGGTGATGGGTGCGGTGATCGGCGCTTTGGGCATTTAAATCGCTTCGGCGCCGGCCGCCTCCTCCAGGATCCAGGCGCGGAAGGCCACGATGCGCGGGTCGCCGGCCTGCTCGGCCGGATAGACGAAGTGATAGGCAAACTCCGCCGGCACCTTGATGCCGAGCGCGAACGGCCGCACCAGCCGGCCGTTGGAGAGATCGCCAGCCACCATCGCGAAATCCGCCAGCGCCACCACGTTGCCGTCGATGGCCGCCTGCACGACATGCGAGGAATCCTTGAACAGCACGCAGCGCTCGTCGTCGAAATCCTCGACGCCGGCCGCCGCCATCCACATGCGCCAATTGGGCCAGGTCACGCCCTGCGCCGACCACTCGATGTGCACGAGCGTGTGGTTGAGAAGGTCGCGCGGCTCGCCGAGCGGCGGCCCTTCGGCCAGAAGCCGCGGGCTGCAGACCGGGATGATGACGTTGTCGAACAGCCGGTGCGCCGCCAGGCCCGGATAGCGCCCGCTGCCGAACCGCACCGCCACGTCGATGTCGTCATGGCCGAAATTGCGCACCTCCGACGAGATGTCGAAGCGCATCTCGATGCCTGGCTGCAGCCGGCGGAAGCGGTCGATGCGCGGCACCAGCCATTTCGACGCGAAGGTGGCGTCGGTGCTGAGTTTGAGCTGCGTCGTGCCGCGCGCCATCTTGCGCGCCCGCGCCACCGCCCGCTCCAGCCCGGAAAGCGCCTCCACCACCGCCTCGTGGACGACCGTGCCCGCCTCCGTCATCTTCACCGAGCGGCTGTTGCGGATGAACAGCTCGACTCCGAACTGGTCCTCGAACTCCTTCACCTGGTGGCTGATGGCCGCCGGCGTCAGGCCCAGCTCGCCGGCCGCCTGGGTGAAGTTCAGCCGCCTGCCGGCCGCCTCGAGCGCCTTCAGCGCGCGCGTTCCGGGAATGTGAGAAGCCATTCGACCATCAAATCCTGTTCATCGATCCAATCAGAATTACTCGTTTTCTGCCTTTGCGACAATGCACTACGATGCCAGCTCAAAGCTTCGGCTTCAAATCTAGCTGAAAGGCACCCACCATGGCCCGTCTCTCTTTCCCCTTCTTCGATCTGGGTCGACGACGTCGCCGCGCGATGGACGAACTCGATCGCCTCTCCGACCGGGCGCTTGCCGACATCGGCATCCGCAGACATGACATCCGCGCCATCGTCGACCGCGAGGTGGGCCGCCTGGGCCTCGACGAGTTCCGCTCCCGCTGACGGCTCAGCGCACCACCTTGACCACGCTCTCCCTGGAGAGCCGCGGCAGCAGGCGGCGCATGGTCGCCCGGCTCACCGCCACGCAACCCTCGGTCGGGGTCAGCCCCGGCCGGGCCAGATGGAAGAAGATGGCGCTGCCGCAATTGCGCCGCCGCGGCCTGATGTTCCAATCGAGCACCAGGCAGACGTCGTAGAGGCGATCGTCGCGGCGCATCCGCTCGTGGCTCGCGCCGTAGGGCATCCGCACCGGCCGGTTGTAGTTGCGGTCCCCCGGCACCTCGCACCAGCCGAGCGCCGGGCCGATCGGCGTCATGGCGAGCCGCGTCCGCCGCCCCGCGGCAAAGCCGTCGGCGCGAAAATAGCCGGACAGGATCCGCATCGCCGCGAGCGGCGTGCCGCCGTCGCCCTCCCGCTTGACGGCTTTGATTCCGCCTCTGCCGAGCGCGCAGGGCAACACCGCGCCGCCGACGTTGATCAGCCCCTGGCGGCGGTTGCCCGGCCGCGCCCTGACCGTCAGCACGAGGCCCGGCCAGCGGATTTTTTCAGTCGACCCCTTGCGCCGTCGTATTTTGCGGTATGATCGTTGCATGAAGGCAAATCACCTTGATCGGTCGACCGCCCCGGCCTCCCTCCGGACAGGATGCGGGTCACGCCGCACTCCTACCGCTTCGACGGATAGACGCCAATGACCTCACGAACCATCCTCCTGGTGGACGACGACGACGACCTCCGGCAGACGCTGGTCGAGCAGCTGTCGCTCTACGAGGAGTTCGACGTGCTGGAGGAGGCGACGGCGGCCAAGGGCATCGCCGGTGCCCGCGGCGGGCTCGTCGACCTTTTGATCATGGATGTCGGCCTGCCCGACATGGATGGCCGCGAGGCGGTGAAGCTGCTGCGCAAGGGCGGCTACAAGGCGCCGATCATCATGCTGACCGGCCATGACACGGACTCCGACACCATTCTGGGGCTGGAGGCAGGCGCCAACGACTACGTCACCAAGCCCTTCCGCTTTTCCGTGCTTTTGGCCCGCATCCGGGCGCAGCTGCGCCAGCACGAGCAGAGCGAGGACGCCACCTTCTCCGTCGGGCCCTACACCTTCAAGCCCAGCCAGAAGCTGCTGATCGACCAGCGCGGCGGCAAGGTGCGGCTGACCGAGAAGGAGGCGTCGATCATCAAGTACCTTTACCGGGCGGACCAGAAGGTGATCACCCGCGACGTGCTGCTCGAGGAGGTGTGGGGCTACAATTCGGGCGTGACCACCCACACGCTGGAAACCCACGTCTACCGGCTCAGGCAGAAGATCGAACGCGATCCTTCCAATGCGGAAATTCTTGTGACAGAAAGCGGCGGATACAAGCTGGTGCCTTGATCGCGGGCCCGGAGGTGGGAAGGGGCCCTCGCGGGAAGGATCCAGCATCGAAGACCGGGGACGCCTGCCCATGATCCGCGCAGTACCGCGCGCCGTTCCGACCGGACGACCGAGCGCGCCGCTCGCCCTTGCGGGCGGTGCCGAAGCCGGCTGGCCTGCAGGCAGGCCATGCAACACCCACTCCAGAGCCGCGGTCCATGTCGCTCGATGACGACATCCGGGTGCTCGCAGGCGTCAGCCTGTTCGAGGGCTTCACCCAGGAGCAGCTGCGGCTGCTGGCCTTCGGCTCGGAGAACACGCGGCTTGCGGAAGGCAAGGAGCTCTATCAGGAGGGTGCGGCGGCCGACGGCGCCTATGTGGTGGCCCGCGGCCGCATCAGCCTGTTTCGCGAGCGCGACGGCGAACGCATCGTCATCACCACCGTCGGGCCTGGCGCCCTGCTCGGCGAGTTTGCCCTGTTTTCCGACACCGAGCGGCTGACCGGAGCGCTCGCCGCCACCGAGGCCGAGGTGATGCGGCTCAACCGCAAGCTGTTCCGCCGCATCCTCGAGGAGTATCCCGACGTCGCGGTGGCGCTCCACCAGCGCGTCGCCGCCGACCTGCAGGCGCTGGTCGGCCGTATCGAGCGGCTGGCGCCGAAATTCTCCGACGGGTAGGTGGCGCGGCCGGTCCCTGGCATTCTGCCTTGCGTTCAGGCCCCTCACCCGTCGCGGGCTGGCGCCCGCGCCGACCTCTCCCCGGCGGGGAGAGGAAAGGCGGTGCCGTCTGATGCGGTTCAAGCACTCCAACAGTCGCGGGTTCGCGCCACCCTCTCCCCGCCGGGGAGAGGGTGGCCGGAGCGAAGCGGAGGCCGGGTGAGGGGCCCTCGCGGAGAGGAGAGGCGGTGCCTCCTTGTAGGTTGCGGCCCCACACCACCTGAACCCCACTGACAGTCGCGGGTTCGCGCCCTCCTCTCCCCGCCGGGGAGAGGGTGGCCGGAGCGAAGCGGAGGCCGGGTGAGGGGCCTTGCGCCCCTATGCCGCGAGGTCGCGCAGCACGTATTGCAGGATGCCGCCATTGCGATAGTAGTCGAGCTCGTCGACCGTATCGATGCGGCAGACCACCGGCACGTTCTTCACCCGCCCGTCGGCGAACGTCACCTTGGCGTGCATCTTCTGGCGCGGCTTGATGGCGTCGAGGCCTTCGATGGCAACCGTCTCGTCGCCTTTCAGGCCGAGCGACGCCCACGACGTGCCCTCCTCGAAGACGAAGGGGATGACCCCCATGCCGACCAGGTTGGAGCGATGGATGCGCTCGAAGGACTGAGCGATGACGGCGCGCACGCCGAGCAGGTTGGTCCCCTTGGCCGCCCAGTCGCGCGACGAGCCGTTGCCGTACTCGACGCCGGCCAGGATCACCAGCGGCACGCCCTCTTGCCGGTACTGCATGGCGGCGTCGTAGATCGGCATCTCCTCCTTGGAGGGATAGTGGATCGTATAGCCGCCCTCGCGCCCATTCTCGCCCAGCATATGGTTGCGGATGCGGATGTTGGCGAAGGTGCCGCGCATCATCACCTCGTGATTGCCGCGCCGGGTGCCGTACTGGTTGAAATCGGCCACTCCCACGCCGTGGTCGATCAGGTACTGGCCGGCCGGCGAGGCCGCCTTGATCGAGCCGGCGGGCGAGATGTGGTCGGTGGTGATCTTGTCGCCGAACAGGCCGAGGATGCGCGCCCCCTTGATCTCCGAGATGCCGCCAGGGCTGCGCCGCATGCCGGAGAAGTAGGGCGGGTTCTGCACATAGGTCGAGTCGTCGTCCCACGCATAGGTCTGGCCTTCCGGCGCCTGCACGTTGCGCCAGTTGTCGTCGCCCTTGAAGACGTCGGCATAGCGCCGCGTAAACAGCTCGCGGGTGACGTTCTCGGCGATGAACGTCTCGATTTCCTGGGTCGACGGCCAGATGTCCTTGAGGAACACCGGATGACCGTCCTGGTCCTCGCCGATCGGCTCGCTCGACAGGTCCCTGGTCACCGTGCCGGCCAGCGCATAGGCGACCACCAGCGGCGGCGAGGCCAGGTAGTTGGCCTGCACGTCGGGCGAGACGCGCCCCTCGAAGTTGCGGTTGCCCGAGAGCACCGCGGCGGCGATTAGCCCCTTGTCGTTGATGGTCTTGGAAATCGGCGCCGGCAGCGGGCCGGAATTGCCGATGCAGGTGGTGCAGCCGAAGCCCACCAGGTTGAAGCCGATCTGGTCGAGCTCCTTCTGCAGCCCAGACTTGTCGAGATATTCGGCCACCACCTGGCTGCCGGGCGCCAGCGAAGTCTTGACCCACGGCTTCTGCTTGAGGCCGAGGCGATTGGCGTTGCGGGCGAGTAGCCCGGCACCCATCAGCACGCTCGGGTTGGAGGTGTTGGTGCACGAGGTGATCGCGGCGATCACCACGTCGCCATGGCCAAGATCGTGGTCGGTGCCCTCCACCGCATAGCGCCGCGCCGTGTCGACGGTCTTCTTGTACTCGGTCTCCAGCGCCTTGGCGAAGCCGGCGGCGATGCCCTCCAGCGGAATGCGACCCTCCGGGCGCTTGGGGCCGGCCATCGACGGCACCACCTCGCCCAGGTCGAGCTCCAGGAGGTCGGTGAAGACCGGGTCGGCGGAGCCGTTGTCGCGCCACATGCCCTGCGCCTTGCAATACTCCTCGACGAGCACGATGCGGTTTTCCGGCCGGCCGGACATGGTGAGGTAGCGGATCGTCTCGGAGTCGACCGGGAAGAAGCCGCAGGTGGCGCCGTATTCGGGCGCCATGTTGCCGATCGTCGCGCGGTCGGCGAGCGTCATGTTGGAAAGGCCGGGGCCGAAGAATTCGACGAACTTGCCCACCACGCCCTTCTTGCGCAGCATCTGGGTGACCGTCAGCACCAGGTCGGTGGCGGTGACGCCCTCTTTGAGCTTGCCCGTCAGCCTGAATCCGATCACCTCGGGCAACAGCATCGACACCGGCTGGCCGAGCATGGCCGCCTCCGCCTCGATGCCGCCGACGCCCCAGCCGAGCACGCCGAGCCCGTTGACCATGGTGGTGTGCGAATCCGTGCCGACGCAGGTGTCGGGGAAGGCGATGATGTCGCCGTCGCCGCCGGTCAGCGTCCACACCGTCTGCGCCAGATATTCGAGGTTGACCTGGTGGCAGATGCCGGTGCCCGGCGGCACCACGCGGAAGTTGCGGAACGCCTGCTGGCCCCATTTGAGGAACTTGTAGCGCTCCTCGTTGCGCTGGTATTCGAGCTCGACATTGCGGGCAAAAGCCATCGGCGAGCCGAACTCGTCGACGATCACCGAATGGTCGATGACCAGGTCGACCGGCACCAGCGGGTTGATCTTCTGCGGGTCGCCGCCGAGCGACGCCATGGCGTCGCGCATCGCCGCCAGGTCGACCACGGCGGGCACGCCCGTGAAATCCTGCATCAGCACGCGCGCCGGCCGGTAGGCGATCTCGACGCCCGCCGTGCCGCGGTCGGTCAGCCAGCCGGCGACCGCCTCGATCGACTGCTTCGTCACCGAGCGGCCGTCTTCGTTGCGCAGCAGGTTCTCCAGCAGCACCTTCATCGAATAGGGCAGCTGGGCGATGCCGGTCAGGCCGTTCTTCTCGGCCTCCACCAGGCTGTAATAGACGTATTCGACCTCGCCGGCCTTCAGCATGCGCCGGCAATTGAAGCTGTCGAGGGATTTGGCCACGTGCGATCCATCCTGGTCGGTTCAGCCGAAGCGGGAACGGACTCCTGTGGCATGCTGACACGCGCAAAGGTGCGGGTACGGTCATTTCCGCTGTCCGTTCCCCGCGTCCCGGCCGTTCAAGGCGGCGCGCGCGCTGGCTCGGCGCAAATTTGGTTGCCACGCCGACCGCTGGCATGGTTGTTGGGCATATAACGGCTTTCGGGGCAGAGTTCCATAGCGACGAAGGGCAAAGTTGCTGCAATGCACGCACGGCGGCAAACCGCATCGCTGAGCACCAGGACCGCATGCGACTCCACGCCGAGAACCTGAGCGGCGAACGCGGCGGCGTCGCCGTCTTTTCCGGCGTCGGCTTTTCGCTCGGCGCCGGCGACGCGCTGCTGGTGACCGGCCCCAACGGCGCCGGCAAATCCACCTTGCTGCGGGTGGTGGCCGGGCTGCTGCCGGCGGCGGAAGGGCGCGTCGGCCTCCAAAGCGACGACCCGGACGCGTGGCCGAGCGTCGGCGCCGCCTGCCACTATCTCGGCCACCAGAACGCCCTGAAGCCGGTGCTCGGCCTGGCCGAGAACCTCGCCTTCTGGCAGCGCTTCCTCGGCGCCCCGCTGCTCGCGGTGGACGCCGCGCTGGCGGCGGTCGGCCTCGCCGGCCTCGGCCACTTGCCGTGCGGCGCGCTGTCGACCGGCCAGCGGCGGCGCGCGGCGATCGCCCGCCTGCTCGTCAGCCGCCGGCCGATCTGGCTGCTCGACGAGCCGACGGCCGGGCTCGACCGCGCCGCCGAGACCCGCTTCGACGCCATCCTGGCCCGCCATCGCGGCGATGGCGGCATCGTCGTTGCGGCGACCCACGCGCCGCTCGGGCTGGCCGGCGCCGCCGAGCTCGCTCTGCCAGGCGCCGCCTGACATGGGCGCGCTGTTCCGCCGCGACCTGGTGCTCGGCCTGCGGGCCGGCGGCGGCGCGCTGACCGGCCTGCTGTTCTTCCTGGCGGTGATCGCCACCATCCCCTTCGGCGTCGGCCCCGACCTCGCGCTGCTGGCCCGTATCGGCCCGGCGATCCTGTGGATCGGCGCCCTGCTCGCCGGCCTCCTCGGGCTCGACCGCCTGTTCCAGGCCGACCGCGACGACGGCTCGCTCGACCTCCTGATCCTCGCCGAGGCGCGCCACCTCCTGCCGCTGACCGTGTTCGTCAAGTGCCTGGCCCATTGGACGGCGAGCGTGCTTCCGCTGGTCGTCGCTTCGCCCTTGCTCGGCCTCTTCATGAACATGTCGCCGCGGGCCATCGGCGCAACGGCGCTGACGCTTCTCGTCGGCACGCCGGCGATCGCCTTCGTCGGTGCGGCCGGCGCGGCGGTCGCCGTGGCGCTGCCGCGCGGCGGCGTGCTCGTCTCGGTGCTGGTGCTGCCGCTGGCGATCCCGGTGCTGATCTTCGGCGTGTCGGCGAGCTACGCCGCCACCGCCGACCCCGATCCCTTTCTGCCGCCCTTCCTCATTCTCGCCGCCTTGACGCTGTTTCTCGGCGTCGTCGGCCCCGTCGCCGCGGCCCTGGCGCTGCGCTTTGCCGCAGACTGACGGGACCAAGGGACGAGGCCGTCGATTGCCGCCGGGCCAACGCCCCACTATCCTTCGGACGAGCATGAGCCAGACCAGCGCATCCACCGGCAGCCTGAGCGACCTCGCCAACCCGACGCGGTTCCTGGCGGTCGCCGACCGGCTCGTGCCCTGGCTCGCCGCCGCGGCGGCGCTGCTGCTCGCCGCCGGCCTGCTGCTCGCCTTCCGCGCACCGCCCGACTACCAGCAGGGCATCACCGTCCGGATTATGTATATACATGTGCCGTTCGCCTGGCTGGCCATGCTCTGCTACACGCTGATGGCGGTCGCCGCGCTCGGCACGCTGGTGTGGCGCCACCCGCTGGCCGACGTGGCGCTGAAGACGGCGGCGCCCATCGGCGCCGTGTTCACCGCGCTGGCGCTGCTGACCGGCTCGATCTGGGGCAAGCCGATGTGGGGCACCTGGTGGGTGTGGGACGCGCGGCTGACCTCGGTCTTCATCCTCTTCATCATGTATCTCGGCATCGTCGCACTGACGCGCGCGCTCGATGATCCGGGCCGCGCCGCCCGCGCCGCCGCGGTGATGACGCTGGTCGGCTTCGTCAACATCCCGATCATCAAGTTCTCGGTCGACTGGTGGAACACGCTGCACCAGCCGGCCTCCGTCTTCAGGCTGGGCGGCCCGACCATCCATCCGAGCCTGCTGTGGCCGCTGGGCGTCATGGCGCTCGGCTTCACGGTGCTGTTCCTGACCCTCCATCTGATGGCCATGCGCAACGAGATCTGGCGCCGCCGCGTCGCCGCCATGCAGCGCGTCGAGGCGCGTCGCGCCGAGCGGCCGGAGGCCGCCCTGCCGTGAGCGCCCACGCCCTCTACGTCGCCGCCGCCTACGGCCTCTCGCTGCTCGGGCTCGTCGCGCTCGTCGCCTGGATCCTCTTCGATGGCCATGTGCAGCGGCGTGCCTACGCCGCGCTGGAGCGCCGTGGGGTGCGGCGCCGCTCGCAGGCGCCCAGCGCCGATCGGCCATGAGCGCGGCCCCCGAAAGCCAGGCCCGACGGCCGCGCCGTCGCCTGCTGGCGCTGCTGCCGCTGCTCGTCTTTCTCGGCCTGGCGGCGGTGTTCTTCGCCCAGCTGATGTCGGGCCACGAGCTCTCGGCAGTGCCCTCGGCGCTGATCGGCCACCCGGCGCCGGCGACCGACCTGCCGCCGCTCGAAGGCGACCACGGCCTGCCCGGCCTCGATTCCGCCGCGTTCCGCGACCGGGTCACCCTGGTCAACGTCTGGGCCTCGTGGTGCGCGCCGTGCCGCCAGGAGCATCCGGTGTTGCTCGGCCTGGCCGGCGACGACCGCTTCGTGCTCGCCGGGCTGAACTACAAGGACCGGCCGGAGAATGCCCGCCGCTTCCTCGGCGAGCTCGGCAACCCGTTCCGGGCGATCGGCGTCGACGAGACCGGCCGCACCGCGATCGACTGGGGCGTCTATGGCGTGCCGGAGACCTTCCTGGTCGGCCGCGACGGCACGATCCTCTACAAGCATGTCGGGCCGCTGACCCCCGCCGCCGTCGCCGACGAGCTCATGCCGGCGGTCGAGCGGGCCCTCGCGGCTGCGCCTATCCCCGCCGGCTGAACGCCCTCACGGCGGCGCCGAGGAGAACCACACCTCTCGGAACACCGCCACCGCGCTGCGGTCGGGCCGTCGCTGGGCCCTCGCCCACGCCGAGCGCACCGACCATGCTTCCTGGACCGACGGCGCCCTCTCGCACCCGGCGCGGTCGGCCGCTCCAGCACACGGCACGAACCAGCAGGACATCAAGGGCCGCACGGCGAACCCGGACTTGGCGCGCGTCAGCATCAGCGCCACGCACACGCCCTCGGCCGGCACCCATGGGAAGATGACGCGGCCGCCCGGCCGCAGCGCATCGAGCCAGGCGAGCGGCGGCGCCACCACCGAGGCGCAGACATAGATGAGGTCCGCCGGCGGCAGGGGAAGCCGGGTGGCATCGCCCCAGGTGACGTCGACGCCGCTGAAATGCTGCAGGTTGCGGCTCGCCTTGCAGGCCAGCGTCTCGTCGACCTCGAACGCATGCACGCGGCCGCCCGGCAGCGCCAGCATGGCAAGCAGCGCCGTGTAGTAGCCCGCACCGGCCCCGATATGGACGATGTCCTCGCCGGGCTGCGGCGACACCGCGCCCAGCCAGGCGGCATGCAGATAGGGCTCGCCGCAATTGAGGCCGCGCGACGCGTCGAGCGCGACCGGGTTGTTGGTATAGATATAGGCCGGGTCGGCGCTGGGCGTCTCGAAATAGCGCCCGTTGACCATCAGCTGCCAGGGGCCGGGCGTCAGGAAGGCTTCGCGCGCCACGAAGCCGAAGATCCGCTCCAGCCGCGGATCGTTCGAGCCCGAGGCTGCCGCCATGAGCCGACCATGGAACTTGCGGACCTCGACCAGGCTCGCGCGCTTGTTGGCCACCTGCCGAGCCTCCGGGCGACTTCAAATTATCGTGATGAGAGAGTATGAGCAATCGCTACAATCCGCACTTGCAGTGAGCGACAAAATTCTCGCCAGGCGCGCCAAATTGGCACAAGCCGGGCATGGGCTTAGGCGCGCGGATGCGCCGCTTCGTAGATTTCCAGGAGCCGCGTGGTATCCACGCCGGTATAGATCTGGGTCGTCGAGAGGCTGGCGTGGCCGAGCAGCTCCTGGATGGTGCGCAGGTCGCCGCCGCGCCCCAAAAGGTGCGTGGCGAAGGAGTGGCGCAGCGCATGCGGCGTCGCCGTCCTGGGCAGGTTCAGCGCGGCGCGCAGCTTCTGCATCTCGCGCTGGACGATCGCCGGCTGCAGCGCCCCGCCCCGCGCCCCGCGAAACAGCGGCCCGTCGCCGCCGAGCCCGAAGGGGCAGAGCGCCCGGTAGGCGTCGACGGCCTGTCGCGCCGCCGGCAGCACCGGCACCAGGCGGACCTTGCCGCCCTTGCCCAGCACCCGCAGCATGCCCCCGTGAAGCGCGGCGACGTCGTCGCCCGTCAGGCCGAGCGCCTCGGAGATGCGCAGGCCGCAGCCATAGAGCAAGGTCAGCACCGCGGCGTTGCGGGCGGCGATCCATGGCTCTTCCGCAAGCTGCGCATCGGCCCTCACCACCCGCCGCGCATCGGCCGCGGTGAGCGGCTTGGGCAGCGATTTCGGCTGCCGCGGCGCTCGCAGCGCCGCCGCTCCTGCGGCGCTCGCCAGGCCCGCCCGCTCCAGGAAGCGAAGCAGCGAGCGCACCCCGGCAAGGCCGCGGCCGAGCGTCCGCGCCCCGGCGCCGCCGTTGCGCCGATGGGCGAGGAAGGCGCGCAGGTCGGCCGGCCTCAGATCGCGGATGTCGGCCAGCCCGGGCGGCCCGCCGCCATGCCCGGTCAGGAACTGCAGGAACTGCCGCGTGTCGCGTTCATAGGCTTCGACGGTGAGCGCCGACAGCCGCCGCTCCCGCGCCAGCACGGCAAGCCAGCGGTGACGGGCCTCGGCGAGGTCCGCCTTGGCGGAAACCAGAAATGCGTCGTCCACCGGCATCGCCTCCATGGCCTGGAGCGGATGGTGGACGGCAGAGGTTAGCGCGGCATGAACGGCGACCCTCACCCGGCCTGCGCTACGCTCCGGCCACCCTCTCCCCGGCGGGGAGAGGAGGGCGCAAACCCTTGACGGGCATTGGGGTCTATGCTGTGCGGCTCATGCCAGGCAGGAGGCACCGCGCTCCTCTCCCCGCGCCGGGGAGAGGACGGCGCGGGCGAAGCCCGCGACAGGTGAGGGGGCCCTACTAAGCCGGGATGATGGCGCCTTCGAGCGTCGTCAGCTGCGCCAGGAACTGCTCCGCCTTGGTCCGCGAGTGGTCGTCCTTGGCATCGGCGACGTCCTCGCGTGCCTCCTGGATCCGCCGCGCCACGTCGGCGCGGTCAATGTCCTCGACGGCCACCGCGGATTCCGCCAAAAGCGTGCAGGCGTCCGGCAGGATGTCGGCGAAGCCGCCGAACACCACGTAGCGCTCGTCCTGGCCGGCGGCGGTCCGCACGGTGACAACGCCCGGCTTGATGGTCGTCATCACCGGCGCATGGTTGGCCATGACGGTCATCTCGCCTTCCGTGCCCGGGATGACGACATGCTGAACCTCTTCGGAGACCAGCAGCCGCTCCGGCGATACGAGCTCGAACGTGAAACTATCGGCCATGGTGCCCCGCTATGCTGCCTCGGCGGCGAGCCGCTGCGCCTTCTCGACGGCTTCCTCGATGGTGCCGACCATGTAGAAGGCGGCCTCGGGAAGGTGATCGTAGTCGCCGGAGCAGAGCCCCTTGAAGCCCTTGATCGTATCGGCGAGGTCGACCAGCTTGCCGGGCGAGCCGGTGAACACCTCGGCCACGAAGAACGGCTGCGACAGGAAGCGCTCGATCTTGCGTGCGCGCGCCACCGTCAGCTTGTCCTCTTCCGACAGCTCGTCCATGCCCAGGATGGCGATGATGTCCTGCAGCGACTTGTAGCGCTGCAGCACCGACTGCACGGTGCGCGCCACGTCGTAATGCTCGTCGCCGACGATCAACGGATCGAGCATGCGCGAGGTGGAGTCGAGCGGATCGACCGCCGGGTAGATGCCCTTCTCGGCGATGCCGCGCGACAAGACGGTGGTGGCGTCGAGGTGGGCGAAGGAGGTGGCCGGCGCCGGGTCGGTCAGATCGTCGGCCGGCACGTAGATGGCCTGCACCGAGGTGATCGAGCCCTTGGTGGTGGTGGTGATGCGCTCCTGCAGCGCGCCCATGTCGGTGGCCAGCGTCGGCTGGTAGCCGACCGCCGACGGGATGCGCCCGAGCAGCGCCGACACTTCCGAGCCCGCCTGGGTGAAGCGGAAGATGTTGTCGACGAAGAACAGCACGTCCTGGCCCTGGTCGCGGAAATACTCCGCCACCGTCAGCCCGGTGAGGCCGACGCGCGCGCGCGCGCCGGGCGGCTCGTTCATCTGGCCGTAGACCAGCGCGGCCTTGGAGCCCTGGCCGCCGCCCTTCTTGTTGACGCCCGATTCGATGAACTCGTGGTAGAGGTCGTTGCCCTCGCGGGTGCGCTCGCCGACGCCGGCGAACACCGAGAAGCCGCCATGCGCCTTGGCGACGTTGTTGATCAGCTCCTGGATGAGCACCGTCTTGCCCACGCCGGCGCCGCCGAACAGCCCGATCTTGCCGCCCTTGGCGTAGGGCGCCAAAAGGTCGAGCACCTTGATGCCGGTCACCAGGATCTGCGCCTCGGTCGACTGGTCGACATATTCGGGCGCCGGCTGGTGGATGGAGCGGATCTCGATGCCGTGCACCGCCCCGGCCTCGTCCACCGGCTCGCCGATGACGTTGATGATGCGGCCGAGAAGCTCCGGCCCGACCGGCACCGAGATCGGCGCCCCGGTGTCGGTGACCGTCTGCCCGCGGACCAGCCCTTCGGTGGTGTCCATGGCGATGGTGCGCACCGTGTTCTCGCCCAGGTGCTGGGCCACTTCGAGCACCAGCCGGTTGCCGCGGTTGTCGGTCTCGAGCGCGTTCAGGATGGCCGGCAGGTGCTCCTCGAACTGCACGTCTACGACGGCGCCGATGACCTGACGGACCTTGCCCTTGGCACCCGTGGCCCGCATCGCCGGCCGTTCCGCAGTGGTGGTGGCTGCCTTCGCCGCCGGAGCCTTGGCCGCGGCAGCCGGGGCCCTTGGCGCCGCCTTGGCCGGAACGGCGGCTTTCGCCGCCTTCGGTGCAGCGGGGTCCTTCGGGGTGGGGGTCTTCGCCATCTTGCTTGCCTTTCCTGCAAACCGTCCTGCAGCGCCGTCGGCGCGCAGCGCCTTCTTCTAGAGCGCCTCGGCGCCCGAAATGATCTCGATGAGCTCCTTGGTGATCTGCGCCTGCCGCTGCCGGTTGTAGGTGATCGACAGGCGGTTGATCATGTCGCCGGCGTTGCGCGTCGCATTGTCCATCGCCGTCATCTTGGCGCCCATCTCGCCCGCCGCGTTCTCGAGCAGCGCGCGGAAGATCTGCACCGCGATGTTGCGCGGGATCAGGTCGCCCAGGATCTCGCCAGGCTCGGGCTCGTATTCGTAGACGGCACTGCCGGCCAGTTGCGCCTCCGCCTCCTCGACCAGCGCCGTCGCCGGGATGATCCGCTTGGCGGTCGGCACCTGGCTGATCACCGACTTGAACTCGGAATAGAACAGCGTGCAGACGTCGAACTGGCCCTCCTGGAACAGCGCGATGACGCGCCGGGCGATCGCGTCGGCATTGGCATAGCGCAGCGTCCTCACCTCGCGCAGGTCGATGCGCTCGATGATCTGCCCGCCGAGGTCGCGGCGCAGGATGTCGAAGCCCTTCTTGCCGACGGTGATGATCTTCACCGTCTTGCCATCGGCAATCAGCTTGCGCGCATGCTCGCGCGCCAGCCGGGCGATCTGCGAGTTGAAGCCGCCGCACAGCCCGCGCTCGGCCGTGCACACCACCAAAAGGTGGACGTCGTCGCGGCCGGTGCCGGTCATCAGCGCCGGGCCCTCGCCGGTGTCGCCCACCGCCTGCGCGATATTGGCCAGCACCGCGCCCATGCGCTGCGAATAGGGCCGCGCCGCCTCGGCGGCCTCCTGGGCACGGCGCAGCTTCGCCGCCGCGACCATCTGCATGGCCTTGGTGATCTTCTGCGTCGCCTTGACGGAGGCGATCCGGTTGCGCAGGTCCTTGAGTGACGCCATGCCTCAATCCGATCCCGGCTCAGGCGAAGTTCTTGGCGAAGGTGTCGATCTCGGCCTTCAGCTTGCCGCGCAGCTCGTCCGACAGCTGCTTGTCCTTGCGGATGGCGTCGAGCACGGCGCGGCCGTCGGTGCGCATATGCGTCAGCAGGCCCTGCTCGAAGCGCCCGACCTGGTTGACGGCGAGCTTGTCGAGATAGCCGTTGACGCCAGCGAAGATGACCGCCACCTGCTCCTCGGTCTTGAGCGGCGAGAACTGCGGCTGCTTGAGCAGCTCGGTCAGCCGCGCGCCGCGGTTGAGCAGGCGCTGCGTCGCCGCGTCGAGGTCGGAGCCGAACTGGGCGAACGCCGCCATCTCGCGGTACTGCGCCAGCTCGCCCTTGATGGAGCCGGCAACCTGCTTCATCGCCTTGACCTGGGCCGACGACCCGACGCGCGACACCGACAGGCCGACATTGACCGCCGGCCGAATGCCCTGGAAGAACAGGTTGGTCTCCAGGAAGATCTGGCCGTCGGTGATCGAGATGACGTTGGTGGGGATGTAGGCCGACACGTCGTTGGCCTGCGTCTCGATGATCGGCAGCGCCGTCAGCGAGCCGTTGCCGTTCTCGTCGTTGAGCTTGGCGGCCCGCTCCAGGAGCCGCGAATGCAGGTAGAAGACGTCGCCCGGATAGGCTTCGCGGCCCGGCGGGCGGCGCAGCAGCAGCGACATCTGGCGGTAGGCGACGGCCTGCTTGGACAGGTCGTCATAGGCGATCAGCGCGTGCTGCTTGTTGTCGCGGAAATACTCGCCCATCGTGCAGCCGGCGAACGGCGCCAGATACTGCATCGGCGCCGGGTCCGAGGCGGTGGCGGCGACGATGATCGAATAGTCGAGCGCGCCGCGCTCCTCCAGCACCTTGACGAACTGCGCCACGGTCGAGCGCTTCTGGCCGATCGCCACGTAGACGCAGTAGAGCTTCTCCGCTTCCGGGCCGGATTCGTGGATGGACTTCTGGTTGAGGATGGTGTCGAGGATGATCGCCGTCTTGCCGGTCTGCCGGTCGCCGATCACCAGCTCGCGCTGGCCGCGGCCCACCGGGATCAGCGCATCGATCGCCTTGAGGCCGGTCGACATCGGCTCGTTGACCGACTTGCGGGGGATGATGCCAGGCGCCTTGACGTCGACGCGGCGGCGCTCGGTGGCCTGGATCGGGCCCTTGCCGTCGATCGGGTTGCCGAGCGCGTCGACGACGCGGCCGAGCAGGCCGAGGCCGACCGGCACGTCGACGATGGCGCCGGTGCGCTTGACCGTGTCGCCTTCCTTGATGTCGCGGTCGTTGCCGAAGATGACGACGCCGACATTGTCGCTCTCGAGGTTCAGCGCCATGCCGCGGATGCCGCCCGGGAACTCCACCATCTCGCCCGCCTGGACGTTGTCCAGGCCGTAGACGCGGGCGATGCCGTCGCCGACGGACAGCACCTGGCCGACCTCCGAGACTTCGGCCTCCTTGCCGAAATTCTTGATCTGATCTTTCAGGATTGCGGAGATTTCCGCGGCGCGGATGTCCATCAGCCGACCTCTTTCAGTGCGAGCTTGAGCGAATTGAGCTTGGTTTTGAGCGACGTGTCGATCTGCCGCGAGCCCATGCGGACCACCAGGCCGCCGAGCAGCGAGGGATCGATCGTCACCGTGATCGCCACGGTCTTGCCGGCGACGCCTTTGAGGGTCGCTATGAGATCGGCTTCCTGCTCGGCCGAGAGCGCATGCGCCGAGGTCACCTCGGCGGCGGCCTCGCCGCGCTGCGCGGCGGCGATCCGGCGGAACGCCTCGATCATGCCGGGCACCGCGAACAGCCGCCGGTTGCGGGCGACGACGCGCAGGAAGTTGCCGACCAGCCCGCCGATGCCGGCGCCGTCGGCGATCGCCGAGATCGCTCTCAGCTGGTCGTCGGCCGAGAACACCGGGCTGGAGGTCAGCCGGCGCAGGTCGGCGCTGCCGGCCAGAAGCTCGGCGAAGCGGGCCAGGTCGCGCTCCACCGCCGCCACCTCGCCGGCCTGCGCGGCGAGCTCGTAGAGCGAGCCCGCGTAGCGCTCGGCGACAGTGGAAATGGGCGAGCTGGATGATGCCACGGGCCGTCCGTTCTCTCGTCTGGCAGGCCGCAGATTTTCGGCGCGAGTGAAGACTCTGGCTAAATCTTTGACCTTGTTGAAAATTCCAGGCTCGGCGGGTGTCCGGCTGGCCTCCCCAAGCCATAAGTCGATTGCCGTCTACCACAGGCATAGGGCGACCGCAACACGCTCGGACCGTCGGCCTTTCCGGCAGTTTTGTCGCAGCCTCGGGCAGCACCCGCCGGTTACGGCACGAGGCCGAAAAAAGCCACCAGCGGCAGCGCCGCCAGGATCGCCTCGACGACCAGCCAGAGCCAGTTGACGGCCGTGTTGGCGCCGTCCGACATCATGCCGACGATGCGGCCGAAGGCGGTGAACATCCAGGCGAAGCCGAGCGCCATGTAGAGCAGCGGCTGGCCGAGCAGGATGCAGCACAGGCCGAGCCCGAGATAGAAGCCGGAGCTGGCGCGCGCCTCGGCGATCGCCTCGGGATGGTTCTCGGCCGGCGCCAGGCGCAGGATGCGGAAGGCCAGGCGCGGCGCGAAGAGCGCGATCAGCCCGACCAGGATGGTGGCCACCGCCGATGCCCAGGCCAGCCATTCGCCCTGGCTCGTCGGCCATGGGAAGGTGAAGTCCATGATTGCCTCATACAACCGTCAGACCGGTGCCCTGACTTGAATTGCCCGGCCGGTCGGAGTCAAGCGGCATACGAGGCCGATCCCCCGGCCTCTAGAGGAAGCTCTGCGGGTCGATGTCCACCTGCACGCGCACCGAGCCGCGCTCCCGCGGGCCGGCTGCAAGCATCGCCCGCACGAAGCCCTGCATGTCGGAGCGCCGGCCGCCCTGGACGAGCAGCCGGAACCGGTGGCGGCCCGCCACCAGGGCCAGCGGCGCCTCGGCCGGGCCGAGCACGTGAATGTCGCCGGCCGGCGGCGCGGCGCGGCGCAGGCCGCGCGCATGCTCCTCCGCCTCGCCGCGCGTGCGGGCGCTGACCACGATGCCGGCGAGCCGCCCGAACGGCGGCAGCGCCGCCCGCTCGCGCTCGCCGATCTCCCGCTGGTAGAACGCCTCGGCGTCGCCCGACACCAGCGCGCGGATCACCGGATGGTCCGGCTGGTAGGTCTGCAGCAGCCCGAAGCTCTTGCGGCCGGTCCGCCCGGCGCGCCCGGTGACCTGGTTGAGCAGCTGGAAGGTGCGCTCGGCCGCCCGCGGGTCGCCATTGGCGAGGCCGAGATCGGCATCGACGACGCCGACCAGCGTCATCTTGGGGAAGTTGTGGCCCTTGGCGACCAGCTGCGTGCCGATGACGATGTCCGCCTCGCCGCGGGCGATCGCCTCCAGCTCGAGCCTCAGCCGCTTCACGCCGCCCAGCATGTCGGAGGAGAGCACGATGGTGCGCGCCTCGGGAAACCCGGCCACCACCTCCTCGGCGATCCGCTCGACGCCGGGGCCGCAGGCCACCAGATGGTCGAACGTGCCGCAGGCCGGGCAGGCCTCGGCGCGCCGCTCGCCATGGCCGCAATGGTGGCACACCAGCTGGCCGCGGAAGCGGTGCTCGACCAGCCAGCTCGAGCAGTCCGGACACTGGAACCGGTGGCCGCAGGCGCGGCACAGGGTGAGCGGCGCGTAGCCGCGGCGGTTGAGGAACAGCAGCGCCTGCTCGCCGCGGCCGATCGCCTCGCCGATCGCCCCGGTGAGCAGCGGCGACAGGAAGCCGCCCTTTGGCGGCGGCGCGCGGCGCATGTCGACCGGCCGGATGTCGGGCAGCGCCGCTTCGGCGAAGCGCGCCGGCAGCGCCACCCGGCCGTAGCGGCCGGACGCCGCGTTGACCTTGCTTTCCACCGACGGCGTCGCCGAGGAGAGCACGACGGGGAAGCCGCCGATGCGAGCCCTCACCACCGCCATGTCGCGCGCGCTGTAGAAGACGCGGTCCTCCTGCTTGAAGGCCGGATCGTGCTCCTCGTCGACGACGATCAGCCCGAGCTCGCGGAACGGCAGGAACAGCGCCGACCGCGCCCCCGCCACCACGCGCACGCCGCCTTCGGCGAGCTGGCGCCAGACCTTTTCGCGCATCCGCGGCGGCAGGTCGGAGTGCCATTCCGCCGGCTTGGCGCCGAACCGCGCCTGGAAGCGCTCGAGGAAGGCCTGGGTCAGCGCGATCTCCGGCAGCAGGATCAGCACCTGCCTCCCCTTTTCCAGCGCCGCGGCGACCGCCTCGAAATAGACCTCCGTCTTGCCGGAGCCGGTCACCCCGTCGAGCAGGGTGACGCCGAAACTGCCGCCGCCGACCGCCTCGCGCAGCGCCGTCGCCGCGGCGACCTGGTCGCCGGTCAGCGCGGTCTGCGCGAAGCCGGGGTCGGGCACCGCGACGACGCTGCGCGGCGGGATCGTCACCGGCTCGAACACGCCCTGCGCCTTCAGGCCGTCGATGACCCCGACGGACACGCCCGCCGCATGCGCCAGGCCCGACCGCGTCCAGGCCATGCCGGGGAGGGCGAGCTCGAGCACCTTGCGCCGCGCCTCGGTGACGCGGTCGGGCTCGGCCGCCGTCCGTCTCAGGCCGTCGATCCACGGCTCCGGATCGAACGCTTCGGGCGCCCTGAGCAGCATGCGCGCTACCAGGCCGGGCGGCGTCAGCGTGTAGGCGGCGACCCAGTCGACGAAGCGCCGCGTCGCCTCGCCGATCGGCGGACAGTCGAAGGCGTGCAGGATCGGCCGCAGCTTGCGCGGATCGACGGCGTCGGTGTCGCCGTCCCAGACGATGCCGGCGACCTCGCGCGGACCCAGCGGCACCCTGACGATCGACCCCGGCTCCACCGCCATGCCGGCCGGCACCGCGTAGCTGTAGGCGCGCTCGGCCGGCATCGGCACGAGCACCGGCACCGAAGGCCCCAGGCCGAGACGCTCCCCGCGCTGCGAAATCTTGCTTCATCGGGCGTGACCTTGCCTCGAACTTCGTCTAGAGCAAAGGGCCAAAGGACGGCCGGCGCTGCCGCCCATCGGAAAGGCGAAGGAGACGACCATGAAATTCTTTGTCGACACGGCCGACGTCAACGAAATCCGCGAGCTCAACGACATGGGCCTGCTCGACGGCGTCACCACCAACCCCTCGCTGATTCTCAAGTCGGGCGGCAAGATCGCCGACGTGACGCGCCAGATCTGCGAGATCGTCAAGGGACCGGTGTCGGCCGAGGTCACCGCCACCGACTATTCCGAGATGATGTCGCAGGCCAAGGTGCTCGCCAAGATCGCCGACAACATCTGCATCAAGGTGCCGTTGACGATGGACGGGCTGAAGGCCTGCCGGGCGATCCGCTCCGACGGCCGCCTGGTCAACGTGACGCTCTGCTTCTCGGCCAACCAGGCGCTTCTGGCTGCCAAGTCCGGCGCCAGCTTCATCTCGCCCTTCATCGGCCGCATCGACGACATGGGCATCGACGGCACCGAGGTGATCGCCGAGATCCGCACCATCTACGACAATTACGACTACAAGACCGAGATCCTCGCCGCCTCGATCCGCACCGTGAACCACGTCAAGGAGGTGGCGCTGCTCGGCGCCGACGTGGCGACCATCCCGCCGGCGACGCTCAGGCAGCTGGTCAAGCATCCGTTGACCGACAAGGGCTTGGAGATGTTCCTGGCCGACTGGGCCAAGACCGGCCAGCAGATCGGCTGACAACACGATGCCGGACGGCCGCGACAGCGCGGCCGCCGGTCGTTAGAGTTTTCTTAAATTCGTCCTGTGGACAATGACCGTCCGCGAACCATCCGCGCCGGCTCTCCTACCACCATTGCGAGCAGGCATGTAAGCAATTGCTAATGGGCGCGGCACGGAACTGAGGATCGGACATGCAATCGGATTTCGCTGCCACTCGGGCGCTTCTCGAACGCGCTCATGGAACGCTGACGGGCGAGGACGAGCGATCCGGAATGCTGCGCGAAGCCTTGGAATTGCTGGTCGAGGCGGTCCTTACCGCCGAGCACAGCCAGCGGGCCGCCTCCGCCAACGTGGTGCCGTTCTCCCGGCGTCAGGCCTCCTGATCCGTCAGGTTGCCGGCCACCGGCAGCTCTGCAACCGTGAGAGGGTCAGCCGAACACGGCGTTGCGGTCGGCCGCCAGTCCCTCGACCGTGTGTTGCTGCAGCCTGAGCGCCACCTCCGTGGGATCGCCGTCGAGCGCCTCCGAGGCGATCGGCCGCCCGACGGTGACGGAATAGGCACGCCCTTTCTTGTTGAGCAGCTCGTGGAAGATCGTCATGTCACGCAGGTCGGTCGAATATTTTGACAAAAGGTAGAACAGGCCCGAATTGCGCGCCGTGATGCGCGCCGGCACCACCGGGTAGCGGTAGCGCCGCGCCAGGCTGACCAGCGAGGACTGCCACGGCCGCTCGGTCAGCGCCCCATCGTGCCAGTAGGCGATGCGTCCGGAAGGGAACAGCACGATCGCCTTGCGCGCGGCGAAGGCGCGGGCGGTGAGCTCCAGCGTCTCGCGGCTCTTGGCATGCGACTTCTCACCCTGCCGCCACTCGACCGGGATGACGATCTCGCGAAACCCCGGCGCCACCCGCTGCGCGTCGCGGTTGGCGAAGATGGCGATGTCGCGGCGCACCGTCTTCAGCATGTCGAACACGGCGATGCCGTCGGCGATCCCCGTGGGATGGCTCGGCGCCAGGATGAAGCCGCCCGTGGCCGGCAGGTTCTCGGCGCCCTCGACAGCGACTTCGAGCGACAGAAGCGCGCTGAGATAGGACATGGCGTCCCAGCCCGACAGCTCGGAGAGGTCGTCGGCCATGGCCAGCGCCTGGCGGTAGTGCAGGATCTTCAGGAGCACCGGCCGCATCAGCCACCACAGCGGATGCTTGGACAGGGTGGTGGTTCGCTCGGCGAGCATCTGGTCCACGATGTGGCCGCCCGTCGCCGCCCCCGGCGCCACGAGCTCGGCGTCGAGCGTCTCGGCGAAACTGGACGGCGTCGTCCGCGAATCCATCAATCCCACCTTTCTCCCTGCTGTTTCGCCGACATCCGTGACGGGCACATGACGCGAAACGGCTACAAATTTGGACAAGCCGCGGAAAGCCGCGCCGCCTGCCGCCTTTAGCCGCCGCCGGCGGCGCGTTCGAGATCCTGCGCGATCGCCAGCCTGAGCAGCTCCGCCAGCTCGCGCGCCGCCCGGTTCTCGGCGTCGCGCTGCGCCCGCAGGTTGGCGAACTCCTGCCGCGGCGCGTCATAGGACGAGGAGATCTGGCGCGACCCGGAGGATATGGTCTTGCCCCCCTTCTGGATCGTGTAGCCGCCGGTCATGACGATCGCGCCGGCGGTCGGCTGGTCCTCGTCGTTGACCTGGATGATCGCCGTCGCCTCGTTGATCTCGGTGACGCTGAGGGTGAGCGTGTAGACCGGGCTCGTCGGCTCGCCGCGCCCGTTGCCGAACATGAAGATCAGGTGGTTCCGCACCTCCTGGGCATAGCGCGTGGTCACCGGCTTGATGGCGATCGAGGCGAGCTCGGCGCTCATGCCCGAGGCGGCGCCCAGCGAGGCGCTGCTGGAATAGAGCGGCCGCACCGTGCAGGAGGCGGCCAGCAGGAGCACCACGAGAAGGAATGGCATTGCCCGCGTGGCATTCCGCTCAGACAACGACATTCACGATCCTTTGCGGCACGACGATCACCTTGCGCGGCGGCCGCCCTTCGAGCGCCTTGCGAACCGCCTCGAGCGCCATCACCGCCTGCTCCACCGCAGCTTGGTCCGCGTCGCGGGCAATTGTCAATTCGCCCCGCTTCTTGCCGTTGACCTGCACCGGATAGGTGACGTCGTTGTCCACCGTCAGCTGCGCGTCGAAGCCGGGCCAGGCCCGATCGGCGACGAATCCCTCGCCGCCGAGGGCGGCCCAGCACTCTTCCGCCAGATGCGGCATCATCGGCGCGATCATCACCACCAGCTTCTCCAAGGCGTCGCGCAGCGCGCCGGCCAGCTGCGGCTCGACGGCCTCGCCCTTGGCGAGCCTGGCGGCCGGCGCCTGGATCGTGTTGACCAGCTCGTAGAGCCGCGCCACCGCCTTGTTGAAGGCCAGCCGGTCGATGTCCTCGGCCACCGCCTTGACCGTGCGGTGCGCCGCCCGCGAGATCGCGCCGGCCTCGCCGTCGCTGGCCGGCCGGGCCGCGACGCCGAGCAGCGGCGCCGTCTCGGCGACCAGCCGCCACACCCGCTGCACGAAGCGATGCGCGCCTTCGACCCCGGCCTCCGTCCAGATCACGTCGCGGTCGGGCGGCGAGTCCGACAGCATGAACCAGCGCGCGGTGTCGGCGCCGTAGCTGGCGATGATGTCGTCGGGGTCGACGACGTTCTTCTTCGACTTCGACATCTTCTCGATCGGGCCGATCTCGACCGGCGTGCCGTCGGCGGCGAGCGTCGCCTTGCGCTGGCCGTCGACCTCGTCGACCCGCACCTCGGCGGGCATCAGCCAGCCTTGCGGGCCCTTATAGGTCTCGTGGACCACCATCCCCTGGGTGAACAGGCCGCCGAACGGCTCCTCGACATCGTTGAGATGGCCGGTCGCCTTCATCGCCCGGGCGAAGAACCTGGAGTAAAGCAGGTGCAGGATCGCATGCTCCACCCCGCCGATATACTGGTTGACGGGCAGCCAGCCGGTCGGCCCGTCGACCACCGACAGCGTGGTCGGCGCCGCCTCGTTCCACGGGTCGGTGAAGCGGGCGAAGTACCACGAGGAATCGACGAAGGTGTCCATGGTGTCGGTGTCGCGGCGCGCCGGCCCGCCGCATTGCGGGCACGCGACATGCTTCCACGCCGGGTGGTGGTCGAGCGGGTTGCCGGGCTTGTCGAAGCTGACATCGGTCGGCAACAGCACGGGCAGGTCGGAATCCGCCACCGGCACCGAACCGCAGGCCTTGCAATGCACGACCGGGATCGGGCAGCCCCAGTAGCGCTGCCGCGAGATCAGCCAGTCGCGCAGGCGGTACTGGACCTTGCGCTCCGCCATCGGGCGGTTGCCGCTCTTTGTCTCTTCCAGCCGCCGTGCCACCGCGTCGAACGCCTCGGCCGGGCTCATCCCGTCGAGGAAGCGCGAATTGATCATCACGCCGTCGTCGACATAGGCCTCGTCGGCGATCGCGAAGCTGGCCGCCTCGGCGTCGCGCGGCATCACCACCGGGATCACCGGCAGGCCGTATTTGCGGGCGAAGTCGAGGTCGCGCTGGTCGCCCGACGGGCAGCCGAAGATGGCGCCCGTGCCATAGTCCATGAGCACGAAATTGGCGACGTAGACCGGTAGCGTCCAGTCCGGGTCGAACGGATGGACGGCGCGGATGCCGGTGTCGTAGCCCTTCTTCTCGGCGGTCTCCAGCGCCGCCACCGAGGTGCCCAGCTGGTGCACCTCCTCGATGAAGGCGGCGAGCGCCGGATCCTTCTCCGCCGCCTGCCGGGCGAGCGGATGGTCGGCGGCGATGGCCATGAAGGAGGCGCCGAAGATGGTGTCCGGGCGCGTCGTGAAGATCTCCAGCTCGGTTTCGCCATCCGGCGTCGTCGCCTTGTCGAGCGGCCAGCGGATCATGCAGGCCTTCCGAGCGGCCGATCCAGTTCTGCTGCATGACGCGGACCTTGTCGGGCCAGCGCTCCAGGCCATCGAGGCTCGCCAGCAGCGCCTCCGACATGGCGGTGATCCTGAAGAACCACTGCGTGAGGTCGCGCTGCTCGACCGGCGCGCCGGAGCGCCAGCCACGGCCGTCGATCACCTGCTCGTTGGCCAGCACCGTCATGTCGACCGGGTCCCAGTTGACCTTGGCGGCACGGCGCTCCACCAGCCCGGCGCGCCAGAAGTCCAGGAACAGCTTCTGCTGATGCTTGTAGTAGCTCGGGTCGCAGGTGGCGATCTCGCGCGCCCAGTCGAGCGACAGCCCCATCGTCTTGAGCTGGCCCTTCATCGTCGCGATGTTCTCGTAGGTCCAGTCGCGCGGGTTCACCTTGTTGTCGCGCGCCGCGTTCTCGGCCGGCAGGCCGAAGGCGTCCCACCCCATCGGGTGCAGCACGTTGTAGCCGCTGGCCCGGCGGAAGCGGGCGACCACGTCGCCCATCGCGTAGTTGCGCACGTGGCCCATATGGATGCGCCCCGACGGATAGGGGAACATCTCCAGCACGTAGTATTTCGGGCGCGGATCGTCGTTCTGGGTCTCGAACAGCCGCGCCTCGTCCCAGGCCTTCTGCCAGCGGGGCTCGGAGACGCGCGGATTGTAACGTTCGGTTGCCATGCCCGGGTTTTCGCCTATGAAGAATGCGGGAGACGTTCACCATGGTTTGCCGGACCCGTCAACACCGGCCGGCGAATTCGGGGGCTGGGCATGAACGACGCCGTCGGGCGCTGGAAAGAGGTGCGGGAAAGGATCGCCGCCGCCGCCAGGAGCGCCGGGCGCCAGCCGGGCGACGTCGCGCTGGTCGCCGTGACCAAGACCTTCGACGCCGCGGAAATCCGTCCGGTGATCGAGGCCGGCCAGCGCGTCTTCGGCGAGAACCGCGTGCAGGAGGCGCAGGCCAAATGGCCGCCGCTGAAGGCTGAGCGGCCCGACCTCGTCCTCCATCTCATCGGCCCGCTGCAATCCAACAAGGCCGCCCAGGCGGTGGCGCTGTTCGACGTCATCGAGACGGTCGACCGCGAGAAGATCGCCGCCGCGCTCGCCGCCGAGATGGCCCGGCAGGGGCGGCGCACCGCGCCTCTACGTCCAGGTCAACACCGGGTCCGAGCCGCAGAAGGCCGGCGTGGAGCCGCGCGACGCGGTGGCCTTCGTCGCCCGCTGCCGCGACGTACACGGCCTGGCGATCGACGGCCTGATGGCCATCCCGCCATTCGACGAGAACCCCGGCCCGCACTTCGCCCTGCTGGAGAAGCTCGCCGGCGAGGCCGGGCTCGCCGGCCTGTCGATGGGCATGTCCGGCGACTACGAGCAGGCGGTGGCGTTCGGCGCCACCTCGGTGCGCGTCGGCTCGGCGATCTTCGGCACCAGATAGCTTAGGCGGCGCAAACCGGCTTGCCTTGAGGCGGCCGGCCGTGCTGAACATGGCCGATCAATCCGAGGGCACGACGATGAGCAACGCAACGATTTCCGGGCGCCGCAGCGAGGCGGTGGCCCGCGGCGTCGGCATGGCCACCCAGGTCTATGTCGACCGGGCGGAGAATTCCGAGATCTGGGACGTCGAGGGGCGTCGCTACATCGACTGGGCGTCCGGCATCGCCGTCGTCAACACCGGCCACCGCCACCCCAAGGTGATGGCGGCGGTGCGCGAGCAGCTCGACCGCTTCACCCACACCTGCGCCCAGGTCGTGCCCTACGAGCACTATATCGCGCTCGCCGAGCGGCTGAACGCGCTCGTCCCCGGCGACGGCGCCAAGAAGACGATGTTCGTGACCACCGGCGCCGAGGCGGTGGAGAACGCCGTCAAGATCGCCCGCGCCGCCACCGGCCGGCCGGCGGTCATCGCCTTCGGCGGCGGCTTCCACGGCCGCACCTTCATGGGCATGGCGCTGACCGGCAAGGTGGCGCCCTACAAGCTCGGCTTCGGGCCGATGCCAGCCGACGTCTTCCACGCGCCGTTCCCCGTCGCGCTGCACGGCATCAGCGTCGAGGAGTCGCTGAAGGCGCTCGACCGGCTGCTCAAGGCGGATGTCGACCCGGCCCGCGTCGCCGCCATCATCCTCGAGCCGGTGCAGGGCGAAGGCGGCTTCTACGAGGCGCCGCGCAGCTTCGTCAGCGAGCTGCGCCGCCTGTGCGACCGCCATGGCATGCTGCTCATCGCCGACGAGGTGCAGACCGGCTTCGCCCGCACCGGCAAGATGTTCGCCATGGACCATCACGACGCCGCTCCCGACCTCGTCACCATGGCCAAGAGCCTCGCCGGCGGCTTCCCGCTCGCCGCCGTCACCGGGCGCGCGGAGATCATGGACGCCCCGGCGCCCGGCGGCCTCGGCGGCACCTATGGCGGCAGCCCGCTCGGCCTGGCCGCCGCCCACGCGGTGCTCGACGTCATCGAGGAGGAGGGGCTTTGCGAGCGGGCGGAGCTGCTCGGCGGCCGGCTCAAGCAGCGCCTGGCCGGCCTGCGGGACGCCGTGCCGCACATCGTCGACATCCGCGGCCCGGGCTTCATGAACGCGGTGGAGTTCAACGATCCGAAGAGCGGGCAGCCCAGCGCCGACTTCGCCAACGCGGTGCGGCTGGAGGCGCTCGACCGCGGCCTGATCCTGCTCACCTGCGGCGTCTACGGCAACGTCATCCGCTTCCTGTCGCCCATCACCATCCAGGACGGCGTGTTCGGCGAAGGCCTCGACCTGCTGGAGGCCTCGCTGCGCGCCGCCGCCGATCGCGCTTGAGCGCCGGTGCGCTTCAGTGCAGGGCGAGCTCGCCGGCGACGTTGCGCCACTCGTTCGGCGCCACCAGCCGCCGGTGGGTGTAGGCCACCGAGTGCAGCGGCCCGTCGAGCTTGGCCCGCCAGAACTCCAGGAAGCGGAACAGCGCCGGGAATTTCGGCGCCAGGTCGTAGTGCTGCCAGATGAAGGTCTGCAGCACATGCGGGTGGTCCGGCATGTGATAGAGGATCTGGGCGGTGGTCAGGCCATAGCCCTTGAGCATCAATTCCAACTCGGCATTGTCACGCATGATCGTCGTCGCTCCCGCGCTCCGTCGCTCCTCCACGGCACGAAACGTGCAGGAGGATTGTGACCCGACTGAGGGTAGCAGCAAAGTCAGACTTTGGGATTACGCTTTGATTTCAGTATGTTGGCAGCCTACCCCCGGGAGTGCTAGCAGGCCTGGCCGAACGCCGGGTTCGCGCCGCCCGCGAAGCCAATCCAACGTCTAATGTTGTGGCCGATGGCGAACTGATAATACTCTCGCGGCGACGCCCCGAGAGGTGGCACGGCCGGCCGTGCCGACGGCGCAGAGATCCGGGAGGAAGAGGCGACCATGTCCGAGGTTCAGCTGCATCGCGTCCAGCCCGCATGGCGGAAGAACGCCCTCATCGACAACGACACCTACCTCAAATGGTACCGCGACAGCCTGCGCAATCCTGACAAGTTCTGGGCCAAGCACGGCAAGCGGATCGACTGGTTCAAGCCCTTCACCAAGGTCAAGAACACCAGCTTTACCGGCAAGGTGTCGATCAGATGGTTCGAGGACGGCCTCACCAACGTCTCATACAACTGCATCGACCGCCATCTGAAGAAGCGGGGCGATCAGGTGGCCATCATATGGGAAGGCGACAACCCCTATGACGACCGCAAGATCACCTATCGCGAGCTCTATGAGCATGTGTGCCGCCTCGCCAACGTGTTGAAGAGGCACGGCGTGAAGCGCGGCGATCGGGTGACGATCTATATGCCGATGATCCCCGAGGCGGCCTATGCGATGCTCGCCTGCACCCGCGTCGGCGCCATCCATTCGGTGGTGTTCGGCGGCTTCTCGCCCGACGCGCTGGCCGGCCGCATCGACGACTGCAAGTCGACCTTCCTGATCACCGCCGACGAAGGCCTGCGCGGCGGCAGGACGATCCCCTTGAAGGACAATGCCGACCGCGCGATCGAGATCGCCGCACGCGCCGGCACCGAGGTGGAGAAGGTTTTGGTGGTGCGCCGCACCGGCGGCAAGACCGGCTGGGCGGAGGGCCGCGACCTCTGGTACCACCAGGAGGTGGCGACCGCGAAGCCCACCTGCAAGCCGGAGAAGATGAAGGCCGAGGACCCGCTGTTCATCCTCTACACCTCGGGCTCGACCGGCAAGCCGAAGGGCGTCCTGCACACCACCGGCGGCTACCTCGTCTACGTCTCGATGACCCACCAATACGTCTTCGACTACCGCGATGGCGACATCTACTGGTGCACCGCCGATGTGGGCTGGGTGACCGGCCACTCCTACATCGTCTACGGGCCGCTCGCCAACGGCGCCACCACGCTGATGTTCGAGGGCGTGCCCAACTACCCCACCGCGGCCCGCTTCTGGCAGGTGATCGACAAGCACCGGGTCAACATCTTCTACACCGCCCCCACCGCCATCCGCGCCCTGATGGGCGCCGGCGACGGCTATGTCGAGGGCACCTCGCGCCGCACCCTCAAGGTGCTGGGCTCGGTGGGCGAGCCGATCAACCCGGAAGCCTGGGAGTGGTATTTCCGCGTCGTCGGCAACGGCAAGGTGCCGATCGTCGACACCTGGTGGCAGACCGAGACGGGCGGCATCATGATCACCCCGCTGCCGGGCGCCACTGACCTCAAGGCCGGCTCGGCGACGCGGCCGTTCTTCGGCGTCCGGCCCGAGCTGGTCGACAACGAGGGCCGCGTCCTCGACGGCGCTGCCGACGGCAACCTCTGCATCGCCGAGTCCTGGCCGGGGCAGATGCGCACCGTCTATGGCGACCACGAGCGCTTCGTGAAGACCTATTTCTCCAGCTACAAGGGCAAGTACTTCACCGGCGACGGCTGCCGCCGCGACGCCGACGGCTACTACTGGATCACCGGCCGCGTCGACGACGTCATCAACGTCTCGGGCCACCGCATGGGCACTGCCGAGGTGGAATCGGCTCTGGTCAGCCACGACAAGGTGTCCGAGGCGGCCGTCGTCGGCTACCCGCACGACATCAAGGGCCAGGGCATCTACTGCTACGTGACGCTGATGGCCGGCGAGACCTGGACCGACGAGCTGCGCAAGGACCTCATCGCCCATGTGCGCAAGGAGATCGGCGCCATCGCCTCGCCCGACAAGATCCAGTTTGCGCCCGGCCTGCCCAAGACGCGATCGGGCAAGATCATGCGGCGCATCCTCCGCAAGATCGCCGAAGACGACTTTGCGGCGCTGGGCGATACCTCCACCCTCGCCGATCCGGCGGTCGTCGACGACCTCATCGCCAACCGGCAGAACAAGAAGGTGGAGGCTGCGACGTAAGATGCTCCTTTCGGAGATGACGCCACGTAACCCCAAAGGGCACTTGCGCATTTTGCAAAATCACCCCAACTTGTAGGCGTGTTCAACAACAGGAAAGGAGGTGATCCGATGTCGAGTGATTTCGTTTGCCAAAGCGTGGCCTCAGCGGATTGCCTTTGCGAAGGGCAGCCCCTTCGTTGATGAGCATGATGCGCGGCTGGTGATCCCGGACGAAAATCCGGCAGGTCTCGGCTGACGGCTGCGCCACGGACGAAACACGGAAGGCCGTTCCCGCCCATCGGGAACGGCCTTTTTTCGTGGGCGGCAGCTGCCGCTTCGGCGGCTACATGCGGGATTCGCCGGTCACCGGGTCGATCTTGATCTCGACCTTGGCCTTGTCGGACGTGAAATAGACGATGTCGTAGTAGCCGTCCTCGTCCCAGTCGATCTGGTCGATGTAGCGGAACTGGTCCCGGCCTTCGACCTTGGCGACGATCTCGGACAGCTTCATCGCCTTTTCGGGCGGGATGGGCGGGGGTGCGGTCTGCGCCCAGGCCATGCCGGTCCCGAGCGCCAGGGCCAATGCGGTCGCGGTCAGCCTTCTCATCGGTCTTGGTCCTCGAATTCTCTTCACGCGATCAGCGGCGTCGTCATCGTCCGGTCGACGCCGTGCACCGGCGGTGTCGCCGGATGGCTTTCCTGCTCGTAGGTCCACACCTTGAAGGTCGTCAGCTTGTGCGACCCGAAAGTGTGCAGCAGCGGCACGTCGGTCGCGTCGCGGCCCCGCGCCACCACCACGCGGCCGATCCTGCGCACGTTGTGGCGGGCGTCGAACGTGTACCACTGGCCGTCCAGATAGGCCTCGAACCAGGCGTTGAAGTCCATCGGCGCCGGGTCGGGCGGCACGCCGATGTCGCCCATGTAGCCGTTCACGTAGCGAGCCGGGATATTCATGCAGCGGCAGAGCGCGATCGCCAGATGCGCGAAGTCGCGGCAGACGCCGACCCGCTCGTCATGCGCCTGCGCCGCCGTCCGGGTCGCCCGCGCATAGCCGTAGCCGAAGGACAGGCGGTTGTGCACGTAGTCGGTGATCGCCTGCACCCGCACCCAGCCGCCGGGCAGGTGGCCGAACAGTCGCCAGGCCAGGTCGCCCAGATGGTCGGTCTCGCAATAGCGGCTGCCGAGCAGGTAGACGAGCGTCTCGTGCGGCAGCTCGTCGATCGGCGTCTCCTGCGCCAGCGTGTTGATCTGGTCGGGTTCGCCGGAATCCTCGATGACCGCGTCGTGCAGGATGCGGAAGCCTCCTTCCGGCGCCATGAACCGCCGGCAGACATTGCCGAACGAGTCCACATAGGTCGTGCTGGGCACATGCGGCGAGGTCAGCACCTTGGTCTGCCGCTTGATGTCGGCCTGCCGCTCCGGATGGATCTCCAGCAGCGAGATGACCGGCATCGGATGCGGGCACTCGATAGCGATTTCATAGCCGAGCCTGATCAGCATCGAAGGTCCCTCGAATGCGGGAGGATATCCAACCGCCCACACAACGCCCGGATGTCGCGCAGGTTCCATGCTCGCACCGGCGCCACGAGCGCGTCCTGCAGCTGGCTAGAAATCCGTGGCGATTCCCTTGACCTCCCAGTCGCCGTAGCGCGTCGGCTCCTGGCCGCCGCGGCCGCCGAACTCCTTCGGCAGGGCGGCTTCGCGCTCTCGATAGGCGTCGCGGCGGGCCGCCGCCTCGGCCAGCGCACGCTCGGCCGCTGCGCTGATCGGCTTCCTGGTCGCAGGCGCTGCTGTCTGGTCCTTGCCCATCGGCTTGCTCCGCTTGAAAGGAAAGGCTTTCCCACCCATCATATAGACAGGTTTGCAGGGCGGATCGACCCCCGGCACCGGAGACAAAGACGATGAACTTGATCCGCACCGCCATGCTCCTTGCCTTCATGACGGCGCTGTTCATGGCCGTGGGCTATTTGATCGGCGGCTCGAGCGGCATGATGATCGCCTTCCTGATGGCGGCGGGGATGAACCTCTTCAGCTATTGGAACGCCGACAAGATGGTTCTGAAGATGAACCATGCCGTCGAGGTCGACGAGCGCGCCGCGCCCGAATTCTACGGCATCGTGCGCGATCTCTCGGCGCGCGCCGGCCTGCCGATGCCGAAGGTTTACCTGATCGACAACCCGCAGCCGAACGCGTTTGCGACCGGCCGCAACCCTTCGCATGCGGCGGTCGCCGCGACGACAGGCCTGCTCGAGCGGCTGTCCTACGAGGAGGCGGCCGGCGTGATGGCGCACGAGCTGGCCCACATCCAGAACCGCGACACCTTGACCATGACGATCACCGCGACGCTCGCCGGCGCCATCTCCATGCTCGGCAACTTCGCCTTCTTCATGGGCGGCAACCGGGACAACCACAACCCGCTCGGCGCCATCGGCGTCATCGTCGCCATGGTCGTCGCACCGCTGGCGGCCATGCTCGTCCAGATGGCGATCAGCCGGACCCGCGAGTACTCCGCCGACCGTCGCGGCGCCGAGATCTGCGGCAACCCGCTGTGGCTCGCCTCGGCGCTGGACAAGATCGCCCGCGCCGTCCAGCGCATCCCCAACCCGGAGGCCGAGCGCAACCCGGCCACCGCGCATCTCTTCATCATCAACCCGCTCACCGGCAAGGGCATGGACAGCCTGTTCTCCACCCACCCCAACACCGACAACCGCATCGCCGCGCTGCAGGCGATGGCCGGCGAGACGCTGAGCCGTCCGCAGGCGGAGGAGCACGGCGGCGGCGATGCCGGTCCGTGGGGTCGCGAGCCCGGCCGGCCCAAGGGCCCCTGGTCGTGAAGCGCGCCTCGGCGCGCGCCGCCGGCGCCGCCGAGCGCGACATCCCGGGCCTGCCGGCGCGGCGCACCGCGAGCCGGCTGCTCGGCGCCGTCATCGACGCCAGGACGCCGCTCGACGCGCTGACCGACCAGCAGCACGGCCATCCCCAGTACCTCGCGCTGGCGCCGCGCGACCGCGCGCTGGTCCGCGCCATCCTGGCGACCGCGCTGCGCTACCGGCTGACCATCGCCGCGCTGATCGACCGGCATCTCGACCGGCCCTTGCCGCCCGCCGCCCATGCGCTGTCGCATTTGCTCCACGTGGCGGCGGCGCAGATCCTGTTCCTCGACGTGCCGGACAGCGCCGCCGTCGACCTGGCGGTCAGCCAGGCCAAGCTGGACCCTCGCAACGCCCGCTTCGCGGCACTGGTCAACGCCGTGCTGCGCGGCCTCGCCCGCGGCAAGGCCGAAGAGCTGCCGCCGGCCTTGGCGAGCACCGTCGACGCGCCGGCCTGGTTCGCCGACCGGCTGCGGCAAACCTATGGCGCAGAAACGGCGGCGGCGATCCTCGCCGCCCACCGCACCGAGGCGCCGACCGACCTCACCGTCAAGGCCGATCCCGAGCGCTGGGCGGAGCGTCTCGGCGGCTTCGTGCTGCCGACCGGCAGCGTCCGCTTGCCTCGCCTGGACCGCGCGGTGCCCGAGCTGGAGGGCTTCGCCGAAGGCGCGTGGTGGGTGCAGGACGCCGCGGCGGCGTTGCCGGCGCGGATGCTCGGCGACATTGCCGGGCTGAGCGTCGCCGACCTCTGCGCCGCCCCCGGCGGCAAGACCGCCCAGCTGGCGGCGGCGGGAGCCAAGGTGACGGCCATCGACAGCTCGCGCAACCGGCTCGCTCGCCTCACCGGCAATCTGGAGCGGCTCCGCCTGGCGGCCGAGATCGTCGAGGCGGACCTGCGGAGCTGGCAGCCCCCGGCGCTGTTCGACGCCGTCCTGCTCGACGCGCCCTGCTCGTCGACCGGCACGGTGCGCCGCCATCCCGACGTGCCGTGGACCAAGTCGCCCGAGGACATCGCCAAGCTCGCCGCTTCTGCAGCGCGGCCTGCTCGATGGCGCCTGGCAGGCTGGTCGCGCCGGGCGGACGCCTCGTCTTCTCGAACTGCTCGCTCGACCCCGAGGAGGGCGAGCGCCTGGTCGCCGCCTTCCTCGCCGCCACGCCTCAGGCAGCGCTCGATCCGATCGGCGCCGACGAGGTGCCCGGCACGGCGCCGTTCCTCAGCCGCGAAGGCTGGCTGCGCACCACCCCGGCCGACCTGCCGCTCGGCGACCCCGAGCGATCCGGGCTCGACGGCTTCTTCGCCGCGCGCTTCAGAAGGCACGGCTGAGCCGCTCGTTCCGGCTCCGTAAACCATTCGCTAACCATACCGTACCGATAAAGGTCGAGGGCTTGGCGACGAGGATTCGGCATTGGCGGCTGCAGCGGGCAAGGCGCCGCGCCTTTGGGCGCTGGTTGCGCGGGAGGTCTGGCGACGGACCCGCCGACGGCTGCGGGCCGGCCCGGCCTATCGCTGGCGCTACGCCGGGCGGACGCCGGAACGCGTGCTCATCGCCCCGCCCGACCTGCACATCGCCGATCCGCAGGCCGCGCAGGAGATCTATTCCGGGCGCTTCGCGCTGGCGGGCCATCTGGTCGACACTGGTGGCGCCTCGCCGTTTCGCGTCGACGTCACCCACAAAGCCTGGCTAAGGGCGCTGCACGGCTTCGGCTGGCTGCGCCACATGCGGGCGGCTGGCACCGACCTGGCGGCCGCCAACGCCCGCGCCCTGGTCGCCGACTGGATCGCCATCCATGGCAGCACGCTCGCCGGCCCGGCCTGGGAGCCGGCGACGACGGCCCGCCGCATCGTCGCCTGGCTGCAGCATTCCTCCGTCGTGCTGCAAGGCGCCGAGCTGCCCTTCTACCGGACCTATCTGCGCTGCCTGGCCGTCCAGATCCGCTATCTGCGGGCGATGGCGGCCGACCTGCCCGACGGCATCGACCGCCTCCGGGCGCGCATCGCGCTCGCCTTTGCCGCGCTGTCGCTGCCGGCCCCGCCCTCCGCCATCCGCAGCGCGACGCGCCATCTCGCCGACGAGCTCGACCGCCAGATCCTGCCCGACGGCGGCCATGTCTCCCGCAGCCCCTATGCCGTGGTCGACCTGCTTGTCCGACCTCCTGCCGCTTCGCTACACCTACGCCAACCAGGCCGAGGCGCCGCCCGAGGCGCTGATCGGCGCCATCGACCGCATGCTGCCGGCGCTGCGCGCCTTCCGCCATCAGGACGGCGCGATGGCCCGCTTCAACGGCATGGGCGCCACCATCCAGGACCGCATCGCCGCCATCCTTCGCCATGACGACACCGCCGGCCGGCCGCTGCTCCATGCGCCGCATTCCGGCTACGAGCGGCTCATCATGGGCGGCACGACGGTGATCGCCGACACCGGCCCGGCGCCGCCGCCCGAGCTTTCCGGCGAAGCGCATGCCGGCTGCCTTTCCTTCGAGCTGTCGTCGGGCCGGCAGCATTATGTCGTCAACGCCGGCGTCGATGCCTTTGGCGCCGACGAGGTTCGGCCGCTGGCGCGCGCCACGGCAGCCCATTCGACCGCCACGATCAACGACACCTCCTCGGCGCGCTTCAGCCATTCGGCGCGCGTCAACGGCCTGCTGCGCTCGCCGCTGGTCGGCGGCCCGCGCGAGGTTCCCTGCGAACGGCTCGACGCCGAGGACATGCAGGGCTTCGTCGCCAGCCATGACGGCTACGTTGCCCGCTTCGGCCTCTATCACGAGCGCGAGCTGCGCCTGTCGGAGGGCGGCAACCTTTTGTCCGGCATCGACCGCGTCTTCCGAGCAGGCGGCGAGCCGGCCCGCGACAATGGCCGCGACCACGTCACCTTGCGCTTCCACGTGCATCCCGACACGCAGGTCTACCGCGACGGCCAGGGCCGCCTCGTGCTGGCCGCCGGCGGCGCCGACAGCTGGGCCTTCTCTTGCGCCGCCGTGACGCCGGCGCTCGAGGAGTTGATCTTCTTCGCCGGTCTGGGCGGCCCACGCCGCACCAGCCAGATCGTCGTCGCCTACCAGGCCTCGGCGCTGCCGGAGATCGCCTGGCAGCTGGAGCGCACCCGCATCGTCGAGCCGCCGGCCCGCCGCTGACGGTTGCGCAAGGGCGGCCGGTTTCAATCCGCCCCACGCCGTGTTAGGGCGCGGACCTCTGTTTCCGTGCAGCGGAGCGCGACATGGCCGCCGTCCCCTCCAAGCGAATCCCTGCCCCGGACCTGGTGGCGGTGCGGCGCGCCCTGATCTCGGTGTCGGACAAGGCCGGGCTGGTCGAATTCGCCGCCGGCCTTTGCCATATCGGCATCGAGCTGCTGTCGACCGGCGGCTCCGCCAAGGCGCTGGCCGAAGCCGGCCTTCCGGTCACCGACGTCGCCACCGTCACCGGCTTCCCTGAGATCATGGACGGCCGCGTGAAGACCTTGCACCCTCTGGTGCATGGCGGCCTGCTCGCCATCCGCGACGATCCCGCCCATGCCGAGGCGATGCACGAGCACGGCATCGCCGGCATCGATCTCCTGGTCGTCAACCTCTATCCCTTCGAGGACGTCCGCTTTTCCGGCAGCGACGCACCGTCGGTGATCGAGAACATCGACGTCGGCGGACCGGCGATGGTGCGGGCGGCCGCCAAGAACCATGCCTATGTCGCGGTGGTCACCGACCCGGCCGACTATGCCGCGGTGCTCAACGCGCTGGAGCTCAACACCGGCAGCCTGTCGCTCGACTTCCGCCGGCGGCTGGCCGCCAAGGCGTTTGCCCGCACCGCCGCCTATGACGCGGCGATCGCCAACTGGTTCGCCGAGTCGCTGTCGATCGAGCAGCCGGCCTGGCGGGCCTTCGGCGGCCGCCTGGCGACGGTGTTGCGCTATGGCGAGAACCCGCACCAGGCCGCCGGCTTCTACGTCGACGGCAGCCGCCGGCCAGGCGTCGCCACCGCCCGCCAGGTGCAGGGCAAGCAGCTCTCCTACAACAACATCAACGACACCGACGCCGCCTACGAGCTGGCCGGCGAGTTCGACCCCGAAGCCAGCGCCGCCGTCGCCATCGTCAAGCACGCCAACCCCTGCGGCGTGGCGGTCGGCGACACCCTGCTCGACGCCTACCGCAAGGCCCTGGCCTGCGACCCGGTGTCGGCCTTCGGCGGCATCGTCGCGCTGAACCGGCCGCTCGACGCCGAGGCCGCCGAGGCGATCGTCGAGACCTTCACCGAGGTGATCATCGCCCCCGACGCCAGCGCCGAGGCGCAGGCGATCGTCGGCGCCAGGAAGAATTTGCGGCTGTTGCTCGCCGGGGGCCTGCCCGACCCGCGCGCCGCAGGGCCGATCGTCCGCTCCGTCGCCGGCGGCTTTCTGGTCCAGGGCCGCGACAATGCGATTGTCGACGATCTGCAGTTGACAGTCGTCACCCGTCGCCGACCCACGATTGCCGAGCTCGCCGACCTGACCTTCGCCTTCCGCGTCGCCAAGCACGTGAAGTCCAACGCCATCGTCTACGCCCGCGGCGGCGCCACCGTCGGCATCGGCGCCGGCCAGATGAGCCGCGTCGACTCGGCGCGCATCGCCGCCCTGAAAGCGCGCGACGCGGCCGCCGCAGCCGGCGTTGCGGAGCCGGCGACGCGCGGCTCGGTCGTCGCCTCCGACGCCTTCTTCCCCTTCGCCGACGGCCTGCTTTCGGCCGTCGAGGCGGGCGCCACGGCGGTCATCCAGCCCGGCGGCTCGCTGCGCGACGAGGAGGTGATCGCCGCCGCCGACGCGCACGACATCGCCATGGTGTTCACCGGAATCCGCCACTTCCGCCACTGAAGGCGTTTCTCAGCGGCCCGGCCGCTCGTAGGGCCGGCTCTCGACCAGCGGCAGCAGGACCATGCCCAGCATGAAGAGCACGACGATCGGGCTGACGCCGAAGCGCTGGGCGTCCTCGGCGGAAAGCCCGAGGCTCTGGCTCGACAGGAGGCCGGTGGCCACGGCGACGGCGAGCGGCCCGACGAAGCTCGTCGCCCGCCCCGACAGCGCGTAGAGGCCGAAGGCCTCGGTGACCCGCTCGCGCGCCACCTGGTCGACCAGCAGCGTCCGCGAGGCCGCCTGGATGGCGCCGCCGGCTGCGCCGAGGAGGCCGCCGGCCACGTAAAACACGATGTCCGGCAGCACGGCGGCGCTGCCGCCCGCGATCGGCACGAAGAACACCTCGCTGCGGGTGGTCGAGATCACCATCAGGCAGCACGCCGTGAGGATGAGGATCGACCCGGTGACCACCGCCTTCGGCCCGTAGCGCTGGTCGACGATGCCGCCGAGCCAGGCCCCCGCGGCGCCGGTCAGGTTGGCGAGGATGCCGAACACGCCGATCTTGACGATCGACCAGCCGAGCACGCCCGCCGCATAGATGCCGCCGAACGCATAGAGCGCGTTGAGCGCATCGCGGTAGAACATCGACGAGAGGAGGAAGGCGAAATAGCTGCGCTCGGCCGGCAGCCGCCGGAGCGTGGTCGCCAGCTCGGCCAATCCGCGACGCACCGCGCCGGACCCGCCGCGGCGCCGCGGCGCGTCGGGCGTGAACAGGATGAGCGGCAGCAGGAACACCAGGTACCAGACCGCCGTCAGCGGCCCGGCCGCGCGGTCGCCCTGATGGCTCGCCGGGTCGAGCCCGAACAGCGGCTCAAGCCCGAGCAGCGTCCGCCCGGTCGCCGGCTGGGCGGCGAGGAAGCCGAGCACGATGACCAGCGAGACCAGCCCGCCGACATAGCCCAGCCCCCAGGCCGATCCCGACAGCCGGCCGAGCTCGGCGCGCGGCACCAGATGCGGCATCATCGCATTGTTGAACAGCGCGGCGAACTCCATGCCGACCAGCGCCAGCACGAACCAGCCGAGCACGGCGAGCGTATCGGGAGCGCCGGGCAGCGCCGTCCACAGCATGAAGCAGCCCACCGCAGCAGGGATGGAGAAGGCGAGGATCCACGGCTTGCGCGGGCCGACGGCGTCGGCGATGGCGCCGAGGACCGGCGACATCAGCGCGATCAGCAGCCCCCCGAAGCCGGCTGCATAGCCCCACAGCTCCTGGCCGCGGGCCGCGTCGGGCGCGACGCTTGCTGCGAAATAGGGGGCAAAGACGAAGGTGACGATCAACGTGTGGAAGGGCTGCTGCGCCCAGTCGAACAGCATCCACCCCCAGATGCCGCGACGGCGCGCCGGCGACCGCCCCGCCGCGATCTCCGGCATGGCGTCGCCAGCCTCGGGCGTGCCGTCAGTGCGCGGCAAGGTCGCTCATCAGCCCCGCCGCGACCGTCAGCCGGGCCACCGTGATCTCGCCGCCCTCGGTGAGCGCCTGCAGCCGCTCGCGCGCCGACACGGTCCGCTCGCCGCCCTTGGAGAGCCACAGGCCCACCGGGTCGGGCTGGCGACCCGCGCCGGCAAGCGCGGCGATGGCGATGCGTCGCCGCGCCGTGCCGATCGCGTCGGTGGCCCTCTGCAGCGCCAGGCCTTCGTAGTAGTCCGCCGGCGTGATGGCGCGCGCCGCATCCTCGATGCGCGGGATGCGGAACGCGTCGCTGACGGCGAAGAACGCCTTGGCCGATTCCATCAGGCCGGCGCCTGCCGTCGCCGCGACGAGCGCGATGTCGGGCAGGAGCTCCGCCACGGTGAGCGCCGCCAGCTGCTCGGCGAGCCGTTGCGGCGCCCCGGCGGCGGCGAAGGCGTCGCGCCGCTCGGCCAGCCGTTCCTTCATGAAGGTCGGCAACAGCGAGCCCATCTGCGGCTCCAGCACCTTGCGGGCGGCGCGCAGCGCCTCGATGCGGACGCCGAGCGCCGTGTCGCCGAGGTCGTTCTTCAGGAACCACGCCGTGGCAGCGAAGATCAGCCGCCCCACCGTCAGGTAGAAGTCGAGCTGCGCCTGGCCGTCCATCTTGTTGTCCAGCGCGTCGATGTCGCGATAGACGCCGGTGAGGCCGAAGCCGTCGCGCACCACCGTGAAGGCGCGCACGACGTCCGCCGCCGCCCGCCCCGTCTCGTCCTGCAGGCGGCTGACGAAGGACGGCCCGGCCCGGTTGATCAGGTCGTTGGCGAGCACCCTGGCGATGATCTCGCGGCGCAGCCTGTGGGTGCCGATCTCGCTTTTATACTTGCGCGCCATCTTTTCCGGGAAATAGGCGAGCAGGTCGCGCTCGAAATGCGGGTCGTCGGGGATGCTCGACGCCACGATGTCGCCGAACAGCACGATCTTGGCATAGGCGAGCAGCACCCCGAGCTCGGCCCGGGTGAGCGGCTCGCCGCGCAGCTGCCGCTCGGCCAGCGCCTGCGGCGACGGCAAGGTCTCGACGGCACGGTCGAGCAGGCCGCGCGCCTCCAGGTCGTCCATGAACCGGGCCTGGTGCGGCAGGTCGGCCAGCCCGCGCTTGCGCACCTGCGAGATGGCGAGCGTCTGCTCGTAATTGTTGGCCAGCACCAGCGCCGCCACCTCGTCTGTCATCTCGGCGAGCAGCCGGTTGCGGGCTGGGCGCGTAAGCACAGCCTTACGCATAGCCGTGGCCAGCGCGATCTTGATGTTGACCTCGACGTCCGACGAATTGACGCCGCCCGAATTGTCGATGGCGTCGGAATTGCAGGCGCCGCCGAGCAGATTGAACTCGATGCGGCCGCGTTGCGTGACGCCGAGATTGGCACCCTCGCCGATCACCTTGACGCGCAGCTCGGCCGCGGTGATGCGGATGCCGTCATTGGTGCGGTCGCCGACCTCCTGGTTCGTTTCGTTGGTGGCCCGCACATAGGTGCCGATGCCGCCGAACCACATGAGGTCGACCGCCGCCTTGAGGATGGCGCGCAGGATCTCCGCCGGCGAGGCGACCGTCTTGGCAAGGCCAATGGCCATGGCCGCCGCCGCCGGCAAGGTCACCGACTTTTGCGCCCGCGAGATCACGATGCCGCCGGGCGACAGTTTGGTGGCGTCGTAGTCCTGCCAGGACGACCGCGGCAGCGCGAACAGCCGCTTCCGCTCGGCGAAGGAGATGGCCGGGTCGGGATCCGGGTCGATGAAGATGTCGCGGTGGTCGAAGGCGGCGATCAGCCGCGTCTGCTCCGACAAAAGCATGCCGTTGCCAAACACGTCGCCCGACATGTCGCCGACCCCGACGACGGTGAACGGCGAGGTCTGGATGTCGCGGTCGATCTCGCGGAAATGCCGCTTGACGGCCTCCCACGCGCCCCGCGCCGTGATGCCCATCTTCTTGTGGTCGTAGCCGGCCGACCCGCCCGACGCGAAGGCGTCGTCGAGCCAGAAGCCGTAACGCGCGCTGATTCCGTTGGCGATGTCCGAGAACGTCGCCGTGCCCTTGTCGGCGGCCACCACGAAATAAGGGTCGTCGGCGTCGTGGCGCACCACGCCATCGGGCGGCACCACCGCATTGCCGTCGAGATTGTCGGTGATCGACAGCAGGCTGGAGACGAAGTTGACATAGGCCGCCGTTCCGGCCGCCAGGATCGCGTCGCGGCTGCCGCCCGCCGGCAGGTGCTTGGGATAGAAGCCGCCCTTGGCGCCCACCGGCACGATCACCGCATTCTTCACCTGCTGCGCCTTGACCAGCCCGAGCACCTCGGTGCGGTAGTCCTGGGCCCGGTCCGACCAGCGCAGGCCGCCGCGCGCCACCGGCCCGAAGCGCAGGTGCACGCCCTCGACCTCCGGCCCGTAGACGAAGATCTCCCGCCACGGGCGCGGCTCGGGCAGGCCGTCGATGAGCCGCGGGTCGAGCTTGATCGCCAGCGAGCGGCTCTCGCCTTCCGTCGGGGGGGCGAAGGCGTTGGTGCGCACCGACGCCTCGATCAGGTTGAGGATGCGGCGGATGATGGTGTCGTCGTCGATCGACGGCACGGCGTCGAGCGCGTCCTTGATCGCCGCCTTGAGGTGCCGCGCCGTGACCTCGGATTCGTCCTGCAGCGCCGGATCGAAGCGGGTGACGAACAGGCGCTGGAGCGCTGCGGCGATCTCCGGATAGCGGTTGAGCGCGGCGGCGATGAAGTCCTGGCTCTGCGGGATCCCCGCCTGCTGCAGGTAGCGGGCGTAGACGCGCAGGATGCCGATCTCGACGGCCCGCATCGACGCCGTCTGCACCAGCGCGTTGAACCCGTCATTGTCGCTTTGGCCGCGCCAGACCGACAGGAAAACCTCCTCGAAGAGCGCGCCGCGGTCGCTGAGCTTGATCGGCCGGCCGAAAGCGCTCTCCAGATCCATGTCGTGGATGAACACGGTGGTGCCTTCGGGGTCGTCGACCTCGAAGGTGCGCTCGCTGATCACCCGGAAGCCCATGTTCTCCAGCACCGGGACGCGCCTGGAGAGCGCCACCGGGCTGCCGAAATGGTAGATCTTCAGCGCCGCCTGGTCCTCGGGCTGGCCGTGGTGGCGGTAGTAGTCGATGGCGATCGGGTTGCCGGCCGACAGCTCGGCGATGCGGCGCGCATCGACCAGCGCCTCGGCCGGGCTGAACGTGCCCCGGTAGTTCTCGGGGAAGCGCCCGGCCAGCCCGGCGAACGCGCCGTCGGCGCCCGCCTCGGCAGCCGCCTCGCGCAGCCCGTCGTCCCAGGTGCGGACGATGTCGCGGACGCCCGCCTCGAGCACCTTGGGATCGACCTTCGGCGTCTTGCCGCCCGACCGCCCGATGATGAAATGGACGCGCGCCAGACTGCCCTCCGGAAAGGCCGGATAGTAGGCCGACAGCCGGCCGTCGAAGCTGTTCTTCAGGAAGGTGCCGATCTTCTCGCGCACCCCGCTGTCGTAGCGGTCGCGCGGCACGAAGACGATGACCGAAACGAAGCGGTCGAACTGGTCGACGCGCACCAGCACCCGCACCCGCGGCCGCTCGCCCAGCGCCAGGATCGCCTCCGCATGCTTGCGCAGCACCGGCACCGCGATCTGGAACAGCTCGTCGCGCGGATAGGATTCCAGCACGTTGATCAGCGCCTTGCCCGAATGGTCGGACGAATTGAACCCGGACTTGGCGATGACCGCCTCGGTCTTCGAGCGCAGATAGGGGATCTTCATCACCGAGCGCGTGTAGGCCGTCGAGGTGAACAGGCCGACGATGCGCAGCTCGCCCGAGAGCCGGCCGCGCCTGTCGTAGGTCTTGACGCCGATGTAGTCGAGATAGGCGCGCCGGTGCACCAGCGCCTTGGCATTGGCCTTGGTGACGATCAGCGGGTCGGGGCCGTGCAGGAAGGCGCGGATCTCCGGCGTCGTCGTCACCGCCTCGGTGCCCCGTCGCAGCACCAGCACGTCGGGGTCGGCCAGGATGCCGAGGCCGGGACGGTCGGCGCGTTCGAGCGTGCCGCTCTTCTCGCCGCCGGAATAGCGGAACTCGCGCATGCCGAGGAAGGTGAAATTGTCGTCGCGCAGCCATTCCAGGAAGGCGATCGCCTCGCTCACCGCACCCTTGTCGAGCGGCACCGGCGCGTAGCGGAAGTCCGAGATGGCCTGGTCGAGCCGCGCCAGCATGGGCTTCCAGTCGTGCACCGCCGCGCGCACCTGGCCGAGGATCTTCTGCAGCCGTCCTTCGAGCCCCTCGGCCGTATCCTCCGACACCGGCCCGACATGCACCTGGATCACGCTCACCCGGTCGGCGCCGCCCTCGGTCTTCGCCGTCGCCGGGTCGCCGAGGATCTCGCTCACCCCGCCCCGCCCGTGCCGCACCAGGATGACCGGGTGGGCGACCAGCGATGGTTCGCCGGCCGTCTCGGTGATCTCGCCGAGGATCGAATCGAACAGGAACGGCATGTTGTCGTTGACGACGGTGATCACCGTCACCGGCCGGCCGGCGCTCTCGATGCCGCTGCCGCGGTCGATCGCCACCACGCTGTCGCCGCGGCGCTGGCGAAGCACCGCCCGGCGGGCGAACTCGGCGGCCTTTTCGAGGTCGGAGGCGTGATAGGCCGAAACGTCCTCGGCTGTCGTGCGCGACAGCAGGAGGTCGACGAATCGCTGCCCCGCCTCCGTCTTGACCTGCCTCGTGGTTTTGCGCGCGACCATGCCGTTCTCCCGCCGCTGAATTGCCCGCATCGTAGCAGCATTCCGCGATCGGGGACACGCGGCCGCCACCCCCAACGTGCAATTTCGGGATGACCGGGAGATGACCGGCAGGGCGCTCGTCAACGCAAAGCGGCCCGCCGGAAAGGCGGGCCGCTCGACACTTGTATCCTACGCGAACGCTACGAACTTAAGAACGTCAGCAACCGCTTACTGAGCCGGCTGGGCCGGGGCAGGCTGGGCCGGAGCCGGAGCCGGTTCGGCCGGAGCGGCGCCCGAAGGAGCGGGCTCGGCCGGAGCCGGGGCAGGCTCGGCGGGCCTTCGGCGTCGTCGTGCCGCTATTGTCGGCAGGCGCCGTGGCGGCAGGCGCGGGTTCGGTCGCGGCCGGCGGCGTGGCCGTATCGGCGGGCGGCGTCGCCTGGTCGCTGGCGGCGGGCGGCGTGGCGCCCTCGTTCGTCGTGGTGGTCGGCGAGCCGGCGAACATGAAGTAGGCGATGACAGCCAGCACGGCGATGACCGCGGCGATCAGGATGCCGGTGCTGCTGCTGGACGACGTCTTGACGACCGTGCGGTTGCTCATCGGGTCGGCGGTCGAGGGCCGAAGATCTGGGTTCAACGGATCGGCATCCATCGGCGGGACAGGACTGATCGGATCCCGGGGATCCGGACTGCGAGCGGGATTGGCCATGACAGTTTCTCCGTTGTTGCGGTTGTGGGGGTCAACGCGCGAAACGGGAAACGGTTTCAAATCCGGACTTTGAAGCGCCGAGGCCCTCCCGGGGCGAACCCGGGAGCGGCCGTATCCGGCGGCGGCGCGCCTACTGCGCCTGCTCGGTCTGCTGGGCGGTCGTCTTGGCGACCGGCTCGAGCGGCGGCATCGCCTCGGGGAGCGACATTGCCTGCTCCTTGTCGACGCTCGCCACCACGGTCTTGTCGACGTCCTTGGAGGCGGTGCGCTCGAAATCGCAGGCCGACGCTGCCGAAAGGCCGATAGCCAGGGCTGCCGCTGCTGCCAAGAGTTCGAGTCATGGTCTTTCCTCGCGCTGGTTTCGATCGGGTTGCGTCGAGAATGCTAGCAGAGCCGTTCGGGAGCGCCAAATCACGGTTTCCGTGAATAGGCAGAGCAATTCCAGCGAAAGTGTGAGCGGTTTCGCGTTCGGAATTGCGTAAAAACAAGGACCTAGAGCGTTTCCTCGTTTCGAAGAAATGCGGAAACGATCTAGTTTACGGCAGTGACGGTGTAGCCGGCCTTGCGCAGGAGCTCGACCAGGCCTTGCGGCCCCGGCAGGTGGAGCGCCCCGACGGCGATGAAGGCATCGCCGTCGGCCAATATCGGCGCCGCGCGTTCGGCCATGGTGTGGTTGCGCGCCGTCACCATGGTTTCCTCGAAGGCGGCGTAACTGGTTCCGTCATCGCCGGAAGAGGGCAGCGCGGCGCGGAACAGCGGCCAGAACATGCCGGTGTCGCCCTTCTGGTAGAGCACGATCATCGTCTCCACCACGTCGTTGACGCGGTCGCCGAGCTTCAGCGTGTCGACCAGGCCGGTGACGTGGAACGCCATCGGCAGCGACGCCATCGCTTCGAGCTGGTCGACCGCCGTCTCCAGCCCGCGCAGGGCCTTGCCGTCGGCCTTGGCCTGTTCGGCAAGCTTCATGTCGAGCACCGGCTCGCCATCGGCCTGCCGCGCCAGCTCGCAGGCCGGCAGCGCCAGCATGGCCGACAGCATCCACGGCTTCATCTTGGCGACGCTGGCCAGCGGGATGCCGCGCTCGTCGAGCGCCTTCTCGACTGCCGCGACCTCGCCCTCGGGCAGCAGCGAGGTCAGCGTCGTCCCGTCGGTGAACATGGTGAGGTCGGGCCGCGACAGCAGCGCCTTGGTCATCGACGCCTTGTCGAGCACGTCGGTCGTCTCGATCACCACCGTCCTGGCGCCGTCGAAGGCCTTGGCGGCGGCCGGCCCCAGCGTGACGACACGCGGATCGGTCATGTGGATGGTGCCGTAGAGGTAGGAGCGCCGGCCGTCCTTCTCGACCGACCACAGCAGACCCTTGCCGTTCGGGGTCTTGGCGGCCTCGGCGACGATCGCTGCGGCTTTTGCCGGGTCGTCCTTCTGCATGGCGACCAGGAGGTCACCGCCGGCGCAGCTCGCGGCGGCCGCCGCCTCTCGGGCCGACAGCAGCGCCGCCACGAAACCGGCCAAGAACAGCAGGCTGACGGCGGTAAGCAGCCGGAGCATCAGCAGCGCGGCGCGGTCGGCAAGGGCGGAGGACGGGAGCATGGCCCGTGATAGCGCCCAATTGCGGCAAAACCGTTAATCCGGCAGGGCGAATGCCGCGCAAGCGGCGGTCCCGGACGCCTGCGCCCGGGACCGCCGAAGGAGCATCGGCCTCAGCGGCCGTAGATGTCGTGGTAGGCCTGGCGCAGCATCTCGCCGCGGTCGGCGCCCATGTCGGCGAGGTCGCGCTGCGACAGCGCCTGGATCTCGTCGACCAGCTGGTTGTACTTCATGCGCCTGGCCAGGCGGTTCCTGGCGTGATGGATCAGTCCTGAGATCATGGTTCGGGTCCTTTCTGCTGACCCGCGCCCCCGGCACGAGTTGATGGTCCTCCCTGATCGCAGGCAGAGAATGGGGTCGGCGATTGTGCAATGCAACATAGATTGCTGCAAGCCAGCATTGCGCGCGGTGCATGGCTTTGTCACAAGCCATGCACAATTGTCACGCAGACGCCCAATAATGAGGCAGCGCCGGTGCGCCGCCTACCACATCGTTTCCTGGTATTGGCTCGCCAGGCGGCGGTCGGCCTCCTCGGCCGTCTCGGCGAAAGCCACCTGGTCCTTCAGGATCTGGCCCAGCGTCGGCAGCGCCTGGCGGTTCGGCCAGCTGTCGGGCTGCCACAGCTCGGAGCGCATGAAGGCCTTGGCGCAATGCATGTAGACGGCCTTGATGGCGACCACGATGACGGTGGTGGGCAGCTTGTCGCCATGCGCCAGCTGCTCGCGCAGCCCGGCGTCGGCGGTGATCTTGGCCTCGCCGTTGATGCGCAGCGTCTCGTTCATGCCGGGGATCAGGAACAGCAGCCCGACGGCCGGGTTGCTCAGGATGTTCTCCAGCGTGTCCAGCCGGTTGTTGCCGGGCCGATCCGGGATGGCAATGGTGCGGTCGTCGAGCACCGCCACGAAGCCCGGCCGGTCGCCCTTGGGCGTGACGTCGCCGTGGCCGGCGCCGTCGGACGAGCCGATCAGCACGAACGGGCTGCGCGCCAGGAACCCCCGGCAGTGGCCGTCGAGACTGGCCATTTCCTTCTTGACCGCGCCTTCGCCCGGCTGGCGATACAGCGCCCTCAGCCCCTCGCGAGAGGTGATGAACTCCATGGTCGTCTCCTGTCGCGGGCGGCTACTTGCCGACGCCCTCATCCAGCGAATGACGCATGATGAGCGGCATCTGGCTCAATGTGAAGAGCAGCGTGATCGGCATGATCCCCCACACCTTGAAGGCCACCCAGGTGTCTGTCGTGGTGGTGCGCCAGACGACCTCGTTGACCACTGCCAGGAACAGGAAGAACAACCCCCAGCGCAGCGTCAGCTTGCGCCAGCCTTCGGCATCCATCTTGAACGCCGAGTCGAACACATAGCCGAGCAGCGAGCGGCCGAAGGCCAGGCCGCCGAGCAGCACCGCGCCGAACAGCGCGTTGACGATCGTCGGCTTCATCTTGATGAACACGTCGTCCTGCAGCCAGAGCGTCAGCGTCCCGAACACCAGCACGACGACGCCCGACACCAGCGGCATGATCGGCAGGCTGCGCGTCAGCAGCCAGGAGGCGGCGAGCGCCACCGCGGTCGCTGCCATGAACAGGCCGGTCGCCACGAAGATCGGCCCGCCGAGGGCGGCGAGCGTCGGAAACAGCTCGGCCAGCCGCTCGCCGCGGGCGTTGGCGAAGAAGAAGATCATCAGCGGCCCGAGCTCCAGAATGAGCTTGAGCAGCGGGTTGATCTCCCGGCGGCGGGGATCGGAGGGGTCGCGTTCGAGGATCGGTTCGTGCATGCGCTAGGCAACTCCTGCGATCGCCTTGGCGAATTCGCCTGCCGAGAAGGGTTCCAGGTCGTCGACCTGCTCGCCGACGCCGATGAAGTAGACCGGGAGCTTATGCTTGGCGGCAATTGCGACCAAAATACCGCCGCGCGCCGTGCCGTCCAGCTTCGTCATCACCAGGCCGCTCACTCCGGCCACGTTGCGGAAGATCTCGACCTGGTTCAGCGCGTTCTGTCCGGTCGTCGCGTCGACCGTCTGCAGCACCGTGTGCGGCGCGTCGGGATCGAGCTTGCCAAGCACGCGGACGATCTTCTCCAGCTCCGCCATCAGCTCGGTGCGGTTCTGCAGCCGCCCGGCGGTGTCGATGATCAGCACGTCCGACCCGGCTTCCTTTGCCTTGGCGAAGGCGTCGTAGGCGAGGCCCGCGGCATCGGCGCCGAGCTTCGAGGCGATCACCGGCGAGCCGGTCCGCTCACCCCAGATCTTGAGCTGTTCGATCGCCGCGGCGCGGAACGTGTCGCCGGCCGCCAGCGTCACCGACAGCCCGCCCGACACCAGCTTGGCCGCCAGCTTGCCGATCGTCGTGGTCTTGCCCGTGCCGTTGACGCCGACGACCAGGATGACGTGCGGCTTGACCGACAGGTCGAGCTCCAGCGGCCGCGCCACCGGCGTCAGCACCTTCTCGACCTCGGAAGCCATGATGCTTCGCACCTCGTCCTCCGAGACGTCGCGGCCGAAGCGGCCGGAGGCCAGCGCGTCGGTGATGCGAAGCGCCGTCTCCATCCCCAAATCGGCGCGGATCAGCACGTCCTCCAGGTCCTGCAGCGTGTCCTCGTCGAGGCGGCGCTTGGTAAACACGCCGGCAATGTTGGTCGACAGCTCGCGCGACGAGCGCGAGAGCCCCTCCCGCAGTCGATGGAACCAGCCCGGCCTGGGCGCCGGCGCCGCCACGGGCGCGGCGGGCACGGCGACGCTGGTCTCGACCGACCGCCCGACCGAGACCTTGCCGGCTGGCACGGGGGGCATCTCGGGCGGCGCCGGCGGCTCCTGCTCGGGGGGTGCAGGCGGCTCCTGGGGCGGCGCGGGCTCGGGCGGGATTTCCGGGACGGGTGGGGGCGGAACCTCCGGGGCCGGCGGCGGCTCCACGGGCGTCGGCGCGGGCGGCTTGGCCGGCGGTTCGCCGGCGCTGTCCCGCTTCAGCGCCTCCAGCGCATCCCAGTTGATGGGCGCGAGCGGCGCCGTCTCGTCGATCGGCTCCTCGACGACCTCGCGAGTGCCGAACGAGAAGACCTTGCGGATGAAGCCCAGGGCCATGCGCCGTCCGCTCAGGCCGCGATGCGGGCGACGGGCGCGGTGAGCAGCTTCTCGCCGTCATGGCCGACGACGGTCGCCTCGACGATCGTCCCGGCAGCCTGCGCACCATCGAAGGCGGCGAGCGTGAAGCCTTCCGTGCGGCCGAGGCCGTCCCGCTCGACGAGCAGGCGCTGGCGGCTGCCGACCATCGCCTCGAGATGACGAAGATGCGCGGCCTGCCCGGCGGCGCGCAGCCGGGCCGCCCGCTCCTTGACCAGCCCGCGCGGCAGCTGCGGCATGCGCGCGGCGGGTGTCCCGTCGCGCGGCGAATATGGAAAGACGTGCAGATGCGTCAGCCCGCACTCCTCGACGATGCGCAGCGAGTTCTCGAACATCGCATCCGTTTCCGTCGGGAAGCCGGCGATGAGATCGGCCCCGAACACCATGTCGGGGCGGCGCTGCCGGACCTCCGCGCAGAATTCGATGGACTGGGCCCTGAGATGGCGCCGCTTCATCCGCTTGAGGATCATGTCGTCGCCGGACTGCAGCGACAGGTGCAGGTGCGGCATCAGCCGCGGCTCCTCGCCGATCGCCGCCACCAGCTCGTCGTCGGCCTCGATCGAATCGATGGACGAAAGCCTGAGCCGCGCCAGCGACGGCACCTGGCGCAAAATCGTCCTGACCAGGCGGCCGAGCCGCGGGCTGCCGGGCAGGTCGGCGCCCCAGCTGGTCAAGTCGACGCCCGACAGCACGACCTCGGCATGGCCGTTGTCGACCAGGCGGCGGATCTGCTCGACCACCGCGCCCATCGGCACCGAGCGCGACGGGCCGCGGCCGAAGGGGATGATGCAGAAGGTGCAGCGATGGTCGCAGCCGTTCTGCACCTGCACGAACGCGCGCGCCCGCCCCTCGATCGCATCAACCATGTGGCCGGCCGTCTCGCGGACCGACATGATGTCGTTGACGCGCACCTTCTCGGTGTCGTTGACGCCGAAATCCGGCAGCGCCCGATAGGCATGCGCGGCGAGCTTCTCCTCGTTGCCCAGCACGAGGTCCACCTCCGCCATGGCGGCGAACGTCGCGGGCTGGGTCTGCGCGGCGCAGCCGGTGACGATGATGCGGGCATCCGGCCTCTCGCGCCGCGCCTTGCGGATCGACTGGCGCGCCTGGCGGACGGCCTCGCTGGTCACCGCGCAGGTGTTGAAGATCACCGCCCCGCCGGCCAGCCCGGCGAGCCCGGCGGCCTCCGCCTCGCGGCGCATCACCTCCGATTCGTAGGTGTTGAGGCGGCAGCCGAAGGTGACGACCTCCACGCCCATCAGGCGACGTCCTGCCGGTCGCGCGTCCAGGCGCCGGACTGCGGGTCGAAGGTGCCCGAGAACTCCCATTCGGCCGGGCCGGTCATGATCACGTGGCCGTCATCCTGCCAGTCGATCGACAGCGGCCCGCCCGGCACGGTGACCGTCACCTGGCGGCCGGTGCGGCCGGTGCGGGCGGCGCTGACGGCCGCCGCGCAAGCGGCGGAGCCGCAGGCCTTGGTCAGGCCGGCCCCGCGCTCCCATGTCCTGAGGACGAGCGCGTCGCGGCCCTTCACCTCGGCGATGGAGATGTTGGCGCGCTCGGGAAAGATCGGGTGGTTCTCCAAAAGCGGGCCGAAGCGCTCGAGTTCGTAGGTCCAGACGTCGCGGTCGACCCAGAAGATCGCATGCGGATTGCCCATCGAAACGGCCGACGGCGAATGCAGCACCGGCGCGTCGATCGGGCCGACCTGCAGCTCGATCATCCGCGTGTCGCGGAACTCCTCGGCAAGCGGGATCTCCTGCCAGCCAAAGCGCGGCACGCCCATGTCGACCGAGATCGTGCCGTCCCGGTGCTCCTCGGCGCCGAGCACGCCGGCAACCGTCTGGAAGGTGAAGCTCCGGCGTCCGGTCTCCGCCGCCAGCGCCTGCACAACGCAGCGCATCCCGTTGCCGCAGGCCTGGGCGGAGCTGCCGTCCGAGTTGAGGATCTCCACGAACTGGTCGGTGCCCGGCAGCCGGGCGTCGTGGATCGCCATGATCTGGTCGAAGCGCGTCGCCGGGTCGGCATTGAGCGCGATCGCCGCGGCCGGGGCGACCCGGTCGGCACGCCCGCGCATGTCGGCGACGATGATCTCGTTGCCGAGCCCGTTCATCTTGGCGAAGGGAGCCGCTGGGGCCATTGCGAGAGTCCGGTTGGTTTTGGCGCCTATATGGCGGAAACGCGCCCCGATTACCAGTGCGGCCGCACGCCCGTCAGGTCACGACGGCGAGACCTCCGGCCGGCTCGCCGACGCCGCCGTGCTGCGCGGCGCCGCCGGCTCCGCCGGCACGTCCCACGCCTCGCCTGGCCGCAAGGGGCGGAAGCGTTCCCTGGCGATCCCCTTGGCGTCGAGCGCCGCCAACAGGCGCTCGCGCGGCTCGTCGATCGGCTCGTTGGTGAGCTGGAACGTGCCCCAGTGGCAGCCCGCCGCGAAGGCGGCCCGGCTGAGCGTCATGCCCTCCACCGCCTCCTCCGGATTCTGGTGCTGGCCTTGCATGAACCAGCGCGGCTCGTAGGCGCCGATGGGCAGCACCGCCAGCCGGAAGCCGCCATGCTTGGCCGCCAGCGCGCGGTAGGTGCGGCCACCGTGGAAGCCGGTGTCGCCGGCGAAATAGAGCTTGCCGGCCGGCGTCGAGACCACGAAGCCGCCCCACAGCGCCATGCGGCGGTCGCGCGTGCCGCGCGCCGACCAGTGGTGCGCCGGCTCGACATGGATCACCGCCTCCGCCCCGCCGACGGCGACCGCCGCGCCCCAGTCATGGGCCGCGACGCGGACCGACGGGTGGGCGGCGCCGATGATCGCGTCGTTGCCGAGCGGCGTGATGACCAGGGGATCGTGTGCCTGCTTGAGGCGCCCAAGGGTGGCGAGGTCGAGATGGTCGTAGTGGTTGTGGCTGAGCAGCACCAGGTCGATCGGCGGCAGCGCGTCGAAGGCGATGCCCGGCGGGTTGACCCGCCGGGGACCGAGGAAGCTGAGCGGCGACACCCGCTTCGACCACACGGGATCGGTCAGGATGTTGAGCTCGGCCACCTGCAGCAGCAGCGTCGCATGGCCGACCATGGTTACCCGCATGGCGCCGCCGCCGACGCGCCGCGGCGGCACCGCCGGCGAAAACGGGCTCGGCCAGCGGGCCGGCCACCGCGACCGCCCGCCGCCGAACTGCCATTTCAGGAAATCGACCAGCCGGCCGGGCGGCACGCCGTCGGGGTTGAAGAAGATGCGGCCGTCGAAATGATCGCTCGGCGGCCCCTCGTAATAGGGATTGCGCCCCAGCGGACGGCGGCTGTGCGCAACGCCCTCAGCCAATGCCGTCACTCCGATCGGGTCCAGGATGTCCGCCAGCTCCCATTCCTTCATTCTGGACCAACTAGCGGAGAGACGCACCCCCGCAAGCCGGCTTTGCGGGCCAGCGCCGTCCGATCGATTGGCGCAGTCGCCTTTGCGACATCCGGGCTCGCCGCTCCGGCGCTAACCTGTCCGGCAGGGCGGAAAGGACACCGGCAATGGCGATGAAGCGCACGAAGCAGCCTTGGATGAAAGCCGAGACCTTCGGCCGCTCGCTGCCGAGCGGCGTCGGCATCAACCTCCTGGTGCCCGAGATCGAGCCGATGGAGGCCTTCCTGCGCTCCGTGCTCTCCGCCCATACCATCTATGCCGACGAGGATTTCGCGGCGATCGAGCTCGGCGGCTCGGTGATGATGCTGCATGCCGACCATTCCTATGCCGACCACGAGATGGCCGGCGTGGTGGACGGCGCCGAGCTGCGCGGCCTCGGCGTCGAAATCCGCGTCTACGGCCTCGACCCCGACGGCGCCGAGCAGGCGGCGCGTAGCTGCGGCCATGTCGTGCTGGCCGGCGCCGTCGACAAGCCGCATGGCCTGCGCGAATGCCATCTCGTCGCTCCGGGCGGCTACGTGTTCGTGCCGAGCATCGTTCCGGCGGCCTGACGGGGCCGTTGCGCAATTGCAACATAGGGCGGCAGGGAAAGCTTATTTTAACCACAGCCGGTTGAAATTTCCCCAACATGGCCACTTTGTAGGCCGATGGGGTCAGACGGCGGCGCGCGGCGCACGACGGAGGTGGAAGTGATGGCATTCTCGAAGACGAGCCTGGCGGTCGCAGTGCTGCTGTCGCTTGGCGCGGCCGGATGCCAGGGCAATCGCATGTCCTCGCTCGACTCCGTCCAGCCGGCCCCGCTGCCGGCAGCGCCGTCGGGCACCGTCACCGGCAGCCAGCTGCCGCCGCCCGCAGCTCCCGGCACCCCGCCGGCCGGCCAGTTCCCCGCCGCTCCCGGCGACCAGCTGGCCGCCGCGACGCCGACGGTCGAGCCGCCGACGACCGCCCCCGACCTCACGGCCGGCGGCGTGGCCGGCGTGTGGACCGCTTCCGTCTCCGGCCAGAGCTGCAAGGTCGCCACCCCGCAGACCAAGTTTGGCGCCGGCTACCGGGCCGGTCCGCTGCGCTGCCCGGCGCCCATCGACGGCGTCAAGTCGTGGAACGTCTCCGGCAAGCAGCTCACCTTGCACGACGCCAGTGGCGGCGTGCTGGCGCGGCTCTATTCGACGAGCCCGGAGAAGTTCGACGGCCAGACCGAAAGCGGCGTGCCGATCTCGCTCAGCCGTTGATTGCCTGACCCCTCCGAGGCCCGCCGATGCATCTCCGCGACGGGCTGACGACGCATCCCTCCGTCGCCCAGCGCTACCGCCACCTGGTCGACCAGGGCGAGCTCGCCGCCGATCCCGCCCAGCTTGCAACCGCCGCCGCGCTCGACCGGCTGATCGCCGAGATTGCCGCCAAGCGGCTTGCCGCGAAGTCGAGCGCGCTCGGCTGGCTGTTCGGCAAGTCGCGCGACGCTAGCCCGGTGCGCGGCCTCTACATCCATGGCGGCGTCGGCCGCGGCAAGACCATGCTCATGGACATGTTCTTCGCCCTCGTGCCGGTCAGGCGCAAGCGGCGCGTCCACTTCAACGCCTTCATGGCCGAGGTCCACGACCGCATCCAGAAGCACCGCCAGGCACGCAAGAACGGCAGCGTGAGCGAGGACGATCCCATCCCGCCGGTGGCGCGGGTGCTCGCTCAGCAGGCCTGGGTGCTGTGCTTCGACGAGTTCTCCGTGACCGACATCGCCGACGCCATGGTGCTGTCGCGGCTTTTTGAATCGCTGTTCAAGGAAGGCGTCGTGCTGGTCGCCACCTCCAACGTCGCCCCCGACGAGCTCTACCGCGACGGGCTGAACCGTCAGCTCTTCCTGCCCTTCGTTTCGCTCCTGAAACGACACGTCGAGGTCCTGGCCCTCGATGCGAAGAAGGACTATCGCCAGGACAAGCTCGACCACCTCCCCGTCTATCTGACCCCGCTCGGCCCGGAGACCGACCGCCGCATGGACGACGCCTGGGAGGCCGTGACCCACGGCGTGGCCGAGGCGCCGGCCGAGCTCCGGGTGATGGGGCGGGCTCTGGCGGTGCCGCGTGCCGCCGGCCGCGCCGCGCGGTTGAGTTTCGCCGAGCTCTGCGAGAGGCCGCACGGCGCCCGCGACTACCTGGCGCTGGCCGACGCCTACGACACGCTTTTCATCGACCGGGTGCCCGTGCTGCCCGAGGCCCGTCGCAACGAGGCCAAGCGCTTCATCCTGCTCGTCGACACGCTCTACGACCGCAAGCTCCGCCTGGTGATGAGCGCCGAAGCGCCTCCGGAGGCGCTCTACCAGGGCCGCCGCGGCAACGAGGCCTTCGAGTTCCAGCGCACCGCGTCGCGGCTCGCCGAGATGCGCAGCCAGGGCTGGCTCGACGCCTGGGCGGCGGCGCGCTTCACGCCGGCCGACACGACTGTATCTGATTGACGTTTACGTAAACGCCGAAAGGTCTAACCGATTGAAAACCTTGATCCGAAAATATCCGTTTGAACTTTTGCGGCCGAAGGGCTAAACGAGCGGCGGCATTTTTCCGACCTCGTCCCTGTACTTTGGCCACACTATCATAGCCTCGAGACCGGTCATCGTCCGGTCACTGAAAAGGGAAACTTTCCAAAAATGGCACGCAGCAAGATCGCCCTCATCGGCTCCGGCATGATCGGCGGCACCCTCGCCCACCTGATCGGACTGAAGGAGCTCGGCGACGTCGTGCTGTTCGACATCGCCGAAGGCATCCCGCAGGGCAAGGCGCTCGACATCGCCCAGTCCTCGCCGGTCGAAGGGTTCGACGGCCGATTCGTCGGCGTCAACGACTATGCGGGGATCGAGGGGGCCGACGTCTGCATCGTCACCGCCGGCGTGCCGCGCAAGCCGGGCATGAGCCGCGACGACCTTCTGGGCATCAACCTCAAGGTCATGGAGCAGGTGGGCGCCGGCATCAAGAAATATGCGCCCAAGGCGTTCGTGGTGTGCATCACCAACCCGCTCGATGCCATGGTGTGGGCGCTGCAGAAGTTCTCCGGCCTGCCGAAGACGCATGTCGTGGGCATGGCTGGCGTGCTCGAACTCGGCGCGCTTCCGCTATTTCCTGGCCGAGGAGTTCAAGGTGTCGGTCGAGGACGTCACCGCCTTCGTGCTCGGCGGCCACGGCGATTCCATGGTGCCGATGCCGCGCTATTCGACCGTCTCCGGCATCCCCTTGCCCGATCTGGTGAAGATGGGCTGGACCACCAAGGAGCGGCTCGACGAGATCATCCAGCGCACCCGCGACGGCGGCGCCGAGATCGTCGGCCTCTTGAAGAGCGGCTCCGCCTACTACGCGCCGGCCGCTTCGGGCATCGCCATGGCCGAGGCCTACCTCAAGGACAAGAAGCGCGTGCTGCCCTGCGCGGCGCACCTGACCGGCCAGTACGGCGTCAAGAACATGTATGTCGGCGTGCCGGTCGTCATCGGCGCCGGCGGCGTCGAGCGCATCATCGAGATCGACCTCGACAAGGCCGAGCAGAAGATGTTCGACAGTTCGGTCGAGGCGGTGGCGTCGCTCTGCGAGGCCTGCGTCAAGATCGCGCCCAACCTGGCGGCCAAGTAGGAGGTTCCGGCATGAACATCCACGAGTACCAGGCCAAGCAGTTGCTCAAGGGCTACGGCCTGCCGGTGGCCGACGGCGTCGCCATCCTCTCGGCCGATGAGGCCGAGGCGGCGGCCGGCAAGCTGCCAGGCCCGCTCTATGTGGTGAAGAGCCAGATCCATGCCGGCGGCCGCGGCAAGGGACGCTTCGCCGGCCTCGGCGCCGACGCCAAGGGCGGCGTCCGGCTGGCCAAGTCGCCGGCCGAGGTGGTCGCCAACGCCCGCGAGATGCTCGGCCGCACGCTGGTCACCAAGCAGACCGGCCCGGCCGGCAAGCAGGTGAACCGCCTCTATGTCGAGGACGGCGCCGACATCGACCGCGAGCTCTATCTGTCCATCCTGGTCGACCGCTCGGCCGGCCGCGTCGCCTTCGTGGTGTCGACCGAGGGCGGCATGGACATCGAGGCGGTGGCGCACGACACGCCGGACAGGATCGTCACCCGGCCGATCGATGCCGACGCCGGCGTGACCGGCGAGGACGTCGCCGCGCTCGTCGCCGCGCTGCGCCTGGAGGGTGCCGCCGCCGAGGACGCCAAGGCGGTGTTCCCGGCGCTCTACCGCGCCTTCGTCGAGAAGGACATGAGCCTGCTCGAGGTCAACCCGCTGATCGTCATGAAGAACGGCCGCCTGCGGGTGCTCGACGCCAAGGTTTCCTTCGACGGCAATGCCGAGTTCCGCCATCCCGAGCTGGCCGAGCTGCGCGACCTGTCGGAAGAGGACGCCAAGGAGATCGAGGCCTCCAAGCACGATCTCGCCTACGTGGCGCTCGACGGCAACATCGGCTGCATGGTCAACGGCGCCGGGCTGGCCATGGCCACCATGGACATCATCAAGCTCTACGGCGCCGAGCCGGCCAACTTCCTCGACGTCGGCGGCGGCGCTTCGAAGGAGAAGGTCACCGCCGCGTTCAAGATCATCACCGCCGACCCGGCGGTGAAAGGCATCCTGGTCAACATCTTCGGCGGCATCATGCGCTGCGACGTCATCGCCGAGGGCGTCGTCGCGGCGGTCAAGGAGGTCGGGCTGAAGGTGCCGCTCGTCGTCCGCCTGGAAGGCACCAATGTCGAGCTCGGCAAGCAGATCCTGCGCGACAGCGGCCTCAACGTCATCCCCGCCGACGACCTCGAGGACGCCGCCAAGAAGATCGTGGCGGCTGTGAAGGGGTAAGGCCATGTCCATTCTCGTCGACCGCAACACCAAGGTCCTGGTCCAGGGGCTGACCGGCAAGACCGGCACTTTCCACACCGAGCAGGCGCTCGCCTACCACGGCACCAAGATGGTCGGTGGCATCCACCCGAAGAAGGGCGGCGAGACCTGGGGCTCCGTCGAGAGCGGCGCCCAGCTGCCGATCTTCGCCACCGTCGCCGAAGGCATGGAGAAGACCGGTGCCAACGCTTCGGTGGTCTACGTGCCGCCGGCCGGCGCCGCCGATGCGATCATCGAGGCGATCGAGGCCGAGATGCCGCTGATCGTCTGCATCACCGAGGGCATTCCGGTGCTCGACATGGTGCGCGTCAAGGCGCGCCTCGACCGTTCGAGCTCGCGTCTGCTCGGCCCCAACTGCCCGGGCGTGCTGACCCCCGACGAGTGCAAGATCGGCATCATGCCGGGCAACATCTTCCGCAAGGGGTCGGTCGGCGTTGTTTCGCGCTCGGGAACGCTTACTTATGAGGCAGTGTTCCAGACCAGCAATGCCGGCCTCGGCCAGACCACCGCCGTGGGCATCGGCGGCGACCCCGTCAAGGGCCTCGACTTCGTCGACGTGCTCGAGATGTTCCTGGCCGACGACGCCACCCAGTCGATCATCATGATCGGCGAGATCGGCGGCGCCGCCGAGGAGGAAGCCGCCGAATTCGTCAAGGCCGAGGCCAAGCGCGGCCGCCGGAAGCCGATGGCCGGCTTCATCGCCGGTCGCACCGCGCCTCCCGGCCGCACCATGGGTCACGCCGGCGCCGTCATTTCGGGCGGCAAGGGCGGCGCGGAGGACAAGATCGCCGCGCTTGAGGCGGCCGGCATCCGCGTATCGCCGTCGCCCGCCCGCCTCGGCACGACGCTGCTCGAAGCGATCAAGGGCTGAGGACGCGCGATCGGCAGTCAACATCCATCGGCGCGGGCTTGCTTCCTCGCCGACCAGACAACCGGGAAAAGTGCCATGGCACGTGCAGATCAGGCCAACGACGAGTTCTCCCTCACCTCCTTCCTCTACGGCGGCAATGCCGACTACATCGAGCAGCTCTATGCCCGCTACAAGGAGGATCCTTCCTCGGTCGGCATGGAGTGGCAGGATTATTTCGGCTCGCTCCGCGACGAGGCCGAGGACGTGCGCAAGAACGCCGAGGGCGCCTCGTGGACGAAGCCCCACTGGCCGGTGACCTCCAACGGCGAGCTGGTCTCCGCCCTCGACGGCGACTGGGGCACGGTCGAGAAGCACTTCGAAAAGAAGGTCAAGGAGAAGGCGCAGGGCAACGGCGAGGCGATCTCCGACGCCGACGTGCTGCGGGCCACCCGCAACTCGGTCCGCGCCATCATGATGATCCGCGCCTTCCGCATGCGCGGCCATCTGCACGCCAATCTCGACCCGCTGGGCCTCGCCAAGCCGCTGGAGGACTATAACGAGCTGTCGCCGGAGGCGTATGGCTTCTCGCCGGCCGACTACGACCGCCGCATCTTCATCGACCACGTGCTCGGCCTCGAATATGCGACGATCCGCGACATCCTGGAGATCCTGGAGCGGACCTACTGCTCGACCCTCGGCGTCGAGTTCATGCATATCTCCGACCCTCGCGAGAAGGCCTGGATCCAGGAGCGCATCGAGGGCCCCGACAAGGGCGTCGCCTTCACGGCGGCCGGCAAGCGCGCCATCCTGCAGAAGCTGGTGGAATTGGAAGGCTTCGAGCAGTTCATCGACGTCAAGTACAAGGGCACCAAGCGCTTCGGCCTCGACGGCGCCGAGTCGCTGATTCCCGCGCTGGAGCAGATCATCAAGCGCGGCGGCGCCATGGGGCTGCAGGAGATCGTGCTCGGCATGGCGCACCGCGGGCGCCTCAACGTGCTGAGCCAGGTCATGGCCAAGCCACACCGGGCGATCTTCCACGAATTCAAGGGCGGCTCCTACGCCCCCGACGACGTCGAGGGCTCGGGCGACGTCAAGTACCATCTCGGCGCCTCCTCGGACCGCGAGTTCGACGGCAACAAGGTGCACCTGTCGCTCACCGCCAACCCGTCGCACCTGGAGATCGTCGACCCGGTCGTCATGGGCAAGGCACGCGCCAAGCAGGACCAGATCTTCGGCCGCAAGCGCGAGGAGGTCGTGCCGCTGGAGGAACGCGCCAAGGTGCTGCCGCTGCTGTTGCATGGCGACGCCGCCTTTGCCGGCCAGGGCGTGGTGGCCGAGGTGCTCGGCCTGTCAGGCCTGCGCGGCCACCGGGTGGCGGGCACGCTGCACTTCATCATCAACAACCAGATCGGCTTCACCACCAATCCGCGCTTCTCGCGCTCCTCGCCGTACCCGTCCGACGTCGCCAAGATGATCGAGGCGCCGATCTTCCACGTCAACGGCGACGACCCCGAGGCGGTCGTCTACGCCGCCAAGGTGGCGACCGAGTTTCGCATGGTGTTTCACAAGCCGGTCGTCATCGACATGTTCTGCTACCGCCGCTTCGGCCACAACGAGGGCGACGAGCCGGCGTTCACCCAGCCCATCATGTACCGCACCATCCGCACGCAGAAGTCGACCGGTCAGGTCTATGCCGACAAGCTGATCGGCGAAGCGCTGCTGACCGAAGGCGAGTACGAGACGATGAAGGCTTCCTGGCGGGCCCATCTGGAGGCCGAGTGGGAGTCCGGCCAGTCCTACCGTCCCAACAAGGCCGACTGGCTGGACGGCGCCTGGTCGGGGCTGCGCACCGCCGACAACCAGGACGAACAGCGCCGCGGCAAGACCGCCGTGCCGGTCAAGACGCTCAAGGAGATCGGCCGCAAGCTGACCGAGGTGCCGGCCGACTTCGAGGCGCACAAGACGATCGTCCGCTTCCTGGAGACGCGGCGCAAGATGATCGAGTCCGGCGAGGGGCTCGACTGGTCGACCGCCGAGGCGCTGGCCTTCGGCTCGGTCCTGCTTGACGGCAGCCCGATCCGCCTGTCCGGCCAGGATTCCGAGCGCGGCACCTTCTCGCAGCGGCATTCCGTGCTCTACGACCAGCGCGACGAACGCCGCTACATCCCGCTCAACAACCTGTCGCCAGCCCAGGCGAATTTCGAGGTCATCAACTCGATGCTCTCGGAAGAGGCCGTCCTCGGCTTCGAATATGGATACTCGCTGGCCGAGCCCAACGCGCTGACGCTTTGGGAGGCGCAGTTCGGCGATTTCGCCAACGGGGCGCAGGTGGTGTTCGACCAGTTCATCTCCTCGGGCGAGCGCAAGTGGCTGCGCATGTCGGGCCTCGTCTGCCTGCTGCCGCATGGCTATGAGGGCCAGGGGCCGGAGCACTCATCGGCCCGGCTCGAGCGCTTCCTGCAGCTCTGCGCCGAGGACAACATGCAGGTCGCCGCCTGCACGACACCGTCCAACTACTTCCACATCCTGCGCCGGCAGCTGAAGCGCGACTTCCGCAAGCCGCTCATCCTGATGACCCCGAAGTCGCTGCTGCGCCACAAGCGTGCGGTGTCGGCGCTGGGCGAGATTTCCGGCGAGAGCTCCTTCCACCGCCTGCTCTGGGATGACGCGCAGCACGGCGTCGGCGACGTCAAGCTGGTGCGCGACGCCAAGATCCGCCGCGTCGTGATGTGCTCGGGCAAGGTCTATTACGACCTCTTCGAGGAGCGCGAGAAGCGCGGCATCAACGATATCTACCTGCTCCGGGTCGAGCAGCTCTACCCCTTCCCGGCCAAGGCGCTGATCACCGAGCTGTCGCGGTTCCGCGGCGCCGAGATGGTGTGGTGCCAGGAGGAGCCCAAGAACATGGGCGCCTGGTCCTTCATCGATCCCTACCTGGAGTGGGTGCTGGCGCACATCGACGCCAAGCACCAGCGGGTGCGCTACACCGGCCGTCCGGCCTCGGCCTCGCCGGCGACGGGGTTGATGTCGAAGCACCTGCAGCAGCTTGCCTCCTTGCTGGACGACGCGCTCGGCGAATAACCTTCAACCGAACCAACGGACCCCGACCATGGCAACCGAAATCCGCGTCCCGACCCTTGGCGAATCCGTCTCCGAGGCGACCATCGGAAAGTGGTTCAAGAAGGTCGGCGACGCCATCGCCGCCGACGAGCCGCTGGTCGAGCTGGAGACCGACAAGGTGACCGTGGAGGTTCCGGCGCCGGCCGCCGGCACGCTGTCGGAGATCGCCGCCAAGGAAGGCGACACGGTCGGGCTGGGCGCCCTGCTCGGCACCATCGGCGACGGAGCAGCCGCGTCCGGCGGCGAGGCCAAGCCCGCGGCGGTCGCCCAGGCGGCCGGCAAGGCCGGCGCCGCCACGGTCAAGGAGGCGGCCGAAAAGACCGCCGAGGTGGCCGGCGAGCCGCCGATCGAGCCGAAGAAGGGCGCCGACGCGAAGCGCTCCTCGATGCCGCCATCGCCCTCGGCGGCCAAGATGCTGGCCGAGAACGAGCTGTCTGCCGATCAGGTCGGCGGCAGCGGCAAGCGCGGTCAGGTGCTGAAGGGCGACGTAATCGACACGCTGGCCCGCGGCGGCGCGGCCCAGCCAGCCCCGCCGGCCAGGGCGGAGGCACCGCAGCCGCGCGCCGAGGCACCGTCCGTCCCGGCCCAGCTGCGGGTCCCCTCGCCGGCTGCCGACGAAGGCCGCGAAGAACGCGTGCGCATGACCAAGCTCAGGCAGACCATCGCCCGCCGGCTGAAGGAGGCGCAGAGCGCGGCCGCCATGCTCACCACCTTCAACGAGGTGGACATGAAGGCGGTGATGGACCTGCGGGCCAAGTACAAGGAGGTCTTCGAGAAGAAGCACGGCGTCAAGCTGGGCTTCATGGGCTTCTTCACCAAGGCGGTGGTGAACGCGCTGAAGGAGATCCCGGCCGTCAACGCGGAGATCGACGGCACCGACATCATTTACAAGAACTATGCCCATATCGGCGTCGCGGTGGGCACCGACAAGGGACTGGTGGTGCCGGTGATCCGCAATGCGGACCAGCTGTCGATCGCCGACATCGAGAAGGAGATCGGCCGGCTCGGCCTCGCCGCGCGCGACGGCAAGCTCTCCGTCGCCGACATGCAGGGCGGCACCTTCACCATCTCCAATGGCGGCGTCTATGGCTCGCTGATGTCGACGCCGATCCTCAACGCGCCGCAGTCCGGCATCCTCGGCATGCACAAGATCCAGGAGCGGCCGGTGGTGGTCGGCGGCCAGATCGTCATCCGGCCGATGATGTACCTGGCCCTCTCCTACGACCACCGGATCGTCGACGGCAAAGAGGCCGTGACCTTCCTGGTCCGCGTCAAGGAGGTGCTGGAGGATCCCGAACGGCTGGTGCTCGACCTCTAGCATCGAAGGAGAGTGCGATGGACGCAGCGCTGCAATCGACGGAGCTCACGGTCCTGGTCTGGAGCGTCCTGCTCCTGTTCGCCCACATCGTCGTCCAGACCCTGTCGCTCATCCGCGACTGCGGTCCGACCTATGCGGTGGGGGATCGCGACGGCAGCCGCACCCCTGGCCCCGTCACCGCCCGGCTGACCCGCGGCCTGACCAACTATGTCGAGACCTACGTCGCCTTCGTGGCGCTGGCGCTCGCGCTGATGGTCACCGGCCGCACCGGCGGCCTCGGCGCCACCGGCGCTCTGATCTGGTTCTGGGCGCGCCTCGTCTATGTCCCCGTCTATGCCGCCGGCATCCCGGTCGCCCGGACGGCGATCTGGAGCGTCTCGGTGGTCGGGCTGGTCCTGATGCTGGTTCGGCTGACCGCCTGATGGAAGCCGACGGCGGCAAGGTCGTGCTGGTCACCGGCGGCGGCCGCGGCATCGGCGCCGCCACCTGCCGGCTGGCCGCCCGCTCGGGGTGGCGCGTCGCGGTCAACTACGCCACCAACGACGCTGCCGCCGGCCGTCTCGTCGCCGAGATCGACCGCGCCGGCGGCGAGGCCGTCGCCTTCCGCGCCGATATCGGGCGCGAAGCCGACGTCGAGGCCCTCTTCGCCGCCGTCGACGCCCGCTTCGGGCGGCTCGACGCGCTCGTCAACAATGCCGGCATCGTCGACACCCGCGCCCGCGTCGACGAGATGCGCTTCGCCCGGCTCGAGCGGATGATGCGCATCAACGTCATCGGCGCCTTCCTGTGCGCCGCCCAGGCGGTCAGGCGCATGTCGACCCGCCATGGCGGCCAGGGCGGCGTCATCGTCAACGTCTCCTCGATGGCCTCCCAGCTCGGCGCTGCCGATTTCTACGTCGACTACGCCGCCACCAAGGGCGCCATCGACACGCTGACCGTCGGGCTGGCGCGCGAGGTCGTGCTGGAAGGCATCCGCGTGGCCGCCGTCAGGCCGGGCATCATCGACACCGAGATCCATGCCTCGGGCGGCCAGCCGGACCGCATCGCCGAGGTAAGCGACTCGTTGCCCATGAAGCGCGCCGGAACGGCGGACGAGGTGGCGCACGCCATCCTGTTCCTGATGTCGGACCAGGCATCCTATATGACGGGTGCGATCCTCAACGTGAGCGGCGGTCGCTGACCGCCAGGCAAGGGAAAGACTCATCATGGCTTACGACGTCGTCGTGATCGGAACGGGCCCGGGCGGCTATGTCTGTGCCATCAAGGCGGCCGAGCTCGGCCTGCGGACGGCGGTCGTCGAGAAGCGGCCGACGCATGGCGGCACCTGCGTCAATGTCGGCTGCATCCCGTCCAAGGCCTTGCTCCACGCCTCCGAGATCTTCGCCGAGGCCGGCCACTCTTTCGCCGCTCTCGGCGTCGACGTCGGCACGCCCAAGCTGAACCTGAAGCAGATGATGGCCCACAAGGAACAATCGGTCTCCCAGAACACCAAGGGCCTCGATTTCCTCATGAAGAAGAACAAGATCGAGGTGCTGCGCGGCACCGGCCGCATCATGGCGCCGGGCGTCGTCGCGGTGACCGAAGCCGACGGCAAGATCGAGGAGGTCCCGACCGCCAACATCGTCATCGCCACCGGCTCCGACGTCGCCGGCATCCCCGGCGTCAAGGTCGAGTTCGACGAGAAGGCGATCGTCACCTCGACCGGCGCCCTGGAGCTCGCCAAGGTCCCCGCCACGATGATCGTGGTGGGCGGCGGGGTGATCGGCCTCGAGCTCGGCTCGGTCTGGGCGCGGCTCGGCGCCAAGGTGACGGTCGTCGAGTATCTCGACTCCATCCTCGGCGGCATGGATGCCGAGGTGGCCAAGCAGCTGCAGCGCATGCTCGGCAAGCAGGGCATCGAGTTCCGCCTGTCGGCCAAGGTCACCGGCGTCGAGCGCACCAAGAAGGGCGCCAAGGTGACCTTCGAGCCGGTCCAGGGCGGCGCCGCCGAGATCACTGGACGCCGAGGTGGTGCTGGTCGCCACCGGCCGCCGGCCCTACACCGAGGGGCTGGGGCTGAAGGAGGCCGGCATTGCGGTCGACGAGCGCGGCCGCGTCAAGACCGACGCGCATCTGCGCACCAATGTCGAGGGCGTCTACGCGATCGGCGACGCCATTGCCGGCCCGATGCTAGCCCACAAGGCCGAGGACGAAGGCGTCGCCGTCGCCGAGACGATCGCTGGCCAGGCCGGCCACGTGAACTACGAGGTCATCCCCAATGTCGTCTACACCAGCCCCGAAGTGGCATCGGTGGGCCGCACCGAGGAAGAGCTGAAGAAGGCCGGCATCGAGTACAAGGTTGGCAAGTTCCCCTTCTCGGCCAACGCGCGGGCGCGCGCCATGCTGCACACCGACGGCTTCGTGAAGGTCCTTGCCGACAAGGCGACCGACCGCGTGCTCGGCGTCCACATTCTCGGCTTCGGCGCCGGCGAGATGATCCACGAGGCGGCGGTGCTGATGGAGTTCGGCGGCTCGTCGGAGGACCTCGCCCGCACCTGCCACGCCCATCCGACCATGTCGGAAGCGGTGAAGGAAGCGGCGCTCGCGGCGTTCTTCAAGCCGATCCACATCTGACCGGCGACCCGCATGGACTGACCTATCCAGTCCTCGGGAAGCGCCGCTTACGCGCTGCGCGCCGCGATCGCCGCCGCGGCGCCCGCCAGGGTGCCGGCGCTGACGCGGTTGGCGATGCGCATGGCGCGGCGGCTCTTCAAAAGCTTCCGCGCCTGTGCGGCGGCGAGCACCCAGGCGAGGTCGATCACCACCAGCACCACCGCCATGGTCGCCGTGAGCTCGGCCCAGCCGACCAGCGTCACGCGGTCCAGGTCGATGATGGTCGGCAGCAGCGCCAGGTAGAACATCATGATCTTGGGATTGCCGAGCGTCACCGCCATGCCGGCGAAGAACAGCTTCGCCGGCGCCCGCTCCTCGGGCAGCGCGCCGTCGGCAGCCGCCGGGGCCGTCCACATCCGGTAGGCGAGGTAGGCGAGATAGGCGACGCCCGCCCATTTCACGACGACGAAGGCAAGGTGGAAGGTCTGCGCCACCACCGCTAGGCCGAACACGGCGAGCGACAGCCAGATGGCCTCGCCCACCCACATCGCCAGCAGGAAGGGCAAGACGTCGCGGAAGCCGCGCGCCACCACCCGGGCGACCAGCGCCGCGATGCTCGGGCCGGGCGAGCCGGCGGCGACCAGCAGCGCCCCGGCGAAGATCATCAGAGACGTCGTTTCCATGGCGGCACCCCAGCAGACTGCGGCCGGGAGATATAAAGGATCGGCCCGACCCCGCCAAGAGGCGGTCAGGCGGCGCCGCTCACCCGCGTCTTCTCGAAACGCTTGCGCTCGTGCGGGTCGAGATAGACCTTGCGCAGCCGGATCGACTTCGGTGTCACCTCGACCAGCTCGTCGTCCTGGATCCAGGCCAGCGCCCGCTCCAGCGTCATGCGGACCGGCGGCGTCAGCTTCACCGCCTCGTCCTTGCCGGCGGCGCGGATGTTGGTGAGCTTCTTGCCCTTGAGCACGTTGACCTCGAGGTCGTTGTCGCGCGTGTGGATGCCGACGATCATCCCGCCATAGACCTTGACCCCCGGGTCGATCACCATCGGCCCGCGATCCTCGAGGTTCCACAGCGCGTAGGCGACAGCCTCGCCCGGCTCGTTGGCGATGAGCACGCCGTTGACGCGGCCGCCGATCTCGCCCTTGTAGGGCTGGTAGGCATGGAAAAGCCGGTTCATCACCGCCGTGCCGCGGGTGTCCGTCAACAGTTCCGACTGGTAGCCGATCAGGCCGCGGGTCGGCGCGTAGAAGACCAGCCTTTGCCGGTTGCCGCCCGACGGCTTGAGCTCGGCGAGCTCCGCCTTGCGCTCCGACATCTTCTGCACGACGACGCCGGCATGCTCCTCGTCGACGTCGACCACCACCTCCTCGACCGGCTCCAGGAGAGCCCCGTCGTCGCCCTTCTTCATCACCACGCGCGGCCGCGACACCGCGAGCTCGAAGCCTTCGCGGCGCATCGTCTCGATCAGCACGGCCAGCTGCAGCTCACCGCGGCCGGAGACGTAGAAGGAGTCCTTGTCGGGCAATTCCTCGATCTTGAGCGCCACGTTGCCTTCGGCTTCGCGCAGCAGGCGGTCGCGGATGACGCGGCTCGTCACCTTGTCGCCCTCGGTCCCGGCAAGCGGCGAGTCGTTGACCAGGAACGACATGGTGACCGTCGGCGGGTCGATCGGCTGGGCCGGCAGCGGCTCGGTCACCGAAGGGTCGCAGAACGTGTCGGCGACGGTGCCCTTCTGCAGGCCGGCGATCGCCACGATGTCGCCCGCCGCCGCATCGTCGATCGGCTGCCGCTCCAGGCCGCGGAAGGCGAGAATCTTCGAGACGCGGCCGTTTTCGAGCAGCGAGCCGTCGTGATGCAGCACCTTGACCGCCTGGTTCGGCTTGACCGAGCCCGACTCGATGCGGCCGGTCACGATGCGCCCCAGGAACGGGTTGGCTTCGAGGATCGTGCCGATCATGCGGAACGGGCCGCTGCCGACCTTCGGCGCCGGAACGTGCCTGATCACCAGGTCGAACAGCGGCTTCAGCCCGTCGGTGCGCGGCCCTTCGGCGTTCTCGGCCATCCAGCCGTCGCGGCCGGAGCCGTAGAGGATGGGGAAGTCGAGCTGCTCGTCGGTCGCGTCGAGCGCCGCAAACAGGTCGAACACCTCGTTCACCACCTCCACCGCGCGGGCATCCGGCCGGTCGATCTTGTTGATGGCGACGATCGGCTTCAGGCCGACCTTGAGCGCCTTGCCGACCACGAACTTGGTCTGCGGCATCGGCCCTTCGGCGGCGTCGACCAGCACGATCGCCCCGTCGACCATGTTGAGGATGCGCTCCACCTCGCCGCCGAAATCGGCGTGCCCGGGCGTGTCGACGATGTTGATGCGGGTGTCTTTCCACTCCACCGACGTCGCCTTGGCGAGGATGGTGATGCCGCGCTCCTTCTCCAGATCGCTGGAATCCAGGGCCCGTTCGGCGACCCGCTGGTTCTCGCGGACCGAGCCGGATTGCTTCAGGAGAGCGTCGACCAGCGTTGTCTTGCCATGATCGACATGGGCGATGATCGCGATATTGCGAAGGTTCATAATGCGCTACTCGGGGAAGTGACGGGCGCCGACAAGAGGGCGCAAACCGATTTTCTGGGCCGCTCCTTACAGCTTTTCTCGCACCTGCGAAAGGGGCAGGCTCGGCGCCTGGCGAAACGGTGCCATGCGCCCGGCGCATCGCTCGCCGTTGACCTGCCTGGAAATGGCGGGTTTAGCTTGAGACGCCGCGGCATCCTGCCGCAACAGGCGACCGGGAGCCCACCGTGAAGGCCACGCGTTCCGCACCCACTCCCAGGCAGGCTGCCGGGCGACTTTCGGAAGCCGGCCTGCGTCGGGCCCGCCTGGTCTCCGGCCTGGTGCTGATGGCGTTCACGGCCCTGCATCTGATCAATCACGCATTGCTTCTCGTCTCGCTGCCGGTCGCCGAGGCGGCGCGTCCGGTCTTCCTCTTCGTCTGGCGCAACCCGGTCGGCACGCTTGTGCTGTATGGCGCAGTCGCCGTGCATCTGTCGCTGGTCCTTTTGGCGCTCTACCGCCGCCGCACCCTGGTGATGCCGCCCCGCGAGGCCCTGCAAGTGGCGCTCGGCCTGCTCATCCCGGTGCTGCTGGCCGAGCACGTCGTCGGCACGCGGGTCTATGAATCGCTGACCGGCATCCATGTCAACTACGCCTTCGTGCTCGAAGCGCTGTGGGTGGCGGCGCCGGCGACCGGCGTGCGGCAGGCGATCGCGCTGGTGGTGATCTGGGCGCATGGTTGCCTCGGCATCTATTTCTGGGTCCGCTTCCGCGCCTGGTATCCGAGATGGGCGCCCTGGCTGCTGATCGCCGCGGTGCTGGTGCCGGTCCTGGCGCTGCTCGGCTTCGCCGAAGGCGGCCGCACCGTGGCCGCGATGCCGCCCTTCGAGCCGTCGCCGCCAGTCGCCCGCGAGGTCATCGAGGCCGGGCTGGCCGCCAAGCAGCTGCTGGTTCGCGCCATCTACCTGGTCTTCGTGGCGCTGCTCGCTTTGGTGCTCGCGGCCCGCATCCTTCGCATGCGGCGCGAACGCCGCAATCTGCTGGAGATCCGCTATTCAGCGGCGAGGTGGTGCGCATCGCCAGGGGCCATAGCGTGTTGGAGGCAAGCCGCATCGGCGGCATCCCGCATTATGCCGTGTGCGGCGGCCGCGGCCGCTGCTCGACCTGCCGCATCAAGGTCTCCGACGGGCTCGACCGGCAGCCGTCGCCCGGCGCGATCGAGCAGGCGACGCTCTCCCGCATCGGCGCCGAGGCCGACGTCAGGCTCGCCTGCCAGCTCCACCCGGTGACCAATGTCGGCGTCACCCCGCTGCTCATGCCGGAGGGCCGCCGGGCCGCCGCCGCGCTCGCGGCGCAGCCGGCGACCCCCGGTCGCGAGCAGGAGGTGGCGATCCTGTTCTGCGACATCCGCGGCTTCACGGCGATCGCCGATCACCGCCTGCCCTTCGACATCGTCTTCCTGCTCAATCGCTATTTCGCGGTGATCGGCAAGGCGGTGGAGCAGGCTGGCGGCCGCATGGACAAGTTCATCGGCGACGGCGCCATGGCGCTGTTCGGCGTCGGCACCACCAATGTCGAGGCCTGCCGGCAGGCGATCGCCGCCGCGGCGGCCATCCTCGCCGACCTCGACCGGCTGAGCGGCGAGCTGAAGGAAGAGATCAGCGCTCCGCTCAAGGTGGCGGTCGGCATCCATGCCGGGCCGGCGATCGTCGGCGCGATGGGCTATCGCTCGGTAATGGGCGTCACCGCGATCGGCGACACCGTCAACGTCGCCAGCCGGCTCGAGGCGGTGGCCAAGGAGTTCGACGCCGCGATCGTGATCTCGGAGACCGCCGCCATGCTGTCGGGCTTCGACCTCTCCGCCTACGAGATGCGCAACGTCGAGATCCGCGGCCGCGCCGAGCCGCTGCACGTCAGGGTGGTTCCGCAAGGGGCCAGGCTGGACATCAAGCCGAAAGCCTCGACGGCCACCGCCGCGGAGTAGACCGGACCGTTCCCGTCAAGCGATTGATAACCAGTGGGAAACGGTCGCAACTTGAATGAACGTTCAATTGAGTCCGCGCTTCTCCATCATCGCCTCGGGGCTCGGCATGCGGCCGCGGAACGCCAGATAGAGCCGTTCGGGATCGCGGGAGCCTCCGGCGGAGTAGATGTTGTCCTTGAGTTTTCGGGCGAGCTCGGGGTCGAAGACGTTGCCTGTCTCCTCGAACGCCGCAAAAGCATCGGCGTCGAGCACCTCCGACCAGAGATAGGAGTAGTAGCCCGCCGAATAGCCGTCGCCGGAGAACACGTGCAGGAAGTGCGGCGTGCGGTGGCGCATGACGATCGCCGACGGCATGCCCAGCTCGGCCAGCGTTTCGGCTTCGAAACGAAGCGGATCGTCCGGGGCGTCCGCGCGGGCATGCGCGCGCATGTCGAACAGCGCCGAAGCCGTGAACTCGACAGTGGCGAAGCCGGCGTTGAAGGTGCGCGCCGCCTTCATGCTGCTCGATCAGCGCCTTCGGCATAGGCTCGCCGGTCTGGTGGTGACGCGCATGCTTCTCCAGGATCTCCGGCACCGTCAGCCAGTGCTCGTAGAGCTGCGAAGGCAGCTCGACGAAGTCACGCGACACCGAGGTGCCCGACACCGACGGCCACGTCACCTCGGTGAGCATGCCGTGCATCGCGTGGCCGAACTCGTGGAACAGCGTCTTCGCCTCGTCGAGCGACAACAGCGCCGGCTCGCCCGCCGGCGGCTTGGCGAAGTTCATCACGTTGTAGATCACCGGGCTCGACCCCTCCCCAACCCGTAGCCCGAGCGCAGCGCGCTCATCCAGGCGCCGGAGCGCTTCGAGGGCCGCGCGAAATAGTCGGCGACAAAGGTGCCGCGCCGGCTGCCGTCGGCGTCGAGCACGGCGAACACGCGGGCGTCGGGATGCCAAGTGGCGATGCCCTTCTGCTCCTCCATGCGGAGGCCGAACAGGCGCTCCGCGACGTCGAAACAGGCGGCGATCACGTTGTCGAGCTCGAGGTAGGGCTTGAGCTGCGCCTCGTCGAAGTCGAACGTCTCGGCCCGCAGCTTCTCGGCGTAGTGGCGCCAGTCCCAGGGCTCGATCGCATGGTTGTGGCCACCCGCCGCGGCCAGCCGGGACAGCGCCGCCTGGTCGGCGGTCGCCTTGCCGCGCGCCCGCTCCCACACCGGGTCGAGCAGCCCGAAGACGGCATCCGGCGTCTTCGCCATGCTGTCGTCGAGCTTCAGCGCCGCATAGCTCGCATAGCCAAGCAGGCGCGCCTTCTCGGCGCGCAGCGCCAGCGTGCGCCGCACCACCTCGGTGTTGTCCGTTTCGCCGCCGTTCTGACCGCGCATCGCAAAGGCGCGGAACGCCTTTTCGCGCAAGTCGCGGCGCTCGGAGAAGGTGGTGAACGGCTCGTAGATCGAGCGCGACAGCGTCACCGCATAGCGCCCCGGCCGGTCGCGCGTCTCGGCGGCCTCGGCCATGGCGCTGCGCAGGAACGCCGGCAGCCCGGCAAGGTCGCCCTCGTCGAGGAACAGCGCCCACTCCTTCTCGTCGGCGAGCACGTTCTGGCCGAAGCGCGCGCCGAGCGAGGCCAGCTCCTCGTTGATCGCCGCCAGCCGGGCCTTGTCCGCATCGGCGAGCCGGGCGCCGGCGCGGACGAAATTCTTCCAGGTCCGCTCCAGCACGCGCAAGGTCTCCGCGTCGAGGTTGAGCGACTCGCGCCGGCGATAGAGGGAGTCGATGCGGTCGAACAGCGCCGCATTCATCGAGATGGCGGAGAAGTGCCGCGCCATCTTGGGCGCCATCTCGCGCTCGACCGCCTGGATCGCGTCGTTGGTGTGCGCCCCGGCCCGGCACCAGAAGATCGACGACACCCGGTCCAGCGCGTCGCCCGAGAGCTCCAGCGCGGCCAGCGTGTTGGCGATCGTCGGCTGCTCCGCCGAGCCGGCGATGGCATCGATCTCGCGCTGGTGGTCGGCCAGCGCCGCGTCGAAGACGGGCGAAAACGCCTCGTCCGCAACGGCCACGAAGTCCGGCAGGTCGAGCGGCCCCGTCCAGCGGGTCAACGGGTGGGTGGAGAGGTCGACGGTCGGTGCGGCAGCGGGCATGGCGGCTCTTTCGCGAGGCTGGAGCTGAAGGGTGCCGCCGATGTAGGACGCCCGAGCGCGGGCCGCAACCGCTTCCGACCGGTCGCTAGCCCAGGTCCGGGCGCTCGAAGTCCCCGGTGTCTCTGTTCATCACCCAGAGTTCGCCCGTCGAGATGTCGAACCAGGCGCCGTGCAAGGTGAGCCGCCCCTTGCCCTCCAGGATGCTGACGCAAGGGAAGGTCCTGAGATTGGCGATCGAATAGCGGATGGCGATGCGCTCCAGCGCGGTCTGCCGCTCGCCGGCCGTCATCATCGCATTGCTGGCCACCGCATCGGCGGCCGGCCCCACCAGGCTCATCCACTTTCCGATGAAGTCGCCGGGCGACAGCGGCGCCGCCACCGGGTCGAGCGCCGCACGGATGCCGCCGCAGCGGCCATGCCCCATGACGACGATGTGCTTGACCTTGAGGCTCTGCACGCCGAACTCCAGCGCCGCCGACGTGGCATGGTACTCGCCGTCCGGAGCATAGGGCGGCACCAGATTGGCGACGTTGCGCACCACGAACAGCTCGCCCGGGCCGGCATCGAAGATCGCCTCCGGCGCCGAGCGCGAAGTCGCAGCAGGCGATCACCATCGTCTCCGGCGTCTGCCCGTCGCGCGCCAGCTCGCGATATCGGCTGAAATCGGCGGCGTAGCGCCCCCGCATGAAGTTGCGATAGCCGGTCAAGAGAGACGTGGGGAGGTGCGACATCGGCGCCGACTAAACGGCAAAGCGCCGAGTCGTTCAATGGCTTTCCGCCGGCTCATGCCCAGATCGCCACCGGCAGCCCATGCGCGTCCCGCCCCGGCGGATCGGGGTAGGGGCGGGCGCGACCTTCGGCGATCCGGCCGGCCGTCACCAGCATTACCGCAGCGTCGAGGAGGTCGTCGGCCGCCGCGCCGGCCGGTGGCGGCCGCTCGAGGATGTCGCGCGGCATGCCGTGGCGTTCCAGCAGCGACCTTCGCTCGGCGAGGCCCGGAGGATGCACCTGGCCCTTCACCTTCTTGGGGAGATGCATCGCCACCCCGCCGTTCAGCCGGCAGAACGCCACCTCGGGATGCGATTCGAAGATGCGCGCGATGAGCTCGGGCCGCGCCCTGAGCAGCGCGTCGAGCTCGCGGATCTTCGGAAAGATGCCGAACGCCTGGATCGAGACGCCGCGCGGCGGCTCGGATGTGGCGCGCGCCACGGCGCCCGCGGCACGGTGCGCGGCGTAGTAGGCCTCGATCGAAAGGCAGGGCTCGGTGGCGGCGTAGAGTGCAGCCCGCGAGGGGATCGAGAACACGCTCGACTGCCGAGGCCCGAGCATGCGCCGCACCAGGCTTTCAGGCCCGCGCCCGCCATGGAGAGTGCGCTCCGGCAAGCCGATCGGCATGTCGACGGCCACCAGCGCGTCTGCAGGGAGCGTTGCCAGCAAGGCCTCGAAGGTCCGATGCACCGTCGCCGCGAGGCCGTCCGGCCCGGTCCGTACGGCGATCCAACCGCCTTTGCAGCCGTCGACGCCGGCGAGCGGACGGCCGACGGCCTTGTTCACGCGCGGCGATCCCGCCCCGGATGCGTGAGATGGCGCAGGTGCACCATCGCCATGGGGTGCGCCAGGCTCGCGGCGTCGGTCTCCAGCGTCAGCTCGTCGGCGCCGCGCTTGGCCGTGCGCGCCAGGATCTCGAACACCGCCGCGGTGGTCGATTGCAGCGCCTTGCCGACCGGCTGGCCATCCAGGATGCGCGCCAGGAACACCGCCGCGGTGAGGTCGCCCAGGCCGTTGGGCGGCCGCTCGATGAGGCGGTGCTCGGAAAGCAGGGCGTCTGTCGGCGTCAAGAGCACGTTGCCCGTGCCGCCCGCCATCATGGACGGCGCCGAGGTCACCAGCATGGTCGGCGGGCCGGCCGCGTTCGCCGCCTGCAGGACCGAGCGGATGTCGTCGAGCGGCGCGCCCGCCATCCAGGCCAGCTCGTAGCGGTTGGGGGTGGCGATGTCGGAGAGCGGCAGCAGCTGGTCGCGCAGCGCCTCGGCCACTGCCTCGGGCACGTAGAGGCCGCCCACATCGCCCATCACCGGGTCGCAGACATAGAGCGCGCGTGGGTTCCTGGCCCGCACCGCCGCCACCAGCGCGGCGATCGGCCCGGCCTGGGCGGCATCGCCGAGATAGCCGCTGAGAACGGCGGCGACTTCGCCGAGCCAGGGCGCGCCAGCAAGGTCGGACAGCAAGGCGGAAAATTGAACCGGATCCGGAACGATACGCGTGGCGCGGCTGTGGCCTGGATGCCAGGGCAGCACCACCGTCGGCACGGCCCAGACCGGGAAGCCGAGCGTCTCCAGCGCGAAGACGGCGGCCCGGTTGCCGACCGAGCCGCGCGCCACGTGACTGGAAATGACGATCACCGCGCGCGGCGCGTCCATCGGGACGGCTACCATGGTCAGCCGCGGATCACGAACAGGACCAGCCAGACGGCGAGCCCGACGAGGAGGAGCGGGCCCAGCACCCGGCCGATGCGCGTGCCCCAGACCTCGGCCCAGTCGTCGGCGTCTTCGGCGGCGACCGGCACCGGCGACGCCTCCGCCTCGCGCGACACGCGGTCGAGGATGCGGCGCGATTCGGCCTGGCTGTTGCTTGGCTGATGCTTCATGTCTGGCTGCCCCGCGCGAGCTTAGCGCGTTCGCCGCTCCGCGCACAGGCCCCTCGCGTCTGCGCCGTTCCCATCGTCTCGATTTATGCTTAAGGTCCGCCAGTCCAACACGGAGGGGATGCGATGAGGACCGTCGAAATGTCCGGCCGCCGGGCGCCGTGGGCTGCCTTGATGTTCGTCGCCCTTTTGGCGCCCCTGCTCGCGGGCTGCGGCTTCAACACCATTCCCACCGCCGAGGAGCAGGCCAAGGCCGCCTGGAGCGAGGTGCTCAACCAGTATCAGCGGCGGGCCGACCTCATCCCCAACCTGGTCGAGACGGTCAAGGGCTATGCCTCGCACGAGAAGGACGTGCTGGAATGGGTCGTCGAGGCCCGCGCCAAGGCGACCCAGGTGACGGTGAGCCCGGAGACGCTGAGCAATCCCGACGCCTTCAAGGCCTTCCAGGAGAGCCAGAGCGGCCTGACCAGCGCCCTGTCGCGGCTGCTCGCCGTGGTCGAGAACTATCCGGACCTCAAGGCCAACCAGAATTTCCTCGCCCTGCAGGCCCAGCTCGAAGGCACCGAGAACCGCATCGCCGTCGCTCGCCGCGACTACATCGAGGCGGTCCGCCAGTACAACACGACGCTGCGCACCTTCCCCTCCCTTCTCTGGGCGACCTTCTGGTTCACCGACAACAAGCCCTACCAGACCTTCACGGTCGCCGAGGACAAGATCGAGGTGCCCAAGGTGGACTTCGGGACCAAGCAGGGCGGCTGACGTCGCGGAGCGCCTGCCGATGCACGCCCTCCGGCTGGCCGAGCGGGTCGCCGCCGCCTGGCGCCCGGCAGCAGCGGCGCTGCTCCTGTCCTTGCTGGCCGTCGTCGCGCTGGCGGCGCCGCTGCCGGCGCTGACCGGGCGGGTGGTCGACCAGGCCGGGCTGCTCGACCCGGCGACCAAGGCCGAGATCGAGGCCAAGCTCGCCGCATTCGAGGCCAAGTCTTCCGACCAGATCGTCGTCGCCACCATCCCCTCGCTCGACGGCGAGGCGCTGGAGCCCTACGCCAACCGGCTGTTCCGCGCCTGGAAGCTCGGCCAGGCCGGCGAGGACAACGGCGTGCTGCTGCTGATCGCCCGCGACGACCGCAAGATGCGCATCGAGGTCGGCTACGGCCTGGAAGGCACGCTGACCGACCTGCATTCCCGGCTGATCATCGACAACACGCTGGTGCCCGCCTTCCGCGCTGGCGACTTCCCGGGCGGCATCTCGCATGCGGTCGACGACATCGAGATGGTGCTCGAAGGCGACGCCGCCGAACTCGAAGCGCGGGCCCGCCGCAACCAGCAGGAGGAGAGCGTCCCGATCGAGGTGACGATCTTCCTGGCGATCTGGATCGCCATCTTCGTCGGCGGCTTCGCCATGGCGATCCTGCCGCCGATCTTCGGCCGCAAGATCGGGCCCGGCCGCTACCGCTGGCTGGGCATGGACTTCAGCTACGGCAATAGTCAGCGCGGATCCGGCGGCTGGGTCGGCGGCGGCGGTGGCTGGTCGGGAGGTGGCGGCGGCTGGTCGGGCGGCAGCGGCGGCGGCGGTTTCTCGGGCGGCGGCGGCTCGTCCGGCGGCGGCGGCTCGTCGGGCAGCTGGTAGGGGCGCGGCCATGGAAACCCTGTCACCGGAAGACCATCGGCGGGTCAGCGAGGCGATCCGCCAGGCCGAGGCCGAGACCTCGGGCGAGATCTTCTGCGTGCTCGCCCGCTCGAGCGGCAGCTACTTCTTCGCCGCCGGCTTCATGCTGGCGCTGGCGATGCTGGCCGTGGCGCTGGTCGTCGCCGTCGTGCTCGAGGAATGGTGGTTCGCGCCGCGCCTGCCGGTTTTCGTGGCCGCCGAGATGGCCGCCTTCGCCTGCGCCCTGGCGCTGCTGCGGCTCTTCCCGGGCCTCTGCCTCCGGCTGGTGCCGCGCCATGTGCAATACGCGCAGGCGCACGACAACGCGCTGCGCCAGTTCCTGGCGCGCAACGTCCACATCACCAGGGAGCGGACGGGCGTGCTGCTCTTCATCTCGCTCGCCGAACGCTATGCCGCCGTCGTCGCCGACGCCGGCATTGACCGCAAGGTGCGACAGGAGGACTGGGACGGGGTCGTCGCCGAGCTCGTCGAGGGGGCGCGCCACGGCCGCCCGGCTGACGGCTTCGTGACGGCCATCGGCTCCGCCGGCGCCCTGCTCAGGACGCATTTCCCGACCGGCCAGGGCGAATCCAACGAGCTCGACGACCACCTCGTCGAGATCTGACGCCGGCCCGGGCGGGGGAGGCCCGGAACGGTGATCTACCGCTTGTGGCCGTCTTGCCTTCACCGTCGCGACGCGTCTATGGTTAACCAATCATGACCACGCTCACTATCGACATTCGCAAGGCTGAGCCGCGGGACGCGGAAGCGATCGCGGACGTCCATCGCGAGGCGTGGCAGGGTGCTTATGCCGGCATCATCCCGCATCGCGCGCTGACCTCGATGCTCAACCGACGCGGCCGCGACTGGTGGGCGCATGCCATCCGCCGGGCCGCCTCGGTGCTCGTCGTGGAGGTCGGCGGCCAGATCGCCGGCTATGCGACGCTGGGCCGCAATCGCGCCCGCGAGCTGCCGCAGCAGGGCGAGATCTACGAGCTTTATCTGCGTCCGGAATGCCAGGGGATCGGTCTTGGCAGCCGCCTGTTCGCGGCCGCCCGCGAGAAGCTCGTCTCGCATGGGCTCAACGGCCTCGTCGTCTGGGCGCTGGAGGACAACGGCAATGCGCTGGCCTTCTATGCCGGCGCCGGCGGACGCGATGTCGCCGAAGGCGTCGAGGTCTTCGACCAGAAGGCGCTGCGCAAGGTCGCCTTCGTCTGGGACTGACGGGACGCCCGCGGCCCGCGGCGAGCAGAATTCACGCCTGTTGCCAACCGTGAACGGAGCTGCGGCGCGCTGCCGATTGCACGGCGGCCTCCGGACCGCTATTGGCGTCCCACCACATCCGTCGAGGAAGCTTCACCATGCGCATCGATGCCATCTCCAGCGGCAAGAATCCGCCCGAAGACGTCAACGTGATCATCGAGGTCCCGGTCGGCGGCGAGCCGATCAAGTATGAAATGGACAAGGAGGCCGGCACGCTGTTCGTCGACCGCTTCCTCCACACGCCGATGCGCTACCCCGGAAACTACGGCTTCGTGCCGCACACGCTGTCCGGCGACGGCGATCCGATCGACGTCCTGGTCTGCAACACGAGGGCGCTGGTGCCCGGCTGCGTGATCAACGTGCGGCCGATCGGCGTCCTGGTGATGGAGGACAATGCCGGCGCGGACGAGAAGGTGATCGCGGTGCCGTCGCCGCATCTCACCCGCCGCTACGAGACCGTGTTCGAGTTTACGCACTTGCCGGAGATCACCCGCCAGCAGGTGCAGCACTTCTTCGAGCACTACAAGGACCTGGAGCCCGGCAAATGGGTCAAGATCGGCGGCTGGCACGACGCCGCGCGGGCCAGGCAGATGATCGCCGAGGCGATCGAGCGTGCGCGCGCGCGCGAGACCTGACAATTGCGGCTCACAGGACGGCCGGCGCCACCGTCTGAATGAGGAACTGGCGAACGAAGAAGATCAGCAGCAACAGGATGATCGGCGAGATGTCGATGCCGCCGAGGTCCGGCAGGAAGCGGCGGATCGGCCGCAGCGCCGGCTCGGTGATGCGGAACAGCGCATTGGCGACCGTCATCACGACCTGGTTGCGCGGATTGACGACGTTGAAAGCATAGAGCCAGGAGAAGATCGCCGAGGCGATGATCAGCCACCAGTAGATGTCGAGCGCCAGCACCAGGGTCTGGATGAGAGCGAGCATGCAGGTCTCCTAGGAAAGGGCCCGCGACATGTAGCCATAGAGCGCCGGCGCGGCAAGTGGCGCGGCCTGCCGGCGCCCTTGACAGGGTCGGGGCTCGCCCCCTAAATGCGCCCCATCCTGCTTGAGGGGCTGTAGCTCAGCTGGGAGAGCGCGTCGTTCGCAATGACGAGGTCAGGGGTTCGATCCCCCTCAGCTCCACCATCCCAACTGAATAAGCCATTGTTGCATTGTACTTTTCTAGCTTGATGTTTAGCGATCCCTACTTATTTCCCCACTTATCCATGAAGCTACCGCTTAGGTATCGCTTGCAGCTGCGAGCGTGTTGAGAGTGGGCCGATCTGCTTTGAACCGACCGGGACCGACCGCTTCCACCGGATTGTTGCCCAGGTCTTTGCCGGTGTCGTCAAAGTCGCTCGATCTCGCCAACATCGAGATGGAGGAACCGAGGATGAACAACCTGATCGGCAATTGCCCAGCTGTCGAACCGGTCAGGACCGTCGTTAGCCTTGATCTGACGGAAATGCGCTCGCGCATGCTCGGCGACTTCGAAGCTCTCCTCGTCGGTCATGTCGAATCCTTCAACGGACGCTAAACTCAGGGCGCCGAATTGTTCCATAGATAGTAGGCGCTGGCCATCCCAACCGTGATCAACGTGAAAACGAAAACGGTCCACAGACCGTCCCCGTCGGGAGGCGGTTTGTCGGGCGGCTTCAGATCGACTGGCATTATCGCACCTGTGGCCTACCAATAGAAGATGGAGCGTCTCGCTAGGACGGAACAAGCGGCGATGGAGGATGTTCCGCATGTTGTGCTCACGAACCCGACCAGTGCCGCCTAGCTTTTCGCCGGATGTAACCGGGCAAAGGTCGCAGCTGCCTCAAATGTCATGAAAACTTTGCCCGTGTCTCCAACCGAGTGCGTCGTGGTCCGATCATTTCGGGCGTGATCTGATGGCCCGCTACGGTTTCAACTGCTGAGCGCTGATGCCAAGCCGCGGAGTGCCGCTTGTACTCCGCGGGACCGAGCAGTTCCGCCAGGAGGGCCTGCACCTCAGGCGTGCTAGTATCGTGCAATGCTACCCCAAGCCCCACGCAGCCATCAACAACGCCTCTCAGTCCTTCAGGTTCCGACCGAAATCAAATACTCATGAATCGGGTGGGCTCTTCGCCCAGTAGCGAGCAGATTGCGGAGGCCCGTGAAAGGAGCGGCCGAAATGCCAACCCCCTTGTTCGCATTTCACCAGATTGCTGCCAGGCGAGGCGATGGGCTTCGGCCCGAACTATGTCGAGGGCTCTTGCACGAACGCGATCCGCCGTCAGCGAAGGTCTGGGAGCATCAGGAGGCAACGGTCATACACATCGGCACCGCGGGAGAGCGCCGGACAGCTCTTCTTCTCAGCCACCTGGGTGAGGAAGTCCGGTAACCCGCGGTCGCCACCAGCCATAAGCAGCGCATCGCGGTCGTACTGGACCCGCAGATTGCAGCGGGCACAGGTCACTAGGATCTTCCGGTAGGGATAGGATGACAGGCGCCGAGCGCCTTTGGAGATGGTCTTCGACATTGCGATCCTCGTTCAAGAGCATCGCCGCACCGGGTCATCTGGAGCCGAGTTCGAACCAGCCGGTCAACGGGAACCTTCACACAGAGCGGTAGTTTCCTACCGCGCTGCCTCCACGTGGCGCCGGGGACCGACTGAAAGCACACTCACCCCCTCGGAGTAGGTCGGTCCTCGTCAGAGGGGTGGTGGAGGAGTGCATGCCGGATGAGCGAACGGATCGAACGGGCCAATTGTTTCTGCGGCAGAATACAGGCTGAAGCGCGCGGCGAACCTTTCTGGATATGCTCAGATCACGATGACGATTGCCGTCGTGCGATTGGCAGTCCGCTCAACGTCTGGATTGGCTATCGCCCCGAACAGGTCATCTTCACCAGCGGCCACCCCAAAGCCTATTCGCGTACTCCGGGCGTTACGAGAACCTTCTGCGCCGACTGCGGCACTATCGGGTACACAGACAAAGGACTGGCAGACGAGTTTTATCTGACCATTGGTTTCATGGAACATCCGGAGCGGTTTCTTCCACAGGCTCACGTCTACTGGAGCATGAGGCTTCCTTGGATCGAATTTCCAGATAGTCTGCCGCGCGTTGAAGGCGGCTCTCGCCCACGTGACCCAACCTTCGGCAACCCTAGCGATAGAGACAGGGCGTGAGCGCCAAGCTTAGCAGACTGATCTCGAAGGATACCACGCAACCCACACTCGCGTTACAGCGCCAGCAGACCTTTGCATCTTGCCATTTGCTCACCGTGGGTCACCATCATCGAATGAAGCGGCTTCTCCTGGTTGCTGCCTATGTCTTGGGCCCCGTTATCCTGCTCGCCGCGCTGCTCGCCGTTACGAGCTATGCCATCATCATGCTTGGCTGACCTTGGTCATCATGGCGCCAGTTGCGCGCTGTATAAATGGAACCAGATTTGACCGCAGCGAGCTTGGAAACCCGCCGGGCAACGAGGGAAAGTCGGGGTAGCACGGCCGAGCCCGATTTGGTTGAGGGACCTTAGAGCGCCATTGCCTGACATCGTGGAGGCGGTCGGCGAGCCGGGTGTGGGGGTTTGGGAGCCCAAGGGCCACGCCGCATCCTAGAGGAAAGGATGATCGCATTTTGGGAAATATCTCGGTATGGGCACAGTTTCTGCCCATCCGATGCGCCGGCACCGCCCCATTCGGCAAGCCGGCTAAGCGAGCCTAAGATAGCTCATCGGTAGGAGGGACTATGGGCGTAGACGATGAGATCAGAGAAGCGATCGGCGCCCATCTCGACAAACCACGAGAGGTCTCCCAACCGGGCGAAAACATCATCTCCATGAACGGGGTAACAGCCATCATTCATCGGCAGTTCGATCTGATACCGCCCGACGAAATCAAGGTGTTGGTGAAGGAGGAGGCCAAGAAGCTCGGGTTCGTGCCCCGGAAGACTGAGCTTAGCTATTTTCCCAAACCATCATCGGGGCTGACCAAGATGTTCGCCTCTTTCGCCGCGTTTTCGAATGCCGCCTTAGCCAGCGCGATGTCCTTTGGCCTCACACTCGCCTTCAGGCAGGCCGTCCGCGCCGCCGCAACGAGTGGCGTTTCGAGCGGCCATTTGTCGAACAGAAGGTCGGCAGCATGGCCTACGCTCTTGATCGACCTGGTCATCTCACCAGGCAGCTTTACCAGAACCGGCTTATCGAAAAGACGCGCGTACACTCAATCTAACTGGAGCGTCTGGGGTGGTATGCCAAGGCCTCCGTCTTAGCATCACGTGAAAAACCGCTTCACCAGTTCGACGAGAATGTCGCGGTCGACGACGCCAGCTTGGTAGCGACTGATGATGAAGAAAGCGCGGTTCTCACGCTCGACATCGGTCTCCGCATGTCGGCCCGTGGCTTCGAAAACGTCCGCGAGCAACCTCAGCTCATCGGGCGACACGATACCCGCGTCGGAGCTTGCCTTGTTGATCGGCATAGCAGCGCTCCCTCAAGTGCTGTCGGGGTAAAGGAACTAGCTGCGCAATCCGATGTCAATTGGGCGGCAAATGACCAAGGTCACAACCGCTGCGGAGTTGACTCAAGCGGCTCTTGTGCCCATATGAGACCTCTCTCCGGGTGTGGGTGTGTTCGAGTGCCGCGTTCCAGCGATCTATCTTTCAACGAGCCGATGTCGCCGACCTTGGTCGATGAGCCCCCAGTCGGCTCCGACTGGATCACGGAGGTCAAGTGGGACGGCTATCGAACGCAGCTCGTCAAGGATAGCGCCGGAGTCCGAGTCTACACCCGCAACGGCCACGATTGGACGACGCGTTATTGGCCGATCACGCTGACCGCCTCCGTCATGCCCTTCAAGAACGGCATCATAGACGGCGAGGTGGTTGTGCTGGACGATCAGCACCGGTCCAGCTTCAGCGAACTGCAGGCGGAACTGTCGGCCCGTCGGTCGAACCGACTAGTCTTCATCGCATTTGACCTCTTGCACCTCGACGGAATCGACATGCGCAAGCTGTCCTTGGTCGTCCGTCGGGAGCGTCTGGAGCGGCTGGTGCAGACCGCCGACGGTGGCCGCATCCAGTTCTCGGAAGCGCTCCCGGGCACGCCGCGGCAAGTGTTCGAGGTGGTCGACCGAGCCGGCCTTGAGGGAGTGGTCTGCAAGCAGGCAGACAGCCGCTATGTCTCGGGCAGGACCAAGGCTTGGCTGAAGGCCAAGGCGTTCGAGGAGGCAGACTTCGATCTGGTCGGCCTGCGCCGCGAGCGCGGCAAGCCGGCTATCGCCTTGCTGTCGCGGGACGGAAGGCCTGCCGGCAGCGCCTTCATCACACTGCCGGCCGGCATCCGCGAGCGGCTTTGGGAGCGCTTTCAGCAGCCGGTCAAGCCGGCTCGCAGGGCCGATGCGGTCGAGCAGGTGAGGCCCGGCATCGTTGGTCGCGTCCGTTATTTGCGCGGCGAGGCGCCGTTGCGCCATGCGACACTGCGGGACTGGCGCGAACAGGAGTGACGGGCGGCACGCGATGTGTCCTGGGGGCCGACAGAAAGGCTCCTAGATGAAATGATGGGCCATCGAAACGGCGCAGAGAAGGCCAATGCCAATGGAAACGGGCGTGTCTCGCCAGCGCCTTTCATAGGCTAACACCAACGCCCATAACCCCAGCAGGAAGGGGAGCCCTATGTGCGCGAAAGTGCTGAAGTACTCAGCATTGCTCATAACAATCCTCAAATTTGTCGCGACGCCGTCCAAGTCAACGAACGACGGTGCCTAGCGGGGAAGGGCCGGAAACTCACTAGAGCGGCCCAAGGTTTTGGCCCAGGGCCGCCGGGTGCGGGCACCTTCCATCGGGGCATGGGCGAGGGGCGGGTGCCCGAAGAAATGGTACTCCTCGCCAAGTCCGACAGCAATGGAACGTTGGTCCGCAGGCTCAGTTTCTTTGTTGGGCCGATGCGAACTCCATGGCCCGCGGAGGAACGATCGATGCTTAAGGGCTGGCGAGTGAAGTTCATTCACAACGATCATCTGCACATTTTCCTAGTTGGCATTGAAGATAAGGAGGCCGCGAAGTCGGTGGCCGTCGACGACCGCACGGGCGTCTCCAGAATCGAAATGGAGGAGATTGACGACATCGAAAAGTTTGGCCTTCTGGAAGGGCAGATTATGGAAGGGCACGGCAGCCCGGAACGCTAGGCACAGCTCCCTTTGCCGTTGTTTTCTCCGTCCGTAAGCAAGCCCAGCCCGGCTGTGCCCAGAGCGTTCAAGGCAGGCGCGACGACTGCGAAATTTCGAGGCTCTTTTGATCGTCAGGATCCGCCTCTGCGTTCGGCCGCCTTTGGTCTAACGATCGCCCCACGTCCATCTTTCTTAAATGCGTCGTGCCTCTGCGCCCTCTATGAGGAGCCTTGAGGGAAACTTTTCGGCAATTTGGCCGCCCGGAGCGCTATTTTGACTCAGCAATCGCCCGACCCTCAGGGCGGCATCAAGGATTCCATCGTCAAACTCATTCCAGCGTTGCGAGCTTTTGCTCGGACGATGCATCGCCATCCATGCGATGCCGATGATCTGGTCCAGGAAACCTTGACCAAGGCAATTGCGAATATCGGCACGTTCGAGCCGGGCACGCGACTGAAGTCTTGGCTTTTCACCATCATGCGCAATACGTTCTATACGCGTGTCAAAACCTATCAGAGGGAAATGCCGGGGTTGCTCGATTGCGCTTCTTCTCGTCCGGTTGCCGAGCCTTCCCAGGAATGGCGTATCCGCAGTTTGGAGGTGGACGCCGCGATCCGAAGGCTGCCTCAGGGGCAGCGAGAGGTCCTCGTCATGGTCGGGCTTTTGGGCATCTCCTACGAAGAAGCGGCAGAAATTTGCGGCTGCGCAGTGGGGACGATTAAGAGCCGGCTCGGACGCGCGCGCTTGCGTCTGCTGGAGGAACTCGGCGAGCGCTCCTCCAAGGCTGTATTCGAACGAGCAGGGACGCGTATAGTCCAGCAGTACGCCGAAAGCCCGCTGCCGCCCGGCTAGAATGCTCGCGCAAGCCCAATGAGAATGATCGAGCGGCGCCTCAGCGGCATTGTTGCCAAGATGGTGAGCCTCGGCCGCAGGTCAGCCATGAATAGAAGTGACGATCATGGTACGCAACGCCTGATTGCGTCAATCTCTCAGGAACAATCTCTCAATCTGAAGCTTCTAATTCCAGCGGGTTACGGAAGGAACAGACCATGACCGATCCGACCTATCTAGCGCCCGATCCTAGCTCTCCGACGCAGACGGAGGAGGTCCGAAACATCCTCCAGAACCGAGTGAGTTGGGGTGCCATTCTCGCCGGTGTCGTGGTCGCTCTTACGATGCAAGTGCTTCTTACCATGCTTGGCGCCGGAATCGGGATTGCCACATTGGATCCCGGTACCAGTGACAACCCGGCGGCTTCGACGTTCTCGATCGCTGCCGGCATTTGGTACATGCTGAGCGGCATTGTCGCGGCCTTCGTCGGCGGCTATATCGCCGCACGGCTCTCGGGTAAGACAGTACCAACGACAGGTGCCCTGCACGGCCTGACCACGTGGGCTCTGACGACTTTGTTGGTCCTGTGGTTTCTTACCAGCACCGTCGGGGCGATTGTCGGCGGCGTGTTCTCTGGCGTTGCCAGCGTCGTTGGAGGCGTCGGCAGTACCGTTGCTCAAGTTGCAGCCCCTATGGTGGAAGATGCAAACCCTCTCGAGGCGATTGAATCGCAGGTTCGGGCGAGCGGCACCGATCCCGAAGCGCTGAATGCCTCCGCAGTCAATGCCGTTCGCAAACTCATGATCAGTTCTGAGGCGGATGCCGGCTCGGCCCGTGAGCAGGCCGCGCAGGCCCTGGCCCGGGCGCGTGGCATCCCGGTCGAAGAGGCCACGCAGCAGGTGGCTGCTATGGAAAAGCAATATCGCGATACGCTTGCGGCCGCACAGCAGAGAGCAACCGAGGCGGCCGACACCGCTGCATCAGCAGCCTCCACGGGCGCCTTGTCGGCATTTGTGGCATTAGTGCTCGGAGCGATCGCCGGCTGGCTAGGAGGCCGTTCCGGGGTAGTTCACCCGGTTTATGCCGATCGAGTTGTACCAAGCCGTCGGCCCGTCTAGGCAATTCTCCGCGCTGGCTAAAAGGGGGGGCGCACCCCCTAGTGCGGTTCACTGGTCCCTTGACGCCGCTTGATGCGGACCCAAATGGTTGGCGCTTGTCCGCTCGGCCACTCTTCCTGGACGATCTCGGGAAGCGTTTCCTGGGCCTCTTTGATCGCCATCTCGCTTGTCGGGCATTCCACCCCGGCCTCGTCGCGGATCCATTCCTGTCCATCGAATGTGTCGAAGTAGAACCGCGGCACGTTCATCTCCCGCGGGATCATTTGGCGCAACTGGTCCGCCCAGAAAGGCGTTCGGATTGTTCCGGGCCAAGGTGGCCAAGCACCACGGCGCCCACCGGCGAGGGGAGGTGCGTTCGCCATTTTACTCTCGCATGGCGACCCCTGAGGTCTCCGCCGTCACCGTTTCTCCCTTCAGATGCCAGCGACGGGTGCCGACCGCCCAGACGGCTTCGCCGCCATCCGTGGCCCAGGTCCGGATATCATGGGGTGACGTCTTCACTGCGAGACCGTAGGACGCCATCCACAACCTCATGTCGGTCGGCGTCATGCTGTTAACTTTATGAGCACGCTAGATGGCCCTTGCGGAACCGTTACCACCGAAGGGGTGTTAGTCCTTGTCAAAATAGGCAGGAGGCACAGATGACTTTCCGAAGCACGATTGCCGCGACCATCTTTCTTGCAGGAACCGCTTTTGCGGCTGCACAGACTGTCGTGATAACTCCCGAACAGGAAACCGTAGTCCGCGAATATGTGAAAACTAACCCGGTCGTTGTCGAGCGTCCGTCCAACTTTGAACTCGTAGTCGGGGCACTGATCCCGGATATCTTTAAGCCGGGTGAACTTGCCGACAACACCTTGCCCAACAAATATCAATACGTCGTCATCGACGGCCGGACGGCGCTAATCGACCCTAGCTCCCGTAAGGTCGTGCACATCATCGACTGAGGCCAGGAGGGTATAGCCCGGCCCTGCGTACCAGGGTCGGGCTCTTGCTCGCCGCCGGATCTTCTTTGGAGCTATTCTTTAATTTGGCGACACAGCTGAGGTGAAGCCTTCTCGAACATGCCTTGCGGGGTTCGCACCGAGTTCCTCGGGCAGGAGCGAGCGCGCGCCAGGCGGCGGTTGATCGTGCCCACCCCAAATGTTCGCCGCCTCCTCCAGGATATGCTCAAGGCCTACCATCACGATCGCTCCGCGTTGCCCTCGCAACGCCCTGATCGCCTCATCTATCGGCAGTGCGGTCCCTAACCCTGGCTCGCGGACTAGCGGGCCGGCGTACAGCTGCCACCAAGCCTAGGGTGCGCCGCGAGGGAACCTTGAGGCCATCTCGCAGTTTTTATGCCGCGCCGTCGCGAGCGCGTGGGACCGGCCACCTCTTTGGCCAACATGTCACTCTCAGGGCCGGTCCCCATTTCGAGAACTCTTGAGGTGGGCGTGGGCTAGTACAATCGGCCCCCGGCCACCCTAGAAGACTGTCACTCTCGGCCAGGTAGGCCCGAGGGCACTTCCCGGAACCAGACTGTCGGCCTCTACCGCTTTTCAAGAATGGCATGGGCCGTTGCGGACCCGGATGATCCCCACCCCCGGCCAGAACGCGCCTCAACCCTTCCCCGTCCGCCTGCCTAGCAACCTTCCCGCTTGAGCGACTTCTCCATTTGCGTGACGACCGGGTCATAGTCTCGCTTGAGACCCTGGTCGTAGTCGATGAGGAAGAACGCCACGCGGTCCTCGCAAACAGTTATGGCTTTGACGTACCTGATAAGGCCGTTCTTGATGCCTGAGTAGGCCGCCCATTTGGAAGTGATACGCTGGTAGGTGATATCCCAGCCCTCGCCCTCGTGTTGACCCATCAGCGCTTCGACGTTGTCTCGGAAATCGCGAATGTCGAGGGCGATGCCCCAGATTACGATGGCGTCGCCGTCGGCATTGCGAAATGCCGCGCCCTCCTGACGCTCTTCGCTAACCCTCCTCACGTACGTGAAGCCCGGCGGAATATCGACGATGAAACCAAACCTTCTGATGCCGAACGGTGTCCAGTCTTGTGCAAAGGCCTGAGCAAGCTGCAACATCAGAGCGGCCATGGCTAGCGAAGTTCGTATCACGTCGACCTCTCAAATCCTTGCCGGACTTGCCCTAACCTGCCGTACCGGGCTTGCCCTCACCCGGCCGAACCGCTGCCACTGCCTGGTTGTTCCAGAGACTCGTCAGGGCCACTTCTTAAGCTGCTCCCCCGCCTGAGACATGGAGCATCGTCACAACAAGAGCGAGCGAACAACTTATCGATAACGCGACCCATCGGAAGCCGTGGACTGCCGGAGATTTATGGCCGCTCAAGCGATCGTCGAAGTGGTCTTCGGAGGGAAGTGTCGTTGCTACGTCCCGTCTAAAGGCCCGGCGTAAGATGGCTCTCTGGATGGAGCAACCGATCACGCCGGACCCTGTCCGAAGCTAACCGTCCTCGGACATTGGTGAGGTAGGGCGATGAGAGCTAAAGGGTAGTCGGCGCCTCGATGACAAAGAACTACTTTTTGGCGACTGAGATTGGGAGTAGGCTATGCGAGCAAGTCCGCGCGGGAGCTTGCGGGGCGAGCAGTGGTCCCTAGCACGCGCTTGTATTGCACTACTGGCAGGCCATACCACTGCCCGCCGCTGTTCCGTGTCTCCACGTCCTGGCCCGCTGTGGTCGTATCACAAGGCGGCGACGTTTCCACGGCGAAGGCTCCGTTAACAGAATCACGTGAAAATTTCAGCTGTTGGCGGTGCGATCCGTTCTTACCGCCGACCGGCGCTCGGTCGCATCACGAGGGGATCGCTCGATCGAGCGCCGCCATCTATTGGCTGCTCGGCATTTCGAAGGTAAAGGGAAGTTCGTCACCAGCGGCCAACGGAGGGCTGTTCCGGGCGGTCCTCGATCCGAGGCAGGAATTCGCCACGAACGTCCTCTAGATCGTCACCATGATGTCAGAGAGTAGGCCGTGGAGTTGGTCCCGGTAGCCAGACCTTGCTGATGGACTGTTCTCGTCCGAGGTCATGGCGACACTCAACCCGCGTTTCGGCACCACGTACAGCATCTGACCCCCATACCCCCAGGCATAGCGTATGTCCTCGCCGCCGAGTTCGCGCAGAAACCATCCGTAGCCGTAGCCGTCGCCGTTGAATTGGGAGTGGGTGCGCAACGTCCACGACTGCTCGATCCAGTCGGCCGGAATAAGTTGCAGGCCGTCGGCAGTTCGCCCGCGGTTTCGATACAGTTCTCCGAACGCCAGCAGCGACCGCGTGCTCATCGCCATCTGATTGCCACCGAGATAGATGCCTTGCGGGTCGCGTTCCCAGCTGCCAATTTTGAAGGTCTTAAGCGCCCCCAGCCATTCGCCGGCAAGCGCTCGCGTGGAGCGGCCGCTCTGCCGCGTTAGAATCGCCGAGAGAAGATGGGTCGAACCGGTGGAATATAGCATGCGACCGCCTGGCTGGTCGACAAAGGGCTGGGCAAGCGCCGCCCGAACCCAGTTGCCACTTGAAACCCATCGCCCGTAATTCGGCCCCGATGTGCGCTCCAAGCCCGCTTGCATCGAGAGCAGATGACCGACGGTGATTTCCTGAAGTCGCGGATCGGCATTCGGTGGAAGCGAGTCGGAAAGCAGAGGTGCGATTTTTTGGCTTGGCCCTTCCAAAAGGCCCTTCTCTATGGCGATCCCAACCAAGGCTGAGACGATGGCTTTGGACGCCGACTTGATGTTTGTCGCACTAGCCACGGAATGACCGCGATAGCCCCGCTCTCCGACGATGACACCGTCTCGCGAGACAATCACCGCCTTGAGTGAGCTCAGCTCGGCGGCGCGTTCGAGAACAGCATCCAAGTTCGGCGGCGTGGCCTCGAAGGCTGGCAGAGAGCGTTGCGCGAAACCGTGCGAGCTGAGTGCAAGCAGCCCTGTCAGCGAGAGGAAGTTGCGCCGTTTCATGCCGCTGAACTAGCGTACCGCCACGGCGGAATTTGGTCAGCATAGCTTCCAGCTATCGGCTTCACTTGGCGCTATTGGAGGCCAGGCTGGCGTGCAATGCTGCCAACCTGATTCAGGCAACATACTTGCCACGACCTCCCTCGCGCGCGAAGAATTGTCCTACCGGCCAATCCCGGCTGGAAGACGGTGGGGTTCGGATGGAAGCAGTATCACAGCACTATGGCAGCACCGGCATTGTTGAACGCGTTCTGGCTGCCATCCCCGGTTCTGAGAGTCCGGATTTTCGGCTTAAGGCTCCCGACCTCTTCCGCTTCGATCAGCTACACGGGCGTGAACTGGTTGCCACCAGGGAGCACGCCGCTCGCCTCTCGCCAGGAGCATTGGACCATGTTCTTGACATCGGGAGTGGGATTGGTGGTCCGGCCCGATACATGGCCCACACCTTCGGCTGCCATGTCACTGGGGTGGACGTGACGCCGCAGTTTGTGGCCGCCTCCTCGCAGCTGACTGAAGCTTGCGGGCTGTCGGACCTCGTTGAATTCCGCGAGATCGATGCCGTCAAACTACCTTTCGAGGATGCCAGCTTTGATGCCGCGACCTGCTTTTATGTTGGCATGAACCTCAGCGACAAGCCGGGAGTGATCAGGGAGGTCCATCGGGTGCTGAAACCAGGAGGCCGGTTCATTTGGACCGAGGTGGTGCTCGCTGGAGATCAGGGCGCGCTCTATCCACTACCCTGGGCTCGTGACGAAGGCGCGAGTTTCCTTGTCAGGGCTGAGGACCTGGCAGATCACTTCGCTGTCGGCTTCACCTTCTCTGTCGTTGACGAAACCGAAGCGGTCATCGAGCACGCCAAGCAAAGAGCTGCTGCGCGGCAGGAGATAACTGCCGAGCAGCGGGATGCCAACCAGATCATCATGGGACCAGACTTCGCAGAGAGGCGCGCCATGTTCGTCCGGTGTCTCATCGAAGGGCGCATGCGTAGTGTGCTAATCGACGCGAGGCGGTAGTCAGCTACCCGGTGCACCGCTCGACTAGGCGAACCCCAACAAATCCGCTCGTCCCGCGCGAGCTTTGGAACAGCTTTCGGCCATCCCTTCTGGACCCCAGTCGACGATTTTCAGTTAGAGTCCACGTGCCGCATCGCTGGCGTGACCAGTGATCCGTGTAGGACAATCGAGACCAGCACAATGAAGGAGACCGTCACCCACAGAGTTTGCGGATCACCAAACTTTGCCTGACCCAGTGCAAAGGCGAGATAGTAGAAGGATCCAAGCCCGCGGATGCCAAAGAAGCTGATCGCAGCTTTCTCGGGGCGTGATGCCGCCAGCCCGATCAAGCTTACCCCAGCGGCGACGGGCCTGACGAAAAACAGCGTCACCGCAGCGACCGCAGCTACCTGCCAGGTGAGATGGGTGAAAATTGAGCCCTCGGCGATAGCGGCACCGAAACACACGAGAAGGATCATCATCACCAACCGCTCGATCTGCTCCGAGAAGTCATGGAGCTGGGTGTGATAGTCATGGCGGCGCTCGACAGATCGCATGGCGAGTGCGGCAACGAAGACTGCCAGGAAGCCATATCCGTGAAGCAACTCGGTCGAGCCGTAGCAGAGACAGGTGATGCCAAGGGCAACCAAGCCTTCGCGCGTCTCTGACAGCCCTGTGCCGCCTGGCAAATGGAAGGTGAGATATCCCATGACCTTCCCGCCCAGCCAGCCGATCACCAGACCTGCCCCAACCCGCCAAAGCACGTCGATGGCGAACCATTCGACGAGCAATCCTGGATGCATTTCGCCGGCGACAGCCAGGGCGATGGCCAGATAGACGAAAGGAAAGGCCGCACCGTCATTGAGACCGGCCTCGGAGGTGAGTGCAAAGCGAACCTCGCCTTCCTCGCCTGACTGCGGCGGCCCGACCTGCACGTCGCTGGCGAGCACGGGATCGGTCGGTGCCAAGGCGGCTCCGAGAAGCAGGGCAGCGGGAAACGTAAGACCGAGAACTCCCCAGCCGAGCAGCGCAATGCCGGCGATTGTCAGTGGCATGGCGATGAACAACAGTCGCCAAGACGGCTCCCAGCCACGCCAACTCAATGGCCGATCAAGCTTGAGCCCGGCTCCCATCAGAGCAACGATGACTACGAACTCCGTCAAACGCTCGGTGAGCAATCGGTCCTCGAGTGGGTTGATCCCGGAGAGCGGAGAGATCGGCAGCCAGCCGAGCAGCATGCCGATCAGGATGCAGACCATAGGCAGCGAGATCGGCAGCCGCTTGAGGAACATCGGCAGCCAAGCCGTGAGAAGGATAATTCCGCCAAAGGTTGCGAGGAGGAGAGCGTGCGTCAGCGACATCAAGTAACCTTTGGCAGGAAAGGCGGTAGGCGCCGAACGGTTCCGGGCGAGCTCGGACTCGGTCGCTTTGTAGGGCCTTCGAGCTGACCCCTTGCCACCGATAGGGTCTTAACAAGCCTGTTGACCGTGTACTAAGCGTGCTGAATGGCAGAGGACGATCAAGCGGTCGCAATCGTTGTCGCCATCGACGATTGCATTAACAGCGCTGGAGAGCAGCCAGTCTCGATAAGCGAATGCCTGAAGGCGGTGCGGAAAGCCGTTCCAGACTGTCCGTTCAACGACGACAGGCTAACCGACTTCATCGTCAATCACGCCCTTCACTATCGGTTGCCGAATTGAGACCCAAGAGGCTGACATAGAGAGACGTGCATCGAGCCTAGATTGGTAGCGATGCGCTTTCCTCGAGGTGAGCCATGCCTGACAAGCCCAAGGATCCATCGGACGGGCGACAACGCCGTGGAACCGGCCCCGCTGCCGGACGAGGCCGCTCAGTGAGCCTGTGGCGAAAGAGAGCGGTGCGCTGGGAAGGCTTACGGCGATACTGACCAAGCTCACCCCGTTTCGGTAGTGCGCAGTATGCGTAGCCGTTAGTTGAAAAAAGAGCCTCACTGAGTTTCCGGAATCATCAATTTTAATCTTGTTTATAAAGCGATTTGCTTGGTGTCCTGCGAGGCTAGGACCAATGGCCGCGCTCACTATTGGCCAATGGTCCACGCCCGGCAAGCAAACGGTCTGTCTTTGGTTCATTCAAGGAACTGGCTTCCTCGGTGCTTGTTGTCTGGAGCACCCGCTGTTCCAGTCCCTTCGCACTGGGTGCTGCCCACCGGCTCCGTTGGTGGGCCTTCATTTCGGAGTTCGGCTCGCGTTTGGGAGGCGACGCGACCGACTTCCGAGAGAAGCCGGTGGCGCAGGCGCTTGAAGACCACATGCTACCCCGCCCGGCTTCACTGAGCCCACCGAGGATGTAGTGCGCCTCGGTGGGCGTTCTCGCCTGTGTGAACAATCGCATATTGCGCCAGCTGAAGCGGCGATATGGTGTTGTTCATGAGCGAGCCAAGAGACTTCTGGTTTAAAGTCAAGGTTGTGACCGGCCTCATAGCGGCTATCGGTGGACTCGCGGCGTTGACAGATTTCGCGCCACTTCTTCCATCCCTCTTAGAAGGCACCGAGATCATTGATCCCCTGCCTGGCAAGATCGACACGCGCGATCATCGAGAAAATGGCCACCTGAAACCTGACCGCGTGCCGATAGGCCAGCATCGAGGATCGCTCATCGGAAAGGTAAAGGGCCGCAACGGTTACTGCTGGTACAGCCAGAAGAGCGGCTCCAACTATATTGGCAGGTGCCCTGCTATATAGCAGCCCGCGAATGGCGGCGCGAGCGATCGGCAGCGCACCTCAAGCGAGAGCTCGATAGATAGAAGCTTTGCTAAGACCGGTTGCGCTCATGATCTGGGGCACCGTCATGGTTTCCCTCATGAGCCGGATCTGCAATACCTTCTCAGGCGTGGTCTTTGGGCGTCGACCGAACCGCACCCCTTTAGCCTTTGCTTTGGCGATACCATCCATCTGTCGCTCCATGCGGATGGCGGTTTCAAACTCGGCAAAGACAGCCAGCATCTGGAGAAGGGCTCTGCCCGCAGGCGTGCCACTGTCGATAGCTTGGTCGAGGACTCGAAGCGAAACGCCATCCTTCTCCAGTTGCTTTACGATGTTCAGGAGATCGACGGCGGACCTCGCCAGGCGATCGATCTTGGTGATCACCAACGAGTCGCCTTTCCGTAGCGCCCGCAGACACGATTTCAGCTCAGGCCGACCGGTGTCCAGGCCGGACCGCTTCTCTTCGAAGACGTTCTTGGGCTCTAACCCTGCCGCAAGAACCTTGTCCCGCTGAACGTCAAGAGACTGCCCAACCGAAGACACCCTAATGTAGGCCAACTGCGTCATGGCTCACTCAATTCCCTAGACGTTGTGAGACTGGAGTTATGAGCCGTTATTTGAGGCGTGTCAATGGAGCGTATCGTAAATTGCACATTGTGAGACGCAATTTGCGAGGAAGACTATCACCGAAATGACTCGCCCACCGACCGCACTGATCATTTACTTGCGGGTCTAGATGGAGGAGGCGAACCATAGCGATGTTTGGCACGCGTTTGAGCCCGGGGCGCCTCGTTTGGCGGCAACTGAATCAGAGCTACGCCGTTAATGCCGGAGGTTACCATCGCAACGAGCGCGGGAAGCTCGCTTTAATCTCTAAGGAACACGCGGAATGGCCTTCTCCATCTGGCGTTGGATCGCACGGGTTATCACTCACACCCCAAAGCCGGTTGAGGAACTTCGCGCTGAGCGACTTCAGGCAAAGGCCGGGAGAGAAAAGGCCAAAGCCGAAGAGGCCGCAAAGGCGGAAGCGGCCGAGGTCGCTGACCTAAATACGTCACTTGCTAAGGCGACCCCAGCTGGGCCTCCCCGCAAGAGACCCCGGAAATAGAAACAGTGTACGGACGCACGGCGACGCGGCGGCGTGCCCACTTTTGTGATCTACTCCGGTTTGCGTCCGCGGGCTCCGGCCGGAGGGAACTTGCCGTGACAATTGAGACCGAAGAACTGCTCCATCTCTTGAACCGTCGACATTTCCTCGCCGGCAGCGCGGCCCTCGCCTCAGCGCCGTTGATGCCCTGGCGCGCGCTTGCTCGATCTGCTCCGCACAGCTTCAAGCAGGGCGATGCGCGGTTGGTTGCGACAAGCTGAGCTTTGTTCAATGCCTTTAGCGAGAACATTGCTACCAGCGCTCTTCGGTCTGACGGTCTGGAAGGTCCGTCCGCACGTCACCCATGGAAGGCGTGACTCTGATCCGTAGTTGTACTGCGTCTCGAATCGCTCGGGCTCATCCAGCGAACCGACGTGAAGGCCAGTCTCAAACGGGTTCTGGTGATAGACCAGGGCCAACGGCGTTCCGCACGCTCGGCAGTGCTCCCTCCTTGCTATTGAAGAAGACCGACGCCAAGTCGGGGCCCCTTTGTCCAGTTGACATCGTCGGCGGCCACCCACGCGAGCACAGCAAACGCACTTCCGGTTGCCCGGCGGCACATGTCGCAATGGCAGTAGTGAACGCGGTCGATCTTCTCGACGCCATATCGAAAAGCTCCGCAAAGGCACCCACCGCGAATGTCTGGCATAGCGAGGTCTTCTCCTGTCCAAATACATGGAGCACCGGTCCATTTTTCAACAGTGCTGTTCATGGCTCTGCCGTTTTCGTTGTATCTACGAAAATTGCAACTTTTCAGGGAGATCAGGAACCCCATCTCTTACCGTCGGTTCCACGGAGGGTACGTAACCGCGGAGGAAATCCAATGAAGCTGCTTCTGGCAACTGCTGCCATGGTCGGTCTAGCATCGGGCCCGACATGGGCTGGCTGCGCCGACGACTTGGCCATGATGGAGGCTTCGGTTGTCACGGCGGAGACCGGTGCCAGCACCGACCCGTCCGGAATGGAACCAACGAAGCATCAGCAACAAGTGCTGTCGGGTGACAAGTCGGCAAAAAAGACGGCCACCGATACAGAAACCACGGCGTCGACGAGCGAGGGTGTTGAAGCGACCACTTCCCACCAAAAAGAGGTTACCGGCCAGAAGGACGCCAAGGATCCGGCTCAGATGATGAAGGAGGCGAGCGATATGGCAAAGGCTGGCGATGAGGCCGGCTGCATGCAAAAGCTCACGGAACTCAAGGCTGCACTCGGAGAGAAATAGCCATGCAGTGAGCCTGTCCAACGCTGCGTCGGCCCCATGCTGACACGCAAGCTAATCTTCAAGATCGAGGAACGTCGGGTCGCATGGTCGGTTGTAGCCAGATCAGGAAGGAGATCTGAGATGGCCAGAGCCACAATGACCACGAGCACCCCAGCGGTTGCTACTGACGAAACTGGCAACCTCATCGCTGCCAGCAAAGTGAACGGGACCAACGTCTATAACAGCCAGGGTGACAACCTCGGCATGATCTACGATGTCATGATCGACAAGCTGTCAGGCGATGTCGCCTATGCGGTCATGTCGTTCGGTGGATTTCTCGGCATTGGCGAAGAGTATAGTCCGCTGCCTTGGTCGGCACTGACCTACGATGTTGACCAGGGTGGCTATGTCGTCGATATCGGCAAGGAGGCTCTAAAAGGAGGTCCTCGCTACACGGACGATGACTATGGTCGGTGGGACGACCCTGAATATACCCGCGAAATCGATGACTACTATTCGCGCTACATGACAAGGCGCGCATTGTAGCCGCTGTCGCGCGTGGAAGCGGGCTATTTGGGGCCAGCTTCTGCCCCGTCTGAACCCGATTCTGCCGGCGCCTGGTGCACTCTTTGGATCCTGCCACTTCGGAAGACCAAAGCGATGAAGACTATTCCAAGCCGCGACAAGCTGCTCGCTATGGATCAATCAATCATCGACAGCATCGTCGAGGCCATTGGCGTGATCGAATCTGCAGCAGCAGAAATCACAGTTGCTCAGCTCTATGACGCAATCGCGGCCTCGATCCGCATCGAGCGCGAGGAAACTGACCCGAAGCGCCGCTAGGTCGGCGCACGCCTCACAACGGCGCTGACGCACCCTATGGTCCAGGCGCTTGGAAAAGCCAGCCAAACACGGCACTGCCGAAAAGCGCAGCAAGAATGATCTGAACCAGCCTTCTCTGACAGGGTAAGCGACAAAGAGGAGTAGCCTGCCCAGTCCATCGGGGGATGTGCGAGATGGTTAACGCTCTGTACTGATGTCATCGATTTCGGTTGATGACGGGTGCCGTACAGAGTTAACCCGCTAAATGACCAGCCCGTGCAGCGTCAAGCTCCTTCACTGCACGGGCTTTCTTTTATCCCCGGAGAGCCGCTTCCCCTGGCGCGAAGTCGCCACGCAAAGGGAAGGGGTAATGCAGGAGCGCCTACACAGCCGCTAGCCGCCCTACTGGACAGCAGGGACTAACGGTGCCTAAGGTGAGGTCGGTGGAGGCGACGGGATCGCACCCGTTGGTCCCCAGCTTCGCAGCGACGGTTCCAGCACCAAGCCACCTCCACCACCACTCCCTTACCGCTCGGCATTCAAGCTCAGCGCTTTCTTGATAAACTCCAGCTCCAACTCCTTAGTAATCCAGCGTTCTCTCAGGATGACGGTGGTAGCGAAGTACAAGATATCCTCTCTCGTTTTCAGACTATCGGGGTGAGCGATAAAGGGGTGCTTGGAATTAACGCCATTCCGCTTGCCCCATGCGGTTTCGCTCGGCTCAATTTCCAGACCGTGATCGGGCCTCACCTTCCAAAGGTTGCTCATCCAATCGCCTCCGACAGCATCGCCTCACAAGCGCGCCAGTTCTGCCGATCTATCGCGACGAGCGCAGACCGGATCACGCGTTTGAGGCGCTCTGTTTCGGCTTCGGCGGCCGTCGCTCGATGATGCATCTCAAAGAGTGCGGCCTCCAACTTCTGAGTGTACTCTTCTGGCACAGGTTTCGCGTTCTGGTCGCGCATCGTTCCGGAACCGTCCACAATCGTTATAAGTCATAAGAGGTACTGGTTCTGCATGTGTTCTGGGTGGGCGTCAAGGCACAAGAGGAGGCCGGCAATTCAAACCCATGGCCTTGCAGTGCTGCTTGATCACTGACCATCGCCGATGAAGACCAAGGCGTACGGCGATGAGCACTATTGGCCGGACGAGTTGGTGCGTGTCGACCTTGTGGCTGAACTCAGCGGCCGGCCCATTGGGGCGATGCAAATCATCGATCCCCGAACCGAACAGACGCACTACTGGGGCGAGTGTGAGCCCAATCTCCGAGCTATCGACATCTGGATCGGTGCTGCAAATGACCTCGGCAAGGGTTATGGCCAGACGATGATGCGTCGGGCCTTCCAAATCTGTTTTGCGGATCCCGGTGTGACAGCCTTCATCATCGACCCTCTCGCAAGCAACGTGCGCGCGCAAAAATTCTACCAGCGTCTTGGATTTGTTCCTGAGAGGCGGCGCTTTTTCGGCGAGGATGATTGTCTCGTAGACCGCCTCACGCGAACAACATGGCGGCAGCAATTTCTGGACGATTGAAAGTGTTCGCTAGGCGCCACCGGCAAAACAGTAGTAAGGCCGTCGGCTTATCCACGGGGTCGGCTGCGAGCTATTCCTCGGCCTTCCTGGCCTTAAGTCGGTCAGTTTGATGGTGGATCGCCGCTAAGACCTTCGCAAGCTGCTTGATCAGCCGCTCCCGCTGTCTGAAGTCGGTGGAAGGCGACATGAGCGGCTCTAGTATCCAGTGTCGCGCCTCATAGAGGAGCCCAATATCCTCCTCTGTGAAATCGCACTGATCGATCGCTTCAAATCGTCCTGAGGAGAGAGCACGACCATACGCGGATGGCGCGGCGGTTATGGGAACGCTCCTGGTTCGGCTCTCGGTTCGGTCCTAGATCGATCTTTTGCTGAAAGCCTTTCCATTGGGCACACTGGCCAGCTCGCCGTCGCGCTTTGGATCGGCATGGCCGAAACGCGGTTGGAGAAAGGCCCGACGGCCGTCCGGGAAGCTGAGGCGGCGGTTTGGTGCCGGGCATCGACCGAGGCGAGACAATCATAAGCTTGAGCCGGTTTAGGCCGGTACGATGCGGACGGTCAGCGCATGGGGTTCGGTCCGGTTACGGTTCTTGGGGCTGGGGCGTTCAAGCTCGGCTGGAGGTAGACCGGGAAGTGCCGTATCAGTGCTGGATGGCCATCAGTTTTTCCTTTGCCCGAAGAACCACGATTTTCCTTCTGATCGGCCTTGGCGCGCTTTTAGCAATCGTCGGAACAACTTTCTGGCTTAACGAAAAGGCACAAACCTATTTTGCGCGAGTTGTAGCAGCCCGTGACGCCCGCTCGGCAGCCGTCGAGCTACGGAGCGCAATTCAGGCCGCCGAATCAAGTCAGCGCGGCTTCCTGGTTACGGGAAATCAGATCTATCTGGCACCGTACGACACGGCGAAGACGCTAGTGCAACGACGGTTGGCAGGCGTGATCGACGACCTGAAGTCGTCCAATCCCGCGGCTGCTCAACATCTTGAAAACGTGGTGCGCGAGAAAATCGCTGAGATGGACAACTCCATTGCCTTGATGAGCAACCGTCGGCGTGAGGAGGCACTGGCTTTCTTCAACAAGAATCTCGGCAAGGCGCTGATGGACGAAGCCAACGTCTTTCTCGCTGGCATTGTCCGTGCCGCGGATGACCGCCTCACCACGGCGGCGGAAGAAGCGCGCCGAAGTGCGGCCGGGCTGAGATGGGTGTCAATCCTTGGTGGTATCGTCATAATAGCCGTGGTCGGCATGGCCGCAGCGACTGCTCAGCGCTACACGAGAGACCTTTTGAGCGCGCGAGACCAGATCGCAGTCGCCAACGCGGAACTCGAAGAAAGAGTTGCCGAACGTACATCCGATCTGGCTCGCGCCAACGAGGAGATCCAGCGCTTCGCCCATATTGTCACGCACGATCTCCGCGCCCCTCTCGTCAACATCATGGGCTTCGCAGGAGAGCTCGAAAACAGTGCCAAGGAGTTGGAACAAGTCATCGCGACGGCTTCGGACAGGGACGTCGCGCAATCCGTGAGGCACAAGGTTGTCGAAACGGTGACCACTGAAATTCCGGAAGCCGTCGGCTTCATCCGGTCATCTGCCAAAAAGATGGACTCGCTTGTCAGCGCGGTTCTTAAATTGTCGCGGGAAGGTAGGCGCTCGCTTGATCTTCAGCGGATTGATCTGGAAAAACTAGTGGTAGCCAGCGCTGACGCTGTCAAACACCAGCTGTCGGTGGCGAATGGTACGATCTCATTCGAGATTGGCGTTCGAGAGGTTATTAGCGACCGATTGTCGCTTGAGCAGATTGTCGGAAATCTGCTGGACAACGCTGTGAAATATCGGTCCCTCGCCAGGCCGCTGCGCGTAGAGGTTCGAACCAGCGCAATGAAAGAGAACGGATATCAGGTCGAGGTTGCAGATAACGGACAAGGTATTGCAGAGCGAGAGCAGCAAGGCATCTTCGAAATGTTCTCCCGGTCCGGGTCTCGGGACCAACCCGGGGAAGGCATCGGCCTGGCTTTCGTCCAGGCGCTCGTGCGCAATCTGGGCGGGCAGATTTCGTTAGCTTCCACACCCAATGTTGGGACGACGTTCACTCTCACCTTTCCCGGTCTCGTTCAAACCCTGTAGGGACGTTTGCTGCTTTTGGAGGCTCGGCCATGCGGTTGTTGAGAATATGCACTATCTGGACTTCCATGATGTTTGCTGGAAGCGCATCTGTTGTCGCTCAAACGGGGCTGCGGGGAATCACGGAACCTGTGGTGTTGCCCCCGTTCGATCCAGGAGCTCCAAAGTGTGAAGCGCCTTCAAACCTCGAGAAAGTGCTCGCCTTCGCCCAAGACAATACGCGAGAGTTTATGCAGGGCGTTAGCCGCGGCCTGGAAATGGCCGCCAAGGACCGCGGCCTGCAGTACCGAGTAGAGCTGGCAAACAACGATGGCTCCAAGATGATAGCGCAGATCGAGGGGCTTCAGGCTGCCAGAGCAGGTGGCGTCGTGGTCGCCCCAGTTGATCCGGAAACACTCGCGCCTACCCTGCGAAGCTATATCGCTTCCGGGGGGTATATCGCCGCGATCGTGCCGCCGCCCGCGACAACAATTCTGAACGCCCCCCAATACCTGACTGGAAAGACGTTGGGAGATGCCGCGGCGGCCTACATCAAGGACAAGCTAGGTGGCAAGGCCAACGTGGTCATTCTAACTCACGACAGTCTGCAGTTCTTGGCGCCTCGTTTTGCAGCGATTCGCGATTCCTTGAAGGACATGCCGGAGGTCACGATTGTGGCTGACATCTCGCCGGTGACGGTGAGCAGAGAAGGCGGGTTCGCTATGATGAAGACGATTTTGCTCGCAAACCCCGACGTGGACGTCGTCCTGGGGGCCGACACGGTGGTCCTGGGCGCTTTGGACGCTCTAAGGGAAGCTGGCAAAGAACGTGCGGACCAGTTTCTTGGGGGAATAGACGGTGAACCGGATGCCATTGCTGAATTGAAAAAGAACGGAGGCGCCTACAAAGCCAGCATCAGTCTGAACTCGCCTGTCTTTGCCTACGCACTGGGCCAAAAGGCGGCAGATTGGCTGGAAGGCAAAAGCGTGCCGCAGGCGGTGGACATTCTACCCCGCGCGCTCACTTCCACAAACATTGCTGACTACGAAGCCGATTGGCTAAATCCTGCGTCTGTTTATGTCGATGAAACCCGCAGGAATTCGTACCTCAAAATGTATGGCAACATTTGCTACGAAACCCGAGAGCAATACCTCGACTTCCCCTGGTCGTCAGAAAAGCCATAAATGGTCGGTGTGCTGTCAGGGCCGTCAAACAATAGGCGATGAACCGTCACGAGGTCGACACTAACTTTCACCCTGGGGCTCGCTGTCGGCTGCAAGCTCTTTTGCGTGATGCTGGTGACTGCCGTGGCTGATCGAGTAAGCCCGAGTTATTTCGGCGCCGAACAGGAAGATGAGAGACGAGTAGTAGACCCAGAGGAGGGTTAGGATAAGCGCGCTCGCAGCTCCATACGATGACGCCACAGCACTCGAACCCAAGTACCAGCCAATCAGTGACTTTCCGATTGTGAAAAGGAGCGCTGTCACCAAGGCACCCACGGCCACATCGCGCCAGCTGAGGCGCCGGTCTGGCAGAACCTTGTAAATCGCCGCGAAAAGAGCGGCGATCAGGATGAGAGCAATGAGCTCGTTGAGCACGGCCAAAAGTAGCTCGGCGAACGGAAGGTAGGCGTTGAGGAACTGACCAAAGGCTGAGATCGCCGTGCTGACTACCAGGGAAACAATCAGCAGGAAGCCAAGCGACGCCACTAGCCCCAGGCTTATGGCGCGTGCCCAAATGAGACGCGAAACCGATATCTCCTTCAGCTCAGCTTTCCAGATGACGTTCAGGGCAGACTGCATCTCCCCGAAGACGCCGGAGGCGGTTACTAGGAGGGTCACAACGCCTATCACCGCCGCCCAACTCCCAGAGGTTTGATTGGCGGCGCTTGCCGTAACCGACTGAATGAGCTGCGCACTTTGGTTGCCCATGACACCGCGCATCTGGTCATCCAACGCCGATTGCGCTGCTTCGCGTCCAAAAACCAGACCTGCAATGGCTACCACTATGAGCAGGATCGGGGCCAGCGAAGTGACTGCAAAGAAAGCCATCGCCGCTCCTCTGCTGAGCGCTTCGTCATTGATGAAACCAAGGATGGCTTGCTTTAGTAGCGACCAGATTTTGAGGTGCATAGTCGTCCTTGATCTCAACTTTCGCCTAGTGGATAGGGGGTACGATGCCTAAGCCGTCGTTAGTCCGCTCCAGCATTCGGAGCCGGTTCCTCCGTCGAGATCGCTTCAGTCGTTCTTCCGGGCAGTTCCTCCGACCCGTCTGAATGTTCGATCGTTATCTTGACCGGTCCTGCCTCGATTTCTCCAAAGGGTGAGGCGAAGGCGATCTCGGCGGCATCGCGGCCAACGCCGATCCGCACCAGCCCGTCGAGATTGGCTTGCCGTGTCCCGTCGAATAGCCACCAGCGGCCGCCAAGATAGGCCTCGAAGACGGCGTGAAAATCGCGCGGCTCCAGCCCGTACGCGTAGCAACTCACGAAACGGGCGGGGATATTGAGGGCGCGGCAGAATGCAATGCCGAGATGGGCAAAGTCGCGACAAACCCCGGCGCGAAGAAGAAGGCTTTCGTCAGCCGTCGTTTGTTGGTTCGAGGAGCCGCGCCGGTAGTCGATATTGTCGTAGAGCCAGTTGCAGATCGCGGTGACCCTGCTATGCCCTTTCGGCAATTCCCCAAACTCACGACATGCGAATGCTGAAAGCCGATCGGATGGAACAAACCGCGAGGGCAAGAGAAAGGGCATGATGTCGAGAGGGATTTCGCCAAGCGGCGTCTCGTCGATTTTCGCTGGATCGGCGCGAAAGACATCAAGGGTCACTTCGGCTTCGTAGAGAACCCCTAGTGGCCCGGGCGACGCCGAGAGGCTGAAATAGCGATTTTGGACGTCGGGAACAGTGTAAGTCCGGCGCGGCAGGTCGGGCGTGATCGTGAGATGCTCAGTCAGATTGTGGTGGCGCAGGAGTCTCGCGACTTCGAGATTGAAGATGAAAACCGTCGGCTTCTTGACCTCGTATGAGAGCTCACAACCAAGTTTGTAGCGAACGGTCACGACAGAAGATGCCCCTCGAATCCCCGGCTAGTCTCAGAAGCCCGTATTAGGCGGTCTCTATCCGAGCCAGATCTGCAACGTGCACCAAGCCACGCTGACTGACGAAGGTCAAAGTGGATTCCGCGCTCTGAGCCTGCGAGATCCCGGTGATCTGGTGGTCGCCGGTATCGTAGATGGTCGTCTGGCCGTGATCGTCGATGACCAGACGGCGCTTTTCGCGAAAGATCGCATAGCGCATGTCGTTCTGGGAACCCGCCGAGGATGGACGACCAAGCTCCTCAGGCCACCACGAGTCGGCATGCGGGGAGCCAGTAGAGCGGTAGCTGACATGCGTGTCTTCGCGGCCCGGCTCGCCCGGCTGGTTGCGCAGATAGGACGACAGCTCCCCGGCAATGGCGTTGAGCTTTGCCTTGAGCCTGTCGTTGAACATGTCGCCGACCATGGTCATGCCGGAAGACCATTGCGACATACCCCCAAAGTCCGGATGGCTGAATTGCGCCATCGTTCCACCGCTACGGCGCAACGCGTCGAGAACGACGATAACGGCGTCTTCCGAAACGCCGTGCTGACTTGCGAGGCTGGCAATCACTTCAGCTTCGTTCGGAGGAACTGGCATCGATCGGATCCTGAGAATTGGTGTTTACGAAAATCCGAATAACCGCCACGGTCGAATGGCGTGTCGAGCGTGGCTGGAAATCTCCCGCCTCCCGCCACACTCGTCACGTCGAATTATTCCTGACAGCGCAATTGGCGGACGATTCCTTTCTCAGCTGTCGGATTTCCCTCCAAGCCTGTCGCGGATTTCCGGCTCGGTCTCCTTCGCAACTGACTTGACCACCTCCCCGACCTTTTCGGCCACCGTCATGTCGCCGCCCTTGAGACGCTCGCTGTCGGCCTCTCTCTTTGCCGTCGCGTAAGCCTTGCCGGCGACGTCCTTGGCCGCCTCAACGCCCTTGTCGAGCATATCCTCGGCACTGTCCAACAGCTGATCCCGATAAGATCCGAGTTGCTCGTTCTCGATCTCGGTCTGTGGCAACATTGCTCCGATTGCGGTTCCAACCGCCATGCCAAGAGCTGCCAGTACCAGAGGATCTTGCTTGAACAGATCTGATGCTGCTTGCCGCCCCTGGCCGCTCATCTTGGCCAAGGAAGCGACCGCCGAGTCGGCTGCGCCCGACAAGCTGTCAGCAGCGGATTTGCCAAGCTCGCTTGCGGTCGCACCTGCGGTCGACACCGCGTCGACAAGTCCCTGGCTGCTTGGCACGCCACTGTCACTAAGCGAGGATCGGCCCTTTCCGCTTTCGGTACCCCAGACCGGCCGCGAGCCGCTCTGGCTGCCGTTGGTTTGGCCTGAGGAGCCCAACATCAGCCACGCCAGCCCGGCTCCGACGAGCACGATTGGCAACGGATTGTCCCGCACCTGGCTGCCAAGGTTTCGCAGGGCTATCGACCCATCGCCACCTGAGAAGTAGCTCGTGAATTCATCCATCAGCTGGCCAGGAGACATCTTGTCCCTGATCAACTCGGCGGTGTCAGCAACTTTGGCACGCGCTGTTTCGGCTTCCCGTTCAAGTTCGCTTGCGGATTTGTCAGTCATTTCACTTGTTCCTTGATGACCCGAGCATCGCTTGCCAGCTGACCTTGAGTCCGTTCAGGGGCGAGTTCCGAGGGGTTGAGATTGGCGGTTCCGGAGCGCAACAGGATAAATCCCACGCCGGCTACGACGAGGCCGACCAGGAGCGAGGCCCATCCGGTCCCGAGGCCGGCCTTGGCCAGGGCGATCACCAGCGCCTGCAGAAGGACGAGCAAGGCCGCTAAGAGGCAGATGGCCCCGGCCAGCACTTCAACGGCGCCGGTGCCGATCTGTGTCATTTTTTCCGACAGCTCGGCACGAAGCAGCCGGCTCTCGGTGTAGACCAGTGTCGAGACCTGCTGGGTCAGATCCGAGATCAAGTCCGAAAGGCTGCGGCTGGTGGTCGGGTCAGTCATATCGACCACCCTCGCTGCCTAGCGAAAATCCTTCAGATCGGCCGGCATCCTGGCCCGCAGTCCCCTCCCAACGACTTGCAGTCCGATCGTCCCTACTCTCATCACTGTCGGAGCGTGCCTCAAGATTCTCATCGCCCGCTGATGTGCTTTTCAGAAAGCGCCCAAGCGCCAAGCCGGCGACGACCGAGCCCACCATCAGCGCGGTGGTGTTGTTGCGCCCATAGTCGCGGAGTTCTCCAAGCACCTCCTCGATGGGCTTGGAGCGCAACGAGCTGGACAGCCGCTCCAGGCCGCCGGCGGCATCCAGCATCATCGTTGCAGCGCTGCGCTGGTCACTGTTCGCGAGATGGTCGCTGGCCGCCCTGAGTGCGCCTCCAAAGGCTCCCAGGCTGGCGCCAATGTCCTTTTGCTTGTCGGCAGCCTGCTCAAGCATGGCGTCTTTGGCCTCGGTGGCAACCTCGCTTGCTTTTTGCGTGACGGCGTCCTGCGCGTCATGAAGAACTCTTTTGGCGGCGCTCTTTTCCTTCTTATAGCCACGCGCCAATTCGTTGGTGGCTGCCTTCAGGCTGTTGCTAGGAGTGTTGATATCCGGATCGTCGTGCACGTCGTTCTCCTTCAGGAAAGGCCAAGAAACGAAAGGACCGCCAGCACCACGACCACGAGGCCGATGAGATAGATCACGCCATTCATGATGAAGCTCCTTTTGCGGAGCTAAACTGGCAATGTCCGGGATTGTTCCTGAACCCGCACATGGCGAGCAGGCGCTGCCACGGCCGTCGCACGCCGAAGGAGCGATTGAGGGTTCCCACCTACGCCCAGTTCGCCGCGGGCTCCGCCGGTTCCTGGCCCAGTTGATGCGTATCGAACGAACTCAGTTCACCGCTTCCTTACTCCCTTGCGGGAACTGTAGCAGCTTGAGTTGGTTGCCTCATGAGCTGAAGCTCACCGGTATTCCGTGGTGTGGCTGAGCAGTGCACTCCTAGCTTCATCGAGGAGGACCGCCCTTTTGAGCTTCCTGAGACCATTTTCTCGGTTCCGTGCGGGCCTCTGGTTTATCCCTCTCATGTGCGTCATGGCCGGGGTGGCGCTCTCGTTTGGGACGATCGCGATCGACCGAGCATTCAACTACGATCTTGTTCCCAAATCGATCAGTGGAGGGCCCGATGCCGCCATCGAGATTTTGGGAACAGTCGCCGCGTCAATGGTGAGTTTAGCCGCGCTCGTGCTGACCATCACCATGGTGGTCGTGCAGCTTGCAATGGGCCAATTCTCCCCACGCATCGTCCAGCGGATCCTGCAGGACAAACCGAGCCAGCTCGCAATTGGCATCTTTGTCGGTACCTTCGCGCACGCCATGCTGGCGCTCCGCGAGGTGCAAACCGAGGGCGACGGCGTCGTTCCAGGCCTGGCGGTCGTTGTCGCGTTCGTTCTGGTGGTCGTCAGCATCATGGTGCTGGTCTGGTATGTCGACCACATCGGGCGGGCGCTCAGAGTGTCTGCGCTGATCGAGCTTGTCGGTGAGGACACCCGCAAACTGATCGACAAGCTGCATGAGGATCATCGGCCTGCGACAACGCCGATCCATCGATAATTTCCGCCCCCCACTCCGGGGTCGTCACTCGGGTGGACCACGACGCGCTGGTGCGGGTTGCACAAGACGCGAACTGCGTCCTCGAACTTAGGCCATCCTTGGGCGAGTTCGTGCCAGCTGGCGCCCCTCTGCTTGAGATTTGCGAACAGACTGGGCGCCTCGACGCTGATGCTGCTCTGCGCTCGATCGAAATGGGCCCTGAGCGCACTCTCGACCAGGACATGGCCTACGGTCTTCGACTGCTCGTTGACATTGGCGAACGGTCGCTGTCAGACGGGCCGTTCCAGGACCCGACGACGGCGGTTCAGGCGATCGACCGACTGCATGACTGCCTTCGCCAGCTTGCGACGCGGCCTTTTCCTGACGGCCAGTATCGCGACAGCGCGGGCGAGGTACGTCTGATAGCGCCATCGATGACGTGGGAGGACTACGTCCACCTTGCGTTCGATGAGATCCGCATGGCCGGTTCAGGCTCGCCGCAAATCGCACGCCGGCTGCGTGCGGCGCTTGAAGACCTTTTGGCGGTAGCCCCGGCAGCCCGCCAGTCCCCGCTTAAGCAGCAGCTGCATTTGTTACGGTCCGGCGTTGAGGCGTCCATGCAGGAGCCAAGAGACCAGGTCAACTCGTTGCGCAAAGACGCAAGTGGAATTGGTTAAGCCACGCTGTGACAGCGCCGCTGGGCCGCATCCGGGCGCGATGGAAGAAATTTGGTTAGTGATCGAGCGCCAGTGCAAAGCCTTCGGCTTGAAATATCGGGTCCCTCACGAAAGGTGTCCTATCCCCCGTGGTCGCGCAAAGATGGGCCGCGCTCGCTGCTTGAAAAGCTCGCATTAGAGCGCGGCCCAGCCGGTCACCTATGCCAACATCGTTTCCGGTTCGCGAGCGCAGCACCTCCGCTCTCCTCTCGGCAGGGTCGGACGGAGAGGCGGGTCGCCAGGCCAGCGGCCGAACCGAGTCCAGTTGCGATGCTTCGATCCTAGACGATGCTTGAAAGGTCGTTGCCATAGGAGCCGCAGGCTCGATCGACTTGACGTGGCGTCTACGGTGGCGTCCAAGGCTTTCAGAGCGTCAAGGATTTCGTCGACATCGACGATCGAGCCGTCAGGAAGCTGGCGCAGCGAAGGTATGTGCGGGACGGCGTTGGCGTCGGATGCCCAGGAAGCGAGCAAGGCACGCTTTTCTTCGGTGGTCAGGCGGCGGTCCTTCATAACGTCATCAGGATGGCCGAATACTCGTAGTGAGAGTCCGGCGTGTTCGGTCTGGTGATTAGCTGACGAGGTGGGAAGGTTGTCATCTCCATTCTCCGCAATCTGTGCCTCCCGGCTCACCGGGAGGCGGACCGCAGTGTTGAGGGTGGATCGGGCTCAGGCCGCTTTGCGCTGCGGCTTGGTGTCCTGGCTGATCTGTTCTGTCTTGCCGGTGCCTTAACCGAGGCGGCGCTGCACGGCCGACGTGATGGCGATGCGCCGAGGCTTCATTTCCTCGGGGATTTCGCGCGCCAGCTCGATCGCCAGCAGGCCGTTATCCAGGGAGGCGTTCGCGACCTTCACATAATCGGCCAGCTTGAACGCCTGCTTGAAGTTGCCGATCGCCAAGCCACGGTGAAGGATCTGCCGATCATTCTCGTCCGGCTTCTTCTGCCCGGTCACCGTCAGTTCCGGGCCGTGCTGGGTCAGCTCGACTTCGTCGGGACTGAAGCCGGCGACCGCCATGATGATGCGATACTCGTTCTCGCTCTTCTTCTCGATGTTGTAGGGCGGCCAGTCGGTCCGCACACTGTTTTCGAGCATGTCGAAAAGACGGTCGAAACCGACCGTTGAGCGGAAAAGGGGGGCGTATTCAGGGCTTCTCATAGCCATATCCTCCGTAAAGCAACATGGGTTACAAGCAGCGCCGCAGCGTCCTCTGCGACGCCCGGTTTGTCGAGCCGAAGCCTCGACGGCAATCGATTTGGGAAGGCTCAAAAATCGCTTCAAGAGGTGCCCGCAAATTTTTTTCGGGCGTTACTATCGCACATGCAGCTTGTTGCGCAAACCGCCGCGTCTAGGGAACCTCGGCGCGAGGACGTGGTCAATACTCGGGCGCGAAGCGTCCCTCTACTCTGAGGTCAGGGGGCCCCGGGACGCGGAAGTAGCTGAGTTTCATTTTGCAGTGCGCAATCAAGGTGCATTACCAAGACGAAGGCCATGCCGTTCGGCGAGAAGCGGAATGGTCGCAAAATCGATCTCCAGGTCGTACTTGGCGACAACCTGTCCAATGGCTGCCTCGTCCCGTTTCTTGGCCGCAAGCAGCGGCGCTAGCTCTCGAAAGTAGTTCTCAAACCCTGCCGGTGAGATGATCTCCAGCAGCCGAGCCGGCTCGTCGCCCGCATTCCAGAACGCATGCGGGATCCCGCGCGGTTTGAAAACAAGATCTCCAGCTTTGGCCAACAGCGTTTCGTCACCCAGTTGCAATCCGATCTGGCCTTCAAGGACGTAGGAAAACTCATCTTCGTTGCGGTGCGTGTGGAGTGGAGAACCGAGTGCCCGCGGCGGCAGCGGGTGCTCGACGAGGCTGAACGCTCCTGCCGTCCTTTCGCCATCAATCATAAACCGCACGCCAAGGGCCAGCAGGTGGACAAATTGGCCTTCGTCGGGGCGCAGCACTGGTTTCGTCGAGTTGTCCATATCGCGGTTTCCTTTTCATCTTACACAGTGTAATTCGATATTGAGCCTCGACCATTCGGCTGTCAAGCTTCGATTAACTTCGTGTAAGGTGAAATAATGCCAGCCAGGAAATATGATCAGCAAAAGCGGGCCGAGCAGACGGCCAAAACCAAGCGACGGATCGTCGAAGCAACCGTCGGGCTGCATCAAAAAGTCGGGCCTGCGGCAACGCAGATCAACGAAATTGCCCGCATTGCAGGTGTTCAACGGGTGACCGTCTATAGCCACTTCCCAGATGAAGCGTCGCTGTTCATGGCCTGCTCTGCACACTGGCGGGCGTTGCATCCCACGCCAGACCCTTCCGCTTGGCTGGCCACCAAAGATCCGGCGAAACGGCGGCGTTTAGCGCTGCGTGAACTTTACGGATGGTATCGAGAGACAGAGCCGATGACCGCCAACGTGCTGCGGGACGCGGAGCTTCGCCCGGCTCTCCGCGCCATCCTCGAGACGGGGACTCGCCCGCTATCTGTCGAGAGTTCATGCCTTCCTGGTCGAAACAAGTGCAGTTGAGGGGGAGCATCGGAGGCGCGTTAATGCCGCGGTCTGGGCAGCGATTGGTTTCCACACCTGGCGCGCGCTGGCTCCGATCGGCGATGCAGAGGCTGCCGAGTTGGCAGCCGGTCTCATCGAGCTGGCAGCAGAGGCTACATGATCATAACCTGACGAGCGCTTCCGGGCAGACGAAGCTTTTTTCGCTCGATGCCGGCTCCTGGCAGCCCGCGCCTGTCCGGTCGCTTTGCGTACCAACAATCTGTAGCTCGCTACCCCTGTCAGGCGCAGAGGAACCCTCCCAGCGGGGCCACTGATGAGTTGTTCCTGTTCTTCCGTCTTTGGCCTGTTGCTCATTCAGTTCCTCGCCTCAGCGAAGAAAACAATTCCGGCTCAGCCGATCGTTTCTTCGGTGGTGATCTGTCACTATCAGATCTTCTTGCAGGCTAGGCGGCGCGTGCGCGTAGACAGTCAGCATGGAGAGGGCCGACCTCTGGAACTCTGACTGCGGCGCGAGATCGCATCCGCTAGGGGCTGATGTAGCGGCCGACGGCCCCCTTCCAGTCGGTTCATTAGCAGCCCGCTCGGACAGTCGCGCTCATCGTCCCAGCCGATATGATCGATGATCGGATAGAGGCAGATGCCCTCGACAGGAATGCCCGCCGAGCGGGCAGCGTTGACCTCATCTGCAATCATATCGAACCACGCGGCACGACTTTCGCCCTCTCGTCCAGTCTCAGTCACGGCAACCGGGCGGCCATAGCGCGCGAAGGCTTCGGCGAGGATGGTGCGGAACGGTCGGTAGGAAGCGTGCCGCTCATCGATGGTTGAGCCACCGCGGATCCACTGATTGTTATGGTAATAGTTGACCCCGACGATATCGAGCAGCCTGGGTTCGCCGCCGAGCCGCGGCCATATGGCGCCCGAGATCATGTCAAATGCCTGGAACTGCGCCTGTCGGGCGGCTTCGGCAACGATACGCTCATTCGGCCGCTGCGGATCGGCGACGATAGCAATCGCCGGCTCGCAATGAACGAACCGGGCCCGCGGATCGAAATCGAGGATTTCTTGCATTGCTGCGATCGAGGCGCGCGCCAACTGCACCTTCAACTCAAGACCGCGCCCCTTTCCGAACGGATTGAGGTATGAGGCCTCGCCTCCAGCCCAGGCAAGGAAGGAAATCTCGTTGATCGGGCAGTAGAAGGGGATGTCGTCTGCCTCGCTTTTGACAATCCTCGCCACATGCGCCGCGAAACGCGAAAAGCGGCTGACGAATTGCGGCGACCAGATGTCGACGTCATCGGGCCAGCCATAGTGCATGAGGTCCCAGATGACCTGCATGCCCGACGACTGGGCTGCCCGAAGCATCGGAATGAAGCTCGACCAGTCGTATGAGCCTTGCCGAGGCTCGATCAGATGCCATCGCAAACCGTCGCGGACACTGAGCAGGCCGAGTTCTTGGAGTTGACGATAGTCGGAGCCGGAATTGCCATCATGCGCGGTCGCGGCAATCAGATCGAGCCGACGTCCGTCGCGGCGCCGATGGGTAGAGCATTCGAAGCCCCCTTGGACGAAGCTCGAGAAGAGTGACGGTGCGGGAGCAGCCTGCCGTTCGTCCAAGACCGCGTCGAAGAGAGCCTCCCATTGCGGGACGACGACTGTTGCGCTCCAATGTCGTCTCCACTTTCGTGCGTAGCGCACTTTCCCAGTTCTGGCGCAGCGTCGGGTCTCACGAATCAACCGCTCGATGGCGGCGGCCACGTCGATTGGCGATTCATGCGGCACGAACAGGCCCGTCACGCCCTCTTCCACTTGTTGCGTCGAGCCGTTATCGGCCGTCGCGACGACCGGCAGGCAGGCGGCCCCAGCCTCGGCGATGACATGCGGCATGCCCTCGCCGCGGGACAGCCAGACGAAAACATCCATGGCCGACAGCAAATCCGGAATGTCCTGCGCGGTCGCCGAGGAATGACAGCGCCGCTGACAGACCGCGTGCCGCGGCCAGCTGCCGCATGTCATTGGCGTATTCGGGCATGAAGGCATCCGGCCCGCCCACGACGACGAACCGAAGTTCCGGCCTGGTCTGATAAAGGATCGCGGCAGCTTCGATAAAATCCTCGAGGCGTTTCTTGGCATCGAGCCTTCCGACCCAACCGATCAGGGGCTCGTCATCGCCGATGCCCAGCCTGTGTCGCGCGCCGGCGCGGTCGGCTGCCATGAATTCGCTGAGGTCCACCATCGAGGGGATCTCGAGCGCATGGTGTTCGCGGCCGGGCATTCGGGTCGCGGCCGCCTCCCGAATGGATCGGCAGACGCCGACATAGCGGCTGGTGAAGTGCTTGGGGCCTGCCAGGGCCTCCGAGACCAGCCCGCCATGCTCGATCAATGGCGGCCGCCAGTGCAACCTCTCGAGCGCCGGGTAGATGTCGGCGACGTTCTGGCACGATACGACGATATCGTAGGCGACCAGTTTGTGAGCGAGATAATCGACCGTGTCTTCGAAGGAGAGCTCGTAGGGCGCGACGTCGACGTCGACGCCAAGCGCCGCAAGCTGCTCATGGGTCTGCTCGGCCATGCCGGCCTTGCGAAAGCAAACGACCACATCGAGGCGGTATTTCCGCGGGTCGAGCGTACGGGCCAGGAGGCGGACTTCTGTCTCTTCGCCGCCGACCACCAGCCATGCGAAAACGAAGAGAATCCGGATCGGGCGCGGTGGCTCATTCATTGCCGGCCGAAATCGAAAACGATCTGCAGGAATTCCGGGCGATCGGCGATCAGACCTCGACAGGAACCGCGGAGCATCGTCGAGCGGCACCACATGAGTGATCATCGCCTGTCGGATCGCCCCGCCATCCTGCCGCAGAAGGTCGATCGTCTCGGTCGCCAGCCTGCGACGATCCCAGTGGTAGGCAAGGCCCCGCGGCACCCGTTCGATCTGCGCGCAACGCAGGGTCAGCCCATTGTGGTGAAACTCTTCGCCAAGGCGTGCCCGCTCCGCGCCGCCTTGATAGAAGGCGAGATCGACAACGGTGCCCTGAGGTCTTAGCGAACGAAGCGCCGTATGCAGGCTCTCTGAGCGAGCGCGGGTCTGGAACACGACGTCGGCGCCGCGATCGGCCGCCGTGCCGCCAGCGCGCTTTGGCATGCTGCCAGGCATCATCCTCCGTCATTGCGGTAAGGCCGAGTTCCTCCGCCTTTCGCCTGCGAAATGCGGACGGTTCGGCCACGACGACCTCCGCTCCGCCTCTGCGCGCAAAAAGGGCCGTGAGCAACCCGACGGTCCCGCCTCCGAAGACGATCACCTGTCGTCCGGCAACCCCCTCTCCCAATTGGCGGACTTGCGTGCCGAACATCTCGGCATCGGCATGTAAGATGCCATTGGCGGCGATGGGCCCCATCTGTGCGACGAAGATGCCGAGCATGGGATCGATGTCGTCTGGCAACGGAACCAATAGTTCATGACGCGGGTCTGCACGTGGCCCGACTTGTGCCCATAGGTCGAGCAACAATCTGGACGGCGTAAAAGTTGGTGGAGCGGGGCTTTCGCCGACACGAGCGACCTCCATATAGCCGAGGAACGGCACGGGATAGCGAACGCCGGGCTCCCCTTGAACGAAGACGCCGCGCTCGCCATCCCAACGCGAATGCAAATAGGGATTGGTCTCTTCAGGAAAGTCAGTTCCGTGCCGGCCGAGAAGCCGCTGTAAAGCGTGTCCAGTCGGACCTGTCTGGTGCGGGCGGACCCTCTTCATAGCCGAAGAAATACGGCGTTCCGGTGCTTCGACACCCAGGGAGCGGATGGTTCGCGGGCCAGTCATTAGAAGTTCGAATCCTGTTCAGCGTGACCGGTCTGTCCGCTCTCGACGGATTGAGCGATAGCGAGCGCGACGCGATGCGTTTTCAAGGCTTCGCCGTAGGGGCATCGAATGCGATTCTCTGAGCCTTGACGGCATCGATGAAGTCGCGATCCTCAAAGAAGACCGGATCCGCTTCGCCGAGCCGCGCACCGGGCGGCCGCGGCCGACATCGACCATGATCTCTTGTTCCGACAGCTCGATCGCAAGCGCATCGCGAAAAGTGCAGGCCGATACGATGACCCCACCGCAGCAGGCACGTGGTCGACAGCGTCCCGACCGCACCGTTGCCGAACAGCAAGGTGACAGCTGTCGACGTCGCAACGTCGAGGTCGGCAAAGTCGGCTCGGGACGCGTGCCCGGCCCGCGCGAAGACTTCGACGATATCGCCGACAAGATAGCGTGCGAGGTCGATGACGTGCGTCGCCTGCTCGACAACCTGACCGCCAGAATCGCTCTCCCGCCACCACCAGCGTGGCGGTGGCGCCTGGTCAAGCCAGAAGCCGGAGAGAGCCGTGCAGGATTGTGGGCCAGCAAGGCCCGAGCCTCCTCCACGGTTCCAGATAGCGCCAGTGATATCCGGTCGCGGTTACCACGTTCGCTAAGGGTGGCTGAGGCGGTCGCTTCGGCCTGCGGAGGTCCAGCGATAGCGGCTTTTCGACGAAAAATGGCAGTCCGGCCTCGATGACGGCGCTTTCAGGCTCGCCGTGGGCGAAGGGTGGCACGCAGATGTACACCGC
>CAWKFT010000003.1:0-11986 GCA_963848975.1 uncultured Alphaproteobacteria bacterium
AAATAGGCCCAAAAGCTCGGCGCGGACGATTTCGACAACCGATGGAAGGCTTTGTGCCGATGCCGATGCCGCCCCTCGCCGGCCTGCCGGCCTCCTCTCCCCGGCGGGGAGAGGAACGCTGGCCGCAGCCTTGCCGCTTGTTCTGCAGCGCTTGCGATGATGCATATGCGTCGATGACGGCCTTCTTCTCCCCGCTTGCGGGGAGAAGTGCCCGGCAGGGCGATGAGGGGCGGCGCAGGCAGGAGACCACGTCGATGACGGCCTTCTTCTCCCCGCTTGCGGGGAGAAGTGCCCGGCAGGGCGATGAGGGGCAGCACAAGCAGGACACCGCGTCGATGACGGCCTTCTTCTCCCCGTTTGCGGGGAGAAGTGCCCGGCAGGGCGATGAGGGGCAGCACAAGCAGGACACCGCGTCGATGCCAGCCTTCTTCGCCCCGCTTGCGGGGAGAAGTGCCCGGCAGGGCGATGAGGGGCAGCGCAACGGGCCCAACGACTTCGGCCGCCAATCGCCAGAGCCGGCATGAGCCTGCCGCGTCTCGTCGAGGCCATGGCGCGGGGGCTGGCGCTGATCGGCGGCGCCGCGCTCCTCGTCATCGTCGGCGTCACGGTCGTCAGCGTCGTCGGCCGCGCGCTGCTGTTTGCCGGGCTCGGCCCCATCCCCGGCGACTACGAGATCGTCGAGGCGCTCACCGGCTTCGCCGTCTTCTGCTTCCTGCCGTATTGCCAGCTGGTCAGGGGCCACGCCATCCTCGACGTGTTCACCAACCTGATGGGACCCGCGGCGGTGCGCTGGATCGACGCGGTGGCCGAGATCGTCGCTGCGCTGGTGCTCGCGCTGATCGCCTGGCGGCTCACTTACGGCTTCCTCGACAAGTGGAAGAACGGCGAGACGAGCTTCATCCTGCAGTTTCCCATGTGGTGGGCCTATGGCGCCTGCCTGCTGCCGGCCTACGCGGCGGTGGCGACCGCCATCCTCACCTCGACGCGCGCGGCAAGCGCGGCGCTGTCCGGCCGCGATCTGTTGCCCGACCACCGCGGCATCGAGTGATGAGCAACATCACGCTCGGCCTCGTCTCCTTCGTCGTGCTCCTGGCCATGGTGTTCCTGCGCATCCCGATCGGCCTGTCGATGTTCCTCTGCGGCGTCGGCGGCTCGTGGATCATCACCGGCTCGCCGTCGCCGATCCTCGGCCAGCTCAAGCAGATCACCTATTCGACCTTCTCCGACTACAATCTGTCGGTCGTCCCGCTGTTCCTGCTGATGGGCCAGTTCGCCGCCTATGGCGGCATCTCCGGCAAGCTCTTCGCCACCGCCGAGAACTGGCTCGGCCACCGCCGCGGCGGCCTGGCCATGGCCACCATCGGCGCCTGCGCCGGCTTCGGCGCCATCTGCGGCTCCTCGATGGCCACCGCCGCCACCATGGCCCAGGTGGCGCTGCCCGAGCTGCGCCGCGCCGGCTATTCGGGGGCGCTGTCGACCGGCACGCTGGCGGCCGGCGGCACGCTCGGCATCCTGATCCCGCCGTCGATCATCCTGGTCATCTACGCCACGCTCACCGAACAGAACATCGCCAAGCTGTTCGTCGCCGCCTTCGTGCCAGGGCTGCTGGCGGCCATCGGCTACATGATCGCCATCCGCATTTTCGTCTGGCGCAACCCGGAGGAGGCCGGCGCGCTCCGGCCGCGCATGCCTTATGGCCGGCGCCTCCTCGAGCTGGTGCGGGTCTGGGACATCGTGATCCTGTTCGCCGCCGTGCTGGGCGGCATCTATGGCGGCTATTTCACGCCCACCGAGGCGTCGGCGGTGGGTGCCTTCGGCACCGGGCTGATCGCCATGGCGCGCCGCACGCTCACCCTCGCCAAGCTCAGGGAGGCGATCTACTACACTGCCGCCGCCTCGGCGATGATGTTCTTCATCGTGCTCGGCGCCATGCTCTACAACAGCTTCCTGGCACTCACCCAGCTGCCGCAGGAGGCGGCCGCCTATGTCGTCGAGCTCGGCCTCAACCCATGGCTCGTGCTGTCGGTGATCCTCGTCCTCTACCTGATCCTCGGCGGCCCGATGGATTCGCTGTCGATGATCCTGCTCACCATCCCGATCTTCTTCCCGATCGTCATGGGGCTCGATTTCGGCCTGCCGCCGGAGGAGCTGGCGATCTGGTTCGGCATCCTCGTGCTGATCTCGGTCGAGGTCGGGCTGATCTCGCCGCCGGTCGGCATGAACCTGTTCGTCATCCAGTCGATGGCGCGCGACGTGCCGACCCGCGCCGTCTTCCGCGGCGTCATGCCCTTCATCGTCTCCGACATCCTGCGCACCGCGCTATTGGTCGCCTTCCCGGCGATCACGCTGACGCTGCTGCGCTGGGTCTACGGGTGACCTGAGCCAGTTAGCTCCGGCCGGTCGCCATCATGTAGAGGTTGGTCGAGCGGGCGCCCGACCGGCAATAGGCGAAGACCGGCCCGTTGAGCTCGTCGATCGCCGCCGCGACCTTCTCCACGTCGGCCGGCGTGATCTGGCCGCTCACCACCGGGATGTGGCGGAACGCCAGCCCGGCGGCCTCGGCCGCCAGCCCGATCTCGGTCGCCGTCGGCTGGCCGGGCTGCTCGCCGTCCGGCCGGTTGCAGATCACGCTGTTGAAGCCGGCCGCCTTGATCTCCGCCATCTGGTCGGCGGTGATCTGGCCGGACACGGCGTAGCGGTCGTCGATGGAGCGGTAGTCCATGGGAGATTTCCTTCGCGCTTGACTGGGCCGCGTCAGAGTTCGTTGACCGGCACCTTCAGGAACGTCTTGCCATCCCCGTCGGCCGGCGGCAACTGGCCGGCCCGCATGTTGCACTGCAGGGAGGGCACGATCAGCCGCGGCATGGCGAGCGTCTTGTCGCGCGCCTCGCGCATCGCCACGAACTCGTCCTCGGTCACTCCCTCCTTGACGTGGATGTTGTGCGCCAGCTCGTCGGCCACCGTCGTCTCGTAGAGGATGTCGCGGCCGTTCGGCCCGTAATCGTGGCAGATGAAGAGCCGCGTCGCCGGCGGCAGCGACAGCACGCGGCGGATCGAGCGGTAGAGCGTGCGCGCGTCGCCGCCGGGGAAGTCGGCCCGCGCCGAGCCGCCGTCCGGCATGAACAGCGTGTCGCCGATGAAGGCGGCGTCGCCGATCACATGCGTCATGCACGCCGGCGTGTGGCCGGGCGTGTGCATGGCGTGCCCGGTCAAGAAGCCGACCCGATAGGCGGAGCCGTCCGAAAACAGCTGGTCGAACTGCGACCCGTCGCGCTGGAACTCGGTTCCCTCGTTGAAGATCTTGCCCCAGGTGTCCTGCACCACGGTGATCTGCTCGCCGATGCCGAGCTTGCCGCCCAGGATCTGCTGGATGTAAGGCGCCGCCGACAGATGGTCGGCATGCACATGCGTCTCGATGATCCATTCGAGCTCCAGCCCGTGCTCGCGGATGAAGGCGATGATCCGGTCGGCGCCGTCATGGGTGATGCGGCCGGCGGCAAAGTCGATGTCCATCACCGAATCGATCACCGCGCAGGCCTTCGAGGCGGGGTCCTGCACCACGTAGGAGATGGTGTTCGTCTGGCTGTCGAAGAACCCGGTCACCTCCGGCTTGACCGTCAGGTCGGGCGTGAATGGCACGGGCATGGTCATGGCGGTCGTCTCCTGGGACGAGCCCTGATCATAATCCCGCGAGCGGTCGCCCGCCAGTCAAATGGCGCCGTTCAGCCCTTCGGCTCGCCGTCGCCGCTCTGGCATCGCCGCGAAGGAGCCGCCCAGCGCGGCCAGCGACAGCAAGAGCAAAGAGGGGTCGAATTGCGGCCGTTCGGTGCGGGAATGCCACGCCTGCAGGCGTTCGACGATATGCGAAAGCCCCAGCCGCTCGGCATGAAACATCGGCCCGCCCTTGCCGACCGGAAAGCCGTAGCCGTGCACCCACACGAGGTCGATGTCGGAGGAGCGCTGGGCGATGCCTTCCTCCAGGATCTTGGCGCCTTCGTTGATCATCGGATAGAGCGTGCGCTCGACGATCTCCTCGGCGGCGATGTCGCGCCGTTCGATGCCGTGCCGCGCCGACTGGTCCTCGATCAGCCGCTCCACTTCCGGGTCGCGCACCGGGTTCCGCGGCCCGTCGGGGTAGAGATAGTAGCCGCGCGCCGTCTTCTGGCCGAACCGCCCCATCTCGCACAGCGCATCGGCGATCGCCGCCGTCTCGCCGCGTGCCCGGCGGTTGCGCCACGAAATGTCGAGGCCGGCGAGGTCCGCCATCTGGAACGGCCCCATCGGCCAGCCGAAATCGGCGAAGGCGGCGTCGATGCCGGCCGGCGTCGCGCCCTCCAGCAACAGGTGCTCGAGCTCCGCCGAGCGGGCGGCGAGCATGCGGTTGCCGACGAAGCCGTGGCACACGCCGACCACCACCGGCACCTTGCCCAGCCGCTTGGCCAGCGCCAGCGCGGTGGCCAGCACGTCGGGCGCCGTCGCCGCGCCGCGCACGACCTCGATCAGCCGCATCACATGCGCCGGCGAGAAGAAGTGCAGGCCCACCACGTCGCCCGGCCGGCCGGTCGCCGCGGCGATCTGGTCGAGGTCGAGATAGGAGGTGTTGGAGGCGAGCACGGCGCCTGGCTTGGCGATGCGGTCCAGCCCCGAAAACACCGTCCGCTTGGCCGCCATGTCCTCGAACACCGCCTCGATGATCAGGTCGGCCCCGGCGAGGCTGGCGAAATCCGTGCTGCCGGAGATCAGGCCGCGCCGCCGCCCGCGCTCGGCCTCGGCGAGCGAGCCGCGCGACACCGAGGCGTCGAGCGTGCGATCGACCGCCGCCATGCCGCGCTCCAGCGCCTCGCGGCTGATTTCCACCAGCGTCGCCGGCAGGCCGGCCTGGGCGAGCGCCAGCGCGATGCCGCCGCCCATGGTGCCGGCGCCGACCACGCCGATCCGGTCGAGCGGCCGCGCCACCGCCTCCTTGGCGAGGCCGGCGATCTTGGTCGCCTCGCGCTCGGCGAAGAACAAATGGCGCTGCGCCTGGCTTTCCTCGCTGGCCTCCAGGCGTTGGAACAGCGCCCGTTCGGCCGCCAGCGCCTGGTCGAAGGGCAGGGTGACCGCGTTGCGCACCGCCTGCGCCGCGGCGAGCGGCGCCTCCAGCCCGCGCGACTTGCCGGCCAGGCGCCCCGCCTCCGCCTCGAACGCGTCGAGGTCGGTCGCCTCGAGCTTGTCCCGCCGCTCGCGCACCGGCACCGCCAGCGTGTCCTCGGCCAGCCTGGCCTCGGCGAAGGCGACGGCCGCGTCGACCAGCTCGCCCTCCGCGATGGCGTCCACCAGCCCCAGCGCCTGCGCCTCCGCGGCGCCGATCATGCTGCCGGAGACGATCATGCCCAGCGCCCTGGTGGCGCCGATCAGCGCCGGCAGTCGTATGGTGCCGCCGGCTCCCGGCAGCAGGCCGAGCTTCACCTCGGGCAGCCCCAGCCGCGCGTCGCGCGCGGCGACGCGGAAGCTGCAGCCCATCGCCAGCTCCAGCCCGCCGCCCAGCGCCGTGCCGTGGATCGCCGCCACCGTCGGCTTGCCGATCGCCTCCAGCAGCGCCACCAGGTCGCGCAAAGTCGGCCTCTGCAACGGCTTGCCGAACTCGGTGATGTCGGCGCCCGCCACGAAGGTGCGGCCGGCGCAGGCGAGCACGATGGCGCGCACATGTGCCTCGTCGCGCAGCGTCTCAAGCCGCTGCATCAGCGGGTGGCGCACCCGGAAGGACAGCGCGTTGACCGGCGGGTTGTCGATGGTGACGACGGCGACATCGCCGACGAGCCGGGTCGAGATGAACTGGCCCATCGCCGTCACCCTGCTCCGCGGCCGCCCGCAAAGGCGGCGATCAGCTCGGCCACCGCGTCGGCCCGCTCGATGCAGGCGATGTGGGCGGCCCCGGGGATGACGCGGAACTCGGCGCCGCGGATCAGCGCCGCGGTCTGCCGCACCAGCTCGGGCGGCGTCGAGCCGTCCTCCTCGCCGGCCATGGTCAGCGTCGGCACGCCGAGCGCCCGCGTCGAATTCGGTGAGATCGGCATCGCGCACCGCTGCGCAGGTGCCGACATAGCCGGTCACCGGCGAGCGCAGCAGCATGTTGCGGTAGCCGGCGAAGTCGGCATTGTCGTCGCGCCGGTAGGCGGCGGTGAACCAGAGCTGAAGCACGCCGTCGGCGATCGCCGCGATGCCGCCCTCGCGCACCGCGGCGATGCGCGCGTTCCAGGAATCCTCGGTGCCGATCTTGTGCGCGGTGCCGATCAGCACCAGCCGGCCGACGCGCTCCGGCTCCAGCGCCGCCAGCCCTTGCGCGATCATGCCGCCGACCGACAGCCCGACCACCGTCGCCGCGGCGATGCCGTGATGGGCAAGCAGCGCCGCCAGATCCTCCACGTGATCGGTCATCCGGGTGGGCGCCGGCGTCTCCTCGGAAAGCCCATGCCCGCGGCTGTCGTAGAACAAAAGCCGGAAGCGCCCCGCCAATAGTGCCGCCACGCCGTCCCAGATGCGCAGGTCGGTGCCGAGCGAATTGGAAAACACCAGCACCGGCGCCCCTTCGGCGCCGACGAGCCGATGATGAAGCACGATGCCGTTCACCCGCTGAAACGCCACGGCCGCCTCCTCGAAGCGCCCCTCCGCTTCCTCGCTGAGGGGCCTAATCTGTTGGAAAGCTTCGGCTGGGTCAACTTGACTCCGGCCGGCCCTCTAGCTGCCCAGCACCGCGCCGCGGATGGTGGCGATGTTGTGGCGCATCATCTCGACATAGCTGGCCGCCGGTCCGCCGGGCGCCGACAGCGCATCCGAATAGAGCGTGCCGCCCACTTTCAGCCCTGTCTCGCGGCCGATCTGCTCGATCAGCCGCGGGTCGGTCACGTTCTCCACGAACAGCGCCGCCGCATGGCTGTCGCGCACCTGGCGGATCAGCCGCGCCACGTCGGCGGCGGAGGCCTCGGCCTCGGTGGAGACCCCCTCCGGCGCCAGGAAGGCGATGCCGTATTCGTGCGCAAAATAGCCGAAAGCGTCGTGCGAGGTGATGATCGCCCGCTTCTCCGGCGGGATCTCGGCCACCGCCGCGCGGATTTCCTTGTCGAGCGCGTCGAGCCGCTGCTCGTAGGCGGCGGCGTTGGCGCGATAGGTGCCGCAGCCTTCCGCGTCGGCCGCGCAGAACGCGTCGGCGACGTTCTTCACATAGATCTTGGCGTTCGGCACCGACTGGAAGGCGTGCGGGTCGGCGAGGCCGTTGCCATGCGCCGCGTGCCCGTGCGCGTCGCCCATGGCGATCGCCTCGACGCCGTCGCTCAGCGTGGCGATGCGTGCCTGGCTGCCGCTCGCCTCGGCCAGCCGCGCCAAAAATCCCTCGAAGGCGAGGCCGTTGACGAGCACCAGGTCGGCGCCGGCCATCGCCGCCGCGTCGGCCGGCTGCGGCTGGTAGACATGGGCGTCGCCGTCGGGCCCGACCAGCGTGGTGAGGTGGATGCGCTCGCCGCCGACCGCCCGCGCGAAATCGGCGATGATGGAGAAGCTCGCCACCACTTCGAGCTCGGCCGCCCGGGCCGGCGTGGCTGCGGCAAGCGTCAGGGCGGCGGCAAGCGCGGTGAGAAGTCGGCGCATGGCGAGGCTCCTTTCCGGTCAGGCGGTGCGGTGGCGATGGCGGGGATGGGCGCTGGCGATCAGCCCGCGCGGCCCCGAACACCAGCGAAACCAAATAGGCGATGCCGGCGCTGAGCACGATCGCCGGCCCCGAGGGCAGCGACAGATGGTAGGAGAAAAGCAGCCCGGCCACCGAGGCCAGCCCGCCGATCGCCACCGCCAGCGCCACCATCGGCATCAGCCGCACGGTCCAGAAGCGCGCCGCCGCAGCCGGCAGCATCATCATCCCCACCGCCAGCAGCGTGCCCAGCGCCTGGAAGCCGCCGACCAGGTTGAGCACCACCAGCGCCAGGAAGACGAAGTGCACCGGCGGGCCGAGGCGGCTCACCGAGCGGAGGAAGAGCGGGTCGAGGCATTCCGCCACCAGGCCGCGCCAGACCACCGCCAGCGTCGCCACCGTCAGCGCCGCCACGCCGCCGATCAGCGCCAGCCCTTCGCCGTCGAGCGACAGCACGCTGCCGAACAGCACGTGCATCAGGTCGACGCTGGAGCCGCGCAGCGACACCATCAGCACGCCGAGCGCCAGCGAGATCAGGTAGAAGGCGGCGAGCGAAGCGTCCTCCGTCTGCACGGTGAGCCGCGACACGGCGCCGGCGCCGAGCGCCACGACCATCCCCGCGACGAGCCCGCCGACGGTCATCGGCAACAGCTCCAGCCCGAACAGCAGGAACCCCGCCGCCGCGCCGGGCAGGATCGCATGCGCCATGGCGTCGCCGGTCAGGCTCATGCGCCTCAGCATCAGGAACACGCCGACCGGGCAGGCGCCGGCGCACAGCATCAGCGCCCCCGCCAGCGCGCTCCGCATGAAGGCGAATTCGACGAACGGCTCGATGAGCAGCGCATACATGGCGGCCTCAATGCGCGTCGCTGCCGGCGGCAAGCCGCGGCCGGGCCTGATGAGCGGGGTGCGCGTGGCCGTGCGCATGACCATGATCGCCTGCCGCGCCATGCCCGGCGGCGTGGTCGTCGCACCATGGCGCGTCGTCGGCCCAGGCTTCCGTGAAGCCGCGGGCGCGGTTGAGGTTCTCCGCCGTCAGCGCCTCGCCGGTCGGCCCCCAGGCGACCGGCCGCCGGGCGATCAGCAGCGTTTCGGGGAAATGCCGCCGCACCAGGTCGAGGTCGTGCGCGGCGGTGACGACGGTGCGGCCCTCGCCGTGCCAGCGCTCGATCAGCGCCAAAAGGTCGCCGACTGTCTTGGCGTCGACGGCGTTGAACGGCTCGTCGAGCAGGATCAGCTCGGCGTCCTGCACCAGCACCCGCGCAAACAGCGCCCGCTGCAGCTGGCCGCCCGACAGCGTGTCGATCGGCCGGTCCTGGAAGCCGGAGAGGCCGACGGCGGCCAGCGCCTCGTCGAGCGCCTTGCGGTCGGCCGTCGTGAAGCGGCCCAGCAGGCCACGCCGCGGCCACAGGCCGAGCCCGACCAGGTCGGCCACCCGCGCCGGGAAGCTGCGGTCGATCTCCGATTGTTGCGGCAGGTAGGCGAGCGTCGTGCCGGTGCGGCGCGAGACGCGCCCGGACATCGGCTCCAGCACGCCGACGATGCCCTTCATCAGCGTCGATTTTCCCGATCCGTTGGGGCCGACCAGCGCCGTCAGCGAGCCGCGCGCCAGCGTCCCGCTGAGATGGTGGACGGCCGGATGGCTGCGATAGCCGAGCGTCAGGTCCTCGAAGGTCAGGCAGGGCTCGCTCATGCCGTCAGGCTCCGGCGGCCGCGTGCCGCGCGTCAGCAATACGTAAACACCGTTACCCCTGTCAACCGCCCCCCGAAAGCGTCCAGTCGCCCAAGGGATGCTCCTGGCGGGCCTTTGCGCTGGCACCGACCGTGTTGCCTTTCCTGGCGCGAAGGTTCAAGGAAGGGCGCATGGTTTCCATGGGCACCGACGTGAAAGCAACCGAACTGACCCGGAACCAGGCCCTGGTGTTTCGGGAGCTGTTGGCGGCCGAGGGGCCGCTCGGCGCCTATGCCATTCTCGACCGGCTGCGCGGCGACGGGTTGCGTCAGTCGCTGCAGGTCTACCGGGCGCTTTATAACCTTTTGGACCGCGGCTTGGTGCACCGTCTGGAGAGCCTCAACGCGTTCGTCGTCTGTGCCCATGAGCACGAGCACAGGCACGGCCTTGCCGCCTTTGCCATCTGCGACCGTTGCGGCCAGGTGGCCGAGTTCTCCGACGACGTCATCGAGGCGCGCCTGGCCGATTGGGCGGCCTCCAACGGCTTCCGCCCGGCCCGCTCGGCCGTCGAGATCCGCGGCGACTGCGCCGCCTGCGCGTCGCGCCCGTCCTGACCCTTTCCGTTAACCGCAGCAAAGAGGTGACCATGACCATCCGACGCATCGAGGCCGGCCCGCGCATGAGCCAGGCCGTCATTCACGGCAATACGGTCTACCTGGCCGGCCAGGTCGGCGCGCCGGGCAAGAGCGTAACCGAGCAGACCAAGGCGGTGCTGGCCTCGGTCGACCGGCTGCTGGCGGCTGCCGGCACCGACAAGTCGAAGCTCCTGCAGGCGATCGTCTGGCTGGCCGACATGACCGACTTCGCCGAGATGAACGCGGTGTGGGACCAGTGGGTCGACGCCCCCAACGCGCCCGCCCGCGCCACTGGCGAGGCGAAGCTCGCCGGCCCCGAATACCGCGTCGAGATCACCGTCACCGCGGCGGTGTAGCAGGGGGCGGGCGACGGAGGCCGTTGTAGTCCAGACGCAACCAAATGGCGCTCGCTGACCCCAAGGAACTTGTTCGGAAACTGTGCTCCGAAGAGGTTGAGGGCGAATGGTTTGAATTCAAGCGGGGCATGTTCGACCCTGAAGAATTCGGTGAGTACGTGTCTGCCTTGTCCAACGCAGCGATGCTAGCTGACAAGCGACACGCCTTCTTGATCTATGGTGTCGACGACCAAACACATGAGATTGTCGGCACCAGCGTTAACTTGAAGAAAGAAAAAAAGGGTGGAGAGATTTTTGAGAACTGGCTGAACCGCATGGTCAGTCCGCGCATCAACATAGAATTCAATACGTGTGAGATTAGTGGAAAGAGGATTGAGATCGCATCTATAGAACCGGCCTACGATAGGCCCGTGAGGTTCATCAATGTAGGGTACATTCGAGTTGGCGAAGTCAAGAAGCGCCTAGAGGAATTTCCCGAGAAGGAACGCGCTCTATGGGCCCTGACGAACCGCCACTCGTTCGAGCAGGGCATAGCCGCGGCTCATATGAGGCCTGCAGAGATATCGGAGAATTTTCACTGTTCCAATATGGCAGAACTGTACTATCCAGGAGCTGGGTCGCTAGAGCGCCTCATAAGTTGCCTCGTTACTGACAAGCTACTGCACGATGATTTGCAGGGTGGGTACGATGTGACAAACCTTTTCGCTATACTGGCGGCGAAAGACTTGCATCAATTCAAGACTGTGTCGAGTAAGGCGGGGCGGGTATTGGTCTTCGGAGGCCGGGACAAAACCCAAGGCCTAAAGGATGATACCGGACAAACTGGCTACGCGATTGCGTTCCCAAAGATGCTTTCTCACATAATGGAGCAAGTTTCTGGCGATGAGATTTTTGTCGGAGGAGTTCGCAGGCGGGAGCAATTCTATCCGGAGATCGCAATTCGTGAGTTTCTCGCGAATGCGCTTATCCATCAGGATCTCAATGCGAGAGGCTCGCGGCCAACAGTTGAAGTGTATTCAGACAAGCTCAAAATCTTCAACTTGGGCCGACCATTTGTTGAACCCGAGCGCATTATCGATGCGCCACCCAGATCGAGAAACGAGAAACTTGCTTGGTTCATGCGCCGAGCCGGTCACTGTGAAGAAAGAGGAAGCGGTATCGTTCGGGCGTTGTTGGCCATTGAGGCGGCGGGCCAGGCACCACCGCTTTTTCAAGTTGTCGAGGATTCCTATGTCCTGACCTTATTCAAGACAACCGACTTCGGGGCGATGTCGAAGGATGATCGGATACGCGCCTGCTATCAGCATGCAGTGCTGAGGCATCTGAGCGGAGAGCCTATGAACAACAGCAGCCTGCGGTCCCGCCTCGGTTTGAAGAGTACACAGGCGTCGCAGGCTTCGAACGTCATCAAGGATACCCAGGATGCCGGCTTCATCAAACCTCTTGATCCAAACCAGGGATTCCGGATCGCAAAATACCTGCCCAGTTGGGCATGAGTTTATTTGTTGAGTTCGCCTCGGGGTTCGAAAAACCAATATAAAACAACAGGATATTGTTTATTCGAGTGGCCCAACGGAAAAGCGCCAGAAGCGCCGCCCCTCAACCCTACTGCAGCGGTGGCTTGCGCAAAAAACTCGCGCGGTCGGCGGTCTTGATCCTCAAC
>CAWKFT010000004.1:0-35922 GCA_963848975.1 uncultured Alphaproteobacteria bacterium
GCCGAACTCGATGTCGACGAGACCGTCGAGATGCTGGGCGACCTAATGATACGGTACGATACAAGCGGACGGGAGGCTTATGACAAGTTTCGCTACGACAGGGATCAGGTCGAGGCCATGAAGCACCTTCTCCTCTTCGCCAAGAGCACCGCCGCCAAGCTGCTCGCCTGACACCGACCATCACCCGCCGCTCGCCGGAACGTGACCGTCGGGCGGAAACCGCAGCGCCGGTCTCACCGTGGTTTGACTACAATTGAAGGGCCGGCGCGCCTAGGGTCGCCGCCCTAGAGGGAAAGCCATGGCCGCGACATTGCAGTCCGAGGAAACGCTGATCTACCGCCAGTCGGCGTGGACGCGCCTCACCCATCTCGTCTGGGCGCTCTCGCTCTTCTTCCTGTTGCTCTCCGGGCTGCAAATCTCAACGCCCATCCAGCGCTCTATATCGGCGACCAGTCGGGCTTCGGCTTCGACAACGGCATCCTGTCGATCGGCACGATTTCCGACGAGAGCGGCCCGCGCGGCGTCGCCGAGCTGTTCGGCCACCGCTTCGACACCACCGGCGTGCTCGGCCTTTCGGAAGGGCGCGGCGGCCCGGTCGCTCGCGCTTTCCCCGCCTGGGCGACGATCCCCTCCTACCACGACCTGGCGACCGGCCGGGTGGTGCATTTCTTCTTCGCCTGGCTGCTGACGGGCACCTTGCTGGTCTGGCTGGCGGCGAGCCTCGCCAACGGCCACCTTCGGCGCGACCTGTTGCCGGGGCTCGCCGACCTGAAGCGCCTTCCTTCCGATGTCTGGGCGCATGCCCGGCTGCGCTTCCACCACGGCCGAACCTACAACACGCTGCAGAAGCTCAGCTATGCCGGCGTGCTCCTCGTCCTTCTGCCGCTGATGGTGCTGACCGGGCTTGCCATGTCGCCCGGCATGAACGCCGCCTTGCCGTGGCTTCCCGAGCTGCTTGGCGGCCGCCAGACGGCGCGCACCATCCACTTCGCGGCGATGGTGGCGCTCGTCCTCTTCTTCGCCGTGCACATGCTGATGATCCTCGCCGCTGGGCCGCTCAACGAACTGCGCTCGATCGTCACCGGCTGGTACCGCACCGACGGGGAGGCCTGAGCCATGCCGCCCGTCACGCTCAACCGCCGCCGCTTGCTCACCGCCGCAGCGCTCGGCGCCTCCGGCCTCGCTCTGCCCGGCTGCGACGCCTTCGACGGCCTGCTCGCCTCGGGCGACGGCGTGCGCGGCGTGCTCGCCGGCGCCAACGCGCTCACCTACCGCGCCCAGCGCTGGCTGGTCGGCGCCGACGCGCTGGCCCAGGAGTTCAGCGAGGCCGACATCCGCCAGCCGCAGCGGCCCAACGGCGTCACCGCACCCGACGACGAACCCTACAAAGCCCTGCTCGCCGGCGACTTCGCCGCCTGGCGGCTCACCGTCGGCGGACTGGTGGAGCGGCCGCTGTCGCTGTCGCGCCAGGCGCTGATGGCGATGCCGTCGCGCACCCAGATCACCCGTCACGATTGCGTCGAAGGCTGGAGCTGCATCGCCAAATGGACCGGCGTGCCGCTGGCGCTCGTCCTCGACCAGGCCAAGCCGAAGCCGGAGGCGCGCTTCGTCGTCTTCCGCTGCCTCGACACCATCGAGCGCGGGCTGGGCGGCGACCTCAAATGCTACGAATCGATCGACATGCTGGATGCCCGCCACCCGCAGACGATCCTCGCCTATGGCCTGAACGACGGCCCGCTGCCGGTCGCCAACGGGGCTCCGCTCAGGCTGCGCGTCGAGCGCCAGCTGGGCTACAAGATGGCCAAATACGTGCACGGCATCGAGCTGGTCGACACGCTGGCACCGTTCGGGCGCGGCATGGGCGGCTACTGGGAGGACAATGGCTACGATTGGTACGCCGGCATCTGAAGCGGCAGGCGGTGCTTTTCCCTGGGGGCGGAATGTCGCGGGGAGGTGACAATGCGTCGTGCTTGGGCTATCAGAGACAAGTCACGGGCTTCGGCCCACCGGTCTGCGGGAGAGAGCAGCAAGTGCTGCCGCCGAAGGGGAAATTGCCCGAAATCTCTCAGGCAAAAGAACCGTAGGCCGGAAAGACACTCTGGAAAGTCGGGGCAGCCGCCCCGCGCCGAAGGTGTAAGCGTAGCCGACAGGGTTCCGGCCGCGCGAGTCTCTCAGGCTTCCGACAGAGGGGCGCGACCTGCCGCATTCCGCGGCCGATTGCGTTTGACTCTGGAGAAGCAATGTCCGGCGACGACCTACACCACCTGCCCCTAGAGGCTCTGCACGAGGCCGCCGGCGCCAAGTTCGGCGCGTTCGCGGGCTGGTCGATGCCCCTCCTCTATCCGCCCGGCGTGCTGAAGGAGCACCAGCACACGCGCGAGAAGGCCGGGCTCTTCGATATCTCCCACATGAAGCTGATCGCGGTGGAAGGCGCCGAGGCGGCCGAACTGCTCTCCCAGGCTGCGCCGCTCGACGCGGGCGCGCTGGCCAAGGGCCAGGCCAAGTACACCTTCCTGCTCGACGAGAAGGCCGGCATACTCGACGACCTGATCGTCACGCGCCTCGCCAACGACCGCTTCATGGTGGTGGCCAACGCCGGCAACGCGCTTGCCGACGAGACGCGGCTGAAGACCCTGGGCAGCGGCCTCGAAGCCACGGTAGAGCCGCTCGACCGGGTGTTCCTGGCGATCCAAGGCCCGGCCGCCGCCGCCGCGCTCGAGGCCGCCGGCGTCGACATTTCCGGCCTGTTCTTCATGCAGGGCAGCGAGCCGCGCCCCGGCTGGTTCCTGAGCCGCTCCGGCTACACGGGCGAGGACGGCTTCGAGATCGGCCTGCCGCCCGCTGACGGGCTGGCGCTGGCCGAGACGCTGCTGGCCGATCCGCAGGTGATGTGGGTCGGCCTCGCCGCCCGCGACAGCCTGCGGCTGGAGGCCGGGCTCTGCCTGCACGGCAACGACATCACCCCGGCCACCGATCCGGCAACGGCCGGGCTGATGTGGGCCGTCTCGCGCCCGGTGCGCGCCGCCGGAGCCTTCATCGGCTCGGCCGCGCTGCAGCGCATCCTGGCGGAAGGACCGCCCGAGCGCCGCGTCGGCCTCAAGCCGGAAGGCCGCCAGCCGGTGCGCGGCGGCACCTCGCTATACGACGCCGCCGGCCAGCCGGCCGGCCGCGTCACCTCCGGCGGCTTCGGCCCCTCGGTCGGCCACCCCGTCGCCATGGGCTACGTCTCCACGCCGCTCGCCACGCCCGGCAGCCGCCTCTTCGCCGAGGTGCGCGGCAGCCGCCTCCCCATCGAAGTCCACAGTCTGCCCTTCGTCCCGCATCGCTATCACAAGGAATAGTCCGCAATGCCGACCACCTATTTTTCCGAAGATCATGAATGGATCCGCGTCGAGAACGGCATCGCCACCGTCGGCATCACCGACTACGCGCAGGAGCAGCTTGGCGATCTGGTCTTCGTCGAGCTGCCCGAGCCGGGCCGCGTCCTGAAGCGCGGCGACACGGCGGTCGTCGTGGAATCCGTGAAGGCTGCCTCGGACGTCTATTCGCCCGTCGACGGCGAAATCGTCGAGGCCAATCCGGCGCTGTCCGGCAACCCGGCGCTGGTCAACGCCTCGCCGACGGCCGACGGCTGGCTGTGGAAGATGCGGCTGGCCGACCAGAGCCAGCTCGACGGCCTGCTCGACGAAGCGGGCTACAAGGCGCTGCTCGGCTGAGGACGATCCCATGAACGACCAGAAACTCAGCTTCGCCCGCCGCCATATCGGTCCCGGCCCCGCCGACATTCGCGCCATGCTAACCACGCTCGGCCTGCCGTCCGTCGAGACGCTGATCGCCCAGGCGGTGCCGAAATCCATCCGCCTCGACCGGCCCCTGGACCTGCCGCCCGCCGCCAGCGAGGCGGAGGCCCTGACCGAGCTGCGGGCCACGATGGCCGCCAACGACGTGCTCAAGAGCTTCATCGGCGCCGGCTACCACGGCACTGTCGTACCGCCCGTCGTCCAGCGGAATCTGTTCGAGAATCCTGCCTGGTACACGGCCTACACGCCGTATCAGTCGGAGATCAGCCAGGGCCGGCTGGAGATGCTGTTCCACTTCCAGACGCTGGTGGCCGAGCTGACCGGCCTGCCCGTCGCCTCGGCGTCGCTGCTCGACGAGGCGACCGCCGTCGCCGAGGCGATCGGCATCGCCTATCGCCACCACCGCGAGAAGCGCCACGCCATCGCCTTCGCCGGTGCCGCGCACCCGCAGACGCTCGACGTGGTGCGCACGCGGGCCGAGCCGCTGGGCATCGAGATCGGCGCGGAGAAGATCGGCGAGGACACCGCCGCCCTCGTCGTCTCGTGGCCCGACACGAACGGCGTCTACGGCGACCATGCCGAAGCGATCGCTCGTGCCCGCGCCGCCGGCGCCCTGGTGGTCTTCGTCGCCGATCCGCTGTCGCTGGTGCTGACCGACGCGCCTGCCGCCCTCGGCGCCGACATCGCCGTCGGCTCGATGCAGCGCTTCGGCGTGCCGATGGGCTTCGGCGGCCCGCACGCGGCCTACTGCGCCGTGTCCGAGCGGCTGACGCGCCTCATGCCCGGCCGCCTCGTCGGCCAGTCGGTCGACCGCGACGGCCGGCCCGCCTATCGCCTCGCCTTGCAGACCCGCGAGCAGCACATCCGCCGCGACAAGGCGACCTCCAACATCTGCACCGCCCAGGCGCTGCTCGCCAACATGGCGGCCGCCTATGCGGTCTGGCACGGGCCGGACGGCCTGGCCGCCATCGCCGGACAGGTGCACCGCCTCGCCGCCCGCCTGGCGGCCGCGCTGGACGGCGCCGGGCTGGCGCTCGCCGGCACGCGCCTGTTCGACACGGTGACGGTGCGCGTGCCCGGCCGCGCGGCGGCGATCGCTGCCGCTGCCGAGGCGGGCGGCCGTCTTGTCCGGGTGCTCGACGCCGATCGCCTGTCGATCGCCTTCGACGAGACCTCCGACGAGGCCGATCTCGCCGCGTTGGCCGCCCTCTTCGACACCGTCGCGCCCGCCGAGGCGGCGCTGTGCCTTCCCGGCACTCCGCGCGGCAAGGATTTCCTCACCCAGCCCGTCTTCCACGAGAACCGCTCCGAGACCGCGATGATGCGCTTCCTGCGGCGGCTGGCCGACAAGGACCTGGCGCTCGACCGCGCCATGATCCCGCTCGGCTCCTGCACCATGAAGCTCAACGCCGCGGCCGAGATGCTGCCCGTCTCCTGGCCGACGGTGGCCAACCTGCACCCCTTCGCGCCGACCGCCCACAGCGCCGGCTACCGCGCCATGACCGACGATCTGGAGCGCTGGCTGGCCGAAATCACCGGCTTCGACGCCGTCTCCCTGCAACCCAACGCGGGCAGCCAGGGCGAATATGCGGGGCTGCTGGCGATCCGCCGCTATCACTTGTCGCGGGGCGACGCGCATCGGACGGTCTGCCTTATCCCTTCGTCCGCCCACGGAACCAACCCCGCCAGCGCGGCGATGGCCGGCATGCGCGTGGTCGTGGTGGCCTGTGAGGAGGCCGGCGACATCGATCTCGACGATCTCAGGGCCAAGGTCGCCGAGCACGCCACCAGCCTGGCCGCGCTGATGTTCACCTACCCGTCGACCCATGGCGTGTTCGAAGAAGGCGCCCGCGACATCTGCAGCCTCGTGCACGAGGCGGGCGGCCAGGTCTATTTCGACGGCGCCAACCTCAACGCGCTGGTCGGCCTGGCGCGGCCGGGCGACATCGGCGCCGACGTCTGCCACATGAACCTGCACAAGACCTTCTGCATTCCGCACGGCGGCGGCGGTCCGGGCGTTGGACCGATCGGCGTCAAGGCCCATCTGGCGCCGCATCTGCCAGGCCACGTCGCGTCGGGCGGCAGCCATGCCGTGGCGGCGGCACCCTTCGGCAGCGCGTCGATCCTGCCGATCACCTGGATGTACATCCGCATGATGGGCGCTGCGGGCCTGAAGCAGGCGACGGAGACGGCCATCCTCGCCGCCAACTACCTGGCAGCGCGGCTTTCGCCGCACTATCCGGTGCTCTTCACCGGCCGCAACGGCCGCGTCGCCCATGAGCTCATCCTCGACACGCGCAAGCTGAAGGAAACCTCAGGCATCACCGTAGAGGACGTCGCCAAGCGCTTGATCGACTACGGCTTTCATGCACCGACCATGTCCTGGCCGGTGGCCGGGACGCTGATGGTGGAGCCGACTAAGTCCGAGCCCAAGGAGGAGCTCGATCGCTTCGCCGAGGCGATGATCGCGATTGCCGGCGAGGCCGCCAAGGTGGCGAGCGGCGAGTGGCCGAAGGACGACAACCCGCTCGCCAACGCGCCCCACACAGCGGCCGAGCTCCTGTCCGAACGCTGGTCGCATCCCTATTCGCGGCTGACTGCGGCGCATCCCGCCGGCGACGCCGACCTGGCCGCCAAATACTGGCCGCCGGTGGCGCGCATCGACAACGTCGCGGGCGATCGCAACCTGGTCTGCGCGTGCCCGCCAGTGTCCGCTTATCTCGGAGCCGCGGAGTAGAAAACTGTAAGCTGATGGTTGACATCTGTCAACCATCAGCTTACATAGGCTGTGATCAAGAGCTTTCGCAGCAAAGGGTTGGCCGAACTCTTCGAGCGCGGTCGTACCGCCAGGATCGATTCGAAAATGCAACGGCGCATCGGGGTGAGGCTCGACGCGCTGAACGAGGCGGCGTCCTTGGATGAACTGAACCTGCCCGGCTACAATTTGCACGGGCTGAAGGGTTTCAAGCCGACGCGCTACACCATCCACGTCAACGGACCTTGGTGCATCACCTTCGAATTCTCCGGCGGCAACGCCTTTCAAGTCGATTTCGAGCAGTATCACTGAGGCAAGAGTTGTCGGAGCGCCCCATGAACGAGTTTCCAGCCAAGAAGAGTCCCGACCGCTGCCCGACCCATCCCGGGATCATGTTGGACGATCTCATCCCCGATCTCGGAAAGCCCAAGGCGGAGATTGCCCGCTTGTTGGGCATTTCCAGGCAGATGCTTTATGACATCACGGCCGGTCGGAAGCCTGTCAGCCCGACAATTGCCGCCAAGATTGGAAAGCTGCTTGGCAACGGTCCTGCTATCTGGTTGCGCATGCAGGCCTCCTACGACGCCTGGCATGCGGAAAGGGAGATCGATGTCAGCAACATTCCGACCATCCGGGCTGCGTAGCAGGCAAAGCCTTCTATCCAGGCGAGGCTGCGCATCCCGCCGGCGACGCCGACCTGGCCGCCAAATACTGGCCGCCGGTGGCGCGCATCGACAACGTCGCGGGCGATCGCAACCTGGTCTGCGCGTGCCCGCCAGTGTCCGCTTATCTCGGAGCCGCGGAGTAGGGTTCGTTTCGCCCATCGATTGACTCGTGAAATAATGCTCTGTAAGGTTGTATCGGCTTGAATTTTATAGCTGATGAGCTATAGTTGGCGTCAACTCGATGGACTGTGGAAACGATCGGCGACGTCGTCGAATTCCGAGATGGAGGCGCTGCCGGCCTCCGTGAGGGCTCGACTGGTTCGCCTTCTGGAGATGCTTGAAAACCTAGGCTTGGAGCGGGTTCGCGAACCGCATGTCAAACACCTGGAAGGCAAATTGTGGGAAGTTCGCGCGATGGGATCGGACGGGATGGCGAGGGCTATCGACGTGACGATGGAGACCCGTCGCATCGTGATCTTGCACGTGTTTCTGAAGAAGCCGCGCCGCACGCCGACGACGGCCCTGGCACTCGCCCGCAGCAGGCTGAGGAGGCTCATGCATTGACAGACCTCTCGGAGTTGAAAAGGCGATGGCATGGCGATCCGGAGTTTGAGAGCGCCTACCGCGAGGCAGACGCGGAATTCCGGGTCATCGAAGCTCTAATCAGGGCGCGCACGGACGCACAGCTCTCGCAGGCCGAACTTGCGCAGCGGATGGGAACGACCCAATCGGCGATCGCCCGCCTGGAGGGCGGACACGTTTCGCCGACGCTGGCCACGCTGGGACGCTATGCCGAGGCGACCGGCAACAGGCTTGCCATTTCGCTCGTTCGGAAATAGGAACAGACCCGGAACCCTGTCCACCTCTCCACGAATCCGTGGCAGGATAGGCGGTCGATTCGGGCGCTAGGGATTTTCATGGACGACGACCTGTTTTCGCATCTGGGCAAGGACGAGCCGCCGGCCGCGCCGCGCCGCACCGAGCGGCGGGCCGATCCGCTGGTGCGGGCCGCCCGTCGCTCATCGCAGCCGCCCAAGGACGCCAGCGACGCCTACAGCGCCGAGCACATCGAGGTGCTGGAGGGCCTGGAGCCAGTCCGCCGCCGGCCGGGCATGTTCATCGGCGGCACCGACGCCAAGGCGTTGCACCACCTCTTCGCCGAGGTCATCGACAACTGCATGGACGAGGCGGTGGCCGGCCACGCCACCTTCATCGAGGTCGAGCTCGAGGCCGGCGGCTTCCTGACGGTGACCGACAACGGGCGCGGCATCCCGGTCGACCCGCACCCGAAATCTCCCAAGAAGTCGGCGCTGGAGGTCATCATGACCACGCTGCACGCCGGCGGCAAGTTCAACTCCAAGGTCTACGAGACCTCCGGCGGCCTCCATGGCGTCGGCGTCTCGGTGGTCAACGCGCTGTCGGACCAGCTCGAGGTGGAGGTCGCGCGTGGCCGCCAGCTCTATCGCCAACGCTTCGCCCGCGGCGCGCCGCAGGGCGGGCTGGAGCGGCTGGGCGAGGTGCAGAACCGCCGCGGCACCAGGGTGCGCTTTCATCCCGACCCGGAGATCTTCGGCAAGGAGGCGCGTTTCGAGCCTGCCCGCGTCTATCGCATGGCCCGCTCGAAGGCCTATCTGTTCGGCGGCGTCGAGATCCGCTGGTTCTGCGATCCCCTCCTGCTCTCCGACAAGGATCCCACCCCCGCCAAGGCGACCTTCCACTTTCCCGGCGGCCTCAAGGATTTCCTCGCCGCCTCGCTGGGCGACGAGATGCAGGTCACACGAGAGGTCTTTTCCGGCCGCGGCGAGAAGCAGGGCGGCCACGGGTCCGTCGAGTGGGCCGTCACCTGGTATGGCGGCGACGGCTTCCTCAACTCTTACTGCAACACCATCCCCACCCACGAGGGCGGCACCCACGAGATGGGCTTCCGCAACGTCCTGACCCGCGGGCTGAAGGCGCATGCCGAGCTGATCGGCAACAAGCGGGCGGCCATCGTCACCAGCGAGGACGTGATGATCTCCGCCGCCGGCATGCTGTCGGTGTTCATCCGCGAGCCGGAATTCGTCGGCCAGACCAAGGACAAGCTGGCGACGGTGGAGGCCGTCCGCATCGTCGAGGGCGCGCTTCGCGATCCCTTCGACCATTGGCTGGCCGACAATCCGCAGGAAGCCACCAAGCTTCTCGATTGGGTGATCGCCCGCGCCGACGATCGGCTGCGCCGCCGCCAGGAGAAGGAGGTCAGCCGCAAGACCGCCGTGCGCAAGCTCCGCCTCCCCGGCAAGCTGGCCGACTGCACGCAGAACGCCGCCGCCGGCGCCGAGATCTTCATCGTCGAGGGCGATTCGGCCGGCGGCTCCGCCAAGCAGGCGCGCGACCGTGCCATGCAGGCGGTGCTGCCGCTGCGCGGCAAGATCCTCAACGTAGCGAGCGCCGGCGCCGACAAGCTGACCGCCAACCAGCAGATCGCCGACCTCGTGCAGGCGCTCGGCTGCGGCACCCGCTCGCGCTATCGCGACGACGATCTGCGCTACGACCGCGTGATCATCATGACCGACGCCGACGTCGACGGCGCGCACATCGCCTCGCTGCTGATCACCTTCTTCTACCGCGAGATGCCCGAGCTGATTCGCAACGGCCATCTCTTCATGGCGGTGCCGCCGCTCTATCGGATCAGCCAGGGCGGCAAGACGCTCTACGCGCGCACCGACGCCCATAAGGACGAGCTGATGCGCACGGAGTTCACTGGCCGCGGCAAGGTGGAGATCGGCCGCTTCAAGGGGCTCGGCGAAATGCTCGCCTCCCAGCTCAAGGAGACCACCATGGACCCGCGGAAGCGCACGCTTCTGAGGATCGAGGTGCTCGACGGCGAAGAGGCCACGCGCGATGCGATCAACTCCCTCATGGGCACGAAGCCGGAGGCGCGCTTCCGCTTCATCCAGGAGCGGGCGGAGTTCGCCGAGGCGGAAGTGCTGGACATCTAGCGCTCGCACTCCTGACGCGCCTTGTCGGCAGGCCGGGCGCCTGGCTCTCGACAAGGCGGCCCGCCCCGGCCTATCGCTGCATCCATGTCGACCGACAGCGATAGCAGCCGCGCCCTGGGCATTCTTCTCATCGTCGCCTCGACCGTGTTCTTCGCGCTGGCCGGCATCTTCACCAGCCTGTCGACCAGCGATCCCATGACCATTGCCGGCTGGCGCGGCCTTGTCGGCGCGGTGCTGATCACCCTCTACGTGGTCTGGCGGGCGCGACGCGACGGCGCCGCCCCCGTGTTCCGCCTCGGCTGGCGCGGCTGGATGCTGTCGTTGGTCGGCGCCGTGTCGAGCGTCTTCTTCATCGCCTCGTTCAAATTCACCTACGTCGCCAACGTCGCGGTGATCTATGCCACCGTGCCGTTCATGGCGGCGGCGATCGAATGGCCGGTCCTCGGCGAAAAGCCGCGCGCCCGCACCATGGCGACGGCGCTCGCCTCGCTCTTCGGCGTCGGCATCATCATGTCCGGCGGCATGGCGGGCGGCCATCTCTTCGGCGACCTTCTGGCGCTCCTGATGACCGTCGGCTGCGCGATCTACCTGGTGATGATCCGAGCCTTCCGGGACACCCCGGTCGTCTGGGCGGCGGCGGTGTCGGCCCTGATGGTCTTCGCGACGAGCTTCGTGGTCGCCGAGCCGCTGGCGGTGGCGCCGGCGGACCTCGCGGTCATCGGCGCCTTCGGCTTCTCCTTCGCAGCAGCCGTCATCCTGTGGACCGAAGGGGCGATGCGGCTGCCGGCCGCGGAAGCGGGGCTGCTGGGCGCGGCCGAAGTGCCGCTGGCGGTCGCCTTCGCCTGGATGATCCTGGGTCAGGTGACGCCGGCCGCGAGCCTGCTCGGCGGGGCCGTGGTGCTGGTTGCCGTGCTGTTCCACGCCGGCAGCGACCTGGCGGCGATGACCCGCAGGCGCGTCCCGGCGAGCTAAACCCGGTCAGGCGGCGGCGATCGTCCGCGCGTGCCCGCGCGCATTCTCGCGCAATGCGTCGAGGTGGATCGACTTCAGCAGCGCGGCGAGCGCGCTTGCCTGGCCCTCCTGGCCGAGTTCCTCCAGCATCAGCCGGCTGACCTCCTGCACGCCGGCGACGCGCCGCCCGTTGGCGACGGCCCGCCAGACCTTGAGCGCCCTGAGGATCGCCCGTCCCACAGCCGTGTCGAGCCCGGCGCGGGCGAACAGCGCCGCCAGCGCCACATCCTGCCCCGAGGCGAGCAGCGCCCGCACGCGCCCTTCGCTTTGTCCGGAGAGCGAGACCACCGCGGCGCCCAGGAAGTCCACCTTGCCGTGGGCCGTGGCTCGGACGACGAGCGCCTCGGTCAGGTCGCCGCGCAGCCGAAGATGCTCGACCAGCGCGCTGTACTCGCCGGCCGGCGTGCCGTCGATCAGCGTCACGGCGGCGCGCGCGCAGGCCTCGCGCGTCAGCCTTTCGGCGCGCATCTCGCCCATCATGGCGACCACCAGCGGCGCATTCCGGAGCGCCTCGCCGAGCTTGACGAGCAAAGTATGCCGGCAATCCGAGGGCAGCCGCGGATCGGCAATCATCGCCTCGCGCAGCTCCGCCACGTGGCCGAGCCGCTCCGCCATGCGCCGGAAGCTCACCGAGGCGATCTCGGCCGCCCGGTTGGTGGCGAGCGCCACGCAGGCCTCTGCCGCGCCGGCTTCGGCGATGGCCGCCGAAACAGCCATGGTGACGACAGAACGGGACGCGATCAGCCGCTGGATGTCGGGACGGCCCGCCGCCACGCGATCGATCAGGTCGGCATCGGTCAGCAGGGGCGACCGAGCGATCACCAGCGCCGCCACTTCCGGCTGGTCCCCGGCGAGCGCCGCCACCACTTGCGGCGGCGCATGGCGGCTCATCGACAGTGCGTCGGCCAGCGCGCCGCGCACCTTGGCCGACGGATCGTCCAGGATGAGCGTGAGCGCAGCCTCGGCCGCGCAGCGATCCTCGAAGGCCAGCTCGGAGCCGATATAGGCGCGCGCCAGCGCTCCCGCCGCCGCCGCCCGCTGCGCGACCCGTGCTGTCTCCATCCATTTCAGAAGGTGATTGACCACCATTGCCGCACCGTTGCCCCCGTGATGCCCGCCTGGTGGACCCTAGGGCGCAAAGGTTTACGAAACGTTTACCATCTTTCTTAACCCGCTTGCGGGCCTGCCGGCGGACCCCTATCAACGGAAAGGCTGGCACTGGGAGGCACCGATGGCGGGCCTTTATCTGGAAGAGTTCGAGGTGGGCCGGGTGATCCGCCACCCCATCACCCGCACGGTGACCGAGGGCGACAACGTGCTGTTCTCCGTCATGACGATGAACCCCCAGCCGCTGCACATCGATTTCGACTTCGCGTCCCGGTCGGAGTGGGGCCGGCCCCTGGTCAACTCGCTCTTCACCCTCGGCCTGATGATCGGCATCTCGGTGCACGAGACGACGCTCGGCACAATCGTCGCCAATCTCGGCATGACGGACACGGTGTTTCCCAACCCGCTTTTCCACGGCGACACGCTGCGCGTCGAGACCGAGATCCTCTCGGTGCGCGAATCGAAGTCCAAGCCCGACCGCGGCATCGTCGAGTTCGAGCATCGGGCCTTCAAGCAGGACGGCACGCTGGTCGCCAAATGCATCCGCCAGGCCATGATGCGCAAGCGCCCGCCGGAGACCGCCTGACATGCGGTCGCTGCTGTTCGTGCCGGGCGACAGCGAGCGCAAGCTCGAAAAGGCGCTCGGCTCGGCCGCCGATGCGCTGATCGTCGACCTCGAGGATTCGGTCGCTGCCTCGGCCAAGCCGGCCGCTCGCGAGCGCGCCGCGGCCTTCCTGGCCTCCCCCGGCGCCGGCAGCGCCGGCAAGGCGCTCTATGTCCGCATCAACGACCTGCGGAGCGGCCTGGCGGAGGCCGATCTCGCCGCGGTGATGCCGGCCGCCCCCGGCGGCATCGTGCTGCCCAAGGCGTGCGGCACCGCCGACATCGCCGAGCTTGCGGCGAGGCTCCGCGTCGCCGAGGCGGAAAACGGCCTCGCCGACGGCGCGACGCGCATCGTCGCCATCGCCACGGAGACGCCGGCTGCAGTGCTGGCCCTGCCGGGCTTCCTGGGCCCGGTGCCCGGCTCGCCGGGCTGACCTGGGGCGCCGAGGATCTGTCGGCAGCCGTCGGCGCCCGCACCGCCCGCGACGAGAGCGGCCGCTACACCGACCTTTTCCGCCTGGCTCGCGCCCTGACGCTGGCGGCCGCGGCCGCGGTCGACACCGCCCCGATCGACACCGTCTTCGTCGACTTCCGCGACCGCCAGGGCCTGCTGGACGAATGTGCCGCCGCCGAGCGCGACGGCTTCACCGGCAAGCTGGCGATCCATCCCGACCAGGCGGAGGTCATCAACGCCGCGTTCACGCCGTCTGCCGCTGCCGTCGCCGAAGCCGAAACGGTGGTCGCCGCCTTTCGCGACGCCGGCGATGCAGGCGTGGTGGCGATCGAGGGGCGCATGTACGACCGCCCGCATCTCGGCCGCGCCGAGCGGGTGCTCGCCCGGGCCGCCGCCAGGTCCTAGAGCATGATCCCAAAAAGTGGATGCCGGTTTTTGGAAAAGATCATGCTCAAACAAGAGGATAGAGCGCAAGGACAATTCGAAGAAGCGTCATTGCGCTCTAGGTCCGTGAGAGCCCCTTCTCTGCGAGCTCGTCCAGATAGGCCTGGAACCGCTGCTCCTTCTCGTGGCTCAGTGTGTGGAGGTAGTCCCAGGTGAAGATGCCGGTGTCGTGCCGGTCGTCGAAGACGATGCGCACGGCGTAGTTGCCGACCGGCTCGATCCGAGCGATCGCCACGTCGCGCTTGCCGGGCACCGTCTTGCGCTCTTCGGCCGAATGGCCTTGCACCTCGGCCGACGGCGAAAGCACGCGCAGCAGCTCGGCGCTGAGCCCGACGGGCTGGTGGCCGGAAAGGTCACGGTGAGCAGTCGGCGATCCTTGGAGACGCGGAGCTCGGTGGGCGTGGTCATGGCGGTCCGTCCCGGTGCGAAGCGCTTCGGTACGCCCCTTGGCGCCCGTTGAAAAGCCGCGGCCGGCACAGATTGCGCGCCGGCCGCAGCCGATGTAACCAAAGCACGAGGCGGGCCGCCTTGCATCGGCCGCCTTCGCGCACGACATTCGTCAAGTGAAGTGGGGCTTTTTGGGCCCCGAGGAGACCGGAAGACCGCATGACCTTGTCGCAATCCGCCATGATCGACCCGTTCGGACGCTCGATCACCTATCTCAGGGTCTCCGTCACCGACCGCTGCGACTTCCGTTGCACCTATTGCATGGCGGAAGACATGACTTTCCTTCCCAAGCGCGACCTCTTGACGCTGGAGGAGCTCGACCGGCTGTGCAGCGTGTTCATCGACAAGGGCGTGCGCAAGCTGCGGCTGACCGGCGGCGAGCCGCTGGTCCGGAAGAACGTCATGCATCTGGTGCGCCAGCTCTCCCGCCATCTCGCGAGCGGCGCGCTGGACGAGCTGACCCTCACCACCAACGGCTCGCAGCTGGCCCGCCACGCGGCCGAGCTCGCCGCCTGCGGCGTGCGCCGCATCAACGTGTCGCTCGACACGCTCGACCCTGAGAAGTTCCGCGCCATCACGCGCTGGGGCAATCTGGCCCGCGTCATGGAAGGCATCGAGGCCGCCCAGGCGGCGGGCCTGAAGATCAAGCTGAATGCCGTGGCGCTCAAGGGCTTCAACGATGCGGAGATCCCCGACCTCATGCGCTGGGCGCACGGTCGCGGCATGGAGCTGACGCTGATCGAGACCATGCCGATGGGCGAAATCGATGCCGACCGGACCGACCAATACCTGCCGCTGTCACTGATGCGCGCCCGGCTCGAGGACGACTTCACGCTGACCGACATCCCGTTCAGGACCGGCGGCCCGGCACGCTATGTCGAGGTCGCCGAGACCGGCGGCCGCCTGGGCTTCATCACCCCCCTCACCCATAATTTCTGCGAAAGCTGCAACCGGGTGCGGCTGACCTGCACCGGCACGCTCTATATGTGCCTCGGCCAGGAAGACGCCGCCGATCTGCGGGCGCCGCTGCGCCGATCCGAGGGCAACGAGCTCGTCTCCGCCGCCATCGACGAGGCGATCGGCCGCAAGCCGCGCGGCCACGACTTCGTCATCGACCGCCTGACGCGCCGCCCGGCCGTGTCCCGCCACATGAGCGTCACCGGCGGCTGAGCCGCGGCGACGCTCTCCTGGACCATCGGAAATCGGTTTCCGCCGCCGCTGCGGCCTGCTAGACGGCGTCGAACCCTTCCCAGGATCAGCGCGTGGCTCTTTCACCCAACCTTCGTGGCGCTCTTTTCATGTCGGTCGCCATGGCCGGCTTCACGGCCAACGACACCATCACCAAGATGATGGCGGCCGACATGAACATGGGCCAAGTGATGCTGATGCGCGGCTTCTTCGCCACCCTGTTCATCGGCCTGATCGCCTGGCAGCGCGGCGCGCTCGCCCGTCGCGCCCATCTTCGGGAGCCGCTGCTGCTCTTGCGCATGGTGGCGGAAGCCGCCGCGACCGTGTTCTTCCTTGTCGCGCTCGCTCATCTGCCGCTTGCCGAGGTGTCGGCCGTCCAGCAGGCGCTGCCGCTCGCCGTCACCATGGGCGCAGCGCTGGTCCTCGGCGAGGCCGTCGGCTGGCGGCGCTGGCTGGCCATCGGCGTCGGCTTCCTCGGCGTCCTGATCATCGTCCAGCCAGGCTCGCAGGCGTTCAGCCCCTATTCGCTGCTGGTGCTCGGCTGCGTCGCCTGCTGCGCCGTGCGCGACCTGGCGACGCGCCGCCTGCCGGCGCACGTGCCCTCCTTGCTGGTCTCCACCCTGACCGCCGCCGCGGTCACGGTGACCGGGCTGGCGCTGGTCGTCCCGATGGGCGGCTGGAGCGCGACGCACGCCGCCGCCTGGCTGCAGGCCGCCGCTGCCGCGTCGCTTCTGGTGGTCGGCTACCAGTTCATCGTCGTCGCCATGCGCGAGGGCGACATCTCGGCCATCGCGCCCTTCCGCTATACCGCGCTGCTTTGGGCGCTGCTGCTCGGCTTCCTCGTCTTCGGCGATGTTCCCGACGCGGCGATGGCGGTGGGCGCGGCCATCGTCGTCGGGTCGGGCCTCTACACGCTCTATCGCGAGCGGCGGGCGGGGCGCCGGCGGGCCGCCGAGGCCCGCCTCGCCGCGATGGCCGCCGACGGCATCTGATGCAGCGTGCGTTCCTGAACCGGCGTTCGGCCCCACACCTTCTCACGCTGGTGCTGGCGACCGCGGTCGGCGCCCTCTCGATCAACGTCTTCCTGCCGTCCATGCCCGGCATGGCGCGCCACTTCGAGACCGAATACGCCATCGTCCAGCTCGCCGTGTCCCTCTACCTCGCCGCGACGGCCGTGCTGCAGCTCTTCATCGGGCCTGCCTCGGATCGCTACGGCCGCCGCCCGGTGCTGCTGGTCTGCCTGACGATCTATCTCGCCGGCACGCTGGCGGCGCTTGCCGCCCCGTCGATCGGTGTGCTTCTGGCCTGCCGGCTGCTGCAGGCCTTCTCGGCGGCGGGCATGGTGCTGGCGCGGGCGGTGGTGCGCGACACGGTGGATGCCCGCCACGCCGCGTCCAGGATCGGCTACATCACCATGGGCATGGCGCTGGTGCCGATGGTCGGGCCGCTGATCGGCGGCTTCCTGGAGGAGGCCTATGGCTGGCGCTCGACCTTCCTGCTGATGCTCGTCTTCGGGGTCGTCACCTTTGCCATCGTCTACTTCGACCTGGGCGAGACCAACCGCCACCCATCCGCCTCGCTCGGCGCCCAGTTCCGCACCTATCCGGAGCTGATCGACTTGCGCCGCTTCTGGGGCTACGTGCTCACTGCCGCCTTCACCTCCGGTGCCTTCTTCGCCTTCGTCGGCGGCGGGCCCTACGTGTCCAGCGAGATCCTGCATCTCAGCCCCTCGCAATACGGCTTCTATTTCGGCATCATCTCGGTCGGCTATATGCTCGGCAATTTCCTGTCGGGACGGCTGTCGAGCCGCATCGGCATCAACCGCATGATGTTGACAGGCAATCTGGTGGCGGTGGCCGGGATGGTGATTGCGCTCTTGCTCTTCGGTGCCGGCTACGACCACGCGCTGTCGCTGTTCGGCCCGGCCTTCTTCACCGGCGTCGGCAACGGCATCACCCTGCCCAACGCCAATGCCGGCATCGTCAGCGTGAAGCCGCACCTCGCCGGCTCGGCATCCGGCCTGGGCGGCGCGATGCAAATCGGCGGCGGCGCCGCACTTTCGGTGGTGGCCGCCCATCTCTTGGGCCCCGAAACGGGTCCTTTCCCGCTGCTCTGGGTGATGCTGCTGTCCTCGGCGGCCGCCGTGCTTTCCACGCTCCTGGTGATGCGCTCCTCGCGCCGCGCCGGGGAGGTCAGATGAGCGGCACCGGCCCCTTCCCCGCCGTCGTCCTCGCCGGCGGCCGTGCGAGCCGCATGGGCGGCGGCGACAAGTGCCTGCTTCCCCTGGCCGGGCGCCCCCTCCTCGCGGCCATCCTCGACCGCCTGGCGGCGCAGGCCGGACCGCTGGCGCTCAACGCCAACGGCGATCCGGGACGCTTCGACCGCTTCGGCCTGCCGGTCGTCGCCGACACGCTGTCCGGCTTTGCCGGACCGCTGGCCGGCGTGCTCGCGGCCATGGAATGGGCCGCCCGCACGACCGACGCCGAGGCCGTCGTGACCGTGGCCGGAGACACGCCTTTCTTTCCGGCGGACCTGGTCGTCCGCCTGGCGGCCGGCCGCACTGGCCCGGCCCGCATCGCGCTGGCGGCGTCTTCCGGCCGGCTCCACCCGGTGTTCGGCCTGTGGCCGGTGGCGCTCAGGCAGGATCTTGTCCGCCATTTCGCCGACACGGACGACGCCTCGGTGCGGGCATTCGCGACGCGCATCGGCTTCGACCGCATCGACTTTGCCGACGGCGACGTCGACCCGTTCTTCAACGTCAACACGCCTGACGACCTGGCGCAGGCGGAAGTGCAGGCGCGGCAGGGGGTTCAGCCATGAACCAGCGGGTCTTCGGGATCACCGGCTGGAAGAACTCGGGCAAGACGACGCTCACCGAGCGCCTGGTGGCCGAGTTGACCCGCCGCGGCTTCCGCATCGCCACCGTCAAGCATGCCCATCACGACTTCGACATCGACCAACCGGGAACCGACAGCTTCCGCCACCGCGCCGCCGGGGCGACGGAGGTGGCGATCGTCTCCGGCCGCCGCTGGGCACTCATGCATGAGCTGAAGGGCGACAGCGAGCCCTCGCTCGACGCGATCCTTGCGCGGCTGTCGCCGGTCGACCTCGTCCTCGTCGAAGGCTACAAGCGCGAGCGGCACGCCAAGCTGGAGGTGCGCCGCCTCGAGGCGCGCGACCGCACGCCGCTCTCCCTGTCCGACCCGGCGATCGTCGCCATCGCCGCGGATCACCGCGTCGGCGGCGAGACGCTGCCGGTCTTCGCCCTCGACGACATCGCGGCCATCGCCGATTTCATCGCCCGGCAGACCGGCCTTGGAGCGCCCGACCAATCCGCCGGCTGACGCCGGCACATGAGAAGGAACGACACGAATGGCAAAGGTCGCATTTCTGGGCCTGGGCGTGATGGGCGCCCCCATGGCGGCGCATCTGAAGCACAAGGGCGGCCACGACGTCACCGTCTACAACCGCACGCGCGCCAAGGCGGAGGCCTGGGTCGCCAGCCATGGCGGCAGGCTGGCTCCGACCCCGGCCGAGGCTGCCGGCGGCCAGGACTTCGTCTTGGCCTGCGTCGGCAATGACGGTGACCTCCGCGAGGTGGCGATCGGTCCCGAGGGCGCCCTGCCGGCGATGGAGCGCGGCGCGGTCTTCATCGACCACACCACGGCGTCCGCCGCCGTCGCTCGCGAGCTTGCCGAAAGCGCCGCCGAGCGGGGCGTCGGCTTCCTCGACGCCCCCGTCTCGGGCGGCCAGGCGGGAGCCGAGAACGGCGTGCTGACGGTGATGGTGGGCGGCGCAGAAGCCGATTTCGACCGCGCAAAGCCGATTGTTTCAGCCTATTCCCGCATGGTCGGCCTGATGGGACCGGTCGGCTCGGGCCAGCTGACCAAGATGGTCAACCAGATTTGCATCGCCGGCCTCGTCCAGGGCCTCGCGGAAGGCCTCCATTTCGGCCGCCGCGCCGGCCTCGACGTCGAGAAGGTGGTCGAGGTGATCTCCAAGGGCGCTGCCGGTTCGTGGCAGATGGACAACCGCTTCAAGACCATGCTCGCCGGCAAGTACGACTTCGGTTTTGCCGTCGACTGGATGCGCAAGGACCTCGGCATCTGCCTCGACGAGGCCGACCGCAACGGCGCCCGCCTGCCGGTCGCCGCGCTCGTCGACCAGTTCTATAAGGAGGTGCAGGCGATGGGTGGAAAGCGCTGGGACACCTCGTCCCTGCTCGCCAGGCTGGAGAGGGACTAGCTCAGGCAGCGTTGGATGCTGCCGACTCCTTGTCGAGGACCATGTAGTCGAGCGGCAGCTCCGTCGTGTACTTGATCTGCTCCATGGCGAAGGACGAGGAGACGTCGCGAATCTCGATCCGGCCGATCAGCCGCTTGTAGAAGGCATCGTAGGCGGCGATATCCGGCACCACGACCCTCAGCAGATAATCCACATCGCCACTCATGCGGTAGAATTCAATGACTTCCGGGAATTCTTGAATGACTTCCGAGAACCGCCGCAGCCATTCGTGGCTGTGCGAGTTGGTGCGGATCGACACGAACACGGTCACCCGTGTGTTGATCCTGACCGGGTCGAGCAGCGCCACCCGGCGCTTGATGACCCCCTCCTCCTCCAGCTTCTGGATGCGCCGCCAGCACGGCGTGGTCGACAACCCCACCTTCTTGGCGACGTCGGCGACGGCGAGCGTGGCGTCCTCTTGCAGCAGGCGGAGGATCTTGCGGTCGAGACGGTCCATTTCGAAGCTCCAGTAGAATGAAATGCTATATAGAGGGCCATTCACGCCTCTCGCAAGAACAATATTCTCATCGACCCCCAAAATCAGCCGTGATCGAGCCGCATCCGGATTTCCTCGCGCAGCACCGGCAGGAGCTCGGCCTCGAACCACGGGTTTCGCTTGAGCCAGCCGGTGTTGCGCCAGGACGGATGCGGCAACGCCAGCACCTTTGGCGAGGTCGGCGCGGCGAACAGCGCCTGCCAGTTCCGCACCGTCTCGGTGAGCGTGGCGCTGCGCGCGGCGCCCAGATGCCAGCTCTGGGCGTAGAGGCCGATCGTCAGCACCAGCTCGATCTGCGGCATCAGCGACAAGACGCGGCTGCGCCAGGTCGGCGCGCATTCGCGGCGCGGCGGCAGGTCGCCGCCCTTGCTGTCCTGGCCAGGAAAGCAGAAGCCCATGGGCACGATGGCGAACCGGGACGGGTCGTAGAAGGCGTCGCGATCGACGGCAAGCCAGTCGCGAAGCCGGTCGCCAGAGGCGTCGTTGAAGGGAATGCCGGTGACGTGCACCTTGGTGCCGGGCGCCTGGCTGGCGATCAGGATGCGCGCGCTCGACGACGGCACCAGCACCGGCCGCGGCTCGTGCGGCAACGGCCGGTCGCGCGGCGCGTCGCGACAGATCCGGCAGGCGCGGATCTCCGCCGTCAAGCGTTCGAGAGCCTCCTGCACCGCCTCAGGCCGCGGCGGACGGCCGTGCCTTGAGCGCCGCGTGCCAGCGGGTCACGTGGGCGAGCGCGTCGGGGACGACGATGCGGGCCGGCTTCATGAAGTCGAGCGCCACCAGCCCGGTGATGTCGGCGATGGAGTATCGGTCGCCGGCCGCGAATTCGCGCGTCGCCAGCTCGCGGTCGAGGATTTCGAGGAATTCCAGCGCCTTCGGCTTGTTGGCCTCGCCCCATGCGGGAACCTGCGGCACCTCCCATTCCTTCATGGCGGGGTGGAGATGACGGAAGGCCTGCGCCACCGGGAAGAAGAGGTTGAGCTCGATGCGCCGCTGCCACATCTCAACCTTCGCCTTGCCCAGCGCCCCTTCGCCAAACAGCGGCGGCGACGGGTGCAGCTCCTCGAAATAGCGGCAGATGGCCACCGTCTCGGTCAGCACCGTACCGTCGTCGAGCTCCAGCACGGGCAAGCGCTGCAAGGGATTGCGCGCCGTCACATCGGCGCCGCGGTGGGCCATGGCGCCCATGTCGACCGACACCAGCGGCACCGCCAGGCCCTTCTCGGCCAGGAAGATGCGCACCCGCCGCGGATTGGGCGCCCGCGCCCCGTCGAAAAGCTTCATCGTCGTTGAGCCTCCAGCCCGCTCTCTTGACAGAATTGGCCGCTCAGGAAAAGCCGAGCAGACGGCCGAGCCACTCCGGCAGCCAGGAAGGCCAGCCGGCACCGGCGTCGTCCGCGGCGTCGCCATGCACCGCCCGCCAGTCGCGCGGCCGTTCGAACGTGCCCGCCCAAAGCCCGAGGCGGGCCGCCCGCGCCTCTGCCTCGACCCCCTCGTAGCTGCCATAGGCGACCGCCCAGCCGGCCGCGACCTGGGCCTGGTTGAGGTTGGCGCCGCCGGCCTCGCAGGTGGCCAGGAGCCGGCCGTAGCGGTCATGCTCAAAGCCGCGGCACGCCACGGGGCGGCCCCCGATCAGCCGCGACAGCGCCTCGCGCGAGCGTCGCCCGCAGGCATAATCGGTCCCGTCGCGGCTGCAGCTCTGGTGGAGCTCCGGCGCATCGATGCCTTCGAGCCTCACGCGCTGGGCCCCGAGCGTGAGCGAATCGCCGTCGTTGACGACCGCCGCGCGGGCGGAGGCCTCGCGCAGCTCCGGCGCATTGAGCTTGAGCGCGACGAGCCCCAGCGCGGCCAGGATGCCAAGCGCCAGCAGCGTGTCGAGGAGGATCCGCAGCGGACCCCGCGACCGCCCTGCGGGACCGGCGCGCGCCGCGCGCCAGGGACGCGCGCGCATCATCCGCTGAAGGGTCTCTTAATCATTCGAGGCTAGGCTCGGCCGCCGTATCGATGCGTTCGAAATAGACCTGTTTCATGCCGTTGCAACGATCGACCACGGCCGACAAATTCATTGTGGACCGTCGCAAGATGCATCGCAACACCGATGTCTCTCGCGCCATCCGCAAGACTCGCGATCGTCTTTCGCAGCGCGCCGGCAACCCCGCCTTCGAGCGCGAGCTGCTGAAGCTGCATGCCCGGGCGATGGTCAACGCCGCCTCGGCGATCCCGCTCCTGGTGCTGATCATCTCCGCCGTCGGCCTGTTCGCCGGCATGTCGAACCAAATCCTGATCTGGGCGCTGGTCACCGTGGTCTGCTATGCGGGCGTCGGCCTGATCGCCCATCGCATCGACCGCGCCAAGCCCGCCACGATCAACCTGACCAGCACGCAGATCCTCTTCCTCGGCGGGCATTTCGTGTCGGGCATCGGCTGGGCCTTCTTCGCCGCGCTGCGCTGCAACGAATGCGGCCCCGACGCCTTTCCGGTGTTCAAGGCGGTCGTGCTCTTGGCCGGCATCGCCGCTTCGGCGCTCATCGGCTCCTCGCTGCGGGGCGCGCTGATCGTCACCTTCGCCCTGCCCGTGGCGGTCTACGTGACGATCGCCGCGCGGCTCTGGATGCCCGTCGACGCGCTTCTGGCAGGCCTTCTCATCGGCGCCCTGCCCTTCTTCGGCTATGTCGCCCGTCGCATGCACAATTCGTTGGTGATGCAGCTCGCCTTCCGCCGCGAGATGGACGGGCTGATCGCCGAGCTGGAGACCGCCAAGTCGATGTCGGACGAGGCGCGCCGCCGCGCCGAGGAGGCCAACCTCGCCAAGTCGCGCTTCCTGGCATCGATGAGCCATGAGCTGAGGACGCCGCTCAACGCCATCCTCGGCTTCTCGGAGGTGATGGCGAGCGAGGTCCTTGGCTCGATGAACAACCAGACCTACCGCGAATACGCCCGCGACATCCACGGCTCCGGCCAGCACCTGCTGGGCGTCATCAACGAGATCCTCGATCTGTCGCGCATCGAGGCGGGACGCTACCAGCTCAACGAGGAGCCGGTGACGCTGGTGGCCGTGGTCGAGGACTGCTGCCGCCTGATGGAGCTCAAGACGCGCAACAAGGATATCCGTCTGGTGCAGCATTTCCAGGAGAAGCTGCCGCGGCTCTTCGCCGACGAGAAGGCGGTGCGCCAGATCACGCTCAACCTGCTGTCGAACGCCGTCAAGTTCACGCCGAGCGGCGGCGAGATCGTCGTCCGCGTCGGTTGGACGGCCGGCGGCGGCCAGTACGTCTCGATCAAGGACGACGGCCCCGGCATCCCCGAGGAGGAGATCCCCGTGGTGCTGTCGGCCTTCGGCCAGGGTTCGATCGCCATCAAGAGCGCCGAGCAGGGAACCGGCCTCGGCCTGCCGATCGTGCAAGGCCTGATCGCCATGCATGGCGGCGAGTTTCAGCTCAACTCCAAGCTGCGCGTCGGCACCGAGGCGATCGCCATCTTCCCGGCCGCTCGCGTCATGGAGCCGGCGCCCGCCCTCCCGACCGGCGCTTCGCCGCGCACCCGCCGGCGCGCTTAAGCGCGGACGGCGCTGCGATAGTGGGATGATCTAGCCGAGCAGCAGTCCCGCGACCGCAAACATGCCGCTCAGGGCGAACAAGGGGACCAGAAGCCAGCGGGCTTCCCTGACGGACGTTTCCATGGCTGCTGTTCTCCGCGTCGCCGTCCCTTGCGAGCCGACAACGGACGAAGCGGAAGAACGTTCCGCCGTTCAGCTTCGCCGCGTGCCGGAGAGCGAGAGCGCGGCCGCCCTGACGATGCCGGCGGCGAGCGCTGCGCCCGTCGCCTCGCCGTGGTGCAGCTGGAGGTCGAGGATCGGCCGCAGCCCGAGCCGGTCGGCGGCCCGCACATGTCCCGGCTCGGCCGACAGATGGGCCAGCACGCAGTGGTCGAGCGAGCGCGGGTCGGCGGCATGCAGGACCGCAGCCGCCGCCGTCGTCGCGAAGCCGTCGATGACGACCGGGATCTTCTGCATGCGCGCCGCCAGGATCGCCCCGGCGATCGCCGCGAATTCGCGCCCGCCGACCCGCCGGAGCACCTCCAGCGGATCGTCGAGATGACCAGCGTGATGCGCCAGCGCGCGGTCGACCGCGTCGACCTTGCGCTTCATCATCGGCGCGTCGGCGCCGGAACCCGAGCCGATCCAGTCGGCGCCCCGGCCGCCGAGCAGCGCGGCAAACAGCGCCGCGGCGACCGTCGAGTTGCCGACGCCGAGATCGCCGACGCACAGGAGGTCCACCGGGCCGGCCACGGCCTCCATGCCGAACGCCATCGTCGCCGCGCAGGCGCGCTCGTCCAGCGCTTCCTCCTGAGTGATGTCGCCGGTCGGCACGTCGAGCGCCAGGTCGTAGACCTTCAGCCCGAGATCGGCGGCAATGCAGAACTGGTTGATGGCCGCCTGGCCGGCAGCCGCCCGCTCGACCGTCTCCAGCGTGGCAGCCGCTCCGCGCGGCGAGATGTCGTGGCGCGCCACGCCATGGCTGCCGGCGAAGATCGCCACCAGCGGCCGCGACACCACCGGCGGCACCTGGCCTGTCCAGCCCGCCAGCCACTCCGCGATCTCCTCGAGCCGGCCGAGCGACCCCTTGGGCTTGCCGCTTTGGGCATAGAGCGCCCGCACGCCGGCGGCGGCGCTCTCGTCAGGCCCCGGCAGCTCGCCCAGCAGGCGCCGGAAATCGTCGAAAGGAGGCGTGCTGTTCATGGTCCTGGTACTCCTCGCGCTCGAACCGTCCTCGCCGATGGGCTCGGTTCCCTTCAGCCCACACCGCTGTTGGCACAACGATGGGGAAATCCTGTGGCGGACGGCCGATCCCGGCAGCCGGAAGAGGGACTTGCATTGCCAAGCCTGCCGTACCATGTGGGAAGCCTGGAACGGGAGCGCCATGTCGGCCATCGAATCACCTTGCATCCTGGTCTGCTCGATCGACCTGAAGACAGGCTTCTGCTTCGGCTGCGGGCGCACCCGCGACGAGATCTCCGGCTGGCTCGGCATGACGGCCGCCGAGCGCCACGCGGTGATGGCGACCCTGCCGGCACGCCTCGAAACCGTCGAGCGCAAGCCTCGCCGCGAGACGCGCCGCGCCCGCATGGCGCGCGAGAGGAGCGCGACCGGATAGGCCGATGACGCGCTCCCGATGGATCCTGCTGGCGGTGATCGGCGGCGGCCTGGTGGCCTATCTGCTCGCCACGGCCGGCGAGCAGACGTTCGACGGCAGCGGCGACACCGTGGCCCGCAGCCTCTATCTCGGGATTTGGGGCATCGTGCTGGCGGCTGGCATCCTCGGCTCCGGGCTGCGCCTGGGCTATGTGGCGCGCAGCCTGGCGCTGTGGCTTTTCGTCGTGCTGGTGCTGATCGCCGGCTACCAATACCGCTACGAGCTGCAGGACATCGCGAGCCGCGTCACGGCTGGCCTGGTGCCCGGCAGCCCCCTGTCCATCACCGACAGCGAAGGCAATCGCTCGGTCATGCTGGAGAAGCTCTCCAACGGCCATTTCGGCGGCCGTATCGTCGTCAACGGCGTGCCAGTCGACGCCATCGTCGACACCGGCGCGACCAGCACCGTGCTCACCTCGGCCGACGCCCGCCGCGCCGGCTTCGACGTCGACGGGCTGCGCTACACGGTCCCCGTATCGACCGCGAACGGCATCTCACGCGCCGCCCAGGTGACCGCCGACGCGATCGCTGTCGGCGCCATCGAGCGGCGCAACGTGCCGCTTCTGGTGGCCGAGTTGCACGCGCTCGGCCAGAGCCTGCTCGGCATGAACTTCATCGGCACCTTGTCGGGCTTCGATGTGCGCGGCGACCGCATGGTGCTGCGCGATTGAGCGCCTTCAGTCGAAGAGGCTGACGAAGAAGCGGGCCGACACCGCCAGGCAGAACAGGCCGAAGCCGATCTCCAGGTGGCGCTTGTTCATCCAGTGCGCGAGCTGAACGCCGTAAGGCGTGACGATCAGGGCGATGGGGATGACCAGCAGCACCGCGATCCAGTTGACGAAGCCGGTCGAGAAGGCCGGCAGCAGCGGATGGCCCCAGCCGGCCCAGATATAGCCCAGCGTTCCAGGAATGGCGATCATCACGCCGACGCCCGAGGACGTGGCGACGGCCTGGTGCATCGGCCGGCCGTAGAGGGTCATGAAGGTGTTGTTCATCACCCCTCCGCCGATCCCCATCAACGTCGAGAAAAAGCCGATCGCCACGCCGATGACCGATCGCCACGGCTGACCCGGGATCTCGCGGCCGAGCCGCCAGCTCTCGCGATTGAGGAGCAGCTTCAGGCCGACCAGCACCGTGATGACCGAGAAGGTGATCCTCAGCTCCGCGCTGGAGATGGCGGCGGCCGCCAGCGAGGCCAGCACCACGCCGACCGGCACCGGCAGCAGGAAGGAGCGCAGGAGCGCCGTGTCGACCGCGCCGCGCGCCAAATGGCCGGTGAAGGAGCGGATCGACGTCGGGATGATGATGGCCAGCGAGGACCCGACCGAGACGTGCATCCTGACGCTCTCGTCCACGCCGAACGTCCCGAAGACCTGGTAGAAGACGGGGACCAGGACGGCGCCGCCGCCGATCCCGAAGATGCCGGCGAGCAACCCCGAGACCACGCCCGAAGCGGCCACGGCCGCAGCAAACAACGCGATCTCGCCCGCGCTCATCGAGATGTCCGGCATGCTCGCCCCCCTCGAAGAATCGCGACGCGGTCAGGCGGCGGCCGGCCGCACGGCCTCGCCGGCGGTGACGGCGGCGAAGGCTTCCCTCAGCACGTCCGGCCCGGCCCCCGGGCGCGTCGCGTCGGTCGACAGGATCTGCCGGAACCGCCGGGCGCCCGGCTGGCCGTGGAAGAGGCCGACCATGTGGCGGGCGACGTGCGAAAGCCGTCCCCCGGCGGCGATATGACGCCCGGCATACTCGGCCATCGCCTCGATTACCGCGTCCATGGCCGCCGGCGCCGCGGCATCGCCGAACAGCGCGGCGTCGGCGTCGACCAGCATGCCCGGCGTGTGATAGGCGGCGCGCCCCAGCATCGCCCCGTCGACCTTGGCGAGGTGCGCCTTGGCCGCCTCGAGCGAGCCGATCCCCCCATTGATGCCGATGAAGCGGTGCGGGTGCGCCTGCTTCAGCCTGTACACGCGGTCGTAGTCGAGCGGCGGGATCTCGCGGTTTTCCTTCGGGCTCAGCCCGTCCAGCCAGGCCTTTCGCGCATGCACCCAGAGCGCATCCGCGCCGGCTGCGAACACCGCCTGCGCCAGCGCGTCCAACGCCGGTTCAGGATCCTGCTCGTCGACGCCGATGCGGCACTTGACCGTGACGGGCACCGACACCGCCGCCTTCATCGCCGCGACACAGTCGCCCACCAGGTCGGGCGTCCGCATCAGGCAGGCGCCGAAGGTGCCGGACTGCACGCGGTCCGACGGGCAGCCGACGTTGAGGTTCACCTCGCGATAGCCGCAGGCCTCGGCGATCTGTGCCGCCCGCCCGAGCTTCGCCGGCTCGGCGCCGCCGAGCTGCAGCGCCAGCGGCTGTTCCGCGGGGTCGAAGCCCAGCAACCGCTCGCGCACGCCATGGAGGACCGCGTCGGCCACCACCATTTCGGTATAGAGCAGCGTGCGCCGCGTCAGCTGGCGATGGAAGAAGCGGCAATGCCGGTCCGTCCAGTCCATCATGGGGGCGACGGCGAGTTTGGCGGTGTAGGCGATCATCCAGCGTCTGCGTGCCTGGCGACGGTCAACAATTCAAGGCACTTAGCACAGACTATTCCAGGGCTAGAACCTTTTTTTCAGCGGCGCCGCTCCCGCACCGCTCAGCTGCTCAGCGCCCGCAATTGGCCGCGGGCCACACCGGCGATGGTGCGCAGGAACAGCCCGGCGATGACCATCGTCGCCAGGAACAGCAGGCTGAGCGCGACGGCGTCAGTAAACACGCCGGGCCGCGCCGCGGCGAAACGCAGCGCCGCGATCGCCGATGCTGCCAACGGGAAGCTCACCGCCCACCATGACACGCGGAACGGGCAGCATCGCGCCAAATAGCGCATCTGCCCGAGCAGGACCGCGAGCACCGCCAGCGTCAGCATGTAGAGCGCCGTCGAGAACTGGTCCGTCTCACCGGTCACGCTGGTGTAGGTCGACATGCCGACGGCGAAGGGCGCGATGAGGATCATCAAGGTGGGCCTCAGCGCTTCCGGCATCGGCGCCTCGAAGACCAGCCGCGAGAAGATCAGCGTGAACAGCGGAATGGCGAAGAACAGCCCGACCGAAAGCGCAAACAGCGCCAGGCCGGGCATCGGCGGCAGGCCGAGGCTGGGCAGCGCGAGCGGCAGGTCGAGCAGGCCGACCACGGGGATGATCCACGCCGGAGTCGCATGCGCGACCTGCTGCTGGTCGCTCATCCAGCGGCTGACGATCAGCCAGGCGAAGCCCAGCATTCCCACGACACCCGCGCCCCACAGGCCGCGCGCCAGCGCGAGATGGTGCTCGGCCAGCACGATCGGCAGCAGCAGCAGGCTGATCAGGAACGTGCCGAACAGATTGCCGGCGATCGGGTGGCGGAACTCGGCTTTGACGGCCGACCATGCGGTGATCATCTTCAGCGCATAGCTGATGGTGAGCGCCACGAAGACGCCGACGGCAACCGCCCCGATCGCCGGCGCCACCCACTCGGGCGCGCCGTAGCGGCCGGCCAGCCGCCACGCCACCGACAGCCCGGTCAGCCCCATCACCGACCCGAACAGGCCGATCGGCAGGTAGTCGAGCCCGGCCCGTCGCGGGGCCTCGACGAAGGGAGCCTCGTGCCGCATGCCGCTTTCCCGCCCTTGCTTGCTTCGCTCAGTCGGCCGACGGCGTCGCGGCGGCGAGCGCCTGCGCGATCACCGTCTCGGCCGGCGCCAGCTTGGCCGCCATGCCGGCCGGCAGTCCGTGCCGGCCCTCCAACTCGGCCGCCCCGTCGAGCACGACGACCGTCGCGCCGTCCTCGCCCTCGCGGATCAGCACGCGCAGCGGCAGATCCAGGGCAAAGTCGGGCGCCGCCAGCATCAGCGGCGTCCCCGCCTTGGGGTTGCCGTAGATGAGGACGGTGGCAGGCGGCATGTCGAGGCCGACGGCCTGAGCATTGGCCTGATGGTCGATCTTGGCGAACACGGTAAGGCCGCGCGCCGCCAGCGCGGTGCGCAGGCGGTCGACGGTCTCGGTGAAACTGTAGGGGCTCTGAATGTGCACGGCTTCCTCCGCTGAGGCTGCTTGTCCGATGGTGAAAAGGGCGATGGCGCAAGCCGCGAGCCGGGTCCGGCGGCGCAGCCGGCCTCCTCCCCGTCCAAATCTGAACTGCATGGGGTCTCTCCTGGCAAGTCTCACGGGCGGGACGCGGCGGCTCTGGCGAGGTCGGCGTCGAAGGCACGCGCGGCGTGGACGAACGCCGCGCCCGTCCTCAGCGACGACGCCAGCCCGATCGCCTCGGCGACCTCGTCAGGCGAGGCACCGCGGCTGAGCGCCCGCTTCGCGTGGATGTCGACGCAGCCTTCGCGGCGCGTCAAGGCCGCCAGCATCAGCGTGATCAGCTCGCGCTTGCGCGCCGTCAGCTCGCGGTCGTCCAGGCGCTCGTCGAGCGCGATGGGCGCGGCAGACGCCCTGGCCGCGGGATCGGCCGCACCGCGCCGGGGTGTCCGGCCCGCACCCGCATGACGCCCTGCGAGCAGGCAGTCGCCCGCCTCGACTGGCTCGGTCGACGCCGCGTCGCCATCCGCGCCGTGCTGACCTTGCGATGCGGGCAGCTTCCGCTGCCGGCACGGAGACCGGCCGTCTCCATCCCTGTGGTTGAAGCACTTCCTGTGAAGCGCCGTCCAATCTCTCATCTGAAAATGGATATCTCTAGGGTTGAAACAAAAAACTCGACCTTCAATGTCCGCACGATGTCATGGGCCGCCAGGGGTGTCAGGGTTCGCGCGGCTCAATCTGGGGCTCGCCCGGATCAAAGTGCGCCTTCGCCCCGCATGCCGCTTCCCAACCGTCCGCCGGCTCTGGCACCATAGGTTGCGCTCCTGGAGGGCCGGAACCAGCAGGGCGCGAGAAGGTGTGGGCGATGATGGGCAACGATGCCTTGGCCACGAAGGCCGCGGCGCCGCATTTCGAGCATATCGTCACCGCCGCCACGGAGAGCTTTCTGTGGCGGCTCGACGACTACCCCTGGGCCCGCAACGTCTGGAACTTCCATCCCGAATGCGAGATCCACCTGATCCGCAACGCCTCCGGGGTCGCGCTGGTGGGCGACCATATCGGCGAGTTCGGGCCGGGCTACCTGGCCGTCGTCGGCAGCAACCTGCCGCACGACTGGGTCACCCCGGTGGGACCTGGCGAGCGAATCGCCGGGCGTGACATCGTCCTCCAGTTCTGCCCCGAGCGGCTGCGCGGCGTCGGGCGCCACCTGCCCGAATTCGCCCAGCTCGATGGGTTCCTGAACCGTTGCCAGCGCGGCCTGGCGTTCCACGGGTCGGCGGCGCGAGAAGGCGCCGAGCTGCTCGAGCGGATGGGCGGCCTCGACGGCTTCTCGCGGCTCAGCCTGTTCATGCGGCTGATCGACCTCCTGTCCTCCACCTGCGAATACGACGTGCTGTCCTCGCCGCATTTCCAGCCGGACCTCGGGGGCGAGCGGCTGGACACCTTGCAGCGGGCCCTGAGCTTCCTGTTCAAGAACTACACCAGCGACCTTCGCCTGAAGGAGGTCGCCGCGCAGGCCGGCATGAGCGAAAGCGCCTTCTCGCGCTTCTTCCAGCGCAGCACCGGCAACACCTTCACCAACCACCTGGTCGAGCTGCGGCTGTGGCAGGCCTGCAAGCTGTTGGCCGAAACGACCGATCCGATCACCGACATCTGCTTCGAGGTGGGCTTCCGCAACATCTCCAACTTCAACCGCCTCTTCCTGCGCCGCCACCGCATCACGCCTTCGGCATACCGCCGCCTGTCGCGCAAGCGGCGGGCTCTGTCGCCGACAGTGGTGGGTGGGGAAAGTACAGAACGCGAGCAAGGGGGACGCTAGCGTGGGGTGGAGATTGGCCTAAGGTTTTCGACGAGCGGGTCCTGATCTTTGATCTGTCGCGTAGCCTTTTGGGGTGGGCGGCGACGGGCCTGGCCAAGGCCTGGCTATGTGGCGGCAGGGCCGGTGGAAGCGGCCGCCTGACGGGGAGATGACGATCATGGAAACGACAAGGCTCGCTGCGGGCATCGCGGTGGCATGGGTGCTGTTGGCCTCGGTTTCGACGACGGCGATGGCGGCGGCGCAGTGTACGGAGACGGTCAAGGTGCTGGCCCAGCCGCGCGACGGGCTGTCGCTGCTGGAGGACCAGAAGGGCGAGTTCGAGGCGCTGAGCGGGGCCTCCTTCGAGATCGACTATCTGAACGAGAACGACCGCCGCGCCAAGTCGCGGGCCGATGCCTCGACGGTCGGCAAGTACAATGTCTACTATATCGACGAGGCCAACGTGGCGCTGTTTGCCAGCTCCGGCTGGGTGGAGCCGCTGCTCGACCACTATCCGGCCGACTACGACTATGCCGATTTCGACCCCGGCCGCCAGAAGGTGGCGACCTATGACGGCAAGGTGTGGTTTGCGCCGCTCACCGGCGGCGGCGACCTTCTGGTCTACCGCAAGGACCTGCTGGAGGCGGCCGGCATCGAGCCGCCGCGCACGCTGGAAGAGTTCCAGGCGGCGGTGAAGGCGCTGCACCGGCCAGACGACGGCGTCTACGGCGTGGCGCTGCGCGGCGGCCGCGGCTCGGGCGCCAATGTGTGGCGCTGGATGCCCTACTTCAAGGGCTTCGGCGGCCAGTGGTTCGACGGCACGACGCCGGTGTTCGACGGCGAGGCGGCCAAGAAGGCGACCGAGACCTATCTCGACCTGTTCCAGTATTCGGCACCCGGCACGCAGACCGGCAGCTGGGACGAATCGACCAGCGCCTTCCTGTCGGGCCAGGTGGCGATGCTCATCGAATCGACGCCGCTGGCCGGCCTGGCGATCGATCCCAAGGCCTCCAAGGTGGTCGGCAAGGTCGGCTACCTGCCGCCGCCGACGCCGCTCACCGGCGGCGGCTACGGCCATGGCCTGGCGATCGGCGCCAAGGCCAATGCCGACGACGCGGCCAAGGACTGCGCCGGCCTGTTCATCGCCTGGGCGACCTCCAAGGAGAACGAGCAGCGCCGCCTCGCCGCCGGCCAGTTCGGCGAGCTCAACCGCACCAGCGTCATGAAGAGCGACGAGTTCGCCAGTCGCTACGGCCCCGACCTCGGCAAGGCGCTCGAGGAGACCGGCGCCGTCACCGCCGTCAACTTCTGGCAGGACGCCCAGTGGCCCGACCTCGGCGACCGCTGGGGCATCATCCTCGAGGAGCTGGTCACCGGAACCAGGACCGACATCCAAGGAGGCCTCGACGAGCTCGATGCCTTCGCCAAGGAGCTGGTCGCAAAACGCGACTGATGGAGGGTTCGCTGGGGATTCCTTCCTGTCTCCAGCCTCGGCCTGGCGGAGCGTTCCCCCTCCGCCGGGCCGAAATCGTGGGCGATCTTGGCCGGAAAGCAGTCTCGACCAGGACCCTCGAGAAATCATGAAGGGGGAGAATGCAGGGGAGCATGGAGCGATGATGATCAGACAGACAATGATCAGACAATGGATGCTGGCGTCGAGGTGCTCTTCCGCCTGCGGCTTCGCTTCCGGGCATCCGGTCGCGTCGGCCGCGGCAGGAGCGTAATCATGGCGCGCATCCAGTGCAGCGATGTTGGCAAGAGCTATGGATCGACCCGGGTGATCTCGGGCTTCGACCTCGAGGTGGCGGATCATGAGTTTGTCGTGTTCCTCGGCCCGTCCGGCTGCGGCAAGTCCACGATCCTGCGGATGATTGCCGGGCTGGAGGAGATTTCGGAAGGCACGGTCTCGATCGACGGCATCGTCGTGAACGATCTGGAGCCGCGCGAGCGTGGCGTCGCCATGGTCTTCCAGAACTACGCCCTCTATCCGCATATGACGATCCGCGACAACATCGCCTTCGGCCTCAGGCGGATGCGGGTGCCGGCGGCGGAGATCGACGATCGCATCGCCGAGGTGGCCGAGTTGCTCGGCCTGAAGCCCTATCTCGAACGACGGCCTGCCGAGTTGTCCGGAGGCCAGCAGCAACGCGCTGCGATCGCGCGCGCCATCGTGAAGACACCGCGCGTCTTCCTGTTCGACGAGCCTCTGTCGAACCTCGACGCCAAGCTGCGCAACCATATGCGCGTCGAGATTGCGCGGCTGCACCAGCGCCTCAGGACCACCACCGTCTACGTGACGCACGATCAGCTCGAAGCGATGACCCTGGCCGACAGGATCGTCCTGCTCAACGCTGGCCGCATCGAGCAGGTGGGCCGACCGGAGGAGATTTACGAGCGGCCGACCTCGCTCTTCGTGGCCGGTTTCATCGGCTCGCCGGCCATGAACTTCATCGACGTCGCCGTCGAGCGGGATGGGGCCGGCTGGGCGCTGGTCAGCGACATGAGCATCTTTCGCATCGGCGCGAGCCGCTTCGACCTTCAGCCGGGCAGTCGTGCCATTCTCGGCGTTCGGCCGGCCGATCTTCGCCTCGTGGCGTCGGACAGCAGCGCGAACATCCTCGAAGGAACTGCCGATCTCATCGAATTTCATGGCGACGGCGTGCTCGTCAGCTTCGCGTATGGCGATCGAGAGGTGAGCGCGCTCGTTTCCGCGGGCAATGCTCCGGCGGAGCGGAGCCATGTGTGCTTCGCATTGGCGGAAGATCGTATCCATCTCTTCGGCGCCGACCATGGTCGCACCCTGCGCCGCCGGCAAAGCGCCGATCTTGACGCCATCGAACCTGGCCGTGTCGAGCCAGGGACGGTCGAGCTTGGGACGATCGAGGCTGCCGAGGCCGAAACCGTCGCTGGATTGAGGATTGCCTGAAGCCTCGCGCGTGCCCACATCTGCGGTTGGCTGAGCTTTTGGCTGCCGCAAAGATGACCGAGGACAGGCGCCATGACCTATCGCAGCATTCTGGCCGCAGGCTGCCTGGCTTGTGCTCTCCTCCTAATTGGCTGCGGCGCCGGCAGCGCCGTTCGCGAGACGGGCCGGACCTTCGACAAGTATGGGTGTCTGGCACGCGCCTGGAATGGCCAAGCGCCCTGCCCCGCCGAGCCCTCATAGATCATCAGGAACGGGTGCAACCTTCGAAACGGGAGACCCTCGACAAGGTCGAATGCCTGTCGCGCCGGGAAAGGCAGCCGCCCGCCAGCCCTCCTAAATCACCACGCCAGGGACGAAACCTTCGAAACGGGAGACCCTCCACAAGTTCGAATGCCTCTCGAGCCTGGAAGGGCCAAGCGCCCTGCCCCGCCGAGCCCTCATAGACCATCAGGACAGGGACGCATCCTTCGAAACGGGAAACCCTCTACAGGTTCGAATGCCTGTCGAGCCTGGAAGGGCCAAGCGCCTGCCCGCGGCCTCAAAGACCATCAGGACAGGGACGCATCTTGAAACGGAGAGCCTCGGCAAGTTCGAATACTTGTCGCGCCGGAAAAGGCCAGCCACCGAGCCCTCCTAAATCGCCACGCCAGGGACGAAACCTTCAAAGCGGAGATCCTGCCATAAGCTCGGCGCATGGCGCTCGCGTGGAAGTGACGAGCGCGCTCACGCCCGCCAAGCCGTTCCTGATTGTCGGCCGCCCGTCGGAGCGGGAGACCTTCGACAACCCGAATACGGGTGCGCCTTGGGGTCCCGAGCGCTTGCCCGTCAAAGTATCCTTCCGTCTGTCTCGACGAAGCTGTCCATGTGAAGTGGCGTCATCACTAAAGCCTGCCGGGCGAAGACCAGCGCCCGATGACCCATGCGACGCGGTTCCTGGCACGCTCCCCACGGGAGCTTACACTGGATCCGTTCGACATGTCCGGCTTCGGCTGCCCGTGCTCAGCGTCGCCGTAGGCGACGGCTGAATTCGATGCTCGTGGAAATACGCTCGGGATACGAGAAAGCCCCGCCGAAGCGGGGCTTCCCAACGTCGCAGAGGCTTTCCCTTACCGCTTGCCTCTGGGGCAAACCCCGCGCCGCAACGATATCGGCGAGGACTTAGTGCCGTCCACCGCGGCCCTGTCGTTGCCGCCGCCCTTGTCGTCGCCGTGCTTGCCGTCGCGGTCGTTGTCGTGCTTGCCGTCGCGGTCGTTGTCGTGCTTGCCATCGCGGTCCTTGCCGTGCTTGCCGTCATGGTCCTTGCCGTGCTTGCCGTCATGACCCTTCCCGTGCTTGCCGTATGGCCCTTGCCATGATGACCGTGATGTCCGTGATCCCACCGCCGCAGTCGTGTCCCGGATCCTCGCCGCCGGGGTCGTCGCCGCCACCGGGGTTGTCGCCCCGCCGGGGTTGTCGCCGCCGCCGGGGTTGTCGCCACCGCCGGGGGTTCTCGCCACGCTGGGGTTGTCGCCACCGCCGGGGTCGTCGCCACCGCCGGGGTTATCGCCACCGCCGGGGTTGTCGCCGCCGCCGGGGTTGTCGCCGCTGCCGGGGTTTTCACCGCCGGGCGCGCTTCCGCCAGGCGTGGAGCCGCCGCCGCTCGGCGCGGAGCCGCCCCCATTCTGCGCGGAATTGCCGCTCGAACCGCCGGCGCAGCGGCGACTATTGCCTTCGCTGCGTTCCTTTTTGCG
>CAWKFT010000005.1:0-29924 GCA_963848975.1 uncultured Alphaproteobacteria bacterium
AAGCAGCATCAGCCATCCGCTTTGCGCATCTTGGCCTGAAAGGCGTTCGCTGCCCCTTCGGTGAAAAGGACGGCACGCAAGGTGCGCTCGCCGAGCACTCGGCGAATTTCCCGGAAGGCGAAGAAGGGCGTCAATGCGACGGCGAGGATGATCGCCACGAAAATCACGCCGCTCGCGCTACCGCCGCCGATGCTGGGGATGCTTTGGCCGATCGTCATGCCTTTGAACAGGCCGACGACGACCTCTTCCACGACGTCGGCGGCCAGGAACAGGACGGAGAACGCAACGGCCTTGCACAGGATCGGATAGATCAGCGGCCTGTCCTTGAACCAGTCGGCAAAATGCAGGTCTTCGGCGACCAGCATCACCTTGCCCAGGATAAGGGCGTTGATGAGGGCGAAGCCGTAGAAGTGATAGTTGATGTGATCCTTTTCCGACACCACGGATTCATGAAGAGCGAACGTGCCGAACATCACCCAAAGATAAAGGACGATCGCCGAGAATTTTGCCACTTCATCGAGGGCACGCCGCTTGAGGTCGGGTTTGCGAATCTCGCGACCGGAGACATGAGGTTCGGGCATGGTTCAATCCTCGCTGCTCTCTCCGAGATGCCAGTTTATCCGATATTCCCCGCCGTTTGTCCGAGCCTTGATCGTCGAATGATGCTTTCATCCCGCATCGCGGCGGATCCGCGCGCGAGGCGAAGCATTGAGCGCGATCACCACATCTCTCGTCATTTGCGTCGTGCTGGTTGGCGGCGTGCTGGTCGGCGCCCTGCTGCGTCGCGTGCTGCCGGAGCATCATCTCGACAGTCACACGAAAGACGTCGTCCGGCTTGGCTGCGCCTTGATCGCGACGATCTCCGGGTTGGTGCTCGGCCTGCTGATCAATTCGGCGAAGACCAACTTCGACACTCAACGTGACGAGATCCGGCAGCTCGCGGCCAATATCATTCTGCTCGATCACCTGCTGACGCAATTCGGCCCGGAGGCTCGGCCGGCGCGCGGGCTGTTACGCGATGCGACCGCCGGCATGGTCGACCGCATCTGGAGTGACGGTACGATCAAGCCGGCCCATAACGCACCTTTCCTGTCGACCGGAGTCGGTGTGGCCGCCGACCGTGCGATACGCTCCCTCGCGCCGACGACGGATGCCCAGCGCGTCTACCACAGCCAGGCCATACAGACCGCCAATACGATCCTGCAGGCCCGCCTGATCCTGTACGAGCAGTCGGGCAGCCGCATGCCGGTAGCGTTCCTGGCGGTGCTCGTCTTCTGGCTCTTCATCCTGTTCGTGAGCTTCAGCCTGTTTTCACCGCTCAGCCCGACGGCGCTGGTGGCCCTTGTGGTGATTGCGCTGTCGGCTTCGGCGGCGCTCTTCCTCATTCTCGAGATGTACCAGCCCTTCAGCGGCATCATGCAGATCGACAGCGAGCCGCTGCGTCAGGCGTTGGCGCCGCTGACGACCTAGGGCATACGCCGCACATCGCCGTGATATGCGTCCGGCGTTTGTCCCTGCGTGCTACGGTGGCGCCGCACGCAGGAGGGCAGCCACGTGTGCAGATTTATGACACTGGCGTTCACGGCTGCAGCCCTCGTCATGCTCGGCCCCGGCACGCAGGGTGCTTTCGCCGATGAGGCACCGCGAGACATGAGCGCGGATCCCGACGCCTGGCGTTTCCGCGCGACAGCCTATGGCTGGCTGATGAGCGTGTCCGGCAACGTCACGGCGCATGGCCAGACCGTCGATCTCGACGCGAGCTTCATCCAGCTCGTCCAGAAGAGCGATTCGCTGATCGGTTTCATGGGCTACTTCGAGGCCAACAAGGGACCGGTCGGGCTCTATACCGACCTTGTCTGGGCCAAGCTCGGCTTCGACAAGTCCACCACGGGCTACCGCAATCCGATCGCCGGCCTGAAGATCAGCACCACGACCAACACCGCTCTCACCTACTCGATGACCATCGTCGAGGCCGGCGGCCTCTACGAGGTCGCGCGCTGGCCGGGCTCGCCCGGCTCGTTCACCGCGGTCGATGCGCTGCTCGGCTTCCGCTACTGGAACAATTCAGTCGATGTGAACCTCGATGTGATCGGCTCGGTCGATTTCTCCCGCTTGGGCATCGAGCGCGGCCGCAGCTTCGCCATCGCCCATTCCGGCAATGTCGCCTGGGTCGATCCCCTGATCGGCCTGCGCCTGCGCCACCAGTTCACGCCCAGCCAGGAAGTGATGGTGCGCGGCGATGTCGGCGGCTTCGGCCTGCAGAGCCAGTTCGCCTGGCAGGCGCTCGGCGTCTACAGCTACCAATGGCAGTTCAGCGGCTATGCGCTGGCCGGCGTGATCGGCTACCGCGCGCTTGGCGTGAATTACGGCACCGGAGCGGGCCTCGACGCCAACGGCGCGAACGTCGTGCTGCACGGGCCGATCGTCGGCGCCAGCCTGAGATTCTGAGCATCGCCATCGACAGGAGGTACCATGACCACCAGACGACTCTTCACCGCCGCCTCGTTGCTTGCAGCCCCCTTTCTGCTGCGCGGCGGCTCGGCGTCGGGCCAGGTCTCCGACGTGCCGCATACGCCGAGGTCGGAAGCCGAGCAGATCGCCATGGATGCTTATGTCTATGGCTACTCGCTGATCACCACCGAGGTCACGCGGGTCCAGATGTCCAACGTCGACAAGGTCGCCGGCACGCAGGCGCCGATGGGAGAGTTCGCCAACATAAAGCGCTACCCGCCTGCCGATTACCGTGGCGTTTCGGCGCCGAATGCCGACACCCTTTATTCGGTGACTTGGCTCGATCTGGCTGAGCCGCAGGTTTTCAGCCATCCGGACATGGGCAAGCGCTTCTACCTGTTCGAGATGGCCGATCTCTGGATGACCGTTTTCAATTCGCCCGGCACCCGCACCGCCGGCGGCAAGGCTGCCAACTACCTGATCACCGGCCCGGGCTGGGCCGGCACCGTCCCGGCCGGGATGAAGCAGATCAAGTGCGCGACCCGGTACATGGTGATTCTCGGGCGCACCTACGCCGACGGCACCGACCAGGACTACGCCGCCGTCAACGCGCTGCAGGCCCAGTACAAGATCGTGCCGCTCGGCGCCTCCGGCAAGCCGTACACCTACCAGGCGCCGCCGGTCGATCCGAACCCTGGCTTCAGCATGACCGACAAGCCGCAGTCGGTGATCCTCAACATGGATACGTCCGTCTATTTCAACATGATGGCGCGCCTGATGGGCGGGGCGGCCCCGCCGGCGCGCGAAGATGCGCCGATGCTGGCCCGCATGGCCAGGATCGGTCTCGTTCCCGGCCAGCCGTTCGACATGGCGAAGCTGCCGCCGGCGGCGCAGGCCGCGCTCAAGGACCTCGGCAAGGCCGCCCTCCATCGCATCGAGGCCAACCAGACCAGCCTGGGCGAAGTGGTGAATGGCTGGATCGTGACCAAGGGCCTTGGCGTCTACGGCACCAACTACATGAAGCGTGCCGTCGTGGCCGCCTTCGGTTGGCCGGCCAACCTGCCGCAGGATGCGGTCTACCCCTACACCCAAGTCGACAGCACGGGGCAGAAGCTCTCCGGGGCGAATCGCTACACGCTGACCTTCGCGAAAGGCCTGACGCCGCCGGTCAACGGCTTCTGGTCGATCACGATGTATGAAATCGACCAGGGCTGGTGGTTCGTTCCCAACCCGCTGAACAAGTTCACGGTCAGCATGCGCAACAATCCGAAGTTCAATGCGGACGGTTCGCTGACGCTGTACTTCCAGAACGAATCACCGGGCAAGGAGCGCGAAGCGAACTGGCTGCCCGCGCCGAAGGGTGATTTCATCGCGATGATGCGTATGTACGGGCCGAAGGAAACCAATCCTTCGATCCTGAACGGGACGTGGAAGCCGCCAGCCATCACGCGACTCCAGGCCGTCAAGACCTGAGCCAGATTCAAGGCGGCCACCGAACAAGGCGCTTGCGCCGTTCTTCGGTGCAGTCCTAATCATGGCGTCATGACCATGGACCACACCCTGCAGCGCGACCTTGCCCGGTTGCTCGCGGCCCTGCGCCGCGACGGGCGTCAGCAAAGCGGCCTCGATGCCGCGCTTGTCCCGCCCGACAAGGATACGGCCTACCGCATCGCGCGCCTGGTCGAAGAAGAGCTCGGTTGGCAGGTGGCGGGCTGGAAGATCGCCGCTGCGAAGGCCGAGATGCAGCGCGAACTGCGGACCAATTCACCGATCTACGGCCGCGTCTTCGCGCCTGGCCTGTAGTCCCGCGCCTGTGACCGTGCAGCATGCGCGGCAGTGCAGCCCGATCCCCGAGGTCGAGTACCAGGCGCGGCTCGGCGCCGACCTGCCGCCGCGGGCAAAACCGTACACGGTGGACGAGGTCGGCGAGGCGGTGGCGTCGCTGCATCCTGGCATCGAGCTCGCCGAGTGCCGCTTCGTGCATGACGACAAATTCCCGCCGCTGAGCGCCGTGCTGGCTGACGGCGCGGGGAGCGGCACGATCTGCTACGGCCCCGCGATCGAGGATTGGCGAACGCGTGACATCCCGGGCCAGGAGGTCGTGCTGTGGTGCAACGGCGTGGCCCGCCGCCGCGGCACGGCGGCAGCCGCACTCGATCATCCCCTGGCGCCGCTCACCTGGCTCGCCAACGAGCTCTCGCGCACCGGCATCGGGATGAAGGCCGGTCAGATGATCAGCACCGGGACGCTCACCGGCATGCTGCGGCCCAAGCCGGGCGAGACGTATGTGGCGGATTTCGGTCCCTACGGCAGTGTCACGGCGAGCTACGCGTGACGCTGCGCTTCAACCGACAGTTGGTTGTTGTTCACCTATCGTAGGCTACTTATTAGGGCATGTGCCGTACATCCGAGGATAGGTTGAAGCCGCGGCGAGGCTCCCTTAGGCTTGAGACGTGGCCACGCTGACCTTCGACAAGCTGGCCTATGTCGACCGGCTCAAGGCCGCCGGCGTGGGCGAGCGCGAGGCGCGGGCTCTGGCCGAGGGTTTGGATCAAGCCTTGCGCGAAGAAGTTGCCACCAAGACCGATCTCACAGCGGTCAAGAGCGAGCTCTCAGCCGATATCGCTGCGGTCAAGACCGAACTCGCAGCCGACATAGCGGCGGTCAAGGACTCGAAGCTCAGCAGCCGACATAGCGGCAGTCAGGACCGATCTCTCGGCCGAAATCGCGGCGGTCAGGACCGATGTCGCAGCGGTCAGGACGGAACTCGCGGCGGGCGATCATAGACTTCAAGTCGAGATTCAGACGGCGAAGCACGATCTGTTGCGCTGGATGGTCGGCATGGCATTTGCCCAGGCCGGCCTTACCGTGGCGCTCATCAGGCTTCTGCCGCACTAAGCAGCATCACCAGATCACGCGGAAGCCCAGCCGGCCGCCGAGCGCGCTCTGGCTGTTGGCGTCGATGCCGGTCGTGTAGCTCACCTTGGCGTAGAGATCGGCCCAGCCGCCGAGCGACGCCGACACGCCGCCCGAGAATTCCAGCGCCGTCGCCAAAAGGTTGGTGGCGATGGTGGTCGAGCCGAAGGTGATCGTGTCCTGGCCGCCGAAGTTCTGCCACAGGTTCACCTGGGCGAACGGCTTGATGGTCATCTTGTCGGCGACGATGGTGTTGGTGAGGCGCAGCCCGAAGCGGGCGGTGACGATGTCGTCTTCGCGAGTTGGAGACGTTGGAGAACGTGTCCTGCGTGGCATCGCCATTCCAGCGCTGGAGGATGCCCTGGGCCTGCGGCTCGATCGCCCAGGTCCCTGCGAAGGGGATGGGATAGCCGAGCTCGAGCGATGCCGTGCCCATGCGGCCGTAGGCATTGGTCGCCACGTTGAGCGACGACAGGGTCGAGCCCGTGAGCCACGACACCATCAGCACGGCGTCGAGATAGCCGCCAGCCGGCCAGAAATGCGTCCAGTAGGCGCCGACGCTGTAGGCGCTGATGGCGATGTTGCCGACCGGCATGCCCTGCTGGCCGAGCGCGAAGCCCGTGACGCTGCCGCTCGCCGACGCGTAGCCGAAGAAAAGCCCTGCCCGGTCCTTCTCGCCGCTGCCATGCTCCAGCCCGAGCAATGGCAGGCCGACCTGCACGCCGAGCACGGTGCCGTTGAAGGCCTGGACTGACGTCGCCGCTCCAGCTCTGCTTGTAAGACCCGCCGAACAGGCGCGCCCAGCCCGCCTTGAATGCGCCGTCGCCGGAGGCGAAGGCCGTCTCGCCTTCGCGATCGTGGAACGTGCCCAGTGTGGCGCGCACCGCCGTGCGCGCGACCGACGGCATGACGGCATGCAGCGCCACCTCGGGGCGGTAAAGCGGTATGCCGCCGGTGATGCCGACGCTGGCGGCATCGGCGGCGTCCGCTGCGTCCTCGGCGCTGCCGGTGTCGCCGCCGCCGCCCGGGCTGGGCGGTGGCGTCGGAGTTCGGCGTGCGGGGCGGGATCGGGAGGAACCGGCGGGATCGGCGAGATGGTGTTGCGCAGGTACCAGTTGTTGCCGGTGCCGCGGGCGAAGCCGCCGCGAAAGAGCTGGTACTCGTAGGCGCCGGCAGCGACGCGGCCCGACAAGGAGAAGGCGGTGGCCGTCGAGGTCGCACCGCTGGCCGCGGTCACGACACGGATGCCGTTGCCGGTGGTCTGCGCGCCCTGGCCGCCGACATTGGTGATGGCGATCGTCGTGCTGCCGGCCATCACGCCGCCCACCACGACCAGCCGGTCCGACGGCGAGCCGTCAGGTCCCAGCACGGTGTTCAGCTGCAGGCGGCCGCCCTGGCCGACGTAGTTGCCGACCGACGCCCAGGCGATCGGAGGTCGAGGTGCCGCCGTTGGCGAGATCGATCACGCCGCCGTTGATGACGGTCGTGAGCTGGCCCGCCGTCGCCGGCACGATCGTGCGGATGCCCTGCTCGCCAAGCAGCAACCGGCTGGTCGAATTGATGGCCAGGATGCCGCTGCCGGTGGCGGAATCGCCCAGCGTCAGATTGCCGTTCATGGTGAGCCGCGAGCCCTGCAGGAGCTGGATGGCCTCCCAGTTCAGCAGCCGCTGCGGCTGGTCGCCGACCGTGCCGTTCAGGACCAGCACGTCGCGGCCCTGGCCGCCGTCGATGGTGATGCCGCGCAGGTTGGTCGTGGTGAGGCCCTGCAGCGTGGCGCGATCGTTGTCCGTGCCCATGTCGATGCTGCCGACCAGGCCGCCGCTCCACAGCACGCGTGTCGTTGCCGGCGCCGGTGCGTGCTGCGCCGGTGATCTCGCCGCCCGAGATCACGACCGAATCCGTGCCGCTGCCCTGGATCACGTTGCCGTTCAGCCGGCCACCCTGCATCAGAAAGGTGTTGTCGCCGTCCCCCATGGTGCTGTCACCGTTCAACGTGCCGTTGTTGGTGATCAGGTCGTTGCCGGTCCCCAGCGTGATGGCGCTCTGGATGGTGCCGAAATTGTCGATGGTCGTTTGCGCCGGAACCGGTGACGAAGATACCTTGATTGATCGTGCCGCTGGCGGCGTTGGCGATGCTGAGCGTCCCGCTGCCGGATCTTCTGGATGCCGGGATTGATGGTGCCGCTGTTCTGCACGCTGTCGCTGCCGCCGCCCGACAGGCTGAAGATCTGGTTGATGTGTGCCGCGAGTTGACGAAGGAATGGCTGCCGGCGCCAATGACCGTGATGCCGCTGTTGAGGCTGCCGGAGGTGGTGAAGGAAAGATTGCCGGTGCCGGTGAGCGAGAGCGTGTTGTTGATGTTGCCCGAGTTGGTGAGGGCGAGCGTACCGAAGCCGCTGATGGTGATGCCGTTGTTGACGTTGCCGGAGGTGACCAGGGTCAGCACGTCGATGGCGCTGAAGGTCATGGTCTGCATGTTGCCGGCGGTGGTGACGGTGAGCTGGTTCATCACCGAAGCCGAGAACGGCCCGTTGAAGTTGGTGCCGACCAGAACGTCGACGGTGAGCGTGCTCAGCCCCGAGGTGGTGAAGCCGGACGGATTGCCGGTGCAGGTGACGGTGGCGCCGGAGGTCGGCGGGTCGGGGCTGCACTGCGCGATCGGCCGGTGACGCGGACGAACAGCAGCGCGCCGAGCAACAGGCTGGCGCCGATGTACGCGAAGGCGGATCGTTGCCATGCGGGACCATCGCGCTGCCTCACCGAAGCCAAGCCAGCCCAGTCCAGGGCAAGCGTGCGCGCGCGGGTGCCGCTATTCAATGTTCGGATTTGCAGAGCTGAAGTTGTGCCTGGCCGGCCCTCAGTCGATCACGCCGGCCGTCACGTCGAGTGGTGCTGCGACCACGTCGCCCGCCACCGGCACCACCTTGACGACGGCGCTGGTGCCGCGAACGGGCGCGGCGACGACGCCACAGCCGGCGAGGGAGGCTGCCGCGGCCAGGATAAGGAGTGCACGGAAACAAAGGGTCATACGCAGGTCCTCTTACCCGGATAAACGCCCGCAAGGCCGAGCAGTTGCCGGGGTGCTTTCATTGAGACTGACGATTACGCCAGAGCTTCGCCTACCTGCTAGATTTTGGCCGTCCTACGCGGAGAACTGTCCATGAGCCTGCCGTTCGACGGCTTCAAGGCCGCCCAGACCGGCCTCGTGGATATGGGCAACATCAGCTTCTACGACACCACCACGCCGCCACTGCCGGTCTTCAATCCGTTCGAGCTGGCGCAGTACGCCACCAGCTTCAGCGAGATCGTGCTGAACGTCACCTGGGCGCAGTTGCAGACGACGCCAGAACTCGCTCGACACGTCGTTCATCGACAGCGCGATCCAGCAGGTCAACCAGTTCAACAGCACCTACCACACCGACCTCGGCATCAAGCTCCGGGTGTGGGGCGGCTTCACCGCGCCCAACTGGGTCAAGGAGATCAACGGCGCGCCGATCACGGTCACCGGCCAGAACGCGGTCGATCCCGGCTCCTACGCGCCCCAGACGATCGGCCGCTTCTGGACCGCCGACTACATCAACGCCTGGCAGAACCTGCAGAACGCGCTCGCCACCAAGTACGACGGCATGGCGATCATCCGCGGCATGTCGCAGACGGCCGGAGCCTACGCCACCGACGAGCCCTTCGTGCCGATGCGCACGAACGCGGCCGTGTCGTCCAACCCCGCCGACGGCACGGTGAACCAGATCGCCCAGCTGCAGATGGGCGGCTTCAACGACGCCGGCGAAATGCTGACGTTGCGCGCGGCGATCGCCGACTATTACCAATGGTCGACGACGCCGCTCGACTACACGATGAACACCTTCCACCTGTTCGACAGCGGCAACGAGCTGAACGACGGCAACTTCACGCTGGCCGTCCTGCAGCAGGCGCGGAACTCGGGCCGCATCGTCCAGGCCGGCAATCATGCCCTGCGCGATCCGCTCTATTCGCCCGACGACGTCGTCTATGGCCAGCTCGCCAACGACGCCATGGTCAAGCCGGGCGTCGGTCAGCAACAGCTTCCAGACGGCGGCGCCCGATCATCCTGGGGGGCTTTCCGGGCTGGCAGAGCACCGTCAGCCAGGGCGTCCAGCTGAATGCCGGCAACATCGAGCTGTGGGACTTCCCGACCAATGCCGGCGTGCCCAACGGCTTCCTGAGCTTCACGCCGGCCCAGCTGGCGAACCTGGCCTCGATCCTCGCCGCCGGCAGCCCGCCGCCGACCGCCGGCGCGCCGGACGACGGCTCGTCGCTGGGCTTCATCGCGCCCGGCGCCGTCAGCGGCGCGCCCGGCCGGGTCGCCTTCACCGGCACCGATGCCGTGCTGCTCGCCAGCAACTCGTCGGCCACGTCCTACAGCGTCACGCTCACCTCGCTCAACGGCGGCACGCTGGGCATCGACGGTCTCGGCAATTTCTTCGGCGCGACCAGCGGCACGACGCTCAACTTCAACGGCTCGCTGTCGCTGGTGAACACGGTCCTGGCGCACCTCACCGACACGGTGTCGCTCGGGCACCGACGTGGTGCACGTCGTGGCCATCGACAACAACGGCAACACCATCGTGCGCGACATCGGCGTGCAGACCGCAGCCCCGGTCGCGCCGCCCACCGTCACGCCCGGGCTGCTGCCGGCCAATCAGCTCTTCAGCTTCAGCGACGGCACCGCGCGCGTGGTCGGCCAGGGCCAGGCGACCAGCCTCGACGTCGCGGGCCAGCTCGGCAACAGCGGCGTCCTCGTTCTGGGCGGCGTGCAGAGCCAGCTCTCGCTCGCCGGCAATCTCGACCTCAGCGGCAACACCTCGTTTCTGGCGGCGCTGTCGCCCAACGCCTACAGCACCGCGAGCCTCACGATCGGCGGCGCCTTGTCGGTCCAGACCGGCAGCAGCACGTCCTTCTCGGGCACGCTCTCGGCCAACACGATCAACAATGCCGGCGGCACCATCCGGGGCAACGGCACGCTCGACGCCACCGGCAGCACCAGCATCATCAACACCGGCACGATCGAGGCGGTGGCCGACTACACGCTGGGCTCGCAGCGGCTGGTCGTCTCCGACAACCTGACGGGCGCCGGCACGCTCACCATCGATGCCGGCGCCACGCTGGTCCTGAACGGCACGGCCAATACCCAGACCGTCAATTTCGTCGCCAACAGCGCCACCCAGCTCGCGCAGTATCCCTATTCGCCCAGCATGCTGGTGCTGAAGGATGCCGCCGGTTTCACGGCCAGCACCATCAACGGCTTCACCTTCGCCGACCGGCTGGTGCTGGAGAACGTCACGCTCTCCGGCACGCCGACCTATGCCGGCGGCGTGCTGACCGTGAACCAGGCGAGCGGCCCGCCGCTCATCTTCTCGATGCCGGATCCGGATGGCCACCTGACCGGTCTCAGCGTACAGGCCGCCACGCCCGCGCCTGGGGCGCCGGTCGTCATCAGCTTCGTCGGCAGCGTTGCGCCCGGCGTCTTCGCCCCCGGCGCGTCAACGGCAGGCGCGACGGGCACGCTGCACGGCACGGCCGGCGGCGTGCGCGTGCTGGTGCCCGACGTCGTCGTGCAGGCGCCGCTGGCCTCGGGCGTCAGCCCGGGTGCGGCGACCTACTCGGTCACCATCGAGGCCAACATCGGCATCGTCCGGGTCAACGGCTTCGACACCGACTTTGTCAGCGGCGGCACCGTCACCCGGGTCATCATCCCCAACGTCGCCACCACGACGGCCACGACGAACGCCACCACGCTCGCACAGATCGAGCAGTACCTGCAGACGCTGACCTACGAGGCGCGCGGGCTGGCGGCCGACCAGATCACGGTCACCGTCACCGACACCTCCGCGCGCTCGGGCGCGGCCGCCATCAACGTCACCAACACCAACGTCTCGGGCGCCTTCGAATGGCAGCCCGCGCCGGGCAGCACCGACTTCACCGATCCCGCCAACTGGACCGTCGGCACGACGGCGCCGGGCGGCGGCAACGTCGCCCTGTTCACCGCCGGCGACCACACCGCGACGGGCAACGGCGCGGTCGGCCAGCTCATCAACCTCGGCACGACCACGCTCACCGGCAACATCGTGGCCCAGGGCATCGGCGGCCTCGCCACTGTCCGTCGACGGCGGCGGCGCGCTCACCCTGACCGGCGGCGCGCTGCTCAACGCCCAGCAGCAGGCGATCGTCGGCCGCACCGGGGACTGGCCTGCTGCTGGTGGCGGGCGGCATGCTGGCGGTCGGCGGTGCGTCGAGCGCCGAGAACTTCGTCATCGGACAGCAGAGCGGCAGCACCGGCACGGTGCTGAACCTCGAGCAGATCTCGGCCAGCGGCACCGTGGTCGTGGGCGGCGCGGGCACCGGCACGCTCGAGCTTCTGGGCGTCGCCTCGAGCATGTCCGACACCGGCGCCGACATCGGCCAGTCGGCGGGCGCGCGCGGCAGCGTCATCGTCAATGGCGGCGAATGGACCAACAACGGCCTGCTGACGGTCGGCGACGCGGGCACGGGCTCGCTCCTGATCAACGGCATGAACCGCGGCATCGCGGGCCAGGTCACGGCCTACGACGCCGCGATCGGCAACCAGGCGGGCGGCCGGGGCACGGTCACGCTCGACGGCGGCGAGCTTCTGGTCGCCAACGTCTTTTCGGCCTCCAGCACCCTGGTCGTGGGCAATGCCGGCACCGGCAACCTGGTGCTGCAGAACGGCAGCGAGGTCGCCGTCGGCGCCGCGCAGGGCCAGCTCGGCAACAACACCGGGAACCTCATCGTCGGCGCCGCCGGCACCGGGCTCGTCCGCATCGGCGCCTACAGCTCGCTGCTGGTCTACGGCGATGCCGTGGTCGGCGGCGGCTCTGGCACCGGCCAGATGATCGTGGGCCAGGGCACCGACGATGGCGCGCTGTTCGCGACCAACGGCACGCTCGACGTCGGCGGCCACGGCCAGGTCACGCTGGGCGGCACCCACGCCATCCTGCGCGCCGCCAACATCGACGTCGCGGCGGGCGGCTCGATCTCGGGCACCGGCACGGTGTCGGGCATGGGCGGCGGCAACAAGACGGTGGCGCTGACCGATATCGACAATGACGGCTCGATCACCGCCGTCGGCGGCAACCTCCTGCTCTACGGCTCGGTCGAGGGCACCGGCACGCTCGGCATCGGCGCCAACGCGACCTTGACCTTGCAGGCCGCCGTCGAATCGGGCCAGACGCTCGCCTTCGGCAACAACTCGAAGGCCGTGCTGAACGACGCGCGCGCCTTCCACGGCACCATCACCGGCTTCGGTTCGGACGACGTGATCGACCTCGCCGGCGTCCAGGCGACCAACCCGAGCTATGGCGGCGGCGTGCTGACGCTCGACACGCCGTTCGGCCAGATCTTTTTAAACATCGCCGGTCCCTACAGCCGGACCAGCTTCTCGGTGCACTCGGACGGGCTCGGCGGCACCTTCGTGTCGGGCGGTTATGGCGACGTCCATATCGTGAGCCTCGACGGCTTCGCCTACGAGTTCCAGGCGGTCGGCGAGTTCGTCGCCGCGCGCGGCAATGGCGGCGGCAACGTCCTGGCAGGTCCAGATCCAGACCGACGGCCAGCACGGCACCGCGAGCTGGACGACCGGGCTCGCCGCCCAGTTCGGCGACACCGCCGTGATCTTCGAAGTCGGCAAGCCGATCACGCTGCATGTCGACGGCAAGGCCGATACCGTGCTGACGCCCGATGCCAACCACGCCTTCTCGGGCGGCACGCTGACGGCGGTGTCGGCCGACACCTGGCGGGTGGCGTGGAGCTCCGGCGAGATCATCACCGTCAGCGAGCACGGCATCTCGCTCGACTGGCAGGTCTTGGCCCACGATCCGGGATCGGTGCAGGGCCTGCTCGGCCCCAACAGTGCGCCGTGGTCGTACCTCCAGCTGCCCGACGGCACCTCGATGCGCCAGGCTTACAACAACGACCAGATCGTCGGCGCCTACGCCGACGGCTGGCGTGCGGCGCACTCGCTGTTCGAGCACCATCATTCGCCGTTGTGACGGGCGCTCAGAGCCCGTGTGTTCCCTGCTCGACGACAATGAAGGTCGCCCACGCCAGCAAGGCGATGCCGAGCGGCGCGCTCAGCCTGCGGCCCCAGGAGACGTTCTTCTCGACGGCCATCACCGCACCCAGCGCCAGCATCCAGCCGACGCTGCCCGTGCCGACCACGAACATCAAAAGCATGATCGCCCAGCAGCAGCCGACGCAGAACAGGCCATGGAAGAGGCCAAGCCGGAAACTCTCGCGGCCTGGCGCCTGCCCGCGCCAGTGCTCGTTGATGAAACTGAACGGCGTGCGGCACTTGTCCAGGCAGGCATATTTCAGCCGGCTGAACTGGAAGGCGCCGGCCATCGCCAGCACGGCCGCACCGACCAGCCAGCCGTTGAGGCTCAACCAGGGAGCCCAGCCCGCCAGGCTGTGCAGCCCATAGTCGACGGCGTGTGCGGCAAGTCCGAACGCCAGCCACACCGCCAGGTATCCCGCGATCAGCAGCGCGAGCAGCGCCGTGCGGTCGGCGCGGCGTTCGGTCACCCGCGCGAACATGCCGAGCAGCGGCAAGGTCGTGGGCAACATCATGGCCGCGATCATCAGCACCCATCCCAGGGCATAGAGCAGCGCCGGCACGATCACCGGCCCCGCGGGCACCGCACGGCAGAGCCAGGCGCCGAGACCCAGCTCCGTCCATTTGCCGTGATCGAGATAACGGCCGTGCGGGCTCAGCTCCCACAGGAAGAGCGTGAGCCAGGCCAATGCGATCAGGCCGCCCAGCAGCGCCAGGAACGCCCGTCGTGGCTCGATCGGGCTTGCGATCACGGGCGTTGGCTCAGGCGTCGAAGACGAACGTGCTTTGCAGCGCGTTGTAGCCTTTCAGGTCGACGTCGATGCCCAGCGCCTGGTTCTTGGCGCGGTAGTGCGGTGCTTTGCCGACGAACACCGGCGCGCCCGGCACAGTCGAGAAGATCGTGTCGGTGAGCGTCGTGACCTTGCCGGTGGTGCCCTGGTAGGGCTCGAGCTCGGCGTAGCCCACGTCGCCGATCTTGATGGTGCCCTTGCCACCTTGCACGTCGAAGGTGATGGGCACCTGCTCGACGGACACGACCTCGCCGATCAGCTTGACGAGATCGCCGACCGGACCGCCTTGCTTGCCGGTATAGACTTGCAGCAGGGCGTCCTTCTGCTTGCGGGCTCGCCTTGTCGTCGATGTAGACGGCAGCGCGCCAATTGCCCTTGAGGATATTGCCGGGCACGTGAGCCAGGGCGACGATCGTGCAGCCCGTGACGTCGACGCCGTCGACAGTGCCTTTGTCGAAGTGCCAGCCGACGATGGTGTCGCAGGTGCCGTTGTCGGGATCCTCGCCGATCCAGCACGGGCAGAGCACCCGGCAATTGCAGACTTCGAGAAGTCGGCCTTCGAGATGGTAAGCCATGTCTACCCCCCTGCTCTGTTGAGCTCTACGTGCTCTACAAAACGCGACGCCGAGCGTTCGCTACGGTACGAAATGGCCTTGAGTGTGAAAGCAGATCACTTTGAAGGATGCTGCGCAATCCGAATCAGGTAGAGGTCATTTCCTTGCCACGAGGCCTCTTCATCGTGAAGGCGTCCGGCGAGATCCCGCGCTGGACCTGTGTCCATTCGACCGGCGCCGCGATCGGGAAGCCGGGCAGCGCGCGGGGCGAGAAGGCGGCGATCGCCGCGGCGCCTGGCTTGTTGTAGCGGCAGTCGATGCTTGCGTTTGCCAGCCGGCCCGCGAGCTGCTCGCTGTAGCGCAGCGCCTCCGCGGCATTCAGGTCGGGCTCGATCGGCACCATGACATGCAGCTCGCGGCCGCCCGTGAGCTTGGGCCAGCTCTCCAGGCCCTCGGCCTGCAGGAGCGTGCGCAGGCGGAGTGCGGCGTCGGCGGCGGTGACGCTGAAGACCAGCATGTCGGGTCGCTCGAGGTCGTCGATGGTGACGTTGGCGACCAAAAGCTCGACGGCGCCCATCTCGACCAGGCCCAAAAGGCCGTCGACGCTGTCGATCCAGAAGCGGTCGTCGCCCGTCTTGCGCACCGCCTTGGGTGGCTTGCCCAGCGCATTGCCCACCAGCTTGATCGGCCGCCGCGCGAGATGGGTCAGCGCCTGCTTGCACGACTTTCTTCCAGTAGGCGGCGAGCTCGGCCTTCGACGGGGCGATGCCCGCGGCGCCCGGCAGCGTCTGCTTCAGCGCGGCAATGCCCTCCCACGGATCGTGATCGAGGAACGCCAGCCGCTTGGGCAGATTGAGCAGCGTGAAATGGCTCGACGCGGATGTTCTCGCCGAGCTCGTCCCAGGCGAGCGGCACCGACACCGGCGCGCCCTCGCGGGCGCGCGTCGAATAGGCGCCGATGGCGGTGGCGCCCATGCCGTTGCGCAGGTAGTCGACATAGATGCGGCCGCGCCGGCCGCTCTTGGCCATGTTGTCGGTGTAGAGGTCGGGCCGGTCGGCCGCCATCGCCGAGGCGATCGACTGGGCGAACGCTTTGACGGTGTCCCAGTCAGCCTGCGGCGTCAGCGGGAAGACGACGTGCAGGCCCTTGCCGCCGGTGGTCTTCACGAAGCTTTCGAGCTTCAGCGCCGCCAGCCTGCGGCGCACGTCGTGCGCGGCGTCGATCACGCGCTGCCACGGCACGTTGTCGCCGGGATCGAGATCGATGGTGACGCGATCGGGCAGCTCCGGCCGGTCGGCCTTGGCGCCCCAGGGATGGATCTCCAGCACGCTCGCCTGCACCAGCTCGAGCAGGCCCGACAGATCGTCGATCACCAGCATCGGCTGCTCGTCGTTGGGCACCGGCACTTGGCGCACGCTGTCGCTCAGCCCCGCCCAGGCATGCTTCTGGAAGAAGCCCTTTTCGGTGATGCCTTCGGGATGGCGCAGGAGGCTGAGCGGCCGGCCCGACCAGGTGCGGCAGGATCCAGTCGGCGATCTCGCCGTAGAACTCGGCCAGTCCCTGCTTGGTGATGCCCTGGTCGGGCCACAGCAGGCGGCCGGGATTGGTGAGCCGCACCGCCGGCTCGGCGTCGCCTTCGGCCTTCGCCTTCGGCCGGGGCGCCGCCTCGCGGCGGCCGATCGGTGGCGACCTTGCCCTCGACCAGCTCGCGGAACACCGCGTGCCTTATCAACCCGCCGCCAGTGCGGCCGCGATATTCGATCTCGGCCGACAGCGCCGGCTCGACCCAGCGCACGCCCTTCGGCGGCGCGGTCTCGTCCTTCAACGGCGGCGTGGTGGTGCGCAACGGATCGAGCCGCTGCCACAGCTCGCGCGCGCTCGCCGCGGTGAAGCCCGAGCCGCAATGGCCGACCGGCACCAGCCGGCTGCCGGCATACTCGCCCAGCACCAGCGCGCCGACCGACTTGGGATCCACCGTCGAGGGCACGAAGCCCGCGATCACGAAGCTGTCGCTCTGGCTCGACTTCACTTTCAGCCAGGTCTTCACCCGCCCCGAGCGGTAGGGTGACGCCGCCTGCTTGGAGATGATGCCTTCGAGGCCAAGCCGGCTCGCATGCCTGAACACCGCATCGCCGTCGCCCGCGATATGGTCGCTGTAGCGCAGCGCTGCCGGCGTGCCCGCGCGTCGGCCAGAAGCTCGGCCAGCGCCGCCTTGCGCGCGCTGAGCGGCGCCTCGCGCAGGTCGAAGCCGTCGAGATAGAGCAGGTCGAAGGCATAGAACAGCATGTCGCCGCCGCCGCTCTTCAGCGCGTCGACCAGCATGGCGAAGCTCGCCACGCCCGTCGCCGTCTGCACCACCACCTCGCCGTCGATGATGGCGACCTTGGCCGGCACCTCGGCGAGCGCGGGCACGACGACGGGGAAGCGCTCGGTCCAGTCGAGCCCCTGCCGGCTGAACAGTTTTACCCGACCGTTCTCCAGGTGAGCCTGCAGGCGATAGCCGTCGTGCTTGATCTCGTGCAGCCAGCCGCCGCCGGCGGGCGCGGTCTCGGTCGCCGTCGGCAGGGTGGGCTCGATGAAGCCCGGCATCGCCGCCTTCTTCGCCTTCGGCAGAGCAGCAGGATCGACGGGCGTCTTGCGCCGCCGCTTCTTCTTCGGCTCGGTGACCTCGCCCTGTCCCGACGCCCATACGCGATCCTGCTCGCGGCCGATCGCCTCGATGCTGCGGCCGGTCGCGGCCGAGTGCGGCTTCTCCGCGAGGATGTCCGGCGCATCGGCCGGCCGCGCCGCGTCGTCGTCCGACTTGAACAGCAGCCAGTTCTCGCTCTTCTCGCGTGGCTTGGGTTTCATGCGCACGAGATGCCACTGGCCCTTGAGCTTCTTGCCGGTCGAGGTGGAACTTGAGATGCCCTTTGCGGTAGCCGAACGCGGGATCGAAGTCGGGCGTCCAGGTGCCCTGGTCCCAGATCATCACCGTGCCGCTGCCGTACTGGCCTTCGGGGATGACGCCCTCGAAGCCGCCATAGTCGAGCGGATGGTCCTCGGTCAGTACGGCCAGCCGCTTCTTGCCGGCGATCAGGCTCGGCCCCTCCGGCACCGCCCAGCTCTTCAGCACGCCGTCGAGCTCGAGGCGGAAGTCGTAATGCAGGCGCCGCGCCGCATGTTTCTGGATGACGTACGAATTGCCCGCCTTCGCCGCCGGCGCGCCCCGGCGGCTCCGGCGTCTTGGAGAAGTCGCGCTTGGCGTTGTAGGCGTCGAGAGACTTGGCCACGGCCGCCAAGCGTAGGTGAAGGTGCCCGCGACTTCCATCGGTTCCCGCCCAGCCGACACCGAACGCCCGCCAGCAACCTGCGCTACCGGCGCTGGTTCTGGTATCAAAGGGTTTTCATCATGTCTGCTGAAGAACGGGGAAAGGAAAGCGAGCTACGGTCACGCGCTGCCACGGCCCGCAGGCTTGCGTTGCAAGTCACCCAGCAAGCTGACCGTGAAAAGTTGCTACAATTCGCCGCCGAGCTCGAGGCGAGGGTCGCTGAGCTCGAGCGCGGCGCAAGGCCGGCCGGTTCGCGCGGGGGCGTGGTAACGCCGGATGAATGAATGAGTTGCGGCCCGACGCAATAATATACAACGCCCTATTGAACAGTGGGGGTGCTACGTCTCCGCCCAAAGAGAGTGGGGAACCTGGCCATGCCGTTGCGGGACCAGATTGCGGACCTGTCCGCTGCGGAACTGAGACTACGCCTTCGCCAGCAGGAACTGGTGGCCGCCTTCGGCTGCTTTGCCCTGGAGACCGACGACCTGCAGGCAATTCTCGACGAGGCGAGCCGCGTCGCCGCCGAAGGCCTCGAGGTGCGCTTCGCCAAGGTGCTGCAATGCCTGCCGGGCGAGGAGCAGTTTCTCGTGCGCGCCGGCGTCGGCTGGAAGCCGGGTGTGGTGGGTCGCGCCCGGGTCGGCGGCGATTTGCAAAGCCCGGCAGGATACGCGTTCCGCACCGGCGAGCCGGTGCTCGCCAAAGACCTTGCGTCCGAGCCGCGCTTTCGCACGCCGAGCCTCTTGGCTGAGCACGATATACGTAGCGCCATCAACGTCCTGATCAGGACCAACGGCGAGCGGTTCGGCGTGCTCGAGGTCGACAGCACCAACCGCAGCCAGTTCAGCGAACCCGATCTCGCCTTCCTGCAGACACTGGCCAACAGCCTGTCAGTCGCGATCCGCGCCCAGAAGCGTGAGGACGGCAAGGCCGAGATGTTGCGGGAGAAGGAGGCGCTGCTGCTGGAGAATGAGCGGCTGCTGCGCGAAAAGGACCTTTTGTTCAAGGAGATCCACCATCGCGTGACGAACTCCCTCCAGCTCGTCCATAGCGCGCTCAGCATCCAGCTCAGGACACTGGGCGACAGCGAGGCGCGTGGCCAGGTCGCCGAGGCCGCCGCGCGCGTGCTGGCCATCGCTGCCGTGCATCGCCGGCTCTACCAGGGCGGATCGGCGGTGGCCGCCGACGGCCGCCATTACCTGCGCGCGTTGCTGGACGACATGAAGCTCTTGATGCCGGAGTTCGGGTGACCGGCGCCTCGACCTCGAGATGCAGAGCTTCCCGCTATCGGCCGACCAGCTCGCGCATCTCGGCCTGATCGTCGTCGAGCTGGTCACCAATGCCCTGAAGCACGGCCGCGGCGGCATCAAGATCGACGTCAGTCGCGACGGCGATGCGCTCGCGATCGCGGTCTGCGACGAAGGCCCGAGCTTTCCCCCGACATTTGATCCTGCGACGAGTGGCGGCCTCGGCCTCAAGATCGTCTCCTCGCTGGCCGGCGCGGCCGGCGCCGAGGCGATCGCGGTCGATCGCTCGGTCCCGTTCGGCCGGATCGTGGTGCGGATGGCGCTGTAGCCCTTGGTCAATGAAGCGGGGCTTGGTGCGTTCCCGGGCCGCGTGCCGAACACCTTCCCGAGAAGAGGAACGACGGCGCCTGCCCGGCGTTGAAGGGGCCTCAGTTCCCGAACAAGGAGATCCGTCATGGGCAGCACGTCCGACAAGGTCAAGGGCACGGCCAACCAGGCCGTCGGCAAGGTGAAGCAGGGTGTGGGCGAGGCGACCGACGATCCCGCGCTGAAGGGCGAGGGCAAGCTTCAGGAGGCCAAGGGCGACCTGCAGAAGGCTGTCGGCAAAGCCAAGGATGCCGTGAAGAAGGCCGCCGATCTCTGATCGCTGGCTTGTAAGTGCGTCTCTCGGGTGGCAGGCGGGCCGGCGACATGCCAGCATCCGCCGCCACCCGTTCGAGAGGCGTCCCATGTGCCGCAACATCCGCAATCTCTACAACTTCAAGCCGCCCGCCACCGACGAGGAGATCCAGGCCTCGTCGCTGCAATTCGTGCGCAAGCTCTCCGGCTTCAATCGGCCGTCCAAGGCCAACGAGGAGGCTTTCAACCGCGCCGTCGCCGAGGTGGCGCACGCCGCGCGCCATTTGATCCAGTCACTGGTCACGACGGCGCCGCCGCGTGACCGCGAGGTCGAGGCCGAGAAGGCGCGCGCCCGCTCGGCGCTGCGCTTCGCCCGCCCGTAGGCGGGCTCTGCGGTGCGGCGCGCGCCGGCGCCTGTAACCCGCGACCCTGCGCCGTCGCCGGAGGCCGACAAGGCCATCCTCGCCGAGCAGGTGCGCGTCCTCTATGTCGAGGGACAGCGGCTGATCCTGACCGGGCGTGGCGGCGGCCCTGATCCTGGTCTGGGTGCTGTGGGATCACGTCCCGCACGCCATCCTGCTGGGCTGGCTGGCCGTCTTCTGCGTCTACTCCCTGGTGCGCGCGGCCATGGCGCGGGCCTGGCGCCGGCGCGCGCTGGCGATATCGACCATCGCGACTGGCTGCAGGCGCGTGCAGTGGGCGCTGGCCGTGGGCGGCAGCATCTGGGCGGCCGCTTGCTTCCTGTTCTACGTGCCCGATCGCATCGAATATCAGCTCTTCCTCGTCACCATGCTGCTCGGCGCCGTGGTGTCCGGCCTGGTGACGCTCGCGGTCTACCTGCCGGCCTATCTCGCCTTCGTCACGCCGTTCGTCGCCGCGACCGCCATCCGCTACGGGCAGGGCGGCGACCCGCTGCACTGGGGCATTGCGCTCGCGGCCGTCGTCACCTTCTTCCTGTTCATCAACTTCGCGCGCTACATCCAGAACAGCTTCGTGGAGTCGCTGCGCCTGCGCATGGCGCTGGCCGAGCGCAACCGCGAGGTCGAGCGCGCCAATCTCGCCAAGTCGCGCTTCCTCGCGGCGGCCAGCCACGACCTGCGCCAGCCGCTGCACGCGTTGAACCTGTTCGCGGCCCAGCTCGCGCGACCAGACCGACCCGGCGGAGCGCGCCCGGCTCGTCGCCCGCATCGATGCCGCCATCGCTTCCATGAACGAGCTGTTCAATGCCCTGCTCGACATCTCCAAGCTCGATGCCGGCGTGCTCGCCCCGGACGTCGCGGAATTCCCGGTCGCCCATCTGCTCGAGCGCATCGAGACGACGTTCGCCGCCGCGGCGCGCGAGAAGGGCCTGCGCCTGCAGCGTCGTGCCGAGCCGCGCCTGGGTGCGCAGCGATGCCATCCTGCTCGAGCGGATCCTGCTCAACCTCGTGTCGAACGCCATACGCTACACGTCCCGCGGCGGCGTCGTCGTCGGCTGCCGCCGGCGCGGCGACAGCGTGCGCATCGAGGTGTGGGACAGCGGCATCGGCATCGCCGGAGGACCAGCAGCGCAGCATCTTCGGCGAGTTCTACCAGGTCGGCGCTCCGGCAGCCGGGCGAGCGCGGCCGGGCTGGGCCTCGGCCTGTCGATCGTCGACGGTCTGTGCCGCCTGCTCGGCCATCCGATCGACCTGGCATCGCGGCCCGGCAAGGGCTCGCGCTTCGCCGTTTCCGTGCCGCTGGCGGCCGGCCCGCAGCGGCCGGCCGAGCCGCCGGCGACCCTCGACGCGATCGCCAATCCCGCGCGCGGCAAGCTCATCGTCGTGATCGATGACGATGCGCTGGTCCTCGACGGCATGCGCGGCCTGTTGCAGGGCTGGGGATGCCGCGTCGTCACCGCCGACTTCGAGCGACGCGGCGCTGGCCGGCCTCGCCGACCACGCACGGGCAGCCGGACCTCGTGATCTCGGACTATTTCCTGGCGAACGGAACGACCGGCATCGACGTCATCGAGCGGCTGCGCGGCGCGCTTCGGCGACACCGATCCCCGCCTTCCTCATCAGCGGCGACACCACGACCGAGCGCATGCGCGAGGCCGACGCGCCAGCGGCCTGCCGCTGCTGCACAAGCCGGTCAGCCCATGGCGCTGCGGTCGATGGTCAATCAGCTCCTGCGCTGCCGCCCGCTGAACCGTGCGCCGAGCTCCCAGCCCCGCGCCGACGCCGGCGCAGCACCGCCTCGGTGCGGTTGGAGACCCCCAGCACCTTCAGGATGGCGGTGACGTGGTTCTTCACCGTCGGCTCGGCGAGATCGAGCAGGCGGCAGATCGCCTTGTTGCTCTTGCCTTGCATCATCAGCGCCAGCACGTCGACCTGCCGTTCGGTCAGCCCGAGGTCGGCCGGCGATGGCGCGCTGGCGCCTGCGCCGCGGTCGGCCGCCGCTCGGCGGCCGAGGATCTCGGGCGGGATGTAGACGCCGCCGGAGAACACCAGGTTAGCGCGCTCGTCATCACCTCGCGTCCGGCCGATTTCGGGATGAAGCCCAGGGCGCCGTGATCCAGCGCCCGCACCACGTTGGCGCGATCGGGAAAGCCCGACAGCACGACCACGGAGATGCCGGGATGGCGCTCGCGCAGCTCCGCGAGCAGCGCGAAGCCGTCGCGGTCGGGCAGGCTGAGATCGAGCAGGATCAGGGCGATGTCGGGCTGCTCGGCGAGCAGCTGCATCGCTGCGCGCCGCGTCCGGCGCCTCGAGCACCGTGGCCTCGGGCCTCAGTTCCCTGAACAGGCCGCGCAAGCGCCTCGCGGATCAGCACATGATCGTCGACGACAAGGATCTTCATCGGAAAGACCGGTTGCAGGTCGCGCAAGCTCGCTCGGTGGCGAAGTGTACTTCGGTCCCAGGACGAAAGCATGAGGCCGATCTGTGGCGAATGTCCGATCCAGGCAGTACTTCAGGATGATACAGGCGACGAGGGAGGCGCGAATCGCGGCGAACATTCGATGCGATCTGCAACCCGTGGCAGGAGGACGACGATGGCGAAGCCCTCGAAGTCTGAATACATCCGCTGGGTGAAGGGATCGCTGAACCGGCTGCTCGGCGCCTCCCTGGCCGGACGACGGCAACGCGCTCCTCGAGTACCGGAGCTGGCTGATCACGTTCCAGATGAAGCACAAGCTCGCCGTGAACGCCAAGGTCGACCGGCCGACGCAGGATGCCCTCATCAAGGCCAACCGGAAGCAGCGGGCTACGTCCGCTGGATACAGAACGCCCTGTTGATTTCCGGCGAAGGCATCAAGGCCGGCGGCAAGAACATCGTCGCCGACGGCAGCTGGGGGCCGCATACCGAACAGGCCGTGAAGGCTTTCCAGGCCAAGCATGAAAAGGTGAAGGCCGACGGCTGGGTCGGCGCAAACACCGAACGGCTGCTGATGCTGCGGACGGGCACGGTCCCGCCCGGCCGGACGAAGGTGCTGCGCGAGCCGAAATTCGATCCCGTCGTGCCCATCTGGGACATGCCGGTCCCCGACGATCCCATCCCCGAGCTGACGGACGTGAGCTTACAGGTTCGAGACGTCCGAAGGGCGTGAACATCTCCGTGTCGAAGGTGCGGCGTGACAGCGGGCATGCATCGACCTCGAGGAGATGTCGAAGCGGAACGGTGATGAAGCTCAACTATGCCGCCATCGGCGTGGGCATGAGCCCGATCCCGGCGGCAGCCGATCATGTCGACCACGGACATGGATTGCCATGGGCGACAATCTATCCGCAACCGGATCCACGGCAGGGAGACCCTGACGCTGAACGACATAACCGGCTGTTGTCTCATCTATCAGGGCGTGTTCGTGTCCGGCGTCGACGGGGGATACGGGACCGTCATGTTCCTGAGCATGGGCAGGGCCTGGTTTCATGCATACGGCGCCGCCGTGCTGACCGGCGGTCATGGAGTCGTTGCCGCGCCGGCTGCTGATGGCCTAAGTCCTGCACGGCGATGGTCGGCATGGCAGGGATCAATAACGGCTCGCCGAACGTGCGGTGTTTCGGGAGCCATCGGCTATCTGGGGTTCGGCGACGTCAAGGAGAAGATCGAGCGAGCTCAAGGCGCCTTGTTGGCAGCGACTAAGCGGCGTGACGATCTTAGCCCCAGCATCGCCTTGAACGCCGCGCGTGGCGCGCTGGCGCGCCGCCTCCGCCGCCGGCGACGCCGCGCCCATGCCGAAATAGCCGTGCACCATGCCGGGCTCGCGGAAATAAGCGACGTCGACGCCGGCCTTCTTCAGCGCCTCGGCATAGGCCTCGCCCTCGTCGCGCAGCGGATCGAACTCGGCGGTGGTGATCACCGCGCGCGGCAGCCCTGCGAGGTCGGCGTTGCGCAAAGGCGAGGCGCGCGGATCCTCGCTGTCCTTCAGCCGCGGCAGGTAGTGGCCGGCGAAGAAGCGCATGGCATCGCCGGTCAGGAAATAGCCCTCGGCGTTCTGCTGGCGCGACGGATACTTGGCGTTCTCCGCCGCCGACGCCGTAGTTGCCGGCAAGATCGGTGGCCGGATAGATCAGGAGCTGCGCGGCGAGCCGCGGCCCGCCGTCGCGGCTTGCCTGCGCGACCGCGGCGGCGAGGTTGCCGCCGGCGCTGTCGCCGGCCACGGCGAGCCGCGCGGCGTCACCGCCGAGCTCGCCGATATTCGCCGCCGCCCATCGGGTCGCCGCCAGGCAATCCTCGAAGGCGCCGGGGAACGGCGTCTCGGGCGGCCGGCGGTAGTCGACGCTGAGGACCACGGCCTCCGCCTCGATGCGCCAAGGTCCGCGCCTGGCGCTCGTGCGTGAAGAGATCGCCGGCCACCCAGCCGCCGCCGTGGAAATAGACGATCGTCGGCGCCGGCGTTTTGCCGGTCGCGAAGAGCCGCGCCGCGATGGGACCGGCGGCGCCGTCGACGGTGATGTCCTTGGCCGTCGCCAGCTCGGGCAGCGGCACGTCCTTGCGCGAATCGGCCAGCGCCACCAACTCGGCGCGCGCCCGCGCAGGGGTCAGCGTCGCCGCGTCCCTGAGCGGCAGCAGCGGCAGGATCTTCTCCAGGTCGGGATCGATTCGCGATGTCATGGGCGTCTCCTTAGCATACCGACTATACTGTCGATGATTTCCGCATCACAGGAGGCCGACATGCCGGTGGTGAAGAACGCCGAGGCGCGGGAGATCCCGTGGCGTCCGGGCTATCGCAACTATGTCCTGGCCGGCGAGGCCGAGGGCGTTTCGGTGAGCTCGAGCCTCGGCGTCCTGGAGCAGGGCGCCGGGGCGCCGCTGCACTTCCATGAGGAAGTCGACGAGGTGATCGTCGTCCTCGAAGGAACCCTCGACCTCAGGATCGGCGACGAGCGTTTCGTGGTCGGCAAGGACCAGACGATCTCCATTCCCGCCCGCACGCCGCATGCCTTCACCGTGGTCAGCCCCGAGGGCGCGCGTTTTATCGCCTTTCTGCCCCGCCAGGGCGCGCACATGGCCACGAAGTACATCGAGGGCGATCCGCCCCTGGGCGCCGCGCTGAAGTAAGCGTGACCTTCGGATGACGATGGCCTTGGCCCTTGACCCCACTGACAGCGGGGCGTCTTCTTGCCGTCACTGGAACCGGGATCGGGAGGCATGGAACACCGCCTCGCTGCCATCGTGGCCGCGGACATGGTCGGCTACAGCCGGCTCATGGAGCTGGACGAACGCGGCACGCTCGCGCGGCTGCGCACCCATCGCATCGAGCTGATCGATCCGGTGATCGACAAGAACAGCGGCCGCATCGTCAAGACGACGGGTGACGGCATGCTGGTCGAGTTTCAGAGCGTCGCCGACGCCGTGCGCGCGTCGATCGAGATCCAGGACCGCATGCGGCGGCGCAATTCCGACGTCGCCGCCGACCGGCGCATAGAATTCCGCATCGGCATCAATCTCGGCGACATCATTTTCGAGGATGGCGACGTCTTCGGCGACGGCGTCAACATCGCCTCGCGCGTCGAGCAGCTCGCCGAGGTCGGCGGCATCTGCCTGACCGCGGCCGTCCACAACCAGGTCGACGGGCGGGTCGAGGCGGTGTTCGAGGACCTGGGCGAGAAGCCGCTGAAGAACATCACCCGGCCGGTGCGGGTCTATCGCGTCCTGCCCGGCCCCGACGGCCAGGCGGAGGGTCGGCCCGCGACGGACGGCGGGGCGAAGAGGGGGGCCGTGGTCAAGCCCAGCATTGCCGTCCTGCCGTTCGCCAACATGAGCGGTGATGCCGAGCAGGAATTCTTCGCCGATGGGCTCACCGAGGACATCCTCACGGAGCTCAGCCGCCGCCGCGAATTGTTCGTCATCTCGCGCACCTCGTCCTTCGTCTACAAGGGACAGGCCGTCAACATGCGCGAGGTCGCCCAGAAGCTCGGCGCGCGCTACCTGGTCGAAGGCAGCGTGCGCAAGTCGGGCGACCGGCTGCGCATCACCGTCCAGCTCATCGACACGGCAGACCGACGTGCACATCTGGGCCGAGCGCTACGACCGCAAGCTCGACGACATCTTCGCGGTCCAGGACGAGATCACCGGCGCCATCGTCGCCACCCTGCCGGGCCGCCTGGAGGCCGCCCAGCACGACCAGCTGACGCGCATCAAGCCGGCCAGCATGGCGGCCTACGAATGCGCGTTGGCGGCCAAGGTGCTGCATCACAAGAGCTCGCGCGAGGACAATGTCGAGGCCCAGAAGATGATCGACCGGGCGCTGGCGCTCGATCCCGACTATGCGCACGCCCATGCCTGGCGCGGCTGCATCCTGGGCCAGGCCTGGGGCTATGGCTGGGCGGCGGACAAGGACGCAACCTTCAGCGAGGTGAAGTTCGAGCTCGAGCGGGCGATCGCGCTCGACGACAACGACGCCGACGTCCATCGAATCCTGGCGGCCATCGCCATCGTCAGCAACGAGATGACGCGGGCGCGCTATCACCAGGATCGCGCGCTGGCGCTCAACCCCAACTACGACCTGGTGGTCGTGCAGATGGGCGAGCTGTTCACCTGGCTCGGCCAGGCCGACGAAGGCGTCGACTGGATCCGGCGGGCGATGAAGCTCAACCCGCACCATCCGGCGCGCTTCTGGGGCCATCTCGGCCGCGCGCATTTCGTCGGCCGGCAGTACGCCCAGGCGATCGAGGCCTTCATGCACACGACGAGCCTCGACGCCCAGCAGCACGGCTTCCTCGCCGCCTCCTACGCCTGGCTGGGCGACGCCACGGCGGCGGCAGCCCATGTCGCGCGCCTGCGCGAGCTCGATCGCGAGCTCGACCTCGAGAAGTTTTTGGCCACCATGCACTACGCCCGCGAGCAGGACCTGCTGCACCTGAAGGAAGGGCTGCAGAAGGCGGGGTACTGACCGCGCGGGAAACTACGGGGACCGCGCCGTATCGACGAGCGCGAAGCCCTTGTGCCGCATGCACTGGGCATAGAACGCGTTCTCGGCGGGAAACCTGTCGGCATCGTTCGACACGCTGGTTGCCATCCGCGCGCCCGGCCGCAACGGCGGCGCCGGGGCCGGGCGCGGATAGCGCGCCTCGGCCTGGCGTCGTGCCTGGGCGCGGCAGTCGCTCGAGTCGGAAAGGCCGGCGGGTCCCTGCCCATCGCGGCTTTCCCAGTGCACCGGCTGCCAGCCACCCGCGCTCGCGCACGATGCGGCAGGCAGCAGCAGCAGGAGGCAGGCAAAACAGGCGTTCAGCCGGCGCATGGCGCGTCAGCCGTCAAGAGTGAAGCGAAGAGGGCAGGATCGGCCAGGTGAGGACGTCCGTGCCGCCGCGCCTGTCGTCGGTTTCCAGGTTCACCTCGTCCTCGAAGAAGGTGATGCGGCGCAGCTGCTCGACGGCGATGCCTTCGTCTCGGCAGGTCCGACCGATGTCGTCGAGGATTTCCGACAGCTCGGGATAGCGGTCGGGAAGCGGTTGCGCGCGGGTGCTGATGGCGATCTGGCCGCCATCGGCAGCGAAGGTTATCGCCGCCAGCTCGCGGGCCGCCGTCCCGTGCCTGTCGAGCTCGTCGGCAACGAGGCCGAGGAGGAAACAAGGGTCGTCCATTCCAGAGCCCGGCATCGCCATTTCCACCGCCGCTGCTGCCTCCTTCTTGCAACGACACGAGCCGGCGTCGGGTTACACCCGGCGGCAGATGTTCCGCGCTGCAGCGCATCGAGCGCCTCGCGCTGTGTTCGGCGACGGCGGCCGGGTCTATCATGGGCTCGCCCGACCCGAGGTGAGGCCAATGACCGACCGACGCAATATCGATCCCCAGGAATGGGAGCTGCGCTGCGACCTCGCGGCGGCCTACCGTCTGTTCGCCCGCTTCGGCATGGACGACCTGATCTTCACGCACCTGTCGGTGCGCCTGCCGGGCAAGGACCATCGCTTCCTGCTCAACCCGTTCGGCTATCTGTTCGACGAGATCACGGCGTCGAGCCTGATCGCCGTCGATCCCGAGGGCCACGCCATCGAACCGCTCGAGGATGCCAAGATCAACAATGCGGGCTTCACCATCCATTCGGCCGTGCACATGGCGCGTGACGATGCGCAGTGCGTCATGCACAGCCACACCACGGCCGGCATGGCGGTGGCGGCGCAGGAGCAGGGCCTGCTGCCGTTGAACCAGATGTCGATGCAGTTCTTCGGCCGCACCAGCTACCACGACTACGAAGGCATTGCGCTCGATCTCGACGAGCGCGACCGGCTGGTGCGCGATCTCGGCGACAACAACGCGATGATCCTGCGCCATCACGGCCTGCTGACCGCGGGCCGCACCGTCGGCGATGCCTTCTACGAGATGTACTACCTCGAGCAGGCCTGCCGCCTGCAGGTCGCCGCCACGCAGGGTGGCCAGAAGGTCGTGGTGGCATCGGACTCCGTGGCCGAACATACCGCCCGGCAGTTCGGAAGCTTCGAGAGCAAGGGCCAGCGCCCGTGGGCCGCCCTCAAGCGCCGCCTCGATCGCGAAAGCCCCGAATACGCGACCTGATCGGCGGCTTACGGCGTCGTGTGGCGCATGCCACAGACCCTGACGCGTTGGGTCTGCTCAAAGAGCGGAACGGAGGACTCTCATGGGCCGGCTGATCAGACAGGGCTGCAAGGGCGCCGATGTCCGTGCCGTTCAGGACGTGCTGAACTTCCATGTCCGCCGGCTTGCTCCTCTGGCGGTGGATGGCGACTTCGGGCCGCTCACCCACGCACGGGTGGTCGAGTTCCAGAAGTCGAACCAGCTCACGGCGGATGGCATCGTCGGGCCGCGCACGATGGCCAAGCTGTTCGAGGAAGAGCAGCTGCCGATCACGCTCGCCCTGGTGCCGCAACAAGGCGCATCGAGCATCGGCATTCGGCGTCAAGCCGCGCGGCATCCAGCCGCCGCGTCTCATCCCGCCCTTGACCTTGCCGCCGCTGACGCCGCCGCTGGTGACGCCTTTCTTCCTTCCGCCCGACTCGTCCTCCCGCATTCCGGTGCTGACACCGGCCGGCCAGACCGTGACCTTCCTCACGACGGCGCCGGTCCGCAACGATCCGGTCGATCCGGCGACGCGCAGCTTCATCGAGATCATGCGGCTCCTCGATCGCCTGCCGCAGTCGTTTCCTTTCCGCGGCTCGATCATTGGCGCCGTGCCGAGACCCGTCCTGAAAGTCGGGCCTCTCGAGCTCGACCCGGTTTCGCCCATGAGCTTCGGCTTCCAGTGGGGCGTCAAGCCGGTGTTCGACTTCAAATCGATCGGCCCGCCCATTCAGTTCGCGGTCGGTGGCGCCGTGAACGCCCGCTACGTCCTGAAGCTGATCGACAAGCCTGGAGCGACGGTGCCCCAGCTCGGCCTGTTCGTGCAGGGCGACTTCAGGGGCACGATCGACTGGACGAGCCAGGCCGCGGAGTCGCGACCGCAGCTCGACCTCAAGGGCTCGTTCCTCGGCGGCGTCGTCGGCCGCTTCTAGGACCT
>CAWKFT010000006.1:0-64897 GCA_963848975.1 uncultured Alphaproteobacteria bacterium
GGGTTTCATCGATGCTGCTCAAGGACGAAGTGGGAATGTAGGGGGTGCCCCTGTTCGCCGGCGTCGAGCCCGCCAAGCTGAAGCTGCTCGCCTTGACCTCCGACCGGGTCAGCTACAATGCCGGGCAGACCCTGTTCCACCAGGGCGACGAGGGCGACGCCGCCTACGTGATCCTGTCGGGCAGCGCCGACATCCTGGTGGAGTCGGACCGCAACCAGATCAAGGTTGCCGAACTGGAGCCGAACGCCATCGTCGGCGAAATCGCCATCCTGTGCGACGTGTCGCGTAGGCGACCGTCAAGGCCACGGCGCCGCTCGAGGCGCTGCGCATCCGCAAGGACCATTTTCGCCTGTTGCGCGAATTTCCCGAGATGACCATCGAAATCGTGCGGGTGCTTGCCGATCACCTCAGCCACACCACGGCGGAGCTCACGGCCGCCCGCAGCAGCGACAGGCACTGAGGTCTATGCGGGCACCGCGATCCTCCGCTTCCAACCAGTTGAAAAACGCTCAGAATGCGTGTCTCGTCTAGCGGCGGCAAGCTGGCCTCCCCACCGAGCCAGGGAAAGCCGCACAGAGGCTTAATGGACGACGACACGTTCCACGTCCGGTTCTGGGGCGCCCGCGGCAGCCTGCCCGTCTCCGGACAGCGCTTCATCCGCTACGGCGGCAATACGGCCTGCGTCGAGATGCGCTGCGGCGGCACGCGATGATCTTCGACGCGGGCTCCGGCATCCGCGAGGCCGGCGACGCGCTCAGAAAGGCCAAGCTCAGCGATTTCGACCTGTTCTTCACCCACTGCCATTACGACCACATCATCGGCCTGCCCTTCTTCATCGCCGATCTACGACGCGGGCGATCGCGGGTCGGTGATCTGGTCGGGTCACATGGCAGGCCGCATGTCGACGCTGGAGATGGTCGAGCGAGTTCATGCGGCCGCCCTGGTTCCCGGTGCGGCTCGAGATCTGCAAGGCAATTGGACTGCCGCGATTTCCGCGCCGGCGACGTGCTGAGGCCGCGGCCCGGCATCGTGCTGCGCACTGGCAGCCTGAACCATCCGGGCGGCGCGATCGGCTACCGGGTCGAATGGGGCGGTCGGGCGGTGGCGGTGATCACCGACACCGAGCACGAGCCCGAGCGGCTCGACCCGACGGTGCTGGAGCTGATCGAGGCGGCCGACCTGGTCATCTACGACTGCACCTACACCGACGAGGAGATGCAGCGGAAGCGCGGCTACGGACACTCCACCTGGCAGGAGGGCGTGCGCCTCTGCGAAGCGGCGGGCGCCAAGCGGCTGGCGCTGTTCCACCACGACCCGGCGCGCACCGATGCCGATCTCAGCGCCATCGAGGGGGCGGCGGTCGAGCGCTTCCCGGGGGCTTTCGCGGCGCGCGACGGCCAGGTGCTGGAGTTCAAGCGCAAGCGCGTCAAAGCCTAGCGGTCGCGGCAAAGCACGCGTGCGGAGCGCCAGCGGGCGGCAGGGTGGCCGGCGGTGGCGGCGAAGGCGTCCTCCAGGAAGCGCCAGCAGGCCTCGTCATGCACCAGGTGATGGCCGAGCAGGCCGACCGGCGCCGGCGCCGCCCGCTCCAGCTGGCCGACGAGCTCGGCCACCAGCGCGGCGGGCTCGCGACAGCTGCGCGTGCCGTGCCAGTCGACGATGTCCACCGTCGCGTTGAGCACCGCTAGCGGCGCCGGCCGGGCCGGACCGAAGGTCGACAGCGCCTCGAAGCCCAAGTCCGGCAAGGCACCCACCAGCCCCGCGTCGATGCGGTTCCACGGCGGAACGAGCATCGGCAGGAGCATCCCGCCGTGGAGGTCGCCGAGATGGCGAAGGCCGCGCGCCAGCTCGCCGAGGACGACGGCGCTGGGGCGGTGAGGCCCGAGCTCCTGTTTCTTCTCGTGCGGCGGCGCATGGTTGGCGTGCGACCAGCCGTGCACCGCGACCTCGATGTCGCGCAGGCCGGCCAAGCGCTCGGCGAGCGGCGCGCCGCTCCCGGAAGGGATCACGGCGAGGGTCAGCGGCACGCCGTGGCTTGCGGTCATGGCCAGCAGGCGGTCGAGCGCCGCGGTGGGCGCCACCGCATCGTCGTCGCGCAGCCAGAAATCGGCGCTGCGGCCGGCATCGGCGAGCCGGTCCAGCGCGTCGGCCAAGGGCTGCCAGGTCGGATGCGGCCTCATCGACCCACCGCCTCGCGCGAGGATGGCGTCGAGCCGCAGCGCCGCGGCCTCCAGCGAATGCTCGGCGAGCACGACGCGTCGCGCCGCGGCGCCCATGGCGCGGCATCGCGCGGGATCGCCGATGAGCGAAGCCACGGCGGCGGCGAAGGCGGCGGCGTCGCCCGCGGGCGCGAGCAGCCCGGTCACGCCGTCGCGCACCACTTCCGGCACGCCGGCCACCCGTTCGGCGACCACCGGCAGCCCGGCGGCCTGCGCCTCCAGATAGGCCAGGCCATAGGCCTCGCCACGCCCCGGCCACGCCAGGACGGCGGCGGTGGCCAGGATGCCCGGCACCGCTTCGGGCGGCCGCTCGCCCAGGAAGCGCAGGCGCTCGGCAGGCAGCGGGGCCAACGCTGTCTCGACCGCACCGCGGGCCGGGCCGTCGCCCACCACGGTGAGCGTCCAGGGCCGGTCGACGATGCACGAGCAGCGCTTCCGCCAGCGCGCGATAGCTGTCGAGCTTGTCGCCCGGCCGCATCATGGCCACCGCGACCAGCGCGTCCGGGGTCGCGCCCGGCATCGCCGGCGGCTGCGAACGGCGCAGGGTCGATGAAGGGCGGCAGCGTCGCCAGGCTGAGGCCGCCCAGCGCCTCCAGCCCGCGCCGGTCGCGGGCCGTCAGGCAGATGTTGACGGCGGCGCCGGCCAGCCCTGCCGCCATGTCGGCCTGGGTCTCCCGCCATGCGCCGACGCCGCGCCGCGCCGAAAACGAGGCCTCGGCGGTCACGTAGGGGATGCCTGCCTCGGCGGCGAGCGGCGGGCCCAGCCAGTCCGGCGACTTGTAGTAGGGATGGTAGGTGAAGAAGAGGTCGGGCCTGCCCTCTCCCGCCCAGAGCGCCGCGAGGCGTGCCCGCTCGGCAGCCGCCGCGCGGCGGGTCTCGGCATAGTGCGCGGCATCCGGCTCGGCGCAGAAGCTGCGCAACTCGGATGCGAGCGAGACCTGGTGGCCGGCGCTTTCCAGCGCGCGGACGATCAGCCGCGCCATCTGGCGGTCGCCCGAGGGGACGGGGTGGCGAGGCGATTTCAGCGGGGCGTAGAAGGCGATGCGCATGGGCGCCCGAGCCTATCGGGCGAAAGGCCGCTCCTGTCAATTTGAAGTCCGGGTGACCGGCAAATGTGCTAGGCCATGGCAATGGACCAGACCGCCCTGCCCGCCTCCGGTCTCGAAGACGTCCCCGTGCTGACCCGGTTCGAGGGAGTCGCCGACTCGGCGAACTACCAGCCGCTGCCCGACGACTGGGTGCTGGCGACCGCCGACATCGTCGGGTCGACCAAGCGATCGCCGACGGCCGCTACAAGGCCGTCAACATGGCCGGCGCCAGCGTGATTTCGGCGCTGCTCAACGGCCTCGGCCGGCGCGACCTGCCCTTCGTGTTCGGCGGCGACGGGGCGCTCGTCGCCCTGCCCGCGACGCTTGCCGAGGCGGAGAAAACGGGCATCCTGCCGGCCGTCCAGGCGTGGGTCGCCGACGAGCTCGGGCTCTAGCTGCGCGCGGCGATCGTGCCAATCGCCGACATCGAGCGAAGCGGCATGACGTGCGGGTGGCGCGTTTCGGGCCTCCGACGAGGTATCCTACGCGATGTTCGCCGGCGGCGGCGCCAGCTGGGCCGAGGCCGAGATGAAGGCCGGCCGCTATGCCGTTCGAGCCCGCGCCGTCCGGCACGCGGCCGGACCTCACCGGCCTCTCCTGCCGCTGGAACCCGATCCAGCCGCGAAAAATGGCGAGATCGTCTCCCTCATCGCCGTGCCGACCGGACGCGCGGCCTGCCGACTTCCAGGCGCTGGTCGGCAACATCATCGCGCTCGGCGGCGGAGAGCCGAGCGCGGCGGCCACCCGGTGCCGCTGGACGGGCCGCAGCACGCTTTCCGCCCCAGGGCTGGCGATGAGGCGGCGGCGGTGGCGCCGCCGGGCAAGCGGCTGTGGCCGCGGCTGTGCGATCCTCGCGCAGATGGCTGATCTGCTCGAATTTCCGACCGGCTGAACCTGAAGCCGTTCGGCTTCGACGCCAAGGTCTACAAGCGCGACACGGCGCAGCAATTCCGACTTCCGCAAGTTCGACGACGGGCTGAAGATGACGCTCGACGTCGATGCCGGCCGTGCTGGAGCGCATCCAGTCGCGGCTGGCCGCCGCCGAGCGCGACGGCGTGGCGCGGTTCGGCCTGCATCGCCAGGATTCGGCGCTCATGACCTGCCTCGTCGCCTCGCCGATGCTGCGCAACCACGTGCATTTCATCGACGGCGCGGCCGGCGGCTACGCCATGGCGGCGGCAGCCTCAAGTCGAAGGCCTCTTGAGGCCCAGGCGCCCGGCAACGGCGCCGTTCACCATGCCCGGCGACCTGCCGCTTCGGCCAGCCTTGCATCGCTTCCTTCCAACTCCCACTTTGGGTAAGTTCCCACCGGGGCTTGAGAATTCTCATGCGCCAGTCCGGCCAAACGCGCGGAGCGTCATGGACAGCACACGATCCGAGATTTCCGATATCCTCATGGACAAGGTCGCCGACTGGCTGACCAAGTCCTCGCTTGCCGGCGACGACCTCGAAACGATGGTGCGCGGCTTCTGCGAGCGGCTCGCCGCCGCCGGGCTGCCGCTGGCCAGGGTGCATCTCTCCTTCTCCATGCTGCATCCGCTCTACGATGCGCTGGGCTTCACCTGGCAGCGCGGCCGCGGCATCGAGGTCGAGGGCTTCCGCAAGGCCGCCGGGCTGCCGTCCGACCGGTTCCTCAGCAGCCCCTATTTCTATCTGCTCGACAACCGCTTGGAGCATCTGAGGCGGCGCATCGACCACGACGCGCCGTCCGAGTTTCCGATCTTCGACGATCTCAAGGGCATGGGCTGCACCGACTACATGGCCTTCGTGCACTCGTTCAGCCTGGAATCGAGCCAGGGGATGATCGGCTCCTGGGCGACCGACGCGCCGAACGGCTTCTCCGAGAGCGCCATCGCCGCTCTGCTGCGGATCGAGAACCACCTCGCCGTGGCCGCCAAGATGGCGGTGCTCAACAAGCTCGCCGACAATATGCTCACCACCTATCTCGGCGGCGATGCCGGCAAGCGCGTCCTCAACGGCCAGATCAAGCGCGGCGAAGGCGACACGATCCGCGCCGCGCTGGTGATGGCCGACATGCGCGGCTCGACCCGGCTCGCCGAGACGGCCGGGCGCGAGGGCTATATCGACACGCTCAACCAGTTCTTCGACGCCATCGCCGCCCCGTTCAACCGCAATGGCGGGCAGATCCTGTCGTTCCTGGGCGACGGCTTCCTGGCCGTCTATCCCTGCGAGCGGCACCGCGGGCCCTCGGAGGTGGCCTGCCAGGCCGCGCTCTCCGCCGCCTTCAAGGCCAGTGCTCGGATGGCCGAGCTCAACAGCCAACGCAAGCGCGCCGGCCTCGGCGAGATCGGCTACGGCATCGGCCTGCATGTCGGCAACGTGATGTTCGGCAATGTCGGGCTGACCGACCGCCTGACCTTCTCGGCGTTCGGGTCCGCGGTGAACGAGGTGCAGCGGCTGCAGCTCCTGACCAAGAAATATCCGCAGCCGCTGATTGCCAGCAAGGACTTCTCCACCTATGCGGCGGCGGCTGGCTGACGCTGGGCACTGAGAAGCTGGCGGGGGTCAAGCAGAAGCTACACGATCCTTTCGCCTGACATGTCCGATCTGGCGGGGCTGGAAGAGGACGCCGGCCTGGAGATGCCGTTCGACCGCATGTCGGATGCCGAGCAGGTGATGATTTTGCATCGCGATTCCAAGAGGATCCAACATCGGGACGACGGGGCGAAGAAGCTGCAATGACAAGCATGGGGTGGGGCTTGGTGAGAGTGATGGTGACGGCGGCGTGCCTCGGCGCGTCTGGCGAGATGGCGGCCGCCGCATCGCAGAAGGTCCTGGTCGACGGGTTCGACGGCTCCGGCTTCGCCGAGGCGGGCGGGCTCTACTACAAGGACAATTTCGAGCAGAGCGCCGGCACCGTCGAATTCCAGCGCGACGTGGCGAGAAACGGCGGCGGGGCGCTCAAGCTCAGCGTCAAGCCGATCTGCCCGGCGAGCAAGGATTCCTGCAGCGAGCGGGCGGAGATCTGGGAGAAGACGGCGCTGCGCGTGCCCTATGACGAGGGCGTCTGGTACGGCTTTGCGGTGAAATTCGCCGAGCCGATCCCCGCCGACGACCACCGCTACCTGATCGCCCAGTGGAAGCGCGAGATCGACGCCGGCGCCGATGGCGATTTCAGCCCCTTCCTGGCGCTAAGGGTGCGCAACGGCAAGCTGTTCGCCACCGTCGAGACCAACTATCTGGCGCCGACTCGCGGCGAGCGAAGGCGTCCGGCAATGGCGGCTGCGCGGGCGGCGGCACGCCCGGTGTGGCTGCGGCCCGAACTCCAACCAGATGCGCGCTCTGGTGGCGACCGACGCCAGTTGGGTGCCTGCGGACGGCGCGCTCTATGCGTCCTGTACCGACGCCATCACCATCACCGACCATGGCAACAAGCTGCCCGATCCGGCCTCCGGCTGGATCGACTTCGCGGTCTACACGCGGCCGGGACCCGACGGCAGCGGGCGGATCGAGCTGTTCGCCAACGGCAAGCCGATCGTCACGGTGACGGGGCGGATCGGCCATGCCGACAAGGGCCTCGGCAAGAACCAGTACTTCAAGTTCGGGCCCTACCGGGCTGCGCACACGACGGAATGGACACTCTACTACGACGACTTCCGCCGCTCGCCGGACTGTGCCGACGTGCTGAAGGACGCCCCCTGCCCGGCCGTGCCCTGAAGGTGGAAGCGGCGGCGCCAGGCGCCACCGTTTTGGCAACAGATTGGTCCTAGGCACGTTATTTCCTCTGCGATAGTGTCTGCCGTCGGGTGAACTCCGCGTGGAGGGCGCGGCATCCGAACGCGGGGATCGAAGGCATGAACTCACGCGCCGACCTGTTGAGGATCGAGGAGCTCGGCATATCGTTCGCCATTATCGGCGGGCCCATCCATGCCGTGCGCAAGGCGAGCCTGCGCGTGCTGCCGGGCAAGGTGACGGCGCTGGTTGGCGAATCCGGCTCCGGAAAGTCGGTGATCAGCCAGGCGGTGATGGGCATCCTGCCCAGGACGGCGCATGTCAGCGGCAAGATCCTGTTCACCGACCCCAAGACCGGCCAGACCGTCGACATCCTGCACGTTGCCGCGCGACGGGCCGGAGATCCGCGCCATCCGCGGCAGCCGCATCGGCAAGATCTTCCAGGAGCCGATGACCTCGCTGTCGCCGCTGCACACCATCGGCAACCAGGTCGAGCGAGGTCCTCAAGATCCACGACGACATGCGACCACGACGAGCGCCGGACGCGCACCGAGGAGATGCTGGGCCTCGTCGGTTTCCCAGACCCGCATCGCGCCTACGACATGTATCCATTCGAGCTGTCGGGCGGATTGCGCCAGCGTGCGATGATCGCCATGGCGCTGATCTGCCGGCCGGCGCTGCTGATCGCCGACGAGCCGACCACGGCGCTCGACGTGACGATCCAGGCGCAGATCCTGCAGCTGCTGCAGGGAGCTGCAGACCAAGCTCAACATGTCGATGCTGCTCATCACCCACGATCTCGGCGTGGTCGCCAACGTCGCCGACGAGGTGGTGGTGATCTACCACGGCGAGATCATGGAGGCCGGGACGGTGGACGACATCTTCCGCCGGCCGACCCACCCCTATCTCAAGGCGTTGATGGCGGCGGTGCCGCATTTCGACATGAAGCCGGGCGAGCGGCTGAAGGCGCTGCGCGAGGTGCCGGTCAACGTCAAGGACCTGCTCGGCAAGCGCGATTTCGTGCACGAGCCGGGTGGCAGCGAGGTGCTGCTTTCGGTGCGCAACCTCACCAAGGCGTTCACGACGCGGAAATCCTCCTGGTTCGGCAAGGGCAACACGCTGGCCGTCAGAGCCGTCGACGATGTCAGCTTCGACATCCGCCGCGGCGAATGCCTGGGGCTGGTCGGCGAAAGCGGCTGCGGCAAGACCACCGTCAGCAAGATCCTGATGCGGGCGATCACGCCCGATTCCGGTTCGGTGGTCTATAACGGCGCCGCACGGCCCGATCGACGTGCTCGACGCCGAAGGCAGCGATTTGCGCGAGCTGCGGTCGAAGATCCAGATGGTGTTCCAGGACCCGGTCTCCTCGCTGTCGCCGCGGATGACGATCCAGAACATCCTCTCCGAGCCCTGGAGATCCACGACCGCGGCGACGCGCGCTCGCGCCAGGAAACGGTGATCTCGCTGATGCGGCGCCATCGGCCTCGACCGCCGCTACATCAACCGCTATCCGCACAGCTTCTCGGGCGGCCAGCGGCAGCGGATCGGCATCGCGCGGGCGCTGGCACTCGGCCCCGAACTGTTGATCTGCGACGAGCCGGTGTCCGCGCTCGACGTTTCGGTCCAGGCGCAGATCCTCAATCTTCTCAAGGATTTGCAGAAGGAACTTGGACTGACTTATCTGTTCATTTCGCACAATCTGGCGGTGGTGGACTACATGGCCGACCGCATCGCCGTGATGTATGCGGGCAAGATCGTCGAGCTGGCGCCGCGCGAGGTGCTGCTGCGCAAGCCCGTGCATCCCTACACCCGGTCGCTGCTGGCGGCCGTCCCCTTCCCCGATCTCGACCGGCCGCTCGACTTCGACGCGCTGAGGACCGAGGCCGCCGACCGGCGCGCCTGGGCGCCGCAGTTCCGGCCGGATGACGGGGATGGCGACGGGCTGGCGCCGGCCGACCTCGGCGGCGGCCACTACGTGCTGGCCCGCCGTTCAGCCAATGCAGCGGAGTTGCGCCCATGATCACGCGTCGAACCGCCCTTGGAGTGATGGCAGCCGCGCTTACGCCCGGCGTGCTGAGAGCGGCGCCCGTCGAGCCGGAGTTCTTCAGCGGAAAGCTTGCCGCCGGCGAGCTGCCGCCGCTGGCCGAGCGCCTGCCCAAGCGGCCGCTGGTGGTCGAGTTGGCGGCGCTCGGGCGCACGCCGGGGCGGTCCGGCGGCGACGTGCGAACCCTGATCGGCAGCCAGAAGGACATCCGGCTGATGACGATCTACGGCTATTCGCGGCTGGTCGGCTTCGACGAGAAGCTGGCGTTCCGTCCCGACATCCTGGAAAGCTACGAGTCGGACGGCGACCGGGTGTTCACCTTCCACTTGCGGGAGGGCCACAAATGGTCCGACGGCAGCCCGCTCACCACCGAGGACTTCCGCTACACCTGGGAGGACGTGCTGGCTCAACGAGGACCTGTCGTCCGGCGGCGTGCCGCGCGCCATGCTGGTCGACGGCAAGCCGCCCAGCTTCGAGGTGGTGGACCCGCTGACCGTGCGCTTCAGCTGGGACGGGCCGAACCCCGACTTTCTGCCAAGCCTCGCGGCGCCGCAGGCGCTCGGCCTGGTGCTGCCAGCCGAATACATGCAGGCAGTTCCACAAGAAGTACCAGGACGAGGACAAGCTCAAGGAGCTGATGAAGAAGAACAAGGCGAAGAAGTGGACAGCGCTCCACATTCGAATGGCTCGCCAATACCGGCCGGAGAACCCGGCGTTGCCGACGCTCGACCCGTGGCGCAACACGACCAAGCCGCCGGCGGAGCAATTCGTCTTCGAACGCAACCCGTATTTCCATCGCGTCGACGAAACGGGTCAGCAGCTGCCCTATATCGACCGCTTCATCCTCAACGTCAGCTCCTCGTCGATCATTCCGGCCAAGGCCGGCGCCGGCGAGACCGACCTGCAGGCGATGGGCATCGACTTCACCGACTACGCTTTCCTGAAGGACGCCGAGAAGCGCTATCCGGTAAAGGTCAGCCTGTGGAAGCGCACGCTGGGGTCGCGGCTGGCGCTGCTGCCCAACCTCAACAGCGCCGACCCGGCCTGGAAGCCGCTGTTGCGCGACGTTCGCATGCGCCGGGCGCTGTCGCTGGCGATCAACCGCGAGGAGATCAACAAAGCGGTGTTCTACGGGCTCGGCACCGAGAGCGCCGACACCGTGCTGCCGGACAGCCCGCTGTTCAAGCCAGCCTTCGCCCATGCGTGGATCGCCTTCGATCCCGACCAGGCCAATGCGCTGCTCGACGAGGTCGGCCTGACCGCGCGCGACGACGACGGCATCCGCTTGCTGTCCGACGGGCGCGCCGCGCAAGTGGTGGTGGAGACGGCGGGCGAGAGCACGCTGGAGACCGACGTCCTCGAGCTGGTAACCGACCATTGGCGCCAGGTGGGCATTGCGCTGTTCATTCGCACCTCGCAGCGCGACGTGTTCCGCAGCCGGGCGCTCGGCGGCCAGATCATGATGTCCATGTGGTCGGGGCATCGACAACGGCGTGCCGACGGCCAACATGAACCCCGGCGCGCTGGCGCCCACGGTGAGCGACCAGCTGCAATGGCCACTCTGGGGCTCCTACTACGAATCCAACGGCCAGGTGGGCGAGCCGCCCGACCTGCCCGAGGCGGCGCGCCTGGTCGAGCTGCTCAAGACGTGGCGGGCTTCGGCGGCCGAGGCCGACCGGACCAAGGCATGGACGGAGATGCTCGGCATCTACACCGACAACGTGTTCTCGATCGGGATCGTCAACGGCACCCAGCAGCCGGTGCTGGCGACCGCCAAGCTGAAGAACATGCCGGAAACGGCGCTCTACGGCTTCGAGCCGACGAGCTATTTCGGCGTCTACCACGCCGATACCTTCTGGTTGGACGAAGAGGCCAGGGCGTGATCCGCTACATCCTATGGCGCATCGCCGTGATGATCCCGACGCTGCTGATCATCTCGGCTCTCGTCTTCACCATCATCGAGCTGCCTCCAGGCGACTATTTCGAGAGCTATGCCGCCGAGCTCAGGGCGCAGGGCGAAGGCGTCGACATGGACCAGCTGGACGCGCTGCGGGCCGAGTACGGCTTCGACAAGCCGCCGGTGATCCGCTACTTCTACTGGGTCGCCGGCATGCTGCAGGGCGATTTCGGCTATTCCTTCGAATACCAGCTGCCGGTGACCGAGGTGGTCGGCGACCGCATGTGGCTCACCGTGCTCGTCTCCTTCGTCACCATCTGCTTCACCTGGGCGATCGCCTTCCCGATCGGCATGTACTCGGCGACGCACCAGTACAGTTGGGGCGATTACGGCCTGACCTTCCTCGGGCTGCTCGGCATCGCCATCCCCAACTTCATGCTGGCGCTGATCCTCATGTACTTCGCCAACATCTGGTTCGGGACGTCGATCGGCCACCTGATGGACCAGAAGTTCCTCGGCGAGCCGATGAGCTGGGCCAAGGCCAGGTCGATCCTCGAGCACCTGTGGATCCCGGTGGTCATCGTCGGGACGGCGGGCACGGCGGGTATGATCCGGCGCCTCAGAGCCAATCTGCTCGATGAGCTTCAGAAGCAGTATGTGATGACCGCGCGGGCCAAGGGCCTGCACCCGTTCCGCACGCTGGTCAAATACCCGTTGCGCATGTCGCTCAACTTCTTCATGTCCGACATCGGCTCGATCCTGCCGGCCATCATCTCGGGCGCCGAGATCACCGCCATCGTCTTGTCGCTGGAAACGACCGGGCCGATGCTCATCAAGGCCCTGCAGAGCCAGGACATGTATCTCGCCGGCTCGTTCCTGATGTTCCTGGCCTTCCTGACGGTGATCGGCGTGCTGATCTCCGACCTGGCGCTGGCGATGCTCGATCCGCGCATCCGGTTGCAGGGCGGCAGCACCAAATGAACCCGCCGCTGCCGCCCATGAAGTCGCCATTGCCGGAGCCGGGGGCGCCACTCGGCCACTACGTGGCGTCCGCCCCGTTCGACCCGCTGTCGGTCGAGCAGATGACCGAGGAGCAGTCGCGCGTCTACCAGGCCTCGCAGCTCAGGCTGATGTGGTGGAAGTTCAAGCGCCACAAACTGGCGCTCGCCTCGGCCTTCTTCCTCGGCCTGCTCTACCTGATGATCCTGTTCTGCGAGGTGCTGGCGCCCTACAATTTGCACACCCGCAACATGGACTTCATCTACGCGCCGCCGCAGCCGGTGCATCTCTTCCACGAGGGCAGCTTCGTCGGGCCGTTCGTCTACGGCCGCGAGATGACGCTCGACATGGACACGCTCAAGCGCAACTACTCGCGCACCGACGAGGTGCAGAAGCTGCGGTTCCTCTGCCGCGGCGATCCGTATTACTTCTGGGGCCTCTGGAAAGCCGACTTCCACCTCGTGTGTCCGGCCAAGGACGGCGAGTTCTTCGCGCTTGGCACCGACCGGCTGGGGCGCGACGTGCTGTCGCGCATCATCTTCGGCGCGCGCATCTCGCTGACCATCGGACTGATCGGCATCACCTTCTCCTTCATCCTGGGCATCGTGATCGGCGGGCTTGCCGGCTATCATGGCGGCACGCTCGACCTCATCGTGCAGCGCATCATCGAGGTGCTGCAGTCGATCCCGTCGATCCCGCTGTGGATGGCGCTGGCGGCGATCATGCCGGTGACCTGGAGCCCGATCCTGATCTATTTCGGCATCACGATGATCCTCGGCCTGCTCGACTGGACGGGCCTGGCGCGAGCGGTTCGCTCGAAGCTTCTGGCGCTGCGCGAGGAGGACTACGTGCTCGCCGCGCAGCTGATGGGGGCGCGGCCGAGCCGCATCATCGGCCGGCACCTGATCCCCGGCTTCATGTCGCACCTGATCGCCACGGCGACGATCGCGGTGCCCGGCATGATCCTCGGCGAGACGGCCCTGTCGTTCCTCGGCCTGGGGCTCCGGCCGCCGATCACCAGCTGGGGCATCCTGCTCACCGAAGCGCGGGGGGTCAGCGTGATTGCCTTCTACCCGTGGCTGCTGTTTCCGATGATCCCGGTGATCCTGGTGATCCTCGCCTTCAACTTCATGGGCGACGGGCTGCGCGACGCGGCCGATCCCTACAAGTGAGCGACGCTGCCGCGTGAGCCGACTGGACAGCTTCATCCGGCGCATCACCGCCCAGCGCAACGTGCTCAACGCGGTGGCGGCGGAGATTGCCGGGCTTGACGGGCCCGTCCTGGAGCTCGGGCTGGGCAATGGCCGCACCTTCGACCATCTGCGCGAGAAGCTGCCCGGGCGGCGCATCATCGCCTTCGACCGGGTGGCGGCGGCCTACCGCCTGTCGATGCCGGAGCCCGACGACCTGGTGCTGGGCGACATCCGCGAGACGGCATCGGCGATGATCGGCATCGGCGCAGCACTGGTGCATGCCGACATCGGCACCGGCTACGAGGAGGTCGACGCCCAGACCCTCGAATGGCTGCCCGAGCTGGTGGCCGGGCTGCTGGCGCCGCATGGGCTGGCGGCAAGCGGCCTGCCGCTCGAGCACCCCGCGCTGGTGCGGCAGAAACTGCCGCCGCACGTGCCAAAAGAGCGCTATTTCGTCTACCGCCGGGGGGTTTAGGGTATTGTGAAGACCGGCACCTCGCGCTCGATGCCGCGCAGTGCGGCGTTGTGCGACACGGGCTGCAGCGCCCGCTGCTGGAGCAGGTCGGCGGCCTTGCTGTCGTTGACGACGGCGCCGGTGACGAAGATCGCCTGCGAGTCGGCGAGGTCCTGCACGCGCGAGGCGATGTTGACCGTCTGGCCGAAATAGTCCTGCCGTTCGTTCATGCTGACGGCGATGCAAGGGCCGGCATGGACGCCGATCTTGAGCAGCAGGTCGTCGCGGCCGCTCTTGCTGTTCAGGTCGCGCATGGCGTCGCGCATCCGCAGGGCTGCGACGATCGCCCGGTCGGGCGTCGGGAAGGTCGCCATCACGGCGTCGCCGATGGTCTTGACCACCGCGCCCGCCTCGGCCGCCACGATCTCGTTCAACACCTGGAAATGCGCCCGCACCATGTCGAAGGCGACGAGGTCGCCGACGCGCTCGTAAAGCGCGGTGGAAGCGCTGAGGTCGGTGAACAGGAAGGTCAGGCTGGTGATCTGGAGCCGCTGGTCGACCGAGAGCGTCTCGGTGCGGTAGAGGTCGCGGAAGGTCTGGTTGGTCAACAGGCGCTTGGCCGTCAGGAAGGGGCGTCGCTTGCCCAGCATGCCGTGCAACGCGTCACCGGCGACGCAGACGGTGGGCAGGACCCGGGCGTCGGTGCGGTTCTCGAGCGCGATGCGCAGCGGTCCCGGGCGCATGTCGAGCGTCTGGTTCTGCAGATGGTCGCGGTCGATGGCGAGCGTCAGGCTCTGCCGCTCGCGCGTCGGCTCGCCCTTGACCTGGATGAACTGGACGCAGTGCGTCACCGGCTCGAAGACGATGATGAACTCCTCCGGCAGCTGGAGGGAAATCGTCCCCTTCTCGCCGGCCGGCAGCTCCACATAGTCGAGCGCGAAGGTGTCGATCACCGTCTGGAAGTCGAGCTCGTCCGGCAGGTCGACGCCGGTGCTCCAGTAGATCTGGCGAAAATATTCGGCGACCGGCAGGTCGTGCGGGCTGTGAGCGGCGATTCGCCTGACCCTCGGATTGACGGTGAAGGTCACCTCCACCATCTCGTCCAGCGTCGGCACGTAGCCTTCCTGGCACAGCGAGCAGACATATTCGTCCTTCTGGACCGTCTTCAGCGTGGTGTTGGAGTCGAGCACGCCGCCGCAGCCCGGGCAGAGCACGTTCCAGGAGACGTCGAACATGCCGACCTGCGCGGCATGCAGGAAGGCGGCGATGGTGTGCTCCTCGTCGAGGCCGTTCCTGGTGGCGAAGGCGAGCGGGTTCAAGCGGCAAAGGTGATGGTCGGGACCCTTCGCCACCAGCCTCTCGATGGCGTCGATGGCGGCGGGGTCGACGTCGGTAACGTCCCGCAAGAGCGAGAAAAGGTCGATGTCTGCGGTCATGGCCGAACCTCCAGGGGGCTGGACAGAGGCAGCGGCACCCGCCGTCTGGCGAGCCACGGCGGGCTCCGTTCGTTCGCGCAATCTATACCCCAGGATACGGCGCGACACCTCCCGAAACGCGCAGGTGGCTTCACGTCTCCTGACATTTCTCGTGATCGGCCCGGGCGCCGGGCGATCAGCCGGACGGCAGGCGCATGAAAAGCGGCACGGTGTGGACCGAAGGGCCGCCGGCGCCGGCCGGCGCCGGCACCTCCAGCATGAGCTCGCGGTCGATGCGGCCGCCGAACAGGGCAAGCGCCTGGCGACGGCAGACCTCGTCGGCCTCGGTGCTGCAGAGATAGAGCGCCCCGTCGCGGGCGATGTCCTCTGCCGTCACCCAAGGCGTCAGTGTCAGCGAGGCCTGTTGGATCGCATAGGGACGGTCGGTCGCGTAGAAGGCGGCGGCGTTGGCGATCATGCCGTCACCCGCCGCGATGGCGAAGCGCCGGCCGGTGGCGCGGTGCCATTCGTTCTGGGCGGCATCGGCGATGCGGTCGACCGGCAGCGCGCTGGCGCCGCGGGCAGCCGCCAGCGTGCGCTTCTCGATCAGCGGCGACGCCGACAGCACGGCCGCGGTGTAGATGGCGAGCGCGATCAACGCCCGGTCGAGCCGCAGCGGGCCCGGGCCCGGCGCCACCACGGCCACCAGCACGAGCGGGATGAAGACGAAGAAGGGGATCGACCACAAGGAGGAAAGCTCGGCGTTGAGGACCAGCCCGAGCACCAGGGTGAGCGCCGGCGGCACCAGCGCGACGGCGATCAGCGCCCGCCCGCCGACGCTGCCCGCCAGCGCGTGCCAGCCGCGGCCGAGCTCGGCGCGGCCGGGAATGTGCTGCACAGCCAGCAGCACCGGGATGAGCGCCGGGACCAGGTAGAGAAGCACGGCAGGGAAGAACTCACCGGCGTCGACCAGCGTATCTGCCCAGCTGCCGGTACCCTGCGAGGCGGCGTAGCGGACGGTGAGGAAATCGGTGTGGATCATCCACAGCGCGTGCGGGCCGACCGTCGCCGCAAAGGCGAGCAGCGCCACGAAGGGCAGCCTGGTCGCCCAAAGCGGCCGCGCCTGGCGATCGAACACCGCGTGCGCCGCCAGCGCCGCCAGCAGCAGCACGGAGTGGTATTTTGCGAGGATCGCCAGCCCGGCGAAGGCGCCGAGCAGCAGGGCGTCGAGCGTCGAGCGGCGCTCGAAGAGGCGCAGATAGAGCAGGAAGGTCAGCGCCCACAGCGGCACCATGGCCGAGGTGGCGTTGTAGTTCTGCGCCAGGAAGGTGAGCGGCGGCAGGAAGAAGGCGGCGATCAGGATGAGCAGCTGGCGCGGGCGGTCGACGAAGCGCGTGGCGATGCGCCACATGGCGAGCAACGCCAGCGCGATGCTGGTCATGGAGAGAAGGTAGTAGGCCGCCTCGGTGCGCGGGAAGACCGAGAACCAGGCGGCGGTCAGCCAGGCGAAAAAGGGCGGATGCTTGTAATAGCCGAGCTGCCAGCCGATGCCCCAGGCATAGTTCTCGACCATGTCCCCGAAGGTGTCGAGATTGTAGGTGCTGACGACCGCCCTGAGCGTCCAGAAGGCGACGAAGGCGGCGACGAGCAGCGCCACGGGCAGCGCGACCGGTCCGGTCGCTGTCTTGCCTTCGAAAGTCGACGTCGGCTGCAGCGGCACGGGCCTTCTTGCCTCCCGGCGACGGCGGTGGATCGAGCGGCAGGCCGGACGCCGAAGCTCCGGCCGGCCGCGCCGATCAGGCGGAACCGGTCAGCGCGAGTAGAACTCGACGACCAGGTTCGGCTCCATCTGGACGGCGAACGGCACGTCCGACAGGCCGGGCACGCGCGCGAAGGTAGCCGACATCTTGGAATGATCGGCGTCGATGTAGTCCGGCACGTCGCGCTCGGCGAGCTGCACGGATTCGAGCACCGAGACGAGCTGCTTCGACTTCTCGCGCACCTCGACCACGTCGCCCGGCTTGCAGCGGTAGGAGCCGATGTTGACCCGCCGGCCGTTCACCTTGACGTGCCCGTGGTTGACGAACTGCCGCGCCGCGAAGATCGTCGGCACGAACTTGGCGCGGTAGACGATGGCGTCCAGGCGCGATTCCAGAAGGGCGATCAGGTTCTCGGAGGTGTCGCCCTTGCGGCGGTTGGCCTCCTCGTAGACGCGGCGGAACTGCTTCTCGGAGACGTCGCCGTAATGGCCCTTCAGCTTCTGCTTGGCGCGCAGCTGCAGGCCGAAATCCGACATCTTGCCCTTGCGGCGCTGGCCGTGCTGGCCGGGGCCGTATTCACGCTTGTTGACCGGCGACTTGGGGCGGCCCCAGATGTTCTCGCCCAGCCGGCGGTCGATCTTGTACTTCGCGGATTCGCGCTTGCTCATCGCATTCCCTTTCAAAAACGATGCGCCCGCACGCCACATGGCGCCGGGCTGAAGGAAACGCGCCCTCCTCTGGCCCCCTTCCGGAAGCCTGACAGGACCGCCCACGCACGCATTGCGGAACGACCCACGGGACACGTAAACGACAACGCCGGGCATCGCTGCCCGGACGTCGCGGCCTACCTAGGGGCTCGGCGCGGCTCTGTCAAGCGCGGTCTGGGCGTCAGCCCTTCTTCTCGGGCAGGCCCTTGCGCTTGGTCTCGGCAAAATCCTCGAGCTGCTTCTCGCTCATCGAGTCGTACATTCCCTTCGATGCGCCCTTGAGCTCGCTCTTCTTGGTCTCGCCGCGCTTGGCCGACAACGCGGCGCCTGCGGCTTTCTGCTGTGCTTTCGACTTGGCCGGCATGGCTTTCATCTCCTTCGCCGTTTCCGACCGAAACGCTCGGGCAGGAGCGCGAGTTCCTCAGCCCGGCGCCAGCGCCAGGCCGAAGCCTTGCATCAGGCGGGCGGTGGCGAAATCCGGCCGCCCCGAGGTGAAGATCGCGATGTCCTCGCCATGCGGCGCCGCCGGGCCGTCCCCCGGGCGGGCGGCCAGCGCCTGGGCGCGGCGGGCGATGGCCTCGGCCGGGTCGAGCCAGTCGACCGGCCACGGCGCCAGGCGCCGGAAGAGGTTGGCGAGGAACGGGTAGTGGGTGCAGGCGAGCACCACGATGTCGGTGCGCCGGCCGTCGCTCTCGACGAAGCAAGGCGCGATCTCGGCGGCGACCTGCCGCTCGTCCAGCTGCTCGCCGCGGATATAGGCCTCGGCCATGCGGGCGAGCGACGGGCTGCCGACCAGCCGGACGTCGCATTGCTGGGCAAAGGATTGGATCAGGTCGCGCGTATAGGCCCGCTTCACCGTGCCCGGCGTCGCCAGCACGGAGACCAGCCCCGAGCGGGTGCGCTCGGCCGCCGGCTTGATCGCCGGCACGGTGCCGACGAAGGGCGTGTCTGGATAGGCCTGGCGCAGGTCGCCAAGCGCCAGCGTGGAGGCGGTGTTGCAGGGGATCACCGCGATTTCGGGCCGGTGCTGCTCGAGGAGACCGCCGAACTGGTCGATGAGGCGGGCCCGCAGCGCCTCCTCCTCCCAGTCGCCATAGGGAAAGGCGGCGTCGTCGGCGACGTAGACGAAGCGGCGCTCCGGCATCAGCACGCGCGCCTCGCGCAGCACGGTCAGCCCGCCGATGCCGCTGTCGAACATCAGGATGGGGCGCTTGGTCATTTGGCCTTCGCCTGCCTGTCCGCCTTGCGGTCGGCCGCCGCCTTGCGCTCGGGATAGCCGGCACCGCGCGGCTCGGCCGGCGAGAAATAGTCGAGCGAGGCGACCACGCCGCGCAGCACCTTGATCTCCGATGCCGCGAAGCCCGGCCGGGTGAGCACGCTGCGCAGATTGTCGACCATCCTGGGCTTTTTCGAGGGCGGGCGGAAATAGCCCCGCGCTTGCAGCGCCGCCTCCAGATGCTCGAACAGGCCGGCAAGCTCGGCCTTGGAGGCCGGCGCCATGGCGGGGCCGGCGAAGGCCGTGTCGGTCTCGGCCTCGAGCCCGGACCTCCGCCATTCATAGGCCATCAAAAGCACCGCCTGGGCGATGTTCAACGAAGCAAAGCCGGGGTCGACGGGAAAGGTGACGATCTCGTCGGCGCGGCTCACCTCCTCATTGTCGAGGCCGAAGCGTTCGCGGCCGAACAGGATGCCGGTCGGTTGGCCGGCCTGGGCGCGGGCCCGGAGCATGCGCGCCGCCTCGACGGGGGCGCGCACGGCCTTGAAGCCGTCGCGCTCGCGCGCCGTCGTGGCGAACAGGAAGGTAAGGTCGGCGATGGCCTCGCCGAGCGTGCCGAACAGCCGCGCCCGGTCGATCACATGGTCGGCCTTGCTCGCCGCGGCGCGCGCCTTGTCGCTCGGCCAACCGTCGCGGGGATTGACCAGGCGCAGCTCGGCGAGGCCGAAATTGGCCATGGCGCGGGCCACCATGCCGATGTTCTCGCCGAGCTGCGGCTCGACGAGGATGATGGCCGGCGTCGCGCCCGGCGCGTCTGTTGTGCCTGGCATCGGCAGTCTCTCCGGCCCGTCAGACCATTTGCGCTCACCCGACGCGATGCTATAGGGGCCGCACCCCCGTTGAAAACGCGCCGGCGCGGCAAAGGCCCGCGCCGCCAGAACAAGGCAGGTTCCATGGCGAAGATCAAGGTCAAGAATCCCGTCGTCGAGCTCGACGGCGACGAGATGACGCGGATCATCTGGCATTTCATCAAGGACAAGCTGATCCACCCCTATCTCGACATCGACCTTCGCTATTACGACCTCGGCATCGAGCATCGCGACGCCACCAACGACCAGGTGACGGTCGACGCCGCCAACGCCATCAAGGAGTTCGGCGTGGGCGTCAAATGCGCCACCATCACGCCCGACGAGCAACGGGTGGAGGAGTTCTCGCTGAAGAAGATGTGGCGGAGCCCCAACGGCACCATCCGCAACATCCTCGGCGGGGTGATCTTCCGCGAGCCGATCATCTGCAAGAATGTGCCGCGTCTGGTGCCCGGCTGGACCAAGCCGATCATCGTCGGCCGCCACGCCTATGGCGACCAGTACCGGGCCACCGACTTCCGCTTCCCCGGCAAGGGCAAGCTGACGATCAAGTTCGTCGGCGAGGACGGGCAGACCATCGAGCACGAGGTGTTCGACGCGCCTTCGGCCGGCGTGGCGATGGCGATGTACAACCTCGACAATTCGATCCGCGACTTCGCCCATGCTTCGCTGAACTATGGGCTGCAGCGCGGCTATCCGGTCTATCTGTCGACCAAGAACACCATCCTGAAAAGCTATGACGGGCGCTTCAAGGACATCTTCCAGGAGGTCTACGAGAGCGAGTTCGAGGCGCGCTTCAAGGAGAAGAAGATCTGGTACGAGCACCGGCTGATCGACGACATGGTGGCGTCGAGCCTGAAATGGTCGGGCGGCTATGTCTGGGCCTGCAAGAATTACGACGGCGACGTGCAGTCCGACACGGTGGCCCAGGGCTTCGGCTCGCTCGGCCTGATGACATCGGTGCTGATGACGCCGGACGGCAACACCGTCGAGGCGGAGGCCGCGCATGGCACGGTGACGCGGCATTTCCGCCAGCACCAGAAGGGCGAGGAGACGTCGACCAACTCGATCGCCTCGATCTTCGCCTGGACGCGCGGGCTGGCGCACCGGGCCAAGCTCGACGACGCGCCCGAGCTCAAGCGGTTCGCCGAGACGCTGGAGAAGGTGTGCGTGGGCACGGTGGAGTCCGGCTATATGACCAAGGACCTGGCGCTGTTGATCGGCGCCGACCAGCCTTGGCTGTCGACCACCGGCTTCCTCGACAAGATCGACGAGAATTTGCAGAAGGCGATGGCGTAGAGCTGATCGCCGTTTCACGGAAACGCCGATCAGCTCATTGTTTTAGCCGCATTTGTGCGACGCCAGGTGATTCCACCTGGCTGCAAAATGCTCTGGCGCCGCCAGCACGGTCGCAATCCGCTTTCGGGCGGACGCGGCTATCATCTGCGCCCTGCCCCGGCGGAGCCGGGCGATCAGACCGGCGCTGAAAGCAAAACGTCTATCGGCTGCGAAAGCAGCGCGCTCATCGGCTCCGGCTTCGCCCAGCTGTCGCCCGGCTGGTGGCCGAAGGCGGCAATCGCGGAGACGAGCGAGATCGCTGCCGCCCCGCCGAAGCGCATCGCCTCGAACTCGCTGAACTGGAAGCTGTCGCCGGTCGCCGCGTTGCTGACGGTGAAGTGGTCGCCCTCGCCGAGCAGGAGGTAGTCGGACACCAGGCCGCTGAAGGCGACGGTGTCGAGGCCGAGCCCGCCCTTGCCATAGGCGCCGGCGCCGCCGGTGAAGATCACCGTGTCGTCGAAATCGCTGCCGCCGAAATAGCTGTCATGGCCCTCGCCGATCTCCTCGGTGAAGCCCGCGCCGGAGAACCCCTCCTCGGCCTGATAGATGAAGCCGCTGCCGTCGTTGCTGGCGGGGTTCAGCTCGACCGCCATCGACGCCTCGGTCACGAAGCGGTCGTCGGCGGCTTGCCAGAGCTGGGCGCGCTGGTCCGGCGCGGCTGTCGGCACCACCGGAAGGCCGCTCGGTTCGGGAAGCGTTTCGTATTTGCCCTCGTTTTGGATGTAGCGGACACCGGCGGCGTCCTCGACCAGATATGCGGACCCATCCTCGCCGTACGTCCAGAACAATGGACGCTCGACCAAGTCGAAGAAACGGATGCCGAAATCCCCCTCCTGGAAATCCTCGACTTTGACGGTCCACCCACGGCCCGTCGAGACCGTCAGCGAACCATCCTGCTCTAAGTGGTAGTAGGCCGCCTCCATGTCGTTCCAGGCATACTCTCGGTGCACGAAATCGTCGCATTCGGCGCTGTAGAAGTCGTACTGATAGACGGCATAGTTCGACATTTCCTCCATAACGACGGACCCGCTTCGACAGGTTCTTCTCCCCACTGCCCGCACCCCAGCCCTTGCCTTACAAGCTTATCAATGGACGGCCTGAACCCGGCATATGGGCTGTCGGGCGTGCGAAACCCTCCGAGCAGTGGCACGCCGGTCGTGCCGGCGGCGGAGCCGAAACCGGGCGCGCCGTCCGGGATGTAGATGTCGGTCGCCCTGATCACCAGCCGGTCTTCCGGCCCGCCCCCGCTGATCACGTCGTTGCCCTGCCCGACGATGACGATGTCTTTCGTGCCGTCGGCCGACAGGTGGATCCTGTCGTCGCCCTCCCCACCTTCGAGCACGTCCATGCGGTTGCCGTCCGAAATGATGTCGTCGCCAGCAAAGCCCACGACATGGTCGCCCGCCTGTCCGGACTGCCAGGATTCCGTGTCCAGTGCGCAGAGACGGTCGTCGACCGGCGTCTCGCCGATCCGATCGTTCCCCTTGACGACATAGGTGTAGTTGCCGCCGTAGCCCGCCAGATCCGACGTCAGCGCATGCCAGAAACCTGGATACGCGTAGGACAACCCGCCGGGGTTCGGCACCGTTTCTACGCCGATGGCCTTGAGCAGCGTGGCGATCAGGGAATTCGAGTTCTGAACCAGCAACTCGTAGTCGAAAATATGGTTGGCGATTTGGCTGGCGAGGTCGACCAGAGTGCGCCAGATGCCTTCCACGCTGGCGCCCGGAGCGAATTGCAGCGGCGTGTAGCCCCAATACTGGGAGGCATTGTCTACACTCGTCCAGTCTTCGGCCTTTGGATAGTCCAATGACGACCCGTACGTGATGTTGTTCTGCAAGGTGAGCGGATCGCCTGCGACGCCTACCGCTGGTCCGCCACGGATGATCAGGTCGTCCTTGTCGACGACAGAATCCTCGCTCTTGACGAGGAAAAGGTGCCCGAAAAAATCCGGAACTCCCGCCCATGCCGCCATGGGCTGAAGCAGATGACCACCTAAAAAGATCGTCGCCATCGCCAAAATCCTTTGAATTCGCGAAAAGCCTTGTGGCAAAACCAGATACAATTTTGAGTTTGTTATTGTCAATCACGCAATTTTAGGGTGCAATGCCATTGCGAATCCTCAAACGAATCCTGACCGGGATCGGCTTGGCCATCGCCGGCCTCGTGTTGTCTTTCTGCGCGGTCGACTACCATCGGACCCATTCCGGGCCGTTCGGCTACTTTGCCAACCTTCCTGACGAAAACTCTCCGGGGGTCCGCGGCATGAAGGCCATCGATACGTTCATGAGTTGCCACCCGACTGAAGGGGAGATGACGAGATACCTGCAGGTGGCAGGGTTCGAATGCGAAAGCATAGAGCCAAGCCGAAGCCGGCGATTTCCCAGCTGGAAATCTTGGGAGCGCGACTTCGGGTCCAAGCTTACCCGCCACGCGGTCTGCAGGTATTTGTTCGGTCCCCCTGGCTTTCTTTCCTCGCGCACCTGGTACATCGAAGCCTTTGTCGGCCCCGACATGAGGGTCAAAGGCTATCTCCAGGGCCTCTACTGCGGCTACTGTCCGTGACGATCTCAGGCCATATGCCGGTGCGAATCCTCAAACAAATCCTGACCGGGATCGGCTTGGCCATCGCCTGCCTCGTGCTCACTTTCTGCGCGGTCGACTACCATCGGACCCATTCCGGGCCGTTCGGCTACTTTGCCAACCTTCCTGACGAAAACTCTCCAGCGGTCCGTGGCATGAAGGCCATCGATGCCTTCATGAGTCGCCACCCGACTGAAGGGGAGATGACGAAATACATGCGGACGGCAGGCTTCGAATGCGAGAGCATAGAGCCAATCCGAAGCCGGCGATTTTCCGATTGGCCAGCTATGGAACGTGATTACGGCACCAAGCTTACCCGACACGCGATCTGCAGCTATTCATTCGGCCCGCTCGGCTTTCATTCCTCGCGCATGTGGTATGTCGAAGCCTTTGTCGGGCCCGATATGCGGGTCAAAGGCTACATCCATCATATCTCCTGCGGCTACTGTCCGTGACGATCTCAGGCCATATGCCGTTGCGAACCGTCAAAAGAATCCTGGCCGGGATCGGCCTGGCCATCATCGGCTTCGTCCTCGCTTTCAGCGCGGTCGACTACCATCGGGCCCATTCCGGGCCGTTCCGCTACTTTGCCCCTGACGAAGACACTCCGGCGGTCCGCGGAAGGAAGGCCATCGATGCCTTCATGAGCCGCCACCCGACTGAAGGGGAGATGATGACATACATGCGGATAGCGAGGTTCGAATGCGAGAGCATCGAGCCAAGCCGAAGCCGGCGATTTCCCGATTGGTCGTCGTGGGAACGCGACTTCAACTCCAAGCTCGACCGCCACGTGGTCTGCAGGTATTTGTTCGGTCCCCCTGGCTTCCTGTCCTCGCGCAGATGGTCCATCGAAGCCTTTATCGGCCCCGACACGCGGGTCAAAGGCTATATCCAGGGCCTCTACTGCGGCTACTGTCCCTGACGCATCTGCACCCCTCACGCCCGCCAGAACCACACCGTCAACTTGCAGGAACTGAAGCTGCTCCAAAGAGGAAACGTGAGAGTGCTTCGAATGCATCAATCATAAACACGTATATGGCTCCTTGATGTACATCATGGACAAAATCCGTATTGTGATACGTCTTCGATTCGTCGGAAGACCAGTCGAATGCGTGTCCACACGGCGATACGACAACCATCGAAAAACTATAGAGACCACCCGAGTTCGGATAGCGGATCCAGACTTCCAGAGGCCGACCCCCAAGCAGCACGTTCAGAACCTCGCTCAATGCTTGGTCGTACCAACTCGCGAACGAAGATGTGGGGTACAAGGCCCATCTGATGATCCGACAGCAATCGGGATGCGCCGCTCGGTAGGCGACAGCGTCCTCGATGGTGCGAATCTCCGCCGGAAACCCGCCAGTGTGCCTCATCTCTTCTTTCATGGCGCTTAGAAGAAATTCGTCGTCGCTGAGGAAGCGCCTTTCGCGAAAACAGAACCCCATGACCGTCGCCACGTCGTAGCTCAGAAAGACGCAAGCCATGACGACGATGAGCCATCGGCGGGCATTTCGCTTCAAACGAGGTGTGCCCTCCGCTGTTAGCCTCGCGAGAATGCGAGCCTCCCTTCCCCGAGCGAGACGCTCCTTGAGTTGGCGGTATAGAGGCGACCTATGCAACTCTTGATTTTGTTCCTATTCTTGTCAAGCAAAAGTTGCAGGGCGCAGGGCTTGCAAATGTGGCCGTGCAACCGGCGGACAAGCCCCAACTATGCCCGCCAGAACCACACCGTCATCTTGCCCGAGCGGCCGCGGATGCGGACCTCCTGCGGCCCGTCGAGCGCGCCCGAGCGGCGGAGCGCGAGGTCGGGGCCGGCAGCCTGCAGGAACTCGGCGCTGAGCGCCAGGTCGGCCTCGTGGGCGGCCGCCACCTCCATCAGGCGGGAGGCGACGTTCACCGTGTCGCCCGAGGCGGTGATGTGCTGGTGGCCGGCGCCGCCGAGGCGCGAGGCGACGACCGGGCCGAAATGGGCGCCGAGCTTGAAGCCGATGCGCGAGCCGGTGGATGACGGCAGGCCGTCGCGCCAGGCGCGCGTCTTGCCGGCCAGGCCGACGCAGCAGGCCGCGGCGGTGGCGGCGTCCTTCGGCCCTGGCTCGGGCAGCCCGAAGAGGATCATGGCCCCGTCGCCGGAGAAGCCGGTGATCACGCCGCCAGAACCGACCACCTCGTCGGAGACCAGGCCGTGGAAGGTGTTCAGCAATTCGCGCACGGCGACCGGCCCGACCGTCTCGCTGACGCCGGTGAAGCCCGAAAGGTCGATGAAGACGACCGCCGCCTCGCAGCGCAGCGGGCGGGCCAGGAAATCGGGATGCCTGGCCAGCCAGTCGCCCAGGCCGGGCGCCTGGAACTCGCGCAGCAACGCGCTCTGGCCGGCAAAATATTGCGCGCTGCGGCGATCCAGCCAGAGCTGCAGGGCGCCGTAGAGGAGCACCGGCGGGATGGTGGCGGCGAGCGGCACGGCGAGGCTCATCCAGATGCCGTTGGCAAAGGCCACCATGTTCAAGGCGAGCCAGCCGATGAGCAGAGCGGCGATGGCCGTCAGCCCGGCCAGGCTGCGCCGCCAGGTGAGCAGGCCGACCAGCAGCATGGGCAGCGCCACGGCGATCGCCGCGTCGGCCAGCCGCACGCTCTTGTCGCGGCGCAGCCCGTCGCCCGTCAGCAGGTGCGAGATGGCCGTCGACACCACCTCGACGCCGGGCATCACCGGATCGAAGGGCGTCGGGAAGACGTCGCCGCCGCCGGTTACCGTGGCCCCGATGACGGCGACGCGGTCGCGGACGGCGTCAGCCGGCAGCCGGCCGTCGAGGAGATCGGCGGCGCTGAAGGTGGGGATGGTGCCGCGCGGGCCGTAGAAGGCGAGCGGCAGCAGCTGGCCGATGTCGGTGGCGATTGTCCGGCCGCCGAGCACCAGGCCGTTCGCCTCGATCGCCGGGTCGGTTCTGAGCGACTGCACAGCCGCGGTCAGCGGGAACGAGGCCTCGATCCTGTCCGGCGAGCGGAACAGCATGGGCAGGAAGCGCGGCGTGCCGCTCTCGTCGGTCGACACGTTGACGATGCCGACGGCCGCGGCGTCGGCGAAGCCCGGCATCGGGAACAGGAAATCCGCCGCCTCGGGCACCCCCGCCAGCGGATCCGCGGGGTCGCCGCCGACGCGCTGTCGGCCTGCCGCGAAGGATGCCGCGCCGGCGATCACGCTCGGCCCCTTGCGCAACGCCGCCACGAGCGCCGCATCGCCGGCGGGATCGCCCTTGTCCAGAAGAAGCATGTCGATGGCGATGACGCGCGGGTCGAGCGCCCGCAGGGCGTCGACCAGGCGCGCCAGCTCGGCGCGCGGGATCGGATAGCTTCCCAGGCGGCCCACGACCTCGTCGTCGACGGCGACGATGACGACCTTGCCGGGCGGCGTGCGGGCGCCGCGCAGCAGCATGCGCAGGTCGGTCAGCGTCGCCTCGGCGCGCTCCAGGACCCGGCTGCCGCCGCCTTCATAGTGCCGATAGCCGAGCAGGGCTCCCCAAAGGCCGGCGATCAACAGGGCGATGAGCGTCGGCAGCGCCCGCCGGCTTATGCCTTTCACTGGCCGAGGCGGGCCAGGAGCGCGGTGGCCCGCGCCCGTCCCCAGCGGCGGACGGTGAGCGGATCGCTGCCGGGATCGACGTCGACCCCCTCGCCCGCGCCGAGCGACACCCCGCGGTGGCCGTCGCGGCGGGTGACTGCGACGTTGCCTTGGACGACGAAGACCGAGGTGCGGGTGCCGGCCACGTCGACGGCCCAGCGGGTGCCGCGGACCGCGGCGATGGCCTGCGGGGTGAGGACCTCGAAACCGCCGCGCGGGGCGTCGACCAGGATCGCCTTGCTCGTCAGCCGCGCCGCATCGACCGTGCCGTTGCGGTCGCGGTCGAGCAAGGTCACCCGGGCGCCGGCCTCGGTGGTGATGGTTATGGCGGGCCGGCAGCGCAGGACCTGCCTCCCGGTGCCGCCGATCAGCTCTATGGTGCAGCCGGCGTTCGATTGTGCGAACCCGGACCCGACCGGCGTCAGCGCAGCGAGGAAGGCCAGCGCAGCGCAACGCAACGGACGTGAAAGCAGCTTCATCACGGTGCCTCTTCGGCGAGAGTGTCCCCAGGCGAAACCGCCGGCCGCTCGCCCTCGAGGAAGCCCGCCGGACCACCGCTGCCGGCCGGGGCCACCTGCCGGCAACCGTCGTGTTCGCGGCCGGAGTGTGGGCGATTTCTCGACGGACGGCAACGCCATAGCGGGCGTTCCGGCAGTGCTCCCTTCATGTTAGCGGATGAAACGTTGTTGTGACTTGCATCGGCGGAGGAACCGCTTTTAGGTCGCCGGGTTCAGTCCCGCGTCCCGTCCTTCAGTCAGCGTGAAAGCCACCCCATCGAGGAACCTGGGGCCAGCCGTTTGGCGACGGGAATTTTGGCGATGAGCAAGGCAACGCAGTCCCGGGCATTGCGTTTATAGGCAGCGTTCCGGCCCGAGTTTTCCAGGCAACATTTTTTAGGCAACGCATTGGAAGTGTCCTCAAACGATGGAGTTGTCTCATGCCTCATGCCGGCACCCACCTCTCGCCAGATGAAGCCGTCGCCGCCGCGTTTGCCGCTGGTACCAGCGCGCTGAGGGCTTTGCGCGAGTTGATCGGCTACAGCGTCGAGGACCTGGCGATCGCCTGCGGGCTGGCCCGCAGCGAGATCGACGAGATGGAGAGCGGGCAATCCGGCGATGCGGAGAAGCTCAGCCGGATCGCCCGGGCGCTGCAGCTCCCCGAGACCATCTTCCGCAACTGACAAAAGCTCGAGCGCGTGAGGCCGTCCGCGGTGCGAACGGCCTCGACGTGCGGCGGAGGCGGCGTCGGTCAGCGCCGGCCTCCCGCAGCATCGCCGCCTGCCCCGCTCCTTGCCCGGCAGACGGCGCCCCCCGATCGGCTCCGGATCGTTTCCGCTCTTTCTTCGAAGCGCGGAAACGATCGCTGGAATTGACTAGTCGCCGAGCGGGTTCACGTCGCCGACGAAGCGCAGCAAATCGGCCATCGTGAAGGTGTCGGGCGTGGCCGAGGGCAAGGTCGGCTTCCAGTTCTTGACGCGCCACAGGAACGACGTCTGGTCGCCGTGCACCAGGCCGACGAAGACCTCCGACACGATCGTCGCGCCGACCGGGCCGAGGCGTTCGCCGCCGCCCCTGACCTGCGCTTCCTTCAAGATGTAGTACCAGAGCGGCGTCGCCGTATGCAGGCCCTTGGCGCGCGCCACCTGGCCGTCCGGGCCGGAGGCGATCTCGTCGGGCGTCAGCGGGTTCTTGATGCGCATCTTCGTCGCCACCGCCTGGCCCGAGGGCAGGCCGAGGTTGACGCCGCGCTTCAGGTTGCGGAACGCCAGATTGCCGCCGCCGCCGGGCAGCTCGTGGAGCGCCGGCACCAAGAACGGATCGAGCTTGCGCGACGGCGTCAGGTTGACCGGCGCTCCGCCCATGTCGCCCACATCGTGGAAGCGGCGCCAGTCGATGATCCATTTGCTCGGCAGCCGCGGGAAGGCGGTGTTCGGCGGCTCCGTCGGCGGGGTCGGGGCAAGATCGCCGACGATGCCGCCGGAGAGGCCCGTAAAGGCGAAGAAATCGCTGAAATCGGCACCGGTGTTGAGGCGGTTCTGCGAATAGCGCTGGCGCACCATGCTGTGGCCGAGCCGATAGGCGGCGGCCGAGAACTCGACCGGCATGAAGGGAACCCGGCGGAAGCGGTAGAACTTGCGCCCGTCATGCAGGATCTTCTTGACGATGCCGGGCTCGGTCAGCCGCTCGACCCAGTCGTGCAGGATCATCCACTGGTAATGCCAGGTCACCACGCGGCGCGCCTCGGCGAAGATGTCGGGCGGCGGCGTCGGCGAGGTCGAAAGCATGTCGCAGACCTTGTCGTGGAACTTCAGCATCGCGAGATGCGTCTGCGACACCAGCAGGTTCTCGTCGTTGCGGTGGTCGCCGATCAGCGCAAAGCCCTCCGGGCTCCGCGGCAGGTCGTTGCGGAACTCGCCCTCGCCCGAATTGAAATTCTTGCCGATCAGGAATTTCGGGCCGTGCTTGGCGCCGGCCACCGGATTGCGGGCATAGAGCTGCGGGCTGCCGTCCGGCCCAAGGCCGTAGATGCTGTCGAGATCGAGCGCCGGGGTGCGGAAATTCTCGATGCCGAGCGGGTCCTTCTCCTTGTCGGAAAGGGCCGTCAGGTCGAGCGTGATGTCGTGGTCGACGAACTGCCCGAGATAGGTGAAGCCGGCAGGAATCCTGGTGTTGTTGCCGGTCGCGTCGCCGGGATTGGCTTCGCGCATCGCCTCGGCGAGCGCCTGCAGCTTGGCGTCGGGAACCGCCAGCGGATCGAGCGTCGGGAACATGCGCCCGAACATGCCGGGATCGCGGTTGCCGGACAGCATGTCCAGGCCTTCGCGGGTGGGATGCCGGCCGGCGACGCCGTGGCCCGGCGTGGTCTTCACCGCGGAAGGCGCGGCAGCCAGCGTGGCGAGAATCCCGGCCGGCAGCCCGGCTGGCTTGCCGGCTGGGGAGGGCTTGGAAATCGTCTTGGTTTTCAACGACATGGCAGACCTTCTCCTGGCGTATCGCGAGCGCGATGCGAATAAGCCCCCTCGTCCCCTCACGAGAAATGCAAAGGTGAAGTCTCGTTGCCTGATTTACTTAAGCACCGCTATTGAGATAATTTTAGTCAAATTGTGCGGTGCTAGCACTCCTCGAAGAAAATCTATGATACGACTATTTCTAAATTCCTACAATGTATAGCTGACCTTGTGACATGCTTGCCCGCCCCGCGGTCGACAGAAACGGGGAGAGACGTTGTCTTGGCGGGCGGCCATCAGACGGTCACGGTCGGACCGCAGCGTCGGCCCCCGCCACCTCATTGAACGCATCGAGATCCACATAGAAGATCCGCGTGAGCTCAACCGGCATCTCTTCACCGCTCACGCCCCGCTTCCGGAGGATTCTGATGGCGTTCAGAATGTCGGCGGCTTCCGTGAGACGCCGCTTCTCATTGTCCTCGATGACGCTGAACATCTCGTACCCCCATCTGATAGGCGCGGCGACGACCGGTGATCGTGGCGCTTGAGCCTGTGAAGGTAGGCTGTGAGCCTTGCGCGAGGCCGGCGTCGCCGCTGCGAAGCGCGGCGTCGCGCGTGCTTCGGGCGGCGACGCGCGCCTTCCGACGCGATCCGCGCCGAAAATGTCAGGAAATATGTATATACATAATGAGGGCCTGCCGTCGGAGGGTCCCGATCAAACGGCCGCCAGCGCCTCGACCTGGACGAGCAGCATGTCGAGATGGCGATCGTCGAGTGCGCCGACCGCCGCTTCGAGACGATCCTCCAGCAACTGCCGCTTGCTCCGCTTCGGTTCCGGACCGACGCCCAAGAGTTCGTTCGGCGTGGTCTCCAGAACGGCCGCGATGCGCACCAGCGTCGCCAGATCCGGCTCGCGGCGGCCAACGATGTAGTTGCCGTAGCGTCGCTCGCTCAGCCCGGCACGCCGGGCAGCCTCGGCGTTGGAGATGCCGAGCTCCGCTGCGCGCTGCCGCAATTTCGATGCGAAGGGTTCCATGCCAACAAAATGTTCATGACAGGCACCACGGGTCTATCTACGATGCGTGGTGACTATGAACGACGAATTGTCGTTCCAGCGACCGATTTCCGGGGAGCCGAGCTTGGACGCTGATCTCGATGACGCGCATCCCGAAGAACTCGCGACCATCGCCGCCGGGCTGGCGGGTTGGAAGCCCGGTTCCTTTCGCGCAGCGGACGAGTTGTACTATCCGGAAGGCGGTCCACCCCGAGCAGGTACGGCTGGCAAGATCGCGGGATTCATCAGGTTGGTCGTACGCGCGGCGTATGCTGGTCGACGGCAAAAAGCAGCATGAGGCGGACAGAGAATCACGTTTCACCTACGATGCCACGAACGAACTCGCGGAAATCATCGCCCGCAATGACTTCTCCCGTCAGACGCCCCAACCGTTCCTTGTACCATTCACGAACTTTTGGAAGGTAGTCCACCGAGCATCCCTTTTCGACGAGGGCTTCCACTATTTGGGCGCGCCGAAATGTCAGCTGACGTTGCCCGTCGACAAGTGTTTCGGTTTCGACGGGCTTGTAGACCAACGCTGCAACTGCCCACATGCCAACGTCGGCCGCGGTATAGGCAAGCATGCCGTCAAACTTCACTGGAGCGCCGTTCTCCTCGGGAAATTTGAGGCGAATGGAGCGATCACCTGCAAGAATGCTGAGCAACTGCAAATCCGGTGAAGCTCGTTGCATCTCCCGTACTGCCAGTTCCACATGGCTTCGCGTCGCTGTCGAAACCAATATCTCAATTGCTCTAGCTGCAAAGCCAATCTCCGCCCATGCTGGTGGATAGCAGTCGCTGTCGAGAGTGAAATGGCCCAAACTTTGACGTTGGTCGTCGAGTGTGAGCGCTAGCTCCAATGGTCCCTTAGATCGCCAAGAAAGAACCGATGTATACTGAACTATGTTTTCTATCGGCACACGCTCGTCCAGATCTAGAAAAAGCCGCCCATGCGAGGTTCCATCGTCTTTTAGAAGGAATTCGAAGCAGCCGGACACAATGTGCATCTGGAAGCGTGGCGCTGGGCAACCAGGCAAAAAGGCCTCGAAGATCTTTGCTGCCGCCGCATGGCCTTCGCCCTCGATTGTGCTAATCCGCAAAAGACCCGATCTCGGTTGCGGATCAATCTGCAGTATGACATCGGCTGCGACGATTTCAGGTTTGCCGGCAGGAATTCCGAACCGCTCGGAGGTTACTTCGAATCGGGAGACCGGAACTTCGTTTCGGACACCTAGCATCAGCTCCATCAGATGCTCGTCCATTTGCCCTTCAAAGAACAGCTTCGCCTTTCCATATCCCTTCTCGAAGCCTACATTGCTTACGATTGTCTGCTTGGCTGCTCCATAGTCCTTGCCCGCCTGCCTGATCTGATCTTGTATCCAACCAATCGGGTCGACTGTTTCAGCTTTTTCATCAAAGCGGACGGTTATCGACCGCCAGATTCAGCCGATCGATACCCCGAGAGTTCTGCCCATCGTCCAGCCTCTAAGAACCGAGCTATCAGAGAACTCCAAACGTGAACTGCAAATATTCTGTGTTGACCATCCGGATGGAGCTCATAGAGAACCAAGAAGAACGGGCTCGCCGACTTGGCCATGCGGAGAGCGTTCGATAGCCTAAGCTTGCAACTCTTGTGACGCTTCGTCGTTGCCTTGACTTGAACGAACGCGGAGATGCCTCCCGGTCGAAGATCGATTGCCAAGTTTGACTTAGAATGGGTCGGATACTCTATGAAGCAGTCCCAACCATTGTCGTCCTCGGTAGAGGAGTTACATGTGACGCCCCTTTCGGAACACGCGTTCGAAAACAGCTTTTGGCCCCTTCGACCGATCATCGAGTTCATTGGCTTCAATCCCGATTTGCGTAGACACTTCACGCTCGCGTCAGATCCAAGGTCAAAAGGGAATCTCGTCGTCAAGCGTACGGGGCCTCCCGACGTCGACTTTCTCTTTTGGATCTTGGTCGACATCTGGTGCCCCGACTTCACTCGCACGTTCCAACAATCCGTTGTACTTCGACGTTTGCAACCCTGGATGGCTCTTCTGTTTTAGTCGCCTCAGCGCGACATGTGGATTGATGATCACGGCATGCGAGAACTCGCCAGCCATACCCGAAGCCGTACGGATGAAGCCTACTGCCAATAAGCGAACTCGCTCCTGCCACGTGCGGCGAGCTCGTTGACGGGTAAAGCCTGAGCCGAATGCGAGCTTGTCCTGTTCGGCGAGGCTGACGTACATTTCCGGATAGGTGCGACACCACAGATCCAGATAGGCTGACGATGCTGGCGTACCCTTCGTCAAATCGTCGATAATCGAGAGTATCAACGGCATGGTCCGCGGGATCGTGACGAACCCATCATATCGTTTGTGGAACCAAAGCTCCTCCTCTGTCAGATCAGGCCACAATCGGTTCCTTATACCGAGAATCTTCTCGACATACTTTTCGGGCGTTTCGACATTCCAATGTCCTTGCGTGAGTTATCAAAATCGGGCCGGGCTGGTATCCGGCCCTCGGCGCAATCTGCGCGGCATCTACAGGTTTGGAAACTATAGATGGAGAAACGCGCAATTGCGCCTACCATTGATGTTGTCGGAAAATCACTTAAATTTCAAAGACATAGTTCCGCCCACCCAGCGTTCAGAATTGCTGGGCGGCATAGCCCAACTGTTCAGCAGGCATTTTTGCGCCGGCTGAACTCTTGAGTTGGCGCAATGTGTGATCAATTTCGGAGCACGTTCAATGAGTTGGTGACGTCCGGTCGTGCTCGCGTGCTGGCGGTGGCCGGGTGCTCCGGGTGCTCAAGTGTGCTCGGGTCCCTCGGGGCGACGGCGGCAGGGCGAACTGCTCGCCAACTTACGCTTGGAACTGCACCCGAAGGATTGGCCAGGATCGGACACGCGCCTTCCGACGCGATCCGCGCTGAAAATGTCAGGAAATATGTATATACATATTGACAGCCGGCCGGAGGGGAGTGGCTCCGGCCGGCCCCGTCCGACGGTCAGATCGTGCCCTGCTGCATCATCTTGGCGATCTGGTCGGCCTGCCGGATGGCCAGGGTCACGATAGTGAGCGTCGGGTTCTCCGCGCCGCCGGTGGCGAACTGGCTGCCGTCGGAGACGAAGAGGTTGGGGATGTCGTGGGCCTGGCCGAAGGCGTTGACGACGCCGTCGCCGGGCCTCTCGCTCATCCGGTTGGTGCCGAGGTTGTGCGTCGACGGATAGGGCGGGGTCGGGAAGGTGCGCGTCGCCCCGACCGCTTCGTAGAGCGCCTTGCCCTGGCCGTAGGCGTGGTCGCGCATGGCGACGTCGTTGGGATGGTCGGTGAACCACACGTCGGGGATCGGCATGCCGTGCGCATCCTTCTCCGTGGCATGCAGCTTCACGGCGTTGCCCTCCTGCGGCATGTCCTCGCCGACGATCCACATGCCGGCCATGGAATCGTAGCCGTCGAGCGCGGCGGTGAAGGAGCGGCCCCAGCCGCCGGGATCGAGGAAGGCGGCCATGAACGGCAGGCCGAGCGCCAGCGTCTCCAGCTCGTAGCCGCCGACGAAGCCGCGCGACGGATCGTGCTTGGCCTCGTCGCGGATGATGCCGGCCATGGTGGTGCCGCGGTAGAAATGCACCTTCTTGTCGAACACGCCATAGACCGAGCCGGTGGTGTGGCGCATGTAGTTCTTGCCGACCTGGCCGGACGAGTTGGCGAGCCCGTCGGGGAATTTCGCGGACGCCGAGTTGAGCAGCAGGCGCGGGCTCTCGATCGAATTGCAGGCGACGCAGACCAACCGTGCCTTCTGGCTCTGCAGCTTGCCGTCCTTGTCGGCATAGACCACCGCCGTCACCTTGCCGGAGGCGTCGTGCTCGATCTTGACGGCATGCGACTGCGGGCGCACCTCGAGCTTGCCGGTCGCCTCGCCCTTGGGGATCTCGGTGTAGAGCGTCGACCATTTGGCGCCCCATTTGCAGCCCTGGAAGCAGAAGCCGGTCTGCTGGCAGGCCATGCGGTCGTCGCGCTCGGCCGAGTTGATGGCCATGTTGCCGGTGTGGCATTCCTTGTAACCCAGTTTGTCGGCACCGGCCTTCAAGATCTTGAAATTGTTGTTGCCCGGCAGGCCTTCGATGCCATGGGTGCGGGTCACGCCCATCTTGTCCTCGGCCTTGTCGTAAAAAGGCTCGAGCTCGGCCAGGGTGAGCGGCCAGTCGATCAGGTTGGCGCCGTCGACCTTGCCGTAGGTGGAGAGCGCCTTGAACTCGTGATCCTGGAGGCGCAGCGAGGCACCCGCCCAGTGGGTGGTGGTGCCGCCGACCGCCCGGACGATCCAGGCGGGCAGGCCGGGGAAGTCCTTGGCGACCCGCCAGCCGCCGGAGGCGGTGCGCGGGTCGGGCCAGGAGAGCTGGGCGAAGCTCTCCCATTCGTCGTTGACGAACTCGTCATATTCGATGCGCGGTCCGGCCTCGAGGATGACGACGTCGATCCCCTTCTGGGCGAGCTCGTTGCCGAGGGTGCCGCCGCCGGCCCCCGATCCGATGATGACGACGACCTTGTCGTCGTCGAGGTCGTATTTCGCAGCCATGGTTTCCTCCCGAGGCGTGCCTCAAAAATTGCGCGTCGACGTCGTGCGGGCGGCTCCGTCAGAGCCACTCGATGTCGTCGAAGCCGCGCGCGATGTAGCCGCCCTTCGAATAGGATTCGCCCTCGTAGCCGAACAGCGGCCACAGGTCCTTCTGGTTGTAGAGGCCGACGACGAGGCCGCCGCGCACGGTCTGGAAGAACGGCGTGTCCTCCATCTCCTCGAGCAGCGCCACGCGATCGTCCTCCCAGCCGATGCCGGAATAGCCGCCGGGGCCGGCCTTGCGGTCGAGCTCGGCGACGCCGGCCTCGATCAGCTCCTTGTGGGCCGGGTCCTTGGCGGCCTTCTCGTCGTGGCCCTTGACCGCGATGGCATAGAAGCGGTCGGGCACGTGGTCGTGCGGATAGGTGTCGCGCGCCACCTGGATCAGCGTCGCCATGGTCTCGGGCTTCAACGCCGTCGTCTCCAGGCCCCAGGCGTGCGTCGGGCTAATCACCGCGTGGCCGGCGACGACGAGCAGCGCGCCCGCCCCCAGCGTGCCGCCGCGTCTCAACAGCTCGCGGCGCGACAGCCCCTTCGGTGCTTGGTAGATGGTGACCATTTTCTCCTCCCTTGCTGCGGTGGGCGCCGGAGCGCCCTCATGTGGCTGGGTCGGCGGGATGCTATCGATAGCGGCCGTGCCGCTGCAGCACCTCGATCTGGTAGCCGTCGGGATCGGCGACGAAGAAGAACTTCGCCAACAGCCCGCCGTCTCGGTTGAACTCGACGATCTTGCGCGGCGCCAGCCCGGCAGCCTCGAAGCGGCGATGCTCGGCCGCGAGATCATCGACCGCGAAGGCCAGGTGGCCGTAGCCGTCGCCCAGCTGATAGGGCTCCTCGCGGCCCTTGTTGACGGTGAGCTCGAGCTCGAAGTCAATTTCAGGGTTGCGCAGGTAGATCAGCACGAAGCTGTCGAATTCGAGCCGGTCGGCGACCTTCAGGCCCAGCGCCTGTTCGTAAAACGCCAGGGAACGAGCCTCGTCGAGGACGCGGATCATCGAGTGGATCGCCTTCGCCAAACCCGCGCCTCCCGAGCGCCTGCACCATGCCGATCGGAGGGATTATGACGGCTTGCGGCAAGAGCGGGTGGCAGCCGGTTACCACGCCGCCACGCAAAGCCGGCTTCGAAGGTGACCAAAGTCCGATTGCCGGGCGCAGCGATTGGGTCGAGAATGGTTTCTGGACGACGGAAAGGCGGCCGCGGCCGCCCAAAAGCAACAATTCGGCAATGGGAGACGCGCCATGTGCAAGGTCTTTGCAGGGCAGGACCCGGCGGGCTACCGGCAGGTGAACCGCTCGGTCAGGATCGGCGGCCATTCGACCAGCATCCAGCTGGAGGCCACCTTCTGGGAGCTGCTGGACGAAATCGCCCGCAGCGAAGGCCTGACGACGCCGAAGTTCCTCTCCAAGCTCTACGACGAAGCGCTGGAGATCCACGGCGCGGTGCCCAACTTCGCCTCGATGCTCAGGACGACCTGCGCGCTCTATCTGCGCGGCCACCGGCCGGCGCCCGAGGAGGTGGCGGAGCTGTCGGACCAGGCGGCGTGAGGGGTGGGAGTGGACCTCAAGGCATCGGCAATCTTGCCTTAGGCGGCTGCCCGAAAGAAGGCATCGTCAGGTTGGCCGACTTCGACGACGCGACCCACCTGGGCAAGGATGCTGTAGTTCTTGCCCATTTCAGCTTTGCTTGGAACTACTGAAACGAGCACGGGAGGCTGGTCTAGCGCCGCCAGATCGTGGAACGCCGTGCTGGCCTTGTAGACAGCTATCGGGTAGTTCGATACCGCCTGGAAAATGGCGAGGTGGCTGTCGACCGTGGCCACGGCAGTCACATCCCACTCTATCGACGACGCCCCTACGACTTTCCCGTCGTGTCTCACGCCGGGGAATATGCGATCCAGCTTCGTGTGAACGACGTCGCTGATCTCCGCTTCGTCCTGAAAAGCGACATTCGAAACGATGCGTTCTGCCACTTCCCTCGAAGCTGCACTGACATCGAAGATCGCTCTTTCGACATCGGTGGGCGGAACATCGACGAAAATTACTCTCTTCCCAACCGAAACGTCGAAGCTCTCACCTACCGATCTGGCGGTCCTCGGAAATGACCGGGTAGCGCCGAAGCTTTCCGCCTCTCGGTAGGCGAAGCCTGAGTCGCTAACCCTGATGCTTGCGCTGTCGACGTATGTCAGCCTGACCGTCACGAACGATCCGCTCGGGTAGAGGATGGGGAGATTGATGAAGCTGGCGTCTTTCCCCTCACGCCAAGTCACCAGGGCTGGTGCAACGGCCGAACGAATTTCCGAAAGAGTTGTCCTGCCGGCCATCGCTAGATCCTTCCTGCGAACAGATCATACAACCAATCAGGTTCTTTCACAACTTCTATGTTATTGATTTTTAGACGCTTTCCGACATAGGAGATTAGATCCAAGTAGTTTGCGAGCGGCCGTTCGATCTCGCGAGCAACTGTCAAGCCGCCGCTCCGCATTCGGCCCTCGCTCTCGGACCAATTGAGCCAGAAGTCGTGAAGATGGGTTTCCGAGACCCTCTTTCCAGACCAGTCCGTTCTGGGTTTGCGTGGATTGGAGTGGCCACCTTCCAGGGAACGCCAGTCAATGCGTTCGATGGGAAGGCAGTGCCGGCCGGGAGCCCGAGAGACTCGCAGTTCGAACGAAACATGGACCTCTGGGCGATTGGCGAAACAGCCCCCATGCAAGACCAGGCCCGCTTGCGCTACTCCTTCGATCTCAAGGGGAGCATCGAACCAGATGTAGCTCGTTTCCGGCTCCGGCTTGGACCAATCCGGGAAATACCCAATACGCTTGTCGGCTTGAAAAATGTCCTTCACATTGGCCATTCGACAGCGTAGCGAATTCACAACTTACGCGCTAGCCTCTTGCGATGGCTACAATCATGCCGAGATGCCCACCCCCTACCCCTCCAGTATCTCCTTGACGATCGTCGCCAACTGCTTGAGCGAGAAGGGCTTCGGCAGAAAGCCGAATTGCGCGTCCTCGGGCAGGTTCTTGGCGAAGGCGTCCTCGGCGTAGCCGGAGACGAAGACGAACTTGATGTTGGGCTCGATCTTGCGCAATTCGCCGAGCAGCGTCGGCCCGTCCATCTCGGGCATGACCACGTCGGAGACGACGATGTCGACCTTGCCGTTGAGGGCGTTGAAGATCTCCAGCGCCTCGACGCCGGACGAGGCCTCGTGGACGGTGTAGCCGCGCGAGGTGAGCGCCCTGACGCCGCCCATGCGTACGGCATCCTCGTCCTCCACCAGCAGCACGGTGGCCGAGCCGGACAGGTCGCGCAACGCCTCGTTGACCCGCAACGCCTGTGGGTCGGCGGCCAGGTCGCCGGCGGAGGAGAGGCCGCCGAGCGGCCGCGGGTCCGCCGGATCGGCGGCGCGGGGGTCGGCGAGATGGCGGGGCAGGAAGATGTGGAAGGTGGTGCCGGCGCCGGGCTCGGAGGTGGCGAAGATGAAGCCGCCGGTCTGCTTGATGATGCCGTAGACCATCGACAGGCCGAGGCCGGTGCCCTTGCCGACCTCCTTGGTGGTGAAGAAGGGCTCGAAGATCTTGGGCAGCACGTCGGGCGTGATGCCGGTGCCGGTGTCCTCGACCTCGACCAGCGCATAGTCGGCCGGCACCAGCTCGCGGAAGCCGAAGGCGGCGCATTCGGCCGCCGGAACGTTGCGGGTGCGGATGGTGAGCTCGCCGCCGTCGGGCATGGCGTCGCGGGCGTTGACCACCAGGTTTACGACGACCTGCTCGAACTGGCCGATGTCGGCCTTGATCGGCCACAGGTCGCGGCCATGGTCGACCTTGAGTGCGATCTCGGTGCCGACCAGCCGCGACAGGAGCATCCTGAGGTCGGCCAGGACGTCGGTGAGGTTCAGCACCTCGGGACGCAGCGTCTGCTTGCGCGAGAAGGCGAGCAGCTGGCGCACCAGGGAGGCGGCGCGGTTGGCGTTCTGCTTGATGTTCATGATGTCGGGGAAGGACGGGTCCGACGGCCGGTGGTTGGTGAGCAGAAGGTCCGAGGCCATGATGATGGCGGTGAGCACGTTGTTGAAGTCGTGGGCGATCCCGCCGGCGAGCTGGCCGACCGCCTGCATCTTCTGGCTCTGCGCCATTTGGCCCTCGAGCGCCTTCTGCTCGGTGGTCTCCACGGCATAGACGATCGCCGCCTCCTCGGCGCCCTCGCCGCCGGTGCCGTCGGCGATCGCGTTGACGTAGAAGCGCATGTGGCGCTCATCGTGGCCGGGCAGCACGGTGTCGATCGGCGTGATCTCGGCCTGGTGCTGCTTGGCCTTCTCCAGCGCCGCGGCGATGGCCGGGCGGTCGCGCTCGTGGATGACGGTGTCGAGCCGCACGCGGCGGTCGACGGCGTCGCGGTCCACCACCGAGGAGAACAGCGACAGGAAGGGTGCGTTGGTGCGCAGGATGCGGCCCGCCTGGTCGACGCCGGCGATCGCCATCGGGGTGGAGTTGAAGAAGCGGGTGAAGCGCACCTCGGCGGCGCGCAGGTCGGCCGAGGCGTCCTCGCCCTGGGTGCGGTTGAGGACGATGCTGCGGGTCGGCCCCGGCACGCCCTCGCGGCTGGCCTGCACGCGGTGCAGGAAGCGCACCGGCAAAGCGGCGCCGGCGACGGTCTCCAGATCGAGGTCGATGACGGCGTTGCGCGTGGTGCCCGGATCGGCCTTGACGGAGCGGATCAGCGCCATGCCGTCGCCGGCGACGATCTCCTCGAGCGTCGTCGCGCCCGGCGTGAAGCTCGCCAGGTCGACGCCCAGCCAGCCGGCCAGCGTGGCGTTGACGTAGGTGACGCGGCCGTCGGCGTCGGCGGCGAGGAAGCCGGCCGGCGCCTGGTCGAGATGGTCGATCGCCTTCTGCAGGTCGAGGAAGAAGCGCTCCTGCTCGGCGCGCTCGGCGGAGATGTCGGCGATCTGCCAGGAAAAGAGCGGCTGGCGGCGGCCCGGCACGGCGAAGGCGCGGGCCTTGATGCGGTACCAGCGGGCGCCGGGCTCGGCGCCGGGGCGGATCGCCTGCTGGAGGCGGAACTCGCCGTCGCCGGCCTGGCCGTCGCGCAGGCCGGAGGCGAGGCGGTAGACGACGGAGGAAGCCTCCGGCACGTCGGAGAGCAGGCTCTCCAAGGTCTTGACGTCGGCCGCGGTGCCGGCGCCGGTCATCGCGGCGTAGGCGCGGTTGGTGTAGAGCACGCGGCCTCTGGCGTCGGTGACCAAAAGGCCGTCGTCGTCGCTGTCGACGAAGGATTTCGACAATTCGTCGCCGGTCGAGCGCGGCGCCACCTGGACGAAGCCGATGGCGCTGGCGAACAGGAAGCCGACGCCGATCATCGCCAGCACGCCCAGCATGCCGAGCAGGAAGCCCTCGCCCAGCCGCTCGCGGAACAGGCTGAAGACGATGGCCGAGCCGGTCAGCACGACGATGAAGATGATCAGGCGGGTGATGACGCCGGGCCGCGAGTTCTGATCGACGAGCGGTGCCGGGTAGAATTCGTTGCGCGTTTCCCTCGCCATACCCTGCCTAATCCGATCCCCGCCCGAGCGTTCCCCTCAAGGGCAGAGGTTGGATCATATTCTGCCCTTCCGGGGAAGGGCCCGGCGGTCGGAAGCCGGGGGAAAAGGCGGCCCCGAGGGCGGCGGACGCAGCGTTAACACCATCGAAAGATGGCGGTCATGACAACTTGCGGTCGGCAGCGCCAAGGGCCTACAGTGATCGAGAGCAAGGGAGGATGGGAGACCTCGATGCGCGAATGGCTCGAAGGCGTTGCCGGTCCGGACTATGCGATGGCGCTGCTCTGGACGCTGGGCGCGCTGATCGCGCTGGCCGTCGTTCTGGTGGTGATCCGCGTCATCCGCAACCTGACGTTCGGCACGTTCGTCTCCGGCGGGCGCAACCGCAAGACCAGGCTGGCGGTGATGGACGCCACGGCGGTGGACAGCCACCGGCGGCTGGTGCTGGTGCGCCGCGACGACGTCGAGCACCTGATCCTGATCGGCGGGCCGACCGACGTGGTTGTCGAGCAGGACATCCGTTATCATGCGCAGCCGCGCCGGCCAGCGCCGCTTGCCGAGCCCGCGGCCGAGGCGCCGATCAGGGCGGCAGAGCGGACCCGGCCGACCGAGCTGCCGCAGCCGGCACCGGTGGCGCGCCCCGAGCCGACCCAGCGGCAGGCCGAACGGCACCCCGAGCGACAAGCGCATGCCGAACCACAGGCGCATGCCGAGCGGCAAGTCGAGCGCCGCGCCGAGCGGCATGTCGAGCGCCGCGCCGAGCCGGCGCGACAGGCCGAAGCGGCGCATCCTCGCCAGGCCGAGGCGACGGCCCCGGCCCGCCCGGCCGAGCGGCCGGCAGCACCGCGTCCCGCCGAACGGCCCCTTCCGCAGCTGGTGCGGCCGGCGCCCGAGCCGCCGCAGCGCGCAGCGCCCGCCGCCGAGCCCCGCGGCGCACCGCGCATGCCGCCGGCCAACGGCCCGCAAATGCCCTATCTCGGCTCGCGCGCCACGCCGCAGCCGCCGCAGAAGCCCGTCGCGCCACCGCCGCGCGAGACGGCCGAGGCCCAGCCGGTCGACGCACTGGAGGCGCATCCCGACAATTCGGGCGCGGCAGGCGCCAAGCGCCCTGCCCGGCCGGAGATTTCGCTGGAAGACGAGATGACGAAGCTGCTCGGCGAGCTGTCGAGCCACCGGCGCGCCAACAACGAATAGCGATGCAGGCCTAGGAAGGCGAGGTCTAGCGCGGCAAGGCCGGGCGGCGTCGCTCAGTCGTCGCGATAGACCTTCTCGCGGCGCTCGTGGCGCTCCTGCGCCTCGATCGACAGCGTGGCGATGGGCCGCGCGTCGAGGCGCTTGAGGGCGATCGGCTCGCCCGTCTCCTCGCAATAGCCGTAGGTGCCCTCGTCGAGGCGGGTCAGCGCGGCGTCGATCTTGGCGATAAGCTTGCGCTGGCGGTCGCGGGCGCGCAGCTCGATGGCGCGGTCGGTCTCGGAGGAGGCGCGGTCGGCGAGGTCGGGCAGATTGGCGTTCTCCTGCTGGAGAATCTCCAGGGTCTCGCGCGCTTCGCGCAGGATATCGTTCTTCCAGAAGACCAGCTTGGAGCGGAAATAGGACTTCTGCCGCTCGTTCATGAACGGCTCTTCTTCCGAGGGAACGTAATCGGTATCAACGACGTCGTTCATTCGACTCACCCTACAACCTCAGTTGCGCGCCTATATATTCGGCGTCCCAAAGCTGCACAAGATCATTCGGCACGCCGCTCACGCATTTGTCAGCGCACAGGATAACCGCCTCGAAAGGCGCCCCGGAAGCTCCCAGTTCGGTGGACATCCTTCCCCCTCGGCACCCCCTGCCTCATCCCATCCCTGCCCTTTCGCCTAAGGAGCAAGTTGCAGAGGCCGGGTCGCGCCTCTAAATCGGGGGCGCGGCGGCTTCGCGGACGAAAAGATGAGCAGGCTCTATCTTCTCAGGCATGCCAAGGCCGGCTGGGCCGAGCCCGGCATGCGCGACTTCGACCGGCCGCTCGACCGCGGCGGTCGGGCCGACGCGGCGCAGACCGGCGTCAAGATGATGGCGGCGGGCTACCGGCCGGAGCGGGTGCTGTGCTCCACCGCGCGGCGGGCCCGCGAGACGCTGGACGGGCTGAAGGAGGGGCCGGTGGACGAGGAGCGGGTGCATTTCGTTGACCAGCTCTATACCGACGACGCGCAGGGCTATCTGGCGCTGATCCGCGCCAATTTCGACGCCGCCTCGCTGCTGGTGATCGGCCACAACCCGATGATGGAGGACCTGGCCTCGGCGATCTCCCAGGACGGCGACGCTTCGGCGCTGGCCGCGCTCGCCGGCGGCTTCCCGACCTCCGGGCTGGCGGTGGTGCGCTTTGCCGACGGTCTCGGCGAGGCCGCTCCGGGGCGCGGCTACCTGGAAGCGTTCCTGACGCCCGGCGATCGCTAGAGCGCAATGACGCTTCTTCGAATCATCCTTGCACTCTATCCTCTTGTTTGAGCATGATCTTCTCCAAAAATCGGCATCCACTTTTTTGGGATCATGCTCTAGGCGGCCCGGCTTGGCGACGCTTTCCAACCTGACCGACGAGGCGCTGCTGGCGCTCGACACGCTCGCCCACCGGGCGGCCTCGCTGCTGTCGCCGTCGCTCAGGCTCGGCGTGACGGGGCTGTCGCGCTCCGGCAAGACGGTGTTCATCACCGCGCTGGTCCACGACCTGGTGCATGGCGGGCGGCTGCCGCTGTTCGAGGCGCAGAAGTCCGGCCGCATCGCCCGCGCCTTCCTGGAGCCGCAGCCCGACGACCAGGTGCCGCGCTTCCAGGTAGAGGACCATGTCGCGGCGCTGGTCGAAAGCCGGGTCTGGCCGCAATCGACGCGGGCGATCTCCGAGCTCAGGCTGACCATCGAATATTCCTCGGCCTCCGGCTGGGGGCGGCTTTTCTCGGCGGGGCGGCTGTCGGTCGACATCGTCGACTATCCCGGCGAATGGCTGCTCGACCTGCCGCTACTGGCCAAGGACTATCGCCACTTCTCCAGCGAGGCGCTGGAGCTCGCCCGGTTGCCGGTGCGCGCCGACCTGTCGGCGCCGTTCCTCGGCGCCGTGGCGGCGGCGGACGGCGATGTCGACGCGGACGAGACCGTGGCGCGGGAGCTCGCCGAGCGCTTCACGGCCTATCTCAGGGCCTGCAAGGAGGACGGGCGGGCGCTGTCGACGCTGCCGCCCGGCCGCTTCCTCATGCCGGGTGACCTGGAAGGCTCGCCGGCGCTGACCTTCGCTCCGCTGGCCGGGCCGAGCGAGGGGCGGGCGAGGCCCGGCTCGCTCGCCGCGATGATGGAGCGGCGCTACGAGGCCTACAAGACGCATGTGGTGCGGCCGTTCTTCCGCGAGCACGTGGCGCGGCTCGACCGGCAGATCGTGCTGATCGATGCGCTGCAGGCGCTGAATGCCGGACCCGGGGCGCTGGCCGACCTGGAGCGGGCGCTGGCGGAGATCCTCGGCTGCTTCCGGCCGGGGCATGGCAGCCTGTTCGGCGACCTCTTCCTGCGCCGCATCGACCGCATCCTGGTCGCAGCCACCAAGGCCGACCACCTGCACCACGAAAGCCATGACCGGCTGCAGGCAGTCGTCCGGCGGATCACCGACCGGGCGCTCGAGCGGGCTGGCGCGGCGGGCGCGACGGTCGACGTGCTGGCCATGGCGGCGGTCAGGGCGACGCGCGAAGGCACGGTGCGCCAGGGGCGCGAGACGCTGCCGGTGATCATCGGGACGCCGATCGCCGGCGAGCGGATCGGCGCCGAGACGTTCGACGGCGAGACCGAGACGGCGATCTTCCCCGGCGACCTGCCGAGCGACCTTTCGGTGCTCTTCGATGCCGCCGCGGCACCGTCCGGCGAGGCCGAGCCGCCGATCCGCTTCGTGCGCTTCCGGCCGCCGCGGCTGGAACGGACGGCGGACGGGCTGAAACTGACCTTGCCGCACATCCGCCTCGACCGTGCGCTGCAATTCCTGCTCGGAGACCGACTGGCATGACCAGACACCGCAAGCCCGCCGCCTTCAGCGTCGAGCCGGAGCCGGACGCCGCGCCGCCGGCCGCCGAGGCGCCAACGCCCGCCCGCGCGCCGCGGGCGCACCCGGCCGGCGGCCCATTGGCGGTTGCCGACGCGGTCGACGCCTTCGCCGAGGCCGACCCGGCCACGGCACCGCCACCGCCGGCGACGCCGCGGCGGCGGCGCCTGACGCTCGGCTCGGCATTCTTCGCCGCGTTCGGGGTGCTGGTGTCGCTGACGGCCGGGCTGTGGGTCGACAGCATGGTCCGGGCGCTGTTTGCGCGGGCCGACTGGCTCGGCTGGCTGGCGGCTGGGGCCGCGGTGGTGGCCGCAACGGCGCTGCTGGCAATCCTGCTGCGCGAAGCGGTCGCGCTGGCGCGGCTCGCCTCCGTCGCGGCGCTCCGCGAGCGCGCCGCCGACGCCATCGGCCGCGACGATGCGAGGCTTGCCCGCGCCGTGGTGGCCGAAGTTTCCGCGCTGCTTTCGGGACGGCCGGAGACGGCCGCCGGCCGCCAGGCGCTCGCTGGGCTCGAGGGCGACATCATCGACGGCGCCAGCCTGGTGCGGCTGGCCGAGGTGGAGCTGCTGGCGCCGCTCGACGCGCGGGCCAGGCTGATCGTGCTGGACGCCGCCAAGCGGGTGTCGCTGGTAACCGCGGTCAGCCCGAGAGCGCTTGTCGACATCGCCTATGTCGTGTTCGAGGCGGGACGGCTGATCCGCCGCCTGGCCGAGCTCTATGGCGGCCGACCGGGCACGCTCGGCTTCTTCCGGCTGGCGCGCAGCGTGCTGTCGCATCTGGCGGTGACAGGCTCGGTGGCGGTGGGCGACAGCGTCGTCCAGCAGATCCTCGGCCACGGCCTGGCGGCGCGGCTTTCGGCCCGCCTGGGCGAAGGGGTGGTGAACGGCATGATGACGGCGCGGATCGGCATCGCAGCCATCGAAACGGTGCGGCCGCTGCCGTTTTCGGCGCTGAAGCGGCCCGGCATGTCGGACTTCCTGGCCTCGCTCAGCCGCTTCGCCAAGGCGCGGGCCGAGGAGGCCGACGACGCGCGCCGCTAGCGAAGCATTAACCAATCTTGTCCATGGTCCCTTCAGTTTCAGCAGTCGCTTTCGCGGGTCCACATCGATGCAACGTGCCGTCCTCGCCCTTAGCTTTTTTGCCGCCGCGTCCGGCTTTCCGGCGCTCGCCGCCGACGGTTCGGAAGGCGACCGCCAGTTCTTCCGCTCGGTGGAAGGCGAATGGGTAGGCCCCGGCGAAATCGTCGCCGGCAAGTACAAGGGGACGAAGTTCAACTGCAGCTTCACCGGCTCGACGCCGGAGAGGAAGGTCGGCATGACGCTCGACGGCAGCTGCCGGGTCGGCATGTTCACCCAGAAGATGCGCGCCACGGTGGAGCAAAAGGGACGCGGCTATGCCGGCAAGTTCCTCGACGGCTCGGCCGGCAAGGGGCTCGACGTGATCTCCGGCTCGGTCAAGGGCCAGAAGGTGGTGCTCGGCCTCAATCGCAAGCAGCTCAACGGCGCCATGCTGGCACGCCTGGCCGACGAGGACACCATGAACGTCACCGTCTCGGTGCGCGTCGAAGAGGAGATGGTGCCGGTCATCGGCATGAGCCTGAAGCGCGTCGACACGGTCGGATCGATCGCCCAGCAGTAGGGCGTCGATGACCTGATATTGGCCCCCTCACCCGTCGCGGGCTGCGCCCGCGCCGACCTCTCCCCGGCGGGGAGAGGAGCGGCGGTGCCTTCTGATCGGCCCGCGCCGGAGGGACGTGCGTTTCAGGCTGCTGACGTTGGCGGGCTCGCGCCCTCCGCTCCCCGCCGGGGAGAGGAGCGGCGGTGCCTTCTGATCGGCCCGCGCCAGAGGGACGTGCGTTTCAGGCTACAAACTTGGCAGGCACGCGCCCTCCGCTCCCCGCCGGGGAGAGGAGCGGCAGTGCCTTCTGATCGGCCCACGCCGGAGGGACGTGCGTTCAGGCTAGAAACGTTGGCAGGCACGCGCCCTCCTCTCCCCGCCGGGGAGAGGAGCGGCAGTGCCTTCTGATCGGCCCACGCCAGAGGGACGTGCGTTTCAGGCTGCTGACGTTGGCGGGCTCGCGCCCTCCTCTCCCCGCGGGGAGAGGGTGGCCGAAGCGAAGCGAGGCCGGGTGAGGGGCTTCACAAACAAGACTATTCGCCGCTGGTTCCGCTGCGGGCGGCGATGCGGGCGATGAGCGCCGCCGCCTGGGCGACCGCGCCGTAATGCGTCATGTGGCCGACATCGTCGACCAGCTCGACCTCCAGCCCCGGGATGCGGCCTCGCATCCCCAGCCCGTGCACGGCGTGGTCAAGCACCTTGTCGGCGGTGCCGAAGAGGATGCCGACGGGGATGGCGATCTCACCATAGCGCTCCTGGAGGCGCGGCAGGTCGGCGCCGAGCGCGGTGTAGTCGGCGACGGTCGCCTCGAAATGCGAGGGCCTGAGGCCCAGCCAGCCGCCGCCGGCGATCATGAAGTCGGGTTCCGGCTCGTTGGGCGCGAACAGGAAGGAAAGCGTCGCCGGCGCGAGCTTCAGGGCGGTCGGGATCGCCGTCGTATGCGCCAGGATGCGGCGACGCAGCGCCGAAGGAATGTAGAGCGCGGCGAATTCCGGGGGCGGAGGCCAGACGAAGCGGGTGAGCGGCGACAGCAGCGCCAAGCCACGCACCGCGCCGGGATGCTCCAGCGCCACGGCGAGCGCCACCGCGCCGCCGAGCGAATGGGCGACCAGCAGCGGCCGGTCGAGCCGCATTTCCTCGATGAAGCGAGCGACGAGCCGCGCCTGCTCGGTAAGCTCGGCTCGGCCGTTTTCGGCGCGGACCGAATAGCCGGAACCGGGACGGTCGAGCGCGATCAGCCGATGGCCATCCAGGCGAGCGAACAGATGCTGGCGGAACTGCAGGAGCTGGGCGCCCAGACCATGCAGGAGGACGATGGGCGGCCCCTCGCCGACGTCGACATAGTGGATGCGGTTGCCGTCGATGTCGATGAAGCGCCCGGCAGGCGGCACCAGGCGCTCCGCCTGGGCGGCGATGCGGCGGGTCGCTGCAAGATAGTAGAGAGCGACGAGCCCGAGGCCAAGGATCCCGGCGACGATGCCCGCAAGAAGGATCGAGACAAGCCACCCCATCGCCCCAGAACCTCGAAAAGCCCGCTTCGGGCGATGGTAGCTCGATTTCCCGCGGCGGCAAGGCGGCAGCGGCGCTCGGTTGCGCGGCCGCGCGGGGCGCGATAAGCCGGGCGACCCTCGCGAGGAGCGACCTGATGGCCCAAGACACGATCGTCACCGCCGGCATGCTGGTCATCGGCGACGAGATCCTGTCGGGCCGCACCAAGGATCGCAATGTGGGCCATCTCGCCGAGATGATGACGGCGGTGGGGATCGATCTCAAAGAGGTGCGGATCGTCGCCGACGACGAGGCGGCGATCGCCGAGGCGGTGAACGCGCTGCGGAGCCGCTACACCTACGTCTTCACCTCGGGCGGGATCGGCCCGACGCATGACGACATCACCGCCGATTCGATCGCCAAGGCGTTCGGCGTGCCGTGCGGCATCGACCCGCGCGCCTACAGTCTGCTGGCGGCGCATTATGCGCGGCGCGAAATGGAGTTCACCGAGGCGCGACAGCGCATGGCGCGCATGCCGGAAGGGGCGGAGCTCATCGACAACCCGGTGTCGGTGGCGCCCGGCTTCCGCATCGGCAACGTGCATGTCATGGCCGGGCGTGCCGGCGATCTTCCAGGCCATGCTCGACAGCGTCATGCCGACGCTCTCCACGGGGACGCGGCTGATCAGCGCGACGGTGCCCTGCCCGCTCGGCGAAGGGGTGATCGGCGGGCCGCTGGGCGAGATCCAGAAGGCGCATCCCGACACCATCATCGGCTCCTATCCGAAGTATCAGGACGGCAAATTCTGGACCGAGCTCGTCGTGCGGTCGCGCTCGCAAGAGGCGCTCGACGCCGCCAAAGCCGACGTCGAGGCAATGGTGGCCCGGCTGGGGCGCGGCTGACCTGGCAACCCTGGCGAGCGACGGCGCACATGGGGGTGCATCGTCGTGCGCTGTGCTATAGTCGGCCAAGCGACGGCGAGGGGCCGGGCGCGCCGACGGAGGCTCCCATGACGTTCAAGACCATCGTTGCCATCGTGCAGGGCGAGAAGGACGAGGATGGGCTGCTCGACTGCGTGCTGCCGATCGCGACGCACTTCAAGAGCCACGTCATCGGCGTGCATGCCGAGGCGATGCCGGTCGCCTACACGACGCCGATGGGCTTCCCCGATGCCGAGTTCATCCAGGTCAGCAACGAGCGCAACGAGAAGCGGTCGACCGAGCTCGGCCAGCGCTATGCCTCGCGCTGCCTGGCCGAAGGCGTGTCGGCCGAATGGCGCAGCATGGAGAGCTTCTCCGGCGACAGCGCGCTGTCGGCGCTGTCGAGCGCCCGCTCGGCCGACCTGGTGGTGGCGGTGCAGTCGGACCCGAAGGGCAATTCCATCTCCAGCGCCAACCTTGAAAGCCTGCTCTTCGAGGCGGGGCGGCCGGTGCTGTTCATCCCTTATGCGGCGCCGACCAACGGCACCTTCCAGAAAATCCTGATCGCCTGGAACGGCTCGCGCGAGGCGGCGCGGGCGGTGTTCGACGCGCTGCCCTTCATCATGGACGCCGACGAGATCGAGGTGCTGGTGGTCGACCCGGACGAGAATGTCGAGCTCGACCCGGACACCGCCGGCACCGAGATCGCCGCCAGCCTGGCGCGGCACGGCGTGCACGCGACGGTGGTGAACCAGCGCTCGGCCGGGCTGTCGGTCGGGGCGGTGATCGAGAACTGGACGGCCGAGAGCAAGCCGGACCTGATCGTCATGGGCGCCTACAGCCATTCCTGGCTGCGCGAGTTCCTGTTCGGCGGCGTGACGCGGACGCTGCTGCAATCGATGCCGGTGCCGACCTTCATGTCGCGCTAGCGTCTGCGAGGCCCTTGCCAAGGGCCGCCATTTGCGGCTAATGGCGCCCTTTCAGACGACATTTCCGGGCGCCGCGGGCGCCCGTGGAGGCTGCCGCCGATGTCCCTTCCCGAGAAGGCATTCCCCGTCTCCTGGGACCAGTTCCACCGCGACGCGCGGGCGCTCGCCTGGCGGCTTGCCGGGGTCAACGGCAGCTGGAAGGCGATCGTCTGCATCACCCGCGGCGGCCTGGTGCCGGCGGCGATCATCTCGCGCGAGCTGGGGATCAGGCTGATCGAGACGGTGTGCGTGGCCTCCTATCACGAATACATCGAGCAGGGCGAGCTCGACGTCATCAAGGAGGTGTCGCCGAGCCTGCTGGAAAACCAGGGCAGCGACATCCTGATCATCGACGACCTGACCGACACCGGCAAAACCGCCTCGGTGGTGCGCGCCATGATGCCAAAGGCGCATTTCGCGACCATCTATGCAAAGCCGCAGGGACGGCCGCTGGTTGACACGTTCGTGACAGAAGTGTCGCAGGATACGTGGATATATTTCCCCTGGGACATGGGCTTCACCTACCAGAAGCCCATCGCCGACGGCACGCGCGGCTAGGCTGTTATCGCCCCGACGACAGAAAGCTGGGCGAACCTGGCAGGCAACGTCGCTTTTACTATTTATAACCTAGTCTTAACACTCGATAATTGTGAGAGAAACGATTCGAAAGCTGTTCCGGCGATCCACGATGGTCAGCCACGTCACGCGCAACCGCATCTCGGAGCGGGTCAGGCAATTCTTCGGCGGCAAGCCGCCGCGGCTGCAGGTGGCCGCCCTGCCCTGGCGGAACGGCGCGACCGGGATCGAGGTGCTGCTGATCACCAGCCGCGACACCGGCCGCTGGGTGCTGCCCAAGGGCTGGCCTGAAGGGCGCGAGCAGCTTGCCGATACGGCGCTGCGCGAGGCGGCCGAGGAGGCCGGGCTCGACGGAGCGATCGCGGCGACCGAAATCGGCAGCTATTTCTACGGAAAGGTGCTTCCCTCGGGGATGGAACGCCGCTGCAAGGTGGTGGTGTTTCCGCTCGAAGTCGATGCGATGGCCCGCCGCTGGCCGGAAAGGAAAGAGCGCAAGCGCCGATGGTTCGCCGCCGACGAAGCCGCACGCCTGGTCCGCGAGCCGGACCTCGGGGAGCTGATCGCCCGCTTCGCCGGCACGCTGCGCGGCAACGCCTGAGCGACGGAGCCCCCGCGGCGGCGGCCGGGCGGCAAGCCGAGCGGCGGCGCCAATGACCAAGCCGCCCGCCAAGCTGCCGAAACGCATCCTCGACAAGGACCTCGACAAGCTCGCCAATGTCGAGGAAGCGGCCGGCCATTCCGGCCGCCAGCTGGTGGCGCCCGGGCTGGCGCTGCTGTTCCTGGTGGTCGCCGCGACCTTCGCTTCGGCGATGCTCGGCGCGCCGGGCACGACGCCGATCGCCGCGGCGGCGGCGGTGGCCGCCTACATGGCGCTCAACATCGGCGCCAACGACGTCGCCAACAATGTGGGGCCGGCGGTCGGGGCGCGGGTGATCCGCATGGGCGGCGCGCTGGCCATGGCCGCCGTCTGCGAGGTTGCCGGGGCGCTGTTTGCCGGCGGCCGGGTCGTCGAGACGATCGCCGCGGGCATCGTGCTGCCGGGCGAGATCGACGACGCGGCCACGCTCATCCGGCTGATGGTGGCGGCGCTTTTGGCGGCGGCGCTGTGGATCCATCTGTCGACCTTCATCCGGGCGCCGGTCTCCACCACGCATGCGATCGTCGGCGGCGTCGTCGGCGGCGGCGTTGCGGCGGCGGGACTGTCGGCGGTCAACTGGCCGTCGATGGCGGCGATCACCGCCAGCTGGGTGCTGTCGCCGGTGCTGGCAGGGCTGGTCGCCGCGGCGTTGCTGGCCATGGTCGAGGAGGCGGTGTTCTATCGCGACGACAAGCTCGCCGCGGCGCGGCGCTGGGTGCCGCTGTTCAACGGCGCCATGGGAGGCGCCTTCGCGGCCTATCTGGCCGGCATCGCGGCGCCGGCCGGCGCGCCGCTGTCGGGTGCCACGCTTGCCTGGCTGGGCGCCGGCGCGGCGGCGCTGAGCTTCGCGGGGAGTCGGCTGGCGGTGGCGCGACAGGCGCGCGGCCTGGAGAACCGGACGCAATCGCTCCGGGTGCTGTTCACGCCGCCGCTGATCGCCGCCGCCGGGCTGCTCTCCTTCGCGCATGGCGCCAACGACGTCGCCAACGCGGTCGGGCCGCTGGCGGCGATCGTCGCGGCGAGCGAAGCCGGCCGGGTCGGCGCCGAGACGCCGGTGCCGTTCTGGGTGATGCTGATCGGCGGGCTCGGCATCTCCGTCGGGCTGCTTTTGTTCGGGCCGCGGCTGATTCGCATGGTGGGCAGCGAGATCACCAAGCTCAACCCGGTGCGCGCCTTCTGCATCGCGCTGTCGACCGCCATCACCGTGCTGATGGCGACGTGGCTCGGCCTGCCCGTCAGCACCACCCACATCGCCGTCGGCTCGGTGTTCGGCGTCGGCTTCTATCGCGAATGGGCGTCGGTGCGCTCGATTCGCCGCCGCAGCTACCTGCAGCGCCGCCGCGCCGCGGCGGGCCTCGCCGCCGATTCCGCACTTGCCGCGATCGACTGGACGCCGCCGTCCGCCGATCCGCGCATCGGCGGCAAGAAGGGCTCGGACCAGGAGCGGCTGAGGCGCCGGCTGGTGCGCCGCGCCCACGTCACCACCATCGTCACCGCCTGGGTGACCACCGTGCCGGCCTCGGCGCTGCTGGCGGCGCTGACCTATGCGCTGCTTTCGCGGCTGTAAAATCAGTCCTCACAGGGTGGTTTGAGAGGCCGAAACCCCTCGCCGCGCCAGCTTCTCCCCGTTATCCACATGGCGTCCACACACAAGATATGGGGGGTCACAATTCCTGCATAAACGAGCCCTTGACGACCCTGCCCGAGTTGAACTCTTATGGATCATGCGCTCTTGTGGAGGGCGCGGCCGGAGGCTTCTCCAGCCGGTGACTTCCTGCTTTCCTTGTGTTTTCCAGACGGCACTCCAACCCCGGGCGCGAGCCTTGGGGCGGGGACGCTTCGTGCCGTCAAAAAAGCCCCTGTGGAAAGCAAGAGAATGCTGGCGAAAGCGCGAGCTTAACACTATATTTAGTCGTTGGCCCGACATTCGGCACCAGATCATGTGATAAGGACGGGACCATGCGCATCGAGCGGCGATTCACCAAGGACGGACAGTCGGCTTATGCGGAGATCGAATTCCGCAAGGCGCTCTCCGAGATCAGGAACCCCGACGGCTCGGTGGTGTTCCGGCTGGCCGACATCGACGTGCCGGTGCAATTCAGCCAGGTGGCGACGGACGTGCTCGCCCAAAAGTACTTCCGCAAGGCGGGCGTGGCGCGTCGGCTGCGGCGGGTGGAGGAGACGAGCGTTCCCTCCTTTCTGTGGCGCTCGGTGCCGGACGAGGCGGCGCTCGCTGAACTGCCGGAGGCGGAGCGCTATGGCCCGGAGACCGACGCGCGGCAGGTGTTCGACCGGCTTGCCGGGACCTGGACCTATTGGGGCTGGAAAGGCGGCTACTTCGAGACGGAGGAGGATGCGCGCGCCTTCCGCGACGAGCTCGCCTACATGCTGGCCACGCAGCGCGTGGCGCCCAACTCGCCGCAATGGTTCAACACCGGGCTGCACTGGGCCTATGGCATCGACGGGCCCGGCCAGGGCCATTTCTACGTCGACCCGTTCACCGGCAAGCTGACCAAGTCCAAATCCGCCTACGAGCACCCGCAGCCGCATGCCTGTTTCATCCAGTCGGTGGCCGACGACCTGGTCAACGAGGGCGGGATCATGGATCTGTGGGTGCGCGAGGCACGGCTGTTCAAGTACGGCTCGGGCACCGGCTCCAACTTCTCGCAGCTGCGCGGCGAGGGCGAGCGGCTGTCGGGCGGCGGCAAGTCGTCGGGGCTGATGAGCTTCCTGAAGATCGGCGACCGGGCGGCCGGCGCCATCAAGTCGGGCGGCACGACGCGGCGCGCCGCCAAGATGGTTGTGGTGGACGTCGACCACCCCGATATCGAGGACTACATCGACTGGAAGGTGAAGGAAGAGCAGAAGGTCGCCTCGCTGGTGACCGGCTCGAAGATCGTGCGGCGCCATTTGACCGCCATCATGAAGGCCTGCGTGAACTGCGAAGGCCATGAGGACGACTGCTTCGACCCGTCGGTCAACACGGCCCTAAAGCGCGAGATTCGCGCAGCGAAAAAGAACGCGGTTCCAGACAATTACATCTATCGGGTGATCCAGTTTGCGAAGCAGGGCTACAGCTCGATCGAGTTCAAGACCTACGACACCGACTGGGATTCGGAGGCCTATCTGACCGTTTCGGGCCAGAACTCGAACAATTCGGTGTCGCTCAAGGACGACTTCCTGCGGGCGGTCGAGACCGACGGCGACTGGAACCTCATCCGGCGCATCGACGGCAAGGTGGCGAAGACGCTGAAGGCCCGCGAGCTGTGGGAGAAGATCGGCTATGCGGCGTGGGCCTCGGCCGACCCCGGGCTGCACTTCAACACCACCATGAACGACTGGCACACGGCGCCGGCGGCCGGCCCGATCCGCGCCTCCAACCCGTGCTCGGAATACATGTTCCTGGACGACACGGCCTGCAACCTCGCCTCCATCAACCTGCTCGCCTATCGCGGCGCCGACGGGGCGATCGACATCGAGCGCTACGAGCATTCGGTGCGGCTGTGGACCATCGTGCTCGAGATTTCGGTGATGATGGCGCAGTTTCCGTCCAGGGAGATCGCCCGGCTGTCGCACGAATACCGCACGCTGGGCCTCGGCTACGCCAATATCGGCGGCCTGCTGATGACCTCCGGCATCCCCTACGACTCCTCCGAGGGACGGGCGATCGCCGGCGCGCTGACGGCGATCATGACCGGCGTGGCCTATGCCACCTCGGCCGAGATGGCGGCCGAGCTCGGCGCCTTCCCCGATTATGAGCGCAATGCGCGGGCGATGCTGCGCGTCATGCGCAACCATCGCCGCGCCGCCTATGGCGAGCGCGACGGCTATGAGACGCTGTCGGTGTCGCCGGTGCCGCTGGAGGCCGCGGACTGCCCGCAGCCGGCGCTGGTCGCGCATGCACGCGCCGCCTGGGACCGCGCCATCCAGCTCGGCGAAGAGCACGGCTACCGCAATGCGCAGGCGACGGTGATCGCGCCCACCGGCACGATCGGACTGGTGATGGATTGCGACACCACCGGCATCGAGCCGGATTTCGCCCTGGTCAAGTTCAAGAAGCTCGCCGGCGGCGGCTATTTCAAGATCATCAACCGTGCCGTGCCGGAGGCGCTCCGGACGCTCGGCTATTCGGAGGCGGAGATCGCCGAGATCGAGGTCTATGCGGTGGGCCACGGCAATTTGAACCAGGCGCCGGCGATCAATCCCGGTTCGCTCAGGGCCAAGGGCTTCAGCGACGACAAGATCGATGCAGTCAATGCGGCGCTGAAGTCGGCGTTCGACATCAAGTTCGTGTTCAACAAATGGACGCTGGGCGAGGATTTCGCAACGAAAACGCTCGGCTTCACCGACGAGCAACTCGCCGACCCGGCTTTCGAGATGCTGCCGGCGCTGGGCTTTTCGCGCCGAGACATCGAGGCTGCCAATATCCATGTCTGCGGGGCGATGACGCTGGAAGGCGCGCCGTTCCTGAAGGACGAGCACCTGCCGGTGTTCGACTGCGCCAATCCCTGCGGGCGGATCGGCAAGCGCTATCTGTCGGTGGAGAGCCACATCCGCATGATGGCGGCGGCCCAGCCCTTCATTTCGGGCGCCATCTCCAAGACGATCAACATGCCCAACGACGCCACCGTCGACGACTGCAAGGCGGCCTACATGCTGAGCTGGAAGCTGGCGCTGAAGGCCAACGCGCTCTACCGCGACGGCTCCAAGCTCTCGCAGCCGCTCAATGCGGCGCTGCTTTCGGCCGAAGAGGATGACGAGGACGATTTGGTCGAGGCGCTTGTCGCCGCGCCGACCGCCGCCCGTGCGGCGACGGTGGCCGAGCGGATCGTCGAGCGCATCGTCGAGAAGGTGGTGCGCGACCGCGAGAAGCTGCCCAACCGCCGCAAGGGCTACACGCAGAAGGCGGTGGTGGGTGGCCACAAGGTCTATCTGAGGACCGGCGAGTTCGACGACGGCCGGCTCGGCGAGATCTTCATCGACATGCACAAGGAGGGTGCGGCGTTCCGGGCGATGATGAACAACTTCGCCATCGCGATCTCGCTCGGGCTGCAATATGGCGTGCCGCTGGAGGAATATGTGGAGGCCTTCACCTTCACCAAATTCGAGCCGGCCGGCATGGTGCAGGGCAATGACGCGATCAAGAACGCCACGTCGATCCTCGACTACGTGTTCCGCGAGCTGGCAGTCTCCTATCTCGGGCGCAACGACCTTGCGCATGTCGACACGTCGGACTTCTCCAACACCGCGCTCGGCCGCGGCATCGAGGAAGGGCGCGCGGTCGCGTTTTCCAAGGGGCTGACGCGCGGCGCCTCGCCGCTCAAGGTGGTGCAGGGCTCGGACGAGGCCAAGGGCTTCGCCGGCGGCGGCGCCCCATCGGGACGGCCGGCGACGACGGCCGGCGGCGGTACGCCGCTGCGGGCGATCGCCACGGTGACGGCGCTGAAGCCGCTGTCGTCGGAGCTGCGCGAGGAGGCGACTGCCTTCAAGCGCGACTACGAGGAGCGGGCGCGCGAGGCCGAGGAGGCCGCCGCGGCGGCCGGGTCCGAGGCGCTGTTCACCGAGGACGCGGCCCGCGAGGCGGCCGACGCCAAGGCGCTCGCCGCCGAGCGGCGCAGCCGGGCGATCGCCCAGGGCTACACCGGCAACATGTGCTCGGAGTGCCAGAACTTCACCATGGTGCGCAACGGCACCTGCGAGAAGTGCGACACCTGCGGGGCGACCAGCGGGTGCAGCTGAGGCGGGGCCAGGGTTCGGGCGAGCGCAGCAGAGGCGGCGGGGCCAGGTTCGGACGGGTGCGGCAGAGCGAGAGCGGCGCGGATGCCGGATGGCCGCGGCGCCCCGGATCAGGCGGGCGCGGCAGAGGCGGCGCGGGCCAGGGTTCGAACGAGCGCAGCAGAGACGGCGGGGCCCAGGGTTTGGGCGAGCGCACGAGAGCGGCGCGGGCGCGGATGCCGAACGGAAGCCGCGCCCCGGATCAGGCGGGTGCGGCAGAGGCGGCGCGGGCCAGGGTCGGACGAGCGCACGAGAGCGGCGCGGGCGCGGATGCCGAACGGAAGCCGCGCCCCGGATCAGCCGGTTGCGGAACCTTCCGTCCTGGCGCAGCCGGGCTGTGGCGCGGCGATGGGATCAAGTTTTGGGGGTGGTGAGCCGGTCTCGAATAGGACAGTAGCAGCCGCAGGCCCGCGGCACCCGGGGCCGTTGTTGTTGTTTTGGCCTAGGCGTAGCCGGGCCGAAGTCCTCGGCCCGATCCAATTCAACGATGTCGACGCAAAGCCGCGGTCGGCGCGATCCGCTCAACCCCTGCTGCATTCTTTCAAAGACACCCGACGCATCGTCGAGCACTTCTCGGAATCGCATTCATTGATCCTACCCCAGCCTTCCGCTTGGTTCGATGTCCATTCGATACGGCAACCGCCCTCATCTGGGTGACAAATTCATCGCTTTCCCTCCATGCTTTGCTTGACGCATCGGCGCGGATCGGCACAGCCGCATCGACATATCGAGCACTACCAGGGATTGGGCCGACAATCAACCTATAAGTGCATTGGCGAGCGCATATTAGCTATGCGCGTGAATAGTTGGGACCGTTCAGCAGACCGAGCGCTTGGCCGATTTTGCGATTTTTGCGTGCATGCCTCTTGCGCTGCACGCAGTGCTTTGCTAGAACAAATAGGCAACAAACTGCGGACCGGAGGATCAAGAGTGCATAGTCTCGCATGCCGTCCGGCCGCATTGCGGCGAATCTCGCCTGGCGGGGGTTGGTTGCACGCCGGTCGCCCGGCTGCGCCGCCTTCAGGTTGCGATCGGTTCGTGGCGTCACAATCCGAACTCCCCTACTCCTCTGGCTCCACCCAAGCAGCAGAGGGGACGACGCATGGCCGGATGCACCGATCGCAATGGGGACACCTGGGAGGTCTATCAAACGCCGAGCGGCTGGCGCTGGCGGCGCACAGCGCCCAACGGGCGCGTCGTGGGGGCCTCGACCCAGGCCTATTCGAACCGCAGCGACTGCATCGCCAATGCGCAGCGCAACGGGATGACCTGCAACCCGGTCTGAACGGGACGAGCGTCGAGCAGGCAACGGGGCGAGACCCGCGCGGCCCGTTCATGGCGGCGACGGCCGGGGGCCGCCGCCCATGGGCCCGATCAGGTCACCAGAGCGACGATCGACGCGATGACGAACGCGGCGGCAATCACGATCAGTCCGCCATAGATGCGCGGCCGGTCGAACAGCACCGCGTGCCCGGACACCCAGGCGAAGAACGCCGCGCCGAGCGCCCAAAGAAAGGCCGGGCGGTCGCCCAGCGCCAACCCGGCGGCCATCTGGCCGCCGATCATCAGAGCGCCGAACACGATGATCACCGCGACGGCGTATTTCTCGTAATTGTCTTCCATGTCACCAGTCTCACGGGCCGCGGAGGTCCGCTCGCCCCTGCCGCATCAACCGCGCGTCTGCCCAATGCGGAAGCGGGCGCGCGTCAGCCCGGAACTAGAAAGGCGTTTGGCGACGAAGTCAATTTCCCGCGCGTCACCGCGGCGGCCGGCCGCAGCACAATCGGCGGCAAGCGTTGCGCGGCGCCCACACAAGGCGGGAGTCTTCCCCACGCGCCGCCGCTGGCCTCAGTAGGAGCGTGGCGGCACGAAGAGACAAATGGTGCGGCCGTCATTGGAGCCGGCGACCGAGCACCAATGGAACTCGCCGTCCGGAGACGTGCGCAGCCGCTTGTCACGGTAGCTGACAACCTCGCCGGTGCCGCGGATCACATAGCCTTCCGGGCGCTCGGAGACGGCCCTCGAGGCGACCTGGCGACAGTCATAGCCGGAGCAGCAGGCGTAGGGATACGTCCATCCCTTCGGCGCGTCATGGGCCATGGCAGGAATGAGACCCCAGGCGGTCAGGGAAAGAACGGAGACGAAAGCTGCCGGCAGGGAGATGCTTCTTGTGCAGAACATGTCCTGTTCTCCAAGGCTTCCTCCCTGTTCTCTCGATGCTGCTTTTTGTCGACCGGCGGCGCGCTCGAGACGTATTCGCGACCGACCGATGCCATCTTATGTCGATTCGCCATCGTCTGCTCCCGAACTTTGCGACGAAGGCGCCGGCCAACGTCAGACTCTGCGAGCAGCGGGAAATTTCTATTCCGAGCCAGGGTCCCGGGGGGCAGGACGCCGGGGATTGACAGCGGGCGCCCTGGCGTGTCCGCTTCTAGAGCCGAGGACGTGGGAGGTGCCGATGGGTGCGGAGACGCTGGACGCGGGCCGCTACAAGGGGTTGCGACGCGCCGAGGCGACGCTTGCGTCGCAGGATTATTTCGGGGAGCCGGCCTTCCAGCGCGATCTCTTGGCCATCTGGTATCGCAGCTGGCTGATGGTCTGCCGCTCGGCCGATCTCGCCGAGCCGCGGGCTTTCCGCTTGTTCCGCATCGGCAGCCAGGAGGTGCTGGTGCTGCGCGACGAGGCGGGCACGCTCAGGGCCTTCTACAACACCTGCCGGCACCGCGGCTCGCAGCTCTGCCAGACGGAATCCGGGCGGCTGAAGGGCCGGCTGATCACCTGCCCCTACCACGCCTGGTCCTATGCGCTCGACGGGCGGCTGGTGCGGGCGCCGTCCAAGCGGCTTCCCGAGGGCTTCGAGACGAGCGACTTTCCGCTCTACGGGGTGGCGGCTGCCGAATGGCGCGGCTTCGTGTTCGTCAACCTCGACGAAGCGGCCGAGCCGGTCGAGACGGCGTTCGATCCGGCCGCGGGCGACCTCGGCCACTGGCCGCTCGAGGCGCTATTGCCGGGCCATGTCTATCGCAAGACCATGGCCTGCAACTGGAAGATCTTCTGGGAAAATTTCAACGAATGCCTACACTGTCCAGGCGTGCATCGCGACCTGTCGCGCCTGGTGCCGATCTATGGCCGTGGCCTCATGGCGCGGCACGACGATCCGGACTGGGCGAACCATGCCGACGACCCGGCGCCCGAGTTCGCCGGCACGCTGCGCGGCGGGGCCGAAAGCTGGTCGGTGGACGGCAAGGCACATGCGCCGCGCTTCGTCGGGCTGACGCCGGAGGAGGAGCGGGCCGGCCAGACCTATGCGGTCAGCCTGCCTTCGGCTTTCATCGTCGGCCATGTCGACTATGTCCGCGTGGTGCGGCTGAAGCCGCTCGGACCGACACAAACCGAGCTCGAGGCGCAATGGTTGTTCCTGCCGGAGGCGCTGGCGCCCGGCGCCGCCGACATCGACAAGATCGTCGCCTTCAGCCGGCAGGTGCTGGACGAGGATGCGGCCATCTGCGAGGTCAACCAGCGCGGGCTGGCCTCGGTCCGCCATCGTGCCGGCGTGTTGATGCCGGAGGAGTACGAGCTCTTGGCCTTCCACGACTGGGTGCGCGGCAAGCACGCGCTGGCGGCACGGGACGCTGGGGGCGCATAGATCGCTTGGCGGCCGGTCGCAAGCGTTCCGATGGAGGAAAGTCGGGCCTTCGACGAAGCCTTGGCAAGGCGCGAACGTGCCTCGGCAAGCCGAGGCGCCGAAGGACCGGCCCGAACCGTCCGGCCGGAGGGCTTTCTCCGGAAGCGCCCAAGTCGAATGGGGACTGGGCCGAGACCTCTGCATCGACCTTTGCCGAGGGTTTCCTGCCGGGGCACGCCACTGGCGTCGGCCGGATTGCCGCACCGACGAAGAACAGGACCGCGACCCGATTGGCCGCGAAGATGTTCGGCCCGGCAAGCGCCGTGACGCGGCACCGTTGGTTGTCACGCGACCATTCGCGGCGCCGTCCGCTGTACTGGGGCTCACGGCGTCGAGGCGCGGCCAAGAAGGTCGTTGCAGTTGCCGGTCCCGGATTTCAACCCGGCGAGGAAAGGCTGGGCGGTGTCGAGCCACTCTTGATGCGAGATCGGGTTTGCCTCGATCGCCGTCGCCGGCTTCTGCGCCACGAAGGCGGTTCCCTTGCTGTAGAGCCAGCAGGCGCGGGCCACTAGCCGGCGGCTGCGCTGACGCAAGAGATCGGCGTCCCACATGACGTCGAGCACCTCCTGCTTGATGCCGGCTTTCCGCTTAGGGTCGGCCAGCGCCACGTCGACCGGATCGCTGCCGAGCAGGTCGTGGAGGTCGCGATAATCATGCGTCAGCTGCGCGGCGGCGTAGTTGAGATCGCTTTCATCGCGCACCAGGTTGAACCACAAAACGGGGTCGAGCTCGCTCGACACGAGGGCGGATTCGAGGTCCGGCGAGCCGTTGAGAACGCCGAAGGCGCTTGGGTCGACGTCGCGCTCCACCAGCAGCACCTGGCTGACCTGGTCGGCCAGGGCCGGCCCGTCGGCAGTCACCGCGCCATTGGCGCCGCCATCCTCCGGCCGGATGTAGGGACCGCCCACGTCGAGCAGCGCGTCAAACTCGCCGAGCGATTCGGCTGCGGCGGCGCCGCGCGCGATGCGCACGGCCATGCGCGACAGCACCTGCTGCAACTCGGCCTCGCGCCGGCGGTGATCCTGGTAGTTCTGCTGGAAGAAGAACATGAACAGCGAGACCCCGATGCCGACCAGGATGACGCCGAGCTGCGACACCGTATTGCGATAGTACTCGAGAAGCTTTTCGCGGTGCCTGACATCGTTGCGAACGTTCTGAGCCACCCATGCATTGACGATGAGGGAGATGATCAACAGCCCTGTGCCGACCAGAATGACGCCACCGATCAACAGATAACTGTGACCGGACAAAGGATTGAAATTGAGATCTGTGAACAGCGGCATAGGCCGCAGACTAGAGCATTTTCCAGCCAGGTGAAATCACCCGGCGCCGCGCAAATGAGGTTAAAACAATGAGATAGAGAGCAGGCCGCCGCTTCTGTGAAACGGTGAACTCCTCTGTTATCGTTCAGAGCTGAGAAATCCAGAGCCTCGGCGCGACAAAGATGGTTCTGCGCTGGCTGGCGCGCGCATCTCGCCACGACGCGGGCCTCAGCCGATGTGCCATGTCGGTCAACAAGCCGGGCCCGACGAAAGTTCCAAGCGTTGGGCAGCCGACACGACGTGCCGGGGCGACGCCTAGCGAGAACCTTCCTCACGTCACGGCATGCTTGATGATCAGGGAGCGCAAGCGGTTCTGACCGTCTGCGCTGCGGCAGGGGTCCTTGGGGCCGAGCGCAAGCGGTTTTGACCGTCTGCGCTGCGGCAGGGGTCCTCGGGCCGGAGCGCAAGCGGTTCTAACCGTCTGCGCTGCGGCAGGGGTCCTCGGGGCGGAGCGCAAGCGGTTCTGACCGTCTGCGCTGCGGCGGGTGTCCTCGGGCCGGAGCGCAAGCGGTTCTGACCGTCTGCGCTGCGGCAGGGGTCCTCGGGCCAAGCCCGGTCGTCTAGCCCAAGGATGGCGATCGTTCTGGACGGCCGAGCAGAGGCGCGCTTCAGGTCGAGGATGACGATCAGTCCGGGACGGCCGAGCGATGCGCACAGTCGCCCGAGGACAACGATCGTGATGGGCGGCGAGTTGAGCCGCACTGCCGAGTATGACGATCGTCAGGCGCCGCCGAGCGATGCTGCCGGCCGGCATAGGCCGAAGACCGAAAGGCACGTGCACACGCTCGCCCGCATGGCGGGGCGGCGTCTATGGGGTGACGATGCCCCAGCACAGCTTGGCGCCGCGACCTAACCAGCGCCGCGCCCTCCTCGTCCCTCAATCCCAGCCAGGCGCGAAGTCGAAATCGCACAGCCGGCTGTTGCGGGAGGACAGGGCCGCGATGGCGGCCATCTCGTCGGCGGCGAGCGCGAAGTCGAAGATGGCGGCGTTCTCGGCCAGGCGTTCCTTCCTGGTGGTGCGCGGAATGGCGGCGACGCCGTCCTGCTGGACGTGCCAGCGCAAGACGATCTGCGCCGGCGTGCGGCCATGGCGGGCCGCAGCGTCGCGGATGGCCGGCTCCTCGAAGAGCCCGCGGCCGCGGTAGAGCGGGCAATAGGACACCAAAGCGAGACCCGCGGCGCGACAGGCGGCGGCGACCTTTCGCTGGTCGAGATAGGGGTGGTGCTCGACCTGGTTGCAGGCGAGCGGCGCCTCGGAAGCCAGCATCGCGCGATCGAGCAGGGCCGTCGGGAAATTGGCGACGCCGATATGCCGGGCGAGCCCGCGGCGGCGCGCCTCGTTCAGGGCCTCGACCGAGCGCTCGAGTGGCACCCGGTCATTCGGCCAATGGATCAGCAGCAGGTCGACCGAAGGAAAGCCGAGCCGCTTCACGCTCGCTTCGGCGGAGCGGAGGAGGTCGGCCGGCGCGATGTCGGTCCACCACACCTTGGTGGTGAGGAACACGGCATCGCGCGGCAGGCCGGAGGCGCGGATGCCTTCGCCGACGGCCGCCTCGTTGTCGTACATCGCGGCGCTGTCGACATGGCGGTAGCCGAGGCGCAACGCCTCGGCGACGAGCTCGGCGCACTGCCTGCCCCGAAGCGTCCAGGTGCCCAGGCCGAGCGCCGGGATCGCCGCGCCGTTCGCCTCGATCCGATGCATGCTCGCCTCCTTTGCCGCGATGACGCGCTCCCCCGCTTGCGCTGCCGGCGAAAGCGCTGCAACAGAAGGCATGTACCCGCAAGACCGCCCCGTTGGAAGCCGCAAGGCGCCGCGCATCGCCGCCATCGACCTCGCCCGGGGAGCGGCACTGGTGGCGATGGCCGTCTATCACTTCGCCTGGGACCTGGAATTCTTCGGCTATGCCGAGCCCGGGACCACCGGCGCCGGAGGCTGGAAACTTTTTGCGCGGGCGATCGCCACGAGCTTCCTGATCCTGGCGGGCGTCAGCCTCGCGCTGGCGCATGGCAAGGGGATCCGCTGGAAACCGTTCTTCCGCCGGCTGGCGATGGTCGGCGGCGCGGCGGCGCTGATCTCGCTGGCCACTCTCCTGGCGATCCCCAACGACTTCATCTTTTTCGGCATCCTGCATCAGATCGCGCTGGCCAGCGTGCTGGGGCTCGCCTTCCTGCGCCTGCCGGCGCCGGTGACGCTGCTGGCCGCCGCTGCGACAGTCGCTGCCCCGCATTTCCTGCGCAACCCGCTGTTTAACCATCCGGCGCTCTGGTGGGTCGGGCTGTCGACGCAGATCCCGCATTCCAACGACTACGTGCCGGTGTTTCCCTGGTTCGGCGCCGTGCTCGCGGGGATCGGGGCTGCCCGCCTGTTCGCCCTGCCGCTCGGCCGGCTGGCCGGCCGCGAGCCGCCCGCGGTCTTGGCCCCTTTGAGCTTTGCCGGACGCCATAGCCTGGCGTTCTATCTCCTCCACCAGCCGCTGCTGATCGGCGCGCTGTGGCTAACCAGCCAAGTGGCGCCGCCGGCCGTTCCGCCGCCGGAAGCCCAGTTTCTCCACGCCTGCCGGACGAGCTGCGTGGCGGCGCGCAGCGAGCCGTTCTGCACGCCCTATTGCAGCTGCATGCTCGACCGG
>CAWKFT010000007.1:0-95531 GCA_963848975.1 uncultured Alphaproteobacteria bacterium
TGCACCCGCTGGTCGCGCCGCAGGTGTCGCACTTCTCGCAGGTGCCGTTGCGCACCATGGTGAAGTTCTGGCACTCCGAGCACATGTTGCCGGTATAGCCCTGGGCGATCGCGCGGCTGCGCCGCTCGGCGGCGAGCGCCTTGGCGTCGGCCGCCTCGCGCGCCGCGTCCTCGGTGAACAGCGCCTCGGCGACTCGGCCGCCGCGCGCTTCCTCGGCCTTCGCGGGCGCGCTCCTCGTAGTCGCGCTTGAAGGCGGTCGCCTCCGCGCGCAGCTCCGAGGACAAGCGGCTTCAGCGCCGTCACCGTGGCCACCGCCCTCAGCGGCGTGCCGCCACCGGCCGTCGTCGCCGGGCGCGCCGAAGGCCCGTTGCCGCCGGCGAAGCCCTTGGCCTCGTCCGAGCCCTGCACCACCTTGAGCGGCGAGGCGCCGCGCGTCAGCCCCTTGGAGAAGGCGACGGCGCGCCCTTCCTCGATGCCGCGGCCAAGGGCGGTGTTGGAGAAGTCCGACGTGTCGACATGGGCGAGGTCGTTGCGGCCGAGATAGGAGACCGCCAGCTCGCGGAACACGTAGTCCAGGATCGAAGTGGCGTTCTTGATCGCGTCGTTGCCCTGCACCATGCCGGCCGGCTCGAACTTGGTGAAGGTGAAGGCCTCCACATACTCCTCCAGCGGCACGCCATATTGCAGGCCGAGCGAGATCGCGATGGCGAAGTTGTTCATCATCGCCCGGAACGCCGCGCCTTCCTTGTGCATGTCGATGAAGATCTCGCCGAGCCGGCCATCGTCGAACTCGCCGGTCCTCAGATAGACCTTATGGCCGCCGACCACCGCCTTCTGCGTGTAGCCCTTGCGGCGGTTGGGCAGCTTCTCGCGGTCGCGCACCACCTCTCGACGATGCGCTCGACGATCCGCTCGGCCACCGTCGCCGCCCTGGCGGCCGTCGGCGCGGCGACCAGCGCCTCGACCAGGTCGTCCTCGTCCTCGTCGTCGGCGACAAGCAGCGCCGCATTGAGCGGCTGCGAGAGTTTCGAGCCGTCGCGGTAGAGCGCGTTGGCCTTGAGCGCCAGCTTCCAGGACAGCATGTAGGCCGCCTTGCACTCGTCGACGGTGGCGTCGTTGGGCATGTTGATCGTCTTGGAGATGGCGCCCGAGATGAAGGGCTGGGCGGCGGCCATCATCCGGATGTGGCTCTCCACCGACAGATAGCGCTTGCCGATCCGCCCGCAGGGATTGGCGCAGTCGAAAACCGGCAGGTGCTCGTCCTTGAGGAACGGCGCGCCTTCCAGCGTCATCGCCCCGCAGACATGGATGTTGGCGGCCTCGATGTCGCGGCGCGAAAAGCCCAGCGCCGGCAGCATGTCGAACGCCGGGTCGTCGAGCTGCTCGTCGGTGAAGCCGAGCGTTTCGTTCGCGAAATCCTCGCCCAGCGTCCATTTGTTGAACACGAACTTGATGTCGAACGCCGACTTCAGCGCGGCGTTGAGCGCCGCGATCTTGTCGTCGCTGAAGCCCTTGGCCTTGAGCGAGCCGGGGTTGATCGCCGGCGCCTGGTCGAGAGTGCCGTGGCCGACCGCATAGGCCTCGATCTCGGCGATCTCGGCCTCGCGAATAGCCGAGCGTCCGCAGCGCCTCGGGCACGGCGCGGTTGATGATCTTGAAATAGCCGCCGCCGGCCAGCTTCTTGAACTTGACCAGGGCGAAGTCGGGCTCGATGCCGGTGGTGTCGCAGTCCATCACCAGGCCGATCGTGCCGGTGGGCGCGATCACCGTCGCCTGCGCATTGCGGTAGCCGTGCTCCTCGCCGAGCGCGAGGGCGCGATCCCAGGCCGCGCGGGCATGCGCGACCAGCGCCGGCTGCGGGCAGTCCTCGGCCTCGAGCGGCACCGGCGACACCGACAGCTTCTCATAGCCGTCGCGCTCGCCATAGGCGGCGCGGCGGTGGTTGCGCATGACGCGCAGCATCGGCTCGCGATTGCGCTCATAGTCGGGGAAGGCGCCGAGCTCGGCCGCCATCTCGGCCGAGGTGGCGTAGGCCACGCCGGTCATGATCGCCGTCAGCGCGCCGCAGATCGCCCGGCCCTCGGCGCGAATCGTAGGGGATGCCGGAGGTCATCAGCAGACCGCCGATATTGGCATAGCCGAGGCCCAGCGTGCGGTATTCATAGGACAGCCGGGCGATCTCCCTGGACGGAAACTGCGCCATCATCACCGAGATCTCGAGCACGATGGTCCACAGCCGCACCGAATGCTCGTAGCGCTCGATGTCGATCGCCCCGTCGGCGCCGCGATAGGCGAGCAGGTTGATCGAGGCGAGGTTGCAGGCCGTATCGTCGAGGAACATGTATTCCGAGCACGGGTTGGAGGCACGGATCTGGCCCGCCGCCGGCGCGGTGTGCCAGTCGTTCATGGTCGTGTTGAAGTGGAGCCCGGGATCGGCCGAGGCCCACGCCGCATAGCCGATCTTCTCCCACAGCTCCCGGGCCTTCAGCGTCTTGGCCACCTTGCCGTCGATGCGCCGGATGAGGTTCCAGTCGCCGTCGGTCTCCACCGCGCGCAGGAAATCGTCCTTGAGCGACACCGAATTGTTGGAGTTCTGGCCCGGAAACGGTCAGGTAGGCCTCCGAATCCCAATCGGTATCGTAGGTCTTGAACTCGATCGAGCTGTAGCCCTGCTTGGCGAACTGGATGACCCGATAGATGTAGTTGTCCGGAACGGCATTCTTTTTCGCCGCACGGATCTCGCGCTTGAGCGCAGTGTTGATCGCCGGGTCGAAGCAATCGTCGTCATGGCCCTCGCAGTTCACGCAGGCCTTCATGATGGCGGTGAGGTGGTGGCGCACGATCTTGGAGCCGGTGACCAGCGAGGCGACCTTCTGCTCCTCCTTCACCTTCCAGTCGATGTAGTCCTCGATGTCGGGGTGATCGACGTCGACCACCACCATCTTGGCGGCCCGCCGCGTGGTGCCGCCCGACTTGATGGCGCCGGCAGCCCGGTCGCCGATCTTCAGGAAGCTCATCAGCCCCGACGATTTGCCGCCGCCCGACAGCCGCTCGCCTTCGCCGCGCAGCTGCGAGAAATTGGAGCCGGTGCCCGAGCCGTATTTGAACAGCCGCGCTTCGCGCACCCACAGGTCCATGATGCCGCCCTCGTTGACCAGGTCGTCGGACACCGACTGGATGAAGCAGGCATGCGGCTGCGGGTGCTCGTAGGCGGATTTGGACTTGGTCAGCTTGCCGGTGAACGGGTCGACGTAGAAATGGCCCTGGCCGGGACCGTCGATGCCATAGGCCCAGTGAAGGCCGGTGTTGAACCACTGCGGCGAGTTGGGCGCCACGCGCTGGGTGGCGAGCATATAGGCGAGCTCGTCGCGGAAAGCGCGCGCGTCCTCCTCGGACTGCGAAATAGCCGCCCTTCCAGCCCCAATAGGTCCAGGTCCCGGAAAGCCGGTCGAACACCTGCCGGGCATCGGTCTCCGGGCCGTAGCGCTCCGCCTCGGGCAGCGCTGCGAGCGCCGCCTCGTCCGGCACCGAGCGCCACAGGAAGGAGGGCACGCTCTCCTCCTCCACCCGCCTCAGCCGCCGCGCCACGCCGGCCTTGCGGAAATACTTCTGAGCGAGCACGTCGGTCGCCACCTGGCTGAACTGCGCCGGCACGTCGATGTCGGCCAGCCGGAACACCACCGAGCCGTCGGGGTTCTTGATCTCGGACACCGCCTTGCGGAATTCGATCTCCGCATAGGCCGACTGTTCGTCCCTGATGAATCGCCGCTCGATGCGCATGGTCCGGTCCTTATCACATGATCTGGTGCCGAATGTCGGGCCAACGACTAAATATAGTGTTAAGCTCGTGCTTTCGCCAGTGTTCTCTTGCTCTCCACAGCGGTTTTTCGACGGCGCAACGCGTCCCCGCCCCGATGCCTGGGCCCGGGGATGGAGTGCCGTCTGGAAAACGCAAGGAAAGCAGGAAGTCACCGGCAGGAGAAGCCTCCGGCCGCGCCCTCAACAGGAGCGCATGATCCATAAGAGTTGAACTCGGGCAGGGTCGTCAAGGGCTCGTTTATGCAGGAATTGTGACCCCCCATATCTTGTGTGTGGACGCGTGTGGATAACGGGGAGAAGCCGCCGCGAGGATGGCCTTCAGCGTCTCATACCACCGCTCTGAGGGCTGCCCTACAGCATCGACAGGAGCGCATAGGTCAGCGCCGCCAGGACCGCCGAGACCGGCACGGTGGTCACCCAGGCGGTCACGATGGTGGTCACATGGGCGCGGCGCACCAGCCGGCGCCTCAGTCGCTCCTGGTCCGAGCCCTTCTTGCCGCCGAGCCGTGGATCGGCGGGCGGCGGCTTCCAGTCGATGGCGGCAAGCGCGGTATCGGCGGCAAGGCCCGCCGCGGCGCGGCGGCGCTGCAGGTAGCTGCGGCGGCGAATCGAGCGCACCGACGCCCATTCGCGATAGAAGCCGACGCCGAACACCGAGCCGACGGCGATATGGGTCGTGCTGACGGGCAGGCCGAGCCAGGTCGCCAGCAGCACGGTGACGGCAGTCGACAGCGCGATGCAGAAGGCGCGCACCGGGTTGAGCTTGGTGATCTCGCTGCCGACGATGCGAATCAGCCGCGGCCCGAACAACAGCAGCCCGACGGAGATGCCGAGCCCGCCGATCAGCATCACCCAGAACGGCACCGCCGTCTCGGCGCCGAGCTGGCCGGCCTCGCTCGCCTCCACGATCGCCGCCAGCGGCCCGACCGCATTGGCGACGTCGTTGGCGCCATGCGCGAAGGAGAGCAGCCCGGCCGCGGCGATCAGCGGCGGCGTGAACAGGACCCGCAGCGACTGGGTGCGGTTCTCCAGGCCGCGCGCCTGCCGCCCGACCGCCAGCCGGCTCGCCGCGAAGACGAGCGCCGCAGCGGCGGCGCCGAGCCAGGCGAGCGTGCACGCCGGCAAGCGGTGCGCCGGCCGGCGCCGCGACGTCGCCCAGGTAGGCGGCGAAGGCGCCTCCCATGGCGGCGTTGAACAGCGGCACCCAGTGCCGCGCCGCGGCGAGCTTGTCGTCGCGGTAGAAGACCGTCGCCTCGACCATGGCCAGGAAGGCGGCCGCGACCAGCCCGGCCAGCACCGGCGACAGCACCCAGCTGGCGGTGATCGCCGCCATCGACGGCCAGTTGACCGCCGACAGCCCGGCCGCCGCCACGCCGCCGCCGGCGACGCCGCCGACGATCGCATGCGTGGTGGACACGGGCGCCCGGATGAAGGTCGACAGATGGATCCACAGGGCCGCCGCCATCAGCGCCGCCACCATCAGCCGGGTGAGCGTCGCCGCGTCTTCGATCTCGCCCGGCAGCACGATCCCCGCGGCGATCGTCTCGACGACGCGGCCGCCGGCAATGAGCGCCCCGGCAACCTCGCAGACGGCGGCCATGGCGAGCGCGCCGCCCATGCGGATCACCCGCGCGCCGACCGCCGGGCCCACATTGTTGGCGACGTCGTTGGCGCCGATGTTGAGCGCCATGTAGGCGGCCACCGCGGCCGCCGCGGCGATCGGCGTCGCGCCCGGAGCCCCGAGCATGGCCGCCGCGAAGGTCGCGGCGATCACCAGGAAGAGCAGTGCCAGCCCCGGCGCCACCAGCTGGCGGCCGGCGTGCCCGGCCGCCTCTTCGACATTGGCGAGCTTGTCGAGGTCCTTGTCGAGGATGCGTTTCGGCAGCTTGGCGGGCGGCTTGCTCATCGGCGCCGGCCATCGCCGGATCGGCGCCGCCGCCGGCGCTCTGTCGCTCAGGCGTTGCCGCGCAGCGTGCCGGCGAAGCGGGTGATGAGCTCCCCGAGATCCGGCTCGCGGACCAGGCGTGCAGCTTCGTCGGCGGCGAACCATCGGCGCTTGCGCTCTTTCCTCTCCGGCCAGCGGCGGGCCATCGCATCGACCTCGAGCGGGAAGACCACCACCTCGCAGCGGCGTTCCAGGCCCGAGGGAAGCATCTTTCCGTAGAAATAGCTGCCGATTTCGCTGGCCGCGATCGCCCCGTCGAGGCCGGCTTCTTCGGCGGCCTCGCGCAGCGCCGTGTCCGCCAGCTGCTCGCGCCCCTCCGGCCAGCCCTTGGGCAGCACCCAGCGGCCGGTGTCGCGGCTGGTGATCAGCAGCACCTCGACCCCCGTGGCGCCATGCCGCCAGGGCAAGGCGGCCACCTGCAGCCGCGGCGGCTTGCCGCCGAAGAATCGTCGGACCCGCTCGGTGATGCGGTTTCGAGTGACGTGGCTGACCATCATGGATCGCCGGGACAACTTTCGAATCGTTTCTCTCACAATTATCGAGTGTTAAGATAGGTTATAAAAAGTAAAAGTGACTTTGCTTGCCAGGTTCTCCCAGCTTTCTTTCGTCCGGGCGATAAGTGCCTAGCCGCGGGTGCCGTCGGCGATCGGCTTCTGGTAGGTGAAGCCCATGTCCCAGGGGAAATAGATCCAGGTATCCTGCGACACCTCGGTGACGAAAGTGTCGACCAGCGGCCGCCCTTCGGCTTGGCGTAGATGGTGGCGAAATGCGCCTTGGGCATCATGGCGCGCACCACGGCGGCGGTCTTGCCGGTGTCGGTCAGGTCGTCGATGATCAGCATGTCGCTGCCCTCGTTCTCCATCAGGCGCGGCGCCACCTCCTTGATGACGTCGAGTTCGCCCTGCTCGACATATTCGTGATAGGACGCCACGCAGACCGTCTCGATCAGGCGGATGCCGAGCTCGCGCGAGATGATCGCGGCCGGCACCAGGCCGCCGCGGGTGATGCAGACGATCGCCTTCCAGCTGCCGTTGAGTCCGGCAAGCCGCCAGGCGAGCGCCCGCGCGTCGCGGTGGAACTGATCCCAGGAGACGGGGAATGCCTTCTCGGGAAGGGACATCGGCGGCAGCTCCACGGGCGCCGCGGCGCCCGGAAGTCTTTTTGAAAGGGCGCCATTAGCCGCAAAGGGCGGCCCTTGGCAAGGGCCCGCATGCTAGCGCGACATGAAGGTCGGCACCGGCATCGATTGCAGCAGCGTCCTGGGTCACGCCGCCGAACAGGAATTCGCGCAGCCAGGAATGGCTGTAGGCGCCCATCACGATCAGGTCCGGCTTGCTCTCGGCCGTCCGGTTCTCGATCACCGTTCCGACCGACAGTCCGGCCGAGCGCTGGTTCACCACCGTGGCATGCACGCCGTGCCGGGCCAGGCTGGCGGCGATCTCGGCGCCGGCGGTGTCCGGGTCGAGCTCGACATTGTCGTCCGGATCGACAACCAGCACCTCGATCTCGTCGGCGTCCATGATGAAGGGCAGCGCGTCGAACACCGCGCGCGCCGCCTCGCGCGAGCCGTTCCAGGCGATCAGGATCTTCTGGAAGGTGCCGTTGGTCGGCGCCGCATAGGGGATGAACAGCACCGGCCGTCCGGCCTCGAAGAGCAGGCTTTCGAGGTTGGCGCTGGAGATGGAATCGCCCTCCGGGTCGGACTGGACGGCGACCACCAGGTCGGCGCAGCGCGCGCTGGACAGCGACGACAGCGCGCTGTCGCCGGAGAAGCTCTCCAGGCTGCGCCATTCGGCCGAGACGCCTTCGGCCAGGCAGCGCGAGGCATAGCGCTGGCCGAGCTCGGTCGCCCGCTTCTCGTTGCGCTCGTTGCTCACCTGGATGAATTCGGCGTCGGGGAAGCCCATCGGCGTCGTGTAGGCGACCGGCATCGCCTCGGCATGCACGCCGATCACATGGCTCTTGAAGTGCGTGGCGATCGGCAGCACGCAATCGAGCAGACGATCTTCGTCCTTCTCGCCCTGCACGATGGCAACGATGGTCTTGAACGTCATGGCGGCCTCCGTCGGCGCGCGCGGGCGTCGCCGTCGCTCGGCCGACTATAGCACAGCGCAGGACGATGCACCCCCGTGCGCCCTCGCTCGCCAGGGTTGCCAGGTCAGCCGGCCGGGCCAGCCGAGCGACCATCGCCTCGACGTCGGCTCTGGCGGCGTCGAGCGCCTGCTGCGAGCGCGACCGCACCACGAGCTCGGTCCAGAACTTGCCGTCCTGATACTTCGGATAGGAGCCGATGATGGTGTCGGGATGCGCCTTCTGGATCTCGGCCAGCGGCCCGCCGATCACCCCTTCGCCCAGCGGGCAGGGGACGGTCGCGCTGAGCAGCCGCGTGCCGGTGGCCAGCGTCGGCAGCACGCTGTCGAGCATGGCCTGGAAGATCGCCGGCACGCCGGCCATCACGTGGACGTTGCCGATGCGGAAGCCGGGCGCCACCGAAACCGGGTTGTCGATCGGCTCCGCCCCTTCCGGCATGCGCGCCATCCGCTGGCGCGCCTCGGTGAACTCCATCTCGCGCCGCGCATAGTGCGCCTCCAGCAGCCCGTAGACGCCGGCGTCGATGCCGCAGGGCACGCCGAACGCCTTGGCGATCGAATCGGCGGTGATGTCGTCATGCGTCGGGCCGATGCCGCCCGAGGTGAAGACGTAGGTGTAGCGGCCCCGCAACGCATTCACCGCTTCGGCGATCGCTGCCTCGTCGTCGGCGACGATCCGCACCTCCTTGAGGTCGATGCCGACCGCCGTCATCATCTCGGCGAGATGGCCGACATTGCGGTCCTTGGTGCGGCCCGAAAGGATCTCGTCGCCGATGACGAGCATGCCGGCGGTGACGATCGTTTCCTGGGCCATCGGGTCGCTCCTCGCGAGACGCCCGGCTTATCGCGCCCCGGGCAGTCGCGCAACCGAGGGCCGCTGCCGCCTTGCCGCCGCGGCAAATCGGGCTACCATCGCCGATAGCGGGCTTCTTTGGGGTTCTCGGGCGATGGGGTGGCTTGTCTCGATTCTTCTTGCGGGCCTCCTCGCCGGGGTCGTCGGCGTCGGGCTCGTCGCTCTTTACCATGTCTCAGCGACGCGCCGCATTGCCGCCAAGGCGGAGCGCCTGGTGCCGCCCGCCGGGCGCTTCCTCGACGTCGACGGCAACCGCATTCACTACGTCGACACCGGCGAGGGGCCGCCCATCCTGTTCCTGCACGGCCTGGGCGCCCAGCTCCTGCAGTTCCGCCAGCATCTGTTCGGCGAGCTTGCGGGCCATCGGCTGATCGCGCTCGACCGTCCCGGCTCCGGCTATTCGGTCCGCGCCCGGGACGGCCGGCCCGAGCTGACCGAGCAGGCGCGGCTCGTCGCCCGCTTCATCGAAGCGGTGGGTCTCGACCGCCCGCTGCTGGTCGCCCATTCGCTCGGCGGCGCGGTCGCGCTCGCCGTGGCGCTGGAGCATCCCGGCGCCGTGCGTGGCCTGGCGCTGCTGTCGCCGCTCACCCGCTTCGTCTGGCCGCCGCCTCCGGAATTCGCCGCCCTCTACGTTCCGTCGCCGCTGCGCCGTCGCCTCCTGGCCCACACGACGGCGATCCCGGCTGCCCTGAAGCTCGCTCCGGCGACGCTCTCCTTCCTGTTCGCCCCTCGCGAGCCGGATCCCGATTTCATGATCGCCGGCGGCGGGTGGCTGGGCCTCAGGCCATCCCATTTCGAAGCGACCGTCGCCGACTACACCGCGCTCGGCGTCGACCTGCCGCGCCTCCAGGAGCGCTATGGCGAGATCGCCATGCCCGTCGGCATCCTCTTCGGCACTGCCGACGCTGTGCTCGATCACCGGGTGCACGGCCTGGGGATGCAGGACCGCATCGCGGGGCTGGAGGTCGAGCTGGTCGACAATGTCGGCCACATGACGCACTACGGGGCGGTGGCGCAGGCGGCGGCGCTGATCGGCAGGATCGCCGCCCGCAGCGGAACAAGCGGCGACCTTGCCGCTTATCTCCGCAAAGGAGACCGCGTCATGGAAGGCGAAGTCAAGATTGCCCCCGAACTCCTGCACAAGGGCGAGACGGGAGCCCGCAAATACTCGCCGCAACCCGTGAGCAGCGACGAGCAGGACGGAATCTCGCGCGGCGGAACCGACACGGGCGATCCCAAGGACGGCCGCCGAAGGCCGGCCATGGCCTGACGGAGAAGGTCGACGAGGACCCGCTGTCGCAAGTCCGACGGGACCGACATGCCGAACCGGACCTAGTCCCGATATTGCGCGCCCGCTCGTCCGGCGTCATAAGAGACGCGCGCCCCGTCGTCCGGGAGACCGCAGAGTCGCGCGATGAACGTCGTGAACCTTCGAAAGGGCAAGCCCGAACTGACCGGATTCTATACGGTCGGGGAAGTCGCGCGGATCCTTCGCATCGAGAGCGAAGCGAAAGTCCGGCGTGGGTGGCGGGACGGCTTGGCGCAACGCCCGTGCTTCAACGCCAGTACCAGACCGGATTTCATGACCAGGAGCTTGGTTTCTACGATCTGATGGAGATCAGGTTCGTCGACTATTTCAGACGTCAGAACGTCAGCCTTCAAAGCATCCGCAAGGCAGCTGACGCGGCAAGGCGGGAGCTCGACGCACGTCACCCTTTCGCTCTTTCTGACGTTAGGTTCCTGACGGACCGCAAGCGCATTTTCCTGCATGTCGCTATGCCGCCAAGGGCACTGCGTGGGTTGTACCGAAGGGGCTTGGTGCCGGAGATCCCCGCCAGCACCTCCCGCGGCAGAAGCTTCCGGCCAGGGGCGGGTGACGCCCTACTGCTGGGCGATCGAGCCGACTGTGTCGACCCGCTTCAGGCTCATGCCGATGACGGGCACCATCTCCTCTTCGACGCGCACCGAGACGGTGACGTTCATGGTGTCCTCGTCGGCCAGGCGCGCCAGCATGGCGCCGTTGAGCTGCCTGCGGTTGAGGCCGAGCACCACCTTCTGGCCCTTGACCGAGCCGGAGATCACGTCGAGCCCCTTGCCGGCCGAGCCGTCAAGGAACTTGCCGGCATAGCCGCGTCCCTGCTGCTCCACCGTGGCGCGCATCTTCTGGGTGAACATGCCGACCCGGCAGCTGCCGTCCAGCGTCATGCCGACCTTCTTGGCCGGCGTCGAGCCGGTGAAGCTGCAGTTGAACTTGGTCCCCTTGTACTTGCCGGCGACGATCTCGCCGGGGCCGACCCATTCGCCTTCCACCGATCGGAAGAACTGCCGGTCGCCTTCCGATCCGTCGGCGGCGAGCGCCGGCAAGCCGGACACGACGGCGAAAAAGGCAGGGCGGCGAGGACGGCGCATTTCATCGATGGGACCCGCGAAGAGAGACTGCTGGAACTATAGGGGACCATGGACAAGATTGGTTAATGCTTCCCTATCGGGGCTCGCTCCCGGCCTCCTCGGCCCGCGCCCTCGCAAAGCGGCTGAGCGACGCCAGGAAGTCCGACATGCCGGGCCGCTTCAGCGCCGAGAAGGGCAGGGGCCGCACCGTCTCGATGGCGGCGATGCCGATCCGCGCCGTCATCATGCCGTTCACCACCCCTTCGCCCAGGCGGGCGGAAAGCCGCGCCGCCAGGCCGTGACCGAGGATCTGCTGGACGACGCTGTCGCCAACCGCCACCGAACCGGTGACTGCCAGATGCGACAGCACGCTGCGCGCCAGTCGGAAGAAGCCGAGCGTCCCGGGCCGGCCGCCATAGAGTTCGGCCAGGCGGCGGATCAGCCGTCCCGCTTCGAATACGACATAGGCGATGTCGACCAGCGCCCGCGGGCTGACCGCTGTCACCAGCGAGACCCGCTTGGCGGCGTCCAGCACGATCAGCCTGGCACGCGCGTCGAGCGGCGCCAGAAGCTCGGCCTCGGCCAGCCGCACCAGGCTGGCGCCGTCGATGATGTCGCCATCGAGCCCGGCGAGCATCCGGCGGCCGGCAGCCGTCTCCGGCCGCCCCGAAAGCAGGGCGGACACCTCGGCCACCACCGAGCGGGCGAGCCTTGCATCGTCGCGCCGCATGGCGTCAGCCGCGCGCTCGCGGAGCGCCTCGACGGAGGCGAGCCGCGCCAGCGCGGCGGCTTCGCGGAGCAGGATCGCCAGCAGGGCCGCGGCGGCCACCGTGGCCGCGCCCGCCGCCAGCCAGCCGAGCCAGTCGGCACGCGCAAAGAGCGCCCGGATCAGGCTGTCGACCCACAGGCCGGTCGTCAGCGACAGCAGCACCCCGAGGCCGGCGAAGAAGGCCGAACCGAGCGTCAGCCGACGCCGCCGTGGCGTCGCCGGCGGCGGCGGGGCCGTGGCCGGGTCGGCCTCGGCGAAGGCGTCGACCGCGTCGGGAACCGCCAGCGCCCCGCCGGCCGGAAGCGCTCGCGGCGGGCGGGCTGGCGGGCCGGCCTCGACGGCCGTCGGCGGGTCGTCCGGGTCCGGCTCGACGCGGAAGGCGGCCGGCTTGCGGTGTCTCGTCATGCCAGTCGGTCTCCGAGCAGGAATTGCAGCGCACGGTCGAGGCGGATGTGGGGCAAGGTCAGCGTCAACCCGTCTGCCGTCCTTTCGAGCCGCGGCGGCCGGAAGCGGACGAAGCGGATCGGCGGCTCGGCCTCGCCGGCCGGCGCCGCGGCGGCATCAAAAAGGAGCGAAAGGTCGCTCGGCAGGTCGCCGGGGAAAATCGCCGTCTCCGTCTCGCCGTCGAACGTCTCGCCGCCGATCCGCTCGCCGGCGATCGGCGTCCCGATGATCACCGGCAGCGTCTCGCGCCCCTGGCGCACCGTGCCTTCGCGGGTTGCCCTGACGGCAGCCAGGGCCAGCACGTCGACTGTCGCACCGGCCGCGCCGGCCCGCTCGAGCGCCCGGTCGGTGATCCGCCTGACGACCGCCTGCAGCCGGTCGTGGCTCTCGTGGTGCAGATGGTCGGCCTTGGTGGCGGCGACCAGGATGCGATCGATGCGGCGCAGGAAGAGGTCGCCGAATGAGGCTGCCATGTCCCGGCCGGAAGCAGCCGAGGATCTCCGCCAGCGCCCGCTCCAGGTCGGCCAGCGCCCCGGGGCCGGCATTGAGCGCCTGCAGCGCGTCGATCAGCACGATCTGCCGGTCGAGCCGCGCCACGTGCTCGTGGAAGAACGGCCGCACCACATGCGTCTTGTAGGCCTCGTAGCGCCGCTCCATCATGGCGGCGAGCGAGCCGGGCCTCGCCCGCCCCTCGCTCGGGCCGGCCAGCGGCGCGAAGGTCAGCGCCGGCGAGCCTTCGAGGTCGCCCGGCATGAGGAAGCGGCCGGGCGGCAGCGTCGAGAGTGCCCGTCCGTCCTCCTTGCACGCCCTGAGATAGGCCGTGAAACGCTCGGCGAGCTCGCGCGCCACCGTCTCGTCGGCCGCGGCCTCGACCGTCCGCCGCCGCGATCGCGCCAGGAACGGCGCCGACAGGTCGGCGCGCACCGGCAGCGCGGGCGAGCTCCAGCGCCTCGCTCGAGAAGTCGGCGGAAGTCCTTGCCGAGCAGCGGCAGGTCGAGCAGCCATTCGCCGGGATAGTCGACGATGTCGACCGACAGGCGCCCCGCCGAGAACAGCCGCCCCCAGCCGGAGGCCGATGCGTATTCGATTGTCAGCCTGAGCTCGGAGATCGCCCGCGTCGATTGCGGCCAGACCCGGCTCTCGACCAGTGCTGCGACATGGTCCTCGACCTGGAAGCGTGGCACCTGCGTCGTCGGGCTGCGGCTCCAGGAAGGCGCGCGCGATGCGGCCGGACTTCTGCGCCTCGAAGAGCGGCAGCCGGCCGCCATGGACGAGATTGTGGACCAGCGCGGTGATGAACACCGTCTTGCCGGCGCGCGACAGCCCCGTCACGCCGAGGCGCAGCGAAGGCGAAAGCAGCGACGCCGCCCGGTGGGCGAGCGTGTCGAGCGCCAGCAGCGCTTCGTCGGTGAGGTGGGCGAGCGTCGCCAAGCCGAGGGCCTCGCCGAGCTCCGATATAGGGAGGGCGGGAATGCCGGCCGCCTAGCGGTCGCCGGGCGTCAGGAACGCCTCCAGGTAGCCGCGCCCCGGGGCGGCCTCGCCGAAGCCGTCGGCAAAGCGGATCACCGCCAGCCCCGAGGTCGGGAAGCCGCCGGAGAGCGCCGCCAGCGCCGAAGCGTCGCCGTCCCGCGAGATCGCCGAGGCCAGGTCCTCCATCATCGGGTTGTGGCCGATGACCAGCAGCGAGGCCGCATCGCCATTGTCGCGGATCAGCGCCAGATAGCCCTGCGCGTCGTCGGTGTAGAGCTGGTCCAGGAAATGCACCCTATCCTTCTCCACCGGCCCTTGGGTGAGCCCGTCCAGCGTCTCGCGGGCCCGCCGGGCGGAGGAGCACAGCACCCGCTCCGGCCGGTAGCCCGCCGCCAACATCCTGACGCCTGTCTGTGCCGCATCCGCCCGCCCGCCGCGGTCGAGCGGCCGGTCGAAGTCGCGCATGCCGGGCTCGGCCCAGCCGGCCTTGGCATGCCTGAGAAGGTAGAGCCTGCTCATCGTTTCGTCCGCGGATGCCGCTGCGCCCCCGATTTAGAGGCCTCGCCCGGCCTCTGCAACTTGCTCCTTAGGCGAAAGGCCAGGGATGGGAGGAGGCAGGGGGCGCCGAGGGGGAAGGATGTCCACCGAACTGGGAGCTTCCGGAGCGCCTTTCGAGGCGGTTATCCTGGACGCTGACAAATGCGTGAGCGGCGTGCCGAATGATCTTGTGCAGCTTTGGGACGCCGAATATATAGGCGCGCAACTGAGGTTGTAGGGTGAGTCGAATGAACGACGTCGTTGATGCCGATTACGTACCCTCGGAGGAAGAGCCTTTCATGAACGAGCGGCAGAAGTCCTACTTCCGCTCCAAACTGGTCTCCTGGAAGAGCGAAATCCTCCGCGAAGCGCGCGAGACCCTGGAGATCCTCCAGCAGGAGAACGCCAATCTTCCCGACCTCGCCGACCGCGCCTCCTCCGAGACTGACCGCGCCATCGAGCTGCGCGCCCGCGACCGCCAGCGCAAGCTGATCGCCAAGATCGACGCCGCCCTCACCCGCCTCGACGAGGGCACCTACGGCTATTGCGAGGAGACGGGCGAGCCGATCGCCCTCAAGCGCCTCGACGCGCGTCCCATCGCCACGCTGTCGATCGAGGCGCAGGAGCGCCACGAGCGCCGTGAGAAGGTCTACCGCGACGACTGAGCGCCCGCCGCGCCGCCGCCCGGCTTCGCCGCGCTGAAATCGCCTCGCGCGGCATCAATCCCTATTCGTTGTTGGCGCGCCGGTGGCTCGACAGCTCGCCGAGCAGCTTGGTCATCTCGTCTTCCAGCGAAATCTCCGGTCGGGCAGGGCGCTTGGCCGCCGGGATCGGATTGTCGTGAGGGGTCTCCGGCTCGTCGATCGGCTTGCTGCCGACCGCCTCGCGCGGTGGCGGCGCGGCGGGCTTCTGCGGCGGCGGTTGGGGCGTGGCGCGCGAGCCGAGATAGGGCATTTGCGGGCCGTTGGCCTGCGGCATGCGCGGCGCGCTGCGCGGCTCGGCGGCGGGCGCCGGGCGCGGCGGCTCGGGTGCCGGCCGCACCAGCTGCGGAATGGGCCGCTCGGCGGGACGAGGCGCGACCGGCCGCTCGGCCGGGCGAGCGGGTGCCGCCGTCTCGGCCTGGCGGGGGTGCGCTGCCTCCGCAGTTCGCGCCGGCGCCTCGGCGCGGCGCTCGACATGTCGCTCGGTGTGGGCCGGCCGCTCGGGGAGGCGCTCGGCGTGCCGTTCCACCTGCCGCTCCCTCGGTTCGGGGCGCGAAACCGGGGCGGGCTGCGGCAGCTCGGTCGGCCGGGTGCGCTCGGCGGCCCTGATCGGCGCCTCCGTGGCAGGCTCGGCATGCGGCGCCGCCCGGCGCGGCTGCGCGTGATAACGGATGTCCTGCTCGACCACCACGTCGGTCGGCCCGCCGATCAGGATCAGATGCTCGACGTCGTCGCGCCGCACCAGCACCAGCCGCCGGTGGCTGTCGACCGCCGTGGCATCCATCACCGCCAGCCTGGTCTTGCGGTTGCGCCCGCCGGAGACGAACGTGCCGAACGTCAGGTTGCGGACGACGCGGATCACCACCAGGACGACGGCCAGCGCAATCAGCGCCGCCAGCGTCCAGAGCAGCGCCATCGCATAGTCCGGACCGGCAACGCCTTCGAGCCATTCGCGCATCGAGGTCTCCCATCCTCCCTTGCTCCCGAGCACTGTAGGCCTTTGGCGCTGCCGACCGCAAGTTGTCACGACCGCCATCTTTCGACGGTGTTAACGCTGCGGCAGCGGGTCCGAGCGCCGCCTTTTCCCCCGGCTTCCGACCGCCGGCCCTTTCCCGGCAAGGGAAGAATATGATCCAACCTCTGGCCTTGAGGGGAACGCTTGGGCGGGGATCGGATTAGGCAGGGTATGGCGAGGGAAACGCGCAACGATCTCTACCCGGCACCGCTCGTCGACCACAACACGCGTCCGGGGGTCATCACCCGCCTGATCATCTTCATCGTCGTGCTGACCGGCTCGGCCATCGTCTTCAGCCTGTTCCGCGAGCGGCTGGGCGAAGGCTTCCTGCTCGGCATGCTCGGCGTGCTGGCGATGATCGGCGTCGGCTTCCTGTTCGCCAGCGCCATCGGCTTCGTTCAGGTGGCGCCGCGCTCGACCGGCGACGAGCTGTCCAAATCCTTCGTCGACAGCGACGACGACGGCCTGCTGGTCACCGACGCCAGGGGCCGCGTGCTGTACACGAACCACGCTTATGCCGCGATGACCGGCGCCGGCACGGCGGCCGAGGTCAAGACCTTGGAGAGCCTGCTCTCCGACGTGCCGGAGGCCTCCTCCGTCGTCTATCGCCTCGCCTCGGGCCTGCGCGACGGCCAGGCCGGCGACGGCGAGTTCCGCCTCCAGCAGGCGATCCGGCCCGGCGCCGAGCCCGGCGCGCGCTGGTACCGCGCCCGGGCCCGCGCCTTCGCCGTTCCCGGCCGACGCCAGCCGCTCTTTGCCTGGCAGATCGCCGACATCTCGGCCGAGCGGGCCGAGCAGGAGCGCTTCTTTCTCGACCTTCAGAAGGCGATCGACCATCTCGACCAGGCGCCGGCCGGCTTCCTGGCCGCCGACGCCGACGGGCGCGTCACCTACCTCAACGCCACGCTGGCCGGCTGGCTCGGCGTCGACCTGGCGAGCTTCACTCCGGGCGCGACGACGCTCGAGGAGATCGTCGCCGGCGACGGCATGGCGCTGATCCGCTCCGTCAAGGCCGATCCCGGCACCACCCGCAACGCCGTCATCGACCTCGATCTGGAGACCGTCGCCGGCGCCGCCCTGCCGGTGCGCTTCCTGCATCGGGTGCAGGCCAGCCGCGACGGCGCGCCGGGGCCGACCCGCACCATCGTCCTCAACCGCACCCAGGGCGAGGATGCCTCGGCCGACCTGCGCGCCGCCGAGGTGCGTTTCACCCGCTTCTTCAACTCGACGCCGATGGCGATCGCCGGGGTCGACCAGGCCGGCCGCATCCTGCGCACCAATGCGCCCTTCCTGTCGCTGTTCTCCTCGGTGGTCGACCGCGACGCCGTCGACCGCCGCGTGCGGCTCGACACCGTCATCCACGAGCGCGACCGTAAGGCCTTCGCCGCGGCGCTGGAGAAGGCCCAGCAGCACCAGGCCGAGATCGCGCCGATCGACACCGTCCTGCCCGGCCACGAGGAGCGCCACATGCGCTTCTACGTCAACGCGATCGCCGACGGCACCGGCGGCGAGGGCGCCGAGGAGGCGGCGATCGTCTACGCCGTGGAGACCACCGAGCAGAAGGCGCTCGAGGGCCAGATGGCGCAGAGCCAGAAGATGCAGGCGGTAGGCCAGCTCGCCGGCGGCATCGCGCACGACTTCAACAACGTGCTCACCGCCATCATCATGGCCTCGGACCTCTTGCTCACCAACCACCGTCCGTCGGATCCGTCCTTCCCCGACATCATGAACATCAAGCAGAACGCCAACCGCGCCGCCTCGCTGGTGCGCCAGCTGCTCGCCTTCTCGCGCAAGCAGACGCTGCGTCCCGAGGTGCTGAACCTCACCGACGTGCTGGCCGACTTGCGCATGCTCCTGTCGCGGCTGGTCGGCACCGAGATCGCGCTCAAGGTCGACCATGGCCGCGACCTGTGGCCCATCAAGGCCGACATCGGCCAGTTCGAGCAGGTCATCGTCAACCTGGTTGTCAATGCGCGCGACGCCATGCCCGACGGCGGCGAGCTCACCATCCGCACCCGCAACGTGCCGGCGGCCGAGTGCGCCGCCTTCGGCTTCCGCGAGCTGGTGCCGGCCGACTATGCGCTGGTCGAGGTCGAGGACACCGGCACCGGCATCGCACCCGACGTGCTGCCCAAGATCTTCGAGCCCTTCTTCACCACCAAGGAGGTCGGCAAGGGCACCGGCCTCGGCCTGTCGATGGTCTATGGCATCATCAAGCAGACGGGCGGCTTCATCTTCGCTGTCTCCGAGCCCGGCGCCGGCACCACCTTTCACATTTTCCTGCCGCGCCATCTCGCCGATGCCCGCGCCGCCGATACGGCAGATGCGCGCCCGCTCGGCAGCGCCGGTCTTGCAGGCGAGGCGTCGGGCGAGTCGCAGGCGATGCGGGCCAACGACGCCGCGCGCGACCTCTCGGGCTCCGCCACCGTGCTGCTGGTGGAGGACGAGGATGCCGTTCGCATGGGCGGCGTCAGGGCGCTAACCTCGCGCGGCTACACCGTCCACGAAGCCTCGTCCGGCGTCGAGGCGCTGGAGATCTTCAACGCGCTCGACGGCAAGGTCGACATCGTCGTCTCCGACGTGGTCATGCCCGAGATGGACGGGCCGACGCTGCTCGGCGAGCTGCGCAAGATCGAGCCCAACATCAAGTTCGTCTTCGTCTCCGGCTACGCCGAGGACGCCTTCGCCAAGAACCTGCCCGAGGACGCCCAGTTCGGCTTCCTTCCCAAACCCTTCTCGCTCAAGCAGTTGGCGACGATCGTGAAGGAGATCTTGGAGGGGTAGGGGCTTCGAGCTGTTCACTTCCGAACACTGTCGAGGGCTGCTTTTCGGATACTCCGGGTTAGTTGGAAGACCGTGGTGCACGGTCGACCAAACGCCTTGCCTTCCTTCGCGCGTTCCTCCAACTGACGCTCTGCGCGGCGCTCGGCATCCTCGATCCTCTCCAGCAATTGCGTGCAATCGAGCGACTTGCCACCTCTGCGATCGTAGCCGAGGCAGAGGTTCGTCAAATGTCGCTGGACAGCCTTGCTGTCGTCCGGTCGGTGATAGTCTTCGACATGCAGGATGAGCCACACCTCGAAGCACGTGTTCGAACGAGCGACCTTGATGCCTCTCGAACGGCACTGCTCGACCGCACTGTCGAATGGGCGTGGTCGTCATGGTCGAAGATTGCCCAAACCAAATCGCGGTCTTCGAACGAGTTGGGAGACCCGCGGCGCCGCTTCGAGATCCCGATGTCCCGCGCCTTCCTGGCCGCGGCCGCGACGATCCTTCGCGGGTCTCCAATGCCTCCGTCCGCCTCGATCGCAATGAGGCTGCCGCGAAACGCCAAGGATAGCGCGCGAAAATAGTCGGGTTCGGTGTTCTCCCCTTCGCAGAACAGCCAGAACTTGGTTCTTGGAAGTGCGTGGGCAGGTCGGCGATGAAGATCGGGAAGCCGACGCGCCATGCTCGACCTTAAAGTCGCGCGATAAGGGCGTCGATTGCTCCTGCAAAGGGAATTGCTCCGAAGCGTCCTTGCAAATAGCCCTTCTCGAGATTGTCCCCGCGCCGGGTTTCGATGTCCGAAAGCGGGTAGACGACGGTAGAGCCGGCCGTGTCTTTCTCGGTAAACCAAATCTGGTCGCGGCGCAGAAGCGGGGACCGCATCAGGTTGGTGTCGTGGGTCGTGGCCAGCAATTGAGCGCCCTTCAGATTGAGGTCTCTGTTGGCAAACAAGCCGGAGAATCGCTTCGCAAGCCTGAGTATGCAGACTTGCATCGATTTCGTCCAGAAGTAGCAGGGCGCCATGATCGATCGCACGAAAAGCGGCGTTAATGACCACCAACAGCCGGCGGGTTCCGGCACTTTCGTCATCTGGATCGAAATATACGTTCTCACCGAGATCGTCCAAATGAGCAAGTTCGAATATCGAAGGGGGAGTTCCCTTGAATTCGAGGGAAACAGCCTCGCTAGAGAGCTTACTGGCGAGAGACTTTTAGCTCGCTGTCCAGTCAAATCTCAGAAGGAGATATTTCCCTCTGTTTCCTACGAAAAGAAACAATTCCCGTCCCTAGCTCTTTCAAAAACGAAATGGTTCGCTCATCGATATTGAAATCGCAGAATCGGTTCGATATCCATCGACCTCCAATTGAAACGGCCGAAATGCCGTTCATCTGTTCAAAGAAGGTCGCGATAGACGAGAGTTGCTCATGGTTGTTCTGGACGGCCACCGAAATAAATAGGCTATTCGGTCGCATGAGTTCGGAAATCACCTTATTCTTGCCTTTCAGCCCGCGCCCGAAATCGATCTCCTTCGGGTTCCTTCTCTCGTACAGCTTCTGAGGGCGGTTCCGGGGATAGGCGTAGAGCCACTCGCTTTCGAACTCATCGGAAGTTGCGGTGAAACCGAAGTGGTATCGGATGCCGTCCTGGACGAAATCGACATCGAAGCGACTTGGGCCCGTCCTGGAACGTTCTGAAAGGGAAAACGGGGTTCGAGGAACACCGGAGGAGGCGTCCCCCTGCGTGTGCGAGAAGAGCACTGCCCTTTTCATGAACTGAAAAGCATTGATCAGATTGCTCTTCCCGGACGCGTTCGGTCCGTAGACGATCCCTGCCGGAAGCAACGCGCCCAATGGAGAGGCGGTGCATGGAACGAGGTGCCGCTTGCTATCTTTGAGAGACGACGACGGAACGAGCGAAATCTCTTGCTGGTTCGAAATCGACTTGTGGTTCTCCACTCCGAATCGGATAAGCATGGAAGACCCCCATCGAAACTGCGTCGATCCCGACGTTTCGATGCGGATTTCGCCATTTTTTCACGAAAAGTCAACTGAAACGGTTAGCGCCGGTCGACTGAGCCACGGGCTCCCCTTGCACCTCCTACCCCCTCACGCGGCGCGTTCCGCCAGCTCGGTCAACTCATGGCTGGCTGGCCGATGGCCGCGCAGATAGAGCGCGCAGGTCGTCCTGAGCATCGAGGCAAAGTTGGGCACGCTGCCGTGGATCTCCAGCGCTTCGTCGTAGAGCTTGGAGAGGAACTTCGGCGTCGTCAGGCCTTCGCTGCGGGCGATCTCGTCCAAAAGCTCCCAGAAGGTGGCCTCCAGCTGGATGCTGGTCGAATGGCCGCCGATCCTGACCGAGCGGTTCACCTGCCGGTAGCCCGCCGGGTCCTGCCCTGCAAAGACCTTGCACATGGCGCGTCTCCCCTTGCCGAATTGTTGCTTTTGGGCGGCCGCGGCCGCCTTTTGCGTCGTTCAGACGGCATTCTCCGCGCAATCGCCGCCCCCGGCAATCGGACTTTGGTCACTCTCCCCAGCCGGCTTTGCTTTTTCGCGTGGTAACCGGCTGCCACCCGCTGCCACGGCAAGCCGTCATAATCTCGGCGATCGGCAATGGCCGCAAGCGGTCCGGAGGCACGGTTTGGCCAAGGCGATCCACTCGATGATCCGCGTGCTCGACGAGGCCCGCTCGCTCGGCGTTCTACGCGCAGGCCTTCGGGCCTCGAAGGTCGCCGACCGGCTCGATTTCGACAGCTTCACGCTCGTCTATCTGCGCAATGCAGAGGCCGACTTCGAGCTCGAGCTCACCGTCAACAAGGGCCGCGACGGAGCCCTACGCGCTGGGCGACGGCTACGGCCACCTGGCCTTCGCGGTCGACGACCTCGAGGCCGAGCACGCGCCGCTTCGAGGCGGCCGGGCTGGCGCCGCGCCGGATCGTCGAGTTCGACCACGACGGCGCGCCGCTGGCGAAATTCTTCTTCGTCGCCGATCCCGACGGCTACCAGATCGAGGTGCTGCAGCGGCACGGCCGCTATCGATAGCGTCCCGCCGACCCAGCCACATGAGGGCGCTCCGGCGCCCACGCAGCAAGGGAGGAAAACATGGTCACCATCTACGAAGCACGAGCGGCCTGTCGCGCCGCGAGCTCTTGAGACGCGGCGGCGCGCTGGCGGCGGGCGCGCTGCTGGTCGTCGGCGGCACGCGGTGATCAGCCCGACGCACGCCTGGGGCGCTGGAGACTGACGGCGCTGAAGCCCGAGACCATGGCGACGCTGATCCAGGTGGCGCGCGACATCTATCCGCACGACCCGTCGCCGACCGCTTCTACGCCGTCGCGGTCAAGGGCCACGACGAGAGGCCGCCGAGGACCCGGCGCACAAGGAGCTGATCGAGGCCGGCATCGCCGAGCTCGACCGCAAGGCGGGCCGCCGGCGGCTATTCGCGGCATCGGCTGGGAGGCGGATCGCGTCGCGCTGCTCGAGGAGATCGAGGACACGCCGTTCTTCCAGACCGTGCGCGGCGGCCTCGTCATCGGCCTCTACAACCAGAAGGACCTGTGGCCGCTGTTCGGCTACGAGGGCGAGTCCTACTCGAAGGGCGGCTACATCGCCGCGGCTTCGACGACATCGAGTGGCTCTGAGGAGCCGCCGGCACGACGTCGACGCTTTTTGAAGGCACGCCTCGGGAGGAAACCATGGCTGCGAAATACGACCTCGACGACGACAGCGTCGTCGTCATCATCGGCTCCGGCGCCGGCGGCGGCACGCTCGCCAACGAGCTCGCCCAGAAGGGCGATCGACGTCGTCATGCTCGAGGCCGGGCGGCGCGCATCGAATATGACGAGTTCGTCAACGACGAGTGGGACAGCTTCGCCCAGCTCTCCTGGCTCGACCACGCGCACCACCTCCGGCGACTGGCGGGTGGCCAAGGACTTTCCCGGCCTGCCCGCCTGGATCGTCAAGGCGGTCGGCGGCACCACCACCCACTGGGCCGGCGCCTCGCTGCGCTTCCAGGACCACGAGTTCAAGGCGCGCACCACCTACGGCAAGGTCGCCGGCGCCAACCTGCTCGACTGGCCGATCGACCTTGGCCGAGCTCGAGCCCTACTACGACAAGGCCGAGGACAAGATGGGCGTGACCCGCACCAACGGCATCGCGGGCCTGCCGGGCAACAACAACTTCAAGGTCTTCGAAAGCCGGCGCTAAGAAGCTCGGCTACAAGGAAGTGCCACACCGGCCGCATGGCGATCAACTCCGCCGAGCGCGACGACCGCATGGGCTGCCAGCAGACCGGCTTCTGCTTCCAGGGCTGCAAGTGGGGCGCCAAGTGGTCGACCGCTCTACACCGAGATCCCGAAGGGCGAGGCGACCGGCAAGCTCGAGGTGCGGCCGCAGTCGCATGCCGTCAAGATCGAGCACGACGCCGCCGGCAAGGTGACCGGCGTGGTCTATGCCGACAAGGACGGCAAGCTGCAGAGCCAGAAGGCCCGCCTCGTCTGCGTCGCCTGCAACTCCATCGAGAGCCCGCGCCTGCTGCTCAACTCGGCCTCCTCGAAATTCCCGGACGGGCTCGCCAACTCCTCCGGCCAGGTCGGCAGGAACTACATGCGCCACACCACCGGCTCGGTCTACGCGCGTGTTCGACAAGCCGGTGCAAATGTACCGCGGCACCACCATGGCGGGCATCATCCGCGACGAGGCCAGGCACGATCCGTCCCGCGGCTTCGTCGGCGGCTACGAGATGGAGACGCTGGCGCTCGGCCTGCCCTTCCTGGCCGCCTTCCTCGACCCCGGCGCCTGGGGCCGCGAGTTCACCTCGGCGCTCGACGGCTACGATACATGGCCGGCATGTGGATCGTCGGCGAGGACATGCCGCAGGAGAGCAACGCGCGTGACGCTGCATCCCACGTGAAGGACGACTACGGCCTGCCGATCCCCGACGTGCGGTTCGACGACCACCCCAACGACGTCGCCATGCGCAACCACGCCTACGGCCAGGGCAAGGCGCTCTACGAGGCGGTCGGCGCGACGCGCACCTTCCCGACCCCGCCCTATCCCTCGACCCACAACCTCGGCACCAACCGGATGAGCGAGAAGCCCGGCGACGGCGTGGTCAACAAGTTCGGCCAGACCCACGACATCCCGAACCTGTTCGTCTCCGACGGCAGCCAGTTCACCACCGGCGGCGCCGAGAACCCGACGCTGACCATCGTCACGCTGGCCATCCGGCAGGCCGACCACATCGCCAAGATGATGCAGCAGGGCACGATCTGACCGTCGGGCGGCGCCGGCCGGAGACACTCCCCTCCGGCCGGTCCTGAATATGTATATACATATAATCGGCGATTTCGGCGCTTGTCGTGCCGGAAGCCGCCGGCCGGTGTCGCGTCGCCGCCCGGCGAAGCGGCGACGCCCGCCTCGCGCAAGGCTCACAACCTACCTTCATAGGGCAAAGCTCCACGATCACCGGTGGTCGCCGAGCTTATCAAAGGGGGTGCCAGCATGTTCAGCGTCATCGAGGACAATGAGAAGCGCCGGCTAACCGACGCGGCCGACATTCTGAATGCCATCAAGATCCTTCGGAAGAGAGGTGTGAGCGGCGAAGAGATGCCGATTGAACTCACAAGGATCTTCTACCTGGACCTCGATGCGTTCAATGAGGTGGCAAACGCAGACGATGTCCTTCGCTCCGCGACCCTCTGACCGTCGACCGGTAGACGATTTCTCTCCCGTTTCTGTCGACTGAACGGAGGGCAAGAATGTCACAAGGTCAGCTATACATTGTGGAAATGTAAAAATTATCGTACCATGAACTTACTTCGAGGAGTGCTAGCGCCGCTTAATTTGAGTTAAATTGTCTGCACTGCGACGCTTAAGTAAATCAGGCAACGAGACTTTACTTTTGCATTTCTCGTGAGGGGACGAGGGGGCTTTTCGCATCGCGCTCGCGATACGCCAGGAGAAGGTCTGCCATGTCGTTGAAAACCAAGACGATTTCCAAGCCCTCCCCAGCCGGCAAGGCAGCCGAGGCCGCCGCGCCCTCCGCCGTGAAGACCACTCCGGGCCATGGCGTCGCCGGCCGGCATCCCAGCCGCGAGGGGCTGGACATGCTGTCCGGCAACCGCGATCCCGGGATGTTCGGGCGCATGTTCCCGACGCTGGACGCGCTCGAGGTTCCGGACGCCAAGCTGCAGGCGCTGGCCGAGGCGATGCGCGAAGCCAACCCCGGCGATCCGGCCGGCAACAACACGAGGATTCCCGCCGGATTCACCTATCTGGGGCAGTTCGTCGACCACGACATCACGCTCGACCTGACGGCCCTCTCCGACAAGGAGAAGGACCCGCTCGGCATCGAGAATTTCCGCACCCCGGCGCTCGACCTCGACTCCATCTACGGCCTCGGCCCGGATGGCAGCCCGCATCTTTATGCCCGCAATCCCGTGGCCGGCCGCAGGCACGGCCCCAAGTTCTTGATCGGCAAGAACTTTAATTCGGGCGAGGGCGAGTTCCGCAACGACCTGCCGAGGAGCCCGGAGGGTTTCGCGCTGATCGGCGACCACCGAAACGACGAGAACCTCCTGGTGGCGCAGACGCATCTCGCAATCCTCAAGTTCCACAACAAGGTCTGCGACACGCTGGCGGCTGCACCGGCGCCGCCGCCCGACATCTTCGCCGAGGCACGTCGCCTGGTGACCTGGCACTATCAGTGGATGGTCCTGCACGACTGGGTGGAGCGGCTGACCGAGCCCGGCATCGTCAAGAAGATCCTTCATGACGGGCGCAAATTCTACCGCTTCCGCCGGGTACCCTTCATGCCGGTCGAGTTTTCGGCCGCCGCCTACCGGCTCGGCCACAGCATGGTGCGCCAGCGCTATTCTCAGAACCGCCTCAACACCGGCGCCGATTTCTTCCGACTTCTTCGCCTTCACCGGCCTCTCCGGCGGCATCGTCGGCGATCTTGCCCCGACCCCTCCGACCGAGCCGCCGAACACGGCCTTCCCGCGGCTGCCGAGCAAGTGGATCATCGACTGGCGCCGCTTCCACGAATTGGGCGCCATGGGCGGGGCGGCGGTCAACCTGACGCCGTCGCGCAAGCTCGACCCGTTCCTGGTCGCGGCGCTGCACGACCTGCCGGGAGGCGGCGGCAACCTGGCGTTCCGCAACCTGAAGCGCGGCGTCAATCTCGGCCTGCCCTCGGGACAGGCGGTGGCCACCAAGATGCGCATCAAGAACCCGCTGACGCCCGACGAGATCGCCTCTGGCCCGGACGGCCAGGTGGCGCGCGCCAAGGGCCTGCATACGGCGACGCCCCTTTGGTACTACATCTTGAAGGAGGCTGAGGTCAGGGGCGGCGGCGAACGGCTCGGCCCCGTCGGCGCGACGATCGTCGCGGAAGTCTTCGTCGGCCTCGTGCACGGCGACCAGACGTCCTTCCTATGGCGGGTCAAGAACTGGAAGCCGACCTTGCCCTCGGCCACGCCAAATACCTTCACGATGGCTGATTTGCTGCGTTTCGTCAGCGACGTGAACCCGCTCGGCGACTAGCCGATCGGGGGGCGCCGTCTGCCGGGCAAGGCGCGGGGCAGGCGGCGATGCTGCGGGAGACCGGCGCAGACCGACGCCGCCCCGCCGCGTCGAGGCCGTTCGCACCGCGGACGGCCTCACGCACCCGCCATCCGCCGGCGCCGGCGGGACCAGGACCGGCCGTCCCCGATGACGAAGCGAGGCGACAGTCGACGGTCTCCCCGCGCAGCCAATTCAAGGGTGAGCTGGTTGTGGACACGGCTGGCGGCGGAAGGTTCGCGCGCCCGCTGGCCGAACTAGTTGCGGAAAATCGTTTCCGGCAGTTGCAATGCTCGGGCGATCCGGCTGAGCTTCTCCGCATCGCCGGATTGACCGCTCTCGATCTCGTCGATCTCGCTGCGGGCCAGCCCGCAGGCGATCGCCAGGTCCTCGACGCTGTAGCCGATCGACTCGCGCAGCGCCCTCAGCGCATTGGTGCCCGCGGCAAAGGCGGCGGCGACGGCTTCGTCTGGCGAGAGGTTGGTGCCGGCATGAGGCATGAGACAACTCCATCGTTTGAGGACACTTCCAATGCGGCCTAAAAACACGTTGCCTTGAAAAACGTCTTGCCTCGAAATACGCCGTCCTGGAAATCGCTGCCTGTAAACGCGCTACCCAGAACTGCGTTGCTTTGTCGTCACGAATTTTCCGCCGTCAAACGGCTGGCCCCAGGCTCCTCGATGGGGTGGCTCTCACGCTGACAGAAGGACGGGACGCGGGACTGAACCCGGCGACCTAAAAGCGTCTCCTCCGCCGATGCAAGTCACAACAACGTTTCATCCGCTAACATGAAGGGAGCACTGCCGGAACGGCCGCTATGGCGTTGCCGTTCGGCGAGAAATCGCCCACACTCCGGCCGCGAAGACGATGGTTGCCGGCGGGCGGCCCCGGCCGGCAGCGGTGGCCCGGGCGGCCTTCTCTAGAGCAGGCAACCGTTGGTCTTGCCTGGGGACACTCTCGACGAAAAGGCACCGCGATGAAGCTGCTTTCCCGTCCGTTGCGTTGCGCCGCGCTGGCGTTCCTCGCCGCGCTGGCGCCGGTCGATTCCGGGTTCGCCCAGTCGAATGCCGGCTGCACCATCCAGCTCGTCGGCGGCACCGGCCGGCAGGTCCTGCGCTGCCGGCCTGGCATCACCATCACCACCGAGGCCGGGGCGAGCGTGACCTTGCTCGACCGCGACCGCAACGGCACGGTCGATGCGGCGCGGCTGCGAAGCAAGGCGATTCTGGTCGACGCCCCGCGCGGTGGCTTCGAGGTCCTCACCCCGCAGGCCATCGCCGCGGTCCGCGGTACCCGCTGGGCCGTCGACGTGGCCGGCACCCGCACCTCGGTCTTCGTGGTGGAGGGCAGCGTTGCCGTCACGCGCCGCGACCGCACCCACGGGGTGACGCTGGGCGCGGGCGAGGGGGTCGACGTCGATCCCGGCAGCGAACCGCTCACCGTCCGCCGCTGGGGACGGGCGCGGGCCACCGCGCTCCTGGCCCGCCTCGGCCAGTGAAAGGCATCGGCCGGCGGGCGCTGCCGACGCTCCTGGCCCTGTTGGTCGCCGGCCTTTGGGGAGCCCTGCTCGGCATTCGACACTATGAGGGCGGCGGCAGCCGCGTCCTCGAGCGCGTCGAGGCGACGTTGACCGACCTGCGCATGCTTTTGCGCGGCGCCCGCACCCCGCCCGACAAGGTGGTCATCGTCGCCGTCGACGACGAGCTCGTGCGCCGCCTGGGCAGCTATCCGATTCCGCGCGCCGAGCTGGCGCGCCTGATCGAAGCCTTGCGGGCGCTGGGCCCGCGCGTCGTCGCCATCGACATGCTGCTGCTCGACAGGGGCGAGCCGGCCGGCGATGCGGCCCTCGTCGACGCATTGCGCAAGGGGCCGAGCGTGATCGCCGGTGCGGCGTCCTTCTCTGCCGGCCGGCAGAGCGTCGCCGGCGACGCTGCCGATCCGCTGGCCCGCGTGCCCGAGGCGGCCCAATTCCTGCTGCCGATGGCGGGCTTCGCTGAAGCCGCGGCCGTCGGCATCGTCAACGTGTCGACCGACGACAGCGGCACGCCGCGCTTCCTGCCTATGCTGTTTCGCTCGCCGGGACAGGATCGAGGCCTCATTTCCGCTGACCGCGGCGGTGCTGTTGCTGGGAACCGACCCGGCTTTCGAGGCGGACGGTCTGGCGCTCGGCGGTCGGACGGTCGCCACCGATATCGGGCAGCTCTTGCCGCTGGCCTTCTACGGCCCGCGCGGCACCATCCCCACCTTCAGCGCCGCCGATCTTCTCGACGGGCGGCTGCCGGCCGACTCCGTCCGCGACCGCGTCGCCGTCATCGGCGCCACGGTGACCGGCGGCGGTGACGTCTTTCCGACGCCCTTCGACCCGGTGATGCCCGGCGTCGAGGTGGTCTCGACGGCCGTCTCGCACCTTCTGACCGGAGACGGGCTGCGCCGCGACAGGACCGTGCGGCTTGCCGATGCGGTCCTCGCCGTGGCGCTGCCGATGCTCGTGGTCGGGCTGCTCTCCTGGCGGCGCAGCCTGGCCGGGCTGGCCGCGATCGCCGCCCTGCTCGTCGGCTGGCTGGCCCTCAACATGGCGCCTTCGCCAACGGCATCTGGATGAGCCTCGCCGTGCCGCTCGCCGCCGCCGTGCCGCCGGTGCTCCTCTACGGCGCGCTGCAGCTCTGGCTGGATCGCCGCCGCGCCCAGTATTTCGCCGGCCAGAGCGCGCTGCTGCGCGAGTTCCAGGCGCCCGGCCTGGGCGACTGGCTGGCCGACATCCCGATTTCCTCGCCAGCCCGCTGCGCTGCGAGGCGGCGGTCGTCTTCATCGACCTCTCGGGTTTCACCGGCGTCAGCGAGACGGTCGGGCCGGTCGCCGTGCGCGAGCTGCTCAACACCTTCCATGGCATGGTCTCCGACGAGGTGGTCGGTAGCGGCGGCGTGATCACCGGCTTCTCGGGCGACGGAGCGATGATCCTCTTCGGCCTGCCGGAGCCCGGTCCGAAGGACGCCGCCAATGCGGCCGCCTGCTGCGTCGGCCTGGTCGGCAAGACGCGCGCCTGGCTCGACGGCCTGCCGCTCGTCGACCGGGCGCGCATCGGCTTCAAGCTCGGCGCACATTTCGGCCCGGTCGTCGCCTCGCGCCTAGGCGGTGCCGGCCACCTGCACATCACCGCGATCGGGCGACACGGTGAACGTCGCCGCCGTCTGATGGAGGTGGCGGCCGCCCACGCGGCCGACCTGGCGGTGAGCGCCGAGTTCCTCGAAGCCGCCGGCCCCGACGCGCGCTCCGCCGTGCCGGCGCGCTCGACGGACCGCAGGAGACCCGCATCCGCGGCCGCTCGGGCCGCATGACGGTGTGGTTCTGGCGGGCTTGAGGAGGCGCCTCAGCAGCTGCCGCCTGCAACTCATGCTTGACAGGCTAGCGTACGAAATCAAAAGTTGTAGCGAGCCGGAGCCGGGCTGGCAATCCTACGCGTATCCAAGGGTCGACGGTCGGGCTCAGGCCATCGCCTTCTGCAGGTTCTCGTCGATCTTGTCGAGGAAGCCGGTGGTCGACAGCCAGGGCTGGTCCGGGCCGACCAGCAGCGCCAGGTCCTTGGTCATGTAGCCGGACTTCGACGGTGTCGACGCAGACCTTCTCCAGCGTCTCGGCGAAACTGCTGCGAGCTCGGCGTTGTCGTCGAGCTTGGCGCGGTGGGCGAGGCCGCGCGTCCAGGCGAAGATCGAGGCGATCGAGTTGGTCGAGGTCTCCTTGCCCTTCTGGTGCTGGCGGATAGTGGCGGGTCACGGTGCCGTGCGCGGCTTCGGCCTCGACGGTCTTGCCGTCCGGCGTCATCAGCACCGAGGTCATCAGGCCGAGCGAGCCGAAGCCCTGCGCCACGGTGTCGGACTGCACGTCGCCGTCGTAGTTCTTGCAGGCCCAGACATAGCCGCCCGACCATTTCAGCGCCGAGGCGACCATGTCGTCGATCAGGCGGTGCTCGTAGGTGATCTTCTTCGCCTTGAACTCGGCCTCGAACTCGGCGTCGAAGACCTCCTGGAAGATGTCCTTGAAGCGGCCGTCATAGGCCTTGAGGATGGTGTTCTTGGTCGAGAGATAGACCGGGTAGCCGCGCTGCAGGCCGTAGTTCAGCGAGGCGCGGGCGAAGTCGCGGATCGAATTGTCGAGATTGTACATGGCCATGGCGACGCCGGCGCCGGGCGCGTCGAACACCTCGTGCTCGATCGTCTTGCCGTCCTCGCCGACGAACTTGATCGTCAGCTTGCCCTTGCCGGGGAAGCGGAAGTCGGTGGCGCGGTACTGGTCGCCGAAGGCGTGGCGGCCGACGATGATCGGCTTGGTCCAGCCCGGCACCAGGCGCGGCACGTTCTTGCAGATGATCGGCTCGCGGAAGATGACGCCGCCGAGGATGTTGCGGATCGTGCCGTTGGGCGACTTCCACATCTTCTTGAGGTCGAATTCCTTCACGCGCTCCTCGTCGGGCGTGATGGTGGCGCATTTGACGCCGACGCCGTATTGCTTGATCGCGTTGGCGGCGTCGATCGTGACCTGGTCGTCGGTGGCGTCGCGGTGCTCGATGCCGAGGTCGTAATAGTCGAGGTCGATGTCGAGATAGGGGTGGATCAGCTTGTCCTTGATCAACTGCCAGATGATGCGGGTCATCTCGTCGCCGTCGAGCTCGACGACGGGATTCTGCACCTTGATCTTCGCCATGGAACCTGCCTCGTTCTGGACTGGCGCGGGCCTGTCGCCGCGCCGGCGATCGCCTTGCAACCGGGCGTGCAAGGCCCGTATGGCAGTCGCGTTCGGGTGCAGCGCAAGCTGCGTTCCGATCGGCATCGGCAGAGACGTGCCGATGCCAGGCACAATGGACAGCGACCGGCGCGGCGAAGGCCCGGCGATCATTCTGGTCGAGCCGCAGCTCGGCGAGAATATCGGCATGGTGGCGCGCGCCATGGCCAATTTCGGCCTGGCGGAACTGCGGCTGGTCAATCCCCGCGACGGCTGGCCGAACGACAAGGCGCGCGCCGCGGCGAGCCGCGCCGACCATGTCATCGACGCGGCACGGGTGTTCGACGACCCTCGGCGCGGCGATCGAGGACCTGAATTTCGTCTATGCCACGACGGCGCGCGAGCGCGACGGCTTCAAGCCGGTGCGCGGCCCCGTCGAGGCGGCGCGCATGCTGCGGGCTCGCGCGCGGGCCGGCCAGCAGACCGGCATCCTGTTCGGCCGCGAACGCTTCGGCCTCGACAATGACGAAGTGAGCCTCGCCGACGAGATCGTCACCTTTCCCGGTCGATCCCGGCTTCGCGTCGCTGAATATCGCCCAGGCGGTGCTGCTGATGTCCTATGAGTGGATGAAGTCCGGTCTGGAGGCCGAGACCGACACGGCCTTTCCCGGCCCCGACATGCGCCCGGCCTCCAAGGAGCGAGCTGCAGGGCTTGTTCGACCATCTCGAGGAGGCGCTGCAGGCGCGCGGCTATTTCCGCCCGCCCGCGAAGAAGCAACATGGTCGACAATCTGCGCGGCGTGCTCACACGGCCGGGCTTTGCGGACTCGGAAATGAAGCTGCTGCGCGGCGTGGTTGTCTCGCTCGACTATTTCTCGCCGAGACGAGCCGCGCGGCGCCGGCTATCCGCGAAGGCGCAAGGCGGCGGCCGACCGCAGAGGCGGCACCAGGCAGGCGATGAGGACGAAATGACCGAGCGGCCCGATCCTGATGTTCGACAGCGGAATCGGCGGGCTGACGGTGCTGCGCGAGGCGCGCGTGCTGATGCCGGAGCGGCGCTTCGTCTATATCGCCGACGACGCCGGCTTTCCCTATGGCGAATGGGAGGAGGAGGCGCTCAGGGCGCGCATCGTCGACACTGTTCGGCGGCCTCATCGCCGAGCACCGGCCCGAGATCGCGGTCATCGCCTGCAACACCGCCTCGACGCTGGTGCTTGGCGACCTGCGCGCAAGCCTATCCGGATATGCCCTTCGTCGGCACCGTGCCGGCGATCAAGCCGGCGGCCGAGCGCACGCGCTCGGGGCTGGTCTCCGTGCTGGCGACGCCGGGCACGGTGAAGCGCGCCTATACGCGCGATCTGATCCAGTCTTTTGCCCCGAAATGCCATGTGCGCCTGGTCGGCAGCCAGACGCTCGCCCGCATGGCCGAGGCATATATTCGCGGCGAGCCGCTGGACGAGCGGCGGTCGCCGCCGAGATCGCGCCCTGCTTCGTTGAACAGTGACGGCGGGCGCACCGACATCGTCGTGCTCGCCTGCACGCATTATCCCTTCCTCGCCAATGTCTTCCGGCGCCTGGCACCGTGGCCGGTCGACTGGCTCGACCCGGCCGAGGCGATCGCCCGCCGCGCCCAGGCGCTGGCCGCCAGTCCGGCCGCTGGCCCGGCGGCGCCGCATGGCGCGGACGTCGCGATCTTCACCTCGGGGCGGCCCGACTTCGCCACTGCCCGCCTTATGCAGGGCTTTGGCCTGACGCTTTCGGGCGGCTGAGGAACTCGGCTCCTGCCTGAACGTTTCCGGTCGGAAACGGCGAAGGAGAAAAAGCCATGCCGGCCAAGTCGAAAGCACAGCAGAAGGCCGCGGGCGCCGCCCTGTCGGCCAAGCGCGGCGAGACGAAGAAGAGCGACCTCAAGGGCGCATCGAAAGGCATGTACAAGTCGATGAGCGAGAAGCAGCTCGAGGATTTTGCCGAGACCAAGCGCAAGGGCCTGCCCGAGAAGAAGGGCTGACGCCGCACGCCGCTTGACAGGGCCTCGCCGACCCACTAGGTAGGCCGCGACGTCCGGGCAGCGATGCCCGGCGTTGTCGTTTACGTGTCCCGTGGGTCGTTGCGCAATGCGTGCGTGGGCGGCCCTGTCAGGTCTCCGAAAGGGGCCAGAGGAGGGCGCGTTTCCTTTGCCCGGGCGCCGCATGGCGTGCGGGCGCATCGTTTTTGAAAGGGAATGCGATGAGCAAGCGCGAATCCGCGAAGTACAAGATCGACCGCCGGCTGGGCGAGAACATCTGGGGCCGCCCCAAGTCGCCGGTCAACAAGCGTGAGTACGGTCCTGGCCAGCACGGTCAGCGCCGCAAGGGCAAGATGTCGGATTTCGGCCTGCAGCTTCGCGCCAAGCAGAAGCTCAAGGGCCATTATGGCGACGTGTCGGAAAAGCAGTTCCGCAAGCGTCTACGAGGAGGCCAACCGCCGCAAGGGCGACACCTCCGAGAACCTGATCGCCCTTCTGGAATCGCGTCTCGACGCCATCGTCTACCGCGCCAAATTCGTGCCGACGATCTTCGCGGCGCGGCAGTTCGTCAATCACGGGCATGTCAAGGTGAACGGCCGCCGGGTCAACATCGGGTCCTACCGCTGCAAGCCGGGCGACGTGATCGAGGTGCAGGAAAAGTCGAAGCAGCTCGTCTCGGTGCTGGAGTCCGTGCAGCTCGCCGAGCGCGACGTGCCGGACTACATCGACGCCGATCACTCCAAGATGACTGCGACCTTCGCGCGCGTGCCCGGCCTGTCGGACGTCCCGTTCGCCGTCCAGATGGAGCCGAACCTGGTCGTCGAGTTCTACTCGCGCTGACCGGTTCTTCCTGACCGGGCGCGGCTGGCCGGAGCCTCGGTGACCGGCCTGCCGCCCTCCACCGCTGTCGCCGGGAGGCAAGAGGCCCGTGCCGCTGCAGCCGACGTCCACCTTGCAAGGCAAGACCGCGACCGGCCCGGTCGCGCTGCCGGTGGCGCTGCTCGTCGCCGCCTTCGTCGCCTTTTGGACGCTGCGCGCCGTCGTCAGCACCTACAATCTCGACACCTTCGGCGACATGGTCGAGAACTTGCCTGGGGCATCGGCTGGCAGTTCGGCTACTACAAGCATCCGCCCTTCTTCGCCTGGCTGACCGCCGCCTGGTTTTCTGGTCTTCCCGCGCAACGAGGCGGCTTACTACCTGCTCTCCATGACCAGCATCGCGCTGGCGCTGCTTGCCATGTGGCGCATCGCAACGCGCTTCTTCGACCGCCCGCGCCAGCTGCTCATCCTCATCGCCGCCTTCTTCCTGCCGCCGCTGACCTTCCTGGCGCAGAACTACAACGCCACTTCGGCCATGGTGCCGCTGTGGGCACTGACATTTCTGCTTTATCTCCGCCTCTTCGAACGCCGCTCGACGTTCGACGCCTTCTCCTCGGCGTTTTCGCCGGGCTGGCGATCCTGGCCAAGTACCACTCGGTGCTGCTCCTGGCGGCGCTGGCGACGCATGCGCTTTTCGATCGCGAGGCACGTCCGCTCTGGGCGACCAGGCTGCCCTTCGTCGCGCTGCTTGCCTTTGCGGCGACGGTCGGGCCGCACGCGCTGTGGATGGTCCACACCGACTTTCTCACCGTCCGCTACGCCGCCGAGCAGGGCACCGGCAGCTGGGCCGACACCCTTGTCGATGCCGCCGAATTCTTCCCCGCCATGCTCCTCTACATGGTTCCGGCGCTGATCCTCTGCTTCTTGCCGTACCGCGCTTTCCCCGCCGCGCCGAGCTCGGCCGCGGCTGGCAGGCGCTGACGGGCAGCGTCGGCGGGCGGGCGCTGATTGCGGCAGCCTGGTGCCCGCGGCGCTCACCTTGGTGCTTGGGCTCGTCCTCAACGCCGAGCTTTCCTCCTTGTGGTCCATCCCCTTCTTCGTCTTCATCCCGCTTCTGCTGGTAGCCCTGCTGGCGCCCGCACCTGGGCCGTTGCGGCTCGATCGGGCGCTGATCGCGCTCGCCATCTACACCGCGGCGTTGCTGCGGCTTCGCCGCTGATGAGCGGCGTACATCGGCTACGCCCGCGGCGCCGCGCGCTGCCGGTCGACCGCATCGCCGATGCCGTCCAGACGAGTGGCACCGCGCCACCGGCAAAGCGCTCGCCATCGCGGCGGGCGATGGCATGATCGCCAAGCTGCCGCCTTCTACGCGACTGACCGCCCCTATGCGATCCAACAAGCCTCGCTGGCACTGACGCCCTGGGTACGGCCGAGGACATCGCCCGCGCGGCGGGGCCTATCTCTGCAGCACCGAGGGCGACGAGGTCTGCCGTCGCCAGGCGCTTGCCCTGTTCGGCCGCATCGACCGGGAGCTCATGCTGGAGATGCCGGCGCCCGCCGGCGCGGGCGGCCCGGCGCTCCACACCGTGCCGCATTTCTTCCGCTTGCCCTCGGGCTGACCGCCCTCGACGGCGGCGCCTCACGGGAAATGTCAGGAGACGTGAAGCCACCCGCGCGTTTCGGGAGGTGTCGAGCCCGCGACTGGGGTATAGATTGCGCGCAAGACCGGAGCCGCCGTCGCTCGCCGGCGGCGGGTGCCGTGCTCTGTCCAGCCCCCTGAGGTTCGGCCATGACCGCAGACATCGACCTTTTCTCGCTCTTGCGTGACGTCACCGACGTCGATCCCGCCGCCATCGACGCAATCGAGACGCTGGTGGCGAAAGGGCCGGATCACCATCTTTGCCGCATCAACGCGCTCGCCTTCGCCGCCAGGCACGGGCTCGACGAGGAGCGCACCATCGCGGCTTTCCTGCATGCCGCACAGATCGGCATGTTCGACATGTCGTGGAACGTGCTTTGCCCGGGCTGCGGCGGCGTGCTCGACTCCAACGCCACGCTGAAGACGGTCCAGAAGGACGAATATGTCTGCGCGTTGTGCGCAGGCAGGCTACTGCGCCGACGCTCGACGAGATGGTCGAGGTGACCTTCACCGTCAGTCCGCGGGTTCGCAGGATCGCCGCGCACAGCCCGACGACCTGCCGGTCGGCGAGTATTTCCGGCAGATCTACTGGGGATCCGGCGTCGATCTGCCGGACGAGACGACTTCAAGACGCTGATCGACAGCTTTCGTGCTCGACTACGTCGAGCTGCCGCGCCGGCGAGAAAGGGACGTTCTCTCGCTGCAGCTGCCGGCGGAGTTCATCATCATCTTCGAGCCGGTGACGCATTGCGTCCAGTTATCGACGTCAAGGGCGAGCCGACGCGCGAGCGGCAGAGCCTGTCGCTCGTCTATCGACCGCGACCAACTGCACAGCCAGACCCTGGAAATGCGGCCGGGACCGCTGCGCATCGCGCTCGAGAACCGCACCGACGCCCGCGTGCTGCCGACGGTCTGCGTCGCCGGCGACGCGCTGCACGATATGCTGGGCAAGCGGCGGCCGTTCCTGACCGCCAAGCGGCTGCTCACCAACCAGACGTTCCGCGACCTCTACCGGACCGACACGCTCGACGTCGACCAGCGGCTGAAGATCACCAGCCTGACCTTCCTGTTCACCGATCTCAGCGGCTTCGACCGCGCTCTACGAACGGGTCGGCGACCTCGTCGCCTTCGACATCGTGCGCGCGCATTTCCAGGTGCTGCAACGAGATCGTCGCGGCCGAAGCCGGCGCGGTGGTCAAGACCATCGGCGATGCGGTCATGGCGACGTTCCCGACGCCCGACCGGGCGATCGCCGCGGCGCTTCAGGATGCGCGAGGCGATGCGCGACCTCAACGAGCAAGAGCGGCCGCGAGGACCTGATGCTGAAGATCGGCGTCCATGCCGGGCCGTGCATCGCCGTCACCATGAACGAACGGCAGGACTATTTCGGCCAGACCGTCAACATCGCCTCCCGGGTGCAGGATCTGCCGACTCGCAGGCGATCTTCGTCACCGGCGCCGTCGTCGACGACACGCAAGGCCGCTGATCTGCTCCAGCGCGGGCGCTGCGGCCGGTCTCGCACAATGCCTCGCTGCGCGGCATCGAGCGCGAGATGCCGGTCTTTACGATCCCTTAAACAAGAGGCAGGCGCCGGTAGAGGAAATAGCGTTCCCTGCGGCACTGGGGCGGCAGCTTCTGCGGCGCCAGCGCAGGATGTTCGAGCGGCAGGCCGCTGGCCACAATGCCTGCGGGGCGCAGCAGCCGCGGCGACCAGGTCGGGCAGCCAGGTCAGCGTCTGCGCGTCGACCTCCTCGTAGCCGGTGCCGATGTCGGCATGCACCAGCGCCGCGCCGATGCCGATCATCGCCGGTGGCCGTCTCGCGGATGTCGCCCAGCACCAGGTCGTCGGGCTCCGGCATGGACAGGCGGTGCGCCGCAGCCACGCGGTCGAAGGCGATGATGCGGCGTCCGGCAGCTTCTCCCGCAGATGGTCGAAGGTCCGGCCGTTGCCCAGCCCGAGCTCCAGGACAGGCCCGTCCAGCCCCTCGATCTCGGCCGTCACCGCGTTGAGCACGTTGCGCTGGGCGGTGATGCGCCGGATGAAGCTGTCCAGTCGGCTCACGCGGACGCGAAGCTCACTTGTAGGGATCCGCCGCGTCGCGCAGCCCGTCGCCCATGAAATTGAAGGCGAGGATCACCAGGATCACCGGGATCATCGGGAACAGCAGCCAGGGATAGAAGGCGATCACGCTGACCCCCCGCGCCTCGGTGAGCAGGATGCCCCAGCTGGTGATCGGCGGCCTGAGGCCCAGGCCGAGGAAGGACAGCGCCGTCTCGCCCAGGATCATGCCGGGAATCGCGATCGTCGCCGTGGCGATCAGATGCGACATGAAGCCCGGGATCAGGTGCCGCCCGATGATGCGGCTCGGCCGCGCGCCCATCAGCTGCGCGGCAAGCACGTAGTCCTCCTCGCGCAGCGCCAGCAGCTTCGAGCGCACCGCCCGCGCCAGCCCCGTCCAGTCGAGCAGGCCGAGGATCATCGTGATGCCGAAATAGATGAGGATCGGGCTCCAGGTCACCGGCATGATCGCCGCCAGCGCCATCCACAGCGGGATCGACGGGATCGACTGCAGCACTTCGATGATGCGCTGCACGATCAGGTCGAACATGCCGCCGTGATAGCCGGCAAGCCCGCCGATGACGATGCCGAGGATGAAGGAGAAGGTGATGCCGATCAGCCCGATGGTCAGCGAAATGCGCGCGCCGTAGATGATCCGCGACAGCACGTCGCGGCCCAGCCGGTCGGTGCCGAGCGCGAAGAACTGGCCGTCTTCGGCCGGGCAGACCAAATGGAAGTCGGCTTTCCACAGGCCCCAGAAGTGGTAGGGGTCGCCGCGGCAGAAGAAGCGCAGCTTCTGCACCTCGTCGGTGTCGCGAATAGTTGCGCTTGAGCGTGTCCATGTCGAGCGTCATCTCCCGCCCGTAGACGAACGGCCCGACGAAGCTGCCCTCGTGGAAGAGATGCACGCGCTGCGGCGGCGCATAGATGAAGTCCATGTTGCGCGTGTGCAGATTGTAGGGCGCCAGGAACTCGCAGAACAGGATCATCAGGTAGAGCAGGCCGAGGAAGATCGCCGAGGCCAGCGCCAGCCTGTGGCGCTTGAACTTCCACCACATCAGCCTGAGCTGCGAGGCCTGGTAGACGCGGGACTGCTCCTCCGTCATCGCCTCGACCGACAGCGGATCGAACGGCGCGGCCGAGACGAAGTGGCCGAGCGGCGCGCCCGGCTCCGGCAATGGCGACTTCATGGGCGGCAGCGGCGGGTTCATTTGGTGCTGCCGCCCTGCAGCCGGATGCGCGGGTCGAGCACGGCCAGCGCCAGATCGGAAATCAGCACGCCGATCACCGTCAGGAAGGCCAGGAACATCAGGAATGAGCCGGCGAGATACATGTCCTGGCTCTGCAGCGCCTTGATCAGCATCGGGCCGGTCGTTTCGAGCGACAGCACGATCGCGGTGATTTCGGCGCCCGAGATGATCGCCGGCAGGATCGATCCGATGTCGGAGATGAAGAAGTTGAGCGACATGCGCAGCGGATATTTGACCAGCGTCCTTGAAGGGATGCAGGCCCTTGGCGCGCGCCGTCATGACATATTGCTTCTGCAGCTCGTCGAGCAGATTGGCGCTCAGCCGCCGGATCATGCCGGCGGTGCCCGCCGTGCCGACGATGATCACCGGAATCCAGAGATGCTCGAGGATCGACTTGGCCTTGGCCCAGCTCATCGGCTCGCCGAGGAATTTCTGGTCCATCAGGTGGCCGATCGAGGTGCCGAACCAGATGTTGGCGAAATACATGAGGATCAGCGCCAGCATGAAGTTCGGGATGGCGATGCCGAGCAGCCCGAGGAAGGTCAGGCCGTAGTCGCCCCAGCTATACTGGTGCGTCGCCGAATAGATGCCGATCGGAAAGGCGATCGAGCCAGGTGAAGATGATGGTGACGAAGGAGACCAGGACGGTCAGCCACAGCCGGTCGCCGACCACGTCGGTGACCGGCAGCTGGTATTCGAAGGAATAGCCGAAATCGCCCTGCAGCATGCCGGCGACCCAGTAGAAGTAGCGGATCACCGGCGGCTTGTCGAAACCATATTCGGCCCGCAGCGCTTCGAGCTGGTCCATGTCGACGCCTTCGCCCTGCGCGCCTGAGTTCGGCGACATAGCTCTCGAAATAGTCGCCGGGCGGCAGTTCGATGATGGTGAAGACCAGCGCCGAGATGATCAGCAGCGTCGGGACCATCACGGCGATGCGCCAGAGAATGTATCGCAGCACGCTCTGGCCTCCCCGTCCAGCCAGAAGGTATCGGGCATGTAGACGCCGAAATAGCAGGTGGGGTCGAAGCCGTAGAGCGCCTTCGTCCGGCACGTTCTTCAGCCTGCGCGGTCGCCAGCACCGGCTGCAGCGTGGCGTTGACGATGCCGATCGAGAACACCTGGTCGGTGTAGATGCCGAGCATCTCGGTCCAGACCTCGGTCCGCTCGGCCGTCGTCGCCGGACGCTCGCCACTTGCTTGAGCAGCTCGACCAGCTCGCGCCGCCTCGGGCAGGTCGGGCGGCTCGCCCACGCTGGCCGTTGCGATTCGTAGTAGGATGCCCCAGAGCGGCCATTGCAGCTGGTCGTCGGCCGTCGGCGCCAGCTCGCCGGGATTCATGTCGGCGGTCGGGACGCCATTGTCGATGCCCGACCACATCGACATCATGATCTGGCCGCCATGGCCCGGCTGCGGAACACGTCGCGCTGCGAGGTGCGGATGAAGAGCGCGATCCGACCTTGCGCCAGTGATCGGTCGACCAGTTCGAGCACGTCGGTTTCGAGCGTGCTTTCGCCGGCCGTCTCGACGATGATCTGCGCCGCGCGGCCGTCGGGCAGCAGGCGGAAGCCGTCGTCGTCGCGCTTGTCGAGGCCCGATCTCGTCGAGCAGCGCATTGGCCTGGTCCGGATCGTGGGCGATCCAGGCTTCGGCAAATTCCGGCTGGTAGAGCGGGCTTTCCGGCAGCACGGTGTCGGCGCTTTCCTTGCCCAGGCCGAAGAACACCGCCATGTTGATCTCGCTCGCGGTCGATGGCCAGCGACAGCGCGCGCCGGAAGCGCACATCCTGGAGACAGCTTGCGCCAGCCGGATCGTCGCAAGTTGAGATTGGGCAGCAGCGCGAACCGCGAGCCCTGGCGTGCGCTTCCAGAGGCTGACCTTGACCGGATAGCGCTTCTCGGCGTCCTTGAGGAAGGTGTAGTCGGCGAAATCGATGCCGGTCGCCTGCAGGTCGCTTTCGCCGGCGCCGGTCTTGGCCGGGATGATCGACGACGAACTGACATTGAGGATGAACCGGTCGATATAGGGCAGCTGCAGGCCGTTCTCGTCGACCCGGTGGAAGAAAGGATTGCGCTCGAAGACGAACTGTTCGGCCGGCGGCGCGGTCGTGTTGCGCCACGGGTCGAGCGTCGGCAGCTCGGGATTTTCCGGGCGGTACTGGCGCGCCATGCGATGTGCAGGGCCGTCCACTTCTTGGCCTTGTTCTTCTTCATCAGCTCCTCGAGCTTGTCCTCGTCCTGGTACTTCTTGTGGAATTGCTTGAGATAGTGCGGCCGGCAGCGACCAGGCCGAGCGGCTGCGGCGGCGGCGAGGCTGGGCAGGAAATCGGGATTCGGCGCCGTCCCAGGTGTAGCGAACGGTCAGTTGGTCGACGATTTCGAAGCGCGGCGGCTTGCCGTCGGCGAGCAGGTCGCGCGGCAGGCCGCCGGACGACAGGTCCTCGTTGATCAGCACGTCCTCCCAGCAATAGCGGAAATCCTCCGCCGTCAGCGGGCTGCCGTCCGACCATTTGTGGCCTTCGCGCATCTTGAAGGTGAAGATGCGGTCCTCGTCGACCTCGTAGCTTTCGAGGATGTCGGGCGTGAAGCTCGAGCTTCTCGTCATAGCCGACGAGCCGCGCATAGCCGTAGATCGTCATCAGGCGGATGTCCTTCTGGCCGCCGATCGAGCATGCGCACGTCGCCGCCATAGCCGCCCGGCGTAGCGCCCCATTGCCGCGACGTTCGATGACGCGCGGCGCGCTTGGGCAGGCGCGTCGGCGAGCGGCGGCAGCTCGCCTGCCTCGAGCTCGGTCGCTGAAGAACGTCCGGCTCGAGGCCGGCGGCTGCTCGCAGACGCGCCGGGGCAAGCGCGGCATGCCATCAGCGCCAAGGACTGTGCGACGCGTTGATCATGGCCGCAGCTCCCTCGCGTCGGCGATGCGGCGCGCCAGCACAAAATGGCCGTCGCCGAGATCGGCCGGCGCCAGCGCGTCCTCGTCGCCCATCGTCGCGGAACTGCGGCGCCCCAGGCGCTGCGTGTCGGAGGCGCCGCTGATCTTGCAGCGTCTCGAAGTCGAGCGGCCGGTCGAGGTCGGGAAAGGGCACGGCCGCCAGCAGCGACGCGCGTATAGGGATGAACCGGCTTGCGCAGCAGCGATCTCGCGCGGCGCGAGCTCGACGATGCGGCCGGCGCACATCACCGCGATGCGGTCGGCCATGTAGTCGACGACCGCCAGATTGTGCGAAATGAACAGATAGGTGAGCCCAAGTTCCTTCTGCAGATCCTTGAGAAGGTTGAGGATCTGCGCCTGGACCGAAACGTCGAGCGCGGAGACCGGCTCGTCGCAGATCAGCAGATCGGGGCCGAGCGCCAGGGCGCGCGCGATGCCGATGCGCTGGCGCTGGCCGCCGGAAAAACTGTGCGGATAGCGGTTGAGAAGCGCGCGGTCGAGCCCGACCGCCTCGCATCAGCGCGCTGACCTTTGCCTGGCGCGGAGCTGGCATCGCCGCGGTCATGGATCTCCAGCGGCTCGCGCAGGATGTTCTGGACCGTCATGCGCGGGGACAGCGAGCGAGACCGGATCCTGGAACACCATCTGGATCTTCGTGCGCAGCGTCTTGCAGCTCGCTGCCCTCCGGCGCTCCAGCACGTCGATCGGGCCGTCGTCGCCGTTGAAGATGACCGTGCCCGCATCCGGCGTCACCGCGCGCATGAGGATCTTGCTGACCGTGGTCTTGCCGCAGCCGCTTTCGCCGACCAGCCCGAGGCATTCGCCGCGCCTGATGTCGAAGCTGACGCCATCGACGGCGCGGACCGGCGGTGTCGTCGCCCTTGCCGAACCAGCCGGATTTGCGGGTCGTGAAGATCTTGGTGAGATCGCGCACCGACAAGCAGCAGCCTCGGCTTCCGCCCGGCTCGTCGGCGCTTGTCCGCTTGCCCGAGCAGGTTCTCGACGTTGACGCGGCACTTCGCGCAAGCGCCTTCAGCCGCTCGCCGGGCTTCATGTCGAAATGCGGCACCGCCGCCATCAGCGCCCTTGAGATAGGGGTGCGTCGGGCCGGCGGAAGATGTCGTCGACGGTGCCGGCCTCCATGATCTCGCCGTGATAGATCACCACCACCTCGTCGGCGACATTGGCGACGACGCCGAGATCATGGGTGATCAGCAGCATCGCCATGTTGAGCTTGTCCTGCAGATCGCGCAGCAGCTGCAGGATCTGCGCCTGGATCGTCACGTCGAGCGCGGTCGTCGGCTCGTCGGCGATCAGCAGGGCCGGGCGGCAGATCAGCGCCATGGCGATCATCGCGCGCTGCCGCAGCCCGCCCGAAAGCTCGAACGGATACATGTCGTAGGCGCGCGTGCGGGTCTGGGAAAGCCGACGAGGCCCAGCATCTCCTCGGTGCGCGCGCGCGCTCCTCGGCTGCTCGACATCGGCGTCATGGATCTGCAGCGACTTCGCCGATCTGGTTGCCGATCGTGTGGAGCGGCGACAGCGAGGTCATCGGCTCCTGGAAGATCATGCCGATGCGGCTGCCGCGCAGCGCGCGGATTTCGTGCGCCGTCGCGCGGCAGTTGCAGGAGATCGACTGGTCTCGCCCGGTGCTTCGGGATCGTGTGAACAGAATGCGGCCGCCGGCACTTGCGCCGTGTTGCGGCAGAATTCCCATGATCGCCTGGCTGATCACCGATTTGCCGGAACCGGATTCGCCGACCAGCGCCGTCACCTTGCCCGGCAGGACGCGGAAACTCGCGCTCCTTACGGCATCGAATCGGCCCGCCGAGCATCGCGAACGAGATGCCGAGATCCTCGATCCGCAGCAGATCGCCGACGCCTGATTCCTTGCCTTCCATCCGCCCATGCAGCTTCTGCGCCCCCAGGCATCATACGCCCGCTGTGGCGACAGCTACCGACCGATCGGCAATACCATGCCGTAGGACGCAAGTCATTGCATGAGGTGACGCCGACGGCGTTGTGACCAACTTGGGCTACGGCGACGGGCAGGGCGCCTCCGCCAGCACATCGGCGCAGTTCGGCGAGCGGCGGAAATCGTCGTAGTAGAGCGTCCATTCGGTCGTGTGCGCGGCCCGGTAGGGTCCGAACTTGAAATACTGGTTCTTGCCGAGGCCCTTGTCGGCATGGCCGATATGGCCCTTGACCGTGACGATCCATTTGCCGTTGGCGAAAATCTCGATATGGCCGGTGCCGTCGGGGCCTGGCTTGGTGATAGATGGCGAAATCGATCCAGCCCGAATCCGGCGTCGGCAGCTTGTTGCCGCGGTCGGTGACGTGTGATCCGTCGGTGCAGGCGTTGAAGAGCGCGCCGTCCTCCGGTGCCCAGTCTGCCGTCGGTCGCCACCAGCGCGCGCATCTGGTTGGTTTCGGGCCGCAGCCAGACCGGCGTCTCGCCGGCCGCGCAGCCGGCCGGCGTGCCCTCGGCGCTCCTGCGAGCTCGGCGCGAAGATAGTTGGTCTCGACGGTGGCGAACAGCTTGCCGTTGCTCAGCCGCAGCGCCAGGAACGGACTGAAATCGCCCTCGGCGCCCGGGATCGATCTCGCGCTTCCACTGGGCGATCAGATAGCGGTGGTCGTCGTGCGGGAATGGGGTCGGCGAATTTGACCGCGAAGCCGTACCAGACGCCCTGGTCATAGGGCACGCGCAGCTCGGTCTTTTCCCAGATTTCCGCCCGCTCGCTGCAGCCGTCGCGTTGTCGCCGGCAGAGCGGCTTGACGCTGAGCTTCAGCGCGCCGCCGCCGTTGCGCGTCACGTCCTTCTGGAATTCGACGGTGCCGGCGCTCTGCTCGAAATTCTTCTTGTAGTAGAGCCCGCCCTCCTCGGAGAAATCCGGGCCGTCGAAACTGTCGAGAAGCACCTGCGATGCGGCGGCCGCGCGATCGCCTCCGCGCATGAACAGGCCGCGACGCCAGCACCATGCCGCGATCGCGATTGCCTTCGTCATTGCAGACATTCTTGGCCCGGCAGCGTCGGTTCTGCCGGCGTGCGTTGCGGTGCAGCAGCATGACCTGTTCTGCTTCCGAGATCCGGTCATAGGTCGATCTCCATCGGCCGTCTTCGCTCGAACCGGCATGTCGACATGTCCGGGCGACAGCACCGTCAGCTTCTGCTTCGACGCCGCGCAGCTTCTCCTTGCCGAGCGTCGCCCAGTCGCCGCCGCAATAGGTGGCGAAGGCCTCGCTGGCGATGACGGTTGCGGATATTTCTTGGTCAGGTCCTGCAGGCGCTGCACCTCGTTGACCGCCGACGCCGAAGGCCGAGAAGGTCAGCCGGTCCTTGAGCCCGACATTGCCGAACATGACATTGCCGACATGCAGGCCGATGCCGTAGCCGATATCGCGCAGGCCCGTCTGCGTCGCCGTTGGTCATTGAGCTCGCGCCATGCGGGCACTGGCCTTGAATGCGGCCGCCAGCGCCGGCCTGGCAGGCGACCTCGGACGGCTCGCGGTGCCGGTCGCAGGGATAGACGGCGAGAAAGCCATCGCCGAGGAAGCTCAGGATCTGGCCGCCGCTCCGGTTGAACGGCGCGGCGATCGCGTCGAAGAACTGGTTGAGCGTGTCGATGTAGACCTTCGCGGCCGGCCTTCTCGGCGAGCTCGGTCGAGCCGCGCATGTCGGCCATCACCAGGGCCGCGCGGATCGTTTCGCCGTCGCCGCGCTTGATCTGGCCGCTCAGCACGCGCTTGCCGGCATCGCCGCCGAGATAGGTGGTCAGCATGTTGTCGGCGAGCTTGCTGAGCACCGCCATCTTGGCGGCGACGGCGAGATGGTTCTGGATGCGCAGCAGCGCGGCGATGACGCTCGTCGCTGAAGCCGCCGGCGCGTCGGTCGCCCAGGAGCCCATCATGCCCTGGCTCGAATTCCGCCGAACGGAGTGCACGAAGGCGAGATAGTCGGTGACGCCCATTGCCTTGAGGTCGTCGAAGATCGGGAAATTCCGACGGCGCGTCGGGTCGATGCGGCGGCGCAGATGGTCGAGCTTGTTGTTGAGCAGATAGAAATAGGGGCTTTGCAGGAACCGGTCCGACGCAGCTCGCCGTGGCCTGTGCGGAAGCCCTCGACCTCCATGCCGCGGCCGCGCTCCCAGGTGAAGCCGAGCGCGTCATAGAGCGGATGCAGCATGGAAAAGCTCAGATGGACCCGGACGCAGCGGCAGGCCGGCGGCTGCCAGCCGCTCGCAGAAGCCGCGCACCATCGTTTCGAGGTCGTCGCCGGCGAGCGAGGACTGGGTCAGCCAGTCGGCGACCTTGTCCATCAGGATATCGGAAATGTCGGATCGTGTGCTGTCCATGACGCTCCGCACGTACGGCCGGACTTCGCGTGTAGACGACGCGGCCAGCCCTCGAGCTCCCTGAACCCGTCGACTGAAACTCCAAGCCCCGGGCGAACCTACCAAAGTGGGGTCTGAAGGAAGCGATGCAAGACTGGCCGAAGCGGCAGGTCGCCGGGCATGGTGAATGCCGCCCTTCGCCGGGCCGGCGAGGACCTTTACGACGCCTTTGCCTTGAGCGCCGCCGCCGCCATGGCGTAGCCGCCGGCGGCGCCGTCGATGAAGTGCACGTGGTTGCGTTGCATCGGCGAGGCGACGAGGCAGGTCATCAGCGCCGAATCCTGGCGATGCAGGCCGAATCGCGCGACGCCGTCGCGTTCGGCGGCCGCCAGCCGCGCTCGATGCGTTCCAGCACCGAGGCGTCGACGTCGAGCGTCATCTTGAGCCCGTCGTCGAACTTGCGGAAGTCGGAATTCTGGCCGTGTCGCGCTTGTAGACCTCGGCGTCGAAGCCGAACGGCTTCAGCCGTGCAGGCGGTCGGAAATGAGCACGATCACCATTTGGGCGAGGATCGACAGCCGCGGCCACAGGCGCTTGCCCGGCGGCGCGACCGCGCGCCGCCTCCATCGCCAGCCCCGGCGGCGGGAAGCTGTACTCCGGCCCGTCAAGCGGCACCGGATGGCCGCCGCGCTCTGCCTCCGCCGCCAGCGCGATGATGTCTGCCGACCAGCGCCTGGAAGGCCGGCAGGCTGTCGGCGGCCGGTCGGCACGGCGATGATCGAGACGATCTCGCCCGCCGCGACTCGATCGGGTTCCAGCGGCAGGAGAGCCCGGTCAGGTCGGGCCGCGTGCCGGCAGGGCGCGGGCTCGATCCGGTAGCGGCCGGCCTTCATCTCGGCCTCGGCCCAGCTGGCGCCGCCACCGGCGAACATGGCGTAGGTGACCTCGGTCGCGAGGCCTGGAAGCGGGCGACCCGCACGTCGAGGCCGCTTGCGCGTGATGTCGGCGAGCGGCACGATCGCCGCCCGCAGGGTCAGCTCGAGTTCGTCGGCGACCCAGGCCTGCACGGCCGACAGAGCCCTGTCGCCGCCTCAGCAAGCGCCGCCGGGCAGGGCGACAAGCGCCCCGTCGCCGCCGAAGACGAATGGCAGGTCGCGGCGGCCGAGGCCGTTGAGCAAGGCCGAGATCACGCTGGCGCCGGCCATGTTGACGGCCTTGTAGCGGCCGTCGGCGATCGCCTTGGTCGACCCGACGATGTCGGCGGTCGCCAGCGCCCAGTCGTCGGGCAGCGGCCGATAGTTGCCGCGATGTCGGCCACGCCCTCGAACCGCGGTGAGACGGGAACGTCGTCGAGAACGGAGGCATGGCAGGGCGGTCTGGTCCATGGCCATGGCGTAGCACATTTGCCGGTCACGCCGGTTACGATTCGAAATTGACTAGGATGCGGCCTTTCGCCCGATAGGCTCGGGCCGCCCATGCGCATCGCCTTCTACGCCCCGCTCAAATCGCCCGACCACCCGGTGCCCTCCGGCGACCGCCAGATGGCGCGGCTCCTCGATCCGTGCGCTGGAGACGGCGGGTCACCAGGTGTCGCTGGCCTCCGAGTTGCGCAGCTTCTGCGCCGAGCCCGATGCCGCGCACTATGCCGCGATCCGCCGGGCGGCCGACGCTGAAGCGGTCGCGCATCGAGGCGCTGTGGGCGGGCCGACGGCCGGCCCGACCTCTGGTTTACCTACCATCCCTACTACAAGTCGCCCGACTTGCTGGGGCCGGCGCTCGCCGCCGCGGTTCGGGCATCCCCTATGTGACCGCCGAGGCATCGTACTCGGCGCGGCGCGGCGTCGGGGCATGGCGCCGAGACCCAGGCCGATATGGCGGACGGGCCTGGCCGGCGCTGCGGTCAACATATGCCTGACGGCCCGCGACCGGCGCGGGCTGGAGGTCGCTCGGCGGCCGATCAGCCTTGCGACGCTGCCGCCGTTCATCGACGCTGCGCCCTTCGCATCGGCTGGCGACGCTGAGCGCGACCCCGGCGCGCTGATCGCGGTTGCCATGATGCGGCCGGGCGACAAGCTCGACAGCTATCGCGTGCTCGCGGAAGCGCTGCTCGCGCATCGTCGACCGGTCCTGGACGCTCACCGTGGTGGGCGACGGCCCGGCCGCGGAGCGACGTCCACGCGGCGCTTGCCGTCCTGCCCGGCGAGCGTCGACTGGCTGGGCGAACGGCCGCCCGAAGCGATGCCCGCAACACTGGCCGCTGCGCGACCTCTACGTCTGGCCGGGGCGCGGCGAGGCCTATGGGCTGGCCTATCTGGAGGCGCAGGCCGCCGGCCTGCCGGTGGTTGCCGAACGGGTGGCCGGCGTGCCGGAAGTGGTGCGCGACGGCGCGACCGGGCTCGCTGGCGCCCGAGGGCGACGCCGCCGCCTTTGCCGCCGCCGTGGCTTCGCTCCTGGCGATCCCCTGCGGTGCCGTGCGATGGGCGCGGCGGCGCGCCGCGTCGTGCTCGCCGAGCATTCGCTCGATGCCGCGGCGCTGCGGCTCGACGCCATCCTCGCCGAAGCGGTGGGTCGATGAGGCGAGCATCCGACCTGGCAGCCCTTGCGGGACGCGCTCGACCGGCTTGCCGATGCCGGCCGCGCCGCCGATTTCTGGCTGCGCGACGACGATGCGGTGGCGCCGACCGCGGCGCTCGACCGCTTGCTGACCATGACGGCAAGTCACGGCGTGCCGCTGACGCTCGCGGTGATCCCTTCCAAAAGCGGCGAGCCGCTCGCCGAGCGCCTGGCCGGCCAGCCCGACGTCGACGTCGCCGTGCATGGCTGGTCGCACGCCAACCACGCGCCGCCGCACGAGAAGAAGCAGGAGCTCGGGCCTGCACCGTCCCCGCGCCGTGGTCCTGGCCGAGCTGGCGCGCGGCCTTCGACACATCTCGGCGACCTCCACGGCGAGACGCTCCTGCCGATGCTCGTTCCGCCCTGGAACCGCATCGATCCGGGGCTGGTCGATGCCTTGCCGGACTGGGCTTCGAGGCGCTGTCGACCTTCGGGCCGGCCAGGCCGGCGCCGCTGGCGAGTGCTCAACGCGACGGTGGACATCATCGACTGGCACGGCACGCGCAGCTGCCGCGACCCCGCCGCGCTGGTGGCCGACATCGTCGGCCAGCTGGAGCGGGCTGGAGCCGGCGCCGGTCGGCCTGCTCGGCCATCACCTGGTCCATGACGAGGCCTGCTGGCGCTTCCTGGAGGACGCCTTCGCCGCCACCGCCGGCCACCCTGCCGCCCGCTGGCGCTCGCGCACGCGTGCTCTGCCAGCGACCGCTAGGCCTTGACGCGCTTGCGCTTGAACTCCAGCACCTGGCCGTCGCGCGCCGCGAAAGCCCCCGGGAAGCGCTCGACCGCCGCCCCCTCGATGGCGCTGAGATCGGCATCGGTGCGCGCCGGATCGTGGTGGAACAGCGCCAGCCGCTTGGCGCCCGCCGCCTCGCAGAGGCGCACGCCCTCCTGCCAGGTGGAGTGCCCGTAGCCGCGCTTCCGCTGCATCTCCTCGTCGGTATAGGTGCAGTCGTAGATGACCAGGTCGGCCGCCTCGATCAGCTCCAGCACCGTCGGGTCGAGCCGATCGGGCTCGTGCTCGGTGTCGGTGATCACCGCCACCGCGCGGCCGCCCCATTCGACCCGGTAGCCGATCGCGCCGCCCGGATGGTTGAGGCTGCCAGTGCGCAGCACGATGCCGGGCCGCGGCCTCAGCACGTCGCCGGCGCGGAAGTCGCGGCAGTCCAGATTGGCCTTGCAGACCTCGAGCCGCACCGGGAACCAGGGCGGCCGCATGAACTCGCTGACCATCTCCAGCGTCGACATGCGGCCTGCCATGTGACCCGACCAGATCACCACCCGCGCGCCCGCGTCGTAGAACGGGATGAAGAAGGGCAGGCCGATGATGTGGTCGTAATGGCAGTGGGTGAAGAACAGGTCGAAGTCCCTGAGCTTGGCCTTTCTGAGCGCGTCGCCGGCCTCGCGGATGCCGGAGCCCGCGTCGAAGAACAGGGCGTGGCCGCCGCAGCGCATCTCGACGCAGGCCGTGTTGCCGCCGTAGCGGATGAAGCGCTGTCCGGAGACGGGCAGGCTGCCGCGGGCGCCCCAGAACCGGACGTGGAACGTGTCGTCGTCCATCAAGCCTCTGTGCGGCTTTCCCTGGCTCGGTGGGGAGGCCAGCTTGCCGCCGCTAGACGAGACACGCATTCTGAGCGTTTTTCAACTGGTTGGAAGCGGAGGATCGCGGTGCCCGCATAAGACCTTAGTGCCTGTTGCTGCTGCGGGCGGCCGTCAGCTCCGCCGTGGTGTGGCTGAGGCGATCGGCAAGCACCCGCACGATCTCGATGGTCATCTCGGGAAATTCGCGCAACAGGCGCAGGAAATGGTCCTTGCGGATGCGCAGCGCCTCGAGCGGCGCCGTGGCCTTGACGGTCGCCGTACGCGACACGTCGCACAGGATGGCGATTTCGCCGACGATGGCGTTCGGCTCCAGTTCGGCAACCTTGATCTGGTTGCCGTCCGACTCCACCAGGATGTCGGCGCTGCCCGACAGGATCACGTAGGCGGCGTCGCCCTCGTCGCCCTGGTGGAACAGCGTCTGCCCGGCATTGTAGCTGACCCGGTCGGAGGTGAAGGCGAGCAGCTTCAGCTTGGCGGGCTCGACGCCGGCGAACAGGGGCACCCGCCTCAGCATTCCCACTTCGTCCTTGAGCAGCATCGATGAAACCCTTGCCGACCCTTGCCGCCGGCCACTATGCCAGCATGGCCTTGAAGATACCGTTTCTTTCCAGCAGTGTCTCGTGGCTTCCGTCGCCCACCATCTCGCCGTTCTCGAACACCACCACGCGGTCGAAGAGCTGCGCCATGGCCGGGTTGGTCAGCACCCAGATCACCGCCGGCTCGCGATCGCCGCGATGCGCCTCCTCGAGCACGTTCTTGACGATCTGGTCCTGCAGCCGCTGGTCGAGCGCCGACAGCGGCCGATTGAGGATGAGGAAGTCCGGCCGCTTGAGGAGCGCGCGCGCGACGTCGAGCTTCTGCCGCTGCGCGCCGGTGAGGCGCCGGCCGCCGACGCCGACATTGAATCCCAGGCCGACGTCGAGCACGTCGTCGTAGAGACCGAGCTCGTCGAGGACCTCGCTGACGATGCCGCGGATGCGGTCCGGCCCCTCCGGCTGGTTGTGGGCGATGCGCCCGAACAGCACGTTGTCCATGACGCTGGCGGCAGCCGTATAGCGTTCCGGATCATAGGGTTCGATCGCGTTCTTCAACGCGTCCGGCAAGCCGTCATAGAAGCGCCCGCGAGCCTCGACGACCTTTTCCATCAGGTCCTCGGTGAGCAGGCCGAAGCGGTGGCGCGGCTCGACATAGGCGAAGGACAGGGTGATCATCGGCACCCGGTCCTCCTCCGACACGCTGTCGAACGGCCGTCCCTTCAGCTTCTGCAGCAGCTGCTCGTAGAACGGCAGCTCCTCGGGCGTCATGAAGGCCAGCTGCTGGAAGAACGGGATGGTCGGGCGGCAGGTCGCTGAACAGCTCGATCGCCTGCTCGGCAATCTCCAGGCCCATCCCGTAGAGGATCTCGTCGAGCCCCTGCTCCTTGAGCACCGAGGCGAAATATGGGTTGGCAGCGAGCGCCTTGTCGGCGAGCTCGGGCCCCTTCGCCGCCCCGAACAGCAGGTTTTCGCGCACCGTCGCCTCGCGGTTGTAGGCGCCCGGCTCGAACGGCACCACCAGCTCGGTCAGCCCCTCCTTCTCCAGCGCTTCGCGCAGCGCGTGGCGCAGCTCGTCGATGCGCTCGACCAGCTGCTGGTGGCGCGTCGGCTCGGCGGTCGAGCGCAGCCCGAGGTCGAGGATGTCGCGCGACAGGATCACCGCGTCGAGCACGTGGCGGATGGCGCCGAACAGCTCCTGCGGGCTGGACACCCCGGCCGCGGCGTAGTCCACCCAGTCGGCGTTGACGTCGTAGTCGGGGTTGCCGGCGAGCTTCGCCTCGGTGATCTCCCACATGCGCTTCATGGCGCGCTCGTCGTTGTCGTAGCCGATGGCGGCGAGCGGCGCATGCCTGAGCCCGTAGAGCAGGTTGTCGCGCAGCGTGCCCTGCTGCAGATAGGCGTCGGAGGAGGCGTAGGAGATGCGCCGCCCGGTCACGGACTCCGGCAGCTCCAGCAGGTCGGCGTCGCCGGCCACGATCTTGCCGCTCTCCGGCCAGGCAAGCCGCGCCAGCGCCTCGGCGAAGGCTTCGGCGCCGCTGCCGACCGCGCCCACCACCGCCACGCTTTCGCCGGGCTTGACCTCCAGCGACACCCGCTCGATCAGCTTGGCGCCGCTGTCGTCGATCAGCGTCAGGTTGACCGCCGCGAGCGAGCCGGCCAGCGACGGCGCCTGCTCGATGGTGAGCGTCTGGATCTTCGGATCGACCAGCCGCTCGATGCTGAAGCCTTCCACCACCTGCGCGTACTTCACCTGCACGTCCTGGCGCAGCTGGTCCCAGTCGATCAGCTCCTTGAGCGGTCCGGGCAGGTCCTTGTAGGCGGCGATCACCGCCACCAGCTGGCCGACGTCGAGGCGGCCGTGCAGCGCCAGGTAGCCGCCGATCAGGTAGAACAGGAACGGCGTCACCTGCGCCAGGAAGTTGTTGATGAACTTCACCATGAACTTCCACTGGTAGAGGTCGTAGCGGATCTTGAAGATGAGGCCGAGCCGGGTGGCGATGTCGGCCCGCTCGTAGTTCGACGTGTCGTGGATATGGATGGCGCCGATGCCCTCGACGATCTCGCTGACCCGCCCCGACAGCTCGCGCGCCGTCAGCTGCCGCTCCCGCCCGAGCCTCAGCAGCCGCCGGCGCATGCGCGGGATTAGCACCAGCTGGACGCCGACGATGCCCATGGCGATCGTCCCCAGCCAGAAGTTCTGCACCATGATGAAGATCATCGCGGTCAGCGCCTGGCCGCCGAGCAGCGCCGGCTGGACGAAGGCGTCGCCGATGAAGCCGCCCAGCGGCTCCACCTCGTCCTTGACCATGGTGGCGATCTCGGCCGGCTTCACCCGCTTGAACTGGTAGGGCGGGAAGCGCAGCACCCGGTCGACCAGCTCGAAGCGCACGCGCCTCAGCATCCGCTCGCCCAGCCGGCCCTTGTAGGTGTTGATGTAGAGCTTGAAGAGGCCGTTGATGACGACCAGCAGCAGGAACACCATGCTGAGCGCGAAAAGCATCTGCTCGCGATCGAGCTGGAACCCTTCGAAGAGTTGGACCTCGCCGATCAGCGGTATCGTCCACACCTGCTGCAGGAAGGGCTGCGTGGCGTTGGGGCCCTCGAAGCCGTCGCCCTGGATGGGGCCATTGACGATCAGCTTCGGCAGGTCGAACGACATGAAGTAGGGAATCATCGACAAAGCGACGATCACCAGGATCCACATCTGCTGGCGCCAGGTGTGGGTCCAGATGTAGCGCGCGAGGCTCTTTTCCATCAACGACGGCGCCTGGTCAGCCGGCAGGCCTGAGCACGAGCAGGCGCCGGCGAGCATAGGGAGAGCCCGCAATGGCCGCGTCGTCGAGGGTCAGCTCGATCGACAGCTCGGTCGTCAGGCGGCCGATGATCGCCGGCACCTGGCTGGAAGCGCGCTCCAGCGCCGGCGGGTATTCGAGCACCACCTTCATGGCGTTGTCGACCAGGCGGAACAGCGTTTCGCCGAGCGGGTCGCGGGCGCCGAAGGGCTTCAGCGAGTAGCCGAGCAGCACCAGCCCGTAGCTCCCGGGCGCCGCGTCGTAGTCGACCTCCTGGAACTTGCGCGCCAGATGGCGGATGCGGCACGGCCGGCCGTTGAGCGTGTCGGCCTCCAGCGGCGGCGTCTTGGGGTCGACCGACAGCACCGAGAGCGGGTGGTGGGTGAGATAGCCGGTGATCGGCCGCAGGTGCCCGCCGAGCTCGACGATGTGCGGGCAGTCGCGCAGATAGTGCGCGGCGATGACCTGCCGGATCTCCGCCGCCGGGCCGGACAGGTGAGGGAGCCCCCCCGCATCTTCCGGCGGCGAGGCGGCTTCGAACGTCTTGAAATCCATCGGGGGCCAGATGCGTTGTGTTGCCGAACGGCGCAACATACAACAGCGCCATGAACGACGCTACCCAGCCGCATGCCGAGGCAGACTGGCGCGACCGCGCCTTCGACCTGACGCGCGGCATCGCCGCCTACGCCGCCAGCCCGTTGGTCGCCGGCCTCGCCCGGGTGATCGCCGAGCACCCGGAAGCCGACATCGGCACCGCCTTCAATCACAAGCAGGTGGCATCCAAGATATGGGCGCGCGACCGGCTGGCCGAGACCTTCGGCGGCAGCTTCGGCACGGTGTGGATCCTCGGCGGCTGGTACGGCGTGCTGGCGGGCATGCTGCTCGAGGACCCGCGCTTTGCCATCGGGGAGATCGCCAGCATCGACATCGATCCCGGGGTGGCGGCAGTGGCGACGACCCTCAATCGACACGCCGAGCACCGCTTCCGGGCGCTGACGGGCGACATGTACGGCCTCGATTATGCCGCCGGCCGGCCCGACCTGGTGGTCAACACCAGCTGCGAGCATATCGACGACGTGCGCGGCTGGCTGGCCCTCTTGCCGCGCGGGACCCGCGTCCTGCTCCAGTCGAACGACTATGTCCGCGAGCCGACGCATGTCAGCTGCTGCGCCTCGCTGGACGAGTTCGCTGGGCTGGCCGGGCTATCCGCGGTGGCCTTCTCGGGCGCCCTGCCGACCAGGAACTACACGCGCTTCATGCTCATCGGCCAAGTTTAGGCCTGGCCGCCGCGCGCCTCCAGCAGGCCGTGCAGCAGCTCGGCGGTGCGCGCTGCGCCGTCGAGATCGATCGCCGACGGCTGCGGCCGTCCGCTGGCCAGCGCCTCGCCCACCGCCTCGGCGAGCAGCGCCGGCGTCAGGCCCTGCTCAGGCAGCATCCGCGCCAGGCCGAGCTGCTCGAGGCGCCAGGCGCGTGCCGCCTGTTCCGTCTCGCCGCCGGCGGTGAAGGGCACGAGGACCGACCGGCATCCCGCCACCAGCACGTCGCACACCGTGTTGTATCCGGCCTGCGAGACCGACACGGCGCAGGCGGCGAGCAGGTTGCGGAAATCCTGGCGGAAGCGGCACACCGCGAGGTTCGGCGGCGCTGCCCGCTCGACCGCCGCATAGTCGGCTTCCGGCAGGTTGGGACCGGTCGCCAGCAGCCAGCGCCGCCCGCTGCCGGCCTGGCGGGCGGCCTCGGGCACCGCCGCCGCGAGGCTGGCGCCCGCCGCGCCGCCGCCGGCCGACACGACGACGTCGAAGCGCTCCGCCGACGGCGGCACGGCCGGACCGGCCACCAGGCCGGTATAGGCGAGCTTCGGTGCGATCTCGGCGGCGAGCGGGAAGCTCAGCTCCAGCGGCGCGAAGGCAGGGTCGCCATGCACCATCACCAGGTCGAAATGCTGGCCGACGAGCACCGCCGTCTCCTCGTGGCGTCCCGGCTTCACCCTTTCCTGGACGATGTCGCGTACCGACGCAACGAGGAACGGCTTGGGCTCCATGGCTTCAACCGCGGCGATCAGCGGCATCAGCTCGAACCGCATCTGCCGGCGCCCGAACGGAAACGCCTCGACGATGACGATGTCGGGCCGGCAGGCTTCGAGCGCGGCGATCAGCGCGGCTCGCCGCCGCTCGCGATAGGCGTCGTCCACCGGCTTGCCGTCGAGGTCGACGAGCCCGGAGAACGCCTGGTCGAGCGCCGTGACCGGCGGCAGCGGCACCTGAGCGAGCCCGGCGGGCGGAAACCCGGGCACGGGCGGCCCGCCGGTCACCAGTGTCACCGCGAACCCCGCCTCGGCCAGCGCCGAAGCGATGCGGCTCGCCCGCGCCAGATGGCCGATGCCGAGAAGGTGCTGGACGTAGAAGAAGATGCGCGGCGCTTCGCTCATCGCGCGACCTGCCATTCCTGGTCGAACAGCCGCGTCAGCTCGCGCACGCTTGCCCGGTGGTCGAAATGCGTCCGCACGCGCGTTTCGGCCGCGGCACCCAGGCTTTGCCGGAGCGCCGGGTCGCGGATCGCCCGCTCCAGCGCCTCGGCGAGCGCCTGCGGGGCTTCGGGCGGCACGACCAGCCCGTCCTCGCCGTCGGTCAGCAGCTCGGGGACGCCGGACACCGCCGTCGACACGCAGGCGAGGCGCTGGCTCGCCGCCTCGACCAGCACGTTGGGAAGGCCGTCGCGGTCGCCGTCGGCCGCCACCTTACACGCCAGCGCGAAGACGTCGGCCGCGCGGTAGCGCGCCAGCACCGCCTCTTGCGCCTGCGCGCCGAGCCAGTGGACGCGGTCGGCGATGCCGAGCGCCTCGGCCATCTCCTCCAGCGCCGGCAGCTGGTCGCCGCCACCGATGTGCTCGAAGCGCCAGGCGAGGTCGACCGGCAGCAGCGCCAGCGCCTCCAGGAGCACGTCGTAGCCCTTCTTCTCGACCGCCCGGCCGACGCTGAGGATCACCGCGGGATCGGCCTCGCGGCTGCCGTCCCGCGCCTTGGTTCCGCCCTCGGCGGGAGAGAAGCGCGACAGGTCGAGCCCGTGATAGCTGAGATGGACGCGGCCCTTGGCGGCGGCGAGCTTGCTCAGCCGCTCGTAGCCGCTCTTCGTGCAGGTGACCGTCCAGCGCGCCTCGGCAAGCTTCTCCGCCAGCTCCCAGTCGGGCGAGGTCCAGATGTCCTTGGCGTGCGCCGAGCAGGTCCAGGGCAGGCCGAGCAGGAGGCTCGCATAGCGCGCCACCGAGGCCGGCGTGTGGGCGAAGTGGGCGTGCAGCCAGGCCGCGTCGGCCGGCCATTCGGCCGCCAGCACCAGCGCCTGGCCGAAGCGCCGCACGCGGTTCCGGCTGAAATCGCGCCCGAGATCGGCAATGAAGCGCTTCAGCGCCTGGCCGAAGCCCGGCCGTCCGAGGCCGGCAACCAGGCCCCGCAGCACCCGCAGCGGCTCCTGGTGGAGATACTCCGGCAGATAGCGCACCGGCGCGCGGATCTCGTCATGCACCGGGTGGCGCTTGCCGTCCGTCGGCCTGCGCAGCGCCACCAGCGCGAGCTCCAGCCCGGCCTGCTCCAGCCCGAGCAGCTCCTGGGCGATGAAGGTCTCCGACAGCCGCGGATAGCCTTTCAGCACCACCACCATCTTGCGGCGCCCGTTCGAGCTCTTGTTCAGCCTAGGCCTCGATCACGCTGAAATGTCGGCGCGAGCGCTGTTCCAGCCAGTCGCCGACGATTTCGGAGATGTGCGGCAGCCCTTCGAGCCTCAGATCGGGGTTCGTCTCCGACGGGCGCTTGCGGTCCGGCAGCGCCCTGAGCGCCGCCGCAAAGCGCAGCGCATCCTCCGCCTGTTCCGGCAGCAGCATGTCGACCAGCCCGAGCTCGGCCGCCCGGCGAGCCCGGATCAGCTGCTCCTCGCGCGGCCGCACCCTTGGCACGATCAGCGCCGGCTTGTCGAAGGACAGGATCTCGCAATAGGTGTTGTAGCCGCCCATCGCCACCACCGCCTTGGCCCCGGCGACCAGCTCTTCCATCCGGTTGTCGAACTCGATCATCTCGATGAACGGAATCCCGCCGCCCTTCTTGATCAGCTTGCGGCGCTTCTTGGCCGGCATATAGGGGCCGAGCACCACCAGCGCCTTGTGGGTCAGCGCCGGGTCCTGCTGATAGGCATGGATGACGTCGTGGATGAGGTCGGCGCCGTCGCCGCCGCCGCCCGTGGTGACGAGGATGTAGTCGCCGGCCGGCCGGTGCCCCGGCCTTTCCTCGTGCGACAGGCTGCGCTGCAGGAAGCCGACGAACTTCATCTTGCTGCGCACCGCCGCCGGCACGTCGAGTCCGGTCAGCGGGTCATAGAACTCCGGCGGGCCGTAGGCCCAGATCATGTCGTAGAACAGGCCGATCTTGCGCATCATGTCGCTCTTGGCCCATTCGGCCTCGAGCAGGCGCGGCGCGTCCATCACCTCGCGCAGCCCCAGCACCAGCGTGGTGCCGCGCGTCTTCAGGTAGGACAGCGTCTCCTCGATCTCGCCGCGCAGCCCCATCGGCTCCTTGTCGACGATGAAGATGTCGGGCTGGAAGGTCTCGGCGGTGCCGCGGATGATCGACTGCCGCATCACCAGCGTCTCCTGGAGGTCGATGTGACGCTCCATCGACGTGTATTCGCCGTTCCTCAGCTTGATGACGCTCGGGATCTTCACGAAGTCGACACGCGCCCGGTAGTCGAACGCGCCGGCGATCGTCGCGCCCGAGATGATGAGCACGTTGAGGCCGCGGAAATCCTCGACCAGCGAATGGGCGATCGCCCGGCAGCGGCGCAGATGGCCGAGGCCGAACGTATCGTGGCTGTACATCAAGATGCGCGCATGGTCCAAGCGACGCGTCATGGTGCTTTTCCTTGGAATTCTCGGTTCGAGCGGGATTTGACCGGCGGAGCGGCCCAACAGCCGGCCCTAAAGCAGCCGATGGATCATGCAGCTGGCTCCTTCGTCGTGGGCGTCACGGGAGGGACGCCGCTGCCATTCAAGCTGAAAACCTTAGCGCAGGGCCGCGCCTCTGCCTAGTCTCGTCGGTGGCTTCCCGGAAGCAGGCGATTCTCGATCGCCCAGCGGGCCGCCAGGAAGTTGAGCACGGCCGCGGCCGCCACGCCGACGATCTTCGCCGCCATCACGCCGATCGTCCCGGCGAGCACCACCAGCGCCCCGCTGGAGAGGCCGAGCGAGATCAGCGCCCCGACCGTGAAGAACCGCAGCGCCGAGCGCGCCGGCCCGACCTCGGAGGAGGCCTCGAACGACCAGCGCGAATTGGCGAGGTAGGAGAAGCTGACGGCGGTCGCCCAGGCGACCAGATTGGCGGGCAGGGCGTCCATCCCGACCAGCACCAGCCCGGCGAACACCGCCAGGTCGATCGCCGTGTTGGCGACCCCGACCAGGCCGAAGCGCACCATCTTGACGGCCAGCGGCCGCCGTTGCGGCGCCCCCGTCAATGCCGCCGCCGGGAGCCGGCGACGCGCGCCGTGGGATGCGTCGGGCGTTTCGGCTCGCTGCCGACCAGGCCGTGCGTCTCGCGCACCACGTAGAGCGGGCGGTTGCGCACCTCCTGGGCGATGCGCCCGACATACTCTCCGAGGATGCCGAGCGACAGAAGGTTGAGCCCGCCGAGCAGCAGCACGGCGACCAGCGTCGACGCATAGCCGGGCACGTCGACGCCGAAGATCATCGTCTTGGCGACGACGACCACCGCATAGACCATGGCGGCGAAGCCGATCAGCAGCCCGAGATAGCTCCAGATCCTGAGCGGCGCCGTGGTCGAGCCGACCAGCCCGTCGAGCGCGAAGCGGATCAGCCGCCGCAGCGGCCATTTCGAGGTGCCGCCGGCCCTCACCGGGCGGTCATAGGGCACGTCGACGTTCCGGTAGCCGACCCAGGTATAGAGCGCCTTGGTGAAGCGCGCGCCTTCCGAGAGCTCGTTGAGCGCGTCGACCACCGCCCGGTCGAGGAGGCGGAAGTCGCCGACGTCGGCCTTGATCGGCAGGTCGGCCAGTCGGTTGTATAGACGATAGAACAACTTGGCCGTCAGCCGCTTGAACCGCGTATCGGTGTCGCGCCGCCGCCGCGTCGCATTGACGATCTCGGCTCCGGCCAGCCATTTCTCGACCAGCACAGGAATGAGCTCCGGCGGATCCTGCAGGTCGACGTCCATCGGGATCACCGCATCGCCCGAGGCGTGGCGGAAGCCGGCCGCCAGCGCCGCCTCTTTGCCGAAATTGCGGGAGAAGCGGACCAGCTTGACCGTCGGGTTGAGCCGCGCCGCGGCGACGATCGCCTGCGCCGAGCGATCGGTGCTGCCGTCGTCGATGAAGAGGATCTCGTAGGCGCCGCCGCCGAGCATGTCCCGGCACGTGGCTTCCAGCACCGGCACGGTCGCCTCCAGGAAGCGGCCGATCGTCTCCTCCTCGTTGAGGACCGGTACGACGACCGAAATCAGCGGATTTTCGCGCAAAGGGCGCCCTCGGACGGTTCTTCCAGCGGCGGCGATAGGGTATTAGAGCAATTCCAGCGAAAGTGTGAGCGGTTTCGCGTTCGGAATTGCTCAAAAACAAGAACTTAGATCGTTTCCGCAATTCGAAGAAAAGCGGAAACGATCTAGCGGCAAGTCGGCCGCCCTGACAAGCCAAGATGGCGCGGCGACACGGAGATTGAATGATGGATTCGACAGCCGTCGCCCAGGACATCGAGCCCGATCTGGCCGAGCCAACCGTCGGCGGCGCGTCGTTTCCGCTGTTTCGCGATGCGCCGTCCTCCGTCGAGTTCGGCAAGCTGCGCAAGCGCCTGCTGCGCCAGGTCCGCCAGGCGATCGACGACTTCGCCATGCTGCGCCCGGGCGAGCGTTGGCTGGTGGCGCTCTCCGGCGGCAAGGACTCCTACGGCCTGCTGGCGGTGCTGCTCGACCTCAAATGGCGCGGCCTGCTGCCGGTCGACCTTCTGGCCTGCAACCTCGACCAGGGGCAGCCCGAGCTTTCCCAAGCCGCGTCCTGCCCGATTTCCTGGCCGGCCTCGGCGTTCCGCACCGCATCGAGTATCAAGGACACCTATTCGGTGGTCACCGACAAGATCCCGCAGGGCGCCACCTATTGCTCGCTGTGCTCGCGGCTGCGGCGCGGCCATCTCTACCGCATCGCCCGCGAGGAGGGATGCTCGGCACTGGTGCTCGGCCACCACCGCGAGGACATCCTGGAGACCTTCCTCATGAACCTCCTGCATGGCGGCCGGCTGGCGGCCATGCCGCCCAAGCTGGTCAACGACGAGGGCGACCTCTTCGTGCTGCGCCCGCTGGCCTACGTCGCCGAGGCGGATCTCGCCCGGTTTGCCGCGCTGATGCGCTTCCCGATCATCCCTTGCGACCTGTGCGGCAGCCAGGACGGCCTTCAGCGCAACGCCATGAAGGCGATGCTCGACGACATCGAGCGCCGCATGCCCGGCCGCAAGGACACGATGATCCGCGCGCTGGCCAATGCGCGGCCCTCGCATCTTCTCGACCGCACGCTGTTCGATTTTTCCGCGCTGTCGCTTCCCGGACTGACGCCGCCGGCTCAGGGAACGGGCCGGCTGTGCGCCTGGAACAGCCGGCCGTGCTCGGCATAGAGCACGATGAGCAGCGCCACGAACGAAACCGCGCAGAAGCCGGCGGCCAGCGGCAGTCACGGTGCCGTCGAAGGCCTGGCCGATCGCCGCGCCGATGAGGCCGCCGCCGAGCGTCTGCACGAAGCCGATGACCGACGAGGCCGTGCCGGCGACGTGGCCGAGCGGCTCCATCGCGATCGAGTTGAAGTTCGAGCCGATCCAGCCGAACTGCAGCATCGCCATGGTGAACAGCACGACGAAGATCGGCAGCGGGATCGGCCCGAGCAGCGACAGCGACGAACATCAGCGCGTGTTGACCAGCGTGAAGCCGACCAGCGCCCCATGCGACAGGCGCCGCATGCCGAAGCGGCCGACCAGCCGCGAATTGACGAAGGACGACACCGCCATCATGCCGGCCACCGCGGCAAACACGATCGGGAACCAGACGCCGAGCCCGTAGAGGCCGACATAGATCTGCTGGGCCGAGTTGATGAAGCCGAACAGGGCGCCGAACACGATGGTGGTGGCGAGCGTGTAGCAGAGCGAGACGCGGTTCGTGAGCACGATGCGGAAGCCGCCCAGCACCGAGCGCACGGTGAACGGCCCGGCGGTATTCCGGATGCAGCGTCTCGGGCAGCCGGACGGCGGTCCACATGCGTGATGGCGAAGGCGAAGATCGCCATGAGCACGAAGATCATGTGCCATTCGGAAAACAGCATCACGAGCTGGCCGACCGAGGGCGCGATCACCGGGATGACCATGAACACCATGAACACCAGCGACATGATTTCGGCCATGGCGCGGCCGCCGAACACGTCGCGGATGACCGAAACGGCGATGACGCGCGTCGACGCCGCGCCGATGCCCTGCACGAAGCGCAGCGCGAGCAGCACGCCGAAGGTCGGCGCGAATGCCGCCGCCAGCGCGGCCGCCACGTAGATCGTCAGGCCGACGAGCAGCGGCCCGCGGCGGCCGAACCGGTCCGAGATCGGCCCGTAGGCCAGCTGCGCCAGTCCGAACCCGGAAATGTAGGCGCTGATCACATATTGGCGGTGGTTCTCGTTGTCGACGCCGAGGCTGGCGCCGATCTGCTGCAGCCCGGGCAGCATGATGTCGATGGCCAGCGCATTGAGCGCCATCAGCGCGGCGGCGAGCGAGATGAACTCCCAGCGCGGCAAGGGCAAGGCGCTGCCCGCCTTGAGGGGTGGTGCTGGCTGATCCATGGCTCGAACTCGTTCTGAAAACGAAAACGCGCCGGGAAGGCCGGCGCATCTTCAGCCGCTGACGGGCCCTGCGCGGCCCTCGGTGGCGATGCCTTACGTCAGGCGGCGCCTTCTGGGCGACGCCCTTCTCGTCGAGGAAGCTCTGCAGCTCGCCGGCCTGGAACATCTCGCGGATGATGTCGCAGCCGCCGACGAACTCGCCCTTGACGTAGAGCTGCGGGATCGTCGGCCAGTTGGAAAATTCCTTGATCCCTTGCCTCAGCTCGTTGGAGGTCAAGCACGTTGACGCCCTTGTAGTCGATGCCGAGATAGTCGAGGATCTGCACCACCTGGCCGGAAAAGCCGCACTGCGGGAAGCCGGGCGTGCCCTTCATGAACAGCACGACGTCGTGGCTCTTCACTTCGCTGTCGATGTAGTCGTTGATACCGCTCATGGCGTCAATACCTCGCTCGGCCGGAGTCAAGGTCCGGCTTGTCTTGGGTTACTGCTAACACCAGGACATATGTGGTTGCAACAGCCGCGCTTTCCAAGCGCGCCCCGTCTCGGCCTATTCGGGGCGCTCGTCTGCAGCGCCAGCGCATGCAGGACGCCGCCCATGTTCCCCTTGAGCGCGTCGTAGACCATCTGGTGCTGCTGGACCCGCGTCTTGCCGCGAAAGCTCTCGGCGACGACCTCGGCGGCGTAGTGGTCGCCGTCGCCGGCCAGGTCGCGGATGGTGACCGTGGCGTCCGGGATCCCTTCCTTGATCAGCCGCTGGATCTCGTGCGCGTCCATCGCCATGGGCGGTCTCCTCAGCTGTCCATGAAACGCGGGAACCACGTTTCATGGGCTGCCTTCAACTCGCGCACAGGTATCGCACGCGCTCTGCCGAGTTTCAATTCTGCCCCGCCGGTGGTGCCGATCGAGGTCGCAGAGCACGCCCGCCTCGCCGGCCCGCGCCATCAACGCGTCGAAGGCGGATTTCTCGGCGAACGGCCGCACGGTCACCACGTAGCGGCCCTGGTCCTCGCCGAACAGCTGCGGGATCGGGTCGCCCTCGGCCGGCGCGTCGATCGTCGCGCCGATGCCCGCCGCCATCGCCATCTCGGCCAGCGCCACCGCCAGGCCGCCGTCGGAGAGGTCGTGCACGGCGGTGGCGACGCCCGCCTCGATCAGGCCGCGCACGAAATCGCCGACTGCCTTCTCGTGCGCCAGGTCGACGGGCGGCGGCGGGCCGTCGCTTCGCCCATGGATGTCGCGCAGGTAGATCGACTGCCCGAGATGCGTGCCCCACAGGCTCGGCGCGCCGAACAGGAGGATGCGCTCGCCTGCCGCCGCAAAGCCGATGCGGGCCATCCTCGCGCGGTCGCGGATCAGCCCGACGCCGCCGATCGTCGGCGTGGGCAGGATGCCGCGCCCGTTGGTCTCGTTGTAGAGCGACACGTTGCCCGACACGATCGGGAAGTCGAGCGCCCGGCAGGCGTCGCCGATGCCGCCGACGGCCCGCGCGAACTGGCCCATGATCTCCGGCCGCTCGGGATTGCCGAAGTTGAGGTTGTCCGTTGCCGCGAGCGGCAGCGCGCCGACGGCCGTCAGGTTGCGCCAGCACTCGGCCACGGCCTGCTTGCCGCCCTCATAGGGATCGGCCTCGCAATAGCGCGGCGTGACGTCGGAGGAGAAGGCGAGCGCCTTGGTCGGGTGACCCTCGACCCTCACCACGCCGGCGTCGCCGCCCGGAAGTTGCAGCGAATTGCCCTGGATCAGCGTGTCGTACTGCTCCCAGACCCAGCGGCGGCTCGACAGCGCGGCGCCGCCGATCAACGCCAGCAGCGCGTCGGCGATGTCGGCCTGCGGGACGTCGTCGGCTGCGAGCGGCACCGGCCGCGCCGGCTCGACCCAGGGGCGGTCGTATTCCGGCGCCTGGTCGCCGAGCTCCTTGATCGGCAGGTCGGCGACCGCCGCCCCCGCCTGCAGCACGCGGAACCGCAGATCGTCGGTCGTATGGCCGACGACGGCGAAGTCGAGGCCCCATTTGGTGAAGATCGCCTCGGCCTCCGCCTGCTTCTCGGGCCGCAGCACCATCAGCATGCGCTCCTGGCTTTCCGAGAGCATCATCTCGTAGGCCGACATGTGCGTCTCGCGCACCGGCACCCGGTCGAGGTCGAGCTCGATGCCGAGGTCGCCCTTGGCGCCCATCTCGACGGCCGAGCAGGTGAGGCCCGCCGCGCCCATGTCCTGGATGGCGATGACGGCGCCGGACGCCATCAGCTCCAGGCAGGCTTCCAGCAGGCATTTTTCGGTGAACGGGTCGCCGACCTGCACGGTCGGCCGCTTCTCCTCGATGCGGTCGTCGAACTCGGCCGACGCCATGGTGGCGCCGCCGACGCCGTCGCGCCCCGTCTTGGCGCCGAGATAGACGACCGGCAGCCCGACGCCTTCGGCCTTGGAATAGAAGATCGCGTCGCTCCGGGCGAGGCCGGCGGCAAAGGCGTTGACCAGGCAGTTGCCGTTGTAGCGGGCGTCGAAATTCACCTCGCCGCCCACCGTCGGCACGCCGAAGGCGTTGCCGTAGCCGCCGATGCCGGACACCACGCCGGCCACCAGGTGGCGCGTCTTCGGGTGGTCCGGGGCACCGAAGCGCAGCGCGTTCATGGCCGCGATCGGCCGCGCGCCCATGGTGAAGACGTCGCGCAGGATGCCGCCGACCCCGGTCGCCGCCCCCTGATAGGGCTCGATATAGGAGGGGTGGTTGTGGCTCTCCATCTTGAACACCACGCAGTCGCCGTCGCCGATGTCGACCACCCCGGCGTTCTCGCCGGGACCCTGGATCACCTGCGGCCCGCTCGTCGGCAGGGTGCGCAGCCACTTCTTCGACGACTTGTAGGAGCAGTGCTCGTTCCACATCGCCGAGAAGATGCCGAGCTCGGTGAAGGTCGGCACGCGGCCGATCAGCTCGAGGATGCGCTGGTACTCGTCGGGCTTCAGGCCGTGCGCCTCGACCAGCGCTGGCGTGATCTCGACGTCGTTCTTTGGGGTCATCGCAGGGAGGCTTCCGTCCGGTTCGCTGGCCAGCCCGGCTCTTAGCGCATGCGGGCTTGGCTTGACACCCGGCAGGCGGCGAAAATCACAGGCGGCGAGGGGCGGCGCGCCTCGCCGACCGGGCCTCAGCTGTAGCTGACATGCCCGACGTCGCCGCTGTCGGCGAGCCGTCGGATGGCGGCGAAGCCGCGCTCCACCTCGGCGTGCCCCTTGGGGACGGAGAACGACACGCGGATGCGGTGGAACGCCTGCTCCGAGCGGCCGCCCTTGAACTCGTCCTCGTCGTCGACCAGCACGCCCTCGTCCTCGCCCGCCTTCTTGAAGTTGCCGGACAGCCACGGATCGGGCAGCTTCATCCAGAGGAACGGCGTCGCCGGGTGGGACACGAAGTCGAGCCCCTCGAAATGGCGGCGCGCCAGGCTTTCCCGCGCGGCGATCTCCGCCTTGACGCGGCTGCGCACCGCGCCGGCCTCGCCCGACAGCACCAGCCGCGCCGCCAGCTCGCCCAGCATGAAGGGCAGGCCGCCGGTGATCATCTTGTGCGCGGTCATCACCCGCGGCGCGAAGTTCGACGGGCACCAGACCCAGCCGCCGCGCACCCCGGCCGACACCACCTTGGAGAGCCCGCCCAGATGGAACGTCCGGTCCGGCGCCAGCTCGGCCAGCATGACCGGGCTGTCGTCGATGAGCCGGCCGTAGATATTGTCCTCCAGGAGCCACACATTGTACCTGCGAGCAATCGCGACAATCGCGTGCCGATCCGCCTCGGAGACGATGTCCAGCGTCGGGTTGTGGATCGTCGGCATCAGGAAGACCAGCTTGGGATGCTGTTGGGCGCAGAGGCGCTCGAAGGCGTCAGGCGTGATCGTCCCGCCCGGCGTCTCGATGGCCACGACGCGGCGGCCGATCAGGTTGGTGCTGCGGGCGATCGAGGCGAAGGTGAGCTGCTCGAATGCCACCTTGTCGCCCGGCTGGGTGACCGCGGCGATCACCGCCAGGATGGCGGCGTGACCGCCGAGCGTCGGCACGATGCCGCCCGCATCCGGCTTCCAGGTGCCGACGGAGAGCCAGCTGCGGCCTGCTTCCACCCACGCGGCCGGCCATTGGCGCGTGTAGGTCGCCGCCTCCTGGGGATTTTCCTTGATCAGCTCCGACATCAGCCGCTCCAGCGTCGGCCCCTGGCCGACGTCGGGCGCCGCGGTGCTGTCCATGCGGATCTTGCCGGCGACCGGCCGCGCCGCGCGCAGCGCACCGGCCATCGCGCCCGGCGCCGCGGCCTCTACCGCCGCGACCGAACCGGCTTCGCCGGCGCCGCGGCCGAGCACATAGGTCCCGCGGCCGACCTCGCCGCTGACCAGACCGCGCTCGCGCACCAGCGCATAGGCGCGGCCGACGGTGCCGATGGTCACGCCGATGTCGAAGGCGAGGTTGCGCTGCGGCGGCAGCTTGGCACCCGCCTGCAGCACGCCTGACTGGATGTCGTCCTCGATCCGATTGGCCAGTTTGAGATAGAGCGGGCCGACGCCCTCGCTGAGATCGGGAAGCCAATTTGTCATCATGACAATTTGGTAATTTGATTCATTGTGCGAGTCAAGGCATAGGATTGTACCCATCATTGAAACGAGTAAATTTACTGCATCAGGAGAGTGGACATGACGCACATTTGTTGCAATCGAGCCGCCGGCGCCGCGCAGTGTCGCCCCGTCCCGGTCTTCTACCGCTGCATCAGGCCTCGCCGCCTGGGCGCTGGTCGTCCTGCAGGTCGTCGAGGAGAAGCTCGAGAAGCGGCGCGGCCGCCTGATGCTTCTGGAGATGACCGACGCCCAACTGAAGGACATCGGCATCAGCCGCGCCGAGGCCCACGGCGAAGCCGCCAAGCCGATCTGGAGCTAGGCTCGAGAGCCTCGGATTCGGGGGCGGCCTCAGGCCGCGCTGCCGCATCCCGTATTGCCGCTTGCAAAGCGTGCGATGTCGGCCGAGATGCGGGATCCGAGCGGCTCCTCGAGCAGCGGCCCGAACGCATCGACCTTGCGCGAGCTGCCCTCCGCCTGCACGACCAGCAGCGGCCGCGCCTCGTAGTTCTTGGCCGGCACCAGCAGGAATCGCGGGCGGCCGCTGAAGGAATTCAGCTCGTTGGCCATGCGGTAGGGGCGGAAGGCCGGGTCCTTGGACGCGAACCAGCATTTGTGCGCGGCGATCGCCACCTGCTCCATCACAGCCAGAGAGGCGCTCTTGCCGCCGCTTTGCTGGGTCTTGCCGGTGCCGGACTGGCACGCCGCGAGCGGGAGGGCGGCAGCCACGAGGCAGACCGCGACGAGGCCGGTTTCGATGCGCATCGGAGCTCCTGGCTGGGTGGGTCTAGAGCATGATCCCAAAAAGTGGATGCCGGTTTTTGGAAAAGATCATGCTCAAACAAGAGGATAGAGTGCAAGGACGATTCGAAGAAGCGTCATTGCGCTCTAGAGGCGAGGGGGTCAGGCGGCCAGCCCGAGCACGCTCTCGAAGAGCGCGCGGCCGTCGGTGCCGCCATGCGCCTCCTCGATGAGGTTCTCCGGATGCGGCATCAGGCCGAGCACGTTGCCGCCGCTCGTCGACGATGCCGGCGATGTCGGAGAGCGAGCCGTTGGGATTGGTGCCATCGGCGTAGCGGAAGACGATCCGGCCGTTGTCCTGGAGCCGTGCCAGCGTCTCGGCATCGGCGAAGTAGTTGCCGTCATGGTGGGCGACCGGGCAGCGGATGACCGCGCCGGGCCGGTAGTTGCGGGTGAACTGCGTGTTGGCGTTCTCGACCCGCAGCTTGACCTCCCGGCAGACGAATTTGAGCGAGCTGTTGCGCATCAGCGCGCCGGGCAGCAGCCCGGCCTCGACCAGGATCTGGAACCCGTTGCAGACGCCGATCACCGGAACGCCGGCCGCCGCCCTCTCGGCCACCGCCCGCATCACCGGCATGCGCGCCGCGATCGCGCCGCAGCGCAAATAGTCGCCATAGGAGAAGCCGCCGGGAATGACGATCAGGTCGACCGGTGGAATGTCCGTGTCCGTCTGCCAGACCGTGACCGGCGGCGTGCCGGCGATCTTCGTCAGCGCCGCGATCATGTCACGGTCGCGGTTGAGGCCTGGCAGGAGGACGACGGCTGACTTCATCAGGGCTCGATATGCTCCCGAACGACGCCCAGCTCGGTCGAATGGCCGCGAAAATCCGCCAGATCGCCCTGCATCCGCTTCAGCACCTCGAACATCAGCTCGTTCGTCGCTTCCGTCATTGCCCGCCGCTTTTCAACCTCAGGTAAGGGCGACAGTGTAGTTCTCGATCACCGTGTTCGCCAACAGCCGCTCGCACATGGTCTTGAGGTCGGCCTCCGCCTTGGCGGCGTCGTCGCCCTCGATGTCCACGTCGAACACCTTGCCTTGCCGCACCTGGCCGACGCCTGCGAAGCCGAGACCGGCCAGGGCATGCTCGATCGCCTTGCCCTGCGGGTCGAGCACGCCGCTCTTCAGCGTGACGGTGATGCGCGCCTTGATCAACCGGAAGCTCCCGTCGGCCGAGCGGAGAAGGTCAGTGGGGGCGGCCCTTGCCGCTGTCGGACGAGACGAGCACCGGTCCCGTCGGCCGCGGCGGCTCGTTCTCGTTCATGATGCCGAGCCGGCGCGCCACTTCCTGGTAGGCCTCGACCAGCCCGCCCATGTCGCGGCGGAAGCGGTCCTTGTCCAGCTTGTCCTGGGTCGCGACGTCCCACAGCCGGCACGAATTGGGGGAGATCTCGTCGGCCACCACGATGCGCATCATGTCGCCCTCGTAGAGCCGGCCGCACTCCACCTTGAAGTCGACCAGCTGGATGCCGACGCCCAGGAACAGGCCCGACAGGAAGTCGTTGACCCGGATGGCGAGCGCCATGATGTCGTCGATCTCTTGCGGGCTGGCCCAGCCGAATGCGGTGATGTGCTCTTCCGACACCATCGGGTCGTCGAGCGCATCGGCCTTGTAGTAGAACTCGATGATCGAGCGCGGCAGCACGGTGCCTTCCTCGATGCCGAGCCGCTTGGCCAGCGACCCTGCGGCGATGTTGCGCACCACCACCTCGAGCGGGATGATCTCGACCTCCTTGATCAGCTGCTCGCGCATGTTGAGTCGGCGGATGAAGTGCGTCGGGATGCCCATCCGGTTCAGATGGCCGAAGATGTGCTCGGAAATGCGGTTGTTGAGCACCCCCTTGCCGTCGACCACCTCGTGCTTCTTCTTGTTGAAGGCGGTGGCGTCGTCCTTGAAGAACTGGATCAGCGTGCCCGGCTCGGGGCCCTCATAGAGGATCTTGGCCTTGCCTTCGTAGATGCGGCGGCGACGGTTCATCGAATTTCTCTGTGTTTCAGGGGCGCATGGATGCGCGCGCGATGCCCGGTCTGGCACGGCAAGCTGAGTGCGGCGGAGGTTCTCACGGCCGGTCTCTACCGCAATCGGAGCGATTGCTCAATCGGCAATTCTTTGGCATCAACGGCTTTTCCGCCCTCCCGCGGCGGCGCGGAAGTGTGGCGACCCGACTTGACCTCGGGGCGCCCTTTTGGTTTCTGCCATGGTCGAGACGCCTGCCGCCGGGCGACACATTGGAGGATTGCCATGACGTCGATGAAGGATCGTGAGGCAGGGTTCGAGGCCAAGTTCGTGCTCGACGAGGAGCAGCGGTTCAGGGCCGTCGCCCGCCGCAACCGGATGCTCGGCCTGTGGGCGGCCGAAAAGCTCGGCAAGACCGGGGCCGACGCGGAAGCCTATGCCCGCGAGGTGGTGGTCTCCGACATCGAGGAGGCCGGCGATCACGACGTGCTTCCGCAAGGTGCGCGGCGATTTCGACGCCGCCGGGGTCGACCAGTCCGACCACCAGATCCGCCGCACCATGGACGAGCTGATGGCGCAGGCCGCCGAGCAGGTCCGCAACAGCTGACCGTCGCGACCGAGATCGAGATTTTCGAGCAGGAAGGCTGGCCGATGACGCTCGCAAACTCGCCTGGCTGCCGGCGAAACGCTCCTCACGGCGTGGTCGGGCGTCCCCGATTCGCTGACCGTGGAGATCGTCGCGGCCCAGGGCTTCGATGCCGTGACGCTCGACATGCAGCATGGCGGCCACAACGAAGACAGCGTGCTGCGCTCGCTGCTGCCGGTCCTCGCCGCCGGCAAGCAGGCGCTGGTGCGCATTCCGGTCGGCCGCTTCGACATGGCGAGCCGCGCGCTCGACTTCGGCGCCGAGGCGGTGATCGCGCCGATGGTCAATTCGGTCGCCGACGCCAAGGCCTTCGCGGCCGCCATGAAGTATCCGCCGGTCGGCGAGCGCTCCTGGGGGCCGACCTACGGCTTTCCGCGCCACGGCAAGGGCGACCACGCCGCCTGGCTGGCCGAATCCAACCGGCGCACGCTCGCCTTCGCCATGATCGAGACGCAGGCCGCCCTCGATGCGCTCGACGGCATCCTGGCAACGCCGGGCATCGACGGCATCTTCGTCGGCCCGTCGGATTTCTCGATCGCCTGGTCCAAGGGCAGCACCATCAACCCGACGCTCGAGGCGATGATGGAGACGGTGTCGGCGATCGCCGGCCGCGCTCGCGACAGCGGCAAGCACGCGGCGATCTACGTCATCGACCCGGCGATTGCCGGCCGCTTCGTGGACATGGGCTTCCGCCTGCTGGCGATGGGCTCCGAGCACGCGCTGATCGGCCTTGGCGCCAGGACGTTGCTCGGCAGCGTCCGCGAGTCGATCGCCCGCGGCTGACGGCCGGCCTACAGCCGCGACAGGAACTGGGCGAAGGTCATCGACCCTTCCGGCCATGGGCCGTGCCCCGATTCGCTGTTGAGATGCCCGGCTTCGCCGGCGTCGATGAACAGCGAGCCCCACGCTGCCGCGATGTCCTCCGCCACCTCGTAGGGGCAATAGGGGTCGTTGCGGCTGCCGATGGTGATCGAGGGAAACGGCAGCGGCGTCCGGGGGTAGGGGCCGAAGGTCATCAGGTGCCGCGGGCGGATGTCGGGATTGGAGACGTCCGGCGGGGCCACCAGGAAGGCGCCCGCCACCGGTCGCTTGAAGTCGGGGATGCCGTGGATCGCCGTCGGCACCCCGAGCGAATGGGCCACCAGCACCACCGGCCGCTCGGCCTCGTTCACCGCCTTGACCACGTTGGCGGTCCAGTCCTCCTGCACCGGCTTCGACCATTCGGCCTGCTCGACGCGCCGGGCGGTCGACAGCTTGCTTCTCCCAGCGGCTCTGCCAGTGGTCGGGTCCCGAATTGGTGTAGCCGGGCACGATGAGGATGTCGGCGTCCTTGACCTTCATGGCGCCGCATGTAGCCCTGGCCGGCGCGCTCTGCAACCATGCCTCGGGCGGTGAACGGGCTGTTCGCCGTTTGCGCGCTTGCAAGTGGCGCGCCGCGCGCCGACCTTGGATGCAGAGACACCAGGAGCCCGCCCATGACCACGCTGCCCTTTGCCGCCACGACGCCGGTCAGCGTCGGCCGAATCGGACTGAGGGCGAAGAACGCCCCGGCGCTCGCCGACTTCTACCGCGACGTCGTCGGGCTGGAGGAGATGGGGCGCGAGGACGGCGCGATCACGCTCGGGGCCGGCGGGCGTCCGCTGCTGGTCGCTCGAGGCGGCCCCCGCCGCGCGCGCCCGACGACCCGCAGCTCTGCCGGGCTCTTCCACACCGCCTTCCTGTTGCCGGAGCGCGCCGACCTGGCGCGCTGGGTGAAGCGCGCCATCGACCGCCGCATCCCGGTGGACGGCGCGTCCGACCACCTCGTCAGCGAGGCGCTCTACCTGACCGACCCGGAAGGCAACGGCATCGAGATCTATGCCGACCGGCCGCGCGAGGCCTGGACCTGGAACGGCGACAGCGTGGCGATCGCCACGCTTCCGCTCGACATTCGCGGGCTGGTCGCCAGCCTGCCCGAGGCCGACGCCGGCTGGAACGGAGCGCCTCCCGGAAGCGTCGTCGGCCACGTGCATCTGCGGGTCGGCGACCCCGATGAGGCCGAAGCTCTTCTGGACCAGCGGAATGGGCTTCGACACCATGCACCGGCTGGCTGGCAGCGCGGTCTTCCTGTCGTCGGGCGGCTACCACCACCACGTCGGCGCCAACAGCTGGCGGAGCCGCGGCGCTGGCCGGCGCGACCCCGACCGCTGCGGCCTGGCATGGGTGGAATTGCTGTCCGACGATGCAGCGGCGGCGAGACGGTCTCCGACCCCTGGGGCACCGTCATCCGCCGCGAACGCCGAGTGGCCTGAGCCAGCCGCGTCAATTGCGCGGAATGGTGATCCGCGGCTCGTCCTTGGCGACGGCCTTGGAGCTGCTGAAGAAGCCGCCCATGAACAGGCAGCCGACGATCAGCCCGGCCGCGAACATGGCTCCGGCGCCGAACCAGCCCGACCGGTTGCGCCTGCGACCGCTGTTGTCCTCGATGCTGGTCATGGCTCCTGCTCCCGCTTTTGACTTGGTGAGAAACGAGCGGGGCAGGGTGCAGGTTCCGCCGGCCGGCCTCAATCGCCTCGGCGATGCTCGCCGCGAACACCCGGGCAAAGATCGTGTCGACATGCTTGGTGTGATAGCCGAGGTCGAACTTGTCGCGCAGCTCGGCCTCCGGACAGCGCCTTGCGAACGTCTTTGTCGGCCAGCAGTTCCTCGAGGAAATCCGCCCCTTCGTCCCAAACCTTCATGGCGTTTCTCTGCACCAGCCGGTAGGCGTCCTCGCGCGAGACGCCGGCCTGGGTCAGCGCCAGCAGCACCCGCTGCGAATGGATGAGCCCGCGGAACCGGTCCAGGTTGCGGCGCATCGTCTCGGGGTAGACGACCAGCTTGTCGATCACCCCGGCGAGCCGCGACAGCGCGAAATCGAGCGTCACCGTGGCGTCGGGGCCGATGATCCGCTCGACCGACGAGTGCGAGATGTCGCGCTCGTGCCACAGCGCCACGTTCTCCAGCGCCGGCATGGCATAGGCGCGGACCATCCGCGCCAGCCCGGTCAGGTTCTCGGTCAGCACCGGGTTGCGCTTGTGCGGCATGGCCGAGGAGCCCTTCTGGCCCGGCGCGAAATACTCCTCGGCCTCCAGCACCTCGGTCCGCTGCAGGTGGCGGATCTCGGTCGCCAGCCGCTCGACCGACGAGGCGATCACCGCCAGCGTGGCGAAGTACATGGCATGGCGGTCGCGCGGGATGACCTGGGTCGACACCGGCTCCGGGCGTCAGCCCCATCTTGGCGGCGACATGCGCCTCGACGCGCGGGTCGATGTTGGCGAACGTGCCGACCGCGCCGGAGATCGCGCAGGTGGCGATGTCGGCCCTGGCATGGACGAGCCGCTCCCGGCAGCGCGCGAACTCGGCATGCGCCAGCGCCAGCTTGACGCCGAACGTGGTCGGCTCGGCGTGGACGCCGTGGCTGCGTCCGATGGTGACGGTGTCCTTGTGCTCGAAGGCGCGCCGCCTGAGCGCCGCAAGCAGCGCGTCGATGTCGGCGAGCAGGATGTCGGAGGCGCGCGACAGCTGCACCGCCAGGCAGGTGTCGAGCACGTCGGACGAGGTCATGCCCTGGTGCACGAAGCGCGCCTCCGGCCCGACGATCTCGGCCAGATGGGTGAGGAAGGCGATCACGTCGTGCCTGGTCTCGCGCTCGATGTCGTCGATGCGGGCGACGTCGAAGACGGCGTTTCTGCCCTTCTCCCAGATCGTCCTGGCGGCGCTCTTCGGGATGACGCCGAGCTCGGCCATGGCGTCGGCCGCATGCGCCTCGATCTCGAACCAGATGCGGAACCGGGTCTCCGGCGACCAGATGGCGACCATCTCGGGTCGCGAGTAGCGAGGGATCATGGCCGCTTCCTGTGGTGAGAGCCTTGGCGCGTCCTAACAGAGCCGGCGCCAATGCTCAACGCGGCAGGCGGGCGAACCACACGCCCGCCGCGACGAGCGCGGCGAGCCCGAACGGCAACAGCAGCCTGAGGCCGAGCACGGCGAACTGGTAGAGCGCGCCGAGCGTCGTGAACGCCAGCTGCAGCGTCCAGGTCAGCGAGCCGGGGGAGCCGTGCCACTCGGCATAGTAGCTGCGGTAGTCGAAGGCGAAAGCCAGCCCCGTCGTCACCACGGTGATCGCCGCGAGCGACACCAGCGCCGCCGCGAAGGCCGTCTCCGCCGAGCGGCCGAGCGACAGGAAGCGCGCCACCGTGAAGGCGATCGGGAAGGCGAGCACGCCGCCAACGGCGTAGAGCCTGGCGACGGCGCTCACCTTCTCCCACGTCGCCCATTCCCTGAGCGCGATGCCGAAGCCGGCCGAGGCGGTCATCGCCGCACCCCACAGCAGGGCGCCGACCACGGCTTGACGAAGCGTCGGCAGCGCCGATCTGAGCCGCCGGCCCACCGCGGCCACGCCCGGCCGGCGGTGCGCCGGGGTGCCGGGGCGGAGGATGGGGTCACCGCGTCAGCGCCCGCCAGCTGGCCGCCGCCGAAGCGCTCCGACCAGGTCGGGAAAGGGTCGTCGGCTGCCGGACGCGCCGCATAGACCGCCCGCGCGATGGCCCGCGCCACGGTCGCCCCGGCCGCCGCGCAGAGGTCGATCGCCGCGTCCGGGTCGGGCACGATGCCGCTCGACCCGGTGGCGAGCGCGAACACCAGGTCGCCGTCGGCCGGCGTGTGCGTCGGCCAGATCGCCCGCGTGAAGCCGTCATGCGCGGCGATTGCCAGCCGCTTGGCGTCGGCGGCGGTCAGCATGGCGTCGGTGGCGACGATGGCGAGCGTCGTGTTGCCGCCGGCGCGCCGCGTCGCGCGGATATTTTCGCGTTCGCTCCTGCGCCGCCGCGGGGAAGGGGTGCGGCAGGCCGAGCCCGCCGAACTCCGTGCCGATCTCGAAGGGCGCGGCCCAGAAATGCGGCCGTGTCGGCAATCGTCACGGCGCCGGTCGGGTTGGCGGCGACCAGCGCGCCGACCGTGATGCCGCCGTCGAGCGCCGTCGAGGCCGAGCCGAGGCCGCCCTTGAGCCCGGCCGCCAGCGCCCCGGTGCCGGCTCCTTCGGTGCCGATCGCAAACCGGCGCGCCGCCGCCTGGACCGCTGCGTAGCCGAGCTCCCGATAGGGCGGAAACCGTCCCCAGCCCTTGTCGCCGCCATTGATCAGGTCGAACAGGATGGCGGCCGGCACGATCGGTACATGCACGCCGCCGAAGCCGAAGCCGACGCCCCGCTCGCGCAGCGCCGCCTGCACCCCGGACGCCGCATCGAGCCCGAAGGCGGAGCCGCCCGACAGCACCAGCGCATCGACCGTGTCGACGGCGTTGTGCGGCTCCAGGAGGTCGGTCTCGCGCGTCCCCGGCGCGCCGCCCAGCACCTGCACGGCGGCGATCGACGGCGCCTCGCAAAGAACCACGGTGACGCCCGACTTGAGCCGTGCGTCGGCCGCATTGCCGACCGTCAGGCCCGCCACGTCGGTCAACAGGTTGAGCGGCCCGCTGCGATAGCTCATCGCTCGGCGACCTCCTCGAACTGCCGGCCGTCGTAGCGGAACAGGCGGAACGGGTTGTCGGCAAGGTCGCCCTTGGCGTCGAAGCGGATGCTGCCGAGCGTCGTCTCGAACGCGTCCTTGCCGAGCGCCTCGGCCACGCTGCCGCCGGCCGCCGCCTTGGCCAGCGCCTGGCGCGCGACCTCCACGCCGGCATAGGCCGGCAGCACGTAGCCGTCGGGCACCGTGCCGCGCGCCTTCAGCGCAGCCAGCGCCTCCGGCTTGGCGATCTCGGCAGGGTCGGGCAGGCCGACCATCAGCGTGCCCGGCTGCAGGGCCACGGCACCCGGCGCCGCGCGCAGCGCCTCGCCGCCAGCGAGCGTCAGCGTCATGCCGATCCCGGCCGCGTCGCGGCCGATGATGGCGACGTCGTCGAGGTCGCCGCCGACGAAGGCATGGGTGGCGCCGGCCCGCCTCAGCCGCCCCACCAGCCCCACCTGGTTGTCCAGTTCGGGCCGGTAGGTGTCGACGAAGACCGGCTTCAGCGCCTGTTGCTCGGCACCCGCCCTGACGCTCTCGGCGAGCTCGCGGCCGTAGATGGTGCCGTCGTCGACGATGGCGAACAGCGCGTCGCGCCACAGGCGCGGGATCAGCGCGGCCGCCGCCTCCTGCTCGTCGTCCGCCCGCGGGCCGAGGCGAAACACCGGCCAGCCGGTCCGCTCGCGCCGGTCGGTGACGCTGTCGGTGCGCACGCCGATGGCGATCACCGGAATGCCGGCCTTCTTCAGCGCCGGCATCGCCGCCTCCAGGGCCGCGGTGCAGAGGAAACCGACCACCGCCCCGACCTTGGCGGCGACGAATCGCTCGGCCGCCTTGGCGCCGCCCTCGGCGCTGCAGCCGTCGTCGACCACTTCGAGCCTGAGGTCGCTGCCGGCGGCGGCTTCCGCGCCGGCCCGCAGCTGCGCCCCGAGCGACGCCGAATCGCCCGTCAGCGGCGCGCTGATGCCGATTGCAGGCGCTCCGCCCTGCGCCACGGCCGGCGAGGCGGCGAGTGCGACCACGAGCGCCGCCGCGCCGCGCCGCGCCAGGCAGCGCCCCGCAATCCGGAAGCTGGTCAAGCTGGTGCCCATCGTCGGCGATCAGAGGTAAAGGCTCGCTCGGGCGCACGCAACACGGGATTTGCGGCGGGGCTCGCGCCGCCGACGCGACGCCGGCTTGTGGCATGATAGCCACAGCTTATATAGGTTTCGGGAGCTTCATTCGGGAAATGGCCATTGCTCAAGATCAACGACGTCGGCCCGCAGGCCTACCGCGACGCCATGGCGCGCTTCGCGGGCGCCGTTCACATCATCACCACCGACGGCCGTGCCGGGCGGCGCGGCGTGACCGTGATCGCCGCCTGCTCGGTGTCCGATTCGCCGCCGACAGTGCTCGTCTGCCTGAACCGCGAGAACCCCAACAACGAGCTGTTCACCGACAATGGCCGCTTCGCGCTCAACACGCTCTCGGCCGACCAGCAGCCGCTGGCGGTGGCGTTCTCCGGCCTCACCGGCCTGTCGACCGACGAGCGCTTCAGGCTCGGCCACTGGGACACCATCTCGACGGGCGCGCCGACCTTGCGCGAAGCGATCGCCGTGTTCGACTGCGAGCTCCTGGACTCCAGCGACCTGCACACCCATCGCGTTCATTTCGGCAAGGTGACGGGCCTGCGCATCGGCGACAATGCGCGGCCGTTGCTCTACCATGACCGCGCCTACCACGAGCTTTGATCGCTGCCCGGCGAGCGGCTCCGGAGGAATGGCATGACCGAACAGAGCCCGCGCGCCGTCCCGCAATCGATCGACGACACGCTCGCCTTGCTGGCCGACGCCGGCTACGTGGCCGGCCGCCCGCTCGCCACCGTGCTCTTCCTCAGCCTGCGCATGGGCCGGCCGCTGTTCCTCGAAGGCGAGGCGGGGGTCGGCAAGACCGAGATCGCCAAGGTGCTGGCCGCTGGCCTCGGGCGCCGGCTGATCCGCCTGCAATGCTATGAGGGCCTCGACGTCTCCTCGGCGGTCTACGAGTGGAACTACGCCGCCCAGATGATCGAGATCCGCATGGAGGAAGCGGCGGGCTCGGTCGACCGCACCGACATGGAGCGCAACGTCTTCTCGGAGAAGTACCTGATCCGGCGCCCCGTGCTCGATGCCTTGTCGGGCGCCAAGGGCGCTGCCCCGGTGTTCCTGATCGACGAGCTCGACCGCACCGACGAGGCCTTCGAGGCCTTCCTGCTGGAGATCCTCTCCGACTACCAGGTGACCGTGCCGGAGCTCGGCACGATCAAGGCCGAGGAGCCGCCGATCGTCGTCATCACCACCAACCGCACCCGCGAGATCCACGACGCGCTGAAGCGCCGCTGCCTCTATCACTGGGTCGACTACCCGGACGCCGAGCGCGAGCTGGAGATCGTCCGCCGCAAGGTCCCGAAGGCCAACAGCCGGCTGTCTGCCGAGGTGGTGGCCTTCATCCAGCGGCTGCGCAGCCTGGAGCTTTTCAAGGTGCCGGGCGTCGCCGAGACGCTCGACTGGGCCGGCGCCCTGACCGAGCTCGACAAGGTCGCGCTCGACCCCGAGACGGTGTCCGACACGATCGGCGTGCTGCTCAAGTACCAGGACGACATCGCCAGGATCGAGGGCGGCGAGGGGCGCCGCATCCTGGCCGAGGTCAAGGCCGAGCTGTCGGCGGCCGGGTAGCGATCCGCTATGGCTGCCGCCGACCAACGCTCCGCTCCCGCCGCTGCCGCGGAGGACGGCCGCCTGGCCGACAACATCGTCCATTTCGCCCGCACTCTGCGCAAGGCCGGCATGCGGGTCGGCCCGGCCTCGGTGAAGGATGCGATCGAGGCGGTGCTGGCTGCCGGCATCGGCAGCCGCGACGACTTCTACTGGACGCTGCACGCCGTGCTGGTGTCGCGCCACGAGGATCATCCTGTCTTCGACGAAGCGTTCCGCCTGTTCTGGAAGTCGCGCGAGCTGGTCGAGAAGCTGCTCGCCATGTTCTCGCCCGTCGCCCCCGGCATGCGCGAGAAGCAGAAGCCGCGCGCCGCCGAGAGCCGGGTCGCCGACGCCCTCTTTTCCGGCCATCGCAAGGCCGCTCCGCCGGAGCCGCTGCCGGAGGTCGAGGTCGACGCCCGCTTCACCGCCTCGGAGAGCGAGGTGCTTCGCGACAAGGACTTCGCGCAGATGACTGCCGAGGAGATCGGCGAGGCGCGCCGGGCGATCGCCGCCCTGAGGCTTCCCGTCGACCGCGTGCGCACCCGCCGCTTCCGCGCCGATCCGCGCGGCCGCAAGGCCGATCCGCGGGCCATGATGCGCAAGGCGCTGCGCACCGGCGGAACGATGATCGTGCCGCAGTTCCGCTCGCCGCGCATGGTGCATCCGCCGCTGGTCGTGCTGGCCGACATCTCCGGCTCGATGAGCCAGTACACGCGGATTTTCCTGCATTTCCTGCACGCGCTCGCCGACAAGCGGCGGCGCGTCCACACCTTCGTCTTCGGCACCCGCCTCACCAATCTCACCCGGCAGATGCGCCACCGCGATCCCGACGCCGCGCTCGCCGGCAGCGCCAGCGCCGTCAAGGACTGGTCGGGCGGCACGCGGATCGGCGAGACGCTGGCCGAGTTCAACCGCCGCTGGTCGCGCCGCGTACTGGCCCAGGGCGCCATCGTCCTGTTGATCACCGACGGCCTGGAACGCGACGACGTCGCCGTGCTCGCCCGCGAGACGGAGCGGCTCAAGAAATCCTGCCGCCGCCTGATCTGGCTCAATCCGCTGCTGCGCTTCGACGGCTTCGAAGCGCGCGCCCGCGGCGTCCGCGCCATGCTGCCGCATGTCGACGAGTTCCGCCCCGTGCACAGCCTCGACGCGCTGACGGACCTTGTCGCGGCGCTCGGCGAGGCGCGGCACGCCGACACCGACCCGCGGCGCTGGCTTGGCAAGCAAGCCGCCGCATGACCATATTCGGGACGCCAGAGGAGGCCGCCGCCATGACCGCACCGACAGCGCGCGACGAGGTTCGCGACCCGCTCTTCATCGCCGAAGGCTGGATGGAGGAGGGCAGGGACGTGGCGATCGCCACCGTGGTCGAGACCTGGGGCTCGGCGCCACGGCCGGTCGGCAGCCATCTGGTCATCGACGCCGACGGCAATTTCCACGGCTCGGTGTCGGGCGGCTGCGTCGAGGGCGCCGTCGTCGCCGAGGCGGTCGACGTGATCGGCAGCGGCGCGCCGCGCATGCTGGAGTTCGGCGTCGCCGACGAGACGGCCTGGCAGGTCGGGCTCTCCTGCGGCGGCCGCATCAAGGTCTATGTCGAGAAGCTGGGCTGAGCCGCATGGACCCGTTCAGCCTCAGGAAGCTCAACCAGGCCAGGCGCGAGCGGCGCGCCGCCGTCCTCGTCCTCGACCTCGCTGACGGCCGCGACCGGGTGGTGATCGAGGGCGAAGGCGTGGCCGGCGCGCTCGGCGAGGCGGTCGCCGCCGCCTTCCGCAGCGGCCGCTCGGGGGCCGTCGAGGCCGACGGCGGCCGCTTCTTCCTCAACGCCCATTTGCCCGCGCCGCGCCTGGTGGTGATCGGCGCCGTCCACATCAGCCAGGCGCTGGCGCCGATGGCCAGGATCGCCGGCTTCGACCTGGAGATCGTCGACCCGCGCACCGCCTTCGCCACGCCCGACCGCTTCCCCGACGTGCGCCTCTTCGCCGAGTGGCCGGAGGAAGTGCTGCCGGCCCGCCCGCTCGACGCGTACACGGCGCTCGCCGCGCTCACCCACGACCCGAAGATCGACGATTTCGCGCTGAAGGCGGCGCTCGACGCCGGCTGCTTCTACGTCGGCGCGCTGGGCAGCCGGAAGACCCATGCCAAGCGCCTGGAACGCCTGCTCGCGCTCGGCGCCGGCGCCGAGCAGGTGGCCCGCATTCATGCGCCGATCGGCCTCGACATCGGGGCCGCCAGCCCCGCCGAGATCGCCGTCGCCGTGCTGGCCGAGATCGTCCAGGCGCTGCGCTCCCGCGGCGCCCGGCGCAGCGCGGCTGGCGAGGCCGCATGAAGTTTGGCCCGGTCAGGGTGGAGGAGGCGGCAGGCGCCGTGCTCGCCCACGCCGTGGAGGCCGCCAGCCGGCGCTGGCGAAAGGCCTCCGTGTTGAGCGAGGACGACGTCGAGGCACTCCGGCAAGCCGGCGTCGAAACGGTCGTCGCGGCGGTGCTGGAGCCGGGCGACGTCAGCGAGGACGAAGCGGCACGCCGCGTGGCGAGCTTGTTGATTGTCGACAATATCGACGTCAAGCCGGCCGCGACCGGCCGCGTCAACCTGCATGCGCGGTCGGCGGGCGTGTTTACTGTCGACAAAAGGCTGATCGACGAGGTCAACGCCATCGACCCTTCGGTCACCCTGGCGACGGTGGCGCCGTTCGCCGCCGTCGAGCGCGGCCGCATGGTGGCGACGGTCAAGATCATTCCTTTTGCCGTCCCTGGCGCGGTGCTCGACCGCGTCGCGGCGATCGCCGCGGGGCGGCCGGCCTTCGAAGTCCGTCCCTACCGCGCGCTCGCCGTCGGCCTCGTGCAGACGGCGCTCTCCGGCACCAAGGCGAGCGTTCTCGACAAGACGGCGCGCGTCACCGAGGCGCGGCTCAGGCGCTCCGGCAGCGCGCTTTCGGGCGAGCTCAGGACGCCGCACGACAGCGCCGCGGTGGCCGCGGCGATCCGCGCCATGGCGGCCGACAGCGACATGGTCGTCGTGTTCGGTGCCTCGGCGATGAGCGATCCGGCCGACGTGGTGCCGGCGGCGATCGAAAAGGCCGGCGGCGTCGTCCTGAGGAGCGGCATGCCGGTCGATCCCGGCAATTTGATCGTCGTCGGCGAGCTCGACGGCAAGCCCGTGCTCGGCGCTCCCGGCTGCGCCCGCAGCCCCAAGGAGAACGGCTTCGACTGGGTGCTCGACCGGCTGGCCGCCGGCATCGCGGTCGGCGATGCAGACATCGCCGGCATGGGCGTCGGCGGGCTCTTGATGGAGATCCCGACCCGGCCGCAGCCCCGCGAGACGGTCCGCCCGGCCCGCGAGGCGCGGCCGCTGGCCGTGCATGCGGTGGTGCTGGCCGCCGGGCGCTCCAGCCGCATGGGCGGCCCCAACAAGCTCCTGGCGCTGTTCGGCGGCGAGACGCTGATCCGCCGCACCGTCGCTCGCGTCCTGGCGAGCCGTGCTGCCGCGACGGTGGTCGTCACCGGCCACCAGGCCGATCGCATCGGCGCCGCGCTGTTCGGGCTCGAAGTGCAGACTGTCGACAATCCGGACTTCGCCAGCGGGCTCGCCAGCTCGCTCAAGGCCGGCATTGCGAGCCTGCCCGACGAAGCGGCCGGCGCGCTGGTGGTGCTGGGCGACATGCCGGCCGTGGAGGCGGACGACCTCGACCGCTTGCTCGCGGCCTTCGACAGGGCCGGCGGGCTGGCCATCGTGCGCGCCACCCATGACGGGCGGCGCGGCAATCCGGTGGTGCTGCCGCGCTCGGTCTTCGCGGCGGTGGCTCGCCTGGAAGGCGACACCGGCGCCCGCCATCTGGTCGAGGCGGGCGAGGTGCCGGTCGTCGACGTCGAGATCGGCGCTGCCGCAGCGCTCGACGTGGACACGCCCGAGGCGCTGCGGCTGGCCGGCGGCGCTCTCCAGGACTGACGGCACGATGCGGCGCCTGCTCCTCGCGCTTCCCTTGCTGTTGGCGGCCTTTCCGGCCGGCGCGCTGACGCTGGGCGCCGAGAAGGACCGGCTGTTTGCCTATCCCGGCATTCTCGCCTCCGAGGACGGCGGCGACTTCCTGGTCGTCGACTATGACGAGCGACGCGACATCGACCGGCGCGACGAGGTGCCGGAGAGGCGGGTCCGCGCCAAATACGTCTCGCTCGGCGTGCGCCGGCTGCAGCAGGACCTGGTGGCGGACACCGCCGCCGGGCCGGTGCGCCACGTCGCGGTCGGCAAGGCAAGCGGGGCGAGCCTCATCCTGGTCTACGTCCACGGGCAAGGCGGCAGCCGCAAGCAGGGCGTCGACGACTTCACCTTCGGCGGCAACTTCAACCGCGCGAAGAACCTGATTTCGGCAGCCGGCGGGCTCTATCTGTCGCCCGACTTCGACGATTTCGGCGCCGGCGGCGCCCGCCAGGTGGCGGCGCTGATCGCCCATTACGGCGCTTTGTCGCCCGGCGCGCCGGTCTTCGTGGCCTGCGGGTCGATGGGCGGCGGCATCTGCTACGAGTTGGCCAAGGACCCCGCCGTGACGGCCCGCCTAGGCGGCCTGCTGCTGCTCGGCTCCCACTGGGACGACGCCTTCACGCGGAGCGCCGCGTTTGCCAAGCGGGTGCCGGTCTATCTCGGCCAGGGCAGCGGCGACACCGTCTTCGAGGCGGCGAAGCAGGAGGCGTTCTACCGGTCGATCCGCAAGGCCGCGCCGGACTATCCGGTCCGCTACGTGCGCTTCGAGGGCGGCACCCACGGCACGCCGATCCGCATGACCGACTGGAAGGAGACCTTGAACTGGATGCTGTCGCGCTGAGCCGCGGCTCAGGGCGGCGTGTCGTAGTCCAGCACCGTTTCCGGGTTGATTTCCCCGTCATAGCTGGCGTCGACGTCGTACTTGACCAGCGTGAAAGTGCCCTCCCGGAAGATCCAGCGGCCGGAAGCCGAGGCGTCGCCGACGCCGCGCCACTTGTCGTGCGCCTCGATCGACTTGCTGTCCTCCGAGAAGGCCGAATTCACCAGTTGGTCGACGGCCGTGTAGCCGACGATGTTGACCGCCTCGACGCGACCCTCGGGGTCGTCCTTCTCGTAGTGAATGTCGAGCTCCGGCGTGGCGAACTGCAGCTGGGCGAGCGTTCCGTCGCTGCCGAGCAGGTAGTAGACCTCGGTCGTGTTGTAGGCCGCCATGGTGCAGGGGAACGCAAAGAGGCGCGCCCGCCGCTCCGGATCGCTCTCGCTCTCCGCCTTGAGGCGGAAGAGCAGGGCGTGCGAGGCGGGCTCCGCGCCGTTCGGGTCAGCATCGGGCTGGAGCGTGTCGCAGGTGCCCGAATAGTCGGCGGCGAAGCGTTTCCTGGCTGCGTCGAGCTCGGCATCGCGCGACGGCGGCGTGCTGCCTTCGCCGCAATTGGCCGGCAGCGCCTCGGCAAGACTGCCCTCGGCCGGCTTCAGCGTCCCCTTTTCGAGCTGCAGCGGGCGGAAATCGGCGTCCTGGATCTGCGGATTGGCGAGCCGCGCTGCGTAGCATCCGGCAAACACACGGGTGCTGCCGTCGTTCGCGGTGGCGCGGATCGCCACCGGCACCGAGTAGAACACGCTGCCGGCCGCCCCTTCCTCGGCGATGCCGCCGGTCTCCACGTCGACGCGGGCGGTGTCCTTGTAGCCGTCGGCGAAACGCGTCAGGTCGCTCGCCGGCTTCGGCTCGCCGAAATAGGACCAGGCGCGGGCATATTCCTTGCGATTGACGGCGTTGTAGAGCGAGCGGACCAGCTCGGCGGCGTCGGAGCGGTTGTCGAGATAGGGCGGCGGCGCCGCCTCCTGGGCCACCGCCGGCAGGGCGACGAGGGCGAGGAAGGCTGCGAGGCGTGCGGCGCTGGGCATGGCGAATCTCCGGTCGCCGCCGACCCTGGGCGCGGAATGCGGCGCGCTCGCGACAGCCCCGCGGCCGCCCTCAGCGCTCCGCCATCTCGCGGGCGATGCGCGGAAAAATCCGCCGGCCTGACGCCCATCTCCTTGCGTTCGCCTGGGCTCATCGCCTCGAGCAACGCCATGGCCGCCCGGAGCCGCTGCACGTCGACGGGCCGCGGGCGAACGAAGAATTCGGTGAAGAAACCCATGTCGGCGCTCCTCTTGGGTCCTCCCATGGCCACAAGACTAGGCAATTCCGACATTTTTGTGCACTGCAGCATCCGCATGGCAGCCATGCGAGGGTTTTCTATTCGGTGCGCGCCTTCAGCCAGCGGAGCACCAGCGTCTCCTCGGCATCCAGCCCGGCGAGCGGCTTGCGCATGCCGCGCTTGGCCGCCGCCAGCTCGGCGGCCAGTGTGCCGCCCGACCACGAATCAAGCACGGCGGGGTGGATGTAACAGCTTCGGCAGACCGCCCGCGTGTTGCCGAGCCGGTGGGCGACGCGGTCGATCACCTCGTTCATCGTCAGGCGCATCTCGCGCTTCGTCTCGGGCAGCGGCATGCCGGCAAACAGCGACGCTGCGCTGATCGTCCCGCCCCAGGTGCGGAAGTGCTTGGAGGAGAAGGCCGCACCCGTCGCCTGGCGGATGTAGTCGTTGACGTCCTGCGAGCGCAGCGCGCGTTGTTCGCCGCTGTCGTCGAGATATTGGAAGAGATGCTGCCCCGGCAGGTCCTGCGCGCCGCGCACGATGCGCGCGATGCGGCGGTCGGTGAGCTTCAGCTGCCATTCCTTGCCCGACTTGCCCTTGAAGGAGAAGCGCAGCGTCGAGCCGCTGACCTCGACATGCCGGTCGCGCAAGGTGGTCAGCCCGAAGCTCTTGTTGTCGCGCGCATAGGCGGCGTTGCCGACCCGGATCATCGTGTTGTCGAGCAGCCAGACGACCGACGCGACGACCCGCTCGCGCGGCAACCCGCGCCGCGACAGGTCCGCCTCGATCGTCTGCCGCAGGGAGGGCAGCGCCTCGGCGAAGGCGACCAGGCTCGAATACTTGACCTCGTCGCGGCAAGCCGACCAGCGGGAATGATACCGGTACTGCTTGCGGCCCTTGATGTCGCGGCCGGTCGCCTGCAGATGGCCCTCCGGCTCGGCCGAGATCCAGACGTCGGTCCAGGCGGGCGGGATGGCGAGCGCACGGATGCGCTGGACCGTCGGGCCTTCCTTGAGGCGGCTGCCGTCGGGACGGACGTAGTAGAAGCGCTTGGGTGGCCCCTTGCGGCGGATGCCCGGCAGCTCGTCGGTGGTGTGGATCAGCGACGCGCTCTCGGCCGAATCCTGGGGCAAGGGGAGGACCCGTGTGAGCATCTGGGGCGTGTCGAGCACCGCGGGTCTCCGGCGTGGAAGAAATCTCGCCGGGAGTAACACGCTGGGAAACGCTTGGTTCCTGCTGTCTAGGCGGAGCCGTTGTCGCTGTCGTTGTCGCGCCGGCCGGACAGGCTCGACCCGCTAGGATCGACGACGCCGAAATCCTGCGATTTGACCCCCGCACCGGCCGACAGGAAGCCTTCGGCCGCCAGCCCGCGCCTCAACAGCTCGCGCACCGCAGCGGCCCGCGACGGCATGCGCTTCTCGAAGCGCCAGTCCTCAACCGCCCCGAGTTCCTCGGCGGTCAACATGATCTGCAGACGTTCACCGCGTTCAAGGTCCGACATCGCCAATCCCCCGAATGAGTAACCAGCACACTCGACGTCAAAATAGTAATCGGCGTCGATTTGTTCCAGTCCCCTCGATGATTTTTTTGCGGCTCCGACGTCGATGGCTCAGTCATAGCGCTAAGAGTTGGTCACGCATTTAGCTAACTTATTGTTTGCAATAAGAAATTTCTGTTTGGCGTCTTGCGTTCGCCATAATTCTGAGCGAGTATGAGTTGTTCAGCCGCAGCTGTGAGAAGGGACTCACGAGGCAGAAAGCCGAGGTGTGTCATGAGACGATTGTTTTCCAGCCAGATGCGAGACGATCTTGCCCAGTCCTTCCAGGAAGAGCTGTCCAGGAACCGGATCATCAACATTTCGATGCTGGCGGAGCAGATCCGCAGGCGCAACGAGGGTGAGAATGTCGCCCTCGAAGACATTTCGGAGTGGTTGATCCACTTCGCCAAGGGCGCCAACGCGGCCATCGTCTTCGAGACCGCCCGCGAATAGCCGTCTCTCAGCCGCCCGTTTCGTGGCGGGCGGCCTGCCTCGCGGCATAGAGCGCCACCGCCGCTGCGTTCGACACGTTGAGCGACTTGATGGCGCCCGGCATGTCGAGACGGGCGAGCGCCGACACCGTGTCGCGCGTCTTGTGGCGCAGGCCCTTGCCCTCGGCGCCGAGCACCAGCGCCGTCCGGCCGCCGCCGGCAAGCGCCTCCTCGAGCGTGGTAGTGCCTTCCGAATCGAGCCCGATGGAGCGGAACCCCGCCGCGTGCAGGGCCTCCAGCGCGTTGGCGAGGTTGCCCACCTCGATCAGGTCGACGAGCTCGAGCGCGCCCGACGCCGCCTTGGCGAGCACTCCCGATTCATGCGCGCTGTGGCGCGACGTCGCGATGACGGCGCCGGCGCCGAAAGCCACCGCCGAGCGCAGGATCGCCCCGACATTGTGCGGATCCGTGACCTGGTCGAGCACCAGCACCAGCCGCTCCTCGCCGAGCGCGTCGAGCCGCTTGGGCCGCAGCGGCTCGGCCTCGAGCAGCACGCCCTGGTGGACGGCCTCGCTGCCCAGCAGGCGGTCGATGGCCCGCGGCTCGACCCGCTCGACGGGGAAGGCGAGACTGGGCGCTTCGCCGATCCCCAGGCGCTCCAGCGCATTGCGGGTCGCCAGCAGGCGGCGGATCGTGCGGCGCGGGTTGTCGATGGCCGCGCGCACCGTGTGCAGCCCGTAAAGCCTGACGAGCCCGTCGCCCGGCGCCTGGCCCGGCGTCGCCGGCCGGCGCGGGCTGGGGTGGGGCGCGCCGCCGCGCTTGTCGTCGCGATGGGCGCGCCGCAGCCGGGCATAGTGGGCGTCCTTCGGGAGTGCCGGGCTTGCTGTCGTCGGTCATGCCGCCTCTATAGCGGCAGCACCGCGGCTTGAACATGGTGCGGCTATCGGCGGCGCCGCTTTTGCCGCGCCGCCGGCGGGCAAGACCGGTTGACACCATCTGGCCTAGTCGCCATAAGGCGCTTCGCGGATTTCCGGGCGGCTGCCACAAGCCCAGCGGAAGCGCCGCTGGATGCCACGTCGCCTTCGTTCCGGCTCGCAGTCTGGAGGGGTGCCCGAGTGGTTAAAGGGGACGGACTGTAAATCCGTTGGCTCAGCCTACGTTGGTTCGAATCCAACCCCCTCCACCATTGCCGGCCCGGAAGCGGGAAGACGCGGGTATAGCTCAATGGTAGAGCAGCAGCCTTCCAAGCTGAATATGCGGGTTCGATTCCCGCTACCCGCTCCAGCCCCGCCAGCCGTTGCGTGCCGGCCCTCGCGTTCCTATATGCGCCTCAACGAAGGCGGAAGCTGCGACGCGGCGCGGCGGGCGCCGGCCGAAGGCCCTTGTGTTTTCGGCCCGCAATCGCTATCGCCCCCGCATTCCCCTTTCCATCCCGCAAAAAGCGCCAGGAAGACTGACAAATGGCAAAAGGTAAATTCGAGCGCACGAAGCCTCATGTGAACATTGGGACGATCGGCCATGTCGACCATGGCAAGACGTCGCTGACGGCGGCGATCACCAAGTATTTTGGCGAGTACAAGCCGTACGACCAGATCGACGCGGCGCCGGAGGAGAAGGCGCGCGGCATCACGATCTCGACGGCGCATGTGGAGTATGAGACGCCGGCCCGTCACTATGCGCATGTCGACTGCCCGGGGCATGCCGACTACGTGAAGAACATGATCACCGGGGCGGCCCAGATGGACGGGGCGATCCTGGTGGTTTCGGCGGCCGACGGGCCGATGCCGCAGACCCGCGAGCACATCTTGCTGGCGCGTCAGGTCGGCGTGCCGGCGATCGTGGTGTTCTTGAACAAGGTCGACCAGGTCGACGATCCGGAGCTTCTGGAGCTGGTCGAGCTCGAGGTGCGCGAGCTTCTGTCGAAATACGAGTTTCCGGGCGACGACATTCCGATCGTCAAGGGCTCGGCGCTGGCGGCGCTGGAAGACAGCAACAAGGAAATCGGCGAGATGGCGGTGCGCAAGCTGATGGAGGAGGTGGATGCCTATATCCCGACTCCCGAGCGGCCGATCGACAAGCCGTTCCTGATGCCGATCGAGGACGTGTTTTCGATCTCCGGTCGCGGCACGGTGGTGACCGGGCGGGTCGAGCGCGGCGTCGTCAAGGTGGGCGAGGAGCTGGAGATCGTCGGCATCCGTCCGACCTCGAAGACGACCTGCACGGGCGTCGAGATGTTCCGCAAGCTGCTCGACCAGGGCCAGGCCGGCGACAACATCGGGGCGCTGTTGCGCGGCGTCGACCGCGACGGGGTGGAGCGCGGCCAGGTGCTGGCCAAGCCGGGCACGGTGAAGCCGCACAAGAAGTTCAAGGCCGAGGCCTATATCCTGACCAAGGAGGAGGGCGGCCGGCACACGCCGTTCTTCACCAACTACCGGCCGCAGTTCTACTTCCGCACCACCGACGTCACCGGCATCGTCAAGCTGCCGGAGGGCACCGAGATGGTGATGCCGGGCGACAATGTGACGGTCGACGTCGAGCTGATCGTGCCGATCGCCATGGAGGAGAAGCTGCGCTTCGCCATCCGCGAGGGCGGCCGCACCGTCGGCGCCGGCATCGTCGCTTCGATCGTCGAATAGCGACGTGAGCGCGGCGGCTGCGAAGAGCGGCCGCCGCCTCTGCCGGCGCTCTTTACACGAAGCGCGGAAGCTTCTAGGAAGCGCCAGCCATGCTGGCTCAGGCCGCGTGTAGGGGTATAGCTCAGTTGGTAGAGCGGCGGTCTCCAAAACCGCAGGTCGCGGGTTCGAGCCCTGCTGCCCCTGCCAGCCGCCCCCGGCGACGGCCCATAGCGGGACGGGACGATTGGATGGTTCCGGAACGGCGTCTGCGACGAAAACGCGAGCCCGGCACTTGCACTGCCGGGAAATCGGTTTTATGTAGACGAAACAGACACGCGGTGCGTGGAGCTGGGAAGCCGGCTTTACGCGCCCGAAATGCATGCTCGGATCCTTGGCGCCTCGGTTGGCGACGAAATGCCGGGCATGAACGGTACTCCCGGCAGCGGGCATCCCGAAAAGCGGCAAGCCTTTTCGGAAAGATCATGCGGGAAAACAAGAACTGAGATGGAGCGAGTGGCGGTTCGGACCCCCGGGCCGCCGACGAGCTCTGAGAGTCCCGGCAAGAGGGCTTCGAGACAAGAGCGGCAAATGGCGTCAAAGACCACCAATCCATTTACTTTCCTGCAGCAGGTCCGCACAGAGACGGCAAAGGTCACCTGGCCGTCGCGCCGCGAGACGCTGATCTCGACGGCGATGGTTCTGGGCTTCGCGTTCATCGCGGCGGCCTTTTTCTTCGCAGCCGACCAGCTGATGGCCTACGGCGTCGAGCTCATCCTCGGCATCGGACGATAGACCGGCGAATACGGAGCATCTGAGATGACTGCGCGGTGGTACATCGTCCACGCCTATTCGAATTTCGAGAAGAAGGTTGCCGAGGACATCGTCAACAAGGCCAAGCAGAAGGGCCTGGCCGACATGATCGAGCAGATCGTCGTGCCGACGGAGAAGGTGGTCGAGGTGCGCCGCGGCCGCAAGGTCGACGCCGAGCGCAAGTTCTTCCCCGGCTACGTGCTGGTCCGGGCGACGCTCACCGACGCGGTGTTCTCCTTGATCAAGAACACCCCGAAAGTCACGGGATTCCTTGGAGATTCCAAGCCCGTGCCGATCTCCGACAAGGAGGCCGAGCAGATCCTGCACCAGGTGCAGGAGGGCGTCGAGCGGCCGAAGCCGTCGGTCACCTTCGAGATCGGCGAGCAGGTGCGCGTGTCGGACGGGCCGTTCGCCTCGTTCAACGGCTTCGTCCAGGAAGTCGACGAGGAGCGGGCGCGGCTCAAGGTCGAGGTGTCGATCTTCGGCCGGGCGGTGCCGGTCGACCTGGAGTTCGGTCAGGTCGAGAAGGGCTGATCGGAAACGGCGGGGCGGCTTACGCTTCGCCAAGTTGGTGGAAGGCGAGGGCGGCGCGAGCCTGCCGTCCGGACCGCACCACCGAACTGCAACTGCCGGCCCCGGCCGGCGCGACTTGAAGAGGCAGGAAAGAGATGGCTAAGAAGATTGCAGGCCAGCTCAAGCTGCAGGTTCCCGCGGGTTCGGCGACGCCGTCGCCCCCGATCGGCCCGGCACTTGGTCAGCGTGGCATCAACATCATGGAGTTCTGCAAGGCGTTCAACGCGCAGACCCAGGAAGTCGGAGAAGGGATCGCCGATTCCGGTGGTGATCACCTATTACCAGGACAAGTCGTTCACCTTCGAGATGAAGACCCCGCCGGTGAGCTACTTCCTGAAGAAGGCGGCCAAGCTGAAGTCGGGCTCCAAGGAGCCGGGCAAGGTGCGCGCCGGGCAGGTCAGCCGCGCTTCGGTGCGCGAGATCGCCGAGGCCAAGATGAAGGACCTGAACGCCAACGACGTCGAGGCGGCGATGCGCATGATCGAGGGATCGGCCCGTTCGATGGGCCTGGAAGTGGTGGGCTGACGACCATGGCAAAGATTGCAAAGCGCGTAGACAAGTCCCGCGACGGCATCGACCGCAACAAGTCCTACGAGCTCGGCGAGGCGATCCGCCTGCTGAAGGACCGGGCCACCGCCAAGTTCGACGAGACGGTCGAGGTGGCGATGAACCTCGGCGTCGACCCGCGCCATGCCGACCAGATGGTCCGCGGCGTGGTCAACCTGCCGAACGGCACCGGGCGCACCGTGCGCGTCGCCGTCTTCGCCCGCAACGAGAAGGCCGACGAGGCCCGTGCGGCCGGCGCCGACATGGTCGGTGCGGAGGACCTGGTGGAGACCGTGCAGAAGGGCGAGATCGACTTCGACCGCTGCATCGCCACGCCCGACATGATGCCGCTGGTCGGCCGCCTCGGCAAGGTGCTCGGCCCGCGCGGCATGATGCCCAACCCCAAGGTCGGCACCGTGACCACCGACATCGCCGGGGCCGTCAAGGCCTCCAAGGGCGGCGCCGTCGAGTTCCGCGTCGAGAAGGCCGGCATCGTGCACGCCGGCGTCGGCAAGGCCTCCTTCGACGCCAAGGCGATCGAGGAGAACGTGCGCGCCTTCACCGATGCGGTGATCAAGGCGAAGCCGACGGGCGCCAAGGGCAACTACGTCAAGAAGGTCTCGGTCACCACGACCATGGGCCCGGGCCTCAAGGTCGACGTCACGACGCTCGCCGCGTCGTAAGCGAATTGGCCGGGCAGGGCGCGTGGCGCCCGTCCGGCCCGTCGAATTCCGGCTCCCGCTGAGGGCGCCGGATCCGGTGGCCGGAGACGGCTGCCGGTATCCTGTCCGAGATTGCAGGCGGTCCGCCTTAATCCTTCAACGGGCCTGCATGAGACGGGTGAAGACCGGACAAAGGAGCCTTCATCGGCTCCGATGGAAGGTTCGAACCGTGTTTGCCTTTTGTCTGCGCGCCGGTCCGACCGGCGTGGCGAAAGGGGGCAGGATCCTCGAGCGTCGTTCGGGAGATCCAGGAACTGGATGGCCCGGCCGGCAAAAGGCAACCGGCAGCCGACCCTTCAGGGGGACGCTGCCAACTGGAGATAGGCAGTGGACAGAGCGGCAAAACGCGAACTCGTCACGGACCTCAACCAGGCGTTCCTGAAGGCGCCGGGTCGGTTGTCGTGGCCCACTATGCCGGGATCACCGTGGCGCAAATGAACGACCTGAGGTCGAAGATGCGCGCCGCCGGCGGCACCGTCAAAGTCGCGAAGAACCGTCTTGCCCGGATCGCTCTTCAGGGTACGGACTCCGAGCGCATGCAGGTTCTGTTCAAGGGACAGACCCTGATTGCCTACTCGGACGATCCGGTTGCGGCGCCGAAGGTCGCGTCCGATTTCGCCAAGGGGAACGACAAGCTCGTCATCCTCGGCGGATCCATGGGCACGACCGCTCTCGACGCGGAAGGCGTGAAGGCCCTGGCCTCATTGCCCTCGCTCGACGAGCTGCGCGCCAAGATCGTCGGCATGATCGTCACGCCGGCAACCCGGATCGCCCAGGTCGTCAACGCACCGGCGGCTCAGCTCGCCCGCGTGTTCGGCGCCTATGCCCGGAAGGACGAGACGGCGTGAGGCCGTTCCTCGAAACCAAGACACCAGAATTGTTCGAACCTTTGAAAAGGAACTGAAAAATGGCTGATCTCGCCAAGATCGTAGACGACCTTTCGAGCCTGACCGTCCTCGAGGCGGCCGAGCTTTCCAAGCTCCTGGAAGACAAGTGGGGCGTTTCGGCTGCCGCTCCGGTGGCGATGGCCGCTGCCGGCGGCGCTGGCGCCGCGGCCGCCGCTCCGGTCGAGGAGAAGACCGAGTTCGACGTCATCCTGACTGATGCCGGCGCCCAGAAGATCAACGTGATCAAGGAAGTGCGCGCCATCACCGGCCTCGGCCTCAAGGAGGCCAAGGACCTCGTCGAGGGCGCGCCGAAGCCGGTCAAGGAAGGCGTGGCCAAGGCCGACGCCGACAAGATCAAGGGCCAGCTGGAAGCAGCCGGCGCCAAGGTCGAGCTGAAGTAGCAGTCTTGCGGCGATCCGGCAGGTGGTTTTGTCCACCTGCCGGAGACCCGCGATAGGATGGTGTTGGGAACCTCTTTCCCGAGGGCCGGCGGGCGGCCCTCCGGAAATGGGTTTTCTCCCGTTTCAGGGCCCTAGGCTCGGCGGGAGGGAACGCACAGGCAGGCCGCCAGCCGGCGGCACGAAAAGGGCAGGCGCGAATGGCGCGCGCCTGCGAGAAAGGCAGCAAGGAGCGACGATGGCCCAGACGCAGACTTTCAACGGCCGCAGACGCGTACGCAAGTTTTTCGGCAAGATCCCCGAGGTCGCGGAGATGCCGAACCTGATCGAGGTCCAGAAGGCATCCTACGACCAGTTCCTGATGGTCGACGAGCCGAAGGGCGGTCGTCCGGACGAGGGGCTGCAGGCCGTCTTCAAGTCGGTGTTCCCGATCTCCGATTTCTCCGGCACGTCGATGCTGGAGTTCGTGAAGTACGAGTTCGAGGCGCCGAAGTTCGACGTCGACGAGTGCCGGCAGCGCGACCTGACCTATGCCGCGCCGCTGAAGGTGACCTTGCGCCTGATCGTGTTCGATCTGGACGAGGACACCGGCGCGAAGTCGATCAAGGACATCAAGGAGCAGGACGTCTACATGGGCGACATGCCGCTCATGACGTCCAACGGCACCTTCATCATCAACGGCACCGAGCGGGTCATCGTCTCCCAGATGCACCGCTCGCCGGGCGTCTTCTTCGACCACGACAAGGGCAAGTCGCACTCGTCGGGCAAGCTTTTGTTCGCCGCCCGCGTGATCCCCTATCGCGGTTCCTGGCTCGACATCGAGTTCGACTCCAAGGACGTCGTGCATGCGCGCATCGACCGTCGCCGCAAGATCCCGGTGACGTCGCTCCTGATGGCGCTGGGCATGGACGGCGAGGAGATCCTGTCGACCTTCTACAATCAGATCACCTACAAGCGTGCCGGCGACCACTGGCGCATCCCCTTCAGCGTGGAGCGCTTCCGCGGCCTCAAGGCGGTCACCGACCTGGTCGACGCCGACAGCGGCGAGATCGTCGTCGAGGGTGGCAAGAAGATCACCGCCCGCCAGGCCAAGCAGCTTGCCGACAAGGGCCTGAAGGCGATCAAGGCGACCGACGACGACCTCTTCGGCAGCTATCTGGCCGAGGACATCGTCAACTACAAGACCGGCGAGATCTATCTCGAGGCAGGCGACGAGATCGACGAGAAGACGCTGAAGGTGCTGAACGAGGCCGGCGAGAAAGAGATCGAGATCCTCGACATCGACCACGTCAACGTGGGCGCCTACATCCGCAACACGCTCGCCGTCGACAAGAACGAGAGCCGCCAGGACGCGCTGTTCGACATCTACCGGGTGATGCGCCCGGGCGAGCCGCCGACGCTGGAGACGGCCGAGGCGATGTTCAACTCGCTGTTCTTCGATCCCGAGCGCTACGACCTTTCGGCGGTCGGCCGCGTCAAGATGAACATGCGTCTCGAGCTCGACGCCGCCGACACGGTGCGGGTGCTGCGCAAGGAAGACATCCTGGCCGTGGTCAAGACGCTGGTCGAGCTGCGCGACGGCAAGGGCGAGATCGACGACATCGACAATCTCGGCAACCGCCGCGTGCGTTCGGTCGGCGAGCTGATGGAGAACCAGTACCGCGTCGGCCTGTTGCGCATGGAGCGGGCGATCAAGGAGCGCATGTCGTCGATCGAGATCGACACCGTGATGCCGCAGGACCTGATCAACGCCAAGCCGGCGGCCGCCGCCGTGCGCGAGTTCTTCGGCTCCTCGCAGCTGTCGCAGTTCATGGACCAGACGAACCCGCTGTCGGAGATCACCCACAAGCGGCGCCTGTCGGCGCTCGGGCCGGGTGGCCTCACCCGCGAGCGCGCCGGCTTCGAGGTGCGTGACGTCCACGTCACCCACTACGGCCGCATCTGCCCGATCGAGACGCCGGAAGGCCCGAATATCGGCCTGATCAACAGCCTGGCGACCTTCGCGCGGGTCAACAAGTACGGCTTCATCGAGAGCCCGTACCGCAAGATCGTCGACGGCAAGGTCACCCACGACGTCGTCTACCTGTCGGCGATGGAGGAGGCCAAGCACTATGTCGCCCAGGCCAATGCCGAGCTCGACAAGAAGGGCCAGTTCACGGAAGAGTTCGTC
>CAWKFT010000008.1:0-9399 GCA_963848975.1 uncultured Alphaproteobacteria bacterium
TCCGGTCGCGACGCCGCCGCTTTGAAAAGCGGTGTGAAGACGCGCGCGCGTAACAGACGCGCCGTATCGAAGCCGCTGGAGAGATCAGGCGGCTTCCATCCCTTCCTTCTTCTCCAGTCGGCCCTCCCCAAGGCCTAAAAATTTGCGAGAGAGAAGACCATGACCAGCAACAAGACCAAGATCTTCATCGACGGCCAGCACGGCACCACCGGCCTGCAGATCCTCGACCGGCTGAAGGACCGCCCCGACATCGAGCTGCTCGAGCTGCCGCTGGCCGACCGCAAGGACCTCGGCAAGCGCGCCGAGATCGCCAAGGCAGCCGACATCGCCGTGCTCTGCCTGCCCGATGCCGCGGCCAAGGAGCTGGTGGCGGCGCTGGGCAACGCCGACACCGTCGTGATCGACGCCAGCACCGCCCATCGCGTGGCCGATGGCTGGACCTACGGCTTCCCCGAGATGGCCAAGGACCATCGCAAGAAGCTGCTCGCGTCGAACCGCATCTCCAACCCGGGCTGCTATCCGACGGGCGCGATCGCCATCCTGCGGCCGCTGGTCGACGCCGGCATCGTGCGCGCTGATTCGATGCCCGCCGTGTTCGGCGTCTCGGGCTACACCGGCGGCGGCAAGGAGCTTATAGCCGTCCACGAGCAGCCCGGCGTCGAGCCGTTCGGCGTCTATGGCCTGGAGCTCACGCACAAGCACGTGCCGGAGATGAAGAAGTACTCGCATCTGAAGCACGCGCCCATGTTCGTTCCCTCGGTCGGCCACTATGCCCAGGGCATGCTGGTCATGGTGCCGATCACCACGGACATCGTGGCCAAGAAGGTGAGCGCCAAGGACGTGCACGGCGTGCTCGCCGACTACTATGCCGGCGAGACCTTCGTGCCGGTGCGGCCGCTCGCCGACCGCAAGTGGCTGGAGCGCGACCGGTTCCTCAGGGCCGACCGGCTGGTCGACACCAACACCATGGAGCTCGCCGTCTACGGCAACGAGGCCGAGGAGCAGATCCTGGCCGTGGCCTCGCTCGACAACCTCGGCAAGGGCGCCTCGGGGGCGGCAGTGCAGTGCATCAACCTCAAGACCGGCGTCGACGAGACGACCGGCTTGGCGGTCGCGGCGTAACGCACGCTTCCTCGCCGGGTTCCGCGTGAGTCCACACGCAGGCCGCATGCGAGGCATTCCTGCCGAAGCGCTTCGCCCTCGGCGCTCTTCCCATTAGCATCGTGTTCCTCTCCCTCGTTCAGCCGGGGGGAGAGGCGAGGAGGACTGCGCAGAGTCGTTTGGAGGAGTAGCCATGGCGATTGGCGGTTTTCCCGTTCCTTCCGGTGCCCCACCGAGGGCCGGGCTGACGGGCGGCGAACTCGACCTGTCCCAGCTGCATGACGCCAACACCCTCGCCCTTCTGTATTTCCACCGCTGGGCGCCAGTCGACAACGCGGCCCAGCCCGCCACCCTGATCCCTTATGCCTTTGCGACGAGCGCGAGCGACTTCAGTCCTCCGCCCGCCAGCTTCGCCGTCCTGTCGCCGGCCCAGCAGGAAGCGTCGCGCACCACCTTCGAGCTGGTCTCGTCCTACACCAACCTCTCCTTCCGAGCGGCGGCGGTCGGCGATGCGGCCATCCGCATCTCCGTCGCCGACGGGTCGCGGGCCAGTCCGCCCGATTGGAACACACAGGGCGATACGTTTTTCGGCTCGAACGGCGTCGTCCCCAACTCGGTCGGCGGCGTGCCCAAGTATTTCGGCACCGACGGCTTCCTCACGATCATGCACGAGCTCGGGCACGCGCTCGGCCTGAAGCACGGCCATTTCGAGACGCTGACTCCGCCCTCGCCACGGTCCGAGGTCGCGCTGGCGGCCAACGTCAACGACAACGAATTCTCGATAATGACCTACGCGAGCTACCTGGGCTCGGCGATAAACCCGCTGACGCCGGCGCCCACGGCGGCCAAGGACGGCTCCGCGCCGCAGAGCTTCATGATGTACGACATCGCCGCCCTGCAGGCGATGTATGGCGCCAACTTCGGCAAGGTCGGCACCACCGATATCTATCGCTGGAACGGCAGCACCGGCCAGGAGACCATCAACAACAGCGCCGCACCCGGCACTGGCCTCAGCTCGACCGGCAAGATCTTCTCCACGGTATGGACCCAGGGCGCCATCGCCATCTACGACCTCAGCACCTTCGGCGGCCAGGACCAGATCGACGACCTCAGGCCCGGCCACTTCCTGAAGTTCTCCGACGGCCAGCTCGCCAACCTCACCACCGATCCTGCCATCCCCGACGGCACGCCGGGCTTCACGGCGCAGGGCAACATCTACAACGCGCTCATCGCGAACGGTGACATGCGCTCGCTGATCGCCGACCTGATCACCGGCTCGGGCAACGACACGCTGATCGGCAACGACCGCGACAACAAGCTCACGGGTAATGCCGGCAACGACACCCTGGTCACCGCCGGCGGCAACGACACGGTGAGCGGCGGGCCGGGCGCCGACACGATCTACTTCGGCCCGGGCCACAACGTCCTGCGCGACACGGCGGCCGACTTAGCCGGCGACGTCGTCTTCGATTTCGGCCTCGGCGCCGTCGACGTGCTGGGCGCTCGCCTTGGGGCGGCGAACCTCTCGGTCACGCCGCAGCAGGCGACGCTGACGGCGGGCGCCTCGACGGTCGTGCTGAACGGCCACTTCATCACCGAGGGCGAATTCCTGATCTCCCAGCGCGGCAGCGGCGCGGACGTCCACACCGCGATGGCCTTCGTGCCCTACCTGCCGACGCTGGCCGAAGGCGTCGCCGTCCAGCCCACGGCCATCAACGGCATCGCGAGCCAGCCCTTCCTGAGCGGCGACGGCGCGGCCCGCTTCACCGTCGACTTCCGCAGCGCCGCCTCCGCCTTCTCCAACGAGATCGGCTGGTACAAGGTCGAGGGCCGACGGCACGATCGGCGAGACCCATGTCCTGGTCGCCAACACCCACGATGCCGGCGCCGTGGGCCGCAGCTTCGATCTCGGCGCGCCCGCCAACGGCGAGCGCATCGGCTTCTTCCTGATCCAGGACGGCTTCAAGACGTACGGCGACCTGCCCGACGACCTCTCCTTCGTGCTGCCCGGCGGCCAGGCGGCGAACGTCGATTTCTGGCAGGCGCCGGTCCTGCGCAGCGCCTCGCTCGGCCAGCTGAACGGCGCCCCGGTGTTCCATTCCTTCGCCGGCCTCAATCCCGACTGGTCGCCCCAGGTCCTGTCCGGGCTGCAAGGCGGCCGCGAGCTCATCGTGGGCTTCGAGGACCTGCGCTACTTCGGCGGCGACCGCGACTACCAGGATGTCGTGCTCGCCGTGCACTTCACGCCCGAGGACAACCGCATTCTCTGACGGCGGTGCAGTGCATCAACCTCAGGACCGGCCCCAGTCGTGGGAATTGCTCCAGCGCCCGGAGCTTGTCGCGGATGGTGCGCATCGCCCGCCGTGCCGCGTCGGGGTTCTTCTCCGCGAGGAACCGATGAAGCCGTTGGAGGTCTAAGCCGGCGTTCCGCGACAGGACTACTTGTGCCATTTCGGGAAGCGCTTGGGCTTGCGCGTGCCCAGCGACTTCACCCAGGCGTCGACCTCGTCGAGCGTGACGTGCAGGCCGGTCTTCTCGTAGTCGATTCGGGCCTTTTCGGCTTCATCCGCAAAGTCCTGCCGCAACTCCTCGCGCGTCAGGTATTCGCGCACCGCTTCGCGCATCAGGTAGTGGGAGGAGCGCTTGCGCGCCGTCGCCAGCGCAAGCAGGCGGGCTCGCTCCTCGGGATCGAGCTTGACGGAAACGGGAGAGGTTGCGGCGCGACGCGGCTTGGTAGTCATTGGTAGTCAAAGGTAATACTGGGAGGCGTCACCGACGACGACATCAAGACTCTCGCGACCGGCGAGCTTTTGGGGAGTGCCCATGCCTTCGATGCTACCGCGGCGCCTGCTGCTGGCCGCTCTGCCCGTTGCCGCCACCGCCCTCGCGATCCCGGCCGCCGCGCAGTCCTGCTGCGGCCCGATCACGCCCGACGGCCAGCGGCTGGTGCAGCGCCTCGATGGCTCGGGCGTCGATCACCTGTGGCTGCCCTACAAGCACGTGAACTGGGAGACCGGCGAGATCGACACCGATCCGCACGCCCGGCCGGCGGCGACCCATTGCAGCGCTTTCGTCGCGTCCTTTGCCAAGCAGCTCGGCGTCTACATCCTGCGGCCGCCCGAGCATTCGCCGGTCCTGCTGGCCAACGCCCAGATGCGCTGGCTGACGACAGACGGCGGCTCCGCCGGCTGGCGCCGCCTGACCGATGCGGCGGCAGCGCAGCAGAGCGCCAACCAGGGCAACCTGGTCGTCGCCGTGTACGAGAATCCCGACCGCCACCGTCCCGGCCACATCGCCTTCATCCGCCCCGGCCAGCCCGACGCGGCGCGGCTTGCCGCCGATGGTCCCGACGTCACCCAGGCCGGCGCCACCAACGCCATCGCCCTGCCGCTGCGGCGCGCCTTCGCCCATCATCGCGGCGCCTGGCCCGACGAGATCCGCTACTTCGAGCACGCGGTGGCGTGGTCGCGTTGAGGCGACAGGGCAGGCGCGTCAGAGTTCAGGCTGGCGCCAGCAGTAGCCCACGCCCTGCCGGTTCTCGATCTCGGCAAAGCCGGGATCGACCGCCAGGAACTTCTTGCGGATGCGCTTCAAGAGCGAGCGGACGTTGGTGTTGTAGCCGTGCTCGCCGCTGCCCGCGACGAAGCCTTCGTAGTGCGCCGTGTCGTAGATGGCGCGGTAGGTCAGGACCTCGCCTTTGTTCGACGCCAGCAGCGCCACGATCTTGTATTCCGTCATGGTGAGCCCGACGTCCTGCTGCCGCCACAGGGTGCGCGCCGTCTGCCGGTGCAGGGCGAGGTCGCCATGCTGCTCGACCTGCAACTGTCCGGGGGCCGGCTCGGCCTGCGCCGGCGTCGCGCCTGCTGGCTGCCGGCGCTGACCCTCGATGATCAGCCGCAAGCGGTGGGCCAGCACCTCGGTGCCGCGCGCCTTGTCGACGAAATCGACGGCGCCGCGATCGAGCGCTAAAAGCTCGCGCTCGGCCATGGCGTATCCGGTCAGGAAGACGACCGGCAGGCCGAAGCCGCGGTCCCTGAGCGCGCCTAAAAGCTCGAACCCCGACATCTCGGGCAGGGCCCAGTCGAGCAGGGCCACCTGGGCCTCGACGCCCTGGCTCACGGCCTCGAGGAAGGACGGCCCGTCGGCAAAGCACGCGACCGCGAAGCCGCGATCGGCCAGGTCGGCCGACAGGACTTCCCGATAGTGGTCGTCGTCATCGACGAGGGCGATGTCGGTCACGTCGCGCATCCCAGTGTTCACTGTCGCACACGGCACCGGCGGGCTTATGTGCGCGAAGCCACAGAACTTCGCCAGTACATCCTGGACGGCCGCGCGTCGAGCGCTAAGGCGGGGCGGGGCAACCGGCGCCCATCGCCGGCCGCGCTCAGACCATGGCCAGTCGTCGCACGATCTCGATCAGCAGGGGCGCGCTGAACGGCTTCTCGACCAGGATGGCATCGCCCAGGTCCTTCGGCAGGCTGCGCTGCTCGTACGACGTCAGGAACAGCAACGGGATGCCCCGCCGCCGCAGCGCATAGGCGACGGGGAAGCTCATCTCGCTCATCAGCCGGATGTCGAGGACGGCGACGTCGATCGCGGCCTGGTCGATCAGGCGCAGCGCCGCGGCCACGGTCGCGGCCGGTCCGACCGGCTCGCAGCCGGCGTTTTGCATCAGGTCGCACAGCGTTTCAGCCAACAGCGACTCGTCTTCGACGACGAGTACTCGCGCGCCCGTCATTGGTTCCCCCAAAGCCCGATGAGGCTAGGCGACGGCGCGGGCGCTGTCGAATCCCAACGTCTGTCGCTTCACTGCTTCAGCACAAATCATCAGGCCGCGCCGGGCCGTGCCGGCCATCGCCGGGGCGGGCCGCCAGCACCGGCCTTCGCCGGTAGGCCTTCATTGGAGCGCGGACCTCAAGGTCCGCTTACGCGCATTCACATGCGCGCTTGATCATGATGCAGGCCTGGAGGCCCGCGCTCGCAGCTCCGCACGCGAACCAGGGTCACGGCGAAGATCGAGGCAGCCCAATACGTTCACCTGCTCGCCATCGACGACGTAGAACAAGCCATAGGGGAAACGCCGCAGCACAGCACGGCGCATATCGCCGTCAATTCTTTGGTAGAGCGCAGGATTGGCCTGAAGGTGGCCTTCGATGCGGACCAACTCGTCGAGAAACTCGACGCCCAGTCCCCGCTGGATCGCCTCGTATTCGGAATAGGCCCCTTCGATCTCGGCCTCGGCGGCCGCTTTGTAGATGATCCGGACGGCCATTGGGCCTATCGGCTGGTCAGATTGCGGCGGATATCGTCCAGGGTGACACCGGGCTCGTCCGGATGGGCGCGATGATGCGCCAGCCGGGCGCGCAGTTCGTCTCGCTGGGCATCGCTGAGCTCGGGCGCCGCGGCATCGTGCAGGACGCTGTCCAGCAGGCCATAGGCCAGCTCCAGCCGCTCATGCGCGCTCAGCTGCTCAAGTTCCTTGAGAAGGGCAGCCTTGGTCATCTGCCAAAGGTACGCCTTGCCGGGCGGTTTTCAATGCCCGCCAGCATCAGGTGCTCGCCGAACAGCCGCCGCTTGTCGGCATCCTTGAACGCATGCCCGGAGAGGTCGACCTTCGCCCGTAGAGCGGCGTCTTCTCAGGCACTTTCCGACCGCTGGCTCGACACCAACGCCCTGCGGCTCGCGGGAAACGTCAGACGCCGGTCAGCTCGCGGAGTTTCGGAATGATCCCGTGCGTCCACCCGTTGACACCTGTGTCGGTCGCAACGATTTCTTCCCCGACAATCACGAAGAAGCGGGGGGACCAGTGCGTGAACCACTTGTTGCCGCTGCGGGTTCGACTCATTGGTGTTCCACTTGCTCTCGTTCGCGAGGAACGAGCGCAGGACCCAGACCAGCTTCGGATCCCAATTCTCACGCGGCTTGATCCAGGCTGACTTCCACCGGAACCTGCCGCCAGCTCTCTGCATAAAAATACCGGTATTCGACGCGCGCAAACTGCGCGCTGGCCTTCCAGGCGTCTTCGTGGAGCTTACGCCATTGAAGGCAGGGGCCTCAGCCTGCGTAACTCACCATGATCACCAGCGGCTTGGAATCGGCACGCGCCTCCAAACCAACGACACCCGTTGCCAAAGCGGACAAAACCGCGGCGCGCCTTGAAATCATCGAAGTCCCCCAATTCAACCTTCCCGAGGTTGTAGGTCGCGAGATTATCGCACTCACCATGAGGATGCAACGCATCGCATCATAGGGCCCTAGTCCTCCGTAGCTCCGCAGGAGCGAAGGAGGATCACTCCGGCAACCCCGCCAGCACCAGGTGCTCGCCGAACAGCCGCCGCTTGTCGGCATCCTTGAACGCATGCCCGGCCGCGAACTTGGCGGCGCTGAACGCCGGGTTGACCCGCATCAGCGCCCGGCCGACCTCGTGCGCCTCCTTGAACTGGCCGTTGGCCGCGAGGCTGGCGGCGAGGAAGCGCAGGTTGCCGACGAAGCGCGGATTGAGCGTCATGGCGCGCCGCCCCCACGAGGCCGCCTCGGCATAGTCGCCGCCGGCATAGGCCGCGAGCCCGGCCAGCCCATAGGAGAAGAAGACATGCGCGTCGTAGGGCGAGAGGCGCAGCCCGATCTCGACGCGGCGGCGCGCCTCGCGCGTCTCGCCGATGTAGCTGAAGGTGGCGCTGCTGCGCAGCCAGGCGATGGCGGCACTGGGATTGGCCGCCAGCGCCCGGTCGAACAGCTCTATGGCATGGTCGTAGTCGTGGAACAGCCACGACCGGATATGGCCGCAGAGCGACAGCGCCAGCGGATCGAAGCGGTCGAACGAGAGCGCGAGGCGACTGAGCCGCTCGGCCTCCATGTGGTCGGCCGTGGGATCGGGCGAGGTGCCCTCGTAGAAGCGCTCGCCGTGGCAGGTCGCGGCCAGCGCATGGGCCGCGGCATAGCGCGGATCGAGCATGATGGCCCGCTCAAACAGCGGCAGCGCCTTGCGCCACGGATCGTCCTCGACGCGGTAGAGCAGGTCGAGCCCGCGCAGCACGCATCTCGTAGGCGTCGAGGCTCTCGGGATGCTTGCGGATCACGCGCCTGAGCTCGCTCTCCTGGACCTGCGGCGCGATCGTCGACGCCACCCGCGCTGAAAGCTCGTCTTGCAACTCAAAAAGGTCGGCGGCGGCGCAGGCGAAGCGGTCGGTCCAGATCGCCGTGCCGCTCTCGCAGTCGCAGAGCTCGGCCGACAGGCGCACCTTGTCGCCGGAGCGGTGCACGCTGCCGGTCAGCATGTAGCGCACGGCGAGCTCGCGCCGCACGCGCTGCGGCTCGTGCACCTGGCCGCGATAGCGCAGCACCGAGGCGCGGCTGATCACGATCAGCTCGGGCAGGCACGAGAGCGCGGCGATGATGGCCTCGACCAGCCCGTCGGAGAACCACGAGGCGCCACCGTCCTCGGTCTGGTCGACGAAGGGCAGCACGGCGATCGAGGGCCGCCGGCGCTGGAAGCTGTCGACCAGCGGCGAGGTCACGGACTCGAGCAGCGCGCCGGGCAGCGCGCCGGCCGCCGCCGCCGCCAATCCGCGCCGGCTTGGGCCCACGGCATAGGCGTGCACCGGCCGGGTCATGTTGCGCAGCTTGAGCGGCCCCAGCTCCTCGATCGGCTCCTCGATGCGGCCGGCGATCAGGTCCATCACCGCCGCCGACACCAGCACGCCGCCGATCGGCGCATGCTCCTGCAGGCGCGACACGATGTTGATGCCGTCGCCCAGAAGGTCGGTGCCCTCGACGGTGACCTCGCCCATGTGGATGGCGCAGCGCAGCTCGAGCCGCACCGTCGTGTCCGCCGTGATAGCGGGCTCGGCCACCGCCGCCTGCACGGCGAGGGCGGCGCGCGTGGCGTCGACCGGGCCGGTGAACTCGACTAAAAGCCCGTCGCCCAGCGCCTTGAAGATGCGCCCGCCGCCCGTGACGATCAGCGGATCGATCGCCTGGCGCAGCGCCCGCCACGCGCCCAGCACGCGCTCCTCGTCGGCCTCGACGAGGGCGCTGAAGTTGACGACGTCGAACGCCACGACCACGACCAGCCGGCGGCCGCCGTTCGCAGCGTTGCCGGCGCTCGCTTTCGCACGCTTGGCTGCCATGCGTTAAAAATCCCCGTTTGACGATTGAGCCCTACACCCGGAGCCCACAATCCCTTTGCGCCGGAAGCTTGGCGTCTTCGCGACGAACAAGCGCTTCGGGCGCCACCGAGGCGAATGCTGCGGGAAGTTGCCGAAAGGGCACAGCGGCGAAGACGGCTTGCGGCTGAAG
>CAWKFT010000009.1:0-24331 GCA_963848975.1 uncultured Alphaproteobacteria bacterium
GCTCGTCCCTGATGAAGAAGAACACCGGCGTGACGCCGGACGAACGCTTTTCGTCGGGCGGACGACCGCGTTATCATTCGCGTCCATCACTCAGAGGCACCCCGTGCTCACCGTCACGCGCGACATGATCCTGCCGACCGCGATCACCGGATCCTATCCGCGGCCGCTGTGGTTCGATCTCAGCCTGGACGGCCGGTCATTCAAATCGGCGCTGGGCGATTCGCTGTTCCGCGAGCAGTATCTCGATGCGGTCGCCGGCATCAACGCGGCAGGAAGCGGCGGGGCTCGATATCGTGACCGACGGCGACAGCCGGTTCGATCTCGCGGTGGGCGGCAAGTCGTGGTTCTTCTATCCGATCGAGCGGCTCGGCGGCATCGAGGGCCATCGCGACACATCGCGCGGCTGGATGAGGCGGCATGGCCTGCGGCCCGGGCAAGATCCTGTGGGAGGTGCAGGAGGCGTATCAGCCGGGCGTCGTGAGCGACAAGCTCACGCGCGGCCCACTGGAATATGCGGCGCTGTGGCAGGTGGCGCAGCGCCTGACCGACCGGCCGGTGAAGTTCGGCGCGATCTGCGCCCCGGCGCTGGCCAGCATGCTGTGGAACGAGTTCTACGCGGACGACAAGGCGATGATCCTCGACCTCTGCGACATCATGAATGCGGAGTTCCGCGAACTGGCGGATTCCGGCTGTCCGCTGATCCAGGTGGAGGAGCCGCCGCATCACGGCCGCGTCCTGCAGCCGAGACTGCACCGAGGCCGATCTCGAGTTCCTCACCGAGGCGTTCAACCGGCAACTCGTCGGCGTGGACGCGGAGATCTGGGTGCATACCTGCTGGGGCAATCCGAACCAGCAGCGCGTGTACTGGAAGGTGCCGAGCTACGAGCGGGCGCTGCCGCACCTGCTGCAGCTGACTGCGACGTGATCACGTTCGAATGCGCCAGCACCGACGGTCAGGACCTGCCGCTGTTCAAGCACATCAAGACCGACAAGAAGATCGGCATCGGCGTGGTCAACCACTGCAACACGGTGGTCGAGCCGCCCGAGTACGTCGCGGCGCTGATCCGCAAGGCGCTGGAGTACATCCCCCCGGAGCGGCTGGTGATCACCACCGATTGCGGCTTCGGCCGCGAGGGGCTGTCGCGGCGCATCGCGTACTACAAGTGCGTCGCGCTGGTCGAGGGCACCAACATCGTCCGCCGCGAGCTCGGCCTGCCGGAAGTGCGCGTGCGGGCGGCCGATCCGAAGCTGTGGTTCGCGAAACGCTGAGCCGAGGAGACGGAGCTGATGACGGCACGCAAGATGCGTATCGGCATGTCGATCCGCGGCCATGGCTACCACCCCGCCGCCTGGCGCCATCCGGACGTCCCGGCCGATGGTACGCTGCAGGTCGAGCATTACGTGCGCAGCGCCCAGACCGCCGAACGCGGCAAGCTCGACATGATTTTCTTCGCCGATGGCGCCGGCATTCGCCAGGGCGACAAGCCGCGCGGGCTCACTGGCCCGGACGGGCCGGGACATGATCGAGCTGGAACCGATAACGTTGCTGCCGGCGCTGGCCATGGTCACCAGCCACATCGGTCTGGTGACGACGGCATCCACCACCTACAACGAGCCCTACAATCTCGCCCGCAAGTTCGCCACGCTGGATCTGATCAGCAAGGGCCGCGCCGGCTGGAACGTGGTCGCGTCATGGTCCGAGCACGAAGCCCAGAACTTCGGGCTGGAAACGACGCTCGACTACGACACGCGTTACGCGCGCTCGGCCGAGTTCGTCGATGTGGTCAAGGGCCTGTGGGACGGCTGGGACGACGGCGCCCTCGCTGCTCGACAAGGCGGGCGGCCGTTATTTCGACGAAGCGAAGATGCATGTGCTCGATCACCAGGGGCGGTTCTTCAAGGTGCGCGGGCCGTTGAACGTGGCCTGCATGCCGCAGGGCCATCCGGTGATCGTGCAGGCCGGCGCCTCCGAGCAAGGGCGGGAGCTGGGCGCGGCGACCGCCGATGTCATCTACGCGATCAACGGCTCGCTCGAGGCCGCGCGCGCCTACTACGCCGACGTCAAGGGGCGCATGGCGAAATACGGCCGCGAGCCCGACGACCTGAAGATCATGCCGGCGTTCTGTCCGGTTGTGGGCCGCACGCGCGCGGAAGCGCAGGCGAAGTTCGATCAGCTGCAGGAGTTGCTCGATCCGCTGGTCGGCCTCGGCGCGCTCTACAGCACGTTCGGCGACCTGTCGGGCTATCCGCTCGATGGTCCGGTGCCCGAGGACGCGCTGGGCAGCCAGGAGATCCGCAGCATCAGCGCGCAGCTCGGCGAGCGGGTGAGACGGGAAAAGCCGACCATCCGCGAGCTCTACCTCCGTTCCGGCATCACCGGCTCGGCGAGGATCGGCACGCCCACCGACATCGCCGACGCCATGCAGGAGTGGTTCGAGAACGGCGCCTGCGACGGCTTCAACATCACGCCGACGCACCTGCCCGGCGGGTGCGAGGACTTCGTGGAGCTGGTCGTGCCCGAGCTGCAGCGCCGCGGGCTGTTCCGCACCGAATACGAAGGCAAGACCTTGCGCGAGAACCTCGGCCTGCGACCCGTGACGAGCCGCTACAGTCGTGATCGCCGAGCAGCGGAGTAGACCATGCCAGTCATCGACGTCCAGGTTCATCCCTTCGATCGAAATCATCCCGGCCGGCCGTGGGCCAGTCCCTCGCACGGGCTCGACTCCGCCACCGGCGAGGAAATGGTCGCTGCGATGAACAGTGTCGGTGTCGACGGCGCGATCATGGTGTCGTCGTTCAGCGCCTATGAATACGATCCGAGCTACGCGCTCGAAGTCTACAACGCCTATCCGGACAAGTTTCGGGTGGTGACGCCGGTCGACGCGACCGATCCGGCGATCGACGATGTGGTGGCGAGATGGGCCGTGACGCCAGGCGCGCGCGGCATTCGCATACGCATGCGCGACGGCCTGCCGATGGACGCCGACCATCCCGGCCTGAGCCGCGCTTTCGCTGCCGCCGCCAAGCATGGTTTGCCGGTCAATCTGCTGTGCTGGGGCATCCTCGACAAAGGCCTGCCGCACATCCAGCGACACCCCGATACGGTCATCGTGATCGACCATCTCGGCCTGCTGCAACCGGCTCGCCCGCCGGTTCCCGCCGACGTCTGGGCCGATCTGCCGAAGCTGCTCGCCCTGGCTCAATACGAAACGTCAGGGTGAAGATCAGCGGCGCCTGCACGATGTCGCACCAGCCGTTCCCCTACGACGATATCTGGGAGCCGGTGCTGCGGATCATCGATGCGTTCGGGCTGGATCGCTGCATGTGGGGCACCGACTGGACGCGGACGATCGGCATGCTGACCTATGAGCAGGGCGTCGCGCCGTTCCGCGACACCAAACGCCTGTCCGAGAGCGACAAGGCGGCGCTCATGGGAGGAACGTTGCAGAGAGTCTACAAGTGGTGAGGGACGAGAACAGATGAATCGTCTCGCGGGCAAGGTTGCGGTGATCACCGGCGCGGGCTCCGGCATCGGCCGGGCATCGGCCAAGCTGTTCGTCGCGGAGGGTGCCAAGGTCGTCGTGGCGGAGATCGACGCGACACTGGGCGAGGCGAGCGCGCGCGAGGCCGGCGCCGACGCCCGCTTCGTGCGCACGGACGTCACCGACGAAGACAGCGTCAAGCAGATGGTGCAGCACGCCAGGGACGCTTTCGGCCACATCGACGTCCTGCTGAATTGCGCCGGCGGCTCGCTGCGCGAGGACGGGCCGGTGACCGAAGTCGATCCTTCGGTCTGGGACCACACCATCAACCTCGACATGAAGGGACCGTTCCTGTGCTGCCGGCACGTCATCCCCGTGATGGTCGAGCAGGGCAAAGGCAGCGTGGTCAACTTCTCGTCGGTGGTGGCCTTGCGCGGCAACCACATCGCCCATGTCTACGTCATGGCCAAGGGTGGCCTGATCTCCTTCACCCAGGCCCTGGCGGGCGCCTACTCGCCCAAGGGTATCCGCGTCAACGCCATCTGCCCCGGCGTCGTGCTGACGGAACGGGTCAGGAGCCGCTTCACCGGCGGCAACCAGATCCGCTTCGGCGGCATCGACAACATGGCCGGAGCAATACCCGTTCGCCGTCGGCCAGCCGGAGGACATCGCCAACGTCGCCCTGTTCCTCGCCTCCGACGAATCGCGCATGGTGAACGGCGCCGCGATCCCGGCCGAAGGCGGCTTCTCCGCTTACTAGGCACCCAGATCAGGCGGATCGACCGGGTGTTCGGCGCGGAATAGACGGTCATCATTGCGGGCCACTCTACTGCGCCGTCATGCCGCCATCGATCACCAGTTCCGAGCCGGTGACCCAGGAGAATTCGTCGGACGCCAGGAACAGCACGCCATTGGCGATATCCTCGGCGGTGCCGAGCCGCCCCATCGGCGTGCGATCGAGCAGCGCCTGGCGCACGGCCGGATCGCTGAAGCGCTTCTCGGTCAGCGGCGTATCCGCATAGCCCGGATGCACCGAATTGATGCGGATGTTCTCCTTCGCATATTGCAACGCCGCCGACTTGGTGAAGATCGTGATGGCGCCCTTGGCGGCCGAATAGGCCGGCGAGGTGGGACTGCCGACAATGCCCATGACCGAGGACGTATTGATGATCGACCCGCCACCGCCTTTGCGCATGGCCGGGATCGCCGTACGGGTGCCGAGGAAAACGCCCTTGGCATGAACGCCAAGCTCGCGGTCCCAGATGTCCACCGTGATGTCCTCGACCTTGCCGGGAAAGGAGACGCCGGCATTGTTGAACAGGATGTCCAGCCGTCCGTGCGCCGCCATCACCGCGTCCACCACCTGGGCCCAGTTCTGTTCCGATGTCACGTCGAGGTGCAGGTAACGCGCGTCATGGCCCTCGGCGCGCAGGGCCGCGGCCGCGCGCTCGCCCAGCTCATCGCGGATGTCGGTCAGCACCACCTTCGCGCCCTCGCGCACGAACAGATGCGCCGCCGCGCCGCCGAAGCCCATCAGCTCGCCCTTGATCGCCGCCGCCGCGCCGGTCAGCAGCGCCACCTTGCCCCGCAGTCGCATCGTCCTCGTCATCCGCCGGCATGCACGGCCGACGGTGTCTCAAGGCGTCGGAACACCGATGGACTTCAGCCGCGCATGGGCGCGACCGGCACGCGCCTTCAGGCCATCGAGATAGGTGCTGACGTCGTTGCCGGGCAGGTTCAGCACCTTGCACCCGAGCCGCCAGTACTCCTCGATCTGCGCCTCGGTTTCCGCCGACCCGCGGGCAAGCTTGCCGTGCGCGTTGCAGGCCTCCGCGATCCGGCGCACGGCTGCCTTGAACGTCGGGTGCTCGAGCTGGAGATGGACGCCCAGCCGCGCACTGAGGTCCGAGTGGCCATAGGCGATCATGTCGATGCCCTCGACGGCCGCGATCGCCTCGACATTCTCCAGGCCCTCGAGCAATTCGATCGACACGCAGACGATGATGTTGGCATTGGCCCACGGCGCATACTCGGTCGCGTGGCGGGCGCCATAGCTCCTGTAGCCGGTGTGCATCCCCTGCCCCGAGATGCCGCGATTGCCGATCGGCGGATATTTCGCCTCGGCACGATCGCGCGCGCCTCCTCGACGTTGTCGACCTCCGAGACCTGGATGCCCATGATCCCCTGATCGAGGATCGCCGGGATCATGTAGGTGAAGGATTTGTGGATCCGCACGATCGCCGAGACGTCGGTGGCCTGGAACCAGCCGGCGAGATCGGCGATCGTCTCGAGGTCGAAGGCGCCGTGTTCGTGGTCGATCATGCAGTAGTCGAAGCCCGAGGCCTCGATGATCCACGGCACCCCGCGCGAGGCGAACTCTTTGAGCCCGGTCCCCAGCGCGGCCCGCCCCTCGCGCACCGCCCGCCAGGATGCTGTTCTCTTTCATGCCCTATTCAGCCTTGATGCCCGCGAACTTGATCACCTTCGCCCACTTTTCGGTCGCCTCCGAGATGATCGTCTCGAATTCCGCAGGCGTGCCGCCAACCACCGTGCCGCCCAGCTCTTCGATCCGGGCCTTGATCCTGGGATCGGCGAGGCCGGCGTTGAGCTCCTTGTTCAGCATAGCGATGATTGCGGCCGGGGTGGCCTTGGGCGCGCCGATGCCGGCAAAACCGGTGGCCTCATAGCCGGGCAAGAATTCTCCCACCGATGGAACGTCCGGAAACACGTCCAAACGCTTCGCGGGCGTCACCGCGAGCGCGCGCAGCTTGCCGGCCTTGATGTGTGGGATCGCTTCCGACACCGGAGCGAAAATCACCTGCACGTGGCCGGCGACCAGATCGGCGACCGCCGGCGCGCCGCCCTTATACGGGACGTGGACCAAATTCACGCCGCTCATCATCTTGAAGAGCTCGCACGTGATGTTTTGCGGCGTGCCGGCGCCGGCCGACCCGTAGTTGATCTTGCCCGGGTTGGCCTTGGCATAGGCGATGAGCTCGGGGAGCGTCGCGGCGGGGACCGACGGATTGACCACGACGACGTATGCCAGCCGCGCCAGGTAGATGACCGGCGCGATGTCCCGCATGAAGTCGAACGGCAGATTGCTGAAGAGCGAGGGATTGATCGCGACCGGGGTCACGACTGTCAGCAGGGTGTAGCCATCCGGCGGTGCCTTGGCGACGATCTCGATTCCGATGTTGCCGCTGGCGCCGGGCTTGTTCTCAATCAGGAATTGCTGGCCCGTGCGCTCCGTCAGCCAATCCCCCATCAGGCGCGCCATGATGTCGGTCGCCCCGCCGGGGGAAAGCCGACAACGATGCGGACCGGCTGCCGTGACGGATAGGCTTGGGCCCACGCACCGTGGGGCACGGCCGGCAACGCAGCCGCACCCGCGGCCAGATGCATGAAGGCACGGCGGGGAAATTTCATGATGCTCCCTCCACAGTTTTGTTTGCGCTACGACTCGGACACGCAATGCAACTGGACGCCCTGTGGCAACAGGCTACATCCGTCTTGTGAGGCGGCGGAAGGGGCCGCCCCGGTCCATCGCATCATGTCGCTGCGTCGCGGAATTTGGCCGCTTCCCGCTCAGTCCTCCGGGCGCAGGGCCGCTTCGATGCGCTCGAGCAGCCGCTCCCGATGGGCCGGGAACGCGCCCCCGATGAGGAACAGGACGCGGACGATGGGCAGGTAGGACTCGATCGCCGCCGTCAGCGCCGCGGGCGACAGGCCGGCCAGCCGCGCATACTCGGACTGCAAGGCCGCATAGACCGCGCGCGGCCGCTCCGGATCGTCGGCGACCTCCGGGGCGAACTCGGTCAGGTTGATCTGGCTGAAGCCGAGATCGTAGGCGGCGGGCCCGCGGACCGCGCTGGTCCAGTCGACGAGCCTCGGACCCTCCGATGTCATGATCACGTTGCCGGGATGAAGGTCGCCATGGCTAAGCTCGTCGCCCGGCGACAGGCGCTCGATCAGGGCGAGGATGCCGGTGGCGATGTGCTGCGGAAGCCTGCCGCTGGAGGACTGCAACCAGGCGCCCACCCAGTCGCTGACGGTGGGCACGTCCGACGGCGGCGGCGTCTTGTGAACGGCAACGGCAGAGGTCCGCCAGGATCGCGCCCACCTGCCCGCGCGTCATCGCGCCGGTCCGCATGAGCTGCAGCAGCGTCGGCCCGTCGAAGCGCGGCAGCACGAAGCCGAAGCGCCCCTCCAGGGTCACCAGGCCGAGCACCTCCGGCGCCGGGCCTCCGGCGGCGAAGACGGCGTGGGTCATGCGCACCTCGTGCCAGCTGAGCCGCCGCGAATGGCCTGATTTGAACAGCTTCACGACCTGACCGCGCGCCCAGGCGTGGACGTCCGCGCAAAAGCCTTCACCGATCTTCTCTCCCAGGGATCCCCGCATTCGCTTGTCCTCCGTGGCGCGGAGGAAACACGCGGCGGTGGGTAAAGACAAACCTATTGATTCATAGAAACCTATTGATTTATAGGTGGTACTTGTGCACGCTTAGAAGGTGGCGGGGCACTCGAACGAGCCCGCGGCCGCTCCACACCATCAAGCACTTCAAGCCGGCTACGAACCTGCTGTCATCCCGAGCGCAGCGAGGGACCTTTCGTGCGGCCTCAAAGGCCCCTCGCTACGCTCGGGGTGACAGTGGTGGGTCGCGCTTCCCGGCAGATTGCATCATCGACATCGCCGGACGTAGCCTTCGAACACACCGGAGGCCGAGAGCATGAAGCGCAGCACCGATCGCATCCTGACCACCCACATGGGCAGCCTGCCGCGGCCGGACCTTTTAGCCGACCTGCTGGTGGCCCAGGCCGAAGGCAAGCCGGTCGATACCGCGCGAATCCCGGCGCTGACCGACGAGGCGATGGACCTCATCGTGCGCCGCCAGCTCGACTGCGGCATCGATGTCGGCAACGACGGCGAGATGCCGCGCTCGACCTTCTTCGGCTACATCACCGGGCGCATGTCGGGCTTCGGCGGCCAGTCGAAGCGCCGGCCGATCCTCGACATGCAGCAGTTTCCCACGTGGTGGCAGAACTACCAGGCGCGCGGCGTCCGCCGGCTCAACGTCTACGGCTTCCCGGCCGCGATCGGCCCGGTGCGCTACGAGAGCCTGGACGGCGCCAAAGCCGAGCTCGACGCCTTCGCCCGCGCGCTAGAACGCCAGACGAAGCGCTTCGCCGAGACCTTCGTCACCGCCGTCTCGCCCGGCTTCGCCGCCTGCTCGCTGCAGAACCAGCACTACGACAGCCACGAGGCCTACGTCTTCGCCCTCGCCCGCGAGCTCAAGCAGGAATACCAGTTCATCGTGGCGCAAGGCCACGTGCTGCAGATCGACTCGCCCGACCTCGGCATCGAACGCGCCGGCTACTTCCAGGACGAGCCGCTGCCGAAGTTCATCGCCGCGATGGAGATGCATGTCGCCGCGCTGAACGAGGCCCTGGCCGACATCCCGCCGGAGCGGGTGCGCTTCCACGCCTGCTGGGGCAACCGCGACAGCCCGCACGTGAACGACGTGCCGGCCCCCGACGTGCTGCCGGTCTGCTACCAGGTGAAGGCGGGAGCGCTCTGCCTGCCCTTCGCCAATCCGCGTCACAGCCACGAGGTCGACGCCTTCCGCACCCAGAAGCTGCCCGACCGCATGACCCTGGTCTGCGGCGTGGTCGAATCGACGCACAACTACGTCGAGCACCCCGAGGTGATCGCCGAGCGGCTGGAGCGCGCCGTGCGCGCCGTCGGCGACCGCGAGCGCGTCATGGCCGGAACCGATTGCGGCTTCGGCACCATCGTCGGCGACACCCAGGTGTCCGAGGACGTGGTGTGGGCCAAGCTCGCGGCGATGCGCGACGGCGCGGCCATCGCCAGCAAGCGGCTGTGGGGTTGAGGAGGCAGCCATCCTATCGAGGCGGAGGGGCGAATTTGTTTAGAATTGTGACGATCAATCTCGAGCAGAACCATAAGCGTTGGGCTGAGCGCCACCCCCTCATCAGCGCCGAACTTGCGGCACTCAAGCCGGACATCATTGCCTTCAACGAGGTTTGCGTTCCAATACAGTCGGCGAAAACACTGCGCGACGCCGTCACTGCCGCGACAGGTGTCTCCTACAATCTGGTTCAGCAGACCAAGGTCAACGGACTTTCCGAGATCGAAGGTGAGGCGCTGCTCAGCCGCTATCCCGTGATCGAGACCGGAAACCTCGACTATCAGACTCGGGACATGGTGGCACTGGTATCGCGCGTGCTGATCGACGGCGTGCCGATCGACGTCTACGTGACGCATCTCTTCAAGTCACGCGGCGAGGATTCGCTCCGCCTGTTCCAGGTCCAGCGCCTCTTGGACTGGATCGACAGCAGGCCGGACGCTGCGGCTTCCATCGTCTGCGGCGACTTCAATGCGACGCTGGACAAATCGTCTGCCGCTTTGATGGCTTCCCGCTTTCGGCCGTCGCAAACGACCCGTCCCACAGCCTTCACGGCGCTGGCTGACGCCGATGGGACGGTTTCGCATCCCTACTGGCCGCGCATGGACCGCTGCATCGACTACATCTGGGTAAGTGGAACGATCAAGGTGATTGAAAGCCAGGTTTGCTTCGATCGACCAAGCCCGCAGGATCCATCACTCTGGCCGTCCGACCATGCGGGCGTATGGGCCGATTTGAGCTTGTAGATCAGTCCTGGAGCACCGCCATTTGTCGCGAGACCGGTGGAGCCAAAGCAAGGTTCCCGGCGTTGAAAGAGCTGACGACCAGGAAAGGTATGAGACCATGACATACCGGGCTCTCCCAGACGCCGCGTGAAACCTGCTGCCACGGGCTACGCGGAAAGCGCTGAGGGGCTCCGCGTCTATTACGAAGTCTACGGCCAGGGCGAGCCGATCGTCGTGATGGCGGGCGGCTTGATGGACATCAGCACCATGGCCCAGACGATCGGCCCGCTGTCGCGCAGCCGGCAGGTGATCGGCATCGACCTGGAAGGACATGGCCGCACCGCGCTGCGCAAGACGCCGATGAGCCACGAACGCAACGGCGACGACGTCGCCGCCGTTCTGAAGCATCTCAACATCGCAAAGGCCGACGTCGCGGGCTATTCGCACGGCGGTGACGCTGCGATCCGCATGGCCATCCAGCACCCCGAGAGGGTCCGCAACCTGATCGTGATTTCAACGGCCGCCGAGCGCAACGGCTGGTATCCGGCCACTTTGAAGGGAATGGAGGCCGTGAGTTCGGCACAGGCCGATCAGATGAAGCGGACGCCGATCTACACGCGTTACGCCGAAGTGGCGCCGCATCCGGAGCAGTTCCCGCTCCTGCTCGACCGCATGGGTGACCTGATGCGGAAGACCTACGACTGGCGCCCGGAGATCGCCAAGCTGCCCATGCCGACGCTGTTGCTGTTCGCCGATCACGACGCCGTCTCGACGAAGCACATCGCGGAGTTCTTCGCTTTGTTTGGCGGCGGCGTGCAGGATCCGGGTTGGGAGGGAACGCCCAAGTATGCCCGAGCCCGGCTGGCCATCGTGCCGGGTTATACGCATTACAATTTCGGCCAGGGGCCCGATATCGCCCGCGTGATCGAAGGCTATCTGACGAACCCGACCTCCAAGGCGACCCAATTCTCGCCGCAGTAGGCCCGGGTTGAGGTAGAAAAACCGGTCCCCCGCTGTAGTCTGTGATCGGATCATCGGGGGGGCGGCAGTGAAGCCAGAATCAACAAGAAGCGGCACGGCGCGTCGCGGGGTACGCCTGGTCGCGATTGGCATCGCCGTCATGATGTCCGCTTCGTCTTCTTCGCGTGCAGCGACTTTGTCCGAGCAGTCGGAATTGCTGTGCAGCCCCGAAGGCTTGATGCGGTTGATCCCTCAGTTCGAGGTCAACGGACAATTCACCATTCCCAATCCCAACACCGATCTGCAGAGATTCCTGTCAGCGCAACAAGGTCTTTCGAATGCCATCGACATGATCCTGGCTCGAGAAAACATCAGCCAAGATCCGTCGGATGTCGGAAGGCTTCCCTCCCGGCCCCTGATCCTTGGCAGCAACTGGCTGTCCAGTGAAGTCGGCATACAGACCGATGGCACAAACCTGAATTCTCCCGAGCCGGACGGAAAATTCGGTGGCTATCGCGTCCAGTCGTTTTTGACCGGACTGACGCCTGTGCCCTTGGCTCAAGGAAGCATGTATGTCGTCAAGCAAGCCAACCCGACCTATCAGGCACTCGTTTACCCGATGCCCACGAGCCACCCCTGCGTGAACAGGCTCGTCCTGGGCGCTGCCAATACGGCCGGCTCCTGGCCCGCCCCGACCTATGCTCTTGGTCGATATCAGTTGGATGGCAACGGTTCGCCCCTGCGCGACAAGCCATTGATCACCTACTTGATCGTCAATATCTGTCTCGACCTCGGCAAGTCGGCCGTCAGCGACAAGCAATCGGTTTTGCAGCCGAACGCGATGATCATTCTGGCGCTCCATTGGCCCTGTGAAGGCTCGGCGTGCGCGAGTGATGGAATTGGCCATCGACATTGACCAGGACGTGGTCGATCAGTCCTCGATCGCCTCGACGCCAAGCCGCTCGAGATGCGCCAAGCAGTTCCACGGCACCCTGCCCAAGACGGTCAAGGCCGAGCTGCTGCAGCTGGCACTCTATGCGCTGGCCACCTATCCGCTGGCCTACGCGCCGATCACCAGGATGGTGACCGGCAAGCTGCGAGCGAAGTTCCAGCAGGAGTGGATGGGCTTCCTCGACCAGCTGGGCGCCCTGCTCGCCAAGGCTGACGCTGACGGCTGAAGGTCCATGGCTGGCATCGCACGCGTCCAGCCACGGATTGCCGGCCAGCCTGCGCCCGGCCATGCTATCGTCGACCACGGAGCGACACGCCATGGCCTATCAGACCCGCCGCACGTTCCTGGCCGGCATGGCGCGGTTCGGCGCCGTGCTTCCGTTGATCCCTTGGTATCGCGCCATGGCGCAACAACGCGTGCCGCGCATCGGTTTCATGAGCGGCGCCGAGCCGTCGCTCATCGCGTCCTTCGATGACGAGATGCGCAAGCTCGGTCATGCCCCGGGCAAGGACATCCATATCGAACTCCGTATCGGCCGGATGTATACGAGCGACACGGCGGCCCACGCGGCTGAACTCGGGGCGATGGACCTCGACTTCGTGGTCGCCGCCGCGTTGCCGCAAGCCCTGGCGATGCGGCAGGCGAACCCGAATATGCCGATGGTGATCATCACCTGTCCCGGAATGGTGAGTAACGGGTTCGCCGAGAGTCTCGAACGACCCGGCGGCCTCTACACCGGCATGGACGAACTGCCGCCGGGGGTGACGCGCAAGCGGCTGCAGCTGCTGAAACGCGCGGCACCATCGGTCTCGCGTGTCGCGCTGCTTTCGACCACGCCGGGACGCGGCGGTCACGAGTCGCAGCTCGCGGACGCCGAGCGGGCCGCCGGCGAGCTGGGCATCAGCGTGAAGGCCTATCGCGCCAGCTCGATCAGCGAGATCACGACGGCTCTCGCTGCGATCCAAGCCGATCGGATGGACGGGCTGGTGAATTTCCAGGGCGGTCTTTCATTGGCCAACCGGCAGATGATCATCGATTTCGCCACGACCCATCGGCTGCCGGCCGTCTATCAGTCCCTGTTCTTTGTCGAGTCGGGAGGACTGATGGCGTGGGCGCCGGATCAGCGCGACCAATACCGCTTGGGTGCGCGCTATGCCGACCAGATTCTCAAAGGGAAGAAGCCGGGCGATATCCCGGTGCAGCATCCCGAGCCGTATCGATTGCATCTGAACAAGAGCGCGGCGGCGGCCGTTGGTCTGACACTGCCAGCCGATCTGGTCGCCGAAGCCGACAAAGTCCTGTCCTGACGCAGCCGCGCCATGTCCCGACTCTCCCTTCGTCGGCCGGGACAGCCCCTACTCCGGCGCCCGGTCGAGGATCGCCAGCACGGGCGAGCCTCAATCCAGCGAGATGCCGGTCTGGACCGCGACGGCCTTCCACTGGCGGACTTCCTCGTCGAGGAAGCGGGCCATCTCGACGCTGCCCTGCGGCATGGCATCGAGAAAGGCCGCGTCGAACTTTTCCTTCACGTCCGGCAGGACAAGGATGCGGCCGATGTGCTCGGCCAACCGGTTCGTCACCTCGGCCGGCGTGCCGGCCGGCGCGAGAAAGCCGTACCAGTTGTAGACGACGACACCGGGCGCGCTTTCGGCGTAGGTCTGCACATCGGGCAGGCGCGGATGACGCTCAGGCGTGGCGATCGCCAGCGCCTTCAGCTTGCCCGACTGCAGGTGCGGCATGACCGGCGGCATCGCATTCATCACCAGCGGAATCTGGCCGTTGATCGCGTCGTTGAGCGCGGGCCCTCCCCCCTTGTAGGGCACATGGACGAGCTCCAGGCCGATCCTGGTGCGCAGCAATTCGTAGGTCAGGTGCGGACCGCTGCCCTGGCCCGGCGTTCCGACGGCGATCGTCTTCATCTGCTCGCGCGGCATCGCCAGCAGCTCCTTCAACGAATTGGCCGGAAAGGAAGGATGGGCCACCAGCACCTGGGGCGCCGCGCCGACCAGGGTGATCGGCGCGAAGCTTTTAACCGGATCGTACTTCGCCTTGGGGTACACCGCCGGATTGATGCCGTGGGCGACGTCGGCGTAGAGCAGCGTGTAGCCGTCGGCCGGCGCCCGCGCGACGACTTCCGTGCCCAGCATGCCCGCGGCACCCGCCCGATTGTCGACGATCACGGTGAAGCCCGCCGTCTCTTGCAGTTTCTGGGCGACCAGGCGGCCGGTGAAGTCGGAGCCGCCGCCCGGCGCATAGGGCACCACGAGGCGGACGGGCTGCGAGGGATAGGAACCTTGTGCCCGGGCTGACGCCCAGGACAGGCCGGCGACGGCGCTGGCGGCCAGAAGGCCACGCCGGGAAAGGGTTCTCATGGCGAGGCCTCCTGGACTGAACTCACTGTCAGCGTCAAAAGCACCCCGCAGAGCCGTCGTCAATGTGCGTACGCTAGGCTGCTCGCTCAACCGAACAGCAATGATCACAGATAATCATCGCCGGCGCGATCGAGCGGACGATACCATCGTGCATCGAGGTTGGGGGAAGCCATGCCGCGCTTCGTTCAGTTCCTGCCGTATTCCGGTGTGTACGCCGAGCAACAGTTCATGATCGTTCCCCAGGGCGGCTTCAACCTGGTCTGCCTGCGCGATAGCAAGGACGCCAGCCTGACGTACGATCACACCCGGCTACAGGTCGACGATGTGCGCTTCGAGGACGTCGAACGTGTCGCTCTGGACTACATCGACTTTCGCTATGGCAGGAAAAAGGACCAGGAGCGCGACGATCAGTTGCTGCGTCTGCGGACGGGGCTGTTCGGTACCGCCGCAAAGCCGGACGGTCTCAACCGCGGCTTCAAGGTCACGGCCAAACAAGGTGCCGCCGGTCTTCCCGAATTCAAGGCCGCGCGCGGCAGCATGACCGCCCGACTGGAGGTCGCCATCCTGCCGCGCAAGGAATACACGATCGCGTTCAAGTTCCTCCGGCACCTCGATCCTTCGGGCAAGGTGATCAACGCCACGCGATGGACGCCGGACGACGTGCCGTGGTTCATGACCAGGCTCAACTGGACGTTCGGCGCCCAGACGAACATCTTCTTCACCTCGGTCGAAGCCGCGTGGTTCACCGTCAACAAAGCCCTGGGACCAAAGGTCTCGCGCGAGGTCTTTCGCAAGGAGATCGTGCCGTTGAAGCGGCGCGGCGCCGATCTCACGTGCTTTCTCGTCGGCGACTACGATGCCATGGATACCGAGGCGGCCGGGGAGTACCTGACTGATGAGCAGGTCTTCGTGGTCGTCGACGACGGCAATCCACCTGTCTTCGATCTGGGCGAAGCGTTCATCGGCGTCATGGCGCACGAGGTCGGTCACTTCCTGCACCACAAACGGAACATGCCGGGGGATGGACACCATGGCCGCCAGCGCATCCTGCTTTCCCGCGGCATGGAAAGCCTGTGGCTGGACAAGCAGCTCGTCACCAACTTCAACGCTTGGTAGGAGGTCGAGCCTTCCGAATCGCCAAGACTTCGGCGGCTCGTCCGCCCAAGCCTTGGCGTAGGCGGAAGGAATCAAGAACTCTCGTTGTGCATCACGTCGCCGAACAGCTCCCAGGTGTCGCCCTTGAAGCGCGACATCTGGACGGCCTGGACCGGATAGAAGTCGGTCGGGCTGGTCGAGACGGTGATGCCCGGCAGGAGGCCCGGCAGGTGAAGCTGGTGCCAGCTTGCCGCCTGCTTCATCAGGTTCTCGCGCGTCAGCACGTCGCCGCACTTCTCGAGCGTCTTGCGCAGCAACGCCGCCGCGCCGTAGGCATAGATGTAGCTGCCGTCGGCCAGGTTTCCGTCGGGTATGTACTTCGCCATGAAGGCGCGCCATTCCTTCATGTCCGGCTCGTTGTCCCACTGACGGTCGGTGGGGTCCTTCAGCCAGGCCGCGGTGAGCACGCCCTGCACGTTGTCGAAGCCGGCGGGCTTCATGGTCGTGCCGACGCTCGCCGCCACGTTGTTCATGTACTGCACCGGCTTCCATCCCAGGTCGGCCGCCTTGCGCATCGCCTGGGCGGCGAACTTCGAGAGCGACACGTTGTAGAAGACGTTGGCGCCCGAGTTCTTCAGCTCGATGATCTGGCTGTCGACCGTCGGATCGGTCGAACTCGTAGGTGACGACCTTGACCAGGCGGCCGGCCTCCTTGGCAAGCCCGTCCTTGATGCCGCCGAAGTAATCCTTGCCGTAGTCGTCATTCTGGTAGAGCACGCCGATCTTGGCGTCCTTGACGTTGGCCAGGATGTGCTTGGCGTAGATGACGCCTTCGGTGTGATAGTCGGGCTGGTAGCCGATGGTCCACGGGAAATCCTTGGGGTTGCCCCACTTCGAGGCGCCGGTGGCGACGAAGAGCTGCGGCACCTTCTTCTGGTTCATGTATTTGTGGATGGCGGAGTTGCACGGCGTGCCCGTCATGTTGAAGCAGGCGAGCACCTGGTCCTCTTCGACGAGCTTGCGGATCATCTCCACCGTCTTGGGCGGCTGATAGCCGTCGTCATAACTGATGAAGTTGATCTTGCGGCCGTTGATGCCGCCGGTCTCGTTGACCATCCTGAAGTACGCCTGATGCAGCTTGCCGATCGAGCTGTAGGAAGAAGCAGGCCCGCTATAGGGGTTGGTATGACCGATCTTGATCTCGGTGTCGGTCGCGCCCGTGTCGTACTTCTTTTGACCAAACGCCACGCGACTTGTCGAAAGCGCCGTAGCGGCCGAGACGCCGGCCAGGAAATTACGCCTGCTGGTTCTCATGTTTCGCTCCCTGTGTCGTCAGCTACGCTATGAGCTCTCCTCACGCTGATGGAACGACGCGACGCTACCACTCCCCGGCCGAGACAGCGACGAAGTCATGGGACAGCATCCCTGACCCATCGGCCGTGGCTGAAACGCAACGCGGCTCTCGGCGTTGACCCAGGACCTGATGCACGATTGTGAAAGACGGAGCGCGGACAATGGCATCCATTCGATACGTTGCGACGGACATGGACAGATCGGTCGAATTCTATCGCGATAAACTCGGGTTCTCGGTGGATATGCACAATCCTGGCAAATTCGCAGCGCTTGTTCGTGAGGATCTGACGCTCTACTTGAGCGCCCCCGGGGCCGGCAGTGGAGGAACCGCTGGCGGTAATCCGGAGCCTGGTGGGTGGAACCGGTTCATGATTGTTACGAAAGACATAGATGGTCTCATCGCGCGGTTGAGCAGCGGTGGGGCCAAATTCAGGGGCGAAATCAGCGAGGCGGGAGCTGGCCGCGCCAGGCTCCTGGAAGATCCGTCGGGTAACCTGATCGAACTGTTTGAGTTCAAGAAAAAGAAAAACAAGTGATTCACACCGGCTTGAGGTTGGCCCGCCGGATCACCTTGGCCCACTTGTCGGTTTCGTCGGCGATGAGCTTTGTGAACTCGGCCGATGTCATGGGCATCGGCGCGCCGCCGAGATCGGCGAACCGTGCCTTCATCTTGGCATCGACCAGGCCCGCTGCGACTTCCCTGTAGATCCTGTCGACGATCCCGACCGGCGTGGCCTTAGGGACCCCGACGCCGTACCACGCGCTGGTCTCGAAGCCTGGAACGAACTCGGCCACCGTCGGCATGTCCGGCAGCGCCTCCGAGCGCGCCGCGCCGGTGGTTGCAAGACCGCGCAGCTTGCCGGTCCGGATGAACTCGATCGACGACGGCGGCGTGGGGAACACGATCTCCACTTCGCCGCCCAGCAGGGCGGCCAGGGCAGGCCCGTTGCCGCGGTAGGGCACGTGAACCAGGTGAACGCCGGCCATCATGTTGAACAGCTCGCCGGCGAGGTGGCCCGCGCTGCCGATCCCGGCCGAGCCCATGTTGATCTTGCCGGGCCTGGCTTTGGCGTAGGCGATGAACTCGGCCAGCGTGCGCGCCGGGACCGACGGATTGGTCGCCACGAACAGCGGGATCGCCATGATTCCCGCCGCCGGCACGATGTCGCGCAGGAAGTTGAAGGAGAGATTGTCGTAGAGGGTCGCATTGATGGCGGCCGACACGCCCACCAGCAGGATCGTGTAGCCGTCGGGCGCAGCGTTGACGACGATCTCGGTCGCGATGTTGGTGGCCGCCCCCGGCTTGTTCTCGACGATGAACTGCTGGCCGGTCCGCTCCGACAGCCACTGGCCCATCAGGCGGGCGATGATGTCATTGCCGCCGGCGGGGGCGAAGCCCACCACCCAGCGCACGGGCCGGTTCGGCCAGACCTGCGCCGCCGCCCGCCTCGGCAGGAGGGGCAGCGTGGCGGCACCGGCCGTGAGGTGCAGCATGCCTCGGCGAGGAAGTCCCATGGCGCGCCCTTCCCTTGGAAAATTGCCGGAAGACGACCAAGCAACGCAGAGACGCGACGTCGGCACACATTACGCGGTGTTCGGCACCCTGTCCGCAGCGCCACCAAAATGTCCTATAAGACGATCCATGAGGCCTCCCCTTGCCGGCGTTTTCCGGTCCCTGAGAGGGTTCAACTATCGGGTCTGGGCGGCCGGCGCCTTCGTCTCCAACATCGGCACCTGGGTGCAGCGGACCGGCCAGGACTGGCTGGTGTTCACCCAGCTCACCGATCACGACGCGTCGGCGGTCGGCCTGGTCATGGCCCTGCAATTCGGACCGCAGCTGCTGCTGTTGCCCTGGACCGGCTTCGCCGCCGACCATTTCAACCAGCGCAAGCTCCTCATCGCCACCCAGGCGACCATGGGCAGTCTCGCCCTGATCCTGGGGCTCCTCACCGTCACCGGCGCCGTCGAGCTCTGGCACGTCTACATCTTCGCCTTCCTGTTCGGCAGCGCCGCCGCCTTCGATGCGCCGGTGCGCCAGACGTTCGTCGCGGAACTGGTGGGCGATGCCGACCTGCACAATGCCGTGGCGCTCAACTCGACCTCGTTCAACGCCGCCCGGATGATCGGCCCGGCCATCGCTGGCCTCACCATCGCCGCGGTCGGCACGGGCTTTGCCTTCCTGATCAACGGCGCGTCCTTCGCCGCGGTGCTCGTTGCCCTCGCCTGCCTGCGCATCGCCGAGCTTCGTCCGAACGCGCGCGCCCATCGCGTCAGGGGCAGCTTCACCGAAGGGATCCGCTATGTGTGGCAGCGCCCGGACCTCATGGCGATGCTGGTCATGCTGTTCCTGGTCGGGACCTTCGGCCTCAATTTCCCGATCTTCATCTCGACCATGGCGATCGGCGTCTTTCATGTCGATGCGCGCGGGTTCGGCCTGCTGTCGTCCTGCATGGCGATCGGCACCGTCGCGGGCGCCCTGTGGAGCGCCGGCCGCGAGCAGCCGCGGTTCTCCTTGTTGCTCGGCGGCGCCGCGGTCTTCGGGATCGGCTGCACGCTGGCCGCGCTCGCCCCGGGCTACTGGTTCTTTGCCGCCGCGCTCGTCGTCATCGGCGTGGCCGCCTTGACCCTCACCAACACGTCGAACAGCCTGATGCAGCTTTCGACCGAACGGGCGATGCGCGGGCGCGTGATGGCGCTCCGGGTCGCCATCGCGCTCGGCGGCACGCCGATCGGCGCGCCGATCGTCGGATGGGTGGCGAACAGCTATGGCCCGCGCTGGGCGCTCGCTGTCGGGGCGGCGGCGGGCTTCGCTGCCGCCGCTGTGGCTGTGTACACCTTGATGCGTCGTCGCGGCGTCTCGCGATAGTGCTGTCATCCCGAGCGTAGCGAGGGACCTTTCCGGCGGCCCAAAGGCCCCTCGCTACGCTCGGGGTGACAGCTACTCCTCGGGCGTCAGATACTTGGCCAGGTCCGCCGCAATCACTCACGCAGCCTTCGGGCGGATGAAGCCTCCGACCTGGCTGAGATAGTCCCTCTTGCCGATATCGACGCCGACATGGCGCAAGATGTCGTACGCCGTCACGACATGAAAATAGAAGTGCGGCAAGGTCCAGGATTCAAGGAACCGCAGGCCGTCCATCTCGATCACCAACCCGTTCGGTATCTCGATGCTGCAGTCGCGCGCCTCGGCGCCTTCGAATTCAGCCTCGGGCACCGAGCGGACAAAATCGATGGCCTGGGCGATCTGCGTCTTGAGGCCGGAAAGCGTCGCTTCCACCTTCGCTCATTGCAGCCGCAGGTCGGCCGGCAAGGCGGGACATGCCGTTACGGGCGTAGTGACAAGCCTGCTGAACCTGTTGCGCGAGCGTGTACATATCGGGCGCGAGCCGACAATTCACGAGATCGAGAGTCCTGTCCCGGGCGACCGCCGTCCCCTTGTCGAGAATTTCCGACAGGCTCGTCAACATCGCCACGAAGCTGTCGGCCGCGATCTTGTGCATGAGAATTGTCATGTGCCTCGCCTTCTTCACAACGTCTTCAGGTATTCGACAAGGCGATCGCTGCTGCTCTCGATCGGCGCCCCAAAACCGATCGAGACCGCTGCGTCACGTTCCGCCATGGAGCGGAAAGTCGCCACCATCTTCCAGGCCGTCCTGGAGCCCAGATCCTCGAGCGTCACGGCGATGGTGGATGACGGCGGGCCTCCTTCTTTCTGCTGACCGTGATCCGCCGATTGCCAGACGAGCCTCGCCGGTTTTTCGACCTCGAGAAAAATGAAGCTCATATGAAGCTCGCGGCCGTCGGGAAATCGCATCACGTGCTCCCACCGGCCACCTGGCCGAACGTCCATCTCGCAGACGGGATTGGAGACCCCCGCCCCGCCCCACCACTGCCGGACGTGTCGCGGTTCCGTCATCGCCTCCCAGACCAGCGAACGCGGCGCGTCGTAGATCCGGCTCATGATGATGGTCGGCTCGGTCGGGGAAATCTCGCTCTGCACACTCATCGTGATTTCCCTTTGCGTCGCGGCCGACGCTGCAACTCCGTCAGGTAGGCATCGAGGCTCTCGAGATTGCGCTCCCAGAACTTCCTGTAGTCACCAACCCAATCGGCAACCGCCCTCAGGGGCTGGGCATCGAGGCGGCACGGCCGCCACTGCGCCTGCCGCCCGCGCGAAATCAGGCCTGCCTGTTCCAGCACTTTCAGATGCTTCGAGACGGCGGCGACACTCATGTCGAAGGGCTCAGCCAGCTCGTTCACCGTCGCATCGCCTCTCGCCAAGCGTGCAAGCAGGCCGCGCCGCGTTGGATCGGCTATGGCGAAAAGCGTCGCGCTCAACGGATCGCCGGGCATTTGTATTCAACCAACTAGTTATCAACCTATTGGTTGAATACGATCCGTGCAGGGTGCTGTCAAGCGCCCGATCGGACATGCCTCGGCGCGCCCCGACAGCGGCGCGTCAGGCGACGCCGAGCTTGCCGCGTTCCCCGTCCCGGGGAGTCGAGAGCTCCTCGGGCGTCAGGAACTCGGCCAGGTCCGCCGCCTCGTAGAACGGCCGGATCTCGATCTCGCTCGGGCCCGGCATGGGATTGGGGCAGCGCTTCGCCCAGGCCACGGCCTCGTCCATGTCCTTGACCTGCCAGATCGAGAAGCCGGCGACCAGCTCGCGGGCCTCGGCGAACGGCCCGTCGATGACCGTGCGGCCGGCGCCGTCGATGGCGATACGCTTGGCCTCGGCGGTGTTCTTGAGGCCGGCGGCGGCCACGAAGACGCCGGCCTTGACCAGCTCCTCGGTGAACCGGTCCATCGCCGCGAACGCCTCGGTCGTCGGCGGCGCCGCCTTTTCGCTGCACCCGGTGGCTTTCACGAACACCATGACCCGCATCGCCTGTCTCCTTGCTTGAGCCGGCCCCTCTGGCCTCTCATCGGGACGACGAACGAGCGTGTCGGAAGCCGACAGCGTCCTGGAAATTTTTTCGTCCCGTCATCCCGACCGGAGCCGAGCGTAGCGGGCGAGTCGAGGGCCTGCTTTGTCTATCCGTGACAGACGAGCCTCCGGCTCGCTGCGCCTCGCTACGCCGGAGGCTCGCGGTCGGATGACGGGAAATATGCGATGGCCGTGAGTCTCTACCCTCCCGGGTGCAGCCCCGGCGCTTCCTGGCCCGTGCGGGCGACATATTCCGTATAGCCGCCGCCGTACTGATGGACGCCCTCGGGCGTCAGCTCCAGCACGCGGTTCGACAGGGCCGCCAGGAAATGGCGGTCGTGCGAGACGAAGAGCATGGTGCCCTCGAAGTCCGCCAGGGCGGCGACCAGCATCTCCTTGGTCGCCATGTCGAGGTGGTTGGTCGGCTCGTCGAGCACCAGCAGGTTCGGCGGATCGAACAGCATCTTGGCCATGACCAGGCGCGCCTTCTCGCCGCCGGACAGCACGCGGCAGGGCTTTTCGACATCGTCGCCGGAGAAGCCGAAGCACCCCGCCAGGGTGCGCAGCGCGCCCTGGCCCGGCCTGCGGGAACGAGCCGTCCAGGGACTCGAAGATCGTCTCTTCGCCGTCCAGCAGGTCCATGGAGTGCTGGGCGAAATAGCCCATCCTGACGCTGGCGCCGATGCTCGACCGTGCCCTGGTCGGGCGCGGTGGCGCCGGCCACCAGCTTCAGCAGCGTCGATTTGCCGGCGCCGTTGGCGCCGAGGACGCACCAGCGTTCCTTGCGGCGCACCAGGAAATCGAGGCCTTCATAGATCGGCTGGCGCGCCGTAGCCCTTGTGGACGTTGCGCAGGCTGATCACGTCGTCGCCCGACCGCGGCGGGCTCCTGAACTCGAACTGGACCGACTGGCGACGGCGCGGCGCCTCGACGCGTTCGATCTTGTCGAGCTTCTTCACCCGGCTCTGGACCTGGGCGGCGTGCGAGGCGCGCGCCTTGAACCGCTCGATGAACTTGATTTCCTTGGCCAGCATGGCCTGCTGGCGCTCGTATTGCGCCTGGCGCTGCTGTTCGCCCAGCGCGCGCTGCTGGTCGTAGAAGTCGAGATCGCCCGAATAGGTGATGAGCGAGCCGCCGTCGATCTCCACCACCTTGCCGATGATGCGGTTCATGAAGGCGCGGTCGTGCGAGGTCATCAGCAGCGCGCCGTCGTAGGTCTTGAGGAAGGCCTCAAGCCAGATCAGGCTTTCCAGGTCGAGGTGGTTGCTGGGTTCGTCCAGCAGCATGCCGTCGGGCCGCATCAGCAGGATGCGGGCCAGCGCCACGCGCATCTTCCAGCCGCCGGACAGCAGGCCGACATCGCCATCCATGCGTTCCTGGCTGAAGCTCAGGCCGGCCAGCACCTCGCGCGCCCGCGCCTCCAGCGCATAGCCGTCCAGTTCCTCGAAGCGCTCCTGCACCTCGCCATAGCGTTCGATGATGGCGTCCAGTGTCGTCGGCCTGGTCCGGATCGACCATGGCCGCCTCGAGCCTGGCCATTTCGGCGGCCAGCGCGCTGACGGGACCGACGCCATCCATCACCGCGGCGACCGCGCTCTGGCCCGACATCTCGCCGACATCCTGGCTGAAATAGCCGATCGTCATGCCGGGATCGATCGCGACCAGTCCGTCGTCGGGCTGCTCCTGGCCGGTGATCATGCGGAACAGCGTCGTCTTGCCGGCGCCGTTCGGGCCGACAAGCCCGACCTTCTCGCCCTTCTGGATGCCCATCGAGGCTTCGATGAACAGGATCTGGTGGCCGTTCTGCTTGGAGATGTTGTCGAGGCGGATCATGAGGTCCGTACTGGGTGGAAGAAGCGGCAGCGCAAGTCACATCAAAAAACGACAGTATTGCGGCTGTTTCAGCTACCATCACCAGGCCGACCTTGCCGCGCGCAGGCGATATCCGCTGGCGCCACGTCGGTCCAAAGGAAAATACATGAGTGCGTTCTCTCTTTCACCTGACGGGAAGCTTGCGATAGCGGCGAGCGAGACTTCGTCCAAAAATGATTTCGATTATTTGGTGGGTCACTGGAACATCAGAAATCGCACATTGAAAGAACCGCTGGCCGGCAGCGACGAGTGGGACGAATTTGACGCGACCCAGGAGTTCCGCCTGATATTGCTGGGCCTGGGCAATTTCGACATTTTTCATACGGAGTTTGACGGAAAGCCATTCGAAGGCCTCACCGTGCGATTGTTCGATCCGCAGACGCGTCTGTGGACGATCTATTGGGCCGACAGCAACGCCATGAAACTCGACGGTGGAAAGGTAGGCTCGTTCGATGGCGATGTAGGTGAATTCTTCGGCCGTGAGGTTGTCGCCGGCAAAGACGTTATCGTGAAATTCCACTGGGATAAGCGTAACCCGAAAGCCCCGATTTATAGCCGTGCGTTTTCCGCTGATGCGGGCCGAACATGGGAATGGAATTGGTACTCGAACTTTTCACCCCGGTGATCGGCCCACTCGATTTGTGCGGTCGCGTGCGGGAAATGGGG
>CAWKFT010000010.1:0-46451 GCA_963848975.1 uncultured Alphaproteobacteria bacterium
AATTCTTGAGTTCCATGTCCTCGTAGGAGGGGAACGGGCTCATCCAGACGTCGGTGATCGTGTGTTTGGCGATGCGCGGCCCGATGCCGTTCAGGGTGCGAAGATCCATGACGGGCGCGTGCATCGCCCGCTCGATGGTGAGCTGCTGGATCTTGTGCAGCAGCGCCTCGCGCCGTCCGACGTCGCGCTCGACCGCCTGCTGCTGGAAGAGATCATCGATGTCCGGATAGCCGCCGTAGGCGTAGGCGCCCTTGGACTGGATGAACGTCTCGACGCGGCTGGCGGCGTTGCCGGAGTTTCCGGCCGCGGTCATGAACAGGCCGCGTAGCTTCTTTTCCTGCCAGGCGGCGTAGAACGTCGCCCGCTCCATCGCGCGCAACCTGACGCGGATGCCGGCCGCGTTCAGGTCGTTCATCACAGCCTCGGCGACGGTCGGAAAGCCGGGGATCGCGGCGAATTCCCCGGCATCGAACCCCTTGGGATATCCGGCTTCGGCGAGCAGCTGCTTGGCCTTGCCGGGGTCGTAGGCCGGCGGCTCGACCTGCAGCGCGAAGTCCATGACCCGCGGCACGATCACGCCCGCCGGCGGGCAGAAGCCGAGGCACGCCGCCTCGTTGATCCGCTTGCGATCGAGCGCCAGGTTCGCCGCCTGGCGCAGCCGCTTGTCGTGCCAGGGCGACTTGGCGTCCCATTGCTCGGTGAACTCGATCCAGAAGATCGACGCGTGCTTGGACGCCACCACCTGCAGGCGCGGGTCGCGCCGGATCTCCTCGGCCTCGGGTCCGTCGAGAACCAGGGAGATGTCGGACTCGCCCGTTTTCACCATCACGGCGCGCGTGGTGGCTTCAGGGACGCTCTTCATGATCAGCGTCTTGACGTTCGGCACGCGGCGCCAGTAGGCCGGATTGGCCTCGAGCTCGACCTCCAGGCCCGGCTTGTTGCTGACGAACTTGTAGGGGCCGGCGCCGATCGGATGCTTCCGGAAGCCGTCGTCTCCGACCTGCGCCAGGTAGTTCTTCGGGACGATGATGCCGGCGGCGCTGGCGGTCGTGCCGTAGAACGTCATGAAGTCGGGCCACGGCGCCTTGAGATGAAAGCGCACCACCAGGGGATCGACGATCTCGACCTCTGCGACGTGTTCCTGCAGGACCTTCGACCCGGCGCCCTTGTAGCGTTCGAAGCTGAACTTCACGTCTTCCGTCGTCACCGGGTCGCCGTTGTGAAACTTCAGTCCCGGACGCAGCTTGAACTCATACGTCTTGCCGTCCTCGCTCTCCTGCCACGACTCCGCGAGGCTTGGGCCCATCTTGTGCCCGGGATAGGGCCGGACGAGCGCATCGTGGACCGCATAGAGCATGCCGAACGGCGTGATCTGCGGCGGCGCGGTCGATGGATCGAACCAGCTCGGTGAGATCGTCACGTGCCAGGCGATCGTGACTTTGCCGGCTGGCGGCGCCGCCAGAGCGGCCGTCGAGGCCATCGCGCCAAGGGTCGCGACAGCAACGAGCAGGAATTGGCGGAGGGCCATGAAAACCTCCAAGCAGCGATCGGCCGGCTGTGATCGGCGGCCGGCCGATGCGTCGTTGCCTCCTATCAGCAGCTCATGCGTACGCCTTGGTCACCTCCGAGTGCGCCCACTTCGCGGCTTCCTCGGCCGGCATGCCCTGGATCGCCTTGGCGTACATGTCGACGATGATGTACTTGCTGACCACCTCGGCGGCCTTGCGGTCGGGCGGCCCGGCATAGCCCACCAGCCGGCCGGTCAACGGCAGGTCCTTGAAGGGCTTCAGCACCGGATCGACGTCCCACACCGCGTGCTTGGCCCAGTCCTTGGTGGCGCCCGAGGTGTAGCCCTGCTGCGAGACGAACCACTGGTCGTAGATCGGCTTGGAGTGGATCCAGCGCAGGAAGTCCTTGGCGGCTTTCTGGTTCTTCGAGTAGCCCATCAGCATGTCCGTGAACACGCCCGGCGAGTTGTACTGGCCGGCAACGCCCTTGGGGATCGGGGCATGCAGGATGTCCTGGAACATCGGCGTGCCCTTCTCGGTCTTGTAGGTGTCGGGCTTCTTCTTGGCTTCGATGTAGATCGAGGCGCCGTTGTTGGTGGCGCTGATGGTCTGGGACAGGAAGGCGCGGTTGTTGTTGGTGTCGTCCCAGGCGAGCCCGCCTTCGTCCATGGTCTCCTTCCACAGGGCGACGGCGTACTTGATCGACTTCGACCGTCTCCTTGCTGTTCAGCACGACGGTCTTGCCGTCGGCCTCGACTTCCTTGCCGCCGAACGACCACAGGAAGGGATACCACCAGCCCGGCGCGTCGCCGAACGTGTGGCCCGCGGTCTGCCCGATCGGCCGCCCCTTGGCCTTCAGCTTCTTGCCGGCCTCGCGGAAGGTCTCCCAGGTTTCGGGGAAGGTGTTGTATCCGGCTTCCTCGAGCCACGACTTGCGATAGGCGATCATCGCGCCGCCGGTCGTGAACGGCACGCCGATCCACTTGTTGCCGATCATGGCGATCTGGCGCGAGACGTCGTAGTAGCCGCCGCCGGCCTTGCCGAGCTCTTCGGCGAGGTCGCCGACATCGGCCAGGCTCTGGCCGTAGAGCTGCGGCCAGTTGCTGAACCCCATGATGATGTCCGCGCCGGCGCCCGACTGGATCGCCGAGGTGATGCGCGACTGCAGGTCGTTGGCATTGACGGTCTCGACCTTGAGCGTGATGCCGAGCGCCTTCTTGCATTCCTGCGTGATCGGGCCCTTGAGCAGCGCGTCGGAGGCCGGCACGAAATCGGCCCAGCGCAGCCAGTGGACGCCGGTCTCCTGGGCGATCGCCGGTGCCCGGCCGCTGGCCAGGATGGCGGCCATGCCGCCCGATGCAGACAGAGCGAGAACTCTACGCCGCGCAATGCGAGCCATGATTTCCTCCTGTCGTTTTTCATGAACCGGTTTTTAAGCGTAGGCGTGGGCTGGAAATACGCGTGTCCGGCCGCGCGCTTTACGCGACACCGGGAAGTCGTCTGCCAACTATGCGTCTCGAAACGGCACCACAGCCGCGGGGCCAAAAAGGGCTCTCCGCGGGCAACGCTGGGCCGAGCATACCCCCGTTCACCGAAGGATCACAGGCCGGGCTCGTGCGTTACCGTCTAGGCTGACCGGAAAAGGAGAAAAGAAAACACATGAAATCCATCCCCCTCGCTTTGGCCTTGATCCTCGCCCTCGCCGGCTGCGCCCAGTTCGAGAAGCAGTTTGGGCAGCAGGCCGCCCTGTCCACGGGCATCGCCCCCGGCGAGGTCGAGTGGGCGCGCAAGACCGGCCGCAACACCGTGAGCGGCAACGCCAGCCTGAAGTCCGGCGGCACGACCTATACCTGCGCCGGCCAGTCGGCCAACCTGATCCCCGACACCGCCTATGCGCGGGCGCGCATGACGGCGATCTTCGGCAACGCCACCCGCGGCACGCGCGCCGCCAGCCTTGGCCCGGTGAAGTTCGAACGCGACGACCCGCTCTACGTCTCGAGCCTGCGCACGGCGCGCTGCGATGCCTCGGGCAGCTTCTCCTTCCCGGGCGTGCCCGACGGCGTCTGGTACGTCACGACCAGCGTGAAGTGGCAGGACGGCAGCCAAGGCAGCTCGATGATGCAGCGTGTCGACGTCCAGGGCGGCCGGCTGGTCAAGGTCATGCTGCCCTGACCCTCTGCCGGGACCGCGGCCTCAGGCCGCTGATAGCGCGCTCGAACGCGCGGTCCGGAAGTCATGAGGTGGGCCTGGGGGTCCGCGGTCCGGCAACTAGGCTACGGCATAACCAATACGGAGGAACGTGCCATGGCCACTGCTGCAGTCCTCGAAACCCCGACGGCCGCGTTCGACGTCGAAGACGTCGAGTACCTGCGCCACGGCGACAAGCCGTTGCTGGCGACCATCTACAAGCCCAAAGGCGCGGGCCCGTTCCCGGCCATGGTCGAATGCCACGGCGGCGCCTGGTGCATGAGCGACCGCCACACCGAGAAGCTGCGCCACCAGTACATGGCCTCGCACGGCGTCGTGTCGATCGCCCTCGATTTCCGCTCGGGCAACGAGGACCCGTATCCGGCCTCGGTGCAGGACATCAACTACGCGGTGCGCTGGGCCAAGGCCAACGCGCGCGCGCTAAAAACCCGGCCCGACCTTGTCGGCCTGTCGGGCCAGTCGAGCGGCGGCCATCTCGCCATGCTGGTCGCCATGCGCCCGCACGATCCGCGCTATGCGGCGATCCCGCTGCCCGCCGGCTCGCCGGCGCAGGACGCCAGCGTGCGCTGCGTGATCATGTCCTGGCCGGTGATCAACCCGCTCAGCCGCTACCGCCACGCCAAGCGCGCCGAGGCCAGCGCCAATCCGCCGGCCTGGCCGAAGTCGATCATCGGCCGCCACGATTCCTACTGGCAATCGGAAGCCAACATGTCCGAGGGCAGCCCGACGATGGCGCTCGAGCGCGGTGAGAAGCTGCTGACGCCGCCCGCGATCTGGTTCCAGGCGCACGGCGACATCATGCACGACTACAAGGACACCGAATCGACCTTCGACGGCAACGAGCCGCAGCGCTTCTGCGCCGCGTACGCCAAGGCCGGCGGCTCGATCGCGCTGGAATACATCGACATGGAGCGCAAGCCCGGTTCGTCGCCGGACCTGTCCGCGTGCGGTCCCATGTTCGGGCAGATGGTGGAGTTCATCGAAAAGCACGTGAGGGTCTGAATCGAGCGCGCAAGACGCTCAAAGCGGGGGAACATCATGACCAAGACGATCAAGCGCCGCGGCGTCCTTCAGGCCGCGGCGGCGGTGGGGGCTGGCCTGGCATCGCCCGGCCTGGTGCGCGCGCAGGACGCGCTCGAACTCGCTGAAAATCATCGTCGGCTTCCCGCCGGGCGGCAGCGCCGACGTCGTGAGCCGCCATCTCGGCGAGAAGCTGGTGCCGGGCTTTGCCCGCAACGTCATCGTCGACAACCGTCCGGGCGCCGCGGGCCGCATCGCCATCGAGATGCTGAAGAACTCGCCACCCGACGGCCGCACCCTGGTGCTGACGCCGGCCTCGACGGTCACGGTCTACACCGACATCTATAAGCAGCTCTCCTACAACCCGGCGACCGACCTCGCGCCGGTGTCGCTGGCGGCGACCTTCGTGCATGGCTGCGCCGTCGGCCCGGTGGTGCCGGCGGAGGTCAAGACGCTGGCGCAGTTCGCCGAGTGGGCCAAGGCCAACCCGGGCAAGGCCAATTGCGGCAACCCGGGCGAGGGCTCGTTCCCGCACTTCCTCACGCTGGTCATGGCCAAGGCGCTGGGCGCGCCGATCCAGCCGGTGCCCTATCGCGGCGGCGCGCCGGCGCTCGCCGACATGATGGCGGGCCAGCTCGCCGCCCTGATGCTGCCCGATGGGTCGTTCCTGCCCTACACCAAGGACAACCGCGCGCGCGTGCTGGCGACCAGCGGCGAGAAGCGCTCGCCGTTCTATCCCGACGTCGCCACCTTCGCCGAGCAGGGCGTGAAGGAGCTCGTCGTCACCGAATGGTTCGGCCTGTTCGCGCCGGCGGCGACGCCGGCTGCCGTCGTCAGCCGTACGTCCGACGCCATTGCCAAGGCGCTGGCCAGCAAGGAGATCGCCCAGGCCTTCGCCAATTTCGGCATGGTGCCCAAGTCCAATACGCCCGCCGAGCTTGCAGCCCTGATCAAGGTCGAAGCCGCAACCTGGGGGCCGATCATCCGTTCCACAGGGTTCAAGCCGCTGGAATAGCTCGGGAGAAAAGCGTTGATCCATCGACGATCGTTGATCGGGGCCGCGGCGTCAGCGGCTCTGTTGCCGGCCGCGGGCCGGGCCCAATCCCAGTCCTCGGCGTTCCCGTCCAAGCAGTTGCGGCTGATCGTGGGCTTCGCCGCGGGCGGCGGCGGCGACATCGTCGCCCGCGTGCTGGGCGCGGAGCTGACCAAGAGCGGCGGCTACTCCGTCCTGGTCGACAACAAGCCCGGCGCCGGCGGCAACATCGCGACCCGCGAAGCGCTGCGCGCGCCGCCCGACGGGCATTCCATCCTGTTCGCCAATGTCGGCATGCTGGCGGTCAATCCCTACGCCATGAAGGACGTCGGCTACGATCCCGTGACCGATATCGCGCCGGTGTGCCTGGCCGTCGACTTCTCCAACGTGCTGGTCGTGCATCCCAGCGTGCCGGCCAAGACGCTGGCCGAGTATCTCGAGCTCGCCAAGCGGCCGGAAGGCATCCAGTACGGCTCGTCGGGCGTCGGCGGCGCCGGCCATCTCGCCGGCGAGCTTCTGAAGGCGCAAGAGCGGCACCAACATGATCCATGTGCCGTTCCGTGGCGGGGGACCCGCGATGAACGACCTGGTGGCGGGGCACGTGCCGTCGCTGATCGCCAGTGCGCCCACCGCCACGCCGCTGATGCGCGAGGGCCGCATCCGTGCGCTCGCCGTCACCGGCGCCAAGCGCTCGCCGTTCGATCCCGACATCCCGACCATCGCCGAGCAGGGCTTCCCGGGCTATGCCGCCACCAACTGGTACGCCATCGTGGTCTCGTCCAAGGTGCCAACCGAGATCGTGGCCCAGCTCAACGCGATCCTGACCAAGGCGCTCAAGGCGAAGGAGGTGCAGGCGGCCTACGCCCAGCAGGGCATGGAGACGATCGCCAGCACGCAGGCCGAGGCGGCGGCCCACATCGCCCGCGAGACCGAGGTCTGGAAGAAGGTCATCGCCGACGCCGGCATATCGCCTGCGAGTGACCAATATTGGACAGCCCGGCACGGCCTGTCGGCTTACGATCGTCGACGCTGGGCCGAGCCCGATCGGCTCGTTGGGGCGCTCGAGACGTATCGACGGCCGCGTCGCCGTGAGAGCGAAACATGTTCACTGGAATTTGCCAGGCCATTCTGCCGCTGGCTCTGCGATGCCTGCATCGCAAGGACGACTTGCAGCGCGCCTGTCTTCTGATCGAAACGCTGGCCCGGCACTGGCGGGATCGCCAACCGTTGCAATTGCTGATCGTGGCACCGGCGCATGACGAGCATTTCATCCGCGCCAGCCTGCCGACGCTGGCGGGCGTGGACGTGACGGTGCGTCCCGAAAGCGACTTCTTCTCGCCCTTCAGCCGTTTCTTCATGCTGACCGGGTGGTTTCGGCAACAGATCGTCAAGCTCTACGTGCCGTCAAAGCTTGGCTTCGCCGGCTATCTCACGCTCGATTCCGACGTGGTCTGCGTCGGCGATTTCGACGCCATGACGTTCGTCCACGACGGTCGGGCTCTGTCGCGCTGGGAGCCCAAGGACCATCACGACTGGTGGCGGCGCGCCGCCCGCATGGCCGGCGTTCCCTATGATGCGGGCGCGCACGGCCTGTCGGTCACGCCCAACATCCTGCACGGCGACCTTGCCACCCAGGCGTTGGCGCATTTTCATTCCGGGGCGCTCGACGCGGTGACCTCGCTGGGCGTCGAAGTGATCCGGCGGCTCGGCACGATCCCGTGGACGGAGTACTCGCTCTACACCAGTGTCGCCGAGCGCAACGGCAACCTGTTCGACTATCACGTCCATTGGGACCCCTGCTATGGCTCGGACACCCAGCTTGTTTCCGAACGGTCATGCATCTGGGAAGCCGGCGATTTCGAACGGCTCGCCCGCCTGCCCAAGGACGCCGACGCCGGTGGCAAGTTCATCATCGTGCAGAGCCATGCGCGCATCCCCGTCGAGCAGGTACGCGCGTACTGCCTGGGCTTTGCTGCCTAGTGCCTCGGCGGCTCCGGACGGGTGACAGCACTGCCAGCACGCGAGTCTGCCCGCACAGGCCATGGTATGCCACGGCCGGTCGTCCCCCAGGGATGGCCCCTCCTGGAGCGCCAAAAGTCGCAACAAAAGAACAAGCCCATCGCCCGGCGGATCCCTTGCGATCCGCCCTATACTAACTGTAGTTATTGACAAGCACGGCGGTTTTGGTTACCGTTCCGGCGTCAGTCGCTCTATGCATCGTCCATCCGATTGCCAATGCCGAGAGGGCCCGCTTGCGCGCGAGGCGGTCCCCTCTCGCGGCAAACATGCTCGCCGATTTCACCTTGCCAGGCAGTGCGTGGACTTCCGGGCATCCGCCACCCCGAGCGTAGTGAGGGGCCTTTTAGATCAGGGGAAAGGTCCCTCGCTGCGCTCGGTCGAAAAGCACTCCAAGTGTGGGGAATCCCACACGAGCCACGCCGCGAGCGCCTGCAAGATGCAGCCTCGATTCGACCAGGAGGCGCTCCATGGTCCGAGACGAACGAGGCGTGCTACGGGCTGGCTCGATCGCCTGCATCGCGCTGCTCTTGGGCGGACTCTATCTTGTCGTGACGTCACGGCCATCGCCTGCGGCGGCCGGCTGGCATGCCCCGGCTGAAATCATCGACCCGGCGCAGTTCGAACGGCGCGCCGAAGCGGCCCTGGAGCGCTGGCGGGCGACCGACGAGACCGACGACGAGCCGGCGAACCACGACAACGCCGGGCCGATCGACGCCTATGACGGTCACTATGTCGGCATGGTGACCACGAGGGCGGACGGCCGCGTCGTCACCATCAAGCTCAAGGTGAGCAACGGCATCGGCTCGGGCACGCAGAGCCAGCGCGAGTGCGGTGTTGCGCCGATCACGCTCAAGGTTTCGGCTACGGGCAACGTTACCGGGTTGGCGCTGATGTTCAGCTCGACCTGCCTCAAGACGGAGATGGCGATCCGGGGTCGCGCCATCGGCAGCACGCTGCAGCTGCGATTGGGCAATCAGTATCTGGAACTGTCGAAGCCTAGCGACTGACTCTGCTGTCGAGGCGCAGCAGGGGAACCAGCACCAGCGCGAATGCGGTCGAGGCGGCCGAGACGATGATCAGCGGTCCCAGCTGTCCATTGAACACATGGTCGTAGAGCCAGGCGCCGACGGTGTTGGAGCAGAGCTCGGCGAGATTCATGATCGACATGAGGCCTGCGAACGCGAAGCCCTCGGCGCGCTTGGGACAGTAGTCGGCGGCGAGCGTCAGCGAGGCGATGGTGGCGATCATCATGGCAACGCCATTGGCGAAGTTCACGATCGCCGCGCTGACCGGGTCGGCCAGCAGCAGGAACGAGGCGGCCGACAGCGTGCCCAGCACGATGCTGAGCGTGAGCAGCGCCTTCGCGCTCAACCTGCGCAAAAGGAGGCGATGCACCAGGGCGCCGGCGATCCAGCCGGCCGAGGCGATCGCGCCTAAAATGCCGATGTAGCTCTGCGAGAATTTGAGCTCGTCGGTCATGAAGTAGTAGAGCGGCGTGCCGAAGCCCGGCGCGAAGGCATAGAGAAACAGGAACAGGGCGACGAGGTAGAGTTTTGGCGACGTCGTCGCCGCCACCAGGCTCTGGAAGGTGCGCCGCAACTCGCGCCCGCTCGCGCCCACCTTCTTCTCGTCGAGCAGCAACAGCGAGGCCAGCACCACGGCGATGGGGGCCACGGCGGCGATGGCGGCCGCCATCTGCAGGGCGGCGAGCGCGGGCAGGGCCTCGACCAGCGCACCGCCTGCGAACGAGCACGCCATGATGGCGATGTAGAACCACAGCCATTGCTGGCTGACGAAGCTGCTGCTGAGCCGGAAAGCCTGGCCATTCTCCGCCAGCAGGGCGCCGCAAAGCGTGCTGGCGGTGGCCATGGCGTAGGCGGTGAGCAGCAGCGGCAGGGCGAAGGCAACAGGATCAGCGTGGCGGGCGATGACGGCGTAGGCTGCGACCGCGCAGACGCTGGCGATGATCAGGTAGCTCTTGCGGCGGTAGCCGAACAGCGGGACGAAATCGGAGACCAGGCCGAAGACCGGTTTTATGACCCACGGGAAGTTGAGGACGGCGAAATAGGCGGTGACCTGCAGCGCCGTCCAGCCTGTCTCCTTCAGGTAGTGGGTGAGCGGCTGGTAGATGATGCCGACGCGTGCCTGGCCGATGCCCTCGACGAGATAGACGATGGCGAAGAAGAGCATCAGCCGGCTGATCTGCCGGTCTTCCTCCGCCGTCCGCGAGGGAGCGTCGAGACTCAGGGCAGAGATCGCTTCGCCCTCGATCTCGACCTTGGCCTGCGGATCGATCAGGGCCGAAACCTGGACCAGGGTCATGGCCGGAAAATGCTTGCCGAGGGTAGTGCCCCACGCCGCGCCGATGGCGGCACCGGCGGCGTTGAATTCGGCGATGTCCGTCACGTAGGCGCGCAGCGCCACCAGGTGTTGCGGCTCGCCGCCCGCCGCCTTCAGCACGGTCACGACGTTGGAAAGAGCGATGCCCCACTGCGTGCCGGCGTCCGTGCCCGGCGGGATGTGCGACTGGCCGGGCTCGCGGCCGATCTGTCCCGGCGATGCGCACGCTCTTCGTGCCCTTGGCGACGACGGCATGCGAGAAGCCGCGCGGGCGCGTCCAGCCCTGCGGCAGGACCGCGGTGTAGGCGATGTCGCTCATGTCAAAATCTCCTCTCAGGCCACGGCCGCCGGCTGGCCGGCGGCCGGCGCCGGCCCGCGATCGGCGCTCAGCACGACGCCTTCGTAGCCGTTGGCCGCCACCTTGTTGATCGTGTTCACGTACTTGGGCGCGCCGCCGTTGTAGACCAGGTAGCGGATGGTGCCCTGCTCATGGCCCGGCACATTGGAGTTGTAGCCGGTGAACCACGACTTCGCCTTGCGCATCAGCATCATGGCGTACATGTCGACGACGTGCTTGGTCCAGCGCTGCTCGGCCGGCTCGGTGGCCTCGGCCTTGCTATAGCCCTTGGCCTGCATGTACTCGAGCAGGTCGGTGCACCAGTTGACGCCGGTCTCGATGCCGCGCGGATAGTTGGTCGAGGCCGAGCCGCTTTGCGGGCCGGCCGGCATCAGCATGTTGGGGAAGCCGTGGATCATCATGCCGAGGTAGGTCGAGATCGAGGTGCGCCACTTGTCGGCGAGCTTCACGCCGCCCGCGCCCTGGATGTCGATCTTGTCGAAGGCGCCGGTGATGGCGTCGAAGCCCGTGGCGTAGACGATGATGTCGAACTCGTAGTCGCGCTCGGTCGTCGCAGGCCCTTCTCGGTGACGCGCACCAGCGGCGTCTCGCTGATGTCGACCAGCCGGACGTTGGGCCGGTTGAAGGCCTCGAAATAGTTGGTCTCCATCGGCACGCGCTGCACGCCGAAGCCGTGGTCGCGCGGGATCAGCTTCTCGGCGAGCTTGGGATCCTTGATCCGGCGGCGGATGCGCTCGGCGATGTATTCTGAGAACTCGGCGTTGGCCTTCTCGTCGGTGAAGATCTCGCGGAAGTTCGCCAGCCAGATGCCGAAGCCCGGCCCGTCGTAGAGCTTGTCCCACAGCGCCCGCCGCTCCTCGCGGCTCACCTCGTAGAAGCCGCGGCGGTCGGGCTCGTGCACGAAGCCGCCCGGCGAGCGCGAGCAGGCGTCGAAGATCTCGTCGTAGCGGCGGCGGATGTCGGCCATCTCGCTCTCGGAGATCGGCCCGTTGTTGAGCGGGCAGCTCCAGTTCGGCCGGCGCTGGAACACGGTGAGCTCGCCCACCTTGTCGGCGATCTCGCCGATCACCTGGATGCCGGTGGCGCCGGTGCCGATCACGGCGACGCGCTTGCCCGTCATGTCGACCGGCTCGTGCGGCCAGTGGAAGGTATGGAACGAGCGGCCCTTGAAGCTCCCCATGCCCTCGAGCTTGGGCAGGGTCGGCATCGACAGCAGCCCGAGCGTCAGGATCAGGAAGCGGCAGGTGAGCTCGCGGCCGTCGGAGACGCTGACGTGCCACAGGTTCTCCGCCTCGTCGTAGTGCGCGCGATCGACCTGGCAATTGAACTGCATGTGCTGGCGCAGGCCGAACTTGTCGGCGACGCGGTTGAGGTAGCGCAGGTTCTCGGGCTGGCCGGAGAAGTGTTCCTTCCAGTGCCATTCGTCCAAAAGCTCGCGCGAGAAGGAGTAGCCGTAGGTCCAGCTCTCCGAATCGAAGCGCGCGCCGGGATAGCGGTTCCAGTACCAGGTGCCGCCGAGGTCGCCGCCGGCCTCGAGCACGGTGGCCTCGATGCCGAGGTCGAGCAGGCGCTTGATCTGATAGATGCCGGCGACGCCCGCGCCGACGACGATGGCTTCGTGGTGCTGCTTCATGGCCGGTAGTCTGGCATGAAATGCACCGGGCGCCAGCCTGCGCCGGGATCGACCGGGTCTGCGTTTTCGCCTCACCACCCTGTGATCCCCCGCGAAGCATCCGGCCGGCCGGTGCTAGAGTATCCCTCTCATGCCCCGCGCCACCTGGACATGGACCTTCGACCTGCCGCCTGGCGAACTGTGGCCGGTGCTGGCCGACACCAACCGCTTCAACGAGGCGATGGGCCTGCCGCCCTATGTGCTGGAGGAGACGCCGCAGCCCAACGGCACGGTGCTGCGCCGCGGAAAGGGCAAGGCGGCGGGCTTCACCTTGGAATGGGAGGAGAAGCCCTACGAGTGGATCGAGGGCCGGCATTTCCGCCAGGCCCGCCAGTTCACCAAGGGGCCGTTCCGCCGCTTCGGGCCGGTGTTCGACCTCGAGCCCGACGGCAAGGGCGGCAGCAAGGTGAGCTACGCCCTGGAGTATGAGCCGCTGACCCTGACCGGCCGCCTGTTCGGCGCGCGACTGGCCAAGCAGGCCGGGGGCGTGGTGGAGAAGCGCATCCTCGAAGCCGTCGCCTTCGCCAAGGGCGAGCGCCCGACCTGGTTCGACATCGCGCCGCCCGAGCTGCCCGAGGGCGCCCGCGAACGCGCGGCAGCGCTGGCCGCCGAAATCGATCGCAGCCCCTACGGCAACGGCCTCGGAGCCAAGCTCGCCGACGTCGTGCTGACCGGCATGGCGACCGATCTTGGCCATCTGAAACCCAAGAAGCTGGCGCGCGATCTTTCAGTGCCGCCGCGCGCCGCCATCGAGGCGTGCCTCGCCGCCACGCGCGCGGGCCTGTTGACCATGAAATGGGACCTGCTGTGCACCAACTGCCGCGGCGCCAAGCTCACGGCGTCGGCGCTCTCCGAGCTGCCGCGCGGCGCGCACTGCCCGTCCTGCAACATCGACTACGACCGCGACTTCGAGAAGAACGTCGAGCTTTCCTTCGCGCCCGCGCCGGCGGTGCGGCCGCTGGGCGTCGGCGGCTTCTGCCTCTCGGGCCCGATGGCGACGCCGCATGTCGCCGTGCAGCTCCTGCTGGCGCCGGGCGAGAAGAGGAGCGTGGCGCTCGACCTGCCGGCCGGCTCGTATCGCCTGCGCACGCTGCATCCGGGTGCGTTCGTCGACGTCGAGCATCTCGGCGGCGCGTTCCCCGGCCTGCGCGTCACGGCGAAGGGCGTCGAGGCGACGGCGCCTGGTGCCGCCGGCACGATCGCCTTCGCCAACGACGCCGGCTTCGAGCTGGCGGCGCTGATCGAGGACCGCACCTGGACGCGCGAGGCGCTGACCGCGCCCGAGGTGATCTCGCTGCAAGCCTTCCGCGACCTGTTCGCCGAGGCGACCTTGCGGCCGGGCGACGAGGCCGGCGTCAGCCAGGTGGCGCTGCTGTTCTCCGACCTGCAGGGTTCGACCGCGCTCTACGAGCGCGTCGGCGATGCCGCCGCCTTCAACATGGTGCGCGAGCACTTCGCGCTGCTCGCCTCGATCGTGCGCGACCATGACGGCGCGGTGGTCAAGACCATCGGCGATGCCGTGATGGCCTCGTTCGGCGATCCGGCGCACGCGGTGAAGGCGGCGCTCGCCATGCAGGCCAGGATCGTCGACCACGACCTGGTGCTGAAGCTCGGCGTCCATGCCGGCCCCAGCGTGGTCGTCACCATGAACGACCGCCTCGACTATTTCGGTTCGACCGTGAACATGGCGGCCCGCCTGCAGGGCCAGAGCGCCGGCGGCGACATCGTGCTGAGCCGCGCCGTCGCCGACGATCCCGCCGTGCAGCCGCTCGTGGCCGCCGTGGCGGCACGCGAGGAAAGCGTGCCGCTCAAAGGCTTCACCGATCCGATCAGCTTCGTTCGGCTTCTGCCGTAGCCGAATTCAGCCCGGTACGTCGAAGATCTCGATGTACCGCCGGGTCGGGCCGTCGTAGCGCAGCGCGTATTTGTTGCCGAGCTCGAAGAGCTGCTCCGCGGCGGCGCGCCCGGTGAGCTTCCAGGGCTCGATGTATCTCTTGGCCGACGTATCCGAATCGAAGCGGATGTAGAAGGGCGGCGCCTTGTTTTCGTTGGGCTTGGAGAATGTGTGCGACCACCAGTGCCTGGCGCCGGGGCCGAGATTGATTTGGTGCCAGGTTTCGCTGTCGCCCCAGCGATAGCCCAGGAGCACGTTCGTCCGGGTCTCGTTGGCGATGCTGACGACGGCGTACCGGGTGACGGCGTGGGCGAGGCCCGGCGCCAGGAAGAGCGCTGCACCCATGCAGGACCCTGCCAAGGCCTGCCGACGCGTAAAGGTCGATGCCATGACTTCCTCCATGAAGTAGAACGTCCAGCCGCTCATGGCGACTGCAGCCACAGGTTGCGCGCCGGCTGCGTCCGATTTGTGGTGGAGTTGTGGAAATCGGAATCATGCAATCAAATGTTGCAGATTCCGCACGCGGGCGCGAGCTGTCAGCACCCGACCAGGCTCGGAACGGATCCCGAGCGGAGCAGCCTTGCGGCGCCGGAATGCGCCATCACTGCCGCGGCCTCGTCGTTGGCCTTGATGCCCTGGCCGAGGAACCGCGTCAGCGAGAAGAAGCCGTGGATGGTGCCGGGATAGTTCACGTAGGTCGTCTTGATGCCGGCCTCGATCAGCCGGTCGGCATAGGCGCGGCCTTCGTCGCGCAGCGGGTCGTAGCCCGCGGTCAGCACGAAGGCGGGCGGCAGTCCCTTGAAGTCCTTGGCCAGCAGCGGTGACAGGCGCAGGTCGGCCAAGTCGGTGCCGGCCGGCACATAGGCCTTCCAGAACCAGTCCATCAGGTCCTTGGTGAGGAAGTAGCCCTCGGCGAAGGCCACGCGCGAGGCGCTCTGCTTGCTGGAATCGGTCGCGGGATAGATCAGCATCTGGAAGGCGGGGCCTTGCTGGCCCGAGTCGCGCAGCACCTGGCAGACCACGGCGGCAATGGCGCCGCCCGCCGAATCGCCGCCGACCGCCAGGCGCTTGGCATCGGCGTCGAAGGAAGCCGCGTTGTCGCGGATGTGCCGGAAGGCCGCCACGCCGTCGTCGATCGGCGCGGGGAAGGGATGCTCGGGCGACAGGCGATAGTCGATCGAGATCACCTGGCAGCGGCTCTTGTTGGCCAGCCGCCGGCAGGTCGAGTCATGCGTCTCGATGTTGCCGATCACGAAGCCGCCGCCGTGATAGTAGATCAGCGTCGGCAACGGCCCCGCTGCCGCGCCCTGCGGCCGATAGCGGCGAAAGCGGATCTGGCCGCCCGGGCCGGCGAAGGCGCCGTCGGCGACCTCGCCGACCTGCGGCGGATCGGCCTCGCTGTCCTCCGACATCTTGTCGACCGCCTGGCGTCCCACGGCGTAGGGCAGCGTGCTGAGCTTCGGTCGCCCGTCCTGGACGGCCTTGTCCATCAGGTCGAGCAGCATGCGGGCTTCGGCGTCGAGCATCGGTCACTCCGGGTCGAAAAGATGGCGATAGGCGAAGAGGGCGGGCGCGCCGCCGGTGTGCAGGAAGACGACGTCGTCATCCTTCGACCAGCGACCGGCGCGGATCAAGGCGATCAGCCCGGCCAGGCCCTTGCCCGAGTAGACCGGATCGAGCACCAGCGCCTCCAGCCGCGCGGCGAGCCGGATCGCCTCGACGGTGGCGGCGTGCGGCACGCCGTAGGCCGGACCGGCATGGCCCGCCACGACCTCGACGTCGGCTTCGTCGAACGGCTGGTCGAGCAGCTCCGCGGCAGCACGGCCATAGGCCAGCACGTCGGCGCGCACGCGCTCGGGCTCGGCGTCGATGTCGATGCCGACGATGCGTGTCGTGGGCAGGCAGACGCGGGCGCCGACGACCAGGCCGGCCTGCGTGCCGGCGCTGCCCGAGCAATGGGCGATGGCGCCGGGAACGAAACCCAGCGCCGCGCACTGCTCGGCGATCTCGGCCACGGTCGAGGCATAGGCCACCGCGCCCAGCGGATTGGAGACGCCGTAGGGCACGACGTAGGTCTTGCGGCCCTCGGCCTGCAGCCTGGCCGCGAGGTCGCGGATGGCGCCGTTGCGATCGCCGTTCCACGGCACGTCGTGCAGGGTGGCGCCGAACAGGCGGTTGAGCAGCGCATTGCCGGTGCGGCCGTATTCGGCCGAGGGTGGCGCCAGCCGGCCGTGATAGACGGCGAGATGGCAGTCGAGCCCGAGCTTCGCCGCCGCGGCCGCGACCTGGCGCTGGCTGTTGGATTGCACCACGCCGCCCGAGACCAGCGTATCGACGCCCGCGTTGCAGCGCCTCGTGCAGCACATAGTCGAGCTTGCGCAGCTTGTTGCCGCCGAAGCCCGGGCCGGTGCAGTCCTCGCGCTTGACCCACAGGCGCGGACCGCCGAGGTGCTGGGTGAGCCGCGTCATCGGCTCGAGCGGCGTCGGCAGCGTGCAGAGGCCGACCCGGCCGAAGCGCGACAGCGCGTCGTTCAGCCGGCCAATGGCGTCGCGGCTCATGGCGCTCAGGCCAGGAAGGCGCGGGCGTGGCCGGCGATGTCGGTCGCGCGCTCCCAGCTCATGCAGAAGCGGCCGCCGGGCACGATCTCGAGCTTGGCGTGCGGGCACTTCGACTGCATCAGCGCACGATGCTTGCCGTAGATGAAGTTCTCGCCATAGAGCATCAGCACGGGCTGCTTCAGCGCCGCGAGACCGCTGAGCGGATCGAACTTGGCGAGCGCGCCCATCGCCTGCCAGCGGTCGCGGCCGATCTCGAGCTGGGCGGTGTTGATGCGGTCCATCCACGACTGCGTCGGCTGCATCGGCGCATGCTCGGGATCGTTCTCCAGCAGGAACTTGATCGAGCGCGGCGCCGGGAAGCCCGAGTCGTCGCTCGGCCGCACCTTGGCGATGTCGGCGATGTCGTTCTTGGCCGTGTCGGCATCGCTGAAGTAGGGGATGTTGATCAGCACCGCCTTGTCGATGCGCTGCGGCCAGCGCGAGGCGAGCGCGATCGAGGTCGCCGCACCCACCGCCTCGCCCAGGGCGAAGGCGCGCTCGACTTTCAGCGCATCCATCACCTCGATCACGCAGCGCGCGTAGTCCTCGATGGTGGGCTGCCAGTCGATATGGTCGGAATGGCCGTGGCTCGGATAGTCGATGGCGATGGCGCGGAAGTTGGGCGCCAGCGCCTGCAGAAGCTCGACCATGACGGCCGAGCTCTGCTGGTTGATGTGGCTCACCATGACGACAGGCCCGCTGCCGCAGGCCCGCCAATGGATATGGCCGGCGAAGGTCTTCGCCAGGCCGCGCTCGATGTTCAGGGTCACACGCTACTCTACTCTAGCTTGACGTTGGCGGCCTTGATGACGGCGGCCCATTTGGCCTGCTCCTCGCGCAGGAAGGCGGCGAGCTCGGCCGAGGTGCCGCCGCCGATCACGCCGCCGACGTTGGCATAGGCCTCGGCCAGCTCCTTGGTCTTCAGCGCCGCCGTCGCGGCGTCGAAGATCTTCTTGCGCTGCTCCAGCAGCGAGGCGCCCGGCGAGACGAGCGCGTACCAGTTGTCGGAATTGACCTTGGGATAGCCCATCTCGCGCATGGTCGGCACGTCGGGCAGCAGCGGCGGGCGGGTGTCGGAGGTCACGGCCAGCACCTTGATGGCGCCCGAGCGGACATGCGGCAGCAGCATCGAGATGTCGAGCAGCACGGTGTCGACCGTGCCGGCCAGAAGGTCGTTGGTGGCCGGGGCGGCGCCGCGATAGGGCACGTGCAGCAGATCGGTGCCGGTCTCGCGCTTGAACAGCTCGATGGCGAGATGGGTGATGCCGCCCGTGCCGGCCGAGCCGCAGGTCACCTTGCCGGGATGGGCCTTGGCATGGGCGATGAAGCTCTTCAGGTCGTTGATGCCGAGCTTGCTGTTGATGGCGAACACCTCCTGCACGCGCACCACCAGGATCTGCGGGGCGATGTCCTTGGCCGGGTCGAACGGCATCTTGGGCATCAGGCTCTGCATGATGGCGCCGGCCGAGGCGCTCATCATGCCCATGACGTGGGCATCGGTGTTGGCCTTGGCGACGAAGTCGATGCCGGTGACGCCGGCGGCGCCGCTCTTGTTCTCGACCAGCACCGGCTGGCCGAGCAGCGGGCTCATGCGCTCGGCGAGATTGCGGCCGAAGATGTCGGCCGGCCCGCCCGCGGGGAACGGCACGACGAGGGTCATGGGCCTGCTGGGGAAGGTTGGCCTGGGCCCGGGCCTGGCCATGGACAAAGGGCAGGGCCGCCAATCCGCCGACGGCTACGCGACGCGTGATGCTCAAGTTTTTTCCTCCCGATCGTTGCGCGAAGTCTGCGCGGGGATGGGAGGGCAGGCAAGCTGTGCCGCCCGCGAGCGCGGGCCTCCGGCTCCGCATCATGAGGCGACGCCGGAGGCCCGCGCTCCCTTGATCAGAACTCGACGTCCAGCTCTTCGACCTCCTCGGGCTCGGACTTGGCCGCCAGAGTCCATTCCAGCATCGCCGGGAATTTCAGCATCAGGTCGCGATAGCCGGCCGACGCGGCATCGAGCTTCACGTCGTATGTCGCAAAGCGCGAACAGACCGGCGCGTACATGGCGTCGGCCATGGTCGGCTGTTGGCCGAACAGGTAGGGCCCGCCATAGCGCTGCAGGCAGTCGCGCCAGATCGCCGTCACGCGCTCGATGTCGGCCTGGGCGCCGGCCCACACCTTGAAGCCCTGGTGGCGCACCTTGAGGTTCATGGGCAGCGCCGAGCGCAGGTTGGCAAAGCCCGAATGCATCTCGCCGCAGATTGCCCGGCAATGGGCACGGGCCACCGGGTCGGCGGGCAGCAAACCTGCCTCCGGTTTGATCTCGTGCAGGTACTCGGCGATGGCCAGCGTATCCCAGACCTTGACCTTGCCGTGCTCCAGGCAGGGCACCAGGAAGGACGGGGAAAGCAGCAAAAGCTCGGCCCGCGTGGCCGGATCGTCGATCGGGGCGATCTTCTCTGCGAAATCCAGCCCGGCCATGCGGCACAGAAGAAAGCCGCGCAGCGACCAAGAGGAATAGTTCTTGCTACTGACGGTCAGCGAAGCCTCGGCCATGCGGTTGGGGATGCAAAATCCGAGCCGGTCGCTGCCCATGCTCTATTCGCTGTACCAGACCGCCGCCGACATGATGCTGCCGATGCGGGTCTGGGCGACGGCTGCCGGGCAGGGCCTGTCGGGCGGCGGCGACCTGGAGAGCTGGCGGGCGGCCGGCGCCCTTTGCGAGATGGTGAGCCGGGCGACCTTGACCCATCGCCGGCCCTCCTTCGGCATCACCGAATCGAAGGTCGGCAACCGCGTGGTGCCGGTGCGCGAGGAGGAGGTCTTCGCCACGCCGTTCGGCACGCTCCTGCGCTTTGCCAAGGAAGGCGTGCCGGCGCAGCCGCGCGTGCTGCTGGTGGCGCCGCTCAGCGGCCACTTCGCCACCCTGCTGCGCGACACGGTGCGCGTGCTGCTGCCCGAGCACGACGTGCACATCACCGACTGGGCCAATGCGCGCGACGTCGGCATCTGGCATGGCCGCTTCGGCTTCGACGAATACGTCGAGCACCTGATCTGGTTCCTGCGCGCCATGGGGCCGGGCGCGCACGTCGTGGCCGTGTGCCAGCCCTGTGTGCAGGCGCTGGCGGCGGCGGCGCTGATGGCCGAGGACGACCATCCCTGCCAGCCGCTGTCGCTCACCCTGATGGCGGGGCCGATCGACACGCGCATCAATCCGACCAAGGTGAACGAGCTCGCGACCGGCCAGCCGATCTCCTGGTTCGAGCGCAACCTGATCGCGCGCGTGCCGCTGCGCTATCCCGGCGCGACGCGGCGGGTCTATCCCGGCTTCCTTCAGCTCACCGCCTTCATGAGCATGAACGCCGAGCGCCACATCAAGGCGCAGGTCGATCTCTACAAGGCGATGGCCAAGGGTGAGCACGCCGAGGCCAAGACCATCAAGGATTTCTATGACGAGTACTTCGCCGTGCTCGACATGACGGCGGAGTTCTATCTCGAGACCGTGCAGTGGGTGTTCCAGGAATTCCGCCTGGCCCGCGGCCAGCTCGACTGGCGGGACCGCCGCGTCCATCCCAAGGCGATCCGCCGCACGGCCTTGTTCACCATCGAAGGCGAACGCGACGACATCTGCTCGATCGGCCAGACCGTGGCCGCGCACGACCTCTGCACGAGCCTGCGCCCTTATCGCAAGAAGCACTACATGCAGGCCGGCGTCGGCCATTACGGCGTGTTCAGCGGCAGGCGCTGGGCGAGCCAGATCTATCCCTTGGTGCGGAATACGATCCTGGCGAACGAATAGAACTGGAGGGTACGAAGCGCTCGCCGCGCGCGGAAGAAGCGGAGGCGGAAAGCTGCCCGACCTGCACAATAGGACGACTGCCTCCGGCGACCATTGATTGCGCCAAAGGCGCCGGTCGTCTAACGTATCATCGTTAATGCTTGCGCGGATTTGCCGGCTTCGGCTCGTGCAAGCTGAATCGCCATCCTCGAGAGGCCGCCTGGGTAGGAGCGTTGTCCGCGTCCCCGCAGCTGTCGAGATCGTCGTTCGGGGCGTGCTTGGCATGTACATCCGGCACAAGCAAAGAGCCCGACTACAGGCCGTCGCCGCCCAATTCCTGTTGGGTCTCGCCGGCCTGGCCTTGATCACGTTCGTCTGCTTTCGGCTTGACTTTGGCGTTGCCAGGACGGGCTTTGCTTATGTCATTCTGATCGCGCTGGTTTCGCTGCTGGGCAGCTTCAGCGTCTCGGTCGTCCTGTCGGTCGTGGCCGTAGCCTGCCTGGACTACTTCTTCGCGCCGCCATTGTTCGACTCCTCGGCGATGTTTCTTCCGACGATATTGTGAGGATGGCGGCGTTCTTGACGACGTCGCTGGTCGTAACCGCGCTGACGACCAGGCTCAGGCGCCGGAGAAAGAGCTAGGCGACAGCAAGGCCAAGTTGGAAGCGGCGCAGCAGATTGCGCATTTCGGATGGTGGGAGCGTGATTTCACCACCAATCACGTGTCTCTGTCGGACGAGGTTCGCCGGATCTTCGGCGTGCAGCCGGTCGACCTGCCGGCGTGGCACGGTCGATGGCTGGATTTGATTCACCCCGATGACCGGACTCGCGTCGCCGAGGCTGCTGCGGCCGCACTGCTGCCCGGCGGTCCACGCTACGACGTAGAATACAGGTGGTGCGGCCTGACGGCGCCGTGCGAGCGTCCACAGCCAGGGCGATGTGACCTGGGACGACTCGGGACGGCCTCTGCGCCAGTTTGGTGTCCTGCAGGACATCACCGAGCTGCGGCAGGCCGAGCAGGAGCTGCGCGCGAGCGAGGCGCGCTTCCGCACCTTCGTGGATCACGCGACTGACGCGTTCTTCCTGCTTGACGATCAGTCGACCGTTCTCGACGTCAACCGCCAGGCCTGCGATAGTCTGGGCTACAGCAGGGAAGAACTGATCGGGAAACATCGAAGCGATTTCGACGTCGGTCTCGACGATGCGTCCATCCAGCGCCTGAGGCAGCGCATCGTCGCCGGGGAAACGATCACTTTCGAGACCCGCCACCGGCGCAAGGACGGCACCTCCTTCCCGGTGGAGGTTCGCGTCGGCCAATTTGAGCAAGGCGGACGTCGGTTCTTGTGCTTGGTGCGCGACATCACCGAGCGCAAGCGGGCAGAGGATGAGCTGCGCGCGAGCGAGGCGCGCTTTCGCAGCTTCGTCGACCATGCGATGGACGGTTTCTTTCTGTTCGACGAGCAACGGTCGTTCTCGACGTCAATCGGCAGGCGCTGCGAGAGCTTGGGTTACAGCCGCGAAGAGATGATCGGAATGCATCCGAGCGACTTCGATGCCGGTCTGGACGAGGCAGTCGATCGCGCGGCTCGCGGAGCACAGGTTCACGGGGAAACGGTCACGTTCGAAAGCCTTCATCGGCGCAAAGATGGAACCTCTTTCCCGGTCGAGGTTCGCGTTCGCCGCGTTCCAGCAAGGAGGACGACGGTTATTTGGCGCTGGTGCGCGACATCACGGAGCGCAAGCGCGCGGAGGAGGAATTACGCGAGAGCGAGACGCGCTTCCGCATCTTGGTGGATCACGCATCCGGTGCGTTCTTTCTCTACAGATGAGGATGGGACCGTTCTCGATCTGAATCGGCAAGCCTGCGAAAGCCTGGGCTATAGCCGCGACGAACTGATCGGGATGACCGCGTCGACTATGGTCCGGAGCTGACACCGGAGCTGCTGCAACGCATCCGGGATCGTCTGCAGAGCGGGAAGATCGTCAGCTACGATGGTCGTCATCGCCGAAAGGATGGAACAGGTTCCCGTTGAGGTGCGCATCCGGGCGCACTGGCATGCAGGAAAAATGTTGGCCGTTTCCTTGACCGCGACATCACCGAGCTGAGGCGGGCGGAGGAAGAACTGCGCGAGAGCGAGGAGCGCTTTCGCACCCTCGTTCAGTTCTCCTTCGACGTGTACTGGGAGACCGACGCGCAGCATCGCTTTATCCGCCAGGAGTTTGCTGAAGGGCTGGCTGACGCGCCGGCGCTGGGCTCCGAGATCGGCAAGACTCGCTGGGAAGTGCCTTACCTCGAGCCTGACGCCGAGGCCTGGCGCAAGCACCGCGAGACCCTCGATGCCCACCTGCCATTCCGAGACTTCGAGCTCGCGCGACCTGCGCCCGACGGCGGCAAGCGCTATGTGTCCGTCTCCGGGCTGCCGGTATTTGACAAGTCGGGACGTTTCATCGGCTACCGCGGCGTGGGGCGGCACATCACCGAGCGAAAGAAGGCAGAAGAGGCGCTGCGACGCAGCGAAGCCTATCTGGCCGAAGCACAGCGGCTGAGCCACACCGGCACCTTGGCCTTCAACGCCAGCGGGCCTCTCTATTGGTCGGAGGAAAGTTACCGCATCTGGGGACTCGATCCGCTGCAGGGCCTCCCGAGCACCGGAAGCCGTGTTGCAACGGATACATCCAGATGATCGCGAGAGAGTGGATGCGGAGACCGAGGAGGCCGTGCGCCAGAAAAGAGGTTTCGCATCGAGTTCAGAATCGTACTTCCCGACGGAACGGTCAAACATATCGAAGCGACCGGCCATCCCTCTGTTCTCCGCGGATGGAGAACTTGTCGAGATGGTCGCTACGCACGTCGATGTGACGGAACGCAAACGCGCGCAAGAGGAGCACGAGAGACTTCGCCAGCTGGAGGCGGATCTCGCCCACGTGAATCGCCTGAGCATGATGGGAGAGTTGACGGCCTCTCTGGCTCACGAAATTCTGCATCCGATCGCCACCGCGCGCAATAACGCCCGTGCGGCCATGCGCTTTTTGGAGATGAGCCCGCCGAATATGGCCGAAGTCAGGGAAGCGCTCGCTTGTATTGTCAGGGATGCCGACCGCGGCAAAGGACTATCGTCGACCGCATCCGTGATCACATCAAGAAAGCACCTCCGCGGAATGACCGTTTCGACCTCAATGAGGCGATCGAGGAGGTGATTGACATGGTGCGGACCGCAATCGACAAAAATAGAGTCTCGGTTCGCACCCGTCTCGCGGCGGGCGTGACTTCCGTTTGCGGCGATCGTGTTCAACTGCAACAGGTCGTCCTCAATTTGATCCTGAACGCGGTCGAAGCAATGGAGCTCGGTTGAGGAGCGGGAGCGAAGTTATCGATCAGCACCGAGCCAAAGGGAGCCGCAGGCATCCTCGTCGCAGTTCACGATTCGGGACCCGGCATTGATCCGGAACATCTCCAGCGGGTTTTCGAGCCCTTCTACACGACAAAGGCCAGCGGAATCGGAATGGGGCTGTCGATCTGCCGGTCCATCATCGACGCCCATGGGGGCCGGTTGTGGGCAGAGGCCAATCAACCTCGGGGAGCCGTATTTCAGTTCACCCTGCCGGCGGCACAAGAAGGCTCATGAATTCTCTTCAGAGCGGCCTGCCGGACTGGAGGGCACAACGAAGACAACGCTCGAGATGGTCGTCATCCACAGGTTTGCCGAGGTAACAGACAACTCCATCCTTCAAAGCGCGATTCCGGACAGACCTCGTCCGGGTATGCGGTAACGAGAATCGTCGGGATCGCGTGCCCCGCATCGACCAGATGTCTGTGGAGCTCGAGCCCAGTCATTCCAGGCATCTGGACGTCGGTGACCAAGCAGGCGGTTTCAGCGAGGAAGAGGCGATGCCAGGAAATTGGCTGCCGACGGGAACGCCTCGGCGGTGTAGCCCAGCGACGTCACGAGCTTTCGCATGGATTCGCGAAACGGCTGATCATCCTCGACGATCGAGATCAATCTTGACTTTTCGGCATCGCGGCTCCAGGCAACTTTCCTGGTCCGTACCAGCGGCGCCTTCAATGCGTCGCGCTTGCATGTGCATTGCGTAATGTCGGCGAAGGTCTGCGACAAAGCAATGCCGGCGGCCCTAAGCGATGGCTTATGCCCTCGGCTATCCGCTTAGGTAAGAGGCGCTGTTCATCTCGAGCGATTGTGAGTAGAATGAAGCGCAGTCTAGGGGACGAAGAGCGCGCCCTTTAACGCAGGGTGCGGGGATGCGTGACGCGAACCCCAGTGTCTTGATCATCGATGACGATCCCGAGTTTCGCGACTCGGTTGGGCGGCTGTTGCGGTCGGTCGGCCTGCATACCCAGCAATTTTCGTCTGTTTCCGATTTTTTCAAGGCCGATCTGCCGGACGGCCCGACTTGCCTGGTGCTCGACGTGAGAATGCCGGGGCGAAGCGGTCTTGAGCTTCAGCGCGACCTTGCCGCGGCGAACAGGCAAATGCCGATCATCTTCATCACAGCGCATGGCGACATCCCGATGACCGTGCAAGCGATGAAGGGCGGTGCCATCGAGTTCCTCACAAAACCGTTCCGTGATCAGGACCTCCTCGATGCTGTCGAGGCCGGCCTCGCTCGCGATCGTGCCCGTCGGGAGAGTGACAAGGCCTTGGGTGCGCTCAGGGAGCGTTTCGACACGCTCAGCTCCCGCGAGCGCGAGATCATGATCCAGGTCACGGCCGGTCGCCTCAACAAGCAGATTGCCAACGATATCGGCATCGCCGAATCGACGGTGAAGGTGCATCGCACCAACCTGATGCGGAAGATGAAGGCCCGTTCGCTTCCCGAGCTCAGCCGAATGGCGGACATGCTCGGACTGGCGCCGGAAAAGCCGCAGCGCCAGTGATGCGCCTGCCGGTCTGACCGCACCTAAGCTTCGGCTTAGCGCCATCAACCAACAGCGAAGCCTGCACCACTCGCGCTCAATGGAGCGCGACGCCCAAAATCGCGATGCTTGGTTCGCGTGAAAACCCCGCCCGGTCCCCGGGGAGCTGGCCCCCGGGCGCATGCATCCGAAGGTGACGTTCACCCCCACGTCGCCCTCGGATGGAATGCGGACGGACGATGTCCCGGCCGTCGCGCCGGGTGGGGTTGGCTTCGCACGAGGCATGAACTGAAGACGCAATGTCGCACTTTCTCCTCGACACTTTCATATTGACTATATCGTCATATCGACATATAGTCGATATGACCAATAGGTCATCATTACCACCAGTCGAAAGGCTGCGTTCATGTTCGAGTTCGCGGATGGCAACCACACCAGATGCTGCGATGGAGCCGTCAAGCGCCGGTCTTCCCTCCCGAGGGCAGACGGCGCCCGCCCTTCGAGCGCATCGCATTGGCCCTTCAGGGCGGCGGGGCGCTGGGCGCCTACCAGGGCGGTGTCTACCAGGCCCTTGCCGAAGCGGATCTTCACCCGGACTGGGTCGCGGGCATTTCGATCGGCGCCATCAACGCTGCGATAATTGCCGGAAATCCGCCGGCATCTCGCGTCGACAAGCTTCGGGAGTTCTGGGAGCTGGTGAGCTCTCCACAGATGCAATGGCTGGGAAATTCCGTCCTTGTTCCCAATGGCGGCGCAATGGAGGGCAATCGGCCAGACGTGAGCCCGCTGCTCAAAGGCGATCTCGCGCGATCGCTGCTGAACCATTGGTCGGCGGCTTCGGCCCTGTGGTGGGGCGCGTCGGGGTTCTTCACACCCCGCGCTCTTTCGCCGTGGCTCAGCCCGGACGGGTCAATGGAGGCCACCAGCTACTACGACACGCGGCCGCTGCGAGCAGACACTCCAGCGACTGATCGATTTCGATCGCATCAACGACGGCCCCATGCGCCTCAGTGTCGGCGCCGTCAACGTGCGGACCGGAGACTTCGTCTATTTCGACAACGACGACCCACCGCATCGGCCCCGAGCACATCATGGCCAGCGGTGCCTTGCCGCCCGGCTTTCCGGCGGTCGAGATCGACGGCGAGCACTATTGGGACGGTGGCCTGGTCTCGAACACGCCGCTGGGCTGGATGGTGGATGCCGGGCCGGCGAAGGACACACTGGTGTTCCAGGTCGATCTGTGGTCCGCGCGAGGGCAGTTTCCTCGCAGCATGACGCGCGTCGCGACGCGGCAGAAGGAGATCCAGTACTCCAGCCGCACCCGCGCGGAATCCAACCGTTTCAAGCAGCTGCAGCGCTTCAAGAACCAGGTGGCGCGAATTGCTTGCCAAGCTGCCGCCCGAACTGGCGCGACAGCCCGGAGGTGGCGCGATTGCGCGGCCTCTGCGAGCGCAAGGTCGGGAACCTGATCCAGCTGATCTACCACTCCAAGGAATACGAAGGCGATTCCAAGGACTACGAGTTCTCGCGCCAGAGCATGGAGGACCGCTGGCGCGCGGCTACCACGACACCGTGCGCACGCTGCGCCATCCCGAGGTGCTGGAGCGTCCCTCCGACTCCGGACGGTGTGTTCATCTTCGATGTCGCCCAGCACGGCCGCGAATAGAGGAGATGGACAATGAAGGAATGTGACGTGCGACGAGCGCGCGTTCGCGATGCCGCTCACCAGCCCCGCCTATCCGCCGGGCCCGTACCGCTTTCGGCAGAGGGAATACCTGGTCATCGCCTACCGCACCGACCCGCGGAAACTGCGCGAAGCTCGTGCCCGAACCGCTGCAGGTCGAGGAGCCGGTGGTCAAGTACGAGTTCATCCGCATGCCCAATTCGACCGGCTTCGGCGACTACACCGAGAGCGGTCAGGTCATCCCGGTGTCGTTCGAGGGCCGCAAGGGCGCTTACACGCACTGCATGTTCTTGAACGACGACCCGCCGATCGCCGGCGGGCGCGAACTGTGGGGCTTCCCCAAGAAGCTCGCCGATCCCTCCTTGCGCGTCGAAGTCGACACTCTCGTCGGCACCCTGGACTACGGTCCAGTGCGCGTCGCTACCGGGACGATGGGCTACAAGTACGCGCCTGCGGACGTCGCCGCAGTCAAGGCCTCGCTCGCAGCCCCGAACTTCCTGCTCAAGATCATTCCGCACGTCGATGGAACCCCGCGGATCTGCGAGCTGGTCGAATACCGCCTGGAAGACATCGAGCTGAAGGGTGCCTGGGTCGGTCCCGGTGCTCTCGATCTCCACGCCCATGCGCTGGCGCCCGTCGCGGAGCTGCCGGTGCTCGAGGTCCTGTCAGCCACCCACATCATCGCCGACCTGACCCTGGGTCTGGGCAAGGTCGTCCATGACTATCTGAAACAGCCGACTAGATCGGAGATAGTGCCATGCGTCTCAAGAACAAGGTTGCCGTCGTGACCGGTGCGGGAAGCGGCATCGGCAAGGAGATTGCCAGGCTCTTCGTCCGCGAAGGTGCCAAGGTCGTGATCGCCGACCACAATCAGGAGCGCGCCGATGAGGTCGCCAAGGAGCTGGGCACCGAGCGCGCCATCGGCATTGCGGTCGACGTTACCGACGAGGCACAGGTCGAGGCCTGCTTTGCCAAGACCGTCGCGCTGTTGGGCCAGGTCGACATCCTGGTTTCCAATGCCGGCATTCAGTCGGTAGCGCCGATCGAAGAGTTCGACTTCGGCAAATGGCGGCAACTGCTGGCCGTCCATCTCGACGGGGCTTTCCTGACGACCCGAGCGGCCTTGCGGCACATGCACGCGCTCGGTCGAGGGGGAAGCATCATCTACATGGGCTCCGTTCACTCCAAGGAGGCGTCGGTGCTGAAGGCGCCCTACGTCACGGCAAAGCACGGCTTGATCGGGCTCGCCAAGGTCGTCGCCAAGGAAGCGGGCAAGCGGGGGGTGCGCGTCAATGTCGTTTGCCCCGGATTCGTGCGCACCCCGCTGGTCGACAAGCAGATCCCGGAGCAGGCTCGGGAACTCGGCATTTCCGAGCAGGAAGTGATCCGAAACGTCATGCTCAAGGAAACCGTCGACGGCGAGTTCACCACCGTCGAAGACGTGGCGGAAACCACCTTGTTCCTTGCCTCATTCGGTTCCAACGCCCTTACCGGCCAGTCGGTCGTGGTGAGCCACGGCTGGCATATGCAGTAAAGTTCATATTGACTATATAACCAAAATGACTATATAGTCGTTTTGAGAAATCAGTCAAAGGAACCGCATATGGCACAAGTGAACCTGGCGCGACGAGCAGAAATCGGCTTGGCAAAGCGCAACCGCACGCGGGCCGCCATTTTGGAAGCGGCACGCGCCTGCTACGCCGCACCGAAGGCGGCGCCGGTGACGGTGGATGCGGTAATGCAGGCTGCCGGGCTCGCGAAGGGTACGTTCTATGTGCATTTCGCAGACCTTGGCGCGCTGGAGGCGGCGCTTGGCGAGGCGCTGACCGAGGAGCTCGACCGGCGTTTGCAGCCCGCGCGCCTCGCAGCCGACCATCCGCTGACGCGCCTGGCCACGGCTCTCACCGTCCTGCTGCGCGACCTCGCTCGCTCGCCGGCGCAGGCGCGGCTGGTGGCGCGGGCGGCAACTGAGATCCCTGACGTCGCGAACGCCATGCAGGCGCACCTGCGCCAGGACTTGGCGGACGCGCACGCCGCTGACCTGTTGGCGGTGCCGTCGGTCGAACTGGCCGCGCGCATCGTGACGGCCATCGGCCGGCAGGCCGCGCAGGATCTCGCCGAGCGCCGGATCGACGATGCCGCGCTTCCCGACATCGTGCGCGCGATCCTTCGCGCCATCGGCTGCACGCCGCGTGAGGCGGCACGGCATGCCGAGGCGGCAGCGCGCCATGCCGCTGCCCATTCGCGCTGACCGCTCCCGACGAGGGCGCGCCATTTTCGAGGAGAAACCCATGAGCATCAAGATTGTGTCTGCGGACGTCCTGCCGGCCCGGCGCAGCGGCCGATTTCGGACCGTCATGGTCTCAGCGACGTTGATCCTGATCGCAGCGTCCGTTGCAGGCTGCAGCAAGAAGGTCGCGCGCACGCCCGATCCACGTCCCGTTCGCACGGTCACGGTTGAATCGCAGGCCGACGGCGAGACCGTTTCCTTCACCGGCCAAATTCGCGCTCAAGACACGGTCAACCTGGCCTTCCGCCTCGACGGGCGGATGATCGAGCGCCAGGTCAGTCTCGGGGACGTCATTGCGGCAGGCCAAATCGTGGCCAAGCTGGACTCCCAGAACGAAGAAAACTCGCTGCGCTCCGCCCAGGCCAATCTCGCCTCGGCGCAGGCGACGTTGACCCAGGCAAGGCTTGCTTTCGGGCGTCAGCAGGAGCTGTTGAAGGGCGGCTGGACGTCGCGTGCCAAGTTCGATGATGCCCAGGAAGCCCTGCGCACGGCGGAAGCACAGGTCGAAGTCGGCCCAGGCACAGCTCCGCATCGCCGAGGATCGGCTCGGCTACACGGTGCTCCGCGCTGACAGTCCGGGCGCCGTCACGGCAACTGGTGCCGATGCGGGCGAGGTCGTGAAGGCGGGGCAGACGATCGTGCAGCTCGCCGGCATGGCGAAGCTCGATGCCGTTTTCGACATCCCCGAACAGCTCATCCGGACCGGCCCGCGAGACCCGGCCGTCGTGCTCGCCCTCAGCGACGCCTCGCAGGTGCAGGCCACGGGCTATGTGCGCCAAGTGGCGCCCCAGGCCGATTCCAACACGCGCACCTTCCAGGTCAAGGTCGGCATCAACAATCCGCCAGACGGCATGAAGCTCGGCTCGACGGTCACCGGGCGCATCAAGCTTGCCGCGCCGGCGGGCATCGCCGTCCCGGCAAGCGCGCTCACCGAAGGCGACGGCCATCCAGCGATTTGGGTGGTCGATCGCCAGACAGAGACCGTGTCGCTGCGCCCCGTCGACGTCCTGCGCTACGACGCGGCCGGCGTCGTGATCTCGCGGGGGCTCGAGAAGGGCGACGTCGTGGTCACCGCCGGCGTGCAGATGCTGCGTCCGGGCCAGAAGGTCCGCCTGCTGGGAGACGGCTGATGAAAGGCTTCAACCTCTCCGAATGGGCACTGCGGCATCGCTCGCTCGTGACCTACTTCATGCTGATGATCGTGATCGCGGGCATCGGCGACTACTTCAAGCTCGGCCGCAGCGAGGATCCCGACTTCACCGTCAAGACCATGGTGGTGGCCGCGGAGTGGCCCGGAGCGACGGTCCACGACACCCTGGAGCAGATCACCGACCGGCTGGAGCGCAAGCTGCAGGAGACGCCAAGCCTCGACTACGTCAAGAGCTTTACCAGCGCCGGCCGCGCCACGATCTTCGTGAACCTGAAGGACTCCACGCCGCCGGCCGACGTACCGGACATCTGGTACCAGGTACGCAAGAAGGTGGGTGACATTGCCGGAACGCTTCCGCAGGGCGTCGTCGGGCCCCGGCTTCGACGACGAGTTTGGCGACACCTACGGCATTGTCTACGGCTTCACCGCCAACGGCTTTTCCGACCGCGAGCTTCTCGACTACGTGCACGACGTCCGCAAGCAGCTGCTCGAGCTGCCGGACATCTCCAAGATCGACATCCTGGGTGCCCAGGACGAGCGCGTGTATGTCGAGTTCTCGCACGAAAAGCTCGCCGGCCTGGGCATCGACCGGTCCAAGCTGATCGACGCGCTCAAGAGCCAGAATGCCGTCACGCCGGCAGGTGTGGTTCAGACCGACGAAGAGAAGATCCTGGTCCGTGTCTCCGGCGCGTTCCGGTCACAGAAGGATATTTTTGACATCAACTTCGTCGCCGGAGGCCGCATCATCCGTCTGGGCGACATCGCCCAGGTTACGCGCGGGCCCGCCGATCCGGCGCAGCCGATGTTCCGCGTCAACGGCCAGCAAGGCATCGGCATCGCCATCGCCATGCGCAAGGGCGGCGACATCCTGACCCTTGGACACAACGTCGCCGAAGCCATGGCGCGAATCACGGAGACCCTGCCGGTCGGCATCGAGCCTGTGCTGGTCGCCAACCAGACGCTGACCGTCGAGCACGCAGTCGACGAATTCATGGAGGCCCTGTGGGAGGCCATTGCCATCGTGTTGGGCGTCAGCCTGCTCAGCCTCGGCGTTCGCGCCGGCGCGGTCGTGGCGCTGTCGATCCCGCTGGTGCTGGCCGTCGTGTTCACGGTCATGAGCTTCACCGGCATCGACCTGCAGCGCATTTCGCTCGGCGCGCTCATCATCGCTCTTGGCCTCCTGGTCGACGACGCCATGATCACGGTCGAATCGATGGTGACGCGGCTCGAGCGCGGCGACGACAAGGAGCAGGCCGCGGGCTTCGCCTACACCTCGACCGCCTTTCCCATGCTGAGCGGCACGCTGGTCACGGTGGCCGGGTTTGTGCCGATCGGTTTCGCCCACAGTGCCGCGGGCGAGTACACTTTCTCGATCTTCGCGGTGGTCGCCATCGCGCTGTTGGCATCGTGGGTCGTTGCCGTGGTGTTTTCGCCGTTGCTCGGCGTCTGGATCCTCAAGAAGCCCAAGGCCGCACACTCCGAGGAGCCCGGCCCGATCCTGCGCACCTTCCGCCGGTTCCTCGAGCTGGCGATGCGCTGGCGCTGGATCACGCTTCTCGTCACGCTCGGCGTGTGCGGACTCTCCGTGGTCGCCATGCGCTACGTGCCACAACAGTTCTTCCCGTCCTCCGACCGGCCCGAATTGCTGGTGGACCTGCAGCTGCCGGAGAACGCGTCGATCTACGCCACCCGCGAGGCTTCGGCCCGCTTCGATGCGCTGCTGAAGGGCGATCCCGACGTCGACCACTGGAGCACCTATGTCGGGCGAGGCGCCGTGCGCTTCTATCTGCCGCTCAACGTGCAGCTGCCCAACGACTTCTTCACCCAGGCCGTGATCGTCACCAAGGGACTGGAGCAGCGCGACCGCGTGAAGGCCAAGCTGGAAAAGGCGCTGGCGAGCGACTTCCCCAACGTCATCGGCCGCGTCTACCCGCTGGAGCTCGGCCCGCCGGTGGGCTGGCCGCTGCAGTACCGCGTGAGTGGGCCGCAGCCCGATCAGGTCCGGGCCATTGCCTTCAAGGTCGCCGAGATCCTCGGTGCCGATCCCGACGCCTGGAACGTCAATTACAACTGGATGGAGCCGGCGCGCACGGTCCGCATCCGCGTCGACCAGGACGAGGCGCGCCTGCTGGGCCTGAGCTCCCAGGATCTCGCCCAGTCGCTGAACACGGTCGTGTCCGGCATCACGGCCACCGAGCTGCGCAGCGGCATCCATCTCGTCGACGTGGTTGTGCGCGCCTCCGCCGAGCAGCGCATGTCGATGTCCACGCTGCGCACGCTGCAGGTGCCGCTGCCCAACGGCAAGACCGTGCCGCTGGGCCAGATCGCTTCCGTCGAGTACGGCCAGGAATATCCCATCGTCTGGCGGCGCGACCGCAGGCCCACCGTGACGGTGCAGGCCGACGTCGTGGCCGGCATTCAGGCCGCCACGGTCGTTCAGACCCTGGCGCCGAAGATCGAGGCGCTGAACGCCAGCCTGCCGTACGGCTACCGCATCGACATCGGCGGCACGGTCGAGGAAAGCGACAAGGGCCAGGTGTCGGTCGCGGCCGTCGTGCCTTTGATGTTGGTCCTGATGCTCACGGTGCTGATGATCCAGCTGAAGAGTTTCAGCCGCCTGTTCCTGGTGCTGAGCGTGGCGCCGCTCGGTCTCATCGGCGTCGTCGCCGCGCTGCTGATCGCCGACAAGCCTCTGGGCTTCGTGGCGCTCCTGGGCGTGCTCGCGCTGGTCGGCATGATCGCGCGCAATTCGGTGATCCTGATCGACCAGATCGAGCATGAGAGGGCGCATGGAAAAGATGCCTGGGAAGCCGTCATCGAGGCCACCATGCATCGTTTCCGCCCGATCCTGCTCACCGCGGCGGCGGCGATTCTCGGCATGATCCCCATCGCACCGACGATCTTCTGGGGCCCGATGGCCTACGCCATCATGGGCGGCCTCGCGGTCGCGACCGTGCTCACCCTCGTCTTCCTGCCGGCGCTCTACGTGATCTGGTTTCGCGTCGAGCGGCCGCGGGAGCTGCACGCATCGGAACCGGAGGCAACATGTCAGTCGATGCCGCTGCCATCCTGAGCCAGGTTTCAGGCCTCCTGGGCGCCCTGATCGGCGGCGGCGCCTCCCTCGCCGTCGCCGTCTACAACCAGCGCTCCGAGGAACGCATCCAGCGGGTGGCCAACGAGGTCACCAGGCGGGAGACGATCTATGCCGATTTCCTGGAGAACGCGTCGAAGATGCTGCTGAGCGCCTATACGCACGACGACATCGTGCTGGGCAACGACGAGCAGCATTTGATCGGGCTGATCAACCGCATGAGGCTGTTCGCGCCGCCTCACATCGTTGGCGAGGCGGAAGCCGTGCTCAAAGCCATCGTCGAGATCCTGCTGAAGCCCAGTATCGAGCTGCGCCAGCTGGCGCGCGAACTCGTTGTCCAAAAGTCCCGATCCCGACCCCTTTCTGAAGTTCAGCCTGAGCTGCCGGGCCGACCTGGACCATGTGCGCCGCACCTTGAGGTGAAGCGCCAATGCCGATGAAGCACAATCGGAAGACCTGTCCCAAAACATGTTTTCCTCGCCCCATTCCCTCTGCTTGCTGTCTAAGCCTTGGCTTAGCGCCACCAGCCCAATGGCCAAGCCTGCACTACCCACGCCCGGTGGCGCGCGACACCCCAAATCGCGATGCTTGTCTTGTGCATACGAGCTGGCAACGGCCATCACCTTCCGCAACTACCATTCTACCACCGTTTCCACTGACACCCGATGTTCACCGAGATCCGACACGCAATTCTACCCCTCGCGCTGCGCACCAGGCATAACGCTGAGGCGCTGGAGCGGACCGCGCTCTTGATCGAGTCGCTGGCGCGCCATTGGTGCGACTGCAAGCCACTGCAGCTCTTGATCGTATCGCCGGAGCGCGACGTCGACATGGTGAGCCTGGGACTGCCGACATTCCAGAATGTCGAGGTATCCGTGCGTAGCGAGCGCGAGTTCTTTCCGCGCTTCAGTCGATTCTACGCCATGCCGGGCTGGTACCGGCAGCAGATCATCAAATTGCTGGTCCCGGCCACGCTGAACCTCGGTGGCTATCTTACCCTCGATCACGACGTCTACTGCGTCGATGATTTCGACGCCACGACCTTCATCGACAACGGGCGCGCCTTGTCGCGCTGGGAGCCCAAGCGCCAACACGGCTGGTGGCGCCAGGCCGCGAAATATGTCGGCGTGCCGTACGATGCTGCGGGGCACGGGCTTTCGGTCACACCTAACGTGCTCCACAGCGATCTCGCGGGCCAGGCGCTCGAGCATGTCGGCCGTGGCGTCTTCGATTGCGAGACGGCCTTGGCGTTGCGGCTCTTGCGCAAGATCGGTCGGGTCCCCTGGACCGAATACTCGCTTTATACGAGCGTCGCCGAGCGCGCAGGAAACCTTTTCGCCTATCACGTCGACTGGGACAGCTGCTACGGCCAGGACAGCCAGGTCTTTTCCGAGCACAGTTCCATCTGGCGGGCGAGCGACTTCGCGCGACGAGCGCATCTTGCCCGGCGAAATCCCCGCGCAAAATTCATCGTCGTGCAGGGCAAGGCAGGCATCCCCATCCAGCAGGTGCGCGAGTACTGCCTGACCATCGACAGCCGAAGCGACAGATGCGCGCCGGAGAGTGGTGAGCCAATGAGCTCTGCACCCCCCGACATGGACACTGGGGCGCCACGGCTCGGGCAGCGAACTGCAGCTGGCAGGCGATTGGATCGCGCATCTGACCGGGCTGCGGCAGGCGAAGGAGGCTCGCAGCGTCGTCGACCAAGCCGGCAGCGGGAGTTTGCGAATCGACTGCCGGGAGCTCGGCCGCTGGGACAGTGCCCTCGTTGTCTTCTTGCGAATGGTGCAGGACCGGGCAGGCGCAAAGGGTATGCGGATCGACGATGAGGGCGTCCCGCAGGCCGCGAGGCAGCTGCTTGCGCTGGGAGTCCGCCCAGAGGCCACCACGACAGTTGAACGGCAGCCGCGGCGGAAGTCCCTCGCGGTGCGCGTCGGTGAAAGCTTTTTGCGCCGCTGTTCGGAGGCGGGACGACGGTCGCGCTCGTGGGCGACACGGCGCTACGCGGGACGGCGGCTGTGGCTGGCCGAGCGCGCACGCGCGCCGTGGACGTGCTGCTCCTGATGAAGGAGTCGGGACCTGGTGCCCTGGTCATCGTGGCCATCGTCAATGGCCTGGTGGGCGCCATTCTGGCGTTCGTCGGCGCGGTCCAGTTCCGCAAGTTCGGCGCCGGGATATATGTCGCCGATCTCGTCGGCATTGCCGTGGTGCGCGAAATGGCGGCGGTCATGACGGCGATCGTCATGGCGGGGCGCACGGGCGGCGCCTACGCGGCGCACATCGCCACCATGCAGGGGAACGAGGAGATCGATGCCCTGAGGACATTCGGGATTCCTCCGTTCGATTTCCTCGTGCTGCCCCGAATGGTCGCTCTCGTGGCCATGATGCCGCTGCTTTACCTGTACGGTAGCGCGGTCAGGTCTGCTGGGCGGGTACATCGTCGGCGTCACGACACTCGACGTCACGTCCAGCGCGTTTCTCGTCGAGCTGCGCAACGCCGTTGCCGGCAGCGAATTCGCAATAGGGGCCATCAAGAGCGTGACGTTCGGCGCGCTCGTGGCGCTGGCCGGCTGCAGCATAGGTCTGAGGGCCGGCCGCAGTGCGGTCGACGTGGGGCGCGCCGCGACGAGCGCGGTCGTGGCCGGAATCATCGGTGTCATCGCGCTCGATGCTCTCTTCGCAGCCTGCGCCAATGCCCTGGGGATCTGAAGCCATGCCTCGCAGCGACGATTCCCCTTGCCGGCTGGAGGTCCGCAATCTCACCGTTGCGTTCGGCACGGACGTCATCCAGCGCGATCTCGACTTCTCGATCCGCGCGCGATCCATCTTCGCCGTCATGGGCGGAAGTGGATGCGGAAAGAGCACCGTCCTCAAGGCGATGATTGGACTGCTGCCGCCCGCCTGCGGAACGGTCCTGATCGACGGCGAAGACTACTGGGCCGCGAGCGAAGAGCGACGGATCGAGATCCGCCGGCGCTTCGGCGTGCTGTTCCAGGGCGGCGCCTTGTGGAGCTCGATGACCGTAGGCCAGAACGTCGCGCTGCCGTTGCAAATGTTCACCACGCTCGACCAGTCGGCGATCGACGCGCTGGTGGATCTCAAGCTGGCGCTGGTCGGACTGGCGGGGGCGGCGGATAAGATGCCGTCTGAGCTCTCCGGCGGCATGCGCAAGCGCGCGGGCCTGGCGCGCGCTCTTGCCCTGGATCCCGACATCCTGTTCTTCGACGAACCGTCGGCCGGCCTTGATCCGATCACGTCAAGCCGCCTCGATGACCTGATCCTCGAGCTCGCCAATGGTCTGGGCGCAACCGTTGTCATCGTGACCCATGAGCTGGCGAGCCTGTTCGCGATCTGCGACGACGGCGTCTTTCTCGACAGGCAGGAAAGAGGCGCTGTTGCCCGCGGTGCCCCGCGATACCTGCGAGACAAATCCGACCATCCGACCGTACGCGCCTTCATGCGACGGGGCCGTGAAGCGGCCGTTTTTGCGGGAGAACCCCATGAGCGTTAGACCGGGAATCGTCGGCGCCTTCATCCTTGGCGCAACGGGCGTTGGCGTGGCCGGCATCCTGTTCTTCGGCGGCACCAGGATGTTCAGCGAGACGCGGCACGCCGTCGCCTACTTCAGCGAATCGGTTGCGGGTCTCGAGGTCGGCGCGCCCGTGACGTTCCACGGCGTGCGCATCGGCCAGGTCAAGAACGTTGCTCTGGAATTTTCGGCAGAGACCATGAGCGCCCGCGTCCCGGTTGTCCTGGAATTCCAACCGGAGCAGATCACCTGGGAAGGGGGCAAGAGACTGGCGGAGGATGCCAAGGACTTCGAGCGGCTGGTTCGCGCCGGCCTGCGGGCGCAGCTGCAGATGCAGAGCTTCGTGACAGGTCAGGTCCGCGTGGACCTCGACTTCCAGCCGGAAACGCCGATGCGACTGACGGGGGCATCGAAAAAGTTTCCCGAGATACCGACCGTGCCGTCGGAGCTCGGCCAGTTTCTCGCTCAACTGTCCAAGCTCCGCCTGCAGGACCTGGCTGAAATCGGCGACGGGGGCTTTCGCGTCCCTGGATCGCGTCCTCAAGCACGCCGACGCGCTGCTCGATCCCCTGGCCGGTAACGCCAACGACGCCCTGGTCGCGGCCGCCCAGACATTTCGCACCGGAGACGAGGCCATCGCTCACTTGAAGGAGGAGGCATCGACCGCGCTGCGCGATCTCGATGCCCTTCTCGTCGACGTGCGTCATCAGGTCGGCCCGCGCAGTGCCGAGCTCAGCCGCGTGCTCAATTCGGCCGAGCGCGCGGCCCGCAAGCCGGGGACCCTTCTCGAACTCGTTGAACGGCCTCGCGCAACCGCGATCGCCATTCCGCGGCAATCTTGAAGGTGCCATCCGCGATATCGCGGCGGCAACCAGATCTTTGCGCGACTTCGCGGCGACCGTCGAGCGCAACCCGAATGCGCTTCTTCTGGGGAGATCCAGCCGATGAGGAAAGTCGTTGCTGTCGCCCTTGTGGCCGCTGCTCCTGTCCGGCTGTGCAGGGCCAGCCAAGCGGGAATATGTCCTCGGCGCTGCCGGTGCGTCTGAGAACGCTTCGGCGGTGCAAACGGCATTGCCCGTGGTTCAGGTCGAGCGGGTCCAGCTCCCGACTATCTCGATACGCGCGACATCCTGACGAGGCGCGACCACCAGATCGTGCCCAGCGAGACCGGTCGCTGGGCCGAGCGGCTCTCGGTAGGCGCGACGCGGGCGCTTGCAACCTCCCTCGGTGCGCATCTCAAGGGCGTCGTCGTGACCTCGGCGCAGCCGGTCGACCCTCCGGTGCTCCGCGTCGTGATCGACGTGACCGCATTCGGCTCGACCGCAGACGGCCAGGTCGTGCTGACGGCTCGTTGGACGGTGACCGACGGAACGGGCCAACGATCCCTGGCGGCAGAGCAGGCGAGCTTCACGGAGCCCGTTTCGGGTGCGCCCGACGGTGCTGTCGTCGCGGCCATGTCCCTGGCTCTCGAGAAACTGGCAAACCGGATTTCGGCTGGGATCGAGCCGAACCTGGGCCAACGCCGCTCGCTCAGGGCTGGCGTTCGTCCCCAACCTGCCGACACGGCAGTTCCCTTGCGTGATCGAAAAGAAGGAGACTTCAGATGCGTAGATCGTCTTTGGCTATTGTTGCGATAGCGGCTCTGGCGTTTGGGAACATTGTGTTCATGCGCAGCAGCGCGACCCGGCTCCGGCTTCGAGCAAGGGGGTCAATGTCGGCTCGCTGACGTGCAAGGTCGCGGGTGGCGCGGGCTTCGTCTTCGGTTCCAGCAAGGCGCTGAACTGCATCTTCACGCGTACCGACGGGTCCGGTGAGCACTATGTCGGCGACGTCAGGCGCTTCGGCATCGACATCGGCTATACCCAGGAGGCGCAGATCGTCTGGCTGGTTTTTGCGCCCGGCAACGTGGGCACGGGCGCCCTCGCCGGCAGCTACGCCGGGCCCGACGGTGCAGGGCGCCGTTGTCGTCGGAGTGGCGGCCAACATCCTGGTCGGCGGAAACAGCGGTCAGGTCAGCTCTCCAGCCGGTCAGCGTCGAAGGCAGCACCGGGCTCAACGTCGCCGGCGGCATGGCCGAGATCGTCCTGAAGCCCGCCAAGTAGTCCGAGGCAAGCCCGATGCGCGCAGTGTTGATGCTCGCCTGCCTCGCCGCAGCCTGTGCGTACGCTCAATGCGCCAATGCCGAGGGCACGAGGTGGGAAATCGAGCAGGGTGTCGAAGTGCCGAGCTATGCCGTGGCCGAACCGACTGCGACCGATCTCAACATCGATACGGTCGTCCTCGGCTGCGAGCAGGCCGGCACGGGCAAGGCCCTGCAGCTCCAGCTCTATCTGTCAGATGACGGCCGGCTGCGGCCGATCGGCGCGTCGCCAGCGGCGCTTACGGAGGATCCGCAAGCAAGCATCGCGATCGATGGGAACCAATACCCCGTCACGCTCATGTTCGCAGACGATCACGTGCTTTTGGCAGACGATCTTGGGGGCGCCCTTCCGCGCCTGTCGGACCAGCTGATCGACGCCATGCAGAAAGGCCGGACGATGAGCCTGCAGTTCGAGTTGCTGATGCCACGCCCAGGCCGTCCTGCCGGCTTCGATAGCAAGGCGACTCTCGATCTAATGGCTGCCGGCGCCAAGGAGGCGATCGCCGCGATGAAGCAGTGCACCGGTGTTCGCGCCCCAGATGCGTAAGAGCCGAGGCGCCCACTGCGCCTCGGCCTTGAAGACCATCGTGTGCGACGAGCAACGCTCACCGGGAAGCGGAGGAAGTGTCCTCCGGAACAGGGATACGATCGTTCCGGAGCAGCTGCTCCAGCTGGGCGATCCCGGCCGCGGAACGGCCGTTCCGGCAATCCTGCAGCGCTGCCTGGCTCTGAACGTCTCGGCCGCTGCCGTTGGTCGAGTTGGCCTTGTAGCGTTGCCAGGTGCTGTAAAGCTGCTGGCATCGTTCCGCTTCCCTGGTCGAGGCTTGGGCCAGCTCGACGTCAACATGAAGCGGGTCTGCTGAGACTGGTCCGACAAATCCGATTGTGCTGCCGGCGACGGCAAACACAACCGTAGCGCACAACGACCGCGACACGATGGCCTTTTGCATTGAAGGGATGAACCCGAACATTTCAATCTCCGGTTGGACTCGACAGGGTGCGAGCTCTTGCTTCGCGGAGATGAAACTACGGATGGTTCGGTCGAAGGATAACGATGGCCAGGGACAGATTATCGATGAAAGAGGACAACGACGTTCGCAGGGAAATGTCCATGCCCCAGTGGAATTTCGAGCGCAGCGTCAGCAGCATGCGAATCCTGACCGAGTTTGGCATCGATCAAGGCATACGGGCGCAAGCGCTGCTGGCGGGCACCGGAGTAGGGGAAGCCCAACTCGGCGATCCGGCCTGCACCGTGAGTGGTCGGCAGGAACTGCGCCTCATGCGGAACTTGGTCGAACGACTTGGGAATGTGCCGGCGCTGGGTATCGAGGCGGGGAAGCGCTACCATTTCACCGCGTTTGGCGCGCTGGGCCTTGCCTTCGCCAGCAGCCCAACGCTGCGCGGCGCGCTTGCGATCGGCCAACGCTTCTCGGAGCTCACGTTCGGGTTCGCGCGCATCATGCTCGAGGATACTGTCCGTGAAACACGGGTGACCATCGACAATTCGCAAATCCCGGGCGAGCTGCGCCGTTTCATCGTGGAATGCACGACTGCCGCCATGATCAGCGTGGCCAAGGATCTGGTGTGGTCCGAGCCCCCGCTGCTGCATGTGAGCTTTCGTTTCTCGGCGCCTGGCACTGTCGAGCACTACGAGCGGTTTTACGGCGTGAGGCCGTCATTCAACTCGTCCGCAAACGTCCTCGCGCTCGATAGATCGCGACTGGAGCGGCCTTTGGCGCAGGCCAATGAGCATGTATTGCGTTTGGCCGAAGAGTATTGTCGCAAGCTGCTGGAGATCGGGCGGTCGCGAACCGGTCTGGCGTCGCGAGTGCGTGATCGCCTGGAGGCGCGCATGACGCCGATGCCCGGCATGGAGGAGGTCGCGAATGGCCTTCATCTGACGGCGCGCACCCTGCGCCGTCGGCTTCGGGAGGAGGGCACCTCATTTGCGCAGTTGCGAGACGAGGTGCGAATGGCCCTGGCAGAGGCGTTGCTTGCCGGACCGCGTCTTTCGATGGAGCAGATCGCGGAGCGTCTGGGCTATGCCGACGCGACGAGCTTCGTCAATGCCTTCAAACGCTGCTGCGGCCGGACCCCGCACAACTTCCGCTTGAGAATTTCCGACACGTCGCAGGAAGTCGCGCGAGTCTCCAGTAAGAGAGGTACCCCACGAGGGCGAGGCAACTGGGCGCAAGCTCCGGGACCAAAAAAATGAGGCCCGAGCTCGGCCGCGGTACTTCGAGCACCTCAACTCGCCGGCGCCGCTGGAGGTCAGGTTAGTAATGCCAAGATTTCGGTTTTGTTGCCAGAATTTGGAGTGGGCAGTGCAAGGACATTAATTGCGGTGTGGAGGCGAAGTTTATTTGGCAGTGCCTTTGGCAAGAAAACGATTCTCAGGCGGCTCCGCGTGAGAATTGCCAGGCACGGTATTTTGATGAGGATGCTGTTGACCGCGTCGTGCTGGGATCCAGCCGAAAGGCGCTTCAGCAATCGGAATTTTACGCAGCGTCTGTTGACCGGAGAGATTTCGGTACGCTGGCGCTAGGGAGCATAAATTTCAATGGCGTAGGCGCCGAGGGCAAGCGTCACCGCCAGGTTCCAACGACCGAGCAATGCCAACGGCAGGTCAAGTGCGAGCGCTCATGGAGTCAACCCTTCGCGTTTTGGTGGGACACCGTAGTGCGTAAAGCTAAGAGAAGCAGGGAGCGGTTTCAGTGTCCCACCACATGCTAAGCCTTTGGAAATGCGACTTTCCTGCAGTCCGCCCCTGGGCACCATTCCCATCAGTCACCGAACGATCGCCTCAGCCTCGATCTCGACGCGGTGGTCGCCGATGAGGCCGGCGACGCGCACCAGCGTGTTGGCCGGCTTGATGTCGCCAAGGACGCGCCCGTGCGCGCGCGAGATCGCCAGCACGTCCGCCTCGTCGGTGATGTAGATGCGCGTGCGCGCAATGTCCTCGACTCGTCCGCCCAGAGACACGACGGAAGCAACGATACGGTCGAGAATGTAGGTGGTCTGCGCCCCGGCGTCCGCTGGCGCCACCGCCCGCGACAGGCCCGCGATCGCCGTGGTGCCCGAAACCAGGATCCGGTCGCCGATCCGCTGCGCCCGGCAGTAGCCGGCGATGTCCTCCCAGGACGATCCGGTCAGCACCCGCTCGGCGCCGGGCCCGGCCGGCAGCCGCTGGAATGGCTTGGCAACTTCGGAGAGGTGGTGGGAAAGATCGCCGGAAGCGGTCAGGAACGGCGGCCGGCGGTATTCGTCGCCGCAATCGCCGGGAATGGGCCGGGTCGCGGCGAAGGCTTTTTCGAGGAGCGCGCGGTCGTCGGCGTCCAGGGCGAAGGAGAACAGCCGCCGGTTGTCGGTCGCATGCATCGCCTCGCCCAGGCGCGCGCCGATGATGACTCCGGCGACGCGGCGCTGCTCGAGCACCCAGCGCGTCGCGACATTGGCGAGCGAAACGCCATGCTTGCGCGCGACCTCCGCAGCCGCCCGCAGCACGGTCTGGAACGCCTGCCAGCCGCCGGCGGCTGCGATGAAGCGGCCATATTTCATCTTGGACCAGTCGGTCACGCTGTCGGGCTCTTTTCGATCGAGCCAGCGCTCCGACAGGAAGCCGCCGTTCAGCGTGCCGTAGGCGAGCAGCCATGCGCCGTGGCGCTCGCAGACATCGGCGAGCTCGCCGGCAGCCCGCCGGTCCATCAGGGAGAAGCTCACCTGGTTGGTGCGCAGCGGCACGCCGTCCGAAAGCGCCAGGTTGAAGTGCGCGGCGTCGAAATTGGTGACGCCGAGTTCGCCGATCAGGCCCTCCTCGCGCAGGCGCGCCAGTTCGTGCAAGGCATCGAGCCAGGCCGGATGCTCGAAGGTCCACCAGTGGAACTGCAGCAGGTCGATGCGTTCGGCGCCCAGCCGGTCGAGACGCTCCTGAACACCCGCGCGCACGATCGCGGCGGTCATCGGCCCCGGCGGCGGGCACCATTTGGTCAGAATGCGTGGGCGCCGCGCACCGCCACGCGACAGCAGCCGGCCGGCAATGATCTCGGCGCTGCCGTAATGATCGGCCATGTCGAAAGTGTCGAGGCCCTCCGCCACATAGGCCGCGAGCCAGTCTGCGCCGGTGTCGGGATCGATCTTCGTTCCGTCCTTCTCGATGTCCGCCACCTGCCACAGGCCGGTCAGGATCCGCGAAATCTCCAGGTTCTCGGTCAGGCGTAAACGTTCGGACATCGGTCGGTTGATGATCGGTTTCAGATATGCGCCATACTGGGGCCGGAGCGAGGTCAAGACCAGAAGGTTGGGGGCATGGAACGCGACGGCGAACGGGGATTTTGGCTCTACGACCTGCGGGTGGAGACGGTGCTCGACGGGCGCACGCCGGTCTGCCGGCATGTCGAGGGCGAATATTTCCGGGTGATCGGGGAGAACCTGGTGTTCGAGGGCGCGCAGCAGCGGGTCTCCATGTACGCGCTCGCGGCGGTCCTGCCGCTCCTGCCGGCGCGCCAGCGGGAAACCGATCCCGACGACTGGATGTCCACCGATGCCGAAGTCGCCTGCGCCGATCCGCATTGCGGCGGGCGCTTTCGAATCGTGCGCGAGGAGCGGCGCTGGTTCTCCCATGCCGCGACCACCGGTCTGCCGGACATCACGCGGCACGCCCTATTGGCGCGAGAAGACGAAATGACCGTCGAAACCGCCGACCTGCGCCCGGGTCATCGCATCTCCCGCGTCATCAAGGGCGGCTGGCAGCTGGCGGGCGATCACGGCGAGGTTCGCCCCGAGCAGGCGATCGCCGACATGGAGGCGTTTCTCGACGCCGGCATCACCACCTTCGACTGCGCCGACATCTACAAGGGCGTCGAGGATATGATCGGCGCCTTCATCGCCGACGTCCGCCATCGCCGTGGGGCGGAGGCGGCCGGCCGCGTCGTCGTCCACACCAAGCTGGTGCCGGATCTTGGCCGGCTCGCCGACATCCGGCCGGACGAGATCGAGGCGATCGTCGACCGCTCGCTGCAGCGGCTGAAGGTCGACCGCCTGCCGCTGGTCCAGTTCTTCTGGTGGGACATGACCGTCGGCGATCCGGTCGGCGCGCTCGCCGTACTCAAGGACTGCCAGCGCAAGGGCAAGATCGCCACTCTCGGCGTCACCAACTGGGACACGCCGGCGATGGATCGCTTCATCGACGCGGGCTTCGACGTGGCCTCGGCGCAGGTCCAGTATTCGCTGCTCGACCGGCGGCCGGCGGGGGCCTTCGCTGGGTGGTGCGCCCGTCGAAACGTCCAGATCCTCTGCTACGGCACGCTGGCCGGCGGCTTTCTCACCGAGCACTGGCTCGGCCGGCCCGATCCCGGCTTCGCCTTCGAGAACCGCAGCCTCGTGAAGTACCGGCTGATCATCGACGAATTCGGCTCGTGGGACCTGTTCCAGTCCCTTCTGGCCACGCTCAAGTCGATCGGCGACAGGCACGGCGTGGCGCTGTCGTCGGTCGCGACCCGCTGGGTGCTGGATCAGCCGCAGGTCGCCGCGGCAATCGTCGGCGCGCGGTATGCCCGCCATCTGCCGCAAACGCTCGAGGTTTTCCGGCTGGCGCTTGGTGATGCCGACAGGGCTGCCATCGCGGGCATCCTGGCGCAGGCGGGCGGGCCTGGCGGCCCGGTCTACGGGCTGGAGGGCGACCGGTCCGGAAGGCATGGCCGGATCATGAAATACAATCTGAACGCCAATCCGAACGACAAGGTGCTGGGCTCGTGACAGGCCCAGTGATGTCGGGCCCGGTGCTGTCGGTCCGCGCGTTGACGCGGGATTTCGGCCCGTTCCGCGCCGTCGATTCCGTCTCGCTCGACATCCGACGGGAGAGCATCACCGGCCTGATCGGGCCGAACGGCGCCGGCAAGACCACCTTGTTCAACATGGTGGCGGGCGCGCTGAAGCCGACCGCAGGCACGGTGACGCTGAACGGCGCCGACATCACGGGCCTTCCGTCGGAAGCGCTGTTCGCGCGGGGTCTGGCGCGCACCTTCCAGATCCCGCGACCCTTCCGGCGGATGAGCGTGCTCGACAACGTTCTGCTGGCGCCGCCGGACCAGACCGGGGAAACGGTCATCGGTGCGTTGTTCCGACGGGGACGGATGGCGGCGGAGGAAGCGCGCATCCGCGACAAGGCGCGGGCCATCCTCGACTTCGTGACGCTCGGCCCCCTCGCGGATCATCCCGCCGGCAAGATTTCGGGCGGTCAGATGAAGCTCCTGGAACTCGCCCGCGCGCTGATGGGCGATCCGACGGTGATCCTGCTCGACGAACCGGCCGCCGGCGTGAACCCATCGCTCGTCCGCATCCTGGTCGAGCGCATCGAGGAACTGAACCGGCGCGGCGTGACCTTCGTGATCATCGAGCACGACATGGACTTCGTCATGCGCCATTGCGATCCGGTGATCGCCCTGGCCGAGGGCCGCGTCGTCTTCCAGGGGACGGTCGCCGAGGCCCAGGCTGACCCGCTGCTGCTCGAAGCCTATCTCGGAACCGCCGCGTGACGGCCGCCCTGAAGATCGAGGCGCTGGAAGCAGGCTATGTCCGCGATCTGCCGATCCTGAGGCGGGTGGACCTTGGCGTCGAACGCGCGAGCCTCACCGTGATCATCGGGCCCAACGGGGCGGGGAAATCCACGCTGATCAAGGCTGTCGCCGGGCTTGTGCCGGTATCGGGCGGGCGCGTGCTGCTCGACGGAAAGGACATCACCGGCATCCGCCCGGACCAGATGGGAGGGCCTGGACTGTCCTACGTGCCGCAGACCGACAACATTTTCCGGCACCTCAGCATCCGCGAAAACCTCGCCCTCGTGCTCCGCCGCGTGCCGGCCCGCCGGCAGGCGCGACTGGAGGAGCTTTTCGCCCTGTTCCCGGTACTCGCGCAGAAGGAAGCGGACCGTGCGGCGTCGTTGTCCGGCGGCCAGAGACAGATGCTGGCGGTCGCCATGGCGCTGGCGCCGCGCCCGCGCGTCCTATTGATGGACGAGCCACCGCCGGCCTTTCGCCAAAGATCGCGGCGGAAGTCCTTGCCTCGCCCGTACGCTGACCCGCCAAGGCGTGACGGTGCTCCTGGTCGAGCAGAACGTGCGACAGGCGCTCAGTGTCGCGGACCACTGCTACATCCTGGCGGAGGGGCGCAACCAGGTGGACGGGCCGGCCGCCGCGATCCTGGCGGATCCGGTGGTGGTCGAGATCTATCTCGGCGGCAGACTGGTGGGCGCGGCATGATCCAGAACTTGCTGGACGGCATCCT
>CAWKFT010000011.1:0-1150000 GCA_963848975.1 uncultured Alphaproteobacteria bacterium
ACCTTCCCTGTCCCCCCTCATTGTCGGGATGACCATCCCGAACACGAGGAGCTTGGACATGACCACCCAGACAGGACACACCGACGCCATCGCCGCATCGCGGGTGATCGGCACGGAAGTCTACAACAGCACCGGCGAGAACATCGGTACCATCGAGGACGTCATGCTCGAAAAGACCTCGAACGGCATCATGTTCGCGGTCATCGGCTTTGGCGGCTTCCTGGGGATCGGCGAGAAGTACCATGCCATCCCCTGGTCGGCGCTCGACTACGACGTCGACCGCGGCGGCTACGTCGTGCCCTTCAGCAAGGAGCAGCTTGAGGCCGCTCCGGCCTATTCGATCAACGAGCTGACCGGCGACGATGGGCGACGGGCCCGCGATGCTTCGTTCGAATACTATAAGGTCGATCCCTACTGGGAAGCCTGAGAGCACACCGAACCCTGGAAGCGGCCCCGATCGGGGCCGTTTTCTTATTCGCGGATTGCGCAAGGTGCGCTTGATTGGCTAAGACGTGCCGCCCGGCAAGCGCCGCTTTCCAAGACAGCGAGGGACCTCCGATCATGACTGCCATCATCGACATCGTCGGCCGAGAGATCCTCGACAGCCGCGGCAACCCGACCGTCGAGGTCGACGTCGTGCTGGAGGACGGCTCCATGGGGCGGGCAGCGGTGCCCTCTGGCGCCTCGACCGGCGCCCACGAGGCGGTCGAGCTGCGCGACGGCGGCACGCGCTTTCTCGGCAAGGGCGTCGAGCACGCCGTCGAGGCGGTGAACGGCGAGATCTTCGAGGCGGTGAGCGGCATGGAGGCCGAGGCGCAGATCCACATCGACCAGACGATGATCGAGCTCGACGGCACGCCGAACAAGAGCCGGCTCGGTGCCAACGCCATCCTGGGCGTCTCGCTGGCCGTCGCCAAGGCGTCCGCGGAGTCCGCCGGCCTGCCGCTCTACCGCTATGTCGGCGGGACGGCCGCCCGGGTGCTACCGGTCCCCATGATGAACATCATCAATGGCGGCGCCCATGCCGACAACCCCATCGACTTCCAGGAATTCATGGTCATGCCGGTCGGCGCGCCGACGCTGCGCGAGGCGGTCCGCTGGGGGGCGGAGATCTTCCACACGCTGAAGAAGCGCCTCAAGGAGGCCGGCCACAACACCAATGTCGGCGACGAGGGCGGCTTCGCGCCCAACCTCAAGAGTGCCCAGGCGGCGCTCGATTTCGTCATGAGCTCGATCGAGAAGGCCGGCTACAAGCCGGGCGAGGAGGTGGCGCTGGCGCTCGACTGCGCCGCCACCGAATTCTTCAAAGACGGCAACTACGTCTACGAGGGCGAGCGCAAGACCCGCGATCCCAAGACCCAGGCAAAGTACCTGGCCAAGTTGGCGGCCGACTACCCGATCATCTCCATCGAGGACGGCATGGCCGAAGACGACTGGGATGGCTGGAAGACGCTCACCGACCTGGTCGGCAAGAAGGTCCAGCTGGTCGGCGACGACCTCTTCGTGACCAATTCGGCGCGCCTGCGGGACGGCATCCGCATGGGCGTCGCCAATTCCATCCTCGTCAAGGTCAACCAGATCGGCTCGCTGACCGAGACCCTCGATGCGGTGGAGACCGCCCACAAGGCGGGCTACAGCGCGGTGATGTCGCATCGCTCGGGCGAGACGGAGGATTCGACCATCGCCGACCTCGCGGTTGCCACCAATTGCGGGCAGATCAAGACCGGCTCGCTGGCCCGCTCCGACCGGCTGGCGAAGTACAACCAGCTGCTGCGCATCGAGGAAGCCCTGGGCAGCCAGGCCCGCTATGCCGGCGCCTCGATCCTCAAGGGCTGATCCGCGGGCCGTAACCGCCCATTAAGCATGTCCGGGCGACAAAGGAGCCGGCCAACGGGTTCCTGTCGCCATGTGGACACGCCAGCACAAGCAGCGCAACACCGGTCGTCTGATCGTGCCGACGATCTCCGCCGCCTTCCTGGCCTATTTCGGCTTCCATGCCTATCATGGCGAGTTCGGCATCTGGTCGAAGGTCCGGTTCGAGGCGCGCATGGCCGAGCTGCGGTCGGACCTCGACCGCGTGAAGTCCGAACGGCAGGAGCTGGAGCGACGCGTCCAGCTCCTCCACGACGGCACGTTGGAGAAGGATATGCTCGACGAGCAGGCGCGTCGGGCGCTCAACCTGTCGCACGCCGACGAGATCACCATCATGCGCGAGCCGCGGCCCGCCAATTGACCCGATTCTGGTTAATCGGCCACTTCCTGAGCGTTTAGAACGACTTACCTGCATGACAGCCATGCGTTTTTCCGCATGGCTCTCCCGGATTATGCGTGCTAGCCTTTTGGATGATCCAGGCCAGGGCGGCGTCTGCCGCGCTGCGCCGAAATGTCCGTGAAGAGACAGCCACCAGGGAGAGATCGATGGCGACAGCCGCGAAGAAGGCCCCCGCCAAGACCAAGGCGGAGGCGAAGGGGCCGACCGGCCTTGCGACGCCGAAACCGGCGAACTTCAGCAAGGAGGACGAGTTCGCCGCCTATCGCGGCATGCTGCTCATCCGCCGCTTCGAGGAGAAGGCGGGCCAGCTCTACGGCATGGGCTTCATCGGCGGCTTCTGCCATCTCTACATCGGCCAGGAGGCCGTCGTCACCGGCGTGCGGATGTCGCTGATCGAAGGCGACCAGATGATCACCGCCTACCGCGACCACGGCCACATGCTGGCCATGGAGATGACGCCGCGCGGCGTCATGGCCGAGCTGACCGGCCGCCGCGGCGGCTACTCCAAGGGCAAGGGCGGCTCCATGCACATGTTCTCCAAGGAGAAGCACTTCTACGGCGGCCACGGCATCGTCGGCGCCCAGGTGTCGCTCGGCACCGGGCTCGCCTTCGCCAACCGCTACCGCGAGAACCGCAACGTCTCGGTGACCTATTTCGGCGACGGCGCCGCCAACCAGGGCCAGGTCTACGAGAGCTTCAACATGGCGGCGCTGTGGAAGCTGCCGGTCATCTACGTCATCGAGAACAATCGCTACGCGATGGGCACCTCCGTCACGCGGTCGTCGGCCGAGACCGACTTCTCGCAGCGCGGCGTCTCCTTCCGCATCCCCGGCATCCAGGTCGACGGCATGGACGTGCGGGCGGTGAAGTCGGCCGCCGACCTCGCCACCGAATGGTGCCGCGGCGGCAACGGGCCGATCATCCTGGAGATGCAGACCTACCGCTATCGCGGCCACTCCATGTCCGACCCGGCCAAGTACCGCACCAAGGAAGAGGTGCAGAAGATGCGTTCCGAGCACGACCCGATCGAGCAGGTGCGGGCGCGCCTCGTCGAGAAGAAATGGGCGAGCGAGGACGAGCTCAAGGCGATCGACAAGGCGGTGCGCGACGTCGTCGCCGACGCCGCCGATTTCGCGCAGACCGACCCGGAGCCGGATCCGTCCGAGCTCTGGACCGACGTCGTACATTAGGGGAGGCGCGCCATGCCGATCGACATCTTGATGCCTGCGCTGTCGCCGACCATGGAGGAAGGCAATCTCGCGAAGTGGCTGAAGAACGAGGGCGACAAGGTGGTCGCCGGCGACGTCATCGCCGAGATCGAGACCGACAAGGCGACCATGGAGGTCGAGGCGGTCGACGAGGGCACGCTAGGCAAGATCCTGATCCCCGCTGGCACCGAAGGCGTCAAGGTCAACACGCCGATCGCCGTGCTGCTCGCCGACGGGGAGAGCGCCGATGCGGTCGCCGCCAAGCCAGCGGCCGCGCCACCCCCCGCCGAGAAGGCCGAGCCAGCGCCTGCCGCGGCCAAGCAGGAGGCGGCGGCGCCAAAAGTGCCCGCCGCGCCGGCCTCGGCGCCGGCCGCCGATCCCGACATTCCGGCCGGCACCGAGATGGTGTCGACCACCGTCCGCGAGGCCCTGCGCGACGCCATGGCCGAGGAGATGCGCCGCGACCCCGACGTCTTCGTCATGGGCGAGGAGGTTGCCGAGTACCAGGGCGCCTACAAGATCACGCAAGGACTGCTGCAAGAGTTCGGGCCGAGGCGCGTCGTCGACACCCCCATCACCGAGCATGGCTTTGCCGGCGTCGGCGTCGGGGCTGCGATGGCCGGCCTCAAGCCGATCGTCGAGTTCATGACCTTCAACTTCGCCATGCAGGCGATCGACCAGATCATCAACTCGGCCGCCAAGACGCTCTATATGTCGGGCGGCCAGATGGGCGCGCCGATCGTCTTTCGCGGCCCTAACGGCGCGGCCGCCCGCGTCGCCGCTCAGCACAGCCAGGACTACGCCGCCTGGTACAGCCATGTCCCGGGCCTCAAGGTCGTCCAGCCCTATGGCGCGGCCGACGCCAAGGGCCTGCTCAAGGCGGCGATCCGCGATCCCAATCCGGTGATCTTCCTGGAGAACGAGATCCTCTACGGCCATTCCTTCGACGTGCCGAAGCTCGACGATTTCGTGCTGCCGATCGGCAAGGCGCGCATTCACAAGCCCGGCAAGGACGTCACCATCGTCTCCTTCGGCATCGGCATGAACTACGCGGTGAAGGCCGAGGCCGAGCTCGCCGGCATCGGCATCGACGCCGAGCTCATCGATCTCAGGACCATCCGCCCGATGGACCTCGACACGGTGATCGCCTCGGTGCGCAAGACCAACCGGCTCGTCACCGTCGAGGAAGGGTTTCCCCAGTCCTCGGTCGGCGACTACATCGCCAACCAGGTGTCACAGCGGGCCTTCGACTTCCTCGACGCGCCGGTCATCACCGTCGCCGGCAAGGACGTGCCGATGCCCTATGCCGCCAACCTGGAGAAGCTGGCGCTGCCGAGCGTCGCCGAGGTGGTCGAGGCCGTCAAGGCCGTGACCTACCGGGCCTGAGGGAGGGAGCGCCATGCCCATCAACATCACCATGCCGGCCCTGTCGCCGACCATGGAGGAAGGCAATCTCGCCAAGTGGCTGGTCAAGGAGGGCGATCGCATCGCCCCGGGCGACGTCATCGCCGAGATCGAGACCGACAAGGCGACCATGGAGGTCGAGGCGGTCGACGAGGGCACCGTGGCCAAGATCGTCGTCCCGGCCGGCACCGAGGGGGTCAAGGTCAACGCGCTGATCGCCGTGCTTGCCGTCGAGGGCGAGGATGTCGACAAGGCGGGGGAGGGCATCGGCGAGGAGGAGGTGGCGCCTCCCGCCGCCAAGCAGGCGCCGAAGCCTGCCGAAGCGGCTCAGCCTGCGCCGGCACCCGCCGCGCCGGCCGCTGCGCCTGCTCCACCGGCGGCAACGCCCGCCGCCGCGCCGGCGACCAATGGCGACGCCCGCACCTTTGCCTCGCCGCTGGCCCGCCGCATCGCCAGGGAGGCGGGCGTCGAAATCTCCGGGGTCGCGGGATCCGGCCCGCACGGGCGGGTGGTGAAGGCCGACGTCGAGGCGGCGATCGCCTCCGGCGCCTCCGGCAAGGCCGCCCCGGCCCAGGCCCCGCAGGCGGGCGCGCCGGCTACCGCGAAGCCGATGGCCGATGACCAGGTTCTGAAGCTCTTCCCCGAAGGCTCTTTCGAGCTCGTTGCGCATGACGGCATGCGCAAGACCATCGCCCGCCGCCTGGTCGAGGCCAAGACCACCATCCCGCACTTCTACCTGACCCTCGACTGCGAGCTCGACGCCCTGCTCAAGCTGCGCGCCGAGCTCAACGCGGCGGCACCCGTGAAGAAGACCGACAAGGGCGACGTGCCGGCCTACAAGCTCTCGGTCAACGACATGGTCATCAAGGCGCTGGCGCTGGCGCTGGTGGAAGTGCCCGACGCCAACGTCTCGTGGACCGACGCCAACATGGTCCGGCACCGTCATGCCGATGTCGGCGTCGCCGTGTCGATCCCGGGCGGCCTCATCACGCCGATCATCAGGCGCGCCGAGGAGAAGACGCTGTCGGTCATCTCCAACGAGATGAAGGACCTCGCCGGCCGAGCCCGCGGCCGCAAGCTGAAGCCCGAGGAGTACCAGGGCGGCACCACCGCGGTGTCGAACCTCGGCATGTTCGGCGTCAAGGACTTCGCGGCCGTCATCAACCCGCCGCATGCCACCATCCTGGCGGTCGGCGCCGGCGAGGAGCGGCCGGTCGTGCGCAATGGCGAGGTGAAGGTCGCGACGGTGATGTCGGTCACCTTGTCGACCGACCATCGTGCGGTGGACGGCGCGCTTGGCGCCGAGCTGCTCGGCGCCTTCAGGCGGCGCATCGAGAACCCGATGGGCATGCTGGTCTAGCCGCGCGGAGACGGGAAACCATGAAGACCGTGCTCTGCTATGGCGACTCGCTGACCTGGGGCTACGACGCCGCCACGCTGGGGCGTCACGCCTACGAGGACCGCTGGTCGAGCGTGCTGCAGGCCGAGCTGGGCGATGCGGCGCGGGTGATCGCCGAGGGCCTGAACGGCCGCACCACGGCCTATGACGACCATTTGGCGGATGCCGACCGCAACGGCGCACGCGTCTTGCCGACCGTCCTTGCCACCCATTCGCCGCTCGACCTGGTGGTGTTCCTGCTGGGCACCAACGACATGAAGCCTTTCATCTGCGGCCACGCCATCGGCGCCAAGCAGGGCATGGAGCGGCTGGTCGGCATCGCCCGCGGCATCGTCTATCCCATGGAGGCTGCCGCGCCGCAGGTGCTGGTGGTGGCGCCGCCGCCGATCACCCCGACCGACGATGTCGAGTTCGACGCCATGTTCCTCGGCGCGGTGCCCGAGGCCGCAGAAGCTCGCCGGTCTCTATGCCGCCTTGGCGGACCAGCAGGGCTGCGGCTTCTTCGACGCCGGAACCGTGGCCGCCACCACGCCGCTCGACGGCATCCACCTCGATGCCGAGAACACCCGCGCCATCGGTGCGGCGCTGGCGCCCGTGGTGCGCATCATGCTGGAACTCTGAAGGAGAACGACATGGCCGACGCTTACGACGTCATCGTCATCGGCTCCGGGCCGGGCGGCTACATCGCCGCCATCCGTGCCGCCCAGCTCGGCATGAAGACGGCGATCGTCGAGCGCGAGCATCTGGCGGGCATCTGCTCCAACTGGGGCTGCATCCCGACCAAGGCGCTGCTGCGCACCGCCGAGGTCTTCCACACCGCGACCCATGCCAAGGATTACGGCCTCAAGCTGGAGGGCAGCGTGACGCCCGACCTGAAGGCCATCGTCGACCGCTCCCGCGGCATCGCCGAGCGCATGAACGGCGGCGTCGGCTTCCTGATGAAGAAGAACAAGGTGGACGTCATCTGGGGCGAGGCGAAGCTTTCCAAGCCGGGCGAGATCGTCGTCGCCAAGACCGCCAAGGCGCCGATGCAGCCGCAGGCCCCCTTGCCCAAGAACGCCAAGGGCGAAGGCACCTACCAGGCCAAGCACATCATCGTGGCGACCGGCGCCCGCCCGCGCGTGCTGCCCGGCATCGAGCCGGACGGCAAGCTGATCTGGACCTATTTCGAGGCGATGGTGCCCAAGGAGATGCCGAAATCGCTGCTCGTCATGGGCTCGGGCGCCATCGGCATCGAGTTCGCGTCCTTCTACCGCACGCTCGGCGCCGAGGTGACGGTGGTCGAGCTGTTGCCGCAGATCCTGCCGGCCGAGGATGCCGAGATCGCCGCCTTCGCCCGCAAGCAGTTCGAGCGCCAGGGCATCAAGATCCTGTCCGGACGCCAAGGTCACCAAGGTCGACAAGACCGCCAACGCCGTCACCGCGCATGTCGAGCTGAAGGACGGCAAGGTCGAGAAGATCACCGCCGACCGGCTGATCTCGGCCGTCGGCGTGCAGGGCAATGTCGAGGGGATCGGCCTCGAGAAGCTCGGCGTCAAGATCGACCGCGGCGTCATCGCGACCGACGGCTACGGCCGCACCAACGTGCCCGGCATCTACGCGATCGGCGACGTCGCCGGCCCGCCGATGCTCGCCCACAAGGCCGAGCACGAGGCCGTCATCTGCGTCGAGACCATCGCCGGCCTGAAGGGCGTCCATGCGCTCGACCGCCAGAAGATCCCCGGTTGCACCTATTGCAGCCCCCAGGTCGCCTCGGTCGGCCTGACGGAGGCACGCGCCAAGGAAGCCGGGCGCGACATCCGCGTCGGCCGCTTTCCGTTCGTCGCCAACGGCAAGGCGATCGCGCTCGGCGAGGACCAGGGCCTGGTCAAGACCATCTTCGACAAGCAAGACCGGGGAGCTGCTCGGCGCCCATATGGTCGGCGCCGAGGTCACCGAGCTCATCCAGGGCTTCGTCGTGGCCATGAACCTCGAGACGACGGAGGAGGAGCTGATGCACACCATCTTCCCGCATCCGACGCTCTCGGAGACCATGAAGGAGAGCGTGCTCGACGCCTATGGCCGTGCGCTCAACGCATGAGGGCCGTGCGGCGCCGGGGCTGTATCGCGGCCCGTTTCTGACCTATATCGGGCAAGGTCCTACCTAGGAGACCCTCTTGAACGAGTCCGTCGGCTTCTTCGGCATGCTTCTGATCGGCTTCCTGGCGGGCTACATCGCCGAGAAGGCCTTGAACCGCGAGCACGGCCTGTTCACCAACATCCTGGTCGGCATTGCCGGTTCCTTTGTCGGCGGCACGCTCGCCGACGTCCTCGGCCTCGACTACAAGGGTTTTCTCGGCAATCTGGTGGTCGCCGCCGTCGGAGCCATCCTCATCCTGTGGCTGTTCGGACGCGCCAAGGCGCGCGGCGTGAGTTGACCCCGACATGGTAACCGTCCTCGACACCGTCTCCCGTCCGCGGCTACGCCATCCAGAGAAGGCGCATCGGCCCGACCAGGAGGTGCTGCGCAAGCCCGACTGGATCCGCGTGCGTGCGCCGGTCTCCAAGGGCTATGCCGAGACGCGGGAGATCGTGAAGTCGCACGGCCTCGTCACCGTCTGCGAGGAGGCGGGTTGCCCCAACATCGGCGAGTGCTGGGAAAAGAAGCACGCGACCTTCATGATCATGGGCGAGATCTGCACCCGCGCCTGCGCCTTCTGCAACGTCGCCACCGGCATTCCGCTGCCGCTCGATGCCGGCGAGCCGGACCGCGTGGCGAGCGCCGTGAAGACCATGGGTCTCACCCACGTCGTCATCACCTCGGTCGATCGCGACGACCTTGACGACGGCGGGGCGCAGCACTTCGCCGAGGTCATCGCGGCCATCCGCGCCGCCACGCCAGCCACCACCATCGAGATCCTGACGCCCGACTTCCTGCGCAAGGACGGCGCGCTGGAGATCGTCGTCGCGGCGCGGCCCGACGTCTTCAACCACAATCTGGAGACGGTTCCGTCCAACTATCTGACGGTGCGGCCGGGAGCCCGCTATTTCCACTCCATCCGGCTGCTGCAGCGGGTGAAGGAGCTCGATCCGTCGATCTTCACCAAGTCCGGCATCATGGTCGGGCTCGGCGAGGAGCGCAACGAGGTGCTCCAGCTGATGGACGACCTGCGCTCTGCCCATGTCGACTTCATGACCATCGGCCAGTACCTGCAGCCGACCAGGAAGCACCATCCGGTGGTGCGCTTCGTGCCGCCCGACGAGTTCAAGTCCTACGAGACGATCGGCCGGACCAAGGGCTTCCTGCTGGTCGCGGCGAGCCCCCTGACGCGCTCCTCGCATCATGCCGGCGAGGACTTCGCCAGGTTGAAGGCGGCTCGCGCAGCCCAGCTCGCCAAGGGCGCCTGACGACCCGATGCCGCAGTTCGAGACGGTCAAGCACGTCCGCCACCCGCCCGAGCAGATGTTCGCCCTCGTCGCCGACGTCGAGCGCTATCCCGAGTTCGTGCCGCTCTGCGAGCGGCTGACGGTGCGCTCCCGCAAGGAGCGCGACGGCCGCGCCGTGCTGGTGGCCGAGATGACCGTCGGCTACAAGGCGATCCGCGAGACCTTCACCAGCCAGGTCCACCTCAAGCCCGACATCGACGAGATCGACGTCAGCTATCTCGACGGACCCTTCCGCTACCTCAAGAACACCTGGCGCTTCGACCCCTCGGGCTCCGGCTGCGACGTGCACTTCTCCATCGACTACGAGTTCAAGAGCCGCATCCTGGGGGCCATGATGGGCGCGATGTTCGACCGCGCTTTCCGCATGTTCACCCACGCCTTCGAGAAGCGGGCCGACCAGGTCTACGGCGCCGCCGACGTCCTGACCGAGCGCCGCGAGCCCGAGCTCGAGCGCGGTGCGCACCGCTGCGGCGCGGATGAAGGCGCGCCCGCGGTTCTCGAACAGGCGCCGCTCGGCAAGCGCCGGCCTGCCCGGCATCGCCACCCCGAACCACACCAGGCCGACCGGCTTTTCGGCCGAGCCCCCGTCCGGGCCGGCGATCCCGGTGACCGACAGCGCGAGCCCGGCCGATGCCCGGTCGAGCGCCCCGGCGGCCATCGCCAGCGCCGTCTGCTCGCGACACCGCGCCATGCGTCGCGATGAGTGGCCGGCGGCACGCCGAGCATCTCGATCTTGGCGGCGTTGGAATAGGTGACGAAGCCGCGGTCGAACACCGCGGAGGACCCGGCAATGTCGGTGAGCGCCGCGGCGATCATGCCGCCCGTGCAGGATTCGGCCGTGACGGCCTTGATGCCTCTGGCCTCGCAGGCGCTGAGCAGCGCCCTGGCCAGGCGTTCGGCATCTCGCTCATTCCGGCACCTCGCCGGCGAAGACCACGGTCGCCGTGGCGATCGCGGCGATGCCTTCGTCGCGGCCGACGAAGCCCAGCCTCTCGTTGGTGGTCGCCTTGACGGAGACGCGCTCCGCCGACACCCCGAGCATGCTCCGCCATCGCCTCGACCATGGCGGGGCGATGAGGGCCGACCTTCGGCGCCTCGGCGATCAGCGTCACGTCGGCATTGGCGATCCGGCCGCCGCGCTGCGCGCACGATCGCCGCCGCATGCGCCACGAAGAGGCGCGAGGCAGCACCCTTCCATTGCGGGTCGGAGGGCGGGAAATGCGTGCCGATATCGCCGGCGCCGCAGGTGGCGAGCAGCGCATCGGTCAGCGCATGCAGCCCCACATCGGCGTCGGAATGGCCGGCGAGCATGCGGTCATGCGGGATGAGCACGCCGCAGAGCGTCACGCCGGAGCCCGCGGCGAAGGCATGCACGTCGTAGCCGTTGCCGGTGCGCACGTCCGGAAAGCCGCGCCCGGAAAGCCTCTCGTCGGCCATGGCGATATCCCTTGCGAAGGTGAGCTTGCTGATTGCCGGCCGAGCCCTCGACGATGCGCACCGGCAGACCCGGCCCATTCGGCGATCGCCGCGTCGTCGGTGAAGTCGTTGCGGCCGGCCGCGTGAGCCTTCTCATGCGCCGCCAGGATCGGCGCGAAGGGGAAGCCTTGCGGCGTCTGCGCGGCAAACAGCCCGGCCCGCGGCACCGTGCCTCGACCGACCCCTCGGCGTCGGCGCGCTTCAGCGTGTCGGCCACGGGCAGAGCCGGCAGAGCGCCCGCGCCGGCTGCCGCAGCGGCGATCACCCGGTCGATCAGCGCCGGCTCGACGAAGGGCCGCACGGCGTCATGGATGAGCACCATCTCGGGCGAGGCGGGCGCCAGCGCGGCGAGCGCCAGGCGCGTCGAATCCTGCCGCGTCGCGCCGCCGATCGACCACCGCGAGGCCGTCGCCGCGAGCCGACGGCCGCGTCGAACAGCGCCGCATCGTCGGCGTGGATCGCCACGGCGATCGGGCCGACCTGCGCGTGCCCGCGAAAGGCGTCGAGGGTGCGCGCGATCACCGGCCGTCCGCCGATCGTGCGATACTGCTTGGGCCCGTCCGCGGCGCGCCGGCGCGCTCGCCGCGGCCGGCCGCCACGATGACAACGCCGACCTTCGGCGGGATTGGCTTTTGCATGGCGGCACGCATAAAGACGAGCCGTCGCGGAAGACCAGCGCTATTTCGCCCGCTGGGCCGTGCGCAGCGGCATCTGGCCTTCATGCGGCCGCTTTTCTGCGTTGCACATGGCATGGAAACTGTCTAGGCATTAGGCAGAATAGTGAGTTGCCCGGTTTTTGTGCATGACCTCTCACTGATACGTCTCGCACGGCCGCTGTCGATCGGCCGTTCCGCCTTCAAGAACCGCGTCTTCCTGGCGCCGATGTCGGGCATCACCGATCGGCCGTTCCGCAGCCGTGCTGCCGCCCATGGCGCCGGGCTGGTCGTCACCGAGATGGTCGCCAGCGGCGAGCTCGCCAAGGGCACGGGAAGGCTCGGAGCAGCGCATCCGCCGCCCGGACGTCGACATCCACATGGTGCAGCTTGCCGGCCGCGAGCCCGGCGCCATGGCCGAAGCGGCGCGGATCGCCGAGGGCGAGGGCGCCGACATCATCGACATCAACATGGGCTGCCCGGCCAAGAAGGTGACCGGCGGCTATGCCGGCTCGGCGCTGATGCGCGAGCCCGACCATGCGCTGAGCCTGATCGAGGCGGTCATCGGCGCCGTCGCCGTGCCGGTCACGCGTGAAGATGCGGCTCGGCTGGGACGAGACCGCCCTCAACGCGCCCGTGCTCGCGCGGCGCGCCGAGGCGGCGGGCGTCGCCATGATCACGGTGCACGGCCGCACCCGCTGCCAGTTCTACCAGGGCCGGGCGGATTGGCGTGCCGATCGCGCCGCGTCAGGGAGGCGGTGTCGATCCCGCTGGTCGCCAACGGCGACATTTCCGATGCCGGCGACGCGGCGGCCGCGCTCGCCTGTCCGGCGCCGACGCGGTGATGGTCGGCCGCGCCGCCTATGGGGCGCCCTGGACGCCGGCGCTGATCGCCGGAACGGCCGCCGGCGTGCCCGGCGGGCCGGCCGCGCTGCTCGCCTATGTCGACGGGGCACTACGAGGCGATGCTCGACCTCTACGGCATCGAGAGCGGCCTGCGCCAGGCGCGCAAGCACCTCGGCTGGTACATCGACCGGCATGCGCCGGCCGCTTCGCCCGAGCTGCGGCGTCGGGTGCTGACCGCCGATGCGAGCCGGCCGCCGTGCTCGACGCGTTCGGCGACGCGCTGGCCTGTTGCCGAGCCGGAAAGGCGCGCCGCATGAACGTGACGCCCGCGAACCCGCAGCTGGCGGCCGCCGAGGCCGCCCAGATCGTGCTCAACACGATCCGCCACCCGGTCATCATGGTCGGCGCCGGAAGGCGCCATCACCTTCGCCAATGCCGACGCGGAGGATTTCTTCCGCGCCTCCGCCGCCATGCTGGCGCGCAGCACGCTCGCCAGGTTCGTGCCCTTCGGCAGCCCGCTGCTCACTCTGGTCGACCAGGTGCGCGAGCGCCGGGCGCCGGTCAACGAATACCGCGTCGACATCTCCTCGCCGCGCCTCGGCATCGACAAGCTGGTCGACATCTATGTGGCGCCGGTGCCGGAGCTGCCCGGCTCGGTCGTCGTGATGTTCCAGGAGCGCTCGATGGCCGACAAGATCGACCGCCAGATGACGCATCGCGGCGCGGCGCGCTCGGTGACCGGCCTGGCCTCGATGCTGGCGCACGAGATCAAGAACCCGCTCTCCGGCATCCGCGGCGCCGCCCAGCTGCTGGAGACGGCGGTGTCCGACGAGGACCGGGCGCTCACCCGGCTGATCAGCGACGAGACCGACCGCATCGTCTCGCTGGTCGACCGGATGGAGGTGTTTTCCGACGAGCGCCCCATCGACCGCTATCCGGTCAACATCCATGTCGTGCTCGACCATGTGAAGGCGATCGCCAGGAACGGCTTCGCCCGCGGCATCCGCATCGTCGAGGACTACGATCCGTCGCTGCCGCCGGTCTACGCCAACCGCGACCAGCTGATCCAGGTCTTCCTCAACCTGGTGAAGAACGCGGCCGAAGCCATTGGCGAATGCGAGCGGATCGGCGAGATCACTCTGTCGACGGCGTTCCGGCCGGGCATCCGCGTCTCGGTGCCGGGCACGCCAGGACAGGGTGTCGCTGCCGCTCGAATTCTGCGTGCGCGACAACGGGCCCGGCGTGTCCGAGGACATGCTGCCGATCCTCTTCGATCCCTTCATCACCACCAAGCCCAACGGCTCCGGCCTCGGCCTCGCGCTGGTGGCCAAGATCATCGGCGACCATGGCGGCGTCATCGAATGCGACTGCCAGCCCGCGCGGCACCACCTTCCGCATCCTGTTGCCGGCCTGGAAGGACGATGCCGGCGGCTCTGCCCGACGCCAAGGAGAGCCACCGGCCATGACGATCCGCGGCAACATCCTGGTCGCCGACGACGACGCCGCCATCCGCACCGTGCTCAACCAGGCGCTGTCGCGCTCCGGCTACGAGGTGCGCGTCACCTCCAATGCGGCGACGCTCTGGCGCTGGGTGGCGGCGGGCGAGGGCGATTTGGTGATCACCGACGTGGTGATGCCCGACGAGAACGCCTTCGACATGCTGCCGCGCATCAAGAAGGCGCGGCCGGAACTGCCGGTCATCGTGATGAGCGCCCAGAACACCTTCATGACGGCGATCCGCGCCTCCGAGAACGGCGCCTACGAGTACCTGCCAAAGCCGTTCGACCTCACCGAGCTGATCGCCATCGTCAACCGGGCGCTCTCCGAGCCGAAGCGCCCGCTCGGCCGAGCCCAAGGGCGACGGCGAGCCGGAGACCATGCCGCTGGTCGGCCGCTCCGGCGCCATGCAGGACATCTACCGCATGCTGGCGCGCCTGATGCAGACCGACCTGACGGTGATGATCTCCGGCGAATCCGGCACCGGCAAGGAGCTGGTGGCGCGCGCGCTGCACGAATACGGCCGCCGCCGACAGGGTCCGTTCGTCGCCATCAACATGGCGGCGATCCCGCGCGACCTGATCGAATCGGAGCTGTTCGGCCACGAGAAGGGCGCCTTCACCGGCGCGCAGAACCGCTCGACCGGCCGCTTCGAGCAGGCCGAAGGCGGCACGCTCTTCCTCGACGAGATCGGCGACATGCCGATGGAGGCGCAGACGCGGCTGCTCCGGGTGCTGCAGCAGGGCGAGTACACCACGGTCGGCGGCCGCACGCCGATCAGGACCGATGTGCGCATCGTCGCCGCCACCAACAAGGACCTGAGAACCCTGATCAATCAGGGGCTTTTCCGGGAAGACCTCTTCTACCGCCTGAACGTCGTGCCGCTTCGGCTGCCGCCGCTGCGCGAGCGCGCCGAAGACATCCCCGACCTCGTCCGCCACTTCTTCAAGCAGGCCGAAGGCGAGGGCCTGCAGGTCAAGCGCATCTCCGCCGGCGGCGTCGAGCTGATGAAGCGCTATCCGTGGCCCGGCAACGTGCGCGAGCTGGAGAACCTGATCCGCCGGCTGGCGGCGCTCTACCCGCAGGACGAGATCTCGTCGGAGGTCATCGATCAGGAGCTGCGCACCGGCGAGGTGCAGCCGTCGGCCGGCAACGCCGCCTTGCCGGACGATTTGTCGATCGCCCAGGCGGTCGAGCACTATCTGCAGCAGCTATTTTGCAGGCTTCAGGGGCGAGCTGCCGCCGGCCGGGCTCTACCAGCGGGTCCTGGCCGACGTCGAATACCCGCTGATCCTGGCCTCCATGACGGCCACGCGCGGCAACCAGATCAAGGCGGCCGAGCTGCTCGGCGTCAACCGCAACACGCTGCGCAAGAAAATCCGCGAGCTCGGCGTCAACGTTTATCGAGGCGCCAAGGGCTGACGCGCTATCCCTTGAGCCGCGCCACCTCGCGTTCGAGCTTCTCGCGGTTGTTGCCGTGCTTGGCCACCAGCTCGCGCGCTTGCTCGACGCTGACGCCGTAGCGTTCGGCGAAATACTCGACCTCGAAGTCCTGCGCTGCCGCCAGCCGGCTGCGGTCGCGTCCGTCCTGCTTGCCCTTGTCGTCAGCCATGGCCGCACCTCCACTTCCGCCATCAACACGGCGGCAGGGGCGGCGGTTCCATCCTCGTCAATGTCCCGGGGAAACGACGCTCGCGTTAACCTGTGTCATCGCGGCGTCTCGTGGATCGATGTAGATTGGGATTGCGGGTCGCGCTCAAGCCCCACCCTCATCCCCACGCGGCCTGCAAACTCGACCCGCCGCCCCCCGCACCGGGCGGCGGGTTCGTTTCGCGATGCTAGACGAGCGCCCGCTGCTGCAGTGCCGGCAGCAGCGTCCAGCGGCGGCCGATGCCGCGCTGGCAGGGCTTGCCGTCGACCAGCGGCTCGTAGCGCACGCCGGGGAAGAAGATGATCTCGGCGCAGCCGTGACCGGCCGCTTCGCCTTGCATCGCGCGCGATTTGCGCGGCTTCAGGAAATGCACCTTGGCCATCGTCCCGCCCTCAACCAGCGACCAGCGCGACGGGGTGCGGCGCGTTGGCGAAGCCGGCCAGCACGCAGCACGCCAAAAGCCGGTCCTCGCGGAGCCGGATCCCGCTCTGCCGCGCCTGGCGACGCACCGCTTCGGCCGGGCGCCGCAGCCGGCGTCCGATCGACTTGACCCTGAGATCGGCCACGGCCAGGTGCCGCAAGGTGACGATCTCCTCGTCGGTCCATTTCGTGTAGCGTCTCATGCGCATTGTCGCCCCCTGTTGAGATTGACTGGAGGAACTTTGCGCGCCGACTGCCGGGCGGTCTGTGACCAGCGTCACATACCGCCTCAGAAGGCAAAACTAGAACGGGGGTGTGAAGACCGTCCAAGGAGTCGAGCCATGACACCCACCGCCCCGCGGGCACCGCGCGCCGCCAGCCGGGACAAGCCCCGCTGCAGCCACGCCGGCTGCATGCGCTGGGGCGGTTGGCGCGTCCCCGGCAGCCGCAGCCGCGCCTGGTTCTGCTGGGAGCACCGGGCGGACGCCGAGCGCCGCGCGGACCGGTAACGGAAAGCCCCGACACGCAGGCGCGCGATCGAGCTGCCGCCCCGCACGAAAAGACCGACGCCGCGCCCTGTCGCGCGGCGCCGGTCGCCACCCCGTTCTTCTTGTTTTGTCTGCTAGGCGTCGACCGGCTCGCCGGTGCGGAACATGTCGTTGATGCGATAGGCCACCTCGGTGCGGTTGGTGGCCTTCACCTTGCGCATGATGTTGCGCACATGCACCTTCACGGTGCTTTCGCAGAGGTTGAGCTCATAGGCGATGATCTTGTTGGCCTTGCCACGGCGCAGCGCGTCGACCACGCTGGCCTGCCGGGGCGTGAACATGCGCGCGATCTGCGGCGGGTCCTGCCAGGAATGGCCCGCCAGCGCCTGCACGGCGCGGGCGCTGCTGGCAGGCACGAAGACGCCGCCGGCGATGGCCAGCGCGATCGCCGCCACGCACACGCCGATGCCCACATTGGTCGGGATATAGCCGCGCGCGCCGCATTCCAGCGCCTTCAGGATCTCCGAGAGGTCCTCATGGTCGGCCAGCACGATGATCGGCACGGCGCTGAACTCGGCGGTCAGGCGGGTCAGCTCGGCCCTGAGATCCGGATCGGTAACGCGCCGGCCGCCGATGTTGAACAGGATCGCCCCCAGCGCCGGGTGCAGATCCTCCACGCAGCGCCACTCGGCCATGTTGCCGAAGGCCGCGACTTCCATGGGGATGCCCTGTGCGACAAGGCTGCGCGCCAGGCAGTCGCGGCCCAGCGCACGGCCGTCGAGCACGATCAGCGTGCTCTCCCAACCGCGCGCGGCCTCCAACGTGCCGAGCTTCTCGAACGATGGCGGGGCGATCGACTTGTCAACCCCGACGGCCCGCCCATCGTGGAATTGCGTTTCTCTCTGGTGAGTTGTCATCGATCGTCCTCGAAACACCGGTTCGCGGGCAGCTGCAAACGCTCCCAGACAAGATCATGCCTTTCCTCACGGCTCGTGTATGTGAGTAAGATTACACTCAGAAGTCGATGAGCGCCGAAGGGCCGGCGTCCATGCTGGGGCCAGTGAGGCGCAGACTTGACCGGCGGGTACGAGTCGCCGCGCTAACAGCCGTCTGTCCTATGCACAGAGATACTCTTATGTGCCTCACAGCAGTTCCGAGGCTCGAGATTGCTCGGCCGAGCGCAGCCTAGTCGTGGTCGGCGGCCGCCATCTCGCGCAGCGCCGCGGCATTGGTGACGCGGATGCCGCCGCGGCGGATGGTGATCAGCGACCGGGCGCGCCAGTCGTTGAGCATCTTATTGACCGACTCGCGGGTGGCGCCGAGGAATTCGGCGAGCTCCGACTGCGAGATGGAGACCCATCCGTCCGGGTCGGCCATGAAGCCTGACAGGAAGGTGAGCCGTTTGGCGAGCCGCGCCTCGATGCCCAGGAAGGCCTGGTCGCCGAGCTCCGCGCTGACCCAGCGCAGCCGGGCGCACAGCAGCTCGATCATCGCGCGCGCCAGCGGCGGGTTGGCCTCGATCCGCTCGAACAGCTTGTTGCGGCTCACCGAGACGAGCTCGCAGGCGGTCAGGCAGGTGGCGGTGGCGGTGCGCAGGCCGCCGTCGAGGGCGCCGATTTCGCCCACCAGGCTTTGGGCGAGCTCCATGTTGGCGACCAGCTTGCGCCCGTCGGGCGAGTAGATGGAGATCTCGATGGTGCCGGAGAGCACGCCGTAGACGCGGTCGGCGAGGTCGTCCTGGACGAACAGATCCTGGCCGGCAGCGAGCTTCTCCACCTTGCAGCCGGCGAACAGCACGTCGAACAGCACGGGCGTGAGCTTTGCAAAACGAGCCGCGGGGCGGCTTTCGACGTCTTGTTCGAGCGACCTCATGGCGGCATCCGGGAGGATCGGTCCCAAGTGGAGGCCGTGTTTAGTTCAACTTTCGGCACCGGCATAGCCCTTTTTTCCAACCCGCCGGAGGCAGCGCGCACCAACCTTGGCAAAAATTTTGTCCGAAATGGCCGAAGGTGAGCCACTTCACAGTGCCCGGCCGCGCCAGCGCGTAGATTCCGTCTTACGCACGAACGCTGCCGGAGAACGAAAATGCAAGTCGCGACCGCCAAGCTCCTCAGGTTTCCCAACGGCCATGAGATGACCTCCGACGAGATCAAGCTGGTCAACGTCGTCTCCGGCCCGTCGCCGATTCCCTTCCTGCAGATCTTCGATGCCTGGGGCCTGGTCTACGAGGGTCCGGTGGACCTCGACGCCGTGGTCGTCCGGGAGCGCCGCGCTCCGCGGCGGCTGCCGGCCGGGTCGCGCCGCGGCATCAGTCGCCTGGCGGTGCTGTAGCGGCTCCCGGGGTAGGCTCCGGCTACCACCATCGGCGGAAAGCCATCCCTCCAATGGACCCGTGTCTTTCCATGGGTCGGCGCCCTAAGCTGGCCTTTTGGAGGAGCGATAAGCCGTGAGGTGGGGTCCCGGAATCCGCCCACCCAAACCCTGACCGAGTCCCGCCGAGCGCCAACTTCCCGATCGCCCGCCAGCCCGCTGAGCCTTTCAGCGGGCTTTATTTTTCGGCCGGACTGGGGGTCTTCCGCCGAACGCTTCGATCCCGAGACATCGCGGTTGAAACGGCTCTGCAATCTCGCTAAAGAGTTGAGGGCAAAAAAAATGCCCCGCGGACCTTAGTCCACGGGGGGGCACCACGGCGCACCGTGTTGCGTTGCATACTTAAAGTAGTGGTTTGTGCATCGATTTGTCAAGGATCTCGTCCCATGAGGGGCGCCGCATACATTGACGGGTTCAACCTGTATCACGCCATCGACGACCTCAACCAGCCGCACCTGAAATGGGTCAATCTGCGTCGGTTGGTGGAAAACCTTTCGCGCGGCCACGCAACTTGGATCGGTCCGGTCGTGTTTTGCACGGCCTACTTCCCGAGCAATGATTTCGGCAAGCGGATCCGACACGAAGCCTATGTGAATGCTCTGAGCAATGTCGACGTGACCGTGAAGTTCGGGCACATCGTTCACGAGCCGATGTCTTGCAAGGATTGTCGACGTCGCTGGATGGCGCCGCGTGAGAAGGAGACCGACATCAACGTTTCGCTCTCCATGGTCGGGGACGCCAGCCGAGACGTTTTCGATGTCGCGTTCCTCGTGACTGCAGACACCGACCAAGCTGCAACCTTGCGTCACATGCGGGATTTCTTTCCCCAGAAGAAGCTGGTGACGGTGTTCCCGCCGGGACGGCCGCCGTCAAAGCATCTGCGCGACCTCTCCGATGCGACCATGCAACTCACGCCAGATCATCTGGACCTGGCCTCGCTTCCGATATTGACCAGCAAGGAGGGGCGGAAAGCGATTGTCCGACCCTTCGAGTATGCACCGCCAGCGGGATGGGTCCATCCGGACGACCGTCAAGGACGCTCTTCCCCCGCACCCCCTACATGATGCCGAACGTGGCAAAGGCGTCCACGGCGCTCATGCCCTCGCGGATCGCCTGGGCGACGCGCTTCTCGCCGCGCGCCTTCTCGAGCGCCAGCCGAACCACCTCGGCCTCGGCGGCGCGCGGGATGGCCAGCACGCCCTCCTTGTCGCCGAACAGCAGCGTGCCCGGCTCGATCCGCACGCCGCCGATCTCGATCGCCAGGCGATAGTCGACGACCCGGCCGCGCGGCCCCTGGTCCTGCGCGTAGTAGCCGGTGCAGAAGCAGGGAAAGCCGAGCGCCCGGATGCCGTCGATGTCGCGGGCGAAGCCGTCGAGCAGCGCGCCGCGCGCGCCGAGAAGCCTGGCGCGGGTCGACATCAGCTCGCCCCACAACGCGTAGCGAGGCGAGGCGCCGGTGGCGACGTAGATCTCCCCCCGTCCTAGGCTGTCCAGCGCCTCGAACATCAGGCCGAAGGGCTTCTTGATCAGCGGGTTGCTGCCGCCCGCCGCATCGGCCGGGCCGAACACGTCGGCTTCCAGCACCGGCATCGCGCGGCCGATCAACCGGGTCGCCTCGTCGACCGGCCGGAACACCGGCGGCAGGAACTGATGCGTCAGCCCCAGCGTGTCCATGACGTCGCCCACCACGGCCACGAACAGCTCGGTCTCGAAGAGCGCGAACAGCGCGTCGTCGTCCTGATAGGCGGTGGCCATGCTCGTCTCTCTTTCTACGGCACCAGCTGCGCGCGCTAGAGCCCAGCCGGGGCCTATCGCACGCCGATGCCGGCGGTCAGCCCACCGTCGATCTTGTAGTCCGCCCCGGTGCAGAACCCGGCCTTCGCCGAGCACAGGAAGGCGATCAGCTCGGCCACTTCCTCCGGCTCGCCGATGCGGCCGAGCGGATGCGCCTCGCCGAAGCGGCGGTAGGCTTCCTCGACGTCGGCGTCGCTGCCGCCGTCGCCGCGCGCCGCCTTCTCCAGGATCGGCGTGCGGATGGAGCCCGGGCTCACCGAGTTCACGCGGATGCCCTGCCGAGCATAGTCCAGCGCCAGCGCGCGGGTCAGCGTGTGGATCGCGCCCTTGGTGGTGGCGTAGGCGGCGACGTTCTGCTGGCAGGCGAAGCCCTGGACCGAGGCGACGTTGACGATGGCGCCGCCGCCGCGCTTCAGCATCTCCGGGATGCCGAAATGCGCGGTGAGATGGATCGAGCCGATATTGACGGCCATGGTGCGGGCGAAGGTCTCGGGGTCGGTGCTGGTCGCCGTGCCGTAGGGATGGACCGCCGCCGCGTTGACGATGATGTCGAGGCCGCCGAACGCCGCCACCCCGGCGGCCACCGCGTCGCGCACGGCTGCCGGCACCGAAACGTCGGCCGTCACGACCTTGGCGCTCCGACCGGCGCTGCCGAGCTCGGCCTCCATGGCCGCGTTGGCCGCGGCGTCGATGCCGAGCGCCAGGATCGCTGCGCCGCCTTCGGCGAGCCGCCTGGCGGTGGCCAGGCCGATGCCGGTGGTGCCGGTGACCAGGGCGACCTTTCCGTCGAACTCCCGCATGGCTTCATCCTTCCCCGTTTGGCGAGGCGGTCGCGGGTCCGGATCGCTTGAGCGGCTCGCCTCGATGCGGGCGTTGATCTATGGTCCGAGGACAACCTTGAGCCAACGAGCCTGGGAGGGTCAAGTGGAACAGTGCTGGCGCTGGTACGGACCGGACGACCCGGTGCCTCTCGACCATGTCAAGCAGGCCGGCGCGACGGGCATCGTCACCGCGCTCCACCACATCTACGACGGCCGCGCCTGGCCGGAGGACGGAGGTGCTGAAGCGCAAGCGCGAGATCGCGGATGCCGGCCTCGTCTGGTCGGTGGTGGAAAGCATCCCCGTCCACAACTCGATCAAGATCGGCGCCCCAGAGCGGCAGAAATATGCCGGCTGGTACAAGGATACGATCCGCACCCTCGCCAAGGCGGGGCTGAAGACGATCTGTTATAACTTCATGCCGGTGGTCGACTGGACCCGCACCGACCTCATGTACCGGCTGCCGACCACCGGCTACGCGCTGCGCTTCGACGCCATCGATTTCGCCGCCTACGATCTGTTCGTCCTGGAGCGCAAGGCCGCGCGCGACAGCTATGACGCCGGCCGCATCGCCGAGGCCGAGGCGCGGCTGAAGACGCTGACGCCCGAGCGCATCGACAAGATCGAGCGCAACCTGATCGCCGGGCTGCCGGCAACCGAGCGCAGCTACGACCGCGCCGGCATGCGCGCGGCCCTGGCCGAGTATGACGGCATCGGGCCGCAGGAGCTGCGCGCCCATCTCGCCTGGTTCCTCGGCGAGATCGTCCCGGTGGCCGAGGAGGTCGGCGTGCGCCTCTGCATCCACCCCGACGACCCGCCGTTCTCGCTCTACGGGCTGCCGCGGGTGGTCTCGACGGCCGACGACGCCCGCTTCATCCTCGGCGTTGCCGATAGCCCCGCCAACGGCCTGACGCTGTGCACCGGCTCCTACGGGACCCGCGGCGACAACGACCTGCCGGCGATGGCCACGGAGTTCGGGCCGCGCATCCATTTCGCGCATCTGCGCAACGTCACCCGCGAGGCGGACGGCTCCTTCTACGAGGCCGAGCACCTCGAAGGCTCGACCGACATGGCAGCGGTGATCCTGGCGCTCATGCAGGAGGAGGCGCGGCGCCGCAAGCAGGGCCGGGAGGACTGGCAGATCCCCATGCGGCCCGACCATGGGCACCTCCTCGCCGACGACATCGGCAAGGAGCGCATCAATCCCGGCTACTCGCTGATCGGCCGGCTGAAGGGCCTTGCCGAGCTGCGCGGCATCATGCGCGCCGTCGAGCGCTTCTCGCTCGCCGCTTGACTTGTTTGTGCTGGTGAAAAGAACTTGCCTGTATGAAAAGGAGTGCTAAAGTCTCGCGACGCCCTGGAGGAGGGCGGCGGAGGAGCCAATCGGCATGACCAAGCTCAGGGGCCTGGCATGGGACCATCGGCGGTGCTGGGGGCCGCTGGAGGCGAGCGGGCCGGGCTGGCAGGCCAGCCACCCCTCGGTCGAGATTTCCTGGGACAGGCGCAGCCTGCATGCCTTCGGCGAGGCGCCGCTCGAGGCGGTGCTCGGCGCCTACGACCTCGTCGTCTACGACCATCCCTTCGTGGGCGAGATCGCCGAGGGCGGGTTGATGGTGCCGTTCGACGAGCATCTGAGCGTCGAGGAAAAGGCCTTCTTCGAGCGCGATTCGGTCGGCAAGTCGTGGCAGTCCTACCAGCGCCAGGGCCGCCAATGGGCGCTGCCGATCGACGCCGCCTGCCAGGTCGCGAGCTACCGGCCGGACCTGCTGTCCGGCCTGGGCGGCGCCGTGCCTGCCAGCCACGACGAGGTGCTGGCGCTGGGGCGTGCGGCGCGCGCCAAGGGCAAGTGGATCGGCCTGCCGCTCGTGCCGACCGACGCCATGTGCCTGATCCTCACCTTCACCAACCCGCCGGCCGAGGGCGAGGACTTCGTCGACCGCGCCGCGATCGAGCGCGCCATCGGCGAGCTCCGGGAGCTTGCCGAGCTCGTGCATCCGCTGTCGCGCAGCTGGAACCCGATCCTCTGCTACGACCACATGGTCGAGAACGACGAAATCGTCTACGTGCCCTTCGCCTTCGGCTACGTGAACTACGCCGCCCAGGCCAGCGCGCGGCGGCTCGCCTTCGCCGACGTGCCGCGGCCGGGCGCCGCGGGCGCTTTGCTGGGCGGCGCCGGCATCGGCGTCAGCGCCAGGTCGCCAAACCGCGATGCGGCGATCGCCTATGCGCGCCACCTCTGCTCGCCCGAGATCCAGCGCACGAGCTATGTCGAGGCCGGCGGGCAGCCCGGCTCGCTGCAGGCCTGGCGCGACGATCGCGTCAACGCGGCCACCGGCAATTTCTTCGCCGAAACGCTGAAGACCATCCAGGCCTCCTATCTGCGGCCCACCCATGCCGGCTTCCTGGCCTTCTTCCGCGATTGCGCGCCGCCCGCCGCGGCGGCCATCGCCGGCGAGCTCTCCGCCGCCGAGCTGTGGTCCACGCTCGACCGCCGCTACCGCGAGTCGCTCGAGAGCGGGCCTTCCGGCCGCCGGAGGCTTGCCTGATGGCGGCGATCGTCGAACCGCTGGAGAGCGAGGAGCAGGGGCGCGGCGAGTACCGCGCGCCGGCCGCCGAGAAAGCCCTCGACATTCTGGAGTTCATGGCCGACCAGGCGATCGGGCTGACCCAGACCGAGATCTCCGCCGGCCTCGGCCGCTCCATCCACGAGATCTACCGCATCCTGCATTTGCTCGAGCGCCGCGGCTATCTGGTGCGCACCAGGGCCGACCGCTACCGGCTGTCGCTCAAGCTGTTCGAGCTCGCCCACATGCACCCGCCGGTCAACCGGCTGGTCGAGAGCGCGCTGCCGGTGATGCGCCAGCTCGCCGCCGACACCGACCAGAGCTGCCATCTCGTCGTGCTCAACGGCCTGCACGTGCTGGTGGTCCTGCAGATCGATTCGCCCTTGCCCATGCGCTATTCGGTGGCGCTCGGCTCGCAGTTCCCGATCCTCGAGACGAGCTCCGGCGCCGTGCTGCTCGCCGCCTCGGAGCCCGCCGATCGCGAGCGCATCGTCGCCCAGATCCTGGCTTCCGGCGAGGCCGGCGACACGCGCCAGGCGATCGAGGCGCGGCTCGACGAGGCCCGCACGCTCGGCCACGAGGTGCATGCCTCGCTGGCCGTCGCCGGCTGCACCAACTTGTCGCTGCCGGTGTTCGACCATACGGGGCGGGCGGTGGCCGCGCTCACCGTGCCCTTTCTGCCGCAAAAAGCGGCCCGCTTCGACCAAGCGACCGTGTTCTCCCGTGCCGAGCGCGCCGCTGAGAGGATTTCCGCCGCGCTCGGCGCCGGCGAGCCAGGCACGTCAGGCTGATTGACGACCCGGGACGGCGGGACGAACCGTCCGGAACTGAACCCTAAGGTCATTGGGAGGTAAGCATGACCCCGTCCAGGAAACTCCTTCTCGCCACCGCCGCCATGGTGATGGCCGCCGCGCCGGCGCTGGCGCAGAACACGCCGAAGAAGATCGGCTACGTCGTCAACTACGCGACGCACGAATGGTACCAGAACGTCATCAAGGGCATGAAGGACCACGCCGCCGAGCTCGGCATCGAGGTCGAGGTCCAGGACGCCAATCTCGACGTCGCCAAGCAGGTCGCCGCGGCGGAAGACTTCATCGCCAAGGGCGTCGACGTCTTGATCATCACGCCAGTCAACGAGGAGGGCGTGGTGCCGCTGCTGCGCCAGGCCAAGGCGGCGAACATCCCGGTGGTGCTGGAAGGCAACCCGGTCAAGGGCATGACCACCATGGTGGCCATCTGCGACTACGACACCGGCTACCATGCCGGCGTCGAGGCCGGCAAATACGCCAAGGAGAAGCTCGGCGGCAAGGCGAGGGTGATGAATGTCGGCCTGCCGCTTTTGTCGGCCACCGTGCTGCGCAGCCAGGGCTTCATGGACGGCCTGAAGACCGAGATCCCCGACGCCGAGATGGTCCACGACCTCGACGGCGGCGGCAATCCCGACCGCGCGCTCGAAGTGTCGTCCGCGGCGCTCGCCAAGAACGCCGACATCGACATCATCTACGGCATCAACGATTCCTCCTCGCTGGGCGGCCTTCAGGCCTGGAAGGCGGCCGGCAAGTCGCAGGACAATCTGCTGGTGGTCGGCACCGGCGGCGAGGGGCTGGCCTTCATCAACGCCATCGAGAAGGAGCCGTCCTATCGCATCGAGGCGGCCATGTTCCCGGAAAAGAACGGCTATACGACCATCGACGCGGCGGTGAAGCTGTTCAACGCCGAAGCAAGTGCCCGAGCACATCGTCAGCCCGACGGCGCCGATGATCGGCGAGGACTGGAAGAAGTACTACGACTATGACGGCAAGACGCGCAGCATCAAATGGGATGCGGTCAACGCGCTGAAGGCGCCGGACAAGTGCATGAAGACGGCGGCGGACCTGAAGAAGTAGGATTGCTCGAAGGCGTCCCGGTCCTCCCTGCGGCGTCGCGGGGAGGGCCGACCCGCCAGAGCGAGACGATCATGAGCGAGTTGACGCACGCCCCGGCGCCCCGGCGCTTCCCCCTCGGCCAGCTGGCCGAGGGCGGCCAGCTGGTGCTCGGGCTGATCCTGGTGGCGCTGTGCGTCGGCATCTCGATCGGCGCCCCGCAATTTTATTCCGAGGCCAACGTCATCGCCATCCTGCGCCAATGCGCGCTGGTGCTGATCGTCGCCTCCGGCATGACCATGCTGATCATCACCGCCGAGGTCGACCTGTCCGTCGGCGCCTCGCTGGCCTTCGTCGGCTGCATCGGCATGGCCGTCATCAACGCCACCCACAGCCTGACGCTCGGCATCCTTGCCGCGCTCGCCTTCTCCGGCGCGGTCGGCCTGTTCAACGGCCTGGTGGTGACCAAGCTCAGGGTCAATTCGCTGATCGCCACGATCGGCACCATGATGATGCTGCAGGGCGGCGTCTATCTGTTCACCCGCGAGGCGGTGCAGAACCACCACCAGATGCCCGGCTTCACCGATCTCGGCGCCGGCTATGTCGGGCCGATCCCCATCCCGGTGATCCTGGCTGCGGCCGTCTTCGCCGTCGCCTACGTGGTGCTGCGTTTCACCACGCTCGGCCGCTATCTCTACGCCGTCGGCGCCAACGAGAAGGCGGTGCGCCTGTCGGGGCTGCGGTCGGAGCGGCTCAAGCTCTTCGCCTTCGTGGTGACCGGGCTCACCGTCGGCCTCGCCGGCCTGGTGCTCGCCTCGCTGATGAATGCCGGCCAGCCGACCGCCGGCCGCGGCTTCGAGCTGACGGTGATCGCCGCGGTCATCCTCGGCGGCACCAGCCTGGCCGGCGGCCGCGGCTCGCTGTTCGGGACGCTGCTCGGCGTTCTGGTCCTCAAGGTGATCGACAACGGCATCATCATCCTCGGCTGGAACCAGGATCTGCAGATGGTCGTCCCCGGCGTCGTCATCATCCTGGCCACCTATCTCGACCTCGTCAGGAGCAAGGCCCATGGCCGCTGACATCATGCATGCCGAAGATGTCGACCGCGCCGCACTCGAGAGCGGCGGCCCGGCGCTGGAGATGACGGGCATCGGCAAGCGCTTCCCCGGCGTGCTGGCGCTGGAGAACGTCGACTTGACGCTCGAGCCCGGCAAGGTGCATGCGCTGATGGGCGAGAACGGCGCCGGCAAGTCGACGCTGATCAAGATCATGGCCGGCGTTTACCAGCGCGATTCCGGCACGATCCGCGTGCGCGGCCGCGAGGTCGAGCTGCGCTCGCCGCGCGACAGCCTCAAGGAAGGCATCAAGGTCGTCTTCCAGGAGATTGCGCTGATTTCCGAATTCACCGTCGCCGAGAACATCTTCCTGGAAGGCCATCCGACCGGCCGCGGCGGCTCGATCGACTGGCGGAAGATCCGCGCCAACTCCGCCGCGCTGTTCAAGCGCATCGGCTTCGACGTCGATCCCGACGCCCGCACCGGCTCGCTGCCGGTCAGCCAGCAGCAGATGGTGGAGATCGCCCGGGCGCTGGCGCACGAGGCGCGGGTGGTGGTCATGGACGAGCCGACCTCCTCGCTCACCCCCAAGGAGGTGGCGCTGCTGTTCGACGTCATCCGCCGCCTGACCTCGCTCGGCATCGCCGTCCTCTATGTCAGCCACAAGCTCGACGAGGTGTTCGAGATCGCCGACACGGTGACCGTGCTGCGCGACGGCCGCCACATCTCGACCCGGCCGATCTCGGCGCACAACAACGACACGCTGATCCAGGACATGATCGGCCGCCGCATCGAGAACCTGTTCCCCCGCCAGCGCGGCGCCGCCGGCGACAGGATGGCGCTCGCCGTCAGTGGACTGTCGACAGTCGACAAACTGCAGGACGTCAGCTTCGAGGCGCGCGCCGGCGAGGTGCTGGGCTTCTTCGGCCTGATGGGCGCCGGCCGCACCGAGCTTGCCAAGGCGATCGTCGGCTACGATCCGATCAGCGCCGGCACCATTTCGGTCGACGGCCGGCCGCTCTTGCCGCACGACACCACCACCGGCGTCAGGCTGGGCATCGGGCTGTTGTCGGAGGACCGCAAGGACGAGGGCCTGATGGCCGAGCTGCCCGTCTACCAGAATGCCAGCCTGGCCTCGCTCGGCGCCTTCGCGCGCGCCGGCTTCGTCGACAAGGCCAAGGAGAAGCGCGCCGTCCAGGGCTTCGTCGACCGCTTCCGCATCAAGACGCCCAGCCTCAACCAGCCGGTCAAGTTCCTGTCCGGCGGCAACCAGCAGAAGGTGCTGATCTCGCGCTGGCTGATGCGCGGCCTGAAGGTGATCGTCGTCGACGAGCCGACGCGCGGCATCGACGTCGGCGCCAAGTCGGAGATCTTCGCCTTGATCGACCGGCTGGCCGGCGAGGGGCTCGCCGTCGTCATGATGACCTCGGAAATGCCGGAATTGCTCGGGCTCGCCGACCGCATCGCCGTGATGGCCGAGGGCCGCATCACCGCCGTGATGACGCGCGAGGAGGCGACGCAGGAGCGGATCCTCAACGCCGCCATCGGCAAGGCGAAGGGCAGGGAGGCGGCACGCGCATGACCGACGCCACCTTCCCCGACGAAAGGGGCCGCCCGCGCTCGCTGCTGTCGCGCATCTTCGCCCATCAGGAGCTGGCGCTCCTGATCTGCCTGCTCGTGGTCATCGCCTTCTTCTCGGTCACCGCGGAGAACTTCTTCTCGCTGCGCAACATGACCAACGTGCTCGGCCAGGCCTCGCTGGCGCTGATCGCCGGCATCGGCTGCGCCATCGTCTTCATCTCGGGCGAGGTCGACATCTCGATCGGCTCGCTGCTCGCCACCATCGCCATCCCGCTGATCGTCGTCATGAACGACACCGGCTCGCTGGCGCTCGGCGTGTCCTCGGCGCTCGCCTTCGGGCTCCTCGTCGGCATCGTCAACGGCACGCTGGTCGCCTATGGCGGCATCAATTCGCTGATCGTCACGCTCGGCACCATGTTCATCATGCGCGGCGGCGTCTATCTCTACACCGGCCAGCGCGCCATTCCCGACGACGCGATGCTCGACGGCTTCATCCTGCTCTCCGACGGGCGGCTGTTCGGCGTCGTGCCCTATCCGGCGGTGATCGCCATCGTGCTCTTGGCGCTTTTCGCCTACGTCATGCGGCACCGGCCCTTCGGCCGCCATGTCTATGCGGTGGGTGGCAACCCCGAGGTGGCGCGGCTCGCCGGCTACGACGTCAGGCGGGTCAAGTTCGTCTGCTTCCTGATCAGCGCCCTCCTGGCGACGGTCGCCGGCATCATCCTCGCCGCCCGCGTCGGCTCGGCCCAGCACACCGCGGGCCTCAACTTCGAGTTCCAGGTGGTTGCCGCGACCGTGCTCGGCGGCGTCAGCCTGGCCGGCGGCATCGGCAGCCTCACCGGCATGGCGCTCGGCGTGCTGATCCTGCAGTTCCTGTCCAACGGCCTGCGCGGGCTCGGCCTGCCCACCGAGTGGCAGCTGGTCATCACCGGCATGATCATCATCGCCGCCGTCGCCTTCGACGAGGCGAAGCGGCGCCGCATGCGAGGAGGAAGCTGACGATGAAGCGTCTCGAAGGCAAGGTCGCCGCCATCACCGGGGCGGCCGACGGCATCGGCCACGCCATCGCCGAGCGCATGGCGGAGGAGGGCGCGCATGTCTTCGTCTCCGACATCGCCGACGCGCGCGGCGAGGCCTTCGTCGAGGCGCTCCGCAAGGCCGGCCTTGAAGGCCGACTATGTGCATTGCGACGTCGCCGAGGATGCCGACATCGCCGGGCTGATCGCCACGGCGGTGGAGCGCGGTGGCCGGCTCGACATCCTGGTCAACAATGCGGCGATCGCCATCGGCGGCATGCCGGTCACCGAGATGACCGACGAGCAATGGAACCGGCTGATCGCCGTCAATCTGACCAGCGTCTTCCGCGGCTGCAAGCATGCCCTGCCGCACATGATCCGCCAGCAGGCCGGGTCGATCATCAACATGGCCTCGGCCCAGGGCCATATCGGGCTCGACGGCTGGACCGCCTATGCCGGCGCCAAGGGCGCGGTGATGGCCATGACGCGGCAGATGGCGGTGGAGTTCGGGCCGCACAACGTCCGCGTCAACTCGATCTCGCCCGGCACCATCAACACGCCGATGAACGACCAGCTGGTGCGCGAGCTCGGCGGCAATTTGATGAAGGCCTGGGTCACCATGCATCCGCTGGGACGCATCGGCGAGCCCGCCGAGGTGGCGGAGGCTGCGGTCTACCTCGCCTCCGACGCCGCAGGCTTCACCACCGGCATCGATCTCAGGGTCGATGGCGGGCTTACTGCGGCACCCCGCTACGTGCCCCATCTCCTGTAGCGTTTGCAAACTGTTAGACTGCGAAGCGGAACTCTTCCATGAACAAGGCTCTCGACGGCGTCACCATCCTGGATTTCAGCCATCTGCTGCAGGGGCCGTTCGCCACTCAGCTTCTGGGCGACATGGGAGCCAACGTCATCAAGGTCGAGCGGGCGGGCGCTGGCGATCTGTTCCGCTCCATGACCTTCTTTGCCAAATGGGTGGGCGGCTCGGAGAGCCCGAACTTCCTGGCCTGGAACCGCAACAAGCGGTCGATCGCCCTCAATCTCAAGAGCCGCAAGGTGCATGGGGTGGTGATGGAGATGGCCAGGAAGGCCGATGTGGTGGTGCAGAACTTCCGGCCGGGCGTGCTTGCCAAGCTCGGCTACGGCTACGAGGATTTCCGTGCCGTAAACCCGCGGATCATCTACTGCTCCGGCTCCGGCTACGGCGAGGAAGGGCCCTATGTCGACCGGCCGGGACAGGACATGCTTATCCAGGGCCTGGCCGGGTTGATCTCCAACACCGGGCGCGGCGACCAGGCGCCGGTGCCGGCCGGCGCCGGGCTGGCCGACCAGATCGGCGCCATGAACATGGTCTATGGCATCCTCGCCGCGCTCTACTGGCGCGAGAAGACCGGCAAGGGGCAAAAGATCGAGGTCAATCTCCTGGCCGGCATGCTGGCGCATCTCAACCAGGAATATGTCGCGGTGCTCAACCTCGGCGAGGACTTCGTCCGCCCCAACTCGGGCATCGGCCATCCGGGCATGCAGGCGCCGTTCGGCATCTACGAGACCAGCGACGGCGGCTACGTGTCGATCGCCATGAGCCCCTTCAAGACCCTCTACGAGGTGCTCGAAGCGCCGCAGCTCGCCGTCTATGACGACCTGAAGACGCTGTTCGACAAGCGCGACGAGGTGTTCGACAAGGTCAACGCCGAGACGAGGCGGTTCACCACCGAGGCGCTGCTGTCGCGCCTGCTCGCCGCCGACATCTGGTGCGCCGTGGTCAAGGACATCCGCCGCGCCGCCGAGGACCCGCAGGTGAGGCACATGGGCATGATCACCCACTACGAGCACCCGCGCGGCGGCCGGGTGCGGGTGGTGGCGCCGGCCGTGAAGATGAGCGAGACGCCGGCCAGCGATCGACCGGCCGGCGCCGCTGGTCGGCGAGCACGGCCGCGAGATCCTCGCCGAGTTCGGCATCCCGAAGGCCGAGATCGCCGCCCTGGAGGCGGCGGGCGACATGACGGTCGAGAAGGCCTGATCCCCGTGGCGGCGCATCGCACCTTGACGGTCGAGACGCAGGGCCGCGTGGCGCTGGTCACCTTCCGCCGCGCCGACCAGCTCAATGCCATGAACAAGGCCATGCAGGCGGAGATCACCGCCGCCTTCCTGGCGCTCTGCGGACGACCCGGCGGTCGGCGCCATCGTCGTCACCGGCGAGGGCCGCGGCTTCATGGCCGGCGCCGACATCAAGGAATACGCCGCGCAGACGCCGGCCGAGTTCGACGCCTTCCAGGCGGCCGGCACGGCGATGTATGCGGCGATCGAGGACAACCGCAAGCCGGTGATCGCCGCCGTCAACGGCTATGCGCTGGGCGGCGGCATGGAGCTGGTGCTCTGCGCCGACCTGGTGATCGCCTCCGAATTCGCCAAGCTCGGCCTGCCGGAGATCAAGCTCGGCCTCATCCCGGGCGGCGGCGGCACCCAGCGCAGCGTCGCCAGTCTCGGCCGCAACCGCGCCGCCATGCTGCTTCTGACGGGCGCCATCGTCCCGGCGGCGGAGCTGGTCGCGGCCGGCCTGGTCAACGAGGTGGTGGAGGCCGACCGGCTGCTGCCGCGCGCGCTGGAGCTCGCCGAGGCGATCGCCGCCGAGCCGCCGGCGGCGGTGGAGGGCCTGAAGCGCCTGGTGGCCACGGCCGCCGGCCCGGGCGAGCTTGCCGATGGGCTGGCGCTCGAGCGCGAGATACTCGGCGGCCTCTACCGCAGCGAGACGGGGCAGGCCCGCATCAAGGCCTTCGCCGAGAAGAGCCAGGCGCGGGGCGAGCGCAAATGAGCGCCGCCGTCCGCGGCCTGGGCTGGGCGCATGGCGCGCTCGCCGTGCAGCGGCTGGGCGCCATGCTGGCGCCGCTGACCTTCGTGCTCGGCGACGGGCGCCAGGTCTCGCCGCTGCATGTCGCGCCCTGGGCCGACGCGCCGGAGGCGGCGGGCCTGCCCGGCATCCTCGCCCGGCTGCGCGGCGAGTGGCCCTGCGTCCCCTTCGGCTATTCCGTGCCGGCCGATGGCTGGCCGGCCGACTGGGCTGAAACGATGGGGCCGCCGGAACCCGACGAGGAGGTGCACGGCCATTCGTCCAACCACGAATGGACATTTCTGCCCGACGACGGGGGTTCGCTCCGGCTGGCGCTCGACTATCCGGCGACGAGCCCGGTCGCCCGCGTCGAGCGCATGGTCACCCCCGATCCTGACGCGCCTGCCGTCGACCTTGCCTTTTCGATCGCCGTGCGGCGCCCTTGCCGCCTGCCGATCGGCCTCCATCCGGTGTTCCGGCTGCCGGCCGAGCCGGGCGCCGCCCGCCTGGAGGTTGGCGCCGGCATCCATGGCCGCACCTATCCGGGCACCGTGGAGCCCGGTGCGGCGCTGTTTTCGCCTGATCGCCGCTTCGCCTCGCTGGCCGAGGTGCCGGCCCGCACTGGCGGCAGCGTCGATGCCGGCGCCGTGCCGTTCGCGGAAGATGTCGAGGAGCTGCTGCAGCTCGAAGGCACCGGCGGCCGGGCCTCGCTGGCCAACCATGCGGAGGGCTACCGGACGACGCTTTCCTGGCAGGAAGAGCACTTTCCGAGCTTGCTCATCTGGTACTCCAACCGCGGCCGCAAGGCGCCGCCATGGAGCGGCCGCCATCTGGCGCTCGGCATCGAGCCGGTCTGCTCGCCCTTCGGCCTCGGGCCCGAGACGGCGCGCGCCGACAACCCGCTCGTCCGCTCCGGCGTGGCGACGGCGCTCGACTTTGCGCCCGACCAGCCGTTCACCACCCGCTATCGCATCGAAGCGGAGCCGCTGTAGGCCGATGCCGCGCTCCCTCGTCAAGCCGAACCGGCCCGTCTTCACCGATCTCCCCGGGCTTGCCGCCATGGTCGAGGACGGCGACCGCTTCGGCGTCGGCGGCCACCATTTCGCGCGTCTGCCGATCGCCCTGTTGAGGGCGATCGCCGAGCGCAGCGTCCGCCGCCTCTCCTACGTCTCATGGGCAGGCGGGCTGCCGCTCGAGCTGCTGCTGGAGGCGGACGCCGTCGCCGAGATCGACATCTGCTTTTCCAGCCTGGACATTTTCGGCCTGCCGCCACGCTTCCGCGCGGTGGCGGAGGCGGCGTCCGTGCCGGTCCGCGACTGGACGGCGCTGGCGATGATCCAGGCGCTGCGCGCCGCCCAGGCCAATTTGCCGTCACTGCCCTTCCAGCTGCCCGCCGGCTCCGACATGATGGCGCGCATCCCAGGCGCGAAGGAAGTCGCCGACCCGCTGACCGGCGACGCCGTCGGCGCCGTCCCGGCGCTGCGGCTCGACACGGTGGTCCTGCACGCCGAGCGCGCCGACGCGGCCGGCAACGTCCAGATCCTCGGGCCGCGCGCCCTCGATCTCGCCATGGTCGGCGCAGCAAGCAAGGTCCTGGTCACCGTCGAGGAGACCGTACCGGCCGGTACGCTCGCCGCCGCCGGCCGGCAGACCGTGCTCCTGCGCAGCCAGGTGACGGCAATTGCGGTGGTCCCTGGCGGCGCCTGGCCGGCCTCGTGCCTGCCCTTCTACGTCACCGACTATGCCGCGCTCGCCGAAGCTTTCGCCCAGCCGGACGGGCTTCTGGCCGACGCGCTCGCCGTACCGAACGGTACGGTACGCGGCTTCGTTCGGCAGGCCGCCGCACTTGGGCACGGCTTCGCTCGGCGCGCTTCCCAAAGTCCGGCGCGACGACCGCCCTGCCTCGATCGACGAGATCATGGCGATGCGCATCGCCGCCGAGCTTGGCAACGACGCCTTCGCCAGCGCCGGCGCGGTGTCGCCGCTCGCCAACGTCGCGTACCGCCTGGCCAAGGCGACGCACGCGCCGGACATGGTGCTCGCCACCATGAGCTGCGGCCATCTCGACGTGGCGCCGAGCCCGCTGATCCTGTCGCTTGATCGAGACGCTGGACGGCGAGACCGCGGCCGCCCATGCCGGCGGCGACGACACCTATTCGACCTTCTACCAGGCTGGCGCGGTGACCCATGAGATCGTCGCCGCGGCGCAGGTGGACAGGCGCGGCCGCGTCAACACGATCGCGCTCAGGAAGCGCGACGGCACGACGATCCGCCTGCCGGGGCAGGGCGGCATGGCCGACGTCGCCAACATGCACCGCGACTATGTGCTCTATCTGACCCGGCATTCGCCGCAATCGGTGGTCGAGGCGGTGGAAACGGCGAGCTCGGCGCGCGGCCTGCTGACGACGGACGAGCGCAGCGCCGCCGGCTACCGGACCGGCCGCGCTCTGGTGTTCACCGACCTCTGCGTCTTCCGCCTCGACCAGGCGACGCGGCAGCTCGTGGTGGTGGAGACCATGCCGGGCGTGTCGGAGGACGAGATCCGCGCGCAGACCGGCTTCGCCGTCGCCTTCGACGCCGAATGCCGGCCCGTCGCGCCGCCCGACCCGGAAGCGCTCGACTTTCTCCGGCGCCGCATCGACCCGCTCGGGCTGAGAAGGCTGGAGTTCGTCGGCGCCCGCGAGCGCGGGGCGCTGATCGCCGAGATCTTGGCGGCCGACCGCGCGCTGGTCGAGCGCCTGGCCGCCGCCCGTCAGCCCAGCCCGAATCCCCGATCCGAGGCCCTGCCATGACCCCGCTGCTGCCGATCTCCGCCGCCCGCGTCTTCTTCGACGGCATCTTCAGCGAGCCCAGGGTGGCGCATCCCGAAGGCGTCGCCGTGCATGCCGACGGCTCGATCTGGTGCGGCACCGAGACCGGCGATCTCCTGAGGATCGCCGCTGACGGCAGCCGGGCCGAGCGGATGGGAAGCACGGGCGGCTTCCTGCTCGGCATCGCCTTCGACCGCGCCGGTAACGTCTTCTGCTGCGATCTCAAGCATGCCGCGATCTTCCGCTGGGACGCGCCGAGCGGCGAAATGCGCCGCTTCGCCTCGGCGGGAATCCGCGTGCCCAACTATCCGGTGGTCGACGAGACGCGCGGCCAGCTCTACGTCTCGGACAGCCAGGGCCAGGCGTCCGGCGCTTCGATCTTCCGCTTCGACCTCGAAGACCGGCGAGGGCGGTCCCTGGTGCCGCGACGCGATGCAGTTCGCCAACGGCATGGCGATGGCGCCCGACGGCAGCGGCCTCTTCGTCGTGGAAAGCGATGCGCCGCAGGTGAGCTTCGTGCCCATCGGAGGCCGACGGCTCGGCCGGCGCCAAGCAGCTCGTCGTGGCGGACGTCCACAACGTGCCCGACGGCCTTGCCTTCGCGCCGGACGGCTCGCTCTTCATCTCCTGCTACGAGCCGTCGCGCATCTATCGCTGGCGCGAGGACCGTGGCTTGGAGCTCTTGATCGAGGACCGCGCGGCGACGACGATCGCCCACCCCACCAACGTCGCGCTCAAGGGCGACCGGCTCTACACGGCCAATCTCGGGCGCTGGCACATCACCGAGATCGACCTTCGCGGCCTCAGGTGACGAGGCCGCCCATCAAAAGCAGCTGGTGAGCCAGCTTGGTGATCGATGCCGCGAGCGCCAGGTCGCAGCCGACGAGAAGAAAGGAACGCATGGTCGAGCCCACCCCGGGCGGATTGTCTGTCTTTGATCGGATCCCTCAATCGGCGTTGCCCTTAGGGCAGGGGGAATGGCTTGGCAACCCCGGAAAGGCAGAAAACCGGCGTTCGGGCGATCGTCAGTCGTCGTTGGAGGCGTTGAGCTCTTCCGGCCGCAGGCCTTCTTCGCTGCGGCCCTTGCGCAGGCGCACGCCGACGCCTTCCCCATCCTCCTCGACGAAGATCACGCCGCCGGCCTCGAGCGCACGCCGCAGCGCATCCTCCGTCGCCGGCCGCGGGCCGCGGGCCCCGCGCTCGAAATGCAGCACGGTGCGGGCCGAGATCCCCGCCTGCCCGGCCAGCTGGTCGCGGGACCAGTCGATGAGGGCCCGGCCGGCCCGGCATTGCGCGGATGTCAGCGTCACTCCGGTCGCTCCATGAGGCGGGCGGCTCAGGACTTCAGGAAGGCGCGCACCAGCGCCTCCCATTCCTCATCGAGCGGCAAGTCGGAAGGCTTCGCGCCGGCCCGGCGGTACCAGTAGGCCGCGTTGGAGGGGTCACCCTCCTTGCGGTGCAGATAAGCGTGCACGTGCATGCCGGCCGCGTCCTCGCGCTCCTGGGCGCGCTCATGGGCCTTGTCCCAGTCGCCCTTGGCGTCCCACCACAGGGCTTCGAGAGCGAGGCTGATACCGCCCGGTGGTTGCGACCCTGCGAGGGTCTCCTTGAAGGCTTGCAGATCCATGGATCGACGATATCGCGGGTCTCGGCGCTTGGCCACCGCCGGATGGAACCAGGGGCCGTGCGAAGGGGTTGAAATCCTGGCTGGCCGCTTCCCTCAAAGTTTGGCCGGCCGGAGCCCGTCGGCCCACCTCACACCCCAACGTGATCGCAAGCCGGCGGGCTCACCGTCCTCCTGGCCGGCTGAAAAAGCCGCGTCCGGTGCATCCCGTTGCGTGCGAAAATATGGTCTACTCCGCCTCGCGACGTGGAAAGAGAGGGTTCACGACAATGCGCATTCTGACTTTCGCCTGCCTGGCCGTCCTGTCCCTGGCGGCCGCCTGCCAGTCCAACCAGCCGCCTCCCACCAGGGCCACCATGGAAAGGACCATCAACGCCCCGTTGGGCACCGGCAACAACCCGGTTTGCGACTCCAGCCAGAATGTCTGCTAGAGCATGATCCCAAAAAGTGGATGCCGGTTTTTGGAAAAGATCATGCTCAACAAGAGGATAGAGTGCAAGGACGATTCGAAGAAGCGTCATTGCGCTCAGATAACCGCGGGGACGCCGGCGCGAGCCTTGCGTCGGCTCTCACTTCCGCTTGGCCTTGGCTGGCTTTTCCGACTGCAGGGCGTCGCGCGCCTCGTTCATCGCCGTCAAGGCCGCCTGGTCCAGGGTCGGGAACTGCGGGTCGAGCTCCTCCAGCTTCTGGAGGACGGCGCTGGCGATCACCAGGCGCGAGAACCACTTCCTGTCGGCCGGCACGATGTGCCAGGGCGCGCTGTCGGTCGCCGTATGGCGGATCATGTCCTCGTAGGCGTGCATGTAGTCATCCCAGTGCGCCCGCTCGGCGATATCGCCGGCATTGAACTTCCAGCGCTTGTCGGGCTCCTCGATGCGATCGAGGAAGCGCTTCTTCTGCTCGTCCTTGGAGACGTGGAGGAAGAACTTCAGGATCACCGTGCCGCTGCGGGTGAGATGCCGCTCGAAGGCGCGGATGTCCTCGAAACGCTCGTTCCAGATGTCGTCGGTGACCAGCGATTTGGGCAGCATCTGCTTGGCGAGCAGGTCGGGGTGGACCCGCACCACCAGCACCTCCTCGTAGTAGGAGCGGTTGAAGATGCCGATATGCCCGCGCTCCGGCAGCGGCAGCGCGGTGCGCCAAAGGAAGTCGTGCCGCAGTTCGGTCGTGCTCGGCGCCTTGAACGGGTAGACGGTGCAGCCCTGCGGGTTGACGCCCGACATCACGTGCTCGATGGCGCTGTCCTTGCCGGCGGCGTCCATCGCCTGCAGCACGATGAGCAGCGCCCACTTTCCCTCGGCGTAAAGCCGCTCCTGCAGGTCGCGCATGCGCTCGATGCCGGTCGCCAGCAGGCCCTTCGCCTTCTCCTTGTCGAGGTCGAGGCCGAGCGTAGTCGCCGGGGTCGACGTCCGACAGCTTGAACGCGTCGCCATTTTCGATCCTGAACGGCTTGACGAGATCGAACCGCTTCATGTCGTGGCCTTTCGACAAAGGGGAGGGGCCGCCATTGTGCGTGACCAAGCGGGACTTTCCAAGTCCTCGACGCCGCTGAGAAAATCGCTTCCCTCTTCTTGAAGTTTGGCTAGGCTGACCCGGGGCATGAAGCTTTGGTCGGCCTGGGCGAGTTTAGGCTTGAACGGCGAGGGAGAAGCGCCATGAAACTGTACGGGACTCCTGGGAGCCATGCTCTTGTCGGCCACCTCGGCCCTGTCGGCGGCGACCGCGCACGCCCAGGACCAGGCGGCAAAGCCCAACATCCTGGTCATCTTCGGCGACGACATCGGCCAGACCAACATCTCGGCCTACAGCTTCGGCCTGATGGGCTACCGGACGCCCAACATCGACCGGCTGGCCAAGGAAGGCATGATGTTCACCGACTACTACGGCGAGAACAGCTGCACGGCCGGCCGCTCCACCTTCATCACCGGCCAGGTCTGCCTGCGCACCGGCCTGTGCAAGGTCGGCATCCCCGGCGCCGCCGTCGGCCTGCAGGACCGCGACGTCACCATCGCCCAGGCGCTGAAGCCGCTCGGCTACGCGACCGGCCAGTTCGGCAAGAACCACCTCGGCGACCGCGACGAATACCTGCCCACCAATCACGGCTTCGACGAGTTCTTCGGCAACCTCTATCACCTGAACGCCGAGGAGGAGCCGGAACGGCCCTACTATCCCAAGGACGACGCCACCTACGTGAAGTCGAACTCGCCGCGCGGCGTGCTGAGAGCCTCGGCGGACGGCAAGATCGAGGACACCGGGCCGCTGAACCGCAAGCGCATGGAGACGGTCGACGACGAGACCACCGCATGCCGCGATCGACTTCATGAAGCGACAGCACGAGGCCGGCAAGCCGTTCTTCACCTGGATGAACACCACGCGCATGCATGCCTTCACCCATGTGCGGCCCTCGATGCAGGGCCAGAGCGGCATGATCGGCAACGAATATGCCGACGGCATGGTCGAGCATGACGGCGACGTCGGCGAGCTGCTGAAGGCGCTCGACGACATGGGCATCGCCGACAACACGCTGGTCGTCTATACGACCGACAACGGCCCGAACCAATGGTCGTGGCCGGACGCGGCGACGACGGCGTTCCGCAGCGAGAAGGACACCAACTGGGAAGGCGCCTTCCGCGTGCCGGCGTTCGTCCGCTGGCCGGGCAAGATCAAGGCCGGCGAGGTGTCCAACCAGATGGTCTCCGGGCTGGACTGGTTCCCGACCATCCTCGCCGCGGCAGGCGACCCCGACATCAAGGACAAGCTGCTGAAGGGCACCGACCTCGGCGGCAAGCAGGCCAAGGTGCATCTCGACGGCTACAACCAGCTGCCCTACCTGACCGGCGCCTCGCCCGAACTCGGCGCGCCAGGACTTCTACTACTTCAACGACGACGGCAACCTGGTCGCCTATCGCTACAAGGACTGGAAGATCGTCTTCTGCGAGCAGCGCGAGCCCGGGCGGCTTCCAGGTCTGGGCCAACCCGTTCACCTGCCTGCGCGCGCCCAAGGTGTTCAACCTGCGCATGGACCCCTACGAGCGGGCCGACATCGTCTCCGACCAGTATTACGACTGGCTGGCCAAGAACGCCTATCTGATCCAGTACGGCGTTTGGCGCGTGGCACCGTTCCTGGAGACGTTCAAGGCGTATCCGCCGAGCCAGCGGCCGGCGAGCTTCAGCGTCGACCAGATGGTCGAGGGGCTCATGGAGGCGCTCGAGCAGACCCCGGGCACCAAATGACGGTCGCCGGCAAGGAAGCTAGAACAAGTCCCTGGCGTCGGTTCGCAAGGCTGCAGCTATCTGCTCCACGGTCTCCAGGGTGACGTTCATCTGACCCGCTTCGATCCGGCTGACATAGGCCTGGTCCGCGCCGATCCGCATCGCAAGCTCTTCCTGCGATACCTTCGACAGCAGGCGATGTTCCTTCACGGCCAAGCCGAAGCGCTTCTTGATCTCCATGACCAAGAAGGAGCCGAGATGGGAGGAGCCGCGCCATGTATTGCAATACATATATAGGTATGCTTTCTTCGCGTTGGACTCGAGTGTGGAGCGAGTGCCGATCGCGCGGCTCTGGCAAGTCGGACGCCACATGGAGTGACATATGAGCGCCCGCGACGACATCCTCGACCTCGGCAAGCGCATCGGCCAGTCGGTGATCGGCCAGGAGGCGATGGTCGAACGGCTGCTTCTCGGCCTGCTTGCCGACGGCCATCTGCTGGTCGAGGGCCTGCCGGGGCTCGCCAAGACGCGGGCGATCAAGAGCCTGGCCAAGAACCTCGACGCGGCGCTGTCGCGCATCCAGTTCACGCCGGACCTGCTGCCCTCCGACATCACCGGCTCCGAGGTCTACTTCACCGAGGGCGGCAAGGGCGAGTTCAAGTTCCAGCAGGGCCCGATCTTCGCCAACCTCATCCTCGCCGACGAGATCAACCGCGCGCCCGCCAAGGTGCAGTCGGCCCTGCTCGAGGCGATGGAGGAGCGCCAGGTCACGGTGGGCGGCCAGAGCCACCCGCTGCCGGAGCTGTTCCTGGTCATGGCGACGCAGAACCCGATCGAGCAGGAGGGCACCTATCCGCTTCCCGAGGCGCAGCTCGACCGCTTCCTGATGCATGTCGAGGTCGGCTACCCCGACGAGAAGTCGGAGGCGGCGATCGTCCGGCTGAACCGCGCCGAGGAAAACGCGGCGAAGTCGGGCAAGGCGGCGAAGCCCGCCGAGCGGCTGGCGCAGGATTCGGTGTTCGCAGGCCCGCGCCGAGATCGGCAAGGTGACGGTGTCGGACGCGGTCGAGACCTACATGGTGGCGCTGGTCTTCGCCACCCGCTATCCGGCGAAGCTCGACGCCGAGCTCGCCAAGTGGCTTCAGGTGGGCGCCAGCCCGCGCGGCGCGATCGGCCTCGACCGCGTGTCGCGCGCCTATGCCTGGCTGAAGGGCCGCGACTACGTCACGCCGGACGACGTCCGGGCGATCGTCCACGACGTGTTCCGCCATCGGCTGATCCTGTCCTACGAGGCGCATGCCGGCGGGCATCTCGGCCGACCAGGCGATCGACCGCGTGGTGGAGCGGGTCGCCGTGGCCTGACGGGAGAAAGCGGCCATGGGCCTGTCGCTGTCCGCATTGGCGCGATCGAAGGGCGTGGCGCGCCCGGCGACCGCCGCGACCGGCGGCGTCAAGGGCGTCTACGTCTCCGTCGACGACCTCGTCGCGCTGGAGGGCGCGGCGCGGGACTTCGCCTTCCGGCCGCAAGGCGCCGGTCCGCCGGCTGCTGGCCGGCCGCCACGAATCGCGCCTGCGCGGGCCGCGGCCTGTCCTTCGAGGAGCTGCGCGAATACCTGCCCGGCGACGACGTCCGCACCATCGACTGGCGGGTGACGGCGCGCACCGGCAAGCCCTTCGTGCGCGTCTACGACGAGGAGAAGGACCGGCCGGCGCTGCTCCTGGTCGACCAGCGCATCAACATGTTCTTCGGCAGCCGCCGCGCCATGAAGTCGGTCGCGGCGGCCGAGGCGGCGGCGCTCTGCGCCTGGCGCGTCATGAACCTCGGCGACCGGGTCGGCGGCTTCGTCTTCGCCGACGCCACCATCGACGAGCTGAAGCCCGAGCGCAGCCGCGAGGCCGTCATCGGGCTCGCCTCGGCGATCGCCCGCCGCAATGGCGAGCTCAGCGCCCAATCCGCCGCGGCGCGCACCCCGGGGCAGCTCGACCGGGCGCTGGCCCGGGCCTTGAACGTCGCCCGCCACGACCATCTGGTCATCGTCGTCAGCGACTTCGACGGCCACGGCCCCGACACCCGCGACATGTTGCTCAGGCTGGCCGTCCACAACGACGTGATCGCCATCATCGTCTACGACCCGTTCCTGCTCGAGCTGCCCGAGGCCGGCGAGATGGTGGCGAGCGGCGGCGCGATGCAGGCGGCGCTGCCCTTCGGCCAGGCTCGGGTGCGCACCGGCATCGCCGACTTCGCGCAAACGCGCGGCAGCGAGCTGATGTCCTGGCAGCAGGAGCTCGGCCTGCCGATGCTGCCGATCTCCGCTGCGCGAGGAGGTGGCGCCGCAGCTGCGCAAGCTGCTCGGCCAGCTCGCCTTCCCCGGCAGGAGCCGATAGCCATGGCAGGCGACGCCTCACCGGCGCTCGACGCCGCCACCCGCGCCGCGCTGCAGCAGCTGGCCGACATCGCGCTGCCGCCGCCCGTGTCGCTCCTGCCGCACACCATCGCCTGGGCAGTGGTCGCAATCCTCTTTGCCGCCATTGCCGCCTGGGGCCTGTGGCGGTGGCAGCAGCACCACGCCGCAAACCGCTACCGGCGCGAGGCGCTGGCCGAGCTGTCGCAGATCGAGGCACGCAACGCCGCGCCCGGCAGCGCCGTCGCCGAGGTCGCCGCGCTGGTCAAGCGCACCGCGCTCGCCGCCTGGCCGCGCCCGACCGTCGCCGCGCTGAGCGGGGCGGAGTGGGTGGCGTTTCTGCGCCGCACCGGCGGCAGCTTCGCCGACGCCGCGGCCTCGGTGCTCGACGACGGCGAATATCGCGGCGACGCCGTGCCGCTGCGACGCGCAGGCATTCGCCGCCGCGGCACGCGACTGGATCGAGAGGCATCGTGTTCCAGCTTGATCTTCCCTGGCTGCTGGCGCTCCTGCCGCTGCCTCTCCTGGTCAGGTGGCTGCTGCCGCCCTACCGCCAGGAGACGGCGTCGGTGCGGCTGCCCTATTTCGACGAGATCGCCGAGGCGGCGGGCGTGTCGCCGACCCGCGGCTCCGTGGTGCCGCGCGCCGACTGGGCGCAGCGGCTGCTGGCGCCGCTCTGCTGGGCGCTGGTCGTGCTGGCGCTGGCGCGGCCGCAATATGTCGAGCCGCCGCTCGAAAAGACCGAGCCGCAGCGCGACCTGATGCTGGCGCTCGACCTGTCGCAATCGATGGACACCCGCGACTTCAAGGATCCGGGCGGCCAGGTGGTGCCGCGCGTCGAGGCCGTCCGCAAGGTGGTCGCCGATTTCGTCGCGCGCCGCCCGGGCGACCGCATCGGCCTGATCGCCTTCGGCGACGCGCCCTATCCGCTGGTCCCTTTCACCCTCGACCACCAGACGGTCGAGAGCGTGATCGGCGACACCTTGCCCGGCATGGCGGGCCCGCGCACGGCGCTCGGCGACGCCATCGGGCTGGCCATCAAGATGTTCGACGGCAGCCCGGCGCCGGAAAAGGTGTTGGTCGTGCTGACCGACGGCAACGACACGGCAAGCAAGATGCCGCCGGCGAAGGCCGCTGACATCGCCAAGCGCAATGGCATCACCATCCATACGGTCGGCATCGGCGATCCCGGCGCGACGGGCGAGGACAAGCTCGACCAGGCCGTGCTGCAGGCCGTCTCGCAGGCGACCGGCGGCCGCTATTTCTTCGGCGCCGACCAGGCGGAGCTCGCCGAGATCTATGCCACGCTCGACCGCATCACCCCGGCCAACCAGAAGGTGCTGTCGTGGCGGCCGCGCATCGAGCTGTTCTACTATCCGCTCGGCGCGGCGATCCTGCTTCTCGTCGCCTACCACGCCGCCATGTGGCTGCTCGGCATGGCGCGGGCAGCGCCGGCGCCTTCGCGGGAGGCCGAGGCGCGATGATCGGCGACTTCCACTTCCTGCGTCCCTGGTGGCTTCTCGCGCTGCTGGCGGCCGCGGCGCTGCCCTGGCTGCTTAGCCGCGCAGACCGACGTCAGGGCGCGCTGGCGAGGCATGATCGCGCCCGACCTGCTCGACCATCTCGTCGTCCGAGGCGGCGCGCGGCGGCACCTGCAGCCGGTCCATCTGACGGCGGCGCTGATCGCGCTCGGCGCGGTGGCCGCCGCCGGGCCGACCTGGCAGCGCGAGCGGCCGCCCTTCGTCGAGGACACCGCGCCGCTCGCCATCGCCATCGACCTCGGCGAGACCATGGATGCGGTCGACGTCACGCCGTCCCGCCTGGAGCGGGCGAAGCTCAAGGTCCAGGACCTGCTCAGCGCCCGAAAGGGGGCGCGCACCGCCGTCTACGCCTATGCCGGCTCGGCGCATCGCGTGCTGCCGCTCACGGACGACGCCGATCTGGTGAACACCTATGTCGCTTCGCTCGCCACGCGCCTGATGCCGGTGCCGGGCAAGGACACCGCCAAGGCGCTCGAAGCGGTCGAGGCAGGGCTCGCCGCCGAGGCCGCGCCGGGCACGATCCTGTTCCTCACCGACGGCGTCGAGCCGGGGGCTTTCGCCGCCTTTGCCGGCTATTCCGGGCGCAACCAGCTGATCGTGCTGGGCATCGGCACGGCCGAGGGCGGCCCGGTGAAGCAGGCCGACGGCGGCTACCTGACCGATGCCTCGGGGGCGCGCATCTTCGCCAAGCTGGACGTCGAGGCGCTCGAGGCGCTCGGCCGGCAATCCCGCGCCGAGGTCGCCACCGCGACGGCGGACGACGGCGACGTCGATTGGATCGTCAGGCGCATCCGCACCTCCTTCGAGCAGCGGGCCGAGGAAGGCCATGAGCGGTGGCGCGACATGGGCTGGTGGCTCACCTTCCCGATCGCCGCCCTCGGCGCCCTGTGGTTCCGGCGCGGCTGGAGCGTGCGCTGGACGGGCGCCGTGCTTTTCCTCGTGCTGGCGGGGCTGCCGCGGCCGGCAGACGCGGCGGAGCGCCGTTTCGCCGATCTGTGGCTGACGCCCGACCAGCAGGGCAGGCTGGCCTTCGAGCGCGGCGACTACGAGGCCGCCGCGGAAGAGTTCCGCGATCCGGCCTGGCGCGGCGTGGCGCTTTACCGGGCCGGCAAGTTCCAGGAGGCCGTCGATGCCTGGGCGCTCCTCGACACGCCCGAAAGCCTTTTCGACCAGGGCAATGCGCTGATGCACCTCGGCAAGCCCGAGGAGGCGGCCGCCGCCTACCGGCAAGCGCTTAAGGGCAGGGCGGAGTGGCCGGAGGCCAAGGCCAATCTCGCCATCGCCGAGACGCTCGCCGCCAGGAAGAAGGAAGACGAGCAGCAAGAGGCGCAGGACCCCAACGAGAAGGCCGACCAGGTGCAGTTCGACGACAAGGGCAAGCAAGGGAAGGCGGGCAAGGTCGACGCCGGCGAGCAGACCGCCGAGATGTGGATGCGCAACATCCAGGTCACGCCTGCCGACCTCCTGGCCCGAAAGTTCGCCATCGAGGCGCGCGGAGGCGCCAAATGACGCCGCGACTCGCCTCGGCTTGCCGGTGGGCGGCGGCGGTGGCGCTGCTGATCGCCTCGTGCCTGTCCGCCGAGGCGGCCGACCCCGTTCGCGCGCGCCACGGTCGAGGCGCCGTCGCCGATCCAGCCCGGCGCGCAGGTCAAGGTCGACATCGACGTCTTCGTGCCGAACTTCTTCATGTCGCCGCCCCAATTCCCGCTCTTCGACCTGCCGAATGCCGTGGTGGTGCTGGAAGACGGCGCGGTCAACCTCAACGAGACCGTCGGCGGCGTCGACTTCGCCGGCATCCGCCGCAGCTACCTCGTCACGCCGCAGGCGCCGGGCGACTACGCGCTGCCGGAAGCGACGATCACCTTCACCTACGCTGCGGTGCCCGGCCAGGCGTCGCAGGGTAGCGTGCCCCTGCCTTCAGCGACGTTCACGGTGGAAGGCGTGGCCGGCGCTGCCGTGGCGCCGCCTGCTGCCACGCGCGTCGAAATCAGCCAGACCGTCGAGCCCGACAGCGGCCGGCTAAAGGTCGGCGACGCGCTCGTCAGGACGATCGTCGTCACAGCCGACGGCATGCAGGCCATGCTGATCCCCGCGCCGCGCTTTTCAGCTCCGGACGGCGTGCGCCTCTATGGGCACGACCCCAAGCTGGTGGACGAGCGCTCGCCGCGCGGCGAGTTCGTTGGCGGCCGCCGCACCGACACCGCGACCTATGTGTTCGAGCGGGCTGGCAGCTTCGTCCTGCCGGAGGTGGCCATCGGCGAGGATGCCTCCGCACCCGCGATCGACGTCGAAGTCTCCGCCGCCGCGGCCGCATCGCCGCTCGCGCCACCGGTGCCCGACCAGGCGCCGACCCAAGGCGCGACGGTCGACCGCAAGCGCGCGCTGGCGCTGCTGGCGGCAGGCCTGCTCGCGGCTGCCGTGCTGGCTGTCGCCCTGCGCGCCATGATACCTCGCTGGCTGGCGGAGCTGCGGTCGTGGCACGAGGCGCGCAAGACGTCCGAGGCCGCGCGCTTCCGGCTGTTCAGGCAGGCCTGCCGACACGGCGACGGCGCTGCCGTCTACGCCCGGCTCGACGAATGGGCGCGGCAGGGCCGGCTGGGGCCGCTGCCGGACTGGCTGCGCCGCTGCGGCGGCGACGCGGCCGGGCGGACCTACGAGGCATTCATGGCCGCGCGGTTCGGCGGCCGGCAAGCGGCCGGGGAGGCGATCGACTATGCGCGCCTCGAACGCGCGTTCGTCGATGCCAGGCGGGCCTGGCTCGACACGGCCAGCGCGGCGGGTCGCATGCCGGCGCTGCCGCCGCTCAACCCATAGACACGCCCCTCCCGAGGGCCACAGCAAATTTAAATGCCACCGACGGTCGGCAGGACTTAGATGGCCGGATGGGCCGCTCCTTCTCCTTTGCCGTGCAGCCGTGAAGACCCTGGTCGACGTGCTCCGCGAGCTGATCGCCTCGTCGGATGGCGACGACAGGATCGGCAGGTTCGATTTCAGCGGCGACGACCTCGGCCATCTCTACGAGGTGCGCCACTGGATCCACGACCAGCTGCTGGCCTTCGAGACCGATTCCGTGCGCCGGCATCGTCTTGGCATGCTGCTGGCGAGGATCCTCGCCGCGATCGAGGACCGCAAGGTCCGCATGAAGGGGAAATCCGGCGACGACGCGTGACTGCCGCGTCAGAGGCGCCGGCCGGTCGCCGCGTCGAACAGATGGACCCGCGACGGCGGCGGCCTGAGATGGATCGTCTCGCCAGGCTTGAACGCATGCCGGTCGCGAAACAGCGCCACCAGCTTCTTCGCGCCGAAGCGGAAAAACACCATGGTCTCCGAGCCGGTCGGCTCCACCACGGAAACTTCCGCCGGCACGCCGCTATCCGCCAGCTCCCAATGCTCGGGCCGGATGCCCAGCAGCACCTGCTGGCCATCCGTAGCGTCGCCAGCCTGGCGGACCGGCAGGTCGACGCCGTCGACCGCGACCGCGGGCGCCGCGCCGCCCTTGAACGTCCCCTCGAGCATGTTCATCGACGGCGAGCCGATGAAGCCGGCGACGAAGGTGTTCACCGGCCGGTCGAACAGCTCCAGCGGAGCCCCGCTCTGCTCCACCTTCCCGTCCTGCAGGACGACGATCTTGTCGGCCATGGTCATCGCCTCGACCTGGTCGTGCGTCACGTAGACGGTGGTCGTCCTCAGGCGCTGGTGCAGCTCCTTGATCTCCGCGCGCATCTGCACGCGCAGCTTGGCGTCGAGGTTGCTGAGCGGCTCGTCGAACAGGAACACCTGCGGGTCGCGAACGATGGCGCGGCCCATGGCGACGCGCTGCCGCTGGCCGCCCGACAGCTGGCGCGGATAGCGGTCCAGATAGGGCTTGAGGCCGAGGATCTCGGCGGCCCGGCCGACCCGTTCGGCGATCGCCTTGGGGTCGGTGCGCCGCAGCTTGAGCGCGAACGCCATGTTCTGGGCGACGGTCTTGTGCGGGTAGAGCGCGTAGTTCTGGAAGACCATGGCGATGTCGCGCTCGGCCGGCGGCAGCGTGTTGACGATCTTTTCGCCGATGGCGATCTCGCCGCTTGTGACGCTCTCCAGGCCGGCGACCATTCTGAGCAGAGTCGACTTGCCGCAGCCGGAAGGGCCGACCAGCACGACGAACTCGCCATCCTTGATGTCGATGGAAACGCCGTGGATGACCTCGAGGGCGTCGAACGCCTTGCGCACGTCGCGGATGGTCACCTTGGCCATCGATCCTCCCTTATGACGCCCTCACAAGCGCTCGGTGAAAGGACTAGCCGACACGTCGGCAGGTGTCCATGGCGCGAGCCGATTGAAAAGCGCGCGAGACTTGTTCCATACTGATCGCGCTTGGAAGGTGCCGCTTCCCGGGAGGAAAGACGCGAAACAACCGGCGACCCGCAAGGGCCCGCACGGGAAAACGGCGTCGACCTCGAGCGGAGCCTTATTGCAAGCCCATCCCGGCAGATAGCCGGGTCAGGTCATCCCAGGGAGGAAATCATATGCGCAAAGAGATCTATGACCGGCTCATGGCCATGCAGGCGAGTCGGCGCGGCGTGCTGAAGAGCGCCGCCGGCGCCGGAGCGCTGGCGCTCGGCTCCTCGACGGTGCTGTCGGCGCTCGGCAGCGGGCCGGCTTCGGCGCAGGACAACCTGCGTACGGAAATCCTCAAGATTCCGGGCGTCGGCAAGGGCCAGCCCACCGATGCCGACTTCCAGAAGGTCGGCGAAATGTGCCTGGGCGCCACCAAGGCCAACGTCAAGGAAGGCGAGTTCGCCGGCGTCGAGCTGACTTTCATGGGCTTGAACAACCAGAACCTCCACAACATCCTGTTCCGCGGCTTTCTGAAGGCCTGGGAGACCTATACGGGCGCCAAGATCAACTGGATCGATCTGGCCCAGGCCGACTACAATTCCCGTCTGCAACAGGCGATCGCAACAAATACGATCGATTTCGACATCCTGGAGATGGGGGCTCCCTTCGAAGGCGACGTCTGCGGCCGCGGGCTGACCTCCGAGATGCCCGACTGGGTGCGCAAGCAGATCGACATGGACGACGTGGTCGCCTATCTGCAGCCGCCGGTCGGCACCTGGGACGGCAAGACCTATCGCGTGACGGTCGATGGCGACGCCCACAATTTCAACTATCGCACCGACGTGTTCTCCGACCCGGCGCTCGCCGAGGCCTGGAAGGCGGAAGGCGGGCAGGGCGAATGGGCGGCGCCGACCACCTGGCAACAGGTGCAGGCGATGACCAAGTTCCTGAAGGGCAAGCAGTCCAACGGTCAGGAAGTCTTCGGCTATCTCGACGCGCCGAAGCCCTGGGGCGGTTTCGGCTTCTATTTCCTCGGAAGCCGGGCCAGCGCCTATGCCAAGCACCCGGACGACAAGGCGTGGCTGTTCGACGCCGAGACCATGAAGCCGCGCGTCAACAACCCGGCCTGGGTTCGCGCCATTCAGGACGTCGTCGACGCATTGCCGTCGGAGCCGCCGGACCAGATCAACGCCGATCCCAACCAGACGCTGTTCTCGCAGTTTCTGGGCGGCACCGGCTCGATGCTGGTGTGGTGGGGCGACGCCGGCTCCAACGTCAAGACCAACGATGCCTCGGTGGTCGGCGACATGACGGGCTTCTCGATCCTGCCGGGTTCCGACGACGTCTACAATTCGAAGACCGGGCAGTGGGACAAGCTCGCCAGCGGGCCGAACTTCGCCCCGAATTGCGCCTATATCGGCTGGGGCGTCTACGTGATGAGCCGGGTCGACAGCGACGAGAAGAAGAAAAAGGCCGCCTGGTCGGCCGCCGCCCATCTCGGCGGCAAGGACCTGTCGCTGTGGTGCGCCGCTTACCCGTCGGGCTTCCAGCCTTACCGAAACAGCCACTTCGACATTCCCGGAATGGGTGGCGGCTGGCTATGACGAGGCCTTCATCACTTCCTACCTGAAATCGGAGGCGGACAGCTACAATCACCCGAACGCTGCGGTGGAGCCGCGCATCCCCGGCATCTTCCAGTACTATTCGGTGGCCGAGGACGAACTGGCGAAGACCTTTGCGGGTCAGAACACCCCGCAGCAGGGCGCCGACGCCATTGCCGCAGCCTGGGAGAAGATCACCGACCAGCTCGGCCGCGAGAACCAGATCAAGCTCTACAAGGCCTCGCTCGGCATGTGAGCCGACAAAGGCCGCGGGCCGGCAGGCAACACGCCGGCCCGCGACCGAAGAGGACAAGGCATGGCACTCGAAACGATGCCCCAACCGGTGACGGCCGGCCGCAGGGCCGCCGGGCAGGCGCTGGTCGCCCTGGCGACGTTGCTCCTGCTTGGCGCCTTCGCGTTGCAGCTCCTCTACAAGTCCGGCGCCACGCCCTGGGGCTTCGAGACCTGGAGGGTGGTGCTCTACGCTTACCTGGTCTGGGGTGTCGCGCTCGGCGTCGCCCAGGTGCTGATGCGTGGCGAGGCGGGACGGCGGGCGCTCTTCGTGCTGCCGGCGGTGCTCTTTACCGTCGCCATGGTGATCTTCCCGACGCTGTTCGGCCTCTACATCGCCTTCACCGACTGGAACCTCTCCAGCGTCAGCGGGCGGCAGTTCAACGGCCTCGACAATTTCCGGCAGATGCTCGGCGACCCCTACTATCGCAACGCCTTGCTGAACATGGTCTACTACGTGCTCGCGGTGCTCGTCGAATATGCCGTCGCATTCGGCCTGGCGCTGCTGCTCAACGCTCGAGATTCGGGCCCGAAAATTCTTCCGGATCGTCTTTCTGCTGCCGCTCATGCTGTCGCCAGTGGCGGTCTCCTGGATGATCGGCAAGAGCCTGATGGAATACCGTTTCGGGCCGGCCGCCCGGCTGGCACGCTGGCTCGGCTGGGACACGCCGGCCTTCTTCGCCTCTCCCGAGATCGCCCGGCTGTCGATCATGGTGCTCGACGCCTGGACCTTCATCCCCTTCATGATGATCATGCTGCTGGCCGGCCTGCAGGCGCTGCCCAAGGACATCATGGAGGCCGCCCATGTCGACGGCGCGACGCCGTGGCAGGCCTTCTGGGGCGTGACCTTCCCGCTGATGCTGCCGGTGTCGATCACCGCGATGGTGCTGCGCATCATCTTCAAGCTGAAACTCGCCGACATCGTCATCAACGTCACGTCGGGCGGCCCCGGCGGCGCCACCGACACCGTCACCAGCTTCATCTTCCGGGAGTATCGCGACCGCTCCAATGTCGGCTACGGCACCATGCTGGCCATGGTCTATCTGATCCTGATCATCGTCTTCGTGACGTTGCTGCTCAAGCTCGCCAACCGGTGGACCCGCGATGTCAACTGACCGGCTCGATCCCGCCCTGGTCCCACCTTCCGCCGCGCCCATCGCCGACCGTGCTTCCGGCACGGTTGTTGCTGCCGAGAGCACGCCACGATATGTCGCCGGCCGAGTGGCGATCTACGGCGCTGTTGATCCTGTGGGCCTTCATCTGCCTGTTTCCGCTCTACTGGACCGTGACCACCTCGTTCAAGGTGGCGATCAACGTCACCCAGGGCAATCTCGTCCCATTCGTCGATTTCCAGCCCAATTGGCGCGGTTGGCGGTCGCTCGGGCTCTCTCCCGACACGATCGGCCAAGTCTCCACCGTCCGCGACGAATTCATCAAGCGCTTCACCAACAGCGCGATCACCTCGCTCGCCGCATCCTCCCTCGCGATCGTCATCGGCAGTCTGGCCGCCTACGGGCTCACCCGCTTCCCCTATCGGTTCGGCTGGATGCGAAACGCCGACATCTCGTTCTTCTTCCTGTCGCAGCTGATCCTGCCGCCGGTCGTGCTCGCACTGCCTTTCCTGGTCCTCTACAAGGAGCTCGACCTGCTCGACACGCGCATCGGCCTCATCCTGCTCTATGCGCTGATGGTGCTGCCGATCGTCATCTGGATCATGCGCGACCAGTTCAACTCGATCCCGGTCGAGCTCGAGGAAGCGGCGCTGGTCGATGGGCTGTCGTCTTGGGGCGCCTTCTTCCAGATCGTGCTGCCGATCGCCCTGCCGGGCATGGTGGCCGCTTTCGTGCTGTCGATGGTGCTGTGCTGGAACGAGTACTTCTTCGCCGCGCTGCTCACCAGCACCGACGCCAAGACGCTGCCCGTGATGGTGGCGAGCCAGACCGGTTCGCAGGGCATCAACTGGTGGTCGATGGCGGCGCTGTCCACGGCGGCGATCCTGCCGCTGGTGGTCGTCGGCATCGTGCTCGAGCGCTACATCATCCAGGGCATGACCGCCGGCGCCATCAAATAGGCTCGCCGAGCACCGCCATCTCGGCCCGCGTCTTCTGCGTCAGCGCCTGGAAGACGGCGAAGTTGCGGTCGTAAACGGCCTTGTTCCGGCGGTCGGGAACGATCCGCCGCACCACCGGGTTCCACGCCGCGATGTCCCGTTTCGAGACATCTCCGACGGCGAGCGCGGCCAGGAAGGCATCGCCATAGGCGGCGCCGAGGGTCACTCGGCACACCTCTTGGCCGTAGCCCGAAGCATCCGATGTCGCCTGCGACCAGACCGCGTTGCGCGTGCCGCCGCCGACCGCGCGCAGCCGGCGGGGCAGGGCGCCGGCCTCGCCATAGGCCTCGAAGGCGGCGCGCGTGCCGAGCGCGATGCCCTCGAGCAGCGCGCGATAGATGTCGCCGCGGCCATGCGTCAGGTCGAGCCCGAACAGCACGCCCTTGGCATGCGGGTCGTGGATGGGCGTCCGCTCGCCCGAGAAATAGGGCAGCATCACCAGGCCGCGCGCGCCGGCCGGCACCCGCGCCGCCTCCCTGGCCAGCTCGGCGAAGGCCTGGTCGGCGTCGAGCTCGCGCGCCGCGACGTCGCGGAACCAGTGGGTGAGGGTGCCGCTGGTCGCCAGGCCGGCCATCGACGCGTGCTGGCCGGGAAACAGCCACGGCGCGTACCAGAGCCGCGGATCGGCGACGCGTGCGGCGGTGAGCAGGATCATGAAGACGGTCGAGCCGTACATCAGCATCATGTCGCCGTCTCTCGCCACCCCCACGCTGACGGCCTCCGCCGCCGCGTCGATGGTGCCGGCGGTGACCGGCGTGCCTTCGGCGAGCCCGGTGGCGCGCGCCGCCCGCCTGGTGACGCGGCCGGCGATCTCGCTCGACCACGAGAGCCGCGGCAGCTTCTCCATCGGCAGGATGCCGGGGGCCAGCTCGTCGCTCCAGGCCTGGCGGTCGATCATGTAGAAGGGCGCGAAATTGGCCGCCGAATAGTGGTCGATCACCACTTCGCCCGTCAACTTCTCGACGAGGTAGGTGGTGGACGTCACGATGCTGCGCGCCTTGTCGAAGACCTCCGGCCGATGCCGCTTCAGCCACAGGATCTTGGGGCCGACCGACTGGCTGGTGAGCGCGTTGCCCGTCCGCGCGAACACCGTGTCGCGGCCGATCCTCCGCTCGAGGATCTCGATCTCCGCGGCGGCGCGCGTGTCGACGCCGTAGAGCACGGCGTTGGTCAGCGCCTCGCCCTGGCCGTCGACGGGCAGCATGCAAGGCCCGATGGCGCTCGCCGCGACGGCGCGGATCGACCGCGGGTCGGCGCGGCTCTCGGCGAGCAGCGCCTTGGAGATCTTGCAGAACGCTCCCCACCAGTCCTGGCGCGGCCGGTGCTCGGCCCAGCCGGGCTGCGGCACCAGCATCTCGTGGCGGCGCGAGGCCGTGGCGTTGACCTTGCCCGTCTCGTCGACGAGCACCCCCTTCGATTCGAAGGTGCCGATGTCGATGCCGAGATAGAGCCCCATCAGTCGAAGGCGTCGCGGTCTAGGCTGAAGCCGGGGCCGATCGCGGCGAGCGCCTCGACGAGCAGCATCGTCAGGCCGGCGAGGTCGGCGGGATCGCAGACTTCGAGCGAGGAGTGGGAGTAGCGCATCGGGAAGCCGAGATCGATCGCTGCGACGCCGGCGCCGACCAGCTGCACATAGGCAGAATCGGTCAGCGCGCCGGTGTGGGCGCTGCGCTGCAGCGGCAGGCCGAGAGCCTCGGCGCTGCGCTCGGACAGCGCCACCAGCGCCGGATGGGGGATGGTGCCGTTGAGCGTGCCCCGCCCGTGGAACGAGTAGAGGCTCATCGCCGGGCCGCCGCCCAGCCGCACGTCGCCGCGCGCTCCCATGTCGGGCGTATCGGTGGCGAGGATCAGGTCGAGCTGGATGGCGATGTCGGGCATCAGCGCCTGCGCCGCGGTGACGGCGCCGCGCAGGTTGAACTCCTCCTGGACCGAGAACACGAAGTGCACCGTCGGGCGCCGGGCGAGCGGCAGAAGCGCCCGCGCCACCTCCACCATCACGGCGCAGCCGGCGCGATCGTCGATCGCCGTGCCGGCGATGCGGCCGCCGTCGAGCGCGAACGCCTGCGGCCGGTAGACCACGGGCGCGCCGATGCGCACCCCGGCCGCAGCGGCGGCGTCGGCCGAGGCAAAGCCCGCATCCACGGCAAGCTCGCCATAGGGCACGACGCGGTATTTCTCGTCCGGCGACGTGGCGTGGTGGCTCTTATTGCCGATGACGCCCGCCACATCGCCGCCGCCGGTGCCGATCAGCACCGCCTGCGACGCCAGCGCCCGCTCCGGCACGCCTCCCAGGCGTTCCAGCCGGATCAGGCCGTCGGCTTCGATCTTGCGCACCACGAAGCCGAGCTGGTCCATGTGGGCGAACAGCATGACGCTGGGCGCGTCGGCGGTGCCTTCGGCGGTGGCGATCAGGTTGCCCAGCCGGTCCGTCGACGTGGCGAGGCCGAGCCCGTTCATCTCCGAGGCCAGCCGCCGCCGCACCCGCCCCTCATGGCCGCTCAGGCCGGGGATCAGCATCAGCTCGCTGAGCAGGCCGGCGAGGCTTTCCTTCACCGTCCGGCCTCCCGCTCGCCCCGCGCCGCGCGGGCCAGCCGCATGAACTCGGCGGCGCGGCCAGGGTCCACGGCGTTCCAGGTGTTGCCGTCGACCTTCAGCGACGAGCCGACGATGCAGCCGTCGGCGACCGCGAGAACCTGCGCGACGGTCTCGTGCTTGACCCCCGTATTGGCCATGACCGGCGTGTCCGGCAGCGCCTTCTTGACCGCTGCGAGGTCGGAGAGCGCGGCCGCCTCGCCGGTGATCTGGCCTGACACCAGCACGGCGTCAGGAATGCTGGAGAACACCGCGCTGCGTGCCCTGTCGGGCAGGCTGCGCTGGTCGAGCGAAAAGGCGAACTCGGCCGACACGTTGTAGAGCATCAGGAGATCGGGGCGCTTGAGCCGCTCGCGATAGCGCATGGCCTTGCCGGCGTCCGGCATCCACGGACCCATGTCGGACGCATAGGTGCCGGTGAAGATCTCGCGGACGAAGGAAGCGCCCGTCGCCGCGGCCAGCGCCACGGTCGACATCGCGTCCCACAGCACGTTGACGCCGAACGGCACCTTTATTCTCTCGCGGAGCCGACCGATCACGTAGGCCATGGCCGCGGTGGACGCGGTGTCGACGGCGAATTCGTAGGGGCGGTCGTTCTCGTTGCCGAACATGACTGCGTCGAAGCCGGCGTCCTGCAAGGCATCGAGGTCGCGCCCCACACCCGTGACCAGCGCCTCCAGGCCGCCTACGGCGTCGTAGAGCGGGGCGCCGGGCAGGGCGCCCAGATGCAGCATGCCGATGACCGGCTTGGCCGTGCCGAAGACCTCTCTGAAGCGCTCGCTCATGCTCCCCACCTCTCGGCGGCGGATGCTAGTGCAGGATGGCGGCCGACGCCAGCCGACCGCGGCGCGGATGCATCCGCGAGCGAGGAGGCGTCAACGTCGGCGCGCCGGTCTCAGCGTGCTTGCCCAGCCGGCGACGGCGATGATGCAGCACGTCGCGATCGCCGCGCAGATCACGCCGGCGGGGGTGATGCGCGCGCTGCCTTGCAGGCTGACCAGATTGCCGACACGGAGGTTGTAGGTGGCCCTCATCTCCTCGGGATGGCTGGGGATTTCGCCCACCGGCTGCGGCAGTTCGGGATCCATGATCGCCTCCTCGATGCGGCTCCGGCGGAATGCCTGGGACGGACGAGACAACGCCAAATCGTCGCAGAAAGCAAAGGGGACTGGCGGACGGGGAGGGATTTGAACCCCCGGAGGACTTGCGCCCTCGGCGGTTTTCAAGACCGCTGCATTAAACCACTCTGCCACCCGTCCGCATTCGCCAGGAGGGCCTCGCTCTATCCCTCTAGAGCCCCGACCAAGGCCTCGTCAACAACGGCCGCCGCGCCCCTGTTGTCCAGGAAGCAGGACTTGGCCCAAGACCCCAAGCGGCGGCAGGGCCACGCCGTTGGGAAAACCGAGAGTTGTGCCTGTTGCCAAGTCTCTGCAACCAGAATATGGAGTTGCTGTCAATTCGATATCGAGGTAGTATCAGCTTGACCCAACGCGAGAAGCTCATTGCCTCCATTCGGAACAACCCGAAGCACGTTCGGTTCGACGATGCATGCAAGTTGGCAAGGCAAATGGGCTACGTCGAGGGTGGGTCGGATCGCACAGGGCGTTTGCCCGCCCTGGTGATCCCGAAGGTCTCAACTTTCAGAAGCGCGGTGACGGAACGATTCCCCCGTATCAAGCAAGGCAACTCATAGCGGCACTCGAGAAATACGAGGATGAATTGTGAACAGGTCTGATCGATATCCCGCCCGCGTGTTTTGGAGTGACGAGGATGGAGGCTTCATTGCGGTCGCAACCGACCTTCCCGGCTGCACGGCATTTGGCGATACGCGTGAAGCCGCGTTGGCCGAACTCGAGAGCGCCATCGAGGCTTGGATCGAAGCCGCTAAGAAGGCGGGAAACTCGGTCCCCGTTCCATCCAAACCTTCATCGATGGAACAGTATAGCGGAAAGGTGCTCCTTAGAATGCCTAGGGAGCTCCACGCCAAGCTTGCGGGCTCCGCCCATGAACAGGGGGTCAGCCTCAATCACTACATGGTTTATCTCTTGGCGACCTGTCAGGAGGTCCACCGGACATGCCTTTCTATCGGGGTACGGGGCTGAACCCTACAAAGCTTCCCGACGACATGCCACTTGAACGGCAGCCAGGCCGCATCTCTGACGAGACGTGAGCCAGCAGCGGTTCGGGCGATAGCGCCTACCGCATGTTGCGCAGGGAGTGCCGGTAGCTGCGCAGCAGCGCCTCGGCCTCGTCGCGCGTCAGAAGGCGTTCGCCGATGCCGAGCATCGCGTAGTCGTCCCGTCGGCCCGCGTTCAGTCTGACTTTCCAGAGGTAGCTGCGGGCGGCGAACATGATGCCAAGCACTGTGGAAAAGCTGCAATCAGGCATTGGTCGATCCTTTCAAGGACAGGGGTCCAACCCATCCTCGATTTCTACGCCTGGCAGTCGTCGCAATCTGTAATAGGCTTCACATCCGGGCGAATTGGCGTCAGGGGCGATGGCTCAACTCGGCTCGCAGCCGTTCGAGCAGCTCGATGCGACTACGGCACTCGAGCACCGCCGGGTCCTCGTCGGGATTCTCCGCACCCAGCTCGAGCTGCAGCAACTCTTCTCGATATTCGGCAATCAAGCGCCCATAGGCGTCGAGCGCCTCGTCCTTCCAGCCCATCGTCTCACCCGCGTTCCAAGACCGCCATAGCGTCAATTGCCGAGCCGGTGAAGTGGTTCCGGAGGCGCCAAGCGCTCGTCGAGTGGTTGATGGCCGCCGCGTGCACCACTATGGTTCGTCCCAGGCAGAGGCTGGAGAGACCCACAATGCGTGCCCGCGACTTCGCCGTACTCCTGCTGTTGCTGCCGCTCCTGGCATGCCAGACCCCGGAGGAGATCGCCGCTGCCGACGACGCGCAGTGCCGTAGCTACGGCGCGAAACCGGGCAGCGACGCCTACGTCAATTGTCGCGTCGCCCAGCAGAAGATGCGCAGCGACGAATCGATCGCCAGCGAAAACAGAACGACCAACTGCACCGCCGTCGGCAACTCGATCACCTGCTTCTGAGCTGCGGCGCGACCGGGCGGCGGAACGCATCCGGCCGCTGCGACGTTCAAGCCCCTATGACGTTCCGCCCTTGCCAGGACGATGACGAGCATCGCATCGAGGTGAAGATCGAGCGCGACGGCGACGCGATTGTCGCGCGGGCCGACGTGCAGCCGCTCGGCGATGCCGACGAGCACTGGTTCGCCGACGAAGGCGACCCGGCGGAGATCCTCAGGATCGCCCAGAAGGAGGCGACGAGCCGCGACATCCCGCTCTGTGTGCGCCTCGATCCAGCCGTCGCGTGGCGCGGCGAATGGGAGGCGGCGCTCGAGGAAGCGCGCGGCGAGCCCGGCAAGGCTGCGCCGCTCTGATCGCCGACGGGACGGGGAGTACCGTACCGTACGGTACGCCGTCGGCGGGATGGCATTCGCCCCTCCGATGCGCTATGGCAGCCGGCGTTCAGTCACACGGCCTTTCCATGTCCAGCGACCTTTTTTACATCACGACGCCGATCTTCTATCCGAATGGCAAGCCGCATATCGGCCATGCCTACACGGTGATCGCCACCGACGCGCTGGCGCGCTTCCAGAGGCTCGACGGCAAGCGCGTGTTCTTCCTCACCGGGACGGACGAGCACGGCCTCAAGATGCAGCAGACGGCCCAGCAGGAGGGCCTGTCGGCGATCGAGCTCGCCGACCGCAACTCGGCGATCTTCCGCGAAATGGTCGAGGCGCTGGGCACCTCCAACGACCAGTTCATCCGCACCACGGAAGCGCGGCACAAGCGCGCCTGCCAGGCGATCTGGGAGGCGATGGCGAAGACCGGCGACATCTATCTCGACCGCTACAGCGGCTGGTACTCGGTGCGCCAGGAGGCCTATTTCGACGAGAAGGAGACCGTCGTCGGCGACGACGGCATCAGGCGCGAGCCGCTCGGCTCGCCGGTCCAGTGGAACGAGGAGGAGACCTATTTCTTCCGCCTGTCGGCCTACCAGGACAGGCTGCTCAGGCTCTACGAGGAACGGCCGGACTTCGTCGGCCCGACCGAGCGCCGCAACGAGGTGATCAGCTTCGTCAAGTCCGGGCTGAAGGACCTCTCCATCTCGCGCACCACCTTCGACTGGGGGGTGCCGGTGCCGGGCGACCCCAAGCACGTCATGTATGTCTGGGTCGACGCCCTCACCAACTACATCACGGCAGCCGGCTATCCCGACACCGAGAGCCCGCAATGGGCGTTCTGGCCGGCCACCCACGTCATCGGCAAGGACATCGTCCGCTTCCACGCCGTCTATTGGCCGGCTTTCCTGATGTCTGCCGGCATCGAGCTGCCGCGCCGCGTCTTTGCCCACGGCTTCCTGTTCAACCGCGGCGAGAAAATGTCGAAGTCGGTCGGCAACGTCGTCGACCCATTCGCGCTGATCGACACTTACGGGCTCGATCCGGTGCGCTACTTCTTCCTGCGCGAGGTGCCGTTCGGCCAGGACGGCAGCTACAGCCACGAGGCGATCGTCAACCGCGTCAATGCCGACCTCGCCAACGACCTCGGCAACCTCGCGCAGCGCTCGCTGTCGATGATCGCCAAGAATTGCGATGGCAAGGTGCCGGCGCGCGGCGAGCCCACCGCCGAGGACCGCGCCATTCTCGACCAGGCGACGGCAGCGCTGGCGACCGCGCGGATGGCGATGTCCGAGCAGGCCATCCATGCCGCGCTGGCGGCGATCTTCGCCGTGGTCGCCGAGGCCAACCGCTATTTTGCCGGCCAGGCGCCCTGGGCGCTGAAGAAGACAGATCCGGCACGCATGGAGGCAGTGCTCTTCACGACGGCCGAGACGGTGAGGCGCGTCGCGCTGCTCTGCCAGCCCTTCATGCCGGGTGCAGCCGGCAGGCTGCTCGACCTCCTGGCGGTGCCCGAGGCGGAACGCGGCTTCGCCTTCTGCGACGACGCCCATGCGCTGAAGCCGGGCACCGCCCTTGCCGGCGCCGGTGCCGGTCTTCCCGCGCTTCGTCGAAGCGGCCGAGGCCGGCTGATGCTGGTCGACAGCCATTGCCATCTCGACTTTCCGGAGTTCGCCGCCGAGCGCGACGCCATCGTGGCGCGCGCCCGCGCCGCCGGCGTGGTGCGCATGGTCACCATTTCGACGCGGGTCCGGCGCTTTCCCGAGATCCTCGCCCTGGCCGAAGCCTATGACGACGTCGCCTGTTCGGTCGGCACGCATCCGCACAACGCCGCCGAGGAGCCCGACGTGACGGCCGATGAACTGGTTCGGCTCGCCGCCCACCCCAAGGTGGTGGCGATCGGCGAGGCCGGCCTCGACTATTTCTACGATCGTTCGCCGCGCGAGGCGCAGGCGGCGAGTTTTCGGCGGCATATCGAGGCCGCTCGTCGCACCGGCCTGCCGCTGGTGATCCACGCGCGCGACGCCGACGCCGATATGGCCTCGATCCTGGAGGACGAGGCGGGCAGGGGGCCCTTCCCCTTCATCCTCCACTGCTTTTCCTCCGGCGCCGAACTGGCGCGGACCGGCGTGGCGCTCGGCGGCTACGTGTCGTTTTCCGGCATCCTGACTTTCAAGAAGTCGGACGCGCTCCGCGACATCGCCAGGCAGGTGCCGAAGGACCGCCTGCTCGTCGAGACCGACGCGCCCTTCCTGGCGCCGCAGCCGTTCCGCGGCAAGCGCAACGAACCGGCCTTCGTGGCCGAGACGGCGCGCGTGCTGGCAGCGACGATCGGCATCTCGGACGATGAAATCGCCCGATTGACCACCGACAACTTCTTCCGCCTGTTCGCCAAGCTACAGCGCCCGGACCGGGAGGCCGCCTGACAGTGGGCGCCCGCCTGCGCTTCACGCTGCTTGGTTGCGGCTCCTCGCCCGGAACGCCGCGCATCACCGGGGATTGGGGACGGTGCGACCCCGCCAACCCCAGGAACCGCCGCATGCGGGCGGCAGCGCTCGCCGAGCGGATCGCCGAGGACGGCGGCGCCACGCGCGTCGTCATCGACACGGGTCCTGACTTCCGCGAGCAGATGCTGATGGCCAAGGTCGAGCACCTCGACGCGGCCGTCTACACCCACGCCCATGCCGACCATATCCATGGCATCGACGACCTGCGCGGCTACGTCCTCGAGCAGAAGCGGAAGATGCCGGTCCATGCCGACCGGCCGACGCTGGCCCGGCTTCAGGAGGCCTTCGGCTACTGCTTCGAGCAGCCGCCCGGCAGCGCCTATCCGCCGATCCTGGAGGCCGAGATCATCGACCATGCTTCGCCGGTGGTGGTCGTGGGAGAGGGGGGTCCGCTGGTCATGGAGCCCTTGCCGCAGATCCACGGCGACATCATCTCGCTCGGCTTCCGGATCGGCGGGCTCGCCTATTGCCCGGATGTCAGCGACCTGCCTCCGCCGACGATCGACAAATTGCAGAACCTCGACGTGCTGGTGATCGACGCACTGCAGTACCGGCCGCATCCCAGCCATTTCTCCCTGTCGGAGGCCCTCGCCTGGATCGAGCGCCTGAAGCCGGCTCGCGCCGTGCTGACCCACATGCACATTCCGCTCGACTATGCGACCGTCATGGGGGAAACGCCCGACCACGTAGTTCCCGGCTATGACGGAATGGTGATCGAACTTCCAATATAATCAGCGTGATGGACGGAGTTTCTCATGGGAAGCCTTGAGCGCGTCAAGGATGCGGCGGCGAAAGCCGGGCTGGCGATCGAGATCCGACGCATGGGTGCGTCGACGCGGACGGCCGAGGACGCCGCCGCCCAATGCGGCGCCAGCGTCGCCGAGATCGTCAAGTCGTTGATCTTCGCCGGCGCCGAGAGCGGCCGGCTCTATCTGTTCATGGTTTCGGGGACCAACCGGCTGTCGCTCGAAAAGGCAGCCGCCTTGGCCGGCGAACCGCTCGTACGGGCCGAACCGCGCCAGGTCCGCGAGGTCACCGGCTTCGCCATCGGCGGCGTCGCGCCGATCGGTCATCTCGAACCCTTGTCGGCCTTCGCCGACGAGACGCTGCTCGGCTTCGCCAGGGTCTGGGCGGCGGCCGGAGCGCACGACGCGGTCTTTGCAGCGGCGCCGACGGCGCTGATCGAGGCCGCCGGCGCGCGCGTCGCCGCCCTGGCGAACCTGGAGCCGCAAGTTCCATAATCTATCTTATGCGATCTGCGGCTGGACGAAGTTGGAAGCTGAAAGCTGACCTTCAGGGTCGAAAAAGCGCTAGCCGGAAGTGCCGGTCGCCAGCATCTCGTTGGCCTCGTCCCGCACCGCCACGAAAGCGCGCTTGGTGTCGTCGACCTTCGTCTTCGTGGCCTTCATTTCGTGATCGAGTGCCTCAAGGCTACGATCCAGGGCTTCGAGCTTCTCTCGCAGATCGGCGTGGTCGATCGAATCACCGTCGCGCAGTACATCTCGCTTCGCTGCCTCGGCGCTATTCAGCGGGAACATCTGATCCATCCAGCCGACCACGATCGGCGACGCAAGCAGGCCGGCGAGGACCACCAGCGAGGCGATCAAGCACCATGCGAACCACCAATCGAGATCACTCATTTGGCAACCTCCCCAGCAGCCACAACGCAGTATAGTGCACTAGGAGCCCGACGACCACAGCGATGGCCAACAGTCCCGGGTCGATCGGCGGCTTGCCGGTCCGGATCCAATCGAACACTGGCGCAACGAAGCCAAAGGTGATCCAGACCGTCGAGAACCGATCGATGGCGGCCGACTGCAGCTTGATCCTTTCCTTGTCCCGGTCCCCCATCCACTCCCCCACCCACCTATCACACGTTATACGCGAAGCAGATAGCAAACGCAACCTGATTTCCCAATGGCACTTCTCCGTCCCGCCGGGTAGAAGAGAGCCGATTTCCGCTGCCGTCCGCTTAGTCGGGCCGGCGCGACAGGACATGCCATGACGCCATCCAAGGACATTGCCCGCCTGCTCGAGATCATGGCGGCGCTGCGCACGCCCGGCACCGGCTGCCCGTGGGACGTCGAGCAAACCTTCGAGACCATCGCGCCCTACACGATCGAGGAGGCCTACGAAGTCGCCGACGCGATCGAGCGCGGTGACCTCGCCGACCTGCGCGACGAACTCGGCGACCTGCTCTTGCAGGTCGTCTTCCATGCACGGATGGCGGAGGAGCAAGGCGCCTTCGCCTTTCCCGACGTGGTCGAGGCGATCACCGCCAAGATGATCCGCCGTCACCCGCACGTCTTCGGCGACGCCGACGCACGCGCCGCCGGCATGGCCAAGGGCATGTGGAATGCCATCAAGGCATCGGAGAAGGCGGCACGCCGGGCGGCCCAGCGTCAGGAGCATGGCTCCGCAGCGCCCGACGATCCGCTCGGCCATCTCGACGGCGTCCCGGTCGCCCTGCCCGCCCTGACGCGTGCGCTGAAGCTCCAGGAGAAGGCCGCCGAGGTCGGTTTCGACTGGAAGGATGCAGCGCCGATCCTCGACAAGATCGAGGAGGAGATCGGCGAGATGCGCCACGCGCTCGCGGCGGGCGAGCGCGGCGCCATCCGCGACGAGTTCGGCGACGTCCTGTTCGCGCTGGTCAATCTCGGCCGGCATCTCGGCCTAGACGCCGAGACGGCGTTGCGCGGCACCAACGACAAGTTCCGCACGCGGCTTGGCCACGTCGAGCGGACGCTTTCGTCCCGCGGCAGCAGCCTCGATCAGGCAACCCTCGACGAGATGGAAGCCCTCTGGCAGCAGGCAAAGAACGCGAAGTAGCGCGCCCTACCCTTTGTTCCTGATGCGCTTTCTTTCGGCCATGCTGGCTCTCGCCGCAGCCGTCATCCTGAGCGTCAGCGCGATCGCGCCGTCGTCGAGGTCGCGCCGCTCCAGCACCTCTCCGTTCTTGTAGAGCCAGCCGAGCTCGCCGAGCTCCGTCGGCTCCAGCCGTGCCTCGACCGTCACCAAGCCGCCTGACAGCCGCTCTTCGATGAGCGCCGCGAGAGCGCCCACGCCTTCGCCGGTGGCCGCCGAGATCGCCACCGGCGGCCGCCCGGCACCCTCGCCTTCCACGAGCCGCTCCCGCTCGGCCTCGCCAAGCCGGTCGACCTTGTTCCACACCTCCAGCACGCGCTGCGTGTCGTCGACGTCGACGCCGAGGTCGGCGAGGATGCGGTCGACATCCTCGGCCTGCGCGGCCGTGTCCGGATCGGAGATGTCGCGCAGATGGATCACCAGGTCGGCCTCGACTACCTCCTCGAGGGTGGCGCGAAAGGCGGCCACGAGGTGCGTCGGCAGGTTGGAGATGAAACCCACCGTATCGGAGAGGATCACCGGCGTGCCGTGCGGCAGCCGCACGCGCCGCAGCGTCGGATCGAGCGTGGCGAAGAGCATGTCCTCGGCCAGCACGTCGGCCCCGGTGAGGCGATTGAACAGCGTCGACTTGCCCGCATTGGTGTAGCCGACCAGCGCCACCACCGGAAACGGCACCTTCTTGCGCTTGGCGCGATGCAGGTCGCGGGTCCGCCGCACGGTCTCCAGCTCCCGCTTGAGCTTGGTGATCTTGTCCTGCAGCACGCGCCGGTCGGCCTCGATCTGCGTCTCGCCAGGCCCGCCCAGGAAGCCGGCACCGCCCCTCTGGCGCTCCAGATGGGTCCAGCTGCGCACCAGGCGCCCCTTCTGGTAGTTGAGATGGGCGAGATCGACCTGCAGCGTGCCCTCCTTGGTGCGGGCGCGCTCGCCGAAGATCTCCAGGATAAGCCCGGTGCGGTCGAGCACCTTGGCGTTCAGCGCCTTTTCCAGATTGCGCTGCTGGACGGGCGTCAGCGGGTGGTCGACGACCACCAGCTCGGCCTCCTCCTGCTTGACGATGGCTGCCAGCTCCTCGACCTTGCCGGAGCCGATCAGCGTCGCCGGACGGGGGTCGGCGACGGTCACCACCGAGGAATGGACGGGCTCGAGGTCGATGGCGCGGGCAAGCCCCACCGCCTCTTCCTCGCGTGCCTCCGGCGAGCGCGCCATGCGCGGGCGATTGCCTGTGGTTGTCTCGTCGGGACGCTCCCGCGTCAGGACGGGCACGACGATTACGGCGCGGCCGGTCGACCCGCCATCCGGCCTGTCCGGCCCGTCGAGCGTCGCGCCGGAGCCGGATCTACGCTTGCCGGCGCCCCTGGAAGTCAACGATCAGCTTTCCCGCGCGGTTTCGTCGCCGTCGAACATCTGCACCGGTTGGCTCGGCATGATGGTGGAGATGGCATGCTTGTAGACGAGCTGGGAATGGCCGTCGCGGCGCAGCAGCACGCAGAAATTGTCGAACGACGTGACGACGCCGGTCAGCTTGACGCCGTTGATCAAGAAGATGGTGAGCGGGTTCTTGCTCTTGCGAACGGAGTTCAGGAACAGGTCCTGAAGATTTTGAGAACGTTCAGCCATTTTGTTGTTTCTTTCGCCGATCCCCTGGGCAATCAGTCCAGTGCGCCAAATAAACGAGATTATGTCAAGCAGTCAAAACAGGCACATCGCCGGCGACCGCAGTCGCCGAGCGAGGCGCCAATCTGTGGGCAAGTCGTTATCAGGCCTGGGTTTTTTCCGCAATGTCAAAAAAGGCCCGCCGCAGCGACAGCGCCACCGAACCGGGATGTCCGTTGGCCACTGGCTGGCCGTCGATCTCCACCACCGGCATCACCACCGTGGTGGCTGCGGTGATGAAGGCCTCGCGCGCCGCCTTCGCCTCCTCGACGGTGAAGCCGCGCTCCTCGATCGCCAGGTCGAGCGTCTCGGCCACTTCGAAAAGCGTCGTGCGGGTGATGCCGCGCAGGATGCCGCTGTCGGCCGGCCGGGTGACCAGGCGGCCGTCGCGGGTGACGATCCAGGCGTTGGTGGCTGCCCCTTCCTTCACCGTGCCGTCGGGGTCGACGAACCAGGCCTCCTGGGCGCCCTTTTCCTTGGCCTGCTGGCGCGCCAGCACGTTGGGGAGCAGCCCGGTGGACTTGATGTCGACCCTGCGCCCAGCGGTTCTCCGGCACGGTGATGACCTTGAGGCCCGTCTCGGCGCGCTTTGCAGCCTGCGCCGGGTCGCTGCGCTTGGCAGTGACCACCAGCGCCGGGCGGGTGGCCGCAGCAGGAAACACGTGGTCGCGCGGCGCCACCCCGCGGGTCACCTGCAGGTAGACGAGGCCGTTCGTCACCCGGTTGCGCCGCACCACCTCCCGCATCACCGTTGCCAGCGCCTTGCGCGTCATCGGCCAGCCGATCGACAGCTCGCGCAGCGACCGGTCCAGCCGATCGAGGTGGCGCGTCATGTCCATGATGAATCCCCGCGCCACCTCGCAGACCTCGTAGACGCCGTCGGCGAACTGGTAGCCGCGGTCCTCGACATGGACGGCGGCGGCGGCGTGCGGCACGTAGCGGCCGTTGACATAGGCGATGCGCGGCATCAGGCGGTCTCCGGTTGATGGTCCACCATAGGCAAGGCGGGTTTCCGAATTGCAACCCGGCCGCTTGTGGAGGACAATAGGGGGCTGGTGGCGCCCCGCGAGAGCGGCGGGCATGGCCTGTTGCGGTCGGCGGATGGCGGGACGGGGAAACCTCGCCAAGGAGCACCGACATGCCAGACAAGACGAAGGTTCACCAAGACGTGCTGGCGGCCAATTCCGCCTATGCCGAGACTTTCGGCGCCAAGAAGGATCTGGCACTGCCGCCGGCGCGCGGCTTCGCCATCCTCACCTGCATGGACGCCCGGCTGGACCCGGCGAAATATGCCGGGCTGGCAGAGGGCGACGCGCATGTCATCCGCAACGCCGGCGGCCGCGCCACCGAGGACGCGATCCGCTCGCTGGTGATCTCGCACAAGCTGCTCGGCACCAAGGAGTGGTTTGTCATCCATCATACCAATTGCGGCATGGAACTTTTCGACGACGCCGTGATGGGCACGCTGCTCGACGACAACCTGGAAACCGCTGCCTTCGACGGCAGCGCCTGGAGCAACCCGAAGCATGGCCACGGCTCGGCGCACGGCCATTTCCTCAAGTGGTTCACCTTCGCCGACAATGCCGAGAGCGTCGTCCAGGACGTGCGGCGCATCCGCGAGCACCCGCTGGTGGCGCCGCATATCCCGATCTACGGCTACATCTACGACGTCAAGAGCGGGCGGCTGCTGGAGGTGAAGGCGGCGACCGAGGCCGGCCGCCCGGGCTGAAGCGCGGCGCGGCACACCGCTCGGCCGTCCTGGGCGTCGCTCAGACACCCAGCGACTTCAGCTTGCGGTGCAGCGCCGAGCGTTCCATGCCGATGAACTCGGCGGTGCGCGAGATGTTGCCGCCGAAGCGGTTGATCTGCGCCAGGAGATACTCCTTCTCGAACAGCTCGCGGGCCTCGCGGAGCGGCAGCGCCATGATGTGCTGGTCCGACTGGTTGGGCGCCCGGGGCATGACGTCGCCGATCTCGGCCGGCAGCAGGTCGGCGCTGATCGGCGCCTCGACGTCCTCGCCGCGCACCAGGATCATCAGCCGCTCGATGTTGTTGCGCAGCTGGCGGACGTTGCCCGGCCAGTTGTGTGCCTGCAGCACGGCCAGCGCATCGTCGCCGATGCGGCGCGGCTTGATGCCCGCCTGGCGGGCCACCTGGCGCATGAAGTGGTCGACCAGGAACGGGATGTCCTCGCGGCGCTCCGCCAGCCCCGGCACCAGCACCGGAACCACCGCGAGGCGGTGATAGAGGTCCTCGCGAAAACGCCCTTCGGCGATCATCGCCTCCAGGTTCTGGGCCGTCGACGAGATGATCCGCACGTCGACCTTGACGCGCTTGGTGCCCCCTACCCGCTCGAACTGCTGGTCGACCAGCACGCGCAGGATCTTCGACTGCGTCTCGCGCGGCATGTCGGCCACCTCGTCGAGGTAGAGGATGCCCCGGTGCGCCTCTTCCAGGGCGCCGACCTTGCGCTCGCCGCCGTTCGACTCGGTGCCGAACAGCTCGATCTCCATGCGCTCCGGCGTGATCGTCGCCGCATTAAGGGTGACGAACGGGCCGCCCTTGCGCGTCGAATGGGCGTGGATGGCGCGCGCCACCAGCTCCTTGCCGGAGCCGGACGCGCCGATGATCATGACGCGGCTGTTGGTCGGCGCGACGCGCTCGATGGTCTGCTTGAGCTGGTTCATCGCCGCCGACATGCCGATCAGGTCGAACGTCTCGCCGCTGCGCAGCTTGAGGTCGGACACCTCGCGCTTCAGCTTCGAGGTCTCCAGCGCCCGCTCCGCGATGAGGATCAGCCGGTCGGCCTTGAAGGGCTTCTCGATGAAGTCGTAGGCGCCGCGGCGGATCGCCGAGACGGCCGTCTCGATGGTGCCGTGCCCCGAGATCATGACCACGGGCAGGCCGGGATGCATGACCTTGATCTGGTCGAGCAGCCCCAGACCGTCGAGCCGGCTGCCTTGCAGCCAGATGTCCAGGAACACCAGCCGCGGCACCCGGTCGGCGATCGACGCCAGTGCGCTGTCGCTGTCGTGGGCGGTGCGGGTCTCGTGGCCCTCGTCGCTCAGGATTCCTGCGACGAGCTCGCGGATGTCTTCCTCGTCGTCGACGATCAGGATGTCAGAAGCCATTGGCGACCTTCTCAGTTTCCATGGAGTTGGCGGCTTGCGGGCGGCTGCGTGCCTCCCCGGCCGAGGCAGGCAGGATGATGGTGACCATGGCGCCGCGCCCGCCGAAGAACTCCTCGGGAGCGTCGTGCAGCTCGAGGCGTCCGCCATGGTCCTCGACGATCTTCTTGACGATAGCAAGACCGAGCCCGGTGCCTTTTTCGCGGGTGGTCATGTAGGGCTCGAGCAGCCGCTGCCGGTTCTCGCGGGGCAGCCCCTTGCCGTTGTCGATGACGTCGATGCGGATCGCATCGCCCCGCCGCGTCGCCTGCACGCGGATGACGCCGGGCAGGCGCTCGTCGCGCTCGGCCGCCTCGATCGCCTCGGCGGCGTTCTTGATGACGTTGCCGAAGGCCTGCGCCATCAGCCGGTTGTCGAAGGTGCCCATCAGCGGCTCGGTTCCGAAATCGCGCTCGAAGGCGATCTCGGCGCGGCTCACCTCGATCAGGAAGGAGGCCTCGCGCAGCGCCTCGCGCAGGTCCAGACGCTGCATGTCGGGCTTCGGCATGCGCGCGAAGGCGGAGAATTCGTCGACCATACGGCCGATGTCCTCGACCTGCCGGATGATGGTGTCGGTGCACTGGTCGAACACCTCGCGGTCCTCGGTGATGACCTTGCCGTAGCGGCGGCGGATGCGCTCGGCCGACAGCTGGATCGGCGTCAGCGGGTTCTTGATCTCGTGCGCGATGCGCCGCGCCACGTCTGCCCAGGCGGAGGAGCGCTGCGCCTCCACGAGGTCGGTGATGTCGTCGACCGTGACGACATGCGACCCCTCGCCCCCGGCGCCGCCCTCCACCGTGATCTGAACGTCGAAGGTGCGCTCGGCGCCGCCGCGGTAGAAGGTGACCTGCTCCCGATGGACCGGCTTGCCCGACTTGCGGCCGATTTCCAGCACGCGCCCGACATGCGGCAGGATGGCTGAGAGCTTCTGGCCGACCGCCTGGCTGGCGGAAAGCGCCAGCATCGTTTCGGCCGAGCGGTTGACGATGGTGACGACGCCACTCTCGTCGACGCCGATGACGCCTGCGGTGACGCCGGCCAGCACCGCCTCGGAGAAGCGGCGCCGGTCGTCGATCAGGTCCTTGGCCTGCAACAGCTCGTTGCGCTGCGACTTCAGCTCCAGGATCATCTTGTTGAACGTGTCGGCGAGTGATCCGACGTCGCCGTCGGAGATGCGCACCGGCACGGCGACGTCGAGATTGCCGGTCGACACCTCGTCGGCGGCGCCGATCAGCTGGCGGATCGGCCTGACCAGCCGGTCGGCCACCGCGATTCCGGTCCAGATGGCGGCCAGGATGATGATCAGCGTCAGGCCGAGATAAAGCAGCGCAAAGGCAATCTGCGTGCCCGGCCGAGTGGCCTCGAGGCCGCGATACTCGTCGGAATTGGCGCGCATGATCAGGCTCGCCTTGATCACCTCCGGGTCGACGAGCCGGATGGTCACCAGGTAGGCGTCGGGAATCTGCCGCAGCTTGACGATGGCGCCGGCGATGTTGCGGGTCACCGGGCGGATCAGCACCGGCTCGTTGACGGTCACCGGCTGCAGCCACGCCTCCGGGATGTTGGGCATCTCGAAGCCGGGATTGGTGGCCGCAGCCATGATCAGCGAGCCGTCGCTCCTGACCAGCACGGCATGCGCGAGCGCCCGGCCGATCGCCTGCTGCGTCATCAGCTCGCCGAAGCCGGTGCGGTCGAGGTTATAGAGCGACCGCGCCTGGTCGAGCGTGTATGCCATGGAGAGCGTCGTGCCCTGCAGGTTGCGGCCGTTCTCCTGGACGTAGGCTTCGGCGATCGACAGCGAGGAGCTGACGATCGCCTTGGTCCTGAGCTCGAACCAGCGGTCGAGCCCGATGTCGAGGGTGATCGAAGCAACCACGGCGACCAGAATGGCCGGGATCGCCGCCACCAGCGTGAACAGGGTGACGATGCGCACATGCAGACGCGACGCCGCCTTGCCTCGCCGCCGCGCCGCCCAGATGCGTTGCAACTCGCGGCCAATCAGCGCGATCAGCAGCAGCACGAAGGCGGCGTTGATGCCGATGACGATCAGCGTCGTCCGCTCGTCGGGCCTGACATAGGGCTCGGCTGCGCCGAGCAGGATGGCGAAGGAGATGGCCGCCGTCACCATCGCGCCGATGACCGCAATGATACCGGCAAGCGCATTGAGCCGCCGCCCTTCGATGGGGCGAGCCTTGGGGAAGATGGGGCGAAGAACCGCCGGCGAGTCGGTCGTCATGCTGGAGCGGGGCCACGTGAGTCCGTTGCATCTATGCAACGCATTGTGGCGATTCTGCAACAAAGACGCCCTTGGCGAGGCGATATGCCGCCGCGACCGGTTATTTCGGGTGGGCCATCGACCAGGGCTCGCCGACCGTCAGTCTGCAGGGCGAAGGAACGCCGCGCAGATCGGGTCTGCGCGACGTCGCACCAAGGCTACTCGGCGCACTTCTCCATATTTTCGTCTGCAACGGCGGCGGCCGTCTTGTCGCCCTGCTGCTGGGCTTCGGCGTCCTGCTGGGAGGTCGCGAGGTCCTTGTTCCCGCCGCCTTCCTGGCCGGCCAGCGGCATGGTGTTGCCGTCCTTCTTCACCGGGTTGTCGGCCGCGGTCTTGTCGGGCGTCTCCATGGGCGCATGCGTGCCGTCCTTGGCAATCGCGTTGGTCTTGGCGGTCGTGTCGGGGCACGCGGCGAGCGCCGAGCCCATCGACAGACCGATGGCGGCGGTCATGGCCAGAAGCGAGCGAAATGAAAGCATGGGGCGGATCCTCCTTGGTTTCCGATTGGCTTCCTCCCTCGGTTGGGAAACCCGTCCCATCGCCGATGGTTCCTCTCCAAAAGGCGAGTTTTGCCCCGTGGCCTCGGCAGCGGCATTCCGAGCGCGGGCTTGACGCGGAACATCCCCGGAAGGTACGGCGTTCGCAAGCCGTGGTCCGGGCCAGAAAGGTCGACAGCCGATGGAAATTTTCACCGCCGCCGGCTTCTCGGCGCTCCTCCAGGTCATCGCGATCGATCTGGTGCTGGCCGGCGACAACGCCATCGTCATCGGCCTCGCCGCCGCCGGGCTGCCCGCCGAGCAGCGACGCCGTGCGATCCTGGTCGGCATCATCGCCGCCACCGTGCTGCGCATCGGCTTTGCGCTCATCACCACCTGGCTGCTGCAGATCGGCCCCATCCTTCTGGTCGCCGGTGGGCTTTTGCTGCTCTGGGTCTGCTGGAAGATGTGGCGCGAGCTGCGCGTCAGCCAGGAAGAGGAAGAGAGCGCCACCGAGGCGCTTTCCAACCAGGATTTCGACAACGACGGCACCGTTTCCGGCAAGGGGCCGAGGAAGTCCTTCGCCCAGGCCGCCTGGCAGATCGTCATCGCCGACGTCTCGATGTCGCTCGACAACGTGCTGGCCGTGGCCGGCGCAGCGAAGGAGCATCCGACCGTGCTCGTGCTGGGGCTCGGGCTGTCGATCGCGCTGATGGGCTTTGCCGCCTCCTTCGTGGCGCGCCTGCTGCACAAATACCGCTGGATCGCCTATCTCGGCCTGGCGGTCATCTTCTACGTCGCGGTGAAGATGCTTCTCGACGGCGCCGTCGACCAGTGGCCCGAGCAGTTCGGCTTCCTGAGCGGCTGGTTCGGCTCCAAGCTCGGCGGCCATTGAGCGGCTAGGGAGCTCCAACATCATGTCCGCGCCCCGCGTCAGCTTCGTCAGCCTCGGCTGCCCCAAGGCGCTCGTCGATTCGGAGCGCATCATCACCCGGCTCAGGGCCGAGGGCTACGAGATCGCCAGGAAGCATGACGGCGCCGACCTCGTCGTCGTCAACACCTGCGGCTTCCTCGATTCTGCCCGCGACGAGTCGCTGTCAGCCATCGGCCAGGCGATGGCCGAGAACGGCAAGGTCATCGTCACCGGCTGCCTCGGCGCCGAGCCCGAGGTGATCCGCGACAAGCACCCGAACGTCCTGGCCGTCACCGGGCCGCAGGCCTATGAGAGCGTCATGGCGGCGGTCCATGCCGCCGTCCCGCCCGCCCACGATCCCTATCTCGACCTTTTGCCGCCGCAAGGCGTCAAGCTGACGCCCCGGCACTATGCTTATCTCAAGATTTCAGAGGGTTGCAACAACCGCTGCACCTTCTGCATCATCCCGGCACTGCGCGGCGACCTGGTATCCGACCGGCCGGCGACGTGCTGCGCGAGGCCGAGAAGCTGGTCGAAGGCCGGGGTCCGCGAGCTGCTCGTCGTCTCGCAGGACACCAGCGCCTACGGCGTCGACATCAAGTACCGGACGAGCCCATGGCAGGACCGCGAGGTCGCGGCGCGTTTCCTCGACCTGGCGCGCGAGCTGGGCGAGATGGGGATCTGGGTGCGCCTCCACTACGTCTACCCCTACCCGCATGTCGGCGACGTCATTCCGCTGATGGCGGAGGGCAAGGTCCTTCCGTATCTGGACATCCCCTTCCAGCATGCCGCACCCGCGGTGCTCAGGAACATGCGCCGTCCCGCCCACAACGAGAAGACGCTGGAGCGGTTGCGCGGCTGGCGCGAGGCCTGCCCCGACCTCGCCATCCGCTCCACCTTCATCGTCGGCTTTCCTGGCGAGACCGACGCCGATTTCGAGTTGCTGCTCGACTGGCTGGACGAGGCCAGGATCGACCGCGCCGGCTGCTTCAAATACGAGCCGGTCAGGGGCGCCCGTTCGGAGACGCTCGGCCTGCCCGAGGTTCCGCGGGAGATCAAGGAGGCCCGCTGGCACCGCTTCATGGCCCGCCAGCAGAAGATCTCGGCCGCTCAGCTGAAGAAGAAGGTCGGCAAGCGCCTGCCCGTGCTCATCGATCATTCCGACGGCACGGTCGCCAGGGGCCGCACCCGCTACGACGCGCCAGAGATCGACGGCGCGGTCCACATCGTGGCGCGGCGGCCGCTCCGGGCCGGCGACATCGTCACCGTCAAGATCGACCGCGCCGACGCCTACGACCTCCACGGCCACGCGGCGTGAGGAGCATCCAGCCCGGCTAGCCCAAGTTGGGCGGCGGGGTGACCGTCTTGGCGAGCTCGGCGTCCCGCTCGCCGGCGCGGCGATAGGCCGGGCGCTCGGCGATCCGCGCCAGATAGTCGGTGAAGGCCGGCTTTCGCGGCAGCACCTTGATGAGGTTCATCGTGAAGTTGATGCCGCTGGCGAGCTGCGTGTCGGCAGCCGTGAAGCGCTCGCCGGCCGCATAGGGCCGCTCGCCGAGAATCTTCTCGAGGTTGCGGACCATGTCCTCGAACAGGCCGAAGGAGAAGTGGTTGCTCTCGTAGCGCCAGCCATGGGCCTTCGCCGCGATCGCCGGGTCGAACACGGCATCGCAGTAGACCAGCATCGAAAGATAGGGTGCCCGCTCGCGGTCGCCGATCCGCGGCGCCAAATCGGCGTCGGGAAAGGCGTCTGCCAGGTAGATGGTGATCGCCGCCCGCTCCGTCACCACCTGCCCGTCATGGACGATCGCCGGCACCTTCTTGTTAGGCTGGACGGCCCGGTAGCTCTCCGGCGCCCCGCCTGCCGCGCGGATGTCGAGGATCTCCATCTCATAGGGCTCGCCGAGCTCTTCGAGCAGCCAGAAGACGCTCGACGAACGCGACCACGGCGTGTGGTAGAATTTCAGCATGGCTCGCGAATCTCCCTTGCTCGAGCCCCTAGAAACTAGAGGCGCCGGGCGGGAAATCCAGCCTAAGTCCTCTCCCCCGCCGCTGGCGGGGAAGAGGCGCTGAACGTCGTCGAAGGCTATTGCGGCAGCTTGTCGTCGACGCCCTTGACGTAGAAGTTCATGCCGAGCAGCGTGCCGTCGTCGGCGGTTTCGCCGTCCTTCAGCCATTCCGAGCCGTCCTGCTTGGTGATCGGGCCGGTGAAGGGCTTGAACTCGCCCGACTTGATCTTCGCCTCGGTCTCCTCGGCGAGCTTCTTCACGTCGTCGGGCATGTTGGCGTAGGGCGCCATGACCACGTGGCCTTCCTTCATGCCGCCCCATACGTCCTGACTGCTTCCAGGTGCCGTCGATCACCGCCTTGACGCGCTCGGTGTAGTACGGGCCCCAATTGTCGACGATCGAGGTCAGCTGGGTCTCCGGGCCGAACTTGATCATGTCGGAGGCCTGCCCGAACGCCTTGATGCCGCGCTCGGTCGCCACCTGCATGGCCGCCGTGGAATTGGTGTGCTGGGTGATGATGTCGACGCCCTGGTCGATCAGCGCCTTGGCGGCGTCGGCTTCCTTGCCGGGATCGAACCAGGTGTTGGCCCACACCACCTTCACCTTGAAGTCCGGGTTGACCGACTGCGCGCCGAGCACGAAGGCGTTGATGCCCATCACCACCTCGGGGATCGGGAACGAGGCGATGTAGCCGGCGACGCCTGCCTTGGACATCTTGGCGGCGATCACGCCCTGCACGTAGCGGCCCTCGTAGAACCTCGAATTGTAGGTCGAGACGTTCGGATGGTCGCGCTTGTAGCCGGTGGCGTGCTCGAACTTCACGTCGGGGAACTTGCCGGCCACCTTGTTGGTCGGCGTCCATGTAGCCGAAGGAGGTGGTGAAGATGATGTTGCATCCCGACCGGGCGAAGCGCTCGATGGCCCGCTCGGCATCAGCGCCTTCCGGCACGCTTTCGAGATAGGCGGTCTCGACCTGGTCTCCCAGCGCCGCCTTCATCTGCTCCAGGCCCTGGTGATGCTGATAGGACCAGCCGAAGTCGCCGATCGGCCCGACATAGATGAAGCAGGCCTTGGTCGCCGCGTCCGCGGCCAGCGTCCCGAAGGAGAGCGCGGCCGCCGCGACGGCTGCACGCAGAATTTTCCGTTTCATGTCTCGATGTTCCTCTCGTTGAAGGTTTGCCGGGGGCTTCATCCCATCCGTTGTCGTTGTTTCAGCGATCTGGCACAAACGGCCGCCCCAGAGATGCCGGTGTGTTGATCATCGTCAGTCGCCTGTTGCGCGAGATTAGAACGAGCACGAGGATCGTCGCCAGATAGGGCAGCGAAGAAAGCAGCTGCGACGGCACCCCTATCCCCAGCGCTTGCGCATGCAGCTGGCCGATGGTGACGGCGCCGAACAGATAGGCGCCCGCCAGCACGCGCCACGGCCGCCAGGAGGCGAAGACCACCAGCGCCAGCGCGATCCAGCCGCGGCCGGCCGTCATGTTCTCGATCCACTGCGGCGTGTAGACGAGCGACAGGTAGGCGCCGGCCAGCCCGGCGCAGGCGCCGCCGAACATCACGGCCAGATAGCGGATGCCGATGACGTTGATGCCGAGCGCATGCGCCGAGTCGTGGTTGTCGCCGATCGAGCGCAGCGTCAGGCCCGGCGCGCGTGCGGAACAGGAACCAGGCACACCCCGAAGGTGAGCAGGATCGACACGTAGAACAGCGGGTCCTGGCCGAACAGCAGCTGGCCGACGAAGGGCAGGTCGGTGAGGCCGGGAATGTGGAGCACGCTCATCTTGATGCCCGGCTGGCCGACGAAGCTCTCGCCGAGCATGCCCGAAAGCCCGAGGCCGAGCAGGGTCAGCGCCAGGCCGGTCGCCACCTGGTTGGTCACCAGGGTCAGCGTGAGGAAGCCGAACAGCAGCGAGAACAGCGCCCCGACGATGATCGCCGCGAGCACGCCGAGCCACGGCGAGCCGGTGGTGAGCGCCACGCCGAAGCCGGTCACCGCGCCCATCACCATCATGCCCTCGACGCCGAGGTTGAGCACGCCCGAGCGCTCCACCACCAGCTCGCCGATGGCGGCGATCAGCAGCGGCGTCGCTGCCGTGGCGATCGTGATCAGGATGTCTTCAAACATTCTGGGCGGCCTCCTGCTGCTTGGCGGGCGAGCCCACGAAGCGGATGCGGTAGTGGATCAGCGTGTCGCAGCCGAGCACGAAGAAGAGCAGGATGCCCTGGAAGGCGCGCACCACCTTGTCCGACACCCCGATCGAGATCTGCGCCGCCTCGCCGCCGAGATAGGAGAGCGCCAGCACCAGCCCGGCGGCGACGATGCCGAGCGGGTTGAGGCGGCCGAGGAAGGCGACGATGATGGCGGCGAAGCCGTAGCCGGGCGAGATCGTCGGCCTGAGCTGGCCGATCGCGCCCGACACCTCCGAGATGCCGGCCAGCCCGGCCAGCGCTCCCGACAGAAGGAAGGCGAAGAACACCATCCGCGAGGCCGAGAAGCCGGCGAAGCGCCCGGCCCGCGGGCTCTGCCCGAGCACCTTCACCTCGAAGCCGGCGAGCGTCCGCGACAGCATGAACCACAGCGCGACCGCCGCGACCAGCGCAAAGACGAATGCCCCAATGCGCCCGGCCCGACGACGACCAGATCTCCGGCAGGATGGCGTATTCGTGGAAGTTGCGCGTCTCGGGGAAGTTCATGCCCTGCGGGTTGCGCCAGGGGCCGCGCACCAGCCAGTCGAGGAACAGCTGCGCGACGTAGACCAGCATCAGGCTGGTCAGGATCTCGTTGGTGTTGAAGCGCGTCTTGAGATAGGCGGGCACCGCCGCATAGGCCGCGCCGCCGGCCATTCCCATGATCAGCATCAGCGGCAGCACCGCCCAGTTCTGGAAGTCGGGGAACAGCACCGGCAGCATCGAGCCGACGATGGCGCCGATGGTGAACTGGCCTTCCGCGCCGATGTTCCAGTTGTTGGAGAGGTAGCAGACCGAGAGCCCCACCGCGATCAGGATCAGCGGCGCCGCCTTGACGGCCAGCTCGTGCAGCGACCACACCTCGCGCAGCGGGTCGACGAAGTAGAAATAGAGCGCCTCGGCAGGGTTCTTGCCCAGCGCGGTGAACATGATCGCTCCGGCGATCAGCGTCAGGCCGAGCGCGATGAAGGGCGACAGCGCGCTGAACAGCGCGGAATGCTCGGGTCTCTTGACGAGTTCGATGCGCATCAGGCCACCTCCTCCACCTCAGCCGGGTCGTGCGGCACGTGGCCGGGTTCGGCGCCGCCCATCAAGAGGCCGATCTTCTCGAAGGTCGCCTCGGCGCGCGGCAGCGGCTTCGACAGCTCGCCATTGTGCATCACGGCGATCGCGTCGGAGATCTCGAACAGCTCGTCGAGGTCCTGGCTGATCACCAGCACCGCCGAGCCGCCACGGGCGAGTTCGATCAGCGCCTGGCGGATGCGTGCCGCCGCGCCGGCGTCGACACCCCAGGTCGGCTGGTTGACCACCATCACCGAAGGCTGCCGGTCGAGCTCGCGCCCGATGATGAATTTCTGCAGGTTGCCGCCCGAAAGCGCCGCCGCCTCAGGGTCCGGCGCGCTCTTCCTGACGTCCATCTCCTGGATGATGCGCTGCGAGGCCGCCTCGACGGCGCCGGTGTTGATCACCCCCAGCGGCCCCAGGAACGCCTTGCGGTCGGTCCTGTTGCGCGACAGGAGCAGGTTGTCGGAGAGCCGCATGCGGGGTGCCGCGCCGTGGCCGAGCCGCTCTTCCGGCACGAAGGCCGCGCCGAGCAGCCGGCGGCCGGAGATCGATTTCAGCCCGGCGTCCTTGCCGCGGATGCGCACCACTTCGGCCGAGGCCTGCAGCACCTCGCCGGAAACCGCCTCGAACAGCTCGCCCTGCCCGTTGCCGGCCACGCCGGCGATGCCGATCACCTCGCCGGCCCGGACCGCCAGGTTGATGTCCTTGAGCGGGATGGCGAAAGGCGTCGCCGCCTTGCGGGTGAGCCCGCGGATCTCGAGCAGCGCCGCGGCCGTGTCGAGCCCGGCGATCGGCGGCCGCACCACCGCCTTGACCTCGGTGCCCACCATCAGGCGGGCGAGCGAGGCGGCAGTCTCCTTGCGCGGGTCGCAATGGCCGACGACCTTGCCGTGCCGAGCACGGTGGCGCGGTCGCACATGCGCTTCACCTCTTCGAGGCGGTGCGAGATGTAGAGGATCGACTTGCCCTCCGAGCGCAGCCGCTCCAGCGTCTCGAACAGCTTGTCGGCCTCTTGCGGCGTCAGCACGGAGGTCGGCTCGTCGAGGATGATGAGCTGCGGCGTCTGCAGCAGGCAGCGGATGATCTCGATGCGCTGGCGTTCGCCGACCGACAGGTCGCCGACCAGCGCGTAGGGGTCGAGCGGCAGGCCGTAGCATAGGACAGCGCCTTAGACTTGGCGGCGATCGTCGAGATCGGCGTGTCCTCCGCCAGCGACAGCGCGATGTTCTCGGCCGCCGTCAGCGCCTCGAACAGCGAGAAATGCTGGAAGACCATGCCGATGCCGAGCTTCTTGGCGGCGTGCGGGCTGGTGATCGCCACCGGCTGCCCTTCCACAGGATCTCGCCCGAATGTGGCTCGAGCGACCCGAACAGCATCTTCACCAGCGTCGACTTGCCGGCCCCGTTCTCGCCGAGAAGGGCATGGATCTCGCCCTTGGCGATCGTCAGGTCGATATGGTCGCAGGCCGTGAGCGAGCCGAAGATCTTGGTCAGCCCCCGCACTTCGAGCAGCGGCGTGCCATCGGTCCTATGGGTTGTTTCCACAACGCCTCCCGATCCGGTTCCGGATTTGTCTTGTTCCCGATGGCATCGTAGGCGCCCCCGGCGGACCGCGCAAAGCGCGAGCCGACTTGAAAGAGCTTCAAGAATTTCAGTGGAATGGTCACGGGATCAGGATAGTCGTGCCTGTGGTGCGCCGCGCCTCGAGGTCGGCATGCGCCTTGGCGGCGTCCTCCAGCGCATAGCGCTGGTTGATCCTGATGTCCACCACGCCCGTTCTCGACCACGTCGAACAGCGCCCGCGCCGACTCCACCAGCGCCTCGCGCTTGGCGTTGTAGACGAACAGCGTCGGCCGGGTGGCGTAGAGCGAGCCCTTCTGAGCCAGGATCGAGAGGTTGAAGGGCGGGATCGGCCCCGACGACTGGCCGAAGGCGACGAACAGGCCAAGCGGCCTCAGGCAGTCCAGCGAGCCCGGAAACGTGTCCTTGCCGACCGAATCGTAGACGACGTCGCACAGCCTGTCCCCGGTGATGCCGCCTGCACCTCGGCGACGAAGTCCGCCTCGCGGTAGTTGATGACGTGGTCGTAGCCGTGCGCCAGCGCCAGCTCGGCCTTCTCGGCCGAGCCGGCGGTGCCGATCACCGTGGCGCCGAGGTGCTTCGCCCATTGGCCGAGGATCAGCCCGACGCCGCCCGCCGCGGCATGGCAGAGCACCGTGTCGCCCGGCCTTGACCTTGAAGGTCCGCCTGCAGCAGGTATTCGGCGGTCATGCCCTTGAGCATCATCGCCGCCGCCTGCTCGTCGGAGATGCCGTCCGGGATCTTGACCAGCCGGTCGGCGGCGATCACCCGCTCGTGCGGCATAGGCGCCGAGCTGGACCACATAGGCGACACGGTCGCCGGGCGCGAGGTCGCGAACTCCCTCGCCGACCTCGGTCACCACGCCGGCCGCCTCGCCGCCGGGCGTCAGCGGCAGCCCGTTGGGCGCCGGATAGAGGCCGCCGACGGTAGTAGGTGTCGAGGAAGTTGAGGCCGATCGCGGTGTGGCGGATCAGCGCCTCGCCGGCGCCGGGCCGGCCCGGTTCGACGTCGGCGACGGTCAGCGCTTCGGGGCCGCCATGGGCGGTGACTGACGATGGCTTTGGACATGATCCTGCTTTCAGCTTTTCTTCAGGCCGAGGGTGGGGAACAGCTGCATGATGCCCCCGATGACGAACAGATAGAGGCCGGTGACGGCGATGCCGACCTTGACGACGTGCGAGGCCTGCATGGTCTGCGCCAGCGCGATGGCGCCGAACACGCACCAGCCGGCGAACACCGCGAGGTTGATCTCGCGCATGCCTGGTCACCCGCACCGGATGCAGGAAATTGATCGGCAGGAAGGTGAGGATGCCGGCGATCACCACGACCGCGAACGACACCCACGGGCCCGGCTCGATGACGAACAGGGTGAAGACGATCATGTTCCACACCACCGGGAAGCCCTTGAAGAAGTTCTCCTTCGTCTTCATCCCGGTGTCGGCGTAGTAGATCGCGCGTCGACACCACGATGATCGCCGCCGACAGGAACGACAGCCCCTCGCCCATGAAGCCGCGCTGGTAGAGCGCGAAAGCGGGGATCAGCACGTAGGTCACGTAGTCGATGATGTTGTCGAGCAGCTCGCCCGACCAGGTGGGCAGGATTTCCTTGACCTCCAGCTTGCGGGCGATCGGCCCGTCGATGCCGTCGACAGCAGCGCCAGCCCGAGCCACCAGAACATGGCCGTCCAGCGCTCCTCGCTCGCCGCGACCAGCGAGACGAAGGCCAGGAACGAGCCAGACGCGGTCAGGAGGTGAACCGAGAAGGCGCGCGCCTGCGGCCATGTGACCTTCTTCTTGGGCTTGGGAATGCGGACCGTGAGCTTTTTCTTCTGCTTTTCGGTCACGGTCCGCGCCAATCGAGCTTGCAGATCTCCGCCGAGCGCCCAGCGAAGTTCCAGTTGCGGCCGAATGCCCTCATGCGGCTCTTTTCAGCCCGCGCCACGACGATTTCCGGTGCGATCCAGTATTCGGAGTTGCTGATCACCGTGTCGCCGCCCCGGTCCTTGCCGCGGATCGGCGCTATCGCGCCCTCGATAATCTTCGGGATTTGGAAGATGCGCGTGCTGCCCTCGGTCTCGTAGGTGATCGGCACCTGCTCGACGCCCAGGAAATTGCCGACCAGGATGGAGAGCAGCCCGGTGCTGCCGCCGGCCTTGCCCGAGAAGATGCGCGTCAGCCCCTTGAGCGCATAGATCGAGGCTTTCTTGTCGACGAACAGCCCGGCCGACCAGTTGCCGCGGCTCATATAGCCCGGGATCTCCATGACCAGCCCGAGCTTCAGCCCCGCCAGGTCGACGTCGCCATAATGTCCCTGGTCGATCCTCAGGCCCGCCCAGGTCTGGCAATAGCCCTCGGTCGGCGGGTGCGAGCCGAGCGACAGCACGCACGGGCAGAACACCGTGCAGTTGCACGACAGCACGAGCTCGCCTTGGATAGCCCAGCCCTGGTCGCGCATTCGCTCGTCCCTTCGAGTTCAGACGGACATTACAAGCAGCAAAGCGGCCCACACAAGCAGTATCGCGCCCGCCAGCCGCCCCGAAAGCGGGCTTGCAAGCTGCTTCTCGACCGCCGCGAAGACGGCGATCAGTGCCATCCAGAACGGGTTCATCACGCCGGTCGCCACCATCGCCGCCATCAGCCCGGCGCAACAGCCCAGGCAGTAGAGCCCCTGCTCGGCGCCGAGCCGGAAGATCGCCCCTGGCCGTGCGCTCCAGCGCGAGAAAAGCACCGCGAACGGGTTGCGGCACTTGTCCAGGCAGGCGTCCTTGAGCGGGCTGAACTGGTAGGCCCCGCCGAGCGCGAGCGCCGCGGCGCCGGCGAGCCCGGCGTGCGGGGAGAAAACATCGGCGCCGAGCAGCGTCGAGAGCGCCAGCGTGACGGCCGCCAGCCCGCCCGCCGCCGCCGCGAGCGTCGCCATGATGCCGGCAAGCAGGAGGCCCGGATGCGCCGCCGGCTCGCCCCGCCGCGCCGCCGTATCGGCGATCTCGCAATAGGTGCGCAGCAGCGGCGCCGCCGAGGGCAGCGTCATCGCCGTCGCCATCAAGAGCCACATCGCCCACAGCCCGAGGAGTGCGGCGAGGCCGGCCGGGCTTGGCGACGGCCCGAGGCAGAGCGCCGCCAGCCGTTCCAGCGGCGCCGGCAGGCTGGGCAAGGGCAGCGCCGTAAGCAGCGCTGCGCCCGGTCCGGCGGCGAGAGGCGCCACGGCCGCCTGCCGGGCCGCCAGCGAAACGACGAGCAGGAACGACAGCCCGGTGGCGAGGCTTACGGCCAGCGTCATGCCGGCGCGCGGGCTCAGCGCCAGCCTTGCGGTGATCCGGCCGGCCCGGTCGAGATGCTCGAAGCCGGCATCCTCGTCGCTCAAAAAATCCTCCGCTTGGCCGTCGCGCCACGTTGATGCCACGGCTGCCGCTGCCATATACCCTGATCGGCGGCCTTTCCAGCCGCGCGAAGCAGCGAGAAACGCCATGCAGCCCCCTCTGTCCTCCGACGTCGTCGTCGCCGGCACCGGCCCGGCCGGCCTCATCGCCGCGCTGGCCTTGGCGCGGCAGGGCTTCTCGGTCGCCCTCGCCGGCCCCGCGGTGCGGGCGGACGATCTGCGCACGACCGCCCTGATGACGCCCGCCATCGCCTATCTGGAGGAGCTCGGCGTCGCCGCGTCCATCGCCGCCGAGGCCGCGCCGCTGGCGGTAATGCGCATCGTCGACGGCACCGGGCGGCTCTTCCGCAGCCCGACGGTGACGTTTCGCGCCGCCGAAATCGGCGCGGAGCATTTCGGCCTGAACGTGCCCAACGCCGCCCTCAACCGCATCCTCGACGCGGCCGTCCGCGCGAGCCCGGGCATCGTGAGGCACGAGGCGCTGGCCGAGCGCTGGACGCTCGGCGACGATGCGGCGGAGGCCGCCCTGTCCGACGGCACCGCCGTGGCCGCCCGCCTCGCCGTGGCCGCCGACGGCCGCACCTCCGCCGCACGCACCGCCGCCGGCATCGAGACCACCGCCGCCCCTTACCGCCAGGCGGCGCTGGTGCTGTCCTTCGCCCATGCCCGCAGCCATGGTGGCATCTCGACCGAGTTCCACACCCCCGACGGCCCGTTCACCCAGGTGCCGCTGCCCGGCGACCGGTCGAGCCTCGTCTGGGTCACGGCGCCCGCCGAGGCCGAAACGCTCGCCGCGCTCGACGACCCGGCGCTGTCGCGACGCATCGAGGCGCGCATGGGCTCCCTGCTCGGCAAGGTCACCGTCGAGCCCGGCCGCCAGGTCTACCCGCTCGCCGCCGGGCTGCCGACGCATTTTGCGAGGAACCGCGTCGCGCTGGTCGGCGAGGCCGCTCACCTGATCCCGCCGATCGGCGCCCAGGGCCTCAACCTCGGCATCAGGGACGTTCAGGAACTCACTGATATCGCGGTCAAAAATCGAGGTGATCCCGGATCGACAGACGCCCTTGCCGGCTACGATCGGCGGCGCCGCCCCGACATCCTGGCGCGCAGCGGTGCCGTCGACCTGCTCAACCGCTCCCTGCTTTCCGACCTGCTTCCCGCGCAGCTCTTGAGGAGCGCCGGGCTAGGCCTGCTGGGCGCCTCGGCGCCGCTCAGGGCCTTCTTCATGCGGGAGGGGCTACGGTCAGGCAGCGGCTTTCGCGGCTTCGTCGAGGACCTTCGGGTCAAGGCCAGGCGGTAGGAGAGGGATTGATAAGCACAAGCCGGCTCTGGCAATATGCCGAGAGGTTCAGAGTATGATGAGTAGCGTCAAGACCGCGAAGTTCCGGATCGGCCAGGTGGTTCGCCACCGGCTGTTTCCGTTCAGGGGGGTGATTTTCGACGTCGACCCCCAGTTCAGCAACACGGACGAGTGGTACGAGGCGATCCCGGCCGAAGTCCGGCCGCGCAAGGACCAGCCCTTCTACCACCTGCTCGCCGAGAACGCCGACACCGAATACATCGCCTACGTCTCGGAGCAGAACCTGCTGTTGGACGAAAGCGGCGAGCCGGTGCGCCACCCGCAGCTGGGCGAGATGTTCGACCGCACCGAGGACGGCAGCTACGCGCCGAAGCGCCAGGCCAGCCACTAGGCGCGCCAAATATGTATATACATATCGCGGATGCGCCTCGCCAGCGATGGCGCCGGACGCACGACCCTTCGTCGACCGTCAGTCGCCGGTCTTCGCCTTGTCCTGCTCTTCCTTGAGCTTCTTGGCGAAGTCCTCGTTGTTCTTGCTGACGAATTCCTGCAGCTTCTTGGTCCGGTCCTCGATGTCCGACTGCTTCATCGGCTCGCCGTCATAGGCGCCCGTGAAGCCCTTCAGCGACACCTTGATCGGGTTCGGCTGGTTCTGGAAGTTCACCGAGGTCAGCGTCAGCTCCTGGCCCTTCTTGAAGCTCGAGATGAGCTGGTCGTTGAGCGGCGCCTCGGCCACGCAACGGTCGGGGAAGCAGATCACGTAGTCGAGCTTCTGCGCCTTGCCGCCGTCGATCTGCAGGCCGATGCCCGGGAGGCACCAGGCGGCCGCTCGGCACCGACACCTGGAACACCTTGCGGTTCACCTTGCCCTTGAGCTCGATGAGGCTGATGCCGGTCACCATCTGGCCGGTGTTGGCCATCATGATGTTCTGGACGTTGCAGATGTCGACGTCCTGCTGCTTGGAGCAGGCCTTGAACCACCCCTGCGGAACCTGCGGCTGCTGCGCGGCGGCGGGCGAGAGCCCGGCGGCGAGGAGACCGACCACGCCGGCGGCCATGACCGGGAGGTTTGCTTTGGTGTTCAGCCTCTTCATCGTCCAGCGATCCTTTCGACAGGCGGCGGCCGATCTGCAGCCGCGAAAATTTTCCGCTCATTGTTGCCCAATTAGGCAACAGGATGACTCTTGGCGGCGTGTTACACTTTGCGGCCCTTGGAATCCAGCGGCAAACGCGCGGCGCGGCCGTCCGCGTGGGCCCCACAATCAGCAAAGCGGCACGGACATGGTAGGGTCGGGCGACGAATCGCCCGACCGAAACGGAGACACGCTTTCATGCGCCTTGCCCGGCTCTTCCTGCTGGCGTTCGGCATGCTGCTTGGCCTCGTCGGCGTGGGCGTCGGCCGCGCCGGCGCACGCCATCGCCATGCATGGCGCCCCGGCGCTCGGGGCCGATTTCGCGCATTTCCCCTATGCCGACCCGGCGGCGCCCAAGGGCGGCACCATCAACTATGCCTGGCCGGGCAGCTTCGATTCGATCAACCCGTTCATCGTCCAGGGCAGCGGCGCGCGCGGCATCCTCGATCTCGTCTTCGGCTACAACGTCTTCGACAGCCTCATGCAGCGCTCCTCCGACGAGCCCTTCACGCTCTATCCGCTGATCGCCAAGAGCGTCGAGACCGACGAGGCGCGCAGCTTCGTGGAGTTCACGCTGGACGAGCGCGCCCGCTTCTCGGACGGCCGGCCGGTGACGCCGGAGGACGTCATCTTCACGCTAGAGCTGCTGCGCGACAAGGGCCTGCCACGCTACGGCGTCACCGCCAAGAAGGTCGCGCGCATGGAGAAGGTCGGCGAGCACGGCGTGCGCTTCACCTTCAAGGAGCCCGACCGCGAGCTGCCGCTGATCCTCGGCTTGCTGCCGATCCTGCCCAGGCACGCCATCGACCCGGCCACCTTCGACCGCTCGACGCTCACCCCGATGATCGGCAGCGGCCCCTACCGCCTGGCCGAGGTGCGGCCCGGCGAAAGCGTGACCTTGCGCCGCAATCCGGACTATTGGGCGAAGGACCTGCCCTCGAAGCGCGGCTTCGACAATTACGACACCATCCGCCTCACCTACTTCCGCGACGAGAACGCCATGTTCGAGGCCTTCAAGAAGGGCCTGGTCGACGTCTTCATCGAGGAAAACAGCGGCCGCTGGACGAAGGACTACGACTTCCCGGCCGTCGGCCGCGGCGAGGTGGTCAAGGAGGCCTTCAAGACGCGCACGCCGCCCGGCATGTTCGGCTTCGTCATGAACACGCGGCGCAAGCCGTTCGACGACCCGAAGCTGCGCGAGGCGCTCGCCGGGCTGTTCGATTTCGAATGGGCCAACCGCAACCTGCTGTCGACGGCCTATGAGCGCACCCGCAGCTTCTTCGACAATTCCGAGCTGTCCACCCGCGACCGGCCGGCGAGCGACGGCGAGCGACGGCTGCTCGCCCCCTTCCCCGACGCGGTGCGGCCGGCGATCCTCGAAAAAGGCTGGCAGCCGCCGCCATCCGACGGCACCGGCCGCGACCGCGCCTTCCTGCGCGCCGGCTTCGAACGCCTGAAGGCCGCCGGCTACGCCATCGAGGAGGGCCGCCTGCTCGGCCCCGACGGCCGTCCGGTGGCTTTCGAGATCATGCTGAAGGGCGGCGAGAACGAGCAGCTCGCCATGGCCTGGCGCCGCACCCTGGAGCGGCTCGGCATCGCGGTGTCGATCCGCTCCGTCGACGCCGCCCAGTACCAGCGGCGGCTGATCGACTACGACTTCGACATGGTCCCCTTCCTCTACACGGCATCGCTGTCGCCGGGCGTCGAGCAGGTGGCCCGCTGGGGCTCGGCCTCGCGCGACACCCCCGGCACCTTCAACTATGCCGGGGTCGCCGACCCTGCGGTCGACGCCATGATCGACGCGCTGATCAATGCCAGGAGCCGCCCCGAATTCGTCGACGCCGTGCGCGCCTATGACCGGGTGCTCTTGTCTGGCGCCTACGTCGTGCCGCTCTATTTCAAGCCTGCGCAGTGGATTGCCCATTGGAGCCGCATCGGCCGGCCCGACGCCGTGCCGCTTTACGGCGCCCAGCTGCCGACCTGGTGGCATGCGCCGTCGCAGAAGGAGGCCTCGCCGTGACCGGACCCGCCGCAAAGCTTGCCGTCGATGTCGTCTCGGACGTGGTCTGCCCGTGGTGCTACATCGGCATGCGGCGGCTGGAGGCGGCGCGCGCCGCGGTGCCGGAGCTCGACGTCGAGGTCCGCTGGCGCCCGTTCCAGCTCGACCCCACCATCCCGGAAGGCGGCATGGACCGGCGGCAATACATGCTCGCCAAGTTCGGCAGCGAAGACCGGATCCGCGACATCCACGCCCGCATCCTGCCGCTCGGCGAGGCCGAGGGCATCGCCTTCGACTTCGACGCCATCAAAGTCGCGCCCAACACGCTCGACGCCCACCGCGTCATCCGCTGGGCGGGTGCTGCGGGCAGCGCGATCCAGAACGCATTGGTTGAACGTTTATTCAAAATGAATTTCGAGCAGGGTCGCAACATCGGCGATCCCTCGGTGCTCGCCGAGGCGGCGGCCGACAGCGGCATGGACCGCGCGGTGGTCGAGACGCTGCTGCCGACCGACGCCGACCGCGAGGCGGTGCGGACCGAGATCGCCACCGCCCAGCGCATGGGCGTCACCGGCGTGCCCTGCTTCCTGCTCGATGGCCGCTATGCGGTGATGGGCGCCCAGGCCGCCGAAACGCTCGCCGATGCGTTGCGGCAGGTTGCGGCGAAAACCTGAGCGTACCGGGCGGTACGCTCACGCCGCCGCCTTCTCCGCCAGCCGCGCCAGCTGGGTGATCACCACCGCCGCGCCGGACAGCCGCTTCTCGGCGTTCGGCCAGTCGCGGATGAACACCACGCTCTGGTCGGGGCGGATCTTGGCCAGCGAGCCCTGCTCGCCGATGAACCGCACCAGCCCGGCCGGGTCGGCGAATTCGCGCTTGCGGAACTGGATGACGACGCCCTTCGGTCCGGCGTCGAGCTTCTCGACATTCGCCTTTCGGCAGAGCGCCTTGATGTAGACGATCTTCAGGAGGTGCTCGACCTCCTCCGGCAGCGTGCCGAAGCGGTCGATGAGCTCGGCGCCGAAGCCGTCGATCTCCTCGGGCGTCTCCAGCTCGCCGAGCCGCCTGTAAAGCGCGAGCCTGAGCTGCAGGTCCGGCACGTAGGCCTCCGGGATCATCACCGCGGTGCCGACGGTGATCTGCGGCGACCAGTCGCCGGCGGCATCGGCCGGCCCGCTGCCGCGGATCTCCGACACCGCTTCCTCCAGCATCTGCTGGTAGAGCTCGAACCCCACCTCCTTGATGTGGCCGGACTGCTCCTCGCCGAGCAGGTTGCCGGCGCCGCGGATGTCGAGGTCGTGGCTGGCCAGCTGGAAGCCGGCGCCGAGCGTGTCGAGCGACTGCAGCACCTTGAGCCGGCGGTCGGCCGTGTCGGTCAGCTTGCGGTTGGCCGGCAAGGTGAAGAGCGCGTTGGCGCGCAGCTTGGAACGGCCGACGCGGCCCCGCAGCTGGTAGAGCTGGGCCAGGCCGAACATGTCGGCGCGGTGCACGATGAGCGTGTTGGCGGTCGGGATGTCGAGCCCGGATTCGACGATCGTCGTCGACAAGAGCACGTCGTACTGGCCGTCGTAGAAGGCGTTCATGATGTCGTCGAGCTCGCCGGGAGGCATCTGGCCGTGCGCTATCCCGACCTTGAGCTCCGGCACCTGCTCGGCCAGGAACTTGCGGATATCGTCCAGGTCGGCGATGCGCGGCACCACGTAGAAGCTCTGCCCGCCGCGATAGCGCTCGCGCAGCAGCGTCTCGCGGATCACCAGCGGGTCGAGCGGCGAGATGAAGGTGCGCACCGCCATGCGGTCGACCGGCGGGGTGGCGATGAGCGACAGCTCCCTCACCCCCGTCAGCGCCATCTGCAAGGTGCGCGGGATCGGCGTCGCCGAGAGCGTCAGGACGTGCACGTCGTTCTTCAGGTCCTTCAGCCGCTCCTTGTGCTTGACGCCGAAATGCTGCTCCTCGTCGATCACCAGCAGGCCGAGGTTCTTGAACGAGATCGCCGCCGAAAGCAGCGCGTGCGTGCCGACCACGATGTCGACCGTGCCGTCGGCGAGCCCCTTCTTGGTCTCGGCGAGCTCCTTGGCGCCGACCAGGCGCGAGGCCTGCCGCACCACGACCGGCAGCCCCGCGAAGCGCTCGGAGAAGGTCTTGAAGTGCTGGCGGGCAAGCAGCGTGGTGGGCACGACGATCGCCACCTGGAAGCCCTCCAGCGCGGCGATGAAGGCGGCTCTCAGCGCCACCTCGGTCTTGCCGAAGCCGACGTCGCCGCAGATCAGCCGGTCCATCGGCCGCCCCGCCGCCAGGTCGTCGCGCACCGCGTCGATGGCGGTCTGCTGGTCGTCCGTCTCCTCGTAGGGGAAGCGCGAGGCGAACTCGCCATAGGTGCCCTCCGGCGGCACCAGGGCCGGCGCCTCGCGCATCTGCCGCTCGGCGGCGATACGGATCAGCTGGCCGGCCATCTCCAGCAGCCGCTTCTTGAGCCGCGCCTTGCGCGACTGCCAGGCGCCGCCGCCGAGCTTGTCCAGCGTCGCCTCCGCGGCCTCCGAGCCGTAGCGGGACAGAAGCTCGATGTTCTCGACCGGCAGGAACAGCCGGTCGTCGCCGGCATAGTGGATCTCCAGGCAGTCGTGCGGCGCGCCCATCGCTTCGATCGTCTTCAGCCCGATGAAGCGGCCGATGCCGTGATCGGCATGCACGACGATGTCGCCGGAGGCCAGCGAGGACACTTCGGCGATGAAGTCGGAGGCTCGCTTGCGCTTTTTCGAGCGCCTGACGAGCCGGTCGCCGAGAATGTCCTGCTCCGCCAGCACGGCCAGCCGCGCCGTCTCGAAGCCCTGCTCCAGCGGCAGCACGGCAAGCCCCGCCTGCCCCGGCTCCAGCCGCTCCAGCGCCTCCAGCGTGTCGACCCGCGCCAGGTTTCCCAGCCCGTGCTCGGCCAGGATCTGGGTGAGCCGGTCGAGCGAGCCTTCGGTCCACCCGGCGATCAGCGCCCGGCGGCCCGCCGCCCGGACCTCGCCGACATGCGTCACCGCGGCATCGAACACGTTGGCCGACGGGTCCTGGCGCTCCTCGGCGAAGCTGCGACCCTGGCGGGCGCCGGCATGGCGCACCGCGACGCCGCCCGCGTCGGGCGCGTCGAAGGGCGTCATCTCGACCGCCGCCCGGCCGGCCAGCGCCGCCTCGACGTCGTCGGGCGCCAGGTAGAGCAGGTCCGGCGCCACCGGCCTGTAGGGCACGGCGTCCTTCACCCCGCTCCCGGCGCTGCGCCGGCGCGCTTCGTAGTAGTCGACGATGAGCTCGTGGCGCTCGCCGATCGCCTCCCGGGCGAGGTGGTCGAACACGACCGGCGCCTCCGGCAGCAGCTCGAACAGGGTCGACAGCCGCTCGTAGAAGAAGGGCAGCCAGTGCTCCATGCCGGCGAAGCGCCGGCCTTCGCTCACCGCGGCGTAGAGCGCATCGTCCCGCAAGGGAGCGCCGAACGCCTCGATGTAGCTTCGCCGGAAGCGGCTGATCGCCTCGGGCGTCAGCGTCACCTCGCTCATCGGCTGCAGCGAGAGCTGCTTGCGCTGCCCGGTGGTGCGCTGCGTCGCCGGGTCGAAGGCGCGCACCAATTCCAGCGTGTCGCCGAAGAAGTCGAGGCGCAGCGCCTCGGCCGCACCCGGCGCGAAGAGGTCGAGGATGCCACCGCGCACCGCGAACTCGCCGACGTCGCGCACCGTCGAAACCCGCTCGAAGCCGGCCGTCTCGAGCCGCGCCGCGAGCCCGTTCATGTCCATCTGGTTGCCGGCCCGCGCCCGCAAGGTCTGCGCCTCGATCGCCTCGGCAGGCGGAATGCGCTGCAGCGCCGCGTTGGCGGTGGTCAGGATGACCGCCCGGTGCGGCTGCCGGACCAGCGCCGCCATCGAGCCCAGCGCGTCGAGCCGCCGCGCCGCCGCGTCGGCGCCGGGGGAGACGCGGTCGTAGGGCAGGCAGTCCCAGGCCGGGAAGTCGAGCACCGGCAGCTCCGGCGCCGCGAAAGCGAGCGCCTCGGCGATCTGCGGCAGGCGCTGCCCGTCGCGGGCGACGAAGATCGCCGGTCCGCCGGCGGCCAGCGCGCGCGAAATCTCCGCCAGCGCGAAGGCTTCGTAGCCATCGGCGACGCCGTCGACGAGGATGCGGCCGGCACGGCCGGGCTGAAGCCCGATGGGATCGATGAGGCTCATCTGTCTGTTCGGTTTTGGGTGGAGCTGCGGAGAAATTCCCGGATGCGGAGCAGAATGCCCTGGCGCTCGTCTGCCGGCAGAGCGCGCTCGCCGGTCAGCCAGGGCAGGAGTTCGGTGTCGGGCGTTTCGAGAAGCCTCTCATATTGGTCGATTTCGGCGGCGGTCAAGACGCCGAGCTCGGCGTCCGCAAAGGGGCCGAGGATGAGGTCGGCCTCGCGCATGCCGCGGTGCCATGACCGGAAGGCGAGCTTGCGCCGTCGCTTCTCCGCTTGCCCGCCATCGTCGCCGCCCCCGCTCATCTGTCGATCTCCCGCATCGAGCCGCGCCTATAGCGTGGAAGACGGCGCCTGTCAGCCTTGCATGACGATCGCGGCTGCATAGATTGGACCGCCATGCGCCCCTCCCTCCTCGACCCGCTGTTCGTGCCGCTGACCTCGCTCGACGGCGTCGGGCCCAAGGTCGCCGGCCTGATCGAGAAAGTGGTCCCGGCCGACCTCTCCAGCCGGCCGGCGCGCGCCAGCGACCTGGTGTTCACTCTGCCGCACGGGGTGATCGACCGCCGCAACCGGCCCGGCATCGCCTATGCCGAGGATGGCGCGATCGTCACGCTCGACCTGACGGTCGACCGTCACCAGCCGCCGCCGCGCGGCAACCGCCAGGTGCCCTACCGGGTGCTGGCGCATGACGAGACCGGCGAGATCGCCCTGACCTTCTTCAATCCGCGGCCGGACTGGCTGGCGAGGACGCTGCCGGTCGGCGAACGGGTCGTGGCGAGCGGCCGCATGCAGCTCTTCAACGGCCGCCCGACGATGGTCCATCCCGACCATCTGGCCGCAGCAGGGTCCTCCGAGGCGCTGCCGCTGGTCGAGCCGGTCTATCCGCTCACCGCCGGCCTGTCGCCGAAGACGCTGCGCCGCGCCGTCGGCCAGGCGCTGGACCGCGTCGGCGAACTGCCGGAATGGCAGGCGCCCGACGGCCTCGCCCGGCACACCTTCCCGGATTTCGCCAGCGCGCTCGGCCGCCTCCACCATCCCGCCGACCCCCTCGACGTGTCGCCCGAGGGGGCGGCCTGGCGGCGCCTCGCCTATGACGAGTTCCTCGCCGGCCAGGTGTCGCTGGCGCTGGTCCGGGCCCGCACGCGGCGGCTCTCCGGCCGGCCGCTGGCGGGCGACGGGGCGTTGGTGGGCAAGGTCGCTGCCGCGCTTCCCTACCGCCTCACTGCCTCCCAGCAGGCGGCGCTGGCCGAGATCGAGGCCGACCTCGAGCGCCCGGAGCGCATGCTGCGCCTGCTCCAGGGCGACGTCGGTGCCGGCAAGACGGTGGTGGCGCTGCTCGCCATGGCGCGCGCCGCCGAGTCCGGCGGCCAGTCGGCGCTGATGGCGCCGACCGAGATCCTGGCCCGCCAGCACCTGGCGACCATCGCCCCGCTGGCCGAGGCGGCGGGGCTGACGACGGCGGTGCTCACCGGCCGCGAGAAGGGCCGCGAGCGCGCCGCGGTGCTGTCCGGCCTGGCGGACGGCTCGATCCATATCGTCGTCGGCACCCACGCGCTGTTCCAGGAGGCCGTCGCCTACCGCGACCTGGTGCTCGCCATCGTCGACGAGCAGCACCGCTTCGGCGTCCACCAGCGGCTGGCCATCACCGCCAAGGGCACGGCGCCCGACATGCTGGTGATGACCGCCACGCCCATCCCGCGCACCCTGGTGCTCACCGCCTTCGGCGACATGGACGTCTCGCGGCTCACCGAGAAGCCGGCCGGGCGCCGCCCCATCCGCACCGCGACGCTGCCGCTTTCGCGCCTCGACGAGCTGGTGGGACGGCTTCAGGACGCGGTGGCCTCCGGCCAGAAGATCTACTGGATCTGCCCGCTGGTGGAGGAATCGGAGGAGGTCCGCCTGACCGCCGCCGAGGACCGCGCCAAAATGCTGGCGCCGCTGTTCGACGGCGCCGTCGGCCTGGTCCACGGCCGCATGAAGGGAACCGAGAAGGACGCCGCAATGCGCGCCTTCAAGGCCGGCGAGACGCGGCTGCTGGTCGCCACCACGGTCATCGAGGTGGGCGTCGACGTGCCCGACGCCACCATCATGGTCGTCGAGCATGCCGAACGCTTCGGGCTCGCCCAGCTGCACCAGCTGCGCGGCCGGGTCGGCCGCAGCGACAGGCCGAGCTCCTGCGTGCTGCTCTACCAGGAGCCGCTCGGCGAGACCGCCCGCCGCCGCCTCGAGGTGATGCGCGACACCGAGGACGGCTTCCTGATCTCGGAGGAGGACCTTCGCCTGCGCGGCGAAGGCGAGCTGCTCGGCACCCGCCAGTCGGGCACGCCTGGCTTCCAGGTCGCCCGCATCGAGTTCCACGCCGATCTGCTTGAAGTCGCGCGCGACGACGCCCGCCTGCTGCTGCAGCGCGACCCCGACCTCACCTCGGAGCGCGGACGCGCCGTGCGGCTGTTGCTCTATCTCTTCGGCCGCGACGAGGCCGTGCGCCTGTTGCGCGCCGGCTGATCGAGGTCGGACGCTTCGTCCTCGATCTCGCGCTTTGCCAGAGCCTCTTCGGCCAACAGCCTGGTCCTGTTGCGGTATTCAGGCCCGACCAGCCCGGCCGAAATGATCAGCTTGGCCGCATCCTCGACCGTCATGTCGAGCGGGATGACGTCCTTCTCGGCCACGTAGAGCAGGTAGCCGGTGGTCACGTTGGGGGTGATCGGCCTGAACACCGCGATGGTCCGTCCCTCGCGCTCCGACAGCGCCTGGTTGATCTCGCTGTCCTCCTGCGCGGCGATGAAGACGATCGACCATGCCCCCTTGCGCGGATATTCGAACAGCCCCACCCGGCTGAACAGCTCGGTGCGGTGCGCCAGCACGGTCTCGAAGATCTGCTTCAGCCCGCTGTAGACGTTGCGCACCAGCGGCATGCGGTTGAGCAGGCGCTCGCCATAGGACAGGATCGAGCGGCCGATGATGTTGGTGGTGATGAAGCCGATCAGCGTGATCATCACCAGCGCCACGATGAGCCCGAAGCCCGGCACCGCGAAAGGCAGGTAGCTGTCAGGGTTGTAGGCGGCGGGGATGTAGGGCTTGACCCACGAATCCACCCAGTGGATCACCGTCCACGTCAGATAGGCGGTGATGGCGAGCGGCGCAGCGACGATGATGCCGGTTAGGAAATAATTCCTGAGGCGCATCATGCCGGACACGGAGGTGACGGATTTCGACATCTGGCCCTTCACGCGCGGGGTGCGCCGCCATTCAAGCTAGTGCGGTGGCCGCCCTGTTTGAAGTGCCCAATGTGACGCTGGCGCGACAGCGGCCCCTATTCCACCGTCACCGACTTGGCGAGGTTGCGCGGCTGATCGACGTCGGTGCCCATGAAAACCGCCGTATGGTAGGCGAGCATCTGGATCGGCAGCGCATAGACCAGCGGGGCGATCAGCTCCGGCACGTCCGGCAGCACGATGGTCTCCATCGTCTTGACGCCCGCCGCGGCGGCGCCCTTGCGGTCGGTGATCAGGATGATCCTGCCGCCGCGCGCCGCGACCTCCTGCATGTTGGAGACGGTCTTGTCGAAGACCCGGTCGTGCGGCGCGATGACGATCACCGGCATCGCCTCGTCGATCAGCGCGATCGGCCCGTGCTTGAGCTCGCCGGCGGCATAGCCCTCGGCATGGATGTAGGAGATCTCCTTGAGCTTCAGCGCCCCTTCCATGGCCAGCGGATAGCTGGTGTCGCGCCCCAGATAGAGCACGTGGCGGACCTGCGCGAGCTGGTGCGCGACCTTTTCGATCTGCTTTTCCAGCTTGAGCACCTGGCTGGCGAAGCGCGGCGTCTCGGAGAGCTGGCGCACCATCGCCTTCACCTCGTCCGGGCTTGCCGTGCCGCGCTCGGCGGCGGCACGCACGGCGAGCGCTGCCAGCACCGACAGCTGGCAGGTGAACGCTTTGGTGGAGGCGACGCCGATTTCCGGCCCGGCGAGCGTCGGCAGCGTCACGTCGGCCTCGCGGGCGATCGTCGAGCCGCGGACATTGACGATGGCGCCGATCGGGATCCCCGCCTTGCGGCAGTAGCGCAGCGAGGCCAGCGTGTCGGCGGTCTCGCCCGACTGCGACACGAACAGCGCCGCGCTGTTCTTGGAAAGCGGCATCTCGCGGTAGCGGAACTCGGAGGCGATGTCGATGTCGACCGGCAGCCGCGCCAGCCGCTCGAACCAGTACTTGCCGACCAGCCCCGCCAGATAGGCGGTGCCGCAGGCCGAGATCGCCAGCCGGTCGAGCGTCGCGAAGTCGAACGGCAGCGGCAACGGCTTCGCCGCGCCGCCCGTGAAGTCGAGATAGTGCGCCAGCGTGTGCGAGATCACCTCCGGCTGCTCGTGGATCTCCTTCTCCATGAAATGCCGGTGGTTGCCCTTGTCGACCAGGAAGCTGGTGCCGATCGACTGCTGCCGCTGGCGTTCGACCGGCTCGCCCGTCATGTCGAAGATCTGCACCTGGTTGCGCCGCACGACGGCCCAGTCGCCGTCCTCCAGATAGGTGATGGAGCTGGTGAAGGGCGCCAGCGCGATGGCGTCGGAGCCGAGGAACATCTCGCCCTCGCCATGCCCGACCGCCAGCGGCGGGCCGTTGCGCGCCCCGACGATCAGGTCCTCGTCGCCCTGGAACATGATGGCCAGCGCGAAGGCGCCTTCCAGCCGCTTCAGCGCGCGGAAGGCGGCATCGGCCGGCGCGGCCCCGCCCTTCAGCTCGCGGGCGACCAGATGCGCCACCACCTCGGTGTCGGTCTGCGAGGTGAAGCCGTAGCCGTCCTTGGACAGCTCGTCGCGCAGCTCGGCGAAGTTCTCGATGATGCCGTTGTGGACGATCGCCACCCCGTTGGAAAAATGCGGGTGCGCGTTGGTCTCGTTGGGGACGCCATGGGTGGCCCAGCGCGTGTGGCCGATGCCGATCAGCCCGTCGAGCGGCTCGCTCGACAGCAGCCGCTCCAGATTGACCAGCTTGCCCTCGGCCCGCCGCCGCGACAGCGACCCGCGCTCGATCGTCGCGACGCCGGCCGAGTCGTAGCCGCGGTATTCGAGCCGCTTCAAGGCATCGACGATCAGCGGCGCGACCGGCGTATGGCCGACGATTCCGACAATTCCGCACATTTATCGCTTACCTCGACCTCGGCGCCCGGCCCGTTTGCGGCGAGCCAATACTATGGCATGCGCCCTTTGCGAAGACGTTACCGACAAAAGATCATTTCCTCGCCATCGACGCCTGCCTTTGGCGTAGCTCCCTCGCCCGCTCGGGGAGGTTCTTCTGCCGGGCCCGCCCGAAGGCCAGCGCCTCGTCGGGAACCTCCTCGGTGATGACGCTGCCCGAGGCGACATAGGCGCCGCGGCCGATGCGCACCGGCGCCACCAGCGAGGTGTTGGAGCCGATGAAGGCGCCCGCCCCGATCTCGGTGCGGAACTTGTTGATGCCGTCATAGTTGCAGGTGACCGTGCCGGCGCCGATATTGGCCTTGGCGCCCACCAGCGCATCGCCGACATAGGTGAGGTGGTTGATCTTGGCGCCCGCCTCCACCACCGACTTCTTGACCTCGCAGAAATTGCCGACCTTGGTCTTCTCGCCGAGCTCGGCCCCCGGCCGCAGCCTTGCGAACGGCCCGACCTCGGCGCCGTCGCCGATGGTGGCGCCCTCGAAATGGCAGAAGGCGCGGATCTTGGCGCCCGAGCCGACCCTGACGCCGGGCCCGAAGAACACGCCGGGCTCCACCAAGGTCTCCGCCCCGATCTCGGTGTCGTGCGAGAAGAACACCGTCTCCGGCGCGGTCAGCGTCACCCCGGCCATCATCATGGCCCGCCGCCGCCGCGTCTGCCAGATCGCCTCGGCCTCGGAGAGCTCGACGCGGTTGTTGATGCCGAGCACGCTTTCGTAGCGCGCCTCGGTCGCCACCACCTCGAGCCCGCGCGCGCGAGCGATCTCGACCAGGTCGGTCAGGTAAAACTCGCCCTTGGCGTTGTCGTTGCCGACGGCGCCAAGCAGCGCCAGCGCCTGGTTGCCGGCGATCGCCATCAGCCCGGCATTGCAAAAGCCGATCTGCCGCTCTTCCGGCGTGCAATCGCGGTCCTCGCGGATCGCCAGCAGCGCCCCTTCGGCCTCGATCAGCCGTCCGTAGCCCGCCGGATCGGGCGGCCGGAAGCCGATCACCACCACCGCGGCGCCCTCGGCGAGCCTGGCGCGCGCCGCCCGGAGGTCGTCCGGATCGACCAGCGGCGTGTCGCCGTAGAGCACCAGCACGTCGTCATGGCCGCGGGCGATGGCGTCGCGCGCCGCCAGCACGGCATGCGCCGTGCCGAGCCTATCCGCCTGCGTGAACGGCTCGGCGCCCGGCGCCGCCGCGGCCACCGCTTCGCCCTGGCTGCCGACCACCAGCGCCACGCTCTCCGCTCCGGCCTGGCGCGCCGCCGCCGCCACGTGAGCGATCATCGGCAGGCCGCCGATGCGGTGCAGCACCTTGGGCTCGGCGCTCTTCATACGGGTGCCCTCGCCGGCGGCGAGGATGATCGACAGGCAGCTTCGATGGGTCATGAACGGTCCAGCGTGAGGAAGGCTTCGGATCGATACCTATCAGATCGACCGATTCCCTTCCAATTGTGGCCAATCGGAGGAGGCTGGGGCGAGCGGGGGCAAGCCTACCTGCCACGTCTCCATCAACTCGCCGCCGCAGACGAAGCGAAAATTCGGGTTCTTTTCGATTGGCGGCGGCTCGTCCGGAACCCCGATCCAGCGGCTGAGGAAAGCAGCGACGACATCCTTGAAGGTCTTTCGGTTGTCCGCCTCGTAAAATCCATGGCCCTCGTTGCGGAACCGGCCGTAGACGACCGGAGCGCCCGGCGACTCCAGTTTCTTGGCGATCTTCCGCGATTCCGATTCCCTCACCCGCCGGTCCCGTGCCCCGTGGAAGATGAGGAGGGGGCGCTCGATCAGATCGGCCTTGAGAAGCGGGCTGTGCGCGGCCAGGAGTTTGCGGCCCTCTTTCGTCGTCGGGTCGCCCATCCGGTCGGCCCACAGGCCTTTGATCGCGCGGCGCCATTGCGGCGGCGCGTTGCTGATGAGGGTCGCCAGGTTGGACATGCCATAGAGATCGATGCCGCAGGCAAAGGTCCGGGGATAGCGGGTGAGACAGGACAGGACCTGGAAGCCGCCGAAGGACTCGCCCATGATGGCCGTCCGCCGCGGATCGCAGAGCTGACGGTCGGCGATTTCTCGGAAGGCGTCGACGATGTCATCGGTGACCCGTCCGCCATACTCGTGGTTGGCGAGGTTCGTGAACCGCTTGCCGAAGCCGACCGAGCCGCGGAAATTGACCCTGAGGACGGCGCAGCCGAGGCGCGCCAGCCACTGGTCCTGCGAGGAATAGTAATAGCCGTCGCGGCACCAGGGGCCGCCATGGACGGCAACGACCATGGGCAGCGGTCGCGCCGTCGAGACGACGCCGTCGTCCGAGCTGCGGTCGTCGGCATGCGGCACCGTCAGGTAGCTGACCAGGTCCAGCCCGTCGCGGCTCTTCAGCACCAAGGGGTAGGTTCGCGACAGCGGCTCGGGCTCGTCCTTTGGCCGGTATTCGCCGAAAAGCGACAGCGTCCCGCTGCGCGGTGCGTAAAGATAGTAGGCGGGGAAATGGCCGGAGGATCGGCGCTTCACGGTCCACAGGCAATCGAGGTCCGAGCGCGACTGGATCTCGAAGCAGCCAAGGCGTCGCTCGAGGTCCGCCAGCGGTTCTTGCAGCTCCGGGGCGATGGCGAACCATGCGAGCTTCTCCCGCTCCACGCAGTAGCAGTCCGGCAGCCCGCTCGACGGCGGCGCAGAGAACCAGGCGATATCGACGCCGGGTCGCCCATGGTCCGTCGAGACGATTTCGCCCGTCGCCAGGTCGAGCGAGTCCAGCCGGCTCGTGTCCCGACCCGCCGAATTGATGAACGGGCAGAACCTGCCTTCCTTGTCGACCGGTGCCCTCAGCCAGCTCGTCATGGCGTCTTCGGCGGCGATCTCGAAGGTGTGAAAGACGGCCTGGTCGCGGTACAGCGAAACGATGCGGTTGCCGACCTCGTCGAGACGCGATGCTGCCCGTACCCGCAGCGACCGATCGACGACGAAATCGATTTGGTCCTGGTCGTTGCAAAGCAAAACCTCCCGTCGGCCGGTCCGGATGTCGACGCGGTAGACGTCGAAGATCGCCGCATCTCGATCGTTTGCAGAGCCGGCGATATGATCTGGGCAATCCCGATCCATCTCGAGCAGGCGCGTCTGGTAGCCCGGCTCAGACAACAGCCGCGTGGCGCCGTCGGCCACCGACACCGCCAGGAGCTGCAGGTTCTCATCCGCCTGGGGATCGGTGGAGCAGATCACGGTGCGCGAATCCATGCACCAGTCGATCATCCTCAGTTCGGCCGATCGAAACGCCGTCGCCTGCCTCGGCGTCCCCCCAGCGGCATCCCGGACCCAGACGTTGTAGGCCCCGTCCTCGAGGACCATCGCGGCAACGAAGGCGGCGTCCGGAGAGACGATCGCATAGGTTGCGGAGTTCAGCATGGGATTCCCGCTGTGAGTGAATTGCCCATTCGTACGGTGGAGCGTGAGCGAAGTCAAGACCGTGCCGGTAAGCCTAGCCGAGCCGGCCGAGCGCCGGGAACGCCTCCAGCAGCCAGTACGCCGAGGCCTGCACGCCGCCGCTGATGAAGAACAGCCCGGCCAGCACCAAGAGCGCGCCGATCGCCTTCTCGACGCGGCCGAGATGCACCCGGAACCGCGCCAAAAAGCGCATGAAGGCGCCGGAGAACAGCGCCGCCAACAGGAACGGAATGCCCAGCCCGAGCGAGTAGACGGCGAGCAGCAGCGCCCCCTCGCCCATCGTCTCGCGACCGCCGGCGAGCGTCAGGATCGGCCCGAGCACCGGGCCTATGCAGGGCGTCCAGCCGAAGGCGAAGGCAAGCCCCATCACGTAGGCGGCAAGCGGACTGGCAGGCCGGGCCTCGGCCTGGAAGCGCGCCTCGCGCGACAGAAGCGGGATCCTCACCACGCCGAGGAAGTTCAGCCCCATCAGGATGATCAGCAGCCCGGCCGCAATCGCGAGCGGCTCCTGCCAGGCGCGCAGCAGCCGGCCGATGGTGGAGGCGCCGGCGCCGAGCGCCACGAACACCGTCGAGAAGCCGAGGACGAAGGCCGCCGCGGCGGTCAAAAGCGCCAGCCGGGCGCCGCGTCGCGACGCCTCGGGGGCGGCGGCGCGGAAGTCTTCGACCGAGACGCCCGCCATGTAGCAGAGGTAGGGCGGCACCAGCGGCAGCACGCAAGGGGAGAGGAACGAAACCGCCCCGGCCACCATCGCCGAAAGGTAGTCGATATCGACTGCCATGCGCTGCACCGCCCTTCGCATCCCTGCACGGGCCGCATATAGCCCAGGCCCCGCCTGGCGCTCCAATCACCAATGCGTGGCATCGCGTCGCCCCTCGGGGATGCGGGTCGGCGGATGCGAAAGGCCCGAAGGCGACGCCCGGCGGGAATTGCCTGGTCGACAGCACCCGCTGCCTCCCTCCGGGCATCGATCGCGGAGCACTCGAAACTGTCGCGATGCCCCTGTGTAGGATCAGCGTGGTGAACAAATCCCTACCGGATTCGGCAAAATGCGAGCGATCTCAACGCTTTCGTTGAGGGATTCTTCAGCGCTGGGGGCGATGCTCGGCGAGCTTTTCGCGTGCCCGCGCGGCGTACCGGTTCGTTGCGCGGTGCAATGGTTCGTGATTTGCGCCACCGGCCGGCCCCATGAAGATGGGTCGCGTGCCGGCCTGTCGCATCGGGGAGTGTTGGTGAAAGTTTCGGCGTCGCGGCATCTCCTCTTGAGCATCGGCTTCTGGGCCGCGGTCTCCGCGACGCTCGTCTCTTCGAATGCCGCCGCCTTCGAACTCTTCGGAATCAATCTCTTCGGCAAGAAATCTCAGGACGAATCTGAAGACGTGGTCGGAGAGCCGCAGAACTACACGGTCGAGTTCGTGGTGACCGGCGACGAGCGCGGCGTCGAGAAGGCGCTGAAGGCGACGTCGTCGCTGTGGACCGACCGCAAGCGTCCGGCCTCCGGCGCGGCCGGCCTGCTTGCCAAGGCGCGCGGCGACTACGGCCGGCTGCTGGCCGCGCTCTACGGCATGGGCCGCTACGGGCCGACCATCAGCATCCTCGTCGGCGGCCGCGAGGCGGCCAACATCCCGCCGGACGGGACCGTGCCCGAGCCGGCGCCGGTCGTCGTCACCGTCAATCCTGGCCCGGTCTTCCTCTTCGCCAAGACCAGCATCATCAACCAGGCGCCGCCGCCGCAGCGCCGCGACGACCGCGTCGCCAACCCCGCCGACGAGGGCTTCGCGCCGGGCGAGGTCGCCCGCTCCGGCGAGATTATCCAGGCCGAGGCGCTGTCGATCGAAGCTTGGCGCGAGCAGGGTCACCCCAAGGCGCGGGTGGCCAGGCGGCAGGTCACCGCCAACCACGACACCACCAAGGTCGACGCCACCATCGACATCGACCCCGACCGCTTCGCCAGCTACGGCACGGTCACCGTCGAGGGCACGGAGCGCATGGATCCGGCCTGGGTCGCCTGGATGACGGGGCTGAAGCCCGGCCGCGAATACGATCCCGACGACATCGAGCGCGCCAACAAGCGGCTGTCGAAGCTCGGCGTGTTCCGGGCGCTGCGCCTGCAGGAGGCCGACGCGGTCGGCCCCGACGGCCGCCTGCCTATCGCCGTCGTCGTCCAGGAGCGCAAGCTGCGCCGCTTCGGCATCGGCGGCTCCTTCTCGACCCTCGACGGCGCCGGCTTCGAGGCCTTCTGGCTGCATCGCAACCTGTTCGGCCGCGCCGAGCAGCTGCGCTTCGACGCCAAGGTCTCCGGGCTCGGCAGCAACGATTTCGAGGTCGACCAGCTGAGCTACCGGATCGGCGCCAGCTTCATCAAGCCGGGCGTCTACACCCCCGACACCGACTTCGTGGCCTCGGTCTACGGCATTCGCGAGGTGCTCGACCCCTACACGCAGACCGGCGTCATCGGCGAGGCCGGCTTCAACCACCTGTTCAGCGAGGAGCTGGCCGGCCGGCTGTTCCTCAACGGCGGCTATTCGCAGTTCGAGGACGACGTCTTCGGCACCCGCGACTTCGCCTGGGTGGGGCTTCTGGGCGGTCTGACCTTCGACAACCGCGACAACAAGCTCGACGCCACCCGCGGCTACTTCGCCGAGGTGCTGGCGGAGCCCTTCTACGAGTTCGAGTACGAGAACGCCGCCGCCCGCTTCACCGCCGAGGGGCGCACCTATTTCGGCTTCGGCGAAAAGGACCCGATCGTGCTCGCCGGCCGCCTCAAGCTCGGCAGCCTCGTCGGCAGCTCGATCGCGGAGACCGCGCCGGACAAGCTGTTCTTCGCCGGCGGCGGCGGCTCGGTGCGCGGCTACGAATACCGCTCGATCGGTGTCGAGACCCCGCTCGGCATGGTCGGCGGCCGTTCGCTCATCGAGGGATCGGTCGAGCTGCGCGCCCGCATCACCCCGTCGATCGGCCTCGTCGCCTTTGCCGACGCCGGCTATGTCGGCGCCGATTCCTGGCCGGGCTTCGACGAGGACCTGAAGGTCGGCGTCGGCGCCGGCCTGCGCTACTATACCTCGCTCGGCCCGATCCGCCTCGATCTGGCCGTGCCGCTCGAACCGGAACCGGACGACCCCGATGTCGCCTTCTATGTCGGAATAGGACAAGCGTTTTGACCCGCCTCCTCGCCGCCCTCTGCCTGCTTATTCTCGCCGTGCTGCCGGCATTCGCCCAGGACAGCGAGGAGGCGGACCGTTCCTATTTCCTGAGCTTCGTCGAGAACCAGCTGTCGAGCCCCAACCGGCAGATCCGCATCACCGGCATCCAGGGCGCCTTGTCGTCCAACGCCACCATCGGCTCGATCACCGTCGCCGACCGGCAGGGCGTCTGGCTCGCCATCACCAATGCGCGCATCGTCTGGACCCGGTCGGCCCTGCTGCTTGGCCGCCTCGACATCGACACGCTGGCCGCCGACCAGATCGAGGTGATCCGCAGGCCGCTGCCTGCCGAGGGCCTGCCCGCCCCGGAAGCCAGCGGCTTCAAGCTGCCGGAGCTACCGCTCTCCATCACCCTCGGCCGGCTCGACGTGCCGCGCGTCACCTTCGGCGAGAGCGTCTTCGGCCTCGGCTCGGCGATCGATGTCGACGGCCGCCTCAGCCTGTCCGGCGGCTCGCTCGACACCGAGCTCGCCATCACCAGGCTCGACGGCCCCGGCGGCACGCTGAAGCTCGCCGCGACCTACGCCAACGACACCCAGCTGCTGGATCTCGACCTCAAGCTCGACGAGCCGGCCAACGGCATCGTCGCCAACCTGCTGGCGATCGAGGGGCGGCCGCCGGTGGTGCTTTCGCTGGACGGTTCCGGCCCGCTCTCCGACCTCGATCTGGCGCTGACCCTCGATGCGGCAGGCCAGCGCGTGCTCACCGGCACCACACAGAGGTGCGTCGCGAGGCCGACGGCTACCGCTTCGACAGCGAGCTCGCCGGGCCCATCGCCAGCATCATCCCGGCCCAGTTCCGCGCTTTCTTCGGCGCCGAGACCAAGCTTGCCGCAGCCGGCCTGTTCAAGGACGCCGGCGGGCTGCGCATCGACCGGCTGGACCTCAACTCCGCCGCGCTCACCCTTTCCGCCACGCTGGAGACCGCGGCGGACAACTTTCTCCAGCGCCTGTCGCTGAACGCCACCATCGACGATGACGCCAACGAGCGCGTCGTGCTGCCGGTGCCGGGCGGCCAGACCACGGTGGAAAGCGCCTCCCTCGAAGCTGTCCTTCGGCAAGTCGGCGGCCGAGGAGTGGACGGGCGCGCTCGACGTCCGCAAGCTCACCACCTCCACCTTCGGCGCCGACGCCGTGGCCGTCACCATGGGCGGCCGCGCCGAAAACCTGTCGCAGCCTGCGGACCGCCGCATCACCTTCGCCGCCGACGGCGCCGTGACCGGCATCGTCGCCGAGCGGGCGGACGTCCAGGAGGCGCTGGGCGAGCGCATCGCGCTCGACATCGACGGCGAATGGAAGGCCGGCCAGCCGGTGCGGCTCGCCAAGGCACTGCTGTCCGGCAACGGCTTGAGCGTTTCCCTGGCCGGCGACATCGCCGAGCTTGCCTTCCGCGGCGACCTCGCCGTGGAGGCGGGCAGCATCGCGCCCTTCTCCGCGCTGGCCGGCCGCGACCTGGCGGGCGCGCTGTCGCTCAAGGCCAACGGCCGCGTCGAGCCGCTCGGCGGCGCCTTCGACCTGACGCTCGACGGCCGCTCGGACGGCCTCGCCATCGGCAGCAAGGCCGCCGACAACCTGATCGCCGGGGAGACCCGCATCACCGGTCGCGTGGCCCGCGGCACGGCCGGCCTGACGGCCGACAAGCTGCACCTTCGAAACGACCAGCTGGACCTCACCGCCGACGGCACCTTCGCCACCGGTCGCGCCGATTTCAGCTTCGACATGGCGCTCGCCGATCTGGCGCTGCTGTCCGAGCGTGCCACCGGCCGCCTCACTGCCAGCGGGCGGGCCAACGGCACCGACGGGCTGATCGGTCTCACCTTCGGTGCCGAGGTGGCGGAAGGCACGCTGGTCGGCAAACCGCTGCGCAATGCCACGCTGGGCTTCGAGGGCACGCTCCAGAACGGCGACGTCAACGGCCAGGTGACCGGCAACGCGCTGCTGGAAGAGGTGCGCGTGATGCTCGCCTCCGCCGTCTCGATGACCGCCGACGAAAAGCGGCTCGGCGACCTCAATTTCACCGCCGGCGGCGCCCGGCTGACCGGCGACGTCACGCAGCGGCGCGACGGCCTGCTCGACGGCCGGCTGCGGCTCGACGCGGACGACATCTCCACGGCAGCGGCGCTGCTGCTCCGGCGAGGCCAGCGGCGCGCTGACGGCGGATGTGATGCTGACGCCGGACGGCACGCGCCAGAATGCCGTCGTCGCGGCCACCGCACGGCAGCTGTCGGTCGACACGCGTGCGCCTCGGCCGCGCCGACGCCGAGGCGACCATCGCCGACCTTTTCGGCGTCCCGGTCGTCAACGGCAGCGTCGAGGCGACGGATCTCGTTGCCGGCGGCATCGAGGTCGCCTCGCTCCAGGCGAACGCCGTCCGCAACGGCGAGACCACCGGTTTCGCCGCCACCAGCCAGCTGAAGAACGGCACCAACGCCTCCGTCAAGGGCGCGCTCGTCCCCCTCGAGGGCGGCTTCCGCGTCGGCCTCGAAGCCCTCGAGCTCGCCCAGGGCGGCCTGGCCGCGCGGCTCGTCCAGCCGACCAGCCTGGAGGTCCGCGGCACCAGCGTCGTCCTCGACCCGCTGACCCTCGACGTCGGTGGCGGCCGCCTGACGGCGTCCGGCAGGATCGAGGAGAGGCTGGCGCTCGACCTCGCCATCGAGCGCCTGCCGCTGGCCATCGCCAACACGATCAAGCCGGAGCTGAAGCTGGGCGGCACCCTCGACGGCACGGCCAAGGTCGGCGGCACGCGCCAGCGCCCGGACATCGCCTTCACGCTCGCCGGCCGCGACATCGCGGCCGCTGCGCTCTCTTCGGCCGGCCTGCGGACGCTGTCGATCGACGCGCGCGGCACCTCGACCACCACCACGCTCAACCTGACGGCCGCCGTGGCGAGCCCGGAAGGCCTGTCGGCCAATGTGAGCGGCGCCGTGCCGCTCGACGGCGGCGAGATGGCGCTCGAACGTGGCGCTGAAGGCGTTTCCGCTCGCCGCCCTCAATGCGGTCGCGCCGGGCCAGGACCTGCGCGGCGCGCTGACCGGCCAGGCCAAGGTGACCGGCCGCCTCGCCGATCCGGCCGCCCGCTTCGACCTCAGGGCAACCGGCGTCTCCGCCGCGCCGCTGGCCGCGGCCGGGGCGGCTCCGCTCGACGTCCAGGCGTCCGGCAGCTATCGGCGGCCGCGTGCTGACGCTGGCTTCGGCGACGGTCAGCGGCCCGCAGGGCCTGGGCATGTCGGCCAGCGGCCGCGTTCCGCTCGCCGGCGGCGGCCTGTCGATCGCGCTGAAGGGCGAGGCGCCGCTGTCGCTCGCCAACCGCTTCCTCGCCGCAGCGCGGTGCCCAGCTTTCCGGCACCGTGAGGCTCGACGCCACCGTATCCGGCAGCCTGCAGCGGCCAGCCATTCGCGGCACGGTCGTCGACGGCGGGCGCCCAACTGGTCGATCCGGAAACCAACGTCCGGCTGCGCGACATCGCCGTGCAGGCCTCGATCGACGGCCAGACGATCACCATTCGCAGCGCCTCCGCGGGGATCGGCTCCGGCGGTCGCGTCACCGCTTCGGGCACCGTCTCGACCACGCCGGGCTTCCCGGCCAACATCCGCATCGCGCTCGACGATGCCCGCTACACCGACGGCAACACCGTCGTCGCCACGCTCGACGGCGCGCTGACCGTCACCGGCTCGCTCGGTCGCGACCCGCTGGTCGCCGGGAGGATCGACGTCGAGCGCGCCGAGATCATGGTGCCGGAGAACCTCGGCGCCGGGGCTGCCGCCATCGACGTCCGCCACATCGACCCGCCCCCCGGCGTGGTGGCGACGCTGCGCCGCGCCAAGGCCGATGACGGCACGCCCGTGCCGACCGCGCGCCCGGTCGTCGTGCGCCTCGACGTGAGCGTGAACGCGCCGCGCCGCATCTTCGTGCGCGGCCGCGGCCTCGACACCGAGCTCGGCGGCTCCGTGCGGCTGACCGGGCCGGTGACCAACATCCAGCCGGTCGGCGCCTTCCAGCTCATCCGCGGCAGGCTGTCGATCCTCGGCCAGCGGATCGCCTTCGACGAAGGCACCGTGACGCTGGTCGGCGACCTCGACCCCTTCCTCAACTTCGTCGCCCGCTCCGGCGGCAACGACATCACCGTCTTCATCACCGTTACCGGGCGCGTCTCCAACCCCAACGTGGTGTTCTCCTCGCAGCCGACCCTGCCCCAGGACGAGGTGCTGGCGCGGTTGATCTTCAACCGCGGCATCAACGAGCTGTCGCCGATCCAGATCGCCCAGCTGGCGGCCGCCGCGGCGGAGCTGGCCGGCGGCTCGAACACCTCGCTGCTTGTCCAATCTGCGCGCCGCCACCGGGCTCGACGACCTCGACGTCGTGACCGACAGCGAGGGCAATGCAGCGGTGCGCGCCGGCCGCTACATCTCCGACAACGTCTATCTGGGCATCGAGGCAGGCGCCCAGGGCTCCACCAAGGGCACCGTCAACCTCGACATCACCGAAAACCTCAAGGCGCGCGGCGCCGTCGGCACCAACGATTCCAGCCTCGGCATCTTCTACGAGAAGGACTACTGAGCGCTCCGCCTCACGTGCCGAGCCGGAAATAGCCGACGGTGAGGCCGGCATCGGCCCTTTCCTTGAGCTCCTGGCGCGAGCCGGGGGAGCAGCTCGCTCGCCTTCTGGGGATCGGTGAAGTCGGCGGCGGGCAGCCCGCCATTGCTGGCCAGCGCCAGGATGAGGTTGGGCGCGGCGCCGAGCGCGGCGTCCTTGCCCTTCTCCAGCGGTCAGCTTGATGTTGAAGTTCGCCCCGGCGTCGCCCTGCGTCCGCAGCAGGCTTTTCAGGTTGTAGACGGTGCCGTCCCGGCTGATCAGCAGCAGGTCCATGGTCTGGCCCGGCTTGGCGGCCAGCTCGCCCTTGAGCGACTGGCCCGATGCCAGCTGGTCGGTCGAAAGCGTCAGCTTCGGCCCCCGGGCGATCGCCTCCGGCCCGGCCGCCTTGACGAGATCGGCTGCCGCGCACTGGCCTTGCGCGATGAGACGTGGGGTCACCGCCGGCGCCGGGCTCTCCGAGCCGCTCAGATGCCTGGCGCATCCGTTCGAACGGCGCGTCGGAGGTGCTGAAGCCCTCGATCGCGCCGGAGCCCGGCGCGCCGCCGGCAAATGTGGCGGCAAAGCACGGGCCGCCGTCGAAGGCGGCGAGCCATTCCTGCGAGCCGGCCTGCGGCGCGGCGGCTTCCGGTTGGGGGGTGGCTTGCGGTGCCGCCGGTTCGGTCGTCGTCGCCTCCGGTTCGGACGCGGGCGGAGCGGCGGCCGGCTCGGTCGGCTCGGCCGTCGCGGGCGGCGGTGCCTCGGGCTCGACAGGCGGCGGCGTCGCGTCTTCGGCAGCCTCGCGGGGCTTCAGGAAGCCGTCCAGCACCCCGGAGAAATAGGCGCCGCTGCCGGCGCCAGCCAGCGCCAGGACCAGCAGCAGGCTGCCGAGCATCGCCCCGCGGCGGCGCCGCGGCGGCTCGGCCGCGGTGCCCGCCAGGGCGCGCTGGGGCGGCGGCGTGGTCGCGGCGCGTTTCGGCCAGCTGCTGCTCTTGTCGGTGCGCTGCGGCGGCGCCGTGGCGATCCGTGCGGGGCAGGCCGCCGCCATTGCCGCCCAGCGCGCGCTGGCCGGGCATCAGCCAGGGCTGGCCATGCTCGCGCAGCCATTCGACGATCTCGGCAGCACTCTGCGGCCGGTCTGCCGGATGCGGCTCCAGCATCGCCTCGATCAGCGGCGCCAGCGTCGGATCGATGTCGGAGAGGTCCGGCCGCAGGCGGCGCTTCTCGATCACCTCCACCGGCGTGCCGTTCATGTCGAGCGGCGCGCCGCGCAGCGCGCCGGCGATCACCAGCCCGAGGCTGTAGATGTCCGAGCGCTCGGTGACCTCGCCGCCGAACATGCCGAGCTGCTCCGGCGAGACGAAATTGTACTTGCCGGCGAAACTGCCGCCGATCAAGGTCCCGCCGCCGATGCTGGCGGCCCGGGCGATGCCGAAATCGATGATCTTGGTCTTGTCGACATTGCCGCCCGACAGCACGATGTTGTCCGGCGACAGGTCGCGATGGATGATCCCCGCCTCGTGCGCCAGCGCCAGGCCGGAGGCCAGCCGCGTCAGCATCCGGTAGGCATCCGACGGGTCCAACGGGCCCTGGCGCATGCGCTCGCTGAGCGACTGGCCGTCGACGTACTCCATCGCGAGATACGGCCGGTTGATCGTCGGATCGATGGTGAAGACGTGGTAGCGGACGATCGCGTCGTGCGACAGGTGGTTGAGGACCAGCGCCTCCTTGCGCAACAGCGCCAGCATGGCCTGGTCGCGGGCGAATTCCTTGAGCACCAGCTTGATGGCGACCGGGTCGCCGGTCTGGATGTTGTGGCCGCGATAGACCTCGCCCATGCCGCCGGTGGCGATCAGCTCGTCGATCTCATAGATGCCGTTGAGCTGGGTGCCCTGACGGACGCCCTCGTCGGGCACAATGCGCGTCTTGTCGTCGTCGGCCATCGTCAGCCGTCACTCTTCCTCACCTGACGGCGCAATCCTAGCACGAAAGCGAACGGCCGCCCTGCCCCGTGATAGCACGAGACGGCGCGTCTGAAAGCTCCGTTGTTCAGAGTGCCGACGTAAAAGCCGCCCTGTGAAGCATGCCGGCCGGGTCATTCGAAGGCGTAGGTGAACCCGTCGTCGGACGCCCCGACGGTCACTTTCGACAGTTTCTGGCCCTCCAGCGTGCGGTTGAGCACCCCTTGCGACAGGGTTGGCAGCAAGGTGTTGGTCAGGATGCTGTCGATCATCCGCCCTCCCGATTCGATCTCCGTGCAGCGCGCCTTGATGAGCGCCATGACGCCGTCGCCGATGACCAGCTCGGCGTCGTGCGACGCCGCCAGCCGCTTGGCGATCTTGCTGAACTGGAACCGGGTGATCGCCTCGATCATGGCGTCGGACAGCGGATAATAGGGGATGGTGACGACCCGCCCCAGGAAGGCGGCGGGGAACACCTTGAGCAGCGGCGGCCGCAGCGCCTTGTCCAGGTCGTCGATCTGGCGCCGCTCCTTGCCGCCCTCGGTGCCGGCCATGATCACCTCGGAGCCGACATTGGAGGTGAGCAAAATCAGCGTGTTGCGGAAATCGATGCGCCGCCCCTCGCTGTCGTCCATCATGCCCTTGTCGAACACCTGGAAGAAGATCTCGTGGACGTCCGGATGGGCCTTCTCGACCTCGTCGAGCAGGATCACTGAGTAGGGCTTGCGCCGCACCGCCTCGGTGAGGATGCCGCCCTTGCCGTAGCCGACATAGCCGGGCGGCGCGCCTTTCAAGGTCGACACCGTATGCGCTTCCTGGAACTCCGACATGTTGATCGAGATCAGGTTCTGCTCGCCGCCATAGAGCAGCTCGGCGAGCGCCAGCGCCGTCTCGGTCTTGCCGACGCCCGACGGCCCGCACAGCAGGAACACGCCGACCGGCTTCTCGGGCGCGCCGAGCCCGGCCCGGCTGGTCTGCACCCGGCGGGCGATCATCTCCATCGCATGGTCCTGCCCGACCACGCGGCCGGATAACAGCTCGGCCAGCTTCAAGGCCTTCTCGGTCTGGCTGGTCAGCATGCGACCGGTCGGGATGCCGGTCCAGTCCTGAACCACCGCCGCCACCGCGTTGCGATCGACGGAGAGCAGGATCAGCGGAGCCTCGCCCTGCAGCTCCGCCAGCTCGGCCATCAGCGCCCGCAACCGGGCGAGGTCGGCCTCGGGGTCGACGGGCTGGGCCGCTTCGCCCTCCGCGCCAGGCGCTTCGCCCTCTGCGACAGGCGCTTCGCCCTCCCCGGCAGCCGGCGCTGCCGCGCCAGCGGTGACCGGGTCGAGCGCCAGGCCGGCGCCGCGCAGCCGGCCGCGAATATCGAGGATTTCGGCGGCCAGCTCCTTCTCGCGGTCCCACCGCGCCTCGGCCTCGGCAAGCGCCGTCTCGGTCTCGCCGAGCGCTGCCTCGACGCGCGCCTTGCGCTCCGCCACCTCGATGCCGATCGCCGCCTCGCGCCCGATGATGCCGGCCTCCACCTCGAGCGACTGGCGCTTGCGGACCAGGTCCTCGACCTCGGCCGGGCGCGCGTGCTGGGAGACCGCCACCCGCGCCGCGGCCGTGTCCAGCAGGCTCACCCCCTTGTCGGGCAGCTGGCGGGCCGGGATGTAGCGATGCGACAGCTGGACGGCCGTCTCGATCGCCTCGTCCAGGATCTGCACCTGGTGGTGCTTCTCCAGCGCGCTCGCCACTCCGCGCAGCATCCTGACGGCCGTCGCCTCGTCCGGCTCGTCGACCTTGATCACCTGGAAGCGCCGCGTCAGCGCCGGGTCCTTCTCGATATGCTGCTTGTATTCGGCCCAGGTGGTCGCCGCGACAGTCCTGAGCTCGCCGCGTGCCAGTGCCGGCTTGAGCAGATTGGCGGCATCGCCGGTGCCGGCCGCGCCGCCGGCGCCGATCAGCGTGTGCGCCTCGTCGATGAACAGGATGATCGGCACCTCCGAGGACTGCACCTCGTCGATCACCGCTTTCAGGCGCTTCTCGAACTCGCCCTTGACGCTGGCGCCAGCCTGCATCAGCCCGACATCCAGCATGCGCAGGCTGATGGTCTTCAGCATCGGCGGCACGTCGCCCTCGGCCACCCGGAGCGCCAGCCCCTCCACCACCGCCGTCTTGCCGACGCCCGCCTCGCCGGTGAGGATCGGGTTGTTCTGGCGCCGCCGCATCAAAATGTCGATGATCTGGCGGATCTCCGGCTCGCGGCCGATCACCGGATCGATCTTGCCGTCACGCGCCCGCTGGGTGAGGTCGGTGGCGTATTTGGCCAGCGCCGAGTCGCCGCCGGGCGCCCGCTTGAGCGGCTGGGCGGCCTCCGCCGCGGCTTCGGCCGCGCCGCCGCCGGCCTCCAGCGAGTCGCCCGCCACCTCGGCGAAGCGCGAGACGACGCCGTCGGCATCGATCTTGTCGAACTCGCCGCTGATCTTGGCCACCAGCCCTTCCAGGACCGGCACCTTGAGGCAAGCGAGCAGGATATGGCCGCTCCTGACCTCCTGCTCGCGGAACTCCAGCTCGGCCAGGCTCCACCCCTCCTGGATGGCATGGAAGATATGGTCCGAGAACTCCTCGATGGCCGAGGCGCCGCGCGGCAGCTTGTCGATGGCGCGGGTCAGGTCGGCCGCCATCCGGCTCTCGTCGGCGCCGGCATCGGCCAGGATCATCTGCACGTCGGAACGCTCCGACATCACCAGCTGCTCGATGAAGTGCACCAGCTCGACATAGGGGTTGCCGCGCAGCTTGGCGGCGTCGGCGGCTGCCCGGAAGGCGCGCTGGCAGAGCGGGTCGAGCTTGCTCACCAGCTCCTTGCGCTTGAAGCTTTGAGACGAACGCCGCTGCTGCATGCCGATATGCCCCCGGAGTGCTCGAAAGACGTCGAGCTTGCCCCGATACCGTGCCATAGAACTGGCAACTTGACAAAGCGCCCTCAATTCTTGGACGGTCTAGCTCCAATAGAGTATGCGCCGTAGTTGTTCAGATTGTGCGTCCGCCACGCGATGATGAGGCCAAGAAGCCTATTCTTGAACCATTCGCAAGGCGACTTTAACCAACTTTGTCGATCGTCTTTGTGACCCAATTCACAGACGGCCGCGGAACGATTAGGCCAGAGATAACCTGAATTTATGATCTAAACTGAATTGTGAACGACGGCCGCGATGTGCTAGATATTTGCGGGCAGGTTGCCTTCTGGACCTGCTGCGGGGGGCTCGTTTGATCGACTTCTCTTCCTGGCTGAGCTCGTTGGATGGCGACAGTCCGTCGGGAGTGAACCTGCGGGACCTCGACAAGTTCGCCGAGCTGGAAGCGCTGATCGGCACCGGCATCGAGCGCGACGACCGCGAAGACCACAAGAAGAAGGCGCCGCCGGTCGACTGGAGCGACGTTCTCGAGCGCGCCGAAGCGCTGCACGGCCAGGGCCGGGACGTTCGCCTCTTGGTCATCGTCGTGCGTGCGCTGACCAACCTCCACGGCTTCCCTGGCCTGGCCCAGGGCCTGTCCCTGGTGACCCGCACCTTCGAGCTGCACTGGGACACCGTCTATCCGCAGCTTCGCGACGGCGTGCCGCCCGCCGAGGCGGCGTTGCGCCGGCTGGGAGCGCTGAGCCAGCTCGCCGACCCGCGCAAGGGGCCCCTGCCCGACCTGCAGCGGATGACGCTGATCTCGGCCGGCAGCTTCGGCGACATCCAGGGCAAGGACCTCGAACGGCTCGGCAGGCCGCTTGCGAACGGCAAGGACCGCCCCGACCAGAACGAGGCGGCCGAGCAGGAGGTCATCCTGGCCAGGCTGAAGACGATCGCCGACAAGCGGCCCGACATGATCGGCACGCTCCCCGAAGACATCCGCGACGCCGCTGCTGCCCTTGCCGGGCTCGATGCCCAGCTGGCCGAGCGCGTGCCGGGCAATGGCGGCGCAGCACCCGCCCTCAAGCGCTTCATCGAGGCGGCCGCCACCGGGCTCGATCGGCGCGGCGACGCCGCCGCGCAAGCGGCGCAGGCAGCTCCGGTCGAGGCTCCTTCTGCGCCCGAGGCGCCGCGCGGCACTCAACGGCAGCGGCCATGCGCCGGCGGCCGCGGCTGGCCCCGGCAGCTTCCCGGCCCGGCTCGCCTCGCGCGACGAGGTGGTGAAGTGCCTCGACCTGATCGTCGCCTTCTACGACCGCACCGAGCCGTCGAGCCCGATTCCGCACCTCGCCCGCCGCATCCGGCGCATGGTGCACATGGATTTCGTGGAGTTGATGGAGGACCTCGCGCCCTCCGGTTTGAAAGAGTTCCGCCTTCTTGCCGGCGTGCCGGACGCCAAGAAGGCCGCGCAAAAGGATGAGAGGTAAGATTCCATGCCAGCCGAAAGCAAAGCCAAGGTTATCGAACGCAACCGCGCGCCGCGGGTGCAGATCGCCTACGACGTGGAAACCTATGGCAGCCCGACGACCATCGAGTTGCCCTTCGTGATGGGCGTGGTGGCCGACCTCGCCGGCGCGTCCGAGACACGCGAGGCGCAAAAGAGCGTCAACGACCGGACCTTCGTGGAAACCGACGCCAACCGCTTCCCGCGCTTCATGGAAGCGCTGTCGCCGCGGGTCAAGGCGCGGGTCAAGAACGTGCTGCCGCAGCCGGAAGGCCAGGAGCGGGACGAGGAGCTGCCGGTCGACCTCACCTTCACCAAGATGGGCGACTTCGCCCCCGACAAGATCGCCGAGCAGGTGCCGCAGCTCGCCGAGCTCCTGAAGATGCGGCGCCAGCTGGTCGAGCTGCTCGGCTTCATGGACGGTCGGGTGGATGCCGAGAAGCGCATCGCACAGCTTTTGAACAACGAGCCGTTGATTGCGCAGATCGCCGACAAGGCGCTCACGGACGACGACCAGAAAGCAGGAGAATAAACCATGGCTGAACAACAAAAAGCCGCAGCCGTTGCCGAAGCCCAGGCCGTCGATCTCGACGAATTCGGCGAGCTCCTGGAGAAGGACTTCAAGGTCAAGAAGGACGACAGCGACAAGCTGCAGTCGCTGGTGAAAAACCTGGCGCTGGCGGCGCGGGCCCGCTCCGAAAGCACCGCGATCTCGTCCAACGCCATCAAGTCGATCAAGTCGCTGGTCGCCGGCATCGACAAGATGCTGACCGCGCAGATGAACGAGATCCTGCATTCGCCCGAAGTGCGCGAGATGGAGGGCACCTGGCGCGGCCTCTGGTATCTGGTCAACAACACCGAGACGGATCAGAAGCTCAAGATCCGGGTGATGAACCTTTCCAAGGAGCAGCTGGCCGACACCCTCGAGGACTATGAGGGCCAGATGTGGGACCAGAGCCCGATCTTCAAGAAGGTCTATACGGAGGAGTATTCGCAGCTCGGCGGCGAGCCCTATGGCTGCCTGATCGGCGCCTACGAGTTCTCCAACCACCCGCGCGACGTCGGCCTGCTGCAAGAACCTGTCCGGCATCTGCGCCTCGGCCCACACGCCGTTCATCGCCGCGGCCTCGCCACGGCTGTTCCGCATGGACACCTGGCAGGAGCTGCCCAACCCGCAGGACCTGCAGCAGATCGTCTCGAACCCGGCCTACGCCTCCTGGCAGTCGCTGCGGGAGAGCGAGGACGCCCGCTATGTCGGGCTCACCATGCCGCGCGTGCTCGCCCGGCTGCCCTACGGCGCCGAGACGGTGCCGGTGAAGGGCTTCGCCTTCGAGGAGGAGGTCGAGAACGACCACAACAAGTATGTCTGGATGAACGCCGCCTTTCCGATGGGCGTCAACATCAACCGCAGCCACAAGCTGTTCGGCTGGGGCAGCCAGATCCGCGGCGTCGAGAACGGCGGCGCCGTGATCAACCTGCCGGTGCACAGCTTCCCGACCGACGACGGCACCGTCGCCATGAAGTGCCCGACCGAAGTGGCGATCGACGATCGTCGCGAGGCCGAGCTCGCCAAGCTCGGGCTGATGCCGATCCTGCACCGCAAGAACACCGACATCGCCGCCTTCATCGGCGCCCATTCGCTGCAGGACGACGAAACCCGCGCCGGACGGCTGGTCGACCCCGACGCCCAGTCCAACGAGCGGCTGTCGGCCAACCTGCCCTATCTGTTCCCGGTCTCCCGCTTCGCCCACTACCTGAAGGCGATCGCGCGCGACAAGATCGGCTCGTTCAAGGAACGCAACGACATGCAGATCTGGCTGACGGAGTGGATCAACCGCTACGTGCTCGCCAACCCGACCTTTGCCGACGACAAGGCGCGGGCCAAGCGGCCGCTGGCGGCGGCCGAGGTGCAGGTGACCAGCGTCGAGGGCCGGCCCGGCTACTACAACGCCGTCTTCGCGCTCCGGCCGCACTACCAGCTCGAAGGGATCAACGCCTCGCTCCGCCTCGTCTCGGAGCTCCCCTCGGTAAAACAGTAGGTTGTCTTGAGTTCGAATGGAGAGTGACCATGGCAGAACCAAGGACAGGAAACATGGCCGAAGTAATGCGGACGAAAATCGATGGGTTTCTCAAGGTTCCGGACATTCCCGGCGACAGCACGCGCGACGGTCATGAGGAAGAGATCGAAGTCTACGGCGTCGAATACTCTATGGTCGCCCCGTTCGACGCGAATTCCCTGTCGCGCAGGGGTCGTGTCTCCATGGGCATGATCACCTTCGCCAAGCAATACGACAAAGCCTCTCCGCTTCTAAAGATGGCGCTCGTTCAAGAACACCAAGCTCGACGAGGTGAAGTTCTCGGCGCGCCGCACCATCGAGGGCGAGACCAGCGACTATCTCGTGGTGACGCTCAAGGAAGCCTCGGTGATGAACTACGAGATGCACGTCAGCCCGGAGGAGCCGGACGTCATCGAGGACCGGGTCGGCTTCGCCTACAAGACCATCGACTTCGCCTATGACGGCGGCGACGAGATGGAAATGGATGTCAGTGTTGGCAAGTGATGCAGGCACGCGACACGCCGCGGCGGGAGCCCGGCAGGGAGGTGGAACCGCCCGCGCCCGGCGCGAGGCGGTTCAGCCTTCCCTGTGGGACCGCCTGGTCAACGACCTGCCTGGCCTGACCTCGGAGATCGACGGGCTGCAGAAGCGTGCTGGCCGACCAGCTGGGCGCCGAGCGCGTCGATGCGCTTGCGGCGGGCGATGCGCGTGCGCGTCGCGGCGGATGCCGAGCTTAGCGACGACCACAAGCGCCGCCTGCAGCGGCTCGCCGTGCTCAATCGCAACCGCGCCGAGATCGAGAGCCGCGGCATCGTCGTCTCGGCGCGGGTCCTGCGCGAGGCGGTGCGGCGCGACATCGAGGCGCTGTTCAACACCGAGCGCTTCGAGGTTCGCGCCGCTGCTGTCGCGACGGCGAGTGCGCGCCAGGAGCTGCTGCCGTCGCTCGCCGACTTTCCGGAGGTGCGGCGCAGCGTCGTGAATTATGGCGTTCCCTCCTTCTCCGGCCGCACCGCCTGCGATTTCGACCGCGAGGAGCTGGCGCAAGCGAGATCCGTGCGGTGCTCGGCGTATTCGAGCCCCGGCTTCGGGAAAGCGAGACCCAGGTGACGGTCGACCACCGACAAGAAGGCCGGCCTGCGGGTCGAGATCGATGCCGTGCTGATCATGACCCCCACCCCCGAGCGGCTGCGCCTCCGAACCACCATCAGCCTCGACAACGGCCTGGCCAGGACACGATCTCGAGGAGCTCTGACCATGGATCGGGTCTTCCTTGCATACTACGAGGAGGAGCTGACCCACATCCGCGCGCTGGCGGCGGAGTTCGCCGACATGCATCCGGCGGTGGCGCGCAACCTCTCGCTCGACACGGTGCCGTGCCCCGATCCCTACGTCGAGCGGCTGCTCGACGGCGTCGCCTTCCTGGCTGCCCGCACCCGCCTGAAGGTCGACGCCGAGCGCTCCCGCTTCACCCGCAGCATCCTCGACGTGCTCTATCCCGACCTGGTGTCGCCCGACGCCGGCGACCGGCATGGCGGTGCTGAAGCCGGCCAAGCAGGTCGCAGACGATGAACGCCGGCCATGTCGTCAAGCGCGGCACCCGCCTGGTCTCCGGCCTCAAGCCCGGCCTGGCGACGCGCTCCATCTTCACCACCGCCCAGGACGTGACGCTGTGGCCGCTCAAGGTGGCGTCGGTGTCCTATGTTCAGGACCGCAGCGCGCTGTCAGCGGCGGGCATCGGCCGTCGCGGCGGCGCCGAGGCCGCGCTGCGCATCGGCCTGCGAGCGCAGCGGCAAGGGCCGGCTCGCCGAGCTGCAGCTCGATCGCCTCGACCTGCATTTCGCCAACCGCGACACGGCGCCGGCGATCTTCGACGCCGTGTTCGGCGCCCTGCGTCGGCTTGTCCGGCCGCGCCGACGCCAAGGGCCAGCCCTCGCCGCTCGCCGCAGCCGGAGATGGTCGGCATCGCCGACGGCGAAGCGCTGATGCCGCAGGACCCGCGAGAGCTTCGAGGGCTATCGGCTGCTGCGCGAATATTTCGTCATGCCCGAGCGCTTCCATTTCGCCCGCGTCGACGGCCTCGCGCCGCTGGTGCGCCGCGCCGAGACGTCGCTCGAGCTGGTGTTCCTGTTCCGCCGCCCGGCGCCGGAGCTCGCCGACCTCGCGCCCGCCGACTTCGCGCTGTTCGCCACGCCGATCGTCAACCTGTTCGAGCGCGACTGCAACGTGATCGAGCTCGATCCGCGCAAGACCCGCCAGGTCGTCTATGTCGACCGCACCCGGCCGCGCGACTTCGAGATCTACCGCGTCACCCACGTCGAGGACGCCGACGCCACCGGGCCGGACGCCGTCATCCCGGCGCTGTTCGACATGCGCCGCGCCGGCACTGACGGCTGGGTCTATTCGGTCGAGCGGCGCCCGCGCCGCGCCGGCCGAGGACGAGCGCCGCAAGGGCATGACGCGGACCTCCTACACCGGCGACGACGTGTTCCTGGCGCTCTCTCGTCCGGCCGGCATGGCGTCGGGGCGCTCCTCAAGCGCATCGAGGTCGACGGCGCTCTGCACCAATCGCGACCTGCCGATCCTCGACGATGCCCCGGCGCTCAGCCTGGAGAGCGGCGATCCGGTGGAGGAGATCCGGCTGATCGGCGCGCTCCGCCCGCCGCAGCCCGCCATGGCGGCCGCGCTGCCGGCCGGCGCCGAGGGCGAGTCGCGCGCCGACGAGCTCGCCTGGCGGCTGGTCTCCCAGCTGTCGCTGAACTTCCTCAGCCTGGCCGACGAAGGCCGCGGCGCCGATCCGCTGCACGCCGTGCTCGACCTCTATGCCGACCGCGGCGACCCGAGCCTGGCCCGCCACGTGCGCTCGATCGTCCGCCTCGAGTCGCGGGCCGTCGTCGAAAGGCTGCCGATCGACGGGCCGATGTGCTTCGGCCGCGGCACCGAGATCACGCTTCACGTCGACCAGTCGGTGCTTGCCGGACAGAGCGCCCTGCTTCTTTCGGCGCTGCTCGCCCGGCTCTTTGCCCGCTACGCCGGCATCAACGGCTTCGTGCGGACCCGTACGCGGCTCTTGCAGCGTCAGGAGGAGGTGTCATGGCCGATGACGCCAGGCAATCGCTACCTGATCTAGGCGAGCCGCCGCCCCGCTGTCCGCCGGCTTCGACTTCTTCGAGCTGCTGCGCCAGCTCGAGCGGCGCGACAGCGGCCGCTTCGGCCATTCCGGGCGGCCGGAGCGCGAGCCGGCGCGGCTCGGCCAGCATGTCCGGCTGGGCTTCGCCGTCGACGACGTGGTCGACCTTCCGCGATCGCGCCGACGGGCTCGCCCGCCCGCGTGACGCGTCAACAATCTCGGGCTTCTGGGGCCGGAGGGCCCGCTGCCGCTCCACCTGACGCGCTGGGTGCTCGACCGGCTGTCGCAGCGCTGGTTCGACGGCGCGTCGTCGCGCGAGACGAGCGACACCACCTTCCTCGATTTCGTCAACATGCTGCAGCACCGCATGATCGCGCTGTTCTACCGCGCCTGGGCCGACGCGCATCCGGCCGTGCAGGTGGAGCGCGGGGTCGGCGGCCGCGTCCGCTCGATGCTGCAGGCGATGGCCGGCATCGGGCTCCCCGAGACGCGCAACGCGCCGCATCCGGAGCTCGATCGCGTCAAGCTGGCGCAGGCAGCGTCGCTCGCCAGCCAGGTCGACGGTCCCGAGAAGCTGACCGTGCTTCGTCGCCGAGGCGTTCTCCGTGCCCGTCGAGCTCAAGGAGTTCGTCGCCGCATGGATCGCCGTCCCGAAGGCCTTGCAGAGCCGGCTCGGCGGCAGCTATGCGCGGCTCGGGCAGAGCGCGACGATCGGCCCGCGCATCTTCACCCGGCAGAGCCGCGTCGAGCTGCGGCTCGGCCCGCTCGACCTCGACGACCTTCCTGACCTTCCTGCCCGGCGGAGCGCGGCTTCGCGCTGCTCGGCCGCGCGGTGCGCGACCTCGTCGGCGAGTGGCTCGACGTCGACGTGCGCCTCGTCCTGCGCAAGGAAGACGTGCCGTCGGCGCGCCTCGGCGGCGCCCTGCTCGGCCGGACCGCGTGGCTTGCACCGCCCGACGAAAGGGGCGATGCTGAGGACCTGCGCATGCGCACGGTCGTCGGCTGGCGGCCGGAGCTGGCGGGGGCCGCAGGCATGAGCCTTGCTGCTGACACTCGAGCAGGGACCACGCTCGCAGGCGGTCCGCCAGGCCCGCCTGGAGACCGGCGAGCTCGTCATCGGCCGCAGCTCGGATGCCGACTGGCGGATCGACGACCCCGACATGTTCGTCTCGCGGGCGCACTGCAAGATCACCGCCGAGCGCGACGGCTACTTCATCACCGACACGTCGAGCAGCGGCCTGTTCATCGACGATTCCGGCAGCCCGCTCGGCCCGGGAAACTCGGCCCGGCTGCGCAATGGCATGCGCCTCCGGCTGGGCGACTACGTGCTGTGGGTGGAGGTCGTGCAGGAGGCGCAGCCGGTCCGCTCGGAGACCCGCCCACCCGCCGCTGCGCCCGCCGCTCGCCGCCCCGGTCGCCTGCCTCGCTGCCGCCGGTCGGCTTCGACACCGACGATTTCTTCTCGAAGCAAAGCGAGGAGGAGCCGCGACGGCCGCGGCCGGCGGACCTGCCGAGCCCCTTCGAGCAGCCCGAGCCGGGGGCCTACCGGGCCTTCGAGCGCGAGGCCGCCCAGTCGATCGCCTTCGACGACCCGTTCAGCCTGGACCCGACGGCCACGCCGGCAGAAGGCGCTCGTCCTGACCGCCAGACACCCGCTTCCGCCGCCGATCCGTTCGGCTTCGGCGCCGCGGCGCCCGTGGAGCCCGCACCGGTCCCGCCGGCGCCGGCGCCGCGCGAAGACCGCCGCCCTGCCGCCGAGGCCCGGCCTTCGCCCGCCCCCTGGAACTTGCCGGACGAGCCGCCGGCCGCGCCACCGCCCGCAGCGCCGCCGAAGAAGGCCGCGGCTCCGCGCCATCCCGCCCGGCCGCCGCTTCGCCGGCGGCGGCGCAGAGCGAGCTGAAAGCCGCCTTCCTGCGCGGCCTCGGCTTCGACGAGGCGAACGGCCTGGCCGACGGCGATGCGGTCGCCGAGATGGAGAGGTTCGGCCGCGAATACCGGGCGATGATGCAGGGCCTGATGCAGCTCCTGCGCAAGCGCGCCGAGGAGAAGGGCAACGCCCGCGTCGCCGCAGACGGTGGTCGGCGCCTCCGACGTCAACCCGCTGAAGTTCCTGCCGATCTGTCGACGATGTTCTGGTGACGATCCTGGCCGAGCGCAGCCCCGGCTTCACTGGCCCGCGACGCGGCCATCTCGGACGCCGTGCGCGACCTCGCCGAGCATCACGTGCGGCGCGTGGCGCGGCGTGCAGGCGGCGCTGCGCCGCATGATCGACCGCTTCGATCCGGCCGTCATCGAGGAGGAGCTGAAGTCGAGCTCGACTGCTGGAGACGCTGCTTGCCGGCGGCCGCCGCGCCAAGCTCTGGGAGCTCTACCAGAAGCGACATCGCGAGATCGCCATCAGCGCCGAGCAGACCTTCCTCGGCGAGGTCGGCGCCGACTTCCGCAATGCCTACGAGGAGGAGTGATCGATGATCGACCGGCGCAACGTCATCCTGGGCCTGGGGGCCGTCGCCCTGCGCCGGCTGCCAGAGCGGCCCGCCGAAGCCGTCGACGGTCACCGTCAACATCGCCGGCCAGGCCGGCATGAACCCGGGCCCCGGCGGCGGCGATCGGCCGGTGACGGTCATGATCTTCAGGCTGAAGAGCGCCGGCGCCTTCAATTCGGCCGACTATTTCGCCCTGCAGGGCGACGCGGCCGGCGCGCTTGGCGGCGGACCTGGTCGGCTTCGACCAGGTCGCCGTGGCGCCCGGCGGAGCGGCGTCCAAGACGATCACCGTGGAGCCCGAGGCGACGACCTTGGGCCTGGTGGCGCTGATCCGCGAGCCGACCGGCCGCACCTGGCGCACACCAAGTCCGTCTCGCCGGGATCGACCGTCACCATCAACGCAAAGCTGGGCAGCGGCGGCATTTCCGCCTGACCGGCGGAACGCCGCGGACGAGCGACAGGGATGAAGAGCAGGGTAGCATGAGCGACGCGAACAGGGTGCTGTGGTCCGAGGGGCTGTTCCTCCGCACCCAGCATTTCCAGCAGCAGGACCGCTTCTTCGAGGCGATGGCGCGGGGCACGCTGCAGGCCGGGCGGCTGCACACCTTCGGCTTCCGCTCGCTGGCGCTCGAACCCGGCGCTGCTCGAGGCCGGCCAGGTGGCGATCCAGTCGGCGCGCGGCATCTTCCCGGACGGCACGCCCGTTCGCCATCCCCGAGACGATGGACGCGCCGCGCGCCGCTGGCCATCACCGCCGACGCCGCCGACGGCGCGGTGCTGCTGGCGCTGCCGCTGGAGCCGCCGGGCGGCGCCAGCTTCGACCCGGCGCATGCCGAGCCGACCGGCGCCCGCTACCGCGGCCGCATCGAGCGGGTGCGCGACGCGGTGCAGGGCGGCGCCGACCCCGAGGAGATCGAGATCGCCCGCCCGCAAGCGCTGCTGCTGGCGCCCGGGCGAGCCGTCGGCGGCTACACCGCGCTGCCGGTGGCCGAGATCACGGGCCTGCGCGCCGACGGCGGGGTGGCGCTGCGACGACGGCTTCCTGCCGCCGGCGCTCGCCACCGGCGCGGTGCGCCTGGTACGCGCAGTTCCTGCAGGAGGTGATCACCGGCCTCGACCGCATCGCCGAGGCGCACGGCAAGATGGTGCTCGGCGGCGCCGGCCGCAGCGTCGAGAACCTGCTGGTGCTCGACCTGGCCAACGCCGGCCCGGCCGCGGCTCGTCGCACATGCTGGCGCAGGACGTCTTCCATCCGGCCGAGCTCTTCCTCGAGCTCGCCGGGCTCGCCGGATCGCATGGCGACCTACGGCTCCGGGCTCGCGCCGCATGACCGAGCTGCCCGCCTACGACCACATGGCGCCCGGCCCGGCCTATCGCGGCGCTGGCCGACACGCTGCGCTCGCTGATCCTCAGCCTGCGCTACGTCGAGCCGAAGTCGCGCGCTCTGCCGGTGATGAAGCATGCGACCAACGTCTGGAAGGTGCGCATCGACAATCCCGAAGCTGCTCGGTCGGCAGCCGCATCGTGGTGCGCGTCGGCTCGGAGCTCTCCGAGGAAGCGCTGCGCAAGATCTTCGTCAACCAGGCGACGGTCGGCGCGGCCGAGCGAGTTCGACGGCGCTGTGGAAGTCGCGCCTGCCCGGCATCCCGCTGAAGCCGCTGCATTCGCAGCCGCGCGAGATCCCCTATGACGGCGACCGGCTCTGCCTGGAGCTCGACCAGAAGAGCGAGCACTGGGCCTCGCTGCTCGATGCCCCGGGCTTCGTCATCGGCGTTTCGGGCGTGCTGCCGAGCGAGCCGCAGGTCGACTGCTATTCGGTGAACAGGTGACGCGATGAGCAGGGACGATCCTTTCGGGCTGTCGGAGGATCGTGAGCGCACGCGCATCCGGCTGGTCGGTCCCGGACCGTCGCCGGCGTGCCGCCGGCGCGTGCCCGCCGGCACGCCGTCGAAGCGGCTGCAGCGGCCATCGCCGAACCTGCTTGATCAATGCCTTCGCGCGCGCTGCTGGAGTTCGCGCCGGAACTGGAGAGCGCGACCGCGCCCGACAATCCCGAGACGCTGCGCACGCGCCTGCTCGACGAGCTGGTGCGCGGCCGCGACGCGGCGGTGGCGCGCCGGCGTCCTCGCTGGCGCGCGCCGACCAGGCGGCCTGGGCGGTGGCGGCGCTGCTCGACGATCTCGCGCTCAACACGCCATGGGGCGGCGCCAGCGCCTGGCCGCGCCAGCCGCTGGTGGTGATGCTGCGCGGCGACGTCGACGCCGGCACGCAGTTCTTCGCGCGGCTGGAGGAGCTGGAGCGCCACCCCAACCGCGACCGCGACATGCTGGAGCTGCAATATCTCTGCCTGGCGCTGGGCTTCCGCGGCAAGTACCGCGTCCCCGGCCGGGCCGGCGACCGGTCGCTCAACGCCGTGCGGGTCGCCGCGGCCCGCTTCCTGCGCGATGCCGACGCCGAGGACGCGCCGCTGTCGCCCAACTGGCGCGGCGTGGTCGCCTCGGACGAGCCCGCCCGCTTCATCGTGCCGATCTGGGTGATGGCGCGTGGCGGCCGCGGTGCTCGCCACCGGCGTCTATGTCGGCCTCTCGCTCGGCCTCGCCGCCCAGGCCGAGAAGCTCGACACGCTGGTCCGCGCGCTGCCGCCGGCCGAGCGGGCGACGATCGCCCGCGCCGTCCCGCGAGGTCGAGCCGCCGCCGCCCGGTCAGCCGGTCGAATTCGCCCTGTTGCCCGAGTTCCAGGCCGCCGCGCCCGGAGGCGACCCGCTCGGCGCTCAAGGGCAATGAGAGCGTCTCGCTGGCCCGCCTGGTCATCCAGGGATCCAACCCGGAGGTGTTCCAGTCGTCGCGCGCCGAGCTCACCGGCGGCTTCGAGCCGCTGATCGGCTCGATCGCCAAGGTGATCGCTGGAGAACCAGGACCTGATCGGCGGCATCACCGTGGTCGGCCATACCGACAGCGTCCCGCTCCAGCGCAGCAACCCCTTGTCGACCAACCAGCGGCTCTCGGAGGCCCGCGCCGCGACGATCGCCGACATCCTCGTCCAGAACGGCGTGCCCCAGGACCGCGTGCGCTCCGAGGGCCGCGCCGCCACCGACCCGGTCGCCGACGACAGCACCCGCGAGGGCCGCGCGCTGAACCGGCGCGTCGAGGTGCTGATCGAGAAGAGGCTCTGACATGTTCATCCTGCGCTTTCTCTGGCGCGGTGCTCACGTCGCGCTTCCTGTGGACGCTGATCGGCATCGCGCTGCTGTCGCTGGCGATCTGGATCTTCGGCCCGATCGTCCGCGTCGGCGCCGCCGAGCCCTTCGCCGTCGGAGACCGTGCGGCTCGGCATGATCGCCGCGCCTGGTGATCCTCTGGCTCGTCTGGCTGATCGTCGCGCAGCGGCGGGCGATCCGCGCCAACCGCCTGTTCGTCGCCGAGATCGCCGCCCCGTCGAGGACGAAGCCGCTCGGCGCCCGGCGAGGAGAACGTCGCCGCCGTCGGCGCCAAGTTCAAGGAGGTGATGGACGAGCTCAAGCGCCGCAAGCTCGGACGGCCGCAAGTTCCTGCGCGAGATGCCCTGGTACGTGATCGTCGGGCCGCCCGCCACCGGCAAGACCACGGCGCTCCGGCAGTCCGGACTGACCTTCCCGATCGACCTGTCGGACGACCTGCACGGCGTCGGCGGCACCCGCAACTGCGACTGGTTCTTCACCGAGAGCGCCGTGCTGATCGACACCGCCGGCCGCTACGTCGCAGCAGGAGAGCCAGCCCGACGTGGACGCCGCCGAATGGGCGGGCTTCCTCGACCTCCTGAAGCGGCACCGCGGCCGCCGCGCGCTGAACGGCGTCATCGTGGCGCTGTCGATCGACGCGCTCTCGGAGGGCGACGAGGCGATCCGCGCCCATGGCCGCGAGATCCGCCGCCGGCTGGCCGAGCTGAACGAGCGGCTGGAGATCCGCCTGCCGGTCTACCTGATGCTCACCAAGGCCGATCTGATCCGCGGCTTCGAGCCGTTCTTCGGCGGCCTCTCGACGGTCCGAGCGCGAGCAGGTCTGGGGCGCCACCTTCCCCGTCGATGCGCGCGTCGACGCCGCGGCCGTGGCGGCGGCGAGTGACGGCGCTGTCGGCCGAGCTCGAGAAACGGCTGGTGCCGCGCCTCGAAAACGAGGACCAACTGGCCGCCCGCGCCGAGATCTTCCGCTTTCCGGCCCAGCTCGCCAGCCTGTCGGAGCCGATCCAGCTGCTCGTCGAATCGATCGTCGGCGAGAGCCGCTACGAGGACAGCGCCTGGCTGCGCGGCATCTACCTGACCTCGGCGACCCAGGAGGGCGCGCCGATCGACCGCCTGGCGGCAGCGCTGTCGTCCTCCTTCGGCCTGCCGCGTGCGCCGTGCCGCGCCGACCGGCGCGGGTCGAGAAGCGCAGCTTCTTCCTGCGCAACCTGCTCACCGACGTGATCTTCAAGGAGGCCGGCCTCGGCACCTTCGACCCGCAGGCCGAGTGCGGCGCCGCACCTGGATCTGGCGCGGCGCAGCCGCCGCATCTGCCGCGGCGGCGCTGCTGGCGGTCGCCGCTCTTCGGGCTCTCCTATGTCGACAACCGCAACGCCATCGCGGCGCAGGCGGACCAGTTCGAGGCCTTGCAGCAGCCGCTTGACGACGTCGCCGCGCCGCCCGGCTTCGGTCGACGTCCCCGACATCGAGGTGGCGCTCGCTGCCGTCGACGCGGTCGCCGCGGCCAGCGTCGCCGCCGCCCGACGGTATCGCGCGACCTCGTCGGTCCCTCGGCGGCGCCGGAGCTCGAAGCGGCGCAGGACGACGCCTACGACCAGGCGCTGCGCAACATCCTGGAGCCGCGCATGGTGGCGCTGCTGGAAGGCGACGCATGTGGCGGCAGATCCGCGATCCGGAATTCCTGCTCGGCGCCCTCAAGACGTATCGCATGATGACCGGCCTGTCGCCAGATGGACCCCGACTTCGTCGGCGACTGGTGGGTCAACGTCCTGCCGGGCTCATGCGGTGGCACCGCCCTTCCCCGGCGAGGCCGCCGAGGAGCACGAGCTGGCGGCCATGCGGCGCATGGCGGTCGACGATGCCTATGTCGGCTCCGGACCCGGCGCTGGTCGCCGAGGCGCAGAAGAGCGTCTGCACGATCTCGCTGCCGCAGCGCGCCTACAACCAGCTGCTCGCCGATCCGGCCGTCGCCGAGCTCAAGGAATGGGTGCCGGCCAATTTCGCCGGGCCCAACGGCGCCAAGGTGTTCTCCCGCCAGTCGGGCAAGACGCTGCGCGTCGGCATGCCCGGCGCCTACACCTATGACGGCTTCCAGAACGCCGTCCTCGACCGGCTGGAGGACGTGGCCGCGCACGCCGCGCTCGACCGTGCGGTGTTCGCCGGCGGCTGCTCCGAGAATGCGGAAACCTCGGTCTCCGCGCTGTCGCAGGACATGCTCAAGCTCTACTACGAGGACTTCATCGCCCAGTGGGACAGCATGCTGCGCGACCTCAGGCTGGCGCCGCTGACCGACCTGAGCGTGGCCAGCGAGAATCTGAAGGACCTGTCCAGCGCCGACTCCGCCGCTCAAGCGCCTGCTGACGGCGGTGGTCAGCGAGACCGAGCTGACCCGCTCCGACGACGAGGCGCCGGCCGACGACAAGGCGGCCAAGAAGGGCACCTCCAAGCTGCTCGGCAAGCTGGGCAAGATCGGCAAGCTCGCCAAGAAGGGCGCGAAGCTTCTGCCGCGCACCGGGGCGACCGCCGAAGTCGACATGACCGGCGACGCTGGTCGCCGAGCACTTCAAGCCGCTCAAGGGCACCATCGCCGAGGTCGACGGCCAGCCGCCGGCGCTCGACGCGGCGGTGGTCGCGCTGACCGCGCTTTCCAACCATGCTGCAACTGGTGCTCGCCAAGCCCAACGCCAACGAGGAGATCAAGAAGCTGGGCGGCCTCGCCGAGCTGACCGGCGCCGTCGCCCGCCAGGCGCACATCATGCCCGACCCGGTCGACGACTGGCTGGCGGGCATCGCCGGCGATACCGGCGGGCTTGCCGGGAAGCATCGTCGACGATCAGCTCAACGCCATCTGGCGCGCCGATGTGCTGCCGTTCTGCCAGAGCGGCGCTCAACGACCGCTATCCCTTCACCCCGGAGCAGCACGATCGACGTCAACGTCGCCGACTTCGCCAAGCTGTTCGGACCGGGCGGGCTGATCGACGCCTTCACCAACGACCATCTGATCGGCTACGTCGACACCTCGCACGCGGCCGTGGAAATGGCGGGCGGACTTCGAGCCTCGACCCGGCCGCGCTGGCCGCCTTCGAGCAGGCCCGGCGCATCCGCGACGACCTCTTCCCCGGCGGCACCGGGCCGGTGATGAGCTTCATGCTGGAGCCAAAGGACCTTTCGCCGACCGTCACGCGCGTCACCCTGAACCTCGACGGGCAGAGCCTCGTCTACTTCAACAACGCCACCCGGCCGCAGCCGATGACCTGGCCCGGCAAGGACGGCACCGGCGTGATCACGCTCGCCTTCCAGCCGATCGACGGCTCGCCCGAGGTGTCGCTGAGCGAGACCGGCAGCTGGGCCTGGCTGAGGCTGCTGCGCACCGGCCGCTTCACCGGCACGACGCTGTCGGACGTCTATAGCCTCAGGCTCGGCACCAAGGGCTACTACGCCGATTTCGAGCTCAAGGCGGCGAGCGTCGAGAACCCCTACAATCTGGAAATGTTCAAGAGATTCTCGTGCCCGCAGCAGATCTGATCCTGCCCGGCTTCTACGGCAAGCTGCCGGCCACCGGCGATTTCGTCGGCCGGCGGCTGCCGTTCGACTTCGTCCAGCGCTTCGACGCCTGGATGGCCCGTCATCTGGCTCCGCTGGTCGGCGACCCGGCATGGCCGGCCCGCCTGCCGCTGCGCTTCCTGGCCGGCCCGGCCGGCTTCGGGCCAGCCGCCGGCATCGTGCTGCCGAGCGCCGACAAGGTCGGCCGGCGCTTTCCGCTCGGGCTCGCCGTCGTCCTGCCGGCGGCGCCGCTCGCTCTGACGCGCGCCGAGCGCTGGTTCGCCGCGCTCGCGGAAGCCGGCCTCGAGGCAACCGACGGCAAGCTCGTTGCGGACGAGCTGGAGATGCGCCTTGCCGACCTGCCGGCGCCGGACGTGCCGGCCGACGGCGAGCTGGTGGAGACGATGGTCATCTGGACGGAACGCTCGGACCTCTACGACATCGATCCGGACGATCCACGCGAAGTGCTGGACAGGGTGCTGGCGACCGATTGGGAGACCACGTCCATTGACTTCAGCCGGCTAGTCCGCGCGGGAAGTCTGGACGAGACGGGTCCGGGTCGACCGAAAGGGCGGCTTCGCCGGCCGCCCAATTTGTGTAGAGTGCCGGCGCAACGCGCTCGACGAGAATGACACCGACGAGAGCACGAGACGGATGTGGGAGATCAGGAACGCAACGCAATACCAGGCGGATGCCGGATGGGTGCGCGACAAGTCGGGGCGCGAGGTATGGCTGGTCGCCGTCCGTGCCAGGTTCCGCATCGTGCCGGGCCGCGAGGCGATCTGGGATGAGGACCTGCCGCAAGACCCGGTGAAACTTGCGCCGGAATTTGCCGGCAGCGGTGTCGGTTGCTACCTGATCGCCGATTTCCGACCTCGTCCACGAGAAGCAGGCGACGGACGTGCTGATGGTCGGCCATGCCTGCGCGCCGCGCGGGCATCTGGCAACGCGGCTGACAGTCGGCATGGCGGTCGGGCCGGTGCGCAAGAGCGTGTCGGTGGTCGGCGACCGGCTCTGGACCTTGGGGGGAATGTCCGACCCGGTGCCCTTCGAGAGGATGCCGCTCGACTACACCCGGTCGTTCGGCGGCATTGCCCCCGGCAGCGATCCGGCAGCGCCGACCGACTGGTGTGCGGAAAATCCGGTCGGCCAGGGCTATGGCATGAATACCGCGTTGCACGGCCGCCGCCTTCCCAACATCGAGGATCCCGCGCAGCCGTTCGTTTCGCCCTCGGAACGCCCACGCCCGGCGGGCTTCGGTGCCATCGCGCCGCACTGGCCGGCGCGGAGCCGCCACGCCGGCACCTACGACGAAGCTTGGGAGAAGGAGCGGCTGCCGCTCCTGCCGCTCGATTTCGACCCGCGCTTCCACCAGCAGGCGCCACCCGACCAGCAGGTTCCGGGTTTCCTGCGCGGCGGCGAAGCGGTGCGGCTGGAGGGCGTGCACCCCGACGGTCCGCTGGAATTCTTCTTGCCACGGGTGTCGCTCGCATTCGAAACGGCGTTCGACGACCTGACCGACGCGACGCACCGCGCCAAGCTGCACACCGTCGTGTTCGAGCCGGATGACTTGGCAGTGTCGATGGTCTGGCACACCAGCCTCGAATGCCACGCGAAGGTCACGATGCTGAACGAGACACGGGTCTGGGAGCGGCGCCTGATCCGGGTGCGTCGACTGGAGCAAGCGTGACGGCGATGTGCGTTCTCAGGACCGGCGCCTGCACCGCGGTCGGCCTGTCGGCGGCCTCGGCGGCGGCGGCAGTACGATCCGGGATCGCCGGGTTCTCTGCCTTCGAAGGGGCGCAAGACAGGCTCGGAGAGCCGGCTATCGTCGCGGCGCCACCCGGCATCGCCGGGTTCGCCGACCCGGCCGAGGCGATTGCCGAAATGGCGGTCGCGGCGATATCGGAACTGGGACTTGACGGACCGGTGCCGATCATCGTGGCACTGCCCGAGCCCCGGCCGGGGCTCGCGTCCGATTTCGGGAGGCAGGTCGCCGCTCGGCTGGCCGAGCAGGTGCCGGCCATCCGGGTCGCATTGTGCGACGGCGCGGGCCATGCCGGCGGCGGATCGGCCCTGAGGCAGGCCGGCGCCTGGCTCGACAGTCGGCCGGACGCGACGGTCGCCGTGGTCGGCGCCGACAGCTACGTGAATGCCGAAACCCTGTCCTGGCTCGACAGCAACCGACAGCTGCATGCGCCATACAACGCCTGGGGATTCATTCCAGGCGCCGCGGCGGGCGCCTGTCTCCTGTGCCATCCCCGCCTGGCACACGCCCGGCGGGAGCCTCCGTGCGCCATGATCGAGGCCGTCGCGCTCGACCAAGAGGAAATACCGATAAAGACCGACGGCGTGTGCCTCGGCAGGGCGATGAGCCGGGTCGTGGAGTTGCTGGTCGGCGGCAGGGCCGGCGAGGTCGTCTTCGATGCCTTCTACTGCGATCAGAACGGAGAGACCTATCGAGCCGACGAGGTCGGCTTCATGTTGGCGCGCGCTGCGGGCCGGTTCCGGGATGCGGCGGCTTTCGTCGCGCCGGCCGACTGCTGGGGCGACGTGGGCGCTGCGTCGATCCCGCTTTTCGTGGCGCTTGCGGCCGAGGCCGCGAAACGAGGATATGCCGCCGGGCCCGTCAGTCTGCTGTTCGCCGGGTCCGAGTCCGGTCTGCGCGCGGGCGTTGCCCTGCGAACGCCGATGAAGGTTGAATGAGATGCCGGTCACGATCCATGTGAACGGAACGTCGAACTCGCTGGTCCACAAAGGCTCGATGGGGTTCGCGAAATCCACGTTGCCCGATGTCTGCAAGACGCCGTCGCCCGGCGGCCCGGTGCCGATCCCCTATCCGATCATCATCTCGATGTCGTCGCAGCTGGTGAATGGCACGACGACGGTCAAGGTCGACGGCGGCAACATGGCCGCCATCAAGGGGTCCGAGCTTTCCATGTGCAACGGCGACGAGGCCGGTACCGCGGGCGGAGTGAAGTCGAGCACCTTCATGAAGGAAGCGGCTTGGCTTCTCTATTCCTTCGACGTGAAGATGGATGGCAAGAACGTCTGCCGTCTCAGCGACAAGTTGCAGATGAATCATGGCAACACGGCCTGCCTTTCCGGCTTCAAGCAGAAGCCGGTCAAGCCGAAGTGGCTGACCAAGGCCGAAAGCGAGCATTGGGACGAGTGCAAGGCATTGCATGACGAATACAAGGATTTGCAGGGTGAGTTCAGCGAAGCTGTCCACGAAGGCGGAGAAGATAAACTCCCAACTCAACCAACGACAGCCGCCCGCCATGAGAAGCCAGAGGCTGGCAGCCCTTTCGAATGTCCTCAGCGAACAACTCGAGGTGTCCAAGCGACATCTTGCAACGCGGCGAAAGTATATGCAGAGGGGCTGCGACAGATGGGACTGGTTCAACAGGGGAACCACAGAAGCCGAACGTCGGGCAGATCACCAAGCGGCGGCCGACCAGGTCCAGAACCAGATCGACAACCTGACGGAGAGCATATCGGGGCTGAGGTGACGATCCGTTTTCACGCAGAGAAATCATGGGAAAGCTGGGAATGTTGCCGACATCGGAAGTGAAGAGGCGGGTTGCCGAGGCCTGGAAACCGGTCGAGGCGCCGCCGATCGAATCCATGGAGGGTTTCGAAGAAGAGTTCGGAGAGGAGTTGGCCGCGGCATTCCTGCGGAAGCGACCGGTCGAAGTGGACGTGCTTTCCACCGGCTTTCGCAACGCGACGCCGCTGCTCGACCTTCCGCCCGATGCGGCGGGCGCGTATCTCGGAACCTACCTGGTTTCCCTCCTGCACGAACTGGAGATGCAGGAAAACTCCGGACTGTTCACGGACCTTTTGACGCGCGCCCATACGTTGACTGCTCTGACGAGGCCGAGGTTCTGGGAAAGGGTCATCCGGGGCAGTTTGCCGAAGCAATGCTACGATGCGACACTTCTGACGGTGCGGCATCTGATCGACATGAAGAACTTCTTCCGATTGCGCCAGGAGGACATCGACTTTCTCGAAGCGATGCTTGCCCGGCCGCCGCCCGGTGACGACTAGGATCGGCCTTCGTCGCTAACGGGCGGTCGCTTCATCCGCGGCGCGCGAAGTCGCCCATTCCCTTATCTTTCCGGCAATGGGGCAGTCTTCCAAAACGAGAGGCTCCGCGTCCGGAGCCAGCCCGGAACTCCATATGCGCTCGCCAAAGAGACTCTCGACGCCTTCCGCCTCGGGGAAAAGTTCCAGAAAGCTCTCGCCCGCCGAAGTCGCGGTCTCTGGCGTCTCCATCTGGTCGATCAGCCAGCCCAGGTGGCGGCGGTCGCCGGTCATGCCGATACCGCGGACCGCGAGCGCGCGGGTCTCGTCGCGGCGGTAGAGCGTGCCGAGAAAGCTGCGGAAATCCGCGTCGGACAGGAGGCCGGCGAGCAGCCGAAGCGCTTCGGGGGCGCGCAAACCGGTCTCGACCTCGGCTTTCAGCGCCGGCAACGCCGCGGCGTGCCCGAGCTTGGCGAGCGCGGCGGCAGCGGCAAAGCGCAACCCGTCGTCCGGCGCGCCGGCGAGAGTCAGCGATCGCTTCGGCGGCATCGGTGCGGTCGGTCGCGGCAGCCAGTCCGCAAGCCGCCGCGCGGACGACGGGCGACGGATCGGCGAGAAAGCCCGCCAGCCGCGGGCCGGTGTCTGCGCGGTGCAGCGCCAGCACATCGAGCGCCGCGGCGCGCACCACCGCACTGTCCTCGCCCAGCATCCGCCGCACTGTCGGCCCCGAAACCGCGGGCGGGAAGGCGGCCAAGCGCACTCGCAAGGCCGGCCCGCGCCTCGGGCGCCCGGCGCGCCATCGACAGGCACTGGCCGATGCACCGATCCTGACCCAGCGCCATCGCCAGATGGCTCGCGACGAACAGTTCGCCCGCCTCGGGGAAGTCTTCGAACCGCGTCGAGGACGATCGGCCAGGCGGCCTCGCCAGCAATCGAGACGCCGTCGAGATTGGCCGCGAGCCGCGCCGCGACATGGGCCACGGCGGCCGCGTCGAGCGGCTGCGCCTGCGACAGCATCCGGTGCTGTGCCCACTGGAACGCCGCCTGCTCGACGTGCTCGCGAACCACGTCCTCGATGATGCCGTGCAACATCCATGGTCTCCGAAATACGACAGCCCGTGTCCGGCTGCGATTGCCGTCGCTCCGGGACTTCGGTCAGTTCAAGCTTACTGAGTTGAAGCGCAAGTCAGTTCAAGTCGATCGAACCGCCACGGATCCGATTGTTCGCACTTGCCTGACTGGTGACATAGGTTCCGCGAATTGTGATACGGCCATCCTTCTCCAACAGAATGACCGCCTTGCCGCAACGCAGCTCTATTCGCTCATTGGCGGTGATCCGCACCAGTTCGCCATCGCGGACAATCTGTGTCGCCTCGCCACGTGGTTCGACAAGTCTGCCGACGATAAGTGGCTTGCTTGGATTTCCTCCTTCGAACAGCAGCGCCACTTCCTTGCCGATGAGTTCGGATCGCAACTCCACGAGACTGCGGGCGGGCACCGCGACGTCGTGCGGATTGCCGGGGTACACGACGAGCGGAGCGACGCCATCGAAGCCCAGGAAGATGCCGATCGCCACGCCATCGATATGATCGTCAACCTTTTTCATGCCGACCGCCTTAGTTCTCGCTGATTTTCGAGCCTTTCATGGTGATGTCGCTCGAAGCTTTCATATTTATCCTTCCAGAGGCCGTGACCGAAATATCCTTGCCCTCGATACCGATCGTCCCGTCCTTCTTCATCAGGATTTTCGCCGACCCCACCTTGATCAATAGCTCGTCGGCAACGTCGATAACCATCTTCTTGCCGACTTTGATGGCACTGTTCTCTCCGATGCCAATGCTGCTTGCCTTGGCGACTGAGAGCGAATGTGCGCCGCCGACGCTCGTCGAATCATCGTTCCCGACGCTCGCGCTGCGTGCTCCTCCGACGCTGATGCTCTGTGCCGACCCGACGTTCCAGCTGTCGTTCGCCCCGATGTCATGGCTCTGGTTCGCCCCCACCGCAACCGACCGGCTTGCCCCGATCGTGTTCGCCTGCACGGCGCCCACCGTGCGCGTCTCCGCCGCACCCACCGTGTCGACGCGCGCCCCGCCCACCGTCACCGTCTGCAGCAGCCCCACGGTCTGGGTATGGCTGGCGCCGATCGTCTCGGTCGAGTTCGAGCCGACCGAGATCGTCTCGTTGGCGCCGACCGTCAGCGAGCGGTTCGTCCCCACCGTTTCGGTGTCGTTGGAGCCGATATTGGTGGTCTGGTCGACGCCGACCTTCACCGTCTTGTTGTTGCCGACGTCCTCGTCGAGGTTGTGGCCGACCGAATGCTTGGCGTCGTGATCGATGCGGTCCGACTGGTCGTGCTGCACGAGCTTGGTGCGGTCGTTCTTGATCAGCAGCTTGTGGTCCTTCTGGGCCTGGAAATTGACCAGCTCCGACCCCGCCTTGTCCTCGAACATCAGCTCGTTATAGCCGCCGCCGCCCTTCGACGAGTTCGACTTCCAGCCCGACTGGGTCGCGTTGCCGGGCAGCGAATAGGGCGGCATCTCCTTGCCGTTGTAGACGCGGCCGGTGATGATCGGCAGGTCCGGATCGCCCTCGATGAAGTCGACGATCACCTCCTGGCCGATCCGCGGGATCTGGATGAAGCCCCAGCCGCTGCCCGCCCAGGTCTGCGACACCCGCACGAAGCACGAGCTGTTCTGGTCCTTCTTGCCTTCGCGGTCCCAGTGGAACTGCACCTTCACCCGCGCATACTCGTCGGTGAAGATCTCCTCGCCCGACGGACCCACCACCGTCGCCGTCTGCGGTCCGCGCATGATCGGCCGCGGCGTGATGCGCGGCGCCCGATAGGGAACGCTGGTCGGCGCCACGCCGAGCACCACGCGGTAGGTCTCGCCCTCGGCCTCCAGGCCGCTGCGCACCCCCGGGTCGAACAGCTGGTACTCGGCGCTGACCACCAGGTACTCCTGGTTCTGGTCGTCGCGCGGAAACTCCTCGAGCTTGAACGTCGCGCCCGGGCACAGGCCGCGCGCCGTGCCGCACCGCGGTCACCCGCTGATGCGGCGCCTGCAGCTCCTCGCGGCGGATCGCCGCCACCGCGTCGCCCCGCCCGACGTCGAGATGGGCGCCGGGCTGCCGATAGTTCTCGCCCGAGGCCTCCTTGTGGCTGAACGCCTGGGCTGGACTGCGCCATCAGGTCGGCCGTCGGCTTCTTGAAGTCGAAGTCGGTGTGGGCATAGGCCCCAGGCCGGACGGCGCTCGCCGGAATCCAGTCGCTGATGAACTCGATGTCGAAGCGCATCTCGTCGCCATGGCCGCGGAACGGCACCGTCTCGGCGCCCGGCGCCGGCTTCAGCTTGCTCGTCGCATCGGCGAGCACCAGCGTATGCTCGCCGTCGCCATGCTCGAAGAAGTAGAAGATGCCCTCGTGCTCCATCAGGCGCTGGACGAAGTCGAGGTCGCTCTCGTCATACTGCACGCAATAGTCGCGCGGCGGATAGGATTTCTCGAGCCGCTTCTCGAACTTGGCGATCCCGTACTTGGAGAAGATCTTCTCGATGATCTCCACCGCCGTCATGTTCTGGAAAATGCGGCAGTCGGTCGTGTTTCCCAGAAACCACAGCCAGGGCCTGACCACGGCCTCGTAATAGGCCAGCCGGTCCTCGATGCGGGTCAGCCGGAAGTCGCGAGATCAGCCCGCTGAACCAGCGCTTCGGATCGTTCGACTCGGCCTCGACCGACAGCGGTCCACCCAGCATCTTGAGGCCGTCGACATTGGCGTCCTTGCCGACCAGCCCGACCGTGAAAGCGAAGCAGCGGCCGATCTCCTCGCGCCCCGCCAGGTGGGTGAAGGTCAGCGCGTCGCCGCCTAAGGGCGTCTCAACCGGCGTGGCACGATCGGTCGGCATTGCTTCGTGCTTCTCCAGACGGCGTTGTGACGGTTTATTAAGCTTAGCTGGTGCTTTTTCTTGAGCTTAGCATATGTTTTTCAACCAGCCAAAGAGGAAGCACAGGCTATATCCAACGTTATGTCCATGTCTACTCGCAGGCCCTTTTTCCTGTCCTGTCGCGTTCTCGAACTGGTAGAATATGGGGCGGCCGGCGCCGCATCTGGTAAGCACGGAGCCGAAAGGACCGCATGCTCATCCGCTTGAAGATCGACAATGTCGAGCGGTTGCCCGACGGCCGGCCCGTCGCCTTCACCTCGCGCGATCGCGGCTTCGAGATCGGCCGCGAGGGTCGCGACTGGGTGCTGCCGGACCCCGACATGTTCATCTCCGGCCGCCACTGCGAGGTCCGCTTCGATGGCGGCGCCTTCTGGCTGTCCGACGTCTCGCGCAACGGCACCTTCGTCAACGGCGGCACGGAGCGGCTTGCCGCACCGCATCGCCTGAGCCACGGCGACCAGCTGCGCATCGGGCGCTACACCGTCTCCGTGTCGATCGAGGCCGAGCCCCTGGCGCCGTCGCACAAGCCGGGCCTCTCCCTTGCCGCCGAGCCGTTCGTGTCGGCCCAGCCTGCCCCCGTGGTCGCCCAGCCTTCGGCGCCGGCGCGTCAATTCCAGCGGCTGGAAGTGCCGCCTGGCGCGCCCCACCCTGCGGCAGCTCCGTCGTCGCGCACGCCCGCCGCGGACGACCTCCTGCGGACGATCGCGGCCGGTGCCGGCCTGCCGCCGGAAACCTTTCAGGGCCGCGACCCGGCCGAGCTGGCGGCCGAGATCGGCGCCGTCCTGAAGATCGTGGTCGAAGAGCTTTCCTCGCTTCTCAAGGCGCGTGCTTCGGCCAAGGTGCTGGCCAGGAGCAGCCAGCGCACGATGATCGGCGCTGCCGACAACAACCCGCTGAAGTTCGTGCCTGCCGCAGCCGAGATGCTCGACATCATGTTCGGCGGCCGCCGCAGCGGCTATCTCGACGCCCGACGCAGCGTCGGGGAGGCCTTCCGCGACCTCCAGGCCCACGAGATCGCCACCTACGCGGCCATGCAGGCGGCGCTGGCCAGGCTGCTCGACGATCTGTCGCCCGAGACGATCGAGAAGAAGCTGGCGGCTTCCGGCTTCTCGTCGCGGAAGAGCCGCGCCTGGGACGCCTTCGTGGCAACCTGGGAGGCCAGGGAACAGTCGCACGAGAACGGCATGCTCGACGTCTTCCTGGCCTATTTCAGCGAGGCCTACGCCAAGGCCGCCAAGCCCAAATAGCCGGCGACCCTGCCCGCCGGCCCCGGAACGCCACCTTGACAACCCTTCATCAAGGTTCGCTCGCCCAAGTCAAACGGCGCCCCCCGACAATTGTCGGACCCCCCTCGCCCTATCCTTGATTGAGCTCTTGGTGTAAAAAATCAACGGACTGACGAAGAAGTATCCAATCGTTGAAGAAGCAGCCGATGAGAGTCGAATTCCTTCTGCGCATGCTCGTCCTGTTGCTTCTCGTTCCGCTGGATACAGCGCGCCGGCCAGCCGGCCAGCCGCCCGACATCAGCGGCGGCATCGGCATCGGCGGCGTGTTCTAGGCTGAACGCCGGCGCCGGGGGGTGCGCGGACGATGAGCTCGAAGGACGATCCGTTCGGTTTGGGCGGCAGGACCGTCATCCGTCCTGCCGCCGGTCGCGACCCCAATGCCACGGTGATCGCGCCCGCTTCCACCGTGCCGCCCTTCGAGCCTTCGACCGGAACGGTCATCGCGCCTCGTCTCCCCCCATCCGATCCGGCCGGGCGGACCATTATCCAGCCGGGCGGCTTCCCAGCGGCCGTGGACGAGCTGCCTGAAACAGCGGGTTTCCCCGCGACGAACCCGTTGCTATCGGCGGCCTCCCCGCTGCTGACCGCGCTCGGCCGGCTGCGGCTGGTGCCGGGCCACATCCCGACGACGGCCCTCGCCGACCAGCTGTCGAGGCTGATCGGCACCTTCGATGCCGCCGCCCTGGCGGCCGGCGTCCCCGAGGCCGAGGTCCGCATCGCCCGCTACGCGCTCTGCGAAACCGCCGACGACATCGTGGAAAACCTGCCCGGGCGGCAGCGCGAGACCTGGCGCCCGCATTCCATGCTGATGCGCTTCTTCGACACGCCGCCGGCCGGCAGCGGCTTCTTCAATGCGCTCAACCAGCTGCTCGCCGAGCCGGCGCCGCACCTCGACGCGATCGAGCTGATGCATGCCTGCCTGTCGCTCGGCTACCAGGGCCGTTATCGCGGTCAGCCGCAGGGCGCCGGTCAGCTCGAACGGATCCGCCGCGACGTCTACGCGACGCTGCGCGCCGACCGTCCGCGTCCTGCCGCCGATATCTCGCCGCGCTGGCAGGGGATGACCGCGGCGACCGGCGGCGGCGGCAGGCGGGTGCCGCTCTGGGCGATCGCCGCCGGGCTCGTCGCCGTGGTGGCGGGCAGCTTCTTTGTCGTGCGCAGCCTGGCGACCGACGAGGCCGACGCCATGGCGCAGACGGTCCTGGCGCTCGACCCGGCCGCCCAGGTGACCATCGAGCGGGCCGATTTCGCGCCGATGACCGAGCAGGAGGAGGCGCCGCGGCCGTCGACGCAGATCGAACGCATCACCACGGCCCTCGCCCCCGAGATTGCTGCCGGCGGCCTATCCGTCGCGGCGCGGGGCGACTTCATCGTCGTCGAGATCGACAATGCGCTGCTCTTCGATTCCGGCAAGGCCGAGCTGAAGCCCGAATTCGCCCCCGTCGCGGCGCGGCTTGCCGAAACGCTCGCCCCGGAGCCGGGCACCATCCGCATCGTCGGCCACACCGACAACGTCAAGCCGCGCCGCTCGGGGCCTTTCAAGTCGAACTACGATCTCTCCGTGGCGCGCGCCAAGGCGGTCGAGTCCGCGCTGGCCGGCGGCGTCGGCGATGCCGCGCGGCTGACGGTCGAGGGCAAGGGCGAGGACGAGCCGATCGCCGACAACGCCACCCCCGAGGGGCGCGCCAAGAACCGTCGCGTCGACCTCGTCCTGCCACGGGAGGAGACGCTGTGACCCCTCTCCGACCGGCGCCCGCATGATCTGGCTGGTCCGCCTCGTCAGCCTGGCGGCGCTGGCCGGCTTCGCGGCGGCGGTCTGGTTCGCCGGCCCGCTCGTCGGCTTCGCCGACGGTCGCCCGCTGGCGCCGGTCTGGGTCCGCGCCGCGATCATCGGCACCGCGCTGGCGCTGGTCGCCGGCTACTATGGCATCCGTCTCTGGCGCATCCGCCGGGCGGCCGACATGCTCGGCTCGGCGATCGCCAAGCCGGACGGAGGCGGCGGCGACGAGGCGGCGCTGTCGGCGCGCATGCAGGAGGCGGTGGCGCTGCTCGCCCGCGCCCGCGGCAAGCGAAGCGCGCTGGTCACCTTGCCCTGGTACGTGGTGATCGGCCCTCCCGGCGCCGGCAAGACCACGGCGCTCGTCAACTCCGGCCTGAACTTCCCGCTGGCCGGCGCCGGCCCGGCCGAGCCGGTCGCCGGGGTCGGCGGCACGCGGCTCTGCGACTGGTGGTTCGCCGAGGACGCCGTGCTGATCGACACCGCCGGCCGCTACACCACGCAGGATTCGGACGCCACCGTCGATCGCAAGGGCTGGCTGGCCTTCCTGTCGCTGCTGAAGCGGCACCGTCCGCGGCAGCCGCTCAACGGCCTCATCGTGGCGATCAGCCTCCAGGACTTCATGACCCTCGACCAGCCGGCGCTCGACCGGCATGTCGGCGCCATCCGGGCCCGCCTGCGCGAGGTGCGCGAGGTGCTCGGGCTGGAGCTGCCCACCTATGTCGTGTTCACCAAGGCGGACCTGGTGGCCGGCTTCATGGACTATTTCGGCCGGCTGGACGAGGCCGGGCGACGCGCCGTCTGGGGCTCGACGCTCGAGGCGGGCGAGGCCGCCGCAGCCTCGGCGAAGGCCGTGCCCGCCGAGTTCGACCGCCTGGCCGAACGGCTCGCCGCCGAGCTGCCGGACCGCCTCGAAGAGGAGCCGGACCCTGCCACCCGCATCGGCATCCTCGGCTTTCCGGCGCGCTTCGCGCTCCTGAGAGGCCGCGTCGCAGCCTTCCTGCAGGGCGTCTTCGCCTCCTCCGGAAAGGAGCAGCCGGCCACCTTCCGCGGCTTCTACTTCACCTCCGGCACCCAGGAAGGCACGCCGATCGACCAGGTCATCGGCGCGCTCGGCCGCGAGTTCGGCAACCGCGCCGCTGCCCCGCTCTCCGGCAAGGGCAGGAGCTTCTTCCTGCACGACCTGCTCGCCAAGGTCGTGTTTCCCGAGGCACCCTTCGTGACGCGCGACCGCGCCGCCGAGCGACGCGCCTCGCTGCTGCGCGGCGGTGCCATCGCGGCAATGGTCCTGCTGGCCTGCGCGGCACTCGGCACGCTATGGCTCGGCTATTCCGCCAACCGCGCGCTGCTCGCCGAGACCGCGACGGCCGTCGACGCCTACCGCCAGGCGGCCGCGCCGCTGCTCTCCAGCGCCACGGTGGCCGATGCCGACCTCGAGAACGTGATCGGGCCGCTCGAGCTCCTGCGCTCCCTTCCGGCTGGCTACGACACCCGCGACCAGCCGGCGCCGCTCGTCGAAACGCTGGGGCTCGGCCAGCGTGATCGGCTCGCCTCGGCCGGCGAGACCGCGTACCGGGAGGCCCTGGAGCGGCTCCTGCGCTCGCGCCTGCTGGTCCAGCTCGAAGAGACCATCGGCACCCGGCTCAGCGATCCGGCGGGCCTCTACGAGGCGCTGAAGATCTATCTGATGCTGGGCGGCATGGCGCCCAGGACCGACGACGAGCTGATCGTCGCCTTCATGCGCCAGGACTGGGAAGACAACCGCTACCCCGGCCCCCAGAACCGCGACGGCCGCGAGGCGCTGGAGCGTCACCTGCGGGCCATGTTGGCGCTGGACGACGCCCGCGAGCCGACCTTCGCGCTGAACCGCCAGCTGGTCGAGGCCGCGCAGCGCTCGCTCGGCCGCATGAGCGTCGCCGAGCGGGCTGCAGCGCTGGTCGCCTCGTCGAGCCGCGCGGCCGCCCTGCCCGACATCCGCCTGGCGGACCTTGCCGGGCCGGAGGCGGAGCTCGTCTTCGAAACGGTCGACGGCAGCGGCCTGCCTTCGCTGACGGTGCCGGCCCTCTACACCCGCGCCGGCTTCGACCAGCTCTATCTCGCCGAGCTCGCCGGGATCGCCGACCGCCTGGAGGCCGACCAATGGGTGGTTGGCGCCGGCGGCGGCCAGCTCGGCGAAGACGACCTGCAGGCGCTGGGCCCGGCCCTCCTCGATCGCTACGCGAAGGAGTTTGCCGGCATCTGGAATGCCAGGCTGGACAAGCTCAAGCTGAAGCCGATGACGGCCGACAAGCCCGAATACCTGGCGCTCTCCGCCGCCGGCGCACCCACCTCGCCGATCGCCCTGCTCTTCGAGGCGGTCGCCGGCGAGACCGCGCTCACCCGCGAAACCGAGGGCGAGGCCGACGAGGCGCGGCTCGACGGCCTTGCCAGGATCGGCATCGTGCCGCCGGCGCGCAAGTCGCAGACCCGCGCCGGCGCTGCCTTGGCTGCACCGGCCGGCCTGGTGCCGGGTGCGGCGATCGAGGCGCAGTTCCGCCCCTTCCAGGTGCTGGTCGACGGCCCGGCCGGGCGGCGTCCGATCGATGCGCTGATCCAGAACTTCCACGACATCGGCGAGACCATGACGCGCGCCGCCGGCGCCGCCCAGCCCGAGCGGACCAACGCCAACCTGCAGCTGCAGATCGCCAATCTGCGGGCCAACGCCTCGCGGCTGCCGCCCACCCTGTCGCGCATGGTCAACGCCGCGGCCGACGATTTCGAGGGCGACGTGGCCGAGGCGTCGAAGGCCGAGCTGAACGAGGCGCTGGCCACCCTCTCCGAGACCTGCAGCCAGGTCGTCGAGAACCGCTTCCCCTTCGCCGGCGACGCTGGCGACGTCGAGATGGTCGATTTTGCGCAGCTCTTTGCCCCGAACGGCGTCTTCGACCGCTTCTTCGCCGAGCGTCTGGCGCCCCTCGTCGACATGAGCGGCGCCAGCTGGCAGTGGCGGCAGGACACGCGGCTCGGCCGCGAGCTGTCGCCGGCGGCGCTGAAGTCCTTCCAGTTCGCCGCCGAGATCCGCGACGCCTTCTTTCCGATGGGCGGCTCGGTGCCTTCCGTCAACGTCACCTTCACGCCCTTCTCGTTGAACGGCGATGCCGACATGGCCCTGCTCGACGTCAACGGCCAGCTGGTCCAGAGCTACCAGACGGGCAGCTCGCCGGGGGTCGTCAACTGGCCGGGCAGCCTTGGCGCGGGTGCCGCCCAGCTCAGCCTGACGCCGGAGCTGCCGGGCCGACAGTCGGTCGTCCGGTTCGAGGGGCCGTGGGCGCTGAAGCGGCTGCTCGACACCGCCACATTCTCCCGCGACGGCGACACGCTGCAGGCGCGTTTCGTCGTCGGCGGCCGCGACGTCGTCTATTCCATGCAGGTCAACGGCCCCGAAAATCCGTTCTCGCTGCCGGCCCTGGCCGGCTTCAGCTGTCCGAAGGGGCTTTGACGATGATCGGAAACGCCACCAGCCTTAATCGTGAATCTTCTCTAATCGACGGCGCTGTGGCAGACTGGAGCCGGCGCATGTCGTCCGGTCGGGCCGATCGGCGGCGGCGCGGCTTGGAGGCACCTTGAGCGACTTGGCCCTTCCCTTCGAGAGCTACGGCGTCAGCCACCGCGGCTGCGTCCGTCAGCAAAACGAGGACGGCTTCCTGGTCGAGCCGGAGAGCGGGCTCTGGCTGGTCGCCGACGGCATGGGCGGCCACGAGGGCGGCGATATCGCCTCCGCCAGCATCGTCCGCCACCTCGGCACCATCGGCGTCGCCTCCTCGGCCCCCGACCTGCGCGCCCGTTTCGAGGATCGGCTCGGCCGCGCCCATGCGCAGATCCGCGACATCTCGCGCGAGCGCGGCGTGACGATCGGCTCGACCATCGCCGCGCTGCTGGCGATCGACGGCCGCTTCGCCTGCCTGTGGTCGGGCGACAGCCGCATCTACCTGGTGCGCAACGGCGCCATCTCGCAGATCTCGCGCGACCACACCGAGGTCCAGGAGCTGCTCGACCGCGGCATCATCAGCCCGGAGGAGGCCCGCACCTGGCCGCGCAAGAACGTCATCACGCGGGCAGTCGGCGTCGGCGAGGAGATCGTCGTCGAGTTCCAGCAGGGCGAGATCATGCCGGGCGACGTCTTCGTGCTCGGCACCGACGGGCTCACCGCGCATGTCAGCGACCCCGAGATCGAGGCGGCGGTGGTCGCCGCCGCGCCCCGCGAGGCCTGCGAGGGCCTGCTGGCCAAGGTGCTGGAGCGCGGCGGCACCGACAACGTCACCATCGTCCTGGTGCGCAGCCGCGACGTGGCGAACGACCACGCCCGCGGCTCCGACAGGGCGGCCACCGCCGTCGAAGCCAAATGAGCTCCGAAGACAAGACGCGAGTCCTGCCCCGCGTGAGCAAGGCCGAGGTCGGCACCGAGCTCAGCGGCATCTACCGGCTCGACCAGCACATCGCCTCGGGCGGCATGGGCGAGGTCTATCTCGGGCACAACATCCATTCCGGCGACCGCGTCGCCATCAAGATCGTGCTGCCGGAGTTCGCCCGCGACGAGACGATCCTGTCGCTGTTCCGCAAGGAGGCGCGGGTTCTCAGCCACCTGTCGCATGACGCGCTGGTGCACTACCACGTCTTCACCATCGATCCGGGCATCGGCCGCCCCTATCTCGCCATGGAGTTCGTCGACGGCGACTCGCTGTTCGACGTGCTGAGCCGCGGCGCGCTGAAGCCGGACGAGGTGCGGCGCCTCGCCTTCCGGCTCGCCTCGGGGCTCTCCGCCGTGCACGAGGCCGGCGCCATCCACCGCGACCTGTCGCCCGACAACATCATCCTCCCCGGCGGCAAGGTCGAGCGCGCCAAGATCATCGACTTCGGCATCGCCCGCTCGGGCACCTTCGGCGGCGAGACGCTGATCGGCGGCCGCTTCGCCGGCAAATACAACTATGTCTCGCCCGAGCAGCTCGGCCTCTATGGCGGCGAGGTCAGCGAACGCTCCGACATCTACAGCCTCGGCCTGGTGCTCGCGGCCGCCCTGGTCGGCAAGCCGCTGGACATGGGCGGCTCCCAGCTCGAGGTGCTGGACAAGCGCCGCAGCATCCCCGACCTGTCGAGCATCGACGACGACCTGCGGCCGCTGATCGAGGCGATGCTCGAGCCCGACCCGGCGGACCGGCCGGCCAGCATGGCCGAAGTGGCCGAGATGGCCCGCGAAGGCATGCCAGGCGAGGCGCCGGACACGCGCGTCCACCGCGCCGAGACCAAGGTTCCGCCGGCCGCATCGCCGGCGCGTAGCCGCCTGACCCCCTTCCTGCTGGGTGGCGGCGCCCTGGCAGCGCTCGCCGTCCTGGCGGTGGTCGGCAGCCGCTTCCTCGTTTCCGCTCCGGAGGAACCGGCGACCCCCGCCGTCGCGACCCAAAAGCCCGCCCCTGAGCCGCCCAAGCAGGCCCCGGAGCCGGCCGAGCCGGCGACCGCGGCGGTCCCGCCGAAGCTCGCGCCGGTAGAGACGGCGCCGGCCAACCCCGTGGAGCCGCCGGCGGGCGCCATCGACGGTGCGGCCGAGCGCATCGCCTGGCTCAAGGCCTATCGCGGCGGCGACTGCTTCTACGCGACCGCGATCTCGGCCACCGACCAGGCGACCGAGATCGAGGGCTTCGCCACCGATTCGCGCCCCTTCGAGGAGCTGCTTTCCGCCTTCAAGGCGCGCTTCGACCAGGAGCCCGACATCGACGTGCGGCCGATCGATCAGACCCAATGCGCGGTGACGCGCCTGCTCGGTGCCCTCGGCGCCAGCCCCGCCGCGGCGCCTCATCTGACGCTCGACCGCACCTCGGTCTCCGACGGTTCGCCGGTCAGCGGCACCCTGGAGAGCCCCGGCGGCTCGCGGACCAGCCTGCTCCTCATCGACCACAAGGGCATGGCGTTCGACCTCACCAAGTTTCTTCGCCTGAGCGGCGACGGCAAGGCCAGCTTCTCGATCCCGATCGGGCTTGGCCCCGCCGACCGCGAGGCGGGCAAGGCCGTGCCGCAGATCGTGCTGGCGCTGACCGGCCCGAGCGAACTTGCCGCCGCCACCCTGAAAGGCCCCACCCCCGCCTCGGTCGTGCTGCCGAAGATCCTTTCCGAGGTCGCCGAGAAGGGCCCTGACTTCGCGGCGACCGCCAAGTATTTCCGGCTCGGCGGATAGGAGGACGGGGGAATGCCTCGTCTTCGGCGGTCCTGCGCAGGCCTGCTGACGCCCGCCCTGGCGGCGCTGGCCGCAATCTTGGTGCCGACCGGCGCAGCGCGCGCCGAGTTCACCGTCTGCAACCAGACGCTCGACGTCGTCAACGTGGCCGTGGGCCAGGAGGTGGACGCCGCCTTCCAGACCGACGGCTGGTGGACGGTCGGCGCCAACCAGTGCGTCGACGTCGTCCGCGAGGAGCTCTCCAACCGCTACGTCTACATCTACGCCACCGACGTGTTCGGCCAGGCCATCCTGGACGGCGCGACGGACATGTGCGTGGAACGCCGCCGCTTCAGCATCCGCGGCAGCGACGCCTGCTGGCAGCGCGGACACATCGCCGAGCCCTTCTTCGAGGTCGACACGCAGGAGCAGCCTCGCTGGACGCTCTTCCTCTCCGAGCGCCGTCCATGACGACGCACGGCATCGACGCCACCTTCCGCTTGCGCCGCGAGGCGGCCGCGGCGCGTCGCCGGCGGGCTCGCTGGCGCAAAGCGGGCGCCGGCTTGCTGGCGACGGCGTTGGCAGCCGCCGCCGTCGCCTTCTACCTGACCCGCGACGAGTGGTCGTTCGGCGACACCGACGAGGAGCTCCACGCCGTCGACGAGGCAGCCGAGATGCCCGACGACGCGCCCGTCTACGTGCCGGCGATCGTCGATCTCGCCGGCGACCCGATGTGGATCACCATGTCTCGCGAAGCCGCCTCCAAGGGCCGCTCGGTGGTGCGCCCCGTCGCGCTGGCGAGCGAGAGCGGCATCTCGCCGCGCATCCAGGTGCTGGCCGACGCCATGCTCAGCACCAGCGAGCGCTTCATGACGACGATCCCCTCGAGCCAGGAGGATTTTGCCTTCTTCCAGGCACAGCGCGCCGCGGCGGTGGCTCCGGCCGCCCCGCTCGCCGAGGACGAAGACGTCGACCTCCAGCCGGCGCCTGTCGCTGCCGACCCCGCGCCGGACGCCGGCGGCGAGGCGGCGGGCTGGGGCGAGGCGATCAGCGACGAAGAAGGAGCCCCGCCGGAGGTGGCCAAGACGACCGTCGAGAACAACACCACGGTGGCCGTAGTGAGGCCCGAATTCGAGCGTTTCGCGTCGACCGAGGACCAGTTCCTGAAGATCCTCACCGAGCGCAGCCTGGAAAGCGTGCTTCTCGAGCAGCATTTCGGCGCCGACGATGCGAAGCTCGCCGACGCCGCCATGAAGGCGACCTTCGGCCGCGAGGTCCTGGAGCCCGGCTACGTGGTGGCGATGCGCGGCTTCCGCGACCGCCGCGAGGCGCTCGTGCCGCGCCTCATGCAGGTCTCGGTCTATGCCCGCAACACGTTCGTCGGCACGCTGGCGCGCAACCCGGCGGGCGGTTTCGAGTCCGCCGCCGACCCGTGGGTCCGCGAGGACCTCTTCAACTATTCGGGCACGACCGACGAAGGGCCCCATAAGCGGCAATACCGGCTGCTCGACGCGATCTATTCGACCGCGGCGCGCAACAACGTGCCGACCGGCGTCATCGGCGAGGCCATCATGGTGCTGTCGCGCGGCCAGGACCTGAACGCCTTCGCCACGGTGAACGACCGCCTGGTGCTGATCTATTCGGACACGCCGCGCGGCAAGGACGGCGTTTCCGGTCGCGTCCTCTATGTCGGCGTCAAGGGCGCTGAAAAGACGCTGGAATGCTTCGTCTACCAGCAGGGCGACGGCGAGTTCGCCTGCGTCAGCCGCGACGACCAGGTCCATTCGCTGACCGTCGCCAATGGCATGGTAACGCCGGTGAACGGCGTCATGACCTCCACCTTCGGGCCGCGCATGCATCCGGTCCTGAAGGTCGTCCGCAACCACGAGGGCGTCGACTGGGCCGCCCCCGTGGGAACGCCGATCTTCGCCGCCTTCGATGGCAGGATCGTCTTCCAGGGCGAGGCCGGAACCTATGGCAATTTGGTGCGCATCGCCCTTCCGGACGGTCGCGAGACGCGCTACGCGCACATGCAGCGCTTTGCCCTGGCGTCGGGCGTCGGCACCGAGGTGCGGGCGGGCGACGTGATCGGCTACGTCGGCACCACCGGCCGCTCGACCGGGCCGCATCTGCATTTCGAGCTCCTCATGGCCGGCCAGCCGATCGACCCGCTCGGCACCGTCACCGTCGTCGCCTCGGACGGCTCGGCGGTCGAGAAGCTGACCGAGCGGATCATCCATGTCGAGAGCGGCGGGCGCGCCACGGCGAAAAACCCGCTCTCCTCCGCCAGCGGCCTCGGCCAGTTCATCGAATTCCACCTGGATTCGCATGATCGCCACCTACCGCCCGGAGCTGGCGCGCTCGCTGTCGCGTGCCGAGCTTCTGGCGCTGCGTTACGACCCGACGCTGTCGCGCGAGATGGTGCGCAACCTGGCGCGCGAGGGCGAGGCCTATCTGAGGGCACGCGGCCACCAGATCACCGCCGGGCGCCTCTATCTCTGCCACTTCCTCGGGGCCGAAGGCGCCAACACGGTGCTGTCGGCGCCGAGCTCGGCCATGCTGGTCGAAGTGCTGGGCGACCGGCGTCATCCGGGCGAACCCCTTCCTCACCGGCAAGTCGGCCGGCTACGTGATCGACTGGGCGGAGCGCAAGATGAACCGCCGTGCGCCGCCCTCGGTCACCCAGCAGACCACGGTGGTGACGCGCGAAATCCGCCAGACATCGCCGGAGTTCGAGGCCTACAAGAAAGCCATCGCCGACCTCGTCGGCGCCGTCTGAAGGCTACTGGCCGATGCGCATCTCGACCCGGCGATTGGCCGGATCGTAGGGGTCGGCCGCCCGCGGATGCGTCTCGCCCATGCCAACCGCGCTGATGCGGGCCTGCTCGATGCCATTCTGAAGCAGGAAGCTCGTCACCGATTGCGCCCGCCGCTGCGACAGCTCCTCGTTGTAGACGGTCGAGCCGGAGGCGTCGGTATAGCCTTCGACCACGAAGCTGTGGGCGCGCAGCCGGTTGTCGTTGAGCGCCTTGGCGAACTCGCCGAGCTTCAGGCGCGCGTCGTCGGTCAGCACGGCCGAGTCGAGGTTGAAATTGACCAGCATGTCGAGGCCTGCCGGCTTCGGCGAGGCCTGGTCGCACTCCTCGGCCGTGCCGACGCAGATGCCCCGGGTGGCACCCTGGTTGGCGGCGGCCCCGAAGAACTCGATGATCGCCTCCGCCTTGACCTGTTCGTCCGCCAAGGCGGGGAGAACGCCCACGGCGCCGACGCAAAGCAACAGAGGGAGCGAAAATTTCACGCGCATAAAGATCGATCCATGGATAGATAAACCATCCCAAATCATCGTAATATTGTTTGGCGAGCCGGTCAAGAGTTCTCTACTTTTACTTGTATTCTGAAGTATAGATGACTGCGCTCTTCAAACAAAAAGTCAATCGGGGCGGCTCTAGTCGCTGCCCTGTCCCTGCACCGCGGGAGCATCGGGTGAGACCGGTTCGGTGCGCTCGTCGCCCCAGCGAAGTCCCGCAGCGATGATCAGCGCGACCACGATGAAGAATGCGGCGCCGAGCACCATATAGAAGCGGTTACGATCCAAAGCAGCTTTCCCCTGGGCAATCGTCGGTTCGCCGATTTTCCTTGAGGAAATCTATCCAACACTTTCGATCTTGGCAAAGCGCGAGATCAAGACTGTGGGGAGGCGCCATCCGATCCATCGGACGCGGAAATCACGTCTTCGACGATCCCCATCCGCTGCTCCAGGTTGTCCAGCCGCGGCAGCAGCTGGTTCCATCGCGCCTCCCACATGGCGAGGGAAACCTCCAGCTCGCGCAGGCGGCTCACAATTTCGTCCAGCCTCTTGTCGGTGGTGGGGGCGCCGTTCGACATCGATCGCCACGATAGCGCCGCCCGGGCGCCCTGTCACGGTGCGGCAGCACGGCAGGCAGGTGGCTTCCGCACCCTTTCCCCGGCTCGGCAAATGCGTCACACTCGGCTGGGGAACGAAGCTCCGTCGCTTCCGGGGATCTTGCGATGAATTTCGTGTTCTTTTCGCCGCACTTTCCGGCCAACGGCGCCGACTTCTGCGACCGGCTGAAGAAGGCCGGCGCCACCGTGCTCGGCGTCGGCGACCCGCCCTATCACCTGCTCGACGGCAAGCTGCGCGATGCGCTTTCCGAATACTACCGCGTCGCCGACATGGAGAACTACGACCTGGCGTTCCGCGCCATGGGGCACTTCATCCACAAATGGGGACGCATCGACCGTTTCGAGTCGCTCAACGAGCACTGGCTGGAGTTCGAGGCAAACATCCGCAGCGATTTCAACGTGTTCGGCACCAAGGTCGATTTCGTCAAGAACCTCAAGAAGAAGTCGCGCATGCGGGCGTTCTTCCGCAAGAGCGGCGTCGAGACCATCCCGCAGCGCAAATGCTCCGACCGGGCTGGCGCGCTCACCTTCATCCGCCGCGTCGGCTACCCGGTGGTGGTGAAGCCGGACAGCGGCTCCGGCGCCAGCCATACGTACAAGATCTCCAACGGCAAGGAGCTCGACCGCTTCCTCAGGGAGCGGCCGGAGGACGTGACCTTCGTCATGGAGCAGTTCGTCGACGGCCTCGTCGTCACCTATGACGGCCTCGTCGACCGCAACGGCGAGGTCGTGTTCGCGGCCAGCACCCGCTACGACCAGAGCGTCATGGACGTCGTCAACCGCGACGGCCACATGAGCTACGTCTGCCGCCCCACCGTCGATGCCGCGGTGGAGGACGCCGGCCGCCGCATCCTAAAGGCCTTCGATGCGCGCGAGCGCTTCTTCCACATCGAGCTCTTCCAGACCCATTCCGGCGGGCGGGTGATCGCGCTGGAGGTCAACATGCGGCCGCCGGGGGCCTGGATCACCGACGCGATCAACTACACCTACGACATAGACATCTACGCGCTGTGGGCCGACATGGTGGTCAACGATCGCACCGGCGGACCCTACGCTGGCAGCTATTTCACGGCCTATGCGAGCCGCAAGCGGCATATTGCCTATTCTCACGACCACGAGGCCGTGCTAGCCGCCCATGGCGACATGATCATCCGCCACCAGCCGATCGAAGAGGTTTTCAGCCGGGCCATGGGACATTACGCCTACCAGATGCGGTCGAAGGACCCCGAGGCGCTGCGTGCGGCGATCCGCTACATCCACGCCGAGGAAGGCTGACGGCAGATGCACATCTCTTACCATCGGCGGCCGAGCGCCGAGCTCGGCCGCGACATGGAGTACAAGCGCTACGGCCAGGCCGGACGGCCCGTGGTGGTCTTCCCGACATCCAACGGGCGCTTCTTCCAGTTCGAGGATTCGGGCGCCGTGGTGGCGCTCGCCGAGTTCATCGACGCAGGGCAGATCCAGCTGTTCACGCTGGACTCGATCGACGGCGAGACCTTCTTCGCCAAGTCCGGGGATCGCCAGGCGCGCATCGCCCGCCACGAGGCCTATTTCGACTACGTGCGCAACGAGGCGCTTCCCGAGATCGTCGAGCTGTCGCGCCAGGCCGACGGCAGCACCGGCGGCAAGCCGATCTTCGCCGGCTGCTCGATGGGCGCCTTCCATGCGGCGAACTTCGTCTTCCGATTTCCCACCCTCGTAGCCGGCCTGATCGCGCTCAGCGGCGTCTATTCCGTGCGCGACTTCTTCGGCGACGCACGCGAGGGCCAGCTCTTCTTCAATTCGCCGCTCGACTACCTGCCAGGCCTGGAGGACGCGTCTAGCCTTGCCGCCTTGCGCCACGACCGGCTGATCTTCTGCTGCGGCCAGGGCCGCTGGGAAGAGCGCATGTTGGAGGAAACGCGGCAATTGGAGGGGATCCTGAGATCGAAGGAAATCCCCGCCTGGGTCGACTATTGGGGCACCGACGTCGACCACGACTGGCCGTGGTGGCATCGCCAGCTCGACTATTTCATGCGGCAGTGGCTGGACGAGGACGCGCGCCACCGGCTCCCGTGAGCCCTTGCCGGGCTAGAGAGCCTGGTAGAGCGCCGTCGCGTTGTCGTAGGCATAACGCAGCGGCACCGGCGACTGCGGCTGCCAGGCCTCCACCGAACGCCCCTCGATCAGCCGGCAGGCCGCCGCCGTGTCGACCACCGCGCCGCCATAGAGCCGGTTGGCGAGGTTGAGCACCGCCGTCTCGTGCATGGCCTGGCTGCCGCTGCCGCACGCGTCCTTCACCACGAGCACCCGGAAGCCGCGCCGCAGCGCGTCCTTGACGGTGGCGTCGACGCAGGCCTCCGTCCACACCCCCGCCACGATCAGCCATTCGACGCCGCGGGACATGAGCGACCGTTCGGGCTCGACGGGGCCGAACGCGCTCGCTTCGGCCTTGACGAAGGACGCCTCGCCCGCCGCCGGCGCCACCTCGGCGCAGATCGCCGTGCGCGGATCGGTCTTGTCGCTGAAGGCCGAGGTTCCGTCGGCGAGCACGGGGTGAAAGGGCCGCCGCTCGCGGTCGAGATCGACCACATAGGCCCAATGGTAAAGCGGCACGCCGGCGCTTCGCGCCGCTGCCTGTAGCCGCGCCGCATTGGCGACGACGCGGTCGAAGCCCTCGACCAGGAAGCGCTGGTCCTGGCGATGCTCCTCCTGGAGGTCGATGAACAGGGCCGCCGCCCGGCCGGGCTCGATCGTCAGGGCCGTCCTCATGGAGCCTCCGCCACGCGCTTTGCCGTCGAAACATGGCCGAAGCAGCCTGGTCGCGGTGTGAGAAAAGCGGCAAGGACCCGTGGCCCGCCGACCTGCCGCCCCCGCTACCGATCCTTGCCGGCGAGAGCCTCCAGCGCCGAACGGTCCTTGATCACCAGGCAGTTGCCGCGGCGCTCGACCAGGCCGCGCTTGGCCAGGATGCTCATCTCGCGCGACACGGCCTCCCGGTGGGTGCTGATGGTGGCCGCCAGTTCGAAATGCCGGGGCAGCGGGATCGCCGTCTCCGTCCCCTGCGGCTGGCCGAGTTCGTCGGCCCGGCGCAACAGCTCGCAGACCACGCGCTCGCGCACCACAAGCGTGCTGAACTCGAAGACGCGGTCGGTCATCCGCCGAAGCAGCCCGGACAGATGCTCGAGCAGCGCCCAGGTGAAGGACGGATGCTGCTGCACCATCTCCTCGAACGCCGCCGCCGACAGCTGCGCGGCGCGCGTCGCCTCGATGGCGATGACGCTGGCGGAGCGGAGCTTGCTGTCGATTGCGGCAAGCTCGCCGAAGATGTCGCCCGGATGGAGATCGCGATAGGCGACCTCCCGACCTCCGGCCGAGAACAGCGTGACGCGCACCTGGCCGTCCAGCACGAAGAAGACATCGCGCCCCTCGTCGCGTTGCTCGATGATCAACTCGTTGCGCCGGTAGTTGCGGACCGACCAGCGCTCGGTCAGCGCCTCCAGGTCGGAGCTGCTCAAGGTGGTCAGGAATCCTGCAGGCGAGCCCATTCGCCAACCCGTCGATTTCCCTGAATATAGTGTATCGCGCGGACGATTCCCAATCTCATCAGCGATTTATGCAACTGGGAAGCAAAACCAGTGCGAATTCTCACAGACAAACTCGAATCGCAGCCGATAATGCAAGTCGATCGACTTGAACCGATTTGGGCACCACCCGGAGGGAGGTTATCATGTTCAAGTATTTCGTGTCCGCTGCGCTTGTCGCAATCACCGCTTCCGCTTCCAGCGAGGAAATCTCCGCCTTCCAGGGCGGCAGCATCGACCTCGGCGCCTATCAGGGCATCGTCTACTATGTGGACGAGGGTGACACGTTCCGTGTCGTCACCACGCTCTCCGCGCCGGAAAGCCTCGTCCCGGTGCGCTTCGTCACGCGCCTGTCGGAAAATGAGCACATCACGATCTCGGTGCCCGGCGCGCTCGGCGAGCCGGAGCGGCCGTTCGACATCGCCCGTTCCAACGGCAAGCTATGGCTGTCCGGCCGGCCGGTCGGCTCGACTATGAAGCTCTCGCTGGACCAGTGATCGCCGGCATCGTGCCGGTTTGATTCGGAACTTGCGAAAATGAGGGCCCTTCGCCTGCTGATGTGGGCGGGGGCCAGTGTCTGGCTTCTCGCCCCTCACGCCGCCCTCCCGGCCGAAGCCGGGAACGGCGCGAAATTCTACACTGTCGTCGATGGCCGCGCCGACCAGCGCACCATGAATGGCTACCGCCGTTACCACGCCGGTTGCAACCATTGTCATGGCCCCAACGGCGAAGGCTCGACCTTCGCCACCTCGCTCGTCGATCCGCTGCCGCCGCTGGATGTCTTCATGCTGAGCGTGCTGGACGGAAAGACGAACGGCAACCTGGTCATGAACGGCTTCAGGAACGATCCCAACTTCGCCCCCTATCTGCTTGACATCTATGCCTATCTTCAGGCTCGCGCCGACGGCGCCCTCGGACGTGGACGGCCGCCGGCGCTTCAGCCTTAGCGGTCGACGTCTCGCCCGTCACCAGCCGGCGAAAGCGGCGAGCGCCGCCGGATCGACGCGCCCGGCCGCCGCGTCGCCCAGCGCCCGGTCGAGCAGCGCCACCCCGAGCGAAGCTTCGTCGCGTGTCAATGTGAGCGGCGGCGTGAACTCCAGCACGTTGGAGTGAACCCCGACATAGTAAAGCACGAGCCCGAGCTCGAACGCGCGGAACACCGTCTGCGCCGCCTCAGCCTTCGCCGGCATCGCCGCATTGCGGTCGGTCGAAAGCTCGACGCCGATCGCCAGGCCGCGCCCGCGCACGTCGCCGATCAGCTCGTGCTTGTCCTTGAGGCGCTTCAGCTCCGCCATGAGGTGGTCGCCGACGGCCGCGGCGTTGGCGACGAGCTCGTCGCGGGCGATCGTCTCGAGCACGGCGGCCCCGGCGGCGGCCGACACCGGATTGCCGTGGACCGTCTGGAACGCAAAGGCCGCGGCGTGGTTCATGATGCTTTCGGGCCCGACGGCGGCCGACAGCGGCAGGCCGCCGCCCAGTCCCTTGCCGAACACCACGATGTCGGGCTCGATGCCCAGGTGCTCATAGGCGTGGAAGCGTCCGGTGCGGCCGAGCCCGACCTTCACCTCGTCGCAGACCATCAGGATGCCGTGCCGGCGGCATAGCGCCTCGACGGCGCGGAAATAGCCGTCGGGCGGCACGATCATCCCGCCATCCGACTGGATCGGCTCGAAGAACAGCGCGGCCACCTCGTCGGGCGGCACAGCGCCGGCGAACAGCGCTTCGAGCTCGGCGAGGGCCTGCGCCCCGGCCGCCTCGGCGCCGCCGTCGCGATAGGGGTCGGGGTAGCGGATCAGCGAAAGCCCCGGCGCCTTCGGCACCCCTTGCTGGACGGGATGCCCCGAGATCGCCATCGAGCCGCTCGTTCCGCCGTGATAGGCGCCGTGGTAGGCGATGACGCGCGGTCGCCCCGTCGCGGCCACCACGGCGCGCGCCACCGTCTCGTTGGCGTCCGAGCCGGAATGGCCGAGCCAGACGCGGCCTCGCGCGCGCTCCGGCACCAGCGCCAGCAGCCGCTCGGCGAGCTCGACCGCCGGCAGGTTGGCCGACGAGAGGTGGCTGGCACCCGCCTGGCTGGACAGCGCCCGGTCGACGGCGTCCCGCACGGCCGGATGGGAGTGGCCGAGCGCCGCAGCGCCCCAGGAGGCTGAGAAGTCGATGAGCCGCCGCCCGTCGTCGCCAATCAGGAAGGCGCCCTCGCCGCCGGTCACCGCCTGCGGAAAGAAGCGCAGGAAGGACATCCTCGACAGGGCCCGCTGGTCGCGTTGGTAAAGGTCCGACATGGCTCAGCCGCCGAAGAATTCTGGGAGCTCGTCGAGTTGGACGACGTGACAGTAGATCATGTTGATGATCTCCAGCTCATGCCGGTGCAGCTCCATGGTCGCGGCCGCACAACAATCGTCGACGACGATGACGCCAAAACTTTCGTCGACTAGGCTGCGCACCGTCGAGGACACGCACTGGTCGGTGAAGATGCCGACGCAAACCACGTCCTTGATGCCCATATTGCTGAGCAGCAGCCTGAGATTGGTGCCGGTGAGCGCGCTGTCGGTGGTCTTGAGCACGACGATCTCGTCGCCCTTCGGCGCCAGCTCCTCGACGATCTGCCCTTCCGCGCCGTCTTTGGGCAGCAGCAAATAGTTGAAGCCGGGCTTCTTCTGGCTGAGCGAGCGGTCGCGCCCGTCGCGCTTATGGCAGGCGATGCGCGCGAAGATCACCTCGACGCCGCGCCGCCGGCAATCGGCGATCAGGCTTGCGATGTTGGGGATCACCGTCTGTCGCATGCGATCGTAGAAGGGCTGCCAGCGGGCCGTCTCCGCGGGCGTGTCCTTGGGCGCCAGGTAGACGTCCTGCACGTCGATCACCAGCAGCGCCGTGGTCGCCGGGTCGAGGTGGATGTCCGCCGGCTCCTCGGCCGTCGCGTAGTAGAAGGAACGGTAGGCGGTCTTCCAGGTCATGGCTTTGGCTCCCTCCTGGCCAGGCGGCGGGTGATCAGCGTGCCGATCTCGCGGGTCGGAAACAGCCCGCCGGGCCTCAGCACCAGAACGACGATCATCGCCAGCGCCAGAACGATCTCGGTCAGCCCGATCACCGGGTCGCCGGTCAGCTTGGCCTGGTTGAGCAGGCCCTCGATGCCGCGCAGCCCCTCATAGGCGATGGTGACGATGAAGGTGCCGATCACCGCCCCGGTGACGGTGTTGGCGCCGCCGATCACCAGCATCGAGAGGATGAGGAACGTCTCCCTCAGGTAGAAGGCCTTGGGCGAGAATGAGGTGATGAAATGGCCCCACAGGGCGCCGCCCACGCCGGCGAACAGCGCCGCCAGCACGAAGGCCCGCCAGCGCAGCGCCGGGATGTTGGCGCCCATCGCCGCGGCGGCGCGCTCGTCGTCGCGGCTTGCCCTGAGCAGCCTGCCGGTGCGCGATTCCTTGAAGACCAGAGCGCCGACCAGGGCCAGGATGGCGACGAACGCCGCCAGGGACAGGTCCGTCGCCCGCGGCAGCCCGAACAGCGTGCGCGGGCCGTTGGTGAGCGCGCTCCAATTCGTCATCGCCGTATAGAGCACGACCAGCAGCGCGAAAGAGGTGATGACCGCCGCGGCGTCCGACAGCCGCATCAGCGGATAGGAGACGGCTGCCGCGACCAGCGCCGCCACCACGCCGGCGACAGCGATCGCCAGGGTCGGCGAAAGCTCGACCCCCTGCAGGAAGGGATAGAGGTCCGGCAGCGCCATGCCCTTCATCTGGACCGGAATGGTGAGCACGGCCGAAGCATAGGCGCCGACGCCCATGAAGCCCATATGGGCGAAGGACAGGATGCCCGAGTTTCCCATGAAGAGCTGCAGCCCGAGCACCAGCACCAGCGAGATGCAAAGGTTGGTGGCGATGCGGTCGTAGAGCCTGATGCCGAGCAGATGGCTGGCGAGCGCCGCAGCGACGATCAGCCCGGCGAGGATGGCGATGGTGAGGAGGTGGCGCTTCATCGCCGCCTCACGTCCTCTGGCCCGATGCGGGGCCTTTGACCAGCCCCTCCGGCCGCCACAGCAGGATCAGGATGACCAGGCTGAAGGTGAAGGCGTCGCGGAACTTCAAGAGGTCCTGCGGCAGCGTGTAGTTGAGGCTGGTGTCGATCAGCGCCAGCAGGAAGCCGCCAATGACCGCGCCCGACAGGCTCCGCATGCCGCCGATCACCGTGGCGATGAAGGCGACCAACAGCGGCTCGAGCCCGATGCCGGGCACCACCGTGCCGATGCGGCCGATCCACAACAGCCCGACCACCCCGGCCAGGAAGCCCGAGATGGCGAAGGCCGAGGTGATGATCAGGTTGGCCGGCACCCCGAGCATGCGCGCCATGGTGAAGTTGGTGGCCGCGGCGCGCATGGCGATGCCGAGCACGGTGCGCCGCATGAGCAGCGCAAACAGCGCCAGCAGAACCACCGCCGCGACGATGGTGATGATGTTGCGCAGCGGGGTGACCGCGCCGCCGATCGTCACCGTCCGCGAGAACAGCGCCGGCAGCGGCACCGCCTGCGGGCGCGGCGAGATGAACAGCAGCGCGGCATTCTGCAGCAGCGTCGAGAAGGCGAAGGAGGTGATCAGCACCGCGGTGACCGACTTTGCCCTGACCGGCCGGAACGCCACGTAGTCGGTGGCGATCCCCGCGAGCACCGCCATGACGACCGCCACCGCGGCCATGACCAGCCAGGGCAGCCCGGAGCCGCCGACGAGGAACATGGTGTAGCCGGTGACCATGATGAGCTCGCCATAGGCGAAGTTCACCAACCTCAGGATGCCGTAGACGATGACCAGGCCGAGCGCCATCAGCGCATAGGCGCCGCCGAGGCTGAGCACGTCGATCACGAACTGGATGGCGAAGGTCACCGCTCAGCCCCCGAGATAGAGGGCTTTGAGGTCTGTCGCGCTGCCGATCTCGGCGGCGGTGCCCGACGCGGCGATGCGGCCGAGCCGCATGACATAGGCGCGGTCGGCGACGGCGAGCGCCTTGGCGACGTTCTGCTCGACCAGCAATATGGTCGTGCCTGCCGCCTTGAGCGCCGCGATCATCGCGAAGATCTGGTCGACGACGACCGGCGCCAGGCCGAGCGAAGGCTCGTCGAGCAGGAGCACCTTGGGGCGCGACATCATGGCCCGCGCGATGACCAGCATCTGCTGCTCGCCGCCGGACAGCGTGCCGGCGGGCTGGGCCGTCCGATCGGCGAGGCGCGGGAACAGCGCCAGCATGCGCTTCTTGTCCTCGGCCATGCCCGGACCGTCGCGGCGCCGGATATAGCCGCCGAGCGTCAGGTTCTCCTCGACGGTCAAGTCGGGGAACACGTCGCGCGTCTCCGGCACGGTGGCGATGCCCCTGCGCACGATCGCCTCGGGCTTGGCCGAGGTGATGGTCTCGCCGTCGAGGCGCACCGAGCCGGCGGCCGCCTTGAGCGCCCCGGCAATGCACATCAGCGTCGAGGACTTGCCGGCGCCGTTGGCGCCGATCAGCGCCACCAGCTCGCCGGTGGCGACCGACAGGGACAGCCCACGCACCGCGCGGATCGCGCCGTAGCGCACCTCCAGATCGGCGACCTCAAGCATGCGCCGCCTCCGAGCCGAGATAGGCCTCGATGACCGCGCGGTCCCGGCGCACCTCGTCCGCGCTGCCGGTGGCGATGGTGCGCCCCGACGCCAGCACGTGCAGCCGCTGGCAGAGCCGCATGATCAGCCCCATGTCGTGATCGATGATCAAAAGGCCGAGCCCGCGCTCCGCCGGCAGTGCGGCGAGCGTCGCCAGCAGCGCCTCGGTCTCGCCCTCGTTCATGCCGGCCGCCGGCTCGTCGAGCAGCAGGAAGACGGGGTCGGCGGCCAGCGCCCGGGCGATCTCCACCCGCCGCTTGTCGCCATAGCTGAGCTGGGCGCAGAGGTCGTCGGCCTTCGCCGCCAGGCCGAAGCCGTCGAGCAGCGCCGCCGCCTTGCTGCTGGCCGCGGCGAGGCCCTCGCCGCGCGCCAGCGCCGCCGCCTCGACATTCTCGGCCACGGTCATGTTGTTGAAGAGCCGAACGATCTGGAACGAACGCGAGACGCCCTTGAGCGCCACCTGGCGGGGCAACAGGCCGGAAATGGTCTCCTCGCCCAGCATGACCCGGCCACCGGACAGCGGCACCTGGCCGGTGATGGCGTTGACGAGCGTCGTCTTGCCCGAGCCGTTGGGGCCGATCAGGCCGACGATCTCGCCCTGCTGGAGCGCCAGCGTCACGCCGCTCAGCGCTTTCAGCCCGACGAACTCGACCGACACGTCGATGGCGTGGAGGGACAGGCCCGGCATCGGGGATCCGCAGCAAAGCCGCGCCGACCGAGGCCGGCACGGCGTCCGCTCAGGGCTTCGGCAGCGTTTCGGGCTGCCGCCAGCCGAGGAAGGTCGGCTTGCCGCCCTTCAGTTCGACCATCACGGCGGCCTTGTTGGGGACGTGGCCCTCCTCGGCGGTTCCGTAGTCGAGGTCGCCGGTGAGCAGCTTGAACTTGCCCTCCTCCAGCGCCTTGGCGACTGCCGCACCGTCGGTGCTGCCGGCCGCCTTGACCGCCTCGGCCATCATCATGACAGTGTCCCAGCCGGTGGCGACGAAGGCCGTGTCGGGGGCGCCGCCATGCTGCTTGGTGTAGAGGTCGATGAACTTCTGCATGTCCGGATGCGCCTCCGGCGTCATGAAGGTATGCGTCACGAAGAAGACGTTGTTGCCCAGCTGCTCGCCCAGTGCCGCATGCATGGCCGGATCGTCATAGGCGTCGCCGCCCAGCACCGGCGCATCGTAGCCGACCTCGCGCAGGGCCCGGATGATGGCGCCGATGTCCTGCCCGTAGGACGAAAGGAAGATCACGTCGGGCTTCTTGCCCAGCGCCTGGAGACGCGCCAGCTGCGCCGAGAAGTTGTTGTCGCCGTTGGTGTAGGTGTCTTCCAGGATGATCTCGCCGCCATCGGCCTTGTACTGGTCGATGAAATACTTCGACAGCGACTTGGTGTAGGCGATGAATTGGTCGGTCACCACGTAGGCCGTCTTCCAGCCTTTCTCCTTGAAGGCGAAGTCGGCCGCCGTGGCGCCCATGGTGGTGTTCCACATCGACAGGGTGAACTGCTTGTCGCCCAGCGACCAGGACGAATAGAGCGGGTCCGAGGCGCAGGTGGAGATGCCGACCAGCCCGGCCTCCTGGGCGGCGCGGCTGGCCGGGCTGCCGAAGTCGAAGTCGCAGGGCGCCATGATCAGGTCGGCCCCCTTGTCAATCAGCTCCACGGCGACGTTGCCGACCGTGACGGGATCGGACTTGCCGTCGATGTTGATGAATTCGACCTGCTTGCCGAGCAGGCCACCATTGTCGTTCAGATATTTGACCGCCACTTCGGCGCCCTTGACGCCAGGCGTGTCGAGCGGCGCCTGCACGCCGGTGAGCGACATGGCACCGCCGATGACGATCTTGTCGTCCTGGGCGTGAGCGATGGCGGTAAGCGCCAACGCGGCTGTCGCCGCGCCGACGAGGCTCTTGATCGGATGTAGCATCGAAGTTCCCCTTTTTTTGCACTTTCGATTGCTGCGTTCTGTGGCAGCGTGACTGCAGAAACCCTTACGCTAGCCGCGAAACCGGCCGTTCACAATTGCCGGCCGCCGCCGCCGATCTCGGCGACCAGCGCCGCGGTCGAGACTTGCCGACAGTAGCCCTTGATCGCCCTCAGCGTGTTGTCGTGCCGCTCCTGGCTGTAGGTCGCGCAGGCGTCGGGAACCAGCGTCACCAGATAGCCGAGGTCGCAGGCGTCGCGGATCGCCGAATTCCACGCACTGGTCGGTCACCAGCCCGCACAGCACCAGCTGCCTCACGCCGAGATTGCGCAGGAGGTAGTCGACGTGGGTCGAGACGAAGACGCTGGACGAGGTCTTCGGTAGGACGATCTCGTCATCGGCCGGCGCGATCTCGTCGATCACCTTGCCGTCCCACGATCCCTTCGGCACGTGGAAGCCGGTGATCTTGTAGTCGAGGCTGCGGTCGCGGCCGTCCTTGGTCAGGCTTTCGATCGTCGTGTAGAGGATTTCGATGCCGGCGGCCCGGAACGCGGCCTGCAGCCGCTGCATGTTGGGGATCGCGACGGAGGCGATGCGCTCGAAATAGTAGCCGTATTTATCCTTGATTTCGGCGTCGGAGACGTCCTTGAACTCGCCGCCGTCGCGCCGCACCGAGAAGTTCTGCACGTCGATGAACAGCAGCGCCGACGCCCGCGGATCGAGCGGCACCTCGCGCGTCGTCGGCAACTCAGCCATCCTCCGCATCCTTCTCCAGGGCGGCAACCAGCGCCGCCGCCAGCAGGCCCGCCCAGCGCTGCTGCTCCGCCGCGTCGCCGAGCAGGTCGTTGCGGATCTCGACGAGCAGATGCGGGATGCCACGGCCCTCGCCATGCACCGGGATCGTGTAGTCGGTGAGGTCGTCGACCAGATAGGGCTCGTTGTGGGCCGCGTTCAACGCCGGGTTCTGCGAGCGGAACGCTGCGAGGAAGCGCGCCGTGAAGCGGCCGTCGCGGTTGGAAAGGGCGCCGAGGTGCCACGGCCGCTCCGCCCCGCCAACGAGGCGCGGCGTGAAGCTGTGGACCGCCACCAGCGTCGAGGCCGTCGCCTCCTCGCTGCGCCGGTCGAGAAGCGCGCCGAGCGCCTGGTGGAACGGTTGGTGGATTTCCTCGAAGCGGCGGCGGCGCTCCGCCTCGGTGATGCCCCAGTTGCCCGGGACCGGCGTGCCGTCGCTCAGCGCCAGGAAGCAGTCGGGCGCTGCGAAGGGCCGGTTGCAGTCGACCACCAGGCGGCTGTAGCGCTGCAGGACGAGCGGCGCGTCGAGCAGTTCGGAGAGCCGGCGGGACACCCCCTCGGCGCCGACGTCCGAGGCGATGTGGCGCGCCATGTCCGCCGGGCCGACGCCGAGCCCGCGGAGCCGTTCCGGCACCGCCCGCCCGGCATGTTCGCAGCACAGCACGAACGGCGAGCGTCCCTTTGCATTCACCGTTTCGACCGGCGGCGGGTCGCGCAGGGAGAGCGTCGTCGTCTCGGCTTCGCGGGGCTGAAGCATCGATGGGCTGAACTCGTGGCGCCGACGGCCGACGATCGGCCCGTCCTGCGGACTGAAGGAAAAATCTCGCTCATAGTCAATGGAGATATTCCGTTTGACTATTTTTTTTCAGAGCGGCTAAGGTCGCTCGAATGATTGCGCCGGCAGCTCGCCGGCGAGGCGGACGGCGGGTGCCGATGAGCGTGCGAGAAACCATCCGGCGCGAGCTTTCCCAGCTGACCACCAGCGAGCGCAAGATCGGCAGCGCGGTGCTTGCCGACTATCCCTTCGGGGCGCTGCAGACGATCCAGGAGCTGGCCGAGCGCACCGGCGTCAGCGCCCCCTCCATCACCCGCTTCGTCAGCAAGATCGGCTTCGGCGGCTACCAGGAGTTCCAACGCCAGCTGATCTCCGAGCTGCGCGAGGGCGGTCGCTCGCCGGTCGACCTCAAGGCGACCGAGAGGCTGGGCGACAAGGACACCTTCCTTGCCGACTACGCTCGCCGCGCCGCCGAGCGTCTCGGCGACATGGCCACCGACCTGGCGCAGGGCGAGTTCGACCGCATCGTCGCGCTGGTCGCCGATCCGACGCGCAACGTCTTCCTGCTGGGCGGCAGGGTCAGCGACAGCATCGCCGCCCTGCTGGCGATCCATCTCAAGCAGATCCGTCCGCGGGTCCACCAGCTGCCGGCCGATCCGGAGCGCTGGCCCGACCAGCTCCTGCAGATGCGAGCCAAGGACGTGCTGATCCTGTTCGACTTCCGCCGCTACCAGGTGGATCTCGCCGCGCTTGCCGCGCTGGTTTCCAGACAACGCCGCACGGCGATCGTGCTGGTGACAGACAAGTGGATGTCCCCTATAGCCCGCTACAGCGACCACGTGGTGGCGCTGCCGATCGAGATCGGCACCGCCTGGGACACCCTCGTTGGCGCCGTCGCCTTCGTCGAGGCGCTGATCGTCAAGGTTTCCGAGGCGGATTGGCCGGCCACCAGGAAGCGGCTGGAGGCGTGGGATGCCCTGCGTCCCGGCCGGTCGGGCAAGCCGAGGGAGGGAAAGCCGTGATCGGTGAGGAATTGATCGTCGCCTGCTGCACCGACCTGGCCGGCAAGCTGCGCGGCAAGGCCTTTCCGGCTTCGCAAATCGACAAGCGGCTCAGGCGAGGCGTCGGCTGGACGCCGACCAACGTGCAGATCACCTGCTTCGACGTCATCGCCGAAAGCCCGTTCGGCTCGCTGGGCGATCTCGTTCTGCTGCCCGACGAGGCGGCGCGCGTCAGGGTCGATTTCGGCGACGGCAGCCCGCCGGAGCATCTGGCGCTCGGCGACATCGTCCACACCGACGGCCGGCCCTGGGAGCTCTGCACGCGTTCGATCCTGAAAGCCGCGCTCGACCGGCTGGAACGCGTCGCCGGCCTGACCCTGGTCGGCGCCTTCGAGCACGAATTCCAGCTGCGCGACCGGCCGCCCCGCCTCGGCGATGCCTACACCGTCGCCGGCTTCCGCGCCGAACGGCACCTCGCCGAGACCGTGATGGCGGCGGCCCGCGCCGCCGGACTGGAGCCCGACACCTTCATGAAAGAGTTCGGCCCCGACCAGTACGAGGTGACGGTCGCGCCGGCCCGCGGTGTGGCGATCGCCGATCAGGCGACCATCCTTCGCGAGCTCGTCCGGGCGGCGGCAGGCCGGCTCGAGCGGCAGGTGACGTTCACGCCGATCCGCGACCCGGCGAGCGTCGGCAACGGCGTCCACATCCATCTGAGCTTCCTCGACGGCGATCGGCCAGCGACCTACGATCCGAACGGCAGGCACGACCTCTCCAAGCCGGCCGGCCAGTTCATCGCCGGCATCTTGAAGTATCTCGATGCCATCCTTGCCATCACCGCGCCGAGCGTCGTCTCCTACTTGCGCCTGACCCCGCACCGCTGGAGCGCCGCCTTCAACAATCTCGGCTTCCGCGACCGCGAGGCGTCCGTCCGCATCTGCCCGGTTTCCGAAGTGAGCGACGTCGACCGGCAGCGGCAGTTCAACTTCGAGTTCCGAGCCGCCGACGCTGCCGCCAGCCCGCACCTTCAGCTGGCAGCGATCGTTCATGCCGGCGTCCAGGGCATCGAGGAGGCGTTGCCGGCGCCGGACGCCACCGCCGAGGACCTCACCCTGCTCACGCCGGACGCGCTCGCCGCGCGCGGCATGGTGCGCCTGCCCCAGTCGCTGGCCGAGGCGCTGGAGCGCTTCGCGGCCAACGCCACGGTGGCCGGCTGGTTTCCCGCCGGCTTCGCCGACGTCTACGCCAAGCACAAACGCGGCGAGATGGCCTTCCTCGAAGGCAAATCCGCCGAGCAGGCCTGCCGGCTCTACGAACAGGTCTACTGAGGTGCTGCAGTCCTAGCCCTTCCTCGCCCGGGCACCTTTGGCCCTTGGCCGCGCCGGGCCGTGCACGGCCGGGCGTTGGGCCGGCCCCGCCTTGTCGAACACGCAGGTCACGGTGTGGACACCATCCTCCGTGTGGATGTCGACATTGCCGAGCCGCTTCGCCAGCCCCATCATGCCCTCGTTGCCTTGCAGGATCTCGGCGACGAAGCCGCGGACCTTGCGGGCGCCGGCGAACTCCTTCAATCGGTCCTGCAGGGCCGCGCCGAGCCCGGTCCGCTGATGCGAGGGCTCCACGACGAAAGCGATCTCGGCGAGGTTGGTTGAGGGGTTGAGGAAGTAGCCGGCGATGCCGACGATCTCTTCGTTCTCGCGCGGCCCGTGCACCGCCACGAACGCCACATCTTGCTCGAAATCGACATTACAGAGCCGTTGCGCCTCGTCATAGCTGAGCGCGCTGACACGCCGGAAGTACCGCATGTAGACGTCTTCCGAGGACATGCGGTGGAACAGCGTCTGCATGGCCATCACGTCGCCGCCGCCGGCTGGCCGGAGGCGCACCGAGGCGCCGCCCTTGAGCGTCACCTTGCGTTCCTCCTCGACCAGGTATTCGTGGCGGCTGCCGAGCCGGTGGGCCGCCGGCACGATCCTGAGGCGCTGAGCCTCGGCCAGCAACGAGTCCCGGAAGGCCGGATGGGCGATGGCGATCAGCGAGATCGCCCGCTCGCGCATCGACTTGCCGAACAGGTAGGCGATGCCGAATTCCGTCACCACGTAGTGGATGTCGGAACGACAGAGCGTCACCCCCTCCCCTTCGAGCAGGTTCGGGCGGATCCGCGACTCGGCGCCATCGTCGGTGGTCGACCTCAGGCAGACGATCGGCTTGCCGCCGACCGACCTGGCAGCGCCGCGGTGGAAATCCAGTTGCGTGGAGACGCCGCTGTAGAACTCGCCGTGGAACTGGTCCGCGCAGACCTGGCCCGTCAGGTCGATCGCCAGCGCCTGGGTGAGCGAGACCATGTTGTCGTTGCGCGCCACGATCGCCGGGTCGGCGACGTATTCGATGGGATGGAATTCGAACAAAGCGTTGTCGTCGAGGAATTTGTAGAGCCGGTTGGTGCCCATGCAGAAGCTGGCGACGATCTTGTCCGGGTGCAGCGATTTGCGGCGCCCGGTGACGACGCCGCTCTCGATGAGGTCGAGAATCGGCTCGGTGATGACGTTGGAGTGGATACCGAGGTCGCGGCGGTGGCGCAGAAAGCGCAGCGTCTCGTTGGGGATGCGTCCGAGATCGACATGCAGCGTGGCGCCGTCGTCGATGATCTCCGACACGTAGCGGGCGATCCGCTCGGCCACGGCATCGGCCGGCAGATGCACGTATTCGGTCAGCGGCGTATCGACCGCCACGGCAAGCGCGATGCGGTCGACACTGAGGCGCGTATCGCCGCAGGTGCGCGGCATCGCCGGGTTGATTTCGGCCACCACCACCTTGGCGTGGGTGAGGACCGACATGCCGACGTCGACCGAAACGCCCAGGCTGACGAAGCCGGCCTCGTCGGGCGGCGACACCTGCACGAAGGCGACATCCGCCCGCAACCGGCCGTTGGTGACGAGTTCGAGGGACATCCGTCAGCGAGATGGGGATGTATTCTGCCCGGCCGTCGCGCACCAGGTCGCGCACGTCCGTGCCGACGAAGAAGCAGCGGTGACCGTAGCGGGAGGGCGCGGCGCTCCAGACCTTCTCGAGCCCCGAGGTGAGGAAATAGAAGAGCTCGACATCGGCCGGCGACGGATGGCGGCGCTCCAGCGCCTCGACCAGCGAGACCGGCGTGGCGCATGCGGTGCCGAGATAGACCCGATCTCCGGGCTTGACGACCCGAACGGCCTCGTCGGCCGAGACCAGCTTCGGACCGAACGACTTGAGCAAGTCTGGAGCCTGGGTCAAAGCCTCACCACAGCAAATATTTCGGGACGGACTATAGTAAAACTTCGTTGTTCGCACACAGGTGTTTTTTCGTCATCAACATGAAGGAGCGAACGGCACAACTTAGCAAAGTTTCGTCACGTGCGTATGAAGAGTTTTCTTTCCTGCGCAACGAGGCGGACTTATGCTTTTCTTCAGCGGGCCAACCCGGCTATGTCGTGGCGCGGCAATAGCGCCGGCCTGACGGTCCGAACCGGGCCGGGACCTTTGGCCCTTGGCGCCGCAGCATTGGTCTGAGCCGACGATTGCATCTCGCGCCGACGCCGCTTCGCTGACTATCCTCGTGTGCAGGCCGCCGACTTCATGCCCTGTTCGTGCGGCCCGTCCCCTGGCCCCCGGGATCCACCCATCTCGGGGGCCTTTTCGGTCCCCATGGATGACCCTGCGGCGACCGCGGACGAACTCAATGCCCTCCCGAAAGCACCAGCGTCTTCACCGGCAGCACCAGCGCCTGGATCCTCAGCACGATCGCATGCACGACGCCGACCGCGTCGATCCCGTGCAGAACCATCTTCTTCAGCGTGCCGACGTCCGGCGAGTTGAGGAGGTCGTGGTTGCTCGTATAGGCGTTGGCGATGCAGTTGCTGCCCGGCGGAATGCCTTCGAAGCCCTTGTCGAACAGCGGCTCGAGATAGACCGTCAGCGTGCCGGGCCGCCCCGCCTGCTGGGTATCGACCAGCTGGTCGGACGCCCTGAGCTGGCCGGTCGCGATGAGGTCCTGGACGTTGGTCACCACCATCGGGATGATCGTCATCGGCATCGACGGGCAGGTCACCTCGGCGACCATGCCCGGACGGATCACCTGCGCCTCCAGCTGGTTGAACCCGGCGATCAGCCCCCAGCGGCCGGCTTCGGCCGGGATCAGCACGCCGGCGGGCCGCATCAGCGGGTTGACCACGTCGCCCTTGCGCAGCGTGAACTGCTCCAGGATGCCGTCGATCCCTGCATGCACGATCGTCTTGTCGAGCTCGACCTGCGCCTCGGCGATCTGCGCCTCGGCGCTCGCCTTCTGCGCCGGCAGCACCGAGGCGATCTGGGCCTCGATCGTCTGCTTGTTGGCAATCGCCCCTGCCACGCCGGCCTGCCGCCCGTCGACGGCGTTCTGCAGCCGCTCGATCTCGCGCGGCGCCACGGACGGCGAGTTGCGCGCCCTGAGCTCGGATCGGGTCGCCAGCTCGTCCTGGGCCTGCCGGTAGGCGCTCTCGGCCTCCTGGATCTGCGCGTCCGAGACCACTAGCTGGGCTTCCGCCAGCCGGATATCGGCATCGATCTCCGCCAGCCGCCGCCGCGCCGTCTCCAGCGCCGCCTTCTGCTTGGAATCCTCCAGCCTGAAGATCGGCTGGCCGGCCTTCACCGTGTCACTGACCCCGACGAAGATTTCCTCGACGCGGCCCGAGCCCTCGGGAAGCAGCGGCACGGTGCGGTAGAAGGAGATGGCGTTGGAGGTGGACGGGTGGAAGTAGAGGATCACCGTCACCAGAAGCACGGTCAGGAACAGGCAGGCGGTGATCCCGTAGCGCAGCTCGAACCACACCGAATAGAGCGTGATCTCCTGGCCGATGCGCTTTCCCTGGCCGTAGCGCCGGTAGAGAAAGTCGGGCAGCACGGTGAAGACGGAGCAGAGGAAAAGCTCGATCACGGGATCAGACCTCCTCGCGCCGCGGCGTGCCCGCAGCGTCCGGCGGCCGCTCGGCCTGGAGCGGCCTCTCGGTCGGCTCGATGACGCGCGCGAACGACTGGGCTGCCGCAGCGCGCTGCCGCGCCAGCGCGACCGGTCCTGCCTCGGGCGGTGTCGCCTGTGCGGGGGCGTGGCCGGGATCGGCGGCATCGCCACCCCAGAAGCGCCGTCCCGCCATCCGAGCCAGCGATTCCGCCATGGCGGCCAGCGGGCCGTAGAGGTCGGGGATCGGCACGATGGCGAGCAGCAGGGCGGCGACCCAGAACGTGGTGTTGTGGGTGAAGAGCGCCAGCAGCGCCAGCACGGCCACCACCTCGAACTGCAGCTTGCTGGCCTTGCCGTGCGCCAGGTGCTCCGGCAACGCATGCAGCCGGAAATAAAGGCTACCGAGCGAAATGATGGCGACGATGAGGAAAATGGCCGAGCCGACCAGGAAGACGTCCGTCTGGCCCGGCGCGGTGATGAAGACCGGCAGATGATGCGGGGCGGCCGGGTTCATTCCTTGTGCCATCGCATTTCCTTTCTCTGTCAGGTGGCCCCGGCGCGACGGCACGCGAACCAAGGCGGACCAATGGCCCCATCTTTGCCCAGCGCCGGGCCCGGCGCTAGTACTGTTCGGGGATCCAGCGCCGGTGCGCCATGGGCGCGATGTCGTCATAGGCGTGCTTCTTCGAGCGCTTCGGCAGCCGCACCTCGGCTTTCGGCACGGGCTCGTAGGGGATCTGCGTCAGAAGGTGGGAGATGCAGTTCAGCCGCGCCCGCCGCTTGTCGTCGGATCGCACGATGTGCCACGGCGAGGCCTGCGTGTCGGTTGCCTCCAGCATCTGGTCGCGCGCATGGGAATAGTCGTACCAGCGTTCGCGCGACGGGATGTCCATCGGCGACAGCTTCCACTGGCGGAGCTTGTCCTGGATCCTCGCCTCGAAACGCCGCTTCTGCTCGGCATTGCCGACCTCGAGCCAGTATTTGAGCAGGATGATGCCGCTTTCGATGATGTGCCGCTCGAGCAGCGGACAGAGCTTGAGGAACTCCTTGTGCTGCTCCTTGGTGCAGAAGCCCATGACGTGCTCGACGCCAGCCCGGTTGTACCAGCTGCGGTCGAAAACGGTGATCTCGCCTGCCGCCGGGAAATGCTGCAGGTAGCGCTGCATGTAGAGCTGCGTCTTCTCCCGATCCGACGGCGCCGGCAGGGCGACTACGCGGAAGACACGCGGGCTGACGCGCTCCGTAAGCGCGCGGATCAGGCCGCCCTTGCCGGCGGCGTCGCGCCCCTCGAAGACGATCACGATGCGCTTGCCTTCGTGTTTGACCCATTCCTGGAGCACACACAACTCTTCCTGAAGGTGCCTGAGCTCCTTCACATAGTCCTTGTTCTTGAGCTTCTCTGGAGGCGCCTTCTCAGAGGCCTCGTCGGCTGCCTTCACGTCCGTATCCACGCCAACCTCCACCCGAACCGGCCGTCGAGGACGACCCGGACGGCTACTCTACACTAAGTCAGGCCGCCCGGTGCCGCACGTATGTTCGGGTAGCGTCGCCGTAAAGAAGGAGCACCGACGCGCCGCCTATCGGGCGCGTTCGAAGCACTGCAGAATGACCGCGAGGTCGCACAGTCCTTCTGTGTCATGCACCCTCATATAGCCCTTTGACCGCATGCAGGCGTCGATCTCGTCGATTTCGGCAGGCGTCGGCATGTCGGTTCCGGCAGAACTGTCGCCGTCGGGCGCCTCTGCCGTTCCGGCCGCTTCCTGCCGGCATTGGTCGAGATCGTGGCGGTTGGCATGTTCGGGCGACGCGGCGAGGAGCGCCAGGCCCGCGGCCGCGCCGGCCAGCGGAGGTAGCCATGCCTTGATGCCGTCCATTCGCTCCCCCTCGATCAGTCCGTGATGCGCCCCACCCCTTCGAGGATCTCGACCGTCTCGCCTCCCGAAAGGGCTTCCTTGTCGCCGTTCGGGAACGTCATGAAGCATCCCTTGGGGCAGAGGCCAAGCGTTTCGCCGGCCTTGACCACCACGTCCATCTTGCCGATTGCGGTGGTCACGCTGACCAGTCGCGGCACCGCGTCGCGGTTCGTCACCGTGGCGGCCACGGCCTGCGACGCCGACGCGGCGATCATCCAGGCGAAGGCGAGGCAAAGGGCGCGCATTCGATTGTCGATTGTCAACAGTCTTCAGGCCCAGGACAGATAGAATCCGACGTCGCCCGGCATGCCGCCCGGGAAGTTGATGATCATCGCCTTGAGCTTGTAGCCTTGCGGCCTGGCGACCTCGACATAGCGGTCGTAGAGCTCGCGGGCCTTGCCCTGCAGCGTGTCGGGCCATTCCGGCAGCGCGTTGTTGATCGCCCGCCCGCCGTCCGAGCACAGATCGCTCGAGAAGCTGTAGACCAGCGCCTCGGTCTTGCCCTGCTCGACGGCCACGCGCACCAGCCGCTGGATGACCGCCCGCTCCTGCTCCGACACGTGCTGGGTGAGGAAGGTCTTGGCGAACTCCTCGTGCTCCTGGACGGCCAGCCGCTTGGCCTTCTCCCGCTTCTCCATCTCGGCCATTTCTTTTTCGAGCATCTGCAAGCGCAGCTGTTCCGCGCTCGGGATCGCGCTCCCCTTGGCGTCAGCCATCGTCTCTCTCCTCGTCCCTGGTTGTTCCGGTGCGCCGGCCTGTTCCCTGGATCGCGAGAATAGGAGCCTCGACGCCTGCAAGCGCGTAGCATCGCGTAATCTCGGTGTATCGGCAACTTTTAGCGACGCGCAAAGGCGTTGGTGGCATCCTCGAGGTCGTCGAACACCATGTCCCGGCCGATGCGGTCGAGCACGCCGGAACGCTCCAGGAGCTCCATCGGCTCGCTGTTCAGCTCGGCGATCCCGAACCGGATCCCCTTCTCGGCGAACAGGGAAAGCATGTCGTCGAGCATCGCCGCGGCGGTGCTGTCGATATCGGCGATCGCCGTGGCGTCGAGGATGAACCAGCTGCCGGCGGGCATCGATGCGACGAGGCTTTCGAGGCGCTCCTTGACGTGCTCGGCGTTGAAGAAGAGCAGGCTGCCCTGGAAGAGCCAGAGCGTCATCCCCGGAATGGGCTTCGCGTCCGTGTGCCGGTGCAGCTTGTAGAAGCCCTCGCGCCCGGCAATGCGGCCGAGCACCGCGTCGCGTGGCGCCAACGCCTTATGCAGCAGGTAGACCAGCGTCGCGGCGACCGCCACCACCACGCCCTGCAGGACGCCCAGCCCGATGGCTCCGACCATGCCGACGACGGCGAACAGGAACTCGGCGCGGCTGGTCCGCCAGAGCGTCCGGAAGGCCTCCACATCGATCAGCGACAGCGCCGCTGACGCCAGCACAGCGCCGAGCGCCGCGTTGGGCACGAAGCTCAACGGCTGGTCCAGGAAGAGCACGGCGAGCATCAGCGAGACGGCGGCGACCACCCCGGCCAGCTGCGTCTTGCCGCCCATCGACAGGTTGACGGCCGTCCGCGAGTCCGAGGCGGTGATCGGGAACCCGCCGAACAGGCCTGCCGCGATGTTGGCAGCGCCGAAGCCGACCAGCTCGCGGTTGGCGTCGATCTGCTCCTTGGCCCGCGCCGCGAAGCTGCGGGCCGTCACGATGCCCGAGCCGAAGCTGACCAGGAGCACGGCGCCGGCGCCCAGCACCAGATCGTCGAGCGGCACACCGGTGCGGATCGGCAGGCTGAACGCCGGCAGCTCGGAAGGAATGCGGCCGATCGCAGCGAAGCCATGGGCAGGCAGGTCGAAGAGCATGGAGATCGCGGTTGCCAGGGCGATCGCCACCAGTGGTCCGGGCACCGCCGGCAGCCGGGCGGACAGCACGCGCAGCAAGGCAAGCAGGCTGCCGGCCAGAAGCAGCGTCGGCCAATGGATCGCGCCGGCGCGGCGGGCGATTTCCAGGATCGGGCCGACCAGGCCGTCGCTGGCGATTTTCACGCCGGTGAAGCGGCCGATCTGCCCCACCAGGATCGACACGGAGATGCCGCTGATAAAGCCGATGAGGATCGGCCGCGACAGGAAGTTGGCGACGACGCCGAGCCGCAGCAGGCTCGCCAGGAAGCACAGCAGCCCGACCGTCACGGCGATCGCCGCCGCGACGATCGGCGCATTCGGGCCATGCGCCTGCGAGAACGAGGCGAGCACCGCGGCAAGCACGATCGTCGTGCCGGCGTCCGGCCCGACTATCAGATGGCGCGACGAGCCGAACAGCGCATAGCCGATCAGCGGCACCATGCTGGAATAGAGCCCGACCTGGGGCGGCAGGCCGGCGATCGCCGGATAGGCGATAGCGCTGGGCAGGCCGACCGCGGCGATCGACAGGCCGGAGAGCACGTCGGCGCGCAGCCATTTCGCCTCGTAGCGGGTCCGAAACGCCCTGCCCCAATCGGCGAACGACGCCATCGCCGAAGCCTCAGACGCGCGGCCGGCGGGCGGGGCGGGTCACGGCGGCCTTGATTTCGGCGCACAGGCCGACGATCCAGCCCTCGGCCTCGGCCAGGCGATGCTTCCGGAGCACCTGCGGCAGACTGGTCAGCCCTTCCAGGGCCTGCTGCGCGACTGCAAGGTCCTCGCAGAGCTCGACAAAGGAGTTGTCTTCGTCGGCAAGCGTCCGGATACGGCCAGCGAGTTCTGGCATTAGCTGACATGCGATCGACACGCCAGGTCTCATGTGACGTCTCTCTCCCCCCGAACGGCAGCCGACAGGCTCCCACATTTGCCCTTCCATGTCCCCGGAAGCGCCCGTAATATACGGTAGCAAACATGTGCGTGCCCGCCGAAGGAGGGATTGGTGGCCATGCCGGTCGAGGAAGTCCTCGGGCGCGAGGCGGCAGGCAGCGCGCCTATTGGCGTCGGCACTGCCGGGTCCATGCGCGAAGCACTCTCGCGCGTGCTCGACAGCCCCGAATTTGTCGTTCCCGAGCGCGCCCGCCGATTCCTTTCCTATGTCGTCGAGGAGGCGCTGTGCGGCCGCGCCGACCGCATCAAGGCGTTCTCCATCGCCACCGACGTGTTGGGGCGCGATTCCTCCTTCGACGGCTCGACCGATCCGGTGGTGCGCATCGAAGCCGGCCGCGTGCGGCGGGCGCTGGAGCACTACTATTTGACGGCTGGCGCCGACGATCCGGTCGTCATCACCATCCCGAAGGGCGGTTACGTCCCGACCTTCACCACGCGGCAGGAGCACGGCGAGACTGCGGAGCCGGCCCTGGCCACCGATGTCGCCAGGCGCACCCCTGACGGTCGGCGGCGGCTCAAGCTCGGTGGGGCCGAAGCGACCCTGCTTCTGGCGCTGATCGCGGCGGTCGGCATCATGGGCTATGCGATCTTCGCCCGCGCCCCGCCTCCAGCGGATCCGGCAGACGCCGCCGCGCTGGGGGTCTCGCGGCTGCTGGTCAGCCCGTTCCAGCAGGTCTCCGACACGTCCGAGACCGCGACGCTCGCCCGCGGGCTCACCGAGGAGGTGGTCCGGCAGCTCTCCCTTTTCAAGGAGATCGACCTGGTCGCTGGCCCGCGGCCCGCCACGGCGCAAGCCCACCCGCCGGCCCAATACGAGCTTCAGGGGACCATCCGCCTCGAGGAACGGCGGTTCCGGCTGACCGCCCGCCTGGTCGACAATGACGACGGATCGATCATCTGGGCCGAGAATTACGACGGCGACCGCGACGTCTCCCAATTGCTCGAGACCGAGGCGAGGATCGCCGGCAAGGTGGCCACCGCGATCGCCCAACCCTACGGCGTCATCTTCCACACGGACGCCGCCAAGCTGGTGCGCGAGACGCCGAACGACTGGGAGGCCTATGCCTGCACGCTCGCCTACTATGCCTATCGCGCCGACCTCAGCCCGCGCTCGCACCGGTCGGTCGAGCGATGCCTGGAGCGCACCACGGAGCGCTTCCCGTCCTATGCGACCGCCTGGGCGCTGCTGTCGCTCGCCTATCTCGACGAGGTCCGCTTCCGCTACGCCGTCGACGGCCGATCCGAGCCTCCGCTCGACCTTGCCTTCGAGTCCGCCCGCCGCGCCGTCGACCTCGATCCGAACAATGTCCGCGCCCTCCAGGCCTATATGACCGCTCTGTTCTTCCAGGGCGACGTTGCGGCGGCGCTGAAGATCGGCCAGCGCGGCATCGCGCTCAACCCCAACGACACCGAGTTGCAGGCCGAATACGGCCTGCGCTTGGCGCTGTCGGGCCAATGGGATCGCGGCCGCGACCTGATGCTCGACGTGCTCGACCGCAACCCCGGCCCGCTCGGCTATTATGAAAGCGTGGTGGCGCTCTGCTACTACATGGTGGGCGACTACGAGGCAGCCGGCGCCTACATCGACAAGGCCCGGCTGACGGCCAACCCGATCTACCACATCATCGCCGCCGCCATTTACGGACAGCTCGGCCGGGAAGACGAGGCAAAGGCTGAGCGCGCCTGGTTCGCCGCCTCGGCACCGGACTTCCTGAAGGACGTGCCCAAGGTGATCCGCCTGCGCAGCATCGGGCCCGCCGACCAGAAGCACCTTCTGGAGGGCCTCGCCAAGGCGGGGATCCTGCCTGCTTCTTGAGGCGGCGAATGCGCCGCGAGGCGGTCCCTGCCCTGTCGGGCCGATCGCCCGACCTGGCTTCCCATCGCGCTGAAGAACATCGAGAATGGTCCCTGAGAGGGCTGTCTAAACACCCATTTGGCAGTCGGTGCGCTCGGAGGCATTGAGTAAGTGATGCGGCCATGGATCATTGACGCCCGCGAACTGGATGTAAATCAGCCGGTCGAGCGCGACCAGATCCTGAGCACGCCGGCCATCGAGGACTTCCTCGACTTCGACAACAAGAACAAGACCGTCGTCGCGGCGCCGAAAGGCTACGGCAAGACGTTGCTGATCAAGTTCAAACGGCACAGCTACGAGGACCGCGGTTTTACCCTGATCCCGCAGAACACCATGGTCGACGTCGGTCCTGGCACGGCCCCGTCGCTGTCACGCGACCAGGTCGCCTACATGCTTGACGAGCCGGACTTCTGGGCGACCATCTGGGAGGTCGCGATTGCGCTGTCGGTGATCAAGCACCATCGGCCGCAGGTGCCGGGACCCGATGCCCTGCCACGCCCGGACAGCGATACGCTCAACGCCATCGTCACCGATCCGCAGCTTCTGACGCCGTTCCAGATATTTGCCCAGCTGCTGCATCTGACGCCGCAGGGGTTCTTCGCCGCCAAGCGCTTCCTGCAGGCTGCGCTCCTGCCGACCTATGGCCAGATCCACCGTCCCACGGCAGCCTTCATCGACAACATCGACGAGTTCTTCGTTCAGCATATCGCCAGTCGAGAGAGCCACTCGACCTACTACGGCGTGCTCGAGCCATCCTATTGGTACCATGCACAGCTCGGTCTGGTGTCTGCGATCTACCTGCTTCGCGCCCAGAACCCGCACGCCAAGGTCTTTGCCGCCATCCGCATCGAGGCCCTCAACGCGCTCAGGGAGCAAGTGCCGAACGCGGTCAACCTTCTCTCGCAGACCTCGGTGATCCACTATGACCGGGAGCTCTGATCGCGATCTTCCGACGCAACATCGAGCTCGAGCGGGCCCGCAACCTGGCCATGCCCGATGCCAAGGACCCGTTCGAGCGGTTCCTCGGCCTCGACTTCACGCACTCTGCGCCATTACTTCACCGGCGTCGTCGAGCCGGTCGAGGATTTTCTCTGGCGTCACACGCTGGGTCGACCACGCGACCTGATGCTGATCGGCGAACGACTCGCCCAGCTTCAGGCGAGCCAGCGCCACCCGGATGCGGTGCGGCGCACCGTCCTCGAGGCTGCGCGAGAAATCTGCCGCCTCTACGTCGCCGAGATCGCGCCGCATCTGGTCTGGTTCGACGAGAGCCTGCTGTTCCCGCTGATCCGCTGGAACGTTCTGCCGCTCGAGAGGCTCGCAGCCATCTCGGAAGAGTACAATCGACGGGCGTTGGGTCACGTGCCGCCCTTGGATGCGGACGAGTACGTGCACGTCTTCTCCGATCTCTATCGCGCCGGACTGCTCGGCCATGTCGCCAGCGACGAGCGCGACGGGCGGCCGCGGCAGATCTTCCCGACCATCTCCGCCGAAGGACACCTGACCTTCAAGGCGCACGGTGTCCTGCCACCTAGCGCCACCTATCTCGTTCATCCGGTGCTCGGCAGCTACCTGCAGCAGGTCGCGCCGGACTTCGTGCGCAACATGGACACCCGCAATCTGATCGCGCCCGGTGCGGCGTGGCGAGACGACGACGGAATGCGGTTCGTCGCCCAAGGCGACGTCCACGGCTACTCGCAGCTGATGGCCGACCCAGGTGCCGCTCAAGCATTTCGGTGTTCTTTCGGCGGGTGGTGCAGGAGGCTTGCGTCCATCTTCAATTCGCGAGTGTGGCCCGCGGCGACGACGTGCTGATCGTGGACCACAACGCGCACAACGTCATTCGCGCCTTGCGCAGCATCGTAGGGCAGCTTGCGCAGCTCGCATTTCCCGCGGTGCGAACTGCGGTTCGGGCTCGATTGGGGGCAAGTCGGCGTCAGTGCGCGACGGCGCGGGCCAACAGATTCCCAGCACCGGGCTCCCCCTGCGTCGCGCCGCGCGCCTCGAGGCGGTCGCGCGGCCGGGCTCGATGCTGATGACCGACATCGCAAGCCGGGCGCTCAGCGAATCCGGCGAGAGCTTCGAGATCCAGGAGGTGACCTCCTCCTGGCGCGGAGGGCCGCTGCAGCGCAAGCGCGGATGGGATATCGGGAAGCGGCCCGGCAGCGAGAAGGATCTGGTATTGCAGCAACTGTTCGTCCTGGAGCTCTAAGGGCAGGCGATCCGGGGATTGAGACCGCCCGCTTCCTTCTGTTAACGTCGCGTCATGTTGCAGTGCAGCAACCATCTCGCCTCAGCGTCGTTGAGTGACGCCGACCTGTCCGGCGCCAACCAAGGATGAGCCAATGAGGCGACTTTCCGATACGATTTCTCGTCTCGCGGCGATGCGCAAACAAAGCGGCATCCACGTCGCCGTTCCCGAAGATCGGTTGTCCGCGTTCAAAGCGTTCGGGTCGAACCCCGGTGCCTTGGACGCGAAGGTGTACATCCCTCCCAACTTGCCGGAAAACGCTCCGCTGGTGGTCGTGCTGCACGGTTGCACACAGACTGCGGCCGGCTACGACTATGGGGCTGGATGGTCCCGCTTGGCCGACCAGGAGGGGTTTGCGCTGCTGTTCCCCGAACAGCGACGGGCCAACAACCCAAATCTCTGCTTCAACTGGTTTCAGCCAGCGGACACCAAGCGCGACAGCGGCGAAGCCCTGTCGATCCGCCAGATGGTCGAGAAATTGACAGTCGCTCACGGTCTCGACCGAGATCGCGTCTTCGTGACCGGTCTCTCCGCCGGAGGTGCGATGGCTTCTGTGCTGCTCGCTACCTATCCCGAGGTCTTTGCAGGCGGCGCCATCATCGCCGGTCTTCCCTACGGCTCAGCGAACACGCTTCCCGAGGCGTTTGACCGCATGCGCGGCCATGGCGGGCCGTCCGAACGCGAGCTTTGGCGTCTGGTGCGCAATGCTTCGTCTCACAAAGGACCTTGGCCAAGAATTTCGGTGTGGCATGGGTCGGCCGACACCATCGTCGTGCCGTCAAACGCAAACGCTGTCGTCGACCAATGGCGCGGGGTCCATGGCCTGCTGGCGGACGCCGGGCACCTGGAACGGGTCGACGGTCATCGTCGGCGCGTTTGGGTCGACCCCGATGGCAGAGAGATGATCGAGGAGCATACGATCATCGGCATGGGTCATGGCACCCCGCTCGCCAGTTCTGGCGAAGCTGGCCTGGGATATGCCGGTCCCTTCATGCTCGAGCACGGCATCTCCTCCACGCGCCGGATTGCGCAATTCTGGGGCATTGCGCGCGAAGCCGAGGGAGGGAGGAAACCCGCGGGGGTGCCTTCGCAGGTGGCCGTGCCAGACCGCGAGGCCGCATGGACAGCGCCACCGCCCGATCCGCCCACGGGAAGCATTCACGCGACCATCGAGAACGCCCTGCGGGCCGCGGGATTGATGAAGTAGGAGCTAGATTTTCTGGTGAGCGCGCCGGGGCTCGAACCCGGGACCTACTGATTAAAAGTCAGTTGCTCTACCAGCTGAGCTACGCGCTCCCGCGGGCCGGGCGTGGCTGCCCCGAAAGTGCGGCGGAACATAGGGACCGGCGTTCGGCCGGTCAACTGAAATTGACGCCCTGAAGCGTCAAAAAAGCGCGGCTTCAGGCCGCCTGCGTCCCATGCCGGGACAGGCCTTTCAGGTGGTGAGCGTGCGGCGCACGGCGTCGCGCCAGCCGGCAAGCTTGGCGGCCCTGAGCCGCGGGTCCATCTCCGGCTTGAAACGGCAGTCGAGCGACCACGCCTTGGCGAAGGCCCTGGCCTTTGGCCACACGCCGGCCCGCGAGCCGGCGAGCCAAGCCGCGCCGAGCGCCGTCGTCTCCAGGATCGTCGGTCGGTCGACCGGCGCATCCAGGATGTCGGCCAGTCGCTGCATGGTCCAGTTCGAGGCCACCATGCCGCCGTCGACGCGCAGCACGGTCCGCGCCCTGCCGCCCTTCCAATCCTTGCGCATCGCCGTCAGCAGGTCGCGGGTCTGGAAGGCCACCGACTCCAGCGCCGCGCGGGCGAACTCCGCCGGCCCTGAATTGCGGGTCAGCCCGAACATCGCCCCGCGCGCGTCGGCGTCCCAATAGGGCGCGCCGAGCCCGACGAAGGCCGGCACGAGGTAAACCTCCTGCCGCTCGTCGGCCTTGGCGGCCAGCTGGCCGCTGTGCTCGGCCCTGCCGATCACCTTGAGCCCGTCGCGCAGCCACTGCACGGCTGCCCCGGCGATGAAGATCGAGCCTTCCAGCGCATAGGTCGTGCGACCGTTCAGGCGATAGGCGATGGTCGTCAGCAGCCGGTTCCTGGACCGGCAGAGGTCGCTTCCGGTGTTGAGGATGGCGAAGCACCCCGTGCCATAGGTGGATTTCATCATCCCCGGCTCGAAGCAGGCCTGGCCGATGGTCGCCGCCTGCTGGTCTCCGGCCACGCCGAGGATGGGGATCTCCGCCCCGAAGAGCGAGGCTTCGCTGCGGCCGAAATCGGCGGCGCAGTCCTTCACCTCCGGCAGCATGATGCGGGGAATCCCCAGGATCCCCAGCAATTCGTCGTCCCAGTCGTTGTCGACGATGTTGTAGACGAGCGTGCGCGAGGCGTTGGTCGCGTCGGTTGCGTGCACTTTGCCCTCGGTCAGCCGCCAGATCAGAAAGCTGTCGACCGTCCCCGCCAGGAGCTCGCCGCGTTCGGCCCGTCGACGGGCCCCCTTCACCTTGTCCAGCAGCCAGGCGATCTTGGTGCCGGAGAAGTATGGGTCGAGCAGAAGCCCGGTCTTGCGGGAAAACTTCCGCTCGAGGCCCGCCTTCTTCAGTTTCTTGCAAAGCGGCGCGGTGCGCCGGTCCTGCCAGACGATGGCGTTGTGGATAGGCCGCCCGGTCGCCCGGTCCCAGACGATCACCGTCTCGCGCTGGTTGGTGATGCCGATGGCGGCGATGTCCTCGGCAGTCACGTCGGCCTGCTTCATGGCCTGTCGGCAGGTGGAGAGCACGCTCGCCCAGATCTCCTCCGGATCGTGCTCGACCCATCCCGAGGCCGGATAGATCTGGGTGAACTCCTTCTGGCCGATGCCGGCCACCTTCATCCCGCCGTCGAAGACGATCCCCCGGCTGGACGTCGTGCCCTGGTCGATGGCCAGCACATATCCGTTCAAGCTTCGCTCCCTCCTCGTCGCACCACCCTGTCAAGCGGCTAAGCACAATCGCGCCGCACAGGGAAGAGGGGAGTCGACCCCGGGCGCCTCCCCTCGCCTCTAGAGTCGTCCGGCTCCCTTCGGCTCCGCTCTATTCCGCAGCCGCAGTTTGAACGCGGCCAGGGCCCTTCATGAACGCGTCGAGCTCTGCCGCTTGCTCGCGGCTGACCCTCAAGCCCCGTTTGGTGCGCCTCCACAGCACGTCCTCGGCGGTCATCGCCCACTCGTATTCGATCAGATAGCGGATCTCCGCCTCGTAGAGCTCGCTGCCGAAGTGGCGGCCGAGATCGGCGTGCGACCTGGCGAGGCCGAGCAGCACGCGCGCCCGCGTGCCGTAGAGCCGCGCCAGGCGGCGCACATGGACGAGGTCGAGAAAAGGGAAGTCGCCCTTGAGCCTCGCCACCAGCGCCTCGAACCCGTCGACCGGGAAGTCGCCGCCGGGCAGCGGCGCGCCGGCCGTCCAGCTTTCGCCCTTGCGCCCGATCAGCCCCTCGATCTTCTCCATCATGTGCTCGGACAAGCGGCGATAGGTGGTGATCTTGCCGCCGAAGATGTTGACCAGCGGGGCCGAGCCCTCCCCGCCATCGGTCTTCAAGACATAGTCCCGCGTCGCTTCCTGGGCTTTCGACGCCCCGTCGTCATAAAGCGGACGCACCGCCGAATAGGTCCAGACGATGTCCTCGCGCCGCACCGGCTCGGCGAAATACTCGCTGGCGGCGCCGCACAGATAGGCGATCTCGGCCTCCGAGATCGCCGCCGCGGCCGGATCGCTCCGGTAGTCCTGGTCCGTCGTGCCGATCAGCGTGAAATCCGTCTCGTAGGGGATCGCGAAGATGATGCGGCCGTCGCGATTCTGGAAGAAGAAGGCGCGCGGGTCGTCGAACTTCTTGGGAACCACGATGTGGCTGCCCTGCACCAGGCGCACGTTGCGGACGTCGTTCTGGCCAAGCGCTGCCTGAAGCACATGGTCGACCCACGGCCCGGCGGCGTTGACGAGCAGCCGCGCCCGCACGGTCTCGACAGAGCCGCTCCGCTGGTCCTCGACCGCGACCGTCCAATGCTGACCTTCCCGGCGCGCGCTGACCACCTTGGAGCGCGTTCGCACCACGGCTCCCCGGTCGGCGGCGTCGCGGGCATTGAGCACGACGAGCCGCGCATCGTTGACGCAACAGTCCGAATACTCGAAGGCGCGGCGGAACAGCGTCTTGAGCGGCCGTCCCGCGGGGTCGCTCGCCATGTCGAGCGTCCGCGTGGGCGGCAACAGCTTGCGCCCGCCGATATGGTCGTAGAGGAACAGCCCGAGCCTGATCAGCCATGCCGGCCTCAGGCCTTCGGAATAGGGCAGCACGAACCGCATCGGGCCAGATGATGTGCGGCGCGCTGCGCCACAGCACCTCCCTTTCCATCAGCGATTCCCGCACCAGCCGGAACTCGTAAGTGCTCGAGATAGCGAAGGCCGCCATGAATGAGCTTGGTCGAGCCGGAGGAGGTTCCACTGGCCAGGTCCTGGGCCTCGGCCAGATAGGCAGAATAGCCGCGTCCGGCCACGTCGCGCGCGATCCCGCAGCCGTTGATCCCGCCGCCGATGACGAAGATGTCATGCATCGGAGTGTCGTTCACTCACCTCCCCAGCGCTTTCGCAGTGCAGAAAAAATGTGCCTTTACGAAAGCGCAGGGATTATTTCGAAGGAGGAACGAATGTCAAACGAAATCTTTCGACATCGATTCAGTGCGAGGTCTCGACCAGTTCGACTTCGTTGTCCTGGCAGATTCGCCTTACCGAAGCGATGTCGCAGCGATCGGTGATGAAGGTGTCGACCTGCGACAGATGGCCGATGCGGACCGGCGCAGTGCGCTCGAACTTGGTGGCGTCGGACACCAGGATGACCTGCCGCGCATTGGCGATGATCGCCTGGGCGACCTTCACCTCGCGAAAATCGAAATCGAGCAGCGCGCCGTCGAGGTCGATCGCCGAAGCCCCGATCACCGCATAGTCGACCTTGAACTGGTTGATGAAATCGACCGCCGCTTCGCCGACAATCCCCCCGTCCGACCCGCGCACCACGCCGCCGGCAATCACCACTTCGATCTCAGGATAAATCCGCATCCTGTTGGCAACGTTGATGTTATTGGTAATAACCATCAGCCCGGCATGGTCGAGCAGGGCATTGCTCACCGCCTCCGTCGTGGTGCCGATATTGATGAACAGCGACGCATTGTCGGGGATCAGCCGCGCCGCCGCCTTGCCGATCGCCTCCTTCTCGTCGGCGGCGATCTTCCGCCTCGCCTCGTATTCCATGTTGACGATGGTCGAAGGGAAGAGAGCCCCGCCATGGATCCGCGTCAGCAGCCGTTGGTCGCAGAGGTCGTTGAGATCCTTGCGGATGGTCTGCGGCGTCACCGCGAAGTGGTTGGCCAGATCGTCGACCAATACGCGACCGCTGTCCTTCGCCATCTGGACGATCTCGGCATGCCGCGGCGAAAGAAACATGGCTCGGCCTTCCCGCTTTCGTTTCGATCCCGTTCATTCCAAAACGAAAGCGATGCCAAGTCAACCCGGCGCGATCCGAAAAAAACCGCCCTTTAGCCTTCGGGAAAGTCCGGCAAGCTCTTGAAGGCGATGCGAAGCGCGTTCGACCAGCCGTCCGAAACGGTACGGTAGTAGGGGTCGTCGAGGCCGATCCGCTTGCGGAAGCCGGTCCGCATCGTGTCCTTCTCGTAGAACATCAGATCGAGCGGCAGCCCGACCGACAGGTTCGACTTCAACGTCGAATCGAAGGAGACGAGGAGCAGCTTGGCGGTCTCGGCGAAGCTCATGCCGCGATCGTAGGCGCGCACGATGATCGGCTTGCCGTATTTGGTCTCGCCAATCTGGAAGAACGGCGTGTCCTCGCTGCATTCGATGAAGTTGCCCTCGGGATAGACCATGAAGAGCCGCGGCTCGGTGCCACGGATCTGGCCGCCCAGGATGAACGAGGCGTTGAAGTAGGAGTCCGCCTTCTGCCCCTCGTCGGCGGTGCTGGCGATCACCTCCCGCACCGTGTTTCCGACGAGCCGGGCCGTCTGGTACATCGATGGCGTCTCGAGCAGCGTCGGCGCCCGCTCGGCGACGGCCTTGGATCGCTCGTCGAGCAGGCTGACGACCGCCTGCGTGGTGGCCAGGTTCCCGGCCGTCAGGAGCACGATCACCCGCTCGCCCGGCTCTTCCCAGACATGCATCTTGCGGAACGTCGAGATCGAATCGATGCCGGCATTGGTGCGCGTGTCGGACATGAACACGAGCCCGCTGTCGATCTTGAGGCCAACGCAATACGTCATGAGAATCCCGCCTGCCGGCTTGCAGGGCCCCTTACTGCTCTACCCTGATGTGCACTTCAAGTCGCTCCGCCGCCTGGCCGAGGCGGATCCCCGACACCGGCATGGCGTCGCGATAGTCGCGCCCGGTCGCCACCCTGACATAGCGCTCGTCGGCCGATATCCCGTTCGCGACATCGAACGCCACCCAGCCGAGGTTCTTCACATGCGCCTCCGCCCAGGCATGGGTCGCCGCCTGCTCCGCTACGTCGTTCATCATCAGATATCCGCTCACATAGCGCGCCGGCATGCCGACGAGCCGCGCCGCCGCGATGAAGATGTGGCTGTGGTCCTGGCAGACCCCGCTGCCCTGCCGAAGGGCCTCCTCCGCGCTGGTTTCGGTGTCCGTGGCACCGACGCGGTAGGCCACGCGCTCGCGCACCAGCCTCAACAGCATGTGTAGCCTGTCGATCTCGGGCCCGTCCGCCACGGCGCCGGCCAGCGCCCGGATGGCGTCGCCGGGCTGCGTCAGGCTCGTCTCTCCCGCAAAGAGCCACAACGGCGCAAAGCCCCGATGCGGCCCCATCACGCCGGCCGTGTCCTTGGTCTCGACCTCTCCCGAGGCGACGACTCCGATGGCGTGGGGCTCGCCCTCGGCGCTGACCAGCCGCGTGTCGTTGCCGAACTGATCGGCGTATCGAACCTCCTCGCGCGCTCCCTCGATGGCAAGGTCCCAGGAAAGCACCGACTGCGACGGCCCGCTATAGGGCACCAGGCGCAGCCGCTGCAACGCATAGCGCAGCGGCACGTCGTAGCGATATTCGGTCCGGTGGGTGATCTTCAGCCGCATGGCACCTCGGTCAGTGGAAGCGGAAATCCTGGGCGATCTCGTCGCCCACGCGGTTGTTGTCGCGGATGAACTCCGACAGGAACTCGTGCAGGCCGGCGTCGAAAATGTCCTTGATCGAGCCGACCTTGAGCTGTCTCGTGCGTCTGCGACGCCGTTTCGTGGCAAGGGTGGCGCATCTGGTAGGCCTCCGCCAGGAACTCGAGGTGCTCGGCGATGAACCGGTAGCAGAAGGCGAGCGAGCGGGGCATGCGGCCGTTCAGGATCAAATAGTCGGCGATGTTCGACGGCCGGTAGTCCGCCTCGTAGACCCACCGGTAGGAGCGGTGCGCCGAGACCGACCGCAGGATCGACTCCCACTGGTAGTTGTCGAGCGTCGAGCCGACCCAGGCGATCGACGGCAGCAGCACGTAGTATTTGACGTCCAGGATGCGCGCCGTGTTGTCGGCCCGCTCGACGAAGGTACCGAGCTGGGAAAAGTCGAAGATCTCGTTGCGGAGCATGGTCCCGTAGAAGGCGCCGCGGATCAGCGCCGTCTCGCGCTTGATGCCGTCGAGCACGGCCGGCAGGTCGCGCTGTTCGACCGGTGAGCCCAGCATGCGCTTCATGGCCATCCAGGCCTCGTTGATGCTCTCCCAGGTCTCGCGGGTCAGCGCCGTGCGCACCATGCGGGCATTGTTGCGGGCCGTCTCCATGGAGCGCATGGCGCTGGAGGAGTTGGTGGGGTCGCGCAGCAGGAAGTCGGACACCGTCTCGGCCGTCACCTCCTCGTGGCGCTCGTGGAAGGCCTGGTCCGAGCCGGCCGAAAGCAGCACCGAGTTCCACTCCTCGGAGGCGCTCGCCGAACGCGTCAGCGCCATTCTGAGCCCGGCATCCAGCAGCCGGGCCATGTTCTCGGTCCGCTCGATGTAGCGGTTCATCCAGTAGAGGCCGTTGGCCGTCCGCCCGAGAAGCATCAGCGCTCGCTCCGGTCCGTCTCAGTCATCGAGCACCCATGTGTCCTTGGTGCCGCCCCCTTGCGAGGAATTGACCACCAGAGAGCCCTCCCTCAAGGCCACCCGCGTCAGCCCGCCCGGCACGATCTGGATGCGGTCGGACACCAGCACGAACGGCCTGAGATCGACGTGACGAGGCGCCAGCCCCTTCTCTGTCAGGATCGGGCAGGTCGACAGCGACAGCGTCGGCTGGGCGATGTAGTTGCCCGGCCGCGCCGACAGCTTCTTCGCAGAACGCCTCCAGCTCCTTCTTGGAGGCGGCCGGCCCGACCAGCATGCCGTAGCCGCCCGATCCGTGCACCTCCTTCACCACCAGCTCCGACAGATGCTCCTTGACATAGGCGAGACTGTCCGCCTCCGAGCAGCGCCAAGTGGGGATGTTTCCCAGGATCGCCTTGCGGCCGGTGTAGAACTCGACGATCTCCGGCATATAGGAATAGATCGCCTTGTCGTCGGCGATGCCGGTTCCCGGCGCATTGGCGATGGTGATGTTGCCGGCTCGGTAGACGTCCATGATGCCGGGCACGCCGAGCGAAGAGTCCGGCCGGAAGGTCATCGGATCGAGATAGGCGTCGTCGACCCGCCGGTAGAGCACGTCGATCTGCTTGTAGCCTTGGGTGGTGCGCATGGCGACATGGCCATCGACCACCCGAAGGTCCTGTCCCTCGACCAGCTCGACGCCCATCTGATCGGCCAGGAAGGCATGCTCGAAATAGGCCGAGTTGTAGCTGCCGGGCGTCAAAACGGCGATGGTGGGCGGGGTGCGGACCGAATCCGGCTTCACGGCGGCCAGCGACTGACGCAACAGCTGCGGATAGTTCTCCACCGGCCTGACCTTGATGCGCTGGAACAGCTCCGGGAAGAGCTGCATCATCGTCTCGCGGTTCTCCAGCATGTAGGAGACGCCGGAAGGCGTGCGCGCATTGTCCTCGAGCACAGAGAACTCGTTCTCGTCGATGCGCACGATGTCGACGCCGATGATGTGCGTGTAGACGCCCTTGGGCGGCCGCATGCCGATCATCTCGGGCAGGAAGGCCTCGTTGGAGGCCACCAGCTGGCGCGGCACCCGTCCCGAACGGAGGATCTCCTGCCGGTGGTAGATGTCGTCGAGGAAGGCGTTCAACGCCTGGACGCGCTGCTCGATGCCCTGGGTCAGCCGACGCCACTCCGAGCCCGAGATGATGCGCGGGACGATGTCGAACGGGATCAGCCGCTCCGCCGCCTCCGCCTCGCCATAGACGGCAAAGGTGATGCCGGTCTTGCGGAAGACGCGCTCGGCATCGCGCATCTTCTCGGTCAGCCTTCCGCGATCTTGCGCCTGGAACCAGCGGTCATAGGCCGAATAGGGCTTTCGCAGCCCGGATTCGGCGGGTTGCATCTCGTCGAACGCTGCCACGCTCATCTCCCTGTGCCCGCCATTTCACTGGGCGTCCGCCGGAAAAGCAAGCGCAATCGGCGACTTGGCGGCTGCGCCTCGCCTGCCAGTCGAAACTTGCCCATTTCTCAGCCATTCTGCCTGCCCGCGTGCCACCTGCTTGGGCAAATCCTTGTCGGCCTGAAACCCATCGGCATGTTTCACCGTATGGTATGATCGGGACCGTCGCCCGCATTCAGGGAGAAAACCGCCATGCGCATCGCCATTCTCGTTCTTGGGTTGCTGCTCGCCGGCGCGCCCGTCCACGCCGGCGAGGCGGAGGTCAAGGCCGCGCAAGCCGTCATCGACGGCCAGATTGCCGCGTTCCGGGCCGGCGACAACGTCAGCGCCTACGGCTTCGCCTCGCCCGGCATCAAGCGGATCTTTCCCGACGCTGGAGAGCTTCATGGCCATGGTCGGCGGCTACCAGCCCGTCTACCGGCCGAAGAGCTACGCCTTCGGCAAGGCCGAGGAGCTGGGCAACGGGCGCATCCTCCAGCGGGTGATGGTGGTCGGTCCGGACGGCAAGGACTACGAGGCGGTCTACATGTTGGAGCGCCAGCCGGACGGCACGTTTCGCATCTCCGGCGTCAGCCTTCACGAGGCGAACACGGTCAGCACCTGACCCCGGCTACAGCGGAGCGAGGTCGCCGCGCGCCCAGTCCTCGCCGATCTCCGAGGCCCGCTCGGCAAAACGACCCGCTTCGATCGAAGCCCGGATGTCGCCCATCAGCTGCTGATAATAGGCCAGGTTGTTCCAGGTCAGCAGCATGGCGCCGAGCGTCTCGCCCGACTTGACGAGGTGGTGGAGGTAGGCCCGCGAATAGTCGCGCGCCGCCGGGCATTCGCTTTCCTCGTCCAGAGGGCGCGCATCCTCGGCATGCCGGGCGTTGCGCAGATTGACCTTGCCTCTCCGGGTATAGGCCAGTCCATGGCGGCCCGCCCGCGTCGGCATCACGCAGTCGAACATGTCGATGCCTCGGGCCACCGACTTCAGGATGTCGTCCGGCGTGCCGACGCCCATCAGGTAGCGCGGCTTTGCGGCCGGCAAGGCCGGGCAGGTCGCCTCCAGCATCTCCAGCATCACCGCCTGCGGCTCGCCCACCGCCAGCCCGCCCACCGCATATCCCTTGAGATCCATTGCCGACAGCGCCGCGGCCGAACGCTGCCGCAGCGCCGGCCTGTCGCCGCCCTGGACGATGCCGAACATCGCCTTGCCGTCCTGCCGGCCGAAGGCGCGCTTGCAGCGCTCCGCCCAGCGCAGCGACAGCTCCATCGCTCGCTCGATCGCGGCCTCATCCGCGGGCAGCGCTACGCATTCGTCGAGCTGCATCTGGATGTCGGCGTCGAGAAGGCCCTGGATTTCGATCGATCGCTCGGGGGAAAGGCTGTAGGGCGCCCCGTCGATATGCGAGCGAAACGTCACCCCGTTCTCGTCGAGCTTGCGCAGCTCCGCGAGCGACATCACCTGGAAGCCGCCGCTGTCGGTCAGGATCGGCCAGGGCCAGCGGGCGAACTCATGCAGCCCGCCAAGCCGCGCCACGCGCTCCGCGCCTGGCCGCAGCATCAGGTGATAGGTGTTGCCGAGCACGATGTCGGCGCCGAGCTCCCTCACCTGGTCCATATACATGGCCTTCACCGTCCCGCCCGTGCCCACGGGCATGAAGGCCGGCGTCCGCACCAGGCCGCGCGGCATGGCGATCTCGCCGCGGCGCGCCGCGCCGTCGGTGGCGAGCACGCGGAAGGAAAACTCAGTGTCCATCGTACTCCTTGTCGAGGACCGGCGCGCCAGGCGCCTGCCGCTCCAGCGACTGGCGATAGCGGATGCAGCCGCGCATGAATTTCGGCCAGGGCGGCACGGCGATCGCCGGCGCCGTTTGCTCGGGCAGGAGCGACCACAGGTCCGGATGATGCCAGCAGAGGTCGTGGCCGGTTGCGTCGCGGTGTTTGCGAACCCCCTGTCGCAGCCGCTTCACCTCGACGATCAGCCGGTCCCGGCTCATGCCTTCGAGATCCTCGTCCATCATCGCTCCTCCCTCCTGAACCACAGGCTTGCATCGCCGTAGGAATAGAAGCGGTACTCTGCCTCGATCGCGTGGCGGTAGGCCGCCCGCATCGTATCGAGGCCGGCGAAGGCGGCGACCAGCATCGCCAGCGTCGAGCGCGGCAGGTGAAAATTGGTCATCAACGCGTCGACGGCGCGAAAGCGGTATCCCGGGGTGATGAAGATGTCAGTTTCGCCGCTCCAGGCCTTAACGATGCCCTCGGCGTCGGCAGCGCTCTCGATCAGCCTCAGCGATGTCGTGCCCACCGCCACCACGCGCCCGCCCGCCGCGCGCGTCCGGTTGATCGCCTCGGCGACCTCGCCGTCGATATGCCCGGTTTCGGCATGCATGCGATGGTCCGCGGTGTCCTCCGCCTTGACGGGCAGAAAGGTTCCGGCTCCGACATGCAAGGTGACGAAGCGGCGCGCGATGCCCCGCCCGTCGAGTGCGGCAAACAGCTCCGGCGTGAAGTGAAGCCCGGCCGTGGGCGCCGCGACCGCGCCCTCCTCGCGGGCGTAGATCGTCTGGTAGTCGGCCTGGTCGCGCTCGTCGTCAGGGCGTTTGGAGGCGATGTAGGGCGGCAGCGGCACATGGCCGATCGTCTGCAGCGCCTCGTCCAAATAGGCGCCGAAGAGGTTGAACTCGAGCAGCACCTCGCCGGCGAGCCCCAGTTCGGCCACCGAGGCCTCCAGCGTCCCCAGCAGGCAGACGCGCCCCTCATGACCGAAACGCAGCCGATCGCCCGGCTTCAGCCGCTTGGCCGGTCGGGCGAAGGCCCGCCAGCGTTCCGGCCCGATCCGCTGGTGCAGCGTCACCTCGATCCGCGAAACGTTCCCATCCCGCTCGCGCGTCCCTTCGAGCTGCGCCGGGATGACCTTGGTGTCGTTGAAGACCAGCAGGTCGCCGGGATCGAGCAGCGACGGCAGATCCCGCACCGTCCGGTCGAGGAACGCCGCGCCGGGGCGAACGACGAGCAGCCGCGCCGCATCGCGCGGCACCGCGGGCCTGAGCGCGATACGCTCCTCGGGGAGGTGAAAGTCGAACTGGTCGACGCGCATCAGGTGGTGCGGATCAGCAGCGCCCCGGCGATCAACAGCAGGGCGCCGGCGAGCCGTCCCAGCGAAATCTCGCGCACCGCCAGGCCGAGGAAGCCGATGCGGTCGAGCAAAAGCCCGGCGATCAGCTGCCCGGCGACCAGGAAAGCCATCAGCGCGGCCGCGCCGAGGCGCGGCGTCAGGATCGTCGCCGCCGTCACATAGGCGCCGCCCAGGCAACCCCCGACGACGAACATCCAGGGAGCAGGCGCCCGCCAGTCGAGCGCGACGCCCTGCAGGCGCACGACGGCCAGCGAGGCGAGGCCAAGCACCACCGCGCCGGAGAGGAACGAGAAGGCAGCCGCCGCGACCGGCAGGCCGAGGCCTCGCGCCAGGCCCGAATTGATCGGCGCCTGCACGGCGATGAAGGCCCCCGCGAGCACGCCGAGCAACGACCAGAGAACGCCCGCCACGTCGTTCGCTCAGGCGGCGTCGGCCGCGACCTTCATGGAGACGATACGATCGGGATCGGCCACGGGCTCGCCGCGCTTGATCTTGTCGATGTTCTCCATGCCTTCGATCACCTGGCCCCAGACCGTGTATTGCCGGTTGAGGAAGCTGGCATCCTCGAAGCAGATGAAGAACTGCGAATTGGCGGAATTCGGGTTCTGCGCCCGCGCCATCGAGCATGTGCCGCGTGCGTGATTGACGTTGGAGAACTCGGCCTTCAGGTCCGCCTTGTCCGAGCCGCCCATCCCGGCGCGCGCCGGATTGAAGTCGTTGCCGCCCGACTTGCCGTATTTCACGTCGCCGGTCTGCGCCATGAAGCCGTCGATGACCCGATGGAAGACCACGCCGTCATAGGCGCCCTCGCGCGTCAGCTCCTTGATGCGCGCGACATGCCCTGGCGCCAGGTCCGGCAGAAGTTCGATCACCACGTCGCCCTGGGTGGTCTGCATGAGGAGCGTGTTCTCGCGGTCCTTGATTTCGGCCATGGCCTGTCCTTTCGATTGCTTGTCGTTGTCGCCGGTCGCCGTCGGGCGCGTTCAGTTGGGATCGGCCGCGATGCGGACCTTGAGCATCCGGTCCGGCTCGCCCACCACGCCATTGGCGTCGGGGTTGCCCTTCTTGATCTTGTCCACCAGCTCCATGCCGCTCTCGACCGTGCCGACGATCGTATACTGGCCGTCGAGCGCCGGTGCCGGCGCGAACATGATGAAGAACTGGGAGTTCGCCGAATCCGGGTTCTGGGCCCGCGCCATGCCGACGGTGCCGCGCACGAAATGGTCCTGGCTGCTGAATTCGGCCGGCAGGTCGGAGCGCTCGGAGCCGCCGGTGCCGACCCGGTTGGCGTCGAAGCCTTCCTGCATGTCGCCGAACTGGACGTCGCCGGTCTGCGCCATGAAGCCGTCGATCACCCGGTGAAAGGCGACGTTGTCATAGGCGCCTTCCCTGACCAGCGCCTTGATCTGCTCGACATGCTTGGGCGCCAGGTCCGGCCTGAGCGCGATGGTGACGTCGCCGTCCTTCAGCGTGATGATCATGGTGTCCTCCGGCGCCGCCGCACGAGCCAGCGAGACCCCGAAGAATAGGGTGGAGACGACGAAAAGGAATGAGGCAAGTGTCCTGAACCGCATGGTTGTCTCCAGTCTATCGCGTGGGTTTGGCGAATTTCGCCACGAGGGCCGGCGCCACCGCAGCCGGCACGAAGGGGCGGATGTCGCCGCCCATCGAGGCGATCTGCCGCACCAGCGTGGCGGTGATGGTGCGCACGGAGGGGCTTGCCGGCAGGAACACCGTCTGCAGGTCGGGCGCCATGGTTTCGTTCATGCCGGCCATCTGCATCTCGTAGTCCAGGTCGGTGCCGTCGCGCAGCCCGCGGATCATGATCGAGGCGCCGTGCTTGCGCGCCGCGTCGATCACCAGGCCTTCGAAGGCGACCACCTTGATCCGCCGCGAATCCTTGCCGAACTCGGCGACGGCCTTCTCGATCAGCGCGGCCCGCTCTTCGAAGGAGAAGAGCGGCGTCTTGGTCGGCTGGATGCCGACCGCCGCATAGATGGCGTCGGCGACCGCCAGCGACGCCTTGAGCACGTCGAGGTGACCATTGGTCAGCGGGTCGAAGGAACCGGCATAGAGGGCGATGCGCTCGTTCATTGGCGAGCGTTCTAGCGGCGTCTTCAGGCAAATTCAATTCGGCGGCCACGCTGCAAGGCGCAATCTGTCAAATCGGCGTGAAGGGGGATGCGGTTGGCCGGGCGACATCCCAGATGAAACCAAACGGGAACTTGTCCGTTCTTCGCAGCAGGAGAACAAACGCCATGATGATCTTCATGCTTGCCGCCGCGATGACCGTCGCCATGCTGATCGCGACCGCATTTGGAATTCACCAGGAGGCGCAGCGCGTGCGTCTGAAGGCGCACCCCGACGGCTTCACGCCCTTCATCGACCGCCTCTGAGGCGTTGCAGGCGCCGGCCGCCGGGCCGGCGTTCGGCCCAACAAGCACCGCTTGCTTGGGATTCGCCGTTCATCCCCAAGGGTCACGTAGGCGGAGAGCGTACGCTCGTTCGCTCGCTTCACGCCCTGGATCGAACGCCTCTGAGGCGTTGCAGGCGCCGGCCGCCCGGCCGGCGTTCGGCCCAACAAGCACCGCTTGCTTGGGATTCGCCGTTCATCCCCATCAAACTAGGACAAGTCGGCGCGGGGAGTGCGTCTGAGCGCTCCCGACGGCTTCACGCCCTTATCGACCGCCTCAGAGGCGCTGCGGGCGCCGGCCGCCCGGCCGGCGTAAGCCCCGAGTTCCTGCTCGCGTATGCCCCCTACGGCCCTACCCTCCTTCAGTGTTTGCGTCGACGTCGACCGATGATTCGCCGTCCGCGTCGGCCGCCTCGCCATTGCCGTCCTCGTCGCCCTGAGGCTCGGAGATGCGCTCGACCGAGACCACCCGCTCGCCATCGGCCGTATTGAAGATCGTCACGCCCTTGGTGGCCCGGCTGGCGATCCGGATGCCGTCGACGGGAACGCGGATCACCTGCCCGCGGTCGGAAACCAGCATGATCTGGTCGTCATTGCCGATCGGAAACGTGGCGACCAGCTGGCCGATCTCGGCCGTCTTCGACACGTCCGTCGCCCGGATACCCTTGCCGCCCCGCCCGGTGAGTCGGAAATCGTAGGACGACGAACGCTTGCCGTAGCCGTATTCGGTGACCGTGAGCACGAATTGCTCGTGGGCCCGCAGGAAGGCATAGCGCTCGTCGTTGAGGTCCGCCTCCTCGCCGACCTCCTCGTTGGTGAGCGCAATCTCCTCGTCCTCCCCCGTGGCGAGCCGCCGTTCGGCGACCGATCGCTTGAGATAGGCGGCGCGCTCGGCCGCCGACGCGTCGACATGCTCCAGCACCGTCATCGAGATCGCCAGGTCGTTCTCGCCGAGCGAGATGCCGCGCACCCCGATCGAATTGCGGCCGGCGAACACGCGCACGTCGCTGACCGGAAAACGGATGCACTGGCCCGACGCCGCGGTCAGCAGCACGTCGTCATTTTCCGTGCAGGTCTCGACGCCCAGGATGGCGTCGCCCTCCTCCTCGAGCTTCATCGCTATCTTGCCGTTGCGGTTCACCTGGACGAAATCGCTGAGCTTGTTGCGCCGGACGGTCCCCCGCGTGGTGGCGAACATAACATCGAGCTCGCCCCACTGCGCCTCGTCCTCCGGCAGCGGCATGATGGTGGTGATGCGCTCGCCCTGTTCGAGCGGCAAAAGGTTGATCAGCGCCTTGCCGCGGGACTGCGGGTTGCCGATCGGCAGCCGCCAGACCTTTTCCTTGTAGACGATGCCTCGCGAGGAAAAGAACAGCACCGGCGTATGCGTGTTGGCGACGAACAGGCGGGTGACGAAATCCTCTTCCTTCGTCGACATGCCGGAACGGCCCTTGCCGCCGCGGCGCTGCGCCCGGTAGAGCGAGAGAGGCACGCGCTTGATGTAGCCGGAGTGGCTGACGGTGACCACCATGTCCTCGCGCTGGATGAGGTCCTCGTCCTCCATGTCTGCGCCGCCCTCGACGAGCTCGGTGCGCCGCGGCGTGCCGAACTCGTCGCGCACCGCCGCCAGCTCGTCCTTGACGATCTGCTGGATGCGCGCCCGTGACGACAGGATGTCCAGGTAGTCGGTGATCTCGGCGCCGATCTTGTTGAGCTCGTCGCCGATCTCGTCGCGGCCGAGCGCGGTGAGCCGCTGCAGCCTCAGTTCGAGGATCGCCCGCGCCTGCTCCTCGGACAAATTGTAGGTGCCGTCCTCGTTGATCCGGTGCCGCGGGTCGTCGATGAGCAGGATCAGCGCCTCGACGTCCGCCGCCGGCCAGCGCCGCTGCATCAGCTGCTCGCGCGCTGTCTGCGGGTCGGGCGCCTGGCGGATTACCCGGATCACCTCGTCGATGTTGGCGACCGCGATTGCCAGCCCGACCAGCACGTGCGCACGGTCGCGCGCCTTGCGCAGCAGGAACTTCGTCCGTCGGCTGACCACCTCCTCGCGAAAGGCGACGAAGGCCTTCAGCATGTCGATCAGCGTCAGCACCTCGGGCTTGCCGCCGTTCAGCGCGACCATGTTGGCGCCGAAGGAGGTCTGCAGCGGCGTGAAGCGGTAAAGCTGGTTGAGGACGACGTCGGCGACCGCCTCGCGGCGCAGCTCGATCACCACCCGGTAGCCTTGCCGGTCGCTCTCGTCGCGAATGTCGGAGATGCCTTCGATGCGCTTCTCGCGCACCAGCTCGGCCATCTTCTCGATCATCGTCGACTTGTTGACCTGGAACGGCACCTCGGTGACGATGATCGCCTCGCGATCGCCGCGGATCGTCTCGATGTGCACCTTGCCGCGCATCAGGATCGAGCCGCGCCCGGTCGAATAGCCGGAATAGATGCCCGAACGGCCGAGGATGATCCCGCCGGTCGGGAAATCGGGGCCCGGAATGATCTCCATCAGCTCCGCCAGCTCGATCGCCGGATTGTCGATCAGCGCGATGGCTCCATCCACCACCTCGCCGAGATTGTGCGGCGGAATGTTGGTGGCCATGCCGACAGCGATGCCGCCCGAGCCGTTGACCAGGAGGTTGGGGAAACGCGCCGGCAGCACCTTCGGCTCCTCGGCCGAGGCGTCGTAATTCTCCTGGAAATCGACCGTTTCCTTGTCGATGTCCTCGAGCAGCTCGTGCGCCACCTTGGTGAGGCGGCTTTCGGTGTAGCGCATCGCCGCCGGGGGATCGCCATCGATCGAGCCGAAATTGCCCTGGCCATCGATCAGCGGCACCCGCATCGACCAGTCCTGGGCCATCCGCACCAGCGCGTCGTAGATCGAGGCGTCGCCGTGCGGATGGTACTTGCCCATCACGTCGGCGACGGGACGCGCCGATTTCACGTATTTGCGGTTCCAATGGTAGCCGCTCTCATGGGCGGCGTAGAGGATGCGGCGGTGCACCGGCTTCAGCCCGTCGCGCACGTCCGGCAGCGCCCGGCTGACGATCACGCTCATGGCGTAATCGAGGTAGGAACGCTGCATCTCCTCGATGATCGAAATCTGCTCGATTCCCGAGGGACCGTCGGGACCGCGCGGTGTCTTCTGGTCAGTCAAAATGGATCACGTTTCGAAGGTTGGAATCATTTTCGTCTTATATAGGAACTCGCCGCCCCGCGCCAATGCCCAACGCGCTTTTCCAACGGCGATTTTTGTCGTGAATTCAAAAGGATATGATGGTTCCTCCGGGTGCGGCAGCATGTCCTGCGGCGCGCACCGGCAAACGCGCCCGCGCGCGGTCCTCGCGTGGCGCGTGACGAGCCCGCTGGCGCCGGCCGCCGAGCCGGGCTAGCCTCTCGCGCCGCCAGGAGGGACCGCACGCAGCGATGCCGACGTTCGACAGCGTTCTCAATGCCTTCGTGACCATCCTCGTGACCATCGACCCGCCCGGGCTGGCGCCGCTGTTCCTTGCCGTGACGCCCGGCATGAACCGGGAGGAGCGCCACCAGGTTTCGATCCGCGCCTCGGTCATCGGCTTCGCCGTGCTGGCGCTCTTTGCCGTCGGCGGGGCCGCCATCCTGTCCGTTTTTGGCATCACCTTGCCGGCCTTCCGGGTGGCCGGCGGCTTCCTGCTCTTCGTCATCGCCTACGAAATGGTGTTCGAGAAGCGCAACGACCGCAAGGAGAAGATCTCCGACGTCGCCATCACCAAGGACCTGATCCGCGACATCGCCGCCTTTCCGCTGGCCATCCCGCTGATCGCCGGCCCCGGCGCCATCTCCGCGACCGTGCTCTTGTCTGGCTCCTTCCGCGGCGTCGCCGCCCAGGCGATGCTGGTGGCGATCATCCTGGCCTGCCTCGTCATCACCTATGGCGTGTTCGTGCTGGCCGAACGCATCGACAAGGTTTTGGGTCAGACCGGCCGTTCCATCCTGACGCGACTGCTCGGCGTGATCCTGGCAGCCCTTGCCGTGCAGTTCGTGGCCGACGGCATTCGCGCCATGGTAACTGCGGGCTGAGCTCGCGGCCGGTCGCCGCCTCCTCCTAGAACGGGATCTCGTCGTCCAGGTCGCGCGAGCCGCCGCCACGGCCACCCCCGCCGCCGCGCCCGGCGCCGGCATTGTCGGTCGGGCCTGACTGGCCGAAGTCGCTGGTCCGGCCGCCGCCGCCGCCATAGCCAACCTGCCCGCCTTCGCCGCCCTGGCCGCGGGCGTCGAGCATCTGCAACTCGCCGCGGAACTTCTGCAGCACCACCTCCGTCGTGTAGCGGTCCTGGCCGCTCTGGTCCTGCCACTTCCGCGTCTGCAGCTGGCCCTCGATATAGACCTTCATGCCCTTCTTCAGGTACTGCTCGGCCACCTTGGCGAGGTTGTCATTGAAGATGACGACGTTGTGCCACTCCGTCTTTTCCTTGCGGTCGCCCGAGTTCTTGTCTCTCCAGCTCTCCGACGTGGCGATGCGCAGATTGACGACCGGATCGCCCGAGTTCAGCCGGCGCACCTCGGGATCGGCTCCCAAATTGCCCACCAGAATGACCTTGTTTACGCTGCCCGCCATCTCGTCGTCTCCACGCTTATCCGAAACCGTTCTGCTCGAATGCCGTCGCCACTGTAGCCGATCGCTCTCACCCGCCGGCCGTAGGCCTGCACGCTGTCCACAACAACTTTGTTCGTTCTTTGTTCTAAAACTTTCTGCCCTGGCTTGCAAGCAAATTTTTAGACAACTTCCGAATGAGGAAAGGCCGCCCAATGCTGTCGCCGGCAAAGAAGCGGCCCCGCCGCTGCGCTGCAGATCGGCCGGGGCCTTGGTTCGGGTCTAGCCCTTGTCGGCCGGGAATATGTAACCGGCCCGATTTTCGGATGCCTAGGCGATGATCGCCAGATCCGACTGGAGTCTCTGATTGTCAGTGGGTCAGCGTCCGGTCTGCCGCCTCGGCGGCACTCAGGCGCGCTGTGGCTCCGCCACGTCGCGGAGCCATGTTGGACAGTCCGGTGGGGTCATGCCTCCCTCCCTGATCTGTTGCTCCGAATGCTGCCGGGTCGTTTCAATCCGCGCATCCGCGGCGTCTCGCGGACTGGCCGGTTGCCTCGCTGATGCGATCCCGACGACCGCTGGAGTCTGCATCCGCGCTGCGCCGAGGTCAACCGCCTTGGCGGCTATCGGCCAAAAATGTGATCGCTACTTTGATCCTGGTGCGCCGGTTCTCCACAGGCGGATGTCAGGAGTGTGTTCGACCTTTGTTCTTTGCGCTTGCCGCTGGGCCGAAACGCCCTTAAACGCTGAGGGACGTGTGCGGCCTCGGGCGCCGCCCTCGAATTCGGCGCGGAAACACCCTACATCACCGGCGGGTCGGAGAGCCTCGGCCTGAGCACCGGATAGACAGCAGCAAGGCGGCGGACAGGCATGGCCGACCACAAGACGATTTCCATTCGCGGCGCACGCGAGCACAATTTGAAGAACGTCGATCTCGACCTGCCGCGCGACAGCCTGGTGGTGATGACCGGCCTGTCGGGCTCCGGCAAGTCGTCGCTGGCCTTCGACACGATCTATGCCGAAGGGCAGCGGCGCTATGTCGAGAGCCTGTCGGCCTATGCGCGCCAGTTCCTGGAGATGATGCAGAAGCCCGACGTCGACCAGATCGACGGTCTCTCGCCGGCCATTTCGATCGAGCAGAAGACCACGTCGCGCAACCCGCGCTCGACCGTCGGCACGGTCACCGAGATCTACGACTACATGCGCCTGCTCTTCGCCCGCGTCGGCGTTCCCTATTCGCCGGCGACCGGGCTGCCGATCGAGAGCCAGACGGTGAGCCAGATGGTCGACCGCATCGTCGCGCTTGAGGAAGGGACGCGGCTCTTCCTGCTGGCGCCGATCGTGCGCGGGCGCAAGGGCGAGTACCGCAAGGAGCTCGCCGACCTTCAGAAGAAGGGCTTCCAGCGCGTCAAGGTCGACGGCACCTTCTACGAGATCGCCGACGTGCCGCCGCTCGACAAGAAGCGCAAGCACGACGTCGACGTGGTCGTCGACCGCATCGTGGTGCGCGGCGACCTCGCCGCACGCCTCGCCGACTCCCTGGAGACGGCGCTGAAGCTCGCCGACGGCCTCGCCGTCGCGGAGTTCGCCGACCGCCCGCTGCCGGCCGAGGAGACGGCCGAGGAATCGGCCAACAAGTCGAAGAACGAGACGCACGAGCGGATCATCTTCTCCGAGAAGTTCGCCTGCCCGGTCTCGGGCTTCACCATCCCGGAGATCGAGCCGCGACTGTTTTCCTTCAACAACCCGTTCGGCGCCTGCCCGGCCTGCGACGGGCTGGGCAGCCAGCGCGCCATCGATCCGGCATTGATCGTGCCGGACGAGCACCTCACCTTGCGCGAAGGCGCCGTGAGCCCGTGGGCGCGCTCGACCTCGCCCTATTACGCACAGACGCTGGAGGCGCTCGGCGCCGCCTATGGCTTCAAGCTCGGCGACCGCTTCGAGGACCTCGACGAGGCGGCCCGGCAGGCCGTGCTCTACGGCACCGGCGAGCGCGAGATCACCTTCCGCTACGACGACGGGCTGCGCTCCTACCGCACCACCAAGACCTTCGAGGGCGTCATCCCCAACCTCGAGCGGCGGTGGAAGGAGACGGAATCCGCGTGGATGCGCGAGGAGATCGAACGCTTCATGTCGTCGAACTCCTTGCCCCGCCTGCAACGGCTTCCGCCTGAAGCCCGAGGCTTTGGCGGTCAAGATCGCCGGCCGGCACATCGGCGAGGTGACGCAGCTGTCGATCCGCCGCGCCAACGACTGGTTCACGGCGCTGCCGGCCTCCCTCAACGCCAAGCAGAACGAGATCGCGGTCCGCATCCTGAAGGAGATCCGGGAGCGGCTGCGCTTCCTCAACGATGTCGGGCTCGACTATCTGACGCTGGCGCGCAACTCCGGCACGCTGTCCGGCGGCGAGAGCCAGCGCATCCGCCTCGCCTCGCAGATCGGCTCCGGCCTCACCGGCGTGCTCTACGTGCTCGACGAGCCGTCGATCGGCCTCCACCAGCGCGACAACGCACGCCTGCTCGAGACGCTGAAGCACCTGCGCGACATTGGCAACACGGTCATCGTCGTCGAGCACGACGAGGACGCGATCCTCCACGCCGACTACGTGGTCGACATCGGCCCGGCCGCCGGGATCCACGGCGGCAAGGTCATCGCCGAGGGCACGCCCGCCGAGGTCATGGCCAACCCGGCTTCCATCACCGGGCAATATCTTTCCGGGGCGCTGGAAATCCCGATGCCCGCCTCGCGACGCCAGCCCAAGAAAGGGCGCCGCATCAAGGTGGTCGGCGCGCGCGGCAACAATCTGCGCGACATCACGGCCGAGATCCCGATCGGCACCTTCGCCTGCGTCACCGGCGTATCGGGCGGCGGCAAGTCGACCTTGCTGATCGAGACGCTGTTCAAGGCCGCGTCGCGCCGCATCATGGGCTCGCGCGAGCATCCGGCCGAGCATGACCGCATCGAGGGCCTGGAGTTCCTCGACAAGGTCATCGACATCGACCAGTCGCCGATCGGCCGCACGCCGCGGTCCAATCCGGCGACCTACACCGGTGCGTTCACCCCCATCCGCGACTGGTTCGCCGGGCTGCCGGAGGCCAAGGCGCGCGGCTATCAGCCCGGCCGCTTCTCCTTCAACGTCAAGGGCGGGCGGTGCGAAGCCTGCCAGGGCGACGGGGTCATCAAGATCGAGATGCATTTCCTGCCCGACGTCTACGTGACCTGCGACGTCTGCCACGGCAAGCGCTACAACCGCGAGACCCTCGACGTCACCTTCAAGGGCAAGTCGATCGCCGACGTGCTGGACATGACCGTCGAGGAAGGCGTCGAGTTCTTCCAGGCCGTGCCGGGCGTGCGGGACAAGCTGGAGACGCTCAACAAGGTCGGCCTGGGCTATATCCACATCGGCCAGCAGGCGACCACGCTGTCGGGCGGCGAGGCGCAGCGGATCAAGCTCGCCAAGGAGCTTTCGCGCAAGGCGACCGGCAAGACGCTCTACATCCTCGACGAACCGACCACCGGCCTGCATTTCCACGACGTGGCGAAGCTTCTTGAAGTGCTGCATGAGCTCGTCGACCAGGGCAACACCGTCGTCGTCATCGAGCACAATCTCGAAGTCATCAAGACGGCCGACTGGATCCTCGATCTCGGCCCGGAAGGCGGCGATGGCGGCGGCGAGCTGGTCGCGGCAGGCCGTCCGGAGGACATCATGCGCGAACCGCGTTCCTATACGGGGCAGTTCCTGAAGGAGCTGATGGAGCGGCGCCCGCGCGGCAAGCGTGAAGCGGCGGAATAGGCCGAGCCGGCAAGCATAGGGGGCGGAAATGGCTGTGAAGAGCGCCGCAGGAACCGGCCGGCCCGCATCGGGCCAGATCCGCGCCGGAATGGGCGGCTGGACCTTCGAGCCGTGGGACAAATCCTTTTATCCCGAGAAGCTCGCCAAGGCCCGGCAGCTCAATTTCGCCAGCCGGCAGGTGCCGACGATCGAGGTGAACGGCACCTACTATTCGACCTTCAAGCCCGAGACCTTCGCCAAATGGGCGGCCGACGCGCCGGACGGCTTCGTGTTCAGTCTGAAAGGCAATCGGTTCATCACCAACCGGCGGGTGCTCGGCGAGGCGGGGGAATCGATCGAGCGCTTCCTGCGCTCCGGCATCACCGAGTTGGGCGCCAAGCTCGGTCCGCTGCTCTGGCAGCTGGCGCCCACCAAGAAGCTTGATCCCGACGATTTCGCGGCTTTCCTCGGGCTGCTGCCGGAGCGCCACGCGGGCGTCAGGCTCCGCCATGCCGTCGAGGTTCGCCATCCATCCTTCGCCGTCCCCGAATTCGTCGCGGCCATGCGCAACGCGAACGCCGCCATCGTCTATGCCGACCACCCGACCTATCCGGCGATCGCCGACGTGACCGGCGATTTCGTCTATGCGCGCCTGCAGACCGGCGCCGACGACGTCGACACCTGCTATGCGCCGAAGGCGCTGGACGGCTGGGCCGAACGCGTCCGCCTCTGGGCCGCCGGCAAGGCGCCGGACGACTTGCCTCGGGCCGATCCGGCCGAGAGCCCGGCGGAGACCCCGCGCGACGTCTTCGTCTACTTTATCCATTCGGGCAAGGTCCGGGCTCCGCATGGCGCCATGGCGCTGATGGAGCGCGTCGCCGCCCAAGCCTAGGATCAAACACCTAGAGCGGCCGCCCGCGAAGGGCAAACAGCTCGCGCAGCACGGGCACGGCAGCCAGCGGCAGGTCTTCCGCGATCAGCCCCGGCCCGAAGCGGGAACCCGCCTCGGCATGCAGCCAGACCGCCAGCGCCGCCGCTTCGAACGACGGCATGCCCTGCGCGGCGAAGCCCCGCAATGAAGCCCGCCAGCACGTCGCCGGAACCGGCGGTCGCCAGCCAGGCGCTGCCATTGCCGTTGATGGCGGTCCGCCCGTCGGCGGCCGCGATCACCGTGTCCGGGCCCTTGTAGACGACCGTGGCGCCCACCGCGGCAGCCGCGGCGCGGGCCTTGTCGAGCTTCGAGCCCTCGCTCCGGGCGATGTCGGGGAACAACCGGCCGAACTCCCCCTCGTGCGGCGTCAGGATCACGGCCGGCGCCTCGCTCCGTCGGCTTGCGGCGGCGAGTTCGTCGGGCACCTTGGAGAGCGCGGTGATGGCGTCGGCGTCGAGCACCACCGCCCGGACGAAGCCGCGCCCGACCTCCAGCAGGCGCAGCGCCAGCGTCGCCGTCCGCTCGTCCGCTCCGAAGCCGGGGCCGAGCACCAGCGCGCCAGGCTGACGCTCCTCGACGAAGGCGGCGGCTTCCTCCGGCCCGTCGCTGGCCCGCAGGATTGTCGAGGTGAGATGGGCCGCATTCGCCGCCAGCGCCGCCGGCGGGGACAGCATGGTCACCGCGCCCGCCCCGGCCCGCGCCGCCGCCATGGCTGACAGCCGCGCCGCTCCCGTCGCCGTTGGTCCGCCGGAGAAGACTCCGACATGGCCGCGCTGGTATTTGTGCGTGTCCGGAGCCGGCATCGGCAGCGAGGCAAGCCACAGCGGCGGCAGGTTCTCGAAGGCCGAGGGGCGGATTTCCGCCAGCACCGCCGGATCGATACCGATGTCGGCCACCACCAGATCGCCGCAGTAAAACCGTCCCGGATCAAGCAGATGGCCCGGCTTCTTGCGGAAGAAGGTAACCGTCAGATCGGCTTTGAACGCCGTGCCGAGCACCGCGCCGCTGCCGCCTGACACACCCGAAGGGAGGTCGACGGCGACGACCGGCACGCCCGCTGCGCCGACGGCCGCCACGGCAATTGCGTCGGCTCCGGCGAGCGGCTTCGCCAGCCCGGCGCCGTAGAGCGCGTCCACCACGACGGCGCCTGGCAGGGGCGCGAAATCGGCGAGCGGCTGGGCCGCCACGGGGCATTCCGCAGCCGCCGCGGCAGCGTCCGTGCCCTGGCGCGGCGGACCCGACCTGAACAGCCTCACCGCAACGCCTGCCTCGCGGAGCAGCCTCGCCACGACGTATCCGTCGCCGCCATTGTTGCCAGGCCCGGCAAGCACGTCGACCGCCGTCGCCCCCGGACAGCGGCGGAGGACGGTGGCGGCAACTGCGTGGCCCGCATTGCGCATCAGCGAAGCGCCGTCGAAGCGGCCACCCTCGATCGTCAGGCGATCCGCGGCGGTCATCTGCTCAGGCGTCAGAAGTTCGTGCGTCAAGCCCGTCTCCCGTCATTGCGCCTGCACTCTAGGCGTGCCCCTTGGCCGGCGCAAACCCGACAGACTGCCGCCAATTTGTGCAGAGTGCCTCGCTTTTAGGCAGCTACCCGTGCCCGCCTTCGATCGGCATTTTCCGCGCCCGCCGCTCCTGGCAAAGCCGATGACGCGAAACTGACAGCGGATGCACTTGCAATGCGATTTCCCGGTCTGTGCCCTCAGCGGGACAGATCTGGCACGCTTCCTGCTTGACGAACGGCGAAACGGCGCCCAAAGCCGCAGTTTCTGTCCAGTGGAGGCCATTTCGCATGAAGAAGATCGAGGCGATCATCAAGCCCTTCAAGCTCGACGAGGTGAAGGAGGCCCTCCAGGAGGTCGGCCTTCAGGGCATCACGGTCACCGAGGCCAAGGGGTTTGGGCGCCAGAAGGGCCATACCGAGCTTTACCGGGGGGCAGAATACGTGGTCGACTTCCTGCCCAAGGTGAAGATAGAGGTCGTGCTTGGCGACGAAGGCGTCGAGAGCGCCATCGAGGCGATCCGCAAGGCGGCGCAGACCGGCCGCATCGGCGACGGCAAGATCTTCGTCTCGAACATCGAGGAAGTGGTGCGCATCCGCACCGGCGAGACCGGTGTCGACGCGATCTGAGCCGCTTCGGGTCGCCAGCAGATTTTTCAGGAAGACGTTATCAACAGGGAAAGCGACATGACGACAGCCAATGAGATCCTCAAGCAGATCAAGGACAACGACGTGAAGTTCGTCGATCTGCGCTTCACCGATCCGAAGGGCAAGATGCAGCACGTGACGATGGACGTCGTCGAGGTCGACGAGGACATGTTCGCCGACGGCGTCATGTTCGACGGCTCCTCCATCGCCGGCTGGAAGGCGATCAACGAGTCCGACATGGTGCTGATGCCGGATGCCGAGACGGCCCACATGGACCCCTTCTTCGCCCAGTCGACCATGGCGATCGTCTGCGACATCCTCGACCCGATTTCCGGCGAGGCCTACAATCGCGACCCGCGCGGCACGGCCAAGAAGGCCGAGGCCTACATGAAGTCGGAGGGCATCGGCGACACCATCTATGTGGGTCCCGAGGCCGAGTTCTTCGTCTTCGACGACGTCAAGTACAAGGCCGACCCCTACAACACCGGGTTCAAGCTCAATTCCACCGAGCTGCCGTCCAACGACGACACCGCCTACGAGACCGGCAATATGGGCCATCGGCCGCGCATCAAGGGCGGCTATTTCCCGGTTCCGCCGATCGAACTCGGCCCAGGACATGCGCTCCGAGATGCTGACGGTGATGGCCGAGATGGGCGTGCGCACCGAGAAGCATCACCACGAGGTGGCGGCCGCCCAGCACGAGCTCGGGCTGAAGTTCGACACGCTGGTGCGCAACGCCGACAAGATGCAGATCTACAAGTATGTCGTGCACCAAGTTGCTCACGCCTACGGCAAGACGGCCACCTTCATGCCGAAGCCGGTCTTCGGCGACAACGGCTCGGGCATGCACGTCCACCAGTCGATCTGGAAGGGCGGCAAGCCGACCTTTGCCGGCAACGAGTATTCCGGCCTTTCGGAGAGCTGCCTCTACTACATCGGCGGCATCATCAAGCATGCCAAGGCGATCAACGCCTTCACCAACCCGCTCACCAATTCCTACAAGCGGCTGGTGCCGGGCTACGAGGCGCCGGTGCTGCTCGCCTATTCGGCGCGCAACCGCTCGGCGTCCTGCCGCATTCCCTTCGGCTCGTCGCCGAAGTCGAAGCGCGTCGAGGTCCGCTTCCCCGACCCGGGCGCGAACCCCTATCTCGGCTTCGCCGCCATGCTGATGGCCGGTCTGGACGGCATCAAGAACAAGATCCATCCAGGCCAGCCGATGGACAAGGACCTCTACGACCTGCCGCCGAAGGAGCTGAAGCGCATTCCCGACCGTCTGCGGCTCGCTGCGCGAGGCCCTGCAGAGCCTGGACAAGGACCGCGCCTTCCTCAAGGCCGGCGGCGTCTTCGACGACGACCAGATCGACGCCTATATCGAGCTCAAGATGGCCGAGGTGATGCGCTTCGAGATGACGCCTCATCCGGTCGAGTACGACATGTACTACTCGGTCTGAGCCGCAAGCTCTCGAAGCCCTGGATCCCTTTGAAATCAAGGGGTCCAGGGCTGTTAGGTCAAATTCTTGGCCTTCGGTCCCTAGCCAACGCTGCTTTGAAACAACGCCGCTGGCGTGGTTGCGCTGCCACTGAGAATGAGTACCAGGACTTTCTCCGGGTCGAACAGTCGTTGATTCAGCTTTCTTTCTGAACTACGGAAGTTTGCATTGTTAGCGATGAAGATCAGTCAATTTTTTTCAGCTTCGCAAGCGCTCGGGCACAAGCACTTTCGCGGGTCGAAGAGCACAGGACCGATCTCCGAGCTAGACGATCACTCTGAATGGGCTGACGTAGGTGGGAAGCGCCGGCGAGTGGAAAGCCCACACTGCGAGCCGCTTAGTCCCTCCCCGGTTAGACCCCCCAGGTCTCTACCGTGGCTCTTCCAAGCTAGGCATGATGCTCGTCAGCGCCCCTTCCACGTCGATTTCATAGCGCCCGGCGAGCACGGTCACAAGATGCCCGACCGTGGCCCGGAAGGCACCTAGGGCGACGAAGAATGCCGGGCTGGGCCGGTTGCCACGCCACTGGTAGTCGAAGTGTCGATAGTGCTCGCGCTGATCATCGTGGACTGGCGTCCGGCCTCGCGGGTCGTGCGCAGGGGAGTAGCGGCGAAAGCGTCGGCGGACAACGCCTGCAAGGTCTTGGTGCATTCCTTCCGTATCTGGGGATTGGAATGCTCCACCTCGGATTCCGTTTCGATATCGAACGGGTTGTAGAGGACATGGCGATCTTCGAGAAAGGCGAGGAAGCGGCGGGCGATCTCGGCTTCACAGGGTCCGGAGTCGGACCATTGGATACCGCCAAGCGGAGTGTTGAAACCGGTAACCTTCCGCGCCGTCGCGGCCGTTACCTTCCCCGATCTGCGGATGGAGTTGCGCACGGTGGATATTCTCCCTGCCTCGCGGCGCGGCGACCGTAGATGGCACTAGGGTTTACCAGTTGAACCATGGCGGGCCAAATCTAGAAACGTCGAGAGCGCCTCCACAATGTGCTTCCAATTCCGTCCCATCGACCTGCCGCCCGTAGTTCTGATACCCCACGGTCTATCCCGTGGACGGAGCGGCATGGTTGCTTCTTTCGTCGCCTCTCCCAAATTGCTCGGGTCAAATTCTCCGGGATAATCGTAGTCGTTCCGCACGTACTCAAATGTGATGCTGGGTGTCTTGCGCAACTTGCCATTCTTGAAGGAGGCATATAGCTCCAGACGATCTTCACCCCGCTCACCGTCATTGGTGACGATACGAACTGTCCAGCCCAATGCTTCCAATTCTGGCTTGAACTGGGCGAAAACCTCCTCAAGAGACTGTATTCCGATGGACTCGGCTTGCCGCATATCTCGATCGACCCGCACGCCAGCCTTTTCCAGCAAGGCGCTGCCATAGGCGCGCCGCGCGAGTTCGTTCACATCGTTCACCGAAGGCGTCACGAGCTTCCCAACGTCGCCTTGGAGGAGATAGGCAATGTGCTTACAGAATTTGCCGCCTTTCGTTCCGGCCGGGCAGCTACAGAAAGCGCGAAACAGATTCCCTTCACCTTCCGCGATGATACGGTATGGCTCCTTTGCCGACCCCTTCACATGAAATACTAGCGCGTTCATTGCCTGCCCATTTGGATGACATAGAAGTAATGCGGCGTTCGCCTCGCCGTTGAGGCTGGCGACAGGCAACTACTCGTTTTTAAGTTGCATTTCAACAAAATTTCGCGCTGCGATAGAAGCGCTGGATGGGTGACTGAAAAAAGCCCTTGCTCTGCGATGCGCCAAATTTCATCGGGAAATCGAGCGGCGCGGAGAGAAGGTTGGGCGTGGATCGGAGTACCTTCTAAGTAACTGATCCAACGAAAAATTGGCCGACGCGAGCAAAGTTCAGCATGTACTACTCGGTCTGAGCAAGCCGCGACCCGCACAACAAGAAGCCCCGGCGCCGCGAGGCGCCGGGGCTTTTTATTGTCGTCGGGCAGGCTGCCTGCGCGGCCCGCCCGCCCCCTATTCCTTGGCGTCGAGGTCGGTGCCCAGCGTATCCTTCACGAACAGCATGCCGATCACCAGCGACATCGCCGCCACCGCGATCGGGTACCAGAGGCCGTAGTAGATGTCGCCGGCCGCCGCGCTCATGGCGAAGGCGGTCGCCGGCAGCAGGCCGCCGAACCAGCCATTGCCGATGTGGTAGGGCAGCGACATGCCGGTGTAGCGGATGCGGGTCGGGAACATCTCGACCAGGATCGCCGCGATCGGCCCGTAGACCATCGTCACGTAGATGCACCAGCACGAACAGGATGCGCGATGACCATCGTCCAGTTCACCGCCGCCGGGTCGGCGACCATCGTGAACGCGCCGGCCGCCGGGATCGGTGTAGACGGTGATCTCGGTGGCGCCCGCCGCCTCCTCGGCGCGTGATGAGCTTGTCCTTGACCGCCTGGTCCACCGGCACCGTCGCCTTCTCGCCGGCGCGGATCGCCGCCGCGTCGAGCGCGAGCTTCGGATTGGCGGCGACGAAGGCGTCGAGCTTCTGGTCCGGCACCTTGGCCGCATCGCGCACCAGCGGATAGCCGCCATCCTGCAGCGCGATGTTGACCGCTCTTGTTGAAGGCCGCCGTCCTTGGCCTTGGCCTGGTCGCCGGCGGCCACCGCGTCGATAGGACTCGATGGTCTCGTCGCCGATCTTGACCGTCGCCGCGGTGCCCGGCGCCGCCGTCGCGACCACGTCATAAGGCACCGAGTTCTTGGTCAGGAACGAGGTCGCGATGTCGCACGACGTGGTGAACTTGCGCCGTGCCGACCGGGTTGAACTGGAACTTGCAGTCGCCCGGCGCCGCCGTCACCGTCGCCCGCACGTTCTGCTGCGCCGTGGCCAGCGCCGGGTTGGCGGCCCAGGTCAGCGCCTTGAACAGCGGGAAGTAGGTGACGATCGCCAGCGCCAGGCCGGCCATGATGATCGGCTTGCGGCCGATCTTGTCGGACAGCCAGCCGAACACCACGAAGAAGACGGTGCCGAGCGCCAGCGCGATGGCGATCATGATGTTGACCGACTGCGCGTCGACCTTGAGCACGTTCTGCAGGAAGAACAGCGCGTAGAACTGGCCGGAATACCACACCACCGCCTGGCCGGCGGTCAGGCCGAACAGCGCCAGCAGCGCGATCTTGGCGTTCTTCCACTGGCCGAAGGCCTCCGACAGCGGCGCCTTGGAGCCCTTGCCCTCTTCCTTCATGCGCTGGAAGGTCGGCAATTCGTTGAGCGAAAGCCGGATCCAGACCGAGATGCCGAGCAGGACGACGGAGACCAGGAACGGAATGCGCCAGCCCCAGGCCGCGAAGTCTTCCTTGCGACATCGAGCCCTGCACGATGCAGGATGACGATCAGCGACAGGAACAGGCCGAGCGTCGCCGTCGTCTGGATCCACGAGGTGTAGTAGCCGCGGCGGTCGTCGGGCGCATGCTCGGCGACATAGGTCGCCGCGCCGCCATATTCGCCGCCGAGCGCCAGGCCCTGCAGCATGCGCAGCGCGATCAGGATGATCGGCGCGGCGATGCCGATCGATGCGGCCCCCGGCAGCAGGCCGACCAGGAAGGTCGACAGGCCCATGATCATGATGGTGACGAGGAAGGTGTATTTGCGGCCGACGAGGTCGCCGATGCGGCCGAACACCAGCGCGCCGAACGGGCGCACCAGGAAGCCGGCGGCAAACGCGAGCAGCGCGAAGATGTTGCGGGTCGCTTCCGGATACTGGGTGAAGAAGGTCGCGCCGATGAAGGCCGCCAGCGAACCGTAGAGATAGAAATCGTACCATTCGAAGACGGTGCCGAGCGAGGATGCGAAGATGACCTTCTTTTCCTCGCGCGTCATGCCGCGCCCGCGGGCGTCGGCATTGCTCGCAATTGCCATGGTTGTTCCTCCCTGGACCGTCGGGCAGCGCGTCCCTCGAGCCCTCCCCGAGACCGCCAATACGCTGCCGCCATTCGAAAAAATGCCAGAGTCGCCTCCAAAAAGGCAGCGCGGCTTTGGTTCTATGACTTTCGTCTAATAAACGCGCTTTAGCGGCGTTGCGGCGTGTCGAGGGCGGTGAGCAGCCGGACTGCGGCCATCATGTCGGCCTTGCGCAGGGTGCGCCGGCGGGCCGCCTCGACGTCTTCGCCCCAATGCTCGATGTTCCAGTCCTCGTCGATATGGGCGGCCTGCCAGGCTGCGTCCGCGTCGAGCGCGCCGGCCTCGACGGCGAGCGAAAGCAGCGCCGAGCCCATGAGCGAGGTCATGAGATGGATGGCGGCGAGCCGCAAAGGGTCGCTCCGCTGGCTGAGGTGGATGCCGACGGCGCCGACCGCCTCGCGCGGCTGCTCGACATGCATCACCCCTTCGGCGAGCGCGAAACGGGCGCCGAAGCATTGCCTCGCCCAGTCGAGCACCGGGTCCCACGCCTCGGTCTGGCGCTCGACCAGCCGCTCCGGCCCTGCCGCGCGGTAGCAGAGGAGGTCCGAGGCGGAGAAGCGCATGATGTCCTCGATCACCGCCTGGGCATGCTCGGCGACCCCGTCGATCGCCGTGTTGACCAGCCGCGTCACCGGCATCGTCGTCGGGTCGATCGTCTCCACCTGGGCGCCGTACTCCTCGGCCACCAAGGCTGCGGCCTCGGCGGTCGGCAGCAGAAGCTCGGCCCCAGCAGGCGTGCGCACCGCCTTGCCGTCGAGCGTCACGCCGAACCCCTCGACGGCCGGCGCCACCGCCGCCTCGCGGTAGAAGCGCTTGGGCAGCGGCGCCTTCATCTGCAGCTGGGCGCGTCGCACCGGATCGGGGTCGGACAGCTGCTTTTCGCCTTCGAGGCCGGTTGGATTGTCGGGCATCGCCTACTCCGCTGGCGGGACTTGCTTGCGTACGCCCCGGTTGACGACGATGAGCCCGGCCGCGATGAGCCCGAGCGCCGCAAAGATCTTCCAGCCGAGCGGCTCGCCGAGCAGCAGCCCGCCGAGCAGCACCCCGAAGGCGGGTGTCAGGAAGGTGAAGCTCGAAAGGCCCGCCGCCGGATAGCGCCGCATCAGCCAGAACCACAGAATATAGGTGACCGAGACGACATAGACAGCCTGGAACAGGAAAGCGCCGACGGCAAGCGGCGCGACGTCGCGCAACACCGGACCCGCGAACAGCAGCAAGGGCAGGCCCATCAGCGCGGACACCACGAGCTGGTAGAGCAGGATCTTCTCCGCCGGCGCGGCGGCAAGCCGCGTGCCTTTGATGACGAGCGTCGTCGCCGCCCAGAACAGGCCGGCGGCAAGGCTGAGGATGTCGCCGGTCATCGCGTCGGGGCCCGGCAGGCTGAGCTTGTCCGAGAAGACGAGCGCCACGCCGCCGAAGGCGAGCAGCAGCCCCAGCCATTTGCGCAGCGACATCGTCTCGCCGAGCAGGAAATGCGCGCCAACGAGGATCCAGAACGGCATGGTGTTGACCAGGAGCGCGCTGCGCGCCACCGTCGTGTATTCGAGCCCGACGAAGATCAGCGTGAACTCGGTCCCGAACAGCAGCCCGGCCGCGATGCCGGGCCACAACGAGCCGTCCCGCGCGGCAAGCGGGATGCCGCGGTGCCGGCACCACAGCGTCACCAGCACCGCGGCCAGCGCCGAGCGCGCCATCATCAGGAAGACCGGGTTGAAGCCGTGGTTGGCGAGCTTCGCAGCGACGCCGTTCAGCCCCCACGAGAAGGTCAAGAGCAGCATGAAACCGACCGCCGCCGCGTCGATCGAATGGCGCCGGTCGAGCGCTGCAGCCGGCGCGCTCACCCTCAGGGTTCTCCTGCGCTGGCTTCGTCTAAGCCGAGCAGGTTCCAGCTCTGCCGCATATGCGGCGGCAACGGTGCCGTCACGTCGATCGTCGCCGCGGTCGGGATGCGGGATCGCGATATGCCTGGCGTGCAGGTGCAGGCGGTTCTGGATGCCGCCGGGAAAGTCCCAATTGCTGTCCGCCTCGAAGTACTTCGGGTCGCCGATGATCGGGCAGCCGATCTCGGCCGCATGGACGCGCAGCTGGTGGGTCCGCCCCGTATAGGGCTCCATCTCGAGCCAAGACAGCGCCTGTCCGGCCTGCTCGATCACCCGGTAGAAGGACACCGCGTGATCGGCACCCTCCTCGCCATGGCGCGCCACGCGCACCCTGTCGCCGTCGGGCGTCTGCTCCTTGACCAGCCATGACGAGATGCGGTCCTGCCGCTTCTTGGGCACGCCCTTGACCAGCGCCCAATAGGTTTTCTTGGTCTCGCGCTGGCGAAAAGCTTCGGTGAGTTTCATGGCGGCGAGCCGCGTGCGCGCCACCACCAGCACGCCGGAGGTGTCGCGGTCGAGGCGGTGCACCAGCCGCGGCTTCTCGCCCTTGCGGTTGCGCCAGGCCTCCAGCATGGCATCGACGTGGCGGACGACGCCCGAGCCGCCCTGCACGGCCAGGCCCGAGGGCTTGTTGAAGACGAAGACCTTGGGGTCCTCGTAGAGCAGCATCTTGGAAAGCAGCTCCCCGTCGTCCTGCCCGCGCATGCCGCGCGGTGTCAGCGGCGCCGCACCCGCCCGGTCGACTCCCATCGGGGGAATGCGGATCACCTGGCCGGGCTCGACCCGCGTGTCCGCCTTGGCGCGGCCGCCGTCGATCCGCACCTGGCCCGAGCGCAGCAGCTTCTGCAGCTGGACGAAGCCCAGCCCCGGATAATGCGACTTGAACCAGCGATCGAGCCGCATGCCCGCCTCGCCGGTCTCCACGGTGATCTGTTCGACGCCCGCCATGGTCCGGGCTCCTACCATCGTCCGAGGCTTTTCGCGAGCCACAAACCGGCGAACAGGGCCAGCGATCGCCAGGACCACGCTGCCGGCGGCATAGAGCAGCGCTGCCGCGCCGTCGCCGCGCTGCCACAGCACGGCGAAGTCCAGCGAGAACGCCGAAAACGTCGTGAAGCCGCCGAGGATGCCGGTCGCGACGAACAGCCGGAGCGCCTCGTCGCCCGCCGCGCGGCTCGCCAGCCAGCCCACGAAGGCCCCCATCGCCAGCGATCCGGCGACGTTGATGGCCATCGTGCCCCACGGGAAACCCGGGCCGAGCAGCCTCAGCGAGGCGAGGTTGACGAGGTGGCGCAGCGCCGCCCCGATAGCCGCCGCCGAGCGCGACCAGAAGCAGGGACCTCACCGGGCGATTAGCCCTTCGAGCGCTCGTCGCGAAGCTTGGCCCAATATTCGAGCCGCTTGCGGATCTCCCGCTCGAAGCCGCGGTCGGGCGGCTCGTAGAAGCTGCGACGGCCCATCTTCTCGGGGAAATAGTCCTGCCCGGAGAACGCGTCCGGCTGGTCGTGGTCGTAGCGGTAGCCGCTGGCATAGCCCTCGTCCTTCATCAGCCGCGTCGGCGCGTTGAGGATGTGCTTGGGCGGCAGCAGCGACCCATGCTCCTTGGCAGCCGCCGTCGCCGCCTTGAAGGCGGTGTAGACGGCGTTCGACTTGGGCGCCGTCGCCAGATAGAGGCAGGCCTCGGCAAAGGCGAGCTCCCCCTCGGGCGACCCCAGATAATCGTAGGCGTCCTTGGCCGCGTTGGCGACGACCAGCGCCTGCGGGTCGGCGAGCCCGATGTCCTCGACCGCCATGCGCACCAGCCGCCGCCCGAGATAGAGCGGGTCCTCGCCGGCGTCGAACATGCGGGCAAGGTAGTAGAGCGCGGCGTCGGGGTCCGAACCGCGCACCGATTTGTGCAGGGCCGAGATCAAATTGTAGTGGCCGTCCTGGCCCTTGTCGTAGACCGGCGCGCGGCGCTGGACGACGCCCTGCAGCGCCTCGGCGTCGAAGGTCTCGCCCGGCCGCGCCGCCCGCCACACCTCCTCGGCTAGCGTCAGCGCGGCACGGCCGTCGCCGTCGCTCATCCTGAGCAGCACCGCCCGCGCCTCCGGATCGAGCGGCAGCGGCCGGCCCTCGGCACGCTCGGCGCGCTCGAGCAACTGCTCGATGCTCGCCTCGGACAGCGTGTGGAAGGTCAGCACCCGCGCCCGCGACAGCAGCGCGGCATTGAGCTCGAAGGACGGGTTCTCCGTCGTCGCGCCGACCAGGATGACCGTGCCGTCCTCCATCACCGGCAGGAAGCTGTCCTGCTGGGCCCGGTTGAAGCGGTGGATCTCGTCGACGAAGAGCAGCGTGCGGCGGCCGTTGCCGAGCCTCAGCCGGGCCGCCTCGAACACCTTTTTCAGCTCGGCGACGCCCGAGAAGATGGCCGAGATCTGCTCGAAGGCGAGGTCGGTCTCGCCCGCCAGCAGCCGGGCGACGGTGGTCTTGCCGGTGCCGGGCGGTCCCCAGAAGATCATCGAGCCCAGCGAGCCGGAGCGGATCATCCGCGTCAGCGCTCCGTCGGGGCCGGTCAGGTGCTCCTGGCCGACCACCTCGTCGAGGCTGGCGGGCCGCAGCCGATCGGCCAGCGGCCGGCCGGCCGGCGGCTTCCGTTCGGGCTTGTCGCTGGAGAACAGGTCCGCCATCAGTAACGCAGCACCTGGCGGAGCAGCCTCCCCTCGCGCTCGACCGTGAAGCGCCACCAGCGGGTCCGCTCCGCCGCGGCATCCTTGAGCGCCTCGGCCGAATTGATCTCGACGCCGTTGACCTCGCGCACGATGTCGCGCGGCCGTAGCCCCAGCTCGGCGGCCGGCGAGTTGCGGGCGATCGCCGTGATGGCGACGCCGGTCGTGTCCTCCGGCAGCCGCATGCGCTGCGCCAGGCGCGGCGACAGCGCCGCCACCTTGGTGCCGGCGAAGGGGCTGGCCCCGTCGATGGTAAGCTCGGTGGCCGACGCCCCCTCCGGAGCCCGCACAAGCGTGATCCTGACCGTCTTCTCGCTGCCGCCCGAAAGCACCGAGAGCGTCGCCGTGGCGCCGATGGTCTGGGTGGCCAGCCGGTAGCCGAGCGCGTCGACATGCTCGATCGGCACCTCGTTCATGGCAAGCACCACGTCGCCTGCCTTGAGCCCGGCCTTGGCCGCCGGCCCTTCCGGAATGATCGCCGCGATGAGGGCGCCCTCGGGCCGCGGCATGCCGAGCGACTCGGCGATCGCCGCGGTGACCGGCTCGAAGGTGGCGCCGACGAACGGCCGCTCGAATGTGTCGCTGCCGTTCCTGGCCGCCGCCACTACGGCGCGCACGATGTTCGACGGGATGGCGAAGCCGATGCCGATCGAGCCGCCGCTGCGGCTGTAGATGGCCGTATTGATGCCGACCAGCTCGCCCGCCATGTTGACCAGCGCCCCGCCGGAATTGCCAGGATTGATGGCGGCGTCGGTCTGGATGAAGAAGCCGAAGTCCGAGACGCCGATATGCGAGCGGGCCAGCGCCGAAACGATGCCGCTGGTGGTCGTCTGGCCGACGCCGAACGGATTGCCGATCGCCAGCACCAGGTCGCCGACCTGCAGCGCGTCGGAATCGCCGATCGACACCGAGGGAAACGGCTCCGGCGCCTCGATCTTCAGCACTGCGAGGTCGATCAACTCGTCCTTGAGCAACAGCTTGGACTCGAATTCGCGCCCGTCAGCCGTCGCCACCTTCACCTCGTCGGCATCGCGGATGACATGGAAGTTGGTCACCACGATGCCCGTCGCGTCGACCAGCACGCCCGACCCGAGCGCCGACTGGACGCGGGGCGGCATCTGCTGGTTGCCGAAGAAGCGCTCGAAGAACGGGTCGTCTGCGAAGGGCGAGCGCATCCGCACCTGCTGCGAGGCGTAGACGTTAACCACCGCCGGGGCGGCGGTCTTGACCAGCGGCGCGAAGGAAAGCTGCATCTCCGCCCTGCCGAACGGCGTGCGGCGGTTGTCGACCGGCGCCGGCGCCCCCGCGGCAGGTTTGCCCTGCGGGGCCGGCGCGGTCGACTCCGACTTGCCTCTCAGGAGATCGGAAAGCGTGTCGAGCACGCCCTTCTCCTCTGCCAATGCCGGGCCGCCGCCGCCCAGCCCTGCCGCCAGCGCCGCGGTAACGAGAAAAAGGGCGAAAAAGCTCCGGCGCATGGCTGCGAATCCTCGATTGGGCCGATCAGCCATTCTCACGACGAATGTGCAAAATGAAAGGCTTCTGCCATTTTCATCGCCTGTCATGGGCGCATCGGGTCGCGAAGTCGGCGAAGGCCGAGCCGACGGCATGCGGATTTTCGATCCACGGGAAGTGGCCGGCCGCCGGGATCGCCACGCGCTCGACCTCCTTGCCGGCAAAACGCGGTTTGTCCCAGACGCTCTGGTCGACGATCCGGTCCTCGGCGCCAGCCAGGATCAGCGTCGGCAAGTCGTCGCGCCACCAGGCCAGCCGATAGGTCGCGTCGAAATTCCGGCTTGACCAATCGACGGCCCGCCAGTTGAAAGGAAGTCCGGCCAGCATCGCCCGGCCACGGGCCAAGGCGGCGGGCGCGAAGCTCCACGGCGCGGCAGCCAGCGTGACCGCCGCAAGCCGCTCGTCGCTGGGCTCCTCCTCGTAGGCGAGCATGGCCGCGTCGACCGCAGCGAGCGGCTCGCTGGCCATCAGCGACGCAAAGCCGTCCTGCCAGGCGGCGCTCGGGGCGGAGCCGATCAGGACCATCGCCTGCGCCAGCCGCCCGACGGCGGGCGAGGCAAGAAGGTACATTCCGCCGGTCGAGTGGCCGACAAAGGCTGGCAGCGCCACCGCCTCGCCCGCTTCGGCGACCACGTCGGGCCAGGCCGCGAACGGGTCCGGTCCGGCGCCGGGCGGTGCCCGGTTCGAGCCGTCCCCCGGCAGGTCGATCAGCCAGATCGCCCCCGTCACGGACAGGCAATCGGCCAAATCCTCGAGGCTTTCCGAGCCGAGCCCGGGACCGCCGGGGCAAAGCAGCCAGTCGAGCCCTTCGCCGCGCTCCGCCCGGAGGCGCATTCTCACGCCGCTCCGGGTCGTCCGCTCAATATGTATAGACATAATAAATGTCCGCGACTGCGATTGGCAGCCTACACGGCTTTGCAACAAAAAAGGGCCGTCGAAGCGGCCCTTTTCGTTCTCGTTGCGCTTGGCGATCAGGCGGCCGCCGCCTCGGTCTCGCTAGCGCCTTCCGCCTCGGCGCGGGCCCGGTCGGCCGCCCCCTTGGCGGAAGTGTCGCGGTCGACGAACTCGATCACCGCCATCGCCGCATTGTCGCCGTGGCGGAACCCGGCCTTCATGATCCGAGATAGCCGCCGTTGCGCGAGGCGTAGCGGGGGGCGATCGTGTCGAAGAGGCGCTTCACCAGCGTCTCGTTGCGGATCTGCGCGATCGCCTGGCGGCGGGCATGCAGGTCGCCGCGCTTGCCGAGCGTGACCAGCTTCTCGACGATCGGCCTCAGGTCCTTCGCCTTCTGCAGCGTGGTGACGATCTGCTCGTGCTCGATCAGCGAGCCCGAAAGGTTGGCGAACAGCGCCTTGCGGTGGCTGACGCTGCGGCCGAGCCGGCGACCGCTCTTACCATGACGCATGGCATTTCTCCTTCAGTTCCCGAGGCAGCTCAGGCGCCTCAATATTGGTCTTCGTAGCGCTTGGCGAGATCTTCGATGTTCTCCGGCGGCCAATCCGGCACTTCCATGCCGAGATGCAGGCCCATGGCGGCGAGCACTTCCTTGATCTCGTTCAGCGACTTGCGGCCGAAGTTCGGAGTGCGCAGCATCTCCGCCTCGGTCTTCTGGATGAGGTCGCCGATATAGACGATGTTGTCGTTCTTCAGGCAGTTGGCCGAGCGGACCGAAAGCTCCAGCTCGTCGACCTTCTTGAGCAGCGCCGGGTTGAAGGCGAGCTCGGTGACCTGCTCCGTCGGCTGCTCCTTGGTCGGCTCGTCGAAGTTGACGAACAGGCCGAGCTGGTCCTGCAGGATGCGCGCGGCGAAGGCCACGGCATCCTCGCCGGAGATCGAGCCGTCGGTCTCGATGGTCATGGTGAGCTTGTCGTAGTCGAGAACCTGGCCCTCGCGGGTGTTCTCGACCTTGTAGGAGACCTTCTTGACCGGCGAATAGAGGCTGTCGACCGGGATCAGCCCGATCGGCGCGTCTTCGGCGCGGTTGCGGTCGGCCGGCACGTAGCCCTTGCCGGTGTCGACGGTGAACTCCATGCGGATCTCCGCGCCCTCGTCGAGCGTGCAGATCACGTGGTCGGGATTGAGGATCTCGACGTCGCCGACCGTCTGGATGTCGCCGGCCGTGACGGTGCCGGGGCCCTGCTTGCGCACGACCATGCGCTTGGGCCCGTCGCCTTCCATCTTGATGGCGATTTCCTTGATGTTGAGCACGATGTCGGTGACATCCTCGCGCACGCCGGCGATCGAGGAGAATTCATGCAGCACGCCGTCGATCTGCACCGCCGTCACGGCCGCGCCGCGCAGCGAGGACAGAAGCACGCGCCGCAGCGCATTGCCGAGCGTGAGGCCGAAGCCGCGCTCCAGCGGCTCGGCGACCAGCGTCGTCATCGCCTTCTTCTTCGACTGGAAATCGATCTTGTTGGGCTTGATCAGCTCTTGCCAGTTCTTCTGGATCATTCTTGTCGTCCTTCCGGTTGTCCGCCACCATCCAATCGTGGCGGACCATCTGGAATGCCGCAGAGGAGCGCCTGGGCGCTCATGCGGCGGCTTCCCTGTTTCGGCTCAGACCCGGCGCTTCTTGCGCGGCCGGCAGCCATTGTGCGGGATCGGCGTCACGTCGCGGATCGAGGTGATGGTGAAGCCCGCCGCCTGCAGCGCGCGCAGCGCCGATTCGCGACCGGAACCCGGCCCGCAGACCTCGACCTCGAGCATGCGCATGCCGTGCTCCTGCGCCTTGCTGGCGCAATCCTCGGCCGCCACCTGGGCGGCGAACGGCGTCGACTTGCGCGACCCCTTGAAGCCCTGGGCTCCGGCCGACGACCAGGCGATCGCATTGCCCTGCGCGTCGGTGATGGTGATCATCGTGTTGTTGAAGGTCGAGTTGACGTGAGCGACACCCGACGAAATGTTCTTGCGTTCGCGCCGGCGAACACGCGTGGCTTCCTTGGCCATGCAAATTCCTTCCAGTTGATCTCGACACCGCCGTAATGCCAGCGGCTACACCGAGAGGCGAAGCGCCTCTGACTTACTTCTTCTTGCCAGCGATCGCCTTGGCCGGCCCCTTGCGGGTCCGCGCATTGGTGTGCGTGCGCTGGCCGCGAACCGGCAGCGAGCGGCGATGGCGCAGGCCGCGGTAGCAGCCGAGGTCCATCAGCCGCTTGATGTTCATCGACACCTCGCGGCGCAGGTCGCCCTCGACCTGGTAGTCGCGGTCGATGGTCTCGCGGATCTGCAGCACCTCGGCGTCGGTCAGCTGGTTGACGCGGCGCTCGGCCGGAATGCCGACCTTCTCGACGATCTCGGACGCGAACTTCGCCCCGATCCCGTGAATGTACTGCAGCGCGATCACCACGCGCTTGTTCGTAGGAATGTTGACGCCGGCGATACGGGCCATCTTCTTCTCCATCTGGGCCGGCAAGCCGGCGCTTAACGGTTTCGACCCGCGTCCGGTGGAGGCCGGCCCTTGCGGGTTCTCTCTATCTCGAATGCGGCAGAAAGCCCTTGCGGGGCCGCCAAGCCACAGGCCTGATTGGGAGACGGGCCGCTATAGTCCAGCAAGGCGGCCAAGTCAACTCTCCCTGGATTTATTTGCTCTTCGCCCCTTTTTCAAGGACTTGCTCGATCGCCGCGGTCACTCGATCCATGTCGGCCATGCCGTCGACGCCGGCAAGCAGCCCCTTGGCATGGTAGTAGCCGAGCAGCGGCGAGGTGTCCTTGTAGTAGGCCTGCAGGCGGGTGCGCAGCGTCTCGGCATTGTCGTCGGCCCGCCGCTTGAACTCGTGCGAGCCGCATCTGTCGCAGACGCCCGCCACCTTGGGCGGATGGTTGGTGTCGTGGTAGCCCGTGCCGCAGCGGGCGCAGGTGTAGCGGCCGGCGATGCGGTCGACCAGCACGTCGTCGTCCACCTTGAGCTCGATCACCACGTCGAGCGGCTGGCCCTTGCGCTTCAGCATCGCCTCCAGCGCGTCGGCCTGGGCCAGCGTGCGCGGATAACCGTCGAGGATGAACCCGTTGGCGCAGTCGGCGGCGTCGATCCGCTCCGACACGATTTCGTTGACGATCTCGTCGGAGACGAGGTGGCCGGCATCCATCACCGCCTTGGCGCGCTTGCCGACCTCGGTCTCGGCCCTGACTGCCGCGCGCAGCATGTCTCCCGTGGAGAGCTGTGGAATGCCGTGCTTGTGGACCAGTCGCTGTGCTTGCGTCCCCTTCCCCGCCCCTGGCGGCCCAAGCAGTATCAGCCTCATCTCCCCCTCTTCCCTCCCCGCAGCTTCGACTTCTTGATCAGCCGCTCATATTGGTGGGCGACGAGATGGCCCTGGATCTGCGCGACCGTGTCGAGCGTCACGCTCACCACGATGAGCAGCGAGGTTCCTCCCAGATAGAATGGAACGCCGGTCGCCGAAATGAGAAATTCTGGCAATAGACAGACGGCCACAAGATAGATCGCACCGATCACCGTGATGCGGGTGAGCACGTAGTCGATGTATTCCGCCGTGCGCTCGCCCGGCCGATAGCCGGGGATGAAGCCCGAATGCTTCTTCAGCTGGTCGGCCGTGTCCTTCGGGTTGAACACGATGGCCGTATAGAAGAAGGCGAAGAACACGATCATGCCCGCGTAGAAGGCCATGTAGAGCGGCTGGCCGTGGCCGAGCGAGGCCAGCACCGCGCTCGCCCAGCCGGGCAGCGTGGTGGTGTTGGAAAAGCCGGCGAGCGTGGCGGGCAGCAACAGCAGCGACGACGCGAAGATCGGCGGGATGACGCCCGACGTGTTGAGCTTCAGCGGCAGGTGCGAGGTGTCGCCCTGGAACATGCGGTTGCCGACCTGCCGCTTGGGATACTGGATGAGCAGCCGGCGCTGCGCGCGCTCGAAGAAGACGATGATGGCGATCACCACCACCGCCAGCACGATGATCGCCAGGATCAGGCCGGTCGACAGCGCGCCGGTGCGGCCGAGCTCCAGCGTGCCGGTGATGGCATGCGGCAGGCCGGCGACGATGCCCGAGAAGATGATCAGCGAAATGCCGTTGCCGATGCCGCGCGCGGTGATCTGCTCGCCGAGCCACATCAGGAAGATCGTGCCGCCGACCAGCGTGATCACCGCCGAGATGCGGAAGAACCAGCCCGGATCGGCGACGATGCCGTTGCCGCCCTCGAGGCCCACCGAGATGCCGTAGGCCTGGACCAGCGCCAGGAGGACGGTGCCGTAGCGGGTGTACTGGTTGATGACCTTGCGCCCCTGCTCGCCTTCCTTCTTCAGGGCCTCGAGCGAAGGGATGACCGACGTCATCAGCTGCATGATGATCGACGCCGAGATGTAGGGCATGATGCCCAGCGCAAAGATCGCCATGCGCTGCACGGCGCCGCCCGAGAACATGTTGAACATGCCGAGCACGCCGCCGCTTTGCTGCTGGAAGGCCTGCGCGAAGGCGTCGGGGTTGATGCCGGGCAGCGGGATGTAGGTGCCGAGCCGGTAGACGAGCAGCGCGCCGAGCGTGAACCAGATGCGCTTCTTCAGGTCCTCGGCCTTGGCGAAGACCGAAAAATTGAGGTTCGAGGCAAGCTGTTCGACTGCCGATGCCATGAAGAAACACTCCGCTTAGCCGCGCACGGCCTGCGTGCCGCCGAAAGCCCGAGATAGGGCCCGGCTCCTCAAGATGCAAGCGGCGGCCGTGAGGCCGCCGCTTGGTCGGAGAGGCCCTACTCGGCGGCTGCCTTCTCAGGCAGCTTGACCGAGCCCCCGGCCTTCTCGATCTTCTCGACGGCGGCCTTCGACGCGCCGGCGACCTCGAAGGCGAGCTTCGCCTTGAGCTCGCCGTCGGCAAGCAGCCGAACCCCGTCCTTGGCGCGGCGGATGACGCCCGCTTCGATCAGCGACTCCACGGTGACCGTCGCCTTGGCGTCGAGCTTCTTGGCATCGACCGCCGTCTGGATGCGGCTCAGCGAGACGATGTTGAACTCCTTGGCGAAGATGTTCTTGAAGCCGCGCTTCGGCAGGCGGCGGTAGAGCGGCATCTGGCCGCCCTCGAAGCCGTTGATGGCGACGCCCGAGCGGGACTTCTGGCCCTTGACGCCGCGGCCGGCGGTCTTGCCGGAGCCCGAGCCGATGCCGCGGCCCAGGCGCTTGCGCGCCTTGGTCGCGCCTTCCTTGTCGGCGAGTTCGTTGAGTTTCATGGTCGTTCTCCTCGCTCGATCCGCCTCAGCCCTCGTCCACGACGCGGACGAGGTGCTGGACGGTGGCGATCATGCCGCGCACGGCCGGGGTGTCTTCCAGCGTGCGGCGGCGATGCATCTTGTTGAGCCCCAGCCCGACCAGCGTCGCGCGTTGCTCCTTGGGCCGGCGGATCGGGCTGCCGATCTGCTCGACGGTGACGGTCTTGGTCGCCTTCTTGGCCATGGTCCTACTCCTCGGCGCCGACGGCCGCGCCGCGGCGGGCCTGCAGCGTCGAATACTTGATGCCGCGCTGGGCGGCGACATCCTTCGGATGCAGCTGGCTCTTCAGCGCGTCGAAGGTGGCGCGGACCATGTTGTAGGGGTTGGACGAGCCCATCGACTTGGCCACCACGTCGTGCATGCCGAGCGTCTCGAACACGGCGCGCATCGGGCCGCCGGCGATGATGCCGGTGCCGGGCTTGGCGGCGCGCAGCAGCACGCGGCCGGCGCCCCAGCGCCCTTCGACGTCGTGATGCAGCGTGCGGCCGGAGCGCAGCGGCACGAAGATCAGGTCGCGCTTGGCGCTCTCGGTCGCCTTGCGGATCGCCTCCGGCACCTCGCGGGCCTTGCCATGGCCGAAGCCGACGCGGCCCTTCTGGTCGCCGACGACCACCAGCGCGGCGAAGCCGAAACGGCGCCCGCCCTTGACCACCTTGGCGACGCGGTTGATGTGGACGAGCTTGTCGACGAATTCGCTGTCGCGCTCTTCGCGGTCGCGGCCGCGACCGCCGTCCCTACGCTCTTGTGCCATGATCCTGTCCTTGTTCTTTTCCGGAAAGCACGGTTTTCAACGATGGTCTGGCCCTGACGGCCGACCGGCTCAGAATGCGAGGCCGCCCTCGCGGGCCGCTTCGGCCAGCGCCTTGACGCGGCCGTGGTAGATGTAGGGGCCGCGATCGAAGATCGACGTCCTTGACGCCGGCCTTGGCGGCGCGCTCGGCGAGCAGCTTGCCGACGGCGGCTGCCGCCGCGGCGTCGGCGCCGGTCTTGAGCGAACCCTTCAGGTCCTTCTCGAGCGTCGAGGCGGCGGCCAGCGTGTGGCCCTTGGCGTCGTCGATCATCTGCGCATAGATGTTCTTCGACGAGCGGTAGACCGATAGCCGCGGGCGGGCTCCCGCCACGGCCTTCAGCTGCCGGCGGACGCGCTGCGCGCGGCGCTCTCTGGTGTCATTGGAAGCCATGGCTTTCGTTCCTTGCCGATCCGGCCTTACTTCTTCTTGCCTTCTTTGCGGACGATCTTCTCGCCCGCATAGCGAACGCCCTTGCCCTTGTAGGGCTCGGGACCGCGAAAATCGCGGATTTCCGCCGCCACCTGCCCGACCTGCTGCTTGTCGATGCCGGTGACGGTGATCTCGGTCGGCTTCGGCGTCGTGATGGTGATGCCTTCCGGCGTCTTGTAGACCACGTCGTGGCTGAAGCCGAGCGCCAGCTGCAGGTTCTTGCCCTGCATGGCGGCGCGATAGCCGACGCCGGTGATCTCCAGCTGCTTCTCGAAGCCGTCCTTCACCCCGTTGAGGATGTTGACGATCTGCGTGCGCGACATGCCCCACTTGGCGCGCGCGTCCTTGGTCTCGCTGGCGCGGCTCGACGGCGATCTCGCCATTGTCGAGCTTGACCAGCACCTCGTCGTTGACGACGAATTTGAGCTCGCCCTTGGGCCCCTTGGCGGTCACGGTCTGGCCGTTGACGGTGGCCGTCACGCCTTGCGGCAGCGCGACGGGTTTCTTACCGATACGAGACATGGATTCGTCCTCGTTGTCTTGCTTTGCCTGCCTCGCCCAGATCAGAAGATCTGGCAGAGGATCTCGCCGCCCACGTTCTGCGTCGCGCGCCTCGTGGTCGGCCATCACGCCCTTGGGCGTCGACAGGATCGACACGCCGAGGCCGTTGGCGACCTGCGGGAATCGACTTCACCGACACGTAGACGCGGCGGCCCGGCTTGGAGACGCGGGCGATCTCGCGGATCACCGGCTGGCCTTCGAAGTATTTGAGCTCGATCTCGATTTCCGACTTGCCGTTGTCGAAATCGACCTGGCTGTAGTCGCGGATGTAGCCTTCCGACTTCATCACGTCGAGCACGCGGGCGCGCAGCCGGGAGGCCGGCGTCGACACCTTGGTCTTCTTGCGGCCGTAGGCGTTGCGGATGCGGGTCAGCATATCGCCGAGAGGATCGTTCATGGACATCTCGACAGTCCTCCTTACCAGCTCGACTTGACCAGGCCCGGAACGAGCCCGCTATTGCCGAGATCGCGCAGCGCAACGCGCGACATCTTGAGCTTGCGATAGTAGGCGCGCGGACGGCCGGTCACCTCGCAACGGTTGCGGATGCGGATCTTGGCCGAGTTGCGCGGCAGCGCGGCCAGCTTGAGCTGGGCGCGGAAGCGCTCCTCGATCGGCAGCTTCTGGTCCATCACGATCGTCTTCAGCGCCTTGCGCTTGGCCGCATAGCGCGCGGTCAGCCTGCGCCGCCTGTTGTTCTTCTCGACTGAGCTGGTCTTCGCCATTTCAGATTCTCACCTTTCTCGCTGCCGTTACTGCCGGAAGGGGAAGTTGAAGGCCTTGAGCAGCGCCCTGGCCTCGTCGTCCGTCTTGGCAGTCGTACATACGACGATGTCCATTCCCCAGATCTGGTCGACCTTGTCGTAGTTGATCTCGGGGAAAACGATGTGTTCCTTGATGCCCATGGCATAGTTGCCACGGCCATCGAAGCTCTTGGGGTTCAGGCCGCGGAAGTCGCGCACGCGCGGCAGCGCGATGGTGACCAGGCGGTCCAGGAACTCGTACATGCGCTCCTTGCGAAGCGTCACCTTGGCGCCGATCGGCATCTGCTCGCGCACCTTGAAGCCGGCGATCGACTTCCGCGCCCGGGTCACCACGGCCTTCTGGCCGGCGATCATTGCCAGGTCGTCGGCCGCCACCGCACGGCTTCTTGGAATCCGCCGTGGCCTCGCCGACGCCCATGTTGATGACGATCTTGTCGAGACGCGGAACCTGCATCTCGTTCTCGTACTTGAACTCTTCGAGCAGCGCCTTGCGGATGAGCTCGTTGTACTGCTTCTTCAGGCGCGGCTGGTTCTGTGCCTTAGCCATTGATGACTTCTCCTGAGCGCTTGGCGACGCGCACCTTCTTGCCGTCCTTCTGGATCTGGAAGCCGACGCGGGTCGGCTTGCCGTCCTTGGGGTCGGCGAGCGCGATGTTGGACAGGTGGATCGGCGCTTCCTTGGTGATGATGCCGCCTTCCTGGGACTGCGTCTGCTTCTGGTGGCGACGGATCAGGTTGACGCCGCGCACGACGGCCTTGTCGTCCTTCGGCATGACCTTGACGACCTCGCCGGTGCGGCCCTTGTCCTTGCCGGCCAGCACGACGACCTTGTCGCCCTTACGGATCTTGTTCATGTCTCCGGCTCCTTACAGCACTTCGGGCGCGAGCGAGATGATCTTCATGTGGTTCTTGGCGCGCAGCTCGCGCGGAACCGGCCCGAAGATGCGCGTGCCGACCGGCTCTTTCTTGTTGTCGACCAGCACCGCCGCGTTCTTGTCGAAGCGGATGACGCTGCCGTCGGGGCGGCGGATGTCCTTGGCGGTGCGCACGACCACCGCCTTCATCACGTCGCCCTTCTTGACGCGGCCGCGCGGGATCGCCTCCTTGATCGACACCACGATGATGTCGCCGACCGAGGCGTACTTCCGCTTCGAGCCGCCCAGAACCTTGATGCACATGACACGACGGGCGCCGGAATTGTCCGCGACGTCGAGGTTTGTTTGCATCTGAATCATGACTGGCCGCCTTCTTCTTCGCTGTCGAGCCGGGCTGCCTGGCGCCCGTCCCGGTCAAATCAACCCACTATTGAGCCTGCGCCTCGGTCACCACGACCCAGCGCTTGTCCTTGGAGATCGGCTTCGATTCCTGGATGAACACGGTGTCGCCCACCTTGCAGGCATTGGCCTCGTCATGCGCCTTGTACTTCTTCGTCATGCGCACGGTCTTCTTCATCACCGGATGGGTGAAGCGCCGCTCGACCTTGACGACGACCGTCTTCTCGTTCTTGTCGCTGACGACGGTGCCCTGCAGGATGCGCTTTGGCATGTTCCTTGTCCTTACTTCTTGCCGGCCGCTTGCTTTTCGGCGGCGATCGTCTTGATGCGGGCGATGTCGCGGCGAACCTGCCGGACGCGCGCCGTCTTCTCCAGCTGGCCGGTGGCCTTCTGGAAGCGCAGGTTGAACTGCTCCTTCTTGAGGCTGGCCAGGTCGTCGTTGAGCTGGTCCTGGGTCTTGGCCCGAGCGTCCGAGGGTTTCATCGTCGTGTCGCCTTCCCTTAGTCTGCGATGCGCTGGATGAAGCGCGTCTTGACCGACAGCTTGGCCGCGCCGAGGCGCAGCGCCTCGCGCGCCGTCTCCTCGGAGACGCCGTCGATCTCGAACATCACCCGGCCCGGCTTCACCCGGCAGGCCCAGAAATCGACCGCGCCCTTGCCCTTGCCCATGCGCACCTCGGTCGGCTTGGACGTCACCGGCACGTCGGGGAAGATGCGGATCCAGACGCGGCCCTGGCGCTTCATCTCGCGGGTGATGGCGCGCCGCGCCGCTTCGATCTCACGCGCGGTGACGCGGTTGGGCTCCATCGCCTTCAGCCCGAAGCCGCCGAAATCCAGGTTGGTGCCGCCCTTGGCGACGCCGTGGATGCGGCCCTTGAACTGCTTGCGGAACTTGGTGCGCTTTGGCTGCAGCATCTTCCTTCACTCCAATTCTTTGCCAAACGCCTCAGGCGTTCTCGCGCCGGCGGCCGCGCTCGCGCTCGCCGCCATGCGAATGGTCGCCCTCGGTCGCCCGCCGCTCCGACGCCATCGGGTCGTGCTCGAGGATCTCGCCCTTGAACACCCACACCTTGACGCCGCAGGTGCCGTAGGCGGTCTGCGCCTCGGCGGTGCCGTAGTCGACGTCGGCGCGCAGCGTGTGCAGCGGCACCCGACCCTCGCGATACCACTCCATCCGCGCGATCTCGGCGCCGCCGAGCCGCCCGGCGCAGTTGATGCGGATGCCCTCGGCGCCGAGCCGCATCGCCGACTGCACGGCGCGCTTCATGGCCCGCCGGAAGGCGACGCGCCGCTCGAGCTGCTGGGCGATCGACTGGGCGACCAGCGTCGCGTCGATCTCCGGCTTGCGCACCTCGACGATGTTGAGATGCGTCTCCGACTTGGTCATCTCGGTCAGCTTCTTGCGCAGCTTCTCGATGTCGGCGCCCTTCTTGCCGATGATCAGGCCCGGGCGGGCGGCGTGGATCGTCACCCGGCACTTCTTGTGCGGACGCTCGATCACCACCTTGGACACCGCAGCCTGCTTCAGCTCCTTCTTCAGGAAGTCGCGGATCTTGATGTCCTCGTGCAGCAGCTTGCCGTATTCGCCGGTGTTGGCGTACCAGCGCGAGTCCCAGGTCCGGTTGATGCCGAGGCGCAGCCCGATCGGATTGACTTTCTGGCCCATCAGGCGGCCTCCTCTTTCACTTCGACCTCACGCACGACGATCGTCAGGTTCGAAAACGGCTTCTCGATCCGGCTGGCGCGACCGCGGCCGCGGGCATGGAAGCGCTTCATGACCAGCGACTTGCCGACATAGGCCTCGGCCACCACCAGCGCGTCGACGTCGAGGTCGTGGTTGTTCTCGGCGTTGGCGACTGCCGATTCCAGCGTCTTGCGGACCGTCCCGGCGATGCGCTTGCGCGAAAACTCCAGGTCGGCGAGCGCTGCCGCCACCTTCTTGCCGCGGATCAGCGCGGCAACCAGGTTCAGCTTCTGCGGGCTGACGCGGATCGTGCGCAGCACGGCGCGCGCCTCGTTGTCAGCCAGCCTGCGCGGAGCCTTGGCCTTGCCCATCGTTATTTCCTCTTCGCCTTCTTGTCCGCCCCGTGGCCGTAATAGGTCCGGGTCGGAGCGAATTCACCGAACTTGTGACCCACCATCTCCTCGGAGACGTTCACCGGGATGTGCTTCTGGCCGTTGTAGACGCCGAAGGTGAGCCCGACGAACTGCGGCAGGATCGTGGAGCGACGGCTCCACATCTTGATCACCTCGTTGCGCCCGCCCTCGCGGACCTTGTCCGCCTTCTTGAGCAGCGAGCCGTCGATGAACGGGCCCTTCCAGATTGAACGTGCCACTTGTCGTACCTCTAGATCTTAGCTCTTGCGCTGGTGGCGCGAGCGCAGGATGAATTTGTCGGTCGCCTTGTTGGACCGCGTCTTCTTGCCCTTGGTCGGCTTGCCCCACGGCGTCACCGGGTGGCGGCCGCCCGAGGTGCGGCCCTCGCCGCCGCCATGCGGATGGTCGACCGGGTTCATGGCGACGCCGCGATTGTGCGGCCGGCGCCCGCGCCAGCGGGTGCGGCCGGCCTTGCCGTCGTTGATGTTGCCGTGGTCCGGGTTCGACACCGCGCCGACAGTGGCGAAGCACGAGCCGTGCACCACCCGCTGCTCGCCCGAGTTGAGCCGGAGGATCGCCTGGCCCTGGTCGCGGCCGACCAGCTGGGCATAGGTGCCGGCCGAGCGCGCCACCTGGCCGCCCTTGCCGGGCTTCAGCTCGATGTTGTGCACGATGGTGCCGACCGGCATCGCCGACAGCGGCATCGCATTGCCGGGCTTGACGTCGACCGCCGAGCCCGCGACCACCTTGTCGCCCGCGGCCAGCCGCTGCGGCGCCAGGATGTAGGCGAGCTCGCCGTCCTCGTACTTGACCAGCGCGATGAAGGCGCTGCGGTTCGGGTCGTACTCCAGCCGCTCCACCGTCGCCGTCATGTCGAGCTTGCGCCGCTTGAAGTCGATGATGCGGTAGGAGCGCTTGTGGCCGCCGCCGATGAAGCGCGCCGTCACCCGGCCGTAATTGTTGCGCCCGCCCGACGCCGTCAGGCCTTCGGTGAGGCCCTTGACCGGCTTGCCCTTGTAGAGGCCCGAGCGGTCGACGATCACCAGCTGGCGCTGGCTGGGCGTTACCGGCTTGTATTTCTTGAGTGCCATTGTCCTAATCCTCGAGCGCCGCTTAGAGACCGGTGGCGACGTCGATCGACTGGCCGTCGGCCAGCGTCACGACCGCCTTCTTGACGTCGCTCTGGCGTCCCACCGTGCCGCGGAAACGCTTCAGCTTGCCCTTGCGGATCATCGTATTGACCGCCGTCACCTTGACGCCGAACAGCGCCTCGATGGCCGCCTTGATCTCCGGCTTGGAGGCCTTCCGGGCGACGTTGAAGATCACCTGGTTCTGCTCGGAAGCCATGGTCGACTTTTCGGTGATCGCCGGCGAGACGATCACGTCGTAGTGGCGCAGATCGGTCATTTGAAGCGCTCCTCGAGGGCCTCGACGGCGGCCTTGGAAAGGACCAGCGTGCCGCGGCGCAGAATGTCGTAGACGTTGATGCCTTGCACCGGCAGCACGTCGATGTTGGGAATGTTGGCCGCCGCCCGCTTGAAGTTGGTGTCGAGCTCGACCCCGCCGATCATCAGCGCGTTGGTGAGGCCGAGCTTGGCGAAGCTGGCGACCAGCGCCTTGGTCTTGGCGTCGCCCAGCGACAGCTCGTCGACGACGATCAGGCTCTCCGCCTTCGCCTTGGCCGACAGCGCGTGCTTCAGGCCCAGCGCCCGCACCTTCTTCGGCAGCTCGTGCTCATGGCTGCGGGCGACCGGGCCGTGTGCCTTGCCGCCGCCGCGGAACTGCGGCGCGCGCGCCGAGGAGTGGCGGGCCCGGCCGGTGCCCTTCTGCTTGTACATCTTGGCGCCGGTGCGCGCGATCTCGGCGCGGCCCTTGGACTGGTGGGTGCCCTGCTGCTTCTTGGCGAGCTGCCAGCGCACGACGCGCTGCAGGATGTCCTGGCGCGGGTCGAGGCCGAAGATCTCCTTGGAGAGCTTCACCTTGCCGGCATCCTCGCCGGCGAGCGTGGTGATCTTGAGGTCCATCGTCATGCCCCTTCCCTGGCCTCGGCCGAGCGCATTCGCTTTGGCGCGCATCGCCGCCGGCTTCGGCGCGCTCTCCGGCAGCGCCGCCTTGACGGCGTCGCGCACCAGGATCCAGGCGCCCTTGGCACCCGGAACGGCGCCGCGAATGAGGATCAGCCCGCGGTCCAGATCGACCTGCACGACCTCGACATTCTGCGTGGTGACGCGCGTCGAGCCCATGTGGCCGGCCATCTTCTTGCCCTTGAACACCTTGCCGGGGTCCTGGCGCTGACCGGTCGAGCCGTGCGTGCGGTGCGACACGGAGTTGCCGTGCGTCGCGCGACCGCCGCCGAAGTTCCAGCGCTTGATGACGCCCTGGAAGCCCTTGCCGATGCTCGTCCCGGTGACGTCGACCTTCTGGCCGGGCACGAAATGCTCGACCGTCAGCTCCGCGCCGATCTCCAGCAAATTGTCGGGCGAAACCCGAAACTCGGCGAGCTTGGCCTTCGGCTCGACGGACGCCGCGGCGAAATGCCCGCGCAGCGCCTTCGAGGTGTTCTTCACCTTGGCGAGCCCGACGCCGAGCTGGACGGCGGTGTAGCCGTTCTTCTCCTGCGTGCGCTGCGCCACCACCTGGCAGTTCTCCATGCGCAGAACGGTCACCGGAACATGCACGCCGTCGTCGTTGTAGACGCGGGTCATGCCGACTTTCTGTGCGATTACACCTGAACGCATCGGTTCAAATCCTCTTGATTCCCCGGGACTTGGCAAAAAGCCCTCAGAGTTTGATCTCGACGTCGACGCCGGCGGCGAGGTCGAGCTTCATCAGCGCGTCGACCGTCTGCGGCGTCGGATCGACGATGTCGAGCAGCCGCTTGTGGGTGCGCATCTCGAACTGCTCGCGGCTCTTCTTGTCGATGTGCGGCGACCGGTTGACGGTGAATTTCTCGATCCGCGTCGGCAGCGGGACAGGGCCGCGCACTTGCGCGCCGGTCCGCTTCGCCGTGTTCACGATTTCCCTGGTCGAGGCATCGAGAATGCGATGGTCGAACGCTTTGAGGCGGATGCGGATGTTTTGGCCGTTCTGCATTCTCTCAGTTCCTTGTTCTGGCGCGGCGCGGGCCTTCCCGCGCCCGCGACAGATCTGTCTTGCTTCGCTAGTCGACCTTGCTTCTCGCTATTCGACGATCGAAGCGACGATGCCGGCGCCGACCGTGCGGCCGCCCTCGCGGATGGCGAAGCGCAGCTTCTCCTCCATGGCGATCGGCACGATCAGCTCGACGTCGACCGTCACATTGTCGCCCGGCATCACCATCTCGGTGCCCTCCGGCAGCTTGACGATGCCGGTGACGTCGGTGGTGCGGAAGTAAAACTGCGGCCGGTAGTTGGTGAAGAACGGCGTGTGCCGGCCGCCCTCTTCCTTGGTCAGGATATAGGCCTCGGCCTTGAACTTCTTGTGCGGCTTCACCGTGCCCGGCTTGGCCAGCACCTGGCCGCGCTCCACCCCGTCGCGGTCGACGCCGCGCAACAGCGCCCCGATGTTGTCGCCGGCCTGGCCCTGGTCGAGCAGCTTGCGGAACATCTCGACGCCCGTGCAGGTCGTCTTCGAGGTCGGACGGATGCCGACGATCTCCAGCTCCTCGCCCACCTTGACGACGCCGCGCTCGACCCGCCCGGTCACCACCGTGCCGCGACCCGGAGATCGAAAACACGTCCTCGATCGGCATCAGGAACGGCTTGTCGATCGGCCGCTCGGGAGTCGGGATATAGGCATCCACCTCCTCCATCAGCTTGCGCACCGCCATCTCGCCGATTTCCTTGTTGCTGTCTTCCAGCGCCGCCAGCGCCGAGCCCTTGACGATCGGAATGTCGTCGCCCGGAAACTCGTATTTCGACAGAAGCTCGCGCACCTCGAGCTCGACCAGCTCCAGAAGCTCCGGATCGTCGACCTGGTCGACCTTGTTCAAGAACACCACGATCGCCGGCACGCCGACCTGACGCGCCAGCAAGATGTGCTCGCGGGTCTGCGGCATCGGCCCGTCGGCCGCCGAAACCACCAGGATCGCCCCGTCCATCTGGGCCGCCCCGGTGATCATGTTCTTCACGTAGTCGGCATGCCCCGGGCAGTCGACATGCGCATAGTGACGGGCCGGCGTCTCATACTCCACATGCGCCGTCGAGATCGTGATGCCGCGCGCCTTCTCCTCCGGCGCCGCGTCGATCTGGTCATACGGCTTGTACTCGCCAAAATACTTGGTGATCGCCGCCGTCAGCGACGTCTTGCCATGGTCGACATGGCCGATCGTCCCAATGTTCACATGAGGCTTCGTACGCTCGAATTTACCTTTTGCCATGTGAGGTCTCCATTCCTGCTGCCCACTGGGGCCGTTGTCTGCCGCCCGTTCGGGCGTTCGATGAATTTACCGAGCGAACCCTTTGGGATTACGCGTATTTCTTCTGAACTTCCTGGGCGACCGCTGTCGGCACCGGCTCGTAGTGGTCGAACTGCATCGTGTACTGGGCGCGGCCCTGCGACATCGAGCGGAGGTTGTCGACGTATTTGAACATGTTGGCCAGCGGCACCATGGCGTTGATCACCGTGGCGATGCCGCGGGCTTCGGTGCCCTGGATCTGGCCGCGCCGCGAGTTCAGGTCGCCGATGACGTCGCCGACATAATCCTCGGGCGTCACCACCTCGACCTTCATGATGGGCTCGAGCAGCTGCACGCCGAGCTTCGGCGCCGCCTCGCGGAAGCAGGCCCGGCCGGCGATCTCGAAGGCGAGCACCGACGAATCGACGTCGTGGTAGGCGCCGTCGATCAGCGTCGCCTTGACGCCGATCATCGGGAAGCCGGCGAACGGACCCGACGACATCACGCTGGCGATGCCCTTCTCGACGCCCGGCACGTATTCCTTCGGCACCGAGCCGCCGACGACCTTGGAGTCGAACATGAACTCCTCGCCCTCGGAGTTGGGCTCGAAGATGATCTTGACGCGGGCGAACTGGCCCGAGCCGCCGGACTGCTTCTTGTGTGTATAGTCCTGCTCGTGCTTGCGCGTGATGGTCTCGCGATAGGCGACCTGCGGGGCGCCGACATTCGCCTCGACCTTGAACTCGCGGCGCATGCGGTCGACGATGATGTCGAGATGCAGCTCGCCCATGCCGGCGATGATGGTCTGGCCGGATTCCTCGTCCGACTTGACGCGGAACGACGGGTCCTCCGCCGCCAGCCGGTTCAGCGCCAGGCCCATCTTCTCCTGGTCGCCCTTGGTCTTCGGCTCGATGGCGATCTGGATGACCGGCTCGGGGAACTCCATGCGCTCCAGGATCACCGGCTTCAGCGGATCGCAGAGCGTGTCGCCGGTCGTCACCTCCTTGAGGCCGGCCAGCGCCACGATATCGCCCGCATAGGCCTCGTCGATGTCCTGGCGCGAATTGGCGTGCATCTGCAGCATGCGGCCGATGCGCTCGCGCTTGCCCTTCACCGTGTTCTCCAGGGAGACGCCCTTGGCGAGCTTGCCGGAATAGATGCGGCAGAAGGTGAGCGAGCCGACGAACGGGTCGTTCATGATCTTGAAGGCCAGCATGGACAGCGGCTCGTTGTCGTCCGACTTGCGCACGACTTCGGCCTCGGTCTTGGGGTCGATGCCCTTGATCGGCGGCACGTCGATCGGCGCCGGAAGATAGTCGACCACCGCGTCGAGCAGCGGCTGCACGCCCTTGTTCTTGAAGGCCGAGCCGCAGAACATCGGGTAGAACTTGACGGCGATCGTGCCCTTGCGGACCAGCGCCCTCAGCTCGTCGTTCGACGGCATGTTGCCCTCGAGATAGGCCTCCAGCGCCGCCTCGTCCATGTCGACGGCGATCTCGATCAGCTTCTCGCGGTATTCCTCGGCCTGAGCCTTGAGATCGTCCGGGATCTCGACGACGTCCCACGCCGCGCCCAGCGTCTCGTCGCGCCACACCAACGCGTTCATCTCGATCAGGTCGACGACGCCCTTGAAATCGTTCTCGGCGCCGATCGGCAGCTGCATGACGACCGGCACGGCACCGAGGCGGCTCTTCACCATCTCCACCGAGCGGAAGAAGTCGGCGCCGATCTTGTCCATCTTGTTGCAGAAGATCATCCGCGGCACGCGGTACTTTTCGGCCTGGCGCCACACCGTCTCGGTCTGCGGCTCTACGCCGGCATTGGCGTCGAGCAGCGCGATGGCGCCGTCGAGCACGCGCAGCGAGCGCTCCACCTCGATGGTGAAGTCGACGTGGCCGGGCGTGTCGATGATGTTGAAGCGCCGCATCTTGCCGTCGCGGCCCTTCCAGAAGGTGGTCGTCGCGGCCGACGTGATGGTGATGCCGCGCTCCTGCTCCTGCTCCATCCAGTCCATGGTCGCGGCGCCGTCATGCACTTCGCCGATCTTGTGCGACTTGCCGGTGTAGTAGAGGACACGCTCCGTGGTCGTCGTCTTGCCGGCGTCGATATGCGCCATGATGCCGAAATTTCGGTAGTCTTCGATCTTGTATTCGCGGGCCATGGGGGGTCGTGCCTCTTCGAGTTTCCGCGCGCCTTACCAGCGGTAGTGCGCGAAGGCGCGGTTGGCTTCCGCCATCTTGTGGGTGTCTTCACGCTTCTTGACAGCGGTGCCGCGGTTGTTCGCGGCGTCCATGAGCTCGCCCGACAGGCGATCGACCATCGTCGTCTCGTTGCGGTTGCGCGCGGCGGCGATCAGCCAGCGGATGGCCAGCGCCTGGCGCCGCTCCGGGCGTACGTCGACCGGCACCTGGTAGGTGGCGCCGCCGACGCGGCGGGAGCGCACCTCGACATGCGGCGCGACATTGTCCAGCGCCTGGTGGAAAACCGCCACCGGCTCCTGCTTGGTCTTCGACTGCACCTGGTCCAGCGCGCCGTAGACGATCGTCTCCGCGACCGACTTCTTGCCGTCATGCATGACGGCGTTCATGAACTTGGTCACCACGAGATCGCCGAACTTGGGATCCGGGTTGATTTCGCGCTTTTCTGCACTGTGGCGTCGGGACATGGTTCTCGTCTTTCGATCTCGACGGCCCGGCGCACTCGAAAGAAGCGCCGAAGCCGGGAAAAACCCTTACTTCGGACGCTTGGCGCCGTATTTCGAACGGCGCTGCTTGCGATTCTTCACGCCTTGCGTGTCGAGCACGCCGCGGATGATGTGGTAGCGCACGCCCGGCAGGTCCTTGACGCGACCGCCGCGGATCATCACCACCGAGTGCTCCTGCAGGTTGTGGCCCTCGCCCGGGATGTAGCCGATCACCTCGAAGCCGTTGGTGAGCCGGATCTTCGCCACCTTGCGCAGCGCAGAGTTCGGCTTCTTCGGCGTCGTGGTGTAGACGCGCGTGCAGACGCCCCGCTTCTGCGGGTTCTGCTGCATGGCCGGCACCTTGTTGCGCTTCACCGGCGCGGTGCGCGGCTTGCGGATCAGCTGGTTAACGGTCGGCATTCAACCTTCCTCTTCCGTCTCAATCTCGTGTCGCGAGGCCCGGAGGGCCGCTCGCGAGCTTTCCATACGGCAATCGGGCCACGAACCGCGCTTGCGGTCTTGCCCGAACAAAATGCAGAGGAAGCGGGTCACCCGCCTCATGCGCGCCGAAAATGTCTCTTCGCTCGTAGAACGAACCCTGTTTGAGGCCTGCTCCAGGACGGGTCGTCCCGGAAAGGAAAGCCTCACATCGGCTCAGACGTGGCGGCTTCTACTCGCAACACCGCCGAGCGTCAACCCCGAAGGACGCCGATTTCGCGCGACATTCCTGGCGCTTGGCGACGTCGACGGAGCTGGCGAAAGAATGTTGCGCACCCCTCGACCGGTCTTGCAGAAAGTGACCGGCAGCGGGTTGCGCCGCGCGTCATTCGTGGCAGATAGGAGGACGAGGGCGAAAGGGCAACCCACCGGCTGAGCGGAAGGGACGAATCGCCGCATGAACGACAATGAAGAGCACCCGGTGACCATCATCGTCGGCCGCGTCTGGCTGCGGAAAGGCGGCCACCCGCTGGGCGTCCATCTGATGCTGGTCGCCCCGGACGAGGATACGGCGGTGCGCCGCGCCCTCGACGCGCTGTCCAAGGAAGGCTACGCGGAGGCCGAACTCGACCAGATCGGCGACCTCGACGGCATTCCCGACGAGGAGCCGCATCTTTCGGCCTATCAGGGCGCGCTGGAAGGCGAAGTGTCGATCGTCACCTTCGAGCTGCCCGGCTGAGCGCCGGCCTGCGTCAGTCGAGATCGGCGACCGGCTGCCCGCTGCCGCCCTCGATGCGTTGCGACAGCGAGGCTTCCATGAAGTCGTCCAGGTCGCCGTCCAGCACGTCATGCGGGCTGGTGCTCTCCATCCCCGTCCTCAGGTCCTTCACCAACTGGTAGGGCTGCAGGACGTAGGAGCGGATCTGGTGGCCCCAGCCGATGTCGGTCTTGGCCGCCTCGGTCGCGCTGGCCGCCGCCTCGCGCTTCTTGAGCTCCTCCTCGTAGAGCCTGGAGCGCAGCATCTCCCACGCCGTGGCGCGGTTCTTGTGCTGCGAGCGCTCGGCCTGGCAGGCGACCGCGATGCCGGTCGGGATGTGGGTGATGCGCACCGCCGAATCCGTCGTGTTGACGTGCTGGCCGCCGGCGCCCGACGAGCGATAGGTGTCGATCCTGACATCCGACTCGGAGATCGCGATGTCGATGGAATCGTCGATCACCGGATAGACCCAGATCGAGGCGAAGGAGGTGTGGCGCCGCGCGTTGGAATCGTAGGGCGAGATGCGCACCAGCCGATGCACGCCGGACTCCGTCTTCAGCCAGCCATAGGCGTTGTGCCCCTTGACGAGCAGCGTCGCCGACTTGATGCCGGCCTCCTCGCCGTCGTGCATCTCCAGCACCTCGACCTTGAAGCCGCGGCGCTCGGCCCAGCGCGTGTACATGCGCAGCAGCATGTTGGCCCAGTCCTGGCTCTCGGTGCCGCCGGCGCCGGCATGGACTTCGAGATAGGTGTCGTTGGCATCCGCCTCGCCCGACAGCATCGTCTCGATCTGCCGCGCCTTGATCTCGCCGGACAGCGAGCGGATCGCCGCCTCGGCCTCGGCGATCACGCGCCTCGTCGCCCTCTTCCTCGCCGAGCTCGATCAGCCCGACATTGTCGTCGAGCGCCTGCGAGAGCCCGCGGATGGCCTTGATGCCGTCTTCGAGCCCCTGCCGCTCGCGCATCAGCCGCTGCGCCTCCTGCGGATCGTTCCACAGCGCCGAATCCTCGGCGCGGACGTTCAGGTACTCCAGCCGCTTGATCGCCTGGTCCCAGTCAAAGATGCCTCCTCAGCAGGGCGATCGCCTGCTTGATCTCGTCGACCAGGGTCTGTGTCTCGGCGCGCATGAGAAATCTTCTTTCGAGCGTGCCTCGTTGGCGGGCGGCGGAACATAGGGGTGGGGCCCGGCCCTGTAAAGGGCGCGACGCCGCCTCTAGCGCCGGCGTCGCGCCCCCGAAAGGCGGCGTCGCGCCGCTAATAGAGGCCGCCGCCGCCGCCTTGGATGGCCTTGTTGGCCTGCGGCGAGATCGCCTCGCGGCCCTCGCTGGCGATCTCGTCGCCGCCGATCACCCAGTAGCTGTCGGCCGGACCGGTGCCCGGCTTGAAGGCTTCCATGATGGTTCCCGGCTCGCCCTCGTTGGCCCGCATGCCGGTCTTGCGGTTGATGGCGATCAGCTTCATGCCCTCCGGCACCTGGAAATCGACGATCGGCGTGTCCTTCAGCGCCTCGCCCATGAAATCCTTGAAGATCGGGCGCCGCGAGACCGCCACCGGTCGAGCCCTTGCCCAGCGTCTGCGGCTGGTCGTAGCCCATGTAGAGCCCGACCACCAGGTTGGGCGTGAAGCCGATGAACCAGGCGTCCTTCTCGTCGTTGGTGGTGCCCGTCTTGCCGGCGATCGGCCGCCCGAGCTCCGACACGGTCACCGCCGTACCGCGCGTTACCACGCCCTCCATCATCGAGGTGATCTGGTAGGCGGTCATCGGGTCGAGCACCTGCTCGGCATTGTCGACCAGCTCCGGCTCGGCCTGGTCCTTCCACTCCTGGGCGTTGCAGCCCTCGCAGGTGCGGTCGTCGTGCTTGAACACCGTCTTGCCGTAGCGGTCCTGGATGCGGTCGATCAGCGACGGCTTGATCTGCTTGCCGCCATTGGCCATCACCGCATAGGCCGACACCATGCGCATCACCGTCGTCTCGCCCGAGCCGAGCGCCATCGCCAACACCGGGTTCATCTTGTCGTAGACGCCGAAGCGCTCGGCATATTCGGCCACCAGCGGCATGCCCATGTCGTTGGCCAGCCGCACCGTCATCAGGTTGCGCGAGCGCTCGATGCCGGTCCGCAGCGTCGACGGGCCGCCGGGCTTCCCGTCATAGTTCTTCGGCGACCACCAGGTGTTGCCGACCTTGATCGAGATCGGCGCATCGAGCACCACCGAGGCCGGCGTATAGCCATTGTCGAGCGCCGCGGCGTAGACGAAGGGCTTGAACGACGAGCCGGGCTGCCGATAGGCCTGGGTCGCGCGGTTGAACTCCGACTCGGCATAGGAGAAGCCGCCCACCATGGCGAGCACGCGTCCCGTATGCGGATCCATCGCCACCAGGCCGCCGGACACCGACGGCGGCTGCCTGAGCATGTAGGCGTTGCCGTCGCGCTTCTCCACGAACACCACGTCGCCGGGCTTCAGCACCTCGGCCGGCGACGACGCCTTGACGCGCTGTCCCTTGACCACGTGGCGCATCGCCCAGCTCATGTCCTCCGCCGAGACCGTGCCGGTGTCGCGTTCCGGCTTGAGCGCCCCGGAAACCTCGTAGCGCGGCTGCAGGCCGACCGTCAGCCCGGCATCGGTGCTGTCGAGCACCACCGCCAGCCGCCATTCCGGCACGTCCGCCAGGCCCTTCACCTTGCCGAGCGCCACGCCCCAGTCGCCGGAGATGTCGATCGTCTCCTTGGGTCCGCGATAGCCGCGCAGCCGGTCGAACTTCATCAGGCCGGCCTGCAGCGCCCGGCGGGCGATCAGCTGCGTCTTGGGATCGAGCGTGGTGCGCACCGACAGGCCGCCCTCGTAGAGCGCATCCTCGCCATAGCGGGCGATGATCTCGCGCCGCACCTCCTCGGTGAAGTACTCGCCGGCGAACAGATAGGTGCCGTTGCGGCGCGGCGACACGCCGAGCCCCTCGGCCTTGGCCTTGTCGCCCTCTTCGCGGGTCGCATAGCCGTTGGCGACCATCTGGTCGATCACCCAGTTGCGGCGATCGATGGCCCGCTCGGTGTAGCGGAACGGGTGGTAGTTGGACGGACCCTTAGGCAGCGCCGCCAAATAGGCGGCCTCGGCCAGCGTCAGCTCGTTGACCGACTTGTCGTAATAGGTCAGCGCCGCGCCGGCGACGCCATAGGCGCCGAGCCCGAAGAAAATCTCGTTGACGTAGAGCTCCAGGATGCGGTCCTTCGAATAGGCCTGCTCGATCCGGAAGGCCAGGATCATCTCCTTGATTTTCCGGTCGTAGGTCTGGTTGGAGCTCAGCAGGAAGTTTTTCGCCACCTGCTGGGTGATGGTCGAGGCACCCACCGGGCGCCGTCCAGAGCCCATGTTCTGGAAATTGGTCATCACCGCGCGGAACAGGCCGATCACGTCGACGCCGGGATGCTTGTAGAAGTTCTTGTCCTCGGCCGACAGGAACGCCGCCTTGACGCGATCCGGCACCGCCTGGATCGGCAGATAGAGCCGCCGCTCGCGCGCGAACTCGCCCATCAGCGCGCCGTCAGATGCGTGGACGCGCGTGGTCACCGGCGGCTCGTAGTTGGCGAGCACCTCGTAGTCGGGCAGGTCCTTGGTCATGTGGCTGACATAGATGCCCGCCGCTCCTGCCACGAGCAGCGCCAGCATCACTCCGATGCCGAAGAAGTACCCGATCAGCCGTATCATACCCGCTCCACTCGAGGGATCGGGGCCTGCCAGCAATGGCTGCGGCCGGCGGCTGCCGGCTCCCCGTCCGTATGTTCCACTCTTGTCGCGCCGTTGTGGGCAAAATGCGGCAGCAAGACGAAGCCCATCCGGTTCGTCCGGCATTAAACCACGAACTGTGTTCGATGCGCAACGATTCGTGGGAGCGCGGCGACCCCTTGCAGCCGGGGGTTGCTCCGGCCCTAGCCGCCGGTGGCGGTGCGCTCCGCCGCGAACAGCGAGATGGCCGCCGAGATGCGATCGGCCGCCTTGTCGCGCCAGTCGGGATCGATGAGCTGGGCCTCGTCCTTGGCGTTGGAGAGATAGCCGAGCTCGACCAGCACGGACGGCACGTCGGGGGCCCTCAGCACCTTGAAGCCGGCCGAGCGATGCGGGTTCTTGATCAGCTCGACGGAGGTCGACAGCTCGCCCACCAGCGAGCGGGCGAAGCGGATCGAGAAGGAATGCGTCTCGCGCCGGACGAGATCGACCAGGATGTCGGCCACCTCGTGGTTCTCTTCCTCGATCTCGATGCCGGCCAGCTGGTCGGCCAGGTTCTCGCGCTGGGCGAGCGCCGCCGCCTCGGCGTCCGACGCCCTGTCCGACACCGTGTAGACGGTGGCGCCGCGGATCGCCTTCAGCCGGATGGTGTCGGCATGGATCGAGATGAACAGGTCGGCGGCGTGCTCGCGGGCAAAGCGCACCCGCTCGTCGAGGCGCAGGAAGTCGTCACCCTCGCGCGTCAGCAAAATGTCGTAGGCTCCGGATTTCGCGAGCTTTTTCTTGAGCTCCAGCGCAAAGGCGAGAGTCACCTCTTTCTCCACCGTGCCATGCACGCCTTCGGCGCCGCCATCGATCCCGCCATGCCCGGGGTCGATGACGATGGTGAAGCGCTTGTCCGGGTTCGGCGTCACGCCGCTCGGCGCCGCGGCCTCGGGCGGCGCGCCGGTAGAACCCGTAGTCGCCGCCTGCTCGGCCAGCGCCGCTTCGAACCCGCCTTCGGACGTCGACACCAGGTCGGCGACCAGCCGGTAGCCCGGCGACGTCTCGTTCGCCAGCACATCCAGCCGCTCGACCTCGAACGGTCCCTTGGCCGCCAGGATCAGCCGCGAGCGGCCTTCCCCGACATTGCCGAATCGCACGTCGTCGATCATGCCGCGCGCCTTGAGCTCGCGCGGGTCGGCCGTCATCTCAGTCTCGGCGAAGTCGATCACCAGCCGGTGCGGCCCGCGCAGCAGGAACCATTTCGGCTCGGGCTCGCGGTCGAACTGCAGGACGACGCGCATCCGGTTGGCATCGCCGGCCATCTTGTATTCGCGCGCCTGGAGCGGCTCGCCGGCGACCGCCGGCTGGGCGGCAAGCACGGCCAACGCGAGCCCGGCAAGGATGCCGAGAAGCCGGATCGCACCCATGCACCGGAAAATCTGCGCCTGCCCCGTCATTCGGTCGTTCCCCTCCCCGCTCCCCCGCCCTCTCGCCGGAGACCCTCGCAGAATCCGCCATTTGCACTGTGGCGGAAGAATTTAACAAGTGGTAGCCGCCTATGGTTAAGCAACCCTTTCATCCCCATATTCCCCTGAACCGTCGCTTGGATGGCCGCGCGAAACAGGGTTGCCATACCGCGCGGCAGATCATAAAAGCGACGCTGGATCACCGCAATGCTCGGAACCGGTGTCCGACCCGCCTCGTCATCTGTCAGGTCTGGCGAACACTCCGGTTCCCGTCGCAGGAATGCGATCGGCCGCGGTGCCCAGAAGGATTTCTTCCAGGCGTTCCCCGGCACTCGGGAAACCCTGAGCGTGAGGAAAAACGGCCTGGGTCGGCACACCCGCGCCGGGCTCGTCAAGAGCAAAGAGCTGGTCCGGCTTCGCCGGGCTTAGGATGTAATGGTTCTGCAAGGTTACGCGATGCAGTCACGCGCGATCATGGAAGAGACCGGATGTTCCCGCGCCACCCCGGCGGCGGGCGGTCTCGGATTCGCGCCTGGGCGGCAGCGGCCGGCGGACCTCCAATTGTCCGGACGGACGTCGCAAGCAGGTCACAGGCGGAGGCTCCCGGCCTTCCTCGCCCTGCGCACGGCCGCCGGGGAGACAACACATAATGCCCAACAAAATGCTGATAGACGCCTCCCACCCGGAGGAGACCCGCGTCGTCGTCGTTCGCGGTAACCGTATCGAAGAGTTCGATTTCGAATCACAGGACAAGAAGCAGCTCAAGGGAAACATCTATCTCGCCCGCGTGACGCGGGTGGAGCCGTCCCTGCAGGCCGCTTTCGTCGAGTATGGCGGCAACCGCCACGGCTTCCTGGCCTTCAGCGAAATCCATCCCGATTATTACCAGATCCCGGTCGCCGACCGGCAGGCGCTGCTTCGCGCCGAGGCCGAGGAGGCCCGGGCGGAGGAGGACGAGGACGGCGAGGCCGAAGATCGCGGTAGCCGCGACCGCGGCAACCGGCGCCGCCGGCGCGGCGGCAAGAATCGCGGCCGCGACGAGAAGCGCGCCGAGGCGGACGCCTCCGAGCCCGTCGGCGAGGCCGAGACGACGATCCCGGACGCCGAGCCCGCCGAGTCGCCATGACGAAGCCGAGCCTGCCGAGGCCCATGACGACGAAGGCGGCACCTCGATCGCTGCCGCCGTCGACGCAGACGTCATCTCCGAGGCGCTCGGCGATCAGTCGGCCGACTCCGAGGCGTCGGACGCCTCCGAGAGCGAGGCGCGCGGCGTCGTCGAGGAAGTGCATCCGACCAATGGCGACGAGCACGAGGTCGAATCGGTCGGCGCCGAGGACGCCCTCGAGGAGGTGCGCAGCCGGCGCAAGCCGCCGCGCCGCAACTACAAGATCCAGGAGGTCATCAAGCGCCGCCAGATCCTGCTGGTCCAGGTCGTCAAGGAGGAGCGCGGCAACAAGGGCGCGGCCCTGACAACCTATCTATCCCTGGCCGGCCGCTATTCGGTGCTGATGCCCAACACCGCCCGCGGCGGCGGCATCTCCCGCAAGATCACCAACGCCCAGGACCGCAAGCGCCTGAAGGAGGTCGTGCAGGATCTCGGCGTGCCGGACGGCATGGGGGTCATCCTGCGCACGGCCGGCGAGAGCCGGACCAAGGCGGAGATCAAGCGCGACTACGAATACCTGATGCGGCTGTGGGAGAATGTCAGGAACCTGACGCTGCAATCCACCGCGCCGGCCCTCGTCTACGAGGAAGGCAGCCTGATCAAGCGCTCGGTGCGCGACCTCTACAACAAGGACATCGACGAGATCCTGGTCGCCGGCGAGGACGGCTACCGCGAGGCCAAGGACTTCATGCGCATGCTGATGCCGAGCCACGCAAAGGTGGTTCAGCCCTATCGCGAGACCACGCCGATCCTGGCCCGCAACGGCATCGAGGCCCAGCTGGACCGCATGCTGCAGCCGCAGGTGACTCTGAAGTCCGGCGGCTACATCATCATCAACCAGACCGAGGCGCTGGTCTCGATCGACGTCAACTCCGGCCGCTCCACCAAGGAGCACTCCATCGAGGACACTGCGCTGCAGACCAATCTGGAGGCGGCCGAGGAGGTCGCTCGCCAGCTGCGGCTTCGCGACCTGGCCGGCCTGATCGTCATCGACTTCATCGACATGGAGGAGAACCGCAACAACCGGTCCGTCGAGAAGAAGCTGAAGGATTGCCTCAAGAACGACCGCGCCCGCATCCAGGTCGGCCGCATCTCGCATTTCGGGCTGCTCGAGATGTCGCGCCAGCGGATCCGGGCGAGCGTGCTGGAATTCGACCATGAAGCCCTGCCCGCACTGCGGTGGCACCGGGCATGTCCGCTCCGACTCGTCGGTGGCGCTGATGGTCGTCAGGGCCATCGAGGAGTTCCTGCTCAAGGACTCCAAGAGCCACATCACGGTCCGCACGCCGGCCGCGACGGCGCTTTACGTCCTCAACCACAAGCGCAGCAAGCTGGTCGAGCTGGAGACGCGGTTCGGCGTCACCATCACGCTGGAGACCGACGAGACCGTCGGTGCCCAGCACTATGCGATCCACCGCGGGGCGATCGCCGAAAAGCCGATCGGCTGGACCGAGACCGTGGCGCTGCCACCCGAGGAGGTCGAGGACGACCAGCCCGAGGTGGGCGACGACCTGGTCGACGAGGACAGCGAGGCCGATGGCGGCGAGCGCGCCCCCGAGGCCAGGCAGGGCGACGGCGGCGAGCACCACCACGACCGCAAGCGCCGGCGACGCCGGCGGCGGCGCGGCGGTCGCGACCGCGGCGAGCACGAGCACGGCCAGCAGCACGCACATCACGAGACGGAAGCGGGCGACGACCGGCCGGTCGACGTCCCGGGCGACCTGCCGGCCTATGACGAGGCGGAGCAGCCGGCCGCCTTCGCCGGCGATGCCGCGGACGCCAGCTCCGAGCAGGCTGGGGAGCAGAAGAAGCGGCGGCGCGGCAAGCGCGGCGGCAAGCGGAACCGCCGCGACGACGAGGCCCATGACGAGGCGACTGCCGTCGACGTGACGGAGGCGGCGGACACCGGCGAGGTCGCCGAGATCGTCGCCACCTTCGAGACCGTCGAGGAGGCGGCGCCGATGGCCGCCGAAGGCGAGCCCGACGCCGCGGAACTCGCACCTCCGCCGGCCAAGAAGCCGCGGCGCAGCCGCGCCAAGGCGAAGCCCGCTATGGCCGAAGACACCGAGGCCGCGAAATCCGCTGCCGAGCCGGTGGCGCTCGCGCCTGAGCCGGTCATCGAGACCGCGGAGCCCGATGCCGTCGAGGAGGAGCGACCCGCCCGACGCCCCTCGCGCCGTCGCAGCGAGGCCGCCGAGGCAGCGCCCGAACCGGTCGTCTCCTCGGCCCAGACCGACCAGGATCTTGCTCCTCAGGCCGAGGACAAGCCGAAGAAGGCCGGCTGGTGGCAGCGTCGGAGCTTCTTCTGAAACGAAGCTACCTCAGCCAGTGCGCGAGGCGGTCCGCCGCCTCCGCCATCTCCTCCGGGCTTCCGGCATAGGAAAAGCGCATGAACCGATGTCCGGCGTGCGGGTCGAAGTCGTGGCCCGGCGTCGCCGCGACATGCGCCTCGGCGAGCATGCGCTTGGCAAACGCCATGCTGTCGTTGGTCAGCCGGGATACGTCGGCATAGGCGTAGAAGGCGCCGTCCATTGGCGCCGCGATCGGCAATTCCAGCTGCGGCAGCCGGTCCATGAGGAACGCCCTGTTGGCGGCGTAGCGCGCCTTCACCGCTTCGAGCTCCTCCGTTGCCCCGAAGGCCTCCATCGCGGCAATCTGTGACAGGTCGGGGGCGGAGATGTAGAGGCTCTGCTGCACCCGCTCCACCGGCCGCACCAGCGCCTCGGGCAGCACCATCCAGCCGATTCGCCAGCCGGTCATGCAGTAGTATTTCGAGAACGAGTTGATGACCGTCGCCTGGTCGCCATAGGCGAGCGCAGTCGTGTCTTCCCCCGCATAGACCAGCCGATGGTAGATCTCGTCGGAGATCACCGAGATGTCGAGCTCCGCCGCGAGCTCCACCAGCCGTCTCAGCTCCGCGGGCGGGATCAGCGCCCCGGTCGGGTTGGCAGGGCTGGCGAACAGCACGCCCTTCAGCGGCCGTTGGCGATGCGCCTCGGCCACGTGCGCGGCGCTGAGATAGCCCTCGCCCTCGAGCGCGATCTCCACCACCTCGAGGCCGAGCGCCGCCATGATGTTGCGGTAGGCCGGATAGCCGGGCGCGGCGATCGCCACCCGGTCGCCGACGTCGAACAGCGTCAGGAAGGCCAGGTTGAAGGCGGCGGAGGAGCCGGTCGTCACCGCGATTCGCCCGGGCGAGACCGCCACCCCGTAGTGGTCCGCATAGTGCGCGGCGATCGCCTCGCGCAAGGAGACGCGGCCGAGCGCGTCGGTGTAGCCGATGCGTCCGTCGACCAGCGCCCGCGCCGCGGCCTCCCTGACGGCGCGCGGCGCCGGGTCCGACGGTTGGCCGACTGCCATCGAGATCACCCGATGGCCGAGGCTTTTCAGCCGGTTGGCCTCCGCCAGCACGTCCATGGCGTGGAAGGGCTCGACGCCGCCGCGTCGCGAAAGCGTGTTCGCCATGCCTGTCCTTTCCGAAGTTTTAGGGCGGAGGGGCGGCCGCCGCCGCTGGCGACGCCGCACAAATGCCCGATTGGTATGGGGATCACAAGTTCCTGATCCGCGCCGGCGCCGCTTTTCAACGGCGCCGACCTCCTCTACCAGTGGAGCCGCCATGCCGACAGCCTCGTTCCGCTCCGCTTCCCTGGCCGTCGCGATGCGCGTCACGCTGGCGGCTGCAGTCGCCCTGCCGGCCGCATTGGCCGCGCCGACGCTGGCCGTGGCGCAGGGCCGGGTGCCGATCGTCCGCGACGCCGAGATCGAGGCGCTGGTCCGCGACTATGCGCGCCCGATCCTCCAGGCCGCCGGCCTGTCCAAGGCCAACATCGAGATCGTCCTGGTCAACGACAGCCGCTTCAACGCCTTCGTCGCCGGCCGGCGCATCTTCATCAACACCGGCGCGCTGATGCAGGCGGAAACGCCGAACGAGATCATCGGCGTGCTGGCCCACGAGGCCGGCCACATCGCCGGCGGCCACCAGGAGCGCATGCGCCAGCAGCTGGCCCGCGCCCAGACCATGGCGATCGTCTCGGCCCTTTTGGGCGTCGGAGCGGTCGCCGCCGGCGCCGCTGCCAAGAACAGCGAGCTGGCGCAGGCCGGAGCAGGCATCGCCGCCGGCGGCGGCGAGTTCGCGCGGCGCGGCCTGCTCGGCTATCAGCGCAGCGAGGAGATCACCGCCGACCGCTCCGCCGTCGGCTATCTCGACGCCACCGGCCAGTCGGCCAAGGGCATGCTGACGACGTTCCAGCGCTTCCAGAGCGCCTTGTCGCTCTCCGGCACCCGCGTCGATCCCTACCAGGTCAGCCATCCGGTGCCGCGCGACCGCATCGCCAACCTCCAGTCGGTGGCCGAGAAGAGCCCCTATTTCGACGTCAAGGATTCGGCGACCCTCCAGCAGCGCCACGACCTGGCGCGCGCCAAGATCGCCGTCTTCACCCAGGGCCAGGGCACCTCGGCGCGGCTCTTCCGCGGCAAGGACCCGCTCGCCGCGGCCTATGCCGACGCCATCTCCGCCTATCTCTACGGCAACCCGCGCGCCGCGGCCGCCAAGGCCGATGCGCTGGTCAAGCAGCAGCCGAAGAACCCCTATTTCCAGGAGCTGCGCGGCGACGCCCTCATGAAGGCCAACCGGCCGGTCGAGGCGGCCGACGCCTATGCCAAGGCGATGCGCCTGGACCCGGTCAAGTCGGGCATCCTGCAGGTCGCCTACGGGCAGGCGCTGCTGGCAACCGGCAAGCCGGAGAACGTCAAGAAGGCGGTCGAGGTGCTGCAGAAGGGCATCGACCGCGACCGCGAGAACACCATCGGCTATCAGTACCTGGCCCAGGCCTACGGCCAGCTCGGCGCCGTGCCGGAGGCCGAACTGGCCCTCGCCGAGGGACACTACTACAGCGGAAACTACAACGATGCCAGGATCTTCGCGGCGCGGGCTCAGCTGAAGCTCAAACGCGGAAGCCCGGCATGGGTGCGCGCCCAGGACATCATCAACACGCGCACGCCCAAGAAGAAGAACTGATCGGAAGCGAAGAGGCCATCATCATGAATCGGACAATCCTCTGGTCGGTTGCGGGGCTGCTGGTCGCCGCTGCGGTGGCCGGCGCTGGGTTCCTCGCCGGCCAGCGAGCGCCCGCGGCGGCGCCGATCGAGGTAGCGGCCACCGACGAGGCGGCCGCTCCGGAGCGCCAGGAGGTCGAGCTGATCGTCCGCGACTACCTGCTGAAGAACCCGGAGATCCTGCTCGAGGTCCAGCAGGCGCTCGACGCCAAGCAGAAGGAGGAGCAGCGCCTCGCCGCGCTCGGCGTCATCAAGGATGCCCGCGCCGACATCTTCAACGCCGAGTTCGACGGCATCGTCGGCAATCCCGAGGGCAAGGTGTCGATCGTCGAGTTCTACGATTACAATTGCGGCTACTGCAAACGCGCCATCGAGGACATGCGGGCGCTGACGGCGGCCGATCCCGAGCTGCGCTTCGTGCTCAAGGAATTCCCGATCCTCGGCCCCGATTCGCAGAAGGCCCACGTGGTGTCGATGGCCTTACGCAAGCTGATGCCGGAGAAATACGCCGAGTTCCACAATCGGCTGCTGGGCGGCCAGGGCCGCGCCGGTGAGGCCAACGCCATCAAGATTGCGCTCGAGCTCGGCGCCGACGAGGCAGCGCTGCGCGAGGCGATGAAGGACCCGGCGATCCCGGCGGCCTTCGAGAAGACCTACGAGCTGGCCAACCGCCTGTCGATCACCGGCACCCCCTCCTATGTCGTCGGCAACGAGGTGGTGTTCGGCGCGCTCGGCCAGCAGGTGCTGGCGGAGAAGATCGCCGCCGCCAAGGCCTGCCTCGACGCCTCCTGCTAGTCCGGGGCGGCGCAGGCCGCCACCGCCTCATCGACGGCGAAAGAAGGCGCTTCCTGCTCTTTCCGCAGCCATCCTGGCCCAGTATAGAGGGGCGGCGCGCCGCGTCGGCGGCGCCGGGAGGCAGCTGGCGTGAAGACGGTCTTTGTTCTCAACGGTCCCAATCTGAACATGCTCGGCCGGCGCGAGCCCGGGCTTTATGGCGCCAAGACCCTGGCCGACCTGGAAGCCGATTGCCGGACAGCGGCCGACGAGCTCGGGCTGGCGATCGATTTCCGCCAGTCCAACCACGAGGGCGACCTGATCAGCTGGCTGCAGGAGGCGGCCGACCAGGCGGCCGGCGTCGTGCTCAACGCCGGCGCCTACACCCACACCTCGATCGGCATCCACGACGCCATCCGCGCCGCCCAGCCGGTGCCGGTGGTCGAGGTGCATCTTTCCAACATCCACGCGCGTGAAGCTTTTCGCCACGTTTCTCTGGTATCCCCGGTCGCCGTGGGCATGATCTGCGGATTCGGGCCGCTCGGCTACGTTCTGGCGCTGAGGGCCATCGCCGCCAGGATCTGAGGGGCAGGAACAAGGACCGATTGCGAATGTCGATCAAAAAGAACGGTGTTGACCAGCAGCTGATCCGCGATCTCGCGGGCATCCTGAACGATACCAATCTGACCGAAATCGAGATCGAGCAAGGCGAGCTGAGGATCCGCGTCTCGCGCCAGGTGCCGGTCGCCGGCATCCAGACGGTGGCCGCCGCGCCAACGCCCTATGCCGCACCCGACCTGCAAGCGCGCGACGCGGCGTCGCCCGCCCCCGCAGCCGCCGAATCCGCCAAGAATGCCATCCCCTCGCCGATGGTCGGCACCGCCTACGCGGCGGCGTCGCCGGGCACCAAGCCTTTCATCGAGGTCGGCCAGCAGGTCCGCGAGGGCCAGACCCTGCTGATCATCGAGGCGATGAAGACGATGAACCAGATCCCCGCCCCGCGCGCCGGCACGGTCACCGCGATCCTCTTCGAGGACGGCCAGCCGGTGGAGTATGGCGAGCCGCTGGTCGTGCTCGAATAGCGGCAGGCGAGGCTGATGTTCCACAAGATCCTGATCGCCAACCGCGGCGAGATCGCGCTGAGGGTGCTGCGCGCCGCCAAGGAGCTCGGCATCCAGACGGTGGTCGTCCACTCGACGGCCGACGCCGACGCCATGCATGTGCGCCTCGCCGACGAGAGCGTCTGCATCGGCCCGCCGCCGTCGCGGGAATCCTACCTCAACATCCACCAGATCGTCGCCGCCTGCGAGATCACCGGCGCCGACGCCGTCCACCCCGGCTACGGCTTCCTGTCCGAGAACGCCAGGTTCGCCGACATCCTGGCCGCCCACAAGATCACCTTCATCGGCCCGTCGGCCGAGCATATCCGCATGATGGGCGACAAGATCGAGGCGAAGCGGACGGCCAAACGGCTCGGCATCCCGGTCGTTCCCGGCTCGGAAGGCGCCATCTCCGACGATCGCGAGGCGCGCCGCATCGCCGACGAGATCGGCTATCCGGTCATCGTCAAGGCGTCGGCCGGCGGCGGCGGCCGCGGCATGAAGGTGGCCCGCGACGCCGAAGACCTGGAGATCGCGCTCGCCACCGCCCGCACCGAAGCCGGCGCGGCGTTCGGCGACGACGCCGTCTACATCGAGAAGTACCTGGAGAAGCCGCGCCACATCGAGGTGCAGATCGTCGGCGACGGCGCCCACAACGCCATCCATCTCGGCGAGCGCGACTGTTCGCTGCAGCGGCGCCACCAGAAGGTCTGGGAAGAGGCCAACTCGCCCGCCCTCAACGCCAGCGAGCGCGACCGCATCGGCAGCATCTGCTCGCGCGCCATCGCCGACCTCGGCTATTCCGGCGCCGGCACCATCGAGTTCCTTTACGAGGACGGCGAGTTCTACTTCATCGAGATGAACACGCGGCTCCAAGTGGAGCATCCGGTGACCGAGGCGATCACCGACATCGACCTGGTGCACGAGCAGATCCGCGTCGCCTCGGGCGGCGGCCTGTCGGTGCGCCAGGAGGACGTCCGCTTTCAGGGCCATGCGATCGAATGCCGGATCAATGCGGAGGATCCGCGCACCTTCACCCCCTCGCCGGGCACCATCACCCATTTCCACACGCCGGGCGGCCTGGGCATCCGCGTCGATTCCGGCGTCTATTCCGGCTACCGCATCCCGCCCTACTACGACAGCCTGATCGGCAAGCTCATCGTGCACGGCCGCAACCGCGTCGAGGCGATGATGCGGCTGAGGCGCGCGCTCGACGAATTCGTCGTCGACGGCATCAAGACGACTTTGCCGCTGTTTCGCGAGCTGGTGGGCAATGCCGACATCGCCAATGGCGACTACGACATCCATTGGCTCGAGAAGTATCTGGCGGAGACGCCCTGAGCGCCTTACCTCTGAGTGCGATGACCCGCCCCTACGCTCCCGGCTTCCGCATCCCGCCAGACCTTCTGATCAAGGCCTATGCCTCGGGCGTATTCCCCATGGCCGAGAGCGCGGCCGATCCGGAGGTGTTCTGGGTCCGCCCCGAGACGCGGGGCGTCATCCCCCTCGACGGCCTGCACGTCCCGCGCAGCCTCAGGAAGACGCTGCGCCAGAGCCGCTTCGACATCACCTTCGATCATGCCTTCGAGGCCGTGATCGACGCCTGCGCGGAGGCCCGCGAGGAGCGCCGGAGCACCTGGATCAACCCGCCGATCCGCGAGGCCTATGTGGAGCTTCACCGCCGCGGCCACGGCCATTCGGTGGAGTGCTGGAGCGACGGCGCGCTCGTCGGCGGCCTCTACGGCGTCAGCCTGGGCCGCGCCTTCTTCGGCGAGAGCATGTTCTCGCGTGAGCGCGACGCCTCCAAGGTGGCGCTCGTCCACCTCGTCGAGCAGCTCAACCGCCAGGGCTTCGTGCTCCTCGACACCCAATTCACCACCGACCATTTGAAGCGCTTCGGCGCCGTGGACGTCCCTCGCCGGCGCTATGAGAAGCTGCTGGAGCAGGCGCTCGAAGGCAGCGCCTCGTTTCTCGGCTGACCTATTTGCCCATGCCTGACCATGCAGTGGTGATTGCCGGAGGCGGCCCGACCGGCCTCATGCTGGCCGGCGAGCTGGCGCTGGCCGGCGTCGACGTCGCCATCGTGCTCTCCGATGGCGCGTCGCTGCGGTTACGCTATCTCGTCGGCTGCGATGGGGGCCGCAGCCGGGTCTGTCATCGATGCATTCGCAAATCACCAGCGTCGCAGAGTGAGCAGCAGGTCGCGGCCAGCGTCTTCTCTCCCCGCTTGCGGGGAGAGGAAGCCGGCAGGCAGGTGAGGGGCGGATCGGCCCGCCCTCCATCAGCTATGACGATCGATCGCGCCCAGCCCGTCGGGAATTCGTCACTACGGCCTAGTTCGTCTTGGCCTTCTCGGGCGGCGGCACGTCGGACTTCTGCTTGCAGGCCTTCAGCCACACGTCATAGACCGCATGCTCGACGGCGTTGAGGCCCGGGCTTTCGGCAAACATCCAGCCGGTGAAGATGCGCTGGATCTTGCGGTCGAGGGTGATCTCGTCGACCTCGACGAAGGAGTCCGTCTTCGGCTCCTCTTCCTTCGGCCGCGAATAGCACACGCGCGGCGTGACCTGCAGGGCGCCGAACTGGACGGTCTCGTCGATATAGACGTCGAAGGTGATGATGCGGCCGGTGATCTTGTCGATGCCGGCGAACTCGGCCACCGGATTCTTGATCCGCTCCGCGGCGGCCGTGCCCGTGCCAAGAGCGACGAGGCAAATCCCCAGCGGCAGCGCCCGGGACAAGCGGAGGAACAAGGAGCGCCGGTCGGATGACATCAGGGCGGGGTTAGCCGGCAATTGTGGCACAATTTCCTGCGCATCGCGACGCGTCAGCCGCCCGGCGTCCAGGCATCGTAGTCGCCCGTGACGCGCGGGCGCTGGCTGTGCGACAGCACCGAGCCCTTCGGCCGGTAGGCATAGGGCGTGCCGGTCAGGTTGGGCTCGTGCTCCTTCTGCCAGTCGCGCGGGGTATAGGTCTCGGCCGACGGCGGCGTGTCGACGCGGTGATGCATCCAGCCATGCCAGCCGGGGGGGATGGCCGAGGCCTCGGAATAGCCGTTGTAAATGACCCAGCGGCGCGTCCGGCCTTCCGAATCCGTGCCGCCCTCGTAATAGACGTTGCCGAACTCGTCGCGGCCGACTTCGCGACCGACGCGCCAAGTGTGGAAGCGCGTTCCGAGCGTCTCGCCGTTCCACCAGGTGAAGATCTGGGTCAGCAATCGTTTCATGGGAAGGGTGGCCTCGGCGGGCGTTGCGATCTGCTCCGCCTTATGGCGCCTCGCGCCCCGCAAGGCAAGGTGCCGTCACGGCGGCGCCCGTTACAGCCGCTTCTCGTAGATGAGATGCGCGCTCCCCCCGCCGGCGGCAGGAATGCCCGGCCGCGTGCTGGTCCCGGCTTCGACGAAGCCGTGCTTGCGGTAGAACGCAACGCCCTTGGCATTGGCCGCTTCCACTTCGAGCACGATCCGCCGCGCCTCCGGAAACGAGGCCTCGATCTCGCCGAGCAGCTGCGCCCCGGTGCCGGCCCGCTGCCGGTCCGGCTGGACGTAGAGCTGGTGCAGCATGATCGTGGCACCTTCGTCGACAGCGACCGCGAACGCCACGCCGGCGATCGCCTGTCCGTCGTCGGCGACCAGGAATTCCGAATGGGGACGCGTCAGCCGCGCCCTCAACGACGCCAGGGAATGCCACTCGTCGGTAATCTCGACGACCTTGTCGGCACCGTAAATGGCATCGTAGGTGTCGTGCCACGTCGCAACCAGCAGCGACCGCACGGCTTCCAGATCCCGCTCGCCCGCCGTCCGCACGAACATGGCCATGCCGGACGCGCCTAGTCTTCCAGCCCGAGCTTGGCCTTGACCAGCTGGTTGACGGCCTGCGGATTGGCCTTGCCGCCGGTGGCCTTCATCACCTGGCCGACGAACCAGCCGGCCAGCGTCGGCTTGGCGCGCGCCTGCTCGACCTTGTCGGGGTTGGCGGCGATCACCTCGTCCACCGCCTGCTCGATGGCGCCGGTGTCGGTCACCTGCTTCATCCCCCGGCTCTCGACCAGGGCGCGACGGGTCACCGCCTTCGGTCCACACGATCTCGAACAGGTCCTTGGCGATCTTGCCCGAGATCGTGCCTTCCTTGATGAGGTCGAGCACCGCGCCAAGCTGCTCCGGCGACAGCGGCGCGTCCTCGATGCCCTTGCCCGCCTTGTTGAGCGCGCCCAGCAGGTCGTTGATGACCCAGTTGGCGGCCTGCTTGCCGTCGCGGCCCGCCGCGACCTGCTCGAAATAGTCGGCGATCGCCTTCTCGGAGACGAGGATCGCCGCGTCATAGGCCGACAGCCCGAGCGAGGCGATCAGCCGTTCCCGCTTGGCGTCGGGCAGCTCCGGCAGGTTCTTCGCCAGGGCCTCGACGAGAGCCGCGTCGAATTCGAGCGGCAACAGGTCCGGATCGGGGAAATAGCGGTAGTCGTGCGCCTCTTCCTTGGAGCGCATCGAGCGCGTCTCGCCCTTATTGGGGTCGAACAGCCGCGTCTCCTGCTCGATCGTGCCGCCGTCCTCGAGCACGGCGATCTGCCGCCGCGCCTCGTGCTCGATCGCCTGGCCGACGAAGCGGATCGAGTTGACGTTCTTGATCTCGCAGCGCGTGCCGAACGGCTCGCCCGGCCGCCTGACCGAGACATTGACGTCGGCCCGCAGCGACCCCTCGTCCATGTTGCCGTCGCAGGTGCCGAGATAGCGCACGATGGTCCTGAGCTTGGTGAGATAGGCCTTGGCTTCGTCCGCCGAGCGCAGGTCGGGCTTCGATACGATCTCCATCAGCGCCACGCCCGACCGGTTGAGGTCGACGAAGGACATGCGTCGGGTGCTGGTCGTGCATCGACTTGCCCGCATCCTGCTCCAGGTGCAGGCGCTCGATCCCGACCTCGATCTCCTCGAACGACCCCTTGGAATCGGGCCCGACGGAGACCTGCACCACGCCCTCGCCGACGATCGGCTGCTTGTATTGCGAGATCTGGTAGCCCTGCGGCAGGTCCGGATAGAAATAGTTCTTCCGGTCGAAGACCGACTTGTGGTTGATCTTGGCCTTGAGCCCCAGCCCGGTGCGGATCGCCTGCCGCACGCATTCCTGGTTGATCACCGGCAGCATGCCGGGCATCGCCGCATCGACGAAGCTCACATTGGCGTTGGGCGCCGCGCCGAAGGCAGTGGAGGCGCCCGAGAACAGCTTGGCCTCCGAGGTGACCTGCGCATGCACCTCCATGCCGATGATCACCTCCCAGTCGCCGGAGGCGCCGGAAATCAGCCGTTTGGGATCGGGCGTGCGGGTGTCGACGATGCTCATTCGAAGCTCTTGCGGATTTTGGGAACAGGTTCGATCTTCGCTAGTCGAAAGCGGCCGCCGAGACAAGCCGGAGCAGATCACCCTTCCATGGCACCGAGGACGATCGTGAGCGCATTGCTGATCCTTGCAGCCCTTGCGCTGGCAGCGTTCGCGCTCGGGCCGAGGGTGCCGGCCGACACGACGATCCGCTTCGATCCGGCCTCGATCGGTGCCCATCCCGACGCCTATCTCGCCCGGTCGGAAGCCGCGGTGCCCGGTATCAGGCCCGGCCTTGCCAAGGAAATCGTCTGGGCCGACCCGGCCACCAAGGCGAAGACGCAGGTCGCGCTGGTCTACATCCACGGCTTCTCGGCGAGCAAGGGCGAGCTCCGGCCGTTGCCCGACGAGCTGGCCGCCGCGCTGGGCGCCAACCTCTTCTACACACGGCTTGCCGGCCATGGCCTGGACGGTGCCGCGCTTGCCAAGGCCAGCATGAACGACTGGGTCAACGACTATGCCGAGGCGATCGCCATCGGCCGCGCCATCGGCGACAAGGTCGTCGTCGCGGCCACCTCGAACGGCGCCGCTCTCGCCACCTGGGGCGCCACCGAGCCTCGATTGGCGCGCGACGTCGCCGCCATGGTGCTGATCTCGCCCAACTACCGGATCCGCGGCTTCGGCGATTTTTTGCTCACCTGGCCCTGGGGCGGCGCCATCGCCGACGCGCTGATCGGCAAGGAGCGTGGCTTCACGCCGCTGAACCCGCTGCACGCCCGCTACTGGACCAGCCGCTACCCGACGCGGGCGATCTTGCCGGTGGCCGCGCTCACCGCGCTGGCCCGCACCGCCCCGGTCGAAAACGTCCGCATCCCGGCGATCTTCGTCTTCTCCGACGCCGACCAGGTGGTGCGCGCCGATGTGACCCGACAAGTCGCCGCCCGCTGGGGCGGGCCGCACGAGATCCTTTCGGTCGAAGAGAACGGCGATCCGGGCTCGCATGTCATCGCCGGCGACGCGCTATCGCCGTCGACCACGGACGCCCTGGCCGACGAGATCCTCGTCTTCCTGCGCCGCTTCGTGGACTAGGCTTCGTCGCCTAAACCAGCCAGGGCATGCCGACGGCGCCGCTCGCCACGGCGACCCCCAGGCAAAGCAGCACGATACCCGTCGCCGCTTCGAAATGCCGGCTCGGCGGCAGCATCTTCTCGACGAAGACGACGAGCGTCAGCAGCAGCATCCAGGCCATGCTCATGACCCCGGCCGCGACCAGCACGGCAAACAGCGCCCAGCAGCAGCCGAAGCAATAGAGGCCGTGCCGCAGCCCCATCTCGAGCGCCCCAGCGCGGCCGTCGCGCCAGTGCTGCGCGATGAAGGCAGAACGGCGAGCGGCAATGGCTGAGGCAGACGCGCTTGAGCGGCGTGAACTGGTAGAGCCCGGCGACGCCAGCGTGGCCCCGAGCGCGAGCGGCGCCCACTGCGACCGCTGCGGCGGGTCGAGGCGGGTGGCAAGCTCGCTGCCGAGCTGGACCAGGACATAGACGAGAACGCCCGCCAGCGCCCAGACGAGCAGGTAGCCGGCGACGAAGATCCAGGTCGGGACGGCGACGTTGCGGTGCGCGCCTTGCCTGCGCCGCGGCGAACATGAAGATCATCGGCGCGGCGGCCGGCAGCATCATCGCCGCCATCATCACGGTCCAGACGGCGACGAACAGCGCCGCGCCCTCCAGCGACCATCCGGCGGCCGGCATGCCGGCCATGGCCATGCCCGCCATGCCCTCCATGCCGGCCATCCCGCCGCGCACGGCGATGCCCATCGGCATGCTCATGCTGATGGCCTGGTAGATGGTCAGCAGCCACGCCGCCACCGTCAGCGCGGCGAGCGAGGCCAGCAGGCCGAGCGACAGGGCGCCGAGGCTGACGAAGCCCCGCGACCGCGGAGACGCCTGGCGTGTCACGGGGGTCGGGATTCGCCACGCGCCCCGTCCTAGTCGGGACCGGTCCAGTCGAACGGGATGTGCTTGCTCGAGCGCGCCGTGCCCGTCCAGTCGAGCCCGAACCCTTCGCTGCTCGACCTCGACCGAGCGGCCCCAGGTGGCGACCTGGCCCGGGACCGACCTCCGAGCCCGGCGGGTTGATCGTCTGCACGCGCTTGCCGGGCGGCGTGGTCGGCCCGGTCAGCGCTTCCGCGCGCCCGACGACGCGGCCCGGGATCTCGACCCGCCAGATAGGCGAGGTCGCCGGCCACCTCGAACGCGATCGGCACGAACTCGATGCCGCGCATCTCGCCGATATTGGCGGCAAAGCCCGCCGGCCAGCCGCCGGCCTGGCCGCCGAAGATCGCCTGCAGGGCGTCGCGCTGCGCGCGTCGGCCCGTTCGTCGATGTAGATGCCCATGCTGGCCTTGGCTTCGCCGGTCCAGAGATTGCCTTCGAACTCGCCGAGCGCCACGAGGTTGAACCCGTCGAGCCGCACGTCGCCGAAATGCCCCTCGCGGACATGCCATGCGAGCACGCCCTGGCAATGGTTGCCGGTCGGCGCCTGCGCGAACTCGCAAGGGCAAGGGATGTCGCAGCTGCAGATGTCGAACCAGTCGCCAGCGAGATGCCATTGGGAGACAGCATTCATGACCCACCTCCAAGGGAAACGACGCCCGAAGTCTAGTCCACGCCGGGCATCGACTCCAGGACATTGTGCGGGCGCCGCTTTAGGCGCGGCGCGGCGGCGCGTCCTTGGCGAACAGATAGACGAGCAGCGAGGCGGCGAGCGTCGCGGCATAGAAGGCAAAGAGCGCCGAATAGGCGGCTTCCGGCGCGCCGGCCGACTGCGTCTCGGTGACCACCGCCCCGGTGGCGAACTGCATGGCGCCGACGCCGCCGATCGAGAAGAAGTTCATCAGCGTGACGCCGCGGCCGATCAGATGCGGCGGAAAGAAGGCCCGCGAATGGGCCATCATCAGCCCGTAGCCCATGCCCGAGCACGCCGATCATCACCAGCGCGACCGCCGTCGTCCAGAGCCCGGCCGCGGTGAACGCCGCCAGGAAGGCCAGGGCGGAAACGCAGACGAGGTTGCCGCCCACCGCCACCCATTTGCGCGTGTTGAAGAGCGTGTCGAGCGGCCCGTAGAGGAACGAGCCGAGGATCATCGCCAGCGCCATGGCGAGCGTCACCTCGCCGATCACCAGCGCATCGGCGCCGTAGACGTCGGCAAGGTAAGGCCCTGCCCACAGCCCGCGGATGCCCGCGGCCGGCGCGTAGTTGATCGCCGTGAGCGGGATGATCGGCCACAGCACCCGCATCCGCATCAGCGAGGCGAAGCCCGCGAAGCCGACGCCGCCCGCCATGCCGGCCGGCCGTTCGGGATCGCGGACCAGCGCCAGCAAGGCCACCGAGACGGCCAGCGTGAGCACGCCGATCCCCACCAGCACCGCCCGCCAGCCGAACGCCTCGACCGCATTCGCCAGCGGCGCTGCGCCGATCACGTTGCCGGCCGCCCCGAAGGCGATCAGCCACGACGTCAGCACCGCGAAGCGGTGGGTCGGATAGCGGCGTGCGAAGATGAACAGCGCCGCCATCAGCACCGGCGCACAGCCGATGCCGATGAGCGCCATCGCCACGACCACGTCGGCCGGGCGGCCGGCAGCCGCAAACAGGAAGGCGCCGCCGCTGCCGCCGAGGGCGAGCATGGACCGCCGCGGTGCGCCGCGGCCCGAATCGATCGAGCGCCACGCCGATCGCGAATTGCGAGACGGCAAAGGCCAGGAACCACACTCCCGACGCGAGCGACAGGTCGGCCTTGGTGGCGCCGAGCTCGGCCGACAGTGCCGGCGTCAGCACGGCCAGGAAGGAGCGGTAGAACTGCGACAGCACGTAGGCGAGGGCTAGCGCCGCAATTCCGGCCATCGGCGAAGGCTCCGCGTGCAAAAAGGAAGGCGGGCCGAACTTGCGCCCGACCCGCCCTACCCTGTCGATGCGGCCCTGTCCATTGGACCAGCCGCGGATGCCTTTGGCTGTCCTAGGCGGCGCGGGCCGCCGGCTTGCGTCCGAAGCCGCCGCGGCGCCGGCCGCGGAACGGCTTCTTGGCACCGTTCGGCTTGCCGCGGAACGGCTTGTCGCCGGCCGGCTTGCGGGCCGGGCGCGAATCGTTGGCGGCGTGCGGCGTGGCTTTCGCCGCTCGGCCGGCAGCGCCGCACGGGTCGCCCGCTCCGGGTCGGGCTCGCCGGTGTGGTCGGCCGTCACCGGCAGACGCATCCGGATGATGCGCTCGACCTGCCTGCAGCTTGGCGCCTTCGGCGGGGTCGCAGAGCGTCACGGCGATGCCGCTCGCCCCATTGCGGCCGGTGCGGCCGATGCGGTGGACATAGCTCTCGGCTTCGTCCGGCAGGTCGAAGTTGACGACATGGCTGATGCCGGGCACGTCGATGCCGCGCGCCGCGATGTCGGTCGCCACGAGGATGCGCACCTGGCCGTCCCGAAAGCCGGACAGCGCCTTCTGGCGGGCGTTCTGCGACTTGTTGCCGTGGATCACCGCGGCCTGGAAGCCGTCGCGCTCAAGGTCGCGCGTCACTCGGTCGGCGCCGTGCTTGGTGCGCGCGAACACGATGACCGAAGCCATCGCCGGATCGGCGAGCATCCTCGACAGGACGTGGCGCTTCTGCCGGGTCCGCGCCAGCACCACCGACTGGCGGATCTCGGCGGCGGTGGTGCCCTGCGGCGCCACCTCGGCGCGCAGCGGATCCTTGAGCAGCCCGGCCGCCAGCTCGGCGATCTCCGCCGGCATGGTGGCCGAGAACAGCGCCGTCTGCCGCTCCGGATGCGTCGCGCGGGCAAGCCGCCGCACCGCATGGATGAAGCCCATGTCGAGCATGCGATCGGCCTCGTCGAGCACGAGCCAGCGCGTCTCGGCCAGGTTGACGGCGCCTTCGGAGACGAGGTCGGTCAACCGCCCTGGCGTCGCCACCAGCACGTCGACGCCGCCGGCCAGGCGCTTTACCTGGCCGCCGCGGGAAACCCCGCCGAGCACCAGGGCGGTGGAGAGATGCAGGCCCTTGGCGAGCAGCCCGCACCGTCTCCTCGATCTGCACCGCGAGCTCGCGGGTGGGCGCCAGGATGAGCGCCCGCGCCGTGCGCGGCTTGCGCTTCGGCGCGCCGAGCGCGACGATCCTGGTCAGGATCGGCAGGCTGAAGGCTGCAGTCTTGCCCGACCCGGTCTGCGCGATGCCGAGGATGTCCCGGCCGGCGAGCTGCGCAGGGATGGCAGCGGTCTGGATGGGCTTCGGCTCGGTCATGCCGAGCGCGGCCGCCGTCTTGAGCAGCGGCCCGCTGATGCCCAGCGCCGCGAAGCCGTTCGGCTTGGAATGCGATTCAGTGTTCAATTTCAATCTTCTTTCATGCGGACTTGCGGCCGCGCTTCACCCCCGTGGGGCGCAACCCGCGGAGGAATTCTGGAAATGGGATACGACAAGGCGGCAGGCCGGAATGGCCTGCGCGGCTGCGCTGTCGCGCCACGGGCGATATGACCCGTGGTGGAAGACGCAACCTGTCCCGACGATGGGGAAAGCCGGCTACGAGCCGGCCCATGCGCCTATGCAACTGCGCATATGGGTGATTTCGCGCGAAAAGCAACTGCTTTCTGCTGCAGCGCAGCAAAGCGGGGCGTCAGGCGGCCGGCCCCTTGGCCAGTTCGAGCAGTTTGAGCACCGTGTTCCAGTTGCGCGCCGTGCTTGCCACGCCGAGCGTCCTGTCGATCGCCGGCGGCAGCTTCGAGGTGCCGAAGCCCTCCGGCGCGTGGAAATAGAGCACCTTGCCGATCACGCTCACCCGCTCATGCGCTGCGGCACGGGCGGCCAGCGCCGCCGTTGCGCTCTTGGCTGGCGCCTTTTCGAGCAGGAAGGCGTGCAGCGAGCGTGGCTCCCGCGCCGCTTCCGGATAGGGATTCTGCTTGACCAGGCGCGCCCATTCGGCGGCCGTCGCCAACATGAGGTGTTTGTCGAAGCCGAATTTCTCCTTGGCGATGGCCGCGATCTCCGCCGCGACGCGGCCGCGCGGCCTGTCCGACGTCACCAGCGCATTGCCGCTGTTGATGTAGGTGCGCGCGTTCTCGAAGCCCGCCTCGGTCAGCGCCTCGCGCAGCGGGCCGGTCGGCAGCTGGGTGGCGCCGCCGACGCCGCGGAAGAGCACGACATAGGTGGTCTTCCCGGCCATCAGATCACCAGCCCGGCGATCGTCTCGTTGTCGGTGATGTCCTCGTAGGCCCAGCCGGCGTCGCGGAAGCGGCGCGCCAGGACGTCGAAGTTGCGACGGTCGCGCGTCTCGATGCCGATCAGCACGGAGCCGAAGTTGCGCGCCGACTTCTTCAGGTATTCGAAGCGGGTGATGTCGTCGTCGGGGCCGAGCAGCTCGAGGAAATCCTTGAGCGCGCCGGGCCGCTGGGGAAAGCGGAACACGAAGTACTTCTTCAGCCCCTCATAGCGCAACGACCGCTCCTTGACGTCCGGCAGCCGCTCGAAATCGAAGTTTCCGCCCGACACGACCGCCACCACGGTCTTGCCGCGCAGCTCCTTGCGCGGCAGGTCCTTCAGCGCGTCGATGGCCAGCGCGCCGGCCGGCTCCAGCACCACGCCCTCGATGTTCAGCATCTCGATGATCGTCGAGGAGACGCGGTTCTCGGGAATGAGGCTGACGCTGTCCGCCCCGAACCCCATCAGCTGGCGGAACGGTTCGCGGCCGATCTCGGCGACGGCCGCCCCGTCGACGAAATTGTCGACCTTGGCGAGCTTGGCGCGGCGCCCTTCGACCAGGCTCTGCCGCAGGCTCGGCGCCCCGGCAGGCTCGGCGAACAGGAAGCGCGGCCGCTCCGCCCGTGCCCTCGAAGAGCCGGGCGACCCCGGCGGCGAGCCCGCCGCCGCCGACCGGCAGCACCAGCAGGTCGGCCGGCCGCGACCCCGCCATCTGCTCGGCGATCTCCAGCCCCACGGTCGCCTGGCCCTCGATGATGTCCCGATGGTCGAAGGGCGGCACCATGTGGGCGTCGGCGGCGTCGCAGAAGGCCTGCGCGGCACGCAGGCAGTCGTCGAAGAAGTCGCCGGTCAGCCGGATCTCCACGAACTCGCCGCCGAACAGCCGCGTCTTGTCGATCTTCTGCTGCGGCGTCGTCACCGGCATGAAGACGACGCCGCGCTGCGAAAAGTGGCGACAGACGAAAGCGAAGCCCTGCGCGTGATTGCCGGCCGAGGCGCAGACGAACAGCGACGACCCGGCCCCGGAAGCCAGCGCCTTGCGGAAGAAATTGAAGGCTCCGCGGATCTTGTAGGACCGCACCGGGGTCAGGTCCTCCCGCTTCAGGAGCACGTGCGCGCCCGTCTTCTTCGATAGGTAGTCGTTGGCCTGCAGCGGCGTCGGCGGAAACAGCGTCCTCAGCGCCGCGGCAGCCGCGGCGACCCGCTGGTTGAAGTCCGTCATCGGCCGTCTCGCCCGGGAAAATGCCTCATCGCCCGGCTCTATCGCACATCCCCGGCGGCGAGGCCAATCAGCGCCTCGGCCACCGTCGGGCGCAGTGGATGACCCTGAGGATGGTGACTTCTCGTCCGACCTTGTACACGACCAGATAGGAAGTCCCGCAAATCACGAGCTCGCGCGCTCCTTCGACCAGGCCGCACCTGCCGGAGTGGGGATGGTCCCTCAGCTGTTCGACTTGCCGTTCGATCTTGGCCCGCAGCTTGATGGCGGCTCGCGGACTGTCCCTCGCCACATGTTTGGCTATCTCTTTGAGTTCGGTGCGATAGACGAGGCTACGCACCAGTCGCATCGGCTAGCTCTTGCGACGTGCGATCATGCCTTTCGAGCTCTGCAATATCCTCGGCCGCAATCCGCTTCCATTCCTCCTCCCCGATCAGGCGAACGGTTCCATTCCGGACGCCCTCCAGCGTTTCCTCGACCTCCTTCTTGTACCAGGCGTCGTACTCGGCCGGATCGTCGGGCTTGCCGAACAGGTCCGTGAAGTCGGCATCCTCCAGATCGTCATCCTCGGCGATGTCCACGGGCTTGGCCTTGCTGGCGTCGCGCATTGGCACGTCCTTCTTCACAGCCGAATATCCCCTTAAAGTTGTAGAATGTCAACGCCTCGCGTCATACGAATAGCTCCACTTTCTCGAACCGCCGCACGTCGACCAGGCCGACGTCGGAGATCCTGAGCTCGGGGATCACCACCAGCGCCAACAGCGAATGCTGCATATAGGCGTTGTTGAGCGTGCAGCCGACGGCGCGCATCGCCGCGACGAGCCGCGAGGCCTTCTCGGCGACGATCTCGGCCCGTTCGTCCGACATCAGCCCGGCGATCGGCATCTCGACCAGCGCCAGCTCCTTGCCCTTGGAGAACAGCACCACCCCGCCGCCGATCTCGGCCAGCCGCCGCGCCGCCAGCGCCATGTCCGCCTTGTTGGTGCCGACGACGATCATGTGATGCGGAATCGTGCGCCACCGTGGAGGCGAGCGCGCAGTCCTCGCGATAGCCGAAGCCCGAGACGAAGCCGTTGACGACCGCGCCCGTGCCGCGATGCCGCTCGACCAGCGCGATCTGGCAGATGTCGGCGCTCCGATCCATCGCCACCAGCCCGTCCTCGACGGGCAGGTCGGCCTCCAGCGCCCGCGTCGGCGCCTGGTTCTCGATGACGCCGATCACCCGCGCCCGCACGGTGTTGGCCCCTTCGGGCGCCCGGATGTCGAAATCCGCCGCCTCGGGCAGCCTGCCGAGGCGCACCGTCCGCTTGGCCGAAGCCGGATACTCGTAGGCCGGAATGTCGATCTCCAGCCGCCCGCTGCGCGCGACCTGAAGGCCGCGCGCGAAGACCTCGTCGATGGCGAGCGCCGGCAGGTCCGAGACGATCAGGAAATCGGCCAGGCGCCCCGGCGCGATGGAGCCGATCTCGCGCCCGAGCCGGAAATGCTCCGCCGTGTTGAGGGTCGCCATCTGGATCGCCGTGATCGGCTTCAGCCCCTGGGCGATGGCGTGCCGCACCACCCGGTCCATGTGCCCTTCCTGGACCAGCGTACCGGAGTGGCTGTCGTCGGTGCACAGGATGAAGTGGCGCGGATCGATCCCCTGCTCCGTCACCGCCTTGACCTGCTCGGCGACGTCGTACCAGGCCGAGCCGAGGCGCAGCATCGCGCGCATGCCCTGGCGGACGCGGGCGATCGCGTCGTCGGCCCGTGTCCCCTCGTGATCGTCCTCCGGCCCGCCCGCCACGTAGCCGTGGAAGGGCAGCCCGAGGTCGGGCGAAGCGTAGTGGCCGCCCACCGTGCGGCCCGCCGCCATGGTGGCGGCGATCTCGCCGGACATCACCGGGTCGTTGGCCGCCACGCCGGGGAAGTTCATCACCTCGCCGAGGCCGATGATGTTCTCCCAGCGCATCGCCTCCTCGACGTCGGCCACCGTCAGCGTCGCGCCGGCATGCTCCAGGCCCGGCGCCGACGGCACGCAGGACGGCATCTGGACATAGACGTTGATCGGCATCGCCAGCGCCTCGTCATGCATCAGCCGCACCCCCGGCAGGCCCAGCACGTTGGCGATCTCGTGCGGGTCGACGAACATCGAGGTGGTGCCGTGCGGGATCACCGCCCGGCAGAACTCGGTCACCGTCACCATGCCGCTCTCGACATGCATGTGCCCGTCGCACAGGCCGGGCACGAGGTAGCGCCCGCCGGCGTCGACGACCCGGGTGGACTCGCCGATGGCGTGGCTCGCATCCGGCCCGCAATAGGCGAAGCGCCCTGCCGCGACGGCGAGGTCGGTGCCGGCGATGATCTCACCTGAATGAACGTTCAACCAACGCCCGTTGCGCACCACGAGGTCCGCCGGCCGCCGGCCCGTCGCCACGTCGACGAGCAGCCGTGCGCTGCTGGTCCACGGCTCTGGCCGCTGGAAGCGGGGCGTCGGGGTGCTGGCGGTCATGGTCCTCTCCTTCGGTCTCGCCGCGATCCTGCCAAGCGCGACGGCCTTTGGCCAGTTTCCGTCTAAGACTTTCGTCGCTTCCCGCGGCTGCGGCAATTGCAATCGCCGGACACGGCCCCTTTAATGCCCTGAAGCCGGCACGCTGGATGCCGGTCAGCAAACAAAAACCGCACTCCCGGGAGGAGATACGATGAAAAGACTTCTGGCTTCGTGGGCTGCCGCCGCGACCATGCTCGCTTTCGGCACGCTTGGCGCCGCGGCGCAGACCTATCCGGACCGGCCGATCACCGTCGTGGTGCCCTTCGCCGCCGGCGGCCCGACCGACACGGTGACCCGCCTGGTCGCCGAGGCGATGTCGAAGGATCTCGGCCAGCAGATCGTGGTGGAGAACGTCGGCGGAGCCGGCGGCACGCTGGGCGCCGGGCGCGTCGCCCAGGCCGAACCCGACGGCTACACCTTGCTGCTTCATCACATCGGCATGGCGACCAGCGCCACCCTCTACCGCAAGCTCGCCTACGACACGCTGGGCGATTTCGAATATGTCGGGCTGGTCACCGAGGTGCCGATGACCATCATCGCCCGCAAGGATCTCGAGCCCAACGATCTCAAGGGGCTGATCGAATACGCCAAGGCCAACAAGGATTCCGTCACCGTCGCCAATGCGGGGATCGGCGCTGCCTCGCATTTGTGCGGCATGATGTTCATGAGCGCCATCGAGACGCCGCTCGTCACCGTCCCGTACAAGGGCACCGGCCCGGCGATGACCGATCTGCTCGGCGGCCAGGTCGACATCATGTGCGACCAGACGACCAACACCACCAAGCAGATCCAGGGCGGCACCGTGAAGGCCTATGCCGTCACCACCAAGGAGCGGCTCGACGTGCTGCCTGACGTGCCGACCGCCGAGGAGGCCGGGCTGCCGGGCTTCGAGGTCGGCATCTGGCATGGCTTGTATGCCCCGAAGGGCACGCCGAAGGAGGTCGTCGACCGCCTGTCGCAGAGCCTGCAGAAGGCGCTGAAGGACGAGAACGTGGTGGCGCGCTTCGCCGAACTGGGCACCGTGCCGTCGTCGGACGCCGACGCCACGCCCGCGGCTTTGAAGGCAAGGCTCGAGGGCGAGATCGCCCGTTGGAAGCCGGTGATCGACGCTGCCGGCCAGTACGCCGACTAGCAGCCTTGCCGGCGCCCGACTCCCTTCGCGACGAGGGGCGGGCGGCGGCGCGGCAACCCTGGCGGCGAGGGCCTTTGATGAAACCCTCTTCCATCGATCCGGCAAACGGCCTGTGCGGCGCCATCTTCGTCGTCTTCGGGCTGTTCTTCGCGGTCCAGGCCTCGACGCTCGAGATCGGCACCGCTTTCCGCATGGGACCGGGCTATTTTCCCCTGGTGCTGGCGATCGTGCTCGTGCTTCTCGGGCTCGTCATCCTGGTCCAGGCCTTTCGCGTCGAGGGCGAGGCGATCGGCCCGATCGCCTGGCGCGGCATGCTGTTCATCCTGCCGGCGCCGATCTTCTTCGGGCTGACGGTGCGCGGCCTCGGCTTCGTCCCCTCCATCTTCCTGACGGCGCTCGTCGCCGCCTTCGCCTCGCGGCGCATGACGCCCGTCCTGGCGCTGCTGCTGGCGGCCGGCCTGACGCTCTTCTCCGTCGCCGTCTTCAGCTATGCCCTCGGCCTGCCCTTCCAGCGGTTCGGGCCCTGGCTGCCGCGTTTCTGAGGCAGGCACGATGGAGCTCTTCGACAATCTCGCCCTCGGCTTCGCCACCGCCTCGACGCTGTGGAACCTGCTTTTCTGCCTGATCGGCGTGCTGCTTGGCACGCTGATCGGCGTGCTGCCAGGCATCGGCGCCACCGCGACGATCGCCATGCTCCTGCCCATCACCTTCCAGATCGGCGATCCGGTCTCCTCGCTCATCATGCTGTCCGGCATCTACTACGGCGCCCAGTACGGAGGCTCGACCACCGCCATCCTGATCAACATGCCGGGCGAGTCGTCCTCCGCCGTCACCGCCATCGACGGCTACCAGATGGCCCGCAACGGCCGCGCCGGCGCCGCGCTGGCGATCGCCGCCATCGGCTCCTTCTTCGCCGGCACCGTATCGACCTTCCTGGTCGCGCTGTTCGCCCCGCCGCTCACCGCAATCGCGCTGCAGTTCGGGGCGGCGGAGTATTTCTCGCTGATGATCGTCGGGCTGGTGTCGTCGATCGCGCTGGCCCACGGCTCGATCGTCAAGGCGCTGGCGATGGTCGTGCTCGGCCTGCTGCTCGGCCTCGTCGGCACCGACATCTATTCCGGCACCCCGCGCTTCACTCTGGGCATCCGCGAATATGCCGACGGGCTGAACTTCGTGGCGGTCGCCGTCGGGGTGTTCGGCGTCGCCGAGATCCTCCGCAACCTGGAGAACGAGCACGAACGCCATGTCATGATCACTAAGGTGAGCGGGCTGATGCCGACCCGCGAGGATTTCCGCCGCATGATGGCGCCGATCCTCCGCGGCACCGCCATCGGCTCGGCGCTGGGCATCCTGCCGGGCGGCGGCGCCATCCTGGCGGCCTTTGCCTCCTACACCGTGGAAAAGCGCGTCTCCGACCGGCCGGAGGAGTTCGGCAAGGGGGCGATCGCCGGTGTCGCCGGGCCCGAATTGGCCAACAATGCCGGCGCCCAGACCTCCTTCATCCCCATGCTGACCCTCGGCATCCCCGCCAACCCGGTGATGGCGCTGATGATCGGCGCCATGATCATCCAGGGCATCGTGCCGGGTCCCAACGTCGCCACCGAGCAACCGGCGCTGTTCTGGGGGATCATCGCCTCCATGTGGATCGGCAACCTGATGCTGATCATCCTCAACCTGCCGTTGATCGGCCTCTGGGTGAAGCTGTTGACGGTCCCCTATTACGTGCTGTTTCCCATCATCATGGCGTTCTGCTCGATCGGCGTTTACAGCGTGAACTCCAACGCCTTCGACCTCTTCGCCGTCGCCTTCTTCGGCCTTGTCGGCTACGTGCTGGTCAAGCTGCGCTGCGAGCCGGCGCCGCTGCTGCTCGGCTTCGTGCTCGGCCCGCTGCTGGAGGAGAATTTGCGCCGCGCCATGATCCTGTCGCGCGGCGACCCCACCACCTTCGTCACGCGGCCGATCAGCGCCCTGCTCCTCGCGGTGGCCGTTCTGGTGCTGGTGGTCGTCTTCCTGCCGAGCGTCAAGCGGAAGCGGGAAGAGGTCTTCGTCGAGGAAAGCTGACCGAGCCCGCGGCTCAGAGCCGCCGCCTATCCCACGGGTGGCGGTTGGCCCTCGTAGGTCGGCAGGCTGGCATCCCAGCAGGCCCAGGCCGGCGCCTGGTCGGTCCAGATCACCGCATCGGGGCGGGCGAGGCTGCTGTCGTCGAGCGTGCCCGCCCTCACGAACACCAGATGCGGGCGCGCTTCGGCCTCGCTGAACAGATGCGTCCCGCACTCCGGGCAGAAGCGCCGATGCATCCGGTTGCCGCTGTCGGCCAGGCTCACGAAGTCTTTCGGCGTGCCGGAGACCGACAATCCCTGCGAAGGAAAGCAGACGCTGACCGCCGCGTTGCCGGTGGCGAAGTACTGGCAGACCCGGCACCAGCAGAGCCGCGTCAGGATCGGCTCGGCCGGCGTTTCGTAACGCACCGCCCCGCAAAGACAACCGCCCGTTATCATCGTCAACCTCCTGGGCCCTCGGCATGCGGCTCGAGACGGCAACGGATTTCGGCTTGAACTGCAACTAATATTCTCGGCGAGGGATCCGTCACGCAGAGCAGGATACCGTGGAGGACAGGTTAGCCCAGTCCGCACACGCCACCTCGCGGTCGCGCCGCGAGCGGGACGAGGAATTGCGCCGCGAAAACGCCCGTCCCTCGCGGAGCTGGTGGCCCGCGACGGCGAACTTGCGGAGGCGCTGGAGCAGCAGACCGCGACCGGCGCGATCCTTCGCGTGATCGCCGGTTCGCCCACCGATATCCAGCCCGTCCTCGACGTCGTGTCGGAAAGCGCCGCCCGCTTCTGCGACACCCATGACGCCATCATCTTCCTGGCGCGCGACGACCAGCTCATTCCGAAGTCGCACTATGGCCCGATCCCCTTCGATCTCCCTGTCATGCCGGCGACGCGCGACTGGGCGACGGGGCGAGCGCTCGTCGAACGATGACCGTAAGTCACTGAAAGGACGTTGGAGCGATTCCTTAAGTCCGATGCTGGTTGACCGGTTCGCCATCGCACGATGGCAGCCACGCCCTTCGCTCTCACGAGGCGATAGGCGTGCTGGTGATCCCGCGCCTCAGGTGAAGCGTTAGCGAAAACCAACGGTGTTGGAGAGCTTCTTGGCCAGGCGCCATCTCTAGCCAGAACCTCCGCCTTTTCGAGGAGGTGCAGGCCCGCAACCGGGAGATCTCCGAGGCCCTCGAGCAGCAAATGGCCACCGGCGACATCCTGCGGGTGATCGCCACCTCCCCGACCGACATCCAGCCGGTGCTGGACGTGGTGGTCGAAAGCGCCGCCAGGTTCTGCGACACCGAGGATGCCGCCATCTTCCTGGAGAGCGGCGGCTTGCTCGAGATGAAGGCCCATTGCGGACCGATCCCCATCGACCTGCCACCGCTGCCGGTGGGACGCAACGCCGCGATAATTTTTGTAAGCTCGTCGACTAATTGCTTGGCGGTTCGCTTCCCGAAGCGAATGCGAGCGCCAATGCGAATTTCATCCCGGCGCTACTCGGTGACGCTCCCGCGTCGCGTTGGAGGCCCGTCCGATCCAGGTGGCCGACGTGCTCGCCGATGCGGAGTATGGCGCGACAGACATGCAGAGGCTCGGCGGCTACCGGACCATCCTTTGCGTTCCGCATCCTCCGGGAGGGGGCACCCGTGGGCGTCTTTGCGCTCGTCCGCTCCGTGGTCCGTGAATTCTCGCCCCGGCAGGTCGACATCCTGCAGACCTTCGCCGACCAGGCCGGCATTGCCATGGAGAATGTGCGGCTCTTCGAGGAGGTGCGGGCCAGGACGCACGAGCTGACGTCGAACAATCGACAGATCTGCAGAGGGCGCAGGACCGGCTGATCCAGACCGAGAAGCTGGCCTCCCTCGGCCAGCTCACCGCCGGGATCGCTCACGAGATCAAGAATCCGCTGAACTTCGTCAACAATTTCGCATCCGCTCTCGATCGAGCTGATGGGCGAGCTGCGATGAAGCGCTGGCCCGCGGCGAACCTGCCGACGCAGAGATCGCCGAGCTGTCGGCCCTGCTCAAGAGCAATCTCGCCAAGATCGAGCTTCATGGCAAGCGCGCCGACTCGATCGTCAGGAACATGCTTCTCCACTCCCGGCAGGGCTCGGGCGAGCATCGCCCCACCAATGTCAACACCGTCGTCGAGGAGAGCCTGAACCTCGCCTATCACGGCGCCAGAGGCGGAACGGCAGGGCTTCACCATCACGCTCGACCGCGACTTCGATCCCGAGGCGGGCGAGGCCGACCTCTACCCCCAGGACATCACCCGCGTGCTGCTCAATCTCATCTGCCAACGGCTTCTACGCCACCTCCAGGCGCGCTGCCGAGTCCGACGGGCTCTATGAACCGTCCCTGCGGGCGACGACCAGGAACCTCGGCGACCGCGTCGAGATCCGCATCCGCGACAACGGTACCGGCATCGCTGCCAGAGGTCGACGCAGAAGATGTTCACCCCCTTCTTCACGACCAAGCCGGCGGGCGAAGGCACCGGGCTCGGCCTGTCGCTCAGCCACGACATCGTCGTCAAGGAGCATGCCGGCACCATCGAGGTCGCCACCGAGCTCGGCGCCTTCACGGAGTTCCGCATCGTGCTCCCGCGCCACGCCGCCCTTTCGGACCGTCGGGGAGCCGAGCATGACGCTTCTGATCCTCGTCGTGGACGACGAGCCCGACGTGGAGACGCTGTTTCGCCAGCAGTTCCGGCACGACGTCCGCGCGCGACCGTTTCCGCCTCGAATTCTCGCTCTCGGCGTCCGCCGCCCTGCGCTGATCTGGAAGGCGCGACCGACGTCACCGTCATCCTCATCCTGTCGGACATCAACATGCCGGGCATGAGCGGCATCGAGTTCCTGCCGCAGGCGCGTGCCTCGTGTCCGGACGTTCCGGTCATCATGATCACCGCTTATGGCGACGCCGAGACGCGACGGCGGGCGCTCGACGCCGGCGCCGCGGGCCTGCTGACCAAGCCGGTGGATTTCCTGGCGCTGCGCCGCGAGATCGACGCTCTCGTGGAGTGCGGCCCGTGACTGCGCGAATTCTCGTCGTCGACGACGAACAAGACCTCGAGGCGCTGATGCGGCAGAAATTCCGCCGCCAGATCGCCGACGGCTCGTTCAGCCTGTCTTTCGCCAGCGACGGCGTCGAGGCCCTGGCGCTGCTGGACGGCGATCCGGGCATCGCCGACCTGGTCATCAGCGACATCAACATGCCACGCATGGACGGTCTGGCGCTGCTGGCCAGAAGCTCCAGGACGCGAGGCTTCGACATGACGACGATCATCGTGTCGGCCTACGGCGACATGGCCAACATCCGCACCGCCATGAACCGGGGCGCGTTCGACTTCGTGACCAAGCCGATCGACTTCACCGACCTGGAGCTGACGATCGCCAAGACGCTGCGCCATGTCGACCAGCGTGCGCGAGGCGCAGCGCAAGCAGGCGGCTGCGGAACGGGCGCATGCGGCGCTGTCGCGCTACTTCTCGCCCAACCTGGCCGAGCGGCTGGCCAGCGAGGACCATATTGCGATCCTGGCCGTGGTCCAAGCGGAAGATGTTGGCGCTCTTACGACATGGCTGGCTTCAGACCTGGCGGAGACGATCAGCCGCAGCTGCTTGGCGAGCTCCTGAACGACTACCTGGTCGGCATGACGGACGTGGTGTTCGCCCATGAGGGAACGGTCGCGAAGGTGGTGGGGGACGCCCTGCACGTGCTGTTCGGCGCGCCGGCGATCAGGACGACTATGCCGCCCGCGCCATCGCTTGCGCGATTGACCTCGATGCCTTCTCCGAGACCTTCAGGCGGGCCTGGCGCTGCCCGAGGGATCGACCTCGACGTGACGCGCATCGGCGTCCTCGCCGGCCCGGCGATCGTCGGCAATTTCGGCGGCACCCGCTTCTTCGACTACACGGCCTATGGCGACACGATCAACATCGCTGCCCGGCTGGAGGCCGCCAACAAGCAGCTCGGCACCCGCATCTGCGTATCCCTGCCACCAGTCCGGGCCGGCGGCCTTGACGATGCCCTCCGACCCCAGCCGCGCCAGGTGCGCGGCGATCGTCTCGCCGGCGACCACCAGGTCGGGCGCGATCTCGGCCAGCGGCACCAGCACGAAGCCGCGCTCCAGCATGCGCGGATGCGGCAGGGCGAGGTCGGGCTCGTCGATCGCCGCATCGCCATGCACGAGCAGGTCGAGGTCGATCAGCCGCGGCCCCCAGCGCTCGGCGCGCACCCGCTTCAGCCGCCGCTCGGTGTCGAGGCAGAGGCGAAGCACCGCGCGCGGCGCGAGCCCGGTGGCGATCTCCACCGCCGCGTTGAGGAAATCGGGCTGGTCGGTCTTGCCCCAGGGCGGCGTCCGGTAGAGCGAGGAGACCTTGACGATCCGCGTCGTCGGCGCCTCGGCAAGCCCGTGCAGCGCCTCGCGCATCGAACGCGCCGGGTCGCCGAGATTGCCGCCGAGGCCGATATAGGCGTGGCTGACCGGCTTCGGACCCCTCACCGGCGCCGCTCCAGCATGGCGTCGGCGAAGATCAGCGCGTCGCGGTTCATGGCCACGTTGTGCACGCGGAAGAGATCCGCCCCGGACAATCTGAGGATGACGCTGGTTGCAGCCGTGCCCGGATCTCTGGTGTCGGCGTCGCGCCCCGTCGCCTCGCCCACCAGGCGCTTCCGCGAAGTGCCGACCATCCAGGGATAGTTGAGGCGCTTGAGCTCGCCGAAGCGCGCCATCAGCGCCAGGTTCTCCTCGGTGTCCTTGGCGAAGCCGAAGCCGGGGTCGAGCACGATCTGCGCATCTTCCACGCCGGCGTCGCGGGCGATCTCCAGCGAGCGTTCCAGAAACACGAACTGGTCGGCCACCACGTCGGCCAGCTTGGCGCGGTCGCGGCCCGTATGCATGATCACCAGCCCGGCGCCGCTCGCCGCCGCCACGCGGGCGATCCCCGGCTCCCGCTGCAGGCCGTGCACGTCGTTGACGATGTGGGCGCCGGCGGCGACAGCCAGCCGCGCCGTTTCCTCGCGATAGGTGTCGACCGAGATCAGCGCGCGCCCTTCCGCCGCCAGCGCCTCGATCACCGGCAGGATGCGCCGCTGCTCTTCCGCCGGCGCGACCGGGACGGCGCCGGGGCGCGTCGATTCGCCGCCGACGTCGACGATCGCCGCGCCTTCGTCGATCATCATGGCCGCCTGGGCCAGCGCCAGGTCCGGCTCCAGGAACCGCCCGCCATCGGAGAAGCTGTCCGGCGTCACGTTGAGGATCCCCATCAGCACGGCCTCGTCGCCGAGGTCGAGATGGCGGCCATGGGCAAGCATCCAGCGAGTCATGCGCGTTTCCCGGCTCGGGGGTGAGCCTGTGCTTCTTGGCGCCTGCCGGCGGGCCGATCAAGAGGTCCGCAGCCCAAATCTTCATTGCCTGGCAAGGGCTGCTGGCGCATGCTCGTTTCGATGACCGTCCGCGCCCGCCCCTTGCTCGTCCTCGCCTGCATCCTGGCAGCCGCCGCCCCTGCGCGGGCCGCCAGCGTGAGCAAGACCTATTCCTATTTCTCGATCGGCGGCAGCACCCTCGACGAGATCGAGAAGGAGCTCGTCCGCCGCGGCCCCCAGGTCAAGAGCACCGGCAAGCGGCACCCCGGCGCCACGAGAATGGAGTTCACCACCCGCATCGCCTACGCCGAGCGCGCCAGGAGCTGCTCGATCGTCTCGGTGACCGTGACCGTCAAGGCGCGCATGATCCTGCCCCGCTGGCGGCCGCGCGCCAAGGCCGACGGCGAGACGCGGCTGGTCTGGGACACCTTGTCGTCGGACATCCGCCGTCACGAGGAAAGCCACGTGGTGATCGCCAAGAACTATGCGCGCGAGTTGGAGACGACCTTGAAGGGCATCGGCCGCAAGGCCAACTGCGAGATCGCGGCGGCGCGCGCCAAGGCCGTGTCGGAGCGGGTGCTGTCCCGCCACGACCGCGCCCAGGACGAGTTCGACCGCGTCGAGGGCATCAACTTCGAGAGCCGCATCGTGCGGCTCCTGCGCTACCGCATGGAGCGCATCGAAGCCGACAAGAAGCCGGATAAAACTGGATAGATTTCAAAGCCTTGAGGATTTTTCCTCTTCCGACTAGGCAACGCCCAGCTTCTTTTGCAGGCTGGTCGACGACGTCGTGTACTGGAAGACGATCCGCTCGCCGGGGCTGACGATCCGCTTCGCCGCCTGCGCCATCAGGGCGGCTTCGTGGAAGCCCGACAGGATCAGCTTGAGCTTGCCGGGGTACCAGTTGATGTCGCCGATGGCGAAGATTCCCGGCTCCGACGTCTCGAACTTCTCCGTGTCCACCGGGATGAGGTTCTCGTTGAGGTTGATCCCCCATTCGGCGATCGGCCCGAGCTTCATCGTCAGCCCGAAGAAGGGCAGCATGCGGGTGGCGGCGACCTCGATGTCGCCGTCGGGCCCCTTGATTGTGGCGCCGCTCAGGCTTCCGCCCTCGCCGGCCAGCCCGGTCACCTGGCCGACCTGGAAGTCGATCTTCTTCATTTCCTGCAGCGCGAACATCTTGTTGACGCTGTCCGGCGCGGCGCGGAACTCCGGCCGCCGATGCACCAGCGTCACGCTGCGCGCCACCGGCTGCAGGTTCAGCGTCCAGTCGAGCGCCGAGTCGCCGCCACCGACGATCAACAAATCGTGTCCGCGGAAATCGTCCATGCGGCGCACCGAATAGTGCACGCTCTCGCCCTCATAGGCCTCGATGCCGGGAATCGGCGGCCGCTTCGGCTGGAACGACCCGCCGCCGGCGGCAATCACCACCACCTTGGCCTCGATCGCCTCGTTTTCGTCGGTGATCAGCCGAAACCCGCCGTCGGGGAGCTTCTCGAGCGAAGAGACCATGCGGTTGAAGGTGAAACCAGGGTGGAACGGCTTGATCTGCTCCATCAGCTGGTCGATGAGCCCTTGCGCCGTGATGCGCGGCCAGGCCGGGATGTCATAGATCGGCTTTTCCGGGTAGAGCTCGGCGCATTGGCCGCCCGGCCTGTCGAGGATGTCGATCAAATGGCATTTCATGTCGAACAGGCCGAGCTCGAACACGGCGAACAGCCCGACGGGCCCGGCGCCGATGATGGCCACGTCGGTGTTGGCGATGGTCGTGCTGGTCATGGCGATTCCCCGGCTCCCGGCGGCCATTTTCTCAGGTTCCGCAGTCGAAGGCCAGCGGCGCGCCGCGGCATCAGCCTTGCCGCTCGGGGACGCGTGACGACCAGCCCGTCCAGCTCGTCGCGCACCTTGATCTGGCACGATAGGCGCGAGTTGGGGCGCACGTCGAAGGCGAAGTCGAGCATGTCCTCCTCCATCGGCTCCGGCTCGCCGACGGCCTCGGTCCACGCCTCGTCGACATAGACGTGGCAGGTCGCGCAGGCGCAGGCGCCGCCGCATTCGGCCTCGATGCCGGGCACTGCATGACGGATGGCGTTCTCCATCACGGTCGAGCCGTTCTCGGCCTCGACGTCGAAACGGGTGCCATCGAAGGCGACATAGGTGATCTTGGTCATGCTCGCGCCCCCGGAAAGCGCCGTCGGAAAGGATGCCGCGGGGAATAATGGCTTGGCCGTTGAAGTCAACTGCGGCCGAAACGCGCCGCCCGGTGACGTGTTTCGGAAAGACGGCTTTTCAGCGGCTGACGGCGGAGATGAAGTCGCGCGCCTCGTCGATCAGCCGCGACAGCCGGCTGATCGCCGCCCGGTCCTCCGGCGCCTGCTCGATGGCGCTTGCGCAGTCGGCCACGGCGAAGGCGCCGATGGCCCGTGCCGAGCCGGCCAGCCGGTGCGCCAGCTCCACCCGCTCGGCCCGCTCAGCCGGGCCGATTCGCTCGCGCACCGCAGCCGCCTGATGGGCGAACATGGACAGCACGTCCTGCTCGACGGCGCGGTCGCCCTGCGTCTGGCGCGCCAGATGGACGAGGTCGATCGGGCGACGCGAGCCGGCAGCGGCCGGTTCGCCGCCCGGCCGGTCGAAAGCGACGGATCGAGGCATGGTCATCGTCGGGGCGCTCCTAACGTTCGGTAGCCATATTGGCTCAAACTAGGGCGATCCTGTGGACAACGAGTTAATGGCTTATCGCTATAAAGATGGCACGAAACCCGCTGAAAAAGCTGAAAGTCTGGGGTGTTAACCCTATGTTTAAACTTTTAAGCAAGTGGCTCAATCCGGGTTCCATTTGGCGGGCTGTGTCACTACGATACGCGCGGGACGACAACAAGCCACGCGCGCAGCCGACGAGGAACCACCACCGGTTTTCGGCTGCGCCTTCATGTACAGGGTAATGGCGGAATGGCGCGCAAGACAACCTCTTCGCAGAACCTCGACACCGACGTGGCCAAGGAGCTCGAGAAGGCGCTCGACTTCGACCTGACGGCCGAGCCCGTGAGCGATCTCGACATCGCCGCGTCCATGGAGGACCTCGAGGCGCAGATCTCGCAGGCCGCCGACGAGCTGGCCCGCGAAAGCCGCAACGGCAACGGCAGCGACGCTGCCAAGAAGCAGGGCGACAAGCCGGCCGAGACCGGCGAGGCCGCCCCGGCTGCTGCCGCCGCACCCACGGAGCAGGAGCGCGACCGCGAGGCCGAGAAGCTGCCGCGCATCCCCTTCAAGCCCGATCCGAAGCCCGAGCCCGGCAGCATCCCGATGGGCATGCGCCCGGTCGACGAGCCGCAGCCGGCGCCGCGGCCGGCGCCGCAGCCCGGCCCCGCTCTGGCGCCTGCCAACGACGACCGGCAGAAGGACTACCGCGCCGCGGTGGGCCGCATCAACCGGCGCCCCTCGAGCGCCATCTACTGGGCGGTGGCGCTGCTGTCGCTCGCCTGGGTGGCCGGCGGCCTCGCGCTGGCGCAGTTCATCTTCGGTTCGCAGATCTGGCGGATCCGCAGCGGCGAGGCGCTGCTCGCGCGTCCGTCGCTGCTGCTCTTCGCCGTCGCCCTGGTCGTGCCGGTGCTGCTCTTCTGGGGCTTCGCGGTCATGGTCCGCCGCGCCCAGGAGATGCGCCAGGCGGCCCAGTCGATGACCGAGCTGGCGTTGCGCCTGGCCGAGCCCGAATCGCTGGCCCAGGACCGCGTGATGACCGTCGGGCAGGCGGTGCGGCGCGAAGTCGCCGCCATGGGCGAAGGCATCGAGCGCACCCTGGCTCGCGCCGTCGAGCTGGAAACCCTGGTGCACACCGAGGTCAACGAGCTGGAACGCGCCTATTCGCAGAACGAGATGCGCATCCGCGGCCTGGTCGATGGCCTGGGCAGCGAGCGCGACGCGCTGATCAGCCATGCCGAGCGCGTCAGGAGCTCGATCTCCGGCGCCCACGAGACCTTGCGTGACGAGCTCGGCTCGGCGAGCGACATGATCCGCGACTCGATTCTGTCGGCCTCGACCAAGCTGTCGATGACCATCACCGATTCCGGCGGCACGCTGATCGACCGCATCAACGAGAGCGGCATGTCGATCTTCGATTCGATCGACCAGCGGCTGGACACCATCTCCGAGCGCATCACCACCTCCGGCGAGGCGTTTGCGAGCCTGCTCGACACGCGAATCGCCACGCTGACCACCAGCGCCGACGACGTGACCCGTTCGCTGTCCCAGATGCTCGACGAGCGTGCCCACGGCATGGTCTCGCTGCTCGGCGGCGCCGCCGAGACGCTCAATGCCGAGCTCGACCAGCGCCTGACCAGCATCGAGCGGACCTTGTCCGAGCGCGGCCAGTCGCTGATCGGCGAGTTCCAGACCCGCGCCGAGATGCTCGACATGGGCACCCAGAAGCTGAACGCCGCGCTGGAGGCGCGGGCCCGCCAGATCAACGACACTCTGGTCGAGCGGGCGCGCGAGATCGCCGCGACCTTCACCGCCGGCAAGCACGACCTCTCCTCGATGATCGACGAGGGCAAGGCCAAGATCGGCGCCGAGATGGCCGACATCGTGATGTCGACCTCCACCATGCTGGAGGCGCGCGCCTCCGAGTTCGCCAACCGCCTGGAGGCCAGTCGCAGCCAGATCGGCCACGCCTTCGATGCCGACATCGCGCGGCTTTCGTCGGCCCGCGCCGGCGTCGATGCCGCGGTCGAGGCGCATGCGCAGAAGCTCGCCGAGAGCCGCGAGCGCGCTGCCGGCCTGTTGGAGGAGGACCTGCAGAAGTTCGCCGACAGCCGCACCGAGATCGACCTCGCCATCGGCGGCCACATCCAGAAGATGGCCGACGGGCGGACCATCCTCTCCCGGGCGCTGGAGGACGACCTGCGCAAGCTCACCGAGCACCGCGCCACCGTCGACGCCGAGCTGGGGAGCCAGCTGGAACGGCTCGACGCCGGCCGCGGCGCGCTCGGGCGCGCCCTGTCCGACGATCTGCAGCGGCTCGGCCATACCCGGGCGCAGATCGACGATTCCATCAACAACTACGTCTCCAAGCTCGCCGAGGGGCGCAACGTGCTGGGTCGCGCGCTGGAAGCCGACCTCCAGAAGCTCGAGGAAAGCCGCACCGGCATCGACAACATCGTCGCCGGCCAGGTCTCCAAGCTCGCCGAGGGCCGCGACATCCTCTCCCGCGCGCTCGACGCCGACTTGAAGAAGCTCAGCGACAGCCGCACCGAGGTCGACGGCATCGTCGCCGGCCAGGTGAGCCGCCTCGCCGAGGGCCGCGACATCCTCTCTCGCGCCCTCGAGGACGACCTCAAGAAGCTCAACGACAGCCGCACCGCCATCGACAACATCGTCGCCGGCCAGGTCGAGAAGCTCGCCCAGGGCCGCGACATCCTGGCGCGCGCCCTGCTCGACGACCTGCGCAAGGTCGAGGAGAGCCGCTCGACGATCGACGTGGCGGTCGCCGGCCAGGCCGAGAAGCTGACGGAAGGCCGTGCCCTGCTCGCCCAGGCGCTCGACGCCGACCTCGCCAAGCTGGCCGAGGCGCGCGGCGCCATCGACGAGACGATTGCCGGCCATGTCGGCAAGCTCGCCGAGGGCCGCAACATCCTGAAGCGCGCCCTCGACGACGACCTGCGCAGCCTCGGCGAAACGCGTTCCGACATCGACACCGCCGTCGTGGCGCATATCCAGACGCTCGCCGACCGTCGCTCCGACATCTCGGAGGCACTGTCGGCCGACGTCGAGAAGATCGAGGACGCCTTCCGGCGCCAGACCGGCGTCATCGAGGAGCGCACCGGCACCATGGAGCGCGCCCTGTCGGCCGGCATAGAGAACGTCCGCAGCGTGCTGGAGCGCAGCGCCGGCGGCGTCGCCGCCACCTTGCGCGACCGCGTGCTCGGCATCACCGCCGCCCTGGGCGACGAGGCGGAGAAGGCCCTTTCCGAGGCCGACCAGCGCATCGCCGCCCGCGCCGAGCAGACCTCGGAGGCGCTTGGCGTCCGCGCCGCCGAGATCGCCCGCACCTTCGAGCAGGCCGACGAACGCCTGTCCGCCCGGGCGCTGGAATCGGCCGGCTCGCTGATCAACCGCGTCGCCGACGTGACCCGTTCCTTCGAGGACGCCGACCGGCGGTTGGCCGCCCGCGTCGACGAGACCGGCGAGGCGATCGCCGGCCGCGCCGCCACCGTGGTGCGTGCCTTCGAGACTGCGGACGAGCGCCTGGCCGCCCGCGCCGAGGAGACGGCGAACCTGCTCGTGGCGCGCGCCGAGGATACGGCGAGCTTGCTCTCCGCTCGTGCCGGCGACATCGCCCGCCGCCTCGACGAGGCCGACGAGCGGCTCGCCGCCCGCACCGACGCGGCGACCGGCGCCATATCGAGCCGCGTTGCCGAGGTGGCCGAGGCCATCGGCGCCCGCGCAGCCGACATCGTCCGCTCCTACGAGGACATCGACGGCCGGCTGTCGTCGCGCGTCGCCGATACCGCCGACACCCTGTCGGCCCGCGCCGACGCGATCGCCCGGACCTTCGAGGAGGCCGACCGCCGGCTCGCCTCGCGCGCCGAGGAGACGAGCGGCCTGATCGCCGCCCGCGCTGCCGAGGCGACGGGGGCGATCGTCGCCCGCGCCGCCGAGATCGTTCGCTCCTTCGACGATGCCGACCAGCGGCTCGCCGGCCGCGTCAACCAGACCGCCGAGCAGCTCCAGTCCCGCGCCGACGAGTTGGCGCGCGCCTTCGAAGCCGCCGACCAGCAGCTGGCAGCCCGCGTCGGCGACACGACCTCGGCCATCACCCAGCGTGCCGCCGACATCGCCAACGTCTTCGACGAGACGGAGCAGAAGATCATCGCCCGCACGCACCAGACCTCGGTCGAGCTCGACGCCCGCGCCCAGGCGATCGCCGGGGCCCTCGGCGAGGCCGACCAGCGCCTGTCGCAGGCGGCGGACGCCATCGCCCATCGCGTGCTCGGCCACGCCGACGAGGTGGAGACCCGCCTGGCGGCGAGCGCCGAGACGATCGGCCAGAAGCTCAACGAGCAGGTCACCGACAGCGAGAACCGCCTGGTGCAGCGCGCCAACGTGATCGCCGAGACTTTCGCGGCGGTCGGCCAGCACATCAGCCAGCGCACCAACGAGGCGGCCAAGTCGATCGGCGACCACACCCGCGAGCTCAACGCCATGCTGATGAGCCGCTCCTCCGAGATCTCCAAGCTGCTCGACGAGACCGCCAAGCCGCTGGTCGACCGCTTTGCCGAGAGCGGCGGCGAGCTGCAGAAGAGCCTGGAGGACGCCACGCAGCGCGCCACCGAGCGGCTCCGCACCGAGAACGCGGCCCTGGTCAACGCGCTCGCCACCCGCACGGCCGAGACGCTGACGGCCGTCGAGGGTGCCCGCACCAGCCTCTCCGAAAGCGTCACCGAGCTGATCGATCGCCTGTCGGGCTCCAATTCCAAGCTCGGCGAGCTCATCGAGAAGGCGGCGGTGAACCTGACCGGCGTCGACGAGCGGCTCTCCTCGACCACCCAGAGCTTCGCGGTGACCACCGAGAAGGCCGCGCAGACCTTCGCCAGCTCGGCGCGCCTGATCGACGGCAATGCCAGCCGCCTGACCGAGCTCTCCTCGCACACGCTGAAGGACATCGCCGCCATCGCCAGCCGCTTCGACGAGCACAGCAAGCTGCTCGCCAGCGCCTCCGACCTCTTGGGCTCGGCCCAGGCGAACCTTGCCTCGACGCTCGACGAGCGCCAGTCGGCGCTGGAGGACCTGGCCGTCGGCCTGGTCAAGAAGTCGGAGGACATCGAGCGCATGATGCATTCCTTCGAAGGCATCATCGGCCGCGTGCTCGAACTCGGCCGAGGGCCGCGCCCGCCAGTCGACGGATCAGATCCGCGAGGCGATCACCGAAGTGGTCGAGACAGCCACGCAGCGCTTCGGCACCGCCACCGACGAGATCCGCAAGACGGCCGGCACCATCCGCGAGGAGCTGGAGGCGACGCGCGCCGAGCTCAGCCGCGGCGTGCTCGACATGCCGGCCGAGGCGAAGGAATCGACCACCGCCATCCGCCGCGCCGTGACCGAGCAGATCAATGCGCTGAAGGAGCTGTCGGAAATCGTCGCCCGCTCGGGGCGCACCATCGACGTCGCCGAGCCACGTCCGGCCCGGCCGGCACCGCCGCCGGCGCCCGAGCCGGTCCGCCGGGCACCGCAGCCCGCGCTCAGCCAGCCCGAGCCGGCGCTGCGCGGCCCGCTCGAAGCCGCCCAGCCCGCCCCGCGGGCAGCGCAGCCGCGCCAAGGCGGCTGGGTGAGCGACCTGTTGACCAACGCCTCGCGCGACGAGGCCGAGGCCGGCCCCGCCGAGCCGGCGCCGCGGCCGGCCGCCAACCAGCGGTCGCCGCTGCACGTGGTGGAATCGCTCAACTCGCTGTCGGTCGACATCGCCCGCGCCATCGACCACGACGCCTCGGTCGAGCTGTGGGACCGCTACCGCCGGGGCGAGCGCGACGTCTTCACCCGCCGCCTCTACACGCTGAAGGGGCAGCAGACCTTCGACGAGATCCGTCGCAAGTACCAGTCGGACGGCGAGTTCAAGGCTGCCGTGGACCGCTATTGCGACGACTTCGAGCGCCTGCTCAAGGATGTCTCGCGCAACGACCGCGACAACATCATGACGCAGACCTACCTGACCTCGGACACCGGCAAGGTCTACACCATGCTCGCTCACGCGAGCGGCCGCCTGCGCTGAGCGCAGACGGCCGGCTTGCGCAACGCGGAAGGCAGCCGGACTTGTGCGGCCCGGCGAGCGGGGGCTTTCATTCGGCTCCACGTCGCCTCCGCGGCGCAGCCGCGTGGCCGATGGTCGGGCCACGTTTTCGTCGCTTCGTCCTTTGCGGTAGGCATTTGTCGCGCTCGCGTTGATGAGCCTCGGTCATCGCATGCCGGATTCACCATCAGAGCACCGCTCGGCGCCCCCCGCCCCGTCCCGCCCCATCTCCTAAAATCGATTAATGTTGCAATGCACAATTTGCAATGCTGCCATGCATCATCGTGGCTTCTAACTCGACAGGAGCGCTCCTATCTTCACGTCGTACGAATAGACCGAAACCCAAAACAAGACCGCAACTGAAGACGAATCGAGACTGACATGAACCTGATCCGCAATTACCGCAACTGGCGCCGCTACCGTGAAACCGTCACCGAGCTGGAGCGTCTTTCGAACCGTGAACTCAACGATCTCGGCATCGCCCGCAGCGACATTCCGTTTGTCGCGCGGAAGTCGGTCTGAGCTCGGCACAAGGCAGGAATAGAGCCATGAACCTGATCCGCAACTACCGCAACTGGCGCCGCTACCGCGAGACGGTCAAGCAGCTTGCCCGCCTCTCCTCTCGCGAGCTCGACGATCTGGGGATCGCCCGCAGCGAGATCCACCACATCGCCCGCCAGGCGATCTGACGGCTTTCGCCGGGACCGACCTCCTCCCCGGTCCCGACGGATAGGGTCGGCGTTCACCTCCTCCCGAACGCCGGCCACCCAAACGGCACCCGCCGGAAACCTCCTCCCTCCGGCGGGTGTTGTTTCCAAGGGCCTCGCTCCCTAGATCAAGCGAGAAGAATTTCGTCGAGGTTCTCCTCCCATTGCCTCGGCGGACACGGTCGGCTCTCTCCTCCTCCCCGAGCGCCGGCCGGACCTTCGCGACGCCCGCTGGATCCTCCCTCCGGCGGGCGTTGTTTTTTGCTTAACCATAGATTGCGCCTGCTCGCCCTCGAAGCCGGCAATTTGGCACGTTCTGCGAGAAGAATGGCGCGTTGCGCCAGTGCGCTCCGCAACCCAGGGGTCTATCAGGTTGGACGAAAGGAATTTCGCCGAGCCGTCCCTCCTCCCGGGCTCAGCGAATACGGTCGGCCCTCCTTTCCTCCCGAGAGCCGACCGGACCTTTTCCGACACCCGCCGGGATCCTCCCTCCTCCGGCGGGTGTTGTCTTTTTGGGAAGGACGGCCTAAGTCCCGCGACCATGACCAGCCAACCCATCCACGTCATCGGCGGCGGCCTTGCCGGGTCCGAGGCGGCGTGGCAGGCGGCGGCGGCCGGCGTGCCGGTCGTGCTTCACGAGATGCGCCCGGTCCGCGGCACCGACGCGCACAAGACGGATGGCCTGGCCGAGCTCGTCTGCTCCAATTCCTTCCGCTCCGACGACGCCGGCACCAATGCGGTCGGGCCTTCTGCATGCCGAGATGCGGCTGGCCGGCTCGCTGATCATGCAATGCGCCGACGCGCACCAGGTGCCGGCCGGCGGCGCGCTGGCCGTCGACCGCGACGGCTTCTCCGCCGCGGTGACGGCGCGCCTCGAGGCGCATCCGCTCATCACCATCCGTCGCGAGGAGGTTCCCGGCCTGCCGCCGCGCGAATGGGGCCAGGCCATCGTCGCCACCGGGCCGCTGACGGCGCCCGCGCTGGCCGAGGCAATCGCCGCCGAGACCGGCGCCGATCAGCTCGCCTTCTTCGACGCGATCGCGCCGATCGTCCATTTCGACACCATCGACATGGGCGTCTGCTGGTTCCAGTCGCGCTACGACAAGGTCGGCCCCGGCGGCACCGGCAAGGACTACGTCAACTGCCCGCTCGACCGCGCGCAGTACGAGGCCTTCGTCGCAGCACTGCTCGCCGGTGACAAGGCCGACACCAAGGCCTGGGAAGGCACCCCCTATTTCGACGGCTGCCTGCCGATCGAGATCATGGCCGAGCGTGGCCCCGAGACGCTGCGGCACGGCCCGATGAAGCCCATGGGCCTCACCAACGCCCACCAGCCGACCGTCAAGGCCTATGCGGTGGTCCAGCTGCGCCAGGACAATGCGCTGGGCACCCTCTACAACATGGTCGGCTTCCAGACGAAGCTGAAGCATGGCGAGCAGGTGCGCATCTTCCGCACCATCCCCGGCCTCGAACAGGCCGAGTTCGCGCGGCTCGGCGGGCTTCACCGCAACACCTACATCAACTCGCCGGCCCTGCTCGACCGGTCGCTGACCCTGAAGAGCCGTCCCGGGCTGCGCTTCGCCGGCCAGATCACCGGCTGCGAGGGCTATGTGGAGAGCGCAGCCGTCGGCCTGCTGGCCGGCCGCTTCGCAGCCGCCGAGCGGCTCTCGCGGCCGCTGTCGCCGCCGCCCGCCACGACTGCGCTCGGTGCGCTGCTCGACCACATCACCGGCGGCCATCTGCTGGCCGACGACGAGCCCGGCAAGCGGTCCTTCCAGCCGATGAACGTCAATTTCGGGCTGTTCCCGCCGATCGAGGCGCCGCGGGCCGAGGGCAAGCGCCTGCGCGGCAAGGAGAAGACCCTCGCCCGCAAGATGGCGCTGACCGGCCGGGCAATGGCCGACTGCCGCAGCTGGCTCGGGCCTCGCCGAGGCTCCGGCCCACGCCGCCGAGTAGCCTCAGCTCACCAGCCGCGGCTCGCCCGCCTGACCATCAGCCAGTGCCGCCGCCATTCCGGCAGGCGCGCCGGTGCCGTCAGCGCCGCCTCCGGCCGCCGTGCGACCCGCTCCAGCAGCGCGTCGGCCGTCGCCAGCGGCAGGTAGGCGGGGCGCAGCGCTGTCGGCAGCCCGGCCGCGCCATCGGCAAAGGCCCGGTAGTGCTCGCCTCCCAGCGCCGCCATCGCGGCGACCGCCCGCCCCGCTGCCGCCCCGTCGGTCGCCGGACAGGAAGGCTTCGGGGTCGGTGCCGGCCGCCTCGAGCAGGTCGCGCGGCACGTAGCACTGCCGCGCGCCCGGTGGAGCGGCAGCAGCCGCGCCAGCAGGCCGGTGATCGCCTGCGCGCATCCCGCATGCCCGGCGACGCCGGCGAAGGCGGGCGCGGCCGTCGCGGTCGAGCACCATCGACGACAGCTGGATCACCGCCGACGCCGTCTCGCCGCAATAGCCTTCCAGGTCGTTCCGCGACGGCATCGGGTCGTCGTAGAGGTCGAAGATGCGGGCATCGAGCATCGCTTCGAACGGCGCGACCGGCAGGTCGTGGGCGCGCGATCGCGGCAAGCAGCGCCGCGGCGACGGGATGGCCGTCGCCGGCGCGGCGGCTGCCGGAGACCACGTCGCGCCACCATTGCAGGCGGATCTCGCCTGGCAAGCGGCTGCGCTGATGCGGTCGCGCACCGAGGCGATCTCGGCATTGAAGGCATAGAGCGCCGCCAGCGCCGGCGCGGCTGGCTTCGGGGGCGTAGAGCAGCGGCGAGATAGCGGTCGCGGTCGGCCGTCCGCACCGCCTCGATCAGCGCATCGGCTCCGTCCGCCACGTCAGTCGACGGCGACGAGCGCCGCCGCGACGGCGCGATCCTCGGCAAGCAGGACGTTGTAGGTGCGCACGGCCGCTCCCGTCGACATCGGGTCGGCGCTGATCCCGGACCCCTTGAACAGCGTCCGCAGCGGCTCAGGCAGCGGCCTGAGCGTCGTTGCCGGTGCCGACGAGCAGGATCTCGATCGCTGCCCGCCTCCGCGATCAGGCGCTCGAAGTCGGCCGGCACGAGCGCCTCGGGATCGGCGGGCTCCCAGCCATAGACGCCGGACGGCAGGCAGAGGATCGAGCCGCGATGCGACATGTCGGCGAAGCGGAAGCCGCCATTGCCATAGGCGTCGATCGGCGCGCGGCCAGGGAAATGCGCCGCGCGGATCTCGATGCCCTTCGCCATCGGCGTCAGGTTTTCGAGAGCTGCGCGGAAGGCGGTAGCCGCCGTCTCGCTCTTCTCGTCCTTGCCGACGCTTTCGGGCCGTAGCCTGAACAGGATGAGCAGCGGTCCGGCGACGAAGATCGACGAATAGGTGCCGACCAGGATGCCGAAGATCATCGCGAAGGTGAACGAGCGGATGACCTCGCCGCCGAACAGATAGAGCGCGATCAGCGCCAGCAGCGTGGTGACGCCGGTGAGCACCGTTCGCGACAGCGTCTGGTTCATCGACAGGTCGAGCAGCTCCTCGATCGGCATCTTCTTGTATCGTCGGAGATTCTCGCGCACGCGGTCGTAGACCACGACGGTGTCGTTGATCGAATAGCCGACGATGGTCAGGATCGCCGCGATGCTGGTCAGGTTGAACTCCAGGCCCGAGATCGACGTAGAGCCCGACCATCATGGTCACGTCGTGCACGGTGGCGATGACGGCGCCGACGCCGAACTGCCACTCGAAGCGGAACCAGATGTAGATCAGCATGGCGACCAGCGAGGCGAGCACGCCCATGGTGCCGTTGAAGGCGAGCTCGCCCGACACGGTCGGACCGACCGACTCCACGCGCCGGAAGTCGTAGTCGTCCTCCAGCGCGAGCCGCACCTTCTCGACCACGCTCTGCTCGGCATTGTCGCCGCCGCCCTGCGCCCTCGATGCGGATCAGCAGGTCGCGCGGCGAGCCGAACTCCTGCACCTGCACGTCGCCCAGATTGAGCTCGTCGAGGCGTGCGCGGACGTCGCCCGGGTCGGCCGCGCCGCCCTTGGCCTGCACCTCGATGCTGGAGCCGCCGCGGAAGTCGATGCCGTAGTTCATCTCGATGGTGAAGAACAGCGCCATCGCGGCGATCGACAGCGCCGCCGACAGCGTGAAGGCGTATCTGCGCCAGGCCATGAAGGGGATCGTGCGTGTCGTCGGGGACGAAGCGGAACAGCCCGTTCGGCAGCTCCTTCGGGCGCATGCGCCTCAGCCAGATCGCGATCAGCCAGCGGGTGAGCGTGAAGGCGGTGAACACGGTGGTGACGATGCCGATGGCGAGCGTCACGGCAAAGCCGCGCACCGGGCCGGAGCCGAGGTAGAACAGGATGACGGCCGCGATGAAGGTGGTGAAGTTGGCGTCGACGATGGTCGCCAGCGCCCGCGCGAAGCCGGAATCCAGCGACTGCACGAGCGAGCGGCCCAATCGTCGCTCCTCGCGCACGCGCTCGTAGATGATGACGTTGGAATCGACCGCCATGCCGATCGTCAGCACGATGCCGGCGATGCCGGGCATGGTCAGCGTGGCGCCGAGGACCGACAGGATGGCGATGATCAGCGCGACGTTGGCGGCCAGCGCGATGTTGGCGATGAGGCCGAGCGTGCCGTAGGCGACCAGCATGAAGCCGACGACCAGCACGCCGGCGATCAGCGAGGCGAACTTGCCGGCGTCGATCGAATCGGCGCCGAGGCTCGGGCCGACCGTGCGCTCCTCGACGATGGTGAGGTCGGCCGGCAGCGCGCCGGCGCGCAGCAGCACGGCGAGGTCGTTGGCCGACTGGGCCGTGAAGTTGCCGGAGATCTGGCCGGTGCCGCCGAGGATCGGCTCGCGGATCTGCGGCGCCGAGATCACCTGGTTGTCGAGGATGATGGCGAACAGCTTGCCGACATTCTGCTGCGTCGCCTGGCCGAAGCGCTGCGCGCCCTTGGAGTCGAAGCGGAAGGAGACGACCGGCTCGCTGGTCCGCTGGTCGAAGGTCGCCTGCGCGTCGACCAGGTTCTCGCCCGACACGATCACCCGGTTCTCGATCAGGTAGGGAACCGGCGGATCGTCCGTCGAATAGAGCACGGTCGGAGCCGGCCGGCGGGCGCCCCTCGATCGCCTCCTGCACCGGCATGGTCTGGTCGACCATCTGGAAGGTCAGCTTGGCGGTCTGGCCGAGGATGTCCTTGAGGCGCTGCGGGTCCTGCAGGCCCGGCACCTGGACCAGGATGCGGTCGGTGCCCTGGCGCTGGATGATCGGCTCGGTCGTGCCGAGCTCGTTGACGCGCCGGCCGATCACCTCGATCGACTGCGTGACCGCCGAACTGGTGCGGTAGTTCATGCCCTGGTCGGTCAGCGTGTAGCGCAGCAGGCCGGGCTCCGGCTCCTCCAGCGTCAGCTCCTCGACGGAGCCGGTGCCGAACACGCCCGACGTCACCGGCTGGATGAGCGACTTCAGCGCCTCCTTGGCCTTGTCGACCTCGTTGGCCTCGCGGATGCGCACCTGCACCGAACGGCCGGTGCCGGACAGTCCCGTGTAGCCGATCTTGGCGTCGCGCAGCATGGTGCGGATGTCGTCGCGCGTCGCCTGCAGCCGCTCGTCGATCAGGTCCTGGCGGTCGACGGCAAGCAGGATGTGCGAGCCGCCCTGCAGGTCGAGGCCGAGCGTCATCGTCTTCTTGGGAAGCCAGGCGGGCATCGCGTCGAGCACCGACTGGGGCAGCATGTTGGGGAGCGTGAACAGGATGCCGATGGCCACCACGATCCAGATGGCGAACGTCTTCCAGGGCGAGAAATAGAGCACTTTGGCCTCTTGGGTGGGCGAGCCTTCCGGTTCTGCCTCGAATGCGGTTATTTCTTGGCGTTCTGGTTGGCGACCGGCTCGCCTTTCACCCGGACGTCGGAGATCGTGGAGCGCAGCGCGGTCACCTTGGTGCCGCCGCCCAGATCGACCTCGAGCTCGTTGTCGTCGATCACCTTGGTGACCTTGCCGACCAGGCCGCCGCCGGTGACCACCGTGTCGCCGCGGCGGATCGCCGCCAGCATTTCGCCGCGCTTCTTGAGCTGCGTGCGCTGCGGGCGGATGATCAGAAAATACATGATCACGAAAATCAGCACAAACGGCAACATGCTGATCAGCATGTCGGGCGTGCCGCCCGGGGTCTGGGCATAGGCCGGTGTCACGAACATCGAAGGCTCCCGATTGAGGCGAAGCGGGCCGGTCAGCCCCTGGAAAATGTGCGCGGAATATAGTCGCTGGCGCCTGCTTTGCAACTCGCGCTTCAGGTCCGCGGCGACGCTTTCGGAAAGCCTGCCGGTCGTGGTAGAGCGGGCTTCCCGAGGAAACCAGCCGGCCGCCCGACCATGACCGCACGACGACCGACCCCTTCTTCCGAGACGCTCGAGGCCAAGCTCGACCGGCTGATCGAGGCGGTCGAGCGGCTGGCGCCGGCCGTCCCGCCGGCCGCCGACCTCGGCGCCGCCGACTGCTTCGTGTGGACCGCCGAGCCCGGCTTCCTGGAGCCGGTGCACCGGGTCAACCGCGTCGACATCGGCCTCATCCGCGGCGTCGACCGGGTGCGCGACATCCTGGTCGACAACACGCGGCGCTTCGCCGCCGGCCTGCCGGCCAACAACGCGCTTCTGTGGGGCGCCCGCGGCATGGGCAAGTCGTCGCTGGTCAAGGCCGTGCATGCCGCCGATCAACGGCGAGCGCGCGCGGTCCGAGCCGCTGAAGCTGATCGAGATCCACCGCGAGGACATCGACAGCCTGCCGAAGCTGATGGCGATCCTGAAGGCGTCGCCGTGCCGCTTCATCCTGTTCTGCGACGACCTGTCCTTCGACCACGACGATACGTCCTACAAGTCGCTGAAGGCGGCGCTCGAGGGCGGCGTCGAGGGGCGGCCGGACAACGTGATCTTCTATGCCACCTCGAACCGCCGCCATCTTTTGCCGCGCGACATGATCGAGAACGAGCGCTCGACCGCCATCAACCCCTCCGAGGCGGTCGAGGAGAAGGTCTCCCTGTCCGACCGTTTCGGCCTCTGGCTGGGCTTCCACAAGTGCTCGCAGGAGGAGTATCTCGACATGATCGAGGGCTATGCCCGCTTCCATGGGCTGGACCATCGACCCCGGCGCGCTGCGCGCCGAGGCGCTGGAATGGGCGACCACCCGCGGCGCCCGCTCGGGCCGCGTCGCCTGGCAGTTCATCCAGGACCTGGCCGGGCGGCTCGGCAAGCCGCTCCGCGGCGAGTAGCGCCGCGCTACTCCAGGTAGCCGGTCGGGTCGACCGGCGAGGAGTTCTTGCGCACCTCGAAATGCAGTTTCGGCGAGTCGGTCGTGCCGCTCATGCCGCTCACCGCGATCTCCTGGCCGCGCTTGACCTTCTCGCCGCGCGACACCTTGAGCTCGCTGGCGTGGCCATAGACGGTGACCAGGCCGTCCTCGTGACGGACGAGCACGGTGTTGCCGAACTCCTTGAGGCCGTCGCCGGCATAGATGACGACGCCGTTCTCCGCCGCCTTGACGGGCGTACCCTCCGGTACGGCAATGTCGATGCCGTCGCCGTTCTTGCCGCCGCCGCTGCCATAGCCGGAGATCACGCGGCCGCGCACCGGCCAGCGCATGCGGGCGATGCCGGTCGCGTTGGGCGCCGCGGCGCCGTCCTTGGCGTCATCGTCGATGACCTTCTCGGCCTTCTTCGGCGGCGTGTAGCCGGCCACCGCCGCCTGCTTGGCCGACTTGTCGGCCGGCGGGGTGGCGCTGGTGGTCACCTGTATCGACCTTGGCGGGCGCCGAGGCGACCGTCGCCGCGGCCGGCTTGGCCGTGCCGTCGAGCGAAATCGTCTGGCCGATGCTGAGCTTGCCGTCGTCGCCGAGCCCGTTGGCCTTCTTCAGTGCCGCGACGCTGACGCCGGTCTTGCGCGAGATCTTGGACAGCGTGTCGCCGTCGCCCACCGTGTAGGTGCCGGTCGCCGGCGCCTTGGCGTCCGGCTGGTTCACCTTCTGCGGCGCGGCCGCCAACGTCTCGCCCAGCGGCTTCGGCGCCCCGTCCGCGGGGCCCTTGACGCCGCGCGACGACTTCGCCTGCTTGACGTTGGGGTCGTTGTCGGGCGCCGAGACCTGGGCCTTGGCCGAATAGACGTAGGTCGGGATGATGACCTTCTGGCCGGCCTGCAGCCCCGCCGACTGCGAAAGCCCATTGGCCTTCATCAGCACGTCGGCCGGCACCCCGAAGCGGCGCGACAGATTGTAGATGGTCTCGCCATCCTTGGCGGTGACCTGCGTGCCGCCGGCGCTCGACCAGCCCTTCGCGTCCTCGACTGCCGGCGCCGGCTGCGCGGCGGGCGGCGCCTGGATGGTGCCGGTGGTGGTGCGGTCGACGGCGGGCGCTAGCGCCGGCGCGGCGCCTTGCGGATCGAGCGGCGCGGTGTCGGCCCTGACCGGCTCGGCGCTCGCGACCTGCGCCCCGGCGACCGGCGCCAAGGCGGAACGGCCGACGGTGCCGGATTGAACCGGCGCCGAGGCCGTCATCGGCGCGGCGGTGCCGTCCGCAGGAAAGGGCTGGTCGCCGGCGGGATCATCTGCCGCTGGTTGGTGGTGGAGGTGAAGACGCTGTCGATGCCGCCGAACCGCGAGGCGCTGGAGCTGCATCCGGCGGCCAGCCCACCGATCACCAGAACCGCCGCGCCACGCGCCAGCTTGCGTTGACTGTCCCTCGAAATACTCAGACGCATCGCCATCACCCACGCAGGAACCCGAACTCGTGGGCATGATTAAAGCGCGTTAATGTTACCGCAGGGTTAAGGGTCGCGAAGCACGCAAGAATTTTTGTGTGAATCCAATTGCCTAGATCAGAGGACCACGGCAAGGCCGCGTACGATCGGCTGCAGCCGGACACGGGCGAGGTCCTCGCGCTCAAAGCGGCTGCCGGTCTTGGTCAGCTTGGCGAGCAGCTGGAATTCCTCGGGCAGGCCGATCGGCGCGATCATCACGCCATTCGCCGACAGCTGGTCGACGAAGGCTCGCGGCAGGTGCTCGAACGCCGCCCAGGCGACGATTCGGTCGAAAGGTCCGTCGCCGGCCAGCCCGTTGGCGCCGTCGGCATGCCGCGCGAAGGCATTGGAGATGCCGAGCGCCTCGAAGCGCTGCTTCGCCTGCTCGGTCAGCGTGCGGTAGCGGTCGACGGTGACCACCCGGGCCGCCATCCGCGCCATCACCGCGGCCGTGAAGCCCGAGCCCGTCCCCACCTCCAGCACCCGGTGCCCCGGCTCGAGCTGCAGCGCCGCGATCACCGCGGCCTGCATGTCGGCGCCCTCCAGCGTCTCGCCGCACTCGATCGGCACCATGCGGTCCGACCAGGCGACCGACTGCCATGCCGTCGGCACGAAGGTGCGTCGCGGCGTTGCCTCCATCGCCGCCAGCAGGGCCTTCGGCGGCATGCCGAGCGCCCTCAGCCGCATGACGAAGGCGGCGAACCCCTCGCGGTCGTCGGTCATCGCATTCATGAGAGCGCCTTGGCCAGCCTGTCCTTGATCTCGTAGTCGGTGAAGTCGAGCTTCATGGGCGTCACCGAGACCGACCGGTCGTTGAGCGCCGCCATGTCGGTGCCGGGCTTCATCTCCGCCGTCTGGCGGCCGAAGCGCAGCCAGTAATAGGGCAGGCCGCGGCCGTCGGCCCGCTCCTCGATCCACAGCCCGTGCACATACTTGCCTTGCGCGGTGACGATCGTGCCGGCCACGTCGTCGGGCGGGCAGTTGGGGAAGTTCACGTTGAGGAAGGTGCCCGGCGGCATGTCGAAGCCGAGCAGCTTCACAAACAGCGCCGGCGCCAGCGCTTCCGTCGTCTCGTAGGGCACCACGCGCTGCTTTTCCTGGACATTGTAGGCCTGGCTGACGGCGATCGAGCGGATGCCGAGCAGCGCCCCTTCCATGGCGCCCGCGATGGTGCCGGAATAGGTGACGTCGTCGGCCACGTTGGAGCCCGAATTGACGCCCGACAGGATGAGGTCCGGCGGCTCCGGCATCAGCTTGCGCACCCCCATGATCACGCAGTCGGTCGGCGTGCCGCGCAGCGCGAAGTGGCGGTCGTCGATCTGCCGCATGCGCAGCGGCTCCGACAGCGACAGCGAATGGGCGAAGCCGGACTGGTCTGTCTCCGGCGCCACCACCCAGACGTCGTCGGAGAGCGTGCGGGCGATCCGTTCCAGCGAAGCCAGGCCCTCGGCATGGATGCCGTCGTCATTGGTGAGAAGGATGCGCATCGCTCTAGGGTCCGATCCTGTCCAGCCCGCCCATATAAGGCCTCAGCGCCTCCGGCACGGCGATGGCGCCGTGCTCGTCCTGGTAGTTCTCCATTACCGCGATCAGCGCCCGTCCCACCGCCACGCCGGAGCCGTTGAGCGTGTGGACGAAGCGCGTGCCCTTGCCGTCGGCCGGGCGATAGCGGGCGTCCATGCGGCGCGCCTGGAAGTCGCCGCACACCGAGCAGGAGGAGATCTCGCGATAGGCCTTCTGGCCGGGCAGCCAGACCTCGATGTCGTAGGTCTTCTGCGCGCCGAAGCCCATGTCGCCGGTCGACAGCGCCATCGTCCGGAACGGCAGCCCGAGCCGCTTCAGCACCGTCTCGGCGCATTCCGTCATCCGCTCGTGCTCGGCAAGCGCGCTCTCGGCGTCGGTGACCGACACCAGCTCGACCTTGTCGAACTGGTGCTGGCGCAGCATGCCGCGCGTGTCGCGGCCGGCCGAGCCCGCCTCCGAGCGGAAGCACGGGGTGAGCGCCGTGAAGCGCAGCGGCAGCCGCTCCTGAGGCACGATCTCCTCGCGCACCAAATTGGTCAGCGGCACCTCCGAGGTGGGGATGAGCGCGAGCCGCCCTTCGCCGTGCGGCGCGAAAAACAGATCCTCCGCGAACTTCGGCAACTGGCCGGTGCCGAAAAGCGCCTCGTCGCGAACCAACAGCGGCGGCTGCACCTCCGTGTAGCCGTGCTCGGTGGTGTGCAGGTCGAGCATGAACTGCCCGAGCGCTCGTTCCAGCCGTGCCAGCGGCCCTTTGAGCACCGTGAAGCGGGCGCCCGACAGCTTGGCCGCCCGCTCGAAATCCATCAAATTCAGCGCCTCGCCGAGCTCGAAATGCTCCTTGACCCAGTTCTTCGGCTCCGGCACGCGGCCGACCTTGCGGATCTCTTCGTTGGCGCTCTCGTCAGGGCCGACCGGCACGCTGTCGAGCGGCACGTTGGGCAGCGAGGCGAGCGCCTGCCTGAGGTCCTGGTCGAGTTCGCGTTCGCGCGATTCGCCTTCCTGGATGAAGCCCTTGATGTCGACGACCTCGGCCTTCAGCCGTTCGGCCAGCGCCATGTCCTTGGCGGCCATCGCTTTGCCGATCTCCTTGGAGGCGGCGTTGCGGCGCTCCTGCGCCTCCTGCAGGCGGGCCAGATGGCCGCGCCGCGCCTCGTCGCGGGCCAAAACATCGTCCACCGCCGCCTGGGCAGCATCGGGCGCCTGGCCGCGATTGACGAGAGCGCGGACGAGCTCCTGGGGGGTCTCGCGAATCCATCTGATGTCGAGCATGGCCGGCTGCCGATCCGAGCGATCATGGTAGGGGTCGCAGCGTCATGCCGAAGCCGCGCGGCTTTTTCAAGAGCGACCGCCTCGACCGAAGGAATTAACTCGGGCGGTCCGCCCCTGCCTCAGGCGGATTGGACGGAGCCGCTGTCCTTCTGCTCGCGGGCCAGGCGCTCGGCCTCCTGCTTGCGCTCGACCATGCGGGCGCTCCAGATCGACACCTCGTAGAGCAGGATGGTGGGGATGGCGAGGCCGATCTGGCTGACCGGGTCGGGCGGCGTCAGCACCGCCGCCACGATGAAGGCGATGACGATCGCCCATTTGCGCTTCTCGCGCAGCCCGTCCGAGGTCAACAGGCCGACCCTGGCCATCAGCGTCGTGATGACCGGTAGCTGGAAGACGAGCCCGAACGAGAAGATCAGCGTCATGATCAGGCTGAGATATTCGGACACCTTGGGCAGCAGCGAGATCTGGATGTCGCTGCCCGGCCCGCCCTGCTGCATGGCGAGGAAGAACCACATCACCATCGGCGTGAAGAAGAAGTAGACCAGCGCCGCGCCCATCAGGAACAGCACCGGCGAGGCGACCAGGAAGGGCAGGAACGCCGCCCTTTCGTTGCGGTAGAGGCCGGGCGCCACGAATTTGTAGATCTGCGCGGCGATCAGCGGGAAGGCGATCACCAGCCCGCCGAACATCGCCAGCTTGACCTGGGTGAAGAAGAACTCCTGCGGCGCCGTGTAGATGAGCTCGACCTTGTGGTTGGCTAGGCCGGCCCAGTCGACCGCCCATTTGAACGGCAGCACGAGAAGGTTGAACAGCGGCTTGGCGAAGTAGAAGCAGACCAGGAACGCCACGAAGAAGCCGCCGATCGACCAGATCAGCCGCGAGCGCAGCTCGATCAAGTGCTCGATCAGCGGCGCCGACGACTTCTCGATCTCGTCATCGTCGGTCGTCACGTCGGTTCACCCGGCTTGCTGGCCTTGGCGGCGGGCTTCTTTGCCGCCTTCTTGTCGTCGGCCGCCTTGGCAGGCAGGTTTCCAGCGGTCGCCTTGGCCACCGTCGGCGAAACCTTGGCCGGCTTGGCGTTCTTGGTCGGGGCCGTCGGGCCTTTGGCCGCCGCCGCCTTCGGCTTGGCCCGGCTGCCGCGCCCAGCGGCCTTGGCCTCGGCCGCGACGGGCGCGTCCTTATCGCCTTCGGTCTTTGCAGGTCCGGCCTCGGCGGGACCGGCGCCTGCCGGCGCCCCCGCCTCCGCTGCGGCCGCAGCGGCCATGACCGGGAACACCGGCGGCTCGGTTGGCATGGCGAGCGGCCCTTCGACGCCGGGCAGCACGGTCGCCCCGTTCTTCAGCGGCTCGGCCGCATGCGCGGCATCGGTGGTCGCCGCCGCCGCAGCGCTGCTGGGCGGCGCCGGCTTGAGCGTGTCGAGCCCGGCGCGGATGTCCTGCGCCGCCTTCTCGAACGGGTTGAGCTGCTTCTTGATCTGGCTGGCCGGGTTGAGGTTCTTGAGCTCGTCCACCGACTTCTTGACGTCCTCGAGCTCGGCCTCGCGCAGCGCCTCGTTGAACTGCTTCTGGAAGTCGCCGGCCATGCTGCGCAGCTTGGCGGTCGTGCGACCGAAGGTGCGCAGCATGCGCGGCAGATCCTTCGGCCCGACCACCACGATCATGACGACCGCGATGACCAGCATTTCGGTCCAGCCGATATCAAACATGCTCGTCGTTCCGGCCAGCGCTTGGCCGCGGCCCAAGAGGTCAGGACTTGCTCGCCTTCTGCTTCGGCGACGTGGCGAGCGTCTCGTCGGCGCGGTGCTCGACGACGGTCTTGGCCTCTTCGGCCTCCTCGTCCTCGGACATGCCCTTCTTGAAGCTCTTGATGCCCTTGGCCATGTCGCCCATCAGCTCGGGGATCTTGCCGCGCCCGAACAGGAGCAGCACGACCACCAGCACGATCAGCCAGTGCCAGATTGAGAAGGAACCCATGATGAACTCTCTTTCGACCGAATGTCTTCCTGTTCTGATTTATGCGGTTTCGGCCTGTCTTTCAAACACAAGCACGTCAGACTCGCCTGAGCGACAGCCAAATATCGCGCGCCTGGCCGGACAAAGCGCCGCAGCGCACGCGCGCGCGCACCGGCGTTTCGGAGCCCTGAACGGCGAGCTCCAGGAGCTCGACGACGCCCAGGAAGCGCCGCGACCGGTCAGCCTCGCGGGCACCTCGCCGGCGCTCTCGCTGACCTCGAAGCCGGCCAGCCTGACCGCCACCGTCGCCGCGGCGCCATCCGCCAGCTGCGGCGTCGCCACCTTGCCGACCGGCGTCTCGGCGAACCCGCCGGCGACCCGCGCCTCGAACAGGTTGAGCTCGGAGAAGAAGCCCGCCGCAAACAGGTCGACCGGCCGCTGATAGAGTTCCTCCGCCCTGCCGACCTGCACCAGCCGCCCTGCCTTCAAGAGCGCGATGCGGTCGCCCATGCGCATCGCCTCCTCCGCGTCGTGCGTCACCACGATCGCGGTGGCGCGGCTGTGCCGAAGGATGTCGAGCGTCTCGGCGCGCACCGTGTCCTTTAGCCTGGAATCAAGGCCGGAAAACGGCTCGTCCATGAGCAGCACCGAAGGCCGCGGCGCCATCGCCCGCGCCAGCGCCACCCGCTGCTGCTCGCCGCCTGACAGCACGTGGGGGAAGGCGCCGGCATAACCGCTCAAGCCCGACCCGTGATAGCGCGATCATCGCCTCGCGACGCGCCTCCTCGCGCGACAGAGCCGTCAGCCCGAAATCGTACATTGTCGACAATCGACAGATGCGGAAACAGCGCAAAGTCCTGGAACACCAGCCCGATCGAGCGCTGCTCGGGCGGCACGAACACCGCCGGCCCAGCAATCTCGCGATCGTTCATCAGCACGCGTCCGGCGGTCTGCGACTCGATGCCTGCGGCGATCCTGAGCAGCGTCGTCTTGCCCGATCCCGACGGCCCGAGCAGGCACAGCACCTCGCCGGGCTCGGCCGACAGGCTCACGTCGCGCAAGGTCTCGACGGCGGTGCCGAAGGAGTGGCCGATCGCTTCGAAGGAGAGCCGCGCAGCGAAGCTGACGCCGGCCGTCACCCGCGCCGACGCCGCCGGAACCTCTTTCAGCGCTGCCACCTCGAGGAGCCTTCCTGCCCGGGGAAGCGGTCCCCGGCAGCCGGGTCAATCACCCTCGGGCCGCGGTGTCAACAGGCCGAGCTCCTCGAGGTCGATGTCGGTCAGCGGGTCCTCGTCCTCGGTCAGCTGGTCCGGATCGGTTGGCGGCACCGGCATGGCGAAGTTGGTCGGCATGCGCACCGACAACAGCCCGGCGCCCTTGAGCTCCTCCATTCCGGGCAGGTCGCGGATCTCCTCGAGCTGGAAGTGGTCGAGGAAGCGGTCGGTGGTGCCGTAGGTGACCGGCCGGCCCGGCGACTTGCGCCGCCCGCGCATGCGCACCCATTCGGTCTCCAGCAGCGTGTCGAGCGTTCCCTTGGAGGTCTCGACGCCGCGGATGTCCTCGATCTCGGCGCGCGTCACCGGCTGGTGGTAGGCGATGATCGACAGCACCTCCAGCGCCGCCCGCGACAGCTTCTTCTGCTGGACCTGGTCGCGGCTCATCAGGAAGGCGAGGTCGCCGGCCGTGCGGAAGGCCCAGCCCTCGCCCACCTTGACCAGGTTGACGCCGCGCCGCTCGTAGATCGCGCCGAGCTCGCGACATGACGGCCGCCACGTCGATGCCGTCCGGCAGGCGCGCTGCCAGTTGCTTCTCCCCTACCGGCTCGGCGCTGGCGAACACGATTGCCTCGGCCATGCGCACCGCCTCGGCGAGGAAGAGCCGCTGGGCGGGATTGTTCTCGTGCATCTCGGCCTCGTCCTCCTCCTCCCTCACGAAGGGGATTACCGCTGCATTGCGGCCTTCAGTCATGGACCACCTCGACGATTTTCAGCTTCTGTGGACGGCTGCGCATGTAGAGCGGCGCGAAGGCCTCCGTCCTGGCGCATCTCGATCTCGCCTTCGCGCACCATCTCCAGCGTCGCCGCGAACGAGCTGGCGATCGCCGTCGCCCGCTCCTCCTCGCTGGCCAGGTAGCGGATCAGGAAGCTGTCGAGCGCCGTCCAGTCGGTGAGCTCGCCGAACATGCGGGTCAGGACTTCGCGCGCCTGCTTCAGCGACCAGACGCCCCGCTTGGCGATCGTGACGTTGGTGATCGCCCGCCGCTGCCGCTGCGACGCGTAGGCGGTGAGCAGGTCGTAGAGGCTCGCCGAATATTCGTTGCGGCTGCTCGACGATCACCAGCTCGGGCAGGCCGCGGGCGAACACGTCGCGGCCGAGGCGATTGCGGTTGACCAGCCGGGCCGCCGCGTCGCGCATCGCCTCCAGCCGCTTGAGCCGGAACTGCAGGACCGCCGCCATCTCCTCGCCGCTGACCCCGTCCTCGCCGGGTTGCTTGGGGATGAGCAGCCGCGACTTCAGGAAGGCGAGCCAGGCCGCCATCACCAGATAGTCGGCGGCGAGCTCCAGGCGTAGCACGCGCACGCGCTCGACGAAGGCGAGGTATTGCTCGGCCAGCGCCAGGATCGAAATGCGGGCGAGGTCGACCTTCTGGTTGCGCGCCAAATGGAGCAGAAGGTCGAGCGGCCCCTCGAAGCCGGCCACGTCGACGAGCAGCGCCGGCTCGCTCGCGGCGCGCTCCGGCGCCTCGGCGTCCTGCCACAGGTGCTCCATCGGCGCCTGCTTTCCCGTCTCCGCTTTCCGTCGGTCCCGTCACCAGCCTGCCCTAAGCCACCGCCTCGAAATAGGTCGAGAATTCGTCCCGCAGCGCCGCCTCGCGGTGGCCGTCGCCGGCCCCGATGCGGGCCAGCGCCGCGTCTGCCCGGTCGAGCGAGCGGCCCTGAAGCGGCGTCGTGCGCGAGGCGATGCCCGCCATCTCTTCCATCACCCCGTTGCAGTGAAGGACGATGTCGCAGCCCGCCGCAAGGATGGCTGCCGCCTTTTGCGGGAAATCCCCAGAAAGCGCCTTCATCGACGTGTCGTCGCTCATCAGGAGCCCGTCGAAGCCGATCTCGCCGCGCACCACCTCGTGGATCACCTTCTTCGACGTGGTCGCCGGCCCGCTCGGATCGATGGCACTGAACACCACATGGGCGGTCATCGCCGCCGGCAGGTCGGCGAGCGCCTTGAACGGCGCGAAGTCGTGCTCGATGCAGCGCCGCGAGCGGCGCCTCCACCGTCGGCAGCTCGAAATGCGTGTCTAGCGAACGCCCGCCCATGGCCGGGAATGTGCTTCATCACCGGCAGCAGCCCGCCGGCAAGCAGGCCCTCGGCGGCGGCGCGGCCGAGCGCTGCGACGCTCTGCGGGTCGCGGCCATAGGCACGCGCGCCGATCACCTCGCTCGCCCCCTCCACCGGCACGTCGAGCACCGGCAGGCAATCGGCCGTGATGCCGAAGCGCCGCAAGTCGAAGGCATGCAGCCGCGACAGCAGCCAGACGGCGCGCAACCCCGCCTCGCGGTCCTGCCGGTAGAGCGCACCGAGCGCCGCGCCGGCCGGATAGTTGGGCGCCAGCGGCGGCCGGATGCGCTGGACGCGCCCGCCTTCCTGGTCGATGAAGACCGGTGCGGCCGGCCGACCCACCGCCTCGCGCAGCGCTGCCACGAGGTCGCGGATCTCCTCGGCCTCGCCGATGTTGCGCGCGAAAAGGATGAAGCCCCAAGGCCGCTCGCCGCGGTAGAAGCGGGCTTCCTCGGCCGTCAGCCGCTTCCCCGAGCAGCCGAGGATCATGGCTTTTGATTCGCTCATGGGCCCGAGTTTACCCGCAACCGGCCGCGAACGCACCAGACAAGGCCAGGCCGCAAAAGGACGGAGGGCGCGGCAGTCCTGCCACGCCCTCCGGATCGGTCCTGGCCGCTCGGTCTAGCGGGATACGAAGCAGTTGCCACCCGCCGCCTTGTAGCTTTCGCAGAGCGACACGGCGTCGCCGCGCGACCCGGCCGGCACGCGGACGCGCCAGAAGGTGCCCTTGCCGGCGATCTCGGCCTTGACGATGTTGACGCCCTTGCCGCCGATCACCTTGGCGTAGCGGCGCGCCAGGTCGTCATAGGTGGACTGGGCCGCGGCTTCGCTGGGTTGCGAGGCGATCTGCATCGACCAGGCGCCGGCCGCGGTTGCGGCCGCGGTGCTGGCGGCAGCCACCTGCGTCGGCTTCACTTCGCCCACCACCTCGACCGGCTGGTCGGCGGGACGCGACGGCGCCACGGGGCCCCGGTCGGGCGTGCCGGCCTGCGCCTCGGGCTGCGCTGCCGCCTCGGGCTGTGCTGCGACCTCGGGCTGTGCTGCGGGCTTTGGCTCTTCGGCCGCCTTGGGCGCCGGCGCTGCCGGTTCGGCAGGCGCTGCCTGGGGCGCCGGCTCGAGGGCGGCGGTTTCCTCTTCGGCGACCGGCTGGCTGGCTTCCGGTGCGGCCGCCTCGGTGGCGGCCGGCTGCTCCGGAGCCGCGGCCTGCGGCGCCGCTTCGGGGGTTGCGGGTGCTGCGGCGGTCTCGGCTGCTGGCGCAGCGGCATCGGCCTGAGGCGCCGTCTCGTTCGGCACCAGCGAGCCGTCGGGCCGCACCACCATGGTGCGCACCTTGCGCGGCGCCACGGCGATCAGCTCGCCATTGGCGGAAACGGCTTCGGTTTCGACACCGGGCGGCACGCGGTCCTCGCCCTTCGGCGCTGCCGCGATCTCGGCCGCCACCGGGTCGTCTGCCACGGTCACTTCCAGCTCGCCCTCGCCGAGCTCGTCTGCCGGCGGTTGCGGCGCCGGCGGCTCGGCACGGGCCGCCACGTCGACCGGCTCCTCGGCGCCGGAGATCAGCCGCTCCTGGGTCGCGTGGCCGGCGCCGCCCTCGGCGCCGTTCATCGTCTGAAACACCTTGTTGTCCTGGTTCGGCACCGTGGTGCCGCCGGGGTTCTCCGGCCGCACCTTGACCGGGTCCGGATCGGCGCGGACCAGCGCCGGCTCGCCGATGCTGCCGCCGCCCTTGAGTGCGTAGGCGCCGATGCCGCCGACCACCACGACGCCGCCGACGATCGCCGCGATCAGCAGCCCGCGACGGCTCGACGGGCGCTTCTGCACCGGCTCCGCAAAGGCGGCGGGAACCGTCAGGTCCTCGCTCAGCATGGGATCGTAGGCCAGATCGTCATCGTCGGCCTCGGGCTCGCCGCTCCTGAGGGGCGCCACGGTCTCGAAGGCCGGGTCGATCGCATGGGCCGTCGGCTGCACCTGGGTGTAGGCGGTAGACGCCGCGGCGCTGGCCGCGCCTGCGGCGAGCGCTGCGCCGACGGCCGGCGCCACGATGTCCGCGCGGTGCTCGTAGCCGGCAAATTCGTGCTGGTAGGTCTCGCGGGCCTGCGGCTGCGGCGAGGCCGGCTGCTGCGGCTGCGACGCCTGCTGGCGGAAGGCGTTGGCGAGCTCGGCCTCGAAGTCGTCGAAATCCGCGGCAAGCGGGACGTCTTCGCCGAGGTCGACCTCCGGCAGGTCGAGGTCGTCGGCCAGCGCGACGGCGCTTTCCGGCACGTCGATCGTCTCGATGTCCGGGGCGTGCACCTGGTGGCCTGAAGCGGAACGGGTGAAACTCGGATACGGGGACTCAGTCGACACGTTGGCACTCTCGCTCGCTGTGGGAGATCCGCTCCCGGGTCCTTCTTGATGGGGTGGCGTGGCAGACGCGGCAGATCCCGCTGACGGAGCCTCCGGGGAGACCGCCGACGCGGTTGACGGAGCGGCCTCGGCCGCGATCGGCTGGACGGCTGGCGCGACCACGGCCGCGAAGTCGCCTTTGGGTTCCAGGGCGTCGGCGCCGAACGGCGTGACGTCGCTCATCATGGTGGCCAGCACCGAGAACGGGTCGACCACCGCGGCCCTCGCCGCCGGCTGCTCCTCGGCCTCGCTCTCGGACGCCACGTCCGGAGCGGCTTCGAGCTCGGGCTCGAACTCGGCTTCGGTCTTGGCCTCGACCTGGAATTCCTGGTCGGGCGTCTCGGCCATGGCCGCCTCGACCTCGGCCTCGACCGCGGCGACGATCTGGTCCTCGATCTCGAAAGCCGCGTCGGAGAGCTCGAACGCATCCGCGGCGTCCATCTCCGCGTCGGTCGCAGGCGCGGTCGCCTGTGGCCAGCTCGCTACCGGCAGCGGCTCACCGGGCCCCTGGCCCTGCTGCTCGGCCACGAAATCGCTGATCGGGTCGACGTCGGGGTCCTCGACGGCCCAGTCGTCCTCGGCGACAGCCGGTTGCGCCTCGGCGCTCCACGACCGCTCGTCGGCGACATTCGCCTCCTCTTCGAGCTCGGGGCCCTCGTAGTCTTCCTGCGCCGCGTCGTAGGCGGCGGCGTCCTGCTCGTCGCGGGCCACGGCCCAGCGATCGTCATTGGCTTGGGCTTGCGCTGTGCCCTCTGCGAACCCTGCAGGCTGCAATTCCTCGTCGAAATAGGCATCGCCGCCGGCAAGCTCATCGTCCTCGTCGGCGACCACCGCCTCGGCTTCGCCGCTGCGTGCCCGGGTGAGCAGAGCCCGCAGCTCCGCTTCCAGATCGTAGGCGACCACCGGCTCGGCGGCATCGAACTCGTCCGCTTCGAGATCCTCCGAGACGCTCTCCGCGATCCCGGCTTCCAGATCCCCCTCGAAGGTGAGGTCCGCCGGCTCGTCGAGGTCGGCTGCCGCGCCGAGCGGGACCAGCGGCAAAGGCTCGGCCTGTGGCGCGAGCTCGGCTTCCGGCTCGGGCTCGACATCGACCACTTCGTCCTCGGGATCCTCGACCTGCGGCTCGGCGACCCGCATCACCGGCTCGTCGGCGAGCATGTCGTCGGGGATGTCGGCAAAGGCGATCTGGTCGTCGACGATCATCGCCGGATAGTCGCCGAGGTCGTCAGACGGCCCGGAGGCGACCGCTTGCGGAGGCTCCCAGGCATCCAACTCGGCACTCGCCGCGTCATCCTCGGCCGTCAGCGACTCGGTCTCGTCCAGGCGAGCCGTCTCGACCGCCGCTTGCGTCGCCGCAGCAGGGGCGAGCTCTGCCGGCAAATCGGCGAAGGCCGCATCGAGCTCGGCACTCAGCGCCTCGTGGGCTGCCGCCTGTGCCACCGGATCGACCGTACCGTCGGCCGCCTGCTCGTCAAACACGAAATCGTAGTCGTCGCCGAAGTCCTCGGCATCGCCGGCATCCGCCTCGGACAAGGTCTCCACGGCCCGCAAGACGGGGCGCTCCTCGGCGAGCTGCTGCTGTTGCTCGGCGGTCCGCGGTTCGGGAGCGGTCTCATCATCCGCCTCCAAACCACCGAATTCGCCCATCAATTCGCGTTCGAGGTCGATCGACAGATCGTCGCTGGCTGCCTCGACCGCCGCCGCCTGCTGGCGCACCACAGGGACGCGCGGGTCGAACCCCATGATGCGGGTGAGCTCCGCAAAAGGGTCGTGCTCGGGGCTATTCTGGACGGCTCGCTTCAGCTGATGTCTGTCTGCCATGGACTTTTTCCGCACTCGCACTCAGTCGGACGCCAGGGACGTCGCAGGGGTTGGCCCTACCAGCGCAATGTGGGCAAATGGTGACAGGAATCCGCGGCTTACCTAGCGCATTTCAATAGGAGCGTCGGCTCCGATCAACGCCAGGCCCGATGTCAAGACATCGGATACGGCCTGCACCAGCCCAAGTCTGGCTTGCGTCAATTCTGGGTCGTTAACCTTAACAAAACGTAAGTCTATCTGATCGGTACCGCGATTCCAGTGCGCATGGAAGCTGCTGGCCAGATCGTAGAGGTAAAATGCCAGTCTGTGCGGCTCATGACTTTGCGCCGCACCTTCGATCACGCGCGGATATTCTGCGAGCTTGCGGATCAGCCCGATCTCGCCCGAATCGACGAGCTTTTCCAGCCGCGACATCAGCGTCGCCCGGTCGACCGCCAGGTCGCCGAGCTGCTCCTTGGCCTGCCGGAACACGGAATGGGTCCTGGCCGACGCGTACTGGACGTAGAAGACGGGGTTGTCCTTCGACTGCTCGGTCACCTTGGCGAAGTCGAAGTCGAGCGGCGCATCGTTCTTGCGGTAGAGCATCATGAAGCGGATCGGGTCGCGGCCCACCTCCTCCACCACGTCGCGCAGCGTGACGAACTCCCCGGCCCGCTTCGACATCCGCACCGGCTCGCCGTTGCGATAGAGCTTGACCAGCTGGCAGAGCAGGATCGTCAGGCTCGCCGCGCCGCCGGACATCGCCCTGGCCAGCGCCTCCATGCGCTTCACATAGCCGCCATGGTCGGCGCCCAGGATGAAGATCAGCTCCTCGAAGCCGCGGTCGAGCTTGTCCTTCAGATAGGCGACGTCGGCAGCGAAATAGGTGTAGCTGCCGTCGGACTTCACAAGCGGCCGGTCGATGTCGTCGCCGACCTCGGTCGAGCGGAACAAGGTCTGCTCGCGATCCTCCCAGTCCTCGGGCCGCTGGCCCTTGGGCGGCGGCAGCGTGCCCTTGTAGACATGGCCGTTGATGGTCAGCGCGTTGATCGCCGCCCGGATCGCCTTGGCGCCGTCGGCATGCAGCCGCCGCTCGGAGAAGAACACCTCGTGATGCACGTTGAGCAGCGCCAGGTCGTCGCGGATCATCGCCATCATGGCGTCGATGGTGCGGTCGCCGACGATGGCAAGCGCCTCGTCCTCCGGCATGTCGAGCAGGCGGCGCCCGAACTCGGCGGCGAGCGCCTGCCCCACCGGCACCAGATAGTCACCGGGGTAGAAGCCGGGCGGGATCTCGCCGATCGCCTCGCCGAGCGCCTCCCGATAGCGCAGCAGCGCTGACCGGGCGACCACCTCGATCTGCGCCCCGGCGTCGTTGATGTAGTACTCCTTGGTGACGTCGTAGCCGGCGAACGCCAGGATGTTGGCCAGCGCGTCGCCCACCACGGCGCCGCGGCAATGGCCGACATGCATCGGTCCGGTCGGATTGGCCGACACGTACTCGACATTGACCTTGCGCGACGCGCCGGAGGTCGAGCGGCCATAGTTGGCGCCCTGCTCCAGCACGACCTTGAGCTGGCGCCGCCAGAAGCCGTCGGCGAGCCGCAGGTTGACGAAGCCCGGACCGGCCACCGCCGCCGCCTCCACGTCGGCGTCGCCGGCCAACGCCGCGGCCAGGCGCTCGGCCAGCGCCCGCGGGTTTTCGCCCACCGGCTTGGCCAGGACCATCGCCGCATTGGTGGCCAGGTCGCCATGAGCCGGGTCGCGAGGCGGCTCGACCGAAATGCGCGACAGATCGACGGCGGAGCCATCTTTCGATTTCAAGTCAAGGCCTTCGACGGCCTTCTTTATCCGCTCATTGAAATCGGCAAAGATGTTCATCGGGTTTCGTCCGGAAGGTCGGCGAACGTCGCCAGCGGGACAGGCGGCGGCCTGTCGGGCTGGCCCTAGCCCAAATCGGGCGTCCGGTCAAACAAGCGCCGATGCTCCTTGAGCGCGTAGGTGTCGGTCATGCCGGCCAGGAAATCGGCCACGTGGCGGGCCTTGATCCGGTCCTCGGCCTCCACCAGCACCTCGCGCCAGCCTTCCGGCATGACCGAGGGGTCGGCGAAATAGGCATCGAAGAGGTCCCGTACGACGCCGTCGGCCTCGGCGCGCACCCGCATCACGTCGGGGTGCCGGTAGAGGTTGGCATAGAGGAAGCCCTTGAGCGACTTCTCGCCCGCCGCCATCGGCGCCGAGAACAGCACCAGCTGGCGCCCGGCGGCGTGCACCGCCTCCACCGAGGCGGGCGCCGCTTCGGCGATCGCCGCTGCCGAGGTGGCGATCACGTCCTCGACCATCGCGGTGATCTGCCGCCGCATCAGCTCGTGACCGCTGCGCACCGCATCGAGGCCGGGATAGCGCTGCCGCACGGCGTCGAGGATCGGCCCGACCAGCGGCGCCTCGGCCAGCATCTCCAAGGTGAGCAGCCCGGCCCGCAGGCCGTCGTCGATGTCGTGGGCGTCGTAGGCGATGTCGTCGGCGATCGCCGCGCACTGCGCCTCGAGGCTTGCGTATCGGCCCAGCTCCAGGTCGTAAAGCGTTGAAAAGTCGAGGATCGGCTGCGGCACGGGCCGCTCCGAGCGGACGCCCGTCAGCGCCGACCAGCGGCCCGTTGTGCTTGACCAGCCCCTCCAGCGTCTCCCAGGTGAGGTTCAGCCCGTCGAATTCGGCATAGCGGCGCTCCAGCCGGGTGACCACCCGCAGCGACTGCGCGTTGTGGTCGAAGCCGCCCCATGCCTCCATCTTGGCGTTGAGCGCCTCCTCGCCGGTATGGCCGAACGGCGTGTGGCCGAAATCGTGCACCAGCGCCACCGCTTCGGCGAGGTCCTCGTCGACGCGCAGCGCTCGCGCCAGCGCCCGGGCGATCTGCGCCACCTCGATCGAATGGGTCAGCCGCGTGCGGTAGTGGTCTCCCTCATGGGCCACGAACACCTGGGTCTTGTGCTTGAGCCGGCGGAACGCGGTCGAGTGGATGATGCGGTCCCGATCGCGCTGGAAGGCGGTGCGGGTCGGGCTCTCCGGCTCGTCGGCAAACCGGCCGCGCGACCGCAGCGGGTCGGAGGCATAGGCGGCGCGCGGCCGGTAGCCGAAGCCGATATCGCCGAGCTCGTGCGTCTGCATGGCCGCTGCCGCCGGTTGACTTGCCCCGATGCGCTTCATACCTATGGTGTGAAGAGCAATGCAAGACGACGCCGAAGGTTCGTGCGATGGGCGCTGACGCCAAGACTGCCATGAGGGTGGATCTCACCGAGGCCGCGGCGCGTCGCATTGCGGCCATCGTCGCGCGCGAACCCGGCAAGACGGCGCTGCGCGTCTCGGTGGAGGGCGGCGGCTGCTCGGGCTTCTCCTACAAGTTCGACCTCGTCGGCGAGCGCAACGACGACGACGTGGCGATCGAGAAGGACGGCGCGACGGTGCTCATCGACGACCTGTCGCTCGTCTACATGGGCGGCTCGGTGATCGACTTCGTCGACGACCTGATGGGCCAGTCCTTCCAGATCCGCAATCCCAACGCGGTCGCCTCCTGCGGCTGCGGCACCAGCTTCTCGATCTAGTCCCGGTCCCGCTTCTCCTGACATCGCCGGGCGCCTCTCGCGAGCGCTTCATGAAAATCGTTACCTGGAACATCAACGGCGTCAGGGCCCGCATCGGCAACCTGACGCATTGGCTCTCCGAAAGCGCGCCGGACATCGTCTGCCTGCAGGAGCTGAAGTCGGTCGACGAGCAGTTCCCCCGCGCCGAGGTCGAGGCGCTCGGCTACCATGTCGAGACGCATGGCCAGAAGGGCTTCAACGGCGTCGCCATCCTCTCCAAGCTGCGCTTCGACGAGGTCAACCGCGGCCTGCCGGGCGGCGACGCCGACGAGCAGGCGCGCTTCATCGAGGGGGTGTTCTCGACGCCCTCCGGCGCCCTGCGGGTGGCCTCGCTCTACCTCCCCAACGGCAATCCCATCGGCACCGACAAGTTCGTCTACAAGCTCGCCTGGATGGAGCGGCTGGAGCGCTGGGCGGCCGATCGCCTGGCCCTGGAGGAGCCGCTCGTGCTCGCCGGCGACTACAACGTGATCCCGGAGCCGGCCGACGCCAGGAACCCCGAAGTCTGGGTCAACGACGCGCTGTTCCAGACCGAGACGCGGCAGGCGTTCCGCCGCCTTGCCCATCTCGGCTTCACCGACGCCATCCGCGCCGTGACCGACGCTGACGGCATCTACACCTTCTGGGATTACCAGGCGGGCGCCTGGCAGAAGAACAACGGCATCCGCATCGACCACCTGATGCTGTCGCCCGAAGCCGCCGACCGGTTGCGCTCCGCCTCCGTCGAGAAGCATGTCCGCGCCTGGGAGAAGCCGTCGGACCACGTGCCGACCGCCATCGTGCTCAGTCTTTGAAGGAACTGGCCCTGTCGGCTACTTGGGTGCGCCGCTGCCAGAGGCCCGGCGCCCGCCCGAGGCGCGTTGCGCCCCGGGCGTCCCACCGCCACCGTCAGGCCGCGCGGCCCCCGCCGCCGCGCCGTCCGGCGTGCCTCCATTGCCCTTCGAAAGGATGTCCTCGGCGAGCGCGATCGCCGTGCGGCGATCCGACTCGGCTGCCAGCGAGAAGGCTTCCTCTTGCATCGAGCGGATCCACCCGCGGTCGATCGGATTGGCCCGCTCGAGCGCCGCCGTCATCATCGCCAGCCCGCGCACGATCCGGCCGCTCTGGAACAGCAGGTTGCCGAGCGTCGCCTGGGCGCCGGCATGGCCCTTCTCGGCGGCCAGCTGAAACCAGCGGCCCGCCTGGCGCACGCTCGCCTTGACGCCGCCGTCGCCGGCCAGGAACATCTTGCCCATCTCGAACTGGGCGACCGGGTTGCGGTAGTTGGCGGCCGCGCGCATGTAGTATTCCTGCGCCGCCGCCGGGTTCGGCGACACCGGGCTGCCCGGGATGCCTTGCTTCAGATAGCTCCCCAGCGCCACCAGGGCGTCCGAGACGTAGCTTTCCTCGGGGCTGCCGGGCTCGACGTCCTGCTCGGCGATCTCGTTGAAGAACTTGAACGCCTCGTAGTCGTCGCGGGTCACCCCGTCGCCCTCGGCATACATGCGCGCCAGCTTCCAGGTGGCGCCGATCTGGCCGTTCTCCGCGGCGTAGCGATAGGCCTCGACGGCCTGCTCCTTGTGGCCGCTCTTGTAGGCGGAGAAGCCGAACTTGAAGACGTCCCAGGGGCTCGACCGCGGCGCCGGCTCGGCCTCCTGTGCGACCGCCACGCCGCCTGAGCTGGCGACGGCAGCGGCCACCAGGGCCGAGAGCAGCGCGCCCCTCATGGTCTCAGACATCGGCATAGCAATGCGTTTCTTTCGCCCCGCCGGGATGCGTCACCGCACCGAGGCGCGCCGGACCCACCCCTTGCGCATACTTCCACAGCGCCCCGGACTGGTAGTCGGTCGTGCGGGGCTGCCATCGCCTGGCGCGTGCCTTGAGCTCGTCCTTGGACAGCGCGACGTCGAGCACGCCCGTCGTGGCGTCGATGGTGATGATGTCGCCGTCCTCCAGCAGCCCGATCGGCCCGCCGACCGCCGCTTCCGGCCCGACATGGCCGATGCAGAAGCCGCGCGTGGCGCCGGAGAAGCGGCCGTCGGTGATCAGCGCCACCTTGCCGCCCATGCCCTGCCCGTAGAGGGCGGCCGTCGTCGACAGCATCTCGCGCATGCCGGGACCGCCGCGCGGCCCCTCGTAGCGGATCACCAGAACCTCGCCCTCCCGGTATCGACGCTCGGTCACCGCCGCGAAGCATTCCTCCTCGCTGTCGAAGCACCGCGCCGGACCGGAAAACTGCAACACGGCCATACCCGCAACCTTCACGATCGCCCCTTCGGGCGCCAGGTTGCCCTTGAGGCCGACGACGCCGCCGGTCACCGTGATCGGACGGTCTGCGGGACGCACCACGTCCTGCGCATCGTTCCACGAAACGTGTTCCAGATTTTCGGCCAAAGTGCGGCCGGTGACCGTCAGGCAGTCGCCGTGGAGGTAGCCATGATCGAGCATGGTCTTCATGAGCAGCGGGATGCCGCCGGCCTCGAACATGTCCTTGGCGACGTACTTCCCGCCTGGCTTGAGGTCGGCGATATAGGGGGTGCGCTCGAAGATCCGCGCCACGTCGAAGAGGTCGAAGGGAATACCGATCTCGTGCGCGATCGCCGGCAGATGCAGCGCCGCGTTGGTGGAGCCGCCGGTGGCCGAAACGACGGCCGCCGCATTCTCCAGCGCCTTGGGGGTGACGATGTCGCGCGGCCGGATGTTGCGCGCCACCAGCTCCATCACCTTCTCGCCGGCGGCGAAATTGAAGCGGTCGCGCATCTCGTAGGGCGCCGGCGCCCCGCAGGAATAGGGCAGAGCGAGGCCGATCGCCTCGGCGACCGTCGCCATGGTGTTGGCGGTGAACTGGGCGCCGCAGGAGCCTGCCGACGGGCAGGCGGACTGCTCGATCTCCAGCAGCTCGGCATCATCGATCGCCCCGACGGAATACTGCCCGACCGCCTCGAACACGTCCTGCACCGTGATCTGGCGGCCGCGATAGCTGCCCGGCAGGATGGAGCCGCCATAGATGAAGATCGACGGCACGTTGAGGCGCACCATCGCCATCATCATGCCGGGCAGCGACTTGTCGCAGCCGGCCAGCCCGACCAGCGCATCGTAGCAATGGCCGCGCATCGTCAGCTCGACGGAGTCGGCGATCACCTCGCGCGACACCAGCGACGACTTCATGCCCTGATGGCCCATGGCGATGCCGTCGGTGACGGTGATGGTGCAGAACTCGCGCGGCGTGCCGTTGGCCGCCGCGACCCCCTTCTTGACCACCTGCGCCTGCCGCATCAGCGAGATGTTGCAAGGTGCCGCCTCGTTCCAGCAGCTGGCCACGCCGACCAGCGGCTGGGCGATCTCGGCCGCCGAAAGGCCCATGGCATAGAGATAGGAGCGATGGGGCGCGCGCGCCGGGCCTACGGTGACGTGCCGGCTGGGCAGCTTGCTCTTGTCGATCGTTCGAGCGTCCATCGCCATCCTTGCGGCCTCGCCGCCTACCCTCGCTCGCCCGGCCGCCCTCTCGGCCGCACGTCGCGGGGACGCTTTCCCGGTGCGCCCGGTTTATGGCGGGACGGAGGCAGATCGTGGCGCCCTCCGGCGCCGGCTCGGCGACGCGGTTCCGGTGTTGCGGAATCGTCACAAGAATGGCGGGCGCAAATGAAAAAGGCCCGGCGCTCGGCCGGGCCCTTAGAGGTCTCGACACGCGGAGTCCGCTACCATCTGACCTTGATCGAGCCGGAGATCGCCGCCACGAGGTCGTCGTCGAAGGTGTAGGTCACGGCGTTGGCCGTATCGCCGCCGGCATAGACCGAGGTGCCGCTTTCCCACAGGCCGAGCGAGCCGCCCAGCCTGACCTCGATGTTGTCCGTCGCCTTGTAGGCGGCGCCGGCCGCGAAGTTCCACAGGTCGGTCTGGTAGCCGGAAACCGTCGAGGTGCCGCGGTCCCAGGTCAGCGACACGGCGCCGGATAGCTTGTCGGTGAAGGCGTGGCCGATGCCGCCCGAAACCGTCCAGCCATCGCGGTAGAGCGGGTCGAAGCTGGTGTTCGAAGGCAAGCCGGTGAGCGGGCTCCGCACGCCCTTGATCGGAATGACGCCGAGCTTGCTCCACTCCTGCCAGCGCACCGAGCCGAAGGCGAGCCAGCCAGGGGCGATGCCCGTCTGCACCTTGAAATCGAGCGCCTGCGGGATCTCGGTGGCTGCGGTGACGTCGAAGACGCCCAGGAACCGGGGACCGGCGGGCCCCAGGCGTCCGCCCGCAAAGCCCGTCGTATCCGCGGTGCCGGCCAGCCCGTCGAGGTCGTACTTGGCGCTGTAGACCAGGCTCGCCCTCAGCGCGATCTCCGGGATTTCGTAGGAACCGCCGAGCCGCCAGCTCCAAGCATCGTCGGAGAGCCGGAAGACGCCAAGGCCCTGGTTGCCGAGGGCGAGCAGCGTCTGGCGCGACTGGAAGGCATCGACGTCGAGATAGGAGACGCCGCCGATGACGCGGGCGAAGCCCTTGCCCACGCCCCATTTGTAAGAGCAGGTCAGACCATAGTCGTTCGTGTTGACGTTGAACTCCACCGAAGTCGGCGAGTAGGCGTTGTTGGTGCCGTACTGGGTATCGGCGCCATAGGGCTGGGTATAGGTCGCCAGGCAGTCGACCGGTTCGAACACATTCGCTTTGAAGCCGACCCGCGGCACGGTGTAGTCGTCGTCCACATCGACCGACGGCGAGAACAAGGCGACCGGGAACGGCGGACGATCCAGCCTTTGCACGTTGTTAAAGGTGCGCTGCGGGTTGACGAAGATCAGCCCGGCCTCGGCCGCGTAAGGGCTCTCGTCCCAGAGCATGTCGATGTTGACGCCGCCGCGATCGAAGCCACCCGCCTCGGCCGCCCCCGTCAGCGCCCCGACCGCGCAGCCAGCGACGAGCAGCGACTTGAAACGCGAACCGATCATCTCTCTCTCCCCGGTACTCCTTGCCAGCTAGAGCGAATTCGCTCCAGGCGTGCAACCGGCATTTTACTTCCAAGAGGTTTACGAGAGCCCAAGCAAGGCTATGAGCCGCACGCATGGGAGGCCGTGAGCGGTCGGAAAGCGAGGCAAAAACGCGGCCGGGGTCGTCCATACAGGCGCCAACCCCTTATAAACCGGGGGTTTCGAGGCCAAACGGCTGGGTTGTTACATTATGGCCACATTGCGGCACAAAATCCGCGTCGCTTCTCATATGGCGCAAGGGAAGCCAGTGACCCGGCGCCGCAGGGGCGTCTCCTGCCCGCGGCGGTTGAAGACGATTCCGCGGGCCGGAAAAGGCCTCAGGCGTCTCGGACCCGCGCCAGCGCTGCCTGCAGACGCTCTTGCGCCTCCTGGTACTCGGCGAGCTTCTGGCGTTCGGCAGCCACCACGTCCTCCTTCGCATTGGCGACGAAACGCTCGTTGGAAAGCTTGGCCATGACGCGCGCCACCTCCTCGGTGACCCGGGCAACCTCCTTCGTCAGGCGCTGCCGCTCGGCGTCGATGTCGATCAGCGCGCCCAGCGGCAGGCAGACCGTCGCCTCGTCGACGACGATCTGGGCCGACGATTTGGGCGGCTCGGCCGCATGCGAGACCTCGCCGACCCGCGCCAGCCTGGCGATCGCCGCGTGATGGCGGACCAGCCGGTCGCTCGTGGTCCGGCTGGCTCCCACGACGACCAGCGGCGCGACCGCAGCGGGGGGCACGTTCATTTCGGAGCGCACCGAGCGAATGCCGGACACCAGCTCGATCAGCCAGTTGATCTCGCTCGCGGCCGTCGCGTCCTCGAATTCGGGCGACGGCCAGGCCGCGTGGCAAAGCAGCGTCGAGCGCTCTCTCCTCGCCGGCCGTGCGCGCCCAAAGCTCCTCGGTCATGAAAGGCATGAACGGGTGAAGCAGCTTGTAGATCTCGTCGAGCACGAAGGCCGCCACGGCCTGGCTCTCCGCCTTCGCCGCGGCGTCCTCGCCCATGAACACCGGCTTCAACAGCTCCAGGTACCAGTCGCAGAAGAGGTTCCAGACGAAGCGATAGGCCGCGCCGGCGGCATCGTTGAACCGGAACGCGGCGATCGCCTCGGTGACGTCGCGGGTCGCCCGCGTCAGCTCGGTGAGGATCCAGCGGTTGATGGTGAGCTTGGCGTCCCGCAGCCAGAAGGCGTCGTTGCGCGCCACCCCGTTCATCTGGGCAAAGCGCGTGGCGTTCCAAAGCTTGGTCCCGAAATTGCGGTAGCCGGCGACGCGGGCCGGGTCGAGCTTCACGTCGCGACCCTGGGCCGCCAGGATGGCGAGCGTGAAGCGCAGCGCGTCGGCGCCGTATTCCTCGATCAGCTCCAGCGGATCGATGACGTTGCCCTTGGACTTCGACATTTTCGCGCCGTTCTTGTCGCGCACCAGAGCGTGCACGTAGACGGTGTGGAACGGCTCCTCGTCCATGAAATGAAGACCCATCATCATCATCCTGGCAACCCAGAAGAAAATGATGTCGAAGCCGGTCACCAGGACACTGGTCGGATAGTAGGTCTTGAGTTCGGGCGTGCGGTCGGGCCAGCCCAGCGTCGAGAACGGCCACAGCGCCGAGGAGAACCAGGTGTCGAGCACGTCCTCGTCGCGGGTCAGGATCTCGCCCGGCCGGAAGTTCTCCAGCATGTCCTCCACCAGCGCCTTCATCGGCCCTTCATGGGCGATGTAGTGCTGGATGGCGGAGTGCAGCGCATCCTCTTCCGTCTTTTCCACGAAGACGTGGCCGTCAGGCCCATACCAGGCCGGAATCTGATGTCCCCACCAGAGCTGCCGCGAGACGCACCATGGCTGGATGTTCTCCATCCAGTCGAAATAGGTCTTCTCCCATGCCTTGGGGACGAACTTGGTTCGCCCCTCCCTCACCGCGGCAATCGCCGGGCGCGCGAGCTCGGCCGCGTTCACGTACCACTGGTCGGTCAGGAACGGCTCGATCGGCACGCCGCCGCGGTCGCCATGCGGCACCATGTGCTTGTGCGGCTCGACGGCGGCCAGGTAGCCGCCCTCCTCCATCCATTCGACGACGCGGCGGCGCGCCTCGAACCTGTCCAGCCCCTCCAGCGCCGCAAAGCGGGACTGGACCTCAGGAGGCGTGTCGAGCCCTCCAGGAAGTCGTCGTTGTCGATCAGCGTCAGCTTCGCCTCGGGCGTCATGACGTTGATGGCGCGCAGCCGGTGGCGCCGCCCAACCTCGAAATCGTTGAAGTCGTGGGCAGGCGTGATCTTCACTGCCCCGGTCCCCTTCTCCGGGTCGGAATACGCGTCGGCGACGATCGGTATGAGCCGGCCGACGAGCGGCAGCACGACCTGCTTGCCGACCATCGTCCGGTAGCGGGCGTCGTCCGGATGGACGGCGACGGCGGTGTCGCCCAGCATCGTTTCCGGCCGCGTCGTCGCGACCGTGACGAAGGTCTTGTCGTCCTCCGGATCGAAGCGCACGCCCGCCAGGGGATAGCGGAAATGCCAGAGCTGGCCGTTGACCTCCTGCTGCTCGACCTCCAGGTCGGAGATCGCGGTCAAAAGCTTCGGGTCCCAGTTGACCAGGCGCTTGTCCTTATAGACCAGCCCCTCCTTGAAGAGGGTGACGAACACCTCGACCACCGCGGTGGAGAGCCCTTCGTCCATGGTGAACCGCTCGCGCGACCAGTCGCAGGAGGCGCCGAGGCGCTTCAGCTGGTTGACGATGATGCCTCCCGACTGGGCCTTCCACTCCCAGACGCGGTCGATGAAGTCCTGCCGGTCGAGATCGCGCCTATGGACCTGCTGCTCCATGAGCTGGCGCTCGACCACCATCTGCGTGGCGATGCCGGCATGATCCATCCCGGGCTGCCACAGCACGTTCTTTCCGCGCATCCGCTCGAAGCGCACCAGGATGTCCTGCAGCGTGTTGTTGAGCGCATGGCCCATATGCAGCGAGCCGGTCACGTTGGGCGGCGGAATGACGATGGCGAAGGGCTCGGCGCCCTCCGCGGCGCCGGCGCCCGCGGCGAAGGCGTCCGAGTCCTCCCAGAGCCGAGCGATCTTCGGCTCGACGGCTTTGGCGTCGTAGGTCTTATCAAGCATGGAACTGTCCGCGGTCTGGGAAGCGTCGGCCGCTGGTAAGCGCAAGCGGGGAAGCGAGTCAACTCTCGCAGCTGCGGCGACCGGCATCCCGGCCGCTCCGTTTGCGCCTCTGCCGCCCCAGGGTGGGCGGCCACGGCAAGCGTGAGGAAGCCCGACGATCAGGCGCGAAGCCGCCGACTAGCGGACGCCGCGCGCCACCCGCTCGATCTCCTCCCGCACCAGCCTTTCGACCAGCATCGGCAGATTGTTGTCGAGCCATTCCTGCAGCATCGGCCGCATCATCTCCTCGGCCAGCTCGTCGAACGACTTCTTGCGCGTCGAGGCGAAAGCCTCCGTCAGCTCGCCAAACGCCGCCGCCACTTGCCGTCCTGCGAAGTCGGAGAGGATCGCAGCCGGGGCCCCGCGCGTCTCAGGATGCGTTTCGACGCGGCGCCGGCGTCGCCGGAGCCGCCGCGCGGAGCGCCTCGGACGCGCGTTCCAGCTCCAGAGCGGACGCGTTGAGCTCCCGCTCGATGTCGAGCTCGAGCGCCATCTCGCCGGGCGCGGCTTCTTCGGGCGGCGCAACGGTTTGGGCAGCCTCGTCAAAGCTTGATTCCGCAAAGGCAGCGCCTTCGGTCAGCGCTTCCTTGGCCACTGCGGCCTGGACCTCGGCCAGAGTCCGAGGCACGACCGGCGCCTCCGCGACGGGCGTTTCCACCGCCGCCACGTCCGGCGGAGTGTCATCGGCGACGAGCGCTGCGGGCTCGGGCTCCACCCTTGCGTCGGGGCTCTGAGGCCCGCTTTCCGTGACGGAGCGGGCTTCGGCGCGGAACGCCTCCACCTCGACCACGCGAGCGGACCGGTCCGGTCGCTCGACGCTGCCCTTGTCGCGGCTGTCGCGCGCGGCCGAGGCGTTGACCTCGTCCTCCTGGCGCTGGGTGTCGCTGTCTTCGATGATGCGCCGGATGGAGGCGAGGATCTCCTCCATCGACGGTTCGCGCTGCACGCTGCTTGCCTGTGCCATGGTCACATTCGCCGCCTTTGTGACGCGTTTGTCGACACCGCCCGAAAAACGGCTGCCGAATCAATGACAAGAGCGTAGCTCAGCGGCGCGCAGGATTGAATCCCCCGCAAGCGGGCATCAGCGCTTTCTCACAAGCTTGTGGGGAGGCTCAGCGACCGTCAGGCGTGCGCAGGCCGAACCATTTGTCCTTGACGGCCTTGTAGTGCTCCTCGGGCCGGTATTCGGTGACCCTGAGACCCAAGGTGTTCGTCGACAGGCGCCCGACCGCCGAAAGGATGGCATAGCTCGCTACGACGGCGTCGCGTTCCGAGGTCGCGAGGTTGCTCTGCGCGGTGATCACGTCGGACTGGGCGTTCAACACGTCGAGCGTCGTGCGCTGCCCGACATTGCGCTCTTCGATCACGCCGTTCAGCGCGAGCTGCTGCGCCGAAACCTGCTCGCGGTTGGCCGAGACCCCTTCGAGCGCGGCTTTGTACTGAGCCCACGCAGAGGTGACGGCTGCTCGCACCTGGTCGCGGCTGACATCGACCTCGATACGCGCCTGACCCAGCGATTCCTTCGATTGCCGCACGATGGCGGACGTGCGGCCGCCCTGGTAGATCGGCACCGTCAGCTGCAGGCCGACGCCGGCCGAGGTCGAGTTGAAGTCGCTCGAATCGAGCACATCGGCATCGCCGCCGCTTTCCTCGCGGAAGTTCTCGGAAATGCCGGCATTGGCCGAGAGCTGCGGAAGCAGTGCGCCCTCGGCAGACTTGACGCTGAAGCCGGCCGCGTCGACGAGATGAAGCGTCGCCAGGATGGCCGGATGCTGTTCGCCGGCCATGGCCTCGGCCTGCGGCAGGCTGCGCGGAAGCAGCTTGGCCAGGGGCGAGGCGGGGCTCAGCGACCGCGGCTGCTCGCCGACCACCTGAAGGTAGATCGCCTCGCTCGACTGCGCCTGTGCTCGCGCCTGAGCGAGTTGGGCGACCGCGCTGGAGCGGCTGGCCTCAGCCTGGGCAACGTCGGTGCGGGTGCCTTCGCCGACCTCGAAGCGCGATCGCGCCGCCCTGACCTGTTCGGACAGGAACTCCAGATTGCGCTCCTGCAGGACGGCAATCTGGCGGTCGCGGATGACGTCCATATAGGCGGACGCGGCGTTGAAGAGGATGTTCTGCTCGGTGTTGCGCAGGCTCTGCTGAGAAGCGCTTACCTGGGCGGCCGCGGCATTGACGTTGTTGCGGGTCTGAAAGCCGTCGAACAATGTCTGTTGGATCTGCACGCCGAAGGAGCCGGTGGTGAGGTTGGTCGTCGCGTTGCCGAAATCGGTGTTCGTGCGGGTCCGCGAATAGTCGATGTTGCCGCTGCCGGTCACGATCGGCCGGTAGCCGGACTTGGCGATCGCCACGCCCTCGTCCGTCACGCGCACCCCGGCGCGCGCCGAGTTGAGCTGCGAATTGAGGTGGTAGGCCTTGGCCAGCGCGCCGCTGATCGTCTCGGCCGAGGCGCCGAGCGGCGCAAGCGCCGCGCCCGACAAAAGCAGGGCCGCAAGGATACGGTTACGGAAATGGGACACGACGAACCCTCTCATTTGCTTCGGAGGATCCGGCCCTGCCACCCAACCTGCAGGTTCCCCGGACCACCCTGGCCCCCGTCCGGGCGTCACCCTGCGCCCGGTTCATTTCACCCAGCAACCCGATCGTCATCTCGCGCAGAATGGTTGCTGACGTCATTCTGCGCAAGGCCCCTAGAACTCGAAAGCCTCTGCCCGTTCGAAGCCCGGCAGCGGCTTGACCGCCGCATTGAATGCGCGACGCCCCGTTACGAAACCGTTGTCCTTGAGGTAGAGCCGGGCGACACCGGCATTGCCGCGGCCCTCCACCGTGACCAGGCGCCCGCCCTCGCGGAGCTGGTCGAAGAGCACCTCCGGCACCGCATCGACGGCCCCTTCGATGAAGATCACGTCGAACGGCGCCCGTTCCGCCCAGCCGTCCTGCAGCCGCCCGCCGACCAGCGAGACCTCTGCCGTTCCGAGCTCGGACAGCGCCAGCCGGGCCTGTTCGGCCAGCTCGGCGTTGCACTCCAGCGCCACGACCGAGGCCGCCAGGCGGGCAATCACGGCGGCCGAGTAGCCGGTGCCCGCGCCGATCACCAGCACCACGTCGCCTTGCCGGACGTCGGCGAGCTGCAGAAGCTTGGCGAAGGGCGACGGCTCCATGAGGAATCGGGCCGGCGAAACGGCGGACGCTTCGGCGATCGGCAGATCCTCGTCGATATACGCGAGAGCGGCCAGGTCGCGCGCGACGAACGCCTCGCGAGGCACCGCCCCCATGGCCAAGAGGATGCCGGAGTGAGTGACGTCCGTCGTGCGGATCTGCCCGTCGATCATTTTCAGACGCATCTCGGAAAAATCGGCATTCATGGTCTCGTCGATCAATCGTCCCTCGTCACCGTCGATCGCTCCACTTCCTCTCCCTTTCTTCCCCTCCCCGGCCTCCCGCCGTGGCGTGGAGGCCTCGCCCGGAATCGAACCGGGGTGCAAGGATTTGCAGTCCTCTGCGTAACCACTCCGCCACGAGGCCTCGCCGCACGGCGCGCTCAATCTCGGCTTCATTAGGTGAGGGTCGGATTCGCGTCAAGCAGACCACTGCCCGCCTGGGGGCATTCCCGCCCAGAACGCCGGCTGCGCAGTCGGATTGCGCTGCGACTGTTGCAGAAAAGGATCAATCCGGACCGCCCGCGAGGCGCTTCGTTAACCCTTGCGGCGGCGCCTAGCGTTGTTCGCGCTGGCGGCGGCGCTTCTCCCACCAGACCTGGAAGCGTCTCCGCAGCCGGCGCACGACGTGGAATTCGTAGGACAGCACCAGGAGGCCGAGCGGCACCATCCAGAAGCCGAGGATCGGCAGGAAGCCGAAAATGCCGAGGATGACCAGCCCGACGCCGAGCGCGACGCGCATGCCCGCGCGACCGCGGCATGGCGAACTCGCGGCCGAACAGCGCGATCTTCGGCGGCGGGCCGGCTTCCCGGGATGTGTCGCGTGGCGTCATGGGCTCGGTCGATCGCTCCTGCTTGGTCGGCGGCGCAGAAGGCCCCTTGCCGGGCCGGTCCCGTCCCATATGAGGCAGCCGGGCCGGGATTTCGAGGGGCAGCCCCTGCCGCGGCCATAAATTTGGCCGATGCCGCTTTGCAAAGCGGAAACAGGTTGCTATAGGCCACCCTCGTTCACGCGAGCGCTTCTGTTCCCCGGTAGCTCAGCGGTAGAGCAACCGGCTGTTAACCGGTTGGTCGCTGGTTCGAATCCGGCCCGGGGAGCCAGCAATTTCAGAGCCTTAGTTGATTTCAGCTAGGCAGCAGTTTCGGTGCCTTCGCTACGGGGCAGCGCCAGCCAAGACCTTGGTTTCGGGGCAGCGACGCCTCAGAACAGTAGCTCAAGCCATTTCATCACATAGCCCGCGATGGTGGGAACCGCGGCCACGGACATTCCGTAGACCATCGCTTCCACGTGAGATCGTCCTGAGATCGCGGCTTGATCTTTGGGGTACGTCTAGACGGCAAGGTTCTATCCTCTTCACATTGAGGGTTTCCTTGCTGTCTGAGGGTTCCGTATTTGTTCGCCAAGAACCTGTCAAGCTAGTCAAGCGCGCCATTCCACAAGAACAGCACTTATCCACAAGCAGATTTCGTGCATTGGTTGTGTAAGAGTACTTTTCTTTTTGCAGCATTCAGGGTTGCGGAGTCCGTTAGGAGAGCAAGTCCGCGTCGATCGGGCACAGATTTGGCTCGCTGCTTTCGGCCAGCCATCACCTTCCCCAAAGGACAATACAGCGCCGGTCCATCCCGAGTATAGTTCACCCAACGGAATGCTCGGCTCGCGATCCCAGGCTCTCCAAGTCGAGACTGTGCGAAAAATAGGGAAACCACCGCCATGTTCACCCAAAAACTCGCATGCCTTACCTTGATCTCCGGCGTCCTTTCCGCCGCGGCCGGCGCGGCGCTGGCGCAGGACACTACAGGACAACCTAACGTTCCGCTTCAAAAGACCATCGGCGTGGTCACCGCGACCGGACCGGTGCCGTCGCTCTTCGTCGTCAATTCGGCTGGCGCGAGCCTCCAGGGCGACAAGCTGACCATGACCGGCGTGGCGGCGAATTCGATCGTCTTCGCCGACCGCCCCGTGCGGGCGGCGGGTCACGTGACGACGGAGCAGTTCATCATGCAATGGGACGAAGGCGCCGACAATTTCATCAAGGACCCGCCCAACGCCACGATCTCGGTGCTGGGTGGCGACGGCTCGAAGGTGAGCGACGCGGTCGTGACCTTGCGAAAGCCCAAATTGGACGGCGGCAATCTGACCTTCGAGGTTTCCGTCCTCGAGGGAAGCCTGACCGGGTCTGACGGACCGGCAGCCCTCTTCATCGACCGCGGAGGCGGCGGGGGCGGTTTCGGCGGCGGCGGTGGCTTCGGTGGCCACGGCTTTGGCGGAGGTGGCTTTGCCGGAGGCGGCGATTTCGGCGGCTTCCGTGGTGGCATGGGTGGCATGGGCGGCATGGGCGGCGCGGACCGGATGGGCGGCGCGCGGTTCGGCGACAATGGCTACGCCCGGGGTTCCTACGATGCCGGGTTCGCCTACGACCGCGGCGGCAATGTCGACCACGGAACCTACTGGCACGCGCCGGTCTATCACGGCGCCTGGTATGCCGGCGCGCCGGTGGCGACCGGGCTGGCCGTGGGCGCTGCAGCGACATGGCCCGGCTACTGGGCGAACGACGGATACCCGTCCAATCAGTGCGGCTATTACCCGTATCCGCCCTGCTACTAGGCGAGCGCTGCAGCGCGGCGCTCGCCCGCGACAACGGATGACAGGGTTCCCCCAAGGCAGGTGACCGCGCACGAGCCGCGGTCACCCCGGCAATCCGCCGCTCGTCATGCTTGTACGGGCTGTTCGCTCGCTGGTATACTCCCGGCACGATGGTGGACTTGGAGACCCTGACCCTGACCGAGGCGATCCGGCTTCAGGCAAAGCTGTCCAACTTCATTGAGAAGAAGTTCCAGCGCCACGCCACGCTGGTCTTTTCCGACATCGTCGGCTCGACGCCCTATTTCGCCCGCTTCGGCAACGAGGCCGGCCGCAGCCTGCAGCAGCGTCATATCGACCAGTTGCACGGCGTGCTGGCCGATCGCGGCGGCCGCATCGTCGACACCGCCGGCGATGGCGCCTTCCTGTGCTTCGACGAGGTCGAGCCCGCCTGCACCGCGATGACCGAGCTGAGCCAGCGCATCTCGGCCGACAACTTCAAGCGCCCGCGCGAGCACCAGATGGCGCTGCGCATCGGCATCCACTGGGGCAGCGTGCTGACGGATTCGGTGGTGGTGACCGGCGACGCGGTCAACCTCAGCTCGCGGGTCGCCAGCTCGGCGCGGCCGGGCGAGATCCGCATCACCCGTCCGGTGTTCTTCGAGCTGCCGAGCGCCCTGCGCATGCATTGCAAACCGCTGGAGCCGGTGAAACTCGAAGGAATCGAGCAGAAAGTGGCCTTGATGGAGCTCATCTGGTGGGATCCGTCGCGCTTTCCGGAATTCGTCTGCATCGAAAACAGCGGCGAGAAGCTGCCGCTGCCGGCGCTCGACACGATCAGCTTCGGTCGCATCGCCGAGCTCGATGGCGCCAAGGCCAACGACATCGTGATCAAGCTGGCCGAAGAGCAGCTGAGCAACATGGTCAGCCGTTGGCACTTCGAGCTGCGGCGCCGTCCCGAAGGGTTCGTGCTGCGCTCGGTGTCGTCCCAGCTCACCGAAGTCGACGGCCGAGCTTTGAAAAAGGGCGAAGAGGCCGAAGTCCGCGACGGAACCAGCGTCGTGCTGGCCAAGACCATCGTCCTGAAGTTCCTCTCGCAACAGAAGGACGTCCCGGACCCCCAGCACACCGCCGTGATCGTCTGAGCCACGCCCCGGGAGGCCCGGGCCTGCAAGGTGCCGAGGCCTTTGCTCCGGCCCGCATCGCGACTATGATGGGTGGGTGAGCCAGGACCCTTGACCGGCCCGAAGGACGGGGGGATGGAACGCAGGCTGTCCGCAATTCTCGCAGCCGACGTCGTCGGCTACACCCGCCTCATGGAGCACGATGAGGCGGATACCTTCGAGCGCCTGCTCGCTCACCGCAAGGGTCTGTTCGAGCCCGAGATCGCCGCCCACCATGGACGCATCTTCAAGCTGACCGGCGACGGCCTGCTGGCCGAGTTCGCCAGCGTCGTCGATGCCGTCGAATGCGCCGTTTCGCTGCAGCGCGAGATGGCCGAGCGCAACGACGGCCTGCCCGCAGACAGGCGCATCGACGTCCGCATGGGGCTGCACGTCGGCGACGTCATCGTCGAGGGCGACGATCGCCACGGCGACACCATCAACGTCGCGTCGCGGCTGGAGCAGATTGCCGACACGGGCGGCGTCTGCATATCCAAGGCGGTCCTCGGTCATGTCAGGCAGAAGGTGCCGCTTCGCTTCGAGCCCCGCGGCGAGGTCCATCTCAAGAACATTGCCAAGCCGGTGGCCGTCTACAGCGTGGCCATCGCCCAGGACCAGCCCCGAAAGCCCTTGAGGCCATGGGCAAGCAGGCAATGGGCGGCCCTCGCGGCCTTGCTGTTGCTGGTGGCGGCCGGAGTGGCCTACGGGGTCGTCCGGACGGACCTCTGGCCCGTCGCCTCGGCGCCCTCGGTGGCGGCGAGCGAGCCACCGCCGACCGCCCTGCCCGTCGAGACGGCAGCGCTCGTCGCCGGGCCGCCCGGCGACCGGCGCCGTGGCGCCGAAGTCCGAAAGTCAGGGCGTTCCGGTGATCATCGTCCTGCCGTTCCAGGATCTGACTGGCGATGCCTCGCTCGGCGATCTGGGCAAGGGCATTGCGGAGGCGTTCATTTCCGATCTTGCCAGCTTCCCGGATTTCGAGGTCGTCTCCAGCACGTCCTCCTTCGCCTATGCCGGCAGGCCCGTGCCGGAGATCGTCAAGGAAACCGGGGCATTGTTCGTGGTCGAGGGCAGCGTCAGGCGCAGCGGCGGAAAGGCGGCCGTGACGATGCAGCTCATCCGCGGCGACACCGACCGGCACCTGAAGGTCCTGCAGATCGAGGAGCCGCTGGGCGACCCCGTTGCGCTGCAGACCAAGGTCGCGAGCCGGCTCCGCAACGAGCTCGGCGGAATGACCGGCATCCTTCGCCAGGAATACGATCGCATCGCGAGCGCCAAGCCCGAAGCCGAGCGGACCGAGTTCGACTACTACGCGCTCGGCCATGTGGACATGCTCCAGGGCAGGGCCGAACCCGCCGCTAAGACCTGGAAGGCAGGGACTGGCACGCTTCCCGCAATCGGCCCTGCTTCGCTACAAGGTCATGATCTACGAGCTCGATGCTCACGACGACGTCGCCAAGGCCGCGGAACTCTGGGCCGCCGCCGAGAAGCTGCCGAAGCGGTCGCGCCTCGACGAATGGTATCGGCACTGGCTGAGCGCCTTGCTGCACGCCTACCGCAACGAGCATGACGAGGCTGTCACGGAAGCCAGGGCAACGATCGCCATGGCGCCGTACGACACAGTCTCACACGCCAGCCTGAGCTGGGTCATGCGCGAAGCCGGCGAGCTGGACGAGGCGCTCGAATGGGCCATCTTCGCCGCCACCCATGAGCCTCACATGTACAACAGGTCATATTTCCGGACGCTCAAGGACGCCTACAACGGAACCGGAGAGTGGGCGGAAGCGGTCGAGCTGGCGCGAGGCCCAGATCGTCAACGACCCGGTGCACGCCAAGTGGTGGTACGAGTTTCTCGACCACGCCCACACGGCGATGGGGCAGATCGACCAGGCCAAGGCGGCTTGGAAAAAGGGCATCGCGCTTCCCGAGCCACCGGAGCTGTGACGCCCTGCCCGGCCGTCAGTAGACGGCGCGGCACTTCCTGACCGGGCATGCCGGCCGGTCGGCGGTCGGAACGCTGGCGTAGATGGCGATCTCCCGCGAATCGCAGAAGCGCCCATCGGAGACATAGCGGCTGTAGCGCGGCAGGGCGCTGCTGGCCGGCGTGCGGAAGTGGACGATCGCCGAGCCGGCCGCCTGAAGCTCGGCCTGCACCTCGCTGCACGTCCTGCTTGCGGCAGGGATGGAGGGATCGGCCGCGGCACCGAAAGCGGTCAGGCAGATCGCCGTGGCGATGAAAAGCCGTTTCATGAGGGGGCTCCTTCCCGCAACGCCAAGCTCCGACGCGATTATCCTCGTCCGACGAGCAAAAGCGCCAGCGCAAACCACGACGCGTTTCGGGCGCCGCCCGGCCTCGAGGGGCAAGTTTTTGGCAGTCGGGAGCAAGATGGCGCGGGGCGGAGCCCCTACCTGTGGGTCGACCTCAGGAGGGTTCCGATGGGCCTGTTCTGCCGACGCTTGACCAATGCCGAGCGCGCCGAGATCCGCAATGAGCTGGTCGAGCTCAGGCTCGAGGCACGGCAGGCACGCCAGAATTTCGAGCGCTGCGTCGAGCAGCGCAACGCCGGCGGCGCCGAGGCATGGGCGTCCCGCATGTTCCACTGCACGAACGCCGGCGCGATGCTCGAAACGCTCCTCAAGGAGGAGAACCGGGAGCTGCTCGACCGCTTCCGCGCCGCCATCCGACGCACTGACCGCCGGACCGCACTCGAGGCCGTGACCTGACAGCCACGCCCTGGGGGCCTCCCGGCAGCCGGTTGAACCTGCTCCCGGCGCGCTGACGACCGGTCCGGACCGCCGAACTGCGCGACCCGATTTCCTGCTTGTCTCAGCCGACCCGCGGTGTACGCTGAGCTTGGCCGGGGTGGCGAGCCCGGCTCACTCCGGTGCTGTCCGGGCCGGAGCAAAGCCTTCGGGCCCGTTTTGGGCACCTTGGGGCATGCACCGGGGGGAAGCCACACGTCGAAGCCGGCCAGCCATCGCTATCGCGCGCGCACCTACCTGCTCGGCCTGATCGCGGTCGCGGTCGTCCCTGTGTGGGCCTTTGCGGCCTATCTGCTTGATGTCTTTCGCCATGGCCAAGCAGCAGGATTACCGCGAGGCCGCGGTCCAGCTGGCCCGCCAGGCCGCCGCGGTGGTCGACGGCGAGCTCGAGCAGGTGATCACGCGGCTGGACGGCCTTGCTCGCTCCTCGGAGCTCGCCGAGGCGAATTTCTCCGAGCTGCATGCCGAGGCGCGCCGGCTGGTCGCCGGCACGGACCAGGTCGTCGCTGCTTCGCAAGTTCGGCGAGGAGCAGGTCCTCAACACGGAGTTCGACTTCGGCACGGCCCTGCCGCCGGCGATCGCGCTGACCCCCGAGGAGGTCGCCGATTTCCAGTCCAAGCGCATCCGCGTTTCGGGGGTCTATGCCAGTCCGAGCGGCGGCGAGCCGCGCATTGCCGTGGCGCGCCCCGTCACGCTGGCCCGCGGCGACACCCTCGTCATGGCCATCACCGTCCCGACCAGCGCCATCAACGCCGCGCTGGTGCGGCATGTGCCGGCAGGCTGGGTGGTCGGCGTCGGCGACCGCACCGGCGTCTACGTCACCCGGTCCGAGCGCCATGAGCAGGTGACCGGCAAGCCGGGCGTGCCGGAATACCTGGACAAGGCGGCCGGCCAGTCCGGCACCTTCGTCGCCGCCAACCAGTTCGGCGAGGTGCTGCTCGCCGGCTATGTCCGCTCCCCGCTGTCGGGGTGGCTGTTCGGCGCCAACGTCCCGCTGGCGGTGGTCGAGGCGCCGCTCTGGCAATCCTTCTGGGGCATCCTGGGCACTGGGCGCGTTGGCCATGTTGCTCTCGGTCCTCCTCGCCTACCTCGTCGGCAAGAGCCTCACCCGCGAGACCGCCGCACTGGCAAGCCGCGCCATGTCGCTCGGCGAAGGCCGGCCGGTGCCGCCGCTGAAGACGCGCCTCGCCGAGTTCGCGCTGGTCAGCGATGCCTTCCAGGCGGCGCAGTCGATGCTGCGCAAACGCACCAGCGAGCTGGAGACGGTGCTGGAGACGGTGCCGGCCGCGGTCTGGTTCACCTACGACCCGGAGGCCCGCCAGGTCATCCGCAACCGCTACGCGGCCGAGCTGATGGGTCTGTCGCCGGAGGAGCATGGCACCTTCGGAGCGCCCGACCTGGTCATCGACACTGTCGCCATGAAGGATGGGCGCGCGGTGCCGAGGGAGGATCGTCCGCTGACGCGTGCCATGCGCGGCGAGCACACGGACCATGAGGAGTTCGCCTACTACCTACCCGACGGCACGGAGCGGATCCTCTTGAGCAGCGCGCGGCCGATCCACGATGCGGCCGGCCGCACCGTTGTGGGCGCGGTGCAGATCAGCCTCGACATCAGCGAGCGGAAGCGCGCCGAGGAGCAGCGCCAGCTGCTGACCAAGGAGCTCGACCACCGGGTCAAGAACAACCTGGCGATCGTCCAGGCGCTGGCCCAGCAGACGCTGCGCAATTCGACCAGCCTGGGCGAGGCCACCACGGTGCTCGGCGCCCGGCTGGCGGCGCTCAGCCGTGCCCAGGAGGTGCTGACGCGCAATTCCTGGGCGGAGGGCGACCTGCGCGAGGTCATCGATGCCTCCGTGCTCGTCCAGGCGCCGCACGCCCGCATCGAGATCGCCGGGCCGATCGTCAAGCTCAGCCCGCGGCAGGTCATGGCCGTCACCCTCGCCATGCATGAGCTGACCACCAACGCCGTCAAATACGGCGCGCTCGGCGAGAGCGGCGGCCGCGTGCGCATCGACTGGGAGATCGTCGACGAAGGGGCAAGGCACGTGCTGAGGCTGAGCTGGCTGGAAAGCGGCGGCCCGTCCGTCGCCGGCGAGCCACAGAAGAAGGGCTTCGGGTCTCGGCTCCTGGAGCAGGTCGCGGCCGGCGAAGGCGGCACCGCCGAGATGCGCTTCACCGATCGCGGCCTGCGGTGCACGCTGGTCCTTCCCGTGCAGACGTCGAGCGTCCCGGAAGAGGCACCTGCGCTGGGATGAGAGGCAGCCTCACCGTTCGTGAAAGGCTTCGTCCTTCATTTCGAGCAGCGGGTCGAGCAGGAACTCGATGACCCTGCGCTCGCCGGTCTTGACCTCGGCGGTGACCGACATGCCCGATGCGAGCTCGACGGGCTCGCCGTCGGCGACGATCTCCTGCCCATCAAGCCTGATCCGCACTGGGAAGACGAGCGGCCCTGCGGCTTCCTGGGCCCCGGCGTCGCCGCCTCGCGGCGTTGCGGCCGCCGGAACGGCGTTGTTGGACACCTTCAGCACGCTGCCTTGAAGGGTGCCGTAGCGGGTGAATGGGAAGGCATCGAGCTTGACGCGCACCGGCTGTCCGTCGCGCACGAATCCCTTGTCCTTGTTGAGCAGGATCGCTTCGACCTCCAACGGCATGGCCTCCGGAACGATGATCATCAGCTGCTCGCCCGCGCCGACCACCTCGCCTCTCGTGTTCACCGCGATCTGCTCGACGCGGCCGGAGATCGGCGCCGTGATCCGACTGGCCCGCTCCAACAGCTCGGCCTTGGCGAGGTCCTGCTTGAGGGCGTCGATCGTCCGGTCGCATGTCGCTCGAATTCGGTCGCCACACGGTCGAGATAGGCGGCCCGGCGCTCGCCCTTCTGCGCTTCGAGCGAGGCGATGCGCCGCGTCGATCTCCTTCAGCTGGCCGGCCTCGGAAGCGGCGGCAGAGCTTTTCGCTCTGCTCGCTTTGCTTCGCCCCGATGGTGTCGGTTCGCACGCCGACGCCCCGTTTCTCCAGCGTCTCGAAGATCTTCAGCCGCTCGGTGGAAAGCGCAAGCAGGCCGCGCCGTTCTTCCAGCGTTGCGGCGACACGGGCGCGTTCGGCGCGTCGCTCGAGGATCTGCGCGTCGAGGCGTGCCTGCTCGGCCCAGAACGCACCCAGCGACTGGCGCATCTGCTGCCGTTGGATGCAGCACCATGCCTCCCGCGGCGTTCGGCGGCGGCAGGAAGTTGGCGCCATCCTCCTGCGCGCCTCGCGCGACGGCGGCGAGCGTCGCCTTCAGCCGGGCAGCCGATGTCTCGGCAGCGGCAAGGCCGTCGGCGAGCTTGGTCCGTTCGGCCACGTGCTCTTCCGGGTCGAGCTCGACCAGCAGGTCGCCCGCCGCAACCATGTCGCCGGGCTGAGCGTGGATGGCCCGGATCGTCCCTGCCATCAGCGGCTCGACCACCTGGACCTTGCCGGCCGGGATGATGCGGCCGCGCAGCTCGGCATGCGTATCGAGGTGGCCGAACCAGGACCAGACCAGCGCCACCGGCGGCCGAGGCCACGATGAAGGCGATCAGCCAGCGGGCGCTCGGCGAGGCCGGCGTCTCCATGATCTCGATCGCCGCCGCCTGGAAGGCGCGCTCGTCGCGGTTCAGGCGCGACCGCCTTGCGGTTTCGTCTGTCATGCTACGCCGCTTCGCTCGGGCCGACGCGCGCTCTGCAGACGGTAGAGCGCGGCGTACCGGCCGTTACGCTGCATCAACTCGTCATGCGTGCCCTCTTCCGTCAATCGTCCGCCCTCGATGGTGAGGATGCGCGTCGCGTCGCGCAGCGCCGCCAGCCGGTGGGCGATGATGAACACCGTGCGGCCGGCGGCGATGGCCCGCATGTTGGCCTGGATGACCTCCTCCGACTCGTAGTCGAGCGCGCTGGTCGCCTCGTCGAAGATCAGCACGCGGGGCTCGGTGACCAGCGCCCGGGCGATGGCCAGGCGCTGTCGCTGGCCGCCCGAAAGGTTGGCGCCGCGCTCCTCCAGGATGGTGTCGTAGCCCGACGGCAGCGTCACCACGAACTCGTGGGCGCCCGCCAACTTGGCCGCCTCGACCACCCTCTCCAGGGGCAGTGCCGGATCGGCAAGCGCGATGTTGTCGCGCACGCTGCGGTGGAAGAGGATGTTCTCCTGGAGCACGACGCCGATCTGGCGGCGCAGGCTGCGCGGATCGATCAGCGCCAGGTCGACGCCGTCGACGAGCACGCGACCCCGCTCCGGAACGTAGAGCCGCTGCAGGAGCTTCGCCACGGTGCTCTTGCCGGACCCCGACGGTCCGACGATGCCGATCACTTCCCCCGGACTGACGCTGAAGGACACGTCGGACAGGATCTCGCGGCCGCCGGGCTGGTAGCGGAAGGTGACGCGGCTCGAACGCCGCCGCGCCGACGATCCGGCTCAACGAACCCTGGCCGCTTCCTGCCACCGGCTCGGCCGGCGCGTTGAGGATGTCGCCCAGGCGGTCGACCGAGATGCGGATCTGCTGGAACTCCTGCCACAGGGCGGCGAGACGCAGCACCGGCTGCGAGACCCGGCCGGCCAGCAGGTTGAACGCGACGAGCTGGCCAACGCTCATGTCCCCCGCCAGCACCGCCTTGGCGCCGAACCAGAGCGTCGCCACGGTCACCGATCTTGGAGATCGCTTGCGCGGCATTGGAGCCGAAATTGGACAGGTTGGCCGTGCGAAAGCTCGCCGTCACGTAGCCCGCGAGCTGGTCTTCCCAGCGCCGCTGCATCTGCGCTTCGACGGCCATCGCCTTCAGCGTTTCGATGCCGACGATGGACTTCGACCAGAAAGGTCTGGTTCTGGGCGCCGCGGTTGAAGCGCTCCTCGATGCGACGCCGGAAAGCCGGCGTGACGAACGCCGAAAGAGCGGCATAGGCGGGGATGGAGGCGATCACGATCAGCGTCAGAAACGGGCTGTAGAGCGCCATCACCGCCAGGAAGACGAACAGGAAGGCGAGGTCGAGCACGACGGTGAGGGCCGATCCCGTGAGGAAGGATCGGATCGTCTCGAGCTCGTGCACCCGCGCCACCGTCTGCCCGGTCTGTCGGGCCTCGAAATAGGCGATCGGCAGCGACAGCAGGTGGTGGAAGAGCTTGGCGCCGAGCGCCACGTCGATACGGCTGGTGGTGTGGGTGGTCGTGTAGGTGCGCAGTGCCGACAGAGAGCACCTCGCCGACCGACACCGCCGACAGGCCGATGACGAGCACCTCGAGCGTCGTCAGGCCGTTGTGGACGAGGACTTTGTCGATGACCAGCTGGAAGAAGATCGGCGATACGAGCCCCAGCAGCTGGACGAAGAACGAAGCGACCAGAACCTCGGCAAAGATCGCGCGGTAGCGAAGGATCTCCGGCACGAACCACGAGAAGTCGAAGCGTCTCATGACGCCTTCAGCGAAAGCGCGGCTGGTGACCAGGATCACCCGGCCGCTCCACCCCGCCTCGAACTCCTCCCGTGCCAGGTCCTGCACGCCGTCATGCGGATCCTGAATCAGCACGCGGTCGTCCCGGCAGGCTGCCAGCAGTGCGAAGCCGCCGCCGGCCTTCTCGGCGATCGCCGGAAGCGGCAGCCGATCGAGCCGCGAGGGATGGGGCCGGATGAGGCGCGCCTTGAGGCCGAGCCGCTTGGCGGCCCGCAGGAGGTCGTCCGGGCCGGCGATCTGGGTGGTCAGTCCAAGGTCGTGCCGGATGGCATCGGCATCCGCCGCTTTCCGTAGGAAATGGCACAAAGCGACCAGGCAGAGAATACCGCTGTCGGCAGGTCCCGACGGCGCTTCGACAGTACTCAACGCGTCCCACCCCTTGATAGATGGCAGCGCCGGGACATCCCGGGGCCTGCCCTGCCGACTGCAACCCCAATGCGGTCGGCCACCCGATGCTTGATCGGCGCAGCGATCTTGTCACTTGCCCTTGACGACAAAACGCTCGCCATGACTGCCAATTCCGAGACGTTCATCCTCACTCGAATGGCCCCGCCACGTGAGGACGGCATTCGTAGACGCTCGAGAGGGGACAAGATTGGGCTGCGAGTTCGTGGGCAGATCGCGCGAGCTTCACGCCTGCATACACGCAAAAATTGTGCCCAAGGCCCTGGTTTGGCGCGTTCGGCAAGAATTTTGGCACCTTCGGCTAGTGTCCGGCTGGACGACCCATGGGACGCTGAGAGGGTGGTAGTGGCGGTTGCGGCAAGGACCAAGATCGTCGTTGCCTGCCCCAAGCGCTCGCAGCGGCGAGGCCTCCAGGCCGTTGCCGGACCGCCGAGCGCGGGTGGCGCGCGACGGCCCACTGGGGAGCACCGCACCCCGCCCCAAGCACCTGACCCTAGGAGGACGAAATGGCTGAGTTCGAGAAGCGCCTGGCTTGCGTGATCAACGCAGACGGCACCGTCGCCCGCGGCTATATGATCGACCACTGCGAGTTCGACGGCGTCAACGCCTATGTCATCAAGTGGAAGGTTCCCCTGCAGGGCGAGGCCAAGACGAACTTCGCCGCAACGATCGGCAGCGGCATGACCGAGACGGTCTTGCCGGGGCTGATCACCGTGGGCCTCCACCAGGACCCCTACAAGATGCAGGTCCACACCTACGATCCGGCCGGCAAGCCGGAACGTCGCTCGTTCCACATCGCCTGCTTCCGCGATCAGTGATGGCCGCTCACGGCTCGGCGCCGGGCGAAGCTCTGCCGGACTTCCTCGGCGCGGCCGGCTTGCGGCCGGTCCCGACCGCGGGGCCGACGAGCACCCGGCGCGCCTCGCCGAATTCTTTCGAAGAGATAGCGTGAGCCGCCGCGTTCCGGCCGCAGCTTGTCCGCGAGCCGCTTGTGCGCGCGTTCGACATCGGCCTCCGTCGCCTCCGGCCGAGCCCCAGGATGGCGAGCGCATCGGCTCGAACTCATGCGCTCGACCAGCTCGGCCAACGACGTGGGCACCGTTCTGATGGGCGCCTTGAGCGCGCTTGCGCCGCGCTCGCGATGGCGCGGCGGGCTGCGGGCTCGGCAAGGCGAGCGGCAGGTCGGCCTCCACCCGCGTCCCGTTTACGGAGCGCAGGTACTCCTCGAGGACGCCGGCAGCGCGCCATGCGAGCTCTTCCGTCGACGGCGCGCTGCGACCCGCGCGATCGAGCGCGCGCGGCATGCTCGTGTCGAGAAGCACGCTCACCGACGTAACGCGCCGCAGGAAGCGCCATCCGAACAGCGAGAAGGAAAACAGCATGAGCGCTCCGAGCCCCATCGCCGCCTCCCATCTCTGGTTCAGAAGGAGCGTCACGAGCAGCGGGATCGACACGATCGCCAACAGCGCGACCATCCACCGGCTGGCCCGCGCGATCGAGCGCGTATCGCTGTGCAGGAACCAGTTCATGAGCCGCGCCGCGGTCGCGACGAACGACAGCGCCAAAGCGATTGCAGCGACATAGAAGGGGTCTGTCAGCATGAGCTCATCCCAATGCGCCTAGCGGTTCAGTATGAACTATAACATTGCCGTTTCAAAGCTTTTATCGTTCACATATGCACTCATTTTCGTCACTTATTAGGTAATTGCACTCCAGATTTATCGTATATTCCAATCGACTAAAGTAACAGTCGCTCCACAAGCAGCATATTGACTTCCACTGTCTCAGATGGCAAGAGACTTTGCCTGTGAAATCGAAGTTTGATTCACGCGATTTTGGGGGATTCACATGCCAAAGCCCAGAAAAACCCCTCTGAAGGACCGGCCTTCGTCGACTTCACGCCTGCGCGAGCCCGTCGAGGACACGCAGGCAGCACACCGAGGTCGCCCGCTATCTGAAGCGGCGCGACGAGGTGGTGGAGAAGGACCACGCCGAGTTCCAGGTCTACTTGAACGAAAAGGCGGTTCGCGACGCCCGCACGGCGCCCGCCGACCAGGGCCCGCCGCCGCTTGGCAAGGCCGACATCAGCCGCCGCAACATGTTGAAGGTCGTCGCCGGGACGGCCGCCGCCGGCGAGGCTGCGCTGCTCGGATATTCGTGGGTCAAGGGAGGTTCGGTCTCGGAGCAGGGGTTCAAGCACGCCGGCGACCGCTACACCGCCCCGCAGACGCACGACATCGTGCGCGAGTTGGCCGACACGAAGGCCGACATCGGCGGCCGCGGCCTCGGCAAGTGGGTGATCCTCCTGCCGACCAAGCTGGGCGGCGGGACCTATGCGCTCGACCTCAATTCGAACCGCGTGCTGGCCTCGATCTGGTATTGGAACTATGGGGACTTCAACCCCATCTCGCACCATCTCTGCGCCTTCCCGAGCGCCGATCCCTATCACGGCTTCGAGTTCGTCAACAGCACGCAAGGCGGCGCGAACTGCCTCATCTATGGCATCCCGACCGACATCAAGGACCCCGGGCCGGGCTTCAACATCTACCGCGTCCGCTATGACGGCGCTCAGATGGAGCTGCTGGAGAACGTGTCGCGGACCACCGGCATGGGCCTCGGCGTTCACGTCACCATCAATCCCGGCGATGCGCAGTCCTACTTCGTGACCGACGGCCAGAAGGATATCGCCGCCCTCTTCGACCGCACCACCTCGAAGGTCATCGCCGCGCTGAAGTTCGACTGGAGCTCCGCCAATCCGCCGCCGCCCGACGCCCCCGCCAAGCTGACCGACTGCTGGCAGAAGGGCGGAACGCTGAAGATCGCGAAGATCTACCCCGACAAGAAGTCCGGCAAGTACGACTACGAGGGCACCAAGGGGCAGAAGATCGACTGGGAGATGGTGCCCATGGGCGAGCTGTTCGTCGAGGAAGGCACGATCCCCGGCACCTCGCCGCAGACGCTTTGCGGGGCCGACGGAACCGTCTGGCATCCGAGCGGCCGCTGGGCGGCGACCGTCATCCGGCTATGCGGCGGCATCACGGTCCTCGATGCCGAGAAAGGCTTCGAACCGGTCGGCCTTCGTGCAGTTCAACAAGGATTCGCCGGACCAGTACCCGGTCAAGAAGATCGACAAGGACCACTGGGAGATCACCTTCGACAAGATCTTCTCTCCCGGCCACGAGATCGGCTTCTCGCCCGACGGCAACTTCCTGTGCATGATGAACAATCTGCGTGAGAACAATTGCGGGGTGTTCGACACCAGCGATCCCGACCCGCGCAAATGGAAGAAGGTGGCCCACATCGAGGACCCGCTCTGGCGCGGCAAATACCCGAACCCGTTCCACATGGTGTTCTCCATCGACGGCTCGAAGCTCTATCTGTCGGTGCTCCACCCCTCGCCGGCGGCCAGCGGCATCATGGTCGTCGACACGGCCACCTGGACCATCCGCAAGGAGATCCAGGGCATCGGACCCGACTTGCAGACGCTCGCCGCCACCTATGACGGCAAGTACATCCTGGCGCCGTTCAGCGGCTTCCAGCGGCTGTCGAGCGGCATCGCGGTGATCGACGCTGCAGACCGACGAGCTGGTCGGCATCCTGCCAAGCACCGGCGGCCACCACGACAGCGTCATCATCCCGACCGAGCTGGAGCACATGAAGCACACGCGTTCATGCACGCTCTAGCGGCGCCGCGCATGCCGCAGGGGCAGCGCATCCGAGGCGCCCGGGCGGGACGCGTCCGCCCGGAGCCGGTCGATGACAACGGACCCGCCTCGGGCTGGACGATCCGCGGCCGGCTGCTCCTGGCTCGCCTCGCCCTGCAGAATCTCGGCCGGCGCAAGGGCCGGACGCTGTTGCTGTGTGCAGCGGTGGCGGTCTGCACGGGCGCCATCTTCACCGGCGCGGTGCTGATGAGAAGCATCGAGGACAGCATGGACCTCGGCTTCACCCGGATGGGCGCCGACATGCTGGTGGTGCCGGCCGGCGCGCTCACCAACATCACCGCCGCGCTGCTCACGGCCGAGCCGTCGGAGCTGTCTTTCGACGGTGACACGGTCTCCGAGCTCGAGCGGTTGAAGGGGGTGGCGCGGGTGGCGCCGCAGCGGGTCTTCCGCACCCATCAGTCCGGGATCGGCCACGGGACACGAGCTCGTCGACCTCGTCGCCTTCGATCCTCGGCGCGACATCACCGTCCAGCCCTGGCTCCAGGAGCACCTCAACCGCCCCTTCGCCGATGGCGACGTCATCGTGGGCGGCCCGCCGCGAGGAGCCGGTCGGCTCGGAGCTGCTGGTGTTCGGCCGGCCGGTGACCGTCTATGGACGGCTGGGAAAGACCGCCGTCGGCATCCACGAGCGCGGCCTGTTCCTGTCCTTCGCGACCATGGACGGAATGAGCGGCGGCATCCGGAAGAGCGTCGGCGACGCGCGCGCCGGCTCCTGCCGAAAGCCGTGTCCGGGGCGTTGATCGAGCTGACGCCGGACGCCACCGAGCAGCAGGTCCGCTTCGCCATCCTGGCCAACGTCAAGAACGTCAAGGTCGTCTCCGGCAAGTCGATCCTCACCTCGGTCAGACGCGGCCTGAGCGCGCTGCTCGACTCCGTCCTCGTCGCTGATGGTCATCATGTTCCTGAGCACCGCCGCGATGGCGGGGTTCGTGTTCTCGGCCGTCATCGCCGAGCGGCGACGCGAGCTTGGCCTGCTGCAGGCGATCGGCGCCCGCCGCGGCCAGATCGTCGGCATGCTGCTCAGCGAGGCCGCGATCGCCACGGCGGTGGGCGGCCTGGTCGGCTGCGCCGCCGGCCTGCTCCTGATGCGCCTCTACGAGCGCTCGCTCGTCTATTCGCTCGACAGCATCGGCGTTCCCTTCGTCTGGGTCGGCACGGACACCGCGCTTCGCCATCGCCGGCGTGTGCGTCTTGGCTTCGACCGCTCATCGGCGCGGCCGGCGCGTTTCTGCCGGCCTGGCGGGCGACGACGCGCGAGCCCTACGACCTCGTCCGCTCGGAGGGCTGACCGCGATGCTGGCATGCGCGAGGCCTCACCAAGACCTACCCGACCGAACGCGGCGAGATCGAGGCGATCCGCGACATCGACCTCGTCATTCCGGCCGGCGAGTTTGCCGCCGTTGTCGGCCGGTCGGGTTCCGGCAAGTCTTCGCTGATGGCGGCCATCGGCGGCCTGAGCCGGCCGTCCGGCGGAACCGTCGAGCTGGACGACGTCGACGTCTGGGGCCTTCCGAACCGGGAGATCGCCCGCTTCCGCAACCGCCGGATCGGCTTCGTGTTCCAGTTCGCCAGCCTTCTGCCCGCCTTGCGGATCGTCGACAACGTGGCGCTGCCGGGCCTGCTGAGAGGCCATCTCGCGCCCCGCGTGGCGTATCAGGCCGCCTGGGACCTGCTGGTCGGCTTCGGGCTCGGCCATTGCCTCGACGCCTACCCCCAGGAGGTCTCGGCCGGCGAGCAGCGCCGCGCCGCCATTGCCAGGGCGCTGGTCAACGCCCCGCCCCTGCTGCTGGCCGACGAGCCGACTTCGGACCTCGACGAGCAGACGGAGATCGAGATCATCGACGAGCTGCGCCGCGCTGAACCGGGACGCGCCGCATGACGGTGGTCATGGTGACCCACAACCTCCGCCTGGCCGAGGTCGCGGACCGCGTCATCCACATCGCCGGCGGAAGGCTCGTGCGATGAACTCCGAGGGCTTCATCAACTTCGCGGGCGCCAAGCTGATGGAGCGGATGGAGACCGCCTTCAACATCGGCAAGCTCGGCGTGCTCGGCCTCTTCATCGTCGCCGGGCTGATCGCCGGACACCTGGACTGGGGCCGGCTCGAGCCGGCGAGCTGGGCGCCCGTGTCGACCGTCGTCGCCACCGGAATGCTCGGCTTCCTGGCCTATGAGGGGTTCGAACTGATTTCCAACGCTTCGGCCGACATCGAGAACCCGAAACGCACGCTGCCGATCGCGCTGCTGGGCAGCGTCGCCATCGCGATCGTCGTCTACGTGCTCGCCTTCGTGGTCGCCATCGGCCATATGAGCTTCGAAGCCGTCTCGGCGTCGCGCGATTTTGCCGTTTCGGCTGCCGCGAGCACCTTCCTGGGCCCGGTCGGCTTCGGCATCATGGCCTCCGGCGCCGTCCTCGCCTCGGCTTCGGCCATCAATGCCGACTATTTCGGCGCCGCCAAGCTGCCGGTGATGCTGTCCAGGCAAGAGGAGCTGCCCTCCGCCTTCCAACGACAGCTGCGCGGCCAGTCGGTGGTGAGCCTCGTCGTCATCGGCGTCCTGGCACTGCTCGCCGTGAATTTCTTGAGCATCCACAACCTCTCGGCGGCGACCAGCGGCGGCTTCCTGGTCGTCTACGCCGCCGTCAACATCGCAGCGATCAAGCTGCGCAAGGAAACGGGAACGGCGCCGTGGATGCCCGCCCTCGCCTTCCTGCTATGCGTCGCCGCCCTCGCCATCATGATCAGCGAGTTCATCTCCTCGCCAGCGACGGTGCCTTCGGCCGTCGCCGTCCTGGCGATCGTCGTGATCTCGATCGTCGTCGAGCTGGTCTTCCGCACCATCCACTGGGAGAGGCTGCGAACGGCCTAGCCGAAGCCAAGGCCTCCACCGCAAAGACATGACCGCCGGCTGCCATCGAGGAGCCGGCGGTCAACTGTCGACAGTTTACAGAATCAGCGCGCTCAGTTGCTGCCCTTCTGGTTCATCAGCATGTCCATGGCCTGGTCGATCGAGAAGCTGCCGGGCCTCTGGCGCGGCGGAAAGTCCTTGAACGTCGTCAGGTGCTCGCCGACGATCGCCTGGGCGGGAACGAAGACGAACATGTGCTCCACGAACCATTTCACGTAGTCGCCGGCCTCCTCCTCGCTGCGCTCGAAGGGATCGGAGCGAATGTTGAAGAGCTTCGGCGCCCGCAGCGGGATGAAGGGCTGCATCCACACTTCCAGGCCCTCGGCCGGCTGCTCCATGAACACCACCTTGTACTGATCGTAGCGGAGGCCCGCGAGGTCGCCATCGTCGGTCCAGTAGAAGAACTCGCGACGTTTGCTGGGCCCCTTGCCGGAGAGAAGGTCGCGCTGGTCGTAGCCGTCCAGATGGACCTTGAACGTCTTGTCGCCGGCCTGATAGCCCTGCACCAGCTTCTCCTTGATGCCGGGCGCGCCGGCCGCCGCCACCAGCGTCTCGACCCAGTCCTCGGCCGAGAAGATGTCGTTGATCTCGGTTCAGGCTTGATGAGCCCCGGCCACCGGACCAGCGCCGGCACGCGGTAGCCGCCCTCCCAATTGGTGTTCTTCTCGCCGCGGAACGGCGTCGTGCCGCCGTCGGGCCAGCTGAACGTCTCGGCGCCGTTGTCGGTCGTGTAGATGACGATCGTGTTGTCGGCGATGCCGAGCTGGTCGAGCTTGTCGAGCAGCTGGCCCACCTGGCCGTCATGCTCCACCATGCCGTCGGGATAGATGCCGAGGCCCGTCTTGCCCTGCGAGTCCGGCCGCAGGCGCGTCCAGATGTGCATGCGCGTCGTGTTGAACCAGGCCAGGAACGGCTTCTTGTCCTTGTGGGCGCGGTCGATGAAGTCCGACGTCGCCTTGAGAAACTCGTCGTCGGCCGTCTCCATGCGCTTCTTGTCGAGCGGGCCCGTGTCCTCGCAATTCTGCTTTCCCCATGGGCCGAAGCGCGGGTCCTCGCCCGGCGCGTCGACGGTCGTCGCCTGGCAACGCAGCACGCCGCGCGGCCCGAAGCGCAGCTTGAACTGCGTGTTCTTGGGGTAGTCGGGGTGCTCCGGCTCGTCCTCGGCGTTGAGATGGTAGAGGTTGCCGAAGAACTCGTCGAAGCCGTGCACGGTCGGCAGAAACTCGTTGCGGTCGCCCAGATGGTTCTTGCCGAACTGACCGGTCATGTAGCCGAGCGGCTTCACCAGGTCGGCGAGCGTCGGGTCCTTCGCCGATAGCCCCTCCTTGGCGCCAGGCAGCCCGACCTTGAGCAGGCCGGTGCGAGCGGGCTCTGGCCGGTGATGAAGGCGGCCCGCCCGGCAGTGCAGGATTGTTGCCCGTAGTAGTCGGTGAACAGGGCGCCTTCATGCGCGATGCGGTCGATGTTGGGCGTGCGATAGCCCATCATGCCGCGGTTGTAGGCGCTGATGTTCCAATAGCCGATGTCGTCGGCCATGATCACCAGGATGTTCGGTTTCGCCTGCTCCTGTGCCTCGGCGACCGCCGACGGCCCGATGATGCTCGCGCCGAGCATCGTAGCGGCGCTCAAGCATCTGGTGATTGAGTTCATTCTTCGGTCCTCTCCTGGCTTCCCTCGTCCCACCTTCCCCGACGGCAACTGTCGGCGGATTCGTCGCGTGCGGGTATTGTCCTTTGGGGAAGCCGACGCGAAATTGTCGCCGGGAGCGTAGTCGAACCGGCTTTCAGCCCGGTCGAGGCGAGCCTCGACCCTTGAGCCTGATTTTGCCGAGGCCTCCGGTCAGCCGCCGGGTGATCGGGTCCTCCACGAAGGCGTGCACCAGGAGCGCCGCGGCCGTGACCGCCAGCGGGACCGCGACGATCAGGACGCCGGCGAGCCACGGGCTGCCGCTGTCCCTCACGAGCTTCTCGGCCGCGGCGTCGGCGAACCAGTGGATGAGGTAGATCCCGTAGGTGGCCTTGGCAATCCATTCCACGAAAGGCCGCCGCTTGCCGGTGTCGAGCGAGATGACCCCCCATACGAGGCCGCCCACGGGGAGCGACAGCGCGATGAACCGCGGCACGTCCGGAAAGTCCCATGGCCGCACGACGATCAGCAGGAAGCCGCTGCAGATCGCCGCGAGCGCCCAGGCCGGCCGGCCCCTCGGCAGCCTGAAGATCAGCACGCCGAGCGCGAAATCCAGGAAGGCGGGATCGGCGTAGAAGGCCAGGAATGGGCTCGCCGGATGGTAGTAGAGGCCTGCAAGCACCATGCCGACGATGATCGCTGCTGCCAGCTCGACCGGGCGGCGCGAGACGAGCAGGCACCCCGCGAGCACCAGCGAGCAGGCCATGATCAGCTCGAGCGTCCAGGTCTGATAGAGGATGGGCGCCACCCCATAAGGCACGAAGGAGAGGTCGAGCGGGATTTGCCACCACGCGACAGGGTGGTTGTGCATCAGATAGTGCTGGCAGACGAATCCAAGCAGCGTGAAGATGGCGTAGAGCGGCCAGATCCTGATCAGCCGCCCGACGAGGTAGCTGCCGGAACTTCGCCGGCCGCCGGACAGAAGGTGGGCGGAAAGGAAACCGGCGACGATGACGAACAGGTCCGTCCCGAACCGCAGCACGTTCACCACCCGCGTCGGATCGCCGAAGACCCTGAACATCGCCTCGAGGTGAACGAACAGGATGGCAAAGGCGGAGATGATCCGCAGGATCTGGATATTGCCGAAGAAGGCGCGGTCCGCAGCGGTGGTCGTGGACGGCACTGGAGGGATTGCCAGGAGAGACGCCGGCAACCCGTAGGCAGCCCGGGTCGACCCGTTCCAGGGCCACGCACCCCATACGCCTGCTTGCAACTGCCGAACGAAATGACCCAACGCGGCACGCCCTAAGCTTGTCGCGTGAGAGCGAACATCATCGACCCGCAAACGACAATCGTGATCGCATCACCTGATCGATGTGGGCCGGCCCCGTTGAAAGGAGAACCGGCGCACCGGACGTCGTCGAAAGACGTATTCGACGGCTCCAAGAGCGATGTTTGCTCGCCTTGCCGAAGCCACGATCGGCCTCGGCCTGGCGGCACGATCCCGCACCAAGGCTCTTGCGCTATGATCGTATACTCATTATACCAGTATCGATAGTGGTGCTGCGGAGGAGCGGATTCATGACGACAGTCGCCCTGTTCGGGGCGGGCGGTAAGATGGGTTACCGCCTCGCCAGCAATTTCCGCGGCTCGCCCTATGAAGTTCGCCATGTCGAAGTCAGCGACGCCGGCCGCCAGCGGCTGAAGGACGGTCTCGGCATCGACGCCGTGTCCGTCGACGAGGCGCTCGCCGGCGCCGAGGTCGTCGTTCTCGCCGTTCCCGACACGCATATCGGCAAGGTCGCCGCCGGCATCGAGAAGAAGCTGAAGCCCGGCACGATGGTGGTCGTGCTCGACGCCGCCGCCCCTGCTGCCGGGCACCTGCCGGACCGGCCGGACCTCACCTACTTCATCACCCATCCCTGCCATCCGCCGCTGTTCAACGACGAAACGGACATGGAGGCGAAGAAGGACTACTTCGGCGGCATCAAGGCCAAGCAGCACATCGTCAGCGCGCTGATGCAGGGCCCCGAAGCGGACTATGCCAAGGGCGAGGCGATCGCCAAGACCATCTGGGCGCCGGTGATGCGCTCGCATCGGCGTGACCGTCGAGCAGCTGGCGATGCTGGAGCCGGCGCTTGGCCGAGACCATGTGCGCCTCGCTGCTCGAGGTCATGCGCGAGGGCGTCGACGAGGTCGTGCGCCGCGGCGTCGACCGCCAGGCCGCGCTCGATTTCCTGCTCGGCCACATCAACGTGCTTGCCTCCGTCATCTTCGGCGAGCGCGAAGGCGCCTTCTCCGACGCCTGCAACAAGGCGATCGAGTTCGGCAAGCCGGTGCTCATGCGCGACGACTGGAAGCGCATCTTCGAGCCGCAGGAGATCGCCGAGAGCATCCGCCGCATCACCTGATCGGCTCAAACCACTGTCAAACTCGCATTTTTCACTGGGAGGACCTGGAATGAAACTCACCCGCAGAATGACGCTTGCTGCCATGGCCGGCCTGTTGGCCCTCGGCACCGCCGTTCCCGCCTATGCCGCCGACCTGATCGCCATCATCACGCCGTCGCACGACAATCCGTTCTTCAAGGCGGAAGCCGTCGGCGCCGAGGCCAAGGCCAAGGAACTCGGCTACGAGACGCTGGTGCTGGTGCATGACGACGACGCCAACAAGCAGTCCGAGCTGATCGACACCGCCATCGGCCGCGGCGCCAAGGCGATCGTCCTCGACAATGCCGGCGCCGACGCCACCGTCGCCGCCGTGCAGAAGGCCAAGGATGCCGGCATCCCGTCCTTCCTGATCGACCGCGAGATCAACGCCACCGGCGTCGCCGCCGCGCAGATCGTCTCGAACAACTACCAGGGCGCCCAGCTCGGCGCGCAGGAGTTCGTCAAGCTGATGGGCGAGAAGGGCAATTATGTCGAGCTGGTCGGCAAGGAGTCCGACACCAATGCCGGCATCCGCTCCAAGGGCTATCACGACGTCATCGACGAGTATCCGGACCTGAAGATGGTCGCGCAGCAGTCGGCCAACTGGAGCCAGACCGGAGGCCTTCTCCAAGATGGAGTCGATCCTGCAGGCCAATCCCGACATCAAGGGCGTGATCTCCGGCAACGACACCATGGCGATGGGCGCCTGGGCGGCGCTCGAAGCGGCTGGCCGCAAGGACGTCATCGTCGTCGGCTTCGACGGCTCCAACGACGTGCGCGACTCGATCAAGGCCGGCGGCATCAAGGCGACCGTGCTGCAGCCGGCCTATGCGCAGGCGCAGATGGCGGTCGAGCAGGCCGACGCCTGGATCAAGACCGGCAAGGGTCCGGCCGAAGAGAAGCAGCTGATGGACTGCGTGCTGATCAACGGCGACAACGCCGCCAAGCTCGAAACCTTCGCGCTGACCAACTAGGCATCCTCCCCGATGCGGCGCGGCCGGTTCGCCTCGGCGGGCCGGCCGCGTCTTCGCCTTCGAGGGCTTCGAGCTTCGACACTATGCCGAGATCCCGTCTTCACATTCTGACGCTGCTTGCCGCTGGCGGCCCTCGCCGGCTGCAAGATCCTGCCGACGCCGACCGAGGAATCGAAGGCCGAAGCCGCGGCACAAGGCGTTCAATCCGGACAGGATGGTCGAGGAGATGTGGGCGCCCAAGGTGCTGCCCTATCTCAAGGCCAAGGCCGGCTCCTTCGCCGAGGTCGCCGCTGCCGCCAAGGCCGACCCCAAGGCCGCCGGCGAGAAATACGGCAACCCCAGGAAGCAGGCCAACTCGCCCTGGACCTATGTGGCCACCGTCGAGGGCACGATCGTCGCCTCCAACACGCAGTCGCGCGCGGCGACGATCGACGTCGACGTGGACGGCGACGGCAAGGCCGATGTCCGCGCCCAGATCGGCCCGGCCATGCGCGGCACGGCGCTGCGCGACGCGCTCGACTTCGTCGACTTCAACTCCTTCACCAACCAGATCGACTTCGCCCAGTTCGGCAAGTCGTTCAACACCTATGCCAACGCGAACGTGCTGTCGAAGCTGCCGCGCGACGGGCTCGACGGCAAGACAGGTCAAGCTGCTCGGCGCCTATGTGCCGGGCTCGGGCTCGGACCTGCCGCTGATGACGCCGGCCGCAGGCCGAGATCGGGCCGGCGCAATGACGACGGCCACGACGTCATCCTGAAGCTCGAGGACGTCTCGAAAGTCTATTTCGGCACCGTCGCGGTGAAGCGCGCCAATTTCGAGGTGCGCCGCGGCGCCGTCAACGTGCTGGTCGGCGAGAACGGCGCCGGCAAGTCGACGCTGATGAAGATCATCGCCGGCGTCGAGAAGCCGACGCACGGCCGCATCCTGCTCGAAGGCGAGGAGGTGTCCTTCGCCTCCTCGGGCGACGCCGTCGCGCGCGGCATCGGCATGGTGTTCCAGGAGCTCAACCTGTTCGGCAATCTGACGGTCGCCGAGAACATCTTCGCCACCCGCGAGATCACCAGGCACGGCTTCCACATCGACCACAAGCGAGCAGGAGCGGCGCGCCGGCGAGTTCCTCGACCGGCTGCAGGCCGGCATCCGCCCCGACATGCTGGTGGAGGACCTGCGGATCGGCCAGCAGCAGCTGGTCGAGATCGCCAAGGCGGTGTCGCTCGACGCCAAGATCCTGATCATGGACGAGCCGACCTCGGCGCTGAGCGCTGCCGAGGTCGAGGTGCTGTTCAAGGTGATCGCCGACCTCAAGCGCGCAGGGCGTGGCCATCGTCTACATCTCGCATCGGCTGGAGGAGCTGATCCGCATCGGCGACTACATCACCGTGCTGCGCGACGGCCACATCACCGGCCAGGAGGAGATGAAGAACGTCGACACCCAGTGGATCGTGCGCCAGATGATCGGCTCCGACGCCAAGGATTTCGCCAAGGCCGACGACCACAAGCCGGGCGGCGAGGTGTTTCGGGCCGAGGAGATCTGCCTGCCGCGGGCGACCGGCGGGCTTGCCGTCGACCACGTCTCGCTGTCGCTGAAGGCCGGCGAGATCCTCGGCATCTACGGCTTGATGGGCGCCGGCCGCAGCGAGCTGTTCGACTGCATCATGGGCCGCCATGGCCAGGCGACCGGCAAGATCTTCATCGACGGCAAGGAGGTGCGGGAGCGCGACACCACGCGGCCGCATCCGCCGCGGGCTGGCGCTGATCCCCGAGGATCGCCAGCGCGAGGGGCTGGTGTCGATCCTTTCGGTGGCCAGCAATCTGACGCTCGCCAGCCTGCAGCAAGTTTGCCAGCTGGTTCCACATCCGCGGCTGCCGAAGAGCGCAAGGCGGTCTCCTCGATGGTCAAGGAGCTGTCGATCAAGGTTTCCGACCCCGACAACGAGGTGACGTCGCTGTCGGGCGGCAACCAGCAGAAGGTGGTGATCGGCAAGGCGCTGCTGACCAACCCGAAGGTGCTGCTGATGGACGAGCCGAGCCGCGGCATCGACGTCGGCGCCAAGGCGGACGTCTTCCGCACCATGCGCAAGCTGTCGCGCGACGGGCTGGGCATCCTTTTCGCCACCTCGGACCTCGACGAGGTGATGGCGCTTTCCGACCGCATCGCCGTGATGAGCAACGGCAAGCTGACCGGCATGTTCGACCGCGCGGAAGCGACCGAGGCGGCGGTCGTCGCGGCTTCGGCCAAGGGACATGGCCCGGCAAAGGCAGGGAGCAACGCACATGGCTGACGCGGCGACGGTTTCGGGCGCGCCCTCGGGCGGCGGCTCGCTGCTGCTGACGCTGATGAAGGCGCGCACCTTCATCGCGCTGATCGCCGTCATCCTCTTCTTCTCGCTGACCGTGCCGACCTTCCTGTCGACGGCCAACCTGATCCTGATGTCGAAGCACGTCGCGCTCAACGCCTTCCTGGCCATGGGCATGACCTTCGTCATCATCACCGGCGGCATCGACCTGTCGGTCGGCTCCATCGTCGGCCTGTGCGCCATGGTGGCCGGCTATCTGGTGCTGAACGGCATCGACCTGCAGATCGGCTACACCGTCTATTTCAACGTTCCCGAGATCATCCTGATCACGCTCGGCGTCGGCATCCTGATCGGCGCCATCAACGGGCTGCTGATAACCAGGCTCAACGTCGCGCCGTTCATCGCCACGCTGGGCACGCTCTACGTCGCGCGCGGCGCCGCGCTGCTGTCGTCGGACGGCCGCACCTTCCCCAACCTCGTCGGCAATCCCGACCTCGGCAACACCGGCTTCGGCTATCTCGGCGCCGGCCGCATCCTCGGCCTGCCGGTGTCGGTCTGGCTGCTCATCGTGGTGGCGCTCGCCGCCGCCTATCTGGCCCGCTACACGCCGCTCGGCCGCCACATCTTCGCCGTCGGCGGCAACGAGCGCGCGGCGCGCATCTCCGGCGTGCGCGTCAACATGGTCAAGATGTTCGTCTACATGTTCTCCGGCTTCTGCGCGGCGATCGTCGGCCTGATCATCTCCTCGGAGCTGATGGCCTCGCATCCGGCGACCGGCGAAAGCTTCGAGCTCAACGCCATCGCCGCGGCCGTGCTCGGCGGCACCTCGATGTCGGGCGGGCGCGGCACGATCGGCGGCACCATCGTCGGCGCCTTCGTCATCGGCATCCTCTCGGACGGGCTGGTGATGATGGGCGTGAGCTCGTTCTGGCAGATGGTGATCAAGGGGCTGGTGATCATCGTCGCCGTGGTGATCGACCAGGCGCAGCGCCGGCTGCAGCAGCGCGTCACCCTGCTGCAGATGGCGAAGGCGGGCTGACCATGGCGGAGCTGCGCGGTGGATTGATCGGCTGCGGCTTCTTCGCCGTCAACCAGATGCATGGCTGGCGCGACGCGCGACGGCGCCTCGATCGTCGCCATCTGCGACCGCGACCCCGAGCGGCTGCGGATCGTCGGCGACCAGTTCGGCATCGAGCGGCGCTACACGGACGCGGCGGAGATGATGGCGAGCGGAGAAGCTCGACTTCGTCGACATCGCGACGACCGTCGGCAGCCACCGGGCGCTGGTCGAGCTGGCCGCCGCGCACGGGCTGCCGACGATCTGCCAGAAGCCGTTCGCGCCGACGCTTGCCGACGCCAAGGCGATGGTCGCCGCCTGCCGGAAGGCCGGCGTGCCCTGATGGTGCACGAGAACTTCCGCTGGCAGTCGCCGATCCAGGCGGTCAAGCAGGTGCTGGATGGCGGCGAGATCGGCGAGCCGTTCTTCGGCCGCATCTCCTTCCGCTCCGGCTTCGACGTGTTCTCCGGCCAGCCCTATCTCGCCGAGGGCGAGCGCTTCATCATCGAGGATCTCGGCATCCACATCCTCGACATCGCGCGCTTCCTGCTCGGCGACGTCGCGACGCTCACCGCCCGCATGGCGCGCGTGAACCCGCGCATCAAGGGCGAGGACGTGGCCACCATGCTGCTCGGCCACGAGAACGGCGTCACCTCGATCGTCGACTGCAGCTATGCGACGCGGCTTCCCGTCGAGCCGTTCCCGGAAACCTGATCGAGATCGACGGCACCGAGGGCACGCTGCGGCTGACCCAGGGCTACCGGCTGAGCGTCACCGGCAAGAAGGGCACCGGCGAGCGCGACGTCTCCCCTCGCCTGCTGCCGTGGGCGTCGCGGCCCTGGCACAACATCCAGGAAAGCGTCAGCGCCATCCAGCAGCACTGGGTCGACTGCCTTGCGGCCGGTCGGGAACCGTCGACATCCGGCGCCGACAATTTGAAGACGTTCGCGCTGGTCGAGGCGGCCTATCAAAGCGCCGCCAGCGGCCGGCCTGTCAGTCCCGCGGACTTGCTGGGATGAACGACGCATTCCTCCTCACCGGCACGCACGAGCTCGAAGAGAGGCCGATCCGGCTCGTCGCCGGGGCGCTGAGCGCCGACCTTGCCAACGGCAATCTGCGCACCATCCGCTACGGCGGCGTCGAGGTGCTCCGCGCCATCTCCTACATCGTGCGCGACCGCGACTGGGGAACCTATGCGCCGAAGATCTCCAACCTCGAGATCGAGCAGGGCGAAGCGGGCTTCACGGTGAGCTACGACGCGGAATGCGTGGGGGCCCGCGGCGAGAAACTGCGCATCGCGGCGCGGATCGAGGGAGCCGAGGACAGTCTCGCCTTCTCGGCGACTGCAGTGCCCGAGTCCGACTTCGAGACCAATCGCTGCGGCTTTTGCATCCTGCACCCGATCGTCGGCCTGGCGGGCGAGGCCGTCACCGTCGAGCATGTCGACGGCACCGTCGCGGCAGACCAGGCTTCCTGACCTGATCGACCCGTGGCAGCCCTTCAAGTCGATGCGCGCGATCACCCACCGGTTGCGCCGGGCCTGCTTGCCGAGTGCCGCATGGAAGGCGACGCGTTCGAGATGGAGGACCAGCGCAACTGGTCCGATGCCTCCTACAAGACCTATGTCCGGCCGCTGGAGCTGCCTTGGCCCTACGTCCTGCCGGCCGGAACGCCGATGACGCAGTCGGTGACACTGCGCTTCACCGGTGCCGTCGCAAGCGGCGCCGGCCGTCCGCACGACCGACGCCGTGGTCCGGCTCCGCGTCGGCGAGAGCGGACCGCGCATGCCGGAGATCGGCGTCGTCGTCTATCCCGAGGACGTCGAGGCAGCCCTCGGCCGCATCGAGCCGCTGAAGGAGCTGGCGCCGCAGGCGCTGCTGCTCCACTTCGACCCGACCAAAGGGCCACGGCGCGCCCGAAATGGCGGCCTTCGCCGCGCTCGCTGCTGCCTATCCGGCATCGGTGACGCTGGAATGCGCCGTGCCCTGCGAGCGCGCCCTCGACGACGGAACTCGCCGAGCTCGCCGGCGCTGGTGCGCGAGGCCGGGCTCAGGCTCGATGCCATCGTCGTCTCGCCCTCGGTCGACCGGCAGTTCGACGCCGCCCGGCAGCGCATGGCCCGATTGCCCGCCGCTCGAGGACGTCTACGCGGCGGCCCGGCGGGCCTTTCCCGGCGTCCGGCTCGGCGGCGGCATGCTCAGCTATTTCACCGAGCTCAACCGCAAGCGCGTGCCGGCGGACGATCTCGATTTCGTGACCCATTGCACCTGCCGATCGTCCATGCCGCCGACGACCGTCAGCGTGATGCAGTCGCTCGAGGCGCTGCCCTTCATCACCCGCTCGGTGCGCGCCATCTACGGCGACAAGCCCTATCGCATCGGCCCTTCGACGATCGCCATGCGCCAGAACCCATACGGCAGCGCGACCAAGGACAACCCGACGCTGTCGCGCATCGCCATGGCCAATCGCGACCCTCGTCACAACGCCCTGCTCGGCGCCGCCTGGGCCGTCGGCTATGCCGCGCGGACCGCGCCGGCAGGCCTGGAGCAGCTGATGCTGACCGCGCTTCGCCGGGCCGTTCGGCGTGCTTGCCGGCAGCGGACGAGCCCGTCGGCCGGAAGGCGCCTGGAGGCCGCTCGGCCATGTGGTCGAAGGCGTTGGCGGCCATGGCTGGCCATGCAGATCGCTGCAGCGTCGAGACGACGGCAACGAGCTCGCCGCCCTGGTCGCCGTCTCGGCGGACGGCAAGGACCCACGCGCTTGATGCGCCAATCTGACCGCCGGACCCCTCGCCAGTGCGACGTATCGGCAGTTGCGCCGCGTCGGCGCCGAGGCAGCGGTCCTGAGTTCCGCAACCCTTGCTGGCGAGCGCGGTGGCAGGCCGCCGAGGATCGCCGAGCGGCAGGCTCGCGAATCTGCCACCGCCTACGCCGTGGCGCGGCTTGCCTATCGGCGAACCGCCACGCCGTCAGCTCGCGGCGGCGAGCGAGTAGAGCGCGCGCGAGCGCTCCAGATGCTTGACCATCTCGCTGTTCGGCGCCGCGCCTGGTCATGCGCGGCGATGCGCTCGATGATGTTCTCGTGCTCGGCCAGCGTGAACTTCTCCTTGCCGGTCCAGATCAGCATCTCGGTGTGATACTCCTTCAGCCAGCCCAGCATGGCCGCGCTGACCGCCGCATAGATCGGATTGCCGGAGATCCTGGCGATGCTCGTGTGGAACTCCATGTCGGCCCCGATGAAGCCGTCGGCATCGCCAAGCAGCGCGTGCTGCCGCTCGAGGATCGACCGCAGCTCCGCGACATCCGCGTCGGTCGCCTTCTCGGCTGCCTCGCGCACCATGCCGCGCTCGAAGAAGATGCGCGCGCTCTTCAGATGCTCGAGCGAATCCTTCGACGAGGACAGCATGATCTTCGCCGCGCCGTCGACCTGCCGCAGGATCGACTGCGCGGTCAGCTGCAGCACCTTGGCGCGCTCGCCATGCGAGATCGCGACGAGGCCCATGTTGGCCAGCGCCTGCATCGCCTCGCGGATGGCCGGGCGCCCGACGCCGAAGCGCTCCATCAGCTCGCGCTCCGACGGCATATCGTCGCCGGGCCTCAGCTCGCCGCTGGTGATCAGGCGCTTCAGCCGCAGCGAACACCTCGTCGGAGAGCTTGCGCTTTACGATTGGTTCGAGATTGTCCATCGGGGAATCCCTTCGCGCCCAGGAGCATTCTAGGTTTCGGCATCGCGGCGACACAAGCTCCGACGCCGAATCCGCTTGCAATACAGGCATACTCATTATACCAGCAACGAGCGAACGGGGAAGCTGGTCACAGCGAATGATCGTCCTCACCTACCGGATCGAGACGCCCGGCAGCACCGAGGCGCTGGCGGCGAAGATCGCCAGCGACCAGTCGACCGGCACGTTCGTCGACCTGCCGGGCGAGACGCCGGAGCTGAAGGCGCGCGTGGCGGCGCGCGTGCTCGCGCATCAGGCCGCTCGAGCCGGCGCACCCGCCGTCTTTTCCGAGGCAGCGATGCCAAGCTCTTCAACCGCGCGGAGGTCGAGATCGGCTTCCCGCTCGAAGCGGTCGGGCACCGACCTTGCGGCGCTGATGACGATCGCCATCGGCGGCACCTTCTCGATCAAGCAGCTCACCGGCATCCGCGTCGTCGACATGAAGCTGCCGGAGGCGTTTCGCGGAGCCTATCCCGGCCCGAAATTCGGCATCGAAGGCAGCCGCAGGCTGACCGGCGTCGAGGGGCGGCCGATCATCGGCAGCATCATCAAGCCGGCGCTCGGGCTGCGGCCGCACGAGACCGCCGAGATGGTGAAGGAGCTGGTCGAGTCCGGCGTCGACTTCATCAAGGACGACGAGAAGCTGATGAGCCCCGCCTATTCGCCCTTCGAGGAACGGGTGAAGGCGGTCATGCCGGTCATCCTCGACCACGAGCAGAAGACCGGCAAGAAGGTGATGTACGCCTTCGGCATCTCGCACGCCGACCCCGACCAGATGATGCGCAACCACGACCTCGTGCTGGAGGCCGGCGGCAATGCCGCCGTCGTCAACATCAACTCCGTCGGGATGGGCGGCATGGCGTTCCTGCGCAAGCGCTCGGACCTCGTCATGCATGCGCATCGCAATGGCTGGGATATCCTGACCCGGCATCCCGGCCTCGGCATGGACTTCAAGGTCTGGCAGCAGTTCTGGCGGCTGCTCGGCGTCGACCAGTTCCAGATCAACGGCATCGGGGCAAAATACTGGGAGCCGGACCAATCCTTCGTCGAGTCGTTCAAGGCGGTGATGACGCCGATCTTCTCGCCCCGACGACCGCGCGCTGCCGGTCGCCTGCTCCGGGCAATGGGGCGGCCAGGCGCCGGAGACCTACCGTCGAACCGGCCGCACGCTGGACCTGATGTATCTGTGCGGCGGCGGCATCGTCAGCCATCCGGGCGGACCGGCGGCCGGCGTGCGCGCCGTGCAGCAGGCCTGGCAGGCGACCGTCGAGGGCATCGACCTCGAGACCTATGCCAAGACCCATCCCGAGCTCGAACAGTCCCTCAGGAAGTTCGGCGGCGATCCCAATGCGTCCTGATCGGCCGCCGCTGCTCACCTACTATGGCGACGACCTCACCGGCTCGACCGACGTCATGGAGGCGCTGTCGCTCGGCGGGGTCGACACGGTTCTGTTCCTGCGCATCCCGGACGAAGCGTTGCTGTCGCGGTTCGCCGACTGCCGCGCCGTCGGCCTGGCCGGCACCAGCCGCAGCGAGAGCCCGCAATGGATGGACGAGAATCTGACGCCGGCGCTGCAATGGCTGCGCTCGCTCGACGGCGCCGTCTGCCACTACAAGGTCTGCTCGACCTTCAATTCCAGCCCGACCGTCGGCAATATCGGGCGGGCCATCGAGATCGGCCGTCGGGTGTTCGAGCAAGGCACGGTGCCGATCGTCGTCGGCGCGCCGCAGCTCAGGCGTTACACGGCGTTTGGCAATCTCTTCGCCGCCTACCGGGGCGTCATCTACCGCATCGACCGGCATCCGGTGATGAGCCGGCATCCCGACGACGCCCATGCACGAGGCAGATCTGCTGCGTGCACCTTTCCCGGCAGACGAACCTGCGTTCATCGCTCATCGACCTGGCAAGGCTCGCGGCGGACCCGGCCCCCGACCTGGAAGGCGAGGCCGACATGGTTCTGCTCGACGTCGCCGATTTGGCGACGCAGCGCCGCGCGGGAGCGCTGCTCTGGCAGCGCGCCGCCGGCGGCAGCCGCTTCGTCGCGGGCTCGTCCGGCGTCGAGTACGCCCTGCTCCCGACATGGGTTTCGGAAGGCTTGACCGCCGGACACGCGAGCTTCGAGCCTCTCCAAGGCGGTCGAACGCCTGGCGGTGGTCTCGGGCAGCGTCTCGCCGACCACCGAGGCGCAGATCCGGTTTGCCTGCGACCGGGGCTTCGAGGCGATCCCCGTCGACCCGGTCGCGCTCGCCGGGGAAGGCCGCGAGGCCGCCGTCGACGCCGCTGCACGGCAGGGCCTCGCCGCGCTAGCGACGGGCAGCAGCGTCATACTCTACACGGCGCTGGGCCCCCAGGCCGACCGCGGCGCCGAAATCGACGCCAGTCCCGGCGCGCGCCACCGCGTCGGCCAAGCCCTCGGCGATATCTTGAGGCGCCTGGTGGCCGAGGCGCGGCTGGAACGGGCGGTCATCGCGGGCGGCGACACGTCGAGCCATGCTCTGGGGCGTCTCGGCGTCGACGCGCTGACCTTGCGCATGCCCTTGCCGCAGTCGCCCGGCTCGCCGCTTTGCACGGCGCATTCCAAGGTTCCCGGGATCGATGGCCTGGAGGTGGCGATGAAGGGCGGGCAGATCGGCCTGGACGACTATTTCTGCACCATCCGCGACGGCCGCTGACCGGGCGAGGCGCCAAGCCTACTCGCGGAGCGAGCCCGCAATCGTCTCGATCACCAGCACGGCGGACGCGGCGCCGGGATCCATGTGGCCGAGCGATCGCTCCCCCAGACGCGCCGAGCGGCCCTTTGCCGCCACCATCTGCTTGGTGGCCTCGGCGCCCTCTGCCGCCGCCTTTGCGGCCGCCTGCAGCGCCACGACGGCGCTGTCGCCGCGTTGCCGCGACGCCGCTGCAGCCGCGGCCGCCGGCGCCCAGGCGTCGACCATCGTCTTTTCCCCCGGCTCCGCCTTGCCGCGGTCGCGGATGCCTTGCGCCATCGCTTCGACGGCGGCGATGACGTCTTCGTCGCTCAGCGTCGCCTTGCCTTTCACCGCCGCCCCGGCCCGCATGAACGCCGTCGCGTAGAGCGGGCCCGAGGATGCGCCGACCGCATTGAGGAACGCCTTGGCCGCCGTGTTGAACAGCGCCGTGGGCTCGGCATCGGCGCCAAGCGACGCCGTGGCATCGCGCGCCGCCGAGAAGCCCAGCGCCATGGCGATGCCGTGATCGGCATCGCCGATCAGGCCGTCGAGCGCGCACAGCCGCTCCTTGTCCGCCTCGACGGCGTCGGCGATGTCGGCGAACATGCGCTTGAGGAACGCGGCGTCGCGGCTCATCCCCGTCCCGCCCGGAACATGGCGCAGTCGCAGGGATGGTCGAGCATCGCCTGCAATTCCCCGTCCAGATGATGCAGTGTCACCGAGGCGCCGGCCATCTCCAGCGACGTGCAATAGTGGCCGACCCAGGTGGCGTGCGTCTTGACGCCGATGTCCGCGAGCCGCCGGGCGACCCGCCGGTTCATGATGTAGAGCTCCATCGGTGGCGTCGAGCCCAGCGAATTGACGAGCACGGCGACCCGGTCGCCGCGCGACGGCGCCATCTCGGCGAGGATCCGGTCGAGCATCTCGTCGACCACCTGGTCGGCCGGCCGCAACGGCCCGCGCTGCACGCCGGGCTCTCCGTGGATGCCCATGCCGATCTCCATTTCGTCGGCGCCGATCTCGAAGTTCGGCTTGAGCGTCTGCGGCAGCGAGCAGGGCCCCAGCGCCACGCCCATGGTGTAGGTCCGGTCGTTGGCTTTTCGCGCGATGCGCTCGCATTCATCGAAGGCAAGCATGCGGTCGCAGGCGGCGCCCGCTGCCTTGAAGATGAAGAAGTTCCCGGCGACCCCGCGGCGCTTCTCCTTCTGGTCGGGCGGCGCCGAGGCAACGTCGTCGGTGCTCAGCACCGTCCGCACCTCGATGTCGTCCATCGCCAGCATCTCGGCGGCCATGTCGAAATTCATGATGTCGCCCGCGTAGGTCCCATACATGAACAGCACCCCCGCGCCGCCGCTGACCGCCTTGGCGCATTCGACGATGGGATCAGGCGGCGGCGAGGCGAAGACGTTGCCGACCGCGCAGCCATCGGCCAATCCCTTGCCGACATAGCCCACGAAAGTCGGCTCGTGCCCGGAACCGCCGCCGATGACCAGCCCGACCTTGCCGGGGCGCGGCCCGTTGAGGGCGACGATGGAGCGCGGACTCCCCTCGACCGCGAACAGATGATCGGGATGGGCCGCCAGGATGCCTTCGAGCATCTCGTCGACGGCGCGCGCGCCGTCATTGATCAGTTTCTTGGTCTTCAAGGCTCCCCCTCGTGGCGTTGCGGTGCTTTTCGCGAGTGTACTTGCCGGGCAGGCCGGATCAAGCCGCAGCAGTGCGATCAATTCAGGCCGGCACCACCAGGACCTTGACTTCGCCCGGCGCCGGCGGCTGCGCGATCGCCTCGGCGGCGGCCTCGAGCGGGATCGTCCGCGAGATCAGCGGCGCCACAGCCACCTTGCCGCTGCTGATCAGGGCTGCCGCGCGTGCCTGCGTGAACGGGTTGATGAAGGCGAAATGCAACTGGATCTCCCGGAACAGCAGGTCGAACGGCTCGATCGGCACCGTCAGGCCCTGCGGCAGCACGCCGAGAATGACGATCCTGCCGCCTTTGCACGTCAGGCGCGGCGCCTCGGCGACCGTCTCGGGCACGCCGGCGCATTCCAGCGTCAGGTCGGCGCCTTGCGGCCAGATGCGGGCCGCCTCGCCCGGCGTCGCAGCCGTCTCGGCAGCGCCGAGCATTTTCGCCAGCTCGCGCTTGGCAGGATGGCGGGTCAACAGCATCGTCTCCGCGCCGGCGAGGCACGCCAGTTGCACCGCCAGCAGCCCGATCACCCCGCCGCCGATCACCAGGACGCGCTCGCCGGGCAGCGGCGCGCCGATGTCGACGCCGTGCAGCGTGCAGGCGAGCGGCTCGCAGAAGGCGCCGTAGAGCGGATCGAGGTCGGCCGGCAGCGAGATGGCCTTGTGCGCCGGGAAGACGGCATACTCCGCAAAGCCGCCATCGCGATGGATGCCCGTGGCGACGTTCCGGTCGCAGAGGTTCACGCGCCCGCGCAGGCAGGCCGCGCAGCGACCGCACCAGTCGTTGGGGTCGCAGGCAACGCGGGCGCCTTGGGGGATGTCGACCGCTTCGCCTGCGTCAAGCACGATGCCGGAGAACTCGTGGCCGAGCGTCACCGGCGGCGTGCACGGAAACTCGCCATGGAAGAGATGGCGGTCCGTCCCGCAGATGCCGGCCGCTTCGATGCGGATCAGCACGTCGCCGCGCGCCGGCCTGGGAACCGGGACGTCGGCGGTGCGGATGTCGTGGGTCGCCAGGAGGCGGGTGGCACGCATGGAGGTCCTCACGGCGGGAGCCCCGCCATCAGCAAGCCGTCGAGGAGGTGCTGTGCGTCTTTCTCGAGTTTGAAGACCTCCTTGCGGACGAACCAGCTCGACGAAAAGCCGGGGAGCTGCTGCCTGACTTGCGCGGCATGCGCTCGTGCCGGATCCGGTTGGCCCAGGCGGGCGTAGCAGGCAGCCAGGTAGGCGTTGACCCAATAGGCAACGCTGGTCGTCCGGAGAAGCGCCGCCAGCGCTTCCTCGTACCGGCACTCGCCATGGAGGACACAGCCGACCATCGGCCAATACCATTGCGGCTCGAAAAACGAATCGATGCGGCGCGCCTCTTCATAGGTGGCAAGGGCCTCTGGCCGTTTGCCCACCGCGACGAGGAAGGCAGCAAGTCCGCTATGGGGCGTCGGTTGGTTGGGGGACAGCTCCACGGCCTTGCGCATGTGGTGCTCCGCGAGATCGAAAGATCGTCGCAGCAGATAGACCCAGCCAAGCGCCTGCTGGCAGGCCGAATTGCGGCTGTCGAGGTCGACCGACTTCCTCGCCAGCCGCAGGGCCGTTTCGAGCAACTCCTCGCCTTCGCCCGTATCCTGCGTCCAGCGCACGCCGCACAGATTGGCGAAGAGGGCATAGGCCCGCGCATAGGTCGGATCGAGCTCGATGGCCCGCTCGAACAGCTTGTGGGCTTCCTCTGCGCACTCCGGATCGTCGAACGGCAGGTCGTCTGCCTTCAGAACGCACTCATAAGCCTCGAGGCTCGCCGGCGGCTTGCGCAGCGCCGTCTCGACCACCGCTGCCTTGACCCGACCGAGCACCGTCGCGGCGATCGTTCGGACCACCTGGTCCTGGATCGTGAAAACATCCTTCGTCTCGCGATCGAAGCGTTCCGCCCATACGTTGTGGCCCGACACGGCGTCGATCAGCTGCACGGAAATGCGCAGATTGTCGCCGATGATGCGCATGCTGCCTTCGACGACGAACTGGACGCCGAGTTCCCGCCCGGCCTGCACCAGGTCGGCCTTGCCGTCGCGACGCCGGAACGAGGCGTCTCGCGCGATGACGCGCAGCTGGCGGTAGCGGGAGAGCTCCGTGACGATGTCCTCGGTCAGTCCGTCGGCCAGGTGCTGGCCAGAGCCCTCGGCGCTCAGATTGGCGAAGGGAAGGATGGCGATGGATGGGCGCGTGCTGGACCTCGCCGCGCCGTGCGAGGCCGCCCTCGCCAGGGGCTGGTCGTCGCCGGCGACGTGAAAGACGCGGACCGGCGCCGCCATGTTCTTGAGCCTCTGCTCGCCCCGGTCCGTGAATCGGCAAGCGACCCGCCCCTGAACCTCGTCGCGGACCTTTCCCGACACATAGATCTCGCCCGGGGCAGCGAGCGCTTCCAGGCGCGCCGCGACGTTGACGCTCTCGCCATAGACGTCGTCGCCTTCGCCGAGGACCTCGCCGAGGTTGACGCCGACCCTGAGCACGATGCCGCGGCCTTCCGCCGCCGCCTCGCTCGCGGCCGACGTCCCGCTTTGCAGCGCCAACGCGGCGGACACGGCGTTCACCGCGCTGGCGAATTCGACCAGCACCCCGTCACCGACGAGCTTGACGATGCGGCCGCCATGGGCGGCCACGGCGGGCATGAGGATGGCATCCTGCCATTGCCTCAACGCGGCGAGAGTGCCTGCCTCGTCCGCCTCCATGAGACGGCTGTAGCCGACCACATCGGCCATCAGCAGGGCGGCCAGGCGACGCTCCACGCAAAACCCTCGAATTGCATGAAGACTATACAAGAGCGTGCTATGGCGCGGCAATCGTCGCGGTCGAAGCCAGCCCCGGCCGAGGCTCACGTCATTTGAGCTTGCCCAGATTGATCAGCTGGACCCGCCGGTTGACTGCGCTCTTCGGGTTTTGCGCGTCGATCGGCCATTCCTGCCCGACGCCGATCGCGTAGAGCCGATCCGGCGAGACCGCGAAGGTCGTGGTCAGCGCCTCGGTGATCGCCTGCGCACGCTCGGCGCTGAGCTTGAGATTGTGCCTGGCGTCGCCGGTCGCGCTGCTGTGCCCGACGATCAGGAACTTGTATGGCAAGAGCCGCGGGTGGTGGAGGGCATCGGCGATCAGCCCGATCGTCCGGTAGGATTTGGGCTCGATGGCGACCGAGTTGTTCTCGAAATCGATCTCGACGGCCAGCTGGGCAAGGTTGGCGAGGCTGCTCCAGTTCGGCAGGCCGCCGACCCCTTGCCCGACATGCGAGTTCAAGTCTTCCACGAGCACCGCCAGGTCGATGGCGGGGGCTACGCCCTGCACCTGCCCGAGGCTCTGGATGATCTGCCGGTTGTCGAGCTGTTGGGCAAGGGCACCCCCCGAAGCGAGGAAAAGCCCCACAAGCGCGCCGGCGGCGATTCGATGGATCCGCATGGTCGTTCTCCTTCCCGGCAGCACGTCAGCGCCAGCCGGCGTCGGTGATGGCCTGGTTGCACTTGGCGTTGTCGATTCGCTCGGTCTTCAACAGGCAGCCGAGGATGTTCGCCTCGCCTTGCACGCCCTTGCAGTGCCTGGCGGCGTCGCCCCGGCAGAGCTTGAAGACGCTGAGCTGCGCGGCCTGCCTCACCTGAATCGAGCTCGTGACCGCGTCCAGCGTGGCGATGCAATCGGGCGAGACCTCCGACTGGTGCTGCTGCAGGCAGGCCTGGATCTGGTTGTTGCCGAGCCTGACGCCTTGACAGTGCCGCTTGACGTCGGCACCGCATTTCTCAGCCAAGAGGCTGATGGCGTCGGCATAGCTGATGGTGTCTGCGTGTCCGGCATTTGCGGACAACAGAAGAGCCGATACGGCTAGACTGCGAAAGCACGTCGAAAAGCGCACGATCTTCTCCCTCGATCTGCCTACAAGGCTCGGAAGCACTTCAGGCACCTTTGTCAAACTGCCTGCTTCAAGGTCTGGGCGACCTCCCTGGCCAGCACTTCGACAAGTTCTGCCCATTGCGCGCGGCGCACGTCGCGTTGAGCGGCCGGCGCCGTGAGGTCCACTCTCGTCAAGGCCGCTTCCGCCTCGGCAAGCTCTTCGCACATCTCCCGAAACGTCTCGCTTTCCTTCATCAGCTTGCGGATGGCGAGTTCCTGTCGGGGAAACCGGTTGCAAGCTGCAAGGAACCCGGCGCGCTGTCCGGGACCACGTCCGTACTGCATCGGTCCGTTGCCACCTCCGACAATAAACTTAGGCGTCGGCGATTGCCGAACGCGAGCCGGAGCATGTAACTTACGTAGTACAACGGTATCGGTGGAAAAATTACAGCACGAGCGAGGAATGGTCGACCGACTACCGTCGACGGAAGAGTTGCCGGAAGCATCGCAAGACGAGGCCAGGGCACAACTCGACCGGATCCTCACGAGCGCCGAGTTCGACGCAACTCCGCGCGAGCAGAGCTTTCTCAAGTATGTGGTGGGCGAGACGCTGGACGGGCGCGCGTCCCGCATCAAGGCCTACACCATCGCCGTGGAGGTCTTCGGGCGCAGCGGGTCCTTCGATTCCCAGAACGATCCCATCGTCAGGATCGAGGCGAGCCATCTCCGCCGCTCCCTCGAGCGCTACTATTTGACGGCCGGGCGGTCGGACCCGATCGTGATCTCGATCCCGAAAGGCGGCTACGTTCCCATTTTCGCGCGGCGCCAGGGGGACGGCGCCAGATCGGCCCCGGCCGTCGCCGCTTGTCGTTCCGGCGAGCCCTGGCGGAAGCCGGCGCCGGCTGGTCTCGATCGCCGCCGCCGCTGCGGTTCTGGTGGCGGTCGCGGTCGCCGCGGCCTGGGTCAGTCTTCGGCCGACAGGCGCCTCGGCCGGCATCCCGCAGCTCCTGGTCGAGCCTTTCGAGGGCGCCGATCGAGTGGGCTCCGCCGTCATCGCGGCGGGCCTTACTCAGGAGATCCTCGGCGAGCTGTCCAAGTTCACCGACCTCGAGGTGATCGAAGCGGGGCAGGTCTGCCCCGCATGCGCGCCGACGGACGGCATTCCCCGCTATGTGCTGAACGGCAATGTCGACGTATCGAAGGACGCGTTTCGTCTCCGCGCCCGCGTCCTGAACCGCGAGACCGGCGAAGTGCTGTGGGGCGACAACTACAGCGGCGCGGTCGACGTCGACGGCATACTGCGAGCCGAGGCCGACATTGCCAGCAACGTCGCGACCGCCCTCGCCCAGGTCTACGGCGTGATCTTCCAGGCGGAGGCGAGAAGGCAGGCCGAGAACCCTCCCGACGACTGGACCGCCTATGCCTGCACCCTCGCCTACTATTCTTACCGTGCGAAGCTCGACCGCGAGACCCATCCGAGCGTCCGGCGGTGCCTCGAGGAGACGGTCGAGCGGTTTCCTTCCTATGCCACGGCCTGGGGACTTCTCTCGCAGACCTATGTCGACGAGTATCGGTTTCGGTATCCGACCGAGACCGACGCAACGACGACGTCCATCGATCGGGCGCTGGCCGCCGCGAGGCGAGGCCGTAGAGCTCGATCCGTTCAACGTGCGGGGCCTGCAGGCCCTGATGTTCGCCCTCTACTTCAACAGCGAGATGGACGCTGCGATGAAGGTCGGGGCGCAGGCCTATGCGCTGAACCCGAACGACACCGAGCTCATGGGAGAATACGGCTACCGGTTGGCCATGTCGGGCCGATGGGATCAAGGCTGTCCCCTCGTCGAAGGACGCCCGGGCCCGCAATCCCGGACCGCTTCCCTACTACGAGGTCGCCCTCGCGCTCTGCAGCTATATCGCTGGGGACAACCGCGCCGCCGTGGCGTGGCTTCAGAAGACGGCGAAGCCTGACAACCCCAACTTCCATTGGGCTGCAGCGGCCATCTATGCAGAGGCCGGACTGGAGGCGGATGCGAAGCGGGAAGCGGAATGGCTCGTTCGCAACGCGCCGGAGCTGGTCGAGAACATGCGGCACGAGCTGGAGGTGCGGTTCGGCCGCCCCGCGGACGTCGAGAAAGCGCTCGCATCGTTGCGAAAGGCCGGGCTCGAAGTGGGGCAGTAGCGCGCGGCCGGGTCGCTACGTGCATTGCGGCGCCGATGTCCATCATGCCCTGGTGGGTCGTGCTGTTTCAGTCCGGCAGCCCCGCCTCGCGGAGCGCGCCCAGCAAATGCTGGCGGTCGGCTTCGTTCCGGAAATTTTTCCACAGGATAAGATGCGCAAGGTGGAACGTAGGAAAGGTGCGAAGGACCTCGGCGGCGCGGGTCTGCGCCTGGCCCATCTGGCCAAGCCGGACGTGGCAGGCAGCCAACAGCTCAGCCTTGACGAAGTTCAGCCCGGACAGGCTGCCGAGCAGGGCAGCGGCGGCCGCATAGTCGCTTGCAGCGAACAGGGCCAATGCTTTCCAGTAGCGCATGATGTCGACCGTATGCGGGGTGCCGGCATGCATGTCCAGGACCTTGTCGAACCATTCGATGGCCTCGCCGAATTCGCCGTTGAACAAGTGGTAGACGCCGCGATTGCCGATGATATCGCCGTCGTTGGGGTCGATGCGCAGCGCACGCTGAACGCAGTCCCAGGCCTCCTGCCATCTGCCCATATAGTGTGGGTCCGGCTGAGCAGGCGGTACGTCTGCGCAGCGTCGGGCGCAATCTCGGCCGCTCGTAGGGCGTGATGGTGCGCCTTTTCCATTTGCGCGCCGTCCGGATCGCCCCAGAAGCTGCTCGCTATCGTATAGGAGAAGCCAAGACCCAAATGTCCGTAAAACAGGTCGGGATCGAGGTCGAGAGCCACCTGAAGGTCGTTTTGCGCTTGCGGCATGCTTACTGGATCGAGCCGATGCAATAGCTCCGAGCCCCGGAAGGCGTGGTCGTATGCGTCATAGTCCTGGCGCCGTTTCTGGCTGATACTGCGCGCCACATCCTGCCAAACGCGCTCGGTCAGGATCGAGGAAATTCGCTGTGCGATCTCGTCCTGCACCGCAAATTCGTCGTCGAGCCCGCGGTCGTAGCGGTCCGCCCAAACGTGGTTGCCCGAGCTTGCGTCGATCAGCTGCACCGTGATCCGGGCGCGGCTACCACTGCGACGGACGCTGCCCTCCAGCACGTAGCCGACGCCTAGCGCCCGAGCCACATCACGGATGTCGGGCGATTTGCCCTTGTAGGCGAAGGTCGAGGTGCGTGCCGTGACGTCGAAGGCGTACGACCTTGAGAGCGCGGTTATGATGTCCTCGGTTATGCCGTCAGCGAAGCCTTCCTGCGAGGCCTCCCCAGACATGTTGTTGAAGGGAAGTACGGCGAGGGCGGGCTTTCCGGAGCGTGGTGTCATCGGTCGCGGTGTTTTGGCCGGCGCGGCAGCGTCGAGGACGATCCGGTAGGCGCGGACAGGTTCGGCGATGTTCTTGACCGTTTGCGCGCCCATGTTCTGGAAAGCGAGGTCCAGCTTGTCCCGAACCTCATCGTGGACATTACCCGACAGACAAATTCCGCCTGGATCAGAGAGCGATTTCGAGCCGCGCCGCCACGTTGACGCCGTTGCCGTAAATGTCGCCGTCCTCGGCGATCACGTCGCCGAGATTGATGCCGATGCGGAAACGCAGGTCCTCGACAGCCACCCCGCGCTGCCAAGCGACCGCGCAACTCACAGCGTCGACCACGCTGGCAAATTCGGCCAGGATGCCGTCCCCCATCAGTTTGAACACCCTGCCGCGATGGGTGGCAATGAGGGGTTCGATCCGCTCCATACGCAGCCGGGTAAGTCGCTCGAGGGTGCCGACCTCGTCCGCCCCCATCAGGTGGCTGTAGCCCACCACGTCGGCGGCCAGTATGGCGGCAAGGCGTCGTTCCAAGCGGAGTCTCCTTCAGAAGAAACCTAGCGGCGAACGACGACCGACGCCATCTGCGGGCCCAAAGAGTGTTCCTACATCGATGAAGGGATCGCTCTCCAATCGTGATGGCTCACCGGGCTCGAAGCCGCAGACCCATGTGACGCTGTATGGAGCGGTTGGTTCACTGCCTACCTGGTCGCGTCGATCAGCACGCTGTTGAAGACGTCCTTCGGTCGACGCACCGGATGAACATGGCTCGCCTTTCTGCGAAATCTGGTCCCATGATGATTTGGTTGGCATCCCGCTGCTCGCGGCTGAAATCTCCCGCCGCCCGGCCGCTCTTTGCCTGGCGTGCTCGATGATCGCTTCGGTTTCGTCAACGACAGAGATGGTGAACCCGGCCGCATCGAAGTGATTTGCCAGGTCCTCGGCGCTGACAAGGAAACTTGCGTTTTCGTCACGAGCCCAGGGCAGCGGATAAAGCGCACATTGATCGCCAGCCAGCACGACCTCTGTCCAAATCAAACGGCCTCCCGGCTTCAACACTCGATAGAGCCTCCCGGATCACTCCCGGTTTGTCGTTGAGGTTCATTCCGACATAAAGGCAAGTCGCAGCATCGAAGCTTGCATCTTCGAACGGCAGTTTCACGGCATCGAGCTCGTGGAATTCAGCAAGGTCCGACAACCCGCAACCTTCGGTCAGCTGTGAGGCAGCGGCAACAAACTGTGGCGTAACGTCTATTCCGATGACATGGCAGCCGAAGGTATGGGCCATATAGCGGGCCGGACCGCCAATTCCGCTGCCAATGTCGAGAATGCGGTGCGAAGGCTTTGGCGAGAGGCGGGCAACATGCTCTTTGGTGGCGACCAGTTCACGTCCGTGGAGCTGGTCAAACCGGAAGAGATCTGGTAGCTTTCAGCTCGGAAATCCGGACCCTCGGAACCGGGGATCGCGGCCAGCACGCGTTCAACGATGCCGGCGCTGCCATAGTGCTGTGAAACCACGCCCATAAAGGCCCCCTGCACAAACCGCCAGCCGGGATCGACCGGTCGTCAATTTTGACCCGCTAGAGATGTGGTGACAACCACTTTGCCTGGCCAGCGATGACGGGTTGGCCAAGGAAAAGGAGGTGGCGTCCCAGTGCGGATTTCTCATGCCAGAAGGTGCTGGGCCCGGACAAAGCGGCTCAGACGGTTGCCTAGCTTTATTCGTCGGGACCGGGCTCCGGGAACGTCTCGGCGGCGGCGCCTGCATACCACTCCCGCATAGCAGGCGTTGAAAGGATAGCATCGACGTACTCGCGGGTGTCGGTTGCAAGCGCGCCGCCATAGGTATCGAACCTGGTCACAACCGGAGCATACATCGCGTCCGCCGCGGTGAAATGTCCGAACAGGAAGGGGCCGTCCTGCCCATGGTGCTCGCGGCAATCGCGCCAAATGGCCTCGATACGAGCCCGCTGTTTCTCACCTTCGGGGTCAAGCGGAAGGTGCTCCTTGCGGCGGCGTAGGTTCATTGGCCAACCATAGCGCACTTCGCGGAACCCGGAGTGCATCTCCGTCGCGACCGAACGCGCCAGCGCGCGCGCGTCGGTATCCCGAGGCCAGAGGCCAGCTTCGGGAAAGAGCTCGGCGAGATACTCCAGTATCGCGAGCGTCTCCCAGACCACCTTGTCTCCGTGGTGGAGCACCGGTACCTGCCCGGTGGGCGAGATCTGCTCGAGATTTGCTGCGGTTTGCGGAGTGCGAAGACGCACGAGCCTTTCTTCGAAAGGGACGCCGATCTGCTTCATCGCCACCCAGGGGCGAAGGGACCACGACGAAAAGCACTTGTTTCCAATATAGAGGATGAATTCCGACAAAGCCTGGCTCCTTTTCACGGTCTCGCTGCATCCTACCAACGCAGAAGCCTGATTTCACCATAGCCGATTTCTTTCGCCGCGACGTCCTGCTCGCGACATGAACTGCAGCATGACTGGGAGCTGCATAAGTATTAAAGTCTTGATTCTATTGGGGATTCTCTGGTAGCGGAGGAGGGATTCGAACCCCCGACACAAGGATTATGATTCCTCTGCTCTAACCAACTGAGCTACTCCGCCAGGGCGGCAAGCGCGGCGGCCCGGCCACCGGCCGGCCTCGACTTGAAGCCGGGCGGATATAAGGGTCGCGCAACTGGCCTGTCAAGCGCGCCACGATCCGCCTGGAACAGGCCTTGATCGGTCTAAGGCCCTGTGTGCAGCGGGGTTGAGTTCGGAACGGCTGATCGCTATGTGTCCGCACGTTCGCTCGGTCATTTCTGGGATTGATGAAACCGCGTATCGCCGTCCTCGGTTGCGGCTATTGGGGCAGCAACCACATTCGCACGCTCAAGTCGCTCGACGCGCTCTATGCGGTTTCGGACGCCAATCGCGCGCGCGCCGAGGGCTTCGCCAGCGAGCAGGAATGCCTGGCGATCGATCCCGACGAGCTGCATCTCAGACCCGACGTCGATGCCATCGTCATGGCGTTGCCGCCGCAGTTCCACGCCGAGCTCGCCATCCGCGCCGCCCAGAGCGGCAAGGACCTGCTGGTCGAGAAGCCGATCGCGCTCACCGTCGGCGACGCCGAGCGGGCGGTCGCGGTCGCCCGCAGCCGAGGGGCGCATCTTCATGGTCGGCCATGTGCTGCGCTTCCATCCCGCCTTCGAGACGCTCAAGGCGCTGATCGACGCCGGCGAGCTCGGCGAGGTGCGCTACATCCATTCGCACCGGCTGGGCCTCGGCAAGTTCCACACCGAGAACGACGCCCTGTGGGACCTCGCCCCGCACGATATCTCGATGATCCTGGCGATCACCGGCACCGAGCCGTCAGAGATCCGCGGCGAAGGCGCCGCCCTGCTCGACCATCTGAGCGATTTCGCCCATCTGCACATGCGCTTCCCGAACGGGCTGCGGAGCCATCTCTTCGCATCCCGCCTCAACCCCTATCGCGAGCGGCGCCTGACGGTGGTCGGCACCAAGGCGATGGCCGTCTTCGACGATGTCGAGCCGTGGGAGCGCAAGCTGGCGGTCTATCGCCATGCCATCTGGCACGACAGCGGCCAGTGGGCCTTCACGCAGAACGAACCGTCCTACGTCCCGGTCGAGGCGGGCATGCCCCTCACCCGCGAGCTGCAGCACTTCATCGAATGCCTGGAGGAGCGCAAGGAGCCGCTGACCGGCGGCGACGAGGCGATCCAGGTCCTGAAGGTGCTGACCGCCGGCTCAATCACCCACGACTGAGCGGCCAATGGGTCCGTCCGGCCCTAGCGCACCACCTCGTAGCCGGCGGCGTCCATCACCCGCAGCAGCTCGGCATGGCCGATTTCGGCCATCTTGAGCGGCGGATTCTTGACCGGATCCTGCTCGGCCTCGACCACGAACCACCCTTCATAGCCATGGCCGGCCAGGCGCTTGACGATCGCCTCGAAGTCGAGCGAGCCGTCGCCGGGCACCGTGAAGGCGCCCTTGATGACCGCGTCGAGGAAGCTCTCGCGGGAGCGGTCGATCGAACCGACCACTGCCTGCCGCACGTCCTTGGTGTGGACATGGCTGATCCGCGCATGATGATTGTCGATGACCCGCAGCACGTCGCCGCCGGCAAACGCCATGTGACCCGCATCGTAGAGCAGCGGCAGCCCCTCCCCGGAATGGTTCATCAAGAGATCGACGTCCGCGCTCGCTCTCGATCGGCGCCGCCATGTGATGGTGGTACGAGATCGGCATGCCCTGCTCGGCGCACCACTCCCCGAAGGCCGTCATCTTCCGCCCATAGGCGCGGATCTGGTCCTCGTCGAGCCTCGGCCGCCCCGCCAGAGGCGCATGGCGGTCTCCCTGGATCGTCCCGGCGGTCTCGCCATAGACGATGCAAGGGGCGTTCACCGCCTTGAACAGCGCCATTTGCGGGCCGACGCGGTCCTTCTCTTCCTCGATGTCGCCCTGCAACAGGCGGCCGGAGAACCACCCGCCGCAGACCTGCATCCCATGCGCGTCGAGGATCGGTATCAGGACCTTGGGGTCCATCGGGAACCGTCGCCCGGTCTCCATGCCGGTGAAGCCCGCCTGCCGCGCCTCGTCCAGGCAACCCTCGAGCGAGATGTCGCCGCTGAGCTCCGCAAGGTCGTCGTTCCACCAGGCAATCGGCGCAATCCCGAGCCTTGCCTTCATCTACGCCTCCCTCGCGCGCCTCGGCCGCCGCCGATGGCACTACCTACCGCGTGGACGGCCGGTTGAGAAGACGCGAGCCCGCGGGGCGGCGTGGCAGGGAGGCGGCTAGCGCCGCGACATCAACGCCACCGCCAGCCCGACCACGACCAGGCCGACCAGGGCTGCGGTCGTCACCGGGTTGTCGCGGGCGGTGCGTTCGAGGTGATGGGCCTGCTTGCGGATCACCGGCAGGGCGTCGGAAAGGCCCGAACGGAGGTCCTCGTAGAGGTCGGCAGTGGTGTTCCAGCCATCGTCCCATGCTGCGCTGCCCCGCGAGGACATGGTCTTGCGCAACGCCGAGACCTCCTTGCTCAGGGCCGCGATCTGCCCTTGCAGGTCGTCGTCCAGCGTGTCGCGAAGCCTTGAGAGCGTCGATGCCATCCGTCGAATCCCTTTTGTCGCATGAATGGAAGGGAACGGCGGCGCGGCTGATTTGGTTCCGCCGAGCCAGCCTCGGCCTATCCACTTGAGCGATTTCTAATATTACTGTTCGCTCGGAAAGCTCCGTGGAGAACGCCTCGCATGGCCGATCGCAAGCACGACGTCGACAAGCCGGTCCTGGTGGTGTTCCGGCACGATCTGCGGGTGGCCGACAACCGTGCGCTGAGCGCCGCCGCCGCGACCGGCAAGCCGGTCGTCGCCGCCTTCGTGCTGGAAACCGGCGGCGCTCGGCCGCCCGGTGCGGCTCGGCGGTGGTGGCTGCATCACTCCCTCGTCGCCCTTGGCAAGGCCATCGGCCGCCTGGGCGGCGGGCCGCTGATCCTGCGGCGCGGCGCCATGGGCGAAGCGGTCGCCGCGCTCGCCCGCGAGGCCGGCGCCGATCTCGTTCACTGGAACCGCCGCTTCGAGCCGGCCGCGGCGGACGCCGACGCCGACATGGCGGCGCGGCTGTTTGCCGACGGCATACGCACCGAGCGCTTCGAAGGGCACCTGCTGCACGATCCGGCGAAGCTGAGGACCGGCTCCGGACGCGCCTACCGCGTCTTTGCGCCGTTCTGGCGGGCCCTCTCGTCCGATATCGAGCCTCGCGACCCCGTCGACCCGCCTCATGCGCTGCGGTCCCCGGCAAGCCTCCCGCCCTCGGAACGACTGGAGGACTGGGCCTTGCTGCCCGAGGGACCGGACTGGGCCGAGGGCTTGCGTGCCAGTTGGACCCCCGGCGAAGAAGGCGCGCAGGCGCGGCTCGCAGCCTTCCTGGAGGACGCCGTCACCGACTATGCGGTGGAGCGCGAGCGGCCGGCATCCTTCGGCACGTCTCGGTTGTCGCCGCATCTCGCTCGTGGCGAGATCACGCCCGCCCAGGTGCTCGCCGCCTTGAGAAGGCGCCGCGGGCGCGGCGTCGACACCTTCCGCAAGGAGCTGGCGTGGCGCGAGTTCGCCTATCACCTTCTGTGCGGCCATCCGCACCTCGCCACCGACAATGTCGACGCCCGCTTCGACGCCTTCCCCTGGCGGCAGAGCAAGGACGATCTGAGGCGTTGGCAGCAAGGCCGCACCGGCTACCCCCTCGTCGACGCCGGCATGCGCGAGCTCTGGCAAACGGGTTTCATGCACAACCGCGTCCGCATGGTCGTCGCCTCCTTCCTGGTCAAGCATCTGCTGATCGACTGGCGCGCCGGCGAAGCCTGGTTCTGGGACACGCTGGTCGATGCCGACCCGGCCAACAATCCCATGAACTGGCAATGGGTCGCCGGGTCCGGCGCTGACGCCGCGCCCTATTTCCGCATTTTCAATCCGGTCCTGCAGGGCGAGCGGTTCGACCCGGGCGGCGACTATGTCCGTCGCTTCGTCCCGGAACTTGCCCGGCTCGGCGACAAATGGATCCACAAGCCCTGGGCGGCACCGGACAAGGTGCTCTCCGATGCAGGCCTGGACCTCGAGGCCGACTATGCCCTGCCTCTCGTCGATCACCAGGCGGCACGCCGCCGCGCTCTCGCCGCCTTCGACAGCATCAAGACCCATGAATGAGCTCTGCTGACGCCGCTCTGAGCTCCAGAAGCGCGACAACCCGCCCGACGCTTGACACCTGCCTCTTGAAGAGTCCCCTCATGACGTGGAAAATTGCATCTGCAGTCAGTCGGACGGTCTGAGGCTTCCTCTGAAGGGCCGGGAGATGGATCGGCATCCGCTGGGTTGCGCGGCCGCAGGGACGGTGGCCGCCGGAGAGGGTCGAGGTGCGGAAATGATGGAGAGGTCCGAGGGGGCCGCAAGGGCTCAGGCGGTTCGCCTGACAGCTAGCAATTTCAGCGAGGTCACCCGAGGCCTCCCGGCTCGAGCGCGCATGATGCTCTCGACGGCCATGCATCTCGCCAAGGGCTCGTTGACGATCCGCACGCCGGAGGGCCGCCTTCTGTCGGTCGGCGGCCACGCGCCAGGCCCGGTCGCCGAGCTGGTCCTCAGGAATTGGAACCTGCCGCGCCGCGCCTTTACCGGCGGGACGATCGGCGTCGCCGAATCCTACATGGACGGCGATTGGGAGAGCCCGGACGTCACCACGCCTGCTGGAGCTTTTCGTCGTCAATGCCGAGGCAGGCGAGCAGGTGGCGGGCGGTGCGAGCCGGCTGCTCACCCTCGTCCAGCGCGTCCGCCATTGGCTGAACGACAATTCGCCCAAGGGGTCGCGGCGCAACATCTCGGCCCACTACGACCTCGGCAACCAGTTCTATCGCCACTGGCTCGACCCGACGATGACCTATTCCTCGGCGCTCTTCTCGACAGGCGCCAAGGATCTTGAGAGCGCCCAGCAGGCCAAGTATCGCGCCTTGGCGCGCGACGCCGCCATCGGACCCGACGACCACGTCCTGGAGATCGGCTGCGGCTGGGGCGGCTTCGCCGAGTTTGCCGCGCGCGAGATCGGCTGCCGGGTCACCGGCCTCACCATCTCCAGGGAGCAGCACGACTTCGCCAGCGCCCGCATCGCCGCCGCTGGCCTCGCAGACAAGGTCGACATCCAGCTCCGCGACTATCGCGACGAGACTGGCCGCTACGACCGCATAGCCTCGATCGAGATGTTCGAGGCGGTCGGCGAAAAGTACTGGCCGGTGTTCTTCGGCAAGCTCAAGGAGTGCCTGAAGGCCGGCGGCACGGCCGGCATGCAGATCATCACCATCAACGAGGCCGCTTACGCCACCTACCGCAAGCGCCCGGATTTCATCCAGCGTTACGTCTTCCCGGGCGGCATGCTGCCCACCCCCGCGATCCTGAAATCGCTGGGCGCCGAGCAAGGCCTCTCCTTCCTGCGCGAGCGCGTCTTCGCCGAAGACTATGCGCGCACGCTGGCCGAGTGGCGCACCCGGTTCTGGGCCTCCTGGGAGAAGATCGTGCCGCTCGGCTTCGACGAGCGCTTCAAGAAGCTCTGGGAGTTCTACCTCCACTATTGCGAGGCGGGCTTCCGGGCCGAATACATCGACGTCCGCCAGGTGATCTACAAGGCGTGAGGCGCCTCACCAGCTGATCCGGTAGCGCGCGAACCCATCCGCGCCACCCTCCTCGACCGGCTCGATCGTCACTCCCTGGACCTCGGCCAGAAACCGCTCCGCCTTCGGCCCGGTGTCGAAGAGGACGCTGGTCCCCTCCAGCGGCACGAAGGACCAGTTGGCGTCGGCCGACGGGTTGATCGTGCCTTGCTCCACGATGTAGCGCACGATCACGTCGCGGTTGGTATCCGGCGCCTGCAGGATGACCTTGGACGGCTCGATCCCGGGGAAGTTGCCGCCGCCGCCGGCCCGGTAGTTGTTGGATGCCACGACGAACCGCTGCGCCGGATCGATCGGCTCGCCTTCGAACATCAGGTCGACGATGCGGCTTGCCGATTGCGCGAGCACGGCGCCGTCGGGGTCGTATTTCGGCGGTTGCGACAGGTCGATCCGGTAGGTCACGCCGTCGATCACGTCGAAGTTGTAGGCTGGAAAGTCGGGGTTGATCAGCAACTGATCCTGCTTGCCCGCCTCGACCTGGTTGAAGATGCAGGCCGACATCTCCAGCCATTCCTTGACCTGCGCCCCGGTGATGGCGAGCGCCTGGACCGTGTTGGGGTAGAGATAGAGGTCGGCGACGTTCTTGATCGCGATGTCGCCGGCCGCCACGTCCGTGTAGTAGTCCGGGCCGCCGCGCCCGCCCGACTTGAAGGGAGCGGCAGCGGAAAGCACCGGCAGGTCCTTCCATTCGCTGTCCTTCAGCAGCTCCTTCACGTACCAGGTCTGCGCCTGGCTGACGATCTGCACCGACGGATCGTCGGCCACCAGCGCGAAATAGGAATAGAGCGGCGCCGACGTCTTGCCGACCGGCCGGCGGACATAGGCGAGCGTCGCCTGGTGGTCCGCCTCGAGCGCGTCGACGATCCGGTCGTCGTCTTCGACCGTCGCCCGGTTCTTGTTGTCGACCCGCTCGAAGATCGGCCGGGCCTCCGACGTTGCGGAGACGATGCGCCAATCCTTGCCGTCGCGTTCCAACAACAGGTCGATCAGACCCATATGGGAGCCCCAGAAGCCGCCCATCACCGCCGGCTTGCCCTGCAGCGTGCCCTTGGCGGTATTGACTCCCTTCAAGCCGCGGAAGTCCTTCTTGCCCGGAAACACCAGGTGCTGGTGCCCGGTGAACACCGCGTCGATCCCCTCGACGCCGGCCACGAAGAACGATGCGTTCTCCTTCATCTCGCCGGGCTCGATGTCGATGCCGGAATGGGAGAGCGCGATCACGATGTCGGCGCCCTCCTCCTTGATCTGCGGCACCCAGGCTTTCGCCGCCTCGACGATGTCGCGCGTCTCGACATTGCCGGAAAGGTTCTTTTGATCCCAAAGCATGATCTGCGGCGGCACGAAGCCGATGATGCCGATGCGGATCGGCTGCTCGGCGCCGCTGCCGTCGCGGATCGTCCGGTCGAGGATCAGGTAGGGCTTGAGGTAGAGCTGGTCGCCGCGCGGGTCGGCCGCGCGCTCCGTGCCGCGGATCAGGTTGGCGCAGACAAAGGGGAAGTTCGCTCCCGCGAGCACCTTGTCGAGAAACGGCAGGCCGTAGTTGAACTCGTGGTTGCCGAGCGTCGAGCAATCGTAGCCGAGCAGGTTCATGCCCTTCATCACGGGGTGGACGTCGCCCTCCTTCATGCCCTTCTCATAGGCGATGTAGTCGCCCATGGGGCTGCCCTGCAGGAAGTCGCCATTGTCGACCAAGAGCGCGTTGGTCGCCTCCTTGCGCACTGCGTCGATGAGCGTCGCGGTGCGCGACAGGCCCATCGTGTCGTTCGGCTTGTCTGCGTAGTAGTCGTAGGGCAGCACGTTCACATGGACGTCCGTCGTCTCCATGATCCTGAGATGCGCCTGGGCGGCGGTCGCCCTTGCCGAGAAGGGGTGGACGAGGGTGACGGCGCTGGCCGCCGAGCCGGCGATGAAGGCGCGGCGGGAAAGCGATATCGATGTCGGGAACATGCAATGCTCCTTGCCGAGAGGTCGGATGCAACTGGGGCGTGAGACGAGTTTCGCCTTACGACGTCGGCTTGTCCAGCCTCTTCACGCCATTTCCGGCTTGAGACCCACGGCGGTGCGGTCGATCACCTCGCGCAGCGCGAACGACGAGTTGATCTTCGTCACATGCGGCATCGCCGACAGCCATTCCTTGTGGATGCGCTCGTAGTCGGCGAGGTCGCGCGCGGCGATGCGCAGGATATAGTCGTACTCGCCCGACATCAGGTGGCAGGACAGCACGTTGGGGCATCGCTTCACCGCCGCCTCGAAGTCCGAAAGCCCCTTCTCGAACTGGCCCGACAGCGAGATATGCACGATGGCCGTCATCTGGTGGCCGAGCGCAGCGTTGGAAAGCCGCGCGTGATAGCCGCGGATCGTCCCGCTCTTCTCCAGGTTGTCGAGCCGTCGCGAGCAGGCGGATTGCGACAGGCCGACCTTCTCCGCCAGCGCCGCGTTGGAGATGCGACCATCCTTCTGCAGGACGTCTAAAATCGCGATATCGATCCTATCTAGCGTCATGAGCCGAATTTCCTTCGAAGATCCGGGCGATCAACGCAAGAAATAGCGATTCGCCGCCCTCTCCGCAACGCTCTTCGCAAACACGTGCGAGGCAACCGGCGCTACACTGTGGGAACGATCAGGCAAGTGGGCCGCTTAGGCCCTTCAAGGAGATGTGTCATGCGTGTCGGCTGCCCCAAGGAAATCAAGAACCACGAGTATCGCGTCGGGCTTACCCCCGGCTCGGTGAGGGAATACGTCGCGCATGGCCATGAGGTGCTGGTCGAGACCGGCGCCGGCGCCGGCATCGGCGCCGATGACAACGCCTACCGCGCGGCCGGCGCGCAGATCGCCCGCACCGCCGAGGACGTGTTCGCCCGCTCCGACATGATCGTCAAGGTCAAGGAGCCGCAGCCGTCCGAATGGGCGCAGCTGAGGCCCGACCAGATCCTCTACACCTATCTGCATCTGGCGCCCGATCCGGCGCAGACCGAAGGGCCTGATCGCCTCCGGCGTCACGGCCGTCGCCTATGAGACCGTGACCGACGAGCGCGGCGGCCTGCCGCTGCTGGCGCCGATGTCGGAAGTCGCCGGCCGGCTGGCGATCCAGGCCGGCGCCACGGCGCTGCAGAAGGCCAATGGCGGGCGTGGCGTGCTGCTGGGCGGCGTGCCCGGCGTGCTGCCGGGCAAGGTCGCCGTGCTCGGCGGCGGCGTGGTCGGCCTCAACGCCGCCAAGATGGCGGTCGGGCTGGGCGCCGACGTCACCATCATCGACCGTTCGATCCCGCGCCTGCGCCAGCTCGACGACATCTTCAACGGCCGCGTCCACACCCGCTACTCCACCGTCGAGGCGCTCGAAGAGGAGTGCTTCTCGGCCGATATCGTGGTCGGCGCCGTGCTCATTCCGGGCGCCGCCGCGCCCAAGCTGGTCTCCCGCGAGATGCTGTCCGGCATGAAGAAGGGCGCCGTGCTGGTCGACGTCGCCATCGACCAGGGCGGCTGCTTCGAGACGTCGCGGGCGACGACCCACGCCGAGCCCACCTACGAGGTCGACGGCATCATCCACTACTGCGTGGCCAACATGCCCGGCGCGGTGCCGGTGACGTCGGCGCAGGCGCTCAACAACGCCACCTTGCACTACGGCCTGCAGCTCGCGGACCGTGGGCTGAAGGCGCTGGTCGACGACCAGCACCTGCGCAACGGGCTCAACGTCCACAAGGGCCGCATCACCAACCGCGCCGTCGCCGATGCGCTGGGCTACGAGATGGCCGAGCCGCGGGTCGTGCTGGCCGCCTGACCCGTATTCAAACGCTCGATGCGGCAGGCGAAGCAGTTGTTCTTCGCCGAGCGCATGTGGAGATAGGCGATGTCCTCGCGAGCGAGCAGCTCGTGGGCGCGCTCGCAGATCTTCTCGGTCGGCACCACGGCACCGGTGCCGTAGACGATGCGGTCGTCCCGGTCGTAGCCGCGCACGATGTGGGCGGCCGTCGGGCGGTACATCTCCGGCAGCACGTCGCTCTCGTCCGCCCGCGCGCAGGGCTCGGCATGCAGGAAGATCGGGCCGGTCTCGGCATAGGGCTGCAGCGCCGGAAACGGCCGGTACGCCAGCACGAGATAGGTCTCGCCGGCGGCGACGTTCCTCAGACAATGGCGGCAAGGCACGCCGTCGCCGTCGGAGATGCGGCGTTCCGGCGTCATTCCATAGGCATCCGGCCCGCCCGACTGAAGCGAGCGGACGGCATCGGTGGGCAGCGCGACGAAGCGGATCGGCATCGGGACCTCCTAAGCATTTTGCAGCCAGGTGGAATCACCTGGCGCGCACAAATGCCGCTAAAACTTGGATCGGCATGTCGATCGAATGTGCCGCGCCAGCGCCTCCGTCGCCACCCGATTTCCGCTCAGGGGCGCATGACGCTCGCCGTGCGGTCCTCGAAGGCCATCGGCAACACCTGCTCCTGCTTCTGGCCGACGGGCGAGAAGCCGAGGCGCTGGTAGAGCGGCAGGGCCGCCGGGTGGTCGAGCGTGCAGGTCTGGACGATCACCTTCTTCGGGCCGTGCGACCACGCCGCCTCGACGGCGGCGCCGAGGAACCAGCGTCCGATGCCCTGGCCGAGCGCGTGCTCCATCATGCCGAAATAGGACAGCTCGGCCTCGTCCGGGAGCAGCGGCTTGACGTCGAAGAAGCCGGCCGGCGCCCCCTCCAGGTAGAGCACGCGAATGTCGCGCCCCGGTGCGTGGATGACGCGCGCCAGCTCCTCGTCGCTCATTCTGAGCACGTTCACCCAGTGCCATTTCCGGCCGACGCGATCCATGAGATAGCGATAGAAATGCAGCGGAATGTGGCGGGTCCGGAGCAGCGCGATCTGCCGGTTGAACGGCAGCGGCGGATAGATCCGTCGGCGGCGCCGCCATCTCCAGGAAGGTGACCGTTACCGGGATTGCGTCTTCCGTCATGGTTTCCATTCTCAGCCCTTGTCGCTCTCGACCGGCGTGTCGGACCGCGCACCCCATTCGGCCCAGGAGCCGTCGTAGAGGCGGTTGTCGTGGTGGCCGAGCGTCTCCAGCGCCAGGGTGATCGCCGCGGCGGTGACGCCGGAGCCGCAGGTCGTGACGACGGGCCGGACGAGGTCGATTCCCGCCTTCTCCAGCGCCGCCTTGAGCTCCTTGGCCGGCAGCAACGAGCCGTCGCGGGACAGCGTCGCGGAAGGCAGGTTGAGCGCGCCTGGCATGTGGCCGGAGCGCAGGCCCGGCCGCGGCTCCGGCTCGCGGCCGGCGAATCGCCCCGCCGGCCGGGCGTCGGCGATCGCCGCGCTGCCCGTCTCGACGATGTCCCTCACCTCGGCCAGCGAGGCAACCCGGCTGGCATCGAAGTCGACGTCGAACACGCAGGGCGCGATCTTGGTGACCTCCGCCGTCGCCGGGCGCCCTTCCCGCTTCCAGCGGTCGAAGCCGCCGTCGAGAAGCCGCACGTTGCTGGCGCCCATCACCCTGAACATCCACCAGACGCGCGGCGCGGAAAACAGCCCCGGACCGTCATAGACGACGATGGTGTCGTCGGCGGCGACGCCCATCGACCCGGCGTAGCGCGCAAAATCCTCCGGGCTGGGCAGCATGTGCGGCAGCGTCGTCTGCGGCTCGGCGGCGGCATCGTGGTCGAAGAAAGTCGCGCCAGGGATGTGGGCCGCCGCGTATTCGGCCTTGGCATCGCGCTTCTGCGCCGGCAGGTACCAGGAGGCATCGACGATCGACAGGCCGGGCTTCCAGAGCCGCTCCTGGAGCCAGTCCGCGTCGACCGTGAACCGGTTGCGCTCCGCCATCCCAAATTCCTCCTCGCTCTTTCTCGCTCTTCCTTATTGTCACAGGCGGCCTTGCCGCAAGCCGCCCGTGCCGAGGTTCGTGAAAGCGCGTCTGCGCTCAGGTCTCCGGAAGCGGACCGAAGCGCAAGCGGAAGCGGCGGTTCTCGCGGCCCTTCTTCTCGATCTTGCCGATATGGACGGCACCGACCTCGCCGGTGCTGCGCACGTGCGTGCCGCCGCAGGGCTGGCTGTCCACCGAGGCGTCGTCGCCGATGCAGACCAGGCGGATGACGACCGCTGCCGGCCGGCGGGCGCACGTTCTTGGACTTGACCAGGCCCGGATTGGCGGCAAGCTCCTGCGTCGGTGATCCAGGCGCGTGAACACCGGGTGGTCCGCCGCCACCAGCTCCATGATCTGCCGCGTCACCTCCTCCTTGGTCACGCCGCTGTCGGGGATGTCGAAATCGATGCGGGACTCCTCCTCGCCGACGGCGGCGCCGGTGACCGGATAGGGGCAGACGACCGACAGGAGGTGGCAGGCGGTGTGCATCCGCATCAGCCGGTAGCGCCGCTCCCAGTCGATCGACAGCCGCACCGCCTCGCCGGGACGCGGGAGGGCCTGGCCTTCGGCCGGCACGTGGACGATGTCGTCCTTGCTGTCGCCCGTCACCGTGCGCGGCGATGACGACCGGCGGGAGCCCGTCGCTGCGGATCAGCCGCCCGACATCGCCAGGCTGGCCGCCCGACGTCGCGTAGAAGATCGTCCGGTCGAGCAGGATGCCGCGCTCGTCGACCGCCAGCACCGTCGCCTCGGCCTCCGCCAGATAGGCGTCGTCGCGGAAAAGCGCCTCCGTATGCAACATCAGGCGACGTCCTCGAACGGCACGTCGATCGCCGGCTCGCGGTCCATCCAATCCGGAACCGGCAGCTGCTTGGAGCGCAGAAAGGCCGGGTTGAAGAGCTTCGACTGGTAGCGGGTCCCGTAGTCGGCGAGGATCGTCACGATGGTGTGGCCGGGTCCGAGCTCGTGGGCCAGGCGGATCGCCCCGGCGATGTTGACGCCGGTCGAGCCGCCGAGGCAGAGCCCCTCGTCCTCGACCAGCTCGAACACCAGCGGCAGCGCCTCCGCGTCCGGGATCTGGTAGGAGAAGTCGGGGCGGAACCCTTCGAGATTGGCGGTGATGCGCCCCTGCCCGATCCCCTCGGTGATCGACGAGCCCTCTGATTTCAGCTCTCCTTCGGTGTAGAAGCTGTAGAGCGCCGCGCCCGGCGGATCGGCAAGCGCGATCTTGACGTCCGGGTTCCGGCTCCGCAGCCCCAGCGCAACGCCGGCGAGCGTGCCGCCGGTGCCGACCGAAGAGACGAAGCCGTCGACCTTGCCGCCCGTCTGTGCCCAGATCTCCTCGGCGGTGGTGCGGACATGGCCGTCGCGGTTGGCGACATTGTCGAACTGGTTGGCCCAGATCGCCCCGTGCGGGTGTTCGCGCGCCAGCCGCTCGGCCAGCCGGCCCGAGACCTTCACGTAGTTGTTGGGGTTCTTGTAGGGGACCGCCGGCACCTCGATCAGCTCGGCCCCCATGACGCGAAGCGTGTCCTTCTTCTCCTGGCTCTGCGTGTCGGGAATGACGATGACAGTCCGGTAGCCGAGCGCCTTGGCCACCAGCGTGAGGCCGATGCCCGTGTTGCCGGCCGTGCCCTCGACGATGACTCCGCCCGGGCGGAGCAGTCCCTTCTGCTCGGCATCGCGAACGATGAACAGCCCCGCCCTGTCCTTGACCGACTGGCCGGGGTTCATGAACTCGGCCTTGCCGAGGATCTCGCAGCCCGTCTCCTCCGACGCTCGCCTCAGCCGGATGAGCGGCGTGTTGCCGATCGCGTCGATCACCGATTGGAGCATGAAAAATCCCTTCAGCGGCGTTGGCCGACGACCCTAGAAACGGACCGCGCTGCTTTCAAGGCACGAATTGCCTGGCCCAGCGGGATCGCACGTCTGGTCGCCGCCGGCACCGCGCGAAGACGCCGTCGCTGGCAGGATGCGCTTCCTGCCGGTCTCAGGCGGTGGCGATATAGGCGCGGATCTCGTCGGCTTCCCGCTCGACGTCCTCGATGCGCCGCTTGACCACGTCGCCGATCGAGATGATGCCGTCGAGCATGCCGTCGCGCTCGACCGGCAGGTGCCTGAAGCGGCCGAGCGTCATGATCTCCATCACCTCGTTGACCGTATGGTGCTCGTTGCAGATCTTGACCTTGGCGGTCATCGCCTCGCGGACGGGATGGTCCAGCGCGGCGGAGCCGTCCTTGGCGATCGTGCGCACGATGTCGCGCTCCGACAGGATGCCGACGATCTTGCGGTCGCCATTGGTGACGACGAGCGCCCCGATCCGGCGCTCGGCTAGAATGCGGATGGCCTCCGAAAGCTTCTCGTTGGGCCCGATGGTCACCACATCGTGGCCCTTGAGTTCCAGGATCGCTTTCACGGTCATCGTGGACTCCTCCTTTGTCTGGCGCCGGCACCGCCGTCCCGGGTCCGGTCGGCAGCCTCCCCTGTCGCATCGTGCGCCGAGGCGCCCCCCTTTTCAAGCCTGGAACGGGCCCGATCCGCCTCGCAAAGTGGCGCGTCGCCCGCCCAAATCGGCGCGTTGCCCCCGGTCGAACAGGCCGATGCAGAAGAATCCGGCGACGAAGCCGCCGACATGCGCCTCCCAGGCGATGGCGTCGTCGACCCCCGGGACGAAGCCGACCAAGCCGGTCACCAGGTTGACCACCATCCACACGGCCAGGAACGTCATCACCGCGCGCGACCGGAAGACCACGCCGACCGGCAGCACGGGGCCGCGGAAGACCGGCCTCGCCGCGTGCCGGTCGACCTGAAAGCCGAATCGCGCCGCCGCTCCCATCATGCCCGAAATCGCTCCCGAGGCGCCGACCAGGGGCGTCAGGTCGGAGCTGTGCAGCGCAAAATGCAGCGCGACGGCGGCAACCGCCGTGAACACCCAGAAGAGCAGGAAGCGCCAAGCGCCGATGCGGTTGGCGAGCGGCGACCCGAAGGCGGCGAGCCAGATCATGTTCACCGCCAGATGAAGCCACGAGCCGTGCAGCAGCGAGTACGTCACCGGCGTCGTGAAGGCGTAGACGTCGAGCGCATACGCCCCGGAATAGCGGGCCGGCACGAAGGCGGTGCGGACGAAGAAGTCGAAGTCGAGTTCCGGGCTGAACAGCGCCACCCGGGCGAAATGGATGCCGGTGCAGAGCGCGATCAGGAAGACCACGACGCCCGGAAGGTTGAAGAGCGGCTCGCGCGCCACCTTCGCCTCGCCGTCGTGCCGCGCGGCTTCGGGCTCGTCCATCAATTGGCCTTTCGTTCTCGCTGAAAGCTGTTGCGGCTAGGGCCATACGCCTATCGCCCCCGCCCGGCAAAGAAAAGGCCGCTCGGAGCATCTCCGAACGGCCTTCGAGCCCGCTGTTTCCGTCTCCCGAGGAGGCCGGACGCCCGTGAGGTCAGCGACGGAGCGGCCAGAACCGACCGCAAGACTGCCACGACTGGTTGCAGAGCTCAATTTAAACCGTTGGTTAACCTTAACTTTCGGTGGCCCGGCGGTGAACGCCACTCCTTGGCACGAAACCTGCTCCTCGACAGGGGGAGTGCATGGAAGGGGGGGCCTTCTGTTCACTGATGGCACAGATGCCGGGGTTGGGTAGGGCAGGCAGATGAGACAGGGTCAGACCATGGCGTTGTTCCAGTATTGGAACAGGCTGCGACAGGGACGCCGCGCGCCGACACGGGCCGAGATCGAGCCCGCCGACATCAAGACGCTGCTCGCCGACACCTTCATCCTGGAGCGCGACGCGCGCAAGGAGGCGGTCTTCCGGCTGGCCGGGACGCGCCTGTGCGCCATCTACGGGCGCGAATTGAAGGGCTTCACCTTCGTCTCGCTGTGGCGCGAGAAGGACCGCGACCTGGCGGGCCGGCTCGCCGATGCCGGTTTCGCGGCCAAGTCGGTGTCCGTGATGTCCTTCGACGGCATCAGCCGCTCCGGTGAGATCAATCCGTTCGAGCTGTTGATCCTGCCGCTCGACGGCGGACTGGAGCATCCGCGCTGCCTGGGCATGGTCACCGCGGCCTCAAAGCCGTATTGGCTGGGGGCAGATCCGATCGTCGAAGCGCGCATCGACGGCGTCCGCTTCATCGATCCCGATCGCGAGCCCTTCCTCGCCGAAAAGACGGCCGATGCGCCGCCGCTCTTCGGCAACGGCGGGCGCGACGGGGCGAGGCCCGGCGGCCACGGCCGTCAGATCCGCCACCTGATGGTCCTCGATGGAGGTCGCCGCAAACCCGACTGAAAACCGGCTTACCGGTTGTTAACCGGAGATTCGCTATTTTCTTCTTGTCTTTGCGGGGGCGAAGGACGCGGAAGGGGTGGTTGAGATGCAGTCGGGGGCCATCAACGTGGGGTCGTCCCCTTTGGAGAGGCGCAATTTCCAGCGCGTTCGCGTCAGGATGTACGGCCGGTTCATGCTCGAGGACCGTTCCGAATATCCCTGCGAAGTCATAGACATGTCGCCAGGCGACGTGGCCTTGCGCGCCGAACGGATCGGCGAGCCGGGCGAGAAGGTGATCGCCTACATCGACCATATCGGTCGCGTCGAGGGCGTGGTCACGCGCACCATGTCGAATGGCTTCGCCATGACCGTCATCGCTTCGGAACGCAAGAAGGACAAGCTCGCCGCGCAGCTGACCTGGCTCGCCAACAAGCACGAGCTCGACCTGCCGGAGGATCGGCGGCACGAGCGTGTCGCGCCGCGCAATACGTCGAGCCTGCTGATGCTGACCGACGGGCGCCAATATTCCTGCCGCATCATCGACCTGTCGCTCTCCGGCGCCGCCGTCGAGATCGACGTCAAGCCGGCCCTCGGGGTCCAGGTGACGCTCGGCAACATGCGCGGACAGGTCGTCAGGCACTTCGAGGACGGCATCGCCATCGAATTCGCCGTCATCCAGCGCCCCGAAACGCTGGAATCGGAGTTCAGCGGCCGCCAGCCGGGCTGAGGCCGCTCTCCTCGTCGCTTCCGTTTCCTCAGGCGGCCTTGGCGACCACGCGGTTGCGGCCCGCTCGCTTGGCCTCGTAGAGCGCCAGGTCCGCCCGCTTCATCAGCGCTTCGACGCTGTCGCCGCTTCCCCGCACCGAGGACACGCCGACGCTGACCGTGACCCCGGTCGCCGCCTTGCCGGCGCCGATGACGAAGGGCGCGCTCTCGATCGAGGCGCGCACCCTTTCGGCCACCAGCGCGGCGACCTGCGGGTCGGTGTCGGGCATGACCACGACGAACTCCTCGCCGCCGAACCGGCAGGCAAGGTCGATGCCGCGGACGTTCTGCCTGAGCCGCTGGGCGAACTCGCGCAGCACGTCGTCGCCGCCGTCATGGCCGTATGTGTCGTTGATGGCCTTAAAGCGGTCGAGGTCGGTGATCATCAGGGACAGCGGCCGCCGCCGCCCGACGGACCGGTCGAACAGCGTCGCCAGGTGGCTGTCCATGTAGCGCCGGTTGTGAAGCCCGGTCAGCCCGTCGGTGACCGCCATCTCGATCGTCTCGGTCAGGCTCTGGCGCAACTCGTCATTGTAGCGCTTGCGGCGCACCTGCGTGCGGACGCGCGCCTTGAGCTCCTGCGCGTCGATCGGCCGGGTCAGGAAGTCGTTGACGCCGAGTTCGAGCGCCCGCATCACCCGCGCCTCTTCGCCGAGGTCGGCCAACAGGATGATCGGCAGGAAGCGCGTCCGGTCGAGCGAGCGAAGCTGCGAGCAGAGCCTGAGCGGATCGAAATCGCCGAGCGCGGTGGACACCAGCACGCATTCGTAGCTGCCGTCGGCGGCCTGGAAGAACCCCGCCTGCGGCTCTTCCCTGGCATCGACTTCCGCCGTCTCGGCCAGCATGCGCTTCATCTTTTCGGCCGCATGGGCCCGCTCGTCGATCAACAGCACGCGCGGCCGCACCTCCTCGTGCGCCGGGCGGCGCCGCAGCAGCTCCTCGATGCCGATGTTGCGGGTCGTCGATGCCCTCAGCCTGAGCTCGTCGGTGAGCATCTTCAGCCGCACCAGGCTCTTGACCCGCGTCAGGAGCTGCAGGTCGTTGACCGGCTTGGTCAGGAAGTCGTCCGCCCCGGCCTCCAGGCCGCGGACCCGGTCGGTCACCTGGTCGAGCGCCGTCACCATCACCACCGGCACATGCGCGGTGGCCGGGTCGGCCTTCAGGCGGCTGCAGACCTCGAACCCGTCCATGCCGGGCATCATGACGTCGAGCAGGATGACGTCGACCTTGCCGGTCTCGGCCGTCTCGATGGCCGAAGGGCCGTCGGCGGCGGTCAGCACGTCGTAATATTCGGCCAGCAGGCGGGCTTCGAGGAGCTTGACGTTGGCGGGGATGTCGTCGACGACGAGGATGCGGGCAGTCATTGTCTCTTCTTGCGTTGTCGACCCGCGGCCATATCAAGCGTCCCCGAGGTAGGATTTGATGGTCTCGATAAAGCGCGGGACCGAGATGGGTTTCGAGATGTATGCCTCGCAACCCCCCTGCCGAATGCGCTCTTCGTCACCCTTCATGGCGAAAGCCGTGACCGCGATGACCGGAATCACATGCAGGTCGTCGTCCTCCTTGAGCCATTTGGTGACCTCCAGCCCGGAGACTTCGGGCAACTGGATGTCCATCAGGATCAGGTCTGGGCGGTGGGCGCGCGCCAGATCGAGCGCCTCGAGCCCGTTCCGGGTCCGCACCGTCTCGTACCCGCTGGCCTCGATCAGATCGCGAAAGAGCTTCATGTTGAGCTCATTGTCCTCGACGATCATCACTTTCTTCGGCATCACTATCGTCCTGCGGCGTGCATGGCTGAAAATCTGAGGCGCCCTGCGCTCGCCACCCCAAGCGCGAATCCCGGCGCCAGCATAAGGATAGATGATTGATGAAAGGTTCTAAACGGACTTTCGCCCGGATCGCCCCATGAGCGGCGCCAAGCGAAGGGACGCGGTCGATGCCGAGGCGGTCGCCATCGCGGCGCTCGGCTTCGTCGCCGGCGACCCGGAGCTCCTGCCGCGCTTCCTGGCCCTGACCGGCATCGACGCGGCGGCCATCCGCCGCGTCGCGGCCGAGCCGGGCTTCCTGGCCGGCGTGCTCGACTTCGTCGCCGCGCACGAGCCGACGCTGCTTAGCTTTGCCGAGGCGACCGGCACCCCGCCCGGGGCAGTGCTAGCTGCCCGCCGAGCGCTGCCGGGCGACGGCGCCGCCGACGGCCAATGAGCGACGATCCCGAGACGGCACGGCAGATCGCCGCGCTGGCCCGCGATCCGCGGCCGCTCCTGGTGCTCGACGTCGACGAGGTGGTGCTGGAGTTCGTGCGCCCCTTCACCGGCTTCCTGAACGCCCGCCAGCTGGCCCTGAAGACCACGTCTTTCCGCCTGCATGGCAACATCGTGGAGGCCGCGACGGGCACCGCCCTGGAGGATCGGCTGGTCGGCGAGCTCATCGCCGCCTTCTTCGACGCCCAGGGGGATTGGCAGACGGCCGCCGCGGAGGCCGCCACGGGCCTCGCTTCGCTCGCCGGTCAGGCCGAGATCGTCATGCTCACCGCCATGCCGCATCGCCACCGCAGCGCCCGCCGCGCGCTGCTCGACCGGCTCGGCTTCCCCTACCCGCTGGTCACCACCGAGCGGCCCAAGGGCCCGGCCATCGCCATGCTGCGCGGCGACTCCCCTCGCCCGGTCGCCTTCGTCGACGACCTGCCCATGAACCTCGTCTCGGTGCGTGAGAGCGTTCCCGACGCGCATCTCTTCCACCTGATGATGCACCCGGAGTTCCGCGCCCTTTTGCCGCCGCTGCCCGAGGGCGTCGTCGCGGCCGAGGACTGGGCCGACGCCGTGCCGCGCATCGCCGCCGCCCTGGGGATCGCGCCCGATGCGGCAGCTGTCGTCACAGCGTGAGCCGCATCAAGCGGGCGGCCCGGCTTGCGCCGCGCCACCGCCTCGAACCCGGCCTTCTCGAACACCCGCGTCGACCCCACGTAAAGGCCGATCGAGCGCGAATCCTTCGATTGGTCCATCGGACAGGCCTCCAGCGCCCGTGCGCCGCCGGCGCGGGCGAAGCCGATGCCGGCCTCGACCATGCGGTGGGTCAAGCCCTGGCGGCGAAAGCGGTTGTGGATGAAGAAGCAGGAGATCGCCCACATCGCCGGATCCAGCGCGTCTGCCGGGTCGAGCGGCGCGGAGCCGCGACCCTTGTTGTTCCATTCCGGGACATCGCCGCGCGGACCGACCTGCATCCAGGCCATCGCCGAGCCGTCGTCGAGCGCCAGCAGCCCTGGCGGCGGCCCGGCCTCGATGCGCGTCCTCATCAGGTCCTTGTTGCGTTGCCGCCGGTCGTTGTCGCGACGCGCCGCCGGCGACAGCCGGAAATAGGTGCACCAACAGCCGTAGCAAGCGCCATCCTTGCCGAACAGCGTCTCGAAGGCCGGCCACAGCTCCGGCGTCAGCGGCACGATGCGCTCGGTCATGGCGGCGTCCTCCTCGCCTTGTCCGACTCGGATCGATGAACTAGCATTCGTCTCGGATGTTCCCTTTATGTTCGCACCGTCGCCGATGCTTGTCAACCGCCCCGAACACGGATTTTGCCGCGACTGCCTGAGGCAGCAGGAGACCGTCGCAACGCGTTGCAGGGCCTGCGGCAGCCCGCGGCTGACCAAGCATGCCGAGCTTTACGACCTTCGCCTGGCCCATGTCGACTGCGACGCCTTCTACGCCGCTGTCGAGAAGCGCGACAACCCGGCGCTGAAGGACCGGCCCGTGATCGTCGGCGGCGGCAAGCGCGGCGTCGTGTCGACCGCCTGCTACATCGCCCGCATCAAGGGCGTGCGCTCGGCGATGCCCATGTTCAAGGCCCTGGAAGCCTGCCCCGAGGCGGTCGTGATCCGCCCCGACATGGAAAAATACGTCCGCGTCGGGCGACAGGTGCGGGCCATGATGCAGGCGCTGACCCCGCTGGTCGAGCCGCTGTCGATCGACGAAGCCTTCCTGGACCTGTCCGGCACGGAGCGCCTCCACGGCCGCCCGCCGGCCTTGACGCTGGCGGAATTCGCCCGCGACGTAGAGCGCGAGCTCGGCATCACGGTCTCCGTCGGCTTGTCCTATTGCAAGTTCCTCGCCAAGGTCGCCTCGGACATGTCCAAGCCGCGCGGCTTCTCGGTCATCGGCGAGGCGGAGGCGCTGGCGTTCCTGGCGGACCAGCCGGTGACGCTCATCTGGGGCGTCGGCAAGGCGTTCGCCCAGACGCTGGAGCGCGACGGCATCCGCCGCATCGGCCAGCTGCAGCGCATCGACCGCGGCGAGCTGGCGCGGCGCTACGGCACCATGGGCGACCGCCTGTTCCATCTCTCCCGCGGGCTCGACCAGCGGGTGGTCGAACCGGCCCAGGAGGCCAAGAGCGTGTCGGCCGAGACGACGTTCGACGCCGATCTCGGCGACGCCGCCGACCTGGTTCCGATCCTTCGTTCGCTCTCCGAGAGGGTGTCGGCGCGGCTCAAGAAGGCCGGCCTTGCCGGCCGGACCGTCGTCCTCAAGCTCAAGACGAGCGACTTCCGCATCCGCACGCGCAACCGTCAGCTGGCCAGCCCGACGCGCCTTGCCGACCGCATCTTCCACACCGGCCTCGACATGCTCGCCCGGGAGATCGACGGGACGACGCGCTTCCGCCTGCTCGGCATCGGCGTCAGCGACCTTTCGGCGGGCGACACCGCCGATCCGCCCGACCTCGTCGATGTCCGCGCCGCCAAGCGCGCCAAGGCCGAAGGCGCCATCGACGTGCTGCGCGACCGTTTCGGGCGAAGGCGGTGGAGACGGGCTACACCTTCGGCGCGCGACCGCCGAGCCGGCCGCCGAGGAATGAGCTAGACCAGCTCCACCTCGACCACGCCGGGCACGGCGCGCATGGCCGAGGCCACCTGCGGCGAGATGCGGTAGCGGTCGGGCAGCTGCACTTCGATCTCGCCTGCGCCGCCTTCCTTGATGACGACGAGGCTCACCTGCCCCTCGCCCTTGACGCTGAGCTGCTGAGCGAGCCCGCCGAGCGGCGCGCCGTCGCGGACATAGACGCGCAGCGCCTTCTGCATGCGGCTGGCCAGCTCGTCCAGCGCCTCGACCGTCTGGATGCGCAGGTTGATGCCTTCCGGCCGGTCCTCCGCCGAAACCGTGATCACCACCGAGCGCCCGGCCTCCAGCAAGTCGCGGTACTGCGCCAGCCCTTCCGAGAAGAGGACGGCCTCGTACTGGCCGCTGGTGTCGGAGAACTGCACGACGCCCATCTTGTTGCCGGTGCGCGTCTTGCGTTCCTGTCGGGCGGTCACCGTTCCGGCCAGCCTGCCCGCCGTCGCGCCCACGCTTCACCGCCGCTGCGAACTCGGCCCAGCCTTGCACCCGCATCTTGGCCAGCGAGGCCGCATACTCGTCGAGCGGATGCGCCGAGAGATAGAAGCCGACCGCCTGGAACTCGCGATGCAGCCGCTCGGCCGGCAGCCATGCAGCGGCGGCCGGCAGCGAAAGCGTCGGCGAATGGCCGGTCGCCATGCCGAAGATGTCGGTCTGCCCGGAGGCGGCGTTCTCCTGCGCCCGCTGCGCCATGCCGGTCATGCGCTCGACGCCGGCCATCATGGCGGCGCGGTCCTCGCCGAAGCAGTCGAGAGCCCCGGCGGCGATCAGGCTCTCCAGCACCCGCTTGCCGACGATGCGCGGGTCGATCCGCTCGCAGAAATCGGCAAGGCTGGCGAAGGCCCTCTCCTCGCGCTTGGCCACGATGTGGTGGACGGCCGCCTCGCCGACCCCCTTGATCGCCGCCAGCGAGTAGAAGATGCGGTTCTCGCCCACCTCGAAGTCGCGGAAGCCGCGTCATCACGGAGGGCGGCACCACGTCGATGCCGAGCCGCAGCGCGTCCTGGCGGAAATCCGCCAGCTTGTCGGTGTTGGACATGTCGAGCGTCATCGAGGCGGCCAGGAACTCGACCGGGAAATGCGCCTTCAGATAGGCCGTCTGGTAGGAGACGATGGCATAGGCCGCGGCATGGCTCTTGTTGAAGCCATAGTCGGCGAACTTGGCCAGACAGGTCGAAGATGAAGTCGGCCTGCGGCTTGGCGACCCCGCGCTCGACGGCGCCGGAGACGAAGCGCTCGCGCTGCTTGTCCATCTCCGCCCGGATCTTCTTGCCCATGGCGCGGCGCAACAGGTCGGCCTCGCCGAGCGAGTAGCCGGCCAGCTCCTGGGCGATCTGCATCACCTGTTCCTGATAGACGATCACCCCCTGGGTCTCCTTGACCAGGTGGTCGATCTTGGGATGGATCGAGGCGACCTCCTCCTCGCCGTGCTTGCGCGCATTGTAGGTGGGGATGTTCTCCATCGGCCCCGGCCGGTAGAGCGCCACCAGGGCGATGATGTCCTCGATGCGGTCGGGACGCATGCCGATCAGGGCCTTGCGCATGCCGGCACTTTCCACCTGGAACACGCCGACCACCTCGCCCCTCGACAGCATCCGATAGGTGTCGGGGTCGTCCAGCGGCAGGCGCGCGAGGTCGATCTCGATGCCGCGCCTGCGGATCAGCCTGACCGCCGTCTCCAGCACCGTCAGGGTCTTCAGGCCCAGGAAGTCGAACTTCACCAGCCCCGCCTGCTCGACATACTTCATGTTGAACTGGGTGACCGGCATGTCGGAGCGCGGGTCGCGGTACATCGGCACCAGCTCGGACAGCGGCCGGTCGCCGATGACGATGCCGGCGGCATGCGTCGAGGCATGGCGGTAGAGGCCTTCGAGCTTCTGGGCGATGCCGAGCAGCGTCTCGACGATCGGCTCCTTGGCGGCCTCCTCCGCGAAGCGCGGCTCGCCCTCGATGGCCTTCGCCAGCGACACCGGGTTGGCCGGGTTCTGCGGCACCATCTTGCACAGCCGGTCGACCTGCCCGTATGGCATCTGCAGCACGCGGCCGACGTCGCGCAACACCGCGCGCGCCTGCAGCGTGCCGAACGTGATGATCTGGCCGACCTGGTCGCGGCCGTATTTCTGCTGGACGTAGCGGATCACCTCCTCGCGCCGGTCCTGGCAGAAGTCGATGTCGAAATCGGGCATCGAGACGCGGTCCGGGTTGAGGAAGCGCTCGAACAGCAGCGAGAACCGCAGCGGATCGACGTCGGTGATGGTCAGCGCATAGGCGACCAGCGAGCCGGCGCCGGAGCCACGCCCCGGCCCGACGGGGATGTCGTGCGCCTTGGCCCACTGGATGAAGTCGGCGACGATCAGGAAGTAGCCCGGATACTTCATCCGCTCGATGACGCCGAGCTCGTAGTCCAGCCTCTCCCGATACTCGGCCTCGGTGAAGCCTTCGGTCAGGCCGCGGGTGGCGAGGCGCGTCGCCAGGCCCTCGCGCGCCTGGCGGGCGAGCTCTTCCGCCTCGGCGCGGGTCGCCACCTCCGCATCCTCGGCATCGCGGGCGGCGAAGCGCGGCAGGATGGGATCGCGCGTCGTCGGGAAGTAGGAGCAGCGACGGGCGATCTCCAGCGTGCTGTCCAGCGCCTCGGGCAGGTCGGCGAACAGCGCCGACATCTCCGCCTGGGTCTTGAGATGGTGATCCGGCGTCAGCCGCCGGCGGTCGTCGGCGGCGATGACGGCGCCTTCGGCGATGGCGATCAGCGCGTCATGCGCGTCGTAGTCCGAACGCGCCGGGAAGAACGCCTCGTTGGTCGCCACCAGGGGCAGGTCGTGCCGGTAGGCGAGATCCACCATGCCGGCCTCGACCCGCCGGCTATAGCCTTCGGGGCGCGAAAGCTCGACATAGAGCCGGTCGCCGAACAGCCGCTGGAGCACCGAGAGTCGCGTCTCCGCCAAGTCGGCATGATCGGCCTTGAGCGCCGCGCCGAGCGGTCCCCGTTCGCCTCCGGTGAGGCAGATGATGCCGTCGACCCACCCGTCGAGCGCGGCGACCGGCAGTTGCACGCGTTCGCCGGGCGGCGTCTCCAGGTACATGCGGCTGATCAGCCGCACCAGATTGCCGTATCCGGCCTCGGTGGCGGCGATCAGCACCACCGGCAACGGCTCAGGCGCCCGGCGGTGGTGGCTGCGCTGGGCCTCCTCGCCCTCGTGGCCGAAGGAGAGGTCGGCCTGGCAGCCGACGATCGGCTGCACGCCCTCCTTCACCGCCTTCTGTGCGAACTCCAGCGCGCCGAACAGGTTGTTGGTGTCGGTGACGGCGATGGCCGGCGCCTGGTCCCTGACCGCATGGTCGACGACCTTGGCAAGCGGCAGCGCTCCCTCGAGCAGCGAATAGGCCGAGTGGACGCGCAGATGGATGAACGGCCGCAGCTCGTGGTCGAACTCGCCGTAGCGCCGCGCCGGCGCGCTCGTGCCTTCGCCCGCCGCTTCGCCGACCGTCTGGTTGGGAATCGCCATGCGTCGAAGGTAGGTTGGGCAGGCCGCCGCTGCCAGCCCTTTCCGGCGGCCGGCCACAGCTTCCTGACGCGTCAGGCGAACTGCATGATCACCGCGTCGACCGCCAGCGTGTCGCCCGGCTTCACGTTGATGCTGGCGACCGTCGCGTCGCGCTCGGCGCGCAGCACGTTCTCCATCTTCATCGCCTCGACGACGGCCAGCGTCTCGCCCGCCTTGATCTCCTGGCCCTCGCGCACGGCGATCGACACCACGAGGCCCGGCATCGGGCAGAGCAGCAGCTTGGACGTGTCGGGCGCCGGCTTGACCGGCATCAGCGCAAACAGCGCCGCGACCTTCGGCAGCATCGGCCGCGCCAGCACCGATAGCCCCTGCCAGTCGAGCTTGAACCCGCCGGTCGTCGGCCGCACCTGCACGGACACGGACCGCCGGCCCACTGTGCCCTCCCACACCGGCTCGCCCGGACGCCAGGCCGACGCGACCTCGAAAGGCGGCCCGCCGTCCACCGTGACCTCCAGCGACAGCGCCGGCTGCACCACCCCCTCGACGACGTGGACGGCATGCGTGCCCTCGCCGATCCGCACCGCCCAGTCGCGCTTCAGCGCCCCGGAATGCGGCGCCAGCCGGCCCGGCAGGCGGTCGAGGCGGTCGCGCCGCGTCATCTCGACCGCGCTTGCCACGGCCGCAAGCACCTCGAGCTCCTCGGGTGCCGGCGCCCGCGGCACGAAGCCGTCCGGGAACTCCTCGGCGATGAAGGCCGTGGAGAGACGGCCTTCCCGCCAGCGAGGATGCTGCATCAGGGCCGACAGGAAGGGGATGTTGTGGGCGATGCCATCGACCACGAAGCGGTCGAGCGCCGTCGCCATCGCGTCGATCGCCTCGCCGCGGCCCGGAGCCCAGCTGCACAACTTGGCGAGCATCGGGTCGTAATACATTGAAATCTCTGACCCTTCTACGACTCCGGTGTCGTTGCGGATCACGGCAACGCCGCGCCGCCCCTCGGCCGGCGGGCGGTAGCGCGTGAGCCGCCCGATGGAGGGCAGGAAGTTGCGCAGCGGGTCCTCGGCATAGAGGCGCGATTCCACCGCCCACCCGTTGAGGTGGACGTCGTCCTGGCGGATCTCCAGCCTTTCGCCGGCGGCGATGCGGATCATCTGCTCCACCAGGTCGATCCCCGTCACCAGCTCGGTGACCGGATGCTCGACCTGCAATCGCGTATTCATCTCGAGGAAATAGAAGTTGCGGTTCGGGTCGACGATGAATTCGACCGTGCCGGCGCTCTGGTAGTCGACGGCGCGCGCCAGCGCGACGGCCTGCGCGCCCATCGCCTGCCGCGTCTCGGCGTCCAGGAAGGGCGACGGCGCCTCCTCGACCACTTTCTGGTTGCGCCGCTGGATCGAGCATTCCCGCTCGCCGAGGTGGATGGCATGGCCATGCGCATCCGCCAGCACCTGGATCTCGATGTGGCGCGGCTCGACGATGTACTTCTCCAGGAACAGCCTGTCGTCGCCGAAGGCGCTCTTGGCCTCCGACCGCGCCCGTTCGATACCGTCGACCAGCTCGCGCTCGTTGCGGACGATGCGCATGCCCTTCCCGCCGCCGCCGGCCGAGGCCTTGACCATCACCGGATAGCCGATCTCGGCGGCGATGTGCTTGGCGGCCTTGGCGTCTTCGACGATGCCCAGAAAGCCCGGCACCGTGTTCACCTTGGCCGCGTTGGCGAAGCGCTTCGAATTCGATCTTGTCGCCCATTGCCTCGATGGCGCGCGGCTTCGGGCCGATGAAGACGATCCCCGCCGCCTCGAGCTGGGCGGCGAAGGCCGCCCGTTCGGAGAGGAACCCGTAGCCGGGATGCACCGCATCGGCGCCCGTCGATTGGGCCGCTGCCAGGATCGCGTCGGCCACCAGATAGCTCTCGGCCGCCGGCGCCGGGCCGATGCGCACCGCCTCGTCGGCCATCTCGACATGCAGCGCATCGCGGTCGGCGTCCGAGTAGACGGCGACCGTGGCGATCCCCATCCGCTTGGCGGTTTTCATCACCCGGCAGGCGATCTCGCCGCGGTTCGCGACGAGGATTTTGTTGAACATCAAGGCGTTCCCCGGAGACCTTGTCTCTTCTTATGGACTTCGCCGGCGCCGCTCAAGTAGGCTGTCGCTGGGGGCATCGCCGGGACCAGCCGGCCAGACGAGGAGGACGACCCGTGCTGTTTCCCCCGACCATCGCCGGCAGCCTCCCCAAGCCCGAATGGCTGGCCGAGACGGAAAAGCTCTGGCCGCGCTGGATTCCTTCCGGTCCGGCCCTGGAGCGGGCCAAGCGCGACGCCGCCTTGCTGTGGATCAAGGAGCAGGAGGATGCCGGCATCGAGACGGTCTCCGACGGCGAGCAGTTCCGCACCCATTTCGTCCACGGCTTCCTGGAGACGGTCGAAGGGATCGACTGGGACCTGAAAACCCCGATGGGCATCCGCAACGACCGCTACGTGGTGGACGTGCCGACCGTCACCGGCCGCCCGCGCCGCAGCCGGCCGGTCCACCGCGACGAGGCGGCCTTCTGCCGCGGCCACACGCGCAAGGGCCTGAAATTCACCCTGCCCGGCCCGATGACCATCTCGGACACGCTGGCCGACGGCCATTTCGGCCGCCGCTCCGACATGGCGATGGCCTTCGCCGAGGTGCTCAACGAGGAGGCCCTGGAGCTCGAGGCGGCGGGCGTCGACGTGATCCAGTTCGACGAGCCGGCCTTCAACGTCTTCATGGAAGACGTGCGCGACTGGGGCGTCGCCACCCTGGAACGCGCCGCCCGCGGCCTGAAATGCCGCACCGCCGTCCATATCTGCTACGGCTACGGCATCGACGCCAACCGCCGCTGGAAAGAGACGCTGGGCAGCGAGTGGCGGCAGTACGAGGCGATCTTCCCGGCCGATCAACGCCTCCTCTATCGGCGAGGTGTCGCTCGAATGCGCCAATTCGCACGTGCCGATCGAGCTGATCCGCCTGCTGCCGGACAAGCAGCTTTTGATCGGCTGCATCGACGTCGCCTCCGACCGCATCGAGACGGCCGAGGACGTCGCGAAGACCATCTCCACCGCGCTGGGGCATGCCGATGCGGAGCGCATCCAGCCCTGCACCAATTGCGGCATGGCGCCGCTGGCCCGCGCCGTCGCCGCCGGCAAGCTCGTCGCGCTTGGCGCTGGCGCGGCGCTGGCCCGCGCGCGCCACGCGCCGCCTGCGCTCGCCTGAAGGGCCGCCGCATGCAAATCCCCATGCACAGCCACCGCGCCTTCCAGATCGCCGCCGGCGTCGGCGTGGCGGCTTCGCTCGTCGCCTGGCTCGTCGTGCCGGACGTGGCGATCGTCGCCGGCGCCAACGCCTTCTTCGCGCTCTATCTGATCCTCGCGCTGGCCGGCTTCCATAAGCTCACCCCCGACTATCTGCGGCGCAACGCCAAGTCCGCCGACGAGCCGGTGTGGATCATCTTCCTGGTCACCGCCGCGGCCGTCACGGTCGCGCTGGTGTCGCTGTTCCTGCTGATCAACAGCCAGCACAGCCCGGACCCGGTGCGGCTCGTGCTGACCTTGTCGGCGGTTCCGCTGGGGTGGTTCACCATCCATGTGATGGCGGCGCTGCACTACGCCCATCTCTACTGGCAGCCCGAGACGACCGCGGAGGAGTCGGGCGCCGGCCGCCCCGCTGCCCGCCAGGGCCTCGAATTCCCGGGCGACGCCGACCCTGGCGGGGCGGATTTCCTCTACTTCGCCTTCGTCGTCGGCATGACGGCCCAGACCTCCGACGTCGAGGTGAAGAACACGGCGATGCGCATGGTGACCACCGTGCACTCGGTGATCTCGTTTTTCTTCAACACGGTGCTGGTCGCCGCCGCGGTCAACGTCGCCGTGTCGCTGGGCAAGTGACAATCCGGCCACCTGTCATGTTCGGCACAGCGCTCGCTGATAGTTTCAACCTATAGTTTTACCTTCGCCACATGCAAACGGAGAAGGTGAAATGTTCCCCGGCTCGAAACCCCTCACGACGCCTACGACCCATACACCCGCTGCAACCCCTAATACGCCCGCTGAGCCCCCCGCGACAAACCGACGGCTCTCGACCCGCACTACCTTGCAGTCATTCCCGCTGCAACTTGGCCAGCCACTCGGCTCAGTCACTCCTAGGCCGCTGCCGACACCACCCGGAGCAGTCTCTCCACGTAAGCCCGACGCAATCTCTCCGAGGCCGCTGCCAACGCCCCCGACGCCGATGACGAAGACGAAGACGGAGTTTTGCGCTTCGCGCTATCCTTTTGGTCGCTCGCCGCATTGACGATCTTGGGCTGATGAACGGTGACAATGGTCGGGGTCACGGGGAGCGAGCTTGCCTGACCGCTCGAAACGGGCTGCTGTGTCGCGGACGTGCTTGGAGGGGTCTTGGGCAAGGGACGCAGAGCCGGCGCTGCGGGGGGCGGCGGCGGGGCTGCGACGGCGACCGGTGCCGGGTTGGGTGCCGGAGCCTTCGCATCGATGGCCGCCTGGACCGCATCTTGGATCAACGCCAACCGCTCGTCGAGCGCCCTCGATTTCAGTCGGGTCGACCCCCGCCTTGGTCTGGTCGCCCCAGCCTTTTGTTTTGACGTCGCGATCGCCAGGGTTGTAGCCAGGGAACGCTTCACCGAGCGCGACTTCTGACGTCGCTCTTCCTTGGGGAAGGAAGCTGCTCGACGAGGCTGTCCCTGAATTCCGGGTCGGCCAGTCGAGCCTTCATGGACTGGAGGTCGTTTAGGGACTGTTTCGGAAGAATGTTCTTGAAGCTCTCGGCGGCCGTCCCGGTCTTGGTGAGGCTCAAGAAGTCCTGATCTTGGGCGGGTTCTTGCCGAGTAGACTGGCCGCAAGCTGTTCAGACTTCTTCTCGCGAGCCCATTTCGACCGGTTGACGGTGTGATTGGAGACGTATTCCCGGGCTCGAGAGAAGCGAGACCGTGGGTAGGTCGTCGCTTTCTTGCCGGGGGAAGCCGAGGCCGCCAGCGCTGCCAAAAGCGCCATCAGCGCAATGATCGATGGCGACGTGAGCCGGGGAAGCTTCTTTGTCGAGGAAATCTTGCGCTTCGGACAGCAAGAGTTCGGTCGGCAGCCGGGTACCAGCCAAAGCGTCGTCGCATTTGCCAAGTCCGCGCTGGTCGAGGAAAGTCGCGGCCTGGGCGGCGCCACCAAGAGCAAGCTCGATCTCATCATTGGGAATCTCGGCAACCAGTACGAGACCCTCCTGAACAAGCAGGCGAAGCTGCCCGGCGACCCCTACGCATGATCTGACCGACCGCGGCGTCCGGAAAACCCGGCCGCCGCCCTGCCCGCAGCCGCGGGATTTCGTCCTCCAACCCAAACTTTTCAACCAGAAAGAAAGCGAACCATGATCAAGGACGTGAAGGAAGCCATCCAGCAATTCGGTGAGAAGGTCGGCATTGCCGATCTGGCGCTCGACGACCAGCAGCTGTGCGAGCTGACGGTCGGCGACGGGCTGGACGTGTTCTTCCAGGGCACCGAGAGCGAGACCGAGCTCAGGCTCAACGGCCGCGTCGGCTTCCTGCCCGGCGACGACACCGCGACCCTGATGGGCCTCCTGACCGCCAACTACAACGGCGAAGGCACCGGCGCGGCAGCTCTCGGCGTCGACACGGAGACCGACGAGGTGATCCTCGGCCAGGCGATCGACGTCGCCGGGCTCGACGCCGACGCCTTCCTGGAGACGGTCGAGACCTTCGTCAAATATTTGACCTATTGGACCGAGCAGCTGCCGACGCTGGGCTCCCCGGTCTCCGCCGACCGCCCGGCCGAGAGCGAGCTCGCCATCATGACCAGGGTGTGAGGCAGAACGAAAGCCGGCGCTTGGTCTCGTCGAGCGGCGGGTTTGGGGCATTCGCCACCAGCCCCCGCGGTGACGACCGCCCCGCCCCGACCATCCCCATCAACCCCAGCAAGAAAGTGACATGACATGCACAATGCAAAAGACGCCATCCGCCAGTTCGGCGAAAAGGTCGGCATTCCCGACCTCATGCTGCAGGACGGCCTCCTCTGCGAACTCACCATCGGCAATTCGTTCGACGTCTTCTTCCAGGCGACCGAGCGCGACACCGAGCTTCGCCTGAACGGCCGCGTCGGCTTCCTGCCGAGCGACGAGCCCGAGACGCTGATGGCGCTTCTCACGGCCAACTACAATGGCGCCGAGACGGGACGCACCGCCCTGTCGATCAATTCGGAGACCAACGAGGTGTTCCTCGGCCAGGCGATCGACGTCGAGCGCCTCGACGCCGACCAGATGGTCGAGCTGGTGGAGGGGTTCGTGAAGCAGCTGACGCACTGGGTCGGCCATCTGCCGACGCTCGTCCCCTCGACCGGCCAGGACAGGCCGCCGGCCGAGAGCGAGCTGGCGATCCTGACGCGCCTTTGACACCGGCGCCGGCGCGCTAGCCTGCTCGCGCGCCGGCCCCCTTTCGCCACCAGCGATCGTTCTTGCTCCAGCCGTGCCGTTCGACACAACCGCTATCAAGCTGAAATGCGAACCCATGATAGTGGCCGGTTGAAGAGGCCGCATCGGCACCTCTATCCGGCAGGAACAGTTCGATGGGAAAAGACGCAATCAAAAATCAGAGCAGCGGGCAAAAGCTGGTCCGCAGCAACACCGCGCCCGACAGCACTCAACCGAAACGCAAGGCGGCATTTCGAAAAGGGTCTACCGGCAATGTGGCGCGGTCGAGATCGTCCGCCAAGACCGACACGGTCTCGCAGACCGCCCAGAAACTCCCTGGAAACGTGCGGAAAGGAAAGGCACAACTCAAGCCCCACCCCAAGCACCAGAACCCCGGCGTCTCTCGCCTCGCGCGGGCCCCGGACCTGGCTCTCGCTCCGGAGGAGAGCAACGTCCGCAAGCCGACCGTGAGTAGCGATAACCGGGCCGTCATGCCTTGGGGCAAAGCGGCGGCAAGGCTGAAGGAATTCAAGATCAAGAGCAAGGAGACGATCGAGAGCGAACATAACCACCAAATCATGGCAGCGGTCCAGAAGTACAAAGACCTTCCGACCCTCCTCGAGACAGCCGTCAAATCCGGAAAGCCGGAAGACTATGAGGCGGCAACCCGGGATCTGATCAACCTTTTGGTCGATGCCAACGACACGGCAGGAAAGTTTAGTGAATACGAAGACGCCGAAGCTTTCGTAGCCGACGGAAGCTTGTTTGCCGATGCGGTTCTGACAAGGGTGCTTTTCCTCAAGGATGACACGGACGTGGAAAACCTGAGGAAAGCGCTGGATGGCAAGGGCCAGCAGTTTGTCGACAGCATCCCGCCCGATGCCGGCACGTCTGCCCAGCGCAGGGCGCAGACGAAGGCGGCCACTGCATTCAACCTCCTGCAGGACGCGTTTGCCAAGCGAGTGGACGACCCTACCCCCGTCCCGGAAAAGACCGCTCCCAAAGTGCACTTCGAGGAAGCCAAAACGGAGCACCGCTATCGGGAAAAGCCGTCGATTTCCGCCAGTCGAGCGATGGTCGACGTGGCCAGGGCAGCCCCGGCTTTGGCAAATCTGGCGAGACTCAGTCCACAAAATAAGGAGAAACTCAGAATGACCTACGAGCAACTTGGCGAGAGCCTCGGATGGGTCATGTGGGATGGCGAACCGAAAGCGCGATGGCAGATCGGCGCACAACTGAAGGCGATGACTCCTGAAAAGCTCAAGGAGATTGCCGAACTCGATGTCGACGAGACCGTCGAGATGCTGGGCGACCTAATGATACGGTACGATACAAGCGGACGGGAGGCTTATGACAAGTTTCGCTACGACAGGGATCAGGTCGAGGCCATGAAGCACCTTCTCCTCTTCGCCAAGAGCACCGCCGCCAAGCTGCTCGCCTGACACCGACCATCACCCGCCGCTCGCCGGAACGTGACCGTCGGGCGGAAACCGCAGCGCCGGTCTCACCGTGGTTTGACTTCAGTTGAAGGGCCGGCGCGCCTAGGGTCGCCGCCCTAGAGGGAAAGCCATGGCCGCGACATTGCAGTCCGAGGAAACGCTGATCTACCGCCAGTCGGCGTGGACGCGCCTCACCCATCTCGTCTGGGCGCTCTCGCTCTTCTTCCTGTTGCTCTCCGGGCTGCAGATCTTCAACGCCCATCCAGCGCTCTATATCGGCGACCAGTCGGGCTTCGGCTTCGACAACGGCATCCTGTCGATCGGCACGATTTCCGACGAGAGCGGCCCGCGCGGCGTCGCCGAGCTGTTCGGCCACCGCTTCGACACCACCGGCGTGCTCGGCCTTTCGGAAGGGCGCGGCGGCCCGGTCGCTCGCGCTTTCCCCGCCTGGGCGACGATCCCCTCCTACCACGACCTGGCGACCGGCCGGGTGGTGCATTTCTTCTTCGCCTGGCTGCTGACGGGCACCTTGCTGGTCTGGCTGGCGGCGAGCCTCGCCAACGGCCACCTTCGGCGCGACCTGTTGCCGGGGCTCGCCGACCTGAAGCGCCTTCCTTCCGATGTCTGGGCGCATGCCCGGCTGCGCTTCCACCACGGCCGAACCTACAACACGCTGCAGAAGCTCAGCTATGCCGGCGTGCTCCTCGTCCTTCTGCCGCTGATGGTGCTGACCGGGCTTGCCATGTCGCCCGGCATGAACGCCGCCTTGCCGTGGCTTCCCGAGCTGCTTGGCGGCCGCCAGACGGCGCGCACCATCCACTTCGCGGCGATGGTGGCGCTCGTCCTCTTCTTCGCCGTGCACATGCTGATGATCCTCGCCGCTGGGCCGCTCAACGAACTGCGCTCGATCGTCACCGGCTGGTACCGCACCGACGGGGAGGCCTGAGCCATGCCGCCCGTCACGCTCAACCGCCGCCGCTTGCTCACCGCCGCAGCGCTCGGCGCCTCCGGCCTCGCTCTGCCCGGCTGCGACGCCTTCGACGGCCTGCTCGCCTCGGGCGACGGCGTGCGCGGCGTGCTCGCCGGCGCCAACGCGCTCACCTACCGCGCCCAGCGCTGGCTGGTCGGCGCCGACGCGCTGGCCCAGGAGTTCAGCGAGGCCGACATCCGCCAGCCGCAGCGGCCCAACGGCGTCACCGCACCCGACGACGAACCCTACAAAGCCCTGCTCGCCGGCGACTTCGCCGCCTGGCGGCTCACCGTCGGCGGACTGGTGGAGCGGCCGCTGTCGCTGTCGCGCCAGGCGCTGATGGCGATGCCGTCGCGCACCCAGATCACCCGTCACGATTGCGTCGAAGGCTGGAGCTGCATCGCCAAATGGACCGGCGTGCCGCTGGCGCTCGTCCTCGACCAGGCCAAGCCGAAGCCGGAGGCGCGCTTCGTCGTCTTCCGCTGCCTCGACACCATCGAGCGCGGGCTGGGCGGCGACCTCAAATACTACGAATCGATCGACATGCTGGATGCCCGCCACCCGCAGACGATCCTCGCCTATGGCCTGAACGACGGCCCGCTGCCGGTCGCCAACGGGGCTCCGCTCAGGCTGCGCGTCGAGCGCCAGCTGGGCTACAAGATGGCCAAATACGTGCACGGCATCGAGCTGGTCGACACGCTGGCACCGTTCGGGCGCGGCATGGGCGGCTACTGGGAGGACAATGGCTACGATTGGTACGCCGGCATCTGAAGCGGCAGGCGGTGCTTTTCCCTGGGGGCGGAATGTCGCGGGGAGGTGACAATGCGTCGTGCTTGGGCTATCAGAGACGAGTCACGGGCTTCGGCCCACCGGTCTGCGGGAGAGAGCAGCAAGTGCTGCCGCCGAAGGGGAAATTGCCCGAAATCTCTCAGGCAAAAGAACCGTAGGCCGGAAAGACACTCTGGAAAGTCGGGGCAGCCGCCCCGCGCCGAAGGTGTAAGCGTAGCCGACAGGGTTCCGGCCGCGCGAGTCTCTCAGGCTTCCGACAGAGGGGCGCGACCTGCCGCATTCCGCGGCCGATTGCGTTTGACTCTGGAGAAGCAATGTCCGGCGACGACCTACACCACCTGCCCCTAGAGGCTCTGCACGAGGCCGCCGGCGCCAAGTTCGGCGCGTTCGCGGGCTGGTCGATGCCCCTCCTCTATCCGCCCGGCGTGCTGAAGGAGCACCAGCACACGCGCGAGAAGGCCGGGCTCTTCGATATCTCCCACATGAAGCTGATCGCGGTGGAAGGCGCCGAGGCGGCCGAACTGCTCTCCCAGGCTGCGCCGCTCGACGCGGGCGCGCTGGCCAAGGGCCAGGCCAAGTACACCTTCCTGCTCGACGAGAAGGCCGGCATACTCGACGACCTGATCGTCACGCGCCTCGCCAACGACCGCTTCATGGTGGTGGCCAACGCCGGCAACGCGCTTGCCGACGAGACGCGGCTGAAGACCCTGGGCAGCGGCCTCGAAGCCACGGTCGAGCCGCTCGACCGGGTGTTCCTGGCGATCCAAGGCCCGGCCGCCGCCGCCGCGCTCGAGGCCGCCGGCGTCGACATTTCCGGCCTGTTCTTCATGCAGGGCAGCGAGCCGCGCCCCGGCTGGTTCCTGAGCCGCTCCGGCTACACGGGCGAGGACGGCTTCGAGATCGGCCTGCCGCCCGCTGACGGGCTGGCGCTGGCCGAGACGCTGCTGGCCGATCCGCGGGTGATGTGGGTCGGCCTGGCCGCCCGCGACAGCCTGCGGCTGGAGGCCGGGCTCTGCCTGCACGGCAACGACATCACCCCGGCCACCGATCCGGCAACGGCCGGGCTGATGTGGGCCGTCTCGCGCCCGGTGCGCGCCGCCGGAGCCTTCATCGGCTCGGCCGCGCTGCAGCGCATCCTGGCGGAAGGACCGCCCGAGCGCCGCGTCGGCCTCAAGCCGGAAGGCCGCCAGCCGGTGCGCGGCGGCACCTCGCTGTTCGACGCCGCCGGCCAGCCGGCCGGCCGCGTCACCTCCGGCGGCTTCGGCCCCTCGGTCGGCCACCCCGTCGCCATGGGCTACGTCTCCACGCCGCTCGCCACGCCCGGCAGCCGCCTCTTCGCCGAGGTGCGCGGCAGCCGCCTCCCCATCGAAGTCCACAGTCTGCCCTTCGTCCCGCATCGCTATCACAAGGAATAGTCCGCAATGCCGACCACCTATTTTTCCGAAGACCATGAATGGATCCGCGTCGAGAACGGCATCGCCACCGTCGGCATCACCGACTACGCGCAGGAGCAGCTGGGCGATCTGGTCTTCGTCGAGCTGCCCGAGCCGGGCCGCGTCCTGAAGCGCGGCGACACGGCGGTCGTCGTGGAATCCGTGAAGGCTGCCTCCGACGTCTATTCGCCGGTCGACGGCGAGATCGTCGAGGCCAATCCGGCGCTGTCCGGCAATCCTGCGCTGGTCAACGCCTCGCCGACCGCCGACGGCTGGCTGTGGAAGATGCGGCTGGCCGACCAGAGCCAGCTCGACGGCCTGCTCGACGAAGCGGGCTACAAGGCGCTGCTCGGCTGAGGACGATCCCATGAACGACCAGAAACTCAGCTTCGCCCGCCGCCATATCGGTCCCGGCCCCGCCGACATTCGCGCCATGCTGACCACGCTCGGCCTGCCGTCCGTCGAGACGCTGATCGCCCAGGCGGTGCCGAAATCCATCCGCCTCGACCGGCCCCTGGACCTGCCGCCCGCCGCCAGCGAGGCGGAGGCCCTGACCGAGCTGCGGGCCACGATGGCCGCCAACGACGTGCTCAAGAGCTTCATCGGCGCCGGCTACCACGGCACTGTCGTACCGCCCGTCATCCAGCGGAATCTGTTCGAGAATCCTGCCTGGTACACGGCCTACACGCCGTATCAGTCGGAGATCAGCCAAGGCCGGCTGGAGATGCTGTTCCACTTCCAGACGCTGGTGGCCGAGCTGACCGGCCTGCCCGTCGCCTCGGCCTCGCTGCTCGACGAGGCGACCGCCGTCGCCGAGGCGATCGGCATCGCCTATCGCCACCACCGCGAGAAGCGCCACGCCATCGCCTTCGCCGGTGCCGCGCACCCGCAGACGCTCGACGTGGTGCGCACGCGGGCCGAGCCGCTGGGCATCGAGATCGGCGCGGAGAAGATCGGCGAGGACACCGCCGCCCTCGTCGTCTCGTGGCCCGACACGAACGGCGTCTACGGCGACCATGCCGAAGCGATCGCTCGTGCCCGCGCCGCCGGCGCCCTGGTGGTCTTCGTCGCCGATCCGCTGTCGCTGGTGCTGACCGACGCGCCTGCCGCCCTCGGCGCCGACATCGCCGTCGGCTCGATGCAGCGCTTCGGCGTGCCGATGGGCTTCGGCGGCCCGCACGCGGCCTACTGCGCCGTGTCCGAGCGGCTGACGCGCCTCATGCCCGGCCGCCTCGTCGGCCAGTCGGTCGACCGCGACGGCCGGCCCGCCTATCGCCTCGCCTTGCAGACCCGCGAGCAGCACATCCGCCGCGACAAGGCGACCTCCAACATCTGCACCGCCCAGGCGCTGCTCGCCAACATGGCGGCCGCCTATGCGGTCTGGCACGGGCCGGACGGCCTGGCCGCCATCGCCGGACAGGTGCACCGCCTCGCCGCCCGCCTGGCGGCCGCGCTGGACGGCGCCGGGCTGGCGCTCGCCGGCACGCGCCTGTTCGACACGGTGACGGTGCGCGTGCCCGGCCGCGCGGCGGCGATCGCCGCCGCTGCCGAGGCGGGCGGCCGTCTTGTCCGGGTGCTCGACGCCGATCGCCTGTCGATCGCCTTCGACGAGACCTCCGACGAGGCCGATCTCGCCGCGTTGGCCGCCCTCTTCGACACCGTCGCGCCCGCCGAGGCGGCGCTGCGCCTTCCCGGCACTCCGCGCGGCAAGGATTTCCTCACCCAGCCCGTCTTCCACGAGAACCGCTCCGAGACCGCGATGATGCGCTTCCTGCGGCGGCTGGCCGACAAGGACCTGGCGCTCGACCGCGCCATGATCCCGCTCGGCTCCTGCACCATGAAGCTCAACGCCGCGGCCGAGATGCTGCCCGTCTCCTGGCCGACGGTGGCCAACCTGCACCCCTTCGCGCCGACCGCCCACAGCGCCGGCTACCGCGCCATGACCGACGATCTGGAGCGCTGGCTGGCCGAAATCACCGGCTTCGACGCCGTCTCCCTGCAACCCAACGCGGGCAGCCAGGGCGAATATGCGGGGCTGCTGGCGATCCGCCGCTATCACTTGTCGCGGGGCGACGCGCATCGGACGGTCTGCCTTATCCCTTCGTCCGCCCACGGAACCAACCCCGCCAGCGCGGCGATGGCCGGCATGCGCGTGGTCGTGGTGGCCTGTGAGGAGGCCGGCGACATCGATCTCGACGATCTCAGGGCCAAGGTCGCCGAGCACGCCACCAGCCTGGCCGCGCTGATGTTCACCTACCCGTCGACCCATGGCGTGTTCGAAGAAGGCGCCCGCGACATCTGCAGCCTCGTGCACGAGGCGGGCGGCCAGGTCTATTTCGACGGCGCCAACCTCAACGCGCTGGTCGGCCTGGCGCGGCCGGGCGACATCGGCGCCGACGTCTGCCACATGAACCTGCACAAGACCTTCTGCATTCCGCACGGCGGCGGCGGTCCGGGCGTTGGACCGATCGGCGTCAAGGCCCATCTGGCGCCGCATCTGCCAGGCCACGTCGCGTCGGGCGGCAGCCATGCCGTGGCGGCGGCACCCTTCGGCAGCGCGTCGATCCTGCCGATCACCTGGATGTACATCCGCATGATGGGCGCTGCGGGCCTGAAGCAGGCGACGGAGACGGCCATCCTCGCCGCCAACTACCTGGCAGCGCGGCTTTCGCCGCACTATCCGGTGCTCTTCACCGGCCGCAACGGCCGCGTCGCCCATGAGCTCATCCTCGACACGCGCAAGCTGAAGGAAACCTCAGGCATCACCGTAGAGGACGTCGCCAAGCGCTTGATCGACTACGGCTTTCATGCACCGACCATGTCCTGGCCGGTGGCCGGGACGCTGATGGTGGAGCCGACTGAGTCCGAGCCCAAGGAGGAGCTCGATCGCTTCGCCGAGGCGATGATCGCGATTGCCGGCGAGGCCGCCAAGGTGGCGAGCGGCGAGTGGCCGAAGGACGACAACCCGCTCGCCAACGCGCCCCACACAGCGGCCGAGCTGCTGTCCGAACGCTGGTCGCATCCCTATTCGCGGCTGACTGCGGCGCATCCCGCCGGCGACGCCGACCTGGCTGCCAAATACTGGCCGCCGGTGGCGCGCATCGACAACGTCGCGGGCGATCGCAACCTGGTCTGCGCGTGCCCGCCAGTGTCCGCTTATCTCGGAGCCGCGGAGTAGAAAACTGTAAGCTGATGGTTGACATCTGTCAACCATCAGCTTACATAGGCTGTGATCAAGAGCTTTCGCAGCAAAGGGTTGGCCGAACTCTTCGAGCGCGGTCGTACCGCCAGGATCGATTTGAAAATGCAACGGCGCATCGGGGTGAGGCTCGACGCGCTGAACGAGGCGGCGTCCTTGGATGAACTGAACCTGCCCGGCTACAATTTGCACGGGCTGAAGGGTTTCAAGCCGACGCGCTACACCATCCACGTCAACGGACCTTGGTGCATCACCTTCGAATTCTCCGGCGGCAACGCCTTTCAAGTCGATTTCGAGCAGTATCACTGAGGCAAGAGTTGTCGGAGCGCCCCATGAACGAGTTTCCAGCCAAGAAGAGTCCCGACCGCTGCCCGACCCATCCCGGGATCATGTTGGACGATCTCATCCCCGATCTCGGAAAGCCCAAGGCGGAGATTGCCCGCTTGTTGGGCATTTCCAGGCAGATGCTTTATGACATCACGGCCGGTCGGAAGCCTGTCAGCCCGACAATTGCCGCCAAGATTGGAAAGCTGCTTGGCAACGGTCCTGCTATCTGGTTGCGCATGCAGGCCTCCTACGACGCCTGGCATGCGGAAAGGGAGATCGATGTCAGCAACATTCCGACCATCCGGGCTGCGTAGCAGGCAAAGCCTTCTATCCAGGTGAGGCTGCGCATCCCGCCGGCGACGCCGACCTGGCCGCCAAATACTGGCCGCCGGTGGCGCGCATCGACAACGTCGCGGGCGATCGCAACCTGGTCTGCGCGTGCCCGCCAGTGTCCGCTTATCTCGGCGCAGCGGAGTAGGGTTCGTTTCGCCCATCGATTAACTCGTGAAATAATGCTCTGTAAGGTTGTATCGGCTTGAATTTTATAGCTGATGAGCTATAGTTGGCGTCAACTCGATGGACTGTGGAAACGATCGGCGACGTCGTCAATTCCGAGATGGAGGCGCTGCCGGCTCCGTGAGGGCTCGACTGGTTCGCCTTCTGGAGATGCTTGAAAACCTAGGCTTGGAGCGGGTTCGCGAACCGCATGTCAAACACCTGGAAGGCAAATTGTGGGAAGTTCGCGCGATGGGATCGGACGGGATGGCGAGTGCTATCTACGTGACGATGGAGACCCGTCGAATCGTGATCTTGCACGTGTTTCTGAAGAAGTCGCGCCGCACGCCGACGACGGCCCTGGCACTCGCCCGCAGCAGGCTGAGGAGGCTCATGCATTGACAGACCTCTCGGAGTTGAAAAGGCGATGGCATGGCGATCCGGAGTTTGAGAGCGCCTACCGCGAGGCAGACGCGGAATTCCGGGTCATCGAAGCTCTAATCAGGGCGCGCACGGACGCACAGCTCTCGCAGGCCGAACTTGCGGAGCGGATGGGAACGACCCAATCGGCGATCGCCCGCCTGGAGGGCGGACACGTTTCGCCGACGCTGGCCACGCTGGGACGCTATGCCGAGGCGACCGGCAACAGGCTTGCCATTTCGCTCGTTCGGAAATAGGAACAGACCCGGAACCCTGTCCACCTGTGCACGAATCCGTGGCAGGATAGGCGGTCGATTCGGGCGCTAGGGATTTTCATGGACGACGACCTGTTTTCGCATCTGGGCAAGGACGAGCCGCCGGCCGCGCCGCGCCGCACCGAGCGGCGGGCCGATCCGCTGGTGCGGGCCGCCCGTCGCTCATCGCAGCCGCCCAAGGACGCCAGCGACGCCTACAGCGCCGAGCATATCGAGGTGCTGGAGGGCCTGGAGCCAGTCCGCCGCCGGCCGGGCATGTTCATCGGCGGCACCGACGCCAAGGCGTTGCACCACCTCTTCGCCGAGGTCATCGACAACTGCATGGACGAGGCGGTGGCCGGCCACGCCACCTTCATCGAGGTCGAGCTCGAGGCCGGCGGCTTCCTGACGGTGACCGACAACGGGCGCGGCATCCCGGTCGACCCGCACCCGAAATCGCCCAAGAAGTCGGCGCTGGAGGTCATCATGACCACGCTGCACGCCGGCGGCAAGTTCGACTCCAAGGTCTACGAGACCTCCGGCGGCCTCCATGGCGTCGGCGTCTCGGTGGTCAACGCGCTGTCGGACCAGCTCGAGGTCGAGGTCGCGCGTGGCCGCCAGCTCTATCGCCAGCGCTTTGCCCGCGGCGCGCCGCAGGGCGGGCTGGAGCGGCTGGGCGAGGTGCAGAACCGCCGCGGCACCAGGGTGCGCTTCCATCCCGACCCGGAGATCTTCGGCAAGGAGGCGCGTTTCGAGCCTGCCCGCGTCTATCGCATGGCCCGCTCGAAGGCCTATCTGTTCGGCGGCGTCGAGATCCGCTGGTTCTGCGATCCCCTCCTGCTCTCCGATAAGGACCCCACCCCCGCCAAGGCGACCTTTCACTTTCCCGGCGGCCTGAAGGATTTTCTCGCCGCCTCGCTCGGCGACGAGATGCAGGTCACGCGCGAGGTCTTTTCCGGCCGCGGCGAGAAGCAGGGCGGCCACGGGTCCGTCGAATGGGCCGTCACCTGGTATGGCGGCGACGGCTTCCTCAATTCCTACTGCAACACCATCCCCACGCACGAGGGCGGCACCCACGAGATGGGCTTCCGCAACGTTTTGACCCGCGGGCTGAAGGCGCATGCCGAGCTGATCGGCAACAAGCGGGCGGCCATCGTCACCAGCGAGGACGTGATGATCTCCGCCGCCGGCATGCTGTCGGTGTTCATCCGCGAGCCGGAATTCGTCGGCCAGACCAAGGACAAGCTGGCGACGGTGGAGGCTGTCCGCATCGTCGAGGGCGCGCTTCGCGATCCCTTCGACCATTGGCTCGCCGACAATCCGCAGGAAGCCACCAAGCTTCTCGATTGGGTGATCGCCCGCGCCGACGATCGGCTGCGCCGCCGCCAGGAGAAGGAGGTCAGCCGCAAGACCGCCATGCGCAAGCTCCGCCTCCCCGGCAAGCTGGCCGACTGCACGCAGAACGCTGCCGCCGGCGCCGAGATCTTCATCGTCGAGGGCGATTCGGCCGGCGGCTCCGCCAAGCAGGCGCGCGACCGCGCCATGCAGGCGGTGCTGCCGCTGCGCGGCAAGATCCTCAACGTAGCGAGCGCCGGCGCCGACAAGCTGACCGCCAACCAGCAGATCGCCGACCTCGTGCAGGCGCTCGGCTGCGGCACCCGCTCCCGCTATCGCGACGACGATCTGCGCTACGACAGCGTGATCATCATGACCGACGCCGACGTCGACGGCGCCCACATCGCCTCGCTGCTGATCACCTTCTTCTACCGCGAGATGCCCGAGCTGATTCGCAACGGTCATCTCTTCATGGCGGTGCCGCCGCTCTATCGGATCGCCAGGGCGGCAAGATGCTCTATGCGCGCACCGACGCCCATAAGGCGAGCTGATGCGCACGGAGTTCACCGGCCGCGGAAAGGTGGAGATCGGCCGCTTCAAGGGGCTCGGCGAAATGCTCGCATCCCAGCTCAAGGAGACCACGATGGACCCGCGGAAGCGCACGCTTCTGAGGGTCGAGGTGCTCGACGGCGAAGAGGCGACGCGCGAGGCGATCGACTCCCTCATGGGCACGAAGCCGGAGGCGCGCTTCCGCTTCATCCAGGAGCGGGCGGAGTTCGCCGAGGCGGAAGTGCTGGACATCTAGCGCTCGCACTCCTGACGCGCCTTGTCGGCAGGCCGGGCGCCTGGCTCTCGACAAGGCGGCCCGCCCGGCCTATCGCTGCATCCATGTCGACCACAGCGATCGCAGCCGCGCCCTGGGCATTCTTCTCATCGTCGCCTCGACCGTGTTCTTCGCGCTGGCCGGCATCTTCACCAGCCTGGCGACCAGCGATCCCATGACCATCGCCGGCTGGCGCGGCCTGGTTGGCGCCGTGCTGATCACCCTCTACGTGGTCTGGCGGGCGCGACGCGACGGTGCTGCTCCGTGCTCCGCCTCGGCTGGCGCGGGCCGGACGCTCGTCGTTGGTCGGCGTGGTGTCGAGCGTCTTCTTCATCGTTTCGTTCAGTTGCAGGACTCGATGGTCGCCAACGTCCGGGTGATCTATGCGAGCGTGCCATTGACGGCTGCGGTGATCGACTGGCTCGATCCTCGGCGATAAGTCGTGCGCCCGCACCATGGCGACGGCGCTCGCTCGCGGCTCGGCGTCGGCATCATCACGTCCGGCGGCATGGCGGGCGGGCTCGATCCCCTCGGCGATCTTCTGGCGCTCCTTATGACCATTGGTGCGATCGATCCCCCTGGTGACTGAATCTGAGCCTTCTGGGGTAGCCCGAGTCGTCTGGGCGGCGGCGGTGCTGGTGTTGACGGTCCGCCGCGACGAGCTTCGCGGCCGCCGTAGCCCGGGGCGGGGCGCCGGCGGACCTCGGCGGTCGATCGTGCTTCTTCGGCTTCTTCTCCTTCGCTGCTGCTGTCTTACTGCTGGAACCGAAGGGGCTGGGGGGCCGTCGGTCGCGGAAGCGGGCCGCTGGCCGCGGCCGAAGTCCCGCCGCGGTCGTCTTTCGCCTGGACGATCCGGGGCCGCCGACGCCGGCTGCGAGCCTGCTTGGTGGGGCCCGTGGCGCTGGCTGCCGCGCTGTTCCGATGCTGGCAGCGACTCTGGCGGCGATGATCCGCAGGCGCGTCCCGGCGAGCTGAGCCGGTCAGGCGTGGTCGATCGTCCCGCGCGTGCGCGCGGCATCTCGCGCTACGCGTCGAGGTGGCACGGACTTCAAAAGTGCGGCGAGGGTGCCCGCCTGGACCTCGGGGCCGAGCTCTCTCCAGCATCAGTCGGCGGACCTCTGGTACGCCCGCCACGCGCTGCTCGTCGGCGATGCCCGCGACACCTTGAAGCGTCCTGAGGATCGTCTGTCCCACAGCTTTGTCGAGCCGGGCGCGGGCGAGAGAGCGCTTTCAGCGCGACGTCCTGGTCCTCGAGGCCGCAGCAGCGCCGCGGAATGGCGCCCTGGGCTCGTCCGGAGAGCGAGACGATGCCGGCGCCCAGGAAGGGGTCGACCTTGCCGATGGGCCGTGGCTCTGATGATGAAGCGTCTCGGTTAGGTCCCCGCGTAGCCGAAGATGCTCGACGAGCGTGCTGTACTCTGCGGCCGGCGTGTCGTCCATGAAGCGCCGCACGCGCGGGCGCGCGCGCAGGTGCTCGCCGTGTGTCAGCCTTTCGGCGCGGATCCCGCCGATCATGGGGCTGGTCACCAGCGGGCGCATCTGGAGCGGCTCCGCCCTGAGCTTGACGAGCAGAGCGTGTCGGCATTCCGAGGGGAGCGCGCGGTTCGGGCGATTATTGCTCTTGCGCAGCTCCGCGACGTGGCGAAGCCTGCTCCGGCCATGCGCCGGAAAGCTGACGCAGGCGACCTCGGCGGCCTGGTTGGCGGCGAGTGCTATGAAGGCCCTGCCGGCGTCGGCTTCGTGCAGACGGCCGCCGAAACGGCGATGGCGACGACAGAACGGGACGCGATCAGCGGCTTGGATGTCGGGTCGGCCTGCTGCAATGCGATCGATTAGGTCGGCATCGGTCAGCAGCGGCGACGGAGCCATGAACTCAGCGCGTGCGACTCTCGGGCCGGGCGGCGGTGAGTGCTGTGACGACTTGCGGCGGCGCACTGGCGGGCTGATCGAGAGTGTGCGTTGGCGAGCGTGTGGTGCACTCTTGGTCGATGGAATCGTCGAGGATGAAGCGTGAGCGGAGCCTTGGTCGCGGAGCGAACTCCTCGAAGGTGAGCTGGGAGCCTGACAGCAGAGGTGTGTCAGTGCCCTGCCTCTGCGGCGCCGCTGTGTGTACCTGGCGCCGCTCCATCCACTTCAGAGGGTGATTGACTGACCTTTGATCGCATCCGTCGCCCCGCTGACGTCTGTCTGGCCCAACCGAGGGCGTAAAGGTTTACGAAAAACGTTACCATCTTCCTCAACCCGCTGCCGGGCCTGTCTGCGGACCCCGATCAATGGGAAGGCTGGCACTGGGAGGAATCCGACGGCGGGCCTTCATCTGGAAGAGTTCGAGGTGGGCCTGGTGATCTGCGACCGCATCACCATTACGGGGCCAACTGAGGGTGCCAGACCGGCGGTCCTCCGTCACGACGATGAACCTGCAGCGGCTGCAGCATCCACTCCGACTCTGCTGCTGCAGGGCTCCAACCCCGGACGGTCGCTGGTCCCCTCGGCTGCCCGACTCTCGGCCCCATGATCGGCATCCCGGCTCAACGAGACGATGCTCTGGACCATTGTTGCGACCCTCGGCATGATGCCCAGGATGTCCTTCCGAACCCGCTCCTCCATGCGACACGCCGCGCGTCGAGAAATCCGAGAATCCCCTCGGCTGCGCGAGTCGAAGTCCAAGCCCGACCGTGCCACCGTCGAGTCTCGAGCAGATCGGCGCCTTCAAGCAGGAACGGCGTGCTGGTCTGTCAAAGGCTAAACTGCCAGGCCACGGCACGCTCAAGCGCCTGCTGGAGACGGTCTGAGCATGCGGTCGGCTGCTGTTCGCGCCGGTCAGCAGCGCAGCGAAAGTTCGAAAAGGTGTTCGGCTCGGGCCGGTCGATGCGCTCGATCGTCGACCTTGAGGATTGAAACGCCGCTGCGGCCTGGCCGGGCCCGCTCGCGAGCGCGCGCCTGCGGCCTTCCTGGCCCTCTCCACCTGCTGGTGGTGCTGCAAAGGTGCTCGACGTCCGTATCAACGACCTGCTGGAAACCGGCCTGGTTGAGGCCGTTTTCGCCGCGGCCACGCCGGCCGCCCGGGGCGGCATCTTGCTGTCGAAGGCGTGCGGCATTGCTGAGATCGCTGAGCTTGTTGCGAGGCTCCGTGTCGCTGGAGGTGGAGAACGGGCCCGGCCGATGTGCGACGCGTCGTCGCCATCGCGACCGCCGAGAAACGCCGCCGGCAGCGCTGGTCCTGCTGGATTTCATGGGACCGGTGCCTTTGCTTGCTGGGCCGACCTGGGGCGCCGAACTCACCCGTCGAGAGCTGATCGGTGCCTGTACTGCTCCTGCCACCGAGAAGTGGTGCCGTGACACCGTACCTCTTCCTGTGTGGTCCGCGCCTTGACGCTGACGGGCCGAGTCCCCAGTCCAGACCGCCCCGATCCAGCATGGTGTTCTTCGTCGTCGATCTTCTGTGATCCGCTCGAGGGCCTGCTGGGGCGTACGTTGCCGCTGCCTGGGAGCGATGGTTTCGACCGCAAGCTGGGGCGATTTGATCCCGACCAGGCCCGGAAAGGTCATCAACGCCGCGTCCACGCGGCCTCCGGCTCGCTGTTGCTGAAGGGCTGCTCAGCGGCTGGTCGTCTTATTTCGCGACGCCTGTGATGTAGGCGCGCGGCGGCGATCGAGGGGGCGCATGTACCGTATGCCGCACCCTCCTCGGCCGCGCCGAGCGGGGCGCTGGCTGGGGCCCGCTGCTACGTCCTAGAGCACGATCCCTGAAAGTGGGAACGCCGGTTTCTGGAAAGGATCAGTGCTCAAACAAGACGCAGAGAGCGCAAGGACAATTCGAAGAAGCGTCATTGCGCTCTAGGTCCGTGAGAGCCCCTTCTCTGCGAGCTCGTCCAGATAGGCCTGGAACCGCTGCTCCTTCTCGTGGCTCAGTGTGTGGAGGTAGTCCCAGGTGAAGATGCCGGTGTCGTGCCGGTCGTCGAAGACGATGCGCACGGCGTAGTTGCCGACCGGCTCGATCCGAGCGATCGCCACGTCGCGCTTGCCGGGCACCGTCTTGCGCTCTTCGGCCGAATGGCCTTGCACCTCGGCCGACGGCGAAAGCACGCGCAGCAGCTCGGCGCTGAGCCCGACGGGCTGGTGGCCCGGAAAGGTCACGGTGAGCAGTCGGCGATCCTTGGAGACGCGGAGCTCGGTGGGCGTGGTCATGGCGGTCTGTCCCGGTGCGAAGCGCTTCGGTACGCCCCTTGGCGCCCGTTGAAAAGCCGCGGCCGGCACAGATTGCGCGCCGGCCGCAGCCGATGTAACCAAAGCACGAGGCGGGCCGCCTTGCATCGGCCGCCTTCGCGCACGACATTCGTCAAGTGAAGTGGGGCTTTTTGGGCCCCGAGGAGACCGGAAGACCGCATGACCTTGTCGCAAGCCGCCATGATCGACCCGTTCGGCCGGGCGATCACCTATCTGCGCGTGTCGGTCACCGACCGCTGCGACTTCCGCTGCGTCTACTGCATGGCGGAGGACATGACCTTCCTGCCCAAGGCCGAGCTGCTGACCCTGGAGGAGCTCGACCGGCTGTGCAGCGCGTTCGTCGACATGGGCGTGCGCAAGCTGCGGCTGACCGGCGGCGAGCCGCTGGTGCGGAGGAACATCATGTGGCTGGTGCGCAGCTCTGGCCGCCATGTCGCGAGCGGCGCGCTGGACGAGCTGACGCTGACCACCAACGGCACCCAGCTCGCGCGGTTCGCGGCCGAGCTCGCCGCCGGCGGCGTGCGGCGGATCAACGTCTCGCTGGACACGCTGGACCCCGACCAGTTCCGCGCGATCACCCGCTGGGGCGAGCTCGCCAAGGTGATGGCCGGGATCGACGCCGCCCAGGCGGCGGGCCTGCAGGTCAAGATCAACGCCGTGGCGCTGAAGGGCGTCAACGAGGACGAGATCCCCGACCTGATGCGCTGGGCGCACGGCCGAGGCATGGACCTGACCCTGATCGAGACCATGCCGATGGGCGAGATCGACGGCGACCGCACCGACCAGTACCTGCCGCTGTCGCTGGTGCGCGCGCGGCTCGAGCGACCTTGACGCTGACCGACATCCCGTATCCGCACCGGCGGCCCGGCGCGCTATGTCGAGGTCGCGGAGACCGGCGGCCGGCTGGGCTTCATCACCCCGCTCACCCATAATTTCTGCGAAAGCTGCAACCGCGTGCGGCTGACCTGCACCGGCACCCTGTACATGTGCCTCGGCCAGGAGGACGCCGCCGACCTGCGGGCGCCGCTGCGCGCTCCGAGGGCAACGAGCTCCTCTCCGCCGCGATCGACGAGGCGATCGCCCGCAAGCCCAAGGGCCACGACTTCATCATCGACCGCCGCACACAACCGCCGGCCGTGGCCCGCCACATGAGCGTCACCGGCGGCTGAGCCGCGGCGTCGCTCGCCGGGACCCCGGCAAATCGCTTTCCGCCTGCGCTGCGGCCTGTTAGAGCCGGCTTCGAACCTGCCGGATGCCCCTTGCTCTCCCTCCCAACCTTCGCGCCGCGCTGTTCATGTCGTCTCCATGGCCGGCTTCACTGTCAATGACACGCTCAACAAGCAGCTGGCGGGTCATGAACATCGCCCAAATGATTTTCATCCGCGGCCTCTTCGCCACGCTGTTCATTGGCCTCTCGCCTGGCGGCAGGGCGCCTATCAAATCTGCGCGCCTTCGGCAGCCGCTGTGCTCTTGCGCATGAGGCGGAAGCGGCGCCACGGTCTTCTTCCTGACCGCGCTCGCCCATCTGCCGATCGCCAATGCCACGGCCATCCAGCAAGCGTGCCGCTCGGGGTCACCCGGGCGCGGCGCTCTTCCTGGGCGAGGCCGCGGCTGGCGCCGCTGGCCGGCGATCGTGTCGGCTTCCTCGGTGTCATCTTATCGTCCGGCCCGGCCTTGAGGGGTTCAACGCCTATTCGCTCTTGGCGCTGGTCTCCGTCGCCTTCTTCGTTGTCCGCGGTCTCGCCACGCGGCTCCTCCCGGTTCGCGTACCCGACCTTGCTCGTCTCGACATTGAACGGCGTGTTGTGATGGTGACCGCGGCTCGCCATCCTCTCCTGCCGATGGGCGGCTGGATTCTCCACTCCGGGCGCCGCTCTTTCCCTTCCTCGCCCTGCAGGCCTTCTCCTTTGGTCGGCTACCTGATCATCATGTCGCCATGCGCACTGCCGAATCGCCTGGTGGCCCCGTTCCGCTATACCGCGCTGCTTCTGTTCTCGGTCGCCCTCGGTTTCGCGGTCTTCAGCGCATCCCCGACCTGCCCATGATCGTGGGCGCGGCGATGATCGTCGGCTCGGGCCTCTACATGCTCTATCGCGAGCGGTCGTCGGGCGCTCGAAGGCGGCCGCCGAGCGTTGGACCGGGCATGGCTCCAGAGGGGCTGTGATGAGCGGCAGGGGGGGAGACAGAGGGCAGCTCCGCATCTGATGACGCTCGTCATGGCCGGCCGCCGTCGGACCGCTCGCCATGAACGTGTTCCTGCCGTCTCTCCCCGGCATGGCGCGCCATTTCGACAGCGACTACGGGGTGATGCAGCTTGCGGTGTCCTTTTACCTCGCCGCGACCGCCGTGCTGCAACTCTTCATCGGCCCGGCTTCAGATCGTTTCGGCCGCAGGCCGGTGCATCCCTCGTCTGCTTCGAGAATATTCCTGGTCGGCACTGTCGCCGCCGTCTATGCGCCGACAGTGGATGGGCGCTGCTTCTTTTCTGCCGCCTGCTGCAGGCATTCGCCTCCGGGTGGCCTCGTCATCTCGCGCGCCGTGGTGTGGCCGGTGATGGTGAAGCGGCGGCGGGGGAGGTAGGGGTTTTGGTGGTGGTGATCGAGCGGTGGTGGAGATGGATGGCCCGATGATCGGCGGCTTCCTCGACGAGACTCTACGGCTTCGCCGCCAGCTTCTGGCTGTTCGCTCATCTTCGGCCTCGTTGCGCTCGGCTCTCGCATTCTTCGACCTCAACGAAACAAACCGCAACCGCTCCGACAGTCTCGCAGCGGGGAGTTCGGCGCCTATCCGCAACTGCTTGGTTCCGGCCGCTTCTGGGGCTACACGCTGACCGCCAGCTGCACCGGGGGTGCATTCTTCGCCTTCATCGGCGGCGGCCCGTACAATAGCGACCGAGATGCTTGGCCTGACGCCGTCGCAATACGGCTTTTATTTCGGCATCATCTCGGTCGGCTACATGCTCGGCAACTACCTGTCGGGCCGGTTCGCCAAGGTGATTGGGTATCAACCGGATGATACTTCTCGGGCAATATCGTTGCTGTTTCCGGTATGGTGCTGGCGATTGCGCTGTTTTCCACCGGTGGGGTCTACCACCCGCTGCTATCGCTGTTCGGCCCGGTCTTCTTCACCGGTGTCGGCAACGGCCTGACGCTGCCCAGCGCCAATGCAGGCATCGTCAGCGTGAAGCCGCACCTGGCAGGTTCCGCCTCGGGGCTCGGCGGCGCGCTTCAGATCGGCGGCGGTGCAGCTCTCTCGGTGCTTGCAGGCGCATTGCTGGGACGCCGCAATCCGGTCCGTTCCCGCTGCTTTGGGTGATGCTGCTGTCGTCCGCCGCGGCGGTTGTCTCCACGCTCCTGGTGATGCGCTCCTCGCGCCGCGCCGGGGAGGTCAGATGAGCGGCACCGGCCCCTTCCCCGCCGTCGTCCTCGCCGGCGGCCGTGCGAGCCGCATGGGCGGCGGCGACAAGTGCCTGCTTCCCCTGGCCGGGCGCCCCCTCCTCGCGGCCATCCTCGACCGCCTGGCGGCGCAGGCCGGACCGCTGGCGCTCAACGCCAACGGCGATCCGGGACGCTTCGACCGCTTCGGCCTGCCGGTCGTCGCCGACACGCTGTCCGGCTTTGCCGGACCGCTGGCCGGCGTGCTCGCGGCCATGGAATGGGCCGCCCGCACGACCGACGCCGAGGCCGTCGTGACCGTGGCCGGAGACACGCCTTTCTTTCCGGCGGACCTGGTCGTCCGCCTGGCGGCCGGCCGCACTGGCCCGGCCCGCATCGCGCTGGCGGCGTCTTCCGGCCGGCTCCACCCGGTGTTCGGCCTGTGGCCGGTGGCGCTCAGGCAGGATCTTGTCCGCCATTTCGCCGACACGGACGACGCCTCGGTGCGGGCATTCGCGACGCGCATCGGCTTCGACCGCATCGACTTTGCCGACGGCGACGTCGACCCGTTCTTCAACGTCAACACGCCTGACGACCTGGCGCAGGCGGAAGTGCAGGCGCGGCAGGGGGTTCAGCCATGAACCAGCGGGTCTTCGGGATCACCGGCTGGAAGAACTCGGGCAAGACGACGCTCACCGAGCGCCTGGTGGCCGAGTTGACCCGCCGCGGCTTCCGCATCGCCACCGTCAAGCATGCCCATCACGACTTCGACATCGACCAACCGGGAACCGACAGCTTCCGCCACCGCGCCGCCGGGGCGACGGAGGTGGCGATCGTCTCCGGCCGCCGCTGGGCACTCATGCATGAGCTGAAGGGCGACAGCGAGCCCTCGCTCGACGCGATCCTTGCGCGGCTGTCGCCGGTCGACCTCGTCCTCGTCGAAGGCTACAAGCGCGAGCGGCACGCCAAGCTGGAGGTGCGCCGCCTCGAGGCGCGCGACCGCACGCCGCTCTCCCTGTCCGACCCGGCGATCGTCGCCATCGCCGCGGATCACCGCGTCGGCGGCGAGACGCTGCCGGTCTTCGCCCTCGACGACATCGCGGCCATCGCCGATTTCATCGCCCGGCAGACCGGCCTTGGAGCGCCCGACCAATCCGCCGGCTGACGCCGGCACATGAGAAGGAACGACACGAATGGCGAAGGTGGCATTTATCGGGCTGGGCGTCATGGGCTATCCGATGGCGGTCACCTTCTCAAGAAGGGCGGCCACGACCTTACCGTCTACAATCGAACGGTGCCAAGGCCCAGGCGTGGGTCAAGAAGACATGGCGGCAAGACAGCGCCCACCCCGGCAGAGGCCGAAAGACGCCGATTTCGTCTTTTCCTGCGTCGGCAATGACCACGATGTCCGCGCGGTGACGCTCGGCAAAAGGGGCGCCTTCGGGGCATGCGCAAAGGCGCGGTTTTCATCGACAACACCACGGCCTCGCGAACATCGCGCGAGAGCTTTATGCCGCGGCCAAGGAGAAGGGTTTCGGCTTTTCGACGCGCCCGTCTCCGGCGGCCAGGCGGAGCGCAAAACGGCGTTCTGACCGTCATGGTGGGCGGCGACCAGGATGTGTTTGCCCGCGCCGAGCCGGTCATCGCGCCCTATGCGCGTATGGTGGGCTGATCGGCCTCGGCTCGGGGCAGCTCACCAAAATGGTGAACCAGATCTGCATCGCGGGTCTCGTGCAAGGCCTGTCGGAAGGGCTCCACTTCGCGCAGAAAGCGGGTCTCGATATGCGGCCCCGTCGTCGAGACTATTTCCAAGGGTGCGGCGCAGATCCTGGCAGATGGACAATCGCTGGAAGGCGATGATGGAGGGCAAATTCGACTTTGGTTTTGCCGTCGACTGGATGCGCAAGGACCTGTCGATCGGCATCGACGAGGCCCGCCGCAACGGCGCCCACCTGCCCGCGGCCGCGCTGATCGATCAGTTCTATTCCGAGGTGCAGCGCCTCGGCGGCGGCCGCTGGGATACCTAGTCATTTGCCCGCTCAGGCGGTCAAAAGGCGGAGCCCAGAGCGACCGGCATTACTTCTGCCGCGCTCTTCTCCCGCCTCGTGCCTCATGTAGTCGAGCGGCAGCTCGGTCGTGTACTTGATCTGCTCCATGGCGAAGGCGGAGGACACGTCGCGGATCTCGATCTTGGCGATCAGCCGCTTGTAGAAGGCGTCATAGGCGGCGATGTCGGGCACCACGACCCGCAGGAGATAATCGACGTCGCCGCTCATGCGATAGAACTCGACCACTTCCGGGAAATCGCGACCACTTCCGAGAAGCGCCGAGCCATCGAGGAGTGCGATTGGTGCTGATCGCCACGAAGACGGTGACGCGGCATTGATCTTGACCGGATCGAGCAGCGCCACACGGCGGCGGATAACGCCGTCTTCTTCCATCTTCTGGATGCGCCGCCAGCAGGGCGTGGTCGACAGGCCGACCTTCTTGGCGAGATCGGCAACAGCGAGCGTGGAATCCTCCTGCAGCAGGCGCAGGATTTTGCGGTCAAGACGATCCATTGATGCTCCAGTAGAATTAAATTCTCTTTAGAGCGCGATTCAGCTCGGCAAGAAAGAATATTTTCTGCGACTCCCAGGAAACTGTTGCAGCCGCTGATCGAGCACGCGAATTTCCTCCCGCAGAAACGGCAGAACCTCCGCTTCGAACCACGGGTTTCCTTCAGCCAGCCGGTGTTGCGCCAGGATGGATGCGGCAGCGGCAGCACCTCGGCGCGGTCGGCCGGCAAACAGCGCCGCCAGTTCCGCACAGTGTCGGTGAGCAGCCGGCGCGCCGGCGCCGAGATGCCAGCGCTGGGCGTAGAGACCGATGGCCAGCACCAGCTCGATCTGCGGCATCAGCGCCATCCCGGCGTGCGCCAGAACGGCGCGCATTCGCGGCGCGGCGGCAGGTCGCCGCCATGGGCGTCGTAGCCGGGAAAGCAGAACCCCATCGGCACGATCGCGAACTTGGCCGTGTCGTAGAAGGCCTCGCGGTCGACACCGAGCCAGTCCCGCAGCCGGTCGCCGGACGCGTCGTTGAACGGAATGCCGCTGGCATGCACCGCGTGCCCGGCGCCTGGCCGGCGATCAGGATTCGCGCGGTCGACGACGGCAGCAGCACCGGTCGCGGCTCGTGTGGCAGCGGCCGGCCCGCCGGCGCATCGCGACAGATGCGGCAGGCCCGGATCTGGCCGTCAGGCGAATTCCTCAGCTCGGCCACGCTTGGCCGACGCGCACGGCCGCGACTTGACCGCGCGTACCAGCCGATCACGTGGGCGAGCTCCGCCGGGACCGCGATCCGCGCCGGCTTCATGAAGTCAAGCGCGATCAGCCCGGTAATTCGGCGAATCAAAGTCGCCCACGAGAAGGGCGCTCGGCGGCTCGCCGTCCAGCAGACCGAGGAACTCGATCGCCTTGGCCTTGTTCGCCTCGCCCCATGCCGGAACCTGCGGGACCTCCCAGTCCTTCATCGCCGGGTGGATATGGCGAAAAGCCTGCGCCACGCGATGAACAAAATGAGCTCCATGCGGCGCTGCCACATCTCGACCTGCGCCTGCCCGCGCCCCGGGGCCGAACAGCGGCGGCGCCGGGTGGAGCTCCTCGAAATAGCGGCAGATCGCGACGATTCGGTAAGCACCGTGCCATCGTCGAGTTCGAGCACGGGCAGGCGCTGCAGCGGATTGCGCCCGGGTGAGTCGGCGACGCGATGTGCCATGCGCCATGTCGACCGGCACAAGGGCACGTGAGCCCCTTCTCGGCCAGAAGATGCGCACGCGGCGCGGATTGGGCGCGCGGGCGCCGTCGAAGAGCTTCACGCGCTGATCTTCCTGCCCGCTTCGTACAGAAGTGGCCGGTGAGGAAAATCTCCACCAAATCCGCAGATCTGCCGCAGCCAGTTGAAGACGGCTCAGCCAGCCGTGCTCGGCATCCACCATATCGCCATGCCTGCCGCGCCAGTCGCGCGGCCGTTCGAAAAATCCCGCCCAAAGTCCGGCTCGCCTGGAATGTGCCCTCGCCTCCTCGATTTCGTAGCCGCCGTAGGCCACCGCCCAGCCGCTCACCTGTGCCGCGTTCAGGGCATATGTTGCCACCGTGCAGAATCCGAGCAGGCGGCCGTAGCGGTCGCGTTCCCAGCCCGAGCAGGAAACGGAGCTGTCGGCGATCAAGCTTCGCAGAGACTCGCGCGAAAGGCGGCCGCAGGCATAGCGGGGCCATTCCGGCTGGCAGACTGCTGTAGTTCCGGCGCGTCGATGCCTCGCAAGCGGACGGGCTCGGCGTCAAGGGTCAGGGTGTCGCCGTCGTTGACCACTGCGGCGCCGGCGGCGGTTTGCGCGTTTCGACACGCTCCATGCGTGCGGCGATCAAAGCAAGAAGGCCGAGAATCGCCGCCGCCAGCAAATAATCGAGAAGCTTCCTCCAAAAGCCGCGCGCCGTCTGCGGGCCCACGCAAAAGCGCCGCCCGCAGGGCGTGGCGCATGATCGTGGCACAACAGGCTCTTAATCATTCGTGATTAAGCTTGGTAGCACGTATCAATGCGGCCCCAATTGACAATTTCATGCCGTGCGACGTTCGAACACGGCGGACAAGATCATCGTGGACCGCCGCAGACCGCACCGCAACAGCGATGTCGCGCGGGCGGTCCGCAAGACGCGCGACCGCCTGACGCAACAAGTCGGCAACCCGGATTTCGACCGCGAACTGCTCAAGCTGCACGCACGCGCGATCGTCAAGCCGCCTCGGCGATACCGCTCTTCGTGCTGGTGATCACGATCGTCGGCCTCATCAGCGGTATGGCGGCGAATTCTGGTCTGGGCACTGTTACCCTTATCTGCTAGCGGCGCTGCCTGCCGCCCATCGCACCGACCGCACCAGGCTCGCCGACATCGAACGGGCGAGCACGCTACATCTTCCTCGCCGGGCATTTCGCCGGCGGGCTCGGCTGGGCCTATTCGCCGCGCTGTCGGCTGCGGCGCCTGCCGGATCGATCAGTTCCCGATCTTCAAGGCGATCGTGCTCTTGGCTCGCCATCGCCGCGACGGCACTCATCGCGTCATCGCTGCGTCGAGCGCCGGTCGTCACCTTCGCGCTGCCGGTCGCCGTCGACGTGACGACCCCCCCGCGGCCCTGCACACCCGTGGACCCACTCATGGCCGGCCTGCTTCATCGGGTCCTTCCCATCTTCGCCTAGTCGCGAGTCACAACAACAATCGCTGGTCATGCTGCTCTCCCTCCGCCGCGAGAAGGACGCGCTGATCGCCGAGCTGGAAACCGCCAAGGCGATGTCGGACGAAGCGCGGCGCCGCGCCGAGGAAGCCAACCTCGCCAAGTCGCGCTTCCTCGCCTCGATGAGCCACGAGCTGCGGACGCCGCTCAACGCCATCCTCGGCTTCTCCGAGGTGATGGCGAACGAGGTGCTCGGGCCGATGGACAACCCGACCTATAGGGAATATGCGGGCGACATCCACGGCTCCGGCCAGCACCTGCTCGACCTCATCAACGAGATCCTCGACCTGTCGCGCATCGAGGCCGGCCGCTACCAGCTCAACGAGGAGCCGGTGACTCTGGTCACCTCGTCGAGGAGTGCTGCCACCTGATCGAGCTCAAGGCGCGCAACAAGGACCTCCGCCTGGTCGAGGAGTTCGAGCGAACCTGCCGCGGCTGTGGGCCGACGAGCGGCGGTGCGCCAGATCACGCTCAACCTCCTGTCGAACGCCGTGAAGTTCACCCGCCGGCGGCGAGATCGTGGTGCGCGTCGGCTGGACGGCCGGCGGCGGCCAGTACGTCTCGGTCAAGGACAACGGCCCCGGCATCCCCGAGGACGAGATCCGTCGTGCTCTCGGCCTTCGGCCAGGGCTCGATCGCCATCAAGAGCGCCGAACAGGGCACCGGCCTCGGCCTGCCGATCGTGCAGGGCCTGATCGCCCTGCATGGCGGCAGATTCGAACTGCGCTCCAAACTGCGCGAAGGCACCGAGGCGATCGCGATCTTCCCGGCCGCGCGGGTCATGGAGGGTGCCCGCGCTGCCGACCGGGGCCGCCGGGAACCGCCGGCGAGTTAAGAGCATCCGCTCTGCGATTGACGGATGCTCTACCGTGTTGCATTCCGGATGCAAACCGCTCGAAAAAGCGGCAAAGCGCGGCTAGCGCACGTTTGGGCTGGTTTCTCGTCGCCGCTTGGGCAGACAAGGAACAAGGTAGGCTCCGCCGCAGCCGCCGCCATGCCGGAGAGCGACAGCGCCGCCGCCTTGACGATGCCGGCGGCGAGCGCCGCGCCACGCCTTCGCCGTGGTCCAGCCGAGATCGAGAAGCGGCGGAGCCCGAGCCGCTCGCGGCCCGCACAGGCCCGGATCGGTCGGCAGATGGGCAAGCAGGCAATGATCGAGCGCGGGTTGACGGCGTGAAAAACCGCGGCCGCCGGCGATGCCGCGAAACCGTCGAGGATGACCGGCACTTTCTCCACGCGGGCCGCGATGATCGCGCCGGCAATCGCCGCGAATTCGCGCCCGCCGACCCGGCGCAGCACTTCGAACGGATCGTCGCGGTGGCTGCCGTGAAGCGCCAGCGCCCGGTCGACCGCGTCGGCCTTGCGCGCCATCATCGCCGCGTCGGCGCCCGAGCCCGGCCGAACCAGTCGGCGCCGCTGCCGCCGAACAGCGCAGCAAACAGCGCAGCGGCGACGGTCGAATTGCCGACGCCGAGGTCGCCGAGGCAGAGGAGGTCCGCGCCGGCGGCGACCGCCTCCATGCCGAAAGCCATGGTCGCCGCGCAGCCCCGCTCGTCGAGCGCCGCCTCCTGGTGATGTCGCCGGTCGGCAGGTGCAGCGCGAGGTCGAAGACTTTCAGCCCGAGATCGTCGGCGAGGCAGACCTGGTTGATCGCCGCGCCGCCGGCCGCCGCAAGCTCGACGGCCGCGTGCGTCGCCTCCGGGCGCGGCGAGACGCCCTGGCCCGCGACGCCGTGGTTGCCGGCGAAGATCGCGACCGCGGCGCTTGATGCAGGCGGCGCCGCCCGGTCCAGGCGCGAGCCAGGCGGCGATATCCTCCATCCGGCCGAGCGAGCCCTTCGGCTTGTCGGCTCTCGCGAAGAGCGTCCGCACGGCGCCGCCGCGCGCTTGTCGCCGCAGGCAGCGCCCGCAGTGCGGAAATCGTCGAAGGGAAGCGTGCTGTCAGGGTCATGGAAAGCCTCGCGCTCAAACCGTCCACGACGATAGTCGGGGCGATCAGCGCCAACCGCGATGGCACAACAATGGTGAAATCCTGCGGCGGAGGGCCGATCCGGCAGCGGCGGGACTTGCATTGCAAGCCTCTGTCCCATCTGGGAAGCCAGCAACGGGACCCCCATGGCGGCCATCGAATCCCCCTGCATCCTCGTCTGCTCGATCGACGTGAAGACCGGCTATTGCTTCGGCTGCGGGCGCACGCGCGACGAGATCGCCGGCTGGCTCGACATGACGGCCGCAGAGCGGCGCGCGATCATGGCAACGCTGCCGGCACGGCTGGAGAGGGTAGAGCGGCGGCCGCGCCGCGAGACCCGGCGCACGCGCATGGCGCGCGAGACGCGGCGTGCGGTGAAGCCGATGACGCGCTGCTCTGGATCGTCGCGGCCTTCGTCGGCGGCGGGCTGTATCTGCTCGGCATGGCCGACGAGCGGAGTTCACGGCAGCGGCGACGAGTCGCCCGCAGCCTCTATCTCGGCGCTCTGGGGCGGGTGGTGGCGGCCGGCATCCTCGCCTCGGGGCAGCGCCTCGGCCATACGGCGCGCAGCCTGGCGATGTGGCTGCTTGGTCATACTCGTGCTCATGGCCGGCTATCAGTACCGCTACGAGCTGCAGGACGTCGCGAGCCGCGTCACGGCCGGTCTGATCCCCGGCAGCCCGCTGTCGGTCACCGACGGCGAGGGCCGCACGTCACGCTGGGGAAGCGGGACCAACGGCCATTTCGCGGCACGATCTCGTCAACGGCGACAATCCGCGCCATCGTCGACACAGGCGCGACCACCACGGTGCTGACCGCCGCCGACGCCAGAGGGGCCGGCTTCGACCGACGAGCTATCTACGCGGTGCCGGTCTCCACCGCCAACGGTACGGCGCGCGCCGCACGGGTGACAGCGACGAGATCGCGGTCGGCGGCATCGGCGGCGAACGTGCCGCTGCTGGTCGCCGAGGCGCATGGCTCGGCCAGAGCCTGCTCGGCATGAACTTCATCGGCACGCTGTCGGGCTTCGACATGCGCGGCGACCGGATGATCTCGCGATTGAGGGGTGCTGAGTATTCAGGTGAGGCCGGTCTGCAAATGCCGGCTTTCTGCGCTTCCGGTGCTCATGTACCAGCACGTACACTGCGCTCCGGTTCTCGAAAATCGTCATTCTGGCTCGCCCTGGCCTGAAGCCCAACACACCCAGTTCAGTCGATCAGGCTGACGAAGAAGCGCGCCGAGACGAACAGGCAGAACAGGCCGAAACCGATCTCGAGATGGCGCTTCTTCATCCAATGCGCGATGTGCACGCCATAGGGGGTGACAATCAGCGCGATAGGGATGACCAGCGCACCGCGATCCAGTTGACGAAGCCGGTCGAGAACCGGCAGCAGCGGATGGCCCCAGCCGGCCCAGATATAACCCAGCGTTCCAGGAATGGCGATCATCACGCCGACGCCCGAGGACGTGGCGACGGCCTGGTGCATCGGCCGGCCGTAGAGGGTCATGAAGGTGTTGTTCATCACCCCTCCGCCGATCCCCATCAGCGTCGAGAAAAAGCCGATCGCCACGCCGATGACCGATCGCCACGGCTGGCCCGGGATATCGCGGCCGAGCCGCCAACTCTCCCGGTTGAGGAGCAGCTTCAGCCCGACCAGCACCGTGATGACCGAGAAGGTGATCCTCAGCTCCGCGCTGGAGATGGCGGCGGCCGCCAGCGAGGCCAGCACCACGCCGACCGGCACCGGCAGCAGGAAGGAGCGCAGGAGCGCCGTGTCGACCGCCCCGCGCGCCAAATGGCCGGTGAAGGAGCGGATCGACGTCGGGATGATGATGGCCAGCGAGGACCCGACCGAGACGTGCATCCTGACGCTCTCGTCCACGCCGAACGTCCCGAAGACCTGGTAGAAGACGGGGACCAGGACGGCGCCGCCGCCGATGCCGAAGATGCCGGCGAGCAACCCCGAGACCACGCCCGAAGCGGCCACGGCCGCGGCAAACAACGCGATCTCGCCCGCGCTCATCGAGATGTCCGGCATGCTCGCCCCCCTCGAAAAATCGCGACGCGGTCAGGCGGCGGCCGGCCGCACGGCCTCGCCGGCGGTGACGGCGGCGAAGGCTTCCCTCAGCACGTCCGGCCCGGCCCCCGGGCGCGTCGCGTCGGTCGACAGGATCTGCCGGAACCGCCGGCGCCCGGCTGGCCGTGGAAGAGGCCGACCATGTGGCGGGCGACGTGCGAAAGCCGTCCCCCGGCGGCGATATGACGCCCGGCATACTCGGCCATCGCCTCGATCACCGCGTCCATGGCAGCCGGCGGCGCGGCATCGCCGAACAGCGCGGCGTCGGCGTCGACGAGCACCCGCGGCGTGTGATAGGCGACGCGCCCGAGCATTGCCCCGTCGACCTCGGCGAGGTGCGCCTGGCCGCCTCGAGCGAGCCGATTCCCCCGTTGATGCCGATGAAGCGGTGCGGATGCGCCTGCTTCAGCCTGTACACGCGGTCGTAGTCGAGCGGCGGTATCTCGCGGTTTTCCTTCGGGCTCAGCCCGTCCAGCCAAGCCTTGCGCGCATGCACCCAGAGCGCATCCGCGCCGGCTGCGAACACCGCCTGCGCCAGCGCGTCCAACGCCGGTTCAGGATCCTGCTCGTCGACGCCGATGCGGCACTTGACCGTGACGGGTACCGACACCGCCGCCTTCATCGCCGCGACGCAGTCGCCCACCAGGTCGGGCGTCCGCATCAGGCAGGCGCCGAAGGTGCCGGACTGCACGCGGTCCGACGGGCAGCCGACGTTGAGGTTCACCTCGCGATAGCCGCAGGCCTCGGCGATCTGTGCCGCCCGCGCGAGCTTCTCCGGCTCGGCGCCGCCGAGCTGCAGCGCCAGCGGCTGCTCCGCCGGATCGAAGCCCAGCAACCGCTCGCGCACGCCATGGAGGACCGCGTCGGCCACCACCATTTCGGTATAGAGCAGCGTGCGCCGCGTCAGCTGGCGATGAAGAAGCGGCAATGCCGGTCCGTCCAGTCCATCATGGGGGCGACGGCGAGTTTGGCGGTGTAGGCGATCATCCAGCGTCTGCGTGCCTGGCGACGGTCAACAATTCAAGGCACCTAGCACAGACTATTCCAGGGCTAGAACCTTTTTTTCAGCGGCGCCGCTCCCGCACCGCTCAGCTCCTCAGCGCCCGCAATTGGCCGCGGGCCACGCCGGCGATGGTGCGCAGGGACAGCCCGGCGATGACCATCGTCGCCAGGAACAGCAGGCTGAGCGCGACGGCGTCAGTAAACACGCCGGGCCGCGCCGCGGCGAAACGCAGCGCCGCAATGGCCGATGCTGCCAACGGGAAGCTCACCGCCCACCATGACACGCGAAACGGGCAGCATCGCGCCAAATAGCGCATCTGCCCGAGCAGGACCGCGAGCACCGCCAGCGTCAGCATGTAGAGCGCCGTCGAGAACTGGTCCGTCTCACCGGTCACGCTGGTGTAGGTCGACATGCCGACGGCGAAGGGCGCGATGAGGATCATCAAGGTAGGCCTCAGCGCTTCCGGCATCGGCGCCTCGAAGACCAGCCGCGAGAAGATGAGCGTGAACAGCGGAATGGCGAAGAACAGCCCGACCGAAAGCGCAAACAGCGCCAGGCCGGGCATCGGCCAGGCCGAGGCTGGGCAGCGCGAGCGGCAGGTCGAGCAGGCCGACCACGGGGATGATCCACGCCGAAGTCGCATGCGCGACCTGCTGTGGTCGCTCATCCAGCGGCTGACGATCAGCCAGGCGAAGCCCAGCATCCCCACGACACCCGCGCCCCACAGGCCGCGCGCCAGCGCGAGATGGTGCTCGGCCAGCACGATCGGCAGCAGCAGCAGGCTGATCAGGAACGTGCCGAACAGATTGCCGGCGATCGGGTGGCGGAACTCGGCTTTGACGGCCGACCATGCGGTGATCATCTTCAGCGCATAGCTGATGGTGAGCGCCACGAAGACGCCGACGGCAACCGCCCCGATCGCCGGCGCCACCCACTCGGGCGCGCCGTAGCGGCCGGCCAGCAGCCACGCCACCGACAGCCCGGTCAGCCCCATCACCGACCCGAACAGGCCGATCGGCAGGTAGTCGAGCCCCGCCCGTCGCGGGCCTCGACGAAGGGAGCCTCGTCCCGCATGCCGCTTTCCCGCCCTTGCTTGCTTCGCTCAGTCGGCCGACGGCGTCGCGGCGGCGAGCGCCTGCGCGATCACCGTCTCGGCCGGCGCCAGCTTGGCCGCCATGCCGGCCGGCAGGCCGTGCCGGGCCTCGAACTCGGCCGCCCCGTCGAGCACGACGACCGTCGCGCCGTCCTCGCCCTCGCGGATCAGCACGCGCAGCGGCAGATCCAGGGCAAAGTCGGGCGCCGCCAGCATCAGCGGCGTCCGCCTTGGGGTTGCCGTAGATGAGGACCGTGGCAGGCGGCATGTCGAGGCCGACGGCCTGAGCATCGGCCTGATGGTCGATCTTGGCGAACACGGTAAGGCCGCGCGCCGCCAGCGCGGTGCGCAGGCGGTCGACGGTCTCGGTGAAACTGTAGGGGCTCTGAATGTGCACGGCTTCCTCCGCTGAGGCTGCTTGTCCGATGGTGAAAAGGGCGATGGCGCAAGCCGCGAGCCGGGTCCGGCGGCGCAGCCGGCCTCCTCCCCGTCCAAATCTGAACTGCATGGGGTATCTCCTGGCAAGTCTCACGGGCGGGACGCGGCGGCTCTGGCGAGATCAGCATCGAAGGCGCGCGCGGCGTGGACGAACACCACGCCCGTCCTCAGCGACGACGCCGGCCCGATCGCCTCGGCGACCTCGTCAGGCGAGGCACCGCGGCTGAGCGCCCGCTTCGGTGGATGTCGACGCAGCCTTCGCGGCGCGTCAAGGCCGCCAGCATCAGCGTGATCAGCTCGCGCTTGCGCGCCGTCAGCTCGCGGTCGTCCAGGCGCTCGTCGAGCGCGATGGGCGCGGCAGACGCCCTGGCCGCGGGATCGGCCGCACCGCGCCGGGGTGTCCGGCCCGCACCCGCATGACGCCCTGCGAGCAGGCAGTCGCCCGCCTCGACTGGCTCGGTCGACGCCGCGTCGCCATCCGCGCCGTGCTGACCTTGCGATGCGGGCAGCTTCCGCTGCCGGCACGGAGACCGGCCGTCTCCATCCCTGTGGTTGAAGCACTTCCTGTGAAGCGCCGTCCAATCTCTCATCTGAAAATGGATATCTCTAGGGTTGAAACAAAAAACTCGACCTTCAATGTCCGCACGATGTCATGGGCCGCCAGGGGTGTCAGGGTTCGCGCGGCTCAATCTGGGGCTCGCCCGGATCAAAGTGCGCCTTCGCCCCGCATGCCGCTTCCCAACCGTCCGCCGGCTCTGGCACCATAGGTTGCGCTCCTGGAGGGCCGGAACCAGCAGGGCGCGAGAAGGTGTGGGCGATGATGGGCAACGATGCCTTGGCCACGAAGGCCGCGGCGCCGCATTTCGAGCATATCGTCACCGCCGCCACGGAGAGCTTTCTGTGGCGGCTCAACGACACCCCTGGGCCCGCAACGTCTGGAACTTCCATCCCGAATGCGAGATCCACCTGATCCGCAACGCCTCCGGGGTCGCGCTGGTGGGCGACCATATCGGCGAGTTCGGGCCGGGCTACCTGGCCGTCGTCGGCAGCAACCTGCCGCACGACTGGGTCACCCCGGTGGGACCTGGCGAGCGAAATCGCCGGGCGTGACATCGTCCTCCAGTTCTGCCCCGAGCGGCTGCGCGGCGTCGGGCGCCACCTGCCCGAATTCGCGCGAGCTCGATGGGTCCTGAACCGTTGCCGCGCGGCCTGGGCGTTCCACGGGTCGGCGGCGCGAGAAGGCGCCGAGCTGCTCGAGCGGATGGGCGGCCTGCGACGGCTTCTCGCGGCTCAGCCTGTTCATGCGGGCTGATCGACCTCCTGTCCTCCACCTGCGAATACGACGTTGCTGTCCTCGCCGCATTTCCAGCCGGACCTCGGGGGCGAGCGGGCTGGACACCTTGCAGCGGGCCCTGAGCTTCCTGTTCAAGAACTACACCGAGCGACCTTCGCCTGAAGGAGGTCGCCGCGCAGGCCGGCATGAGCGAAAGCGCCTTCTCGCGCTTCTTCCAGCGCAGCACCGGCAACACCTTCACCAACCACCTGGTCGAGCTGCGGCTGTGGCAGGCCTGCAAGCTGTTGGCCGAAACGACCGATCCGATCACCGACATCTGCTTCGAGGTGGGCTTCCGCAACATCTCCAACTTCAACCGCCTCTTCCTGCGCCGCCACGCATCACGCCTTCGGCATACCGCCGCCTGTCGCGCAAGCGGCGGGCTCTGTCGCCGACAGTGGTGGGTGGGGAAAGTACAGAACGCGAGCAAGGGGGACGCTAGCGTGGGGTGGAGATTGGCCTAAGGTTTTCGACGAGCGGGTCCTGATCTTTGATCTGTCGCGTAGCCTTTTGGGGTGGGCGGCGACGGGCCTGGCCAAGGCCTGGCTATGTGGCGGCAGGGCCGGTGGAAGCGGCCGCCTGACGGGGAGATGACGATCATGGAAACGACAAGGCTCGCTGCGGGCATCGCGGTGGCATGGGTGCTGTTGGCCTCGGTTTCGACGACGGCGATGGCGGCGGCGCAGTGTACGGAGACGGTCAAGGTGCTGGCCCAGCCGCGCGACGGGCTGTCGCTGCTGGAGGACCAGAAGGGCGAGTTCGAGGCGCTGAGCGGGGCCTCCTTCGAGATCGACTATCTGAACGAGAACGACCGCCGCGCCAAGTCGCGGGCCGATGCCTCGACGGTCGGCAAGTACAATGTCTACTATATCGACGAGGCCAACGTGGCGCTGTTTGCCAGCTCCGGCTGGGTGGGCCGCTGCTCGACCACTATCCGGCCGACTAGGACTATGCCGATTTCGACCCCGGCCGCCAGAAGGTGGCGACCTATGACGGCAAGGTGTGGTTTGCGCCGCTCACCGGCGGCGGCGACCTTCTGGTCTACCGCAAGGACCTGCTGGAGGCGGCCGGCATCGAGCCGCCGGCGCACGCTGGAAGAGTTCCAGGCGGCGGTGAAGGCGCTGCACCGGCCAGACGACGGCGTCTACGGCGTGGCGCTGCGCGGCGGCCGCGGCTCGGGCGCCAATGTGTGGCGCTGGATGCCCTACTTCAAGGGCTTCGGCGGCCAGTGGTTCGACGGCTACGACGCCGGTGTTCGACGGCGAGGCGGCCAAGAAGGCGACCGAGACCTATCTCGACCTGTTCCAGTATTCGGCACCCGGCACGCAGACCGGCAGCTGGGACGAATCGACCAGCGCCTTCCTGTCGGGCCAGGTGGCGATGCTCATCGAATCGACGCCGCTGGCCGGCCTGGCGATCGATCCCAAGGCCTCCAAGGTGGTCGGCAAGGTCGGCTACCTGCCGCCGCCGACGCCGCTCACCGGCGGCGGCTACGGCCATGGCCTGGCGATCGGCGCCAAGGCCAATGCCGACGACGCGGCCAAGGACTGCGCCGGCCTGTTCATCGCCTGGGCGACCTCCAAGGAGAACGAGCAGCGCCGCCTCGCCGCCGGCCAGTTCGGCGAGCTCAACCGCACCAGCGTCATGAAGAGCGACGAGTTCGCCGTCGCTACGGCCCCGACCTCGGCAAGGCGCTCGAGGAGACCGGCGCCGTCACCGCCGTCAACTTCTGGCAGGACGCCCAGTGGCCCGACCTCGGCGACCGCTGGGGCATCATCCTCGAGGAGCTGGTCACCGGAACCAGGACCGACATCCAAGGAGGCCTCGACGAGCTCGATGCCTTCGCCAAGGAGCTGGTCGCAAAACGCGACTGATGGAGGGTTCGCTGGGGATTCCTTCCTGTCTCCAGCCTCGGCCTGGCGGAGCGTTCCCCCTCCGCCGGGCCGAAATCGTGGGCGATCTTGGCCGGAAAGCAGTCTCGACCAGGACCCTCGAGAAATCATGAAGGGGGAGAATGCAGGGGAGCATGGAGCGATGATGATCAGACAGACAATGATCAGACAATGGATGCTGGCGTCGAGGTGCTCTTCCGCCTGCGGCTTCGCTTCCGGGCATCCGGTCGCGTCGGCCGCGGCAGGAGCGTAATCATGGCGCGCATCCAGTGCAGCGATGTTGGCAAGAGCTATGGATCGACCCGGGTGATCTCGGGCTTCGACCTCGAGGTGGCGGATCATGAGTTTGTCGTGTTCCTCGGCCCGTCCGGCTGCGGCAAGTCCACGATCCTGCGGATGATTGCCGGGCTGGAGGAGATTTCGGAAGGCACGGTCTCGATCGACGGCATCGTCGTGAACGATCTGGAGCCGCGCGAGCGTGGCGTCGCCATGGTCTTCCAGAACTACGCCCTCTATCCGCATATGACGATCCGCGACAACATCGCCTTCGGCCTCAGGCGGATGCGGGTGCCGGCGGCGGAGATCGACGATCGCATCGCCGAGGTGGCCGAGTTGCTCGGCCTGAAGCCCTATCTCGAACGACGGCCTGCCGAGTTGTCCGGAGGCCAGCAGCAACGCGCTGCGATCGCGCGCGCCATCGTGAAGACACCGCGCGTCTTCCTGTTCGACGAGCCTCTGTCGAACCTCGACGCCAAGCTGCGCAACCATATGCGCGTCGAGATTGCGCGGCTGCACCAGCGCCTCAGGACCACCACCGTCTACGTGACGCACGATCAGCTCGAAGCGATGACCCTGGCCGACAGGATCGTCCTGCTCAACGCTGGCCGCATCGAGCAGGTGGGCCGACCGGAGGAGATTTACGAGCGGCCGACCTCGCTCTTCGTGGCCGGTTTCATCGGCTCGCCGGCCATGAACTTCATCGACGTCGCCGTCGAGCGGGATGGGGCCGGCTGGGCGCTGGTCAGCGACATGAGCATCTTTCGCATCGGCGCGAGCCGCTTCGACCTTCAGCCGGGCAGTCGTGCCATTCTCGGCGTTCGGCCGGCCGATCTTCGCCTCGTGGCGTCGGACAGCAGCGCGAACATCCTCGAAGGAACTGCCGATCTCATCGAATTTCATGGCGACGGCGTGCTCGTCAGCTTCGCGTATGGCGATCGAGAGGTGAGCGCGCTCGTTTCCGCGGGCAATGCTCCGGCGGAGCGGAGCCATGTGTGCTTCGCATTGGCGGAAGATCGTATCCATCTCTTCGGCGCCGACCATGGTCGCACCCTGCGCCGCCGGCAAAGCGCCGATCTTGACGCCATCGAACCTGGCCGTGTCGAACCAGGGACGGTCGAGCTTGGGACGATCGAGGCTGCCGAGGCCGAAACCGTCGCTGGATTGAGGATTGCCTGAAGCCTCGCGCGTGCCCACATCTGCGGTTGGCTCAGCTTTTGGCTGCCGCAAAGATGACCGAGGACAGGCGCCATGACCTATCGCAGCATTCTGGCCGCAGGCTGCCTGGCTTGTGCTCTCCTCCTAATTGGCTGCGGCGCCGGCAGCGCCGTTCGCGAGACGGGCCGGACCTTCGACAAGTATGGGTGTCTGGCACGCGCCTGGAATGGCCAAGCGCCCTGCCCCGCCGAGCCCTCATAGATCATCAGGACACGGGTGCAACCTTCGAAACGGGAGACCCTCGACAAGGTCGAATGCCTGTCGCGCCGGGAAAGGCGAGCCGCCCGCCGAGCCCTCCTAAATCACCACGCCAGGGACGAAACCTTCGAAACGGGAGACCCTCCACAAGTTCGAATGCCTCTCGAGCCTGGAAGGGCCAAGCGCCCTGCCCCGCCGAGCCCTCATAGACCATCAGGACAGGGACGCATCCTTCGAAACGGGAAACCCTCTACAAGTTCGAATGCCTGTCGCGCCTGGAAGGGCCAAGCGCCCTGCCCCGCCGAGCCCTCAAAGACCATCAGGACAGGGACGCATCCTTGAAACGGAGAGCCTCGGCAAGTTCGAATGCCTGTCGCGCCGGGAAAGGCCAGCCGCCGAGCCCTCCTAAATCGCCACGCCAGGGACGAAACCTTCAAAGCGGGAGATCCTGCGATAAGCTCGGGCGCATGGCGCTCGCGTGGAAGTGACGAGCGCGCTGACGCCCGCCAAGCCGTTCCTTATTGTCAGGCCACGCCTCCTCGGAGCGGGAGACCTTCGACAATCCGAATATCTGGTGCGCCTTGAGGGTGCCCGAGCGCTTGCCCGTCAAACTATCCTTCATTTCGTCCACGAAGCTTGTCCATGTGAAGTGGCGTCAATCACGAACGCCTGCCGGGCGAAGAACCAGGCGCCCGATGACCCATGCGACGGCGGTTCCTGGCACGCTCCCCACGGGAGCTGTACGCTGGATCCGTTCGACATGTCCGGCTTCGGCTTGCCCGTGCTCAGCGTCGCCGTAGGCGACGGCGGAATGTCGATGCTCGTGCCAACTACGCTCGGGATACGAGAAAGCCCCGCCGAAGCGGGGCTTCCCAACGTCGCAGCGGCGTTCCCTTACCGCTTGCCTCTCGGGGCAAAACCCCGCGCCGCAACGACGATCGGCGAGGTCTTAGTGCCGTCCACCGCGGCCCCTGTCGTTGCCGCCGCCCTTGTCGTTGCCGTGCTTGCCGTCGCGGTCGTTGTCGTGCTTGCCGTCGCGGTCGTTGTCGTGCTTGCCATCGCGGTCCTTGCCGTGCTTGCCGTCATGGTCCTTGCCGTGCTTGCCGTCATGACCCTTGCCGTGCTTGCCGTCATGGCCCTTGCCATGATGACCGTGATGTCCGTGATCGCCACCGCCGCAGTCGTGTCCCGGATCCTCGCCGCCGGGGTTGTCGCCGCCACCGGGGTTGTCGCCCCCGCCGGGGTTGTCGCCGCCGCCGGGGTTGTCGCCACCGCCGGGGTTGTCGCCACCGCCGGGGTTGTCGCCACCGCCGGGGTTGTCGCCACCGCCGGGGTTATCGCCACCGCCGGGGTTGTCGCCGCCGCCGGGGTTGTCGCCGCCGCCGGGGTTTTCACCGCCGGGCGTGTTTCCGCCAGGCGTGGAGCCGCCGCCGCTCGGCGCGGAGCCGCCCCCATTCTGCGCGGAATTGCCGCTCGAACCGCCGGCGCGGCTAGACGAGCGACTATTGCCTTCGCTGCGTTCCTTTTTGCCGAACGGGCTCAGCGCCGCAGTTGTCAGCGGCGGGCAGAGTGCCAGCTGCGCGGCGCTCATCACGGCACCGCGGTTCAGCGCGCCGCAGCACATCGCCAGATTGTCATCGTTAAGGCTCTGGCACTGGGCGGCGCTGACGAACAACGCGCGCTTTGCCGCCGCATAAGAGGTGTTTGACGAAAGGAGCGCGGTGCCCGCCACCACGACGGAGAACGCAAGGGTTGCATTCGTGGCGCCGCGCCCGGCGCCGTTCAACAAACTCAGCCACTTGGACATCATTTCCACCCACATCCCTGATTGGGCAGCCGAGACCGGGCGGATCAGGCAACGAACACAGCCTCTTACCGCCCGCCGGCTGCAATGGATGGGAATATAAGGAGAGGGCTGCCTGCCCGTGGATTTGGCATTTATCGGTAGTGCGGAGCCTTCCGAGGTAGCAACCTTTTCGCGAGGTGCGGGGTCGAAGAATTGAAAGGCTTAGGCGGCCTTAAACCAGAAATTGCCGATAGGGCGAAAGAGCTAATCACGCGATATTACGGACCCGTTTACCGAAATTTAACTGTAGTCCGCTCAGTTTTTTGGCAACTCATTAACCAGTTTCATTTCAGTGTTGCGGTCCTCAATTCTCTGGAGTTTAGACGTGGCTCTCGCCCGCTCATTGCTGCTTTGCTTGTCGCTTTCCCCGTTTTTCTTGCCGTCCGCGCCCGCGATTGCCGACGGAACGGAGATGGAGCTGATCGGAAAGGGCTTCGCGCCCCCCGCCTACCGGGATTTCTGTCGCCGGAACGCCTCGCTGTGCGGCTCCGGCTCGGGGGCGCGCGTCATCCGCCTCGGTGCCGGCAAGCGCGCCGAGCTCGAGCGCCTCAACCTCTCCGTCAACCGCCGCATCACGGAGCGTAGCGATCGCGCGACCCATGGCGTGGACGACAACTGGTCGCTGCCGGTGAACTCCGGCGATTGCGAGGACTACGCCATCCTGAAGAAGCGCGAGCTGATGCGGCACGGCTGGCCGTCTGCCGCACTGCTCCTCACGGTCGCCCGGCTGCGCTTCAGCGACGAGGGCCATGTGGTCCTGACCGTGCGCACCTCCGAAGGCGACCTCGTGCTCGACAACCGCACCAACGCGGTGAAGGATTGGTCCCGGACCCCCTATCGCTACTATGCCCGCCAGTCGCAGCGCGGCGCGGGCTGGGAGCGCATCGGCCGGGCGCGCCCGACCGCCACCACGGTCAGCCTGCTCGGCACCTGAAGGCGGCGTTTCCCCGCCGCAGCCGGCGCTCTACGGCAGCTCGAAGATGCTGCGCGTCGCAAACAGCGTGTCGGACCAGCTCGTCGGCCGCTCGATCATGCGGTGAACCCGCGGCGGCTCGCTGCCGCTGTGAAGCGCCCTGATGCGGTCGGCCACCACCTGGTCGGCATAGGTGGTCCGGAGATTGTGCCGGCGATACTCCACCCAGGTGGGAAGGTGGTAAATCTCCATCCACAGGCGCGGATCCTCCAGGTCGCGGGAAAGGTTCCAGTTGCGGGCGCCGTTGCGCGCGCGCACCCGTCGTCGCTCGGCCATCGCTTCGAGAAAGGGCGGCGTGTCCTCCTCGCGGATCGTGTACTCGATCATGATGACGATCGGACCGCTGCGCGGCTTGAGGTCCAGCGCCAGCGGCGGCTCCTTCCAGCGGTTGAGCGGGTCGAGGTTGAGCGTCGTCTCCTCCGGCAGCGCGATCTTGAGGCCGATCAGCGCGCCGAGGAGCATGATCGCCGCCGCTGCCAGCAGCGCCCGCTCCGCCCCATAGGCCTCTGCCGCCACGCCCCACACCCAGCTGCCGAGCGCCATCCCGCCGAAGGTCGCGGTCTGGTAGGCGGCGAGCGCCCGCCCCACCACCCAGCGAGGCGTCGAGAGCTGCACGGTGACATTGAAGAGCGACAGCGCCAGCACCCAGGATGCGCCGCCGACGGCCAGCGCCAGGCACGCCACCACCGCGCTCCAGGCGGTGGCCACCAGCGCTCCGCAAAGGGCGAAGCCCACGAAGGCGGACCGCACGATCCATTCCGCCGACGTCATCTTCCTCGCCCGGCTGCTCAGGAAGGCGCCGCCGATCGCCCCGCAGCCGAACGCCCCGAGCATGACGCCGTAGAGCAGCGGCCCGCCATTCGGCAGGTCGCGCGCCACCAGCGGCAAGAGCGCCAGGATCGAGATGGTGGAGAAGCCGAAGACGAAGCTGCGCAGCAGCACCTTCTCGATGTTGGGCGACATGGCGATGTAGCGCAGACCCGCGGTCATCGCGCTCCACACCGCCTCGCGCGGCAAGGTGCTGGCCGGCAGATCGGGCTTCCAGCGGAACAGCACCGCGATCAGCGCCAGGTAGCTGACCGTGTTGACGGCAAAGGCCGCGGCCGCGCCGCCCGCCGCCACGATCGCGCCGCCGATCGCCGGTCCGACGCTGCGCGTGATGTTGAAGTTGACGCTGTTCAGCGCGACCGCCGCCGGCAGGTCGGCCCGCGGCACGATATCGCCCACCGAAGCCTGCCATGAAGGGTTGTTGAGCGCTGTGCCGCAGCCGATCAGGAAGGTGAAGCCGAGCAGCATCCAGGGCGTGACGATGTCGAGATAGGTCGCGGCCGTGAGCCCTGCCGAAACGAGCAGCATCACCGCTTGCGCCACCAGCATCACCCGGCGGCGATTGAAATTGTCGGCGATCGCCCCCGACGTCAGCGAAAACAGCATGATCGGCAGCGAGGTCGAGGCCTGGACCAGCGCCACCATGTTTGCCGACTGGGTGATCGAGGTCATCATCCACGCCGCCCCGACCGACTGGATGAGGCCGCCGAAGTTGGACACCAGGCTGGCCGCCCAGATGGCGCGGAAGGTGGGGTTCGAAAAAGGGGCGAGCGGCGCGCCAGCCGGCTTCTCGGAAATGTCGTCCATGGCCTCCGCCTCGAGGCGCCGGCGGCGCACGAGTCCTGAGGTCCTTCAATAGTCCGCGCTTTCCCCAAAGGGCAAGGGAGGTTCGTGACCGGACCGCTGGCAGCCTTCAGTTGGTCAGGCCGTAGGGGATCCGATAGCCATTGGCCGAGAGCCATTCGATCGCCGCGCGCGGCTCGTCCGTCTGGATGATCGTCGCGCCGCGCTCCACCCAGAAGCCGAAGGCCTCCTCCGGCACGTCGGCGAGCACCGCCAGCCTGTCGCCCCGCCCGCCCGACAAATACCCGCCCGCTTTGTTGAGGATCGAATAGGTGTTCACCCAGAGATGCCAGTCGCCGCGGGCGGCCACGGCACGCGCCTTGGTGCTGAACAGGACGCCGCCGGTCTGCGTCACCGGCTGGCCCTCGCGCCGCCAGTTGATCATCTCGACGGCGTCGGCGGAGACGCTGCCGCTCGCCGCCTCCAGGAAGCGCACGTCATGCACCGCATCGTCGGCGATGATCGGCATGAACCGGGCATCGGCGAGCGACGGCAGCAGCGCCCGCATTTCGGCGACCTTGGCCGGGCTCCACAAATTCTGCTTGACCACCACCTGCCCGCCCATCCCCATGTCGCGCGCCACGGCGACCATGCCGGCGAGGTCGCCGACCTCGAGCTTGTTGTCGAGATTGACGAGGCCCCGGCCCTTTCGCCACGGCAAGCAGCTCGGCCAGCGTCGGCACCCTCTCGTCGGTGACCTTGCCGGTGCCCTCGATCACCAGCCGGCAGGCTCTGAGCTCGACCAGCGTCTTCAGCGCCACCTCGCCACGGCAGGTGGTCGTCCGGTCGAGCCAGGAATCGTGCATGACCACGAACACCCCGTCGGCCGAGCGCCGGACGTCGACCTCCACCATCTCGGCGCCGAGCGCCAGCGCGCGCTCCATCGCCGCGATCGAGTTCTCCGCCGCGACGATGCGGCCGTGCTCCATCCAGCCGCCGCGATGCGCCACCACCATCACGTGGTCGCGCCACCGGTTGGCGTGCTGGAAGCGTTCGAGGATCTCCGCGACCCTGCCGCCCTCGGCGGCGCCGGACGGCCCGGCGAAGGAATCCAGAAACGACTGCAAGTAAGACGGCTAAGCGTCTGAAGAGCATCTCGAATCGCTCCTTGCAACGACAGGTGGCGCATCCCATAGCGAAGTTGCGTGACAGGTCGATGAAGGCCGTGCGCCGAGAATTTTTGGGTCGCAATCCGCCGCGGAATGTCGAATAAGGTGCCTTCGGAAATGGCAGAGGGGACCGGGCATGCCGTCACGTGCGATCGATCATGCCTTCACGACCAGGAACACGGTGGGCGCCGCCAGCGACCCGACCTATGCCGGCGCGCTGTCCTTCATGCGCCGCAAGTTCTCCAAGGACGCGCGGGACGTCGACGCCGTGGTCTGGGGCATCCCCTTCGACGCCGCGGTCTCCAACAGGCCTGGCGCGCGGTTCGGGCCGCAAGCGATCCGCCGCGCCTCGGCCATCTTCGACAACGATCCGCAATATCCGTTCAGCCGCGACCTGTTCGAGAACCTGAGCGTCATCGACTACGGGGATTGCCTGCTCGACTACGGCAATCACCAGAAAACGCCCGCCGCCATCGAGCGCGAGGCGGCGAAGATCCTCCGCGCCGGCGCCTTCCTCTTGTCGCTCGGCGGCGACCACTTCGTGACCTGGCCGCTTCTCAAGGCCCACGCGGCCGTGCATGGCCCGCTCGCCCTGCTTCATTTCGACGCCCACCAGGACACCTGGTTCGACGATGGGCGGCGCATCGACCACGGGTCGTTCGTGGCGCGCGCCGTCCGCGACGGCATCATCGATCCCGACCGCTCGATCCAGATCGGCATCCGCACCCACGCGCCGGAGGATTTCGGCATCCGCATCCTGCATGGCTGGGAGGTCGAGGACATGCGCCCGGCCGACATCGCCTACGCCATCGCCGAGCGCACCGGCGGCAAGAAGACCTACCTCACCTTCGACATCGACTGCCTCGATCCCGGCCTATGCGCCAGGCACCGGCACGCCCGTGGCGGGCGGCCCTTCCTCCGCCAAGATCCTGTCGGTGCTGAGGCAGCTCGGTCATGTCGACATCGTCGGCGCCGACATCGTCGAGGTTGCGCCGGCCTACGATCATGCCGATATCACGGCAATCGCCGGCGCCACCGTGGGCATGTACATCCTCGGCCTGCTGGCGGAGCAAAAGGCACGGACGCTGGCCCTGGCGTCGGGCCGGGGCAACGACCAGCAAAGCGGAATGCACATATGAAGCCCAGGATCTTCATCGATGGCGAGCATGGCACCACCGGGCTGCAGATCCGCGCCCGCCTGGCCGGCCGCGACGATCTGGAGGTCATCTCGATCCCGGAAAGCGAACGGCGCAACAAGGACCTGCGTGCCGAGCTGCTGAAGGAGAGCGATCTGGCGATCCTGTGCCTTCCGGACGAGGCGGCGCGCGAATCCGTGGCATTGCTCGAAGGCCACGACCGGACGCGCATCATCGACACCTCGACGGCCCACCGGGTCGACCCGGACTGGATCTATGGCTTCGCCGAGATGGCGCGCGGCCAGCGCGACAAGATCGCAGCGGCCCGCCAGGTTGCCAATCCCGGCTGCTATCCGACCGGGGCGATTTCGCTGATCCGGCCGCTCGTCGAGGCCGGCGTGCTGCCCGACGACTATCCCGTCGTCATCAGCGCCGTCTCTGGCTATCCGGCGGCGGCAAGCAGATGATCGCCCAGATGGAGGACGCGTCCCGCGACGATCACATCGCGGCACCGCATTTCCTCTACGGCCTGCCGCTCCGGCACAAGCACGTGCCGGAGATCGAGCGGCACGGCCTGTTGTCGCGGCGGCCGATCTTCTCGCCGAGCGTCGGCCGCTTTGCCCAGGGCATGATCGTGCAGGTTCCGCTTTTCCTGAGCGACCTTGCGGGCCGCCCGTCCCTCGCCGACCTGCACGGCATCCTGGCCAGGCACTACGCCGGCGCGCACCAGGTGACGGTCGTGCCGCTCGAGGAGAGCCGCGCCCTCGCCCGGCTGGAGGCGACTGAGCTCGCCGATGCGGACGGCATGCGGCTTCATGTCTTCGGCAGCGAGGACGGCGGCGAGGCAAATCTGGTCGCCCTGCTCGACAATCTCGGCAAGGGCGCCTCCGGTGCCGCCGTTCAGAACATGGACCTGATGCTCGGGCTGAGGTCCTGAGCGAGCGGCCTTCCGGCCGTCAAGCGAGGTCCGGAAGCGGGTATGCGCCCTTGGTGCCCCGCCAGTGGGCGGCGGCAAAGCCGAGCACGACCAGCGCCAGCGCCTGATGGGTGAGCGCCGCGTCGAGCGGCACCTGGTTGACCAGCGTGGCGATGCCGACGGCGGCCTGCAGCACCACCAGCAGGAAGAGCAACAGCGCGCGCCGCGCATGCGTCGTGTCCCTCTCCCGCCGCCGCGTGTCGAGCAGATGCCACAGGGTGACGACGAGCAGCGTATAGGCGCCCAGGCGGTGCACGAACTGCACGGCCTTGGGATTCTCGAAGAGATTGCGCCAGCCCGGATCGATCACGAAAAGGTCGCCGGGCACCACGGCCCCGTCCATCAGCGGCCAGGTGTTGTAGGAAAGCCCGGCGTCGAGGCCGGCGACCAGGCCGCCGAGATAGATCTGGACGAACACCAGGCAAAGGATCGCCAGCGCCATTCGCCGCGTCGGCAGGGTGGCGGGCGGCTCGCTGTGCGGGGCGAGCCCGCGCGCGACCACCATCGTGCCGGCGAAGATCAGGCAGGCCAGCACGAGATGCGTCGCCAGGCGGTATTGCGAGACATCGACCCGCTCCACCAGGCCGGACGCGACCATCCACCAGCCGATCGCGCCCTGCAGGCCGCCGAGCGCCAGGAGCCCGAGCAGGCGCGGCTTGACGATCCGTTCCAGCCGCCCGGTGAGCCAGAAGAAGGCGAGCGGCAGGGCGAAAACGAGGCCGACGCCGCGCGCCAGCAGCCGATGCGCCCATTCCCACCAGAAGATGGTCTTGAAAGCGCCGAGCGTCATGCCCTTCTTGATCTGCTCGTATTCCGGGATCTGCTGGTATTTGGCGAATTCCTCCTCCCATTCGGCCTGGGACAGCGGCGGGATGACGCCATGGATCGGCTTCCATTCGGTGATCGACAGGCCGGAATCGGTGAGCCGCGTCGCGCCGCCCACCATGACCAGCGCGAACAGCACCAGGAGCACGACATAGAGCCAGCCGCGCACCCATGCCCGGTTGCGCTCGACGGCGTCCAGCGTGCGGCCGCCCGCCTGCTTGTCGGTGATCGCGCTCATCCTGTCTGCGGGAACGCCTCCTCATGAACCAGGATCAGTGAACCATCGGGCCGGCCCTGGCAAGGCGACGGCGCGCGCGACACGCCGTCGCGCCGGCGCCGCTTGCCCGAGCCGCGCCGAACGCCTACGAGGGCAGGCATGCCCCTGCGCCTCAAGAAACTCGTCGGAAGCCTGCTCCTGGTGGCGCTGGTCATCGTCTACGCGATCGTCGCCACGATCGTCGCCGTGGCCCAGCTGGCGGAAGCGGGGCCGCTCGCCCACTTTGCCTTTTTCCTGGTCAGCGGCCTGCTCTGGATCCTGCCCGCCATGGCCATCATCAAATGGATGCTCGGCCCGCCGCAGCCTGGCCCCTGACGCCTCAAACCGTAACCACGACCTTGCCGCGGTTGGCGAGCGGCGTCGTGAAGCCGGTCAGCATCGTTCTCACATGGGCGACGTTCTGGAAGCGACCGTTCACCGAAATGCGCGGCAGCGCCAGCAGATGGTCGGCATGCTCGGGGCGCAGCACGCCGTGACGGGTGGTGACCGCGGTGACGAATCCGGCTTCGCGCGCGATCTCCACCTCGCGCGGGCCCACCGCCGAACCGTAGCCATAGGGATAGGCGAAGTGGCGCGGCGCCATCCCCAGCTCGTCCTGGAGCAGGGTGACCGAGTCGCGCATCTCGGCCAGCGCCCGGTCGGCCGGCAGGCGCTTCAGATTGTAGTGGTGCACGGTGTGGGCGCCGATGGTCGCCAGCGGATGCGCGGCGATCGTGCGCAGCTCGTTCCAGTCCATCAGCGTCTTGCGGCGCGGCCGGTCGATATCGATACGCGCAGCCCGCGCCAGGTCTCTGAGAACGGCGCGCTGGTCCTCTTCCGCCACCTCCTGGGTGAGATGCTGCTCCAGCCGCCGCACCGCCGCCAGCTTCTGGGCCGGCGTCGACGTTTCGAGCGCGATGGCCCCGCCCGGGGTGGGGATGTCGATGCCGCGGCTCGCCGCCACCACTTCCTCGACGATGTCCCACCAGAGGTCTGCGGTGCCGTCGATCAGCCCTGGAGCCACGTAGATGGTGAAGGGCGTCCCGTGGCGTTCCAGCACGGGCAGCGCCTCGGTCAAATTGTCCCGGTAGGCGTCGTCCGCGGTGATCGTCGCGAAACGCTCCGACCGCGACGGCGCGCGCAGCCTGTCGACAGCTTGGTCGAGCGACACGAAGCTAAAGCCGCTGTCTTTCATGTCGTCGATCAAGGCATCCAGGAAGGCCGGGGTGATGGTGAGATGACGGTTGATGCCGAGCGGGCTGGAAGCCGAATCCGTCACCCGATGCAGCATGAGGATGGCGCCGACGCCGCCCACCAGCGGCCGCACCAGCGGCGCCAGCCCGCCGTACCGCGCCATGTCGAGCGCCAGTCGCCGCAGGAAGTCGCCGCCATCGAACATTCATTCACCATTTCCGGATAGGGTCGCCGCGGATGTCGCACCGCATCCGAAATCCTACCGGGCAAGGATTGAAGTATGGTTGATGCGGCCGCCCCTGTCGAAGCCGCCCTTCACCAGGAGGCCACGGCCGCGGGCCTCGATGTCGCGGTGCATCGGCGCCCCGAGGACGCCTGGCGGGCCTACGCCGCCGCCTTGCCCGATGCCCTGCAGGCTCCCCCGCAGAGCGCCGGGTGGATTGCCGCGTGGCTTGCCGAGACCCGGCCCGAATGCCTGGTCGCGGTGCTTTCCAGGGACGGGATGCCGGAGCTCGCACTGGCGCTCGAGATCGTCCGCGAGGGGCCGTGCCGCGTCGCCCGCTTCATGGGCGGCCGCCACGCCAACGGCAACTTTCCCGCCGTCCGCCGCGGTGCGACGATCGGTCCCGACGGCATTGCCGCGCTCCTCGCCGGCATCCGCCGCGCCGCGCCCGACGTCGACATGCTCGCCTTCGAGCGGCTCTATGCGAGCCTGGACGGAACGCCCAATCCTTTGCTTGAGCTGCCGCACCGCCAGAGCCCAAACGTGTCGCTGGCCGCCGACCTCGGCGAGGGCTTCGAGGCGCTGCTCGGCCGCGTCGGCGGGAAACGCAAGCGCAAGAAGGCCCGTTCCCAGGCTCGCCGCTTCGAGGAGGCTGGTGGTTTTCGCCGCCTTGCCGCCGTCAGCCGCGCCGACACGGACCGCCTGCTCGATGCCTTCTTCGCCATGAAGGAGGAACGCTTTCGCGAGATGGGGATCGCCAACGTCTTCGGCTCCGCCGAGGTCCAGGGCTTCTTCCGGCGGCTGTTCGCCGACGCGCTCGAACAGGGGCCGCCGCCGTTCGTCCTCCATGGGCTGGAGGTCGGCGGGCGCCTGCGCGCGGTCACCGGCGCCAGCCGCCGCGCCGACAGCCTGGTGTGCGAATTCGGCTCCATCGCCGGCGACGAGCTCGCCTCGGCGAGCCCCGGCAGCTTCCTGTTCTTCCTCAACATCGAGGAGGCCTGCCAGCAAGGCTTCAGGCTCTACGATTTCAGCGTCGGCGACGAACCCTACAAGCGCCTGTGGTGCGAGGTTGAGATCGCCCATTTCGACGTCCTCGTCCCGCTGACCGCCAAGGGCCGCGTCATCGCTCTTTGGAAGGCGTTGGAAAGCCGGGCCAAGGCCGCGCTCAAGGGCAGCCCGGCGGTCTGGCGGCTCGCCAAGCGGCTGCGCCGCCGCGTTCAGGCCGCCGAGCGGTCCGGAACGGGCGCGAGCGGCGGCTGATAGCCGGCCGGCGAAACCAGGATCAGCCGGTCGTAGCCCTCGGCGGCGAGCGCGGCGGCGGTCTCCTCGATGGCGCTGTCGCGCGGCTCCAGCACGCTGACAAGCACCTCCGTGCCCTCGCCGGTGAGGCGGCGGATGCTCTCCGCATCGGCCGGCCCGCACTCGACCACGACCAGGTCGTAGGCGGTCGTCAGCGAGCGCATGATGATGGGCAAGCGGTCGGCAGCGCGCATCGCCCGCTCCGGATCGGCGGTGCCGAGCGGGATCACGTGGGCAGTCCGAGAAATGGTCGGCATGGATGACGTCGGAGAACTGCGCCTCCGACGCGAGCAGGTTGGTGATGCCACGGTAGTTGCCGCTTTCCAGCATCGGCCACGAGGCTGCGCCGTTGGAGGTGAGGTCGACGAGCACCACGCGCAGGCCGGAATCCGCCACCTCGCGGGCGACCAGGATGGCCGCAGCCGCTGCGTTGTCGCCTTCCGGAGAGACGAAGATGGCACGCGAGGCGCCGCCGGCGATCAGCCGCTCGGCCGCCGTCTCGATGCTGACCTCGCCGAGCTTCGACGCCTTGCGGGAGACGGGGCGCGCCACCGCGACGGGTGCGGCCGCCATGGCGGGCGCCGGCGGCAGCGGCATCGGGGGCGACAGCCGACGCCACGTCAGCGGGGATCGGCTCGATCGCCTCGACGGGTCGCGCCGACGGGCGCATGTCGACTTCGGCGACCGGTTCGGCCCTGGTCCCTGTCGCAGGCCGCATGGCGCGGCCGCTGAACAGCTCGGACAGAAGCGTGACGATCGACATCACGAGCAGCGAGGCGACGAACGCGGCGATGCCGATCGGCACCACCTTGGGGAAGTAGGGCTCGGAGGGCGGCGACGCGCGCTCGAAGATGCGCGCGTCGACCGGCGAATAGTTGCGCTCGTTGCGCGAGGAGGCCTCGCGGTAGCGGGTCATGTAGGATTCGAGCAGCTCGCGCTGGGCCGCCGCTTCGCGCTCCAGCGCCCGGAGCTCGACCTCCTGCTCGCCGGCACGCGCCGACTCGGCCTTCAGATGGTTGAGATCGGCGACCAGCTGGTCCTCGCGCACTGCGCGCCGTCTTCGCCTCGGTTTCGAGCCCGGCCAGCACCTTCTCCGCCTCGTTGCGGATCTGGGCGTCGAGGTCGGCGAGCTGCGAGTTGAGCGCGCGGATGCGCGGATGGCCGCTGAGCAGCGACGTCGACAGGTCGGCGATCTGCGCCTTCAGCTGAACCTGCGTCTCCCTGAGGCGCTGGATGAGGCCCGACGACATGACCTCGGGCATGGCATCGAGCGAGGCGCCGCTCTTCAACGCCGCCCGCACCCCTTCCGCATTGGCCTCGGCGGCCGACCGGTTGGCGCGCACCCGCGACAGCTCGGTCGACAGCTCGGAGAGCTGCTGGGTGGCGAGCACCGAATTGTTCTGGCCGACGAGCAGGTCGGAATGCGAGCGGAAGGCCGCAACCTTCGCCTCCGCCTCCTTCACCCGCCGTCCGAGGTCGGCGATCTCCGGCTCCAGCCATTGCGTGGCATCGGCGTTGGACTGCGACTTCGCAGCCTGCTGCACGGCAAGGTAGGTCTCGGCGATGGCATTCGGAACCTCTGCCGCGAGCTTCGGGCTCTCGGACGAGAACTCGACCACGATCACCCGCGACCGCTCGACGCGGTAGACGGTGAGCTTGTCCCTGAAGCGCCCTCAGCACCCGCTCCTCGGCGGGCATCTCGCCGGGATTGGCCCTGAGGCCCGTCGCGACGAGCAGGCGGCCGACCAGCGACATGTCCGCCGCATCGTCGAATTCCGGATAGCGGGAAAGGTCGAGTTTCTCGGCCACGCGCTTCAGGATGTCGGTCGAGCCGATCACCTCCACCTGGCTGGTCACCCCCTCCTCGTCGAGGACCGGGTTGTTGTTGTCGGCATTCGCTTCCGTCCGCGTGAACACCGACTCGCGCGACTCGATCAAGAGCCGGGTCTCGGCCCGATAGAGCGGCGTGGAAAGCAGCGCGAAGGCGAGCGCCAGCCCGGTGACCCCGAGCGACACCAGGAGGATGCGCAGCCAATGTCGCGCCAGGCTGGCGAACAGCCGGCCGAGGTCGATGTCGACATCCTGTGCGGCGGTGTGGGCCCCTGCCATGCGAATGCTCCGGTCGCGCGAATGACGGAAGCGTAAACGCCTATGGTAACTCAGGAGTTAAGATGGGCAAGGGCCATCGCTACCCTGGCGTGCGTTCGCGGCTCGCAAACGGCGCTTTACCGGCCATTAACCCTAACGGATGGATAACGGTCACCATTCGCCCGAACTGCGGAATCGAGCCGCAGCTTAGGAGGTACCGTCGGTCATGTCTTGGTTTCGCAATGTCGTCCTGGGGCTCGTCGCCTCCGCGCTTTTCGCCGGCTGCTCCAGCTACCGGCCGGCGCCGGCGGCGTTCCACGCCGCGCTCGACCAGCCTTATCGGCTGGGCGCCGGCGACAGGGTGCGCATCACCGTCTTCGAGCAGGAGGCGCTGACCAACACCTACAACGTCGACCAGTCCGGCTACCTTGCCTTCCCGCTGGTCGGCGCCGTCGCCGCCCGCGGCCATTCGGCCCAGGAGATCGAGGGCCAGATCGCCGCCAAGTTGCGGCAGGGCTTCCTGCGCGATCCCGACGTCTCCGTCGAGGTCGACCGCTACCGCCCGATCTTCGTCATGGGCGAGGTCGGCGCCGCCGGCCAGTATTCCTACGTGCCCGGAATGACCGTACAGAAGGCCATCGCCGCCTCCGGAGGCTTCACGCCGCGCGCTTATCAGGCCAATGTCGACGTCACTCGCGACATCAACGGCAAGGTGATGACCGGACGGGTCTACACCTCCGATCCGCTGCTGCCGGGCGACACGATCTATGTGCGCGAACGCCTTTTCTGACACCGAACCACGCTCGCCCCAGAAAGCGGCACGGCCGTGAGGCGCCCCTTGCGCATCGTCCACTGCTTCCGATCGCCGATCGGCGGCATCTTCCGCCACGTGCGCGATCTCGCCGACGCCCAGGTGGCGGCCGGGCACCAAGTCGGCATCGTCTGCGATTCCAGCACCGGCGGCGCCTTCGAGGAGGAGCTGTTCCAGGCCATGGGGCCGCGCCTGGCGCTCGGCGTCAGGCGGACGCCCATGCAGCGCCATATCGGGTTGGGCGACGCCGCTGCGGCGTGGCGGACCTTCTCGCTGGTCGCGTGAGATGCGACCCGACGTCCTGCATGGCCACGGCGCCAAGGGCGGCGTCTATGCCCGCATTTTCGGCACCTTGCTCAAGCGCTCCGGGCAGGCGGTCGCCCGCCTCTATTCGCCGCATGGCGGCAGCCTCCACTACGACGAGCGCACGGCCACCGGCCGCTTCTTCTTCGGCATCGAGCGCCAGATGGAGCGCATCACCGACCACCTGCTGTTCGTCTCCGAATATGAGACGGCAGGCCTTTCGGCGCAAGATCGGCGACCCGCGCGCGCCCAACAGCCTGGTCTACAACGGCGTCCGCGCGGCGGAGTTCGCGCCCGTGGCGGCGGACGACGACGCGGCCGACCTCCTCTACATCGGCATGATGCGCGATCTGAAAGGCCCCGACCTCTTCATCGAGGCCATCGCCGAGACGGGAAAGGCGCTCGGACGGCCGATCGAGGCGGTCATGGTGGGCGCGGGCGCCGACCTGCCCCGCTACCAGGCGCAAGCCGCCCAGCTGGGCCTCGCCGAGCGCATCCGTTTCCTGGCGCCGATGCCGGCCCGCCAGGCCTTCGCGCTGGCCAGGCTGGTGGTCGTGCCCTCGCGGGCCGAGGCGATGCCCTATATCGTCCTGGAGGCGCTCGCCGCTGGAAAACCGATGATTGCCAGTGCGGTAGGCGGTATTCCTGAGATTTTCGGCGAAGCGTCGCCGGCGCTTGTCCGACCATTCGCCGGGGATCTGGCGGAGCGGATGGGCGAAGCGCTCGCCGACCCGCCGGCCTATGGCCGGTTGATGCCGTCCTCCACCGAGCTGAAGGACCGGTTCGGCGCCGACGTGATGGCGAGCAAGATCGAGGCGATCTACTACGACGCACTTGAACGCGGCGGCCAGCACGCCCGCGCCTGATTTTCTGCAACCGACAAGGGTTTCTTAGCGCCTTTTCGCGTATGTTCGGACGTGCCTGCGGACACCTCCATGAACGAGCCAGAACAGACCCATCGCTATACGCCGGACGCCGTCCGTTCCTTCGACACCGACAGCGCCGTGGCCCAAGGCAGCGCCTTGAACCCGGTCGCCATGCAGGTCGCCTCGCAGTACCGGCGGGACACCATGTCGCCGGTGATGGTGAGCGGCGTGCTGCGGATCGTCGAGTTCGTGCTCCTGGCGATCAGCGGATTGGCGCTGCAGGCGCTCCACATCGGCTACGACACCCACCTCGCCTGGATCTATCCGGCGATCGTGCTGGCGACGTCGCTGATCGTGGTCATCGCCCTCGACATGGCCGACAGCTACCAGATCCAGGCGCTGTTCCGGCCGTTGAGCCAGCTCGGCCGGCTCATGGGCGTCTGGTCGGCGGCCTTTGCGTTCCTCGCCGTGGCCGGGTTCCTGCTGAAGATTTCGGCGGATTTCTCTCGGCTGTGGTTCGTCAGCTGGTTTGCGGTGGGCCTGACGCTGCTCTTCGTCCTGCGCCTGTTCCTGGCGCGGCTGATCCGCCGCTGGGCGCGCAACGGCGTCATGGAGAGGCGCGCCGTCATCGTCGGCGGCGGCAAGGCCGCGGAGGCGCTGATCCGCTCGCTGGAGCAGCAGCCCTATAACGACATCCGCATCTGCGGGATTTTCGACGATCGCGACGACCGCCGCTCGCCGCCGGTGGTCGCCGGCTATCCGAAGCTCGGCACCATCGCCGAACTGATCGAGTTCGCCCGCATCGCCCGCATCGACATGCTGATCGTCTCGCTGCCGCTGACGGCCGAAAGCCGCGTGCTCTCGCTGCTGAAGAAGCTGTGGGTGCTGCCGGTCGACATCCGGCTCTCGGCCCATACCAATCAGCTGCGGTTCCGGCCGCGCGCCTATTCCTTCATCGGCTCGGTGCCGATGCTGGATATTTTCGACCGCCCCATCAACGACTGGGATTCGGTGGCCAAGCGCGCCTTCGACATCGTCTTCAGCCTGCTCGGCATCGTCATCTTCGCTCCCGTGATGCTCCTCACCGCCATCGCCATCAAGCTCGACAGCAAGGGGCCGGTGATCTTCCGGCAGCAGCGTCACGGCTTCAACAACGAGGTGATCGAGGTCTTCAAGTTCCGCTCCATGTATGCCGACCAGTCGGACCCGACGGCCCGCAACGCCGTCACCAAGAACGATCCCCGGGTGACCCGCGTCGGCCGCTTCATCCGCAAGACCTCGATCGACGAGCTGCCGCAGTTCTTCAATGCGCTGTTCGGCAGCCTTTCGCTGGTCGGTCCGCGCCCGCATGCGGTGGCCGCGCAGTCGCACAACAAGCTCTACGGCGAGGTCGTCGACGGCTACTTCGCCCGCCATCGCGTCAAGCCGGGGGTCACCGGCTGGGCGCAGATCAATGGCTGGCGCGGCGAGATCGACAGCGACGACAAGATCAAGAAGCGCACCGAATACGACCTCTACTACATCGAGAACTGGTCGCTCTGGCTCGACCTCAAGATCCTGCTGATGACGCCGATCCGGCTGCTCAACACGGAAAACGCCTATTGAGCGCCGACGTCCACAGCCTGCCCCAGGCAGCCGTCAACGCCAAGATCGCGGCCCTGGTCTCCGGCGTGGCGGTGTCTTTCGGCGTGCTCTTGTCGGGCTTCGTCATCGACGAGCCGGCGCCTTACGAGATCTACATGGCCGGCCTGATCGCGGTCTGGGCCTTGTTCGGCCTGAAGATCTCGCGGCCGATCGTGCCGCTCGTGGTGCTGCTGATCCTCTTCAACATCGGCGGCATGATCGCCATGACCCAGATGGCCAAGCTGGAGAACACGCCGCTCTACCTCGCCGTGTCGCTCTTCCTGGCGCTGACCGCGATCTTCTTCGCCGCTGCCACCGAGGCCCAGCCGCATCTCTACCGGCTGATCTACAATGCCTGGCTGCTCGCCGCCCTGGTGACCGCCGCGCTGGGCATACTAGGCTATTTCCACGCCTTCCCCGGCGCCGAGGTGTTCACCCGCTTCGAGCGCGCCGCCGGCGCCTTCCAGGACCCGAACGTGTTCGGCCCCTTCCTGACCTTGCCGGGCGTCTACGTGCTCATGCGGCTGATGACCGGCCGCCTCAGCGCCATGCCGCTCTATGCCGTGGCGCTGCTGGTGATCGCCGGCGGCATCTTCCTGTCCTTCTCGCGCGGTGCCTGGGGCCTGTTTGCCGCCTCCTCGGTGCTGCTCGTCGCCGGCCTTTTCCTGCAGAGCGCCAGCGGCGCCTTCCGGCTGCGCGTCGTCGTGATGGCGCTGGGCGCCGTGCTGTTCCTCGTCGTGGCCGTGGTGGTTGCGCTGCAGATCCCGGAGATCCGCGAGCTCTTCACCCAGCGCGCCCACCTGGCCCAGGAGTATGACAGCGCCCGCTTCGGCCGCTTCGCCCGCTATGGCATCGGCTTCCTGCTGGCCATGGAGCACCCGTTCGGCATCGGCCCGCTGGTGTTCGGCAAGATCTATGGCGAGGACACGCACGACATCTGGCTCAAATCGCTGCTCGACTACGGCTGGCTCGGCTTTGCCTCTTACGCGATACTGATCTGCTGGACGCTGGCGGCCGGCTTCCGCATCCTGTTCCGCCAGCGCCCATGGCAGCCCTATTTGCTCGTCGCCTACGTCGTGTTCGTCGGGCATGTGGCGCTGGGGACGATCATCGACACCGACCATTGGCGCCATTTCTATCTGCTGCTCGGACTGATCTGGGGTGCCATCGCGCTCGAATACCGGCACCAGCGGCGTCTCAGCCCTCCGCCACCAGCCATTTCGGATTGAACCAGCGGTCGGCCGGCCCGTCATAGGGCAGACGGGTGACGTCCCAATGGCTCACGAAACGCGCATACGCGTCCCAGACCGGTGGCCCGCCGCCGATGAACACGATGCGTCCGGCGAAACGCGCCAGCGTCTCCTCCGGGTCCATGCTGGACCGCAGCACGAACAGCTCGCGATCCTCCCTGGCGAAGGCCGGCACGCTCTCGATCGTCTTGGGACCGGCCGCGACCACATGGCCTCGCGTGATTTCGAAGAACCGGGCGACGTCGGCAATGTATTCCGGCCCGCGATTGCCTTCCCACGGCATGGCTCCGCCGAGCCCGAGTTGACCTCGCTGCCCGATCGCGCAAATGACCCTGACGACGGTTTGTTGCGACATGCGCGCTCCCGGAAAGACGTGGCCGACCCGCGGCCATAGGAAACGAGAATCACCCGCGTGCGCAACTCCCGGCTCTTCCCTTTTGCGTGACCTTGCGCTAGACGGGGCGCGCCGACCTTAGCCGTTCCCCTTCGGACAGGTCGGCAGAACCGAACGGCCGACGATCGGCAGCTCGGTCCTCTCAGCGGAATGCATCGAAATTCCGCCGGCTCGGAGCGTAGCGCAGCCCGGTAGCGCACTTGACTGGGGGTCAAGGGGTCGTGGGTTCGAATCCCGCCGCTCCGACCATTTAGATCTGTACAGCCCGGAGACATGGGTGACAGATCGTTCCTAAGACATGGGTGACAACCTCGTGCCGAACGGGTTGTCGATGGTCTGCAAGGTTCTCTGCTCCAGATCGATATAGCCGAGATCATAGTGCATGAAGGAGACGAGCCAAATGGCGTCGTCGACTTCGGTGATTCCGAGCCTGTGGCCGGCGAGCACGGTCGAGATGTTGATCTTCTTGCGGTGCATGCAGATGCGGCCGCAGGCGGTGACGAGGATGTCGCGGTCGTGGAATGGATATTCCAGGTCCGGCAAGCCCTCATAGGCTCTTGAGGGGGGCTGATAGAGTTCGGCTGGCACCTTCATGCCGATCGCTTCGTGCGGTCGTTCGGCATTGAATTCGCTGACGAAAGCATCGAACCTGGCCTGCTGCTGCAGAATGTTGATGCCCGGCGGCCGGGTCGTCTCCTGCTTGAGGGTTCGGTGCATGCGTTCATGCCTGCCGTTCTGCTGCGGGTTGCCGGGTTTGATGCGCTCGAGCGCAATGCCGAGCCGCAGCCAAAAGACCGAGAGCCTGGACAGATTGTAGAGCCCGTTGGGAGAGGCGAAGGGCAGCCCATTGTCGCTTCTGATCGCCGCCGGCAGACCGCGCTGCTTGAACAACCGCGCGAAAGCTTCGAGGACGGGCCCCTCCCGCGTCGTTTCGAGGGCTTCGCACATGAGGATCATGCGCGAGGCCTGGTCGGTCACCGTCAGGGGGTAACAATACTGGCGGTTGCCGAGCTTGAACTCGCCCTTGAAGTCGGCACACCACAGATCGTTGGGACGGGACGCCTGCGACAGCAGCGTGCCCTCGGCCTTGTAGCGCCGCCTCTGGCGGGCGCGCTTGACAAGGCCGTGGCGGTCGAGCACGGCATGGACCGTGCTGGTCGACGGCAGCCGAACGTCGCCGGCCAGCTTGCGTACCAGGAGCTCACGGATCTTCCTGGCGCCCCAATGCGGCTTGTCCTTCTTGGCCCGCACGATCAGCTGCTCGATCTGACAGGGCAATTGGTTGGCATAGCGGACCGGCCGCCGCGACCGGTCCGTCAGCGCCTCCAGGCCTTCGTCCTTGTAGCGGTTGAAGATCTTGTAGCCGGTCTTGCGAGAAATCCCGAACTCCCGGCACACGTCGCTCATGCCTTCGCCGTCCAGAAGCCGAGCAACGAAACGAAGTCGTTCCTCCATCGCCGAACACTCTCTCCACGGCATCAACACCTCCCGGAAAAACCGAAAAGTGTTACCTATGTGTCCGGTACGTTCCGTCACCTATGTCTCAGGTCGCTCAATCGACGGCGCCTGGCCGTCACCAACCCGGGGTGCGATTCGATGGAACCGATGAAGCTGCCCATGACGGGGTCCTGTCGCTGTGGCAAGGTTCGATTCGAGGTCGCCAAGGCGCCGGTGATGACTGCCGCTTGCCATTGCACCGGATGCCAGAAGATGAGCGGCGGCGCCTTTTCGCTGACCGCCATCGTCCCGGCCGACGGCTTTCGCGTGACCGACGGGAGCCCGGTGGTCGGCGGGATGCATGGGCCGGACCTTCACCACTTCTTCTGCCCGCACTGCATGACCTGGATGTTCACGCGCGTCGAAGGCTTCGATGCTGTCGTCAACGTGCGGCCGACCATGCTGGAGGACCCCTCCTGGTTCTCGCCGTTCATCGAGACGATGACGAGGGAGAAGCTGCCCTGGGCCGAGACGCCGGCCCGCCACAAGTTCGAAGGCTTTCCGCCGATGGAGCAGTTCGGCGCGCTGATGCAGGAATTCGCGGACACCTGGCGGGCGCCGGGCGATTCCTGAGCGCCTTTGAGCCCCTCGCGGGGGGCTCGCTATTGCCAGATGTTGATGGTCGCCAGCGTGCGCATCAGATGGTCGGAGACCAGCTCCTCCGCCAGCTTGGCGTCGCGGGCCGCGATGGCGTCGACGATCGCCTTGAGGTCCTTGTGGGTCTGTTGGCGGACCGCCTCCGGCGCCGGCCGGTCGGTGTCGCGGCCGTCGAAGAGCACGGCGCGGCGGTCGTCGAGGATGCTCGCCATGATCTGCATGAGGAACTTGTTCTTGGTCGCCGCGAAGATCTGGCGGTGCAGCGCGTAGATCCGCTCCTTGAAGTCCTCCCAGGTCGGGGCGGACAGGATCAGCTCGAGGATACGACGCATCTCGACGATCTCGTCGTCATCGACCCGGTTGACGACCAGCTGCATCATCGCCGGCTCGAACAGCAGCCGCCCTTCGACGATCTCGGCGAAGGACGGCACCGCCTCGTGGCTGGCCGAACTCGTCTGGTCCATCCGATCGAACACCAGGTCGGCGTCGTCCGTCAGGTAGGTGCCGCTGCCCACCCTGCGCGACACCAGTCCCTGCCGCTCCATCATGGCGAGCGCGCTGCGCACGGCGGTGCGGCTCGTGTTGAGCTGCTGCGCCAGGTCGCGCTCGTTGGGCAGCTTCGCGCCGGGCACCATCAGCCCCTCGCGCAGGCTCCTGAGCAAGGCGCGGTAGACGAGCGACGGCGTCGCCCGCTCGTTGGTGGCGATCGCTGCAAGTTGCGGCAGCTCTATCTCTGTCGTCATGTTCGGCGTTCTCGGAGGGTGGCGCCTAAGAGCAGACTCCGGGCGATGGTGTCAACCATTCGGGAGCAATCCTGATCGATCGCGGACCACTTCGACCGGCGCGCCCGTCCGGGCCGAAAGCGCCAGCGCGTCGAGGACGGGAATGGCCTCGAAGGCCTCGCGGTGATGCTGCAAATAGGGCGCGCCCGACAGGGTGGCCTTGAGGAAATGGTCGATCTCGTCGGCGAGGTCGCCGACGATGCGCCCGTTGATCTCGGGCCACAGATGGGTGTCGCCGCCGGTCGTTGCGCCCTCCTTGACGGTGTAGAAGCCCTGGTCCGAGCAGTCGAGATAGGCGGCCGACCTCTCTCCGACGATCTCGAAGGCCGAGCGGAAACCATTCATCAGCCCATCGGGCCAGGCCCAGCTGTAGTCGATGCTGCCGATCGCGCCGTTCTCGAAATTGACCACGGCGTAGAGCGCGTCCTCGTTGCCGGTCCCCAGCCTTTCGACCTTCTGCGCATAGACGCGCGCGATCAGCGAGCGAGCGATCCACTGCATGGCATCGACGTCATGGACGCCCATGTAGAAGAGGATCGAACTCGCGCCTCCCAGCCGGGCCGCGGTCGAGCGTGTGCCGTTGCGCTTGGCGCGGAGATGGATCGGAGCGCCCAGCCGTTCGGGCGAAGCGGCCTGGAAAACCTGCACGTAGCGCGGATCGAAGCGCAGGATGTGCCCGACCATCAGCCGCACGCCGGCACGCTCCACGGCCGCCACGATGCGCCGGGCGGTCGCGGAATCGTGCGCCAGCGGCTTTTCGAGGAGGATCGCCTTGCCGGCTTCGGCGGCGGCGACCGCCGCCTCTTCGTGCTGCCGGTCGGGCAGGCAGATGCTCACCGCGCCGAGGTCGGGGATGGCCAGCAGCCGACGGAAGTCGGCGAAGGCCTCGGCCCCCGTCCTCTCGGCGACCGCCGCCGCCCGCGCCGGGTCGCTGTCGCACACGGCGATCAGCTCCGCCGATGGATGCTCGGCGAGGATGGCGGCATGGCGGGCGCCGAAGAAGCCGAGGCCGATGACGCCGACCTTCAGCGTCGCGCTCATGCCGGACGCTCCGGGACGGCCCAGCCGGAGAAGTCGTCGAGGAAGGCGGCAAGCGCCTCGGCCACGGCGGCGAAGAAGGCGGTTCCCTTCTCGGCGCTGGCGAGCGATGGGTCGCCGAGCGTGCCGCTCGGCGAAAGGTCGGCGAAATCGTGATAGACGCGCACCGCCGAGCTGCCGAGCAGGTCGGTGGTCAGGTAGTCCGATCCGGGGTCAGGATAGAGCGTCTCGGCCCGGTCGAGCTTGACCAGCTCCGGCCTGAGCTGGAGCATCATCGAGGCCTCGAACTCGCAGGCATGGCCCATCGCGCCCGGCCCGGACGTCCTCAGCGTCGCGATCGCGTCGCGCGCCAGCTGGAAGTAGGTGAGCGCGGCGATGCGGGCGTGCCCGTAATGGCGGTGGCCGAGCGTCGAGGCGAGCACGTCGATCGCCCCGCCATTGCCGCCATGCCCGTTGACGATCGCGATGCGCCGGAAGCCGTGCGCGACCACCGACCCGACCACGTCCTCGACGACGGCCATCAGCGTCTCGGCGCGCAATGTCACGCTTCCCGGAAAGCGCATGTGATGGGCAGAAAAGCCGTACCAGGGCGGCGGCATGACCGCCACGCGTCCCGGCAGCCTCTCCGCAGCCGCCATCGACACGCCATGCGCCAGCATGGTGTCCGTGCCGAGCGGCATGTGCGGGCCGTGTTGCTCGACCGAGCCGAGCGGCAGCACGAGCACCGTCCTGTCGCGATCGAGCGCCGCGACCTCTCCGGACGTCAGGTCTTCGAAACGCATCATGCCACCGAGAATGTCGCCGTCTTCAGGTCGCACATCGCCGTCATCGCATGCCTCCCTCCGACCCTGCCGGTGCCGCTCTCCTTGCCGGTCAAGCCGCCGAAGGGGATGTGCAGCTCCCAATAGTTGGACGTGTCGTTGACGTTGACGACGCCTGTCGGCATCTCGTCGATGTAGCGGAATGCCCGATCGATGTCGCGCGTGAAGATGCTCGACGACCAGCCCGTAGCGATTGTCGGCGGCGAGCGCCATCGCCTCCTCGTCGCTGTCGAAGGCGATCAGCGGCGCCACTGGGCCGAACGTCTCCTCGCGGTTGATCAGCGCATCCGCCGGAACGCCGGTGAGCACCGTCGGCTCGAAATAGAGCTCCGTGCCGAGGCCGACGGCCGGCCGGCCGCCGACGAGCGGCCTGGCGCCCCGCGCCAGCGCGTCCGACACGTGGCTCGCCACCTTGGCGGCGACGCCTGAATTGTTGAGCGGCCCCATGGTGACGCCGTCGCGACGCGGATCGCCGAGCACGATCGCCCGCGCTGCGGCGGCCATCCGTTCGGCGAAGCCGTCATAAACCTTGCGCTGCACGAGGATGCGCTCCGAGGACGAGCACACCTGCCCGGCATTGACGAAGCAGCCGGCGGCCGTCGCACTCGCCGCGCGGTCGAGGTCGGCGTCGTCCAGGATGACCACCGGGCCGTTGCCGCCGAGCTCCATCAACTGCGGCTTGCCGGCGGCCCGCTCGGCGATCCGCTTGCCGGTCGCCGCGCTGCCGGTGAAGCCCACCGCGTCGGTGCCGGGATTGGCGACGATCTCGTCGGCGACTTCCGCCCCGGCGCCGGTGACGAGGTTAAGCACGCCAGCCGGCAGGTCGGCGTCGCGGATGGCCTCGACCAGCGCCGCCGCGACCAGCGACGTCGTCGGTGCCGGCACCCAGACGATGGTGTTGCCGACGGCAAGCCCCGGCGCGATGTACTCGACGGGAATGTTGACCGGGAAGTTCCACGGCGTCACCACGGCATAGACGCCGCGCGGCCGATAGAAGGTCATGACGCGCTTGGTCGGGTCCTCGGTCGGGATCGTGCTGCCTTCGAGATATTTGACGAGGTCCGCGGCCAAGATTGAAGCCGTCGACCGCCTTGCCCACCTCGAAGTCGGCCTCCGCCAGAGGCTTGCCCTGTTCGAGCGTCAACAGCGCGGCAAGCTCCGCGCGCCGCCCTGCAATCGGCGGCGCCGATGCGGCGCATCGCCTCGGCGCGTTGCCAGACCGGCACCTTCCGCCAACCCGGCTGGGCCCTGCGCGCGGCGTCGATCGCAGCTTGGGCGGCGCCGCGCGAGCTCCAGCACATGGCGCCGATCTCGCTGCCGTCGATCGGCGACCGCACTTGCTTCACCTCGCCCGCCGGATCCGCAGTCCAACGGCCGTCGATGAAGTTGGTCCTGCCGGCTCCGCTCACGATTTAATCGCCTCGCATCGGAAAAAGGTTGCAAGTGATCCCAATTGGTTCAATAGTCCGACGCGGCAAGCCCAATGTCAACGAACAATACGGGCGCCGCAGCCTCCGGCCCGGAACACCCGGAGGCCTTGCAGAGAGGATGGAACAGATGGAACTCAGGACGCTCTTTGCCGCTTCCCTGATCGCGCCGACGATCTTTGTCGCCCAGCCCGCGCATTCGCAGGACACCACGCTCGATTTCGTCGTCTGGAACTACTCGCTCGAGACGATCCAGGACAATGTGAAGAAGTTCGAGGAAGCCAATCCCGGCATCAAGGTGAAGGTCACCGACTACACCTGGCCCGACTATCAGGACAGCATCGTCCTGCGCTTCCGCGGCAACACCAAGACCGACGTGATCTATGGTGGTCAGGATTGGTTGCCGGCCTGGGGTGCGGCCGGCTTCATCGCCCCGCTGGACTTCGTCGCGCCGCAGGCGGAGGTCGACGGCCTGGCCAAGGACATCGCCGGTTTCGCGCTGACCGACGTGACCTACAAGGACAAGGTCTACGGCCTGCCCTACTACGCCGACACGATCTCCTTCATCTACAACAAGAAGATCCTCGCCGACGCCGGCATCGCCGTGCCGACCACCTGGGAAGAGGTGACCGCGGCGGCCGAGAAGCTCAAGGCGGGCGGCATGCAGCATCCGATCGTCTACGAGTACAATCAGGAACTGCCGAACTTCTACGATGCCTTCGTCGCCCAGGCCTATGGCCGCGGCGCCGAGCTGTTCGACAAGGACTTGAACCCGCTCTTCGCCGACCCGAACAACGAGGCCTACAAGCAGCTTCAATGGCTGGCCGATGCCTATTCCAAGGACCTCGTCCAGTCCGAGACCCACGAATTCAAGATCATCCCGGCGATGAACACGGGAGCCCACGCCTTCACCATCGTCTACACCTACGTGCTCGCCGCGCTCAACAATGCGGCGGACCAGCCGCGGGCCGGCGAGTTCGCGCTGGCGCCGATGCCGGGCGCCAAGCATTCGACGCTCGGCTTTGCCAAGTCCTATGTGGTGACCGCGCAGGCCGCCGCCGATCCGGCGCGCGGCGAGGCGGCGTGGAAGTTCGTCAACTTCATGGCCGGAAAGCCCTATACGGTCGCCAAGCGCTGGGCGGTGGAGAAGGGGCTCGGCTTCGGCCAGCTGCCGCTGTTCCAGGACCCGGAGGTGATCGAGGCCTGGGGCAAATGGGCCGACATGAAGACCCTGGCGGACCAGGCGGCCAGCGCCAAGGCCGGCACCTACACCGAGTACAGCTCGGTCTGGTCGGCCTATTTCCGGCCTCTGCTCGCCAAGGCGATGGTCGGCGAGGCGCCGGTCGACCAGGTGATGAAGGACGGAGCCGACCGTTGGAACCAGCTCAAGCAGCAATTCGCCAACCGGTAGATCCATGGCGGCGGACGGCGAGCGCCGTCCGCCCCACCCTCCGTCCTTGAGCCATCCAGACCGCGATGTGGAACACCGACCGCTTTCCTGCGCTATGGCTGCTCCCGGCTCTGCTGCCGGTCGCCTTGATGACCGTCTATCCCATTGGCTATGCGCTGTGGACCAGCGTCCATTCGGTGACGCTGTTGTTTCCGGACCAGCCCTTCGTCGGCCTCGACAACTACCGCAACGTCGTCACCAGCAACTATTTCTGGGATGCCGTGCAAAATTCGCTGGTCTTCACGCTGTTCGCGGCGCCGCTGGTTGTCGCCATCGGCCTGCTCGTCGCGCTCTTCCTGCAGCGGCGCTTCTTCGGCTCCGAGCTGGTGCGCTCCGTCGTCCTGCTTCCCTGGGTGCTGCCGGGCGCCATCAGCGCCGTGCTGTGGATCTGGGTCTTCCACCCGAGCTTCGGCGTGCTGAACGGCCTGCTGCAAGGGCTCGGCCTGATCGACGGCTCGATTCCCTGGCTGACCTCGCCCAGGCTCGCTCTGGCCGCCGTCGTCGTCGCCCATGTCTGGACGCAGATCCCCTTCGCCGTCGTCCTGCTGATGGCCGCCTTGGCGGCGATCAACTCCGAGACCCTGGAGGCGGCCGCCATCGATTGCCGGAGCCCGCTGCGTCGCTTCCGCCACGTCGTCTTTCCGGAGATCAAGGCGATGGTCGTCGTGCTCGTCGTCTATAACGCGCTGACGGCCTTCACGACCTACGACCTCGTCTACGCTATGACCGGCGGCGGCCCCGGCACCGCGACGACCCTGCTCTCCTTCCAGATCTGGCGCGAAAGCTTCTCCATGTACGATTTCGGCGCCGGCTCGGCCGTCGCCTTCATCGTCGTCGCCATCTCCGCCGTCATGATCGTCGCCATCACCTGGGCCCTGCCTTCGGACCTGTTCGAGGACCGCTGACATGCAGGGTCGCGCCAACCCGGTCCTGACCTACCTGTTCGCCGGGCTCATCCTGGCCTTCACCGGCGGACCCGTGGTCCTGTCGCTGGTCGGCAGCCTGGTGCCCGACCGCATCATGCTCGACCGCAGCAAGAGCCTGTTCGAGGAAGGGCCGAGCTTCGAGACCTATCGCTACATCTTCACCGGCCAACTGCCCGACTCCTACCTGGCAGGCGAACGCCAACCGGGCGATGATCTCCGATGCGGCGCGGCAGGTGCCGAGGAGCCTGCTCAACAGCGCCGTCATCGCGCTGTCGTCGATGCTGCTCAATCTGCTTCTCGGCACGCCGGCGGCGTTCGTGTTCGCCAGGTACGTCTTCCCGGGCAAGAAGCTCAGCTTCATGTTCCTGATCCTCAGCCCGCTGGTGCCCGCCGTGGCGCTGGTGACGCCCATCTACGTCATGCTGCAGTCGCTCGGCCTGGTCGGCACCCAGGCGGGCATCATCCTCGTCCACACGGCGAAGGCCCTGCCCTTCACGGTGCTCATCCTGTCGGTCTTCTTCCGCAAGATGCCGTCCGAGATCTTCGAGGCGGCGCTGCTCGACCATTGCAGCCGCTTCCAGACCTTCTTGCGGATCGCCCTGCCGCTCGCGCTGCCCTCCATCGCCGCCACCGGCCTGTTCGCCTTCATGCTCTCCTATTCGGAGTACATGTTCTCGATGGTGCTGTCGGGCGACGCCGCGACACGTCCGGTGTCCGTCGTGATGGCAGCGCTGGCGCGCAACACGGACGTCTCCTGGAGCCTGCTCAACACGGCGATCTTCATCGCCATCATTCCGACGCTGGTGCTGGTCGTGCTGGTCTGGCGCTTCGTGGTCGAAGGCCTCATCAGCGGGGCCGTCAAGGGATAAGATGGCAGACCAGGACGGCCCCCAGCACCCGTTGAAGACGCTGCCTGCGAATGCCAGGCAGCACGTGACGGCCGGCCCCTACTCGCCGGTGCTCGAAGTCGACGCGCGGCGGCTGGTGGTGATCTCCGGGCAGGTGGCCGTCGATCCGGAAGGCAAGGTGATGGGAGAGACGGTCGAGGAGCAGACCCGCGCCACCCTGGCCAACTGTGCGGACCAGCTCGCCACCGCCGGCTGCACGCTCCGGGATGTCTTCAAGGTCAACATCTACCTGACCGATCTTGGCCAGTGGGGACGTTTCAATGCCGTCTACGAGACGGTGATGCCGCCGCCATTGCCGGTTCGCACCGCCGTGCAGGCGGTGCTGTTGCCGGGCTTTTGCGTCGAGATCGAAATGTGGGCCGTCAAGTCTGGGGAATAAGCGTTGGCTTCCGTCGAGCTCAGGAACATTGCCAAGTCCTTCGGCGCGGTCGAAGCGGTGCGCGACGTCTCGCTGTCGGTCGCCGACGGCGAGCTGGTGGTCTTCCTCGGGCCGTCCGGCTGCGGAAAATCCACGCTGCTGCGCATGATCGCCGGGCTGGAGGAGATCAGCGGCGGCGAACTGGCGATCGCCGGCAAGCCGATGAACCGGGTCAACGCCGCAGACCGCGGCATCGCCATGGTCTTCCAGTCCTACGCGCTCTATCCGCACATGACCGCCGCGGAGAACATGGGCTTCGCGCTGAAAATGTTGGGCGTCGCGCAAGCCGAGATCGACGCCAAGGTGGCGACGGCCGCCCGCACCTTGCAGATCGAGGAGCTGCTCGCGCGCAAGCCCAAGGCGCTGTCGGGCGGCCAGCGGCAGCGCGTGGCGATCGGCCGCGCGATCGTGCGCCAGCCGGATGTCTTCCTGTTCGACGAGCCGCTCTCCAATCTGGATGCCGACCTGCGAGCCCAGATGCGCGTGGAGATCGCCCGCCTGCACGACGAGCTCGGCGCCACCATGATCTACGTCACCCACGACCAGGTCGAGGCCATGACGCTCGCCGACCGCATCGTCATCCTCAACCACGGCCGCGTCGAGCAGCAGGGCTCGCCGCTCGAGCTCTACGAAAAACCGGTCAATCGGTTTGTTGCAGGCTTCCTTGGCCAGCCCAAGATGAACTTCGTGCCGACCCGTGCCAGCCGCGAAGGCTCGGCGACCGTGCTGAGGCTGCCTGCCTCGGGACTCCCGGTCCTGACCTTGCCTGACGACGTCCCTGTGGCCGCCGACGCGACGGTCGAGCTCGGCGTCCGGCCGGACGCGATCCTGGTCGACGACGCGTCCCGCGAAGGCTCGGTCGCGGGCGAGATCGTCGTCGTGGAGCATCTGGGCGGCTCCGACCTGCTTCACGTCAAGGTCGAGGGGCTGGAGCGCCTCATCGTCATCGAACGGCGCGGCAAGGCCGCATCTGCCAAGGGCGACGCGCTCCACTTCCGCCTCGATCCGCGGCAGGTCCACCTGTTCGACAGTGCCGGCAACCGGATACCGGGGCTTTGACGGTCGATCCGTCAGCTCGGCGACATGTCGATGACTTGGCCGATCGGGTTCACCGTGCAGGTCGACCGATTGTTTCCGGTCCCCATCAGCAGCTGCCAATTGCCGACGACGGCGCTGTCGGCCTGCTGGGCACCGTTGACGACCGAGGTGCCGGGCGCGGCGCTCCAGAAACTGTCCGCCCGCTTCAGGCACGCGCTCACCGCAGCCGGCGGAACCCCGCTCACCGTGGTCGGCGGCGCGCCGCTGACGGTGGCGCCGCCGCCGCTGCCGCCAGCCGCTTGGCAGCCCGGAAAGCGCGGCAAGGATCAAGAATGCGCTGGCTGGTCTCGTGTACACTGGCGGTCCCCCCCAATCTTCGTCGCAGACCTTTATTCGACGATCTTCCAATATGAATCCTTGGCTACCACCTTTTCGTCGCGAAAACTGTAGAAGTCGCAGCCCTTCACCTCGATCTTCTTTCCATCCCTCGCAGTGCCCGTCAGGGTCCATTTGGACATGCCGGCATGCGCAGCCGGATCGACGAAATGTTCGGCATCGCCATAGTGGACGTCGGGCAAGCCTTCGAAGCGGGTCGCCAGCGCCCGCCGCACCTCGTCCTTGCCCTGGAAGCGCGCGCCCCAAGGTTCCTTCCCCCTCGGCATCTGGAGGACGCAATCCTCGGCGAACAACGCCATGATCCTGTCGAGGTCATGCGCGTTGAAGGCGTCGCAGAGCTCCGCGAGCTTCGATCTGATGTCCATGGACGATCTCCGGCAGACAAGGGCATGGCCTGGCGAAATGACGCCGGTCACTCTAACCCGCTTGCTCCGGGACGGCTACGACCTTGCCGACGTCGATGCTTGTCGCCAGGCGGCTCGTCAGTCGACCGAGATCAGGACGCGGCCGGCCTCGACCTTGACCGGATAGGTCTTCAGGTTGACGCAGGCCGGGGCGCCCTTGGCGACGCCGGTCTTGTAGTTGAAGCGGCCGTTGTGCTTCGGGCACTCGATGATGTCGTCCATCACCAGCCCGTCGGCCAAATGCACCTTCTCGTGCGTGCAGAGCCCCTCGGTGGCGAAATAGGCGTCCTCGGGGCTGCGATAGACGGCGAAGGTGCGCCCGCCATGGTCGAAGCGCATGACGTCCTCCTCGTCGATCTCCTCGCTGCCGCAAACGTCGATCCAATCTGCCATCGGGCTACTCCGCCGCCAGCGGCAAGGCCGCGTGAAACTCATCCCGGTAGGGCCGCGCCGTCGGCGGCAGCTCGCGCTCGAGGAAGTAGTCCTCGTTGTTCAGCTGCCTGAGGAAGGCCGGGATCATCTCCCGATAGCCCTGGGCGATCGAGGACGTCGGCGCCGGCAGGTCGTGCTTGATCAGCTCATGCAGTCTGGGCAAAGCGTGATAGGGCACCATGGGGAACATGTGATGCTCGACGTGATAGTTCATGTTCCAGTAAATGAACCGGCTGATCGGGTTCATATAGACCGTACGGCTGTTGAGCCGGTGGTCGGTGACGTCGTCGGCCAGCCCGCCATGCTGCAGCAGCCCGGTCATCACGTGGTGCCACGCGCCATAGAGGCGCGGCAGGCCGACCAGCATCAAAGGCAGCCAGCTCCCCAGCGCCAGGGCGGTGACGAGCACCGACACGTAGATGGCCACCCAGACGCGGGCGATCAGGATCGCCCTGGGCTGCTCGCTCTCCGGGACGAAGGTCCGCTCGGCGGGGCTCATGATCCCCAGCGCATTGCGGCCCATGTCGATCATGGCGTGCCAGGCATCGAGCAGGCCGACCGCGTTGAGCGCCAGGCGCAAGAGGTCCGGCGGGCGCATCACGGCGATCTCCGGGTCGCGGCCGACGATGATCGTGTCGGTGTGATGACGGGTGTGAGACCAGCGCCAGGTCACCGGGTTGCGCATGATCATGAAGGAAGCGAGCTGATAGACGGCGTCGTTCATCCAGGCGGTGCGGAAGGCCGTGCCGTGCCCGCATTCGTGCCAGCGCGAATCCGACGCGGAGCCGTAGAGCACGCCATAGAGCGCGAAGAACGGGACGCACCACAGGCTGCCCCAAAGCCAGGCGCCCGCAGCGCCGCTGGCGACGAGCAGGCCGAGCCAGATCGCCGTGTCGCGCATCGCCGGGCCGTCGGAGCGCTTCATGAGCTCCTTCATGTCCTTGCGCGCGACTTCGGTGTGATACCACTCGGCGGCGGCCAGTCCGTTCTCCACGGCTCTTGCCGAGCGCGGACCGGTGAGGCTGTAGTCTCGGCTCATGGCAGGCCTCGGCGGAATGGCGGTCAGGATCTGCGGAGGGAGCTATCACAACGCCTCACATGCATCAACAATATTGCAATAATTTCTATCATTTCCTATCATTGCTCGAAGGAGATTTGACATGGCGGGACGGCCGACGATTGCAGATGTGGCGCGGCAGGCCGGCGTCAGCGTCGCCACCGTGGATCGGGTCCTGAACGGCCGGCTGCCGGTCAAGGAGCACACCGCCAGGCGCGTCGCAGAGGCGGCGGCGGGGCTGGGCTTCCACGCCGCGAGCCTCATCGAGCAGCGATCGCGGGAGGCGCTGCCCGAGCTCCAGCTGGGTTTCCTGCTGCAGCATCCCGAGCAGGCCTTCTATCAGCAATTCGCGCGCCAAGCGGAGGCTGCGGTCGCCGAGGCGTCGAGGTTCCGCGGTCGGGCGAGCATCGCTCACTGGATGCGCCAGGAGCCGGACGAGATCGTCGCCGCGCTGGAAAAGCTCGCGCGCACTTGCCAGGCGATCGGCGTGGTCTGCCCCGACCACCCGACGGTCAGCGCGGCCATCGACCGGCTGAAGGGCCGCGGCATTCCGGTCTTTGCCTTGCTGTCCGACGTCGCGACCGGCATCCGCCAGGGCTATGTGGGCCTCGACAACCGCAAGGTGGGGCGCACCGCCGCCTGGATGATCGCCCGCGCCGCGCCGCGGCCGGGTCGCGTCGCGGTGTTCGTCGGCAGCCCGCGCTTCACCGGGCACGAGCTGCGGGAGATCGGCTTGCGCTCCTATTTTCGCGAGGCGGCGCCGAACTTCACGGTGCTGGAGACGCAGGTCAATCTGGAGACGCCCGAGGTCACCCAGCACACCCTGCTCTCCATCATGGCGGAAAACCCCGACCTGGCGGGCTGCTACGTCTCCGGCGGCGGCATGGAGGGCGCCATCGACGCCCTGCGCTCGCTGCGCCTCGCGCGGCCGCCGGTGCTGGTGGTGAACGAGCTGACCCCGGAATCGCGTGCCGGCCTCGCCGAGAACCTGGTCACGATGGCGATCGGCACGCCGCTGCCGGAGCTCTGCCGCAAGGCGGTGGACCTGATGGCGCAGGCGGTCGAGGACGGCGCAGCGGCCCCACCCGGGCAGACCTTCCTGCCGTTCGACATCCACCTTCCCGAGACGATCTGACGCTCCGGCGAGGCTCAGCGGACGACGGCCACCCTGCGCCGGCTCAGCTGGTCGATGGCGACGGCGAGCAGCAGGACGATGCCGCGCGCCGTGTCCTGATAGAAGGTCGGCACGTTCATCAGGCTCATCCCGTTGTTGAGGCTCCCCATCAGGAGCGCCCCGACGAGGGCGCCGAAGCACCCTGCCCCGGCCGCCGTTCAGCGCCGTGCCGCCGATGATCGCGGCGGCGATGGCGTCGAGCTCCAGGAAGAGCCCCGCGCTGCCCGCGATTGCGCCGCTCACCCGCGCCGTCAGCGCCACGCCGATGATACCGTAGCCGAGCCCGGCGATGACGAAGTTGAGGAAGATCACGCGGTCGACGTTGACGCCTGATAGCCGCGCCGCCTCCGGATTGCCGCCAATGGCATAGAGCTGCATCCCGAACCGGGTCCGCCGCATCAGCACGTCGGCGCAGATGGCGCAGACCGCGACCAGCACGATCAGGTAGGGGATGCCGGTCGATGACGCCAGCCAGATGGCCGCCGCCGCTGCGACCACCCAAGGAAGGCTCGCCCGCACCAGGGTTCGCCTGACGTTCTTGACCACGCCGAGGCGAGCGCCGCGCCGCAATTCATAGGCGCGGAAGGCCACGAAGAGGCCGAGCGACGCGACGATCAGCGCGATCGACAGCTCTGGAGGCAGGAAGCCCGTGGCGACCTGCTTGAGGCTCCCCGGCAGCGGCGCCACTGTCGCGCCGTTGGTGGCGATCATCGAGATGCCGCGAAAATAGAGCATGCCCGCCAGAGTGACGATGAAGGAGGACACCTTCATCCGCGTCACCCACCAGCCCTGCCAGGCGCCCATGAGGACGCCGACGGCGAGGCAGATCACGACGGCCAGGACCGGGTTCACGTCGTTCCAGACGGTCAGGATGGCCACCAGGACGCCGATCAGCGCGACCGCCGACCCCACCGACAGGTCGAAGTTCCGGGAAACGATGAGCATGACGGCGCTGATCGCCGCCAGCGCGACGATGGACGTCTGCAGCGCCAGCAGGATCAGGTTTCGCTGGGTGAGGAATGTCCCCTTGGTCGCGAAGTGGAAGAAGATCCAGATGCCGGCCAGCACGATCAGCAGCGTGGAGTCGCGCAGCGACCGGTTGGTCAGCAGCTTCGCGAGAGGCGTCGGCTCGACGGCCGGCGTGGCTCTGATGTCGAGAAGCTCAGTCATCGCGCCTTCCTGCATTCCAAGGGTGTCAAACGCCGGTCGCAAGCCGCAGAAGCCGGCCTTCGCTCAGCTGTTCGGCGTCGAGGGCCCCGACGACCCGTCCGCCACGCAGGACGACTGCCCGGTCGCATGTCTGGACGATCTCCTCGGCCTCCGACGACACCAGCAGGATAGCAGCTCCCTGGCCCGCAAGCTCGGCCCAGATGCGCTGGATCTCGGCCCTCGCTCCGACGTCGACGCCGCGCGTCGGGTCGACCAGCAGCAGGATGCGGGCATCGGCAGCGAGCCAGCGCGCGACCTGAACCTTCTGCTGGTTGCCGCCGCTGAGCGTGCCGACAGCGACATCGATGTCGCCGGCCTTGACGTGGAGCCGCTCGAACAGGTCCATGATCCGCCGGCGCCCGACGGCGCCATCGACGAAACCATAGCGGCTGATGCGCGCGAAGGTCGGCGAGAATGGCATTCTCGTAGATGGACTGGCCGCCCGACAGGCCGTCGCGGCGATCCTGCGCGACCAGGCCGATGCCCAGGGCCGCGGCATCCGTGGGCGAGCGGATCTCGGCCCGGCGACCGTCGACGACGATCTCCCCCGACGACTGGCCCCGCCAGGATCCGAACAGCGCCATCGTGGCCTCGATCGCGCCCGATCCGAGCAGGCCGAACAGGCCGACGATCTCGCCATGCCGGATGGCGAGGTCGAGTTGGCCGACCACTTCGCGTCCGCCGGCGTCGAAGACCGTGAGGCCGCGCGCTTCGAGGGCCACCTTGCCGGTGGCCCGGCTGGCAGCCGCGCGGGCGACTTGACCGCCCGTGCCGATCATCTGGTCGACCACCGCATCGCGCGACGTCTCGGCCGTCATGAACGTTCCGCTCACCCGCCCGTCGCGCATGATCACGATGCGGTCGGAGATCTGGAAGACCTCGGCAAGGCGGTGCGACACGAAGATGATGGCAACGCCGCGGGCCCGTAGCGCGCGCATCCGATCGAACAGCCGCGACGCCTCTCGTTCGGTGAGCGCCGCCGTCGGCTCGTCGAGGATGACGAGCCGGGCGTCCCTCGATAGCGCGCGGACGATGGAAACGAGCTGCTGGCTGGCAAGGTCCAGGCTTCCCAGCGGCGCCGACGGGTCGATGTCGAGCCCGAAGTCCTGCAGCAGGGCCTTGGCCCGTGCCAGCTGGAGCGGTCGGTCGATCAGGCCGAAGCGCAGCGGCTCGTTGTTGAGGAACAGGCCCTCGGCAACGCTCAGGTCGGGCGCGGTGTTGATCTCCTGGGCCAGGAAGGCAATGCCTGCGGCTTCGGCATCGGCGACGGAATGGGCGCGCAGCGGCTCGCCGTTGAAGACGATCTCGCCCGCATAGGTTCCATAAGGGTGCAGGCCGCAAAGCACCTGGATCAGCGTCGACTTGCCGGCCCCGTTCTGGCCGAGCAGGGCGACGATTTCGCCGGGGGCGATGGCGAGGTCGACGCCATCGACCGCGACGACCCCGGGAAACGCCTTGGTCAGCGCCCGGACGTCGAGCAGCCTGGAACGATCCGTCCAGGCTGCCGTGTCGGCGGCCGCTGGAGCGGCAGTCATTGGCACGTCGGCTTTTTCTCCGGCACGTTCTTGTAGACCTCGTCGATTTTGAGCCAGTAGGGATGCTTGCAGACGAAGTCTGCCATCTCGTCCTGGCTGACGAGGTAGATCGGCGTCTTCACCCAGGGGATCTGCCCGGCGCCGTTGTCGGCGGTGTCCGTCGCGCCGATGTCCTTGCACTCCGCCATGGCGACGGCCGCCTTGGCGCCGGCGATCGCCATCTCGTCGGGCGCCGGCCAGAGGCTCCCGAACTGCCGCCCCTCGACGATCGCCTGCGCCGAGGAAAGCTCCATGTCCTGGCCCGTGACGAGGATCTTGCCCGGGTCGATCTTGGCGCCCTCGATCGCCTGCAGCACGCCGAGCGACATGCCGTCATAGGACACGAGGAAGGCCTGGATGTCGTTGTTGTTGACGGTCAGCGCATTCTCGGCGTTGGCCTGAGCCGGCTCCGTCTTCCAGCCCGGCGTGAACTGGTCCATGACGATCTTGATGTCGCCCTTCTCGACCAGCGGGTCGAGCGTGACGTGGTATCCCTCCTGCATCAGGGTCGAGCCTGTCTGGCCGGCGTCGCCGCCGATCAGCACGTAGTTCCCCTTCGGCGCCTTGGCGACGACCGCCCGAGCGGCTTCCGCACCGCCGTCCTTCGGGTCGCGCCCGATGTAGCCGGCCTGCGCGGCGCCCAGGATCAGGTCGTCATACGAGGCCAGCGGGATGCCGGCCTTGCTGGCCATCTCCGCGATGCCGGCCGCCACGTTGAAGTCCACCGGCTGTATGACGATGGCGTCGACGCCCTGCGTGATGACGTTCTCCGCCTGGGCGATCTGGCTCTGGGCATCGTTTTCAGCCGATTGCACCACGACCTCGTAGCCGGCGTCCTCGGCGGTCTTCTTGAAGAACGGAATGTCCGCATTGAGGTAGCGGAACGCGGTCTGCTGCTTCAGCATGAACGCGATCTTCTTGGTCTTGCCGGGCGTGCAGCTGCCTTCCGCCGCCGCACTGCCTACGCCGATCGCCATGACCGCGGTCAAGGCCACCGACGCCACTGCCATCCGATGAACAAACGTCCGAGCCATCGAAACCTCCCTTCGAGTATTTTTTGATTTCTGTTATCGATAACAGCGCATAACATCCAGCGTCAACTGGATTGCTCTCAGGCTTGTTCTTTTCTGTTTGTTATGGAACAAGCCGGTGTTGTTAGCTAACACGAGGTGGCCTTGGCCGTAACTCTTCGAGACGTAGGAAAGCTGGCTGGCGTTTCGTCGATGACGGTCTCCCGCGTCATCAACGGGCGGTCGGGCGTGGACGAAGAGACGCAGCGCAAGGTCGAGGCGGCAATCGAGGCCCTCGACTATGTGCCGAACCGCGTGGCCCGGGGGCTGATCTCGCAGCAAGACGCAGACGCTCGGCCTCATCGTTCCGGACGTCGCCAATCCGTTCTTCGCCCCAGTCGTTCGCGGCGCCGAGACGACGGCCCGCAAGGCCGGCTACCGGCTTCTGCTGTGCAACAGCGAGGGCGACCTGCAGGCTGGAGAAGGAATACATCGAGGACCTTGTCTCGCATCGGGTCGAGGGCCTGCTGATCGCCCCGGCAGGCGACCAGTCGCGGCACAGCGTCTTTCCCTTGATGCGGCGCGGATTTCCGGTCGTGCTGATCGATCGTGCCCTGCCGGACCTGGACTGCGATCTGGTCGTGAGCGACAGTGCCGCCGGCGCGCGGCGCCTGACGGAGCACCTGCTTTCGCTCGGCCATCGCGACATTGCGCATCTGACCGATGCCGACGACACGTCGACGGGCCGCGAACGCCTGCGCGGCTATCGGGAGGCGCTGGAGGCGGCGGGACTGCCGTTTCGGGAGGATCTCGTGTTCCGCACCACGGTGGACTTGATCGGCGGCTACCGGGCGACGCAGCAAGCCTTGGCGCTCGACCCCATGCCGACCGCCATTTTTGCCGTCAACAACATGACCGCGGTCGGGGCGATGAAGGCGCTCCGGGAGCGCGGGCTGTCGGTGCCCGACCACATGGCCCTCGTCTGCTTCGACGATGTCGAGCACCTCGCGGTGCTCTCCCCGTTTCTCACCGTCATCGACCAGCCGGCCGAGACGTTCGGCAGCCTCGGCACCCAGCTCCTGCTGGAGCGCCTGGCAGGCAAGTCGGGCCCGCGAAGCCGCCGGATCGTCCTTCAGACCGACCTGATCGTCAGGCTGTCATGCGGCTCGGTTTCGGGCGTGCCACGTCGATCCGTCCCATCCGAGGAGGCGTGATGCCGGGTCGTCGTCCCTGTGTGTTGGTCCTTGCCGTCCTGGCGGTCGTGGCGAGCCTGTCGTGCCTGTCTGCCGAGACCCTCCCGACCGTGCCGGGCAGTCCGCCGGAGCCGCCGCACCGGACACGTGGCTATCTCGATCTCACGGGGCTGCCGGACAGCCTTGCCCTGCTTCCTCCGCCGCCAGGTCCCGGCTCCCCCGCCTTCGCGCGGGACGAAGCGGTGAGCGAGAGCGCGGCGGCCCTGAAAGGCACCGATCGCTGGACGCTGGCCGTCAGCGATGCCGACCTGCGCTTTCCGCATGCCGCCGCGCACCTTTTCCTGTGCCGCCAACCTGCCGATCTCCGAACAGCGCACGCCGCGGCTTTACGCGCTCCTCGGCAAGTCGCTCATCGACATCGCGCTGTCGACCCACCGGGCGAAGGCCCGCTACAAGCGCGTCAGGCCGTTTGCGATGCATGACGGCCAAAGCTGCACCCCGGCGAACGACGACGCGATGAGGAAGGACGGATCCTATCCCTCCGGGCACGGCGCAATCGGCTGGGGTTGGGCGCTGATCCTGGTCGAGCTCTTCCCCGACCGAACCGACGCCGTCCTGCAACGCGGGCGGGACTTCGGCGAAAGCCGCGTGGTCTGCAACGTCCATTGGCAGAGCGACATCGAGGCCGGACGCGTCATGGCAGGCGCCGCCGTGGCCCGCCTGCACGCCGTTCCGTCCTTCAGGGCCGACCTGGAGGCCGCCAGGGCCGAGATCGCCCTGGCGCGTGCCGAAGGGGCGATGCCTGACGCCGAAGCCTGCGCGGCGGAGGCCGACGCCCTGCGCAAGGAGCCGTAGCTATTGGGGATGCCGGCGCGCCAGCTCGATCCTCAGGATGGTGGCGACGAGATGCAGGCCGAGCTTCCGCGCATTGTCGTTGGACGCGTCGTCGTTCGCGATCGACGCCGTCAGCGCTTCCTCGAGCTCCGCATCGGAGAGCTTGCGGGCCGCCGCAGCCAGCAGTTCGATGCCGCCGCCGATCCGCGGAAATACGGGCTTCTCGAGGTCGGGTCCGGATCGTTTCATCGACATGTCGCGCCAGTTCGATTCACTCGCCAAGGCTAGCATCGAGCCGGAGCGACCGGCCATTCACAAAAGCGGGAGACTGCCCGAAGGCGCGGGGCGAGCATCGTCAATCGCCGAGCCCGGCCGGCTTTTTCGGCGATGGCCCCTTCGCGCCAGCCGACGCGCTCCGCCGGTCCTCGCGACCGGACGCCGGTTTCGTCGTGGATTGCTCGAGCAGCGTCTCGGCGCGCTTTTGCAGCGCCTCCGCCACCACCTCGACCGGCAGCGCATAGGTCCCGGTCCGGTTTCCGTCGGTCCACCGCGCGACCAGCTCGGACAGATCGTCGTCGAAGGAAGCGGAGCCCTGCGGTCCGAGACCGTCCAGCCATTCCAGCCATCTGCGCAGCCGTTCCATCCATCCCCCACAGCAAGTCCTGGAATGGCCGCCCGGAATTCGTCCGGCATCGTTCGGATTGCCAGATCGATCCCTGCCTCCTGCTGCCACTCCCAAGCAACCCGAAGAATGGGCGCTCAGCGCATTCCAGATAAAAAGTCCACCAGAGATCCCCTCACCGGCAATGACAGGGTGCCAACTTGATTAGATTTGTCAAGTAAATGGGATATAGTTGGCAGCGGCGATGCTTCCCTTCAGCGGATCGTCTCGCCAGCGATAACCTTTTGCCCCTACGCAACGAGCGGTTCTCCAGGGCCGGGCGAGAGCCAGGCCTCCAGCGCCTCGGAGGTGCCGTTCCAGCGATCGCCGTCGACCGGCGCCGGGATGCCTGGAACGGTCTCGCTGTCCGTCCACTGCCAGAGGCTCCAGTCAGGCCAGGTGCCCCGCGGCCAGCTCGGCCGCGCCGCGCGCGTATGCTGGGCGATCCACAGCGACGTCTTCGCCAATATTTCGGAGCGGCGGTCGCCGAGCTGGACCTTGAGCAGATCGCCGCCGTAGATCGTCACCTTCAGGTCGGGTCGCAGACTCCAGAGGTTGGCGACGGCCAACTCGAGATCGGCGAGGGAGACGCGCGGATCCTCGTGGTCCAGCGCCATCCGCTCGCCCGGAACCGGGTCGACGACGTCGATGTAGTGCTCCATCTGCAACCGCATATTGCCGGGCCGCATGAAGTGATAGGTGCCCCAGAGCAGTCCGGCGCTGGTCGCCCCGACAGCGCGGCCATAGAGCTCGGGGTCGCGGTAGGTCGACCCCTCGGTAGCCTTGTGGATTACGCCGGCAACGCCCGCTTTCTTGACCGCCGCCCAGTCGGGGTCGGGATTGTGATGCGAAAGGTCGATGACCGGGCTGACCACGATGCCTGCCTCCCGTGGCGGCTTGGCTTACAGCATGATCCCAAAAGTAAATGCCGGTTTTTGGAAAAGATCATGCTCAAACAAGAGGATAGAGTGCAAGGACAACTCGAAGAAGCGTCATTGCGCTAGGGCTGCGTCGCGCCGTCGTTCAGCGACGCCACGGTCTTCAGCGCCCCGTCGAGCAGGTCGCCCTTCTCGTCCTTGAGCGCCACCTCGCGCAGGCGCCGGATCCATTCCGCGGCATCGTCCCGGCCGGCGAGCAGGTCGAGGCCGGACAGCACGCGGTTGAACTTGCTCTCGCCCCTGGCATGGGTGTCGCTGTAGCCCTTGATCAGCCGCCGGCATTCGAGGATCTCGACGCCGAGCCCATAGTCGGTCGCCGCGCGATCGAGCGCCAGGCCGTACCAGCGCTCGATATGGTCGGTCTCGACCCGATGGCGAAGCAGCTTGCGCCGCCAGCGCCGCAAGCCGCCGATCGCCCAAAGCATCGCGAACCCGCTCATGCTGTCGGTGCGGATGTGGCGGCCGCGATTGATGCGCCGGTCGAGGAACGCCGCAAGTCGCGGCCGCTCCTCGATGTAGCGGCCGACGCTCACGGGCATCGTCCCGCAGAACTCCTCGATCCGCGGATGAAAATATTCCGTGACGTGCAGCACCGTCTCGTCCTTCGCTTCCACATCGCGGCGGACGCGGGCGACGCGGGTCGAGCGCGTCTTGAGGTCGGCGACCCGGATCAGGTCGTCGTAGCACATGGCGTTGGCCAGGTGCTTGGCCGCCGCTTCCGACAGGCGAAAGCCTCGACCCTGGTCGTCGACCGCCGTTGCGCGTTCGAGCCGCTGCGAGATACTCGTCGCCATAGGCGAGGTCCTGGTAGTCGACGACCTTCCTCAGGCCGAGCGTCGCCATCGCGCGGACCGGCTCCGGCAGGCGTTCGACCCGGGCCGACAGGCCGTCCCAGCCGGCGAGCTGCGCGCTCGGCCCCGCCGGCGCCGCCGGCCGTGACCGCGACGCGCCTTCCGCGGGCGCCTCGCTGGGCGTCAGGTGGGTCGCGCCTTCGTTCGTCGGCCCGTGTCCCGCAGCCGGCGGAGGACGGCGGTCTGTCGCCGCGCGCCCTGGCGAACGCGGCGGCATAGGCAGCGAGGCTGGCCTTGACGCCCCTGCCGCCGGCCGAGATCGCGTCCTCGTAGCTCTGCGGAGCGAAGGGCAGCACGTCCGAGCCGGCCAGCGCGCCGAGCAGGCTCGCCGAAATCACCGACCCCGCGTCGATGGCGATCTTCTCCATGTCGAAGGCGATGAAGCGCTTCGAGGCTGCCCGTGCGGCTTCCATGACCCTGGCCGAGGAGGCGCGACCGTCGCCGGGCTCGATCTTTTCCGACACCGCCGAAATGCGGTGCGAGGAAGCGATCAGCGTCGTCCGATCGGCGGTGACGAAACCGCGCATGACGGCGCGCCCCGCCTCCATCAGCTCGGCGGCGATCAGGATGTCGACATCGCCTTGCGACGGAGACAGCGCGAAGACCGGGCGCCTCCCCGTGTTCCGGCACATCTCGATGTAGTAGATCGTCGCCCCGGTGCGCTGCGCCACCCCTGCCACCGAGGTCGACTGCGCGACATGGCCGTTGCGCTCTGCCACGTCGGTGATCCAGTCGGCGAGCACGCCGCCGCCCTGCCCGCCGACCGCCAGGATGGCCAGCTTGATGACGGCGCCCTGGGCCGGCTCGACGGCCGCCTCCGCGATCGATCGAGCGCGCTCAGGCATGATGGAAGGTCAGGCGCCGGCTTTCCCGCCAGCGCTGCAGGAAGCCGATCGCCCGCCGCCGAAGGTGGTCCACGAACCGGTCCCAGGGCCCCGGATTGTGGAGCGTGTCCGTGCGGTAGAATGACGGGCAGAGGATGGCCGCGTCTGCCACCTCGCCGCAATTGCCGCATCCCACGCAGTTCTGGTCGATGAAGGCGACCGGATCGTCGCGCAGCGGATCGTCGAGCGACTTGACGGTGAGCGAAGGGCACCCGGAAAGCCGCATGCAGGCGTGGTCGCCGGTGCAGACGTCCTCGTCGACCCCGAACTTCGGCCGCACCACCCGCTCTCCTGCCTTGATGGCCTGGTCGAGAAGCGGCCTCTCGCGCCGCTGGCGGTTGAGCATGCACTCCGAGGAGGCGACGATGACCTTGGGGCCCTTTTCGTCGGTGGTCAGCGCCTCCTTCAGCGTCGCCTGCATCCGGCCGACGTCATAGGTGCGGTCGAGATGCCGCACCCATTTGACGCCCATTCCCTTGATCGCTTCGGTGATCGGATGCTTGGTCGATTTCGAGCGGTTCGATGCGCGCGAGGACAGGATGTCCTGGCCGCCTGTCGCCGCCGAATAGAAGTTGTCGACCACCACGATCACGCCGTCGTTGCGATTGAACACGGCGTTGCCGATCGAAGAGGTCAGCCCGTTGTGCCAGAAGCCGCCATCGCCGACGAAGGAGATCGATCGCCGCGTCGCTTCCGGCGAGTTGAAGGCAGACGCCGAGGCCGGGCCCAGCCCGTATCCCATCGTCGTGGCGCCGAGCTCGAAGGGCGGCATGATCGAGAACAGGTGGCAGCCGATGTCCGAGGCGATGTGATGCCGGCCGAGCTCCTGCTCGACCAGCTTCGTCGCCGCGAAGATCGGCCGTTCCGGGCAACCGATGCAGAACCCCGGCGGGCGGCCCGGCACGACCTTGGCAAGGTCGGCGATGTCGGTCCCGTTGCCGGTCGTGTTGGGCGCCCTGATCTTGGCCGGCAGCATCGTGCGCGGCGTTGGCCGTGAGGAACTTGCCGATGCCATCCAGCATGACCTGCCCGGTGTATTCGCCGGCCATCGGCAGGTGTTCCTTGCCCTCCACCCTGGTGTCGCGCCCGGCCTTGTGCAGCATCGCCGCGAAGGCCTGCTCGATGTAGTTGGGCTGCCCCTCCTCGACGACCAGGACCGCGTCCTTGCCCTCGCAGAAGGACAGAAACTCGTCGTCGATCAGCGGATAGGCGGCGTTGAGCACATAGAGCGGGACCTTGGTCTCCCCATAGTCGTCGGACAGCCCGATGCGCTGCAGCGCGCGGATCACGCCATTGTACATGCCGCCCTGCATGACGATGCCGACTTGCCCGTCCTCCGGACCGAAGAACTCGTTGATCTTGCGCGAGCGGATGAACTCGACGGCCGCCGGCCAGCGCCGCTCGACCTTCTCCTTCTCGTGCAGGAAGGAGGCCGGCGGCAGAACGATGCGCCCGGTGTCACGGCGCGGCGCCGACAGCGCCTCCGCGACCGTCAGCTCCGGCCGCCGGTTGTCACGTGTGGTGAAGCTGCCATGCACGTGGCAGCAACGGATGCGGACCAGAAGCATGACCGGCGTGTTGGACGCCTCCGAGAGCTCGAAGCCGTCTTCCACCGCCTTGACGATGGACGGCAGGTTCGGCCGCGGATCGAGCAGCCAGACCTGGCTCTTCATGGCGAACGCATGGCTGCGCTCCTGCATGATGGACGAGCCCTCGCCATAATCCTCCCCGACGATGATCAGGGCGCCGCCGGTCACCCCGCCCGACGCGAGGTTGGCCAGCGCGTCCGAAGCGACATTGGTGCCCACGGTTGACTTGAAGGTGGCTGCGCCGCGGATCGGGTAGTGCACCGAGGCGGCGAGCATGGCGGTCGCCGTCGCCTCCGAGGCGCTCGCCTCGAAATGCACGCCGAGCTCGGCGAGGATCTCCTGCGAGTCGGCGAGCACGTCCATCAAATGGCTGATCGGCGCACCCTGGTAACCGCCGACATAGCCGACTCCGCATTCGAGCAGCGCCTTAGTGATGGCAAGTATGCCTTCGCCGGTAAACGTCTCGCCGGCGCCGAGCCGGAGCTTCTTGACTTCCTCTGCAAAGGACCGTTCGGCCATGTTCTGGTCCTCCTCTTCGTTCGCCTATATGTCGTGCCGGCGGATGTTGCGCAGGATCTTCGCAAGCGTCGCGATCAACGCCGAATACTCGCCATCGTCGACATCCTGGAACATCGCCTCGAATTCGTCATGCATGAACGGCCATGCCCGGTTGAACTCGACGCGACCGTCGTCGGTTAGGAAGACGTGGCGGACGCGGCTATCGGTGACGCCCTGCTCGCGCCTCACCAGGCCTCGCCGCTCCAGCGAATGCAGCGTCCGCGACAGCGTCGACTGCTCGATGACGGTGTAGACGGCGAGGTCGTTGACGGTGACGCCGTCGAGCACCGACAGCACCGCCAGCGCGCGCACCTGCGGGATCGTCAGGCCATGCTGGCGCAGGATCTCGCGCAAATTGGCGTTGTAGCGGCCCATGATGCGGTTCATCAGATACGGCGCGAACTGCTGCAGCCCGATCTGCCCGAGCGTCGAGATCCGTTGCCGCTTGTTGACCGTCTCGTCCATCTACAATCTCTGCGCCAGGAGGAAGCCCGAGCCGCCGCCGAGGCCGGCTCCGGGATGCGTCGACGCGCCGATATGATAGAGCCCCGCCACATCCGTGTCGTGGTTGCGACTTGTCTTGAAGGGCCGCCACAGGAAGGCCTGGTCCACCGTCGACGAGCCGCCGTAAGGATCGCCGCCGACCAAATTGATGTTCATCGCCTCGAGATCGGCCGGCGAATAGGCGCGCCGGGCGATGATGCTCTCTTCTAGCCCGTCGATGTGGTCGGCGAGGATCGCCTCGACGCGATCGGCATAGGCTTCCCGCAGCGCCTCGGTCCATTGCCCGTCGGGCGGGGCGTCCAGCCGGCCCGCGGCGTCGCCCTTGACCAGGCGCGGCGCCTCGGGAAGCTGCAGCCACAGGATCGCCTTGCCGGGCGGGCAGCGCGACGGGTCGAGCACATGCGGCTGGCCGACGCAGATCGTCGGAACCTCGGGCAGCATGCCGCGAATGGCCTCGTTGCAGGCGCGCGAGACGCCGTCGAGGCCAGGCGTGAGATGCAGCAGCGCCACCTCCCCTAGCCCTTCCTGGCGCCATGCCGGCGGCCTGTCCAGCGCGTAGTGGATCTGGAAATTTCCCTTGCCGTATCGGTATTTGGCGAGGTTCTCGGCATATTGGGTCGAAGCCGCCTCTTGCAGCAGCCGGCCATAGAGCTGGGTCGGGGTTACCGAGCAGACGACGCTCTTGGCCGCTCCGATCTCCTCTCCGGAGGCCAGCCGGACACCGGTCGCCTTGCCGCCTTCCACCATCACCGCGCTCACGTCGGCCCCCGTGCGGATCTCGCCGCCCCGCTCCTTGATCAGCGCCGCGAAGGCGTTGAGCAGGTTCGCCGCTCCGCCCTTGACGACCGGCGCTCCGGCAGCCTCCAGCGCGAAGGCGATGACCTTGGCGATCTGGCCGGAGAAGGCGTCCTCCGGGCCGAGGCCGGCATGCAGCACCCAAGGCGCCCACAAAGCCCGCACGGTCTCCGAGGAGTAGGACCCTTCCAGCCATCCGCGAGCCGGGATGAGCGCGTCGCCCAGGAAGGCGGCGAGCCCGCTCGGCCCCCGCCGCCACGCCTCGGCAGCCAGCAGCCTGAAGGTCGGAAAGCTCCACAATCGTCCGCCGAGCAGCCCGAACAGCAAGCCGGCGTTGCGGCCGATGTCGCCGACGTCGCGGGCATATTGGTCGCCGTCGCCGGCGCCGACCGCGTTGAAGGCTGCGACATTGGCGGCCTGGTCCCGGCGCTGGACGAGGTGGCTGCCGTCCGGGCGGAGCACGCCCGTCGGCGTGTCGCTGTTGCAGAACTCCAGCCCGTGCCGGGCGAGGTCCTTGCCCAGCACCGCAAAGGCCGGCCCCGTGACGAATAGCACGAAGGTCGTCGCCATCACGTCGTGGACGAAGCCGGGCGCGGTGATCTTCGTCGGTGCGGATGCAGCCGCCTATGCGCTCGTTGCGCTCCAGCACGAGCACCTTGGCTCCCTTGCCCGCGAGGATGGCCGCGCAGACCAGCGCATTGATGCCACTGCCGACAATGACGTGGTCGGGAGCGTCCACCCGCGACCCTCCGCCGGGTTCAGCTTCGCGGCACCAGCGCCAGGGCGCGGATCGGGCTGCCGGTGCCGTGCTTGATCTTCAGCGGCGCGACGATCAGCACCGCACCCTTGGGCGGCAGGCGATCGAGGTTACAGAGGCTGGCCAGGCCGTACTTGTTGGCCTTGTGCATCAGGTTGTGGGCCGGGAACGGCGGCGTCATGCCACCCGCCTGCCCGGCGTCGGTGCCGATCGTCTCGCTGCCCCAGCCGGCGATGTCCTTGCCGATCAGGTACTCGATCGCCTCGGCCGTCGGCCCGGGCGTATGCGGCCCCGTGTCGTTGGCGTTGAGGAACTCCTTCTCCGAGCCGTTCCGCTTGTACCAGTCGCTGCGCAGCACCACCCATTCGCCCGGATTGATGGCCCCGTGCTTGGCTTCCCAGGCCTTGATGTGGTCGACGGTGAGCAGGAAGTCATGGTCGGCCGCGGCTTCCTTCGAGATGTCGATGACGTTGACCGGTCCGACGAACTTCTTCGCCGGGATCGTGTCCGTCGACCCGTCGGCATAGTCCTTGCCGGTGATCCAGTGGATCGGCGCGTCGAAATGGGTGCCCGAATGCTCGCCGAGCTTCAGCCAGTTCCACGCCCAGAACGGGCCGTTCTTGTCGTAGCTGGAGATGGCGTGGATCTCGATCGCAGGCGTATCGACCGCCAGCTCGGGCGGCAGCTTGATCAGCGGTGTCTCGGGGCCGAGAACGGCCGTGAGATCGACCACCTCGACGGCGCCTGAAAGGAGTTGGCTGGCGAGCTCGCCCAGCAGCTTCTGACTGTCCATGACCTCTGCTCCCTCGTTTGCGGCACTTCCTGGCCCTTATCTTTGGTGTAGACGAAAACCTATGCATCTGCAATTATCTTTAAGCATAAAGGATTTTCGGGATAGGGCGTGAGCGAGTTCGACGCCATTCTGATTGGTGCGGGCCACAACAGCTTGGCGTGCGCCGCGCATCTGGCCTCCAAGGGTTGGAAGACGGCCATATTCGAAGGCAGTCCGACGATTGGCGGCGCCGTCCGCACCGACGAGTATACCCTCCCCGGCTTCCGGCACGACTTCGGCGCGATGAATCTGAGCCTGTTTGCCGGCTCGGCCTTTCGCCGGAAATATGCAAATGAATTGGAATCAGCCGGGCTGTCCCTGGTGCCGGCAGCCGACTGTTTCGCCAGTGCCTTCCCCGACGGGCGCTGGCTCGGCATCAGCACCGACCTCGAGCGGACCGCCGCACGGATTGCCGAATTCTCGCCGGCCGACGCCGCGTCCTGGCGGCGTCTTGTCGAGGCGTTCCCCGCCCAGGCCGGCACTCTGTTCGGCCTGCTCGGCTCGCCGATGACTGGCCGCGCGCTCGCCGGCCTCGGATGGAAGACGTGGCGCGGCAATGGCGTGGCCGGAACCCTCGACATCGCGCGCCTGCTCTTGTCCTCGCCACGCGAATGGCTGGATCGGACGTTCGAATCCGATGCCGTCAAGGCCACTTTGGCGGCATGGGGCATGCACCTCGACTTCGCGCCCGACATCGCCGGCGGCGCCGTCTTCCCCTATTTGGAGTCGATGGCCAACCAGAGCTTCGGCATGGTGATCGGCCAGGGCGGCGCCGACGTGATGGTCCGCGCGCTGGAAGGCATGGTCAAGGGAAAGGGGGGCGTCATCGAGACCGCCTCCCCCGTCGAAGAGGTGCTGACCGCCGAAGGAAAGGCGGTCGGCGTGCGCCTCGCTTCGGGCGAGACCCACAGCGCGACCAAGGCGGTGATCGCCGGCGTCGCGCCGGGCGCGCTGCCCGGCAAGCTGCTGCCGAAGGGCTCCGGCGATCCAGCTTTCGATGCCGCGATGGTGAGCTTCCGCCACGCCCCGGGCACCATGATGATCCACCTGGCCCTCGACGACCTGCCCGACTGGCAGGCCGGCCCGGAGCTTCGCCGCTTCGCCTATGTGCATCTCGCGCCGTCGCTCGAGGCCATGGCGCGCACCTACCAGCAGGCCGTCGCGGGCCTGCTTCCGGATGCGCCAGTCCTGGTGGTCGGCCAGCCGACCGCGGTCGACCCGTCTCGCGCGCCGGCCGGCAAGCATGTCCTATGGGTGCAGGTTCGCATGCTTCCCGCCAAGATCCTCGGCGACGCCGGCGGCGAGATCGCCGCCGCCCCATGGGAAGACGTGAAGGAGCGCTACGCCGAGCGCGTGCTCGGGATCATCGAAGGCTACGCGCCCGGCATGCGCGACCTGATCCTCGGCCGCGCCGTGTTCTCGCCGGCCGACCTCGAGCAGGCGAACCCCAATCTGGTGGGCGGCGACCAGATCTGCGGCAGCCACCACATCGCCCAGAACTTTCTGTTCAGGCCTGCGCGCGGCTTTGCCAGATGGAACACGCCGGTCCGCAACCTCCATCTGATCGGCGCCGCGACCTGGCCCGGGGCCGGCACGGGTGCCGCTTCCGGCTTCCTGCTCGCCCAGCAACTGTGCGGGAGGTAGCCGCCGCCCGATCAACCCATTCTCGAAGCTCAACGCAGGCATTCCCCCGGCCAACCGGGGGCAGAACAAGCAAAACCAGAACAGGGGAACGACAATGAGAGTGAACAGACGCGAACTGGTCGGCTTCGGCGCATCGATCCTTGGCGCGGCGGCGATCGGCCTGCCCCGCCGGGCTTCGGCACAGGCAAACGAGCTGACCATTGCCTACAACGTCAACCTTCCGTCCTGGGACCCCACGACAGGCCCCTCGGCGGTCAACCCGACCATCCAGGGCTTCTACCAGTCGGTCTTCGACCAGTTCATCGCGCAGAAGCCGGATCTCTCCTTCACTCCGGGCCTGCTCACGGAGTGGGGCTGGAACGACGACCGCACCAAGGTGATGATGACGGTGCGCGACGGCGTGACCTGGCACGACGGCTCGCCCTTCACGGCCGAGGACATCGTCTGGTCGCTGGAGCGCGCCGGCAAGGAGGAGACCGGCAATCCGATCCAGTTCGTCTGGAAGAACGTCAACAATTTCAAGGTCGACGGCAACAAGATCACCGGCGACGTGGTGGCTTTCGATCCCACCTATTTCAAATGGATGTCGTTCCTGACGGGCTACGTCCTGCCCAAGGCCTATTACGAGAAGGTAGGAGCCGAGGGCTTTGCCAAGGCGCCGATCGGCACCGGCCCCTACATGGTCGACCGCTTCGAGCAGAACTCCTTCCTCCGCCTGAAGGCCAACCCCAACTACTGGGGCGGCAAGCCGGCCTTCGAGAACGTCACCATCAAGTTCGTGCCCGACGCGGCGAGCCGCGTCGCCGAGATCGAGTCCGGCTCCTCCCAGGTAACGCTGGAAATCCCCTACGAGGAGTATGACCGCCTGATCGCCAAGGACGGCCTGGCCGGCTCCTGCGAGACGGTGTCCGACATCGGCATGGTCTTCTTCAACGACATCGACCCGATGCTCGACAAGAACGTGCGCCAGGCGGCCGTCATGTCCGTCGACAAGAAGCTCCTGGTCGACCGGCTGCTGCGCGGCTACGGGCTGCCGATCGACACCCTGGAAACCCCCGAATACGAAGCATACGACGCCTCGATCAAGGTCGAGTACAATCCGGAGAAGGCGGTCGAGCTCCTGAAGGCGTCCGGTTTCTCGCCCGACAACCCGGTGAAGTTCACCATCCAGACGACGCGCGGCTTCAAGCCGAAGGACTACGAGATGATCCAGGCGATCGTCGGCATGTGGCGCAAGGTGGGCATCGAGGCGAACATCGAGGTCTACGAGATCGCCAAGCACTACGAGCTGCGCGCCGCCGACAAGCTGACGCCGGCCGCCTTCTACAACTGGGGCAATTCGATCGGCGACCCGACCACCTCGACCGGCTTCGCCATGTACGGCCCGAGCCCCCATTCGGTCTGGGACGGCCAGGACGTCATCGACGCCATCAACCCGCTATGGGCGGAGAAGGACGAGGCCAAGCGCATCGCCGGCTGGAAGGCCGTCGACAAGCTCATCGCCGAGAACGCCTATGTGCTGCCCTTGCTGCAATATGCGCAGCCGATCGTTCATTCGAAGGACGTCAAGGTCGTGCCGCACAAGTCGGGAGCGCTGCTGCCGCATCTGATGACCCCGGCGTGAGCCGGGATCTGAGTCTCGACGGGACGGCCCGGCGGACCTGAATGATCCTGCAACGGTTCCTCATCCGCCTCCTGACGATGGCCGTCACGCTGTTCGGCGTGGCGGTCGTCGTGTTCCTTGTGATCCGCGTCGCCCCAGGCGACCCGATCGCCATGATGCTCCCGCCGGGCGCGACAGAGGCCGACATCGACCGGCTGCGCGCGCTGAACGGCCTCGACAAGTCGATCCCCGAGCAGTTCGTCATCTGGCTCGCCAACGTCGCCCATGGCGACTTCGGCACCTCCATCTCGCTGCGCCAGAACGTCCTCGGCCTCGTCCTCAACCGGCTGCCCGCGACGCTGGAACTGTCCGTCCTCGCTTTGCTGATCGCGCTCGTGCTCGGCGTGCCGCTCGCCGTTCTCGGCACGCGCGAGCGCGGCACCGCGGTCGAGGCCGGCATCGACGTCGCCAACAGCGCCGCCCTCTCCATCCCCGATTTCCTCTGGGGACTGGTGCTGATCCTGCTGTTCGGCGTGCTGTGGCCGGTGTTCGAGATCTCCGGACGGATTTCGCCGCGCCTCGAACTGCCCTTCATGACGCAGTTCTATTTGTTCGAGAGCATCGCGCGCTTCCGCTTCGATCTCACCCGCGACCTGCTCGCCCACATGCTGATGCCGGCGCTGGCGCTGGCGCTGCCGCTGGCGGCGATCATCTCCCAGCTTTTGAAACACTCGCTCAAGGAGCTGATGGCGCTCGACTACATCGTGCTGGCCCGCGTGAAAGGCTTCTCCGAGACCCAGGTGATCCTGCGCGAGGCGCTGAAGAACGCCGCGCTGCCGACGCTGACGCTGATCGGCGTGCAGTTCACATTCCTGATCGGCGGCACCGTCATCGTCGAGCGGCTCTTTTCCTACGAGGGCCTCGGCAACATGGCGATCGACGCCGTCGTGAACCGCGACTTGCCGCTCATCCAGGGCATCGTCCTGGCCTTCGCGGTCATCTTCGTGGTGATCAACCTCGCCGTCGACATGATGTACGCGCTTCTCAACCCGAGGCTCCGGCATGGCTGAGGCGCGGACCATCGCCCATGCGGCCAGCCCGCGCATCTGGCTCGCCGGCGGCTGGCTGCTCGCGCTGCTGCTCGCCGCGATCTTCGCGCCCTGGGTGGCGCCGCACGATCCGCTGGCGCAGGACCTGCTTCTCGAGCGGCTGCCGCCGGCCTGGCTGCCGGGCTCCGAGCCGGGTTTCACTCTCGGCACCGACAGCCTTGGCCGGGACGTGCTGTCGCGCTTGATCTACGGCGGCAGGATCGCCTTCGCCGTCGGCTTCGCGGCGGCCATCGCGGCCTGCGTCGTCGGTTCCGCCCTCGGCCTGGCCGCCGGTTATTTCGGCGGCTGGACCGACCGCATCGTCTCGCGGATCGTCGACGTCTGGATGGCCTTCCCGCCGGTGCTTTTCGCCATCCTCCTGATCGCCGTGCTCGGCACCGGCCTAGGCTCCGTCATCCTGGCGATCGCCGTCATCGACTGGACCCGCTTCTGCCGCGTGGTGCGGGCGGAAGCGATGAGCCAGGCGCGCATGGACTACATCGAGAACGCCCGGATCGCCGGCTTCGGCCGCTTCGCCATCCTGCTGCGCGAGGTGCTGCCCAACGTGCTGCCGTCCATCGTCGCCCTGCTCTCGCTCGAAATGGGCATCGCGGTGATCGTCGAGGCGATCCTGTCCTTCGTGAACCTTTCGATATCGACCGACGATCCGACCTGGGGCGGCATGATCGCCGAGGGCCGCCTGTCGATCCACCAGGCGTGGTGGATGCTGGTCTTCCCGCTGATCACGCTGTTCCTGACCGTGCTCTCCTTCAGCCAGCTCGGCGAGGGCCTGAAGACGCGCTTCGACCCCGTGCTGCGATGAGCGCGCCTTGCCTCGAAATATCCGCGCTCAGCGCCACGCTGCCCACCGGCAGCCGCGTGCTGCGCTCTGTGTCGCTCGTCGTCGAGCCGGGCGAGGTCCATGCCCTGGTGGGCGAAAGCGGTGCCGGCAAGACGATGATCGGCAAGGCGGTGCTCGGCGTCCTGCCGACCAGCGTGCGGATCGTCGAAGGTCAGATCCGCCTCGAAGGCACCGACCTCCGCGCCTTGCCCGCCAAGCAGCGCCGCCGCCTGACCGGGGCGCGGACCGCATTGATCCCGCAGGATCCCGCTGACCGCCCTCAACCCGTCGCGCCGGGTCGGTCCGCAGATGACCGACCGGCTGGTGAGCATCCTCGGCTGGGACGCCGCCAGGGCCGACGCCCGCATTCGCCAGCTTCTGGACGAGGTCCGCATCCGCGAGCCGGAGCGCGTCCTCCGCTCCTACCCGCACGAGCTTTCTGGCGGCATGCGCCAGCGCGTGCTGATCGCCGCCGCCTTTGCCGCCGAGCCGCGCCTCATCGTCGCCGACGAGCCGACCACCGCGCTCGACGTCACGGTCCAGAAGCAGATCCTCAGGCTGATCGCCGAGATGCAGCGCGAGCGTGGCACGGCGATCCTCTTCGTCACCCACGACCTCGGCGTGGTGGCCAAGATCAGCCAGCGCGTCTCCGTGCTCTACGCCGGCAAGGTCGTCGAGGAAGCGGATACGGCAGCGCTCTTCGCCGCCCCGCAGCACGCCTATACGCGCGCCCTGATGGCGGCGACGCCGCGCTACACCGACCCCGTCGCCTCCTTGCTGCCGGTCGACGCCTCGGTGCTCGCCGCCCTGGCCGAGGAGATCGCCGAGGCCGACCGGGCCTGGCACCCGTCGACGACCCCGCAGACCGCGCGCCCCGAGCTCTTGCGCAGGATCCTGCCGTTCCGGAGGTCCTCGCGTGGTTGAACCGCTGTTCAATATCCGCGGGCTCGGCGTCGCCTTGCCGGACATGACGAGAAAGCCCCTGTTCGGCCCCGCGCCGAAGGTCGAGATCCTGAGATCGCTCGATTTCGACCTGCCGCGCCGCGAGGTCACCGGGATCGTCGGCGAGTCCGGCTCGGGCAAGTCGACGCTCGGCCGCGCGCTGGTGCGCCTCATCGAGCCCAGCGCCGGCCGCATCGTCTTCGAGGGCCGCGACATCGCCCATTTGTCGGAGACGGAGCTGAGGCCGCTCAGACGGCACCTGCAGATGATCTTCCAGGACCCGATGTCGTCGCTGAACCCGCGCCGCACCATCGCCTCGATCATCGCCGCGCCGCTGCGCCACAACGGCATCCACGACCGCCTGGAGCAGCGCTGCGCCGAAGCGCTGGCCCGCGTCGGCCTGCCGGCGAGCTTCGGCCGCCGCTATCGCCACGAGCTGTCCGGCGGCCAGCGCCAGCGCGTCGGCATCGCCCGCGCGCTCGCGCTGTCGCCGAAGTTCGTGCTCGCCGACGAGATCGTCTCCGGCCTCGACGTGTCGACCCAGGCGCAGATCCTGAACCTCCTCGAACGGCTCGCCGGCGAGATGGAGCTGACCATCGCCTTCATCAGCCACGACCTTTCCGTGGTCCGGCGGCTGTGCCGGCGGTTGATCGTCATGCGCGCCGGCGAGATCGTCGAGTCCGGCCTGACCGACGCGATTTTCGCCGACCCGAAGCACCCCTATACGCGCGAATTGATCGCGGCGATCCCGCTTCCCGAGGTCGAGCCGGGCTGGCTCGGCGAGCCCGGCCGGAACGGCGGAGCAGACCGGGAAGAGACGAGCAACCCGAGCCAAGGAGGACATCGACATGAAGAAGCTCGCCGCAACCCTGATCCTGGTGATGGCAGTCGCCAGCGGCACCGCAACCGCATCCGCCGACGCGATCCCCGGCATGCGCGGCCACGACCATACGGGGGTCACCGTGCCGGACATGAAGCAGGCGGTGGATTTCTTCACCGAGGTCATCGGCTGCAAGAAGGCGATGTCGTTCGGGCCGTTTGCCGACGACAAGGGGACCTTCATGCAGGACCTGCTCGGCGTCGATCCGAAAGCCGTGATCGAGGAGATCACCCTCGTGCGCTGCGGCTTCGGCTCGAACATCGAGCTCTTCAAATACACCGCGCCCGACCAGAAGGACGTCACCCCGAAGAACAGCGACATCGGCGGCTACCACATCGCCTTCTACGTCGACGACGTCGCGGCGGCCAAAGCCTATCTCGAAGGCAAGGGCGTGGCCACCCGCATGGGCCCGCTGCCGGTCAAGGAGGGACCGGCCGCCGGCCAGACCATCCTCTACTTCCAGGCGCCGTGGGGGCTGCAGTTCGAGGCGATCAGCTATCCCGGCGGCATGGCCTACGAGAAGGATGCCGAAACCGTGCTGTGGTCGCCTAAGGACCCCGCGAAGTAGGCTTCGCCTCGTCCCGTTTGCCGCGCGCGCTTGTGTCTTCCTCGGGCTCGACCCGAGGGAGAAATTTTAAGCTTGAAATAATTTCCGGACGGCTCGATAGTACCCGCCAGGAAGCGAGGAGGTCGCACGATGAAGGTTGCGGTTCTCGGCGGCGGCCCTGCCGGGCTGTATTTTGCCATCTCGATGAAACTGATCGACCCGGCGCACGAGGTGACCGTCTTCGAGCGCAACCGCCCCGACGACACCTTCGGATGGGGCGTGGTGCTTTCCGCCGAGACGCTCGACAATTTGACGAAGAACGACCCGGTCAGCGCCGCCGCCATCCGGCGCGACTTCGCCTATTGGGACGACATCGCGGTCATCCACCGCGGCGTCCGCACCGTCTCCACCGGCCATGGCTTCTGCGGGATCGGCCGCCAGCGGCTCCTCATGATCCTCCAGGAGCGCGCCCGCGAGCTCGGCGTCGACCTGCGCTTCCAGTCCGAGGTCGAGGATCCCCGGCCCACTATGGCGACGCACGACCTCGTCGTCGCCGCCGACGGCCTCAATTCGCGGGCGCGCAGCGCCTTCGCGGAGGTCTTCAAGCCCGACATCGACCTGCGCAAGTGCAAGTTCGTGTGGCTCGGCACGCATCAGAAGTTCGACGACGCCTTCACCTTCATCTTCGAGGAGACCGAGCACGGCTGGGTCTGGGCTCACGCCTACCAGTTCGATCCGATGACGGCGACCTTCATCGTCGAATGCAGCCAGGAGACCTGGGAGAAGTTCGGCTTCGGCGAGATGACGAAGGAAGAGTCCATCGCCACCTGCGAGCAAATCTTCGCCCGCCATCTCGGTGGCCACGCGCTGATGTCGAACGCCAATCACATCCGCGGCTCCGCCTGGCTGAACTTTCCCCGCGTGCTTTGCGAACGCTGGTCGCATGAGAACCTCGCGCTGATGGGCGACGCTGCCGCCAGCGCCCATTTTTCCATCGGCTCAGGGACCAAGCTCGCCCTCGAAAGCGCCATGGCGCTCGCCGAATACGTGCATAGCGAGCCGACGCTCGATGCCGCCTTCGAGAAGTATGCCGACGCGCGGCGCACCGAGGTCCTCAAGCTGCAATCGGCGGCCCGCAACTCGTTGGAATGGTTCGAGGAAGTCGAACGCTACCTGCATCTCGATCCGGTGCAGTTCAACTATTCGCTGCTCACCCGCTCGCAGCGCATCAGCCACGAGAACCTGCGGCTGCGCGACCCCATCTGGCTCGGCAGCGCCGAGGCGTGGTTCCAGCGGCTGTCCGGCAACGCCGTGAACGTCCACCGCACGCCGATGTTCGCGCCGTTCCGCATGCGCGAGCTGACGCTCGCCAACCGCATCGTCGTGTCGCCCATGGCCCAGTACAAGGCCGTGGACGGCTGCCCGACCGACTGGCACTTCGCCCACTATGCCGAGCGCGCCAAGGGCGGCGCCGGCATGCTCTACATCGAGATGACCTGCGTCAGCCCCGAGGGCCGCATCACGCCCGGCTGCACCGGGTTCTATGCACCGGAGCACGAACGGGCCTGGAAGCGGCTCGTCGACTTCGTGCATCGCGAGACCGAGGCGAAGATCTGCGCCCAGATCGGCCATTCCGGGCCGAAAGGCTCCACCCAGCTCGGCTGGCACGAGAGCGATGCGCCGCTGCCGTCCGGCAATTGGCCCGTGATGTCGGCATCGGACGTGGCGTGGTCGCCCCGCAACCAGGTGCCGAAGGCGATGACCCGCGCCGACATGGACCTCGTCCGCGACCAGTTCGTGGCCTCCGCCGAGATGGCGGCGCGTTGCGGCTTCGATATGCTGGAAATCCATGCCGCCCACGGCTACCTGCTTTCTTCCTTCATCACACCGCTCACCAACCGGCGGACGGACGCCTATGGCGGGTCGCTCGACAACCGCATGCGCTATCCGCTCGAAGTGTTCAGGGCGGTCCGCGCCGTCTGGCCGGCCGACAAGCCGATCTCGATGCGCATCTCGGCCAATGACTGGGTCGGCAGCGAGGGCGTCACGCCCGAGGACGCCGTCGAGATCGCCCGCCTCCTGCAGGAGGCCGGCGTCGACATCTGCGACGTCTCCGCCGGCCAGACCTCGGTCCGCGCCAGGCCGGTCTATGGCCGCATGTTCCAGACCCCCTTCTCCGATCGCATCCGCAACGAGACCGGCATGGCCACGATGGCCGTCGGCAACATCTTCGAGCCGGATCACGTCAATTCCATCCTGATGGCCGGCCGCGCCGACCTCGTCTGCCTCGCCCGGCCGCATCTGACCGACCCCTACTGGACCTTGCATGCGGCCGTCGCGCTGGGCGACCGCGACGTCGCCTGGCCCGACCCTTATCTGCCGGGACGCGACCAGATCTACCGCCTGGCCGAACGCAACGCCGCGCTGGGGTTGAAGGTATGAGCGAGGCCCGCCATGCGCTGGTGACCGGCGGCGGTTCGGGCGTCGGCCGGGCAATCGCGCTGGCGCTTGCCGGCGGCGGCATCGACGTCACCATCTGCGGGCGGCGCGAGCGGCCGCTGGCCGACGTCGCAGAGGAGAGCCCCCGGATTGTCCCGGTCGTGGCGGATGTCACCGACGAAGCCTCGGTCGCCGCGCTCTATGGACAGGCGGAAGCCGCGCGCGGGCCGTTCGACATCGTCGTGGCCAATGCCGGCATGGCGCTCAGCGGGCCGGCGGCGCGCACCTCGCTCGCCGATTGGCAGCGCACGCTCGACGTGAACCTCACCGGGTCCTTCCTCGCCGTCAGGCCGGCGCTTGCCGGAATGGCCGGGCGCGGCCGCGGCCGCATCGTCTTCATCGCCTCGACCGCCGGCCTCAAGGGCTACCCCTATGTCGCGTCCTACGTCGCGGCGAAGACCGGCGTGGTCGGCCTGATGCGGGCGCTCGCCGCCGAGAACGCGCGGACCGGCGTCACCGTCAACGCCGTCTGCCCCGGCTTCGTCGAGACCGAAATGCTCGCAGCGATCGATCGACACGATCGTCGCCAAGACCGGCCGCGGCGCCGACCATGCCAGGCAGAGCCTGGCCGCGTCGAACCCCCAGGGCCGCTTCGTCGAACCCGCCGAGGTCGCGGCGGCCGTCCTCTGGCTGGTCGGCGAGCAGGCCCGCTCGATCACCGGGCAGGCGATCTCCATTTCGGGAGGCGAGACATGGTGAGCGCGCCCCTTTCGGCCGGCACGCCTGGCGACAGCAAGGACAGGCTCAGGCTGTGGATCCGGCTTCTGCGCGCCTCGCGCACCATCGAGGCCGAGCTCCGCGAGCGCCTGAAGCGGGACTTCGACACCACCCTTCCCCGCTTCGACGTGCTTGCCTCGCTCTACCGGCAGCAGGAGGGGATGCTGATGAGCGACCTGTCGCGCTTCCTGCTGGTCTCCAACGGCAACGTCACCGGCATCGTCGACCGCCTGGTCTCCGAAGGGCTGGTCGCCCGGGCCCGGCGCAATGGCGACCGCCGCACCTCCATGGTGCGGCTGACCGAGGCGGGGGTCGGCGCCTTCGAGAAGATGGCCAAGGCCCATGAGGGCTGGGTCGGCGACCTCCTCGGCGGCGTCGGCGAAGAGGATGCGCGCCGCCTGGCGGTCATGCTGAAGAGCTTCCGCAGCAACTGGGAGGAGCGCGAATGAAACCGGTCCGGCTCTCGGAATTGCGTCCGCTCCACTTCCTCTGGGAGGTCGACCGCCGCATCGCCCGCCTGCGACTCGACCGGCCCGAACGCAAGAACCCGCTCACGCTGGACTCCTACGCCGAGCTGCGCGACACCTTCCGCCAGCTGGTCTATGCCGACGATGTCGACGCGGTGGTCTTCCTGCCCAACGGGGGCAATTTCTGCTCGGGCGGCGACGTCCACGACATCATCGGCCCGCTCGTCGACATGGACATGAAGGAGCTGCTCGCCTTCACCCGGATGACCGGCGACCTCGTCAAGGCCATGCTTAACTGCGGCAAGCCCATCATCGCGGCGGTCGACGGCGTGGCGGTCGGCGCCGGCGCCATCATCGCCATGGCCTCCGATCTCCGCCTCGCCACCCCGGCCGCCAAGACCGCCTTTCTGTTCACCCGCGTCGGGCTGGCCGGCTGCGACATGGGCGCCTGCGCCATGCTGCCCCGCATCGTCGGCCAGGGGCGCGCCGCAGAGCTCCTCTACACCGGACGCACCATGTCCGCCGAGGAAGGCGAGCGCTGGGGCTTCTTCAACCGCCTGGTGGCCGGCCCGGCCGAGCTCGAAGCCGAGGCGATGGAGCTGGCGCTGCGCATCGTCTCCGGCCCGACCTTCGCCCATGGCATCACCAAGACCCAGCTCAACCAGGAGTGGTCGATGGGCCTCGACCAGGCCATCGAGGCCGAGGCCCAGGCTCAGGCGATCTGCATGCAGACCCGCGACTTCGAACGCGCCTACCGGGCCTTCGTCGCCAAGGAGAAGCCAGTTTTCGAGGGAAACTGATGCCTGACCGCAGCTTTCTCGCCTGGCCGTTCTTCGAGGATCGGCACCGCCATTGGGCCGACGAGCTCGATCGCTGGTGCGCCGCGCACCTGCCCGTCGCCCATGACGATGTCGACGCCGCCTGCCGCGAGCTCGTCGGCATGCTCGGCCGCGACGGCTGGCTGGAGCCGACGGCCGTCGACCCGGCCGACCCGCGCAAGCTCGACGTCCGCATGCTCTGCCTGGCGCGCGAGACGCTGGCCCGCCACGACGGCCTGGCCGACTTCGCCTTCGCCATGCAGGGCCTGGGCACGGGCGCGCTGAGCCTCTACGGCACGCCCGAGCAGCAGCGCTGGCTGGCAAGGACCCGCTCTGGAGCGGCGATCGCCGCCTTCGCCCTGTCGGAGCCGCGCTCCGGGTCCGACGTCGCCAACATGGACATGAGCGCCGTCCGCGACGGCGACCACTACCGCCTGACCGGCGAGAAGACCTGGATCTCCAACGGCGGCATCGCCGATCTCTACGTGGTCTTCGCGAGGACCGGCGAGGCGCCCGGCGCCAAGGGCCTCTCCGCCTTCCTGGTGCCTGCCGACACGCCCGGCCTGACCGTCGCCGAACGCTTGGAGGTCATGGCGCCCCATCCGCTAGCGCGCCTCGCCTTCGATGCCGTCCGGGTGCCGGCCACGGCGCTGATCGGCGCCCCCGGCGAAGGCTTCAGGATCGCCATGTCGGTGCTCGACGTCTTCCGCTCGACGGTCGGCGCGGCTGCCCTCGGCTTTGCCCGGCGGGCGCTCGACGAGAGCGTCGCGCGCGTCTCCGAGCGCCGGCTGTTCGGCGCGCCGATGGCCGAGCTGCAGATGGTCCAGGGCCATCTCGCGGAGATGGCGCTCGACATCGACGCCGCCGCGCTTCTGGTCTATCGCGCCGCCTGGACCAAGGACATGGGCGCCGCCCGCGTCACCCGCGAAGCGGCGATGGCCAAGCTCTTCGCCACCGACCATGCCCAGGCGGTGATCGACAAGGCCGTCCAGCTGCATGGCGGCGACGGCGTCCGCCGTGGCCATGTCGTCGAGAGCCTCTACCGCGAGATCCGCGCGCTGCGCATCTACGAAGGCGCGTCCGACGTGCAGAAGGTTGTGATCGCCAGGCAGGTGATGGGAGGAGCATGATGCTGGGACCCAGCGCACACACCGACACGTTCGCCCGCGACAAGCTTCCGCCGCCGGAGCAGTGCCCCGACTTCCTGCTCGACGGGTTCGACTATCCCGAGCGCATCAATGCCGGCGTCGAGCTCACCGACCGCATGGTCGAGGCGGGCTTCGGCGACCGCACCGCGCTGATCGGCAACGGGCGGCACCGCACCTACAAGGAGCTGTCCGACTGGACCAACCGGCTCGCCCATGCGCTGGTCGAGACCTATGGCGTCAAGCCGGGAAGCCGCGTGCTCATCCGTTCGGCCAACAACCCCGCCATGGTCGCCTGCTGGCTGGCCGCCACCAAGGCCGGCGCGGTCGTCGTCAACACCATGCCCATGCTGCAGGGCGAAGGAGCTCTCGCAGATCGTCGACAAAGCCGAGATCGCGTTGGCGCTCTGCGACACGCGGCTGATGGACGAGCTCGTCGCCTGCGCCAAGGACAGCCGGTTCCTGAAGCAGGTGGTCGGCTTCGACGGCACCGCCAACCACGATGCCGAGCTCGACCGCGTGGCGCTCGACAAGTCGGTCCGCTTCGAGGCCGTCGCGACGGGCCGCGACGACGTCGCGCTGCTCGCCTTCACCTCGGGAACGACCGGGGTGCCCAAGGCGACAATGCATTTCCACCGCGATCTGCTCGTCATCGCCGACGGCTATGCCAAGGAGGTGCTGCGCGTCACCCCCGACGACGTCTTCGTCGGCTCGCCGCCGCTCGCCTTCACCTTCGGCCTGGGCGGGCTGGCGATCTTTCCGCTGCGCTTCGGCGCCGCCGCGACGCTGCTGGAGAACGCCACCCCGCCCAACATGGTCGAAATCATCGAGCGATACCGCGCGACGATCAGCTTCACCGCGCCGACCGCCTACCGCGCCATGCTTTCGGCCATGGACCAGGGCGCTGACCTGTCGTCGTTGCGCATCGCGGTGTCGGCCGGCGAGACGCTGCCTGCGCCGGTCTTCGAGGATTGGGTCAGGAAGACCGGCAAGCCGATCCTCGACGGCATCGGCGCCACCGAGATGCTGCACATCTTCATCTCCAACCGCCTCGACGACATGGCGCCGGCCACCACCGGCCGGCCCGTCGCCGGCTATGAGGCGCGCATCGTCGACGAGGCCATGAACGAAGTGCCGCGGGGCACGATCGGGCGGCTCGCCGTCCGCGGACCGACAGGATGCCGCTACATGGCCGACGACCGGCAGACGGCCTATGTCCGCGACGGCTGGAACATCACCGGCGATTCCTTCGTGCAGGACGAGGCCGGCGCGTTCCATTTCGCCGCGCGGTCGGACGACATGATCATCTCGTCGGGCTACAACATCGCCGGACCGGAGGTCGAGGCCGCCTTGCTCGCCCATCCCCACGTCAAGGAATGCGCGGTCATCGGCGTCGCCCACGAGGAGCGCGGCCAGATCGTCGAGGCGCATGTGGTGCTGGTCGAGGGGATTGCCGCCGACGACCTCACCCGCAAGCTCCTCCAGGACTTCGTCAAGGCCTCGATCGCCCCCTACAAATACCCGCGCTCGGTCAGGTTCATCGATGCGCTCCCGAAGACCCAGACGGGCAAGATCCAGCGATTCCGGCTGAGGCAGCCATCATGACCGATTTCGAGCGGACCCGGGCTCTCTTCTACATCCCCGACGGCGTCGTCTACATGGACGGCAACTCGCTGGGCCCGCTTCCCGTCGCCGCCGAGCGGCGCGTGGCCGCGATGCTGCGCGAGGAATGGGGCGAAGAGCTGATCCGCGGCTGGAACAACGCCGGCTGGTTCATGCAGCCGCGCCGCGTCGGCGACCGCATCGGACGGCTGATCGGCGCACCCGAAGGCACGGTCGTCATGGGCGACACGCTATCGATCAAGGTCTTCCAGGCGCTTGCCTCCGCCCTCGGTCTCAATCCCGGACGGCGCGCCATCCTGTCGGACAGCGGAAACTTCCCCTCGGACCTCTATATGGCCGAGGGCCTAATCGGCCTGCTGGGCAGCTCCTACGAGCTGCGGATCGTCGAGCCCGAGGCGGTCGAGGCGGCGATCGACGACACCGTGGCGGTGCTGATGCTGACCGAGGTCGACTATCGCACCGGCCGGCTGCACGACATGAAGGCGCTGACCCGCAAGGCGCATGCCGCCGGCGTCCTGACCGTCTGGGACCTCGCCCACTCGGCCGGCGCGCTGCCGGTCGACGTGGCGTCCGCCGAAGCCGACTTCGCCGTCGGCTGCACTTACAAATACCTGAACGGCGGCCCCGGCGCCCCCGCCTTCATCTACGTGGCGCCCAGGCATGCCGGCAAGGCTCGGCCCGCTCTGTCGGGCTGGATGGGGCACGAGGCACCCTTTGCCTTCGACCTCGGCTACCGACCGGGCCTCGGCATCGAGCGCATGCGGTGCGGCACCCCTCCGGTGCTTGCGCTCACCGCGCTCGATGCCGCCCTGGACGTCTGGGACGACGTATCGATCGACGACGTCCGGACCGCCTCGATCCGCCTCGCCGACACCTTCATCCACGCGGTCGAGGCGCGCTGCCCGGAGCTCGTCCTCGCCTCGCCGCGGGACGCCGAGCAGCGCGGCAGCCAGGTGTCGATGCGCCATCCCGAGGGCTACGCCATCATGCAGGCCTTGATCGCCCGCGGCGTCATCGGCGATTTTCGCGCGCCGGATGTCGTTCGCTTCGGCTTCACGCCGCTCTATCTCTCGGAAAGCGACGTCATGAAGGGGGTCGGCATCCTCGAAGACATCATGGCGAACCGCCAATGGGACCGCCCCGAATTCCAGCGCAAGGCCCTCGTCACATGAGCCGCCAGCCGATCGATCCGGCGCGCGAAGGCGCCGAAACCTCCTTCGAGGAGCGCATGGCCTATGGCGACTATCTGCGCCTGGACCGCCTGCTGGAGGCGCAGGAGCCGCTGTCGAAGGCCCATGACGAAGTCCTGTTCATCATCCAGCACCAGGTCTCCGAGCTGTGGATGAAGCTGGCGATCCACGAGATCTCGTCGGCCATGCGGGCGATCCGCGACGACGAGCTGCGGCCGGCCTTCAAGATGTTGACCCGGGTGGCGCGCGTTTTCGAGCAGCTCAACAATTCCTGGGACGTGCTGAGAACGATGACGCCCAGCGAATACACGGAATTCCGCGGCGCGCTCGGCCAGTCGTCCGGCTTCCAGTCCTGGCAGTACCGGGCCGTCGAATTCCTGGTCGGCAACCGCAACGCCGCAATGCTACGCCCGCACTCCCACCGACCCGAGATCGTTGCCGAGCTGGAGCGCATCCTGGCCGCGCCGAGCCTCTACGACGAGGCGCTCCGGTGCCTGACCCGCAACGGCTTCGACATCGGGGCCGAGGCCCACCGCACCGACTGGCGCGAGATGCGCGCCGAGAACCCGCTGGTCGTTGCCGCCTGGAAGGCGGTCTACGCGGCGCCCGAACGCCATTGGATGCTCTATGAGCTGGCCGAGAAGCTCGTCGACTTCGAGGACTATTTCCGTCGCTGGCGGTTCAACCACGTGACCACCGTCGAGCGCATCATCGGCCTGAAGCGCGGCACCGGCGGCACGGCAGGCGTCGCCTATCTGCGCAAGATGCTGGAAGTCGTCCTGTTTCCGGAATTGTGGAACGTCCGCACGCAACTTTGACAACGGTGTCGGGAGTGGAAATGCATACCATCCTTCAGCCAAAGGGTTGGGCAAAGCCGGTCGGCTATGCCAACGGCGTCGTCGCGCGCGGCAGGCTGGTCTTCGTCGGCGGCCAGATCGGCTGGACCGGCCAAGGCCGCTTCGAGACCGACGATTTCGCCGGCCAGGTCCGGCAGACCCTGGAGAACATCGTAGCGGTCCTCGCCGAAGCCGGTGCCGGGCCGCAGCACATCACGTCGATGACCTGGTACTTCATCGACAAGCGCGAATACGTCGCCAACCTCAGATCGATCGGAGAGGCCTACCGCGAGGTGATCGGCCGGCATTTCCCCGCCATGGCCGCCGTCGAGGTGAAGTCGCTGATCGAGGATCGCGCCAAGGTGGAGATTCAGGCGATCGCCGTGGTGCCTGACTAAAGCACTTCCTTTTCTAGTCCACCACCGCCTCCGCCTCGATCTCGACCTCGTAGTCGCCGACCAGGCCACCGGCCTCGACCAGCGTGTTCGCGGGCTTGATCGCGCCGAAGACGCGGCCGTGGGCGCGCGACACCGGCTCCCATTGCGTGGCGTCGCGGAGGTAGATGCGGGTCCGCACGACGTCTTCCATGCGTGCCGCCGAGTGCCGCGATGGAGGCAGCGATCTTGTCGAGGATATAGGTGGTCTGCGCCCCCGCATCGCCCGGCGCCACGCACCTGTCGTTGCCATGGGTTGCGGTGGTCCCGGAGACGCGGATGCGTGTCCTTGACCCTGACGGCGCGGCTGTAGCCGGCGAGCGGCTCCCAGACGCTGCCCGACGACACGCGCAGGCGGTGGGGACGGCCTGGCACCGGCTCGGCCCTGTAGACCGGCGCGATCGCCCCGAGATGATGGCTGAGGTCGCCGGAGGCGGTGAGATAGGGCGGCCGGCGATACTCGTCGCCGCAGTCGCCGGGGATCGGCGTCATCGCCGCGAAAGCCTCGGCGAGGCCCGCGCGATCCTCCGCGTCGAGCGAAAAGCCGAAGACTTCGAGGTTGTCGGCACGATGCTCGCGCTCGCCCAGGCGGGCGCCGACGATCGCCGCCGCGACGGCGTCGTGTTCGAGCACCCAGCGGGACGCGACGTTGGAGATCGAGACGCCGTGCCGGTCGGCGATCTTCCTGGCCGCGCGGAGCAGGCCCTGGAAGGCCGCCCAGCCGCCGGCGACGTCGATGAAGCGCTTGTACTTGCCGCGGCTCCAGTCCGTCGGCGCCGCCGGCTCCTCCTTGCCGAGCCAGCGGTCGGACAGGAAGCCGCCGCAGAGCGTGCCATAGACCAGCAGCTTCACGCCCTTCTCTTCGCACAGCGCCGAGAGGTCGCCGGCCGCCCGACGGTCGACGAGCGAGAACGAGACCTGGTTGGTGAGCGAGTGGAATGCCGTCGGCGAGCGCGACGCGCAGATGCGCCGCGTCGAAATTGGTGACGCCGAGCGCGCCGATCGAGCCCTTGCGCCTTGAGGTCGGCCATCAGGTGAAGCGCGTCGAGCCAGGCCGGATGCTCGAACGTCCACCAGTGGAGCTGCAGGAGGTCGATCCGCTCCACGCCGAGCCGGTCGAGCCGCTCCTCGACGCCCTTCCGCACGATCTCGGCCGTCATCGGGCCGGGTTCGGGGCACCATTTGGTGAAAGCCACCGGCCGGCGCCCCGCGCCGTGGCGGGCCAGCAGGCGCCCCGCGATGAGCTCGGCGCTGCCATAGTGGTCGGCCATGTCGAACGTGTCGAAGCCCGCCTCGGCATAGTCGGCGAGCAGGTCGGCGCCGCGCTCGGGGTCGAACAGCGTCGCCGTCCTTCTCGATGTCCGCCACTTGCCAGAGCCCGCAGACCAGCCTGCTGATCGACGGGCCGCCGGCGAATTGGAAGCGTTCAGGTGTTTTCGGCACGGCCGACTGCTCCGTTGATGTCATCGCCGCTCGTCCGGCCTTCGTCCGCCTGCAGCCCCTCGACATGGCGCGAGACCACGCGCGCCTCGCCCAGTATGCCGCGCGGCCGCAGCAGCAGGATGGCGCACAGCGCGACGCCGATGGTGACGATCTGCAGCGACGCGGCGCGGGCCTGCTCGGCGGGCGGGAAGACCGCCGAGATCAGGCCTGCCGACGCCGCCCAGATGCCCCACACGAGCACCGCGCCGAGGATCGCCCCGCGATTGTTGCCCGAGCCGCCGACGATCAGCATCGCCCAGACCTGGAAGGTGAGCATCGGCGTGTAGTTCTCCGGCGCGATGAAGCCGATGAAGTGGCCCTGCGCGGCCCCGGCCAGCCCCATGATGCCGCCGCCGATGGCAAACGCCTGGAGGCGGAACGCCGTCGCATTCTTGCCGAGCGTTCGCGCCGCCAGCTCGTCCTCGCGGATGGCGCGCAGCAGCCGGCCCCAGGGGCTGCGCAGCAGCTTCTCCAGCGCCAGATAGAGCGCCGCCACGACGACCGCCAGCAGCGCGAGATTGCGCGAGGCTGAAGACGAGCGGGTCGCCCGCCCAGGCGGCGAAGGGCCGCGGAATGAAGCCGATGCCGAAGGGTCCGCCGGTGATCGGCTCGAGGTTGAGCGCGACGAGCTGGACGGTGACGGCGACCCCGAAGGTGGCGATCGCCAGGTAGTCGGCCCTGAGCCGCATCGTCAGGGCGCCGATCAGGAACGAGACGAACCCGGCGGCAAGGGCGCCGCCGATCCAGCCGACGGCGATCGGCAGGTCGGCACCGCCGAGCCGGTTGGGGTCGTCGGGCGTGGTGAGCAACGCCGAGGCATAGGCGCCGATCGCCACGAACCCCGCGACGCCGACGTTGAACAGCCCGGTCTGGCCCCATTGCACGTTGAGGCCGAGGCACATGATCGCGTAGGTCAGCGCCATGGTCAGGAAGAAGGCGACGTAGGCGAGCAGCTCGACGCTCATTCGGCCCTCCCGAACAGCCCTTGCGGCTTGAGGAGCAGCACCAGCAACGAGGATCGCGAACGCGATGGCCGCGCGCCATTGCGGCGCCGATCGCCTGCACGGCCACCGCCTCGGCGAGGCCGACGATGAGCCCGGCGAGCATGGCGCCGGGAACGCTGCCGATGCCGCCGAGGATCGCCGCCGCAAACAGCGGCAACAGGAGGTCGAGCCCCATCTGCGGGCGGATCTGCACCAGAGAGCCCGGCGGTGACGCCGGCGATCGCCGGCGAGCCCGGCGCCCAGCAGCCAGACCGCGCGGATCACCCGACGGACCTCGACCCCGGCGAGGCCGGCCAGCGCCGGGTTCTCGCTGACCGCGCGCATCGCGCGGCCCATGGCGGTGCGGGTCAACAGGAGATGCACGGAAAGCACGAGCGCCGCGGCCACCGCCAGCGACAGCAGCTGGTCCGGCGTGGCCCTGACCCCGCCGCCGAGCGGCAGCGCGATCTGCAGCGCCTTGGTGTAGTAGACGGGCTTGGAGGTGAAGATGAACTCGAGCAGGCTGCGCAAGGTCAGCGCCGCGCCGAAGCTCGCCATGACCATGATGATCACGCTGCTGCGGTCGGCCCTGCAGCCGCCCGAACAGCAGCCGGTCGACGACGAGCGCCAGCCCGCCGGTCAACGCCGAGGGCCGCGACCGTGCCGATCGGCAGCGCCCAGCCGAACGAGAACGGGCCGATCGGCTCCAGCAGGCTGCCGGCCAGCGCGCCGAGCGCGCCGGCCACCGTCAGCGCCAGGTAGGCGCCCCAGGAGATGAACTCGCCATGCGCGAAATTGGCGAACCGCAGGATCGAATAGGTGAGCGTGACGCCGATCGCGCCGAGCCCGATCATCGAGCCGGCGACGAGCCCGTCGATGATGAATTGCGGGTTCATGGCGGCGCCGCAGCCTCCGCCGGGCGCACGCCGAGATAGAGCTCGGCGACGAGCGGGTCGTCGGCCAGCCTGGCGGCCTGGCCTTCGTGCTTCACCCGGCCTTCGACCAGGATCGTCGCCCGATCGGCGATCCCCAGCGCCGCCTTGACGTTCTGCTCGACCAGCACGATCGTCACGCCGGACTTGTTGATCGTCTGCAGTTGACGAAAGACGTCGGCGACGATCTTCGGCGACAGCCCCGCCGAAGGCTCGTCGAGAATCGAGCAGCGAGGGCTTGGCGATCAGCGCCCGCGCCACCGCCAGCATCTGCCGCTGGCCGCCGGAAAGCTGGCCGGCGCGTCGCGACGGCCGCGCCGCCAGGTCGGGAAACCGGTCCTTGACCTCGGCGATGCGAGCGCGCCGCTCGGCTTTCGGCAGGATATCGGCGGCGAGTTGTAGATTGTCGTCAATCGACAGCGAAGCGAAGATGTTTTCGGTCTGCGGCACGAAGGCGAGGCCGTGGCGGACCCGCTGATGGACGGGCAGGTGCGTGATCTCGATGTCGCCCAGCGAGGCGGTACCGGAAAACACCGGCACCAGGCCGGCGATCGCCTTGACGAAGGTCGACTTGCCGGCGCCGTTGGGGCCGAGGATGGTCACCAGCTCGCCCTGTGCCACCGCGAAGTCGACGCCGCGCACGATCGGCAGGTCGCGCTCGTAGCCGGCGACCAGCGCCGACGTGGCGAGCGCGGTGCGGGCCCGGGCGCTCATGCCGCGCTGCCGCCGAGATAGGCGTCGATCACGGCGCGGTCGCGCGACACCGCCGCGGGAGGCCCCTCGGTGAGGAAGCGCCCTGCCGCCATCACCACGACCCGGTCGCAAAGCCGCGAAACCATGTCCATGTTGTGCTCGATGAGGAGGATCGCCGTGCCTCGCGCATTGAGCTCGAGAATGCGATCGATGATCAGCTCGAGCAAGGCCGGATTGACGCCGGCGGCCGGCTCGTCGAGCAGGATCGCGGCAGGGTCGGCCATCAGGATGCGCGCCAGCTCCAAGCAGCTTGCGCTGGCCTCCCGAGAGGATGCGGGCGGGCTCGTGCACGAGATGGGACAGGGTGAGGAATTCGAGCAGCGCCCTCGCCTTCTCGACCGCCCGCCGCTCCTCGGCGGCCACCCGGCCGGGCGCCACGAAATTCAGCCACAGGCGCTCGCCGGCCTGCCCCTGGACCCCCGTCAGCACGTTTTCGAGCACCGTCATTTCCGGAAACGGGCGCGGGATCTGGAACGTCCTGCCGACCCCCAGCGCGATGCGCTTTTCCGGGCCATGGCGCGACAGATCGTGCCCGGCGACCTCGACAGCGCCCGAGCTGGGGGCGAGCGTTCCCGCCAGCAGGTTGAACAGCGTCGTCTTGCCGGCTCCGTTCGGCCCGATCAGCCCCACCAGCTCGCCGCTGCAAAGCGCGATCGACATCGAATCCACGGCGCGCAGGCCGCCGAAGACGCGGCTGACGTTGCGTGCCGCGATCAGCGGCGTCGCAACGCTGTCCTGCTCTGCCGGATGCGACCGCGTCAAACCAAGAGCCTCCACCGAATTGTGATGGATGATTTGTGATCAAACTTTACACTTCACGTCGATTGCAAGTAGAAAATCGAGGTCGGAGGTTCGACCTATGCGTCCCCGTTGCGTCCGCTCCTTCCATCCACACAGCGCCGGGCCGATGCGCCGCTCGGCGGCCCGCCCATGAGCCGCCGCACCGTCCTTTCCCCAGTCGCTAGAGAGACGTTGCAGGACCGCGTCTATGCCGAGCTGCGGCGCTCGCTGATTCACGGCCTGCTCGACGCGGGCGAGACCTTGCGCATCCAGGAGTTGGCCGAGTCCCTGCAGACGAGCACCATGCCGGTCCGCGAGGCGTTGGGGCGCCTGGTGTCCGAGCAGGCGCTGGAGGCGCTGCCGAGCCGCTCGGTGCGCGTGCCGCTGATCACGCGCGAGCGTCTCGACGACCTGGCGCGCGCCCGGCGGCTGATCGAGGGCCAGATCGTCGCGCTCGCTTTGCCCAACCTCGGCACCGCCGACTTCGAGCGCCTGCGGGGGCTGACCGTCGAATATGACGGCTTGGACGGCGACGGCCGCGCCCGCCGCGCCTCCGAGCTCAACCACGACTTCCATTTCCACCTCTACCGCGCTGCCGGGTCGGCGGTGCTGCTGCCCATCGTGGAGAGCCTCTGGCTCCAGTCCGGACCCTATGTGCGCGCCGCCGCGCAGCTCCACGACGCGGCGCACGACACCCCCGCGACCCGCCACCACTGGGCGCTCATCGAAGCGCTGGAGCGCGGCGACGAGCGCGCCTCGGTGAAGGCGCTGACCGACGACATCGCCCGTTCCTTCAACCTGATCCGCGGGCGCCTCGACGCCGAGGACGCCGAGCAGAGGAGGCAGGCCTATGGCTGACGACAAGGACGACAGCTTCGAGCTCTACGACCTGCGGGTCGAGGTGGTCGCCCCGGAAGGCGGGCCGATCTATTGCGGCGCCAAGGTCGGCGACCATTTCGAGCTGCGCGGCGAGATGCTGCACCTGCCCCCGGGCCAGGGGATCTCCATCTACGCGCTCGCCTCGGCGCTGCCGCTCTTGGCCGCCAAGCAGCGCCCGACGCACCCCAACGATTGGATGACCACCGACGCGGAGATCGCCTGTCCGGACCCCCACTGCACGACGCGCCTGCGCATCACCCGGCTCGGCTTGCGTCGCTTCAGCCATGCCGAGACCACGGCGGTGCCGCTGCATGGAGACTGAGGCCGGCATGCAGAGGATCGCGCTTGCGCCAGACTACGAGATCTCGCGGGTCATCCGCGGCGGCTGGCAGATGGCGAACGGCCATGGCACGCTGGTCAGCGACGATCCCGTCGCCGACATGGTGGCGTTCGCCGACGCCGGCATCACCACCTTCGACTGCGCCGACATCTACACCGGCGTCGAGGAGCTGATCGGCCGCTTCCGCGCCGCGCTACCGCGACCTGCGCGGCGACGCAGCGCTGGCGCGCGTCAAGGTCCACACCAAGTGCGTCCCCGACCTGGCGATCCTGCCGCGCGTCGCCAAGGCCGACATCGAGCGCGTCGTCGACCAGTCGCTGCGGCGGCTCGGCATGGAACGGCTCGACCTGGTGCAGTTCCATTGGTGGGACTACGACAGCGACCGCTGGCTGAAGACGGCGCTGTGGCTGGACGAGCTGCGGCGCGCCGGCAAGATCCACAAGGTCGGCGGCACCAATTTCGACACCGACCACATGCTGGCGATGATCGAGGCGGGCGTGCCGCTCGCCTCCATGCAGGTTCAGTACTCGCTCCTCGATCGCCGCCCCGAGAAGCGGATGGTCGGCGCCTGTGCCGACCACGGCGTGGCGATCTTCTGCTACGGCACCAACGCAGGCGGGTTCCTCGGCGAGCGGTGGCTCGGCGCGGCGGAGCCCTCCCAGGACCTGGAGAACCGCTCGCTGGTCAAGTACAGGCTGATCATCGACGAGCTGGGCGGCTGGGACTTCTTCCAGGCCCTGCTGGCCACCTTGAAGCGGATCGCCGATCGCCACGGCGCCGACATCGCGACCGTCGCCAGCGCGGCCATGCTGGCGCGCCCGGGAGTCGCGGCCGTCATCGTCGGCGCCCGCAACCGCTCCCATCTCGCCGCCAACGCCGCAATCGCATCGATCCGCCTGACGCGGCGGGACGAGGACGACCTCGCGGCGGTCCTCGCCGAGGCCAGCGCGCTCGACGGCGACGTCTACGCCCTCGAGCGCGACCGGACCGGGCGCCACGGGTCGATCATGAAGTACAATTTGAACAAGGAAGCCAGTTGAAAAATCCAAGCAAAAGGAAGGGGAACCAAGCCATGAGAAGCATGTCACTTGCCAGCGCAATCCTGGTCGTCGGCGGCCTGTCGGCGACGCCGGCCCTGTCGGCCGATTGCGACATCACCATCGGCCTCGTCATGGAGCTCACCGGCCCGGCCGGCGCCTACGGCCAGGCCGGCGCGAAATCGGTCGAGATGGCCTTCCGCGACTTCAACGAGGCGGGCGGCGTCGACGGCTGCAAGCTGGTGACCGACACCCGCGACAGCCAGAGCCAGGGCAACGTCGCCGTCGACCAGGCCACGCAGCTCGTCAACATCGGCAAGGTGCCGGTCGTCATCGGCGGCATCATCTCGTCGGTGTCGATCCCGATCCTCACCTCGGTCACCGCGCCGGCCGGCGTCGTGCAGGTGTCGCCTGCCTCCTCCTCGCCGACCCTCACCGAGCTCGGCAAGCAGGGCAAGACCAACGGCGTCTTCTTCCGCACCATCACCTCCGATGCGCTGCAGGGCACCGCGGCGGCGAAATATGCCATCGACCAGGGGCTCAAGAAGCTCGCCATCATCCACGTCAACAACGATTTCGGCGTCAACATGGTCAAGGAGTTCTCCGACGCCTTCACCAAGCTTGGCGGCACCATCACCTCCACAACCCCCTACAACGAGAAGCAGGCGAGCTATGCCGCGGAGGCGACCGCCGCCATGGCCGGCGAGCCGGAGGCGCTCTATCTGGTCAGCTACCCGGTCGACGGCGCCACCGTGGCGCGCGCCTGGATCTCCGGCGGCGGCCCGGCCAAGTTCCTGATGAACGACGGCATGAATTCCTCCGACTTCATCGACGCGGTCGGCGCCCAGTATCTGAACGACGCCTTCGGCACCTCGTCCGGCACGACGTCCACCAAGTCGACCGAATATTTCAACGCCAACTATGAATCCTTCTCCGGCGGCATCAAGCCCGACGCTCCGGCGGCCGACCGCTCCTATGACGCCGGCGCCATCGTCGCCCTGGCCGCCGCCAAGGCCGGCAAAGGCGACGCCGCGGCCATCAAGAAGGCCATCCCCGAGGTGGTCGCCGAGGGCGGCGAGCCGATCTACGCCGGCAAGGACGAGTTCGCCAAGGCGCTCGCCCTCATCAAGGAAGGCAAGCCGATCAAGTACGAGGGCGTCATCGGGCCGGTCACCTTCGACCAGTACGGCGACATCACCGGCCCGTTCCGCCTGTGGCGCATCAAGGACGGCCAGGTGACGACCGTCGGCGAGATGAGCGCGGCCGACGTGGACAAGATCAAGGCAGAGCTCGCCAAGTAGCCGACCCGCTGCCGGCCGGGCCGCCGTCGAGGTGTCCCGGCCGGCATTGCAGTCCACCCGATCCCGCCTGGAGACGCGCGTGAACCACCATCCGAAGACCACTGCCTTCCCCGTCGAGGAGATCCGCGCCATGTTCCCGGCGCTCCGCAACGCCGGAGACTTCATTTTCCTCGACAATGCCGGCGGCGCCCAGGTCCCGCAGGCGGTGGTCGACGCGGTCGCCAACCACCTGGTCGAGTTCAACGTGCAGCGCATGGCGAAGTATCGGCACAGCCAGGGCGTCGACCGCAGCATCGAGGCGGCGCGCGAGAGCGTGGCGATGCTCGTCAACGCCTACCGGCCGGAGGAGATTTCCTTCGGCATGAACGCCACCTCGTTCATCCGCCTGGTCAGCGTCGGCATCGGCAGCCTGCTCGGCGAGCGCAACGAGATCGTCATCACCGACATGGACCACGACGCCAACATCGCCGCCTGGCTCGCTCTGGAGGGCGCCAGGATCGTCTGGTGGCGGATGCGCGACGACGGCGAATTGCATGTCGAGGATCTCGAGCCGCTGCTCAACGAGCGCACCCGCATCGTCGCCTGCACCGTCACCGCCCATTCGATCGGCACCATGGTCGACGTGGCGAGCGTCGGCCGGCTGGCGCGCGCGGTCGGCGCCGAAGTGTTCCTCGACTGCGTCCACTACGGCCCGCACGCGCTGATCGACGTCCAGAAATGGCAGTGCGACTATCTGGTCTGCTCGGGCTACAAGAACTTCTCGCCGCACATGGGCTTTCTGTGGGGCCGCTACGAAGCGCTCGAGCGGCTGCCGACCTTCAAGGAAGACTTCATTCCCGACGTTCCTCCCTACAAGATCGAGGTCGGCACGTTCTGCTACGAGAACGTCGCCGGCATGGACGCCGCGGTCCGCTATCTCGAGGACCTCGGCCGCCGCTTCCTCCCCGATGGCTCCAATGGGCGGCGCGAGGCCCTGGCCAGCGCGATGGCGGCGATCCGCGACTACGAGACGACGCTCGGCCGACGCATGCTGGCCGTGCTGAAGCGCCATGGCGCGGTGATCTACGGCGTCTCGGACGAAAAAAGGCTCGCCCACCGCGTCCCCACCTTCTGCTTCAACATCCCCGGCATCACCCCGCAGACTTTGGCCGAGGAGATGGGCAAGGCCGAGATCGGGCTCCGCGACGGCCATATGTTCTCGCCGCGCCTGATGGCTCGGCTGGGGCTCTCGATGGAGACCGGCGCGGTCAGGGTCTCGCTGGTCCACTACAACACGCTGGCCGAGATCGACCGCTTCGACCGCGTGCTCGGCGAGATCCTGGCGCGGCACGGCGCGCCAGCGCGGAGCTAGCCGCGATAGCCGGCCCTCGCCAGGATCGGCAGCACCGTGTCGCAGAAATAGGGCAGCTCCTGCGTGTAGTTCACGAAGGACAGCGCGATCCCCTGATAGCCCTTGTCGGCGATCGCCATCATCGTCTCGGCGATCGTCTCCGGCGAGCCGATGAGCGGGTAGGTGCCTGCCCCGCCGGCGAAGCGCTGACGGTAGACGTCGTAGGCGTGCGGGTCGTGCGACTGCGAGAACTCCTTCTTGCCCGCCATGTGGGCGTCGACCGCCTCATGGTCGGCCATCGTCACCGCATAGCGCTCGTAATAGGCAGTCTCGCTTCGGCATCGGTGGGCCGGCACACCACATGCGCGCACCGTATAGCAGCCGACCTCGCGGCCATTGGCGGCGGCCCTGGCGCCGATGTCCGCGACATGCCGGCCGGCATCGTCCAGTTCGGAGAAGGTGGTGAACAGGTAGTCGCACTTGGCCGCGGCGAAGGTGCGGCCCGGGTCGCCGAAGGCGGCGTTCATCGTCACCGGCCGCGGCGCCTGCAGGCTGGCCGGCCGGCTGACGGCCTGCGTCATGCGATAATAGGTTCCGTCGTGGTCGAACGGCGCGTCGGCGGCGTAGAGCCTTTCCAGGATGTCCAGCCATTCGGCGGCCTGGTCGTAGCCCTTCTCCACCAGCGGCGTGCCGAACATGCCGAACTCCTTGGGGTTCCAGCCGCAGACGATGTTGAGCCCGGCGCGCCCATGGCTGATGTGGTCGACCGTCGCCAGCGCCTTGGCCGCATAGAGCGGGTGGACGAGCGGCACGTGCACGGTCATGAAAAGCCCGATCCGCTCGGTCGCGGTGGCCAGGCCCGCCGCCCAGGTGAACGTCTCGAACGACCATTCGCGCACCCGGTTCCTGCCGCCAAAACCCTTCCAGCGGGCGATCGGCAGGAAGAATTCCAGGCCGGCCCGGTCGGCGATCTGCGCCGCCGTCAGATTGTCCGCCCAGCGCGCCTGCCAGCGCTCCGGCACGTCCGTGATCGCTAGGCCGCCGTCGGCGTTGGTCGAGAAGACCCCGAGCTTCAGCCGGTTGGGTCCCTTGAGCGGGTGCGGTTTCATGCGGGGATGCTCCTCCAGGATAGCGCACGCTACGAGGACCGGAATTTATTTCAAGCATGAAATAGCAGCATGCTAAGGTGGCGTCCCGCTTGCAGGGATGCGTTCCGATGAAAGAATTCCGTCACCGCTGCCTGGCCCGCGAGACGCTCGTCGGCGCCTTCGCCGCGATCCCTCACCCTGTCGCGGTGGAGGTGCTGGCGCTGGCCGGCCCGGACTTCCTGTGCATCGACTGGGAGCATTCTCAGATGGGCCGCGACACCGTCGAGGCGATGCTGCGCGCCGCCGACTGCCATCGGGTGCCGGCGATCGTCCGTGTGCCCGGCCACGCGCCGGAGCCGATCGCCGCCGCGCTCGACGGCGGCGCCGCCGGCGTCCTCGTGCCCCGCGTCTCGACCGCCGCCCAGGCCGCCGCCGCGGTGAAGGCGATCCGCTACCCGCCGGCCGGCGAGCGCGGCGTCGGGCCGGGCCGCGCCTCCGGCTACGGCTATCGCATCTTCGACCATCTGGCCGTCGCCAACGACCGCACCTTGGCAGCGGTCCAGGTCGAGACCGCCGAAGGCCTGGCGAACGCCGCCGCGATTGCCGCAACGGAGGGCATTGATCTCGTGTTCATCGGCCCCGGAGACCTCTCCGTGTCGATCGGCGCGCTCGGCGCCGGCGGCGCAGCCAGGCTCGCAGAGGCCATCGACACGGTGATCGCCGCGGCCCGCGGCGCCGACAAGCCGGTCGGCATCTTCTGCGCCACCCCCGAGGACGCCAGGCGATGGCTCGGCAGGGGCGTCAGCCTGGTCATCCTTTCCAGCGACGCGATGTTCCTCGGCGGCGCCGCAGGCGCGGCGTTCGAGGCCGCCCGCGACCGCGACAGGACGACCTGACGGGCGCCGGCCCCAAATCTTTAAGCTTAAAACTTTTGCCTTGCAAAGCGCGTCGCTTCGGATAATCATTCCCGGCGTTGGTTGGTCTTCGAGGGATGGCAGCTCGTCAGCGACACTCAGCTCTCCCCCTCGCCCCCGGAGGGTGCCGCTCGTGTCGTTCATGCCGCCTCAGTCGACATCCGTGACCAAGGCGCGCTACGCATTCGACGGCATTCGCGCGCAGGTCCGCGACCTGCACACCGAGACCATCGCCAATCTCGCCATGCGGGCCCGCGAGCTCGGCGACGTGATCGCCCTCTGGTACGGCGAGGGCGACGTGGTGACCCCCGCCTTCATCCGCGACGCCGCCAAGGCAGCGCTCGACGACGGCCTGACCTTCTACATCCCCGACATGCGCGGCTATGGCCCGCTCACTGCAGCGCTGTCGGACTATCAGAGCCGGCTGCACGGCCAGCCGATCGCCATCGAGCGCACGACGGTGACGCCGGGCGGCATGCAGGGCCTCTATCTGGCGCTGGAGCTGCTGGTCGATCTCGGCACCAACGTCGTCTACCTGGCGCCGCAATGGCCCAACATCCACAACGCCATCCACCTGATCGGCGGCGAGCCGCGCCCCTTCGCGCTCGACTTCGACGGCGACTGGCGGCTCGACCTCGACCGCCTGTTCGCGACCTGCGACGCGCGCACGCGGGCGATCTTCCTCTCCACGCCCTGCAATCCGACCGGCTGGACCGCGACGCGCGAGGAGATGACCGCGCTGCTCGAATTCAGCCGTCGCACCGGCATCTGGATCGTCTCCGACGAGGTCTATGGCCGCCTCTATTTCGACGGCGATGTCGCCCCGTCCATCCTTCAGGTGGCCGAGGACGGCGACCGGGTGCTCTCCGTCAACAGCTTCTCCAAGGCCTGGGCGATGACCGGCTGGCGCGTCGGCTGGCTCACCCACCCCTCCGGCGTCGCCGACCAGCTGGGCGCCATGACGCAATACGTCAACAGCGGCACCGCCGGCGCGATCCAGGCCGGCGCCGCCGCCGCCATCCTGCATGGCGAGCCGCTGGTCGCCGAGATCAAGCAGCGCATCCGCACCGGCCTCGACATCGCCTATGAGAAGCTCCCGCAGGTGCCGGGCATCGTGCTGCCGGCCAAGCCGCGCGGCGGCATGTACGCCTTCTTCGCCTTCGACGGCGAGGCGGATGCCCGCCAGGCCTGCGCGCGCATCCTGGAGCAGGCGCATGTCGGCCTGGCGCCGGGCGACCTGTTCGGAAGCGCCGCTTCGCGATTCCTGCGCATGTGCGTCTGCCGCAGCGCCGAGCAGGTCGGCACGGCGGTCGATCGCCTGCTCGACGTGAGGATTTGACGCCTCGCAAGCAGCGAGGCGGCAAGCAATGCCGTGCGGGAGGAACCCGTCCGGTCAACGAACCAGAGGGAACGAATATGAACGTCAATCGCCGCCTCCTGCTTGTCGCCGCAGCCATCGGCCTTGCCGCCGGCCCGTCCATCGCCATCGCCCAGGAAACCCTGAACGTCGGTTCCTACCCGAACAATCCGCCCTTCGAGTTCAAGGCGGAAAGCGGCAATTTCGAAGGCTTCGAGGTCGATATCGTCACCGAGGCGGCGAAGCGCGCCGGCATGAACGTCAACGTCGCCGGCTACGACTTCCAGCCGCTGTTCGCGGCCACCAGCTCGGGCCGCATCGACGTCGCGATCTCGTCCATCACCATCACGCCCGAGCGCCTGAAGTCGCAGTCCTTCACCCAGCCCTACTACGACGCAGACATGGGCGTCGCGGTCAAGAAAGAGAGCGACGTCAAGGGCTTGAAGGACCTCAAGGGCAAGATCGTCGGCGTGTTGTCGGGCTCGACCGGCGAGACCTGGGCCAAGGAGCATCAGGCCGAAAACGGGTATGCCGAGGTCAAGGGCTACAACACCCAGCAGGACGTGCTGCTCGACCTCACCGCGGGGCGTGTCGATGCGGTGATCAGCGATATTCCCGGGTATGCAATACGCCTTCACCAAGATGAAGGGGCTGGAGGTCCGCGAGCCCATCAAGACAGGCGAGCAGTACGGCCTGATGATGACCAAGGATCATCCCATGCTCGGCAAGATCAACGACGCGCTGACCGAGATGAAGAAGGACGGCACCATGCAGAAGATCCACGAGAAGTGGTTCGGAACCAAGGCGCCCGAAGGCTCCTCGACGGTCACCGAGGCGAGCATGCCCAAGGCCTGAGGGCATTTCGAAAAAGCGTGACCACGTGCCGGCCTCGCGCCGGCACGTTTCGTATCGGCCCTGTCCCCCAGCCAGTCGAGGGCGAAGATGTCCCTGATCGATACTTTCTTCAACGCAGAGGTCCTGTGGTCCGCCCTGCCCGCTCTGCTGCGCGGCTTCGTCAACACGCTGCTGCTCGGCCTGATGGCCATCGGCATCGGCGTCCCGACCGGGCTGTTGATCAGCATCGTCCGCCTCTACGCGCCCAAGGCGATCCGCTATCTGGCGGTGATCTACATCGACATCTTTCGCGCCATGCCGATGCTGGTCGTCCTCATCCTCATCTACTACGCCTTGCCTTTCCTGGGCATTCGGCTGTCCTCCTGGGCTTCGGCCGTCACCGCTTTCACGATCGTGCTCGCCGCCTACTCGGCCGAGGTCTTTCGTTCGGGCATCGAGAGCATCCCCAAGGGGCAGTTCGAGGCCGCGCAGGCCCTTGGCCTGCCCTTCCTTCTGACGCTGCGCAAGGTGGTGTTGCCGCAGGCCGTGCGGGTGGTGATCCCGCCGACGACCAGCAACTGCGTGTCGATGTTCAAGGACACCTCGCTCGCATCGACGGTGGCGCTGCCGGAGCTCCTGAAGGAGGCCAACGACGCCCAGGCGCTCTACGCCAATCCGTCGCCGCTGATCGGCGCGGCGATCATCTACGTCATCTTCCTGTGGCCGATGGTCCGGCTGGTCGGCTACCTGGAGCGCCGGCTGCAGTCCGAAAAGCAGCGCTGACGCTCGCCTCCTCGCCCTCAGGCAGCCTGTCCGAGGGTGATGGCGGCCGCCTGCTCCAGGGTGACGCCCTTTGCCAGCGGGTCGGCATGCCGGTGAGCCAGCCGCCACTCGTCGCCGTCGCGCCGATAGACGAGCGTGACGCGCAATGCCCAGTCCTGGGCGGCAAGGCCGCCGACCTCGACATGCGGCCGCTCGATGATCGCCAGCACCACCATTTCGGGGGAGCTGAAGGCCTGGACGAGTTCCTGCTCGAAGCTGCCGTTCCGGAAGAACCGGCCCATCGCCTCGACGCGCTCTTTCGTCAAGTCCGCGGCGCGCGTCGGCTCGCCGCCGAACGGCGACATCAGCAGGAAATCCGCCGAACGCGGGACCAGATTTGTATAGTTGTCTATATCACCGCACATCAGGGCAGCGTTGCCGTCTGCCGAGCGGCGAACGAGTGTGGCCACCACCCGGTCCAGCTCGGAGCGGGTCGAAGGTGCTGATTGAGGCATCGAATTTCCTCCTTGAAGAAGCCAAGTTGGCTGCGCTGATGAGATCGCACTTCAAGCGCGATGAATCCAATGATATGTTCTCAGCATTATGCTGAACAAGATTAACCTTGCTCGGATCGACCTCAATCTGCTGGTCCTCTTCGAGGTCGTCCTGGGCGAACGCCATGTCGGGCGCGCGGCCGCCCGGCTGAGCCTGACGTCGTCAGCCGTCAGCCACGGCCTCGGCCGCCTGCGCCGACTGCTCAACGACCCGCTGTTCGTCAGGACGCCCAAGGGCGTCATCCCCACGGCGCGGGCGCTGGAGCTGGCCGCGCCGATCGCCGAGATTCTGGCGCGGGTGCGGAGCGTCGTCTCCACCGCCGAGCCGTTCGACCCCGCGACCTCGACGCGGCGCTTCACGATCGGCGCGCCCGACGGCGCCTCGGCTCCGTTCCTCTCGCCGCTTCTCGCCACGTTGCGCGAGCGTGCCCAAGGCGTCGACATCGCGCTCCGCCAATTGCTTCCCTCCCCAGGCGAAACTTCACCCGAACGAGCCTGGCGGGGCGTCTTCGCCGAACTCGAATCAGGCACCATGGACGTCGCCGTCATCCCGTCCGGCCAGGTGCCGGCGCGCTTTCACGTCCGCAGGATCTACGACGAGGATTTCGTCATCGCCGCGCGCGCTGGTCATCCGTTCGCCGAAGACCCGACGCTGGACCGCTACTGCGCCCAGCAGCACGTGGTGGTCTCGGTCACCGGCGACCCCCACGGCTTCGTCGACGAGCGCCTTGCCGAGCAAGGGGTTTCGCGGCGGATCGCCTTGACGGTCCCGAGCTTCATGTTCGCCCTCGCCATCGTCGCCGACAGCGATCTGGTCGCCGCCCTGCCGCGCCGCTTCGTCGCCATGCATGCGGCGCGGTTCAGTGTCGTGGCGCTCGAGGCGCCGCTCGCGCTGCCGACGTTCGAGCTCAACGCCGTCGCCCCGGCCGCCGCGATGATGGATGCCGGCCTGGCATGGATGGTCGGCCTGCTTGCCGGCTCGACATAGCGGAAGCCACCGTTTCTACTCCCTTTGTTCGCCGAAGGTTCGCCGCCGTTCACGTCGCGATCACGCCCCGCACAGGCTAAGCTCTACGCCGGGACGATTTTCGAAGGGATGATCGAGAATGAGGAACAAACCCCTGGCGCTCATTCTGGCCGTCGCCGGCTTGCTGGCGGCGCTCACCGGCTGCCAGTACGATGATATGGGCCCGACCCATGGGCCGGCTCTGTACTCGCAATATGCGGGCACCGGGCCTTGCCCCGTCTACATGCCCGATTCCCCCTCGGACAGGTGCTGACGCAAGCCTGACGTCGTCCGGGCGGCAACTCTCCTGACACACCTCCGGCGAGGTGCGTGTTATCTTGCGATAATTTGGTCGCTCTGAGCGGCCGTTATGATCGCAGGAAGGAGCCCCTATGGCCCCAAGACACCCCTCCGACGCGGGACCATCCCGCCGCCGCGTCCTCGCGCTGCCGGCCGCCGCGCTTGCCGCCGCGCTGCCCGCACCTGCCCTTGCCGCCGGCGACGGCGCGACGCCCCTCCAGGAGCTGATCGACCGGCACGAGCAGGCCGCCGCGGCGTTCGAAGCGGCCTGCAGCCGCCTCGACGGCGTCGAGCAGGCGATCGCGCAGGCGTTTCCGGCTCCCGTCTGCCGGGCCTGGCTTGGAGAGGCCGGACGCAAGCAATGGCGCGAGGTGCGCCGCACGCACGGCGTCGACAAGCTGGAACGCGACCGCGCAAGGCTCGACGAGGCCGAGAAGGAGCACGCGCTGGCGCTCCTCGCCTGCCCGTGCCGCAGCGACGCGGAGGCGCGCCGGAAGGGGACCTATCTCAGGCAGTCCGACATCATCCGCGAGAGCCTGTCGCGCGACGAGCGCTTCATCGACGCGCTGCTGACCTCGCTCGTGACATGAGCGAGCCGCTCGGCTTCACCTACCAGGGAAGTCCAGCCCGCATCGTGTTCGGCCGCGGCGCCAGCGCCGAGGTCGGCGACTGGGTGACGAAGCTCGGTTGCCGCCGGGCGATGGTGCTGACCACGCCCGGTCAGGCCGCTGCCGGCAAGGCGCTCGCCGATCGCCTGGGCGGGCTCGCCGCCGGCGCCTTTGCCGGCGCAGCCATGCACACCCCGGTCGAGGCGACGGCCGAAGCGCTCGCTGCAGCGACCGAAAGCGGCGCCGATTGCCTCGTTTCGCTGGGCGGCGGGTCGACGATCGGGCTCGGCAAGGCGCTGGCCTTGCGCACCGGCCTGCCGCAGATCGCCATCCCCACCACCTATGCCGGCTCCGAGGTGACGCCGATCCTGGGCCAGACCGAGGGCGGCGAGAAGACCACGCTGCGCGACCCGAAGGTCGTTCCGCAAGTGGTGCTCTACGATCCCGAGCTCACGCTGGGCCTGCCGAAGGCGATCAGCGTGACCAGCGGCCTCAACGCCATGGCGCATGCCGCCGAAGGCCTCTATGCCGAGGACCGCAACCCGATCGCCTCGCTGATGGCCGCCGAGGGCCTGCGGGCGCTCCACCTCGCCCTGCCCGCCATCGTCGCCTCCCCCGCCGACATCGACGCGCGCGAGACGGCGCTGTACGGCGCTTGGCTGTGCGGCGCCGTGCTGGGCCAGGTGGCGATGTCGCTCCATCACAAGCTCTGCCACGTGCTGGGCGGCAGCTTCGATCTCCCGCATGCCGAGACCCACGCCGTCATGCTGCCGCACACGATCGGCTTCAACGCCAAGGTGGCCGGGCCGCTGCTGCAGCCGGTCGCCACGCTGCTCGGCGGCCCGCCCGGCCCGGGGCTCCATGATTTCGCCAGGCGCCTCGGCGCCCCGTCGAGCCTTCGCGACCTCGGCATGCAGGCCGGCGACCTCGACCGCGCTGCCGAGCTGGCGACCCGCAACCCCTATCCGAACCCGCGCCCTTTCGACCGCGCCATCATCCGCGACCTGCTGGAGGAGGCCTGGACGGGCAAGCGACCGGCAGCCGAGTAAATCGAGAGGTGCCTCCGTGACGGAAGATCTGTCCCTGCACGCGTTCACCTCCATCGACGGCGTCGGCGATCTCGACACCTTCGTCGAGGCCCTCGTCGCCTTCGATGGCATCGCCGAGCTCCAGGAATTGAAGGCCATCGAACGGGCGATGGTCGCGCCGGGTTCGCGCGTGCTCGACGTCGGTTGCGGCTTCGGCCTCGAGACGCTGCGGCTCGCCGAACGGGTCGGCCCGTCGCCGCCGGTCGCCGGCATCGACGTCAGCGCGCATTTCATCGACCAGGCCCGGCGGCGCGCTGCCGCGGCGGGCATCGTCATCGACTACCGCGTCGGCAAGGCCGAGGCGCTTCCCTACCCCGACGCCACCTTCGACCACGTGCGCGCCGAGCGGCTCCTCATCTACCTGGACGACGTCCGAAGCGCCGTGGCCGAGATGCAGCGGGTGCTGCGCCCGGGCGGCACGCTGGCGCTCATCGAGCCGGATTTCGGCACCACCACCGTCAACCTGCCCGACCGCGCCCTCGTCCGGCGGGCCATGGCGCACGAGGCCGACACCGCCGTCGCGCAGAGCTGGCTTCCCGGCACGCTCCGGTCGATGCTGGGCGACCTCGGCTTCCGCTCGGTGGCGCTGGCGACCCGCGTCGTCATCTTTCCGCAGGCGCTCGGCGCGGAATATTTCGGCAGCGTCGCCGTGAACGCACAGAAGGACGGCGCCATCTCCGCCGAAGGAGCTGGCCGCCTGGCAGGCCGCCATCGCCGACTTGGCGAAGGCGGGCCGGCTGTTCGGCACGATCGACTATTTCCTGTTCACGGCGACCCGCTGACCTGCCGGCTCCGTCACGGCGGCCGGAAAGCCCTCGTCCCGGGCGTCCGATCGCTGCCGCGGCAGGGCCGTTGGTCCAAGGCCGCGGGCGCAATGGTCCGACGCAGCGAACCAAGGGAACAGCGCGAGGCGGCGGGCGTTGCCGGAAAGCCTGCGGAAGGGTATGGCCCTTGCCGTATGGCGCCTGGAAGCGACTGTCGCCATGATGTGGGACAGCGGAGCGAGCCATGGACATGGAGGCCTCCAGATCGGGATGGCGCGATCGCTGGCCGTCTGGCAGCGCCGCGCGGCGACCGCTCTTCTCATTGCCCTCCTGGCCGGTCCGATCGGCCTTTCGCCGCCTTTTCCGCCCGACGCCGCGCACGCCAAGGAAGGTGGCGCGGCAAGAGCGAAGGAAAAGCAATGGCAAGCCAATGGGAACGCCAATGGCAAAGGCAATGGCAAGGGAAACGCCAATGGGCCCGCGAAGGGCGCCGGCCAGGGCTCGAACAATGGCAAGGGGAAAGGTTCGGGTAGCGGCCAAGGCGCCGGCCAGGATCGGGCGCTGGCAAGGGCTCGGGCGCCGGCAGCAGCGCACGCGCTGGCGGTCGGCGGCTCGGGCGGCGCGGCGGGCAAGGCGCCGTTCGAGCGGCGGTCAGGCTGTCGGATCCGTCGACCCGCGACCGCGTCAAGGTCGACGGGTCCAATGTCGAGGTCCTGCACCGGAACGGCATGAAGGAGGCGGTGACCGACGGGCGCTACGAGATGAAGGATTCGCGCGGTCGCACCATCGTCAATCGGCCCGCAACCGGCGCCGACCGGACCAGGCTGCGCGGCATGCGCGGCTGACGCTCAGGTGTGCGAAACCCCCGCGCCGCCGCGGTCGGCGGCGTTGCGCAAGCGCCATGGCCGCCTCGGTGCGGTTGGTCACCTTGAGCTTGGCATAGATGCGGGTCAGGTGGTGCTTGACGGTCTTCTCGTGCAGATCGAGCTTCAGCCCGATGCGCTTGTTGCTCAAGCCCCGCGGCGACCAGTTCCAGGATGGCGCGCTCGCGTTCGCTGAGCTCGCCGACCAGGTCGGTGACCGGCTTTTCGGCTGTCAACGCCGACAGGTTGGAGAGCAGCCGGGCCGACAGCGCCGGCGAGACGTAGTTCTCCCCGGCCGCCACGGTCCGCAGGATGTCGGCCAGCGCCCGCGAGCCGACGCCTTTCAGCACATAGCCCTTGGCGCCGCTCTGCAGCGCCGAGATGACGTCGTCGCGCGCCTCGGACACGGTGAGCAGGACGATTCGCTGCTGCGGGTTCTGCTGCAGGATCGGGGCGATCGCGTTCAGCCCGCCGCCCGGCATGGAAATGTCCATCAGCATGATGTCGGGGCGCTTTTCCGCAGCGATGCGCAGCGCGTCGTCCCTCGTGCTGCCTTCGCCGATGACCTGAAAGCCGCCGATCTCCGAAAGCGTCCGCGCCACGCCCTCGCGGAACAGCGGGTGATCGTCGATCAGCGCGAGCCTGATAGTGGGCGTCATATCTTCTCCAGCTCCTCCACGTTCAGCGACATGCGGACCGTCGTTCCCTCGTCCGAGGTCTCGATGCCGAGTGTCCCGCCGAGGCTCTCGATCCGCTCGGAAAGGCCGGCAAGGCCGAGCGCGTCGGGCCGCGTCGCCGCCAGGTCGAAGCCCGGGCCGCGGTCGCTGACCTCGATCGTCAGGCGCCCCGCCGCATAGCCCTGCCGGACCGCCTGCGATATCCCGCCGCCGTGCCGGAAGCCGTTGTTCAGCGCCTCCTGCACGAAGCGGTAGATGCAGAGCTTGGCCGGCGCCGACAGCGCCGGCGGCTTGTCGGAGAGCGACAGCTCGACCTTGGTGTCGGTGCGCTCCTCGTGCGCACGCACGGCGCGCGTCAGCAGCCCGGCGAGGTCGGCCGCCTCGATCTGCGGCAGCATCAGTCCGTTGCAGATGCTGCGGATCTCGCGCATCGCCTCGTCGAGGTTGCTCTTGATGGCGCTCACCTCGCGTTCGCGCGCCGGCGACCGGCATGTTCGGCCGCACCAGCGCCCCGCTGTCCAGCTTGAGCGCCGCCAGCGCCACCATCTGCGCCGGGCCGTCGTGCAGGTCGGCGCCGATGCGCCTGAGATAGCGTCTCGTTGAGCGCCGTCGCTCGCTGCGAGGCGCGCTGCACCCTGCAGGCGCAGCGCCTGGTTCTGGCCGAGCAGGTCCGACAGCTCCCTCACCCGCTCTTCCAGCGCGCGGCTCTGGCTGTCGATCTTGCGGCTGCCGCGCACCACGATGGCGAACAGGATCAGGAAGAAGCCGAGCGTCATCAGGATGACCGCCACCCAGCTCCACAGCACCGCCCGCCGCAGGCTCGCCCGGAAGTCGGGCGCGACCTCGTAGAACTCCGACACGGCGACCACCTCGCCCGACCATGGCTGCAGCACCGGGTTGTAGATCTCGAGGAGCGGCAGGCCGCTTTCGATCTCGGCCTCGCTCTCCGGGTCGTCGACGGCGTCGAAATTGGCGACCAGCTCGCCGGTGAAGGCTCGCCTCAGGTCTTCGCTCGGCGGGAAGGTCTTGCCCACCAGCTCCTTCTCCTTCGAATAGAGGATGGTGCCGTCCTTGCGCCACAGGCGGAACGAGTAGAGCCGGCGGCCCGAGCGCCCCTGTCCGAGCGTCTCGTCCAGCGCGTGGGCGACCGTCTCGTCCAGCACGTCGGCCGGCCGCATGTCGGGCAGCAGCGGCGCGATCACGCTGTCGACGTAGAGCGCGGTCGCCGCCGCCGAGTTCTGGGTGACGCTGGCTGGCGATGAGGTTTCTGACCAGGATGCCGACCACCACCATCGCGAGCAGCGAGGCGAGCCCGCCGGCCAGCAGGAACTGGGTCGTCAGCGAACGCGTGTTCCAACGGTCGAGGAGTTGACGGAACCGTCCCACGGCGAATCATTCACCCGCAAAAAGAACCTCCCCTCGCCAACCGTGACCGGGCCGCTTTTTGCAGGCGACCAGGTGCGGTTCGCGCGGGGGCGCGTCCCTTCGGCCCTTTCTTCCATAGGCTGGCGCCGCGTTCAAGCGCGCGTTGCTGCTGCCAGCGCCGCGAGCAGGCTTGACGCCGATTTGACCGTCGCCACCCGAGCCTCCATATCTGTCGTCGGGACCAAACGAAGGGAGCCGCCTTGGCTGGACGGACCGGAAGCGCCGACCTGCCGCTGCACGGCGGCAAGGTGCCGCGCTGGCTCAGCCAGCGGATGGCCCGGCTCGGCGCGCTGATCTGCCAGGCGGTGATCGAGCACTACGGCCGCGACGAGCTTGCTGCGCCGCCTGTCGCATCCCTTCTGGTTCCAGTCCTTCGGCGCCGTGATGGGCATGGACTGGCACTCCTCGGGCATCACCACCAGCGTGATCGGCGCGCTGAAGCGCGGCCTCGCCCCGATGTCGGGCGAGCTCGGGCTGCATGTCTGCGGCGGCCGCGGCGCCCAGTCGCGCAAGACGCCGCACGAGCTCGCGCTGGTCGGCGAGCGCGTCGGCTTCGACGGCGGCCGCCTGGCCACCGCCAGCCGCCTCGTCGCCAAGGTCGACAGCGCCGCCGTACAGGACGGCTTCGACCTCTATCTGCACGGCTTCATCGTCGCCGACGACGCGAAATGGGTGGTCGTCCAGCAGGGCATGAACGGCGACCTGCGCCAGGCGCGCCGCTACCATTGGCTGTCCGAGGGCCTGGACGACTTCGTCGACGCGCCGCATGCCGCCATCGAGGGCCGCGCCCAGGGCGAGATCGTCAACCTGACCGACCGCCGCGCCGCGCCGTCGCGCCGCGGCCAGCTCGATCTCCTGGAGGCGCTCGGCCCCGACGGCATCGTCCGCGAAGCGGCCGCCATGGAGCGCGGCACGCGCCGCTCCGCCCGCCCCGCTGCAGCCGACGCTGCCGCATCTGGTGATGCCGGCCCATCACGACGTTCGCGAGGAGGACGTCGTCATGCGGCGCCTGCATGGCAGCCCTCGCGGCCGCCGCCGAACGCGGGCCGCAGGACTATGCGGGGCTGCTGCTGGTGCCGGGCGTCGGCGCGCGCACGGTGCGCGCGCTGGCCATGGTGGCCGAGGTCGTTCACGGCGCGCCTTGCCGCTTCTCCGATCCGGCGCGCTTCTCGCTGGCCCATGGCGGCAAGGACCGGCATCCCTTCCCCGTGCCCGACCAAGGTCTATGACGAGACGATCGGCGTCCTGAAGTCGGCGCTGCTGCGCGCCAGGCTCGGCCAGGGCGAGGAGCTCGCCGCCCTCGGCCGGCTCGACGAGCAGGCGCGCCGCCTGGAGCGCTACGTCACCGGCCCGAGCTTCAAGGAGTTCGTCGCCGGCGAGCGCGACCAGTCGCACCTCGTCGGCGGGCGCAGCGTCTTCGGCTGGGAGACCGCGCCCGGCCAGCCGGCCGCCGTCGATCCCGAAGGTGGGACGCGAGGCGGAGACGCTCCCCAGCGACCCCGCCGCGTCTCCGTGGCTCCCCGCGCCCCGATCATTGATGTCCGAGCTTTAGGGATTTCGCTAACGAATCGTTAACTTAACCCTACCGGGTAAGGTTAAGCGCGAGGGTTGAGCCTCAGCCGAAGGGTGGGGGCGCAGAGGCTGAATGCCTGACGTGAGGCGCGGGAGCCGCGGTTCTAGATTGCATCGGGGTTAGGAGCGAGGGCATCGAGATGGAAGATCAGAGCGACATCGTCGCCGAGCTGCTGGATATGGCGAAGGACCCGGACGCCTTCACGAAGGCCGACCTGGGGGAAATGATCCTGCTGGCGGCGACCGAGATCATCAAGCTGAGGCAGACGACGGCCTACGACCTGCCCTCGCGCGGGCATATGCTCGGTAGCTTTGCCTGATCGCGTAAGAAAACAGCGGTCTGACGGCGTTCGCTCGACTGACGTTTGAGCGGCGCCCAGCGGCTCAGCCTGTCCCAATCGCCGGAATGAAAAAAGGCGCGGCAGGGAGGGGCCTCATCGGTTAGCACCCCCTCCTCGCGCGCGCCGCTCGCATTGTCCGGCCCGGGGAACCCCACCCGCCTGGCTCCTTTTCGGGCCACTGATTCTGCAAGCAAGGACAGGCTATACTCACCGCCAGTGCATCATCAACGCCGGTGAAGCCGATATCCGCTAGGCAATAGAGGTAAGTTGACCCCCACCTGGCTACGCCCAAGGAAGGAGGTCGCACTGTGCCGCAATGAAACGTCTGTTTGCTGCTGGGAGCCCGCGCCGAGTTCCGGCCGGGCCGGAAAGCAGTGGGAGCCCTTGGCGGGGGGTGGAAGCAGCTCCCACTGCCTGCTGCCAAAGTTTACCCCAGGTCAGCATGGCGAACTATCGCACGGCCATGCGCGGCAGCCGACCGTACCAACAAGAGTACGAGGCTAATCAATTGGTTGACGTGCGCGGATGAGGAGGCTCGAAAGTCCCCTGCGCGCCCGACAGAACACGAGAACCCAGCGGGTGGAGGGTTACGCGCCTGTCGGACGCCAGCTGAGAGACTCCCGTCCCCAGCTGTTCAAATATGAAACAGCATCGTTACCAAATGCTTTCATGGAGCGCCGCCGGGAGGCCGATTTCAGCTTGGGTTCGCGAGGGGTCGCGGCGATGCGCCGCGATGATGTGATTCTGATGTTTTTGCGCAACAGTCGACCCGAAACGACCCCCTGTTCGGGCCGATCTTCTCTGGCGAATCGCCGCCGCTAGGGGGATAGTCTTGGCCTGGGGTGTGAGTGGCAGACTGAAAAGGTAGGTCAATGGCGCCTCGCCTCCTGGCTTCCGTCTCGGCCATCATGGTCCTCGGCCTGCAGGGTGCGGCCTTCGCCGCCGACGTGGCCGAGCCGACGCCGCCGGTAGAGGCAGCCATCGTCGAAGTACCGAGCCGAACTGGTACATCGCCGCCCGACTGGGCGCCGCCTTTCCGCTCGACACCGACTGGAGCCTGCTTGGCGGCGCCGATCAACGTCAGCAACGAATATGATACGGGCTGGGTCGGCGGCCTTGCCGTCGGCACCCAGTTCGACGTCGGCGGGTTGCGGCCGCGCGCGGAGATCGAGGTCGGCTACATGCGCAGCGAGATCGACCGCCATGTGATCGACGGGGCGCTGTCGTTCGACGAGCCCGACGCGGTCGGCCACACCGGCGTGCTCTATGGCCTCGTCAACGGCTATGTCGATTTCGGCCCGGGGCCGCTGAAGCCATACGTCGGCGCCGGCATCGGTGTCGGGCATGCCGAATTCCAGGAGCAGGGAGTCGATTCGCTTGGCGGCACGTTCATGGACGATTTGGGCACCGGCTTTGCCTGGCAGATCGGCGGCGGGCTTTCCTATTCGTTCAACAGCCCAGGCGACGGTCGAGCTCGGCTATCGCTATTTCAACGTGGAGGATGTCGGACTGACGGCGATCGACGGAACGGAATCGAGCACCGACGTGCGCGCCCACCAGGTGATGGGCGGTTTCCGTTACGCCTTTTAGTCGCGTGAGTTGCAGCTGGGGGAAGTGGGGACTCGCGGCCGCGGGCGATGTCGGGGGACATCGCCCGCGTGCCAATGCTGGCTGAGTGAACGACTGCCCGTGACTGGGACGCCCGTCACCTGTCGCGAAAGACGACCCATTCGTCGAGCGGCGCCCGTTCGGTGCGCAGCTGGTTCTCGGGCTTGCTCGGATCTTCGTAGCCGAGCGCCATGCCGCAGACCACGATCTCTTCCGGCGGGATGTCGAGCACCGGGCGGATCTGGTTGTGATAGGGCGCGAAGGCCGCCTGCGGACAGGTATGCAGGCCCCTTGCCCGCGCCGCCACCATGATGTTCTGCAGGAACATGCCGTAGTCGATCCACGAGCCCTGGTTCAGGCGGCGGTCGATGGTGAAGATCATGCCGACCGGCGCGTCGAAGAAGACGAAGTTGCGGTCGTGCTGCTCGCGCATCTGGTGGACGTCGCGCCGGCCGATTCCCAGCGTCGAGTAGAGCGCGAAGCCGACGGCCCGCCGCCGCGCGTAATAGGGCTCGAAGAACTGGTCGGGATAGTATTTGTACTCGTCCCATTTCGCCTTTTCGGCGCGAATCCCCGAATTCGAGGATCGCATCGGTGAGCCGCTGCTTGACCTCGCCCGACGTCACATAGACGCGCCAGGGCTGCATATTGGTGCCGGACGGCGCCCGCGAAGCCACTTCGAGGATGGCGCGTATGGTCGATTCGTCGACCGGATCGGGCAGGAAGGCACGCACCGATCGCCGCGATTTCGATCGCCTCGTCCACGATGGCCGACTGGTCCGCCAGGTGGGACTTTTTCTGCCGTGACAGCATCGGTCTTCCCGTCTCGGCCGCGCGGTGGCGAGCGCGACCGTACCGGGTTTGCACCAGCCACCGCTCAGCCGCAAGCACTTCTTGGTCCACGCCGGATTTCACTTGAATTTTCATCGAAACTCGTCTTTCGTGAAAAATGCGAGCAAATTTTCACGAGGATCCGGACCGGATGTCGGCCACCATCGAGCGCGAATCGGCAGGCGGCGGCGGCGACCAGCTGCTGTCCGGCGACCTGCGCGCGCTCCGCAAGGCGCGCCGCCTGACGCTGGCCGAGGTCGCGCTGCGCCTCGGCCGCTCGGTCGGCTGGGCGAGCCAGGTGGAGCGCGGCCTGTCCGTCCCGTCGATCGCCGACCTCCGCGGCCTGGCCGACCTCTTCCAGGTGCCGATCAGCCTGTTCTTCGGCCACGATGTCGCCGACGAGGACGAGCGCGGCGTGATCGTCCGGGCCGGCCGGCGGCGCACGCTCGGCACCAGCGATTCGGGCCTCGTGGAGGAGCTGCTTTCGCCCGACCTGGGCGGCAGCTTCGAGGTGCTGCGTTCCGAATTTGCCGCCGGCGCCGCGCTGGTCGAGCCGGCCAGCCGGCCGACCGAGGAGGCGGGCTACCTGGTCTCGGGTCGCTTCGACATCGAGATCGGCGGCGTCTGGCACAGCCTTGGCGCCGGCGACAGCTTCCGCTTCGACAACAAGCCGTTCCGTTGGCGCAATCCGGGCGACGAGCCTGCCGTCGTCATCTGGGTCGTCTCGCCACCGGTCTATTGAGGGTTCAGGGGTCCGCCATGGCAGATTTTCCGAGTTCGGCGCGCGTGGTCGTCATCGGCGGCGGTGCCGTCGGCGTCTCCGCGCTCTACCACCTGGCGAAGGCCGGCTGGACCGACTGCGTGCTGCTGGAGAAGAACGAGCTGACCTCGGGCTCGACCTGGCATGCCGCCGGCAACGTGCCCACCTTCTCGGCCTCCTGGTCGCTGATGAACATGCAGCGCTATTCGGCCGGCCTCTACCGCCGCCTCGCCGCCGAGGTCGACTACCCGATGAACTACCACGTCACCGGCTCGCTCCGCCTCGCCCACACCGACGAGCGCATGCGCGAGTTCCGCCGCGTGCGCGGCATGGGCCGCTACCAGGGAATGGACATCGAGGTGGTCGGCCTCGACGACATCCGGTCCCGCTACCCCTTCATCGAGACGCACGACCTCAAGGGCGCGCTCTACGACCCCTCCGACGGCGACATCGATCCGGCCCAGCTCACCCAGGCGCTTGCCAAGGGCGCGCGCGACATGGGCCAGAAGATCGTCCGCTTCTGCCCGGTGACCGCCGCCCGCCGCGACAAGGGCGAATGGGTGCTGTCGACGCCTGAGGGCGAGATCCGCTGCGAAACCGTCGTCAACGCCGCCGGCTACCGCGCCAAGGAGGTGGGGAGGCTGTTCGGCCGCGACGTGCCGATGATGGTGATGAGCCATCAGTACATCCTCTTCGAGGAGATCCCCGAGCTCGCCGCCTGGTCGCGCGAGCACGGCCGCAAGCTGCCGCTGCTGCGCGACGTCGACACCTCCTACTATCTCCGCCAGGAGAAGAACGGCATGAACCTCGGCCCCTACGAGCGCAACTGCCGGGCCCACTGGGCGACCCGCGACGACACGATGCCCGACGACTTCTCCTTCCAGCTCTTCCCCGACGACCTCGACCGGCTGGAATGGTACCTGAACGACGCCACCGCGAGGGTGCCGATCCTCGCCACCGCCGGCCTCTCCAAGGTGATCAACGGCCCGATCCCCTACGCGCCCGACGGCAATCCGCTGATCGGCCCGATGCCCGGCGTGCCCAACGCCTACGAGGCCTGCGTCTTCACCTTCGGCATCGCCCAGGCGGGCGGCGCCGGCAAGGTGCTGGCCGAATGGGTCACCGAAGGCCAGACCGAATGGGACATGTGGTCCTGCGATCCGCGCCGCTTCACCGCCTTTGCCTCGGCGCCTGACTATGCCGTAGCCAAGGGCATGGAGGTCTATGGCCACGAATACGCCATCCACTTCCCGCGCCATGCCTGGCCGGCCGGCCGCGACCGCAAGCTTTCACCGATCCACGATCGCATCGCCGCGCTGGGCGCCCAGTTCGCCGCTTACAACGGGTGGGAGCGCGCCACCTGGTTCGCCGCGCCGGGCGACGACACCTCCGACGCAGCGACCCAGACCTTCCGGCGCGACGGGCCCTGGCAGCCGCGCATCCGCGAGGAGTGCCTGGCCGTCCGCGACGCCGCCGGCATCCTCGACCTGCCGGGCTTCTCCCGCTACCGGGTGGCGGGCTCAGATGCCCGCGCCTGGCTTGGCGGCTTGGTCGCCGGGCTGGTGCCGAAGCCCGGCCGCATCGGCCTTGCCTATTTCGCCGACGACAAGGGCCGCATCGTCACCGAGATGTCGATCATGGCCATCTCGGAGGACCTCTATTTTCTCATCACCGCCGCCGTGGCGGAGCTGCACGACCTCGAGTGGCTTCAGAAGCACTTGCCACAAGGCATTGACGTGACCCTGGAAAATGTCACCGACCGCTTCACCTGCCAGATCCTGTCGGGTCCGCAGCTCGCGGCAGATCCTGGCCGGGCTCACCGATGCCGACCTCTCGCAGGCCCTGGCTGACCCACCAGTCGGTTAAGATCGCCGGACGCTGGCTGCAGCTCGTCCGCGTCTCCTTCGCCGGCGAGCTCGGCTGGGAGCTGCACACCAAGGTCGAGGACACGCCGGCGATCTTCGACGCGGTGTGGGAAGCCGGCAAGGCGCATGGGCTGAAGCCCTTCGGCATGTTCGCGCTGGACTCGCTGCGGCTGGAGAAGGGCTACCGCGCCTGGAAGGGCGATCTGTCGACAGATTACAGTTTACTGGAAGGCGGGCTCGAACGCTTCGTCCGCTGGGACAAGCCGGAGTTCAAGGGCAAGGCCGCGCTGCTCAAGGAGAAGCAGCGCGGCGTCGCCAAGCGCTTCGTCACCCTCATCGTCGACGCCGGCGAATGCGACGCGCCCTACATGTCGACGCTCTGGCACGGCGACAGGATCGTCGGCGAGACGACCTCCGGCGGCTGGGGCCACCGCATCGACCGGTCGATTGCGCTGGGCATGGTCGCCGCGGAGCTGGCGAGCCCGGCACGGCGCTGGAGGTCGAGATCTTCGGCGAGCGCTTCCCGGCCGATCGTCCAGGAGGATCGGCCGCTCTGGGACCGCGAAAACGAACGGCTGAGGAGCTGACATGCCGCGCCCGTCTTCGCGCATTTCCGGCATCACCCCGTCCGGCAAGGACGGCTGGGAGGTGCATTTCGCCGCCCTCACGCGCAGCCAGGCCGGCGAAGACATCATCATGCTCTCCGTCGGCGACCATGATTTCGACACGCCGTCCGACACCGTCGAGGCCTGCGTGAGGGCGGTCCGCAGCGGCTTTCACCACTACACCCAGCTGCCGGGCATCCCGCGCCTGCGCGCCGCCATGGCCCGCATCTCGACCCGCGCGACCGGCGTGCCGACGACTGCCGACGAGGTCATCGCCACGCCGGGCGGCCAGGCCGCGCTCTACGCCGCGGTCCAGGGCGTGCTCGACCCCGGCGGCCATGCGGTCGTCGTGGCGCCCTACTACGCCACCTATCCCGGCACCTTCCGCGCCGCCGGCGCCGGCTTCACGGTGGTCGAGGCGCGCGCCGAGGACGGCTTCGAGCCGCGCGCCGAGGCGATCCGCAAGGCTTTGCAGCCCAACACGCGCGCCATCCTCGTCAACACGCCCAACAATCCGACGGGCGCCGTCTATTCCCCGGCCAGCCTCGAAGGGCTCGCCGACATCTGCCGGCGCAACGATCTGTGGCTGATCTCCGACGAGGTCTACTGGACCCTCGGCGGCGGCGAGCATCTGTCGCCGCGTGCCCTGCCCGGCATGGCCGAGCGCACTTTGGTGATCAACTCGCTGTCGAAGAGCCATGGCATGACCGGCTGGCGGATCGGCTGGCTGACCGGCCCCGCCGAGCTGGTGTCGCTGCTGGTCAGCCTCAATTTGGTGACCACCTACGGCCTGACCGACTTCGTCTCGCACGCCGCCGCCGAGGCGCTGGAGAACGACTACGGCGTGGCCGAGATCGCCGAGCGCTATGCCGGCACGCCGCAAGGTGCTGGCTGGAGGCGATGCGCGGCATCAACAACGTCACCGTCCGCGGCTCCGAGGGCGGCATGTACGCCATGCTCGACATCCGCGCCGTCGACCCCGATTGCGAGCGCTTCGCCTGGGCCTTCCTGGAGGCCGAGAACGTGGCGGTGATGCCCGGCGCGAGCTTCGGCGAGGCCGCCGCCGGCCACATCAGGGTCAGCCTCTGCCAGCCGGAGGAGGTGCTTCGCGAGGCGGCGCGCCGCCTCCGGCGCTTCGTCGGCAGCTATGCGGCGCTCGACGCGAGCCGGTCCGCATGACCGCGCTTCCCGCCAAGGCCCGCGCCGTCATCATCGGCGGCGGCGTCTCCGGCTGCTCGGTCGCCTACCATCTGGCGAAGCTCGGCTGGACCGACATCGTGCTTCTGGAGCGCAAGCAGCTCACCTCCGGCACCACCTGGCACGCCGCCGGGCTCATCGGCCAGCTGCGCGCCTCGCAGAACATGACGCGGCTGGCCAAGTACTCGGCCGACCTCTACGTCAGGCTGGAGGCGGAGACCGGGGTCGCCACCGGCATGCGGCAAGTGGGCTCGATCACCGTCGCGCTGACCGAGGCGCGCAAGCACGAGATCTACCGCCAGGCCTCGCTGGCGCGCGCCTTCGAGGTCGACGTGCGGGAGATTTCGCCGAGCGAAGTCAAGGCGATGTACCCGCATCTCAACGTGTCGGACGTGGTCGGCGCCGTGCACCTGCCGCTGGACGGGCAGTGCGACCCGGCCAACATCGCGATGGCGCTCGCCAAGGGCGCCCGGCAGCGCGGCGCCCTGATCGCCGAGAACGTCAAGGTGACGGCCGTCCATCGCCGCAACGGCCGCGTCGCCGGCGTCTCCTGGCAGCGCGGCGAGGAAACCGGCACCATCGAGGCCGACATCGTCGTCAACTGCGCCGGCATGTGGGCGCGCGAGCTGGCCGCGATGTCCGGCGTCGGCGTGCCGCTGCATGCCTGCGAGCACTTCTACCTGGTCACCGAGCCGATCCCCGGCCTGTCCCGGCTGCCGGTGCTGCGGGTGCCCGACGAATGCGCCTACTACAAGGAGGATGCCGGCAAGATGATGCTCGGCGCCTTCGAGCCCGTCGCCAAGCCGTGGGGCATGGACGGCATTCCCGAGGATTTCTGCTTCGACCAGCTGCCGGAGGATTTCGGCCATTTCGAGCCCATCCTCGAAATGGGCGTCAACCGCATGCCGATGCTCGCCACTGCCGGCATCCACACCTTCTTCAACGGTCCCGAGAGCTTCACCCCCGACGACCGCTACTATCTCGGCGAGGCGCCGGAGCTCGCCGGCTACTTCGTCGCCGCCGGCTACAACTCGATCGGCATCGTCTCCTCGGGCGGCGCCGGCATGGCGCTGGCGCAATGGATCGCCGACGGCGAGCCGCCCTTCGACCTGTGGGAGGTCGACATCCGCCGCGCGCAGCCCTTTCAGCGCAACCGCCGCTATCTCGAGGCGCGCGTGACCGAGACGCTCGGCCTGCTCTACGCCGACCATTTCCCCTACCGCCAGGTGACCACGGCGCGTGGCATCCGACGCTCGCCGCTCCACGGCCACCTCGAGGCGCGCGGCGCCGTGTTCGGCGAGGTGGCAGGCTGGGAGCGCGCCAACTGGTTCGCCCGGCACGGCCAGGAGCGCGCCTACCGCTATTCCTGGGGCCGCCAGAACTGGTTCGACAACCAGCGCGACGAGCACCTGGCGGTCCGCACCGGCGTCGGTCTGTTCGACATGACCTCCTTCGGCAAGATCCGCGTCGAGGGCCGCGACGCGGCAGCCTTCCTTCAGCGCCTCTGCGCCAACGACGTCGACGTGGCGCCCGGCCGCATCGTCTACACGCAGATGCTCAACCGCCGCGGCGGCATCGAGAGCGACCTGACGGTCTCCCGCCTCTCGGAGACCGCCTTCCTGCTCGTCGTGCCCGGAGCCACCTTGCAGCGCGACCTCGCCTGGCTGCGCCGGCACCTCGGCGAGGCGTTCGCCGTCGTCACCGACGTCACCGCGGCCGAGGCGGTGCTCTGCCTGATGGGGCCGCGAGCGCGCGACGTCGTCCGGCTGGTCAGCCCGAACGATTTCTCCAACGCAGGCCAATCCCTTCGGCACCTGGCAGGAGATCGAGATCGGCATGGGCCTCGCCCGCGCCCATCGCGTCACCTATGTCGGCGAGCTCGGCTGGGAGATCTACGTGCCGACCGACCAGGCGGCGCATGTCTTCGAGGCGCTGGTCGAAGCCGGCAGCCCGGCCGGCCTCCAGCTCTGCGGGCTGCACGCGCTGGATTCCTGCCGCATCGAGAAGGCCTTCCGCCACTTCGGCCACGACATCACCGACGAGGACCACGTGCTGGAGGCCGGGCTGGGCTTTGCCGTCAAGACCGGCAAGGGCGATTTCCTGGGCCGCGATGCGGTGCTTCGCCGCAGGGAGGAAGGGCTGGCCCGCCGGCTGCTCCAGTTCCGCCTGCTCGACCCGGAGCCGCTGCTCTTCCACAACGAGGCGATCGTCCGCGACGGCAAGCATCGTCGGCACCGTGACCTCCGGCAATTACGGTCACGCGCTCGGGCAGCGCCGTCGGCCTCGGCTACGTGCCTTGCCGCGGCGAGACCGAAGCGGAGCTCCTCGCCTCGTCCTACGAGATCGAGATCGCCGGCCAGCGCTTCGCGGCGGAGGCGTCTCTCAAGCCCCTTTATGATCCCAAGGCCGAACGCGTGCGGTTGTAAGCTTTCATAACTGTTTTTGCAGCCGAATCCGGATGGTTAACGTAATTCAAACGCCGGACATAAAATTGAATACTTATTTGAACTAAAATCAATACTAGGTCTATTCAATCTTAAGTTCGCAGCTTTCCATGAAATAAATCGGCATGTGTCATTGTGCTCTCGGAATGGGGAGACGAATACAATGGCATCTGCAGGAAGAGGGACGCTTCTAGCAGTCATCGCCGCTCTCGGGTTGACCTCGGGCACGGCCTTCGCCGCGCCAGGCATGGTCACCGGCGGGCGCACGACGCAGCCGATCGGCCACTACGAATTCTGTCAGCGCTACCATGGCGAGTGCGCTCAGCGCACCTCCGCGACCGCGCCGGTGGAGCTGACGCGCCAGCTCTGGTCCGAATTGATAACTGTCAACAATCGCGTCAACCAGCGCGTCGAGCCGCGCACCGACATGGAGATGTGGGGCCGTCAGGAAGTCTGGTCCTATCCCGACGCCGTCGGCGACTGCGAGGACTACGTCATCGAGAAGCGGCGCGAGCTGATAGCGGCCGGCCTGCCCGCCGGCAGCGCGCTGATCACCGTGGTGCGCCAGCCGAACGGCGACGGCCATGCGGTGCTGACCGTCCGCACCTCCGCCGGCGACTACATCCTGGACAATCTGGAGGGCCGCGTCCTCGCCTGGCAGGACACCGAATACACCTACCTCAAGCGGCAGTCGGAGACCAACTCCGGCAGCTGGGTCAGCATCAATGACGGCCGCGCGGTGGCCGTCGGCTCGGTCAAGTAGGACCGCCGAGCAGAACGGAAAACCCGGTCGAGTCCCCACCCTCCCCGTCCCCAACGACCGGGTTCAGGAGCCGGCCCAGTCCCCGGGCCGGCTCCACTCGTTTCATGAGCCTGCTAAAGACTTGCTTTTCGCCCTTTTCCGCCCTCCGGGGGTGCAAAAAACTAGACCTTTGAATAGGCCGACAGCCATTTGACCGAGATGACGCGGCCGCGGAAATTTGCGATCTGGTCATGCTCGATTGAAATCCAGGAAGTCTGATGGCCTCGGTAAGGCGCGCCCTGCTCCTCAGCACAAGCGATCGCTACGTCGCCCTGGCGGCCAACTTCCTGACGACCGCGATCGTCTCGCGGCTGCTCACCCCCGACGAGATCGGCGTCTCGGTCATCGCGCTCGCCGTCATCGGCATCGTCCTCATCCTGCGCGATTTCGCCACCACCAACTTCCTGATCCAGCGCCCGTCGCTGAGCGTGCCGGAGATCCGCGGCGCCTTCACGCTCCAGCTGACGCTGACCATCGTGCTGGTGACCGGGCTGATGGCCGCCGCGCCGCGGCTCGCCGAGGCCTACCAGGAGCCGCGGACGGTCGCCTACTTCGCCATCGTCTCGCTCGCCATCATCATCGAGCTGGTGCCGCTCCAGGTGGTGGCGCTGATGCGCCGCGAGCTGCGCTTCGGGACGGCCGCCGTGCTCAACATGACCACCGTGCTGGTCACCTCGGCCACCACGCTGGTGCTGGCAAGCTCGGGCTTCAGCTTCATGAGCTTCGCCTGGGCCTGGCTCGCCGGCAGCGTCACCACGGCCCTCGTCGCGCTGTTCATCCAGCGCCCGCTGTGGATCTTCCTGCCGACCTTCCGCCATTGGCGCGCCATGGTCACCTTCGGCGGCTACAACGGCCTGATCGGGCTCGGCTTCAAGCTGGACATGATCCCGCTGCTCATCCTCGGCCGGCTCTATTCCCACGAGGCGTCGGCGCTGCTCAGCCGCGGCAACATGATCTGCCAGATCCCCGAGAAGATCGCGCTCGACGGGGTGATGAACGTGCTCCTGCCGACGTTCTCGGCCAGCGTCCGCGACGGCAACGACTTGAAGCAGCCCTATCTGCAGGCGATCGCCTTCATCTCGGCCGTCCAGTGGCCGGCGCTGCTGCTCTTGGCGCTGCTCTCCTACCCGGTGATCGAGATCATCCTCGGCCCGCAGTGGCACGACATCGTGCCGGTGGTGCGCATCCTCGCGGTGGCGACGCTCTTCTCCTTCGTCTACTGGCTCAACTACCTCGTCTCGATGGCGATCGGCGCCATCCGCTCCATGGCGATCCTCGCCGGGCTGCTGTTCCCCGTGCTGACCCTGCTGTTGGCCGCGTCGGCCTATGTCGGCGGCCTGTTCGGCGTCGCCTGCTGCATGACCGTGGTGGTGCCGGTGCAGGCGCTGGTGACCCTCGTCCCGGTCATCAACCGCGTCGGCATCGTCTGGTCCGAGCTGGCGGCGGCCGTCTGGAGAAGCGGCTTGACCGCCATGGCGACCGTGGCGCTGCCGCTCGCCGTCTTCCACGCCGAGCACCCGCATTTCGCGTTCTCGATCATGCAGGGCGTCGTCGCTGGTCTGCTGGGCTTCATCGGCTGGATCGCCGCGCTCTGGCTCACCAACCACCCGCTGTTCGCCGAGCTGACGCGCTTCGGCCTGCCGCGGCTGCGCCCCGCAGTCGCCCGGCAGCAGACGGTCTGATTCATCCCTCTGCGAGACGTGAAAACCCCTTCGCGTAGCGCTCGATCGTCTGCGCATAGTGGGCTGCCGATGCCCTGAGGCGCTCGATCTCCGCCGCAGTGAGCGCCCGCACCGGTCGCGCCGGCGTGCCGACGATCAGCATGCCGTCGGCGAAGGCCTTGCCCTCGGTGACCAGCGCGCCGGCGCCGACCAGGCTGTCGCGGCCGATCCTGGCGCCGTTGAGGACGATCGCCCCCATGCCGACCAGGCTGTTGTCGCCGATCGTGCAGCCATGCAGGATCGCCCGGTGGCCGATCGTCGCGCCGCGCCCGACCGTCAGCGGAAAGCCCATGTCGGTGTGCAGCACCGCGTGTTCCTGCAGATTGCTCTCGTCGCCGACGACGATCGGCTCGTTGTCGCCGCGCAGCACCGCGCCGAACCAGATGCCGACCCGCCGGCCGATGCTGACGCGACCGATGAGGGTGGCGTCCGGCGCCAGGAACACGCTGTCGCGCGCCAAGAAATTGCGGGCTCTCCCCGTCGAGGGCGTAGATCGGCATGGCGGCTCCCGGTCGGGCGAGAAACCTCGACCCTCGGCTCACCCTAGTGGGGCGGTGGCGGCACTGGCAAGCGACACCACGATCACCCCCTGGGCCAGCGCCCAGGCGCCGCAGGCGAGCATCGCCGCGGCGGTCGGCAGGTCGCCCATGCGCCCCGCCCGACGGCAGGCCAGCGCCTCGTTGGCGAGCATGAACGGGCCGGCGAGCGCGGTTCGCCAGAGCGTCTGCGCCAGCCGTTCCGGCCTCACGAAGGGCGGGCTCAGCGACAGGCGGCAGCCGGTGGCGAGCTCCAGGATCGATCCGCTCAGGCCCGACACCGTCAGCCCCGATGCAAATGCGAAAAGACCCCAGGAAAGCGTGCCCATTTAACCCACCATTTACCAAGACTGGACAGAATTGGCCTTGACGAGACCGCACGGTGCAAGCGCCATGCCGCGCTGCCTGTGCCATTCCGGTACAGGACGCCGATGGGCGGGGAACGGGCGATGGAAGAGGCGACGGCGCTCGAGACCGGCAGGGCGGCAGCGGCCGACAATCGCTTTCTGCTGCGGATCTTTTACGCGCTCGCGGTGCTTGCGCTGCTTTCGGTGCTGATCAGCGTGACCGGCCGGTGGCTGGGGCGGTCGATCGCGCTCGCCGGCCACACCGAGGACACCACGGTGCGCGAGGTGGTGATCGGCAACAACGTGCTGTCGGTGCCGTCAAACGTCATCCGCTTCGAGCGGCAGCGTCGTGACGGCATCGCCGAACGGCTCGACCTCTATGTCCGCTGGCCCGACATGACCGGCTATTCGGCGGCGGCGCGCGGCGACTTCAACCACACCGACGCCGAGCGCAAGGTGCTGTTCCTCACCTTCGAGAAGCAGATGATGTCGCGCGACATGAGCGGCCGCTTCGACCCGATCTACGGCTCGCTGATCGTCAAGCCGGGGGTGCCGAGCCAAGGCGGCGTCGTGCTCTACGGCTTCACCGAGAAGTCAGGCTACATGAACGAGGTGCTGGCCGTCGCCGAGCATGGCGACGGCAGGCCGCCTTTCGTCGCCCGCTGCCTGAGCGGGCCAGAGGCCGAGGCCTCGCTCGCGCCGTGCGAGCGCGACGTGCTGATCGGCGACGCGCTGAGCCTCACCTACCGCTTTCCCAAGGAGTTGCTGCCCGGCTGGCGGGCGCTTGACGCGGCGGTGATGACGACCGCTCGGAAATACATGGGCACCTCCGAGTGAAGTCCGCTATGGTGCGGTCTCAGAGGTCGATGTCGAGGATGGCCATCGAAAAGTTGTAGTCGCCTTCGTCCTCGTCCTTGAAGACGATGCCGAGGAATTCCTCGCCCACATAGACTTCCGCCGAATTGTCCTTCCGCGGTCGCGCTTTGACGGTGAGCCGCGGATTTTGGAACACGCGCTTGAAATAGGCGTCGAGCTTCCTGATTTCTTCTGGCTTCAAGGATCTTCTCCGGTGCCGGATGTGGTGGGGCGCTTCTGGCATGTCGGGCCCTGGGCTGTAAAGACAAGGGGCGTGTCACCCGCAAAATTGCCATCTCGCTCGGACAAGCAGCAAGCGGACGAAAGGTGCGGAAAGTCATGCCGGATCATCCACGCAGCGCCAAAGCCGCCGGCGCCCTCGCCGTCGCGGCCTTGCTCGCCGCCGTCTCCGCCTGCGCCACGGCATCTGCCCCGCCGGCCCCGGCGCAAGGCGTGTCGGACAGCGCCGTTCCCTACCTGGCAAGGATCAGGACCGACGTCGGCCTGCCCCCGCTCCAGCCTTCGCCAGCGCTCGAGGCCGCGGCGCGCCAGCAGGCGGGCTACATGGCCGGCTCCGGCCGCATGCGGCATACGACCGGCTTCGGGCGCGACTTCGCCTCGCGCCTCAGGCAGGAAGGCATCCGCGGCCCGGCCGCCGAGAACGTCGCCCACGGCCAGCCGGACCTCGGCGCGCTGTTCGCTGCCTGGATGAAATCGTCGGGCCATCGCGAGAACATGCTCGGCGCGAGCTACGGCCATTTCGGGCTGGCGAAGTCGACCGGCGGGGACGGCCGCCCCTATTGGGCGCTCGTGCTGGGTCCCTGACGCGGTCTCAGATGTCGAAGGTGACGACGTGGTCCATCGTCTGCGCCGGCAGCAGCTGGTCCATCTGCCGCGAGGGCTGGTCGCATCCAGTCTCGCCCACCACGCGGGCCGGCACCCCAGCGACGGTCTTGTTGTGCGGCACGGGCGCCAGCACGACGGAGCCCGCGGCGATCTTCGAGCAATGGCCGACCTCGATGTTGCCGAGGATCTTGGCGCCGGCGCCAATCAGCACGCCGTAGCGGATCTTCGGATGGCGGTCGCCGCCGGCCTTGCCGGTGCCGCCCAGAGTCACCCCGTGCAGCAGCGAGACGTTGTCCTCGATCACCGCCGTCTCGCCGACCACCAGTCCCGTCGCATGGTCGACGAAGATGCCCTTGCCGATACTGGCGGCGGGGTTGATGTCGGTCTGGAACACCGACGACGAGCGGCTCTGCAGATAGAGTGCGAAGTCCTTGCGGCCGCGGCTCCACAGCCAGTGCGCCAGGCGATGCGTCTGGATCGCATGGAACCCCTTGAAGTAGAGCACCGGCATCATGAAGCGGTCGCAGGCCGGGTCGCGGTCGTAATAGGCCTGGATGTCCACCCGCACGATCGTCGACCACTCCGGCTGGTCCTTGAGCATCGCCGCGAAGGTCTGGCGGATGAGGTCGGCGCCGAGATCGTCATGGTCGAGCCGCTCGGCGATGCGGTGGATCACCGCGTCCTCGAGCGTGTCGTGGTTGAGGATGGTTGCATAGAGAAAAGCGGCCAGCAGCGGGTCCGCCGCGGCGGCGTCCTCAGCTTCGGCGCGGACCGAGCTCCAGATCGGGTCGACCGGTTGCAGATGTCCCGCCCGCGATACACCGATGGTCATGGCAGTCTCCTGGTCGTACCGACCCCGTGGCACGCGCGCATTTCATACGCCAGAATGCGTCGTCGTTGAACTCAAATTTCCTCATTCAGCCTTCAAATGGATTTGTGGCGATGGAAAATCAAGCTGGCAGAGAAAACCGCACCTTGCTCGTCGACGAGCCGATACGGGCCCGCCTCGCGGCGCTCTATTCGGCGCCCGAGCGCCACTATCACGGCCTCGCCCATGTCGAGGCCCTGCTTGCGCTGGCGGAACGACACCGCGACCGGATCGCCGACCGTCCCGCGCTGGAGGCCGCCATCTGGTTCCACGACGCCATCTACGACAGCCGCCGGCACGACAACGAGACGAGGAGCGCCGCGCTCGCCAAGGAATGGCTGGCAGGGCGGTGCGAACCCGAGCGGCTCGATCGCATCGCCGCGATGATCGAGGCCACCCGGACGCATAGCCTCCCCGATCTCGACGACGCCGCGGCTCGCGACGATGCGGCGCTGTTCCTCGACATGGACCTGTCGATCCTGGCCGCGCCGGAAGCGGACTTCGACGCCTACGAGCGCGCCGTTCGGCTGGAGTATGGCTGGGTGGACGAGGACGCCTGGCGGGCCGGCCGGGCGGCCGTGCTCAAAAACTTCCTGTCGCGGCCGCGCATCTTCCACAGCGACGCTTTCCTTGGCGAAAGCGAGGCCGCGGCGCGAAATAACCTGGCGCGCGCCCTCGCCCGCCTCGGCTAGTCCCTGCTATGCCGCCTTGCGTGCGGCCAGGAAGTCGAGGATCGCCGCGCAGAACGCGTCGTTCTTGTCGCCGGCGACCATGTGACCGGCGCCGCTGACGTCGACGGTGCGGCCGTTGGGCACCGACGCCATGAAATCGCGCGCATGCGTTTCCTGCACCAGCTCCGACTGCATGCCGCGCACCAGCAGCACCGGAATGGCGAGCCGTGGAAGGCCGCGATCGACCTCGTCCATCAGCGCCGCCGTGCCGGCATTGATGCTGCGGGTGCCGGTCATGAACGCCGGGTCCCAGTGCCAGCGATACCGCCCGTCCGGCGAGCGGCGGAGGTTCTTGCCGAGGCCTTCGAGCGACGCCGGCTTCTTGCGATGCGGCAAATAGCGGGCGATCGCCTGCGCCGCCTCCTCCAGCGTGGCGAAGCCGTCGGCGATGCGCTCGCCCATGAAGCCCTGCACCTTCGCCACCCCCTCGGGATCCATGCGGGGCGTGATGTCGACCAGCACCAGCGCGTCGAGCAGCGGCCCGTGGCTGAGCTCGGCGGTCAGCGACGCCAGCCCGCCCAGCGAGGCGCCGACCGCCACCGGTGCTGCGCCGAACCGCTCGGCCGTCTGCCGGAAGACGGCAGCCGCGTCGGCCGCGAAGTCGGCGAAGGTGTAGTTGCCGCTCGCCACCCACTCGCTTTCGCCATGGCCGCGCAGGTCGACCGCGATCGCCGTCATGCCGGCCGCGGCCACGCGGCGTGCCGTGGCGTCCCAGGCGCGGCGCGTCTGGCCGCCGCCATGCAGGAAAAGCACCGGCCGCCCGCCGCTGCCGAAGCGGTCGGCCGCCAGCCGGTTGTGCTCCGCGCCGCTGAATTCGATCTTGTCGGCCGTCATCCGTGCCCGAACTGAAATTGCTATATTTGTTTATTATTCGGCCGCGCCGCGCCGCGCAAGAGGCCACGGACGCCCGACGCTGGTGCTCAGAGCGGATGGCGTCGCAAAAATTCGATCACCTTGGCTTTGAAGCTGCGGTCGCCGACAGCGAGCATATGGTCGCGCCCTTCGATCGGGAACGCCTCGGCGTTGGGCATCAGCCCGGCCAGTGCGGCGGCATCGCCGGCGATGTCGTCCTTGGTCCCCACGGCGACCAGCGTCGGCTGGGTGATCCGCGCGACCTGGTCCTCGGTAAGCAGCGCCCGCGAGGTGGCGATGCAGGCGGCGAGCGCCTGCCGGTCGCTCTTCGTCTGGTCGGCGAAGGCGCGGAACGCGCGGCCGCGCGGGTCCTTCGTGGTCGCCGGGTCCTCCGCCGTCAGGGCCGCGGCGATCGTGTCCCAGTCGCCGACGCCGTCGACGATGCCGATGCCGAGCCCGCCCAGCACCAGCGTCGCCACGCGCGCCGGCTCGCCGAGCGCCAGGAAGGCGGCGACGCGCGCGCCCATCGAATAGCCCATCGCGTGCACGCGCTCGATGCCGAGATGATCGAGCAGCCCGGCGGCATCGGCCGCCATTTTCTCGGGCGTGTAGTCGGCAGGATCGTAGCTCTTCGACGAAAGCCCGTGGCCACGATGATCGAAGGCGATGGCGCGATAGCCGGCCTCGTTGAGCGTCTTGAACCAGCCTGGCGACACCCAGTTGACGAAATGGCTGGAGGCGAAGCCGTGGATCAGCAGCACCGGCTCGCCTTCCCCACGGTCGAGGTAGGCGAGTTCGAAGCCGTCGCGGTCAAAGGTCTTCGTCATGTGTCTCGACCGGCACGGGCCGTAGCGACGCCCGGGCTCTAGTGGGCGACCGGCAGCGTGCCGATGTCGGGATGAATCTCCGCCGCCATCAGCCCCTTGTCGCCCCGTCCGAAGCGCACCAGCACGACCTGACCCGGCCTGAGCTCGGTGACGCCGAACCGCCGCAGCGTCTCCATGTGCACGAAGATGTCCTCCGTGCCCTCGCCGCGCGTCAGGAAGCCGAAGCCCTTGGTGCGGTTGAACCACTTGACCAGCGCCCGCTCCAGCCCGCTGTCCGGCGTGACCGAGACATGCGTGCGCTGCTCCTGCATCTCGGCCGGGTGGATCGCCGTCGACGTGTCCATCGAGATGACGCGGAAGGCCTGCAGCCCGCGCTCGCTCTGCTTGACCAGGCAGACCACGCGCGAGCCCTCGAGCGCGGTCTGGAAGCCGTCGCGCCGCAGGCAGGTCACGTGCAGGAGAATGTCGCCCATCTCGCGCGTGTCCGGCAGGATGAAGCCATAGCCTTTGGCGACATCGAACCACTTGATCGCACCGGATATTTCAAACAGGCCGGCTGCGTCGCCGACATCATCGCGGGTGAACGCGTCGTCATCCGCCGCGTCGCGCCCCATGAAAGAGGCCTTGTCCCCCATCCGAACGCACCCTTTCCTCGAAACGCCGCACCTGATTCTGCCGTGAGCATAGCATTGGCCCTTCCGGTCTGTGCAAGGCCCGCCGACCACTTTTCAACACCTCGCCACGAAATACTGCATCTATTCTTACTCACCGTGCAAAGCTCGGTCAGAGGTTGCCGGTCCAGCCACAAGCGCCCTATGTTCGGATCTCGCCCGTCCTGTAGTTGCTCTGAGGAACTTTTGAGATGCGTTACCTGCACACCATGATCCGCGTCCGCGACATCGATGAATCGCTCGACTTCTTCGTCGGCAAGCTCGGCCTGAAGGAGGTCCGCCGCTTCGAGAACCAGCAGGGCCGCTACACGCTGATCTTCCTGGCCGCGCCGGAGGACGAGCATGCCGGCGTCACGGCAAAGGCGCCGCTCGTCGAGCTGACCTTCAACTGGGATCCGGAGGACTACCAGGGCGGCCGCAATTTCGGCCATCTCGCCTACGAGGTCGACGACATCTACGCCACCTGCGAGCGGCTGATGGAGAACGGCGTCACCATCAACCGGCCGCCGCGCGACGGCAACATGGCGTTCATCAAGTCGCCCGACGGCATCTCGATCGAGCTGCTTCAGAAAGGCCCTGCCAAGGACAAGGCCGAGCCCTGGGCCTCGATGCCCAACTCCGGCGTCTGGTAGAGCCGCTTGCTCTCCCGGCGCGGCGTGGTAACACCGGATCGGACGCCACGCCGGAGACAGCCATGAAGGACGTGCTCAACGAATTGGAGCGGCGCCGCGCCGCGGCCCGCGCCGGCGGCGGGCCGGCCCGCGTCGAGGCCCAGCACGCCAAGGGCAAGCTGACGGCACGCGAGCGCATCGAGGTGTTCCTCGACGAGGGCTCCTTCGAGGAGTTCGACATGTATGTCGAGCACCGCTCGACCGATTTCGGCATGGACAAGCTGAAGATCGCCGGCGACGGCATCGTCACCGGCTGGGGCACTGTCAACGGCCGTGCCGTCTTCGTCTTCGCCAAGGACTTCACGGTGTTCGGCGGCTCGCTCTCCGAGGCGCACGCCGAGAAGGTCGTCAAGGTGCAGGAGATGGCGCTGAAGAACCGCGCCCCGATCGTCGGCCTCTACGACGCCGGTGGCGCCCGCATCCAGGAAGGCGTCGCGGCGCTCGGCGGCTATGCCGAGATCTTCCAGCGCAACGTGCTGGCCTCGGGGGTCATCCCGCAGATCTCGGTCATCATGGGCCCGTGCGCCGGCGGCGACGTCTATTCGCCGGCCATGACCGACTTCATCTTCATGGTGCGCGACACCTCCTACATGTTCGTCACCGGCCCCGACGTGGTGAAGACGGTGACCAACGAGACGGTGACGGCGGAGGAGCTCGGCGGCGCCCGCGTCCACACCACCCGCTCCTCGATCGCCGACGGCGCCTATGACAACGACGTCGAGGCGCTGCTCGAGATGCGCCGCCTGATCGACCTGTTGCCGCAATCCAACACCGGTCCGGCGCCCGAGATCGCCTGCAGCCAGGGTGCCGACGCGGTCGACCTGTCGCTCGACCGGCTGGTCCCCGACAATGCCAACAAGCCCTATGACATCAAGGAGCTGATCCTCAAGACCTGCGACGAGGCCGACTTCTTCGAGATCCAGGCCGCCTTCGCGAAGAACATCGTCACCGGCTTCGGCCGCGTCGAGGGCCGCACCGTCGGCTTCGTCGCCAACCAGCCCATGGTGCTCGCCGGCGTGCTCGACAGCGACGCCAGCCGCAAGGCGGCCCGCTTCGTCCGCTTCTGCGACTGCTTCAACATCCCGCTGGTCACCTTCGTCGACGTGCCAGGCTTCCTGCCGGGCACCGCGCAGGAATATGGCGGCCTCATCAAGCACGGCGCCAAGCTCTTGTTCGCCTATGCCGAGGCGACGGTGCCGAAGATCACGGTGATCACCCGCAAGGCCTATGGCGGGGCCTATGACGTCATGGCCTCCAAGCACCTGCGCGGCGACATCAACTATGCCTGGCCGACGGCGCAGATCGCCGTCATGGGCGCCAAAGGCGCCGTCGAGATCATCTATCGCAAGGACATCGGCGACGCCGAGCGGATCGCCGCCCACACCAAGGCCTATGAGGACCGCTTCCTGTCGCCCTTCATCGCCGCCGAGCGCGGCTATGTCGACGAGGTGATCATGCCGCACTCGACCCGGCGCCGCGTGGCGCGGGCGCTGCGTCTGCTGCGCGGCAAGGAGCTCCAGAACCCCTGGAAGAAGCACGACAACATCCCGCTCTGAGTGCAGCGGGGCGGCCGCCTCGCCGTCACGCGAGGGGCTCATCCATTGGAGGTATCCGAGAGAAAGGCGCTCAGGCGTGCCCGAGCGGGGTAATGTTCGCCAGCCACAGGCGGCGGACGGCAAGCTCGTCCTTGAATGCTGCGATCAGCTTCTTGGCGGTCACGCTTGCCGGGTGCGAGTTCCGGCAGCTTCGCGTCCACGCGGCAGGCTGCCTCGTAGACCTCGCGAACCAGTCTCGCACTATGGGGGGCAAGCGCGCCGCGCACGACGGGCGTATGAAGTACGGCCATGGGTGCCTCCTGTCACTCGCGCTAGGGAGTCTCTGGCCACCACCCGCCATCGCCCATGGATGTCCCTGACGCGAAGGCAACCTAGCACGGTTGCCGCCACGGGGACGGTCACCAATTTGGATGAACGCGTATGCCAATAGGAGAGGAATTCGAGAAAAAGACAGGGAGAGCCAAAGGGCTTTAAACTCCCCCTGTTCTGCCATTTCATGACAGTTCGATCAGTGATCGTAAACGCGATGATGACTAGCGCGCATGTCTGCGCGCTGACAACATCATAGTTACTTATTAGTTAACCCTACGAGCAATTTTCTGTGCAAACGATGACCAAATATAACTTGAGGTAGAAAAATTCCCGGCCAACTTTCTCTATTGGTGTCGATCGAAAGCGGAATCCGCCCCTCAGCCACCCCTTGTGCCGAATCGGTACACCTACGTCGAAACGCTCAGCCGGCGTGCCTGAGACTTACCCCCGACCCGTGGTCGAACAGCACCACCTTCTTCTCGTTCCAGGCGAAACGCACGGCCTCCTCCAGCGCGACGCTCGTCTGCGCCGGCACCGTCACCCGCACCATCGTGTCGCCGGCCCTCAGCGTCAGGATCTTCTCGACGCCGTGGTTCTCGACGTCGTGCACCTTCGCCTCGACGGGCGCTCCGGCCTCCAGATAGACGTCTTCCGGCCGGATGCCGAAGATCAGCGGCCGTCCTTCCGAAGTCTCGGCCCCGCCGCCCGCATAGGGCAGCTCGAAGTTCATCGGCGCCATCACGGCGCGGCCGCCGACCAGCTTGCCGTCGAGCAGGTTCATCGGCGGCGAGCCGACGAAGCTCGCCACGAAGGTGTCGCGCGGATTGTTGTAGATGTCGTACGGCGTGCCGGTCTGCACCAGCCGGCCGTGGTTGAGCACGCCCACCTTGTCGCCCATCGACATCGCCTCGATCTGGTCGTGCGTCACGAACAGGAAGGTGGCGCCGAGCGTCATCTGCAGGTTCTTGAGCTCGGTGCGCAGCGCCTCGCGCAGCTTGGCGTCGAGGTTGGACAGCGGCTCGTCCATCAGGAACACGCGCGGCTTCCGGACGATCGCCCGGCCGATCGACACGCGCTGCATCTCGCCGCCCGACAGTCGGTCGGTCTTGCGGTCGAGCAGGTGCTCGATGCGCAGCGTACGCGCCGCCCGCGCCACCCGCTCCTTGATCTCCTCCGGCTCGACCCGGCGGATCTTCGACTTGAGCGGAAATTCCAGGTTCTCCCGCACCGTGTAGCGCGGATAGAGCGAGTATTGCTGCAGCACCAGCGCCACGTCGCGCTCGGCCGCCCCCCAAGTGCCGACATCGGTGCCGTCGATCAGCACCTGGCCGTGGTCGGGGTTCTCCAGGCCGGCGATCAGCCGGAGCGTGGTGGTCTTGCCGGCTCCGGTCTCGCCGAGCAGCACGAAGAACTCGCCGTCGGCGATGTCGAGGTCGAGGTTTCTCAGCGCGGTGTGGCGCCCGAAGGTCTTGGTGATGTCCCTGAGTTCGATATGGGCCATTCAGCCGACCTCCTCGCCGGCTCCGAGGCCGAGCGCCAGCCCGCTCTCGGAGTCGAAGAAATGCGCCTGCGCCGGGTCGATCCGAGCAAACACGCGATCGCCCGCCTGCTCGACGAAGCCGCTCCGCGTGCGCGCCCTGAGCATCTGCGAGCCGACCTTGAGGTCGACGATGTCGTAGGCACCGAGCGGCTCGATGATGTGCGCCTCGACCGGCAGGTAGCCGGGCTTCGCGCTCTTCTCCACCAGCACGCCCTCCGGCCGGATGCCGAGCGCCAGATGGCCGTTCGCCGCTTTGATGCGGTCGAGCCGGGCGAGCAGGTCGCGCGGGAAGGCGAAGCCTTCGGCAGCGCCCTCCACCGTCACCGTCGCCGTCTGGTCGGCTTCCGACACCCGCGCCGGCGCCACGTTCATCATCGGGCTGCCGACGAAGCGCGCCACGAAGAGGTTGGCCGGATGCTGGTAGACATCCTCCGGCGTGCCGATCTGCTGCAGGATGCCCTCGTGCATCACCACGATGCGGTCCGCCAGGCTCATTGCCTCGACCTGGTCGTGGGTCACGTAGATGGTGGTCGAGCCCTGCTTCATGTGCAGCCGCTTGATCTCGGCCCGCATCTCCTCGCGCAGCTTGGCGTCGAGCGCGCCGATCGGCTCGTCCATCAGCAGCGCCTTGGGCCGCCGCACCAGCGCCCGGCCGATCGCCACGCGCTGCATGTCGCCGCCCGACAGCGCCGACGGCTTCTTGTCGAGCAGGTGGGTGATCTGCAGCGTGCGCGCCACCGCCCGCACCTCCTGGTCCACCTCGGCCTTCGACTTGCGCGTCGCCTTGAGCGGAAAGGCGATGTTCTCGTAGACGTTCATGTGCGGATAGAGCGCATAGAGCTGGAACACGAAGGCGATGTCGCGGTCCGACGCCTTCATGGTCTGCACCGGCTTGCCGTCGATCAGGATGTCGCCGTCGTCGATCGTCTCCAGCCCGGCGATCGCCCTGAGCGTCGTCGTCTTGCCGCAGCCGGATTGCCCGAGCAGCACGATGAATTCGTTGTCGGCGACTTTCAGGTTGAGGTCCTTGATGACCTGGACGTCGCCGAAGAACTTCTGCACGCCCCTGAGCTCGATCTGCGTCACCGCGGGCCCTCCCCGCCTTCCATCTCGACCTGCTGCGGGTTCGGCTCCGGCCCGATCTTGCCGGTGATCATGAAGCCGACGAGCCCGATCAGCACCACCGTCAGCCCGTAGCGATGGAGGAACAGGTTCCAGGGCTGGCAGAGCGCGATGATGCCGAGCACCATGACGATCTGCGATGCCGGCTCGAGGTAGCGCTGGTTGATGGCGCGGAAGCTCATTTGCGGATCGCTCCGAAGGTGACGCCGCGCAACAAGTGGTTTCGCAGCAGGAAGGTGAAGATCGCCACCGGCAGCAGGAACAGGAACGTTCCCGCCGCGATCACCGTCCAGTCGGGCAGGCCCGAGCCGACCTGCGAGGGGATGAAGGGCGGCGCCGTCTGCGCCCGGCGGTTGGTCATGATGAGCGCAAACGCATATTCGTTCCAGGCGGTGATGAAGCAGAACACCGCCGTCGCCGCGATGCCCGTCGCCGCCTCGGGCAGCACGACCTTGAAGAAGGCCTGCATGCGCGTGTAGCCGTCCACCAGCGCCGCTTCCTCGTACTCCTTGGGGATCTCGTCCATGAAGCCCTTCATCAGCCACACCGAGAAGGACAGGTTGAAGGCTGTGTAGAGGATGATCAGGCCCCAATGGGTGTCGTTGAGGCCGACCGCGCGGTACATCAGGAACATCGGGATCGCCACCACCACCGGCGGCAGCATGCGGGTGGACAGGATGAAGAACAGAAGGTCCGCCTCGCCCTTGATGCGGAAGCGCGAGAACCCGTAGGCGGTGAACGTCCCCATGCCCACAGCGAGCACCGTCGAGGTGATGGCGACGATCAGCGAGTTCATGAAGCGGCTCGGATAGCCCGACATCTGGACCTCGCCGCGGCCCGAGCGCACCACCTTCTCGCCGCCGTCGAACACCTGGCGCTCCCACCACGGGGCGGCCGCGTATTCCTCCGGCGTCGGTGCCGTCCTGAGCTGCGAGCGCTTGGTGAACAGCTTGACGAAGGGCGAGATCTCCGGCGTGAAGATCACCGTCGGCGGCACCGTGGTCGCCAGATTGCGCGGCTTGAAGGCGGTCGAGGCGATCCAGTAGATCGGCGCCAGGAAGATCAGCGTGATCACCAGCACGGCGGCGATCGCCAACCGGTTGAGCGCGGTCTCGCGCGGCGTGCGCACGGCGGCCATCTCAGCGCTCCTTCACCTTGTTCAGGTACTTGACGTAGATGTTGGTGATGGCGAGCACCATGACGAGCACGATGTAGGCGAGCGCGCAGGAGCGCCCCGTCTGCCACTCCTGGAAGGCCATCTTGTAGAGGCGGATCGAGATCACCTCGGTGGTCGGCTGGCTGGTCAGGATGTAGGCGAGATCGAAGGTCTTGAACGCCTCCATGGTGCGGAAGATGACGGCGATCATCAGGATCGGCGCCACCAAGGGCAGGGTGATGCGGAAGAAGGTGTAGAACGGGCCTGCCCGATCGATCGCCGCCGCCTCGTAGAGATGCTTGGGCACCGCCGACAGCCCGGCGAGCGACAACAGCATGACGAAAGGCGACCACATCCAGATGTCGGTGATGGCGACCGCGTAGAGCGCCATGTTGGGATTGGAAAGCCACTCGAAGGTCCCGAGCCCCAGCGCATAGTTGATGATCCCGAACGACGGATCGTAGAGCAGCTTCCAGAACAGCCCGACAACCGCCATGGAGAGCATCATCGGCAGGAGCAGCAGCGTCGTGATCAGGCCTTTGAAGGGGATGTTGCGGTTGAGCAAAAGGGCGATCCCGAACCCCACGACCACCTGTCCGACCACCGAGACCACCACGTATTTGGCGGTGATGGCGAAGTTGCGTCCACACGAACGGGTCGTTGAGCAGCTCGCGGTAGTTGGCGAGCCCGACGAATTTCGCCGGCGCGTTGGTCGAGGCGCGGAAATCCGTGAACGAATAGCCGAGCGAGTAGATCAGCGGGAAGATGTTGAAGACGATCAGGAAGAGGATCGTCGGGATAATGAACAGGTTGCGGATCGTCAGGTCGCTGATGCCGCGCGAGGCGGCGGCGGATCGCGGATCCAGCGTGGTCATGACTGCTGTCGCCAAGGCGAATGTCCTTCCGGCACGAAATGCGGACGGAGGGGGCGGCTCGGCCCCCTCCGCGGCAGGCCGACTACTGGGTGCGGCCGTACTTCTTGAAGGTGGCGTTCCAGTCGCCCGCGAGCGAGTCAAGCACCTCTTTCGCCGTCCCCTGGTCGCCGGTGATGTACGGATAGACGCGCTGATTCAGCTGATCAGCAGCTCCGCATACTCAGGTGCCGCCCAGAAGTCCTTCACCTTGAACATGGTGTCGTAGAAGGCCTTGTTGTACGGCGTCGCATTCTGGAACTCGGCCGATTCGAGCACCGCCTTGTTGCAGGTGTACCCGCCGAGCTCGGCCCACTTCTTCTGGGTCTCGTCCTTGACGAACCACTTCGAGGAATTTCATCGCCTCTTCCTGGTTCTGCGAGTAGGAGACGATCGAGATGCCCTGCCCGCCGAGCGCCGCATATTGGTCGCCGCTCGGGCCTTTCGGGTTGGCGAAGAAGCCGGTGCCCTTGGCGTTCGGGTTGGAAGACTCGTTGACCAGTGCCGGGAAGAAGGCAAAGTAGTTCATGCTCATCGCGGCCAGGTTTTCGGTGATCGCCTGGTTGTCCTCGATGAAGAAGCTCTTCGCCCAGCCGGGCGGCGTAAACTTGTAGAGCTCTTTGTAGGCCTCCAGCGCCTGCGATGTTCTTGTCGGAGTTGATGATCCCGTCGACCTTGTAGTTGGCATAGTCGCCAAGCTCGCCACCCCACGAGAAAATGGCGTTCTCGAAGCCCATCACCAGGGCGTCGTAGGAATTGTCCGTGTAGATCGCGACGCCGTACCGCTTCTGGTCCGGGCGGTGGAAGAACTCGGCGATGTCGCGCAGCTGCTTCCAGTCCTGCGGTACGGCGAGATCATAGCCGTACTTTGCCTTGAAGGCTTCCATCTCCTTCGGATCTTCAAACCAGTCCTTGCGGTAAGACCAGCCGACCGCGTCGCCTTCCGCCGGAATGGACCAGTATTTGCCTGAATTCGACGGATATTCGGAGTAGTACTTGACGGTGGCGGGCGCCATCGTCTCTGTCAGCTTGTGCTTGTTAAAGAAGTCGGTCAGGTCGACATAGTGACCGCCCTCGGAGGCGGCGCCGAGCCACTGCGAATCGCCGACGACCATGTCATAGGCGCTTCCCTTTGCGTTGAACTCGGCAAACGCCTTGGTCTGGAAATCGGCCCATGGCGTCGTCTCGACCGTGACCTTCACGCCGGTCTCGGCCTCGTACTGGTTGACGAGTTCTTGCAGATAGTTGGCCGGGTCCCATTCGGCCCAGAAGATGGTCAGCTCCTGGGCGTAAGATGCGGTCGACGTGGCCAGTGAAAAGGCGATGCCGGCAACGATGCCGGTGAGGCTTCTGCGCATTCTGGTTCCTCCCTGTTGCGCGTCGTTCCCTTCCGTCGTGCGGATCGAGCTCCGACGCGACGACCTGCTTGTCGCAGGCTTCAGACCGGTCCCGGGCAGTGGCCTCCTCGCCATTCGCCGGGCCGATCGATAGTCAGGCCGGAACGGACCGGCCGTGCTTCTCCTTGATCTGGTAGTACCACTCTCGAAAGCAGGTCAAGCGCCAACTCGGCCATTTCGAGCCCTTCCGCCACCCTGCTCTCCCAGATGCGGTACAATCTCACCAGTTTGTAATCGTTTGCAACCCCTCACTTTGTTGGTTTCTTCAATTCCAGCGGCCTGGTGTTTGGTCCGACCAGATTGTGATCGGGCGCCTGGGCCTCGGCCAGCGTGGCGTCGACCAGCGCCTGCGCGGCCCACAGCACCACGCCGCGGGCCTCCTCCGCGCCATCGCCCCAGATGTCCTTGAGCACGATCAGCGATTCGATGCCGAACATCAGCGACAGCGCCTTGGCCAGCCGCTGGCGCTCGGCGTCGCCGACGGCGTCGGGCAAGGGCTGGGACGCCTTCCTGATGAGCTCGATGCGGTGGCCGCGGGTGAAGGCCGGCTCGCTGCCCAGCGTGCCCGCCTGGCGCTTCGCCCATTGCTGCAGCGACAGCTGGAGCGCGGCGCGGAACGTCGCCTCGAACGCGTCGATGCGGGGCATCGCGCCTTCGAAGAGGTCGCGGACGCGCTCGCCGGCCTGTGCCGCGTCGGAGCGCCAGTCGAGGATCGGGCCGAGCGCCTCGTCGACCACCGCATGCACCAGCGCCGCCTGGCTCGGGAAGTAGCGATAGGCGGTGGCGCGCGACACCTGAGCCGCTTCGGCGACGTCGCTGACCGATGGCACCACGCCGCCCTGCATCAGCTGGACGGCGGTGTCGAGCATCAGCCGCGCCGTACGCGCCCGCGGCCCCCGCTCCTCCTGGTCGCTCACCGCCTCCGCTTGATTTGAGACTTGCATCTCATTACGATACTCCAGTCTCAAAAATCTGCAAGGCTGCGCCGAGGCCATCCTGCGCCGGCAGCCAGGGAGGGCCGATCGTGGGACGCGTCTACGTCGTCGGCACGGCCGACACCAAGGGCGAGGAGTTGGTCTTCCTGGCCCGCGCGATTGTCGATGCCGGCGCTGCGGTGACCGTGGTCGACGTCGGCACGCGCCCGGCGGCGGTGCCGGTCGACGTCGCCGCGGCGACCGTCGCCGCCTTCCACCCCGACGGCGCCGACGCCGTGCTCGGCGGCGACGACCGCGGCACGGCCGTGTCCGCCATGGGCGAGGCCTTCCGGCGCTTCGTCGAGAGCCGCGACGACATCTCCGGCGTCGTCGGCATCGGCGGCGGCGGCGGCACGTCGATCGTCACCGCTGGCCTGCGCAGCCTGCCGCTCGGCCTGCCCAAGGTGATGGTCTCGACGCTCGCCTCCGGCGATGTCGCCCCCTATGTCGGCGTCTCCGACATCGTCATGATGCCCTCGGTGACCGACATCGCCGGCTTGAACCGGGTGTCGCGCGTCGTCCTCCACAACGCCGCCCAGGCGATCGCCGGCATGGTGGCGCGCCCGGCGCCCGCCGATGCCGGCAAGCCGGCGCTCGGCCTCACCATGTTCGGCGTCACCACGCCCTGCGTCACGGCCATCGCCGAGGCGCTGAGGGCCGACTACGACTGCATGGTCTTCCACGCCACCGGCACCGGCGGCCGCGCCATGGAGAAGCTGGTCGACAGCGGGCTTCTCACCGGCGTCATCGACATCACCACCACCGAGGTCTGCGACCTTCTGGTGGGCGGCGTGCTGGCCGCCACGGAGGACCGCTTCGGCGCCATCGAGCGGTCCGGCATCCCCTATGTCGGCTCCGTCGGCGCCCTCGACATGGTGAATTTCTGGGCCCCCGAGAGCATCCCCGAGGCCTATCGGGGCCGCCTTTTCTACCGCCACAACCCCAACGTCACGCTGATGCGCACGACGGCGGAGGAGTGCGCTCGGATCGGCCGCTGGATCGGCGAGCGGCTCGACCGCTGCCGCGGCCCCCTCGCCTTCCTGATCCCGGAGAAGGGCGTCTCGGCGCTCGACGCGCCCGGCGCGCCCTTCGACGATCCGGTCGCCGACCGCGCCCTCTTCGAGGCCATCGAGGCGACGATGAAGCCGGCCGCCAACCGCAAGATCCTGCGCCTGCCGCTGCACATCAACGATCCCGCCTTCGCCGAGGCCGCCGTCGCGGCCTTCCGCGCCATCGCCCATTGAGAGGAGCTGCAATGCCGTCGATTCCCCGCCAGGAGATTCTCGCCAGGTTCCGACGGATGGTCGCCGAAGGCGTCCCCATCGTCGGCGGCGGCGCCGGCACCGGGCTCTCCGCCAAGGCCGAGGAGGCCGGCGGCATCGACCTCATCGTCATCTACAATTCCGGCCGCTATCGCATGGCAGGCCGCGGCTCGGCCGCAGGCCTGCTCGCCTACGGCAACGCCAACGAGATCGTCCGCGAGATGGCCGTCGAGGTGCTCCCCGTCGTCAGCCGCACGCCGGTGCTGGCCGGCGTCAACGGCACCGATCCCTTCGTGCTGATGCCCCGCTTCCTGGCGGAGCTGAAGGCGATGGGCTTCTCCGGCGTGCAGAATTTCCCCACCATCGGCCTCTTCGACGGCAAGATGCGCCAGAGCTTCGAGGAGACCGGCATGGGCTTCGGGCTGGAGGTCGACATGATCGCCGCCGCCAACGCGCTCGACCTCTTCACCACGCCCTACGTGTTCGATGCCGACGAGGCGCGCGCCATGGCCGGCGCCGGCGCCGACATCGTGGTCGCCCACATGGGCGTCACCACCGGCGGCACCATCGGCGCCACCAGCGCCAAGACGCTCGACGCTTGCGTCGGCGAGGTCGAGACCATCGCCGCGGCGGCGCGGCAAGTGCGCCCCGACATCTTCGTGCTCTGCCACGGCGGGCCGATCGCCATGCCGGAGGACGCCCGCTTCATTCTCGAGCGCGCCAAGGGCTGCAACGGCTTCTATGGCGCGAGTTCGATGGAGCGGCTGCCAGCCGAGATCGCCATCCGCGACCAGACGTCCGCCTTCAAGTCGCTGCGCATCGAGAGCCGAGGAGAAAAGGCATGACCGCCGAAAGGAATTTCGTGGAGCCGGCGGAGGTCGACTCCTTCGCCTTCGACTGGGGACGCCTGGCGCTGACCGTCGCCCCGTCCGTCAACGGCGCCAGCCGCTTCTCGGGCGGCGTCGTCGACCTCGGCCCCGGCCAGGGCCATACGCGCCACAACCATCCAGGCGCCGAGGAGATCATCTTCGTCGTCTCCGGCGAGGGCGAGCAGATGGTCGAGGACCCCGCCGGCCGCCCGGTCGTCCGCAAGGTGCGGCCCGGCTCGACCGTCTACGTGCCGGAGAGCCGCTTCCACTCGACCACCAACACCGGCAGCGGCCCGATGCGGCTCTTCGTCGTCTACTCGCCGGCCGGCCCGGAGGAGGCGCTGCGCGACCTGCCCGACTTCCGGCTGGTGCCGGCGGGCTCCTGACCTCGACCACTTTTGCGTGGGAGAATATGTATAGACATAACGCTTCAGCGATTATGTCTATACATAATCGCTGGCGTCAGCCGGCGAGCACCGGCCGCTTGAGCAGGTCGATGCCAAGCAAGGTGCGCACGTCCGGGCGTTCGCGCACCAGGTCGTCGATCGTGTAGCGGGAGAGCACGGCGAAGAAGGCGTTGAGCGCCTCGCGCAGCGCTCCGTTCAGCGTGCAGGCGTCGACCAGCGGGCAGTCCGTGCCGTCGTTCTCAAAACACTCCGCCATGGCGAAGCTCTCCTCGGTCACGCGCACCACGTCGAACAGCGTCACCTGGTCCGCCGGGCGGGCGAGCCGCACGCCGCCATTGCGGCCGCGCACCGTCTCCACCAGCCCATGCTCGACCAGCGGCTGCAGGATCTTGAACAGGAACAGCTCCGACACCGAATAGGCGCTGGCGATCTCCGGGATGCGGCTGAGCCGGCCGGAATTGGCGGCGCAGTACATCATGATCCGGATCGCGTAGTTGGTCTGGCGTGTCAGCCGCATCGATGGTTCCTGGCGGTGTCTGAGAGGCCCGACTATGGACCATGGTTTTGAACAATGCCAGTTCGGAAATGCGGCGCCCGGCCTCAGGGCGCGTCGCGGAACTGCCCGGCAAAGATCATCGGCCAGCGCTTGCCGGTGAGGAAGAAGCGGCCCGTCGCGGGATCGCGCGCGATTCCGTTGAGCACGTTATCGGCGCTGGCGGCGACCGCCTGGCGGTCGGCGGGCGACATGCTCGCCTTCAGGAAGGACAGGTCCGCAATGCCTTCCAGGCAGCCGCTTTGCGGGTCGACGCGCACCACGACGTCGGTCATCCAGACATTGCCGTAGAGCTTGCCGTCGACATATTCGAGCTCGTTGAGCCATTGCGGCGCCTCGATGCCCGTCGCACGCAGCGGCACTTCGCCGGTGAGCTCGAACGTCTGCGGGTCCGCCGTGTGCAGCGATCCCTCGCCATCGGTGAAGATCAGCTGCTTGCCATCGGTCGCCAGGCCCCAACCCAGGCGCGGATTCTCCATCTTTCTCAACAGCTTGCCGGAAAGATCGTAGACCAGAACGAGGTGGTCCTGCCAGGTCAGCTGGAAGATCTCGTCGCCGACGATGGTGAGCCCTTCGCCGAACACGGTCTCGCCCTGGTCCGCCAGCACCGACACCGTGCCGTCGACGGCGATTCGGTTGAGCCGCGTCTCGCCGCCGGTGCGGCCGGTGCTTTCGAAGAGCGCGCCGTCGCGGAATTCCAGCCCCTGCGTGAAGCCCGTCGCGCTGCGGCGGATCGCCCCCTCGACCTCGAAGCGGAAGGGCTTGGGCGGCGCGCAGACTGTCTCGGCAGCGGCGTCGCCGGCGGCGAAAAGCGCGGCGAGGCCGGCGGCGAGGAGCGGCCGGAGCCGACGCAGGAAGGAACCCATCGCCGGTTCATGCCATGCCCGCGACCGCCGTTCAACCTCGCTTCGCAGCTCTTCCGCGCCGCTGCCTTGCTCCTGCCCGTCTGGAACTCTAGTCCTCTTGTTTGAGCATGATCTTTCCAAAAACGGCATCCACTTCTTGGGATCATGCTCTAAGCCTTTGCCGGGATTGGTCGGAACCCGCCCCTCACCGCCGGAGCATGCCTGCAATGACCTTCAGCGCTGCCACGCATCCCGAGACGTCGCGCGGTCCGGCCGGCCGCGGCCTGTCGCCCGCCGAAGCCGAGAAGCTCGCCGCGCTTCGCCGCACCAAGGCGGTCGCGGCGGCGCTGCTGGCGCTCTGCGTCGCCGTCTTCGCCGCCGCCAAGGCCGGCGAGGCCCGCTACCCGTGGCTCGGCTTCGTCGCCGCCTTCTTCGAGGCCGCCACAATCGGCGGCATCGCCGACTGGTACGCCGTCGTGGCGCTGTTTCGCCGGCCGCTGGGCCTGCCCATCCCGCACACCGCGATCATCCCCGAGAACCAGGGCCGCATCGCCGACAATCTGGGCCGCTTCATCGAGCTAAACTTCCTGGCCGAGCAGCCGATCCGCCGCAAGCTGCGCGAGGTCGACTTCGCCGCCATGGTCTCCGAATGGCTCTCGGACCCGGCCCGCTCGGCCGGGCTGTCGCGCTTCGTCGCCCGGCTGATGCCCAACGCGCTGTCGGCGGTCGAGCAATCCGGCCTGCCGGAGTTCGCCGCCCGCCGCATCCAGGCGGAGATCGAGAAGGTCGAGCTGGCGCCGCTGGCGGCCGAGCTGCTCGCCGCCGTCACCGCCGAGCGCCGGCACCAGAAGCTGCTCGACGAGCTGACCAAGGTGCTCGGCCGCTTCCTGGCCGACCAGTCGGCGCTGGCCATGATCCGGGAGCGGATCCGCGAGGAATTGCCGACGCTTTTCAACCTGTTCCGGGCCGACGCTTATCTCCTGAAGAAGATCGTCGCGTCGGCCGGCGCGCTCCTGGACGACGTCCGCGCCGATCCCGAGCATCCGGTCCGCGCCGAGTTCGACCGCTTCGTCGAGCGCTTCGTGAAGCGCCTGCGCACCTCCCGCGACTACCGGCGCCGCGCCGAGGCGCTGAAGCAGAGCCTGCTCGCCCGTCCCGAGGTGCGCGGGCTGGCGGCGGGCATGTGGGACAGCCTGAGAGGCTTCCTCGAGCAGGATGCGGTGGCCGACGCCTCGATCGTCCGCGAGCACCTCGCCAATCTGTTCGTCGAGATCGGCCGCGAGCTGGCCCGCGACGAGAAGATCCGCGCCGACATGAACCAGGGCTTCGTGATGGCGCTCGCCTCCTTCGTCGAGAGCCAGAAGAGCGGCGTCTCGAAATTCATCGCCGACCAGGTCAAGGGCTGGGACCTCGGCCAGCTGACGCGGCTGATCGAGATCAATGTCGGCCGCGACCTGCAATACATCCGCTTCAACGGCATGGTCATCGGCGGCCTTGCCGGTCTGGTCCTCTACAGCCTGGAACGGCTCCTGCTGGCGAATTGAAGCGCCGCGGCGGATCGCCTAAGCTCGCCCGACCGGGACGAGCAGGGAGAAAAGGCCATGGCGAAGAAGCCGGAGACGGAACCCTTCATGGACATGTTCACGAGGTTCGGCCGCGACCTCAAGATGCCGGCGATGGACGTCGAGCGGATCATGGGCCATCACCGCAAGAACCTCGAGGCGCTGGAGAAATCCGCGCGCGCCTCGGCCGCCGGCGCCGCCTCCCTGGCCGCCAAGCAGCGCGAGGCCCTGCAGGACACGCTGCACGAGATCGCCGACCTGGCGCAGAGCTACCGGGTGCCCGGCAGTCCGCAGGAGATGATGGCCAAGCAGGCGGAATTCGCCCGCAAGACCTTCGAGACGGCGCTGAAGAACGCCGGCGAGGTCGCGGAGATCGTCCGCAAGTCCGGCAGCGAATTGGTCGACATCCTGCGGGCGCGCATCCGCGAGGCGATGGAAGAGGTCCGCGACACCTACCAGGACCGCAAGTAGCGGGGCCCGGCTCAGCCGGCGCGGGCAGCCGAGGCCGTGGCGATCGACGGCGCCGGGATGGGCCTGTGGTGGGGCGTGCCGTTCGTCGGCCTGCTGTTGTCGATCGCCACCGGCCCCCTGCTCTACCCGCATGTCTGGGAGCGCCACTACGGCAAGATCGCGCTCGGCTGGGCGGCACTCGCCGTCTTGCCGCTGGCCGGCGCGTTCGGCGCCGTCCCGGCCACCGAAGCCGTGGCTCACACGCTGCTCGTCGAATACTTGCCCTTCATCGTCCTGCTGTTCGCGCTCTTCACGATCGCCGGCGGCATCCTTGTCGCCGGCAACATCCGGGGCACGCCGGGAGTGAACTTGCTCCTGCTGACCATCGGCGCGCTGCTCGCCTCGGTGGTCGGCACCACCGGCGCGTCGATGATCATGATCCGTCCGGTGATCCGCGCCAACGACAACCGGCCCTTCAACGCCCATGTGGTGGTGTTCTTCATCTTCCTCGTCTCCAATATCGGCGGCGCGCTGACGCCGCTCGGCGACCCGCCGCTCTTCGTCGGCTTCCTGCGCGGCGTCGACTTCTTCTGGACCACCCGCCATCTGGCCGCCGAGACGCTGTTCGTCGCCGCGCTGGTGCTCGCCGTGTTCGCCGTGGTCGACGTTCACCTCCACCGCCGCGAGAAGGCGCTGCCCCACCTGAAGGACCCGACGCCCGCCTCGCGGCTGCGCATCCGCGGCATGGCCAACATCCCCCTCTTGGCCGGGGTGATCGCGGCGATCCTGCTGTCGGCCACCTGGAAGCCGGGCGTCGCCTTCACGCTGGCCGGCGTGCCGATCGAAGGGCAGAACCTCGTCCGCGACCTCGCCATCCTCTGCCTGGCCGGCGCTTCGCTGGTGCTGACCCAGCGCGAGCACCGCAAGGCCAACGGCTTCGCCTGGGAGCCGATCGTCGAGGTCGCCAAACTGTTTGCCGGGATCTTCGTGACGATCATCCCGGTCATCATCATGCTGCGGGCGGGCAAAGAGGGCAGCTTCGCGCCGCTGATCGCGCTGGTCACCCGGCCCGACGGCTCGCCGAACGACCTCGCCTATTTCTGGCTGACCGGCAGCCTGTCGTCGTTCCTCGACAACGCACCCACCTACCTCGTCTTCTTCGAGCTCGCCGGCGGCGACGCCGCGGAGCTGATGACGACGCACGCCTCGACGCTCGCCGCCATCTCTTGCGGCGCGGTGTTCATGGGCGCCAACACCTATATCGGCAACGCCCCGAATTTCATGGTCTATGCGATCGCCCGCGAACGGGGCATCGCCATGCCGAGCTTCTTCGGCTACATGCTGTGGTCGGGCGCCGTGCTGATCCCGATCTTCCTCGTCACCGGCGCGCTGTTCTTCCGCGGAACCTTGCCCTGAGGGCTGCCGTTGACGGTCCGAAGGGGCCGCCGAGCAATGGGAGATGGACATGTCCGCGTCGACCGAAGGCCGACCCGCCCGCGAGCCGCCGGGACCCAATCCGACGCCGACCCGGCCCGAGCCCTTCCCCGGTCCGAGCCCTCAACCCGCGCCGGAGCCGTTTCCGCCGACCGAGCCGGGGCCCAATCCGGGCCCGAAGCCGATCATCTGACCGTTCATTCGGCGTCGGGCTGGTTCTCAGGGGCGGCCGCGCGGAAGGCGGGCAGCGACAGCGCCGCCTCGGCAATCCGCGCAAGGGTCGGATAGGGCGCCATGTCGACGCCGAAGCGACGGTTGCTCACCACCTGGGCGGCGAGGCAGATGTCGGCGAGCCCCGGGCTGTCTCCGTGGCAGAAGCGGCCGGTCTGGCTGCTCCCGGAAAGCATCCCCTCCAGCGGCCCGAACGTCTCGTTCACCCAGTGGCGGAACCAGTTGGCGATGTCGTCGTCGCCGGCGCCGAACAGTGCGCGCAGCGAGGTCAGCACCCGGAGATTGTTCACCGGGTGGATGTCGCAGGCGATCATCTGGGCGAGCATCCTGACGCGGGCCCGCCCCGCCGCGTCCGCCGGCAGCAGCGGCGGCTCGGGCACCGTCTCGTCGAGGAACTCGATGATCGCCAGCGACTGGGTGATCAACGTCCCGTCGCTCCATTCGAGCGCCGGAACCAGGCCCTGCGGATTGACCGCCAGGTAAGGCGCCTCGCGATGCTCCCCGTGCCGCAGGTGATGCGCCACGCTGCGGTAGGCGACGCCCTTCATGGCGAGCGCGATGCGCACCCGGAACGAGGTCGAGGAGCGGAAATAGCCGTGCAGGATCGGTTCGCGCATGGGCGTCTCCGCTTGCCGTGACCTTTCCCCTTGTGCCACGCTGCGTCGCCCGCCGCAAACCGCAGCGGCCGTGCTCAGGCCGCCGTCGGCGTCGGGATGCGCGGCAGGTTCTCGGCCAGGAATCGCCAGTCGTCGCGCTCGTCCTCACCCTCGTCCCGCTTGCCGAAGAACTGGATGATCATCCGGCCATGCTCGTCATAGACCTCCAGCGAGGTCACCCGGCCTTCCTTGATGGGCTTCCTCACCGCCCACACCTCGCGCGCATGGTCGAGCCTCAGATGCAGGTGGAAGTCCTCGTCGAGCACGTTGATCCACGGCCCCAGCGGCTTGATTGCCCGGATCGGCCCGGAATGGATCTGGATGCAGCCGCGGTTCCCCACGAAGCACATCACCGGCAGCCCCTCGCCCGCCACATGGCCGAGCATCGCCGGCAGCGCGCCGGCATCGAGCTGCCAGGCATAGTCCGTCCCCACCATGCGGATCGCCGCGTGCCGGCCGAGCCTCAGCGCCTTGAGGATGCCGAAGAACTGGTGCGGGTCGGTCATCCTGCCCCAGCGCTCCCTGAGTTCGACGGCCGTCGCGGTCGAACCGCTGCCGTCGGGCTCCTCGACCGCCCCGCCCGAGACGACCTCCAGCCCGTCGGACTGGTCGGTCGCCGCCAGGGCCTCGACCAGCTTCTGGTAGGCGTAGAGGTTGGAGGCGGGCCTGAGATGCACCTTGTGCACGGCCTCGCCGGTCGCGTCGAAGAATTGCAGGCTGTGGCGGACCCCGTCGCCGTCGCGTTTCTCGACGGCGAAGCCATGCGCCCACGCCTTGGGGAAGATCCTGAGATCGATCGCCTCGCCGAGCACCAGGGCGTTGTGGGCGCCGGTCACCACCTTGTCGTAGACGCCGATTTTCTCGTGCACCGCGCTTTCGTTGCGGGTCAGCGCCATCACCTCGCCGACGGCCTCGAGCCCGGTCAGCACCTCGTTGACGCGCGGCTCGATGCGGGTCGCCCCGTGGCCCGACGGAGGCGGCCACCAGCTCGGCCTCGGAAATGCCGAGCTCGGCGGCGAGGTCGCGCTCGCGCAGCTTCGGGCGGGCGGCCCGCGCCTCGCGGATGGCGGCGGGCGACGGTCTGGCCAGCATGTCCATCGCAGCCTCCTACTTGTTCAGGATCAGCTTCTTCTGCCGGGTGATTTTCAGCAGATAGAGCTCCCCCTGGTGCTCGATGCCGATCACCGTGTCGCCCAGGAAGAGCGACTGGCTGGTGACGACCCGGGCCGGCTCGAAGGACGAGCGCGTCTGCGGATGCGACGGACGCGGCGAGAAATGCTGCGGATCATGGCTGTTCACGGCACGACACCCCTTGCTGTCGCCGGGCTTGCCTCAGCTGGCTTGGCGGTCGTTTGCGATTGCGAAGCGAATTCTTGACTTAAACTATCATGTTTTATCCGCAGTGCAACAGTGGAGCGGATTCGTCAAGCGGTGGCGCTCTTTCCGGGGGTGACGGAGCGCAACGCGCTGCGGCCCCCGGAGAGGGCCGCTAACTTGCATAGCGATGACGTTTCGAGGGGTTCAGGCCGCTTGCTGCGCATCCCCGCCGGCGATGGCGTGGCCGGCCAGCGTCTCCAGCGCTTTGACCAGTGCCGAATGGTCCTCCTTGCCGCCGCCTTGCGCCACGCAGGCGCTGAACAGCTGCTGGGCGAGCGCCGTCGCCGGCAGCGCCATGCCGAGCGCCCGGGCGCCGTCCAGCGCCAAATTGAGGTCCTTCTGGTGCAGCTCGATGCGGAAGCCGGGCTGGAAGGTGCGCTTCACCATGCGGTCGCCATGCACTTCGAGGATGCGCGAGGCGGCGAGGCCGCCCATCAGCGCCTGCCGCACCTTGGCCGGATCGGCGCCGGCCTTGGCGGCAAAGACCAGCGCTTCGGCCACCGCCTCGATGGTCAGCGCCACGACGATCTGGTTGGCCACCTTGGTGATCTGCCCGACCCCGCTGCCGCCGACCAGAGTGATGTTCTTGCCGAGCCGCTCGAACACCGGCAGCGCGCGCTGGAACGACTTCTCCTCGCCGCCGACCATGATCGTCAGCGTCGCCGCCTTCGCCCCGACCTCGCCGCCGGACACCGGCGCGTCGAGATAATCGGCGCCGATGGCGCGGATGCGGGTCGCGAAGTCGCGCGTGGCGATCGGCGAGATCGAGCTCATGTCGACGACGAGCTTGCCCTTGGAAAGCCCGGAGGCCACTCCGTTTTCGGCAAACAGAACCTCCTCCACCTGCGGCGTGTCGGGGACCATCGTGATGACGATGTCGGCCGCCTGGGCGACGGCGCGCGGGCTGTCGACCGCGGTCAGGCCCTTTTCCGTCAGCGCCGCCGGCGGCGCGCTGCGGTGCGCGCTGGTGACCACCGCATAGCCGGCGGCGAGAAGGTGCCCCGCCATCGGCGCGCCCATGATGCCGAGCCCGATGAAGCCGATCTTTTCCATCGCCATGTTCCTTTCGATCAGGCGGCCGCGCTGCCCTGCCCCTCGGCGGCGCGGAGCCAGCCGAGGCCCGCCTCGGTGCCGGAGAGCGGCTTGTATTCGGCGCCCACCCAGCCCTTGTAGCCGAGGCGGTCGAGATGCGCGAACAGGAAGGGGTAGTTGATCTCGCCCGTCCCCGGCTCGTGGCGGCCGGGATTGTCCGCAAGCTGCACATGCGCGATGCGGTCGAGATTGGCCTCGATGGTGCGGGCGAGATCCCCCTCCATGACCTGCATGTGGTAGATGTCGTATTGAAGGTAGAGGTTGTCGGAACCGACGCGCTCGAAAAGCGCCAGCGCCTGCCGGGTGCCGGTGAGGAAGAAGCCGGGGATGTCGCGCGTGTTGATCGGCTCGGCAAGCAGCCGGATGCCGCGCTCGCCAAGCTTTTTCGCCGCATAGGCGAGGTTGGCGACGAAGGTCTCCTCCAGCCTGCCGCGGTCGGCGCCGTCCGGTGCGATGCCGGCCAGGCAGTTCACCTGGCTGCAGCCGGTCGCCTCGGCGTAGCGGATCGCCGTGTCCACCCCGGCACGGAACTCCTCGACGCGGTCGGGCAGCACGGCGATGCCGCGCTCGCCCTTGGCCCAGTCGCCCGGCGGCAGGTTGAACAGCACCTGGGCAAGCCCGTGCTTCTTGAGGCGCGCGGCGACCTCCTGCTCCGGAAAATCATAGGCGGCGACGTACTCGACGCCGCGGAAGCCGGCTTTGGCGGCGGCGTCGAAGCGGTCGAGCAAGGAGGCCTGCTCGGTGAACAGCATGGAAAGGTTGGCGGAGAAGCGTGGCATGGCCGGTGTCCCGTTCAATCGAGCATGACGATCGCCGTCGGCGCGTCCTCGTCGCGCTCGGCAAGGTCCTCGAACTCGACGATAGCGTCGATCTCGGTGCCCATCGAGATGTTGGTGACCCGCTCGAGGATGAATTCGAGCACGACCGGCACCTGGTATTCGGCCATCAGCCGCCTGGCCTCCGCGAAGGCGCCGGCGAACTCGTCGGGTCGGCGGATGCGCAGCGCCTTGCAGCCCATCGCCTCGGCGACCGCCACGTGGTCGACGCCGTAGCCGGCCTCGGCATCCGGCGCGGCGTTGACGTTCTCGAAGCCGAGGCTGACCTCGAAATCCATCTGGAAGCCGCGCTGCGCCTGCCGGATCAGCCCGAGATAGGCGTTGTTGACCACCACGTGGATGAACGGCAGCTTGTGCTGGGCGCCGACGGCCAGCTCCTCGATCAGGAACTGGAAGTCGTAGTCGCCCGACAGCGCGACGATCTCCCGCTCGGGATCGGCGGCGCGCACGCCGAGCGCTGCCGGCAGCGTCCAGCCGAGCGGCCCCGCCTGGCCGCAATTGATCCAGTTGCGCGGCTTGTAGACATGCAGGAACTGCGCCCCGGCGATCTGCGACAGGCCGATCGTCGTGACGTAGCAGGTATCGCGCGAAAACGCCTTGTTCATCTCCTCGTAGACGCGCTGCGGCTTGAGCGGCACCTGGTCGAAATGCGTCTTGCGCTTCATCGTCCGCTTGCGCTCGCGGCATTCCTCGGCCCAGGCCGACCAGTCGCGCAACTTGCCGGCGGTCTTCCATTCGGTCGCGACGTCGAGCAGCATCTTGAGCGCCGCGCCGGCATCCGAGACGATGCCGAAGTCGGGCGCGAAGACGCGGCCGATCTGCGTCGGCTCGATGTCGACATGCACGAAGGTCTTGCCGGCGGCGTACTTCTCGACCGAGCCGGTGTGCCGATTGGCCCAGCGATTGCCGATGCCGATGACGAAGTCGGCGGCGAGCATCGTCGCGTTGCCGTAGCGGTGGGAGGTCTGCAGGCCGCACATGCCGGCCATCAGCCGGTGGTCGTCGGGGATCGTCCCCCACCCCATCAGCGTCGGCACGACCGGCACGCCGGTGATCTCGGCGAACTCGATCAACAGGTCGGAGGCGTCGGCATTGACGATGCCGCCGCCGGCGACGATCAGCGGGTGCTCCGCCGCGTTGAGCATGGCCAGCGCCTTCTCCGCCTGCGGCCGGGTGATCGCCGGCTTGTAGGGCGGCAACGGCGCGTAGGTGTCGATGTCGAACTCGATCTCGGCCAGCTGGACGTCGACCGGCAGGTCGAGCAGCACCGGCCCGGGCCTGCCCGAGCGCATCAGGTGGAATGCCTTCTGCAGCGCCATCGGCACCTGGTAGGGCTCCATCACGGTCACCGCCCATTTGGTGACCGGAGCGGCGATCGCCGCGATGTCGACGGCCTGGAAGTCCTCCTTGGTCAGCCGCGCCCGCGGCGCCTGCCCGGTGATGGCGAGGATCGGGATGGAATCGGCCGAGGCCGAGTAGAGCCCGGTGATCATGTCGGTGCCGGCCGGTCCGGAGGTGCCGATGGCGAGCCCTATATTGCCGGCCTTGGCGCGCGTATAGCCTTCGGCCATATGCGAGGCGGCCTCGACGTGCCGCGCCAGGATGTGGCGGATGGAGCCGCGCGCCCGCATCGCCGAATAGAGCGGGTTGATCGCCGCGCCCGGCACCCCGAAGGCGCACGCGATCCCCTCCTTCTCGAGCACGAGGACGGCCGCGTCGACCGCACGCATCCTGGCCATGGCAAAAGCTCCCCAATCGACCTGTTTCGAAGAGAATGCCTCGATCTCGCGGATTTTTCAATTTTTCCAGAATTCTTTTTCATTTCTCAGGAAAAAATCACAAAACATTGGAATTGCGACGCTTCTCAATTTTCCTCCTCTTCCCCTTCCACTCTCTGAAAAAGTTTTTTAGTCTTCATGGATGGCAGAGAAGCGACAGCGCGGCCGGCCGCGCTCGTTCCACGGACCCGGCGAGGCGACCGCCGTGCAGTCCCTCGACCGTGCGCTGCGCATCCTGGCGATCGTCGCCGAGAGCGACGGCCTGTCGCTGTCGGAGATCGCCGCGCAGTCTGGCATTGCCGCGTCGACGGCCTATCGCATGCTGACGACGCTGGAGAGCCACGGCATGGTCGAGTTCGATCCAGCCGACCAGCTGTGGTCGGTCGGCGTCCAGACCTACCGCCTCGGCGCGGCGTTCCTGCGCCGCCGCAAGCTGGTCGACCGCGCCCGGATCGTCATGCAGGAGCTGATGGAGAAGACCGGCGAGACGGCCAATCTCGGCGTCGCCGAGGAGAATTGCGTGGTGTTCGTGAGCCAGGTCGAGACGCACCAGGCGATCCGCGCCTTCTTCCGCCCCGGCACCCGCAGCCCCTTCCACGCGTCCGGCATCGGCAAGGCGATCTTGGCCCAGCTGCCGCCCGGTCGCGTCGCGGCGATCCTGGCCGGGGCGCCGCTGGAAACCTTCACCGACCGCACGCTGGCGACGCCGCCGGCGCTCGCCCGCGACCTCGAGCGAAATCCGCGGCCGCGGCTATGCGCTGGACGACGAGGAGCGGCATCCCGGCATGCGCTGCATCGCCGCGGCGGTCTTCAACGAATTCGGCGAACCGATCGCCGGGGTCTCGGTGTCGGGGCCGACGGTGCGCATGACGCCGGAGCGCGTGGCGGCGCTCGGCCCGCTGGTCGCCGAAGCGGCGGCCGAGGTGACGCGGACGATCGGCGGCAGGCCGCCGCCCTGAGACTTGGCTGCCTGTCAGCCCATGCCCGTGACATGGCGAAGCACGAAGGCGAGCGCCACGAAGCCGGCCGCAAAGGCGAGCCCGTTCCAGTCGAGCTCGGCGGCCTTGAGCATCCTGACGAGCCGCGCCAGCACCAGCCAGGCGAGCAGCACCAGGAGTGCGATCAGGATGAAGCGGACCATGGCACGACCCTCCCCTTTGGCCGGCGATAACGCTGATTTGGATGCTACCGGCGAGGTTTGGCGGGAATGCGGCGTCGCGAGAGCGGAGAGAGGTGCCGCGACGAACGGATGCTGCCCCTCAGTTGAACGGGCGACCCCCGGCTTACCGGCGCGCCTGCTATTGTCGGCCTTGGGGAGGACCGTTTCGGCGACGGGGGGCGACGATGGGCGAGGTGCTCGACTTCAGGGAATTCAACCGGCGTTGCGCCAACTGCCGGCGCTGGGAGCGCACCGAGGCAGGTCCTGTCGGCCTGTGCGGCCTCGACGATGCGGAGTGCAATTCGGACTTTGTCTGCGGCGATCACCGCCACGCCAGGCCGGATCTCGCCGCGGACAATGACGGCGGCAACCCTTCATTAACCAAATAAGCTCAGCTTCTGCCGCGGGCTTGAGGCTTGAGCTTCGAGACGCGCCCGCTCCCGCATGGCTGCCGAAAGGCGCGGCTGCGGGCTTCGGCCGGGCGCCTCTCGACGGAGAGGGACCGATGTTGGCAAGGAAAGAAATTCGCCAGTTCGACAAGAACGACATGCTGCGCGCGCTCGCCGGCGTGCTGTGCCTGGTGGTGGCATCGGCGCTGCTTTTCGGCGCCAGCTGAGCCTTCGCCTATCTTGCCAGGCGCTGTCCCAGGAAACCCGCGATCTCGGCAAAGGCCTCGGCACATTCGGGCAGCGACGGGTCGAGGAACTGCGCGTGGCTCTGACCCTCGAACACGTTGAGCGCCGCTTCCACCCCGGACAGCCTCAGCTTGCGATGGGCGCGCACCGCGTGGCTCAGGAACAGGTCGCGCGTGCCGCTGGTGATGATCGCCGGCGGCAAGCCGGTGAAATCGCCGAAGATGGGCGACAGCAGCGGGTCGGCCAACTCGTGCCCGGCCGCATAGAGGCCCGCGGCGGCGCCGGCCCAGCCGGTGTTGGCGACCAGCACGTTGTCGACATAGGCGTTGGCCATCAGGCTGTCGCCGGCTCCCGTCAGGTCCGACCAGGGCGTGCCGGGCGCGATCGCCGCCGGTAGCGGCAGGCCGAGCGCCTGCGCCCGGAGCATCAGCGACAGCGTGAGCCCACCGCCCGCCGAGCTGCCGAACACGGCCATGCGGCGCGGCTCCGTTTCGGCGACGAGCGCGCGCCAAACCGCGACCGCGTCGTCGAGGGCGGCCGGAAACGGAAAGTCCGGCGCCATGCGATAGTCGACCGAGACGACGCGAAAGCCGCCGAATCCTGCCATCAGCATGCCCTCCCCCGCACCCGCCTCGCCCGGGTAGAGGACGTAGCCACCGCCGTGCAGGTGAAGCAGAAGGCGGTTGCGGTTGGCCTCGGGCAAGGTCCTGGGGGTGATTTCGTAGACCTTGGCGCCGCCGATCTCCATTGCCGCGACCGTCAGCTCGAAGCGCTGCCGGATCGCCGGCAGGTGGGGCGCGACGGCGGCGGCGCTGGCCGCAGCCATCGCCGACCAGCCGGCGGCATCCGTCGGAACTGCGTCCCAGCCGGGCGGATAGGGAGCGGCGATGAGAGTCGCCAACTGCGGGCTGACCGTCGTCGGCACCGGCAGGACGCGGGCGGGCAGCGGCCTTGCCGAGAAGGCAGCGGCGGTCGGCGCCGCGGCGACCTCGGCGGCCGCCATGGCAGGCCAGCCAGGCAGGATCCAGCGCACCGGCGGCGGCGACGAGGCGCCGTCGCGTCAGGTCGAAGTCACGGCGGGGGCGCTTCATGCGCCGGACGGGCTGCCCTTGGGCCGGTGGTGGTCCTCGACGGCGGTGGCGGTGTCGAAATACTCGCGCCACGACAGGATGCGCCCGCTTTCGTCGAGATCGACCAGGATGGCGTCCTCGGTCCGGCTGCGGGCTCCGTCCTGGCGTCGCGTCACCTCCCAGAGCCATTCCAGCGCGACGCGCCGGCCGTCGGCCGAGGCAAAGACGTTGGTGATGGTCACCGCGAGGTCGCCATAGTCGCGAAAGAAGGTCTCGACCGTGCGGCCGAGCGCCTCGAACGGCACCCGGTTGCCGGGCGCGGTCAGAACCCCTTGCGGATGCCAATCGCCGGCAGCGCCGGAGAAATCGCCGATCGTCCAGGCCTTCGCCTGGCGTTCGAGCATCGCCAAGGTGGCCGGCGTCGCAGTCGATCGTCGCGTCGGGTGCCACGAAAGTCACAGGACCGATCCTCCGAAACCGAAGACGAGGCGGGCCGCCAGCGCCGCGACGAAGATCGCCAGGCAGGCGGCGACGAAGAGCTTCTCGACCGCCGACAGCGTCTCGCGCGAGGGATGGAGATAGGTGCGGTCGGCCGTGCCCTTGAACGCCTTCGCCTGCAGCGCGATCTCCACATGCTGCGCCTTGGTCAGGCAGATCAGGATCAGCGGCACCAGCAGCCGCGCCAGCGCGACCAGCTTGCGCACCATGCCGATGCCGTCGATGTCGATGCCGCGCAGCCGCTGCGCCTCCTTCATCCCTTCGAGCTCCTGGAAGCAGCAGCGGCACGAAGCGGAAGGTCGTCGAGAACAGGAAGGCGACCCGGTAGGGAATGCCGATCCGCACCAGCCCGAGCACGATGTCGCTCGGCTCGCGAGGTCATGAACACCAGCTGGAAGGCGAGCATCGGGATCAGCAGGCGGCAGCAGACCACCAGGCCGAACAGCAGCCCCTCGACATAGAAGATGTTGAGCCCGCCGAGCACGGGCACGTCCGGCGGGCACGGTGAACACCGGCGTGACGCCGAACGGCGACCACAGGCCCTGGATGACGATGATCAGGACCAGGGCCGGCAACAGCATGAGCGACCAGCTTGCGGATGGTGGCGAGGGTCACGCCGGCGGCGAGCATCATGGCGAGGATCGCCACCAGGAACACCGCCTGGAGCAGGAGGTTGTTCCAGACGAAGATCAGCGTGCTCGCCAGAAGCAGCAGCGCGAACTTGGCGCGCATGTCGAGGCGGGCGATCGCCGAGCCGCCGGACAGGTTCTGCAGCGCGTAGCTGGTCATTCAGGCGGCCCTCGCGGGCGCGCCGAGCAGGCTGGCGAGGTCGTCCGGTCCCATCGGACGCAGCGCGCGCAGGCCGGGAAAGCCTTCGGCGAAGCGGACCGTCTGCGGCGGCATCAGGCCGGCGCTCTCCAGGCCTTGCCGATCGTAGAGGACCTCGCGAAGCGGCCCGTCGAGCGCGATCCTGCCCGCGTCCATCACCACCAGGCGCTCGACGGCGCCGGGCAGCAGGTAGAGATGATGGGTGATCAGCACGGTCGTCTTGCCGCGCACGGTTGAGCGTCCGCAGCATGTCGAGGATCGCCATCGCGCCGCGCCAGTCCTGGCCGGTCGTCGGCTCGTCGAAGATCAGGATCTGCGGCTCCAGCGCCAGCACGGCGGCGATCACCACCCGCAGCCGGTCGCCGCGGCTGAGCGAGATCGGATGCCGATCGCTCGCCCATGCGAGGTCCATCGCGTCGAGCGCCTCGGCGACGCGCGCATCGCTCTCGGCTTGCGGCCGGCCCATCATGGCGAGGGCGAACCCCACCTCCTTGGCGACCGTGTCGCAGAAGATCTGCTGGTGCGCGTTCTGCGAGATGTAGCCGATGCGCTGCGCCAGATCGCTGACCTTGAGCTCGGCGATGTCGCTGCCTCCGACCCGCACCGTGCCCGACGTCGGGTCGAGCAGCCGCAGGAAATGCCGCACCAGCGTCGACTTGCCGCTGCCGTTGCGCCCGGCGATGCGCCAGGAACTCGCCCTGCCGAACCGTGAGGTCGACGCCGCGCAGCGCTTGCGTCCCGTCGGGATAGACATGCGTCAGGCCGGTGGCGGCGAGCACCGTCGCCGGAGCGTCGATGGCGGTCGCGGGCGGCGACGCGTGCGGCCGGCGGCGGCGGTAGCGGGCGATCGACATAGGCTTGGCTGGCGCCCGCCAGCGTCACCGGGAACGTTTCGGGCAGGTCGCCCCGGCCGACGAACCCGCCAGCACCTCGAGCGAGCGCACGATGTCGGGCGGCCGCACCTTGAGCGAGCCCGAGCATGGCGGTCTGCGAGAACACCGTCTCCGGCGATCCCTCGGCGACGATCCTGCCGTCGGCGACCAGCAGGATGCGGTCGGCGATCTCCGCCAGCTCCTCGCTGGCATGGCTGGCGACGACGACCGTCAGCCCGTTCTCGCGGTTCAGCCGCCTGAGGATCGCGAACACCTCGGCCGTGGCGACCGGATCGAGCTGCGACGTCGGCTCGTCGAGCACGATGATGTCCGACGACAGCGCCAGCGCCGAGGCGATCGACAGCCGCTGCTTCTGGCCGCCCGACAGGTTCGCGGGATGCTTGTCCTCCAGCCCGGCGAGGCCGACCATGCTAAGCGCGGCGCCGACGCGGCGGGCGATCTCCGCCGTCGGCACCTTGAGGTTCTCGAGCGCGAAGGCGACCTCCTCGGCGACGCTCGTCGAGGTGATCTGGGTGTCGGGATCCTCGAACACCATGCCGACATGGTGGGCGAGCCGGCTCGTCGGCGTCTCGATCGCAGTCGAGCTCGGCGACATGCACGTGCCCGAAGAACTCGCCGCCGAAGAATTGCGGCACGATGCCGTTCATGGCGAGGCAGAGCGTCGTCTTGCCGGCCCCGGTCGGGCCGATGATGCCGACGATCTCGCCGCGCCTGACCGCGAGCTCGATGTCGGCGAGCGCCTTCCGCTCGCCGCCGGAGTAGCGATAGCCGACCGCTTCGAAGCGAATGATCGGCGTGTCTGCCGGCTCCCCTGGCGCCACCGGGTCGCCAGAGCGCAACTCAGTATCCCGCCATCTGCGCCTTGGCGAGCGGCGAGCGACGAATGGCCGCGACCAGCGGTACGGCGATCAGCGCGCCGACGGCCGTGAACACGACGCGCTCCAGGAAGATGATGACGATCAGCGGCGGCCACACCTCGGCCGGCCACGGATTGGTGGCGAAGGACGGGACCCAGTTCAGCTGGATGCCGGCGGTCGAGCCGAAGAAGAACACGACATAGATAGGCGAAGAAACGCTGCCAGGCCGGGCCGCCGTTGCGGATGAGGTCGATCGCCCAGTTGCGGACCTGCGGGATGGCGATGAGGATCAGCGCGATGTCGACGGTGAAGACGTTGCTCAGCCACAGCCCGAAGCCGATGCCGAACGACAGCGCCTGGTAGAGGTAGATGAGATGGGCGATCAGCGTGATCACCCACGGCACGTACCAGTAGGAGCGGCCCGGATACATGACCATGCCGACCGCAAAGGCGCTCATCGCGCCCATCAGCGGGCTCCACGGGCCGAGATTGGTGTAGGGCGCGATGATATTGCCGATCACGATGCCGATCACCGAGGCGATCGGGCCGGCGATCGGTCCGAGCAGCAGGCCGAGGATCGGATGGACGACGTCATGGAACGGCCAGCCGCCGCCCATGCCGCCGACGACGATCGACGCCGGAATGAAGGCCAGCACGGCCACCAGCGCCGCCAGGATCGCCGTGTAGGAGACCGGCGCGCCGCCGATGGAGACGCCGCCGCTGGTGGTGACATCGCGAGGTCGTGGTCCTTCGGCGGTCATGGCGCTCCCCTTTTTTGTCGGCTGTTTGTGCTTGTCTCGTGTTCCCGCGATCGATGTTGACGGAAAGATCGACCCCCTGCAAGGAATTCGTCCGGCCACCCACCAGGGGTGGCGGAACGCCGCCGGCTCCCTATGTCCGACGGAAGCGAAGGAAGCGGGCCGGCTCCTGGCCTCGAACGAAAAGGACCACCTGATGGAAAAGAACACGATCTGCCTCTGGTACGACAAGGACGCCGAAGCTGCCGCCCGCTTCTATGCCGAGGTCTTCCCCGACAGCGCAGTCGGCGCCGTGCAGCGCGCCCCCGGCGACTTTCCCTCCGGCAAGGAGGGCGACGTGCTGACGGTCGAGTTCACCGTTGCCGGCATTCCTTGCCTCGGCCTCAACGGAGGCCCGATGTTCAAGCACAACGAGGCCTTCTCGTTCCAGATCGCCACTGACGACCAGGAGGAGACCGACCGCTACTGGAATGCGATCGTCGGCAATGGCGGGCAGGAAAGCGCCTGCGGCTGGTGCAAGGACAAATGGGGCATATCCTGGCAAATCACACCGCGCGTGCTCACGGATGCGATGGCGGCCGGCGGTGCCGAAGCGAAGCGCGCCTTCGACGCGATGATGGACATGCGCAAGATCGACGTCGCCGCGATCGAGAAGGCACGGCGCGGGTGAGGATACCCCACTAAGCCAGCGCCGCTGAGCCTCCCGCCGGCGCTGCGGCGAGGCCGGGACCGGCCTCGCTGTTGCGGGCTTCAAGCGACCAGACCGTCGTCGCCGCGTCGGCGACGGCTTGCGTCACCGATCGCGGCAGCACGGCGTCGCCGATGACGCGAACGTCGAGGCCGAGCGCCCTCAGCGGGCCGGAAAGCGCATCCTCGCTGGTCGAGCCGAGCAGGGAGACGACGGCGTCGACCTGCCGGACCGGCCCGCGGGGCTCGCCGAACACCCCCGACAGCATGGCCGTCTTTCCTTCGAAGCGCGGCGAGCTTGGCGCGGTCGATGATCTCGACGCCCCGCTCGGCAAGCGCCCGAAGCAGGAAGTAGGCCGTCGTGATGCCCTCGCCTTCGCCGGGGTGCATGGCGGAGGTCACCAGCGTCACCTTCTTCCAGCCGAGGGCCAGCCGCTCCGCCGTCAGCATGGCGGGCAGCCGGCCCATCTCGTCGCGAACCAGCACGTGCCCGCCTTTGGGCGGCGCGTCGTAGGGGCCGTAGGACGGCAGCGCCGCCGTCGAAAGCAGCGACGATCGGCCGCGATCCGGTGGCGAGCAGCGTCACTGAGGGCTGCAGCGCGGCGAGCCCGCTCGCCGACGCCTCCTCGCCCAGGCGAAGGTCGACCCCGAGCCGGTCGAGCTCGTCGCCCCACCATTGGACGATCTTCAGGAACTCCTCGCGCGAGGGCGTCCTGGCCCAGCGGCTGAGCTGCCCGCCGATATCCTCGTCCCGCTCGATCAGCGTGGTGCGATAGCCGCGAAGCGCCAGCCGGCGCGCCGCTTCGAGCCCTGCCGGGCCGGCGCCGACCACCACGGCCGAGCGCGCCGCGCCGATCGGCTGGTCGATCGTGCCGAGCGGCCGTCCGAGCTCGGGGTTGACCATGCAGGTGAGCGGCCGGTGGTCGAGGAGCGAGTTGATGCAGACATTGGCGCCGATGCAGGGGCGGATCGTCCCGGGCTTGCCGGCCACCGCCTTGGGCAGCAGGTTTGCGTCGGCGATGTTGGCGCGCACCATGCCGACGAGGTCGGCATCGCCGGCGGCGAGGATCTCCTCGGCCAGGTCGAGCGACGTCACCCGACCGACCGTGGCGACCGGCACGTCGACCGCCTGCTTGACGCTCCGCGACAGGTGGCGGAACGCGCCGAGCGGCGCCGGCGTCGGCGGCCAATGATCGACGCGCGCCAGCTTGCGCGTGTTGTTGCCGGCCGTCACGCTGACATAGTCGACCACGCCGGTGGCCACCAGCCGCGCCGCGATGCGCCCGGCCTCCTCGGGCCCGATGCCGCCGTCCTCGACCAGCTCGTCGCCGGGAATGCGGATGCCGACGATGCTGTCCTCGCCCATCGCTTCGCGCACCGCCGCCAGCACGCGACGCGGGTAGAGCGTGCGCCCGTCCAGGTCGCCGCCATATTCGTCCTCGCGGCGGTTCATCAGCGGCGACAGGAAGCTCGCCAAGAGCATGCCGTGCGCCATGGTGACCTCGATGCCGTCGAGCCCGCCTTCGCGGCAGCGCAGCGCCGCCGCCTCGTAGAGCGCCAGCACCTCGGCGAGCTCCTCCGCCGAGGCTTCCCGCGACATCTGCTGGGTAAGCTCGGAGCGCGTCCACGAGGCCGAGATGATGGCGTCGCCCGACGTCTCCATCGCCCCGACATGGGCGAGCTGGGCAAGCATCAGGCCGCCTTCGTCGTGCACGGCCTTGGCCAGCGCCCGGTAGCCGGGAACGATGCGGTCGTCGACATTGACCAGCGTCAGGCCATCGGCCCAGACCTCGGACCATTTCACCGGCGTGGCGCCGGTGATCTGCATGCCGAGCCCGGCCCGCGCGCGTTGGCGGTGGTAGTCGATATAGCGCTCGCCCGGCAGGCCGTTCTCGGCCAGTCCCGGCTGGTGCGCCGGAAGGTAGACCCTGGCGCCGCAGCGTCTTGCCCCTGATGCGGAGCGGCCGGGAGAGCTCGGGATAGTCGACTGTCAACGATTTACATCCTCACCTTCGTACCGCCGCAGAACCGGCACCCCGCTCTACGCGGGGTGCCGGAGATGTCGCCGATGATCCTGGCGCGGGCGTCAGGATTCCAGCCAGACGGTCTGCAGGTCCATCTGGAAGGTCGGATGAATGGCGTAGTCCTTCACCTTGTCGGTCATGTGGTTGAAGAGCTTCTGCCAGTAGGGCTGGATGATGATCCCGGAGTCCTGGATGATCGTCTCGACGTCCTTCATGACCTCGCGCCGCTTGTTCGGGATCGCTGATCGACAGCGCTTCCTGCAGCTTCTTGTCGAACTCGGGGTTGGAGTAGGCGGTTTCGTTCCAGGCCTCGCCCGTGCGGTAGGCGAGCGCCAGCACCTGAACGCCGAGCGGCCGCATGTACCAGACCGTCAGCGAGTACGGATACTTGGTCCAGTCGTTCCAGAAGGTCGAGCCGGGCATGACGGTCCGCTTGACCTTGATGCCGGCGTCGCGCAGCTGCGCGGCGATCGCGTCGCCCGTGTTCTTGTTCCAGTCGTCGTCGACGGTGATCAGCTCGTGCTCGAAATCGGCCTGGCCGGCTTCGGACATCAGCTTCTTGGCACCTTCGACGTCGCGCGCCTTCTTCGGCAGCTCGTAATACTCGGGATGGATCGGCGCCACGTGATGGTTCTCGCCCACCACGCCCAGCCCGGCATAGCCGAGTTGCAGCACGGCGGCGTTGTCGACGGCCATCTGCAGGGCGTTGCGCACGCTTCTGGTCGTCATAGGGCTTCTGGGTGACGTTGGTGCGCGCGACCAGCGTGGTCGCGGTGCCGATCTCCGTCTTCACCAGGCCGAGCCCGTCGAGGATGGCGACATAGTCGGCGCCGGTCTCCTGGTTGGCGTCGACTTCGCCGGACTCGAACGCATTCACCAGCGCGTTGGGGTCGGTGCCGTAGTCGATGAACTCGACGCCGTCGAGCAGCGACTCGCCGCCCCACCACTTGCCGTTCTCGCGCCGCTTGACCACCGCCTTCTCGCCGGTGTCGTAGGAGACCAGCTCGAACGCGCCGGTGCCGATCGGCTTGCCGATCGGATCGGCGCCGTCGGCGTCGAAGTTGCGATGGATGACCAGCGCCGGGTAGTCGGTCAGGTTGGGGATGATCGAGATGTCGGAGCCGCTGAGCGTGAGCTTGACGGTGTGGTCGTCGACCTTGGTGATGGCGCCTTCGCGCGCCTTGCCCGTCTTTTCGTCGATCAGCGTCGACACCCGCGCCGCCATCGAGTTGCCGGACGCGTTCTTGTCGCACCAGCGGTTGAAGTTGGCGATCACGTCGTCGGCGTTGAACTCGTCGCCATTGTTCCAGGTCACGCCCTTGCGCAGGTGAAGGACATATTCCGTGGCGTCGTCGTTGACGTCCCAGCTCTCCAGCAGCACCGGCTCGAAGGTGAACTCGCGCGTGTACCTGACCAGCGGCTCCAGCCAGGTCCGCGAGATGTTGGCCAGCTCGACCCAGTCATAGGTGCGCGGGTCCTTCTGCGCCTTCACCGGCACCGCCACGCGAAGCGTGCCGCCCTTCTTGCCTTCCTCGGCCAAGGCCGGCGTCGGCACGGCGAGGCCGATCATGCCGTAGGCGACGGCCGTCGAAGCGCCCAGCGCGCTGGCGATCGTCAGGAACTCGCGGCGGTCCATCCGCCCTTCCCTGGCATCTTGCGCCATCCGCTTCACCGCTTCCGGCACCTGGCTCCCATTGCTCTTGTAGAATGTCATTGCCAACTCCCTGATGCTCCCGTTTGCTTGATTTCAGCCGAATGAACTCCGCCCATCCTGCCGTAGTTCTTCTAGATCACAGTTATTGTGTTCAGAATGTGGATTGGCCCGTCTAATCATCGGCGTCAATACTCGTCATTGAGCGCTTCGACGGCCGGGATTTCTCGCGACCGCCTGGCCATATAGTCGCGCAGCGCCTCGTCTTTCGCCGGGTCCAGATACGGCATCTCGTAGTCTTCCAAGAGCCGCCGCGCCTGTTCGAGGGCCCGGGCCTTCACGTCCTTGGAGCCGTCCGCAACCCATTGCTCGACCGAGTTGTTGTCGAACAGCCTGGGGATGAAGAAGGCGCGCTCGAAATTGGCCTGGGTGTGCGGGTGGCCGAGATAGTGGCCGCCGGGGCCGACGTCGCGCACGGCGCCCAGCGCCTCCTCGAAATCGTCCCATTGGATGCCCTGCGCCATCCGGTAGCCCATGGCGCACACCTCCGCGTCGACCATGAACTTGGCGATCGAGCAGTGCATGCCGGCCTCGTTCCAGCCCGGCCGAGTGCCAGATGTAGTTGGCGCCCGACAAAAGCACCGCCATCATCGTCATCGCGCTCTCATAGCCGGCCTGGGCGTCGAACACCTTGGCGCCGCCCAGCGTGTTGGAGGTGCGCCAGGGCACGTTGTAGTGGCGCGCCATCTGGCCGATCATGAAATTCATCAGCGAGATCTCGGGCGTGCCAGCCATCGGCGCGCCGGACTGCATCGACACGGTCGACAGGAAGTGCCCGTAGATCGCCGGACAGCCCTTGCGGACGACCTGCGTGTAGGCAAGCGCCGACAGCGCCTCGGCGTTGAGCTGGGCGACCGCCGGCGCCGTGGAGGCCGGCGTGTTGGCGCCGCCGAGCACGAAGGGCGAGCACAGCACCGGCTGGTTGCGCCGGCAGAAGGCCCGCATCGCGCCAAGCATCACCTGGTCCCACACCAGCGGCGAGTTGCCGTTGCAATTGCCGGTGACGACGGCGTGCTCCTCCAGGAAATCGGCGCCGAACAGGATGGCGCACATGTCGAGCACGTCCTCGGCGTTCTTGGGCGACGTCGTCATGCCCATGAAGATCTTGTCGGAGTGCTTGATCGAGGAATAGGTGATGTGCAGGTGCCGGTGGGAGACCACGACGTCCATCGGCTCGACGATATGATGCGCCGAGGAGTGCAGGGCGGGCATCATGTGGGCCAGCTTGTGGAAGGTCCCGAGGTCGGCGATCGTCGGCCCGCGCCGCACGTCGTCGAGGTCGCGCATGTAGGGCGCGCCGGTCATCGGCACGAAGATGGCGTCGCGACCGCCGAGCGCCACGTTCTTCTTGGGGTCGCGGGCGTGGTAGGTGATGCTGGGCGGGATCGTGCGGATCAGCTCCATCACCAGGTCGCGGTCGAGGAAGACGCGGTCTCCCCGCACCTCGGCCCCGGCGCGCGTCCAGTCGTCAAGCGCGATCGGGTCCCGGAACACCACCCCGACCTCCTCCAGGATCGCCATGGAGGCATCGTGGATGCGCCGCACCTGCTCGCCGTCCATCGGCTCGACGACGGGCAGCCCTCGCCTCAGCGTCGGCAGCATCTCGAAGCGCGGCGCGGTACGCAGCGTCCGACGCGCCTCGCGGCCGCCGCGTCGCGTCGCATTCGCCTGCAGGTTCATGGAAGCCTCGTGCACGCTCAAGGACCGACGGCCGTGTTCATGTGCGCGAAACTCTTGCCGAAATCCGGGCAAAGCGCCTAATGCAAAAGTCTCAAGCCCCGGTTGACTATTGGGCACCGACTTCGAGCCGCCGAGGACCATGGTTCGCCGCTACTACGATCTGCCGTCGCTGACCGGCCTCGCGGTGTTCGAGGCCTCGGCCCGGCATGGCAGCTTCAAGCTGGCCGCCGCCGAGCTCAATGTCACGCCGGGCGCGGTGAGCCGGCAGATCAAGAGCGTCGAGGACGAACTGGGCGTGGTGCTCTTCCGCCGGGTGCCGGGCGGCGTCGAGCTCACCAGCGGCGGCGAGGACCTCTACGCCGTCCTCGCCTCTGGCTTCTCGCGGGTCTCCGAGGTCGTGCAGAACATCAAGCGGGGCGACCGCTCACGCAACGTCACGGTCGCCTGCTCCGACGCTTTCGCCTCGATGTGGCTGATGCCGCGGATGGGCGATTTCTGGCGACGTTTCCCGTCGATCGCCGTCGATCACCTGATCTCCGACAATGCGCGCGATTATCGGCGGGCCGAGGTCGACCTGCGGGTCCGCTACGGGTTCGGCTCCTGGATCGACGAGACCTCCCAGCTTTTGTTCGACGAGACGATCTACCCCGTCTGCGGGCCCGACTTCGCGGCCGCCCACGCCGACGCCTCCCCTCAGGACCTGGCAAACCTGCCGCTGCTGCATGTCGATTGGGTGGACCCGGACTGGGCGGGCTGGGACGAGGTCCTGCGCCGCGCCGCGATCCCGCACGGACCGCTCGCCGGGCGCCGCTTCGGCAAGTTCGCCGTGGCGCTGCAGGCCGCGCAGGAGAACCAGGGCGTCGCCATCGGCTGGGACCGGTTGGTCAGGCCAGCCATCGAGGGCGGCAGGCTCGCCCGCTTCACCGACCTCACTTTGCCAGCGCCGGGCGGCTATTACCTGACCTGGAACGACAAGCGCGAGCTGTCGCCGGCGGCCAGCACGCTGCGCGCCTGGCTGTTCGAGAAGGCCGGGCAGGAGCCGCCGCGGGAATGACCCGCCGGTCTTAAGAGCCGGACAGCGCCTTCGCTTTGCGAAAGGCCGCTTCGAGGCCTGCCCGCACCGCCTCGTCGAAGCCCTTGTCGCGCATCGTCAGGATCGCCGCTGCGGTGGTGCCGCCATAGTCGACGAAGGTCTTGACGACTTCGGAGGGCGGCCGGCTTTCGGTTTCGAGCAGGCGCCCGGCCCCGACCAGCGTCTGCATGGCGCCGCGCCGAGCGATGTCGGGCGGGATGCCGGCACTCTGCGCGGCCTTGAGCATCGCATCGGCCAAAAGGGCCGGAAACGCCGGCCCGGACCCGGAAAGTCCCGTGAAGTAGTCGATCTGGTCTTCGTCAGCGACGACGTCGACCGCGCCGCAGGTTTCGAAGATTTCCCGCACGATCTCTTCGTCGCCTGTCTGCGGCGAGTCGACGAAGACGGGCGTGTAGGAGCATCCGACCTCGGCCGCCGCATTGGGCAGCGTCCGCGCGAGGCGTTTCGATTGCGTGCGCTTGCCGATGTTTTCGAGGCTGACTTCCGGCCATCACCGAGACGACGAGCTTGTCCGGCACGGCGATGTCGACCGCTGCCCAGTCCTGCGGCCGCACCGAGAGGATGATGACGTCGGCGAACGCCGCGAGCTCGGCATTGTCCTTGGTCAACCGCCACGGCGCCGCGCCGGGCTTGGCGGAGCGATAGGAGCAGATCAGGTCCGCCGGGGCCACCTTGCCCGACGCGACGAGGGACTGGGCGATGGCCGAGCCCAGCCAGCCGCTGCCGCCGATGATTCCGATGCGCCCCAGGCTTTTCATGAGATGATCGCCTCCGTTTGAGCCAAATCCGTAGGCCAAGGGGCCAAGATCATCAACAAGGATCGCCGCGAGACAAGAATTCCGGCGCGGCTCGCCGCAGCTTCGCGCGCTCTTTCCTTGCCGGGCCGCGTCGGATAACAGGCTTGGACGGGTCCCGCCGGGACGCTTTTCACCGGATCGAGAGCGCCAGGACCATGAAAGCTGTCTATATCGACTACCTCAACGCGCTCGACATCGAAGCGCTCGCCATCACCGACCAGGAGATCCTCGCCGCCGTCGAGGCCGGTCTCGTCGCCCAGGGCCTCGGCGAGGTCGTCATCGAGCCGCGCGTCCATCTCGAGCCGGACCCGGCCTTCCACGGCCATTTCAACGTCCTGCGCGGCTACGTTGCGCCGCTGCAGTCGGCCGGCGTGAAGATCGTCGGCGATTTCGTCGACAACTACCGTCACGACCTGCCGTCCGAGTTCGGCATCCTCAATCTGTTCGATCCGCGCACCGGCACCCCGCAGGCAATCCTCGACGCTACCGCCATCACCGACATGCGCACCGGCGCCGTGACCGCGCTTGGCGCCAAGCACCTGGCGCGGCCCGGCTCGCGGGTGCTCGGCCATATCGGCGCACGCGGCACCGCCTACTGGAACGTCCGCCTGCTGGACTCGCTTTTCGACTTCGACGAGATCCGCGTCCATTCCCGCCGGCCCGAGAGCCGCGACGCTTTCGCCGAACGGCTCTCCGCCGATCTCGGCAAGCCGGTGGTCGCCACGGCGGACTGGCAGAGCTGCGTCCTCGGTGCCGAAATCGTGGTGGAGGCATCGCGTCTCCCAGAGCCGCAGCCGCTCCTGAAGACGGAGTGGATCAAGCGCGGCGCGCTCGTCGTGCCCTATGGGACCATGAGCGCCGTCGAGCTGTCGCTCACCGACATTATGGACCTTATCGTCGTCGACGACTGGGGCCAGTGCCGCACCGGCAAGTTCGGCGCGCTGCGCGCCCATGTCGAGAGCGGCCGGCTGAGCGAGGCCAACCTTCATGCCGAGCTCGGCCAGATCGCCGCCGGGATACGCCAAGGCCGCCAAAACGACGGTGAGACCGTTCTCTTCTGGCATCGCGGGCTGTCGCTGAGCGACATCGCGCTCGGCAAGGCGATGCTCGACAAGGCGCGGCAGGCCGGCATCGGCCAGCGGCTGCGCTTCGCGTGAAGCCCGTCGCGCTTTCGCCGCGCCGCCCGGTGACGATCGCCGACGTGGCGGCCGTCGCCCGCCATGGCGCCCCCGTCGACGCCGCACCAGCGGTCTATGCCAAGCTGGAGCGGGCCCGCGCCGTGCTCGACCGGGCCGCTGCCTCCGGGCAGCGCATCTATGGGCTGAACACCGGCCTGGGCGCCAATCTCGGCACCGACGTTGGCGGCGACGCCGCGGATTTCCAGCGGCAGCTGGTGCGCGGCCGGGCCGCTTCGGTCGGCGAGCCGTTGCCGCGCGAGCTCGTCCGCGCTGTCATGTTCGCCAGGGCGGCCATGCTGGCGCGGGGCGGTTCCGGCATCTCGCCCGCCGTCTTCCGGCTGCTGCTCGCGGCGCTCGACGCCGGCGTGCACCCGCTGCTGCCGCGCATCGGATCGATCGGCGCTGGCGACCTCGCGGCCCTCGCCCCGCTGGCGCTGATGCTCCTCGGCGAGGGCGAGGCCGAGCTCGGCGGCACCGTCCAGCCGGCCGCGGCGGCGCTCAGGCGCGCCGGCCTGGCACCCGTCTCGCTCGGGCCGAAGGACGGCCTGTCGCTCGTCAACGCATCGGCCCTGTCGGCCGGCAGCGCGGCGCTCGCTGTCGCCGACGCGCGCGCCGCGTTCCGCCAGCAGCAGCAGGCCGCGGCGCTCACCATGGAGGCGATGCTCGCCAACCTCACCGTGCTCCACCCTGCCGTCCAGGCGGCGCGGCCGGCTTCCGGGCAGGCCGAGGCGGCGGCCGAGCTGGCGCGGCTCCTGAAGCGCCGCGCCGCGCCGCCTCCTGCGGCGCTGCAGGACCCGCTTTCGGTGCGCTGCGTGCCGGCGATCCACGGTGCGCTGGCCGACGCCATCGCGCGTGCCGGAAGCATCGTCGAGATCGAGCTGAACGGCGCCGCCGACAACCCGCTGGTCCTCGTCGACGACAACCTGGTCCTGTCGACCGGCAACTTCCACACCGCCGGCCTGGCGCTGTCCTTCGAGACGCTCGGCCTGGCGATCGCCCAGGCGGCCGCGGCCAGCGCCGCTCGTTTCGTCCAGCTCACCGGAGCGGCGCGGCGCGAGCTGCCCCGGTACCTGTCGCCCGCCGGCGGCGCATCCGCCGGCTTCGTGCCGCTGCAGAAGGTCGTCGCCGCCACGCTGGCGATGATCCGCCAGCGCGCCAATCCGGTCATGCTGGACGTGCTGGCCGTCTCCGAAGGCGTCGAGGACCACGCCAGCCAGGCGCCGTTGGCGATCGCCAAGGCTGCCGAGATGATCACGCTGTGGCAGCGGCTGATCGCCTTCGAGCTGATGGCCGCCGCGCAGGCGGTGGACCTGCGGCCCGGCCTGCGGCTGGCGAGCGGCACCGGCAGGGTCCGCCAGGCGGTGCGGGCGCTGGTCGCGCCGCTCGGTGAGGATCGGCCATTGGGCGCCGATGCCGAGCGCCTCTATGCCGCGCTGTCTAGCGGGAAGTGGCAGGCGTAGCGCTGGTCGGCATCGCCGGCGAGCAGCGGCTCCTCGACGCGGCAGCGCTGCTGCACGCGCGGGCAGCGCGTGTGGAAGCGGCAGCCCGACGGCGGGCTCTTCGGGCTCGGGATCTCGCCCCGGAGCAGCATGCGCGCCCGCTGGCGGTGCGGATCGATCACCGGATTGGCCGACAGCAGCCCGAACGTGTAGGGGTGCCGCGGCGCCTGGAAGATCCGGCGCGTCGACCCCTCCTCCATCACTCTGCCCAGATAGAGGATCGCCACCCGCTGGGTGATCCGGCCGACCACGTTGAGGTTGTGGCTGACGATGAGGATGCCGAGCGCATACTGGCGTCTGCAGGTCGGCGAGCAGGTTGAGCAGGTCGCCCTGAACGGAGACGTCGAGGCCGGCCGTCGGCTCGTCGGCGATGAGGAAGGTGGGTTGCGTGACCAGCGCGCGGGCGATCGCCACCCGGCGCGCCTGCCCGCCGCTGATCTGGTGCGGATACTTGTCGAGCAGCGCCTCGGGCAGGCCGAGCCGGTTCGTCACCTCCTGAACATGCGGCCAGTGACGCTCTGCGTCGAGGCCGTGGATGGCCAGCGGCTCGGCAAGCAGCTTGCGGATGCGCATGCGCGGCGACAGCGAGGACAGCGGGTCCTGGAAGATCATCTGCACCCGCCGCCTGAGCCAGAGCCGGTCGGCCCGCTTGAGCGCCGTCAGGTCGCGCCCGTCGAGCAGAACGGTGCCGGCGCTCGGCCGGTTGAGGCCGATCAGCGCCTTGGCGAGCGTCGTCTTGCCGCTGCCGCTCTCGCCGACCAGGCCGACCGTCTCGCCGGCGGCCAGGCCGAGATCGACGCCCGCCACCGCCTGCAGGCCGCCGGCGAAGGTGACGTGCAGCCCCTTCGTCTCGAGCAGGGGACGCGTATCGCCGCTCATGCGCGCCAACATGCGGCCAGATGGCCCGGCGCCACGGTCACTGACGGCGGCTGTTCGCGGCATTTCTCGAAGCGCAGCGGGCACCGCTCGGCGAAGATGCAGCCGGCGGGCACGTCGACCAGGTCGGGCAAGCCGCCCTTGATGGTGACCAGCGGAGTGCCCGGCGGCTCGTCGGGGTCGATCTCGCAGGCCAGCAGCGCCCGCGTATAGGGATGCCGCGGGTCGTCGAACAGGCTGGCCGTCGGGCCGCTCTCGACGATCATGCCGGCATACATGACCGCGACGTCGTCGGAGAGTTCGGAGACCAGCCCCAGGCTGTGCGAGACGAACAGGATCGAGCCGTCGAAGGCGCCGCTGAGGTCGCGGATGAGCTCGACGATCTGCGCCTCGACGGTGACGTCGAGCGCCGTGGTCGCCTCGTCGGCGATCAGGATCTCCGGCTCGCACAGCAGGGCCATGGCGATCATCACGCGCTGCCGCATGCCGCCGGAAAGCTGGTGCGGATAGGCGGCAAGCCGCGCCTCGGGGTCCGACAGGCCGACGCGCGCCAGCATCTCGCCGGCGCGGCGCCGCAGCGCCTGCCGGTCGAGCCCGGGATACTTGCCGCGTTGCGCATCGACCAGTTGGGTGCCGATGGTGAACACCGGATTGAGCGCCGTCATCGGGTCCTGGAAGATCATGGCGATCCGCTGCCCGCGCAGGCTTTCCAGCGCCTCGGCGGAAAGCGAAAGCAGGTTCAGCCCGTCGAGCTCGATGGCCCCGGCGACGCGGCTCGTATTGCCCGGCAGCAGGCCGAGCAAGGCCAGCGCCAGCGTCGACTTGCCGCTGCCGCTCTCGCCGACCAGCCCGACGATGCGGCCCTTGGCGACGCTCAGCGAGACGTCGCGCAGCACGTGCAGGGCCCCGCCGGCCACGGCGAAATCGACCGACAGGTCGCGGATGGCGAGGAATGTCGCTCATGCGCCGCGCCTCAGCTTCGGATCGATGGCGTCGCGCAGCGCCTCGCCGAACAGCGTGAAGCCGAGCGTGGCGAGGGTCAGCATGCCGCCGGCCACCAGCACCGGCCACACCGATTGCTCCAGATAGGTGAAGCCGTCGAAGAGCATCGATCCCCAGCTCGCCAGCGGAGGCCGGATGCCGACGCCGAGAAAGGAAAGCCCCGCCTCGAGCGTGATCACCACCGGGATGTTCATGCTGGCCAGCACGACGATCGGCCCGACGATGTTGGGCAGCACGTGGCGCAGCATGATGCGGCCGCCCGAGGCGCCCAGCGCCCGCTCCGCCTCGATGAAGGATTGCTGGCGCACCGTCAGCGTCTGCGCCCGCGCGATGCGCCCGAACTGCGGCACGAAGACGATGGTGACCAGGATGACGATGTTGGTCAGCCCGGGGCCGAGCACGGCGACCAGCGACAGCGCCAGGATCAGGCTCGGGAAGGAGCTGATGATGTCGAACAGCGCCAGGATGGCGCGCTCGACCGGGGCGGGAGCGCTGCGCGGCGAGCACGCCGAGCAGGATGCCGACGATCAAGCGCGGTCGCCGTGACCGCCAGCGCCACGCCGATCGCCACGCGCGTGCCGAACAGGCCGCGCGAATAGAGGTCGCGGCCGAGCTGGTCGGTGCCCAGCCAATGCGCGGACGACGGCGGCGTCAGGCGGGCCGCGACGTCGATCTGGCTGGGCAGGTGGGTCGCCAGGAGCGGCGCGGCCAGCCCGCCGATCACCACCAGCAGCGTGGCGATCAGGCCGATCCGCCCGCTCGGGCTCGTCCAGACGCGGCGCAGCACCTCCACCGCGTCAGACCCCGGACCGCGCTTTGCCGAGGCTTTCGCGCACCCGCGGGTCGAGCCAGGCATAGGACAGGTCGACGAAGAGGTTGACCAGCACGAAGATCGCCACCACCACCAGCACGCCGCCCTGCACGATCGGGTAGTTGCGGTTCTTGATGGCGTCGAAGATGAGCGAGCCGAGGCCCGGCCGGTTGAAGATCACCTCGACGAACACCGCGCCGCCCATCAGCTCGCCGATGCCGACGCCCAGGATGGCGACGGTCGGGATGCAGGCGAGCTTCAGCGCATATTTCATGACCACGCGGCGCTCCGGCTGGCCGTAGGCGCGCGCCGTGCGGATGAAGGGCTCGCCCAGCACTTCCAGCAGCGAGGAGCGCACCAGCCGCGCGATATAGCCGATCCAGCCGACCGCCAGCGCCAGCGCCGGCAGCACGAGATGGTGCAGCTGGTCGAGGAAATTGCCGGCGTCGCCCGCCCCCAGCACCGGGAACCAGCCGAGCCGGACCGAGAAGGCGTAGAGAAGCAGGATGGCGATAACGTAGCTCGGCGTCGCCACCAGGCCGACGCTCACCACCGCCAGCGCCTGGTCGAGCAGGCTGCCTTGCCGCACCGCCGCATAGCAGCCGATCGGCACCCCGACCAGCACCGCCAGCCCGATCGCCGAGACGGCGAGCAGCAGCGTGTTGGGAAGCGCCAGCGCCACCATCTGGGAGACCGGGCGGCCACTGATCACGTCGGCGCCCAGGTCGCCCCTGCAGCGCGTTGGCGAAGAACAGCGCCACCCGCTCGTAGAGCGGCAGCGTCAGCCCCATCTGCTCGCGGAAGGCCGCCACCGCCTGCGGCGTGGCCCGCGGCCCGAGCAGGATGGTCGACGGGTCGCCGGGCACGATCAGCGTCAGCGAGCAGAGCAGCGCGATGCTGCCGACCAGCACCAGCGCCGACAGCACCAGCCGCATGACGAAGTACCGGAAGAGCCCGCCTTCGCTCCACAGTCCGCTCATCGCATGCCGCCGCTGGCCTGGCGGCCCGGCTCTGCCGGGCGCGGGAACCGCCAGGCTCAGGCCTGCTTGAACGCGGCGTATTGCCATTGATTGCCATTGGGCAGGATGCCCGGCGACAGCGTGTCCTTGAAGGCGAAGGTGTAGGCGTTGTGGGTGATCCACCAGAAGGCGGCGGACTCGTCCATCAGCTTCTGCGCGTCGAGGTAGATCTGCTCGCGCTTCGCCTTGTCCGACTTCCACGAGCCCCTGCTTGTGCAGCGCGTCGAACTCCTTGCTGTTCCAGCGTTGCCAGTTCCAGGTGCCGATCTGGTCCGAGGTGAACCACTGCGTCTGGAAGCCGGGATCGAACTTGCCGCGGTACTCGACCAGCACCAGCTCCAGATCCTTGCTGGCGTCGTTCTCGCCGTAGGACCAGTAGGTGCCTTCGTCGAGCGCATCGATCTGCACGTCGATGCCGATCTCCGCCAGGTTGGCTTGCACGACCGCGGCGGTCGCCTGCGACACCGCATTGTTGAGCACGGTGAGCTTGGTGGAGAAGCCGCCGCCCTGCCCGGCTTCCTCGAGCAGCGCCTTGGCGCCCTCGATGTCGCGCTCGTGCTTGGGCGCGTCCTTCCAGTAGCCGAGGATGCCCGGCGCCTCCAGCGCATAGGCCGGCTCGACGGCGCCATTATAGGCGGCGGCGATGATGGCCGGGATGTCCAGCGCCTGGCGCGCCGCCTGCCTGACCTTCACGTCGTCCCACGGCTTCTTCTCGATGTTGGGGCCGATCCACACATAGTCGATCGCCGACAGCTTCTCGGTCTTGATGCCGGGGGCGCTGGCGATGTCCTTCGCTACGACCGGATCGACGCGGGAAAAGTCGATCTCGCCCGCCTGCAGGGCCAGCTGCGCCGTCTTGTCGTCGGCGATCGGCTTGCCGACGATCTCCGTGAAGAACGGCTTCTCGCCCAGATAGTCGGGGTTGGCGGTGAGCGTGAAGTGGTCGCGCGGGACATACTCCTTGAGAATATAGGGGCCGGAGCCGATCGGCGTCGTCTTGAACTTGTCGCCCAGGCTCTCGAACGCCTTCTTGGAGATGATCACCCCCGACCCGTCGGCCAGCGCGATCAGCCAGACGGCAGGCGACGGGCTCTTCAGATGGATCTTGCCGGTCAGCGGCCCGGTGACCTCGACCTTGTCGAGCGCCGCCCAGTCGTCGGCGTAATCGACCTTCTTGCCGTCCGGCCCCGGCAGGAAGCGCTCGAACGAGAACTTCACGTCCTCGGCGGTCAGCGGCCCGTAGTCGCCGCTGAACTTCAGGCCTTCCTTCAGCTTGAACTCGATCAGCGTGTCGCTGACCTGGGTGATCTCCTCGGCGGCGTCGTTCTCCCACTCGGTCGTGCCGGGCTTGAACTTCACCAGCCCCTGGCCGACCGCCAGGATGACGTTGACGTCGATCGGCCCGCTGCGATACGCCGGATCGAGGTTCTTCGAGGTCCTCGTCCACCCGCACCACCAGGCGGTTGTCGGCGGCATGGACGACATTCTCCCACGGCATCCCCAGAACGGTCACGCCCGCGACGGCGCTGCCGGCCAGAAATCCTCTTCGCGTCAGTTCGTAGCCCATCCTGTGGTCCTTTCTGGAAGCGAGGCGGCGGCCGCGACGGCACACCGAGCCGGCCCAGCCTAAGGCAGCCTGCAATTGGTTCACAAGAAACGGCATCGGACAAGACGATAAGCAAAGGCGCCCGAGTTTTTCTGATCTCGCCCCGCCGACAGGAATGGTTTTCCAGGCGCGTCGCTGCCCGTTCCTGCGGGCTACAGTTTGCAAGCGGACGAATTTTTGGCCAAGCTCGCCGCCCTGCAACGCCCTCGGCTCCCCATGGACATCCCCGTCAGAGACACCTTCCCGCGCCAGGTTCGCACCGTCCCGACCGAATGGATCACGCTCGCCGACGGCACCCGGCTCGCCGCCACGCTCTGGCTGCCCGTCGACGCCCTGGAGCGGCCGGTGCCGGCGATCCTCGAATTCCTGCCCTATCGCCGACGCGACGGGACGGTGCTGCGCGACAGGCAGATGCACGCCTATTTCGCCGGCCACGGCTACGCCGCCGTCCGCGTCGACATCCGCGGCTCCGGCGACTTCGACGGCCTGCTGCTCGACGAATACCTGCCGCAGGAGCAGAGCGACGCGGTCGAGGTGATCGCCTGGCTCGCCGCCCAGCCCTGGTGCAGCGGCGCGGTCGGCATGATGGGCATCTCCTGGGGCGGCTTCAACGCCCTGCAGGTCGCCGCCCATCGCCCGCCGGCGCTGAAGGCCATCATCACCTGCTGCTCGACCGACGACCGCTACGCCGACGACTGCCACTACATGGGCGGCTGCCTGCTCGACAACACCATCGCCTGGGCCTCGACCATGTTCGCCTTCGGCGCCTTGCCGCCCGACCCCGAAGTGGTCGGCGACCGCTGGCGCGACATGTGGCTGGCCCGCCTGGAGAACAATCCGCTGATGCTGGCGGACTGGATCGGCCACCAGACCCGCGACGCCTATTGGAAGCAGGGCTCGGTGGCCGAGGACTACGCGGCCATCACCGCCGCCGTCTACGCGGTCGGCGGCTGGGCCGACGGCTACTCCAACGCGATCCCCCGCCTGCTTTCCGGGCTGTCGGCGCCGCGCAAGGGCCTGATCGGTCCCTGGGCGCACGCCTATCCGAACATCGCGCACCCCGGACCTCGGATCGGCTTCCTGCAGGAGGCGCTGCGCTGGTGGGACCACTGGCTGAAAGGCCTCGACACCGGCATCATGGACGAGCCGATGCTGCGCGCCTGGATGCAGGAAAGCGTGCCGCCGACCACCTCCTACGCCGAGCGGCCGGGCCGCTGGGTCGCCGAAGCCCGGTGGCCGCCGACCGCGCGGCCGCCGCTCGCCTTCCACCTGACCCGGCACGGCCTCGCCGAGCGTCCCGGCGCGGCCGCGGAGTTCGTCGTCGCCTCCAGCCTGGCGACCGGCGTCACCTATGGCGAATGGTGCCCCTACGGCATGCCCGGCGAGTTGCCGGCCGACCAGCGGCCGGACGACGGCCGCTCCGTCGTCTTCGACAGCCCGCCGCTCGCCGAACGGCTGGAGATCCTCGGCGCGCCGCGCCTCACCGCTGCGGCTCTTCTCGGACCGGCCGCAGGCGATGATCGCCGCCCGCCTGGAGGACGTCGCCCCCGACGGTGCCTCGACGGTGGTGACCTACGGTCTGCTCAACCTCACCCACCGCGACGGCCACGAGCATCCGCAGCCGCTGGTCCCCGGCGAGCCCTGCCAGGTCACCATCGTGCTCAACGACGCGGCCCAGGCGTTTCCGCCTGGCCATCGCATCCGGCTGGCCATCGCGACCAACCACTGGCCGATCGCTTGGCCCTCGCCGGCCAGCGCGACTGTGACACTGTCGACTGTCGACAGTTTGCTGGAGCTCCCCGTCCGCGAGCCCTCGCCCGGCGACGCCGCGCTGCCCGAATTCCCGCCGCCGGAGGAGGCCGCCGCCGAGCCGCACGTGGTCGACAAGCTTGCCGGCCGCAACCGCACCATTCTCGAAGACCCGACCACCGGCACGGTCGAGGTGACCGTGAATCGCGAGCGCGCCTCCTACCGCTTGCCGGCGATCGACCTCGCCTTCGCAGCGGATTCCGAGGAGCGCTACCGCATCCGCGAAGGCGACCCGACGGCGACCACCGCCGAGACGCAGGCGACGTGGCGGCTGGCGCGCGGCAGCTGGCAGATCCGCACGGAGACGCACACCCACGTCTCCTGCACGGCCACCACCTTCGAGATCCGCGCCTCGCTGGAGGCCTTCGAGGCCGAGGAGCGCGTCGCCGCCCGGAACTGGGCGCTCAGCATCCCCCGCAACGGCGTCTAGCCGCCGAGGCTTGCGTTCCGCCCGCTTGGATGTTTCCTTGCAGTGAACCAAATTTCACCAGGGGTTCACATGGGCAGGGAAGAGAGCACAGGGCGGCCGCCGCGCGACGCGGCTGGCGCACGCCGCAAGGATCCCGCTGGCCTGCCCGCCAATGGCGGGGCGCAGGTCGCGCACCGCCCGGTGCTCCACCAGGACCCGCACGCGACGCGCGAGCCGCGCGAGAAGGTGCTGGAGGTGGCGATCGGCCGCGAGGTCCGCACCTTCCGCAAGAAGCTCGGCATCACCGTCGCCGACCTTGCCGCCGCCACCAACATCTCGCTCGGCATGCTGTCGAAGATCGAGAACGGCAACACCTCGCCGTCGCTGACGACGCTGCAGGCGCTGTCGCACGCGCTCGGCGTGCCGCTCACCGACTTCCTGCGCCGCTTCGAGGAAGAGCGCAATGCCGTCTTCGTCAAGGCCGGCGAGGGCGTCGACGTCGAGCGGCGGGGCACCCGCGCCGGCCACCAATATGCGCTGCTCGGCCATCATCGGCGCCAACACCAGCGGCGTCGTCGTCGAGCCCTATCTGATCACGCTGAGCAAGGATTCCGACGTCTTCCCCGCCTTCCAGCACGGCGGCATCGAGTTCATCTACATGCTGGAGGGAGAGGTCGCTTACCGGCACGGCGACCAGCGCTTCCGCATGCTGCCCGGCGACAGCCTGTTCTTCGACGCCGACGCGCCGCACGGGCCGGAGGAGCTGTCGCAACTGCCGATCCGCTATCTGTCGATCATCTCCTATCCGCAGGGCAGCAACGGCGACTAGGCGCCTGCACATGTTCCTCAGAGGAAAATTAAATTCATCACAGTTGAGTTTCGCCCGCGCTGCTGCTAGAAAATTCGGCTGAGTGGCTGACGGAAAGGTGGCGCTGCGATGTGTGGCATTGTCGGACTGTTTCTCAAGGACCGTGCGCTGGAGCCGAAGCTCGGCGCGCTCTTGTCGGACATGCTGGTTTCGCATGACGCGACCGCGGCCCCGACAGCGCCGGCATCGCCATCTATGGCGACCGTCAGGCGGGCCGCAGCAAGATCACCGTCCAGTCGGCCGAGCCGCGGCGCGATTTCGCCGGCCTCGAGGACGAGCTCGCCGAGGCGCTGGGCGACGAGGTCGGCCTCGCGGTGCGCGCATCGCACGCCGTCATCGAGCTGCCCTCGGAGCGCATCGAGGAGGCCAGGCAGCTGCTGGCCGAGCGCCGCCCGGCGATCCGCATCATGGGCAGCGGCGAGGCGGTCGAGATCTACAAGGAGGTCGGGCTGCCGAAGGACGTGGTGGAGCGCTTCGCGCTCGCCGAGATGGCCGGCACGCACGGCATCGGCCACACCCGCATGGCGACGGAATCGGCGGTGACGACGCTCGGCGCGCATCCCTTCTCGACCGGCGCCGACCAGTGCCTGGTGCACAACGGCTCGCTGTCGAACCACAACAACGTGCGCCGCGAGCTGATCCGCGAGGGCATGCGCTTCGAGACGGAGAACGACACCGAGGTGGCGGCCGCCTACCTGACGGCGCGCATGGCGCAGGGCAAGGACCTCGGCGAGGCGCTGGAAGGCACGCTCGAGGACCTCGACGGCTTCTTCACCTTCGTCGTCGGCACCAGGGACGGCTTCGGCGTGGTGCGCGACCCGATCGCCTGCAAGCCGGCGGTGATGGCCGAGACCGACCAGTACGTCGCCTTCGGCTCGGAATACCGGGCGCTGGCGCGCCTGCCGGGGATCGACAAGGCCAAGGTTTGGGAGCCGGAGCCCGCGACCGTCTATTTCTGGGAGCACTGAATGGCCGCCACCAACCTTGCGGAAACCAGTTTCGCCCAGGTCTTCGACCTTCGAAGTCGAGCGTGCGCGACCTCAACCAGGCGCCTCCATGCGATCGCCGCCGGGCTCCAACGAGGCCGCCTGGGAGGTGGTCAACCCCGACGGCCATCATTCGCGTGGCGGTCGGCGTGGCGGCCCCCGTCGCCATCGAGATCCGCGGCAGCGTCGGCTATTATTGCGGCGGCATGAACGAGGCGGCGACGATCACCGTGCACGGCTCGGCCGGTCCTGGCCTCGGCGAGAACATGATGTCGGGCAGCATCGTCGTCAAAGGCGACGCCAGCCAGTATGCCGGCGCGACCGGGCGCGGCGGCCTGCTGGTCATCGAGGGCAACGCCTCGTCGCGCTGCGGCATCTCCATGAAGGGCATCGACATCGTCGTCCACGGCAATGTCGGCCACATGTCCGCCTTCATGGCGCAGTCGGGCAACCTGGTGGTGCTGGGCGACGCCGGCGACGCGCTGGGCGACTCCATCTACGAGGCGCGGCTCTTCGTGCGCGGCTCGGTGAAGAGCCTGGGCGCCGACTGCATCGACAAGCCGATGCGCCAGGAGCATGTGGCGCTGCTCGAGCGCCTGCTCGACGCCGCCGGCGCCAAGGGCGTGCGGCCGGACGAGTTCCAGCGCTACGGCTCGGCCCGCAAGCTCTACAATTTCCACATCGACAATGCCGACGCCTACTGAGGTCAAGCCGCGATGAGCTACCACAATCCGCCAACCACGCCGCGCTCCTCCGCCTCCTTCGACGACTACACGCTGTCGGAGATCCGGCGCGCCGCGGCGACCGGCATCTACGACATCCGCGGCGGCGGCGCCAAGCGCAAGGTGCCGCATTTCGACGACCTTCTGTTCCTCGGCGCGTCGATCTCGCGCTATCCGCTCGAAGGCTACCGCGAGACGCTGCGACACCAACGTCGTGCTCGGCACCCGCTACGCCAAGAAGCCGATCGAGCTGAAGATCCCGATCACCATCGCCGGCATGAGCTTCGGCTCGCTCTCCGGCCCGGCCAAGGAGGCGCTCGGCCGCGGCGCGACGCTCGCCGGCACCTCGACCACCACCGGCGACGGCGGCATGACCGAGGAGGAGCGCGGCCACTCGCAGATCCTCGTCTACCAGTACCTGCCGTCGCGCTACGGCATGAACCCGACGGACCTGCAGGCGCGCCGACGCGATCGAGGTGGTGGTCGGCCAGGGCGCCAAGCCGGGCGGCGGCGGCATGCTGCTCGGCCAGAAGATCTCCGACCGCGTCGCCGCCATGCGCACCTTGCCCAAGGGCATCGACCAGCGCTCGGCCTGCCGGCACCCGGACTGGACGGGCCCGGACGACCTGGAGATCAAGATCCTGGAGCTGCGCGAGATCACCGACTGGGAAAAGCCGATCTACGTCAAGATCGGCGGCGCCCGCCCCTACTACGACACCGCGCTTGCCGTGAAGTCCGGCGCCGACGTGGTGGTGCTCGACGGCATGCAGGGCGGCACGGCGGCCACGCAGGAGGTGTTCATCGAGCATGTCGGCCAGCCGACGCTCGCCTGCATCCGGCCCGGCCGTGAAGGCGCTGCAGGAGCTCGGCATGCACCGCAAGGTGCAGCTGATCGTCTCCGGCGGCATCCGCAGCGGCGCCGACGTCGCCAAGGCGCTGGCGCTGGGCGCCGACGCGGTCTCGATCGGCACCGCCGCTCTGGTGGCGCTGGGCGACAACGACCCGCGCTGGCAGAGCGAGTACGAGAAGCTCGGCACCACGGCCGGCGCCTATGACGACTGGCACGAGGGCCGCGACCCGGCGGGCATCACCACGCAGGACCCGGAGCTGATGCAGCGGCTCGATCCGGTGGCCGCCGGCCGGCGGCTCGCCAACTACCTCAAGGTGATGACGCTGGAGGCGCAGACGATTGCCCGCGCCTGCGGCAAGAACCACGTCCACAATCTGGAGCCGGAGGATCTCGTCGCGGTGACCATCGAGGCGGCGGCGATGGCGGGCGTGCCGCTGGCCGGGACGGACTGGATCCCCGGCAGGAAGCGGCCTCTGACGGATTTAAGACTTCTGACAGAAGCTGGGGGAACGAAGCCAATGGGAGCGACGCGATGGGATCGGCTTTTGAGGGAACGTTGAACCAGGGCGATCGCGAGGACCTCGCTGCCTTCGCCGGGCGCAACAAGATCAAGTACTTCATGATCTCCTACACCGACCTGTTCGGCGGCCAGCGCGCCAAGCTGGTGCCCGCCCAGGCGATCGCCGACATGCAGAAGGAGGGCGCCGGCTTTGCCGGCTTCGCCACCTGGCTCGACCTCACGCCGGCGCATCCCGACATGCTGGCGGTGCCGGACCCGCAATCGGTGATCCAGCTGCCGTGGAAGCCCGAGGTGGCCTGGGTGGCCTCCGACTGCGTGATGGACGGCAAGTCGGTCGAGCAGGCGCCGCGCAACACGCTGAAGCGCGTGATGGCCGTCGCGGCGGCGCGAAGGCTGCCACATGAAGAGCGGCGTCGAGGCCGAGTTCTTCCTGATCACCCGCGACGGCCAGCGCATCTCCGACGAGGCCGACACGGCGACCAAGCCCTGCTACGACCAGCAGGCGGTGATGCGCCGCTACGACGTGATCGCCGAGATCTGCGACAACATGCTGGCGCTCGGCTGGGGCGCCTACCAGAACGACCACGAGGACGCCAACGGCCAGTTCGAGATGAACTGGGCCTTCGACGACGCGCTGCGCCACCGCCGACAAGCACTCCTTCTTCAAGTTCATGGTGCGCTCGATCGCCGAGAAGCACGGCCTGCGCGCCACCTTCATGCCGAAGCCCTTCCCCGGCCTGACCGGCAATGGCTGCCACATGCACGTCTCCATCTGGGACAAGGCCGGCAAGACCAACGTCTTCGCCGACAGCGACATGGAGCTCGGGCTCTCCGAGCGCGGGCCGCCACTTCCTCGGCGGCATCATGCGCCACGCGCCGGCGCTGGCGGCGATCACCAACCCGACCGTCAACTCCTACAAGCGCATCAACGCCCCGCGCACCGTCTCCGGCGCCACCTGGGCGCCGAACTCCGTCACCTGGACCGGCAACAACCGCACCCACATGGTGCGCGTGCCCGGCTCCCGGCCGCTTCGAGCTGCGGCTGCCCGACGGCGCCGCCAACCCCTATCTGATGCAGGCCGCGGTGCTTGCCGCCGGCCTCGACGGCATGGGCGACAAGGCCGATCCCGGCGAGCGCAGCGACATCGACATGTACAAGGACGGCCACCTCGTCACCAACGGCGCCAAGCTGCCGCTCAACCTGCTCGACGCGCTGCGCGCCTTCGAGAAGGACGAGGCGCTGACCGGCGCGCTGGGCGCCGAATTCTCGTCCGCCTACGTCAAGCTCAAGCAGCAGGAATGGAACGCCTACGCCTCCCATTTCACCGCAGTGGGAGCGCGACAACACCCTGGACATCTGAGGCGGCGCGTTCGCCGGCAGCGGTTCTGAAGGCCCATTCGATGCGCTATTCGTTTCTCTCGCTGGCGCGCGGCGCCCTGTCGAAGCACCGCAACTGGCCTCGCGCCTGGCGCGACCCGCAGCCCCGCAAGCGCTACGAGGTGGTGATCGTCGGCGGCGGCGGGCATGGCCTGGCCACCGCCTTCCACCTGGCGCGCGACCACGGCATCCGCGACGTCGCCGTGCTGGAGAAGGGCTGGATCGGCTCCGGCAATGCCGGCCGCAACACGACGATCATCCGCTCCAACTACCTGCTTCCCGGCAACAGCGGCTTCTACGAGCTGGCGATGAAGCTTTGGGAACGCCAGGAGAAGGACCTCAACTTCAACACCATGGTCAGCCAGCGCGGCGTCATCAACCTCTACCACTCCGACGGCCAGCGCGACGCCTATGCCCGACGCGGCAACGCCATGCGCATCAACGGCATCGATGCCGAGCTGCTCGACCAGGCCGCGCTCAAGCGCATCCTGCCCTATTTGAACTACGACAACGCCCGCTTCCCGGTGATGGGCGGGCTGTTGCAGCGCCGCGGCGGCACGGCCCGCCACGACGCCGTCGTCTGGGGCTATGCGCGCGCCGCCGACCGGCTCGGCGTCGACATCATCCAGAACTGCGAGGTGCTCGGCTTCGTCAAGGAAAACGGCCGTATCGCCGGTGTCGAGACCAGCCGCGGCACCATCGGTGCCGGCAAAGTGGGCATGGCGGTCGCCGGGCACAGCTCGCAGGTCGCCGCCATGGCCGGCATCCGCCTGCCGATCGAGAGCCATGTGCTGCAGGCCTTCGTGTCGGAGGCGATCAAGCCGCTGCTGCCGGGCGTCATGACCTTCGGCGCCGGCCATTTCTACGTCAGCCAGTCGGACAAGGGCGGGCTGGTCTTCGGCGGCGACATCGACGGCTACAACTCCTACGCCCAGCGCGGCAACCTGCCGGTGATGGAGGATGTCTGCGAGAGCGGCATGGCGATCATCCCGATGATCGGCCGCGTGCGCATCCTCAGGCAGTGGGGCGGCATCATGGACATGTCGATGGACGGCTCGCCGATCATCGACAAGGCGCCCGTCGACGGGCTCTACGTCAACGCCGGCTGGTGCTACGGCGGCTTCAAGGCGACGCCGGCCTCGGGGCTGACCTTCGCCCACCTCCTGGCGCGCGACGAGAGCCATCCCGAGGCGGCGCGCTTCCGCCTCGACCGCTTCCGCCGTGGCGCCATGATCGACGAAAAGGGCGTCGGCGCCCAGCCCAATCTGCACTGAGAGGCGGCGATGCGCATCAACTGCCCCTTCTGCGGCGAGCGTGACCTCGGCGAGTTCACCTATCTGGGCGACGCCGCGCCGCAACGGCCGCTCGGCGCCGTCGACAGGCCCGACCCCGCGCTCGACGAAGCCTTCCATGACTACGTTTACCTGCGCGACAACGCGGCCGGCCCGATGCGCGAGCACTGGTATCACGGCGGCGGCTGCCGGGCCTGGCTGATCGCCACCCGCGACACCCGCAGCCACGCCTTCCAAACCGTCGAGGCCGCGCCTGGCGCCGGCGCCAGCGTTGCCGGGAGTGCGCGCTGATGGCCGACCTCGTAGGCGCCAGCGGTGCGCAACGCCGGGCGGCGGAGGTGGCGACGCCCGCGGATGGGCAGGTCGTCACCCAGCCATGGCGGCTCTCCGCCGGCGGCCTGGTCGACCGCGCCAGCCCGCTTCGCTTTACCTTCGACGGCCGGCCGCTGATCGGCCTTGCCGGCGACACGCTCGCCTCGGCGCTGCTGGCCAACGGCGTGAAATTGGTTGGACGTTCATTCAAGTACCACCGGCCGCGCGGCATCCTGTCCGCCGGTTCCGAGGAGCCCAATGCCCTGGTCGAGCTCAGGAACGGCGCGCGGCGCGAGCCCAATACCAAGGCGACGACGGTCGAGCTGTTCGATGGGCTGTCGGCGCTCAGTCAGAACCGCTGGCCCTCGCTGCGCTTCGATGTCGGGGCGGTCAACTCGCTCTTCTCGCCGCTGTTCGTGGCCGGCTTCTACTACAAGACCTTCATGTGGCCCGGCGCGCTTTGGGAACGGCTCTACGAGCCGGCGATCCGCCGCGCCGCCGGGCTGGGGCGCGCCAGCGGGCTGGCCGACCCCGACGCCTACGAGAAGGCCTGGGCGCATTGCGACGTGTTGGTGGTGGGCAGCGGCCCGGCGGGCCTCTCGGCAGCGCTGGCGGCCGGCCGCGCCGGCGCCAGGGTCATCCTGTGCGAGGACGATTGGCGGCTGGGCGGCCGGCTGCTTTCCGACGCGGCCGAGATCGACGGCCGGAGCGGGCTCGACTGGGCCGACGCGGCGCTCGCCGAGCTCGCCGCGCTCGACGCGGTCACCATCATGCCGCGCACCGCCGTGTTCGGCGTCTACGACGGCGGCACCTACGGGGCGCTGCAGCGCGTCGGCGACCACCTGCCGGTGCCGGCCGAGCACCAGCCGCGGCAGCGGCTCTGGCGCATCGTCGCCCGGCGCTGCGTGGTCGCCGCCGGCGCGATCGAGCGGCCGATCGTCTTTGCCGGCAACGACCGGCCGGGCGTCATGCTGGCTTCGGCGGTGCGCACCTATATCGGCCGCTTCGCCGTGCTGCCGGCCCGGCGCACGGTCGTCTTCACCAGCAATGACGATGGCTGGCGCACCGTCGAGGCGATCCGCGGCGCCGGCGGCGAGGTGGCGGCGGTGGTCGATCCGCGCGGCCGGGCGCCGGCGGGCTTCGAGGCCGCGACGCGCGGCGTCCCGGTGATCGCCGGCGTCGTCGCCGACGTCGCTGGCGGCAGAGGCGGCGTGCGCGGCGTCACCGTCGCGACGGCCGACGGCGCGAAGCAGCGGATCGACGCCGAATGCCTCGCCGTCTCGGGCGGCTTCAACCCCAACATCGGCCTGGCGAGCGGCTTCCGCGGCCGGCCGCAGTGGCGCGAGCGACATCGCCGCCTTCGTCCCCGCCGGCGGCCCGCCCGGGCTGCGCAGCGCCGGCGCGGCCAACGGCACCTTCGGGCTGGCGGCCGCGCTGCGCGAGGGCCATGCGGCGGGTGCGGCGGCGGCGGCCGAATGCGGCGCGACCGGCCATCCGGGCGAGCCGGCCGCGGCCGCCGACGAGACGTTTGCGATCGTTCCGCTGTGGCACGTCGAAGGCGCCGGCAAGGCCTTCGTCGACTTCCAGCACGACGTCACGGCCTCCGACATCGGGCTCGCCCGCCAGGAAGGCTTCGATTCGGTCGAGCATCTGAAGCGCTACACGACGCTCGGCATGGCGACGGACCAGGGCCGCACCTCGAACGTCAACGGGCTGGCGATCCTCGCCGCCGGCGCGCGGCCAGACGATCCCCGAGACGGGCACGACGATCTACCGGCCGCCGCAGGTTCCGGTGGCGATCGGCGCCTTTGCCGGGCATCACCGGGACGAGCATTTCCACGCCACCCGTCTGCCGCCGTCGCACCACTGGGCCGCTGGGCGCGGCGCCGCCTTCGTCGACGTCGGGCTGTGGAAGCGCGCGCCAGTGGTTTCCGCTGCCCGGCGAGACGGACTGGCTGCAGTCGGCGACGCGCGAGGTGCGCGCGGTGCGCGGCGGCGTCGGCTTCTGCGACGTCTCGACGCTCGGCAAGATCGACGTCTGCGGACCCGACGCCGGCGCCTTCCTCGACCGCGTCTACATCAACACCTTCTCGTCCCTCCCCGTCGGGCGGGCCCGCTACGGCATCATGCTGCGCGAGGACGGCATGGTGATGGACGACGGCACGACCTCCCGGCTCGCCGAGGACCACTATTTCGTCACCACGACCACCGCCAAGGCGGGACCGGTGATGCAGCATCTGGAGTTCTGCCGCCAGGTGCTGTGGCCGGAGCTCGACGTGCAGCTGGCCTCGGCGACCGACCAGTGGGCGCAGGTCTCGATCGCCGGCCCGCGCACGCGGGAGCTGCTCGGCCGCCTCGCCGACCCCGGCGAGGACCTTTCCGACGAGGGCTTCCCGTTCATGGGCGCGCGCGCGCCGTGCCGGCTGCGGGGCGGCCTGCCGGCGCGGCTCTTCCGCATCTCCTTCTCCGGCGAGCTGGCCTTCGAGCTGGCGGTGCCGGCGCGCTTCGGCGAGGCGCTGCGCCCGCAACCTGATCGGAGCTCGGCGCCGGATCGGCGGCGCCCTACGGCACCGAGGCGCTCGGCATCATGCGGATCGAGAAGGGGCATGTCGCGGGGCCCGAGCTCAACGGCACGACGACGGCCGGCGACCTCGGCTTCGCCAAGATGATGTCGGCGAAGAAGGACTTCGTCGGCCGGGTGATGGCGGCGCGGCCGGAGCTCATCCGGCCCGACCGCCCGGTGGTGGTCGGCATCCGCCCCGTCGACGCCGCCCGACGGCTGCGCGCCGGCGCCCACATCCTGCCGACAAGGCGCCGTTCCGAGGCCGGACACCGACCAGGGCTATGTCACCTCAGCCTGCTTCTCGCCGACGCTGGAGCGCTGGATCGGCCTCGGCGCTCGTCTCGCACGGCCGCGAGCGCCATGGCGAGACCGTCCGGGCGTTCGATCCGCTGCGCGGGGAGGACTACGAGGCGACGCTCTGCGACCCGGTCTTCTACGACCCCGAGGGAGGGCGGCAACGTGGCTGAGCCGTGCTGGTCCGAAGCGGCGCCGCTCGCCCGGTGCTGGAGGCGGGGCGATGCCGGCGCGCCGGCCGATCCGCCAGGCATCCGCCTTGCCGTGCGGGCCCCCGCGCCAGCTGGTGCAGGTGATGGCGCGGCGCGGCGGCTTCGAGCGGCCGCCGCCGTCGCGCAAGGCCTGTTCGGCAGCCCGCCGCCGTCCCGCCCCGAAGCGGTGTTCGCCGCCGACGCCACCCTCGTCTGGTCGGGGCCGGGGCAGTTCCTGGTGCTCTCCCACGCCGACCGCACCGACGCGCTGCCATGCGACGCTCTCCGCGCGGCCTTCGCCGGCAGCGCGTCGGTGGTCGACCAGTCGCATGGCCGCGTCGAGTTCGAGGTGGCGGGGGGACGCGCGCGCGCCATGCTCGCCAAGCTCTGCTCGCTCGACCTCGCCGCATCGGCCTTCGCGGTCGGCGCGGCTGCCGCCACCGCCATCGACCACACCAACGTCACCCTGTGGCGCGAGCCCGACGATTCGGAGGGGCCGGTGTTCCGTTTCCTGGTCTTTGCCACCTTCGCCGAGAGCCTGTGGCACCTGTTCACCGCCTCGGCCGCCGAGTTCGGCGCGCGAACGCGGCGCGGTGATACTCCGGCCACCTCTAATGCGGTGCAGCACAAACTTTTCTTGACAATCCGTCGCTTCAGGGCGGACATTCCTCAGGGGCAAATAGTTTGCCTGTCAAGCAAGATGGCCGAGGGGATTAGGCCGGGAGGAAGCATGACAACCATCGTCAGGGAAGAGCTGGCGGTCGTGCCCGCTGGAAGAGCGGATCGACCGCATGCACAAGCGGGACCGGCTGGGCGCCATCGCCTTCGTCGTCGCGCTTGTGGTTCACCATCCTGTTCGCGCTGATCGCCATCTGGCCGTGCGCTGACCAACGCGAACATCCGCAACATCCTGATCGTGTCCGGGCGCCGGCGTGCTGGTGCTGAACACCGCCGCGATCGTCGCGATGCTCAGGCACTATCACGGCGACAAGCACTTCATCTACAGCCTCGACATCATGCATCTCGACGAGATGCGCAGGCGCCGCAGTGCCGCCAAGGGAGGGAAGTGATGGCCTACCAACCTCCGAAGCAGGGCATCTTCGCGCAGATCGTCGACGTCGTCGCGCTGCTGGTCATGACGGTCGGCGCGCTCTACGTGCCGCTCTATCTCGGTCTCGCCGGCGCCGCCAAGACGCCGAACCCGATCGAGAACCCGACCTGGGAAGCGCTCGGCCAGAACGCCATCGAGCAGCAGCAATGGGCCGCCCTCGGCATCACCGATCCCGCCGCCGCCAACGACATCATCACCGCGCGCTTCGACTACAGCTTCAGCTGGTCGGCGCTGATCGTCATGGCGGTCCTGGTCGTCGGCTACTTCGTCCTGGTCGTCCGGCTTTCCGACAAGGAATACCGCGAGGTCATCGACGAGCGGTTCAGCGACCGCAAATAGGGAGGGGACGATGGACACCTGGAACTATCTCGAATATGCCGCCTGGGCCCTGTCGGTGCTGTTCGGCGGCTACATGGTCTTCGACCTGGCGACGCGTCGACACCACTTACGACAACGAGCTGCTGACCTCGTCGCGCGAAGGCGAGCTCGAGCTGACCGCCGAGCGGCACGAGCTTTGAGGGGGCCGCAATCATGACAATCGCATCCGCATCCCCCTCGGCCGACAGCCGAGCGCCTGCAGCTCCTGCGCGTGCTCGGCCCCGGCCATGTCTGGGCGCTCGGCGTCGGCATCGTGCTGGTCGGCGAGTACATGGGCTGGAACTTCTCCGTCGGCAAAGGCGGCATGATCGCCGGCCTGGTGGCCTGCTGGGTCGCCGGGCTGCTCTACACCTGCGTCGCCATGATCGATTCCGAGGTGACGTCGACGGTCGCCGCGGCCGGCGGCCAGTATGCGCAGGCCAAGCACATCGTCGGCCCGCTGATGGCCTTCAATGTCGGCCTGTTCCTGGTCATGGCCTACACGATGCTGGAGGCCGGCCAACGCCATCACCATCGGCTTCCTGCTGGACACCGTGGCCGGCATGCAGGGCCACACCGGGCTCGACCAGCAGCCGTTCATCATCCTGTCGGTGATGTTCCTGGCCTGGCTGAACTATCGCGGCGTGCTGGCCACGCTCACCTTCAACTTCGTCATCACCGCGATCGCCTTCGTCGCCATCATCATCCTGTTCCTGGCCGTCCAGTTCGGCGTCTCCGCGGTCGCCGCTCGATTTCTCGGCGGTCTCGGAGGAGCCCCTGCCCTATGGCTGGCTGGGCATCGTGGCGGCGCTGCATTTCGGCCTCTGGTACTATCTCGGCATCGAAGGCACCTGCCAGGCGGCCGAGGAAGTGCGCTCGCCTGCCCGCTCGCTGCCTTACGGCACGATGGCCGGCATGATGACGCTGGTGATCGCCGCCACGCTGACCTGGTACGTCTGCTCGGGCCTCATTCCGTGGGAGTATCTCGGCCAGGCCGGCACGCCGCTGTTCGACGCGGCGCGCGTCACCGGCAGCACCAGCCTGATGGTCCTGCTGTTCATCGGCACGATCTTCTCGACGCTGGCCTCGGCCAACGGCTGCATCAACGACGCCTCGCGCGCCTGGTTCTCGATGGGCCGCGACCGCTACCTGCCGGTCTGGTTCGGGGCGGTGCATCCGAGCTACCGCACGCCCTATCGCTCGATCGTCTTCCTGGTGCCGATCGCCCTCATCTTCGCGCTCGGCGCGCCGCTCGACCAGGTCATCACCTTCTCGATCCTGTCGGGGCTTGCTCGGCTACACGTTCATGACCTTCAACATGATCATGTTCCGCAAGAAGTGGCCGCTCGGCACCATCAAGCGCGGCTACGTCCACCCGTTCCATCCGATGCCGGCGCTGCTGCTGCTGGTGCTCTGCGCAGCGACCTACTTCGCGGTCTTCCTCGGCTACGGCACGCAGCTGATCGCCATGATGTGCTTCTACATCGTCGCCTCGCTGTGGTTCCACTTCTGGCGCTATCGCTTCGTGCGGCGCGGCGACCAGTTCACCATGCCCTGGCGCAGGCCGGCGGGCTACTGACAGACGGCGGCGCCGGCCACCGGCGCCGCCTCGCTGTCGAGCGACCTCCGCATGCTGACCGCGATCTCCGCCCTTGCCCTCGCCGCCGCCGGCAGCGGCGTGCTGTGGCTGAAGGCCCGCCGCGACCATCATGACGCCCTGGCGCACCGGGCGGCGCTCCTCGACGACGCCCGCACACTCTTTCCCGATGCCCGCCTCGCCATCGGCGCGGACGGCTTCCCCTCGCTGTCCTTCCGCCTCGCCGACGGCCGCGACGCCCGGCTCGTGCTCATCGCCGACAGCCTGGTGACCCGCCGCTTTGCCGCAGCTCTGGCTCGCGCTGACGATCCTCGACGCGTCCCCGCAACGCCGGCTTCTCGATCGGCGCGCTGGCCCGGCCGACCGGCGCCGAATTCTATTCCAAGGTTCATCCGCTGCCGGATTTCGTCGAGCCGCCGGACGGCGACGTGCCGCTGCTGGTGCGTGCTGCGGCGCTGCCCCGGCATCTCGCGGCGGAAGGCGGCCGCGCGCTGGCGCTGCCCTTCGCCGATCCGCGTCTCAAGGAGGCGGTGCTTTCGCCGCGCGGCATCAGCGTCGTCCGCCAGGCCTGCGAGGGCGACCGCGGCGCCCACTTCTCTGCGGCAGGCCCGTTTCGACGCGCCGACCGTGCCGGCCGACCTGGTCGAGCAGGCGATCGCGGACGCGCTGGCGCTGGAAGACGCCTTCGCCCGCCTGGCGCCGGCCCGCGCCATCCCGGCCTGACGTGGCAAGCCGATCTCGCCTTATCTGGTGCTGGTGCTGGCGATCCTCTTCCCGGGCGCCGGCCATGTCGCGGCTGGCCATCCGGTGCGCGGCCTGGTCTTCGTGCTGGCGGTGGTGCTGTTCGGCCTGCTGACCTTCGCCACGACGACGCCCGACCAGTCCTTCATCGGACGCCATGCCGGGGGGCTGTTCGTCTGGGCGCTCTCCATCCCGGACGCCTACCGCATCGCCCGCCTCGCCGAGACGCGCCGCAACTCTTGAGCCAGTGCCTGCCCGCAGCGAGCCGCGACCTTCAGGCCCTCGGCGCGGGCTTCCAAAAGTCCCGGTGCGGGGCGAGTAGCTCTTCCTCGAGTTCGGGGAAAGGTCCGTGCACCTCGATCTTTTTCTGGCCCGAACCGAGCACCGTGCGCGCGGCGAGGTTCATCGTCGGGTTTTCGGGGTGGTCGCCGGTGAGCGCGAGGAGCTTGGTCTCCTCGAAGCCGTAGACCAGCCGGCCGATATTCGCCCAGTAGAGCGTGCCTGTGCACATCGCGCAGGGCTCGCCGGTTGAGACCAGCGTGCAGGTCCAGAGAAACTCCGGCGGGTAGGCAGCCGCCGCGCGCCGCGCAAGTTCGGTCTCGGCGTGGCGCACGGTGTCGATATTGCCCTGGCGCATGAGGATGCGGTCGTCGGGACCGACCAGCACCGCACCGAACGGGTGGTGGCCGTGCGCGACCGCGTCGCGGGCGACGGCAGTCGGCGGCGCGGAGATGGGCGATCATCCGGTCGCGAGTCATGTCGCCGGCGCTTTCCGCCTTGGCGAGTATTTCATCCGCAGGCATGTTTCGCTCCCCATCACGACGATTGGAGAAAATGTCTATCATCTTTGATGCTTCAAGCAAAGTGCCTGTCCAGGCCGAACATCGTCTTCATCATGGCCGACGACATCGGCTGGTTCAATGTCGGCGCCTATCATCAGGGCATCATGTCCGGCAAGACGCCGAACCTGGATCGCCTCGCGGCGGAGGGCATGCGCTTCACCGACTATTACGCCGAGGCGAGCTGCACCGCCGGACGGGCCAACTTCATCACCGGCGAACTTCCCATTCGCACCGGCCTCACGACGGTCGGTCAGGCGGGCGCCGATGTCGGCATGCCGGCTCAGGCGCCGACGATCGCGACGGCGCTGAAATCGATGGGCTATGCCACTGGCCAGTTCGGCAAGAACCACCTCGGCGATCTCAACAAGTACCTGCCCTGCCTGCACGGGTTCGACCAGTTCTGGGGCTATCTCTATCACCTCGACGCCATGTCGGACCCGGACTGGTACTCGTACCCGAAGGACCCCAAGTTCCGCGAGACATACGGTCCGCGCAACATAGTCCAGTGCGAGGCGAGCGGCGTCGACGACCCGACGGAGATGCCGCGCTGGGGCCGGATCGGCAAGCAGAAGATCACGGACGAGGGACCGCTGCCGCCCAAGCGCATGGAGACCGTCGACAACGAGATCCTGGCCAAGAGCTTCGCCTTCATGGACAAGGCCAAGCAGGACGGCAAGCCGTTCTTCCTGTGGCACAACCCGACGCGCATGCATGTCTGGACGTTCCTCTCCGACAAGTACAAGGCGCTGATGAATTCGGACACCAACTACGGTCTGGAGGAGGCTGGCATGGCGCAGCTCGACGACGACGTCGGCGCGATCATGAAAAAGCTCGACGAGCTCGGGGTCGCGAACAACACGATCCTCGTGTTCAGCACCGACAACGGCGCCGAGGTCTTCACATGGCCCGATGGCGGGATGACGCCGTTCCGCGCCACCAAGGGCACGATCTACGAGGGCGGCTTCCGCGTGCCGGCGATGATCCGCTGGCCGGGCCGGGTCAGGCCGGGCAGCGTGGAGAACGGGATCATGTCCGGACTGGACTGGTTCCCGACGCTGGTCGCCGCAGCCGGCAACCCGAACATCACCGACGAGCTGAAAGCCGGCAAGCCGATGGGAGACCGTAACTACAAGGTCCACCTCGACGGTTATAACCAGATGGATTTGCTGACGGGTCAGGGGCCGTCGAAGCGCCACGAGATCTGGTATTTCGCCGAGGCCCGGCTCGGTGCATTGCGGCTCGACAACTTCAAGTTCCGCTTCATCGACCAGCCCGACGGGTGGCCGGGAGCGAAGGTGAGCGTCAACATGCCGATCATGAACAACATCCGGCAGGATCCATTCGAGCGGACGCCAATTCTCAACCTGCTTGAAGGCGCGCCCGCCTACATGAATGACTTCATGGGGCGGGAGTTCTGGCGCTTCGTCTTCGTGCAGGAAAAGGTCGGCCAACTCGCGCAGACGGCCATCGCGTTCCCGCCGATGCAGAAGCCGGCCTCCTTCAACCTCGAAGCCGTGAAGCAGCAGGTCGAGGAGGCTGTAGCGGCCGGTCGTCCAGGCCAGTGAAGCCGATCCGGGCGTATTTTTCTCGTCGCCGTCCGACGCGTCTTGGTTGTCCGCGTCTGAGCCGAAGGACCACGAAGCCACGTGCAATCACGGACGCCTCTGGCGACGACGCTCATGCAGCGCCTCGAGGAACGAGGGAGGATCCCATGATGAAGAGCCTCTTTTCTTTGGCCGGGCTGACGCGCAGGACGTTCGCGCAACAGGCCGGGGTCGCAGCCGCCATGGCCGCCATGCCGGGCATTGGGTGTGGGAAAGGCGGCGGCCCAGCAGGCCCAACCGGCGGCGGGACCCAGCTTTGCATTCGCCGCTGCGGCGACACGCGGCCGATGATGTACCTGCCGTACAAGCAAGGCCAGCCCGACCTGACCAAGCTGTTCGTCGAGATGTTCGGGCTGGTCATGCCCGAAAAGGTCGCCGAAGCGGTGGTCCAGAAGAACGTGAAGACCATCTTCGACCCGGCCACCGGCGAACTCATCCGGATCATCATGCCGTTCGAGAGCCGCAGCGAGGTCATGACCCTGACGGTCGACAAGGGGTGGGTCACCGAGGCCTCCGTCGAGGACGTGAAGCTGCTGCCGGGCGTGCACCGGACGATGTTCAGGCTTGCGGCGGCGACTGGGTGGCGCGGGAGATCGTGAAGGACGTCCAGGCCGGGCGCGCCAGGTTCGTGGTCAACAGCGGCGACGTCGTGTGGTGGGGCAACCAGGGCCTCACGATTGCCGACAGCCCGTACTGGAAGCGCGTCAATGACACCATGCTGAAGCACCTGCCCGCGCCCGACGGCGAGATGCGCGCGGCCGGACTGGACGGCCGGTGGTTCATCGGGGTGGGCAATCACGAGGTCTGGGGCGACCCCACAATCGACGGCGTGCTCTCCGCCGTGCCTTATATCAAGAAGCTTGGCGTGACGGCGGACCGCCTCATCTATAAATTCGACTTCAAGGGCGTTCGGTTCATCTTTCTGTGGAGCGGGAAATACGACTACCGGTCGCCCTCGCTCTGGGACGCCGACCGTCCGAAATACGCCGAGCAGATGCAGCAGCTCCAGCAATGGATGGACGAGGCCAAGGCGGCGGGCATCCGCAAGGCCTTCGTCGTTTTCCACTACCCGGTTTTCGCAAGGTCCGGCCTGGGCCCATCCCCGCCCCCGACAACCCGCACAAGGTGATCGCATCCTACGCCCGGGACATCGAAATCGTCGTGGTCAACGGGCACGTCCACACGACCGAGATCTATGACGTCGATGGCGTCAAGTACCTGATGCTGGGCGGTGGCGGGGCCGAGCAGGATCCGATCCTGCCGGGCCGCACGAGCATCAAGCTGCCCGCGGACTATCCGCCGGATCTGTATTGGAAGGGACAGCCGCCGACGGAGGAGTACAACTACGTCCTCGTCGACGTGGATCCTGGCCAGAAGACCAGGCTCACGCTCAACAGGTTCCGCCCCGGAGCGGCCGAGCCCTTTGGGACGGAGGAGCTGTTCACGTGACGCGTCGGGGATACGAAGGGATGGATGGCGGTCGTGGCGACCATCATCCTGATCATTCATGGGCTGGTGGCGGTCGCGTTGCTGGGCGCCACCACGCACCAAACTCTGGCAACATGGATACCAAACGCGCGGGCCCGGTTCGTTCTTCGGCCGTTTCGGGCCGTTCCGTCGGCCGCATTCGCCAACGCCATCGTGCTCCTGTACGTGATCTCCGCGCTCATGGGCGCGGTCCTATACCTGTATTTCCGCGTCGACGTCAGGCCCGGGTTGGAACGGGGCGGTCACTGGCCGGCTCTCGGCTTCTTCGACATCAAGGAGCACTTCGTCGCCATCGGTTTGGCGCTGTTGCCGGCCTATTGGGTCTGCTGGCAGCAGCCACGGGATGGCGAGCTTGCCCGCACCCGCGCCGCCCTGACCACGCTCCTGGCGGGCATCGTCTGGTGGAGCTTTCTCGTGGGCCACGTCGTGAACAACATCATGGGTTTCGGGTCATGAGCGGCCTCGCCGCGTTTCGCCGGTTCTGCGTTCGCCTATGGGCCAGCTTTCGCGGTGTTCTACGTCATCGCCCTACGCGGGGGATCTTGCGCTGTTCACCGTCTATCCCTCGCTCGGCATCGTCCTTGCCGGCACGCACCGTTCGAAGGACACGGTCGATCCCGCGATGGGGTTCCTGGCTCCCGCGATGTACTGGTACGGCTGGACCGCGACGGCTGTGGACGTCCCCGTATTTTCTCAGAGCTTCGCCCTTGGTCTTCCCCAGCGGGATCACAAGCTCGGGCCCTTGCCGACACGCGCTCTGGGGGCTCCCTGAGGCACCCTTTCGCCGGTAGCGGAACGACGTGCTTTATTGGTCATGTCGCCCAGCGACGCGTCTTGGATGTACTCCGACGGTGGTGCATCGACCGCTCAGTGTCTCCCTGGCCCTTCTAACGGTGTACACTCGGGGAAGCCCTAAAGAGGCACGCTGAAATCCTTAGTCTCTAGAGGGTTGCTTCTGGTGAGCTGACCTGAGACATAAGGTGACGGAACGTACCAGAACATAAAAGGTAACACTTTTCGGTTTTTCCGGGAGGGGGTAGTTGATGCCGTGGAGAAAGAGTGTTCTCTGTGGCGATGGAGGAACGGACTTGGCGTTTGTCTGCGTTGCAAATTCGGCTTTCTGGACGGCGAAGGCATAAAGAGCGACGTGTGCCGGGAGTTCAGGGATATTACTCGCAAGAAAAAACCGGCTACAAGATCTTCAACCGCTACGGGACGAAGGCCTGAGAGGCGCTAGGACGGGGACCGGTCGCCGGCGGCGGGGCCCGCTATGCCAACCAATTGCCCTGATCAGATCGAGCAGCTGACTCGTGCGGGCCAAGAAGGACAAGCCGCATTAGGGGGGGCGCCAGGGGGAGAAAATCCGTGAGCTCCTGGTTTAGCAAGCTGGCCGGCAGAACAGTCGGCTGCCGTCGACCAGCACGGTCCATGCCGTGCTCGACCAGGGCCACGGGCGCTTGTCAAGCGGGGCGCCCGCCAGAGGCGGGCGCTACAAGGCCGGAAGGGCGCGGCTGCGCAGGCGTCCACGTCCCAACGATCTGTGGTGTGCCAGACTTCGAAGGGCAGATTCGCGAAACTCAGCAGAACCCGCCAGTATTGTTACCCCCCCCCCCCCTGACGGTGAACCGACCAGGCCTCGCGCATGATCCTCAAAGTGCTAACAGCGCCACAGCGGGGACGATCTGCCTCGATTGTATTCCGCTACGAATTGCGCACCGTCCCCCGTCAAGCACCAACCAACAATGGCAAGCCAAAGGAGCTAGGGCCATGGAACGCCTCCGAAGGAGGGCCCATGATGCAAGCTCCGCCCACCCTGCGATCCCACGATTACCCAGTCGCCAGCGCCTCGGCGGTATTAGCCGCATGTCACTCCATCGTTACAGGGGCAGGGCTAACAGGGCCGGCGCTATCTCTCCATGGGCTTCCCCGAGCTGGCAATTCACATCGCTGGGCCGCCGATGTGGCTGGAGGCTGACCTTGCTGCCTGGGAAGCCTCGCAGCCCGGCGCGGGAGGGGGCCAATGCCTCAACTGGCGCGACGCCAGTTATTCGATCAGCGCGGTTCTCGCCCGGCGGCGATCGGGCGACAAACTGTCAGAAGATGCCCTTCGCCTCTCACGACGGGCTTCAACGCCGGCAGCCCTTTAGAGGGCGCTAGTCGAGGACCGCGCTCTGCCGGTACGACCGATCATACGCCCATCCGTTCTTCTGGCTGTCAGTGGAACAATGCTGGCTTCTCGTCGCGCTGTCGCGCGAATTTGATCCGTGCCGGGGCCGATTGGTGCTATACCTTCGCTGGCGGGTTCGATATCTTTTCTTAGGCACCCGCACGGGCCGCCGACGTGGCAGCCCCCCACCCACCTAGCCCCATGTCGGCGGCCCACGCGCTAGTCCAGCAGCGCGGGCTTCTCGGCCGTCTTCTCAACCCAGTCTTCGTTGACGGTGTAGCGCTGGCCGTCCGGCAACTCGAGCGTAACCTTACCCGTCGGGCCAGCACGCGCGGACCATCCCTGGCACATGGGCCCAAGTCGCCGAGCTTGAATTTTTTGGTCTTGGTTGGACTGTCGATTACCGTGGCAGTAATGGCGAACGCGGGAACGGTGCTCCGGCGGCTATGGTCTTCTTCCTCGGCATACATCCACTCCCTGGCACAAACTCGTCTACATTCTAATGCCTGGAACGCGCCGAGCCGAATACCGTTTCGCAACTATGGATGAAGACGACAGCTATCTGGCTCTCTCGGGCTGTAAACGAGCGCCTGAGGCGGCAGCCAATAGGAGCACGTATCGACGCCCGAGCTGATCCTTCAAAGACCTCTCGGCATCGTTCCCTACGGTGCACTTGGATGAGATTTGGTCGGTGATCAAGCGCGAGTGCAGGCTACGGGCTACTTATCGGCTCTAGTCGCGCGCGGTAAATGTTTGCCGACATTCGGGGAACTCACGATGCCAACGCTGGTTCATATCGTAGCCGCGAGGCTCTCCTGAATAACCTACCTCGCGGCCAGGGCGGGCTCGGGGTGTCCGGCTGTCATCAACACCTCGGGCCTGCTCTTAGGGAACCTTTCGTCGAATACGTAGTTAACCCTATTTGCCGCGAGGTAGGGACCTCCAACCTCTCTCGCTCGCGGCTCGGACGGGCTCTGAGGCATTCTCCAATCTGTCAGGCCTCGGGCCCGTCTTTCAGTTAGGAAATGCCCCCCGGGTCCAACCATCCAACCCTGGCAACCCAAGACGTGCAGGAGCAGTATGGGGTTGTGCCTCCCCTATGACCTCAAGTGGTAGCTGGCACGTTCGGCGAGTTCGGTGCCGCAGGAGACGATCCGCCGGGGCTCAACCTTCGGGATGGCGAGCAATCCAGTTGCGGCCATTCATTTATCAGGCCACAGTCCGAGTGTCCAACGTTACCGCCCGAAGGCGATCAGGGATAAAGTGGTGGACCCCTCTATCAGTCTCTCACCTCATTGGGGTCCACCTCAGGGATGCTTGCTCGCATCGGCCAAGGATTTGCGTTGCGCTGCCACCGCCAAAACGCCGCAGTTTCGCGTTGGGGTCAGTAGAACCTTGTCCCCTTCAGGCGGCGGTTTTCCCTATCGGCGGGCAGGGGCTCGTCTTCGGCATAGTCAGGGTGGACGTAGCGTTCGAGCTTGGCCCTTGTCTCTGGGGACAACGCCTCGAACACCTGTGAAGGCGCGACTCCAAAATCACCTTGTAGATGGCGGCCCAATCCTTTAGCTCGCGCTCTGTCATGCGTTCCCTGCCGGCAAAGACTGCGCGAGCAGAATTGCGCTCATGATGGGCCGAAGCCTTCGAACATCGCGATCGCGACTTCCTCGTCACCGTTAGCTAGCTCACGGGCATGTGCGATCTTGTCCGGCGCGTCGATATACGCCTGGAGCCCGGCCGGGATTTCGTCAGATTCAATAATCATTTTCACGTGTCCTCACATGGTTTTCGGGCCAACAGGTCATCAACTATGCCCTCCACGCGCACGCGGCGGTCAGCATTTACGCGGTAAGCTCTTTGCCTCTTGCGGTTAGGGCCTGACATGGCCGCCTCGCGGCGGATATTCCAGGAAAGCAACCTGTCGAGCCGGTAGCGAAGCCCGACACGCTCGCCGCCAATCGGGATCACCTCCCCAACCGGCTCAAACTCATTCTCAGCCGCTGGAGCCGCTTCACAGAGATAGATAACTCCTCTGCCGCTTCCTCTTGCGACAGCCACGGATATGCGGGTCTATTCATCTTTGACCCCTCTAGCTTTGTTCCGGACAGCTTTTAGCAGGGTGGGGGCATCACGTGTGAGGCAATCGTCGCTGACAGCGCGTCCTTGGGCGGCACAGCTGCCGGCAGCGGCTCCCGTCTGGGGGTTTCCTTGGTCATGTCACTTGGTTGTCTGAGGGTTGATCTTGTCGGGCTTGAAGCTGAAGGGGAGTTTCCGTGCCATGTCACATCGCTCGCATAGGGGTTGGGCTATCGCCGGGCACGAGGAGCGGATTGCCCTCGTGCGGGTTTTTCCGCTGGTGCTGTTCTTTCACAAGCGCCATCTCTAGTGCTGTCGCGTCCGTGGACCGTTCTGCACGCTCGATTTTGCTCACTGCGTCCTTGCTCAGCGCCGGGCCGTAACGCCATTTGCGTGGCAAGTCGCCCGCCTGCTCCTGGGACATGCGCATGCTCTCGCGGAGGGTCTTAATGCGAAGGCCCGTATTCTTGGCGTTGTCCGGCATGGTCACGGGCGGCTCTATGTCGACCTCGATCCCGGCTGGCGCTTCGGGCTTCTCCAGAAGGTCCGCCATGGAGATGCCGTGCTCGGCCAAGAGGCTAATCACGCGCTCGGAGTATGTCCGGACGAAATACGCCTCGTCTTCCTTGGCCTTCTGGCGCACGTCTATTTCGCGCATCTCGGCTTCAGTCATACGCGTGGCGAGCACCTTAAAATTGCTCGTGTAGACGCGCCAATGATTGAGGTCAAAGGGGCCCCACCAAGTTCAGCGATCACTAAAACGATGCCTTTCGACACCAGCTTTTGCAGCTGCCATTCGGCAAGTCGCGGGTCCGTCTCCAGCATGGATAGATCGCGCACAAAAGGGGGTCCCCAGGTTCCATAAATTCGACCGCCTCAGTGATTTTGCGATATTCGCCGTCGAGCCAAATAATCTCCGTCTCGGGGTTGATGCCCCTGCTTTGCGCCAGGGCACTTGGGCTTTCTTGGCCTGCTCCCTGGACCAGCGCGCCCGCTGCGGATCGAAGTCCATAAACCCTACGGCTTTCATCCGTTCGGTTTTCATTTGGTGGCCCTCGCCTTGGGGGTTTTCTTGGCCACTGGACGCTTCGGCGGCACCTTGGGGTGCGGCGGCCACGCGAGCGGCTTAGCACTCTCCTGGGGCGCCTCTACGGGCTGCTGTGGGGCACGCCGTGCAGCCGCCTCCTTAGCGCGCAGGGCCAGCACGTCGGACGGCTTCTGGGGCTTCACGACCCCGCCCTCGATCCGGGGCGCTAACGGCGTCTGTGGGGCGTCCTGTGTGGGCCTGCGGCCCTTGTGATCTGCGATAATTCCCATGTCAGTCGTCTCCTATTCGGCCGGCTCAGTACCAGCCGCCTTTTCGCTTCCACTCTTGGATGGCGTCGTTCCCGTCCAGAATTCCGCGCTCACGGTTAGGCGAGCTTTTCGCGCGCTGGTCCATGAGGTTTTCGAACTGGGACAAGAGGCTAGCCTGCGAGGGCTGCGCGCGAGAGCCCTGTGCGCGGTGGCCAGAGAAATTCACGTCCGTGCGCTGGTCATCGCTGAACCCGTAGGGGTCACGGTCGATGGACGGGCTGGACCCGTAGCTGTCGTCCAGCATGTAGGCTTCCATAGCCACACGCTCCGACAATCTCTTTCGTCCGTCCCATGGCCACTAGATCGTTCACCTGATCGAGCGTCCATGCGCCCTCCGCGTAGAGCTTCTGTGCGGCAGCTGCGACCGCCTGATCGGACAGGCCGGGGTGCTCTAACTTGAACGCCGCGTGCAGCCGCTCGGCTGCCCCGCCACGTGAAGCGTAGCGTGCGTAGGCGCGCGTCTGGCGTCTAGCTGCTGTTGTGTCATCGCTTCGATGCGCTTATTGCCCTCGTTAAAAAGTCGCTGTTTTTCGAGCGCGGAGAGCCCCTCAGAGACGGGCTCGTCTCCATAGAGCGAATGCCACAGGGCAACGTCTTTAGGGTCCGGGGAACTCATGCCAGTGCCGCGAAAATCTGCACTGTCATAGGCGGGATAGCCCACGTTAGAGCCGTCCATTTGGCCGCCCACTAAGCCGCTAATACTTCCAGCCGGGAGGCTATTCACCAGCTTAATAAGCTCTTTCTGCTGCTGGTTTTTCCAGTCCGAGAGACTAACGCGCGTGGCCATGTCATCGTCTGACAGGTGATCTGTCTCTTCAGCTGGTAGAAATGGCTGGTTGTTCTCATACTCGGCTTTGGCCACAGGTCGTATCCCTCTCTTGAATACTTGAGTATTCTACCATAGGGGAATAGTCGCCACAAGAACAAAGCGTGAAACGTGTGCCAGGTGGGGACGGGGCATGCGTGTGAGAGCTTGGAACTTGGTGGCCCGCGTGTGGGGGCAAAAAGGGGACAGCTGTCCCCTTCGCGGTCGCTACATGGTGAACGCCCGGCGGATAGTTGAGCGGGTGCTTAAGTGTCTGGGGAGGGGTTTGGGCTGGCCAATACTAGTAATCGTTGGGCACAATCCCCAAATGATACAAATGAAAAGGGGATGCTGGATTTGGCTCCACAGCATCCCCTCAATAAGACTTCACTTCAACACCATCTGGTCGAAACACCAGATCAACATAGGAAAGCATAAACCCATGTCGCATGACCAATATAAGGCCTTTGGCCCCCACATTCAAGAGCCCGTTCAAGAGCCCGTTCAAGAGGTTAGAGAGCTTAAATTCGTAAAAGCTCGCCACATTCCCTTTCGGCCCTATGTGGTCAAAGACGAGAAGCCCAAGCCGTCGTCGTTTAAACTCTTCAAGACGAGCGGCGAATTCGCAGCCACAGCAACGGACCCTGACTACGTGATCGACGGGCTTCTAGAGCACGGGCTGGTCCTGTCGCTAACATCTCACCCTGGCGGGGGCAAGACCGCTATCGGCATGCCGCTGTTAGCCCATATCGCGCTCGGGAAAGATTACGCCGGACGCGAAACCCAACAGGGCAAGGTGGTCATGTTTGCCGGCGAGAACCCCGCGCAGATCGCCCGCAAATGGATCGTCAGCTGCGAGTATTTCGGCGTCACGCCAGAGGAGCTTAACAAAGACGTTCTGTTCCTCGATCGGGCATTGATCCTGAAGGACAACCTCGACGCCATCCAGCGCGAGCTTGCCGCCTTCGGGCCCGTGTCGGGGATATTCGTAGACACGTCCGCCGCCTTCGCCCATGTCGAGGATGAGAACGACAATCCCGATATGTTGAAGCACGCCAAGACGCTGGAGGCTCTGACAACGGTAGACGGGAACCCATTCGTTCTGGTCGCAAATCACCCCGCGCAAGGGGCCAAGAAAAACGGCCGCCAAATCCCGCGCGGGGCAAGCTCCTATCTCGGGCAGATCGACGGCAATTCCTACCTGCTTAAAGACAAGTCATACGACCACGAGCATGACCGCATCATCTGGTGGCATTGCGATCAGGACAAATGGCGCAGCGAATATTTCGAGCCGGTAGGTTTCGAGGTGCAGCTGTTCCAGTCGCAAAAGCGGGTCACGAAACAGGGCCGCCCATGGACCATGCCCATAGCCGTTCCCCTGCCGGGCGATTGGGGCCAGTCACGGGCGCCGGTCGTGAAAGCCATCGTGCCTCACTTCGCGGTTATGAAGGCGGTCATTGCGGCCCCCGGCGCATCCCTGGCGGACTGGGGGAAAGCGTGCGGGTTCAACAAGCAAAAGGTGGCCCGCGCGATCGAGCATTTGTGGCGCGAGCTTCAATGGGTAGAGAAGCAAGACGGGAAGTATTTCCCGTCCGAGAAGGGCCTAAGCCAGTTTGCCCAGCTGGAGCAAATATGAGCCGTCCGCGCGGACGTGCCGTCCACCATCAAAAGCGAAATAAGAGACGGTGGGGAGAGAAGCATTAGCTCTCCCCCTCCTATCGCTCTAGAATTCGTCCGTTCGTCCGTCCGGCGGATTTCCTAAGCGGACGAAAACGGACGGACGGTCTAAAGCGCCTGGGCAAATGGTGCCGCGTAGAGGGATCGAACCCCCGACCTGACGATTACAAATCGCCTGCTCTACCAGCTGAGCTAACGCGGCAGTTCCACACGAGCGGCTCACGCCTGAACAATCGCCGCTTCGCGGCCGTGTTCCCCCGTAGTTCCCCTTCGCTCGAGTGGCATTTGCGAAAGCCTTGTGCCACAAGGGCCCAGGGTATATCCCGCCCCTGCTTACAAAACCGCTGCTCTACCAGCTGAGCTACAAGGGCATCGGCCGACCGGTAGCCAGAATTCCGCGTCCAGTAAAGCGGAAATGTTGCCGCCGCACGCGCCCCCGGTGGCGTCACGTGCCGCCTTCGTGCGACTCCACCACGCAGCCGATCGGCCCGAGCCACGCCATGGCCGAGCGCCGGTAGACCTCGCGCCGCGGCACCAGCTGGTTGCGCTGGCGGGCCGTGCCGGTGCGCAGCCCGTAGACCTTGGGCCCGTCCCCCACCGAGGTCGCGTAGAGCTGGCTGCCGCAGGCGCCGCAGAAGCCCTGCGCGCGCTGGCGGCCGCTCTCCGCGGTCTTGATGTAGACCTTGGGCTCGCCTGTCCACCGGATATCGGCCTCCGGCACCATGACGGTGACGCGGAACGCCGTGCCGGTCAGCTCCTGGCAGTCGCTGCAATGGCAGATGCCGACCTTGTCCGGGTCGGCTTCGGCCTCGTAGGTGATCGCGCCGCAATGGCACCCGCCGTCGATCTTCATGAGAAGGCCCTCGCTGCTCGCCCGCCGCCGTCTTTGCAGAGCGGTTGGCAACATGCTACCCAACCGCCTCGGGACGATCTTTGCGCGGCCGGAGGCGATGAACAAGCCCAACGTGACCTTCGCCTTCGTTTCGTCGGGAACCGACGATGCCCGCGACGCCGCCGCCTCGCTTTCGGAACGCTACGGCAACGTGCCGGTCGGGGAGGCCGACGTGGTGGTGGCGCTCGGCGGCGACGGCTTCCTGCTGCAGACGCTGCGCGACACCATGGGCAGCGGCAAGCGCGTCTACGGGATGAACCGCGGCACCGTCGGCTTCCTGATGAACGAATACCGCCCCGACGGCCTGGCGGAGCGCATCGCCGCCGCGAGCGCCGAGACCATCCGCCCGCTGGAGCTCGAGACGGTGACGGAAAGCGGCGAGACCTGCCGCGCGCTCGCCATCAACGAGGTGGCGCTCTGGCGGCAATCCTACCAGACGGCCAAGATCCGCATCGCCATCGACGGCAAGGTGCGGATAGACGAGCTGTCCTGCGACGGGGTGATGGTGGCGACGCCTGCCGGCTCCACCGCCTACAACCTGTCGGCCCACGGCCCCATCCTGCCGCTCGACGCGCCGTTGCTGGCGCTGACGCCGGTCAGCCCGTTCCGGCCGCGCCGCTGGCGGGGCGCGCTGATCCCCGACAAGGCGACGGTGCGATTCGACATCCTGGAGGCCGACAAGCGGCCGGTGAACGTCGCCGCCGACCACACCGAGTTCAAGTCGGTGGTGAACGTCGTGGTCCGCCAATCGCGGCGGCAGACGGCCACCGTGCTCTTCGACGCCATCCATTCGTGGAACGAGCGGATCCTCTCCGAGCAGTTCCGCTATTAGGCACCGATCCCCCGCAAAGCCTTGAAACCCGGCTCTCGCGGATTAAGTATAGGCGAGAACGCAGTGCGTTCTGTCAGCCGTTCTGTTGACAAATCGCGTTTCACTCCGTAACGCGAAGCAAAATGTGTAAAGGCGCGGGGCGCCTGTCGCGGCCAAGGCCGCGTTCCAACAAAGCCAAAGCAGCCATCGATTTGTCCGCCGATCAACAGACCGCTCAAGAAGCGTTGACCTTCGCAGACCTCGGCCTCTCGCCGAAAGTCCTCTCCGCCGTCACCGACGCAGGCTATGTGCAGCCCACGCCGATCCAGCTGGGCGCCATCCCGCATGCCCTCCAGGGCAAGGACGTGCTGGGCATCGCCCAGACCGGCACCGGCAAGACGGCCTCCTTCGTGCTCCCCATGCTGACCCGGCTGGAGCAGGGCCGCGCCCGCGCCAGGATGCCGCGCACGCTGATCCTGGAGCCGACGCGCGAGCTCGCCGCGCAGGTCGAGGAGAACTTCGTCAAATACGGCAAGAACCATCGCCTCAACATGGCGCTGCTCATCGGCGGCGTGTCCTTCGACGAGCAGGACCGCAAGCTGGAGCGGGGCGCCGACGTGCTGATCGCCACGCCGGGCCGTCTGCTCGACCATTTCGAGCGCGGCAAGCTGCTTCTCACCGGCGTCGAGATCCTGGTCATCGACGAGGCCGACCGCATGCTCGACATGGGCTTCATCCCCGACATCGAGCGCATCTGCAAGCTGATCCCGTTCACCCGCCAGACGCTGTTCTTCTCCGCCACCATGCCGCCGGAGATCACCAAGCTCACCGAGCAGTTCCTGCACGCGCCGGTGCGCGTCGAGGTGTCCAAGGCGGCGACGGCGCCGACCACCGTCACGCAGCGGCTGGTGAAGTCGGGCACCAAGCCTTGGGACAAGCGCTCCGTCCTGCGCGACCTGATCCGCGAGGAAGAAGGCCTGAAGAACGCGATCATCTTCTGCAATCGCAAGGTCGAGGTCTCCGAGCTGTTCCGTTCGCTGGTGAAGTACGACTTCAACGCCGGCGCGCTGCACGGCGACATGGACCAGCGGGCCCGCATGGCCATGCTCGCCAGCTTCCGCGACGGCAAGCTCAAGCTGCTGGTCGCCTCCGACGTCGCGGCGCGCGGGCTCGACATCCCCGACGTCAGCCACGTCATCAATTTCGACGTCCCCATCCATGCGGAGGACTACGTGCACCGCATCGGCCGCACCGGCCGGGCCGGCCGCTCGGGCAAGTCCTTCACCATCGTCACCCGGCCCGACATGAAGAACGTCGACGCGATCGAGCGGCTGATCGGCCAGAAGATCGAGTGGCACGACGGCGACCTGTCGACGCTGGCGCCCTCCGATCCGGACGACGACGCCCCGCGCCGCGGCCGTGGCGCCCCGCGCCGGGCCGGCCGTCGCGACGAGCGCGGCGAGGGTCGGCGTGGCGGGCGCGGCGAACGGCCGCCGCGTGAACGCAAGCCTGCACCGGCACTGGCCGAATCGGCGCCCGCGGAGACGTCCGAGGCGGCTTCGCCTCCCCCTGCCGAGAAGCGCAGCCGCCGCGCGGCGATCCGCGCCGACAATGCCGAGCGCAAGGAAAGACAGCCGGCGGCCGAGACGCCGCGCCGCGAGGAGCGCCCGCGGCGTTCGCGCGAGGACGAGCGCGACAGCACCGTCGGCTTCGGCGAGGACATGCCGGCCTTCATGCGCGTCTCGGCCAAGGTCTGAGCTTCGGCCCTCGCCGCCGCGTCCTATTTTCCCGTTCGCAGCCCTGCTTCGTAGGCCTTCCTGGCCCAGGGCGCCATGGCGTCGGCGTCGTCCAGCGCATCGTCGGGCACCGTCCAATAGGGCATGGCGACCTGCTTGCCGTGCCGCGACCCGGTGTAGACCCACTGCTTGCAGCCGGCGGCGGCAAAATCTTCCGAACTCTCCTGGTCGGCCTTCAGCATCAGTTCGCCACGCACCTCGATGGCGAAGATGACGCCTTGATGGTAGATGCCTTTGCCGCCGAACATGCGACGGATGGACACCGGTCCCAGGCCGGCGAAAAGGTCGCTGATGGCGTCGCTGTCCATGCTCGGCTCCCCTGGCCCCGGACGGGCCGCACGCCAGATTACAGCACGATCGAACCAGGAGGACAAAAATGCCGATGCTGCTTGAAGGGTCGTGCCGCTGCGGCGCGGTCGGTTTCTCGGTCGAGAGCCATACGCCCGTGCCTTACCAGCTCTGCTACTGCACGATCTGCCGCAAGCAGCAGGGCGGCGGCGGCTTCGCCATCAATCTCGGGGCGGTCTCCGCCACCTTGAAGGTCACCGGCAAGCGCGATCTCGGCCTCTATCGCGCCGAGCTCGTCGACGAGGAGAGCGGGCATTGCGAGGTGTCGACCGGCGAGCGGCGGTTCTGCCGCAAATGCGGCGCCGCGCTCTGGCTCTACGATCCCACCTGGCCGGAGCTTGTCCATCCCTTCGCCTCGGCCATCGATTCGGAGCTGCCGAAGGCGCCGGAGCGCGTTCACCTGATGCTGAAATTCAAGGCGTCGTGGGTCGAGCCCGACATTAAGAAGCGCGATGCGTCCTTCGAGCTCTACCCGGAGGAATCGATCGCCGACTGGCACAAGAAGCGCGGGCTGTGGGTCGACTGAGACCCCGTCGGAATCATGCGCCGGTGCGGGCCTCGGCCAGCGCCTTCAGGTCGGCCGGCTTCAGCTCGACCGATTCGCCGCAACCGCATGCCGAGCTCTGGTTGGGGTTGCGGAAGGTGAAGCCGGTGCGCAGCGTCGTGCGCTCGAAATCCATCTCCGTGCCGAGCAGGAAAAGCGCCGCCTCCGGCGCCACATAGACATGGGCGCCGTCGCGCTCGACGTGGTCGTCGCGGGCGTCCGGCTCGGTGACCAGGTCGATCGTGTACTCCATCCCGGCGCAGCCGCCCTTCTTGATGCCGAGTCGGACCCCTTGCGCGTTGTCGCGCGTGGCCATGATCTCGCGCACCCGTTCGACGGCATTGTCGGTCATGCTGATGACGGCGAAGCGTCCCATTCGTCACTCTCCACCTCGGACCGGTTCAAGGCCGGCCGGATGTTGTCGATACCCTGAAAATGGGCAGTTTTGGGGGCGAGCGCAAGTGCGCCTTCCGTCGGTCAGTACCACCCGACGGCGACCTGCGCCTCCTCCGACATGCGATCCGGCGTCCAGGGAGGGTCGAAGGTCATGTTCACATCGACCCCCGACACGCCTTCCACGGCGCTCACGGCGTTCTGCACCCAGCCCGGCATCTCGCCGGCCACGGGGCAGCCCGGCGCCGTCAGCGTCATGTCGATCTTGACGGTCCGGTCGTCCTCGATGTCGATCTTGTAGACCAGCCCCAGCTCGTAGATGTCGGCCGGGATCTCCGGGTCATAGACCGTCTTCAGCGCCGCGACGATGTCGTCGGTGATGCGGGCTAGCTCGTCGGCCGGGATCGCCGAGGCGGAGAAGGTCTTCTCCACCGGCGCGTCGGCCGCAATCGTGTCCTGGCTGTGCGTGATCTCGTCCATCCTGGTCATCCGAAGAATTTGCGCGCTTTCTCCAGCGCCTCGGCCAGCGCATCGACCTCGGCGCGCGTGTTGTACATGCCGAACGACGCCCGGCAAGTGGAGGTGACGCCGAACCGGTGCAGCAGCGGCTGGGCGCAATGCGTGCCGGCCCTGACGGCGACGCCCTGGCGGTCGATCACCATCGAGACGTCGTGAGCGTGGATGCCCTTGAGCTCGAAGGAGACGATCGCGCCCTTCTCCGGCGCCTCGCCGAAGATGCGCAGCGAGTTGATCGCCGTGAGCCGCTCATGGGCGTAGGCCTTCAGGTCGGCCTCGTGGGCGGCGATCCGCGCCCGCCCCACGCCGTCCATATAGTCGAGCGCAGCGCCGAGGCCGATCGCCTGCACGATCGGCGGCGTGCCCGCCTCGAAGCGGTGCGGCGGATCGTTGTAGGTCACCGTGTCCTCGGTGACGTCGAAGATCATCTCGCCGCCGCCCTGGAAGGGGCGCATCGCGTCGAGCATCGCCTTTTTCCCGTAGAGCACGCCGATGCCGGACGGCCCGTAGACCTTGTGGCCGGTGAAGACGAAGAAGTCGCAATCCAGCGCCTGCACGTCGACCGGCATGTGCACCGCGCTCTGGCTGCCGTCGACCAGCACCGGGATGCCGCGCGCATGCGCCAGCGCCACGATCTCCTTGATCGGCGTGATGGTGCCAAGCGCGTTCGACATCTGGGTTATGGCGACGAGCTTGGTGCGCGGCGAGAGCCGCTTTTCGAACTCGTCCAGATGCAGCTCGCCGAAATCGTCGACCGGCACCCAGACGAGCTTGGCGCCCTGCCGCTCGCGGATGAAGTGCCACGGCACGATGTTGGAGTGGTGCTCCATGATGGAGAGCACGATCTCGTCGCCCTCGCCGATGCGCGGCATGCCATAGCCGTAGGCGACCGTGTTGATCGCCGAGGTGGTGTTCGAGGTGAAGACGATCTCGTCGGTGGAGGCCGGCGTTCAGGAAGCGCCGGACCGTCTCGCGCGCCTTCTCGTAGGCGTCGGTCGCGGCGTTGGAGAGGAAGTGCAGCCCGCGATGGACGTTGGCGTATTCGTTGCGGTAGGCGTGGTCGATCGCCTCCAGCACGGCGGTCGGCTTCTGCGCCGAGGCGCCGTTGTCGAGATAGACCAGCGGCTTGCCGTAGACCTCGCGCGACAGGATCGGGAAGTCGCGGCGGATCGCCTCGACGTCGTAGGGTGCGCTGTCGACGGACTGGTCCATGGCCCTAGCCGTGCGCCTCGAACCAGGCGTCGAGCCGCGCTTCCAAGGCGTCGACGATCGGCTCCACCTTGAGCTCCTCGATCACCTCGGCCAGGAAGGCCTTGACCAGCATGCCGCGCGCCGTCTTCTCCTCGATGCCCCTGGCCATCATGTAGAACAGGTGGTTGCGGTCGATCTCGGTCACCGTGGCGCCATGCCCGCACTGCACGTCGTCGGCGAAGATCTCCAGCTCCGGCTTGGTCGAGAACTCGCCGTCGTCCGACAGGAGCAGCGTGTTGCAGGCCATCTTGGCGTCGGTCTTCTGCGCCACCTGGTGCACGTTGATGCGGCCCTGGAAGACGCCGCGCGCTTTGTCGGTCACCACGTTGCGGACGAGCTCGCGCGACCCCGTATGCGGCACCTTATGGTCGAGCACCATGGTGACGTCGCAATGCGTCTCCCCGGCGAGCAGGTTGATGCCCCTGAGCTGGAAATCGCTGCCCTCGCCGCGCGTCGTGACCCGGACCTCCTGGCGCACCAGGCGGCCGCCCGAATTCATGACGAACAGCGTCAGCCGCGCATTCTTGCCGAGCTCGGCATTGAACTGCGCGAGATGGATCGCCTCCTCCGGCTTTTCCTGCACGATCAGCCAGAGCACCTCGGCGCCCTCGCCGACCAAGCAGGTGGCTGACCGAGGTCGACAGCCCGGCGCCTTCGCCCATCTGCCGCTCGACGATCGTCACCTTGGCGCGATCGCCGACCCGCACCGGGAAGCGGACATGCGAGAGACCGCCCTTCTGCACGTTCTGCAGCTCGATCGGCACGGCGGGCGCGGCATCGGCGGCGATGTCGACGAAGGCGCCGTCGGCCACGAACGCCGCGTTGAGCGCGCCGATCGCGTCGTCGTCGCCGTTGAGCGCCAGCGCCGGCGCGAAGCTGCCGTCGCGGAGCTTCTCTTCCAGCCGCCGGAACTCGACGCCTTCGACCGAAGGCAGCGTGCGTTCGGCCGCGCCGTTGACCACGGCGACGGTGACCGACTCCGCCAGCAGCGGCCGCGCCGCCTTGGCCGGTTCGGCCTCGGCGGTGGGCAGCGCGGCCAGGAGGCGCCTGAGATCCGTATAGTGCCAGGCCTCGACCTTGCGGGTCGGCAGCCCTGCCTTGAGGCGTTCCAGCGCGTCGTCGCGCCGCATCATCACCGCCGCGTTGCCGGGCAGGCTGGAGAGCCGCCGGTCGTAGGCCTCGATGAGCGCCGACTCGGCGGCCGTGCGCTGCGGGGGTTGGGCGAGCATGTTCATGTCGGACACCTACGCCGCCTTGCCGACGATATCGGCATAGCCGTTGGCCTCCAGCTCGACCGCCAGCGTGCGATCGCCTGAGCGCACCACCTGTCCGCGATAGAGCACGTGGACGCTGTCGGGCACGATGTATTCGAGCAGCCGCTGGTAGTGGGTGATCACCACGATCGCCCGGTCCGGCGAGCGCAGCGCGTTGACGCCGTCGGCGACGATGCGCAGCGCGTCGATGTCGAGGCCCGGAATCGGTCTCGTCGAGGACGCAGAGCATCGGCTCCAGCAGCTTCATCTGCAGGATTTCGGCGCGCTTCTTCTCGCCGCCGGAAAAGCCGACATTGAGCGGCCGCTTCAGCATCGCCACGTCCATGTCGAGCGAGGCCGCCGCCTCCTTCACCTTCCTGATGAACTCCGGCACCTTCAAGGGCTCCTCGCCGCGCGCCTTGCGCTGCGCGTTGAGCGCCACCTTGAGGAACTCCATGGTCGCCACGCCCGGGATCTCCATCGGGTACTGGAAGGCCAGGAAGATGCCGGCCGCCGCCCGCTCCGCCGGGTCGAGCCCGAGGATCGACTGGCCGTTGTAGAGGATGTCGCCCTCGGTCACCTCGTAGTCGGGGCGGCCGGCGAGCACGTAGGAGAGGGTCGACTTGCCGGAGCCGTTCGGGCCCCATGATCGCCGCCACCTCGCCGGCCCTGACCGTCAGGTTCAGGCCGCGGATGATCTCGGTGCCGTCTTCGGCGATGCGGGCATGCAGGTTCTTGATCTCGAGCATTTCTGTTCAGCGTTCCATTTGTATAGACATAATTGCGGCAGTTCGGCGGGTCAGCCGACGCTGCCCTCCAGGCTGATCCCGATCAGCTTCTGCGCCTCGACCGCGAACTCCATCGGCAGCTCCTGGATGACCTCCTTGACGAAGCCGTTGACGATCAGCGCGATCGCCTCCTCCTCCGGGATGCCACGCTGCATCACGTAGAACTTCTGGTCGTCCGAGATCTTCGAGGTGGTCGCCTCGTGCTCGAACTGGGCCGTGGCGTTCTTGGCCTCGATATAGGGCACGGTATGGGCGCCGCAGCGGTCGCCGATCAGCAGGCTGTCGCAATTGGTGAAGTTGCGGGCGTTGGACGCCTTGCGGTGCGCCGAGACCTGGCCGCGATAGGTGTTCTGCGAGAACCCGGCCGCGATCCCCTTGGAGATGATGCGGCTCGACGTGTTCTTGCCGAGATGCAGCATCTTGGTGCCGCTGTCGACCTGCTGGTGGCCGTTGGACACCGCGATCGAGTAGAACTCGCCGCGCGAATCGTCGCCGCGCAGGATGCAGGACGGGTACTTCCAGGTGATCGCCGAGCCGGTCTCGACCTGCGTCCAGGAGATCTTCGAGCGGTCGCCGCGGCAGTCGCCGCGCTTGGTGACGAAATTGTAGATGCCGCCCTTGCCCTGGGCGTCGCCCGGATACCAGTTCTGCACCGTCGAATACTTGATCTCCGCGTCGTCGAGCGCGATCAGCTCGACCACCGCCGCATGCAGCTGGTTCTCGTCGCGCTGCGGCGCCGTGCAGCCCTTCGAGATAGGAGACGTAGGCGCCCTCCTCCGCGATGATCAGCGTGCGCTCGAACTGGCCGGTGTTGCGCTCGTTGATGCGGAAATAGGTGGACAGCTCCATCGGGCAGCGCACGCCCTTGGGCACGAACACGAACGAGCCGTCGGTGAACACCGCCGAGTTGAGCGTCGCATAGAAATTGTCGGTCACCGGCACCACCGAGCCGAGATACTTCCGCACCAGCTCGGGATGCTCGCGGATGGCCTCCGAGATCGAGCAGAAGATGACGCCCGCCCTGGCGAGCTCTTCCTTGAACGTGGTGACCACCGAGACCGAGTTCGAACACCGCGTCGACCGCCACGCGGCCGGACTTGTAGACGTTGTCGTTGGCCGTATCGACCAGCCCCGCCTCGTCCGCATCCTCGTCGCCCGCCGCCTGCACGCCGGCCAGGATCTCCTGCTCCTTCAGCGGGATGCCGAGCTTCTCGTAGACCTTGAGCAGCTCGGGATCGACCTCGCTCAGCGAGCGCGGGCCCGGACTGGTTCTTCGGCGCCGCATAGTAGTGGATGTCCTGGAAGTCGATCCGCGGATAGTCGACGCGCGCCCAGGTCGGCTCTTCCAGCGTCAGCCAGCGGCGGAACGCCCCGAGCCGCCATTCGAGCATCCATTCGGGCTCGTTCTTCTTCTCGGAGATGAAGCGGATGATGTCCTCGGACAGGCCCTTGGGCGCCTTGTCCGTCTCGATCTTCGTCTCGAAGCCGTATTTGTACTGGTCCACATCGATCTTGCGGACCTGCTCGATGGTCTCCTGCACGGCAGGCATCAGCGCTCTCCATCCACGCCGGGTTCAAGGCCCGGCAGTTTTCGAACTATGGCACCGCGGTGCGGCGTCAGCTCCATATAGTGCGTGTGCGGTCCGGAATTCACCCGGCGGAACGCCGAAACCCTACGCACTCAAGTTCCTCGCCGCCGCTCAGGCGGCCACTGGCTTGACGACGCGCCGCGCCGCAATTCCAGCCAGCGCCGCTTCGAACAGCGCCAGCTCCTCTTCGGTCGTGCCGCGGCCGATCGACACGCGCAGCGCGCCCGCCGCCTCGTGGCCCATCGCCTTCAGCACGTGGCTCGGCCCCACCTTGCCCGACGAGCAGGCCGACCCGGCCGACAGCGCCACTCCGGCGAGGTCGAAGGCGATCTGCGCCGTCTCCGCCTTCAGGCCGGGAATGGCGAAGAAGGTGGTGTTGGCGAGGCGTTCGGCCGCCCGCCCGAAGAACTCGGCGTCCGGCACCAGCCGGCGGATGACCGCCTCGACCGCGTCGCGCTTGCGCGCCAGCTCGGCGACCGTGCCGAGCCCCTGGACGGCCGCCTCGGCCGCCGCTCCGAAGCCGGCGATGCCGGCGAGATTCTCGGTGCCGGCCCGGTGCCCGCTTTCCTGGCCGCCGCCGGTCACCAGCGGCACCGGCCTCAGCAGGCCGGTCGCTCCGACCATCGCGCCGATCCCCTTCGGGCCGCCGATCTTGTGCGAGGAAAGGATGAGGAAATCCGCCGAAAGGGCTGCGATGTCGAGCGGAATCCGCCCCGCCGCCTGCACGGCGTCGAACACCGAGATGCCGCCGACGGCCTTGGCCAGCGCGGCGATCCTGGCGGCTGGCTGGATGACGCCGGTCTCGTTGTTGGCGAGATGCACGGCCACCAGCGGCAGGCCCTCCTCGCGGTCGTGCGCGGCAAGGGCCGCCTCCAGCGCCGCGAGGTCGATGATGCCGTTGCCGTCGACGCCGATCCGGGTGACGCGGTCCGCGGCAAAACGTCCACCGCCGAGCAGGCAAGGATGGTCGGCCGCGCTCACATAGAGGCGCGAGGCGCGCACCGGGCTGCGGCCCATCCGCCAGTCCGGCGTGAGCAGGGTGGCCGCTGCCTCAGTCGCGCCCGAGGTGAACACGACGTGCTCCGGCTCGGCCTCCGCCAGCCCCGCCACCCGCCGCCGCGCCTCCTCGATCAGCCGCCGCGCCGCGCGGCCCTCGGCGTGCACCGAGGACGGGTTGGCGCCGAGCTCCAGCGCGGCGAGCATCGCCGCCCGCGCCTCGGGCAACAGCGGCGCGCTGGCATTGTGGTCGAGATAGGCGCGCGGACCGGTCATTTCGTCCAGTTTCGACCTCTTCTCTCGCATTTGCGGGCGGTCTGGCGTTTTCCCTTGAAATTACAAGGCCAGACGTCCTATCTACGCGCGTCAAAAGAGATGGCGTGCGGCCATCCAGTTTTGAACAATTCTAAACTAGCTTCTATGGAGCCAACCGCGGCGCGTCAAGGCCGAAGGCCCGCTTTCTGCCAGGCGATGTTGCCGCTCCATGGAGACCGGAGTCCTGTATGCCTGAAGTGATTTTCGCCGGTCCTGCCGGCCGCCTCGAGGGGCGATATCAGCCCTCCAAGGAGAAGAATGCGCCGATCGCCATCGTCCTGCATCCGCACCCCCAGTTCGGCGGCACGATGAACAACAAGATCGTCTACGATCTCTTCTACATGTTCCAGAAGCGCAACTTCACGACGCTTCGCTTCAATTTCCGCTCGATCGGCCGCAGCCAGGGCGAGTTCGACCACGGCACCGGCGAGCTCTCCGACGCCGCCGCAGCGCTCGACTGGATCCAGTCGCTGCACCCCGATTCCAAGTCCTGCTGGGTCGCCGGCTACTCTTTCGGCGCCTGGATCGGCATGCAGCTTTTGATGCGCCGACCGGAGATCGAGGGCTTCATTTCGGTCGCTCCGCAGCCCAACACCTATGATTTCTCCTTCCTGGCGCCCTGCCCCTCTTCCGGACTGATCATCCACGGCGACTCCGACAAGGTGGCGCCCCCCAAGGACGTCCAGGGGCTGGTCGACAAGCTGCACAGCCAGAAGGGCATCACCATCACGCAGAAGACGATCGCCGGCGCCAACCACTTCTTCGCCAACGAGTCCGACCTGCTGATGGAGGAGTGCGCGGACTATCTCGACCGCCGCCTCGCCGGCGAGCTCGCCGACCCGCGGCCGAAGCGGCTGAGGTAGGTGGTGGGCGTCAGGCGATCGCCGCGACGCCCCGCTTCTTGACGATGGTCAGCAGCCGAAGCGCGGGACCGCCCGGCCGCTTGATGCCGCGTTCCCAGTCCGAGACCAGGTTCTTGCTGACATTCAGGTAGCGGGCGAACACCGGCTGCGACAGATTCTCGCGCCTCCGGATGGCACGGATCTCTTCCGGAGCGATCGGAATGACGGGGGTTAGGCACGCCTCGTCGAACTCGCGCATGGTCCGCTTGTCGACCATCCCGGCCTCGCGGAGTGCCTCCAGAGTTTCGTGAACGGCTGCCAGGGCCTCACTTCGATATCGCTTCGCCATCGTCCTCGACCTCTATGAAGTCGCCTCGGCGGATGAGCTCTTCCAGCTGACCCGCGGAAAGCCCCAGCACGATCCGTGCGGCTTTTCGAAACGACTTCTCTTCGTCTGGCGCCAGGTTTGCCAAACGGCTCTTCGCGAAACCATAGGCGAAAACAGCCAGCCGGTGCTTGCGGTAGAAGAGGATCGTCCTATACCCGCCGGACCTGCCGGCACCTTCACGGGCAATGCGCTGCTTGATCACACCGCCCCCGAGATCGGCGTCGACGAACCCTCGCTCTGCGCGCTCGACTGCTTCGAGCAAAGCTGCGTCAAAAATCCCTTCGCGCCGAGCAAATCTGACAAACCACGCATTCTTGACGATCTTCAAAGCCCGCGCTGCCCCAACAGTATCAATCCAAGTGTGACACTTCAAGGGACGACGACCCAAATCTATCCCGAACCCCGCCTTGCCCGCCAGAGCCTCGTACTTGTCCCTTCCAGCCCCGCGGTGCTACAGGCCGCTGACGACGCGTTCGCGGGCGCCGGCCCGCCCTTGCCTCCGGGAAAGCCAAGCATGCCCGCCTTCAGATCCGACTTCCTGCGCACCCTCGACGAGCGCGGCTTCATCCATCAGATCTCCGACGTCGAGGGCCTCGACCGTCTCTTCGCGACCGAGACGGTCAGCGCCTATATCGGCTTCGACGCCACCGCGCGCAGTCTGCACGCCGGCTCGCTGATCCAGATCATGCTGCTGCACTGGCTGCAGGAGACCGGCCATCGGCCGGTGGCCCTGATGGGCGGCGGCACGTCGATGATCGGCGATCCCTCCTTCAAGGACGAGGCCCGCAAGCTGCTCACCCCGGCCGACATCGACGAAAACCTCGCCGGCATCCGGAAGAACTTCCAGCCGTACCTGCGCTTCGGCGAAGGCCCGCGGGACGCGCTGATGATCAACAACGCCGACTGGCTGCTCGACATCAACTATGTCGACTTCCTGCGCGACGTCGGCCGCCATTTCTCGGTCAACCGGATGCTCGCCTTCGATTCGGTGAAGCTGAGGCTCGACCGCGAGCAGTCGCTGTCCTTCCTCGAATTCAACTACATGATCCTGCAGGCCTACGACTTCGTCGAGCTCAACCGGCGGCACGGCGTGCGCCTGCAGATGGGCGGCTCCGACCAGTGGGGCAACATCGTCAGCGGCATCGACCTCGGCCACCGCCTGGCGACGCCGCAGCTCTACGCCCTGACGTCGCCGCTGCTCACCACCTCCTCGGGCGCCAAGATGGGCAAGACGGCCTCCGGCGCCGTGTGGCTGGACGCCGCCATGCTCAGCCCCTACGCGTTCTGGCAATATTGGCGCAACACCGAGGACGCCGACGTGGAGCGCTTCCTCAGGCTCTACACCAGGCTGCCGCTCGACGAGGTCGCCCGCCTCGCCGCCCTCGGCGGCGCCGAGATCAACGAGGCGAAGAAGCTGCTGGCCACCGAGGTCACCGGCATGCTGCACGGCCGCGCCGCCGCCGACGAGGCCGCCGAGACGGCGCGCCAGACCTTCGAGGAGGGCGCCCTCGCCGAGAGCCTGCCCACCGTCGAGATCCCGTTGGCGTCGCTGGAGGCCGGCGTCGGCCTGTTGTCGCTCTTCGTCACCGCCGGCCTCGCCGCGTCCAATGGCGAGGCGCGCCGCCACGTCCAGGGCGGCGCCGTGCGGCTCAACGACGAGCCCGTCGCCGACGAGCGCCGCCAGGTCACCCCGAAGGACCTGACGCCCGCCGGCGTCGTCAAGCTGTCGCTGGGCCGGAAGAAGCACGTGCTGGTCCGCCCCGTCTGACACGCGGCGCGCCGTCGCGCGCGTCAGCGGAATTCGAAGATCGACCGGAAGATGCCGGGCGCGATCACCGACAGCGGGTTGATCTGCAGCTCCGGCGACTTGGCGTCGCCCGAAAGCTTGTAGGTCACGCCGATCAGCCCGCGGTCGCGCCCGTTGCCGAGGATCATGCCGACGAGCGGCAGCTCGCCGAACAGCCGGTTGAGGCCGTAGGCGGGCATGAAAGTGCCGGTCATCGCCATCCGCCCCTTGGTGTCGTAGAAAGTCCCCTGGAACGTCGTGCCGATCACCGGCCCGCGCAGCACGCCGCGCTCCAGCTTGAGATAGCCGTCGCCCTTTTCGATCTCCGCATAGCCGCGCTCGAAGGTAACGCGTGAGGTGTCGATGTCGCGCTTCACGGCCTCGTTCAGGCTGCGCCCATCGCCCGGCGACGCCGTCGAGACGATCGATCGGAGCCGCGGCTCGTTGACGACCACGAAGTTCGTGGCGTCGACCGAGCCGGTGAGCGGGCCGTCGGCGCTGCCCGCAAGAGCGAGCCGGATCGACCCGCCCTGCATGTGCTCGTAGATATCGAGGAAGCGCAGGAAGGCGCCGGCGTCGGGCGATCGCATGGTCATCCGGCGGCGACCCTTCTCGACCCGGTTGTCGACCTCGACCCCGGCGCCCGACTTGGTCGTGCCCGACAGCGTGAACCGCAGCACCTTGCTGCCGATGCCGCTGTAGTCGATCGACACGCCCGACAGCGTCTCGCCGTTGAAGCCGTAGAGCCGCTTGAGCTTGGCGTCGACCGTCACCGGCACCGGGCTTGCGTCGGCGCCGCCGCTGCTGGTCGCCGTGTCGGCGGTGAATTGCTTGATCACCGCGCGTGCGTCGAGCGCAGCGCCGGCAATGTCCACCGCATAGCCCTTGCCGGAGCGCTTCACCGACAGGCTGAAATCGTCGTCGCGGTTGAGCTTGACCCGGCCGAAGCTGGCGCTCGACAGCGCGCCGCCGACCAGGTTGACGTCGCCGTCCACCTCGAAGCTCTTGCCGCTCATCGAGAAATCGTCGAGCCGCACCGTATCGCCGTCCCTGCGGAGCTTGAAGGCGACGCTGCCGGCAACCCCCGGTCCCTTGCTCCAGCCGGCCCACGGGATGGTCACCGTGGCCTGCGTGACATCCGCCTTGACGGTCTGCGTGTTGTCGGGGGCGATGCTGAACCCTGCCTTCACCGTGCCCGAAAGCAGCCCTTCGAGGCCGGGCACCAGCGTCGCCCGCGCCTTGTCATCGAGGGTGACCTCGATGTCGCGCTGCCGCTCGGGGCCGCGCTCGTTGAGCGGCTCCACCATGGCGATCTCGGCCGGCGCGCCGTTGAGGCGCGCCTTGGCCTTGATGGTCGCCTTATCCGGGTCGACGACGATGCGGCCGTTCGCCTCGGTCACCAGCTGGCCCTCCAGCGGTTTTGAGATGGCGAGGTCCTGGTATTCAAGGTCGACCAGGAAGTCCAGCCGCCCGGCGTCGATGCCGGGCTGCATGGGGATGTCCGCTTTGACGTGCCCTTCGACCTTGCCGCTGAGCTCCTTCGCCGTCAGCCCGACATGGCGCATGGCGTCGATCGGCTTCAGCGAGGCGAACGCCGCCACCGCGCCGGCTTCGCCGGCGATGTCGATGTCGAGGTCGCCGATGACCGGTGGGCGGTTGGCGCTGCGGATCGTCAGCGTCCCGTCCCTGCCGGTCACCACACCGCCGCCTTGCAGCGAGACGCTGCCCTTTTCCAGCGTGATGTCGACGTCGGTGCCGCGGAACTCGACCCCGCCGGTGGCGCCCTGCATCTGCGGCAGCTCGCCGGCCAGGTCGAAGCGCGTGTCCTCGAGCGCGAAACGGCCGTAGAGCTCGTCATGGCCGAGCGGCACGCCGTTGCCGAGGCGCCCGACGGCGACGTGATAGTTGAAGTCGCTGTCCAGCACCGTCCCGTCGAAGAGATGCGCATTCGCCCATTTCCGGGCCCCGGCGGCAGCGAACCATGGCCAGATTTGCTTGACGTGGCTCACCGGCATCTCGGCGATGGCGAGCACCAGCGAGATGCCGGGCGGCTTGCCGTCGGCGAACTCGATCGCCCCGGTGCCGGAAAGCTCGCCGCCCGCCGTGACGATCCCCAGCCGATCGGCAGCGAGCCGTCTCCCCAGCGGCTCGTAGGTGCCCGAGATGTTGGCAGCGAGCGAGAGCGGCGGCTCTCTGGAGCCGTCCGGCGCCAGCTTCGCATCGGCATCGGCGAGGTCGAAGCGATAGGCGGCCGCGCGCGCCGTCGGCGCTTCCCGACTCCGGCCCCATGGTGCCGTGGAAATCGAAGCGGGACTGGCCCGTGGTGACGGAAAGGCTGTCCAGCGCGACCTGGCTCTTGCCCCTGAGCAGGCTCGCCTTGATTCCGAGGTCTCCTTCCAGGCGGCCGGCGCGGCCGAGGTCGAGCACCGAGCCGGCGAGCGTGGCGCTGGCGCCCAGCCGGTAGGGGACGCCGTCGGTCCCCTCCTCGCCGACGACCGAGGCGCTGAGCGCGCCGAACCGGCTCGCCGCCACGGGCGCTGCCTCGGAGCCCTCCGCGGGCGTCTGCGCCGGGGCGGACAGGTCGAGCGACAGCGCGCTGATGCGCCGCTCCTGGTTGTCGCGCGTCGCGCTCCCCTCGATGCTGACGGTGCGGCCATCGATGTCGGCCGTGGCGGCGATCGACAGCGCCCCGTCGTCCAGCTGCTCGAGCTCGGCCGTGTCGATTCGGATGCTCTCCACGCGGCCGCCTGCCGGCAGCACGATCTCGACGCCTTCCAGGCTGATGTGGCGGGTCGAGCCGAGCTGCATGGTGTCGAAGGCGCGATGCAGGCTGCCGAACAACAGGTCCGCCACCCGGTCGGGATCGATCAGCCCGTCGGCATTGGCGAGCGTGCTGCCGAGCCCCGGGCCGCCGCGGCCGGGCACCGCGCCGGCGACCAGCCGCGCTTCGCCGATCGATCGCGCTGCCCAGCCTGATCTGCCCCGACATCAGCGGCCAGAAGCGCACCCCGAAGCGCACCACGCCGGCGTCCAGCATCTCCGACCCCTTGGCGTCGACGAAACGGACGTCGCGGATCTCCAGGGCAATGAAGCGGGAGCGGTCCAGCGACAGCGACGTGCTGCCGATCGACGCGGCCACGTCGACACCGGCGGCGCGGCGGATCGCCGCCTCCGCCTCGTGCCGGAGCCGCTCGGAGCCGACCCCCGTCAGGCTGAGGAAAGCCAGCCCCAGCCCCGCGATGACCAGCAGCACCAGGCAGCCGGCGCCGACGGCCGCCAGGCCGCGCAACAGCCGGCGGCGCAGCGGCCGCCCCGCCATCAGATGGTCCTGCCCCTCAGCGGAGGGAAAGGTCTTCAGCGCCGTGATGTCGCCCCGCCGGAAGCGGATCTTTTCGTGCCTTCGAACCTTCTGGTTCACACGGCTTCCAGTCGTTGCGCTTGGATCATGGACAATTCCATAGTTCACTCTATAACCGAGGCGGGAAGCACGTAAGCACGAATGAGGGCATCGAGATGACCACCTTGCAGGAAGGCGACCGCGCCCCCTCTTTCGCGCTCCCTGCCGACGACGGCTCGACCGTCGCGCTGTCCGACTTCGTCGGCCGGCCGCTCGTCCTCTATTTCTATCCGCAGGACGACACCGAGACCTGCACGGCCGAGGCGATCGCCTTCTCCCGCCTGTCGGCGGCGTTCGCCGAGGCGGGCGCCGGCATCGTCGGCATCTCGCCCGACAGCGCGAAGAAGCACGGCAAATTCAAGGCCAAGCACGGGCTTTCGGTGCGGCTTGGCGCCGACGAGGCGCGCCAGGCGATCGACGCCTATGGGGTGTGGGGCGAGAAGACGACGTTCGGCCGCACCTATATGGGCGTCGAGCGCACCACCTTCCTGATCGACGGCCGCGGCCGCATCGCCCGCATCTGGCGCAAGGTGCGCGTCAACGGCCACGCCGAGGAAGTGCTGGCGGCCGTCAAGTCTCTCGCCTGAGTTCAAGCCTTTGTTAACCCTAACAATGTGTAATCGCTCCTGTCGGTGAACATCGTCGGCAGGAAGCGTTCGTCTCGTGACACAATCCCTTCGCTCACACACCTTCGGCAGGCGCCGGGAGCCGCACACGGTCATCATCGCGCGCGGCGACGAGATCAGGCATTTCACGATCCGCCCATGGGTCGCCGCCCTGACCGGCTCGGCGCTCGCGGCAGTGGCCATCGGCTATCTCCTGGCGACCAGTTACCTGGTGCTGCGCGACGACCTGCTCGGCGCCTCGGCGGCCCGCCAGGCCCGCATGCAGCAGGCCTACGAGGACCGCATTTCCGCGCTGCGCGCCCAGGTCGACCGCATCACCAGCCGCCAGCTGCTCGACCAGCAGCTGATGGAGAGCAAGGTGAGCGAGCTGTTGGCGCGCCAGACCGAGCTGACCGAGCGCCACGGCCGTATCGGGCCGATGCTGGAGCGCGGCCAGGCCGACACGCTTCCCGAGGCCGCTCCGGTGCCGGCCGAAAAGCCGGACGAGCGCGCCGACGCCCGCACCACGCTCGACGGCCTGAAGTCCGCGCTGGCCTCGGCGACGGCGGTCGACAGCGCCGGCGACCAGCCTTTCTCGTTCTGGTCGACGCGCGCCGCGATCGCCTCGGAATCGGCGGCCGACCACGCCGACAAGCTCTTCGTCGCCATCAACCAGTCGCTGCGGACCATCGAGGACGAGCAGATGGTCAGCGTCAACTCGCTGGCCGAGAACGCCTACCAGACGGCCGACGCGATCCGCGAGGCGGCCGAGGAGGCGGGGCTCGAGCTGGACGTCGACGGCGGCAAGGAGGGCCTCGGCGGCCCGCTGATCCCGCTCGACCACCAGGCCGAGTTCGACACCCGCGTCAAGGAGCTCGACGCCGCGCTCGACACGCTCGACGCCGTCAAGGCGGAGGTGCGCCGGCTGCCGATCGCCAACCCGGCGCCGGGCCTCGCCATCTCCAGCACCTTCGGCGTGCGCCGCGATCCGATCCTCGGCACGCCGGCGCTGCACTCCGGCATGGATTTCCGCGCCCCGATGGGCACCGACGTCTACGCCACGGCACCCGGCACCGTCGTCAAGGCCGGCCCCAACGGCGGCTACGGCCGGATGGTCGAGATCGACCATGGCCACGGCTTCACCACCCGCTATGCGCATTTGAGCCGCATCGCCGTCAAGCCGGGCGACCGCGTCGTCGCTGGGCGACGTGCTCGGCCGCTCCGGCAGCACCGGCCGCTCGACCGGTCCGCACCTCCACTACGAGGTCCGCCACGGCAGCGACGCGGTCGATCCGCTGCGCTTCCTGAAGGCGGGCAAGGAGATCGGCCAGTACTCTAGCCTAGGAAGCCGGTGGCCGCCTGTCCGGCGCGCGGCCGGCGCGGACAGACCGCCCGCGACCGCGGGGCGACGAGCCGCCACGAGAGGACCGCCACACCACGCCGGCGGGGCCGTCGACCAGATGATGGCCGCCGTCGATCGGCGTCGAGAGGATCACCGCGACGTTGAGCGCCAGCAGCGGCAAGAAGATCGTCGGGCCAAGCTGGATGCTGCCAGCACGACCAGCGCGGACAAGCGTGCAGTGATAGGACGGAAATGCGATCAGCCCATACACATTGTCGAGCGAGAGCGCCCTTAGGGTGCCGTCCCTGAGATCGAAGATGACCTGCACGTAGGAGAGGTCGACCACCGGATGGTTGGCCATGACCAGCTCAGCCGGCGGCTGGATCGCCGCCAGGGCGCCGGCGGCCGGGAGGATCGCCGAAACGGCGATGCAGATCAGCCCACCGACCATGACGGCCGACATGAAGCGCTGCGCGTCTCGACGCGGTTGCTCATCGCCCGAGCAGGATCAGCATGAGCGCGACTTGCGAGATGGTGTCATGTAGGCGGCCGAGGAGAGCACGCCCAGCCAGGGATGACGGTTGACGAAGCCGATATAGACGAACCAGTCGAAGCCGAGCGCGCGGTCGAGCGCGATCAGATCCATATCCACAAGGGCAGCGCCAAGCGAGGTGATCAGGTAGCTCAGCATGGCCGCCGCGGCGGAGAATGCCAGCAGCAGTGCGGTTTCGGTGCACATCACCTCGAAATCGCTCATCGGCCGCCGGACGCGGTAGAACCAGGCGGCCAGCGAAGAGCAAGGGCGCAGATCGCAGTCACTTTGAGCGCGCTTTTGACGTCGAAGGTGAAGTCGCTGGCAAGGATCCATGGCGGCGTCGACGGCCAGGATGGCGATCACGACAGCCAGCTTGACCAGCGTCTGCCTCTCGAGGCCAAGGCGCGACGCCGCCGTGGCGACCGATTTGGAGAGCATTTCCGAAATCCCCCACCCGAGGGAGCCGGACCCTAGGGCAAGCCGGTTAAGGTCGGCTGAAATGGAAAGATCGAAATGCAACGATCGGTAGAGGGCTCAGAGACCCGCCAGCATTCCCATGGCGAGGGCTGCTTCCGCCGCCACGATGCCGACGATGACCCTGCGTCCCAGCGCCAGATACGCCACGAAGCCCAGCGCCGAGGCGCCGAGCCGGAGCGAAAGCGACGTCGCGGCAAGCGCACCGCTGGGGAAAATCATGAGGTTGCCGATCACCGCGGCCACCAGCGCCGTGGCCACCGTGCGCACCAGCACCAGCGCGTCGGAGGCGTCGCTGATACGGCCGCCGAGATAGACCCCGAGCCAGCGCCAGGCATCGGTTGCCAGCCAGCCGGCGACGAGGATGAACAGATAGGGCCACCACCAGGCCTCGACGGCTTCGAAGGTAAGGCTCAAGCCGCGCCTCCCCGCTTGGCGAGGCGGTGGAGCAGGAACGCCGCGACGCCTGCCAACGAGGCCGGCGGCCAGGAGGTCGAAGCCGGGCAGCCAGACGTGGAACAGCGGCCCGAGCACCAGGCCGAGAACCATCGCCACGTGACCGGCGCGCTCGCGTGCCGAGCCCCACAGCGAGGTCAGGAAGTAGATCGGCGTCAACAGGAACAGCGCTGCCGAAACGGGCGGCGGCAAGCTCTCCGCGATCAGGAAGGTGGCCGCCACCACCGCCATGTTGCCCGACCATCAGCGTGCCGCCGAGCCCGGCATAGTAGCTGGTCCGCATGTCGAGCGGCACGCGGCGCAGATGCTCCATCGCCAGCACCCAGGAGGTGACGGCGACGAAATGCGACAGCGCATAGAGCGTGATGCGACGGGTGGCCGGGCCGCGCATCTCGGGCACCAGCGCCACCACCATCGGCATCAGCCGCACCGACGACAGCGACACGGCAAACGCCGCCGCGGCGAGCGAGTTGCCGGACAGGATGGCGCCGACGAGCACGACATGCGCCGGCAGCGCCCACACGGCGCCGGTCATGAAGACCGACTGGGCGAGCGTCAGCCCGGCCTCCTTGGCGAGCCCGGCAAAGCCGACGAAGGCGCTGGCCAGGATCAGCCCGGGCAGCGAGAAGGCGCCGCCCACGCCGCGCAGGAACCAGAGGCGATGGCGGGCGATCGTCCGGACGAGGTCGGCAGCGGGCTCAGGCATCGCCAGCGAGGCTAGGGCAACGCCGCAAAGTGAGAGCGGCTTGCGTCCGGAATGGCGCAAACAATGAATAGAGCAGTTTCTCGCTTCGAGGAAAAGGGGAATGCTGTAGAGAAGTTGCCTGTTTCGCACGTCACTCGCACGGCGCCCGTGAAGACGGATGGACCCGCAAGAGGCCAAGGTGACGACACCACCCCCTGCGGCCTTTCGGCCGAGGGGGTGGGGACTGAAACGGCGGCAGGCGCCGTCGGTGCATCCGCGGCCGATCGGCCGCGAACGCGTCAGGTCTTGCGGGGCAGCTGTGGCACCAGGCTGCGCTTGCCGGCCTCCTTGCCGTTGCCGGCCGGCTTGGCCTTGGCGACCGGCGGCTTGCGGACCGGCTTGGCACGCGGCTTGCGCGGCGCCGGGTCCTTCTTCGGCTCTTCCTTCTTGGGCCTCACCGGCACCTCGTCGGCGACCGATTCGAGCTTCAGGCCGCTCTCTCCGGTCTCCTTCTTCTCGACGGTGACCCGCACGGTGCCGCCCTTCTTGAGCTTGCCGAACAGCACCTCCTCGGCCAGCGGCTTCTTGATGTGCTCCTGGATCACCCGGCCGAGCGGCCGCGCGCCCATGCGCTCGTCATAGCCCTTGTCGGCGAGCCAGGCGATGGCCTCGGGCGACAGGTCGAAGGTGACGCCACGCTCGGACAGCTGCGCCTCGAGCTGCATGACGAACTTCTGCACCACCTGGTGCACGACCGGCACCGGCAGCGAGCCGAACGGGATGATGGCGTCGAGACGGTTGCGGAACTCCGGCGAGAACAGCCGGTTGATCGCCTCCATGTCGTCGCCTTCGCGCTTGGAGGAGCCGAAGCCGATCGCCGCCCTGGCCATGTCGGCAGCGCCGGCATTGGTGGTCATGATCAGGATGACGTTGCGGAAGTCGATCTGCTTGCCGTTGTGGTCGGTCAGCTTGCCGTGGTCCATCACCTGCAACAGGATGTTGAACAGGTCCGGATGCGCCTTCTCCACTTCGTCGAGCAGCAGCACGCAGTGCGGATGCTGGTCCACGCCGTCGGTCAGCAGGCCGCCCTGGTCGAAGCCGACATAGCCCGGAGGCGCGCCGATCAGCCGCGACACGGTGTGCCGCTCCATGTACTCCGACATGTCGAAGCGCAGGAGCTCCACCCCGAGCGAGGCGGCGAGCTGCTTGGCGACCTCGGTCTTGCCGACGCCCGTCGGGCCCGAGAACAGGTAGGAGCCGATCGGCTTCTCCGGCTCGCGCAGCCCGGCCCGGGCGAGCTTGATCGACGAGGCGAGCGCCGAGATGGCCGTGTCCTGGCCGTAGACGACGCGCTTCAGCTCTTCCTCGAGGTTGGCGAGAACCTTCTCGTCGTCGGACGACACCGTCTTCGGCGGGATGCGCGCCATGGTGGCGACGGTCGCCTCGATCTCCTTGACGCCGATCGTCTTCTTGCGCCTGGCCTCGGGCAGCAGCATCTGCGAGGCACCGGTCTCGTCGATCACGTCGATCGCCTTGTCCGGCAGCTTGCGGTCGTTGATGTAGCGGGCCGAAAGCTCCACCGCCGCCTTGATCGCGTCGCCGGTGTAGCGGACCTTGTGGAACTCCTCGAAATAGGGCTTCAGCCCCTTCATGATCTTGATCGCGTCTTCGAGCGTCGGCTCGTTCACGTCGATCTTCTGGAAGCGCCGCACCAGCGCCCGGTCCTTCTCGAAGAACTGGCGGAACTCCTTGTAGGTGGTCGAGCCGATGCAGCGGATGGCGCCGGAGGAAAGCGCCGGCTTGAGCAGGTTGGAGGCATCCATCGCGCCGCCCGACGTGGCGCCGGCGCCGATCACCGTGTGGATCTCGTCGATGAACAGGATCGCCCCCGGATACTCCTCGAGCTCCTTGACGACCTGCTTCAGGCGCTCCTCGAAATCGCCGCGGTAGCGTGTGCCGGCGAGCAGCGTGCCCATGTCGAGCGCGAAGATCGTCGCGTTGGACAGCACCGCCGGCACGTCGCCTTCGACGATCCGCTTGGCCAGACCTTCGGCGATCGCCGTCTTGCCGACGCCGGGATCGCCCACATAGAGCGGATTGTTCTTGGAGCGGCGGCACAGCACCTGGATGGTGCGGCTGATCTCCGCTTCGCGGCCGATCAGCGGATCGATGCGCCCGGCCTTGGCCTTCTTGTTCAGGTCGACGCAATAGGCGGTGAGCGCGTCCTGCTGCTGCTTCTTCTTGCCGCCCTCTTCCGCCTGGCCGTCGCCGGACGAGCCGGGCTGGTCGTCCTCGGCGCCGCGCGGCGAGCGCGACTCGCTGGCACCCGGCCGTTTGGCGATGCCGTGCGAGATGTAGTTGACCGCGTCGTAGCGGGTCATCTGCTGTTCCTGCAGGAAATAGGCGGCATGGCTCTCGCGCTCGGCGAAGATCGCCACCAGCACGTTGGCGCCGGAGACCTCCTCGCGGCCCGAGGACTGCACGTGGATGACCGCCCGCTGGATGACGCGCTGGAAGCCCGCCGTCGGCTTGGAATCCTCGTCGTAGCCGGTGACCAGATTGTCGAGCTCGGTGTCGATGTAGTTCAGAACGGTCTGCTTCAGCTCGTCGAGGTCGACGTTGCAGGCGCGCATCACCGCGGCCGCATCGCCATCGTCGATCAGCGCCAGAAGCAGGTGTTCGAGCGTCGCGTATTCGTGGTGTCGTTCGTTGGCGAGCGTGAGCGCCTGATGGAGCGCCTTTTCGAGGCCCTGCGAGAAAGCCGGCATTTTACCTCACTTCTTCTCCATCACGCATTGCAGCGGATGCTGATGCTGACGGGCGAAATCCATGACCTGGGACACCTTGGTCTCGGCCACTTCGAACGTAAAGATCCCGCATTCGCCGACGCCATGGTTGTGGACGTGCAGCATGATACGGGTCGCGGCTTCGCGGTCCTTCTGGAAAAAACGCTCCAGCACGTGGACCACGAATTCCATGGGCGTGTAGTCGTCGTTAAGGATCAGAACCCGGTAGAGGCTGGGCTTCTTGGTCTTGGGACGCGTGCGCGTGATGACGGCGGTGCCACGGCCCGTGCCGTTGCCCCCTTCGTCGCCATTCTGCATGCGAACCAAGCCGTCCAGCATCTTCCCCACCGGTAGTCCAGGATCCTTCACGTCGTCATGAGCCTCACGAGTTGCGACATGTAGGTGCTCACCAGCAGATTTTAAGGCCTTCTTTTGCGCTGACAATATGGCCCAACGGGCAATCGAGGGAGAATTGGCGCATTCGTGATCGCCCGCGCCGTCCACCAAGAAAAAACCCGGCCGCGCCGAACGCGTGCCGGGTCCACCAGCGGGCAAGCCCGCTCCCGCCAAAAGGTCCGTCGATTACTTCGACTTGGCGACCATCAATTCGAAAGGCTTATAGGCGTCCTTGGCCAGTTCGGCGTAGAGTTCGCCGAGCTTGGTGGCCTCGCTCACGAAGCCCTCATAGGCCTGCTTGGCATAATCCGATTGCACCTCGATCGCCTTCTCGAACGACTTGGCGGCGATCAGCTTCTCGAAAGCCTGCGAGCCGGTCTCGAACGACTTCTTGGTGTACTCCGTCGCCTCGACGGCGATCGCCTGCATGCCCTTGGACAGCGAAGCGAAGCTCTTCAGCCCGTTGTCGACGAATTCCTTGCCGAACTTGCCGGCATCTTCGAACGTTTGCGTCATCGGCATTCTCTTTCTGGATGGGGGTGGTCGGCACAGCATTTGTGCAATGCGTCCTCACTATGGTGCATTGCACAAAAAGTCAACAGCTGCCGCCGGGTCAATCCCGCCTGACACGCCGATCACTCGATTTTAAATCAACGTTCATTCAACTGCGGGCAGCCGCCTGAACGTATCGCTCACCATAAACGGATTGGTAACGCTGTTAGCCTAGCGTCACAGCCCTGTGAGGCCGGACCCTTGGCCGCCTCGGGGTGTGCAATAATCCAAAGGACGATACAGTGCGTCAGGCGTGGGCAGCCCGTTTCTCCGAACGACTTTTCCGGACCGCCGCGGCGGCGGTGGTCTCTTGTGCATTCGTGCTGGCCGCGGCCGCGCAAGGTCAGGCGGCGTCGGCCAAGTACGCGGCCATCGTCGTCGACGCCAACAGCGGCAAGACGCTCTACGCCACCAATGCCGACGCGCCGCGCTATCCCGCGTCGCTGACCAAGATGATGACGCTCTATCTGGTGTTCGAGGCGCTGAACGGCGGCCGCCTGTCGATGAGCTCCAAGGTGCCCTTCTCGGCCCAGGCGGCTGCCGAGCCGCCGACCAAGCTGGGCGTCAAGGCGGGGCAGTCGATCACCGTCGAGACCGCCATCTATTCGCTGGTCACCAAATCGGCCAACGATTCGGCCACCGCGCTCGGCGAGCTTCTGGGCGGCTCGAAGCAGAACTTCGCCCGCATGATGACCGCCAAGGCGCGCCGCCTCGGCATGACCGGCACCACCTTCCAGAACGCCCATGGCCTGCCCGACCCCAACCAGCGCACCACCGCCCGCGACATGGCCACGCTGGGCATTGCGCTGCGCGAGCATTTCCCGCGCTATTACAAGGTCTTCTCCGCCAAGTCCTTCACCTACGGCAAGCGGCGGATCGCCAACCACAACCGCCTGCTCGGCCGCGTCAAGGGCGTCGACGGCATCAAGACCGGCTACACCCGCGCCTCCGGCTTCAACCTGGTCTCGTCGGTCGCCGACGGCAACCGCCGCATCGTCGCGGTGGTGATGGGCGGCACCTCGGGCGGCTCCCGCGACGCGCAGATGGCCGAGCTGATCCGCAAATACATGCCCAAGGCGTCCGCCCGCGGCGGCGGCCTGCTGGTCGCCAAGGGCGGCGCCACGCCATTCGCCGCCATCGCCTCGGCGATCCTGCCCAAGCGCAACGCGCCGACGCCGGACCTCCGCCCGGCCGCCGACGTGGTCGTCGCGCTCGACGAAAACGCGGTGCTGGCGGCCGAGGAAGAGCAGATCGCCGCCCAGACCGTCGCCGACGAGAAGCCCGAGCCGGTCGCACTGGTCGAGACGGCGACCGAGACGCCGATCGTCCAGGCCTACGCCGATCCGGCGCCGCGGCCCAAGGCGGCCGTCGACCAGCTGCGCACCGCCTCGACCGCGCCTGCCGGCTGGGCGATCCAGGTCGCGTCCTCGCCGAGCGAGGACGAGGCGCGCGGCTTCCTGGCCGCCACCACCAAGAAGGCGCCCGGCGCGGTTGCCGACGCATCGCCGTTCACCCAGCCCTTCGAGAAGGGCGGCACCACCTTCTACCGCGCGCGCTTCGGCGGCTTCGCCTCGAAGACCGCCGCCTGGAACGCCTGCAGCGCGCTGAAGAAGAAAAAGATCGCCTGCTACGCCATCGAGCAGTAGCCGGCGCCAGCCCCAGTCTCCCGGAAGAGTATCGAGTCGAAGGAGAGTTAGTCGTGATCGGAGAGCAGGATGTCCTTGGCTTCGTTGATCCGAGCCGCCAGGAAAGAGGAGCCGCCGACGTCGGGGTGCAGGCGCTGCATCAGGCTTCGGTGCGCCTTGCGGACCTGCGCCGCGCTCGCCCCCGTCTCAAGACCAAGGACCTGGTAGGCCTCCTCCTTAGTCATGGCGCCCGAACCTGGCGCAACTCGCTGCCGGTGGCCGTCATCCGCCTTCGCGTGTTCGCGCCATGCGGGAAACCGGCCGTCAAGATACGTTTCTAGGAGCTGCCGGCTCTCCGCGTCGGCGGCGAGCTCCTTCAGCATCGCCGTCAATTCCGCCTCGCTCAAGGTGCCGAGCGCCCTGCCCTCGTGGCGGCCGGCCAGCACCAGCCCCTCGAGCCGGCCGCTGTCGTGGTCGAGCTCCATCTCCAGCGCCGCCGTCCGCACCGTCGAGCGCCGCCCCGGCGATTTCAGCGTGCCGCGGCGCTTGCGGTTGGCCGCGTACCAGGCGAGCGCCAGCGAAAGCAGCATGCCGCCGAGCCCGGCGCGGCCGACCAGCGTCAGCCCGCCGCCCACCACGGCCAGCGCGATCGGCCCCGAGAGCCGCAGCGTGCCGGCGACCCGCGCCGCGTCCATCCTGAGGAAGGCGGCGATCGCGAGCCCGACGAGGAGCAGCCCCGAGAGGATCGCCAGCGCCACCGTCATCGCCCGCCGCCACCCGACAGATGCGAGATCAGCAGCCGGTCTTCCGGCCGTCCGCGCGCCTCCAGCGCCGCAACGCCGCCGCTGGCGAACACCGCCACGGCCGACAGCAGCCGGGCGAGCGCCTCCGCCGCGCCGCGGTCGAAGCGGAACCAGGCGCCGCGCGACAGCCGTGCCAGCTCCTTGAAGGTCCGTTCGACGGCGCTGTCCTTGCCCTCCTGGAACAGGAACATGGGCAGTCCGACCAGCCCGAGCCGGCCCGCCCGGTCGGCCAGGCTCGTCGACGCTCTCCTCCATGGCGTCGCCGATGAAAACCAGCGCATTGACCTTGCCGCGGGCATGCTCCTTGAGCGCGTGCGACGAGAACCTTGCCGATCTGCGTGTGGCCGCCGCGGCAGTCGATGCGCTCCATGAGGCCCTTGAGGGCCTCCGTGTCGTTGACGAAGCGCGAGGCGCGGCATTCCGACAGGCCGCGATAGTAGACCAGCTGCACCGACAGCGACCCCGCCTTGGCGACCGCGTCGAACATCTCCGCTTGCAGGGCGCAGGCCAGGTCCCAGGTCGGCTGCCGGCTCATCGTCGCATCGAGCGCCAGGATCAGCCGCCCGCCCGCCCCGTCGGCCGGCGCCAGCGCCCTCGCCTGGCGCACGAAGGCGTCGATCGCCGCCTTGTCGGACGTCCGCTCGGCGGGCGCGCTTGGCGGCCCCGCGGGCAACCGGCGTGGTCTTTTCGCTCATCGCTTCAAGATGTGGCCTGCCGACGCTGCTTGCAAGCCGCTTCGCGCGCCCGCCGCGCCCGGACGGTCAGAGCAGGCCGAGCTCCGCCAGCTGGCGCCTGAGCTGCGGCGGCATGCCGGCGAGCGCGGCGCCCTTGCCGAGATCGGCCGGCGCCTCGCTCTGCTTGAGGTAGCGCCACCCCTGGAAGGCGCGGCGCGGCTGCCAGTCGGTGCGCACCACGACCGGGTCGAGCATCAGGTGGCACCGGTGAATGCCCTCGCCATCGGTGAAGGGCCGGACCTCGGTCAGCGCCTGGCGGCACTGCACGCTGCCCTTGATGACCCAGTAGAGCGAGCCGCCGTCGGTCAGCTCGGCGGCGCGCGTCGGCACCATGCGCGTCGTGTGGAAGTGCTCGGCCGGCTCGCCGGCCCGCCGCCGCGCATCGAGCCGCGAGGCGATCCACTGCTCGAGGTCTTCGACGCTGTCGCAGCCAACGCAGAGCTTGATCAGATTGAGGGCCATCGCAGGAGCTTTAGCGCCGCCGTCGCCCGGGTCAACCGTCGACCGACTTCTCCACAGGCCAGGGCTTGGCCGGCCGCCCTCAGCACTCCACCACGTTGACGGCCAGCCCGCCCTGGCTGGTCTCCTTGTACTTCTCGCTCATGTCGAGGCCGGTCTGGCGCATCGTCTCGATCGCCGCGTCGAGCGGCACGAAGTGCTTGCCATCGCCCTTGACCGCCAGCGAGGCCGCGGTGACCGCCTTGACCGCGCCGAGCGCGTTGCGCTCGATGCAAGGCACCTGCACCAGCCCGCCGACCGGGTCGCAGGTCATGCCGAGATGGTGCTCGAGCGCGATCTCGGCGGCGTTCTCGACCTGCTCCGGCGAGCCTCCCATCACCGCGCAGAGCCCCGCCGCGGCCATGGCGGAAGCCGACCCGACCTCGCCCTGGCAGCCGACCTCGGCGCCCGAGATCGACGCGTTGGTCTTGATGATGCCGCCGATCGCCGCCGCCGTCAGCAGGAAGTCGCGGATGCTCGCCTGGTCGGCCTCGGGGTGGAAGTGCAGCCAGTAGCGCAGCACCGCCGGCACCACCCCGGCCGCGCCGTTGGTCGGCGCCGTGACGACCCGCCCGCCCGCGGCGTTCTCCTCGTTGACCGCCATCGCATAGATCGACAGCCAGTCGTTGGCGAGCAGCGGATTGCGGCCGGTTCTGCCGCCATTCCTCCTGCAGCCTCTCGTGCAGCTGCCTGGCGCGCCGCCGCACCTTCAGCCCGCCCGGCATGATGCCCTCCTGGGAGAGCCCGCGCTCGATGCAGCTCGTCATGGCGTTCCAGATGGCATCGAGGCCGGCGTCCAGCGCCTGCGGGTCGCGGTGCACTTCCTCGTTGGTCCGTTTCATCTCGGCGATCGACAGCCCGCTCGCTGCCGCCATGTCGAGCATCTCCACCGCGTTGGCGAACGGATAGGGCACCGTCTTCGCCGGCGTCTCCGGTCCGCGCGCCTTCAACCGCTGCAATTCTTCGTCCGACACCACGAAGCCGCCGCCGATCGAGTAGTAGACGCGCCTGAGAAGCAGCGTCCCGTCGGCATCGTAGCCCATGAAGGTCATGCCGTTGGCGTGGCCGGGCAGCGGCGTCTTGCGGTCGAGCACGAGGTCGGTCGCCGGGTCGAACGCGTAGCCGCCCGGATGCCCGGGCGGGTTGACGCGCTTTTCGGCCGCAATACGCGCCACGGCCGCCTCTGCGGCGTCGGGATCCACCGTGGTCGGCGTCGCCCCATCGAGGCCGAGGATGACGGCCCGGTCGCTGCCATGGCCGATACCCGTATAGGCGAGCGAGCCGTGCAGGCTGGCGCCGAGCCGCGCCACCCGCGCGCCGGCGGGGCGCGGCCAGTCGTCGCCGGCGACCTCGTCGAGGAAGCGAGCCGCCGCCGTCATCGGGCCCATCGTGTGCGAGCTCGACGGGCCGATGCCGATTTTGAACAGATCGAAGACCGATAGGAACAAGGTCCGGCTCCAGCGCGAGTTGGGTCAGGGCGCGGGGCGAGCGCGTAGACCTTGTTTCCGACTTTTCGCGGGCAGGCGCTTCGCGCCCGCCGACTTTCCTTGCCGCGCCAGCGACATGCGCGACGGTTAAGCCTGCAGGTCGTTTTAGTCGGGCGCCGGGAACGGCGTATCGATGCGCCCGCTTAGCCAGTAGGCGACGAGGCCGATCCATTCGCGCAGCGCCACGCTGGTGGTCTGCAACGCATCGACCTCGTTGTCGCGGAACAGGCCCACCCCCTCGCGCCCGCTGGTGCGGTAGTCGGTCGGCCAGGGCACCACCGGAAAGCCCGCCTTGCGGAACAGCCCCACCGACCGTGGCATGTGGAACGCCGAGGTGACCAGCAGCCAGGTCTCGCCCGGCTTCGGCTGGGCGAGCGCCTTGGAGAAGGTCGCATTCTCCGCCGTGTTGCGCGACTTGCTCTCCAGGATCAGGCGCTCGGGCGCCACGCCGAGCGCGCCGAGCAGCCGCGGCGCCGTCTCGCCGTCGCCCTCCCCCTCCAGGAAGACGGTGCCCATGCCGCCGGTGACCAGCACCTTGGCGTTCGGGAAGCGGCGGGCGAGCGCTGCCGCCTCGACGAAGCGGTCGCCGCCGCTGTTCATCTCGTAGCCGCCGCGCGCCAGGTTGATGGCGCCCTCCAGCCCACCGCCCAGCACCACGATGCCGTCGACATGCGCCGGCAGCGCCGCCGGCCGCTGGAATCGCTCCTCGAGCGGCGAAATCAGCTGGGCGCCGAGCGAGGTCCACGCGGCGAGCGCCAGGATCAGCACGCCGCCGATCGCGGCCGCGGTTCCGAGCCGGCGCCGTCCGATGAGGCCCAGCGCCAGCGACAGCAGCAGGAGTAGGATCGCCAGGTTGAGCGGTTGCAGGCAGAACCAGGCCGCCTTGGACAGGAGGAAGAACATCGCGCGCTAGCGATCGCCCTCTACCACCAGCGGTCGGGCTCGAACCGCCCGGCAGCCTGCTCGATCACGTTGCCCGGCGCGATAGAGCGTCTCTTCGTCGAAGGGCCGGCCGATCAGCTGGAGCCCCAGCGGCAGCCCCCGCTCGTCCAGCCCCGCCGGCACCGAGATGCCGGGCAGCCCGGCCATGTTGACCGTCACCGTGAAGATGTCGTTGAGGTACATCTTGACCGGATCGGACGCCATGTCCTCGTCGGCGACGCCGAACGCCGCCGACGGCGTGGCCGGCGTCAGGATCGTGTCGACGCCATCGGCGAAGACGCGCTCGAAGTCGCGCCGGATCAGCGAGCGCACCTTCTGGGCGCGCAGGTAATAGGCGTCATAGTAGCCGGCCGACAGCACATATGTGCCGATCATGATGCGTCGCTTGACCTCCCGGCCGAAGCCGGCGGCGCGCGTCTTCTCGTACATTTCGACGATGTCCTTGCCGGGCACCCTCAGCCCGTAGCGGACGCCGTCGTAGCGGGCGAGGTTTGACGACGCCTCCGCCGGCGCCACGATGTAATAGGCCGGCAGGGCGTATTTGGTGTGCGGCAGGCTGATGTCGACCACCTCGGCGCCGGCATCCTTCAGCCAGGCGATGCCCTTCTGCCAAAGCGCCTCGATGTCGTCGGGCATTCCCTCGACCCGGTACTCGCGCGGGATGCCGACGCGCATGCCGCGCACCGACTGGCCGATCGCCGCCTCGTAGTCGGGAACCGGCCGGTCGACCGACGTCGTGTCCTTGTCGTCGACCGAGGCCATCGATTTGAGCAGGATCGCCGAATCGCGGAGGTCGCGGGTGATCGGCCCCGCTTGGTCGAGCGACGAGGCGAAGGCGACGATGCCCCAGCGCGAGCAGCGGCCATAGGTGGGCTTGATGCCCACGGTGCCCGTGAAGGCCGCCGGCTGCCGGATCGAGCCGCCGGTGTCGGTGGCCGTCGCGCCGGCCGCCAGGCAGGCCGAGACCGCCGCCGCCGAGCCGCCGGACGAGCCGCCCGGTACCAGCTGCGCATTGTCGAGCACGCGATCCGTGCGCACGCCGCCGTCGGACACGAAGCCGCCTTCGCCCATATGGCTCGCCGGCCGGACCACCGTGGAGGCACGCGAGCGCCGCCACGGGTTGATCACCGGGCCGTAATAGGAGGTCTCGTTGGACGAGCCCATGGCGAACTCGTCCATGTTGAGCTTGCCCAGCATCACCGCGCCGTCGGCCCACAGATTGGCCGTCACCGTCAACTCGTAGCGCGGCTCGAAGTGGTCGAGGATGTGGCTGCACGCCTGGGTGTGTACGCCTTCCGTGGCGAACAGGTCCTTGATGCCGAGCGGAATGCCTTCCAGCGCCCCGCCCTGGCGGTTGGCCAGCCTTTCGTCCGACGCCTTGGCCATGGCGCGCGCCCGCTCGTCGGTCACCGCGATATAGGCGTTGAGCGCCGGGTTTGCGGCGTCGATCGCCTGCAGATAGGCCTCGGTGAGCTCGCCGGCGGTGATCTCGCGGGCGCGCAGCTTGATGCGCGCCTCGGCGATGGTGAGTTGGGTGAGGTCGGTCATGCGCGCTCGCCTTCGAGGTCCTTCTGGTAAAACACCGACCACGGGGAATCGGGATAGTCGAGAACCGGCCCGCAGCGGGAGAAGCCGGCCCGCTCGTAGACGGTCCAGGCGGCGGGATGCCGGATCCCCGGTCTCCAGCACCAGGCGGCTGAGCCCTTCGCCGCGCGCCAGCGTCTCGATCTGCGACACGATCGCCTGGCCGATCTTCAGCCCCCTGTGGGAAGGCCTCGTGTACATGCGCTTGACCTCGCCGACGCGCTCCGCATGGCGGCGCAGCGCCCCGCAGGCGACGGCCAGCGACCCGTCTCGCGCGACGAACACCGTGGTGTCCGGCGTGGCCATCTGCTCCACCGTCAGATGCGAGCAAAACTCCGGCGGCGTCAGCTCCAGCAGCGCCGCGTTGAGCTCGGCGATCAACGCCCGCACGTCGTCGCTGAGCGGCGTCTCGGCAGCGATCTCGACCGCCATGGCGTTACTCCACCACCTTGGGCACCAGGAAGAAGTTCTCCTGCGTGGCCGGCGCGTTGGCCACGATGTCCTCCGGCCGGTCGCCCGCGGTGACGACGTCCTCCCGCTTCTTCATCTCCATCGGGATCACCGAGGTCATCGGCTCGACGCCGCCGACGTCGACCTCGTTGAGCTGCTCGACGAAGCCCAGTATGGCGTTGAGCTCACTCGTCATGCGGTGGGCGTCTTCGTCGCTGACGGCGATGCGGGCGAGGTGCGCGACGCGCTTCACGGTGGCGATATCGACGGACATGTCCGGCTCCGGTCTCGGGAAGACCGGGCTATAGCGAGGCGGCGCCGCGAGCGCAACTCCAGCCTTGCGTCAGAGCTCCAGGCTGGCTCCGACCTCGGGCAGCTGGACGTCGATGCCCGATCCTTCCAGCCCGGCGACGAACTTGTCGGCGTCCTGGTCGATCATGTCGAACGAGCCGTAGTGGCAGGGCACCACCGTCTCGAAATGGAAGAAGCGACGGCAGGCGAGCGCCGCCACCGCGCCGCCCATCGTGAAGCGGTCGCCGATCGGCACCAGGCCGATCTTCGGCTCGTGCAATTCGTCGATCAGCGCCATGTCGGAGAAGATGTCGGTGTCGCCCATGTGGTAGAGCGTCTTCTCGCTCGGGAAATGCAGCACCAGGCCGCCCGGATTGCCGAGGAAGACGTTGCGGCCGCCCTCTTGCGGCAGTGCGGAGGAATGCCACGCCGGCACGAAAGTGGTGGTGAAGCCGCCGCAATCGACCGTTCCGCCGAAATTGCCGGGGTTGATCTTGCCGGAGTCGACGCCCTGCCCCACCAGGAACATGCAGAGCTCGAAATTGGCGACCAGCATGGCGCCGGTCTCCTTCAGGATGGCGGCGGAATCGCCGAGATGGTCGCCGTGCCCGTGGGTCAGGAGCACGTGGGTCACGCCCTGCGCCGGCCCTTGCCAGGGCTTGCCCCATGACGGGTTCTCGGTGAGGAACGGATCGATCAGGATATGGGCGTCGCCAGCGTCGAGGCGGAACGCGGAATGACCGTACCAGGTGAGCTTCATGGTGCCTTCCTCCTCGCCTTTTCCTGGAGGGAAGGATAGAACGCGGACCGCCCAAGTCAAAGGGAGCGCGCGCTTGGCGATCATCGGCATCGAGGACCTTCCGGCGCGGCTTGCCGGCGGCGGCACGCTTGCCGGCCTCGACCTCGGCGACAAGACGATCGGCGTCGCCGTCGCCGACCGCGGCCTCGCCTTCGCCCATCCGCGGCCGGTGATCCTGCGCCGCAAGTTCACCGCCGATGCCGAGGCGCTGCTGGCGCTCCTGGCGCGCGACGGCGTCGCGGCGGTGGTGATGGGCCTGCCGGTCAACATGGACGGCAGCGAGGGCCCGCGCGCCCAGGCCTCGCGCGCCTTCGTCCGCAACTTCGCCCGGCTGAGCGACCTGCCGTTCGCCTTCTGGGACGAGCGGCTGTCGACCGTGGCGGCCGAGCGGGCGTTGCTGGAGATGGACGTGTCGCGGCGCAAGCGCCAGACCCGCATCGATTCGGCCGCCGCTGCCTTCATCCTGCAGGGCGTGCTCGACCGCCTTCAGGGGCTGCTGGCCGGCGAAATAGCGGGCCCGCCTCTCGCCGAGGAAGGCGAGGATCGGCCGGCGCAGGCGAAACGCCACCAGGGCCGCCACGAGGACCGAGTCCAGCACGCAGGCGCGGGCCAAAAGCGGCGGGATCGTCGTCGGATCGATGCCAAGGATCTCGCCGTAGACCTCGAAGATCACGTCATGCAACCGCCGGCTGAAGATCATCGTGCCGAAGCGCAAGTCGAAGTAGGAAATCCAGTACCAGCCCCAGAACAGGATCAGCGGCGTCACCCAAAGAATGATGAGGATCCGGATCGTGCGCGAGAGCCGCCAGAGAATCTCGACGAAGAATGACCTGTAGACTATTGTTCCGCATAACGACCCCATGCCCCCCGTGAAAAGATGCGGCATGGGGAGCCGTCCGACAACGGAAACCATTGGTTAAGGTTAACTTCCGTTCATCCTGTGGACGGATGACGGTGCGCGCCCTCTTTCGGAGGCGTCAGCCGGCCGCGGGGTAGAGCGTGTCGACGATCGACCGGGCGTCGTGGCGGGCGTCCAGCATGCCGTAGGTGCCTCGCCATTGGCCGGCGAGGCGGCTCTCGATGAAGGCGTCGGCGATCCGCCCTGCGCCCATCCGCCTGAGCTCGGCGGCCGCCGCCGACAGCGCCAGCTGCTCGGTGAGGATGCGCGCCGAGCCTTCGTCGGAGCTCGCCACCTGCATGGCGGCCCTGAGCACCCCCACGGTGCCGTTGCCGGCGCTTCCGAGATCGCGCTCGATGCCGGCGAGCACCTCGTCGAACAAGGCCGGGCCGCGCGCCAGCACGCGGATGACGTCGAGCGCCATGACGTTGCCCGAGCCTTCCCAGATCGCGTTGACGGGCGCCTCGCGGTAGGCCCGGGCGAGCGTCCCCTCCTCCACGTAGCCGTTGCCGCCCAGGCACTCCATCGCCTCGTAGAGCAGCGACGGCGCCGTCTTGCACACCCAGTACTTGACCACCGGCGTCATCGCCCGCGCGAAGGCGGCCTCGCTGCGCGACCCGGCGGCTTCGTCGAACGAGCGGGCGAGCCGGAAGGCGAGCGCCGTGGCCGCCGCCACGTCGAGCGCCATGTCGGCCAGCACCCGCTGCATCAGCGGCTGCGCGAACAGCGTCTCGCCGAACACCAAGCGATGCCGGCAATGGTGCACCGCCTCGGCCAGCCCCGACCGCATCAGCGCCGCCGAGGCTATGGCGCAGTCGAGCCGGGTGAGCGTCACCATGTCCATGATGGTGCGCACGCCGGCGCCGCCTTCCCCCACCATCTCGCCGAAGGCGTTGACGAACTCCACCTCCGCGGAGGCGTTGGAGCGGTTGCCGAGCTTGTCCTTGAGCCGCTGGAAGCGGAAGCCGTTGCCCGTGCCGTCGCCGAGCAGCCGCGGCACCAGGAAGCAGGACAGCCCTTCCGGCGCCTGGGCCAGCACCAGGAAGGCATCCGACATCGGCGCCGACATGAACCATTTGTGGCCCGTCAGCCGGTAAAAGCCGCTGCCGGCCCGCTCGGCGCGCGTCGTGTTGGCGCGCACGTCGGTTCCGCCCTGCTTCTCCGTCATCCCCATGCCGAGCGTCAGCCCGGTCTTCTCGACAGGCGGCTTCTGCGACTGGTCGTATTTGCGGGTGGTGACGCGCGGCGCCCACTCGCGGAACAGCTTCGCATTGGCCATCAGCGCCGCCAGCGACGCGCATGGTCATGGTGACGGGGCAAAGATGGCCGCACTCGAGCTCGGCCGTCAGGTAGAAGCGGGCAGCGCGTGCCTGGTGGCGCACGCCGGCCTCCGCCTCGCCGTTCTCCCACACCGAGGCGTGCAGGCCGCCTGCCACGGAGCGCCGCATCAACGCGTGATAGGCCGGGTGATAGTCGACGACGTCGATGCGCCGCCCCTGCCGGTCGTGGGTCCTGAGCCGGGGCGTCTCGGTGTTGGCGAGCCTCGCCAGCTCCTGCGCCTCCTGGCTCGAGCACGAAGCGGCCGAGCCCGTCGAGCTCCTTGCGGACCGGCTCGGAGAATTGATCGGTGAGCTGGATGAGCAGCGGATCGCTGCGCCAGGCATTGCCGCCGGAAAGCGGCGGCGGCTGGTTGGTCACCTCATGCGTCACGCCCGTCCTCGTCGATCATGTCGGGCACGCATGCCGCCGACAGGGGAAGCGGCTTTATAGCCAAGCCGGCTGGCCGGCGCGACGAAAGATTTGTGGCTTGCCGCGACGCCTGCTTGCCGCCTGCCGGGCCGAGGGCCTATAGCAGCGCCTTGAGATGACCGAAGCCGCGTCCTTCCCGCTCTTCCCGCACCGCCATCTGCTCGGCATCCGCGACCTTTCCCCGGCCGACATCGAGCTGCTGCTCGACCGCGCCGACGCCGCCGTGGCGATCTCCCGGCAATCCGAGAAGAAGACAGCCGGCCTGCGCGGCCGCACCCAGATCAACCTCTTCTACGAGGCGTCGACCCGCACCCAGGCCTCCTTCGAGCTGGCCGGCAAGCGGCTCGGCGCCGATGTCATGAACATGGCGGTGGCGAGCTCCTCGGTGAAGAAGGGCGAGACGCTGATCGACACCGCCATGACGCTCAACGCCATGCGGCCCGACATCCTCGTCATCCGTCACCAGTCGGCGGGCGCGGCGGCGCTGCTCGCCCAGAAGGTCGGCTGCTCGGTGGTCAATGCCGGCGACGGCGCCCACGAGCATCCCACCCAGGCGCTGCTCGATGCGCTGACCATCCGCCGCGCCAAGGGTCCGTTGTGGCGGCTGATCGTCGTCATCTGCGGCGACATCCTGCACTCCCGCGTCGCCCGCTCGAACATCATCCTCCTCAACGCGCTGGGCGCGCAGGTCCGCGTGGTGGCCCCCTCGACGCTGCTGCCGGCCGGGGTGGAGCGCATGGGCGTCATCGTCTGCCGCACCATGGCCGAGGGGCTCGCCGAGGCCGACGTGGTGATGATGCTGCGCCTGCAGCGCGAGCGCATGGCCGGCGCCTTCGTGCCCTCGGTGCGCGAGTATTTCCGCTATTTCGGCCTCGACGCCCAGAAATTGAAGGCCGCCAAGCCCGACGCCCTGGTCATGCATCCCGGACCGATGAACCGCGGCGTCGAGATCGCCTCGGAGATCGCCGACGGGCCGCAGAGCGTCATCCAGGAGCAGGTCGAGATGGGCGTCGCCGTCCGTATGGCGGTGATGCAGGCGCTGCTCGACCCCCGCCGCAACGAGGCGCGGCACTGATGCCGGCGACCGTCTTCGAGCGGGCCCGCATCGTCGATCCATCGCGCGGCGTCGACGAGGTCGGCACGGTGATCGTCGACGGCACGACGATTGCCGCCGCCGGCGCCGGCGCCCTCAACCAGGGGCATCCGTCGGGCGCCGCGGTGATCGACTGCGCCGGCAAGGCGATCCTGCCGGGGCTGGTCGACGGCCGCGTCTTCGTCGGCGAGCCGGGCGCCGAGCACCGCGAGACGATCGCCTCGGCGAGCCAGGCCGCCGCGGCGGGCGGCGTCACCTCCTTCGTCATGATGCCCGACACCGAGCCTGCCATCGACGACGTGGCGCTGGTCGAGTTCGTGTTGCGCACCGCCCGCGAGACGGCGGCCGTCAACATCCATCCGGCAGCTGCCGTGACCCGCCGCCTGGCCGGCCAGGAGATGACCGAGTTCGGCCTGCTGCGCGAGGCCGGCGCCGTCGCCTTCACCGACGGCCGCCACACCATCGAAAGCCCGCTCGTCATGCGGCGGGCGCTGACCTATGCGCGCGATTTCGGCGTGCTTCTGGCGCAGGAGACGGAGGATCGCGACCTCGCCGCCGGCGGCGTCATGAACGAGGGCCTCTACGCGAGCTGGCTCGGCCTGCCGGGGATCCCGCGCGAGGCCGAGACCATCCCGCTGGAGCGCGACCTGGCGCTGGCCCGCCTCACCGGCGGGCGCTACCACGCCGCCAAGATCTCGACGGCCGCCTCCGCCGCCGCCGTCGCCCGCGCCAAGGCCGACGGCGCCGACGTCAGCGCCGGCGTTTCGATCTACAGCCTCGCCCTCAACGAGAACGACGTCGGCGAATACCGCACCTTCTTCCGCCTGGCGCCGCCCTTGCGCCACGAGGACGACCGCCTGGCGATGATCGAGGCGCTGAAGGATGGCACCGTCGACATCGTCGTCTCCTCCCACGACCCGCAGGACGTGGACACCAAGCGCCTGCCCTTCGCCGACGCCGCGGCGGGCGCCATCGGCCTGGAGACGCTGCTGGCGGCGGCGCTGCGCCTCCACCACAACGGCGACCTGCCGCTGCTGCGCGTGGTCGAGGTGCTGTCCACGGCGCCGGCGCGGCTTTTCGGCCTGCCCGGCGGCACGCTGCGGCCGGGCAGCCCGGCCGACCTCGCCGTGGTCGACCTCGACGTCCCGTGGATCGTCGAGGAGGCGGACATCCGCTCGCGCTCGAAGAACACCTGCTTCGAGGGGGCGCGGATGCAAGGCAAGGTCTTGCAAACTCTGGTTGCAGGCCGCACAGTGTATTCCGCGTAGATTGAGGGGGAAGGGATGATCTACGGTCTCGCCGCGCTGTTCGGCTATCTCATCGGCTCGGTTCCGTTCGGCCTCGTGGTGACCCGCGCGGCCGGGCTGGGCGACGTGCGCAACATCGGCTCCGGCAACATCGGCGCCACCAACGTGCTGCGCACCGGGCACAAGGGCCTGGCGGCGCTGACCCTTGTTCTCGACGCGCTGAAGGGTACCGCGGCGGCGCTGATCGCCGGGCGCTTCGGCTCCGACGTCGCCCTCGTCGCCGGCTTCTGCGCCTTCCTCGGCCATCTCTACCCTGCCTGGCTCGGCTTCAAGGGCGGCAAGGGCGTCGCCACCTATCTCGGCGTGCTCCTCGGCCTGATCTGGCCGGCAGCCCTCATCTTCGCCATCGTGTGGATCGCCGTCGCCGCCGTCACCCGCTACTCCTCGCTGGCCGCGCTGGCCGCCGTGGTGGCCGTGCCGCTGTCGCTGCTCGCCATGGGCTACCAGGACTTCGCCGTCGTGCTCGGCATCATGAGCCTGCTCGTCATCGTCAAGCACCGGCAGAACATCGCCCGGCTTGAGGGCGGGCACCGAATCGCGGATCGGCGTCGGCGGATGACCGAGGAGCCGGCCGTCGATGCGCCCCGCCTCAGCGACCGGCAGCGCCTGAACTGGCTGCGCCTGATTCGCAGCGAGAACGTCGGTCCGGCGAGCTTTCGCCAGCTGATCAACCGCTTCGGCTCGGCGGAGGCGGCGCTGGAGGCGTTGCCCGAGCTGATCGCGGCGGGCGGCGGGACGGCTGCGCCGCACGTGGCGACGCTCGCCGAGGCCGAGGCGGAGCTTGCCGCAGCCGCCGCGTGCGGCGCCCGCTTCGTCGCCATCGGCGAGCGCGACTATCCGCCGACGATGCGCCGCATGGACAACCCGCCGCCGATCGTCGCCGTCAAGGGAACCTCGGCCGTCTTCGCGCTGCCGCCCGTCGCCATCGTCGGCGCCCGCAACGCCTCGCTCGCCGGCATCCGCATGGCCCGGCAGCTGGCGTCCGACCTCGGCCGCGACGGCTATGCCGTGGTGTCGGGCCTGGCGCGCGGCATCGACACCGCCGCCCACGAAGGGGCGCTCGCCACTGCAACCGTGGCGGTGTTCGCCGGCGGTCTCGACCGCCCCTACCCGCCGGAAAACGTCGCGCTCGCCGACGAGATCGCAGCCCGCGGCGGAGCGCTCGTCTCCGAGATGCCGTTCGGCTGGGAGCCGCGCGCCAGGGACTTCCCGCGCCGCAACCGGCTGGTCGCCGGCCTGTCGCTCGGACTCGTCGTGGTCGAGGCCGCCAAGCGCTCCGGCTCGCTGATCAGCGCCCGCCTGGCCGGCGAGATGGGCCGGCTGGTCTTCGCCGTCCCCGGCTCGCCGCTCGATCCGCGGGCGGCCGGCACCAACGGCCTGCTCAAGGAAGGCGCCATCCTCGTCACCGAGGCGCGCGACATCGTCGAGCAGCTGGCGCCGCTGCTCGGCCAGCCCCTGCCGGCGGTCGAGCATCTGGAGGAGCCGCCGGACCTTTCGGCCACTCCGCCGCCGCTCGAAGGCGATCGACGCGCCGTGGTCGAGGCCCTCGGCCCGGTGCCGACGGCGGTCGACGAGATCATCCGCCACACCGGCCTGCACCCGGCCCAGGTCCTGCTGATCTTGCTGGAGCTAGACCTCGCGGGCCGGCTTGAGCGGCACGTCGGAGGCTTCGTCTCCCTCCTCGTCGCCGATCCGTAGCGGCCGCCGCCCACGCATCATGTCGTTGGCCTCGATGTAGGCCATCTCGATCAGGTAGGCGAGCATGTTGAAGCGCTCCGTATCGGCAATCTCCCTCAGCTCGCGCAGCATCTGTTGCAGATAGTCGAGGCGCTGCAGATCCGGCTGGTCTGGGGACGGCGGCATGAAACGGAAGCTCCGGTTCGTGCTAACACAATTAGAAGATGCATCCCTTGTAGCTAATTTGACCTAGAGTTGCAATCGCCGCGACGAATAACCGCCGTCAGCCTACGGCTGCGAACCCTCGGTAAAGCGTCGCTCTTGACCGGAGCGATTTCCACAGCCATGTCACGGGCGAATTCCCAATGACCGCGACCCGCGGCAAACCCGCGGTCCCCACGAAACGAGCAGCCATGGACGTCGTCGTCGTCGAATCGCCTGCAAAGGCGAAAACGATCAACAAATACCTCGGCCGGAACTATAAGGTCCTGGCCTCCTTCGGGCATGTCCGCGACCTTCCGGCAAAGGATGGCTCGGTGCGGCCGGAGGACGATTTCGCCATGTCGTGGGCGGTCGACAGCGCATCGGCCAAGCGGCTCACCGACATCGCCAAGGCGGTCAAGGAAGCCGACGGCCTGATTCTCGCCACCGACCCGGATCGCGAGGGCGAGGCGATCTCCTGGCATGTGCTGGAGGTGCTTCGCCAGAAGCGCGCGATTCAGGGCAAGCCCGTGCGGCGCGTGGTTTTCAACGCCATCACCAAGCAGTCGGTGCTCGACGCGATGGCGCATCCGCGCGACATCGACGTGCCGCTGGTGGACGCCTATCTGGCGCGCCGGGCGCTCGACTATCTGGTCGGTTTCACCCTGTCGCCGGTGCTGTGGCGCAAGCTGCCGGGCGCCCGCTCGGCCGGCCGCGTCCAGTCGGTGGCGTTGCGGCTGGTCTGCGACCGCGAGGCCGAGATCGAGCGCTTCGTCCGCCAGGAATACTGGCAGATCGCCGCCATCCTCGGCACGCCCCGCGACGAGACGTTCGAGGCCCGCCTGACCGGCTTCGAAGGCAAGCGGCTGCAGAAGCTCGACATCGCCACCGGCGCGCAGGCCGACGACATCAAGGCCATGCTCGAAGGCGCTTCGTTCCGCGCGCTGTCGGTCGAGGCCAAGCCGACACGCCGAAATCCGGGGCCGCCCTTCACCACCTCCACGCTTGCAGCAGGCGGCTTCTTCGCGTCTCGGATTCTCTGCGGTCCGCACCATGCAGGTTGCACAGCGGCTGTACGAAGGCATCGATATCGGCGGCGAGACGACGGGCCTGATCACCTATATGCGGACCGACGGCGTGCAGATCGCGCCCGAGGCGATCGCCGCCGCCCGCGCCGCCATCGGCGACAGTTTCGGCAGCCGCTACGTGCCGGACGCGCCGCGCTACTATTCCACCAAGGCCAAGAACGCCCAGGAGGCGCACGAGGCGATCCGGCCGACCGACTTCACCCGCAAGCCGGCCGATGTGCGCCCCTATCTCGATGCCGACCAGGCGCGGCTCTACGAGATGATCTGGAAGCGCGCCATCGCCAGCCAGATGCAGGGCGCCGAGATCGAGCGCACCACCGTCGAGATCGAGGCGGTCAACGGCGCCCGCACGGCGTCGCTGCGCGCCGTCGGCTCGGTGGTCCGCTTCGACGGCTTCCTCGCCGCCTATGCCGACCAGAAGGAGGAGGACCAGGAGGACGAGGAGAATCGCCGGCTGCCGCAGATCGTCGCCGGCAGAGGCGCTGCGCCGCGAGCGGATCGACGCGACCCAGCACTCGACCGAGCCGCCGCCGCGCTACTCGGAAGCCACGCTGATCAAGAAGATGGAGGAGCTCGGCATCGGCCGGCCTTCCACCTACACCGCCATTCTGAAGACGCTGGAGGACCGCGACTACGTCACCATCGACAAGCGCAAGCTGGTTCCGCAGCCCAAGGGACGCCTGCTGTCGGCGTTCCTGGAGAGCTTCTTCGAACGCTACGTCGAATACGACTTCACCGCCTCGCTGGAGGAGAAGCTCGACGAGATCTCCGACGGCAAGCTCTCCTGGAAGGACGTGCTGCGCGACTTCTGGCGCGATTTCTCGGGCGCCGTCGACGACATCAAGGAGCTGCGCGTCACCGACGTGCTGGAGGCGCTCAACGAGGAGCTGGCGCCGCTGGTCTTCCCGCCGCGCGAGGACGGCGCCAACCCGCGCCTCTGCCCGAAATGCGGCAGCGGCACGCTGTCGCTCAAGCTCGGCAAGTACGGCGCCTTCGTCGGCTGCTCGAACTATCCCGAATGCAGCTACACGCGCCAGCTGACCGACGCGCTCAACGGCAATGGCGACGCCGCCGCCGGCGAGGACGCGACCCGGCTGCTCGGCAAGGACCCCTACACCGGCGAGGAGATCACGCTGAGAAGCGGTCGCTTCGGCCCTTACGTGCAGCGCGGCGACGGCAAGGACGCCAAGCGCGCCAGCCTGCCGAAGGGCTGGTCGGCCGAGACGATCGACCATGAGAAGGCCTTGGCCCTGCTCGCCTTGCCGCGCAACGTCGGGGCCCATCCGGAGACCGCCAAGATGATCTCCGCCGGCATCGGTCGCTACGGCCCATTCCTTCTCCATGACGGCACCTATGCCAATCTGGAGAGCGTCGAGGACGTCTTCTCGATCGGCCTCAATCGCGCCGTGTCGGTGCTGGCGGAAAAGCAGGCCAGGGGCAGAGGCGGCCGCAATGGCGGGACGCCGGCCGCCTTGAAGGAGCTGGGCGCTCATCCCGACGGCGGCCCGATAACCGTCCGCGACGGCCGCTACGGCCCCTATGTGAACTGGGCGAAGATCAACGCGACGCTGCCCAAGGGCAAGGACCCGACCTCCGTCACCCTCGAGGAGGCGCTGGCGCTGCTCGCCGAGCGGGCCGCCAAGGGTGGCGGCAAGAAGCCGCCGCGCGGCAAGAAGAAGGGGTAGGCAGCGGCTTGGCCAGGCGAACCTCGGCAAGGGGCACCATACGGTCCGGGCGCGGCGGCGACGCCGAGCCTGCCGAGCCGGCCCGCCCGAGCCGCGACGACCTGCTGCGCTTCGTCACCGAGAACCCGGACCGCTCCGGCCGGCGCGACATCGCCCGCGCATTCAAGCTGAAGGGCGAGGACCGCATCTGGCTCAAGGACACGCTGCGGGCGCTCGAGGACGAGGGCCTGCTGGAACGCAGCCGCAAGCGGCTGTCGCGCCCCGGCGCGCTGCCGCACGTGGTGGTCCTCGACATCGTCTCCCGCGATCCCGACGGCGGGCTTCTCGCGCGGCCGGCCGAGCGCGCCGACGTCGACAGCGAGCAGAATCCGCTGGTTGCGGTCAGGATCTCACGCAATGCGCGAGGATCGGCGCCGGGCGTCGGCGACCGCGTGCTGGCCAAGGTGTTCCCCACCGGCGAGCCGACCGGCCCCGCCTACACGGCGCGGGTGATGAAGGTCTTCGACAAGCGCAAGGAGGCGGTGCTCGGCGTGCTGCGGGTCGCCCATGACGGGACCTTGCGGATCGAGCCCGTGGAGCGGCGCCAACCCGAGCTGGTGATCGCGCCGGAGGATCGCAACGGCGCCGAGGCGGGCGACCTGGTCGAGGTCGAGCCCGTCGCGGACCGGCCGCTACGGGCTGCCGCGCGGCAAGGTGCTGGCGGTGATCGGCTCGCTGACCAGCGAGAAGGCGGTCTCGATGATCGCCATTCATGCCCACGACATTCCGCACATCTTTCCCGCCGCGGCGCTCGCCGAGGCCGAGGCGGCGCAGCCCGCCACGCTGGCCGGTCGCGAGGACTGGCGCGACGTGCCGCTGGTGACCATCGACCCCGCCGACGCCAAGGACCATGACGACGCGGTGTACGCCGAGCCGGATGCCGACCCGAAAAACCCCGGCGGCCAGATCGTCACCGTCGCCATCGCCGACGTCGCCGCCTATGTCCGGCCGGGCTCGGCCCTCGACCGCGAGGCGCTGCGGCGCGGCAACTCGGTCTATTTCCCCGACCGGGTGGTGCCGATGCTGCCGGAGCGCATCTCCAACGACCTCTGCTCGCTGCGCGAGAAGGTCGACCGCCCGGCGCTGGCCGTGCGCATGACCTTCTCGGCGGAAGGGCGCAAGGTCCGGCACAGCTTCCACCGCATCATGATGCGCTCGGCCGCCCGCCTCTCCTATCCGCAGGCGCAGGCGGCGATCGACGGCCGCCCCGACGACGCGACGGCGCCGCTCCTGGAGCCGGTGCTGGCGCCGCTGTGGGCCGCCTACCGCGTGCTTTCGCGCGGCCGCGCCTCGCGCCAGCCGCTGGAGCTCGACCTTCCCGAGCGGAAGATCCTGCTGAAGGCGGACGGCACGGTCGACCGCGTCGTGGTCCCGGAGCGCCTCGACGCCCACCGGCTGATCGAGGAGTTCATGATCCAGGCCAACGTCTCGGCGGCGGAGACCCTGGAAGGCAAGCGCCAGAAGCTCGTCTACCGCATCCACGACGCACCCTCCCTGGCCAAGCAGGAGACGCTGCGCGAGTTCCTGGCGACCTTGGGCATCTCGCTCGCCCGCGGGCGCGGCGATGCGGCCGGCGGCCTTCAACGCCATCCTCGACCAGGTGCGCGGCACCGACCACGAGGCGCTGGCCAACGAAGTGGTGCTGCGATCTCAGAGCCAGGCCGAGTATGCGCCTGAGAACATTGGCCATTTCGGCCTCAACCTGCGCCGCTACGCGCATTTCACCTCGCCGATCCGCCGCTATGCCGACCTGATCGTGCACCGCGCCCTGATCGCCGCGCTGGGGCTCGGCAAGGACGGGCTGACCGTCGGCGAGGAGGAGCGGCTGGAGGAGATCGGCGCTTTGATCTCCGCGTCCGAACGTCGCGCCATGGCTGCCGAGCGCGACACCGTCGACCGCCTGGTTGCGGCCTATCTGGCTGAACGGGTTGACGAAACCTTCGATGCGCGCATCTCCGGGGTGACCAAGGCGGGACTTTTTGTCCAATTGCCGCAATATGGCGCAGACGGCTTCATACCGGTGTCATCGCTCGGCGACGACTACTATATCCATGACGAGACCGCCCATGCGCTGGTCGGCGAGCGGAGCGGCCGCGGCTACCGGCTGGCCGACCGCGTCGAGGTGCGGCTGATCGAGGTGGCGCCGCTGGCCGGCGCCATGCGGTTCGAGATGCTGAGCGAGCCGCGTCCCCTGCCCGGCTCGAAACGCTCGTTCCACAAGGCCAAGGGGGCACGGGCAAGGTCGCGTTCGACCGCGCCGCGCGGACGGGCCCGCGCGAGGAGACGATGATGGAAGAGCATGTGTTCGGTGGCGGTCGCGAGGCCGACGCCGCCCCCGAAAGGTCCCGCCCGCTCTGGCAGGCGATGGCGCGGGGCTTCGCCGGGCGTTGCCCGCATTGCGGCGAGGGACGGCTGTTCGCCTCGTTTCTGAAAACTGTCGACAGTTGTCAGGTCTGCGGCGAGGAGATCCATCATCATCGGGCGGACGACCTGCCGGCCTATCTGGTCGTCGTCATCGTCGGCCACGTCGTGATCGGCGCCTTCATGGGCGTCGAGGCCACCAGCACGCTGACGATCTGGCAGCATCTGGCCATCTGGGTGCCGCTGACGGTGGCGCTTTCGCTCGCCATGCTGCGGCCGGTGAAGGGCGCGGTGGTCGGCCTGCAATGGGCGCTCGGCATGCACGGCTTCGGTGGCGAGGCCGATCTCATCGAGGATCATCCGGAAGCTTGACCGGGAGGGAGGTCGCCGTGATGGAGGGCATGACCAAGGCCGAGATCGACAAGGTCGAGGCGAGCGCGATGGGCGGCGGCCGGCTGCGCCCGCGCGATGCCGGCACGCTGATCCTGCTCGACCGCGTCGCCGGCGAGACCCGCGTCCTGCTCGGCCGGCGCCACGCCCGCCACGCCTTCATGCCCGGCAAGTTCGTGTTTCCCGGTGGCCGCACCGATCCCGCCGACAGCCGCGTCCCGGTCGCCGAGGGGCTGCATCCCGAGGAGGCTGCCAAGCTCGCCGCCACCACGCGCGGCAAGAGCGCCGCCCGGGCCCGGGCGATCGCGCTGTCGGCCGTCCGCGAGACCTATGAGGAAGCTGGACTTCTGCTCGGCCGCCGGCAGCCCTTTAGCACCGCGAGGCCGGACTGGCAGGGCTTCGTCCGCCACGGCGTGCACCCCTCGCTGGAGACGCTGCGCTTCGTCGCCCGTGCCATCACGCCGCCCGGCCGGGTCCGCCGCTTCGACACGCGCTTCCTCGCCGCCTGGGCGAGCGACGTCGCCGCGACGCTGGAAGGCGGCGGCCCCACCGGCGAGCTCGAGGAGCTGGTCTGGCTGCCGCTCGCCGAGGCCCGCGACGCCGACATCCCCTCGATCACGCGCACGGTGCTCGCCGATCTGCAGGCGCGGCTGGCGTCCGACCCCGAGCTTGCCCCTGGGGCGCCGGTGCCGTTCTATCGCCTGGTCGGCAACCGCTTCGCCCGCGACCTCATCTAGCCCCATGAGCGGCAGCACGGCCAACCCTGCACCGGTCGCCGGCGAGATGCGCTGGCTGTCGATCGGCGCCGCAATCGCCTCGATCAGCGTGGTCGGCATCGCCATCGGGCTCGGCGTCCCGCTGCTCAGCGTCATCCTGGAAAGCCGCGGCCATTCGGCCTCGATGATCGGCTTGAACACCGCGGTGGCCGGCATCGCCTCGATTGCCGCCGCGCCTCTGGCCACGCCGCTGGCGACCCGGCTCGGCCTCGTGCCGACCATGCTGGCGATGATCGTCATGGGCGGCGCCGCCTTCCTCGGCTTCTACTTCGCGCCGGCGTTCTGGGTCTGGTTCCCGCTGCGCGTCGCGCTTCACGTGGCGCTGACCGTGCTCTTCATCCTGTCCGAGTTCTGGATCAGCGCGTCGGCCCCGCCCGAACGGCGCGGCTTCGTGCTCGGCGTCTACGCGACCGTGCTGTCGCTCGGCTTCGCGCTCGGTCCGTTCCTGTTCTCGCAGCTCGGCAGCGGCGGCTTCCTGCCGTTCGGCGTCACCTTCGTGGTGGTGATGCTGGCCGCTTTGCCGGTCTTCGCCGCCCGCCGCGAGGCGCCGGAGATCCACGCCGGCGACGACGACGAGCCAGCCGGCTTCTTCCGCTACATCTGGCTCGTGCCGACGGCGACCGCCGCCGTGCTGGTGTTCGGCGCGGTGGAAACCGGCGGCTTCGCGCTGTTTCCGGTCTATGGCAGCCGCATCGGCTACAGCGAGGGCGAAGCCGCCCTCCTGCTCACCATGATCGGCCTCGGCAACGTCATCTTGCAGATCCCGCTGGGCGTCATCAGCGACCGCGTCGGCGACCGCCGGATCCTGCTCGCCGTCTGCGCCGCGATCGGCCTGCTGGGCATGCTGATCCTGCCACTCGTCGCCGGCGACTGGGCGCTGACGGCGGCCATGCTGTTCGTCTGGGGCGGCGTCGTGGCCGGCCTCTACACGGTCGGCCTCGCCCATCTCGGCAGCCGCCTCACCGGTCGCGAGCTCGCTTCAGCCAACGCCGCCTTCGTTTTCTGCTACGGCTTCGGCATGCTGCTCGGGCCGCAGGCCATCGGCCTCGCCATGGACCTCGTCGGCCCGCCGGGCTTCGCTTACGCGCTGGCGCTGTTCTTCGTCGCCTATCTCCTGCTGGCCGCCTTTCGCATCCTGCGCCTCCCGGGCCGGGCTTGACTTTCCCCCGCCCTCCTTTATGTGTCGCGCCGAGTTTCCGCGCCGGCCCTCGGGGCTGATCGCGCGGCCTCAATCCAGATAACGCACACGCCCAGCACGAACGGACGAAATCCATGGCCAAAGCCGCGAAAATCAAGATCAAGCTGCTGTCGACGGCCGACACCGGCTTTTTCTACGTGACCAGCAAGAACAGCCGCACCAAGACGGACAAGCTCAGCTTCAGGAAGTACGACCCGGTCGCCAAGAAGCACGTCGAGTTCAAGGAAACCAAGATCAAGTAGGATCCGGATCCGGCCACGAATGACAACGCGCCGCCTTCGGGCGGCGTTTTTCGTGGCGCGATGCGCGTAGCTGGTTGGGGGTCGGCCGGCAGCTGGCAGCGGTACGAGGAGGCCACTATGTGCCAGTGCCGACCGACCGACCCCACGGACCCAGGAGATGCGGCGGACCTGAGCATCATGGGGCATCCGGCGGACGAACCAGCGGCTTTCGCCACCCCGTTCCTCCGGATTTCAGAGCCGAACAGTCGCGCAGCGACGCTCAGAAATCAACATTTTCTTAACCAAACCACCGAACTGGTTGACGTTAAGGTAAATATTCGGGCTCGCTGATACGCCGGCGCCAGCTCGAAAATTTGGCGCGCGAGGCATGCGTTTTGGCGTGCGGCGCCAGTGACAAGTACACGCTCTGGTCGCATGATTCGGGCTCGATCAGCTGGAACCCACGACATTGGCACATGAGGCTAGGATCGTCTTGGCCGTCCAGGCGGACGAGGCGACGCCGTTGCGTGAAGACAATGCGGAAGAGCGCAGCGCCGAAGAGGAGCGCCGCTCTGCGGAGCGCCGCGGTTCGCCGCGCCGCCGCCTTCTGGCGCGGGCTTTGGTGACGGCTGAGGGCGTCGCCCACGGCATCGAGGTGATGGTGCGCGACCTCTCGGACAAGGGCGCCCGCATCGCCTTGATGAGCGACCTGCCGCTGGCCGAGCGGCTTCATATCGCCATTCCCGATCGCGGCTTCGAGTCGGCGGCCCGCCTGGTGTGGCGCCGCGACCGCCAAGCCGGCCTCAGGTTCGAGCTGCAGCCAAGCGCGTCCGACGCCGAGCGTATCGACGCTCTCGAAGGCGAGCTGCGCAAGCTGAAGCGCCAGCTGAACGAGATGCGCAGCGTTCTCCAGCAGCGCGGCCTGATCTACGGCGTACGAATCCGGCCGTCCATCTCCCTCAAATCGGGATGTCAGGCAAATCGGGCGAGCCGTCGTCTTACCTTGGTCAGGAAGGCCGAGCGCGACGTCGGCGTCGACGTGTCCATGAGGTAGTGCGCCAGGAAAAGCGTGCGGCAGCGCCGCGCGCAGATCGAGCGCACGCCGCGCAGAAGCGTCTTCCGCCCGGGATGGCCGATGAGATGCGACCACCACCAGGGCGCGCCGCACGTGGTCACCACCGCCACATGCGAGATATGGCCCATCAGCGGCACGATCATGCCGCCCTCCCCCAGCCGGAACGCCACCTCGGGCGCCCACACCCGGTCGAGCCAGCCTTTCAGCATCGCCGGCAGGCCGTACCACCAGGTCGGGTAGACGAAGACGATCATCTCGGCCCATCTGAGAAGCGCGATGTGATCGGCCAGCGACGGGTCGCTCAGCGGCCGGTCGTTGTAATGCCGCCGCTCGTCGGTGGTCATCACCGGGTTGAAGTTTTCCGCATAGAGATCGATCAGCCTCGCCTCGCAGCCGCGCGCAGAGATCGTCTCGACCACCGCGTCGCGCACGGCAGCGCAGAAGCTCTCCGGAACCGGGTGGCAGTAGACCACGAGTGCGCGCATCGGCCTCCTTTAAAGCAATCCAGCGAAAGTTTGAGCCGTTTTGCGTTCGGAATTGCGTAAAAACAAGAGCTTGGATCGTTCCGCGATACCAATTGGCGGAAATGAACCAACAGCCTATAGCGCGCTTTCGAGGCCCTTGAACAGGAAGGTCTTGCCCGAGCGGTAGTCGTAGTCGGGATGGTCGAAGGCGATCATCTTGCCGGGGTTGAGCAGGCCTTGCGGGTCGGTCTGGCGCTTGAAGGCGAGCTGCACCTCGTCGGTCTGCTTCATGCCGCCTTCCTCCAGCGTGTAGCGGTGCGGGTTGAAGATCGGACAGCCATTGTCCTCGAACAGCCGGACGATCTCGTCCAGCCGCTCCTCGGTGGTGAAGCGCACCAGCGGCAGCCCGAAGCAGGTGACGTTGCCGTCGAAGCGCACGAACTCCAGATGCGAGAACACCTCGCCGGGGAACATGCGGTCCATCTTGTCGACCAGCGCCAGCTGGTCGGGGAACGGATAGAGCGACTGCAGGTAGGTCATCGCCGGGTCGACGCGCAGCGCTCTGAGCGTCGTGTGGTTCCAGGCGAGCTCGTAGGCGGGCGGCAGGCCCTTGAGGTCGGCCGTCTGCGAGGCGTCGAAGACGATGTCGCCGCCTTGCGCGGCGGGTGAAGGCGCGGAACGCCTCCATGTTCTGCGGCGCCACCATGACGACGCAGATGCTCTGCCCTTCCTTCAGGAAGCGGCTGGTGGCGCTTGAAATAGAGCGTCGGCACCGGCGCCGCGATCGGCGTGATCAGCTTGGTCAGGATGCCGTCCTGGCAGGCCAGCGCATTGCCGTAGCGCGCGGCCCCCATGAAGCTGTCGAAGCCGACGATGACGTCGACCCAGTCGTAGGCCGCCGTCAGCGGCATCTCGACCTCGGTGATGATGCCGTTGGTGCCGTAGGCATGCGTGACCTTCTGCAGGTCCTCGCCGGAAATCGACAGCACCTGCGGCGTCTCGCCCATGGTGACGACCCTCAGCCGGATGACGTTGCCGAGATCGCGCAGGCCGCCGAAATTGATCGAGCCGACGCCGCCGGAGCCGCCGGCGATGAAGCCGCCGATCGAGGCGGTGTTGTAGGTGGACGGGTGGATGCGCAGCTCCTGGCCGGAATGCGCGCGCGTCGCCCGGTCCATCTCCGCCATCACCGCCCCGGGCTCGGCCACCACCCGCCCCGTTGCGATGCTCTTCACCTCGTTCATGTCGGCGAGGCTCAGCACCACGCCGCCCGACAGCGGCATCGCCTGGCCGTAATTGCCGGTGCCGGTGCCGCGCGGCGTGACCGGCACGCCGTGCCGGCTGCAGGCGGCCAGCACCCGCACCACCTCCTCCTCGCTTCTCGGCGAGACGACCAGGTCGGCCGTCACCTTGTCCAGCGCCTGCTTGAGGACCGGGCTGTACCAGTAGAAGTCGCGGCTCTTCTGCTGCACGATCTTCGGATTGTCCTCGACCCTCAGGCCGTCGAGCTCGCGCTTCAGCGCCTCGATGTCCATCTAACTCCCCATCAGGTCGTCGAGCTCGGCATAGTCGGGCAGCGTCCGCGTCGATCGCCCGGCCGTCCCTGAGAACGATGCGGTCCGATCTCGGGGCGCGACAGGAGCTCGGTCAGGCTGCGGCCCCGGAAAAGCACCAGGTCGGCGGTGCGGCCGGCCGCCACGAGCCCCGCATCGTCGAGCCGCATCGATCTCGGCCGGCGTCAGCGTCACCGCGCTTCGGCCAGTCGCCGACGCGGATGGTCGAAATGCTCGATGCGCGTCGCCATCCGGTAGACCTCCAGCATGTCGAGGTCGCCATAGGCGTAGAACGGGTCGCGGGTGTTGTCGGAGGCGACGGCGACCGGGATGCCGCGCGCCTTCATCTCGTGCACCAGCGTGACGCCGCGCCAGCGCGGCGTCGTCCCGTCCGGCCGCCGGTCCTGGAGGTAGAGGTTGCACATGGGCAGCGAGACGACGGCCAGCCCGGCGCGCGCCACCTTGTCGAGCGTCGCCAGCGCCTCCGCCTCCGGCTGGCGGGCCAGCGAGCAGCAATGGCCGACCAGCACCTTGCCCTGAAAGCCGTGCGCGAGCGCCGCGTCGGCGATCTTCCTCAGCGAGTTCGCTTCGGGCCGCTCGGTCTCGTCGGCATGGAAGTCGAGGTCGAGCCCATGCTCGGTCGCCGCCTCGAACATGCGGTCGAGCAGCGCTCGAGGTCGGGCACCATGGTGGTCGACCGCGCCGAGCACGCCGCCCGCCGCCGCACCAGGCGGGCCAGCGACGCCGAACCAGGCGCGCGTCGCGCACCGCCTCGATGCCGATCAGCGCCGCCGCCTGCAGCGCGATGCGGCCGCGCCAGCGCTGCCGCATCTCTTCGAAGACCGGCCAGGAGATGATCTCCTGCGGCGGATCGCAGTTGAGATGCGTCCTGAGCGCCTTGGTGCCGTGGGCGTAGGCGGTGCGCAGCGAGAAATCCATCCGTCGCGCCATGTCCTCGGCCGTCCAGCGGCGCGCGGCAGTCTTCCTCGCTGGCCTGGAGCGCGCCGGCGAAGCTGCCGTCGGGATTGGGCTTGCGCGGCCAGATGTGCCCCTTGTCGATATGCGTGTGGCAGTCGACGAAGGCCGGCATGACGATGCGGCCGCCAAGCTCCACCCGCGGCCCCGACTCTACGACGGAGCCGGCCGGCCCGAGCGCTGCGATCCGCCCCTTGTCGACCGCGATGTCGGCGCGCGACGAAGCCGTCGGCATCGGCGGGGCCGCCGATGCGCCGATCGCCAGCGAGCGGTGGACGCGGGCATCGGCGAGCACGTAGCCGCCCTTCGCCGGTATGTCGACGCGCGAGGCCATCAGCGGTCATGCCCCAGGGCGCTTTCGTGCCAGCTGCGCAGGACGAGATGCGCGACCAGCGACAGCGCCAGGAAGATCACGATGCCGGCGACCGAGATCAGCAGCAGCGCCGCAAACAGCCGCGGCGCGTTCAGCCTGTAGCCGGCCTCGATGATGCGCGAGGCAAGGCCGGACGACTGCCCGGTCGTGCCGGCGACGAACTCGGCCACCACGGCGCCGATCAGCGAGAGGCCGCCGGCAATCTTCAGCCCGCCGAGGAAATAGGGCATCGCGGCAGGCAGCCTGAGCAGCCTGAGCTCCTGCCATCGGCTGGCTTTGTTCATGCTTGAAGAGATCGGCGAGGTTGCGGTCCACCGAATTGAGCCCGAGCGTCGTGTTGGACAGGATGGGGAAGAACGCCACGATCCAGGCGCAGAGCAGGAGCTTGGCCGTCTGGTTGTTCACATAGATGTTGATCAGCGGGAAGATGGCGACGATCGGCGTCACCTGGAGGATCACCGCGAACGGGAAGAACGACATCTCGACCCATCGCGACTGGGCGAACAGCACCGCCAGGCCGACGCCGCCCGCCACGGCCAGCGCCAGGCTGAGAAAGGTGATCTTGAGCGTCACCCAGAGCGAGGAGAAGAGCAGCGCCCGGTCGCTCCACAGCGTCGCCATCACCACCTGGGGTCGCGGCAGGATGTATTGCGGGATCTCGTTCCACACGCAAAGCCGGTCCCATAGCCAGACCGCCAGCACCATGATGAACACCGGCAGCAGGATGCGTCCGAGCCGTTCCAGCCGCGCCGTCCTCACCCGCCGCGCCTCCTCAGCGTCGAGCGCCGGTCGCGCGCCGTGCGCGAGCTCGGTCACGGCAGCCGCCTCCCGGCCGGGCGTCCATCGCCTCGGAGAGCACGCCGGAAACCTCGCGGCAGAGCGCCGCATAGTCGGGCGAGGTGCGGAAGGCATCGTCGCGCGGATAAGGCGCGGCGATGGCGAGCTCGCGAATGCACCCGCCCCGGATGGGCGGCCATGACGACGATGCGGCTGGACAGGAAGACGCTCTCGAACACGCTGTGGGTGACGAAAGCGACGGTGAAGCGCTGGTCCTCCCAAAGCCTCAGCAGGTCTTCGTTGAGCCGGAAACGGGTGATCTCGTCGAGCGCGGCAAACGGCTCGTCCATCAAGCAGGATGCGCGGCTGGGTCACCAGCGCCCGGGCGATCGAAACCCGCATCTTCATGCCGCCGGAGAGCTCGCGCGGCATGGAATGCGGCGACGCCGGACAGGTGGACGCGCTCCAGCATCGCCTCGACCAGCCGGCGCCGCCTCGCGTCGCGACCGGCCGCACAGCCTGAGCGGCAGCCAGACATTGTCGAACACGCTCGCCCACGGCATCAGCGTCGGCTCCTGGAAGACGAACCCGACATTCATGCCGCTCGCCGCCTGCCGGCTCCACTCGATCCTCCCCGTCGTCGGCGTCGACAGCCCGGCGATCAGGCGCAGCGCCGTCGACTTGCCGCAGCCCGAAGGCCCGAGCAGCGACACGAAATCGCCGTCCGCCAGGCTGAGATCGATGCCCGCGACGGCGACGACCCCGTTGGAAAAGGTCTTGCCGACGTTGCGCAGCGCGAGCAGCGCGCTCGGCGGCGGCGGCCCGGTCTCCAGTGCGTTCCAAGACGATAGCGCGCCGATGTCACTTCTTGAGGTCGAGCCCGACGCCCTTGTTCACGAATTCGAGCGTGTAGCCGCTTCTTGATGTCGAGCCCTTCCGGAAACACCTTGGACTTCACCATGGTCTCGTAGAACTTGGCGATGTGCTCGTCGGTCATGGCGCCGATGCCGAGCTTCTCGGCGTCGCCCGAATCGACGATGCCGAAATCCTTCATCTGCTTGATCGAGAACGCGATCTGCTCGTCGTTCATGTCCGGATTGTCTTTCTTGATCAGCTCGTTGGCCGCCTTGTTGTCGCCGTAGAGGTAATTGTACCAACCCTTGGCCGAGCCATCGACGAAGCACTTCACCACCTCCGGCCTCTCGTCGATCGTCTTCTGCATCGTCTCGATCACCGTGGCATAGGTGCCGAACCCGTAGTCGGCGAGCAGGAAGGTGTTGGGCTTGAACCCGCCCTCCTTCTCGACAGCGAAGGGCTCGGACGTGGCGTAGCCCTGCATGGATCGACTTGGGGTTGGCGATGAAAGGCGCCGGGTTGAAGGTGTAGGGGACGCGCTTGGCCGGATCGAAGCCGAAATCGGTGATCATCCACTGGAAGAAGCTCTGCAGCCCTTCGTCGCCGATGATGTACTGATCGGCATTCTTCAGGTCCTCCCATTTGTCCAGGCCCTGCCCGGGATGCGACAACATCACCTGCGGGTCCTTCTGGAAGCTGGCGGCGACGATCTTCAGCGGAATGCCCTGCTGCACCGCGCCGAAGATCGGCAGCAGGTTGCCGCCCATGTAGAAATCGATCTTGCCGGCAAGCAGCATCGGCCGCCCGCTGACCTGCGGGCCACCTTGCATGATGGCGACGTCCAGCCCGCATTCGGCATAGGTGCCGTCGGTCACCGCCTGGTAGTAGCCGCCATGCTCGGCCTGGGCGAGCCAGTTGGTGCCAAACGTCACCTTCTCGGCGGCAGGCGACGCCGTGGCTGCCGAGAGCACCGCGGCAAGCGCCAGCGGCGAGATCATGGTCTTCAGCATAACGATTTCCCCTCTTTGCCCGAACGCATCACGGCCGGGCACCGGATCGCCGGAACCATGCGAGGCAAGGCCGTGCCAATGGAGCGACGAAAGCGCTCCTGGGACGAGGCCCGTCCCGCGGATGCGGCTTTCTGCCGTCGCCATGTCATCGTGCCGATTTTCTCGGCCGCTGTCCATGGGGCAGACGAGCCGCCGCGCCTTGTAAACCGGGCCCCCTTCGATCTATGTCTTGGCTGACAGGAGGCCGCTGCCGACATGCGCCAACTTTCGCCGCCCACCATCCGCCGGCCCTTCGCCCGCTACAGCCACGGCATCGAGGTGCCGTCGGGAATGCGGCTGGTGCTCTGCTCCGGCCAGCTCGGCATTGCGGCCGACGATCGCGTGCCGACCGACGCCGCGGCCCAGGCGGAGCTCTGCTTCCAGAATGTCGCGGCGATCCTCGCCGAGGCCGGGATGTCGCTCGAAAATGTGGTGCGCATCAACGCCTATGTGACCGAGCGGGCGGACCTGGCGGCCTACATGGCCGTGCGCGACCGTCTGTTTGCCGATCCGGCGCCGGCCTCGACGCTGATGATCGTCTCGGGCTTCGCGCGGCCGGAGTTCAAGGTCGAAGTCGAAGTGATCGCGGCCGGCTGAGCCCGCCGCTCCAGGAGTATGAGCCAGTGGCAGCGCCAAGACGGGTCTGGTGGGGGGATTACAGGACGACCGAATACGCCACGGTCGATCCGGAGGCGACGATCGCCGTGATCCCGCTCGCCGCCATCGAGCAGCACGGCCCGCATCTGCCGCTGTCGACCGACACGACCATCATGGACGGCATGCTGCAGACGGTGATTTCGCGCCTGCCCGACGACCTCGACATCCGCATCCTGCCGGTGCAGGCGATCGGCAAGTCGAACGAGCACCTCTACGCGCCCGGCACGCTGACGCTTCCGGCGACGACGCTGATCGACGCCTGGACCGAGCTCGGCGCCTCGGTGGCCCGCGTCGGCGTGCGCAAGATCGTCTTCGTCAACTCGCATGGCGGCAACGAGGAGATCATGGGCATCGTCGCGCGCGAGCTGCGCGTTGTCCATGCGGCGATGGCCGTGAAGACCAGCTGGCAGCGCTTCGGCCGCCCGGCCGGGCTGTTCTCCGAGGCGGAGGAGCGCTACGGCATCCATGGCGGCGATATCGAGACGTCGCTGATGCTGGCCTTCCGCCCCGATCTGGTCGACATGGGCGCGGCGCAGAGCTTCGCCTCCTCCGTCGAGCGCGCCGAAGCCGAGTTCGAGCTGCTGCGCCCCACCGGCACCCATGCCTTCGCGTGGATCGCCAGCGACCTCAACCCGGCGGGGGTGGTGGGCGAGGCAGCGCTGGCGACCGCCGAGAAGGGCCGCGCCACCGCAGAGTTTCAGGCCGACGGCTTCATCCGCCTGCTCCGCGACGTCCGCAAGGCGCGGCTGGCCGAATGGCTGTCCGAGATGTAGCGCGCCGGCCTCAAGCGGCGGCGCGGCGCCGCCCGCCGGCGGCACGCAGCGCCGGCGCCAGATCGCCGCTCTCGGCGATCTCGACGCCTTCGAGCTCGAGCCAGGCCGCCATCGCCGTCAGCTCGCCAAGCAGCGCCTCCGCCGTGTCGTCGGGAGCCCCGGCTTCGGCATAGGCGGCGTTGACCCTCAGCAGGCCCGCCTGCCGGTCGGCCTTCAGGCACACCCGCGCCACCAGCCGCTCGCCATGCAGGAAGGGCAGCACGTAGTAGCCGTAGACGCGTTTCTCGGCCGGCGTGTAGATCTCGATCCGATAGCGGAAGTCGAACAGCCGCTCGGTGCGCGTGCGCTCCCAGATCAGCGGATCGAACGGCGCCAGCAGCGCCCGCGCCGAGACGCGCCGCGGCCGGCGGGCGCCGGCGTGCAGGAAGGCCTTGCCGGGCCACCCCTCGACCTTGGCCGGCAGCAGCGTGCCGGCCTCGACGAGCTCGTCGATCTGCGGGTCGGCATCGGCAGGCGACATGCGGAAATAGTCCCTGAGGTCCGCCGCGGTGGCGACGCCGAGCGCCCGCGCCGCGATCTCGATCAGGGTGCGCCGCGCCTCCTCCGGCCGCGGCGGCGGCGCCGACACGAGCGCCGGCGGCAGCACGCGCTCCGGCAGGTCGTAGAGCCGCTCGAAGCTCGGCCGGCGCGACGCCGTCGTGATGCGCCCCGCCCAGAACAGGAACTCCAGCGCCCGCTTGGTGTCGCTCCACCCCCACCAGCCGCCCGAGCCGCGCTCGCCGTCGAAGTCCGAGGCAGCGATCGGCCCGTTGCGGACCACCTCCTGGTAGACCTGCTCGATGTCGTGCGCCCGCTCCTGGTAGAAACGGGCGAGCCCGCCATAGATGCCTTCGCCGCGCGCCGCCCGCTCCATGCGCCACCGCATCAAGGGATAGGTCTCGACGGGCAGCAGCGAGGCCTCGTGCGCCCAATATTCGAAGAGCAGCCGCCGGCGGCCGAGCGCCGCCTCGTCGACCAGCGCCCGCGGATAGGCGCCGAGCCGCGAGAAGAGCGGCATGTAGTGGGCGCGCACCACCACGCTCACCGAATCGATCTGGAAGAGCCCGAGCCGGGCCAGCACCCGCTTGAGGTGCCGCCGGTCGATCGAGGCGCCCGGCTTGGCGTCGGCGAAGCCTTGTGCGGCAAGCACGATGCGCCGCGCGGCGGCCTGCGAGAGCGTCTCGGTCATTGCCTAGAGGAAGCCGATCCTGTGCCGCGGCGCAACCCGGAAACGCACCGGCGGAGCGAGCCTCCTGACAGCCTCCGGCGTCAGGCCGCCCGCGAGCCCGCGCCGGGCCTGGCCGGCATGGCGTAGCGGTCGAGTTCGGGGCCGAGCGCCTCGGCGAGCTCCGGCCGCGCCATGGCGAGCGCCAGGTTGGCGGCGACGAAGCCGCTCGGCGACCCGCAGTCGAAGGTGCGGCCGCGGAACTCGTAGGGCCTGATCTCCTGAGTCTCCATCAGCCCGATCAGCGCGTCGGTCAGCTGGATTTCGCCGCCGGCGCCCGGCGCCTGGCCATCCAGCAAGGCAAACACCTCGGGCTGCAGGATGTAGCGCCCGGAAATGTAGAAGTTTGTCGGCGCGGTCCCCGGCGCCGGCTTCTCCACAAGCCCGTTGACGAGCGGGCCGGAGGCGGTCGGCTTCAGCGAGACGATGCCGAACTTGTGGGCGTCTTCGGGCAAGCACTTCTCGACCGCGAGCACGTTGCCGCCGCTCCGCTCGTGGACGGCCATCATCGACTTCAGGCAAGGCTCGTCGGCCACCATCAGCATGTCGGGAAGCAGCACGGCGAACGGCTCGTCGCCGATCACGTGACGGGCGGTCCAGATCGCATGTCCGAGCCCCTTCGCCTCCTGCTGGCGTACGAACGACATGGCGCCGACGCCCGGCGTCGCTGCGGCGAGCCCGTCGGCGATGCTATCCTTGCCCTTGGCGCGCAGCGACGCGTCGAGCTCGAAGGCATGGTCGAAATGGTCCTCGATCGCGCCCTTCATACGTCCGGTCACCACGACGACGTGTTCGATGCCTGATGCAAAAGCCTCGGCGACGATGTAATCCAGGATCGGGCGATCGACGACGGTAAGGAGTTCCTTGGGAATGCTCTTGGTGGCGGGCAGCATGCGGGTCCCGAACCCGGCTGCAGGGATGACGGCTTTGCGGATCTTCCGGCTCATGGTGCGTTCCTGAAACATTAAGTGAGGCGTGGAGGGTGCGGGATTGCCGCAGAATGGCCGAATAACTCTCTCCCTTTGCGAAGGTTCCCTGCATTGCAACAGATTGATGGTGCATTGCAAAATGAAATTTGCCGCGGAGACGGGATACAATGCGGCCAAGGTGGACTAAACCGTCCGGGCGTCGCCTGGCCGGCAACGGCGTGGCATTTCTTGCATCCATGGAATAGATCGACATGAACGTGCGGACCGACCCCTCGCTCCTCGAAACGGGCGTGCACCCGTTGCCGGCAGATGCCGAGCAGCCGATCCGTTCGACCTTCCTGCCAGAGGATAAGCTCCGCAAGCTGGGCGAAAGCCTCGCCAAGGGGGAGATCGACTTCTTCTACGGCCTGGGCGACGAATTCGACTTCCACCAGCGCAACAAGGACAATGCGCGCCAGATCCTCGAGGTCTACCGCGTCACCAACGAGGCCCAGGCGCGCGGCGAGACGGTCACGCCGGCCGCCCAATGGCTGCTCGACAACCACTATCTGGTCGAGGAGACGATCTACCAGATCCGCCGCGACCTGCCGAAGCGCTTCTACCGCGAGCTGCCGACCATCGATGCCGGGGGCCGGCAGATCCCGCGCGCTCTGGCGCTCGCCTGGATCTACGTCGCGCATGTCGATTCGACGGTGTCGGGCGAGCTCTTCAAGGCCATCGTCGAGGGCTACCAGTCGGTCGACCCGCTTCGAATCGGCGAATTGTGGGCGCTGCCCTCGCTGCTCCGCTTCGTGCTGATCGAGAATCTCCGCCGCCTGGCGCTCCGGGTCAACCGGTCCCGCGAGCTGCGCAGCATCGCCAATTCGGTGGCCGATTCGGTCATGGCGAGCGGCGGCGACGACAGCCAGCACCCAGATTCTCACCAGCTATGCCGACCACGCCCGCGACACCACCTTCGCCACGCAGCTGCTCTACCGCCTGCGCGACGGCTCGCAGAACGCCGGCCGGGCGCTGGTCTGGCTGGAGGCCGAGCTCGAGAAGTCCGGCAGCGATGCCGAGGAGATCATCATCGCCGAGCACCGCACGCTGTCCTCGGGCAACGTGACGACCGGCAACATCATCCGCGGCCTGCGCAAGATCAACGACATCGACTGGACCGAATGGTTCGAGGCGATCAGCCGCGTCGACGCCCTGCTGCGCGAGCGGACCGACTTCGCAGCGCTGGATTTCTCCTCGCGCGACCAGTACCGCACGGCGATCGAGGACCTCGCCCGCCGCTCGAACCTCAGCGAATACTACGTCGCCGACCGTGCCCTGCAGCTGGCAGGCGCTGACACCCCCGAGCAGGCCGGCGCCTCTCGCCCGTCGAAGGACATCGGCTTCTGGCTGGTCGGCCCGCGAGCGCCAGCAGCTCGAGGATGCGATCGGCTACCGGCCGAGCTTCGGCCGGCGCTTCCTGCGCTCGTTCGAAAGGACCGGCTGGGCCGGCATCGTCGTTCCCGTGGCGCTGCTCACCGCGCTTTATCTCTGGGTGACCGGGGCGGCCCTGGTGGCGCTCGGCCTTTCGGCGGCGGCCGTCGCCGTGATGCTGATCTTCTTCGCGCTGCCGGCGGCAGAGGCGACGCTCGGCCTCTTCAACACCTCGGTCCTGGCCTTCCTGAAGCCGACCCGGCTGGTCGGCTACGAATTCAAGGAAGGCATTCCCGCCGACCACCGGACGCTGGTCGTCGTTCCTGCGCTGATCGGCTCGCGCGACGACGTCGACGAAACCGTCCGCAACCTCGAAGTGCATCACCTGGCCAACTCGAAGGGCGACATCCGCTTCGCGCTGCTCTCCGACTGGCCGGACAGCGACGTCGAGCAGAAGGCGACCGACCTGCAGATCCTCGACTATGCGCGAGCCGAGATCGCCCGCCTCAACGAGCGCTACCCGTGCGAGGGCTCGCCGCTCTTCCACCTCCTGCACCGGCGCCGCCTCTTCAACGACGCCCAGGCGAGCTGGATGGGCTGGGAGCGCAAGCGCGGCAAGCTTCACGAGCTGAACCGGCTGCTGCGCGGCGACAACGACACCACCTTCCTGCCGACCGACGTCCCCTTGCCGCAGAACGTCGCCTACGTGATGACGCTCGACTCCGACACGCGCATGACGCGCGACGTGGTGACCCGCCTGGTCGGCAAGCTGGCGCATCCGCTCAACAGCCCGGTCGTCGACCCGGCGACGCGGCTGCGTCAAGGCCGGCTACGGCATCCTGCAGCCGCGCGTCACCGCCTCGCTCACCACCGGCGACGACGCTTCCTTCTTCCAGCGGGTGTTCTCGGCCAACCGCGGCCTCGACCCCTACGTGTTCGCCGTTTCCGACGTCTACCAGGACGTCTTCGGCGAAGGCACCTTCACCGGCAAGGGCCTCTACCACATCGACGCGATGGAGAAGTCGCTGGAGGACCGCATCGCCGAGAACACGGTGCTCAGCCACGACCTCCTCGAAGGCTCGATCGCCCGCGCCGCGCTGGTCACCGACGTCGAGGTGGTCGAGGATTACCCGACCCGCTACGCGGTGGACCGCTCGCGCCACCACCGCTGGGCGCGCGGCGACTGGCAGCTGCTGCCCTTCATCTTCGGCCGCAGCAAGGCGCTGTCGGGCCTGGCGCGCTGGAAGATGATCGACAATCTGCGCCGCTCGCTGACGCCGATCTTCTGGGTCGCCGCATCGGTCGCCGGATGGACGCTGCTGCCCTTCGCCCAGGCCGCCCAATGGCAGGCGCTGCTGATCCTCAGCATGTTCATCGCGCTGACCTTCGACATTGTCGATTCGCTCATCCCGACGACCCGCGACGCCACCTTGCGCGGCCATCTGAGCGCGGTGGCGCGCGACTTCGCCTTCGGGACCGCCCAGGTGGTGCTCAAGATCGTGCTCCTCGCCGACGAGGCCTGGATGATGGGCGACGCCATCGTCCGCACGCTCTACCGCCTTGCGGTCAGCCGCCTGAACCTCCTGGAATGGCGCACCGCCTCGCAGGCGGGCAAGACCGGCACGGACACCATCGCCGGCCAGTACCGCATGATGTACGGGGCCGTGGTGATCGGCCTCGTCGGCCCGCTGTTGCCCTACCTGGTCGGCTCGACCGGCATCTACGTCGCGCTGATCTTCTCGGTGCTGTGGATCGTCTCGCCGGCCTTCGCCTGGCTGGTCAGCCGCTCGGCCGAGACCGAGGATCGGCTGTTCATCGACGACGCCGAGCGGGCGCGGCTGCGCACCATCGCCCGCCGGACATGGCTCTATTTCGAGACCTTCGTCACGCCCGAGCACAACATGCTGCCGCCGGACAATTTCCAGGAGGTGCCGCATCCCGTGGTGGCGGCGCGCACCTCGCCCACCAACATCGGCGTCTACCTGCTGTCGGTCATCTCGGCCCGCGATTTCGGCTGGATCAGCCTGGCCAACGCCGTCGAACGCATCGAGGCGACGCTCGACACGCTCGACAAGATGGAGCGGGCGCGCGGCCACTTCTACAATTGGTACGAGACGCGCACGCTGAACCCGCTGCACCCGCTCTACATCTCCAGCGTCGACAGCGGCAACCTCGCCGGGCACTTGGTGGCGCTTGCGGCTGCCTGCCAGGAATGGGCGGAGGCGCCGGCCGTCCACCTGCAAGGCGACTTCGACGGCCTGCTCGACACCGTCGCCATCCTCGAGGAGAGCCTGGAAGCGCTGCCCGACGACCGCCGGCAGCTGCGCCCGCTGAGAAAGCGGCTCATGGACCGCATCGGCGGCATGCGCCGCGCCGTCGACACGATCAAGACCGAGCCGGAGATGGCGTCAATCCGCACCATCAACCTCGCGGTGATCGCCGCCGAACTGCGCAAGCTCGCCGATTCCATCCACCACGAGACCGGGTCGCCGCGCAGCGAGGAGCTCGCCGGCTGGGCCGCCAAGCTTGAGGCGACCTGCGAGGCGCATGTCAGCGACGCCCATAGCGACCACACCCACCTGGCGGCGCTGCGCAACCGGCTGGAGACGCTGCGCGAGCGGGCGCGGCTCTATGCGTTCGAGATGAATTTCTCCTTCCTGCTCCGCCAGGACCGCAAGCTGCTGGCGATCGGCTACCGGGTGGAGGATCACCAGCTCGACGAGAGCTGCTACGACCTCTTGGCCTCCGAGGCGCGCCTGACGAGCCTGTTCGCCATCGCCAAAGGCGACATCCCCACCGACCACTGGTTCCGCCTCGGCCGGCCGATCGTCGAGATCGGCTTCCGCGGCGCGCTGATGTCCTGGTCGGGCTCGATGTTCGAGTATCTGATGCCGCCGCTGGTGATGAAGGAGCCGCAAGGCGGTCTGCTCAACCAGACGAGCCAGCTCGTCATCCGCCGCCAGATCCAGTACGGCCGCTCCAAGCAGATCCCGTGGGGCATTTCCGAGGCCGCCTACAACGGGCGCGACCGCGAGATGACCTACCAGTACACGAATTTCGGCGTGCCGGGCCTCGGCCTGAAGCGCGGCCTGGCCCAGAACACCGTGATCGCCCCCTATGCGACGGTGCTCGCCGCCCAGTTCATGCCGCACGAGGCGGTCGAGAACCTGCGCCGCTTGCGCCTGATGGGCGCGCTCGGGCGCTACGGCTACTACGACGCCGTCGATTTCACCCCGCAGCGGGTGCCGGAGGGCGATCGCCGCGCCGTCGTCTACAACTACATGGCCCACCACCAGGGCATGTCGATCGTCGCCATCGCCAATGCGGTGTTCGAGGGCCGCATGCGCGACCGCTTCCACTCCGACCCGGTCATCGAGGCGGCCGAGCTTCTCTTGCAGGAGAAGGCGCCGCGCGACGTGCCGATCTCCGTCGCCAAGCCCGAGGCGACCGAGCGCATCAAGGCCGTCGACGCCGTCGAGCTCAGCCCCGACACCCGCGTGGTGGTGAACCCGCTGCGGTCGTTGCGCTCGACCAACCTGATGAGCAACGGCCACTATTCGGTCATGCTGACGGCCACCGGCTCCGGCTCCAGCCGCTGGAAGGACCTCTCCGTCACCCGCTGGCAGCCCGACCCGTCCGAGGACCGGATGGGCTCATACCTGTTCGTCCGCGACATCGAGAGTCGGGCGCATGGTGGTCGGCCACCGCCGAGCCGAAGCAGGCACCCGACGAGACCTGCCAGACATTGTTCTGCGACGACAAGGCGACCTTCATCAAGACGGTCGGCCTGCTGCGCACCGAGGTCGAGGTCATCGTCGTCTCCGAATGCGACGGCGAGAGCCGCCGCATCGAGATCTTCAACGACGGCACCAGCGACCGGCTGATCGAGATCACCTCCTTCGCCGAGCTGGCGCTGGCACCGGAGGCCTCCGACAGCGCGCACCCGGCCTTCTCGAAAATGTTCGTCGAGACCGAGATCGGGCCGGATCGCACGATGATCTATGCCGCCCGGCGCAAGCGCGACAAGAACGATCCCGACATCGCCTATGCGCATTTCGTGCGCGGCGGCCGCGGCTTCGGCCGCGAGGTCGAGGCCGAGACGGACCGCCGCGCCTTCATCGGGCGCGGCCGCTCGATCGCCAACGCGGCGGCGTTCGACCCCGGCGCCCGGCTGGCCGGACGCCAGGGCTTCGTGCTCGACCCGGTGGCGGTGCTGAGGCGCCGCGTCCGCGTGCCGGCCAAGAAGAAGGTGTCGCTGACCTTCTGGACCCTCGTGGCGCCCGATCGCGAGGCGCTCGACACCGCCGTCTCGCATCTCGACCACCGCGAGAGCTTCGCCCGCCAGGCGATGCTGTCCTGGACCCGCAGCCAGGTGCAGACGCGGCATATCGGCCTCACCCTGACCCAGGCCGCCAACGTCCAGAAGCTGGCGCGCTATCTGCTCTATCCCGACCCGTCGGTGCGCATCGCCGCGCAGGCGATCGCCTCCGGCCTCGGCCGCCAGTCGACGCTGTGGCCGATGGCGATCTCCGGCGACTTCCCGATCTTCGTGCTACGCATCGGCGACGTCGCCGACCTGGAGATCGTCACCCAGACCTTGCGATTTCAGGAGTACATGCGCGCCCGCGGGCTGCTCGCCGACCTCGTCATCGTCAACGAGCAGGCCGCGTCCTACGTGCAGGACCTGCAGCAGGCGATCGAATGGCACTGCGAGAACAGCCGCCTGCGTGGCCGCGAGCTGGGTCCCCGCCAGCACATCTTCGCGGTCCGGCGCGACCTGATGGACGAGACCTCCTACCGAACCTTGCTCGCGGCGGCCCGCATCGCCTTCCACACCCGCAACGGCACCATCTTCGACCAGCTGGAGCGGGCCGAGGCGGCCGCGCTGGCGTCGCGCGACACAGGCCTTGCTGCGCTGCAGGCCGAGCCAGCGACGGCCGAGGCCGGGCGCCCGCGTCTCGCCTCGCCGCCCCGGCTGCGCACCGTCGGCGAGGCCGAAAAGCCGGCCGGCGCGCTCGACTTCTGGAACGGCTTCGGCGGCTTCGACCGCCAGGGGCCGCGACTATGTCGTGCGCCTGACCGGCACGCGATCGACGCCGCAGCCATGGGTCAACGTCATCGCCAATGCGGGCTTCGGCTTCCACACCTCGGCCGAGGGCGCCTCCTTCACCTGGAGCCGCAACAGCCGGGACTTCCAGTTGACGCCGTGGTCGAACGATCCGGTCACGCAACCGCCCCGGCGAGGCGATCTACATCCGCGACCAGGCGAGCGGCCGGGTGCTCTCGCCCTTCGCGGCGGTCGCCCGCGACCCGGCGCTGACCTACGAGGCGCGGCACGGACAAGGCGTCTCGACCTTCTCCACGCAGCGCGGAACGTTGGCCGTCGAGCTGACGCAACTCGTCGACCCAGCCGACCCGGTCAAGCTTTCCCGCCTGATCCTGCGCAATTCCGGCTCGGCGCCGCTCAATCTCCGCGTCTACGCCTATGCGGAATGGGTGCTGGGCTCCAGCCGCGCCCGCTCGGCGCCTTATGTCGTGCCGGCCTACGACGCGGCGACCGGCGCGCTGACGGCCCGCAACCCCTACAGCCTGGACTTCGGCGACCGCGTGGCCTTCCTGGCCAGCGACCGGCCGCCGGACGCCTATACCGCCGACCGCCACGAGTTCATCGGGCTGCGCGGCTCGGTGGAGCTGCCGGACTCGGTGGCGGCCGGCGCGGCGCTGTCGAAGCGCACGGAAGCCGGCAGCGACCCCTGCTCCGCCTTCATGCGCGACGTCGTCGTGCCGCCCGGCGGCGAGGCCCAGCTGCTCGTCCTGATGGGCGATGCCGGCTCGGCCGACGAGGCCGCAGCACTCGTCGAGCGCCACCGCGGCCGCGATTTCGACGAGCGCCTGGCCGAGGTCGAGGCGCAGTGGCGCGGCTTCCTCGACACGCTCCAGGTCGAGACGCCCGACCCCGCCTTCGACGCCATGGTCAACAACTGGCTGCCCTATCAGAGCCTCGCCTGCCGCATCCGCGCCCGCTCGGCCTTCTACCAGGCGTCGGGCGCGTTCGGCTTCCGCGACCAGCTGCAGGACACGCTGGCCTTGCTGATGCACGATCCGCAGCTCGCCCACGCGCAGATCCTCAACGCGGCGCGCCGCCAGTTCCGCGAGGGCGACGTCCAGCATTGGTGGCTGCCGCGCACCGATGCCGGCGTCCGCACCATGATCTCCGACGACGTCGTCTGGCTCGGCTACGCGCTGTCCTACTACGTCAAGGTGACCGGCGACGCCTCGATCCTCGGCGAAACTGTGCCCTTCATCGAAGGCCCGCCGCTGGCGCCGGGCGAGCACGATGCCTTCTACACGCCCGAAGTCTCGAAGGAGACGGCGACACTCTACGAGCACGCCTCGCGCGCCCTCGACCTCGCCATCAAGCGGACCGGCCCCAACGGGCTGCCGCTGATGCTCGGCGGCGACTGGAACGACGGCATGAACCGCGTCGGCGCCGAGGGACGCGGCGAGAGCACATGGCTCGCCTGGTTCCTCCTGAAGACGCTGGAGGACATGGCACCGATCGCCGAGACGCAGGGCGACACGGCGCACGCCAAGGCCTGGCGGGACCACGCCGCGCTGCTGAAGAAGGCGATCGAGGCAACCGCCTGGGACGGCGAATGGTACCGGCGCGGCACCTATGACGACGGCACGCCGCTCGGCTCGCGCATCGTCCGACGAGTGCCAGATCGACTCCATCGCCCAGTCCTGGAGCGTGCTGTCCGGCCACGGCGACCCGGCGCGCTCCGGCACCGCCATGAACGCCGCCGCGGCGCGCCTGGTCGACCCGGAGCTGAAGATCGTCAAGCTCTTCACCCCGCCCTTCTCGAAGACGGAGAAGGAGCCCGGCTACATCAAGAGCTATCCGCCCGGCGTCCGCGAGAATGGCGGCCAGTACACCCATGCGGCCACCTGGTTCGTCATCGCGCTGGCCGAGATGGGCCGCGTCGAGGAAGCCTGGCGCTGCTTCGAGATGCTCAACCCGGTCAACCATGCGCTCGACGAGGCGGCGGCGGAGCGCTACCGCGTCGAACCCTATGTCGTGGCGGCCGACATCTATTCGGAAGGCGACAAGGGCGGCCGCGGCGGCTGGACGTGGTACACCGGCTCGGCGGGCTGGCTCTACCGGGCCGCGGTCGAGGGCATCCTCGGAATCCGCCGCGAAGGCGACCGGCTGGCGATCGAGCCGCGGCTTCCCCCGCATTGGGAAGGCTTTTCCGCAACAGTAAATCTCGAAGGCGCCTGCTACAAAATACGCATCAAGAAAGCCGAGCGTGCAAGAACAGTTGCTATAGAGGTCAACGGAAAGAAAATAAAAGGTTCTTCAATTGAACTTTCTAGTGGCGGTGAAAGAGATATCCTCGTAACCATCCCTGCCTAGACCAAGGCCGCATTGAACGTTGCAGACGTTGAATGCGGCCTTGCTTTTGCCCTAGTGCCGCCATTTTTCCTTATTTTACAGTTCGTTACCAGATCACGGGACGTTACCGGCACCTGCATAATGTTGTCCTCTTTTGGGGAACCTGCGTCATGCGGAAGCATTGTAAAGTCGGTCTTCTACCGATACCTGTTCCGCCGTCGCACTGCACAAAATTGCCCGCGGGGTAAGCATAGTGTCCTTGTTGGAAGTGTATTCGAGAGCGCTCTCGTACCTTGCTCCCGCGAGGCAACGCGTTTTCCTCATCTGTGCGGCGAACATCGTGCTGGCGATGGTATCCGTCGCCGAGCCGATCTTGTTCGGGCGAGTCATCGATTCGATATCCGACAAGCAGGACGTCATCCCGACTTTGGCGTTCTGGGCTGGTCTTGGCGTTTTCAACATCGTTGCTTTCGTTCTTGTCGCTCGCGGTGCCGATCGCCTGGCGCATGAGCGGCGCGCTGCCGTGCTGACCGGCTCCTTCGAGCGGGTGATCGCCATGCCGCTGGCCTGGCATCATGAGCGTGGCACGTCCAACGTCCTGCACACCCTGGTGCGTGCCGTGGAGGCGATGTTCGGCCTGTGGCTCGAATTCATGCGCCAGCACCTGGCGACCGTGGTCGCGCTGGCGCTGCTGGTGCCGACCGCCATGTCGCTCGACCTGCGCATGTCGGCGGTGCTGCTTTGCCTGGGCTTCCTCTACGTCGCGATCGGCCGCCTGGTCATGCGCAAGACCAAGGAGGGCCAGCACGCTGTCGAGGGGCACCACCAGAAAGTCTTCTCCCATGTCAGCGACTCGATCGGCAACGTCTCGGTGCTGCAGAGCTACAATCGGATGACCGAGGAGACGCGCGCCTTGAAGGATCTCACCGACCAGCTGATGCGGGCTCAGTATCCCGTGCTCGACTGGTGGGCCCTGGCCAGCGCCCTTCACCGCCTTGCCTCGACCGTGTCGATGATGGTGGTGCTGCTGATCGGCGCCCTGCTGGTCACTCACGGGCAGCTGCGCATCGGCGACATCGTCGCCTTCACCGGCTTCGCCACCTTGCTCATCAGCCGCCTCGACCAGATCACCAACTTCGTCAACCAGGTGTTCGAGTCGCGCGCCAAGCTGGTCCAGTTCTACAAGCTCGAGGACGACTGGAAGGACGGCCGCGAGCCCGAGGGCCTGGTCGAGCTCGGCCCGGTCACCGGCCATGTGCGCTTCGAGGATGTCGGCTTCACCTTCCCCAATTGCGGCCACGGCGTCTCCGATGTGAGCTTCGAGGTCGCGGCAGGCGAGACGATCGCCATCGTCGGCCCGACGGGCGCCGGCAAGACCACGCTGATCAACCTCCTGCAGCGCGTCTTCGATCCCGACCACGGGCGCATCCTGGTCGACGGCATCGACACGCGCACGGTGAGCCGCAAGTCGCTCCGCCATTCGATCGCCAGCGTCTTCCAGGACGCCGGCCTGTTCAACCGCTCGATCGAGGACAACATCCGCGTCGGCCGCGACTCCGCCAGCAATGGCGACATCCACGCCGCGGCCGAGGCTGCAGCCGCCCAGGACTTCATCCTGGCCAAGAGCGAGGGCTACGACACCGTGGTCGGCGAGCGCGGCGGCCAGCTGTCGGGCGGCGAGCGCCAGCGCATCGCGATCGCCCGCGCCGTGCTCAAGAATTCGCCGATCCTGGTGCTCGACGAGGCGACCAGCGCGCTCGACGTCGAGACCGAGGCCCGCGTCAAGGAGGCCATCGACCGCCTGCGCCAGGGCCGCACCACGTTCATCATCGCCCACCGCCTGACCACGGTCCGCGACGCCGACCGCGTCATCTTCATGGATCAGGGGCGCATCGTCGAGCAGGGCGCGTTCCACGAGCTCGCCATGTCGAACGGCCGCTTCGCCGGCCTGCTGCGCGCCGGCGGCCTGCTGAACGACGAGGAGGTCAGGCGCCTGTCCCGCATCTCCGCGGTGTCCGAAGAAGCCGCCTGATCAGCCGCGCTTCAGGAGCTTCCTGGCGCGCTCGAAATCCGCCCACGGATCGGGAGCGGCAAGCGCCTCGGCGAGCCGGGCGCTGCCCATGACGAACGCGTCGGGCTCCAGGCCCTCCAGCATCTCCCAGGGAACCGGCACCGACACGCTTCCCTTGGGCTTGGCACGGCTCGAATAGGGGCAGATCGCGGTCGAGCCGCGCCCGTTCCGCAGATAGTCGATGAAGACCCGGCCCTTCCGCGCGCGCTTGGAGAGCGTCGCCGTGTAGAGCTCCGGGTTGGTCTGCTCCATCGCCCGGGCGAAATCGAGCGAGAACTGCTTGACCGTCGGCCAGTCGGCCTTCGGCTTGAGCGGCACGACGACGTGGAAGCCCTTGCCGCCCGACGTCTTCAGGAAGGTCGGCAGGCCGAGCTCATCGAGCCGCCGCTTGACGTCCAGCGTCGCCGCCCGCACCGCCGCCACGCCGAGCCCCTCATCGGGATCGAGGTCGAACACGATCTGGTCGGGCATGCCGATCTTGTCGATGGTCGAGCCCCAGATGTGGATCTCGACCACGCCCATCTGGACCAGCGCCGCGACACCATCGAAATCGCGGACATAGAGCACTTCCTCGTTGTCCTCGGGGTCGTGCGAGGCAAGGATCGCCTTGTTCATGCCCGGCATGGCATGCTTCTGGAAGAAGCGCTGGCCCTCGATCCCTTCGGGTGCCCGCACCAGCGCCAGCGGCCGATCGACGATGTAGGGCTTCATCCGCGGCCACACCTGGCCGTAGTGGTCGAGCAGGTCCCGCTTGGTGAAGCCGGCCTCCGGCCACAGCTTCTTGTCCGGGCTCGACAGCTCGACCGACGTCTTCGGCGCCGCCGGGCGACCGGCGGCGGCCTTTCCCGACTTGGCCTTGCCGGCGCGCCGGCTTGGACGTCTCCACGCTCACCTCTTTGGCTGGCTTGTCCTCGCGCAAGCCCTGGAACGACGCGTGCCGGATGCTACCGCCGCGCGTCCAGGAACGGAACTCGATTTCGGCGACCAGCTCCGGGGCCACCCAGACGACGCCCTTCTCGCGCGCGGCAGCGCCCGTGAAGGCCGAATTCTTCTGGCGGCGCGCGTCGAGTTGCTTCTTGAGCTCGCCGCCACCTTGCCGGAGAAGCCAGTGCCGACCCGGCCGGCCGGCTTCAGCACGCCGGCGTCGTAGTAGCCGACCACCAGCGAGCGGACGCCCCTGCCCGCCGCCTCCGACGGCAAATAGCCCACCAGCACGAACTCCTGGCGGGTCGTGCATTTCGACTTGATCCAGTCGTTGCCGCGGCCGCTTCGATAGGGCGCATCGGCGCGCTTCGACACCACCCCTTCGAGGCCCATGCGGCAGGCATGCGCCAGCATGACCTTGCCGGTTTCCTCAAAGTGCTCGCTGAAGCGCAACGCCCCCTGCTCGTCGCGGCCTTCCAGAAGGTCGCGCAGCTCTTCCTTTCGGTCGAGCAGCGGCTCGCCGGTGAGGTCCTTGCCGTCGAGATGGAGGAGGTCGAACGCGTAGTAGATCATGCGGTCGGTGCGTTCTTCCGACAGCGCCAGCTGCAGCTCCGAGAAGACAGAGACGCCATTGTCGGCCAAAACGACGATTTCGCCGTCGAGGATGGCGCTCTTGGCATCGAGGCCGGCAATGGCCGCGGAGATCGCCTCGCCGAAGCGGTGCGTCCAGTCGAGCCCGGTGCGCGTGTAGAGCTTGACCTTGCCGTCTTCGAGATGCGCCTGCATGCGATAGCCGTCGAACTTGACCTCGTGCAGCCACCCCTCGCCCGAAGGCGGCGTCGGATCGAGCCGGGCCAGGCAAGGCGGGATGAAGTCCGGCATCGCCGCGCGCGACTTCGCACGAGCCCGTTTGGCTTGCGGCTTCGGCTTAGCGGCGGGCGCGGCGGCGGCCCGCTTGGGCGCGCTGCGCCCGGCGGCGACGTCGTCGATGGCGAGGCCCGACTTCACCGATTCCGGCGCCTCCTCCAGCACGTCGCCGTCGCGCCTGGCGAAGCTGTCGTCGGACTTGATGAGCAGCCAGTTCTCGCGATTTTCCTTCGGCCGTGCGCGCAGCCGCACCAGATGCCAGGCGCCGCCGAGCTTCTTGCCCTTGAGCTCGAACCTCAGATGGCCCTTCTTCATGCCCGCTCGCGGGTCGCCGTCGGGCTCCCAGCTGCCTTCGTCCCAGACGATGACGGCGCCGCCGCCATACTCGCCCTTCGGAATGTTGCCCTCGAAGGAGGCGTAGTCGAGCGGATGGTCCTCGACATGCACGGCCAGGCGCCGCTCGGAAGGGTCGAGGCTCGGCCCCCGCGTCACCGCCCAGCTCCACAGCACGCCGTCATGCTCGAGCCTCAGGTCGTAGTGGAGGCGCCGCGCCGCGTGCTTGTGGATGACGAAGAGGCCGCCGCTTGCCTTGGCCTTGCCCTTGGCCCGACGCCCGGCCGGCTCGCTGGTGACACGAAAGTCGCGCTTGGCGTTGTATCGGTCGAGGTCCACCATGGGGCAGCCGCGCTCAGGCGGGCGTCTTCTTGCGCGGCTTGCCGCGCGCCGGCTTCTTGGCGGCTTCCGCCTTCTTGGCCGGCTTATCCTCCGAGGAGAGGCTCTTCTTCAACGCGTCGAACAGGTTGACGACATTGGAAGGCCGCTCCGGCGTCTCGTCCTTGCTCGGCTTGCGCACCTTGCGGCCGGACTTCTTGGAGCGGATCAGCGCTTCCAGCGCCGCCTCGTAGCTGTCGTCGAACTCTTTCGGGTCGAACGCCGTCTTGCGGCTTTCGACGACCTTCTCGGCCAGCTCCATCATCTTGGGGTCGAGCTTGGGCACGTCGATGTCGTCGAAGACCTCCTCCGGCCGCCGGACTTCCTTGTCGTAGTGCAGCGTGGTGAGCAGCATGCCCTTGTCGAACGGCTCCACGACGACGGGGCGTTCGCGCCGCCACAGCACGATCCGCGCCAGGCCGGCCATCTTCTTGTCTTCGAGTGCCATCCGGATCACCGCGAACGCCTCGGCCGAAACCTCGTCGGCCGGCGTCACGTAGTAGGGCGTGTCGAGATAGATGGGGTCGATCTCTTCCTTCTTGACGAAGGTCTCGAGGTTCAGCGTGTGCGAGGATTCGATCTGCACCGCCTCGATCTCCTCCTCCTCGACGAGCAGGAAGTCGTCCTTGCCCGTCTCGTAGCCCTTGACCTCGTCCTTGTCGGCGACAGGCTTGCCCGTCGTTCCATCGACATACTGGCGGCGCACGGCGTTGCCAGTCTTCCGGTTGAGGATGTTGAAGGAGATCTTCTCGCTCTGCGTGACGGCGTTGGTGAGTTCCACCGCACAGGTGACGAGCGACAGTTTCAGATAGCCCTTCCAGGCGGGGCGCGGTGCCATGGAGTGTCCCTCGGGCGACATGCGGCCTTTGCCGCAACGATCATCCTAACGCGGTCTGGTAGCGAGAGGTTCCGAATTCGCGACGGCGGGCAAGAAAAAAGCCGACCTTGCGGCCGGCTTTTTGAGTTTGGAACGACGGGCATGGGGTGGGGGGTGGGGGGATCGCCCGCCGTCAGCCCTAAACGGCGCAGCTCCAGGTTGGTTCCATGTATATACAAAATTTTTTTGCGTCACGCCGATTGGCGCGCCTCGGCCGGCCGCGGCGCAAGCGCGGTCGAGGCACGGGGCACCAGCGGCCCGTCGATCTTGATGGTCATCGGCCGCAGCGGCTTGCCGTGGACGGCGATCTCGATCAGCGCCTCGGCGGCGCGCTGCCCCATCTCGTAGTTGGGCAGCACCAGGGTCGACAGCGGCGGGTGCGTGTAGCGCGCCAGCTCCTGGTCGTCATAGCCCATGACCGAAAGCTCTTCCGGCACTCGGATCCCGCGCTCGCTCGCCGCCTCCAGCGCGCCGATCGCCATCAGATCGTTGCCGCAAAGGATGGCGGTGGGCGGCTCGTCGAGCGAAAGCAGCTCCAGCGCATGGCTGTAGCCGAGCAGCGGCAGCCAGTCGCCATGGCGGACCAGACGTTCGTCGAAGGCGATGTCGGCGCTGGCCAGCGCCTGCCGATAGCCCTTCAGCCGGTCGACCGAGGCGTCCATCCACGGCTCGCCATTGATGAAGCCGATGCGGCGGTGGCCGAGCCCGGTCAGGTGCGCGGGTGGCGTTGAAGCCGCCGACCACCTCGGCCGGCAGGATCGACAAGTGCCGTGCGCGGTTCGGCATAGCAGTTGAGCAGGACCGTCGGCAGCTCGGCGAGCGCCGGAGGCAGGCGCACATGGCGGGTGAAGATGGTCGAGTAGATGACGCCGATCACCGAGCGGTCGCGCTGGATCGCTTCGATCGTCGAGGCCTCCAGCTCCGGATTGGAGCGGGTGACGTGGGCGGCGACCAGGAACCCCTGCTCGAACGCGAAGTCGCGGGCGCCGTCGAGGTTGACCACCGGGATGCGGGCTGGTCGAGATCTCGTCGACCAGATAGGCGATGGTGTTCCGCTCCGACGCCGAGCGGCCGGCTCGCGGCGCGTCGCCGGCAGCTCGTAGCCGATCTGGCGGGCAGCATCGAAGACGCGGCCCTGGGTCTCCGCCGAGATGCGCGCGCCCGTCATGGCGTTGAGCACCAGCGAGACGCTCGACTGCGACACGCCGGCGATCCGCGCGACGTCGGTCATGGTCGGCCTGCCGCGCCGCCGCTCGCCGACGTCTGCGTGTTCGCTCCCGGAATCTGTCGGCCATGCGATTGCGGCATCGCCTTCGCAGTCCGCCAAGTGCTAATATTTGCGCTTGACTGCTAATATTATTAGCGCAAGATTTCGCGATGTGAAGCCGAATTCGTCGTTTGGCTGCGGTCCTGAGAGGCCGGGCCGTGGGAGAAGGAAACGCCGATGACCACGCATGACACGCCGCATATTTCTGCTCGCCGCCACCGCGCTCGGCGCTGCCGGCATGACCGCCGGGGTCGCCCTCGCCGACTTGCCCAAGCTCGAGCAGAAGGACACCTACAAGGTCGGCTTCGCGCAGACCGAGAGCAACAATCCCTGGCGCATCGCCCAGACCAAGCGCATGCAGGACGAGGCGGCCAAGCTCGGCTACCAGCTCGTCTACACCGACGCCGCCGGTTCGGCCGCCAAGCAGGTGGCCGACGTCAACTCGATGATCGCCCAGGGCGTCGACCTGATCTTCCTCGCCCCGCGCGAGGAGAAGCCGCTGATTCCCGGCGGTGATGGCCGCCAAGAAGGCCGGCATCCCGGTGATCCTGCTCGACCGCAACGTCGACCAGTCGCTCGCCAAGGCCGGCGAGGACTATGTCACCTTCATCGGCTCGGACTTCATCGACGAAGGCCAAGCGCGTGGCCGAATGGCTGGTCAAGAACAAGCCGGACGGCAAGCCAAGATCATCGAGCTCGAAGGCACCACCGGCTCCTCGCCCGCCAACGACCGCAAGAAGGGCTTCGACGAGGCGATCAGCGCGGCAGGCGGGCTTCGACGATCGTCGCCTCGCAGACCGGCGACTTCGCCCGCGACAAGGGCCGCCAGGTGGCGGAGGCGCTGCTGCAGGCGCATCCCGACGCCGACGTGATCTATGCCCACAACGACGAGATGGCGATGGGCGCCATCGCAGCGCTCGAGGCGGCCGGCAAGACGCCCGGCAAGGACGTGCTGGTGCTGTCGATCGACGGCGGCAAGGAGGCGGTGCAGGCGGTCGTCGACGGCAAGATCGCCGCGGTCGTCGAGTGCAACCCGCGCTTCGGCCCCAAGGCCTTCGAGACCATGGCGCGCTACGCCAAGGGCGAGACGATCGAGCCTGGGTGAAGAACGACGACAAGTTCTACGATCCGTCCAACGCCGCGGCCGAAGTGGCGAACGCCTACTGATCTCTCCTGAGCGAAGCCGGCCGCAAGCGATTGCGGCCGGCTTCCTTTTGCGGATTGCCAGCGATTGCGCGCGCGAGTCCTGTCGAATGCGCGCCGGGAGGAGAGGTCCATGCTGTTGTCCATGACCGGCATCGACAAGAGCTTTTCCGGCGTCAAGGTGCTGGTCGCGGCGGCGCTCGAGATCGAGCCGGGCGAGGTGATGGCGCTGGTCGGCCAGAACGGCGCCGGCAAGTCGACCCTGATCAAGATCCTGACCGGCGCCTATCGCCGCGACGCGGGCAGCGATCGTCTTCGACGGCAAGACGGTCGACTTCTCGCTCGCCCGCCGACAGCCAGGCTGCCGGCATCGCCACGATCTACCAGGAGATCAACCTCGCGCCGCACCGCTCGGTGGCCGAGAACATCTTCCTGGCCCGCGAGCCGCGCGCGCTTCGGGCTGGTCGACCGGCGCGCGCATGCGCGCCGGCGCACGCGCCGTGCTGAAGCGCTTCAACCTCGACATCGACGTCGAGCGTCCGCTGGAGGATTTCGGCGCCGCCACCCGCCAGATGGTGGCGATCGCCCGCGGCGTCACCCAGAACGCGCGGCTGGTCATCATGGACGAGCCGACCTCCTCGCTCGACGAGCGCGAGGTGGCCGTGCTGTTCGACACGATCCGCACGCTGAAGGCCGACGGCGTCGCCACGATCTTCATCAGCCACCGGCTCGACGAGCTCTATGCGATCTGCGACCGCGTCACCATCATGCGCGACGGCCGCACGGTCGCGGTCAGCGCCGATGCGCGACATCGCCAAGCTCGCAGCTGGTGCGGGCCATGCTCGGCAAGGAGCTGACGGCCTTCACCGCCAGCGCAGCGCGGCGGCGGCGAGGCCGGCGGGCGACGCCCTTCGTCGACGTCGCAGCACCTCGCCGCCGGGCTGCGGGTGCGCGACGTCTCGCTGTCGGTCGGTCAGCGGCGAGATCGCCGGCCTGGCCGGCCTGCTCGGCTCGGGCCGCACCGAGACGGCGCGGCTGATCTATGCCGCCGACCGGCAGCGACGGCGGCACCGTCCGCGTCGACGGCGCCGAGCGCCACTATGCCGAGCCCGGCGGACGCCATCGCCGACGGCATCGGCTTCGTGTCGGAGGACCGCAAGGTCGAGGGCATCGTGCCCGACATGAGCGTGCGCGAGAACATGACGCTGGCGCGTCCTGCCGCGCCTGCATCCGTCCGGCATGGTCGACCAGGCCGAGCAGCAGCGAGATCGTCGACCGCTACATCAAGGCGCTCGGCATCAAATGCGCCTCGCCCGAGCAGCCGATCCGCGAGCTTTCGGGCGGCAACCAGCAGAAGGTGCTGCTGGCCCGCTGGCTGTGCATGAACCCGACGACTGCTGATCGTCGACGAGCCGACGCGCGGCATCGACGTCGGCGCCAAGGCCGAGATCCTGAAGCTGATCCGCGGCCTGGCCGACGAGGGGCTGTCGCGTGCTGATGATCTCGTCCGAGCTCGAGGAGCTGATCGCCGCGGCCGACCACGTCACCGTGCTGTCGCGACGGCCGCTCGGTCGACCGCTTCGCGGCAGGCGAACTCAGCGAGGACAGGCTGATGGCGGCGATGGCCCACCAGGACGACGAGGCGGCATGACCACGCTGGACACCGCCAAGCCCGCCGAAGCGCCCTCGCCGCGACGCGCGACGCTCGTCTGGGTCAGCCGCTACGGCACGCTCGTCGCCTTCCTGGCGCTGATCCTCTTCAACCTCGCCGTCACGCCCAACTTCCTGTCGCTGCAGACGCTCAACGTGAACCTGACCCAGGTGGCGACCATCGTCATCGTCGCCACCGGCATGACGCTGGTCATCGCCACCGGCGGCATCGACCTGTCGGTCGGCTCGCTGATGGCGATCGCCGGCGCGCTGGCGCCGATGATCTTCCTCGGCACGATCGTGCCGATCGCCAGCCCGGTGCTGGCCGTCGCGCTGGCCTTCGTCGTGCCGGTGGTCGTCGCCGGCGCGCTTCGGCTGGTTCAACGGCATGCTGATCACCCGCTATTCGATCCAGCCGATCGTCGCCACGCTGGTGCTGTTCATCGCCGGCCGCGGCATCGCCCAGGTGCTGACCAACGGCAATCTGCAGGTGTTCACGCAACGAGGCCTTCCAGTTCATCGCGCTCGGCCGCGTCTTCGGCATCCCGGCCCAGGTGATCATCATGGCGGTGGTGGTCGCCGCGGCCGCCTTCCTGATCCGCCGCACCGGCCTCGGCCGCCAGATCATCGCCGTCGGCGGCAACGAGAAGGCGGCGCGGCTCGCCGGCATCCCGGCCGAGCGGGTCAAGCGGCTGCGTCTACGTGATCAGCGGCGCGCTGGCCGGCATCGCCGGGCTGATCGTGGTCGCCCGCAACTCGGCGAGCGACGCCAATCTGGTCGGCCTCGGCATGGAGCTCGACGCCATCGCCGCCGTCGCGGTCGGCGGCACGCTGCTGACCGGCGGCCGCGCCAACATCCTCGGCACGCTGCTCGGCGCCTGCGTCATCCAGCTCGTGCGCTACACGCTGCTCGCCAACGGCGTGCCGGATGCGGCGGCGCTGATCGTCAAGGCCGGGCTGATCGTGCTCGCCGTCTTCATCCAGCAGCGCGCCGACAGAGGCTGAGCCGATGAGCTGCCGCGTCACATCGCGCCTCGCCTTCCTCGGCCCGCTCGCGCCGCGCTCGACATCGACCTCGCCCGGCTCGGCGTCATCGCCGCGCTGCATCGCGCTGATCGTCTTCGGGGCGCTGCGCTACGACAATTTCCTGTCGCCCTACAATGCGCTGACCTTCCTGCGCTACAACTCGATGTTCGCGCTGATCGCGCTCGGCATGGCGCTCGTCATCATGACCGGCGGCATCGACCTCTCGGTCGGCGGCACCGCCGCGATGGCGAGCGTGGTGGCGGCGCTGCTCTCGCCCTATCACTGGGCGGCCGGGCTGCTGGGCGGCCTGGCCGCCGGCCTGGCCGTCGGCGCTGCTCAACGGCCTCGATCATCACCAGGCTGAGGATCCAGCCCTTCATCGCCACGCTCGCCGCCATGCTCGCCGCCTACGGCACCGGCGCTGCTGCTGGCCGGCAACCAGTCGGTGTCGGTTTCCTACGATTCCGGCTTCACCGAGATCGGCCAGGGCGATTTCCTGGGCTTCCCGATCCCGGCCTGGATCGCGCTCGTCGTCTATCTCGCCGGCTGGGTCGCGCTCGAGCGCCATCCGGTCGGCCGCCGCATCCTGGCCATCGGCGACGGCGAGGCGACGGCGCAAGCTGATGGGCCTGAAGGTCGAGCGCACCCTGCTCGGCGTCTACATGGCGTCCGGCCTGCTCGCCGGGCTGGCCGGCGTCATCCTGGCCGCCCAGTTCGGCGCCGGCCAGCCGACCGAAGGCGTCGGCTGGGAGCTCTTCGCCATCGCCTCGGTGGTCGTCGGCGGCACGCTGCTGACCGGCGGCGTCGGCTCGGTCGGCGCCACGCTGGCCGGCGCCATGCTCCTGGCCATGGTCTTCAACATCCTGAACTTCGAGAACGGCCTGGGCTGGATTTCGCTTTCGGCCTATTGGCAGTCGGTGATCCGCGGCCTGTTCCTGCTCGCCGTGGTGATCCTGCAGGCCAAGCTGGCCGGCAGCCGCGCGAGGTGACCGCCATGAGCCAGGAATTCCAAGGCAGGACCATCGTCGTCACCGGCGCCGGCAAGGGCATCGGGCTGGCGATCGCCCGACTGGCGGCAGCGCGCGGCGCGACCGTCACCGCCATCAGCCGCACCGCCGAGGATCTGGCAGCGCTGTCCGCCGACATCGGCGGCCGCGCCATCGTTGCCGACCTCGCCGACGCCGAGGCCACCCGCCGCGCCGCCCGCGAGGCGCTGCCGGCGGACCTGCTCGTCAACTGCGCCGGCACGACGATCCTCGAAAGCTTCGTCGACGTCAGCGTCGAGTCCTTCGACACGCTGATCGCCGTCAACGCCCGCGCGCCGATGATCGTCGCCCAGGAATATGCCCGGCACCGGATCGCCGAGGGCGGCGGCGGCGCCATCGTCAACGTGTCCTCGCTGTCCTCGCTGACCGGCTTCGTCGACCATGCCGCCTATTGCGCGTCGAAGGGAGCGCTCGACGCGATGAGCCGGGTGATGGCCAACGAGCTTGGCCCGCACGGCATCCGCGTCAATTGCGTCAATCCGGCAGTGACCCTGACGGCGATGGCCGTCAAGGCCTGGAGCGACCCGCAAAAGGCCGATCCGATGCTCAAGCGGATGCCGCTCGGCCGCTTCATCGAGCCCGACGAGGTGGCCGAGGTCGTGCTCTTCCTGCTATCGGACCGCGCCGCCATGGTGCACGGCATCGCCATGCCGATCGACGCCGGCTTCGGCGTCACCTGAGCCGGGCGACCGTCAGACCCACCCGCCGCTGCCGGCGCGAGCAATTCTATTCCGCCAAAGCCGGTCGCGCCGAGCATTTCCTCCTCTGTCATCCGGCCCTATCTCCATTAGAAGGGCTGCATTGAAGATGCCTGTCGCGGCCCGGGAGGTGAACGATGGCGCGGTTGGACAAGCCTTACGGCTCCGTGCTGGAGCTGATCGGCGGCACGCCCGTGGTCGAGCTGAAGCGCTTCGACACCGGCCGCTGCCGGCTGTTCGTCAAGCTGGAGAGCCAGAACCCCGGCGGCTCGATCAAGGACCGCATCGCGCTCTCGATGATCGCCGACGCGGAGCGCTACGGCCGCCTGGCGCCGGGCGGCACCATCGTCGAGGCGACCGCCGGCAACACCGGCCTCGGCCTGGCGCAGGTGGGCATCCCCAAGGGCTATCGGATCATCCTGGTCGTCCCCGACAAGATGTCGCGCGAGAAGATCCAGCACCTGCGCGCCCTCGGCGCCGAGGTCCGGCTCACCCGCTCGGACGTCGGCAAGGGACATCCGGAATACTATCAGGACATGGCGGAGGCCATCGCCGCGGAAGTTCCCGGCGCCTTCTACGTCAACCAGTTCGCCAATCCCGCCAACCCGATCGCCCACGAGACGACCACCGGGCCGGAGCTCTGGTCGCAGCTCGAGGAGCGGATCGACGCGGTCGTCGTCGGCGTCGGCTCCGGCGGCACGCTGACCGGCCTCGGCCGCTTCTTCGCCAAGGTCTCGCCCGGCACCGAGATGGTGCTCGCCGACCCGGTCGGGTCGGTGCTCGCGCCGCTGGTCAAGACCGGCAAGATGGAACAGGCCGGCAGCTGGACCGTCGAGGGCATCGGCGAGGACTTCGTGCCTCCCAACGCCGACCTTTCCCTGGTCAGGAAGGCCTACTCGATCCCCGACAAGCAGAGCATGCTCGCCGTGCGCGACCTGCTCTCGCGCGAAGGCATCCTCGCCGGCTCCTCGTCTGGCACCTTGCTCGCCGCCGCGCTGCGCTACTGCCGCGAGCAGAAGGTCGAGAAGCGCGTCGTCACCTTCGTCTGCGACAGCGGCAACAAGTACCTCTCCAAGGTGTTCAACGACTTCTGGCTGGCCGAGCAGGGCCTGTCCGAGGTGGAAGAGCACGGCGACCTTCGCGACCTCGTCGCGCCGCGCGCATCGCGAAGGCGGCACGGTCTTCGTCGGCCCGGACGACACCCTGCTCACGGCCTATGGCCGCATGCGCCGCGGCGATCTTTCGCAGCTTCCGGTGATCGACGACGGACGGCTGGTCGGCATCGTCGACGAGAGCGACATCCTCGCCGTGGTCGAGGGCAACTACGAAGGCCGCTGGGACCGCTTCAGCCAGCCCGTGGCGACCGCCATGACCGGCGAGCTGCACACGCTGCAGGCCGACCGGTCGCTCGACAGCTTGCTGCCGGTGTTCGAGCGCGACGAGGTGGCGATCGTCTTCGACGGCGACGAGTTCGTCGGCCTGATCACCCGCATCGACCTGATCAACCACCTGAGACGGCGCGCCAAGAGATGACCGACCCCCGCAAGAACCGCCTGGCCTTCGCCACCCGCACCATCCACGGCGGCCAGAGCCACGACCCGACCACCGGCGCGGTCATGGTGCCGATCTACGCCACCTCGACCTATGCCCAGCAGAGCCCGGGCGTGCACAAGGGCTACGAATACGCGCGCAGCCAGAACCCGACCCGCATGGCCTTCGAGCGGGCGATCGCCGACCTGGAAGCGGGCACCGCCGGCTTCGCCTTCGCCTCGGGTCTTGCCGGCATCGCCACGGTGTTCGAGCTGCTCGACGCCGGCGCCCACGTCGTGGCGACCGACGACATCTACGGCGGCACGTTCCGCCTGTTGGACAAGGTCCGCGGGCGCTCGGCCGGGCTGAAGGTGAGCTTCGCCGACTTCACCGACCTCGCAGCCGTCGAGGCGGCGATCCGCCCCGAGACGCGCCTGCTGTGGGTGGAGACGCCGACCAATCCGCTGCTGCGCGTCGTCGACCTTGTCGGCGGTCGCCGCCCTCGCAAGGCGGCGCGGCCTGCTGTCGGTGGCCGACAACACCTTTGCCAGCCCCTATCTGCAGCGCCCGCTCGAGCTCGGCTTCGACATCGTGGTGCACTCGACGACCAAGTACCTGAACGGCCACTCCGACATGGTCGGCGGCGCCGTGGTGGTCGGCGACGATGCCGACCTGCGCGACCGGCTGAAGTTCCTGCAGAACGCGGTCGGCGCCATCTCCGGCCCGTTCGACAGCTTCCTGGCGCTGCGCGGCATCAAGACGCTGGCGCTGCGCATGGAGCGCCACTCCGCCAACGGCCTGGCGATCGCCCGCTGGCTGGAAGGCCGCAAGGACGTGCGCCGGGTGATCTATCCGGGGCTGGAGAGCCACCCGCAGCATGCGCTGGCCAGAGCCCAGATGCACGCCTTCGGCGGCATGATCACCGCCGTGCTGGACCGCGACCTGGCCGGGACGCGGCGTTTCCTCGAACGGACTGAGCTCTTCACCCTCGCCGAGAGCCTGGGCGGCGTCGAGAGCCTGATCGAGCACCCGGCGCTGATGACCCACGGCTCCATTCCCGCCGCCCAGCGCGACCGGATCGGCATCTCGGATTCGCTGGTCCGGCTGTCGGCGGGCGTCGAGGATGCCGACGACCTGATCGCCGACCTCGAGCAGGCGCTCTCCGGCTGACCGCGCGCGCTTGCCCGAAGTCGCGTCGCAGGGCTGGACAGCACGGGGCGGGATGGCTATATCCCGCGCCAACGCTGCCTCTTGGCGGCGCCCGTGGGTGATTAGCTCAGTTGGTAGAGCAGCTGACTCTTAATCAGCGGGTCGCAGGTTCGATCCCTGCATCACCCACCAAAATATTTCAAAGGCTTAGCTGGATATTTGTTTAGCCGGGCAAGGACCGAGAAAACGGTTTTCTAACGTTTTTTCTAACACTCGGCTTTGTGCTCGCTTCGGGGGGTGGCATATTCGGCGCCGCCATGCCGAACCGCCGCGATCCGCCGATCGGCGACCGCCTCGCCGATATGATCACTGGTCTGAGGGCGACCGGGATGCGGCCGGACGAGATCGCTCGCGCCAGCGGCTTGACGAGGACCACGATCTGGCGGTTTGAAAACGGCATGACGGGCCAGCCGAGCTTTCAGTCGGTGCAGCAGATCCAGGAGCTGTTCAGCAAGCATTGCCAGCCGCCACAGAAGCGGTGAGCGGCCGCCCGAGCTAGCTGCCGGTATCCTCTCCTGACCGGAGGGTCACGCGTTTGTAGCCGCTGTCGATCGTCAGCACTGCCGTGCGCCAGGACGCCAGGTCGGCGCGCCAGTCCGGCCGCGACAGCATCTGGCCCTCGACGGCGTGGCGACCGCCCGCAACAAGGCCGGCAGGAGCTGGCCGCCACCGCTGCCGCCGCGATAGCCGAGCGCAAACAGTTCCTCGCCCTCCGCGAGCCGGCACAGCAGATCCTCCGGCCTCGCCCTGGCCTCGAGCTCCTTCACGGCACCGCCTTCAGCCACCTGGTCGGCAGCGCCTCGAGCTCGCCCAGCAACTTGTCGCGCTCGAGCTTCAGTTCCAGGACCTCAGCCCGGAAGCCGACCATGATCTCGCGGATCTCGGTTTCCAGCGTGGCGACCCGGTTGCGCAGCGCCGCTCGTTCCGTTGCGAACGCCGTCGCCATGCCGCGGACGGCTCCCTCGAGCGCGCTGTCGATCCTTTTCATGCGGCCGTCGACCTTCTCTTCAGCGACCGAGCGCAGGAAGCGGATTAGTTGGTCGCCGGTCATCCACTTCGCTTGGCCGGTCTTGTCGTCGGTCCACCGGACGCCGTCGGCGATGTTGGGGTCGTCTACCATGTCACGTCCTCCATCCACGCCAGGCGGCCGCCGGCGAGGCCCCAGCTAGCGTCGAAGATGACCCTCAGCGCCGACAGATCCTGCTGCAGCAAACTGGCGACCGGCGGCGTCGCCATCAGCGAGCCGGACGGGTTGTCGAGCAGCGCCAGCGTGGTGTCGTTGGAACGCGTGATCCGTGGATCGCCGATACCGGAGACGAAGGCGGTCGGGTCGAGTGCGATCACGGTGCCGGCCGGCACCTCGGGCGAGGCCAGCACCGGGGCGCCGAGGTCGCCCGGCAGGGTGCCGAAATAGAGGCCTTGCACCGGGTTGACCAGGAACGCCACCGAGGTGCCGCCGGCGGCCAGCACGGCGCAAGCCAGCGCCGCCAGGTCGGCGGTCATCGAGGTGCCGGCCGGCAGTGCCGCAATGCCGAAGCGCAGGCCGGCCGGCCGCGTCACGTCGCTAGGCTGGTCGGAGACCAGCGTCGCATCGATGATACGGCTGAGGTTGGCGCGCATGATCTGCTCGACCACGCGCTCGATCTCCGGCGTCGAGCGGCGCCGCAGCTCATCGGAGAAGACGGAGATCGAGGCGACCTTTCTTGGCGTCAGCTTCAATGCGGTGATGGCGGCGGAGATCACCGGCACCGGCGCGCCCTCCTGGATCCAGCCGCCGGACGGTGCACCGGCCGCCGGGTAAGGGATCGACAGCGAGCCAGCCAGGCTGACCGTGGTGCCGAGCGCCGCCAGCCGCGTGTAGAGCGCCGGCGTCGGCCCGGCGGCCAGGAAGGTGACAATGTCGCTCGAGGTCAGTTCGGCCGCCCAGCCCGGCACCGTGGTCATCGCCGGGTTGGTCACCGCCTTGCTGCTGTAGAGGCGGCCATAGGCGTCGACCGGGTCTTCCTTGTAATTGCCGCACAACCGGAGCACGGCATGGCGGGTGAAGGCGGAAGGTCCAGGCGGCGGCGTTCGTCGCTGGGCGTGGTCGCTGCCGCGGTCGAGCCGGTAGAGCCCGACGACGCTCTGCTTGATCTCGCCAAGTTTCTTTTCGAGCACGGCCAGATCGGACATTGAAAAGCCCTCCACGCTGGCGGCAGGAGGGCGGAGTTGATCTCGTCCGGCTGCCGGAGCCAATTCCACGGCGGTATTATGTTACCGCACGGCCAGTAGGCCCGCTACATGCGCGAAACGTTTCTCCAGGCCCAGTTGGCGGCCCGAACCGCGAAGGCGCTCCTGGCGCGGCCGCTGGCCCGGGAAAGCGGCAGCACGGAGCTTGTCTCTACGTCACTTGTTCGGCTGATAGTACAGACCGCGCTTCCGCCCGCGCGTTTCGTCGTGGCTCCATGCGAAGCCGCCGGTGATGCCTTTGAACTTGCCCGTTCCACCCCTGATCAGACCGCTTCCGAACGTAGCCGGTCCCGAGTTCTCAGCGGAAACGCCACCATTGTAGGATTCGAAGATCAGGTCCCCGTCACCGTCTTTCCAGGCACAGTATGCGTCGTAGGTAAAGCTGCTCGGCGTGGTGGAGCGATCCTCGATCTTGATCTGATTGCACAGTGCAGAGGTCGCGCCTACGAAGCTTGTCCCATCGATGGCGGACAGCTCGAAGCGACGCATGATGTGCTGGCTGTTCGGCCCGATATCGAGAGCAAGCGGCTCGCCGATGCGTTTGGACGTATAGAACAGGTCGAACTCTGCCTCGTCGGCGGCCGAGGGAGCCACGCCAGAGAATGTTGCGAGGACGACGATGACCGTAGAGAGCCGAAGAGCACTTCTCATTTTCACCCTCCCATTTCCATTGCTAGGCAGCCTATCATAGCTCGAGCATCCAGACAGGACCGACGGAGCAATGGCCGGAAAGCCGGGACGATCGGGACGCCGGCCGCTATTCGGAGAGCGCGCCATGACCGACGCCGAGAGGATGCGCAACATGAGGGCCCGGCGCGCCGAGGAGAGATCGAAGGACTGGGCCGGGTTCTGGGCGATGCTCGCCGGATCACCGCCGAAGAAGCGAAGATCGAAGCCGGTTAAAAGGGCTACAAAAGGTGCCCGTGGGCGCCATTTTTCGTAACGGGCCCAAAGTTTTTTGTGCGGAAATTAGAAAAGAGCTGCGGCGCCGGTCCCAGGCCTCGTGCACGCGTATCGATGGGCCCCGCCCCCGGGCTGGCATCGCAAGACAAGAGATTGGCGGCCAAGGACATCTTATTCCGCGTTTGCTTCCCTATTTGGAGAGGAATCCACTGTAGCCAGTCGCTGACATGAGTATCTTCAATTCGTTCAGAGTTATGAAAATGCTTAAGCGCGCGGAAAGCCGCAATGCCTTCAATGCTGGAACTGAGCCTAAAGTGGGGCTCAATCATGCGCCAGGTAATATCTCGCAATCCAAGCCGATGGTTCGCGTTGCCGGAACTGAAAAGCGCGGTTGCACCGCGGGCAAGGTTACGTTCAATCGAGATCGAAAATTTGATCTACAACTTAACCAAGCACTGATCGATGAACGTCGATTGGCGGACATCTTCGGGCACGCGAACATCCGCAAGATCGAGTTGAAAAGTGAAAGTCATCAGTGGGAGAAGACCGGTAATATCTGTATCGAGTTTCGCCAAGACGGCCGGCCCTCAGGGATTGCCGCGACGGAAGCCGATCTTTGGGTTCATGAGCTCAAGCGGGACGGCGAAACGCTCTGCTACCTGATGTTTCCGGCCGAGCGGCTGAAGAAGCTCGCTCGGGAGGCCTACAAGAAAGGGCAATACCGTTCAAACGCCGGCGACGGCGGCCGGTTCGATGTCGTTCTTCTCCGGCTTCGGGACCTCCTCAAATGATCAGCGCCTGACCGCTCGGTTGGGCCAAACGGCCACCGCACCAAGCGTTCGGGCTTTCCGCGGGCAGGGACAGAGTGCGCCCAGGGACGAATGCCCCTCCAAGATCGTCGAGGGTCAAGCCGGGACGCCTACTGCCTAACACTTGCTTAGTGGATCGCCGGCTATTCTCCCGGCATGGACTGGCTCGACAATATTGAGCAGGTATGGGCGCTCATCCTTCAAGCGCCGAAGACATTCGTGTCCTTAGCGGTCGGTGTGCTCGGGTTTGGCTGGCTGGTCGGCCGGTTCATGTTCAGTGAGCGGATTTCTACCCTAGAAGGGAGGATTGAAGCCTACAAAGAGAAGCTGGGCGACGCGCCGCCCAACGAAATTGCAGCGAAGCTCGCCGAACTTGAGAAGAAGATCGAAGACTTGCATCTGGTGATCCCGCCCATTGAAGACGTGCAGCGCTTTGGGGATAGCGAGGCTAGAGCGCGCCACAAGCTGGTGGGGAAGATCATTCGCCAATGGCGGGAACACACGGGTCATAATTCCCTCCCTGCCGATGCTTGGCTCAATGCCAGACTTGCGGAGCATGGCGTCAACTGGCGCGCCCGTTGGGCCGATACGCACTACGAGACCGGCCCGATCTCGTAGGCTCACCGCGTCGAGCCTGCCAGTTGCGCCAACCGCCTCGATGGTCAAACTGGCGGCATGAGCAATCCGCGCCCTCGCCGCTTCAAGTACACCTGGTCCCGCACCTGGGACGACAAGGCCGAGGACTACGTGGCGCGCGACGGCGAGATCTCGATCGGCCGCGTCTACCGCATCAGCTCGATTTCGACAGGCGGCTGGTTCTGGACCTGCAATGGCAGGTTCGGCGACCGCAACGGCGCCGCCAGTGGTCAGGTCATGACCCTCGACGAGGCCTGCCGACTGGTTGAGGCGGCGTGGGACCGCATGAAGACGACGGTTCGACCGCTGCAACACGTAGCGGACCCGATCAGTTCTGCTCGTCTTGGAGAGGGTAGCACACTTTTCCAAGAGGCGCTTGAGCGCCTCCGTAGATCCGACAGCGTCGAACGAGTGTTCATGATAGAGCTCGTCCTGGAGCTGGATCGCGACTGCAACGCGCCGCTTTGCATCGCGAACTTGCTCAAGCAGATCCATGTCAACCTCAGCAAATCCCGCAGCGAGCTTTCCCCTACTATCGACTTGCAATCCGACCGCCAAATCCAAAATCGAGTTATCGTCGACGCGTAGCTTCAGCTTCGGATTGTAGTCGCTAAGCTCCGAAGCCTTGGAGGCCTCCAATTTCTCGGGAGTGAGATAAATGACTTTGGTGACGCCGTGTTGGCAATGGAACTCGAGCCCGTAGCCAGACTTTGCCACGAATGCGTGGTTTAGCGCTGGTGTCCTCAAAAGCACTCTCAGGTCCGACTAAATAGAGCCACCTTGCGCTGGCCGGTGACGTTAGGAGGGAGGCCGCGCATAGGGCTGCGGCCGCCGCGATTTTCCGAGCTTGTCTTTCACGCATTTCGTTTACTCAATGGCGCCATGCCGGCCTAGACCACCCGCAAAAATGGGTCCGACAGCCGAGGCTGCGGACCCAAAGACGAAGGTTGCGGAAGGGATTTCACAACAACCTTCTTAGGCAACTCGCTTACACTGAAGTGCTCCCGCTTTCTTGTCGCCGACTGCCAACTATTTGCTTGCAGATGCCAGCGTGTGCCGCCTGCAACCAGAGCTGACTTCGACTCTTCGCCCGCCTGTCCTCATATGAAACAGGTTCGAGTTTCGGATGTTGGGCGCGTTGGGCAAGACAGATCAGCCGCTCGGCTAAATGGAGCCGATGGCGCCGACATTGGTCGAGGCGCCGCCGGCCGGCGCCGAGTGGATCACCGAGGTCAAGTGGGACGGCTACCGGACGCAGATCGTCAAGGACGGCCAGCGCGTGCGCCTCATCACGCGCAACGGCCAGGACTGGTCGAGTAAATACTGGCCGATCAGCCTGGCCGCCGAAGTCCTCCCCTGCGAGCAGGCCATCATCGACGGCGAGGTGGTCGTGCTCGACGAGCAGCACCGCTCATCGTTCAGCGAGCTGCAGCTAGCCCTAGGCCGCCGGCAAGCAGGCCGTTTCGTGTTCATCGCCTTCGACCTCCTCCAACTCGACGGCATAGATCTGCGAAAGCTGCCGCTGGTGGTGCGCCGCGAGCGCCTGGCCCGCCTGATCGCCGACGGCGCGCCGCAAATCCAGTTCAGCGAGGCGTTACCCGGCACGCCGGACCAGGTTTTCGCCGCTGCCGACCAGGCCGGCCTCGAGGGCGTCGTCTGCAAACTGGCCGAAAGCCGCTACCAGTCCGGCCGCTCCAAGCAATGGCTCAAGGTCAAGACTTTCGAGGAGGCCGACTTCGAGCTGCTCGGCGTGCGCCGCGAGCAGGGCAAGCCGGCAATCGCGCTGATGGCCAAGAACGGCCGCTATGCGGGCGGCGCCTTCGTCACGCTGCCGATCGGAATCCGCGAGCGGCTTTGGGAGCGCGTCGAAGGAAATGCGCGGCCAGGCGCCGAAGGGTGTCAAGGCGACCGATACTGACTGGCTGAAGCCAGGGCTGGCCGGGCGGGTGCGCTACCTGCGCGGCGAGGATCCGCTGCGCCACGCGACGTTGCGGGACTGGCGCGAGGAGGAAGACTGAGCTGCCGCAGTCTGAAGGCTCGGGCTGCGCGGCGCAGAGGATTCCAATGGAGCATACAGAGGGGCAGGTGCCGTCCCTCCCCGATGACGGGGGCGGAAGCCTTTCAGTGATATCGAGGCGTTCATAAATTCGGCTGTCTTTCAAAACCCTCAATGGAATTGGACTACTACTGCACGACAAAGGCGCTTCCTCCAGTTTGAGGTTGGCGCATGATTAGGAATGGCCGCCGCGCGAACGTTGCGGTCAGCCAGGTCAGTTCCCTTTCACCTGTCCCTCTGGGAGGCACGAGAGCCCGGCCTCGGTGTAGCCGTTGTAAAGCCAGCAGACGACGCCGCGCTTCTCGTCGTGGAAGACGGTCACCTTGGCATGGCCCACGAGCATGTCGCCCTCGGAGCGGAGTTCTTTTTCGATGGGCTGGATGGGCTCGCTGGGTTCACTGGGCGCACTGGGCGAACACGCTATTAGCGAGAGAGCGGCGAGCGCGAGCAGGATTGTTCGTTTCATGTCACTCCCCCGCACCTTCAAGCAACGCGTCGGTCTATTCGGGAGCGCTGATCGGAACGGGTAGTCGGACATGACCCCGCTGAACGCTAGCTCGCCTTTCCGCCCCGCGGGACTCCAAGGGCGGAGAGAGCTAGGAGGTCTACTAGGTCACTGTGTCACTATGTCCGCTCGCTTCCCTCCGCAGAGAACAGCAGGGGACCCTTGGGGTCAACAGCTAACCTCGCCTTGCGCAGTTCGATCGAGTCCGGAGAGAATGGGCTTGAGCCGGCCGCCGAAATGGAAGGGGGTAGCAATGAACTAGCTTGAAGCGGCGGAGCGGCTTCTTCTCATTGTAGGTTCGACAGACCGCCTGCGAATTTCGCCCTGGCTGGCGTGCCCTGTCGTTTCTCACCCTATTCAAACATGAGACGAGCAGCACCCCCCTTTGCGATCAGCATTCTTCGGACGTCCTGAATTCGCTCTGCCTGTTGTTTGCTATAAGGCCCCATGGGCTGGGTCTCCTTGTCGCCGCACCGAACACTGCAATACCACTTGTTGCCCACCGCATAGATGTCAACGGAAAGTGGCTTCTGTTTCGCTTCTCTGTCCACGGCCTCGTCCTTAAATTCTCTGTCCACGGCCTCGTCCTTAAGTTCGACGACCGCCGAATAGCGCTGCGGAGGCATGACCCTGCTCCTGGCGCTGATCGTGTTCGGTTCCTGCGTAATTATGGCCATGGGTCTATTCCTTTCGAATACGCGGTATTCGTTCCGCCATTCACAATGCGACTTCTTCTGGGCGTCCGTGATCGTGATCGCAACGCCGCCCCTTAATGTTCCATCGCCACCTCGGCCTCTAGGCTCGAGATCCGGAAGATGGATGCAACGGCGAGTGGTGTGCGCCCTTTACGGTTCAAACTCGGAGCGCTGAGAGCCTTGACACGCAGTCTGGAGGCCTTTCACCGAACACGCAAACGAATATAATCGTCAAATAAGTGCAACTTTTGTGATAGGCTCTTATTGTTTGCCACACTCACAAGATCGCTTGCCCGGTCTTCTTCCAGTCGGCAAGAAAGGCCTCGAGGCCTTTCTCGGTGAGAGGGTGTTCAGCGAGATTTCGTAGAACCGCAGGCGGCACGGTGGCGATATCGGCGCCTGCCATCGCCGCCAACTTGACGTGCAGAGGCGTGCGCATTGAGGACGCGAGGATTTCGGTCTTAAAGGATTTGTCGTTGTCATAGATCATCCGAATTTCGCGGATGACCTCCATCCCGTCCAGACCTAGGTCGTCGAGCCTGCCGACGAAGGGAGAAATGTAGGTCGCACCTGCTTTGGCGGCGAGAAGTCCCTGGTTAGCTGAAAAGCAAAGCGTCACGTTAACCGAGTTGCCACGCTGACGGAGCACCCGGCAGGCCTTGAACCCGTCCCAGGTAGACGGCACTTTGACGGCTACATTGGCAGCGATCCGGGACAGGCGCTCTCCCTCGGCGATCATGCCTTCAAAGTCGGTTGCGGTCACTTCCGCCGAGACCGGACCCCCAACTACCTGGCAGATCTCCTCGAGCACATCACGGATCGGTCGGCCGGTCTTTGCGATGTGAGACGGGTTGGTAGTCACCCCATCAATAGCGCCCGCCGCAGCAAGCTCTCGGATCTCTGAAATATCGGCCGTATCAACAAAGAACCTCATTTTGCTTTCTCCTTGAAAGATCCGCGTCCATTGATGGTTGGTTGTCGTTCCCTCAGATCGGTTTCCACGATGAAGGGCGTCGCAGTCATGGCTGCGCGCTCTATTTTGTTGAGTAAGTTGCAGAGCGGGAGCGGAATCGATGAGCGAAAAAATCCCCGAGGAACGGGTGAAATTGAAGCGGGCGTATGAGGCCCCGGCAGCCGACGACGGCACGCGGGTGCTGGTTGATCGGCTTTGGCCGCGAGGCGTCAGAAAAGCCGACGCTGCGATCGATTACTGGGCAAAGGGGCTCGCGCCGAGCACGAAACTGAGAAAATGGTTCGGACACGATCCGGCCCGTTGGGAAGAATTCCGCCGGCGATATTCGGCCGAGATCCGGGAAAATCGCGGTGAGTTCAACCAGTTGCTCGACTGGGCGCGAAAAGGTCCCATCACGCTTGTCTACGCGGCCCACGACGAGACCCACAACGACGCGGTCGTGCTCAGGGAGCACCTGCTGATGCGCCGGTAACCACTGTGCGTGCTTCAAATGGGGGTGCACGTATCCGTCCTTCTCGAGGCGGGCGAATGCCACCTTATTGCCTCGCGTGACGTGCGCATAAGTTGCCAGTTGTCGTGAACTTCAAAGTGGCCTCGCCGCTTTAACCGCGTCCGCAAAGGTTAGTTAGGTTCACCAAGCTGTAGCGCGCAGGCTACTATCCGGCCAACGAAATTTATTGACATTTGAATGCAAATTTTATGCTATACCGGATGGACATCGAACTCGCTCGCACCTTCATCGAGATCGTTTCGACTGGCAGCTTCATTCGGGCTTCAGAGCGGCTGAATGTCGCTCAGACCACGGTGAGCGCCCGTATCCGCAGCCTCGAGCAGCAACTCGGACGTGCTCTTTTCATTCGACATAAGGGCGGAGCCTCACTCACTCCGGCAGGCGAGCAATTCATGCGTCACGCCCCGATGTTCGTCCAGCTATGGCAGCGTACGCTTCAACAGGTGGCGGTCCCCCGGGGCCGTCGCGCTGTTTTGACGGTGGGCAGCGAGGTCAGCCTTTGGCAGCCGCTCCTCCTCGACTGGGTCCTATGGATGCGCCGGTCGCTGCGCGACATCGCGCTTCGAGTGCACGTCGACGTACCGCAGGATTTGATCAATCAAGTTGCATCGGGAATGGTCGATGTCGCGATCATGTATGCGCCCCAGCATCGACCGGGGCTGAAAATCGACCTGCTCACCGAAGAAAAGCTCGTGCTCGTGACCACCGATCCCGAATCCCGCCCTCTAGGTGGCGCTGACTATGTGTATATGGATTGGGGGCCTGACTTTGCGCTTCACCATGACATTAATTTCCCGGATGTGGCGCCAGATCTTTCTTTCGATCTGGGCCCACTTGCGCTCAGCTATCTTCTTTCGGCTGGCGGCTCAGGCTATGTCAGGATGAGTGCGGTGCGGCCTCACTTGGCGGACGGTCGGCTTCACCTCGTGCCCGAAATGCCGCAATTCTCCTATCCCGTCTACGCGGTGCAGTCCGCCAATGCGGATGAAACCGTAGTCGGGCCCGCCTTGGCTGGTTTGCATTCCATTTCAAACCGCGACGCTGAATAGGCGCCCCCATTGTGCTATACTGCGCACTGGATCGGGTGGACCCGACCGTATGATACTGTTGTTCGCAACCAATTCGGCACGAAGGCTGTCACGAAGGCTGAGTGATGCTCCGCAAACCAACAGTCCAGTCCGGGCGCTGGCAAGGCTCGATCGCTATACCGAGCAGCGAATCTGCACTCACACCGCAATAACATTCGTTGGACCTAGAAGCCTATCCGGTAAACACTCCGGTATCGCCGCACAGCAAAATAACGATGCCAATGGCGCTGCAGCTCTACGGCTTGCGATTCATAAGCGAAAACGTGCCAGGTGCTCAAAAAGTCGAGGACTATCGTTTGATCCTTCGCTTTCCCTTTGCTGTTGATCGCCACACGAAGGAAAGGCGACATCTGCCTCTATGGCGACCAGAGGTTTGCCTAGGAATGGCGCAGGTAGATTCCCAGGACGCAACGGCGTCCGACTTCCGCAATTCACAAAATGGGTGCCAAGTGACACAGGAAAAATCTGTCCAGCTTCATGCTCCGCCACCTTCCGCCACCGCGGCGGAGCAGCGGGCGGCAGCGACACGAAGACTGGCAGCGCTTGGCGAACTCACCGGAGGAATAGCGCACGATTTCCGGAACCTGCTAACAGCAATTGGATCAGGGCTTAGGCTGGCTGAAAAGAACTGGGACGATCCCGCGAAACTGCGCGCCTACCTTGCGGAGTCGAAGGTCGCGATCGACGGAGGGATTGCACTGACGTCCCAGCTTCTTGCGTTCGCCAGGCATCAGAGTTTGGATCCGCATATCGGCAACGTGAACGAATACCTGCACACGTTCGAACCATTCCTAAGGTACGGAGCCGGGCCAGACGTTCGTCTCATCCTGGATCTCACTCCTGACCTGCCGAACTGCCTGCTGGATCCCGCCTTCTTCGACGCTGCCATTCTAAATCTTGTCACCAACGCCAGGGACGCGATGCCGCAGGGCGGCAGGATCGACATCAGTACCAGGCAGGTTTCTGGCTCTGACAAGCCTGGGATCAATCTCACAATAAGCCACGTTCGCGTCAGGGTCAGCGACGAGGGCTGTGGAATGCCCGCCGACATCATCCGCGACGTGTTCGAACCCTTCTTCACTACCAAAGGTGATCGCGGGACGGGGTTCGGGCTTCCGCAGGTGCGCGCGTTCATGGAAATGGTTGGCGGTTCGATAACGATCTCCAGCGAGCCCGAAATGGGCACTACTGTCGACCTGCTTTTCCCATCCGTCTTGTAACTCCGATCCGACTGTGGTCGCGAAGACCGTAGGTTTACCCTCGGATAGACCGGAGGTATTCGCCAGCATCGCCGACGGGCCTACATAGTTATTGTTAACGAGGTATGCTGCCAGGAAAGTACCCTTTGCAGTGAAGGAAACGGAGGGGCAAGATGATCACCGGTTCGCAATGTCGCGCGGGACGCGCACTCGTTGAAGTCACGCGGGGCAAGTTGAGCATAAGATCCGGCATCGACGAAGCCGTCATCGAGGGCTTCGAGCGCAAACTTCAGAAGCCGGAAACGGAAGCGATCGCGACCCTCCAAGCGGCACTTGAGTTGCTCGGGGCCGTTTTTATCGAGGAGAACGGTGGCGGCATCGGAGTCCGACTGAAATTCACTCAGTCGGAAGCAAGACGGATCGCACGGCTGGAAAGCGAAGGCGGGATAGTCGCAAGCGATAGGGTACCCTAACATTGCCAGGCTCCCGCCAGAAGGAGGTTCTCGGGACGGGCGCAAGGTTCAAGCGAAAGCTAAGCGAGCATCGCGGATCTGCCGTTAGACCGGAACGGTGGCCGCAAGTCGTAGTTCCGACGCCTTGTGGATTGCGACCCCTGCGACACTCCCTCGAAGATTTGCAGCCAGGCGTGCGCCTCGGGAGGCGTCCGGGATCGCCGGAGCAGATCCGGAAGCCCAGTGCTCTGCAAATGACGCTTGACACCGAGCAGGGTGGGCACGAATCCTTTCATATCCGATGTCGGCCAGAGCAGGCCAAGCAGCAGATCTACCGACGCGTCGCCCGGCGTGCCGAAAGCAACCGGCCGCTGCAGCGTCGCCAACACAGCCGCCGGAGCGGTGATCCCATCCAGGCGGGCATGCGGTATCGCGATGCCGTTGCCAACAGCGGTCGGCCCGAGCTGCTCTCGGCGAAGGAAAGCGGCTAACACCGCGCCGTGGCTCCTGCCAACTCTTTCCGCTATCCGGGCGGCTATACCTCCCAGGGCCGCGCGCTTTCGATCTGCCTGCATACCCAGCAAGACATCCTGCTCTTTGACAAGTTCGCTCAACCTCATGCCGATCTTCGCGTGGCCATCGCCGGAAGAAGCTTTGCACTTGCGCAGTGACCTCGGGATCGAGAAGGCGGACCACAGCGGTTCCGGAAGCGAAGCCACGATCGGGATCACGTCCGGGCGGAAAGCCACGCCGGGGCGCTCGTCGCAAATCTGGCTCACAGCCGCACCTGTGACCAAGCTGGACGGCTGGACGGGTGGCGGTGGGGCTCCGGCTGATCCGCAAACGCCGCAGGGACGGCCACCGAAGCGATGCACCAAGGGCATCGCAAGGTGGCTCTCGGCAACGAACGGCTAAATGAAAGGAAAATACGCCTTGAAGGGAAAATTCTCATGTCACGCTCCATTTAAAGGCGACGCGAAGCGCCGCCGGAATGAACCGCATTCTTAAGAAATTTCCCGAAGCAGGTTTTTATGTGCGGTTTCAGGGTTGGAGAGCCTGCTCCGGGCAAGGACACGACCTTCCCCAGCAAGCCTCGAAATCCTGACAAATGTCTCCATGTGCATGACAGTTACCTGGCCAGACTTCTTCTTAAAAGTGGGGGCGACGCCGGAAAGACGATCAAAGCATCGCGAATGCAACGACCATCAGCCCGAACAAGCCGACCGCAATGATCGTCTTGGTAATCGTGTCCATCGTTGGCTCCGTTGGACTAGTACCTTGGCCGACTGGCGGCTTTAAGCCCCGGCGCGCCTCATGCGGTCTTCCGGTGTCGATACTGGCGCATGACCAGTGATCGGAACCTCATCCGGTCGGAAAAGACCTGCGACCACCCTCCGGATATCATTCCGCGTGATGCCGATGTCTTCCAGCTGCTTGTCGTCCAGGCGGCTGAGCTCGTTGATGGCGCGGTTGCTCTGCCAGCGGCGGACTGCTCTCAGGAAGAGTTGAGCAACGGTCACTCTTGGGGTGCGCGATATAAAAGCACGATCGGCAGTTCCGAATAAATGTTCGATGACGGACACTTTGTCCCTCCTTCATAATCGGGTGCGTGGATGGCGCAAGCGGCATCCGGGCACGGCTGGTGGACGGACATGCATGGTTGCTTCCCGCGCCATGGAACGGCTCGGAACGACAGGCATGTCAATCGGTGTGAATGGGCTGATCTCCCCGAGACGACGGACGGAACGTCCGAGCCGCTCGGGGCTACGAAAGCGTCAGGAGGGACGCCGAGACGATCAAATATTTCTTGTGGTGACCTAGAGTAATCATCATGCTTGGGATATGGGCATTCCTGGGAGCCAATTCAATCGATGGGGATGGCCTGCGGCCTTTGGACGCTAAGACGCCGAGCCAACCCAAGGAGGTTGTTGCGGCAACGGTAGCGAACGGCTTCGGGTCGGGCTTGGCAAAACGTCACCGCTGGGTGCTCGCCACCGCGCGATGACGTCGTTCATCGGACGTCGTCGCGGCGCCTGTCCTTCAGGAGGTTCCCGTCGTGCAACCTTAGGGGCGAACGCGGAGGCACGTTGGCGTCTCCCTCGGTTCGGTCGCGGTAGAGAGCGGCGCGGGCGAGAAGCATGAGGGTGACCGGAGTCGTAACAATCATGAAGATCCCGACTAGCATCTCGTGTACCACTGGGCGCGAATCCAGCACCGAGAAGCAGATCGATAGACGAAATCACGATGGCGCCTGTCCCCCAGCTGGTCCCGAGGGTGGGCGCGTGAACGCGTTCGAAGAAGCTGCCGAACCGCAGGGTTCCGATCGCTCCGAGGAGCGTCAGCCCGGCACCGAGAAGTACGAGGACTGCTGTCAACAAAGCCGCCCAGGCAGGCAGGTCCACGGCATGGGTCATTCGATCACCTCGCCGCGCATGAGGAACTTGGCTAGTGCGACGCTCGAAACGAAGCCAAGCACAGCGAGGATTAGCGCGGCCTCGAAGTAAACTGGGCTTCCCGTGCGGATGCCAACCGTCAGCGCCAGAAGCATGGCGATCACATACATGGCGTCCAGGCAGAGCACCCGGTCCTGCGCTCGCGGTCCGCGAACCACCCTGTATGCGTAGCAGGCCATCGCGGTGACGAGCATGGTTTGAGCGCCCATGACGGACCACAGTAGAATGTTCCCCATCATTCGAAGATCTCCATGAGCAATGCTTCGTACCGGTTCTTGATCAAAGCGATCCATTGGTCCTTGTCGACCAGGTCGAGGACATGAATAAGAAGGATACCTGTATCAGGGTCGTATTCTATCCACGCTGTGCCCGGCGTGCTGGTGACGATGCATGCAAGCCCGGCCAGCCCCGTCCGGTCGCGCAGGTCGAGCGGTATGGCCACGAAGCCGGAAACGCGGTCCCGGCGGCGGCCCTGGAGGATGATGCTGGCTACGGCGGCGTTCGACCGCAGGATATCCAGCGCTACGATTGCCGCGAGCCGCGGGATGAGTTGCCAGCGTCCCAGCCTGGGCTTGGATGGCTGCAGCGCGGCCATCGCGCGGGAGGCCGCAACCGCTACGACGGTGCCGAGGAGGAACTGCCCCGAGGAGAACGACGTCAGGAGCATCCACATCAGCAGCAGGCCTGCGGTAAGGAGCGGATAGGGCAACACGCGGCTCATCTGGCGCTTTCCCCAGCAACGCCCGTGCCAAGCACCCCTTGAATGTAGCTCTCAGGATCGTGCAAGGAACGGGCGGCTGCGTCCGTGTAGGTGATCATCCGTACCTCCCCCTACTGTCATCGCCAGGCAAAGAGCGAGGAGAGCAAGGATGGGCGCCACCTCCACCACCAAGAACTCGTGGGACGATTGACTCCAGCGGCGCCCAGAAGGTTCGGATGCCGGTCCGCATCATGGCGACCAGCGCCGCCAGACCGGACAGAATGACCAGCGCGACCAGCAGCCATGTGCGCGCCGGGATCTCGATCGGGTCCCCCAGCCCATTCAGGTTCAGCATGCCTGTTAGCATGGCAAACTTAGCAATGAAGCCTGACAAGGGCGGAAGGCCCGCGAGCAGGAGGGCGATGCATCCGAAGCAGATGCCGAGGATGGCCAGCGCTCCCGGCATGACTACCCCGACCTCTTCGTCTTCGTGCTCTTTGGCCACGTCGCCTTCTTCGCCATAGGCTTCCAGGGTGACGACGAGCAGGTCGGCTCCAGGTTCGCGTGCGCGCTCCACGAGTTCGATCAGCATGAAAAGCGCTGCTGTGCTCAAGGTCGAGCTTACGAGGTAAAAGAGAGCTCCCGATACAACCGCAGCGTCCCCCATGCCGATGGCTGCCAGCAGGGTTCCCGAGGATACAAGCACGCTATAACCGGCGAGCCTGCCCATCACCTGCGAGGCGAGCACGCCGGACGTCGCAAAGACGAGGGTCGCTAATCCCCCCCAGAGCAGGGCTGTTCCACCGAAACCAGTCAGCTCGCCCGCAGGGCTGCCGAAGAGCAGCAGCGATAGGCGAAGCAGCACGTAGACACCGACCTTGGTAAGCACCACGAAGATCGCGGCGACCGGTGCCGCGGCGGCCATGTAGGCGGAAGGCAACCAGAATCCGAGTGGCCACATGCCCGCCTTGACAAGGAAGGCGATGCCAAGGATCGCCGCGCCAGCCTGTAGCAGCATTCGATCCTCGGCGGCTAAACCCGGCAAGCGCACGGCCAGGTCGGCCATGTTCAGGGTTCCGGTGATTCCGTAGATCAGGCTGACGCCGATGAGGAAGAGAAGCGACGCTGCCAGGTTGATCGATATGTAGTGCAGTCCGGACCGCACCCGGAATGCGCCTGAGCCGTGAAGGAGCAAACCGTATGACGCCGCGAGCGTGACTTCAAAGAAGACAAAGAGATTGAAGAGGTCTCCTGTCAGGAAAGCGCCTCCGAGCCCCATCATCAGGAACTGGAAGAGGGTATGGAAGTTCGGCCCCGCCCTGTGCCAGCGCGCCGTCGAGAAGACCAGGGAAGCTAGGGCGATGAGGGCCGTCAGCGCGAGCATCAATGCAGACAAGCGGTCCAAAACGAGGACGATGGCGAAAGGTGCGGGCCAGCTTGCGACGGCATAGGAAGACAACAGGGCGCCGTTCCCGCCCGGCGCGCCATCTGCCATGTGCATCAGCTTCACGGTCACCACGAGGAGCACCAGGGTAGATGTAAGGCTGGCCAATGCCTTCAACGTGTGTCGCGTTTCGTCGATCAGTAGAAGCGCCGCGCCCGTGACGAGCGGCAGCAGGATTGGCACGATGAGAAGGTGCTTCGTCCAATCCATCAACGCGACTCCCGCCCATCGACATGGTCGCTGCCCGTCAGGCCGCGCGCGACGAGCAGGACCACCAGCAGAAGCGCCGTCGTGGCGAAGCCGATCACGATGGCGGTGAGCACCAACGCCTGCGGAACCGGGTCCGCATAGTTTGTAGGATCCCCTGCCCCGTCCGCTCCCAGCACCGGGGCTGCGCCGACGCGCAGGCGGCCCATGCTGAAGATAAAGAGGTTGACCGCATAGGAAAGCAGCGAGAGGCCTATGACGAGTTGGTATGTGCGCGGCCGCAGGACAAGCCAAACGCCGGACGCCGGTGAGTACCCCGATTGCGACTGCGAGCGTCAGCTCCATTGCTGTCGCTCCTCGAGCCGGCGCTCCTCCTCAAGTCGGGCGGCGCGCAGGCGGCGGATCGACTGGTGGGCAATGGCGATCAGCATCAAAATCGTGGCGCCGACGACGAGACTGAAGACGCCAAGGTCAAAGACGGTCGCGCTCGCCAGGGGGACCTTCTCCAGGATCGGCAACTCGACATACTGAAAATATGACGTGAGGAAAGGATCGCCGAGCAACATCGAAACGGCCCCGGTCAAGGCGGCCACCAGGAGGCCGCCTCCTATCCAGACGACCGGGAGGATTCGTAGCCTGTCCTCCACCCACACTGTTCCCGCTGCCATATATTGCAGGATGAAGCCCGCCGCCATGGCCACGCCCGCCACGAAACCGCCGCCGGGAGCGTCGTGGCCGCGTAGGAAGAGGTAGGCGGACAGCAAGATGACCACCGGGAACATCCACTGCATAATCACCGACGGCACGTACAAATATTGGGCCGCGGGCGCGCCAGCCTCCCTGTCCGGCTCCGCCTCGTCATAGGACCGCTGGACCTGCTGCTGCTCGGGCCGCTCGATGCTGTCCGGCGCCGGACGGAACCGCCGTAGCAGCGCGAAAACGGTCAGGGCGACGATGCCGAGGACGGTGATCTCGCCAAGCGTGTCGAAGCCGCGGAAATCGACCAGGATCACATTGACGACATTGCGTCCGCCGCCTTCGCTGTAGGCCTTCTCGATGAAGAAGTCCGCGATCGAGTCAGGCGGCGTGCGTGTCATGACAGCGTATGAGATCGCGGTCATGCCCGCTCCGGCTACGACGGCCAGCGACAGGTCGCGGAAACGGCGCAGACGTGGGAGGACGCCGCTCCGCTCGACCAGCGCTTCTGAGCGCTTGGGGAGCCAGCGCAAGCCGAGCAGGATGAGGACGGTGGTGACGATCTCAACGACAAGCTGGGTCGCCGCAAGATCCGGCGCCGATAACCAGACGAAGGTCACGCAGGTAACCAACCCTGTTCCTCCCAGCAGGGCGAGAGCAGCGAGGCGGTGAAACTTGGCCTGGTGGGCGGCGGCGACCGCGCAGGTCATCCCGACGCACCAGAGCCCGGCGAATGCGAGATCCCCCGTGCCGTTGCCGCTCCCTCCGAAGCCAAGACCCGAAGCGAGGATCAACGGAATGGCGCCCGCAGCGATCGCGGCTGCAATGAGCAGATGCATCTGCGGCTGCAAACGTCTAGTGCCGAATACCTCCTCGACGAGGCGCGCCCATCGCCATGAGATCGCTACCGTCACCCGTTCAAAGACGCGATGGCCTTGAATCCGGCCGAAAATCGGGGGCCTTTCGGAGCGTTCGAGGTAATCGCCCGCGCCCAGATACAGCAGCGCGCCTCCGGCCAGCGCGATCACGCTCATCGCAAGCGCGATGGTGAAGCCGTGCCAGACCGCCAGGCTGTATTGGGGCGTCTCGGCGCCTAGCACCGACCACACTGCGACATGCAGGAAGGGCCCGATGGTCAGGCCCGGGATAATGCCGACGACGAGGCACGCGACGACCAGGAACATGACCGGGAACCGCATCCAGAACGGCGGTTCGTGAGGCTCGCGCGGGAAGCTTTCGGGCGGCGCACCAAGGAAGATCGAGTGGATGAGCCGGATGGAGTAAGTTACCGCGAAAGCGCTTCCGAGCACGGCCGCATAGGGCGCGATGGTGTCCACCCAAGAATTGGCATGCGTTTCTACGGCTTCCGCAAAGAACATTTCCTTGGAGAGGAAGCCGTTCAGCAGCGGCACGCCAGCCATGGCTGCACTTGCCACCATGGCCAACGTACCTGTGATCGGCATATACCGGAAAAGGCCACTCAGTCGCCGCAGGTCCCGCGTGCCAGCCTCATGATCAATGATCCCGGCCGCCATGAACAACGAGGCTTTAAAGGTAGCGTGGTTGAGCATGTGGAATATGGCGGCGACCGCGCCAAGAGGGCTGCCGAGGCTCAATAGCAGCGTGGTCAGCCCAAGATGGCTGATCGTAGAATAGGCCAGCAGCCCTTTCAGATCCTGCTGGAACATCGCGAGATAGGCACCCAGCACGAACGACGCCATGCCCACCAGCCCCAATATCGTGAACCACTCCGGCGTGCCCGAGAGAACCGGCCAGAGCCGCGCCAGGAGGAAGACGCCTGCCTTCACCAGGGTCGCCGAATGCAGGAACGCCGATACGGGCGTTGGGGCGGCCATAGCGTTGGGCAGCCAAAAGTGAAAGGGGAACTGTGCGCTCTTGGTCAACGCTCCGAGCAGGATCAGCAGCAGCGCCGGAACGTAGAGATCATGGCCGCGTATCGAGGCGCCGGACACCAGAACCGCGTCGAGATCGTAGCTGCCCACTATGTGGCCGATGACGAGAAAGCCCGCTAGCAGTGCTAAACCGCCCATGTGCGGTTATCGTCAGCGCCATCCGTGCGCCGTCGCGCGCCGCCTGGTTGTGGTGCCAGTAGCCGATTAACAGGAAGGAGAAGATGCTAGTCAGTTCCCAGAAGAACACCAGGAGGATCAGATTGCCGGAGAGGACAACACCCAGCATCGACCCTGTGAACGACAGGAAGAAAAGATAAAAGCGTCGGACCGGATCCTCAGGCGAGATGTAGTACCGGGCGTAGACGACGACGAGGAATCCGATCCCGCTGACCAGGAACGCGAAAATCCAGCCGAAGCCATCCATCCTGAGAGTGAAGTCGAGTCCGAGCGACGGAATCCATTCCATCCGGTGCCGGACGGTGTTCCCATTGCTGACTGACGAATATAGCGAGATGGTCAGCGATAGGCAGGTCGCAGTCGTGGCTCCCGCCAGCCACGTCACAGGCGTGCGCGAATCTGACGGAAGCAAGACTGCCGCCAAGCCGGCCAAAAAAGGCAGGCCTATGATCAGAAGTAGCGCGTAGAACTCCATCACTCTCCTTGAGACCCGGCGGCACCATGCTGCTCTTTAAGCTATCGGTGTTGATCCGCCAACGACGGGAACTCCGCCCGCGAAGCTGGGTCGGCGCACAATACCGCCTGTTGCCGGCGGGCCTACCGCGACGACCTCGACCCAAGGCGGCTCGCGTAGGCGACTGCCGATCATGGGCACGCGGTCGCCAGTCGACAGTCCGAGCAAGGTGATTCCAAGAGGCGTGACCACGGACATTTCTGCGGGCGGCCACATCCCGTCTTCTGGATGGATCAGGAGCCTCCGTTCCGGCCGCTTCGAGGCTGCGGTCCTATAGGTGACGAAGCGGTCTAGCGACACCGTGTCTTCCGAAATAGCCTCGGGATCGCGCAGTTCGGCGCGGCCGAGTTCCTGCAGAAGGGGTGCGGCTAGGGGGTGAGACTGTTCGGCGAGCGAGCGGGCGATCGCCTGCAGACGCCCGTAGTCACCTGCAGGTATGACTACGCGTGGCAAGTCCGGATATGAGATCATTCCAACCTCCGGCTGATAAGTATCCATCCGTCCGGGCTTCTTGACGCCGGTGCAAACCCCAAGAGGGCAGGTCTCCACCTCGCCGCCTCACGCATTGGACTCACGCAGCAGAAGGTCCAGGGTCGTCGAAATCGTCGGGTCCAGTGGCAACTTGCCGCGGTAGGTGGTGGAACGCACCCCTGATCGACGTCAGCAACGGCTTCTTCTGCGCGGGAGCCGAAAGGCTGGCCATGGCTTCCTTACCGCGCCGCGCGGCTTCCGGCTGATAATGTACCTTTTCAAGCACGACTCTGCTCTTCTCGCCCTTCGTGGTCCGCGAGCAGGAAGTCCTGGCCTTCGGCAAGGCCAAGGAGGGCCAGCCCCCACGGCCTGGTGATCGGCAGGAACAGCCCCGATAGAAGATGCCATATGCCCATGCGATAGGATGCGGGTGTCACGCTTGCGCCCGTCGACGCTGAATGTGACGCGGCTGCTCAGCGTCGCGACGTTCAGCGGGAACATCTTCACGAAAGACTACCAGGGCGATCTCGATCTTCCTCTTAAGGATCGGCGCCAACGGGTCGTCCCTACCAAGGCAACGGTCGCGCATGCCCTCGAGGATGGTGCAGATCCTTGGTTGTCAGAAAACAGGTTTCGGTCGCCATCGCAGTTCTCCATCGCTCCGCTCTGGGAGCGGTTGCATTGAAGACGAAATGGAGAAATCCCCTGGCCGCACGCGGCGGCGCAGGGGCTACGATCCTGCGATGAGGCAGCCTCCGAAGAGCGAGAGGCGGCAGGGGGCCAGGACTTTCGTCATGACACCGGCCGCACTTCAACGGACGCAATGGCGCCGCAATCGTACCCGATGCCTCCACCGTCTCGACCGTGAGACGGTGGATACGGCCGTCACGTGCGGTCCAGTCAATCGATTGTCCGGCCGAAAGGCCGATCAGCGCCGCGCCAATCGGCGTGAGGATGGAGATCTTGCCCTCGGCAATGTCCGCCTCGCCAGGGAACACCAGCGTCACGCGCCTGTCTTCCCCAAGATCGCTGGTGAAGCGAAGGGTAGAACCCATGCGAACGACATCGGCCGCGATGCGCGCGTCTTCGACAACGCGCGCGCGTTCGAGTTCTGCCATGAGCACATCCGCGACATCGGGGGCTCTCACCGCATAGGATTCGGCCAGCCGCCACAGCCGCTCGTGGTCGGAGCGCGTCATTGTTATCGCCGGCTTGCGCTGTCTCTTGTTCTCGGGAGCCATCTCGGCCTCCTAGTGTTTGGGCCGCGGGCGCAATTCGCCCGCGGCGTTATTTTCGTCTTTGGATTGATGTCGCTTTGTACGGCTCACGTATCCCCGCGTCGGGGAAACTGGCCTATGCCCCGCGACCGGGGCGCGACGCGACCTGGCCGGGGGTCAGGTGCCCGCGATGGGGCACACCCGCCTAAGGAGAAGAGTAAAGTGGTCGGTCAACATGTCTTGAACGTGGGGTGGCAAGGACGAAAAGTCAAGCTCCGCCACCAAGCTGGACTATGTGGAGGGCGCGCGCTAGTCTACACGTGGTCTCGCCCGGAGGAACCTCCCGGCCTTAGAGTAGAGGAGCCGACATGGCTGCCGTTTCCGCGCCAGGACGTACTAGAGGACGCTCCATCCGGTCCATGCGATCCTTCTCGCCTTTCCGTTCCCGCTGTTCCTTGCCGCGCTGGTGAGTGACTTCGCATACTGGGGAACATTCCAGATCCAGTGGGCAAATTTCTCGTCATGGCTGATCGCCGGAGGTCTGCTGGGCGGCGGCTTCGCCTTGCTGTGGGCGCTGGTCGACCTGTTCCGGTTCCGGGGAGACCGAAGCAGAGGCGACTAATCTATTTCGCACTCCTGGCCATCATGTGGCTGATCGGCTTCATCAACGCCCTCGTCCACGCCAAGGACGCCTGGGCGATCATGCCTGAAAGCCTTTATCTATCGGTGGTGACGATGCTTCTCGCGCTCGCGGCAGCCTTGACTGGCTATTCCGGTGCTCGCTCTGTGGAGGTGGCGTGATGCGCCGAGCTCCTTCTGCTTGTAGCCTGTGCCGCCCTTCTCGTCGGCTGCGGCGACGAACCCGAGCCGTTGCAGTATGGTGCGGACCCGGATCTACCTCAGCCCTACCGAGGCCTGTTGCCTGACATGACGATATCGCTTCCGGCGGCTTGGGGCGACGATCTGCCCACAGTTCCACCAGGCTACAAGATCGAACCGATCGCTACCGATCTGGCGGTCCCTCGCCAGACCCTGGTGCTTCCTAACGGTGACATCTTGATCGCCGAAGGCTCCGGCGGCGGCGCGCCAGTGATGCGGCCAAAAGACCTCATCGCGAACTACATCAAAGGACTCGGTAAAACCGACGTAGGCGGCGGCAATCGTTTGACGCTGCTGAATGACGCAAACGGCGATGGCGTCTACGAGAAGCGCAGCATCTTCGCCGACAATCTCAATGCGCCCTATGGCCTCGCATTCGTGAATGGGGTCATATATGTGGCGAACCAGGACGCGCTAGTGCGCTTTGATTACCGTGACGGTCAGACCGAAGCGAGCGGGCCGCCTGTGAAGGTGACGGATCTGCCATCTGCGATAAACCATCATTGGACGAAGGCGATGACGGCCAGCGCTGACGGCCGCTTCCTATTCGTAGGCATTGGCTCGAATAGCAATATCACCGAGCGGGGGATGGATGCTGAAGTCGATCGAGCAATGGTGTGGCAGGTTGATTTACAGTCGGGAGCGCACAAACAATACGCGACTGGATTGCGCAACCCCACGGCTCTTGCTTTGCAACCTGGCACCGGCCAGCTGTGGGCGGTTGTAAACGAGCGGGATGAAATCGGTCCTAACTTGGTTCCCGACTATCTCACCATCCGTTCAAGAGGACGGCTTCTACGGATGGCCTTACAGCTACTGGGGCCAGCACGTCGATCCCCGCGCGCAGCCGCAAAATCCCGAAAAGGTTGAGGCCGCGATCCGTCCGGACTACAGCCTCGGATCGCATGTGGCGGCGCTCGGCCTTGCATTCTCGATGCCCTCTATGGGAGCCGAGTTCGCCGACGGTGCGTTTGTCGGCGAGCATGGAAGTTGGAACCGCACTCCTCCGGTCGGTTACAAGGTGATCTTCGTACCGTTCGAAGACGGGAAACCAGCGGGGGACCCGGTCGACTTCGCGACTGGCTTTCTGACTGCGGAAGGCAATGCCCGTGGCCGCCCGGTGGGGGTGACTGTGGACCCTCGCGGGGCGTTAATCGTTGCGGACGATCTTGCAAATACGATCTGGCGCATCACAGCAGACCAATAAGGGCGCGAGCGGCCCGCACCGCGACTCTGTGGGACCGATCGGCGGGAATGCCAAGCACACTTTCATCTTCATCAACGTTGGCGCGGGAGCACTGTAAGCACCCGTTCGATGAAGCCGTGGAATTCAGCCATATAGGTCTTGAGAAACTCGGCCGTGGATTCGTCGGAAACTACTCCCTCTTCGCTGATGAGGTCCGGAGTGAACTGGATGTAGGCTTCCGGCGCGTTCATCTGCGGCGAGTTGCAGAATCCGAGAACGCTGCGCAGATGCTGCTGGCCTACTGCCGTTCCGATCGAACCGGGAGACGTTCCGATTACCGCGGACGGCTTTCTCGTGAACGCGTTTTGGCCGTAAGGTCTGCTTGCCCAGTCAATCGCGTTCTTTAAGGCGCCTGGTATGGACCGGTTGTATTCGGGCGTGACGAATAAGACGGCGTCAACATCAGCAATGGCTTCCTTAAACAGCTTCGCCACTTCCGGATAATCGGAGTCGTAGTCGTAACTGTAGAGCGGCAAGTCGCGGATTGGGATCTCCGTAAGCGTTAGATCAGGCGGAGCGAGCTTGACAAGAGCCAGCGCCAGCCGGCGGTTGATCGAACGAGAAGCTAGGCTGCCGACAAGGTAGCCGACCTCAAATTTGGCCATAGGAAAATCCTTTCGACATCGCGGAACCGCCACGCCCAGCCGAAATATGGACCCTAGTGAAGGCAATGTCACAGACTTCACAAAGACGCGCCCTTCGAATTGGTTTGGCCATAGTCTAGCTCGGGCCTCAACCGTGCCGTCGTTCAAGGCTCGCCCAACCTCGCATTCGGTAGAGGTGGCCAAGTACCAACGAGCGCACAATGGCAGCACGTCTCATCAGCGTCCGAAGCATCTGTTGTAGTCAACGCGGTCGGCTCGGAACAACCAGCACGTCGCTTGGGACTTCATGCAGGATGCGCGACGCCACGCTGCCTAGAAGGACGTGCATTAGGCCTGTCCTTCCGTGGGTCCCTGCTATCACTAGGTCGATGTCGGATTCGTTCGACTAGAACCTGGAGGCCAGTCACTGGATCGCCGTACCTTGCGATGATATCGAAGTTGGCGTCCGCGTTCTCTCCGGCCACGTCTCTGATGAAACTGCGGCAATTTTCGATCGCGGACGTCTCGAACTGACTGTCGTAGGCTGCTCTATCGTCCACCCAGCCGCGATATGGCGCGTCGAACGCATTAAAAAGAGCAAGATGCCGAAGCGAAAACCATCTCAAGGCGACTGCCAGCGCCGGCTTGGATGAGTCGGATAGATCCGTCGCTACCGCTGCCCTCTCATTAGTGTCCAGCACCTTCTTCTTCACGACTAAAAGCGGAACCGGGGACGTCCGCGCGAGCCCGGTGACAGTACTGCCTATCAACACCTGCGTTAGCGGCCCTGTCCTTGCTATGCCGGTCACAATCAGTTCGGCCCGCTCACTTCCTGCCGCTGCCAGGATCACGGCCTCGACAGGGCCTTCTTCGACGACCACGGACGAGCGGAGGCCTTCGATGCACGCCAATTCCTCTCGGAGCAGATCCGCGTTTCGCATCGCGGCTTTGCGATATGCGTCGCGCAGCGATGTGTCATCCGTAAGACCCATGTCGCTGAGGGCGTGAACGGCGGTCAGGCTGGCGTTCCATCCTACAGCAAGTTGCACGGCCCGATCCTGTGCCCGATCGCACCGAGCGCTGAAGTCCGTCGCCAGTATGATATGGCTAGGCTCCCTTCGAGCGGCTGCGAGGGTTTCGTTATTCCCGGATATCTCGTGGGGAGAATGCGACATCTCGCTCAATCTCCGATGTCTCGCGACGATACTCCATTCGCTTCCGAGAAGAAACTGAACCCGACAGCCGCTGGCCAAAGGCGGCCGGCCGAGAGTGATACTCGGGTCTTGCTCTGCATTGTCAGACAGTCGGAGCTAGCGGACGGGTGACCTTGTACGCCATAGTTGAGTGGTTCTTGGTCGCGCTCTGCTACTACATGATGGGCGACTACAAGGCAGCCGGTGCCTTCATCGACAAGGCCCGGTTGACGGCCAACCCGATTTACCACCTCATCGCCGCCGCTACCTACGGCAGCTCGGCCGGGAGGATGCGGCGAAAGCGGAGCGCGCCTGGTTCGCCGCCTCGGCACCTGATTTCCTGACGGATCTGCCCAAGGTGATCCGCATGCGCAGCATGGGGCACGACGATCAGAAGCACCTGCTAGAGGGTCTGGCCAAGGCGGGAATTGTCCCTGCTGTGTGAAAAGCGGTTGTGAAGGTCGCGCAGGTCCAATTCCCCCGACCCCGGCACGTCTCTTCATCTGCGTGATGTCATCGGCCTGGATGCTCGTGGACCAATTCACCGAAAGCTGCCAAGGCACTGCAGGCCATCCCGCAGACGAGCCAGCGATAAAGAAGGGCACCAGCCTAGTCTGAGGCTGACTGCAAGGGGGTGGTTGCCTTCTCCTGTGAAGACAGGTGTTCGAGCGCCGCATCGATCGAAACCGCGTACTCGGCATGGGGAGGCTTGACCTGGTGTGTTTTCAGCATGCGCCGGACCGCGGGGGACGCGCCGGTTATGACGAGGTGAATTCCCGCCCTCTCCGCCTTACGGGCGGCCCCTTCGATGATGTTCGCAGCAGTCGAGTCGAGGAACGGGACGGCTGAGAAATCAAGAACGAAATTGCGGTGCTGGTCGGCAATCCGGTCAAGAACCCCGCCGACTGTCGATGCCGCGCCGAAGAAGAACGCACCGCTCAGGCGATAGACGACAGTGTCGGCTTCGTTTTCTGTTTCCGGGTCATAGGGATGGCGGTTGCCGTTGGCGCTGTCCGCCATGTCGTCGGACATTAGGGGAGAATGGGCTTCCAGCGCCACACTCTTTCCCATGCGGTCAATGAACAACATTGAGCTCAGAGCGAAGCCCACGACAATCCCCTCAGTGAGATCGCGGAAAATCACCAGAAGGAATGTGACCAGTAGCACGATCGCATCGCCCCGGGAGGAGCGTAGCAGCGTGGCGAACGCTTCTCTTTCCACCATGTTGTAGGCGACAACGGCCAGCACGCCCGCAAGTGCCGCCAGCGGGATATAGCTGGCAAAAGGCGCCGCCAGCAGCATGAAAGCCAGCAGGAACACGGCATGCATTATGCCCGAGACGGGTCCGTAGGCGCCCGCCCGCACATTGGTGGCGGTGCGCGCGATAGTCCCCGTTACACAGATGCCCTGAAACAGCGCGGAGCCAATATTCGCAAAGCCTTGCGCCACCAGCTCGCAGTTCGAGCGGTGCCGCCGTCCGGTCATCCCATCGGCTACCACGGCCGACAGCAGGGATTCAATTGCGCCCAAAAGAGTGAAGGAAATCGCTGCCGGCAGCACGGCGAGCATTTTATTGATCGACAGCTCCGGAAGCGCAGGCGCGGGCAGCGTGCGCGGGATGCCGCCGAAACGTGTGCCAATGGTTTCCACCGGCAGGGCCAGTAACAGCGCTGCCATGGAAGCGATAAAAACCGCGATAAGCATTCCCGGCCAGCCCGGTCGCCAATGCCTCAAGCCCAGGATGACGCCGATTGTCAGCAACGACACCAAGACGGCCGCGGTGTTGATGGTGTCGGCAGCCCCCGCGAGCGCAACAAGCTTGGGTGCCAGCTGCCCCGGTTCGTTGCCGTTCAGCGTCAGGCCGAAGAGATCATGTAGCTGGCTTGCAAAAATGATGACCGCGATCCCGGCCGTAAAGCCCACCGTCACGGGGTAGGGAATGAACTTGATATAGGTGCCAAGGCGAAGGTAGCCGACCGCCATGAGGAATACCCCTGACATCATGGTCGCGAGCAGCAAGCCGTCGACACCGTGCCGGGCGACCGTTGCGGCTACAAGCACGATGAAGGCGCCCGCCGGTCCGCCGATCTGGAAGCGGCTGCCGCCCATTGCCGAAACGATGAATCCGCCGACAATGGCAGTGAACAGCCCCTTGTCCGGCGATACGCCCGAGGCGATGGCTATGGCCATGGATAGCGGCAGGGCAACGATGGCGACTGTGAGCCCCGCAACCAGATCCCGCTGGAACCTGGAAAAATCGTACCCTTCGCGCAGCACCGTCACGAGCTTGGGCGTATACAGCTCGATGAAGGTGGGGGCCGGGGTCACCTGCGGTGCGGCGAATCCGCTCTCCATCTTACATCCTGTTCATTTTCGATGTGGCTCCCTATGGGGTTGGGCTGCGCAGGCGTACACCCCGTCCCCCGGACTCGCTCTTCGCATTATCGCCGATCAGCTCGACCCCGGCCCCATTCAGCGCGCCGATCACCTTGACCAGGGAGTCGACCACCCCGCGCACATTGCCCTCGCTGGCCTCCATCCTCTGGATTGTCGCGAGCGAGACCCCGGACAGCTCCGCCAGCTTATACTGGTCACTGGGCTGCAGTAATCATTTTCATCCTCCTGTCCTCCAAAACATCACCGGGGCCAATCGAGCCGACCGGGAGAGTGTCCAGCGTCTCGCCTGCCGAGCGATGAGCGAAACGTGGCGCTCGATCACCGAGAGCACGCAGAGCGCGTGTTGATCGGGCCCGGGCGAAGTCCTCAAGGACAGTTCCGCCGGCGTCCATGATGGCGACGATGACCGCTGCCAGCGCCTCGCCAATTGCCAGCGCCGCCGCTATCGATACAAAGGCAATGGCGTCAACGCCAAACCGCCCATTCAGAAGATCGCGGAAAATTGACCAAGCCTGGAGAAGCAGCACAGGGAGCGTGCCGGCACTCCAGATCAAACTGGCTGGAAGATCGGCCGGCCAGCCACGGAGCGCGAGAAGCCCGAGGACCAATCCAGCAACAGCGCCTGCCAAACAACCCCACCTGACGTAGGTCTCACTGCCTCGCGCTAGTGCCTGTTCCATTGCGTGTGCGACCTTAGCGCGCTGCGAATTCGAACTTTGTGGGTCGTTGCGTGAGTGTGCTCGCGCGGCCTCCCGTCATGCTTGTGCGAGCCAGCCACTCCGGGGATTGTGGCGAACCCTGAGCTCACTCACTAGAGCCCGCGACGCCCAGAGACCCGTTCGACATTGATGCGAAAGAAAAGATGCGGTGGCACCGGCTGCTCGGCCAGAAGTCGAGCCGGCTTCTCACCTCCAGGGCTCCACCAGTTCGGACGTGCCTTCTGAAGGAGAGCCCAGGCATGTTCCCGCTCGTTTCGCCAATGGTCGGACTCGGCGAGTTCTTCATAGGTGCCGAACGCCAGAACGCTCCACCAATTGCGCGGCGATTTAATCTCGTCGACCTCGAAGCAGGCTTGAGGATCACTCCTCATTGCCCGGATCTTCAAACCGATCAGCGAGAAGCTGTAGATATGTCGACCTTCGTAGACGTAGCTCGTCGGAACGACATACGGCGTTCCGCCTCTCACGCAGGCGAGACGGCCGATCGTGTTAGCTGTCAGGATTGCGTGGCATTCCTTCTGGGTCATTTCGCTGACCATTGCGGCCTCCTCGAATAACAAGTGGGCCATATCGACTGCGGTTAGTGGGACATGAGAACCGGTAGCCTCAGATCGTCGAGGACGCCCTGGGTGGCGCCCCCAAGAACGAAGTCGCGAACTCGGGAATGCCCGTAGCCTCCCATGACAAGCAGGTCAGAATGCAGATCTAGGGCATGCTCCTGAAGGGTAATTGCGATCGGACAGTCCTCTGCCACAATTGCATTTGCCTCGACCGAAAATCCATTGCGCGACAAATGCTGCGCCAGCCGAGGGCCCGCCTCCTTTTGCTTGAGCGGCTTCTCATCAGTTACCGTGAGGACAGTGATGCTGACGGCCTTCTGCAAGAAGGGCAACGCGTCAGCGACAGCGCGCGCGGCAACCCGGCTCCCGTCCCAGCCTATCGATACATGGTTGAATGCGTTCGGATTGGAGTGATCGGGAAGAAGGATCGTGGGTCGGCCCGACCCAAAGATCACAGCCTCCGCCGTTGCCTGCAACGTCTGGTTCTGAGCCTCCCACCCGACAAGCGCTATGTCGTAGTAGCGAGACTCCTCCGCCGCTAGCTCTCCAAGAAAATCGGGCGCGCCCGTCCTACGGTCCGTGTGCAATTTTATCTTCAGATCGTCAGCAATCTCGGCGAACTTGCTCAGCAACGCATCGCCGCGCTGCCGGCTCTCGTTTTCAACGGCAAGTATCATCTGCGGGATGTTGATCAGCATGCGCGACCAGACGTTTGTCACATCGGGGATGTGAGCATTGAACGCAACGACGTTCAGATCGCCACTCAGCTCGGCTGCCACCGCCACAGCGTTCTTGGCGATCGCTTCGCTGATTGCGTCGGGATAGGTGACCAGCGGTACAAAAAGCTGCGTCCTCATTGTTCAGCCTCCTGACACACTTTGCCTACGCTAGTAGCTGCCATTGCTGCTGTCTCGCCAGAAACCCAATGTGATCCTGTCGTAAAGCAAGTTCAACTTCAAACAGAGGACTTCGCGGTGGGAGAAGCGCGTTTCTAAAGGATGTAAGCGGTGCACCTGCGACTTCTAGCGCGTCTCCGGCAGTGTCCGCTCTCAAGCAGCGCTGAATTTAACCTCAGCAACCGAGATGAGGCGTCATGCGCTGGCTATCGCGATCGGTCCACTGACCGCTTCGGGGCCGCAGCAGACTATTGAATGCGCTGATCGCAAAGTGGCTGCGTAAATCGCTGGAATGTATCAGGCCTATTCGGTCGGCTCGCGCGCCCCTAGTGGGGAACACATCGCCGTTCATTAGGCGTGCTTCAGCGAGGAGAGCTGGCTGGCGATCGGCGCCATAGTGGCTAGCAATGGAGTCATGCGCCCCACCGCCGCAGCGCCCACTTTCGAATCTCGCCGAACCAAAGGATGCTGCTGCCCATGGCTACGCAGACGAGCCACTGTTCGAGCGGCAGGGGGACTGTGCCGAACGCCGCGTTAAGCGGGCCATAATTGACGACCCCAATCTGGAGCAGGACCGACAATCCAATGGCCGCCCACAGCCACCGATTGGTAAACATATGGCGGAAAGCACTGGTAGTCTCAGAACGTGCGTTGAAGCAATTGAACAGTTGGGCAAGAACCAGCACGGTGAACCCGGCGGTTCGAGCCTGATCAAGACTCTGCGAGCCCTCTATAAGTCCGCCAGGCAGGTAAATATCAATGGTGAGAAGCGTCGCCACCGCCATCACCAGGCCGATCGAGATCACCCCTCGCCACATGCGCGCGTCGATGGCGCGCTCGTTCGTTTTGCGAGGCGTACGCGACATCACATCGTCGGTTTCCGGGTCGATGCCCATTGCAAGCGCGGGACCGGAATCGGTGACCAGATTGATCCAAAGGATCTGGGTGGCCAGCAACGGCAGCACCAGCTCGCCCCCGTCGCCCAGCCCGATCACACCAGCCCCGACGACGCCGAGGAACACGGTTAGAACCTCCCCCATGTTGGACGACAGCAGATAGCGGAGGAACTTGCGGATATTGTCAAAGATGACGCGCCCTTCGCGCACCGCTTCGACTATGGTGGCGAAATTGTCATCGGCCAGGATCATATTGGCCGCCTCCTTGGTGACCTCGGTGCCGGTGATCCCCATGGCGACGCCAATGTTGGCTGCCTTCAAAGCAGGAGCGTCGTTGACGCCGTCGCCCGTCATCGCCACTACGTTCCCGTCGGCCTGCAGCGCGTCGACAATGCGCAGCTTGTGCACGGGAGCCACGCGGGCATAAACCGAGGTTGCCCGTACCGCCGTCGCAAAACCAGCAGCGTCCATCGCGTCCAGTTCGGCCCCAGTCAGGGCCTTCGTGCCGTTCTCGACGATGCCTAGTAGAGCCGCTATGCGCGCCGCGGTGCGTGGATGGTCACCGGTGATCATCATCACCCGAATGCCCGCGCGGCGAGCCTCCCTGATCGCGACCGCCGCTTCCTCGCGCGGCGGGTCCATGATGCCGACGGTGCCGACGAAAATCAGATCGTGTTCCAACGCCTCGCCGGCTTGCGGGTCTTCTTCGGCTTCCAGCGGCCGATAAGCGACCGAAAGAGTGCGCAACGCTTCGTCCGACAGGCGCTCTACATCAGCATAAGCGTGTGCACGCTGCGCCTCGTCGAACGGGACCACGTCCATGCCAACCCGTATGCGATTGCAATGCTGCATCAGCACATCGGGCGCACCCTTGGTGATGAGGATGCGCTCGCCGCCATGCTCGTGGTCCAGCTCAATAGTCGACATCATTTTCCGGTCGGAGCTGAACGGGACCTGCCGACACGCTCGAAGCGGCGGCTGGCGGCGGTCGTCAACGCCGAGCTTGCGCTCCGCCACAAGAAACGCGGCTTCTGTTGGATCGCCCTGGATCTCCCAGGCTCCGTCTTCCGTCTGCCGCAAGGCGGCATTGCCGGCCAGGCTGCCACCGCTCAGGACGACGATCTGCTCGGCGCGAAGCGCTCCTTCCGACGCTGACCCCGGCCTCGACCTCCAGGCGGCCCAGCGGCGCATAGCCGACGCCGGTAATGCGGCCGCCGCCCGACGCCGTCATGATTCTCTCGATCGTCATCTCGGAGCGGGTGAGCGTGCCGGTTTTGTCAGAGCAGATGACCGAGGCCGAGCCAAGTGTCTCGACTGACGAGAGCGTCTTGACGACAGCGTTGCGTTTGGCCATGCGCTGAACCCCAAGCGCCATCACGAGAGACAGGATTGCCGGAAGACCCTCCGGCACGGCCGCGACTGCCAGCGATACTCCTAGCAGCAGCACTGTGATGACGTCGGAAGGGCTTTGTATGTCGGAGACGAGCAGCACCGTGGCGACCACGATGACGGCAATGACGACGACGGCAATGCCGAGCGTGCGTCCAATCAGCGCCACCTCCTTCTGCAGCGGTGTCGGCTGCTCTACCGTGGCGTCGAGCATGGTGGCGATAGCGCCCATCTCGGTCTGCATTCCGGTAGCGGTGACGACGGCTCTACCGGTCCCCTGAACGACCGCAGTGCCCTTGAAAACCATGCAGGAACGCTCTGCGAGCGGCGCCGGGCCACTCAGGGGGGCGGCGTCTTTCAGAACGGCCTCGCTTTCCCCGGTGAGTGATGCTTCCTGCACACGAAGGCTCGCAGAGAGCAGAAGCCGACCATCGGCCCCAACGGCGTCTCCTTCCTCCAGCAGCAGGATGTCGCCGGGGACCAACTCGGTGCTCGGGATGCGCCTTCGCTCCCCGTCGCGCAGCACTGAAGAGGTCACAGCTGTCATCCGCGCCAGCGCGGCGACGGCGTTCGCGGCCCTTGCTTCCTGCACGAAACCGAGAATGGCATTCGCCACGATCACCAGGGCGATGACAATCGGATCTACCGGGAAACCCTCCCGGCCTTCGATGAGCCACGCCAAAAGGGCGACGACGATCGCGCCTAGCAGCAGATAAACGAGCGGGTCCCGAAATTGCTCAAGTACGCGTCGCCAGATGGGCATCGGCGACACCGCCCGCAGTTCATTGGGGCCATATTCAGCTAGGAGCCTCGCCGCCTCCAATCCGGTCAGGCCGCCTCGGCATCGCTGCCCAACTCTCGCGTTACAGCTTCGCTTGGCAGGAGCGAATAATCTTCGAGCAAAGGAGACCGACTTTGTTCGCGCAAAAGACCCCCCTTGGCCACGCGGGCTGAACTCACGCCTTTGCGGTGATAATTGTAGCCAACAAAGTCGCCGTCAACCGTACGCGACCGGCTGGCGGCCGTTCCTCCAATCAAGCAACTTCGGGTTGCGCAGCTCGAGCTATTTGGCAGCCCGCACAAAGTCACCGTCTATATCTGTCTGAAGGTCTTGGATTAATTGCCCACCCGTCTCGGTCCAGATGGCTCACGCGTGAGGCGATGCTCGCGAATGAGGATCGCAATGTCAAAGACCATCTCGCCAGGTGCTCCCTACCGCAAGCTCCTGCTCACCCAAGTCAGCAACCCCTCCGAAACCCTCGCGAACGCGCCCATGTTCATTGCAGAAACCGGCCCTGGGGGTAACCGCGCCAACCCACAGGGAAAGGATCAGATTTGGTCCCGCAGAAACGGGCGGAAATTGGAACCTCACGAACATGGCGATTGCGCTGGGCAGCTTCGTGCATTGGCACTCAGTGTGCTTCTTGTCCGTAGTGTGTGCTAACCAATCCAACCGCGAATATCTCCTCACCCCGGCGTGCCAGCATCACGGGCTCGCCGTCGACACGGGCACCCTCATCGCGCATCGGGGAAACTCCGGCTCATGCCGGAAATGCTGCGGTTGAACGGTCTATGCGGTGGAATCTGCGAGTTCAGAGAGATCTCTTCGAAAAACGCGAGATCGCCTCAATCTAAACGTGCGGGACAACTCCTTTCGACAGGATCTCTTCGACGTTTGGAAACGCATTGAGCGCTTCCTCTGGCAGATCGCCGTCCGCAACCGCCATTTCCGTCCAACCATGCAGCTCCGGTTCGCCGACGATGAGACGACCGACCATACCCGCATGCTCGTGGGGGATGCAGTAATAATCATACACCCCTTTCTCCGTGAGGGTTACCGAGAAGGTTTCAAATGGCAGTAGATAGTCGGAGTTCCATGACGATACGCTTTTTGGAATTCGGAGAGGTCGCCCAAAGTTTTCCGGACTGTAAGCTGTGGTTGTATGCGAATTACCCTGATTGCGGTTGGTCCACCGGACCGTCTGCCCGGGCTTGATCAGAATGCCAATCGGGTCGAACCATACGTGCGAGCCGTCGTCGCGCCCTTGCATCGCGATCTCGACAACGTTTTCGGCCCTGGCCAGAGGTGGCAGAGCCAGGGCGGCGGCGAGTCCGCCCATGCCTAGAACGTCACGACGCCTGAGTGTCATTTGGCGACCCGCGTTTCCTCGGCCGCTGCAACATGCCAAAGCACGACGTGGGCATGCGGCTCCTCTACGCCGGGATGGCCGGCATTGTAGTAAACGTCGACGTGATCGACATTGCCGCCAGGCGCAGCAAGATCATCGAAACGCTTGTCTGGGTTGAGGTCCTTGATCGGCAGCATATAGATGGTGCTGATCAGTTTGCCGTCATGGTCGTACGCAAGGAACGGACCGGCCGGCAGTGTCGCCGGGTTGACGAATAGCTGGCCCATTCCCGGCAGGAAGTCCGGCAACTTCACTAGTTTGCTGACCTGTTGGTAGGGGGAGGTTGGCGGTGATTTGGCGACATCCTCCGCTCCGAGAGCATAAAGCGAACTTCCCATGGTCAATGCAAGTGTATAGACAAGCGTTCTCATTGAAGTCTCCTTCGGCATAAAAATTCCGCGAGGTCACTTCTGCTCGGACCCCCGTCGTGCGCTATGTCGTTTCTAGCTAGAACCGGGCTAAGAGAGCCGTCAAACGAATATATTCAGCGATTAAAAACAAGAATCTTGCATAACGCTCGGGGAGGCGCTTTAAAGGTCGAAGGAAAAAAAGCTTTTTCCTCATCGCTCGACGAGCACATTCTGCTGCCAAGTACCGGAATTCGGGGGATATCGACATCGTGACCGCAGCCACGATCCCTACGATGAGGGAGGCGACGGCTTCTACGGGAGGCAGGGGTTACTTAGATCCTTCGGGCGTAACCCGGAAAATCGTGCCGTTGGCGTCGTCGCTGACTAGCAGCGCGCCGTCGTGCGCGACGGCAATGCCCGCGGGCCGGCCCCAGACCCTGTCCTTATCCAGCACGAAGCCGGTCATGAAGTCCTCGTACACGCCGGTCGGCTTGCCGTCGTTCATGAGGGCTCGGATCACCTTGTACCCAGTCCTTTCCTGCCAATTCCAGGATCCATGCAGCGTAGCGAAAGCGTCTCAGCGATAATCGGCTGGAAATGCCTCCGCATCGTAAAAGACGACTTGCAGTGTGGACGAATGGGTCTGGATCAAGACCTCGGGGACGGCAACCTTGTCTCGCAAGTCAGGGCGCTCACCGGCGTGGCCGGATCTTCGTTGCCGCCGGTATAGTACCAGGGCCAGCCGTAGAATCCACCGTCCCGCACGGTGGCGAGGTAATCAGGCACGAGATTGGCACCCAGGTGGTCACGTTCGTTTCCTGTACACCACAGATTATCCGTACCCGGCTGCATGGTCATGCCGGAACAGTTACGCAGACCAGTCGCAAAATTGCGGACGGTCTTGCCGTCAGGGTCGAACACGCGCACCACGGCGCGGTTCTCTTCGTCACCCCAGGCAGCACCAACCGCGTTTCTGTCTTCGAAGGCCTTGATCTCCTCTTCCTTCTTCTCCGGCATTGCGGCGGCTACGTTCGAAGCCGAGCCGATCGAGACGAAGAGGTTTCGCCGTCGTGTGAGACTGCCAGGTCCCGTGTCCAATGCCGTTCAGTGGGAATGTCCGCGATGATGACTTCGGCGGGTCCAGTCGACTTGCGGTCGCCCGCACGATACGGGAAGCGGACGACCTGGTTCGCTGCGCCCACATAGACATATTGGGGTTCGTTCGGAGGCTGGAAGGCGAAGAACCAGTGGCCCAATCACAAACGCGATGAGCGGATCGGCAAAGTCATCCTAGTGGGAGGCTGGGTTGGGCTCTATGCGTGAAGACTACGTCGATCTTATCCTTGCTTCCATAGTCATCATCGGCTGGGCTTGAGTCCGGCCTGTTTTATTTCTCAGCCTTTGTACCTGACTAACACATCGAAGTTTATTCTTCTCTGATACAGGTTGCGCGTTTTGGTTGCGCATCTCTACGGAACCGGCATAGCTGCTAGTCGCAAGTCGAGCTTCTTCTTCCTCCTGAGCCGTCTCGAACAAGCCGTCGAAGGTTGCGAGGATCCGCTGCCACTCGGCGGCAAGTTCGCCTTCGTCGCCGCCCCGCGGCGCGCTGAAGCGCTGGTTGATTACGCGAATGCCGACGCCGTGTACGAAGATGACGACAATCATGATCAACGTTCCGAGAACAATCTCAAGAACCGGGTTGGGGGCTGAAAGTTCGTTCATCGTGTCTTCCAAATCCTTCTTAACGCAGACGTGAGCGAAGTTAGGGTCAGGGGATAGAGCCTCGCCTCCTGTCATCGACTTCGCTCGCCACGACTAGTTTATCTAGCACGTTGCCGACGACCGCCACCGACCGACTGCCAAGCGTCGAGATCAGTTCGTCGGCGCCGGTCTGCTCAGCGAGCGCAGATGGTCGGGAAGATGGGCCCTTGTATCTTGGTCAACAGCGGCCACGGGGGCCGCGACGATGAGGCCGGCTGCGCGACCCAGTGTGGTCGCAGCGCCAGCCGTTTGGGTGATCATGCGCTCACCAAGGCCCACCCTGTTGTCAGTCAGCGTCTGACCGCCCGATATGCGGGCACCGATGAGCTGTACGATCTCCGGGGAGGTTGCGAACTTGTCATGGTGCAACTTGTCGCCGGCCTTGAGCTTGGTGAGATCGATGACCGTGATTTCGTCTTCCGTAAGCTCGGAATTGTAGGGAGGAAATCGTCGGTGGAGGTTGGCAGCTGGATGACTGGCCCAAGACCCCAGATCAGCCCGCCGGGGCCGGGGTTCGAGGGCGACAGAAGAGACTCTGCTGGGTGTCGCCCAGCCCCCACTCGCTGGTGCCGTCGGGAGCGTAGTCCGCATAGGCGATTGGCAGAATGGTGCGCGAAATAAGGTTCCAGTCCTCGTTGAGCTTGATTGGGACTACCGGCTGCACTTTCATGAGATAGCCGAAGCCGTCGCCATCCGGCCCGGCGCCCCAGTCGAAATTGCTCTGGAACGGTACGCTGATCAGATTCGCAATCGGATTCGCAAGCTTCTTGGATAGCTCGTCTGCATCATTCTCCTGCGCCGCTGCCGCAACTATACGCGTCAGAACAGTCCGTCTTCACCGCCTCGAATTTTAGAAAAGCGGTCCGCGATATTCTGGACAGCTGCCCGACTGTCGGAAGCGCCCGTGGCAAAAGCCAGGCTTGCGGTTGCACCAGGTGTGAGAACCAACGTACGCCTGAGCGCGAAGATCGGATCAAGAACTGCGCCAACCGTATTCGAAAGTGCGGCATCGATCTCTAGTGAAACGGGGTTCTCGGTCGTACGGCCGCGTCCCAGGAATCGAAGTCGGTCGGTCTCGTAGGTGACGGACTGAGGCTCCCCTTGGCTGCAGGCAGACACATGGACCGCATAGAGCGGTTTTTCTTCTGCTTCGCGTGGCCTGCGACGCGCGATCAGAGCCCCGGTTGCCTCATCGAATTCCGTTTCGATGAAGAGTTTCGCGAATGCAGGATGGGCCCGGTCGGCTCGCCGGTGGTTCAGGCAAACTTCCAAATAGCTGGTAAACTCGAGGCGGCGTGTTCCGCGCCCAATATTGGAAACCGTGAGGGAGCGCACTTCCGCGTCGACCCCTGGTGCAACACAGACCGACCATCGGATTTCTATGTCCTCTGCAACACAGTGAAACTCGGCCTTGTCTCTACTGAACGTATGCTCGTATGTGGTGCCTCCAGGATGACGTAGGGGCTGACTGCCGACCGACCATTGCTTGTTGCCGTCCAAATCGCGGACATAGCAAAACTGCCCCCAACAGTCTCGGGTCGCATCTTCCCGCCACCGGGAAACGTCGAGGTTTCGCCAGGTTCCATATCCGGCACCTGCGTCGGTGATCATCACGCTATAGCCGCCATTCGACAGGATGGCGACCTGAGGGACCGAGCTCACCAGCCCGGATGCCAGAGTCTTCCTTGCAACAGCGGCTTCGCGTCGTTGGCCCAACGGCTTCGCCTTCGTCTCTAGATCCTCATGACCACACGACCGTCGATTTTGTTGTCGCGCATCCTGTCGAAGATGTTGTTGATGTCTTCGAGTCGCTCAACCGAGTGGTGAACCTTCACCTTGCCATCGCCTGCGAACTGCAGGCACTCGGCCAGGTCGAGCCGGGTACCAACGATGGATCCCCGGATCGTCTTGCGCATAAGGACGGTACTGAAGATATCGAGTTCGAAGGAGCCTGGCGGCAGCCCAACGAGGGACATCGTGCCGCGCTTGGCAAGCATGCCGAGAGCCTGGCTGAAGGCTTTCGGCGAGACGGCGGTCACCAGCACGCCCTGGGCACCCCCACAGAGCTTCTGAACCTCCGTGACCGGGTCCGTTTTCTTTGCGTTGATAGCTAGAATCTGCACCCATTTCACGAGCCAACGCCAGCTTCTCGTCGGAAATATCGACAGCGATCACCTCGAGCCCCATTGCCTTTGCATACTGCACGGCGATGTGGCCGAGGCCGCCGATGCCGGAGATCACGACTGTGTCTCCCGGCTTGGTGTCCGTTTCCTTCAGTCCCTTGTAGACCGTCACCCCCGCGCAGAGGATAGGGGCCGCTGTCGTCCAATGGAGACTATCGGGCAAGTGGCCGACATAGTTGGGATCTGCGAGCACATATTCGGCGAAGCCACCGTTGACTGAGTAGCCAGTGTTCTTTTGCAGGTCGCAAAGAGTTTCCCACCCGCCAAGGCAATGCCGAATCTCTACCGAGCGCGCAATCTCGTCGAGCGGTTCTTCAATAAGATCAAGCAATGTCGTGGCGTTGCCACCCGTTACGACAAACTCGCTGCAAACTACCTCGCCTTCGTCAAGCTAGCATCCATCCAGCTTTGGCTGCGCGTTTTATGAGTTCACGGCCTAGACGTTTCGCTGAAATCCTCAGCGCTGTCGGTGTAGGCGCTCATTCCTATTGGCGCTCAAGCTGTGACAGGTGCCACCGAAATCGATCGGAACCGGGGTTAGCCGCTGCCCAAGACGTGATTGCTCCCGAGCAAAGAGACCGTCAGCAGGAAATATGTGACGACACAAGGTTCACCCAATCATCCGCTCCGACTGATGGTCAGATCACAGTGGGCTCGAGCCTCGCCAACGCCATTGAGCTCCACGCGATCGATGTTCCGGACGTAAAATACCGGTATGTCGTGGTCGACGGGCAGACTGTGATGGTCGAGCCAGAGATGCGCAATATTATCCAGTGGGAGGAGCGGTACCCGCCTCAACGACTAGATCGATTACGGCCCTCCGGTCGGCAGTTTCACGATGGTTGCAAGGTGTACCTGAAGTTAACCCTGACCTGTCGTACCCGGAGTTATTGCCCGACGGCCCAGGATGTGCCGGGCAAGCGCGGAGTTGCGGAAATGCGACGTCGAACTCAGCGACAACAAGCGCGCGGCAATTCGGTGCTGAGACGGCCTGAGAAAGACAAAGAGCAGACTGGGTGGTGGGCCCGGAGGGACTCGAACCCCCAACCAAGCGGTTATGAGCCGCCGGCTCTAACCATTGAGCTACAGGCCCCACGGCGCGCTGGATAGAGGCTTTTCGGCGGGCGCACAAGCCGCCCCGGCAGCTAGCCGCCAGGCTTCCTGGCACAGTCGTCCGGCGGCGGCCTCCCGGCGAGGCGATCGGCGATCCAGGCCACCGCGGCCGGCGCGCTCTCGCGGCCGATCAGTCCGTGACCGGTGCCCGGCATGCCGAGATAGCGGACCGGGCTGCCGCCCTCGCACAACAGGTCGACATAGGATCGGGTCACCGCTTCCCTGACCAGCGTGTCGTCGAGCCCCTGCGCGACGAACACCGGCAGCGTCGCAGGCAGCTGCGGCGCCGCGTTTTCCTCGAGCAGCGTCTGCCAGGGATCCATGGCGGTCACGTCCGGCACCTTGAGGAAAGCCCGCTCCAGGAGCCGGCCGAGCTTCAGCCGCCGGCGGATATCGAGCGGCGTCTCCAGGCAATCGGCCGCCAGGCGCTCAACCGTATCGTCGGCGTCGGCCATCACCACCTCGTCGAGCGGGGCACCGAACACGCGCTGCCAGGACCACAGAGTCATCGCCAGCAGGTTCTTACCTCCGGTGGAGGCGATGTCCTCCTCGACCAGCACCTTGAGGTCGGTGGCAGGCGCTGCCGCAGCGACGCCGGCGATCCTCAGCTCGGGCGCGTAGCCGGCCGCCGCCGCGCCGGCGTGCAGCACCGCCTGCCCGCCTTGCGAATGACCCCAGAGCGCCACGTCATGCCCTGCTTCCGCGCCGGCGATGGCCCGCGCGGCGCGCAGCGAATCGAGCACGGCATAGGCCTCGCTGCGGCCGATGAGATAGGGATGCGGGCCTGGCGTTCCGAGACCCGGATAGTCGGTGGCGGCGACGATGGCGCCGCCGTCGATCAACGCCCTCAGCCCCTGGATCTGCTGGAAGCGCAGAAGCGCCAGCGACGGCGCGCAACGCGGGACGACACCGGAAGTCGGGTGCGCCCAGCCGACGATCGGCCGCCCGCCCGCCGACGGCAGGCCGCGCGGCACGATGACCATGCCCGACACCGCGATCGGCTCGCCGTGAATTCCCGTCGAGCGGTAGAGCACCCGCCAGGCTTCCGCATCGACGAACAGGCCGAACTTCAGCGGCTCCTTGCGGATGATGGAGCCAGGCGGCCCGGCGGCGATCTCCTCGGGCGTCGCGACATAGAAGGAGCCGAGGGCGACCACCACGTTGAGGCTCCAGAGGAAAAGCAGCGTCACGACGAGGAACGCGGCGACGAGCAGCGCCGCCACCCCTCTCTGCCATCTCCGCCTCGCCGCCATCGCTCGACCTCTGCCGCCATGCTAGGCTGGCGGGCCACGGCGATCCACCGGCCGATGACACGGAAAAGACACGAGCATCCGCGAGATGCAGCAGAATCGCTTCCCGAACTCGGAGTTCCCGAAATGAGACGCTCAGTTCCCTGGCTTGCCCTTGCCCTGGCCCTTGCGGCGACGACAGGCGCCGTGGCGGACCAGCCGCCGCCGCGCATCGTGGTGGTCGGCGAGGGCGAGAGCACTCTGGCACCCGATATGGCGCTGCTGTCGCTGTCCGTCATGCGCGAGGCGCCGACGGCCCGGGAGGCTCTCTCCGCCAACAACGACGCCATGGCCGCCGTCATTTCCGCCATGAAGGCCTCCGGCATCGCCGAGCGCGACCTGCAGACGGCGGGGGTGCAGATCGCCCCGCGCTACGATTACACGCCCAAGCAGGACGGCAGCCAGGAGGCCAAGCTGGTCGCCTATCAGGTCACCAACACGCTCTCCGTGCGGGTGCGCGACATCGGCAAGACCGGCGAGATCCTCGACAAGTCGGTCACCTTGGGGGTCAACCAGGGCGGCGGCATCACCTTCACCAACGACGACCCAGCCCCGGCCCTCGAGGAGGCGCGCCGCCGCGCCGTGGCCGATGCCATCGCCCGGGCGAAGACGCTCAGCGACGCGGCCGGCGTCCGGCTCGGCAAGGTCATCGAGATCACCGAGCTTGCCCAGCCGCAGGCGCCGATGCCCATGATGGCACGCTACGAGGCGAAGGCCGCAGCCGATCGGGTTCCGGTCGAGGCCGGCGAGTCCGCCTATAAGGTCCAGGTGAACGTGACCTTCGCGCTGGACTGATCGGCCTGCACGACGAAATGGGCCGGAGACGGCGCTTGCCGCCTCCGGCCCTCTGCTGGCGGGCGGGAAGTCCGCTTTACCCGATGACCGGGCAGCGCGGGGCGCGCGCAAAGGTCACGAAGACCCTGTCGCCACGCGAGCGGCCGCTCACCGTGATGCTGCGACGGCCGACGTCGGCGATGCGGGCGCGCCGAATGCCCATGCGCTCGGCCTTGTTCAAAGCCCGGTCGGGCGTGCACCAGCGACCATTAGGACGGTCGCCATACCAGTTGCCGGGACGGTCGGGATACCAGCGCTGGCCATCCCGGTACTGCACGTGGTCGGTATCGCCGACGAAGGCGCCGGCGTCGCGGTCACCACCGAAGTTGAGGTAGATGCCGTCCTGGGCGGTGGCCGGCACGGCTGTGAGCGCGGTGAGCCCGACGACGAGGGAGGCGGCGGCGGTCTTGAGCGAAGTGAGCATTGTCGATCTCCAGCTTCCTGTGGTTGTTCCTGTTCGCCGAAGCGATGGCCGGAGAATGCGCCAGACAAGCTGAACCGAGCGGGAACCGCGCGTTCATTCTGGGTTCATGCAGTGATGGGTTGGCGCCGCCGCTAGAGCATGATCCCAAAAAGTGGATGCCGATTTTTGGAAAAGATCATGCTCAAACAAGAGGATAGAGTGCAAGGACGGTTCGAAGAAGCGTCATTGCGCTCTAGAGCTCGGCCTCCAGCACGAAGTCGAGATACTCCTCGACGGTCTCCAAGTCGGTCTCCTTGGCCTTCACCCGTCCGCGCACCGAAATCCCCGCGGCATGCACGGTTTCCGGGTCCCCCGACACCAGCGGATGCCACCAGCGCAGGTCTTCGCCTTCCGCCACCAGCCGATAGGCGCAGGTCGCGGGTAGCCAGGAGATGGTGGGAACGTTTTCGGGCGTCAGCCGCACGCAATCGGCGACGAGCGCCGAGCGGTTGTGATAGTCGGAGCAGCGGCAGCTGCCGACGTCTAGCAGGCGGCAGCCGACGCTCGTCCAGGCGATTTCGTGGCTGTCCTCGTCCTCCAGCTTGGCCATGCAGCACTTGCCGCAGCCGTCGCAGAGCAACTCCCACTCGGGGTCGCTCATCTCGTCGAGCGTCTTGGTTTTCCAGAAAGGTAGGTCGGTCATGCCGCGGCATGTGACCCTGCCGAGGCCCCGCGTCAAGTCCTTCCGACATCCGCCTCGCTTCCACCTTCCCAACGCCACGCAGCGAGCCGCAAATCGCCGCCAAACCGCCGCGTTCCAGTCCGGTCAGGAACAAACTGGCGTGGTCGGTGTTTCCGGCCACGAAGGGGACGGAAGTCAAGACCGACAGGAGAGTGATGATGAGAAGCCGATCCGGGATCCTGGCAGGGACAGCGCTCGGCCTGCTGATGGCCGCGCAGCCCCTCGCCGCGAACGCCGACGCCGCCCGCCCCGCCGACGCCCCAGTCGTGGCGCAAGCAGAAGGTACGCCGCCCGCGGAAGAGCTGCTCCCGCAGCAGAACCAGCAGCAGGAGGCGCCCGCAGAAGAGCAGGCCCCCGCTGAGCAGCAGGCGCCGGCCGAGGAACCGCAAGCCCCCGCCGAGCCAGAACAGGCGCCGGCTGAGCAGCAGCCCCCACCGAGCCGGAGCAGGCGCCGGCTGAGCCGGAGCAGGCGCCAGCCGAACAACAGAGGCTCCGGCCGAGCCGGAGCAGGCTCCCGCCGAACAACCGGAGGCTCCGGCCGAGCCGGAGCAGGCTCCCGCCGAGCCAGAACGAGGCCCCTGCGGAGCAGCAGGCGCCTGCCGAGCCAGAACAGCCTCCAGCTGAGCACGCAGGCGCCTGCCGAGCCTGAGCAAGCCCCCGCCGAGCCTGAGCAAGCCCCCGCCGAGCCCGCGCAGGCTCCGGCCGAGCAAGCCCCTTCACAAGGGCAGCAGGCCCCCGCCGAGGCGCCACCGGCGGACCAGGCCGCCCCCTCTGAGGCTGCGCCCGTTCCGGAGGGCCAGGCCCCCGTTCTCGACAGCCAGAAGCAGCCGGCACCAGGCTCGACCGAGGGCGCGGCCCAACCCGCCGCTCCAGGCGCGGAGCCGGAAGCGCAGCCGGTAGAGCCCGCTCGACCGGCCGAAGCGGCACCGGCAGCACCGTCGACGCCGCCGGCCGACGATGGCTCCGCCCAGCAGCAGCTGGCGCCGGCCGAGATCCAACCGGTCACCGCCGAGCAAGGTCGCCGGGTCGAGATGCGGCCCGAGCAGGTGGTGCGCCAGCGGCCGCGGCAGGCGGAAGTGCTGCGCGAGGTGGGCGACCGGACCATCGTCCAGGTTGACGACCAGATGATCGTGCAGAGCAACGAGCGCCCCCGCCTCACCCGCGGGGCGCGCGACGTCTACTACGAGGAATTGCCGCGCGGCCGCACGCGGGAGACCATCCTCCGCAACGACGGCACGCGCGTGGTAACCATCCGCGATCGCTACGGCGACGTCATCCGGCGCTCGCGCTTTGCGGCGGACGATCGCGAATATGTCCTCGTCTATGTCGACGAGGACGACTACGACCGCGTCGGCGAATGGCGCGACCCCGGTCTCGACCTGCCGCCCTTGCAGCTCGCTATTCCCGAAGAGGAGTACATCCTCGATTCCGAGCGGGTGGACGATCCGGACGCCTACTATTCGTTCCTGGAGCAGCCGCCCGTCGAACGCGTCGAGCGCCTCTACTCGATCGACGAGGTGAAGCGTTCGGCGCGCATCCGCGACAAGACCCGTCGCGTCGACCTCGACACCATCACCTTCGAGTTCGGCTCGGCGTCGATCGACGAAGGCGAGGTTCAGCGGCTGGAAGGCGTGGCGGCGGCGATGGAGAAGATCCTGCGGCAAGAACCCTGCCGAGACCTTCCTCATCGAGGGCCACACCGATGCGGTGGGCTCCGACGTCGCCAACCTGGCGCTCTCGGACCGCCGCGCCGAGGCCGTCGCCGAAGCGCTCACCAACGTCTTCGCCATCCCGCCCGAAAACCTGGCCACCCAGGGCTATGGCGAGCAGTACCTGAAGGTGAGGACCAACGAGCCCGAGCGCGAGAACCGCCGGGTGGCCATCCGCCGCATCACGCCGCTGGTGGCGCCTGTCGCCAGCGCCCGCTAGCGGGCTGGATCACCTCTGCCGGCGCGCCACCGACGGCGCGCCGGTCGAGGCTCGCCTCCAGAACCGCAACACCAAAACTAGCCGCCGAGCACCACGACCTTCGTGTCGCTTTGCTCGAATGCCCAGTCGGGCACGAAGAAATCGCCGGCGAGCGGGCCTTCGACCCCCGGCGCATATCGCGAAAAGTCGGTGACGCCCTCCTCGCGCAGCACCAGCTCGTCGATGAAGAAGGTGCCGGTGGTCTCGCGCGCCGGGCGCGTCACGATGACGTGGGCGGCGTCGGCGACGATCTCCGGCGAGCGGCTGCGCTCGGCAACGGCCGCGCCGCCGAGCAGGTTGCGCACCGCCGCCGTATCGATCGCCGTCAGCGGCCACAGCGAGTTGACCGCGATGCCGTCGCGGCGGAACTCCTCGCTCATCCCCAGCGTGCACATCGACATGCCGAACTTGGCCATCGTGTAGGCGACGTGGTTCTTGAACCACTTGCCGCTCATGTCGAGCGGCGGGGATAGGTTCAGGATGTGCGGGTTCGCGGCCCGCTTGAGATGCGGGATGCAGGTCTTGGAGACGAGGAAGGTGCCGCGCGTGTTGATCTGCTGCATCAGGTCGAAGCGCTTCATGTCGGTCGCCAGCGTGCCGGTGAGCTGGATGGCGCTCGCATTGTTGATGCAGACGTCGATGCCGCCGAACGCCTCGACCGTCCGCTCGACCGCGGCGGCCACCTGCGCCTCGTCGCGGATGTCGCAGATCAGCGGAAGCGCCTTGCCGCCGGCCGCCTCGATCTCCTGGGCGGCCGTGTAGATGGTGCCCGGCAGCTTGGCATGCGGCTCGGCCGTCTTGGCGGCGATCGTCACCTTGGCGCCGTCGCGCGCCGCCCGAAGCGCGATGGCGAGACCGATGCCCCGCGACCCGCCCGAGATGAAGACCGTCTTGCCGTTGAGCGACATCGCCTCTTCTCCCCTTGCACCGATCGTGGCCAGAAAACCCTTGAACGATAATAGGTTAGCGCCTTCGCCGGAATCGCTTCGCGAAGCGCTTGAATCGGTTTCTCAAGCCGAGCCCAGGTTCCAGCCGCGACCCCGCGCGCCCATCAGCTCCGGTCCGTCGGCATGGATCGCCACGGTGTCCTCGAGCTTGATGAAGCCGCGCTGCGGATGCAGCATGGTCGTCTCCACCGAGACCACCATGCCGGGCTCCAGCGGCAGCTCCGCGTCGACCCCTTCATAGGCGACGGGATGGTTGGTCATGAGAAACGGCACCTCGTGCGTGATCAGGCCCATGCCATGGGCGAAGAAATCCGTGAAGGCGGCGCTCGGACCTTGCTTCAGGACCCGCTCGGCGTCGGCGATGAGGTCACCGCCCCGCCGACCCGCCTTCGCGCCCTGGATCGCCGCCTGCTGCACCGCCTCGATCTCCGCCAGCAGGTCCTGCAACTCGGCGTCGGGCTCGCCCAGCACGGCCATGCGGCAGAGGTCGCCGATATAGCCCTGGTAGTTGCCGCCCGAGTCGAGCGACATGACCTCGCCCTTCTGCCAGCGCTGCGGCGACACCGCCCTGTTGTGACTGGCGCCGAGCGTGATCAGCGCATACTCGAACTGCAGGCCCCGGTCCGTTTCCTCGCTCCGCAAGGACTGGACGATGTCGCCCTTGGCGCTGCCCTCCCCCGCGCCGGCGAACACCGCCAGCATCGAGTCGGTGATCAGCTCCGACGCGGTGCGCAGCTTGTCGAGCTCGGCCGGCGTCTTGATCGCCCGCATGCGCTCCAGCATCGGCGTCGCGTTGGCCAGTTCCGGCACGCCGAGGCCGCGCCTCAGGATTTCGTAGGCATCGACCGGCAGGAAGGACGGCTCGATGCCGATCCGCTTGTCGGCCAGCCCGGCCTTCTTGAGATGCTCGACCGCCAGCCGGGCCGCGTCGGCGCTGCCCCAGCAGGCGGCCTGCAGCGCCGGCGTCCAGAACGGGTTGTTCTGGTGCTCTGCGCCCTCCATCCGGTTGGCGATGTAGGCGGCATGCTCCGGCCGGCCCTTGTGGTAGATGACGATCGGCAGGTAGCGGCTGTGGCCGATCGCATCCATCGCCGAGAAGAAGATGAAGCGGTAGCCGCCGAGCAGGTACTGGACGTTGTGCTTGGAGGTCGCCACCAGCACGTCGAGGCCGGCCTCCTCCATCAACCGGTCGACGCGCGCCTGGTCGAACGGGATGGCGGCCGCCGGCCGCGTGTCGGGCTTGGTGTTCATGGCTTCCTCCGGAACGCGTGAGCAGCACGGAAATCTGGTCCGACCAGAGTGCCCCAGCCGTCAGGCGACGTCCAGCCCCGGGGCGAACACCTGGATCGCCTTGACGCGGATGCGGAAATGCGCCGGCGTGTAGGTCGAGAGCTCGCCGTCGGTGTTGACCGGACGCCGGCGGCTGGTGCGCACGCTGACTTCGGTCGTGCGAAAGGCGCGGACGTCGTCCCAACGACCCTGGGTGCCATTCCTGAGGCTCGGCAGCAGCCTCAGCAGGCGCCACCAATGGTCGACCTCCAGGCTGTAGAAGTCGAGCTTGCCGTCGTCGGCCGTCGCGCTTTCCTCGACGGTCATTCCGCCGCCATAGTGGCGCCCGTTGCCGACCGAGACCTGCAGCGTGCGGATCCGCTCGGAAGTGCCGTCATGGTCGACGAAGGCGGTGAACAGCCGCGAACGGATGAGCAGGCGGGCCGCCACGATGGCGTAGCCGAACGTGCCCCAGCGGCGCTTGGCATGCTCGGTGAGGTCGCGCGCCAGCTCGGCGCTGAAGCCGATGGAGGCGACGTTGAAGAACAGGTGGCCGTTGACGTCGCCGAGGTCGATCGGCTTCAGGTGGCCGGCGGCGATCACCTCGGCCGCCTGCGCCGGATCGATGGGGATGCCCACCGTCCGGGCAAAGTCGTTGGCGGTGCCGAGCGGGATGACGCCGAGCGGCACGCCGGTCTCCACCAGCGCCGGCGCCGCCGCGTTGAGCGTTCCGTCGCCGCCGCCGACCACCGCGAGGTCGCTCGTCGCGGCATGCTTGCGGATGACGTCGGCGATGCTTTCGTCGCTGCCCGGCTTGACCTCGACGACGGCCATGCCGGCGCGTTCGAGGACCGCCCTCGCCGCGGCGACCGAGCCCGAGCCGCGCCGCGCCCGCGGGTTGACCACCAGGAGCGCCCGCTTCGACCTCGTCGAGGCTGCACGCTTCTGCCCTTGTTTCGATCCGGCCTGCACCTGAACTCCTGGCCTTTCCGAAATATCACGGCGTAGATAGGCGTCGCGCGCCGCTCAGGGAAGGCCCTGCCGCGTCAGCCGCGCGGCGGTCGCTTGCCGCGCCGGCACAGACCGATCTCGATCGCCGCCATGCCGAAGATGTAGCTCAGGAAGGCGAATCCGCGATCGCGGCTGAGCCGCTGCAGCTCGCCGGCCATCTGCCCCACATAGTCCAGCACCTGTCTTTGCTTGTCGCTCAGCGGCTCCCGACCCGCCATGGTCACCCCCAACACCGATCCGTTGCCCGTCGACCCCGCAAATACGAGCGGCGCCGGCCACCATATAGGACGAAATAGCGCCTGAGTGCAACTTTACCGTGTCTGGGATCGAATGGCTGCGCCGCCGGTCAGTCCGGCAGCGCCTCGGCCGCGTACTTTGCCGCGAATTCCGCGCTCGGTGGTATCGGCTTGATGATGTCGATCATCACCCCGTTGGGGCCGGCGAGAATGAAGTGGCGCTGACCGAAATCCTCGTCGCGGAGCGGCGCGAGGATTTTCAGTCCCGCGTCGAGCGCCTTCCGATACTCGATGTCGGGGTCGTCGACCTCGTAGTTCAGCAGGATGTTCGAGGTTCGCCCGCGACCCTCTTCCGGGATCGTCTCATGGTCCCCATCCATGATTGCGAGGTTGACGCGCCGGTTGCGGACCGACTGCAAATGCACGTACCAGTCGCTCTCGAACAGCGCCTCGAAACCCGAGGTGCCGGCGGTAGAAATCGACGGTCCCGGCAACGTCGCCGGTGAGCAGGACGGGATAGCTGACGATGGGACGCATTGGCCTTATCCTCGCTCTAGCACTATTTTACCTTCTAGCTGCACTCACAATTAACATGCAAGGTGCACGCATGCAAGAAAAACCGGCGCGGCGAACGAACCTCGAACGGACCGAGGCGACCCGCGGCGAGCTTTTGGCCGCGGCTCGCAAGCTTTTCACGGAGACGTCCTACGGCGAAACCGGCACGCCCGAGATTGTCGCGGCCGCCGGCGTGACCCGCGGCGCGCTCTACCATCACTTCCGCGACAAGCAGGACCTGTTCCGGGCCGTCGTCGAGCGCGAGGCGGCTGCCGTCGCCGCCGAGATCGAGCTGGCCGCGCCGGACACCTTGCCGCCGCGCGACGCGCTGATCCGCGGCGGCGAAGCCTATCTCCAGGCGATGGCGCAGGATGGGCGGACGCGTCTGCTGCTGCTCGACGGCCCATCGGTCCTGGGCCGCGCCGAGATGGATGGCATCGACAACCGCCACGGCAACCGCACGCTGCGCGCTGGGCTGGCCATTGCAATGAAGGAGAAGGCGATGCGCAAGCTGCCGCTCGACGCGGTCACCTCGCTGGTCGCTGCCGCCTTCGACCGGGCCGCTCTGGCGATCGACGAAGGCGCCCCACCTGAGGAGTACCGCGCGGTACTCTCGGCATTGATCGACGGCTTGATGGAGAAATGAACGGCGTTAGCCCGAAAAGAGCCGGTCGCCTTGCTCGTCGACCAGCTGCCGTCCCTTGGACAGTGAGACGTTGACGGCGTCCTCGAGCGCCGCGAAGCGATCGGCGCGGATGAAGCGGTGCTCCTTGACGACGCCGTCGATCTCCTTGGACACCACGCCGCAGGTCTGGAACTGGCCGCCTTCCTTGAACGGCGTCGCGCGGATCAGGAAGCCGCGATGCTCGGCCTCGCCGGCGACCGCGGTCTCGCCGCCCTTGGCCTCGCCACCGCCAAACAGTCGCTTCAGGAATGACATCGTCGCCTCGCGCTCGCTCCGCCGAGCCTAGCGGTTCCGCGGCTCGCCGTCGAGGCGCCGCTCAGCGAGGCGGCGCCGGTGCCGGCAGGTCTGGCGCCTCGTCGCTCCAGTCGTTGACGAAGAGCTCGGCCACCTCGACCGTCTCGGGAAGCTCCAGCAGGAACTCCTGGTCGCGCGGCAGCGGCGCCACGCGCAGCGGATCGCCGTCGTCGGAGTGCATGGCGCGCATGGCTTCGACAGAACGCCAATAGGAGATGACGGTGAACTCCGCCACCTCGCCGCGCAGCTGCCGGAACTGCTGCACGCCCAGGCATCCGGGCGTGGCGGCGATAGACGCCACTCCCTCCCTGGCATTGTAAGCGCGGTACTCGTCGGCGCGCGACGCCAGCGTGCGACCGCGCCAGATGCGACCGATGATCGTTTCCATTGAACCTCCTGATTAGGAAAGGTGCAGCACCACCTGCCGCCGATGCGGCGAGGTCCGGTGCTCGAACAGGTACAGCCCCTGCCAGGTGCCGAGGGCCAGGCGGCCGTCCATGACCGGAATGGAAAGCGAGACGGCGGTGAGCGCTGCCTTGATGTGCGCCGGCATGTCGTCCGGCGCCCTCCAGCCGATGCACCAAATAGCGCATCGACGGATCGTCGGCCGGCGGAACGAGGCGGGCGAAGAACGCTTCCAGGTCGCGACGCACGTCGGGATCGGCGTTCTCCTGGACCAGCAGCGAGCAGGAGGTATGGCGGACGAATAGGGTCAGGAGGCCGCTCTCGGGCGCCGTCTCGGCGACAAAGGCCTCGGCACGCTCGGTGAACTCGTAGAGCCCCGCCCCGCGCGTGTCGATGACGACGATCGTCTGCCGTGCCACGGCGCCGGCCCTCAGCTGTCGAGGAAGCTCCTCAGCTTGCGCGACCGGCTCGGATGCTTGAGCTTCCGCAACGCCTTCGCCTCGATCTGCCGGATGCGCTCGCGCGTCACCGAGAACTGCTGGCCGACCTCTTCGAGCGTGTGGTCGGTGTTCATGCCGATGCCGAAGCGCATGCGCAGCACGCGCTCCTCGCGCGGCGTCAGCGAGGCGAGCACGCGCGTCGTCGTCTCGCGCAGATTGGCCTGGATCGCCGCATCGATGGGCAGGATCGCGTTCTTGTCCTCGATGAAGTCGCCGAGATGCGAGTCCTCCTCGTCGCCGACCGGCGTCTCGAGCGAGATCGGCTCCTTGGCGATCTTCAGGACCTTGCGCACCTTTTCGAGCGGCATCGCCAGCTTCTCGGCCAGCTCCTCCGGCGTCGGCTCGCGGCCGATCTCGTGCAGCATCTGCCGCGACGTCCGGACGATCTTGTTGATCGTCTCGATCATGTGGACGGGGATGCGGATGGTCCTCGCCTGGTCGGCGATGGAGCGCGTGATGGCCTGCCGGATCCACCAGGTCGCATAGGTCGAGAACTTGTAGCCGCGGCGGTACTCGAACTTGTCGACCGCCTTCATCAGGCCGATATTGCCTTCCTGGATGAGGTCGAGGAACTGCAACCCACGGTTCGTGTACTTCTTCGCGATGGAGATCACCAGGCGCAAATTGGCCTCGACCATCTCCTTCTTGGCGATCGCCGCCTCGCGCTCGCCCTTCTGCACCTGGTTGACGATCTTGCGGAACTCGGCGATCGAGATGGCCGTCTCGGTGGCCAGGTTCTGGATCTCGCCGCGCAGGTCGCGGATCGATTCCTTCTCGTTCTTGGTGAAGTCCTTCCAGCCGCGGCCGGAAAGGTTGGAGATCGACTTCATCCAGTTCGGATCGAGCTCCGAGCCCTGGTACTCCTTGAGGAATTCGTCGCGCTTCACGCCATAGCTCTCGGCGAGCCTCAGCAGCCTGCCTTCGTTCTGCACCAGACGCTTGTTGATGTCGTAGAGCTGCTCGACCAGCGCCTCGATGCGGTTCTGGTTGAGCGACAGCGACTTCACCGCCTTGATCAGCTGGTCCTTGAGCTCCTTCAGCCGGCGGTCCTGGCTGGGCGACAGCGTGCCCGCGGCGGCCAGCCGGTTCTCGACCTGCTGGTCCTGCAGCTTGCGCAGCTTCTTGTAGGTGTCGGCGATGGTGTCGAGCGTCTCCATCACCTGGGGGCGCAGCTCGGCCTCCATGGCGGCCAGCGAGAGGCTCGCCTCGTCCTCGTCGTCCTCTTCCTCTTCGACGCGGCTTTCGCCGCCGACATTGGTGATGTCGTCTTCTTCGCGGACCGGCCGGCGCGGCTTCTCCTCGGCGGCGGCGGCCTTTGCCTTCTCCTGCTCCTCGGCGCGCTCCACCACGGGCGCCTGCTTGGCCTCCGGCCCCGCATAGGTCGCCTCGAGATCGATGATCTCGCGCAGCAGGATCTTCAATTCGTTGAGCTCGTCGCGCCAGATGATGATCGCCTGGAAGGTCAGCGGGCTTTCGCAGAGCCCGGCGATCATCGTCTCGCGGCCGGCCTCGATGCGCTTGGCGATGGCGATCTCGCCCTCGCGCGACAGAAGCTCCACCGAACCCATCTCGCGCAGATACATGCGCACGGGGTCATCGGTGCGGTCGGTCGGCTCTTTCTTCTGGGGGGTCGCGGCGACCGCCGTGCCGGTCTGCTCGGCCAGCTCGTTGGCTTCCTCCTCGCCGTCGCTGGAATCGGCCTCGACCTCTTCGCCGGCCTCGTCGTCCTCGACGACGTTGATGCCCATGTCGGAGAGCATCGACATCGTGTCCTCGATCTGCTCGGAGGTCACTTCCTCCGACGGCAGCACCGAGTTGAGCTCGTCCATGGTCACGTAGCCGCGCTTCTTGGCGGCCTTGATCATCTTCTTGACCGCATCGTCGGAGAGGTCCAGAAGCGGACCGTCAGGGGCGGCCTCGCGCTCGGTTTCGACCTCTTCCTTTTCCTTCGTCGCCATTCGTTGCTTCTCCAAGCGGGCTGAGCATCTCGCTCGCTGCTCCACGGCAGGCCCGGCACGCGTTCACCGCGCAGTCGCCTCAAAGCGAGTACGCAAACCAGTTTAAAGCCCGATTAACCCCGATATCTGGGGCGCGCCGAGAGCCCGTCCAGCGATCGGAGCACAGAACCTTTCCCGTCGAGTGCGGGCCGAGCCCGCGATCAACCTTCCCAAATCGTCCCTGATTCCGCTATTCCGACGGCTCGTCAAGCGGCTCTGGCACGATTCGCCCGAAAAAAGCGAATCAAATGCGCCCGAATCAGCGGCTTGCCCGGCCAGAGGGGATCCCGAACCCTTCGATCAATGCGTCCGTCGCATGCGCTTCGCGAAGCTGCGCCTGGATGTCCAGCATATGACGATAGTTCTCGTCCGTCGGATCGTTTGCCAGCGCCGTCTCGGCCGCTTTCAGCTCCATATGTAGAGTGCGCGCGCTGCGGTGCAAGTGGAGCGCCTGCGCGAAGGCCTCGCGGGCGTCGTCCAGCGCCGCATCCTCGAGCGCCGGCCACAGCCGCGCCCGCTTGGAGAGGCCCACCGCCCGCTGCCAGGCGTCCGCCAGGCCGGCGGCCAGGAACGCCGCCACCACCGCGACCCGGTCGGCAGCGTGGTCGTTGGCCAGCGTATCGATCAGCACCGCGTGCAGCTGCCGAAGCTCGGCGTGGTTGAGGTCGAGCGCCTCGACGGCCTCGAAATTCTCCTCCGCGAGCGCCGGATGGTTGGCGAGCATGACCAGGATGGCGGATTCGCGAAGCGGCATGACGCCGCCGGCCCGCCGGACCAGGGCCGATCGCGCCAGGCTTTCGGACACTGCGAGGCGGCCCGCTGCGGCGCCGTGCCGACCGGCGTTGCCAGGCCGTTGGCCCCGCTCCGCCCCCTTTCCGGGCCGCGTCGGCGGTCCGAAGAACGCCTGCGCACGGCTGCGCATCTCCTGCGCGTAGTGGTAGCGCACGCTCTCGTCGCGGATGCGGGAGGTCAGCTCGCGCAGCGTCTTTTCGAGCTCCGCCCGCTTCTCCGGGGTGTCGAACATGCCGCCCGAGGTCTCGCGCTGCCACACGAGGTCGGCGAGCGGCCGCGCCTCGGCGAGCACGCCGGCGAAGGCGGCGGCGCCGCCCTCCCGCACCAGATCGTCGGGATCCTTGCCCTCGGGCAGCAGCGCGAAGCGCACCGTCCGGCCCGGTCCGATCATCGGCAGCGCGAGGTCGGCGGCCCGCCAGGCCGCCTTCAGGCCCGCCCGGTCGCCGTCGAAGCAGAGGACCGGCTCGTCGGTCATGCGCCACAGAAGCTCGAGCTGCGCCTCGGTGAGCGCCGTCCCGAGCGGCGCCACCGCATTTTCGAAGCCCGCCTGCGCCAGCGCGATCACGTCCATGTAGCCCTCGACGGCGATCACCGTGCCGTCCTTCTGCTGGGCCTTCCTCGCACGCGCGAAATTGTAGAGCACGTTGCCCTTGTGGAAGAGCTGCGTCTCCGGCGAGTTCAGGTACTTGGCCGGCTGGTCCGAGGACAGCGCACGGCCTCCGAAGGCGATGATGCGGCCCCGCGAATCGGGGATCGGGAACATCACGCGGTCGCGGAAGCGGTCGTAGGAGACGGGGATGTCGTCGCCGAAATAGGTCAGCCCGCAGGCCTCGATCTCGGCCTTGCCGACCCCCTTGCCGGCGAGGAACTCCTTGAGCGCGTTGCGGCTTTCCGGCGCGTAGCCGAGCCGGAACGCCTGCTGCGTCGAGACGGCGAGGCCGCGCTCCCGGAGATAGGCGCGCGCACGAGCGCCGTCCGGCGCCTGCAGGCGAGCCTCGAAGAAGCCGGTCGCCAGCTCCATCACCTCATGCAGGCCGGCCCGGTCCTTCTCCCGCCGTTCCGCCTCCGCGTCGCGGGCCGGCATCGGCACCCCGGCCATCTCGGCGATGCGCTCCACCGCCTCGGGGAAACTCAGCCCGTCGAGCTCGGTGAGGAAGCGGAAGTGGTCGCCCGAGACGCTGCAGCCGAAGCAGTGGTAGCGTCCCTTCCGGTCCTCGCAATGGAAGCTCGGCGTCTGCTCGCCATGGAAGGGGCAGCAGGCCCACCAGTCGCCGCGCGACGCGTTCGTTTTCTTGCGGTCCCAGGTGACGCGCGTCCCGACGACCGCCGAGATCGGAACCCGGTCGCGAATCTCGTCGAGGAAGGATGGGGAAAAGCGCATGGACGCTGTTCTAGGCGCTCCCGCCTCGTGAAGCGAGCCGCCAAGGACGCAAATCACGCTATTCACAGCCCCAGCCCCGCCCTGCACCACGCGCGGGCGCCCTTCCGACGCTTTTTTGGCGTCGGGGGCGCATTCCGAGACATGCCCGGATTCGATTAACCGGCTAAGGTGAATTTCCCAGGAGCAGGTAAAGCCCGATCTCGAAATTGCAGACGTTTGCGCACCCCTTCCCCGCTGATCCGTTCGGCCGCGTGGCACGCGGATGAGCGGCTCGATCGTCCTCCTCCACCTCGCCGGGGCGGTGGCGTTGCTGCTCTGGGCGACGCGCATGGTGCGCACCGGCGTCGAGCGCGCCTATGGCAACGTCTTGCGGCAGAAGCTGCGTGCCACCATGCGAAGCCCGCTGATGGCGATCCTGACGGGCACCGGCCTCGCCATCCTGCTCCAGTCGTCGACGGCGGTGACCCTGCTGGTGAGCTCCTTCGCCGGCCTGGGCATCGTCAGCGGCCTCTCCGGCCAGCTCGCGGTCCGCGGCGCCGAAATCGGCTCCGCCCTGGTCGTCAAGCTGCTGACGCTCGACCTCTCGCTGCTCGTCCCGGTCTGCCTGGCTGCCGGCACGGCGATGTTCATGGCGACGGAACGCCGCACCTGGCGCCAGCTCGGCCGCATCCTGGTCGGCATCGGGCTTCTCCTCTTGTCGCTGGAGATGATCGGCGACGCCTCCGAGCCGCTGCGGCAAAGCCGCCTGCTGCCGGTGATCGTCGACTATTTCTCCGCCGACCCGGTCACCGCCTATCTCCTGGCAGCCCTGGTGACCTGGCTGTTCCATTCGAGCATCGCCGCCGTGCTCCTGCTCGTCACGCTGGCCGAGCGCGGCTTCATCCCGTCGGAGCTCGGCATCGTGCTGATGCTGGGCGTCAACCTCGGCAGCTCGATCATCGCGCCCTTGTTGACCCGCGGCGCCGAGCCGGCCGTCCGGGTCGTGCCGATCGGCAACCTTCTGATGCGCGGCGCCGGGTCGCTGGTCCTGATGGTGCTGTTCAGCTGGCTGAAGCCGCCCGTCGGCGTGTTTGGCACCACCGTCGCCGACCAGATCGTCAACGCCCACATCGCCTTCAACTGCCTCGTCCTGGTGGCTGGACTGCCGCTTGCCGGCTTGATCTACCGCGCGTCGGAGAGGCTCGTCGCGCTTGGCGCCACGCCAGCGCCAGCCGATGCGCTCGCCGCCGCTGAGCTGAGCGCGCTCGACGAAGGCGCCCTCGACCGGCCCTCCCAGGCGCTCGCCAACGCCACGCGCGAGGTCGTGCGCGTCTGCGAGACCGTGGAGATCATGCTGGAGCGCGTCATGGAGCTCTACGAGAAGCCCGAGACGGAGAAGATCCGGGCGCTCGCTGCGCTCGACGACCGCATCGACCGGCGCCAGACGGCCATCAAGCTCTATCTGGCCAAGCTCGGCTCGCGCCAGCTCGCCGAAGCCGAGGCGTTGCGCCAGCGCGAGCTGATCGACGCCTGTGTCAAGCTGGAGCAGGTCGGCGACATCATCGTCCGCAACATGCTGGCGCATGTGGAGAAGAAGCTGGCCCGCGGGCTGGAGTTCACCGAAGAGGGCTGGCGCGACCTGTCGAGCATCCACGCATCCGTGCTCACCAATGCGCGGCTGGCCTTCAACGTGCTGATCTCGCGCGACCCGGTGACCGCCCGCCAGCTGGTCGAGGAAAAGGACCGGCTGCGCGACCTGGAGAAGGCCGCCAGCGCCAGCCATTTCGTCAGGCTGCGCGAGGGCACCGCAAGGAGCGTCGAGACGAGCTCCATCCATCTCGACACCATCCGCGACCTGAAGCAGATCAACTCGCTGCTCGCCTCGATTGCCTACCCGGTGCTCGAAGAGCACGGGCTGCTGCGCGGCTCGCGGCTCAACGTGACCTAAAAAAGCCAAGCCGATCAACCGCTTACCTGAAGAACTGGAATCGGTTCGCGAGCCTATTGAAGCAATTGCTTGACGATCGCGCTGGCCCGGCCGAAATCCATCTCGCCGGCGTGCCGCTCCTTCAGCGCCGCCATGGTTCGGCCCATGTCGCGCAGGCCGGTCGCCCCGACGTCGCGGATGACGTCGCCGATCGCCGCCTTCATCGCCGCGTCGTCCATCTGCGCCGGCAGGAAGGCCTGGATGACGTCGATCTCCGCGCGCTCCTTTTCGGCCAGCTCGGGCCGCCCGCCATCGTCGAAGGCCTTGGCGGATTCCTCGCGCTGCTTGACCATCTTGGCGAGTATCTGCATCACCTCGTCGTCGGCGGCCGGCGGCTTGCCGGTGCCGCGATTGGCGATGTCGCGGTCCTGGATCGCCGCATTCACCATCCGCAGCGTCTGGGCACGCGGCTTGTCGCCGCCCTTCAAGGCCGCTTTCAGCTCCTCGGCGATCCGTTGGCGCATCGTCTGCCGCTCCCTTACCAAAGATGACCCGAGCATAGCGCCCTGGCCATTTGACCGGAAGGGCGTCGTCGCCTATGTGTCCGCCATCCCGACAACCCGCGGAGCGCCGCCATGGCCGACACTGCACCCTGGAGCGAAACACGGCCCACGGCCCTGCTGGTGCTTGCCGACGGCACCGTCGTCGAAGGCCAGGGGCTCGGCGCAACCGGCAGCGCCGTCGCCGAGCTCTGCTTCAACACCGCGCTGACCGGCTACCAGGAGATCCTCACCGACCCCTCCTACGCCGGCCAGATCGTCACCTTCACCTTCCCCCATATCGGCAATGTCGGCACCAACGACGAGGACCTCGAGGACCTCACCCCCGCTGCCCGCGCCGGCGCGGTCGGCGCCGTGTTCAAGGCCGACGTGACCAACCCCTCCAGCTATCGCGCCTCCGCCGGCCTCGATGCCTGGCTGAAGCGGCGCGGGGTGATCGCCATCGCCGGCGTCGACACGCGGGCGCTCGCCTCGCTGATCCGCGACAAGGGCATGCCCAACGCCGTCATCGCCCACGCACCGGACGGCCGTTTCGACGTCGACGACCTCGAGGCCCGGGCCGCGCGGTGGTCCGGCCTGGTTGGGCTCGACCTGGCCCGCGAGGTCACCTCGGGCCAGAGCTCGACCTGGCGCGAGACCCCGTGGGCCTGGGACGACGGCTACGGCGCCCAGGACGCGCCGTCGATGCACGTGGTCGCGGTCGACTATGGCGTCAAGCGCAACATCCTGCGGCTGCTGGCTGGGCTCGGCGCCGAGGTGACGGTGGTGCCGGCCACCACCACGGCAGACGACATCCTGGCCATGAAGCCGGACGGCGTCTTCCTGTCCAACGGCCCTGGCGACCCCGAGGCGACGGGCGCCTATGCGGTGCCGGTGATCCGCGACCTCCTGAAGACCGACATCCCGGTGTTCGGCATTTGCCTCGGCCATCAGATGCTGGCGCTGGCGGTCGGCGCCTCGACCGTCAAGATGCATCAGGGCCATCACGGCGCCAATCATCCGGTCAAGGACCACACCACCGACAAGGTCGAGATCGTGTCGATGAACCACGGCTTCGCGGTCGACTCGAAATCCTTGCCGGAGGGCGTCGAGGAGACCCACGTCTCGCTCTTCGACGGCTCGAATTGCGGCATCGCGCTCGCCGGCCGGCCGGTTTTCTCGGTCCAGCACCATCCGGAAGCCTCGCCCGGCCCGCAGGATTCGCACTATTTGTTCCGCCGCTTCGTCAACCTGATCCGCGCCCGCCGCGGCGAGCCGCCGCTCGACGAGCGGCCGTCCGGCCACGACGCAGCGCCCGGCAAGGCGCCGGAGCTGGCCTAGAAGCCCGAGCCGACCGTGCTCGGCCTCAGATCGGGTTGTTGAACGTATCGCAATCCTGCAGGCGGCCGCTCTTGAAGCCGCGTGCGAACCAGGTCTGGCGCTGTTCCGAGGTGCCGTGGTTGAAGCTCTCGGGCACCACATAGCCCTGCGTGCGGCGCTGCAGCGTGTCGTCGCCGATCTGCTGGGCGGCATTCAGCGCCTCCTCGATGTCGCCCTTCTCCAGCAGGCCCTTCTGATCCGTGAAATGCGCCCACACGCCGGCGAAGCAGTCGGCCTGCAGCTCGACGCGCATCGACATCTCGTTGGCCTGGACCTCGTCCATGGACTGCCGCATCTGGTTGAACTTGGGCAGGATGCCGGTGAGGTTCTGCACGTGGTGGCCGACCTCGTGCGCGATCACATAGGCCTGGGCGAAATCGCCCGCGGCGCCGAACTGGCGGTCGAGTTGGTCGAAGAAGGCGGTGTCCAGGTAGAGCTTGTGGTCGCCCGGGCAGTAGAACGGACCCGAAGCGGAGGAAGCGAAGCCGCAGGCCGAACGCACCGTGCCCTCGAACATCGCCAGCGTCGGCTCCTGATACTGCAGGCCCTCCGCCTTGAAGATGCCGTTCCACACGTCCTCGGTCTCGGCGAGCACCGTGCCGACGAACTCCTTGGTCTCGTCCGAGCCGGCCGGCTGGCCCTGCTGGGCCACCGTCCCGCCGCTCTCTTCGCGACCCATCGTCGGGTCCTCGCCCGTCAGCACCGCCATCGGGTCGATCCCGCAGGCTTTGAGCACGAAGAACAGCACCACCAGGATCAGGATGCCGGAAAGCCCGCCGCCGCCGGTGCGGCCGATGGGGATGCGCATGCGCCCCGGCCCGCCGCCGAAGCCGCCTCCAAGGCCGCCACCGCGACCTCTCAAATCCTCGATATTGTCGCTCTGCCGGCGGCCTCTCCAAAGCATCTGTGCGCCTCCCGACCCAGGAATCCGTGCCGGCGGTTATCCGAACCGACCCTCGGAAACCGAAAACTACCCGAAGGGTTGCAGCAAGTCACAGGATTTTTGGCCGGCTGGCCTTCACGAAGCGACGAGCTTCAGCCGCGAACGGACGAATTGCTTGAAGTCTGCGGCGCTCATCGGGCCTGCGAAGGCGAAGCCCTGCAGGATGTCGCAGCCCAGATCCTTGAGGATGCGCGCATGCTCCATCGTCTCGACGCCTTCGGCCGTCACCTCGATGCCGAGCGACTTGCCGATGTCGATGATCGACTCGACCAGCTGCCGCTGCGCCGGCACGCCGACGATCGGGAAGATCAGCTGGCGGTCGATCTTCAGCCGCGCGCGGCTTCAGGCGGAGCAGGCTGACGATCGAGGCGTAGCCGGTGCCGAAATCGTCGATCTCGACGTCGATGCCGAGCTCCTTGATCTGCTCGATGTTCCAGGTCACCAGCTCGTCGTTCTCGTCGAGGAAGATCGAACTCGACCAGCTCGAACGACACCGTCCCCGGCTGGATGTTCATGGCGCGCAGGCTGGCGATCAGGTCTTCGTCCTGCAGGCGCCGCGCCGAGACGTTCACCGAGACGCGCGGCACGCGGAGCCCGGCGGCGATCCATTCGTTGCGCCCCGCCATCGCCTGCTCCAGCACCAGCCGGTCGATGGTCGACACCACGTTGAGCTCCTCGGCGGTGCTCAGATAGGCGTCGGGCGCCAGCACGCCCTGGGTCGGGTGCAGCCAGCGCGACAGCGCCTCCACGCCGACGATCTCCAGCGTGCGCGCGTCGAACTGCGGCTGGTAGTAGGCGGCGAACTCGTTCCATTCCAGCCCGTTGAGGATCTCGTCCGCCGTGCGCTTGGTGGTGACGATCTCCTGCTGCAGCGCCGGCGTGAAGAATTCGTAGCGGTTGCGGCCGCGTCGCTTGGCCCGGTAGAGCGCGATGTCGGCGTTGATCAGCAGCCGCTTCGGGTCGGCCCGCGGCCCGCTCTCGCCGGCAATGCCGACGCTGACGCCGAACCGGCACTGGTGCGACTGGTAGGTCACCGGCCGGCGCATCTGCCGGATGATGCGGTCGGCCAGCAGCGCCATGCGGTCCGCGTCGCCGTCGGTCAGGCACAGCACCACGAACTCGTCGCCGCCGATGCGCGCCACGAAGTCGCCCTCGCGCACGTTGGAGCGCAGCACGTGTGCGGCATGCACCAGCATGGCGTCGCCGGCGGCGTGGCCGAGCGTGTCGTTGATGTGCTTGAAGCGGTCGAGGTCGATGTGCAGCAGCGCGATCCCCTCCACGTCGGTGGGCACGAAGCGCTCCAGCATGTCGTCGAGATAGCGCCGGTTGGGCAGGCCGGTCAGCGAATCGTGCAGCGCATTGTGCTCGATGCGCGCCTGTGCCGCCTCGAGGTCGGCGTTGCGCCGCTCGGCGAGCGTCTTCGCCCGCTCCAGGTCCTTGCGCAGCATGACGTCCTGGGTGACGTCCCATTCGGCGCCGATCATCCGCGGCTGCTCGTGCTCGTCCTGGAAAACGGTGGCGCGCGAGCGCATGTAGCGCAGCGTGCCGTCCGGCAACAGCAGCCGGTATTCCGACGAGTAGGCACCATTCTCGCGGACCGCCAGGTCGAAGTCGTCCTGCGCCTGCGCCGCGTCGTCGGGATGGATGGAGCCGATCCAATGCTCGAACGTCCGCGGCTTGCCGTCGGCCGGGTGGCCGTAGAGCTCGTTGACGCGGTCGTCCCAATAGAGCTCGTCGGTCTCCAGATTGTGCTCCCAGACGCCGATCTGCGAGGCGTCGAGGGCGAGCTCGAGCCGGTGCGAGAGGCGCCGCAGCTGCTTTTCGCTGCGTCGCAGCGCCCGGTAGTGCTTCTGGCGCTCGCCGACGAGATGGCCCGCCGCCAGCATCGGCACCACCACCAGCGCCCCGGCGATGAGCAGCATCGGCCTGAAGAACCAGTCGTTCTCCGGTTGCACGGTCCAGCCGCCCTTGGGCACGGCGGCGATGCGCCACGGACCGGAAGGCAGGATCACGTCGGCCACGACCGGCCTTTGCTGGAGCACCGTCGGGTCGCCGAAAAAGGGCTGCCCGTGGTCGCCGAGCGGCCCGGCGTCGGAGATCGCCACGTCGATCGGCAGCTCGGCGGCGAGAAGGCCGCTGTCGCTATAGAGCCGTTCGGCGTCGACCACGGCCGAGACGACGCCCCAGAACTGCCGCTCGCCGCCCGGATCGTCGACGAACACCGGGAAGCGCCCGACAAAGCCTTTGCCGCCCTGCACCAGGTCCACCGGCCCGGCCAGCACCAGCTCGCCGGTGTCCCTCGCCTTCAACGCGCCCGTCCGCTGCAACGTGTTGTTGCGATAGTCGAGGCCGAGCGCCCGCTCGTTGCCGGCCATCGGATACATCAGCGAGATGACGAGGTCGCGCGCCCCGGCGATGTTGCGCAGCTGCGAATGGTCGCGGAACAGCAGCCCAGCGAGCTGCTCGAACCGCTGCTGGTTCATGTCGGGCTCGGTGGAGAGCGTGGCGACCAGCCCGCGCACCAGCTGCAAATTGCCGTTGAGGTTGCCCTCCAGCTTGGCGCGGATGAGGCTCACCTCCTGGACAACGTCGGCCCGGCGCGCCTGCTGCGACACCACGCGGTTCTGGTGATCGGCGAAGAATCCGAGGACGCCGACCACCAGCAGCGCGATGGCTGCCGGGATGTTCGTAGCCGAGAACACCGTCTCGCGGACCTTGCGGAAAGCCCGCCGGAAGGTCCGGACCTTGAACGTCGTCATCCTCAAATTGCGCTACCTGCCATGGCGGGCACGGTTCGCCGACCCGCCAGACATTAGCGCTTACTTGTTTAACTTTAACTTTCCGAGGTATCGCTAAAGTTGCTTGCTGCCGGCGCTCTTGCCGTCAGAGCTGCGCGAGCGCTCCTCGAAACGCTTCTCGCCCTTGGCGAGGTCGCTGCCCTTTTCGGCCTCGACCTTCCGCTCTTCCTTCTTCGCTTCCCGCTTCAGCGCTTCGCCGGCCTCGCGGCCGGCGGCGTCCTTGTTGGCCATGGCGGTTCTCCTCGGGCCGGCATGGCCCGGCCTTCCAACGCGCCGGGCCGCCCGACCGTTCCGCCTCAGGCCGGCTTGAAGTTGAGTGCCACGCCGTTGATGCAGTAGCGCAGCCCGGTCGGCGGCGGGCCGTCCTCGAAGACGTGCCCGAGATGGCTGCCGCAGGTGGCGCAGTTCACCTCGGTGCGCACCATGCCGTAGCTGGTGTCGCGCACTGTCTCCACCGAGCCCGGCACCGGCTCGTTGAAGCTCGGCCAGCCCGTGCCGCTCTCGAACTTGACCTTGCCTTCGAACAGCGGCGTGTCGCAGCCCGCGCACAGGAAGGCGCCGGGGCGCTTCTCGTAGAGCAGCGCGCAGCTGCCCGGCGGCTCGGTGCCGTGCTCCCGCATGATGCGGTACTGCTCAGGCGTCAGGCGCTGATGCCATTCGGCGTCGGTATGGGTCACCCTGTATCCGTCCATGATCGCTCCCTTCCGCGTCGTTCGTCGTCCGCCCGCCAATATGGGATGGCGAAGCCAAAGATGCGAGACGCGGAGCGGCGGAAAACCGCTTGCTCCGGGGCGAATTTTCGGGCTTACCAAGCCGGCCCGCTTTGCCTTATAAGGCGCTCCTAGCCTGACACCTCAGATCTGTGCCGCACCGGCCGGGCGCGCCCGACCGGCTTTTGGCGCGGCACGACATGGACGAATTGAAAAAGATGCCCAAGCGCACCGACCTGAAGTCGATCCTGATCATCGGCGCCGGGCCGATCGTCATCGGTCAGGCCTGCGAGTTCGACTATTCCGGCACCCAGGCCTGCAAGGCGCTGAAGGAAGAGGGCTACCGCGTCGTCCTGGTCAACTCCAACCCGGCCACCATCATGACCGACCCGGAGCTGGCCGACGCCACCTATGTCGAGCCGATCACCCCCGAGGTGGTCGCCAAGATCATCGCCCGCGAGCGGCCCGACGCCCTCCTGCCCACGATGGGCGGGCAAACCGCCCTCAACACGGCGCTGTCGCTGCGCCGCATGGGCGTGCTCGACCGCTACGGCGTCGAGATGATCGGCGCCGACGCCCATGCCATCGACATGGCCGAGGACCGCGCGCTGTTCCGCGAGGCCATGGCCCGCATCGGGCTGGAGACGCCGCTTTCCATGCTGGCCAACGCCACCGCCGTCAAGGAGACGGACCGCAAGCGGCACGAGGCCGAGCGCGCGGCGCTCAAGGCCGAGGCGCCGGCCGACCTCGACGGCGCCCTCGACGCGCTGGAGACCCGCTGGAACCTCGGCGAGGGCGACCGCAAGCAGCGCTACATGTCGCATGCCATGGCGATTGCCGCCCAGGCCCTCGACGTCGTCGGGCTGCCGGCCATCATCCGCCCCTCCTTCACCCTCGGCGGCACCGGCGGCGGTATCGCCTTCAACCGCTCCGAATTCTTCGAGATCGTCGAGCGCGGCCTCGACGCCTCGCCCACCACCGAAGTGCTGATCGAGGAGAGCGTGCTCGGCTGGAAGGAATTCGAGATGGAGGTCGTCCGCGACAAGGCGGACAATTGCATCATCATCTGCTCGATCGAGAACATCGATCCCATGGGCGTCCACACCGGCGATTCCATCACGGTCGCCCCGGCGCTGACGCTCACCGACAAGGAGTACCAGGTGATGCGCAACGCCTCGATCGCCGTGCTGCGCGAGATCGGCGTCGAGACGGGCGGGTCCAACGTCCAGTTCGCCGTCAACCCCGACAATGGCCGGCTGGTGGTGATCGAGATGAACCCGCGCGTCTCGCGGTCCTCCGCGCTTGCCTCCAAGGCGACCGGCTTCCCGATCGCCAAGATCGCCGCCAAGCTGGCCGTCGGCTACACCCTCGACGAGCTCGACAACGACATCACCGGCGGCGCCACGCCGGCCTCCTTCGAGCCGTCGATCGACTATGTAGTGACCAAGATCCCGCGCTTCGCCTTCGAGAAGTTCCCCGGCGCCGAGCCGGTCCTGACCACCGCCATGAAGTCCGTCGGCGAGGTGATGGCGATCGGCCGCACCTTCCAGGAATCGCTGCAGAAGGCGCTGCGCGGCCTGGAAACCGGGCTCACCGGGCTCGACGAGATCGAGATCCCCGGCCTCACCGCCGGCGGCGGCCCCGACGACCGCAACGCCATCCGGGCCGCCCTCGGCACCCCGACGCCCGACCGCCTGCGCATGGTGGCGCAGGCGATCCGCCTCGGCACGTCGCTCGACGACGTGCATGCCATGTGCCGGATCGACCCCTGGTTCCTCGAGCAGATCGCCGGCATCGTCGCCATGGAGGCGCGGGTGCGCCAGCACGGCCTGCCCGCCGACGCCGCCAATCTGCGCATGCTCAAGGCCATGGGCTTCTCCGATGCGCGCCTCGCCTCGCTCGTGAGGAAGGACCCGCAAGAGATTCAAAGGATTCGCGAAAACCTCGGCGTCCGCCCCGTCTACAAGCGCATCGACACTTGCGCTGCCGAGTTCGCCTCGCCCACCGCCTACATGTACTCGACCTACGAGGTCCCGTTCGCCGGCGAGCCGCGCTCCGAGGCGGACGTCTCCGACCGCCGCAAGGTGGTCATCCTCGGCGGTGGCCCGAACCGCATCGGCCAGGGCATCGAGTTCGACTATTGCTGCTGCCACGCTTGCTTCGCGCTGGCCGAGGCCGGCTTCGAGTCGATCATGATCAACTGCAACCCGGAGACCGTGTCGACCGACTACGATACCTCCGACCGGCTCTATTTCGAGCCGCTGACGGCCGAGGACGTGCTGGAGATCCTGCGCGCCGAGCAGGCGAAAGGCGAGCTGGTCGGCGTCATCGTCCAGTTCGGCGGCCAGACGCCGCTAAAGCTCGCCGCGGCGCTGGAGGCGGCCGGCATCCCGATCCTCGGCACCTCGCCTGACGCCATCGACCTCGCCGAGGACCGCGACCGCTTCCAGAAGCTGCTGCAGAAGCTGTCGCTGACCCAGCCGCGAAACGGCATCGCTTATTCCGTCGAGCAGGCGCGCCTGGTCGCTTCCGATCTCGGCTTCCCGCTGGTGGTTCGCCCGTCCTACGTGCTGGGCGGCCGCGCCATGCAGATCATCCAGGACGAGGGGATGCTGCAGTCCTACCTGCTCGACACCGTGCCCGGCCTGGTCCCCGAGGACATCAAGCAGAAGTATCCCGAACGACAAGACCGGCCAGATCAACACGCTGCTCGGCAAGAACCCGCTGCTGTTCGACACCTATCTCGCCGGGGCGATCGAGGTCGACGTCGATTGCCTCTCGGACGGCCGCTCGACCTACATCGCCGGCATCATGGAGCACATCGAGGAGGCCGGCATCCATTCCGGCGACAGCGCCTGCTCGCTGCCGGTCCACACCCTCGACGCCGCCACCGTGGCCGTCCTGGAGACGCAGACCGCCGCGCTCGCCCGCGCGCTCCGCGTCGGCGGCCTGATGAACGTGCAGTTCGCCATCAAGGATGGCGAGGTGTTCATCCTCGAGGTCAATCCGCGCGCCTCGCGCACCGTGCCCTTCGTCGCCAAGACGATCGGCCGGCCGATCGCCAAGATCGCTGCCCGCGTCATGGCCGGCGAGACCCTGGACGAGGCCTTCGCCCACTATGGCGGGCTGCCCGAGCGGTCGGCCCGGCCGCACATCGCCGTCAAGGAAGCGGTCTTCCCCTTCGCCCGCTTCCCCGGCGTCGACACCTTGCTCGGCCCCGAGATGCGCTCGACCGGCGAGGTGATGGGGCTCGACTACGACTACGCGCTGGCCTTCGCCAAGTCGCAGCTCGGCGCCGGCGTCGACCTGCCGCGCGAGGGCACGCTGTTCGTCTCGGTGCGCGACGAGGACAAGCCGGGCGTCCTGCCGGCCGTCGAGCGGCTGGCCGGCCTGGGCTTCAAGGTGCTGGCCACCGGCGGCACCCAGCGCTTCCTGGCCGAGCGCGGCATCGACGCCGAGAAGGTCAACAAGGTCCTGGAAGGCCGTCCGCACATCGAGGACGCCATCCGCAACAGGCAGGTGCAGATCGTCTTCAACACCACCGACGGCCAGAAGGCCGTCTCGGACTCCAAGTCGCTGCGCCGCGCCACGCTGATGCAGCGAGTGCCCTATTACACGACGCTGTCGGGGGCCGTCGCCGTCGCCGAGGCGATCGCCGCGCTGCGCGCCGGCAGCCTCGAGGTCCGGCCGTTGCAGGAGTATTTCGCCTGACCGGCCGCGATCACGCGCCGATCGCCTGCAGGCCTTCTTCCAGCCACTCGCCGAGCAGCGGCATGCCGAGCAGGTAGCCGGCGAGCCCCTTGCGGCCGCGCTGCCGCGCCTCCGCCACCACGTCGGCCCATTCGGCGGCGTCGTAGTCGCCGCGGCCGATCCACACCAGCGCGATGAGGTCGGCGGCTTCGTCCACGTTGAGGTCGCCGAGCAGCTCCCTGAGCTCCTCCTCGGTCAGGTTCTCCTCGGCCTCCTCGGCCAGCCCGTCATGCATGTGGGTGTCGCGGGCATCGCCATCGATCTCCACCTCGTGCTCGGCGCCGTCGGCGTAGTCGTCGTTGACGGCGGCGCTGATCGCCCGCGCCTTGAGGGCGAAAAGCCGGACCGTGTCGGGGTCGATCGACAGGTCGAACTCTTTCTCCACCCGCTGTTGCACGCTTTCCGTCCTCGAAGCCTTCGGCGCGCATCATGCACGCGCAGCAGAGAAAAATCGAGCCGAAGCTGGCGTCGCCGCCGCACGCGCCGTTGACAGCCCGCCGCCGGGTGCCGACAAAGGGCGCCGATACGGCCGACGAGTGTGAAGCCCCATGCCCTTCTACGCGATCCAGCTGGCGCCGGCGCCCGGCAGCGACAAGCGCCTCGTGGTGACGGCGAGCCTCTTCCCGGAGTTCGAGGCCATGGCGGCCGACGAGGACGAAGCGCGCCGCCTCGCCCGCGAAGGCCTCAGGGAAGCGCTGGCCAAGCGCCGCGCCGTGGGAGACCCGCTGCCCGAGCCGCTCGCCGAGCGACCGGCCGACGGCGCCTTCGTCGAGGTGCTCGACGATTGGGTGCACGACCCGCACGAGCCAGACGCCGGCGACGACCTGCGTCTCGCCGACGACGAAGACTGAGGCTCGGTCCTTATCGCTAGACCTTCTGCGCCACGGCGGCATCGCTTGCCAGCGACGTCGCGCCATGCCTCAGCCCGGCGGTGATCATGATCGCCACCGCCAGGAAAAAGATGATCCCCAAAAGCATGTAGAAGCGATGCTGCTCGGCGTCGTTCTCCACCGCCCGACCCTCCCCCGGCTTGAATGCCGGCTTCACCCCGGCGAGACTACCGGCCGCGGCCGCGCTTTGAGAATTTACCCGTTCTGAGGAGGACGGCGCACCATGGCCATGATTTCGGAGGACCCCTTCGACCTTCGTCGCTTCGTGGCGGCCCAGGAAGGGGTCTACGCCCGCGCGCTGGCCGAGCTTCGCGCCGGGGAGAAGCGGTCGCACTGGATGTGGTTCGTCTTTCCCCAGCTGCGCGGCCTCGGCCGCTCGCCGACGGCGGAGCGCTACGGCATCGCCTCGCTGGCCGAGGCCAGCGCCTACCTCGCCCACCCGCTGCTCGGGCCGCGGCTTCGCGAGGCGACGGCGGCACTGCTCGACCTGCCCGGTCCTCCCGACCTCCACGGCGTCTTCGGCAGCCCCGACGACATGAAGTTCCGCTCGTCGATGACGCTGTTCACAGCCGCCGCGGCCGAGCCCGGCAGCGTCTTCGACCGTGCCCTGGACCGCTTCTGCGACGGCCGGCCTGATCCCGCGACGCTGCAGCTCCTGGACCGGGCGCAGTGACCGCCAGGAGCGCCGGCATCCTGCTCTTCCGCCAGGCAGCGACCGGCCTCGAAGTCCTGCTCGTGCATCCGGGCGGTCCCTTCTGGGCGCGGCGCGACCTCGGCGCCTGGTCGATCCCCAAGGGCGAGCACGACGAGGACGAGACGGCGGAGCAGGCGGCCCGCCGCGAGTTTGCCGAGGAGACCGGCCAGCCCCTCGCCGGCGAGCTGGTCCCGCTGGGCAGCATCCGCCAGAAGGCCGGCAAGCGGGTCGAGGCCTTCGCCGTCGAGGGCGATTTCGACGTGGCGGAACTCCGTTCGGTCACCTTCGAGATGGAATGGCCGCCGAAAAGCGGCCGCCGCCAGGCCTTCCCCGAGGTCGACCGCGCCGCCTGGTTCCCGTTGGCGGAGGCCGCGAAGCGTATCATTCCCGGCCAGATCCCCTTTCTCGACCGTCTCGCCGCCCATCTGGTCACGCGGTTGTGATCGGCCGATCCGGCCGCTTCGGGCGCGCAAGGAAGAAAGCGGCGGCAAAAACCGTTAACGTCGCCAGGATTTCCAGCGCCTGGAGGAATGAAATGCTTGTCCGCCCGATCGCCAGCCTGGCCGCCCTCGCCATCGCTCTCCCGCTCGCCGCGGCCCCCGTCTTCGCCGCCGGCAGCGGCGGCTCGCCGGCCCCGGCCGTGCAGTGCAAGAAGGGCCAGATCTACGACAAGCGCAAGAAGAAGTGCGTGCTGCCCGGCCGGGCCGCCATCGACGACGATTCCATCTACGACGCCGGCCGTGCCCTGGCGATGGCCGGTCGCTACGACGAGGCGATCTCGATCCTGAGCTACGCCAGCGACAAGACCGACCCGCGCATCCTGAACTATCTCGGCTATTCCCACCGCAAGGCCGGCCGCGTGCTGGTCGGGCTGGGCTACTACCAGGAAGCCCTCAGGAACGACCCCGACTACACGCTGGTCCGCGAATATCTCGGCGAGGCTCACCTTCAGCTGGGCAACGTCGAGGCCGCCCGGGCCGAGCTCATGGAGATCGAAAAGCGCTGCGGCAAGGGCTGCAGCGAGTATGGCGAGCTCGAAGCCGAGATCCACGCCTACGTGAAGGGCTGAGGCTCCGAGGCCTTCCCGGCGCCCGCCGGCGCCGGCCGCGGCGTAAGCGCGCCGCGGGGATTTTTGACGTGAAAATCCCCGTAGAGTTGCTATATTGGGCAGTTCCAGGTGAAGCGGCTCCGTTGGCCCGTGGCTTACGGACCGTTTTCTTTTTAGCCCTCACCCCTTGGAATGGCCGTGAGACAACCGCGTAATCAGTCGCGGAAGAAAGGAAGCAGATTCATGATCAAGGTCCCGATGACCGCAGGCGGATTCCAGACGCTCAAGGAAGAGCTGCGCTGGCGCCAGCAGGAAGAGCGTCCGCGCATCATCGAGGCCATTTCCGAGGCGCGTTCGCATGGCGACCTGTCGGAAAACGCCGAGTATCACGCCGCCAAGGAGGCGCAGAGCCTCAACGAAGGCCGCATCCACGAGCTGGAAGACCTGGTGGCGCGAGCCGAGGTCATCGACGTGTCCAAGCTGACCGGCGAGAAGGTCAAGTTCGGCGCCACCGTGGTGGTGGTCGACGAGGACACGGAAGAGGAGCGCACCTACCAGATCGTCGGCGACCAGGAGGCCGACGTGAAGTCGGGTCGCATCTCGATCTCGTCGCCGATCGCCCGTGCGCTGATCGGCAAGGAGGTGGGCGAAACGATCGAGGTCAACGCGCCCGGCGGCGCCCGCGGCTACGAGATCGTGCGCGTCCAGTTCATCTGACCGGCATGGCGTCGCAGGGCCTTCCCCGGCCCGCGGCTAGAGCATGATCCCAAAAAGTGGATTCCGGTTTTTGGAAAAGATCATGATCAAACAAGAGGATAGAGTGCAAGGACGATTCGAAGAAGCGTCATTGCGCTCTAGCGGTGCCGACCCGAGCGAGGCGCGGGTCGCGGCCGCCGATGTCGAGGTCATCGCCCCCAATTTCAAGCGACGCCTGTCCGGTGTCACCTCGACGATCGTCTACCTGATCCCCCTACAGCGGCGGACGCTCGGCATCGCCACCGTCGGCGCCGGCCTGCCATCATCGCTGCCGCGGCTCCGCTGGTTCCAATGGCCGGCACTCTGGCGGCGGCCGCGCCGCCGTCCCTTCCGCATCTGGCACGCGCGCCGCAACACCGAGATGCTGGCCGGGCTGGCTCTGCGCGATGTCCTGCGCATGCCGATGAAGCTCGTCTTCACCTCCGCCGCCCAGCGCCGCCACACCCGCTACACGAAGTGGCTGATCGGGCGGATGGACGCCGTCATCGCCACCAGCGGCCGCAGCGGCAGCTTCCTCGACGTGCCGCACCGAGTGATCATGCACGGCATCGACCTCGACCGCTTCCATCCGCCGCGCGAAACCGCCGACGCCTTCCGCGAAAGCGGCCTGCCCGGCCGCTACGGCATCGGCTGCTTCGGGCGGGTCCGCCACCAGAAGGGCACCGACCTGTTCGTCGACGCCATGATCGCGCTCTTGCCGCAATATCCCGACTGGACCGCAATCGTCTCCGGCCGCGTCACCGCCGAGCATGCCGGCTTTGCCGACGCGCTCAAGGCGAAGATCCTGGCCGCCGGGCTCGGCAAGCGGATCGTCTTCGTCGGCGAGGTCGATGACGTGGCCTTGTGGATCCGCCGCATGACCGTCCTGGTGGCACCGTCGCGCACCGAGGGGTTCGGCCTCACCCCGCTGGAAGGGATGGCCTCGGCCGTCGCGGTGGTCGCCAGCGACGCCGGCGCCTATGCCGAGCTGGTGGTTCCCGGCCGCACCGGCGCGGTGGTCCCCGCCGGCGATGGCGCGGCGCTGGCACGAGCCGTGCGCCCCTATCTCGCCGATCCTGCTCTGGCCGAGGCTCACGGCAAGGCTGGCCTGGCGCATGTCGCGGCGAATTTCCCGCTGTTGCGCGAGGCGACGGCCATCGCCGAGGTCTACGAGGCGCTTGTGGTCTGGGGAGCGCCCGGATGGCTCCTCGTCCGCCGGCAGCGACAGCCGGTAAAGCTCCGCCTCCGTCAGGAAGGCATACTGGGCGAGCATCGCGGCGTGGATCAGCCCCGGCATCCCGCACAGGAAATAGCGCTGCAGGACGTAGCTGGACAGGAACCGGCCGAGCGGCTTGAACAGGATGCGCGCCACGCCGGCCCGCCGACCGCGGGCGTGCTGCTCGCGCGCCTTCAGCGCCGCATAGCTCGCCGCCTTCTCGATCTCCCGCGCCGTCGTCAGCTGGCGGAAATGCAGGATCGCCCCCGGCTCCAGCGTCGTCGGCCGCCCTTGCGGCACGAGCGATTCATGGACCAGCCGGCCGAGGTCGAAGCTCGCCGTGCCGGCGCGCACCAGGCGCACGAAGGCCTTGGCATGGACGCCGGCCGGCGGATAGCCATAGCCGGGCAGGTAGTCGCGCCGGCGCAAGGCATAGGCGTCGCCGCCGCTCGCATCGAGGTCGAGCGCGGAGAGCCGCGTCCGCAAGAGCTCGTCCAGGCGCTCGTCCGCGTCGAGGCTGAGCCGCCACGGCTCCGTGCAGGCCTCCATGGCGAACTGCTTCTGCGCGGCAAAGCCGGGCCATTCCCGCTCGATCAGCCGGATCGGGAAGCCTCGGCTGCGGAAGCCGTCGATCAGCTCCAGCGTGCCGTCGTCCGACCCGGAATCGACGACGACGATCTCGCGGCAGAAGTCGAGGCTCTCCAGGCAAGGTCCCAGCACCCCAACCTCGTTCCGGCACACGATGAAGGCGGAGATCGGCCGCGAGAAGCGCGTCACGGCTCGTCGGGCCTGGCGAAACCCTCGCCCATGGCGACCAGGCCCTCGTCCTTGACCTGGCGGATGGTCAGCGCGGTGCGCACCGTGTCGACATTGGGCGTCGAGGTCAGCTCCTCGATCACGAAGCTCTGGAAGGTGCCGAGGTCGCTCGCCACGCAATGCAGCAGGAAGTCGGAGTCGCCCGACACCATCCACGCCCGCCGCACGATCGGCCAGTTGCGCGTGCGGTCGGCAAACGCCTTGAGCTCCACCTCCGCCTGGTGGTGCAGGCCGACCAGGCAGAAGGCGACGACGTCGTAGCCGAGCGCCTTGGCGTTGAGCAGCGCCCGATAGCCGCGGATGATGCCGGCATCCTCCAGCCGCTTCACCCGCCGCAGGCAAGGCGGGGCCGAGATGCCGACCCGCCGCGACAGCTCGACATTGGTCATCCGGCCGTCGTCCTGCAGCTCCTTCAGGATCTTCCAATCGATCGCGTCTAGGTCTGCCTTGAGAGGCATGGTCGGTCGCTCCGGCGTCTCGAAACGAAAGAATCTTTCGCCCCCGCGAAAGGAAACTACTGCAACTCGGCGGGGCGGCCAAGTCGGCCGGTGGATAGCGGGAAGCCAAAAAATGCCCGGCTTGACTGGGCCAAGCTTTCCGGGGATGCCGTCCTGGCTGCCTTGCACGAGGGGTGGGGCAGCACCTACATTGCGGCTGCGGCCGGTGACCACCGGCAGGAGGGGTTTTTGACGAAGGATTTTCTGAATGTCCGTTAGACATGCCCCCGTGCTGATCGTCGGGTCCGGCCCCGCTGGCTACACGGCCGCTATCTATGCCGCGCGCGCTCTGCTCAAGCCGGTCCTCGTGGCCGGGTTGAGCCAGGGTGGCCAGCTCACCATCACCACCGACGTCGAGAACTATCCGGGCTTCGCCGATCCCATCCAGGGTCCCTGGCTGATGGAGCAGATGCTGAAGCAGGCGGAGCATGTCGGCACCGAGATCGTCAACGACGTGATCGTCAAGGCGGACCTGCGCGTCCGCCCGTTCCGCCTGACCGGCGACACGGGGACCGTCTACACCTGCGACGCGCTGATCGTCGCCACCGGCGCCCAGGCCAAGTGGCTGGGCATTCCGTCCGAGCAGGTCTTCAAGGGGTTCGGCGTCTCCGCTTGCGCCACCTGCGACGGCTTCTTCTACCGCGGCAAGGACGTGGTGGTGGTCGGCGGCGGCAATTCGGCCGTCGAGGAGGCGCTGTACCTGTCGCATCTTGCCCGCCACGTCACGGTGGTGCATCGCCGCGGCGAGTTCCGTGCCGAGCGCATCCTGCAGGAGCGGCTTTTCCAGAAGAAGAACGTCACCGTCGCTCTGGGACACGGTGGTCGACGAGATCACCGGCGCCGTCGGCAAGCAGCCGTTGCCGCCTTCGGTCACCGGCGTGCGCCTGAAGAACGCGGCGACCGGCACGACCTCCGAGCTGCCGATCGACGGCGTCTTCGTTGCCATCGGCCATGCGCCGGCCGTCGAGCTCTTCGTCGGCCAGCTCAAGCAGAAGCCGAACGGCTATCTGTGGACCGCCCCGGATTCCACCAAGACCGACGTGCCCGGCGTGTTTGCCGCGGGCGACGTCACCGACGACGTCTACCGGCAGGCCGTGACCGCCGCCGGCCTCGGCTGCATGGCCGCGCTCGAAGCGGAGAAGTACCTGGCGGAACTGGACGCGCATCGCGAAGCGGCGGAATAGGCCGCTGAACAGAGGGGCCGGCATGTCGTTGGACTGGGACAAACTGCGCGTGTTCCACGCGGCGGCGGAGGCTGGGTCGTTCACCCATGCCGCCGAGACGCTGCGCCTGTCCCAGTCGGCGATCTCCCGCCAGGTCAGCGCGCTGGAGAACGACGTCGGCGTCCCGCTCTTCCACCGCCATGCCCGCGGCCTGGTGCTCACCGAGCAGGGCGAGATCCTGTTCCGCACGGCGCATGACGTGCTGATGAAGCTCGAAAGCGTGCGCAGCCGCCTGTCCGAGGCGAAGGACCGCCCCTCGGGCGTCTTGCGCGTGACCACCACCGTCGGCCTCGGCACCGGCTGGCTGACCGACCGCGTGCAGGAGTTCTCCGAGCTCTACCCCGACATCCAGCTGCAGCTCGTCTTCGCCAATGAGGAGCTCGACCTCACCATGCGCCAGGCCGACTGCGCGATCCGCCTGCGCCAGCCGCAGCAGCCCGACCTGATCCAGCGCCGGCTGTTCACCGTCCACCTGCACCTGTTCGCCGCCCCTGCCTATCTCGAGCGCTACGGCAAGCCGGTCGCCGTGGCCGACCTCGACAAGCACCGCATCATCACCTTCGGCGAGCCGGTGCCCGGCTTCCTCCGCGAGCTGAATTCGCTGGAGACCCTTGGCCATGCCGAGGGCGAGCGGCGCCCGGCGATCCTGCAGATCAACGACCTGATGTCGATCCGGCGGGTGGTCAAGCGCGGCGTCGGCATCGCCATGCTGCCCGACTACATGGCCGACAAGGATTCAGGCCTCGTCCAGGTGCTGCCCGAGCTGGAAGTACCGTCCTTCGACACCTTCTTCTGCTATCCCGAGGCCATGAAGAACCAGGCCAAGCTGAAGGCGTTTCGCGATTTCGTCTTCTCCAAGGCGCGCAGCTGGTCGTTCTGACGACGCTAACTGCCCAGTTTTTCTACATATTCCGTGGAATATAAGCACTTATGCAAAAATGCATGGGTGAAATGCGTCGACATCGCTTGTTTTTTGGGCATCAGGCGCCCATATCTCAATCATCTCCTGGGCGCGTTCCTCCTCCCATTAGCGCCTGGTGAGTGTTCCCCTCTGGAGGTTTAGCCCTAACGGGCGCACTTCCAATCAAACTTAGCCGGATCTCTCGATCCGGCTTTTTTGTTGCCCGCGCCCGGCGCGAGCTATGCCAAAAGCGCAAGGCTCTTTGGTCCAGGAGCGCCCGATGGCGCTCCCGGGATCGGTGCGAAAGCGACGGCAGCGACCGCTTAGGCCGCCTTGCTGGCGCTCATCGCGTCGTCGGCCAGGCGCCCGGTGAGCTCGGCCATGTGGTCGAAGCGGGCGCTGTAGCTGGCGACGCCCGCCGTGGCCGAGCGCAGCTCGATGATCAGGTCGCCGATCGCCGACTGTGGCATCGTCGCCTCCACCACGTCCCAGCCCGGCCAGCCCGGCCGCGCGTCATAGCCCAGGATCTGCCCGCGCCGCTGCGGCACGATGGCGGTGATCTTGGCCGTGCTGTCGCTCGGCGTGTAGATCTCGACCTTCATGACCGGCTCCAAAAGCACCGGCGAGCAGTTGGCCATGCCTTCCTTCATGGCGAGCTTGGCCGCCATCTGGAACGCCATGTCGGAGGAGTCGACCGTGTGGTAGGAGCCGTCGGCGAGGTTGACGGCCACGTCGACCACCGGAAAGCCCAGCGGCCCCGACCGCAGATAGTCGCGCACGCCGGTCTCCACCGAGGGAATATAGGTCTTCGGCACCACGCCGCCGGTGATCGTGTCGGTGAACTGGAACCCCGAGCCGCGCGGCAGCGGCTTGATGTCGAGCACCACGTCGCCGAACTGCCCGTGCCCGCCCGATTGCTTCTTGTGGCGGCCGCGCTGGCTGACCGGCTTGCGGATGGTCTCGCGATAGGGAACGGCCGGCGCATGGTGCTCGACGGCGATCTGGTTGCGGCCCTCGAGCCGCTCCAGCGTCACCCTGAGATGCATCTCGCCATGGCCCGAGGCGACCATCTCGCTGGAATCCTGGTGGTGATGGACGAGCAGCGAAGGATCCTCGTCGGCAATGCGGTGGATGGCCGACGACAGCTTGACGTCGTCCTTGCGCTCCTTCGACTTGAGCGCCAGCGCGAACACCGGCGGCGGCAGGTCGAGCGCCACCAGCTTGGAGATGCCGCCCTTGGCGTTGCTCAGCGTGTCGCCGGTGCGCACCTCGTCCAGCTTGCCGAGCGCCACGGTCTCCCCGAGCTTCGCCGAGGTGAGCTTGGTCTGGTCCTTGCCGAGCATGCGGTAGATGCCCGAAACCTTGGCGGAGCCGCCGCCCGACACCGCGAGCTCGCTGCCGTCGGCGATGCTGCCCGACAGCATCCGCGCGATCGACAGCTTGCCGCCATGCGCGGTGTGGATCGTCTTCATCACCTGGGCGACCGCGGCGTTGCCGTCCGGCACCTTGAGCCGCGCCCTGGTGGCCGCGACGTCGGGGGCGTCGTGGCGGATCGCCTTGAGCAGCCTCAGCACGCCGTTGCCCTTCTCGGCCGTGCCGATCAGCACCGGCGTGACCAGCCCGGCCCTGAGGTCGGCGGTCAGGTCGTCGAACACGGCGTCGCGCGGCGGCTCGATCTCGTCGAGCAGCTGCTCCATCAGCTGGTCGTCATGGTCGGCCAGCGTCTCCAGCATCGAGAAGCGGGCTTCGATCTCGCGCGCCTTCTCGTCGCCGGGGATCTCGGCAATCTCGCTCTCGGCATATTCGCGGTAGACATAGGCCCGCTCGAGCGCCAGGTCGATCGAGCCGATCACTGTGCCGTCCTTGCGCAGCGGGATCTGCCTGAGCAGCAAGGGCGCCTTGCTGGTCGGCTGCAGCAGCTTCAGCGTGTCGCGCACGCCGGCCGCGCTCTTGTCGATCTTGTTGAGGAAGAGGATGCGCGGCACCCCGAATTCGTCGAGCTTGCGCATGATCAGCTGCAGCGCCGGGATCTTCTTTTCGTCCGCCTCGGCCACCACCACGGCAATGTCTGCGGCCGCCAGCACGGGTTCGGCCTCGAAGGCGAACTCGATCGAGCCGGGGCAATCGACGAAGGTCAGGCTGTCGCCCATGAATTCGGTGGTGGCGACGCTGGCCTCGACGCTCATCTGATGAGCGCGGGCCTCGGCAGTATGGTCGCTCACCGTGTTGCCCGAGGCGACCGAGTTCTGCCTCGGAATGGCACCCGTGCGGGCCAGGATGGCTTCGAGAAGTGTTGTCTTACCGCTTGCAAAGGGACCGACAATGGCGATGCATTTCGGTCCCTCGAGCCTGCCTACGGCGCGTTTTCCCATGTGACCTGACCTCCTCCTCGCGTGTGACACTGAGGCGGCGGCCGGCCTCCTCCGGCCGTCGCGCGACGGGCGCCGATCGAGCCGGGCGCCGTCCGGAAAGCATCGTCACACGGCTGGCCGGCGAGGGCAAGGGCGCCGGCCAGGATTCGGCCGGCAGCCGGCTCAGGTGAGCGAGGCGGTGAAGCGCTGGATGCGCCGGCAGGCCTCCTCCAGCAGCGTCTCCGAAGTGGCATAGGAGATGCGGAAGTTGGGGCCGAGCCCGAAGGCGCCGCCGAACACCACCGCCACGCCCTCCGCCTCCAGGAGCTCGCTGCAGAAGCTCTCGTCGTCCTCGATCGCCTTGCCCGACGGCGCCTTCCTGCCGATCGTGCCGGCGCAGGACGGGTAGACGTAGAAGGCGCCTTCCGGCGACGGGCAGCTGATGCCGCGCGCCTGGTTGAGCATCGACACCACCAGGTCGCGCCGACCCTGGAAGATCGCCTTGTTTCTGGCGACGAAATCCTGCGGCCCGTTGAGCGCCTCGACCGCCGCCCATTGCGCGATGGAGCAGGCGCCCGAGGTCTGCTGGCCCTGGATCATGTCCATCGCCTTGATCAGCGCCGCCGGTCCGGCGGCGTAGCCGATCCGCCAGCCGGTCATCGCATAGGCCTTGGAGACGCCGTTCATCGTCAGCGTCCGCTCGATCAGCCGCGGCTCGACTTCGGCGATGGTGCGGAACACGAAGTCGCCATAGGTGAGGTGCTCGTACATGTCGTCGGTGAGCACCCAGACGTGGGGATGCTTCAAGAGCACCTCGGCCAGCCCCTTGAGCTCGGCCTCGGAATAGGCGGCGCCGGACGGGTTGGACGGTGAGTTCAGCACCAGCCACTTGGTGCGCGGCGTGATCGCCCGGTCGAGCGCTTCGGGCGTCAGCTTGAAGCCGTTGTCGATGCTGGTCTCGGCATAGGCCGGCTGGCCGCCGCACAGCGCCACCATCTCCGGGTAGCTCACCCAGTAGGGCGACGGGATCACCACCTCGTCGCCCGGGTTGAGCGTCGCCATGAAGGCGTTGAACAGGATCTGCTTGCCGCCGGTGCCGACGATCGTCTGGTCGGCGCGGTAGTCGAGGTTGTTCTCGCGCTTGAACTTCGAGGCGATCGCCTCGCGCAGCGGCGCGATGCCGGACACCGGCGTGTACTTGGTCTCGCCGCGGTGGATCGCCTCGATCGCCGCGTTCTTGACATTGTCCGGCGTGTCGAAATCCGGCTCGCCGGCGCCGAGCCCGATCACGTCGCGGCCGGCGTTCTTGAGCTCGCGCGCCTTCTGCGTGACGGCGATGGTCGCGGACGGCTTGACGCGGGAAAGGGCATCGGCAAGGAAGGCCATGGCAGCAGAGCTCCGGGTTGGCCCGGCGCGACCCGCGACGGGCGGCGCCTTATTGTCCGATGCGCGGCCGTTCCGCAAGGCCTCCGCGGCCTCGCTTCCGTTAAGGACCGGTAAAATCTTGACTGTTAGGCTGATAAGCGCAATCTCCGGCCGGGGGGTTCTGGGGACAGAAAGGGCATTTGTGTCCATCTCCAACGGCGTGGCCCGGGTGGTCAGGCAGGATGACGGCGCCCATGTCGGCGTCTTCGGCGCCTTTACGGTCAGGACAGCGTTCCAGCCGATCTTCGCCTTCGGCCCTAACGGCCTGGCGATCGTCGCCTATGAGGGCCTGGCGCGACCGTTCCGCGACGACGAGCAGCTGACGCCGGGCGCCTTCTTCGCCGCGGTGCCATCGTCCGAGCGTCTCCATGTCGAGACCATGGCGCGGTCGGTCCATCTGCTCAATGCCGGCGTGTGGCTGGATCCGGGCGTTGCCGTCTTCGTCAATTTCGACCCGTCCCTGTTCGACGAGATCAGCGTCGCCGACGCCGCCCTGCGCGACATGCGCCATGTCCTCCAGCAGGCCGGCATCGATCCGCGCCGCGTCGTCTGCGAGGTGACGGAGCAGAAATCCGCCTCCGAGGCGGCGCTCTACCGCTTCGTGCAGGCGCTCAAGGTGCACGGCTTCCGCATCGCCATCGACGACTACGGCTCGGCCAATTCGGACATCAACCGGGTCAAGGGGTTGAAGCCCGACATCGTCAAGTTCGACGCCCAGTGGATCACTCGGCTGATGGAGACCGGACCCGGCTTCGCGCTTTTGGCATCCATGGTGGCGAGCTTCCGCGATCAGGGCATCGAGACCGTCTTCGAGGGCATCGAGGAGCCGTGGCAGCTCGAGCTCGCCGAGAAGGCCGGCGCCTCCATGGTCCAGGGGTTCGTGCTGGCGCGGCCGGAGATCGTGCCGGCGGTGTTCCGCTCGGCGCCCGGCGCGTCGGCCGCCACCGCCGCCCCGCTCGCCGCCCTCGCCGAAGGCCCCGTCCCGGCCGCCGAGCCCCGCACCCATGCCAGGACGCGGCCGTTTGGGCGCCGCTCGCGGGCGCCTCAATCCGAGAACTCCGTAAAACCCGCCCCTCTCCATTAACGGGCGATCAAGCTCGCCTTGCTAGCCTCTGTCGCAACGGCCGCCGAGAGCCGGTGAACAGGGTTGGTTGTGGAACGTTGCGTCCGGTCGCGCCGGCGCGCCTTGCCGGGCGCGCCTGGCCTCCCTCTCGATTGTTGGTTTTCCGCCGCCGGGCTCGCCCAGCCCGCGTCGCCAGCCGCTGACGCGGTGGCTCGGTGAGCGAGCGGGCACGTCTGACAGCCGAGCTCGAACGGGCGCTCGACCTCGACGAGGTGGGCATCGCGTCTGCGCGCTTCGACGACTACCGCCTGAAGACGACCCACCAGCCGATCTTCCGTCACGACAACGACGTGCTGACGCCCTTCGGCGTCGAGGCGCGCCTCGTTGCCGAGAAGCCGGACGAGGTCGCCACCGCACCGATCGACTTCTTCGACGCGCTGCCGGCCGAGCGTCGCAGCTTCGCCGAGGCGCTCTGCCGCAGGCTGCACGTCGAAAACGTGCGCAACATCGGCGTCTTCGAGCCCAGCGACTTCGACACCTATCTTACCATCGACCCGCGGCCGGAGACCGAAGGAGGCGCCATCGCCGAAGTGGCGTCGCTCATCCGCCTCTTGAACGAGCAGGGCGTCGACCCGCTGACGGTGATCTGCGAGATCGGCGACGCCGGCGGCAGGGACATCAAGGCCCTCGTCGCGCTGGCGGCCGAGCTGCGCGGCGCCGGCATTCGCGTTGCCATCGCCGAGCTCCGCGTCGGCCAGCCCGAGATCGACCGCGTCGCGGCCGTCGATCCCGACATCATCAAGATCGACGGCAACTGGTTCCGCTCCATGCACGACACCGCCGAGACGGCAAAGCTGCTGCCGGCCGTGGTGTCGGCCTTCTCCTCCCTCGGTCCGGCCCGCATCTTCGTCCAGGGCATCGAGACCCCGGCCGAGCTGGAGGCAGCGCTGCGCGCCCATGCCGACTACGTTCAGGGCATCGCCTTGGCGCCCCCGGCGCTGGCCGGCGTGGTGTTCGACCCCAACCCGCGCTCCATCGAGGCGCTGCTGGCGCCACTGGGCAAGGTGGTGCCGTTCGGTCGCTCCCATCAGCGACGCTGATCGATCGTCAAGGAAAAGTCGTTGGAAATGCCGCGGCCGGCTGGCTAATCCAGCCTTCCGAAGCTCGAGGACGTCCGATGATCACGCTCTATGGCATGACCGACAGCGGCAATTGCTACAAGCCGCGCCTGCTGCTGGCCAAGCTCGGCCGCCCGTTCCGCCATGTCGAGGTCAATTCGCTGAGCGGCGTGACCCGCGAGGAAGCCTTCCTGGCCAAGAACCGCAACGGCAAGGTGCCCTTGCTGGAGCTGGAGGACGGCCGACGGATCGCCGAGTCCAACGCCATCCTGCTCTATCTCGCCGAGGGCACGCCCTACCTGCCGGCCGACGCCTATGCAGCGGGCCCTCGCCTATCAATGGCTGTTCTTCGAGCAGTACAGCCACGAGCCCTACGTCGCGGTGCGCCGCGCCATGCTGAAGTATCCCGAGCGCGCCTGGCAGAAGACGCCGGAGCGGCTTGCCGACACGCTGTCGGCCGGCACCAGGGCGCTCGGCGTGATGGAGCATCGCCTCGCCGAGAGCCCCTATCTGGCCGGCGACGCGCTTTCGGTGGCCGACATCGCGCTCTATGCCTATACGCACGATGCGGACTTGTGGGGCTTCGAGCTGGGAGACGCGACCCGCGCCTGGCGTGACCGGATCAGCGCCGATCCCGGCCACGTGCCGCTCGACTGGCAACCCGCTCAGTAAAAAGGAAAAAGGCGGGGCAACCCCCGCCTTCCTTGCATGGTCAGCCTGACTTCGACATGGCCGGTGCCGGGGGCCGGCGGCTATCCGCCGCGTCGGCAATCCCGCTCCACGCCAATGCTTCGCGCACCTTGCGAGCTGATGCGACCGCCAGTACATCCGTGACTTGCCGCGCTGCCGGAAACCGGCGCGCGCGAGTGGGAATTCAGGCTGCCTTGCTGAGGCCGTCGCTGGAAATCCTGGACGGCGCTCGAACGGCCGCGACCGATGCCGCATGCCGATGGACATGATATGGGGACGCTGCAGGCTCCCTGCAAGGTCACGCAGGTTTGACGACGGTCGGTCTGGCGATGACGCCGTTCGCGGCGCAAGCTTGCCTTCAGTGAAACTCTCGCCGTCGCTGTCGCGTTACCGTCTTCGAGGTGCCCGATGAAACCGCATTATCTCGTCATGGCTGCCGCGTTGCTTGTCGCTGGTCCGGCGGAGGCGATCTCGCGCTACACCTCGACCAGCATGAGCTGCGCCCGCGTCAAGGACATCATCTATTCGCAAGGCGCCGTGATCATGCGCTGGCAGTCGCGGCGGACGCCCGGCCTGCCGCTTTATGGCCGCTACGTCGCCGACGGCCGCTTCTGCGACCTCGGCGAATACGCCGCCTGGGAGTTCATCCCCGCCGCCGACACGGCCGAGTGCCCGGTCTACGAGTGCAAGCAATACGACCTGAACGACGACGACGATATCTTCCGCTTCCGCCACTAAAACCCGAACGAGCTCTGGGCGACAGGCGGCGGTCCAACTCGAACGCCTTCCATGTCGAGCAGTCGCGCCTTGGTGGCGGCGCCGCCCGGCGCCGAGAAGCCGCCGATCTTGTTGCCCGCGGCGAGGATCCGGTGGCACGGCACGATGATCGGCACCGGGTTCTGCCCGAGCGCCTGCCCCGCCTCGCGCGCCTCTCCCGGATGGCCGGCAGCGCTGGCCAGGCCGCCATAGGTGATCGTCTCGCCGAAGCCGAGCTGCCGGGCCGCCTCGTAGATCGCCAGCCGGAAGGCGTCGACCCCCGCGAGGTCCAGGGGAACCGCCGCGAAGCTGACCTGCTCGCCGGCAGCGTAGCGCCTGATGAGCGCGGCCGCCTCGGCGATCTTGCCCTCCGGCACGCGCTCGACGGCCTCGCCGGCCCGCTTGAGGAGCCGGCGGCGGGTTGCCTCGCGGTCGCGTTCCGGCAGCTGGACTTGCGTCAGGCCCCGCTCGCTCCACGCGATGCCGACCCAGCCGAGGGCGGTCTCGATCAGCGCGTAGGATTGCTCGGACATGGCCGTTCTCCGTTCGAAAATTGTTCTAGCATGCCTCCCAGCCTAGGACAAACCGGGAACGCATGCCTTTCCTTGTATTGCGAAGATAGGTGCCCGGATGCCCCGCCGACACCCGTTTCCTGACCATGTTGCCGAACGGATTCGCATCCTGTAATGAGGCTTTAGAGGGGAAGCAGGGCCAGCAAGTTGAGGCGAGGGAAGCTTTTGCCCGTGTTGCGAACCTTTCTGACGATCGGTGTGCTGGTTTCGCCGCTGGGCGTCGCCGCTTGCACGTCGACCGCAACCGATCCTTCCTCTGCGCTTTCCATTTCGGCTTCCGCCGACCTGGCGCTTCCCGCGACGATGAGCATCGTGCCGTCCGCGCGCGCCGTCCCGGCCGGCAAAAAGGTTGCCGCAGCCGCCGCGCCGTCCGTGCGCGCTACCGAGCCGCCGATCGCTCCCAGCGCCTTTGCCGGCGCCGACAAGCCCGCGGTCCTGGTGGTAGCGCCGACCGGACCGCGCGACGTCGACGGGCTGATCGCCAAATATGCCGTTCTCTACGACGTGCCGGTCGACCTGGTGCGACGGGTCGTCAAGCGGGAGAGCAACTTCCGGCCGACCGCCTACAATCGCGGCCATTGGGGCCTGATGCAGATCAAGCATGCGACGGCCCGCGGCATGGGCTACGAGGGGCCGCCGAAAGGGCTCCTCGATGCCGACACCAACCTCCGCTATGCGGTCAGGTATCTGCGCGGCGCCTGGCTCGTCTCCGGCGGCAACCAGGACCGCGCGGTCCGCTTCTATGCCAGCGGCTATTACTACGACGCCAAGCGCAAGGGTCTTCTCGACGAGACCGGCCTCGGCGTCGACCGCCGCCGCCGCAAGGCGCCGACCATCTGAGCGTCAGTTGCCGACCGGTCGAGGCGCGGGGCTTGCCGGCTTCGCCGGCTGCCGGTGCTTGCCCTTGAGGGCCGACTTCAGGATCGAGCCGGTGGTCTGCCTGTCGACCCCGGAAGCGGGTCGCTGCTTCACCGGCGCCTCCGGATAGTGCAAGGTCGCCGAAAAGTCTCCGGCCGCGGCTCCCCCGACAAGAGCGGCCCAGGCCGCGAACGCCAACAGCATCCTTCTCATCGTCGCACTCCCTCAAATTCGCCGTACGTGTACGGGTATCTGTACGGATACGCCGATTGAAGGCCACCGGCAAGCAATTTCTGTACACGTACGATCAACTGTCCGAGATCGGCGAAGCGCCGCCGACAGAGCGCGTCGCCCTCCGAGAATGCGGCGACGCGCCACTCAACCGGGGGCGTCGCCAGCCGAAAATGCGGCGACGCGGCGTGCTTGCACCGCGGCGAGCGCCAGTTCCACGGCCTCCTCGGCATAGCGCCGACGGTCGCCGAACGGATAGTGCGGGAAGCTGATCATCGCCGAGATGGCACCGTGCACGGTGGTCCACAGCAGCGTCGTCACCGCGTGTTCGTCGCCCTCGAGCAGCCCGGCGATGAGGCAGGCGCGGACGGCGCGCCGCATCGACTGCAGCGCCGGGTTCTTCTTCTCCATCTCCTGCGCCTGGGCCCGGTCGGGTGGCCGCGGCTTCGGCGTCATGAAGATGGTGCAGTATTCGTTGGGGTTTTCGAGCCCGAAACCGGCGAACTCCAGCATCCCGTGCCGCAGCGCGCCCAGCGGATCGGCCGGCGCATCCTTCTCGGCGCGCCGCGCCAGCTCGCCGAACACGTCCTCGGCGAGCGCCACCAGGATGTCCTGCTTGTCGGAGAAGTAGGAGTACACCGACATCGGCGCATAGCCCACGCGCTGGGCGAGGCGGCGGATGGTCAGCCCTTCATAGCCCTCCTCCTTGACCAGCGCATGAGCCGCAGCGAGCAGCTCCGAGCGCAGCTCTTCACGGTGACGCACGCGCCGTGACTGGCCGGTTTCAGCCATGATTGCTCACTGTGTGCCGCCCATCGTACATGCACGAACGATATACGCTGTACGGCAAACTAACAAGTTGAAGCTGATCGCGGTGCAATGTAAGGATTGCGCCGTACTACGCGCGTCCGTGCGTGGTGATTATCAGAAATCGTGAAACAGCTAGCACTAATGGAGGTGTCTGACCGGTAAGGAGAAAGTCAGTAGCGGAACGAACGACCGCTGGAAACTATCATTTATCCGTTTTTTTGATACATTTGGCCCGGGACGGGCTGGGAGCACGACGTTTATGTCTAACGCGAAGGTATTGATCAACACTCAGGCAGGCACAATCGAGCTTGAAGGTGAGGACTCTTTCGTCCGAACCTATTTGGACAAGCTCATACCAATCATCGAACGAGCACGCTTCGGCACAGGGACGCCGGCTGCACAGGCCCCGGAGCTGGGACTGGCAGGCGAGCAACCGAAGCTCAGGACGCGGCGGCGCGTCGCGCAGACCCCGGCTGGGGAATCCTGCCGCGACCGCGTCAAGAAGCTGCGCGACGACGGCTTCTTCGCCGAGCGCCGCGGCATCAGCGACATCGTTCAGGGGTTGGAAGCCCGCGGGCATGCCCACAACGTGAACCAGGTGGGTGCTGCGCTGACCACCATGTTCGAACGGCAGGAAATCCAGCGGACGCCGGTGGAAGGCAAGTTCAAGTACCACTGGGACGTCCAGACCGAGCAGTCCGAGGCCGCCTGACAGGCGGCTCGCGCATTCCCGCAGCGCTCTCCCGCGAGCGCTGACGGCGCGTGCGCCTCGGACGTCCGGGGCGACCCGGGCTTGCCGTCAAGGTCGGTAACCCTTTGTGAAGGCTGGCAGACTTGCCCGGCCTGCCTTGCCGCGCCATGTCGGCTTCATGAAGGTGCGGACATTCGCCAGGTCGCTCGGCGTCGCGGCAGCGGTGCTTGCGGCCGTCGTCGGGGCCCCGTCGGCGCCGGCTGAGCGCCTGCCGCCCAAGGGTCCCGTCCCCGAGCCGCGCGCCGAAGCGCAGCCGCCACCGCCGAAACCCGAGCCTGCGCCGGGGGCAGAGCAGCCGGCAACGACCCCGCTCCCCACGCCACGCCCCGACGAAGCCGAACCCAAAGCCGACTCCGCAAAGCCGGCGGGCGAGGCCGAGCCGGAGCCGCCCGCCGCGCCGAAGCCCGAGGTTCCGCCGCGCCCGCCCACCTCGCCGGGCGAAGAGGCGGCGTGCCGCCAGCGCCTGAAGGCGATGGGTGCTCGCTTCGAGGAACAGCCTGCGCAGTCCGACCCCAGCGGTTGCGACTTCCCTGCCCCGCTTTCACTTGCTGCGTTGTCCCCCGACATTGCCGTCAACCCGCCCGCCCTGGTCAACTGCGCGACGGCCGAGGCGGTGGCGCGCTTCGCGACCGGCACGGTCACCCGGCTGGCCAAGGAAGAGCTCGGCGCCGGGCTGAAGTCGATCTCGCAGGCCTCCGGCTATGTGTGCCGGCCGCGCAACGGCACCCACAAGCTGTCCGAGCACGCCTTCGGCAATGCGCTCGACATTGCCGCCTTCGTGCTCGCCGACGGCCAGGTCGTCGAGGTCACGGCGACCAGGAACCCCAAGCAATCCGTCTTCCTGTCGAAGGTGCAGGGACGCCGCGTGCGGCCCGTTCAAGACCGTGCTCGGCCCGGGCAGCGACGCCGACCATGCCACCCACTTCCACGTCGATCTCGCCGAGCGGCGGAGCGGCAAGCCGTTCTGCCAGTGACCCCTTCGCCGGCTTTCGGCCACAGGGGTAAACGGCGCCGCTGAGCTTTCCTTTACCCTTGCCCGGCTAAAGTGGGGGCAAGGGGACAGGACCGAGCACCGCATGCCTTCACGACTTCGCCCGGCGCTGGTCGGCCTGATCGGCGCCCTCCGGCGCACCCCGGCCTCTTCGACCACCGCCGCTGCAAGCCTCGCCGGCCTCCTCCTGGTGGCCGCCTGCTCGACCGAGGGCGTGATGGCGATGCGCCCGGACGTCGACGTCGGCGCCCAGACCGCGGCAGTCCCGGCCCGCATCCCCGATGTGGCGATCGCTTCGGCCCAGCCGATGCCCGATCCCGGCCTCGCGCCGGCCGATCTGGGCGGGCTTGACGCCGCCCCGGTCCTCGCGCCAGCCGAACAGACCCTCGACGACCAGGCGGCGATGCTGACGCCGGCGCCACCGCTGCCGCCTGCCTCGGAGCCGTTGCTGGACACCGGCCCCGAGGAGCCCGTTCCGGACCTGGTGCCGGAGGACGCGCCGATCGAGGCCGCGCCGCCTCCGGCCCTGCCCGAGCCCCCAGCACCGGCGCGGCGGCAGACCCTGTCTCCCGCCAAGCCGACGCTGGCCGCCTACCCGCGCTTCCAGGTTCCGGATCTGGCTCAGCCGCAGGCCCTGCCGGGCGACGAGGTGGCCTGCCGGCGCGAGCTGAAGCGCCTCGGCGTCACCTTCAGGGAGCTGCCGCCCATCCGCGATGGCGCATCGTGCGGCATCGCCCACCCGATCAAGCTCTCCGGCCTTTCGGGACGGATCGCCATCAAGCCCGCCGCCACGCTCAACTGCGAGATGGCCGTGGCGCTCGCCCGCTGGAGCCGCAACGAGCTCGCGCCGGCCGCGCGCTATCGCTACATGAGCGGCGTCAAGACGATCCACCAGGGGTCGAGCTATTCCTGCCGCAGGATCGCCGGCACGCACACCACCTCCGAGCATGCGCACGGCAATGCCATCGACATCATGCGCATCGAGCTGAAGAACGGCCGCGACATCGACGTCCGCAAGCCCGGCTGGTTCGCCTTCCGCCAGCGCGGCTTCCTGAACACCGTGCGCTCGGACGGCTGCGGCTACTTCACCACCGTGCTCGGGCCCGGCTACAACTGGGACCACCGCAACCATTTCCACTTCGACATCAAGCCGCGCCGCAACGGCCGTCGCGCCTGCCGCTGAGCGTTTGCCAGCCGCCGGCCGTGGCGTGTAGGATCGCCGGACCATGGGGGTCCCGATAGAGCCGCTGCCGATCCGCCGCAGGAAGAAGCTGCGCACGCTGGCGTCCGGGCTGGCGCTGCTGACGGTGATCTACCTGCTCGCCGCCTACCTTCTGCTGCCCGGCCTGTGGACCTGGTTCTACGACGACCACCCCGTCGACGCCGGCATGCTCACCACCACGCCGCAAGGCATTCCCGGCGACCCGATCAATGTCGGCCTGGTCGGCTCGCGCGAGGAGATCCTGCATGCCTTCGCCGATGCGGGCTGGGACCCGGCCGACGCCATCACCATCAGGAGCAGCGTCGAGATCGGCCTCAGCGTCGTTCTCGACCGCCCCGACCTCGACGCGCCCGTCAGCACCTTGCTCTACGAGGGGCGCCGACAGGACCTCGCCTTCGAGAAGCCGATCGGTTCGAGCGCCGACAAGCGCAACCACCTGCGCCTCTGGCAGACCGAGACGCTGAGCGACGGACGCCCTCTGTGGCTCGGCTCGGCGAGCTTCGATCGCGGCGTCGGCGTCAGCCACGATACGGGCCAGATCACCCATCATATCGGGCCCGACGTCGATGCCGAGCGCAACCTGGTCATCGCCGACCTGAAGAAGGTCGGGATCGTCACCTCCACCTACGAGCTGCTCGGCCGCGGCCCCACCCAGGACGGCCGCAATGGCGGCGGCGACCGCTATTTCACCGACGGCATGGTGCTGGTCGGCGTGCTGAAGCCCTGAGGCGCCGGGCCGGCATCCGATCGCCGCCCGCCGCGTTTAGCTCTTCAACCCTGTCAGCTCGGGATGCTAAGGCTTGCTGCATGCTTTATGTCGAGATCGCCACGGTCGTCGTCCTCGTGCTCGTCAACGGCCTGCTGGCGATGTCCGAGCTGGCGATCGTCTCCTCCCGCCCCGCCCGGCTGAAGGCGATGATCGACCGCGAGGTGAAGGGCGCCGGCCGCGCGCTGGCGCTCGGCGCCAATCCCGGCCGCTTCCTTTCGTCGGTGCAGATCGGCATCACCCTGGTCGGCGTTCTCTCGGGCGCCTTCTCCGGCGCCACGCTCGGCGAGCGACTGTCGTCGTTGCTGGTCGAGTACGGCATGCCGGCGTCCCTGGCGCACCCGACCGGCGTCGGCGTCGTCGTGGCGCTCATCACCTACGTGTCGCTGATCATCGGCGAGCTGGTGCCTAAGCAGATCGCGCTCCGCAACCCGGAGGCGGTGGCCGTGCGCATGGCGCCGGCGATGACCGTGCTGGCCAAGGTCGCCGCCCCCCTGGTCTGGCTGCTCGACGTGTCGGGCCGCGGCGTGCTTGCTTTGCTCGGCCACAAGGAGGAGAGCGAGGAGAAGGTCACCGACGAGGAGATCAAGATGCTGGTGGCCGAGGCGGAGCATCACGGCACCATCGAATCCGACGAGCGGCGGATGATCGCCGGCGTGATGCGGCTCGGCGACCGCGCGGTGCGCGCCGTGATGACGCCGCGCACCGACGTCGACTGGGTCAATTTGCAGGCCGACGAGGCGGCCACCCGCAAGCTGCTGATGGAGACGCCGCACTCGCGCCTGCCGGCCGGCGACGGCAGCGTCGACGCCATGGTCGGCGTGGTGCAGACCCGCGACGCGCTGGCCGCCATGCTGACCGGGCAGAAATTCGACCCGGCGCGCCATGTCCGCCCGGCGCCGATCGTCCACGACCAGGCGGATGCGCTCGACGTGCTCGCCACGCTCAAGGAATCCAACGTGCCGGTGGCGCTCGTCCATGACGAGTACGGCCATTTCGAAGGCATCGTCACCCCCGCCGACATCCTGGAGGCGATCACCGGCGTGTTCCGCGCCGACATCGACGCCGGCGATCCGGAAGTGGTTCAGCGGGAGGACGGCTCCTGGCTGCTTCCCGGCTACATGCCGGCCGACGAGATGGCCGACCAGCTCGGCTTCGACCTGCCGGAGAGCCGCGACTACGAGACGCTGGCCGGCTTCATCCTGTCGCAGATGCACCGGCTGCCGGCGACCGGCGAGTCGGTCGACGCGCAGGGCTGGCGCTTCGAGGTGGTCGATCTCGACGGCCGGCGCATCGACAAGGTGATCGCCAGCCGCCTGCCCGGCGGCCGGCGCGAACGCCGGCGCGCTTAGAGCAATTCCAGCGAAAGTGTGAGCGGTTTCGCGTTCGGAATTGCTCAAAAACAACCCCGCGCCTCAGGCGGCGAGGATCTCGGCCTCTTCGGCTTCGGCCTTGCGGGCCTTGTTCAGCGCCTTGGTCCACCAGACGAGCTGGTCGAGCATGTCGGCCGCGGTCTTGTTGAGATGCGCGAGCTCGCCGAGCTTCTTGCCCTCGCGTGCCGCGACCATGTCGGCCCAGACGATGTGCACGCCGGCCCGGATGGGCGCCATCTGCAGCTCGATGGCATGCAGCCGCAGCTGCTCGATCGCCCGCGCACCGCCGACGCCGCCATAGCCGACGAACCCCACCGCCTTCTTGTTCCACTCGTTGTAGGCGTAGTCGAGGGCGTTCTTCAGCACTGCCGTCGGACCGCGATTGTACTCCGCGGCAAGCACGATGAAACCATCGAGCGAGGCGATCTTCTGCTGCCAGCGCTTCGCCGTCTCGTCGGTCACCGGCGTGTAGGCCGGGCCGCCGGCCTCCTGGAAGAACGGCATCGGATAGTCGCGCAGGTCGAGCGTCTCGACCTCGATGTCGCCGCGCGCCTTGGCCACCTCGGCGATCCATTCGGCCGGATGGTCGGCAAAGCGGCCGGGACGCGTGCTGCCGACTATGATACCAATCTTCGGCTTGGACATGTCATTCTCCTTCGGAAACCCTGGTATAAATCAGATACCGACATTACATAGGAGAGTGACGGCGGATTGTATAGAAGGCACCTTTATGAAACCTAGTCTCCGATTTCGAAAGCGAGGACTGCCGCGCCGTCAGCGACATTCTGGGCCGGGTCGGCGACAAGTGGACGGTGCTCGTCGTCGGCTATCTGAGCGCCGGGCCGATGCGATTCAGCGAGCTTCGCCGGTCGATCGGCGGCATTTCCCAGAAGATGCTGACGACGACATTGCGCGGGCTCGAGCGCGACGGCTTCCTGACGCGCACCGTCTTTCCGTCGATCCCGCCTCGCGTCGACTACGAGCTGACGCCGCTGGGTCGCGAGCTGCAGGGACCGGTCAACGCGCTCGGCGAATGGGCACGCACCAACATCGCCCGCGTCAACGAGGCGCGCGCCCGCTTCGACGCCATGAATTCCTGAAGCCTAGAGCATGATTCCAAAAAGTGGATGCCGGTTTTTGGAAAAGATCATGCTCAAACAAGAGGATAGAGTGCAAGGACGATTTGAAGAAGCGGCATTGCGCTCTAGCGCTCGACCGGCACCGGCTTCGGCCGGCCGTCCTTGTCCAGCGCCACCATGATGAAGTCGGCGTGCGGTGACCTTTTCCATCAAGTCCGACAGATATCGCTGCGCCCACGCCTCCACCTTCAGCGTCATCGAGGTGCGGCCGACCCGCTCGATATGCGTGTAGATGCACAGCGTGTCGCCGATCTTCATCGGCTTGCGGAACGACATCTCGTGGACGGCCGCCGTGACCACGCGCCCCTTGGCGCGCTCGGCCGCGCGGATGCCGCAGGCAAGGTCCATCTGCGCCATCACCCAGCCGCCGAAGATGTCGCCCGCCGCGTTGGCGTCGGACGGCATGGCGAGCGTCCTCAGCGTCAGCTCGCCGAGCGGGGTTCCCTCTGCCGTCTGCGTCACGCGTGTCCTCCTGCCGATCGTCCGCGAGGCCTATCGTTGCGGCCTCGCACGGTCAACAGGGCTATTCCGGCAGGCCGGCGCTGCGCAGCGCCTGGAGGAGCGCCTCGCGGACGATCCCCGTCGGATTTTTCACAGCCGATGCCGCCCGGCCCGCTCGACGCCGGTCCGGCCCCCGCCTAGCTTGGCGCACTGGCCGCGGGGAGACGATCACGTCCGTTCTGATGCAGAGCTTCGACTTCATCGTCGTCGGCGCCGGCTCGGCCGGCTGCGTCGTCGCCGAGCGCCTGTCGGCGAACGGCCGCTTCTCGGTGCTGGTGCTGGAGGCCGGCGGCAGCGACCGCCGCTTCTTCGTCCAGATGCCGCTCGGCTACGGCAAGACCTTCTTCGACCCGGCCGTCAACTGGAACTACCAGGCCGAGCCCGACCCGGGGCTCGCCGGCAACGCCGACCACTGGCCGCGCGGCAAGCTGCTCGGCGGCTCCTCCTCCATCAACGCCATGGTCTGGGTGCGCGGCAACCCGGCCGATTTCGACGAGTGGCGCGACGCCGGCAATCCGGGCTGGGGCTATGACGATTTGCTGCCGGTCTTCAAGGCGATCGAGGACAACGAGGCGGGCGCCGACCGCTGGCGCGGCACCGGCGGCCCGCTGCACGTGACCGACTGCTCGGCGGCCGTCCACCCCCTGACCCGCCGCTACCTGGAAGCCGGCCGCCAGGCCGGGCTGCCGCTCAACCCCGACTTCAACGGCGCCGCCCAGGACGGCGTCGGCATCTACCAGATCACCACCCGCGACGGCCGGCGCATGTCGGCGGCGCGCGCCTTCCTGCGCCCGGCGATGGCGCGGCCGAACGTCCGCGTCGAGACCGGAGCGCTGGTCACCCGCATCCTCTTCGACGGCCGTCGGGCGATCGGCGTCGAATACGCGACCGCCGCCGGCCCGCGCACCGCGCATGCCGGACGCGAGGTCATCGTCAGCGGCGGCTCCGTCAACTCGCCGCAGCTGCTGCAGCTGTCGGGCATCGGCCCCGCCGGCCTGCTCGGCGAGCACGGGGTGGACGTCGTCGCCGACAACCCGGCGGTCGGCGCCAACCTCCAGGACCACTCAGGGCATCAACTACACCTTCAAGGCCAGGCAGCGGACCCTCAACCAGCTCCTGCGGCCGTGGTGGGGCAAGCTGTTCGTCGGCGCGCAGTACCTGCTCCTGCGGCGCGGCCCGCTCGTCGCTGTCGATGAACAATGCCGGCGGCTTCTTCCGCACCGATCGACGCCGCGCACGCGCCCGAACATGCAGCTCTATTTCCAGGCCTTCTCGACCGTCGTCCCGAGGGCCGGCGAGCGCCCGATCCTGACGCCCGACCCGTGGCCGGGCTTCTCGATCGGCCTGTCGAATTGCCGCCCGACCAGCCGCGGCGAGATCAGGATCCGCTCCGCCGACCCGCTCGTCCCGCCGCGCATCGTGCCCAATGCCTTCTCGACCGAGGCAGACGTCGCCGAGATGCTGGCCGGCGTCAAGTTCCTGCGCAGGCTCGCCGCGATGCCGGCGATGGCGGAGATGATCACCGAGGAGGTGCTGCCCGGCCCGGCCTGCCGGACCGACGCCGAGCTGGAGGCCGACTTCCGCCGGCGCAGCGGCACGGTCTATCATCCCGTGTCGACCTGCCGCATGGGACCCGACCCGAATGCGGCGGTGGTCGACAGTCGCCTGAGGGTGCACGGGATCGGCGGCCTGCGCGTCATCGACGCCTCCGTCTTTCCCAACAATGTCGGCGGCAACACCAATGCCGCGGCCATCATGACCGGCGCCAAGGGCGCGGCGATGGTGCTCGAAGACCAGCGGTGAGGAGGATCGCATGAAGATCAAGGACGTCAGCACCTTCGTGGTCGGCAACCCGCCGCCGCAGACCGGCGGCCGTTACTTCATCTTCGTCAAGCTGGTCACCGATGGCGGCGTCGTCGGCTATGGCGAGGCCTACAACGCCACCTTCGGCCCGCACGTGACGGCCGCGATGATCGAGGACTGCGCGGCGCGCTACCTGGTCGGCCGCGACCCGCACGACATCGAGACCTTCTTCCGCCGCGCCTATTCCTCGGGCTTCTCGCAGCGCCCCGACATCTCGATGATGGGCTGCGTCTCGGCGCTGGAGATGGCCTGCTGGGACATCATCGGCAAGGAGGCCGGCAAGCCGGTCTACAAGCTGCTCGGCGGCCAGGTGCACGAGGCGCTGCGCAGCTACACCTATCTCTATCCGCGCACCGGCAGCGTCTTTCCCGGCGAGACCGACGATCCGACCAACGTCTACAACGATCCCGACATCGCCGCCGAGACCGCGCTCGCCTATGTCGAGCAGGGCTTCGACGCCGTCAAGCTCGACCCCGCCGGCCCCTACACCGCCTTCGACGGCCACCAGCCGCGGCTGGTCGACATCGACCTGTCGGCCCGCATGCTGAAGGCGATCCGCGACGCGGTCGGCGACCGCGCCGACATCCTGTTCGGCACGCACGGGCAGTTCACCGCGTCCGGGCGCGCTGCGCATGGCGCGCGCCATCGAGCCCTACGACCCGTTGTGGTTCGAGGAGCCGGTGCCGCCCGACATGCCGGAGGTGATGGCCGAGGTGGCGCGCGGCACCCGCATCCCGATCGCCACCGGCGAGCGCCTCACCACCAAATGGGAGTTCGCGCGCGTCATCGAGAACCGCGCCGCCTCCATCCTGCAGCCCGACCTCGGCCGCTCGGGCGGCATCCTGGAAACCAAGAAGATCGCCGCCATGGCCGAGGCCTACCACATCCAGGTCGCCCCGCACTGCTATTGCGGACCGATCGTCGGCGCCGCCAACATCCAGCTCGCGGCGACGCTGCCCAACTTCCTGATCCTGGAGTCGATCAAGACCTGGGACGGCTTCCACGCCGAGCTGCTGAAGTCGAAGATCGAATGGCAGGACGGCAAGGTGATCCCGTCGAAGGAGCCGGGCCTCGGCGTCGAGCTCGACGAGGCGGTGTGCGAGGCGCACCCATGGACGGGGCGACACGCTGCATCTGGAGATGACTCCCGACCCGCTGTTTCCCTGATCTGAAATCCGTTATCGATTCAATAGCTTGGCGCGAAACCCGGAATCAGGCCGGCAGGCCGTTGAATCGATGCTTGAGGCAGCTCGCGATCTCCGAACACGGCCATCCGTCGGGCGTTGCCGGACGGGAGGGGGAGCCGGGTCGACTCCCCGCGAGAGCATGATCCCGAAAGCGGAAGCCGAAGATCACGCTCGAATGAGAAGATAGAGCGCAAGGACGATCCGTAGCGTCATGCGCTCTACCCGCGATCTCGGCCGGTCAGCCGCCGACCGTCAGGTTGACGGCCTTCGGGCCCTTGCCCCGCTTGTCGGGCTCGGTCTCGAAGGACACTTTCTGTCCGTCCTCGAGCCCCGGAAGACCCGAGGCCTGCACCGCCGAGATGTGAACGAAGACGTCCTTCTGGCCGTCGTCCGGGGTGATGAAGCCGAAACCCTTGGCGTGGTTGAAGAACTTGACAGTGCCGGTCTGCGGCATCGGAAACTCCTTATCTCCCATTGTCATCCACGCGGCGGATCCGATGTCATTCACGCTTTCACGCGATGGATCGAATCCAACACGAGCGTCGGTCGTTTACTGGAGGAGAAGAAACAGTTTCCCCGCGCTGGAGCTTTGCCAAAGCCCTCTCTTTGGCGAGGAGCCGCGGCGCACTGCGTCGAGGCCCATGCTATTCCAGTCTCCGGGCCGGCAAATGCCCGAAAGTCTCATTTTCTCCATTATTTTGGCACCTGGCACAAGAAAAAGTTTTGCGCGCAATTTTCCGGCATGTCCGGCGGCAGAAACGACATGCCGGCCGGCACAAAAAAAAGGCACGGCCGAAGCCGTGCCTTCTCTTTTCGAGCTCCCGGATGGGCCGGAAGCCGTGTCCTCTGCAGCGCGATCAGCCGGCCCGCAGGTTGACCGCCTTGGGGCCCTTGCCCATGCGGTCGGGCTCCACGTCGAACGTGACCTTCTGGCCGTCGACGAGGGTCCGCATGCCGGATGCCTCGATAGCGGAGATGTGGACGAAGACGTCCTTGGCGCCGCCGTCAGGCGTGATGAAGCCGAAGCCTTTGGTGGCGTTGAAGAACTTTACGGTGCCGGTCTGGGCCATGGGGGTAAAACTCCTTCACCCGTTTCGTTGTAACCGGTCCTTCCGCATGGCGGCGAGCAGGTCCGGCAGTTTCATTGGCGGTCATGCATTCGCGCACGAAAAACCCCCCGCCAAAGCGGGGCCGTCAGAGATTTACAGTGTCGGGGAAAGGGTCGCTCAAACGTTCCAGTCTCCGGGACAGCAAATGCCCGAACGCAAGTTTTATGGCATGGAATGGGACGCCTTGCAAGATCGTCATGGAATTCAGGGGGTTGCGAGCCGGCAAATCTGCAGGGTCAGGCGACGCCGAGAACCCGCGCCAGGCGACCGCCGACTTTCCGCTTCAGGCCTCCTTCGAGCCGGCCGATGCCGACCAGGCGCTCGCCGCCGCGTCGGCGCAGGCGCACGAACGGCACCATCTCGTAGGCGGCGATGCGGCCGAGCGTCCCGCGGTCGGCGCTGACGTCGGCCACCAGCATGGCGCCGATCCGACCCGGCCATGTCTGAGCCGAGGAAGGCGGTGCCGAGGAAATCTCCGAGCCCGTAGGCGACGACCGCGTCGCCCACCCGCTCGACGGGCTGCACCACATGGGCGTGGTGGCCGGCGATCAGCCCGACCCCTTGGGCGGCCAGGCGGTGCGCGAGCGCCCGCGTTCCGCTGCGTGGAAAATGGCAGAACTCCCAATCCCAGTGCGGCACAGCGCAGATCAGGTCGGCGCGAGCCCCGCATACGCTCTTCCACCCGTCGCGGGCCAGCCGGCCGGTCATCACGACGCGCCGCGAGAACTCGCGCGCGGCCGCATTGCGCCAATCGGTGAAGCCGACGAGGCCGATCGCCACGCCCTCGACCGAAAGCGTCGTCACCGGCGTGTGGTCGGTGGTGCCGATGGTCCTGATGCCCGAGCCCGCCCAGCGCATCTCGCGTCTCCGCGAAGCCGTCGGGACCCTGGTCGAGCGCATGGTTGTTGGCGAGCGACAGCACCAGCCGATCGGAATCGATGTCCATGGCCGCGAGCAGCCCCAGCAGAAAGCCCGTCTCCATCGCATGGCGTGTTCCGAGCCGCGTCCTGAGCGGGGCCCGCCGGCGCGTCACCACCGGGCTCTCGCAATTGCCGACGACCAGGTCGGCGCCGGCCAGGACGGACGTCAGCGCCGGGTCGATCTCCGGCGCCTCCCGGTTGGCGACGGCCGAAATGTCGCCGAGGAATACCAGCCGGACGCTGCGCTTCGGCGGCGTCGACATCAGCCGCGCGGCGGGCGCCGCAAATCCGGTCGCATCGCCGCCCAGCGACGGACTGAGAAAGTGAGGCCACCAGGACAGCAAATAAGGCAGCGGAAAGTTCGACACCACACCACCGAAGTTCAATCCCCGACGCAGGCTAATGGCTTTTCGACCGATCCGGAATGGGGGTCGCTCGAAGGAGGTAGCGGCCGCGGCGCTGCTTGACCGCGCAACGCTTTTGCGGCCAACTGGACTGGGATTGGTACGACCGGGTCCGCAGGCTGAAGCATGACCGTCGAATTCCTCCTCACCTCCCTGATCGTCGTCGCGTCGCCGGGCACCGGCGTGCTCTACACGCTGGCGGCAGGGCTCTCGCGCGGGGCGCGGGCCAGCGTCGTGGCGGCCTTCGGCTGCACGCTGGGCATCCTGCCGCACATGGCGGCTGCGATCCTCGGCCTGGCTGCGCTTCTCCACACCAGCGCCCTCGCCTTCCAGCTGATCAAGTATCTGGGCGTCGCCTATCTTCTCTACATGGCCTGGAGCGCGCTGCGGGACCATGGCGCCCTGAGCGTCGAGGAGCGGATCGACGCCCGCTCGGACCTGGAGGTCACGGTCGACGCGATCCTGGTCAACATCCTGAACCCAAAATTGTCGATCTTCTTCCTCGCCTTCCTGCCGCAATTCGTCCTGCCGGGCGAGCCGCACCCGGTGCTGTCGATGCTGCTGCTCAGCCTCGTCTTCATGGCGATCACCTTCGCGGTGTTCGTCGGCTACGGGCTGTGCGCCGCCTCGATGCGCCGCTACGTGGTGTCGCGGCCCCGCGTGCTTGCCTGGATGCGGCGCACCTTCGCCGCCGCCTTCGTCGCGCTCGGCGCCAAGCTGGCGCTGACCGAGCGCTGACCGCATGGCCATCAAGGGAGGATGCGCGGGAGGCCTTCTTCGCTGCCTGGCTCCTGCTCGCGTCCCCGGCCGCGGCCGACCCGCAAGCCGCGGCGACCGCGCTGTTTGCCGCGCCGACCGTCGCCGAGCGCAGCGCCGCCGTCGACGAGCTCGAGGACGCCGACCCCAAGGACCCCGTGGTGCCCTACGCGCTGGGCGCCACGCAGTTCTTCCAGGCCCTGGAAGGGCTGGCGATCGCGCTCAACCGGCACGGCTTCGAGACCCCGCACGAGCTTCGCCCTGCCGTTGCTGCGCCTGCCGGTGCCGCCGCGCGAAGAGCCGGAGCCGCTCACCTATGACGGCTTTCGCACCATGCTGGTCGACTTCCGCGACGGCATGGAAGCGGCCGCCGCCACGCTCGACAGCGTGCCGGCCGACGCCGAGATCGGCCTCGTCGTCGACCTCGCCAAGCTCGGCATGGACCTCGACGGCGACGGCGTCATCGGTCCCGCGGAGAGCCTCGCCGCCATCATGGCCGCCATGCGCGGGCCGGGCGCCGAGCTGACGCCGCTGCCGGCTGGCGGCCTGGTGTTCCGCTTCGACCGCGCCGACGGGTTCTGGCTGCAGGCCTATGCCAACTTCCTGGTCGCCCAGGCCGACTTCTGGCTGGCGCACGACTTCCAGGCGACCTTCGACGGCAGCTTCCAGATGCTCTTCCCGCGCGCCGGCCTGCCGCTGCAGGACGCGCTGGTGCCGCCGCCCGACCAGCTGGCGTCGAGCATGCTGATGACCGAATGGAGGATCGCCGATTTGGTCTCCTTCATTCATCTGATCGACTGGCCGGTGATCGAGCCGGAGCGCCGGCAGACCGCCCGCCTCAAGCTGCTGGAGATGATCCGCCTGTCGCGCGAGAACTGGAAGGCGATCCTCGCCGAGACCGACAACGACCGCGAATGGCTGCCCGGGCCGCAGCAGCCCGGCATCAACCCGCTGACCGGCCTCGCGGTGACCGACAAGGAGGTCGCCGCCTGGCACGAGGCGCTCCAGATGGCCGAGGACCTGCTCGGAGGGACGCGTGCTGCTGCCGCATTTCCGCATCGCCTCCAAGGGCATCAACATGAAGGCCTTCTTCGACGCGCCGCAGCCCTTCGACCTGGTGCTGTCGATCACCGGCCCCGCCATCGTGCCCTATCTGGAGAACGGCACGCTGCTGACGTCGGAGGAGTTCGCCCGCATCCGCAGCCAGTTCGGCGGCGCCGGGTTCCTGGCCTTCGCGATCTGGTTCAACTGACGGCCTCCTGCCAGCCTGCTGTCAGCAGGCGCCGGCCCGGCGCCCGGCTTGCTGAAAGGCCGCACTTCCCATCGCGGCCAAACCCTCCCATATTGGCGCCATGGCCAAACGTCCCGAGCAGCCCTCCGCCGGCAGCCCCCCCGGTGAGCGCGAGCCGCATGACGCCTCCGGGCGCCGGCGCAGCAGCCCGCTGACCGATTTCCACGACGCCTCCGAACCGCTGCATCCCCCGGGCTTCGGCGAGGCGCCGCAAGCCCAGCTTACCGGCGTGCCGCTGTCCGGCAAGGTTTCGGACTGGGCGGCCGACATCGCCCGCGAGGCCGAGACCGCCGCGCCGGCCGCTACTGCCCCTGCGAAGCCCAAGAAGAAGATCCCCGAGCGCTCGTCGGCGCCCACCAAGACGGCACGCGGCACCTCCATGGGCGGCGCGGCGTCGGCCCGCGAGCGCGCCGCCGCCGGCCTGAACCCGGTGGCCGGCCTCGACATCGCCCTGGAAGATGCCGAGCAGCTGTCGCAATCCGGCGTCACCGCGACGGTGGCGGCGCTCTCCCAGCTCTGATCGAGAGCGGCAACCCGCTGCACAAGAACGGCCAGATCTGGACCCCCCACCGGCCGGCGCGGCCGGAGAAGTCGGAAGGCGGCATCGCCATCAAGATGGTGTCGGACTACCAGCCGGCCGGCGACCAGCCGACCGCGATCCGCGAGCTGGTGGACGGCGTCAACCAGGCGGAGCGCTCGCAGGTCCTGCTCGGCGTCACCGGCTCGGGCAAGACCTTCACCATGGCCAAGGTGATCGAGGAGACGCAGCGGCCGGCGCTGATCCTCGCCCCCAACAAGACGCTCGCCGCGCAGCTCTACGGCGAATTCAAGAGCTTCTTCCCCGAGAATGCCGTCGAGTATTTCGTCTCCTATTACGACTACTACCAGCCGGAGGCCTACGTCCCGCGCACCGACACCTATATCGAGAAGGAATCGTCGATCAACGAGCAGATCGACCGCATGCGCCACTCCGCGACGCGCTCGCTGCTGGAGCGCGACGACGTCGTCATCGTCGCCTCCGTGTCCTGCATCTACGGCATCGGCTCGGTCGAGACCTACACCGCCATGACGTTCCAGATGCAGATCGGCGATCGCCTCGACCAGCGCGCCCTGCTCGCCGATTTGGTGGCGCAGCAATACAAGCGCCAGGACGTCAACTTCGTGCGCGGCTCGTTCCGCGTGCGCGGCGACACCATCGAGATCTTCCCGGCCCACCTGGAGGACCGCGCCTGGCGCGTCTCGCTGTTCGGCGACGAGATCGAAGCAATCACCGAGTTCGACCCGCTGACCGGCCAGAAGACCGGCGACCTGAAGAGCGTCAAGATCTATGCCAACTCGCACTATGTGACGCCGCGCCCGACCCTCAACCAGGCCATCCGTTCGATCCGCGAGGAGCTGCAGTTCCGCCTCGTCGAGCTGGAGCGGGCCGGCCGCCTGCTGGAGGCGCAGCGCCTGGAGCAGCGCACCCGCTTCGACCTGGAGATGCTCGAGGCCACCGGGTCCTGCGCCGGCATCGAGAACTACTCGCGCTACCTCACCGGCCGCCAGCCCGGCGACCCGCCGCCGACGCTGTTCGAGTACATTCCCGACGACGCGCTGATCTTCATCGACGAGAGCCATGTGACCGTGCCGCAGATCGGCGGCATGTACCGCGGCGACTTCCGCCGCAAGGCGACGCTCGCCGAATACGGCTTCCGCCTGCCCTCCTGCATGGACAACCGGCCGCTGCGCTTCGAGGAATGGGACGCCATGCGTCCGACCACGATCAGCGTCTCGGCGACCCCCGGCGGCTGGGAGATGGAGCAATCCGGCGGCGTCTTCGCCGAGCAGGTCATCCGCCCGACCGGGCTGATCGACCCGCCGGTCGAGGTTCGGCCGGCCAAGACCCAGGTCGACGACGTGCTGGGGGAGATCCGCGACACCACCCGCGCCGGCTACCGCACGCTGGTCACCGTGCTCACCAAGCGGATGGCCGAGGACCTGACCGAATACCTCCACGAGCACGGCGTGCGGGTGCGCTACATGCATTCGGACATCGAGACGCTGGAGCGCATCGAGATCCTCCGCGACCTGCGGCTCGGCGCCTTCGACGTGCTGGTCGGCATCAACCTGTTGCGCGAGGGCCTCGACATCCCGGAATGCGGCCTGGTCGCCATCCTCGACGCCGACAAGGAAGGCTTCCTGCGGTCCGAGACGTCGCTCATCCAGACCATCGGCCGCGCCGCCCGCAATGTCGACGGGCGCGTCGTGCTCTATGCCGACCAGGTGACGGGCTCGATGGAGCGCGCCATGGCGGAAACCCAGCGCCGCCGCGAGAAGCAGATGGCCTGGAACGCCGAGAACGGCATCACCCCCGAAAGCGTCAAGTCGCGCATCGCCGACATCCTCGATTCGGTCTACGAGCGGGATCACGTGCGGGCCGACATCTCCGACTACGTCCAGGAGGGGGCGATGGTTGGCAACAATCTGCGCACCCATCTGGAGCATCTGGAGCGCAAGATGCGCGACGCCGCGGCCGACCTCGACTTCGAGACGGCGGCCCGCCTGCGCGACGAGATCAAGCGCCTGCGCGAGACCGAACTCGCCATCGCCGACGACCCGCTGGCCCGCGAGGTGGAGATCGAAAGCCCCGTCTCCGGCCGCGAGAAGGGCCGCCACAACAAGGGACGGCAACGCCATCGCACGGTCGACGAGGCGCCGGCCCGCTCGCTCTTCGCCAAGCCCGACCTCGACGCCATGGGCGGTTCCGGCGACCATGCCGAGCCGGCGGGCGCCGTCGAGCGCTCGCTGTTCAAGAAGCAGAGCTTCCGCGAGGCGCATGGCTCCGACTTCGGGATGCCCGGCGACGGCGGCAGCCTGTTCCGCAAGAACACGCTGGACGAGATGACGGTGCGGCGCACCGAGAAGCCGGTCGAAGGCGACCTTCCGGCCAAGCCCGCCACCGACGCCGAGCCGGTTCGCCGCGAGCGCGCCGGCATCGGCAGCTATGAAAGTCCGGCCGACCAGCGCCGCCAGGGCCGGCGCTCGCGCAAGACCGGCCGCCCCGGCCGCTAGACTTTCGCTCAGGCTCAGCCGGATAGGTCGGCGGGTCGCTGGTCGGCTTGACGACCAGCCAGCGGATCTCGGAATCGCTCGCCCAGGACGGCCCGTCGCCCCTGACCGACAGCGCATCGGCCATCATCACATGCGTCATGGCGTCGAGCGCCTCGCCGTTCGGCTCCTCCGGCCAGGCAAAGACGGCGTCGAGCAGCAACCCGAACTCGACCCCGTGGCAGACGAAATCGACCTCGACCAGCCAGTTGCTCAGCGGCTGGTTCGTCGGCGGGCGCGGCGGATGCGGCAGCTCGTGGATCTGCGTCACGTGGAGCGAGGCCGGCTCGGCATCGCTGATGCCCTGGTTGGCGAAGGCGCCGAGCGCCGCCTCGTGAAAGTGGTCGAACAGCGCCTCGTTCTCCGGCCGCTCGGGCCAGGTCAGGAAACCGCCGACCCAGACCGAGCGGTTCTGTTGGTCGATGACCAGTCCTGCGACATGAAACCGGCGCTCGATCGCTTCCAGTCGCTCCGGCGAGAGCGCCGGCCAGTCGACGAGGCGCCCCGACGCCGGCTCGGCGATGAAGCGATCGAGCTTGGCGCTGGCGAACGCTTGGCCCACCACGCAGCAATCCTCGCCGTGAAGCTGCCAGAGCCGCTTGAGCTCCGCCGGCTTCTGGCCCTGGGCCCTGAGCTTTTCCAGGGAGGCGCGGGTGCGCGCTTCCGCATAGGCGTTGGCGCTTTCGAGGTTGGGGAAGCCGGGCACGAGATGCTGCGCATCGGCCGCGTCGCCGCGGGCCATGTCGAAGACTATGACGGAGTGGGCGTGTCCGGGCATAGCACGAGCATGGTCGCAGCGATTGGCGCGCGCTGCAAGCCGGGGATTGCCCTTTCCCTGTGGAATGGCCAGAATCGCCAGGCGGGAAGCATACTCAAAAGGAATAATGCCATGCGGTTCATGCAGTCGTTTCTTCGCTGCCTCGTCCTCTTCCTCACGCTTTCGCCGTTGCTTGCGGCATGCGTCGTCGAAGAATCGCCGGGCACGATGCCGATTCGCCCGCTTCCGCCGGAGCGGCCGCAGTTCTGCCCGCGCATCTTCGACCCGGTCTGCGCCGTCCGCGGCGGCGTGCGCCAGACTTTCCCCAACGCCTGCCGTGCCGACGTGGCCGGCTTCCGCATCGTTCGCGGCGGCGAATGCCGCAACGACACAAGTCCCGGCTGGGGCGCCGGGCCGACGCCGGGCGGGCCGCGCTTCTGCACGCGGCAATTCGATCCCGTCTGCGCGAGCCAGGGCGGCCGGATCCGCACCTTCGGCAACGACTGCGAGGCCCGCAACGCCGGCTTCCGCATCGTCTACCACGGCGAATGCCGCGGCGGCGGAGGCGGTCCCGGCTGGAGCGGCGGCGGTCCGGCCCCCGACGGGCAGCGCTTCTGCACCCAGGACTACCGGCCGGTCTGCGCCAGTCGCGGCGGCAGCATCAGGACCTTCCCCAATGGCTGCGCGGCCGACAATGCCGGCTATCGCATCGTCGCCGAAGGGCGCTGCTAGGCGCGAGGCGTCCACAAAAAACAGCGCGGCGCTGGGCTAACGCCCGGACCGCGGTATGTTATTTGTCACATTCGACGGCTAGAGCAGCCTTGACGAGGGAGAGGACGATTCGATGAAGATTGCGGTTCTCGGCGGCGATGGCTTCATCGGCTGGCCCACCTCCCTGCATCTTTCCGACCGCGGGCACGAGCTTCACATCCTGGACAACCTGTCGCGGCGCTGGATCGACACCGAGCTCGGCGTCCAGTCGCTGACGCCGATGGACTCCATTCAGGAGCGCACCCGCATCTGGCACCAGGAGACCGGCCGTCGCATCCATTTCCACCTGATCGACCTGGCCCGCGACTACGAGGTCCTGAAGGGCTGGCTGGCCGAGCACCGGCCCGACGCGGTGATCCATTTCGCCGAGCAGCGCGCGGCGCCCTACTCGATGAAGAGCGACCGCCACAAGAACTACACGGTCAACAACAACGTCAATGCCACCCACAACCTGCTGAACGCCCTGGTCGAGCTGCAGCTCGACGCTCACCTGGTGCATCTCGGCACGATGGGCGTCTATGGCTATTCGACGGTCGGCGCCGCCATTCCCGAAGGCTATCTGCCGGTGTCGATCGACACCATCGCGGGCGGCGCGGTCAGCCAGGAGATCCTCTACCCGGCCAATCCCGGCTCGATCTACCACATGACCAAGTGCCTCGATCAGCTGCTGTTCCAGTTCTACGCGCAGGAACGACGCGCTGCGGATCACCGACCTGCACCAGGGCATCGTCTGGGGCACCCACACCGAGCAGACGCGCCGCCACGTGCAGCTGATCAACCGCTTCGACTATGACGGCGACTATGGCACCGTGCTCAACCGCTTCCTCATCCAGGCGGCGATCGGCTATCCGCTGACCGTGCACGGCACCGGCGGCCAGACGCGCGCCTTCATCCACATCCAGGATTCGGTGCGCTGCATCGAGCTGGCGCTGGAGAACCCGCCGCGGCGCGGCGATCGCGTGAAGATCTTCAACCAGATGACGGAGACCCACCGGGTGCGCGACCTCGCCGAGCTGGTCGCCGGCCTGGCCGACGCCAAGGTGGCGTACCTGCCCAACCCGCGCAAGGAGGCCGCCGAGAACGACCTCGTCGTCCACAACGAGCAGTTCCTGGAGCTCGGCCTGCAGCCGATCACGCTGGAGAAGGGCCTGCTGGCCGAGGTCGTCGACGTCGCCCGCAAATATGCCTACCGGGTCGACCGCAGCCGCGTGCCGGCGGTCTCGGCCTGGACCAAGGACATCGCCGCGACGATCGAGCGCGACCCGGAAGGCCGTCGCCTGAAGAGCGTCTCCTGAGGCCTCGCAATGCGCGGCCGCCGCGCCTTCGTCACCCTCGTCACCAATGACGACTACGCGCTGGGCGCAACCGCCCTGCTGCGCTCGCTGCGCCGCACCGGGACATCGGCCGATCTCGTGGTGCTGCGCACCGGCGGGGTGGCCGAGCCCGCCCTCGCACCCCTGGCCGCGCTCGGCGGCGCGCCTCGTGCCGGTCGAGCTGCTGCCGACCTCGGCGGCCTTCAACCAGCGTCACCAGCGCGCCCGCCTGCACGCCGAGGCGCCGTTCACCAAAGGCGACAAGCCGGCCTTCCACACGCCGCTCGACAATTTCGCCAAGCTCCGGCTGTGGCAGCTGACCGAATATGAGCGCTGCGTCTTCCTGGACGCCGACACGCTGGTGCTGAGGCCGGTCGACCGGCTGTTCGACTATCCCGAATTTTCGGCCGCGCCCAACGTCTACGAGTCGCTGGCGGATTTCCATCGACTGAACTCCGGCGTCTTCGTGGCCCGGCCTTCCGAGGCGACCTTCGCCGCCATGCTGGAGCGGCTCGACCGCCCCGATGCGTTCTGGAAGCGCACCGACCAGACCTTCCTCGAAGCCTTCTTCCCCGATTGGCAGGGCCTGCCGGTCTTCTTCAACATGCTCCAATATGTGTGGTTCAACCTGCCCGAGCTGTGGGACTGGCGCTCGGTGTCGATCGTCCACTACCAGTACGAGAAGCCATGGCAGCCCGACCATCCGCGGGCCGCGCAACTCCAGCCGCTGATCGAGCTCTGGCAGGCCTATTTCGAGGATCGGCCGGTGCCGGACCTCGCCACGCTGGAGAATCCGGGGCGCCGATGAGGCCGCAGCGCATCCTGGTGTCGGGCGGCACGGGCATGGTCGGCCGCTTCATCGTCGAGCGGCTGCTGGCCGACGGCCGCGAGGTCATGCTGTTCGGCCGCAACCGCCCCGCTCCGGACACCTTCCTTAAGCCGGTCCCTTTCGTCGAAGGCAGCCTCGAGCCGGGCATCGACTGGCGGCCGGCCTTCGCTGGCGTCGATGGCTTCGTGCATGCCGCCTTCGACCATCTTGCCGATCGGTTCCGTGGCGGCGAAGGCGATGACGCAGCGGGCTTCGTGCGCCGCAATCGCGACGGGACCGCCGCGCTCTTCGACGCCGCCGCCGCAGCCGGCGTCGCCCGCATCGTCTTCCTGTCCAGCCGCGCCGTCTATGGCGACCGGCGGCCGGCCCGCCGGCTCCTCGAAACGACCCCCGCCGCGCCCGACACCCTCTACGGCGAGGTGAAGCTGGCGGCCGAACGTCACCTGTCGAGCCTGAACGATGCAGGCCTCGTCGGCGCGAGCCTGCGCGTGACGGGCGTCTACGGGCCGGCCCCGCCGGGTCGCGCGCACAAATGGGCAGGGCTTTTCGCCGACGCCCTCGCCGGCCGCCCGGTCGAGCCGCGCGTCGCCACCGAGGTGCATGGCGACGACGTCGCCGCCGCGGTCTCGCTGCTGCTCGACGCCCCCGCCGACCAGGTGGCAGGGCGCGCCTTCAACGTCTCGGACCTGGTTGTCGACCGGCATGACCTCTTGGCGATGCTCGGCCGCGCCACCGGCCGCAGCCTGCCGCTGCCGGCGCGCGCCGACGCGGCGGCGCTGAGCGTCATGGCGACGGACCGCCTCGCAGCACTCGGCTGGCGACCCCGCGGTCTGGTTGGGCTCGAGGCCTTCGTGCGGGACGCCGCGCGCTAGGCGCGGCGGCGGCCGGTGCCGTTGCTGCGGCGGGTCGCGGTGCGCTGGGCTTCCGAGATCACGCCGACGGCGCCGATCTCCGGCACGTTCGGGCCGCTGTCGCGCTGCCGCGTCTTGGCGACGCGATAGAGCCGCTCATACGGCAGCAGCTCCTTGATGCGGTCGTTGAGCGCCGCGATCTCGGTGCGCAGGTCCTCGCACTCCTGCTTGTGGATGTCGAGCTGCATCTGCTCGGAGGCCTGCTGAAGCGACAGCTGGGAGATGTTGGCGCTCGCCGCCGACAGGTTCTGCTTGTCGGCCTTGGCTTCGCGCTTCAGCGCGGCGAGCTTCTCGTCCGCCACCTGCTTCTCCGCCACGGCGTCGTTGAGCTGCACCTTGAGCTTGGACATCTCGCCCGTCAGGTCGACCTGCTCCTTGGCGGTGCGGTCGAGCCGCGACTGCAGCGCCTGCATCTCCGACTTCAGCCCGTGGATCTCGGCCGCCGCGCGCTGCCCTTCGGCCTCGCGTTCGGCTTCGGCATTGCGCGCCTGGTCGGCCAGCTCGCCATGCCGCGCCTGCGCGACCTCGTTGGACTTCTGCAGCCGCATCAACTCTTTCTCGCTCTTGGCGAGCGTGGCGATCAGCTCGGCGTAGCGCGCCGTCTCGTTGGACTGGATGGTCACCACCTCGTCCAGCTTGCGGCGCGACTCCGCCTCCTGCTTCATCGCGTTGTCGAGATCGATCGACAGGCTGACCTGCTTCTCGCGCAGCACCTCGGTCTCGCGCGAGCGCCGCTCGGCCTCGACCGTGCGCGTCGACAGCATGCGGATGACGTCGCCGAGCTCGGCTTCGTTGCGGGCGATGACGTTGGTCGCCTCGACCAGCTCCAGCCGCGTCGCCGACAGCGCCGAGCGCAGCGTGTCTTTGTCCTGCATGAGGCCGGCCTCGCGTCCTTCCAGGATCTCCAGCCGCGCCTCCTGCTCCTGCATCCGGCGGCTCAGCTCGTGGATCTGGTCGGCCTTCTTGCGGTTCTGCAGCCCCAGCTCCGCATTGGCGAGCTCCAGCTCGTTGGCGCGCTGGATATCCGCATGGACCAGGTTGAAGAACTCCCGCGTCAGGTGATGCGACGACGTCACTTCCGAGAGCTTCTCGTTGATTTCCCTGAGGTATCCCTGGGCGTCCCGATACAGCTCGTCGAACGAGGCCAGCGCCGCCAGCCGATTCTGCGTGTGCGTCGTCAGACGACGCCCCGCCTCGACCTCGGCCGCCTCGGCGAAATCGTCCTCGGCAATGTCGAGCATCGACTCGTCGGGCTGGAGGTCGAGCTCCGAAAGAAGATCGTCTTCGTCTGATCCAAGCCCCTCTAGAGGAACTTCCGACGGCTCCAGAGGCGGCGCGTCATCGACGAGAAGGTTCTCGTCGATCGCATCCTCCATGACTTCCTCGAGTTCTTCGAAGACTCGGTCCGTCTTATCGGTGCGTTTGATCAGACCCATGAAATTCATCTGAGACCCTACCCTTTTTACTTACTAACCAACCAAATATTCACAGTTTGCTAACCTAGCTTAACACCGGCGCCTTCCGCATGGAAAGCTCCCTGCAGGATTTTCAAGTAAGCTATTTGAAAGCCTGGGCTTTTTTCCCGACGCGCCTGGTTAATGCAGTATCTAAAGTTCGCCTAAAACGATAATCTATTCCGGGATTTAGGCCATGCGCCTTAAACAGCACAAAAAATGCTAGTTCTCAAGAGCTATATGCGCAGCATGACCTATGAGTGCTCACAAACCCGTCAGCCGGTGCGCGCCGACGGCACCACCACGAGCGGCATGAGGCGGCCGCCGCGCAGCAGGGTGAAGCCGACCGGCCTGTCGATCCGCTCGCCGTCGAGGGCGCGAAGCAGGTCGTCGACGCCGGCGATGGCGACGCCGTCGGCGGCGATGATGAGATCGCCCGGCGCGATGCCGGCCTGATCGGCCGGACCGCCCTTCTCAACCGCCCGCACGCGCAGCGTCGTGTTGGCAGCGACCCCAGCGGCGAGTGCTGCGCGGCGCGGCAGCGGAACCGTGTCGGCCGAGACCCCGATGAAGGCGCGCCTGACGCGGCCGTGGCGGAGGATCTCGGAGACGACGAAGCGGGCGGTGTTGGCGGCCACCGCGAAGGCGATGCCCTGGGCGCCGCGGATGACGGCCGTGTTGATGCCGATCACCGTGCCGTCGGTGGCGACGAGCGGACCGCCAGAATTGCCGGGATTGAGGGCGGCATCGGTCTGGATGACGTCGTCGATCAGCCGCCCGGTCTCGGCCCGCATCGAGCGGCCGAGCGCCGAGACCACGCCGGTGGTCACCGTCCAGTCGAAGCCCAGCGGGTTGCCGATGGCGATGGCGATCTGGCCGCGGCGAAGCGTCCGGCTGTCGCCGAGCGCTGCCGTGGCGCCGAGATTGGCGTCGGCGCGCAGCACCGCGATGTCGGTATCAGGGTCGCGGCCGAGTACGCGCGCCTCGCCGGCGCTGCCCTCCGGCATGACGATGCGCACGCTGCGCGCCTTGCCGACGACATGCGCGTTGGTCACCACCAGCCCGTCGGCGGCGATCGCCACCCCGGAGCCCAGCCCGCCGCGCCCGCCGTCCTGCACCGACTCGATCCGGCAGACCGCCGGTCCGACGGCGTCGACGGCGTCGGTCACCGCGCGCGAATAGGCGTCCAGCAAGGACGGGTCGTTCGGGGCGGGATCGTCACGCAGGGAGGCGGCGTTCGACATCTGGCTCGCTCTTGGGACTTGCGGCTCTTCGTCACTATATGTCGTGTCGCCGCCCGATCGCCGCGACCTGCCTTGATGGCCAGTTTGCGTCCGACCTAGCCGGGCGGCCAGTTGGCCGCGAGGCGGCGCGGCGCCAAACTCCGCAGCCAGCGACTGGAGGATTTGGACATGCCGCACAACGACCCATCCGCGCCCCTCGAGGCGTATTCCGACGCGCTCGCCGGCCTCGTCGCCGGCATGGCCGAGGCGACGGCCGGCCTGGAGGCCGGCGGCCGCCACCCCGCGAGCGCCCTTCACTGGCGCGACGGGCTCTACATCGCCGCCAGCGAGACCATCGAGGCGGAGGAGGACATCACGCTTGCCTTGGCCGACGGAGCGACCGAGCCGGCCGAGCTCGTCGGCCGCGATCCGACCAGCGGCATCGCCGTGCTGAGAGGCAAGGCGGCCGCTGCGTCCCTGCCCGCCGCGGCGGAGCCGGTCGCCGCCGGGCACCTGGCGCTCGTCGTCGGGCGCGGCGAGAGCGGGCCGCTGGCCGGCCTCGCACTCGTCTCGGAGGCCGGACCGGCCTGGCGCAGCATGCGCGGCGGGCTGATCGACCGGCGCATCCGGCTGTCCGGCGGGCTCGACCCGCGGCTGGAAGGCGGCGCCGCGCTCGACGCGCAGGGCCGCTTCGTCGGCCTGCTGCTCTTCGGGCCGCATCGCCGGGCCCTCGTCATCCCTGCCGAGACGGTAGAGCGGGTGGCGACCGTGCTCGCCGAGAAGGGCCACGTGGCGCGCGGCTATCTCGGCGCCGGGCTGCATCCAGTGCGCCAGAAGGACATGGCCGGCGCCATGGTGATGAGCCTGGAGGACGGCGGTCCGGCCGCCGCTGCCGGCATCCAGCTTGGCGACATCGTCACCGCCTGGGACGGCGAAGAGCTGGCCGGCGTGCGCGACCTGATCCGCCGCCTCGGCCCGGACAGCGTCGGCAAGTCGGTCCGGCTCGACCTCCTGCGCGGCGGCCAGCCGGCATCCGCGACGGTGACGGTCGGCGCCCGGCCGGTGTCGTAGACGGCGCCCGCGATGGAGACGGCTGTTGGCTGAACGCCTGTTGGTGACCATCGTCCTTGCCGACCTCGATCGGGCCGAGGAGGTCGCGCAGGCGCTCGCCGATCAGGGCGACCTGGCTCAGCTGGTGCCGTCGGAGCTGGAAGCCGCCGCGCCGGCCGACGTCGTGGTCTCCGACGGCGACGTGCTCGATCCGGCGATCCCGCATGTGCTGATCGGCTCGGCCGCGGCGGCGGCACCCAACGTCGCCGCCGTGCTGCCCGCCGACGCCGCCGCATCGCTGGTGGCCGCCGCGGTGCGCTTGGCGGCGGCCGGCTACCGGCTCGTGCCGCCTTCGGCCGCCAACGGCCACGCCGCCGGGGCTGAGGCGGCCGAGGGAGCCCTGCCCGCCTTGACCGCCCGCGAGCGGGAGACGCTCGCCCTGTTGGCCGACGGAGCGTCCAACAAGCTGATCGCCCGCAAGCTCGACATCTCGGTGCATACGGCGAAGTTTCACGTCGCCGCCGTGCTCGGCAAGCTGCACGCGCGCAACCGCGCCGACGCGGTCGCCATCGGGCTTCGCCAGGGCCTGCTTTATCTCTGACGCCGATTTGCCACAAAGCTCGCCCACGGGAGGGCGGTGGAACCCGCAGGCCCTCCCGGCCGTTCAGCTTCCGTTCAGCTCCGCGGGTGTAGTCGATGGGGTGAATACGGCCCGGTCGCGAAGCGATCGCCGTTCGAAGGAGAGACGAGATGAAGCGTTTTCTGAAGTCCGCCGTGCTAACGGTCGCCGTCGCCGCGGCGTCGCTGACGGCCATGCCCGCGGCCGAGGCTCGGGACGGCTGGCGTTATAACAACTACCGTTATAACAACTACCGCTACCACAATAACAACAACGGCAACGCCGTGGCTGCAGGCGTCATCGGCCTGGCGACGGGCGCCATCATCGGCGGCCTCATGGCGCAGCCCCGCTACGCCGAGCCCGTCTATGCCGCGCCTCCGGTTCGCTACTACCAGGAGCAGCCCCGCTACTACCAGCAGCCGGCCTATGTCGGCCGCTCGCTAGAGCCTTGGAGCCGCGGCTGGTACCGCTATTGCCAGAACCGCTACCGCAGCTTCGATCCGCAAAGCGGCACTTTCATCGGCTATGATGGCCGCCAACATTTCTGCGCCGCCTACTAGAGAAGGCTACGCAGGAAGCGCCGTCTCAGGCGTGATGGCCCCGCCCTCCAAGGCGGGGCTTTTCGTTTGGGCTCACGCGAGGAACGGATTGCTGCGCCGCTCGTCGCCGAAGCGGCTTCCCGGCCCGTGGCCGCAGATGAAGCCGATATCGTCGCCGAGCGGCAGCAGCTTCTCCTTGATCGAGCGGATCAGCGCCGCGTGGTCGCCGCCCGGCAGGTCGGTGCGCCCGATCGAGCCATTGAAGAGCACGTCGCCGACATGCGCGAAGCGCGCCTCGGCATTGTAGAACACGACGTGGCCCGGCGCGTGGCCGGGGCAGTGCAGCACGCTGAACCGGTGCGGGCCGAACGACACCACCTCCCCCTCCTCCAGGAAGCGGTCAGGCGTGCAGTTGCGCACCGGGTCGGCAACGCCGAAGCGCTGGGCCTGCATTTCGAGATTGTCGAGCAGCGGCCGGTCGTCGGCATGCGGACCCAGGATTTCGACGCCCAGCCTGTCCTTGAGGTCCATGGCGCCGCCCGCATGGTCGAGATGCCCGTGGGTCAACCAGATGGCGACGGCCTTGATGCCGTTCGTCTCCAGCGCCGACACGATGGCGTCGACGTCGCCGCCCGGATCGACCACGACGCCGCTCCGCTCCTCTTCGTCGAAGAGAATGGTGCAATTCTGCTGGAAAGGCGTGACCGGGACGATCCCGGCGTTCAATTGTCCCATGCTGTCCTCGGATGATCGTGTTCGTGACCTACGCCGGCACCTTGATGACGGCTCGGAGCCCGCCCATCGGGCTATGGTCGAGGGTGATGTCGCCGCCATGGCTGCGCGCGATGTCGCGGGCGATGGCCAGGCCGAGCCCGGTCCCGCTGGAGTCGAGATTGCGCGCCTCGTCGAGGCGGAAGAAGGGCTTGAACACCTCTTCGCGTTTCTCCTCCGGGATGCCGGGACCGTCGTCGTCGATCGTCACCGTCAGCCAGCCGCGCGTATGGACGGCGCTCACCGCGACCTTCTCGGCGTAGCGGAAGGCGTTGCCGACGATGTTGGAAAGCAGGCGCTGGAAGGCATTGGGCCGCACGTTCACCGTCGCCCGTCCGGTCAGCTTGGTGGTGAGGCTGCGCTCGCGCAGCTTTGCCTCCTCGGCCAGCTTCTCGAAGAACTGGTTGAGCTCGAAGCGCCCGGTGTCCTCGGCCGTCTCGCTCTTGGCGAAAGCCAAATAGCCTTCCAGCATCGACTGCATGTCGTCGATGTCCTGGTTGAGCGCCAGCGTGTCGGCGCTCGGCCCGGCCAGCGCCAGCTGCAGCTTGAAGCGGGTGAGGATGGTCCGGAGATCGTGGCTGACGCCGGTCAGCATGGCCGTGCGCTGCTCGATCTGGCGCTCGATGCGCTCGCGCATCTGGATGAAGGCGACGCCGGCGCGCCGCACCTCCTCCGCGCCGCGCGGCCGGAAATCGCGCGGCATCGGCCGCCCCTTGCCGAAGCTTTCCGCCGCCTCCGCGAGCTTCATGATGGGCCGGATCTGGTTGCGCAGGAACAGCACGGCGATGGTCAACAGCACCAGCGAGGTGCCCACCATCCAGAGCAGGAAGATGTGGGTGCTCGACGCATAGGCCGCGCTGCGCCTTGCAAACACCCTCAGCACCTTGTCTTCGAGCTGGATGCGGATCTCGACGATGTTGGAGTTGCCGACGGTGTCGATCCAGAACGGCCGGTTGATCTGCTTGGTGATCTCCGACGAGAGGATCTGGTCGAGGATGGAGAAGAACGGCTTCGGCCCCGGCGCCGGCAGCGGATCGGGCGGCATGATGTCGATCTTGAGCTGCAGCCGGTCCTGGGCGATGCGGATCACGTCGGCGTAGCCGGCCTGGTGCGGATAGGTCTCGATCATGTCGATGACCGCCGCGATGTCGCGCGTCACCGCCTGGCTGAGCCGCAAGGTGACGGTCTGCCAGTGCCGCTCCATGAACATGAAGGCGATCACCGATTGCAGCAAAATCATCGGCGCGATCACGATGATCAGCGAGCGCGCATAGAGGCGCTTCGGCATGTAGCGCGACACGAACCGCCAGAAGCGGATCCAGCCGAGGCGCAGCGCACCATAGCCGTGCGTGGTCCGGTGGTGCTCCACCGGCCTGTCGGTATGCGCTACATCGGAGGTCGCCATGCGCCCTTTCCATTTGTCCTCAGCCCTCAGGATATAGGGCCGCCGTCGCAATCTCAAATGACGATGTCGGCGCTCTGCCGATGCCGTTAAGCCGTGGTTAGCCTGGTGCCGCCGATAATCACCGCCGATGCGCTGCCGCTCAGACCAGCTGGATTCGGCCTTCGGGCCCGCGGGCAGGCGGCTGGCGGCCGTCTGCGTGGCGTTCCTCGCCTTGCTCGGCGAGGCCAGCGCCGACACCTTTCTGTGCGCCGGCCAGCTCTCCACCGGCTTCGCCTTCGATGGCGAGAGCTGGCGCATCCGTCCCTTCGAGGTCGTCGAGAAGGTCTATGTCGTGCAGCCGGCGGCCGATCTCGACGATTCCTACACCGTCACGCGCATCGGCGACCAGCAGCCGACCCATTATTGCCCGTCGGTGAGGCCGTCCGACGGCTCGCTGCTGCTCACCTGTGGCGGGCTGGGCAGCGGCTTCGCCTTCTCCTCGCGCACGCTTCGTTTCCAGGAGAACTACGGCATCGGCTATATCGGCGGTGCCGACGAGGGCGCCAACCGGCCCTATCTGCTGATCGGCAAATGCACCCGCCTCGACCTGCGCGGCGTCATCACTGAATGAACGTTCAGACAATACCGCCGCCGCCGGACGAGACCTGCGGCCGGGTCTCCGCGACCTTGCGGCGGTAGCCGCTGGCCCGGTAGGCGGCGAGCGGATCGGCCGCGCCGCCCTTGGCGACCCGCCCCGCGGCCAGCAGCGGCTCGACGTCGGTACGGAACGCCGCCTTCAGGACCTGCGCGGCGAGCAGCGCGTCGTTGGCGTCCTGGGCGGCTTCGAGCGCCGGCCGGTCGACGAGCAGCGCCTGGGCGTAGGCGCGCTGCACCTCCATCGCCGACAGCATCAGGCTCTCGATCGGATCGGTGACATTGTGGCTCTGGTCGAGCATGTGCGCCGGGCGAAACCCCTCGGCGCCGCGCAATTCGGCGTCGACCAGCTCGTTGAACACCAGGAACAGCCGGAAAGGGTCGATCGAGCCCGCATCCAGGTCGTCGTCGCCATATTTGGAATCGTTGAAATGGAAGCCGCCGAGCTTGCCGAACTGGATCAGCCGGGCGACGATCATCTCGATGTTGACGTTGGGCGCGTGGTGGCCGAGGTCGACAAGGCAAAACGCCTTCTCGCCCAGCTCCTTGGCGATCAGGTAGTTCGTCCCCCAGTCCTGGACGACCGTCGAATAGAATGCCGGTTCGTACATCTTGTGCTCGGTGAACAGCCGCCAATCGTCGGGCAGCGCCGCGTAGATCGTCCGCATGGCGTCCAGATAGCGCTCGAAGGAGCGCGTGAAACTGGCCTGGCCGGGGAAGTTGGTGCCGTCGCCGATCCACACCGTCAGCGCCTTGGAGCCCAACGCGCGGCCGATCTCGATGCATTCGAGGTTATGCTCGACCGCCTGCGCGCGCACCGCGGCATCGCTGTGGCTGAGCGAGCCGAACTTGTAGGACAGGCGCTGGCCGGGCCCGTCGGAGAAGGTGTTGGAGTTCATCGCGTCGAAGCCGAGGCCGTAGCGGCTCGCCGCCTGCTTGAGCCGCTGCGGATCGGCCTTGTCCCACGGGATGTGCAGCGACACGGTGGGCGTCGCCTGCGTCAGCTGGGCGATCACCGCGCAATCCTCGATCTTGTCGAACACGTCGCGCGGCTCGCCGAGCCCCGGGAAGCGGGCGAACCGCGTCCCGCCGGTGCCCACCCCCCAGGACGGGATGGCGACGCCGAAGCCGGCCACGTGGTCGGCCAGCGCGTCGACGGCGATGCCGCGGCGGTCGAGCCGCTCGCCGAGCGCGTCGTAGTCGCGCCGCAGGTCGGCCTGGCGCCGCGCATTCTCCGTCTCGACGACACCCTCGGCGATCGGCAGCTCGCTCATCTGGCTCTCTCCTCCCGCTTTTACCTCACCGCGTGAAGCTCTGCGCATTCCCCGCGTCGACATTGATGATGTTGCCGGTCGACTTGGCCGACTGGTCCGATACCAGGAAGAACGCCGCCTCGGCGATGTCCTCCGGATAGACGCTGCGCTTCAAGAGCGAGCGCTGCCGGTAGTGCTCCTCCAGCGCATCCGGGCTCATCTTGTAGGCGGCCGCGCGCTGCTCGCGCCACTCGCCGCTCCAGATCTTGGAGCCGCGCAGCACCGCGTCGGGATTGACCGTGTTGACGCGGATGCCGGCTTCAGCCCCTTCCAGCGCCAGGCAGCGCGCCAGGTGGATCTCCGCCGCCTTGGCGGTGCAGTAGGCCGCCGCGTTGGGCGAGGCGGCGAGCCCGTTCTTGGAGGCGACGAAGACGATGGCCCCGCCGGTCGCCTGCCGCTTCATCAGCCGGAACGCCTCCCGCGCCGCCAGGAAATAGCCGGTCGACAGGATGTCCATGTTGCGGTTCCACATGGCAAGCTCGGTCTCCTCGATCGGCGCCGAGGAGGAGATGCCGGCATTGGAGATCAGGATGTCGAGCCCGCCGAACGCCAGCGCGGTCCGCTCGAAGGCGGCCGCCACGTCGGTCTCGCGCGTCACGTCGAGCAGCACGCTGCGCACCACGTCCTGGCTGTGCCGGCCGCCAAGGTCGGCCTCGGCGCCGTCGAGCCCCTCGCGGTCGATGTCGGCCAGCATCACGCAGGCGCCGTCGGCGATCAGCCGCTCGGCCGTCGCCCGGCCGATGCCGCCCGCCCCGCCTGTCACCAGCGCCACGCGTCCCGCCAGCGGGCGCGGCTTGGGCAGCCGCTGCAGCTTGGCCTCCTCGAGCACCCAGTATTCGATGTCGAACGCCTCCTGCTCCGGCAGCCCGCGATAGGCCGAGACGCCGGAGGCGCCGCGCATCACGTTGATGGCGTTGACGTAGAACTCGGCCGAGACGCGCGCCGTCGCCTTGTCCTTGGCGAAGGTGATCATGCCGACGCCGGGCACCAGGTAGACGACCGCGTTGGGGTCGCGCATCGGCGGGCTTTCCGGCCGCCGGCAGCGCTCGTAATAGGCGGCGTGGCCCTCCGCATAGGCCTTCGACCGCCGCCGGCAGGCCTTCGAGGGTATGCGCCAGATCCGGTTTCGCGGGTCGAAATCGATCACCAGCGGGCTGATCTTGGTGCGCAGGAAATGGTCGGGACAGCTGGTGCCCAGCGCCGCCAGCCGCTCCATGTCGCGGGCATTGACGAACTCCAGCACCGCCGGCTGGTCGTCGAAATGCCCGACCTTGCGCTCGCCGGCGGAGATCATGCCGCGGAGCGCCGGCATCAGGGCGGCGGCGACGCGCCTGCGCTCATCCTCGGGCAGCGCCTCGCGCACCGCCCCGCCGAACGCCGGCTTGCCGGCCGTCTCGCCTTCGAACCATTCGATCGCCCGGTTGATGATGCGCAGCGTCGTCCGGTAGCACTCGCCCGCGTCGTCGTCCCAGGTGAACAGGCCATGGCTCTCCAGCACCACGCCGACGGCCTCCGGATGCTCGCGCGCGAACTTCTCCAGCCAGAGGCCGAGCTCGAAGCCGGGCCGCTTCCACGGCAGCCAGCCGATCTCGTCGCCGTAGATGGCGCGGGTCAGCGCTTCGCTGTTTTCGGCCGCGGCAATCGCGATGACCGCGTCGGGATGCATGTGGTCGACATGCTTCTTCGGCACGAAGGCGTGCAACGGCGTATCGATCGAGGCGGCGCGTGGGTTGAGGTCGAAGGTGCAGTGCGGCAGCAGCGCCACCATCTCGTCCTCGTGGTCGACGCCGCGATAGAGCCGCTTCAGCGCCTCCAGCTTCTCCTGGTAGAGCGTCGCGAAGCCGTCCATGCGGATGGTGCCGATATCGCCGCCGGAGCCCTTCACCCACAGCACCTCGACCGCTTCACCGGTCAGCGGGTCCTTGGCCATCGCCTTGGCCGAGGTGTTGCCGCCGCCGTAATTGGTGATGCGCTTGTCCGAGCCGAGCAGGTTGGAACGGTAGAGCAGCCGCTCGGGCTCGCTCATCTCGGCCGCCTTGGCATCGTCCCAGAGGTCCACGAGCCGCTTGGCAGGGCGCGTCTCAAGCATCGGCATATCCTCCCTGGCGCTCGGGATGCGGCGCTTCGATGCGCGAAGGCTCACACGAGCGACCGCCCGTGTCAATCAAAAACGATCACGATCAATCATGATGCGCTGCACAATGAAATAATTTGATTGAAGTTGATTGACACGCCGCTCGTGCAATGCATGATTGGACCGAGGGAGGAAGCATGCACGAGAAAGAGCGCCATCGCATCATCCTGTCTGCGGTCCAGGAAAAGCCTGTGGTGACCGTGCAGGAGCTGGTCGAGCTGACCTCCTCGTCCGAGGCGACGATCCGCCGCGACATCGCCGCCCTGCATGTCCAGAAGCGGCTGCGCCGCGTGCGTGGCGGCGCCGAGGCGCTGACGCCGCCGCAATTCGTCGGCCTGGCCGGCCGGCCCTTCAGCGTCAACGAGACGCTTCACGCCGGCAAGAAGCGGGCGATCGCCCGCGAGGCGGTGGCGCTGTGCGGCGACGGCGAGCCGATCATCATCAACGGCGGCACCACCACCTTCCAGATGGTGCATTTCCTCACCAACCGGCGCATGCCGATCTTCACCAACTCGTTTCCGATCGCCGAGCACCTGCTCAAGCATTCCAAGAACACGGTGATGCTGTCGGGCGGCACGATCTATCGCGAGCAGAACATCATCCTGTCGCCGTTCGACAACGACGTCACCCGCAATTTCTATGCCCGCCGCATGTTCATGGGCGCGCAGGGGCTCGGTCCGCTGGGCCTGATGGAAGGCGATCCACTGCTCATCCAGGCCGAGCAGAAGCTGATCGACCAGGCCGACGAGCTCGTGGTGCTGGTCGACTCGTCGAAGTTTCGCCAGCGCTCCAGCCTGATCCTGTGCGGCCTGTCCCGCATCGCCACGGTCATCACCGACGACGGCATCGAGGACCGCGAGGCGCGCATGCTGGAGGCGGCGGGCGTCGCGCTGATCGTCGCCGGCGGCGCCGGCGTCGCTGCCAGGGTGGAAGAATCTTCGCTGCAGGCCTGAGCGGCCGGGCGCTGATCGTATGCAACCGATCGAAAGGGAGGAAGTTCGAATGCCTATCGTCAGGAAACTACTCGCGGCAGCGGCGGTCACCGCCGCTTTGTTTGCCGGCACCGCCGCGGCCGGCGCCGAGCCGATGAAGATCGGCCTCGTCGTCAAGTCGCTCGGCAACGGCTTCTTCGACGCCGCCAACAAGGGCGCCCAGGAGGCGGCCAAGGAAATCGGCGACGTCGAGGTGATCTACACCGGTCCCACCAAGGCCACCGCCGAGGCGCAGATCGAGGTGATCAACTCGCTGATCGCCCAGAAGGTCGACGCCATCGCCGTCTCCGCCAACGATCCGGACGCCCTGGTGCCGGCGCTGAAGAAGGCCATGGACCGCGGCATCACCGTCATCTCGTGGGATTCCGGCGTCGCGCCGGAGGGCCGCCAGATGCACCTCAACCCCTCCGACACCAACCTGATCGGCGAGACCATCATCAAGCTCGCCGCCGACCATCTGCCGGACGGCGGCGACGTCGCCATCCTGTCCGCCTCGTCCACCGCGACCAACCAGAACGCCTGGATCGAGGCCGCCAAGAAGGTGCTGCCGGAGAAGTTCCCCAACATCAAGCTGGTCGCCACCGTCTATGGCGACGACGACTCGGCCAAGAGCACGGACGAGGCCAAGGGCCTGCTCAAGTCCTATCCCGACCTCAAGGCGATCATCGCGCCCACCACCGTCGGCGTCGTCGCCGCCGCCCAGGTGGTCACCGACGAGAACCTGATCGGCAAGGTCAACGTCACCGGCCTGGCGCTGCCGTCGGAGTTCAAGAAGTTCATCGACAACGGTGCCTCGCAGGCCGTCGCGCTGTGGAACCCGATCGATCTCGGCTATTCCGCAGTCTACCTGGCGCATGAGCTCGCCGCCAAGAAGGCCGAGGCCAAGCCAGGCGCCAAGCTGTCGATCGGCCGCGTCGGCGAGGTGACGCTGGACGACACCAACTCCGCCGCCATGGCGCCGCCGTTCCAGTTCGACAAGACCAACATCGAAGAGTTCTCCAAGATCTACTGATCTCGCTCCGAGGGCGGCCGCTACGCAAGCGGCCGCCCTCCACCCACCGCTTCAGAGCAGCGCGACGAGGATGATGCACGCCACCGCCTTCCAGCCGACGGGCGAAACGGCCCCCCTCGCCCCGGCAGCGCCCCGCCTGACGCTTTCCGGCATCAGCAAGAGCTTTCCGGGCGTCCGCGCCCTCTCCGACGTCGCGCTGGCGCTCTATCCCGGCCAGGTCACCGCGCTGATCGGCGAGAACGGGGCCGGCAAGTCGACGCTGGTGAAGATCCTGACCGGCATCTACCAGCCCGACGCGGGCACGATCTCGATCGACGGGCAGCCGGTCGCACTGCCCAGCGCGCACGCCGCCTTCGCCCACGGCATCACCGCCATCCACCAGGAAACGGTGCTGTTCGACGAGCTGACGGTGGCGGAGAACATCTTCCTCGGCCACGCGCCGCGCACCCGCTTCGGCACGATCGACTGGCGCACCATGAAGAGCCAGGCGCGCGAGGTCCTGGAGGCGATGCGGGCCGGCCACATCGACGCCGGCGCCCGGCTCGAAGGACCTCGGCATCGCCAACAAGCACCTGGTCGCCGTCGCCCGCGCCATGTCGGTCGACGCGCAGACGGTCATCATGGACGAGCCGACCGCCGCGCTCTCGGCCAAGGAGATCGAGGAGCTCTTCCTGCTGGTCGAGTTCCTGAAGAGCGCCGGCAAGGCGATCCTCTTCATCAGCCACAAGTTCGACGAGATCTTCCGCATCGCCGACCGCTACACCGTCTTCCGTGACGGACGCCTGGTCGGCGAGGGCCTGCTTCCCGAGACCGACCAGGACGCGCTGGTGCGCATGATGGTCGGCCGCGCCGTCGACCACATCTTTCCCGACCGCCAGCCGCAGATCGGCGAGCCGGTGCTCGCCGTCTCCGGGCTCTCGCACCCGACCGAGTTCGACGACATTTCCTTCACGCTCCACCAGGGCGAGATCCTCGGCTTCTACGGCCTGGTCGGCGCCGGCCGCAGCGAAGTCATGCAGGCGGTGGCCGGCATGACCCGCACCAGCGGCGGAGAGATCGCGCTCGGCGGCCGGCCCATCGCGCCGCGCTCCGCCGCCGATGCCATCGCCGCCGGCATCGTCTACGTGCCCGAGGAGCGCGGCCGCCAGGGCGTCGTCATCGGCATGCCGATCTTCGAGAACGTCTCCTTGCCCTCGCTTGCCCGCACCTCGCGCCATGGCGTGCTGCGGCTGGCCGAGGAGTTCGGGCTGGCCCGGACGTTCACCGAGCGGCTCGACCTGCGCGCCGCCTCGCTCGATCAGGATGTCGGCACGCTGTCGGGCGGCAACCAGCAGAAGGTCGTCATCGCCAAATGGCTGGCGACGGCGCCCAAGGTCATCATCCTCGACGAGCCCACCAAGGGCATCGACATCGGCTCGAAGGCCGCCGTGCACGGCTTCATGGCCGAGCTGGTCGAGCGCGGCCTGTCGGTGATCATGGTGTCGTCGGAGCTGCCGGAGATCCTCGGCATGTCCGACCGCGTGGTGGTGATGCGCGAAGGCAAGGTCGTCGCCACCCGCGACAACCGCGGATTGGATGCCGAGACGCTGGTCCGGCTGGCGGCGGGGATCGCCTGATGTCGACGCTCCTCAAGCACCGCGAAGCCTGGCTCCTGTTGGCGATCGCCGTCCTGATCAGCCTCGTCGCCAGCCGCTTTCCGGGCTTCGCCCGGCCTGCCAACCTCGCCTCGGTGTTCAACGACACGGCGCTGCTGATCATCCTGGCGCTTGGCCAGATGGCGGTCATCCTGACCCGCTCGATCGACCTCTCGATGGCGTCGAACCTCGCCTTCACCGGCATGGTGGTGGCGATGATCAACGCCGCCTACCCGGCGCTGCCGATCCCGCTGCTGATGGTTCTGGCGGTGGCGATCGGCCTGGCGCTCGGCGCCGTCAACGGCATCCTGGTCTGGAAACTCGGCATTCCCTCGATCGTCGTCACGCTCGGCACGCTCACCATCTATCGCGGCGCCACCTTCGTGGTGTCGGGCGGCGCCTGGGTCGAACGCCGACCAGATGAGCCCCGACTTCATCGGCCTGCAGCGCGCCGCGCTCTTCGGCCTGCCGGTGCTCACCTGGATCGCCCTCGCCGTCATCCTGCTGTTCTGGCTCTTGATGACGCGCACGCCCTTCGGTCGCGCCGTCTATGCGGTGGGCGTCAACCCGACCGCCTCGGTCTACGCCGGCATCGATGTCGGCCGCACCAAATTCCTGGTGTTCTGCCTGTCGGGCGCGCTGGCCGGCCTTGCCGGCTATCTGTGGATCGCCCGCTACGTCATCGCCTCCGTCGAGGTCGCCAACGGCTACGAGCTCAACGTCATCGCCGCCTGCGTCATCGGCGGCGTGTCGATCGCCGGCGGCATCGGCTCGGTCGGCGGCGCCGTGCTCGGCGCGCTGTTCCTCGGCATCATCGCCAGCGCGCTGCCGGTGGTGAACGTCTCCCCGTTCTGGCAGATGGCGATCTCCGGCAGCGCCATCATCCTGGCCGTCATCCTCAACGCCCGCGGCGAGCGCCGGCAGGGCCGCATCATCCTCAGGAAGGCCGCCGCATGACCGCCGTCAGCGAAACCGCCGCCGGCCCGCGCCGCATCCCCGATCGCCTGCCGCGGCCGTTCGGCGCCGGTTTCCTGACCTGGGAGGCGCTGCTGGTCGCCGTGGCCGTCGCGATCTTCATCGTCAACAGCCTCGCCTCCCCCTATTTCCTGGATCCCTGGTCGCTGTCGGACCTCACCTTCAATTTCACCGAGAAGGGCCTGATCGCGCTGGCCATGGCGCTGCTCATCATCTCCGGCGAGATCGACCTTTCGGTCGCCGCGATCATCGCGCTCGCCTCGACGCTGATGGGCATGTCGGTGCAGGCCGGCGCCGGCACGCCGCTGCTGGTGGCGATCGGCATCGCCACGGGGCTGGCCTGCGGAGCCGCCAACGGCCTGCTGGTGACCCGCCTGGGACTGCCGTCGATCGTCGTCACCATCGGCACCATGAGCCTGTTCCGCGGCATCGCCTTCATCATCCTCGGCGACCAGGCCTACAAGGGCTACCCGGCCGCCTTCGCCTTCTTCGGCCAGGGCTATGTCTGGTGGGTGGTCTCCTTCGAGCTGGTGCTGTTCCTCGCCGCCGCTTGCGTCTTCGGCTTCCTGCTCCACCGGACGAGCTTCGGCCGCCGCATCTTCGCCATCGGCAACAACCCGGTCGCCGCCCAGTTCTCCGGCGTCCGCGTCGGCCGCATCAAGTTCCTGCTGTTCTGCCTGACCGGCCTGATGTCCGGCATGGCGGCGGTGCTCATCACCTCGCGGCTCGGCTCGACGCGCCCGTCGATCGCCCAAGGCTACGAGCTGGAGGCGATCACCATGGTGGTGCTCGGCGGCGTCTCCATCCTCGGCGGCGCCGGCAGCATCGGCGGCGTGGTGCTCGCCGCCTTCATCATGGGTCTCGTCACCTTCGGCCTCGGGCTGCTCAACGTGCCGGGCATCGTCATGTCGATCTTCGTCGGCCTGCTGCTGGTCGCCGTCATCGCCCTGCCGATCCTGTGGCGCATGGCACGGCAGGGGAAGCTGGCCTGATGCCCGAGAAATACGCCTTCCGCATGCAGCTCAATCCCGGCATGGGCGAGGAGTACCGGCGCCGCCACGACGCCATCTGGCCCGAGCTGGCGACCCTGCTGAAGGAGGCCGGCATTTCCGACTACTCGATCCATCTCGATGAGGCGACCGGCGCGCTGTTCGGCGTGCTGTGGCGCGCCGACGGGCATCGCATGGCCGAGCTGCCCGCCCACCCGGTGATGCGGCGCTGGTGGGCGCACATGGCCGACATCATGGAGGTCAAGCCCGACGACGAGCCGGTGGCCGTGCCGCTGAAAACCGTCTTCCACATGGAGTGACCGGTGGCGCCTCGCTTCGTGGCCGTGATCGACATCGGCAAGACCAACGCCAAGCTCGCGCTGGTCGATCTCGCCCATTCGACCGAGCTGGCCGTCCGCAAGGCGGCCAACCCGGTGCTGCCGGGGCCGCCCTACCCGCATTTCGACGTCAAGGCGCTCTGGCGCTTCATCCTCGAAGGCCTGGAAGCGCTGAACCAGGAGCAGCCCGTCGAAGCGATCACCGTGGCCACCCACGGCGCCGCCGCCGCTTTGGTGGGCGGCGACGGCCGCCTCGCTTTGCCCGTGCTGGACTACGAGTATGACGGGCCCGACGCCTTGCGAGCGGCGTACCAGGCGGTACGCCCGCCCTTCGCCGAGACCGGTTCCCCCGCTCTGCCGCTCGGCCTCAACCTCGGCGCCCAGCTGTTCTGGCAGCAGCGGACGTTTCCGGAGGCTTTCGCCGCCGCGACGACGATCCTCCCCTACCCGCAGTACTGGGCGTTACGCCTGACCGGCATCGCCGCCGGCGAAGTGACCTCGCTGGGCTGCCACACCGATCTCTGGAATCCCGCCACGGGCACCTTCTCCTCGCTCGTCGACGCCGCCGCCTGGCGCGGCAAGCTCGCTCCGCTGGTTCCCGCCGGCCAGCCGCTCGGCCCGCTCCTGCCCGAAATCGCCGCCCGCACGGGGCTCGCCGCCGGCACGCCGGTCTATCCCGGCCTCCACGATTCCAACGCCTCGCTGGTGCCGCATCTGCTGGCCCGGACGCCGCCCTTCGCGGTGGTGTCGACCGGCACCTGGGTGATCGCCATGGCGATCGGCGTACCAGCCGTTACGCTCGACCCAGACCGCGACACGCTGATCAATGTCGACGCCTTCGGCCGTCCGGTTCCCTCGGCGCGCTTCATGGGCGGCCGCGAGCACGCCCGGCTGACCGAAGGGTTCTATGTGGACCCGACGGACGCGGAGATCGCCTCCGTGCTGGCGGAGCAATTGCTCCTGCTGCCGTCGGTTCAGCAGGGTTCGGGGCCTTTCCCGCAGGCCGAGGCAGGCTGGTCGGACGATTCCGAGCCGGAAGGCGGGCAGCGCAACGCAGCGGTCGCCTTCTATCTGGCGATGATGACGGCCACCTGTCTGGAGCTGATCGGGGCCGACGGCCCGACGGTCGTCGAAGGACCCTTCGCCGCCAACGCCGAGTTCTGCCGCATGCTCGCCGCCGCCACCGGCCGCGCCGTGGTCGCCGAAGCCGGCGGCGGCACCGGCACGTCGATCGGCGCCGCGCTGCTGACGGCCCCCGACACCGCGCTCGCCGCGCCCGGCGGCACGCGCTTCGAGCCTCCCGGACCGGACTGGGCCGCCTATGCGCAAGCCTGGCGCGACGCGGTCGACCGCCGCGGCTGATCCTTGTCTAAAGCGCCCGGACCTCGACCGGCGCCTCGGCGTCGCGCTTCAGCGGGTTGCGCAGCGGCAGGCCGAACTCTGGCGCCTCGATCTCGAACACGTCGCCTTCCTCGGCCTTGACCCCGTCGGCGAAGGAGAGCGTCGCGGTGCCGAACATGTGGACGTGCACGTCGCCCGGCTGGCGAAACGCTTCATATTTGAAGTGGTGGTGCTCCAGATTGGCGATGGTGTGCGACATGTTCGCCTCGCCGGAGAGGAACGGCTTTTCCCAAAGCGTCTTGCCGCCGCGCTTGATGCGCGACATGCCCTTGATGTCGGCCGGCAGCGGCCCGACCAGGATTTCCGGCCCGACCGAGGCGTTGCGCAGCTTGGAATGGGCCAGATAGAGGTAGTTGATGCGCTCGGTCACGTGGTCGGAGAACTCGTTGGACAGCGCGAAGCCGATCCGCATCGGCGTGCCGTCGTCGCCGATCATGTAGATGCCGGCGATCTCCGGCTCCTCGCCGGCGTCGAGCGCGAAGGCCGGCGAGCGGAGCGGCTTGCCAGGCTCCACGACCATGGTGCCGTTGCCCTTGTAGAACCACTCGGGCTGCACGCCGGGCCCGCCGTCGGCGGGCTTGCCGCCCTCCAGCCCCATGCGGAACATCTTCATGGAATCGGTGAGCTTCTCCTCCTCGTCGGCGGCCTTCCGGTGCATGGCGTCGCGCGTCGCCGCCGAGCCGAGATGGGTGAGGCCGGTGCCGGTGAGATGCAGATGCGCGGGGTCGGGATGGCGGATCGGCGACATCACCCGGCCCTGGGCATAGGCGGCCTCGAGGTCGACGACGTCGCCGAGCCCGCGCTCCTTCACCACCTCGGCAAGCGGCCTGCCGGCTCGCGCCGCCTCCAGCGCCAGCGCATAGACCGACTTGGCGCCCTTCACCGAGCGCGCCTCGCCGCCCTCGCGCCAGCGTCGGCGTCGGAATCTGGTCGCATCCCCGCCGGACCACCCATCAGTCGCGTCGACTGCCGTCTGCGCGCTCTCGGTCAATCTGCCGGAAATCAGTGCGACCTTCGCGCTCCGGCTCCTCAGGCCTTGTTCTTGTTGTAGACGTCGAACACCACGGCGCCGAGCAGCACCAGGCCCTTGATGACCTGCTGCCAGTCGATGTTGACGCCCATGATCGACATGCCGTTGTTCATGACGCCCATGATGAAGGCGCCGATCACCGCGCCCGCCACCTGCCCGACGCCGCCCATCGCCGAGGCGCCGCCGATGAACACGGCCGCGATGACGTCGAGCTCGAAGCCGAGGCCGGCCTTCGGCGTCGCCGTGTTGAGGCGGGCCGCGAAGATCAGGCCGGCCAGCGCCGACAGCACGCCCATGATGACGAAGATCAGGAAGGTCAGCCGCTCGGTCTTGATGCCGGACAGCGCCGCCGCCTTGACGTTGCCGCCCATCGCATAGATGCGGCGGCCGAAGGTCATGCGCTTGGTGATGAAGACGAACAGCGCGATCAGAATGCCCATGACGATCAACACGTTGGGCAGCCCGCGATAGGACGCCATCATGTAGATGAGGAAGAGCACGATGCCCGATATGACCACGTTCTTTGCGACGAAGAGCGCGAAGGGCTCCGCCTCATAGCCGTGGCTCTCGCGCTCGCGCCGGCCTCTGAGGCTGAAATAGAGCATGGCGGCGACGATCAGAACGCCGATGAGCAGCGTCGTCGCGTGCAGCTTGACTCCGCCGATGGTGATCGGCCCGATGAAGTCGGGGATGAAGCCCGCCGACAGCAGCTGGAACTCGGCCGGGAACGGACCCACCGAGCGGCCGCCGAGCAGCGCCAGGCAGAGGCCCTTGAACACCAGCATGCCGGCCAGCGTGACGATGAAGGACGGGATCTTCATGTAGGCGATCCAGTAGCCCTGGCTCGCCCCGATGACGCCGCCGATGACCAGGCAGAGCAGCGCCGCCAGGATCGGGTTGACGTGGTACTGCACCATGAGCACGGCAGCGACGGCGCCGATGAAGCCGGCGACCGAGCCGACCGAGAGGTCGATATGGCCGGCGACGATGACCAGCAGCATGCCCAGCGCCATGATGATGATGTAGCTGTTCTGCAGCACCAGGTTGGTGAGGTTCACCGGCTTGAACAGCGTGCCGTCGGTGGTGAACTGGAAGAAGATCATGATGGCGATCAGCGCCAGCACCAGCCCGTAGTCGCGCAGATTGGACTTCAGCGCCATCTGGGCCGAGGCCCGCGCATTGCGCTCGGCATTGCTCACCGTTTCGGTGCTCATGATGCCTTCCCTTCCGCCCGGACGATGGCGCGCATGATCTTCTCCTGCGAGGCCTCGCTCGGCCTTCAGCTCGCCGACGATGCGACCCTCGTTCATCACGTAGATGCGGTCGCAGATGCCGAGCAGCTCGGGCATCTCCGACGAGATCACCAGGATGCCCTTCCCCTCCTCGGCCAGCCGGTTGATGATCGTGTAGACCTCGTACTTGGCGCCGACGTCGATGCCGCGCGTCGGCTCGTCGAGGATCAGCACCTCGGGGTCGGAGAACAGCCACTTCGACAGCACCACCTTCTGCTGGTTGCCGCCGGACAGGTTGCCGACCGTCTGGTAGACGCTGGACGAGCGGATGTTGGTGCGCTTGCGGTAGTCGTTGGCCACCTTGAGCTCGCGGATGTCGTCGATGACGCCGCTCTGCGACACGCCCTTGAGGTTGGCGATCGAGATGTTGTGCTTGATGTGGTCGATGAGGTTGAGCCCGAAGGTCTTGCGGTCCTCGGTGGCGTAGGCGAGCCCGTGCGCCACCGCCCGCTCCACCGTCGAGGTGTCCACCGGCTTGCCGTGCAGGAGCACCTCGCCGCCGATGCGCTGGCCCCAGGAGCGGCCGAACACGCTCATCGCGAACTCGGTGCGGCCGGCGCCCATCAGCCCGGCGATGCCCACCACCTCGCCCTTGCGGACCTCGAGGTCGACGCCCTTGATCACCTGCCGGTCGGCGTGGATCGGGTGATAGACCGTCCAGTCGCGCACCTCGAAGATGGTCTCGCCGATCTTCGGCGTGCGCGACGGATAGCGGTCCTCGATGGTGCGGCCGACCATCGAGGTGATGATGCGGTCCTCGCTGATCTCGCCGCGGTCGAGCGTCTCGATCGTGCGGCCGTCGCGCAGGATGGTGATGCGGTCGGCGACCTTCGACACCTCGTTGAGCTTGTGGCTGATCAGGATCGAGGCGATGCCCTGCTTCTTGAACTCGATCAACAGGTTGAGCAGCGCGTCGCTGTCCTTTTCGGAGAGGCTGGCGGTCGGCTCGTCGAGGATCAGCAGCCTGACCTCCTTGGACAGCGCCTTGGCGATCTCGACCAGCTGCTGCTTGCCGACGCCGATATTGGTGATCAGCGTGTCCGGGTCCTCCTTGAGGCCCACCTTGGCGAGCAGCTGCGCGGCCCCGCGGCGCACCGCGTTCCAGTCGATGATGCCGTTTCTGGCCCGCTCGTTGCCGAGATAGATGTTCTCGGCGATCGACAGCAGCGGCACCAGCGCCAGCTCCTGGTGGATGATGACGATGCCCTTGCGCTCGCTGTCGTGGATGCCCTTGAACTGGCATTCGGCGCCGTCGTAGTGGATCTCGCCCTCGTAGCTGCCGTGCGGATAGACGCCCGACAGCACCTTCATCAGCGTCGACTTGCCGGCCCCGTTCTCGCCGACGATGGCGTGGATCTCGCCGGCGCGCACGTCGAGGTTGACGTCCTGCAGCGCCTTGACGCCGGGAAACGTCTTGGTGATGCCGCGCATCTCCAGAATGGTCTTGTCCATCGGGTCGCTTTCGGGGCGGGTCGGCCGTGCCACGATACAAAAACGCCGCCGCTCCCGGAAGGGCCCTGCGCTGGGCGGAGGCCCTTCCGGGCGGCGACTGCGTGCGGCCTTACTTCAGCTCTTCGGCCTTGATGTAGCCCGAGCCGACCACGATCTCCTCGTAGTTCGACTTGTCGACCGAGACCGGCACCAGCAGGTAGGACGGCACCACCTTGACGCCGTTGTTGTAGGTCTTGGTGTCGTTGATCTCCGGCTCCTTGCCCGACAGCACGGCGTCGACCAGGTTGGCGGTGACCTTGGCCAGCTCGCGGGTGTCCTTGAACACCGTCGAGTACTGCTCGCCGGCGATGATCGCCCTTGACCGACGGCACCTCGGCGTCCTGGCCGGTGACGATCGGCCACGGCTGGTCGGCCGACCCGTAGCCGACGCCGCGCAGCGACGAGATGATGCCGCGCGACAGGCCGTCATAGGGCGCCAGCACGCCGTCGACGCGGCTGCCGTCGGAGTAGTTGGCGGACAGGATGTTGTCCATGCGGGCCTGCGCCACGGCGCCGTCCCAGCGCAGCGTGCCGACCTTCTCCATGCCCATCTGGCCGGACTTGACGACCAGCACGCCCTTGTCGATCAGCGGCTGCAGCACCGACATGGCGCCGTCGTAGAAGAAGAAGGCGTTGTTGTCGTCCGGCGAGCCGCCGAACAGCTCGATGTTGAACGGACCCTGCTTCTCCGGGTAGCCGAGGCCCTTGAGCAGCGACTCGGCCTGCAGGACGCCGACCTTGAAGTTGTCGAAGGTGGTGTAGTAGTCGACGTTCGGGCTGTCGCGGATCAGCCGGTCGTAGGCGACGACCTTGATGCCCTTGTCGGCGGCCTGCTGCAGCACGGCCGACAGCGTGGTGCCGTCGATCGACGCGACGACCAGCGCCTTGACGTCCTTGGTCACCATGTTCTCGATCTGCGCCAGCTGGTTCGGGATGTCGTCCTCGGCATATTGCAGGTCGGTGCCGTAGCCCTTCTCCTTGAGCGCCGCGACGAGCTCGTTGCCGTCGCTGATCCAGCGCAGCGAGGATTGCGTCGGCATGGCGATGCCGACCGTGCCCTTGTCCTGCGCCTGGGCGCCGAACGTCATGGCCGCCAGGCCGAGCGCCAGCGCGCCGACGAACGTCTTGATGATTGTCACGTTGGTTTTCTCCCTTGTCGAAAAACGCTGCCGAAGGGCGAGCTTGGCCGGCCCGTCCAGCGGGCATCGGCATCGTCGTCCTGTCGGGCAACCTCCCATTCCCGCGCTGGGGCGTTCCTTGGCCCTGGCAGCGCGACGGCCGAACGTTTCCGATTGGCCCATAACTGTCAAATGCAAAGTCAGGCACCTGGCATGACGAATATGGTATGGATAATGGAGCGTCAGTCTGGACCATTCGAGGTTTGAGCCATGGCCACGACCGCCCATCCCGCCTTGTCTCCCCGCCACGGCGACGAAGACGAAAACCTGCTGCGCAGTAGCTTGAAGCTCAGGCACATGCGCCTGGTGGTGGCGCTGGAGGAGCACGGGCAGATCAGCGCTGCCGCTCATATGATGAACATCTCGCAGCCGGCCGCTTCGCGCATGATCGCCGAGATCGAGAGCATCCTGGGCGTCGCCATCTGCGAAAGGTTGCCGCGCGGCATTCGCCTGACGCCCTATGGCGGCGTCCTCGCCCGCCGGGCCCGCTCGATCCTGCTCGAGATGCGCGAGGTCGACCGCGAGATCGGCGACCTCAAGCAGGGCAAGGGTGGCTCGGTCTTCCTGGGCGCCGTCACCGCGCCGGCGATCCAGCTGGCGGTGCCGGCGATCCGCACGGTGCGGCGCCGCCACCCGCGGGTCGAGATCAGCGTCCAGGTCGAGACGAGCCTCGTCCTGGCGCGCGAGCTGCTGGCCTCGCGCCACGATTTCATCATCGGCCGCATCCCCGACGACCTCAACCCGCGCCTGTTCGAAAGCCGCATCATCGGCGTCGAGAAGGCCTGCCTGATCGCCCGCAAGGGCCACCCGCTGGCCGGCGGCCGAACCGTCGGGCTGGACGAGCTCAGCCACTACGACTGGGTGTTCCAGCCCGCCGGCTCGCTGCTCAGGCAGACCGTGGAAGGCATCTTCGTCAGCCAGGGCGCGCGGCTGCCCGACCGCGTGCTGAACACCAGCTCACTTTTGCTCACGCTGGTCATGGTGGCGCAGTCGGACGCCATCGCGCCGGTCGCCATCGACGTCGCCCGCTTCGTCAACAGCCGCTCCGGGCTGGCCGGGTCGATCGACATCCTGCCGATCGCCTTCGACATCAACGTCCAGCCTTACAGCCTGATCAAGGTCCGCGACCGTTCGCTCTCGCCGGCCGCCGAGACGCTCTACGAGCAGATCCTGCGCGAGATCTGAGCCTATTCGACGCTGAGCCGGTAGCCGATGCCGCGCACCGTCTGCAGCCAGACCGGGTTGGACGGGTCGCGCTCGATCTTGCGGCGCAGCCGGTTGATCTGCACGTCGATGGTGCGCTCGCCGACGTCGGATTCGCCCGCCACCAGCTCGTGCCGCGGAATGGTCTCGCCCGCCCGCTCGGCGAAGATCGCCAGGATCTCCTGCTCGCGGTCGGTCAGCTTCAGCGGCTCTCCGCCCTTCTTCAGCTCGCGCCGGGCGATCTGGAAGGTGTAGGGACCGAACACGATCTGCTCCACCTTCGGCGTCTGCTGCGGGCCGCCGCGGCGCAGGATGTTGTTGATCCTGAGGATCAGCTCGCGCGGGTCGAACGGCTTCGGCAGATAGTCGTCGGCGCCGGCCTCCAGCCCGCTGATGCGGCTGTCGGTCTCCGACAACGCCGTCAGCATCAGGATCGGCACGTCCTTTTCGGCCCTCAGCGCCTTGGTGAGGTCGATGCCGCTTTCGCCGGGCATCATCACGTCGAGCACGATGAGGTCGAAGTCGAGCCCGGCCAGCTTGCGCCGCGCTTCGTCGGCGGTGCCGGCGACGGTCACCCGGAACCCGTGCTCGGACAGGAACTGCTTCAGGAGATTGCGGATGCGCGTGTCGTCGTCGACCACCAAGAGGTGCGGCGCGTCGTCGTCCGGAATGCCCTGGTTTTCGCTCATCTCGGTCTCCATGAGAGGCCCCGCCTGCTTCACCGATCGGCGCCGCCCGGCAGGTGGTCGATCTGCGGTCTGAGCTCTGGATTGACCATCGCCTTCAGGAAACGCTCCACCGCCTGGCGCTCGCCCGGCCCCGATTCCCTTAGTGCCTCGCGGATACGGCGCGACTGTGGCCGCGCAAGGTCGAGCGCCAGTGTACGCCCTTTCGCCGTCGGGTAAAGTTCGCGTTGGCGGCGGTCCTTCGGCCCCTGCACCTGGATCACGTAGCCGGCGTCGATCAGCTGCTTCAGGACGCGCGCCAGCGACTGCTTGGTGATCTTCAGCACCTCCAGCAGTTCGGCCACGGTCAGCCCGGGCATGCGGTTCACGAAATGCAGCACCCGGTGATGGGCGCGGCCGAAGCCGTACTGTTCCAGGATCTGGTCGGGATCGGAGGTGAAATCGCGATAGGCGAAGAAGAACAGCTCGATCAGCGTGAAGTCGATGCCGTCGTCGACGGAAAGCGCCGTTCGGATGGGCTTGGCTGCGGCGGAGCCTTCGGGCATTTTCGGGTCCATTCGAAATTTATGTCAGCACTATTGACGTATTTAGCCGACGATGCTAATTTTTGCCAAGCTTTTCGGCGGATTGCGATCGAAAAGGCAAGGCGGCGCCCGATTTCCGGAACTTCCTTGTATTTGCCTTCCGCGCCGCATGCCTTAGCATGGCTGTTTCGGCAAAATTTGCCGTTGGCTCATGGACGACAACAAGAAGACGTCGGGGAAATGCCCGACAGGAGGAAATGATGGCAACCGTCCCCTTCGACCAGCTCGATGGCCATATCTGGATGAACGGCGAACTCGTCAAATGGGCCGACGCCAAGATCCACGTGCTGACCCACGGGCTGCACTATGCCAGCGCGGTGTTCGAGGGCGAGCGCGCCTATGGGGGCGAGATCTTCAAGCTCACCGAGCATACCGAGCGGCTGCACGAATCCGCCCGCATCCTGGGCTTCGTCATCCCTTATAGCGTCGCCGAGATCGACGAGGCCTGCCGTTCGCTGCTCAAGAAGCAGGGCTTGCTGGACGCCTATGTGCGGCCGATCGCCTGGCGCGGCAGCGAGCAGATGGGCGTCTCGGCGCAGAACAACCGCATCAATTGCGCCATCGCGATCTGGCAATGGCCGAGCTACTTCGACCCGGCGCAGAAGCTGAAGGGCATCCGCCTCGACATCGCCGAGTACCGCCGGCCCGATCCGCGCACCGCCCCGTCCAAATCGAAGGCGGCCGGCCTCTACATGATCTGCACGCTGTCCAAGCATGCCGCCGAGGCCAAGGGCTATGCCGACGCGCTGATGTTCGACTGGCGCGGCCAAGTCGCCGAGGCGACCGGCGCCAACGTGTTCTTCGTCAAGGACGGCAAGATCCACACGCCGCTTCCCGACTGCTTCCTCGACGGCATCACGCGCCGCACGGTGATCGACCTGGCCGGCCGGCGCGGCTTCGAGGTGATCGAGCGCGCCATCATGCCCGAGGAGCTGGAAGGCTTCGAGCAATGCTTCCTGACCGGCACGGCCGCCGAGGTCACGCCGGTGTCCGAGATCGGCCCCTATCGCTTCGAGGTCGGCGAGATCGCCAAGACGCTGATGGAGGACTATTCGGCCGCGGTGCGCCCGAAGCATGCGGTGGCGGCGGAGTAGAACCGCCGCTTCATCCGGCTGTCATTTGACTTTCATGCGATTCCAAGTCTGATGATGCGGCCGGCAACGCAAAGCCGGTGGCTATCGGAGGGAAAGTCGTCATGGAAGCGCTTGTTCCGATCATTGTTCAGGTCATCACGGGGATCATCGGCGGTCAGGCGGTGGGTGCCGCGTTCAAGCAGGCGGCGATGAGCCAGCTCGTCAAGATCCTCAGCGGCGCCATCGGCGGCGTTGGCGGCGGCGCGATCCTTGGCAACCTTTTGGGCGCCGGCGATCCGGCGACGGCCGGTGCGCTCGGCGGCATCCTCAGCGACGTGGTCGGCGGCGCCGGCGGCGGCGCCATCCTGACGGCCATCGTCGGCGCCGTCATGGGCAGCATGAACAAGGCAGCCTGACTCGTCCGACTGCCACCCTGCGCCGAGGGGGCGGCTTGCGCTCGCCCTCTCGAAGCTACAGCTCGAGGCGCGACAGCCGCAGCGCGTTGGCGATCACCGACACCGACGACAGGCTCATCGCCGCGGCAGCCAGCATCGGCGACAACAGCATGCCGAACAGCGGGTAGAGCACGCCCGCCGCCACCGGCACGCCGAGCGTGTTGTAGACGAAGGCGAAGAACAGGTTCTCCCGGATATTGCCGATCGCCGCCCGGGCAAGCTTGCGCGCCCGCACGATGCCGGCGAGGTCACCCTTGACCAGCGTGATGCCGGCGCTTTCGACCGCCACGTCCGCCCCTGCACCCATGGCGATGCCGACGTCGGCGGCCGCGAGTGCCGGCGCATCGTTGACGCCGTCGCCTGCCATCGCGACCCTGGCGCCCGCCGCCTGCAAGGCGGCCACCAGCGCTTGCTTGTCCTTCGGCGACAGGTCGGCATGGACCGCGTCTATGCCGAGCCGTCCGGCCACCGCCTTGGCCGTGACGGCGTTGTCGCCAGTCGCCATGACCACCTTGAGGCCACTCGCCTCGAGGGTGCGGATGGCCTCGGCCGCGTCGGCCTTGATAGGGTCGGAGACCGCCAGCAGCCCGGCCGGCCGGCCGTCGACGGCGACGAACATCGCCGTGCGGCCGTCCGCCCGCAGCGTATCGGCCCGCGCGGCGAGCGGTGCCGGATCGACGCCCGCCGAGGCCATCATCGCCGCATTGCCGAGCGCCACGCGGCGGCCGGAGACGACGCCGCGCACGCCCTCGCCCGTGACCGCCTCGAAGTCGGTCGCGGCCTCCACCGGTGCGCCGCGGCTTCGGGCCCCAGCGACGACCGCCTCGGCAAGCGGATGCTCGGAGGCGCGCTCCAGCGCCGCTGCGAGCCCGAGCAGGCTGCGCTCGTCGAAACCCGGCGCCGGCTCGACGTCGGTCAGCGCAGGCCGCCCCTCGGTCAGCGTCCCCGTCTTGTCGACCACCAGCGTGTCGACCCCGGCGAAGCGCTCCAGCGCCTCGGCGTCGCGGATGAGCACGCCCGCCCTCGCACCGCGGCCGGTGGCCGTCATGATCGACATCGGCGTCGCCAGCCCGAGCGCGCAGGGACAGGCGATGATCAGCACCGAGACCGCCGCCACCAGCGCATAGGGAAGCGCCGGCGACGGACCGAACAGCAGCCAGCCGACGAAGGCGAGCACGGCGACGAGCACCACCGCCGGCACGAAATAGGCCGCTACGCGGTCGGCCAGCCCCTGGATCGGCGCCCGGCTGCGCTGCGCCTTGGCGACCATGGCGACGATCTGAGCCAGCATGGTCTCGGCGCCCACCTTCTCCGCCCGCATGACCAGGCTGCCGTTGCGGTTGAGCGTGCCGCCGGTCAGGCGGTCGCCCGGACCCTTGTCGACCGGCAACGGCTCCCCGGTGATCATCGATTCGTCGACCGATGAGCGCCCGTCCTCGACCACGCCGTCGACGGGGATCGCGTCGCCGGGCCGCACCCTGAGCCTGTCTCCCGCCCTCACCTCGTCCAGCGGCACGTCGCCCTCGTCGCCGTCTGCGCCTATCCTGCGCGCCGTCTTCGGCGACAGGTCGAGAAGCGCCCGGATGGCCGAGCCGGTGCGCTCGCGCGCCTTGAGCTCCAGCACCTGGCCGACGAACACCAGCGCCACGATGACCGCGGCCGCCTCGAAATAGACCGGTACGCCGCCGCCGTGGCCGGCCATGCCATGGGGGAAGAGGTCGGGCAGCAGCGTCGCCGCGACGCTGTAGGCATAGGCGGCGCCCACGCCGACCGAGATGAGCGTCCACATGTTGGGGCTTCGGTTGACGAGGGAATCGTAGCCGCGCCGGAAGAACGGCTGCGCCGCCCAGAGCACCACCGGACTGGCCAGCGCCAGCTCGAGCCACGCGGCGAGGCCTTCCCCGAGCCATTCGCGCACCGGCAGCCCGACCATCGGTCCCATGGCGATCAACAGCAGCGGCAATGACAGCACTGCGCTCACCCACAGCCGGCGGGTGAAATCGACCAGCTCGGGGTTCGGCCCCTCCTCGCCCGTCGGCACCCCCATCGGCTCGAGCGCCATGCCGCAGATCGGGCACGAGCCGGGTCCGTCGCGCACGATCTCGGGATGCATCGGGCAGGTGTATTGCGTCCCCGCCGGGGCCGCAGCCGCCGCCGGCCGGTCGCCGAGGAAGTCTTGCGGTGCGGCCTTGAACCGCTCCCCGCAACGCCCGGAGCAGAAATAGACGCCCGCCCCCTCGTGGCGCAGGAAATGCCGCGCCGTCGCCCTGTCGACCTGCATGCCGCAGACCGGGTCCTCGGCCGTCAGATAGCGCTCCGGACTGGCGATGAACTTGCCCTGGCAGGAGGTGCTGCAGAAATGGAAGGTCCTGCCGCCGTGCTCCGCTTGCGGCTTGCCGACGGCCGGGTCGACCGTCATTCCGCACACCGGGTCGCGCACGACATCCCCCGCTGCGCCGCGGGCCTCGGTCTCGTGTGGATGCGCGTGCTGGCCACCCATGGCGTGTCCTTTCGGCCCCTAAGATAGGGAGGCTTCCATCGGACTATCAGATAGGCGTTCCAACAACTGGAAGGTCAAGGGCCTGCGGCCCCGAGCGCTCAGAACAGGCGGCCGCCGTTCGGGACCTCGCGCTCGATGGCCGCCAGGACCACCGCGCCCTCTTCGTCGGGCATGCCGAGCGTCAGCACCTCGGACAGGAACGGGCCGATCTGCCGCGGTGCGAAGTTGACCACCGCCATCACCTGCCGCCCGACCAGCGATTCGGGATCGTAGTATTTGGTGATCTGGGCCGACGACCGCTTGGTGCCGATTTCCGGGCCGAAGTCGATCCGCAGCTTGAACGCCGGCTTGCGCGCCTCCGGAAAAGGCTCGGCGGCAACGATCGTGCCGGCCCGGATGTCGACCCGGTCGAAATCCTCGAAGGTGATCTGCGGCTTCGCCGCTCCGCCGCCGGCCGCCATCGCTTGCCGCTTCCGCTCAGGCGCTGCCGTGCGTCTCGAAGAGCACGCTGGACAGCGCGTCCCGCGCCGAGGTCCCCGACCAGACGACGAACTGGAAGGCCTGGAAGTAGCATTCGCAGGCTTCGAGCGCGCTCGACATCAGCACCTCGACCTGTTGGCTGGTCGGATCGGCACCGCCGGCAAGCAGCAGCGATTGCCGGAACATGATCGCTCCCTCCTGCTCCCACAGGTCGAAGTGACCGAACAGCATTTGCTCGTTGATGAGCGAAAGCAGCCTCATCACCTCCAGCGCCCGGCTCTCGGGCACCTTGATGTCGAAGGCGCAGGCCAGATGGAGCGCCTCGAAGTCCTCCATCCAGGAGAACGAGACCTGGTAGTCGGTCCAGGTCCCGGCGACCGAGATGGAAATCTCGTCGTCGCCGGTCCGCTCGAACGACCAATCGTTGTTGTGCGCCACCTGCTCGATCACGTCCACCGGGTGGCAGTCGCGGGAAAGTTCGATCTCAAGCAGTTCCATGCACTTTGCTTCCTGTCGTTCTGGGAGCGCCGCAGAGCGCGCCACCGAAGGGCACACGACTACACGGATCGAGACTGGACTGCCCTGGGCGTGCGGGTCGACGCAAGAACCCCCTGCCGGACCGCCCCTTCCGGCTTCTGACCCGGCTCCGAATCATTCAACAATTTCAGTCTATTGATGCGGAGTCGCCGCGCCAGCCCTTTTTTCGTCCGGGGCGTCGCGGGTGTGGATAGTGACCGTCACGACGATGAACGCATCCCGGGTAAGGGATTCACGGAAAAGGGATTTTCCCACGCGGGCCCGAAAACCGGACCGCCGATTATTTTTTTGGAGAAGTGCGCGGCGGTCGCTTGGCACGGGCTTCGAACGCCTCTTCGGCCCCTTCGGCTGGCGCCGTGCCGAGCTGCGACTCCAGCGCAGCGAGGCGCGCTTCGAGCTTCTTGTTCTCCGACCGCGCCTTCAGCGCCATCTCGCGGACGGCCTCGAACTCCTCGCGCTGGACGACATCCATGGAGTTGAGCATGCGTTCCGCCTGCGCCCGGAATGCCGTCTCGACCTCGCGGCGAACCCCCTGGGCGGCGCCGGCCGCGTCGGTGACCAGCTTGGCAAATTCGTCGAGAAGGCGGTTCTGACCGGTGTTCATGGCATACCTCGCTGTTTCCAAGGAAGTAGGCCCGCCGATGGCCGTTTGCAAGCGCCCGGTGCTGACCGAAATCGCCGGCCCGGCTTGCCAAACCAATAATAGTTATTAGAATGCCGCTTCAGCAGAAGGAGCCCCGCCATGCCCATCAGCGCCGACCTCGGACCGCATCTCGAAGCCTATGTCGCAGAGCTCGTCAAGACCGGGCGCTACAACTCCAAGAGCGAGGTGTTGCGCGAAGGCGTCCGCCTGGTCCAGGAACGCGAGGCCAAGTTCGCCGCGCTCGACGCCGCCATCGCCCGCGGCATCGCCGATGCCGACGCCGGCCGGGTGACGCCGCTCGATGAAGCCTTCGACCGGCTGGAGGCGAAAAACCGAGCGATGGCCCGCCGAGCTTCATGAAGAGCGTGCGATTCACCGAAAGCGCCGAAGAGGAGATCGAAGCGATCGGTGACTACATCCGCAGAGACAAATCCGATGCGAGCCGTGGATTTCGTCCGCGCACTGCGGGGAAAGTGCCTCGACCTGGCCGACATGGCCGAACGGCTTCCAGCTGGTCGCTCGCAATGCGGATGCGGGTGTCCGACGTCGCGTCCACGGCGAGTACCTGATCCTCTACAGGGTTGAGTCGACGAGTCGATCGAGATTCTGCATGTCCTCCACGGCGCGATGGACGTACGAGGCCCTTCCCAATCGAAGACGCCGACCTCTGACAGCTTCCGCCTTGACCCCGTCCCGTGCCTGCCGCATGGTCCGCGCCCGACCTGACCGGAGCCCGATCTTGCCTGCCGAAATCGTCCTGCCGCTGACGGCGCTCGCCTTCCCCGACATCGACCCGGTCATCGTCCGCCTCGGCCCGCTCGCCATCCACTGGTATGGTGCCGGCTACATCGTCGGCATCCTGTTCGGCTGGTGGTACGCCAAGCGGCTGCTTTCCAATCCGCGCCTGTGGGGCGGCCGGACACCGCCGATACGCCCTGAGGACATCGACGATTTCGTGCTGTGGGCCGCGATCGGCATCGTCGCCGGCGGCCGGCTCGGCTACGTGCTCTTCTACGACCTCGCCCGCTTTGCCGCCAATCCGCTCGAAATCGTCGCGCTCTGGCAGGGCGGCATGTCCTTCCACGGCGGCTTTCTCGGCACGACGCTGGCGATGGTCCTCTTCGCCAGGTCGCGGCGCATCCCTGTCTGGAGCCTGTTCGACGTCATCGCCGCTGGCGTGCCGGTGGCGCTCGGCCTCGTCCGCTGCGCCAATTTCATCAACTCCGAGCTCTGGGGCCGCGTCACCGACCTGCCGTGGGGCGTGGTGTTCCCGAACGGCGGACCGCTGCCCCGCCACCCGACCCAGCTCTACGAGGCGATGCTCGAAGGCCTGGTGCTGTTCCTGCTGCTGCGCCTGCTCACCCACCGCTTCCACAAGCTCGAATCGCCCGGCTTCGTCTGCGGCGCCTTCGTCGCCTTCTACGGCGTCGCCCGCATCCTGGTCGAGTTCGTCCGCGAGCCAGACGCCCAGCTCGGCTACCTGGCCGGCGGCTGGCTGACCATGGGCATGGTGCTGTCCCTGCCGATGGTGCTGTTCGGCGTCTGGGTGATGGCGACGGCCCGGCCGCGACCGGGTCCCGCCGCCGCATGACGCCGCTCGGCGCGCGCATCGCCGACCTGATCCGCGCCGCCGGCCCGCTGTCCGTCGCCGACTTCATGGCGCTCTGCCTTTCCGACCCGCAGCATGGCTACTACATGCGCGACGCCGATCCGTTCGGCAGCGGGGGCGATTTCACCACCGCGCCGGAGGTCAGCCAGATGTTCGGCGAGCTCGTCGGCGCCTGGCTGGTGGCCGCCTGGCATGCCTCCGGCAGGCCGACGGCCCCGGTTTTCGTCGAGATCGGCCCCGGCCGCGGCACCTTGATGAAGGACCTGACCCGCACGCTCGGGCGGCTCGATCCGGCCCTGTTCGCCGCCGCCGACATCGTGCTCGTCGAGACCAGCCCGGCGCGCGCCGCCGCCCAGCGCGCGACCCTCGACGGTGCGGCGCCGCGCCTGCGTTGGGCGACCGACCTCGACGCGCTGCCGGCCGCGCCGCTCTTCCTGGTCGCCAACGAGCTTTTCGACGCGCTGCCCGTGCGCCAATACGTCAAGGTCGCCGGCGCCTGGCGCGGACGCGCCGTCGGCCTCGACGCGGCGGGCGCGCTCGCCTTCGTCGCTGCGGCCGGAACGCTCGACCCTGCTTTGCTGCCCGCCGACGCCGCCGCAGCGCCCGACGGCGCCGTGGTGGAGCTCGCGCCGGCCCGCAGCGCGCTGATGGCGCGCATCGCCGCGCGGCTGGCCGAGCATGGCGGCGCTGCGCTGATCGTCGACTACGGCTACGCGCGGCCGGCCGTCGGCGACACTTTGCAGGCGCTGCGCCGCCACGCTCCGGAAGACCCGCTGGCCCATCCCGGCGAAGCCGATCTCACCGCCCATGTCGACTTCGCCGCGTTGGCGAGCGTCGCCCGCAGCGCCGGCCTCGCCGCCCGCCTTCGTCCGCAGGGCGAATTCCTGCTGGCCATGGGGCTGCTGGAGCGCGCCGGCCGGCTCGGCGCTGCGGCGGAACCGTCGGTCCGCGACGCCCTCCAGGCCGCAGTCGAGCGGCTTGCCGGGCCTGACCAGATGGGAACGCTGTTCAAGGTGCTGGCCGTCGCCCCCGCCGGCGTCCGCCTGCCGGTCTTCGACCAAGCCGGTTGACTTCCGGCCCCGCCCTGCCGCACTGTCGCGCCTCCGAACCAGCAGCGGGTAGGCCGGCGCCGAGGCGGCGCAGATCAGGCCAGTCCGGCGAAAAAGACAGACTGCAGATGCTCGATCGATCTCACCCGGAGCCCATTCGGTCCCCTCTGCTTGAGCCGCCCGGAGGCGGCGTCCGCCACGGCTTCTTCACGCGCGAGGGCGGCGTCTCCACCGGCATCTATGCCGGCTTGAACACCGGCATCGGCTCGGCCGACGACCCCGACAGCGTCGCCGAGAACCGGCGCCGGGTCGCCGCCTGGATGCGCGTGCCCGCCGAAGCGCTGCTGTCGGTGCACCAGGTCCATTCGCCCGACGTCGTCGTCGTCCGCGAGCCGTTCGGCGGGCCGCGCCCCAAGGCCGATGCGCTGGTGACCGACCGGCCGGGCCTCGCCATCACCGCCTCCGCCGCCGACTGCGGTCCCGTGCTTTTCGCCGACCGCGCGGCCCGCGTCGTCGGCGCCGCCCATGCCGGCTGGAAAGGCGCCTTCACCGGCGTGCTGGAGAACACGGTCGCGGCGATGGAAGGCCTCGGCGCCCGCCGCGACGACATCGTGGCGATTCTCGGCCCTTCGATCAGCCAGGCCAACTACGAGGTCGGGCCTGAATTCGTCGACCGCTTCGCGGCCGCCGACGCGGCCAACGACCGCTATTTCCGCCCCTCCGGGCGGGCCGGCCACGCCTTCTTCGATCTCAACGCCTACACCGTCGACCGCCTGTCGAAGGCCGGCGTCCAGGCCGGCTGCCTCGGCCGCTGCACCTATGCGGAGGAGGCGCTGTTCTTTTCCTATCGCCGCGCCACGCACCGCAACGAGCCGGACTACGGCCGGCTGATTTCCGCCATTTCCCTGGAGACCGACTGATGACCCTGCATTTCGACCGCGCCGAATATGACGCACGGCGCGACCGGCTGATCATCGAGATGGCCGACAAGAAGCTCGACGCCCTGCTGCTCTTCGCCCAGGAGAGCATGTACTGGCTGACCGGCTACGACACGTTCGGCTTCTGCTTCTTCCAGTGCCTGGTGATGAAGGCCGACGGCTCGATGGTGCTGCTCACCCGCTCGGCCGACCTCAGGCAGGCGCGGCAGACCTCGACGATCGACAACATCGTGCTGTGGACCGACCGCGAGGGCTCCAACCCGGCGGTCGACCTGCGCAACCTTCTGAACGAGCTGGACCTGCTCGGTGCGCGCATCGGCATCGAGTACGACACCCACGGCCTGACCGCCTTCAACGGCCGCCGGCTCGACGAGCAGATGCAGACCTTCGGCCAGATCGCCGACGCCTCGGGCATCGTCTCGCGCTTGCGTCTCTTCAAGAGCCCGGCCGAGATCCGCAAGGCGGAGCGGGCCGCCGCACTCGCCGACGATGCGCTCGACGCCGCGCTGCCGCTGATCAAGCAGGGCGGCGACGAGGGCGCCATCCTGGCCGCCATGCAGGGGGCGGTGTTTGCTGGCGGCGGCGACTATCCCGCCAACGAGTTCGTCATCGGATCGGGCCCCGACGCCCTGCTCTGCCGCTACAAGTCGGGGCGCCGCAAGCTCAACAAGAACGACCAGCTGACGCTCGAATGGGCCGGCGTCTACAACCATTACCACGCGGCGATGATGCGCACGGTCCTGACCGGCAAGGTCTCCAAACGTCACCAGGAGCTCTACGACGCGGCCCGCGACGCGCTGACGGCGGTGGAGAAGACGATGACGCCGGGCAGCACCTTCGGCGACGTCTTCGATGCCCATTCCCGGGTGATGGAGGCGCACGGCCTCACCAAGCATCGGCTGAACGCCTGCGGATACTCGCTGGGCGCCCGCTTCACCCCCTCCTGGATGGACATGCCGATGTTCTACCAGGGCAATCCGGAGCCGATCGCCCCCGACATGACGCTGTTTGCCCACATGATCATCATGGATTCGGAGACCGAGACGGCGATGACCCTCGGCCGCACCTACCTGACGACCGACCAGCAGCCGCGGCCGCTGTCGCGCCACGATCTCGACTTGATCGTCAAGTGAGAGGCCGTCAGGATGCTTCTTGCCGGGCATCCGGGAGCGTGAGGGAATGAGACGACCTGCAGCCATCGCGCTGTCGTTGGCGGCCGCTCTTGCCGTCTCCGCCTGCACGAGCGCGGAGCAGACCCTCGACCCCGGCGCCATCTCTCCGACGGCATCTTCGGCCCCCGCGCCGAACAGCGCCGCCGTTGCGGCGGCTGCCGCGGCGTCCCGCGTGCAGATCGCGCCGATCGTCGGCGCCTCGGTCGAGGCGGCGGCACCGCTCACCGAGCGGATCGCCGCGCGCGCCAAGGAGCGCGGCCTCGGCCTGGCGGGCAGCGGCGACGCACCGCCCACCCACGTGCTGAAGGGCTATTTCTCGGCCATTTCTGAAGGCCGCGAGACCATCGTCATCTATGTCTGGGACGTGCTCGACCCGGCCGGCAACCGCCTGCACCGCATCCAGGGCCAGGAAAAGGCGCCGGCCCGCGGCGAGGGCTGGGCCTCGGTGACGCCGGCGGTGATGCAGCGCATCGGCGACCAGACGGTCGACCAGCTGCTGGTCTGGCTGGCCGCCAAGCCAGGCTGACGCCGATTGTAGCCGGGGAACAACAGCGCGCGTTTTTGACGGGCCGGTGGGGCGATTCCCCTGCTCGCCGCTTGCAATAGCGGCCGGCGGCGCTAAAAGCCCGGTTCAAGGGTCCCCGGATCTTGGGCCAGAGGCGCCAGGAACACTTGATGAAACTTTTCGCGGGCAATTCCAACCGGGTGCTGGCCGAAGCGGTCGCCCGCTACCTCAACATCCCCCTGGGCAAGGCCAGCGTCCGGCGCTTCGCCGATCAGGAGATCTTCGTCGAGATCCAGGAGAACGTCCGCGGCGAGGACGTCTTCGTGCTGCAGTCGACCTCCTACCCCACCAACGACCACCTGATGGAGCTGCTGATCATGATGGACGCCTTCATGCGCTCGTCTGCCCGGCGCATCACCGCGGTCATCCCCTATTTCGGCTACGCGCGCCAGGACCGGCGCGCCTCCGGCCGCACGCCGATCTCGGCCAAGCTGGTCGCCAACATGATCACCCGCGCCGGCGCCAACCGCGTGCTCACGCTCGACCTCCACGCCGGTCAGATCCAGGGCTTCTTCGACATCCCGACCGACAATTTGTTCTCCGTGCCGGTCATGGCGCGGGACATCAAGGCCAAGTACCGGCAGCTCGCCAACGTCATGGTGGTGTCGCCCGACGTCGGCGGCGTGGTGCGGGCGCGCGCGCTCGCCAAGCGCATCGATGCCCAGCTGGCCATCGTCGACAAGCGGCGCGAGCGGCCGGGCGAGTCCGAGGTCATGAACATCATCGGCGACATCCGCGACAAGGATTGCCTGCTGATCGACGACATCGTCGATTCCGGCGGCACCTTGTGCAACGCCGCCGACGCCCTGCTGGACAAGGGCGCCCGCAGCGTCACCGCCTACATCACCCATGGCGTGCTGTCAGGCGGCGCCACGGCCCGCATCACCGGCTCGCGCCTGCAGGAGCTGGTCATCACCGACTCGATCCAGCCGACGCAGAGCGTGCTGGACGCCGAGAACATCCGCGTCGTCTCGATCGCCGACCTGATCGGCGAGGCGATCTCCCGCACGGCGACCGAAGAGTCCGTTTCGAGCCTCTTCGACTGACCTTTCGAGGCCCCGCCGGCCCCGTTGCGCTCGCCGCCGCCTTCCGCTATAGAGCCGCCACCCGCGTAGACACCCTTGGAGGCAGCGCGGACGGGGGCCGCTCAAGGGCGGCTTTCGACATTTTCGGGCACCCGCTTGCCGGCATCCCGGAAATGCTCCAGCAACGAAAGGAAGTGCCATGAGCCAAGAGGCTTACGAGCTCAAGGCCGAGGCGCGCGAACAGGTCGGTAAGGGGTCCGCCCGTGCAGTTCGCCGCAACGGCAAAGTGCCTGCAGTCATTTACGGCGACAAGCAGCCCCCGCTGCCGATCGCCCTGCACGAGAAGGACGTCTACTACAAGATCCACGGCGGCGGCTTCATGACCACCATCGCCACGATCGAGGTCGACGGCCAGAAGATCCGCGTCCTGCCAAAGGACTACCAGCTGGATCCGGTGCGCGACTATCCGATGCACGTGGATTTCCTGCGCATCGGCAAGGACACCGAGGTCAACGTCAACGTCCCCGTGCATTTCGTCAACGAGGACAAGTCGCCCGGCATCAAGCGCGGCGGCGTGCTCAACATCGTGCGCCACGACGTCGAGTTCCATTGCCCGGCCGAGGCCATTCCGGAGTTCATCACGGTCGACCTCGCCGGCACCGACATCGGCGATTCCATCCACATCTCGGCCGTCACGCTGCCGGCCGGCGTTCGCCCGGCAATCCACGACCGCGACTTCACGATCGCCACGATCGCCGGCTCCTCGGCCATGAAGCCAGAGGCTGCCGAGACCGCCGAGCCGGTGGTCGAAGAGGTGGAAGAGGAGAAGACCGAGGAATAGCCTCGGGGCCAGCTGCCCGGAGAACCGTGCCATGCTCGTCCTTGCCGGTCTTGGCAATCCCGGCTCAGGCCACGCCAACAACCGGCACAATGTCGGCTTCATGGCGGCGGATGCCATTCACCGCCGCCATCGCTTCTCGCCCTGGACCCGCAAGTTCCAGGGCCAGCTCGCCGAAGGCCTGCTGGCCGGCGAGAAGGCGCTGCTCATCAAGCCGCAGACCTTCATGAACCTGTCCGGCCAGTCGGTCGGCGAGCTTCTGCGTTTCTACAAGCTAGCTGCCGCCAGACCTCACCGTCTTCTACGACGAGATCGACCTGGTGGCCGGCAAGGTGCGCATCAAGCGCGGCGGCGGCGCCGGCGGCCACAACGGCATCCGCTCGCTCGACCAGCATGTCGGCAAGGAGTACCGGCGGGTACGCATCGGCGTCGGCCATCCGGGCGTCAAGGAGCTCGTCCACGGCCATGTGCTGGGCGATTTCGCCAAGGCCGACCAGGCCTGGCTGGAGCCGCTGCTCGGCGCCATCGCCGACAATGCCGAGCTGCTCGCCAAGAACGACGAGAGCGGCTTCATGAACCGCATCGCGGTCGCCCTGTCGAAACCGTCGCCGGACGAGGCGCCGGCCCGCGGGCAGAGCCACATCCGCCAGGCGCGGCCTGCCCAGGCTGCCCCGAAACTGCCGGAAAGCGGCCCGATGGCGGCGATGCTGAAGAAGCTGTTCGGCGGGAAATAGACCAGACGAAACACCTCACGGGATCGAACGACCATGGGCTTCAAATGCGGCATCGTCGGCCTGCCGAACGTCGGCAAGTCGACGCTTTTCAATGCGCTGACACGAACCGCCGCCGCACAGGCCGCCAACTATCCGTTCTGCACCATCGAGCCGAACACCGGCGAGGTGGCCGTGCCGGACCCGCGGCTGGAGGCCATCGCCGCGATCGCCAAGTCCAAGGAGATCATCCCGACCCGCATCTCCTTCGTCGACATCGCCGGACTGGTGCGCGGCGCCTCCAAGGGCGAAGGCCTCGGCAACCAGTTCCTGGCCAACATCCGCGAGGTCGACGCCATCGTCCACGTGCTCCGCTGCTTCGAGAACGACGACATCACCCACGTCGAGGGCCGCATCGACCCGGTCGCCGACGCCGAGACCGTGGAAACCGAGCTGATGCTCGCCGACCTCGAAAGCCTCGAACGCCGCATCGTCCAGATCCGCAAGCGCGCCACCGGCAAGGACAAGGAAGCCACGACGGTGCTGCCGATGATGGAAAAGGCGCTGGAGCTGCTGCAGGCCGGCCGCCCGGCGCGCGTGCTGCTTCAGGGCATCTCGCCGGAGGACCTGGCAATCCTGCAGGGCCTCAACCTCTGACGTCGCACCCCGTGCTCTACGTCTGCAACGTGGCCGAGGCCGACGCCGCCGCAGGCAACGCGCATACGGCGGCCGTCGAGAAGCTGGCCGCCTCGCAAGGCGCCGGCACCGTGACGATCTCGGCCGCCATCGAGGCCGAGGTGGCGCAGCTCGCCGACGAGGAGCAGCACGAATTTCTGTCGTCCATGGGCCTCGAGGAGCCCGGCCTCGACCGGCTGATCCGCGCCGGCTACGACCTTCTCGACCTGATCACCTACTTCACCGCCGGGCCCAAGGAGACGCGCGCCTGGACGATCCGCCGCGGCACCCGGGCGCCGCAGGCCGCCGGCGTCATCCACACCGACTTCGAGCGGGGCTTCATTCGCGCCCAGACCATCGCCTATGCCGATTTCATCGCGCTCGGCGGCGAGGTGCCCGCCCGCGAGGCCGGCAAGGCGCGCGACGAGGGCAAGGACTACGTCGTCCAGGACGGCGACGTCCTGCTGTTCAAGTTCAACACCTGACAGGAGGGCCCAACTCTCGCCTAGAGCATGATCCCAAAAAGTGGATGCCGGTTTTTGGAAAAGATCATGCTCAAACAAGAGGATAGAGTGCAAGGACGATTCGAAGAAGCGTCATTGCGCTCTAGGCCTGTAAGCCTTCGCGCTTTGCGAGCAGTCGTTCCAGTTCCTCTTTCGTCGACGGAATCTCGCGCTCGTGAGGGAACTGCCCTGCTGCAACGTAGGCTTCTTCCGCAACTGTCGAGACCCGTCCCAGGACGGCATTTCGGTGAGGGTGCCGCCCGAACCTGGCGACGACGTCGCGAGCGAGCCGGTTTTGGTCTTCGACCATGCGGTAGCTCATTCGCAGATGCTCGGGCGCCTCGTCGACCAGCGCCGCGGCGAGACCCATGCTGCGCTCCATGCGCTCCAGGTGATCCGGCCCCTCGCAATGGGCATTGGCGATCAGGCAGAATGACTTCTCCCAAACGTTCGGCAGGGCCGCGTAGTGACCGTTCTCGAGCGCATCGAGCACCAGCCTGGCAGCCTTGATGTCCTGCGCATATGCCGCTGGCGTCCCCCGCCAGACCGAACGCGGGAACTGGTCCAGCGCGATAACCAGCGCGAGGCGCCCACGCGGCGTTTCGGCCCACTGGTCCAGCAGCCCCATTGCGGCCGCTGCAGTGAGGTCCGAGAAGCGCTCGCGAATGGCCTCGTCGGCCGCGCCGCGCATCCGCCACATCCAAAAATCGCGATGCGCGGCCATGTCGTTGGCGTGGCCGTCTTGCGGAAACCAGAAGTCGAGGACGACCTCCGGTCCCACGGAACCCCAATCCCCCGACTGCATGGTGCAGGCCCTCCATTTCTTGGCAGACTACCACGGGGGCAGACCTGCTGAAACGCACCCCAAGGTCTCGCGCGTCAGGCCGAACCGCGCCACCAGTCCATCCTGTCAACTGTTGACAATCTGCTCCTCACCCTGCCCCGGCCTCGCCCCAATTTGCCCTTCGGAGCAACCGCAGGCGGGTTGACCAGCCCGACTCTTCGGCGCTAAGCCGCTGGCGGGCCACCGCAGACCGGTTTCGGCCCCCGCCTCGCATCGGCCCGATGCGGCGCCGAAAAGCCAGGGAGTGCGGCATGCTCCGATCCTTCGTGGTGGACAAGGACCTCTTGCGGCCGGTCGACAGCCTGTCGCCGGCCTCGGGCGAGGTCGTCTGGGTCGACGTCCTCAAGCCGACGCCGGAAGAGGAAGCCCAGGTCGAGGCCTGGCTCGGCGTCGACATCCCGACGCGCGAGGACATGGAGGAGATCGAGATCTCCAGCCGTCTCTACGTGGAGAACGGCACCTATTTCATGACCGCGACGCTGCCCTCGCAGACTGACACCGACAAGCCGGTGATGTCGCCGGTCAGCTTCGTCCTCTCCGGCCATCGTCTGGTCACCGTCCGCTACCACGAGCCGCAGGTGTTCAAAGGCTTCCCCTTGCGGGCCGAGAAGGTGCCGCTCGGCTGCACTTCGGGCGAGACCATCCTCATCACCTTGCTGGAGGCGATCGTCGACCGCCTGGCCGACGTGCTGGAGCGGGTGGCGCACGACATCCTCGACGTGTCGGAGGCGGTGTTCCATCCGGCCGAGCACAACGCCTCGCAACGCGGGCGCGATTTCCAGCTCATCCTGCGCAAGCTCGGCCGCAAGGAAGAGATGATCTCCAACATGCATGACAGCCTGGTCACCTTGCAGCGCCTGGCCGGCTTCTTCGGCAACGCGACGCTGCGCGAGGACAAGGCGAGCGGCCTCAGGGCGCGGATCAAGACGCTGTCGCGCGACGTCGCCTCGCTGAGCGACTATGCCAGCTTCCTGTCGCAGAAGGTGACCTTCCTGCTCGACGCCACGCTCGGCATGATCAACATCGAGCAGAACGGCATCATCAAGATCTTCTCGGTGGCCGCCGTGGTCTTCCTGCCGCCGACGCTGGTCGCCTCCATCTACGGCATGAATTTCGAGGTGATGCCGGAGTTGAGATGGGTCCTCGGCTACCCCTTCGCGCTGATCCTGATGGTGGTCTCGGCCGTGCTCCCCTTCCTCTACTTCAAGCGCCGGGGCTGGCTTTAGAGCATGATCCCAAAAAGTGGATGCCGGTTTTTGGAAAAGATCATGCTCAAACAAGAGGATAGAGTGCAAGGACGATTTCGAAGAAGCGTCATTGCGCTCTAGGAGGACGACGCCGTGACCAAGACCTGGGCTTTCGAGGACCTCGCGGAGGGGCGCGTCATCCCGCTCGGCTCCAAGACGGTCGAGGCCGAGGAGATCGTCGGCTTCGCGGCCGAGTTCGATCCCCAGCCCATGCATCTCGACGAGGCGGCCGGCCGGGCCAGCCTGCTCGGCGGCCTCGCCGCTTCCGGCTGGCACACTTGCGCGATGTTCATGCGCCTCCTCTGCGACGGCTTCCTGCTCGACTCCACCTCGCAGGGTTCGCCCGGCCTCGACTATGTGCGCTGGAAACGGCCGGTCCTGGCCGGCGACAGGCTGACCGCGCGCTGCATCGTCCAGAGCGCCCGCCTGTCGCGCTCGCGGCCGACGCTCGGCCTCGTCACCATCCGCAGCGAGATGCAGAACCAGCGCGGCGAGATTGTCCTCGAGCTCGAGAACACCGGCATGTTCCTGACCCGCGAGGCTGCTGCATGACGCTCGACGAGTTCTTCCGCATCGGCGTCACCATGGACCTCGGCTCGCACCGCTTCGAGGCCGACGAGATCAAGGCCTTCGCCCGCAAATACGACCCGCAACCCTTCCATGTCGACGAGGCGGCGGCCAAAAAGAGCGTCTTCGGCGGCCTCTGCGCCTCCGGCTGGCACACGGCCGCCATGTGGATGCGCCACAATCTGGCAACGCCCCTGGTCACCGAGGACCGCCGCTGGCCCGGCCCCGGCCCTGTCCCCGAATTCGGTCCGTCGCCTGGCTTCCGCAACCTCAAATGGCCAAAGCCGGTCTTCGCCGGCGAGACGGTCGCCTTCACGCGCCGCAGCCTCGCCCACCGGCAGGTTGCCTCGCGGCCCGGCTGGCGGCTGCTGACGCTGGCTTCGGAAGCCCATGATTCCAAGGGCGACAAGGTGCTGGAGTTCGAAAGCGCGGTGCTGGTGAAGACGGGCGATCTTCCCGCGCCCGAGTGACCAGGCGCCGACCGCCCCCCTTAGTGGCCGGGGTAGGCGATCAGAGTGCGCACCGTCACGCCGAGCGATTTCGAGTTTCGCCCGCCCGCCGAGGTCTGGCAGGTCGATGACGAAGCAAGCCGCCACGATCTCGGCGCCCATCCGCCGGAGCAGCGTCACGGCCGCCTCGGCGGTGCCGCCGGTGGCGATCAGATCGTCGATCAGGATCACCTTCTCGCCGGCCGACACGGCATCCTTGTGCATTTCCATCTCGTCGAGCCCATATTCCAGGCTGTAGGCGACACGCACGGTCTCGTGCGGCAGCTTTCCCTTCTTGCGGATCGGGATGAACCCCGACGACAGCTGGTGCGCCACCGCGCCACCGAGGATGAAGCCGCGCGCCTCGATGCCGGCGATCTTGTCGACCTTGCTGCCGGCATAGGGCTGGACGAGTTCGTCGATGGCTCGCCTGAACGCGCCGGCATTGCCGAGCAGCGTGGTGATGTCGCGGAACAGGATGCCCGGCCGGGGATAGTCGGGAATCGTGCGGATGGCAGCAAGCAGCGTGTCCTCGACAGACGGCTTCATCGGTTCATCCTTGACCCCACCCCCGCCCCACCCCTATATGGATTCACGAGCGATCGGGAGCGGCCAATGCTTATCGAAATCCGCGACGATGTCATATGGGCAAAACACTTGAAGCTCGATTCTTCCCTTCACGCGCGCGTGCTGAAGCTGGCGGCAGGAGCGACCATTCGGCTCGAAGTCGACGGTGTCGTAGGCGAGTGGAAGAAGATGAAGGACGGAGCGGACGGACGTCCGACGCCTGGGATCAAGCCCGTCGGTGCCATGGCCAAGGTATGGGCGAGGTTGCAGGAACGGCGCGGCCAGAATGTTCGTGTCCGTTCCCCCCAGGTGGAGGACGACCTTCTGCGCCTGGCCGACCAGGCCTTTGACGAGTGGCATTCGGCAGAGGACGAAGAGGCTTTTGGTGGACTACGACCGCTTTGATGCCGTCCTCGTAAAATTCCCTTTCACGGAGCGCGAGGGGCACAAGCAGCGGCCGGCCATCGTGCTGTCGCAGCGGGCGTTCAACGCGTCCCACGCGCACTGCATCCTGGCGATGGTGACGACGGCTGCGCGGACGACCTGGCCGAGCGATCTTTCGCTTGTCGACGTGACGGAAGCCGGCTTGCGGACGTCCTGCGTCGTACGCTGGAAGGTGTTCACCCTCGTGGAGGATCTGATCCTGGGCAAGATCGGGACCTTGAGCAACCGCGACAGAACCGCAGTGCAAGCCCGCCTCGGCGACCTTCTCGCGGGGTGACGAGGGCGCGAACCGCGCTTCGGCTTAGTGCAGGCTCGACCAGACCTTCCGCTTTGTCAGATAGACCAGCCCGCCGAACAGCACCAGGAAGATGATCACCGCGAAGCCCGTCTGCTTGCGTGCCTCCATGTGCGGCTCGGCCGCCCACATCAGGAACGCCGACACGTCGCGCGCATACTGGTCCACCGTCTGCGGCGAGCCGTCGTCGTAGGTCACCTGGTCGTCGGACAGCGGCTTCGCCATCGCCAGCGACTTGCCGGCGATGAAATAGGGGTTGTAGTGGGTGCCCTCGGCGATCTCCATTCCGGCCGGCGGCTCCTGGTCGTAGCCGGTGAGCAGCGAATGGATATAGTCCGGGCCGCCTGACGCATATTGGGTGAAGATGTCGATCAGGAACTGGGGAAACCCGCGCTCGACGCCGCGCGCCTTGGCGATCAGCGAGAAATCGGGGGGCGGCGCGCCGTTGTTGGCGGCGGCTGCCGCCTCCTTGTTGGGGAACGGCGCCGGGAAGTGGTCGGAAGGGATGCCCGGCCGCTCGAACATCTCGCCTTCGGCATTCGGCCCGTCGGGAACGGTGTACTCGGCCGCCAGCGCCTTCACCTGGGCCTCGGAATAGCCGAGGTCCTCCAGCGTGCGGAAGGCGACCAGGTTCATCGAGTGGCAGGCCGAGCAGACCTCCTTGTAGACCTTCAGCCCGCGCTGCAGCTGCGCCTTGTCGTACTTGCCGAACGGCCCGGCGAACGTCCAGTTCATCTCGATCGGCTTGTGGATCGGGAAATGGGTCGGCTCGGCCGCGCTATGCCCCTCCTCCTGCGCCAGGGCGGCCCCGCCGGCGGCGCTGACGATGCCGGCCGCAAGGAGCAGGCGGACGAGAATCTTGCTCATGAAACGGGTCCTTCCTGGATTCTCGTGGGTCTCAGGCCTTCGCGTCGGGCGCCGCGGTGGCACGCGCCGGATGCGCCACGCCAGCCCCGCCCTTCTTGTCGAGCACCGCCTCGGTGATGGAATTGGGCACTTTGCGCGGCGTTTCGATCAGTCCGAGCAGCGGCATGATCACCAGGAAGAAGGCGAAGTAGTAGAGCGTCGCCACCTGCGCCATGATCACGTAGGTGCCTTCCGCAGGGCGCGATCCGAGCCAGCCGAGGAAGATGGCATTGGCCGCGAACAGCCAGTAGAAAATGCGGTAGGACGGCCGGTAGGTGGCCGAGCGCACCTTCGACGTGTCGAGCCAGGGCACCAGGAACAGCACCGCGATCGCCCCGAACATGGCCAGCACGCCGCCCAGCTTGGAGTTGATCGGCCCGATGTTGAAGGTGATGGCGCGCAGGATCGCGTAGAACGGCAGGAAGTACCACTCCGGCACGATGTGGGCCGGCGTCTTCAGCGGGTCGAACTCGGTGTAGTTGTCGGGGTGGCCGAGGTAGTTCGGGATGTAGAAGACGAAATAGGCGAAGAAGGCGATGAACAGGATCATCGCGAAGCTGTCCTTCACCGTCGCATAGGGGGTGAAGGCCACGGTATCGGTCTCCGACGTCACCTCGATGCCGGTCGGGTTGGTCTGGCCGACGACATGCAGCGCCCACACATGCAGCACCACCACGCCGGCGATCATGAACGGCAGCAGATAGTGCAGCGCAAAGAAGCGGTTGAGCGTCGGATTGTCGACGGCGAAGCCGCCGAGCAGCAGCTGCGTGATCCAATCGCCGACCAGCGGAATGGCGGTGAAGAAGTTGGTGATGACGGTGGCGCCCCAGCCGCTCATCTGACCCCAGGGCAGCACGTAGCCCATGAAGCCGGTCGCCATCATCAGGAGGTAGATGATGCAGCCGAGGATCCACAGCAGCTCGCGCGGCGCCTTGTAGGAGCCGTAGTAGAGGCCGCGGAAGATGTGGATATAGACCGCGATGAAGAACATCGACGCACCGTTGGCGTGCAGGTAGCGCAGCAGCCAGCCGGAATTGACGTCGCGCATGATCTTCTCGACCGAGCGGAAGGCGAGCGAGGTGTCCGACACGTAGTGCATGGCGAGCACGACGCCGGTCAGGATCTGCGCCACCAGCATGAAGGCGAGGATGCCGCCGAAGGTGTAGGCGTAGTTGAGATTGCGCGGCACCGGGTAGGCGATGAAGGAGTCGTAGACCAGGCGCGGCAGCGGCATGCGCGCGTCGATCCAGCGGCCAAGCCCCGTCTTGGGCGTGTAGGTCGAGTGTCCACCGCTCATGGGTTTGCTCCCTCTGCCCGCCTCAACCGATGCGAACCTTGGTGTCGGAGATGAACTTGTAGTTCGGCACCGCGAGATTCTCCGGCGCCGGCCCCTTGCGGATGCGCCCGGCCGTATCGTAGTGCGACCCGTGGCAGGGGCAGAACCAGCCGCCGTAGTCGCCCTGCTGGCCGAGCGGCACGCAGCCGAGATGCGTGCAGACGCCGACCATCACCAGCCAGTTCTCCTTGCCCTCGCCGGCCGAGCGGTCGACGTCGGTGGCCGGCGCGTCGCCGGCAAGGTTGGCGTTGCGCGCCACCGGGTCCTTGAGCTCGGCCATCGGCACCTCTTGCGCGGCCTTGATCTCCTCCGGCGTGCGGTTGCGGATGAACACCGGCTTGCCGCGCCACTTGACCGTCAGCGACATGCCTTCGGTCACCGTGGCGACGTCGACTTCGATCGACGATGCCGCGAGCGTCGAGGCATCCGGCCGCATCTGGTCGATGAACGGCCATGCCGCCGCCGCGACGCCGACGGCGCCGGCCATTCCGGTAGCGATGTAGAGGAAGTCGCGGCGATTGTGGTCGATCGTTTCGTCTGCGCTCACGGGAACCCCGAATTCTTTCGCCTCAGCAACGCCGGCGAAGGAGCTCGCTTCGCTATCAGGCCGGCCCTTTTCGCGCACGCGAAACGGACCGGCGGGCTCCCCGGCAATTGTCAGGTGGTTTATGCGTGAACCCCGGCCTTGTCCAGACCGCGCAAGGCACGATGGCAGATTGTCGCAAGGCTCGGGCGGGCCGGCGTTTCCAGCGATTTCCCTTGACGTCACGGCATTGATGTAGCATCATTGCTACATTCCGCTAATGTAGGACTTTCTCATTGAACTACTCCCGCCCGCCTCGCACCTTCTCGAGCCGCGAGTTCAACCAGGACACCGCCGGCGCGAAGCGCGCCGCGTCGCACGGTCCGGTGATCATCACCGACCGCGGGACGCCGGCCTTCGTGCTGTTGACATACGAGAATTTCCAGTTGCTCGACAAGCGCCCGAAGAGCTTGCGGGAGGCGTTGATGGTGAAGAATCCTGAGGCCGACTTCGATTTCGATTTTCCCGAGATGGGGAAGAATGTTCTTTTCAAGCCATTTGAGTTTGATTGATGTTCCTGCTCGACACCAATGTCGTGTCCCAATTGCGGAGACGAAGCAACTACGATCGACACGTCTCGGCCTGGGCAAACAACATGGACGCAATCGTGCAATTCCTTTCCATTATGACCGTCCGAGAGCTCGAGTATGGGGCTCTGCTTGCGGCTCGAAAGGACCCGAGGAAGGGCGAGTTCTTGTCCGAATGGGTTGCCGACGTGCTGACCGCTTTCAAGGACCGCATCCTCCCCATTGACACGGACATCGCCCTGCGGTGCGCCGCCCTGCACGTGCCCGATCCGCGGCCGGAGCGCGATTCCTGGATCGCCGCGACGGCCCTGGTTCACGACCTCACGGTGGTCACCCGCAACACCCGCGATTTCGCGGTCATGGGCGTCAAGCTGCTGGATCCCTGGCAGGCCCCCGCCTGAGAGGCTGCGCCGCCGGCCGGGGCGTCAGCGCGCGCCGAGCCTCGCCAGCACTGCGCGGGGGATGCGATAGAGGCGGATCACCTCGTCGTGGCGGCGGAAGCCGGCGAGCTCGCGCTGGATGAAGTATGCGTAGACCGCATCGGCTGCGTCGCGCAGCAGCGCCGCGCGATCGCCCGCCGCGGAGCCCGCCTCGTCGAGCCGCGCCAGGCAGGCCTCGACGCGGGCGCCCGCCCGGCCGAGCGAGGCCGCCTTTTCCGCCATGATCTCGTAGCCTAGCGCGTCGAACGCCCCGTCGCGAAGCGACGCCGCCGAGAAGTGGCCGGGCGGCTTCAGCGTCATTCCGCCGCCAGGGAATTGGCCAGGAAGCCGCCGGACTGGCGTTTCCACAGCTGCGCATAGAGCCCGCCTTGCGCGATGAGGGCCTCGTGCGTGCCCTCCTCGACGATCCGGCCCTCATCGACGACGATGAGCCGGTCGAGCGCGGCGATCGTCGACAAGCGGTGGGCGATCGCCACCACGGTCTTGCCCTCCATCAGCCGGTAGAGGTTCTCCTGGATCGCCGCCTCGACCTCCGAATCGAGCGCCGAGGTCGCCTCGTCGAGGATCAGGATCGGCGCGTCCTTCAGCATCATGCGGGCGATCGCCACGCGCTGGCGCTGCCCGCCCGAAAGCTTGACGCCGCGCTCCCCGACCTCGGCGTCGTAGCCGCGTCGCCCGCGCGGGTCGGCCATGTCGACGATGAAGTCGTGCGCCGCCGCCCGCTTCGCCGCATCGACGATCTCCATCTCGCTGGCGCCCTCGCGCCCGTAGCCGATATTGTCGCGGATCGAGCGGTGCATCAGCATCGCTTCCTGGCTGACCACCCCGAACTGTTCCCTGAGCGAGGCCTGGGTGAGGCTGCGGATATCCTGGCCGTCGATCAGGATGCGCCCCTCCTCGACGTCGAACAGCCGCAGCATCAGGTTGACGATCGTCGTCTTGCCGGCGCCGGACGGCCCGACCAGCGCCACCCGCTCGCCCGGCCGGATGTGGAAGGACAGGTCCTCGATCACCCCGCCCTCCTTGCCGTAGTGGAAGGACACGTTCTCGAAGCGGATATCGCCGCGCGCCCGCGGCAGCGCGATGGCGTCCTCGGCGTCGCGGATCGACGGCATCACCGAGATGGTGCGCGTCGCGTCCTGCACGGTCGCATAGTTGCGCACCAGCCCGTTGATGTTGAACATCATCCAGCCCGACATCTGGTTGAGCCGGAACACCAGGCCTAGCGCCGCCGCCACGGCGCCGGTGGTGATCGCGCCCGAGGTCCAGCTGAGGACGGCGATCGCCCCGATGGCGCTCATCATGATGCCGTTGAGGATCGCGACCGAGGAGCGGACAGTCGTCACCGCCCGCGTCAGCCGGATCACCGCGGCCAGGAAGCCTTCGAGGCCGTCGCGGATATAGGCGTGCTCGCGCCGGCCGCTGTCGAACAGCTTCACCGCCACGATGTTGGTGAAGGCGTCGACCAGCCGGCCGTTGAAGATCGAGCGCTGGTCGGCCGTCTCGCGCCCGGCCTTCCGCATTTCCGGCAGCAGGAAGTAGACGATCCCCGCATAGCCGGCGAACCACAGCGTGACCACCAGTCCCATCAGCGGGTCGAGCGACACCAGGATGGTGATCGACAGCACCACGAAGGTGAGGAACGACCACATGGTCTGCAGCACGTTGACGATGAAATCGCCGACCGCCTCCCCGCCCTGCATGATCTTCGTCGCGATGCGGCCCGCGAAAGTCGTTCTGGTAGAAGCCGTAGGGCTGCTGGATCACCCGGCGGAACGCCTGCCAGCGCACCATCGAGTAGAAGCCCGGAACGATGATCTGCTGCTCGATGACCGCCGAGCCGACCATCACCGCCGAGCGCACCACCATGATCAGCAGCAAAAGGCCGAGCAGGCTCTGCCAATGATCGGCGACCAGCGACGCCGGCGAGGATTTGTCGAGCAGGTCGATCAGCCAGCCGACCGACCAGTACATGGCGGCATCGACCGCGCCGGCCAGGCCGCCGGCGATCAGCAGCAGCACGAAGGCGCCCTTCGCCTGGTTGGCGAAATAGAGGATGAACTGCCAGGCGTCCTCGGGCAGCACCTCCCGGTCGGTGTCCTGGAACGGGTCGATCGAGCCTTCCACCCTGCGCCACAGCCGGTCGCGCAGGCCGTCGCTGCCTGCGCTGGGCTCTGCCGGGCCGTTCTCATGGCGGGGCTGGGTCAAATGCTCGAACTTCTCCTCGTCGTCGCGGCCGCTGCTGGCGGCCATCCAGCCCTCAATATAGGAAGCCCCAGCGGGAATTCCCGTTACCTTTTCGTAACATGGCGCGTCCGCTCACTCTGCAGCCAGGTCGGTCGTCTCGGCGTCCTCGGCGATCAGGAAGCCGCCGGACTGGCGCTGCCAGAGCTGTGCATAGAGGCCGCCGCTGGCCACCAGCGCCTCGTGCGAGCCCTCCTCGACGATCTGCCCGCGATCCATGACGATGAGCCGGTCCATCGCCGCGATGGTCGACAGGCGGTGCGCGATGGCGATCACCGTCTTGCCCTCCATCAGGCGGTAGAGGTTCTCCTGGATCGCCGCCTCGACCTCCGAATCCAGCGCCGAGGTCGCCTCGTCGAGGATCAGGATCGGCGCATCCTTCAGCATCACCCGGGCGATGGCGATCCGCTGCCGCTGGCCTCCCGAAAGCTTCACGCCGCGCTCGCCGACATGCGCGTCGAAGCCCTTGCGGCCCTTGGGATCGGAGAGGTGCGCGATGAACTCCAGCGCCTCGGCGCGCTCGGCCGCCTCGACCAGCATGGTCTCGTCGGCGTCCGGCCGGCCGTAGAGGATGTTCTCCCGCACCGACCGGTGCAGCAGCGAGGTGTCCTGGGTGACCACGCCGATGGCGGCGCGCAGGCTGTCCTGGGTCACCGCGCTGATGTCGCGGCCGTCGATCAGGATGCGGCCGCTTTCGAGGTCGTAGAAGCGCAGCAGCAGGTTGACCAGCGTCGACTTCCCTGCCCCCGACCGCCCGACCAGCCCCACCTTTTCGCCCGGGCGGACCGTCAGCGACAGCTCGTCGATGACCCCACCCTGCTTGCCGTAGTGGAACCGCACCTTCTCGAAGCCGATCTCGCCCCGCGGCACGGCGAGGGCGGCAGCGTCCGGCTTGTCCTCCACCAGGCGGGGCATCGAGATCGACTGGATGCCGTCCTGCACGGTGCCGATGTTCTCGAACAGCGCCGACACCTCCCACATGATCCACTGCGACATGCCCCAGAAGCGCAGCACGAGGCCGATCACCACCGCCACGGCGCCGATCGACACGCTTTCGTTCAGCCACAGCCAGATCGACAGCGCGCTGACCGACACCAGCAGCGTCGAGTTCAGCACGTACAGGAAGGCGTAGAGCAGCGTCACCAGCCGCATCGAGCGGTAGACGGTGTCGAGGAAGGCCGCCATGCCCTCGCGCGCATAGGAGGCCTCGCGCCGGGCGTGCGAGAACAGCTTGACGGTCTGGATGTTGGTGTAGCTGTCGACGATCCGCCCGGTCATCGACGAGCGCTCGTCGGCCTGCTCTTCGGAGACCTTGCCGAGCCGCGGGATGAAGACCCGCAGCAGCAGCATGTAGCCGAGCAGCCAGATGCCGAGCGGCGCCGCCAGCCGCCAGTCGGCCGAGGCGACGATCGCCACCGCGCCGAGGAAATAGACGATGACGTAGTTGAGCACGTCGATCAGCTTCATCACGCATTCGCGCACGGCGAGCGCCGTCTGCATCAGCTTGGTGGCGACGCGACCGGCGAACTCGTCCTGATAGAAGGACATCGACTGCTTGAGCAGGTAGCGGTGCACCTGCCAGCGGATGCGCATCGGATAGTTGCCCATCAGCGTCTGCTGATGAAGCATGGAGCTGATGAACACTGCCCCCGGCAGCGCCACCATCACCACGAAGGCCATGCCGGCCAGCTTCCAGGACTCGGTCTGCAGGAAGGTCTCGCGGTTCTGCGCCGACAGCCAGTCGACGATGCGGCCCAGGAAGGCGAACATGCCGACTTCCGCCAGCGCGATGACCGTGTTGAACACCGCCGCAATGGCGATGTAGGGCCAGGCGCCGCGGCTGTAGTGCAGGCAGAACGCCAGCAGCGTCTTGGGCGGCTCCACCGGCTCTTCGGCAGGGAAGGGATTGAGGCGTGCTTCGAACCAGCGGAACATGAAAGTCTCGTCTCGAATAGGCGGGTGCCCCGCGCCGCCCTCAGGCAGCGCGGAACTGGTCGACGACGATCGGGCGTCCGCTCGCGGCATATCCGTCGCGGCCGGGATCGTTGTCTGCCGCCTCAATGTAGGCGATCGCAGCCGCTTTGCCGACCGGGCCGCTGTCGAATGCTGACAGCCCGGCCGGACCGGCCGACACAGCAGGCTTTGCGATGGCCGCGTCCCGCCGGCGGAACGCCGCCTTCAGGCGTGCCAGCAGCGAGCGGCGGGGCGCCGCTTCGGCCAGTGCGGGGTCGACGTCCGGCAGCATCGCCCGGTGTGAACGGGTGCTGCGGTCGGGCCGATCGGCGGCCGCGGCGATTTCGCCGACGAACAGGGCCCAGGCGGCGAGCTTGCGCTCGTGCAGGCTGGTGCGGCCCGGGGCATGGAGTTGGTCAAACATGCTTTCCTCCCGAGAAAAAAAGGTCATGAGAACCGACGACGGCAGGCTGTGCGCGCCGCGGCAAGCGCGGCGGCGACGAGGGTGGGTCGGCGGTGGCTTTTGGCGCGGCCAAGAGGACGCGCGGCGCGTATGGAGACATCGAACAATTCCTTTGGGACCGGGTGCGAATGCCGGCGGGAATCGAATCGAGGGTGCTTCAGGAAACCAGGAAGTGCGTCGAACCGAAAACCGCCGTCAGGCTGGGAGCCCGCCAGTTCGGAGGGCGTAAGTTGCGTGCAAGAAAACTGTCATGCCATCCTCCGTCGGTTCGAGTTGAAGAGGAGCGCTCTATAGCCGGATTCGCCGCCGATGGCTACCGTTGGGGCAGCGATTTTTTTGCCGCCGACCGAATTTGTTGCCGTCCGGACACAGTGGAGACGAGCCCCATGCCGCCAAGCGAGCTGCGCATCGCGCTCTACCAGCCCGACATTCCGGGCAACGCCGGCACCATCCTGCGCCTGGCCGCTTGCCTCGGCCTCGTCGTCGACATTGTCGGTCCCGCCGGCTTCGACCTCGGCGACCGGGCGCTGAGGCGCGCCGGCATGGACTATCTGGAGATGGCGGCACTCGCCAGCCACGCCGACTTCGCGGCCTTCGAGGCGACCGTGCTGCCCGGCCGCCGGCTGGTCCTCCTGACCACGAGCGGCGACATCGCCTATACGGATTTCGCGTTCGCCCCCACCGACGTCCTGCTTCTCGGCCGCGAATCCGCCGGCGTCCCGGAGGCCGTCCACCGCCGCGCCGACGCGCGGCTGCTGATCCCCATGCCGGGCGGCGGCCGCAGCCTCAACGTGGCGGTCGCCGCGGCGATGGTCGTCGGCGAGGCGCTGCGCCAGTGCCGATGAGAGGTGCGGCTCAGTCGGCGGAAGGCAGCCGGCGGATGGTGAACTCGATCACGTCGCCTGGCCGCTCGAACCAGCTTTCGATCTCGGTCCAGTAGGCCTGCTTGGGCCAGCGGTCGAAGAATTCGCGCGCCTTTTCGCGCGCATCGGGCCGCGGCAGCACGAACGTCTCGCGCAGGAACCCATCTCGCGGCTTCTCTGCCCTTTCGGCGCGGGCGCGCTCGAGCCGCCTCTTCAGGCCGGTGAGCGGCGGTCTTTGCGGAGTACGCAAGAAAGAACTCCTTGACCCGTCTCCATAAGAGATTAGGGATCGCCTCCCGAAAAGACGAGTCCCTTCCTCGAGCGGTTCGCTCCGCCGCTGCGTGCGACCACCAGACGGAGAACCGATGAACAGGCCTGAAATCCCGGCGGGGCTGCCTGCCGACATCGACGCCAAGAAGGACCAGGCGCGCACCTGGTTCGAGACCCTGCGCGACCGCATCTGCGCGGCGCTGGAGCGGCTCGAGGACGACCTGACCGGCCCACAGGCGTCGTGGTCGCCCGGTCGCTTCGAGCGGCGCCCCTGGCAGCGCGACGGCGGCCAGGGCGGCGGCGGCGTGATGTCGGTCATGCACGGCCGCGTCTTCGAGAAGGTCGGCGTCCACACCTCCACCGTCTTCGGCGAGTTCTCGCCGGAGTTCAGGAAGCAGATCCCCGGCGCCGACGAGGATCCGCGGTTCTGGGCGAGCGGCATCTCGCTGATCGCCCATCCGTGGAACCCCAGCGTGCCGGCCGTCCACATGAACACCCGCATGGTGGTGACGACGCGCCAGTGGTTCGGCGGCGGCGCCGACCTGACCCCGGTCCTCGACCGCCGGCGCACCCAGGAGGACGCGGACGCCAGCGCCTTTCACAAGGCCATGCAGTTCGCTTGCGACAAGAATGCCGCCGTCGCCGACTATCCGCGCCTGAAAGCATGGTGCGACGAGTATTTCTTCCTGCCGCACCGCAACGAGCCGCGCGGCATCGGCGGCATCTTCTACGACTGGCTCCATTCGTCCGACGAGCAAGGCGGCTGGGCCGCCGATTTCCGCTTCACCCAGGATGTCGGACGCTCGTTCCTGGTCGTCTACCAGCACATCGTGCGCGACAACTTCAACCGCAACTGGACCGACGCCGAGCGCGAGGAGCAGCTGATCCGCCGCGGCCGCTATGTCGAGTTCAACCTTCTCTACGATCGCGGCACGATCTTCGGCCTGAAGACCGGCGGCAACGTCAATTCGATCCTCTCCAGCCTGCCGCCGAGCGTGAAGTGGCCGTAGGCCGAGCGTTTCGCGCCGCGGCCTGCGGCGTAACGTAGCGGCAGGCGGCTTGCACGATTGCGCCACAATGCGGCAAAGGCACCCGCCGATTGTGGCAACGGGCCGGCCCGGAATTTTCTTTTTAGTCTAATACCTTCGCAAAATCAGGAGCTTATTTCTATCGCCGGACCGGGAAGCGCCGGCGGATTTGATCCGCGACCCGACGCAACCGGACGGTCCTGATCCCGCGGGCAGCATACCGAAGGATCTTCAGGCGCTCCCCGCGTCTCCAGGAGTGATCGCCATGCGCACGCTTCTTATCCCGACGGCTTTCGCCGTCCTCGTTGCCACCTCCCCCTTCGCCTTTGCCGCCCAGCACGCCACGGGCACCGTCAAGAGCTATGACACCAAGGGCATGACCCTGACGCTGGCCGACGGCAACACCTACACTCTGCCCAAGAAGTTCAAGGATCCGGGGCTTCGCAACGGAGAGAAGGTCGCCATCTCCTGGGAGAAGAGCGGCATGAAGCGTCAGGCGGACGCGGTGACCATCGTCAAATAACCGCCTGAAGGCCCCGGACGCGGCGCCTCCCGGCTGCCCGCGTCCGGGCCTTTTCGTGCAACCCCACGTCGCCCTTTCGTGTTAACATGGGTTCGCATGCCAAGGCGCGGGACGACCACGCGCCATGAACGAGAAGGGAGAAACCCGATGAAGGAGTTCCACTGCGGGACATTGGTCCCCGGCTGCGACTGGCACACCCGCCACGAGGAAGAGGCGGAGGTCATGCGGCGCGCCGCCGAGCACATGCGTGAAACGCACGGCGAGACCGTCATCCGCGAATCCATGATCGAGGCGATCCGCTCGCGCATCGAGACCGTCCGCAACGCGGCATAGAGCAATTCCAGCGAAAGTGTGAGCGGTTTCGCGTTCGGAATTGCTCAAGAAACTAGTTAGCTCTCCCCTGCCCCTCGGGCAGCAGCTTGGCGGCGCGCTCGAGCAGCGCGCCGCGATCGAGCGAGAAATCCGAAGCGATCCAGTCCTTTTCGAGCGCCCGCAGCATGCGGCCCACCGCCGGTCCGGGGTGGACGCCGAGCGCCGACAGGTCGCTGCCGCCGAGCGGGAATTCCGGCTTCGTCCACTTCTCCATGAAGTCCAGCTGGCGCGTCCGCCGAGCGACATCGGCAAGCGCGCTCGCATCCGACCCCGCTTGTCCGCGCGCCGCCGCCAGCGCCAGCCGCAGCCGGTCGAGCAGCGCCTGCCGGTTGCCTTTGTAGATCGCCGCCCTGAGCGAGGTGCCGTCCACGTCGGCGGCCGGCGTTTCCGCCTGGGCCCATCGCTTCAGGCGCTCGCGCCTCGGCGCGCGACAGGCGAAGCCGCTCCGCCAGGGCTCCCATGCGCTCAACGTCGGGCGGCACCATGGCCTCGATCCGCAGCAGCGGATCCGGTCGCCAGCCGAGCGCCGCCTCGGTCTCGACCAGCGGATGGACGAGGTCGATGCCCCAGCGGTCGGTCTCCGGCAGCACCCTGGAAAGGATGCCCGACTGCCGCATCCAGAGCAGCGCGCGCGCCGGCTCCGGCGCCAAAAGCAGCTTCTTGATCTCCGACCACACCCGCTCGGCCGACAGCCTGTCCAGCCCCTCCTTGAGCCGGGCGCAGGCCTTCAGGCCGGCGGCGTCAGGACGGCCGCTGCCATACCAGGCAAAGAAGCGGAAGAAGCGCAGGATGCGCAGATAGTCCTCGCGGATGCGCGTCTCGGGATCGCCGATGAAGCGCAGCACCCGCCCTTCGATGTCGGCGAGCCCGCCCACCAGGTCGATCACCCGCCCGTCCGCCTCGGCGTAGAGCGCGTTGATCGTGAAGTCGCGGCGCTCGGCGTCGCGCGCCCAGTCGCGCCCGAACACGACCTTGGCGTGGCGGCCGTCGGTCTCGATGTCGGCGCGCAGCGTCGTCACCTCGTAGGGCTTGCCGCGCGAGATCACGGTCACCGTGCCATGCGCCGCGCCGGTCGGCACGGTGCGGAACCCGGCCGCCTCGGCACGCCGGATCGTGTCGTCGGGCAGGTTCGTCGTCGCGATGTCGACGTCGCTCACCGCCTGGCCGAGCAGCGCATTGCGCACCGCGCCCCCGGCCACGCGGGCCGCTTCGCCGTCGCCCGAAAGCGCCGCGAGCAGGCGCTGCAGGTCGGCCGCCTTCAGCCAGTCCGCATGGGCGATCGAGGCCGTGTCCGTCACGCATAGAGCCTTTCGTAGAGGATGCGGATGATGCCCGCGGTGACCCCCCAGATGAAGCGGTCGCCATAGGGCATGGTGTAGTAGAAGCGTTCCCGGTCCTGCCAGATGCGGCTTTCCTGCCGATGGTTGGCTTCGTCCATGAGGAAGGCAAGCGGCACCTCGAACGCGTCCTCGACCTCGTCCGCGTTAAGCGTCAGGAACGCATTCGGGCTGACGATGCCGAGGACCGGCGCGATTCGATAGCCGCTGCCGGTGACGTAGTCCGGCAGCCGGCCGACCAGCTCGATGTCCTCGGCGCCGACGCCGATCTCCTCCAGGGTCTCGCGCAGCGCCGCGGCCTCCGGCGTCGCGTCGGTCGGATCGATGCGCCCGCCTGGGAAGGCGATCTGCCCGGAATGGCTGCGCATCGTCTCCGTCCGCTTGGTCAGGAGCACGGTCGCGTCCTCGCCGTGGTCCACCACGCCGATCAGCACCGCCGCGTCGCGCAGGCCGGGCCTGACGATGAGATGCCGGAGATCGGGGTTGAGCCGATGGTCGCCATCCTCGCCGTCGGCCGCGGCCGATCCGTCGAGGCTCGCCGCCCGCCGCCGGAAATCGCCGGCCGTGAAACGGCGTTCGCGCCTCCATGGCTGCCGTCACCCGGCCAGCCGGTCGGCGGGCATGACCGGAAAGATCGCGCCCTTCGACCGGATCGAGAACATCGGCCGGCCGTCGACGTCGAGCGCCTCGCCGCGCTCGACCAGCTCGTAGAGGACGGGCCGGGACAGCAGCGCTTCCAGGCGGCCACGCACCAAAAGGTAGGGCTTGAGCCCGCCGGTTCCGGGCTCCTCCTCGAAGCGCAGCGGATTTCCGGGGCCGGCCTCGACCACGTCGCCGACATTGGTGCGGAAGGTCAGAACCTGGTCCGCGACCGGCGCCTTGGGCGTGCATCTCGACGGCGACGAAAGGGGCGTCGACCACCCGGATTCCCACCTTCTCGACCGGCGTGACAAGATAGGTCTTGCCGTCTTCGTCCTTCCGGAGCACCGTGGAGAAGAGCTCGACCAGCGGCATGCGGCGGATCGGCGTCCCGAGATAGGTCCAGCTGCCGTCGCGGCGGATCTCGATGTCGAGGTCCCTGCAGAAGGCCGGATTCCACCGCTCGACGGGCGGCGGTCCCTTGCCGGCGCGGGTCGCCCGCTCGATCAGGGCGGCGAGCCCGGCACTGTCGCCGGCATCGGCGAGGCTGTCTCCGCTGCGGTTTCGGGGGCCTGTCATGGTCACGAAATAGTCACTGTTGTTGCCATTGTCAGCATGGACGAGTGATTTAAGTTCAGACGGCGGTCCGCACCAAGCGGTTGCGGACGCGCCTGGTCCGGGCGGGCGAGACGAGGGTAGCATGAGCATAGCCATCAAGGACCAGCCGGGCAGCGACAAGGACATGGTGGCCGAGGCCGAGCGTGCGCTCGCCGACATCTCCCGCGTCCGCGACGGCGTCGGCCGCGTCATCTTCGGCCAGGAAAGCGTGGTGGAGCGCACGCTGGTGGCGCTGCTGGCCGGCGGCCACGCGCTGCTCGTCGGCGTTCCCGGCCTGGCCAAGACCAAGCTCGTCGAGACGCTGGGCATCGTTCTCGGCCTCGATGCCCGCCGCATCCAGTTCACGCCCGACCTGATGCCGTCCGACATCCTCGGCTCCGAGGTGATGGAGCAGGACGAGGCCGGCCGCCGCTCCTTCCGCTTCATCCCCGGCCCGATCTTCGCCCAGCTGTTGATGGCCGACGAGATCAACCGCGCCAGCCCGCGCACCCAGTCGGCGCTTCTCCAGTCGATGCAGGAGTATCACGTCACGGTGGCGGGCGCCCGCCACGATCTGCCCTCGCCCTTCCACGTCCTCGCCACGCAGAACCCGCTGGAGCAGGAAGGCACCTACCCGCTGCCGGAGGCCCAGCTCGACCGCTTCCTGATGCAGGTCGACGTGCTCTACCCGGAGATCGAGGCCGAGCGCCGCATCCTGCTCGAGACCACCGGCATCGAGGATGCCCGCGCCGAGAACGTGCTCGACGCCAAGCGCCTCAAGGAGATCCAGTTCCTCATCCGCCGCATGCCGGTGCCGGAAAGCGTCGTCGAGGCGATCCTCGACCTGGTACGCGCCGCGCGACCCGGCCAGGGCTCGGCGGAGACCGACCGGCATGTCGCCTGGGGGCCGGGCCCGCGCGCCAGCCAGGCGCTGACGCTCTGCGCCCGCGCCCGCGCCCTCTACGACGGCCGCCTGGCGCCCTCCGTCGATGACGTCAGGGCGCTCGCCGAGCCGGTGCTCCAGCACCGCATGGCGCTGACCTTCGCGGCACGCGCCGAAGGCATGAACGTTCGCGACGTGATCGGCCGGCTGGTCAAGGCGAGGGCCTAGCCGATGCGCTGGGTGGCGGCCGGGACAGGCCCTTGATGGCGAGGATCGGCGAGGCGACGGCACCGGTCGGCACCCGCGACGCGCTGGCCAGGGCCCGCTTGCGCGCCTCGCTGGTGCCCGACCTGCTGGTCGAGGCGCGGCGGGTCGTCAACACCGTCATCGCCGGCTGGCACGGCCGCAGGAAGCGCGGCATCGGCGAGAATTTCTGGCAGTTCCGGCCCTATGTCGAGGGCGAGACGATGGCCCGCATCGACTGGCGGAGGTCGGCGCGCGACGACCATATCTTCGTGCGCGACCGCGAGTGGGAGGCCGCGCACACCGTCTGGCTGTGGGCCGATTCCTCGCCGTCCATGCTCTATAAGTCCGAAGCTGCGCTGGTCTCCAAGCAGTCGCGGGCCCTCGTCCTGGTGCTGGCGCTGGCCGAGCTGCTATCGCGCAGCGGCGAGCGCATCGCCTGGCCGGGGCTGAGCGACCCGTTCACCGCCCGCAATGGCGCCGAGCGGCTCGCCTCGCATCTGGCTCACGCCGTGTCGCTGCCGGACCGCCCGGACCTCGCCGGCATCCGCCGCTTCTCCGACATCGTCGTCGCCGCCGACTTCCTCGATCCGGTCGAGGACACGATGGCCTGGCTCGACGTCCTGTCGCGGCACGGCGTTCGCGCCCACCTGATCGAGGTGGCCGACCCGGCCGAGGAGAGCTTCCCCTATGCGGGGCGCACCGAGTTCACCGACCCGGAGACCGGCCAGAAGCTGACGGCGGGCCGCGCCGAGCTGCTCGGCGGCGACTACCGGAACCTCTATCTCGCCCGCCGCCAGACGCTGGCGGCCTGGGCCAAGCGGCTCGGCTGGAGCTACACCGTCAACCACACCGATCGCGTCGCCTCCGAGGCGCTGGTCAAGGTCCACATGGCCATGACCTCGGAAGTCGAGATCGGCGTCGGGGGCGGTCGATGAGCTGGCTCCCCCTGTCCTTCGGCCTGCCGGCGATGCTGTGGGGCCTGCTGGCGCTGCCGGTCATCTGGTGGCTGCTGCGGCTGACGCCGCCACGCCCGCAATCCGAGGTGTTCCCGCCGCTGAAGATCCTCGCCCGGGTGCTGAAGAAGGAGGAGACCCCGCATCAAAGCCCGTGGTGGCTGACGCTGCTCAGGCTGGTCATGGCGGCGCTGATCGTCCTGGCCCTGGCCGAGCCGATCGTCAACCCGCGCGAGCCGCTGCCCGCCAACGGCCGCGCCCTGGCGCTGGTGATCGACAATGGCTGGGCGAGCGCCCCCGACTGGGACCGCCGGGTGGCCACTGCGGAGCGGTTGCTGGACGACGCCGGCGCCGAGAGCGTCCCGGTGGTGCTGGCGTTCACCGCCGAGAAGGCGAACACCGAGATCGGGCCCTTCGACGCCGCCGGCGCCCGCGACCGCCTGCGCGCCGCCGCGCCGCGCCCGGTGCCCGTCGACCGCCGCGCGACCTATGCCCGCGTCGCCACAGCCCTCGCCGACCTGCCGGGCGCCACGGTGGCCGTGCTGAGCGATGGCCTCGCCGCTGAAGCCGATGCCGCGGCCTTCGAAAGCCTGCTCGGCAACGGCGTCGCCAGCCTCGTCTGGGCCGTCCCCGACCGCCTCGACCTCGCCGGCCTGTCCGGCGCCGAGAACGAGGTCGACGGCTTCCGGATCTCCGCGATCCGCCCGCCGAGCGCCGTGCCCGCCACCTTCACCGCCGGCGCCTTCGACGACAAGGGCCGCCGGATCGCCGACGCCAACGTCAATTTCGGTGCCGGCGCCACCGCCGCCACCGGCGAGTTCCGCGTTCCCTTCGAGATGCGCAACGACTTCGCCTCGATCGCCCTGGACGCCAGCCCCCAGGCGGCCGCCGTGCGGGTCCTCGACGAAAGCGCCAAGCGGCGCCGCGTCGGCCTCCTGTCGCAGGCCGAGGCCGACCAGGCCCAGCCCCTTTTGTCGCCGCTCTACTATATCCGCCGCGCGCTGGAGCCCTTCGCCGACCTGATCGAGCCGCAAAGCCCCGACCTCGCCGTGGCGATCCCCGCCCTTTTGGAGCAGAAGCCGGCGATGATCGTCATGGCCGACATCGGCACCATCCCGGCGGCGGCCCGCACCCAGCTCGTCGACTGGGTGAGGAACGGCGGCACGCTGGTGCGCTTCGCCGGCACCCGGCTGATCGCCGCCGGCAACGACGAGGAGCTGCTGCCGGTGCGCCTGCGGCTCGGCGAGCGCTCGCTCGGCGGCGCGCTGTCCTGGACGACGCCGCAGCCGGTGACCGAGTTCCCGCCCGGCGGGCCGTTCGCCGACCTGACCCCGCCGCTCGAAGTGACCGTCTCGCGACAGGTCCTGGCCGAGCCGACGCCGGACATCGTCGAGCGCACCTGGGCGAGCCTCGCCGACGGCACGCCGCTGGTCACCGGCGCCCGCCGCGACAAGGGCAACGTCGTGCTTTTCCACATCACGCCGGCCGCCACCTGGTCGAACCTGCCGATCTCGGGTACCTTCGTCGAGATGCTGAGGCGCATCGTCCAGATGTCGCGCAACCAGGGATCCGTGGCCCCTGGCCAGGAGACGTCGTCCGGAACGTTGGCTCCCTTCCGCATGATCGCCGCCGACGGCCGGCTGGTTCCGCCCGGCCCGGACGCCAAGCCGCTTGCCGCCGGCGGCGCGTCGGCGCCGGTTACCATCGAGAACCCACCCGGCCTCTACGGCGGCGACGAAGGCGTCGTCGCCCACAACCTGCTCCCCGCCGACGCCCGCCTGGCGCCGATCGCCAGGCCGCAGACGCCGACCCCGGTGACCGACCTGCGTTATGCCTTCGACCAGTCGCGCGACATGAAGGGCCCGCTGGTGGCCGCCGCCTTGGCGCTGATGGTGCTCGACACGCTGGCCGTGTTCTGGATGGGCGGCGTCTTCTCGCGGCGGCGTCGCCGTCCGACAGGCGCCGGCACGGCGACAGCCGCCGGCCTCCTGGCGCTGATCCTGGCCGTCGCGCCGGTGCCGCGCGCCGAGGCCCAGGACGCCAAGCCGGGCGACGTCGATGCGGTGGAGGCGATCTCCGTCACCCACCTCGCCTACGTGCTGACCGGCGATTCCTCGATCAATTCGATCAGCCGCGCCGGCCTTGCCGGCCTGACCAACTTCCTGATCGAGAAGACGGCGCTGGAGCCCGGCGAGCCGGCCGGCGTCGACATCGCCCGCGACGAGCTCGCCTTCTACCCGCTGATCTATTGGCCGATCGACGCCAACGCGCCGATGCCCTCCGATGCGGCGATCGCCCGCGTCGACGCCTACATGAAGGAGGGCGGCACGGTGCTCTTCGACACCCGCGACCAGTTCGCGACCGGGCTGGACGCCGCCTCCGCCAGCCCCGCCACGCTGCGCCTTCGCGAAATCCTGGAGAACCTCAACGTGCCGGCGCTCGAGCCGGTGCCCCAGGACCACGTGCTGACCAAGTCGTTCTTCATCCTCCCCGAGTTTCCCGGCCGCTTCAACGGCAGCCCGCTATGGGTGGAGGCCTCGCTCGACGCCACCAATGTCGACAACCGCCCGGTGCGCACCGGCGACGGCGTCTCCCCCATCATGATTACCGGCAACGATTTCGCCGGCGCCTGGGCGGTCGACGAGAATGGCGATCCGCTGCTGCCGACGGTGCCTGCCGATCCCATGCAGCGCGTCATGGCGCTGCGCGCCGGCGTCAACATCATGATGTACATGCTGACCGGCAACTACAAATCCGACCAGGTCCACGTGCCTGTGCTGCTCGAGCGCCTGGGGCAATGAGATGAACTGGTCGCTCGGCTTCGAACCCCTCCTGTCCTGGCCATGGCTGGCCGCCGTGCTGGCGCCGGTGCTGCTCCTGTCGCTCGTTGGCCTGTGGCTCCGCCAGCGCGGCGCGTGGTTCCGCTTCCTGGCGCTCGCTGCGCTCGGCGCTGGCGCTCGTCAACCCGGTCATGCGCGACGAGGAGCGCGAGCCGCTGAAGAGCGTCGTCGCCCTGGTCGTCGATCGCAGCCAGAGCCAGGAGATCGCCGGCCGCGCCGACCAGACGACGCGCGCCGTCGAGGGCCTCAAGGAGCGGCTGTCGCGCTTCAAGCAGTTCGAGGTGCGGGAGGTCGAGGCCGGCCGCTCGGACGCCGCCGACGAACGCGCCGAGACGCGCCTGTTCGGCGCGCTCGACAGCGCCTTCCGCGACGTGCCGCCGTCGCGCGTCGCCGGCGCGATCATGGTGACCGACGGCCAGGTGCACGACGTGCCGCCGCTGACCGCCGCGCCCACCGCGCCGCTGCACGCGCTGATCACCGGCGACGAGGGCGAGCAGGACCGCCGCATCCGTTTCGAGAAGGCGCCGCGCTTCGGCATCGTCGGCAAGCCGCTGGAGCTGACCTACCGCGTCATCGGCGCGGCCGGTGAGATCGGGCACGGTCGACGTGCGCATCTCCGTCAATGGCGAGCAGCAGGCCGGTCGAGCGGGCGATGATCGGCCAGGAGATGCCGCTCGACGTGGTCGTGCCCGGCGCCGGCCGCAACATCGTCGAGCTCGCCATCGACCCGCTGCCCGGCGAGCTGACGGAGACCAACAACCGCGCCATCGCGCTGATCGACGGCATCCGCGAGAACCTCCGCGTGCTCTGGTCTCCGGCGAGCCGCATGCCGGCGAGCGCACCTGGCGCAACCTGCTGAAGTCCGACGCCTCGGTCGACCTCGTCCATTTCACCATCCTGCGGCCGCCGGAGAAGCAGGACGGCACGCCGATCAACGAGCTGTCGCTGATCGCCTTCCCGACGCGCGAGCTGTTCGTCGAGAAGATCAACGATTTCGACCTGATCATCTTCGACCGCTACCAGCACCGCGACGTGCTGCCGATCCTCTACTACGACTACATCGCCGAATACGTGGAGAAGGGCGGCGCTTTGCTGATCGCCGCCGGGCCGGAATATGCCGGCGAGCAGTCGATCGCCCACACGCCGCTGATCGCCGCCCTGCCCGGGCTCCCCTCGGGCGAAATCGTGGAAAAGGGCTTCTATCCGCGGCTGACCGACACCGGCAAACGCCATCCGGTCACCCGCGGCCTCGAAGGCTCGGCCAGCGAGCCGCCGCATTGGAGCCGCTGGTTCCGCCTGATCGGCATCGACCAGCCGGAGGGCGAGGTCGTCATGAAGGGCCCCGACGACAAGCCGCTGCTGGTGCTCAACCGCAAGGGCGAAGGCCGCGTCGGCATGTTTCTGTCCGACCAGGGCTGGCTGTGGGCACGCGGCTTCGAGGGCGGCGGCCCGCACGTGGCGCTCTATCGGCGCATCGCCCATTGGCTGATGAAGGAGCCGGAGCTGGAGGAAGAGCGCCTGACCGCCAGCGGCCGGGGCATGACGCTCGACATCCGCCGCCAGACCATGCAGGACGACCCCGGCCCGGCCCGGGTGATCACCCCGACCGGCAAGACCATCGACGTGACGCTCGCCTCCGAATCGCCCGGCGTCTTCACCGGCAGCGTCAAGGCCGACGAGATCGGCCTCTACCAGATCGGCAATGGCGACCTGAAGGCGCTCGCCCATGTCGGGCCGATCAACGCGCCGGAGTTCGCCGACACGGTGTCGACCACCGAGGTGCTCGGCCCGGTCGCCGAGGAGAGCGGCGGTTCGGTGCGGCGGCTGGCCGGCCTGACCGGCATCAGCCTGCCCGGCATCGTCCCCGTCCGCGCCAACGGCGACGCCTCCGGCCGCGACTGGATCGGCCTCCGGACGACCGACGACTCGATCCTCAAGGCGGTGCGCCGCGTGCCGCTGTTTGCCGGATTCTTCGGCCTCGCTCTGCTGCTCTTCGCCCTCGGCTCCATGTGGTACCGCGAAGGCCGCTAGGCACACCCCTCTTGCAAGGTCCCGATTTTGTAGCTACATTGTAGCCTCGCCCAAAGGAAACGCCACGATGGCCAGCGACACCGTGGTTCGCGCTCGAAATCGACACGAAGACCAAGCAAGAGGCCGCGAAGGCTTTGGCGAAGATGGGATTGTCCATTTCCGACTTCATCAGGATGGCGCTGATCCGGGTTGCCCATGATCAGGCAGTCCCGTTCGCCGTCGAAGTTCCCAATGACTTGACCGAGGACACGTTGCGCAAGAGCGCTCGCGGCGAGGACGTGCATGTCGCCGACGGCGCCGAAGACCTTTTCAAGAAGCTGGGCATCTGATTGCGTCGGCCCAGCTACTCCGGCCAGTTCCTGAAGGACGTAAAGCGGGCGGAGCGGCGCGGCAAGGACATGACGAAGCTCCGCGCTGTCATGACCCTCCTGATCGAGGGCGCAGCGCTTCCCGTAAGACTGCGGGATCATCCCCTCAAGGGCGAATGTAAAGGCTGGCGCGACCTCCACATCGAGCCGGATTGGGTTCTGATCTATCGCGCCGATCCGAAAGACGTCCGATTCGAGCGGACCGGAACCCACGCCGACCTTTTCAAGCTCTAACACCCAGCGACGTCCTCGTGATGCAGCAGGCCAGATAGCTTGGCCACCGCACCCGGCACGAGCTCCACCGCCAGCAGCCGGTCGGGGTCGACCGGTCTCGGCATGGAGATCTGGCCGCGCGGCAGCCGCTTGAAGCCGAACGGGCCGTAATAAGGCTCGTCGCCGACCAGCACGACCGCCGCGGCGCCCGCCTTGGCGGCGGCGTCGACGGCCAGCCGCAGCAGCTGGCGGCCGATGCCCTTGTTCTTGTGCGCCGGCTTGACGGCCAGCGGCCCGAGCATCAGCGCCCGCCCCTGCCCCGCGGCGACCCGCGTCATGCGCACCGAGGCGACAACCGAGCCGACGGCCACCGCGACGAAGGACAGGTCGCGCTCGTGAGGTCCGCCCTCGCGGATCGCATAGGCGGCGCGTGCGAAGCGGCCGGGACCGAAGGCCTCGGCGTTGATCGCTTCGATTTCGAGGTCGTAGGCCGGTGTCTCCGGGAGATAGGTGACGTAAACGGCATCCATGATGAAAATCCGGTCAGGTTGAATGGGCCGCACGAAAAGCGGCAGCTTGCCAGTCGGCGCCGTCAGGCGCGGGCGTCCATTCGTCGTCGGTCGAACCGGATGGCAGATGCGGTCGTCATGGGCCGGTTCCGCTATCACCAAATCGTGCCGCCGTCCATCGGCTTTTTCGACCCCTTGGGCGCGGCGCCCGCCGCACTAGATGAAGGGATGGCTGCAAGGAGAACGCCGCGATGGGAATGCTGGTCGAAGGGGTGTGGCGCGAGCAGGACGCGCGAGGCGGCGGGTCAGGCGGCCGCTTCGAGCGCGCCGAGACGTCGTTCCGCGACTGGATCACCCGCGACGGCACCCCGCCCCCCGGCCGGCAGCGCGGCTTCCGCGCCGAGCCGGACCGCTATCACCTCTACGTCTCTCTCGCCTGCCCCTGGGCGCACCGCACGCTGATCTTCCGCAAGCTGAAGAAGCTCGAGCGCGTCATCTCGGTCTCGATCGTCCACCATCGCCTGGACAAGGACGGCTGGACCTTCGTCGCCGAGGAAGGCGGCACCGGCGACACGCTCTACGGCCTCGATTTCCTGCGTCAGATCTACCTGAAGGCCGATCCCCGATACACCGGCCGGGTCTCGGTGCCGGTGCTGTGGGACAAGCGCTCGGAGACCATCGTCTCCAACGAGTCGGCCGACATCATCCGCATGCTGAACTCGGCCTTCGACGAATGGGGCGAGAAGGGGCTGGATTTCTATCCCGAGCCGCTTCGCCCGACGATCGACCGGCTCAACGAGCGCATCTATGCGACCGTCAACAACGGCGTCTACCGGGCCGGCTTCGCCACCACGCAGGAGGCCTATGAAGAGGCGTTCCGCGAGCTTTTCGCCACGCTCGACGCGCTGGAGGAGATCCTCGGGCGCCAGCGCTATCTGGCCGGCGACAGGCCGACGGAGGCGGACTGGCGTCTGTTCACCACGCTGCTGCGCTTCGACCCGATCTATGTCGGCCACTTCAAGTGCAATCTGCGCCGCATCGCCGACTATCCCGAACCTGTCCAACTATCTGCGCGACCTCTACCAGGTGCCGGGCGTGGCCGAGACCGTCGACATCGAGCACGCCAAGAAGCACTATTATGGCAGCCATGTGAGCGTCAATCCCACGCGCATCGTGCCGGTCGGCCCCGAGCTCGACTATGCGGCGCCCCACGACCGCGACCGCTTCAAGGCGGCAGCCTGAGCGGCTCTACCAGAAGGGCGACGGCGCCTTTCCCTGGAAAACCTCCGCCAGCCGGCGCCGCGTCGCCGGCGTCGTCATCTCGGGCAAGGCGTCCAGCGGGAAGAAGCCGGCTTCCGCGATCTCCAGGTCGGGCCGCTTCGGCTCCGTCTGGGAAAAGGCGGTGATCAGGTAGAGCGCCACGTGGTCGCGCCGGCTCGACCGACGGTTGGCGTGCAGCGAGCGCAGCTCCGGCGGCGCCGTCAGCGCGATGTTGCCCTCTTCCAGAAGCTCGCGTTCCAGCGCCTCGCCCATCGTCTCGTTCGGCTCCACGCCGCCGCCGGGCAGATGCCAGCCGGGCACGTAGGTGTGGCGGATCAGGAAGACCGCCTGGCGCTCGTGGTCGTGGACGAGCCCGCGCACGCCGAGCGTCATCGGCCGGCGCAGCAGGAAGTAGAGATGGAACAGCCGCGCCCGCACGCCCGGCCAGCCGCTCTGGCGGAAGCGCGCTTCCGTCGTCGTCGTCGGTCACGCCGTCGATGCCCGCTGGCAAGCCGGCTCGTCCCTGCCCTAGAAAGAGAGGATGTTCAGGCTTGCGCATCTCTCCGACGTCCATTTGGGCCCGCTGCCCGATTTAGCCTATCGGGACCTCGTCTCCAAGCGCATCACCGGCTACGTGAACTGGCACCGCAACCGCCGGCAATTCCTCCACGACACCGTCATCGACGCCATCGTCGCCGACCTCAAGGCCGGCAACCCGGATCACATCGCGGTGACCGGCGACCTGGTGAACCTGGCGCTCGACATCGAGATCGACATGGCCAGGCAATGGCTGGAACTGCTCGGCTCCCCGGAAACCGTGTCGGTGGTGCCCGGCAACCACGACGCCTACGTGCCCGGCGCCTTCGACAAGGTCTGCCGCGCCTGGGGCGGCTTCATGACCAGCGACGGCGCCACCCCGCCGCGCGACCGCAAGGCCTTCCCCTATCTTCGCGTGCGCGGCGACGTCGCGCTGATCGGCGCCACCTCGGCCCGCGCCACCGCGCCCTTCATGGCGACTGGCTTCTTCAGGGAGTCCCAGGCGCGGCGGATGGGCCGCATGCTGGACGAAGCGGGCCGCCGCGGCCTGTTCCGCGTCGTCATGATCCACCATCCGCCGATCCGCACCGCGGTTCCGCAGCACAAGCGCCTGTTCGGCATCGGCCGCTTCCAGCGCACCGTCCTGCAAGCATGGCGCCGAGCTGGTGCTGCACGGCCATTCGCACCTGCCGAGCCTCTACATGATCGCCGGCCCCGACAAGCAGGTGCCGGTGGTCGGCGTGGCGGCCGCCGGCCAGGCGCCCGGCGGCTCCATGCCGGCGGCCCAGTACAACCTCCTGGAAATCGACGGCGGCCCCGGCGACTGGTATCTGAAGCTGACGCGGCGCGGCCTGACCGGCCCGTCCATGCCGGCCAGCGAGATCTCGTCCACGGTGTTGGGCGGCCATGCGCCCAGCCTGGCGGCCGCCGCCGGCGAATGACGGGACGCTACCCGCCGACCACGCCGAGCTCGGCCAGCCGGCCCCACAGCAGCGCCGCGCCGATCACCAGGATCAGCCCGACCAGCCCGCCGGCGAAGACCAGGCCGAGCCCGGCCGCGAAGGCCTGCCAGCGGCGCCCGGCCGACGACGCCGGGTGGTTGATGATCTCGGGCGGGGCCCGCCGCTCCAGCGGCATTGCCGGCTCGACCTCGCCCTCCATCAGCCGCTGGCGCTCGACGATCCGCTCGGCGACGTAGCGCGTGACTTGCTCGACGACCGGCCGCATGTCGGCCAATTCGGCGAGCACCACCCGGCCGAGCCGGGTGTCGCGCAAGAAGCGGTAGGTGCGGCGGTCGCGGCCCATCGACACATGGCTGACCGCGTCGATCCAGAAGCGCGGCTGCAGCCCGGAGGAGATGGCGAAGTCGAACCATTCGTCGTCCGCCGGCACCTCGGCGAAGATGCCGCTGCAACTCCGAGGCCAGCAGCTCGAGCCGCATCCGCTGGGCCTCGCGCATGTCGACGACGACGTCCTCGCGGTCGGCCGCCGCGTTGCGCACCTCGCGGATCGTCTCGGCCAGCTTGCGCCCCTTGTCGATCGCCCCAGCCGGGTCCTTCGCCTCGCTCATCGCTCCGTCGTCCGCCATGCCCATGCGGCCATAGCGCCCGGGCTTCGTGGCTTTGTTAGGGAATTGTTTAGCATAGGAGGCGGCAGCGCGCATCGCCGCCGAAAGAAGGCAGCCGCCCGCCATCCGGCGAGCGGCGTGGCCGATCGGTCAGGCCAGCACGCGGTTGGCGGCCGAGACGACGGCTTCCAGCGAAGCCGCCACGATATTGGTGTTGATGCCGGCGCCGAACACGCGGCCGCCCGGATGCTCGACCTCCATGTAGCTGATCGCCGCGGCGTTGGAGCCCTGCTGCAGCGAATGCTCGGAATAGTCGAACACCGACAGCGGCACCCCGACATGGCGCGACAGCGCGTCCACGAAGCCGTCGATCGGCCCGGTGCCCGACCCGCTGATCACCGTTTCGACGCCCTTGTCGAGGATCGTCGCCTCGATCACCCGCAGGCCCTTGCGATCCGTATCCGGAAAGGTCTGGTGGTCGAGGAACTTGAGCCGCCCCTGGGGCTGGTCGACATACACCTCGCGGAAGCGGTCGTAGATGCGCTTCGACGGCACCTCCTTGCCTTCCGCATCGGTGATCGCCTGGATGTCGCGGCTGAACTCGATCTGCAGGTTGCGCGGCAGGTGCAGCCCGTAGTCGGCCTGCATGACATAGGCGATGCCGCCCTTGCCCGACTGCGAGTTGATGCGGATGATCGCCTCGTAGCTGCGACCCACGTCCTGCGGGTCGATCGCCAGGTAGGGCACCTCCCAAAGCTGCTTGTTCGCCTTCTTGAGCGCCTTCATCCCCTTGTTGATGGCGTCCTGGTGCGAGCCCGAGAAGGCCGTGTACACCAGCTCGCCCACATAGGGATGCCGCTCGCCGATCCGCAGCTGGTTCGAATACTCGTAGACGTCCTTCATGCGGGTGATGTCGGAGCAGTCGAGCGCCGGGTCGACGCCCTGGGTGTACATGTTGAGCGCCAGCGTCACGATGTCGACGTTGCCGGTGCGCTCGCCATTGCCGAACAGCGTGCCCTCGACGCGGTCCGCCCCGGCCATCAGGCCGAGCTCGGTCGCGGCGACGCCCGTGCCGCGGTCGTTGTGCGGGTGCAGCGACACGATCAGCGCCTCGCGGTTGTCGAGCTGCCGGCACATCCATTCGATCTGGTCGGCATAGATGTTGGGGGTCGACATCTCGACCGTCGCCGGCAGGTTGACGATCAGCCGGTTGTCGCGCGTCGGCCGGATGATCTCGGTCACCGCGTTGCAGATCTCCAGCGCCACCTCCAGCTCGGTGCCGGTGAAGCTCTCCGGCGAGTACTGGAAGCGGTAGCCGCCGCCGGCCTTGGCGGCCATGTCGGCGATCATCTTGGCGGCGTCGGTGGCGATCGCCTTGATGCCCGCCACGTCCTTCTCGAACACCACGCGGCGCTGCAACTCGCTGGTCGAGTTGTAGAAATGGACGATCGGCGAATGCGCCCCCTTCAGCGCCTCGAAGGTGCGCGTGATGAGCTCCGGCCGGCACTGCACCAGCACCTGGAGCGAGACGTCGTCCGGCACGTCGCCGGCCTCGATCGCCCAGCGCGCGAAGTCGAAATCGGTCTGCGAGGCCGAGGGAAACCCGACCTCGATCTCCTTGAATCCCATCTCGAGGAGCAACGCGAACATCCGCGCCTTGCGCTCGTGGCCCATCGGGTCGATCAGCGCCTGGTTGCCGTCGCGCAGGTCGACGGAGCACCAGATCGGGCGCCTTGTCGATGCGGCGATCCGGCCAGGTGCGGTCGCCGAGCCCGACGGCCGGATAGGGCTGGTACTTCACCGGCGCGCCGGGCATGCCGCCGGCGGCGCGGATCTTGGTGGTCTGGTTCATCTCTTCGTCTCCCGCGGCCGTCGCATCCGGAGGTGCCGGGTCGGTCCGCTCAAGCGTCAATTTCACGGTCTCATGGTGGCAAGGAGCTCTTGGCCCGAACGGCTCGATCGACCGCCGGGCGCTCCTTCAGCGGGCCCGGCGATCGCCGATAAGGCCGAGAAGCAGCAGGGCGGAAGAGAGCGCGCGCAACGTTTCGCCTGCCAGGATGGCGGCGGCGGAATGAGGTGCCACGGTGGGACGGCGCGTCTGCATGGCGCGTCTCTACACCATGCCCGGCCTGTCAGGCAAGGGGTCCGCGTCAGTCGGTTGCGCCGGTGCGCTCCGGGTCGGGCGGCGTCACCTTCCAGACCGTCCCGCCGGTGTCGTCGGCCACCAGCAGCCCGCCGTCGGGCAGGAAGGCGACGCTGGCCGGGCGGCCCCAGACCTGCGCCCGCTTCGTCCCGGCGACCCAGAACCCGGTCAGGAAGTTGTCGTACCAGCCGGCCGGCTCGCCGTTTTCGAACTTGGCACGCACCAGCTTGTAGCCGGTCGGCGGCGTGCGGTTCCACGAGCCCTTCAGCGCCACGATGGCGTCGCCGCGATAGGCCTTGGGCCAGCTGTCGGGCACGAAGGCGAAGTCCATCGCCGAGGAATGCGCCTGGAACATGAGCTTCGGCGTCTTCGTCGCCGCCACCTTGTCGGGCGCCCGCTCGGCGAAGCCCGGCATCGGCTTGCCGTCGGCATAGGCATAGGGCCAGCCGTAGAAATCGCCCTGCCGCACCTCGGTCAGGTAGTCCGGCACCAGGTCGTTGCCCATGCCGTCGCGCTCCTGCACGACCGCCCACAGCCGTCCCGTCGACGGGTGGAGGTGCATGCCGACCGGGTTGCGCGTCCCCGAGGCGAAGGTCCGCTGGCCGGACCCGTCGGCGTCGAAAGCCTGGATCGTCGCCCGCGGCTCCGGCTCCTCGTCGATGTTGCCGGCCGAGCCGACGCCGGCGTAGAGCGTGCCATCCCTGGGGTCGGCCACCAGCGAGCGGGTCGAATGCCCATCCGGCACCCCGAACACGCCGCGCTGGGTGACCGCGACGCGCGGGCCGGCGCTCGGCATGCCGCCCGCGCCCTTGCCCATCGGCACTCGCCAGATGCCTTCCGCGTCGGCGACCAGCAGGTCGCCTCGGTGCTGCGCCTGTCGGCACCAGATCCATCCCGAACGGCTCCGAGAAGCCGCGCGCGAAGCGCTTCACGGTTTCCGCCCGCCCGTCGCCGTCGGCGTCGCGCAGCAGCGTGATGCGCCCCGCCCGCTGCTCGGCGAGCAGCACGTCGCCGCTGTCGAGCACGAACAGCTTGCGCGGATGTTTGAGCCCCTCCGCAAACAGGCTCACCGTGAAGCCTTCCGGCGCCCTTGGCGCCCGCTCGCCCCGCGCCACCCGCTTGGAGAAGGCGCTGCCCGTCTTCTCGGCATAGGGCTTCGGCAGCTCGGAAGGCTGCACCTGGAAGCGCTGCCCCGGCTGCTGGTCCTGGCCCGGCGCCTGCGCGGCGACCGGCCCCGCGACGAGCGTGAGCGCCGCCGCAGCGACGAGATGGCTGAATGCCCGCATGGGTGCTCCTCCGTCCTTGTCAACTGTCGACAAACGACAGCACCGTCGATCCGTTTCCCGGATAACTCGAACGTGATCCGGCTTCGGCGAGCCTACTCGCCCACGGCGCGCGCGATAAGCTTGGCGATCGGCGGCCCGAGCACCAGCACGAACAGGAAGCGCGCGGTCTGCAGCGCCATCACGAACGACAGGTTCACGCTGTCGGAGGCGGCGGCGATGATGGCGACCGAATCCATCCCGCCGGGACTGGTGGCCAGATAGGCGGTGAGCGGGTCGACGCCCATCTCGTGCGCCAGGATCCAGGCCAGGCCGCCGCAGAACGCCATCAGCGCCAGGATCGACATCACGATCTGCGGCAGCGCGCGGGCGGCATGCCTGAGGATCGTCCGGTTGAAGTTCAGCCCGATCGCCCAGCCCACCACCGCATAGCTCAAGGCGCGCAGCCATTCCGGCAGCTGGTAGTCGGCGAGCCCGCCGAGATGCAGGCCGCCGGCCAGGATCATCGCGCCGAGGAAATAGGGCGACGGCAGCCTCGCCAGGCGCCCCAGCGCGCCGCCGGCCAGCGCGGCGCAGAGCGTCGCGGCGAACGGTCCCGGCTCGATGGGCGGGAACCAGATCGTCGGCGGCGGCGCGATGCCAGACGTGTCGACCCACAGCCGGGCGATGCCGGCCGCCCCCAGCGTGACGAAGATGACCCTCAGATACTGCATGAAGGCGACCAGCCGCGCATCCGCCCCGAATGCGTCGGCCATCAGCACCATCGCCGTCGCCGCGCCGGGCGACGAGCCCCACACCGCGGTCGATCCGGGCAGCACCTTCCAGCGGCTGATCAGGTAGCCGAGCAGGCTGGAGGCGCCCACCGTGGCCAGCACCGCCGCGACGATGAGCGGCCAGCCCTCGACGAAGGAGCTCAGGATGTCTCCGGAGAGCGAGGAGGCGATCAGCACGCCGACGATCGCCTGGCCGGCGCCGAAGGCCAGGCGCGGCACCCTCACCGTCGCGCCGTAGGTGCCGCACAGGATGGCGCCGAGCATCGGCCCGATCAGCAGGGCGGCCGGCAGCTGGCCGAGCTCCAGGCCGATGGCGAGCGGCGCCGACACCGCCAGGATGGCCAGCCACTGCACCCATCTCGGCCGGCCGGCGAGCGGCTCGCGTCCGTCGGCAGGCGGGCTCACGCGAAGGGCACCGCAGCGGTGCCCTTCGGCAGCTTGGCCTCGTCGTCCGGCTCGACATGGATGGTGACGCGGACGCTCGGGATGACCGCCCGCAACGCCTCCTCGATGCGGTCGCAGATGACGTGGCTCTGGCCGACCGTCATGTCGGAATCCACCACCAGGTGGAACTCGATGAAGGTGGCACGGCCGGCGATCCGCGTCTTCAGGTCGTGCACCTCCATGGCGCCCTTGGAGTTGGCCGAGATGATGCTGCGGATGCGCGTCGCCTCGTCCGGGTCGACCGCCATGTCCATCAAGCCTTGCACCGACGAGCCGATGACCCGCCAGCCCTGCCAGAGGATGTTGGCCGCCACGATCACCGCCAGCAGCGGGTCGAGCACTCGCCACCCCGTCACCACCGCGCCGGCCAGGCCGACGATGACGCCGATCGAGGTGACCACGTCGGTCATGATGTGCTGGCCGTCGGCGACCAGCGCCGGCGACCGCTCGGCGCGGCCGGTGCGGATCAGGATGCCCGCCCACAGCGCGTTGATCGCTGCCGCCGCGGCGTTGATCGCCAGGCCCGTCCACGGCTGGTCGAGCGGCATCGGCGTCTTCCAGGCGCGCGCCACCTCGACCAGGATGAGCAGCGCCGCAACGACGATCAGCACGCCCTCCAGCACGGCCGAGAAATACTCCGCCTTGTGGTGGCCGAAGGGGTGGCCCTGGTCGGCCGGCCGGTGGCTGACCCGGATGGCGTAGAGCGCGGCGCCCGAGGCGATCACGTTGACGACCAATTCCAGCGCGTCGGAATAGAGCGCCACCGACCCGGTCAGCCACCAGGCCAGCGCCTTGAGCAGGAAAACCGCCGCCGCCACCGCGATCGACCAGGCGGCGAGCTGCGCCACCCTCTGCTTCGAGGTCGGACCGACGGCGGCCTCGATCTGCGGCGCGGCCACGGCTCCTACGCCGCCTTTTCCTTGGCCTTGCGCGGCAGGTGGGCGACGATGTTCTCGATGATGCGCATGCCCGCATTGTGGCCGAGCGTCATGATCAATTCGGGATGGAACTGCACCGCGGCGATCGGCTCCTTCTCGTGCTCGAAGGCCATGATGACGCCGTCCTCCGTCTCCGCCGTCACCACGAAGCCGGCCGGCAGCCGCACCGGATCGGCGAAGATCGAGTGGTAGCGGCCGACCGTGACCTCCTTGGGCAGCCCGGAGAAGATGATCCCCGGCTCGGAGACGCGGATGCGCGACGGCTTGCCGTGCATGGGAATGCGCAGCTGGCGCAGCTCGCCGCCATAGGCTTCGGCCAGCGCCTGCAGCCCGAGGCACACCCCGAAGATCGGCAGCTCGCGCCCGCGCGCCCGCCGGATCGTCGCCGCGCAATCGAAATCCTTCGGCGTGCCGGGGCCGGGCGACAGCACCACCAGGTCGGGCTTGATCGCATCGAAGACCAAGTCGGGCACCGGCGTCCGCACCGTCGACACGGTCGCCCCGGTCTGCCGGAAATAGTTGGCCAGCGTGTGGACGAAGGAGTCCTCGTGGTCGACGAGCAGGATGTTGACCCCCTCGCCGACCAGCGCCGACTGCCTTTCGGTGTCGGCCGCATTGCCGGCTCGGGCGTCTCGGATGGCGGAAATCATGGCGGATGCCTTCAGTTCGGTTTCGGCCTCTTCCTCTTGCGGGTCGAAATCATAGAGCAAGGTGGCGCCGGCGCGAACCTCCGCGATGCCGTCCTTGATCCGGATGGTGCGCAGCGTGAGCCCCGTGTTCAAGTCGCCGTTGAAATGCACCATGCCGATCGCCCCGCCATACCAGGCGCGCGGGCTCTTCTCGTTCTTTTCGATGAAGCGCATCGCCCACAGCTTCGGCGCCCCGGTGACGGTCACCGCCCAGGCGTGCGACAGGAAGGCGTCGAACGCGTCCATGCCTTCGGAAAGCCGGCCCTCGATGTGGTCCACCGTGTGGATCAGCCGCGAATACATCTCGATCTGCCGCCGGCCGATCACCCGCACCGAGCCGGGCTCGCAGACGCGGCTTTTGTCGTTGCGGTCGACGTCGGAGCACATGGTGAGCTCCAACTCGTCCTTCTTGGAGTTGAGCAACTTCAGGATCTGCTCGGAATCCGAGATAGCGTCGCCGCCGCGCTTGATCGTTCCCGAAATGGGACAGGTCTCGATGCGCCGGCCGTTGACGCGGACGAACATCTCGGGCGAAGCGCCGATCAGGTATTCGCCCTCGCCGAGATTGATGAAGAACGAATAGGGCGACGGGTTGATCGCCTTCAGCCGCCGGCAGATCTCCGACGGCAGGCTGTCGCAGCGCTCCATGAACATCTGCCCGGGCACCACCTCGAACAGGTCGCCGCGCCGGAAGCTTTCCTTCGCCCGCTCGACCAGCCGAGCATATTCGCCGGGCTCGTGGTCGCCGCGCGGCGGGATGCGGTCGGCCGGCTTGAACGGCGACACGTCGGGCCGCCGCGGCAGGCCTTCGGTGGAAAAGCCTTGCCCGGCATAGTCGTAGCGGTCGTGCCATGCCTTGGCGAGGTAGTGGTCCACCACCAGGATCTCGTCGGGCAGGAACAGCACGAGGTCGCGCTGGCTCTCCTGGCGGGTCAGCACGTGCTCGACCGGGTCGAACTGGAAGGCGAGGTCGTAGCCGAACGCCCCGTAGAGGCCGAGATTGGCGTCCTCCTGCGTCCTGAACAGCCCGGTGACGGCCCTGAGCACGGTGAAGACGGACGGCACCCGCGACCGCTCCTCCTCCGTGAAGACGCGCGCCGGCCGGGCGACCGACAGCCTGACCAGCTTGCGGGTGGTCTCCTCGACCGTCACGTCGGCGAGCCTCTCCAGCATGCGGCCGATGGTCGGCAGCAGCACCTCGCCGCGGCCGTTGAGCGCTTCGATGCGCATCGCCCGCCCATGCGCGCTGATCACCAGCGGCGGGTCGATGATCGCGGTGTCCCAGCGCGTATAGCGCCCCGGATACTCGTAGTTGGACGAGAAGACGGCGCCGCGCCGGCTGTCGAGCCCGTCCACATAGGCCTCGATCGCCCCGTGATAGGGCGTCTCGTGGCGCTCGCGGGTGATGGCGATGCCGCCCTCCGTCACGAAACGCTCGGCCCCGCTCTTCAAGACTTCCACCGACATTCCCGTCTCCTCTCTTTTCCGCGGATCGCCAGGCCACCGGAAAAGAAAATGGCCGCCCGGATCCCCGTTGCGGCCATGCTGGATTTCACGCGCAAAAGCTCGGCTGGCCGCTTGTCAGCAGGCCCACCACCAGGCGATCGCGTTCGAAATTGCGTCCATGTCGCTTCCATAGCGGCGAATGGCAGGCCGCGCAACCGGATTTCCCGCCGGCGGCCGGCTACGCCAGCGGCTTCAGCTCGCCGAGCAGGGTCGGCAGCAGCTCCGACACCGTGGGGTGGATGTGCATGGCGCGCTGCACGACCGTGGACGGCGCCTTGGCATACATGACGTCGAGCAGCGCGTGGACGACCTCGTCGCCGCCGGTGCCGAGGATGGCGGCACCCAGGATCTGCTTGCTGTCGGCGTCCACCAGCACCTTCATGAAGCCGAGCGTCTCGCCCTTTTCGACCGCGCGCCCGACCCGCGTCATCGGCCGCTGGCCGACCAGCACGCGCCGCCCCGACTGGCGCGCCTCGGCCTCCGTCATGCCGACGCGGCCGAGCGGCGGGTCGACGAACAGCCCATAGGTCTGGATGCGGTCGGACACCTTGCGCGGGTCGTCGTCGAGCAGATTGGCGGCGACGATCTCGAAATCGTTGTAGGCGGTGTGCGTGAAGGCCCCCTTGCCGTTGCAGTCGCCGAGCGCCCAGATGCCGTCCACCTTCGTCCGCAGCTGGTCGTCGACCGGGATGAACCCGCGCGGATCGAGCGCGAGGCCCGCCGCCTCGGCCCCTAGATCGTCGGTGTTGGGCCGCCGTCCCATGGCGAGCAGCACGTGGCTGCCGATCACTTCCGGCGCGCCCGTCTCGCAGTCGACGCCGACGGCGGCGCCTGCCGGGTGGCCGGCGAAGCGGATGCACTCGGCGGCGAGCCGCACCGCGATGCCTTCCGCCTCGAGGAAGTCGCGGATGGCGTCGGAGACGTCCGCGTCCTCCCGCCCGATCAGCCGCGGCCCCTTCTCGATCACCGTCACCTGGCTGCCGAAGCGCCGGTACATCTGGGCGAATTCGAGCCCGATATAGCTGCCGCCGACCACCACCAGGTGCTCGGGCAGCGTGTCGAGCTCGAGGATCGAGGTGTTGGTGAGCGGCGAAATCTGGTCGATGCCCGGCAGCTCCGGCACCAGCGCCCGCCCGCCGACGTTGAGGAAGATGCGCTCGGCCTCCAGCGTCTCGCCGTCGACGGTGACGCTGCGCGGCGAGGCGAGCCGGGCATGGCCGCGCAGGAAGGTGCATCGCTCCATGCCGCCGAGCCAGGTCTCCAGACTCCTTCCGCGAGCCGAGCGCCACGGCGTCCTTGCGCGCCTTGACGGCCTTCATGTCGACGCCGACCGCGCCGCCGCCGAGGGTGACGCCGAAATCGGCCGCCCGGCGGGCAATGTGCGCCGCATAGGCGCTGGCGACCAGCGTCTTGGTCGGCTTGCAGCCGGTGTTGACGCAGGTGCCGCCGACATGCTTGCGCTCGACGATGGCCACCGTCATGCCGGCCGCCGTCAGCCGTCCGGCGAGCGCCGGGCCGGCCTGGCCCGTGCCGACGATGATCGCGTCGAACCGCCGGCTCACGACACCCACGACACGATCAGCAGCGCCGCGACGACCGCGACGGCATCCTCGATCAGCCCGGCGGGAAGGTCGTGGCCGAGCGCCTTGGCCAGCATGCGCCGCACCTCGGCACCGCCCAGCGTTCCGGCGGCGGCGCCCACCATGCCAGCGATCAGCCCGCCGATCAGCATCTCGCCGACCGTGCCGAGCACGGCGCCGGCCAGCGCGCCCGACACCAGCCGGGCGCCGAACTGCTGCGGCACCTTGCGGCTCGGCGTCGACGGCAGCTGGTCGCCGACGAACTCGGCGAGCGCAGCGACGGTGAAGATCGCCACCGCCACCCAGTGCCCCATGAAGCTCGCCCAGCTGTCGCCGAGCGGCAGCCAGCCGAGCCAGGCGCCCCAGCTGACGGCAGCTGGCGCAGTCGCCGACCGGAGCCCGGCGACGACGCCGATCAGCAGTGCCAGAAGCATGAGCATGGCCGTCCCCTCGCGACGTTCGGCCAAGCGTAGCCGCCCCGTGTTGACGCGGCAAGGCCGGCGCCGCATCGTGGCGGACCCCGACCGCAGAGGACGTCACCATGCCCACGACCGCCCCGAGCTTTCCCGATCTGGCCGGCAAGGCCGTGCTCGTCACCGGCGGATCGACCGGCATCGGCGCCGCACTCGTCCGCGCCTACGCCGCCCAGGGCTGCCGCGTCGGCCTGCACTACAACCAGAGCCGCGACGCCGCCGAGGCGCTGGCCGCCGAGCTCCGCGAGGCGAAGCGCGGACGTGCAGCTCCTGGCAGGCGATTTCGGCCGCTCCGCCGACGTCCGCCGGGTCGTCGAGGAGGCCGCGGCGCATTTCGGCGGGCTGGACGGGCTGGTGAACAATGCCGGCGGCATGCTCGGCCGGGTGCCCTATGCCGAGATGACCGACGAGCAGTACGACCGGGTCATGGACCTCAACGCGCGCTCCGTCGTCACCGCCTGCCATGCGGCGATCCCGTTCCTGCGGCGGCAGGGCGGCTTCATCGTCAACACCTCGTCGGTCGCCGCCCGCAATGGCGGCGGCGGCGGTGCCGGCCTCTACGCCTCGTCGAAGGCCTTCGTCTCCAACTACACCCGCGGGCTCGCCAAGGAGCTGATCGGCGACGGCATCCGCGTCAACGCGGTGGCGCCGGGCGTCATCGCCACGCCCTTCCACGAGCGCTATTCGACGCCGGCCCAGATGGAGGCGATGGTGGCCGGCGTGCCGCAGGGCCGCGTCGGCACCGCCGGACGACTGCGTCGGCGCCTATCTGTTCCTGTCCTCGGCCGCCATGAGCGGCTACGTGGTCGGCCAGGTGATCGAGGTGAATGGCGGCCAGCTGATGCCGTGACCGGGCGGGCCGGTTTCTAGTCTTCCAAGACGCCGCTGCGCGCGTCGGCGCTGCGCGCGTCGCCCACCAGCTTCAGCACGTCGGCGCCCTTGCCGAGCGCCCGCGTCGCCCGCCGCGTCAGCACGAAGCCGGCCTGCGGCGAGAAAAGCTCCAGGCGCCCGTCCGGCTCGCCCGGCGCAAAGACGATCGTCGCCACCCGCTGCCCGGCCTCGACGCGGTCGCCCGGCACGACGTCGTAGAGCACCGCACCGGCCACCGGCGTGCCGATCATCTCGATATGCTCGATCGGCGCCGCGACGCCGCGGAACGTCCCCACCGGGGCGAGGCTGTCGTCGGCGATCACGCCGCGCGCCACCAGGAGCCGGTAGAGCCCCTCCGCATCGGCCTCGGCGAACGCCGTCTCGACGTCGCGCACGCCGCGGAACTCGACCGTGGTCACCACGCGCCGCGCCAGGCCGGCCTCGTCCTTCGGCAGCTGCAGGTAGGGATGGATCGCCGCTTCCTCGAAGGCGCCACCCCCGGGCCCGTCCCACAGCACCACCGCCGCGACGCCCATGGCGGCGGCGCAGTCCTCCATCGCCGGCCACAGCGCCTTGTGCACGTAGAGATAGGGCACGCCCTCGTCGTCGCAGTGCAGGTCGAGCACGATGTCGTGGCCCATCGACAGTTCGACCAGGCGCCGCTTCAGCCGCTGGTCGACCGTCGCGTCGAGCTTCGGCTCGGGCAGCAGCGCCGCATCGGGACGGTCGAGCAGCGGGAAGTCGCGGTTGAAGTTGATGCGCGTGCCGAGGTGGAAGCGGCCTTGCAGCTCGCCGAACAGCTCCTGCCCGCGGGCGATCGGGTTGGCGGTCGGCACCACCGTGATGTCGCCGACGAATGCGTCCCTCGCCTTCGGCCTGCCGAAGCCGCTCCATCAGCCGGTCGAGCGCCACCGTTCCCGGCAGCTCGCCGCCGTGCAACGCCGCCTGGAGATAGGCGCTCGGCGCGCCCTCCCCACGGCCGCGGAAGCGATAGACCGGATATGTATATACATGTCCCGGCGTGTCGCCGACGATTTCCTCGACGCTCCGACTCCATCCGGCCTCTCCTCCTAGAAGAGGCCTTCGATCTGGCCCGCCTCGTTGAGGAAGATCTTCTCCGACGACGGCGTCTTGGGCAGGCCGGGCATGGTCATCACCTCGCCGCAGATGACGACGACGAAGCCGGCGCCGGCCGACAGCCTGACCTCGCGCACCGGCACGGTGTGGTTGGTGGGCGCGCCGCGCAGATTGGGGTCGGTCGAGAAGGAGTACTGGGTCTTCGCCATGCAGACCGGCAGATTGCCGTAGCCGGCGGCCTCCCAGGCGTGCAGCTGGTCGCGCACGCTCTTGTCGGCGATCGCCTCGTCGCCGCGATAGATGCGCTTGACGATGGTGTTGACCTTCTCGAACAGCGGCATGTCGTCGGGGTAGAGCGGCGAGAACTGCGAGGCGCCGCTCTCGGCCAGCTCGACCACCTTGTGCGCCAGCGCCTCGATGCCGGCCGAGCCCTTGGCCCAGTGCTGGCACAGGATGGCCTCCTCGCCGCGCGCGGCGACGTATTCCTTGATCGCCTGGACCTCGGCGTCGGTGTCGCTGTGGAAATGGTTGATCGCCACCACCGCCGGCACGCCGAACTGCTTCACGTTCTCGATGTGGCGGCCGAGATTGGCGCAGCCCTTCTTCACCGCCTCGACATTCTCCTTGCCGAGGTCCTCCTTCTTGACCCCGCCATGCATCTTCATCGCCCTAACGGTGGCGACGATGACCGCCGCCGCCGGCTTCAGCCCGGCCTTGCGGCACTTGATGTCGAAGAACTTCTCCGCCCCGAGATCGGCGCCGAAGCCGGCCTCGGTCACCACATAGTCGCCGAGCTTCAGCGCCGTCGTGGTGGCCACCACCGAGTTGCAGCCATGGGCGATGTTGGCGAACGGCCCGCCATGCACGAAGGCGGGGTTGTTCTCCAGCGTCTGCACCAGGTTGGGCTGCATGGCGTCCTTGAGCAGCACCGCCATCGCGCCGTCGGCCTTGAGGTCGCGGGCGAACACCGGGCTCTTGTCGCGCCGGTAGGCGACGATGATGTCGCCGAGCCGCTTCTCCAGGTCCTTGAGGTCGGTGGCCAGGCAGAGGATCGCCATCACCTCCGAGGCCACCGTGATGTCGAAGCCGGCCTCGCGCGGATAGCCGTTCACCGCCCCGCCCAGCGAGCAGATGATCTCGCGCAGCGCCCGGTCGTTCATGTCCATGACGCGCCGCCAGGCGACCCGCCGCGTGTCGATGCCGAGCTCGTTGCCCCAATAGATGTGGTTGTCGATCAGCGCCGACAGGAGGTTGTGGGCGGTGGTGATGGCATGGAAGTCGCCGGTGAAGTGGAGGTTCATGTCCTCCATCGGCACGATCTGCGCATAGCCGCCGCCGGCCGCACCGCCCTTGACGCCGAAGTTCGGTCCGAGCGAGGCCTCGCGGATGCACACCACGGCCTTCTTGCCGATGCGGTTGAGCCCGTCGCCGAGGCCGACCGTGGTGGTCGTCTTGCCCTCGCCGGCCGGCGTCGGGTTGATCGCGGTGACCAGGATCAGCTTGCCGTCCTTGGCGCCGCGCTTCGAAGCGATGAACTCGGCCGAGATCTTCGCCTTGTCGTGGCCGTAGGGAAGCAGATGCTCGCTCGGGATGCCCAGCTTGGCGCCGATCTCCTGGATCGGCTTCTTCTTGGCGGCGCGTGCGATCTCGATGTCGGACTTCACTTCGGCCATGACGGCGCTCCCATTGCCACGAATTCCAACCGGCGCCGAGTGATGCCCGAGCCCCGCCTTGCGCGCCGTCCCAAAACAGGCGCCGAATGCGCGAAAAGCGACAGCTTTCCCACCAATTCTGGACATCTTATGAGTGCGAAAGCGGCGACCGGTGCGCTCGCGAGCGGTGGATCGCGCCTGCCCAATGCGCGCTGCTACCGGTCGAGCACCAGCCGGATCTCGACCAGGTTGGAGCGCACGCGCAGCACATAGAACCCCATGGTGGCGAGGTGGGACGGCATGATCCAGCCCGCTTCGTCGCCGTTGGAGATGATCAGCGGCTGGATGCGCAGCGCCGAGCGGAACTGGTCGTCGAGCTGCGACCAGAGCTGCGTGCAGGCCGCGCTGCACGAGCACGTCCTGGAAGTCGGCCTGGGTCGCCTCTCAGGATGCCGTAATAGCCGTAGAGCTGGCCGTAGGCGAACCAGAAGCGGTCGTCGGCGCGCGGGTCGAACCAGCCGGCATTGTAGTTCTCGGACCGCTCCCGGAGGATGGCGGAGGTGGCGCCGATGTCGTTGGCGACGCGGTCGATGAACTGCAGGAGGTTGTCGGCGCGGGCGTCGAACACCGCCTGGCACTTCTCCAGCCGGTCGTTGAAGCCCTGCAGGTCGCCGATCGCCGCCCGGTAGAAGCTCGGCGTCGGCGTCTTCGGCCCGAACGGCGACAGGCCGAAATACCAGGTGGACTCGTCGAACTGCAGATTGCCGCGCGCCGCCTGCAGGCCGGAATCGACCTGGCTGGTGCCGCGCACGCGGCCGAGCGTGTCGACCAGCTCCACCGCGGTGCGCCGCACCGCCTGGTTGATGCCGCGCTGGAACGAGGCCTTGTTGTCGAAGAACGGCGTGCTGTCCCACGGCATCCCGAACAGCCCGAGCTTGTAGAGGATCATCGACGAGATCCAGGCGTTCTGGTTGACGTTGAAGTCGACCAGGTCGGCCGTGACGTCGACGATCGCCGAAGGCCGGCAGGTGCGCGCCTGGCCCTCGCCCGTGGTGGCCTGCCCGGCGGCGGCACCTTGCTGGGGCACGATCTCGCCGGTTTCCGGCGCCACCGGCTGGCTCGCGGCGTTGGCGTAGCGGGCGAAATTGTAGGCGTCGACATAGTTCGGGTTGAAGTTGATCCACCACTGGGTGGCGTAGATGAAGTTGGCGTAGAGCGCGATCAGCCCGAGCAGCACCAGGCCGACCACCAGCTTGAGGATCCACCCGCGCTGCACGTACCAGCGGCCGGCCCACAGGAACGGCCACAGGAGGATGCCGATCACCCAGCCGATGCCGCGGCCGATCCACTGGAACACCCAGGTGAAGAAGTTGACGATCGGATCGAGCATCGCTGTCCCCTCAGTCCTTGAGCCCGTAGAGGCGCGCCCGGAATGCCTCCTTGTCCTTGAGATACGTGCTTTTGAGCGTCTCCACAACGCCGGCGCGCTGCACCTCGCTCCAAGCCCTCGTAGTCCCGGTAGAAGCCCTGCTTGTTGAAGACGTAGCGGGAGACGAAGTCGTCCGGCACGAAGTCGGAGATCAGCCGGTTGGTGAGCCAGGCGTCGGGATGGTCGGGCCGCGCACGCACCACCAGGAAGCGGTGCTCGGGCGGCAGGTCCTCGATCCTGAGCTGGCCGAGCTGGGCGATCTCGCGCTTGGCGGCGTTGAGGAACGGGAAGGTTCCCTCGCGGCTGATCAGATCGGCATGGCTGTGGATCCAGGTCTGCAGCCAGACCTTGTCGGCCTTGCCGAGGTCGCGCTCCGGCTCGAGCTTCTGGATCAGCGCCCTGCAGCGCCATCTCGGCCCGGTGCTCCAGATAGCCGGAGGTCTCGATCCAGGAGGCCCGCGGCAGGTCGATCCGCCCGCTGCCGGCCAGGAAGCGGAACACCCGGTCGGCGTCGCGGATCGACAGGTAGGAGACCTGCCACGGCCGCGAGCGGCGGAAGCCGGGCGCCGCCGGGTCGCTGATCACCGTCGTGACGTCGGGATCGATGAACACGTAGAGGCCGCCGAAATGGCTGGTCCAGAAGGCGTTGTGGCGGAAGATCACCTGGTCGGGCACCAGCGCGTTCTCGCGGATGTCGCCGGTCACCTTGGCGAGCTCCACCATGCGCGACAGCATGGCGCTGTCCCGCCAGGCGTCGGGCTCCTGCTTCAGCCGGTCGACCAGCGTGCCGAGCTCGGCCGCCTTGCCGAGCACGTCCTCGGCCGACAGCACCCGGAACTCCACCTGGTTGATCGACAGCAGGTCCTCGATGCTCTCCACCTTGGCGACCGAATCCTCGATCTCGCCGTAGATCACGTCCTTGATGGTCAGCGCATCGATCGCCCGCTGGTTGCGGGTCATGAACTCGTAGACCAGCTGCGAGGTGTTGGAGAAGGCCGTGTGGACCACCGGCAGGTCGACCTGCGCCGGCGTCAGGATGATGAAGCGACGGTTGACCTCGTTGGGGTCGAGATAGGAGGCGTCGCCCAGCTCCTCGGCGATTTCCGGCGAGAAGCCGGTGCGGTCGATCTGGAAGCGGGCGAGCTTGGTCGGCGGCAGGCCGAAGGCGGCAAGCGCCTTGTTGTAGCGCTCGACCAGATGCTTCTCCTCGATCTGCAGCAAGCGGCCGTAGATCAGCTCGTTGTCGCGCAGGAGGTCCGTGCTTGGCGCCCTTTCAGGCATTCCACAACCCCTTGGCCTTCAGCTCCTCCATCTCGCGGACCGCCCGTTCCCTGAGCCTGGCGTCGCGCAGCAGGCGCGACACGGCCGCGTCGTCGGCGCGGTCGGAGTAGCGGAACTCGCTGTCGGCGTAGCGGTTCACCTCCTGCATCACCATCTCCATCGTGAACGGCCCGCGCAGCTCCTCGATCATCGCCTTCTTCTCGTCGTAGCCCTTGTGCATGAAGGCCTCGGGCGTCGCGAACCACTCGTCCGGCAGCTCGATGTCCATCGCCCGCATCTTGATGGCGTCGGTGACGTTCTTGATGGCGCGGCCGGTGAAGCGCGGCTCGGCCTCCTTGATCATGTGCAGATAGGTGCCGATGTCGGCCATGGTCTTCGGCTCGCCATTGTCCTTCATGAAGCGCTCGTAGACCTGGGCCAGCCCATCCTCCTGCGGTCGCTCATGCGCCGCATAGGCCTCGCCGACCGCCCGCTTGATCTCCTGGGCGGCGTAGAGCGCATGCTCGCCGAGCGGGATCTCGTGGTTCTTGCCGGCGAGCAGGACGAAGATGTCGATGTAGTCGTCGCGCGTCTGCGGCCCGTCCACCAGCCAGCGCGCGCCGGCCCGCTGGCGCAGCGCATCGTCGACGTTCTCCGGATAGTTGGAGAACATGCCGAAGCTCGCGTTGCCGCGCACCACCGTGCCGGCGCCGCCGAAAGCGTCCATCAGCACGCCGGTGATCTCCTGCTGGCCGGCCGAGGCGCGGTCGTCGGAGCGCTTGGCAGCCACCTGGTCGATGTCGTCGATGGTGCCGAAGCCGATCGCCCGCGGGTTGAGGACGGTGTTGATGAACTGTCGGCAGTTCTGGCCCGACTTGCCCTGGTAGGACGAGATCTGGTCGACGCCGAAATTCTCGTAGACGAACGGATAGCCGGCCACCTGGCAATAGCCGCTGACCAGCCCGGCGATCATCTGGATCAGCGTGGTCTTGCCGGTGCCTGGCGCCCCGTCGCCGATGAAGGTGAACAGGAAGCCGCCGAGCTCGACGAACGGGTTCAGCTGCCGCTCGAAATCGTAGGCCACGAGCATCTTGGCGAGCTTCACCGACTGGTACTTGGCGATGTGGTTGCCGACCACCTCCTCCGGCTTCTTGAACGTCATGACCAGCGGCTTGGCCCGCTTGCCCGGCGCCACGTCGAAGCCGTCGAGCGTGAAATCGTCGGCGTCGATGCGGATATGCGCGTTCTCGAACTCGCCGAGGCCGTCGAAGCGGCCCTTGCGCGTCAACAGACCGTCGATGGCGAGGCGGGCGAAGGCCCGGCGCGTTGCGCGAGGTCGGCATCGTCCTTCGCCCCGGCGACCGCGCGGTCGAGCCCGGCAACCAGCGCCTTCAGCGCATCGGGCGGCGTGTCGAAGAGGTAGTCGGGCTCGGCGAGGTCGTTGGGCGGCTCCCCTTCGCCGTCGATCGTCTGCAGCAGGTAGGAGGCGAACGCGAAGGCGGCGACATAGGCCGCGGCCGCCTGCAGCGTCTTGAAGGTCGCTGCCTCCTCGCCTTCGAGCGGCGCCCGCTTGTTGCGGGCCTGCAACGCTTCCAGCGCGCTTCCCTGGGCGAACGCGTCGGCCACGGCCAGCGCCACGGCCAGGCCGCGCCGCGCCCTGACGAGCACCGTCTGCTGGACGACGGACAGCAGCGGATCCTCCGGCCGCATCGCCGCCACCGTCTTGGCAAGCTCGACCTCGCGCGTCTTGCGCACCCCGCCGGTCGACACCGTAGGCACGAAGCGCCGCCCGGTGCCGGCGAGCGCGGCCGTCGAGCTGCCGCCCTCCTCCAGCACGACGATGCGGGTGATCATCGCCTGCGCGGTGCCGCGATGCTTCTCGATGTCGGCTTCGGGGATCGTGGTCAGGCCGGTGTCCATTCTGCCTCCGGGTCAGACGTCGCTGATCACCTGCCCCTTGGACAGGATATGCACCTTGTAGCCCGCGAAGATCGTCTGCGCCTCGCCCGCCGCATAGAGCGCCTGGTAGGCCTCGTGCGGGATCAGCGCATGCTTCTCGTAGCTCGACACGCCCTGCCGCGCCGCCTCCAGGTCGTCGGTGTTGATGTAGAACTCCTGCGTCGCCTTGTCGCTCGACCACAGCCCTCGGCGGCCGGGCTTCTCGGACTGCGAGAACACCTCCTGCAGGGTCCAGGTGAGCAGCCATGCGTTCTCCGGCCGCCGCACCTTGGAGAGCACTTCGGCCACCACCGAATTGTTCTCGGTGATGCCGCTCGAATAGAAGGGACCGAGCACGAACCGCCGCAGCTGCGTCGGGTGAAGCGTCTCGAAATCCTTGTCGAGATTGCCGGCGATCGTCGCCGGCGACAGCGAATAGGCCGAGTTCTTCTCGGTGAAATCGTCGAAGCGATGCGCGAGCTCGGGATTGAGCAGGCCTTCCACCGGCAGCGGGATGTTGACCGTCTCGTCGAGCTTGCCGCTGTCGTCGACCAGCTGCGAGACCATCGCCTCGGACGAATCCTCGACCGTCGCCATGTAGATCAGCGGCAGGTTGGCGCTGCCGTCGAAGGTCGCCCAGTGGACGAGATAGTAGGGCCGCCCGGTCTTCGGGTTGACCGACACCGCCGCCGTCTCGGCCAGCGTGAATGGCCCGAAGGTGTCGCCGTCCTTGATGTCCTCCAAGTAGAGCCGCTCCGCCATCGACCGCTGCAGCGCCGCAGGAAACTCCTTGTGGCGCAGGATGAAGTCGGCCATCTCGGCCCGCAGCGTGTCCGGCTCGGGGATGTTGGCGAGCCGTTCCGGCGCCTGCCGGCGGTCGTTCTCCAGCTCGAGCACGTTCTGGAACACCGGAAATCCCGGAGTCGGCGCGCGAGATCTTGAAGCGCTCCATGAAGCCCAGGCGGTTGCGCCAGGACGAGAACGATCGCTCCAGCCGGCCGATGTAGCCGGAGACGATCTTGGCGACCAGGTCGTGCCGGTAGAGCGGCGAGCGGTCGTCGCGCATGAAGATGTTGAGCCCTTCAAGCGCCGCCGCGATCGCCGCGAAATAGCGTTCGGCGGGGTCCGCGGCGGGCGCCGCGCCGGCGAGCGGCGAGGAGGCTGCGTCGGGCATTTCGGCCGGATCAGGTCTCGCCCACGTAGTCGGCGGCGTTGTGCTTGCGCATAACCTCGTCGAAACGGCGGGCGAACGCGTCGTCGGCGAGCTTCTTGCGGCGCTGGATGTCCTCGGTGGCGACCATGTTCTTCTCGTGCAGCTCCAATAGGTCGCCGATGTGCTTCTGCGCGGCTGCGCCGATGCCGGCCATGGTCTCCTCGGCGGTGGTGTCGACCTGGCTGCCGAGCGTGTTGATCTTGTGGGCGACGTCCTGCTGGGCGGCCGTCTTCAGGCTGTCCTCGAGCGCCTTGTAGAGCACGATGCGCTGCTCGGTGTCGATGGTGAGCTTGTTGATCAGCGTGTTCTGCGCCGCGATCTGGTTGTTGAGCGAATCCACGAAGGTCTGGAACATCGAGGTGTAGCGCTCCAGCGTCTGGCTCTCCGCCAAGCAAGTTCCTGCTCCTTGGCCTGCCTCTCATTGTATTCGGTAGCGAGCTTGGAGCGGTCGCCCTCGAGCTGCGTCCGCTCCTTCTGGTTGGTCGATGCGGCGATCTTGTTCTCGATGTCGAGCAGCAGCGGGTTGAGCTCCTCGATCCGCTTCTGGGTCGACGTCAGGTTCTCCATCGTCGCCTTGCGGCGCTCGATAACCTGGGCAAGGCTGGCCTCCGAGGTCTTGTAGCGGGCGTCGAGCACCTGCTTCTGGGCCTTCAGGATGCCGACGATGGTGTCCGACTTGGACAACAGCTCCTGCAGGTTGCCGGCCAGCGACATGTTGCGCACGCGGTCGGTGCGCATGCGCTGCTTGGCCTGCTCGGAGAAGATGCCGACCACGCTCTCCCAGCCGGTGTAGTTCTTCATGCTCTCGAACTCGGTGCCGAACACGTTGGTGGCGTCCTCGAGCCCGATGATCAGGTCGGCGATGTTCGCCTCCATCACCTTCTGCTGCTTGACGACGTCCTCGATGCGGGCGTTCTCGATGTCGAAATCGGCCGAGCCGATGGTCTTGTCGGCCTTGGCGAGCGTCTCCAGCACGCTCCCCGACTGCTCGATCTTGGCCTCGCATCTCCTCGACCTGGGCCTTGGTCTTGGCGATCTCCTGGTCGAAATGCTGCATGCTGGCCATCGGATCTTTCCTCCAAGCGCGAGCCACCGGTCGGTGAGCGAATATAGGGGCGCCCCCCGGCGATGGAAAGCGGCTGCAGCGCACCGTTCGAGCCGGCTTGCGTCCGTAGCCATAGGTAGCTACTTTGCGGGCATGACTGCCGTCTCGATCAAGGAAGCCAAGAATCGCCTGACCGAGCTCGCTCGCCGCGTCGAGCGCGGCGAGACCATCGTCGTGACGCGGAACGGCCATCCCGTGCTCGACCTCGTGCCGCATCGCCACGGGCGCGGTCTCGACCTGGAGGCGGGCCGGGCTTTTCTGGACGAATTGGGGATCACCGATCCTTTCCCGTGGATCGCCGACGATTTCGACGCGCCGCTGGCGGAGGATTTCCTCCTTCGCCCGCTGCCCTAGCATGCGGCTGCTACTCGATACCCACGTCGTGCTGGGCCTCTCCCGAGGCGACCTCGGCGACCGCTACCCGTCCTTTGCCAAGATCCTGACCGAACCCGGCGCCGAGGCCCTGGTCAGCGTTGCCAGCCTGTGGGAGATCGCCATTAAGGTGCGCCTGGGCAAGCTCGACGCGCGACTGCCCCTCGAACGGCTTCCCGATTGGATCGCCCGCATCGGCGCCGCGATCCTCGACATCACTTCTCGCCACGTTATGGTCGAAGCCCGACCGAGCCCATCCACGCGCGACCCTTTCGACCGCCTCCTCCTCGCCCAGTGCGATGTGGAGGGCCTCTTGCTGCTGACTGCGGACCGCGCATTGACCGGGCACCCGCTTGCCTGGCAAGCCGGCAAGCCGCGCCGCCACCCCCCACCCCATGTCGTTCCGAGGCAAGCGGGCGCCGCGGGCCGCCTGGACGAGCCGCTTGAAATCGGCCACAAAATGGTGTTTGGCTCGCGCCACTCGAAGCGGGACAAGATCAAACACTCCGCTTTTCGCGAGCTTCAATGGGAGAAACTGCAATGTCGTCAATGAAATCCTTTGCCGCCGCGCTTGGCTTGGCGGCGGTTCTGACCTCCGGTGCGGCCTTCGCCGCCGACCCCGAGAGCTGCAAGGCGGTCCGCCTCTCCGATGTCGGCTGGACCGACATCCAGGCCACCACCGGCGTCACCGCCGTGCTGCTCGCCGCGCTCGGCTACGAGCCCGAGGTGATCCAGCTTTCGGTGCCGGTCACCTACGCGTCCCTGAAGAACAAGGACGTCGACGTCTTCCTCGGCAACTGGATGCCGTCGATGACCAACGACATCAAGGACTACACGGCGGACGGCTCGGTCGAGACGATCTCGCAGAACCTCGAGGGCGCCGGCTACGGCCTCGTGGTGCCCACCTACGTCGCCGAGGCCGGCGTCAAGACGCTGACCGACATCGGCAAGTTCAAGGACAAGTTCGACGGCAAGATCTACGGCATCGAGGCCGGCAACGACGGCAACCGCATCATTCTCGACATGATCTCCAAGCCCGAGAGCAACCTCGACGGTTTCGAGCTGGTCGAATCCTCCGAGGCCGGCATGCTGACCCAGGCCGAGCAGTCGATGAAGGACAACTCCTGGATCGTCTTCCTGGGCTGGACGCCGCATCCGGTGATGGGCGAGATGAAGATCACCTATCTCGACGGCATGGGCGATTCCGGCTTCGGCGCCGCCACCGTCCACACCAATGTCCGCCAGGGCTACGTCCAGGAGTGCCCCAACGTCGGCAAGTTCATCCAGAACCTCAAATTTTCGCTCTCCATGGAGAACGAGATGATGGACCTGATCCTCAAGGGCGGCGATCCGCAGACCGTCGCCAAGGATTGGCTCAAGGCCCATCCCGACGTCGCCGGCCCCTGGATCCAGGGCGTCACCACCTTCGACGGCGGCGATGCCGCCGCCGCCACCAAGGCGGCGCTGGAGGGCTGATCTCCCTCGACCGGCCGGCTTTCGGCTTGATCAGGGGCAGCCATTCAGAAATGGCTGCCCTTTTTCATTTCCTGTGACAAGATGGCGACGGACGCCCCGCGGGCGTCTGTCGGGGGCGATGCAGGGGATCATCAAGAGGGGACCATGGATCCGATCTCGAAATTTCTGGCCTCCTACAAGATTCCCATCGGCCCGTGGGGCAAGGCCTTCTTCGATTTCCTGACCGACAACTTCAACGTCTTCTTCCGCGGGCTCTCGAACGGCCTCAACTTTCTGTCTGGACGGCCTCGTCGACACGCTGCTTCTTTTGCCGCCCGGTGCTGCTGGTGGCGCTGATCGCGCTGCTCGCCTGGTACCTCCAGCGCTCCCGCGCGCTCGCCGTCGGCGTGGCGATCGGGCTGCTGTTCATCATCAACCAGAACCTCTGGAAGCAGACCGTCGAGACCCTGGTGCTGGTCGTCGCGGCCGCCGCCGCCTCGATGCTGATCGGCGTGCCGCTCGGCATCTGGGCCGCCCACAAGCCGAAGGTCTACCGGGTGATGCTGCCGGTGCTCGACCTCATGCAGACGCTGCCGACCTTCGTCTACCTGATCCCGGTGCTGACCCTGTTCGGCCTCGGCAACGCGCCGGGCCTGATCGTCACCATCATCTTCGTCATCCCGACCGCCGTGCGGCTGACCCATCTCGGCGTGGTCTCGGTGCCCAAGGCGATCATCGAGGCCGGCGAGGCCTTCGGCGCCACCCGCCGCCAGCTGCTCTGGAAGGTCGAGTTGCCGGCCGCGCTGCCCACCATCATGGCCGGCCTGACGCAATGCATCATGCTGTCGCTGTCGATGGTGGTGTTCGCCGCCCTGATCGGCGCCGGCGGGCTCGGCACCGAGATCAACCGGGCGCTCGGCTCGCGCAAGATCGACCTCGGCCTCGAGGCCGGCCTGGCCATCGTCGTTCTGGCCATCGTGCTCGACCGGATGACCCGCCTGGGCGTGGGAGACAAGAAATGAACGTCGCGGTGGACTTCAAGAACGTCGACATCGTCTTCGGCAACGACACCACAGCGGCGCTCGCCATGGTCAACCAGGGCGCCACGCGGCGCCGAGATCCTGGAGAAGACCGGCAACATCCTGGGCTGCGCCGGCGCCAATCTGACCGTGCACGAGGGCGAGATTTCCGTCCTGATGGGCTTGTCGGGCTCTGGCAAGTCGACGCTGCTGAGGGCCGTTAACCGCCTCAACGTCGTCAGCCGCGGTCAGGTGCTGGTGCGCGACGGCGAGCGCATGGTCGACGTGGTGACCTGCGACGAGCCCACCTTGCGGCGCCTCAGGCAGCACCAGGTGGCGATGGTGTTCCAGCAGTTCGGCCTGCTGCCCTGGCGGACCGTCGAGCAGAACGTCGGCCTCGGCCTCGAGCTCGCCGGCATGCCGGATGCCGAGCGCGCCGACCGGGTCGCCCGCCAGCTCAAGCTGGTGAACCTCGACCCGTGGGCCAAGAAATACGCCCACGAGCTCTCCGGCGGCATGCAGCAGCGCGTCGGCCTGGCCCGCGCCTTCGCCACCGAGGCGCCGATCCTGTTGATGGACGAGCCCTTCTCCGCCCTCGACCCGCTGATCCGGACCAAGCTCCAGGACGAGCTTTTGCAGCTGCAGGCGACGCTGAAGAAGACCATCATCTTCGTCAGCCACGATCTGGAGGAGGCGCTGAAGATCGGCAGCCACATCACCATCATGGAGGGCGGTCGCATCGTCCAGACCGGTGCGCCGGAGGACATCGTGCTCAGGCCCGCCAACGACTACGTCCGCGACTTCATCGCCAACGTGAACCCGCTGTCGGTGCTGACCGCCTGGAACGTCATGCGCGACCGGCGCGACCTCGAAGCGGCCGGCCGCGGCTGGCTCTGGCTCGACCGCCGCAAGACCACCCGCTTCAAGATCGACAAGGACGGCCTGGTGGCCGCCGCCGAGCGCGACGGCCGGCCCGCCGTCTGGGTCTCCTGCGACGACATGGAGAAGCTGCCGGACGACACGCCGCAGGTGTTCTGGGCCCGCCCTGGCACCTCGCTGAAGACGGTGATGCTCGCCATGCACCGCTCGCAGACCTCGCCGGTGGCGCTGTTCGACGAGCAGTCGCGCTTCGTCGGCGCGATCGGCATCCGCGACGTGCTCTCGGCGGTGCTGCGCCGCGCCGCCTGAACGCGCCTGGCCGGATGGACCCGGCGTTCGGGATGTGACAGACTGCGGCCGCTGCGGTCCCCTGACGGGCGCCGCCGATGCACGACGCCATCATGGACGACACCCTCCTCAAACCCCGCGCCAAGGTCCGCCCCAAGACGGAGCGGCCGAAGCTGCACAAGGTCATCCTGGTCAACGACGACTACACGCCGCGCGACTTCGTGGTGCGGGTGCTGAAGGCGGAGTTCCGGCTGAGCGAGGACCAGGCCTACCGCGTCATGATCACCGCGCATCGGCGCGGCGTGTGCGTCGTCGCCGTCTTCGCCAGGGACATCGCCGAGACCAAGGCGACGCGCGCCACCGATGCCGGCCGCGCCAAGGGCTATCCGCTGCAGTTCACCACCGAGCCGGAGGAGTGACCGGGCCGGCGGCCGGGAACGCTTGCCGCCGCGCGACGTTCCCCTGACCATGACGGCCAACGTCCTGATCCGCGCTCTCGAGCAGCGCGACATCCTTTCCGACGAAGAGCGGGAGGTCCTGAGGGACCTGCCGGCGCGCGAGGTCGACTTCGCCGCCGGCGACATGATCGTCAAGGAGGGGTCCAGGCCTGCCGTGAGCTCGCTCGTCGTCAACGGCACCGCCGCCCGCTCGCAGATCCTCGCCGACGGCGGACGGCAGATCGTCGCCCTGCACGTGCCGGGCGACTTCGTCGACCTGCACAGCTTCCTGCTGAAGCACATGGCACATGGCGTGATCGCCTTGTCGCCGGTCCGCATGGCGCAGGTCCCGCACGACCATCTGCGCGTCGTCACCGAGCGCTTCCCGCACCTGACCCGCCTGCTCTGGCTGGCGACGCTGATCGACGCCGCCATCCACCGCGAGTGGATCGTCTCGATCGGCCGCCGCGACGGCCCCGAGCGGCTGGCCCACCTGCTGTGCGAGATGTTCGTCCGCCTGCGCGCCGTCGGACTGGCGGAGGACTTCACCTTCACCTTGCCGCTCACCCAGGCCGAGCTCGGCGACGTCATCGGCTTTTCCGTGGTGCACGCCAACCGCATGGTGCAGACCTTGCGCAAGGAAGGGCTGGTGCGCTGGCAGGACGCCCGCGTCACCATCCTCGACTGGCAGCGGCTGCAGGACCGCTGCAGCTTCGACCCGGACTATCTCGTCCTGGAACGCGAGCCCCGCTGAGGCGATCACAGCTCAGGGTTGTTTCTGAACAGACCGGGAACAATTTCATCGCCGCGCCATTGACCGCCAGAGGCATATGTTCCTATCTTCGAGCCTCGTCACAGGAGCGGAACCCATGGCAAACCGTCGCAAGGGCCGGTTCAAGACCCTGTTTATGGCCGATGCAGAGCGTGTGATCCGCGACGCTCTGAAGCTGCGCAAGACCATCATCGAGATCAACGGACGCCTGGACGTCACCGGCCGTCCCTACCTCGCTCTGCATGCGGTGACCGACGCCATCCACGAGGCGCTGCCCGTCGTCGCCGGCCGCGAGCCGGATTTCCGGGCCGCCGACCTCGGCCTTCTGCCGCTGCCGGGACGCGACGGGGAGTAGGCAGGCGTGGCAGGCCCGATGGACAGCGTCGGCAGGGCAGCCCGGCACGGCATGCTGCTGGTCGTCGAATGCCGGCACTGCCGCAAGGTGGGCCATCACCGGGCGGGCGACATCGCCAAGATCGCCGGCTTCGGCACGCCGCTCGAAAGCGTCAAGTTCGTCTGCAGCCGCTGCAGCCGGCGCGACGTCATCGTCAAGACCATGTTCGTCGATCACGACCGCCCGCCCAAGCTCCGGGTGTGGACGACCATCCCGTTCAAGCCGTGAGCTCGGGGTTTCCCGCCGACGGCGAAAGGCTCTATGGTGCCGCCCTCAATCGCCACAGGACCGACCGTGCCCGACCGTGCGCAACGCAGGCTCGCCGCCATTCTGGCCATCGACATGGTCGGCTATTCGCGCCGCATGGAGGTCGACGAGACCGGCACCATCGCCCGCCTGCGCCAGCATCGCGAGACGATCATCGACCCGACGCTCGGCGAGCATGGCGGCCGCATCGTCAAGACCATGGGCGACGGCCTGCTGGTCGAGTTCTCCAGCGTCGTCGCGGCGCTCGACGGCGCCGTGCGCATCCAGCGCGGCATCGCCGCCCGCGAGGCCGAGCTCCCGCGGGGCTCGCGCATCGAATACCGGGCCGGGCTCAACCTGGGCGACATCGTCATCGAGGGCGACGACATCCTGGGCGACGGCGTCAACATCGCGGCGCGGCTCGAGGCGCTGGCCGAGCCGGGCGGCGTCTTCGTCACCGCCAGCGTCTTCGAGCAGGTGGTGGGCAAGCTCGACCTGGCCTTCGACGATCTCGGCGAGCGCCGTGTGAAGAACATCCGCAAGCCGGTGCGCGTCTACCGCGTCCGCCTGGAGATCATGCCCGACGGCCCCGACCCCGCCGCCGGCGGCGCGACGGCGGCCGCCAAGCCGTCGATCGCCGTGCTTCCCTTCGTCGACATGAGCTCCGACCGCGACCAGGAGTATTTCGCCGACGGCATTTCGGAGGACATCATCACCGACCTGGCGCGCAACCAGGCCTTTTTCGTCACCGCCCGCAACTCGACCTTCACCTATAAGGGTCGCTCCGTCGACGTGAAGCAGGTGGCCGGCGAGCTCGGCGTCCGCTACGTGCTGGAAGGCAGCGTCCGCCGCGGCGGCTCGCGCCTGAGGATCACCGCCCAGCTCATCGACGCCACCACCGGCAACCACGTCTGGGCCGAGCGCTACGACCGCGAGCTCGACGACGTCTTCGCCGTGCAGGACGAAATCGCCACCAGCATCGTCGGCGTGGTGGCGCCGCAGCTGCTCGGCGCCGAGTTCGAGCGCGCCCGCCGCACCGACCCGGCGGCCATGGGCGCCTGGGACTTCGTCATGCAGGCCAATTGGCACGCCATGCGGCTGACCCCGGAGAGCAACCGCATCGCCAAGGACCTCGCCCGCCGCGCCGTGGCGCTCGATCCTTCGATGGCGCGCGCCCGCGTCGTCCATGCCATGTGCGACATCTGGGACGTGCTCTACGGCTGGGCGCCTGACCCGCTGAAGGCGCTGGCCGAGGCCCACGCGATGGCCCGCGAGGCCGTCGCGCTCGACGGCCGCGACGCCGAGGCGCACACCATCCTCGGCGCGGTGATGCTGTTTGCCCGCGACTTCGACGACGCGCCGCGGCGGCTGGAGACGGCGCTCGCCCTCAACGCCAACCTGGCTGCCGCCCATATGTGGGGCGGCGGCTACTACGCCTTCGTCTCCGAGCCGGCCAAGGCGCGCAAGCACCTCAAGGAGGCCCTGCGGCTCAGCCCGCGCGACCCCGCCAACCATTGGACCTACGCCTTCCTGGGCCTCGCCGACTTCGTCGACGGGCGCTATCCCGAAGCCGCCGAATGGGCGGCCAAGGCGATCCATTCGAGCCACGATTTCCCGACCGGCCACCGGCTGCTGGCGGCGAGCCACGCCATGGCCGGCGATGCCGACGCCGCGGAGTTTGCGCTGGCGGACCTCCTGGCCGTCGCTCCCGGCACCACGATCGCCCGCACCCGCGCCGGCGTTCCCTGGAAGGATGCAGCGGTGATGGACCGCTATCTCGGCGCGCTGCGCCAGGCCGGCATGGCCGAGTAGCGGCCGGCGAGAAAGGGCCTCGACTTTCGCCGCCCGCGGACCAACACTTCCGTCAGCGAGAAGATCGGGGAGAGAGCGTCATGGATCCCAGCGGACAGGGGGCAATCGTCACCGGCGGCGGCTCCGGCCTCGGCGAGGCCACGGCCCGGGCGCTGGCCGCGCGCGGCGCCAAGGTGGCGGTGCTCGACATCGACCTCGAACGGGCCGAGCGCGTGGCGGCCGACATCGGCGCGATGGCGCTGCCCTGCGACGTCACCAGCGACACCGCGGCCGCCGAGGCGGTCGGCGAGGCCGCGGCCGGCCTCGGTGCTCCGCTGCGCATCCTGGTCAACTGCGCCGGCATCGCCATCGGCGTGAAGACGCTGGGCCGCGACGGGCCGCACCCGCTCGCCGATTTCCTGAAGGTCGTGTCGGTCAACCTCGTCGGCACGTTCAACATGATCCGCCTCGCCGCCCATCGCATGGCCGAGACGGAGCCGCTGGTTGACGGCGAGCGCGGCGTCATCGTCAACACCGCCTCCGTCGCCGCCTTCGACGGCCAGGTCGGCCAGGCCGCGTATGCCGCCTCCAAGAGCGGCATCGTCGGCATGACGCTGCCGGTCGCCCGCGACCTGGCGCGCTCGGGCATCCGCGTCGTCACCATCGCCCCCGGCATCTTCGACACGCCGATGATGCAGGGCATGCCGCAGGAGGTGCAGGATTCGCTCGGCGCCTCGGTGCCGTTCCCCTCCCGCCTCGGCCAGCCGTCGGAATACGCCGCCCTGGCGCTGGCGATCGTCGAGAACCAGATGCTGAACGGCGAGACCATCCGCCTCGACGGCGCCATCCGCATGGCCCCGCGGTGACCGAGCCGGCGCCCGCCGGCCCGCTGGCGGGCCTGAAGGTGCTGGAGATGGCCGGGCTCGGCCCGGTGCCGCTCGCCGGGCTGCTTTTGGCCGAGTTCGGCGCCGACGTGCTCCGCATCGAGCGGCGCCAGGCCGACCGCCCCTTCCTGGCGCCCTCGCCGCCCCACGACCTCGACCGGCACGGCCGCGCCGTCCTCCAGGTCGACCTGAAGCGGCCCGAAGGCGTCGCCCTCGTCGCCGCGCTGGCATCCGCGGCCGACGTGATCCTCGAAGGCTTCCGGCCGGGCGTGATGGAGCGCCTGTGCCTCGGCCCCGAGCCGCTGACGGAAGCCAATCCGCGCCTCGTCTATGGCCGCATGACGGGTTTCGGCCGCGACGGGCCGCTGGCCGGCCGCGCCGGCCACGACCTGACCTACCTCGCCTACACCGGCATCCTGGCATCGATCGGCCCAGCCGGCGGCCGCCCGTTGCCGCCGCTGAATCTCGTCGCCGACTATGGCGGCGGCGCCATGCTGCTCCTGGCCGGCGTGCTGGCGGCGCTGTTCGAGCGTTTCTCGTCGGGGCGTGGCCAGGTCGTCGACGCCGCCATGGTCGACGGCGCATCGCTGCTCGCCGCGCCGTTCTTCGCCTTCCTCGCCGCCGGCCTCTGGCAGGAGCGCCGCGGCGCCAACCTGCTCGATTCCGGCGCCCCCTTCTACGACACCTACGAAACAGCCGACGGGCGCTGGATGGCCGTCGCCTGCCTGGAGCCGCGCTTCTTCGCCGAGTTCGCACGCCTGCTGCCGCTCGACGGCGACCTCGCCGCGCGCCAGTACGACCGCCCGGCCTGGCCGGCCATGCGGGCAGCCATCGCCGCCCGCTTCGGCGAGGCGACGCAGGCCGAGTGGAGCGCCCTGTTCGAGCCGACCGACGCTTGCGTGGCCCCGGTGCTGGCGCTTTCCGAGGCGCCTCGGCACCCGCACAGCGTGGCCCGCGAGGCGCATGTGGAGGCGGCGGGCGGGCTGCGCCGCCCGGCGCCCGCGCCTCGCCTGTCGCGCACCCCGCTCCGCCTCGCCGAGCCGGCCGCCGAGGGGTGCCCTTTCGACGCGCTCGGCCGCTTCGGCATCGTCCGCGCCGAGGCCGAGCGCCTCGCCGGCGATGGCATCCTCGGATGAGTGGGAAGGAACCGGCCATGGAAGAGAAGCGCCAGGTGCTGCGAGAGACCGATGCCGAGGCGGTCCGCCTCGCCCGCACGCTCGTTCGCACCGCGCGGTATGCGGCGCTGGCCGTGCTCGACCCGGCGACCGGCGCCCCCATGGCAAGCCGCGTCGGCATGGCCACCGACCAGGACGGCGCGCCGCTCCTGCTGGTGTCGCAGCTCTCCGCCCACACCGGCGCGCTGCTTGCCGACCCCCGCGCCTCGCTGCTGGTCGGCGAGCCCGGCAAGGGCGATCCGCTGGCGCACCCGCGGCTCAGCCTCGCCTGCCGCGCCGTCGAGCTTCCGGCCGGCTCGGACGAGCGCGCGCGTGCCGCCCGCCGCTATCTCAACCGCAATCCCAAGGCACGTCTCTACGCCGACCTGCCCGATTTCCGCTATTTCCGGCTGGAGCCGCTGGAAGCCAGCCTGGTGGGCGGCTTCGGCAAGGCCTACCGGCTCGGCGCCGCCGAGCTGCTCGCCGCCGTTCCCGCCGGCCTGGACGGCGCCGAGCAGGGCGCCATCGAGCACATGAACGCCGACCATGCCGACGCGGTGGCGATCTATGCGCAGGCCTTCGCCGGCAAGCCGGCCGGCGAGTGGACGCTCACCGGCATCGACGCCGAAGGCATCGACCTCGCCGCCGGCGACGACCTGGCGCGGATCTGGTTCCCGCGGCCGCTCGACGGCGCCGCAGCGCTCCGGCAAACGCTGGTCGAGCTCGCCGCAGAGGGGCGTCGGATGCTTTCTGTGAGAGGCTGAGGCAGAATCAATCTGCAATTAATGTAATGTTTGTGATTTGACTGCATCGGAATTGTTTGCAAGTTGACGCTTGCATTTGAGTTCACGCATAGGGCGTGAAGCATGTTGCGACGTCGGTTGCCATAGCCCCCATGGCCGCCGCCGGCGGTTGAACCTTTGGGGGTAAAATGATTTCGAAGAACCTGCTGATCAAGGCGGACGATGCCGCCGAATTCCTGATGCTGCTCGGCAACGCCAAGCGGCTCGCCATCATGGCCCATCTGCTGGAAGGCGAGATGACCGTCGGCTCGATCGCCAAGAAAGTGGCGCTCAGCCAGTCGGCGCTGTCCCAGCACCTCGCCAAGCTGCGCAGCCTCGACCTTGTCGATACCCGGCGCGACCGGCAGATGATCTACTACAGCTGCCGTTCGGATGCCGTTCAGCGCCTGTTCCTGACCCTCGGCGACATCTTTGCCGAGACGGACTTGCGGTCGCCCGGGCGTCCCGTGCTGGCAGCTGTCCGGAACTAGCTCAGCCGAACTGCATCATTCCGAGACGGAATTCCTGGCACGAAAGTTGCATTGCCCCTCCTTGTCCTCAATTGCGGCTCATGCGGGAGGAATGCGATGAACTTCGAGCAGGACGACGGAAGGGTCCGTGAAGTGGTGGAGGCGCGCAAAAAAGCGCGGGCGGCGCGCACATGGGCGCCGGTGCAGGCGGTGATCCTGGCAGGCGCCATCCTGTGGGTGGTGGTCTCCGAATTTCCGCCGGTGCGAGAGCCGGCGAGCCCGGTGATAGGCACTGTCGACTGACGACTGTCGACAATCCTGGCATGCCGGCGCGGCTTGCTGCGCCGACCAAGAGTCTGCGTGCCACATTCTTGCCTCGTTCCGGACATAATCCGTTCATTGGTCCGTAAGCAATCCCTGTGCACGATGGAGATCGGGGTTGGCGCGGGAGACCGGGCGTGCCGGCATCTACTGCCGGTGGCGATCGGGTTTACGAGGCCGCCGTGGAGAGTTCGGGGATCATCCAGGTATGAGAGTATCGACGCGACGGCAACTCGTGAGAGCTTCCTCGTTTGCCGTTCTGGCCATCGCGGCCGTTTCCCTGGCGGGCTGCTCCACATCATCGCAGTCGATGGTGCAGAAGAAGCGCTCGAAAGAGTATTTTCCCGAATCGGTCTACGGCAAGGCGAGCCCCAAGGTCTCGAACCTGCGCACCCGGCTGCCCAGGGGCGGCGGGCGCGACCAGCTCGGCAAGCCCTACAAGGTCGCCGGCAAGTGGTATTATCCCAAGGAAGACAAGGGCTACAGAAAGGTCGGCGCGGCGTCCTGGTATGGCGACGCCTTCCATGGCCGGCTGACGGCCAACGGCGAAATCTACGACATGACCCATCTGACGGCGGCGCATCCGACGATGCCGCTGCCGAGCTATGCCCGGGTGACCAACACCGTCAACGGCAGCTCCGTCATCGTGCGCGTCAACGACCGCGGGCCTTATGCCAGGGGTCGCATCATCGACCTGTCCAAGCGGGCGGCCGAGCTGCTCGACTACACCCACAGCGGTACCGCGAAGGTGAAGGTCGAGTATGTCGGGCGGGCGCCGCTCGACGGGCATGACGACCGCTATCTGATGGCCTCCTACCAGCCCGGCAACCGGGCGCCGGACCCCTCGGACGGCCTGCCCACCGGCGTCATGATCGCCATGAACGGGCCGACCCCGAGCCTTGGCGTCGGCCAGGCTGCCGACGCGTTTCCGGGCGTGATGTCCGACGCCAAGCCGACGCTGACGGCGGCCGTCGCGAGCCCGCAGAGCGCCGATTTCGCCCTGCCCGCCTTCGGCCCCATCGCCCCCGAGCGTCCGCTTACCGGCGGCGGCCCGGCCACCACCCAGGTGGCGCTGGCCACCATGTCCTATGCCGAGCAGCCGATCTCGACCGCCGCCCGCGCCTTCGCCGCCCTGGAGCGGCCTGTCGCGGAGGTGCCGGCCGAGGCGACCGCGATGCCCTATGTCGCGGCAGGCTCCTTCGCCTCGAAGGCCGAGGCGCTGGCGCTCGTCAAGGCGCTGTCCGAGGCTGGGCGGGCGACCGTCGAGGCATCGGCCGAGAACGGCCGGACCTGGTACACGGTCAACGTCTATCCCGACGGGCGGCTCGACATCGACGCCGTCCTGGAGGCGGCCTGGGCCCATGGCGCCCCTGACGCCATCACGGTTCGCGAATAGCCGGACCCTGGCTCGTCCGATGCGGCCGGTTGATCGGGCCCGTCGCCGCCTGCTAACCTCGCCGGCGAGTGAAGCCTCGAGGGCGCGTCGATTTCCGTGACCATCCGCCGCCTCGTCCGCGCAATGTCCTGGCTGGCCGGCCTGTTGGTGATGTTGGCGGCCGCGCTGCAGCCGGCCGCCGCGCAGCTCTTCGAGACTAAGGCCACCCAGGCCTACATGATCGATGCCGAGACCGGCACGATCCTGTTTTCCAAGGACCCCGACAAGCCGATCCCGCCGGCATCGCTCGCCAAGCTGATGACCATGGAGGTGGTGTTCAACGCCATCAAGGCGGGTCGACTGACGCTTAACGACGCCTTCCAGGTGAGCGAGAACGCCTGGCGGACGGGCGGCGCCATGTCCGGCGGCTCGACCATGTTCGCCGAGCTCAAGTCGACGATCCGGCTGGAGGACCTGATCCAGGGCGTCATCGTCCAGTCGGCCAATGACGGCTGCATCATCATCGCCGAGGGCATGGCGGGCTCGGAGCAGAACTTCGCCCAGCTGATGACGGAACGCGCCCGGGCGCTGGGGCTCGAGACCTCGGTGTTCAAGAATTCGACGGGCCTGCCGGCTGAGGGCCAGGTGGTGACCGTGCGCGAGCTGACCGAGCTCGGCCTCCACATCTGGAAGACCTATCCCGACTTCTACCGCTTCTATTCCGAGCCGGCCTTCACCTGGAACAAGATCACCCAGCGCAACCGCAACCCGCTGCTCGCCATGAACATCGGCGCCGACGGCATGAAGACGGGCTTCACCGAAGAGTCCGGCTTCGCCATCGTCGGCTCGGTCAGTCGCGACGGCAAGCGGCTGTTTGCCGCCATGAGCGGCATGAAGACCGACCGGGAGCGCGCCGAGGAGGCCCGCAAGCTTTTGGAATGGGGCATGCGCGCCTTCGAGCGCACAGAGCTCTTCGCCGCCGGCGAGCCGGTCGGGGCAGCGCAGGTCTATGGCGGCGAAGCCTCCAGCGTGCCGCTCAGGGCCGACGGCCCGGTGGCCATTTTCGTGCCGATCACCAACAAGGAGCGGCTGATCGCCCGCATCGTCTACGAGGGGCCGCTGGTGGCGCCCGTGGAGGCCGGCACGCGGGTCGGCAGCCTGAAGGTCTGGATCGGTGACACGCTCAGCCAGGAAACCCCGCTCTTCGCTGCCGACGACGTGCCGGTCGGTCCGCTCCACCGCCGCGCCATGGACGCCGTCGGCGAGCTCCTGATCGGCTGGCTGCGCTGAAGAGGCCCATCTGAGGTTGCGCCTCGGCGAGCGAACCCATAAGACAAGCACAGGCGGCCAACCAATCAAGAGCGGGTCTTGACGCGCGGATTCTTCATCAGCTTCGAGGGCGGCGAAGGGGCAGGCAAGTCGACGCAGATCGCCCGCCTCGCCACCAAGCTCAGGGGCCGTGACTTCGACGTTCTGGTCACCCGCGAGCCGGGCGGCTCGCCGGGTGCCGAGGCGATCCGCCACGTGCTGCTGTCCGGCGCGGCCGAGCCGTTCGGGCCGGCGATGGAGGCCCTGCTGTTCGCCGCCGCCCGCTCCGACCACGTCGAGCAGGTGATCCGCCCGGCGGTCGACGCCGGGGCGATCGTGCTGAGCGACCGCTTCCTCAATTCCTCGCGCGTCTATCAGGGCGTGACCGGCGGCCTCGACCCGCGCTTCATGGCGGCGCTGGAGCGCGTCGCCGTCAACGGCATGGTGCCCGACCTGACGCTGATCCTCGACCTCGATCCGGCCGAGGGCCTGGCGCGGGCGGCGGCCCGGCGCGGCTACGGCGCGGCGGACCGCTTCGAGCGCGAGACGCTGGCCATCCACCAGCGCCGCCGCGAGGCCTTCCTGGCCATCGCCCGTGCCGAGCCCGAGCGCTGCGTGGTGATCGACGCCGCGGCGAGCCCGGCCGCCGTGGAGAGCGCCGTGGCCGGCGCCACCTTCGATGCGCTCGACCGCGCCGACGTGCTGCCGAGCGTCGTCGCGCCATGATCCTGGAACGCCTGGCGCCCGAGCAATACGACACCATCGAGAACGTCCCCGAGCCGGCCGAGCAGCCGCTGCTGTTCGGGCACGAGCACCAGCGGGCCGCGCTCGCCGCCGCCTACCGCGCCGGCAAGCTGCCGCACGCGCTGCTGTTTGCCGGGCCACAGGGCATCGGCAAGGCGACGCTGGCCTACCACCTGGCCCGCCACCTTCTCGTCCATCCCGATCCTGCGGCGGCGCCTGCAGAGCTTGCCGAGGCCGAGCCGGGAAGCGCGCTGTTCCGCCAGGTGGCGAGCGGCGCCCATCCCGCCGTCCTGCACCTGACCCGGCCGGTCAACGACAAGGCCAAGGGCTTCAAGTCGGTGATCACCGTCGACGAGGTCCGCCGCGTCTCGCGCTTCCTGGCCATGACCGCGCATGACGGCAGCCACCGCATCGTCATCGTCGACCCGGCCGAAGACATGAACGCCAATGCCGCCAACGCCCTGCTCAAGAACCTGGAGGAGCCGCCGCGCCGCACGCTTTTCGTGCTGATCGGCCATTCCCCCGGCCGCCTCTTGCCGACCATCCGCTCCCGCTGCCAGGTCATGCTGTTCCACCCGCTGCCGCCCGCCGAACTGGCGGCGGCAGTGGAAGGCGCCGGCCTGCCCATCGCGGCTGCCACGGCCGCCGCCGTGGCGGAGCGCGCCGCCGGCAGCCCGCGCGAGGCGATCCTGCTCACCCACTATGGCGGGCTCGAGATTTCCGAGGCGCTCGACGCCCTGGTCGGCGGCGAGCGGATCAACCTCGCCAAGGCGCACCGGCTGGCCGACGCCGTGGCTGGGCGCGACCGCGCCATCCAGTTCGAAATCTTCAACCGCTACGTGCAGGACGTCATCTCGCGGGCGGCCGGAGAGGCGGCGCGGGCCGGCGACCGTCGGCGAGCCAACCGGCTGGCCGAGGTGTGGCAATCGACACTGGCGACGACCGACGACGCGATTACCTACAACCTCGACCGCAAGCAGCACGTGCTGGGCATCGTCCACGGCCTGCATGCGGCCTTGCGCGCCTAGGGCATGATCCCAAAAAGTGGATGCCGGTTTTTGAAAAAGATCATGCTCAAACAAGAGGATAGAGTGCAAGGACGGTTCGAAGAAGCGTCCTTGCGCTCTGGGGCATCAGCCGCGGCCATGCAGCCGATCCGCATCGTCGACCCCGACGACCCGCGCATCGCCGCCTATCGCGCGCTGCGCGAGCGGGACCTCGTCGGCCGCCAGGGCCGCTTCGTCGCCGAAGGCAAGGTGGTGCTCGACATCCTCTTTCGCGGCAGCCGCTTCGCGGCCGGAGTCGGTGCTGGTACTGGAGGGCCGGCTGCCGGGCCTCGCCGACATCCTCGGCCGCGCGCCACCCGACTTGCCGGTCTATGTCGCGGACGCCGCGCTGCTCGAGGCGGTTGCCGGCTTCCATGTCCATCGCGGCATCCTGGCGATCGGCAGGCACCCAGCGCCCGAGACGGTCGACGACGTGCTCTCGGCCTTGCCGGCGCGGGCGCTGGTGCTGGCGCTGGTCGGCATCTCCAACCACGACAACATGGGCGGCCTGTTCCGCAATGCCGCCGCCTTCGGTGCCGCTGCCGTGCTGCTCGACGGCACCTGCTGCGATCCGCTTTACCGCAAGGCCATCCGCGTCTCGGTCGGCGCCGTCCTCACCGTGCCCTTCGCGTCGGCCGCCGACGTCGGCGCGCTTGGCGCCGCGCTCGCCCGCCACGGCTTTTCCGGCCTCGCTTTGTCACCGGGCGGTGCCGTCGACATCCGCGACGTCGTCCGCCGCGACCGCATGGCGCTCTATCTGGGAACCGAAGGGGAAGGTCTCCCCGCCTCCGTGCTGGCGACCACGACGACAGCCAGGATCGCAATGCGCCCCGGCTTCGACAGCCTCAACGTCGCCACCGCTTCGGCGATCGCCCTGCACCGCCTCCAGGAGGGGACGGTCTAGTCACACTCGGGATCGTCTAGCGCCGCGCCGCCTTCTGCAAGGCCCGGACGCGGTCGGCGAGGCTCTGGCCGGCCTGCTCGACCGAGCCGAAGCCGCCCGCCGCAGGCTTGGAGAGCGCCCTGTCGACCGGCGAATCCGGTCCTTCCAGCATCGCCGTCAGCGACACCATCTCGGCCGCGAGCTTCTGGATCTGCTCGCGCAGCGCCGCATCGGCAGCCGGTCCGCCCACCCCGTTGGCGTCGCCGAGGGCAGGCTCGCTGCGCGCCGCGGCCCTGAGCCGCTTGTTCTCGCGGGTGATCGTGGTGAGGCGGCTCTCCAGCCGGTCGCGCTCGGCGGAGAGCCGCTGGAGCGTGCCGCCGGCCTCGCCGTCCGCCCGCTGCAGCAATTCTTCCGGGCCGGCGCCGGCAAGCAGCGCCTCGCCCATCGGGCCTTCCGGCGACGTCGGCGACGCCGCGGCCGCATCCACCGCCTCCAGGCGCTTGCGCAGATCGGCGGAGCGCATGCGCTCGACCGTCAGCGATTCCTCGACGGCGTCCTTCTCGGCCATGACGTCGACGACCCGCCGCTCCGCCTCGCGGTGCTCGCTGCGCAGCCGCGACAGGTCGGTCGACAGCCGCTCGATCTCGGAATCGCGGCCGGCCAGCTCGATCTTCCGGCTCGACGAGGCGAAGCTCGCCTCTTCGAGGTCCTTGTCCAGCCGCTCCAGCTCGCCAGCCCGCTGCTCTCCTGCCGTCTCCGCCGCAGCCAGGCGCTGCGACAGGGCCTCGATCTGCGCGTCGCGGGCGGTGAGCGCCCGCTCCAGCTCGGGCACCCGCCCCTCGAAGCCGGCCAGCGCGCTGGTCTGCGCCGCCGAGTCGCCATTGATGCGCTGCACCTCGTCGCGCAGGCGGCTGAGCTCGACCGACTGGGTGGTCAGCTTCTCCTTGAGCGCCTTGGCGTCGACCTCGAGGCGGCGGATCGTCATTGCGCCTTCGGCGCGCGCCCGGTCGGCCTCGGCCTGCATCTCGTTGAGGCTGAGCGGCAGCGAGGCCTCGAGCCGACGCCGCGTCAGCCTGACGGCGCGCCGCCAAAGCGGCGGCGCCACGGCGAGCGAAATCAGCGTCGCCGCCAGGAAGCCCAGGATGAAGAACAGGATCGACTGTACCACGCGTGACCCCCGCACTCGGACGCCGCCGCGCCCGCGCCAGGCGGCGGGCCGACAATCCGGGATTGCCCGCCGATCCTGGCGATGTCAAGCCGCGGCCGCCCGCGCCGCAGCTGCGGCGCGACCGGTCTAAGACTTCAGAACGGGTTCCAGGTCGGCGCCTGGGTCAGCTTGAGATAGCCGACATTGACGCCCAGCCGCGCGCCCACCCCGGTGCGGATCGGCACCAGGAGCACGTTGCCGTTCTTCATCACGTTGAAGCCGAGCCCGGCCACCACGTAGGCGGAGCCGGCAACGCCGACGAAGCGCCGATAGAGGCTGTTCGTGTCGTCGAGGTTGTAGACCAGCATCATCGAGCGCGAGCCTTCGCCGCCGAAGTCCCAGCCGAGCGACGGTCCTTGCCAGTAGACTTTGTGGTCGCCGGCATTCTTGGTGAACAGCGTGCCCTCGCCATAGGTCAAGCCGCCGACCAGGGCGCCCGAGCCCTCCTCGCCAAGCACGTAGCCGTTGGGCAGGCCGTAGGAGGCGAACGCCTTCTCGACCAGCGTCGCCAGCCCGCCGGAGGTGGCGCCGAAGAAGGTATGGCCGGCATCGACGATCTCTTGCGCAGAGTATTGCTCGGCGCGCGAGGCGGTCGACGAGAAGGCGAGCATGAGAAAGGCGGCGAACAGCAGCGCCGCGCGAGCCCGGAGAGCGCTCCGGTCGATCAGTCTGGGGAACATGCTTCCAAATCTCCGTCCGGGAGCAGATCCGCAGGGCGCCTCACCCGGGTTCGCGGCTCTTGGCGGCCGCGTGATTCGGGGTCGTGGCGAAGCTTAGGCGCGTATTCCTTTGCCAACCCTTAAGCCGCCGCCGGCGCGGGGGTGGCTCTCGCCTCGTTTCGCCGATACGCTGCGGTTTCGCCCGCCTTGCGGGCGCAGCATTTCGCCTGCCGCTTCCTTGATGCCCGAACTGGCCCTGTGTACCAATCTGCAAAGGAGCGCAGGAAGTGATTCGCCGGGCCGAGGCCCCGGTTCCGATGAGCGTGCGAGAGCAGAGACATGACGATGGCCGATCTTTTCACCCTTTCTGCACCGGACCTGGCCGCGCTCCTGTGCAGCCGCGTCTGCCACGACATCATCTCGCCGGTCGGCGCCATCAACAACGGGCTCGAGCTGCTCGACGAGGGCGGCGCCGATGCCGACGCCATGAACCTCATCCGCATCAGCGCCCGCAACGCGTCCGCCCGCCTGCAATTCGCCCGGCTGGCCTTCGGCGCTGCCGGTTCGGCCGGCATGCTGATCGACACCGGCGATGCCGAGGGCGTCGCCATCGCCTTCCTGAAGAACGAGAAGCCCGAGCTCGTGTGGAACGGCAAGCGCGCGCTGCTGCCCAAGAACAAGGTCAAGCTGCTGCTCAACCTGATCCTCATTGCCAACGCCGCCATCCCGCGCGGCGGCAAGATCACCGTCGACGCTCGAGGACCTCGACACCGAGCCCCGCTTCACGCTGGCGGCCAGCGGGCCGATGGTGCGGGTGCCGCCGAAATTCCTCGAGATGCACTCCGGCCACAAGCCGGAGGAGCCGATCGACGCGCACGCCGTGCAGCCCTATTACACGCTGCTTCTGGCCCGCGAGGCGAAGATGACGATCACCATCCGCGCCACCGCCGACGAGATCGTGCTGACCGCCGCCTGAGAAGACGGCGCCGGCCGGCAGCGGCTTTCTCCACCGTACGGAAAATTTTACGGCAACGGATTCGCGCCTTCTTTACAGCCGCTCCGCTAGGCTTCCGCCGGCCGCGGGAACGCATCTGCGGCCGGCATGAGGAACGGGGGATCGGATGAAGCGCTGCATGTTCGTCGACGATTCGAGCGTCATCCGCAAGGTCGCCAAGCGGATCCTCGCCGGGCCCGACTCAACGTCGTCGAAGCCGCGAGCGGCTGCGACGCGCTCGATATGTGCCATCGACGACATGCCGGACATCATCGTCGTCGACGGCTCCCTCCAGGACATGTCCGCCGTCGAGTTCATCCGCCGCGTCAGGGCGATCGAAGCGCCGGTGCGGCCGCAGATCGCGATCTGCCTGACCGAGGTCGATATCGGCGCCATCATGCGCGCCAAGCGCGCCGGCGCCCAGGGCTACCTGCTGAAGCCGTTCAACCGCCCGCAACTCCTGGAGCGCTTCCGCAGCCTGCAGGACCGCCTGACGGCCGAGCCCCCGGAACGCGACACCCGAAGCTTCGCCACAACGAAGAAAGGCCCGCGTCGCCCGGGCCTTCCGCGTACTGGATAGCGTTGCAGCGCCGGATCAGGCGCTTTCGCGGATGTCCTCGGGCTCGCGCAGCACGTAGCCGCGGCCCCAGACCGTCTCGATGTAGTTCTGGCCGCCGGTCGCCGCGGCGAGCTTCTTGCGCAGCTTGCAGATGAAGACGTCGATGATCTTCAGCTCCGGCTCGTCCATGCCGCCATAGAGATGGTTGAGGAACATCTCCTTGGTGAGCGTCGTGCCCTTGCGGAGCGAGAGCAGCTCCAGCATCTGGTATTCCTTGCCGGTCAGGTGCACGCGCTGGCCGTCCACCTCGACGGTCTTGGTGTCGAGGTTGACGATCAGGTCGCCGGTCGTGATGACCGACTGGGCGTGGCCCTTGGAGCGGCGGACGATGGCGTGGATGCGGGCGACCAGCTCGTCCTTGTGGAACGGCTTGGTCATGTAGTCGTCGGCGCCGAAGCCGAGGCCGCGCACCTTGTCCTCGATGCCGGCCAGGCCGGAGAGGATCAGGATCGGCGTCTTGACCTTGGCGACGCGCAGCGTGCGCAGCACCTCGTAGCCGGACATGTCGGGAAGGTTCAGGTCGAGCAGGATGATGTCGTAGTCGTAGAGCTTGCCGAGGTCGACGCCCTCTTCGCCGAGGTCGGTCGTGTAGACGTTGAAGCTCTCCGACTTCAGCATCAGCTCGATGCTTTGCGCGGTGGCGCTGTCGTCTTCGATCAGCAGAACGCGCATTCCAATCCCCTTTCTGCTACCGGACCGACGCTCGCGACTGTCGAAACGGCGCAGTGCTTGCCTGAGTTTCGAGGCTGCCACCGAATGGTTAACAAAATCTAATTCCGCTTCGCGAAGCAGTATCAGATCTTTTAGCTTCTGGCTACACCCTCTTGAATCTAATAACGAATCCCACTTTGCCCTTGGCCTGCACCAGACCTGCGGGAGGTCGGTCGCAGCGTCTTTCCACACCCGTGGGCGAGGCAGTTATGTACTGGAATTTTTACCCTGCCTTAAGCCCTTGCCACGTATGATTAACAATGCGCGTAAACGAATGGTTACCGCCGGTGGAGATTCTTAGGAATTTGTTTCCGGATGGCATTCGGGCGGTTGACATTCCTTCGCGCTGCCCTCCTTCCAGGAGGACCAGCCTGCGGTCGCGTTCGCTCGAGTACTGGAGTTCCGGGTCATGAAGTCACGTGAAAACCTCGTTCGGTTGAAGCAGTTTCAGGTGAACGAGAAACGGCGGCAACTCGCCCAGCTCGAGATGATGATCGCCGAGTTCGACCGCATGGCGTCCGAGCTCGAGGTGCAGATCACCGCCGAGGAGCGCAAGGCCGGCATCACCGACGTCAACCACTTCGCCTATCCGACCTTCGCCAAGGCGGCGCGCCTGCGCCGCGACAACCTCAAGAACTCGCAATTCGACCTGGCCCAGCAGAAGAGTGCTGCCGAAGCCATACTCTCGGAAGCTGAAGCGGAGCTGTCCAAGGCCGAGATGCTGGAGTCGCGCGACAGCAAGCTGCGCGAAGGCGACGGCCGCAACGCCATGATCGGCTGACCGGCCTGGCGCTTGCGGCTTCGCCCGGCCGAGCCGCGGCCCGCGCCTGCCATAATTCGCACACCTCCAGGCTGCACAAGGCGGCCCTCCCGCCAGCGGCGGGGGACATTAGCCCGCCGACCGGAGTAGCACGAGCATGACCACCTCCTTGACGCGCCGCAGCCTGCTCGGCGCGCTGACGCTTGCCGCGGCGGGCGTCGCCCGGCCGAGCGCGGGCCTGGCGCAGGCCGAAGCCGAGGCGGAGCTCGTCGAGCTGGAGAAGAAGTCGGGCGGACGGCTTGGCGTGGCGGTGCTGGACACCGGCTCCGGCAAGCGCCTCGCGCATCGCGCCGACGAGCGGTTTCCCATGTGCAGCACCTTCAAGGTGCTCGCGGCGGCCGCCGTGCTGGCGCGCGTCGACCGCGGCTCGGAGCGCCTCGACCGGCGGGTCGAATTCGCAGCCGACGCGCTGGTCGACGGGTCGCCGGTCACCAAGGACCATGTCGGCAGCCCCGGGCTCACCGTCGCCCAGCTCTGCCATGCCGCCGTCACCGTCAGCGACAACACCGCTGCCAACCTGCTGTTGAAGGATCTCGGCGGTCCGGCGGGCCTCACCGAGTATGCGCGCTCGCTCGGCGACCTCGTCACCCGCCTGGACCGCATCGAGCCCGAGCTCAACGAGGCCGCACCCGGCGATCCGCGCGACACCACCGCGCCCTCCGCCATGCTGGGCGACCTGGAGAAGATCGTGCTGGGCGATGCGCTGTCCGCCGGCTGCCGGGCTCAGGTCAAGGCCTGGCTGATGGCCAGCACCACCGGCCTCGAACGCCTGCGCGCCGGCATGCCGCGCGACTGGATGATCGGCGACAAGACCGGCACCGGCAACAACGGCGTCACCAACGACGTCGGCGTCGTCTGGCCGCCAGCCCGCCAGCCGATCGTCGTGGCGGCCTATCTCGCCGAATCCCCGGCCTCGGCCGACGAGCGCAATGTCGTCATGAAGGAGATCGGCCGCATCGTCGCCACGCGACTCTGAGGTCCGGCCAGCGAAAAAGCCGGCTCGATGGCCGGCTCGCCTTGCTCTGTCCGTGGCTTCGGGAGGCTAGTGGCGGTATTGCTGGATGCGCGTCGTGCGCAGCCCGGCGAGCCCGTATTCGTCGATCGACGCCTGCCAGGACAGGAACTCCTCGACGGTCAGCTTGTAGCGCTGGCACGCCTCGTCCAGGCTGAGCAGACCGCCGCGCACCGCCGCCACCACCTCGGCCTTGCGCCGGATCACCCAGCGCCGGGTGTTGGTGGGCGGCAGGTCGGCAATCGTCAGCGGGCTGCCGTCCGGCCCTATGACGTATTTGACACGCGGTCTAATCAGATCGGTCATTCTACTCTCTACGCAACACTCGCCTGACCCAATCACTTCGACCTTAACGCCGCGGCTTTAAAAATTGCCTAAGCGCTTGGTAAGCGAAACGTAATGATAGTTAAGGGGGCCGAAGCAGAGGTTACCGGGACCTTCGAAATGCGATTCAAAGTTTACAGAAACCGATTATGAGATAGATCATAATGTGATATGAGCATCACAAATGTCCGTGATTGACAATGCGCCGTCCCGCGCCTTTCGCCGATGGGGTGGTTGACCTATATTCCGGGCGTTGGCATGACCCGCCCGAAGCAAGCCTGGAACACCTTATGACGAACAGCCTCGATCTGCCGCGGCGCCCCGAAGAGACGCGCGTCGTCGTCGCCATGTCGGGCGGCGTCGATTCCTCCGTCGTCGCCGGCCTCCTCAAGCGGGAAGGCTACGACGTGGTCGGCGTGACGCTGCAGCTCTACGACCACGGCGCCGCCACGCACCGCGCCGGCTCCTGCTGCGCCGGCCAGGACATCCACGATGCCCGTCGGGTCGCCGAGACGCTCGGCATTCCCCACTACGTGCTCGACTACGAGGAGCGGTTCCGCGAAGCGGTGATCGACCCGTTCGCCGAAAGCTATGTCGGCGGGCGAGACGCCGATCCCCTGCGTCGCCTGCAACCAGACGGTCAAGTTCGCCGATCTGCTGGCCACCGCGCGCGAGCTGGGCGCCGAGGCGCTGGCGACCGGCCACTATGTGCGCAGCAGGCCGCAGCGGCGCGCACCGCGCGCTCTACCGGCCGGTCGACGTCGATCGCGACCAGAGCTACTTCCTGTTCGCCACCACGCAGGAGCAGATCGACTTCCTGCGCTTTCCGCTGGGCGGCATGGCCAAGCCCGACGTGCGCGCGGCCGCCGAGCGCGATGGGCCTGTCCGTCGCCGCCAAGGCCGACAGCCAGGACATCTGCTTCGTGCCGCAGGGCCGCTATTCCGACATCATCGCCAAGCTCAAGCCGGGCGCCGCCGCACCGGGCGACATCGTCCATATCGACGGCCGCGTGCTCGGCCGCCACGACGGCATCATGCGCTTCACCGTCGGCCAGCGGCGCGGCATCGGCGTCGCCTCCGGCGAGCCGCTCTACGTGGTGCATCTCGATGCCGACCGGGCCCGCGGTCATCGTCGGCCCGCGCGAGGCGCTGGACACCCGCCGCATCGTGCTGCGCGGCGTCAACTGGCTCGGCGACCGGCCGCTCGCCGAGCTTCCCGCCGATGGCCTCGAGCTGTTCGCCAAGGTCCGCTCGACGCGGCCGCCCCGCCCGGCCGTCCTGAGGCAGCGGGGCGAAGCGATCTGGGTCGAGCTGGCCGATGGCGAGTCCGGCGTCGCGCCGGGCCAGGCCTGCGTTCTCTATGGCGACGACGGCGACGCCGCCCGCGTGCTGGGCGGCGGCTTTATCGAGCGCTCCGAGCGCGGTGCCGAGGCGGAGGCGATGCTGTCCCGGCTCGTCCCGTCGAAGCCGGTCGCCGCCGCCTGAGCGCAGGGCGCTAGCGCCTGAAGGCGCGGGCGATGGCGATGATGATGCAGGCGCCGATGAAGCCGGCGATGAGATAGCCCAGCCAGCCGCCGAGCACGACGCCGAACAGCGACAAGATCGCGTTGGCGAGGATGGCGCCGACGATGCCGAGAATGATGTTCATCAAGACGCCCATGTTGCTCTTCATGAACATCTCCGCGAGCCACCCGGCGACGCCGCCGATGATGATCGCTGCGATCCAACCTACCCCTGCGCTTTCCATGGCGATGATCCCTCTTGCTCAACCCGGGCCGATCCCGGAGCCGCATTGTAACCCGGCAGCCTGCCGCCGGGTTCCTTCCCGCGCCGAGTTCGACCCGACTGTTGCAAAAACGCCACATTCGACTATTTGCAACTTTAATATGCTTTCGTAGCGATTGCCGAATCGGTAGGCACTGCCTACCATAGCACCATCGGCAATCGACCTCCTCCCAGATTGCCGACCAAATAGAGCCCCGCCGACCTCCTCCCTGGCGGGGCTTTTTTTGTCTTGGCCTCAGGCCTCGAGCGCCAGGAAGGGTTCGCCCAGCCGCTCCGCCAGCACGTCAATGCCGAGCCCCGGCCCGTCGGGCAGGCCGAGCTGCCATGCCACGACCGGCGGCGGCGCCGCCGCGGTGCGCACGGTCACCCATTCGTGGAAGGCGATGGCGTGAAGCCGCCGCTCCTCCGGCGTCGACAGGCTGAGATGCGCCATCGCCGCCGTGTCGATCTCCGCCCCGCCGGTATCCTCGACGGTGATCATGAAGCCGAGCTCGACCGCCAGGTCGCGCAGCTGCCGCGTCTTCGTCACTCCGCCGAGGCGCGAGATCTTGAGCGTCAGGCCGTCCGCCGCGCCCGAGCGGTGGATCTCCAGCAGCTCGGCGAGCCCCAGCACGGATTCGTCGAGCACCATCGGCTTGTCGAAGGCGCGCCGCACCGACAGGCATTCCTCGATCGAGCCGCAGGGCTGCTCGAACGTGAAGTCCAGGTCGCGCGTCGCGTCGGCGAATTGCCGCGCCTGGAACGGCGTCCAACCGGCATTGGCGTCGGCGAACAGCACGGTGCCTTTGGGCACCGCCCCCGCCACCGCCGTCAGCCGCTCGATATCGCCTTTGACGTCGCCGCCGACCTTGACCTGCAGCCGGCCGCACCCTTCGGCGACGATCGCCGCCGCCCACGCCGCCATCGCCTCGGGCGCGCCGTGGGTGACCACCTTGTAGAGCGCCGCCCCCTCCCCGTCGCGGCCGCCGAGCATCGTCACCAGCGGCACGCCCGCCGCCCGTGCGGCGAGGTCCGAGCAGGCCATGTCGAGCGCCGACTTGACGTAGGGGTGGCCCTTGAACACCGTGTCCATGAGACGTCCGATCGCCGCCGGAGCTCGCGGGTCGCGGCCGAGGAGATGCGGCGCGATCTCGGCCACGCCGGCCGCCGCCCCGGCCGCGAAGGCGGCGGAATAGAAGGTGCCGAGCGGCGCCATCTCGCCCCACCCGGTCAGCCCGTCGTCGCCGCCGAGCGCCACGATGACGGCATCGAAGGCGTCCGCCACCCGTCCCTTCGACATGCGGTAGGGCCCGTCGACGAAGGGCTGGCGCATCCGGTAGGCCTTGATGGAGCGGATTTGCATGGTGCCTTCTTCTCCGATCGCTGTTCCCGTGGTACCAGCCGACAATGGCCTCGCCGGACCGCCTGCCGCCGCCGCAAAACCGCCATGCGGCAGCGATCTGCCGACCTGGGGTCGGGCAGTCGGGTCGTGACGAGGCCGAAAATCTGTGCAAACCTGTCGGCCGTGCGGGTCGTTGATTGAGGGGAAGTCCGTCTTTGGTTGGTCTGCGTCCGTGCGCTTCGGGTCGTCTTCCCGCTCGCCTCTTCGAGCCTTGTCGCCATCCTCCTCGTATCGTTCCTGGCCGGCTGCGCCGAGCGGCCGAAGAACGTGCTCGTGCCGGTGGCGGCGGGTGCGCCCGGCACCAGCACGGTCGACATGCTGGTCGTCACCACGCGCAGCCGCGCCAGCGATCCCGGCGAGATGTTCACCGGCGAGCGCGGCCTTGAGCCCGGCTTCGCCGACATCACGGTGTCGCTGCCGCCGGACAGCGTGCGCAAGCCGGGCGAGGTCGCCTGGCCGAAGCACCTGCCGGCCGATCCGGCGACCGAATTCGCCACCCTCAAGGCCGATCCGATCGACCGCGCCGCGGCCGAGGGCTGGTTCGGCCACGCGGTCCAGAAGTCGCGGGACAAGAGCGTGCTGGTCTTCATTCACGGCTTCAACAACCGCTTCGAGGATTCGGTCTTCCGCCTGGCGCAGATCGTCCACGATTCCGGCACCGACGCCGTGCCGGTGTTGGTCACCTGGCCGTCGCGGGGCAGCCTGACCGCCTATGGCTACGACCGCGAGAGCACCAACTATTCGCGCAACGCGCTGGAGCGCCTCTTCCAGTACCTGGCGAAGGACGGCCAGGTGAAGGAGGTGTCCATCCTGGCCCACTCGATGGGCAACATGCTGGCGCTGGAATCGCTGCGGCAGATGGCGATCCGCAACGGCCGCCTGCCGCCGAAGTTCAAGAACGTCATGCTGGCCGCCCCCGACGTCGACGTCGACGTCTTCCGCTCGATGATCTCCGACATGGGCGAGCCGCGCCCCAACTTCACGCTGTTCGTCTCGCGCGACGACCGCGCGCTCGCGGTGTCGCGACGCGTCTGGGGCGGCGTCGCCCGGCTGGGCGCCATCGACCCCGAGGCCGAGCCCTACAAGGACGAGCTCGCCGCCAACGACATCACCGTCATCGACCTGACCAAGATCAAGACGACGGGCGACCGGCTTCACCACTCCAAGTTCGCCGAGTCGCCGCAGATCGTGCAGCTGATCGGCTCGCGCCTGTCCGAGGGACAGCAGCTGACCGACAACCGCGTCGGCTTCGGCGACCAGATCGTCTCCGCCACGGCCGGCGTCGCCGCCGTTGCCGGCACGGCCGCAGGGCTGGCGATCTCGGCGCCGGTGGCGATGGTCGACCAGAACACCCGCGACCATTTCGGTGACCAGCTCGGCGCGCTCGCCCTTCCCGACGGCGCGCTGGCCGGCGGCAAGCCGCCGGTGACCGACTGCGCGAAGGGCGCCAAGTCCAACGCCTGCCGACGGTAGCATTGTCTCCTCGGGCCAAGCCCGAGGATGAAGAAAATGATTGAAGGGCCTGGCCACGATAGGATCGTTGCCGCTTGTCGGGGCTGCCGCATCGGCCATATCTTGGCGAGGGCAGAACAACGGAGGTCGCAATGCCGAGCACCCGATCCGTCGAAGGTGGACGCACGCTCCGTGCCCGCCGCTTGCGCATCCTTGTCGGGCTGCTTGGCGCCTCGAGCGCCTGCGGCCTCTGCGCAGGCCCGGCGGCCGCGGCCGACTGCAAGGCCGCCGCAGCCCCCTCCATCGATTGGCAGGACTGCAACAAGAGCAACCTCATCCTGCGCGAGAGCCCGCTGCGCCGGCGCCAACCTGTTCGGCGCCGACCTTTCCTTCAGCGACCTGCGCAACTCCGACCTGACCGGCGCCAACCTCGAAAAGGCGACGCTGACCCGCGCCTCGCTCGCCGGCTCGAAGGCCGACGGCGCGAAGTTCCAGCGCATCGAAGGCTACCGCACGCTGTTCAACGAGATCTCGGCGACCGGCTCCTCCTTCGCCAGCGCCGAGCTGCAGCGCGCCGATTTCAGCGGCGCCAAGCTGGACGGCGCCAACTTCGAGAAGGCCGAGCTCGGCCGCGTCGTCTTTACCGGCGCCTCGATCGGCGGCGTCAAGTTCACCTTCGCCAACCTGGCGCGCGCCAGGCTGAGCGGGGCGACCTTCGACAAGCCGCTGGACCTCGGCGGCGCGTTCCTCTTCCTGGCCCGCCTCGACGGGCTGGATCTGTCCGCCGCGACCGGCCTCCAGCAGGCGCAGATCGACCAGGCCTGCGGCGACGACAAGACCAAGCTTCCGGAGGGGCTAAAAGTCCCCGAGGGCTGGCCGTGCACCCCCATGGAAGAGGACCAGTAGCGCACCCTACGACCACAGCGCGGGTCATCGTCCGATCGACGCAAGTCGTCATGCCCTTCAACGTCAGGTAGCATGAAGGTCTACCTCGATTTGGGGGTATCGAGGCGAGTAACGAATTAGTAACCATCCGTAGACAGCACCGAACGCAATCCCTAGAGTGCGCGCAAGTCCTGGGCACCGCCGCAGAGCACTGTCAGAACACTGCCGCCGGACGACCTGGATGAGAATCCAAAGGGCTGATGACTTGTAGGGGATGCTATGTCGTCCTGGCGTATCGCGTTTGTGGCCTGTGCGGCCCTGTTGACATGGTCGGCGCCGTCGCGCGCCGCCGAGGCGGTCGGCGAGGCCGTACTGATCAAGACCGACGTGACCGGCAGCAGCGGCCCCATCGCCGTCAAGGAGGCCGTGCATCGCGACGAGCGCATTCGCACCTCGAAGGATGGGCTCGGCCAGTTCGTGTTTCGCGACGGCAGCAAGCTCGCGGTCGGCTGGGGTTCGTCGGTGGTCATCGACCAGTATGTCTTCGACAATTCCAACTCGGTGAAGAAGCTGACGGTCAACGCCGCCAAGGGCACCTTCCGCTGGATCAGCGGCAAATCGAAATCCTCGGCCTATGAGATCGTCACGCCCGCCGGCACGATCGGCGTCCGCGGCACCGTCTTCGACTTCTACGTCAACCCGGACGGCACCACCGCGATGGTGCTGCTAAGCGGAGCCGCCAGCTTCTGCGGCAGCAACGGCTGCAAGCAGCTGACCAAGAAGTGCGATTGCGTGGTCGGCACGCCGCGCGGCGGCGTCAGCGATCCGGCGCGCGTCAGCCGGGCGACGCTCGCCTCGCTCGGCGACCAGCGCGCGCTCTCCTTCCTCACCGGCAACCAGCAGGTTTCCCTCGGCTTCGGCCGCCTCGGGCCGGGCTGCGGACTGCGCGCCGCCTCGCTGACGGGCGACCCCAACCGCGCGCGGCAGCCGGCCCGCCGTTCGGCGCCGAATGCGCCGGCTCCCCAGGCTCCCCAGTCGCCGCAGGCCCCGAGCCCGCGTGCAGCCGATCCGGCACCGTCGGCGCCGACGCCGGATGCGCCGAGCCCGCCTGACAAGCCCGACAAGCCGGACCAGCCGGACAAGCCGGATCACCATCACCACGGCAAGCCGCATGGCCATCACGGCTGGGGCGACCGGCACGACGACGGCGACGGCAGGAAGGGAAGCTGGAACCACGGTGACCGCGACGGCAAGCGGGGCCGGGACGGCAAGCGCAGGTAGGCGGGTCAGGCCGAGACGACCTCGGCACCTTGCGGCTCGGCCGGCGCGGGCTCTGACACAGCGGTGCGGCTAACCGCGAAATGCTCGGCGCGGCGCGAGATGCGGCTATAGAACTCCTGCAGCGACGGCGTCAGCGGCTGGGCCTTGGCCTTGGCCAGATTGACCAGCTTGCGCAGGCCGGGCGCGCGCACTTGCATCGCTTCGACCAGCTTTTGGTGGACCGTCTGGAGCGCGACGAAGGCCGGCGACTTGGCCACCGTCTCGTCGCCGACGACCGCAAAGCCCTGGTTCCGGCCCTTGCGGCCACGCAGCTCCAGCGCGCCTGCGTCGAGCAGCGCATAGCCGGACAGGGCCGCTGCCGTGCGGTCCGAGACCAGGATGTCGAAGCCCACCACCTTGCAGCAGGTCTCGATGCGCGCCGCGACGTTCACCGCGTCGCCCACCGCCGAATAGTTGAAGCGCGCCTCCGATCCCATATTGCCCACGCAGGCGACGCCGGTATGGATGCCGACGCCGATGTTGACGCGGCTGCCCGACCCGAAGCCGAAGGCGTCGCGCTGGTTGAGCTCGGTCATGGTCTGGCGCATCGCCAGCGCCGCCCGCACGGCCTTGACCTCGTGGTCGGCGACGTCGACCGGCGCGTTCCAGAAGGCCATGATGGAATCGCCGATGAACTTGTCGAGCGTGCCCTCGTGGTCGGTGACGTGGCGGCTGAGCGCATCCAGCAGCGTGTTCAGGAAGCCGACGACGGCGGTCGGCGAAAGGCTTTCGCTCATCTCGGTGAAGTTGCGCACGTCGACGAACATCACCGTCAGCTCGCGATCGTCGCCGCCGAGCCGCAGCGCGTCGCGATTGTTCTCGATGCGGTGGAGCAGCGAGGGCGACAGGTATTGGCCGAAGGCGCGGCGGATCTGCCGCCGCTCGCGGTCGGTGACCAGGAAGCGGAACGACGTCGCCGCGAAATGGGTGATCGATCCGGCCAGGATGGGAGCCAGCGGATCGAACAGCAGCCCGTAGAGTGCAAAGGCGAACCACGACGCCACCAGCGCCAGCCCGGTGAGCGCCACCCCGCAAAACAGCGCGATGGCCGGGCTGAAGAAGAAGGTGAGCAGCACCAGGAGCGTACCGAGCAGCGCGATCGCCATGATCTCCAGCCCGTCCGCCCAATCCGGTCGCGACAGGAACCGGCCCGACAGGATCTGCTCGACCGTCTGCGCATGCAGCGACACGCCCGGCACGTTTTCGCCGAGCGCGGTGGTGCGGATGTCCTGCAGGCCGGCGGCCGAGGTGCCGACGAAGACGATGCTGCCCTCCAGCGCCGCGCGCGCCTCGGGCGATGGCCCGCCGGGACCGAGCAGCTTTCCGGCCGACACGTAGCGCTCGGGTCGGTCGCGCCCGACATAGAGCCACAGCTCGCCGGCCGAGGTCACCGGCACCACGAACTCGCCGATCTTCACGGCCGTCATGATGCCGGCCTGGTCCGGCGCGCCGGAGACGAGATAGGTGGAGGCGCCCTGCGCCACGCGCAGCGCCTCCATGGCAAGGTTGGGATAGAGCTGCTCGCCGTCGGTGAGGAACAGCGGCACGGTGCGCACCACCGCCAGCGAGCGGCCCGGATTGAGGCTGATATGGCCGAGCCCGGCGGCCGCCGCTTCCAGCTCCGGCAAAAGCGGCGTCGTCGAGGTCAGCCGCGGCGGCGCGTCGATCGGGCTTTCGCCTGTATAGGAGATGCCGGCCTTGACCGGCGGCAAATGGTGGCCGTTGTTGGAAAGGCCGAAGCCGAGCACCACCGGCCGGTCGGCGATCGAGCGCGCGAGGATGGCGTCGTTGTCGGGCAGCGTGGCCGCCGCCTTGGGCTCGATGCCCGGCACGTTGGCCACCACGTTGCGCGGCGACAGCCGGTCGGGCTCGGCGAAGATGATGTCGAAGGCGATCGCCGCTGCCCCCGCCTCGGTGGCGGCGTCGATCAGCTGCGCCACCCGGTCGCGCGGCCACGGCCACTGGCCGAACTCGGCGAGCGACTGCTCGTCGATGTCGACGACGCGCACCGGCACCGGCTCGTAGGGGCGCGGCGCCAGCCGCTGGTACTCGTCGAAGGTCGCCTCGCGGGCCAGCCGCAGCGCCGCCGGGTCGCTCCACCGGAGCCAGGTGAGCGCGGCAACGAGCGACAGGCCGAGGACGACGCCGATCTTCTGGGCGCGGGTCATGAAGCGCGAAAACCTCGAAAGGCCAGGGTGGGCGGAGGCGACCTTAGCAAGGCATGGCGGCAAACGCGATGCATCCCTCCGATGGGGGCCACGCGCCTCTCCAGGGGGCGCGACGCGCTCTCCAGGAGGCGCGACGCGCTCGATTTCGAGGGCGACGCGCCAGGCTGCAGCTTTGGCGCCTTCATCCCCGCTAACCCCGCTTTCCACAGGCGCCACGGCATTGGCAGCACCCCTCATGCGATGTACGTTGAACCCATCTCAAGACCTGATGGTGCTCCGGTTGGTCGGGAGCGGAAATTCAGGAACCATCTTGAGGCCCGCACTGGGCTGACAGCGCCCGCTTCGGCGAAGCGCAGTCCGGCTCAGGGACCTGCGGGGCCACCAGAAGCGGTTGCAAACGCTTGCGGTGCGCCGATGCTGCCATGAAGGCCGGTCAAGACCTTCGATGGTGCGCTGGTGTCGTCCTCCGGGATGCGGCGGCGCGGCTGGGAACGTGATGGATCCTTGCGGGTGCTCATGGACCTGGCCGTCAAATTCAGGGCTACGGGCTCGGTGCTTCGGCATCGGCGTCTGGCGGACCCTGGCTTGACAGGGAGGCGCTGGGAGAAATCCCGGCGCTTTCTCGTTTTGTGGCGCGACGCGCGGCAAGCCCGCCCCTCCCCTTCACCACGCCTCTCGAAAGCCTTGAGTTTCCACGGAATGCCTGTTCCATTGGCGTTGGGATCGCCGCCTTCCGCACAACTTTGCGCTTGACGGCTTCCGCGATTGGTGGAATGAATATTCCACCGCTAGGCAAAACGGCATATTTGTTTCATTTTCGGGACCGGGACTGCGGTTAGGGAGGGCGCGCCATTGGCGTCGCCGAGGCCGCGGCAGCCGGCACCGCATCCGTTTTGCAAGAAGGGGTGGTTCGCAGGGATCGGGCCCGCCGAGGGCTTCGACAGTGGAGGAGAAGAAGGATGAGGAAATATCTCTTGGGTGTCGCCTTTTCGGCGCTGCTGGTCGGCCAGGCGGCCGCCGAGAACGTCGGCGTCTCGATGGCGCGGTTTGACGACAACTTCCTGACCGTGCTGCGCAACGGCATGATCGAATATGCCAAGACCCTCGACGGGGTCACCCTGCAGGTGGAGGACGCCGGCAACGACGTCGCCAAGCAGCTCGACCAGATCAACAACTTCGTCGCCTCCGGCGTCGCGGCGATCATCGTCAACCCGGTTGACACCTCGGCCACCAAGGCCATGTCGGATGCCGCGGCGGCGGCGGGCGTGCCGCTGGTCTATGTCAACCGCGAGCCGATCAACGTCAACGAACTGCCCGACAACCAGGCCTTCGTCGCCTCGGACGAGCGCGAGTCCGGCACGCTGGAGACCAAGGAGGTCTGCCGGCTGTTCAAGGAGGGCGGCAAGACCGAGGCCAACGTCTATGTGATCATGGGCGAGCTGTCGAACCAGGCGGCGCAGCAGCGCACGCAGGACATCCTCGACGTGATCGGCGGCAGCGAGTGCGGCGTCAAGGTCAACATCATCGACAAGCAGACGTCGAACTGGATGCGCGACGAGGCGCAGAACCTGATGACCAACTGGCTGTCGACCTCGACCGCGTTCGACGGCGTCATCGCCAACAACGACGAGAGCGCCATCGGCGCCATCCAGGCGATGAAGGCGGCCGGCAAGGACATGAAGGAGGTCGTCGTCGGTGGCGTCGACGCCACCCAGGACGCGCTGCAGGCCATGCAGGCCGGCGACCTCGACGTCACCGTGTTCCAGGACGCGGCCGGCCAGGGCAAGGGATCGCTCGACGCGGCGCTGAAGCTCGCCAAGGGCGAGGCGGTGGACCAGAAGGTCTACATCCCCTTCCAGCTGGTGACGCCTGCCAACATGAAAGACTTCATGGCCAAGAACTGACCGTACGAGGTCGGACCGGGCCGGCGCGCGTCGCCGGCCCGGACCCCAGCGCGCGCACGCCGAAGGAAGCCGGAAAATGGCGCAGACAACTCATGAAATCGGCGCAGCGGGCGTCGATTCGGCGCGGCGGACGCGGCCGAACGAGCTCAACGTCTTCATCGGCCTGATCCTGATCGTCGCCGCCTTCGAGGCGCTCGGCTGGCTGGTGGTCGGCAACTCGTTCCTCTTCAACACCCGCCCCAACGCCACCACGTTTTTCAACGAAGCGCGGCTGTCGATCATCATCTTGCAGGTGTCGATCGTCGGCATCATCGCCATCGGCGTCACCCAGGTCATCATCTCCGGCGGCATCGACCTGAGCTCGGGCTCGGTCGTCGCGGCGACCGCGATGATCGCCATGAGCTTCGCGCAAGTGTCGATTGTCAACGGTCAACCAAACCCGAAGATGATGCTTCCGGCGGGCTTTCAGGACCTGCCCGTCCTGGTGCCGGTGGTGGTCGGCCTCGGCTGCGGGCTGGTCGCCGGCCTAATCAACGGCTCGCTGATCGCCTACACCAAGATCCCGCCCTTCATCGCCACGCTCGGCATGATGGTCACCGCGCGCGGCCTGGCCCGCTGGTGGTCGAAGGGCGAGCCGATCAGCTTCCCGACCGACAGCTACGCCGCCATCGGCAAGGGCATGATGCCGGTGTTCATCTTCATCGGCCTGGCGATCCTGTTCCACCTGGTGCTGAGATACACCGTCTACGGCAAGCACACCTACGCCATCGGCTCCAACGAGGCCGCCGCGCGCATGTCCGGCATCAAGGTCAACCGCCACAAGGTTTTGGTCTACACGATCGCCGGCGTGCTGGCCTCGGTCGCCGCCATCGTGCTGTCGTCCAAGAACCTGACCGCCCAGGCCGGCATGGGCGTCATGTACGAGCTCGACGCCATCGCCATGACGGTGATCGGCGGCGTCAGCCTCTCCGGCGGGCGCGGCTCGATCGTCGGCACGGTGCTCGGCGCGCTGATCTTCGGCGTCATCATTTCCGGCTTCACCTTCCTGAAGCTCGACGCCTACTACCAGGAGATGGTCAAGGGCGTGATCATCGTCGGGGCCGTCGTGCTCGACCAGTGGCGGCAGCGCCGGGCCGCGTCGCGCGCTTGAAAGGGAACGTCATGCCAAGCGACATCCAGACCAACATCTCCGGCGCCGACGCTCCGCATGCCGAGGCCAGGCTCGGCGAGGTCATCCTGAAGACCGAGGGCCTCACCAAGCACTATGGCGGCGTCCATGCCCTGGTCGACTGCAATTTCGAGATGCGACAGGGGCGAGCATGTCGCGATCATGGGCGACAACGGGGCGGGCAAGTCGACCTTCGTGCGCCAGATCACCGCGGTCGAGAAGCGGACCGCCGGCAAGATCTGGTTCAATGGCGAGCTGGTCGAGTTCAACGGGCCGCTCGAGGCCCGCGAGGCCGGCATCGAGACGGTGTTCCAGACGCTGGCGCTCGCCGATCACCTCGACGTGCCGGACAACCTTTTCCTCGGCCGCGAGAAGATCCGCTTCAACCTCGGCCCTTTCTCCATCCTCGACTACAAGGGCATGCGCGACGCGACGATCGCCGGGCTGAAGAAGACCGGCGTGAAGATCCCCAACATCAGCAACACCATCCAGAACATGTCGGGCGGCCAGCGGCAGTGCGTCGCCATCGCCCGCACCGCCACCTTCCACTCCAAGCTGACCATCATGGACGAGCCGACGGCGGCGCTCGGCGTGCAGGAGACCGCGCAGGTCGAGAACATCATCCGCACGCTCAAGCAGGCCGGCGAGCCGCTGATCCTCATCAGCCACAACATGCGCCAGGTGATGGACCTCTGCGACCGCATCGTCGTCTGGCGGCGCGGCCGCATCTGCGCCAACCTCAGGAAGGAAGAGACCACCGGCCAGGAGGTGGTGGCCTACATCACCGGGGCGAAGACCCAGCCGGAATACGCCGACGCAGCGTGAGGCGCGTGAGGCTGGCGACGCGGCGTGCTGCTGGGCGGATTCGCCTGGCGTCGGCGGCCTCCCTTGGCATTCCGGCGGGCGGCTCTATTGTGGGCACCGCTATTGGCCCGGAGCCTCGAGGAGAACGCCATGCAGCCGTCGGAGGCCAGCCTCGCCCGCGCCCCGCGCTCGCCCCATGTTGTCGTCGTGGGCGCCGGCTTCGGCGGGCTCGAAGTGGCCAAGCGGCTCGGCAAGGCCGGCATCGCGGTGACGGTGATCGATCGTCACAACCATCATCTGTTCCAGCCGCTGCTCTACCAGGTCGCGACGGCGGCGCTGTCGGCGCCCGAAATCGCCGAGCCGATCCGCCGCATCCTCCGCCGCCAGGCCTCGGTGGAGGTGGTGTTCGGCGAGGTGGTGGGGATCGACGTCGCCGCCAAGACGGTGAGCCTGACCGATGGCCAGACGATCGGCTACGACTATCTCGTGCTCGCCGCCGGTGCACGCAGCTCCTATTTCGGCCATGACGACTGGCCGCCGCACGCCCCCGGCCTCAAGACCATCGAGGATGCGCGGCGCATCCGTTCCCAGCTGCTGCTGGCCTTCGAGCGCGCCGAGCGCGAGACCGATCCCGTCGAACAGCGACGCCTGATGACCATCGCCGTCATCGGCGGCGGCCCGACCGGCGTCGAGCTCGCCGGCGCCATCGCCGAGCTCAGCCGCTACACCCTGGCGCGCGACTTCCGCCACATCCACCCCGCCGACACACGGATCATCCTGGTCGAAGCCGGCCCCCGCGTGCTGCCGAGCTTCGCGCCCGAGCTTTCCGCCTATGCGCAGCAACGGCTGGACGCGCTCGGCGTCGTCACCGAGACGGGGCGGCGCGTCGACCACCTCGGCAATGGCGAGCTGGGCATCGGCGGCGAGCACATCCCCGTCGGCTTCGTGATCTGGGCCGCCGGCGTCGCCGCCTCGCCGCTCGCCGCCAAGCTCGGCGCGCCGCTCGATGCCGGCGGACGCATCATGGTGACGCCGACGCTCGAGGTGCCGGGCTTCCCCGACGTCTATGCGCTGGGCGACATCGCGGCCTGCCCCGACGAGGAGGGCCGGCCGCTGCCCGGACTAGCACAGGTCGCCAAGCAGCAGGGCATCCATCTCGGCCGCGGCCTCGCCGCGCTGATCGGCTCCGGCCGGCCGCTGGAGCCCTTCCGCTACCGGAGCCGCGGCAACACGGCCATCATTGGACGCCATGCGGCGATCTTCGAGAGCGGCCAGGTGAAGTTCCGCGGCTGGTTCGCCTGGGTGGCCTGGGCGGTCATCCACGTCTACCTGCTGGTCGGCTTCGAGCACCGGCTGCTGGTGTCCATCCAGTGGCTGTGGCGCTATCTGACCTATGAGAACGGCGCCCGGGTAATCGCCGCGGAGACGACGGACGAACGCCGCCCTTAGAGCGCAACGACGCTTCTTCGAATCGTCCTTGCACTCTATCCCCTTGTTTGTGCATGATCTTTTCCAAAACCGGCATGCACTTTTTGGGATCATGCTCTAAAGCTTGGTCAGTCCTTCAGCGTGATCCACGTCGGCGCATGGTCGCTGGCGTTGTCCTCGCCCCGCACCTCGCGGTCGACGCCGGCACCGGTCAGCCGGCGCGCCGCCTTGCGGCTCAACAGCAGATGGTCGAGCCGCAGCCCTGCATCGCGCGGCCAGCGGTTCCGCATATAGTCCCAGAAGGTGTAGACGGTGGCGTCCGGATGGCGCTTGCGAATGGCGTCGACCCAGCCCTGGTCGACCAGCCGGCGGAACACTTCGCGGCTCTCCGGCTGCACCAGCGCATTCTTGTCGTAGGAGCTGGTCGGGTAGATGTCGCGCGGCTCCGGCACGATGTTGTAGTCGCCGGCGAGCACCACCGGCACGTTGGCGGCGAAGAGCTCCTCCGCATGGGCGATCAGCCGTTCCGACCAGGCGAGCTTGTAGGCGAATTTCGGCCCCGGTTGGGGATTGCCGTTGGGCGCATAGAGCGAGGCGATCAGCACGCCGTTGACCGCCGCCTCGATGTAGCGCGCCTGGCTGTCGGCGTCGTCGCCTGGCAGCGCGTCGCGCGTCATCACCGGGCTGGCACCGCGCGCCAGGATGGCGACGCCGTTCCAGGTCGGCTGGCCGCGCCAGACGGCGCCGTAGCCGGCCTCCTCCAGCGCCGTGCGGGGGAAATCGCCCTGCCGCGCCTTCAGCTCCTGCAGGCAGACCACGTCGGGCTTGGCCGCGGCAAGCCAGGCGGTGAGGTTGGCGAGGCGCTTGTTGACATTGTTGATGTTGAAGGTGGCGATCTTCATGGCAGGGTCAGGCGGCGCCTAGCCCCGCCGCCCAGCCCTTGACGCGCTCCGCCAGCGTTTTCAGGTGGTCGGCGGCGGAGAAGCCGGAGATTTTCTTGCGCGGCTTCAGGTCGTGGTCACCGTCCTCCAGCCAGAAAAGCTCGATGCGCGGCGACAGCTGGTAGCCGGCGACCTCGTCGGGCGTGCCGAACTCGTCGCGCGTGCCCTGGCAGATCAGCGTCGGCGTCGAGAGCTCGGCGAGATGGGCCGTGCGCAGCTGCTTCGGCCGGCCGGGCGGATGGAACGGATAGCCGAGGCAAAGGAGGCCGGCGATGGCGCCCTTGGCATGCAGCGCATCGGCGGCCATCGAGGCGACGCGCCCGCCCATCGATTTGCCGCCGATGATCAGCGGGCCGCGGGCCGACAGCGCGGCGACCGCGGCCTCGTATTCAGGGATCAGCGTGTCGGCCCGCGGCGGCGGCTTCCGTCCGGCCTCAGTACGGCGGCTGGCCATGTAGCCGAACTCGAAGCGCGCGACGCGAAAGCCTGCCGCGGCGAGCGCCTTGGCGGTGGCCGTCATCGAGGTCGAGTCCATCGGCGCCCCGGCGCCATGGGCGAAGAGGATCGTCGGCGTGGCGTCCTCCGGCCCGTCGAACAGGAACGAAACGGCCATCAGCCCGCCGTGCGCTGGGCGAGCGCCAGGTCGACGAACTGGATGCCGCGCGCCGCCCGCCTGGCCCAGTCGGAGGTCTGGTCGAGCTCCAGGTAGCGCACCCACCAGCGGCGCGCCTCCGGCAGGTCGCCCTCCTCGTAGGACAGCCGGGCCAGATTGTAGACGGCATCGGCATAGCCGGGATCGATCGCCAGCGCTTGTCGGAGGTGGCGGAGCGCTGCGTCGGGCTGGTCGCGTTCGGCGGCGAGGCCGGCGAAGTTGAACCATGCCTCGGCAAAGCCCGGATCGAGCTTCAAGGCGCGCTGGTAGTCGTGCGCCGCCTCCTCCAGCCGGCCGTCGGCGCGCAGGCAGTTGGCGCGATTGAAGGCGGCGACGGAGTCCGCCGGGTCGGCGGCCAGGCAGCGCTGGTAGAGCGCCGCGGCCTCCGCGACGCGCCCCTCCGCTTCGTAGAGCTCGGCCAGCGCAAAATACTCCTCGGCCTCGAAGGCCTCGGCGCGCTCGATCGGCAACAGCATCTGGCCGTCGAGCTCGCAGATCGTGTCGCCCAGCCGGGCCAGGATCTCCTCCTCGCCCTCGACATGCAGCGACAGCGCCGTCAGCGAGGTGACCGCGCCCGACCGGTGGACCGAGCGTGCGATGGCCAGCCAGCCGGCGCCGCCGGCGATCAACCCGGCATACTTCCTGGCCAGGATGAGGTCGCGGAAGCCGAATGGCGGTCCGCCATGCTCGAAGCAATCGAACAGCGACAGCAGCGCGAAATCCCGCTCGCCGAGCCGCGCCTGCTCGATCAGCGCCTCGCCCGCCAGGTCGCCGGCGGCCGCCGGCTGCTTGACGCCGAGCAGGCGCAGGAAGGCGTTTTCGCTGAGCAGCGTGCGCCCGGCGGCGCGCTCGGCCTCGACCTTGGCCGAAATCTCGGCCTCGCCGGCCCGTTCCAGCAGGCGCCGGCCGAACACCGCATGCGTCGTCCGCCGCGCCGCGCCGCGCCTCAGCTGGCCGCCCTGGCGCTCGACCTCGCGGGCGGCGAGCCGCCGCGGGAAGGCGGCGAGCGCCCCGACGATGCCGAAAATCTTGCCGGCCGCCGACATCAGGCCTTCTTCTTGGCTCGCGGCTTGGCGGTGGGAGCGGCAGGCGCCACGGCGGCCGCCTCGCCGCCCTTGCTCTTGCTCTTGGCAGGCGGCTTCGCCTGGGTCAGGCTCGCCTTCAGCGCATCCATCAGGTTGATCACGTTGCCGCGCTCGGGCGCCGCCGCGATGATCGGCTTGTGGCCCTTCAGCTTCTCCCTGATCATCTGCATCAGCGCGGTCTCGTAGCGGTCCTCGTAGTTCCTGGGGTCGAAGGTGGTGGACTTCTGCTCGATGAGCTTCTCGGCCAGCTGCAGCATCTCCGGGTCGGGGTCGCCGGCGGCGATGCCGCCGAAATACTCGGCGGTGCCGCGCACCTCGTTGGGGTTGCGCAAGGTCGAGACGAACATGCCGTTCTCCCGCGCGCCGATCGTCACCACGCGCTCGCGCGAGGACAGCACGACGCGGGCGATCGCCAGCTGCCCGGCGCGCCGCATCGCCTCGCGCAGCACGATGAAGGTCTCCTCGGCCATGGCGCCGTCGGGCGCCAGATAGTAGGGCGAGTCGCGGTAGATGACGTCGACCGCGTCCTCGTCGACGAAGGCCTCGATGTTCAGCGTGTGGTTGGAATCGATGCGCACCGCGTCGAGGTCGCTGTCGTCGATGATGACGTATTGCTTCGGCTCGTATTCGTAGCCGCGCACCAGGTCGGACCGCTCGACCAGCCCCCGCTCGGGGTCGACCGGCTTCATGTTGATGCGGTTGTGGGTGTCCTTGTGCAACTGGTTGAAGCTGATCCGCTCGCTGGCGCTGGTCGCCGGGAACAGCTTCACAGGGCAGCTCACGAGGCTCAGTTTGAGATACCCTTTCCAGCTTGCTCTGGGGGCCATCTGATGTCTCCTGTGCAACCCGCTATTTGCGCGCCCGGGACGTTAGGGGCAGCTCCCGGGAAAATTCATTAATGGTTGCCCAGGCATCTCCAGACATGGTTAACAGACCGGGCAGCGAAGAATAGTTCAAATCCTCCGGAGCGTCGATGGACTGCAGGTCGTCCCACGTCAGAGGGGTGGATGCCGGCAGGTTTGTGCGAGTTCTGAGCGAGTATGGAGCGGCCCATGTGGCGCTTCTGGCGTTGCGGTGGAAGTCGACGAAGATGCGCCGCTTGCGGTTCTCCTTGCCCATCGTGGTGGTGAAGGTCTGCGGCTGGTCGGCGGCGATTGCCGTGGCGATTCGGCTGGTCGCCTGGTGGATCTCCTTCCAGCCGAGCCGCGGCACCACCGGCACCACGACATGCAGGCCCTTGCCGCCGGAGGTCTTGACGAAGGGCACCAGGCCCATCGCCTCGACCATGCCGCGGACATGCACGGCCGCCTCGACGATCTCGCGCCAGGCGATCCCTTCGCCGGGATCGAGGTCGAAGACGACGCGGTCGGCCTTGTCCGGCCGCTTGCGCAGCGAGCCCCAATTGTGGAACTCGACGACGCCGAACTGGGCCAGCGCCAGATAGCCCTTGGCGTCCTCGACGGCGAGATAGCTCTTCTCCTCGCCCTCCGAGCCGCGGCTCTCGAAGGTGGCGACCGAGGCCGGCATGCCGGTGAAGGCGTGGCGCTGGAAGAAGCAATCCTGGATGCGTCCGCTGGGGCAGCGCACCAGCGAGACCGGGCGTCCGAGGATGTGCGGCAGCATGAAGTCGCCGACCAGCGCGTAGTAGACGGCGATGTCGAGCTTGGTCGGCCCGGCCTTGCCGAACAGCCGCCGCGTCGGGTTGGTGACCCACACCGCGGCAAGGTCGGCGTCGGAGATCAGCCGGGTGCGCTCCGGCGCGTCGGCTCCGTGGCCGACCATCTCCGCCTCGCGCAGCCCCTTGTAGACGGCATGGCGGAGCAACCCCTCGCTGGTCAGGTTGGAGTAGTGGACATGCGCCGAAAGAACGGGACGGACCCAGACCGCGCCCTTCGGCCCACCCTGGAGCGGCGTGCCGCCCGGCGCCAGCGTCTCCAGCCGCTCCAGCAGCGCCGACAGCGTGGCGGCATCGAAGCCGCTGCCGCACTTGCCGCGATAGACGAGCTCGCCATCCACCCACTCGCCGAGCGCCAGCGCCGCCAGCCCGCCCGCCGCCGCCGAAATGGTGTACCCGGCGATCACGAAATCGCCGGTGCTGAGCGCCTTGGCCTTGATCCAGGTCTTGGAGCGCCCGGGCTGGTAGGGTGCGTCGGCGCGCTTGGAGACGATGCCTTCCAGCCCGAGCTCCGAGGCGCGGTCGTAGAGGCTGCCCGCCTCGCCGGCGATGTGGTCGCTGAACTGGATAGCCGAACGTCCGCTGGCATGCCCGGCAAGCAGGCGCGCAAGCAGCGCCTTCCGCTTCTCGAGCGGCACGGCGGTGAGGTCGAAGCCGTCGAGATGGAGCAGGTCGAAGGCGTAGAAGACGAAAGCGTGGGCGTCAGCCGCCGAGAGCGCCTCCTGCAAGGCGCCGAACCGGCTGATCCCCTGCTGGTCGAGCACCACCACCTCGCCGTCGATGACCGCTTGCCTGCAGGGCAGGCTCCGCGAAGGCGCTTCCCAGAGCGCCGTAGCGGCGCGTCCAGTCGAGGCCGCTGCGCGTGATCAGCCGCGCCGCGCCGCCCGACACGTGCGCCGTCGTGCGATAGCCGTCGAACTTGATCTCGTGCAGCCAGCCTGCGCCGCCCGGCGGCCGCTCGGCCGATGTCGCGAGCTGCGGCAGCAGACGTTCCGGCAGCGGCGCCTTGACCGCGCCCGGCAAGGCGCCGGGCCGCAGCCTGGCGGAGCGGGCCGCCGGCCCTGGCGCCGGCGGCGCCACCAGCTCCTCGATGCGCCGCCCGCTCTTCACGCTTTCTGGTCGCACCGCGAGGATGTCGGTCTTCGGATCGGCGGCCGGGTCGCGTTCCTTGAACAGCAGCCAGTTCTGCTTGGTGTCGCGCGGCCTGGGCTTCAGCCTGGCCAGCATCCAGCCGCCCTTGAGCTTCTCGCCGGCCAGCCGGAACTTGAACGCCCCCTTGGCCAGGCTCGCTCCGGCCTCCTCCATCGGCGCCCAGGTGCCGGTGTCCCAGACGATCATCGGCCCGCCGCCATACTCGCCGGCCGGGATGACGCCCTCGAAGTCGATATATTCGAGCGGATGATCCTCGGTCTCGACCGCCAAGCGCTTCTCCGCCGGGTCGAGCGACGGCCCCTTGGGCACCGCCCAGCTCTTCAGGACGCCGTCCAGCTCGAGACGCAGATCATAGTGCTCATTGGTGGCGGAGTGCTTGTGCACGACGAAGCGGTTGCCGGCATCGGTCCCGCCGCTGCCCGCTGGCTCTGTCGTCTTGCCGAAATCGCGCTTGCCCCGATAGGCCTTGAGCTTCCCACTCGCCATGAGCGCACGCTATGAGCCGAGCTGAAGCGGCGCAAGAGCCACACCCTCGATCGTCAATCTCCATCTGAGCCACGACAGCGATTGCGAACGAAAGGGAAACGAGGCTTCATTGCGCGGATGAGCAACCTCGCCTCTGATTCGCCCGACATGCCGGCCTATCTCGGCCGGCTGAACGACGCGCAGCGGCTGGCGGTGGAGCATGGCGGCGGCGGCGTGGCCGGGCCGCTGCTGGTCATCGCCGGCGCCGGCTCGGGCAAGACCAACACGCTGGCGCACCGCGTCGCCCACCTCATCGTCCACGGCGCCGACCCGCGGCGCATCCTGCTGATGACGTTTTCGCGCCGTGCCGCCGTCGAGATGACGCGGCGCGTCGAGCGGATCGCCCGCGAGGTGCTGGGCGATCGCGCGGCGGCGCTGACCGAAGGCCTGACCTGGGCCGGCACCTTCCACGCCATCGGCGCCCGGCTGCTGCGCGACCAGGCGCTGGAGATCGGCCTCGACCCCGCCTTCACGATCCACGATCGCGAGGATTCGGCCGACCTCATGAACCTCGTCCGCCATCAGCTGGGCCTGTCGCGGACGGAGAGCCGCTTCCCCGCCAAGGCCACCTGCCTGGCCATCTATTCGCGCGCCGTGAACGCGCAGAAGCCGCTCCCCGAGGTGGTTGGCGGCCATTTCCCCTGGTGCGCCGGTTGGGTCGACGAGCTGAAGGCGCTGTTCGCGGCCTATGTGGAGGCCAAGCAGGCCCAGAACGTGCTCGATTACGACGACCTGCTGCTCTACTGGGCGCAGATGGCGGCCGAACCGGACATCGCGGCCGAGCTCGGCGCAGCGCTTCGACCACGTGCTGGTCGACGAATACCAGGACACCAACCGGCTGCAGGCGACGATCCTCCTGTCGCTGAAGCCGGACGGCCGCGGCCTGACGGTGGTCGGCGACGACGCGCAGTCGATCTACGCCTTCCGCGCCGCCGAGGTGCGCAACATCCTCGACTTTCCCAGCCGGTTCGCGACCGCCTGCCGACGTCGTCACGCTCGACCGCAACTACCGCTCGACCGACGCCATCCTCGCCGCCGCCAACGCCGTGATCGGCGCCGCTCGCGAGCGCTTCACCAAGAACCTCTGGACCGAGCGGCGCTCGGCGGCGCGCCCGGCTCTGGTCACGGTTCGCGACGAGGCCGGCCAGGCCCGCTACGTCGTGCGACCGGGTGCTGGAGGAGCGCGAGGCCGGCACCGCGCTGAAGGCAGCAGGCGGTGCTGTTCCGCACCTCCCATCACAGCGGCCCGCTCGAGGTCGAGCTGACGCGCCGCAACATCCCCTTCGTCAAGTTCGGCGGCCTGAAGTTCCTCGATGCCGCGCATGTGAAGGACGTGCTGGCGCGTGCTGCGCTTCGCCGAGAACCCGCGCGACCGCGTGGCCGGCTTCCGCGTGCTGCAGCTTCTGCCGGGCATCGGCCCCGGCGCCGCCGGGCGCCTGCTCGACGCAGCCGGCGAGGCGACCGACGTCGCGGCCGCGCTCGCCGCCGCCCAGGTGCCGGCCCGCGCCGCCGCGGACTGGCCGCGCTTCGCCGGCCTCTACGGCGACCTGCGGCGGAAGGCCTCGGCCTGGCCGGCCGAGCTGGAGGCGGTGCGCCTGTGGTACGAGCCGCATCCTGGACCGCCTCCACGAGGATGCCGCGATCCGGCGTGCCGACCTGCTCCAGCTCGAGCAGATCGCCGCCGGCTATGCCTCGCGGGAGAGCTTCCTCACCGACCTGACGCTCGACCCGCCCGACGCGACCAGCGACCGGGCCGGCCCGCCGCATCGCGACGAGGACTACCTGATCCTGTCGACCATCCACTCGGCCAAGGGCCAGGAGTGGAAGAGCGTGTTCGTGCTCAACTGCGTCGACGGCTGCATCCCCTCCGACCTCGGCACCGGCACCAGCGAGGAGATCGAGGAAGAGCGCCGCCTGCTCTACGTGGCGATGACGCGCGCCAAGGACGGCCTGCACCTGGTCATGCCGCAGCGCTTCTACGTGCATGGCCAGGCGGCGCGCGGCGACAAGCACGTCTACGCGTCGCGCACCCGCTTCATCGAGGAGCCCATGCTCGCCGCGTTCGAGCAGGTGGCATGGCCGGCCGCCGTGTCGTTCGCCGGCCGGCCCGCGGCCGAGCCGCAGCGGCGCGTCGACCTCAAGGGCCGCATGCTCGGCATGTGGCGCTGACCTGGAGCTCTATGGCTCCATGAAGGCGCGCGACATGGAGTCGGCGATCGGCTTGGTGATATAGGCGAAGAAGGTCCGCTCGCGGGTCTGGATCATCACGTCGACCGGCATGCCGGGCGTCGGCGAGAAGCCCTTGACGCGAGCCAGCTCGCTGGCCGGCAGGTTGACGCGGGCGAGATAGACCTCCCGCTTCAAATCGCCGCTCGCGTCGGGCAGCGAGTCGGCCGACACGTAGATGATCTTGCCGTTGAGCACCGGCGTGGTGCGCTGGTTGAGGGCCGAGAGCCGCACCGTCGCCTTCTGGCCGATCCGCACATTGTCGATCTCGGTGCGCGGCACCTGCGTCTCGATGATCAGCGGGACGTCGGAGGGCAGGATCTCCATGATGCTCTTGCCGCTCTCGATGACGCCGCCCGACGTGTGGTAGAGCATGCGGACGACGGTGCCGTCGACCGGCGCCAGGATGGTCGCCCGGCGCAGCACGTTCTCCGCCTCGAGCGACTTCTCGCGCACCGAATCGAGCTCCGCCTCGGTGTTCTGCAGCTCGTCCAGCGCCGCCTGCTTGTAGGCGCTGTTCGTCTGGGCGACCTGGCGGTCCAGCTTCTTGATCTGCGAGCCGGTCTCGGCGACCTCGGCCCGCAGCCGGGCGAGCTGGCCTTGGGCGTCGGCGATGGCCCGCTCGATCGCCTTGATCTCGGTCTGGCGAAGCAAGCCCTTGTCGGCCAGCTGCTTCTTGCCGACATACTCTTCCTGGAGGAGCTGCAGCTGCCGCTGCATCGAGGTCGCCTGCTGATCGTAGCCCTCGGAACGGAACTCCAACGAGCGGATGTTCTCGGTGATCAGCGCGATCTCGCTGTTGAGCTTGCTGAAAGAGGCCTCGAAGTTGAGGTCCTGGCTGGCGATGATGGAGCCGACGTCGGGGTCGAGCTTGTTGTCGAGGATGACCTTCGGATACTCGATGCGCGGCAGCCCTTCGGCCTCCGCCGACAGCCTCGCGACGATGCTCTCCAGCCTGAGCCTTCTCAGGAAGACCTGGCGCTCATTGACCCGCGCCGTCGTCTCGTCGAGGCGCACCAGCGGCTGGTTGACCTTCACGTAGTCGCCTTCGTTGACCAGGATGTCCTTGATGATGCCGCCTTCGAGGTGCTGCACGATCTTGTTCTGGCCGGTCGCCACGAAGCTGCCCTGGGTGATGACGGCGGCTGCCAGCGGCGCGATGGCGCCCCACACCCCGAACGCTCCGAAGCAGCCGACCACCAGGACCAGCCCGATGATGGTGTGCTTGCGGATCGAACGCGGAACGTCCGCGTACCATTCCAGGCTGTTGGCGGGCGAAGCGGCGACGGTCATGGCGATGGCTCCCGGTCAGGCCCGACCGAGCGCCATTTCGGGGCTCAGGCCGCGCTGCGCGAGCGCCGCGAGCACCTCCTGGCGATGGCCGAACATGGACACGGTACCGTTGGTAAGCAGAAGGATCTTGTCGACGCTGCGCAGCAGGGACGGCCGCTGCGTGATGGTGATGACGGTGATCTTCTCGCGCTTGGCGTGCTCCAGCGCCCGGGCGAGCGCGGCGTCGCCGGCGCTGTCCAGGTTGGAGTTGGGCTCGTCGAGCACCACCATGCGCGGGTTGCCGAAGAAGGCACGGGCGAGCGCGATGCGCTGCTTCTGGCCGCCCGACAGCGGCGCGCCGTCGGCCGCCACGAAGGTCTCGTAACCCTGCGGGAAGGTGGCGATCATCTCGTGCACGTCGGCCAGCATCGCCGCCTGGTAGATCTCGGCGTCGGTCGCGTCGTCACGCATGCGAGCGATGTTGGCCTTGATGGAGGCCGGGAAGAGCTGCACGTCCTGCGGCAGGTAGCCGATGTTCTCACCGAACTGCCGCTGGTCCCAGTTCCTCAGGTCCATCAGGTCAAGCCTGACATTGCCCGAGGTGGGCAGGATCGAGCCGACCAGCATCTTGCCGAGCGTCGTCTTGCCGGCACCGGAATTGCCGATGATGGCGAGCGAGTTGCCCGGCGCTAGCGCAAAGCTGATGCCGTTGAGGACGACGCGCTTGGTGCCTTGCGGCACGAAGAGCAGCCGCTCGACGTCCAGGCGCCCTTCCGGGCGCGGCAGGTTCAGGCGCTCGAAGTTGAGCGGCGAACTGGTGAGCAGGTTGGAGATGCGCTGATAGGCGGCCCGCGAATTGATGAACTGGTGCCAGCCCTCGATCGCGCCTTCGACCGGCGCCAGCGCGCGACCGGCGATGATCGAGGCGGCGATCACCATGCCGCCGGTGAGCTCGCCCTCGATCGACAGGTAGGCGCCCCAGCCGAGCATCGCCACCTGCGTGAGCAGGCGCGCCGCCTTGGACGTGGCGGCCGAGATGATGTTGCGGTCCTGCGCGATCACCTGCGCCTTGAGCGAGCCCGCCGTGTCGCGGCCCCAGATGCGCACCGCCTCGGGGATCATCGCCAGCGCGTTGATGATCTGCGAATTGCGCGCCATCGAGTCGAGATGCAGATTGGCGCGGCTGAGAAAGCTGTTCGCCTCGGCGAACGACTTGTGGGTCATCCGCTGGTTGATCACGGCGATGACCAGCAGCGCCAGTGCCGACGAGACGACGATGAAGCCGAGGTCCGGGTGGACCAGGAACACCGCGACGATGAACAGCGGCGCCAGCGGCGCGTCGAGGAAGGAAAGCAGCGTGCCCGACACCAGGAAGGAGCGGAGCTGCTGCAGGTCGGACAGCGTCTGGTACTCGCGGCCGTTGCTGTGCAGCGAGGCCCTTGCCGCCGCGCTGAGGATGGGGGCGCCGAGCTGGGCGGCCACCTCGACGGCGGTGCGCATCAGGATGAAGCGCCGGACCGCGTCGACCACCGCCTGCAGCACGACGGCGCCGACGATGACGGCGGTCAGCATCATCAGCGTGTCGAGCGACCGGCTGGTCAGCACGCGGTCGGAAATCTGGAAGAGATAGACCGGGATCGCCAGCACCAGCACGTTGCTGGCCAGCGTGAACAGCATGACCACCAAAAGGTTCCGCTGGACGGCCCGCCGCCCCGCCTGGAGGTTGTCGGCGAGATTGATCGGACCCAGGCGCTGGTGGAACTTCGGCGTCGAGCGGGCCGTCGGCTTGTTGTCGGCCGGCAGCTGCTGGTTCTGCGGGGCCGGCGCAGGCGCCTGCGCCGCGGCGCGGATCGGGCCGCGGTCGGCCTCGATGGTGCGCGCGGCGGCGACCGTCTGCTCCGCACGATGCGCCGCCTCGCTGGCGGGCGTCGGGGCCGGCTGCCCGGCAAGATCGGGCTGCGGCAAGGCTTCGACCTGGATCTCCGGGGCCGGGGCCGGCGCCGCATCGGGAGCCGCCGCGATTTGGGCGCGCTCCGGCTCGGCCTCAATGACGATCGGCCGCTGCGATCCGGGGACCGGCTGCGACGCGGGTGCCTCTGCCTCCGGTTCGGCCGGAGCGGCCTCGGCTGTCGGCTCTTCGACCGCCGGCTCCTCGGTTACCGCGACCTCGATGGCAGGCGAAAGCGCCGCTTCCTGGGCGGGTTCGGCTACCTGCGGCGCGTCCTGCTCCGCAGGTTCAGCGGCTGCAGCCGCCTCCGCCTCGACGGCGAGCTTGTCGGCCTGGAACTCCTCTTCGATCGCCAGCTCGAGCTCGATCTCCGTCTCCAGAGACTCGTCCTCGCTCGCCTCGTAGGCGTCGGCGCTGGCTTCTTCGGGCTCCGCCTCCGAGGCCGACTGGGCGATCGCCGCATCTTCGAACGCTTCGTCGCCCGCGTCCTGCGCTAGGCCGGCAGTTTCGAAGGCCGCGTCCTCGTCGACGCCCTCCGCTCGCAGGGGCTCGCTCAGGCTGGTCGGCTCCGGAAGCGCCGGCGGCGCGTCGGGCGTTTCGAGCGACGGCGCCGCAACGGTCGCCGCGCGGTCCCACTTGCCGGCCGCGCGGTTGAGCTCGTCGATGATGTTGTTCAGCGCCGCCAGCGACCGGTCGATCCGCGCCTGGGTGGCGAGCGAGTCCTGGCCGTCGGGCGGCGGCCCGCCGGCATCGGAGCTGTCCGACGCCTGCTCGTCGTCAGGGTCGGCGAAGGGTCGCCAGGAATGTTCGCGATCGTCCATTGATGGTCCTTCGGGATGGCGTCACGACACCACCGACTGCATCGGATCGGCCGGGATGCAGTCGTGGGTCGTATGCATGTGGGTCGGATCGTCGACCTGGATCGGCGTCAAATCGTCGTCGGTCAGGAAGGCCACGGCCTCGTTGACCAGCTGGTCGGGGCTCTGAGTCCCATATTGGGGCGTATTGGACACCAGCTCGGCCTGGATGAGGATTTCGTCGGAATAGTGGTCGCCGCCCACATAGGTCTTGCCCATGGTGTCGACGTCGATGATCTGCGCCACGTTGACCAGCGCGTTGCTGCCCGTCGAGACAGTCCAATCGGCCTCCGGGAAGGCCTGGCTCGTCGCGTTCATCGCCAGCGCCACCTGGTCGGCATCGCCGAGCACGTTGACCTGGCTGATGTACTGCAGGTCTATGACGTTGCCGGTGATGTAGAGCACGCGGATGCCGGCCAGCCCGGCAAACGCCGGATCGAGCAGCACGTCGAGCGGGATGTCGCGGCTGCCGGACGCGAAGTCGGCCGCCAGCTGCTTATAGGCGTCGGGCAGCGCCTCGAACCGGTCGGCCCCGCCGATATTGGTGATGCTGGCCTCGTTCCACAGCAAGTTGCCGCTGGTCGACAGGCTGGCATTGCCGTTCGTCTCGAAGCCGGACACGCCGGCGACGAAATCGTCGTCGAGCAGCACGTTCATCTGCTGGATGAAGTTGCCGTCGTAGAGGCTGCCGCCGACGATGATGAGGTCGTAGTAGAGGCCGAGGTCCTGCAGCGAGACATCGTTGCCGAGGATGTTCTCGCCCGTGGTCACGGTCGTCCGCGCGCCGGAGGCTGACAGGACGTGAATGTCGTCGTCGGTGACGAAGCTGAACTGCTGGACCCAGTTCATGGTGATCAGGTCGCCATTGATCGTCGTGACGGCCCAGTTCTTGGGGAAGTCGCTGTCCGACAGGACCGGCGCCGCCGAATCCATGGCGCCCGGGTCGATCCGCGTGAACATGGCGATGTTGAAGGAGTCGGTCACGTCCTGCGCGTCGATCTTCCAGCCGTCGACCGACGCGCCGATGGCATCGACATCGCTCCAGACGTTGCTCTGGACGATCGCGTTGATCTCGACATGGTTGCCGACGGCCGCCATCACCGTGGAGGACAGCCAGCTGTTGTTGATGAAGGCGGTGTTCATCATGCTGTTGCCGCCGGCATTGACCTCCACCGACACGGCGATCGAGACGCTGCTCTCGCTCATCTGCACCGGGTCAGGCGAGCCGGCGGGCGAATCCTCGACCGTTGCGGCGCCGGCAGGCATGTGGTCTTCGAGCTTGGGCGCCTCGGCGACGTGCTCGCCGTTGACGAACGTGCCCTCGAGGACGTCATCGCGCACGGCGAAGACGCCGTCGTCGCTGCCGTCGGCCTGCTCGGCCGCCACCAGCGTCTTCAGCGCGTTGCCGGTGTCGACGATGAAGTCGGTCATCGCCTGCGCCGAGCCGGGCATAACTGCGCCGATCGGCGAGAACGGAGTGGCGCTGTCGAGCAGCGAATTGAGCGTCGCGCCATGCCCTTCGATGGGCGTGAAGGTAAGCCCGTGATCGCCGACCGAGACGAAGTCGCTGTCGTCCAAGATGTTGGTCTGACGGATCAGCTCGACGATCGAGCCGGGCGGCGTGATCTCGTGGGCGATCCGCGACCCCGAGGAGACGGACGCGAGCGACCCATCGTCCGTCGGCAAGTGAACCCTGTGCGGCGCATGGTGGTCGAGCGGGATCGAGACATAGGGGGGATCGAAGTTGGCAGAGGTCCACGGCAACGCCCAGACCCATTCGGGAGCGGCGGGCGTATAGCGGACGCCCGGGTCCATGTCCTCCAGCTCGTGCGGCGAGCGGATGTCGACCTCGATATGCTTGAGCTCGGCGTCCAGCGCCTGCAGCGCCTTGGCCGCCTGGAACTCGGCGAATTCCTTGTGGCCGCGTGCCTGCTCCACTTCCATGTGGAACAGGCCGATAAAATGGGCGATCGATTCGGTGATCTTGTCCATCAGCACTGGATCAGTCTCCGTCGTGGGCCCGGCCTCGCCCCAACTTGCCGGTCCGCCTTCCGGGTTGGCGCGCGGAGCTTGAAGCCCCGCGCGCCGCGATCATGGTTCCGCTTGACGCGGAGTTTCCGACCTTAGGCGTCGTCGCCGGTGTAGGAGGCGTCGAGGTTGCCGCCGACCACGGTCATGTCGATGGTGTTGCCGAGCAGGTTGGCCCCCATGACGATGCTCTGGTTGAAGGCGGACATGTCCGAGCGCCGCGTCGGCATGGGCCTCGGAATGGCCGGTGACGTAGCCGTCATCGCCATTGTGCGAACCCCACTGGCCGAGGCTGCTGCCGCCGCCGCCGTCGCCATTGGTGGCTATGCCGCCAGCGCCGCCGAAGCTTCCGGCGCCGCCGGTCGCCCAGCCGGCATGGCCGCGCCGCCGGTCGAGTCGCCGCCCGTGGCCGCACCGCCGGTCGACGGGCCGCCCCAAGCGTCGCCGACCGTGGCCGCACCACCGCCGTGAGCTGGCGACGTCGCCGATCTGGCCGCCCGTGGCCGACGACGAGCCGCCCCAGGCGTCGCCGCCCGTGGCCGAGCCGCTGCCGGCGCCGGCACCGCCGGTGCCGGTGCCATCGCCCTCGGCCGCGCCGAGGCCGCCGGCGAAGCCGCCGTCAGCCGAGCTGCCGGAGTGGGCATTGCCGCCGTCGCCGCCGTTCAGCGGACCGAAGCCGCCGCCATTGGCCGCGCCGCCGCCGCCGCCGGTCGCGGTGCCGCCAGCGACCGCTGGAGCCGCCGCTCGCCGGCGGGGCCGCCGGCGCCGCCGCTGGCAGCGAGCCGGCATCCGCCGAACCGTCGAGCGACGACAGGATAGGCAGGATCGGCACGCTGGTGGCCGCGGCAGCTCGCCGGACCGACGCGGCGTCGTCGCCGCCCGCGCTGCTGCCGCCGTCGCCGTCATTGTCGGTCGAGCCGCCCGTAGCGGACCCGCCGCTGCCGCCGACGATCGCCGAGCCGGCGTTGCCGGCCGAAGCGGTGCCTGCCGCCGCCGCCGGTCGCACTCGAGGTGCTGGTGCCGCCGTCAGCGTCGCCGCCGACGCCGACGCCGAGCGCGCCAAGGCCGATGCCGAAGCCGGCCGCGCACCGCCGTCGCCGGTGCCGGCACCGCCGCCGGTGCCGCCATTGGCCGACGAGCCGCCGCCGCCCGCATAGCCGCCCTTGGCATAGCTGTCGGCATCGCCGCCGTGGCCTTGCCACTGTCGGCGTCGCCGCCATAGGACTTGCCGCCGTCGGCGTCGCCGCCATAGGACTTGCCGCCGTCAGCGTCGCCGCCATAGGCCTTGCCGCCGTCGCCGCCGTCGCCGCCATTGGCCTTGGCATAGCTGCCGCCCTGCGCCGCCATTGGCGCCGCTGGCGTCGATGCCTTCCTTGGCATTGGCTTCGCCGCCTTCGGCGTTGCCGTTGGCTGTCAGGTTGGACGGGTTGTAGGTCGCGCTTCCGAGACGTGTCCTTGTCGTCAGGTTGTTGACCTGGTTCTGGACGAAGGCGTTGTTGCCCGACCCGTTGAGCGACCCGTTGAGGATGTCGTCGAACGAGATGTCGTCGCCCGGATTGTAGTTGATCTCGCCGTCATGGTTGACGAACAGCTTGTTGACGTTGGAGTTGTTGATGTCGAGATCGGCAAAGTCGTTGTCGGTCGGATCGATGCCGGTCAACGTCGACGCCGACGCTGACCGTCGTGGTCGACGTGTTGGTGTTCGTGTTGGAATCGAGTTGGTGCTGGTGTTGGTGTTGTCGTTCTCATTCCCGTTGTACGACAGATTGCCGTTGCCGTTCAGGTTGAGATTGCCGTTACCATTGCCGTTGCCGTTACCGTTGCCATTCTCGTTGCCGTTGTACGACTCCTGATACTGGCCCTGGCCCTGGCCTTGACCCTGCAGCTGGATCCCCAGCTGGCCCTGACCCTGGCCCTGACCCTGGTCCTGATCCTGGCTCTGGTCCTGTTCCTGGCTGTTGGGGTCCCACCAGAAATTTCCATAGTTTTGGCTGTTGCCGTTCTTCTGAGACATGCTCTCATCCTCGGTTGAGGGGCCGCGAACGACGGAGACGCCATTCATCTCTCACGACGTTTATGAGCGTTCGTGGCCGATTGATCGTGGACTGTCTGGATTTGTCCGAGCCGGCAGATAGCCTCGGAGTTCGATTTGACGATCGCCTCAGGCGATCTTGCCGGATGCCCTCTCCCTTCCCTCGGCCGGCAGCGGAGGTGTAGCGCCCACACAACGCTATGACATATGGCGCCTTACACCTCCGCCTGAGCAGTGCGCTTCTTCGTTTTCGGCGCACTCGGCTCGGCCCCCGACCAAGGTGGAGAAGTCTGCGGCCGGGCGGCACACTGCGATAGCTGCTAATAGGAGCTAGCTCCAATGATCTGCATCTCTCGGGCGCACCCGTCACAAACAATCATGTGCATAGATCGAGGCGCGGAGAAAACGTTGAAAAATAGAGGCTATCGACGGATGGGGCATATCCGCGAAATGAAGGTGCAAGGAAGCCTGCGAATACCCGGCAATGCTCCTCAGAGGGTGAAGGGACTACTTCAGATTGACGCGAGGGCTAGACCTAAGGAAGAGTATATAAGCCTTCCGCTGTATCCTTCACCTAAAGGTGGGGGTCCATTCCGCCTAGTCCCCCCAACTGATATCTCGCCTGCCGGACGTCGATCCGGGAAGCTTCGGTTCAAGCCGCCGCCCGGCCACTTCGGGCTCAACCGGTTCCCGAACCAAGATGGCCCGTCATGCAAGACAACCCGAGAAGCTTCCGAACGCACAACGATTATGCCTTCGCCATGCGCAAGGCGGTGGTTGTCGTCGGCTCCGATGGCAGCGTGCCCGACTGCAATCTGTCTGCCATCGAGCGCGAATTTCCATGGGTGACCGTCGAGCGGGCGGTGACGATGGACGAGGCTTGCGTCAAGTTCGACCACCCGTGTCGCTGATTCTGATCGATGAAGCCTCGCTGATCGAGGCCGATGCCTTCGGCCAGGACCTGGCCCGCCTGCATCCCGAATACCATGGTCGCCATGATCGTCGACGACAGCCTGGCCCGCCAGGAGCTGGTCGACCAGGTGCTCCGGTCCGTCGTCGTGCGCAGCGTTCTGCCCATGAACCTCAGGCTCGACATCTGGCTTTCGGTGGTACGGCTGATGCTGCGCGGCGGCGAGTACTTTCCCGCCTCCTTCTTCCAGAAGCGCGGCACGACTGCCAGCCGCCGATGGGAGCCAGCGCGCCGATGGCGAGCAGCGCGCGCTGAGCGGCCTGACCGAACGCGAGATCCAGGTGCTCGAGATGGTCTCCCACGGCGCCCAGAACAAGCTGATCGCCGTCAAGCTCAACCTGTCGGAGCACACCATCAAGGTCCACCTCCACAACATCATCAAGAAGCTCGGTGCCCGCAACCGCACCGCGGCGGCTGCCATCTTCCTGGAGCAGTCGTCCGGCGCGGCGCGTACCAGGAATGGCGGGCAGCCGATGATGTTCCCGCGATGAACCAAGTCCGCCGCTTCCACGACATCCTGCTCCTCATCGGCCAGCTCAACTACACCTGGACGAACACCGAGAGCCTGCTGATCTACCTGATCGCCGGTCTGGCGCGCGTCGACAAGGAGACGGCGATCGTCATCTTCCTGACGCTCAACACGACCCGCGCCCGAATCGAGATGGTCGAGCGACTGGCCAAGCTGCGCCGGACGCCGCAGGCGGCGCGGCGCGAGGTGCTGGCGATGACCGACCGGCTGTCGCAGCAGGCCAAGCTGCGGAACAAGTACAGTCATTGCATCTATTCGTTCGACGAGGTCAACAAGTCGATGAACACGCAGCTGATGCGTATCTTCGACGCCAAGGAAGAGATCAAGTACGGCAAGATCGAAGCGCTGGACGACCACGAGATCGCCAAGGTGCAGAAGTGCATCAAGGACATCAGCGACACCAACGTCGCGATCTGGAACTTCGTCCGCGAAAACAACTACCCTCATTGACAGGCTGCTCCGGCCGCGGTTCGACGCGCCCATCCGCCTCCTGCCTTGACCTCGCCCATCACCGGAAGCGATGATCCGCCCGACGAGGAGCCTGGATGCAGCGCATATTCGACGGCCACAACGACGTGCTTCTACGCCTGTGGAAAAAGGCGCATGCCGGCGACGATCCGGTGGCGGCGTTCGTCGGCGGCAGCGAGCGGGCCCATGTCGACCTGCCCCGCGCGCAAGCGCCGGCGGCATGGTCGGCGGCCTTTCGGCCATCTACGTCCCCTCGGGCGAGCTCACGCTGAAGCAGCCGGATGCGCGCGGCCACTACGAGACCCCGCTGTCACCGCCGCTGGAGCACGGACCGTCGCTGGCGATCGCCATGGAGATGGCGGCGATCGCGCTGCGGCTGGAGCGGGCAGGCGCCTGGCGGCTGTGCCGCAGCCTGGCCGACATCGAACGATCGATCGCCGACGGGCGCTTCGCTGCCGTGTTGCACCTGGAAGGCTGCGAGCCGATCGGCAGCAACCTCGACGAACTGGAGGTGTTCTACGCAGCCGGCTTGCGCTCCCTGGGGCCGGTCTGGAGCCGCAACAACATCTTCGGCCATGGCGTGCCGTTTTCCTATCCGAAGAGCCCCGACACCGGGCCGGGCCTCACCGAAGCCGGCGTCGAGCTGGTGCGTGCCTGCAATCGGATGGGCATCCTGGTCGACCTCTCCCACATCACGGAAAAGGGCTTCTGGGACGTCGCCAAGGTCAGCGACCAGCCGCTGGTGGCCAGCCATTCCAATGCACATGCGATCACGCCCGTGGCGCGCAATCTGACCGACCGCCAGCTCGATGCGATTCGCGAATCGGGCGGGCTGGTCGGCCTCAATTTCGCGGTGACGATGCTGCGGCCCGACGGCCGCGACCGGGGCGACACGCCGCTTTCTGACATGGTGCGGCACGTCGACTACCTCGTCGAACGGCTCGGCATCGACGGCGTCGCCCTCGGCTCCGACTTCGACGGCGCGCTGATCCCCCAGGCGATCGGCTCCGCCGCCGGCCTGCCGAAGCTGGTCGAGGCCCTTGCAGATGCCGGATATGGCGGCGATGATCTGGGCCGGCTCTGCCGCGGCAATTGGATGCGCGTGCTCGGCCGCGCCTGGCACGAGCCGGCCAGGAGCGATTCGGCCGCCGCCTGACGGAACTCGCGCCGGGCACCGACCGTTGGTTGAACCAGGAAGCAGGAGGACCCCCATGACACGCGTCGTCTACGATGTCGTCGAGCACGATGGCGGCTGGGCCTACAAGGTCGGCACCACCTTTTCGGAGACCTTCGCCACTCGCCACGAAGCGACCGAGGCGGCCCGGACCGCGGCTGCCGAGCAGCAGGTGGCCGGCCAGACGGAGGGCATCGAGTATGAGGACTCCGCCGGCAAGTGGCATGGCGAGGTCTCGCGCGGCGACGACCGCCCGGAGACCGAAGTCTCGGACTGAAGCGGCGCGTTTTGCCTAGATCGACGCCGCCGCGTGGCGGCCGGCGTTGCGACCGGAGAACAGGCAGCCGCCCAGAAAAGTCCCTTCCAGCGCGCTGTAGCCGTGATAGCCGCCGCCGCCGAAGCCGGCAACCTCCCCCGCAGCGTAGAGCCCGGCGATCGGTGTCCCGTCGGCTTCGAGCACCCGGCCGTCGAGGTCGGTCGCGATGCCGCCGAGCGTCTTGCGCGTCAGCACGTGCAGGCGGACCGCAATCAGCGGCCCGGCCGCCGGGTCGAGGATGCGGTGCGGGACGCGCCGTCCGCACCAGCCGGTCGCCGAGATAGGCGCGGGCGCCGCGAATCGCCGTCACCTGGGCGTCCTTTCCGAACGGGTTGTCGATCTCTCTATCCCTCGCCTCGATCTGCCGCTGCAAGTTGGCGCGGTCGATGAGCGCGCGGCCGGTTAGCGCGTTCATTCCTTCGACCAGCCGGCCAAGGTCTGATTCGACGATGAAGTCTTCGCCATGGCGCTTGAAGGCCTCGACGGGCGGCGGCGCACCCTTCGCGAAGCGGCTTCTCAACACGGCCAGCCAGGAGCCGGAGGTCAAGTCCGGGTTCTGCTCCGACCCCGACAGGGCGAACTCCTTCTCGATGATGCGCTGCGTCAGCACGAACCAGGAGTGGTCGTAGCCCGTGGCCCTGAGGTGCCGGAGCGTTGAAAGCGTGTCGAACCCCGGCATCAGAGGCGCCGGCAGGCGGTTGCCGACGGCGTCGAACCAGAGCGAGGACGGCCCCGGAAGGATGCGAATGCCGTGCCCCGGCCAGATCGGCGCGAAGTTCCGGATACCCTCCACATAGTGCCACATGCGGTCCATGTTGATCGTCGTCGCGCCCGCCCGGCGCGCCACCGCCAGCATGCGGCCGTCGACATGGGCGGGAACCCCGGCGACCATGTCCCGCGGCGCCGCGCCCAGCCGATCGATCGGCCAATGCTTGCGCACCAGCGCGTGGTCGCCGCCAATGCCGCCGGAGGCGATCAGCACCGCGCCGGCCCGGACCTCGAAATCGCCGACCTCGGCGCGGCTCGAGCTGGCGCCGCGCGGCACCGTCGACGGCTCGAGCACCTCGCCGGCGACGCCGGTCACCCGCCCTCTCGTCCGGACGATGCGGGAAACCCGGTGGCGGAACAGGAAGACGATGCGCCCGGCCTCGGCATGCGCCTGCGTTCGACGCTCGAACGGCGCCAGCACGCCCGGCCCGGTGCCCCAGGTGACGTGGAAGCGCGGGACCGAGTTGCCGTGGCCGTCGGCGCTGCCGCCGCCCCGCTCCGCCCAGCCGACCACCGGGAACCAGCGCATGCCCATGCCGTGGAGCCACGCCCGCATCTCGCCGGCGGCGAAGTCGATGAAAGCCTCGGCGGTCCGCCTCGGCCAGCCGTCCTCCGGGCGGTCGAACTGCGCGGAGCCGAGCCAGTCCTGGAGCGCAAGGGCCGGGCTGTCGCGGATGCGCATGCGGCGCTGCTCGGGGCTGTCGACGAGGAAAAGCCCGCCGAGCGACCAGAATGCCTGGCCGCCGAGGGCGTTGGCGCCTTCCTGCTCGACGACGATCACCCGCTTGCCACGGGCCGCCAGCTCGTCTGCCGCGACCAGCCCGGCGAGCCCGGCCCCCACCACCACAGCGTCGGCTTCCATGCGCCTCTCGCTCTCCCCCGGCCTTCCGGCGGCACTGGCGACCGCCGGCAAGCCGGTCAGCGCCCGATCAGCCGATCGTAGTCGGACACCAGGAGGTGGATGGGCGCCTCGTCCTCCTCGATTTCGGCGAAGCGTCCGATCTTGTCGACGAAGATGTTGTCGGTGAGGTCGTCGTTCACCGTCGAAACCTCGCCGATCAGCACGTCGCCTCCCTCGCCCCAGAAGGCGTGCCACACGCCGGGCAGCAAGGTGACGCTCTCTCCGGCTTCGAGCTTCAGCAGGCTGCCGGCCTTCATCCTGCGCAGGACGCCGTCGGTCGGCACCTCGACCTCGGCGTCCTCGTCGACGCTGCCGTCGGGTCGCGACATGAAGAGCTTCAGCACCAGCTTGCCGCCGCCGCGGTTGATGATGTCCTCCGCCTTGACCACGTGCCGGTGCATGGGCGAGAGCTGATCCTTGCGCGAGATCATGATCTTCTCCGCGTAGAGCATGCCTTTGCCGCTTCTGAGGTCCTCGGCGCGCCCGTTGCGCACCGTAAACAGGAAGAGGCCGAGCTCGTCGAACTTGCCCTGACCGTAGTCGGTAATGTCCCAGCCGAGCCGCGCCTCGACGATGCCGGGCGGCCGCCGCTCGGCCAGCTCGGCCGGCGACCAGTAGGCGAAAGGCGGCATGACGTAGCCGAAGGAGCGGATGAAAGCGTCCCCCTCCTCGAGGATGGCGTTGACGCGGGACCGTTTCATGGCATTCCTCCTGCTACCTCGTCTCCTGGGCCGGCCGGTTGAATGCGCCGGCCGTTCTTCCTACTGTGCCCTGCAAGATGGGGCTTCGGAAGGCGAAATGAGGCGGGGGACGTGGTTTTGCATGATGGCGGCGCTCGCCTGGCCGGCGACTGCCGCGGGCGCCGAGTGGAAGGCCGTCGAACGGGTCGAGACCTACGCGATTTCCGGCAAGACCGGGCTTGCGCTCTATGAGTTCGATCGGCGAACGCGGACCGTTGATCCGCGGCAAGGTCCGCACGGTCGCCTACACCGACTTCAAGCTGACCTGGAGACGCGACTACCAGGCCAAGAACGGGGCTTGCACGCTCGCTTCGGCCACCCCCAAGCTGATCGTCACCTACCGGCTGCCCAAGCCGTCCGCCAAGCTCCCCGCCGACACGGCGAGGCGCTGGGCGACCTTCATTTCCGGCCTGGAGAAGCACGAGAAGGTGCATGGCGATTTCATCAAGGAGATGGTGGCGGGCATCGAGGCCCAGACGGTCGGGCTGACCGTCGACGACGATCCCCAATGCCGCAAGATCCGCACGGAGATGACCAAGCGCCTTTCCGCCCTTTCGCAGACCCAGCGCCAGAAGAGCCGCGATTTCGACCGCGTCGAGATGAGCGACGGCGGCAACATCCATCAGCTGATCCTGGCGCTGATCGGCGAACCCGTGGCGCCGCAGCCCTGATCCCCGTGCCCGCCTGGGCCACGACGACGGTTGACTCGGCTCCACGCATGGCGTCGATTCGCTTCGACGCCGGGCAGCCACCCGGCAGCGCAGCGGATTCGGGAGACGGCGCCATGAAAACCGTAACGGGACTGTTCGAAACGCGGCAGCAGGCCCACGACGCCGTCGTGGCGCTGGAGGCCGCCGGCGTCTCGTCCGGCAATGTGAGCCTGGTAGGCCCGCACGCCCCCGGCGAGGTCGCCGAGGGCGCCGGCGTCGGCGCTGCCGTGGGCGGGCTCGGCGGATTGCTCGCCGGCCTCGGCGTCTTCGCCATTCCGGGGATCGGGCCGGTCGCCGGCGCGGGCTGGCTCGCCGTCACCCTGATGGGCCTGGCGGCCGGCGGAGTGACCGGCGGCCTGGTCGGAGCGCTGACCGAGGCGGGCCACCACGAGGGCGACGCGCATGTCTATGCGGAGAGCCTGCGCCGGGGCGGCGCGCTGGTGACGGCCAAGGTCGAGGACGAGCGGTTTGACGCGGCCTCCGCCATCCTCAGCCAGGCCGGGGCGCTCGACGTCCAGCAATTGCGGGCCGAGTACGAGCAAGGCGGCTGGCAAGCCTTCGACGAATCCGCCGACCCGCGCCACTATCGCCGCGAGGACGAGCCAGGCGAGCCGGTGATCCTTCCGCCGCTGCCGCGGTGAAGCGAGTGAGCGACGTCAACGCTGCTAAGTCATTGATCTGGATGGTGGGCGTGACAGGGATTGAACCTGTGACCCCTACGATGTCAACGTAGTGCTCTCCCGCTGAGCTACACGCCCATCCGAGCCGCGCATACACCACTTTTGCCCTGCTCCGTCAATCCCCGTGCCAGCGTGCGCTCAGCGCTCAGCCGTCGATCTCGGAGAGCGCCAGGTCGGCCACCGGGAGGTCCACGAGAGGCGCATGCCGTTGCCGAGAATCCAGGCCGCTGAGAGCCCTGTCCAGGCGAGAATCCACACCAGCAGCCGGGCGCGCTCGAGCTGCGCCTCCTCGACCGCGATGGCGAGGCGCTGCCTAGCGGGAAGCCGTCGTCGCCGCCGCGCCCGGCACCGCGATGCCCGCCAGCGCCTGCCTGAGCGCCGCATCGAGAGGCAGCGGCCGGCGGCTGTGCCGCTCGACATAGACATGCACGAAGAAGCCTTCGGCGGCGGCGAGATCCTCGTCGTTGCGGAACAGTCCCAGCTCGTAGCGGACCGAGGAGTTGCCGACCCTGGCCACCCGGAGACCGGCCGCGACCGTGTCGGGAAAGGCAATCTCCGCAAAATAGCGGCAGCCCGTCTCCACCACGAGGCCGATGCGCTCGCCCTCATTGACGTCCAGCAGCCGCTGCTCGATCAGCCAGCTGTTAACAGCCGTGTCGAACAGCGAATAGTGGACCACGTTGTTCATGTGGCCGTAGGCATCGTTGTCGGCCCACCGCGTCGTCAGGGTCTGGAACGTCCGAAATGACGCGCGGCTGGGCCGCGAAGCGCGTTCGCTCATTCTCGGCATCCCCAGGGTTCGGATGCGCCGAGGCTAGGGCCGCGCCGCCGCCAAGGCAATGGCCGGGCCGGTCTAGAAGGGCAGCTCGATCGGAGCCTCGCTGGAGCGAGTCTTCGTATGCTCGCCGGCCTCCATGTCGATCACCCCTCGCGTCGACGGGCCGTTGTAGAGCGTCTCGCGATGCCGAGCCACCCAGGCGAGGATCTCGGCCACGGCGTCGAACAGCTCGTCGGGCACCGGCTGACCCGGTTCGGCCCCGGCGAACAGGCTGCGCGCCAGCTTGACATGCCTGAAGACCGGCACGCCGGCCTTCTCGGCCTCCTCCCTGAGGAAATGGGCATTGAGATTGCGGCCCTTGGCGGTGACCATGGGAAGCGGCATCTCCTCGGGACGATAGCTGAGCACGACGGCGAAATGCGTCGGATTGACGACCACGGCCGAGCCGGACCTCGCCGCATGGCCCGAATCGCTGGACGCCAGCTCCTGGGCAATCTGCTTGCGCTTGCCCTTGATGTGCGGATCGCCTTCGCTCTCCTTGTATTCGCGCTTGATCTCGTCCTTCGACATCATGAGGCTCTTGGTGTGTGAGCGGCGCTGATAGGCGAAGTCCGCCAGCGCGACGATGCCGAATGCGAAGGCTGAATAGGTCAGGGTCTTTATCATCACCTCCGACGTGACCACGTTGAGGCACGGCATGCCGCAGGTGGCCGCCTTGAGGAAGTCGGCGAGCGAACCCTCGAGCACTTGGTAGAGCAGGATCGACAGGAAGATGATCTTGATGAGCGACTTCACCAGGTCGACGATCTGCTTCATCGAGAAGATCCGCTTGAACCCGGCGGCGGGACTGAGCTTGTTGAGCTTTGGCGACACGCTCTCCAGGGAGATGAGTATCCCGAACTGAAACGTGTTCGCGGCGATGGCCGCCACCATGGCGACGCCGAGGACCGGAACCAGCACCCAGATGACGTCGGCTGCCGTCAAGAGTATCGCCTCCATCGCCACCTTCTCGAAATCTTCGGACGCCAGCTTCCCCGCTCGATCCATGGACGCGATCAGGCGTTCGTTCATCGGCGTCCATATGCCCCACACGACGCCCACCACGGCAAACAGCGAGACCGCGGTCACCACCTCCTGGCTGCGCGCCACCTGGCCCTTTTCGCGCGCATCACGCTCCTTCTTCGGAGTCGGGAGCTCGGTTTTCTCGTCGCTCACGGCGTTCCCCTCGGCGGCAGCGCAGCAGGGCCTTCGGCGCCGATCATCTCGTAAAGCCGCTCTATGACGGTCTCAGCATGCAAGAGCTCATGATCGGAGGCCGAAAGAATGACCCCGAAATAGAAGATGAGCATGAAGATGGCGAGCGCACTCTTGATGGGCATGGCCAACACGAACACCTGCACCTGCGGCGAGAAGCGGCTGACGATGGCGAGCGCGAACTCCGATAGGAACATGACCGCGACGAGCGGCCCGGCCAGCACGATAGCGTAGCGGAAGGCGTAGTCGACCAGGTTGAGGATGAGGGTCGGGAACCGATCGTCCAGCAGTGGCAGGGCTTGGGTCGCCGGCCAGATGGCGTAGCTTTGGAAGAGCATCCCGAACAAGGCCAGAAACGTGCCCGTCGCGAGGATGTAGGTGAGAAACGCCTGCGAGAGCAGGATGCCCAGGCTGGACGTTTCCTCGCCATGCAGCGGGTCCATCATCGAGGCCATCGACGCGCCCCGCTGGTTGTCGATCAGCGACCCGGCCGACTGCACGGCCCACGCCACCCAGCCCACGACGAAGCCGAGCACCATGCCGATGGCGTATTCCTTGGCCGTGAACATCGCATAGAAGAAGGGGTCGTGGGGGACCGAGTGCGCGTGGCCCAAGTTGATGGGCGCCACGAACATCGCCAGGATCAGGATGCACGCAAAGCGCGCCAGGCGGGGCATGGCCGTCGACGGTAGCAGCTGCGAGGTCGTCAGGAAGCCATGCAGGCGCGGCAACGTGAGCAGCATCGCCAGCAATGCACTGTCGTGCTGCCGCGACAAGGCGAAGACCGCCTCGCCGAGGTCGGTCATGTCATTCCCGGAAAGTCGTTGAACAGCCGAACCGTGTAGTGGAGGATCTCGCCGCCAAGCCATCCGGCTGTCGCCGCGAGTGTCGCGGCGACGGCGATGAGCTTGATCGCGAAGGACAGCGTCTGCTCCTGGATCTGCGTCAGCGCCTGGATCAGGCTGATGAGGATGCCGACCACCGAAGCCACCACGATGGGCGGCATGGACAGCAGCATCACCAGCACCATCAACTCGGTGATCTCGTGAATTGCGGTTTCGGGACTCATGACTTCGATATCTCCCGGCCCAGAGGCTCAAGCATAGGTTTTGATCAGGCCAAGGATAAGTCTCGACCAGCCGTCTATGGTGACGAAGAGGAACAGTTTGAACGGCAGCGAGATCGTCAGCGGGCTGACCATCATCATGCCCATGGCAAGCAGGATGTTCGAGACGATCAGATCGATGGCGATGAACGGCAGATAAAGCAGGAAGCCGATCTCGAAGGCCTCCCTGAGCTGCGTGACGGCGAAGGCCGGAAGCACGATGACGATGCTGTTGATGTCGACTTGCGCCGCAATGTCGGCCGGCCACAGCGTCCGCGCAGCCTCGAGGAAGAACAGCCTTTCGCGTTCGGCCGCGTGGCTGCCCAGGAACTTGGTGAGCGGTCCGCTCGCGGCATTCCAGGCCGCCGTGATGCCTTCCGGGGAGTCGAGCGAGAACTGCCCCGCCAGCACGATGTCGCGCGTCGCGAACACCACGGGCGTCATGATGTAGGCGGACAGGATGATCGCCAGCGCGTTCAGCGCCATGTTTGGCGGGATCTGCTGGACGCCGAGCGCATTGCGGACCAGCAGCAGCACGACCGAGATCTTGATGAACGACGTGGCCACCACCAGCAGGAAAGGAAGCAGCGCGGCGGCTGCCAGCAGCACGATCAGGTAAAACGGGTCGACCATTTGGCGAGGCTTATTCCAGGGTCCATTGATTGATACGCACAGCCAACCGCTCGTCGATGCGCACCAGATCGCCCGACCCGACCGCCATGCCATTGACCCGGATCGTCAGGCTCACCGAGCCTGAAAGGGCCGGCTCGTCGAGTGCGACGACGGTTCCGCCCTGCCAGGTTTCTACTTCGGATATCGGCAGCGCGAGCCTCTTGAGGTCGAAGTCCACCGTCACCGGCAGCTCGCCGCGCCGGACGGTGGCAGGCACGACAGACAGGTCTTCACTGGTATCGGGGTTTCCGGTCGGGCCGGCGCTTTCCGCGTCTTCAGCGCTCATGCGCTTCCCTTGTTGGCGTGTTTCCGTAATCGATTGACAGACCCAGTCATCGTCCATCTTTCGAAGCTGATATGTGACGTCCGTGACTCTACGGTGCGCAATTCGTCGGCGTCCTCGGGCATCACGACGAGCGCGCCCGGCCCGATCCCCGCCAGCTCGTCCAGCGACATGTCGAGGCTGCCGATCGATATGCTGGCCTCGACGGAGAGCGTTTCGCGCAGGGTGTTGCGGATCGGCACCCGCGCGATGGACTGCTTGAGGAGCAGCGACACCAGGCTCGATCGCTCGCATCCGATGGACAGAGCGAAGTCGCCGATGCTCGGGGACTGGATATCGACGTCGAGCCACTCCCAAACCCGCCCCGCGTCGACTTCGACCCAGGCAGCCGCGGTTTCGACGCGCCGAATGCTCAGCCTCGAGCTCCAGGGCTCGGGCAACAGGTCCCTGACGCTGCCCGCCATGCCGAGAAGCATCGCCTCGCTCAGGGCCTTGCCAGCGCCCAGACGTTTCTGGATGAGAGCCTGTCGCACGCCCGTCTCGCCGAGCGGGAGGCCACGGCCCAGCTGGTCTACGGCAACGACCAGATTCTCGTGATCTGAGGCCAGGGGTCCGCAATGAACGACGCAAATCCGTTTCAACAGTTGATCGTCGACCTGATCGGACGCGACGCGGCAGTCGCCATCCCGGTCGCCGGCAACGACTATTTCGTCCGCGTCCACGGTCGGCTCGTCCAGCTTCAGCACTTGCCAAAGCGGGGCATGATCGTGCTGTCGACGATGATCTATGCAGCCATGGACGAGGAGGACGTCGCCCACGAGCTGATCGCCGGCTTCAACTCGCACCACCTCTTCCGCGGCGGTTACTGCCTCATGGTCGACCAGGCGAGCCACAGCCCATACGTGGCGCAGAGCCGATCGATCGCGTCGCTGGACGGCGACAGGCTGGCCGATGTCATCGTCGACTTTGTCGACCGCTGCGCCGCCTGCTCCGCCTGGTACGTGCGCGGCCTGCTGGAGAAGACGTCGCCCTGCGCGGAGCCCGGCTCGATCGCGCTCTGAGCGCCGACAAACGACGCGCGGCCGGGCCGTTGGCCCGGCTTTCGCTTGCTCTGACAGCATCTTGCAGCCAGGTGGGATCACTTGGCGTCGCGCAATTGCGGCTAAAACTAGAGAGATTTCGCAGGTCGCCGTTTCTCTGAAACGGCAGGCTGGCCTAGGCGTTCAACGCGGCCATGGAGCGTATGCCGGCCACCAGGAACGAGACCACCTTGTCGGCCAGGTCCTTGGACTCCGCCTTGCTGGAGGCCGTCGACAGCTTTGCGAAGCGTTCCTGGTTCGACATCAGCTGATTGCAGATGTTGAGGGTGAACAGATAGGCCGAAACGGAGTCCGCCCGGCGCAGCCCGGGAAGGCTTCGTTCGAGCGCGGCCGTGGCCTCTCCCGCCAGCACGTCGAACAGCTCCGACAGGAGCCGTACGGAGCGCTCGTCGGTCGACGAGGCAAGCTGGTTGATCATGCGGGCATAGTGTTGGCCCGTCGGGTCCGCGGCGGTGGAATACTCGATCGCCGGCAGCACCATTGCCTCGACGACGCGCTCCAGCGGGGGCTGCGCCGATGCCAACATCGCAGCGCGGAGCAGCTCGAGGCGTGCGTCGTTGAGGTCGTTGGCAAGGCGCGAGATGACCAGCTCGTAGAGATGCTCCTTGCTGCTGAAATGATAGTGAATCAGGGCGAGGTTGACGCCAGCCTCCTCCGCGATCTGCCGAGTCGTGGAGCCGGCATAACCGTTCGAGGCGAAGACAGCTTGGGCCGCTTCCAGGATGGCCTGCTTCGGGTCGCGCCCTGAGCTGTACTCAACTGGCTGACGCATCAGCGTTTTTTTCCCGATCCGCTCGTTTCTGTTGCGTTGGTTCGGCCCTCTCCTTGCCGACAAGCGCCCTGCGCGGCCGAACATGGCGGCCCGACCACAATCATGACGCGAACGGCTGTCCCCGCGGAGGATTTTTATCACATGACCAAAGTGCCGCTCGCTGTCAAGTGCCGCCTTGCGGGCAGGCGGGACCGACACTTGCCTCGCCAGGGACGTCTCGACCTTGCGTCAGGCTCTCCCAGCGCCACACGTTTTACGCGAACTTCCCGGAAGCCCGGAGGCCAGCCGCGGTCGTTCGACCCGATCTCCGCCCAAAGTCTCCTTGACATCCCCGCGTCGGTATGGGATTCGATCTGGTGGGGAAGAAGGCACTGTTTTTGGTTAACAATTTTGGTCCCGATCGCATACTAAGGAAGCACCCGCCAAGTAGGCGGAACTGATTTTACTCCGGGAAGACGATGCTCGAGGGCGTTCTAGCAAGCACGTGATGCTTGCAATGCAGCGGCAGGGCTCGGTTGAAACCACAGCCGGCGTTCCGATCGAAATGTCGATCGGGCGACAACCCGCTAGTGAGCTTCGTCAACCGGAAATGTGGATAGCTCACCATGAATTTGGTCCGTATTGACGTGCACAAAGGAATCTTGCCCGTCATCATCGACGGCGGCGGTAACGTTCGCGACCTCAGCCCGTTGATCGCCAGCGTCTTGCGCGAGACCTTGGAGGAGGGCATCTGGTCCGACAGCGCCGAGCGGGAGAAAATCGAGCCCTTCGCCAGCCAGCCGATCGTCCCCAGCGAGCTTCTCAGGGGTAGCGGGAGCATGTTCCTCGAGCGCTCCTTTTCGATCCGCCTGGCCCTGGGAGACCGCGACGAGGCACGCGACCTGCTGGTCGCGCTCGACACCGATGGCTTTGCCGCTACGGCGGGGTGGATCACTGGCTGCGACCGACTTCATCTCGACGGGGCGGCGCCGCAGGGCAGCCCGATCGCGATCGAACTGGGCGCGGCCGCCTTGTGCGGCGACTGGTTGTCGCCCGAGCTCAACCCGTTCGGCCGCGTGCTTGTCTACGGCAAGTTCCAGGCCAGCATGCGTCGCCAGCCGCCGGCAATCGTCGCCGTCCGCGGCGGCCGCTGGGGCTAGTCTCCAGGGCCTCCGAAAGTCTATGCAGCGCCAGCCGGCGTCGCCGCGGGCTCGGGCTCGGTGGTCACGTTGACCTGGACGGTCATTCCGAGATCGTCCGCCGCCGCGCCGAAGAAGCTGCCCGACAACGGCACGGCCTGGCGCGGATCGCGCGCCACCGCGACGCGGATCAGGTCGCGGTTTCCCACGATGCCGTTGGTCGGGTCGAACTCGACCCAGCCCGCTCCCGGAAGGTAGACCTGGCACCAGGCATGGGTCGAACCCGCCGCCGCGATGGGCGGAGCCGTCGCGGCTCGCCACATAGACATAGCCCGTCACGAAACGCGCCGCGAAGCCCAGCGCGCGCACCGCCTCGATCATCAGCAGCGCAAAATCGCGGCAGGTGCCGCGGCGCGAGCGCAGCGTGATCAACGGCGGCTGGGTGCCGGGCAGGTTCCGGCGCTGGTAGACGAAGCTCTCGTGGATCGCATAGCACAGCGTCATCAGCAGCGTGCCGGTCTCGATCGTGGCGCCGCTGCCGACGAACTGCCGTGCCCAGGCGGCCACCTCGCCCTCGTCGTCGCCGAACTGGCGTTCGATCGTGCTTCCCAGGTCCGGCAGCTCTTCCTTGTCATAGGCGAAGGGGAAGGTCAGCGCCGCGCGGGCGGTCAGGAACTCCGGCGCCGCCTGCGGCATGTGCTCGAGCCGGATATGCGTTTCGAACCTCAGCTCGTCGGTCGCCGCGTCGAATTCGACCAGCGCAACGCAGTTGCCGAAGACGTCATGCATCCAGCGCACCGATTTGGGGCGGGGCTCCACGGACAGGCTGGCCTCGAGAAGACGTTGGTCGTAGCTGTCGCGCGGCCGGAACATGACCCGATGCTCGCCGAGGCGCACGGGGCGCCGATAGCGATAGACCGTCTGGTGGCGGACGGAGAAGATGGTCATCAGAGCGCCGGCCGGATGGCGTTCAGCGGCGCCTCGATGCGGCAGCGCACGCCCTGCGGCAGGAACTCGATGGCGACGGCCGCGGCAAGATCGGCCGACACCCAGCGCTCGATGAGCCTCGAGCCGAACCCCTTCTGCGCCGGCGCGCGCACCGGCGGCCCGCCCTGCTCCTGCCACAGCATCACCAGGGTCTGACGAAGCGGGTCGACGCGCCAGGTCAGCGAGGCGCGCCCTCCATCGACCGCCAGCGCTCCGTATTTCGAGGCGTTGGTGGCAAGCTCGTGCAGCCCGAGCGCCAGCGCCACGGCCGGACGGGCGGCGATGGTCAGATCGGGCCCCTCGATGGCAATGTGGTCGCGCCCCTCGCCGCGGAACGGCGCCAGCGCCTGCTCCACCACCGAGGTGAGCGACGCGCTCTGCCAATCGTCGCGGGCCACTGCCTCATGCGCGTCGGCCAGCGCCCGCAGTCGGCCGATCAGCTTGGCGACCGCCTCCTCGCCGCCGGCCAGGCCCTTCAGAGATTGCGACACCAGCGCCTGGACGATCGCCAGATTGTTCTTGATGCGATGGTGCAGCTCGCGAATGAGCAGCTTCCGCCGCTCATCGTCGAGTTTGCGCTCGGTGATGTCGATCACCGAGCCGATATGGCCGAGGAACGCGCCGCCGCCGATCCGCGGCGTCGCGCTGTCGAGCACCCAGCGCCAGCTGCCGTCATTGTGGCGCAACCGGTACTCCGCCTCGAAGGTCTGGCGGTCGTGGGTCGCCTGCGACGAGGCGTGGTCGGCCGCCGCCCGGTCGCTGGGATGCACGCAGTCCAGCCAGCCGCGCCCTAGCGCGCCGCCCGGCGTCTGGCCGGTGAACCGGTACCATGAGCGGCTCATGAAGGTGCACTGGTCGTTCTCGTCGGTCACCCAGATCATCACCGGGGCGTTGTCGGCCATCTCGCGGAACCGCTCTTCGGCGAGCCTGCGGTCGGTGACGTCCATGAGGACGCCGACGATGCGCCCTCGCACCCCGCCCGGCAGCAGCTGGGCGCGCATGAGCAGCCACTTGTCCGGCCCGCCCGGCGGCGCGATGCGGAACTCGGTCTGGATCAGGCGCCCGCCCCGCGCCGCCACCGCCGCCACCTCGCGATCGATCCGCTCCCGCTCCCCGGGCGCGAAGCGCGCCTGGAAATCGGCCAGTCCCGGCCTTTCGCCGGGCGCAAACCCGTAGAGCCGGTTGAGGTCGGGCGCATGGTCGATGCGTTGCGAACTCGAGGTCGAGCTCCCAGACGGAGATTCCCGCCGCGGCGACCGCCAGCTTCAGCCGCTGCTCGCTGTCGGCGGCGCGGTCCGCTGCAAGGACCAGCCGCTGCGGCGTCTCGTCATCGCTCAAGGGCTGGCTCCGCGTTCCGCTTCAGGACCGTGGCATACTGCCGGCCAGCCTGCGGCCAGTTCAAGTCCTTTCGGTCGTCCGTCCCGCACCGCTTCAATGCAGGACGAGCAGATCTCCCGAAGCGAAGCTGATCTCGGTCCGGTCGCCGACCTTCGGCGGCGGCGTGCTCGAATTGTTGAACGTGTCGAGCGACACCGTGCTGCCCCCGACCCCCACCTTGACGCGGATGACCGAGCCCAGGAAGTGCACGTCGGTGATCTCGCCGTTGAGCATCGCGTCGTGACCGGCCCGTCGACCGAGCGCGATCGCCTCCGGGCGCAGCGCGAGGGACAGGGTGTCGCCGGTGCGCGAACCATTGAGCTTGTCCTTGACCAGGATATCCTCGGAGTTGATGCGCACCTTGCCGGCCGAAGCGTCGGAAACGGTGCCTTCCAGCACGTTGAGGGTGCCCACGAAGTTGGCGACGAACCGGGTCTGCGGGCGGTTGTAGATCTCGAACGGCGTACCCACCTGCTCCGCCTTGCCGCCGAACATGACGACGATGCGATCCGAGATGGACAGCGCCTCCTCCTGGTCGTGGGTGACGAAGACGGTGGTGATGCCGAGTTCCTTCTGGATCGCCCGGATCTCGTCGCGCAGCGAGACGCGTACCTTGGCGTCGAGCGCCGAAAGCGGCTCGTCGAGCAGCAGCAGCTTCGGCTTGGGCGCCAGCGCGCGCGCCAGGGCGACGCGCTGCTGCTGGCCGCCCGACAGCTGGTATGGGAAGCGGTCGCCGAACTCCGGCAGCTTGATCAACGACAGCATCTCGCCCACCCGCTTCTCGGTGTCCGCCTTCGACACGCCGGCGACCTTGAGGCCGAAGGCGATGTTCTGAGCGACCGTCAGGTTGGGGAACAGGGCATAGGCCTGGAACACCATGCCGATGTTGCGCTGGTTGGGCTTCAGGCGCGTGACCTCCTTGCCGCCGATCACGATGGCGCCCCCGGTCGGCTCCTCGAACCCGGCCACCATCCTGAGCACGGTCGTCTTGCCGCAACCCGACGGCCCCAGGAAGGAGACGAACTCGCCGCGCCCCACGTCGAGGTCGAAGTCCTTGACGACGGTAACGGCCCCGAAGGTCTTCTGGACGTTCTGGATGCTCAGGAAATGATCGGCCATCGCGGCGCTTCCTCTTTCAGTTCGGGCGGTTCGCCGGACGCGGGGCGAAGCGGGACAGCACCTGGATCACCGACATGCAACCCCAGGTAATGGCGAAGGCGATGATGGCGAGCGCCGCCGGCTCGTAGGCACGGTTGGCACCGATGTTCTGCAGGTAGGGGCCGAAGGCCGGCCGGTTGAGCAGGCTCGCCATGGTGAACTCGCCGATCACGATGGCGAAGGTCAGGAAGGCCCCGGACAGCACGGCGATCAGCACGTTGGGCAGGATGACGCGGACGATGATGGTCGTCCAGCCGGCGCCGAGGATCTGCGCCGCTTCCGTCAGCGTGCGGACATCGATGGTTCGCAGCCCGGTGTCGACCGCCCGGTACATGTAGGGAAGCGCCAGCGTCGCATAGCCGATGACGAGCAGGAGGTCGGTGGTCCGCGCATTGGCCAGGAACGGCAGCGGCGAGGACGAGCCGTACATGCGGATGTAGCCGAACACGATGACGATGGCCGGGATGATCAGCGGCAGCAGCGTCACGAACTCCACCACCGGCCGGATCTGCGGCATGCGCAGCCGGATCCAGTATGCGGTGGGCACCACGATGAGCACGCCGAGCAGGATCGTGAACAGCGCCACCACGACGGAATAGGTGAAGGTGGCCTGGAAGCGCGGATCGCCCAGCACCACCCGGTAGGCGTCCAGCGAATAGGTACCGCGCCGCATCCGCAACGAGAACTCCAGCGTGGCGATCAGCGGGATGAAGAAGTAGGCGGCGCCGACCGCGAAGGTGACCCAGGCCCAGAACCGCCCCGACTTCATTTGAGCCACCTCTCGCTGCGGACCCGGAACCAGATGTAGAATAGGTTCGCGAGACCGGTGATGACGATCATGCCGAAGGCGATCGCGTAGCCGAGATGCGGGTTGTGCAGCACGTCGCCGCGGATTTGTGCGTAGAGCAGGATGGGCACGATGTTGAGCGATGACCCGGTCAGCGCATAGGCCGTGGCGATCGCCCCGAACGCGTTGGCGAACAAGAGGATGACCGTGCCCAGGAAGCTCGGCCACAGCACGGGGATGACGACCATGCGCCAATATTGCCATTGGGTCGCGCCCAGCGTGGCGGCCGCCTCGCCCCATTCCTTTTTCAGCCCGTCGATCGCCGGGGTGATGATGACCACCATCAGCGGGATCTGGAAATAGAGGTAGGTGAGCGTCAGGCCCCAGAAGGACAGGATGTTGAACCCTAAGGCATAGATGTTGACGCCGATGCTTTTCAGCAGGACCGTCACCAGCCCCAGCCGCCCGAGCGTCGCCAGGAATGCGAAGGCCAGCGGAATGCCCGCGAAATTGGACGCCACCCCGGAGAAGGTGAGCGTCGCCGAACGGATCCACTCCGGCATCCCGCCGCGCACGATGGCGATTGCGATGGCCACCCCGATCAGGGCGCCGAGCACCGCCGACGCAAGGCTGACCTTGATGGAGATCCAATAGGCGGCGACGATGGTCGGCTGCGTCAGCGCCGCCAGGTTCTCCAGCGTGAACTGGCCCTCGTCGTTCTGGAAGGCCCCGATGACCAGGTAGGCCGTCGGCAGGATGAGGAACATCAGGGCAAACAGGCAGAACGGCGCGACACCCAGCCAGTGGGTCGGCAGAGACAGGCGGCGCCCCTTGGCCGGCGGCGCCTTGTGAGCCGTAGCCGGCTGGGAGAGACTGAGATCGGTCATCCTGCGCTGCCCCTTCGGGGATCGGGCGGGCGCCGGCCGCGGCCGGCGCCCGCCCGGCCGCCTTTATTGGACGTTGGCGCCCACCACGCTGTCCCACTGCTTGGTGATGATCTCCTTGGAGACCTGTTGCTCGTCCAGCGTCGGGAACTTTGCCGCCTCATAGGCCGCCGCGGGCGGCATCTTGTCCATCATCTCCTTCGGGATCTTGCCGTTCTTGGCGAGATCGTTGAAGCGGATCGGATGGCAGTAGCCCTTCAGCCAGCCGAGCTGGCCCTCGTCGGAGTAGAGGTACTCCATCCACAGCTTGGCGGCATTGGGATGCGGCGCAAACGCGCTGATCGCCTGCACGTAGACACCGGCGACCACGCCCGACTTCGGCACCACGACATCGACGGGCGGATTGCCGTTCAGCGTGTCGCGGCCGCTGAGCGCGTTGTAGTCCCAGTAGACGATGATCGGCGTCTGGCCCTGCGCCAGCGTGGCGGCCTTGCCGATCACCGGCACGAAATTGCCGGCGGCGTTGAGCTGCTTGAAGAACTCCAGCCCCTTCTCGCCGGCCGACTTGGCATCGGTCGCGCCATTGGCGAGGCCGGCGGCATAGACGCCCTGGATGGCCTGGTTGGACGAGCGCGGATCGCCGGCGAGCGCCACGCTGTTGGCGAAGTCCGGCTTGAGCAGGTCGGCCCAGTCGGTCGGCGTGGTCTTGACGAGGTCCTTGTTCACCATGAACGACAGCACGCCGTAATAGTCGCCGTACCAGAAGCCGTCGGCATCCTTGGCGTCGTCCGGAATGGTGTCCCAGGTCGCCACCTTGTAGGGCTGGATCAGCCCGTCGGTCTTGGCCTGCGGCCCGTAGGAGAGGCCGACGTCGATCACGTCGGGCGCCTGCGGGCCCTTGTTGTCCTTGTTGGCCTTGATGGCCTCGATCTCGTCGCCCGAGCCGGCATCCGGATTGAGCTCGTTGACGGTGATCTCCGGATATTTCGCCTTGAAGCCCTCGATCACGGCACCGTAGCCGCACCAGTCGTGCGGCAGGGCGATGGTCGTCAGCTGGCCTTCCTTCTTGGCGGCCGCGACGATCTCGTCCATCGACTGCGCCGACGAAACGGCCGTCGACGCGAGCAGCGCCGCCGAGGCAAGGGAAAGCACCTTTCCCATAAGATTGAGCATGTGATGTCTCCGTTAAAATGGCGTCGAGCGACGCCTGCGAAGCGGTTAACGCCCTCTTGTGACAGTCAGATGAAGTCTTTGGCGGGAGCGCCCCGGGCCGCTGGCAGGCGCGCGGAAAGCGCCTCGCTCTGCCTTGCCCGACTGGGTTTCGCCCCGGCTGCCCATTGGTGTACCCGGCACCTCCTCCCTTTGGCCCGGCCACATCTAAGCACGGTTCTTCTAGCCGGCAAAGGAGGCTGTTCAGCCTTGCACGGTCCCCGAAAGAGCGCGATCCAGCAGGGTCAGGGCGCCCTTCCTGGTCAGCTTGACCGGGTTGCCGCCGGCGGTGGGATCGACGATCGCCATCTCGGCGATCAGCGTCCTGCGCGCCTTGTCCATATCGAGGCCCTTGATCAGACCAGGAAGCGCATGCGGCACCTTGAGCTCCTTGCGCAGCCGGATGATCGCTTTTGCGAAGCCATCAAAGCCGCCTTTGATGCCGCAATAGGCGGCCAGACGGTTGATGCGTTCCTCGATGGCGTCGCGGTTGAAGGCGAGCACATAGGGCATGAACACCGCATTGGTCATGCCGTGATGGGTGTCGTAGAGCGCCCCGATCGGATGCGACAGCGAATGGATCGCGCCGAGCCCCTTCTGGAAGGCGGTGGCGCCCATGGCGGCGGCCGACATCATGTGCGCCCGCGCGACGAGGTCCTTGCCGTTGGCATAGGCTTTCGGCAGGTTCTCGAACACCAGGCGCACGCCCTCCACCGCGATGCCGTCGGCCATCGGATGGTAGCCGGGCGCGCAATAGGCCTCCAGGCAATGCGCCAGCGCATCCATCCCGGTGCCCGCGGTGATGAAGGCCGGCATGCCGGTGGTCAGCTCCGGATCGGCGATGACGATCGCCGGCAGCATCTTCGGATGGAAGATCACCTTCTTGGTATGCGTCCCCTCATGGGTGATGACGCCGGCGCGCCCGACCTCCGAGCCCGTGCCCGCCGTGGTCGGCACGGCGACGATCGGCGCGATGGCGTCGCTGTCGGCGCGCGTCCACCAGTCGCCGATGTCCTCGAAGTCCCAAACCGGCCGCGCCTGTCGCGCCTGGAACGCGATGAGCTTGCCGAGATCCAGCGCCGACCCGCCGCCGAAAGCCACCACGCCGTCGTGTTTGCCCCGCTTGAAGGCGGCGACGCCGGCGGTGAGGTTGGCCTCCACCGGATTGGGCTTCACGTCGGAGAACACCGCATAGGGCACCTTCGCCTCGTCGAGGATCTTGAGCGTCGAGGCGACCATCGGCAGCGTGGCCAGCCCCGGATCGGTGACGAACAGCGGCCGGCGGATGCCCGTCGCGGCGAGCGCCTCGGGAAGCTCGGCGATGCGGCCCGCCCCGAAGCGGACGGCGGTCGGGTAGTTCCAGTTCGAGACAGGTGTCTTGGCCATCGCATATTCGTTCCCTGGTGCACGCCGCCCTAGATCGCTTCGCGCAGATGGTAGGATTTCGGCCGGGTCAGATTGTCGTAGCCGATGGCCGACAGCGCCGCGCCCTGCCGGTCTCCTTGACGCCGGTCCACACCAGCGCCGGGTCGAGATAGTCGCCGCGGTTCATGAACACCGTACCGGTCTCGACGCGATCGCCGATCGCCACCGCCGCGTCGGTATCGGTCGTCCAGATCGAGGCCGTCAGCCCGTAGGGGCTGTCGTTCATCAGCGCGATCGCCTCCTCGTCGTTGCGCACCTTCATGATGCCGACGACCGGGCCGAAGCTTTCCTCCCGCATGACGCTCATCTGGTGGTCGACGTCGATGAGCACTGCGGCGCAAGGTAGGGCGAGCCCGGCTCGGTCGCGGGCGACGCTTCGGGTCGACAGCGCCTTGGCGCCCTTGCGCAGCGCCTCGGCCTTCTGCTCGCGGATGGCGTCGGCGAAGCGCGCCTGCGCCATCGGCCCCAGCGTGGTCGCCTGTTCGAGCGGGTTGCCGAGCACGTAGCCCTTCGTCTCGGCCACGAAGCCGTCGACGAAATCGTCGTAGACGGCCTCGTGGACATAGATGCGCTCGATGCCGCAGCAGCACTGGCCGGAGTTGTAGAAGGCGCCGTCGACGAGGTTCGCGACGGCATGGTCGAGATTGGCGTCCGGCAGCACATAGGCCGGATCCTTGCCGCCGAGCTCGAGGCCGAGCGCGTGAACGTGCCGGCCGCCGCCTTCTCGATCGCCCGGCCGCCGGCCACCGAGCCGGTGAAGTTGACGTGGTCGATCTTGCCCGAGCCGAGCAGCCGCTCGGTCTGCGGCATGGTTGAGCACGATGTTCTGGAACACATCCTTCGGGCAGCCCTGCCGCCTCGAAAGCCTCGGCGAAGCGCTCGCCGACGAGCAGCGTCTGCGCCGCATGCTTCAGGATCACCGTGTTGCCGGCCATCAGCGCCGGCACGATCGTGTTGATCGCGGTCAGATAGGGATAGTTCCACGGCGCGATCACCAGGACGACGCCGAGCGGCTCGCGCTTGATGTAGCGGCGGAAGCCGTCCCTCGGGTTCGAGGCCATCGACCGGCGCCAGCGCCTGCTCGGCGATCTGCGACCATGTAGTGCGACGCGCTCCTTGAAGCCGCCGAACTCGCCGCCATAGCGCACCGGCCGGCCCATCTGCCAGGCGAGTTCCGGCACGATCTCGTCGCTCATGGCGACCAGCGCCTCGAGCATGGCCAGCATCAGCCTGCCGCGCTCGGCGACCGGCACCGCGCGCCCAGTCATGCTGCGCCGCCCGCGCCCGCTCGACCGCCGCCGCTACGGCCTTGCCGCTCGGCGAGCGGCACGCTCGGCATAGACCGAGCCGTCGACCGGCGAAATGATCTTCACGGTTTCCAAGGCAGTTCTCGCCGATGTTCGAGCGGCGCCAGCGCCGGATAGGCCGGGCTTGGCCGCTCGCTGCGGCCAGCGTCAATACCTCTCGAATCCCCGCTGCAGTTCCCAGTCGGTGATCCGGCGGTCGTATTCGAACTGCTCCCAGTCGGCAGTGTGGACGTAGTGCTCGATCACGTCGTCGCCAAAGGCCGCCCGCAGCATCTTCGACTTCGCCATCGTCTCGGTCGCGTCGCGCAGCGTCTTCGGGATTTCGCGGAAGCCTTGCCGCCTGATAGGCGTCGCCGACGAACGGCGCTTCCAGCTCCAGCTTCTCCTCGATGCCGGCAAGGCCGGCGGCGATCAGCGCGGCGAAGGCGAGATACGGGTTGAGGTCGGCGCCGCCGATCCGGCATTCGATGCGGATCGCCCTTGGTGCCCTCGCCGCAGAGGCGGAAGCCGGCGGTGCGGTTGTCCTCGCTCCAGATGGCCTTGGTCGGCGCGAAGGTGCCGGCCTGGAAGCGCTTGTAGGAGTTGATGTAGGGCGCCAGGAACCAGGTGATCTCGCTGGCATAGGTGAGCTGGCCCGGCGACGCATTGCTGGCCATCAGCTCGCGACATGCCGTCATTTGGCCTTCTCGTCGAAGAACAGCGGCGTCTTGCCGTCGGCACTCCAGAGCGAGTCATGGATGTGGCTGGACAGCCGGCCAGGCCGTAATTCTACTTCGCCATGAAGGTGATCGCCTTGCCCTCCTGACCGGCGATCTCCTTGCAGCCGTTCTTCAGGATCGACGTGGCGGTCGGCCATGGTCAGCGCGTCGGCATAGCGGACGTTGATTTCTTCCTGGCCCGGCCCCCACTCGCCCTTGGAGTTCTCGACCGGGATGCCGGCCGCCTTGCAGCCCGTTGCGGATCGCCCGCATCACCTCCTCTTCCTTGGTGGTCTGGCAGATGTGGTAGTCCTCGATATAGGGCGAGGCGGTGTCGAGGTTCTGCCAGTGCTTGGCGCGCGCGCTGTCGTAGGTCTCGTCGAACAGATAGAATTCGAGCTCCGAGGCGAAATAGGCCGACATAGCCCCGCTCCTGAGCCGCTTCGACCTGCTTCTTCAGGATCGCGCGCGGCGAATGCGGCAGGTCCTCGTGGTGTGGTGGTCGAGCACGTCGCAGAGCACCAGCGCCGTGCCTTCAAGCCACGGAATGCGCCGCAGCGTCGCAAGGTCCGGCTTCATGACGAAGTCGCCATAGCCCTTCGCCCAGCTCGCCGCCTTGTAGCCGGGCACCGGCTCCATGTCGATGTCGTTGGCGAGCAGGTAGTTGCAGCCATGCGTCTCGTCATAGGCGCGATTCGACGAAGATACTCGGCCTGGAAGCGCTTGCCGATCAGCCGGCCCTGCATGTCGACCGTGGCAGGCGAGCACCGTGTCGATGTCGCCGGTCGGCGACCTCCTTCTTCAGATCCTCGAAAGTCAGAGTGCCCGGCCATTGCACAAGTGCTCCGCTGCTTGATCGAACGACTTTGAACGCGACCGCGTGGCCGGCGCTGCCGGCCGCGCGAGGCGATTGTCGGCCCGCTCAGTGTCCGCGTCTCGCCGACCGCCCTTTTCGGCCGCCGCGATCTCCGCCTGCCGCGCGGCGATCATGTCGCCGATCGGCGGGCCCTTGAAGCGGCGGTTCTCGAAGCCGAACCAGACGATCGCCGTCAGGATGAAGAAGCCGACCGTGATGTAGAGCGCCCAGTCGTTCGGCGGCTGGATGCCGATGACGAAGATCAGGATCATCGAGATCACCGACAGGACGGCGAACAGCATGAACACGCCGCGCCCGAGGTTCCACGGCCCCATCTTGTCCCACTTCGAGCGTGCCCCAGGCGATCAGGCCAAGCACGATCGGGAAGGTGAAGGACAGGAACAGGAAGATGACCGTGCACGACACGACGATCGTGTAGGCCGAGGTGCCGGCGACCGAGACCAGCGACGAGCCCCAGACGAACAGCACCGAGAGGACCGCGCCCGTCCAGATCGCCGCCACCGGCGTGCGATAGGTCGGGCTGACCTTCGCCAGCGCCGTTCGACGCCGGCAGGCCGCCGTCGCGCGAGAAGGCGAAGATCATGCGCGAGGCCGAGGTCACCGTCGCCAGGCCGCACAGCAACTGCGCGACGAACACGATCGAGGTAGACGATCTCCTTGACGCCGGCGCTGACCTGCTGGTCGAACGCCCAGAAGAACACGTTCCAGCCCTGCTTGGCGGCTTCGTCCATGTTCGGGAGCATCAGCACGAAGGCGCACCAGGAAGAGGTAGCCGAAGATCGCCGACCAGACCACCGACATGACCATCGCGCGCGGCACCGAGCGCGCCGCCTTGATCGTCTCCTCCGAGGTGTGCGCCGAGGCGTCGTAGCCGGTGATCGTATAGATCGGCAGCAACAGGCCGAGCAGGAACACCCAGGCGTTCGAGACTGCCGGCCAGACGTTGCCGCCCGCCTCGCCGGAATAGTTGGTGAAGGTGAACAGCCGGCTGAAATCCCAGGTGTCGGCCGCGGCCAGGCAGACGATGCGCGATGATGATCGAGCCGCCGAAGATCAGCCAGCCGGAGAAGTCGGTGAGCTTGGCGGTCAGCTTGATGCCCAGATGGTTGATGAGCGCCTGCGCGCCGGTGATGATGATCAGGAAGATCGTCTGGGTGGTCAGATTGTTCTCGATGCCGAGCGTCGGCCCGAAGGCGCCCATGAAGAAGGTCCAGGTGCCGACGTTGATGGCGCCGAGCACGGTGATCAGGCCGAGAAGGTTGAGCCAGGCCGTCACCCAGCCGGTGCCGCGGTTGCCGAGGATCGAGCCCCAGTGATAGAGGCCGCCGGCCGTCGGATAGGCCGAGCTGATCTGCGACATCGCCACCGCGAAGGTCAGCGAGACGAAGCAGCCGACCAGCCAGCCGATGCCGATGCCGATGCCGCCGGCGCCGGACGTCGCCTGGGCCAGCGAATTGATGCCGCCGGACAGGATGCAGATGATCGAGAACGAGACGGCGAAGTTCGAGAACCGCGACAGCCGCCGTTCGAGTTCCTGGGCGTAGCCCATGCCGTGGAGGACTTTGACGTCCTCGCTCTTGTCGACATCGCTATAATCTGAAGACATGTCCGTGTGCTCCCTCTCTTCAGTTCGCCGTATGCGCCGGCGTATCGGTGGCCAGCGGCCGGGCGTCCCACGCGCCACGGTCCGGCTGGAGGTCCAGGAAGATTCCCGTCAGCAGGTCCGCCCATTTCCGCTGCCCGGCCGTCGCCGCGATCTCGTCGTTGCGGATTTCGATCATCGCGCAAGGCAGCCCGCGCGAGCGCGCATGGGCTTCCAGCGTGAAATAGACGCGGTCGGCCGGCGAATAGGGCTGGTTGTCGCCGACCGTGACGCCCTTGAGGCGTTTCAGCGCTGCGATCAGCGGCGTCGCGACCCGCTGGTCGTCGTCATGCACGATGCCGATCTGCCACGGTCGCGCCACCTGCTTGTAGACCGGCGTGAAGGAATGGATCGACACCAGCTGGGTCTCCCGCCCTTCGGCCAGCCGCCGCTCGACGACCGCCTCGATGGCGTCGTGGAAGGGTCGATGTGCCAGCGCGACGCGCGCCGCCCGCTCGGCGGGCGAGACCTGCGCATTGCCGGGGATGGGCGTCGTCTCGCTGACCGTCGGGATCAGGTCGGGCGCGTCGAGCGGCCGATTGCAGTCGACGACCAGCCGCGAGACCCTGGATTCGATGAGCACCGCGTCGAGCGCGCCGGCCATGCGCTGGGCGACCGGCGAAGCGCCGGGATCCCAGGCGATGTGTCGGGAAAGCTGGTCGCGGCTGAGGCCGAGCGTGCCGAAACGCTCGGGAACGTGGTTCGAGGCATGGTCGCAGATGAGCACGAGCGGGCTGCGGCCCGACCGGTTGGTCGTCCGGACCGACGTCGACGGCGCCTCGAGCTCCGACCACGCTTGTTCCATGGTACCTGTCCCCGCGGCGCTGTAACGAATATTACGTTTTGCTTCTCATTGCGCCGTTCCGAATGATTTCATACGTTAACACTTCGTTTGTCAAACCCGTTTTCGACCTTGAGCGGTCGGATGGAGCAAGGCGGATGACCGCAGCAAGCAGCGTCGCCGAGCGCATCGCCGACCGCATCGGCGTCATGCCAGCCGGCGAGCGGCGCGCCGCCCAGACGCTGGTGGCCAACTATCCGGTGATCGGCCTCAAGACGGTCGCCGATTTCTCCAGCCAGGCCGGCGTCAGCGCGCCGACCATCCTGCGCTTCGTCGCCCGCCTCGGCTTCCAGAACTATCCGGAGTTCCAGGCCGCGCTGCAGGACGAGCTGGCGGCCCAGCTGCAATCGCCCTTGTCGCGGACGGTCGCCGCGACGCTCCCCCAGGGGCCAGGGCCTCTCGCCCTTGCTCGAGGCGACGCTGGAGAACGTGCGCGAGACCTTCCGCCACCTCTCCGACCGCCAGATGGACGACATGGTGGGGCTGCTCGCCAACCGGCGCGCCAAGGCCTTCCTGGTCGGCGGGCGCTTCACCGACCCGGTCGCGCGCTACATGGCGGCGCATCTCACCATCGTCAGGCCCAACGTCTTCCACCTCTCGGGCCAGGAGAGCAACTGGCGCGACCGCCTGATCGACATGGGCCGCCGCGACGTGCTCGTGATCTTCGACATCCGCCGCTATCAGGAGAGCCTCGTCCGCTTTGCCGAGAAGGCGCACGCCCGCGGCGTCCAGATCGTCCTGTTCACCGATCAGTGGCTGTCGCCGATCGCCCGCTTCGCCCGCCACGTGGTGGCCGGGCGCACGGCGGTGCCGTCGGCCTGGGATTCCTCGGCCGCGCTCTTCATCGCCGCCGAGATGCTGGTCGGCGAGGTGACGCGCCGCCTGGAGACCGGCAGCGCCAAGCGAATCCGCGAGATGGAGACGCTGCGCTGAGGCGTCTTAAGAAGGCCACCTTACCACATTTTAATGTTAAAATGGGTGCATGGGCTCCGCGGACTTGCCATATACGTCGCGGTAGCCGGCGCGGAGTGCTCGATGTCGTGGTGGAAGCAGATCGCGTTGTCGGTCGTCATTTTGGCAGCGGCCTTCGCTGCCTGGGCAAGCTTCTTCCCCGGCGCCCCGCAGATCCTGTCCCGCTGGGGGATCGAATGGGCCTATGGCGCGGCGCACCGCACCGCTGACGGCGCGGCCGGCTCCGGCGGCACTCAGGCCCCCATCCGCGCCGACAGCGGCGACCGCCAGCCGGCCGTCATCACCGCCGAAGTCACCACCGAGACCATCAACGACCGCCTGTCGGCGCTCGGCACCGGCCGCGCCGAAGGCTCGGTGATCGTCAAGCCCTACAGCGCCGGTCGCCTGACCGAGATCAGCGTCGTTTCCGGCACCGAGGTCGAGGTCGGCACCGTCATCGCCCGGCTCGATTCCGATGCCGAGGAGATCGCCGTCGACCGCGCCCGCATCGCGCTCGACGACTCCAAGGCCACCCTCGACCGCATCAATGCGCTGCGCACCTCCAACACCGCCACCAAGGTCCAGCTGACGGAGGCCCAGCTGGCCGTCGAGAACGCCCGGCTCGAGCTGCGCGACCGCGAGCTGGCGCTGGAGCGCCGCGCCATCAAGGCGCCGATCGCCGGCATCGTCGGCATCCTGCCCATCAACGCCGGCAACTACGTGACAACCGACAGCGAGGTCGCGTCGATCGAGGACCGGTCGAGCATCATCATCGATTTCTGGGTGCCCGAGCGCTACGTCACCTTCGTCAAGGTCGGCGCGCCGCTCACCGCCTCGCTGATCGCCAACCCCGGCGCCGTCTTCGAGGGCACCGTCAGCGCCGTCGACAACCGCCTCGACGAGGCGAGCCGCACCTTGCGCGTGCGCGCCGATATCCCCAACCCGGACGACCGCCTGCGCGCCGGCATGTCGTTCCAGGTCTCCATGCGATTCCCGGGCGACACCTACCCGGCGGTCAACCCGCTGGCCGTCCAATGGGGCTCGGACGGCGCCTTCCTGTGGACCATCGTCGACGGCAAGGCCAAGCGCATGCCGGTCCGCGTCGTCCAGCGCAACACCGACACCGTGCTCGTCGACGCACCGCTCCGCCAGGGCGACATCGTGGTCACCGAAGGCGTCCAGAGCGTCACCGAGGGCAGCCAGGTCCGCATCGCCGGGCGCGAGGAGCAGCCGCCCGAAGCCAGCGGGTCGTAGCCGACCATGGCCGACGACGCCAAGAGCCTCGAAACCGGCCTGACGGCCCTCTTCATCCGCCGGCCCGTGCTGGCCTTCGTGCTCAACACGCTGATCGCCGTGGCCGGCCTCGCCGCCTTCTACGGCGTCGAGATCCGCGAGCTGCCCGACGTCGACCGCGCGGTGGTGACCGTCACCACCGAGTTCCAGGGCGCCGCCGCCGAGACCGTCGACCGCGAGCTGACCGACACCATCGAAGGCGCCGTCGCCCGCGTCTCGGGCGTCAAGTCGATCTCCTCCACCTCCTCCTTCGGCCAGAGCCGCGTCACCATCGAGTTCAACGACGGCGTCGACCTCAACGTCGCCGCCTCCGACGTGCGCGACGCGGTGGGCCGGGTCGCCAACCTGCTGCCCGAGGAGGCCGAGGCGCCGCGCATCGTCAAGGCCGACGCCAATTCCGACGCGGTGATGCGCCTTGCCGTGACCTCGCAGAACATGTCCGTCGAGGACATGACCATCGTCGTCGAGGACCAGATCGAGGACGAGCTGGCCGCCGTGCCCGGCGTCGCCGACGTCCAGGTGTATGGCGACCGCGAGAAGATCTTCCGCATCGACGTCGACCAGCGCAAGCTGGCGAGCCTCGGCTACACCGTCGCCGACCTGCGCAACGCGCTGGCCTCGGTGGCTTTCGAGACGCCGGCCGGCTCGATCACCACGCGCAACCAGGACCTGATCGTCCGCACCACGGCCGACGTCACCACGCCCGAGCAGTTCGGCGACATCGTCATCGGCGGCGAGACCAAGATCCGCGACGTCGCCACGGTGACGCTCGGCGGCGACATCAGCCGCACCTCGCTGCGCTCCGACGGCAAGACCGGCATCGGCATCGGCATCATCCGCGCCGCCGAATCCAACACGCTCGACATTTCCGACGGCGTGCGGGCCGCCGTCGACCAGATCCGCCCCAACCTGCCGGCCGGCATGAACATCAAGGTCACCAGCGACGACGCCGTCTTCGTGCGCGGCGCCGTCCACGAGGTGGAGATCGCGCTGGCGCTCTCGGTGTCCATCGTGCTGCTGGTCATCTACGTCTTCCTGCTCGACTGGCGCGCCACGCTGATCCCCGCCCTGTCGATGCCGGTGGCGATGATCGGCACGGTCGCCGCCATCTATCTTGCCGGCTTCTCGATCAACATCCTGACGCTGCTCGCGCTGGTCCTTGCCACCGGCCTCGTCGTCGACGACGCCATCGTCGTCCTGGAGAACATCGTTCGCCGGCGCAACCAGGGCCTCGGGCCGCGCGCCGCGGCGGTGCTCGGCACCCAGGAGGTGTTCTTCGCGGTGATCGCGACCACCGCCACGCTGATCGCCGTGTTCGTGCCGATCTCCTTCCTGCCCGGCCAGACGGGCGGCCTGTTCCGCGAGTTCGGCTTCGTGCTCGCCATCTCCGTCGCGCTCTCCTGCGTGGTGGCGCTCACGCTCTGCCCGATGCTCGCCTCGCGCATGCTGACCGAGGCGGCCATCCACCACGACCACGGGGCGGTCGGGCGGCTCGGCAGCGGGCTGCTCAAATTCTATCGCCGCGCGCTGCATGCCTGCCTCGACGCGCCGCTGATCGTCGTCATGGTCGCGGTGTTGTTTGCCGGCGCAGCCTTCGCGCTTTTCGGCACCATCCGCCAGGAGCTGACCCCCAGCGAGGACCGCTCGGTGGTGCTGCTCAGGATCAGCGCTCCGCAGGGCGTCAGCCTCGACTACACCGCCGGCGCAGATGCGCCGCATCGAGGACCTGATCCAGCCGATGCGCGACGCCGGCGAGATCGAGGCGACCTTCCAGAACGCCGGCCAGAACGGCAACTACAACTCCGGCTTCATGGTCATCACGCTGGCGCCCTGGGACGCGCGCAGCCGCTCGCAGCAGGAGATCACCGCCGACATCACCCGGCTCGTCCGCCAGGTGCCCAGCGTGCGCGTCTTCCCGGTCACGCCCAACAGCCTCGGCATCCGCGGCGCCGGCAACGGCCTGCAGTTCGCGCTTGTCGGCAACGACCGCAAGAAGCTCAGCGAGGCCGCCGACAAGATGATCGACGCCATGAACGCCGATCCGCGCTTCGTGCAGCCGCGCCTCTCGGTCGACCCCACCCAGCCGCAGCTGGCGGTGGAGATCGACCGCGCCCGCGCCTCGGACCTCGGCATCGACATCACCCGGCTTGCCGCCACGGTGCAGGCCATGCTCGACGGCAACGACATCGCCGACGTCTATATCGGCGACCGCGCCTATGGCGTGAAGCTGGTCTCGACCACCAATCCCATCAACGACCCGACCGACCTCGAGAATGTCTTCCTGAAGACGAAGCGACGGGCGCTACGTGCCGATGTCGACCATCGCCACGCTGACCGAACGCGCCGTGCCGCCGCAGCTCACCCGCGAGCAGCAGCAGCCCTCGGTCGCCATCACCTCCAACCTGCGCGCCGACTTCGCGCTCGGCGATGCGCTCGCCGCGGCCCAGGAGATCGCCCAGCCGCTGCTGCCCTCCGGCAGCCGCCTGGTGCCGCTGGCCGAGGCGGCGACGCTCGGCGAGACCAACAGCGGCATGATCACCATCTTCGGCTTTGCCCTGGTCATCATCCTGCTTGGTCCTGGCGGCCCAGTTCGAGAGCTTCGTCAGCGCCGTCATCATCATGGCGACAGTGCCGCTCGGCCTCGCCTGCGCCATCTTCGCGCTGATCCTCACCGGCACCAGCCTCAACGCCTACAGCCAGATCGGCCTCGTGCTGCTCGTCGGCGTCATGGCCAAGAACGGCATCCTGATCGTCGAATTCGCCAACCAGCTGCGCGACCGCGGCCTGAGCGTGCGCGAGGCGATCGAGCAGGCGGCGAACATCCGCCTGCGGCCGGTCATGATGACGATGATCTGCACCGTGCTCGGCGGCGTGCCCCTGGTGCTGGCCAGCGGCGCCGGCGCCGAGGCGCGCGTCGCGCTGGGCTGGGTGATCGTCGGCGGCCTCGGCCTGGCGACCGTCTCCACCCTCTTCCTCACCCCGGTGGCCTACCTGCTGCTCGGCCGCTTCGTCACCCCGAAGGTCGAGGAGGAAAAGCGGCTGAAGCGCGAGCTGCGCGCCGCGCAGAGCCGCAAGACGGAACTGGAGCCGGAGCGCGAGCCAGCCGAATAGCGCGCCTTCACGGCGTCAGGATCAGCTTCCCGGAGACGCCGCGCCCGACGATCGCGCTGCAGCGCCTGCGGCGGCGTCGGCAAGCGGCATCGTGCCGGCGATCACCGGCTTCACCTTCCCCGATCGGTGCCAGCCGAGCAGCTCCTTCTGGTTGGCCGCATAGGCTTCCGGCTCCTTGTCGATGAAGGCGCCCCAGAACACGCCGACCAGGCTGAACCCCTTGACCAGCGCCAGATTGGCCGGCAGCGCCGGGATGACGCCCGACGCGAAGCCGATCGATCAGCAGCCGCCCCTGCCACGCCATCGCCCGCGCCAGCGCCGTCGAACGCCTCGCCGCCCACCGGATCGAAGGCGACGTCGACGCCCTTGCCGTCGGTCAGCCCTTTCAACGCCTCGCGCAGCCCGTCATAGCCGATCGCCGCGTCGGCGCCGCTCGCCGCCGCCAGCGCGCGCTTCTCCTCCGTCGAGGCGACGGCGATCACCCGCGCGCCCATCGCCTTGCCGATCTGCACGGCCGCCAGCCCGGTCAGGCCCGGAAGCGCCGAGCACGCAGAGCGTCTCGCCCGGCGCGAGCGCCGCGCGTTGCTTCAGCGCGTAGTGCGCCGTCCCGTAGCCGCAAAGCAGCGCGCAGGCGTCGGCGTCGCTGGTCGCGTCGTCGAGCTTCGACACCCGCGCCTCCGGCGCGGCGACGCGTTCAGCATAGGCGCCGACGGTGGTCAGCGCCGCCACCCGGTCGCCGGGCCTGACCGACCGCACCGCCGGCCCGACGGCCAGCACGCGGCCCGCCGACCTCCATGCCCGGCACGAAGGGAAGCGGCGGCTTCATCTGGTATTTTCCCTGGACCAGCAACGCGTCCGGGAAGTTGACGCCGATCGCCGCGACCTCGATCAGCACGCGATCGCTCGATCGCCTCCGGCTCGGGCCAGTCGGCATAGGCCAGCGCCTTCAGATCGCCGAAGGCTCGTGCGACGATAGCTTTCATCCTATCATACCCTCATGCCCTATATCGTCTTGCCGTCACACTTTCTCCTGGGTGTGCTTGCGCAGCTCAGCCCGCGCCACCTGCCTGCGATGCACCGCGTCGGGACCGTCGGCGAGCCGCAGCGTCCTCACATGCGTCCACGCCCGCGCCAGCGGCGTGTCCTGGCTGATGCCTTCGCCGCCATGCATCTGGATCGCCTCGTCGACCACCTTCAGCGCCACCCGCGGCGCCACCACCTTGATCTGGCTGATCCACGGCGCGGCCGCCTTGGCGTCGCCCTGGTCGATCATCCACGCCGCCTTCAGGCACAGCAGCCGCGCCATCTCGATCTCCATCCGGCACTCGGCGATGATGTCGTAATTGCCGCCCAGCGAGGCCAGCGGCTGGCCGAACGCCTCGCGCCGCAACGCCCGCTCGCACAGCAGCTCCAGCGCCCGCTCCGCCTGGCCGATCGCCCGCATGCAGTGGTGGATGCGCCCCGGCCCGAGCCGTCCCTGGGCGATCTCGAAGCCGCGGCCCTCGCCGAGGACCAGATTGGCCGCGGGCACCCGGACATTCTCGAAGCGCAGGTGCAGGTGGCCGTGCGGGGCGTCGTCGTCGCCATACACCGTCATCGCCCGCAGCTTCTTGATTCCCTTGGCGTCGGACGGCACCAGCACCATCGAGTGGCGCTTGTGCTTCTCGGCCTCCTCGCTGGTCCGCACCATGACGATGTACACCGCGCAGCGCGGGTCGCCGGCGCCGGACGACCACCACTTCTCGCCATTGAGCACGTAGTGGCCGTCTTCCATCTCGCAGCGCATGGCGATGTTGGTGGCGTCGGAGGAGGCGACGTCCGGCTCGGTCATCAGGTAGGCCGAGCGGATGCGCCCGTCGAGCAGCGGTTCCAGCCAGCGCTTCTTGTGGTCCTCCGACCCGTAGCGCTCCAGCACCTCCATGTTTCCCGTGTCGGGCGCCGAGCAGTTGAAGGTCTCGGCGCCGAGATGGGCCTTGCCCATCTCCTCCGCCAGATAGGCATATTCGACCGTCGTCAGCCCGTATCCGCTTTCCGACCCGGTCAGCCAGAAATTCCACAGGCCGCGCTCGCGCGCCTTGTTCTTCAACCCCTCCAGGATCTCGGTCTGCCGCTCGGTGAAGGCGAATCGATCGCCGTCCTTCCCCACCTCGGCCAGGAACTCGCTCTCCAGCGGCATGATCTCGTCGCGCACCATGCGGCTCACCCGCTCGTGGATCGGCTTCAGCCGCTCCGTCATGCCAAGGTCCATCCCGGTCATCGCCACGCTCCTTCGCTTGCCGAGCCGCCGCGGGCGGCCTATTCGGAACATAGACCGCCGGCGCGGCGTGAACAGCCACCCCAGGAGGACCGAAGCATGAGCTACGTCGAGGACCTGTTCTCCGTTGCCGGCAAGCGGGCGCTGGTCACCGGCGCCGCCACCGGCATCGGCCGCATGGCCGCCGCCGCGCTGGTCGAGGCGGGCGCCCATGTGATGATCGCCTCGCGCAAGGGCGCCGACTGCGCGCGCGTCGCCGCCGAGCTCGACGCGCTGGGCGCCCCCGGCAAGGCCGAGGGCTTCGCCGCCGACGTCTCCACCGAGGAGGGCATCGCGGCGCTGGTGGGCGAGGTCCGGCAGCGCACCGACCGGCTGGCCATCCTGATCAACAATGCCGGCATTTCCTGGGGGGCCCCGCTCGAATCCTTCCCCTACCATGCCTGGCAGAAGGTCATGAGCGTCAACGTGGCGGCGGTCTTCCACCTGACGCGCGAGCTGCTGCCCGAGCTGCAGCGCGCCGCCGGCGACGACGACCCCGCCCGCGTCATCAACCTCGGCTCGATCATGGGCACCCAGCCGCTCGCCGACGACGCCTATTCCTACACCGCCTCCAAGGCGGCGGTGCACCATCTCACCCGCACGCTGGCGATCGAGCTCGCGCCGCGCCGCATCACCGTCAACGCGTTTGCGCCCGGGCCTTTCCGCAGCCGCATGACCGCCTTTGCCACCGGCACCGACGAGCAGGCGGCGCGCGTCGGCGGCCAAGTTCCGCTGGGCCGCATCGGGGCGCCGGGTGACATCGCCGGCGCAACGCTGTATCTGTGCAGCCGGGCCGGCAGCTATGTCACCGGAGCCATCCTTCCGATCGATGGCGGCCAATCGGTGCAGCACGGCCTCACCTTGTTCAAGGACTGAAGCCGCGGAAATTGGAGTGCCTCGCTTGAAATCGATCGCCTTGGATGAGTTGCTGGCCAACGTCGGCAAGGAAGTCGGCCTTTCGCCCTGGCGCGAGGTCACCCAGAAGATGATCGACCAGTTTGCCGACGCCACCGACGACCACCAGTTCATCCATGTCGATAGGGACCGCGCCGCCCGCGAGACGCCCTTTGGCGGCACCATCGCCCACGGCTTCCTGCTGTTGTCCCTGCTCTCGCCGATGACCTACGAGACCTTGCCGACGCTGGAGGGCGCCGGAATGGCGATCAATTACGGCTTCGACAAGCTGCGCTTCATCTCGCCGGTCAAGTCCGGCGCCCGCATCCGCGCCCGCTTCTTCCTCGCCGACGTCAACGCCCGGCCCTCCGGCTGGATCCAGATCACCTACAACGTGACGATCGAGATCGAGGATGCGCCGAAGCCGGCGATCACCGCGAAATGGCTCACTCTGGCAGTGATGGAGCGGCGGGAAGAGCCGGCGCAATGAGCGCCGGCGGCGCGCTCGATCCGGCGGTGCTGCTCCCCTACCTGGAAGACCACGTGCCCGGCTTTCGCGGGCCGCTGGCGATCGACAAGTTCCCGACCGGCCAGTCCAACCCGACATACCGCCTCGAGGCGGGCAGCGGCAGCTACGTGCTCCGGGCGAAGCCACCCGGCACGCTGCTCAAATCGGCGCACCAGGTCGATCGCGAGTTCCGGGTCATGGCGGCGCTCGCCCGCCAGGGGTTTCCGGTGCCGGAGGTGCTCCACCTGGCCGGCGAGGATTCGCCTCTCGGCCGCATGTTCTACGTGATGGCCTATGTCGAGGGCCGCATCTTCTGGGATCCGGCGCTGCCCGAGGCCGCCGGCGCCGACGAGCGCGCCGCCCTCTACGACGCCATGAACGCCACCCTCGCAGCCCTCCACGCCGTCGACGTGGCGGCGGCGGGCCTCGCCGACTTCGGACGCCCCGGCAACTATTTCGCCCGGCAGTTCGGCCGCTGGTCGGGCCAGTACCGGGCCTCCGAGACCGCCCGCGTTGCCGACATGGACCGGCTGATCGCCTGGCTGGAGACCGCCCTGCCTGCCGACGACGGCCAGGTCGCGCTGGTGCATGGCGACTACCGGCTCGACAACATGATTTTCGCCGCCGACCGCCCGGTGGTCGTCGCCGTGCTCGACTGGGAGCTGTCGACGCTCGGCCATCCGGTCGCCGACCTCGCCTACCAGTGCATGCAGTGGCGGCTGCCGCACCAGTCCTTCTTCCGCGGCCTGGACGGCATCGACCGGGCGGCGCTCGGCCTGCCGTCGGAGGCCGACTACGTCGCCCGCTATTGTGCGCGGCGCGGGCTGGCGGGCATCGGCGACTGGACCTTCCAGCTCGCCTTCGCCTTCTTCCGCCTCGCCGCCATCTGCCAGGGCGTTTACAAGCGCGCACTTGACGGCAATGCCTCGAATCCCGAAAAGGCGAAGCACTACGGCGACGCGGTCAGTTTGCTTGCCGAACGCGCGTCCCGCCTCATCGACGGGAAGGAATGACATGGGTCGCTTTCAGGACCTGACGGTTCTGGTGACGGGTGCGACGGGCGGCTTCGGGCGCAGGACCGCGGAGCGGTTCGCCGCCGACGGTGCCCGGCTGGTGCTCTCCGATCTCGAGGCCGGCCCGCTGGAGAGCCTGGCCGCTTCGCTGGATGCCGAGACCGCCACGCTGGCCGGCGACATCGCCGACGAGGACCTGTCGGAAGCGCTCGCCGAGCTGGCCGTGTCGCGCTTCGGCCGCCTCGACATCGCCATCAACAATGCCGGCATGGCGCAGAGCTTCGTCAAGCTGCCGCTGGTGCCGTCCGACGAGGCGCGGCGCATCGTCGAGGTCGACCTGCTCGGCGTCTTCTATGCCTTGAAGCACCAGATCCCCGTCATGGAGCGGCAGAACCGCGCCAGCGGGCGCGGCGGCACCATCGTCAACATCGCTTCGATCGCCGGCCTGACCGGGGCGGCCCGGCTCTCCGTCTACACCGCGGCCAAGCACGGCGTGGTCGGCCTGACGCGCTCGGCCGCCGTCGAATATGCCTCGAAGGGCATCCGCGTGAACGCCGTGTGTCCGTCCTACGCGCGCACCAGGATGGTGGGGGATTTCGTCAAGCTCGCCGGCAACCGCCAGGACGCGGCCATCGCCGAGCTGACCCGCGGCGTGCCGATGAAGCGCGTCGCCGAGATCGACGAGGTGGTGGAGGTGATCCTTTTCGCCGCCGATCCGAAGAACTCCTTCATGACCGGGCACATGCTGTCGGTCGACGGCGGCATTTCCGCGATCTGACCCGGCTGGGGCCAGAGCATGATCCCAAAACGTGGATGCCGGTTTTTGGAAAAGATCATGCTCAACAAAGAAGATAGAGTTTGCGCTCTAGCTGCCCCGGCGCGGCCCGCCGGGGATGGTGGGCTGGGTGACCGATGGAGGATCGCTCGCCGGGAAGGAGTCCTCCAAGCCTTCCTCCAGCTCCTCCTCGAGCTCCTCGGGCGTCGGCTTGTCGTCCTTCGGCTTGGCCGGCTGCTTGTCCTTGCTGTCTCGATTGGCCATCACAGGCCTCCTCACGCCGCTGCGTCGCGTGCCGCTTCCGACAGGAAGCCGAACACATAGTCGGCGAAGGAGCGCCAGCATTCAACCCGGAACGTGTCCTCCCCGGTCCGCCACAGCACGATCTCCGCCTTGCCGAGGATCGTCCGCGAGCAGGCGCCGACGGGGAACGCGGCGGGCGAAAGGTCCTGCGGGCAGCCGGCGCAAAGCGTCGCCTCGGCCGCCGGCCCGGCGACCGAGATGGCGACGTTGCGATGCGAGACGTCGACGGCGGAGCACAGCGCCTTGGCCTTGGCGCAGTCGGCGGCGAGCCCGCTGCCGGCCTCGTCGAGCAGCAGCCACTCGTCCGGCCCGAGCCAGAGCGCCGCGCGGCTGCCGGCCCGCGCCCGCGCCGCCGGCAGCAGGCCGCCCTTGGCGAGCGCCGAGGTCTTCGGCCGGTCGGGCAAGGCAAGGCCGAGCGCCTTGGAGAGCGCGGCCAGCGAGGCCGCCGGTGCTCTCAGCGACACCCGCTCAGCCGGCCCGAGCATGGCGATGGTCACGCCCTCGCCGCCGGCGCTGCGCCCCGAAAGCGCCGCGTGGCGGGCAACGGAAGGCTGCTCCGCGATCCGTGGCGCCCTAGCCATTGAGGCGCTCCCCCTTCTCGTCGAAGAACACCGGCGTCACCACCTCGACCTCGATCGTCCTGTCCGCCATCGGCACATAGAGCGTCTCGCCCATCCTGTCGCGTCCGCCGGCCACCAGCGCCAGCGCAATGCCGCGGCCGCAATTCTCCGACCAATAGCTCGACGTCACATGGCCGATCATCGTCATCGGGATCGCCTGGTGCGGGTCGGCGACGACCTGCGCGCCCTCCTCCAGCACCGTGCGCGGCTCCCGCGCCTTCAGCCCGACCAGCTGCTTGCGGCCCTTGGCCAGCAGGTCCGGCCGCCGCATCCCGCGGATGCCGACGAAATCCGTCTTCTTCTTGCCGATCGCCCAGTCGAGCCCGGCATCGTCGGGCGTCACCGTGCCGTCGGTGTCCTGGCCGACGATGATGTAGCCCTTCTCGGCCCTCAGCACGTGCATGGCCTCGGTGCCGTAGGCGGTGGCGCCGTGCTTCTGGCCTTCCGCCCACAGCGCCTCCCAGACCGCCTGGCCGTAGTCGGCCGGCACGTTCACCTCGAAGCCGCGCTCGCCGGTGAACGACATGCGGAAGAGCCGGGTCGGCACGCCCAGGATCGTGCCTTCGCGCACCGACATGTGCGGCATGGCGGCGTCGGAGAGGTCGATGCCCTTCACCAGCGGCGCGATGATGTCGCGCGAGCGCGGCCCCTGCACGGCGATCACCGCCCATTGCTCGGAGATCGAGGTCAGCCACACCTTGAGCGACGGGAACTCGGTCTGGAGATAGTCCTCCATGTGGTTCATCACCCGCGCCGCGCCACCGGTGGTCGTCGTCACGTGGAAGCGGTCCGGCGCCAGCCGCCCGACCACGCCGTCGTCGTAGATGAAGCCGTCCTCGCGCAGCATGATGCCGTAGCGACAGCGGCCCGGCTCGAGTTTCTCCCAGGGATTGGTGTAGATGAGCTCCATGAAGCGGGCCGCGTCGGGGCCGACCACCTCGATCTTGCCGAGCGTCGAGGCATCGAACAGGCCCGCCGCCTTGCGCACCGTCGCGCATTCGCGGTCGACGGCGGCGTGCATGTCCTCGCCGGCGCGCGGAAAATACCAGGCGCGCTTCCACTGGCCGACATCCTCGAACACCGCCCCTTGCGCCTCCGCCCATGGGTGGATGGCCGTGCGGCGCGTCGGATCGAACAGCGGGCCCCGCGCATGACCGACGATGGCGCCGAACGTCACCGGAGTGTAGGGCGGCCGGAAGGTCGTCAGCCCGACCTCCGGGATCTGTTTGCCCAGCGTATCGGCGGCGATCGCCAGCCCGTGCATGTTGGAGGTCTTGCCCTGATCGGTCGCCATGCCGTTGGTGGTGAAGCGCTTGACGTGCTCGATCGAGCGCATGCCCTCGCGCACCGCCAGCCGGATGTCCTTGGCCGTCACGTCGTTCTGGAAATCGACGAAGGCCTTGGCCGTGCTGTCGGCGCCGGCGCCTGGCGAAGCGCCCAGCTGGCCGCCGGCCCACGCCTCGGCGCTGTCGGCCTTGAGCCGCGCCGTCGCCTTGCGGGCGGCCTTGCCGCCGGCCGCCTTGGCCGCCTGCTCGCCCGCCGCCAGCGCCTCGGCGACGGTCTCGGCCAGCGCGTCGGTGCCGTTGCAGGCGCCGACCGACACGCAGTCCTGGGCGTAGACGCCCGGCAGGAAGCGCTGGCTCTCGGCTTCGAAGGCCACCTTGCCGCGCGACTGCGAGAAGAGATGCACCGACGGCGTCCAGCCCGCCGAGACCAGCAGCGCGTCGACGGGGATCGTCCGCGCCGCGCCACCCGCCTTCGGCCTGACGGTCACCGACGAGACGCGCAGCCGGCCGCCGGTGCCGACCACCGCCGAGCCGGGCTGGATCTCGATGCCGAGCGCCCGCGCCTCCTCGACGGCCGGGCCGGCCGGCTGGTCGCGCAGGTCGACGATCGCGACGACGTCGACACCGGCCTTCTTGAGGTCCGTCGCCGCCGCATAGGCCGAGTCGTTCGCGGTGTAGACGGCGACCTTGCGCCCGACTGCCACGCCATGATGGTTGAGGAAGGTGCGCGCCGCCGCCGCCAGCATGATCCCCGGACGGTCGTTGTCGGGGAACACCATGTGGCGCTCGATGGCGCCGGTGGCCAGCACGACGCGCTTCGCCCGCACCTGCCAGAGCCTCTCGCGGGGCATGTCGCCGTCGGGCTGCGCGAGGTGATCGCTCATCCGCTCGACCAGCCCGACCAGGTTCTGCGCGTAGTAGCCGAACGCCGTAGTGCGCGAAAGCACGCGGACATTGGGCATACCCGCCAGGCGGGCCGCCGTCTTCTCCGCCCAGCTCCAGCCGTCGATGCCGTCGATCTCGGCTCCCGCCTCGAAGCGCAGCGCCCCGCCGAAGGCCGCCTGCTCGTCGGCGACGATCACCCTGACGCCGCCCTCCGCCGCTGCCAGCGCCGCCGCCAGCCCGGCAGCGCCGCCGCCGATCACCAGCACCTCGCAATGCGCGTAGCGTGCCGAATAGCGGTCGGGATCGGGCTGGTCGGGCGCCACCCCGAGCCCCGCGGCGTTGCGGATGTTCGGCTCGTAGACGCTCTTCCAGGCCCCTTTCGGCCACATGAAGGTCTTGTAGTAGAAGCCCGCCGAGAACATCGGCGAGGCGAGGTCGTTGACCGCCCCGACGTCGAAGGCGAGCGACGGCCAGCGGTTCTGCGAGTGCGCGACGAGCCCGTCATAGAGCTCCTGCACCGTGGCGCGCACGTTCGGCGTGCGCCGCGCCGCATCGCGCTCGACCGAGACCAGCGCGTTGGGCTCTTCGGCGCCGGCCGAGAGAATGCCGCGCGGCCGATGGTACTTGAATGAACGTCCAACAAGATGGACGCCGTTGGCGAGCAGCGCCGAGGCCAGCGTGTCGCCGGCAAGCCCTTGAAAAGATTGGCCGTCGAAGGAAAACCGTGCCGTGCGGGCGGGCGTCAGGCGCCCCTTGCCCTCGATGCGCAGCGTACCCGCCATTACGCCTCTCCCTTGCGGGCGGGGGTGCGCCGCGCCGCCGGCTTCCTGGCGTTGAGCGCGGCCGGCGGACGGTTCGCCCACGCCGCCGGGCCGCTGTCATTGGCTGCCGACAGGATGTCCGGCTTGGGCTCGCCGGCTTTGTAGGTGACGATGAACTTGTCGGTGACGGTGTCGCGTGCCGCGTTGAAGAAGCGCGCGCAGCCGTGCAGGTGCCGCCAGCGCTCGAAGATGATCCCTTTCGGGTTGGCGCGGATGAACAGGAACGCCTCGAACTCCTGGTCGCCCTCGGCGGCGATGTCGGTCGAGCGCGCGACATGCGCCTCGCCGGCGTTGCGGAACTCGAGCTCCGGACGCTCTTCCTCGCAATAGGGGCAGCGGATCGAGAAGCATGGCGATCCCTCAGTGGGCGACGGCGGCCGCCGCCGCTTCGTCGATCAGCCGCCCGGTGCGGAAGCGCTCCAGCGTGAAAGGCGCGTTGATCGGATGCGGATTGTCGTTGGCGATCGTATAGGCGAAGACGTGGCCCGAGCCCGGCGTCGCCTTGAAGCCGCCGGTGCCCCAGCCGCAATTGACGTAGAGGCCGGGAACCGGCGTCTTGGCGAGGATCGGCGAGCGGTCCGGGCGTCACGTCGACGATGCCGCCCCACGAGCGCAGCATCTTCATCCGCGTGAACATCGGGAACATCTCGCAGATAGCGTCCAGCGTGTGGCTGAGGATGTGCAGCCCGCCGGTCTGCGAGTAGGAGATGTACTGGTCGGTGCCGGCGCCGATGACCAACTCGCCCTTGTCCGACTGGGAAATGTAGGCATGCACGGTGTTGGACATCACCACGCAGGGGAACACCGGCTTCACCGGCTCGGAGACCAGCGCCTGCAGCGGATAGCTCTCCAGCGGCATGCGCACGTCGGCCATCTGCATGACCACCGAGGAATGCCCGGCCGCCACCACGCCGACCTTCTTGGCGCCGATCGGGCCGCGCGTCGTCTCCACCCCCATCACGTGGCCGTTGGGCGAGCGACGGATGCCCGTCACCTCGCAATTCTGGATGATGTGGACGCCGCGCGCCGAGGCGGCGCGGGCATAGCCCCAGGCCACCGCGTCATGGCGGGCGGTGCCGCCGCGCCGCTGCAGCGCCGCCCCCACCACCGGGTAGCGCGCCCCCTTGGAGATGTTGAGCGGCGGGCAAAAGGCCTTGGCGGCCTCCGGGGTGAGCCATTCGTTGTCGACGCCGTTCAGCCGGTTGGCGTGGATGTGCCGCTTGAAGACCTGGACGTCGTGGACGTTGTGGGCGAGCATCATGACGCCGCGCGGCGAATACATCACATTGTAGTTGAGGTCCTGGCTGAGCCCGTCCCATAGCTTGACGGCATGGTCGTAGATCGCCGCCGACTCGTCGTAGAGGTAGTTGGAGCGGATGATCGTCGTGTTGCGGCCGGTGTTGCCGCCGCCGAGCCAGCCCTTCTCGAGCACCGCCACGTTGGTGATGCCATGCTCCTTGGCCAGGTAGTAGGCCGTCGCCAGGCCGTGCCCGCCGGCGCCGACGATGACGACGTCGTACTCCTTGCGCGGCTCCGGCGAGGACCACTGCTCCTCCCAGCCCTTATTGCCCCGCATCGCCTCGCGGGCGATCGCAAAAACCGAGTATTTCCGCATGTTTCTCGATGCCTCGGGAACCGTCGACGCTCCGCCCGTCCGATGCCGACGGACGACGTGTACCACTAGCGAAAACCCGCGGCCAGCCTTTGACTGTTTGCGACGGGCCCTGCCGTTTTGCGCCGTCTGCAACCGCCCTGCGGCGGGCGCCAATCAGCTGTGGACAGCCTTGAGCGATTCTGCTATCAGCCGCCACAAATTCGCGGTGGATGCCGCTGCGGAGGCATGATGGCGTTGCCGCATGCCTCTAGGACCAAAGAACCGGAAACCGAAGACAGGATTGCCCGTGCAGGTACTCGTTCGCGACAACAACGTCGACCAGGCGCTCCGCGCTCTCAAGAAGAAGATGCAGCGCGAGGGCATTTTCCGCGAGATGAAGATGCGCGGACACTACGAGAAGCCCTCGGAGAAGCGTGCCCGCGAGAAGGCCGAGGCCGTCCGTCGTGCCCGCAAGCTGGCCCGCAAGCGCGCCCAGCGCGAGGGCCTGCTGCCCGGCCCCAAGCCCGCAGTAGCCCGTCCGGCGCGCTGACCGCCCCGTTTTCGTCCTTTTTCTGAGCGTTCATTGAGGGGTGGCGCGACCGCCGAGTCGCCGCCGCCCTTTTCGTTTCCCGGCGCGCCGCAGGCGCGGCGAGACGGCTGCGGCGAGTGGAAGGTTTGATCTTGATGCACCATGTGGCCGGCAGGATTGGGATGGGCGGTCGCCGCGCCTCGCTGGCGCTGGTCCTCGCCGCCGGCCTGCCGCTGGCCGCCTGCCAGACCGACGGCCCATCGAGCGAGATCACCTCGATCGACACCGCGCAAGGGTCGAGCGAGAACCTCTCCTCGCTGACCTCCGTCATCGAGCGCAATCCGAGCAACGCCGAGGCCTACAACGTGCGCGGCTCGGCCTATGGCCGCGCCGGCAAGAACCGCGAGGCGCTGCGCGACTTCGACAAGGCCATCGAGCTCAACCCGAACTTCTACCAGGCCTATTCCAACCGGGCGCTCATCTACCGCTACATGGGCGACCAGGCGGCGGCGCTCAACGACTACAACCGCGCCATCCAGCTCAACGCCAGCTACGACGCCGCCTATATCGGCCGCGGCAACCTCTACCGGCGGGCCGGACGCACCCAGGACGCCTTCAACGACTTCCAGAAGGCGATCCAGCTCGACACCACCGATCCCCGCGCCTACCACTATCGCGGGCTCATCTACCAGCAGCAGGGCCAGCACGCCTACGCCATCGAGGATTTCTCCAAGGCCATCTCGCTCGCCCCGGACTTCGGCGAGCCATACAACGGCCGCGGCCTGTCCTATCTGGCGCAGAACGACGAGGACAACGCCTTCGCCGACTTCAACACGGCGATCAAGCTGAACGACCGCGTCGCCGAGAGCTGGGCCAACCAGGCGCTGATCTACGAGCGGCGCGGCGACAAGGCCAAGGCCGCCAAGTCCTATGCCCGCGCCGCCCAGCTCGACCCCAACTACAAGCCGGCGGTCGACGGGCTCGCCCGCACCCGCGGCGCCTGAGCCGCAAGGGTCGGCGCACGGAACCTTGTCGCGGCGAGCCAGTTATCCCGCCGACCCCGGAAGCTGGAGCCCTGCCATGAAAGCGCTGATCGCTGCGGCCGTCGCAGCATTCCCCCTCGTCTCGCTGCCGGCCGCCGCCGCCCAGGAAGGCATCCAGGTCGGCATCCTCGAATGCGCCATCGGCCCGGGCACGGGCTACATCATCGGCTCGACCAAGGACGTCAGCTGCACCTTCAAGCCGAGCGAGAAAAGCTTCGCGCCAGAAAGCTATTTCGGCGTCGTCCGCAAGTTCGGCCTCGACGTCGGCACGACCGGCACCGCGCTGATGCAATGGCTGGTGCTGGCGCCCAGCTCGAATGTCTATGCGCCCGGCGCGCTCGCCGGCGACTACATCGGCGCCAGCGCTGAGGTAACCGCCGCCGTGGGTGGCGGCGCCAACGTGCTGATCGGCGGCTCGAACCGCAGCTTCACCTTGCAGCCGGTCAGCGTCCAGGCGCAGACCGGATTGAACGTCGCCGTGGGCGTCGCCCAGTTCCAGCTGCGGTCCGTCGACGGCTGAAGCCTTCCTCGCGCCGCTTGCGGCGCCAGCCTCGCACAAGCGTACGGTCCTAGGGTCTGTCCCGGGGCTGATGCGCGATGTTGTGGAAGAAGCGGAAAATAAGAGAGGCCGACTCCTGGTGCCGTTGGTCGCCCAAGCGGCCCGACGCGAACCCTTCCGCCGGCCGCAGCCGCGGTGATCTCGTCTCTGCCGCTCTAGGCCTGGCGCTCGGCACTTTCTGCGCGCTGCTTCCCTGGTACGTGTTCCTCCATCAGGACCAGTTCGGCGTCCATCCGCTGGTGTTCGAGGGTCGGGCCGGCATCGGCGGTGTCGGCTGGGGCACCGAACAAGTCGCCGCGGCCGTCGCGGCGATGACGCCGCTGGATCTGCTGGCGACCGGGACCTTGCCCGACTCCCACGCGTCGCCGCCGCGGATACCGACCGAGCGGGAACAGCCCTTCCCAACGGCCAGCCCGCCGCTTTTAGACTCCGCGGGTGTCGACACTGCGAAATGACTCTTTCTCCCGACTCCCCTCACGGGTTAGTCCTCGTCAATCGTTGGGGCGAGTGATTCGGAGGGGTGGGCCGATGATCGTGATCGTGGACGAGCGTCCGCTCGTCAAAGAGGGGTACTATTCGCTGTTCGGGCGCGAGGGTGTCGCCAGCGCCGGCTTCGGTTCGACCGAGTTCGGCGAATGGGTCGACAGCGCGGCCGACGAGGACCTGAACTCGGTGCGCGCCTTCCTGATCGGCGAGTGCAGCGCCGATGCCGCGCTTTCCCATCGCATCCGCAACCGCACCCGCGCGCCGGTCATCGCGCTGAGCGAGCGGCATTCGCTGGAGAACACGCTGCGGCTTTTCGAGTTGGGCGTCGACGACGTCATCCGCAAGCCGGTGCACATCCGTGAGATTCTGGCCCGCATCTCGGCCATCAGCCGCCGCACCAAGCAGCAGGCGAGCTTCGTCGAAATCGGCGCGATGTGCATCTTCTCCGACGGCCGCGACCCGGAGATCGCCGGCACGCCGCTGCCGCTGCCGCGGCGCGAGCGGCGCATCCTCGAATTCCTCGCCGTCAACAGCCGGCGCCGGGTGACCAAGACGCAGATCTTCAACGCCATCTACGGGATCTTCGACGGCGAGGTCGAGGAGAACGTGGTGGAGAGCCACATCTCCAAGCTGCGCAAGAAGCTGCGCGAGAAGCTCGGCTTCGATCCGGTCGAATCCAAGCGCTTCCTCGGCTACCGGCTGATCGGGTGACGGCCGTGCGGCTTCCCGCCAACGCGCCTGGACGCTGACACGATGAACCACACGGAACAGCTGCGCAGGATGGTGAGGGTCCAGAAGAAGCTCACCGCCCTCTACGAGACGCGGCATGCCGCCCACCTGACCGCGGCGGCCATGGCCGGCGCCGAGGCCGAGGCGATCGCCACGCGGGCGGCCCGGCCCGGCTCGCTGACCGGCATGTATCCGGAGCTATGCCAGGCGGCGATCGCCAAGGCGCTGACGCGACGCCAGGACTATCTGGAGCAGGCCGCGATCGACGCGGAGCGGCTCGCCGTGGCGAGCGCCCGCGTCGGCCAGCTGGAGGACGCCTATCGCGACGCGGTGCGCCGCGACGAAGCGCAGCGCGCCGAGCGCGAGCGGCTGGAGCTGTTGCAGAATCCGCGCCGCAAGCCGCCCAAATAGGGCCGCCGCCTCACTGCCCCCATTCGGATGCTTGCGGCCAGCATTTGTTGCGGGTCGAACTTGACGTCGGCTTCAATGAGCAGGCGCATGAAGGGCTGGCAGAGATTGAGATCGAGCTTGTTCGTGAGATGGCCGGTGCTCACCGCCTGCATGAAATAGGTGGTGGCAAGTATGATGTCTTCGTTGCTCATGCCCAGCCTCTCAGCAGCTTTATGTATCTCAAAGGGACTGACCTCCGCCAGGATCGGCTCCAGGTAGGTGGCGATCTCGCCGGCTCGGTTACCTTTGATTGAGCCCTCCTCGATAAGGCTCAAATCCGCTTCCTTCTTCTCCTTTTCATCGGCGATCGACGTGAGGCTCAGGACGTTGGTGGAGAGAATCCCGGCCATGATTCCGAAGCTCTTGGATTGCGTCGCCCGGTCGCGTCCCCGCGGCGTTCCCGCCTCCGCGAGCGCCTTGTCAAGCGCCTTGTCGATCTTGATCGCGTGAACCCAAAGATCGGCGGGGCGACCACCCATCAAGGCATGGAACGCCCCGGCAACGGCAACCCGCACGCCCTCGACCTGGCCGAGCTGGGGGTCCCTGCCGGCGAAGGTCTCGCTCTGGTAAGGTCCGACGTCGAGCATCGTGCCGAGCACCTGGATGAACTCGATCAGCTCGCTGCGGCTCTCGGCGTGGCTCAATCGACGCATCGTCTCCAACTGGTCGAGCAGGTGGGGCCCCTGGGCGGCGTCACGGCGTCGATGCCGTTGCGTTGGGTCGCCACGTCCCGAGTCGTTCCCTCCCGGCCACCGGCGAGGGCCCCAGCTGACCCGACGCGAGAGGCTGCATCGCGCCTTGCGCCGCCGAAGGCGCGTTCGGGCTGCTCAGAGCAGGGGTGGATTGCCCGGAGGGAGACGCGTCGCCGGTGTCGGCGCGCCTGGGGGATTGCGATGCCGGCGAGATCGTCGTCGACGGAGGGTTGATGGCCATGTCCGATGGTCCTTTTTGTTGCGCGAAAGGGGCGTGGATCAGCGACGGCGTTTGCCGCCGCGTTAGCGACGAGGGTTGGGGGTTTGGTGGGTGGGCCTGGTTGCCGCGCGACGCGGCCTGCGACTGCCGGCGGCTTCGACGCCGGCGGCTGCCAGCACCTCCAGCAGCGGGCCGACCTCTGGCCCGAGCGGGCGCGCCCGGCGGAAGGAGGTCATCAGAGCAGTGTTGAACTGGTCGACGCGGTCGCCCAGCTCGAACGGGCTGAGGCCCATATCGTCGAGCGCGACAGCGAGGCGGGCAGGGTTCCAGCCCGGCCAGACGCGCGTCGAGCGAGGCGGCAAGCGCGCGCGCTTCGGCCGTGCCCAGGCTCGGATCGGTCGGCGCAGGCGTCGCAGATCGTCCGGCAGTTCCTGACCACGAGCCCGAAATCGTGCTTCGCCCAGCGGGCGAGCGCCGGGTCGCCGCCGGGCGCCGGCGGAGCCAGGTCGACCTTGCCGGCGGCGGCGCAGCTGCACCGTACGATCGCCGAGGATGCGCGCCACGGCGGCGTCGATCTGCGTGGCGAAGCGCCTGCAGCGCGGCAGCGTCATGGGCTGCGGCCTGAAGCACGATCGCCTGCAGCGCGCGGAAGCTGCGCGTATCGAGACGCCCTTCCAGCTCCTCGCTCAGGCTCTCGATGTCCAACGGTCCAGCGCCTCGCGAAGCGCCTCGACATGGAACGCGATGGCCTCGTCGCCCTGCCCGGCGAGCCGTGGCGTCGCCCGCAGCGTATCGACCAGGCCGAGGAACCGCAGGGCGACGTCGTCGAGGTGCCGGCTGAGGTGGCTGAGGACCCGCGCACTACGCATTTGCATCTCCCGCGGCGAGATAGGCGGTTGCTTGTTTCGGGTCGAAATCCGCGGCCGTCGAGATAGGCCCCGAGGGTCTTGTCGCTGATCTGCCGCATTCGCTCCACGAGATCGGCCTCGCCCACGGTGGAAGGGCCGAGCGAGATCCAGCAGCCGCTCGACCGGCGTCGCTTCCTTCGTCTGCGGCAACGACTGGGAACCCTCGAGCCGAAGAGGGGGCGACGGCCAGGAAATGGACGCGCGACGTCCGAACCCCGCCTTCCGGGGGCGTCTGCACAGCGAGCCTCGGCGCCGTCGGACGGCGCCATAGCATCGACCGCCTCTGGCTCCTTGGGCTTTTGCAACATGGGGCGGCCCTATCCTGCTGTCGGTGCGTCGGGCGACCCCTGGATAATTGAGGTGGTCCGAATCCCTGAGGAGGGGGTATTCGCATGCTTCGTCCTCGCCGTATCGGTACATCGGCGAGATATCCCGCCGTTGCGCACACTGTTTGCCAGAGGGAACGCGCCCACGGAGTGCCGCATGTCACTCGAAGTGGCGATCGTTGCTCACGTTTGCGACCGGCATCGACCAAGGTAAACTACGTTGACGTAAACGTAATCAGCGCGCTATTGAGCCCGGAGCATTCGTGGAATTCGAGGAGTGCAGGATGAGCGTCGAAGACATTGCCGGAAAGATCCGGGAACGCGTGGCAGGCAGCGGCTTCGACCGCTCGGTCAAGGTCGATCTGGGCGCCGATGGCGTCATCCTGATCGACGGGACCTCGGTTTCGACCGGCGACGGCGAGGCCGATTGCACCATCACCATGACGCGCGACGACTTCGAGGCGCTGGCGAGCGGCGAGCTCGACCCCACCGCCGCCTTCATGCAGGGCAAGATGCGGATCGACGGCGACATGACCGTCGCGCTGGCGCTCGGCCAGCTGCTCTGAGCTCAGGCCGCCGCCTGGCGTCCTGAAGGGCCGGAGCGCTCGGCCCTGCGGCCGGTCGCCGCGAGCACGCCCGCCGCGCCGTCCAGCGCGCCCGGCACGAGCTCCAGCGCCAGCAGGCGATGCCGCTCGAACGGTCCGGGCATGGAGAGGCCGGCCTGTCTTCCCTGCCGAGAAGCCGAAGCGTTCGTAGTAGGCCGCGTCGCCAACCAGCAGGATCGCCCGGTGGCCGAGCCGCGCGGCCTCCTCGATCGCATGCCGCATCAGCGCCGAGCCGACGCCGCCGCCTTTCAGGCCGGGCTCGACGGCCAGCGGGCCGAGCAGCAGCGCGGCGCGACCGTCCTCGCCCGCCGCGATGTCCCAGAGCCGGACCGTGCCGGCGATCGCGCCGTCGCTGGTGCGAGCCACGAACGCCAGGCCCTCGGAGGGCCGGCGCCCGCGACGCAGCCTCTCCGACGCTTTGCGCTTGCGCGCCGCGCCCATGGCGCGGTCGAGCAGCACCTCGCGCGGCATCGCGTCGCAGGCACGCTCGGCCACGATGCCGAAGGCGGGCGCGGCCTGGGTGGCGGCAAGGGACGGGTTCCGAGATCGCGATCATGGCAAGCATCCTGGTCCGACGGCGCGCGCCGTCAGATCACGTAGGATCGGAGCGGCTCGAAGCCGTTGAAGGCCACCGAGGCGTAGGTGGTCGTGTAGGCGCCCGTCCCCTCGATCAGCACCTCGTCGCCGATGGTGAGCGTCAGCGGCAGCGGATAGGGCGTCTTCTCGTAGAGCACGTCGGCCGAATTGCAGGTCGGCCCGGCGAGCACGCAGGGCGCCACCGCGTCGCCGTCGCGCGGCGTCACGATCGGATAGCGGATCGCCTCGTCCATCGTCTCGGCGAGGCCGCCGAACTTGCCGATGTCGAGATAGACCCAGCGCACCTCGTCCTGCTCGGACTTGCGCGAGACCAGCACGACCTCCGACTTGATGACGCCGGCATTGCCGACCATGCCGCGGCCGGGCTCGATGATGGTCTCCGGCAGCGCATTGCCGAAATGCCTGCGCAGCGCCGAGAAGATCGCCCGCCCATAGGCCTCCGCGGCCGGCACGTCGCGCAAATAGCGCGTCGGGAAGCCGCCGCCCATGTTGACCATGCGCAGCACGATGCCTTCCTCGGCGAGCGTGGCGAAGACGGCCTTGGCGTCGCCCAGCGCGCGGTCCCAGGCCGTGAGGTCGGTCTGCTGCGAGCCGACATGGAACGAGACGCCATAGGCGTCGAGCCCGAGCGCCTTGGCCCGCCGGAGCACGGCGACGGCCATCGCCGGCGCGCAGCCGAACTTGCGCGACAGCGGCCACTCGGCGCCCTCGCCGTCGGTGAGCACGCGGCAGAACACCTTCGCGCCGGGGGCGGCCCGGGCGATCTTCTCCACTTCCTCCGCGCAGTCGACCGCGAACAGGCGGATGCCGAGCGCGTGGGCGCGCGCGACGTCGCGCTCCTTCTTGATGGTGTTGCCGAAGGAGATGCGGTCGGGCGACGCGCCTGCCGCCAGCGCCATCTCGATCTCGGCCACCGAGGCGGTGTCGAAGCTCGAGCCCATGCGGGCGAGCAGCGCCAGGATCTCCGGCGCCGGATTGGCCTTCACCGCGTAGAAGATGCGCGAATCGGGCAACGCCTTCTCGAAGGCGCGGTAGTTGTCGCCGAACCACGTCGAGGTCGACGACGAGGCACGGGCCTTCCGGACGTCGGGTGGCGAGGAAATCGAGGATGCGCTGGGTTGCCATCGGTGTCTCCGTCGGCGCGCTCGGTCTGCGTGAGACGACGCCATGCTCAAGGTGCGGATGCGGCCGCTTCCCGGCCGCGGGCTCCGCGGTGGACAAAGGCTCGGCGCCTTCTCCTCGATGCGGGCGGTGGAAATCCCGCGGATCGAAGGGTCGCGCGCCGCGCGGCGGTGAACCTTGGCCATGCCCGGCCGTGGTTCGCTTTGTCTGCCTTGGCTTGGATGGGAGACCCGTCCGCACTGCCGGCAATGAGGGTGTGCCTCTTCAGTAACCCCGATCTATGGACGATCGGCAGACACCAGAAAGGCCCGCACCGTCGTTGCTTCAAGGCGTCCTCGATCATGTGGTTGGCCACTCGACCGACTGGGCTCGTTAGGTCCCAGGTACCGTCCCGATTGCCTCGCCATACGAGGATCGGGGGACGCCCACAGGCACGTGCGACTTTGGGCAGCGCCGATATAGGGATGTTGCCCGTCACAATCAAATGAAAATCGACAGCCGCGCTTGAAAATCGGCGCGCATCGAACAATGCTGCGGTAATTGTCCTCACGACGTGAACGATGCCGCCGCTCCCCGACCCGCTCAACGCCTTCGTCGCCCGCCCGCAAGTGCCTGTTTCGTCAAGCGAAACCGGTCCGCTCGCCGGTCTGCGGCTGGGCGTCAAGGACATCTTCGACGTCGCCGGCTACAAGCAGCGGCTGGGGCAATCCCGCCCGGCTCGCCGAGGCGCCGGTCGCCGAGGTCACCGCGCCCGCGGTCCAGCGGCTGTTCGATGCCGGCGCCCGATTCGTCGGCAAGACCCAGACCGACGAGCTCGCCTTCTCGCTGCTCGGCCAGAACGCGCACTATCCGCACCCGATCAATCCTGCCGCGCCCGGAGCGCGTCACCGGCGGCTCTTCTTCCGGCTCCGCCGCGGCGGTCGCAGGCGGGCTCGCCGACATCGCCATCGGCTCCGACACCGGCGGCTCGATCCGCGCACCCGCCAGCTTCTGCGGCCTCGTCGGCTTGCGGCCGACGCATGGCCTGGTCCCGCTCGACGGCATCATGCCGTTCGCGCCGAGCCTCGACACCGTCGGCTGGTTCGCCCGCGACATCGACACCTATGCCAGGGTCGCCGAGGCGATGCTCGGCGATCCCGGCGGTCCGCGCCAGCTGTCGCGGGCGATCCGCCTGGCCGAGCTCGACGCGCCTGACGCTCGGCGCCGCCGAGGCCGAGGCCTACCGGGTGAGCCGCGCCGCGGTGGCCGAACGGCTCGGCGCGCCGCAGGAGGCGCCGCCGCTCGCCGATCCGCTCGACGACCTCTACTGGTGCTTCCGGCGCATCCAGGGCTACGAGGGATGGATCTCGCACGGCGCCTGGCTGAGCGCCGGCGACCGCGGGCTCGGTCCGGGCGTGCGCGAGCGCTTCGCCTATGGCGAGACCGTCACCGCCGCGCAATACGAAGCCGAGCGGGCGCGCCGCAAAGCCTTCCGCGACGGCTTCGCCGAACGCCTCGGCGACGACACCGTGCTGGTGCTGCCGACCGTTCCCGGCGCCGCGCCGCTGGCAGACGCGCCGTTCGATGCCCTCCAGGCCTATCGCGAGCGGGCGCTGCGGCTCCTCTGCATCGCCGGCCTGTCGGGCCTGCCGCAGCTGACCTTGCCGCTCGGCACCGTCGAGGGCGCTCCGTTCGGCCTGTCGCTCGTCGGCCCCGCGCGCAGCGACCTGGCCCTCATCGCGCTGGGCCGGCAGGTCCTGGAGGCCGCGGGCAAGGCCTGAGATGGACACGCTGACCCGCATGCGCGCCTTCATCGACGTCGTCGAGGCCGAAGGCTTCTCCGCCGCCGCGCGCAAGATCGGCCGCTCCAAGGCGCTGCTGTCCAAATATGTGCGCGAGCTGGAGGACGAGCTGGGCGCCCTGCTCCTCAACCGTACGACCCGCCAGTTCTCGCTCACCGAGGCCGGGCACACCTACTTCCGCCGCGCCTCCGAGATCGTCCGCGAGATCGACAGCCTGCAGGACACGGTGCGCGAATCCTCGGGCGACGTCCGCGGGCGCATCAAGATCACGGCGGCGCGCACCTTCGCCGACGCGCCGATCGGCCAGTCGCTGATCGATTTCGCCAAGGAGCACCGCGACATCGTGCTGGAAATCCACCTCGACGACCGCTTCGTCGACCTCGTCGAGGAGGGCTTCGACCTGGCGATCCGCATCACGCGGCTGGAGAGCTCGTCGCTGATCGCCCGCCGCCTGGCGCCGTTCTCGGTGGCCGTCTGCGCCTCGCCGGAGCTGATCGAGCGCCTCGGCGAGCCGGCCCGCCCGCAGGATCTCGCCAAGCTGCCCTGCGTCGTCGACACCAACAGCCGCAACCTGTCCAACTGGGCCTTCCAGGGCGACACCGGCGAGCCGATGAGCGTCGCCGTCTCCGGCCCGATCGAGGTGAACAGCCCGCTGGCCGCCCGCGCCGCGGCGCTTTCCGGGCTCGGCTTCGCCACCTTGCCCGATTTCATCGCCGCGCCGGACATCGCCGCCGGCCGCCTCGTCCCGGTGCTCGCCGACCGGGTGCTCAAGGGCGGCGGCATCTTCGCCGTCTACCCGCACCGCCGCTATTTGCCGGCCAAGGTGCGCGTGCTCGTCGATTTCCTGGCGCAATGGTTCCGCAAGACAGCCTAGGATTGGCTGGCGGCACCCAAATTTCGCCCGCTTTCTGGTTCCTCTTCTGCGCCATCCCGAAAGCCGACACTGGAGAGGGCCGAGCCTCCATCGATGCGACCTGCCGCCGAGACCAGTCTTCTCGCCTGCGCCGTGCTGGCCGGCCTCGCGGCCGCGGCGCCCGAGCGCCATGCGCATCCGCACGTCTTTGCCGAAGCGCGCCTCGATGTGGTGGTCGACGCCGACCGGTCGGTGAAGTCGCTGCGCCACCTCTGGCGCTTCGACGACGTGTTCTCCAGCACGGTGCTGATGGAGTTCGACAAGAACGCCGACCTGAAGCTCGACGACGCCGAGCTGCAGGAGGTGGCCGACACGGTCTTCACCTCGCTCGCCGAGTACAATTATTTCCAGCTGGTGACGCGGGACGGCAAGGACGTCGCCATGAAACCGCCGGCGGAGCTCGTCGCCACCTATGAGAACGACCAGCTGACGATCCTGTTCGAATCCGAGCCCAAGGACCCGCTGACGCTGGGCGCCAAGACCGCCTTCGGCATCTACGATCCGTCCTTCTACACGGCGATCGATTTCACCGAGGACGACCACATGTCGGTCAAGGACCTGCCCGCCGGCTGCACCAGCGCCGTCGTGCGGCCCGACCCGGACGATGCGATCGCCCAGAACCAGTCGACGCTGACCGACGCGTTCTACGACGACCCGTCTGGCACCGACCTGTCGAAGATCTTCGCCACCCGCCTCGAGCTGACCTGCAAGAGCTGACATGAAGAAGGCCACCATCCGCATCGTCTTCGCGCTTCTGGCGCTGAGCTATGTGCTCAGCCACTTCATCCCTCACGCCCATGCGCAGAGCTCGCTCGGCATCGGCACCAACGAGGCGATCCTGCCGACCGGCGGGCTCTTCGGCCACCTTGTGGGCTGGATCAACCTCCACCAGCAGGCCTTCTACCGCTCGCTGACCGGCGCGCTGAAGGAGATGCGCCAGGACGGCACGAAGTTGTGGGTGCTGGTCGGCCTGTCCTTCGCCTATGGCATCTTCCACGCGGCCGGTCCGGGCCACGGCAAGGCGGTGATCTCCTCCTACATGCTCGCCAACGAGGTAGCGTTGCGCCGCGGCATCCTGCTCTCCTTCGTCTCGGCTCTGCTCCAGGCGGCGACCGCGGTGGTCGTCATGACGCTCGTCTTCCTGCTGCTGCGCGGCACCTCGGTGTCGATGACCGACGCGACGTGGTTCCTCGAAGTGGCGAGCTATGCGCTGATCACCGCCTTCGGCGCCTGGCTGCTGTGGCGCAAGCTCCGGCCGATTCTCGTCCCGCTGGTCGCCGGCCGGCCGGCGCTGAGCCTGTCGGCCGCCCACGCGCACGGCCATGGCGATCACCACCATCATCATCATCACCATCACGACCACGGCCATGGCGGCGGCCTGGTCGAAGGCTGCGAGGCCTGCGGCCACTCGCATGCGCCCGACCCGGCGCTGATCGGCGGCCGCGACTTCGACTGGCGCACCGCCTGGTCGGCGGTGGCGGCGGTCGGCATCCGCCCCTGCTCCGGCGCGCTGATCGTGCTGAGCTTCGCCTTCCTGAACGGCCTGTGGGCGGCCGGCGTGCTGTCGGTGCTCGCCATGGCGGTTGGCACGGCGATCACCGTTTCGCTGCTCGCCACGCTCGCCGTCACCGCCAAGAACTGGGCGGTGGCGCTCGCCGGCGATGGCCGCGCCGGCAACCGGGTGCACGCGGCGATAGAGATCGCCGGCGCCGGCTTCGTCTTCCTGGTCGGCCTGCTGCTGCTCACCGCCAGCCTGGCGGCGTAGCCGCTACGCCTTCGGCATGTCGTCCTCGATATAGGCGAGGATGATGTCGTCGAAGGTACGCTCGGCCTCAAAGCCGAGCTCGCGCGCCCGCGTCGCCTCGAAGCGGGTCGGCCAGTTCTTGACGATCGCCCAGATGGTCTCGTCCGGCTCTTCGCGGATCAGCTTGACGATCTCGTCGCCGGCGATGCGCTGCAGCGCGTCGATCTGCTCGCCCACCGTGACGCCGACGCCGGGCATGGTGAGGTTGCGCCGCGGCCCGACGCGGTCGAGATCGATGGCAGCCGCATGCAACAGGAAATTGACCGCCGAGCGCGGGCTGGCATGGGTGTGGACCACCGAGCGCGGCACCGGCAGCACCGCCTCGCGCCCGTTGAGGGGCTCGCGGATGATGCCGGAGAAGAAGCTCGACGCCGCCCGGTTGGGCTTGCCCGGCCGCACGCAGATGGTCGGCAGGCGGATGCCGATGCCGTCGAAGAAGCCGCGCCGCGAATAGTCGGCGAGGATCAGCTCGCCGATCAGCTTCTGGGTGCCGTAGGAGGTCAGCGGCGTCTGCTGGAAGTCGTCGGGGATGACCGGCGGAAACGGCGCGCCGAACACGGCGATCGATGACGAAAAGACGACGCGCGGCCGGTGCTCGGTCTCCCTGAGCGCGTCGAACAGCGCCCGCGTGCCGTCCAGGTTGACGCGGTAGCCGAGCGGGAAATCGGCCTCCGCCTCGCCGGAGACGATGCCGGCGAGGTGGAAGACCACGTCCGGCTTCGACTCGACCAGCCGGCCGACCACCTCGGGGTCGCCGAGGTCGCCGACATGAATGCGTGACATGCGCCTCCTCCATCGACATGGTGCCGGCCGGCACGATGTCGGCGAGGTCGAGCGCCGTGATCTTGCGGCCGGCGAGGCTGCCGTCGGCCGACAGCCGCGCGGCGAGCTTGCGGCCGATCATGCCGGCGGCGCCGGTGATGAGGATGCGCATGTCGGTCTATTTCCTTCTGTTCTGGCTTCTGGCCCGCAGGAAGAAGACCAGGAAGAACGCCGCCACGAACAGCACCGCCAGCGCGCCGGCCGCAAAGGTCGAGCGGTTGCCGACGGCCACCATGATCGTCGGCATGAAATAGGCGGCGACCCCGAAGGCGACCAGGATGATCGCCGCCGCGACCGCCGCGCGGCCGTCGCCGGGCATCAGAGCGTCCAGCCGCCGTCGATGGGGATCGCCGTGCCGGTCGTGAAGGCCGATTCGTCGCCGGCCAGGTAGACCGCCAGCGCGGCGATCTCGGCCGGCTCGCCGACCCGTCCCATCGGCTGGCGCGACACGAAGATCTCCATCGCCTTGTCGGTCCCGCCCGTCGACTTGCCGAGCTCCTCCACCCGGCCCTCCCAGGATGGCGAGCGCACGGTGCCTGGGCAGATCGCGTTGGCGCGGATGCCCTGGCGGATGAAGTCCGCGGCGACCGACTTGGTGAGGCCGATCACCGCCGCCTTGGTGGCGCCGTAGGCATAGCGGTTGGGCGCCCCCTTCAGCGACGAGGCGCCCGAAGACAGGTTGACGATCGAGCCCGAGCCGCCGGTCTGCCTGGCGCGCTCCAGCATGCCGGGCAGGAAGGCGCGGATCGTCCGGTGCATCGACTTGACGTTGAGGTCGAAGGAGAAGTCCCAGTCTTTCTCGCTGGTGTCGAGGATCGTCCCGTGATGGACGAAGCCGGCCACGTTGACCAGGATGTCGATCGGCCCGACCTTCTCGGCATAGGCCTCGACGGCCCGCGTCGACAGCACGTCGAGCCTCGCCTTCTTGGCCTTGGCGAGCCCCTCCAGCTTGGCCTTGTCGAGGTCGGAGGCGTAGACGGTCGCCCCCTCGGCCACGAAGGCCTCGGCGATCGCCCGCCCGATCCCCTGTCCCGCCGCGGTGACCACCGCGATCTTGCCCTTGAGCCGTCCAGCCATGCTTGTCCTCAATGATGGTGATGATGATGGTCGTGTTCGTCGTGATCGGCCATTGGTCGCGGCTCGCTGCCCGGAGTGCCGGCATCGGCGCATTCGCCATACTCCGTCTCGACGGTCGCGTGGTCGATCCCGTGCGTCTCGGCAAGCCTCAGCTTGATCTTGCGGATCACCCCGTGCGGCTCGGTTCCGTCGGCCAGGCAGGCATGCAGCGTCGCCATGTTGCGGGTGCCGTCGAGCGACCACACATGCATGTGGTGCACCTCCCGCACGCCGCCCACATGGGCCTCGATGTCGCGGGCGATGGCGTCGCGGTCGAGCGTCGCCGGCACGCCCTCGAGCAGCAGGTGACGCCGACTCGCGGGTCAGCGCCCAGGCGCTGCGGAACAAGAGCACCGCCACCACCGCCGACAGGATGGGATCGATCGGCGTCCACCCGGTGGCGATGATCACCACCGCGGCGACGATCGCCGCTGCCGAGCCCAGGAGGTCGCCGAGCACGTGCAGCACCGCGCCGCGCATGTTGAGGCTTTCGCGGTCGCCGCCATGCAGCACCAGGAACGCCGCGATGTTGACCAGCAGGCCCAGGAAGGCGATCACCAGCATCGGCCCGCCGAGCACCGGCGCCGGATCGTTCACCCGGTGCCAGGCCTCGTAGACGATGGCCACCCCGATGGCGAAGACGGCGAGCCCGTTGGTGTAGGCGACCAGCGTCTTCACGCGGTCGAAGCCGTAGGTGAGGCGCGCCGTCGCGGCCCGGCCCGCCAGGTGGAAGGCGTACCAGGCGAGCAGCAGCGACACGGAATCGGTGAGCATGTGCCCGGCATCGGCGAGCAGCGCCAGCGAGCCGGTGACCAGGCCGCCGAGCGCCTCGGCGACCATGAAGCCGGCCGTCAGGAAGGCGGCGATCAGCACGCGGCGCTTGTCGGTGCCGCCGTGCGAATGGCCGCCAGGTCCGTGGTCGTGCGTCATCGCGCTGTCCTGCTCAGGCGCCGTGCGCGGCGCGGAACTCCTCCAGCCGCCTCTTCTGGCTGCCGTCGGCCGCAAAGTTAGCCGGATCGAGCCAATCCTCATAGGCCGTTCTGAGCGCCGGCCATTCCTTGTCGACGATCGAGAACCAGGCGGTGTCGCGGTTCTTGCCCTTGACCACCATGTGCTGGCGGAAAACGCCCTCCGGCCGGAAGCCGAAGCGCTCGGCGGCGCGCTTGGAGGGCTCGTTGGCGTCGTTGCATTTCCATTCGAAGCGCCGATAGCCGAGGTCGTCGAAGACGTGCCGCGCGAACAGGAACAGCGCCTCGGTGGCGGCCGGCCGCCGCGCCACCAGCGGGCTCCAGTAGATGTTGCCGATCTCGATGACGCCGAAGGCGGGGTCGATGCGCATCAGCGCCTGGCGGCCGGCGACCTTGCCGCTCGCTTTGTCGACGACCGCGATAGAACAGCGGGTCCTCGCTCTTGGACGCGCTGTCGAGCCAGGGCTGCAGGGCGGCGCGGTCCGCCGGCGTGCTCTCGAACAAATAGCGGAAGCGCTCGTCGGCATCGGCCGCCGCTCGAGGCCTCGAACAGCCCATCGCCGTGGCGGGCCGCGTCGAGCGGCTCCAGGCGGACGGCGCGGCCCTCCAGGACGCGGCGGTCGGGCCGCGGCCGCGGCTGCCAGTTGCTCAGGTCTTCGGCCATCCGAAACGCTCCGTTTGTTGACTTTTGGCCGAGAACGCTCACAAAAACCGGAGCCTGTCAACAGGACCACACGGGACCCAGCAATGCTCCACACCACCGCTGCATTCGACCGCCTCGGCGAGGAGAACGCCTTCGCCGTGCTGGCGCGCGCCACGGCGCTCGCCGCGCAAGGCCGCGACATCGTCAATCTCGGCATCGGGCAGCCCGACTTCCGCACGCCGGACCACATCGTCGAGGCGGCGGTGAAGGCGCTGCGCGACGGCCATCACGGCTACACGCCGGCCACCGGGCTGCTGGCCACCCGCGAGGCGGTGGTGCGGCGCACGCTTGCCACCACCGGCGTCGAGGTGTCGCCCGAGGCGGTGATGATCCTGCCGGGCGGCAAGCCGACCATGTACGCCGCCATCGTCATGTTCGGCGAGCCGGGCGCCGAGATCCTCTACCCCGATCCCGGCTTTCCGATCTACCGGTCGATGATCGAATTCACCGGCGCCACGCCGGTGCCGGTGCCGATCCGCGAGGAGAACGGCTTCGCCTTCTCGGCGGAGGAGACCCTCGCCCTCATCACGCCGCGGACCCGGCTGCTGATCCTCAACTCGCCGGCCAACCCGACCGGCGGCGTCACGCCGCGCGCCGAGGTGGAAAAGCTGGTCGCCGGCCTGGCCCGCCATCCCGACGTCGCCATCCTCTCCGACGAGATCTACGACGTCATGACCTATGACGGCGAGAGCCATGCTTCGCTGCTCGGCTTTCCGGAGATCCGCGACCGGCTGATCGTGCTCAACGGCTGGTCGAAGACCTGGGCGATGACCGGCTGGCGCATGGGCTGGTCGATCTGGCCGACCGGCCCGGCCGGCGGCAACCTCTACGACAAGGTGCGCAAGCTGGCGGTCAACTGCTGGTCCTGCGTCAACGCGCCCGCCCAATGGGCGGGCATCGCGGCCATCGACGGCCCGCAGGACGCGGTCGAGGCCATGCTCGTCGCCTTCGACCGCCGCCGCCGGCTGGTCGTCGACGGCCTGAACAGCCTGCCGGGCGTCTCCTGCATCACGCCGAAGGGCGCCTTCTACGCCTTCCCGAACGTCGCCGGCACCGGCTGGAAGGCCAAGCCGCTGGCCTCGGCGCTGCTCGAGGAGGCCGGCGTGGCGCTGATCGGCGGTCCCGATTTCGGCGTGCTCGGCGAAGGCTATGTGCGGCTCTCCTACGCCAATTCGGAGGAGAACATCCTGCGGGCGATCGACCGCATCGAGGCCTTCCTGAGGAACAACCCCGGTCAGCCCCGCCCCACATAGGGCATCTTGGTGGCCATGACGGTCATGAAGAGCACGTTGGCGTCGAGCGGCAGCGAAGCCATGTGAAGCACGGCGTCGGCCACGCGCTGCACGTCCATGACCGGCTCCGGCGCGACGCTGCCGTTGGCCTGCGGCACGCCCGCCGTCATCGCCGCGGCCATGTCGGTCAGCGCGTTGCCGATGTCGATCTGGCCGCAGGCGATGTCGAACGGCCGGCCGTCCAGCGCCAGCGTCTTGGTGAGCCCGGTGATGGCGTGCTTGGTCGCCGTGTAGGGCACCGAGCCGGGCCGCGGCGCATAGGCCGAGATGGAGCCGTTGTTGATGATCCGGCCGCCCATCGGCGACTGCCGGCGCATCATGCCGAAGGCGCGGCGCGCGCAGAGGAAGGAGCCGGTGAGGTTGACGTCGACGACCGCTTGCCAGGCTTCCACCGGGATCTCGTCGATCGGCGCCGCCGGAGCGCCGGTGCCGGCATTGTTGAACAAGCAGGTCGACGCGGCCGAACGTCTCGACCGTCAGCTCGAACAGCCGGTCGACCGACACCGGGTCGGTGACGTCGGCCGGCACCGCCAGCCCGGCGCCGCCCTTCGACCCCGCCTCGGCGAGCGCGCTCTCGATGAGCGCCAGCCGCCGGCCGGTGAACACGGTGTTCCAGCCTTGTCGCATGAGCGCGGTCGCTACCGCCTTGCCGATGCCGCTGCCGGCGCCCGTGACGACGGCCGTGCCCTTGTTCTCTGCCATGATCGTGCTCTCCTCCGACAAAAAGGGCGGTCATTGGCGACCGCCCGAAGCGGGACCGGTTGGGAGGAGAGCCCGGTCCGAACGCTAAAATGATGCGCTTTGACCCTTAACGGAAAGTAAACGGGCTCGCCTGCCGCGACCGGGCCTCACCAGGGCGACGGCTTCGCCGCCACCTGCTTCACCGTCTCCTCCACGTGGTCGATCAGCGCGTCGGGGAGCTGGAGCCGCCCGGCGAGCAGGTCGAGATAGCCGCGCTCGGCCCGCGAATCCGGGTCGATCGCCAGCCGCGACGCCGTGTAGAGCTCGACCTTCTGCGCGTCGGTGTGGGCCGCCGCGACCAGCGTGTCGAGGTCGGCCGGATCGTCGATCTCCTTGAGCAGGAAGGCCTCGGCCTCGCCGCCGATGCCGGCCAGCCTGACCTTGTCGGCGATCCGCCGGCGCTCCTCGTCGTCGATATGGCCATCCGACTTGGCCGCCGCGACCATCGCCCGGATCAGCGTCAGCGCGAACTCCGCCTCGCCTTGCGGCGCCTGCGCGGGATGGAAGCTGGTGTCCTCCGGCGGCGGCAGCAGCTCGGGCTCCCTGGCGGGCGCCTCGCCCGGCCGGTTGCCCGACTGGTAGCTCTGGTAAGCCTTGTAGGCCATGCCTGCGATGGCCGCGAGGCCGCCGAGCTTGATCGCCGAGCCGGTCATCTTGCGCCCCGTCCCGGTGCCGAGCAGCACGGCGAGCAGCGCGCCGGTCGCCAGCGGATTGTCCTTGGCGAGCTTCGTCACCTGCCCGGCCTTGTCGCGCACGGTGCCTTGCCCGCCAGGCACGTTCGAGCCCAGCAATTCGTCGAGCAGCTTCTTGGCGTCGATCATGGCAATGCTCCCTGGTCGGTGGTGGTCCGGGATGACGTAGGCACCTTTCGCGACTTTACAATGACCCGACGTGCCGCCTGCCACCGCGTGCGGCGGCCAGCTCGACCTGCCGATGCCGCTCGGCGTAGCGCGCCCGGTCGTCGTCGCTGCGCCGGCCGTGGCAATGGGCGCAGGAAATGCCCTCCCGGTAGAGCGGCGATTGGCGGTCGGCGGCCGTCAGCGGGCGCCGGCAGGCGCGGCAAAGCGTCGCCTCCCCGGCGGCCAGTGTCGGGCCGACGGCCACCCGCTCGTCGAACACGAAGCATTCGCCCTGCCAGCGGCTCGCCGCCGGCTCGACGGCCTCTAGGTAGCGCAGGATGCCGCCGTCCAGGTGGAAGACCTGCTCGAGGCCGAGCGCCCGCGCATAGGCGGTGGCCTTCTCGCAACGGATCCCGCCGGTGCAGAACATCGCCACCTTGCGGCCGGCGAGCTGCTCCTTCTGCGCCGCCAGCCAGGCCGGAAACTCGCGGAAGTTCGTGGTTTGCGGGTCGATCGCCCCGCGAAAGCTGCCCAGCGCCACCTCGTAGGCGTTGCGGGTGTCGAGGACGATCGTCTCCGGATCGTCGAGCAGCGCATTCCAGGCCGCCGCGTCGAGCCGCGTCCCGGCCTGCCGGGCGGGGTCGAGCCCGCCGACGCCCATCGTCACGATCTCCTTCTTCAGCCGCACCTTGAGGCGGTGGAAAGGCATGGTCGCGGCCGCGGCGAGCTTCACCTCCAGCTCCTCGCAGCCGGGGACCTCCCGCAGCCGCGCGAGGAGCTGGTCGATCGCCGGGGCGCTGCCGGCCAGCGTCCCGTTGATGCCTTCGGGAGCGACGAGCAGCGTGCCCTTGAGCCCGCGCGCCGCGGCGAATTCCGCCAGCTCCCGCCTGAGCGCGGCGGGCTCGGCCACCGGCGCGAACCGGTAGAACGCAGCGACGCGGACAGTGTCCGGAGCGGTCGAAGGGTCAGCCATCCGGCACGCCTAGACGCTTCCTCGAAGGCTGGCAAGGCGCCCGTTCCAGCGATTTTGTCCACACCCTCGGGAATGCCCGCATGATGGTCGCCAGGACGAACGAGGAGACCAGGATGTTCACCCGACAGACCACCGCAGAGATCGCCGCCGTCGCCGCCGAATTCCAGCTCGAGCCGGCCGCGTTGCTGGCGCTCGCCGAGGTGGAGAGCGACGGCGTTCCGTTCGCCGAGGTCGACGGCCGCCAGGAGCCGCCGATCCGCTTCGAGGGGCACTGGTTCGACCGCCGTCTCTCCGTTCCCGACCGCCTGAAGGCGCGGGCGGCCGGGGCTTGCCTCGCCCTTCGCCGGGCGCATTGCCAATCCCCGCGCCCAGGCGGCGCGCTGGCGGCTGCTGGCGCGCGCTGCGGCGCTCGACCGGCGTGCCGCGCACGAGGCCTGCTCGTGGGGGATCGGCCAGGTGATGGGCGGCCACTGGTCCGCGCTCGGCTATGCCGACATCGACGAGCTGGTCGCCGAGGCGCGATCCGGCGCCGCCGGCCAGGCGCGGCTGATGGCGCGCTACATCCTGTGGGCTGGGCTGCGCAGGCCGCTCGCCCGGCACGACTGGCAGGTCGTCGCGCGGGGCTACAACGGCCCCGATTTCCTCCGCCAGGGCTATGACCGCAAGCTCGCGGAGGCCTACAAGCGGCACGCGGCGGCGCGGCCCGCGCCGGCGCCCCCAGCCAAGCCGGCACGCCGCTCCTGGCTGAGCCTGCTCGCCCCGTTCGGCGATTGGCGCCGGACGTGAGCGGCCGCGGCCGGTGGACTCGGCGAATCCCCTCTGTTAATCGATCGGCCCCTGGAGGGCGCTTCCCATGACCTCGACGACCGCGAAGACGAAGCAATTGCTGGCCTTGCTCGATGGCCAGCCGGTGGTTCCCGTGCTCAAGATCGAACGCGCGGAAGATGCGGTGCCGCTGGTCCGAGCGCTGGCCAAAGGCGGCCTGCGGCTGGTCGAGATCACGCTGCGCACGCCGGCAGCACTCGAGGCGATCCGTCGTGCCTCGGGCGAGGTCGAGGAGGCCGTGGTCGGCGCCGGCACCATCCTGTCGGCGCTGCAGTTCGAGGAGGCCGCGCAGGCCGGCTCGCGCTTCATCGTCAGCCCGGGCCTGACGCGCGACGTCGCCAAGGCGGCGGAAGCGAGCGCCGTGCCGCTCCTGCCCGGCGCCGTCACGCCGGGCGAGATCATGGCCGCTCTGGAGTTGGGGCTCGATTTCCTGAAGTTCTTCCCGGCCGAGCAGGCGGGCGGCGCCGCCTATCTGAAGTCGCTCGCCTCGCCGTTTGCCGGCATCCGCTTCTGCCCGACGGGGGGCATCGGCGCCGACAATGCGCTCGCCTACCTCTCGCTGCCCAATGTCGATCTGCGTGGGCGGCTCCTGGATCGCCCCCGACGCGCTCGTCGGCGCCGGCCGCTGGGACGAGATCGAGCGCCTGGCTCGCCAGGCGACCTCGCTCGGTCAGAACTGAGGCAAAATGGAAAGGGCGCCGCGAAGGCGCCCTTGCTGTCCAGGGCTTGGCCGGATCGATCAGTTCTGGTTGAAGCGGGCGACCGACAGGAACTCGACGGCCTTGCCGGTGAACCGGTTGGCGTCGGCGACCTCGGTGTCGGACTGGAATCCGGCCGTATAGACCTCGCGCGGTGCCGTCCGGACGATGTTGTAGGCGAAGGACGGCGCCGTCGTGGATTGCACGGTCTGCGTCACCTTGTCGGTGTGCAGCGCCCAGCGCGCCGCTTGCGGCTGCGCCGCGACGACCACCGGCTTACGGTCGGGCTTGCCGTCGGCGACGCGCGGCCGCGCCGACTTGGCGGTCGTCTTGACGCCAGAAGCCAGGGCTGCCGCAGGGTCGCTGCCCGGCTGGCGCGTGGCCAGCGCGGCGCGCGGCGAGATGCTCGCGGTCAGGATGCGCGAGCTCTTGCCGGCATCGTCCTCGCTGTCGGATGTGGCCACCGCGTCGGACGGCGGGATGCCGAACGGATCGGCCTCCTCGTCCTCTTCCGGCGCATAGGCGGCGGTGGTCGCGTCGGCCGGCGCCACCGCGATCGGGTTGGCCTCCGACAGCGCCGCCATCGTCGGCTGCGACGCGGGCAATGCAGCGGCGATGAAATCGCCGTCGCTTTCGCCAGGCCGCAAGGTCGGCAGCGGCACGTCCGATTGCGCGTCGCTGGCGACCGGGTCGGCCATGGCGAGCAGCGCCGACACCGCATCGTCCTTGGGATCGAGCTCCGGCGGCGGCGAGTAGTCGGGGCGGTGAGTCGGCAGCGGGATGCCGAGCGCCACCTGCTGGGCCTTGTCTTCTGCGCCTTCCGGCCCGGCGATGCCGGCCGCCACCTGGAACGGGATCGAGCCCGGTTCGGCAGCACCCACCTCGGCCTGCGGCCGCGGCGCCGCGCCGGGCACCGGCACGCCGCGCTTCGGCAGGGCGGCGACGATCGCCTCCGGCGTTTCGGGCTGGGCGATCTCGGCGGGCGGGGTCAGCTCGGCCGGGCGGGCGAGCTCCGGCGGCACGATGCGGATATCTGGACGCTTCTGGACCGGTGCGACGACGGCAACTGCAGCCGGCGCTTCGGCTGGCTCGGCCGCTTCCTTCACCGCCGCCGACGGCCTCGCGGCCCGGGGCGACGCCGCCGCGACCTCGACGCTGTCGGCATTGTCCTCTTCCTCGTCGGCGCCGCCGCCGAAGAAGGCGGCCAGCAGGCCCTTCGAGCTTCCCTTGCCACCGCCGCCGCCGGCGCTGGCAATCGCCAAATTGCCGCTCGCCCGGCGCGCCTTGTAGGAGGCCATCGCCTGCTCGAAGCCCGGCAACGGCTTGCCGTCGCTCGGCACGTGCAGCGTCTTGCCGCTCGGGAACACGGCGACCAGCTCCTGGCGGCTCATCTTCGGCCAGTGACGGACATTGCCGACATCCATGTGGACGAAAGGCGAGCCGGAGCGCGGATAGTAGCCGACACCGCCGCCCTGCAACCTGAGGCCGATGTCGCGCAGCCTCTTCAGCTTGACGTCGGGGAGGTAGAAGTCCATCGCCTTGCCCAGCATGTGCTGGCTCTTCTTGGCGACGCCCTTGGAGCGGCTGCGCAGCATCGAGTTGGTGGCCGGCGACCGATAGCCGGAGATGACGTGGATGTAATCGCTCGAGCCGGCCTGCCGATAGGCCTCCCAGACCAGGTCGAGCAGCCGCGGATCCATCCTGGTCGGCTCGTTGCGCCGCCAGTCGCGCAGGAATCGGTTGATCTTCTGCAGTCCCGCCTGATCGTAACGACCGTTGCGCTTGTAGACGATCTCGGCCTTCTCGCGGGTATGGACGAAATAGAGCTTGAGGCTGCGCGTGTCCGCATTGGCGAACGAGCTCCCGGTCGCCAGGAAGCCGACCGCCAGCACCAAAGATGCCAACCACCTCGACCAGACGACAATGAGCAATTGCCGTCCGTTATTGTGACGTTTCAGCTGTATCAAATCAAAAGGCCTTGCAGGCTGCCATTCTGTCCCCGGATTTGATTTCCGGACGCGCGGTCATGTTTGCGTCCGACTATCCACTCCTAATGGTTAATCATCGCTTATTGAGTCGAAATGCGCCAAGAGCGTGGCAGGAACGTGTTGCGAGGACCACCATTGAAGTCAGGGTAAACCGGAGATTGACGCCGAGGCAAACGGAAATTTCCTAAGACGTCACGCTGTCCACGCGACGTGCCTCGGGGTCGATTCCGTACTCCTTGAGCTTGCGGTACAAGGTCGACCGGCCGATGCCGAGGCGGCGGGCCACCTCGCTCATCTGGCCCTCGTAGTGCTCGATGGCGAGCTTGATCATCTCGATCTCGACGTCGGACAGCGAACGAACATTGCCGCGGTCGTCGAGCGCCCGGAGCACGCCGAACTGCGAGCCGACCGCCGGCCGCGACCGCACGCCGCCGGCCGCCTCGTCTCCCGGTTCGGAAGCGCGCTGCACCAGCGGCGGCCGCCCCTGGGGGATGGTATAGCCGACCAGCGCGATGCCTTCGACCTGGGCGCGGATCTGCGGGAAGTCCTCGGCCGTCAGCGTGTCGCCTTCGCACAGCACCATGGCCCGGAAGACGGTGTTTTCCAGCTGGCGGACGTTGCCCGGCCAATCGTAGCTGGCAAGCATGGCGAGCGCATTCGGCGAGATGCCGCCGATCCGCCGCCGCGCCTCCGGCGGCCCGACCCGCGTCATGAAGTGCTGCACCAGCTGCGGGATGTCCTCGCGGCGGTCCCGGAGCGGCGGCACGAAGATCGGGAAGACGTTGATGCGGTAGAAGAGGTCCTCGCGGAACTTGCCTTCCTTGACCAGCTGCAAAAGGTCGCGGTGGGTGGCCGAGATGAGGCGGATGTCGACGCGCACCGTCGAGCGGGCGCCGACCGGATCGACCTCGCCGTCCTGCACGGCCCGAAGCAGCTTGACCTGCACGTTGTGCGGCAGGTCGCCGATCTCGTCCAGGAACAGCGTTCCGGTATGCGCCTCGACGAACTTGCCGGTATGCTTCTCGGTGGCGCCGGTGAAGGAGCCCTTCTCGTGGCCGAACAGGATGCTCTCGACCAGCGTCTCGGGGATGGCGCCGCAGTTCACCGTGACGAACGGCCGCGAACGTCGATTGCTGCCGTGCCGGATGGCCCGGGCGATGAGCTCCTTGCCGACCCCGGACTCGCCCTCGATGAGGATCGGGATGTCGGAGCTGGCCGCCTTCTGGGCAAGCCGGATGGCCCGCTCCATGGCATAGCTGCCGGTGACGATGTCCTTGAAGGTGAGCGCCGCGCCGCCGCGCTGGCCGGCCCGGCGCGTCGCGCTGTCGACGGCCTCGACCTTGAGCGCGTTGTTGATCGCCGTCATCAGCCGGTCTGGCGACACCGGCTTGACGACGAAGTCGAAGGCGCCGGCCCGCATCGCCCGCACCACCGTCTCGATGCCGCCCTGCGCGGTCTGCACGATGACCGGCGTGGTGTTGTCGCGGTGGCGGAGCTCCTTGAGCACGGCCGTGCCGTCCATGCCGGGCATCATCAAATCGAGTATGATGGCCGCGATGTCGCTGCCGCGCGGGCCGTCGATGGCCTCGAGAGCGGCCTCGCCGCGATCGACGACGATGACCTCGTATCCGGAGCGGCTGACGGTGGCTTCGAGCAGCCGGCGCTGGACCGGATCGTCGTCGACTATGAGGATGCAACCAGCCATTGATCTCGGTGCGTTGGGGGTGGGAAAAAGTCGGCTGGATCAACGTGGCACAGGGTTCTAAATAAGGGTTCAAGAAAGCCGGTGAACGATTCCTTTCGGTTGTATCGGCGATTTTGCCTATTTACCAAAACGGGAAAAACTTGACCATGCCCATTGCCGAGAAAAATCAACCTGCGCGCGCTTTCGCGCGAACCGGCAAGGCAGCGGCCGCCAAACCGCGCCCGGCTTTGCGCGATTTGCCCGAGTGGGACCTCTCAGACCTCTATGCGAGCATGGACGCGCCGCAGTTGCAGGCGGACCTGGCTCGCGCCGACCGCGAGGCCCGCGCCTTCGAGGAAGCCTGGCGAGGCAAGCTGGCGGAGGCCGCCGCACGGCCCGCTTCGGGCGATCTCGGACGCGCGCTGGCGGCCTACGAGGTGATCGAGGAGCTGATCGGCCGCGTCACCTCCTATGCCGGCCTGATCTATGCCGGCAACACGGCCGACCCGCAGCGCGCCAAGCTGCATGGCGACGTGCAGGAGAAGATGGTCGACGCCAGCTCGCACCTGCTGTTCTTCGCGCTGGAGCTCAACCAGCTCGACGATGCGGTGGTCGAGGCGGCGCTGGATGCCGATCCCGGCTTCGGCCACTACCGTCCTTGGGTGCTGGACCTGCGCAAGGACAAGCCCTACCAGCTCGACGACCGCATCGAGCAGCTGTTCCACGAGAAGTCGATCACCAGCCGCGGCGCCTGGAACCGCCTGTTCGACGAGACGATGACCGACCTGCGCTTCGAGGTCGACGGCGAGAAGCTGACGCTGGAGCCGACCTTGACCCGCCTTCAGGATCCCGATGGCGAGGTGCGCCGTCGGGCCGCCGAGGCGCTGGCCGCGACCTTCAAGGAAAACATCCGCACCTTCACGCTGATCACCAACACGCTGGCCAAGGACAAGGAGATCTCCGACCGCTGGCGCGGCTTCCAGGACATCGCCGATCCGCGCCACCTCGCCAACCGGGTGGAGCGCTCGGTGGTCGACGCGCTGGCTGCCGCCGTCCGCGAGGCCTATCCCCGCCTCTCCCATCGCTACTACCGCCTGAAGGCGCGCTGGCTGGGCATGGAGACGATGAACCACTGGGACCGCAACGCGCCGCTGCCCGAGACCCCGCAGGCGGTGATCGGCTGGGACGCTGCGCGCGACACCGTGCTTTCGGCCTATCATCGCTTCTCGCCGGAGATGGCCGAGATCGCCCGCGGCTTCTTCGACCGCCGCTGGATCGACGCGCCGGTGCGGCCCGGCAAGGCGCCGGGCGCCTTCGCCCATCCGACGGTGCCGTCGGTGCACCCCTATATCCTGCTCAACTACATGGGCAAGCCGCGCGACGTGATGACGCTGGCCCACGAGCTCGGCCACGGCGTCCACCAGGTGCTGGCCGGCGCCCAGGGGCTGATGATGTCGGCGACGCCGCTGACGCTGGCCGAGACGGCGTCGGTCTTCGGCGAGATGCTCACCTTCCGCTCGCTGCTCGACAACACCCGCGACCCGCGCGAGCGCAAGGCGATGCTGGCGCAGAAGGTCGAGGACATGATCAACACGGTGGTGCGCCAGATCGCCTTCTACGAGTTCGAGCGCAAGATCCACACCGAGCGGAAGAACGGCGAGCTCACCTCGGACCGCATCGGCGAGTTCTGGCTCGAGGTGCAGGCCGAGAGCCTCGGCCCGGCGATCCGCCTGCGGGAAGGCTACGAGACCTTCTGGGCCTACATCCCGCACTTCATCCACTCGCCGTTCTACGTCTATGCCTATGCGTTCGGCGACTGCCTCGTGAATTCGCTGTTTGCCGTCTACCAGGATGCCGAGCGCGGCTTCCAGGAGAAGTATTTCGACATGCTGAGGGCCGGCGGCACCCGCCACCACACGGAGCTCCTGGCGCCGTTCGGCCTCGATGCCTCCGACCCGTCCTTCTGGCAGGGCGGGCTCGGCGTGATCTCGGGCCTGATCGACGAGCTGGAAGCGCTCGGTTGAGCCGACCGGGCCGGCCGACGCAAGCGCCATGACCGACGCCCCCTTCGTCCTCTTCCGCGACGACCCGGCCGGCCGCCAGCTGTTGTTTCGCGAGCCGCTGGAGATCCTGGCGCCGGAGACGCCGGAGGCCTTCTTCGAGGCGCTCGACCGGGCCGACGCAGCGCGCCGCGCCGGCCATTGGGTGGCCGGCGCCATCGCCTACGAGGCGGGCTACCTGCTGGAGCCCAAGCTGCGGCCGCTGTCTGCCTGAAGGGCGGCGCGTGCCGCTGCTCACCTTCGGCATCTTCGAGGCGCCTGCCGAGAGCGGGCCGCCGCCACGGCAGCCGCCGGCCACCAACGGGCCGATCGTCGACCCCGTGCCCGCCTGGCGCTTCGACGACTACCGACGCCGCTTCGACCGCGTGCACCGCCACCTCAGGGAGGGCGACTGCTACCAGGCCAACCTCACCTTCCCCGTCCGCGCCCGCTGGATCGGCGATCCCGCCGCCGCCTTCGACGCGCTGACCGGGCGCCAGCCGGTGAAGTACGGCGCCCTGGTGGCGCTGGGCGGGCCCATCGTGCTCTCCCGCTCGCCCGAGCTCTTCTTCGACGTCGATGCCGACGGCTGGATCGAGACGCATCCGATGAAGGGGACGGCGCCGCGCGGCGAGACCCCCGAGGAGGACCGGCGCCTTAAGGATTTCCTGGCCAACGACCCCAAGAACCAGGCCGAGAACCGGATGATCGTCGACCTGTTGCGCAACGACATCTCGCTGATCACCGAGGTGGGGACGCTCGACGTGCCGGAGCTGTTCCGCATCGAGAGCTACCCGACCGTCCACCAGATGGTGAGCCGGGTGCGCGCGCGCCTGCTGCCCGGGCTGACCCTGCAGCGCCTGCTGGCGGCGCTGTTTCCGTGCGGCTCCATCACCGGCGCCCCGAAGATCCGCGCCATGGAGATCCTCGCCGGGTTGGAGATCGGCCCGCGCGACGCCTATTGCGGCGCCATCGGCTGGATCGAGCCTGGCGGCCGCATGCGCTTCAACGTCGCCATCCGCACGATCACGCTCTTCCCCGACGGCGAGGCCGTCTACAATGTCGGCGGCGGCGTCGTCTTCGATTCGACAGCCGAGGAGGAATATGCCGAATGCCTGCTGAAAGCCCGCTTCGCGACGGGCACCCCGCTCGCTTCGAGCTGATCGAGACCTTGCGCTTCGATCCGGCGGCGGGCTTCGTGCGCGGCGAGCGCCATCTGGCACGCCTCGCCACCTCGGCGCAGGCGCTAGGCTTCGCCTTCGACGCCGCGGAAGCCTGGCGGGCGATGGTGGCGGCGGTCGCCCCGGAAGGCGTGCAGCGGGTCCGCTTGACGCTGGCGGCGGACGGCGCGCTGGCCTGCACGGCAGTCGCCTTCGCGCCGGTCGCCAAGCCCTTCACCGTCGCCGTCGCCGCGACCCGGCTGGCGTCCTCCGACCCGCTGCTGCGCCACAAGACCTCGCGGCGCGACGTCTATGAGCGGGCGCGCGCCGAATTCCCCGCCGACGCGGCAGACGAGGTGCTGCTGCTCAACGAGCGGGACGAGCTGTGCGAGGGTACCTTCACCAACCTCTTCCTGCCCTCGCCGGCCGACGCGCAGGCTGGCGACGCCGCCTTTATCCTGCGGCCTCCTGCCTGGCGTCCTGCGCAGCGGAGCTCATCGCCGCCGGCACGGCCTTCGAGGCCCTGTTGACTGTCGACAATCTTGACGCTTGCGACCATGTCTTCGTCGGCAACTCGCTGCGTGGCCTGGTCGAGGCGCGGTTGGCGCCGGGGAGCGTGCCGCTTGGACGTTGAGGCCCCGAACGCGCCGCGCCACGCGCCCTATGACGGGTCCTCCAAGCCGTTCACCATCGGGCTGAGGCCTCTCGACCTCGCGGAATGGATCGAGGTTGACGATGCGCTGCCGGCCTATCTCGCCGAGAAGGCGCGGCTCTTTGCCTCGCTTCCCGCGGAGGTGTTCGTCGAGGAGCCGCAAAGCCGCGCCGCCCAGCGCGAAGTGCTCGACCTCCTGGTCGACCACCTGCCGCAGCACCACCCCGACCGCTACCGGCTCGCCGCGGCCGCCATGGAGGTCGCCGGCGCCGAGCGCGTCCCGCTCGACGACGACGGGCCGCCGCTCGCCCTGGCGGCCCGGCTGGTGCAGGAGGACCTCGTCCTGATGCGCCGGGACGCCTCCGGATGGCGGCTGACCGCCGCCTCGCTCTCTTTCCCCTCGTCCTGGACCTTGCGCGAGAAATTCGGCCGGCCGCTCGGCGAGATCCACGCGCCCGTGCCGGGCTTCGGCGCCGGCACCCGCACCGCGACCCTCATCGAGCGCATCTTCGACAAGCTGCAGCCGGCGCAGCCGGTGGAGCGCTTCAACTGGTCGCTGCAGGCAGGCGACGCGCTGTACCACCCGCTGTCGGGCCTCGAGCGCGAGGACCGCGCCGCGGCGCGTCCGGCCCGCTTCGGCAGCGACGCCGCCCTCGCCGCAGCCTTCATCCGCGTCGAGCGGCAGACGCTCAGGAAGCTGGCTCTCAGCGGCGACATCCTCTTCACCATCCGCATCTATCTCGACCCGCTGTCGGTGCTGGCCCGCCACCCCGAACGCCGGCAGCTGGCGGCGAGCTTCGCCGCCCAATTGTCGGCGATGTCGGCGGCGGAGCTCGACTACAAGGGCCTCGCCGCCGACCGGGATCGACTGGTCGGACGATTGCGCGACCTCGCCGCCTTTGCTTAAAGCAATGCGGCAGCATCAGCTGCGGCAGGAGGAAACCCGATGGCAACGACGAGCTGGCCGGTCTACGGCGAGATCAGCGGTCCGGTGGTGATGATCGGCTTCGGCTCGATCGGCCGCGGCACGCTGCCGCTGATCGAACGTCACTTCAAGTTCGACCGTTCGCGCATGGTGGTCATCGATCCGCAGGACACCGACCGCGCGCTGCTCGACGACCGCGGCATCGCCTTCGTGCAGGAGGCGGTGACGAAGAAGAACTACAAGAAGCTGCTGACCCCGTTGCTCACCGCCGGCGAGGGCCAGGGCTTCTGCGTCAACCTGTCGGTCGACACCTCCTCGCTCGAGCTGATGAAGCTCTGCCGCAAGCTTGGCGTGCTCTACATCGACACCGTCGTGGAGCCGTGGCTGGGCTTCTATTTCGACAGCGCGGCCGGCAACGAGTCGCGCACCAACTACGCCCTGCGCGAGACGGTGCGCGAGGAGGCGCGCAAGAACCCCGGCGGCACCACCGCGATCTCCTGCTGCGGCGCCAACCCGGGCATGGTCTCCTGGTTCGTCAAGCGGGCGCTGGTCAACCTCGCCGGCGACCTCGGCCTCGAATTCGAGGAGCCGGCGGTCGACGACCGGCGGGGCTGGGCGAAGCTGATGAAGAAGGCCGGCGTCAAGGGCATCCACATCGCCGAGCGCGACACGCAGCGCGCCCGCGAGCCCAAGCCGTTCAACGTGTTCTGGAACACCTGGTCGGTCGAGGGCTTCATCTCCGAGGGCCTGCAGCCCGCCGAGCTCGGCTGGGGCACGCACGAGAAGTGGATGCCCAAGAACGCCAGGGAGCACAAGACGGGCTGCCGGGCCGCCATCTATCTGGAGCAGCCGGGCGCCAACACCCGCGTCCGCACCTGGTGCCCGACGCCCGGCGCGCAATATGGCTTCCTGGTGACCCACAACGAGGCGATCTCGATCGCCGACTTCTTCACCCGCCGCAACAAGAAGGACGAGGTGACCTATCGGCCGACCTGCCACTACGCCTACCACCCCTGCAACGACGCCGTGCTGTCGCTGCACGAGATGTTCGGCGCCGCCGGCACGCTCGCAGCCGGTCCACCACGTGCTCGACGAGAACGAGCTGATCGACGGCATCGACGAGCTGGGCGTGCTGCTCTACGGCCACGACAAGAACGCCTACTGGTTCGGCTCGCACCTCTCGCTGGACGAGGCGCGCCAGCTGGCGCCCTATCAGAACGCCACCGGGCTGCAGGTCACCTCGGCCGTGCTGGCCGGCATGGTGTGGGCGCTGGAGAACCCCGAGGCGGGCATCGTCGAGACCGACGAGATGGACTATCGCCGCTGCCTCGAGGTGCAGGCGCCCTATCTCGGCCCGCTGAAGGGCTACTACACGGATTGGACGCCGCTGGAAGGCCGGCCGGGCCTGTTTTCGGAGGACATCGACCCCAAGGACCCGTGGCAGTTCCGCAACATCCTGGTCCGCTAGAGCCGCGCGCCGACCGGCGAAGCGCTTGCTTTCCTGCGGGATTCGGGCAATGGGAACGGCAAGGCGGACTGACGCAAAAGGAACCTCCGGCAATGAACACACCCCGCAAGCTGATCCCTGCCGGCTCGCTGGCCGCACTCCTTCTGCTGGCCGGCTGCATGAGCGGCGGGCCCGGCGGCTTCGGCGGCACCCCGCGCGGCGTCGAGGGCGAATGGCTGAGCACCGACGGCGTGGCGGTTTCGCGCTTCAACGGCGGCATGTTCGAGACGGTCGCCACCGACACCGGCAACCGGCTCGCCAGCGGCACCTATCAGATGACCGGCCAGGACGCCGTCACCATCAACGGCACCTCGCTGATCCGCCAGACACCGGTCAGCTTCAACTGCCTGATGGCCACGCCTGCGCAGCTCAACTGCACCAGCACCTCCGGCCAGCAATTCGTGCTCAACCGCCGCCAGGCGACCTCCTGACGGCGTGACCGACCATTTCGACGCCCGCGAGACGCGCGATCCCGCTGAGCGGGAAAGCGACCTCTTCGGGCGCCTGCCGGGATTCCTGACCAAGGCTGCAGCGGCCGCGCCGGGCCTCGCCCGCCGGCTCGCCGGCATCGATCTCGCCGCCATCAGCGACCGCCGCGCGCTCGCCGCGCTGCCCGTGCTGCGCAAGGCCGAGCTGATGGAGGCGCAGCGCGCCGCCCCGCCCTTCGGCGGCTTCGCCGATCCGAGACCGCGCTGGCTGGCAGCCGCATCTTCCAGTCGCCAGGGCCGATCTTCGAGCCGCAGCCGCCGGGAACCGACCCCTGGAACGCCGCCCGCGCCTTCTTTGCCGCCGGCGTCCGCCGCGGCGACACCGTGCACAACGCCTTCTCCTACCACATGACGCCCGGCGGCTTCGTTCTCGACGAGGGCGCGCGGGCGCTGGGCTGCCTGGTCTTCCCGGCCGGCACCGGCAAGCGCCGACAGCCAGGTCGAGGCCGCGCACGCCCTGCAGCCGAGCGTCTTCTGCGGCACGCCCGACCACCTCAAGGTGATCCTGGACGCACGCGGCCGAGATGGGACGGCCGCTCGCCTGCTTCCGCATCGGCCTGGTGTCGGGAGGCGCGCTGTTTCCCTCGCTGCGCGCCGAATACCGCCAGGCCGGCATCCGCGTGCTGCAGTGCTACGCGACCGCCGAGCTGGGCGTCATCGCCTACGAGACCGCCGCTGAGGACGGCGAGGCCTATCCCGGCATGGTCGTCAACGAGGACCTGATCGTCGAGATCGTCAGGCCCGGCAGCGGCGACCCGGTGCCCGACGGCGAGGTGGGCGAAGTGGTGGTGACCGCCTTCAACCCCGCCTATCCGCTGGTCCGCCTGGCCACCGGCGACCTCTCCGCCGTGCTTCCCGGCCTCTCGCCCTGCGGCCGCACCAACCGCCGCATCGCCGGCTGGATGGGCCGCGCCGACCAGCGCACCAAGGTCAGGGGCATGTTCGTCGACCCCGCGCAGCTTGCGGAGCTCTCCGGCGGCACCCCGGGATCGCCCGGCTGCGGCTGGTCGTCGGCCGTGCCGACGACCGCGACGTCATGACGCTGAAGGTCGAGCCGGCGGCGGGCGCAGCGCTCGACGCGGCGGCGCTGGCTGCGGCGCTGCGCGAGGCGACCGGGCTCGGCGGCTCGGTCGAGATGGTGCCGGCAGGCAGCCTGCCCAACGACGGCAAGGTGATCGCCGACGAGCGCGACTACAGCCGCTGAGCAAGGCTCCGTGCGGCGGCTCGATTCCGCTTGCATCGGAAAAATCGGGATGGGAACATGCCTGAGTCCGGGGCTGAACCCATCACCTCGAGGGCGCGGCTTGCGCCACCCGATTCTGTTATGCTGGGAGATCCGAGCATGCGAAGCACCCTTGCGATTGCCGCCCTGTCGGCGTCGGTCCTGAGCCTTTCGACCGCACGATCCTTTGCCGACTACACGTTGAACATCCTCCATATCAACGACTGGCATAGCCGCATCGAATCCAACAACAAATACGAATCGACCTGCTCGGCCGAGGAGGAGGGCAAGGGCGAGTGCATCGGCGGCGCGGCAAGGCTGGTGACGGCGATCAACGACCGCCGCAAGGCGCTGGAGGGCGAGAACGTCATCCTGCTCAACGGCGGCGACAATTTCCAGGGCTCGCTCTTCTACACCACCTACAAGGGCAAGGCCGAGGCCGAGTTCCTGAACCAGATGAAGTTCGACGCCATGACCGTCGGCAACCACGAGTTCGACGACGGCGAGGAAGCGCTGGTGCCGTTCCTGGAGGAGGTGACCTTCCCGGTGGTCAGCGCCAACGTGTCGCCCACCGCCAAGTCCAAGGTCGGCGACCGCATCAAGCCGTCGGTGGTGCTGGAGGTCGGCGGCCAGAAGATCGGCATCGTCGGCGCGGTCACCAACGACACGCCGGAGGTCGCCTCCCCCGGACCCGAGATCAGGATCGAGGACGACGTCAAGAGCATCACCGCCGAGGTCGAGCGGCTGAAGAGCGAGGGGGTCGACAAGATCATCGCGCTCACCCATGTCGGCTACCCGCGCGACAAGGAGCTGATCGCCAAGATCCCCGGCGTCGACGTGGTGGTCGGCGGCCACTCGCATTCGCTGCTGTCGAACACCGACCCGAAGGCCGAGGGGCCCTATCCGACGATGGTCGACAACCCCGGCGGCTACAAGGTGCCGGTGACCCAGGCCGCCTCCTATTCGAAGTATCTCGGCGAGTTCAAGGTCGTCTTCGACGACAATGGCGTGGTCAAGGAGGCGAGCGGCACGCCGCTCTATCTCGACAAGTCGATCAAGCCGGACGAGGCCGTGCTGGCCCGCATCAAGGAGCTCGGCGCGCCGATCGAGGCCCTGAAGAACAAGGAAGTCTCGGAGGCGGCGAAAGCCATCGACGGCAGCCATGAGAACTGTCGCGCTCGCGAATGCGAGATGGGCAATCTGGTGGCCGATGCGATCCTCGACCGGGTCAAGGACCAAGGCGTCGAGATCGTCGTGCAGAACGGCGGCGGGCTGCGCGCCTCGATCGACCAGGGCAAGATCACCATGGGCGAAGTGCTGACCGTGCTGCCCTTCCAGAACACGTTGGCGACGTTCGAGCTGACCGGCAAGGACATCGTCGCCTCGCTGGAGGCCGGCGTCAGCGAGATCGAGGAGGGCAAGGGCAAGTTCCCGCAGGTCGCCGGCCTGCGCTACGGCTTCGACACCTCGGTGAAGCCCAACGAAGGCCGCGTCAAGTCGGTCGAGGTCATGGAAGGCGGCTCGTGGAAGCCGATCGACGAGGCCAAGACCTATCTGGTGGCCACCAACAACTACGTGCGGCAGGGCGGCGACGGCTACGCGCTGTTCGCCGACAACGCCAAGAACGCCTACGACTACGGGCCGAGCCTCGAACTGGTGGTGGCCGACTATCTCGGCGCCCACCGGCCCTACGAGCCGAAGCTCGACGGCCGCATCGTCGAGCTGGCCGCCGCCAAGCCTGCCGCCGCGGAGCCGGCAGAGCCGGCCGCCGGCGGCCAAGCTGCCCGAGCTGCCGGCCGCGTCGAGCGACATCGCCACCCAGCCGCCCAAGGTCGAGGGCGGCACGGCGACTGCCGCCGCCCCGGCGGCGGCGCCTGCCTCGATGGCGGCAACGTCCGACCACGTGGTCGTCGCCGGCGACACCTTCTGGGACATCGCCGAAAAGGTCTACGGCGCCGGCGCGAAGTGGCACGCCATCGCCGAGGCCAATCCGGAGTTCCGCGCCCGCCGGCTGCCGATCGGCGCCAGACTGAAGGTGCCGCCTGCCAGCTGATCCGATGCAGATCGACGCCGCCCATGCCAAGGCGCCCGGCCCCTTGCCGGCCGGGCATCCGCCGCTGAAGCCGCGTCGCGTCGGCGTCCTGCTCGTCAATCTGGGCACGCCGGACGGCACCGCCTACGGCCCGATGTGGCGCTACCTCAGGGAGTTCCTGTCGGACCGCCGGGTGATCGAGCTCAACCGGGCCGTCTGGTACCCGATCCTCTACGGCCTGGTGCTCACCACGCGCCCGCAGAAGTCGGGCGCCAACTACGCCAAGATCTGGAACCGCGAGCGCGACGAGTCGCCCTTGCGCACCATCACCCGCGCCCAGGGCGAGAAGCTGGCGGCCGCGCTCGCCCCGCATCCGGAGATCGTCGTCGGCTGGGGCATGCGCTACGGCAGCCCGTCGATCCGCAGCGTCGTGGAGGACATGGAGGCGCGCGGCTGCGACCGGGTTCTGACCTTTCCGCTCTATCCGCAATATTCGGCGACGACGACCGCCACCGCCAACGACCAGCTGTTCCGCGCCCTGATGGCGATGCGCCGCGCGCCGGCCGTCCGCAGCGTGCCGCCCTATTATGACGAGCCGGTCTACATCGACGCCCTGGCCCGTTCGATCGAGGCGCATCTCGCCACGCTCGCCTTCCGGCCGGACGTGGTTCTCGCCTCGTATCACGGCATCCCGAAGCCTTATTTCGAGCGCGGCGATCCCTATCACTGCCACTGCCAGAAGACGACGCGCCTGCTGCGCGAGCGCCTCGGCTGGGACGATAGCCGGCTGATCACCACCTTCCAGTCGCGCTTCGGCGCCCAGGAATGGCTGCAGCCCTACACCGACAAGACCGTCGAGCGGCTGGCGCGCGAGGGCGTGAAGTCGATCGCCGTGGTCAATCCTGGCTTCTCGGCCGACTGCATCGAGACGCTGGAGGAGATCGCCGGCGAGGCGGCGGAGATCTTCAGGCACGCCGGCGGCGAGAACTTCGCCCATATCCCCTGCCTCAACGACAGCCCGGAGGGAATGCGCGTCATCGAGGCGCTGGTGCGCCGCGAGCTGTCCGGCTGGGTGGAGGTCTGACTGGCCCGCAAGCTCGATCTCCGCACCGGCCAGCCTCTCTGGACGCGCAGCCGCGTGCCGAAGCTCGCGGTCCGCAAGCTGAGCCGCGACGTCTCGACCGACGTCGTCGTGGTCGGCATGGGCGTCAGCGGCGCCATGCTGGCCGAGGCGTTGACCGGCGCCGGCCTGCGCGTGGTCATGCTCGACCGCCGCGGGCCGATCCTCGGCTCGACCATGGCCACCACCGCGCTGGTGCAGTTCGAGATCGACCAGCCGCTGACCCGCCTGAAGCGCCAGATCGGCGCCGCCGAGGCCGAGCGCGCCTGGCGCCGGTCGCGCCTGGCGCTGGTCAACCTCGCCGGCCGCATCGAGGAGCTCGGCATCCGCTGCGACGCGGTGGCGAGGCCCTCGCTCTACCTCGCCGGCGACTGGCTCGACGGCGCGGCGCTGCGCAAGGAGGCCGAAGCGCGGCGCCTGGCCGGCATCCGCTCGACCGTCCTGCCGGCCGCAGAGATCGCCGAGCGCTTCGGCATCGCCGCCAGGGCGGCGCTGCTCAGCCACGGCAATCTGGCGCTCGACCCCCGCAAGCTCACCGCCGGCCTGCTCGAGCTGGCGATCGCCCGCGGCGCCCGTCTCTACGCGCCGAGCGAGGCCGTGTCGTTCGAGGAGGACGGCGCCCGCGTGCACGTGACGACCCGCGACGGCCCGACGGCGACCAGCCGCTTCCTGGTCCTCGCCACCGGCTACGAGCTGCTCGACGGCGTGCCGACCGCCGGCCATTCCGTGCTCTCCACCTACGCGCTGGCGACCGCCCGCCAGTCGCGCCTCGACGCGCGTCGCCTGCCGCTGGTCTGGGAGGCGTCGGACCCCTACCTCTACTTCCGCGGCACGGCCGACGGCCGACTGATCTGCGGCGGCGAGGACGAGGCGTTTGCCGACGAGGAGCGCCGCGACGCGCTGCTCGGCCGCAAGATCGCCGCCATCTCCCGCAAGCTGGCGAAGCGGCTGCCGGCCGCCGACACCGCCGCCGACTATGCCTGGGCGGGCTCGTTCGGCGCCTCCGACACGGGCCTGCCGTCGATCGGCCGGCTGCCCCGTCGGCGCCGCAGCTTCGCCGTCATGGGCTATGGCGGCAACGGCATCACCTATTCGCAGATCGCCTCGGAGATGATCCTGGCGGCGATCCAGGGCGGCGAGGACGCCGACGCCGACCTCTACCGCCTGCCGGCATAAGCGATACCTGTATTAGTATTCACGTATTTGTAACGCGCCCTCTCCACCCTTAAATCATGGGTAGAGCGGCAGATGCCGCGGCCGAACGACGGAGGGGCTTGGAAATGCCGTTTTCAGGATTCGACATCGTCATCCCGGTGCTGGTGGTGCTCGTCCTGGTGCTGTTGTTTGCCGGCATCAAGACCGTGCCGCAGGGCTTCAACTACACCGTCGAGCGCTTCGGCCGCTACACCCGCACCCTGGCGCCCGGCCTCAGCCTGATCATCCCCTTCTTCGACCGCATCGGCGCCCGCCTGAACATGATGGAGCAGGTGCTGGACGTGCCCACCCAGGAGGTGATCACGCGCGACAACGCCATCGTTGCCGTCGACGCCGTCGCCTTCTACCAGGTGCTCAACGCCCCGCAGGCCGCCTACCAGGTGGCCGGGCTGCAGAACGCCATCCTCAACCTCACCATGACCAACATCCGCACGGTGATGGGCTCGATGGACCTCGACGAGCTCTTGTCCAACCGCGACGCCATCAACGAGCGGCTGCTGCGGGTCGTCGACGAGGCCGCGCATCCCTGGGGCATCAAGGTGACCCGCGTCGAGATCAAGGACATCAACCCGCCGGCCAATTTGGTCGAGTCGATGGCCCGCCAGATGATGGCCGAGCGCAACAAGCGCGCCCAGATCCTCGAGGCCGAGGGAATGAAGCAGGCGCAGGTGCTGGAGGCCGAGGGGCGCCGCGAGGCGGCGTTCCGCGACGCCGAGGCGCGCGAGCGCGCCGCCGAGGCCGAGGCGCGCGCCACGCAGGTCGTCTCCGAGGCGATCGCCAAGGGCAACGTCCAGGCCATCAATTATTTCGTCGCTCAGCGCTACACCGACGCGCTGGCCAAGATCGGCGCCTCGCCCAACAACAAGGTGGTGCTGATGCCGATCGAGGCGTCGAGCCTGATCGGCTCGCTCGGCGGCATCGGCGCCATCGCCCGCGAGGTGTTCGGCGAGCCGGCCACGGGGCCCCGCCCGGCCTCAGCCCGCCCGCCGCGCACCGGCGGGCCCGACCAGGCATGACCCGCATGACCGCGAAACCGGACGCACGCCCATGATCGCGCGCATCGTTCTCGAGCTCGGCCCCTGGAACTGGATGGTGCTGGGCTTCGCCCTGCTGGCGCTGGAGATCCTGGTGCCCGGCTTCTTCCTGTTGTGGATCGGCATCGCCGCGCTCGTCGTCGGCGCCCTGTCCGTCCTTTTGTGGGAGGCCGGCTTTTGGGTGTGGGAGGTCCAGGTGCTGGTCTTCCTGGCGCTGGCGCTGCTGTCGGCCTGGCTCGGCAACCGCCTCATGGGCGGCCGGCAGGCGCCGTCGGACCAGCCGCTGCTCAACCAGCGCGGCGCCCAGCTGGTCGGCCGCATCGCCACCCTCACCGAGCCGATCACCGACGGGCGCGGCCGCGTCCGCATCGGCGACACGATGTGGCGCGTCGCCGGGCCGGACCTGCCGGCCGGCGCCCGGGTGCGCGTGACGGCCGCCACGGATACCGATCTGGAACTGGTGGTAGAGCCGGCCTGACTGTTTTCACGCAATTCCGAACGCGAAACCGCTCACACTTTCGCTGGAATTGCGTCTGTCAGGCCACGCCGATCCTCAACAGGTCGTGGAAGTGGACGACGCCGACCGGCTTCTCGTCCTCGACCACGATCAGCGCGCTGATGTGGTGCTCGTTGAGCAGCCGCAGCGCCGCGCTGGCCAACATCTGCGGCTTGGCCGTCTTCGGCTTGCGGGTCATGATGTCTTCGACCGGCGTCTCGGCCAGGTTGCGGTCGAGGTTGCGGGCAAGGTCGCCGTCGGTGACGATGCCGGCGAGGCGGCCGTCCGGATCGACGACGCAGACGCAGCCGAAGCGCATCTTGGACAGCATCATCATGGCATCCGGCATCAGCGTGCCGAGCCCGACCGCCGGGATCTCCGACCCCTTGTGCATCACCTCGCGAATCAGCGTCAGGCTGGCGCCCAGCTGGCCGCCGGGGTGCAGGGTGCGGAAATGGTCTGGCGTGAAGCCGCGCGCCTCGAGCAACGCCACCGCCAGGGCGTCGCCGATCGCCAGCTGCAGCAGCGTCGAGGTGGTGGGCGCCAGGCCGTGCGGGCAGGCTTCCGGCGTCTTCGGCAGCGTCAGCACCACGTCCGCCTGCCGCGCCAGCGCCGATTTCTCGCCGGCGGTGATGGCGATCAGCGGGATGCCGAAGCGGCGCGAATAGCCGACGATGCCCTTGAGCTCCAGGCTCTCCCCCGACCAGGACATGGCGAGGATCGCGTCGTCGCGGGCGATCATGCCGAGATCGCCATGATTGGCCTCCGCCGGATGGACGAAGAAGGCCGGCGTGCCGGTCGACGCCAGTGTCGCGGCGATCTTCGAGCCGATATGGCCGCTTTTGCCGACGCCGGTGACGATCACCCGGCCGTTGAGCGCCGACAGCATCTCGATCGCCTGCTGGAAGGGCTCGGCGAGCCCGTCGTCGAAGGCCGCGGCCAGAGCCGAAAGGCCGGCCTGCTCGATGGTCACCGTGCGCAAGGCGGAGGCGACGGCCTCGCGGCGCTCGTCGTCGGTCTGGATCAGGCCTCTTGCGTGCATGCGATCCGCTTAGCGCGTTCGCTCTCCGCTGTCCAATCCTGTTTCCCGATTGAAACTTAGGCGGGTGTTTCGAAACCATCCATTAACCACCCTGATTTACCGTTTGGAAAGCATGGTGCAGCGGCGCCGTGAAACCTGTGGTGGCGATGTTCCCGGCAAGCGCGAAGCATGACAAGAGGGCGCGGCGACGGCTGCAGCCCGCGCTCCTGGCGGGCGCGGCCATGCTGGCGCTCGCACTAGCCCTGCCCGCTGCGGCGCAGGACGGCGCGCCGATCCGCGGCGCCGTCGACGAGAACGCCATCAACGACGACCTGCTCGACCGGACGCCGCTGATCGGCCGCGGCTCGCCGATCCCCCAGCGCCCCGCGCCCGGCGCCGACCAGCAACAGGCCCCGCCGCCCTATTTGCCGGCGACGCCGTCGGACGCCGAGGACCTCGCCGAGCGGCCAGCTCCGCCGGGGCGCTCGCTCTTCGTCGAGCCGCCACCGCTCGACGAGGACATCTTCGAGGACCGTCCACTGCCGATCGAACCGCTCACCCCGACGGCGCGGCGGCGGGCCGAGAACCAGCGCATCGGCGCCCCGAACCAGCCCGACCAGGACGCGGAGGAGCCCACGGGCGCCGCCCGCGCAGCGCGCGCGCGCGAGGTCGCAGGTGGCGCCGACGCCGACGAGGAGGCGCTCGACGTGCTGGCGACCGGCACCATTCGCACCGGCCCGATCGACGCCGAGATCGACCGGCGGCTCGACCCGGGGGTGGAGCCGGTCGCGGCGATCGAAGACCTCGACCGCGCGCCGGACCTCGACCCCTACGCGCCGCTCGGGCTGCGGCTCGGCAGCTTCATCGTCAGGCCCAGCGTGGAAACCGGCCTGACCGCCACTTCCAACGCCAATTCGAGCCCCGACGGCGGCTCGGCGATCCTGTCGGAATCGACGCTCCGCATTACCGCCGCCTCGGACTGGGCCACCAATTCGGCGACCCTCGACGCCTTCGGCAACTTCCGCGAGTCGATCTCCGGCGAGGACGTCTCGGAGACCTTCGCCGGCGTCACCGGCACCACCTCGGTGGACATCGGCAACGATCTCCGGCTCAACGCCGCGGTGGCCTACACGATGCGGCCGGAGACCGCCGCCTCGCCCAACGCCATCGAGGACGTCGCCACGCAGCCGATCGAGCAGGCGCTGGTCGGCGACCTCGGCGTCGAGAAGGCGCTTGGCAAAGCGCGCTTCGGCATCGCCGGCCATGTCGACCGGGAGTGGTTCGGCGACGCCGAGCTAGCCTCCGGCACGACAATCTCGCAGGCCGATCGCGACAACACGCTGGCCACCGTGAACCTCAGGGCTGGCTACGAGATCTCGCCCGCGCTCACCCCTTTCACCGAGCTCGCTCTCGGCCGGCGCGAATATGACGAGCCGACCGACCAGAGCGGCTTCGAGCGTTCGGCCGACCATCTGGGCATCCGCGCCGGGCTGGAGTTCGATCGCGGCGATAAGTTTGCCGGCACCGTGGCGCTCGGCTGGCTGCAGGAAACGCCGGACGACGAAACGCTGCCGGAGATCTCGGTGCCCTCGGTGGATGCGGCGATCCGCTGGTCGCCGGTGCGCGGCACCGATGTGCGGCTCGACGGCCTCACCACCATCGAAGGCGCGACGGACCCGGGCGAAACCGGCTCGGTCCTCTATGCCGGGCGGCTTGCCGTGGAGCGGCAGATGCGGGCCAACCTGACCGGCAACGTCGCGCTCGGCATCGGCTACCGCGACTATGTCGGCGAGGTCGGCCACGACGTGATCTTCACCGCCGAAGCCGGCGCGACCTACTGGCTCAACCGCTATCTGGGCCTGGTCGGCCGCCTTCGCCACGAGAGCCAGACGAGCTCGCTGCCGGACCGCGACTACACGACCAACAGCGTGTTCCTCGGCCTCCGCGCGCAGCGGTAGCCTGGCGCGCCTCAGGCCGAGCGCTGGCCGACGGGCTTCAGCTCGTGCGCCAGGGCGCGGATGGTGTCGGCCACCTGGTGATGGATGTCGGGGCGCCACAGCGCGAAAGCGACATTGGCCTCGACGAAGCCTTCCGGCGAGCCGCAATCGAAGGTGCGGCCGCGGAAATGATAGCCATAGAAGGTCTGCAGCTCGTTGAGCTTCAGCATGGCGTCGGTGAGCTGGATCTCGTTGCCGGCGCCGCGCTCCTGCTTCTCCAGCAGGCCGAAGATCTCCGGCTGCAGGATGTAGCGGCCGTTGATGAACAGGTTCGACGGCGCCGCTTCGGGCTTCGGCTTCTCCACCATGCCGGTGATCTCGAAGCCGGTCGATGTCGCCTCGCCCTTGCCGACGATGCCGTATTTGTGCGTCTCGGCAGGGTTGCACTCCTGCACGCCGATGATGTTGCCGCCGGTGTTCTGATAGAGCTCCACCATCGCCCGCATGCAGCTTTTCTCGGCGTGCATGATCATGTCGGGCAACAGCAGCGCGAACGGCTCGTCGCCCACCAGGTCGCGGGCGCACCACACCGCATGGCCGAGCCCCAGCGGCACCTGCTGCCGCGTGTAGCTGGTCTGGCCGGGGGCAGGCTGCAGGCGCTGCAGGCGCGCCAGCTGCTCGTCCTTCCCGCGCTGCGCCAGGGTGTTGTAGAGCTCGAACTGGACGTCGAAATGATCCTCGATGACGGTCTTGTTGCGGCCGGTCACGAAGATGAAATGCTCGATCCCCGCCTCCCGCGCCTCGTCGACCACGTATTGGATGACCGGCCGGTCGACCACCGTCAGCATTTCCTTGGGGATCGCCTTGGTGGCGGGCAGGAATCGCGTGCCCAGACCGGCAACGGGAAAGACTGCCTTGCGAACTCTCTTCATCCCAGGACCCTCTGCTTTGGCTTCGAGGTTGACGATTGCTGCGACATGTTCACGCCGGAATTGATGAATATTGAAGCAGCATGCGCAATTCTCCGGGAAAATGACCTGGATCAGTTCGATTTATGATCCCAAAGCCGCCCATGGTAAACTCATTCCTAACCGGCTCCGTCAAAGAATGGGCAAAAGTTTGACGCTTCAGGAGGATTCCATGCGGGTTGCCAACGTCCAAGCGCTCGGGCGTTCCGTCATCGCGGCGGCGGCCGGCCTCGCCTTGCTGGTCGGTGCGATGGGTGCGCCGGCCTCGGCCGATCAGGGGTTTCGCCAATGGGTGGCGGGCTTCCGCTCGGTCGCCGCCAAGAGCGGCATTTCCGGCAGCACCTACGATCGCGCCTTCCGGGGCGTCACCGAGCCGGACCCGGAGGTGATCGAGAAGGCTCGCTTCCAGCCCGAATTCACCGCCCCCGTCTGGGACTATTTCGACAATCGCGTGCATGAGAACTCGGTGGCCGTGGGCCGCCAGATGGCGCGCAAGTACAAGCCCTGGCTCGACCGCATCGAGAGCCGCTACGGCGTCGACCGCTACGTCCTGCTCGCCATCTGGTCGATGGAATCGAACTACGGCGAGATCCTGAAGAACGACAAGGTGATGCGCAACGTCGTCCGCTCGCTGGCCACCCTGGCCTATGCCGACAAGCGGCGCGCCAAGTTCGCCCGCACCCAGCTCATCGCCGCGCTGAAGATCCTGCAGTCCGGCGACATCGACGAGAGCCATCTCACCGGCTCCTGGGCCGGCGCCATGGGGCACACCCAGTTCATCCCGACCAGCTACCAGGCCTATGCCGTCGACGCCGACGGCAATGGCCGGCGCGACATCTGGAACTCGGTGCCGGACGCGCTGGCGACAGCCGCCAACCTGCTGCGCAAGAATGGCTGGCAGGCCGGCAAGACCTGGGGCTACGAGGTCGTGCTGCCGGGCGGCAAGCTGCCGGGCGGCACGCTGACGATCGACCAATGGGCCTCGCTCGGCGTCCAGCGCGCCAATGGCAGGCCGTTCCGCCGCGGTTCGGACAAGGCCGAGCTGAAGGTGCCGGACGGGCGCGGCGGCCCCGCTTTCCTGATGACGCGCAACTTCTTCGTGCTCAAGCGCTACAACAACGCCGACAAGTATGCGCTGGCCGTCGGCCTGCTCGCCGACGAGATCGCCGGCGGCAACGGTCTCGTCCGCGATTGGAACCGGCCGTTCACCAAGCTCTCCTTCGCCGAGAAGCAGGAGCTGCAGCAGCGGCTGACCGCGCACGGCTATTACGACGGCAAGGCCGACGGCAAGATCGGCGACGGCTCCCGCTCGGCCATCAAGGCGTTCCAGGCCCAATCGGGGTTGACGCAGGACGGCCATCCGAGCATGGAGGTTCTCAAGGCCTTGCGCGGCCAATAGGGACGCGCCGGCTTTTCGCGTGGCCGTGGGTGGCGGAGTGTGAGCAAGTGCAGTCGGTCCTGGTGAGTGCGAACCGTTGGCGCCGGCCGGGCTGCATCGCCCTGGCGCTGGCGCTCGTGCTTCCGCTGCTCGCCGCGCTGGTCTCCGAATCGGCGGCGCAGGAGTATCGCCCGCGTCGCAATTTCCTGCAGCGCCTGTTCCTCGGCAACGACTACCCCGAGCCGCCCCGGCAGCTCAGGAAGGCCAAGCGCAAGAAGGTTGCCAAGGCGCGGCGATCCAAGCGTTCCAACGAGCCCGAGGCGGCCGAGGTGGCGGAGGTCGTCAAGGCGCCCGACGCCCGCATCGTGCTGGTCGTCGGCGATTTCCTGGGCTCCGGTCTGGCCGAGGGGCTGGCCGCGGCCTACGCCCAGCTGCCGAGCGTGACCGTGCTCGACCGCACCAACGGCTCCTCGGGCTTCGTCCGCGAGGATCACTTCGACTGGCCCGGCGAGATCGGGCCGATGATCGACGAGACCAAGCCGGCCGCCGTGGTGATCATGCTGGGCTCCAACGACCGCCAGCAGATGCGGACCGGCACGACGCGCGAGGAAAAGCGCACCGATGCCTGGAACAAGGAATACGAGGCGCGCGCCACCCTGTTCGCCGCCGCCGTCGCCGACAAGAAGGTGCCGCTTCTGTGGGTCGGCATGCCGGCCTTCAAGTCGGCTTCGATGACCTCGGACATGCTGGCCTTCAACGACATCTACCGGCGCGTCGCCGAGAGCGCGAGCGGCGAGTTTGTCGACGTCTGGGACGGCTTCGTCGACGAGAACGGCGCCTTCGTCTCCTCCGGCCCCGACATCAACGGCCAGCCCGTCAAGCTCCGCTCCAATGACGGCATCAACGTCACCAAGGCCGGCAAGCGCAAGCTCGCCTTCTATCTCGAGAAGCCGCTGAGCAAGATCCTGGGCGACGTCACCGTCCCGGTCGCCGGCCTGCCGGCCCAGGCCGCCCCGTCCTTGACCCTCGACCCCGACGCGATCGCCAAGATCGAGCGCACCGTTCCCGTTTCGCTGACCGACCCCGAGCTCGACGGCGGCGCGGTGCTGCTCGGCCTGACCGCGGAGCCGCGACCGAAGGCGCGGACGCCAGCCGAGAAGCTGGCGATCGAGGGCCTCGCGCCGCTGGCCTCGCCCGGCCGCGCCGACGATTTCGGCGGCGCAGCGCCTGCCGCGACCGCCGCAACGCCCGTCGCAACGCCGGGGACGCCGGCAGCAGGCCCGCCCGCGCCAAGCGCCGGCGACCAGGCCGCCGGTAGCTTCATCCGCCGTTAGCAAATCGCCTTATCGCGGCAGCACCGAGCTTCCCATCAGGAACTCGTCGATCGCGCGCGCCGCTTGCCGGCCCTCGCGGATCGCCCAGACGACGAGCGACTGGCCGCGCCGCACGTCGCCGGCGGCATAGAGCCGCTCGACGCTGGTCAGGTAGTCGCGCTCGCTGGCGGCAACGTTTGTCGACCGTCGACTGTCGACAGTCATCATCATCGTACCTTCGAGCTCCCTCACGACGCTGTCCGCAAGGGGCCCGGCGAAGCCGATGGCGATGAAGGCGAGGTCGGCGCGGATGACGAAGTCGGTGCCGGCGATCGGCTGCCGCCGGTCGTCGACCTCGCAGCAGCGCACGCCGATCAGGCTGCCCTCCTCGCCGATGAATTCGAGCGTCGCCACCTGGAACTCCCGCTCCGCGCCTTCGGCCTGCGAGGACGAGGTGCGCATCTTGGTCGCCCAGTAGGGCCAGACGGTCAGCTTGTCCTCGCGCTCGGGCGGTTGCGGCCGGATATCGAGCTGGGTGACGCGGACCGCGCCCTGGCGGAAGGCCGTGCCGATGCAGTCGGACGCGGTGTCGCCACCGCCGACCACCACCACGTGCTTGCCACCGGAATGGATCGGCTCCGCCCGCCACGCCACCGACTGGATGTCCTCGCCGGCGACGCGCTTGTTCTGCTGGACGAGGTAAGGCATGGCGTCGTGCACGCCTTCGAGGTCGGCGCCGGGGATGCCGGCCGGCCGCGGCGTCTCCGAGCCGCCGCAATAGAGGACCGCGTCGTGCTCCTCCAAGAGCGCGGCGACGCTCTTGTCGGCGCCGACATTGACCCCGCAATGGAACGTCACCCCCTCGCCCTGCATCTGCTCGACCCGGCGGTCGATGTAGTGCTTCTCCATCTTGAAGTCGGGGATGCCGTAGCGCATCAGCCCGCCCGGCCGGCTCTCGCGCTCATAGACATGCACGTCGTGCCCGACGCGGCCGAGCTGCTGGGCGGCCGCCATGCCGGCCGGTCCCGAGCCGATGACGGCGACGCGCCTGCCGGTCTTCTGCTCGGCCGGATAGGGCCGGACATGGCCGGTCTCGTAGGCCTTGTCGGCCAGCGCCTGCTCGATGGTCTTGATGGCCACCGGAATGTCCTCGAGGTTGAGCGTGCAGGCCTCCTCGCAAGGCGCCGGGCAGATGCGGCCGGTGAATTCCGGGAAATTGTTGGTCGAGTGCAGGTTGCGGATCGCGTTGTCCCAGTCGCCATTGTAGACGAGGTCGTTCCAGTCGGGGATCTGGTTGTGGATCGGACAACCCGTCGGGCCATGGCAATAGGGCACGCCGCAATCCATGCAGCGCGCCGCCTGCTTCTCGACCTCCTTGTCCGACATCGGCAGCGTGAACTCGCGGAAATGCCGGATGCGGTCCGACGCCGGCTGGTACTTGTGCACCTGCCGGTCGATCTCGAGGAAGCCTGTGACCTTGCCCATTCCAACCTAATCCAACGTTTCCGAACGACCTTTAGGTCTTCAACCAGTTCTCGACTCTTGAGCCCGCGAACACGCTGGAAGGCGTGGTCGTCCGTCACCAGGACCGCATCGAGCGCCAACGCATGCGCGGCGATCCACAAGTCGTTGGCGCCCATGGGGCGGCCGTTTAGCTCGACGTCGGCGCGCAAGGCCCCATAGATTTCATCGATGGGAGCGTCCAACGACCATACCTCGATAGCTCGAAGGACCCTGTCGAGCCGCTCCCTTCCTCTGACGCTCTTCTTCTTTGCCAAGCCGAAGAGGATCTCGCCTCGGACGACAAGGCTGGTCCCGATTTCTTCGCTTCTGTGCGCCCTCAACGCATCGTCCACAGGTCCACCAGGTACCTTGACCGCCATCGAGATGATATTGGTATCGAGGAGATAACGGGTCACAACTTGATATCGTCAAGTGGTGCGAGATCGTCATCTCCTGGATCGCCGGGGAAGTCTTCGATCGGTCCCTGCTCTTTCAACCAATCAAGAACCTCCAGGATCGTCATGCGCTGACCCTTAGGCCGAAGGTGAAGCGTGCCGTCATTGTCTCGCGACATGAGCACCTTATCGGAATCGAACTCGAAATCCTTCGGGATCCGCACGGCCTGGCTACGACCATTGCGGAACACACTGACCTCACGCTCTCTCATGGCACTACGGCCGGCCATTTTAGCTTCCTTCGATTTAGCTTCGACGCATATGCCACAGCATATCACAACTTAATCGGCGCCTCAAGCTACTCCGCCGCAACCCCCACGCGCATGCGCTCCATCTCGATCAGCGCGCGGCGGTACTCGACCGGCATCACCTTCCTGAACCGCGGCCGGAAGTTCGCCCAGTCGTCGAGGATCGCCTTGCCGCGCGCCGAGCCGGTGTAGTGCACGTGGTTGACGATGAGCTGGTAGAGGCGCTCCTCGTCATGGCTGGTCATGTCGCCCGACACGTCGACGCGGCCCTTGTGGTCGATGTCGCCGCCGTGATGGTGCAGCTTCTCCAGCATGTCGTCCTCTTCGGGGACCGGCTCCAGCTCCACCATCGCCATGTTGCAACGCTCGGCGAAGTCGCCCGCCTCGTCGAGCACGTACGCGACGCCGCCCGACATGCCGGCGGCGAAGTTGCGGCCGGTCTTGCCGAGCACCACCACCACGCCGCCCGTCATGTATTCGCAGCCATGGTCGCCGACGCCTTCCACCACCGCCACGGCGCCCGAATTGCGCACCGCGAAGCGCTCGCCGGCGACGCCACGGAAGTAGCACTCGCCCTCGATGGCGCCGTAGAGCACCGTGTTGCCGACGATGATCGACTCCTCCGGCACGATGCGCGAATTCTCCGGCGGCCGAATGACGATGCGGCCGCCCGACAGGCTCTTGCCGACATAGTCGTTGCCGTCGCCGATCAGCTCGAACGAGACGCCGCGGGCCAGGAAGGCGCCGAACGACTGGCCGGCCGTGCCCGTCAGCCGAACCTGGATCGTGTCCTCGCGCAGGCCCTTGTGCTTGAAACGCTTGGCGACCTCGCCGGACAGCATGGCGCCTGCCGACCGATCGACATTGCGGATCGGCATCTCGATGGTCACCGGCTGACGCGCCTCCAGCGCCGGCGCCGCCGCCTCGATCAGCCGTCGGTCGAGGACGTCGTCGATCGGATGCTTCTGCCGCTCGGTCCAGTGGGTGGCCTCTTGCGGCGCGTCGGGCTTGTAGAAGATCCTGGAGAAGTCGAGGCCCCTCGCCTTCCAATGCGCGATCATCTCGTCCTTCGCCAACAGCTCCGACCGGCCGATGATTTCGTCGAGGTTGCGGAACCCCATCTCGGCCAGCAGCTGCCGCACCTCCTCCGCCACGTAGAAGAAGAAGTTGATGATGTGCTCCGGCGCCCCCTTGAAGCGCTTGCGCAGCACGGGGTCCTGCGTGGCGACACCCACCGGGCAGGTGTTCAAATGGCACTTGCGCATCATGATGCATCCGGCGGCGATCAGCGGCGCCGTCGAGAAGCCGAACTCGTCGGCCCCGAGCAGCGCGCCGACGACGACGTCGCGCCCGGTCCTCAGGCCGCCGTCCACCTGCAGCGCCACGCGCGAGCGCAGCCCGTTGAGCACCAGTGTCTGGTGCGTCTCGGCTAGCCCCATCTCCCAGGGCGAGCCGGCATGCTTGATCGAGGTGAGCGGCGAGGCGCCAGTCCCGCCGTCATAGCCGGAGATGGTGATGTGGTCGGCGCGCGCCTTGGCGACGCCCGCCGCCACGGTGCCCACCCCCACTTCCGAGACCAGCTTCACCGAGACGTCGGCCGCCGGGTTGACGTTCTTCAAGTCGTAGATCAGCTGCGCCAGGTCCTCGATGGAATAGATGTCGTGATGCGGCGGCGGCGAGATGAGCCCGACGCCCTGGGTGGAGTGCCTGACCTTGGCGATCGTCGCGTCCACCTTGTGGCCGGGCAGCTGGCCGCCCTCGCCGGGCTTGGCGCCCTGCGCCACCTTGATCTGCATGACGTCGGAGTTGACCAGGTACTCGGTCGTCACGCCGAACCGGCCCGACGCCACCTGCTTGATCGCCGAGCGCTCCGGATTGCGGCCGCCGCCGGGCAGCGGCAGATAGCGGTCCGGCTCCTCGCCGCCCTCGCCGGTGTTCGACTTGCCGCCGATCGTGTTCATCGCCCGCGCCAGCGTGGTGTGCGCCTCGCGCGAGATCGAGCCGAAGGACATCGCCCCCGTCGCGAAGCGCTTGACGATGTCGGCCGCCGACTGCACCTCTTCGATCGGCACCGCCGAGCGGCCGTTGTCGTCCGCCAGCCTGATCTTGAACAGGCCGCGGATGGTCTGCGCCTTGGCGGTATGGCTGTCGATCTGCTCGGAATACTCCTTGAAGGTCTCCCAGGAGCCCTTGCGCACGGCGTGCTGCAGCGTCGCCACCGCGTCGGGAGACCAGATATGGGCCTCGCCGCGCATGCGGTACATGTATTCGCCGCCCACCTCCAGCATCGTCCTCAGCACCGGGTCGTCGCCGAAAGCATCGGTGTGGCGGCCGACGGTCTCGGCGGCCACCTCGTCCAGCCCCACGCCCTCGATGGTGGTCGCGGTGCCGAAGAAGTACTTGTCGACGAAATCGGACTTCACCCCCACGGCGTCGAAGATCTGCGCCCCGCAATAGGACTGGTAGGTGGAGATGCCCATCTTGGACATCACCTTGAGGATGCCCTTGCCGATCGACTTGATGTAGCGCGACACGACCTCGTGCTCGTCGACCTCCTTCGGCATGTCGCCGCGCCGATGCATGTCGAGCAGCGTGTCGAAGGCGAGATACGGGTTGATCGCCTCGGCGCCGTAGCCGGCCAGGCAGCAGAAATGATGCACCTCGCGCGGCTCGCCGGATTCGACGACCAGGCCCACCGAGGTGCGCAATCCCTTGCGGATCAGATGGTGGTGCACCGCCGCGGTGGCCAGCAGGGCCGGCACCGCGATGCGGTCGGGACCGACCTGCCTGTCGGACAGGATGATGATGTTGTAGCCGCCGGCGACCGCCGCCTCGGCCCGCTCGCAGAGCCGGTCGACCGCCCCTTGCATGCCCGCCGTGCCTTCCGCGGCGCCGTAGGTGATGTCGATGGTCTTGGTGTCGAAGCGATCCTCGGTATGGCCGATCGAGCGGATCTTCTCCAGGTCGCCATTGGTCAGGATGGGCTGCCGCACCTCCAGCCGCTTGCGCCGTGAATTGCCGACCAGGTCGAAGATGTTGGGACGCGGCCCGATGAAGGAGACCAGGCTCATCACCAGCTCCTCGCGGATCGGATCGATCGGCGGGTTGGTCACCTGGGCGAAGTTCTGCTTGAAATAGGTGTAGAGCAGCTTCGCCTTGTCCGACATGGCCGAGATCGGCGTGTCGGTGCCCATCGAGCCCACCGCCTCCTGCCCCGTGGTGGCCATCGGCGACATCAGGAGCTTGGTGTCCTCCTGCGTGTAGCCGAAGGCCTGCTGGCGGTCGAGCAGCGTCACGTCCTTGCGCAGGGCGCGCGGCTCCACCGGCTTCAGCTCTTCCAGGATCAGCTGCGTGTTGACGAGCCACTGCCGATAGGGATGACGCGTGGCGATCTCCGTCTTGATCTCCTCGTCCGAGACGATGCGGCCCTTTTCCAGGTCGATCAAGAGCATGCGGCCGGGCTGCAGCCGCCACTTCTTGATGATCCGCTCCTCCGGCACCGCCAGCACGCCGGCCTCCGAGGCCATGATCACCCGCTCGTCGTCGGTGACGATGTAGCGGGCCGGCCTCAGCCCGTTGCGGTCGAGCGTGGCGCCAATCTGGCGGCCGTCGGTGAAGGTCACCGCCGCCGGGCCGTCCCACGGCTCCATCAGCGCGGCGTGGTACTCGTAGAAGGCCTTGCGGTCGGCTCCCATCTGCTTGTTGCCGGCCCACGCTTCCGGGATCAGCATCATCATGGCGTGCGCCAGGCTGTAGCCGCCCTGGGTCAGGAACTCGAGCGCATTGTCGAAGCAGGCGGTGTCGGACTGCCCCTCGTAGGAGATCGGCCACAGCTTCGAGATGTCGTTGCCGAACAGCTCGGAATCGACCGACGCCTGGCGGGCCGCCATCCAGTTGACGTTGCCGCGCAGCGTGTTGATCTCGCCGTTGTGGGCGACCATCCGGTAGGGATGGGCGAGCTTCCAGGACGGGAAGGTGTTGGTCGAGAAGCGCTGGTGGACCAGCACCAGCGCCGTCTCGAAGCGCGGGTCGCGCAGGTCCTTGTAGTAGGCGCCGACCTGGTAGGCCAGGAACATGCCCTTGTAGACGATCGTCCGTGACGACAGCGACACCGTGTAGAAGCCGTTGTCGCGCCCGCCCGTCTCCTCATGGATGCGGCCGGACACCACCTTGCGCAGGATGTAGAGCCGCCGCTCATAGTCGTCGTCGCTGTCGATCGCCGGGTTGCGGCCGATGAACACCTGCCGGTGGATCGGCTCGGAGGCGGCGATCTCCGGAGCCTTGGACAACAGCGAATTGTCGACCGGCACGTCGCGAAAGCCGATCAGCGCCTGCCCCTCGGCATGCGCGACCTCGGCGAAGATCGCCTCGATATGGGCGCGCAGCTCGGCATCGGGCGGCATGAACAGATGCCCGACCGCGTAGTGGCCCGGCGGCGGCAGCTCGATCCCCTGCTTCGCCATCTCCTCCCGAAAGAATCGGTCGGGGATCTGCACGAGCACGCCGGCCCCGTCTCCCATCAGCGGATCGGCCCCGACGGCGCCGCGATGCGTGAGGTTCTGCAGCATCGCCAGGCCGTCTTCGACGATGGCGTGCGACTTGACGCCCTTCATGTGGGCGATGAAGCCGACGCCGCAGGAATCGTGCTCGTTGCGCGGATCGTAGAGGCCCTGCCGCGCCGGCAGCGTGCGCGCCTTGGCCGGAGCGGTTTTCGGACCGGCCGCCGGCGCCCGAGGCGTCGCGAGAGATGGCGTCATGTCCGTCATGGCCTGCCTCCGTTCCATGCCCTGCCGGGCGTCTCTCGGCCCCGGCCGGCGCATTTCGCGCAAGCAGGACCTTTGGTCATCGCATCCTGGCTGAAGCCGGCCGGCGCGGATATCCTCCGCCCCCGCCGGACGGCGCGCGGGACGGCGGTCGAATGAACGACTATACGCCACCTGCCGATCGCTTGCCGCACGTTAAATAAGACAGCAGTGCTGTCCTAAATTTTATGACAGATAACCCTGCCGCTTACAAGACCGAATCGCAAAATTTTGGGAACCGCCCCGCAACATCATGTCCCGAGCCGGTTCGACCGCGCAACAAGCTTGCGCGACCCGAGAGCGCGGGCATGATCCGACCGGCTTTTCTCCGGCCGCTCGCGTGGTAGAAGCGATGCACGACAACGAGAGACAGGCGCGACCGATGTTCTTTGCTTCCGACAACTGGGCCGGCGCCCATCCCAGGATCGCGGCCAGCCTGTCCTCGCATGCGGCGGGCTTTGCCGAGGCCTATGGCGCGAGCGCGCTGGACCGCGCCGTCGAGCAGCGCTTCAACGAGATCTTCGAGCGCGAGGTCGCCGTGTTCTTCGTCGCCACCGGAACGGCGGCCAACTCGCTGGCGCTCACCGCTGCGGCGCGCCCCGGCGGCATCGCCTTTGCCCATCGCGAGGCGCATGTGATCGAGGACGAGTGCGGCGCCCCGCAATATTTTTCCGGCGGCTGCCGCGTCGAGCCTGTCGACGGGCCGCTCGGCCGCATCGACCCGCGGCGCCTCGACGAGGCGGTCGGCCGCCTGCTGCCTGATTTCGTGCATGCCGGGCAGCCGATGGCGGTGACCATCACCCAGGCGACCGAGGTCGGCACCGTCTATTCGCTCGAGGAGATTGACGCGATCGCCGCCGTGGCCCGCGGCGCCGGCGTGCCGCTGCACATGGACGGGGCGCGCTTCGCGAATGCCCTGGTGGGGCTCGGCGCCACGCCGGCCGAGATGACCTGGAAGCGCGGCGTCGACATCTTGTCCTTCGGCGGCACCAAGAACGGCTGCTGGTGCGCCGAGGCGGTCGTGCTGTTCGATCCTTTGCAGGCGCGGGAGATGCGCTTCATGCGCAAGCGCGCCGCCCAGCTCTTCTCGAAGTCGCGCTTCGTGGCGGCCCAGTTCGCCGCCTATTTCGAGGACGGGCTGTGGCTGGAACTCGCCGCACACGCCAATGCCATGGCCGCCAGGCTCGCCGCCCGCCTGGAAGCGTCGCGGCGCCTGCGCCTCGCCTGGCAGCCCGCCGCCAACGAGGTGTTCGCCATCATGCCCGAGGCGGAGTTCGAGCAACTCCAGAACGCCAGCGCCGTCTTCTATCCGTGGTCGGTCCCGCAAGGGTTCCGGCAGGAGATCGCGGCCGGCGAATGCCTGTGCCGCTTCGTCGCCAGCTTCGCGACCACCCCCGAAGAGGTCGATCGCTTCGGCGAGCTCGTCGCCTGAAAATGGAAACGGCGCCACAAGGGCGCCGCTCCGTTCGGTCGAGAGGAAGCCGGCCGATCAGGCGGCGGCCTGCGTCTCGATCTGCTTGGCGACGTCGGCGCCGGCCTTGGTGATGTCGATCTTGCGCGGCTTCATCTCCTCTGGGATGTTCCGCTTCAGATCGATGTGGAGCAGGCCGTTCTTCAGCTGCGCGCCGGTGACCTCGACATGGTCGGCGAGCTGGAAGCGGCGCTCGAAGGCGCGCCCGGCAATGCCGCGATAGAGCAGCTCGGCGCCGTCCTTGGTGCCCTCTTCCTTGCGCTCGCCCTTCACGGTCAGCACGTTGCGGTGCGCCTCGATGAAGAGGTCCTCATCCGCGAAGCCGGCAACCGCCATGCTGATGCGATAGGCATCCTCGCCGGTACGCTCGATGTTGTAGGGCGGATAGGTCTGCCCGCCATCGGGCTGCCCGAGCGAATCGAGCATGGTGAAAAGCCGGTCGAAGCCGACGGTGGAGCGATAGAGAGGGGAAAAATCGACGTGACGCATGGTCTTGTTCTCCTTTGAGCAACATGTTCGCGTTTGGCAGTCCGAAACCCCTCGACAGAGGCGATCCCGCGATGCCAGCGGCCCCGACAGCGGCGGCCACGCGCCTGATTTGGGGACCGTCGTCGCCGGTTTCAAGGCCGTCGCGCGCGGCTCCCGATGAACGGCAGATGAACCGCGCCTTCGGGCCGCGTTCAGGCTGCGCGGGCTAGGCTCCTCTCCATCATGGGGCACGCACAGCGTGCCGCATCCAAGCTCGAACCGGGCGTGACGTCCCTTCCGTCCGGGTCGGCAGAAGCCGGGAGCCGATCGCCAGCGGCTCCCGGCTTTTCTCCGTCGCAAGCGTGCCTTGCAATTCGACGAGCCGCTTTCTATGCCATGGTGATGGCCGATCTCGACGCACCCTCGCTGGCCGACCCCGCCGGCGAACTGCTCCACGAGACGCCTGGCAACCCGCTGCCCGAGGGCGCGCATGCCGGGCTGCTGCGGGCGCGCGACGGCAAGAAGCTCCGCTACGCGCGCTTTGCCGCCACCGAGCGGCCGCTCAAGGGCACCGTCGTCCTCTTGCCGGGCCGCAACGAGAGCATCGAGAAATACTTCGAGACGATCGCCGACCTCGCCCGGCGCGGCCTCGCCGTCGCCACCCTCGACTGGCGCGGCCAGGGCCTCTCCGATCGCCTGCTCAGAAATCGCCAGCGCGGCCATGTCGACCGCTTCGACAGCTATGTGCGCGACCTGGAGCAGCTCTTCGACGAGGTCGTGCTGCCCGACTGCCGCGGTCCCTTCTTCATCCTCGCCCATTCCACCGGCGCGCTCACCGCACTCCTGGCAGCACCCGCCATGGCCAACCGGGTGCGCCGCATGGTGTTGGTCGCGCCGCTCCTGGCGCTCGCCGGCGTGCCGATGTCGATGAAGGGCGTGCACCGGCTCGCCGCGTCGCTCTACTGGACCGGCTTCGGCAGGCTCTATCTCGGTGGCGGCCCCCGCTCGCGCAACGCCGGCGCCTTCGAGGGCAACGTGCTGACCAGCGACGAGCAGCGCTACCGTCGCAACCAGGAGATCGTCCGAACTCCACCCCGAGCTCGGCCTGGGCGGCCCGACGGCCGGTTGGATCAGGGCGATGTGCCTTGCGGTGGAGGCGGTGGAACGGCCCGAATTCGCCGCGCGCATCCAGATCCCGACGCTGCTCGTCGCCGCCGGCGCCGACCGCGTCGTCTCGACCCAGGCCATCGAGCGCTACGCGCGGCGCCTGCGCTCCGGCCGCGTGCTGACCATCGACGGCGCCCGTCATGAGATCCTGCAGGAGCGCGACCGCTACCGCGAGCAGCTCCTCGGCGCCTTCGACGCCTTCGTGCCGGGCACCGGCAGCGAGAGCTAGACGCCTTCCACACAACCTTGTATAGTCGAGCCATACGGAGGTTGCCACACATGACCTTGAGCATTCGCAATCCGGAGGCGGACGGGCTGGCCCGTCGGCTCGCGGAGCTGGACGGCACCTCCATTACGGAGGCGGTCGTGACGGCGCTGAAGGAGGCTCTCCGCAACCGGGCATTCGAGGAAACTCCCGTCGCGAGTGCCAGGCAAATCCTGGCCAAGCACGGCCTCAAGCCGGCCCCAGGCCATCGGCCCGCCGATCGGGATGTCTATCTCGATCTGGATGAAGACCTGAGCGCGGGCAGACGCTGAATGGTTGTCGATGCCTGCGCCATCGTCTCCATCATGCTCGAGGAGGACACCGCTCAAGCCTATCAGGATGCACTGCTTGTCGCAGACGATCCGGTAACCTCCCCGCTCGCTGCCTGGGAGGCGACCATCATCCTGGCGAGGCCGGACCATCTGAACTGCAGTTTCCTGCAGGCTCACGCAGTCGTGCTCGAGTGGCTCGACATGAGGGGAATTTCGCTGGTCGAGACGGTGTCGCCCCGCGAGCTCCTGGCCAATGCCGTGGCCGTGGCCGAGCGGCATGGCATAGCCAAGCGCGCGCTGAGCAATTTCGATTGCTTTCACTACGCCTATGCCCGGACGTTAGGTACCCTGCTCCTGACGATGGACGAAAAGCTCCGGGAAACCGACGTGCCGATCTTGCCCGGCTGAAGCCGCCTCACCCCCGCAGCATGTCCATCGCCGCGCGGTGGAGCTCTGGGGTGGCCGCCGCGACGATGTCGCCGCCATTCTCCGCCGGGCCGCCGTTCCAGTTGGTGACCACGCCGCCGGCCCGCTCGATGATCGGGATCAGCGCCACGATGTCGTAGGCCTGCAGGCCGACCTCGACGACCAGGTCGACCTGGCCGGCCGCCACCATGGCATAGGCGTAGCAGTCCGTGCCGTAGCGCGACAGCCGCACCGCGGCCTCCAGCCGGTCGAAGGCATGGCGCCGGCCGCCGAGGAACATCGCCGGCGTCGTCGTGCACAGCGTCGCCTCGTCGAGCCGCACCGTCTTGCGGGTGGCGAGCGTCCGCCGCTTGCCCGGCCCCTCGTAGTGAGCGCCCTCTCGGTCGGCATAGAACAGCTCGCCGATGAAAGGCTGCGCCATCATCCCCGCCACCGCGTCGCCGTCGACCGTGAGGCCGACCAGCGTTCCCCAGAGCGGCAGTCCGGAGATGAACGAGCGCGTGCCGTCGATCGGATCGATGACCCAGAGATGGGCGCTTTCGCCTTTTTCGAGCCCGAACTCCTCGCCCAGGATCCCGTGGCCGGGATGCGCGCTGCGGATCACGCCGCGGATCGCCTTCTCCGCCTCGCGGTCGGCCTCGGTGACGGGGTCGAAGCCCCGTTCCAGCTTGTTGACGATCTCGCCCGGCTGGCGGAACCGCGGCAGCGTCTCGGCCGCGGCAGCCGCCGCGATCCTGCGGAACAGGTCTGCCGTCGGAAAAAGGTCGTCCGCCATGTCCGATGCCCGCCCTTCTGTGCGCCTTCGGGATGACGCCAATTGCCACATAAGACTGAATTAAAAAAGCACCGCACTGCGATTGACATTTGTGCAGCGCACAATAAATTGTCGGTTGGACAGTTCGTTCTGTCCATGCCCTCCTTGGGCGTTTCCTCCCTAGACTTCGACCGCGTCGTGCAAGCGACGCGGTCTTTTTTCACGGGAAGCGGCGCTATTCCGCCGCCAGCGGCAGCGCCGAGAGGCCGTCGTCGGACAGGGACACCAGTTCGCCCACGAAGCGCCGCATGTCCTCCGCCAGCGCCTCGAAGCCCGCCGATTTCTGGAACGTCCGCTCGTTCATGTAGAGGCCGCGGTTGACCTCGATCTGCAAGGCGTGCAGGCCCTTGGCCGGGCGGCCGTAGTGCTCGGTGATGTAGCCTCCGGCATAGGGCTTGTTGTGCGCCACGGCATAGCCCAGCCCCGTGAGGCTGGCGATCGCCTGCTCGGTCAGCGCGGCGGCGGCGGACGCGCCAAAACGGTCGCCGACGATGAAATCGGGCCGGAGCCCGCTCTCGCCGAGCCGGATGCTCGCCGGCATGGAGTGGCAATCGACCAGCACGGCATGGCCGAACCGCTCTTGCGTGCGCGCCATCAGCCGCTTCAGCTCCTCGTGGTAGGGCTTGTAGAGCGCCTCGATCCGCCCCACGGCCTCGGCGAGCGGCAAGCGTCCCGGATAGATGTCGAGGCCCTCGCCGACCAGCTTGGGCACCGTGCCCAGGCCGCCGGCGACGCGCGCCGAGCGGATATTGGCATAGGACGGCACCGGCTCGGCGAACATCCGCGGGTCGAGCTCCCAGGGCTCGCGGTTGACGTCGAGGTAGGCGCGCGGGAAATTGGCCGACAGCAGCGGCGCGCCCAGCGCCACCGCGCTGCCGAACAGCACGTCGACATGGCAGTCCTCGGAGCGGCGGATGGCGTTGCGGTCGAGCCGCGCCATCGACAGGAAGCGCTCCGGATAGTGCCGGCCGCTATGCGGCGAGTTGAAGACGAAGGGAACGCGCTGATCGGCGAGACCAAGGGTCTGGAACGGGGGAACCGTTGCGAAATCCTCTCTTGGCGTCATTGCTCCCGACCGAAATGCGCGTCACGATGTCGATGCGGAGAGCCTGCCACCGGCCCGGCTCCCTGTCCAGTGCGCGCGGGCCCGACGCGAGCCCCGGGCCCTGGCCCATTCACTTGATGTTTACCGTCCGCTCTTCATATACGATCATGGTTAATGCGCGGCGCGGCGCGGAGTACGGTCAATCGGGTTTCGGACGGGATCGATGGCGAGAATTCTGCTGGCGGAAGACGACGACGACATGCGCCGCTTCCTGGTCAAGGCGCTGGAGCGGGCCGGCTACGACGTCAGCGACTTCGACAACGGCGCGAGCGCTTATGAGCGGCTGCGCGAGGAGCCCTTCTCGCTGCTGTTGACCGACATCGTCATGCCGGAGATGGACGGCATCGAGCTCGCCCGCCGCGCCACCGAGATCGACCCCGACCTGAAGGTGATGTTCATCACCGGCTTCGCCGCCGTCGCGTTGAATCCCGATTCAAAAGCGCCGAAGGATGCCAAGGTGCTGTCCAAGCCTTTCCATCTGCGCGACCTCGTCAACGAGGTCGAGAAGATGCTGCAGGCCGCTTGAGACGCAGCACCGCTCCAGGCCGCGAGCTAATGGTCCATCGCCTTGACGATCTCCTCGGTCATCTTCTTGGCGTCGCCGAGCAGCATCATCGTGCCGTCCTTGTAGAACAGCGTGTTGTCGATGCCGGCATAGCCTGAGCCCAGCGAGCGCTTGACGAACAGGCAGGTGCGCGCCTTGTCGACGTCGAGGATCGGCATGCCGTAGATCGGCGAGCTCTTGTCGTCGCGGGCCGACGGATTGGTGACGTCGTTGGCGCCGATGACATAGGCGACGTCAGCCTGGGCGAACTCCGAGTTGATGTCTTCCAGCTCGAACACCTCGTCATAGGGGACGTTGGCCTCGGCGAGCAGCACGTTCATATGGCCGGGCATGCGGCCGGCCACCGGGTGGATGGCGTACTTCACGTCGACGCCGGCCGCCTTGAGCTTGTCGGCCATCTCGCGGACGGCATGCTGCGCCTGCGCGACCGCCATGCCGTAGCCGGGCACGATGATCACCTTCTGCGCGTTCATCATCAGATAGGCCGCATCGTCGGCCGAGCCCTGCTTGACGGTCCGCTCCACCCCGTCGTCGGCGGCTGCCGCCGTCTCGCCGCCGAAGCCGCCGAGGATGACCGACAGGAACGACCGGTTCATGCCCTTGCACATGATGTAGGACAGGATCGCGCCCGACGAGCCGACCAGCGCGCCGGTGATGATCAGCGCCAAATTGCCGAGCGTGAAGCCCAGCGCCGCCGCCGCCCAGCCGGAATAGGAGTTGAGCATCGACACCACGACCGGCATGTCGGCGCCGCCGATCGGGATGATCAGGAGCACGCCGAGCAGCAGCGAGGCGAGCACGATCAGCCAGAACACGAAGGTGCTCTCCGTCGCCACCAGGAGCACGATCAGCGCCACCAGCGCAGCGGCCAGCGCCACGTTCACCACGTGCCGCATCGGCAACAGGATCGGCTTGCCCGACATGCGCCCGTCGAGCTTCAGGAAGGCGATCACCGAGCCGGTGAAGGTGATGGCGCCGATCGCCACGCCGAGGCTCATCTCGATCAGCGCCTGCGTGTGGATGTCGGCGACGGTGCCGATGCCGAAGCTTTCCGGCGCATAGATCGCCGCCGCCGCGACCAGCACCGCAGCCAGACCGACCAGGCTGTGGAAGGCGGCAACCAGCTGCGGCATGGCCGTCATCGCGATGCGCCGCGCCGTCACCGCGCCGACGCCGCCGCCGATGGCGAGGCCGACCAGGATCATCAGGAAGGAGCCGATCGACGGCGTCGCCAGCGCCAGCGTCGTCACGATGGCGATGGCCATGCCGATCATGCCGTAGGTGTTGCCCTGCCGGCTGGTGGTCGGATGCGACAGGCCGCGCAGCGCCAGGATGAACAGGATGCCGGAGACCAGGTAGAGGAAGGAAGCGAGGTTGACGCTCATCTCACTTCTCTTTCTTCTTGTACATGGCGAGCATCCGCTGGGTGACCAGGAAGCCGCCGAAGATGTTGACCGACACCAGCATCAGGGCCAGGAAGCCGAAGCCCGTCGCCAGGCCGGAAGCCGAGATGCCGACCGCCAGCAGCGCGCCCACCACGATCACCGAGGAGATGGCGTTGGTGACCGCCATCAGCGGCGTGTGCAGCGCCGGCGTCACCGACCAGACCACGTAGTAGCCGACGAAGATCGCCAGCACGAAGATGGCGAAGCGGAAGACGAACGGGTCGATCGCGCCGCCCGAAAGGCCGTGCGCGGCGGCGCCGGCGGCATCGGCTGCGCTGTCGGCCCGGTCGAGGTCGCCGAAGGCCAGCCGGACGCCTGCCACCGCCTGGTCGAGCTGGTCGAGGGCCTGTTCGAGCGCTGTCTTTTCCATCACGCATCCCCCTTGGCTTTGCGGGCGGCGGGCTTTTTCTTGGGCGCCGCAGCGGCCGGCGCGGGTTCCGCTGCCGCCGGCGCGGCTTCTTTCGCGGCGAATGCGGGGTGAACGACCCGACCGCCGTCGGTCAGCATGGTCGCCTTGACCAGCTCGTCGTCGCGGTTGATCGACAGCTGCTTGGCCGTCTTGTCGACCAGCGTCTCCAGGAAGGCGTAGAGGTTGCGCGCATAGAGCAGCGAGGCCGAGGCCGCCACGCGGCCCGCCACGTTGAGATGGCCGACGATCTTGACGCCGTTGCTGGTGGTGACGACCTTGCCGGCCTCGGCGCCCTCGACATTGCCGCCGCGCTCGACGGCGAGGTCGACGATGACCGAGCCCGGCCGCATCGACGCCACCATCGCCGCCGACACCAGCTTGGGCGCCGGGCGCCCGGGGATCAGCGCCGTGGTGATGACGATGTCCTGCTTGGCGATGTGCTCGGCCGTCAGCGCCGCCTGCTTGGCCTGGTACTCCTTGGACATCTCCTTGGCGTAGCCGCCGGCGGTCTCGGCCGCCTTGAACTCCTCGTCCTCCACCGCCAGGAACTTGGCGCCCAGCGAGGCGACCTGCTCCTTGGCGGCCGGCCTGACGTCGGTGGCGGTGACCACCGCGCCCAGCCGCCGCGCCGTGGCGATGGCCTGCAGGCCGGCGACGCCGACGCCCATCACGAACACCCTGGCCGCCGGCACGGTGCCCGCCGCCGTCATCATCATCGGCAGCGCGCGGTCGTATTCGGCCGCCGCGTCGATCACCGCCTGATAGCCGGCGAGGTTGGCCTGGCTCGACAGCACGTCCATCACCTGGGCCCGGGTGATGCGCGGCATCAGCTCCATGGCAAAGCGCCGTCACGCCGGCCCGCGCCAGCGCCGCAAGCGCCGCATCGTTGCCGTAGGGGTCCATGATGGCGATCACCGCCGCGCCGCGCTTGTAGCCCGTGAGCTCCGCCTCGCTCGGCCGGCGGACCTTGAGCACCACGTCGGCGCGGCCAGCGTCGCCGGCGGCGCCGATCGAGGCTCCGGCCCGGGTGAAGTCCTCGTCGGGGATGCGGGAGCCGAGGCCGGCGCCCGCCTCGACCACGACGTCGAAGCCCAGCGCGGCGAGGCGCTTCACGGTGTCGGGCGAGGCCGCCACCCGCGCCTCGTTCGGCTCGGTTTCCCTGGGAATGAAGACGATCTGTCCCACCGCGCTGCCCCTTTTGGCTGGAAGGCACTGCGGCGCGGACAGGCCCGCGGCCGCGAAGAAGGCTGACGGAGGCCGCTAGCGCAGGATGAAGCCGCCGACCGCGCAGATGACGATGAAGAGCACCAGGCCCGAGAAGAAGCCGGCCGTGGTGAAGAAGGCGAACGCCATGGCGACGAGCAGCGCGCCGGTGACGAGGGAGCCGTATTTGGCGAGCGTCAGGAACAGCGAATAGGTGCGCTCGTGCTCCTCGTAGTCCATCTTGGCGCCGAGTTCGACCGGGCCGGTCGGGGTGTGGTCAGCCATTCGGAGGTTCCTCTCACAGACGTCTTGGCGCACATAGCGAAAAGCGGTGGCGAGGGCAATGCTTCCCGACGTCGCGCTTCCCCTGCCTCGGTTGAAACAGCTTGCCCGAAAACGCCGCCTTGCCGCGGCGCCGCCCTCATGCCAGCCAGCGCTTGCGCCGCTTGTAGTGCTTCACGTCGCCGGAACGACTTGCGGCCCTCGCCGCCGATCCCGAGATAGAACTCCTTGACGTCCTCGTTCTCGCGCAGCGCGCTCGCCTCGCCGTCGAGCACGACCCGCCCGGACTCCAGGATGTAGCCGTATTTGGCATAGGCGAGCGCGACGTTGGTGTTCTGCTCGGCGAGCAGGAAGGACACGCCCTGCTCCTCGTTCAGCTTGCCGCACGATCTCGAAGATCTCCTCCACCAGCTGCGGCGCCAGCCCCATCGACGGCTCGTCGAGCAGGATCATCTTCGGCCGCGACATCAGCGCACGGCCGATCGCCGTCATCTGCTGCTCGCCGCCCGAGGTGTAGCCGGCCTGGCTGGACCGCCGCTCCTTGAGGCGCGGAAAATATGTGTAGACATATTCCAGGTCCTGGCGGATCGCCGCCTTGCCGTCACGCCGCGTAAAGGCGCCGCACAGCAGATTGTCCTCGACCGTCAGGTGGGCGAAGCAGTGCCGTCCCTCCATGACCTGGATGCAGCCGCGGCGCACCAGCTCGTTGGGCGACAGCGCCTGCACCTCCTCGCCCTCGAAGACGATCGTGCCCTTGGTCACCTCGCCGCGCTCGGCTCGCAAGAGGTTGGAGATCGCCTTCAGCGTCGTCGTCTTGCCGGCGCCGTTGGCGCCGAGCAGCGCCGTGATGCCGCCGCTGGGCACGCTGAGCGAGACGCCCTTGAGCACCAGGATCACATGGTCGTAGATCACCTCGATGTTGTTCACCGAGAGGATCGGCCACGGCGCGGTCGCCCTTCGCCTGTCCGCCTATCTCAGCGTGTCCCGACCCGTCGCCGTCGGCAGCGCTCACATCTTGCAATCCTGGCTCACCGGCCAAGGCGCGTTGGCGTCGGCATACTCCTTCGCCTTGGCGGCGATGATCGGCTGCGATCTCGTCCTGATTGGCCTTGAGCAGGTCCGAGACCTTGACGAACTTGCTGCCGTCCCATTCGAGCATCCAGGCGCCGGAATGGCCGGTGTGGTCGGCGCAGGAGGTCGCGAAGGCCGGGATCATGCCTTCGGCGCCGAGCTCCTTGAGCTTGGCGTCGTCGAGCTTGAGGTTCTCCAGCCCCCAGCGCAGCTGCTCGGCGTTGATGACCTTGGTGTCGAAATGCGCCTGCGCGGCCTTCACGCCCTCGGCCAGGATCATCGAGATGAGCACGCCGCGCTGGTAGAAGACGCCGTCGAACTCGCCCTCGCCGATCAGCGACTGGCCGGCGTCGACGACCTGCTTCTTGATGTCCTGCATGACCGGCGCCTCCGAGTTCGGATAGCTCCAGGACAGCGAGCGGTAGCCCTTGCCGGCCTCGCCGACCTGCTTCAGGTCGCCGTCATGCCCCGACCACCAGATGCCGACGAACTTGTCCATCGGGAACTTGGTCTTCACCGCCTCGGTGATGGCGCCGGCATTCATCGCGCCCCACCCCCACATGACGACGAAGTCCGGCCGCTCGCGGCGGATCTGCAGCCACTGCGCCGACTGGTTCTGCATCTCCTTCAGCCCGACGGGGATCGGCAGCAAGGTGAAGCCGTGCTTGGCCGCCAGCGCCTCGAGCAGCGGGATCGGCTCCTTGCCGTAGGGGTGGTCGAGGTGCAGCAGCACGATCTTCTTGCCCTTCAGGCTGGCCAGGTCGCCGCCCGAGATCTGCTGCAGGATCATGTCGGCGCCGTCCCAGTAGGAGGCCGGCGGGTTGAACGCCCACTGGAAGGTCTTGCCGTCGCTCATCGCCGAGAAGCCGTAGCCCGGCGCCAGCACGGGGATCTTGTCGACATTGGTCTTCGGCAGCACCTGGAGCGTGATGCCGGTCGACCAGGGCTGGGTGACGATGCCCGTCGCCTTGGTCTTCTCGTAGCACTCGACGCCCTTCTCGGTGTTGTAGCCGGTCTCGCACTCCTCGTAGCCGAGCTTGACGCCGTTGGCGCCGCCGTCGCGCGCGTTGAGCATCATCATGTAGTCGCGCTGGCCGTTCATCAGCGGCGATGCCCGTCGCCGCGAAAGGCCCGGTCCGGTAGGACAGGTTGGGCAGGCTGATGACGTCCTCGGCGAGGGCGGGCGCTGCCGTCAGGGCGGCCAGCGCGACGACGGCTGCCGCCGCCAGTCTGGGGATCGCTGTCTTCATGGTCGGGGTTCCTCCATTTTCATTTTGTTGAACGTTCATTCAGTGCGGGAACGGCCACAGGATCAGCTTCTCGCGGATGATCGCCCAGAAGCGCGCCAGCCCCTGCGGCTCGATGATCAGGAACAGGATGATCAGCGCCCCGATCGTCATGACGTTCAGATGCTCGACCATCGACGAGCTGACCGACAGGCCGACCATGCCGGGCACGCTGCCGATCATCACCGGCAGCCCGACGATCAGCATCGCGCCGAGGAAATTGCCGAGGATCGACCCCAGCCCGCCGATGATGGCGATGAACAGCACCCGGAAGGACAGCGGGATGTCGAACAAATTGGGCTCGGCCGCGCCGCGCCACAGGAACACGAACAGCGCGCCGGCGATCGCCGACGATGTAGGACGAGACCGCGAAGGCCGAGAGCTTGGCCTTCATCAGGTTGATGCCGACCAGCTCGGCGGCGATGTCCATGTCGCGCACCGATTTCCAGATGCGCCCGATGCGGCCGCGGGTGACGTTGATGGCCAGCATGGTGACGACCGAAACGACCGCCAGCACGAAATAATACTGCGTGACCGCCGTCGCGTTGGGTCCCGCCACGGTCACGCCGAACATGTTGATGTTGTGCACCTGGATGGCGCCCGACGAGCTGTAATTGTAGAGCCAGGCCCATTTCTCGAACAGCCAGACCAGGAAGAACTGCGCCGCCAGCGTGGTGATCGCCAGGTAGAAGCCCTTGATGCGCAGCGACGGCAGGCCGAAGGCGACCCCGACGGCGGCCGAGAAGAACCCCGAAAGGGCGATCGCGACGATCAGATTGAGGTCGGGAAACAGCGTGATCAGCTTGTAGCAGGCATAGGCGCCGACGCCCATGAAGGCGCCGGTGCCGAGCGACAGCTGCCCGGCATAGCCGGTGAGGATGTTGAGGCCGAGCGCCGCCAGCGAATAGATCAGCACCGGGATGAGCAGGGCGCGGAAGGTGAATTCGCTGGCCGTCGCCGGGAAGACGACGAAGGCCACCACCAGGATGGCGCCGAGCAGCCAGGCGTCCTGCCGCACCGGGAACAGCGCGTGGTCTGCCCGGTAGCTGGTCTTGAACTGGCCTGCGGTGCGGTAGAGCATCGCCTCACACCCGCTCGATGATCTTCTCGCCGAACAGCCCCTGCGGACGGAACAGCAGCACGACCAGCGCCAGCACGAAGGCGAACCAGGTCTCGGTGTTGCCGCCGAGCAGCGGCTGGCCCCAGTAGATCTCGAACAGCTTCTCCAGGATGCCGATGGCCAGCCCGCCGACGATCGCGCCCCGACACGCTCTCCAGCCCGCCCAGCATCAGCACCGGCAGCGCCTTGTAGGCGATCACCTCCAGGGCGAAGGAGACGCCGGCGCGGGCGCCCCAGACGATGCCGGTGGCGAGCGCGATCACGCCGGCGATGAACCAGACCAGCACCCAGATCGTCGACAGCGAGATGCCGACCGACAGCGCCGCCTGGTGGTCGTCGCCGAGCGCCCGGATCGCCCGCCCCATCCGCGACCTGTTGAGGAAGGCCAGCAGCCCGGCGACCAGCAGGCCAGCGCCGATCACCGCCGTCAGGTCCTTCTGCTCGATCGACACGAAGCCGCCGAACAGCTCGAAGTCGTAGCTGCCGGTCGGGATGCCGAGCTCCGAGGTGATCATCACCTTGTTCTCGCCGCCGAAGACGATCTCGCCCAGGCCGATCAGGAACAGCGTGATGCCGATGGTCGCCATGAACAGGATGAGGTCGGGCTGGTTGACCAGCGGCCGCAGCACCACGCCGCTCGATGGCGACTGCCAGCAGGAACATGACGCCGAGCGTCAACGGCACGGCGAGCAGCGCCGGCACGCCCTTCTCGTGCAGCCCGACCAGCGTCAGCGCCGCGAACACGACCATGATCCCTTGCGCGAAGTTGAAGATGCGCGACGATTTGTAGATCAGCACGAATCCGAGCGCGATCAGCGCGTAGAGCACGCCCGAGACCAGCCCCTCCCACAGCACCTGCAGCAGGAAATCCGGCGCGCCGATCATGTCGGCGAACGGCTTGACCAAGATCGCGTCGAGCATCGCCGCTAGCCGCCGAGGTGCGGGAACAGGCCGAGCAGCCCGACGATGATCAGGTAGATGGCGACGATGTAGTTGAGCAGCCGCGGCATGACCAGGATCAGGACCCCGGCGATGAGCGCGATCAATGGCGACAGGGCGACGGTGCTGAAGGTCATGGAACTTCCTTATTCAGTGCGGCCGCGCGACGCCGAGATAGGCGTCGATCACGGCCTGGCTGGACTTGACGGCGTCGGGCGTGCCGTCGGCGATCTTCTTGCCGTAGTCGAGCACCACGACGCGGTCGGACAGGTCCATGACCACGCCCATGTCGTGCTCGATCAGCGCGATCGTCGTGCCGCGCTGCTGGTTGACGTCGAGGATGAAGCGGCTCATGTCCTCCTTCTCCTCCAGATTCATGCCGGCCATCGGCTCGTCGAGCAGCAGCAGCGACGGCTCCATGGCGAGCGCCCGGCCGAGCTCGACGCGCTTCTGCAGCCCGTAGGGCAGCTTGCCGACCGGCGTGCGGCGGATGTGCTGGATTTCCAGGAAATCGATGATCTCCTCGACCTTCTCGCGGTGCGCGATCTCCTCGTCGAGCGCCGGCCCATGCCACAGCATCTGCCAGCCCAGCCCGCGCTTCATCATGCACCGAGCGTCCGGCCATGATGTTGTCGAGCGTCGACATGCCCTTGAACAGCGCCACGTTCTGGAAGGTCCGGGCGATGCCCTGGCGCACCGCGTGATGCGGGCGCATCGCCCGCCGCTCGACGCCGCGGAACACGATGCTGCCCTTCTGCGGCGTGTAGAAGCCGTTGACGACGTTGAGCATCGAGGTCTTGCCGGCGCCGTTCGGCCCGATGATGGCGCGGATCTCGCCCTTCGGCACGTCGAACGAGACGTCGGTGATCGCCCTGCACGCCGCCGAAGGCCAGCGAGACGTTCTTGACCTCCATCAGCACGTCCCCCTTGGCGATCCCGTCGTCGACGGAAAGGTCCGAGGGATCGGCCCGCACGTTCATTCCGCGGCCTCGCGGTAGGTCTGCTCCGCCGCCGCCGGATGCGTCGTCGCCTCGACGATCCGCACGCGGGCGCGCAGCGTGCCCTTGCGTCCGTCCTCGAAGGTCACCTCGGTCTCGACGTCGCATTCGCTGGAGCCGTCGTAGAGCGCCTCGATGAGCGGCCCGTAGCGGTCGGCGACGAAGCTTCTGCGCACCTTGAGCGTCCGCGTCAGCTCGCCGTCGTCGGCGTCGAGCTCCTTGTGCAGCACCAGGAACCGCCTGACCTGCGCGCCGGCCATCAGCGGCTCGCGCGCCAGCCGGCGGTTCGTCTCGTCGACATGGCCTGCGATGATCCTGTAGACCTCGGGATGGCTGGCAAGCTCCTGATAGGAGGCATAGGCAATGTTGTTGCGCTCCGCCCAGTTTCCGACGGCCTGCAGGTCGATGTTGATGAAGGCCGCGCAGATAGTCCCGCCCGTCTCCGAAGGCGACCGCCTCCTTGATGTGCGGGAAAGAACTTCAGCGTGTTCTCGATGTATTTCGGCGCAAACAGCGCACCCGACTGCAAGCCGGCCGACATCCTTGGCGCGGTCGATGATCTTCAGCTGGCCGTCGCGGTCGAAGAAGCCGGCATCGCCCGTCTTGACGAAGCCGTCGTCGGTCATCGCCTCGCGCGTCTTCTCCTCTTGCCGGTAGTAGCCGGAGAACATGCCGGGCGAGCGGAACTGCACCTCGCCGTCATCGGCGATGCGGATGTCGACATTCGGCGCGGCCGGCCCGACAGCGTCGGCGCGCACGGCGCCATCCTTCTGGGCCGGTCACGTAGAGGAAGGCTTCCGTCTGCCCGTAGAGCTGCTTGAGGTTGATGCCGAGCGAGCGGAAGATAGGAGAAGAGGTCGGCGCCGATCGCCTCTCCGGCCGTGTAGGCGACGCGGATGTTGGACAGGCCGAGCACGTTCTTCAGCGGCCCGTAGACCAGCGCGTCGCCCACCGCATAGGCGAGCCTGCCGAACAACGGCACCGGCCGCCCTTCGAGCAGCGCCTCGCCATGGCGGCGCGCGGTGCGGATCGCCCAGGCATAGAGCCTGCGCTTCAGCCAGCTGGCATCCTCCATGCGGATGGTGACGCCGGTGAGCAGCCCCTCGAAGATGCGCGGCGGCGCGAAATAGAAGGTCGGGCCGATTTCGCGCAGGTCCTGCGCGACCGTCTCCTGGCTCTCCGGGCAGTTCATGCAGAAGCCGGCGACAGTAGCCTTGCGCGTAGTTGAGGTAGTGATCGCCGACCCAGGCCAGCGGCAGGTAGGCGAGCACGTCGTCGGCCTCGGTCAGCCGGTCGAAGGCCACCGTGTCGGCCGCCGCCCTGACGGCGCTCGCCGCCTTGACCATCACGCCCTTGGACCGGCCCGTCGTGCCGGAGGTGTAGAGGATGACGGAAATGTCCTCGCCGCTCGCCTGGCGGATCGCCTCTTCCCAGCGCCAGCCCGCCTCGGGGCTGGAGGCGAGCAGCGCCGTGCCGCGCGCCTGCACTGCCACGAAATCGTGCAGCCGGCCGTGGTCGTAGCCGGCCAGCCCGCGCGGCTCGTCGTAGACGATCTCGGCAAGCGACGGGATCTCGCCGGAGTAGGCCATGATCTTGTCGACCTGCTCCTGGTCCTGGACCAGCGCGAAGCGCACCTCGGCATGCGCGAGCACATAGGCGAGCTCGTCGGCGACGGCGTCGGCATAGACCGGCACCGGGATGGCGCCCAGCGACTGCGCCGCCGCGACGCCCCAGTAGAGGCGCGGCCGGTTGCCGCCGACGATGGCGATGCGGTCGCCGCGCGCCAGCCCGAGGGTCGAAAGCCCGAGCGCCAGCGAGCGGATCTCGGCCTTCTGCTCAGCCCAGCTCCAGCTTTGCCATATGCCGTAATCCTTGTGGCGCAAGGCCGGCCGGTCGCCGAACCGCTCGGCGTTGAAGAGCAGGTATTTGGGGAACGTATCAAGCGCGATGCCGCCGGCAGATGCCGTCGCAACCATGCTCCATGCTCCTCCCGTGCCGCTCCGGACGCGGCTTTAGTCCAGGCATATTGGCGGGGTTACGCCAGCACGCAACCCCACCGTTAGACGAATGGCGTCAAAAGGCAAGATTCCGGGAGATTCAGGCGGCGTCCTGGAGATATTTGGCGGTCGGCAGGATGGTCAGCGGCGCCAGCTCGCCGCGCTGCGGACGGCTGAACAGCAGCCGCTGCTCGATAGGCCGTCGAGTTGAAGAAGGGGAAGCGCTCGATCGTGCTTTTCAAGTTGTCGGCGCATTTCGACTGGTAGAGGAACACCGGCACCGTCAGGCCGGGATAGAATTTGGGCTCGGACGCCTGCTCCGAGCGGAAGATCCGCTGGTAGAAGGCCGAATGCTCGGGCTTGATCGCCGTCAGGCAGTAGGTCGGCTTGAAGTACTCGCAGGCCACCACGGCAAGCCGCAGCGTCAAGTACGGCAGCACGCGCAGCGTCGCCGACCATTCGCTGTCGGCGGCGAAGCGGCTCGGGTCGACGAAGCTCTCGCCGGCCGCGATGCGATCCTTCAGGATGTCGCCGAAGACATCGGTCGACGGCGACACCGAGAACGCCTGGTCAGCATGGTGGAGCCTCAGCGTGCTGACCAGATGGCCCTCGAAGAAGACGCCGAAGCGATAGGCGTTGGGCAGGTCGTCATACTTGTCGGTGACCATGTGTGAGGCGTCGGGGCGGACCATGCCCGCATGCAAGTATGAATTGTAGCGCAGGCGATAGATCGCCTCGAGATCCTCGCCGGAATCGCAGAGCCGATACTCGATCCGGTCGAGCAGCGACAGGACGGTACGGGTAAAGGGAGACACACTATCGGAAGTTCGGGCCCCTGACAGGTTCGGGGCTGGCAAGCTGCTCGCTACGCATTCTTATTCCGCCGCATACTCGGAGGTGAAGCCTATCGGACGCTCGCCAGCGTTGAAAGATAAAACTTGAATGAAATGTTTTTACCCAGCGTTAAGGTTAATCCTGTGAGGGACGCGTGAGCGGCGGGGAACCACCCTTACTGACCGGCGACGCGGCGCGGCATCTCCAGGTCCTGGCCGAACGGCCAGACCGTGCTCGACATCGTCTCGATGCCGTTGGCCGACAGGGCCGACCCGAACAGGAAGCCCTGCACCAGGTCCGGCTTGACCTCCACGGCGAGGATCTTCAGCTGCTCGAACGTCTCCACGCCTTCGACGGTCACGGTCAGGCCGAGCGGCCGCGACAGGTTCACGATGCCCTTCAGAAGCTCCAGCGAGCGGACGTTCTGGGTCACGTCGTTGATGAAGCTGCGGTCGATCTTGACCTTGTCGAGCGGCAGCTTGTGCAGATAGCTGAGGCTCGAATAGCCGGTGCCGAAATCGTCGAGCGCGATGCGCACGCCGATCCGCTTCAGCTCCTCGATCGACTCCCGCGTCAGCGATTTGTCGTCGAGCAGCGCCGTTTCGGTCACCTCCACCTCGAGCCGGTGCGGCGCCAGCCCGGAATTGGCCAGCGCCCGCCTCACCTTGTTGACGATCTCCCGCGTGCGGAAATCCTTGGCCGAAAGGTTGACCGACACGCTGGTCAGCTCCGGCCACTTGGCGCATTCGTGGCACGCCGCGTGGAGCATGAAGGTGCTGATCTCCGAGATGATGCCCATTTCCTCGGCCAGCGGGATGAAGATGGCCGGTGAGATCGGGCCGAGGTCGGGATGGTCCCACCGGCAGAGCGCCTCGCAGCTGGCGATCCGCATCGTCGCCATCGCCACGATCGGCTGGTAGACGACCCTCAGGCTGCCGGCCTCGACGGCGTTGCGCAGGTCCGCCTTCATCACCTGGCGGTTGCGGAAGGCGGCATCCATCGCCGCCTCGAACAGCCGCCAGCCGTTCTTGCCGAGTTCCTTGGCCTTGTAGAGCGCGAGGTCGGCCTTGACGATCATCGTGTCGACGTCGGAGTCGCCGACCCGCGCCAGCACCGCGCCGGCGCTCATCTGGATGCGCAGCGCGTGCCCCGCCACGTCGGCCTCGCCCTGCAGATGGGCGAACAGATAGTCCAGCCGCCGCGTCAGGTCGCTCTCGTCCTCGATGCGGTCGAAGAAGATCATGAACTCGTCGCCGCCGAAGCGGCTCACCTTGGCACCCTCGCCGGCATAGGTCGAAAGCCGCTCGGCCACCGCATAGATCAGCCCGTCGCCGACCGGGTGCCCGAGCGTGTCGTTGACGCTCTTGAAGTCGTCGAGGTCGAAGACGGCCAGCGCGCAGAGCCGCCGGCGGTCGCCAGTCTCCATCGCCTCGGCGACCAGCTCGTGGAAATAGGCGCGGTTGGCGAGGCCGGTCAGGCTGTCGAACCGCGCCATGGCGCGGATCTTCTCCTCTGCTTGGACGCGCAAGGTCACGTCCTCGAAGGTGATGACGCCCAGCTCCTGGCTGCCCTCGCGGGCCGAGAACTCGTAGTACTGCCCGTTGGAGAAGCCGACCAGCACCTTGCGGTCGCGGCCTTCGCGCAGCGCGCGGGTCAGCTGCGCCTCGACGTAGCGGCAGTCCTTCAGCGCCAGCATGCCGCCGGCGACGCCGCGCATCAGAAAGGCTGTGCACCGACCGCCCGAGCAGCGCGTCGGGCGACGAGACCGACAGGAGATGCGCGGCCTCGGCATTGGAGACGATGACCTTGCCGTGCGGGTCGATCATCACCAGGCCGTGCGACATGGTGTTCAGCGCCCGGTCGAAGCGCTGTGCGATCTGCCGCGCCTGCCGGTGCCCGACGACGGCCGAGAACAGCACCTGGCGGACGTTGTCGGCGCTGCCCTTGATGATGAACATGAAGGGCACGATCAGCAGCCCGAGCACCACGTGCGGGATGTCCAGTCGCAGGATCAGGCCGGCGGCGATCGGCGCCACGAAGGTGACGGCAAAGATCATCACCATGCGCGGCGAGCCGTAGTTGCGGCCCACCACGGTGACGATCGAGCCGAGGGTTACCGCAACGGCGCCGATCTCGGCGAAGGGATCGGAATAGACGTAGATCGAGACGAAGCAGAACAGGCCGAGCGCCAGGCCCTGCAGGCTGCCCTTGATGATGTACTCGCGCTCCCAGCGCGCCGCCGAGGCGGCATCGTCGATGACGCCTTCCCGGTGGAAGCGGCGCATGCCCAGATAGCGCCATACGCCGAGCAGCAGCAGGATCCCGGCCAGCGCCGCGAACACCGGCTGGCCGTTGCGCCAGAAGACCATGAAGGCGATGAGGGCATGGCACGCGGCGCCAATGAGCACCATATGGGCGTTGTCGAACAACGACCGGACAAACTGGATATAGACTTCGACAGGGACGGTGTCGGTTCTTGTTTTGCCCATTCCCAGGCCCAGGGTGAGCTCACTCTTTGCCACATTCCGATTAATAAAGCTTTTAGTGGTTGGGCGGCGGCTAAGCCCTTGAACTTGCTTACTCCGCTGCCGCCAGATCGAGCCGCTCAGGAACCCGCTTCAGGCGCTCGATCAGACGCGCTCTCTCGCCGGCCGCCCGCCCCGCCGCGGCGGCCTTGACGTGGCCGTAGCCGCGCACCAGCGCCGGTACCGAGGCGAGCGCTGCGGCCGCCTCGACCCGCGGGGCATCCAGCGTCGCGACGATCAGCGCCACGTCGCTCTCGTAGTCGGCGAGCAGCTGGCGCTCCAGCCGGCGCTCCTCGCTGTAGCCGAACACGTCGAACATGGTGCCGCGCAGCCGCTTCAGCCGGGCGAGCATGCGGAACCCGGTCATCATCCAGGGGCCGAAATTCGACTTCCTCGGCTTTCCGTCGCTGCCGCGCCGACCGAGGATCGGCGGCGCCAAATGGAACTCCAGGCGGTCCCAGCCCTCGAACTCGGCGGCGAGCTGGCGGGCGAAGCTGCCGTCGGTGTAGAGCCGCGCCACCTCGTACTCGTCCTTGATGGCCATCAGCTTGAAGAGGTTGCGGGCGACCGCTTCGGCCACCGTCGTCGAGCCCGGCGCCGCCTTGGCTTCCGCTGCGCGAACGGCGGCCACGCGGTCGGCGTAGCGCCGCGCATAGGCTTCGTCCTGATAGGCGGCGAGAAAGGCGCGGCGCCGGCTCGACGATCTCGTCGAGGGTCTGCGCAGGCGCCGGCCGGTCGGCGCCGCGCGCCCGCTCGACCATGGCGCTGACGATGGCCCGGCTCGTGCGCCGCCCGCCTTCCCCAGCGGAAGGCCGCGACGTTCATGTCGACCGCCTCGCCGTTCAGCCGGATCGCCGCCTCGATCGCCTCGGCCGACAGCGGCAGTCCGCCGTGCTGGAAGGCGAAGCCCAGCATGAACATGTTGGCGCCGAGCGAGCTGCCGAACAGCGCCGTGGCGCTTTGCGTGGCGTCGAAGAAATGCGCCTGCCGGTCGCCGGCGGCGGCGCGGATCGCCTTTTTGAGCCGCTCGGTGGGCAGCGAGAAGTCGGCCGAGCGCGCGAAGTCGCCGGGCATGATCTCGGCCGTGTTGGCGACGAAGATCGTGTGCCCCTCGCGCACCGCGGCGAGCACCTTCTTGGCCCCCGACACCACGAGGTCGCAGCCCAGCACCAGGTCGGCCTTGCCGGCCGAGACGCGGATGGCGCTGATCTCCTCCGGCGTCCGGGCGATCCGCACATGGCTGAACACGGCGCCGCCCTTCTGGGCCAGCCCCGCCATGTCGATCATGCCGCAGCCCTTGCCTTCCAGATGCGCGGCCATGCCCAGGATGGCGCCGATGGTGACGACACCGGTGCCGCCGACCCCGTCGATGATCGCCGCCCAGCCCTTGTCGAGGGGGTAGGCGACAGGCTCCGGCACGCCGGCGAGCGGATCGCTGTCGCCGGCGGCGCCCGCCGCTTTGCGGATCTTGGCGCCGTGGACCGTCACGAAGGACGGGCAGAAGCCGTTGAGGCAAGAGAAATCCTTGTTGCAGCTCGACTGGTCGATGCGGCGCTTGCGGCCGAATTCGGTCTCCAGCGGCTGCACCGAGACGCAGTTCGACTGCACCCCGCAATCGCCGCAGCCCTCGCAGACCAGCTCGTTGATGACCACCCGCTTGTCGGGATCCGGAAACGTCCCGCGCTTGCGGCGCCGGCGCTTCTCGGCCGCGCAGGTCTGGTCGTAGAGCAGCACCGAGACGCCGGCCACCTGGCGCAGGTCGCGCTGCACGAGGTCCAGGTCGTCGCGATGGTGGAAGCTGGTCCGCGGCGGGAATTCGAAGCCCTGGCCGTACTTGCCCGGCTCGTCGGTGACGACGGCGATGCGCTCGACGCCCTCGGCGCGCACCTGCCGCGCCACCTTGTCGACCGTCAGATGGCCCTCGTGCGGCTGGCCGCCGGTCATCGCGACGGCATCGTTGTAGAGGATCTTGTAGGTCATGTTGACGTCGGACGAGAGCGCGAAGCGCAGCGCCAGCGAGCCTGAATGGTTGTAGGTGCCGTCGCCGAGGTTCTGGAAGAAGTGCTCGCGCTTGGAGAAGGGCGCCTGGCCGATCCACTGGGCGCCCTCGCCGCCCATCATGGTGTAGCCGACCGTCGAGCGGTCCATCCACAGCGCCATGAAATGGCAGCCGATGCCGCCGCCGGCGATCGACCCCTCCGGCACCTTGGTTGACGAGTTGTGCGGGCAGCCCGAGCAGAAATAGGGCGTGCGCTGGGCGACGTCGGTCGCATCGGCCAGCATCGCCTGGTACTGGCGGATCTGCCTGACCCGCTGGCCGATGTCCTCGGCCGGGCCGATCACCTTCAGCACCCGCTCGCCGATGGCGATGGCGATGTCGTTGGGATCGAGCGCGCCCTTGGCCGGGAACAGCCAGTCGCCGCGCTCGTCCCTCTTGCCGACGACCAGCGGTTGCATCGACGTGCCGTAGAGGTCCTCGCGCACCTGCACCTCGATCAGCGAGCGCTTCTCCTCCACGACGATGATCGTCTCGAGGCCGCGGGCGAAATCCTTGATGTGCTCGATGTCGAGCGGCCACGGGCAGGCGACCTTGAACAGCCTGAGGCCCATCCGATTGGCCCGCCGCTCGTCGATGCCGAGATCGTCGAGCGCCTGGCGCACGTCGAGATAGCTCTTGCCGACCGTGATGATGCCGATCTTGGCCTTCGGACCGCCCGAATAGACGATGCGGTTGAGGCCGTTCGCGCGGATGAAGGCGGCGGCGGCGCGGCGCTTGTGCTCGTGCAGCCGCGCCTCTTGCGCCAGGAAGTCGATCTCGTGCCGGATGTTGAGCCCGCCCGGCGGCATGTCGAAATCGGGCAGCACGATGCCCAGCCGGTCGAGCGACACGTCGACCGACGCGGTGGACTCGATGTTGTCCTTGACGCATTTGATCGCCGCCCAGGTGCCGGCGAAGCGCGACATCGCATAGCCGTAGAGGCCGTAGTCGATCAGCTCCTGGACGCCCGCCGGGTTGAGGATCGGGATCATCGTGTCGACGAACAGGAATTCCGTGGCATGCGCGATCGACGAGGATTCCGCCGTGTGGTCGTCGCCCATCAGCGCCAGCACGCCGCCATGGCGCGACGAGCCGGCGATGTTGGCGTGGCGGAAGGCGTCGCCCGAGCGGTCGACGCCGGGGCCCTTGCCGTACCAGAGCGCGAACACGCCGTCATGCTTGCCCTCGCCGAGCAGCTCGGCTTGCTGGGCGCCCCAGCAGGCCGTCGCCGCCAGCTCCTCGTTGAGCCCTGGCTGGAAGACGATGTCCGACCCTTGCAGCTTGCCCTTGGCCTTCCAGAACTGCTGGTCGAGCCCGCCGAGCGGCGAGCCGCGATAGCCGGAGACGAAGCCGGCCGTGTTCAGCCCCATGCGGCGGTCGCGCTCGCGCTGCATCAGCAGCATGCGGATCACCGCCTGCGCCCCCGACAGGAAGATGCGCTCCTTGGACAGGTCGAACTTGTCGTCGAGCGCCACCTCGTGCAGCGTCATCGGGCAGTGTCCTCCTGCGAACCGCTCGGGTTCGCCAGCCGCCGCCGGATTCGCGCTTCGGCAGCCCACTCTTTGCCGTCCACGGCCGCGGCGTCAAACGAAATCGGCCCTGCCAGGAAATGCGCAACGCCGCGCCTGCTTGCCCCAACAAGACGCAAGAAGATGGCGGAGAGATGGCTCCTGGCGCACGCAAGTTGCGCCACGCAAACGGCACGTTACCCGGAAGGCGGGCAATCGGCCTCGTTGGTGATGTCGAGCTTGCCGCCCGGCCGGCCGGCGAGCTCGGGATTGGGCGTGTAGAGCGGCCCCACCACGAGCGGCCTGTCGGGCAGCAGCGACTGATCCTCCGACGAGGCCATCGTGGTCTCGATCGTCTGCAGCAAGGCGCCGTCGGGGCCTTCGATGGCGATCGACACCTTGTAGGGCCGATCCTTCGCCACGCAGCGCAATGGCGGGCTCTCGATGGTCGTCTTGTCGGTGTTGGGCCAGATCGGCTTGCGCACCACGAACGCCTCGCCGCCCGCCGGGTTCTCGAAGGTGGCCACCGCCGTCTCCCCTTGCCCGACCGGCTGCAGCGGCTTCAAATTGACCAGGTAGGTCGCCGTGGCCACGCGGTAGTTGAACACGAAGAGCTTGCCGTCGATCTCGAACAGCCGCCCCTCGCCGCCGCTTTCGCGGCAACCGGCGAGCGCCGCGACCGCCATCGCTACGGCGATCCATGCGTTGCGATGCCTCTCATTCATGAAAGGTTACTCCCTTGTCGTCGCGTCGGCGCCTGTAGTGGCGCTGCGCCTTGGCGCGGTTGCCGCACACCGCCATGTCGCACCAGAGCCGGCTGCCGTTCCGGCTGCGGTCGAGGAACAGCCAGCGGCAATTCGGACAGATGCGGATCCGCGGCTGCACCGTGCGCTCGAGCAGCGCCAGCGCCGAGCGCGCCAGGGCCGCCTCGAAGCGGACCGGCGCGGCCGCGCTGTCCGGCTCGGCCGCCGGCGAGCCTTCGAACCCGTCTGCGCAGGCGCGCAGGAAGGGCGGCATCAGCGCCGCGTCCAGCCGGCCGGTCCCTGCCGCGGCGCGGAACAGCCGGTCGGTGGTTTCCCTGATGGCGAGCACCGGCGCGCGGGCCGCCGCCGGATCGGCCACCGCCAGTCGCGACCCGGCGAGCTCCTCGTCTCGGTAACGGCTGGCCGCCTCGGCGAAGCGGGCGATCTCGGCCGGGTCGGCGAAGCGATCGAAGGAGCGCAGCGGGTCGCCGCGCAGGACCACCGTGTTCGCGGTGTCGAGCGCCAGCGTGCCGCCCGAAAAGCGGTGGCGGGTCCAGGCAACGGCCATGCGGCGAGACTCTAACTCCTAAATTGCATTTGACAAGTTAGAATCGCCCCGCCACGCTCGCCTTGGAACCGCTGCCGCGTGCAAGAAGGCTCGATGCTCTATTTTCTCCAGCAGGTGCTGAATGGCGTCCACGCCGGCGCCCTCTACGCGCTGCTGGCCTTCGGCTATGCGTTGACCAACGGCGTCGTCCACCGCACCAACCTCGCCTATGGCGCGATCTTCGCCTTTGCCGGGCAGACGATGATCCTGGTGGCGGTGTTCGGCTGGTACGTGCTGTGGCTGACCTTGCCGGCCACCGTCGGGCTGGGCATCGTCGCCGGCCTCGCCTATGCGGCGCTCTCCGGCGCGGTGCTCGCCCGCTCGGTGCTCGGCCCGCTCGCCAGCCGGTCGCCCAATGCGGTGGTCGCCGCGACGCTCGGCGTTTCGCTGGTCCTGATGGAGCTCGCGCGCATCGCCGCCGAGACGCGCGACTTCTGGCTGCCGCCGATGCTGTCGTCGCCGGTGACCTTCGCCGCGGCCGACGGCTTCCGGGTCACCTTGACCGTCATCCAGCTCATCGAACTGCGCCATCGTCGTCGCCGCCATCGCCGCCATGAGCCTCGGCCTCGCCCGCTCGCGCTTCGGCCGCCTGTGGCGCGCCGTCTCCGACGATCCCGCCGCCGCGCGGCTCTGTGGCGTGGACGTCGAGGCCGTGTTCCTGCGCACGGTGGTGTCGGGCGCCCTGATCGCCGGCCTCGCCGGCGTCCTGGCCGGGCTCTATTTCGGCAACATCAGCTTCGGGACCGGGCTGATCTACGGCCTGAAGATCCTCTTCGTCGCCGCCGTCGGCGGCTATGCGAGGCCGACCCGCGCAGCACTCGGCGCCGGTGTCTTCGGCCTCGCCGAGGCGTTGTGGTCCGGCTACTTCCCGATCGACTGGCGCGACGCCGCCGTCTTCGTGGCGCTCATCCTGCTCTTGGTGCTGCAGCCGCCCGAGCGCGAGGCGCGCCAGGCACCCTGAGCGGCTTCCCCGCGCAACTCAGGCGCGCAAGGCGCGGCGGTTGACGCCGGCGCCCAAGCCCGACATAGCTTGCTGCCAACGAGCCTGCGGAAGAGTGGGAACACCGCCGGCGACAAGATGCGCAGGGAGGACCGCATGGCAGGGCTGCTCGCTCTCTCCAGGGCCATCGACCGTCTCAACGAATTCATCGGCAAGGCGGTTTCCTGGGCGATCCTGGCGTCGGTGCTGATCAGCGCCGGCAATGCGGTGATCCGCAAGGTCTTCAACGAATCCTCCAACGCCTGGCTGGAGCTGCAATGGTACCTCTTCGGCGCCGCTTTCCTGCTGGCCGCCGCCTACACGCTGAAGCAGAACGAGCACATCCGCATCGACATCGTCTACGGCGCCTTCACCCGCCGCACCCAGCACTGGATCGACCTCCTCGGGCACCTCTTCTTCCTGATGCCCTTCGTGATCGCTGATGATCTACTACTTCGTCCCCTACGTGGCGCTTTCCTACCGGACCGGCGAGGTCTCCTCCAGCGCCGGCGGGCTGGTGCTGTGGCCGGCCAAGTCGCTGCTTTTGATCGGCTTCGTGCTGCTCTGCCTGCAGGGCATCTCCGAGATCATCAAGAAGATCGCCATCATGCGCGGCGACCATGGAGGACCCCAACCCGTTCATCTCGGCGCACGAGCAGGCCGAGCTCGAAGGCAAGGCGCTGGCCGAGGAGGCCCGCTCGTGATCGAGTTCATCGCCCAGAACATGGCGCCGATCATGTTCTTCTCCTTGGTCGTCTTCCTGCTGATCGGCTATCCCGTCGCCTTCTCGCTCGCCGCCAACGGCCTGCTGTTCTTCTGGATCGGCGTCGAGCTGGCGCCGCTTTCCAACGGCGAGATCACGCTCTCCTGGCCGCTGCTCTATGCCTTGCCCGAGCGCTTCTGGGGGGTGATGTCCAACGAGACCTTGCTCGCCATCCCCTTCTTCACCTTCATGGGCATCATCCTCGAACGCTCCGGCATGGCCGAGGATCTGCTCGACACCATCGGCCAGCTGTTCGGCCCGGTCCGCGGCGGCCTCGCCTATGCGGTGATCTTCGTCGGCGCCCTGCTCGCCGCCACCACCGGCGTCGTCGCCGCCTCGGTGATCGCCATGGGCCTGATCTCGCTGCCGATCATGCTGCGCTACGGCTATGACCGGCGCGCCGCCAGCGGCGTCATCGCCGCCTCCGGCACGCTGGCGCAGATCATCCCGCCTTCGCTGGTGCTGATCGTGCTCGCCGACCAGCTCGGCCGCTCGGTCGGCGACATGTACAAGGGCGCGCTGATCCCCGGCCTGGTGCTGACCGGGCTCTACGTGCTCTACGTGCTCGGGCTGACCATCGTGCGGCCGAAGGCCATGCCGGCGCTGCCGCTGGAGGCGCGCACGCTCGGCTCCGGCGTCACCTCCCTGGCGGTGGCGCTCGCCGTCGCCGCCGGCTTCTCCTATGCCGCTCACGTCTATCTGACGCCCACCCAGGGCGCCAATGCCGACATCCTGGGCGCCACGGTCGGCACCATCTTCATCTACATCGTCGCCGTCGCCGACAAGGCGTTCTCCATCGGCATGATGTCGCGCCTGGCCCAGCAGGTGATCATCGTTCTCATCCCGCCGCTGGCGCTGATCTTCCTGGTGCTCGGCACCATCTTCCTGGGCATCGCCACGCCGACCGAGGGCGGCGCCATGGGCGCGGTCGGCGCGCTGCTCATGGCCGCCGTCAAGGGGCGCCTCACCCTCGACGTGGTGCGCCAGGCGCTGGCCTCGACGACGCGCCTCTCCTCCTTCGTGCTGTTCATCCTGATCGGCGCCCGCGTCTTCTCGCTGACCTTCTACGGCGTCAACGGCCATCTCTGGGTCGAGCACCTGCTGGTCTCGTTGCCGGGCGGCGAGGTCGGCTTCCTGATCGCCGTCAACATCCTGGTGTTCCTGCTCGCCTTCTTCCTCGATTTCTTCGAGCTCGCCTTCATCATCGTGCCGCTGCTGGCGCCCGCCGCCGACAAGCTCGGCATCGACCTGATCTGGTTCGGCGTGCTGCTCGGCGTCAACATGCAGACCAGCTTCATGCACCCGCCCTTCGGCTTCGCGCTCTTCTACCTGCGCTCGGTGGCCGCCCGCGTGCCCTATATCGACCGCATCACCAAGAAGACCATCCAGCCCGTCACCACCGGGCAGATCTATTGGGGCGCCGTGCCCTTCGTGCTCATCCAGGTGGTGATGGTGGGGCTCACCATCACCTTCCCGCAGATGGTGATGCACTACAAAGGCAAGGTGGTCGATCCTTCGGAGGTCGAGATCGTCGTGCCGCCCTTCGGCGGCAACCAGCAGCCTGGCCTCGGCCTGCCGCCGCTCGGCGCCCCGGCGGACGGCGGCGGCAACGCCCCCGCCAGCCCCGGCGACGCCGGATCTCTCGCAGCCGCCCTCCTTCGGCGAGCCGCCCGCCAAGCCGGCAGCCCCGGCGACACCGGATCTCTCGCAGCCGCCGAAATTCAATTGAGCTCTAACGCCTAGACCTTGCCGTTGCGCTGCTGGATCATCATGAAGGTGTCGAAGGTGTATTCCGAGATCTGCGCCCAGATATAGGCCTCCTTGCGGAACGCCACCTGGCTGTCGAAGATCGTCTTGAAGGCGGCGTTCGAGGCGTTGATCTCGGCATAGGTCTCGGTGGCCGCGTCGAAGCAGGCCGACAGCACCTCCTGGTTGAACGGCCTGAGCACCGCGCCGCCGGCCACCAGCTTGCGCAGCGCCCCGGGGTTCTTGTAGTCGTAGCTCGCCATCATGTCGCAATTGGCCGCCTCGCAGGCCGAGGCGAGCGCTGCCTGGTAGGCCTTCGGCAGGCCGTTCCACTTGTCGAGGTTGACCATGGTGTGCAGCGTCGGCCCGCCTTCCCAGAAGCCCGGATAGTAGTAGTACTTGGCGACCTTGTAGAAGCCGAGCTTCTCGTCGTCATAGGGGCCGACCCACTCCGCGGCGTCGATCGTTCCCTTCTCCAGCGCCGGATAGATGTCGCCGCCGGCGATCTGCTGCGGCACGAGCCCGAGCCGCTCCAGCACCTTGCCGGCAAAGCCGCCGATCCGCATCTTGAGGCCTTTGAGGTCGGCCACGGAGTTGATCTCCTTGCGATACCAGCCGCCCATCTGCGCCCCCGTATTGCCGCAGGGCATGGCGTAGAGCTGCTGGGTGGCGAAGTAGTCGTTCAGCAGCTGGTTGCCGCCGCCATAGTAGAGCCAGGCATTCATCTGGCGGTCGTTGAACATGAACGGCACCGCCGTCGCCAGGGCGTAGGTCGGATCCTTGCCCCAGTAGTAGTAGGACGCGGTGTGGCAGAGCTCCACCGTCCCCGCCGCCACGGCATCCGCCGCCTGCAGCCCCGGCACGATCTCGCCGGCGGCGAAGATCTGGATGTCGAAATTGCCGTCGGTCGACTCGCGAACGAAGCGCGCCATCGTCTCGGCTCCGCCGAAGATGGTGTCGAGCGCCTTCGGGAAGGACGACGTGCATCGCCAGGAGAGCTTGGGCATCGACTGCGCGATGGCCGGCGCCGCCAGGCCCGCCGCCGCGGCGACGCCGACGCCGGAAGACCCTGCTCGCTTGATGAAGGCACGACGATCCATGGCAGATCTCCCGATAGATGGCTGCGGCTCAGCGCCGCCAGCCGCTAGGCTGGCCCGGCGCGGAAGGCATCAAGCCATGGGTGGGGACCGCCTGTCCAGTTGCCGCCGGCGGCAGCGCCGGGCGCCAGCTTTTCGACCTTCGGCTCGAAGGGTGACGTTGGGCACACCGGCCCGGGTCGACCTGGCTGAGGATAGTCATGACTCGACGGAATCGTGCTCCGGCGGGGCGTCCGTCCACTCAACACCCGAAAGGAAGAACGATGCGTATTAATCGCAATACTTTGCTAGCCGTTGCTGGCCTTGCACGGGACGCTGGAAAGGCAATCTCAAAGCTTTCCTCGAAATTCGTGAGGCTTCCGGAAAACCTCAAGAATGCTTTCAGCAAGTCGGGCGACCGGCTTGCCAAGATGGAGGCGCGCAACGTGAAGCACGAATCGAAGGCGGCGCAGAAAGCAGATCGTGAGTTTAAAAAATGGTTCAGGAACGCGCCCGACGAAGAGAAGCAGAAGTATTACGCCGACCAACTCAAGCCCTAGCATTACACCGCGCCCCGTATAAGCTCTAAAGCAGCAAAGGCCCCGGAGCATTCGCCCCGGGGCCTTCGTCGAGCCGCCTTGCGCAGGCGTCAGAGCTTGCCGCCGCGCTGCTGGATCATCATGAAGGTGTCGTAATTGTACTCGGCGACCTGCGCCCACAGGAAGAAGTCCTTCCGGAAGGCGGTCAGCGAATCCCACATCTTCTTGAAGTTGGCATTGGTCGCGGTGATCTCGTCATAGACCTCGTTGGCCGCCTTGAAGCAGGCTTCGAGGATCTCCGGGCTGAACGGCCTCAATTGCGCCCCGTTGGCCACCAGCTTCTTGACCGCCGTCGGGTTGAGGAAATCGTATTTCTGCAGCATGTCGGCGTCGGTGGCCTGCGCCGCCGTGCGCACCAGCGATTTGTAGTTGTTGGGAAGCTCCTCGAACTTCGCCTTGTTGAACATCAGGTGGACCGTCGGCCCGCCTTCCCACCAGCCCGGATAGTAGTAGAACGGCGCCACCTTCTGGAAGCCGAGCTTCTCGTCGTCATAGGGCCCGACCCATTCCGCGGCGTCGATGGTGCCCTTTTCCAGCGCCGGGTAGATGTCGCCGCCGGCGAGCTGCTGCGGCACCACGCCGAGCTTCTCGACGACCCGGCCGGCAAAGCCGCCGATCCGCATCTTGAGCCCGCTGAGATCGGCCACCGTGTTGATTTCCTTGCGGAACCAGCCGCCCATCTGGACGCCCGTATTGCCGCCCGGATAGCCGACCAGGCCCTGCGTGCCGAGGAAGTCGTTGAACAGCTCCGTGCCGCCGCCATGGTAGAGCCAGGCATTCTGGCCGCGCGCGTTGAGCGCGAAGGGCACGGCCGCGCCGAGCGCCCAGGTCGGGTCCTTGCCCCAGTAATAGTAGGCGACGGTGTGGCAGGCCTCGACGGTGCCGGCCGACACCGCATCGGCGGCCTGCAGGCCGGGCACGATCTCGCCCGCGGCGAAGACCTGGATCTTGAAGGCGCCGTCCGTGGCCTCCGACAGATAGCGCGAGAACACCTCGGCGCCGCCATAGATGGTGTCGAGCGATTTCGGGAAGGACGAGGTCAGCCGCCAGTTGATCTTGGGATTGGCCTGGGCGATCGCCGGGGCAGCCAGCGTCGCCGCCGCGACGGTCGCGCCGGCGCCGGTCGCACCGGCCTTGCGGATGAATGTTCGACGATCCATGCAGAAACTCTCCTCCTTGCGGGATCCGAACGGGGGCCGCCACGCGGCCTCGGTGCCGGCCCGGCTGCCGGGCACAATACATATTGCCGGGGGTGTGTCCAGCGAAGGCCCGGCGCTGGTCCAAGCCGCCACGGTGGAAAAGCCGCGCGCCTCGCATTAGATTGGCGGCGACACCGCCGCGCCGCAGCGGCAGCACTTTGAGAAAGACCCGAGGAATGGACCAGCCGCTCGTTGCCGTCTCGACCGACGTCCGCCAGTTCGACAACTACACCTGGCACGCCGCGCCGCAGCAATATCTGGAGGCGGCGATCGCCACCGCCGGCGTCTTGCCGGTGCTGCTGCCCTGCCTTCGGCGACCGGCTCGACCTCGACCGCCTGCTCGCCTCGGTCGACGGCGTCATGATCACCGGCTCGAAGTCCAACGTCCACCCGTCGCTCTACGGCGGCGAGGCGACCGACGCCAACGGCCCCTACGACGCCGCAGCGCGACGCCACCACCTTGCCGCTGATCCGCAAGGCGATCGCCTTCGGCGTGCCGCTGCTCGCCATCTGCCGCGGCATCCAGGAGCTCAACGTGGCGCTCGGCGGCACGCTGGCCACCGAGCTCCAGGAGCGGGAGGGCATGCTCGACCACCGCGCGCCCGCGAGCGACGATCCAGGACGAGCGGTTCGCCATCCGCCAGACCGTCTCGATCAAGCCGGGCTCCTGCCTTGCCGGCGTGTTCGGGGCGGGCGACATCCGGGTCAACTCCGTGCATCGCCAGGGCGTCGACCGGCTGGGCGAGCGGCTCGACGTCGAGGCGGTCGCCGAGGACGGCAGCGTGGAGGCCGTTTCGGTGCGCGGCGCCTCGGCCTTCGCGGTCGGCGTGCAATGGCATCCCGAATATTGGGCGAAGAGCGACGACACCTCGGCGCGGCTCTTCCGCGCCTTCGGCGATGCGGTGCGCGCCCATGCCGCGGCGCGCCGCCAGGCCCGCCCGGCCGCCGAGTAGGCGCTCAGCGCTTCGGCGCGGCGAGCGCGGCGGTTTCGGGCACCGGCGTCAGCGCCCTGCCCTCGCCGAACCACGAAAGCAGATTGTCGACCACCAGATCGGCCATCGCCTGCCGCGTATGGTGCGACGCCGATCCGACATGCGGCAGCAGACTGGCGTTGGGCAGGTCGATCAGCGCCTGCGGAACGCGCGGCTCGTCGGCGAACACGTCGAGCCCGGCGGCAAAGATCGTCCTGTTCGCCAGCGCCTCGATCAGCGCCGCCTCGTCGACGGTGCTGCCGCGGCCGATGTTGACGAACACGCCGTTGGGGCCGAGCGCCGCGAGCACCTCCGCATTGACCGCCTTCTCCGTCGCCCGGCCGCCCGGCGCCACCGAGATCAGCGTGTCGACGGCCGCCGCGAGCCCTGCCAGGCTGTCGTGATAGGCATAGGCGACGCCGTCGACCGGCCGCCGGTTGTGATAGGCGACGCTCAGCCCGAACGCCTCCAGCCGCCTGGCGATGGCCAGGCCGATGCGGCCCATGCCGAAGATCCCGGCGCGCCTGCCGCGCAGCGTGGCGTGGGTGAGCGGATAGTGCCCCTCGCGCGCCCAGCGGCCCTCGCGCAGCCATTGCTCGGCGCGCGGCAGCTCGCGCACCGCGTTGATGAGCAGGCCGAGCGCCGTGTCGGCCACCTCCTCGGTCAGCACGTCGGGCGTGTTGGTGACCATGACGCCCCTGGTCGCCGCATGCCGGGCGTCGACCGCGTCGTAGCCGACGCCGAAATTGGCGATGATCTCCAGCTTCGGCAGCGCATCGATGAAGCCGGCGTCGACCGCCGTCATCGCGGCGATGCCGCGCACCTCTTCCGCCAGCCGCGCTGTCGAGCGCCTGGGCGTCGGCCTTGGCGAGCTTGATGAGGCGGAACGACGTCTCGAGCCGCGCCACGGCGTGCGGATGCAGTTTGCCGGGAACGAGGATCGTCACGGCATCGGTCTTGCGGCTGGTCATGGGCGAGCGGCTTCCGGCGGGCTGAGGCTGGCGATTGTAGCGATCGACCGGCAACTTGCAATCGCCGGCCGGGCGGCGTCAGGCGCGCTCGACGGGCCGCCCGGTCGATTGCCTGACATGCAGCTCCGGCTTGATCAGCTCCTGGCTCGCCCGCACTGCCGCCGCCGTTGAGCCGGTCGAGCAGCACCCGCGCGGCCGCCGCCCGACCTCGCGCTGGCCGTTCCACACGGTGGTCAGCGCCGGCGTCGCGATCGCCGCCTCTTCGAGGTCGTCATAGCCGGTGACCGAGACCTCGTGGCCCGGCGCCAGGCCGGCCCGGGCGATGCCGTTCATCAGGCCGATCGCCACCAGATCGTTCCAGCAGACCGCGGCGGTCGGCTGGTCCTTGAGCGCCAGGAAATGCCCGGCCGCCTCGAAGCCGCCTGCTTGGTGCGCGGGCCGGGGATGCGCCACCACGGCATGACGTCGAGCCCGGCCGCCTCCATGGCGGCGACATAGCCCTGGTAGCGGTCGCGCCCCGTCGAGGTCTGGTCGGTGCCGCCGATCATGGCGATGCGGCGATGGCCGAGCGAGATCAGATGGTTGGTGGCGAGCCCGATGCCATAGGCGTCGTCGCCGCGGAACACCGGCACCGCCGCGCCCTCGACCGAGCGGGCGATCAGCACCGCCGGCAGCCCGTTGTCCTCGGCCAGCTGGATGTCCTCCGGCGGCGTGCCGATGGCCGGCGACATGATGACCCCGTCGGCGCCGAGCTGCAGCAGCGTGTCGAGGAAGGTCCGCTGCTTCTCCAGCTGGTCGTAGTGGTTGGACAGGATGAAGGTGTGGCGGCTGCGGTCGAGCTCGCCTTCGATCGAGCGCAGGATCTCGGCGAAGAACGGGTTCATGATGTCGTGCACGACGACGCCGATGATGCCGGAGCGCGAGGTCCGAAGGCTCGCCGCGCGCCGATTGTAGATGTAGCCGATGGCGCGGGCATGCTCCTTGATGCGCTCGCGCGTGCCGTCGGCGACCAGCGGACTGTCGCGCAAGGCGAGCGAGACGGTCGCCGTGGACACGCCAAGCGCATCGGCGATGGTCGAAAGCTTGATTTTCTGGGCCAGCGCGCCCCTCCCCGGTCCTGTCCTTAAACAGTTTAAATCGGCTTATGCCACCGCCGGAGGCGAATTCAAAGCTTTTTTGCCAGTTCCTCGTCCTCGGCATTGGGCGCCGACCGGCTCTTCAGCCGCAGCCGATGCTCGCGATGCACGATGTAGAGGCCGCTCGCCACGATGATGGCGGCGCCGACCAGCGTCGCCGTGTCGGGGAACTGGCCGAAGAAAATCAACCCGAACAGGATCATCCACACCATCTGCAGGTAGGGATAGGGCGCCAGCGCCGAGATCGTCGCCTGGCGATAGGCGTTGATCAGCATCCAGTGGCCGAACCCGCCATAGAAGCCGAGCGACAACAGCAGGAACCATTGCAGCGGCTCCTGCGGCCATGTGGCGGTCGCCGGCACCAGCGGCAGCATCAGCAGGGTCGGCGCCAGCGCGGAGTAGAAGATCAGGCTTTCCGCCGTCTCCGTGACCGCCATCGCCCGCGTCATGATCACGTAGCAGGAATAGCTGAGCATCGCCGAGAGCGCATAGGCGTGACCGATCTCGAACGGGGCGAGGCCCGGCCGGGTGATCACCAGCACCCCTGCGAAGCCCACCAGGATCGCCATCCAGCGCCGCCAGCCCGCCCATTCGCCGAGCAGCGGCCCGGCCAACGCGGTGATGACCATGGGCGCGAAGAAGAAGATCGAGGTGGTCTGCGCGAGCTGCAGCGTCTGCAGCGCCTTGAAGTTGAAGAAGGTCGAGCCGAACAGGAAGGCGCCGCGCAGGATCTGCAGCGGCAGGCTGCGCGCCCTGAGCACGGAAAGGTCGCGCCACGGCCGCGCCAGCGCGGCAAACAGCAGGACATGGACCGCGAAGCGCACCCACGAGACGAACGGCGCCGCGATGCCGGCGACCACCAGCGCCTTGGCGCTCGTATCGAGGAAGGAAAAGGAAAGCCCTGCGCCGATCACCAGCAGGATGGCGGAGCCGGGTGTCGCTGCGTCCCTTTGCGCTCCTGCCGATGCCACGCAGTCCTAGCCTTGCTCTTCCGGTTCCATCTCGTCTTCGGGTTCCGGCATGGCGCCGTTGGAAAGATTCGCTTCGACCCGCGACAGCAGCTTGGAAAGCAGCTTCTGGTCCTTCTTGTCCAGCCCTTTCAGCGCCTGCTTCTCGGTCTTGCGGACCGAGCGCTCGATCGCCCTGATCGCTTCGCGGCCGGTTCCCGTCAGGAAGATGTGGGCCTGCCGCGCATCCTGCTCGGAAGCGCGCTTGTCGAGGAAGCCCTGCACCTGCAGGCGGTTGATCGTCTTGGTGATGGTCGGCGGCCGCACCCCGAGGCGCGATGCAAGCTGGCCCGGCGTCTGGCCGTCCTCGTGGTTGAGCGCCAGCATGATCTGGTCCTGACCCGCATAGAAGCCGTGATTGAGCAGTCGCGCGGCGAGCGCCGTCCGCGACAGCCGCGCCGCGGCGTGCAACCGGCTCATGGTTGCGCTCCTGTCTCCCTTGGCCATCGAGTGCCTCCTTCGTCGACCTGGAAGACCGCCGCCAGAGTGGGCCGGCCCGGGTCGGATTGCAATCGCCGATCGAGCCGTTCCCCATGCCTTGGCGAAAAGTTTGCCGGCAAGCGGATCGGTCGTAGCTGGCTAGATGCCAGAGATGCGTTTCAATTGCATGACAATCGGCGCGCCGGCCGCGCCGGCGCCGGCTCGAAACGGGGCGTGCAAATGGGCCGCCGACGCCCTATATGGAGCCGACACGTTTCCAGCCTTCTGAAAAAGGTGCATCGATGAGCGACGCGCAGGCGCAGATCCCCGTCACTGTCCTGACCGGCTATCTCGGCTCGGGCAAGACCACGCTTCTCAACCGCATCCTGTCGGAGAACCACGGCAAGCGCTACGCCGTCATCGTCAACGAGTTCGGCGAGATCGGCATCGACAACGACCTGATCGTGGAATCCGACGAGGAGATCTACGAGATGAACAATGGCTGCGTCTGCTGCACGGTGCGCGGCGACCTGATCCGCGTCGTCGAGGGGCTGATGCGCCGCCCCGGCCGCTTCGACGCCATCGTCGTCGAGACGACCGGCCTCGCCGATCCGGCGCCGGTCGCCCAGACCTTCTTCATGGACGAGGACGTGCGCGCCAAGACCAAGCTCGACGCCGTCGTCGCGCTGGTCGACGCCAAGCACCTGCCGCTGCGGCTGAAGGACAGCCGCGAGGCCGAGGACCAGATCGCCTTCGCCGACGTGGTCGTGCTCAACAAGACCGACCTCGTCAATGCCGACGAGCTGCGCGACGTCGAGGCGGCGGTGCGCGCCATCAACCCCGGCGCCCGCATCCACCGCACCCAGCGCGCCGGCGTGGCGCTCGACGAGGTGCTCGACCGCGGCGCCTTCGACCTGCAGCGCGCCGTCGACAACGACCCGCATTTCCTCGAGGCGCACGATCACGACCACGATCACGGCCCTGACTGCGATCATGACCACCACGATCATCACCATGGCCACGATCACCACCATCATGATCACGGCCCCTCGCCCATCCACGACGTCACCGTCCAGTCGGTGTCGCTGCGTGCCGGCGAGATGGACCCCAGGAAGTTCTTCCCCTGGCTGGAGAAGCTGACCCAGGCGGAAGGCCCCAACATCCTGCGCCTGAAGGGCATCGTCGCCCTCAAGGACGATCCCGACCGCTACGTCGTCCAGGGCGTCCACATGATCCTCGAAGGCGACCACCAGCGCGCCTGGAAGGATGGCGAGAAGCGCGAGAGCCGGCTCGTCTTCATCGGCCGCGAGCTCGATCCGGAGCGGCTGAAGCGCAACTTCGAGGCGTGCCAGGCGGCGTAAGGCGCTTCATGCCCACCGTCGCGCCCCTCGACCTCGACGGCCATTGCGTCGCCGCGGCCTTCCTGGCCGGCGTGCCGGTCTTTGCGCTCGCCGATGGCTCGGTCCACCGCCTCGACAATGGCCACCGCACGGTGGCCGTCCATGACGGGCTGCTGGCGGCCGCCGTCGACCTGGCCGCCGAGCGCCTGGTGACGAGCGGCGAGGACGGCAAGGTCACCGCCATGGCCGCCGACGGCAGCGTCGACGTGCTGGCCGATCTCGGCCGCAAATGGGTGACCGCCGTCGCCTGCGGCCCGCAGGGCGCGGTGGCCTTCGCGTCTGGCCGCGTCGCCTATGTCCGTTTCGCCGACGGCACGCTGAAGGAGTTCGCGCATGCGCGCTCCGTCGAGGGCGTCGCCTTCTCGCCCAAGGGCATGCGCATCGGCATCGCCCGCTACAATGGCGCGACGCTGCACTTCCCAGCCGCCGGCGGCAAGCCGCTGGAGCTTCACTGGGATGGCGCCCACACCGGCATCAGCTTCTCGCCGGACGGCAATTTCGTGGTGACCACCATGCAGGAGAACGCACTGCACGGCTGGAAGCTCTCCGACGGCAAGCACATGCGCATGAGCGGCTATCCTGCCAAGGTGAAGTCGCTGTCCTGGAGCGCCAAGGGCCGCTGGCTGGCCAGCTCCGGCGCCCCGGCGGCGATCGTCTGGCCCTTCTCCGGCAAGGACGGGCCGATGGGCAAGGCGCCACTGGAGCTCGGCACGCGCGGCAACATGATGGTGAGCGCCGTCGCCTGTCACCCGACCGACGAGGTCGTGGCGATCGGCTATGCCGACGGCATGGTGCTGGCCTGCCGCTTCGCCGACCAGAAGGAGGTGCTGTTGCGGCGCCCCGGCAAGGGCGCGGTCACCAGCCTCGCCTGGGACGCCGAGGGCCGCCGAGTCGCCTTCGGCTCAGAGGTCGGCGACTGCGGCGTTATCGACATCTCGGCTTGAGCAGCCAGGCCATCGGGAGGGGAGCTGTGGACGATCGGACCCGGGAACTGATCGGTGGCGTTCCGGCCGCCCGCATCGCCGCCTTGCGCGAGGCGGAGGCGGCGGCCTACGCGGCCGCCCGCCCGAAGACGCAGGCCGCCATCGGCAACGGCGCCGCCGGCTTCCTCGACGGCGTTCCGCTGCACTGGATGCGCGACTGGCCGATGCCGTTCCCGCTTCTCGTGGAGAACGCCGTCGGCGCCCAACTGATCGACGTGGACGGCCACCGCCTCGACGATTTCTGCCTCGGCGACACAGGCGCCATGTTCGGCCATTCGCCCAAGCCCGTCGCCCGTGCCATCCGTCGCCAGGCCGGCCGCGGGCTGGCCACCATGCTTCCGGGCGAGGACGCCGTCGCGGTCGGACGCCTGCTGCCGGAGGTCTTCGGCCTGCCGCACTGGCAGGTGGCGACCACGGCGACCGACGCCAACCGCTTTGCGCTGCGCGTCGCCCGCGCCGTGACCGGCCGCGAGACGATCCTCGTCTTCAACGGCTGCTACCACGGGGCTGTCGACGAGACGATGGTGCGGCTGGTCGACGGCCGACCGGTGAACCGGCCGGGGCTCGCCGGCGAGTTCCGCGACCTGACCCGCGCCACCCGCGTGGTCGAGTTCAACGACCTTGCGGCGCTGGAGGCCGCGCTCGCCGACGAGGCGGTCGCCTGCGTCATCACCGAGCCGGTGCTGACCAATTCCTGCATGGTGCTGCCGGAGCGCGGCTTCCACCAGGGGCTGCGCGAGCTGACCCGCCGCTTCGGCACCTTGCTGCTGATCGACGAGACGCACACCATCTCCTCGGGCCGTGGCGGCTACACGCGCCGCCATGGCTTGGAGCCCGACCTCTTCGTGCTCGGCAAGCCCATTGCCGGCGGCGTGCCGGCCTCGGTGTGGGGCATGACGAGCGAGCTGGCGGCGCGCTGGGACGCCTATGAGCGGACGCGCACGCCCGGCTTTTCCGGCATGGGCACGACGCTGTCGGCCAACCCGCTGCAGTTCGCGGCGATGCGCGCCACGCTGGCCGAGGTGATGACCGACGCCAACTACGCGCATATGGAGGCGCTGGCCGCCCGCCTGGAGCGCGGCCTCGCCGCCTCGATCGGCCGCTTCGGCCTGCCCTGGCACGTCGCCCGCGTCGGCGCCCGCGTCGAATTCGTCTGCGCGCCAGGCCCGCTGCGCGACGGCGCCCAGGCCGAGGCGGCGCACGCGCCGGCGCTCGAAGCGGCGATCCACGTCGCGCTGGTCAACCGCGGCGCCCTGATCGCCCCCTTCCACAACATGATGCTGGTGTCGCCCGCCACCCGGCGCAGCCAGGTCGACCGCCTGGTGGCCGCCTTTGCCGATATTGCCGGCCGCCTCGCGGCATGAGAGAAGCGGCCGACCGTTTCTCGTGGGACCGCGCATGACCTCTCCGTCCGGCTCGACCGTCGCCGAAGCCAAGGCCTTCCTGGATGAGCATCCGGAGATCGAGGCCTTCGACATCCTCGTCACCGACAGCAATGGCGTTGGTCGCGGCAAGATCATCCGTCGCCACGAGCTGCCGGCGCTCTACGAGGGCGGCCGGCACATGCCGATCTCCATCCTCGGGCTCGACATCACCGGCGAGGATGTCCACGAAACCGGGCTGATCTGGGATTCGGGCGACGGCGACCTGCGCGCCTGGCCGATCCCCGGCACGCTGACCCCGCTCGTCGGCACCGAACCGGCGCGCGGCCAGGTGCTGATGTCGATGTACCACCTCGACGGCAGCCCGATGACCTCGGACCCGCGTCATGCCCTGGCGCGCCAGGTGGCGGCGCTGGCCGAAAAGGGCCTCACGCCCGCCGGCGCCTTCGAGCTCGAATTCTTCCTGCTCAAGAACGAGCGCGACGCCGAAGGCCGCGTCCAGCCGGCCGGCGCCGTGCTCGACGGCCGGCGCAGCGCCAAGACCGAGGTCTATTCGGTCGACCATCTGCACGGCATGGAGCCGCTCTTTTCCGACATCTACGCCGGCGCCGCCGCCCAGGGCGTGCCCGTCGAGACGCTCATTTCGGAATACGCGCCCGGCCAGTACGAGCTGACCTTGCGCTACCGCACCGACATCCTGCGCGCCGCCGACGATCTCGTGCTCTTGAAGCGCCTGGTCCGCATGCAGGCGCGCCGGCACGGCATCACCGCCTGCTTCATGGCCAAGCCGATCCAGCGATATGCCGGCTCGGGCATGCATTTCCACGTGTCGATGGCCAATGCCGAGGGCCGCAACATCTTCTCCGAGAACCAGCCCGGCGCCTGGGCGCCGGCGCTGCTCCACGCCATCGGCGGGCTGGCGGCCACCATGCCCGAGACGATGCTGGTCTTTGCCCCGCACGCCAATTCCTGGCGGCGCTTCGTCGCCCAGTCCTATGCGCCGCTCGCCGCCACCTGGGGCGTCAACAACCGCTCCGTGGCGCTGCGCATCCCTGCCGGCGACGCCAAGAACCGCCGCGTCGAGCACCGGCCGGCCGGCGTCGACGCCAACCCCTATCTCGTCGGCGCCACGGTGCTGGCGGCGATCGCCAAGGGCCTCGACGAGGCGATCGATCCGGGCGCCGAGACCACCGGCAACGGCTACGAGACCGCCCCCAAGCTGGATGCCGACGCGCCGTCGGACTGGCGCTCGGCGATCGAGGCCGCTAAGGCCTCTGCCTTCCTCCAGAACGCGCTCGGCCCCGACCTGCACAAGACGTTCACCGCCATCAAGCAGGCCGAATATGTCCGCGTCGCCCGTACGGTGAGCGAGCTCGACTACCACCTCTATCTGCACGAGGTCTGATCAGCCGGCCCGATTAAAAAAGTTTATAGCCAGCGCGGCCGGCCGAACATATCATGAACGCATGGCCCCGCTCCCGCTGCGCGAGAAGCTCGCGATCCTCTCCGATGCCGCCAAATACGATGCCTCCTGCGCTTCGTCGGGCGCCGCCCGGCGCAATTCCTTGAAGTCCGGCGGCATCGGCTCGACGGAAGGCACCGGCATCTGCCATTCCTACGCGCCGGACGGCCGCTGCATCTCGCTGCTCAAGATCCTGCTCACCAATTTCTGCATCTACGACTGCAGCTATTGCGTGAACCGCTCGTCGTCCAACGTCCGCCGCGCCCGCTTCTCGGTCGACGAGGTCGTCCAGCTCACTCTCGACTTCTACCGCCGCAACTACATCGAGGGCCTGTTCCTGTCGTCGGGCGTGGTGCGCTCGCCCGACGAGACGATGGGCGAGATGGTGGAGGTGGCGCGGCGCCTACGCGAGGAGCACCGCTTCGGCGGCTACATCCACCTGAAGACCATCCCCGAATGCGCGCCGGAGCTGATCGAGAAGGCCGGCCGCTTCGCCGACCGCCTGTCGATCAATGTCGAGCTGCCCACCGACGACAGCGTCAAGCGCCTGGCGCCCGAGAAGAAGCCGGAGACGATCCGGCTGTCCATGGCGCATCTCAGGGCGAAGATCGAGGAGAAGGCCGAGCCGACGCTGCAGACCAAGAGGCGCGAGCGCTTCGCGCCCGGCGGCCAGTCGACGCAGATGATCGTCGGCGCCGACCAGACGTCGGACGCCGGCATCTTGCGGACCAGCGCCCGCCTCTACGGCAGCTATCGTCTGCGCCGCGTCTATTATTCCGCCTTCAGCCCGATCCCCGATTCCTCCTCCGCTTTGCCCCTCGTGAAGCCGCCGCTGATGCGCGAGCACCGGCTCTACCAGGCCGATTGGCTGATGCGCTTCTATGGCTTCGCGCAGCCCGAGATCCTCGCCGGCACGCCCGACGGCATGCTCGACCTGGAGATCGATCCCAAGCTCGCCTGGGCGCTGCGCCACCGCAGCGCCTTCCCGGTCGACGTCAATCGCGCCCCGCGCGAGGCGCTGTGGCGGGTGCCCGGCCTCGGCACCAAGGCGGTGAAGCGCATCCTGGAGACCCGCCGCCACCGGCGCTTGCGGCTGGAGGATGTCGGCCGGGTCTGCGCCTCGATCGCCAAGGTCAGGCCCTTCATCATCGCCGAAGGCTGGTCGCCCGGCCGCTCGACGGACGCCGAGGGCTTGCGCGCCCGCCTCGTCCCGCCACCTACCCAGCTGACGCTGTTTTGACCATGGCAAGGCCGCTCGAGCTCGCCCTCGCCGACCACGCCATCGTTCTAGCCGGCGAGACCGACTTCGCCGGCTGGCGCGCCGCCGCACGGGCGCTGACGCTGGCCGGCGTGCGGCCGGAGCAGGTCTCGTGGCGGGTGGCGCCGGGCGAGAGCCCGCCGGCGCTGCCCGAGCCGCCCCCCGGCACGGAGCTCAAGGTCCCGCGATCCTTCGTCGAGCGCGCCGAGGCGGTGGTCTGCCACGCCGATCCGGAGCGCTTCGCCTTCCTGCATCGGCTCTTGTGGCGCCTTTCCAACGAGCCGCCCTTGTTGAGCATCGCTTCGGACCCGGACGTGCGCCGCTTCGAGGCCATGGAGAAGGCGGTTCGCCGCGACATCCACAAGATGCGCGCCTTCGTGCGGTTCCGGCAGCTCGGCGAGGCGCCGCTCGAACGCTACGTCGCGTGGTTCGAGCCCGAGCACCACATCGTCGAGCGCAATGCGGGCTTCTTCGTCCGCCGTTTCACCGGCATGCGCTGGACCATCCTCACGCCGCGCGCCTCGGCCGATTGGGACGGCGAGCGGCTGGTCATCGGCCCCGGGGCGCGCCGCGAGGACGCGCCTCCCGACGACGGCGCCGAGGCGCTCTGGCAGACCTATTTCGCCAGCATCTTCAACCCGGCGCGCCTCAAGGTGAAGGCCATGCAGGCCGAGATGCCCAAGAAGTACTGGCGGAACCTTCCCGAGGCCTCGCTCATTCCAGAGCTGATCGCAGGCGCCGACGCGAAGGCACGGGAGATGATCGCGCGCATGCCCACCAGCCCCGCTCCGCACCACGCCAAGGTCCAGGCCCGGCACTGGCCCGTCCCGGAAACGCCGGCGATCCCCGACGACGGCGCCGCGGCCCGGCACGATCGCCGGGCTCCGCGCAGGCGGCCGAAGGCTGCCGCCGCTGCCCGCTCTGGCGCGATGCCACGCAGACCGTGTTCGGCGAAGGCCCCGACGCGGCCAGGGTGGTGTTCGTGGGCGAGCAGCCGGGCGACCAGGAGGACATCGCCGGCAAACCATTCGTCGGGCCGGCCGGCAAGGTGTTCGATCAGATCCTCGAAGAAGCCGGCCTCGACCGCACGATCACCTACGTCACCAATGCCGTGAAGCATTTCAAGTTCGAGCCGCGCGGCAAGCGGCGCATCCATTCCAAGCCGAACGCCGGTGAGGTGGCGGCCTGCCGCTGGTGGCTGGACAGGGAGCTGGCGCTGATCAAGCCGGACCTCGTCGTGGCCCTCGGCGCTACGGCCGCGCAATCGCTGCTCGGCAAGCCGGTGCCGATCACCAAGATGCGCGGCGAGCTCGTCGAGCGCCAGGACGGGGTCAGGGTGTTCCTCACCATCCACCCCTCCTTCATCCTGCGCATCCGCGAGCCGGAGGACAAGCAGGCTGAGCGCCGCCGTTTCCTCGACGACATCCTGGCCGTCAAGCGGCTGATGGCGGCCTGAACGCCAACCCTAGCGCAGCCAGATCGCCCGGAAATCATTGACGTTGGTGCCGGTCGGTCCCGGCACGAACAGGCCGTCCGCGGCGTCGAACGCGCTCCACGCGTCGTTGCCCGCCAGCGCCGCCCGCGGATCGACCCCGGCGGCCCGCATGCGCGCCGTCGTGTTGCCATCGGCGAAGGCGCCAGCATTGTCCTCCGATCCGTCGATGCCGTCGGTGTCGGCGGCCAGCGCATCGATGCCCTCCAGGCCCTCGATGCCGAGCGCGAAGGCCAGCAGGAATTCGCTGTTGCGGCCGCCCTTGCCCTTGGCGCGCACGGTAACGGTCGTCTCGCCGCCGGAGAGGATCACCACCGGGCGCGCGAAGGGCCGGTCGCGGCGCGCCACCTCGCGGGCGATGGCCGCGTGCATCGCGCCGACGACGCGCGCCTCCCCTTCGATCGAATCCGACAGGATCACCGCCTCGACGCCCTGGCGGCGCGCCGCCGCCGCCGCCGCCTCCAGGGAGACCCCCGCCGAGGCGATCAGCTGCACCGTCTGGTTCGCGAAGCGCGGATCGTCGGGCCGCGGCGCTTCCGCCTCCGGCGAGGCGAGATGCGCGGTCACCGCCGCCGGCAGGGCGATCCCGTAGGTCTCGACGATCTTCAGCGCCTCCTCGCGCGTCGTCGCGTCCGCCACCGTCGGCCCGGACGCGACCAGCGCGGGGTCATCGCCGGGAATGTCGGACACCACCAGCGACACCACGCGCGCCGGATGCGCCGCAGCAGCCAGCCGCCCGCCCTTGATCGCCGATACATGCTTGCGCACCGCGTTCATGGCAGAAATCGGCGCGCCCGAGGCGAGCAGCGCCTCGTTGACGGCGATCTCGTCGGCCAGCGTCAGGCTGCCCGCCGGCGCCGGCAGCAGCGCCGAGCCGCCGCCCGAGATCAGCGCGATGACCAGGTCGTCGGCCGTCAGGCCCGAGACCGCCTGGGTGAGCCGCGCCGAGGCGCGGAGCCCCGCTTCGTCGGGGACCGGATGCGACGCTTCCAGCACCTCGATGCTCCGGCACGGCGCCGCATAGCCGTAGCGGGTGACGACGACGCCTTCGAGCGGCCCGTCCCACAGCGTTTCGAGCGCAGCCGCCATCTGCGCCGATCCTTTGCCGGCGCCGACCACCACGGTGCGGCCCTTGGGCCGCTCGGGCAGATGGTCGCGCAGGGTGACCAGCGGGTCGGCGGCCGCCACCGCTGCCTTGAACAGCGACGTCAGGAAGCGCCGCGGCTCCGCCTCGTCCGCCACGGCTCAGTCCGTCGCCGGCAGCGCGAGCCGCTGCGGATCATGGCCGAGCGTCTCGGCCAGCACAGCGACGACGAGCTCGTGGTCGCTCCGCTGCGGCAGCCCGGAGACGGCGACGACGCCGATCGCGCCGACGCCCTTGACGACGATCGGGAAGCCGCCGCCGGCGATCGCGTACTGGTCGGCCGAAAGCCCGTAGCGCGGCGGCAAGATCTGCTCTTGGCCGCCCTGCTCGAGGTTCATGCGGTAGGTGCTCTTGTGGAACATCTCGACCGAGTTGCGCTTGCGACGCGCCCAGTCGGCATTGGCGGCGGTCGACCCCGGCAGCGCTGCGTAAAACAGCGGCCGGTCCCACAGCCGGATGTCGATGACGATCGGCAGCGCCTCGGCCAGGCCGCGTCGGCGCAGCGCCGCGCCGAGCTCGTACGCCGCCGCTTCGTCGAAGCGGTCGAAGACCAGCGCCTTTTCCTGCGCGACGATCGCCGCGATGTCGTCGGCCATGGCCATGCTTTGCCTCCTGCCCCGGCCGGTCAGGCGGCCAGGCTGCTCTTCGCCGGGCGACCGGCCACGTAGACCTCCCGCACCGCCCGGTCGTCGCCCAGGGTTTGCAGCAGGAACAGCTCTTCCGCAAGGGTCTCGATGCGCTCGCTTCTCAGCCGCATGGCCGGCGTTGCGGCGGAATCGAGCACCACCAGGTCGGCGTCGCTGCCCACTGCGAGCGTGCCGGCGCGGTCGCCGATCGACAGCGCCTCGGCATTGCCGCGGGTGATCTGCCAGAAGGCGGCCAGCGGGTTGAGCTTCTCGCCATTGAGGGCGATCACCTTGTAGCCCTCGTCCATCGTCCGCAGCATGGAATAGTTGGTGCCGCCGCCGACATCGGTCGCCGCGGCCATCCTCAGCGGCTTGGCCCGCCGCCGGTAGCGATGGTAGTCGAACAGCCCGGAGCCGAGGAACAGGTTGGACGTCGGGCAGAACACCGCCACCGAGCCGCTGTCCGACAGCGCGTCGGCCTCGCGCTCGCTGAGATGGATGCAGTGGCCGAACAGCGCCTTGTCGCCGACCAGCCCGTAGTGCTCGTAGACGTCGGTGTAGTCGCGCGAGCCTGGATACAGCGCCTGGGTGAGCGCGATCTCCGCCGCGTTTTCCGACAGATGCGTCTGCATGTGGAGGTCCGGGTGCTCCTTGACCAGCGCACCGGCCGCCGCCAGCTGCTCCGGCGTCGAGGTGATGGCGAAGCGCGGCGTCACCGCATAGAGGCAGCGCCCCTTGCCGTGCCATTCGGCGATCAGGCTCTTGCTGTCGTCATAGCCGGATTGCGCGGTGTCGGTCAGGCCGGCCGGCGCGTTGCGGTCCATCATCACCTTGCCGGCGATCACCAGCATGTCCCGCTCGTGCGCCTCGGCGAAGAAGGCGTCGGCCGACTTGCGATGCACCGAGCAGTACGCCGCGACCGTCGTCGTGCCATGGCGAACCAGCTCGTCCAGGAACAGCCGCGCCACGCGCCGGCCATGCTGCGTGTCGTTGAACCGCGTCTCCTCCGGAAAGGTGTAGGTGTTCAGCCAGTCCAGCAGCTCGGCGCCATAGGAGGCGATGATCTGCATCTGCGGGAAATGCGCATGCGCGTCGATGAAGCCAGGCAGCACGAGATGCGGCCGGTGGTCGACCTGCCGGGCCTCCGCGCCCGCCAGCGGCGCCACCTCGGCATGGGCGCCGGCCGCGACGATGCGGCCGTCGCGCACCAGCAGGGCACCGTCGGCGAAATAGTGATAGGCGCCGGCGTCGTCCGCGCCGTCAGGCCAGCGCAGGAATGACAGCGTGCGCCCGCGGATCAGCGTCTCGACGCTCATTGCCGGGCCCCTTCGAACCAGGCGACGAGCAGCGCGCGCTCGGCCGGCGTCACCCCGGTGACGTTGCCGGGCGGCATGGCATGGCTGCGGCCGGCCTGCAGGTAGATCTCGCGTGCATGCTCGGCGATCAGCGCGTCGGTCTCCAGGACGACGCCTTTCGGCGCCTGGTGGATGCCCTCCCAGCCCGGCTCCTGGGCGTGGCACATGGCGCAGCGGCCGAGCACGGTGTCGCGCACGGCCGGAAAGTCGGTGGAGGCGAGCAGCGCCTGGTCGGCCGCCGCGGCCGCCGCGGTCTCGCCCGTCAGCACCCTCGGCGCCGTCGACAGCCACATGATCACCACGAACAGGATCGCCGCGACCAGCCAGGTCCAGGTCGGGTTGCCCTTCCGCGCATGCACGGTGTTGAAATAATGGCGGATCAGCACGCCGATGATGAACACCAGCGAGGCGATCACCCAGTTGAACTCGGTGGCGAACGCCAGCGGGTAGTGGTTGGACAGCATCAGGAACAGCACCGGCAGCGTCAGGTAGTTGTTGTGCAGCGAGCGCTGCTTGGCCTGCTTGCCGAGCTTGGGGTCGGGCTTCCTGCCGGCGATCAGCTCGGCCACCACCTTCTTCTGGTTGGGGATGATGACCATGAACACGTTGGCCGACATGATCGTCGCGGTGAACGCGCCGAGATGCAGCAGCGCCGCCCGGCCGGTGAACAGCTGGGTGTAGCCCCAGGCCATGCAGACCAGCACGGCGTAGAGCACCAGCATCAGCAGCGTGTCGTTGTGGCCGAGCGGCGACCGGCACAGCAGGTCGTAGATCAGCCAGCCGACCGACAGCGACGCCAGCGAGATCAGGATCGCCACCGTCGGCGACACGTCGAGCACGTTGGGATCGATCAGATAGAGGTCGGCGCCGGCATAGTAGACCACGCACAGCATGGCAAAGCCGGTGAGCCAGGTGGCATAGGATTCCCACTTGAACCAGGTGAGATGCTCCGGCATCTCGGCCGGCGCCACCAGGTACTTCTGGATGTGGTAGAAGCCGCCGCCATGCACCTGCCACTCTTCGCCGAAGGCGCCTTCCGGCAGGCCGGGCCGCTGCCGGAGCCCGAGGTCCAGCGCGACGAAATAGAACGACGAGCCGATCCAGGCGATGCCGGTGACCACGTGCAGCCAGCGGACCGCGAAGCTCAGCCAGTCCCAGAAGATCGCGACGTCGGTCATGCCTTGGCCCCTGCCGGTTCGACCGCCGATTGTTGCGGTTTGCGATCGCCGCGGAAAGAGGCGAGAAGCACGATGACTTTCAAAAAAAAATGGAAAATACTGGGGCATAGCCCGGGGATCGTGCCGGCATGGCCTATCTGGACAACATTGCGGTCTTCGTACGCGTGGTCGAGCTCGGCAACCTCTCGGCCGCCGGCCGCGACATGCGCATCTCGCCGGCGGTGGCATCCAACCGCATCAAGGAGCTGGAGAAGCACCTCGGCGTGCGGCTGTTCAACCGGACGACGCGGCAGCTGATGCCGACCGAGCACGGCACCGTGTTCTACAGCGGCGCCAAGCACGTGCTGGAGGCGATCGTCGAGGCCGAGGCCGCGGTCAGCGCGCTGTCCGGCCAGCCGCGCGGCACCATCCGGGTCACCGCCCCGCTCGGCCTCGGCCGCCGGCTGGTGGCCTCGGGCATTCCCGAGTTCCACGACAAGTATCCGGACATCGAGGTCCGGCTGCGGCTCTCCGACCACAATGTCGACATCATGAAGGAAGGCATCGACGTCGCCTTCCGGCTGGGCCTGCTCGAGGATTCCAGCCTGCGCATGCGCGGCATCATGGAGTGCGAGCGCGTGCTGGTGGCGGCGCCGAAATACCTGGAGACGCGAGGCGAGCCGGAGCGGCCCGGACGAGCTCGTCTCGAAGAAGCACGACTGCCTGATGCTGCGCTTCCCCGGCGCCAAGGAGTATTACTGGACGCTCCGGACCCCGGAAGGCCCGCAGAAATTCGAGGTGCACGGACCGTTCGATTCCGACGACGGCGACGTGCTGACCGGCTGGGCGCTGGCCGGCCGCGGCATCATCAACAAGCCGCGCTTCGAGGTCGAGCCCTTCATCCGCGACCGACGGCTGCAGGTCATCCTGCCCGGCACGCCGCCGACCCCGGTGCAGTTCGCCGCCGTCTACCCGCACAAGAAGTTTCAGGACCCCAAGGTCCGCCTGCTGCTCGACTTCATGGCCGAGCGTTGCCAGCGGCTGATCCAGGACATCCTGGCCGGCAAATGAACCGATCGACCCCAAGGAGCCTCAACATGTCCACCCACGCCACCCGCAACGACCTCAAGTCCAACGTCAGGAAGGCCTCGATCGAGATCCTCAACGCCCGCCTGGCCGACGCCATCGACCTGGCGCTGATCACCAAGCAGGCCCACTGGAACATCAAGGGGCCGAGCTTCATCGCCATTCACGAGATGCTGGACGGTTTTCGCCAGGAGCTCGACGGCCATGTCGACACCATTGCCGAGCGGGCGGTGCAGCTCGGCGGCAGCGCGCTCGGCACCAGCCAGGTGGTGGCTTCGGCGACGCCGCTCGCCCCCTACCCGACCGACATCGCCCGCACCAAGGATCACCTGGCAGCACTGATCGACCGCTACGCTGCGGTGGCCAAGCTGGCGCGCAAGGCGATCGAGGACGCGGACGAGACCGGCGACGCCGACACCGCCGACATCTTCACCGCCTATTCCCGCGCGCTCGACAAGTCGCTGTGGTTTTTGGAGTCGCATGTGCAGGAGAAGGATTGAGGCATAGCGTCCTTGACCATCTGAGCCGCCCCTCACCTGCCTGCCGGCTTCCTCTCCCCGCAAGCGGGGAGAAGAGCGCTCTCGTCGACGCGTTTGCACAATCGCCAGCGTTGCAGAGCAAGCTTTGCAGAACAAGTGGGGAGGCCGCGGCCAGCCCTCCTCGCCCCGCTTGCGGGGAGAGGAAGCCGGCAGGCAGGTGAGGGGCGGCGCCAGCCTCGCCGCAGGCGCCTCCTCTAGCCCATGAAATCTGGGCCGGAGCAGATCAGTCTTCCTCTCGCCGGCCGCCCCCGTTCCCGGTGGTCTTTCAATCCGCCGAAGCGGTTACGCCTATCAATCTACCACACCTTAAAATAGTAGCAAGAACATTTATGCAACCTAACTCGCCCGCCCCCACAGCGCGGCCAAGATCTCCGCCACGGCGAGCGCGGCGATCACCGCCGGGCGCTTGTCCCTGACCCCATGGCCGCCGATCGGCGACACCAGCCGCGCAAGGTCGGCTTCGCTGCCGCCGGCCGTCTTCAGGTACCACGAGCGGAAGGTAGCCTTCTTGGTCTTCGAGCCGATCATGCCGACATAGCCGGCGTCGCCTCGCGCAAGCGCCTCGGCGACGATCAGGAAGTCGAGCGCGTGGTCGTGGGTCAGCACCACGAACGCCGCGCCGGCCGGCGCCTCCCGCACCGCCTCCTCCGGCACCGGCGTCAGCCGCGTCGCCACCGTTTCCGGCATCCCTTCGAGCGCCTCCGGCCGCGTCTCGACGACGGTCGTCGAGACCGGCAGCAGCGACAGCGCACTCGCCAGCGCCTGGCCGACATGGCCGCCGCCGAACAGGTAGACATGCGGCAGCGCCGCGTCCGCCGCCTCGACCTCCGCCAGCAGGCCCGCCGCGAGCGTCTTGTCGAGGCGCCGGATCGACACGCCGACCCGCCCGCCGCAGCATTGGCCGATTTCCGGTCCCAGCGGCACGTCGAGCGTGGCCGGCCCGGCTTCACCATCCGCCAGCAGCTGCCGCGCCCGGGCGATGGCCATGAACTCGAGCTGGCCGCCGCCGATGGTGCCGAAGCTCGCATCGGCCGAGACCGGCCATGAAGGCGCCGCGCTCGCGCGGCGTCGAGCCCTTCGCATCCGTCACTTCGACCAGCGCCGCCGCCGGGGCAGCCGCCAGGAAGCGCCGCAGCGCAGGGGCGGTGTCGCTCATGATCGGGCCGCTTCGGCCCTCAGCCTCTCGATCGCCATCAGCACCCGCTCGGGGGTTGCCGGCGCGTCGAGGCGCGGGCAGATGCGGTGCTCCGCCACGCTCGCCACCGCGTCCGACAGCGCGTGCAGCACCGACATGGCCAGCATGAAGGGCGGCTCGCCGACCGCCTTGGAGCGGTGGATGGTCGGCTCGTGGTTCTCGGCCCAGTCGGCGAGCGCGACGTTGAACACCTTCGGCCGGTCGGAGGCCAGCGGGATCTTGTAGGTCGAGGGCGCGTGCGTCCTGAGCCGCCCCTTCTCGTCCCACCACAGCTCCTCGGTGGTGAGCCAGCCCATGCCCTGGATGAAGCCGCCCTCGATCTGCCCGAGGTCGATCGCCGGATTGAGCGAACGCCCCGTTTCATGGAGGATATCGGTGCGCTCGACCATGTATTCGCCGGTCAGCGTGTCGATCGACACCTCCGAGCACGACGCGCCATAGGCGAAGTAGTAGAACGGGTGGCCCTCGCCCTTGTCGCGGTTCCAGTGGATCTTCGGCGTCTTGTAGAAACCCGCGGCCGACAGCTGGATGCGCGCCATGTAGGCCTGCTTGACGAGATCGCCGAACGGGATCTCCTGGTTGCCGACCCGCACCCGGTTGGGCAGGAACACCACCTGGTCGTGCGGCACCCCGTAGCGCTCGGCGGCGAAATCGGTGAGCCTTTCGCGGATGATCCGCGCGCCATTGCGCGCCGCCATGCCGTTGAGGTCGGAGCCGGAAGACGCCGCGGTGGCCGACGTGTTCGGCACCTTGGCGGTCGTCGTGGCGGTGATCTTGACCTGGTCGAGGTCGATCTGGAACTCCTCCGCCACCACCTGCGCCACCTTGACGTTGAGCCCCTGGCCCATCTCCGTCCCGCCGTGGTTCAGGTGGACCGAGCCGTCGGTGTAGACGTGCACCAGCGCGCCCGCCTGGTTGTAGTGGGTGGCGGTGAACGAGATGCCGAACTTCACCGGCGTCAGCGCGATGCCGCGCTTGACGATGCGGCTGTTGGCGTTGAAGGCGTCGATGCTGCGCCGCCGCCGCCGGTAGTCCGACGACGGCCTCCAGCTCCTCGACGAGGCGCTGGATGACGTTGTCCTCCACCGTCTGGTGGTAGGGCGTCAAATTGCGATCGCTGGTGCCGTAGAAGTTGCGCTTGCGCACCTCCAGCGGGTCCTTGGCCGGTCGCGAAGGCCACCTCGTCGACGATGCGCTCGGCGCCGACCATGCCTTGCGGGCCGCCGAAGCCGCGAAAAGCGGTGTTGGACACCGTGTTGGTGTAGAGCGGCGCCGAGATCGCCTTCACCGCCGGGTAGAAATAGGCGTTGTCGCAATGGAACAGCGCCCGGTCCGTCACCGGCCCCGACAGGTCGGAGGAGAAGCCGCAGCGCGCCGCATAGGTGAAGTCCACCCCGTGGATCGAGCCTTCGTCGTCGAAGCCGACCTCGTAGCCGATCAGGAAATCGTGACGCTTGCCGGTGGCGGTCATGTCGTCGTCGCGGTCGGGCCGGATCTTCACCGCCCGCCCGAGCCGCTTGGCGGCGATCGCCGCGATCGCTGCGAACTGGTTCGACTGGGTCTCCTTGCCGCCGAAGCCGCCGCCCATGCGGCGGATCTCGACCGTCACCGCATGCGAGGGCACGCCGAGCGCATGCGCCACCATGTGCTGCACCTCGCTCGGGTGCTGGGTCGAGGAGTAGACGGTGACGTCCTGGTCCTCGCCCGGCACCGCCATGGCGATGTGGCCTTCCAGGTAGAAATGGTCCTGCCCGCCGACCCGCATCTCGCCCTTGAGCCGGCGCGGCGCCGCGTCGATCGCCGCGCGGGCATCGCCGCGCTTCAGCGTCAGCGGCGGCGTGACCATTTTCCCGTTGACGGGATCGAGCTCGCCGATATCGGTCACCGCCGGCAGCGCCTCGTACTCGATCTTTGCGTGCCGGCAGGCCCGACGCGCCTCTTCCCGCGTCCCGGCGATGACGGCGAAGATCGGCTGGCCGAAGAACTCGACCATCGTCTCGGCGAGCACCGGCTCGTCGTGGCGGCCGGTCGGGCTGATGTCGTTCTCGCCGGGAACGTCCGCCCCCGTGAGCACCTCGACCACGCCTGGCGCCGCGCGCACCGCCGAAAGGTCCATGCCGAGGATCTTGCCATGCGCCACCGTCGACAGCCCCAGGCAGCCATGCAGCGTGCCGGCGGGCTCCGGCATGTCGTCGATGTAAATCGCCTCTCCGGCCACGTGCTTGTGGGCCGAGTCGTGGCGCTGGTCGGTGGCGACGCCACCGCGGATCTTGTTGGCCTTGAGGTCGACGGCCGAGTGCTTGTTCATCTCGCCCCTCCTCAGGCCGCCGCGTCTCTTGAGATGGTGATCGGCGCGCTGCCCCCTTGCGTCTCGGCGAAGAAGCGCCTCAGAAGGTTGCGGGCGACCAGCGACCGGTAGGCCGCCGAGGCGCGCATGTCGGTGAGCGGCGTGAAATCGCTGGCATAGGCGTCGAGCGCCGCCTCGACGGTGTCGGCCGTCCATGGCCGGCCGACCAGCGCCGCTTCCACCGCGCTCGCCCGCTTCGGCGTCGCCGCCATGCCGCCATAGGCGATGCGGATCGCCCCCACCGTCCCATCCGGCTTCAGCGCCAAATGGAAGGCGCCGAGCGTCGCCGTGATGTCCTCGTCGCGCCGCTTGGTCACCTTGTAGATTGCAAACTGCGAATTGTCGGCAGGAAGCGGCACGTCGATTTGCTCGACGAACTCGCCGGGCGCCCGGTCCTGCTTGCCATAGGCGACGAAGAAGTCCTCGAGCGGCAGCGTCCGCCGGCGCTTGCCCTTGCGCAGCACCACGCTGGCGCCGAGCGCGATCAGCGGCGGCGGCGTGTCGCCGATCGGCGAGCCATTGGCGACGTTGCCGCCGATCGTCCCCATGTTGCGAACCTGCTCGCCGCCGATGCGGTCGAGCAGCGGCCCGAAGGCCGGGATCCTGTCGGCCAGCGCCCGATAGGCGTCGGTATAGGTCACGCCGGCGCCGATCGACACGACGCCGTCGGCCTCGCGCACCTCCTGCAGCCCTTCGAGATGGCCCACGAACACCGCCGGCGCGATCTCGCGCATGAACTTGGTGACCCACAGGCCGACGTCGGTGGACCCGGCGACGATGGTCGCGCCGGGCTCCTTGACGAGCACGTCGGCCAGGTCGTCGACGCTCGCCGGCAGCACCAGGCGCTGCTTTCCTGCGCCGATCGTCACCCGACGGCCGTCGCGCATGGCGATGAGCGCCGCCTTGGTGGTCGCGCGCTCGCCGGCCAGCCGGTCCTCGCCGGCCTTGCCGTAGCTGGAGATCGCCCGCGCCGCCCGGACGATCGCCTCGTAGCCGGTGCAGCGGCACAGATTGCCCTGCAAGGCCTTCTCGATCTCGGCGTCGGAAGGGTCGGGGCTGCGCATCCAGAGCCCGTAGAGGGACATCACGAAGCCCGGCGTGCAAAAGCCGCATTGCGACCCGTGCCAGTCGACCAGCGCCTGCTGCACCGGGTGCAAGGCGCCGTCATGGCCCTTCAGATGCTCGACGGTCACCACGTGGCAGCCGTCGACCGAGCCCAGGAAGCGGATGCAGGCGTTGACGCTTTCGTAGCGGAGCTCGCCTCCGGCGAGACGCCCGACGAGCACCGTGCAGGCGCCGCAATCGCCCTCCGCGCAGCCCTCCTTGGTGCCGGTCAGCCGCCGGCGCAGCCGCAGGAAGTCGAGCAGCATCTCGTCCGGAAGGACCTCGGCGAGCGCCTGCGGCTCGCCATTGAGCAGGAAGCGGATCTCGTTGCGTTGCGGCGTCCCGGTCATGGCTCAGCTGCCCCGATAGGTCGAATAGCCGTAAGGCGAAATCAACAGCGGCACGTGGTAGTGGGACCGCTCCGCCAGGCCGAAACGGATCGGCACCACGTCGAGAAAGGCCGGGGTCGGCAGCTTCAGGCCCTGCCCGCGGAAATAGTCGCCGGCCTGGAAGACGAGCTCGTAGTCGCCCTTGACGAAGCTGTCGCCGACGAGCAGCGGCTCGTCGCAGCGCCCGTCGGCATTGGTCCAGGCGGTCTTGAGATGGTTCCGCGAGTCGCCGTCGATCCTGAACAGCGAGATCGCCAGCCCGGCGGCCGGCCGTCCCGCGGCGGTGTCGAGAACATGGGTCGTCAGGCGCCCGCCATCCGAAGTCGACATCCTGCCTCCCTGCTGTTTGCCGAACGTGAACGGTGAAGTCTGCGCCTATTAGATGCCATGCACGAGCCGCGGTGAAGCGAAGGGGCACGAAAAGACTTTCAAATTTTTTCGAGGGAATGCCCGGCGAGCCCTTTGGCTATCCTCACCAGGAGAGCGACGGGCAGGAGCAGCGGGAGGTCCGGAACCGATGCGATATCAGCGGGACATGCGCGGCTATGGCGCCAATCCGCCCGATCCGCGATGGCCGGACGGCGCGCGGGTCTGCGTGCAGTTCGTGCTCAACTACGAGGAAGGCGGCGAAAACTGCATTTTGCACGGCGACGCCGCGTCCGAGGCCTTCCTCTCGGAGGTGGTCGGCTCCGCCCCCTGGCTCGGCCAGCGCCACTGGAACATGGAATCGATCTACGAATACGGGGCGCGCGCCGGCTTCTGGCGGCTCCACCGCCTGTTCACCGCGGCCGAGGTGCCGGTCACCGTCTATGGCGTGGCGACGGCCCTGGCGCGGTCGCCCGACCAGGTCGCGGCCATGCAGGAGGCCGGCTGGGAGATCGCCTCGCACGGGCTGAAATGGATCGACTACCGCGACTACGCGCCCGACGACGAGCAGCGCCATCTGGACGAGGCAATCCGGCTCCACGCCGAGGTGACGGGCGAGCGCCCGACCGGCTGGTACACCGGCCGCACCTCGATCAACACCGTCCGCCTCGTCGCCGCCGAGGGCGGCTTCGCCTACATCTCGGACACCTATGACGACGACCTGCCCTATTGGCTGGACCATGACGGCCACGGCGCGCCGATCGCGCCGCAGCTGATCATCCCCTACACGCTCGACGCCAACGACATGCGCTTCGCCACTGCCCAGGGCTTCAACTCCGGCGACCAGTTCTATTCCTACCTGAAGGACGCCTTCGACACCCTCTATGCCGAGGGCGGCGACGGCCGGGCGCGCATGATGAGCATCGGCCTGCATTGCCGGCTGGTCGGGCGGCCTGGCCGCGCCGCCGCCCTCAGGCGCTTCATCGACTACGTCAAGGGCCACGACAAGGTCTGGCTGGCCCGCCGCATCGACATCGCCCGCCACTGGCGCGCGCACCACCCCTACGAGGCTCCGGCGCTGCGGCCGTCCCGCATGGAGAAGGCGGCGTTCGTCGAGCGCTTCGGCGGCATTTTCGAGCATTCGCCCTGGATCGCCGAGCGCGCCTTCGCGTTCGAGCTCGGGCCAGCCCACGACAGCGCCGGCGGCCTCCACAATGCGCTCTGCCGCGCCTTCCGCAGCGCCACGCCCGAGGAACGCCTGGGCGTGCTCCAGGCGCATCCCGACCTTGCCGGCAAGCTGGCCGCCGCCCGCCGCCTCACCGCCGAATCCACGGCCGAGCAGGCCTCCGCCGGGCTGGACGCCCTGACCGACGCCGAGCGCACCGCCTTCGCGCGGCTCAATGCCGACTACGTCGAGCGCTTCGGCTTTCCCTTCATCGTCGCCGTGCGCGGCCGCACCAAGGCCGACATCATGGCCGCCTTCGAGACCCGGCTCGGCAACGACCGGGACGCCGAGTTCGACACCGCTTGCCGGCAGGTGGAGCGCATCGCGCTCCTCCGCCTGCGCGACCTGTTGCCAGCCTAGGAGACCAGAAACCGATGTTCGAGCGCACCTACTATGCGCCCCGCGGCGGCCACCCGCCCCAGACCGAGCTGTTGACCGACCGCGCCGTCTTCACCGAGGCCTATGCGGTGATCCCCAAAGGGGTCATGCGCGACATCGTCACCAGCGCCCTGCCGTTCTGGGAGGGCACCCGGCTCTGGGTGCTGTCGCGCCCACTGTCGGGCTTTGCCGAGACCTTCTCGCAATACATCATGGAGGTGCAGCCGGGCGGCGGCAGCGAGCGGCCCGAGCCGGATCCCGGCGCCGAGGCCGTGCTCTTCGTCGTCGAGGGCGAGCTGGTGGTGACGCTCGACGGGCGCCGCAACCCCATGCAGCCGGGCGGCTTTGCCTTCCTGCCGCCGGGAAGCCGCTGGACGCTCCGCAACGAGAGCGCGGCGCCGGTGCGTTTCCACTGGATCCGCAAGGCCTACGACGCCGTCGACGGCATCGCGGCGCCCGAGCCGTTCTTCACCAACGAGCGCGGCATCCAGCCGATCCCGATGCCCGACACGGAGGGCCGCTGGGCCACCACCCGCTTCGTCGATCATTCCGACATGCGCCACGACATGCACGTCACCATCGTCACCTTCGAGCCGGGCGGCCTGATCCCCTTCGCCGAGACGCACGTGATGGAGCACGGGCTCTACGTGCTCGAAGGCAAGGCCGTCTACCGCCTCAACCAGGATTGGGTGGAGGTCGAGGCCGGCGACTACATGTGGCTGCGCGCCTTTTGCCCGCAGGCCTGCTATGCCGGCGGCCCCGGCCGTTTCCGCTACCTGCTCTACAAGGACGTCAACCGCCACATGAAGCTCGGCACGCCGCCGCGTTCGGCCGGCTAGGAGCTTCCGCATGGACCGCCGCATCATCATCGCCGAACCGCTGACGCGGGAAAGCTTTGCCGGCTTCGGCGACGTCATCGACGCCGAGACCGACCGCCACCATCCGATCAACGACGGCAGGGCCGAGCGCTTCCACGCGCTGGCCCGCCCCGAGGCGACCGGCCCCGACGGCCACGTGCTGATCAGCCTCGTCAGGGGCACGCCCTACGCCTTCCCGCTGCGCCTGGCGATGGTCGAGCGCCATCCCTTCGGCAGCCAGGCGTTCGTTCCCTTGACGCCGCGGCCCTTCGTGGTCGTCGTCTGCCCCGATGCCAAGGACGGCCCGGGCACGCCCCGCGCCTTCCTGACCCGACCCGGCCAGGGCGTGAATTATTCGCGCAACCTCTGGCACGGCGTGCTGACGCCGCTCGGCGAACCGCAGGACTTCCTGGTGGTCGACCGCGGTGGCGCCGGCTCCAACCTCGAGGAGTTCCACTTCTCGCACCCCTACGAGATCCGCCTCCCGTGAACATGAAAACAGCCGACGCATCGCTCATCGACCGCCTGTTCGACGTCGTCGAGGCGGACATCCTGCCGCGCACCGAGGCCGGCGTCCGCCGCGGCAACAAGCTCTTCGGCGCCGCCATCCTGAACAAGGGCGACCGCTCGCTGGTCGTCGCCGAGACCAACAACGAGACCGAGAACCCGCTCTGGCACGGCGAGGTCCACTGCCTGAAGCGCTTCTACGAAATGCCCAGCGAGGCGCGGCCGGCGACCCGCGAGTGCCTCTTCCTGGCCACCCACGAGCCTTGCTCGCTCTGCCTGTCGGCGATCACCTGGGCCGGCTTCGACAACTTCTATTTCTTGTTCAGCCACGAGGATTCGCGCGACAGCTTCGCCATCCCGCACGATCTGCGCATCCTCAAGGAGGTCTTCACCCTCGACCCAGGCGGCTACAACGCCGAGAACGCCTACTGGAAGAGCTATTCGATCCGCCACCTGATCCGCGCCCTGCCGACGGCCGACCGCGACCGCCTCGAAGCGCGCGCCGCGGCGATCGCCGAGCGCTACGACGACCTCTCCGCCATCTACCAGGCGAGCAAGGCCGACAACGACATCCCGCTTGCTTGAATGCCTGGCCCAACGAGGGGCCGGCGGCCTGGCCCATCATTTGGGGTTGAAATCTCCAGCCGGGATGGGCCTCATGGTCGTTCAGGACCTGTCATGAAGACCATCACCCAGTTTCCCCGCAAGATCGTCGAGCACCCCGATGTCGGCATCGTGATGCCCGACGGCTGCCGGCTCTCCGCCCGCATCTGGCTGCCGGAAGATGCCGAGGCCGACCCCGTTCCCGCCATCCTCGAGCACCTGCCCTATCGCAAGCGCGACGGCACCACGCAGCGCGATTCGCTGACCCATCCCTACCTGGCGGGGCACGGCTATGCCTCGATCCGCGTCGACATGCGCGGCAATGGCGACTCCGAGGGGGTGATGGAGGACGAGTACACCGAGCAGGAGCTGCAGGACGCCTGCGACGTCATCGCCTGGGCGGCGGCGCAGCCCTGGTGCACCGGCAAGGTCGGCATGATGGGCATCTCCTGGGGCGGCTTCAACGCGCTGCAGGTAGCCGCCAAGGAGCCGCCGGCGCTCGCCGCCATCGTCACGCTCTGCTCGACCGACGATCGCTACGCCGACGACATCCACTACAAGGGCGGGCTCCTGCTCAACGAGAACATGGGCTGGGGCGCCACCATGCTGTCTTATTCGTCGCGCCCGCCGGACCCGGCGATCGCCGGCGAGCACCGCTGGCGCGACCTGTGGTTCGCCCGCCTGGAGCACGAGCCGTTCCTGCCGGCGATCTGGCTGAAGCACCAGCGCCGCACCACCTACTGGAAGCATGGCTCGGTCTGCGAGGATTTCTCCCGCATCAAGGCCGCGACGCTGGCCCTCGGCGGCTGGGGCGACGCCTACAAGAACGCCGTCGCGCGGCTGCTCGAAGGGATCGAGGCCGCCCCGGTCAAGGCGATCGTCGGCCCGTGGATCCACAAATATCCGCATTTCGCCGTTCCGAAGCCGGCTATCGGTTTCCTCCAGGAAGCGCTGCGCTGGTGGGACCGCTGGCTCAAGGACGCCGGCACCGGCGTCGAGGACGATCCGGACATGCGCGTCTACGTGATGGACTCGGTGCCGCCGCGCGAGTGGTACGAGGAGCGCCCCGGCCGCTGGGTCGGGCTCGCCGGCTGGAACGCCGAACCCGAGGTATCGACGCTGACGCTCGCTGCCGGCGACGCCGGCCGCCTCGATAAGACCGCGAAGCTCTCCGCCCCGGCGCCGGTCGCTTCGCCGCAGGATTGCGGGCTGGCGAGCGGCGAATACTGCGCCATCTGGCTCGGCCCCGAGCTGCCGGGCGACCAGCGTCCCGACGACGCGCGCTCGCTCTGCTTCGACGGCGAGCCGCTGCCGGCCCCGCTCGCCATCGTCGGCACGCCGACGGTCCGGCTCCGCCTCGCCGCCGACCGCCGCCGCGCCATGGTCGCCGTGCGGCTCTGCGACGTGCAGCCGGAGGGCGCCTCGACCCGCATCAGCTACGGCGTCCTCAACCTCTGCCACCGCAATGGCCACGAGCAGCCGGCCGAGCTCGAGCCGGGCGCCGTCGTCGAGATTGCGCTGAAGCTCGACGACATCGCCTACAACGTCGCCGCGGGCAACCGGCTGCGGCTCGCCATCTCCTCGACCTACTGGCCGCTGGTCTGGCCCTCGCCCGAGCCCGTGACGCTCGCCATCCATGCCGCCGAGCTCGACTTGCCCCTTTTGAGCGAGGGGGCCGGACTGCCGGTCGCCTTCGCCGAGCCGGCCGGCGCCCGGCCGTGGCAGGTCGAGACGCTGCGCGAGGCGAGCAACAGCCGCACCGTCACGAAGAACCCGGCGACCGGCGCCGCCACGCTCGCCATCGTCGACGATTTCGGCGAGGTGCGCGACCTCGAGCATGGCCTGGTCACCGGCTCGACGGCGCGTGAGAACTGGACCATCGACCCCACCGACCCCTTGTCGGCCGAAGGCGACACGCATTGGACGCAGACGCTGTCGCGCGGCTCCTGGTCGGTGCGGACCGAAACCTTCACCCGCATGCGGTCGGACCTTCTGAGCTTTCACCTGACCGGCCGCATACTGGCCTATGAGGGCGACGCGCTGGTCTTCGAGCGCAATTTCAGCGAGATCGTCGCCCGCGAGCACGTCTAGAGCATGATCCCAAAAAGTGGATGCCGGTTTTTGGAAAAGATCATGCTCAAACAAAAGGAAAGAGTGCGAGGGCGATTCGAAGAAGCGTCATTGCGCTCTAGCGGCAGCGGCCGCGATTGGTCCACTTGCAGCGCACCATTTACGCCAAGGGATGTCGCATTCGGCCTTGCGGCTTGCTTTCCGTTACGTTCAATATTCTCCCTCATAACGATCAGCCGGTTCACGGCGACCAACGGAGTGAGGAAACATCCCCTATGTCTGATGAATTGAATGAACTCGGCCGTCGCGTCGTGCTGGGCAGGATGAACCGCCGCGATTTTCTCGGCCGTGCCGCCGTCCTCGGGCTAAGCGCCAGCGCTGCCAACACGCTTCTGGCCGGCGTCGTGCGCGCCGAAGGGCCGCAAAAGGGCGGCGTGCTCAAGGCCGGCATGCAGGGTGGCGCCGCCACCGACAGCCTCGACCCGGCGGTCTGGGCAAGCCAAGTTCCCTATTTCTTCGGCCGCCAGTGGGCCGAGCAGTTGGTGCAAATCTCCGCCGACGGCGAGGTGAAGCCTGCGCTGGCCGAGGAATTTGGCGCCTCCGACGATGCCAAGGTGTGGACCTTCAAGATCCGCAAGGGCGTCCAGTTCCACGACGGCAAGGAGCTGACCCCCGAGGACGTGGTCGCCACCATGGAGCGCCATTCCGACGCCAAGTCGAAGTCGGGCGCGCTCGGCCTCATGGGTGGCATCGAGAGCGTCAAGGCCAATGGCGGCGAGGTCGTGTTCACGCTGAAGGAGGCCAACGCCGACCTGCCCTTCCTGCTCGACGACTACCACCTGATGATCCAGCCCAATGGCGGCAAGGACAACCCGACCGCCGGCATCGGCACCGGCCCCTACAAGGTCACCGTCAACGAGCCCGGCGTGCGTCTCGGCGGCGAGAAGTTTGCCAACTACTGGCGCGACGATCGCGGCTTCGCCGACCAGATCGAGATCATCGTCATCAACGACGCCACCGCCCGCACCTCTGCCTTGCAAGGCGCCCAGGTTGACATGATCAACCGCGTCGAGCCGAAGATCGTCGGCCTCATCAAGAACGTGCCGGGCGTCACCATCCAGAACGTCGCCGGCCGCGGCCACTACGTCTTCATCTGCCATTGCAACACCGCGCCTTTCGACAACAACGACCTCAGGCTGGCTCTGAAGCTGGCGCTCGACCGCGAGGAGATGCTGCAGAAGATCCTCATGGGCTATGGCTCGGTCGGCAACGACACGCCGATCAACAAGGCCTATCCGCTGTTCACCGAGATCGAGCAACGCACCTTCGACCCGGAAAAGGCGGCCTTCCACTATAAGAAGTCGGGCCACAGCGGGCCGGTGCTGCTGCGCACCTCCGACGTCGCCTTCCCCGGCGCCGTGGATGCCGCTCAGCTCTACCAGCAGAGCGCCGCCAAGGCCGGCATCACGCTCGAGGTGAAGCGCGAGCCGGGCGACGGCTACTTCTCCGAGGTCTGGAACAAGCAGCCCTTCTCCGCCTCCTACTGGGGCGGGCGTCCGACCCAGGACCAGATGTACTCGACCGCCTACTATTCCAAGGCCGAGTGGAACGACACGCGCTTCCAGCGCGAGGACTTCGACAAGATGCTTTTGCAGGCTCGCTCCGAGCTCGACCCGGAAAAGCGCAAGGCGCTCTACAAGTCGATGGGCGAGATGGTGCGCGACGAAGGCGGCGTCATCACGCCGATGTTCAACGACTTCATCGACGCGACGGGCCCAAAGGTCGCCGGCTGGCTCCCCGACGGCAACCAGGAGATGATGGGCGGCTACGCGCTCTCGAAGTGCTGGGTCGTCGCCTGATCGGGCGCCGCGGGGATGAGCGCACCGATCGTCAAGCTGATTGCCCAGCGCATCGCGCTGGGCATTCTGCTGCTTCTCGCCGTCTCGGTGCTGATCTTCGTCGGCACGCAGATCCTGCCGGGCGACGTCGCCCAGTCGATCCTCGGCCAGTCGGCGACGCCGGAGGCGCTCGCCAACCTGCGCGAGTCGCTCGGGCTCAACGAACCGGCCTATGTCCGCTATTTCCGCTGGCTGGGCGGCGTGCTCACCGGCGACCTCGGCACGGCGCTGTCCTCGGGCCAGGACGTCGCCGCCTCGCTGGGCGGACGCCTGTGGAACACGTTGTTCCTCGCCTTCTGGGCGGCGATCCTGTCGATCCCGCTCGCCGTCGCCATGGGGCTCATCGCGGTGCGCTACCGCAACGGCCCCGTCGACAAGGCCATCTCCGGCATCGCGCTGGCATCGACCTCGCTGCCGGAGTTCTTCGTCGGCTACCTGTTGATCTACTTCGTCGCCGTGAAGCTGCAGTGGCTGCCCAGCATCTCCACCGTCTATGACGGCATGCCCTTCCTGGAGCGCATGCGGGCGATCGCCTTGCCGGCGCTGGCGCTGACCTTCGTCGTCTTCGCCCACATGATGCGGATGACCCGCGCCGCCATCCTCAACGTCATGCAATCCGCCTACATCGAGACCGCCGAGCTCAAGGGCCTGCGGCCGATCGAGATCATCCGCCGCCACGCCTTCCCCAACGCCATCGCGCCGATCGTCAACGTGGTGATGCTGAACCTCGCCTTCCTGGTCGTCGGCGTCGTCGTCGTCGAGGTGATCTTCGTCTATCCGGGCATGGGGCAGTATCTGGTCGACCACGTCGCCAAGCGCGACGTGCCGGTGGTGCAGGCCTGCGGCCTCATCTTTGCGGCGGTCTACATCTGCCTGAACATCATCGCCGACATCGCCGCCATCATCGCCAACCCCCGGCTCCGGCATCCGAAATGAGCGCGCATGCTTGACTTCCGCCGCATTCCGATCGGCGCCTTGATCGGCCTGATCCTCACCGCCCTCTTCCTGTTCGTGGCCATCTTCGCGCCGCTGATCGCGCCCTACCCCATGGACGAAATCGTCGGCGACGTCTGGGCGCCGGGCTCGGCGGAGCATTGGCTGGGCACCGACAATCTCGGCCGCGACTTGCTTTCCCGCCTGATCTACGGCGCCCGCACCACCATCTTCATCGCCGCCGTCGCCACCGCCATCTCGTTCATCCTCGGCTCGGTGCTCGGCTTCACGGCCGCTGTCGTCGGCGGCTGGTTCGACACGCTGATGTCGCGCTTCGTCGACCTTCTGATGGCGATCCCGACGCTGATCTTCGCCCTCGTGGTGCTCTCCGTGCTGCCCACCACCATACTCACCCTCATCCTGGTCATGGGCATCCTCGATTCCACCCGCGTCTACCGCCTGTCGCGCGCCGTGGCGGTCGACATCAACGTCATGGATTTCGTCGAGGCCGCCAAGCTGCGCGGCGAGGGCACCCGCTGGATCATCTTCCGCGAGATCCTGCCCAACGCGCTGTCGCCGCTGATCTCCGAGCTCGGCCTGCGCTTCATCTATGCCGTGCTGTTCCTGTCGGCGCTGTCCTTCCTCGGCCTTGGCGTGCAGCCGCCGCAGGCCGACTGGGGAGGCATGGTCAAGGAAAACAAGGATGGCATCGTCTTTGGCATCGCGGCGGCGCTGATCCCGGCCGCGGCCATCGCCGCGCTCGCCATCTCGGTGAACCTCGTCGCCGACTGGATCTTGAACCGCACCACCGACCTGAAGGGAGGCCGCGGCAATGGCTAGGAAGGCGGCGTCCCGCAGGCGCAGCACGCAGGAGGGCGAAAACCTCCTCGACATCCGCAACCTCCGGATCGAGGCCAACGTCTACCCGCCGGGCGAGCCGCCGCACAAGGTGACGATCGTCGACGACGTCTCGCTCACCCTGCAGCGCGGCAAGGTGCTCGGCCTGATCGGCAAGTCGGGGGCCGGCAAGTCGACCATCGGCCTCTCCTCCATGGGCTTCGGCCGCGGCGGCGTCAGGATCACCGGCGGCGAGGTCATCCTCAACGGCCGCGACATCCTGCAAGGCGGCGTGCAGGGGCTGCGCCGGCTGCGCGGCAACGAGGTCTGCTACGTCGCCCAGTCGGCCGCCGCCGCGTTCAATCCGGCGCACCGGCTGATGGAGCAGGTGGTCGAGGCCGCGCTCGAGCACGGCGTCGCCAAGCGCGCCGAGGCAGAGCAGCGGGCGAAGACCCTGTTCCGCAAGCTCGGCCTCCCCGATCCGGACAATTTCGGCCGCCGCTTCCCGCATCAGGTCTCCGGCGGCCAGCTGCAGCGCGCGATGACCGCCATGGCGCTGTGCTCCGAGCCCGACCTGATCGTCTTCGACGAGCCCACCACCGCGCTCGACGTCACCACCCAGATCGACGTGCTCGCCGCCATCAAGGAGGCGATCCGCGACACCGGCGTCGCCGCGCTCTACATCACCCACGACCTCGCCGTGGTGGCCCAGGTCGCCGACGAGATCATGGTGCTGCGGCACGGCAAGCTGATCGAATACGGCGACACGAAGCAGATCATCCAGGAGCCGCGGCAGGAGTACACCAACGCGCTGGTCTCCGTGCACCACATCGACCACCGCGAAAAGAAGCCCACCGCCGAACCGATGCTGTCGGTCAAGAACGTCACGGCTGCCTACGGCGGCGGCGCCATCAAGGTGCTGAAGGACGTCTCCGTCGACATCCATCCCGGCCAGACGCTCGCCGTCGTCGGCGAATCCGGCTCCGGCAAGTCGACGCTGGCGCGCGCCATCACCGGCCTGCTGCCGCCCGAGGCGGGCACCATCGCCTTCGCCGGCAAGCCGTTGCCCAGGCGGCTCGCCGAGCGCAGCAAGGACGAGTTGCGCCAGCTGCAGATGATCTACCAGATGGCCGACGTGGCGATGAACCCGCGCCAGACCGTCGGCACCATCATCGGCCGGCCGCTCGAATTCTACTTCGGCATCCGCGGCCGCGAGCGCGACGCCAAGGTGGTCGAGCTGCTCGACAAGATCGAGCTCGGCAAGCGCTTCGTCGACCGCTATCCCGCCGAGCTGTCCGGCGGCCAGAAGCAGCGCGTCTGCATCGCCCGCGCTCTTGCCGCGCGGCCCAAGCTCATCATCTGCGACGAGGTGACCAGCGCGCTCGACCCGCTGGTCGCCAACGGCATCCTCAAGCTCCTGCTGGAATTGCAGGCCGAGGAAGGCGTCGCCTATCTCTTCATCACCCACGACCTCGCCACCGTGAAGTCGATCGCCGACTCCATCGCCGTCATGTACCGCGGCGAGGTGGTGCGCTACGGGCCGAAGAGCAAGGTCATCAACCCGCCCTTCGACGCCTACACTGAGCTGCTCCTCTCCTCCGTGCCCGAGATGGAGCTCGGCTGGCTGGAGAAGGCGATCAAGACCCGGCGCATGGAGAGCGCCGGCAACTGATGTCGCTCTCGGCCAAGCTCCTGCTCGTCATCCTCGACGGCGTGCCCTACCGCAACTGGCGCCGCCTGATGGGCAATCTCGAAGGCTGGGCGCAGTCGGGCGACGCCCGCGTTTGGCGCATGCGCTCCGTGCTGCCGTCGATGTCGGCCTGCTGCTACGCCTCGATCCACACCGGCGTCCCACCGCAGGAGCACGGCATCCTCGCCAACGAGAAGCGCTCCAGGGTCGATCTGCCGAACGTCTTCTCCGCCGTCGCCGAGGCGGGCGGCAAGACCGGCGCGGTCACCCATTCCTGGTGGTCGGAGCTCTTCAACCGCTGCCCTTTCGACCCCGTCCGCGACCTCGAATATGACGAGCCCGGCGGCCCGATCGCCCATGGCCGCTTCCATTCCATGACCGGCTACGACGACGACAACCAGATGACCCCGTCGGATGCCGACTTGTTCGCCACGCTCACCATGCTCACCGAGCGCTTCGGCATCGACTACGGCATCCTCCACACCTGCACCCTCGATTCCATGGGCCATCGGTTCGGCCACGACTGCATCGAGATGGACCTCGCCTGCGCGCATGTCGACGCCATGCTGTCCGGCTTCCTGCCGCGCTGGCGGCGGTCCGGCTACGAGGTGATCGTCACGGCCGACCACGGCCAGTCGCTGCGCGGCCACCACGGCGGCAGCGGCGAGGATCAGCAGGACGTCGCCCTCTATTATTTCGGCGCTGCCGCCGGCCCCGACCCGGAGGCGACGCTCGGCCAGCTCCAGCTGGCGCCGACGCTGCTTTCGCGGCTGGGCGTCCCGGTTCCCGCCACGATGAAGGCCAAGCCCTTCCTCGAATGAAGCGAGGCGTACCCGCCGGTACGCGATCTTGGCGTACCGTTCAGTACGGCCAGCGTCCCTTGCCCAGCGCCTCGACCGCATCGACGATGCGGCTGAAGCTGGTGCGCGCCCGGCCGACGCTGTGGCGGCCGCGCAGATAGCCGTGCACCAGGCCCGGCTCCTCGAACCACCAGGCTCGTCCGCCGGCCGAAGCGATACGGCTGCCATAGGCTTCCCCGTCGGAGGAAAGCGGGTCGCATTGCGCGGTGACGATCACCGTCGGCGGCAGGTTGGCGAAGTCGGCATCGGCCAGCGGCGCCTGCGTGATGTCGCCCGTCACTTCGCCACCGCCGCGGATCTCCTTATAGAAGGCGAGGTCGCGCACCGTCAGCATCGGCGCCTCGGCATGCTCGACATACGAGCCGCGGCTCTGGTCGCCGCCGAGGTCGGGATAGACCAGCACCTGGCCCGCCGGCCGCCGCTGGTGGCCGCGCGTCGCATGGCTCACCGCGGCGGCGAGCGTGCCGCCGGCGCTGTCGCCGACCAGCACGGCTTGGCGAGGGTCGCCGCCGGTCGCCCATTCGAAGGCCGCCATGGCATCGTCGAAGGCGGCCGGATGCTTGTGCTCCGGCGCCAGCCGGTAGTCCACCGCCACCACCTCCATGCCGGTCCGCGCGCAGAGCTCGGCGCAGATGTCGTCGTGGCTGTCGAGACCGCCCAGCATGAGGCCGCCGCCGTGGAAATAGACGATTCGCGCCTCGAGGTCCGAGGCGGGTGTGCGATAGATGCGGGTCGGGATGTCACGCCCCGCGGCTCGGATGGCCCCGTCCTTGGCCTCGACGCCGTCCGGATAGCCGGCAAAGAAGGCCCGGCACAGGCGGTCGTAGACGGCCCGCTGGTCGGCGATCGACATGTCGATCGTGTCCGGCGGGTAGAAGCTGTCGGTCCGCTCGATGAACGCCCAGGTCTCGGCGTCGATCAGCGTCGCATAGTCTTTCACCTATCGGCCCTTCCAGACGGGGTCGCGCTTCTCGGCGAAGGCGCGGAACCCCTCCTGATTGTCCTCCGATGCGTAGAGCTCGTCCACCGTCCGGAACTTGCGCTTGGTGATCCAGTTCATGGCGTCCTGGAACTCCATCGCCTCGGCCCGGCGTGCGACCTCCTTGATCGCCGCGAACACCAGCGGCGGCCCTGCAGCGAGCAGCCGGGCGACCTCCCAGACGCGCTCGTCGAGCGTCTCCTTGGGCAGCACCTCGTTGACCAGCCCCCAGCGATGCGCCTCCTCCACCTCCATCCAGCGACCGGTGAGCAGGAGGTCCATGGCGACATGATAGGGGATGCGCTTCGGCAGCTTGATGGTCGCCGCATCGGCCAGCGTGCCGGCGCGGATCTCCGGCAGCGCGAAGCGCGCATGATCGGCGGCATAGATCAGGTCGCACGACAGCGCCAGCTCGAAGCCGCCGCCCACCGCCATGCCGTTGACCGCCGCGATCACCGGCTTGTCGAGGTCGCGCAGCTCCTGCAGCCCGCCGAAGCCGCCGACGCCGTAGTCGCCGTCGACCGCGTCGCCGCCGGCCGCCGCCTTCAGGTCCCAGCCGGCCGAGAAGAACTTGTCGCCTTCCGTCCTGACGATCGCCACCCTGAGCCCCGGGTCGTCGCGGAACGCCAGGAAGGTCTCGCCCATCAGCCGCGATGTCGCGAGGTCGATGGCATTGGCCTTGGGCCGGTCGAGCGTCACCTCCAGTATGCCGCCCTCGCGGCGCGTGCGGACGACGTCAGGCATGGGCTGCCTCCCTGTTTGCCGGCTCACGATCTTGCGCGGCGTCTTCGGCGATCACCAGGAGCGCGTCGGCGATGAAGGCGCCCTGCCCCTCGGCGCGACGATCAGCGGGTTGATGTCGAGCTCTTCGACCGCATGGCGCGTCGCGAAATCGGCGATGCCCTCGATGGCCGCGACCGCCGCGGCGAGGTCGGCCCGCTTTCGCCCGCGATAGCCGGTGAGCAGCGGATAGAGCTTCAGGCCGGCGAGCGCCGCCTCGATGTCATGCCGGTTGGCCGGCAAGAGCAGCGTCGCGCTGTCCTTCAACAGCTCGACCAGCACCCCGCCGCTGCCGATGGTCATCAGCGGGCCGAACAGCGGATCGCGCGTCACCCCGACGATCAGCTCGGCGACGCCGCCCTCCACCATGCGCTCGACATAGAGCCCGCTGCCGAGGCCTTCGAGGTCGCGGGCCGCCGCGCGCACGCTCTCCGCGTCGCGAAGCCCGAGCCGCACCGCGCCGTGCTCCGACTTGTGCGCGAGCCCCAGCGCCTTCAGCACCACCGGAGTGCCGAAAACCTCGGCGGCCCGCACCGCGGCCTCGGCGTCGGCGACGCGCCGCCCGGCCGGCACCGGCAGCCCCGCCGCCGCGAGCATCGCCTTGGCTTCGGCCTCGTCGGGCACGCGCCGACCGCTCGCCGGCTCCGCTCTGCCGCCGACCACCGGCGCCGCGGCCGGCGCTTGCCAGGCGGCGCCGATGAAGGCTGCCGCCTCGGCCGCGTCCATCGCCTCGACGATCCCCTGCAGCGGCACGATGCCGCGCGAAAGCAGCGCCTCGGCATGGCCTTCGGGCAGGTTCTCGGTCATCGAGGCGACGATCGCGCCGCGCGCCGCGTTGCGCTTCAGCGCCGCCTCGAAGGCGTTGACGGTCGGCCACCAGTCGGCGTCCGAGCAGCGGTCGTTGCGCGGGAAGTCGAGCACCAGCATGTTGAGCGCGAAGCCGCCGCCGGCCATCGCGGTGAAGGTCTCGGTCAGCGCCGGCTCGTTGTTCCAGATGAAGGTGTGGTAGTCGAGCGGGTTGGCGACCGCCACCAACGGGCCGAGCGTCGCCTTGACCGCCGTGCGGTGGGTCTCCGTCAGGGCCGGGAAACGAACCGAGCGGCCTTCGGCGCTGTCGGCCATCACCGAGGCCTCGCCGCCCGAGCAGCTCATCGACGACAGCGTGTTGCCGGCGAGCGGGCCGCCGCCATGCAAGAGCTTCAGCGTCTCCAGCAGCGACGGGATCGAGTGCACCCGGGCGACGCCGAGCCGCTTCAGGAAGGCTTCCGACGCCGCGTCCGAACCGGCCAGCGATGCGGTGTGCGAGATGGTCGCCTCGCGCGCCTGCTCCGACCGGCCGACCTTCATGGCGACGATCGGCTTGCCGAGCTCTCGGGCGCGCGCCGCCAGCCGCTCGAAGGCAGCCGCGTCGTCGAAGCCCTCGATATGCAGGCCGAGGCAGGAGACGCGCGGATCCTCGACCAGGCCGAGCGCCATCTCGGACAGCCCGGTCTGCGCCTGGTTGCCGGCGGTCATCAGGAAGGCGAGCGGCAGCCCGCGCTGCTGCATGGTCAGGTTGCAGGCGATGTTCGAAGATTGCGTGATGATGGCGGCGCCGCGCTCGCCCTCGGCGAGCCGCTTGCCACCATGCTGGTCGGGCCACAGAAGCGCGCCGTCGGCATAGTTGATCAGCCCGTAGCAGTTGGGCCCGATCACCGGCATCGCGCCCGCCGCCTCGATGAGCCTGGCCTGCAGCGCCTCGCCCTCGGCGTCGTAGGCGCCGGTCTCCAGGAAGCCGGCGGCGAACGAGATGGCACCGCCGGCGCCGCGCCGCGCCAGCGCCGCGATCACCTCGATGGTGAGGTGGCGGTTGACGCCGACGAAGGCGGCGTCCGGCGCTTCCGGCAGATCGTCGACAGTACGATAGGTCCGCAGTCCCTCGACGCTGTCCTTGGTCGGGTGCACCGGCCAGATGGCGCCGGAGAAGCCCATCTTCAGCGATTGCTTGACCACCGCCGCCGCCTGGACGCCGCCGAACACGGCGATCGAGCGCGGCCTGAGCAGCCGTTCCAACCGGTTCATGGGCTCAGGCCCCGAACGGCCGCAGCAGCGCCCGCGAGATGATGTGGCGCTGGATCTCGCTGGTGCCTTCCCAGATGCGCTCCACCCGTGCGTCGCGCCAGATGCGCTCCAGCGGCAGGTCGTCCATCAGCCCCATGCCGCCATGGATCTGGATCGCCTCGTCGGCGACGAAGGCCAGCATCTCGGTCGCCTTCAGCTTGGCCATCGCCATGTCCTGGTCGGTCACCGTTCCCTGGTCGTACTTCCAGCCGGCCTCCATCACCATCAGCTCCGCCGCCTTGAGCTCGGTCGCCATGTCGGCGAGCTTGAAGGACACGCCCTGGAACTTGCCGATCGGCTGCCCGAACTGTTGACGGTCGGCAGAATACTCGACCGAATGCATGAGCGCCCGCTCGGCCCGCCCGAGGCAAGTGGCGCCGACCTGCAGCCGGGTCGCCCCCAGCCAGGAATTCGCCACCTCGAAGCCCTGATGCACCTCGCCCAGCACTTGCTCCTTGGGCAGCCGGCAGTCGTCGAACTCCAGGATGGCGTTGGTGTAGCCGCGATGCGACACGTTGCGGTAGCCGTCGCGGACGGTGAAGCCCGGCGTGCCCTTGTCGACGAAGAAGGCGGTGATCTTCTTGCGCTTGCCGCGTGGGGTCTCCTCCTCGCCCGACGCCATGAAGACGATGGCGAAGTCGGCGATGTCGGCATGGCTGATGAAATGCTTGGTGCCGTTGAGCACCCAGTCGCCGCCCTGCTCGACGGCCGTCGCCTTCATGCCCCGCAGGTCGGAGCCGGCGCCGGGCTCCGTCATCGCCAGGCAATCCCATTTCTCGCCGCGGATGCACGGGTAGAGGTATTTCTCGCGCTGCTCCGCGGTGCCGGCGAGCAGGATGTTCGACGGCCGCGCCACGCAGGTCCAGTGCAGCGCATAATTGGCCCGGCCGAGCTCCTTCTCGTAGAGCAGCCAGGTCACCGTATCGAGCCCGGCGCCGCCGACGTCTTCCGGCATGTTGGCGGCGTAGAGCCCGGCGGCGATCGCCTTGGCCTTGATCTCCTCGATCAGCTCGCGGCGCAGATGGCCGCTCCGCTCGACCTCTTGCTCGTGCGGATAGAGCTCGTTCTCGACGAAGGCGCGCGTCGTGTCGACGATGAGCTGCTGCTCTTCCGAAAGGCCGAAATCCATCGCCCTATCCCTTCTTCTTGCCCTTGCCGGCCGCCTTGGCCTTCTTGGCCGATTTGCCGGGCTTGTCCTTCTTGTCGGCCTTGGCGGGCTTCTTGCCGGCCTTTGCGGCCGGCTTCGCGGCCTTGTCCGACAGCTGCCGCGTGAAGTCGCGGTAGAGCGCGCCGGCGCCCCAGCCCTTGCCCCGGTTCTCCTTGGACAGCGCCTCCATGATGGCGACCAGATTGTCGTCACGGATCCGTTCCAGTTCGCGGATCGAAAGGCCGGCAGCCTGCGCGTCCGACTGGTCGGCGATCTTGTCGACCAGCTCCGGCGTCGAGCTCCGGCACGTCCATCAGCTTGGTCCACGGCCAGGCGAGGCACGGGCCGAACTGGGCGATGAAGTGCCGCATGCCGGCCTCGCCGCCGGCGATGCGGTAGACCTGGAACATGCCCATCTGCGCCCAGCGCATGCCGAACGAGTAGCGCATGACGTCGTCGAGCTCCTCGACGGTGGTGATGTCGTCCTTGATCAGCCACAGCGCCTCGCGCCACACCGCCTCGAGCAGCCGGTCGCCGACGAACGCCTCGATCTCCTTGCGGATGACCACCGGCTTCATGCCGATCGCCGCGTAGATCGCCTCGCGCCTGCTCGATCGCCGCCGGCGAGGTCTTCTCGCCGCCGACGATCTCGACCAGCGGCAGCAGGTAGACCGGGTTGAACGGGTGGGCGACGACCAGCCGCTCCGGGTGCGCCATGGCGCTCTGCAGGTCGGTCGGCAGGATGCCGGAGGTCGAGGAGCCGATCAGCGCCTCGCGCGGCGCGTGGGCGTCGATCTCGGCCAGCACGCTTGTGCTTGAGCTCCAGCCGTTCCGGCACGCTCTCCTGCACGAAGTCGGCGCCGTCGACCGCCTCGGCGATCGTCTTGGCGAAGCGGATGCGGCCTTCCTTGGGCAGGCCGCCCGGCACCATGCGGCGATAGGCGCGGCGCGCGCCCTTCATCACCTCGCCGACCTTGCGGGCGGCTTCCGGGTCGGGATCGAAGACGCTGACGTCGATGCCGTTGAGCGCCAGCCGCGCCACCCAGCCCGCCCCGATGACGCCGCCGCCGATCGCGGCAGCCTTGCGGATTTCGACCATCAGTGCCCCTCCAGACCGTTTCGCTCCCGCAACGGAGCCATTCTACCAACGCTTCTTGAGCTTCATCTTTTCGCGCACCTCGGCGGGGCCGATGATCTTGCGAGCCCATGCCCTCGGCGACCTTCACCGCCCGCTCGACCAGCGCGCCGTTGGTGGCGAGCACGCCCTTGCCGAGCCAGAGATTGTCCTCCAGCCCGACCCGGATGTTGCCTCCCGCCAGCCAGCGCGACCGCCGCATAGGGCAGCTCGTTGCGGCCGATCGAGAAGGCCGAGAAGGTCCAGTCGGCGGGCAGGTTGCTGGCCAGCGCCAGCAGCGTCGCCGAGATCGTCCGGCGCGCCCCAGGGGATGCCCATGCAGAGCTGGACCATCACCGGATCGTCGATCAGCCCCTGGCCGTGCAGCCATTTGGCGAGCAGCAGGTGGCCGGTGTCGAAGATCTCGATCTCCGGGCTGACGCCGAGCGCCTGGATCTGCGCGGCCATCGCCTTCAGCATGGCCGGCGTGTTGGTCATGACGTAGTCCTGCTCGCCGAAGTTCATCGTGCCGCAGTCGAGCGTGCAGATCTCCGGCAGCAGCTTGGCGACATGCGCCAGCCGCTCGGTGGCGCCGGCCATGTCGGTGCCCTGCGCGGCCGGCGGCAGCGGCGCTCTCGGGCGTGCCGAGCGTCAGGTCGCCGCCCATGCCGGCGGTGAGGTTGACGACGACGTCGATGCCCGACCGCTTGATGAGGTTCAGCACCTCCTCGATAGAGCGCGACGTCGCGCGCGCCCTTGCCGGTCTCGGGGTTGCGCACGTGGATGTGGGCGATCGCCGCGCCGGCATTGGCCGCCTCGATGGCGGCGTCGGCGATCTGGCGCGGCGTGACCGGCACCTTGTCGGAGCGGCCGGCGGTGTCGCCGGACCCGGTGACGGCGCAGGTGATGAAGACGTCGCGGCTCGGCGTCAGGCCCATGGCGGAATCCTCCCAGGAGAAGAGCCCCCATTGTCGCGCGACTTGCCAAATTCTGCTTCGCGATTTACGAAATCGAATTGATGAAAAGCGAAACACGCCAGCGTCTTCCAGCCCGAGCGCATGCCGCTGACGGTGACCTTGCTGGTGCTCGACGGCTCTTCGATCATGTGCGTGGCCTCGGCCGTCGACCCCCTGCGCGCCGCCAACCGCATCTCGGGCGAGACCATGTTCGGCTGGAGGACGGTGTCGCTCGACGGCGAGGCGCCGGTCACCACCAGCGGCCTGCCGGTGGCGGTCAAGCGGCCGCTTCGACCCGGCCGGCGCGGACCGACATGCTGGTGATGATCGGCGGCTTCGGCACCCGCGACCACGCCGCGCCCGGGCTTGCTCGGCGGCATCCGACGCGTCGCCCAGTCGGCGCGCGCCGTCGGCGGCGTCGAGGCCGGCACCTGGCTGCTCGGCCGCGCCGGCCTGCTCGAGGGCCGCGCGGCGACCACCCATTGGGAGGACATGGAGGATTTCGCCGCCGCCTTCCCGGAGGCCGACGTGCGCCCCGACCGCTACGTCATCGACGGCCCGGTCTTCACCACCGGCGGCGCCTCGCCGACCTTCGACCTGATGCTGCACCTGATCCGCACCCGCCTCGGCATGGCGGTGGCGCTCGATGTCGCCAGCGTCTTCATCTACGACCAGGCGAAGGCGGCGACCGACGCGCAGCCGCTGGTCTCGCTCGGCCGGCTCGACGGCTGGGACCCGCGGCTCGCCCAGGCGATCCGGCTGATGGAGGCGCATGTCGACGCGCCGCTCACCACGGCGGCGATCGCCCGCCGCGTCGGCGTCACGCCGCGCGCGCTTGGAGCTGATCTTCCGCCGCTCGATCGGCGAGACGCCGGGCGCCTACTCGCTGCGGCTCCGGCTCAGCGCCGCGCGCCGCCTCGTGCTCGACACCCGTCTTGCCATGGCCGACATTGCCGCGCGCACCGGCTTCTCCTCCGCCGCCGCCTTCTCGCGCGCCTTCGCCCGAAGCTTCGGCCTGCCGCCGGTCAGGCTGCGGCGGGGTTCGAATTAGGAATGGAGATTGTTTCGTGGCTTGTCTGACTGTCGGCGCCAACGGGCGAGTAACTTTGAGCAAGGAAATTCTGGAGCACCTCGGCGTGGCTGAAGGCGGCGAACTTGAACTTCGCCTGCTGCCCGGAGGTGCCGGGATACTGTCCGCGAACCGTAAATCCGGATCAATCGACGCCTTTATTGGCTTGCTCGAGGGTCGATCTTCGAGGGTCGCCTCGATCGAAGAGATAACCCAGGCTTCTCAAGCCGGTTGGGCTGGTCGTCACGACGACACATCCTGACCGCTCCGCCCCTCACACATACCGGTTGACGATGTTCTCCAGCAGCTCCTGGCGGCCCGAGCGCGGCTCCGGCTCGATCTTCTCCTTGACCACCCGCGCCGGCGATCTCCTCCAGCGTCCGCTTGCCGGAAAGCATCGCCTTGCCCTCGGCCGAACTCCCAGCCGGCGTAGCGCTCTTCGAGCGGGCCGAGCAGCGCCCGGTCCTCCAGCATGCGCGCCGCCGCCTTCAGCCCGCGCGCGCAGCAGTCCATGCCGCCGATATGGGCGATCAGCAGGTCCTCCGGATCGAGCGACTGCCGCCTGCAGCTTGGCGTCGAAATTGGTGCCGCCCGTCTTGAAGCCGCCAGCCAGCAGGACCTGGTAGAAGGCCAGCGCCATTTCCGGCACGTTGTTGGGGAACTGGTCGGTGTCCCAGCCCGACTGGTAGTCGTTGCGGTTCATGTCGATGGAACCGAAGATGCCGAGCGCGCCGGCCAGCGCCAGCTCGTGCTCGAAGGAGTGGCCGGCGAGGATCGCATGGCCCTGCTCGATGTTGACCTTGACCTCCTTCTCCAGCCCGAACCTCTTCAGGAAGCCGTAGACGGTGGCGACGTCGAAATCGTACTGGTGCTTGGTCGGCTCCTGCGGCTTCGGCTCGATCAGGATCGTGCCCTTGAAGCCGATCTTGTGCTTGTAGTCGACCACCAGCGACAGGAAGCGCCCCGCCTGCTCCTGCTCGCGCCCGAGATCGGTGTTGAGCAGCGTCTCGTAGCCCTCGCGGCCGCCCCACAGCACGTAGTTCTCGCCGCCGAGCCGCTGGGTGACGTCCATGCAGGCCTTCACCGTCGCCGCCGCGTAGGCGAACACGTCGGGGTCGGGATTGGTCGCCGCGCCGGCCATCCAGCGGCGGTGCGAGAACATGTTGGCCGTGCCCCACAGCAGCTTGACGCCCGTCTCCTTCATTTTGCCGGCAAAGATGTCGGCGATCTCGTCGAGCCGCGCCGCGCTCTCGGCGAAATCCTTGCCCTCCGGCCGCACATCGGCGTCGTGGAAGCAGAAATAGGGCACGCCGAGCAGCGAGAACATCTCGAAGGCGACGTCGGCCTTGAGCTTGGCGCGCTCCATCGTGTCGCCGAACCAGGGCCGCTCGAAGGTCTGGCCGCCGAACGGATCGCCGCCCGGCCAGGCGAAGGAGTGCCAATAGGCCACCGCGAAGCGCAGATGGTCCTCGAGCCGCTTGCCGAGCACCTTCTCGTCGGGATCGTAGAAGCGGAAGGCGAGCGGATTGGTCGAATCCGGACCCTCGTAGCGGATCGGCTGGATGTCCTTGAAGAAGCCGGTGGTCACGTCGTCACTCCCTTGATGGCTGGATAGAGCGCGCGGTAGCGCCGATAGGCGGCCTGATAGGCGTCGGCATGCGCCAGCTCGGGCTCGACCGTCCCGGCCGTCTCCGGCGGCGTGCAGATGGCCAGCGGATCGGCCGTCTCGGCGGCGATGAGGCCGAGCCGCGCCGCGCCGAAGGCGGCGCCGAAATCGCCGTCGGCCGGAATGTCGACCGGCAGGCCGAGCGCCGTGGCGATCGCCTTCAGCCAATAGCGCGAGCGCGAGCCGCCGCCGATCGCCGTCACGCGCGTCAGCTCGGTCCCCGCCTCGCGAAGCGCCTCCTGGCTGTCGCGGAAGGCGAAGGCCACGCCTTCCAGCACCGCCTGCGTCAGGCGTGGCACGTCCGGTCTGGTGGGCCAAGGCCGGTGAAGGCGCCGCGGATGCCGGCGTCGTTGTGCGGCGTCCGCTCGCCGCTGAGATAGGGCAGGAAGCTGACGCCGCTCGGCGCCTTGAGGTCGTCGCCCAGCTCGGCGGTCAGCTCGCCGGCCTTCCGGCCGGTCACTTCGGACAGCCAGTTGAGCGAGTCGGTTGCCGACAGGATGACGCCCATCTGATGCCAGGCTTGCGGCAGCGCGTGGCAGAAAGTGTGCACCGCGCTTGCCGGATTGGGCAGATAGGCGCCGTTGGCGGCAAACAGCACGCCCGACGTGCCGAGCGACACGAAGGCAGCGCCGGGCCGCACCGTGCCCATGCCGCAGGCCGATGCCGCGTTGTCGCCGGCGCCGCCGGCCACCACGATCCGGTCGCCGAGGCCCCAGCGCCGGGCCAGCTCCGGCCTCAGCGTGCCGGCGGGCTCGGTGCCTTCCACCAGCGCCGGCATCTGGCTCCTGTCGAGCTCGGTCGCCGCGAGCAATGCGTCAGACCAGGCGCGGCCGCCGACGTCGAGCCAGGCGGTGCCGGCCGAATCCGACATCTCGGAGATGTGCTCGCCGGTCAGCCAGAGCCTCAGATAGTCCTTGGGCAAGCAGCACCTTGGCGACCTTGGCGAAGATCGCCGGCTCGTTCTCCTTGACCCAGACGAGCTTCGGCGCGGTGAAGCCCGGAAAGACGATGTTGCCGGTGATCCTGCGGAACTCGGGATCGGCGTCGAGCCGCGCCGCCTCGACATGGCTGCGCGTGTCGTTCCACAGGATGCAGGGCCGCAGCACCCGGTCGTCGGCGTCGAGCAGCGTCGCGCCGTGCATCTGCCCCGACAGGCCGATGCCGCGCAGCGCCTTGAGCTCGGTCGGGTGCGCCGCCGCCAGCGCCTCAAGCGCCGTCTCGGTGGCGGCGATCCAGTCGGCCGGGTCCTGCTCGGACCATCCCGGATGCGGCCGCGACACCTCCAGCGCGCCATTCGCCTGGCCGATGATGCGCTGGGCGCCATCGATCAGCAGCGCCTTGACCCCCGACGTGCCGAGGTCGAGCCCGAGATACATGCCTGGATCCTCCCGACCGAAGCTTCGCAGCAAACCCCCCGGCCGCGCAAGCGTCCTGGCGTCTCCTCCGGGAGATTATTTCGAGGCTCGGAAAAAATTCTACGGCGCGTGGAGCCGAACGCCGACCCGCCGAAATCTCGCGCGCCGCGCAACAGCTTTTCGCCGAGGCGGTGGTTTTTGGAACAGCTTTGCCCACGCCCGGAACAAATCGAACGCCGGCCGCATTATCATTCTCTACATAATCTCTAGAGTTATCCGCGAGACAACGGAGTCGAAGAGATGAAACCCTTCCCCCGCATGCTGCTCGCCGGCCTTTTGGCCGGTTCCGTCCAGGTCGGAACGCTCGCAATGGCCTTTGCGGAGACGACGATCCTCAACGTGTCCTACGACCCCACGCGAGAATTCTACAAGGATTTCAACGCCGCCTTCGCGGCGCACTGGAAGGCCGAGACCGGCGAGGACGTGACGGTTCAGGCCTCGCATGGCGGCTCCGGCAAGCAGGCCAGGGCGGTGATCGACGGCCTCGATGCCGACGTGGTCACCTTGGCGCTGCAGAGCGACATCGACGCCATCGTCGAGAACTCCAAGAAGATCAATCCCGACTGGCGCACGCGCCTGGAAAACAACTCGGCGCCCTACACGTCGACCATCGTCTTCCTGGTCCGCAAGGGCAATCCCAAGGGCATCAAGGACTGGGGCGACCTGACCCAGGAAGGCCTGCAGGTGATCACCCCCAATCCCAAGACCTCCGGCGGCGCCCGCTGGAACTACCTCGCCGCCTGGGCCTGGGCCAACGGCAAGTTCGGCGGCGACGAGGCCAAGATCAAGGCGTTCATCGCCGACATCTACAGCCACGTGCCGGTGCTCGACACCGGGCGCCCGCGGCTCGACGGTGACCTTCGCCGAGCGCGGCATGGGCGACGTGCTGCTCGCCTGGGAGAACGAGGCCTATCTGGCGCAAGACGAATTCGGCGCCGACCAGTTCGACATCGTCATCCCGCCGCAATCGATCCTCGCCGAGCCGCCGGTCGCCGTCGTCGATGCCAATGTCGACGCCAAGGGGACCCGCAAGGTGGCCGAAGCCTATCTGAAGTACCTCTATTCGGAGGACGGGCAGCGGCTGGCGGCCAAGCACCACTACCGGCCCTCCAAGCCCGAGCTGGTGCCGGCGGGCGAGCTCCAGAAGCTGCCCGAGCTCAAGCTGGTGTCGATCGACGACCCGATCTTCGGCGGCTGGGCCAAGGCGCAGCCTTACCATTTCGGCGACGGTGGTATATTCGACCAGATCTACAAGCCGGCCCAGTAGCAAAGGATCTCCATGTCGACAGCACCCGCCGAGGCGGGGTGGCGGTTCAGAACGCCGAGCGTCATTCCGGGCTTCGGATTGACGCTCGGCTTCTCGCTTGCCTACCTGACGCTCATCATCCTCATCCCGCTCTCCGGGCTCGTCTGGCGCACCGCCTCGCTCGGCTGGCCCGAATTCGTCGCCATCGCCCTCGACCGCCGCACGCTGCAGGCGCTGAAGATCAGCTTCGGCACCGCGCTGATCGCCGCCGCCATCAACGTCGTCTTCGGCACCATCGTCGCCTGGGTGCTGACCCGCTACCGCTTTCCCGGCCGCCGCGTGGTCGACGCCATGGTCGACCTGCCCTTCGCCCTGCCGACGGCGGTGGCCGGCATCGCGCTCACCACGCTCTACGCGCCGCGCGGCTGGGTCGGCCAGCTGCTGACGCCGCTCGGCATCAAGGTCGCCTATACGCCGCTCGGCATCGTCATCGCGCTGGTCTTCATCGGCCTGCCCTTCGTGGTCCGCACGGTGCAGCCGGTGATGGAGGAGATCGACCGGGGCGTCGAGGAGGTCGCCGCGACGCTCGGCGCCAGCCGCTTCCAGACCGTCTGGCGGGTGCTGCTGCCGGGGCTCGGGCCGGCGATCCTCACCGGCTTCGCGCTCGCCTTCGCGCGCGGCGTCGGCGAGTACGGCTCGGTCATCTTCATCGCCGGCAACCTGCCCTACGTGTCGGAGATCGCGCCCTTGCTGATCGTCATCCGGCTGGAGGAATACGACTACCCGGCGGCGACCGCCATCGCGACGATCATGCTGGCGCTTTCCTTCGTCATGCTTCTGTTCATCAACCTGGTGCAGGCATGGAGCCGCAAGCGCTATGGTTGACCTGCCGTCCTTCCAGCCCGAGCAGCCGTCGCGCTTCCGCTCGGCGGTCACCGAGACGGCGCCGGTCCGCGTCACGCTGACGCTGGTCGCGCTGGCCTTCCTGGCCATCTTCCTGCTGCTGCCGCTGATCATCGTCTTCATCGAGGCCTTCAAGAGCGGCTTCGGCGCCTTCAACGAGGCGCTTGTCCGACCACGACACGCTGGCGGCGATTCGCCTCACTCTGCTGGTGGCGGCCATCTCCGTGCCGCTCAACCTGGTGTTCGGCGTCGCCGCGGCCTGGGCGATCGCCAAGTTCGAGTTCAAGGGCAAGGCCTTCCTGACCACGCTGATCGACCTGCCATTCTCGGTCTCGCCGGTCATCTCCGGCCTCGTCTACGTGCTGCTCTTCGGCGCCGGCAGCGCGCTCGGCCCTTGGCTCAAGGCGCACGGCATCGAAATCCTGTTCGCCGTGCCGGGGATCGTGCTGGCCACCGTGTTCGTCACCTTCCCCTTCGTGGCGCGCGAGCTGATCCCGCTGATGCAGGAGCAGGGCAATGGCGACGAGGAGGCGGCGCTGTCGCTCGGCGCCAGCGGCTGGCAGACCTTCCGCTATGTCACGCTGCCCAACATCCGCTGGGGGCTGCTCTACGGCGTCCTGCTCTGCAACGCCCGCGCCATGGGCGAGTTCGGCGCCGTGTCGGTGGTTTCCGGCCACATCCGCGGCCTCACCAACACCATGCCCTTGCATGTCGAAATCCTCTACAACGAGTACAATGCGGTCGGCGCCTTCGCGGTCGCCTCCCTGCTCGCCGGCCTCGCTCTGGTCACGCTGGTCTTGAAGACATTGCTCGAAATCCGCTATGGCGCCGAGCTCGCGGCGACGCGCGGCCATTGAACGAACGAGGGACAGTTCCGGCATGGAAGTTCGCGTCACCAATGTGCGCAAGGAGTTCGATCGCTTCCCGGCGCTGCGCGACGTCACGCTCGACATCCGCTCGGGCGAGCTGATCGCGCTGCTCGGCCCCTCCGGTTCGGGCAAGACGACCTTGCTCAGGCTGATTGCCGGGCTCGAGCGGCCGACCAGCGGCGCCATCTACTTCGGCGACGAGGATGCCTCGCTGAAGACGGTGCAGGAGCGCAATGTCGGCTTCGTGTTCCAGCACTATGCCCTGTTCCGCCACATGACGGTGGCCGAGAACATCGGCTTCGGCCTCAAGGTGCGGCGCGAGGGCCGGCCACCGAGCCGCGAGATCGCCCGCCGCGCCAGCGAGCTGCTCGACCTCGTCCAGCTGTCGGGCCTCGAGAAGCGCTATCCGGCGCAGCTTTCCGGCGGCCAGCGGCAGCGCGTGGCGCTGGCCCGGGCGCTCGCCATCGAGCCGCGCGTGCTGCTTGCTCGACGAGCCCTTCGGAGCGCTCGACGCGCAGGTCCGCCGCGAGCTCCGGCGCTGGCTGCGCGAGATCCACGACAAGACCGGCCACACCACCGTCTTCGTCACCCACGACCAGGAGGAGGCGCTGGAGCTGGCCGACCGCGTGGTGGTGATGAGCCAGGGGCGCATCGAGCAGGTCGGCACCGCCGACGAGGTCTACGACACGCCGAACTCGCCCTTCGTCTTCTCCTTCATCGGCGAATCGAGCTCCCTGCCGGTGCGCGTGGAGGAGCAGCAATTGTGGATCGCCGACCGCGCCATCGGCCTCAAGGCGCCCGACGAGCCGCCGGGCGACGCCGTGCTCTATTTCCGCCCGCACGACATCGAGCTCCTCGACAGCCAGGGCGGCTGCATCGCCGGCACGGTGGCGGCCAGCCGCCGCGTCGCCGGCACCCGCCATGTCGAGCTGGAGGTGGCCGGCGGCCGCCACCGCGTCGAGCTGGAGATCCCGACCTCGCATCCGGCCTCCGAGAAGACGCGCATCGCCTTCCGGCCGAAGAAGTGGAAGCTCTTCCCGGCGGCAAATTTCCGAGCATGATCCGCTAAGAGTCGATGCCGGTTCTTGGAAAAGATCATGCTCAAACACGAGGATAGAGCGCAAGGACGATTCGCAAGAAGCTCGTCATTGCGCTCTAGGCTGCGCCTGCCCGGCTGGCAAACAGCCGCGCCAGCGGGCTTTCGGGCCGCGCCGCCTGCCGTTCGGCCGCAAGCGCGGCGGCGAGCTCCCTCGCGTCGGCCCGCAGCGCCGCTTCGATCAGCGTGAGCGTGATGACGTCGCGCTGGGCGTGGCTGCCGCCGAAGCTGATGCGCGACGCCCGCAGCGGCTCGATCAGCCGCACCGCCTCGCCATAGCCGGCCCTCGCCGAACGCCTTGACGGCGAGCGTCAGCGGCCGGCCGACATCGCGGGTGAAGGCCGCATTGTCGCCGAGACCGGCCATCGCCGCTTCCTGTGCCGAGCAGAAGCTCCGCCGCCGCCTGCTCGTGCCCGGCGCCGACGAAGGCCATCATCGCATGCGCGTCGTTGAAGGCGTAGTGGCCGGCGCTGGCCTTGGGCGCCCAGTTCTCGGCGACCGCCTGCCAGCGCTCGCCGACGTCCGCGCCGGCCAGATGGAGCCGCCAGAGCAGCGCCGACGCATCGACCAGGTTCAGCGCCAAGCGCCGAGCGGTCGCCGAAGATCGGCCCGTCGAACAGCGCCAGCGCTTCGTCGAGCTCTCCGAGCTCGTAGTGGAACAGCGCGAGATGCCACCAATTGTGGATCTTCAGGAAGCTGTCGGTCGACCAGGTGTCCGGGCTGGCGCGCATCCAGGCGATGCCGTCGCGCTGCCGCCCTTGCATCTCCATCACATGCGCCACCGCGTGCTGCGCCCAGCCGTCGCGCGGCTCCAGCCCGACCGCCCGCCGCCCGGCCCGCTCGGCGGCGGCGTAGTCGCCGCTCTCCTCCAGCCCGAAGGCATGCATGCCGAGCACGGCGTGGTAGCCGGGCATGCCCTCCTCCCAGGCCGGCATGGCGCGTCCGATGCGGTCGCGCAGCCGCGTCGCCTGGCCGGTGAAGAAGTCGATCTGGTGCCCGGCCTGCAGCGCCAGCACGTCGCGCGGCGTCTCGGCCGTGAGCTCCTCGAGGATGCGGCCGGCGTCGTGCCACCGCCCCTCGGCGAGCGCGCCCAGCGCGGCCACATGGGCCCGCTCGCGGCTGGTTGCCGGCAGCGCGGCGGCCCGCGCGTGGCAGGCGCGCAGCGTCGGCAGCGCCGAATGCTCGGTCGACAGGCCGTAGAGGTAGCCCTTGAGCACATGCGCCATGACGAAATCGGGAGCCGCCGCGATCGCCGCCTCGACCGCGCCGGCGGGGTCGCCGACGAAGCATTGGAGCTGCCGCAACGCCGCCTGGTAGGACGCCAGCGCGGCGGGCTCCGCGCCGGAGAGCGTCAGCCCGAGATCGTCCTTCACGGCCACGGCAACCGCCTCCGCGCGCCTCAGTTCCCCGAGCGGACGGCGATGGTGGCGATGCCGGCGCCCACCAGCAGCGTGCCGCCGGCCTTGTTGAAGGCGCCGACGGCGCGCGGATTGCTGACCACCCGCCCGGCCCGCGAGGCGACCAGCGCGTAGCCGAACGCGTTGAGGAAGGCGAGCACCAGGAACGTCGTCTCGAACACCAGCATCTGCAGTCGGGAAGCTGGCGCCGCGGTCGATGAACTGCGGCAGGAACGCGACGAAGAAGGTGATGCTCTTGGGGTTGAGCGCGGTCACCAGCCAGGCATGCACCAGCATCCTCGCCGCCGGGGTGCGCTCGGTCCGCGGCCTCGCGTCGAGCGTGCCGCCGGCGCGGAACAGCTTGATCCCGAGATAGATCAGATAGGCCGCGCCGATCCATTTCAGCACCATGAAGACGGTGGCCGAGGCCATCAGCAGCGCGCCGATGCCGAGCATGGAGAGCGTCATCGCGGTGAAATCGCCGAGCGCCACGCCGACCGCCATGGGCAGCGCCGTCCGCAGCCCCTGGCCGAGCGCGTAGGAGACGACCAGAAGGATGGTCGGCCCGGGAATGACCAAAAGCACGGCGGATGCCGCGGCAAAGGCGGCCCAGGTCTCGAGGCTCATGACGGATGCTCCCGGTTTTGCAGCGAGCGATCAATCCAGAGCTTCGCGCGCTTGTAAAGGGCCGACAGGCTCTGCGCTCGCCTGCGAAGCCCCTCACCCGGCCTCCGCTTCGCTCCGGCCACCCTCTCCCCGGCGGGGAGAGGAGGGCGCGAAACCGCGATGGTTGCAGTGCTTGGACCCCGATCAGAAGGCACCGCGTCTCCTCTCCCCGGCGGGGAGAGGTCGGCGCGAGCGCAAGCCCGCGACGGGTGAGGGGCATTGGCGCGGCCTGCCCCGCTCCCCCCTGCGCCGCGAGAACCCCTAGCCCGCGCAGCGAGAACCCCCTACCCCGCGCCGCGCGCCAAATAACCGCGGGCGATGGCGTGCATCCGGTCCTGGTCCATCGGCGCCCCGTGGCCGCCGAGCACGCGCCGCACCGGCAGCTCCGCCAGGCGCGCCATGGTCGTCCGGTAGGCGGCGCGGTCGCTGTCGGGCAGCGCATCGTAGAGCTCGTCGTCATAAATGGCGTCGCCGCTGAAAAACAGGCCGTCGCGCTCGTCGAAGAGGCCGATCGACCCCGGCGAGTGGCCGGGCAGCGACAGCACGGTCAGCCGCCGGTCGCCGGTGTCGACGACATCGCCCTCGCCGAGCAGGCGGGTGAGCGGCGCCGGCGTCAGCCGCCACGCTTTGGCGCTCCAGCCCTCGTGCGGAAGCCGCGTCACCGGCTCCTTCAGCGCCCGGAACACGTCGGCATAGGTGAAGCGGTCGTCCATGGTGGCGAATGCCTCGGCCTCGACCGCCGGCCCCGCCCGATCGGCGAACTGGTGCAGCGAGCCGACATGATCGACATGGCCGTGCGTGGCGACCGCCAGCAGCGGCTTGCCCGGCCGGCCAGGCAGCGCCGCCGCTAGGTCGCCAATGCCCATGCCGGTGTCGACGACCAGGTCGAGGTCGCGGCCTTCGAGATAAAAGACGTTGGCGCGGAAGATCGGGTGCACCGCGGGCTCCTCGACCAGCGTGAGGCCCGCCTCCAGGAGGCGCTTCCGGAACCATTCGGCCATCGCCGGTCCTCTCGTCTTCAGCCTTTATCAACCATGAATCGTCAGGATCGCCGCCGGTTCAACCCGTCGAGGCATCGATTCCGTGTCGCACTCCAAGTTCACCCCGCCTGCCGGCATTCCGCAAGCCCTGGTCAGCCGCCGCAGCCTGCTCGCCGGCGGCCTCGGCCTTTTCGCGCGGCGCCGCCGGATGCACCCGCTCGATGGATGTCGACGCCCTGCAGCTCGACACCACGACGACCGGCGGCATCCGCCCGCAGATCAGCGTCGACCGCGCGGTGACCAGCCCCGAGCTGATGTATGCCTCGTTGACCGACGACGGCTTCCAGCTGCCCGAGGTGCCGTTCGACAAGGTCGACGCGCGCTACCGCCGCCAGATCGTCGTCGACCCGACCGGCGAGGCGCCGGGCACCATCGTCGTGCACCTGCAGGAACGCTTCCTCTACCTCGTGCAGCCTGGCGGCGACGCCTTGCGCTACGGCGTCGGCATCGGCCGCGACGGCTTCCTCTGGTCGGGCCGCGCCAACATCCAGTACGGCAAGAAGTGGCCGCTATGGACGCCGCCCAAGGAGATGATCGCCCGCAAGCCCGAGCTGGAGAAGTGGCGGAACGGCCAGCCGGGCGGCCTCGACAACCCGCTCGGCGCACGCGCGCTCTACATCTACAAGGATGGGCAGGACACCGGCTACCGCGTCCACGGCTCGCCCGAATGGTGGTCGATCGGCCAGGCCCTGTCCTCGGGCTGCGTGCGCATGATCAACCAGGACGTCATCGACCTCTACAACCGGGTCTCCAGCAAGGCGCCGATCGTCGTGGCGTAGACGAGCCTCCCGGTCACCGAAAGCCGTTCCCGACATACGTCGCGAACCCGCCAACCACGATCACGCAACCGATCGCATAGATGCACGCCCACAAGAATTTGGTGCGATCCAGCTCGCCCTTGAAGTTGAGCGTATAAGCGCCATAGAAGAAGATGAAACCCGCGACCAGCGTCCCCACCTGGTAGACGACGTCTTTCACAACGCTCTCCGTGGCCGCCTAAGGTTGAATGCAATTGCATCCACAATCTGAGGTGTAGCAAACCATTTCTCCCCGCGTCAAGCGGATTGCGCCCTCGAACGAGTCGCGCCAAGGTGGCGCCAACGACGAGACTGGCCGAGGAGAGTCCCATGCCCCGCACCTTCGTGATCGCCCAGGGCGGCGGCCCCACCGCCGTCATCAACCAGACCTTGGCCGGCGCCGTCGGCGAGATCGAAAAGCGCTACCCCGACGCGCGCATCCTGGGCGCGCGCCACGGCGTGCGCGGCATCCGCGACGGCGACTACGTGGACTTCTCCGACGTGCCCGCCGAGCGCCTGAGGAAGATCGGCCGCACGCCGGGCGCAGCGCTCGGCTCGACCCGCGACAAGCCCGACGCCGCCTATTGCGAGACGGTGCTGGCCGGCCTGAAGAAGGTCGGCGCCGATGCCTTCATCTACATCGGCGGCAACGACACGGCCGGCACCCAGCAGATCCTGACCGACGCGGCCGGCGGCAAGATGGCCTTCGTGCACGCCCCGAAGACCATCGACAACGACCTGATGGAGAACGACCACACGCCCGGCTTCATCTCGGCGGGCGAGTTCGTCGCCGGCGCCTTCCGCAGCGTCGACCTCGATTTCCGCGCCCTGCCGGGCGTCTATGTCGGCATCGTCATGGGCCGCCACGCCGGCTTCCTGACCGCTGCCGCCGCCGCCTGGCGCGACGAGGAGGACGACGGCCCGCATCTCATCTACGTGCCGGAACGGCCGTTCTCGGTGAAGCGCTTCATCGACGAGGTGTCGGAAACGCTGGGCAAGTACAAGCGCTGCATCGTCGCCGTCTCGGAGGGCGTCTCGACGGCCGACGGCAAGGCGCTCGTCGAGAGCCTGGTGCCGGCCGACAAACTGGAGCGCGACCAGCACGGCAACGTCAAGCTTTCCGGCAGCGACCTGCCGATGGCCTTCGAGCGGGCGCTGGCCGAAGGGCTGCCCGGCAAGCGCGCCCGCGTCGACGCGCTGGGCTACATGCCGCGCGGCTATATCGGGGCGATCAACGAGACGGACGCCAAGGAGGCCTTCGAGGCCGGCGTGTTTGCTGTGGCGACCGCCGACGAGGGCGGCGGCTCGGTGGCGCTCCAGGAGGAAGGCGGCCGAACGGTCATCCGCAAGGTGCCGCTGTCGGCCGTCGCCGGCAAGACGCGCCACATGCCGGACGACTTCCTGCTCGCCGACCGCAACGAGCTCTCGAAGGCCGGCATGGCCTATCTGCGGCGGCTGATCCCCGAGAAGTACGAGATCGGCCGCCCCTTCGTCTGACCGCCTCTAGAGTGCAATGACGCTTCTTCGAAATCGTCCTTGCACTCTATCCTCTTGTTTAAGCATGATCTTTTCCAAAAACCGGCATCCACTTTTTGGGATCATGCTCTATTCCGCGGCGATCGGCAGCGGCCGGCCCGCGGCGCGTTCCAGCGCATGCACATTGGCCGCATGGGCCGGCGCCGCGGCCTCCGGCTCGTCCTGCGCATTGGGCCGCACCAGGCGCCGGAAGAGCCGCGCCGTGCCGTTCGCCGCATCGTCCATGATGGTGTAGAACGACGGCACGAACACCAGCGACAGGAAGGTCGACACCAGAAGGCCGCCGATCACCGCCAGCGCCATCGGCGCGCGGAACTCGCCGCCGTCGCCCAGCGCCAGCGATGCCGGGATCATGCCCGCCGACATGGCGATGGTGGTCATGACGATCGGCCGCGCCCGCTTGCGCCCGGCGTCGATGATCGCCTCGGCCCGCGGCACCCCCTGCTTGACCTCCTCCACCGCGAAGTCGACCAGCATGATGGCGTTCTTGGTGACGATCCCCATCAGCATCAGGATGCCGATGACGACCGGCATCGAGACGGCCGAATTGGTCAGCCACAGCGCGGCCACCACGCCGCCGATCGCCAGCGGCAGCGAGGCCAGGATGGTGAAGGAGTGGAACACCGAGCCGAACAGCAGGATCAGCACGACGAGCACGAGCATCAGGCCGGTGCCCATGGCGGTCGCGAAGCCGGCAAACACCTCGCCCATGATCTCGGCATCGCCGGTCTCCTGGATGCGCGTGCCGGGCGCCATCGACTTCACCTCCGGCAGCGACCAGACGGTCGCCAGCCCGTCGCTGAGCTCGGCGCCCAGCGCCATGTCGGCGCCGATCACCACGCGCCGCTCGCGGTTGAAGCGCTCGATCGACGACGGGCCTTGGCCGAAGCGGATCTTGGCGACCGACGACAACGGCACCGTCAGGCCCGACGGGGTCGGCACCGGAAGTGCGCTGACCACCGAAAGGTCGTCGCGCGCCGCCTCGTTGAGCTGCACGCGGATCGGGATCTGCCGGTCGCCGACGGTGAACTTGGCGAGGTTCTGGTCGATGTCGCCAATGGTGGCGATGCGCAGCGTCTCCGACAGCACCGCCGTGGAGATGCCGAGCTCGGCCAGCCGGTCGAGGTCGGGCTCGACGATGATCTCCGGCCGGTCGAGCGCCGCGTTGGAGCTGATCGCCCGGAACATGCCGGTGGCGGCCATGGCGCTCTGGATCTTGCGCGCCTGGTCGGCCAGCACCTCGCCGTCATGGCCCATGACGCCGAAGGCGAGCTGCCGTTCGCCGCGATCGTTGACGAAATAGGCGCGCAGGTCGGGAATGCCTTCCATCTTCCTGAGCAGCGTCTCCTCGATGGCGTGCTGCGGCACGTCGCGCTCGGATTTGTGCTTGAGGTCGGCCACCACGGTCGCCCGCCGCGGCTCGAGCGTCCCGGTCGGGTTCGAGCCGCCGATGACGTAGACGTTCTCGACCTCGGGCACCTCCTTCATCAGCCGCACCACCTCGTCGGTCGTCTGGCGCGTGTCGTCGAGCCGGCTGCCGGGCGGCAGCTCCAGCGAGAAGACGATGCGGCTGGCGTCTTCCTTGGGGATGAAGCCCGAGGGCAGGGTGCCCATGGCGTATATCGACCCGGCGAAGAAGGCGATGCCGGCAAGAAGCGTCAGCCAGCGGAAGCGCAGCGTGCCCCTGAGCAGCGCCAGGTAGCCGCGCATCACGAGGCCGGGCTTCGGCTCCTCATGCGCATGGTCGCGCAGGAAATAGGCGGCGAGCATCGGCGTGATCAGCCGCGCCACCAGCAGCGAGAAGAACACGGCGACCGCCACCGTCAGGCCGAACTGCTTGAAGTACTGGCCGGCGATGCCGCCCATGAAGCTCACCGGCGCGAACACCGCCATGATGGTGGCGGAGATCGCGATCACCGCCAGGCCGATCTCGTCGGCGGCCTCCAGCGACGCCCGGTAGGGCGTCTTGCCCATCTTCACATGGCGCACGATGTTCTCGATCTCGACGATGGCGTCGTCGACCAGGATGCCGACCACCAGCGTGACGCCGAGCAGGCTGACCAGGTTGAGCGAGAAGCCCATCATGTCGATCGCCCAGAAGGCGGGGATGATCGACAGCGGCAACGCCACCGCCGAGACAAGCGTGGCGCGGACGTCGCGCAGGAACAGGAACACCACGATGACCGACAGCGCAGCGCCTTCCAGCAACGTCTCCAGCGCGGCCTCGTAGTTGCCCTCCGTGTAGGTGACCGAATCGTCGACCTTGGTGATCGCCACCTCGGGATGCGCTTCGCCGAGCTCGGCTACGGCTGCGCTCACCCGCTCGTTGACCTCGACATCGCTTTCGCCCTTGCCGCGGAACACCCCGAACGACACCACGGTCTGCCCGTTGACGCGGGCGAAGCTCTTCGGCTCCTCCCAGGAATCGGTGACCTTGGCGATGTCCGACAACAGCACCTTGCGCCCTTCGCCGAGCGGCACCTCAAGCCTCTCCAGGTCGGCGAGCGACTTGGCGCCGCCGAGCGTGCGGATCGACTGGTCGCGCCCGCTGAAGTCGGCATTGCCGCCGGTGAGGTCGACATTGGCGGCGCGCATCGCCCGGTTGAGGTCGCCGGCCGTGACGCCGAGCGCGTTCAGCCGGTCGGGGTCGACGTCGATATGGATCTCGCGCGTGACGCCGCCATAGCGGTCGACGCGAGCCACGCCCTTCAGGCCCTGCAGCTTGCGGATCACCGTGTCGTCGACGAACCAGGAGAGCTCCTCCGGCGTCATCGCCGGCGCCGACACGGCGTAGGTGAGGATCGCCTGGCCCTCGACGTCGATGCGGTTCACCACCGGCTCGTCCGAAGTGGCCGGAAGATCGGCCCGGATGCGATCGACCGCGTCCTTGACGTCGGTGACCGCCGTCTGCGTGTCCACCTCCAGGCGGAACTCGACAGTGGTCACGGAGCGGCCCTCGGTGATGGTCGACATCACGTTCTTGACGCCGCTGATGTTGGAGACCGCGTCCTCGATGCGCTTGGTGACCTGCGTCTCCAGCTCGCTCGGCGCCACCCCCGGATCGGTGACGACCACCGAGACCAGCGGCACGTCGATGTTGGGGAAGCGCGTGATCGGCAGCTTGGCGAAGCTCATCAATCCCAGCGCCATCAGCACCAGGAACAGCAGGACCGGCGGGATCGGATTGCGGATCGCCCAGGCGGAGAAGTTCCAGTTCATCGCTCGATCGCTCCGGTTGCCTCGTCGCGCACCGCGGTGACCTTGTCGCCGTCGGCCACGAAGGTGCCGGCGCGCGCCACCACCTCCTGGCCGGCCGAGACGCCGGATTTCACCTCGACCTGGCCGTCGGCGCGGGCGCCGAGCGTCACCGGAACGGTGTGCACGGTGCCGTTCTCCACCAGCTGGAGGAAGGCCTCCTCGCCGCGGAACGTCACCGCGGAGGCCGGCACCGAAAGCCCGGTGCGGCGAAGCGCCTCGATCTCGCCGCGCGCATAGCTGCCAGCGCGCACCGCGCCCTGGCTCTCCGGCGACAGCGTGATGCGGATGGTGCCGAGCCGCGACCGCTGGTCGACTTCCGGCGAGATGCGGCGGATCTTGCCGGCCAGCGGCGCACCGCCGCCGGCGGGCATCACCTTGGCCGCCATGCCGGGCGCCAGCCGCGGCAGCACCGTCTCCGCCACCGTCGCCGCCAGCTCGAACTCGGCGCCGATGGCGATGCGGAACAGCGGGTCGCCCGAGGCCGAGACGATGCCGCCGAGCGTCGCGTTGCGCGCCAGCACCAACCCGTCGGCCGGCGCCTTGACCTCGGTCTTGGCGATCTGCAGCTCGATGTTGCGGCGCTGCGCATCGATCACCGCAAGCTGCGCCTCCGAGGCCGTCACCGCCTTCTCGGCCGACGCCAGCTTGGCGCGGGCGCTGTCGAACGCGTTGACCGCGTTGTCATACTGCATCTCGGCTGCGACGCCTTTCTGCTGCAGCGCCCGGGCGCGGTCGAGGCCTTCCTGGGCCTGGCGCACGCCCACGTCGGCATCGCCGATCTGCGCCTGCATCTGGGCGATGTTGGCTTCGGCCTGGGCCCGGCTGGCGACCGTCTGGGCAAGCTGGGTATCGAGCAACGAGCGGTCGAGCACGGCCAGCACCTGGCCCTTGCGCACCGTGTCGCCCTCGTCGGCGTTGAGCGCCACCACGGTCAGCCCGTTGAGGTCGGTGCCGGCGGCCGCCTCCTCGCGCGCGATGATGGTGCCGTTGACCGCCAGGCGCTCGACCAGCTCGCGCTCGGCGGCGGCGACCACCCGGATGGCCGGCGCCGCCTGCTTGTGGGCGACCGGCCGGTCGGCCTCGCCAGCGGCGAAGACGCTCGCCGGCAGCGTCAGGAAGGCGCCTGCCGCGACGAGCGCGGCGGCAGCGGTCGAAATGAGGAGGATGCGGGTCGACATGCTTGTCTCGCAAAGCTTTGGGGGTTGGGGCTAGCGCTCAGGCGGGGTGCCGGCTCGGCCGAAGCATGGCCTCGGTCGTCGCGCGCAGCATGGTTTCGATGCGATCGTAGGACACGCCGGCGCCGGGCAGGTCGGTGATCGCCAGGCCCTGGCCGATCGCCATGATCATCGGCAGCAGGCAATCGAGCTCCACCACCGGATCGATCTCGCCGCGGTCCAGCGCCGCCTGCAGATAGTCGCGGAACTTCGCCTGCACCTCGCCCATGCAGCGCTCGCCGATGGCGCGGATCGCCTCGTTGCGCAGCAATTCGGTGGCGATCTCGGCGAAGATCGGCGCGTTGCCGTTCTCATGGGTGAAGCGGATATGGTCCATGGCGCAGGCGACGAAGCCGTCGACGACGCAGGGATTCTCGTCCATGGCGGCGAACTTGGCGGCGTCCTGCTTGCGGTTGGACTCGCAGATCGCCTCGATGATCGCCTCCTTGGAGGGGAAATAGCGATAGAGCGCGCCGGGGCTCATGCCCACTTCGGCGCAGATCTGGTGGATCGAGGCGCCCTGGAAGCCGGACCGCAAGAAGCACGCCTTGGCCGCGTCGAGGATGCGCTGCACCTGCTGGTCGCGCCGCTCGGCGCGCGACGGCGCCGGCGTGTCCCGCTCCAGAACCCGGTCGAGGGTGTCGGCTGCGCTGCTGTCCTGCATGGTTGGCCTCGTTGATAGAGCGAACGTTCGTTCTCACTTTATGCGAACGATCATTCTCCGTCAAGATGCTGCGCTGCAGCAACAATTGGAAAGGCGTCTGGATGTGGAATCCGCGCTTCAGGAGGCGCGGGCGAGCCGCGACGCCGCCGCGCGTTGCAGGAGCAGCTCGCGCTCCCGCTCGTTGCGGGTGAGCGAGGCGGCGCGCTCCAGCTCCGCCGCCGCCTCCTCGAAGCGGTCGAGCTTGGCGAGCAGGTCGCCGCGCACCGACGAAAGCAGGTGGTAGCTCTCCAGCACCGCCTCGTCCCGCAGCTGGTCGACGATGGCTAGGCCGGCCGCGGGACCGTAGGCCATGGACACCGCGACGGCGCGGTTGAGGTCGATGACCGGCGACCGCGTGAGCGCGACCAGGCCGTGATAGAGCGCCGCGATGCGCGCCCAGTCGGTGTCGTCGGCGCTCGACGCCCGGGCATGGCAGGCGGCGATCGCCGCCTGCAGCGCGTAGAAGCCCTGCCCGCCGCCCAGCGCCTCGGCCCGCCCCAGCGCCGCCAGCCCGCGCCGCACCAGGAGCTGGTCCCATCGCCCGCGGTTCTGGTCGGCGAGCAGCACCGGCCGCCCCTGGGCGTCGACGCGCGCCTTGAGCCGCGACGCCTGCAGCTCCATCAGCGCCACCAGGCCGTGCACCTCCGGCTCGTCCGGCACCAGCCCGACGAGGATGCGCCCCAGGCGGAGCGCCTCCTCGCAGAGCTGCGGCCGCACCAGGTCGGCGCCGGCGGTCGCCGAGTAGCCCTCGTTGAAGACCAGGTAGATCACCTCCAGCACCGAGGCCAGGCGCCGCTCGCGCTCCGCGCCGCGCGGCACCTCGAAGGGCACCTCGGCCTCCGCCAGCGTCCGCTTGGCGCGCACGATGCGCTGCGCGATCGTGCTCTCCTGCGCCAGGAAGGCCCGGGCGATCTCGGCCGTCGTCAGGCCGCCGACCAGCCGCAAGGTGAGCGCCAGCCGGGCTTCCGTCGACAGGACGGGATGGCAGGCGGTGAAGATGAGGCCGAGCAGGTCGTCGCCGATGTCGTCGTCGAGGGCCGCTTCCAGCTCCTCCACCGCCGCCTCCTGCTCGAGCTCCGCGGCATGGCCGATCTCTCGGTGCTTGCGCTCGCGCATCGCCGCCCGGCGCAGATGGTCGATCGCCTTGCGCTTGCCGGTCGCCATCAGCCAGGCTCCGGGATTGCGCGGCACGCCATCGGCCGGCCATTGCTGGATGGCGGCGAGCAGCGCGTCCTGCGCGAACTCCTCGGCCAGCCCGACGTCGCGCACCAGCCGGGCGAGCGCGGCGATGATCTTCGCCTGCTCGATGCGCCAGACGGCGTCGATCGCCCGATGCGTTTCGCTCTCGCTCACGCGCCGGAGAAAACCACCTCATGCCGCACCGCGCAAGGGCGGGGTCCGCGTCGCCGCGGGCCCCGCAGAGCGATCTCACGACTTCCTGGCGAGCTTCTCCGTCTCGGCGCGCAGCCGCTTTTCCTGCTCGCGCAGCTCCGGAGTCGCATTGTCCCCGAATTCCTCGGTCTCGAAGATCTGGCGAATCTCGATCACCGACTCGCCGGGGGCCGGGTTCGGGCAGCGCTTGAGCCATTCGATCGCCTCGTCGAGCGAGCGCACCTGCCAGATCCAGAAGCCGGCGATCAGCTCCTTGGTCTCGGCGAACGGTCCGTCGATCACCCGCCGCTGGTCGCCCGAGAACGCCACGCGGGCCCCCTTGGAGCTCGGATGGAGGCCGTCGCCGGCCAGCATGATGCCGGCTTTCACCAGCTCTTCGTTGTACTTCATCATGGCGCTCAGCAGCTCCTCGCTGGGAAGCACGCCGGCCTCGGTGTCCTTGGTCGCCTTGACGATCACCATGAATCGCATGTCGCTGTCTCCTTGTTTCGCATCGAGCCCGCTTTTCGCGGCGGCTCTGTCGACACGTCGAGCGATCCCCGGGGGAATCGACAACCCGGCCGAAAAATTTTTTCGGGCTTGAATCAACTGGCAATTGCGCGCCATGACCCTCATCTGACCGGAAGCCTTGTTCACCCAAGACGATTTTCAAGGATGGATTTTTCGACATGACCAACAACTCGGCAGAAATCGCCCAATGGATCATCAAGGAGGGCCTGCAGGGCTCCAGCCTCGCCATCTTGCTGGAAGGGCTGGCGGAACGCTTGTCCGCCGCCGGGGTGCCGCTGAGCCGCTCCTACGTGGCGATGCCGACGGTGCATCCGATGTTCCGCGTCATCGGCTGCTCCTGGCGGCGGGAGGCCGGCACGACCATGGACGCGATCAGCCACGAGCGCGGCACCGAGGTGTTCCAGGAGAGCCCCTTCGGTTTCATGCTGCGCAACGGCCTCGAACGGCGCCGCTGGACGCTCGATCGCCCCGGCGGCGCGGAGGGCCTCGCCATCCTGGAGGAGCTCGGCGCCGCCGGCAGCACCGACTACTTCGCTTGCCTCGTGCCCTTCCGGAATCCCGACGCGCCCAGCCTGGAGGGCATTGCCATGTCCTTCACGACCGAGCGGCCCGGCGGCTTCAGCGACGCCGACATCGCGGCGATCGAGGGCGTGGTGGCGCCGCTCAGCCTGGCCGCCTACCGCATCGCGCTGTTCGACGTCGCCGCCCAGATGCTCGACACCTATGTCGGCCTGTCGGCCGGCCGCCGCGTGCTGCGCGGCGAGATCCGGCGCGGCCTCGGCCAGACCATCTATGCCGCGCTGTTCTTCGCCGATCTCCGCGGCTTCACGCGGCTTGCCGATTCGACGCCGCCCGAAAAGCTGATCGGCATCCTGGACGACCATTTCGACGCCATGGCCGAGCCGGTCGTGGCGCGCGGCGGTGACGTGCTGAAATTCATGGGCGACGGGCTGCTCGCCGTCTTCCCGATCGGCGAGGAGCGCAGCGCCGACGACGCCTGCGCCGCCGCGGTGGACGCCGCCGTCGAAGCGCTGGCGCGCAATGCCGACGTCAACCGGGCGCAACCCGACGATGCGCGGCTCTCGCTCGACGTCGCCCTGCATCTCGGCGAGATCTTCTACGGCAATGTCGGCTCGGCGCGGCGGCTGGACTTCACCGTGGTCGGCCCGGCCGTCGACGAGTTCGAGCCGGATCGAGACGCTGTGCGGCGCTCTCGACACCCCGCTGCTGCTTTCGGCCCCCTTCGCCGAGACCTGCGGCCGCCCGGTGCGCAGCCTCGGCCGTCACCGCCTGCGCGGCGTCGCCGAGGAACGCGAGCTCTTCACCCTGAATTGAACGGCAATTCAATATCGTCCGCTACGGACCGCCGGCCGGCTGCCAGCAGGACGGCCGACCCGACCAGGCTGGCGACGACGGAGCCGGTGAGGATGCCGAGCTTCATCTTGGCCTGCAGGTCAGGGTCGTCGAACGCCAGCAGGCCGATGAAGAGGCTCATGGTGAAGCCGATGCCGCAGAGCAGCGAGATTCCCACCATGTGGCCCCAACTCGCCCGGAACGGCAGTTGCGCCCAGCCGAGGCTGACCAGCAGCACGACGGAGCCGAACACGCCCACCAGCTTGCCGAGCACCAGACCGGCGGCGACGCCGAAGGCGACCGGCTCGGAGAAGGAGGCGAGCGTCACGCCCGACAGCGGAACCCCGGCATTGGCGAACCCGAAGATCGGCACGATGAGGAACGCGACCGGCCACTGAATTCCATGCTCCAGGCGGTGCAGGAGCGATCCTCGATGGTCCTTGGCCATCGGGATGGTCAGCGCCAGGACGACCCCCGCCACCGTCGCGTGGACGCCGGACTTGAGGACGGCCAGCCACAGCAGGAGCCCGAGCAGCAGATAGGGCAGCAGCCGCCGCACTCCGAAGCGGTTCATCAGCGCCAGCACGACCACCAGGCCGACGGCCAGCGCCAGATAGCCGACCGCCAGATCGTCGGTGTAGAAAAGCGCGATCACCACGATCGCCCCGAGATCGTCGACGATGGCCAGCGCCGTCAGAAAGATCTTCAGCGAAACCGGCACCCGCGAGCCGAGCAGCGCCAGCACGCCGAGGGCGAACGCGATGTCGGTGGCGGTCGGGATCGCCCAGCCCCGCAAGGCCTGCGCGTCGCCCTGGTTCAACGCCGCATAGATCAGCGCCGGCGCCACCATCCCGCCGGCCGCCGCCGCACCCGGCAGAACGCGGCGCGACCAGCTCGACAGCTCGCCTTCGACCATCTCCCGCTTGATCTCCAGCCCGACCATCAGGAAGAACACCGCCATCAAGGCGTCGTTGACCCAGTGCTGGACCGACAGCGGGCCGACATAGGCGTGCAGCGCCGAGAAATAGCCGTCGGCGAGGGGCGAATTGGCGATCAGGATGGCCAGCAGCGCCACCGCCATCAGCAGCAGCCCGCCTGCCGCCTCGCTTTCCAGCAGCCGACGGATCGTCGCCGTCGCATCGTCGGCGGGCTTCGTCTCGGGTCGATCGTGCGACATCGCGCTGGCAGGCCTCCGTAGATTGAAGGGCTGAGCAGGTTTTTCCCCAGCGGGCCCGCAACGTCAACCGGCATGGCCATTTTGGCCGCCTCGGAGCCGGAAACCAGGAATTTTTTAGGTGCCGCCGCCAGGAGTGGCGCTTCATGACACAGTTTTGATATAGACAGATAGTTCTCTATGGGAGAACTGACCGACTAAGGTTGTATAAGAAACGCATGGGCTGGAATCTGAGGGGATTTCTTTGCGTTCCTGTGATCGCCCTGCTTGCCGTCGCACCGGCAACTGTTGGCGGAAGCGAGGAGCGTGCGCCTCGCGTCCTGATTATCTATCCCTATGACGAACGGCTTCCTTCGACCGATATCGCCGGCGAGACGGCCCGCGAACGGCTGACCGCCGCCCTCGATGGCAAGGTCGACCTGTTCAGCGAATTCCTCGATCTTTCCCGCTTTCCCGACCCCGACCACGTCGCCAGCATGGCGCGCTATCTGGCGGAGAAGTACCAGCCGGTACGCCCCGACGTGGTGATCGCTCTCGGCGCGGAATCCATTGGCTTCATGGTGGCGAACCGCGCGACGATCGCGCCCGACGCCCGCATCGTCTACGCCGGCATCTCCAAGGATGAGGCGGAACGCTTGAAGCTGCCCGCCGATATCGCCGGGGCGCTGACCGAGTTCGACGTCACCAGCACCTTCGAGCTGGCGCGCGCCTTGCAGCCGGATGCCCGCAAGATCGTCGTGATGGGCGGCTCCGCCCAATTCGACAAGTCATGGCTCGAAGCCGCCCGCAGCGACTTTTCCGACCTGCCGAGCGACTACTCGGTCACCTATGTGACCGATGTCTCCATCGACGAGTTCGTTCGGCGCGCCGCCGAATTGCCGGCCAACACGATCGTGCTCGTCCTGTCCATCTTCAAGGACGCCGAGGGCACGAACTTCGTGCCCAGAGAGGCGGTGGCTCGGATCGCCGCCGCGTCGGCCGCGCCCGTCTACGGCCCCTACTCGACCTATATCGGGCAAGGCATCGTCGGAACCAGCACCTTCACCTTCGAGGCCATGGGAACCACCGTGGCCGACCTGGCGCTGAAAGTGCTCGACGGAAAGCCGAGCGCCGACGCGATGATCCCCCAGACCTACCTCGCCGACGCCCGCCAGCTGGCCAAATGGGGCCTTCCCGAGAGCCGCCTGCCCGAAGGCACGGAAGTCTCCTTCCGCGAGAAGTCGCTCTGGGAAGAGCATCGGCTGGCGATCCTCTCCACGCTTGGCATCGTGCTGGTCCAGGCGGCGATCATCAGCGCGCTGCTGCTCGAACGGCGACGGCGCGCGGCAGCGCAGCACGAGGCTCGTACCAGGCTGCTCGAGGTCGTCCATTTGAACCAGTCGGCGACCGCCGGGGCGCTTTCGGCCTCCATCGCCCACGAGCTCAACCAGCCGCTCGGCGCCATCCGCAACAATGCCGAGGCAGCGGAGATCATCTTGCGCAGCGACAAGCCGGACCTCGAGCTGATCCGCCAGATCCTGGTCGACATCAGGGACGACGACCAGCGGGCCGGCGACATCATCGGCCGCCTGCGCGGCATGCTGAAGAAGCGCGGTGAGATCGAATGGCAGGAGTTCGACGTCAACGAGGTGGTCGAGAGCGCGCTGCAGCTGCTGCACAGCGAGGCGGAGCGCCGTCGCGTTGAGATCGATTGCGAGCGGACGACCAATCAGCTGAGGGTCCGGGCCGACCGCGTGCACCTCCAGCAGGTCATCCTCAACATCGCCACCAACGCCATGGACGCCATGCTGTCCTCCGCCCCGGCGCAGCGCCGGCTGATGTTCCGGACGGATGTGCGCGAGGGCTCCAAGGCGGCGATCTCGATCGCCGACACCGGCACCGGCATCCCCAGCGACAAGCTCTCCCACGTCTTCGAGACGTTCTACACCACCAAGACGACGGGGACCGGGCTCGGCCTGTCGATCGCCCGCGCCATCGTGGAGACCTATGGCGGGCACATCTGGGCGGCGAACCGCCCCGAGGGGGGCGCCGTGGTCAGCTTCGACCTGCCTCTGGTGCAGCATTGAAACCCTCGACGCCGCCCACCGTGCACGTCATCGACGACGACGCGGCGTTCCGCCGCTCGCTGGCCCGCCTGCTGGAAGCATCGGGCTATCGCGTCGCGGCCTTCGGATCGGGCGCCGAGTTTCTCGCAGCGCCGGCCGCAAACGGTCCGGGCTGCATCCTCCTCGACCTGCAGTTCCCGGGGGCGAGCGGGCTCGAATTGCAGGCCGCTCTTGCCCGCGCCGCGCCGCTGCTGCCGGTCGTGTTCCTCACCGGCCATGGCGACATCGGCAAGACGGTGCTGGCAATCAAAGGCGGTGCCGAGGACTTCCTGGAAAAGACGGCGCCGACCGCCACCCTGCTCGCCACCATCGCGCGCGCCGTTTCGGGCTATCACGACCGCCTTCGGGCGCAGGCCAGGACGTCCGAGCAAACGGCGCTGGTCGACAGCTTGACCACGCGCGAGCGGACCGTCTTCGACCTCGTCGTGCGAGGCAAGCGCAACAAGGAGGTGGCCTTTTCGCTCGGCACCTCGGAGCGGACGGTCAAGGCGCACCGCAAGAGCATCATGGAGAAGCTCAAGGTTCACTCGCTCGCCGAGGCCGTCTCGATCGCCGAGCGCCTCGGGCTCGTCGATCTCGGCGAAGACGAGCCTGCCGCACTCCCCCATGGCCAAGGCAGCCATTCGCGCGTCCCGGCGGTTCCCCAAAGGACAATATCGGCGATGGGCTCGCCTGCTAGACTTGACGTTGGGGAAGAGGATACGCGTCTGCCCTCGAACTCCTGACCGTCGGCATGATCGGCGGCCGAACAACGTGCAAGACACCTAGTCGGACGACCGCGGAGGCCAGACATCGGTAGCATCGCATGCGTTTCGGCCTGTGGCATTGTACGAGGAAGCGCTGCGACATCTTCATGAGAACTCTCGCGCAAGTCGCTGGACTTTGATGGCGGTGTCGGCTTCTATGAAGAGACTTGTGGAACCCTCTTGGCAGTGCCGCGGCCGGAGCCTTTTTACACCGAAAGGAAGTCAGCCGCCTGTCGTCGCCATTGGAGGGAATGTTCCGATGATCAACAGAGGTCCGACCGTCTCACGCCGCTCGCTGCTGATGGCATCTGCGGTCCTGGCGCTGGCTGCCGGGAGCGCCGGCGGGTCGCGTCAGGTGCGCGCGCAGGGGAACGACCCCCTGCCGTCCTGGAACGACACCGGCCCCAAGGCCGCCATCCTGGATTTCGTGAAGCGGGTGACCACCGAGGGTTCGCCGGATTTCGTCGAGGAGGATGCGCGCATCGCCGTCTTCGACAATGACGGTACCCTGTGGGTCGAGCATCCCTACTACACCCAGCTGGCCTTTGCGCTCGACCGCGTGAAGCAAGAGGCGTCGGCGAACCCGGAATGGAAGGACAAGGAGCCTTTCAAGTCCGTGCTGGCAGGCGACATGAAAGCCGTCGCGGCATCAGGCGAGAAAGGCCTCGTCGAGATCGTCATGGCCACCCATGCCGGCACGACGGTGAGCGAGTTCCAGTCGATCGTCACCGACTGGATCGCCAAGGCGCGTCACCCGCGCTTCGACAAGCCCTACACAGAGCTGATCTACCAGCCGATGCTCGAAGTGATGGAGCATATGCGCGACAACGGCTTCAAGACGTTCATCGTCTCGGGCGGCGGCATCGAGTTCATGCGGCCATGGACGGAAAAGGTCTATGGCGTGCCGCCCGACCAGGTGGTCGGTTCCTCCATCAAGACCCGCTTCGAGATGAAGAACGGCACGCCGCTGCTGTTCCGCCTGCCCGAGGCCGCGTTTGTCGACGACGGGCCGGGCAAGCCGGTCGGTATCAACGCGCATATCGGCGCTCGGCCGATCGCCGCCTTCGGCAATTCGGACGGCGACCTGCAGATGCTCCAGTGGGCGACCTTGCAGGACGGCCCGCAACTCGGCGCGATCGTCCATCATACCGATGCGAAGCGCGAATACGCCTACGACAAGGACACGTCGGTGGGGCACCTGGAGAAGGCGCTGGAGGCGGCGAAGATCAACCAGTGGACCGTCATCGACATGGCGCGCGACTGGAAGGTCATATTCCCCTTCGAGAAGGGCTGAACCGTTGAGAAGAAAGGAGATTTCCATGCCGAAAAGATTGCCGTGGATGCTTGCAGCAGGCCTGCTGGCGCTCGGCGCCCTGCCGGCGTCGGCCGAGGACAAGGCTCAGGTCGGGACGCTGTCCTGCGACGTGTCGCGAGGCGTCGGCCTGTTCGTCGTCGAGAAGCAGAAGCTCGCCTGCGTCTTCACCAACGGCATGACGGGCGGCACCGAAAACTACGCCGGCTCGATCGACCAGTTCGGCGTGGCGCTGGGCGAGGTCGACAAGGGGCATCTCATCTGGGGCGTCCTCGCCGCGAGCACCGGCCTGAAGGCCGGCGTGCTCGCCGGCAGCTATGCGGGCGTCGGCGCCAATGCGTCGCTCGGCGTCGGCGCCGGCGCCAACGTGCTGGTCGGCGGTGGCCAGAACTCCATCTCGCTGCAGCCGATCTCGGTGGAAGGACAGACCGGGCTCAACATTGCCGGCGGCATCACCACGGTGACGCTCCAGGTCGCGAAATAGGGACGCGCGCCGTTCGAACCGAACCGCGCGTTACGCTTGTCAAGGAAAGGAAGGAGTGCATGTTGAATCGAACGTCAATTCGCGTGGCGGCCGTGGCGGCGGCAGCAGGCGCGGTTGCCCTATCGCTGCCGGCGGCCGCCCAGGACGCCATGTCGGCGCCGGCTCAGAAGACGATCGGCCAGGCCAAGTCCGCCATGGTGCCGTCGCTGGCGGTGCTGAATTCGGGCGGCGCCACCCTGGCGGACGGCAAGCTGACGATGACCGGGATTGCGCCGGTGTCGATCGTCTTTGCCGATCGTCCCGTCCGCGCCGCCGGCCATGTGCTGACCTCCGAGTTCATCAAGCAGTGGGACGAGGGCAAGGACAGCTTCGCCAAGGATCCGCCGAACGCCACCGTTTCGGTGCTCGGCAAGGACGGACGCTCGATCGACGACGCGGTCGTGGAGCTGAAGGCGCCGAAGCTGGAAGGCGGCACGCTGACCTTCGAGGTCGCCGTCCTGGAGGGCGACCTGGCCGGCGCCGACGGCCCGGCCTCGCTGTTCATCGACTGGTTCGCGGCGCGCGGCGGCTATGGCCACGTGGGAGTGGTCGGCGGCGTCGGCTACCACGATCCGGTCTGGCATGGCGGCTGGTATGCCCATCCCGGCGCCTATTATGGCGCCGGCCTGGCCACCGGGGCGGCAATCGGCGCTGCGGCGGCCTCCGCCTACCACCCCTATTACCCGCCGCCGCCCGCCTGCGGCTACTATCCTTACCCGCCCTGCTATTGACGCCGGGCGACGCGGTGCTTGGCGCCGGCCTGACGGCCGGCGTACCAGCCGGCCCACTCGCGCAGCCAACCTGCTGGCGCACTCTGACTTGCCGTTGGTCCTGGGCGCATGTGACCGGCTCCGCCCGACCCTCGGGCAGCGCGCAGACACGCCTCAATACGTCGCCCGTCCTCCCGAAAGGTCGAAGATGGCCCCGGTGTTGAAGGTGCAACTGGACGAGCAGAGCCACAGCGTCAGTGCCGCGACTTCTTCGACGGTTCCGAGCCGCTGCATCGGGCTCTTGGCGATCATGGTCTGGACATGCTCCGGCTGCATCTGGTCGAGCAGCGCGGTCTTGATCGCGGCTGGGGCAACGGCGTTGACCAGCACGCCGGTCCGGGCAAGTTCCTTCCCCTGCGCCTTGGTGAGCGCGATGACGCCGGCCTTGGACGCACTGTAGCCTGCCGAGTTCGGCGTGCCCTCCTTCCCGGCGAGTGAGGCGATATTGACGATGCGGCCCCAGCCTTGCGGGACCATCACGGCGGCCACGGCCTTGCTGACCAGGTATGTTCCGGTGAGATTGACGTCCAGGATCCTTCGCCACTGATCTTCCGGAAATTCGGCGACGGCAAGTGTCGGGCCTGAGAAACCAGCATTGTTGACGAGAATGTCGATGCGGCCGCGCCGGCGTCGGGTCTCGGCGACCGCATCGGCAACCGCCCGACTGTCAGCCACGTCGCAGCGGACCCCGTCGGGGCCTGGGGAAAGGTCCCACACGCAGACCTCGGCGCCGGAGTCCCGCAGCGCGCCAGCGATGGCAGCCCCGATGCCGGCTGCACCGCCGGTCACGACGGCGACGCGGCCGGTGAGGTCGTAGCTCGCCTGACCCGCAACACGCGGGACGTCGACGTCGTCGGTCATTTAGTCCCTCCCGCCGTGGCCCCTCAGCCGATCCGGTACGGTCTGTGTTGGCTGTCAGGTTTCCGCTGGGATGACGTTTCCGGTCGTCATCTGCCTGCGCCAAGACCTCTGCTTCTACCATCACAAGCAGCCGCCGAGAAAGAGGCGCGCAGCTCCTCCCGCCCGAGCGTCTCTTCGCGCTGTCCATGCATCACAGCCCTCGGTTCCAGTACGACCTCGAGCATCCTCCGGGTGCCGAATGCTAGGCAAATCGCCCCTGCTTTCCGATGCGCTTTGCTTCATTGCGGCGGAGCCCGTCGAGCGAAAATCGATGCCTTGCCGGCAAACAAAAAAGCCCCGATCGAAAGATCGGGGCTTGGATTTTGAAACGTTGGTTGCGGGGACAGGATTTGAACCTGTGACCTTCAGGTTATGAGCCTGACGAGCTACCGGGCTGCTCCACCCCGCGCCAACATCGGATGCGAGACATGACCTCGCGCCGAACTCCTGTTCCGACAGAACAAATGGCCGTCAAGTCGGTTTTGGCCGCCGCCTTGGCGGGCAATCGTGAGAGAAGATTGACAATGTGCGTTTTGCAGACCTGGCAGCGACCTACTCTCCCGCGTCTTGAGACGAAGTACCATCAGCGCTGGAGCGTTTCACGGCCGAGTTCGGAATGGGATCGGGTGCAGCCGCTCCGCCATAACCACCAGGTCGGCGAAACGCACATTGTTCGAGAAGCTGGGCTCTGCCGCGCGGGCATCGCCGCGTGGGCACAAGCAATGAGAACGATCAAGCCGATCGAGCTATTAGTACCGGTAAGCTTCATGCGTTGCCGCACTTCCACACCCGGCCTATCAACGTGGTCGTCTTCCACGACTCTCAGGGAATACTCGTTTCAAGGTGGGTTTCCCGCTTAGATGCCTTCAGCGGTTATCCCGTCCGTATATAGCTACCCTGCTATGCGGCTGGCGCCACAACAGGTCCACCAGAGATACGTCCATCCCGGTCCTCTCGTACTAGGGACAGATCCTCTCAATATTCCTACACCCACGGCAGATAGGGACCGAACTGTCTCACGACGTTCTGAACCCAACTCACGTACCGCTTTAAATGGCGAACAGCCATACCCTTGGGACCTGCTCCAGCCCCAGGATGCGATGAGTCGACATCGAGGTGCCAAACAACCCCGTCGATATGGACTCTTGGGGGTCATCAGCCTGTTATCCCCGGCGTACCTTTTATCCGTTGAGCGATGGCCCTTCCACACGGGACCACCGGATCACTATGACCGACTTTCGTCTCTGCTCGACTTGTCAGTCTCGCAGTCAGGCAGGCTTATGCCATTGCACTCAGCGAACGATTTCCGACCGTTCTGAGCCCACCATCGCGCGCCTCCGTTACTCTTTGGGAGGCGACCGCCCCAGTCAAACTACCCACCATACATTGTCCCGGACCCGGATAACGGGCCGCGGTTAGACATCCATAGTAATAAGGGTGGTATTTCAAGGGTGGCTCCACCCGAGCTGGCGCCCGGGTTTCAAAGCCTACCACCTATCCTACACATGCC
>CAWKFT010000012.1:0-39344 GCA_963848975.1 uncultured Alphaproteobacteria bacterium
ACCATTTGCTCTGAGCCAGAAGCGCCTGGCCCGCCTGCTCATCATGCTGGCACAGGTCGGCCAGGAGGCGGAGCTGCGCACCGTCGTGACGCCGATCAGCCAGGAAGTGATGGCCGCGCGCGTCGGCACCACGCGCTCCCGCATCAACTATTTCCTGAACAAGTTCCGCAAGCTCGGCCTGATCGAATACAACGGCCACATCAAGGTGCATTCCTCGCTGCTGAACGTCGTTCTCCGTGAGTAGTCGACGCGATGCGCCTCAGTCTTCGCTGAAAGAGACGGGGCCGCGCTCCGCGCGACGCTGAAAAGCTCGCTGCGGATGGGATCGCCGTCATCCCATAGGGAAATTGATTGCGTGCGCCCCAAGGCGCGCTGCATGAGCGCGTACAATGTACGGCTTTCCAGGCAGAAGGGAGCCCCACATCGAGGTTGCTACGCTCGAGCGTGTCGGGGTCTTTGCAAGAGAAATCGCCCAGGGCGCTCTTTTTGTACAGCGAGGCGATGCGGCGATCGTGTTTGATCACTGGTCGGTTGCCGTACTGGCCGTGAAGGGATCGGCATGGGCGACGTTTCGACGATGGGCGTGGTATTCTGCGAGAGCCTTATCGGCCGATTTCCAGGTAGCGAGGGTTTCCGCAGCTTCTCCAAGCTCCCGCGTCGAAAGCCCTTCCGGCGTTGCAACCCTTGGCGCAAAAGCCGCCCAAGGGCGAAATGGCGGAGTTCCGTAACGGTCGCTGCTTCGACTAGCCTCGCATGGTGTGGACTATCGGCAATCACCAAGTCGACGCCGGCACGAAAGCATGGCCGACGATCAACAAAATCAGGAATGTCGGGAACAGGACAGGCGGGACGAGCCAGTTACCCATAAGTGCACCTCGCAGGTTGGGCGGGAGTGCACGGCTCTCTCAGCCATCACAAGCCGAAGCCTTGTTGGGCGATGGTGCACAAGCACTATACCTTGCAGGTGCGGGCGTCCAATGCGGGCGCCGCCTTAATTGAGAGATCAAGCCTGAGCGCGCAGGCGCGTATGATGGCCGCATGCGCACCATCGAGACCATGGTCACGTTCCGCCATCCCTTCGTGCTCGCCGCCTTGGAGACGGCGCAGCCCGCCGGGACCTACCGCCTGGTGACGGAGGAAGAGGAGATTCCGGCCTGTCCTTCGTCGCCTTCCGCCGCTCGGCGACGATGCTGCATCTGCCGGCCCTGCCCGCGACAGGCGCCACCCATCAGGTCGTCAGCGTCGATCCCGTGGAATGGGCCGCCGTCGTGGAGGCGGACGGCCGGCGTTAGTCGAACACTGCAGCGAGCGAGCTAAGCAACGAGGCGCCATCGCCGAAACTCGTCTTTTCCAGATCGGTTCCTTTGGTGGCAAAGACGCGCTTCACTGGAAAACCACTCTTATCGGTAGGCACGCGGCGAATACAGCTGCCAACTAAGCACGCAGACGTGAATGGAATTCCCGATAGGGAGCCCCAGCTATTAGTATTGCACGCGCCTCGCTGGATCGAGTTCATGCCTGCGCGACTGGCTCGTACCAACCGTCCTGTTTCCGCTTTTCCTTTTCCTGTTGATCGTCGGCTAGCGATCGTGCGTGCGCCCGACCTGATGGCCGCGCTCCGGCCCTGAAAGGATTTGCCATGAAATTTCCAACGAATACCAAGCCTATGGTGTGGGGCGTCGTCATCGGCGCCGTGGCCTGCATGATCATCGGCTTCAGCTGGGGTGGCTGGGTGACCGGCGGCACCGCCCGCAAGGATGCGGCAACGGCCGCGCACGCCGCCGTCGTGGTGGCGCTGGCGCCGATCTGCGCCGACCGGTTCCGCGCCCAGGGCGACGGCCCGGCCAAAATCGCTGAACTCGCCAAAGCGAGCACGTGGGAGCGCGGCGACGTCGTCGAGAAGAGCGGCTATGCGCTCATGCCCGGCAGCAAGACCACCGACTCCGATGTCGCGCGTGCCTGTGCCGAGATGCTGGCGACTCCGCCCACGCCCAAGAGCTGACGAGCTTAGTCATCGCAGCGCCTGTCCATCGGCGATGGCCAAACACCATCGCCGATGCCGGAGGCTCGGTGCGGGACGACCATGGCTCGCATTCCCGTCAACAACAGCGCCGACGGAGATGCCGGATAAGGTTTTAGGTGCACATAGCTATGGCCTAGAGGTAGCGACCGCAAATCAACTGCGTCTGACGGCGCTGCGCTTAGGGAGCTCCTCGCGCCAGACGCGGCGGAGCGTTCTAGCCAGGTGGGGCGCCACAAGGTGGCGCCGGATTGGCCTTAGTGCTCGCCGCCATGGCAACGAGAAACAGGATTTCTATCTCCTCCATCGGGTCCGACGGCGGTCAATTGTTGCTGCAGACAATGCCGAACTTTGGGCGAGGACAATCGGTTGCCGACGCCTGCAAGGGTACGCGCATTCCTCGAGAGCGCCGCGAAGCGCCGAATCCTCTTTACCTAGAGTTGGCGAAGGCTCTTGATATCTTGCCAACACATAAGGGACCCTGTTCATGCGCGCCGCTGCACGCGCGTCTTCGCCGACGCCGCTCGCCGGTTTGCGGACGGTCCGCGGTCGCGGGACGGTTCGCGACTTACAACTAGCGACGAGGACATCCTGTTCACCGATACTAACCCGACCCCCACCCGGGGCGGCGGACTGTGCAGACCTCCACCATTCACAACGGCTTTAAGTCGTGTCCGGCAGCGGCTATCCGAAGTTCAGGAACGACCGCGGCGTCCCGGAAATCTGCATCGGGGTGAAGGAGTTCAACTGCATCGGCGTGTCCCCGCCGCACGACCATCCGCACATCTACATCAATATGCGCGAGGCGGACTCCATCCCCTGTCCCTATTGCGGCACGCGGTTCCGCTTCGATCCTCGATTAACACCGCTCGATGCCGACCCGCCGGACAGCGTCTTTACTGATCATAACGTAACCTGAGCAGATCCGCTCTCTCGGCGACAAGCGACACGCACAGGTCATCAGCGTCGATCCCGTAAAATTGGGCCGCGGCGGGACTAGGATCGGTTTTGCCCGCGACGAGCTGAAAAAGCGAGGACTGGGATCATTTCGAGCAGATATCGCTTGTTAGTTGATCAAGGCGCACCATCTCTCTACCAGTTGTTGCAGCGCGTGTTAGGCGCTCACACCAAAACCCGAAAATTTGGAGGAAGAACCATGAAGTTCCGTCCGCTTCACGACCGCGTCGTGGTCAAGCGTGTCGAGGAAGAAGGCAAGACCAAGGGCGGCATCATCATTCCGGACACCGCCAAGGAAAAGCCGATGGAAGGCGAGATCGTCGCCGTCGGCCCGGGCGCCCGCGATGAGAAGGGCACAGTGGTGCCGCTCGACGTCAAGAAAGGCGACCGCATCCTGTTCGGCAAATGGTCCGGCTCGGAGGTCAAGCTCGACGGCGAGGATCTCCTCATCATGAAGGAGTCGGACGTCATGGGCGTCATCGAAGACCCAAGTATCGCCATCGCCAAGAAGAAGGCGGCGTAAGGCCGGTCGACTGATCGTCCAAGCATTTCAAGAACAAGGAATAAAACCATGGCAGCAAAAGAAGTACGTTTTGGCGGCGACGCCCGCGCCCGCATGATCCGCGGCGTCGACATCCTGGCCAATTCGGTGAAGGTCACGCTCGGTCCGAAGGGCCGCAACGTCGTGCTCGACAAGTCCTACGGCGCGCCGCGCATCACCAAGGACGGCGTCACCGTCGCCAAGGAGATCGAGCTCTCGGACAAGTTCGAGAACATGGGCGCCCAGATGGTGCGCGAGGTGGCGACCCGGACGTCGGACACCGCCGGCGACGGCACCACCACGGCGACCGTGCTCGCCCAGGCGATCGTGCGCGAAGGCGCCAAGTCGGTCGCCGCCGGCATGAACCCGATGGACCTCAAGCGCGGCATCGACCTCGCCGCCGAAATGGTGATCGAAGAACTCAAGAACCGCTCCAAGAAGGTGTCGACCAGTGAGGAGATCGCCCAGGTCGGCACGGTCTCGGCCAACGGCGACAAGGCGATCGGCGACATGATCGCCAAGGCGATGGACAAGGTCGGCAAGGATGGCGTGATCACCATCGAGGAAGCCAAGAGCATGGAGACCGAGCTCGAGGTCGTCGAAGGCATGCAGTTCGACCGCGGCTATCTCTCGCCGTACTTCGTCACGAACGCCGAGAAGATGATCGTGCGAGCTCGAAAATCCCTACATCCTCATCCATGAGAAGAAGCTGGCGGGCCTGCAGTCGCTGCTGCCGCTGCTCGAGCTGGTCGCGCAGTCGGGCCGGCCGCTGCTCATCATCGCCGAGGAGATCGAGGGCGAGGCGCTGGCCACCCTGGTGGTCAACAAGCTGCGCGGCGGGCTCAAGGTCGCCGCCGTCAAGGCGCCGGGCTTCGGCGATCGCCGCAAGGCGATGCTCGAGGACATCGCGATCCTGACCGCCGGCAAGGAGATCAGCGAGGATCTCGGCATCAAGCTCGAGAACGTGACGCTCGACATGCTGGGCACCGCCAAGCGGGTGCGCATCGACAAGGACAACACCACGATCATCGACGGCGCGGGCAAGAAGAAGGACATCGAGAGCCGGGTCGCGCAGCTCAAGGCGCAGGTCGAGGAGACGACCTCCGACTACGACCGCGAGAAGCTGCAGGAGCGGCTGGCCAAGCTGGCGGGCGGCGTGGCGATCATCAAGGTCGGCGGCGCCACCGAGATCGAGGTCAAGGAGCGCAAGGACCGGGTCGAGGACGCCATGCATGCGACCAAGGCCGCGGTCGAGGAAGGCGTCGTCGCCGGCGGCGGTGCGGCCTTGCTCTATGCCACGCGCGTGCTCGAGAACAAGAAGGGCGCCAACCACGACCAGCAGGTCGGCATCGAGATCGTGCGCCGCGCCCTGCAGGCGCCGGTCCGCCAGATCGCCGAGAATGCCGGCTTCGACGGCGCGGTGGTCGCCGGCCGGATGCTCGACCAGAAGGACGTCAATTTCGGCTTCGACGCCCAGAAGGCGGAATACGTCAACATGATCAAGGCCGGCGTCATCGATCCGACCAAGGTCGTCCGCACGGCGCTGCAGGGCGCGGTGTCGGTCGCCGGTCTGCTGGTCACGACCGAGGCGATGGTGGCCGAAGTGCCGGCCAAGAACGGGCCACCTGGCAATGCCCGGTGGCGGCATGGGCGGCGGGATATGGGCTTTTAGCCCGCGTTCTCGTCGTCGCGGGGGAGCAGCCTCGCCCGCGATGACAACGAACAGGAGGCGTCATGACCTTGCGTCCGGAATATTCGCTCGGTCACTCCGAGTACAACGCGTTTCTCTTCGCCGCCGTCGGCGAGGAGAAAGTCGGGCTGCCGCTCACGGTCCTGACGGCGTTGACCCGGCTGGGCTTCGACCCGTGGCGGGAAGCCGCGCGACTGTCGGATCTGCCCAGGGAAACCGCAGCTCGGGCATTCGCCGTGACGATTGCCATGCTTCCCGAAGGGGACTGGAAGGCCTCGGAGTCGGAGGCGATCGCCGCTCGTCTGGTGAACTGGCTGCCGGGGCGGAGCGCGGCGGTCATTCCATCGGTGGGAGGCGGACGCGCCGCCGGAGCCGCACCTGCCGCCAGCGAAATGATCCAGTCGCGGGCTGCGACGTGGCTGACGTGGGCCGTGCTTGCCGTCGCCGTTCTCTTTCTCGGGCTGCATCTCTTCGGCGATCACGATCTCGACGTCGGCCAAGGCACGGGCGTGTCGACGCAACAATAGAAGCCGCCCCTTGAAAGGCGGGACCTCATGAACCCCGATAGGGGAGCCCGTGTGCGCGATCCGACAGCGTGATTCGACAGGGCTTTTGGTAGGCAATGGAAACGCCAGAAATTCGGAGACCGTTGGATCCGAGTTTCCAATCCTCCGCCAAAGCTCTTCAAAAAGCCAACATCAGATGAACTTTACAAGATAGGTCCCAGATTCATCCCGCATTTTATCCCACACTAATCAGCCCATGATGCGCGGTCCTTTCGGCGCAAGGGCGAACAGACTGCGCGCTTTTTAAGCAGGTAGAAGATCGAGTGCCGCCTTGTTTACGCTGGCCACCAAAAGACCGCGCCCGATGTGGACCGTCCGGAAATGCAGATCAGGAAAGTCACGCTTCCATTTGTCGCGTGATATTGCGCTCTCCGGCCCGCGCGGCGTCGTCCAATGCCAGAACGGCCCCGGTCGGGAAGATGGTGCCGTAGGCGATAGAGTGCCGGCAGACGCGCGGTATCGTCTCCATGCCAGGCCGGCGGTTCATCGACGAGAATCAGGTCAAACCGGCTCCCGTTCTCAAGCGTCGACAGGTCGTACCGCTTGCCGAGCCGACCGGACGTATCGACGGAAACGAGGGGCACGACGCGCACCTCGGCAAAGTCGTCGAGCTTATGCCGCTTGATTTTGAGCTTGGTCTGCCCCGCCCAGCATTCGTCGTCGTCGATTGTCATTACGTGGCCGGACCCTCGGCGGCGGAAGTCACTGGCCAGCAGCAGTGTCGAGATTTCCAGAGCCAAGCTCCAGCACCGACCAAAGGTCGAGTAAATCGATCAAGTGACGAATCAGCGCTAACGTCTCGGGGCTGATGGCATGGTCCGATCAATAGATCTGCATGTCGCCAGCGTCGACCGTCGCACCGATCGTGCTCCGCAGATGCACCGACTGTGCGTCAATACGGGCGACGACCTGGCGGTACCAGCGACGGTCCAGGGCCAGGATCGCTAGAACCATGACTGCGAGAATCGCTAGCAATGCGGCGGCGGCAGGAAGGCCCAGTGCCCAGAGAGCCACGCCGGGAGCAATGGTGGCGATGGCTGCCCCGGCAGCGATTTGCAGGTCGCGCTGCATTCAACCAATGCTACCGGATGCAGGCAGCGTTGACTAAGGCGCGATTGGGACGGAACTACCTGGAAAATGAACGATATGTCGGCCGAAACTCAACCTTCAACATAAATAGCCGCTGGGGAGGCCATCGGTCGAAACGGCGTTGCCAGGGCTCTGAGGAGGCTTAAGGATGAAAGCGACCTTGCCCGTAGTGACTGTGCTGTCAGTGCTCTTTGGGTGCTGGGCAGCACAAGCTGACGATTGAAAGGACGAAAGCAGGAAGGGCTGTGGCAGGGGTGATCGCGGCGGTGTTACCGCCCAACAGCCCTACCGCGGCGATGACCGTGGCTACGGTTACGACCAGGGGTATCCCTATGCACCTCGGATACCTGAGGGTCACTTGCCGCCTCCCGGCGAATATCGAGTGTGGTATCCGGATCGTCCAGCCGGCCACCAGCCTCCATAATGCAATTTCCCTGTCTTTGTGGGCTTCGTGGACAAGTCGAGATTTTAATGAACGCTATCGGGGCGGACACCCTTTCCGCCAGTTTTTACAAGGAAGACCAATAGATTTGGGGATTTTTGCCAGGTTGGTTCCCCGTACCCACCAATCTAGCCACCTTAAGTTGGTTCGGTCGGGCCCTTCCAGGGCACCCGGAAAGTCCGCGAGCTTCCAGGCTCCACCCCGCAAGCCCCCGCTCTAACACCCGCCGTCGGTGGCGAACTCGGTACGCGTGCCCGGCCGTCCCGTCTTCGGTGATCGCCGGCGGACAACCTGTTCGGGGCAGTTAGTGTATCACGGGCAGCGGGAGGACAAGCCAGCGCGGCAGGTGGTGCGGTCGATTCCGCATCCGCCGAGAAGGCGCTAACGGGCCTTGCAGGCCTGGCTGCGCCAATGCGGTAGCCAGGAACCTATTCGATCCCCAGGCCGTTGTCCGTCTTAAGAGGACGAATTGTCGAGCAGTGGGGACGTTCAAACATTTCGCTGGGAGGAATAGAGATGTTGAGGCTCTTTCCGAGACTGATGCTCGTTGTGGGCATCGGCATGACCGGGGCGGCGTGCCAAGACGAGGCTATGGACGCGGCTCCTATCAGCCGGCACCGGCCTACGGCAACCCGTACTACAACAGCGGCTACGCTCCTGCTCCATCACGGTATGGCTATTCGCAGCCTGCGCCGTACTAGCAATCAGCAGGGAATGGGCATACAACCAGGCTGACGGCCGTCGCTATACCTCGGTGACCGTGACGAACCGCGGTCAGAACGGGTATCGTGACGACGTCGTTCAGCAGCAGGTCGTCTGCGGAAGCCAGTACTACGATGGCTACCGTACCCGCACCGCGCCTCGGTGCTGATCGCATGCGCGCGTTCATATGAACCGCGCATTCGACTAGCTGTATTGGAGCCCGCTGGAGGCCGGCTCAGGTCTCCCGGCTGGACTGGCGCTCCCGCCTTCACTTGCACCCGAGTGCAAGTGACCGCCGGCCGGTGTGCTGTCTCCGATAGCTCCGGATTTCCGATGCCGTCCCTGCGGACTCAAGCGACGGTGCGCGCGCCGCGCTCCCTGGCGCTCTCCTAACCCCGGGCCTTGGCCCGGTCCCTGAGACCGCGCAAGGCGAGCGCGTAGCCCGCGATGCCGAAGCCGGTAACGCTGCCGAGACAGGTGCTCGTCACTTCGGAGACGTCGCCTCGCCGCGCCGGATTGGAGATGTGGACCTCGATCGTGGGGAAGCCGACATTGCCGATGGCGGCGACCAGCGCCGGATAGCCGCGCGAGTATCCGGACGGGTTGATGATCGCGCCCGCGATGCCCTCGTCGTGCGCCGCGTAGAGGCGGTTGATCACCTCGCCTTCGATGTTGGAATGGAAGATCTCGATCTCCACCGCGAGCTCGTCGGCATAGGCACGGATTTTCGAGTCGTACTCCGGCAGCGTCATCGGCCCGAAGATCTCGACCTGCGCCTTGCCGCGCATGTTCATGCCGGCACCGTGGACTACAAGGATTTTCATGGTCTCTCCCTCTAGAGAAATATCCGGGTGAAGTAAGAGCTTAGCGCTTCGGCATCAGGAGGTTGACTGCGGAAGCCGATATAGCCGTCGGGACGGACCACATACAGACAGGCGCTTCGCGCTCCATAGCGATGATGCAGCTCGCCCCTCGGATCCAAGAGTATGTCGCCTTTGACTAAAAGGTCCTCGGGGAGCTCGTGCGGCACGATCAGATGCGCTTCGATGCGCTCCGGGTGCGCCTGCACGATTGCATCGGCCAAGGCTTGCAGTTGTTGATGCGTTTCTCCCGTCGCGAGCGCCCCAGCGAACAACACCACGTGGTGCCTGGTTCCCCGCAATCTCTGGAAGAACCGGACGGGTTCACGTCCAGGATGAAGCATGAGCCGGGCATCGACGGCGCGGTCTCCCGCGCGTGGCCCGGCGCCGAATTCATGCCACCCATGGACACTGGCGTGCGCCCCGTGAAGTCCTGGCAGGAAGTGGTGGTGCTCCGCGACGATGGGGCTATGGCGGTAGCCGATGTTCAGCTCTGCCACGGCTCTGCGCATTCGTTGCTGCATCACTTCCTGGTTGGCCAGAACCCTGGCCAGTTTCTGTCGGACGCCCTCCGAGAGCGAAAGATGCAGCTCCTCACGAAGCGCAATCCGGTGCAGATGATCTGACAGACAGAGCATCTCCTGCCCGGCCTGGTGACGCTCAGGATGGTAACTGTCGAGAAGGCTTGCCGGGGATTTGGCGTTCAACACCAGTCCGAGTTTCCAGCCGAGATTGTATGCATCCTGCATCCCGGTGTTCATCCCCTGGCCACCGATATTGGAGCAGATGTGGGCCGCGTCCCCGAGCAGGAAGACACGGCCGGCCTGATATCGCTCCGCTTGCCGGCAGTGGACACGATATCGAACGCTCCAGATGGGATCGCTCAGCACGCCGCCCGGGGTGCGGGCATTGAACATCGCCTGGAGATCCTCCAAGGCCGGCGCTCCCGGCGGCGGATGATCTTCCTGGGTTGGGCCGGCATCGGCAACGATGGCAGCGCGACCTCCCGGCAGTGGGAAAACGGTCAGCATGCCTTCGGCAGCGAAGAAGGAGAGCTGTTCATCGCGAGGCAGCTTCCAGTCGACCCGGACATCTGCCGAGATGAGATCGGTGGGGTAATCGTCGCCGGAAAACGAGACGCCGAGGGCGTGGCGAACGGTACTGTGGGCGCCGTCGCAGGCGACAAGAAAGGAGACGTCGACTGTCTCCTGCCCGCCGTCGGGAAGCCGAAGCGTCGCGCGCACGCCGTCTTCGCGCTGCTCGAACGCAACGAGTTCGACACGTCGTTCCACCTCCGTGCCGAGACGCGCCAGATAGCGCGCCAACAAGCGCTCCGTCTGGCTCTGCGGGAGTTGCAGGATGAAGGGAAAGGCCGAGTCCAACTCGTCAAAGGTCAGGTATTTGATGAGTTTGTGGTCGGACGTATAGGCGGCCTTGGCATGGGAGATATTGCCCGCCTGAACGAACTCGTCCGCAAGGCCGACAAACTCGAGGATTTCCAACGTGCGCGCTTGAACGGCAACAGCACGGCTATCGTGGGTAGGCCCGTCATTCTTGTCGACGATCCGACAGGAAACGCCGTGCCGCTTGAGCTCAGCCGCCATGAACAGGCCTACGGGACCTGCGCCCACCACCAATACTTGGGTGTCGGTAGCCATCAGGTATCCTTTCGTCTTGCCGCTGTGCCGATCGCTAATCATCACCGTGAGACAGCAAAAAGCGATGCTCGTCGGCGCACATCAGAGGATAAAATTTCATGCAGGTCCGGCGGGCTGGTCGGGCGACTTGTCGGGTCGTGTAACCTTGCGTATGGAAGAGCCTCGCAAGGTTGGAGGCTCGTCATGGGCTGCTGCGATGAAACCACCGCCCGGGTCCCCGACACCGACGTGTCCCGCCGTTCGCTGTTCAAGGGAGCAGGGCTGATCGCCACCGCCTTTTCGGCAGGGCAGGCGGCGCCGGCGATCGCGCAGGGCAAGCAGATCAAGCTCGCCTACTGCAGCCAGCTCCTGTGCGGCGTGCCCTACGAAGTCGCGCGCTCGGCCGGCATCTTCAAGACGCACGGCCTCGACGTGCAGTTCGTCTATACCCGCGGCGGCACGGCGGCGATGCAGGCGCTGGTCGGCGGCGCCGTCGATTACGCCGCCACCTCGCTCGACGTCGCCATCCAGGCCTATGCCAATGTCGGCGCCGACATCCGCCGCTTCGCCGTGACCGGGCGGCTGCCGCTGTTCGCCATCGCCACCGCGCCCAAGACCGCCGACAAGATCAAGTCGATCAAGGATCTCGAGGGCAAGACGGTCGGCATCAATGCGCTGGGCACCGCCGACCACGCGCTCACGCTTTATCTCCTGAAGCAGGCCGGCGCCGATGCGCGCAAGGTCCAGTTCGCCACCATGGGGGTCAATCTCCTGGAGGCCCTGCGCCAGGGACAGGTCGATGTCGGCCTGGTGCAGGAGCCGGCGCTCACCGTGGTGAAGCGGGCCGGCGGGCGCGTGCTGATGAACGCCATGGATCTCGAGGAGGCCAAAAGCCATCTCGGCGGGTCCTTCGAGTTCATGGGCGTCGCGGTGCGGGGCAAGGAGATCGAGCAGCGCAAGCCGGAGATGATCGCCTTGACCAAGGCGCTCGCCGATGCGCTGAAGGCGCTGCGCACGATGAGCGGCGACCAGCTGAGTGCCGCCTTCCCCAAGGAGATGACGACCGGCCTCGATCTAAAAGAGTTCGGCGAGATCATCCTGGCGCACCGCAAATCGCTCTACCCCGAAGCGGTGACCATCGACCTCAACTCCGCCAAGCGGGTCCAGCAGAGCCTGATCGTCGGCGGCCTGATCAAGCCCGATGCCAGCATCTCGGGGCTGCACGACACCTCGATCGCCGGGGGCTGACCGCTGCTGCACGTCCGTGATCTGACAATCTCCTACGGCGGCGAACCGGTCCTCGAGCGGGCGAGCCTTTCCGTGGGCGAGGGCAGCTTCGTCAGCCTGGTGGGCCCCTCGGGCTCGGGCAAGTCGAGCCTGCTGCGCGCCGTGATCGGCCTGCAGCAGCCGCTGTCGGGCGCGGTCGAGACGACGTTCAGCCACGCCGAGATCGGCCTGTTGTTCCAGGACGATGCGCTGCTGCCGTGGAAGACGGCGCGCGACAACGTCGTGCTCGGGCTCACCCTGAACGGCATGGAGCGCGGCAAGGCGTTGGTCGAGGCGGACACCTGGCTCGAGCGGCTTGGCCTTGCCGGATTCGGCGACCGCTTTCCGCGCCATCTGAGCGGCGGCCAGCGCAAGCGTGTCGCGCTGGCTCAGGTGCTGGCGCGCCGGCCCAAGCTGATCCTGATGGACGAGCCGTTCGCCTCCCTCGACGCGATCGTGCGTTCGCGCGTGATCCGGGACGTCGTGGCGCTGGTCGAGCAGGGCGGCATCAGCGTGCTGCTCGTCACCCACGACCTGGAAGAGGCGCTCACCCTCTCCGACGACGTCTATCTGCTGTCGCAGGGACCGCGTGCCCGCATCACCCAGCACTATCACGTGCCGATCCCGCGGCCGCGCGATCCCGTGCATTCGCGCAGCCATCCGGCCTTTGCGCCACTCCACGAACAACTGTGGGCCGACCTGTCGCGCGCGGTCGATCACCGCGCCGAGGCGGCGTGAACATGCTCGATCCGCGCTATGCCTGGCTGCGCCGGCTGATCGCGCTGGCGCTGGTGATCGCTGCGTGGGAGGCGGCGGGCCGCGCCGGCTGGCTCAATCCGCTGTTCGCGCCCAGTCCAAGCCGGGTCTGGGTCGCGCTCGTCGACCTGTTCGCCGACGGACGCATCTGGCCGCACCTCGAGGCGACCTTCTCGGCGGCGCTGGGTGGCCTGGCGCTCGGCATCGTGGTCGGCGTCCTGCTGGGCGTTGCCGCCGCCCTCATTCCCCTCGTTGCCGAGCTGCTGGAGCCGGTGATGAGCGTGCTCAACGCCATCCCGCGCGTGATCCTGGCGCCATTGTTCGTGATCTGGCTCGGCATCGGCATCGCCTCGAAGGTCGCGCTCAGCTTCATCCTGGTGGCGGTGCTGATCTTCTTCACCGTGTACACCGGCATCCGCCAGGTCGACCGCAAGCTGGTCGAGCGCGTCGTCACCCTGGGCGGCAATCGGCTGGCGCTGGTGCGCCATGTCTACCTGCCGTCGGTCACGGCCTGGGTGCTGGGCAACCTGAAGGTCGCCGTGGGCTTTGCCTTCACCGGCGCCTGCGTCGGCGAATTCGTGGCGGCGACGCACGGGCTGGGATACCTGCTGTCGTTCGCCCAGAGCACCTACAACGCGGCGCTGATGTTCGCCCTGATCCTGCTGATCCTGGTCGTGGTGATGTTGATCTTCGTCATCGCCGGCCGGCTGGAACGGCACCTGCTGCGCTGGAACTAGGACGGTTCCGGATCGGAAGGCATCGCCATCCGATCACGTCCGGCTTCGCGGCAGTGGCTGCCGAGAGCCGCCTCATGGGCCGACGTACTTCGCTACATCGGCGGTCGCCTGGCGCCGCGCCAGCTCGTCCCTGACCGAAGAGGGGACACAGACCTTGTTGACGGGGTTGAGCACGGTCCCTAGCGACTTGGCGATGACCAGCGCGACGGGGATGCCGATGATTGAAATGCACGACACGAACACCTGAACGGCGCTGAGCACCACGAAGATCAGGCCAAACGGAAGGTACAGAATCATGATGATGGTTGAATAACCTTGCCACACGGCGTTCTGCTCGACCTTCAGGTCCGTCTTGCTGACCATGGCGCGGCCGAACGGTGCGAACAGGAACTTGCCGAACTCCATGAGGCCGAGGCCGAGCGGCGCGGTTACGACGAGCACCGTCAGCAAGAGGCCCAGCAGCCAGTAGAAGATCGCAGTCACGAACCCGAAGAACGGGAAATGCCAAAGGATGTTTCCGAGCGTTCGCATAGATCACTCCCAAAGTCGTTAGCTTGTCGCGCATCGCGGATGAGCATGATCCGTCAAATGAAGCCTACTGGCTCCGTTGCTTGGCATCGACGTAGATGCCCCACCAGGTGAACACAGCTGAAGAGAGGCTGATGACGACACCGCAGTCTCCTATGCCGTCGGCAAGCCCAGCGCTCGCCTCACGAGATGTTATGGCCTCTCAGTCGTCAAGCTGCATTGACGATGGTCGACAGAGCATTGACCTTCGGCGTCATTTTCGACGTTGATCGAAGGTGCAGCCGCAACGGCCTCTCCACTTGCTGCCCTCGGGCGCCGATCGGAGCGGCGACCTGCTCGAAAAACGCAGCCTGCCGGCGAGGCGTGGTCGCCGATCCGCATAACACCGCGCCCAGACTGAAGGCTGCCGACGCCGCGCGAAGGGAGGAGAAACCACCCACCGCACAACGCCGGCAGCGCACGGCAAGCGCCGCGCCCCCGCGTCGCGTTTGGCCGCGCGTCAGAGAGCGTTCAGGGTGCCGCCGCTCTCCCACGACAAGCACCAGCATGACATATGCTGGTGCTCGCTCCGCGAATCATTGATCGCGGCCGACGATCTATTGACCTTGGGCGTCATGCGCCGAGGATCGCGCTTTCATGGTCTGAGTGCCGCAGCAGCACCTACTTCGCAAACGCGATCCCGAGCTCCGGGAGCTTTGTCAGCATCCGGCTCACCGCCTCGTTCTGCACCGTGCCGGGACTGCCCGGCCGCGTCACGAACTTGAAGCGGATCACCAGCGCATTGTCGCCGACGTCGGCGATGCCATCCATCTTGAGCGGCTCGAGCAGCGCCTGCTTGAGCTCGGGTACCTCCATGATGTCGTCGCTGACCTTTGCGGTCGCCTGGCGCAGCTTGTCGAGGTCGGTGTCGCGGGCGAAGCGCAGGGTGAAGTCGACCGCGGCCCAGTCGCGGCTGAAATTGGTGACGCGGCCGAGCTCGCCGAAGGGCACGGTGTGAAGCTGGCCGCTCTGGTTGCGCAGGCGGACGGAACGCAGCGTGAAGCCTTCGACCGTGCCCTTGGCCTTCTCGCAATCGATGAATTCGCCGACCCGGAAAGCATCGTCGGTCAGATAGAAGATGCCCGAGACGATGTCGCGCACCAGCGTCTGGCTGCCGAACGACAGCGCCAGTCCCAGCACCGACGCCCCGGCCAGCAGCGGTGTGACGTTCACGCCGATGTTCTCCAGCGCGATCAGCAGCGCCACCACCGTGAGCATGATGGCCACCGTGACGCGCAGCAGTGGAATCAACGTGCCGAGTCGCGTCGCCGTCGAGGCGGCATCGTCGGCACGCCGTCGCAGATAGGAACTCGGTGCCATACTTGAAGGCTTCCCACAGCACATAGGCCACGAACAACGTGATGCCCGCGGTGCGCGATTCGCCGGTCAGGCGGTCCCAGGCATTGGGATCGACCAGTCCGAGGACGTTCACCACCCAGCTTTCGCAGATGAGGACGATGACGCCGATCAGGACGGCGACCCGGATACAGCGCGCCACGACGTCGGCCAGGGTCGGCATCGTGCTGGCCGGCGTGAAGCCCTCCAGCTGCGAATCCAGCCGGCGAACGAACGCCTGCAACAGCGTCTCGAACAACAGCACGCCGACAAGGAGGTTGAGCGTCAGGAGCAACGCGGTCGGCACGTTGAGATGGTCGGTAATGGCACCGTAGAGTTGCGTCGCGACGATCGCGACGATCAAGGGGATGGCGATCCCCAGCCAGTGGCGGCCGATGAAGGCCGCGTAGCGCGCGTTTCGCCCCAGCCCGCCCAGCCATTGCTGGACGGCTGCCTTCACGGTGACGATCAGCCATATGGGGGCCGCAAGGACAATCGGGCTGGTGATCAGTCGCGACGCGGCGATGGCATCATCCGACGGGCTGAACGCCGCCACCTGCGCAGCGAAAAAGCGAAGGAAGATGAAGAGAAACATCATGCCGACGATGCTGCCGTAGAGGCGGCGCGCCGCGTGATCGTCGATTTCGCAAAGCCGGGCGGCGGCAAGGTCCGGGCGAAAGATCAGCCGCAGGACGAGAGCGTTGACGCGCCAGATCAACAGCACCGTCATTGCCGCATGGGCGAACTGTGGCTGCAGCCCAGCCCCCGGCAACATGGCGGTCAAGGCCAACTCGCTCGTGAGCCACAGGCCCACGACGGGCAGTCCATCCAACAGCGCGAGCAGCCCGAGGTACGAGAGCGAGCGCATGCCGTTCTCGGGGACCGCGTTTGTCGCCAGCCGGATTTTAAGGCGGGCGAGGGCCGCGCGCAGCACCGCCTCGACTGCCACGGCGGCCGCCATCGCTGCCAGCAGAGCCGTGAGGAAGCTCCAGGTGCCGCGCCCGCCGGTCGAGCTTTCGTCCAGCGCCCGCGCCAGGCCATGTATCGAAGCGTTCGCCTGCGGCAGGGCGCTGATGACCTGACGCAGTCGATGTCGGAAGGTACCGTAGACGTTCGGCCGGTTCGCATCCTTTGCGCCGGCAGGCATTGCGGCCTCCGGCTTGGCTCCGCCCTGCGCCTTGAGCTCGTCGGCGACCGCTTTCTTGACCGCCTCGACAAGGGCGTCGAACTGCGCCTGAGGGAGAGGTTGCGGCGGTGCCGGTGGCGTTTGCGCAAGGGCGCCGCTCGTCAATCCCAGCAACAGGACAAGAACTATCGTTGCACGTAGCGCCGCCACATGACCTCCCCCGCAGAGACCGTCGCACGACTCTACTGCAATTCGATACGCGACTGCACGATGATGTCGCGCCACATCGGCACCTCGCGCGCCACCCGCTGGGCGAGGCCCTGCGGGCCGCTCGCCCGCACGTCGAAGCCGACGCCGCGCAGCTTCTCCAGCGTCGCCGGATCGGCCAGCACCTCGAGCGTGTCGCGGGCCACGCGCTGCACGATCGCGTCGGGCGTTCCCACCGGCGCGTACATGCCCTGGAAGGTCTCGGAGACGAAGCCGGGAAAGCCCTGCTCCTCCATCGTCGGCACGTCGGGCAGGTCGAACCAGCGTTTCTCCGCCGTGATGGCGAGCGCGCGCAGGGCGCCCGACTTGATGTGCGGATGGGCCGGCGGCAGGGCGGTGATGCCGACCGGCGTGGTCTTGGCGAGCAGCGCCTGGATCGCCGGCCCCGCGCCGTTGTAGGGGATGTTCTCGACCGGGATGCCGGCCTTGAGCTGCAACAGCTCGGCCGTCAGATGCGGCGTCGAGCCCTGGCCCGGATTGATGATGTCGAGCTTCTCCTTGTCGGCCTTGGCCTTGTCGATCAGTTGCTTGATCGAGGTGATGGGCGAGGAGGGATGGACCAGGATGACATTGGGCGAAGAGCCGAGCTCGGTGATCGGCAGGAAGTCCTTGAACGGATCGTAGCCGGGATCGCGGTAGAGGCTCGGATTGACGACGAAGCCGGTCGAGGCGATCAGCAGCGTGTAGCCGTCGGCCGGCGACTTTGCGACCTGCACGACGCCGATGTTGCCGCCGGCGCCTGCGCGATTGACGATCACCGCGGGCTGGCCGAATTTGACGTTGAGGCCCGGCCGAAACCACGCGCGCCATCACATCGGTCGGTCCGCCCGGCGCCGCCGGAATGATGAACCGCACCGGCCGATTGGGATATGGCCCTTCGGTCTGGGCCTGTGCGCCGGCCCGAGTCGCCAGCATCGCGGCGAACGCCGCTCGTCGGGTCAGCATCGATCGTCGCTCCCGGATTGATGTTCTCGTTCTTCAGCCGATCATGATCCATTCTCGCCCGGACGAGCCCTGAAAAAGGCGGGGATCTCCATGACCGCCAGCACGCAGCCGAAGTACCGCACACTGGGCAGCAGCGATCTCTCCGTCTTGCCGATCGGGCTGGGCTGCATGTCGCTTTCGGGCGCCTACGGCAAGAGCAACGACGACGAGGCGATCCGCGTCATCCATCACGCCATCGACCGCGGCGTGAATTTCCTCGACAGCTCCGACATGTACGGCTGGGGTCACAACGAGACCCTCATAGGCAAGGCGCTGGCCGGCGGCCGTCGCGGCAAGGTCGTGCTGGCCACCAAGTTCGGCCAGACCCAGCAGCCGGGCGGCGCCAACGGTGTCGACGGCAGCCCGGCCTACGTAAAGGCCGCCTGCGATGCCAGCCTCAAGCGGCTGGGCGTCGACGTGATCGATCTGTACTTCCAGCACCGCGTCGATTCCTCGGTGCCGATCGAGGACACGGTCGGCGCCATGGCTGAACTGGTGAAGGCGGGCAAGGTGCGCGCTCTTGGCCTCAGCGAGGCCAAGCCCGAAACCATTCGGCGAGCGCACAAGGTTCATCCCCTTGCCGCCGTGCAGAGCGAATACTCGCTGCTCTATCGCGAGCATGCCGAGGAGACGCTCAAGACCACGCGCGCGCTCGGCATTTCCTACATTGCCTATTCGCCGCTCGGCCGCAGCCTGCTGACGGGCGCGGTGCGGCAAGTGTCCGACATTCCCGAGGGCGACGGCCGCGGCCGCCATCCGCGCTTCGCCGCCGACAATCTGGGACGCAATCTCGCCAAGGTCGCCGCCATCGAGGCAGTCGCCCGCGAGAAGGGCTGCAAGCCGGGGCAGGTGGCGCTCGCCTGGCTGCTGGCACAGGGGCCCGACATCGTGCCGATTCCCGGCACCAAGCGTGTCGAGCGGGTCGACGAGAACGTGGCGGCGCTCGGCGTCACGCTGTCAGCCGACGAGGTCGCGCGCCTGTCATCGGCGCTGCCGCCCGGCGCGGCCGCGGGCACGCGCTATCCCGAAGGCGGCATGAAGGGCGTGTATCTGTGACATTTCACACTCTCGACGCAATGTGAGACGCTAATTCGCAGCGACATTTGAGATCGGACGCGCGACCTGACAGCCCCGGCGTGCGGGTGTATGGAGGCGCCGTCCCGATCCAAAGGATTCGCTGTCATGACGGAAGAGATCGTCTTCTATCACAATCCCCAGTCGCGTTCGCAGATGGCGCACTGGATGCTCGAAGAAGCGGGCGCGCCGTACAAGATCGTGCCGATCGACTTCGCCAAGGGGGAGAACTCGCGCGCCGGCCTTCCTGGCGGTCAATCCCATGGGCAAGCTGCCGACCATCGTGCATCGCGGCGTGGTCGTGACCGAGACCGCGGCGATCATCGCCTACATCGCCGACGCTTTCCCGGCTGCCGGCCTGGCGCCGTCGCTCGGCGATCCTTCGCGCGGCGCCTATTACCGCTGGCTGTTCTTCGCCGCCGGCTGCTTCGAGCCGGCCCTGCTCGACAAGATGATGAATCGCCCGCCCGTCGAGCGAAAGGCAGCGGTCGGCTGGGGTAGCTATGAAGAGGTTATCGCGACGCTCAAGGCGGCGCTCGCCAAGGGACCTTATCTGCTGGGCGACAAGTTCAGCGCCGCCGACGTCTATGTCGGCGCGGAGATCCGCTTCGCCATGATGTTCGGCGCGTCCGGCCTGAAGGGCGAGAAGGTGTTTGAGGACTACGTCGCGCGCCTCTCCGCCCGCCCCGCCGCCAAGCGCGCCGCCGGAGGCTGACGGCGGCGACGATGCCGGACTCCACCGCCAACCGCCGGCTCGCGACCATCCTGGTCGCCGACGTCGACGGCTACAGCCGCCTGATGCGCGCCGACGAGGAGGGCACGCTGGTCGACCTGCGCGCGCATCTCGCCGAGCTGGTGGCGCCGGTGGTCGAGCGCTTCCACGGTCGCATCGTCAAGACGGTGGGCGACGGCGTGCTGGTCGAGTTCGGCAGTGCCATCGAAGCGGTGCGTTCCGCGGTCGAGCTGCAGCGCGGCATGGTCGAGCGCAACGCCGGCACGCCCGTCGATCGCCGGCAGGCGTTTCGCATCGGCATGCATCTCGGCGACATCATCGTTTCCGACGACGACGTGTTCGGCGACACGGTCAACGTGGCGTCGCGGCTGGAAGGCCTGGCCGAGCCCGGCTCGATCGTGCTGTCGGCCAGCGTCTACGAGCAGGTGCGCGACAAGCTCGCTTTGCCGTTCCGCGCCCAGGGCTCGCGCGCGCTGAAGAACATCGACCGGCCGATCCAGGTCTATTCCCTCGATGCCGCGGCGCTGTCGCAGGATGGCGCCAGGCCGCCAAGGATGAAGGTTCCCGTGCGTCGCCTGACGCTCGCGGGCGCCGCCATCGCCTTGGCGCTGGCCATTGGCGGCGGGCTCGCCTACGTCGTCGATCGCGGGCTGCTCGACAATGCCGTGGCGATCACGCGCCCGCCGGCCGAGAGCGGCCTTTCCGTCGCCGTCCTGATGTTCACCAACCAGAGCGGCGACGCCGCCCAGGACTATTTCTCCGACGGCCTCACCGAGGACATCACCCGCGCCCTCGGCCGCTTCAAGGAGCTGACGGTGATCTCCTACAACGCCGTCCTGCCGTTCCGGAACAAGGAGCTGCCGCTGGCCGAGATCGGCCAGGCCTTGAAGGCGCGCTATCTGGTGAGCGGCAGCGTGCGCCGCATGGGCCAGCGCGTGCGGGTCACCGTGCAGCTCAGCGACGCCATGAACGGCACGCAGCTGTGGTCGGAGCAGTATGACGACGAGCTGAGCGATATCTTCGCCGTCCAGGAGCGCATCGCCCGCCGCGTCGCCGGCACCCTGGCCACGAGCCTGCAGCAGATCGCGCTGCAGCAGGCGCTGCGCAAGCCGACCGACAATCTCGATGCCTATGACATGCTGCTGCGCGCCCGTGCGCTCAGCGCCGATCCGACGCGCAACGCCAACCGCATGGCGCGCGAGATGCTGGAGCGGGTGACGCAGATGGCGCCGGCGTACGCCGATGCCTACGCCGAGCTGGCCGACATCTATTTCCAGCGCGCGACCTTCGGCTGGTCGGAGTTCGCCCAGCAGGACGTCGAGACCGCCATCCGGCTCTCCCAGAAGGCGCTCGAGATCGATCCGGACTGCGTGCTCGCCCACAGCGTGCTGGCGCGCGCCTACACCTCGGTCCTGAAGTACGACCTCGGCCTCGCCGAATCGGAGCGCGCGCTGCAGCTCAATCCCAGCGACGCCGAGGTCATGCTGGCGCGCGCGGCCGTGCTGCTGTGGACCGGCCGCATCGACGAATCGATCGCGACCGCCGAAGCCGCCATGCGCCTCAATGTCAGCATCGGGCCGGAAGCCTCGCTCAATCTCGGTCTCGCCTATCTGCTGGCCCGCCGCTACGGCGACGCCGTGCGCCTGCTCGAAGCGCAACGCACCCGCTATCCGAGCTATCCGCTGCTCGAGCTGCCGCTCGCCGCGGCCTATGCCGAGCTCGGTCGCAGCGCCGATGCCCAGGATGCGGTCGAACAGGCCAAGCTCAAGAACCCGCACTTCGACATCGCAAGCTTCGGCTCGCGCTTCCAGGACCCGGCGCTGCAGCGCCGCGTCGAGGAAAGCCTGCGCAAGGCGGGGGTGAACTAGTCTGGGACGCGTCCTCCAGGCGCGCATGCTGAGTGCCCGAGCGACGAGGCCTCATGGCCGACAGCAGACTGCGGCCCATGAGTCCTCCGCCCTCGTAAGACGAGGGCGCGCCCTGGAGGCCCGCGGTCAGGCATGACTACTGGCTCGGCGTGTTCTTCAGCGTCTTCCAGTTCGCGGCTGCCTTGAGCGGCGCCGTCTGCGCTTCCTGGCGGAAGCGCTCGGCGCCGGCGGCGCCGGCGAAGACGTAGAGCTTGTCGCCGATGATCACCCACACCGTCGGATCGGATTCGCGACGCTGGCCGTTGGCCATGTTGTTGGCGCAGTTGCCGCCGAACTGCGGCGCATACTTCTCCGGGTTGGCCTTGAACAGGTCGCGATGGCGGGCATTGGCGAAGAAGTAGCGCACGCCGTCATAGACGTAGTCGTACTCGGCCATTCCCGGCGTCGGCGTCGACAGCGTGAAGTAGGCCACAGGATCGTAGCCCTTGAGGGCGATGCGATCGGTGGCCGGCGGCACGGTCTGCGCAACGGCGCGCACTTGGGCCAGGACCTTGAGCGATCCTGCGACGCCGCCCACGATGGCGACGCCCGCGACCAGCTTCAGAACATTGCGGCGTGTGGACATGACTGAATTCTCCCACGCTGGCCCGGCACCACCCAAACCCGCCAGCAGTCATTTGCGACTTGGGGCTCAAAATGGGGCGGGACGGCGGCGTCGTATAAATCGCCATTCAAGTTTTGTCAGTAGGCGTGCTCGTTCTGTGGAATTGGATTAGGCTCACGGAGGCACCCGTCAGTTCAGCGCATCGGCCAGGATCACGTCGGCGGCCTTTTCCGCGGCCATGTACACGGCGCTGGCGATGAAATAGCCGGGTATCCTCGGAAAGACGGAGGCATCGACGACCCGCAGCCCCATCGTGCGGTGAACGCGGAAGTCGCTGCCGAGCACGCCGTTGTCTTTGATCGCGCCGATCGCGCATGTGCCGCAAGCGTGGTGGCCCCAGGCATGATCGCGCACGAACTGCTCGAGCTCCTTGTCCGATTTTACCTCGCTTCCCGGCACTTCCTCCTCGGCGATCATGCCGCATTCGATCAACGGTGCCGCGAGCTGCCGCGCCAGGCGAACACCGGCCACCACGGCTTGCAAATCCCGCTCTTCGGGATCGTCGTCGCGGTCGAAATAGCGGAAGTCGATCGAGGGGGGATCGGTCGGATCGGCCGACCGCAAGGTAACCCGGCCGGCGCGATTGCGCGTGTGAGCCTTCAGCACGCACCATGTCAGCCGGTTGCGCTGCTCGGCGATCGCTCGCGAATAGCCCGGGAAATAGCCCTTGAAGGGGGCGAGCAGCGACATGACGAAGAGATCCGGCAGCGGCTCGGCATTGGTCGAGCGGGTAATGACGCTGAGCCCGGCGCCGTTGGAGGTATACATGCCGAACCCCCAGCGCCATCGTCGCCATAGCTTGTCGTTGCGCTGAAACGAGGCGTCGCGCAGAGACGGCCAGAACGGCACGGCCATGCGGTTGACCACGCCGACCTCGTATCGGTCCTGAAGGTTGCGACCGACCCCCGGCAGGTCAACGCGCGTCTCGATCTTCAGGCGAGCCAGCTCAGCCTGCGGCCCGATGCCCGACAGCATCAGCAACTGCGGCGTGTTGAAGGTGCCGCCCGCCAGGATGACCTCGCGGCGTGCCCTTACCTGGCGCGGCGTCCCCGGCTGGCCGGAAGCGTGCCGGTGCGCGCGGTATCGGTTGGCGCCCTCGACATATTCAACGCCGTAGGCCCGGTTGCGGTCGTCGAGCAGGACGCGCGTTGCCAGCGCCCGCAGTCGAACGTCGAGTCTCGACGGATGGCGATCGGCGACCTCGCATATGCGCTCGCGCGTGCCGTTGCGGCGATGGCGGCGCGTGGTCAGCGGCGTGTAGAACAGGCCTTCGGCGGCAGCCGCAAGCGCCGAGCGATCGTTGGGGTCGCCGAACGATCGCAGGAGCGTCAGCAGGCGCCCCCACCAGCCCCGCTTGTCATCGAGCGCGACCAGGGCGGCTTTCTTCATGGCCCTTACCAGTTCGCCATCCTTGAGCGCCTCGCGCGGCAGTGCCTTTTCGGTCTGCAGCCAGCCGCGCCAGCCATGTCCGCTGTCGTCGATGCCAAGCCAGGTCAGGAAGCGTGCCAGCCAGCGATGGCGGCATCGTTCCAGCCGGCTGAAGTAACGCGCCATGTTGGCCGCTCGCCAGGACTTGTCGCCGGTTGCCGCGGCCATGGCATCCCAGTCGGCGTCCGGCGGCGCGATCAGGATCAGGGCATTGTGCGCCGAGCAGCCGCCGAGGCAGGACGCCCGCGGATACAGGACGCCATCGACCGGCCGTCCGTCCCAGGTCGGGCAATAGGCCGGATCGCGCTCGCGCTGCGTCCGGTTGGTGTAGTGGTGAACAAAAAAATGCCAGGACAGCGCGTCGTTCTCGGTGGCGAAGGGGTGGAAGGCCGGCACATCGTAGTCATCGGGCAGGCGACTGGCTTCGGGCGCCAGCGCGTCGCCGCCGGTGAGGCTCGCGCGGATCGCCGCCCGCCTCGAGCAGGACGACATGCCAACCTGCCTCGGCCAGCCGGGCGGCGACGGTGCCGCCACCCGGTCCGGAACCGACGACCACATAGTCGCAGATGTCCTGGGCTGCGGAGGCCTGCGTCATGGCCGAGCTGCTCAGAACGTCTTGAGGAATTCGATCAGGGCGCGCTTGTCCGCGTCGCTCAGGCCGGGCTCGTCGCCATGGCGATCGGTACCGAAATAGTGTCCGCGATTGACGACGAAGTCCGGACAGATATTGAGGTCGTAGAGCTCACGCGCGAGGGGCGTGAAAATCTTGATCGCGGCGGCATCGGGCGCAGTCCCCTCTGCGGCTGGAGGGGCGTTGGACACGGCAACGACGTCGTGCCGCAGGCGCAAAGCCAGGCGCAACAGTCGCCATCCCTGTGCGACGCCTGCGAACAGGCCAGGTTCCTGCGGCAGGGGATCGAAATTCCCGAGCAGGCCTACCGGCGTGCCCTTGGGAATGGGGCCGAACTTCAGGTCTCCGGTTTCCGTGACGCTGCCGGGCAGCAGCCAGTTGATTGGCGTGCGCAGCATGCGCACGCTTTCCGGCAGGAAGCCGCTCGGCACCGTCAGCCAGCTCGTCTCGGTCGTGCGGTCGATGATCCCCACGCCCTTGTCGCCCAGGATGGGATCGCGCTCGCGCTTCTCCGGCCACAGCATCTGCTCGATGCCGACCTGGAACATCTTCATGCGGGCGTCGATCGAGGGATCGTACGAGAAGTCTCCGACCGTGTTGTTCAAGAGATACGGCGCAGTCGACCACAGGCTGATCAGGGAAGGCGGCCTGGTATAGCCGCGTCCGCCTGCCGGCATGGTGAACTGCCGATCCGCGCCGGTGATCGGATCCTTGACCTTGATGCTGCCCACCGACGGCAGGTCCTTGTAGCTCTGCGATGAGAAGTTGTCCCAGATGTTGTCGGCCAGCGCGTTGCGCGCCAGCGGGCTGCAGGCGTTGGTCTGCAGCAAGGTCACCGGCACGCGGAACTCGGACGACAGGTAGTTGTCCTTGAGGAAATCGGGCGACTGGACGATCTCCCGCATGCGCTTCTTGAAGTCGTCGGTCTTGGTCCACGTCCAGTACTTGTTCCAGCACGACAGGTAGTTCGGGCCGTTGCAGTTCTCGGCACCCGGCCCTTCCATGCCCACGACGGGGGTGGGCAGGCGGCTGGAATGGCAGCGCGCGCAGGTTTCGGCGAACACGACCTTGCCGCGATCGACCGTGGCGGCATCCGCCGTCAGGTATTTGCTGCGCTCCGTGGGCGGCAGCTTCTCCAGCCGGTCGGGCTGGCCGGCAGCGAGCAGATACTCGGCCATGTACATCGTCTGCTGCTCGGTCGCCTGCCAGTAGGCCGAGTTGCGCTTGGCGTCGGCGATGCGAATCGGGCTCATCGGCTTGACGCTGATGAAAGGCCGGAAATGCAGCAGCCATTCCTCGCTGAACAGGCCGATGTTGAGATAGACGCGATTGAGGGCGCCGAGCGCGCCGACGGAATCCGAGCCGTCCTTGAGAACGCGCGGCGTGTAGACATGTGGCTTGTCGTAGAGCTCGGTCAGCGGGCCGGACGACACGAAGTCGTTGAATTGCTTGTTGTCGAGCTGACCGCCCGTCAGCAGTTCGCGGGCGGGCGGCCTGGCCTGCTTGAGGCGCGGTCCGAGGGCGTAGATCGCGTTCATGGTCCGCGGATTGACGATGCTGTCGGATGACACCAGCGACGTATCCAGCGAGCCCGGCCGATAGGCGTGGAGGAGCTGGAAGATGAAATTCGACGGGTCGTTGTTCCAGACGAAGACGCGGTCGAACCAGAAATACTGCGAGCCGACCGTGCCGTTCAGATTCTCCCAGTTGGGCCTCTCCGGGTCGCGCGGCGGATTGATCGGGCTGGGCCCGATGTGACAGAAGGCGCAAGCCATGCCGACGCGATAGGGTCGCACCAGGTCCTTCTGCTGGTAGTACGTCTTGTCCTTGTAGTAGCGCTCGGGATCCCAGCGACGGCGCGCCTCGGCATCGAAATCGGGATTGGGGAACAGGCGCAGCCCGACAATGCCCGTCGGCTCGCCATAGTACGAGCCCACCGGCAAGCCGTCGCTGCCGCGCGCTCCGATCTTGACCCCCGGATACTTCTTTTCGTCGGCGAATGGATCGGGCGGGCAGTCGGCGCGACGCCGATCCAGCCAAAGGCCGAAGCGGCTGGGATCAGGTCCGCTCGCCTTGTCGAAGCAGGGCTCGTTGACCACCCCGAAATGCGCCCAGCGATTGTCGCGGCTGTAGGGCAGGCCGGGCGCCGACGAGATCATCTTGAGCAGGTCGAACGTGCCGAAGGAATCCTTGATGACGGTGTCCCAGAAGCGGTCGTTGCCGCCGGTCCACACCAGCCACATGTTGCGGCCCTTCACGGCGTCGTCCGAAAGCTTCTCGCCATTGTCCATGGCGTCGAAGTAGCGCTCATCGGCGGCGGCGAAGGAGGCCGCGTCGCGCTTGGCGAGCGTTGCCTCGTCCTGCACCTCGCCGGATCGCGGGCCGCGGTCGTGCAGCACGAGGAACGTGCCCACACCGATAAGTAGTAGTGCGCCGAAGGCCCAAAACTTTCGCCGCATAGTCGCCCCCTCGCTCATGACAGAACCGCTGAACAAACATGCGGTTTTCCCCGCTGGCGCAGGGCGAGGTTGCTTTATCGACAACCCGTCATGGTAGCAATTCTACCACAAGGGTACCGATGATATGCAGGACAATCGATTGCTTCGTTGTTTTTCTGGGTTCATACTCCCGTTATGAGAGCGGGGAAGTCTCATGCGGGTACGCCGGTGCCAGCGGCCGGTGTTGACGCTTGCCGGTGCCCTTTGGGAAGAGTTCACGACAATTCACGGCAAGCCGCGCGTCGATGGTGAAGCCTCGGGGCCGGATGTCGGCGCTCAGATCATACTTCGCGGAGGCCCTCCGGCAGAAGCAGGCGGCCCTGTGTCTTTCTGGTGGCGGCATCCGCAGCGCGGCCTTTTCATTGGGGGTGCTGCAGGCGCTGGCGCGTCACAACCTGCTGGGCCGCTTCCACTATCTGTCGACGGTATCGGGCGGCGGCTATATCGGCGGCTGGCTGGGAGCGATGCTGCACTGCCGCAACGGCGACATTGCCGAAGTCGAAAAAGCGCTGCGCGCGAAGCAGGCGCCGCCCGAACTGGCGGCGCTCAGGAACTTCACCAACTTTCTCACGCCCAATCCCGGAATAGCGTCGCGCGATACCTGGGCCGGCATCGTCCTGTGGGTGCGCAACTGCCTTGTGAACTGGCTGATCTTCGTTCCGGCCCTGTTCGCCATGGTTCTGGTGCCAATCGTCTATGCCGGGCTGATCAGGGACATCGGCATCGAGTTCAGCTGGCTGCTGCTGCTGGTCGGGCTGGCGTGCCTCGGTGCCGGTGTCTTCAACGGCGCGTGCCATCTTCCCAGCCATGCCCCTTCCGAAAGAGGGGCGCAGGCTGAACGCGACACCTTCGTGCCTTTGTATGTCGTGGGGCCGCTGCTCGCCTGGTCGTTCCTCGTCCCGCTGGTCGCGGCACCGTGGCTGCGGCACGTGATGCCGTTGGGCGCCCTGGTCGGCGATCTGATCCCTTGGCTGGGCTTCGTCGTGATGGAAGCAGCCTATGTCGTTGCGGCGCTGTCCGTGCGCGGCAAGCACCGCCAGGCGTTCTGGCGCAATCTCGGTTGGTGGACGCTGGCTTCGCTGGTCGCCACCCTGATCCTGTGGGCTGCGTTCTATTTCGGCATCGGGCTGAAAGCCGATGACATCGCCGTGCTCGGTCCGCTCGCGGTTACCGTGGCTCACCTTGTCCAATCACTGATCTATGTCGCGTTGAGGAAGGAAGCTTTCCGCGGAGAACTGGATCGGGAATGGCTGGCGCGGATCAACGCCGAGAAGGTCGTTCCGACGCTGTTGTGGGCGATCTTCGCCGCCATCTGCCTGCTGCTGTCGCCCTGGATGTTCAGCCAACTGGTCGACGGTGGTCTATCCGTTCCTGGTCAGTCTGGCTGCCGGCCCTGCCTCGGCCCTGCTCGGCAAATACGCGCCCGTGACACCGCCGCCGCCCGGTGCGCGTGGCAGGATCCCGGCGCTGGCGATGCGCGTGGCGGCTGACCTTGCCGCTGCCGTCTTTGCGGTGGGCCTGTTCATTCTGCTTGCCCAGGCCGGCGCCGTGCTGTCCGAGGGAAGTTGGCCCGGCGCACTGGTGCTGATGGCGCTGGCCGGCCTGCTCGCCTGGGGGCTGGGAAAGCGCGTCAGCGTCAATCGCTTCTCCATGCACGCCGTCTACCGGAACCGGCTGGTGCGGGGGTTTCTCGGGTCGGCGCGTCTCGACCGCTCACCCGACCCCTTCACCGGGTTCGATCCGAACGACAATCCGCGGATGGTCGAGCTTCGCGCCTGGGAAGGCCGGCCGCGCATGCTCTTCCCGGTGATCAACGTCACGCTCAACCAGACGACGGGAGGTCCCAGCGCCTGGAACGAACGCAAGGGCCAGAGCTTCACGATCTCGCCGTGCGCCAGTGGCGCGGCCTTTCTGCGGCTGCAGGAAGATGCAAATGCCGGAAATCCAGCGCGCGGTGCCTATGTCCGAACCGAGGCCTATGCCGGCACCGAACAGGAGACCGGGCGCGACGACGAGCCGACCGGCGTGACGCTCGGTACGGCCATTGCCCTGTCCGGGGCGGCAGCCAGCCCGAGCATGGGCTATCACAGTTCGCCGGCGACGGCCTTCCTGATGACGCTGTTCAATGTCCGGCTCGGCGCCTGGTTGCCCAATCCGGCGATCGCTTCGACGACCGAACTTGCCAGGGCAAGGCCGCCCAATGCGCTGGTCACGCTGGCGCGCGAGCTGATGGGACTGTCGAGCGCTCAAGGCGGCGCAATCTATCTCAGCGATGGCGGACACTTCGAGAATCTCGGCCTCTACGAGATGGTTCGCCGACGTTGCCGATACATCGTCGTCGTGGATGCCGGCGCCGATCCCGATGCGGGATTCGCCGACCTCGGCAATGCCGTTCTCAAGATACGCGTCGATCTCGACGTCGAGATCACCTTCGAGCCGCCGATAGCGATCAGCTCGCGCAGCAATCCGATCAAGCCGGTCCGCTGGTTTGCTTGCGGCAAGATCCACTATCCGGAGGGAGAAAAGGGCGAGCTGCTGTATGTCAAACCGGCGGACCTGCCGGACGTGCCGATGGACGTCCGCGCCTATCGCAATGCGCACGACGCCTTTCCGCACCAGCCGACGATCGATCAATTCTTCAGCGAGAGCCAATTCGAGAGCTATCGGAAGCTTGGTTCTTCCGAGATGCACGACCTCGCCAAGCACACCGATTCGTTCGACGCGCTGTTCAAGCGCGCACGCGACAAGCTCAGCAAGAAACTCAACAGCGACGCCGCAGCCAAGTAGAGAGCCCGCCGGCGAGATGTCGGCAAGGGGGTAGCCAGTGGCCACTGACGCAATCTTCCAGCCATTGAAGCTGAGCAGGAATCTCACGATCAAAAATCGCGTCCTGCGCTCCAACATCTCGGGCCGCTGGGACAACGAGGATGGATCGGGCACCGACACGCGCATCAACTGGGAAACCAAGTTCGCCCGAGGCGACATCGGCGGCATCATTTCGTCCTACGTGCCGGTGACGATGCACGGTCGCATCCTGCCCAACTACGCGACGATCCACACCGACGAGCACATCGATTTCTGGCGCAGGGTGGGCGAGGCGGTGCATCGCTACGGCTGCAAGTACATCATGCAACTCAGCCACTCCGGCCGTCAGCAGGACATGCCGGGCCTGTCCAACGAGAATCGCATCGCGCAGAGCTCGACCAGCCGCAGCGAATCCCTGCACGGCTTTCCCTGCCAGGCGATGACGCGGGCCGAGATCAAGGAGACCGTCGCGGCCTTTGCCGACGGCGCATGGCGGGCACGCGAGGCCGGGCTCGACGGCGTCGAGCTGCACGGCGCCAACGGCTACCTGATCACCCAGTTCCTGAGCTCGGGCATCAACGATCGCCGGGACGAGTACGGCGGCAGTCTCGAGAACCGGGCGCGCTTCGTTCTCGAGATCGTCGATGCCATCCGCGCCAAGGTCGGCCGCGACTTCCACTTGCAGATGAAGATCAGCGCCATCGACTACAACAACGTGATCCCGTGGGAAGGCCGTGGCAATACGCTGGCCGACAGCATCCAGGTCTGCAAATGGCTGGAGGCCCGCGGCGTCGATGCGCTGCACGTCTCGATGGGCAGCCTGTTTCCCCATCCGCTCAATCCGCCCGGCGATTTCGCCTTCGAGACCATCACGCGCAACTACGACGCCATGCTGTCGGGCGGCACGCGGACGCTGCGGAACTATTTTCTCTTCCGCTACCGCGTCCTGCGGCCGATCTTCTACTGGATCTGGTTCCGTCAGAAGTGGGGAAAGCCGGTCGAGGGCGTCGGCGCCGACAGCGCGCGTGCGATCAAGCAGGCCGTGAACATCCCGGTGATCTGCACCGGCGGATGGCAGACCGGCAGCCTGATCGACGGTCATATCCGGCGGGGAGATTTCGACGCGGTGTCGATCGCCCGTGCGCTGGTGGCGAACCACGATCTGTTGGCGAGCTGGCGGCTCGGCCGCGACCTGCCCGACCGGCCCTGCACGCATTGCAACAAGTGCCTGCTCAACGCGCCGAAGCATCCGCTCGGCTGCTACGAGCTCAGCCGCTTCCCGGACTATCAGTCGATGGTCGACGAGATCTGCTCCGTCTACCGGCCGACGCCGTTCCCGTGAGCTTGCGGAGGGGGAGACTGACATGACCGACAAGACCGACGATCTGACCGCCGTCGACCGGGTCAGCCGCGCGGCGACCCGCCGAAAGCTCATCGTGCTCGGACTGATCGCGATCATCCCGCTGATCGCGCTCTCGTTCATCCTCCAGATCTCGCGGATCAATCGTCCGGTCGATCAGGCGACCGACGAGATGTACTTCCGCTACGGCTCGATCGGCAGCGATGTCGAGGGCGTGCCGTACTGGGTCTTCCGCGTCCTGCCGGACATCTGCCCGGCCGAGCTGCCGGGCGGCTATGCCAGCCTCGGCGTCATCCAGGAGCCCGGCATGCTGACGCCGATCGGCTTTTCGCGACGCCAGATCGGACCGGTCGAGATCGTCGGGCCGAATTGCGCCCTCTGCCATACCGCGTCCGTACGCGCGACCCCGACGTCGCAGCCGATGATCATCACGACGGCGCCCGCCCACCAGCTCAACCTGATGAAGTACTTCAAGTTCCTGTTCGCCTGCGGCCGGAGCGAGAAGTTCACGGCCGACAACGTGCTGGACGCGATCGAGAAGTACAAGCCGCTCAGCCTCTTCGAGCGTTTGACCTATCGCCACATCGTGATGCCCCAGCTTCGCGAGGCACTGGCGTCGAAGGGCGCGAAGTTCGATTCGATCGTCGCCGACCGGCCCGAATGGGGGCCCGGCCGGGTCGATACCTTCAATCCCTACAAGGTGCTGGTGTTCAATCTCGACATGAAGGGCGACAAGTCGATTGGCACTGCCCGCTTCATGTCGATCTGGAACCAGGCCGAGCAGCAGGGCATCTGGCATCATTGGGACGGCAACAACGATTCGCTCGATGAGCGCAACTTCAGCGCCGCGATCGGCGCCGGCGTCGTGCTCGATCCGCCGAGCTTCGACTTCGCCGGCCTCGAGCGCATCAAGCAGTGGCTGATGTACCATCCGGCACCGCGCTATCCGTTCCCGATCGACATGGCGTTGGCCGGCGCCGGGAAGCCGATCTACGAGAAGCTCTGCGCGTCCTGTCACGAGCCGTCCGGCGAGCACTTTGGCACCGTGACGCCGCTGGCGAAGATCGGCACCGATCCCGAGCGCAGCCTCGCCTTCGACAAGACGATGGCCGACCGCATGAACACGATCGGCCGCGGCCAGCCCTGGGGCTTCCATCGCTTCCGCGCGACCGGCGGCTACGCCAACCATCCGCTGCAGGGCATCTGGGTGCGCGCGCCCTACCTGCACAACGGATCGGTGCCGTCGCTCGACGACCTGCTGAAGGCGCCGGACCAGCGCACGAAGAAGTTCTACGCCGGCAACGACGTCTACGACCAGGCGCGCGTCGGTTTTGTGAGCGACAAGCCCGCCGAGGGCGAGCGCACGTTCGTCGAGTTCGACACGACTCTCAAGGGCAACAGCAACAGCGGCCACGTCTACGGCATCGGTCTCTCCGACGCCGACCGGCGGGCGCTGCTGGAATACCTCAAGACGCTTTAGCGGGACGAGCAGGGGATGAAAGCCATGTCGATCAACTTCCGGCTGTTCACCATCGTGGTCTGGCTCGGCGTGCTCGCGAACTGGGCCTTCGCGGTATGGGCGATCTTCTTCGACACCGGCAAGCTTCTCGACTTTTTCGGGCTGGGCGGTGTCACCTCGACGATCTGGGTCTACAACTACTCGGTCCTGCTGATCATCCTGAGCTGCTTCTACATCCCGGCGGCGCACGATCCGCTGCGCTATCAGGCGAACGCCTGGCTGCTGGTGGTCGGGCGCCTGGTGCCGGCCAGCACGTTCTTCATCGGCGTTTGGCTGGGCTACATGCCGGAGGGCTTCGTCAAGCTCGGCATCGGCGATGCAACGTTCGGCATCATCGAGCTCATCCTGCTGATCCGCCTGCGGCGCGATGCCGAGGCTGTTTCGCCGGTGCCAGCCTGATGAAGCGTTCGCCGCGCATCCGCTGGATCGCGGGCGTGCTGGCGGTCGTCGTGCTGCTGGGCGCCGTCGGCTGGTACAAGCTGCTGCGCGAGGAGCCGCGGCCCTACCTGTCGGACGTCGACTACTTCAAGTACGGGTCGGTGGGCGTCGAAGCCGCCAGCGGCTTGCCGTACGCGGTGTGGACCGTGCTGCCCGAGGTGTTCGCAGACCTGGTCGGCGGTCCCGGCGGCTATGCCGCCTTCGGATTCGTGCAGGAGCCGGGCCGGACGATGCCGATCGGCCTGCCGGTGCAGACCGTCGGGTTTCCTCGCGTCGGGCTGAATTGCGGCCTTTGCCACATCGGCAGCGTGCGCGAGCATGCCGGGGCGCCACGGCAGGTCCTGGTCGGAGCGCCCAACAGCACGCTCGATCTGCAACGGTACTTCCGCTTCCTGTTCGCCGCGGCGAGCGACGAGCGTTTCACCGCCGAGGTGCTGATTCCCGCGATCGAGCTCAGACAGACGGTCTCGCCGATCGATCACCTGCTGCTGCGCTTGCTCATCATCCCGCAACTGCGCAGCGGCCTGCTGGAGCAGAAGCGCCAGCTCTGGTGGATGGATACCGTGCCCGACTGGGGGCCGGGCCGGGTGGATCCGTTCAACCCGGCCAAGGTGCAGCTCGTTCACCTGCCGTGGGACGGCACCATCGGGGCGGCACGCATGGTGCCGTTGTGGAACTGGAACCAGCGGACGAATTTCGGCCTGCATCGCGATGGCCTGAACACCTCTTTGACGGAGATCTTTCTCAATTCCGGCATCGGCAACGGCGCCAGCAACGACTTGATCAACCGGGTCGGCCTGGCGCGGCTGCAGAAGTGGGTGGGCGTCCTGGAGCCGCCCGCCTATCCGTTCGCGATCGACAGCGCGCTTGCCGGGCAGGGCGGGGCGGTGTTCCGCGAGCATTGTGCCGACTGCCACGCCTTCGGCGGCAGCAAGACCGGGCAACCGATCCCCATCGACCAGGTCGGGACCGACCGCCATCGCTTCGACTCGTGGACGACGCAGGCACGTGACGGCTTCAACGGGCTCAGCGACTACGATTGGCGCTACTCGCACTTCCGCAAGACCAGCGGCTACGTGGCCCAGGCGCTGGACGGGCTGTGGACGCGCGCGCCGTATCTTCACAATGGCTCGGTGCCGACCCTGGCCGACCTGCTGCGCCCTCCGGGCGATCGGCCGAAGACGTTCACCGTGGGATACGACGTCTATGACCAGCAGCGCGTCGGTTTCGTGAGCGACGGTCCCGACAGCAAGGCGGCCGGCCGCCTGTTCGATACGCATCTGCCCGGCAATGCCAATACCGGCCACCTCTATGGCACCGCGCTGCCGGAGGCTGACAAGCGTGCGCTGCTGGAATTTCTGAAGACACTCTGATCCATGGCGGCGCTCGCCGGCAAAGTCAGCTCTCGCCGTCCTTGCCTTGAGCTCGTTCGAGCATGCGGTCGGCGATCTCCGCCTCGCCCAGCACGACCAGATTGGCGCCAAGCTTGCTGAGATGATCGACCGCCGCGTTCGAATGGGCGCGGGCGAGGATGTCGAGCGACGGATTGGCCGAGCGCGCCTGCTGGACGGCCTGGCCCGCCTCGAACGGCTCGGGGATGGTCACGAACAGGCGCCGTGCGCCGGCGACATTGGCCGCGGTGAGGATCTCTGGATCGGCGGCGTTGCCACAAGAGACCTCGGCGCCGTCCTGGCGTGCCTTCTCGACGCCCGTCGTCGGAGGTCTCGATGACCAGCATCTTCATGCCGCGTTTGGCGAGCGCCTGGCCGATCAACGAGCCGACGCGGCCATAGCCGATCAGCACGTCGTGGCCTCTGAGGCTGGTCGGCTGGAATGCGACCGCCGTGTCGTCCGGCGCGCTGCTGTCGGGCTTCCGGGCAGGACCGTGCCTCAGCCGCTCCATCAGGATGAACGCCAGCGGATTGAGGATGATCGAGACGATGGCGCCCGCCAGGACCAGGTCGCGCGCCTCCTTGGGCACCATCTCGAGCTCCATGCCGAGCCCGATCAGGATGAAGGAGAACTCGCCGATCTGGGCGAGGCTCGCCGCGACGGTGAGCGCGGTCGAATTGGAATGCCGGAAGGCGCGCACGATCAGCCAGGCGGCGGCCGACTTGCCGATCACGATGATGGCGACCGTCGCCAGCACGGCGAGCGGCGCCTCGACGAACACCATCGGGTTCGAGCAGCATGCCGACCGAGACGAAGAACAGCACGGCGAAGGCGTCGCGCAGCGGCATCGCCTCCTCGGTGGCGCGCTGGCTGAGGTCGCTTTCGCCCATCACCATGCCGGCGAAGAAGGCGCCCAGCGCGAACGACACGTCGAACAGCTTGGCGGCGCCGAAGGCGACGCCGAGCGCAATGGCGTAGACGGCGAGACGGAACAGCTCGCGCGAGCCGGTGTGGGCGGTGTGATGCATCAGCCACGGGATCAGCCGGCGGCCGACGATCAGCATGATCGCCACGAACACCGACACCTTGGCCAGGGTGACCAGGAGGTAGAACACGATGCGGCTGGTCGGAACGCCGTCGCCCGCCGTGACGGTGGCCAGCGCCGGCAGCAGGACCAGCGCCAGCACCATGGCGAGGTCCTCGACCACCAGCCAGCCGACGGCGATGCGGCCACGCGCCGTCTCGAGGATATGGCGGTCCTGCAGGGCGCGCACCAGCACGACCGTGCTGGCGACCGAGAGGGCGAGGCCGAACACGAAGCCCGCCAGGTGCGACCAGCCCAGCGCCCAGGCAGAGCCCTGCACCCATCAGCGTGGCGACGGCGATCTGGCCGATCGCGCCCGGCACGGCGATGCGGGCGACCGACAAGCAGGTCCTTCAGCGAGAAATGCAGGCCGACGCCGAACATCAGCAGGATGACGCCGATCTCGGCCAGCTCGGCGGCAAGGGCGGGATCGGCCTCGAAACCCGGCGTGTACGGGCCGACCAGGACGCCGGCGAGCAGATAGCCGACCAAGGGCTGGACGCGCAGCCGGTGGGCGATCAGCCCGAGGACGAAAGCGAGCATCAGACCCGCGGCAATGGTGGCGATCAGCGGTGTCTGATGGTCAGGCATCGCCATTTCTCTCCGCGGTTCGTTGCCGATTTATTGGATTTGGCGTGGCGGCGCCGACATTGCAATCTCGCGTTCGAAGGTGGGGAGGGAAGGAGCATGAAAATAAGACGCAGGGAACTTCTGGGCGCCGGCCTTGCCGGTACGGCTGCCGCCATGATGGCGATGCCGGCGCCGGGCGCAGAAGTTTCCCAACAAGCCGGTGCGCTGGATCGTTCCGTTCGCACCCGGCGGCAACTACGACGTCACGTCGCGGCTGGTCGGCGAGGTCGATGGGCCGGCGGCTGGGGCAGACCGATGCTGCTCGACAACCGGCCCGGCGCCGGCGGCGTCGTCGGCCTCGAGGCGGCGGTCGCCGCACCGGCCGACGGCTACACCGTCGTGATGGGCAGCTTCAGCGTGATCGTGGATCGCGCCCTACATGGCGGGCAAGCCGTCGATGGTGCCGCTGTTCGCGCCGATCAGCCTGCTCACCACCGTGCCGACCTTGATCGTGACCCGCGCCGACAGCCGCTTCGCCGACATCAAGAGCGCGCTCGCCGAGGCAAAGGCAAAGCCCGGTACGGTCAGCATCGGCCATTCCGGCAACGGCACGATCAACCACGTCGGCGTCCTGCGCCTGCAGGTGAACGAGAACGTGAAGTTCAACATCATCCCCTACAAGGGATCGGGCCCGGGCCTGGCCGACCTGATGGCGGGCCAGATCGATCTCTACGCCGACCAGCTCACCACCTCGCTGCCGCACATCCAGGCGGGCAAGCTCAAGCCGTTGCTGATCCTCGGCCCCGATCGCATCACCCAGCTGCCCAACGTGCCGAGCCTGAAGGATATCGGCAGCAAGCCCTTCGACGGCAGCACCACAGCGGGCGTGCTGGCGCGCGCCGAGACGCCGGCTGCGGCGCTCGATGTGCTGAATGCCGCGGTGGTGGCCGCGCTCAAGGACGAGGAAGTGGTGCGCAAGCTGGTCGATCTCGGCGCCGAAGTGCGGCCGACCAGCCGGGCCGATTTCGCAGCGCACCTGAAGGATATGGAGGCCGGCGTTAGCCGAACTTGTGAAGTCGGGCCTGTTGAAGCCGGAGTGAAGCGGGCGCATGTCAGTGCCATGACAGGCTCTTCGCTGTCGTTCTGGCTGTGGTCCTTGCCGCGGCATTGACGGTGGGTTGTACATCGACCGGCACGACGGGCGGCGGCGGCGGCAATTCCCCGAAAGGCAGCCGCGGCGGCGGATGGGAGAACTTCCGCGCCGAGATGCCGGTGACGGCAGGGTCGATGACGTGAAGATCGCGCTCGCCCTGCTGCTCGCGCTGGTCGTTGCCGCATGCTCCGACGTGCCCAAGGACGGCCGCTATCAAACCGGTGGCGGCAGCTGGGACAATTTCCGCGCCGAGGCAGGGCCGCTCAGCGATGCGCTCGTCATGATTGTCCGGCATTGCATCGTGTCGCCTGATCGCAGCGCGCTCGTCGCCGGATGCTCGGGCATCCCCCAGGATGGCCGCTACCAGACCCACGACGGCGGGCGCAGCAACACCCGCGCCGAAGCACCGGCGTGCTACACGGCTTTCATGACGGCCCACAGGTCGGCCTTGCGTTCGAAGCCGATGCCCGGCGCGTCGGGCATCGCCACGCGGCCGTCGACGACGGGACAATCGTCGGCGAAGCCGCCGAACGGCGCGAAGACCTGCGGGATAGGATTCGTTGCCGCCGCATTGCAGGCCGACGGCGATGTTGAGCGCGAACTGGTGGCCGCCGTGCGGCACGCAGCGCCGCGGCGACCAGCCGTGGGCCTTCAGCATGTCGATGGTGCGCAGGTACTCGACCAGGCCGTAGGACAGGGCCGGGTCGTATTGCAGGATGTCGCGGTCGGGCCGGAGGCCGCGCATGGCGCACGAGGTTGCGGGCGTCCTGCATGGAGAACAGGTTCTCGCCGGTGGCGAGCGGCGGGGCGTACTGGGTGGCGAGCGCGCCATGCGCCAGGTAGTCGAGCGGATCGAGCGGCTCTTCGTACCAGCGCAGGCCAAAACCTTCGATCGCCTTGCCGAACGCGATCGCGGTCGGCAGGTCGAACTTGCCGTTGACGTCGACGGCCAGCCGGTCGCCGGCGCCGACGATCTTCAGCACCGCCTCGATGCGCTTGAGGTCGTCGGCGAGCGGCACGCCGCCCACCTTCATCTTCACGCAGGAATAGCCGAGGTCGAGATAGTGCTTCATCTCGTCCTGCAGCCCGTCGAGGTCCTTGCCGGGGTAGTAGTAGCCGCCGGCGGCGTAGACCCAGGCCTTGTCGTCGAATTTTCCGCCGTTGTAGCGGTCGGCCAGAAGCTTCCACAGCGGCACGCGCTTGGCCTTGGCCACGGCATCCCACAGCGCCATGTCGAGCACGCCCACCGCGACCGAGCGCTCGCCGTGGCCGCCCGGCTTCTCGTTGGCCATCATGGCCGCCCAGCACTTGGCGGGATCGAGCAGGCCTTCGGCATCGAGCAGCGAGTCGGGCTTGGCCTGTTTCAGGCGCGGGATGAACCGCTCGCCTAAAAGGCCCTTCTGGGCGTAGCGGCCATTGGAGTTGAAGCCGTAGCCGATCACCGGCTTGCCCTCGACCTTGAGGTCGGTCTCGACCGCCACGACGCTCGCCGTCATCTGGCTGAAGTCGATATAGGCGTTGGCGATGTTGGAGCGGATCGGCGAGACGATGTCGCGGATGGCGACGATGCGCATGGGATCTCCTTCAGGCAGCCGCCGCGCGCCGCGTCTGGCGCATCAGCAGCCACCAGGCGAGGAGGGCGGTCATGACGTTCCAGGCGATACCATTGAGGAAGGCGGCGCGATAGGACCCCGTCATGTCGAACAGCACGCCGCCCATCCAGCCGCCCAGCGCCATGCCGATCAGGGTCGACGAGATGGCGAGGCTGACGCGCGTCGCCGCTTCGCTCGGCGGGAAGTATTCGCGCACGATGATGGCGTAGGACGGCACGATGCCGCCCTGGAACAGGCCGAACAGGGCCGAGGCGATGTAGAGCGAGGTGAGCCCGTCGTCGATCAGGTAGAAGACCAGCGCAATGCACTGCAGGGTGGCGCCGATCAGCAGCGTCATGACGCCGCCGACCTTGTCGGCGATCCAGCCCGAGCCGATGCGGCTCACGATGCCGAAGCCCAGCATCAGCGACAGCATCTCCGCACCGCGGGCCATGCCGTAGCCCAGATCGGCGCAGTAGGCGACGATATGGACCTGCGGCATCGACATGGCGACGCAGCAGCCGATGCCCATCAGGGCGATCAGCGCCTGCAGGGCGTTGGGCGACAGGCCGAGGGCCGCCTGCGAGCGGCGCGCCACCTTGGCAATGGCCGTCTCTTCGTGGTCCGGCGGGCGGCGCTTCAGGGTCAGCGCCAGGGGGATCATCGCCACCAGGCAGAAGGCGGCGGCCGACCAGAACATGGTGCGCCAGCCATGGTCGTGGATGATCAGCTCGATGATCGGCGGCCAGATGGTGCCGGCGAAGTAATTGCCGGAGGCAGCGATGGCGACGGCGACGCCGCGGCGCTTCTCGAACCAGTGCGAGATGTCGGCGACCAGCGGGGCAAAGGTGGCGGCCGCGCTGAAGCCGATCAGCACCTGGGCGGCGGAGAACAAGATCAGCGAGGAGGTGAGCGGCGCCAGCGCAAAGCCCAGCGCCAGGCCGATCGCGCTCAGGACCGCGGCGACGACGATGCCGCGCCGGTCGACGAGCC
>CAWKFT010000013.1:0-77782 GCA_963848975.1 uncultured Alphaproteobacteria bacterium
ATCTGCCGGCATGCCGGCGAGGTGATGATGGCGCCGCGCGAGAACGTCGACCTGATGGACGTCTCGCCCAAGCAGATGGTGTCAGTCGCCGCCGCCCTCATCCCCTTCCTGGAGAATGACGACGCCAACCGCGCGCTGATGGGCTCCAACATGCAGCGCCAGGCGGTGCCGCTGGTGCGCGCCGAGGCGCCGTTCGTCGGCACCGGCATGGAGCCGATCGTCGCCCGCGATTCGGGTGCCGCCATCGCCGCCCGCCGCACCGGCGTGGTCGACCAGGTGGACGCCACGCGTATCGTCATCCGGGCGACCGAGGACCTCGACCCGTCGAAGTCCGGCGTCGACATCTACCGTCTGATGAAGTTCCAGCGCTCGAACCAGAACACCTGCATCAACCAGCGTCCGCTGGTGAAGGTGGGCGACCGGATCGAGAAGAGCGACATCATTGCCGACGGTCCGTCGACCGATCTCGGCGACCTGGCGCTCGGCCGCAACGTGCTGGTCGCCTTCATGCCCTGGAACGGCTACAACTACGAGGACTCGATCCTGCTTTCCGAGCGCATCGTCGCCGACGACGTCTTCACCTCGATCCACATCGAGGAGTTCGAGGTCATGGCGCGCGACACCAAGCTCGGGCCGGAGGAGATCACGCGCGACATCCCGAACGTCTCGGAGGAGGCGCTGAAGAACCTCGACGAGGCGGGCATCGTCTACATCGGCGCCGAGGTGCAGCCGGGCGACATCCTGGTCGGCAAGATCACGCCGAAGGGCGAAAGCCCGATGACGCCCGAGGAGAAGCTGTTGCGGGCGATCTTCGGCGAAAAGGCCTCCGACGTGCGCGACACCTCCATGCGCATGCCGCCCGGCACCTTCGGCACCGTCGTCGAGGTGCGCGTCTTCAACCGCCACGGCGTCGAGAAGGACGAGCGCGCCATGGCGATCGAGCGCGAGGAGATCGAGCGGCTCGCCAAGGACCGCGACGACGAGCAGGCGATCCTCGACCGCAACGTCTACAGCCGCCTGTCCGACATGCTGTCGGGCAAGGAGGCGATCGCCGGGCCGAAGGGCTTCAAGAAGGGCACCAAGCTGTCTCGCGACGTGCTGGACGACTATCCGCGCTCGCAATGGTGGCAGTTTGCCATCGACAGCGAGAAGCTGCAAAGCGAGCTCGAAGCGCTGCGCGGCCAGTACGACAACTCCAAGAAGGCGCTGGAGCAGCGCTTCATGGACAAGGTCGAGAAGGTGCAGCGCGGCGACGAGATGCCGCCCGGCGTCATGAAGATGGTCAAGGTCTTCGTCGCGGTGAAGCGCAAGATGCAGCCCGGCGACAAGATGGCCGGCCGCCACGGCAACAAGGGCGTGGTGTCGCGCATCGTGCCGGTCGAGGACATGCCGTTCCTCGAGGACGGCACCCATGTCGACATCGTGCTCAACCCGCTCGGCGTGCCGTCGCGCATGAATGTCGGGCAGATCCTGGAGACGCATCTGGGCTGGGCCTGCGCCGGCATGGGCAGGCAGATCGGCGAGCTGATCGACGCCTATCGCGACAGCGGCGACATCAAGCCGCTGCGCAAGACGATCGAGGAGCTGATCCCGGCCAACGAGCGCAACGAGCCGGTGCGCAACTACGACGACGACAGCGTGGTGCGCCTTGCCGACCAGATGAAGCGGGGCGTCTCCATCGCCACGCCGGTCTTCGACGGCGCCCACGAGGCCAACATCAACGAGATGCTGGAACGGGCAGGGCTGCAGACCAGCGGCCAGTCGACGCTCTTCGACGGCCGCACGGGCGAGCCGTTCGATCGCAAGGTGACGGTGGGCTACATCTACATGCTCAAGCTGCACCATCTGGTGGACGACAAGATCCACGCGCGCTCGATCGGCCCCTACAGCCTGGTTACCCAGCAGCCGTTGGGCGGCAAGGCCCAGTTCGGCGGCCAGCGCTTCGGCGAGATGGAGGTCTGGGCCCTCGAGGCTTATGGCGCCGCCTACACGCTGCAGGAGATGCTGACCGTGAAGTCCGACGACGTCGCCGGCCGCACCAAGGTCTACGAGGCGATCGTCCGTGGCGACGACACCTTCGAGGCCGGCATCCCGGAGAGCTTCAACGTGCTCGTCAAGGAGATGCGCTCGCTGGGCCTCAACGTCGAGCTGGAGAACACCAAGGTCGACGAGACACAGCACCGGCTGCCCGACGCAGCCGAATAGGACTTAAAGGCTGCGCCGCGGCGTTCGTTCGGGAACGCCGCGGCCGGCAGCAATCCGGGCCGCATGAGCGGCCAAAGCCGCCCCGCTCGCCGCGCGTCGCCGACGCCAGGGACCGGGACGGAACAGGCAACAGGGCGGTGACGCCCGAGACTTTCTGGAATGGGGCCCCTCCCAGCCCCCAAAGGAGAACGGCATGAACCAAGAGGTCATAAATCTCTTCAACCCGCAGGCCCCGGCGCAGGTGTTCGAATTCGATTCGCATCTCGCTGGCCAGCCCCGACAAGATCCTGTCCTGGTCGTTCGGCGAGATCAAGAAGCCCGAGACGATCAACTACCGCACGTTCAAGCCGGAACGCGACGGCCTGTTCTGCGCGCGCATCTTCGGGCCGATCAAGGACTACGAGTGCCTGTGCGGCAAGTACAAGCGCATGAAGTACAAGGGCGTCATCTGCGAGAAGTGCGGCGTCGAGGTCACGCTGTCGCGCGTGCGCCGCGAGCGCATGGGCCACATCGAGCTCGCCGCCCCGGTCGCCCACATCTGGTTCCTGAAGTCGCTGCCGTCGCGCATCGGCACCTTGCTCGACATGACCCTCAAGGACATCGAGCGGGTTCTCTACTTCGAGAACTACATCGTCACCGAGCCCGGCCTGACCTCGCTGAAGGAGAACCAGCTCCTCTCCGAGGAGGAGTACATGATCGCCGTCGACGAGTTCGGCGAGGATTCCTTCACCGCCATGATCGGCGCCGAGGCGATCCACGACCTGCTTGCCGGCATGGATCTCGAGAAGATCGCCGGCGATCTGCGGAGCGAGCTCGCCTCGACCACCTCCGAGCTCAAGCAGAAGAAGCTCCTGAAGCGGCTCAAGGTCGTCGAGAACTTCATGGAATCCGGCAATCGGCCGGAATGGATGATCATGAAGATCGTGCCGGTGATCCCGCCGGACCTGCGCCCGCTGGTCCCGCTGGACGGCGGCCGCTTCGCGACCTCTGACCTGAACGACCTCTACCGCCGTGTCATCAACCGCAACAACCGCCTGAAGCGGCTGATCGAGCTCCGCGCCCCCGGCATCATCATCCGCAACGAGAAGCGGATGCTGCAGGAGGCCGTCGACGCCCTGTTCGACAACGGCCGCCGCGGCCGCGTCATCACCGGCGCCAACAAGCGTCCGCTGAAGTCGCTCTCCGACATGCTGAAGGGCAAGCAGGGCCGTTTCCGGCAGAACCTGCTCGGCAAGCGCGTCGACTATTCCGGCCGCTCGGTGATCGTTACCGGTCCGGAGCTCAAGCTGCACCAGTGCGGCCTGCCCAAGAAGATGGCGCTGGAGCTGTTCAAGCCGTTCATCTATGCGCGGCTCGACGCCAAGGGCTATTCCTCGACCGTCAAGCAGGCGAAAAAGCTGGTCGAGAAGGAGAAGCCCGAGGTCTGGGACATCCTGGACGAGGTCATCCGCGAGCATCCCGGTGCTGCTCAACCGGGCGCCGACGCTGCACCGCCTGGGCATCCAGGCCTTCGAGCCGATCCTCATCGAGGGCAAGGCGATCCAGCTTCATCCGCTGGTCTGCACGGCCTTCAACGCCGACTTCGACGGTGACCAGATGGCGGTCCACGTGCCGCTGTCGCTGGAAGCCCAGCTCGAGGCGCGCGTCCTGATGATGTCGACCAACAACATCCTGCACCCGGCCTCGGGCGCACCGATCATCGTGCCTTCCCAGGACATGGTGCTCGGCCTCTACTATTTGTCGATCGTCAACCAGAACGAGCCGGGCGAGGGCATGGTGTTTGCCGACATGGGCGAGCTCCAGCACGCGCTGGAGAGCAAGTCCGTCACCTTGCACGCCAAGATCAAGGGCCGCTTCAAGACGGTCGATGCCGAGGGCAACCCGGTGTCGCACATCTACGACACGACGCCCGGCCGCATGATCATCGGCGAGCTGTTGCCGAAGAACCCCAACGTGCCGTTCGACATCGCCAACCAGGAGATGACCAAGAAGAACATCTCCAAGATGATCGACACCGTCTACCGCCACTGCGGCCAGAAGGAGACGGTGATCTTCTGCGACCGCATCATGGCGCTCGGCTTCTCGCATGCCTGCCGTGCCGGCATCTCCTTCGGCAAGGACGACATGCTGATCCCGGACGCCAAGGAGAAGCTGGTCGCCGACACCGAGGCGCTCGCCAAGGAATACGAGCAGCAATACAATGACGGCCTGATCACCCAGGGCGAGAAGTACAACAAGGTCGTCGACGCCTGGGCCAAGTGCTCGGAGCGCGTCGCCGACGAGATGATGGGCCGCATCAAGGCGGTCGAGTTCGACGACAGCGGCCGCCAGAAGCCGATGAACTCGATCTACATGATGTCGCATTCCGGCGCTCGCGGGTCGCCGACCCAGATGCGCCAGCTTGCCGGCATGCGCGGCCTGATGGCCAAGCCGTCGGGCGAGATCATCGAGACGCCGATCATCTCCAACTTCAAGGAAGGTCTGACGGTGCTCGAGTACTTCAACTCGACGCACGGCGCCCGCAAGGGCCTGGCCGACACCGCCTTGAAGACGGCGAACTCCGGCTATCTCACCCGGCGTCTCGTCGACGTGGCGCAGGATTGCATCGTCACGACCGGCGACTGCGGCACCGACAAGGGCCTGACCATGCAGCCGATCGTCGATGCCGGCCAGGTGGTGGCCTCGCTGGGCCAGCGGATCCTCGGCCGCACGGCGCTCGACCCGATCGTCCATCCGGTGACCGGCGAGGCGATCGTCGACGCCGGGCGGCTGATCGACGAGCGCGACGTGGACGCCATCGAGAAGGCGGGCATCCAGAGCATTCGCATCCGTTCCGCGCTCACCTGCGAGGTGCGCACGGGCGTCTGCGCGGTCTGCTACGGCCGCGACCTGGCGCGCGGCACGCCGGTCAACATCGGCGAGGCGGTCGGCGTCATCGCCGCCCAGTCGATCGGCGAGCCGGGCACCCAGCTCACCATGCGCACCTTCCACATGGGCGGCACGGCGCAGGTCGTCGACCAGTCGTTCCTGGAAGCCTCCTACGAGGGCACGGTGGCCGTCCGCAACCGCAACGTGGTGCGCAACTCCGACGGGCATCTGGTGGTGATGGGCCGCAACATGGCGATCCTGATCCTCGACGAAACCGGCAAGGAGCGGGCGACCCACCGCGTCACCTATGGCTCGCGCATCTATGTGGACGATGGCGACAAGGTGAAGCGCGGCCAGCGCATCGCCGAGTGGGATCCGTATACGCGTCCGATCATGACGGAAATCGAGGGCCGCGTGGCCTTCGAGGACCTCGTCGACGGCATCTCGGTGCAGGAGACGGCGGACGAGTCGACGGGCATCACCAAGCGCGAGGTCATCGACTGGCGCTCGACGCCGCGCGGCTCCGACCTCAAGCCGGCGATCACCGTGCTCGACGCCAAGGGCAAGGTGGGCAAGCTGTCGAAGGGCGGCGACGCCCGCTTCATGCTCTCGGTCGAGGCGATCCTGTCGGTCGAGCCCGGCGCCCATGTCAAGCCGGGCGACGTGCTGGCCCGTATCCCGATGGAAAGCGCCAAGACCAAGGACATCACCGGCGGCCTGCCGCGGGTGGCGGAGCTGTTCGAGGCGCGGCGTCCGAAGGACCATGCCATCATCGCCGAGATCGACGGCACGGTGCGTTTCGGGCGCGACTACAAGAACAAGCGGCGCATCATCATCGAGCCGCACGACAGCACGCTGGAGCCGGTCGAATACCTGATCCCGAAGGGCAAGCCGTTCCATCTGCAGGACGGCGACGCCATCGAGAAGGGCGACTACATCCTCGACGGCAACCCGGCGCCGCACGACATCCTGGCCATCAAGGGCGTCGAGGCGTTGGCGTCCTACCTCGTCAACGAGATCCAGGAGGTCTACCGGCTGCAAGGCGTGTTGATCAACGACAAGCACATCGAGGTCATCGTTCGCCAGATGCTGCAGAAGGTGGAGATCACCGAGCAGGGCGACTTCGACCTACATCACCGGCGACCACGTCGACGTGATCGAGCTGGAGGAGGTCAACGAGCGGCTGGTCGAGGACGGCAAGAAGCCGGCTTTCGGCGAGCCGGTGCTTCTCGGCATCACCAAGGCGTCGCTGCAGACGCCGTCCTTCATCTCCGCGGCCTCCTTCCAGGAGACCACGCGGGTGCTGACGGAGGCGGCGGTGGCCGGCAAGACCGACATGCTGCAGGGCCTCAAGGAGAACGTCATCGTCGGCCGTCTGATCCCGGCCGGCACCGGCGGCACCATGAGCCAGATCCGCCGCATCGCCACGGCGCGCGACGAGCTGATCCTCGACGAGCGCCGGCGTGCCTCGGGCGTCGAGGTCGCCGACCCGATGCTGGCGGATTTGTCCAACGCGGCCCAATAGACCGCGCCGCCACGACGCAACGATCCGAGGCCGCCGGCGACCAGCCGGCGGCCTCTTTCTTTGCGGGGAGAGGTGACCCGCCCCGCCCGCAACCAAAAATGTCCTTTCCACGTTCTTTCTACGGACCCACCCCACGACGAGGAGGCCGACATGATGGACAAGGACAAGCGCCAGGAACGTGAGCTCGATCCCAAGCGCGTCGACAAGCGCCCGGCCGAGCAGCAGGAAGGCGAGGCCGACCGCCAGCAAGGCGCCTGGAGCGGCGACGAGGCGCTGCGCGAGCGCGACCGCAAGCGGCCGGGCAGCGACCAGGAGCAGTCGGGTCCCGCCGATCCGCACCGCCAGCAAGGCGGCTGGAGCCGCGACGAGGACGGCGTCGCCGAGCGCGGACGCCTGCCGGCGACCGATCGCGACCGCGACTACGACCCCGATGGCGACCGTATCGATCGCCGGCGCTGAAACAGGCTGGCGCCCGGGCTGGGCGGGTGGTCACTATGGCGTGACATCAGAGCCATTTTCTGAGAGTTTATCAAAGCTTAACCAGCGATGTCCGATTCATTGTCGCGGCAGGGAGAGGGGAGCCGGCCGAGAGGCCCGCTGACAGAAACCACATGGCATATCGCGGCAGGACGATCGGGCTCGGACTCGCGGTGGCGGCAGCACTTGCCGCGGCAAGCCCGCAGCCGGCCGCGGCTCAGGGCTTCTTCGAACGCCTGTTCGGCGGCGGTGGCGGGGGTGGATTTCGCCAGGGTCGGCCGGTCGACCGCAATGGCTATCCCATCCGGCTGAAGCGGAGCAAGGCTGCCGAAGGCGCTCCCCGCGTCAGGATCAGCGCCCCTTCATATTACACCTACAAGGCCGATTCCCTGGCGGCCGTCGATTTCGCCAAGCTCGCTGCCGCACTCGCGCCGGCCGGTGCGGAGCCTTCGCTGACCGGAGCGGCTTTCCGCGACGCGCTTCGCGACGGCCTTCCCGGGGTGACGGTCGACGCCGAGCCGGCCATCGCCAAGGCGCTGGTCGACCATTACGCCGCACATCCCGACTTCATTTGGGTTTCCGGCCTGTCCGCCAACGGCCGCGCCAGCGAGGCCCTCCGCGTCCTCGGCGCCTCCGCGGCCGACGGCCTCGACCCCGCAGACTACCAGGTCGCGGTGCCGCAGGCCGCCTTCGATCTCGGCGATACCGCTGGCCGCCTGCGCGAATTGGCACGCTTCGAGATGGCCTTGTCGGCGCGGGTCCTGCGCTATGCGCGGGACGCCCATGGCGGTCGCGTCGATCCCAACCGGCTGTCGGGCTATTACGACTTCCCGGCCAAGCCGGTCGACCTGCCGGCCGTGCTGGCGGGCCTGGCGGCGACCCAGGACGTCGCCGCAACGCTCGCCGCGCTGCATCCTGAAAGCCCCGAATACCGCGCGCTGCGCGCCGAGCTCGAGGCCCTGACGGCGAGCGCCGAGAACGACATCGTCGTCGATCCCAAGCTGCTCCTGAAACCCGGCGAGATCAGCCCCGAACTGCCGAAGGTCCTGGCGCTGATCGCCCGCAGCCTCGCCGACGAGCCGGCGCCGGGCGGGGATGCGGAGCTTCTGAAAAGGCTCGGCACCAGCGAGCTCTATTTCCCCGAGCTGGTGCCGGTGGTGAAAGCCGCGCAGGAGCGGGCCGGGCTGAAGCCGGACGGGGTCATCGGTCCGCGCACCGTCAAGGCGATCGCCGGCACCTCGAAGGCCGACCGCCTCGCCAAGGTGCGGCTGGCGCTGGAGGAGCTGCGTTGGCTGCCGTCCGACCTCGGGGCGACAAGGGTCTTCATCAACCAGCCCGCTTTCACCGCCGCCTTCGTCGAGGACGGCGTCGAGAAGCTCAACATGCGCGTCGTGGTCGGCAAGCCCTCCAACCAGACGAGCTTCTTCTACGACGAGATCGAGCAGGTCGACTACAACCCCTATTGGGGCGTTCCGCAATCGATCCTCGTCAACGAGATGCTGCCGCGCCTGCGCCGCGATCCGGGCTACCTGGACCGTGCCGGCTACGAGGTGACGGACAGCCACGGCCGGCGCATCCCCTCGTCCGCCATTGCCTGGGGGCAGTACGGCGCCAAGGTGCCGTTCAACGTGCGCCAGGCGCCGAGCGAGGCCAACGCCCTGGGCGAGCTGAAGATCCTGTTCCCCAACAAGCACGCCATCTACATGCACGACACGCCGCAGAAGGAGCTGTTCGAGCGCGACATGCGGGCCTTCAGCCACGGCTGCGTCCGCCTCCAGCAGCCGCGGGAGATGGCCGCCGCCGTGCTCGGCACCTCCGTCGACCACATCCGCGACAAGCTTGCCCAGGGCCATTCCTCGGAGAAGGTGACGACCAGGATTCCGGTCTACGTCGCCTATTTCACCGCCTGGCCCGACGCCGCCGGCAAGGTGCAGTTCTTCGACGACGTCTATGGCCGCGACGAGCGCCTGACCGAGGCGCTGACGCGGACCACCGCGGTGCGCCATCCCGAGCGGCTGGTCGACCCGGTTTCCGTATCCGACACCGGCGCAGCGCCGCCGAGCGGCATCAGCGACGCGGAGCTGGAAGCGGCCGTCGACGCGGTGAATTGACCGGCAGCATCCTCCGTCATCCACAGGAAGCCTTGCCAAGGCCTAACTCATCCGCTAGGCCGCCCGCCCATGACAGTGACCGTTCGTTTCGCTCCGTCGCCGACGGGCCTCATTCATATCGGCAACGCGCGCACTGCGCTTTTCAACTGGCTGTTTGCGCAAAAGCACAAGGGCCGCTTCGTCCAGCGGTTCGACGACACCGACACGGCACGCTCGAAGCGCGAATTCGCGGATGCCATCCTCTACGACCTGCACTGGCTGGGCATCTTTCCCGATGCGGTCGAACACCAGTCCGCCCGCACCGTCCGCTATGACGAGGCGGTCGAGCGCCTGAAGGGCGCGGGCCTCCTCTATCCCTGCTACGAGACCGCCGAGGAGCTGGAGCTCAAGCGCAAGATCCGCCTCTCGCGGAAGCTCCCGCCGGTCTACGGCCGCGAGGCGCTGAAGCTGACCGAGGCCGAAAAGGCCGCCCTGGAGGCGGAGGGCGCGCCAGCCGCACTGGCGCTTCCTGCTGCCCAACTTCGCCGCCGACCCGATGGAGCCCGAGCGCGCCGAGGTCCATTGGCAGGACATCGTGCGCAGCGAGGAAACCGTCGATCTCGCCTCGCTCTCCGACCCGGTGCTGGTGCGCGAGGACGGCAGCTACCTCTACACGCTGCCTTCGGTGGTCGACGACATCGACATGGGCATCACCCATGTCATCCGCGGCGACGACCATGTCACCAACACCGGCGTGCAGATCGCGCTGTTCAAGGCGCTGGGGGCGACGCCACCGGCCTTCGGCCACCACAATCTGCTCACCACGGCGAGCGGCGAGGGACTTTCCAAGCGCAGCGGCGCCCTGTCGATCGCCGGCCTGCGCGAAGCCGGCATCGAGCCGATGGCCGTCGCCTCGCTGGCGGTGCTGATCGGCACCTCGGAGAACGTCGGCGCCTGCCCCACCCTCGAGGCGCTGGCCGAACGCTTCGACCCGGCCGCCACCTCCAAATCCGCCGCGCGCTTCGACCCGGCGGAGCTGAGCGTGCTCAACCGCGCGCTGATCCACCATATGCCGTTCGGCGACGCGCGGGCCCGTCTGCTTGCGCAGGGCATCGACGGCGACGCCGCCGAGCCCTTCTGGAACGCCGTACGCGGCAATCTGGACACCGTCGCCGAGGCCGCCGACTGGTGGAAGATCGTCCGCAACGGCCCCGACGAGGCCGAGGCGCTGGAGGGCGAGGACCGCGACTTCGTCCGCCATGCCTTCGAGCTGCTGCCCCAGGAGCCGTGGGACCATGCCACCTGGCGCGACTGGACGGATCAGCTGAAGAAGGAAAGCGGCCGCAAGGGCAGGGCGCTCTTCATGCCGCTTCGCCTGGCCATCACGGGGCGGCCTTCGGGGCCGGAGCTGGCGGACCTATTGCCGCTGATGGGTCGGGAAGGAACGTTGGCCCGACGACCCTGACCTTGCGCTTCTCCGGCGGCGGCAGCACCGAGACGGGCGGCGCCGCCGCTTCCGGTGCCGCGCCGTAGGTGATCACGCTGCCCTCGGACGAAGACGGTGCCTTCGGTGCGTCGAGCGTCATGGCTCCCGTCGCGCGTCCGCCGGCCGCGGCCTGCGGCCCGTTGCAGCCGCACGCCGGTGGCCTCGTCACCCCTGTCTTGCGATAGAGAAACGCCGCCGGCAGCTGCGAATAAGGCTGGCCGGTGCCCGTTGAAAGCATGGTCGCCGGCTCGTCGACGCCGGTCGCCTGATAGTACATCTCCACGTCGGCGCCGGGGCATTGCGCCGAGCAGCTGTCCCGGTCGCGCGGGAAATCCGCCGGCGTGGAGGCCGGCGACAGCGGGAAATAGTAGCCGTCGCACAGGCGAACGCAGGCGGTCCGGTAGAGCCCGTCCATGTCGCTCATTCCCGGCACGATGACGATGCGGCCGACGCTGCCTTCGGCAGGCGCCAGATCTTCCGCGTCGATCCCCGGCTCCTCGTCGGGCGGCCATGGGTCGCTGTCGTTTTCGTCGTTCTCCGGCCACGCCTCGGTCGACGCGACGTCGCAGCCATTGGCGTCGAGCGTGGCGAGCAGGTGGTCGCGATGGCGCGACGAGGCGGCGGCGGCACCGAGCCCCTGCTGCTGGACGACCAGCTCTTCCAGGTTCTCCTGCATGCTGAGCATCGTCTCGCGGAGCGCCATGCAGCGCTCCGAGCGCGCTGCAGGCCCGCAGCCAGCGCCGCGCGCCCGCGCCTCGACCTTGCCGAGCTCCTGGCGCTGCACGACGATGGCGTCGTCCCACTTTTGCGTCTCCGGCAGGTCGGGCGAAGCAAGCGCGGCCAGCTCGTCGGCGAGCTGGCGGCAGAGCCGCGGGTCGGCCGTCGCCGGGAACGCCCCGACCGCCAGCGCCGCAAGCCCCGCAAGGAGACGCAACAGCCCGGTAGGCGCCTCTGCCATCGGCTCTACCCGGCCTTGGCCGCCTGCGCCGCCTCCACCACGGCCAGCGCCGTCATGTTGACGACGCCGCGCGAGGTGACCGAGGGCGTCAGGATATGCGCCGGCTGGGCGGTGCCGAGCAGGATCGGCCCGACATGCAGGGCATCGGTCATCTCCTTGATCGTGGTGAGCGCGATGTTGGCGGCATCGAGGTTGGGGAACACCAAAAGGTTGGCCTCGCCCTTGAGCACCGAATGCGGGTAGACGCGGCCGCGCAGCGTTTCCGACAGCGCCGAGTCGCCGTGCATCTCGCCGTCTGCCACCAGCCCGGGGACGAGCCCCTTCAGCAAGCCGGCCGCCTCGCGCATCTTGAGCGCGCTGGCGGAATCGCGCGAGCCGAAGTTGGAATGCGACAGCAGTGCCGCCCTGGGCTCGATCCCGAAGCGCGTGATGGTCTGGGCCGCCAGCATGGTCATCTCGGCGATCTCGGCCGCGCTCGGGTCGACCGAGACATAGGTGTCGGTCAGGAAGATCACCCGCTTCTGGGTGATCAGCATGGACAGCGTCGACAGGTCGCGGTCGTTGACGTCGGCACGCGGGCCGATGATCAGCTGGACGTTGCGCAGATGCCGCTCGAAGCGGCCCTCCAGCCCGCAGATCATCGCGTCGGCATCGCCGCGCCGCAGCGCCAGCGCGGCGATCACCGTCGTGTTGGTGCGCACCGCGGTGCGGGCGGCCTCCGGCGTGATGCCGCGCCGGCCGGCGCGCTCGATCAACAGCTCGACATAGTCGCGGTAGCGCGGGTCCTCTTCCGGGTTGACGAGCTCGAAGTCGCTGCCCGGCCGGATCTTGAGCCCGTAGCGCCTGAGCCGCACGTCGACGACCGCTGGGCGGCCGATCAGGATCGGCTTGGCGAGGCCCTCTTCCAGCACCACTTGCGCGGCCCGCAGCACCCGCTCGTCCTCGCCGTCGGCATAGATCACGCGGTTCGAGCCGGCCGATTTCGCCGCCGCGAAGACCGGCTTCATCACCAGGCCGGAACGGAAGACGAAGCGGCTCAGCCGGTCGAGATAGGCGGGCCAGTCGGCGATCGGCCGCCGCGCCACGCCGCTGTCGCAAGCCGCCTTGGCCACCGCCGGCGCAATCCTCAGGATCAGCCGCGGGTCGAAGGGCGAGGGGATCAGGTAGTCCGGCCCGAAGGTGGGCGTCTCGCCCGAATAGGCGCGCGCCGCGATGTCGGACGGCTCCTCGCGCGCCAGCGCCGCGATGGCGCGCACCGCCGCCATCTTCATGTCCTCGTTGATCGCCGTCGCCACGCAATCGAGGGCGCCGCGGAAGATGTAAGGAAAGCAGAGCACGTTGTTGACCTGATTGGGAAAATCGGACCGCCCGGTGCAGATCATGGCATCCGGCCGGGCCTGCCTGGCGAGCTCCGGCATGATCTCCGGCACCGGGTTGGCCAGCGCCAGGATCAGCGGCTTTTCGGCCATTCCCTCGAGCAGCTCCGGCTTGAGCACGCCCGCCGCCGACAGGCCGAGGAACACGTCGGCACCGTCGATCACGTCGGCCAGCGAGCGGGCCTCGGTGTCCTTGAGATAGGCGTCCTTCCAGCGGTCCATCTCTTCGACGCGGCCCTTGTAGGCCACCCCGTGGCGGTCGGTGACCCAGATGTTGTCATGCCGGGCGCCCAGCGAGACCAGGAGGTTGAGGCAGGCGAGCGCTGCCGCCCCGGCGCCCGAGGTGACGATCTTGACCTTGTCGATCGACTTGCCGGCGAGCTCCAGCGCGTTGAGCACGGCCGCCGCCACGATGATCGCCGTGCCGTGCTGGTCGTCGTGGAACACCGGGATCTGCATGCGCGCCGCCAGGCGCTCCTCGACCTCGAAGCATTCGGGCGCCTTGATGTCCTCGAGGTTGATGCCGCCGAAGGTCGGCTCCAGCGCCGCCACCGTCTCCACCATGCGCTCGATCTCGGGCGCGTCGATCTCGATGTCGAAGACGTCGATGCCGGCGAATTTCTTGAACAGGACCGCCTTGCCTTCCATCACCGGCTTGGCGGCCAGCGGGCCGATATTGCCCAGCCCGAGCACGGCCGAGCCGTTGGAGATGACGCCGACCAGGTTGCCGCGCGCCGTATAGTCGAAGGCGGTCGCCGGATCGTCGCGGATCGCCAGGCAGGGCGCGGCGACGCCCGGCGAATAGGCAAGCGCCAGGTCGCGCTGGTTGCCGAGCGGCTTGGTCGCCTGGATCTCCAGCTTGCCCGGCGTCGGGTGCTTATGGAAATAGAGCGCCGCCTCGTCGAGATCGCTTCGCTGAACCTTGTCCGTCCCGCCGTCCATCGACGCTCCTCCGGGTCAGTCTCCTGGCCCGCAGCTCGGTAGCCGAGTCAAGGGGTTACGGCGGTTTCCTCCGGAATCGGTCAGGCGCTCGCCTCGGGCCTGCGCTCAGAATGCGCTGACATAGCTGCCGCCGTCCACCGGAATGTTCTGGCCCGTCAGGTAGCCGGCGTGCACCGAGCAGAGGAAGGCGCAGATCTGGCCGAACTCCTCCGCCGTGCCGAGCCGCTTGGCCGGAATGTCGGACACCAGCGCGCGCCGCCGCTCCTCCTCCGAGCCGGCCTGCGGCATCGCCCCCTTCAGCCGGTCGGTGTCGAGCTTGCCGGGCAAAAGGTTGTTGATCGTCACGTTGCGGTGCGCGACCGTCCGGGCGACGCCGGCCAGGAACGAGGTGAGACCGGCCCGCGCGCCCGAAGAGACGTCCAGCCCGGGGATCGGCACGTAGACCGACAGCGACGTGATGTTGACGATGCGGCCGAAGCCGCGCCCGGCCATGCCGTCGACCACCGCCTGCACGAGCAGCAGCGGCGTCACCATGTTGTTGACGACGCCGTTCGAGGATGTCGTCGCGGGTGAGCTCGGCGAAGGCCCGGCGCGGCGGGCCGCCATTGTTGTTGACCAGGATGTCCGGCTCGGGGCAGGCGGCGAGCAGCGCCTCCTGCACCGCCGGGTCGGCGACGTCGCCCACCACCTCGGTCACGCCGACGCCGAACTGGCTGCGCAGCGCCGCGGCGGTGCGGCCGAGCGACGCCGCGTCGCGCCCGTTGACGGTGAGCTCGCAGCCCGCTTCCGCCAGCGCCAGCGCACAACCGCGTCCCAGCCCGCGGCTCGACGCGCAGACGATCGCTTTTCTTCCGGCGATGCCGAGATCCATGGGTTCCTCCTCCCTGGACGACCGGCACACCGGCCGGCGAGGAAGGCCGTCATACGCCTGTTGCATGAATCGCGGCAAGAGAGCGCCAGAAGAAGGTTCCGGAAAGAGTGAGATGCACGGCACCACGCCCCGCCGCTTCCGCACTTTGTTCATCTCCGACGTGCATCTCGGCTCGAAGGCGGCCAAGGCCGCCTTCCTGATCGACTTCCTGCGCCATCACGAGGCCGAGACCATCTTCCTGGTCGGCGACATCGTCGACGGCTGGCGCCTCAGGCGCTCCTGGCATTGGCCGCAGGCCCACAACGACGTCGTCCAGAAGCTGCTGCGCCAGGCGCGCAAGGGCACGCGCATCGTCTACATCGCCGGCAACCACGACGAGTTCCTCCGCCAGTTCCAGGGCACGCATTTCGGCGGCATCGTGGTCGCCGACCGGGCACTCCACGTGACGGCCGACGGCCGCCGTTTCCTGGTCGTCCACGGCGACCAGTTCGATTCCATCGTCCACAACGTCAGGTGGCTGGCCTATCTCGGCGACCGCACCTACGACCTGGCGATCGTCGTCAACCGCTTGATCGCCAGGCTGCGACGCCTGGTCGGGCTGCCCTACTGGTCGTTCTCGTCCTGGGCCAAGGTCAAGGTGAAGCGGGCGGTCAGCTTCATCAGCCGGTTCCAGGAGATCGTCGCCGCCGAGGCGCGGCGCAGCGAGGTCGACGGCATCATCTGCGGCCACATCCACCACGCGGCCATCGAGCGCATCGGCGGCGTCGACTATGTCAACACGGGCGACTGGGTGGAAAGCTGCACCGCGGTCGCCGAGCGCGCCGACGGCAGCCTCGAGATCATCCGCTGGGGCCAGGCGCTGGCCGGCTCCGACATCGACGCGCCGGCCGACGGCCTGCCGCTCGGCAAGAGCCGGCCTGGCTGCCGGGCGCCGCCGCCTGACGGCGGACGATCCGGGCGGCGAAGGCGTTCTCGGGCCGCCTCGGCGCGTGCTATGGATCGGTCCGAACGGCGATTCGCCGCCGCCTGGAACCATGTCGCTCCCGCCGCTCACCCCCCGACAGCTCGTAAAGCCGCCTCGTTTCGAGCTCAGGCTGAGCCTGATCTTCGCCGCCATCTTCCTGCCGATGGGGCTGCATCTGCCCTATTTCCCGCTGTGGCTGGAATATTCCGGCTTCACCGCTCCCGAGATCGCCGTCATCCTTGCCGGGCCGATGTTCCTGCGCGTCGTCACGACGCCGGCCATCCTGACGCTCGCCGACCGCGCCGGCGACCGCGCCGACGTGCTGGTCGCGCTAGGCGCCACCTCGCTCGCCGTTTCTGCCGGCTACTTCCTGGCGCCGAGCTACGGCATCGTGCTCGGCGTGTCGCTGCTTCTGTCGATCGTCTGGTCGCCGCACGTCGCGCTCACCAATTCCGTCGCGCTGTCGGGCGTCCGGCGCTTCGGCTGCGACTACTCCATGATGCGCATCTGGGGCTCCGTTGCCTACCTTTCGGCCAATTTCTTCGGCGGGCTGATCCTCTCTGCCGCCGGCGAGGCGATCATCCCGGTGCTCTTGTCGCTCAGCTTCGCCGCCGTGCTCGTCGCCGCTTTCGTCATGCCGCGGCTCGGCCCGCCGCGCCATGCCTCGCCGCTGTCGACCGCCGACCTGCCCGATGCGGTGCCGTCCTTGATGCATCCCTATTTCCTGGCCTTCGTGGGCAGCGTCGGCCTCACCACGGCGTCTCACGCCTATCTCTACGCGTTCTCCTCCATCTACTGGAAATCGCTCGGCATTTCCGACGCGACGGTGGGCATGCTGTGGACCGTCGCGGTGGTCGCGGAGGTCGGCGTCTTCATGAGCTTCACGCGGCTGTTCAGCCACCAGTCCGCCGCCACCACTTTGGTGATCGCCGCCCTGTCTTCCATCGTTCGCTGGCTCGCCTTTCCGCTGGTCGAGCCGGCGGGCCTGGGGACGGCCGGCTTCGTCGCCGTCCAGCTGCTGCACGCCCTGTCGACCGGCCTGATGCTGATCGGCCTGCAAAAGATGATCGGCGAGACGGTCGGCGAGGCGCGCACCGGTGCTGCCCAGGGCGTCGCCTATTTCGCCACCAATTTCGGCCTGGCGGTGGCCACTTTGTTGTCCGGCCCGCTCTACGAGGCGACCGGGGTCGACGGCTTCTTCGCCATGGCGGTGCTGGCGGCTGCCGGGCTGGCGCTGGCGCTCTACGCCCGCCGGTCAGCCCCAGAGCGCCGGCTCCGGCGCTGACACCAGCGAGCCCTCGTAGCGAAGCCCCGGACTGCGGTCGCGCGCCAGAAGCAGCGGCCCGTCGAGGTCGACGAAGTCGGCGTCCTCGGCCAGCAGCACGGCCGGCGCCATGGCGAGCGAGGTGCCGACCATGCAGCCGACCATCACCTTGAAACCCAGCCGCCGCGCCTCGTCGCGCAGCGCCAGCGCCGCCGTCAGCCCGCCCGCCTTGTCGAGCTTGATGTTGACGGCGTCGTAGCGGCCCGCGAGCGACGCCAGGTCGTCGACGGTGTGCACGCTCTCGTCGGCGCAGACCGGCACCGGCCGCCGGACCTCGCCGAGCAGCGCATCGTCGCCCGCCGGCAGCGGCTGCTCGATGAGCGTCACGCCGAGCGCCTGCGCGGCCACCATGTTGGCCTCGAGATTGGCCGCCCGCCAGCCTTCGTTGGCGTCGAGGATCAGCCGCGCCGCCGGTGCGGCCTCGCGCATCGCGGCGATCCGCTCGCCGTCCCCGTCGCCGCCGAGCTTGACCTTGATGAGCGGCCGCCAGGCATTGTCGCGCGCCTGCGCGGCCATCGCTTCCGGCGTGCCGAGCGACAACGTGAACGCGGTGGTGAGCCGCTCCGGCACGGCCCGGCAGATCTTCTGGTGGACGCGCTCGCCGGTCAGCTTGGCCTCGAGGTCCCAAAGCGCGCAATCCACCGCGTTGCGGGCGGCCCCGGCCGGCATCGCCGTGAGCAGCGCCGCACGCCCGATGCCCGCGGCGATCTCCGGCCGTGCCGCCTCGATCGCGGCGGTCACGCTCGCCACGGTCTCGCCATAACGGCGGTAGGGCACGCTTTCGCCGCGGCCGACACGTCCGCCCGAGGAAATGCTGACGGTGACCACCTCGGCGACCGTCTTGGAGCCGCGCGAGATGGTGAAGCTGCCGGCGATCGGGAACTGTTCTACCTCGACCAAAATGTCACGCGGCATATTTTTCTTCCTTGGAATCAGCGCGGTAGGGAACCGTTCAAAGTGACAGGACTTGGCTGACCGGTTAAGAGTGCTGCCCATGTTGACCGATGCCCCGCTGGAAGCAAGCCGGACGCCGGACGCCCAGTACCAGCCCGAGATCGACCTTCGCGAGGAGGGCGACCGGGTGGTGTGCGCGCTCTCCGGCAACTGGACGACGCGCCGCGTGCATCTGGTGGACGCCCGCATGCGCCAGATCGAGCGCGAGGGCATGACCGCGCTCACCCTCGATGTCGCCGGCATCCGCCGCATCGACACCGCCGGCGCCTGGCTGATCGAGCGGCTGATCGCCGCCGCGGCCGCCCGCAACGTCGAGGTGACGGTGGATGGCGAGAGCGAGGCGGCGCAGATCCTGCTCACCGCGGTGGGCGACGCGACGCGCGGCAAGGAGCCGCCACCGCCGCCGCCCCAACCCAATGCGGTGATCCGTTTCCTGGAGAAGCTGGGGCGCGCGGTCTACAACGGCTGGGACGACTTCATCGCTGCCATGTACATCCTCGGCTCGACCATCCGCGGCGCGCAGATGAAGCTCGGCCGCGGCCATGCCGTCAACGTCGCCGCGATCGTCGCCCAGATGGATCGCATGGGCGTCGGCGCCATCCCCGTCGTGGTCCTGATGGCGGCCATCGTCGGCGCCATCGTCGCCCAGCAGGGCGCCTTCCAGCTGCGCTATTTCGGCGCCGAGATCTTCGTCGTCGACCTGGTCGGCATCCTGGTCTGGCGCGAGCTCGGCGTGCTCCTGACGGCGATCATGATCGCCGGCCGCTCCGGCAGCGCCATCACCGCCGAGATCGGCTCGATGAAGATGCGCGAGGAGGTCGACGCGCTCACGGTGATCGGCTTGAACCCGGTCGGCGTCCTGGTGTTTCCGCGCCTGGTGGCGCTGGTCGTGGTGCTTCCCTGCCTCACCATCGCCGCCAATTTCGCGGCCATCGGCGGCGCCATCTTCGTCTCCTGGGCCTATTCCGGCATCCCGCCGGAGGCCTTCATCGACCGCATGCGGGCCAGCATCGACCTGTCGACCATCTTCGCCGGGCTGATCAAGGCGCCCTTCATGGCGCTGATCATCGGCATCATCGGCTCCGTCGAGGGCATGAAGGTCGGCGGCAGCGCGGAATCCCTCGGCCTCCACGTCACCTCCTCGGTGGTCAAATCCATCTTCCTCGTGATCATCGTCGACGGCCTGTTCGCGATGTTCTACGCGGCGATCGACTTCTGAGGCGGGCCGGCATGACGCTGAGCGACGAGCCCGAGGAAGAGGACACAGGCCCGCTGGCGCGCGGCGCCGACGGCCGCGAGATCGTGCTTTCGGCCCGCGATGTCACCGTCGCCTTCGACGACAACCTCGTGCTCGACCACCTCTCGCTCGACATCTACCGCGGCGAGATCCTCGGCTTCGTCGGTGCTTCGGGCGCCGGCAAGTCGGTGCTCTTACGCACCATCCTCGGCCTCAACCGCAAGCAGTCGGGCACCATCAAGCTGTTCGGCATCGACGTCGACAAGGCGAGCGAGACGGACCGGCTGAAGCTCGACATCCGCCTGGGCGTGCTGTTCCAGCATGGCGCCCTGTTCTCGGCGCTGACGGTCCAGGAGAACGTGCAGGTGCCGATGCGCGAATATCTCGACCTGCCGCAGCAGCTGATGGACGAGCTGGCGCTGCTGAAGATCGAGCTGGTCGGGCTGCCGCGCGACGCGGCGATGAAGTTCCCCTCCGAGCTGTCCGGCGGCATGATCAAGCGCGCCGCGCTGGCGCGGGCCCTGGCGCTCGATCCCGACATCGTCTTCCTCGACGAGCCGACGTCCGGGCTCGATCCGATCAGCGCTGCCGATTTCGACGAGCTGGTGGCCAAGCTGCGCGACACGATGGGGCTGACCGTCTACATGGTCACCCACGATCTCGACAGCCTGTTCTCCGTCTGCGACCGCATCGCCGTGCTCGGTAACAAGCACGTGCTGGTCGATGGCACCGTCGAGGATATGTTGAAGAGCGAGGAGCCCTGGGTGAAGTCCTATTTCCGCGGCAAGCGTGCGCGGCAGCTCGACCTGGCGGCGAGGGCCTGATGGAAACCAAAGCAAACTACGTCATCGTCGGCATCTTCACCTTGGCCGCCATCCTCGCCGCCTTCGGCTTCGTCTACTGGACCGCCGCCATCGGCGATCGCGGCGAGCTGGTCGAGCTGAGGGTCCGCATCCCGGGCTCCGCTTCGGGACTCACCCGCGGCAGCCAGGTGATGTTCAACGGCGTCAAGGTGGGCGACGTACGCCGCGTCTTCATCGACGTCGACAACCCGGCGGTGGCGATCGCCGATGCCGAAATCGACCGCTATACGCCGATCACCCGCTCGACCCAGGCCGACATCGGGCTGGCCGGGCTCACCGGACAGGCCAATATCGAGCTCAAAGGGGCCGATTCCGACGAGCCCAACCTGCTCGACGAGGCCGAGGCCAACGGCACCGTGGCCGAGATCACCGCCAACCCCTCGGCGGTGACCAACCTCCTCCAGACGGCCCAGGACATCTTCAAGCGCGCTGACAGCGTGCTCTCCGAGCTCGAGGGCTTCGTCCGGGAGTCGCGCGGCCCGCTCACTGCCACGGTGCAGAACGCCCAGAAATTCTCCGAGGCCCTGGCCGCCAATTCCGACGGCGTCGAGCGCTTCCTGTCGGCCGTCAGCGACCTATCCGGCCAGCTGGGCGGCGTCTCCGCCAAGCTCGACAGCACGCTCGACGCGGCCGAGAAGCTGCTCAACTCGGTCGACCGCGAGAAGGTCGCCTCGATCGTCGACAGCGTCGACCGCTTCACCAAGAGCCTCGGCAATTCCAGCGACGAGCTGCAGACCATCGTGGCCGATGTCAGCCAGACGGTGAAGTCGGTCAACGCCTTCTCCGACCAGGCTTCGGTGACGTTAAAGCGCGTCGATGGCGTGGTGGCGGCGGTCGACCCCGAGGCGGTGCGCCGCGCCATGGCCAACATAGACGAGGCGACCAAGACCGCCAACAAGGCGGTCCAGGAGGTCGCCAAAGTCACCGACAAGGTGGGTCGCCGCGCCGACGACATCGACCAGATCATCGCCGACGCCAAGCAGCTGGCGGACCGGCTGAACCAGGCCTCGGTGCGCGTCGACGGCGTGCTCGCCAAGGTGGACAGCCTGCTCGGCTCGGGCGATGCCAACGGCGTCATGGCCGATGCGCGGGCCACCTTGCTGTCCTTCCGCAAGGTCGCCGACACCCTCAACGCGCGGCTGGGCACCATCACCGACGGCTTCGCCCGCTTCTCGGGCCAGGGCCTGCGCGAGATCGAGTCGCTGGCGCGCGACAGCCGGCGCTCCATCAACCGCATCGAGGAGGCCGTCAGCGCCTTCGAGCGCAACCCGCAGCGCCTTTTGACGGGCGGCGACGGCGCAGTGCGGCAGTTCGACGGACGGGCGCGACGGTGATGCTTTTTCGGGTGTTGCAGGCGAGTCCAGGTGAGGTGCGTATGGGGAAGTCTCTGCCCGGCATTTTCCTTGTCGGCCTGGTGCTCTCGGGCTGCGCGCTGCTGCCCGGCGGCGGCCCGGCGCCGCTCGACACCTACGAGCTCAGCGCGGTGAAGCCCGAGGGCGGCCGCAGCCGCCGCGGCTCCCAGATCCTCATCAACCAGCCTTCCGCGCTGCAGTCGATCGACGCCCAGAACATCGTCGTCGAGCCGGCCCCCGGCAACATCGAATACCTCAAGGGCGCCCAGTGGGCTGACCGGCTGCCGCGCGTGATCCAGGCGCGGCTCGCCGAGAGCTTCCAGCGCTCCGGCCGCCTGGGCGGCGTCGGCCTGCCCGGCGAAGGGCTTGCCATCGACTTCCAGGTGCTCACCGAGGTGCGCGACTTCTCGATCTCTATCGGCGCGGCGCCTCGGGCGGAGGTCGAGATCTACGTCAAGCTGATGAACGACCGCGACGGCGTCATCCGCGCCTCGCGCGACTTCCGCGCCGTCCGCCCGGTCGCCGGCACCGGCAACGACGCCTATGTGGCAGCGCTGGACGCTGCATTCGGGGAGGTCTCCGCGGAGATCGTGCGCTGGACCCTGGCCTCCATGTGAGGGCCCTCGAGGGGGCCCCGCCGACACCTGGATTTTGCCTCAATTGAAGCTACAAGGCTCGACGCACCTGCCGCGCGCGGCAGGCGATTCGCGAGGGGAAGCCATGTTCAAGCGCATCGTTGCAGCAACCGTCGCCGGCGCCATGCTGGCCGCCTGCACCACCGACCCATTCACCGGCGAGCAGAAGGTCTCGAACACCGCCGGCGGCGCCGCGCTCGGCGCGCTGGCCGGCGCCGGCCTCGGCCTTCTCGGCGGCGGCAACGACCGCCGCAACGCGCTGATCGGCGCCGGCATCGGCGCGCTCGCCGGCGGGGCGGTGGGCGCCTATATGGACAACCAGGAGGCCGAGCTGCGCGCCCAGCTCCAGGGCACCGGGGTCAGCGTAACGCGGATCGGCGACCAGATCGTCCTCAACATGCCCTCCAACATCACCTTCCCCACCGATCAGGATGCCGTGAAGGCCGCCTTCTATCCGACGTTGAACTCGGTGGCGCTGGTGCTGAAGAAGTTCAACCGCACCACCGTCGACGTCTATGGCTTCACCGACGACACAGGCAGCGAGCAGCACAATTTCGACCTCTCGCAGCGCCGCGCCCTTTCCGTCGCCAACTATCTGTCGGGGCAGGGGGTCGATTCGCGCCGCTTTGCCGTGACCGGCTTCGGCGAGTCGCGGCCGGTGGCCTCCAACGCGACCGAGGCCGGCCGCGCCCAGAACCGCCGCGTCGAGATCCAGCTGTCGCCGCTCACCCAGGCCTAGAGCATGATCCCAAAAAGTGTATGCCGGTTTTTGGAAAAGATCATGCTCAAACAAAAGGATAGAGTGCGAGGACGATTCGAAGAAGCGTCATTGCGCTCTAAGCATTTTGCAGCCAGGTGGAATCACCTGGCGTCGCATAAATGCGGCTAAAACAAAGAGATAGGCCTGATCGGCGTTTCCGTGAAACGGCGATCAGGGCGAGGTCAGCGCCGCGGCGATGCGGGCGGCGAGCCGCGCATTGTTGCGGACCAGCGCGATGTTGGTCTTCAGGCTGGCGCCGCCGGTCAGCTCGAGGATCTTCGACAGCAGAAAGGGCGTTACCGCCTTGCCGGAGACGCCCGCCGCGCGCGCAGCGCCTTGTGCGGCGGCGATGTGCGCCGCCATCGCCTCGGCGGGGATCTCGTCCTCTAACGGCACCGGATTGGCCACCAGCAGGCCGCCGCCGAGGCCGAGCGCGGTGCGCGTCGCAAAGAAGCGGGCGATCGCCTCCGGCCCGTCGAGCCTGAGCGGCGCCGGGTGCGGCGAGTGGCGCGACCAGAACGCCGGCAGCCGGTCGGCGCCGTGGACCACCACCGGCACGCCGTGCGTCTCCAGCACCTCCAGCGTCTTGTCGAGGTCGAGAATCGCCTTGGCGCCGGCCGACACCACGATCACCGGCGTGCGGGCGAGCTCGCCGAGATCGGCCGAAACGTCGAAGCTCTGCTCTGCGCCCCAGATGCACGCCGCCGATGCCGCCGGTGGCGAACACCGAGATGCCGGCGAGATGCGCGGCGATCATCGTCGCCGCCACGGTTGTGCCGCCGGTCAGGCCCTCGAGCCACGGCGAAGGCGAGGTCGGCCCGCGACAGCTTGAGCGCGCCCTGGCTGCGCGCCAGCGCCTCCCTGCGCCTCGGCCGCCAGCCCGATCTTCAGCCGCCCGTCGATCACCGCGATGGTGGCCGGGGTGGCCCCTTCCTCTTCGATGATCGCCTCGACGTCGGCGGCCATGGCCGCGTTGTCGGGAAACGGCATCCCATGCGTGATGATCGTCGATTTCGAGCGCCACCACCGGCCTGCCGGCGGCGAGCGCGGCCGCCACCGGCGGATGGAGGTCGACGAAGGGCCTTGCGCTCTCCGGGTTCATGCCACTTCCCATGCCACCGCTTGCGGCTCCGCCACGAGCGCCGTCGCGGCGTCGAGCTCGGCCGGCGTGAAATCGGCAACCGCCGCGGCGCTCTCCAGCGTCAGCATGGCCGCCGCCGCGCCGCGCCGCAGCGCCTGGCGAAGCGGCAGGCCGGCGGCGAGCCCCGCCACCGCGACGCCGGCCAGCGCGTCGCCCGCCCCCGTCACGTCGGCGACGCGGCGCGGCTTCGGCGGCTCGAGCCGGAACGCGCCGTCGCGGTCGAATGCTATGAGCGGCCTGTCGCCGGCGGTGACGACCCCCGCAGCGAGCCCAGCGCGCCTGAGCTGCACCGCCGAGCTTTCCGCCGGCGCCTCGACAGGCAGGCCGGCGAGGCTTGCCGCCTCGCGCGCCGTCACGAACAGGCAGGCCAGGCGGCCGAGCAGCGGCGCCAGGCGGACCACCTTGGCCGGCGACACGCCGATGGCGAACAGTGGCCGCCCTTCCGCCATGCCGGCCAGCGTGCCCAGCGCCGGCGCCGGCAGATTGGCATCGGTGAGAATGGCTTCGGCGCCGGCGACCGCCTCGCGGGTCCTGGCGCGCCTCAGCTGCTTGCCGAAGGCAAGGTCGTAGAGTTCCATGTCGGCGAGCCCGGCGATCAACTCGCCCTGCGCGTCGATGAGCGCGGTGTAGCTCGGCGTGCGCCGGTCCAGGAAGACCACGGAGAGGTCTTCGATGGCGGCGAGCGCAATCGCCTCGGCCACCGCTTCGCCGGCCTGGTCGCCGCCGCGCAGCGACATCAGCGAGGCCGTCGCACCGGCAGCCACCGCGTTGCGGAGCGCGTTGAAGACGCCGCCGCCGACATCCTCCGAAAGCGTCCCGGGGTTGGACGCGCCGGGATGGTAGCGCCCTCGCACGCGCCCGCGGCGGTCGACATGGGCGCCCCCGATGGCGAGGATGCGGGGCTGGCGCGGCGGGGCAATGGCGTCGTTCATGTGGGCGCGAGGTTAGGCCGGGCAGCCGCTCCGTTCAATCCGCGAATCGCCGACGGCGCGAAGCGCGTGTCTGCGGGACTGCTGATTGAGCTGACATGCATATGAACCTGCGTGAACGGAAATCGAACGAAGCAGCTATTGTTTTGCCGAAATCAGCGGCTTGATGGCTCTTGCCAAATCGGAACAAAGCATGTACACCGAGACTCGGACGGCATGCGATCCGGCCTTATTGGCGACCACGGGGTGAGGTATCATGGCACAAAATTCATTGCGGCTCGTAGAGGACAACACGGTGGACAAATCAAAGGCGCTCGACGCCGCGCTTTCGCAGATCGAGCGCGCCTTCGGCAAGGGCTCGATCATGCGGCTCGGGCAGAACGAGCAGGTGGTGGAGATCTCCACCGTGTCCACCGGCTCGCTGGGCCTGGACATCGCGCTCGGCGTCGGCGGCCTGCCGCGCGGCCGCATCGTCGAGATCTACGGGCCGGAGAGCTCCGGCAAGACCACGCTGGCGCTGCATACGGTGGCCGAGGCGCAGAAGAAGGGCGGCATCTGCGCCTTCGTCGATGCCGAGCATGCGCTGGACCCGGTCTACGCCCGCAAGCTGGGGGTCGACCTGGAGAACCTGCTGATCTCGCAGCCCGACACCGGCGAGCAGGCGCTGGAGATCTGCGACACGCTGGTGCGCTCCGGCGCCATCGACGTGCTGGTGATCGATTCGGTCGCCGCGCTGACGCCGCGCGCCGAGATCGAGGGCGAGATGGGCGATTCGCTGCCCGGCCTGCAGGCCCGCCTGATGAGCCAGGCCTTGCGCAAGCTCACCGCCTCCATCTCGCGCTCCAACACGATGGTCATCTTCATCAACCAGATCCGCATGAAGATCGGCGTCATGTTCGGCTCGCCGGAGACCACCACGGGCGGCAACGCGCTGAAGTTCTACGCCTCGGTGCGCCTCGACATCCGCCGCATCGGCTCGGTCAAGGACCGCGACGAGGTGGTCGGCAACCAGACGCGCGTCAAGGTGGTGAAGAACAAGCTGGCGCCGCCCTTCAAGGTGGTCGAGTTCGACATCATGTATGGCGAGGGCGTGTCCAAGACCGGCGAGCTCGTCGACCTCGGCGTCAAGGCCGGCGTGGTGGAGAAGTCCGGCGCCTGGTTCTCCTACAACTCCCAGCGCCTCGGCCAGGGCCGCGAGAACGCCAAGCTGTTCCTGCGCGACAATCCCGAGCTGGCACGTGAGATCGAGACCGCGCTCCGGCAGAATGCCGGGCTGATCGCCGAGAAATTCCTCGACAGCGGGGGCGGCGAGGGCTTCGAGGACGACGCGGCCGAGATGTAGCCACAGGCTTTGGCGACTGAGGCCGGCGGCGCGCGCTCCAGCCGCCGGTAGCGTTCCCTGCCTGTTTCTGGACAGCGCCCCGGACGGACGATAAAAGGCGCTGTCGTTTCCGCCGCCGGCGGACCATCCTTTTCCATGACGGCCGCCGGGCAAGCCGGCAGCGGCCAAAGAGAGCGCGTATTCCATGAGTGGCGTCAACGAGATCCGGTCGGCCTTTCTCGACTTCTTCCGCAAGAACGGTCATGCCGTCGTCCCGTCGAGCCCGCTCGTCCCGCGCAACGACCCGACGCTGATGTTCACCAATGCCGGCATGGTGCAGTTCAAGAACGTCTTCACCGGGCTCGAGCAGCGGCCCTACGACAAGGCGGTGACCTCGCAGAAATGCGTGCGCGCCGGCGGCAAGCACAACGACCTCGACAATGTCGGCTACACCGCGCGCCACCACACCTTCTTCGAGATGCTCGGCAATTTCTCCTTCGGCGACTATTTCAAGGAGCGCGCCATCGAGCTCGCCTGGACGCTGCTCACCCGCGACTTCGGCCTTTCTCCCGCGCGCCTGCTGGTCACCGTCTATCACACCGACGACGAGGCGGCGGCCTTCTGGAAGAAGATCGCCGGACTTTCCGACGAGCGCATCATCCGCATCGCCACCAGCGACAACTTCTGGGCGATGGGCGATACCGGTCCTTGCGGGCCATGCTCGGAGATCTTCTACGACCACGGGGAAAGCATTCCGGGCGGCCCGCCCGGCAGCCCCGACGAGGACGGCGACCGCTTCATCGAGATCTGGAACCTCGTCTTCATGCAGTACGAGCAGGTCACCAAGGACGAGCGGATCGTCCTGCCGCGACCGTCGATCGACACCGGCATGGGGCTGGAGCGCATCGCCGCGGTGCTGCAGGGCGAGCACGACAATTACGACATCGACCTGTTCAAGGCGCTGATCCGCGCCTCGGAGGAGGCGACCGGCGTGCCGGCCGAGGGGCCGAACCGGGCGAGCCACCGCATCATCGCCGATCATCTGCGCGCCTCGAGCTTCCTGATCGCCGACGGCGTCCTGCCTTCCAACGAGGGCCGCGGCTACGTGCTGAGGCGCATCATGCGCCGCGCCATGCGCCACGCCCAGCTGCTCGGCGCCGCGCGAGCCGCTGGTCTATCGCCTGGTGCCGGCGCTGGTGCGCGAGATGGGGCAAGCCTATCCGGAGCTGGTGCGCGGCGAGGCGCTGATCGCCGAGACCTTGAAGCTCGAGGAGACGCGCTTCAGGAAGACGCTGGCGCGCGGCCTGACGCTGCTCGACGAGGCGACCAGCGACCTCGGGGCGGGCGACAGCCTGTCGGGCGAGACGGCGTTCCGCCTCTACGACACGTTCGGCTTCCCGCTCGACCTGACGCAGGACGCGCTGCGCCAGCGCGGCATCGGCGTCGACCTGCCGGCCTTCGACGCTGCCATGGAGCGCCAGAAGGCCGAGGCGCGCGCCAGCTGGGCCGGCTCCGGCGAGGCCGCCACCGAGACCGTGTGGTTCGCGCTCCGCGAGCGGCTCGGCGCCACCGAGTTCCTCGGCTACGAGACCGAGACCGCCGAAGGCGTGGTCACCGCGCTGGTCCGCGGCGGCGCCGAGCTCGCCGAGGCGGCGGCCGGCGAGAAGGTCGAGATCGTCGTGAACCAGACGCCCTTCTACGCCGAATCGGGCGGCCAGACGGGCGACACCGGCAGCATGGTGGGCGACGGCTTCGTCATCCGCGTCACCGACACCAGGAAGAAGGCGGACGGGCTGTTCGTCCATTCCGGCGAGGTCGTCGAGGGCACCGTGCGCATCGGGGCGGCGGTCGAGCTGGTCGTCGACCATGACAGGCGCACGATGATCCGCGCCAACCACTCGGCGACCCACCTCGTCCACGAGGCGCTGCGCGAGGTGCTGGGCACGCACGTCGCCCAGAAGGGCTCGCTCGTCGCGCCCGACCGGCTGCGTTTCGACTTCTCGCACCCCAAGCCCATCTCGGCGGCCGAGCTCGACGAGGTCGAGGCCATCGCCAACCGGGTGATCCTGGAGAACGCCCCGGTGACGACCCGGCTGATGAGCGTCGACGATGCCATCGCCGAGGGCGCCATGGCGCTGTTCGGCGAGAAATACGGCGACGAGGTGCGTGTCGTCTCGATGGGAACCGGCTTCCGCGGCGACAAGGACGGCAAGCGCTATTCGGTCGAGCTCTGCGGCGGCACCCATGTCGGCGCGACCGGCGACATCGGGCTGGTGCGGATGGTCTCCGAGGGCGCGGTCGCGGCCGGCGTGCGGCGGCTGGAGGCGCTCACCGGCGACGCCGCGCGGCGCCACCTCGCCGAGCAGGAGGCGCGACTGAAGGCGATCGCCGGGGCGCTGAAGGTGTCGCCCGCCGAGGCGCCGGCGCGCGTCGAGGCGCTGGTCGAGGAGCGGCGCCGGCTGGAGCGCGAGCTCGTCGAGGCGCGCAAGCGCCTGGCGCTGACGGGCGACGCCCCGGCAGGCGCCGGCGCGTCCTCGACCGAGACGGTTGCCGGCGTCGGCTTCCTGGGGCGCAGCGTCTCCGGCGTCTCGCCGCGCGACCTGAAGCCGCTGGCCGACGAGGGCAAGAAGTCGCTCGGCTCGGGCGTGGTGGTGTTCGTCGGCGCCGGCGAGGACGGCAAGGCGAGCGTCGTGGTGGCGGTGACCGAGGACCTGACCGGCCGCTTCAGCGCCGTCGACCTGGTGCGCCGCGCCTCGGCCGCGCTGGGCGGGCAGGGCGGCGGCGGCCGTCCGGACATGGCCCAGGCCGGCGGACCCGACGCGTCGCGAGCCGGCGCGGCGATCGAGGCGGTGAAGGCGGCGATGCTCGCCGCCTGAGCGCCCTGGCGGGCCGTCCGGCCACGAAGCTCGACATAGCCCGGGCCGGCCGCGGGCCGGACATGGCCCTCGCCGGAAGGCACCAAGCGACCGGGCGGCAAACCCGAAAACGCCGTCGCGCCCCACCATAGCTGCCCATTCACGCCATCACTTTGCGGTTCGCCAGCCCGCGCCAACGCTCCGCCCGCGCCCCAAACGCCCCGGAGCGCCGCCGAAATTGTTACGCCAGGAGATGTGCCAGAAGGGCCCTGAGCTCGGCCGGCTTGACCGGCTTTCGCATCAGCTCGATGCCGCTGGATCGTGCGGTGCGGGCCAGGAGCTCGGAGGCGTCGGCGGTGATGATCAGCGCCGGCACGGCCCGTTTCAGCGCCTCGCGGGCCTGGCCGATGGTCGTCGAGCCGAGGTCGCCATGGTCGAGATGCTGGTCGGCGATGATGATGTCGGGAGAGAACCCGGCCTCGGAAAGCGCCTCGAGGGCCTCGCCGGTCGAGGTGGCGGCCCGCACCTCGCAGCGCCAGCGCTCGAGCAGCGCGCGCATCGCCTCGAGCACCGCCTGGTCGTTCTCGACCAGCAGCACCTTGGTGCCGAACAGGCCGTAGCCACGCGGCCGATCGGGCTCGGCGGACTGCGCGGCGAGCTCGGCATGCGGGGTGCGCGCGGCCGGCACCTCGACATGGAAGGCGGTCCCCGAGCCGATCGCCGAGGAGAAGTCGACGCGATGGCCGAGCGCGTCGACCATGCGCTTGACGATCGCCAGCCCGAGCCCGAGCCCGCCCGACAGCTCGGCGTCGCCGGCCACGTTGCCGCGGTGGAACTCCTCGAACACCGCCCGCCGCTGGTCGCCGGGGATGCCGCGCCCGGTGTCGACGATGTCGATGCGGACCGTCTCGCCGCGATGGCGCACGCCGACCAGCACGCCACCCTTTCGGGTGTAGCGGATGGCGTTGGAGACGATGTTCTGCAGGATGCGCCTGAGCAGCGTGCGGTCGGACCGGACCACCGCATGCGTCGGCCGGAAGGAAAGCCGCAGCCCCTTGTTCTCCGCAAAGGGCTGGAAATCCGACCGCAGCGCCGAAAACAACGGCTCTAGCGCGACGTCGCCGATCTCCGGCTCGACCACGCCGGCGTCGAGCTTGGAGATGTCGAGCAGCGTGCGCAAAAGGTCCTCCATGGTCTCGAGCGAGCGCTCGACCTGCCGCGCCAGCGTCCGCCCTTCCTCGCTCCCCTGCAGCTCTGCCAGTGCCGAGATCGACAGGTGCGCGGCGTTGAGCGGCTGCAGGATGTCGTGGCTGGCCGCCGCAAGGAAGCGGGTCTTCGAAAGGTTGGCCTGCTCGGCATTCTCCTTGGCGGCGATGAGCTCCAGATTGGACTGTTCGAGGTGGCGCAAGGTGGCGCGCAGCTCCTCGGTGCGCGCCCGCACCCGGTTTTCCAGGTTGATCGCCGTCTGGAACAGCGTGAAGGCGTTGCCCTGCTGCTCCATCGAGCGCTCGACGCGCGACACCAGCGCCTCGTTGATGCGCCTCAGCTTGTCCGGGTCGTCGATGTGTCGGATCGGCATCTTGCCACGCGCTTGCCGCTATTCGGCGGCTGCGTCGAGCTGCCCCGCGGCGCCTGGCCGGCCGAAGGCGATGCCGGTGAGCGTCTGGTTGAGGTGCATCGACTGGTACTGCTCGCCATAGGTGTTGAAGCCGAGCACGTGATGCTCCCGGTAGAGGTCCGACATCTTGCGGATCACCTGCCGGTTCTCCGCGTCGATACGCCGGTAGGCGCAGTCGAAGCCAAGCACCATGTCGATCCCGGACAGCCGGCTGTCGAGCTCGTCGAGCTTGCGGCGGGTGGTCTCGACCATGCCGCGCGCCTCGGCCAGCGTCAGCACGACCCCGTCGTCGATGGCGCAGGCGAACACCAGCGAGCCGTCGTCGTTGATCGCCCGCACGCCGCGGCAGAAATACTCGCCGCCCACCTTGACCACCACCGGATGCGAGGCGAACCCGCCTTGCGCCAGCACGCCCAGGTCCTTGCCGACCGCCGCGGCGTATTCATGGGCGGCCCGGCTGGCGTTGAGCTCGGTGACCATGCGTCGCTCGGGGTCGGAATGGGTGACCACCAGCTTGGCCTCGGTGGGGATGAAATTGTCGGTCTTGAAGATCTGGAAGGGCAGCCCGGTCGAGGCGAGCACGATCACCGCGCCGCCGTCCGAAACGCGGCCGTCGGAGATCAGCCGGGTGCGCTCGAAGCGCAGGTCGTCGCCCGCCGAGCCGCCGATCAGCGGGATGTCCGACAGGGCCCAGTTGAGCGCCGCCGTCACCCGCTCCTCGGCGAACGACATGCCATCGATGAGGCAGAGCGCGAAGCGGGCTTGGCCAGGCCGCGCGGCGGTGGCCTCGTCGAGCGCGCGCTTCAGCCGGTCCACCTCGCCGGCGATCGTGTCCATGCCGGCCGTCGCCACGCCGGGGATGGTCGCCGAAACGACCGTGAAATGGCGAGCCGGCAGCAGGATGGCGAGCAGGTGCCCGGCGGCGATCCCTTCCGGCGTGATCTCGCCCGAGGTCGAGCAGCCGATCACCGCGAGGCCGGGCGCTGCGGCATTGACCGCCGCATTGAGGCTCTCCGGATCGCAGGCGTCGAGCGAGAAGAAGATGAGCGCCAGCGCGAACCGGCCGGGCCGCGCCTCCGCGCCGATCGCCCGGGCAAACGCCTCCGCCTCGGCGCCCGCTGCCGTCAGCGCCACGATCCCGCTCTGATACTCCGTGCGTGTCGCCAAGCCGTTCCGCAGCGCCTCCTTTTGAGCCGGTTTTCGATCATCACCGGCAAAATCGCCTTTGGCAATCTTGATCGGCGGCGCCGTTCGGTCGAAAGTACAATATACCGGGATTGGGGCCGGCAGCATTCTGCCGGTCACCCCCGATGGGAGGCTCCGGGCGGGGCGTCGCGCCTTGCCCCGGAACGAAGGGCAGAACGGGTCGGGCGGCACTCACCGGCCGATGTTTGAGGAGGAACCATGTCCGACGTGACGATGGTGGTGAACGGTCGCACCGTAGGGGGGTCGGTCGAGGACCGCACGCTCCTGGTGCATTTCCTGCGCGAGCATGTCGGCCTGACCGGCACCCATGTCGGCTGCGACACCTCGCAATGCGGCGCCTGCGTCGTCCATGTCGACGGCAAGGCGGTGAAGTCCTGCACGATGCTCGACCGCCCAGGCGTCGGGCGCCACGGTGCTGACCATCGAAGGCCTCGCCGAGGGCGGCGAGCTGCATCCGGTGCAGGCCGCCTTCCGGGAGCATCACGGGCTGCAATGCGGCTTCTGCACGCCTGGCATGATCATGGCGGCGATCGACATGATCCGGCGCCACCCCGCCGGGCTCGACGAGGCGACCGTGCGCAGCGAGCTCGAAGGCAACATCTGCCGCTGCACCGGCTACCACAACATCGTCAAGGCGATCCTTGCCGCGTCGGTCGCGATGGCGGCCGCAGGCGGCGAACGCAAGGTGGCATAGGCCGCAAGGCCGGTCTCGGGAGGACTTCGATGGGCGTTGAAGGCATCGGGGCGCGCATTGCCCGCAAGGAAGACAAGCGCTTCATCACCGGCGGCGGCCGCTACACCGACGACATGGTGGTGCCCGGCATGAAGCACGCGGCGTTCGTGCGCAGCCCGCACGCGCATGCCAAGATCGTCGCCATCGACGTCGCCAAGGCCAAGGCCATGCCGGGCGTCATCGGCGTGCTCACCGGCCAGGAGCTGAAGGCCGACGGCATCGGCAACCTGATCTGCGGCTGGATGATCCATTCCAAGGACGGCAGCCCGATGAAGATGGGCGCCTGGTCGCCGCTGGCGGTCGACCGGGTGCGCTATGTCGGCGACGCGGTGGTGGTCGTGGTCGCCGAGACGCAAGGGCCAGGCGCGCGACGCGGCCGAGGCGGTCGAGGTGACCTATCGCGAGCTGCCGGCGGTGATCGACAGCGTCGAGTCGCTCGAAGGAGGGCGCCCCGCAGCTCCATCCGGAGGCGGACGGCAACCTCATCTTCGACTGGGAGCTCGGCGACGCCGCGGCGACGGATGCCGCGCTGGCAAAGGCGGCGCACGTGACGCGCCTCGAGATCGTACAACAACCGGCTCGTTCCCAACGCCATGGAGCCGCGCGCCGCGCTCGGCGTCTACGACAAGGCGGAGGATCACTACACCTGCTGGACGACCTCGCAGAACCCGCATGTCGCGCGGCTGGTGATGAGCGCCTTCTACAACGTCGCGCCCGAGAACAAGCTGCGCGTGATCGCGCCCGGACGTCGGCGGCGGCTTCGGCTCGAAGATCTTCATCTATCCGGAGGAGATCGTCTGCCTGTGGGCGTCGAAGACGCACCGGCGTGCCGGTGAAATGGGTGGCCGACCGCACCGAGAGCTTCCTGACCGACGCGCATGGCCGCGATCACCACTCGACCGTCGAGATGGCCTTCGACGCCGACAACCGGATCATCGGCCTGAAGGTCGACACCATCGCCAATTTCGGCGCTTACATGTCGCTGTTCTCCTCCTCGGTGCCGACCTATCTCTACGCGACGCTGCTGTCGGGCCAGTATGCGATCCCGGCGATCCACGCCAATGTCCGCGCCGTCTACACCAACACGTCGCCGGTCGACGCCTATCGCGGCGCGGGGCGGCCGGAGGCGACCTATCTCGTCGAGCGCACCATGGAGACGGCGGCGCGCGAGCTCGGCGTGTCGCCGGCCGAGCTCCGGCGCAAGAACTTCGTCAGCCAGTTCCCGCACCAGACGCCGGTGATCATGAGCTACGACGCCGGCGACTACCAGGCCTCGCTCGACGCCGCCATGAAGGTGTCCGACTACCAGGGCTTCGCCAAGCGCAAGGCGGATGCGGCGAAGCGCGGCAAGCTGCGCGGCATCGGCATGAGCTGCTACATCGAGGCCTGCGGCATCGCGCCCTCGGCCGCGGTCGGCTCGCTCGGCGCCGGCGTCGGCCTCTGGGAGTCGGCGGAGGTGCGCGTCAACGCGGTCGGCACGATCGAGGTGCTTGACCGGCTCGCACAGCCATGGCCAGGGCCACGAGACGACCTTCGCCCAGGTGGTCGCCGATCGCCTCGGCGTGCCGATCGAGACCGTGTCGATCGTCCATGGCGACACCGACAAGGTGCAGATGGGCATGGGCACCTATGGCTCGCGCTCTGGCGCTGTCGGCATGTCGGCCCTGGTCAAGGCGCTGGACAAGGTGGAGACCAAGGCCAAGCGCATCGCCGCCCACCTGATGGAGGCCGACGAGGGCGACGTCGTCATCGAGGGCGGCGCGCTCAAGGTGGCCGGCACCGACAAGAGCGTGCCCTGGTTCCAGGTGGCGCTGGCCTCCTACACGGCCCACAACCTGCCGGCCGGCATGGAGCCGGGCCTCAAGGAGACCGCCTTCTACGACCCGACCAACTTCACCTTCCCGGCCGGTTGCTACATCTGCGAGGTCGAGGTGGACCCCGACACCGGCGTCAGCGAGATCGTCCAGTTCGTGGCTGCCGACGATTTCGGCAACATCATCAATCCGATGATCGTCGAGGGCCAGGTCCACGGCGGCATCGCGCAGGGCGTCGGCCAGGCCTTGCTCGAGAACGCCCATTACGACCCGGCCAGCGGCCAGCTGCTGACGGCGAGCTACATGGACTACACCATGCCGCGCGCCGACGATCTGCCGTCGTTTCAGGTTTCGACCTCGAACACGCCGTGCCCCGGCAACCCGCTGGGCATCAAGGGTTGCGGCGAGGCGGGCGCCATCGGCTCGCCGCCGGCGGTGATCAACGCCATCACCGATGCGATCGGCGATCAACGAGCTGACCATGCCGGCGACGCCGCAGAAAGTCTGGCAGGCGCTGCGCTCGGCGGCCGGAAACTGAAGGGGAGGGGCTGATGTACGCCGTCAACTACCATCGCGCCGACCTCGGTCGCCGAGGCCGTCAAGCTCGCCGGGACCGGCGAAACGAAGTTCCTGGCCGGCGGCATGACGCTGATCCCGGCCATGAAGACGCGGCTTGCCGCGCCCTTCGGACGTCGTCGACATCTCCCGCATCGAGGGGCTTGCCGGGGTGAAGGTGTCCGGCCGCAAGGTCACCATCGGCGCTGCGACCACCCATGCCGACGTGGCGGACAGCGCCGAGCTTGCCGCCGTCTGTCCCGCGCTGAGCCGAGCTGGCGGGCCATATCGGCGACCCGCATGTGCGGCACATGGGCACGATCGGCGGCTCGGTCGCCAACAACGACCCGGCGGCCGACTACCCGGCGGCCATGCTGGCGCTCGACGCCACCATCGTCACCGACCGGCGGTCGATCCCGGCGCAGGATTTCTTCACCGGCCTGTTCGAGACGGCGCTGGAGGAGGGCGAGATGGTGACCTCGGTGAGCTTCGAGGCGCCGGAGAAGGCCGGCTACGAGAAGTTCCGCAACCCGGCCTCCCGCTACGCGATGACCGGCGTCTTCGTCGTCGGCGGCGCTGGCGGCGTGCGCGCCGCGGTGACCGGAGCGGGCGACGGCGGGGTGTTCCGCTCCGCCGAGGTGGAAGCGGCACTCGCCAAGCGTTTCGAGCCGGCAGCGCTCGACGGGGTGACGGTGCCTTCGGGCTCGCTGATGGGCGACATCCACGCTTCGCCGGAGTACCGCGCCAACCTGGTCGTCGTCATGGCCAAGCGCGCCGTCGCCAAGGCGGCGTGACCGATCCCGGCGTCAGGCGCCGATCGCGGCGCGGATCTTCTCGGCATTGGCGGAGAGCACCTCCGGCTTCTCCATCTGGCCAGTATGCGGCTTCAAGGCGATTCCCTCGAAGCGCGGGATGATGTGCACGTGCAGGTGGAAGACGATCTGTCCGCCGGCCTTTTCGTTGAACTGCTGGACCGTCACCCCGTCGGCGTCGAAGGCCTTCACGGCGGCCCGCGCCAGTTTCTGCGTGGTGTGCATCACCGCCGCCAGGCTGGCGGGACCGACGTCCAGGATGTTGCGGGCCGGCTTCTTGGGCAGCACGAGGCAGTGGCCGTCGCCGCGCGGCATGATGTCCATGATGGCCAGCGTGTCGGCGTCCTCGTAGAGCCGGTGGGCCGGCAGCTCGCCCCGCAGGATCTTGGCGAACACGTTTGCGTCGTCATAGGCGGTGCTCATCATGGCTCTCCTCTCAGTCCGGCGCCGGCGCCTCGCCTTTGCGGAACGGTCCGTGCTCTTCCAGATAGGCCCCGGCATGCGCCACTTCGCGCCGCTCGCGCGCCAGATAGTCGCCGACCGCCTTCCTGAGGCCCGGCATGGGCGATGTAGTGCGCCGAATGCATGGTCGCCGGCATGTAGCCGCGCGCCAGCTTGTGCTCGCCCTGCGCCCCCGCCTCGACCACCTTCAGCCCTTTGGCGATCGCGAAATCGATGGCCTGGTGGTAGCACACCTCGAAATGCAGGAAGGGATGATCCTCGATGCAGCCCCAGTTGCGGCCGTAGAGCGCATCGGAGCCGATGAAGTTGATGGCGCCGGCGACATAGCGGCCGCCGCGCCGCGCCATGACCAGCAGGATGTCCTCGGCCATCCGCTCGCCGATCAGCGAGAAGAAGCGGCGGTTGAGATAGGGCCTGCCCCATTTGCGGCCGCCGGTGTCCATGTAGAAGGCGAAGAAATCGTCCCACGCCGCCTCCGTGAGATCGCTGCCGGTCAGCCAGTCGATCGAGATGCCGCCGGATAGCGCCTCGCGGCGTTCGCGCTTGAGCGCCTTGCGCTTGCGGGACGCCAGCGTGGCGAGAAAATCGTCGTAGCTCGAATAGCCTTCGTTGCGGAAATGGAACTGCTGGTCGGTGCGGTGCAGGTAGCCGGCGCCTGTCAGCGCCGCCATGTCCGCTTCGGTCGCGAAGGTGACATGCGCGGAAGAGACGCCGAGGCGGTCGGCGACCGCCTTCAGCCCCTTGGCGAGCGCGGCGCGCACCGCCTCCGGGTCGGCGATCCCGGCGACCGGCAGCAGCCGGGGTCCGGTGACCGGCGTGAAGGGGATGGAGGCCTGCAGCTTCGGATAGTAGCGCCCGCCGGCCCGCTCGAACGCGTCGGCCCAGCCATGATCGAACACGTATTCGCCCTGGCTGTGCGACTTCAGGTAGCAGGGCAGGGCGCCGACGAGGCGTCCCTCTATTGTTTCCAGGCGCAGATGGTTGCCCTGCCAGCCATTGCGACTGACGGCGCAGCCGGACTCTTCGAGCGACGAGCAGAAAATCGTAGGAAAGGAAAGGGTTGTAGCCGTTCTCGCCATCGCCCCGCGAGGTGCCGGCCAGGCTCTGCCATTCGGTGCGCGAGAAGGCGCCGACGCTCGCCGCGACGCGGATGGCGAGCGCCTCGTCCGCCTTGTCCTCCGTGCCGTCGCCATTGGTGATCATGAGTGGTTAGATATTTTCCCGGGCCGGCGATGCAAGGCGCGCCTGTCAGGAGACAGGCAGGGCCTCGGGCTCAAAACCCTCGAAGGTCATCTGGTCGACATGGGCGAAGGTCGTCTCCACCGCCTCCTGGTCGCGCACGGTCCACGACACGACCGGCATGCCGAGCCGCTCGCGCACGAACTGCACGAAGCGGTTGGGCAGGTCGAAGACGCCGTAGGAGACGAAGGAGAGGCCGTGCGCCAGCATGGAGAAATGCGCTTCGAGCTCATGGTCCTGGGCGCCGCAGGCGGTCAGCCCGGTCGGGATGTCGCCGCAATGGGCGGGGAACTGGCGGATCAGCCAGTGGTCGAAGGACATGATCGAGGCCTTGCCGCCATAGGCGCGCAGCATCTCGGCGACGCGCGCCACCAGCCCCTCGTCGCGGCCGGGGATGCCCTTGAGCTCCACCACCAGCGGCACCCGCCCATGCACCAGGTCCAGCATCTCCTTCAGCGTCGGCGGGTGGTCGTCGGTGCCGCCGATGCGCAGCGCCGCCATCTCGCGCGCCGTGCGCTGCCAGACCAGCCCGCCGGTGCCGGCCAGCCTTTCGAGCCCGTGGTCGTGGAAGATGATCGGCACGCCGTCGCTGGTGAGCTGCACGTCGCATTCGATCGCGTAGCCGCGTTCGGCGGCGGCGGCGAACGCCGGCAAGCGTGTTCTCCCAGCGGCGATGGTTCAGGTCGTGGAAGCCGCGGTGGGCGATCGGGCGCTCGATCAGCCAGGAGAGGTCGTTGGCGGTCATGTCGGTCGGCTCAGCGGCTCATTGGGCTTCCAGGATGGCTTCGATCTCGACCGCCGCGTTGAGCGGCAGCGCCGCGGTGCCGACGGCCGAGCGGGCGTGCTTGCCGCGCTCGCCGAGCGCGGCGACGAGGAAGTCGGACGCGCCGTTGGCCACCAGATGCTGCTCGTTGAAGGCGGGATCGGAGGCGACGAACACCGTGATCTTGACCACCCGCGCGATCCGCTCGAGGTCGCCGAGCGCCGCCTTGGCCTGCGCCAGGACGTTGACGGCGCAGAGCTTCGCGCGCCTCCTGGCCCTGGGCGACGTCGACGTCGCGCCCCAAAAGGCCGGTGACGGCGAGCTTGCCGTCCTTGAGCGGCAGCTGGCCGGCGGTGAAGAGCGAGGCCGCCGCTTCGCGCGAACGGCAGGTAGTTGGCGGCCGGGGCGGCGGCCTGCGGCAGGCGGACGCCGAGTTCGGCGAGCTTGTCTTCGATCGATGCTGCCAAGGCGCCCTCCTGTCGTCGTCGTGCTGCATGCGGCTGCCGCCGAGGGTGCTATTTTTGCCTCGCTTCCGCCACGACTTTTTTTATTGTAGGCCATCTTTCCGCCGGCCTTGCGCCTGCGCGGCATAGGAGAGCCATTGATGCGACCTGCCCTTGCCAGCCTTGCCCTGACTGCCGCCCTCGCGGCGTCGCCGGCCTTTGCCGCGCCGCTCCTGGCGCCGCACCGGGCCGTCTACGACCTGGCGCTCGACAAGGCCTCCGACCGCTCCGGCATCACCGGCCTGTCCGGCCGCATGGTCTACGAGTTCAACGGCTCGCCCTGCGAGGGCTACACGGTGACGTTCCGCTTCGTCACCCGAATCGACACCGGCGACAACACCCGCGTCACCGACCAGCAGACGACCACCTTCGAGGACGCCGAAGGCAAGACGTTCCGCTTCGTGACCAAGTCCTTCGTCGACCAGAACCTCGACAAGGAGGTGCGCGGCACCGCCGTCCGCGAGAATTCCGGCCTCCAGGTCGACATCGAAAGGCCGGACAAACAGCAGATCGACCTGGCCCCGACCCAGTTTCCGACCCAGCATCTGCTCGAGCTGATCGGCAAGGCCGAGAAGGGGGAAACCTTCTATGAAACCAACCTTTTCGATGGATCGGAGGACGCCGACAAGGTGATGACCACCACGGTCATCATCGGCAAGCGCGAGCAGGCCGAGACGTCCGACCCCGAGCTGCCGGCGCTGAATGGCGCGCTTGCCAAGGACGCCTACTGGCCCGTCGACATCGCCTATTTCGACCTGTCGGAGAAGGACGGCGAGGAGCTGCCGCAGTACCGCATCTCCTTCAAGATGCACGAGAACGGCCTGACCCGCGACCTCGAGATGGACTATGGCGACTTCTCGATGAAGGGAAAGCTGGTCAACCTCTCCCTGTTCGACAAGCCCGAAGCCTGCAGCAAGTAGCGGCGGGATGGCCGTCTACGTCGACGACGCGATCTGGCGCTGGGTCGGCAAGCGCTGGTGCCACCTTCTGGCCGACGACGTCCACGAGCTCCACCGCTTCGCCGCCCGCCTGGGCGTGCACCGGCTGATCTACCAGGGCCCGCCGAAGACCTCGGCGCCGCACTACGACCTGACCGCCTTCGAGCGCCAGCGCGCCTTGGCGCTGGGCGCCGTCGCCTGCAGCCGCGAGGAGATCGTCGCCGTCTTCCGCCGCGTGCGGGTTCGCGACGGCAAGGTCGCGCGCACGAGCCTCCGGCGCTTGCCGGCGCCGCTCGCCGTCGGCTGAGCGGCGGGCAGAGTCCGCAACACCGAGCTTGCTTTTGCCGCGCCGAGCCACTATATGCGGCGCCATTCCACACACGGACTTTGGTGTCCGACCGGGAGAAATCCGGCGGAAACCTCCGGTGGCGAAACGGGCCGCGGGGCTCCTTCGTCGTTGTCCGTGGAGGCCAACCGGAAAGGAACGACGAGAATGGCTCTGCCTGATTTCAGCATGCGCCAGCTTTTGGAAGCTGGCGTTCACTTCGGCCACCAGACCCACCGCTGGAACCCGAAGATGGCGCCCTACATCTATGGCGCCCGCAACAACATCCACGTCATCGACCTCTCGCAGACCGTGCCGCTGCTCCACCAGGCGCTGAAGCAGGTCTCCGACACCGTCGCCAAGGGCGGCCGCGTGCTGTTCGTCGGCACCAAGCGCCAGGCGTCCGAGATCGTCGCCGACGCCGCGCAGCGTTCGGCCCAGTACTACGTCAACTCGCGCTGGCTGGGCGGCATGCTCACCAACTGGAAGACCATCTCCAACTCCATCTCCCGCCTGCGCAAGCTCGACGAGATGCTGGCCGGCGAGGCCCAGGGCTTCACCAAGAAGGAGCGCCTGAACCTCGACCGCGAGCGCGAGAAGCTCGACAAGGCGCTTGGCGGCATCAAGGACATGGGCTCGACGCCGGACCTGATGTTCGTGATCGACACCAACAAGGAAGCGATCGCCATCCAGGAGGCCAAGCGGCTCGGCATCCCGGTCGTCGCGGTGATCGATTCCAACTGCGATCCCGACAAGATCGACTTCCCGATCCCTGGCAACGACGATGCCCAGCGGGCGATCTCGCTCTATTGCGACCTCGTCGCCAAGGCGGCGATCGACGGCATCGCGCGCCAGCAGGGCGCGCTCGGCGTCGATGTCGGCGCCGCGGCCGAGGCACCCGTCGAGCCGACACTGGCGGAAGAGGCCCCGGCGACTGGCGAGCCGACCGCCGGCGCCTGAGGCGCCGGGCGTCGCTGACGGCCCGCGTCAGTTCGCTGAACACACCGATCGGGCGCCCGCGCGCGTCCGCGGCCGGCGCATCGTCGCAACCGACGCTGCGCTGCCGACCCCGAGACGAGAGGCACCCATGACGACGATCACTGCAGCAATGGTGAAGGAACTCCGCGAGCTGACCGGCGCGGGCATGATGGACTGCAAGGCGGCGCTGGCCGAGACCGGCGGCGACATGGAGGCTGCCGTCGACTGGCTGCGCAAGAAGGGCATCGCAAAAGCCGACAAGAAGGCCGGCCGCACGGCGGCCGAGGGCCTGATCGGCGTCGACGCCGGCGTCCGCGAGGCCGCCGTCGCCGAGGTCAACTCCGAGACCGACTTCGTCGCCCGCAACGACGCCTTCCAGGCGATCGTCCGCAACGTCGCCAAGGTGGCGCTTGCCTATGGCGAGACCGAGGCGGTGGCGCGGGCCAAGTATCCCGGTTCGGACAAGACGGTCACCGAGGTCATCAAGGATGCCGTCGGCACCATTGGCGAGAACCTCGGCTTTCGCCGCTCGACCAAGCTGTCGGTCGGCCAGGGCGTCGTCGCGACCTACGTCCACAACTCGGTCTCGGACGGCCTCGGCAAGCTCGGCGTCCTGGTGGCCCTGGAGACGGAAGGCAGCAATCACGATGCGGCGCGCCACTTCGCCCGCCAGGTCGCCATGCACGTCGCGGCCACCAACCCGCTGGCGCTGACCGCCGATGACGTCTCGCCCGCCGCCGTCGAGCGCGAGAAGGCGATCTTTGCCGATCAGGCCCGCCAGTCCGGCAAGCCCGAGGCGATCATCGAGAAGATGGTGGAAGGCCGCATGCGCAAGTTCTTCGAGGAGGTCGTCCTCCTGAAGCAGGCGTTCGTAATGAACCCCGACGTCACCGTCGAGCAGGCGCTGAAGGCGGCCGAAAGCGACATCGGCGCGCCGGCCAGGATCGCCGGCTTCGTGCGCTATGCGCTCGGCGAAGGCATCGAGCGGGACGATTCGGACTTCGCGGCCGAGGTCGCGGCGGCTGCCAAGAAATAGCCCGGCCAAGCCGGGAAATCTCCGCTGGGACCGAGGTCGAGGGCATCGCGTGACATCGCGGTGCCCTTCGTGTAGGCAGGCCGAATTCGGATGCCCCGCGGCGGCGGCCGCGGCGACCCGTCCGCGACGAGGATGACGATGACCGAGAAACCGCTCTACCGGCGCGTGCTGCTCAAGGCCTCCGGCGAGGCGCTCATGGGCGAGCAGGGCTTCGGCATCGACGTCTCGGTGGTCGATCGCATCGCCGCCGACATCGCCGAGGCGCGCGCCCTGGGCGTCGAGGTCGGCGTGGTGATCGGCGGCGGCAACATCTTCCGCGGCGTCGCCGTGGCGTCGAAGGGCGGCGACCGGGTCATCGGCGACCACATGGGCATGCTGGCCACCGTCATCAACTCGCTGGCGCTGCGCACCTCCCTGGTCAAGATCGGCGTCGATGCGGTGGTGCTTTCGGCGATCGCCATGCCGGAGATCTGCGAGAGCTTCTCGCAGCGCCAGGCGACCGCCTATATGAACGAGGGCCGCGTGGTGATCTTCGCCGGCGGCACCGGCAATCCCTTCTTCACCACGGATTCGGCAGCGGCGCTGCGGGCGGCGGAGATCGGCGCCGACGCGCTTTTCAAGGGCACGCAGGTCGACGGCGTCTATTCGGCCGACCCCAAGCGCGACCCGAACGCCGAGCGCTTCGATCGCATCACCCACCGCGACGTCATCACCCGCGGCCTGGCCATCATGGACACCGCCGCGATCGCCCTTGCGCGCGAAAACCACATTCCGATAATCGTCTATTCGATCCACGAGAAGGGCGGCTTCGGCGCGATTTTGAGAGGCGGGGGCCACTGCACCATCGTCGCCGACTGAGGGGCGGCAGCAGCGGGCGGTCGGGTCGCATGGAAGGAGAAGAAGAGGATGAGCAACGGCATCGATTTCAAGGATCTGCAGCGGCGCATGGACGGCGCGGTGACCGCCTTCAAGCACGACATCGCCTCGTTGCGCACCGGCCGCGCCTCCAGCAACCTGCTCGACCCGGTCCAGGTGCCCGCCTACGGCACGACCATGCCGATCAACCAGGTGGCGACGGTGTCGGTGCCCGAGCCGCGCATGATTTCCGTCTCGGTCTGGGACAAGTCGATGGTTGGCGCCGTCGACCGCGCCATCCGCGAGGCGAATCTCGGTTTCAACCCGATCGTCGACGGCACCACCTTGCGCATCCCGCTTCCCGAGCTCAACGAGCAGCGCCGCAAGGAGCTCGTCAAGATCGCCCACACCTATGCCGAGAACGCCCGCGTGGCGGCCCGCCACGTCCGCCGCGACGGCATGGACCATCTGAAGAAGGCCGAGAAGGACCATGCGATCAGCGAGGACGACCACCGCGCGCAGTCCGAGCGGGTCCAGAAGGTGACCGACGAGACGATTTCCACGATCGACGGCTTGCTTGCCGAGAAGGAAGCCGAGATCATGCAGGTCTAGGCGGTCGAAACGTCGACCGGAAAGTCCCAGCGATGACCACCCCTGCGCATGTCGCGATCATCATGGACGGCAACGGCCGCTGGGCGAAGGCGCGCGGACTGCCGAGGGTCGCCGGCCATCGCGCCGGCGTCGAGGCGCTGCGGCAGGACGGTCCGGGCGGCCGGCGAGGCGGGCATCGGCTGGCTCACCGTCTACGCCTTCTCCTCCGAGAACTGGACGCGACCCAAATCCGAGATCAACGACCTGATGGGGCTTCTCAAGCTTTTCATCCGGCGCGACCTGGCCGAGCTGCACCAGAACGGCGTCAAGGTGCGAATCATCGGCGATCGCAAGGATTTGGACGGCGACATCAAGCTTTTGCTCGAGGAAGCCGAGACGTTGACCGGCGGCAATCGGGCAATGAACCTGGTGATCGCCTTCAACTACGGCTCTCGCGACGAAATCGTGCGCGCCGCCCGCAAGCTGGCCGAGGCCGCGGTGGCGGGCGCGCTCGATCCCCGTTCGATCACCGCCGAGAGCCTGGCGGCGGAGCTGGACACCGCCGGCATCCCCGACCCCGACCTGGTGATCCGCACCAGCGGCGAGCTCAGGCTTTCGAATTTCCTGCTCTGGCAGGCCGCCTACAGCGAATTCATCTTCCTGCCATGCCTGTGGCCCGACTTCAGCCCGGCGCACCTCGCCGAGGCGCTTCAAGCCTTCGCCGCCCGCGACCGGCGCTTCGGTGGGATCGCCCGGCAGGGCGTCGCATCGTGAACGGGGCCGACGCGCCGCCGGAGAATGCAGGCGGCGGCACGCCTCGGCAACTGAGCAACCTCCAGCTTCGCGTCGCCTCGGCGGTCGTGCTGGCGGCGGTCGTCCTGGCGCTCACCTTCCTCGGTGGGTTGGCGTTTCGGGTGCTCGCCGCGCTGATTGCCGTCGCCATGCTCTACGAGTGGACGCGCATGGTCCGGCCGCGCGCCGGCGCGCCGCTTTCCTATCTCCCGGAGGGCCTGATCGGCCTGTTCGCAGTGGCGCTCGTGGCGGGGCTGCCGGCGCCCGTCCTGTGGCTCTCCGTCGCCACCTTGCTCGTCGTCGCCGCGGCGGCCGCCATGCTGCGCGGCGGCGCGCCCTGGGAACCGGCCGGCCTCGCCTATGCCATGCTGCCGGCGGCAGCACTTGCCCTGTTGCGTGGCGACGATCGTGCCGGGCTGGTGGCGATCCTGTTCCTGTTCGCCGTCGTCTGGGCGACCGACATCCTGGCCTATTTCGTCGGCCGAGCCGTCGGCGGCCCCAAGCTCGCGCCTTCGATCTCGCCGGGCAAGACCTGGAGCGGCGCGTTCGGCGGTGCGCTTGGCGGCGTCGCGGGCGGCCTCGTCCTGCTGTGGGCCGTCGGCGCCCCATTGGCCCCGGGCCTGGCGCTGGTGGCGCTCGCGCTGTCGGTGGTCTCCCAGCTCGGCGACCTCTTCGAATCCTGGGTCAAGCGCCGCTTCGGCGCCAAGGATTCGAGCCGCCTGATCCCCGGTCATGGCGGCGTGCTCGACCGCGTCGACGGGCTTGTCGCGGCGGCCGTCGCCCTTTGTCTCATGGGCTGGGCCTCGGCGGGCGCGGCGCACCCGGCACGATTCCTGTTCGACGGCTGATTTGCGCGGGCATGGCGCGTGTCGTGCCACGGATTTGCCCGCATTGATGGTAGTGATGGCGATGGGGGCCGCACCCGAGGTGCGCCCGATGCCGGGGGCTCGAATTGACCGACTTCTTGGGAACAACCTTCGGCTCCGACAGCCTCCTGATCGGCACCATCGTGCCGTTCCTCTTCGTGCTGACGGTGGTCGTCTTCGTCCACGAGATGGGCCATTACCTGGTCGGCCGCTGGTGCGGCATCGGGGTGACGGCCTTCTCCATCGGCTTCGGCCCGGAGCTGGTGGGCTTCAACGACCGGCACGGCACCCGCTGGAAGCTCTGCGCCATCCCGCTCGGCGGCTACGTCAAGTTCGTCGGCGACATGAACGCGACCAGCTCGCCGGACAGCGCCGGCATGGACCGACTGTCGCCCAACGAGCGGCGCGTCGCCTTTCACACCCAGGCGGTGTGGAAGCGGGCGGCGACGGTGTTTGCCGGCCCGCTCTTCAACTTCCTGCTCACCATCGCCGTTTTCGCCGTCTTCTTCGCCGCTTACGGGCGCATCGTCACCGAGCCCATGGTGGCCGAGGTGCGCCCGGGCAGCCCCGCCGCCGAGGCCGGGTTCATGCCCGGTGACCGCTTCCTGAGCGTCGACGGCAACCGGGTCGAGACCTTCTCCGACGTGCAGCGCTACGTGTCGGGCCGGGCCGGCGACCCGCTGGTCTTCGTGATGCAGCGCGACGGCCGCGAGGTGGAGCTGAAGGCGACGCCGCGCATCACCGAGCAGCAGGACGCGCTCGGCAACACCGTCAAGCTCGGCGTCATCGGTGTCGTCAACAGCGCCGAGGTCGGCCAGCCCAAGGTCATCCGCTACAGCATTCCCGGCGCGCTGGTCGAGGCGGTGAGCGAGACCGGCCACAACCTGGTCCGCACCTGGACCTTCCTGCAGCGCTTCGCGGTCGGCCGCGAGGACAAATGCCAGCTGGGCGGCCCGGTCAAGATCGCCGACATGGCCGGTAAGGCGGCCAAGCTCGGGTTCGAATGGCTGGTCCAGCTTGTTGCAGCCCTGTCACTAGGCATCGGCTTCCTGAACCTGTTGCCCATTCCCCCGCTTGACGGGGGGCATCTGGTTTTCTACGGCGTAGAGGCTCTCATCGGCCGCCCGGTCTCTGAACGCGCCATGGAAGTGGTGTACCGCGTCGGCTTTCTGATGGTGCTGGCATTCATGGGGTTCGTGTTCTGGAACGATCTCTTTGGATGCTGAATTCGTGAAGAAATCGGGCCTCGAAAATGACCCAAATTGAGACTGCGTTTACCATCGCCGGCGATATGAGTGACCCTAATGTCACGCCTTCGGCTTTAGTAAATGCAAATTAACCAGAAGCCTTGCGTGTAGGTGAAATCCGGCTAATAGGGTATGCGGACCATACCGCGGATCCGGCTTTCTCGCCGTGGGGACCTACGAGAAATAAGGGTTTTGAGAGCCATATGAAGGCAGCATCCAGTTTCAGAAACGCCGTTTCCGCGGCGGCTCTCTCGGCTGCGCTGGTCGTTCCGACGACGCTGGCGGGTCAGCTTGTGTTTGTGTCGGCCGCACAGGCGGCCGTTGTGCGCAGCATCGACGTTCAGGGCAACACGCGCGTCGACGACGCGACGGTCCGCAGCTATATCGGCATAAAGCCGGGGCAGAATTTCTCGAACGCCGACATCGACGAGGCCGTGAAGCGGCTGTTTGCCACCGGCATGTTCTCCGACGTCCGCATCAACCAGGTGGGCTCGACGCTGGTCGTCCAGGTCGACGAGCATGCGGTCGTCAACCAGGTGCTCTTCCAGGGCAATCGCAAGATCAAGGACGCCCAGCTCGCCTCGACGGTCCAGCTCAAGCCGCGCAGCGCCTTTTCGAACGCCACCATGGAGGCCGACGCCGAGGCGATCCGCCAGGCCTATGCCCGCATCGGCCGCGACGACGCCACCGTCAGGACCCAGGTGATGGACCTCGGCCAGGGCCGCGTGAACGTGGTCTACGAGGTCACCGAGGGCGGCCGCACGAAGATCGCCCGGCTCGACTTCGTCGGCAACGACGCCTTCAGCGACCGCCGCTTGGCGGACGTCATCGCCACCAAGCGGTCTTCGGTGCTGTCGGTGCTGCTGCGCGACGACATCTACGACGAGAGCCGCTTGCGCGCCGACGAGGAGGCGCTGCGTCGCTTCTATTACAACCGCGGCTACGCCGACTTCCAGGTCGTGTCGTCGACGGCCAATCTCGACGAGGCGACCAACTCCTATTCCATAACCATCACCGTCGACGAGGGCGCCCGCTACACCTTCGGCGACATCAGCATCGAAAGCACCATCGAAGGCGTCAACTCGGAGTCGCTGCGCTCGCTGCTGCAGACCCGCACCGGGCAGGTCTACAGCGCCAAGGAGGTCGAGGACACCATCATCGCGCTCACCGAGCACGTTGCCGGCCTTGGCTACGCCTTTGCCCAGGTCACGCCACGCGGCGACCGCAACTTCGAAAACCACACCATTTCTGTCGTCTACACGGTCGACCAAGGGCCGCGGACCTATATCGAGCGCATCGAGATCCGCGGCAACGCGCGCTCGCGCGATTACGTGATCCGCCGCGAGTTCGACTTCAGCGAGGGCGACGCCTTCAACCAGGTGCTGATCCAGCGCGCGAAGCGCCGGCTGGAACGCCTTGGATTCTTCGAGACGGTCGAGGTTTCAACCGCTCCCGGCAGCGAGGCCGACCAGGTGATCCTGGTGATCGACGTGACCGAGAAGTCGACCGGCGAGTTCTCCGTCGGCGCCGGCTACTCGACCGGTGGCGAAACCGCCGGCCCCCAGGTCGAGGGCTCCATCACCGAGCGCAACTTCCTCGGCCGCGGCCAGTTCATCCGCTTCTCGGCGGGTGGCGGCGAGAACTCGCGCGACTTCGCCATTTCCTTCACCGAGCCGTATTTCCTCGGACGCCGGATCGCTGCCGGCTTCGACATCTTTCGGTCCACCCGCGACTACAACAACTACAACAGCGACACGACGGGCGGCACCGTGCGCCTCGGCCTGCCCATCACCGAGACGATTTCGACCCAGCTGTTCTACACGCTGCAGCAAGAGGACTACGACCTCGACGACAATTGCGAACTCGTCGACGGCGTGATCGTCGATCAGAGCTCTTGCAACGTGTCGATCGCCATCGTCAACGGCGTCGAGAACAGCCCGTGGATCACCTCGCAGATCGGCAACACGCTGCTCTACAACAATATCGACGACATGAAGAACCCGCATGCGGGGCTCTATGCCACCTTTACTGCCGCTTATGCCGGCCTGGGCGGGGACGCCAGGTGGGTCAAGGCCACCACCCGGGCGACCTACTACCACACGCTGTCGGAGGAGTATGACGTCGTCGGCCTGTTGACCGGTGGCGCGGGCTACATCACCGGCACGGACGACGGCCAGCTACGCGTGTTCGACCAGTTCAAGAACAACGACCGCATGATCCGCGGCTTCGAGTACAACGGCATCGGTCCCTACGACCCCGCGACAGGCGAGCAACTGGGCGGCACCACCTACTTCAATGCCTCGGCCGAAGCCCAGTTCCCGATGCCTTTCCTGCCGGAAAACTTCGGCCTCAAGGGCGCCGTCTTCGCCGACGCCGCGACGCTGTACGGCAACGAGATCGAGCTGACGGGCCTGACGGTCGCCGGCACCGACATGCAGTGGCGTGCGTCGGTCGGCGTCGGCTTGATCTGGGCCTCTCCCTTCGGACCGCTGCGCGTCGACTACGCGGTGCCGGTCCTCAAGGAGGACACGGACGAGGAGCAGAACTTCAACTTCGGCATCTCGACCCGCTTCTGACGATACGCAGCGTGACGGCGCTTGAAGGAAGGCTCGTCGCGCACCAGGACTGTTGAGATTCAGCTGAGGGTGAGGCGAATATGGTTCTTCCGGGTTGCCCGCGCCCCCCGGAAGAAAGGCTTCCATGACTGACCCGGTCTTCTTCGCGCCCTCACGCCCGTTCACCGCTGCCGAGATCGCCACCCTCACGGGCGCCGAGCTCGTCGACAAGAGCAAGGCCGATGTCGAGGTGCGCGGCATCGCCTCGGCGGATGTCGGCGGCGAGGGCATGCTCGTCTATGTCGACGGCAAGCGCAACGCGACCATGCTCGTCGGCCGAACGGCGGCGGTGGTCCTCTGCACGCCCGACGTCGTCAAGGACGTTCCGGGCGGCATGACCGCGCTGGTCACGCCGCGCCCGCAACAGGCCTTCGCCCAGATCGGCCGCTTGCTGCATCCCAATGCCGCGACCCCGATGCCGCTGACGGACGAGCGCGGCGTCTCGCCCCGGGCGCATATCTCGGCAGAGGCGAAGATCGAGGCCGGCGCGATCATCGAGGCCGGCGCCTCGATCGGCCCGGGGGCGGCTGTCGGCGCCGGCACCATCATCGCCCCCAATGCCGTCGTCGGCGCCGGCACGCAGGTCGGCCGCGACTGCTTCATCGGACCCGGCGCCACGGTGCAGTACGCGCTGATCGGCAATCGCGTCATCATCCACGGCGGCGCGCAGGTCGGCCAGGACGGCTTCGGCTTCGTCGGCGGCGCGCGCGGCCCCGAGCGCATCCCGCAGGTCGGCCGCGTGGTCATCCAGGACGACGTCGAGATCGGCGCCAACACCACCGTCGACCGCGGCGCCATGACCGACACGGTGATCGGCGAGGGGACCAAGATCGACAACCTGGTGCAGATCGCCCACAATGTGAAGATCGGGCGCGGCTGCATCATTGCCGGCCATTGCGGCCTGTCCGGTTCCGTCACGCTGGGAGACTTCGTCATGCTCGGGGGCCGCGTCGGCATCGCCGACCATATCTCGATCGGCTCCTTCGCCCAGGTCGCCGCCTCGGCCGGGCTGATGCACGACATCCCCCAGGGCGAGCGCTGGGCGGGTTCGCCGGCACGGCCGATGCGCGAATTCTTTCGCGAGGTTGCCGCCATTCGCGGCCTGACAAAACCCAAGAGAGGCGACAATGGCTGACACTGCGGAGGCCGTCCTCGAGACGGTCGACATCATGCAGCTGATGAGGCTCCTGCCGCACCGCTACCCGTTCCTGCTGGTCGACCGCATCGTCGCGATCGACCAGGACAACTCGGCCATCGGCATCAAGAACGTCACCGTCAACGAGCCGCATTTCCAGGGTCACTTTCCCGAGCAGCCGGTCATGCCGGGCGTGCTGATCATCGAGGCGATGGCGCAGACAGCCGGCGCGATCTGCGTCAGGAGCACGGCGTCGGACAAGCCGACGCTGGTCTATTTCATGACCATCGACAATGCCAAGTTTCGCCGCCCGGTGGTGCCGGGCGACCGCCTGGAGATCCATGTCCGCAAGCTCAAGAAGCGCGGCAACATCTGGCGCTTCGCTTGCGAGGCGCTGGTCGACGGTGCCAAGGCGGCGGAGGCCGAGATCTCTGCCATGATGTCGCCGAAGCAGCCCGGCTGAGCGCGATGGAGGGCCAGACCTTCATCCATCCGCTTGCCGACGTCGCGCCGGGCGCTGTGCTCGGAGAGCGGGTCCGAGTCGGCCCATTCTGCCATGTCGGCGCCGACGTGGTGCTCGGCGACGACGTCGAGCTGGTCGCCAACGTGACGGTGATCGGCGCCACGTCGATCGGTGCCGGCACCAAGGTCTACCCGCAGGCTGCGCTCGGCGCCCCGCCGCAGAACCTGCGGCACAAGGGCAGCCGCACCACCTTGCGGATCGGCGCCAACTGCATCATCCGGGAAGGGGTGACGATGCACACCGGCTCCGACAGCAGCCGCGGCGAAACGGTGGTCGGCGACAATGGAAATTTCTTCGCCTATTGCCATGTCGCCCATGACTGCCTGATCGGCCGTAACGCCAGCCTTGCCAATGGAGCGCTGCTCGCCGGCCATTGCGAGCTCGGCGATTACGTCAATGTCGGCGGCCTCACCGCGCTGCACCAGTTCGTGCGGGTCGGCGACTACGCCTTCCTGTCGGGCATGTCCGCGGTGCTCGGCGATGTCGTGCCGTTCGGCATGGTGGCGGGCAACCGGGCGACGCTCCGAGGCATGAACGTCGTCGGCATGCGCCGCGCCGGCTTCGGCAAGAGCGACGTCCAGACGCTGCGCCTGGCCTACCGGACGCTCTTCGACCGGCAGCACCCGCTGGCCGAGAACCTGGCCCGCGCCCGCGCCGATTTCGCCGGCGTCCCGCTGGTCGAGAAGGTCATCGCCTTCATGGACGGGCGCGAGAAGCGCCCCTTCTGCCTGCCGCCCGTGGGCCGCTCGATCGACGACGGTGCGGATGACGAGGATTGAGCGCGTCGCCGCCTCCCTGGGCGCCGACGACCGCGTGGCGCTCATCGCCGGCAGCGGCCGGCTGCCGGTCGACGTGGCCGAGGGGCTGGAGGCGGCCGGCAAGCCGCCCTTCGTGATCCTGCTCGAAGGCGAGGCCGTCGAGGCCGCGGCATTCGCGCCCTACGAACGGATCAGCTTGCCGGTGGAAGCGATCGGCGGCCTGGTGCCGCTTCTGCGCCGCAACAAGATCACCCACCTCGTGATGGCGGGCGGCGCCGCGCGGCGCCCCAAGCTCACCAGGATTCGCTGGAATTTCGCTCTGCTCAGGCTGGTGCCGCGGGTGGTGGCCGCTCTCGCCCAGGGCGACAACGGCCTGCTCAGCGCCATCGTGCGTCATCTCGAGGACAACGGCATCAAGGTGCTCGGGCCGCACGAGATCCTGCCCCACCTTCTGGCCCGGTCCGGCCCGATGACCCGCGCCAAGCCGCAACGCGCCGATCGCCGCGACCTCGCGGCGGCGATGGAGGCGGCGCTGGCGATCGGCCGCCTCGACGTCGGACAGGCTGCTGTGGCCATCGGCGGCCGCGCGGTGGCCCTGGAGGGCATCGAGGGCACCGACGGCCTCCTGGAGCGGGTGAGCGAGCTGCGCAGCCACGGCCGGCTCGCTGGCCGCGCCCGCGGCGTGCTGGTCAAATGCGCCAAGCCCGGCCAGGAGGTTCGCGCCGACCTGCCCTCCATCGGCCCAGGCACGGTCGAGCGCGCCCATGCGGCGGGCCTCGCCGGCGTCGGGGTCGAAGCGGGCCGCGCGCTGGTGCTGGACTACGCGCTGACGATCGAGCGCGCCGACACGCTCGGCCTTTTCGTCGTCGGCCTCGACGGGGCACCCGCGCCGTGACCGACGGGGCGCCCATCCGGCTGGCCCTGGTCGCCGGCGAGGAGTCCGGCGATCTCCTCGGCGCCGACCTGGTGCGCGCTATGGAATCGCTGACCGGCCGGACCGTCGAGCTGGTCGGCGTCGGCGGTCGCCACCTCCAGGCCATGGGGCTGAAGACGCTGTTCGACCCCGCGGCGATCGCCTTGATGGGCGCCACCGCGATCGCTCGCGACCTGCCGCGCCTGCTGATCCGCATCCGATCCACGGCCCGCGCCATCGCCGCCGCCAAACCGGACTGCCTGGTCACCATCGACAGCCCGGAATTCACCTTGCGCGTCGCCCGCCACGTGAGACGGATCGATCCGCGCATCCCCATCGTCCACTATGTCTGCCCGAGCGTCTGGGCCTGGCGCCCCGAGCGCGCCGCGGCGATGCGGCCCTATGTCGACCATATCCTGTGCATCCTGCCCTTCGAGGCGGAAGCCCTGACGCGCCTCGGCGGGCCGCCTGGCACCTATGTCGGCCACCGCCTGACCTCCGACACCGGCGTCCTGCATGCAGCGCACGTCCAGTCGGAGCGACGCAAGCCGACCTCCCAGGACGAGAAGACGCTGCTCGTGCTGCCCGGGTCGCGACGCAGCGAGGTCAAGGGCCTGGCGCCCGTCTTTGGCGACACCATCCGCCTGCTGATCGAGCGCGGCCACCGGTTGCGGCTGTTCCTGCCCACGGTGCCGCATGTCGCGGACCTCGTCGAGGCGGAGGCCGCCAAATGGCCGCAGCAGCCGGAGATCGTCCTCGATCCGGTCCGCAAATGGCAGGTTTTCGGCGAGGCAGATGCGGCGCTGGCGGCCTCCGGCACCGTCTCGCTGGAGCTGGCCCTCTGCCGCGTGCCGCTGGTCGCCTGCTATCGCTCGGACCCGCTGATGCGGCTGTTCCTCGGGCTGATCACCACCTGGACGGGCTCATTGCCCAACCTGATCGCCGACAGGCCGCTGGTGCCGGAATATTACGACCGGTTCATCAGGCCCGGCATGCTCGCCCGCCAGCTCGAGCAGCTGATGACCCCGAGCGACGCCCGCCGCCTTCAGCTCAACGGCTTTGCCGAGGTCAAGAAGCGCATGGCGACGTGCCGCCGCCCGGGGGCCGTGGCGGCCGAAACCGTGCTGAAGAGTCGCGGCGTGCGGGAGCCGCCGGTCCGCAGCAATCGCTGACTAGCGCTTGGCGATCGGCACGTAGTCGCGCTCGGTGTAGCCGGTGTAGAGCTGGCGCGGCCGGCCGATCTTCTGGTGCGGATCCTCGATCATCTCCTTCCACTGCGCGATCCAGCCGACGGTGCGCGCGACCGCGAAGAGCACCGTAAACATCGTCGTGGGGAAGCCGAGCGCCTTCAGGGTGATGCCGGAATAGAAGTCGATGTTGGGGTAGAGCTTCTTCTCGATGAAGTATTCGTCGGTCAGCGCGATCCGCTCGAGTTCCATCGCCACGTCGAGCATCGGATCGTCCTTGATGCCGAGCTCGCCCAGCACTTCATGCGTGGTCTTCTGCATGATCTTGGCGCGCGGATCGTAGTTCTTGTAGACGCGGTGGCCGAAGCCCATCAAGCGGAACGGATCGTCGCGATCCTTGGCCCGGTCGATGAATTCCGGGATGCGGTCGACGGAGCCGATCTCGGACAGCATGTTGAGCGCCGCCTCGTTGGCGCCGCCATGCGCCGGGCCCCACAGGCAGGCGATGCCGGCCGCGATGCAGGCGAACGGGTTGGCGCCCGACGAGCCGGCGAGCCGCACCGTCGAGGTCGAGGCGTTCTGCTCGTGGTCGGCATGCAGGATGAAGATGCGCTCCATGGCGCGCGCCAGCACGGGGTTCACCTTGTACTCCTCGCACGGCACGGCGAAGCACATGTGCAGGAAGTTGGCGGCGAAGTTGAGCTCGTTCTTGGGATAGATGAAGGGCTGGCCGATGTGGTATTTGAAGGCCATCGCCGCGATCGTCGGCATCTTGGCGATCATCCGGATCGAGGCGACCATGCGCTGGTGCGGGTCGGAGATGTCGGTGGAGTCGTGGTAGAAGGCCGACAGCGCGCCGACCACGCCGCACATCACCGCCATCGGATGGGCATCGCGGCGGAAGCCGGTGAAGAAGCGCGACATCTGCTCGTGGATCATCGTGTGGCGCGTGACGCGATAGTCGAAATCCTCCTTCTGCGCCTTGGTCGGCAGCTCGCCGTAGAGCAGCAGGTAGCAGACCTCGAGGAAGTCGCCATGCTCGGCCAGCTGGTCGATCGGATAGCCGCGGTGCAGCAGGATGCCCTCGTCGCCGTCGATGAAGGTGATCTTCAATTCGCAGGCGGCGGTCGAGGTGAAGCCGGGGTCGTAGGTGAACGCGCCGGTGTCCTTGTAGAGGGACCCGATGTCGATCACGTCCGGCCCGACCGTGCCTTTCAGCACCTGGAACTCGATGGGTCTTGTCCTCGAACTCCAGCTTCGCCGTGGTGTCGTTCATCGCGAAACTCCTTTTCACGTACGCCCGCGAGGAGGAGCGTCGTTCACTCTCAACCGAACAAAGGCCTGAAGCATGCGCGGGATGTGCTCGCGCAGTCGGCATGCCCGGCTGAAAGGCCCAGGCGGCGAATGTTGCACCGCAACAGAATGCATTTCAATGCCAATTTCTACCGCCGCACGTCCGCTAATCGATTTGATCGCCGATGCGCGCCAGGCTTTCCTCGCGGCCCAGCACGGCAAGCACGTCGAAGACCGGCGGCGAGGTGCTCCGGCCGGTCAGCGCAGCGCGCAGCGGCTGCGCGACCGCGCCGAGCTTGAGGCCCGCGGCCGTCGCATGCTCGCGCACCGCCGCCTCCACGGCCGCGCGCCGTCCATCGGTCCGCGACGCCTTCCAGCGCCGCCCTGACGCCGGCGCAGCACGGGCCGTCGCGTCGCCGGCCGAGCTGGGCCGCCGCCTTCTCGTCGAGGGCAAGCGGCCGCTCGGCGAACAGAAACTCAGCGCCGTCGGCCAGTTCGACCAGCGTCTTGGCGCGCTCCTTCAGCCCCGGCATGGCCGCCAGGAGCTGCGCCTTGCGCGCATCGTCCAGGCGGTCGGAGAGTGCCGGGCCGTTCGGCAGGTAGGGCAAGGTGCGAACGCAGCGCGTCGAGCAGCGTCTGGTCGTCCATCTGCCGCATATGGACGCCGTTCAGCGCTTCCAGCTTCTGGAAGTCGAAGCGCGCCGCGCCCTTGTTGACGTCGTCGATGTCGAACCAGCGGATCATGTCGTCGAGCGCCATCACCTCGTCGTCGCCATGGCTCCAGCCGAGGCGCGCCAGATAGTTGCGCAGCGCCGCCGGCAGGTAGCCCATGGCGCGGTAGGCCTCGACGCCGAGCGCGCCGTGGCGCTTGGACAGCTTGGCGCCGTCGGCGCCGTGGATCAGCGGGATATGCGCCATCACCGGCACCTCCCAGCCCATGGCGTCGTAGATGACGGTCTGGCGGGCGGCGTTGGTCAGGTGGTCGTCGCCGCGGATGATGTGGGTGACGCCCATGTCGTGATCGTCGACGACCACGGCATGCATGTAGGTCGGCGTGCCGTCGGAGCGCAGGATGATGAAGTCGTCGAGATCCTTGTTGGGGAAGCGCACGTCGCCCTGGACGCGGTCGCGCACGACGGTCTCGCCCTCGTGCGGCGCCTTGATGCGGATGGCGCCGGGCGACGCCGGCGGGCGCCTCGGCCGGGTCGCGGTCGCGCCAGCGGCCGTCATAGCGCGGCGGCCGGCCTTCGGCCCGCGCCGCCTCGCGCATGGCGCTCGAGCTCCTCCGGCGTGGCGTAGCAGTAATAGGCCTTGCCGAGCGCGCACCAGCTCCTCGGCCACCTCGCGATGGCGCGCCGCGCGGCCGAACTGCGAGATCGGCTCGCCTTCCCAGTGCAGCCCGAGCCAGCTCAGCCCGTCGAGGATCGCCGCGGTGGCCGCCTCGGTGGAGCGCTCGCGGTCGGTGTCCTCGATGCGCAGCAGCATCGTGCCGCCGGTGTGGCGGGCATAGAGCCAGTTGAACAGCGCCGTGCGCGCGCCGCCGATATGCAGATAGCCGGTCGGCGAGGGGGCAAAGCGGGTGACGACGGTGTCGGGCATGGACGATCTCGGAAAGGCCGCGGGCCGGCGACGAGGAGCGCCGGCCGAACCCGTCGGCCGGATGGCGTTTCGGTGGCGTTGATGTAGCATAGGCGACCGGGGTGCAAGGGGTGGGGCATGCGGGATGGTCGAGCCAGGGCGGCCGCTTCGGCGGTCGCGTCCGAAGCCGTGGACGAGCGGCGGTTCCTTCTTCAGGGCCTTGATCCGCAACCGCTGGCGCCGTTGCCGGTCTCGCCGCCGGCACCAGCGACCGCCCCTGGCCATTCCGAGCAGGCCCGCGGCGCTCGACCGGCTGCGCGCGCGCCTGCCGACCTGGCATGCCGGCCACCTCGGTGCCGCTCTGGCCGAGGAAAGCGACCGCGGCACCGCCTTCCTGCTGATGCCGGTGCTGATGGGCGATCGGCGTCTTCCTCTATTTCACCGCGCCCGTCGAACCCGCCTGGCCGCTGCTCGTCCTCGCCGTCGCGACGCTTGCGGCCGTCGCGCTGGCGGTGCGGGCGCGCCGACCCTGCTTGCCGCCTGCGCGGCCGTTCTCCTGGTGCTTGCCGGGCTCGTCGCCGCAAGGTCGAGACCTGGCGGGCCGGGACGCGGATGCTCGGCAGCGAGATCACGACGCGGCTCACCGGCCGCGTCGCTCGCGGTCGAGCACCTGGCCAGCGGCCGGATCCGGCTGACCATCGCCGTGACCGCCACCGAACGGCCGGTGCTGCGCAGCATGCCGTCGCGCCTGCAGGGTCTCCGCACGCCGGCTGCCGCCGGGCATCCGAGGCCGGCAGCCTCGTGCAGGGCCTGGCGCGCCTCAGGCCGCCGGCCGGCCCGGTCGAGCCGGGAGCCTACGACTTTTCCTTCGACAGCTATTTCGACGGCATCGGCGCCAGCGGCTTCTTCCTCGAGGCCGGTGCTGCTCGCCGACGCCGGCCCGCCGTCCGACCTCCTCGCCCGCCTGGCGGCCAGGTCGAGCAGCGCGCGCGATGCACTCGCCGACCGCATCCGCGCCGCATCGGCGGCCCGAAGGCGAGATCGCGGCGGCGCTCGTGGTCGGCGTCCGGGCCGGCATTCCCGAAGACGTCAACGAGGCGCTGCGGCGCACCGGGCTCGCCCACGTCCTGTCGATCTCCGGCCTGCACATGGCGCTGGTCGCGGCGACGATCATGGGCGTGCTGCGCGTCGGCTTCGCGTTCTTCCCGGATTTCGCGTCCCGCCGGCCGGTCAAGAAGATACGCGGCCAGCGTGGCGCTTGGTCGCCATCGCCGCTCTATCTCTTCATCTCCGGCATCGCGGTCGCCGCCGAGCGCAGCTTCATCATGCTCGCCGTCATGCTGATCGCCGTGCTGTTCGACCGCGCGGCGCTGACCATGCGCAACCTCGCCATCTCGGCGATCGTCATCATCGCGCGTGTCGCCGCACGAGGTCGTCGGGCCGAGCTTCCAGATGTCGTTCGCCGCGACCGCCGCGCTGATCGGCGCCTATGCCGCCTGGTCGGAGCGCCGGCGCGCGCGCCGACCGCGCCGCCGTCGGAGCGGCCGCGTGGCCGCAGGACGGCCGCGCGCGCTCGCCGCCATGCGGTCGGCCTGGCGCTGACCTCGCTGATCGCCGGCACGGCGACCGCGATCTTCGGCGCCTATCATTTCCAGCGCGTGTCGCCGCTCAGCCTCGCCGCCAATCTGGCGGCCATGCCGTTCGTGTCGGTGATGGTCATGCCGTTCGCCATGTTCGCGATGATCCTCATGCCGTTCGGCCTCGACGGCTGGGCCTTCGCGGTGATGGGCAAGGGGCTGTCGGCGATGATCGCCGTCGCCGACTGGTTCTCCGAACTGTCGCCGATCGATGCCGTCGGGCTGGTTCCGGCCGGCGCCGTGGTCGCTGTTCGACGATCGCGCTGGTGCTGGCGACTGTTCGCCGACCACCTGGCTGCGTCGCCGTTGCCGCTGCCGTGGCCGCGCTGGCCTGGCTGTGTCGCTGCGCGCCGTTGCCCGACGTCGCTCGTCTCCGAGGACGGCCGGCTGGTCGGCCTGCGCCCGGCGACGGCGCGCTCGCCGTCAGCCGCGCGCGGCCGAACGCTTTCACCACTGGAAGACTGGCAGAGGGCGCTTGCTGGCCGAGACGCGTCGTCAAGCCCGAGAAAGCCTGGCGACCGGCCGGATCTGCGCGCCGACGACGCCAGCGCTCGGCCGAACCGCTTGGCGAGCGGTTTCGCCTGCGCCGACGGGCTCTGCCTCGGCACGCACCGGCGGCGCCGATCGTCGCCTACGCCGAATCGCCGGCGCCGCAACGTCGCCGCGCTTGCTCCCGCGCCACGCTGATCGTCATCGACGATCCGACGGCCAGGAACCCGTGCGCGTCCGGCACGGCCACCGTGCTGACCAAGCGCGATCTTGCCCGTCGCGGCAGCGCGTCGATCACCTTCGACGAGCCTCGGTCAGCCGGCGGTCGACAGTCGCTTCGCGATCGACGAGCCGTACCGGCCCTGGCACGCCATCGCGCCTTCTCGCGCGAGGCACGCGGCATGCCGGCCTACGTCAGAAGAAGGCCTGGCATCGGCACCGACGACGCCATCCTCGGCAGCGCCGCTGCGACGACGCTCGTCCGAAGCTCGCCGACGATGCGCCGGTACGCCGATCAGTAGCGGCGGATCAGCCCGACCAGCTTGCCCTGGACCTTGACCCGGTCGGGCCCGAAGATGCGCGTCTCGTAGGCCGGGTTGGCGGCCTCCAGCGCGATCGACGCGCCCTTGCGGCGGAACCGCTTCAGCGTCGCTTCCTCGTCGTCGACCAGCGCCACGATGATCTCGCCGGGGTTGGCCGTGCTGGCGTTGCGGATGATCACCGTGTCGCCGTCGAAGATGCCGGCCTCGATCATCGAATCGCCCTTGACCTCGAGCGCATAGTGCTCGCCGCCCGACGATCATCTCCGGCGGCACCGAGATCGAATGGGTCTTGTGCTGGATCGCCTCGATCGGCACGCCGGCCGCGATGCGGCCCATCACCGGGATCGACACCGAGCCGCGGCGAATCGTCGTCATTGCTGGCGACCGGCGCGCGCGCGCGGCTCCGGCTGCCTGCGGCCGAGGCTGCCCTCGATGACGCTCGGCGAGAATTTGTCGCGCTGCGGTTGCAGGCCCGGCGCGATCGAGTCGGGCAGGCGCAGCACTTCCAGCGCGCGCGCCCGGTTGGGCAGCCGGCGGATGAAGCCGCGCTCCTCCAGCGCCGTGATCAGGCGGTGGATGCCGGACTTCGAGGCGAGGTCGAGCGCATCCTTCATCTCGTCGAAGGAGGGCGGGATGCCGGACTTCCTTCAGCCGCTCGTGGATGAACATCAGCAGTTCATGTTGCTTGCGCGTCAGCATCGTCGCTTCCCCAGGGAATCAGAACCAAAACAAAACCAGAACAAACACTATCTGTTCCAGTTGTGTTCCGCAACTGTTTAAATTTTAATGAATTCGTTGACGGTTTGTTCAGCCGTAGCACTGCCGGCAGCGCGGTCAGCGCAGCATCAGCACCGAACGGCGTGCCGGCGGCGGCGCCGGCGCGAAGGGCGGCCGGATGATCAGCCCGTTGGCGTCGGCCAGGATCTTCAGCATCGAGGAATCCTGGATGCGCGAACGGCGTCGCGACCAGCCCGCTCGGTCGCCTGCGCGATCGCGGCCCGCACATAGTCCTGCCGGAGGTCGTTGGCGGCCATCGCCGACGCCGAGCACGGCGTCGCGGATGTCGGCTGCGTGGCGGCCGGCCGGCGAGCCGCGCCATCAGCGGCTTCAGGAACAGGTGCGAGCAGACCAGGCTGGCGACCGGATTGCCGGGCAGGCCGATGCACGCGCGTCGCGCCGAGCCGGCCGAACATCAGCGGCTTGCCCGGGCCGCATGGCGATCTTCCAGAAATCGAGCGTCATGCCTTCGGCCGTCAGCACCTCGTGCACCAGGTCGTGGTCGCCGACCGAGGCGCCGCCCAGCGTCACGATGATGTCGGCGCCGGCCGTCGAGCGCTTCGCCGATGCGGCGCCGACATCGCGTCCGTGCGGTCGGCGCACGATGCCGAGATCGAGCACGTCGGCGCCCGCCGCCCGCGGCGATCGCCGCGACGCCATAGGCGTTGGAGGCGATGATCTGGTCGGGGCCGGGCGCGCTGCCCGGCGGCAGCAATTCGTCGCCGGTGGCGATGATGCGCGACCAGCGGCGCGCCTGACGACCGGCAAGCGTCGGCATGGTTGGCGGAGGCGGCCAGCGACAGCGCCGCCGCGTCGAGCACGCGGCCGCCGGTCGAGCAGCATCTCGCCTTCGCTGAAATCGAGCCCGGCGCTGGCGGATGTGGCGGCCGGCGGCGACCGTCTCGAGCACCTCGATCGGTCTCGTCGCCGATGCGCGCGCGCATTCTCCTGGATGAGGATCGTGTCGGCGCCGTCCGGCACCGGCGCGCCGGTGAAGATGCGCACCGCCTCGCCCGGCGCCGACCGTGCCGGCGAAGCGCCGCCCGGCCGGCCGCTGTCGCCGATGACCGTCGAGCCGTCGCCGGCACGGCGGCGATGTCCGCGGCGCGCACCGCATAGCCGTCCATCGCCGAAGCGGGGAAGGGCGGCTGCGTGCGCAGCGCCGTCAGCGGCTCGGCCAGCACGCGGCCGGCCGCCTCGGCCAGCGGCACCGTCTCGGCGCCGACCGGCTCGGCGTCGGCAAGCAGCCGGCGCAGCGCCTCGTCGACGGCAAGCAGCGCCATCGCCATCAGCCTCCGCCGGCGCGGTAGTCGCCGGACTTGCCGCCGCGTCTTCTCGACCAGCCTGATGCCGGAGATCGACCATGCCGCGGTCGACCGCCTTGGCCATGTCGTAGATGGTCAGGCAGGCGACCGAGGCCGCCGTCAGCGCCTCCATCTCGACGCCGGTCTTGCCGGTGACGCGCGCCAGCGCCGTGACGCGCAGGCCGGGCAGCGCCTGCGTCCGGCTCGATGTCGACCGACGACTTTGGTCAGCAGCAGCGGATGGCAGAGCGGGATCAGCTCATGCGTCTTCTTGGCGGCCATGATGCCGGCGATGCGCGCCGCGCCGAGCACGTCGCCCTTCTTGGCGTTGCCGTCGAGGATCATGTGCAGCGTCTCGGGCTGCATGGTCACCGCGCCTTCGGCGATCGCGGTGCGCTCGGTCTCGGCCTTGCCGCCGACATCGACCATGTCGCGCCTCGCCGGCGGCGCCGATATGGGTGAGGCGCTCGCGCGCCGGCCATGGCGCGCGTCGCTCGCGCCGCCGCTCGGGCAGCGCCGTCGAGCAAGCGCGCGCGTCGCCGCCGCCGACATCGGCCTGCCGCATCAGGCTTTCGCCGACCAGGAAGGTGCCGATGCCGGCCCGCGCCAGCCGCCGGCAGTCGTCATGCGTGAAGATGCCGCTCTCCGAGACCAGCAGCCGGTCGCGCGGCACCATCGCCGCCAGCCGCTCGGAGGTTTCGAGGCTGACGTCGAAGGTGCTGCAGATCGCGGTTGTTGATGCCGATCAGCCGCGAGTCGAAGCTTCAGCGCCCGCTCCAGCTCGGCCTCGTCATGCACCTCGACCAGCACGTCCATGCCGAGCTCGAAGGCCGTCTCCTCGAGCGCGCCGCGCCTCGTCGTCGGCGAGGCTCGCCATGATGAGCAGGATGGCGTCGGCGCCCCAAGCGCGCGCCTCGTGCACCTGGTAGGGCTCGAACATGAAATCCTTGCGCAGCGCCGGCAGCGCGCACGGCGGCGCGCGCCGCGGTCAGGAACTCCGGCGCGCCCTGGAAGGACGGCGCGTCGGTCAGCACGGAAAGGCAGGCCGCGCCGCCCGCCGCATAGGCGCGCGGCCAGCGCCGGCGGGTCGAAATCGGCGCGGATCAGGCCCTTGCGACGGGCTCGCCTTCTTGATCTCGGCGATCAGCGCGAATGCGCCGGCGGCGCGGCTTGGCCTTCGAGCGCCGCCAGGAAGCCGCGCGGCTGCTCGACGTCGCCGAGCCTGGCGCCTTGATCTCGGCGAGCGGCAGCGCGGCCTTCGCCGCGGCGATCTCGTCGCGCTTGTAGGCCTCGATCTTGCGCAGGATGTCAGCCATGGCGCTACCTCGTTGGACACCGCCACCAGCCGCGTCGAGCACCGCCGCGCGCCTTGCCGCTGTCGATCGCGCGTCGCCGCCATGGCCACGCCCTCGGCGAGCGCTCGCCGCCTTGCCGGCGACGACCAGGCCGGCGCCGGCATTCATCAGCACGGTGTCGCGATAGGCGCCGGGCGCGCCGTCCAGCACGTCGCGCAGCGCCGCGCGTTGAAGGCGGCGTCGCCGCCGCGCAGCTCCTCCTTGCGGATGGCGCGGCAGGCCGAGCTCCTCCGGCGTGATCGCGAAGCTGCGGACCTTGCCGTCGGCGAGTTCGGCGACGTGCGTCTCGCCGGTCGTGGTGATCTCGTCATAGCCGTCGCCATGCACCACCCAGGCGCGCTCGGCGCCGAGCGCCTTCAGCGTCTCGGCGAGCGGCTCGACCCATTCGGGCGAAAACACGCCGACCATCTGGCGCTTCACGCCGGCCGGGTTGGAGAGCGGCCCGAGCAGGTTGAAGATGGTGCGCGTGCCGAGCTCGACCCGGGTCGGCCCGACATGGCGCATCGCCGGATGATGCGCCGGCGCGAACATGAAGCCGACGCCGGCCTCGCGGATGCAGCGGCCGATCGCCTCGGGCGGCAGGTCGATCTTGACGCCGAGCGCGGTCAGCACGTCGGCCGCGCCCGTCTGCGAGGACAGGCCGCGATTGCCGTGCTTGGCGACCGGCACGCCGGCGCCGGCGATGACGAAGGCCGACGCGGTCGAGATGTTGACGCTGTGCGAGCCGTCGCCGCCGGTGCCGACGATGTCGATGGCGCCGTCCGGGGCCGTCGACCTTGCAGCATCTTGTCGCGCATCGTGGCGACCGCGCCGGAGATCTCGTCGACCGTCTCGCCGCGCACCCTCAGCGCCATCAGGAAGGCGCCGATCTGGCTCGGCGTCGCTTCGCCGGACATGATGATGTCGAAGGCGCCGCGCGCTTCGTCGAAGGTCAGCGGCTTGCCGGAGGCGACCTTGGCGATATGGCTCTTGAGCTCGCTCATCGGCGTCAGAAGGCCAGCGCCTGCTCGATCGCCGCGCTGGTCGACGGCGACCTCGATATTCGCCCTGCAGCCGCGCCACCAGCTGGTCGAGCAGGTCGTCGGACATGCCTGCGGCGAAGCTGTTGCGCGCGTCCTCCGGCACGGCATCCGGCCCGGCGCCGGCCGGCTCGAACACTTCGGTCACCTTGAACACGACTGCGGCGTCGCCGCTGCGGCGCGGCGAACACGCCGCTGCCGCCTTGCGGCAACGCCGAACACCGCCGCCACGCCCGGCCTTGCCGAAATCGGCGTCGTCGGCCTCGCGCTTCAGGCCGCGCTTGGTCTGCTTCTCGAGCTTGAGCTCGCCGGCGACGGTCTCGAGCGGCGTGCCGTCCTTGATCTGCTTGGCGAGCTCGGCGGCCTTGGCGGCCAGCCGCTTCTTCGTCTCGGCCGCCTTCCAGTCGGCGACGACCTTGGCGTGCACCTCGTCGAGCGTGCGGTCGCGGGCCGGCGTCACGCCCTCGACCTCGTAGAACACGAAGCCGCTCGAGCCGATGTTGATGGCCGGGTTCTCGATGCCGGCCTCGGTCTCGAACGCCGCTGCCAGCAGCTCCTGCGACTGCGGCAGGTCGTCGATCACGGAGCCGTCGGGCGGCGGCGCGGCGCGGTCGACCGCGTCGATCGTCACCACCTTGAGGTTCAGCTTGGCGGCCGCTTCGCGCATGCGTGGCGCCGCCGGCGCGCGCATCCTCGTAGCTGTCATGCACGTCGAGCAGGATGCGGCTCGCCTCGGCGAGCGCCAGGTCCTTGCGGATCTCGTCCTTCACTTCGTCCAGCGGCCGCACCATTTCCGGCGTGATCTCGGTGACGCGCACGCAGCACCGGGCCGAAGCTGCCGGCGACGACCTCGCTGACCTCGCTTGGCTTGCAGCCCGAACGCGGCGTCGGCGACGGCCGGATCGGGAACCTTGTCCTTGGCGAAGGTGCCGAGCGCGACGTCGGCCAGCGGTCTTGCCTTCGCCCTTGACGATGTCCTCGAAGCGTGGCGCCGCTGCGGATCGACTCGCGCGCCGCCTTGGCCGCCTCGGGCGTCGCGAAGACGAGCTGCTCGATGCGTGCGCGTCTCGGGCGTCGGTGAACTTGGCCTTGTTCGCGTCGTAGTCCTGCCTTGACCTGCTCGTCGGTGATCGGCGGCCGGGTCGGCAATGTCCTCCGGCTCGAGCTTGAGGTAGGCGATCTTGCGGTATTCGGGCGCCGCATAGGTCTTCTTGTTGCTCCTCGAACCATTTGGCGAGCGCGTCGGCATCGGGCTCCTCGATCGGCTCGCACCAGCGACTGCGGCAGCACGAGATAGTCGGCCGTGCGGTCCTCGCCGCGATAGAGCGCCACCGCTCGCAGGAAGGCATCCGGCGCCTTCAGCCCGTCGGACACGGCCTCGACTGATCTGCTGGCGGGCGCCGACGGCGCGCAGCTGCTGCAGATAGTCGTCGGGCTTGCATGCCGACCTGCCGCAGCACATACTCGAACTGCTGGCGGTCGAAGTTGCCGCCGGCGCCCTGGAAGGCCGGATCGTCGCGCGCCAGCTCGCCCAGCATGGTCCTTGGAGACGCCGAGGCCCATGCTCGCGCGCCTGCTCGTCGAGCACCGCGCCGGCCGCCAGCTGCGCCAGCACCTGCTGGTCGATGCCGAGCGCGCTCGCCTGCTCGCGCGAGATGCGCTGCCCGAATTGCTGCGACAGAAGCTGCAGCTGGCGGTCGTAGGCGAGCCGGAACTCGTTTGGCGATAACCGTCGTCCCGCCGGCCGTGAGCACGCTGTTGGCGGCCGAAATCCTGAGCGAGCTGGCCGGAGATGCCCCAGATCGCGAAGCTGACGACGAGCAAGAGCAGCAGGCCCTTGGCGACCCAGGTGCCGGCCGCTGTGCGCAAGATGCTGAGCATGAGCGAGTTCCATGTTCGGCGCCCTGTCCGGCGCCACCTGAGCAACGGCAATAGCGTCCTTCGGCCCGGGTGTCGATTGCTTTGTGGCCGGATTTTGGTAGGAACGGAGCGCTTGCAGCCGAAGCCGGAGGACAGCCAGATGACGCCGGGAATCCGCCCGCTTGGTCGCCGGCAACTGGAAGATGAACGGGACGAGCGCCTCGCTCGCCGAGCTGCACGCCGTCGGGCCACGGCTACATGCGCGGCCTCGACGCCGAGACGGAGGCGTTGATCTGCGTCCCGGCGACGCTGCTCTACCGGGCCGCCGAGATCCTGCACCAGTCGCCGGTCAAGGCCGGCGGCCAGGACTGCCACCCCGAGCCGAGCGGCGCCCACACCGGCGACATCTCCGCCGAGATGCTGAAGGACGCCGGCGCCAGCCACGTCATCGTCGGCCATTCGGAGCGCCGCACCGACCATGGCGAGACCGACGCGCTGGTCGCCGCCAAGGCCGAGGCCGCGTGGCGGGCCGGCCTGGTCGCCATCGTCTGCATCGGCGAAACCCTCGAGGAGCGCGAGGCGGGCGCCACGCTCGACGTGCTGGCCAGGCAGATCGCCGGCTCGCTGCCGCATTCCGCCACCGCCGGCAGCACCATCGTCGCCTACGAGCCGGTCTGGGCGATCGGCACCGGCCTGACGCCGACGGCCGCCGACGTCGCCGACGCGCACCGCCACATCCGCGAGCGCCTGGCGGAGCGGCTGGGCGGCGAGGCCGAGCGCATGCGCATCCTCTACGGCGGCTCGGTGAAGCCGGCCAACGCCCGCGAGCTGCTTGTCGGTCGCCAATGTCGACGGCGCCCTGGTCGGCGGCGCCAGCCTCAGGGCCTCCGACTTCCTGGGCATCGCCGAGGCCTATCAGGGAATCGGCTAACGATCGCGCCCGGCATTGGCGTTCCGCCGCGCCGTTCCCATATGCGGCCGGGCTTGGAAATGCCACGAAGACGGTGTATCTGACCCGACTTCGAAAACGGGGGAGGGCGGCGAGCGCCGCGCCTCGGGAACTATCGGAACCGCTTGATGCAGACAATCCTCATCGTCATCCACCTCATGGTCGTGCTCGCGCTGGTCGGCGTCGTGCTGCTGCAGCGCTCGGAGGGCGGCGGCCTGGGTATCGGCGGCGGCTCCGGCTTCATGACCGCGCGGGGCGCCGCCAACGCGCTGACCCGCACCACAGGCATTCTGGCGATCGCCTTCTTCGCCACCTCGCTCGCGCTGTCGATCATCGCCCGCTATGGCGACCGGCCGATCGACATCCTCGACCGTTCGCCGCCGCCGGCCGCCGGTCAACAGCAGCCGGGCGCTCCGACGGACGGCAAGGGCGTGCTCGACCAGCTCGGCGGCGCGCCGGCGGCGCCGGAGCAAGGCGGCCAGGCCGCGCCCGCCGAGCCGACGGCGCCTGCCGCTCCGGCCGCGCCGAGCGGCCCGCAGGTGCCGAGCGGCCAGTAGGATCGACGCCACAGCCGCCGCCGTCCTGGCGGCGGAACGCCTGCCGCGTTTCGAGCCAAGGTGCCCATCTTTGCGCCGCCGCGGCCCTGCCGAGTGTTGTCGATTGGCCACAGCGGACGCCGAATGGTCGTCTTGCGGCCCGGCGGAAGCCCTTCGCGACCGCTGCCTTGCTTGAGGCGACCTCCGTTCATCGCTTATAAAGCTCGGGTGGGCAGTCTGGGTTGGGCCGTGCTTCCGCGCGCCCGAGTGGCGTCTGCCCCTCAAGAACAATCTCGGGTTTACAACATGATCATTCGCAGCCTCGCTCTCCTCGGGATTGGCGCCATGCTGGCGCTGGCCCACCCTTCGGCTTCGGCCGCACAGTCGGCCGCGACGAAGCCGGCCGCCCAGACCAAGGTCGTCAAGCCGAAGGCCGAAGGCGACTGCCGCCAAGACGCAGCCCAAGGCCAAGGCGACCGCGGCCAAGTCGCAGCCCAAGGCCAAGGCGACCGCTGCCAAAGCTCAGCCGAAGCCGAAGTCCGTCGCCTCGAGGACGCAGCAGAAGCCCAAGGCGACGACCGCCAGGGTCAGGAAGCCGGCGACCGCCAAGCCAGTCGAGCAGGCTTCGCAGCAGGGCAATGGCCTGTTCGGGTCGTTCTTCCGGCCGAGCGAGCGCGCCGCGCCCAAGACCGGCAAGGTGGCGATGCGGAACACGCAGCAGCGGACAACCGCCAGGAAGCTGGCGCCCCTGGCGGCGCTGACGCCGCTGCCGGTCGCCCAGCCGCTGCCGGAGCAGTCCCTGGGGCTGACCTCGCGTGGCAATGAGGGCGAGCTGCGCAGCGAGCAGACGATGCCGCGCTCCGGCTTCTTCGGCGCGCTGTTCGGCGACGATCAGGTCATGCTGCCGGAGACGCGGGCGCTCGACGCGGCACTCGCCGACCGCGATTCGCGGAAGAATTTCCGCGTCCGCTCGGAGTTCGAGCCGCAGTCCGTGCCGTTCTCCGGCTACAACCCCGGCACGATCGTCATCGACACCGGCTCGCGCTACCTCTACCTCGTCGAATCAGGCTGGCAGGCCCGTCGCTACGCGATCGCCGTCGGCCGCGAGGGGCTGGAGTTCAAAGGCAGCGCCAAGGTGGGCGACAAGCAGGAGTGGCCGCGCTGGATCCCGACCAAGGACATGCAGGAGCGCGAGCCGAGGAAGTATGGCCAGTACAAGGACGGCATGCCCGGCGGCCCCGACAATCCGCTCGGCGCCCGCGCGATCTATCTCTTCCAGGGCAAGAAGGACACCCATGTGCGCATCCATGGCACCAACCAGCCCGAGACGATCGGCACCAACTCGTCCAACGGCTGCTTCCGCATGGTCAACGACCACGTCAAGGATCTCTACAGCCGGGTGAAGGTCGGCACGCCCGTCGTGGTGATGTAGCCGGTTCCGCACCGCTTCGGAGAGGCCGGCTTTGCCGGCCTTTTTCATGTCCGCCGCCCCGCTTGACGCGGCCGGCCGAAAATCGCCCCTGGCCCGACTTTTTTCTCTGGCGGAATCGCCGGCTGCCGCGTTAAGCCCTGACTCCCATGGCGCGATATGTATTCATCACAGGCGGCGTGGTTTCCTCACTCGGAAAAGGCATCGCGGCAGCGGCCCTTGGCGCGCTGCTGCAGGCGCGCGGCTACCGCGTCCGCATCCGCAAGCTCGATCCCTATCTCAACGTCGACCCCGGCACGATGTCGCCCTATCAGCATGGCGAGGTGTTCGTGACCGACGACGGCGCCGAGACCGACCTCGACCTCGGCCATTACGAGCGTTTCACCGGCCGCTCGGCGAACCAGGAAGACAACATCACCACCGGCCGCATCTACAAGAACATCATCGAGAAGGAGCGGCGCGGCGACTATCTCGGCGCCACGGTGCAGGTCATCCCGCACGTCACGGACGAGATCAAGGCGTTCATCACAGGCGGCAATGAAGAGTACGACTTCGTGCTCTGCGAGATCGGCGGCACCGTCGGCGACATCGAGGCCATGCCGTTCCTGGAGGCCATCCGCCAGCTCGGCAACGACCTGCCGCGCGGCCAGGCCGTCTACGTGCACCTGACCCTGATGCCCTACATCCCGGCGGCCGGCGAGCTGAAGACCAAGCCGACCCAGCATTCGGTCAAGGAGCTGCGCTCGATCGGCATCGCGCCCGACATCCTGCTGGTGCGCGCCGACCGCCCGATCCCCAAGGAGGAGCGGCGCAAGCTCTCGCTGTTCTGCAACGTCCGCGAATCGGCAGTCATCCAGGCGCTCGACGTCGCCCACATCTACGACGTCCCGATGGCCTACCACCAGGAAGGTCTCGATTCGGAGGTTCTCGCCGCCTTCGGCATCGATCCGGCGCCGAAGCCTCGCATGGAGCGCTGGCAAGAGGTGTCGAACCGCATCCACAATCCGGAAGGCGAGGTCACCATCGCCGTGGTCGGCAAGTACACCGGCCTCAAGGACGCCTACAAGTCGCTGACCGAGGCGCTGTCGCATGGCGGCATGGCCAACAAGGTGCGCGTCAAGCTCGACTGGATCGAATCGGAGGTCTTCGAGAAGGAGGATCCGACGCCGTTCCTGGAGAAGGTCCACGGCATCCTGGTTCCCGGCGGATTCGGCGAGCGCGGCTCGGAAGGCAAGATCCTGGCGGCCAAGTTCGCCCGCGAGCGCAAGGTGCCCTATTTCGGCATTTGCTTCGGCATGCAGATGGCCTGCATCGAGGCGGCCCGCTCGCTGGCCGGCGTCGAGGGCGCCTCGTCGACCGAGTTCGGCCCCACCGAGGAGCCGGTGGTCGGCCTGATGACGGAATGGCTGAAGGGCAACATGCTGGAGACCCGGCTCGCCGCCGGCGACCTCGGCGGCACCATGCGGCTCGGCGCCTACGAGGCGCGCCTCGAGCCGGAGTCCAAGATCGCCGCCATCTACGGCGACACGCAGATTTCCGAGCGCCACCGCCATCGCTACGAGGTCAATATCGACTACAAGCAGCGGCTTGGAGGAATGCGGCCTGGCCTTTGCGGGCATGTCTCCCGACGGCATCCTGCCGGAGACGATCGAATACTCCGACCATCCCTGGTTCATCGGCGTCCAGTACCACCCGGAGCTGAAATCGCGGCCTTTCGAGCCGCATCCCCTGTTCGCCTCGCTTCATCGGCGCCGCGGTCGAGCAGTCGCGCCTCGTCTAGGGGCATTTGGGGTCACCAGGAGGGGTCTCGGCCTTCGAGATCCTCATCCGGGACGTTCTGCGGTCGGCGACGAAGATCGGTGTAGGGCGCCACATAGGTCAGGGTTGTTGCATTGCCGATCAGGCTGGCCATGGCGGCGAGCAATGCGCCAATCTCGAGCCGCGGCAATCGCAGCCTTGGCAGGGCAAGGCGGCGGCGGATGGCGATCGGGACTGTTGTCCGAATGTCGGTCATGGCGTGCTCCTCTGACTGCGAGAGTGACACCGCTTCCCGCTCAGGTCCTTGGCTCGAACCTGAAGAGTCCTGAACGGCCCTGAAGTTCGCCTTCGGGGTCGTCTTCGATTATCCTGCCCGCGAGGGATGGTTTCTCCGCCGATGGACCTGGAATTTGGGAACTACCGTTTGAAGCGAGCCGAACGGCTGCTGCTCGGGCCCGAAGGTCCGGTGGAGGTTTCAGCTCGTTCCTTCGACATCCTCGCCATGTTGCTCGAGCGGCCGGACGAGGTGATCGGCAAGACCGAGCTCTTCGACGCGGTCTGGCCCGGCCTGGTGGTCGAGGACAACACGCTGCAGGTCCACGTCTCGGCGCTTCGCAAGCTGCTGCCGGCCGAGATGATCGTCACCGTGCATGGTCGCGGGCTACAAATATGCCGGCCCCAGGCCCTTCGCGGCGACGGCAGCGGCCACGGCGCCGGCGCGGCCGTCGATCGCCATCCTGCCCTTCGACAATATGAGCGGCGACCCGGAGCAGGTCTATTTCAGCGACGGAATCACCGAAGACATCATCGCCGAGCTTGGCAAGTTCAGGGAGTTCCTGGTCATCGCGCGGAACTCCTCCTTCCAGTTCCGCGACAAGTCGAACGACCTGGCCGACGTGGCAAGGAAGCTCGGCGTCCAGTATGTCGTCGAAGGCAGCGTCCGCAAGATCGGCAACCGGGTCAGGGTCACCGTCCAGCTGACGGACGCCGTTTCGATGGCACACATCTGGGGCGAGCACTACGACCGCCAGCTCGACGACATTTTCGCCATCCAGGACGAAATCACCCAGATGATCGCGGCCCGCCTGGCCCGCCAGGCCAGAACCGCGATCGTCTCGCGGGCCAGGACCCGACCGACCGACAATCTGTCCGCCTATGACTTTTACCTGCGGGCGCTGCAACTGGCAGCCGTCTATGACTACGACACGGAGCGCGAAGCCGAACCCTTTCTGCGCCAGGCGGTCAAGCTCGATCCGCGGTTCGCTGCCGCTCACGCCATGCTCGGCTTCGTGGAGGTCATCAAGTTCTTCTGGGTCTATTATGACCCGAGTCGGCTGGACTCCGGGCTGGAGATGGCAAAAACCGCATTGCAGCTGGACCCGGACGAGGCCTACGGACATCTTACCACCGGATTTGCTCGCTTGTACCTGCGTGAGTTCAGGCAGGCCGAGATCAGTCTCGACCGTGCGCTTGCCCTGAACTCGAACGACCCGTTGATATTGAGCATCCACGCCATTCTGCTCAACTACACCGGCAGGGCGGCAGAGGCGCTCGGTGGAATTGACGAAGCCCAGCGCCGCGACCCGTTCGCGGTCGGCTGGTACGAGGACTTCCGTGGCATCATCCTGACGACGGCTGGACGCTATCGCGACGCCATCGCTTGCTACGCGAAAATGGCGACCGTACCGACGTGGTCGCTCGCTCGCCTCATCGTCTGCCACTCCGAACTGGGCGAGATCGAGCAAGCGAAAGCCGCCCTGGCAAAGCTGAAGGCAAGCTACCCCGGACTGGGCATCGACGAGATCGTCGAGACGGAGCTCGATTTCTACGAGGATCCCGCCGTCTGCAGCGCGTTATCGCTCGATCCTCGAGCGCCTCGACCAGAACGGCTAGAGCGCAATGACGCTTCTTCGAATCGTCCTTGCACTCTACGCTCTTGTTTGAGCATGATCTTTTCCAAAAACCGGCATCCACTTTTTGGGATCATGCTCTAGAGGCGGGCGCCCGGAGGCGCCCGCCCACCTAAATCAGGCGCGGGCCACCTTCTGCCCGCTGCCGAGGGCGGCCGAACGCAGCATGTAGTAGCAGACCCCGGCGATGCCGACGCCGAAGAACCAGCCGTAGACGCCCCACCAGGCTGGCAGCCAGTTGGTGAAGTTGGGCAGGATCGACGAGAACAGCGCGCCGAGGCCGGCCGCGATGAAGGCGTTGACGTGCCAGCCGCTCTGGAAGCGGAACTCGCCATCCTCGCGGTAGAGCGCCTCGACGTCCACCTCGCCTTTGCGGATCAGGTAGTAGTCGACCATCATCACCCCGAAGATCGGCCCCATGGTGGCGCCGATCACGCCGACGAACGCCGCGGCGCTGCCCTCCCACGGCGCGAACGGATAAAGCGCCAGCGCGATCAGCGCCGCGATGTAGCCGCCCTTCTTGAAGTCGATCTGGCGCGGGAAGACGTTGGAGAAGTCGAACGCCGGCGAGACGAAGTTGGCGACCACGTTGATGCCGAGCGTCGCCACCGCGAAGGTGAGGGCGGCGAGCAGCGCCAGCACCCAGCTGTCGAACTTGGCCGAGATCTGGTCGGGATGCAAAAGCACCTCGCCATAGACGTCCCAGGCGGCGATGGTGGTGACGCCGGCGACCAGCGAGAACAGGATGAGGTTGACCGGCAGGCCCCAGATGTTGCCCTTGCGCAGCGCCGCCTTGTCGGGTGCGTAGCGGGCGAAGTCGCAGAAGTTGAGGTAGAGCGCGGAGAAGTAGGTGACCCAGATCGCCGCCACGGCCATCAGCGCCGGCCAGGAGCCGGGAACGCCGGGCACGCCCGCATCCTTGGTCTTCTCCAGCAGCACGTCCATCGGGATGTCGCTCGTGATGGCGAAGCTGCCGGCCTTCATGCAGAGGTAGATGGCCAGGATCAGCATCATCACCCAGACCGCCGGACCGGCCCAATCCTGGAAGCGGCGCACCGTCTCCATGCCGCGCTGGATGATCAAGAGTTGCAGCGCCCAGATGATCACGAAGCAGATCACCTCGAGCCCGCTGTGGCCCAGGAAATGGACGTTCTGGTGGTAGTTGAGGAAGGTGTCGGTGCGGACGAGCAGCGCCACGATGGCGCCGGAGGCGGCCGCCGTCTGGGCGCCGTACCAGAAGCAGGCGACGATGGCGCGCACCAGCGCCGGCACGTTGGCGCCCCAGATGCCGAACGAGGCTCGCGCCAGCACCGGGTAGGGGACGCCGGTCTTGACGCCCGCATAGCCGATCAGGTTCATCAGGAAAAAGATGATCAGCGAGCCGATGCCGATCGCGATGATGAAGTTGACGAAGCCGCCGCAGAACAGGAAAAGGCTGGCCGCGAGGTAGTAGCCCCACAGGCTATGGACGTCGGACGTCCATACGTTGAAGATCGAGAACGGCCCCCAATTGCGGACCGTCGCCGGTGCGAGGTCCTCGTTGTAGAGGGAAGGTGATGCGCCTGGAATGGTCATGGTCGGTGTCCCCTTGGTTGCCGCCCGTGACCACAGGCGGTCAACCGGAGGTTATGACTTACCCAAGGGAATGCATAGAAAAGGATTGAGCGCATTTTATGCGAAAGTCATTCAACGCAGACAGGGCATATGCAGGTGCTATCATTCGCGTCCCGTGAGTCGGTCGGTGCCGCCGTGACGCTTCCCCTGGACCATCTGGTGCTGCCCGTCGCCGACCTGGCGACCGCTCGCGAGCGGCTGGCGGCGCTGGGGTTCACCGTGGCCCCGGAGGGCGTGCACCCGTTCGGCACCGCCAATTGCTGCGTCTACCTGGCGGGTGGGACGTTCCTGGAGCCGCTCGCCGTCGCTGATCCACAGCAGGCTGCGGCCGCCATCGAGGCGAGCAACGCCTTCGTCGCCCGCGACCATGACCACCGCCATCGCGCCGGGAGCGACGGCTTCTCGGCTTTGGCGTTCGGCACCGCCGATGCCGCCGCCGACGACCGTCGGTACCGCGCGGCGGGGCTGTCGGCAGGGCCGATGCTGGAGTTCTCGCGGCCGTTCCGCGATGCCGGCGGGCGCACGGCCGCCGCTGCCTTTCGCCTGGCCTTCGCCGCCCACCCTGCCTCGCCGTCGAGCTATTTCTTCGCCGTCGAGAAGGTCGACGTGCCGGCTGTCGACCGCGCGGCGCTCGAACGCCACCCGAACGGCGTCAGCCGCCTCGCCGGCGTCGTGCTGTCGGCCGCCGAGCCGGCTCGGCTCGGCGCCTTCTTCGAGGCCGTGGCCGGGGCGACGGCGACCGAAGCGGCGGCCGGCGGCTGGAGCTTCGAGACGCCGTCCGGACGCGTCGAGATCCGTCACGGCACGCCGCCGGAGGCGCTGCGCCTCGAGGCGGTGCGCTTCGCGGTGGCCGATGCCGGGGCGCTGGAAGCGCTTTTCAAGCGCCGGGCGATCGCCTACGAGTGGCGCGACGATGCGCTGCACGTGGCGCCGGCGGCCGGGCAGGGCGCCCTGTTCGTCTTCGAGGCCGAGAGATGAGTGAGCCCAATCCCGCGGTGACGGTCGGCAGCGTCCGCTTCGGCAACGCCCTGCCGCTCGCCCTGATCGCCGGGCCTTGCCAGCTCGAATCGCGCCAGCACGCCTTCGACATGGCGGGCAGGCTGAAGGAGCTCGCCGCGGCGGCGGGCATCGGCCTCGTCTACAAGACGAGCTACGACAAGGCCAACCGCACCTCGCTGACGGGGCGCCGCGGGGCCGGCCTCGACGCTGCCTTGCCGGTCTTCGCCGACCTCCGCTCGGAGCTCGGGCTGCCGGTCCTGACCGACGTCCACACCGAGGAGCAGTGCGCCTTGGTGGCGCCGGTCGTCGACGTCCTGCAGATCCCCGCCTTCCTGTCGCGCCAGACCGACCTTTTGATCGCCGCGGCACGCACCGGCAAAGTGGTGAACGTAAAGAAGGGGCAGTTCCTGGCGCCGTGGGACATGAAGAACGTCGTCGCCAAGGTCACCGGGTCCGGCAATTCGAACGTGCTGCTCACCGAGCGCGGGGTGTCGTTCGGCTACAACACGCTGGTCTCCGACATGCGCGCGCTGCCTTTGATGGCGGAGATCGGCGCGCCGGTCGTCTTCGACGCCACCCACTCGGTCCAGCAGCCCGGCGGGCAGGGCGGCTCGACCGGCGGCGAACGGCGTTTCGTGGAGACGCTCGCCCGCGCCGCGGTGGCGGTGGGCGTCGCCGGCGTCTTCATCGAGACGCACCAGGATCCGGACAACGCCCCCTCCGACGGCCCCAACATGGTGCCGCTGCGGGACATGCCGGCGCTCATCGATAGGCTGATGGCCTTCGACCGGATCGCCAAGGGCTGACCGCAGCCGCCTCGCGCTCGCCGCGCGGAACCTCTTGGTCCCGGAGAAAACGTGCATCTGGCCGCTAGCGGGGCCTAGTCTAGCCTTGTCGCGCCTGACGACTACGGAGCCCTCTGCTCGCAAAAGCAAGCAACCGGCAACTCACGGCATTTCAAAGCAATTCGTACAATTCCAGGCTGGCATATCAGGCGGGGAAGCCTGGCATGTCAAGCCGAGGACGGGGTCAGGTGAAGCGTAGCGGCGATCTTTGGTGGCTGACTCCATGCGCCCTGACCGGGCTCATCGCCGCCTCTTTGTTTGCCTCTGGCTGCGCCGTCTCGAGGCTTTCCAATCCGTTCAAATCGGGCGACGAGGACGCTTCCGCTTCCGCCGTCAACGAAAACCGGCTGCTCGAGACCGCCAAGGCCGATACCGGCACCGACATGCCCACCGGCGCCAGCACCCATTGCCCGCAAATCGTGGCCTGGCCGCGCGACCGCCTGCTCACCGTCTACGAGGCTGGCCACGCCGGGCCAGCAGGAACGCGCGGTCGTGCATCGCGGCGAGATCACCAAGATGGCACGCGAGCGCCAGTTCAGTCCGGATTGGGGCGATCGTCGAGGCCGGGTTCGCTGGGCGGGTGCTGACCGGGCCGAAAGGCGGGCCCGGCTCAGTGACGCTGGGCGTGGACATCCGCGTCGACGGCGCCCAGCGCAACACGCTCGCCACCGACAAGATGAAGATCACCACCACGATCCCGGCCTGGCGCTCCGGCCGGTTATTTCTCGAGGTGCGGGAGATTGCCTTCCCTATCGTGGTCGGTACGCGTCCCGAGGACTACAAGATCTTCGTCGCCTTCGACCGCAACGTCCCCAACGCCGGGTAGGGGCACGAATTGCCGAAGCCCGCCTTGATGCCAGGGAGCAAGCACGCTTGGGAACTCCTGATAATCCGCGGAATTGATGGTGTTTCTCGGGACCGTGCCCCGCTGTTTCCACTTTAATGCCCCGAAATCGGTCGGCCCTGCTGTTAGACCCCTGGGACCTGGGGAAAATCTAATAGGCCTGCGAGTCTTCATGGGGCAGCCCAAAAAATTCAGTCCTGACGTGATGAGGTTGAGGGGAAGATATTCCGCCGGCGTCCTGGAGAATCCGGAGCCGATCGCGCAGCGATTTGCCCACTCGGCGGACTTTCGACAGCGCGAGGCAGATCCGGAGCGCGTTTCACAGCCGTCTGCACCGACGCCCCCAACATGGGAAGTGACCGAATTTGCGATGCGCCTATTCGCGGGTCGGAGGCACTGGCTGATTGCCGGCGTCGCGCTTGCTTTGTTGGCGCTATGCGTCGTCGTCGGGGGCATATGGCTCCGCTCGACCGGCGAGATGGCGCCGCCAGTGGCACAAGCTCCTGAGCCCCAACCCGCAGCTCCGTCCGCCGTTCTCACGACCTCTACGAGGATCGAGGCCAAAGCTGGTGACACGATAGGCTTTCCCATCGCGCTCGACGGCACCGACGGCGTGCCGTCTCGCAGCGTCATCGCCATAAAGGGACTGCCGCCAGCCAGCAATTTCTCCGAGGGCCGGCCGTTTGGCGAAAGCGAATGGATGCTGAAGCCCGATCAGATCGGCGATTTGCACCTCGCTCTACCTGCCAGCACGAGTGGCGCGTTCAAGCTTGCCATCGCGCTCATTGCTCCCGACGACAGGGTCGTCGCCGAGGCTGAGACGCTGCTCGAGATAGCACCCGCCCCGGTCCCGGCACGGCCGGTCATGGCCGAGGCGAACGACGCCACCACCTCTGTGGGTGATGGCGAAGCAGCCTCATTGGCGGTAGCCGGCGTCGGCGGTGCCGAGCGGCGGCAAGGCCCAACCCGATGCAACCGATGAGAGCGACGGAGACGGTAACCGCTCCGTCCTCTGACACGACACCCGAAGATGGCGAGCAAGAGCGGGATGCCGCGGCGCCGGCGAGTGGCGTTCAGCCAAACAGTCTGGGGCAAGCCGAGACTGACGATCGCGGACTCGGCACGGTTCAACCCTCCGTCTACGTCAACATGCGCGAAGCGCCGAAGTCATCATCGCCAGTGCTCGGCGTGATCGCGAAGGGCGTCGAGCTTCCAGTCCTCGATCGGAAGCGCGGATGGGTCCAGGTGACCGATCCGGCAAGCGGCAAGAAGGGTTGGATCTATAGCGGCCTTCTCGCTGGAGAGGATAAGACGGGCCGCCGCATAAGGCGCGTGGCACCCGCCGAAGCCGATACGAATCCCGAACCGAAATCGGAACCGTTTTGGGGCAGAGTTGGACGCTGGCTGACTCCGGGCTAGTTCAACTTGCCCTTGAGCGCGGCGATGC
>CAWKFT010000014.1:0-21072 GCA_963848975.1 uncultured Alphaproteobacteria bacterium
CAACTGGGAGACCAACTGGTACATGGATTTCACGAGAGTGTAACACCATGGCCAAAAGCCTCTTCGCCGTGATCAACACGCGCGGCCCGAACTGGGAAATTCCCAGCCCATGGAAGGGCAGGTCGACTGGCGGGGCCATGCAGACTTCATGAACGGCCTGGCCGCCGACGGTTTTGTGCTGCTGGGCGGCCCTTTCAAGGGCACGCGCGACGTGCTGCTGATCGTGCGGGCCGAGGACAAGCAGGAGGTCGAGGCGCGCTTGGCGCCGGATTGCTGGGTCGTCAAGGGCCTGCTGCGAAATCTCCGGATCGAACCGTGGGAATTGCGGCTGGGTTCCCTGGACCCTTGACGCTAGGACTGAGGCGGACAACCACGTTGACGGTGCCCTTTGAACCGAAAGGGCAGGAGGCACTGTCATGCAATCAGAAGAACGCGAGCTGATCACCGGCCTGTTCGGCCGCCTGCAGCCGTTCGAATCCCAGCCGCGCGATGGCGAGGCCGAGGCGCTGATCAAGGATCTCGTCGCCCGCCAGCCCGCCGCGCCGTACCTGCTCGTGCAGACCGTGCTGGTCCAGGAGCAGGCGCTGAAGGCTGCGCAGGAGCGCATCGCCGAGCTCGAGGCCAGGGCCGGCGCCGCGCCGGCCGCGTCCGGCTTCCTGGGCGTGCGCCCAAGATCGGCCCCTGGGGCGCACGGCGGGCGCGCCGCGCCCGCTGCTCCGCGCTCCCTCCGTGCCGTCGACACGCTCGCCCCTGCAGGCCGCGGTGGCGCCGCGCAAGGCGGCGGTGGCGGCTTCCTGCGCACGGCGATGGCGACGGCCGCCGGCGTCGCGGGCGGCGCGCTGCTGTTCGAGGGCATCCGCAGCCTGATGGGGAGCAATCCCGGCCCGTTCGGACAGACGGCCGCGGCGGCGCAGCCGGCGCCGCTGCTGCCGCAGGACAGCCAGCAGGCGCTCGCCGACAGCAATCCGATGCCCGACGACCTGCGCGGCGAGGACTACGACACCGCCGCCTACGACGACGGCGACACGGGCGGGTCCGACGACGACTGGGCCTGAGCTTTTTCTGCAACTGCAAGGGGGGAACGAGGAGATGATCGAGCTTCATACGTGGGGCACGCCCAACGGCCGCAAGGTTTCGATAATGCTGGAGGAGTGCGGGCTGCCCTATAGCGTGCACAAGATCGACATCTCCAAGGGCGAGCAGTTCAAGCCCGAGTTCTTGCGCATCAGCCCCAACAACCGCATCCCGGCGATCGTCGATCCCGACGGTCCCGGCGGCAAGCCGATCAGCCTGTTCGAATCGGGCGCGATCCTGATCTATCTCGCCGAGAAGACCGGCAAGTTCCTGTCGAAGGAGCCGGTGCAGAAGTACAAGACCCTGGAATGGCTGATGTGGCAGATGGGCGGCGTCGGCCCGATGTTCGGCCAGGCCCATCACTTCCTGCGCGCCGCGCCGAGCAAGATCGAGTACGGCATCAAGCGCTACGTCGACGAGGCCAAGCGCCTCTACGGCGTGCTCGACAAGCAGCTCGCCGGCAACGCCTTCGCCGCGGGCGCCGACTACACCATCGCCGACATGGCGATCTTCCCGTGGGCGGCGCGCCATGAGTGGCACACCGTCAACCTCGCCGACTTCCCCAACGTCAAGCGCTGGTACGACATCATCAATGCCCGGCCCGCCGTGACCAAGGGCATGGCGGTGCCGTATCTGAACTGACGCCGCATGAAACGGGCGACTGCTGCTGCTGGCGCTGGCCGTCAGGCGCCTGCGCCCAGCCGGGCGCGCCGCCCGTCTGCACCGCGCCGCTGAAGCCGGCCGTCGCGATCGACCTCTACTTCGGTCGTGACAAGCCCAGCGGCGGCGAGGTGACGGATGCGGAGTGGGGCGCCTTCCTGACGGAAGTCGTGACGTCACGCTTTCCCGATGGGCTGAGCGTGTTCGATTCGTCAGGCCAGTACCGCGAGCCGTCCGGCCGCATCGTGCGTGAGCGCGGCAAGCGCCTGGTCGTGATCGTCTTCGACCCACCGGCACACAAGCCCAAGGTCATCGAGATCGTCGAGGCCTACAAGCAGCGCTTCGCCCAATACAGCGTGTTCCGCGTCGAGCAGCCGATCTGCGCCGGTCTCTAGGCGGCGGTGAGCGTGCCGATCACTCGGCGCAGGTCTTCGAGCTGGAACGGCTTCGGCAGGGTCGGCGTGCCGGCGTAGGGCGGCTTCAGGATCTTGGCGCCGTAGCCCGTCGCGAACAGGAAGGGCACGCCGCGCTCGCGCAGCACGTCGGCCACCGGGAAGCTCTCATGGCCGTCGAGATTGATGTCGAGCAGCGCGAAATCGATGTCGAGGCTCTGCGCCAGTCCCAGCGCCTCGTCGAGATGGGTCGAGATCGCCACGACCTCGCAGCCCAGCTCGCCCAGCATGTCTTCCAGCAGCATGCCGATGATGACCTCGTCCTCGACGACCAGGACGCGCCGGCGCGCTCATCCGCGGCCTCCCTCGTCGCGGATCGCCTCGAGCGGCGCATCGATGGTGCAGACGACGCCGGCCGGCCGGAAATCGATGCGCACCTCGCCCTGAAGCTCGGCCGACAGGCCGCGCTGGATCATGCGCGAGCCGAAGCCGGTGCGGCTGGGCGGCGACACGGCGGGGCCACCGCGTTCCTCCCAGCGCAGGCGGAAGCGGCCGTCATCGGTCCGCCAGCCGAGCGCGACCGAGCCGCCGTCGGCCGACAGGGCGCCGTATTTCAGGGCATTGGTGCCGAGCTCGTGCAGGGCCATGGAGAGCGCCACGGCGCCCTTCGGCCGCAGCCTGAGGTCGGGCCCGTCGAAGGAGATGCGCTCGCGCGCGCCGCCGAGATGGGGCCGGAGCGAGGCGCGGATGACGGCGAGCAGCTCGGCGCTCTCCCAGCTCTCGTCGGTCAGCAGGCTGTGCACGTTGCTCAGCGTCAGCAGGCGCTGCTCGAAATCCTCGCGGGCGCCGGCATCGATGCCCTTGAAGGTCTGGGTGGCGATCGCCTGCACCATGGTGAGCGTGTTCTTGACGCGATGGTTCAGCTCGTTGATCAGAAGCTCGCGATGCGCCTCGGCGTGCTTGAGCTCGGTGACGTCGCGGAAAACGATGCCCATGCCGTCGCCCAGCGGGAACAGCCGGTAGGCGAGCCAGCGCGGACCGACCAGCACGGACATGCTTTCGCCGCGGACCGTGGCGCGGCTCGCCATGGTGCTGAAGAAGGTGCGGCCAAGATCGGTGTCGACAGCGCTGGGGAAAAGCTCCCACAGCACGCGGCCGACCATGTCGCTGGCGGGACGGCCGAAGTGACGCGCCGCCTCGCTGTTGAAATGAGTGATTCGCCAGTCGCGGTCGACGGCATAAAAGCCCTCGCCGATCCCCTCGAGGATCGTCGTCAGTTCGGCCTCCGGCGCCTTTTCCTTGCTCACGCGGCGAAACTTACAGGGGCTATACCTTTGGGCAACTGTTCACGGCGCCGAAAAAACGGCTAGATTGCCGGCAAACCACAGCTCGCCAGGAGAATCAGCCTATGGCCAAAGACGCCAAGTCCCGCCGCACCGCCAACCTCGCCACGCCGAACGACCTTGGCGCCAACGCCGCCAAGGATGTGGCGGGCGGTCTCAACATCCTGCTGGCCGACGTGATCGCGCTCTACTTCAAGACCAAGAACTTCCACTGGCACGTCTCGGGCCCGCACTTCCGCGACTATCACCTGCTGCTCGACGACCAGGCGACCCAGATCGACGCCATGACCGACGTGATCGCCGAGCGGGTGCGCAAGCTCGGCGCCTCGACCATCAAGTCGGTCGGCCACGTCAAGCGCCTGCAGCGCGTGCTCGACAACGATGCCGAGTACGTCACGCCGCACGACATGCTGGCCGAGCTGCGCGACGACAACAAGGAACTGCTCAAGCACATGCGCATCCTCCACGAGGTGTGCGACGAGCATGGCGACATCGCCACCGCCAGCCTGATCGAGAACTGGGTCGATGAGACCGAGCAGCGCGTGTGGTTCCTGTTCGAGACCGGCCGGCACACCGAGGGCTAGTGCTAGGACGCCCGCTTCACCAGCGCCGGCCCGAGCTGCTTCAGCGCCCGCGCGCCGACCTGCTGCATGGCGGCGCGCGTTTCCTGCTGTAAGAGGTCGAGCACGCGCTCGACTCCGGCCTGGCCGAAGGCGCCGAGCCCCCAGAGGTAGGGGCGGCCGATGCACACGGCGCGCGCGCCGAGCGCCAGCGCCTTGACGATGTCGGTGCCGCGCCGGAAGCCCGAATCGACCAGCACCGGGATGCGGCCGTCGACCGCCTCGATGATCTCGGGCAGGGCATCGATCGTCGAGCGGCCGAAGTCGTCGTCGCGCCCGCCATGGTTGGAGACGATGATGGCGTCGAGCCCGTTCTCGACGGCGAGGGTTGCGTCGGCTGCGGTCATCAGGCCCTTCAGCACCAGCTTGGTCTTCACGGTGTCGCGCAGGCGCTTGATGAACGTCCAGGTGAGGTTGGTGGCGCCCGTCGAACTCGATGCCGGAGAGGTCGAGCCCGTCGAAGTTGGGCTTGCGCTTCACGAAGCTCGCCAGCCCCAGCCCATGGCACTCCGCACAGGTGCGCTTGTCGGTGCGCCACAGGCGCACGTAGGTCTCCCAGTTCTGTCGCGCCAGCACGTCGACCGTGACGACGATGGTCTCCGCGCCGGCCTTCTCGGCGCGCTTGGCCAGGGCCTCGGCCACCGCCCACTTGTTGGTGGGATAGAGCTGGAACCAGACGGGCCGGCCGCGCGCTTCGATCGCCTGCTCGATCGAGGCCGTCGCCACGGTCGACAGGATCTGCAGGTTGTTGGTCCGGCGCGCCGCCCGTGAGACGGCGAGATCGCCGTCCTCATGGAAGGCCTTGTTGGAGCCGGTCGGCGCCAGCACGACCGGGCTGCCCCAGGTGCGGCCGAACAGTTCCAGGCTGAGGTCGAGCTGCGAGACGTCGACCAGCCGCCGCGGCAGCAGCTGGAACTTCTGGAAGCCCTCGCGATTGGCGCGCAGCGTCACCTCGTCGTCGATGCCGGTCGCCATGTAGCCGAAGTGCGCCGGCGGCACGTTCTTGTGCATCACCGGCTCGAAGTCGAAGACGCTCAGCGCCTCGCGCGGCGTGTCGATCAGCTTGTCGAGGCTGCGCGGCGCCCAGACCATGGGATCGGGCAGGCGTTGTTCCTGGGCAAGAAGATCACTGCCAGCGAAGAGGGGACTCGCCGCGAGATATCGCAGGAAGCGGCGGCGAGAGGCGGGCTGGTCCATGGGTCATTGGGGCGGCATGAGGTGTCGGCGGTCAAGCGGCACGCCAAAGTCCCTGTCGGCCCTCGTCGGTCGTTTAAATATGTGGTATTGCAACCATATCGTGGTCGTCAGCGGGGGATGCGGACATGGCTATGCCAGCGATGGGGAAGGCGAGGATCGCCCTCGGCGTGGGGTTCATTCTGATTCTGATTCCCCTCATCGGTGCCGCTTGGGACCATTTGCAAGGTTCGTCGGGGGCCTGTGCAGACAAGGCCGTTACGGGGATCCCGAAGACCGCGAACATGGTCTACATCGAGCAGAAGGAGATCCACCTCAACAGGGCGGTATGCATCGCCGTGAGAGGGGGAAGGTATTTCAAGGCCGAGCGGGCCGAGATCGATGCCGCGATTCTCGCGGTGGCGGCCGCTGAAAAAGAGGTCGCTCAGGCCGAAACGCAGAAGCTGCCGGAGGCCAGGACGAAGCTGGAGACGGCAAGCAAGGCGCTTGCTACGGCCGAGGCTGCGCTGGCGACGAAGAGCGCCGCCAAACCGGTCTACTTGTTCATCGACGAGGTGCGAACGCCCTCGTCAATGGACGTCTACACCAGCGATTCGAAAGACGTCAAAGACAACAAGGACGGATGGACCTGGAAGACGCTGAACATTCGCGCGCCAGACGACGCCGGTGCGGCGGAGGGAAAGCTGTGGCGGCAGATCCTGAGTGGCACGCCATACGAGGGAAGCCGCGATGTCACGCTCGCTTTCGGGGACAAGGAGGGCACGCTGCCGCGCACCGACGCGGTCATTGTCGAGAAAGTGAAGCTGCGCGTGTATCACTTGCCACTTCTGATTTCCGGCGCCCTAGGGTTGGCGCTCATGGCGGCCGGCTTGATCGGTCTCGGCTGGGATACCGGGCTGCTGCGCGACACGCCGCCCCCGGCGCCGACTGCTCCCGTGCCGTTCAGTTTGGCCAGGGTCCAGTTCGCGTGGTGGCTGTTCCTGGTGATCGGCGGCTATCTCTACGTCTGGCTGGTCACCGGGCAATTCATTGGTGTCGTCACCGCCGGCGTGCTCGCGCTGATGGGCATTTCCGGCGCCAGCGGTCTGGCGGCGCAAGTGATAGACCCGACCCCGAACACCAATCCCTCGCAGGGCTTCCTCAGGGACATCATGTCGGAGAACGGAACGTTCGTCCTGCAGCGCGTGCAAATGGCGGCCTGGACCGTGATCCTCGGCGTGATCTTCCTGTGGACCACGCTGACGAGCTTCTCGTTTCCGAACTTCGATACCAACCTGCTGGTGATGGCGGGCATCGTCAACGGAGTCTACCTGGGCTTCAAGTTCAAGCAGTGACGGATCACTGCCTTTCCGCCCAGCCGATCATCTTGCCCAGGAAGGCATCGCAGGCATCCATCTGCGAGCGGGCGACGAACTCGTTGGGCTGGTGGGCCTGCGCGATGTCGCCCGGCCCGCAGATCACGGTCGGGATGCCGTGGCCGCGGAAGATGCCGGCCTCGGTGGCGTAGGGCACCGCATAGGTGCGGTTGCCGCCCGTCCATTGCAGGGCGAGCTTGGCCGCCTGCTCGTTCTCCTGCGGCAGCAGGCCGGGCACGAACGACCGGCGCTTCAGGGTGATGTTGGCGTCGGGATGCTTGGTCCGCATCCTGGGCAGCAGCAGCTCGGCGATGTACTGCTCGGCGCGGCGTTGCACTTCCCACGGATCGTCGCCGGGCAGGGTGCGATAGCCCCAGTTCAGGGTGCACTCGCGCGCCAGGATGTTGCCGGCGGTGCCGCCCTTGATGACGCCGACATTGATGGTGGTGTGGCCGGGCACGGTGTCGATGTCGGTGCGCTTGCGCTCGGCCAGCTCGACCTGCAGCTCGTTCAGCCAGTGGATGAAGTCACCGGCGAAGTGGATGGCGCTGACGCCGAGATGGGTCATCGACGAATGCGCCTCGAAGCCGGTGAAGGTGGCGATGATGCCGCCGCCGAAATTCTGCGCGTTGACCACGCCCATCATGGTGGGCTCGCCCACGATCACCGCCTGCGGCCGCGGCACGGCGCCGACCAGCCGTTCGGCCAGCGCAGGCGCGCCCAGGCAGCCGATCTCCTCGTCGTAGGAGAAGGCGAAATGCATCGGCACCTTGAGCCTGGCGCGCTGGAAGGCCGGCACGTTGGCCAGGCAAGCGGCGACGAAACCCTTCATGTCGCAGGTGCCGCGCGCGTAGAGATTGCCGTCGTCCTTCTCGGTGAGGTCCCAGGGATCGGTCGTCCAGGGCTGGCCGTCGACCGGCACGACGTCGGTATGGCCCGACAGCACCACGCCGCCTTCGCGGTCGGGGCCGATCGAGGCGAAAAGGTTGGCCTTGGTGCCTTCGGCGTTGGGCACCAGGGTGCTCTCGACCCCGAAATCGGCCAGGTAATCGCGGATATAGTGGATCAACTCGAGGTTGGAATTGCGCGAGGTGGTATCGAACGCGACCAGGCGCTTCAGCATGTCGATGGACGAAGGTGCGGTACTCATGGCGGCACCGTCGCACGGTTCATGCCATGAGGCCAAGAGCCTGAAAATGCTTGCGAAATTCAGCCTTCGTTTGACTTGGGCCGGAGCCGCCGCTAGAACCGCCGCGCATCCGTCGTGGATATCGATCGCCGGGGTCTTAACGGGCTGCGGAGAGGTGGCCGAGCGGTCGAAGGCGGCGGTTTGCTAAACCGTTATACGGGGTAAACCCGTATCGAGGGTTCGAATCCCTTCCTCTCCGCCATTCTGCTTCGCGCTGCGCGCTACGCAGAACAAGCCCTGCCACATGACGCGCGAAGCAGACTGCCCTCCGAAGCTTTAGCGTAGGAGGGCTGTCGATGCAGCGCACAGCACCGTCAACTCTTCGACCCCGTCGGCGAAAAACAGAAGATGTGAAACACCGGCAGCGCCGGCAGCGGCTTGGTGCTGCAGACGTGGCTGCGGCCATCGCCGAACCGGTCGGGCTCGCCGACGGCAAAGGCCGGCACCGGCACCCAGCGGCGAAATTCCGGAATCCATACCGACCAGCTGCCGTCGTCTTCGAACCGGGCTTTGACCGGCCGGCAGTCGTCGCCGTTGCAACAGCTGCCCTTGCCGGTGGTCGGCTTCCATTCCTGGTACTGGTGATGCTGCTCGGCGTGTCCGCAACCGAACGCACCGTATTCGCAGTCCTGCGCCTGTGCCTGTTCTGCGCGAGAGGGCATCATCCATGCTGCGATCAGCACGGAGAACAAGCGCAAACGCGCGGCGACGAAAGCCCGCGAACGCGGTCAACACTGTCATCACGGCCACGAAACGCGATGGCGCGCCGACGGTTGCGGATCGGCGGCGCCCCGGATGGTCACAACCCCTGGATCGGAGTTACCAGGCTACGCAATGGTGAGTCTCAGTACACCGACTCCAGGATCGGCACGATCTCTTGCGCTCCGTTGATCGTCCGCGGATTGGAGAAGGTCCAGTCGTCGAGCATGCAGTTGGTGGCGATGCGCTGCAGGTCGTCGCGCTTGACGCCGACATCGCGCAACCGCCGCGGCAGTCCGAGGCCCGCGATGAAGCGGTCGAGCACTTCGGCGGCCGGCTGGCCATCGGTACCGAGCGCCGCGCTGATCTCCGCCTGGCGATCGCCGTTGACCTCGGCGTTGAAGGCCAGCACCGCCGGCAGCATGACGCACGACGTGTAGCCGTGCGGCACGCCGGCGCTGCCGCCCAGCACATGGCCGATGGCGTGGCTTGCGCCCATGCGCGTGCCGCTGACGATGCCGGTCATCGAGATCCAGGCGCCGATCTGGCAGTCGAGCCGCGCCGCGAGGTCGGCCGGATTGCGTTTCACCGCAGGCAGGCCGCGGCCGAGCAGGCGCAGCGCCTGCAGCGCGGTTGAGTCGGTGTAGGCGTTGCCGTCGATCGAGCAGTAGGTTTCCACGGCATGATCGACGGCGCGGATGCCGGTCGAGAGCCACAGCCACTCGGGCGTATGCACGGTGATCGCGGGATCGAAGACCACCGCGAGCGGGATGATGCCGGGATGGATATAGGCCTGCTTCAGGCGCAGCCGCGGCTCGGTGACGCCGGCGCGGGCGTTGAACTCGCCGCCGCTCAAGGTCGTCGGCACGCAGATCTGGCGCACCCGCGGCGCGCGATACTGCGGAAAGTGCCGCTTGCCCGTCGTGTCGTCGACCACGGTGCGGAAGGGTTCGAGCCCATCCGGCTCGCGGATGTCGTGTTCCAGGCAGATGGTGACCGCCTTGCCACCGTCGGTCGTCGAGCCGCCGCCGACACTGACCAGCAGGTCGCAGCCGGCCTCACGCGCCTTGTTGGCGCAGGCGACGACCGCATCGCGCGGGCTGTGCGCGGGCATGTCGTCATGCACGCCGGCGTAGCGCGATCCGAGCGCTCCGGCGATCTGCCGGACCGCATCGGTCTCGCGATTGAGCGTCTTGCCGGCGAGGATGAACACCCGCTTGGCACTGAGCCGGTCGGCCGCCCGGGCGACAGCCTCCGCCGCCGGGTGGCCGAACACCACCCGGTCCATTCCCGTGAAGACGATCTCGCCGGTGCGCATCGTGGCGGTCACGCCGCCCGAACGAGGCTCACGACGGCGCCTTTGCCGCGCACCTCCGCCTCCTCGAACTCGGCGGCGGCGATCGCCCGGTCCAAGGCAGCGCGCAGCGCCTTGGCCGAGTCCAGAGTGATCTCGACCCCGGCGCGGGCCCCGGCATCGAGGCCCGCATTCATGAAGTCGAGCGTGATGACGTCACCCAGCAGCGCATGGCGGGCGTGGTCGTAGGCGACCACGGCCTGGGTGAGCGGGAACCACTCGTCGCCGCGCTTGGCCATGCCCTCGGCGCGGGCGATCTCGATGATCGACGTGCACATATCGGCCTCCTACTTCTTGCCGAGGTGCTTGCCGAAGAAGGCGTGCACCTTGCTCCAGCCATCCATGCACTGCTCGACCCGGTAGAGCGGCCGATGCCAGTAGAAGAAGCCGTGGCCGGCGCCGTCGTAGCGATGGAACTCGTAGTTCTTGCCGTGCTTCTTGAGCTCGGCCTCGTGCTGGTTGACCTGCTCGGGGCTGGGCGCGCGGTCGTCGTTGCCGAACAGGCCGAGCAATGGGCAGGCGAGCTCCTTGGTCATGTCGATCGGCGCCGTCGGCGTCTTGGCGTTGAGCTCCTCCTTGCCCATCACCACGCGGCCACCCCACAGGTCGATGACGGCATCGACGTCCTTCTTCTGGCAGGCATAGATGAAAGCGTGCCGGCCGCCCGAGCAGGAGCCGAACAGGCCGACCTTGCCGTTGAGATTGGGCTGGGCGCGCATCCACTGCACGGCGGCCGCGGTGTCGCCGACCATCTGGGAATTGGCAATGCCGCCGTCGGCGCGCACCTTGGCGGCGATGTCGTCGGGATTGCCGTCGCTGCCGCCGCCCTCGCGCTCATAGAGGTTGGCGCAGATCGCCATATAGCCGTGATGGGCGAAGCGGCGCGTCGTCTCGATGTAGAGTTCGCTCCAGCCCGGCAGATGATGGATCAGCACGACGCCGGGGAAGGGGCCCGCGCCGGCCGGCTTGGCCACGTAGGCGGTGATCGGCGTGCCCTTGTCGCCTTTGAGGGTCACGTTCTCACAAGTCATGCCGCGATAAAATGACATCGTTCTTCCTCCGTCTTGCTGAAAGGTCTTAATTCGGGCTGACGCGCGTCAGCCTTCCCAAACCATACTCATTGAGGTCCTCGACCGTGACCTCGCTCGCCTTGCCGTCGGGTCCGATCAGGAAGGTCACACCCGAGCGCGCCTTGGGCGCCTCCGCCATGGGCGTATAGACGAACACATCGCGATTGAAGTGCGCCAGCGGAAAGCGCCTGCCCGCCGGTCCGACATGCAAAAACAGCGACCCGCCCGATTCCGTGACCTTCGCATCGCCGATGTAGTCGTTTCGGTAGTCGCCCATATAGGCCGCTATCGGCAGGGGCGGAGCCGGTGAGGCCGGCAGCGTCGCGTAGGCAAGCGATGGCTTCATCATCTCCTTGTAGCCGGTCTCGAAGATCTCGTTCGCATAGGCCACCCAGTCCCGGGTCGGGCTGCCGACGAAGACGAGATCGAAGAAGGTCTTGGCGATCCCCTCCGGCACGCCCGTTGGGAAGGCGTTCGACAAGACGACGATTCCCAGCTGCTCGCCCGGGATCAGGTGCACGAGCGTGCGTGCCCCGGCGCTGAACGCGCCGGCGTGGCTCCATTCGACACCGTGCTCGCGATAGTCGACGTTCCAGCCGAGCGCATAGAAGGCCGCGGCGCCCGTCTTCGGGTCGACGCCGCGCACGCTCGCGGGAACATGCGTCTGCTGCAGCGCTTCCTTCGCGATCACCTGGCGGCCTTCGTATTGCCCGTTGGCCAGCAGCAGGCGCAGCCACCGCGCCATGTCGCGCGCATTGGAGCTTGCCCCGCCCGCGGGAGCCTGCGCATCGGCATTGCGCCGCGTGAACGACGCCCATTTCCCGTCGACGCGCCCATCGACCCTTACGTGCAGGGCGGCGCGATTGGCCTGGTTCATGAAGTCGCGATAACGCGAGCTGGTCGAGGCCATCCCCAGCGGCTTGTAGAGCTTCTCCTCGCAGGCCTCTTCCCAGCTGCTTCCCGAGAACCGCGCCGCGGCGACGGCGCCCTCGGTCAGGCCGAAGTTGCTGTACGAGTAGCCGTCGCGGAAACTGTAGGCCGGCTTCGCCAGGCGCAATCGCTGCAGGATCTCGCCCTGGGTGAAACCAAGCTCCTCGATGTCGTCGCCGACATGGCCGGGCAATCCGCTGCGATGGGCGAACAGGTCGCGGACCGTAACGTTGGCCGCGGCGAGCTCATCCTGAAGCGTGAAGCCGGGATCGATGTCGCGGATGCGGCTGTCCCACGAGACCTTGCCGTCGCCCACCAGGCCGGCGACGACGGTCGCCGACAGCGGCTTGGAGACCGACGCAAGCTGGAAGACCGTGTCGACGTCCACGGCCGCAGGCTTGCCGATCTCGCGCACACCGAAGGCGTCGAGCAAGACGATCTCGTCGCGATAGACGATGGCGATGGAGAGCCCGGGCACGAGCTCTTTGGCCACGATCTGCCGGGCGAATTCCTTGAGCTTGGGCAGGGCGGCAGCGACCTTCTCCTTGGTCGCCGTCTGCGCAACCGCGGGCAGGGGAACGAGCAGCGCTGAAAGGCCAGCGAGCACCGTCCGCCGGACAATCGAGCGGCTTGGATCAATGCGCAAGGTCATGGGGTGGAGGTAACCGAAAGCGCACTTCCGGGAGCGGCCGAGATGGGGTCTCGCCCTACTGATGCGACCCGCGAAGGCCGCTCCCGGTGTGGCGTCCGTGTATGCCCGCTATGCTGATGCCCGAACGTCTGCGTCAGCAATCGTTGCGGCACGGTGGCCCGGTGGAAGCATGCGTACCTCCTTTGCTGACGAGACTGATCGAATCACGTCACGCCGAGCCGGCGCTGTCAAGGTCGCGCAGCACGACGTCTTGAGGCTATGCTCGTCGCCGGAGTAGGAGGCGCGTTTCACGAGCTGAATGAAAAGAAGATAGACGGGGAGGATCCCAATGCTGAGGGTCGTTATCGCGGCACTTGCCGCGCTTCTCTTGCTGCCGCACGCCGAGGCGGCCGCACAAGCGTACCCATCGAAACCCATCAGGTTCGTCATTCCCTTCGGCGCGGGCTCGGCAACCGACGCCCTCGCGCGCATCATCGGCCAGGAATTGGAGACGACGCTCGGCCAGCCGATCATCGTGGTGCAGAAGCCCGGCGCCGACGGCGCGCTGGCCGCCGGCGAGGTCAAGCGCGCGGCGCCTGACGGTTACACGCTGTTGTTCGGCACCAACAGCCCGCTTGCCGTCGCGCCGAACATGCAGAAGGAGCCTCCCTATAACGTTCTCACTGATTTCACGCCGATAAGCTTCCTCGGCGAGAACTCGTTCTTCATCGTCGTTCATCCCTCGGTGCCGGCGAACTCGCTCGCCGAGCTCATCGCCGTCGCGAAGGCCGCTCCCAAGCCGCTGAACTACGCGGCGGGCAATACCTATGCCTTCGTGTCGATGGCGATGTTCGCGACGAGGAACAAGATCGAGCTCGAGGCGATCCGCTACAAGTCGGAGCCCGATGCGATCGCCGACCTGCTGTCCGGCCGCGTCCAGGTCATGAACGGCACCGCGACATCGGTTGCCGCCCACGTGAAGGCCGGCAAGCTGAAGGCCCTCGCCACCATGCTCGACGTGCGCAGCCCGCTGATGCCCGACCTTCCCACGATCATCGAGGCGGGCCAGAGCCCATTCCCCATCGTCCCGTGGTTCGCGCTGGTCGGCCCGGCCGACCTGCCGGCCGAGGTCGTGGCCACCATGAACAAGGCGATGGTGGCGGCCCTCGCCAAGCCCACGGTGAGGGAGCAGGTGGAACGGCACGGCTTCATCCCGAAGACGTCCACGCCGGCGGCGCTTGCGGCCTACATGAAGGAACAGCTCGCCGTTTGGAAAGCCGCGCTGAAAGACTCTGGCATCGAGCCGCAATGACGGAGGGTCGCATGAAACTCTTGGCTCTTCTTGCCCTGGCGGCCTCGCTCCTGACGGCGGGTGCTGCACAGGCGCAATATCCCGACAAGCCGGTGCGCATCATCGTGCCGTTCATCGCCGGCAGCGCACCCGACGTCGCGGCGCGACAGGTGGCGCAGCGCCTGACCGCGAGTCTCGGCCAGCAGTTCGTCGTCGACAACAAGCCGGGCGTGGCCGGCAACATCGGTGCCGAGGTCGCGGCCCGCGCCGCGCCCGACGGTTATAGCCTGATGCTGATGACCAGCAGCCACGTCCTCAGTCCCTTGCTCTATGCCAAGGTGAACTTCGACCCGATCAAGGACTTCGTGCCGGTCACCATGATCACGCGCATCCCCTCGTTGATGGTCGTGCCGCCGTCATCGCCGGCCAAATCGGTCATGGAGTTCGTGGCGCTCGCCAAGTCATCGCCCGGCAAGCTGAACTACGGCTCGGGTGGCGCCGGCAGCCTGGCGCATCTGTCGGCCGAGGCTTTTCGGTTGGCGGCGGGGATCGACTATCTCCACGTGCCCTACAAGGGCGCGCCCGACATCGTGCTGGCCCTGCTCAGCAAGCAGATCGATGTCGGCTTCCCGACCATGCCGACGGCCTTCCGGCCGGCCCAGCAGGGCACCTTGCGCGCCCTGGCAGTGACCAGCGCCAAGCGCACCAAGGTGATGCCGGACGTGCCGACCCTGCTGGAAGCGATGCCTGACGGCTTTGCGCTCGATGCCTGGCTCGCGCTGGTGGCACCGGCCGGCACGCCGTCGGCGATCGTCGCGCGCCTCTACGCTGTCCTGGCCGAGGGCCTGAAGGACCCCGCGTTCCGCAGCGCGCTGGACAGCGACGGATCGGAAGTCGTGTTCAACAGCCCGGCCGAGTTCGCCGCCTTGCTGAAAGACGAGACGGCGAAATGGCAGGCCCTGATCACGCGCGTGGGCGTAAAGCTCGACTAGACCATCCTCCACCCCGCGTCCTCATCCTGAGGAGGCGCGAAGCGCGGTCTCGAAGGATGGGCATCGAAGATGGTGCTCGTGCCAACCCACGCGCGGTTTACCGCGCGCATTCGAGACGCTCTCCTGCTACCGCTCCTCAGGGTGAGGTGCAATGAGTTCAGCTGAAGTGAATTTTCTCCAGCGTTTCAGATCCGCCGCCACAACGGCGAGGTTGCTGCCAAGGCAAGCAACCCCAAGACGCCCGTGAGCGCTGTCGCGTACGGCGCGCCGATCTGGTCGGCGAGCCAGCCCAGCCAGACGAACCCGATCGGTCCCGTGCCGATGCACACCGACAGCACGCCCATGATGCGCGAGCGCATCTCGACCGGCGCGGCGAGATAGACGGTCGTGGCCTGCAGGGTGGAGAAGGCGGCACCGCTGAGGCCGGTGACCAGCAGCGCCATGCCGGCCGAGACCGGTTCGGGCGCGAGCGCGAAGGCGATCAGCGACAAGAGGTACACGGCGACGCCGCCGACATAGGCGCGGGCGTGCCAGCCCGGCGTCAGCCACATCGCCAGCAGCAGGGCGCCCACGAAGGCGCCGAGGCCGTCGACGCTGGTCAGCAGGCCCACGCCCTCCGGCCCGAGCCGGAGCTGGTCGCGGCCGATCACGGGGATCATGCTGGTGAAGGGCCAGGCGAAGACGTTGTAGACGATCGTCACCAGCATGATGGCGCTGAGCCGAGGATCCTTGGCGACGATGACGATGCTCTCCCAGGTGCGGGCCATGACGGCGCCGGCGCCCGGCGTGGCCGGCATGCGGGTGCGGACCATCAGCGTGGCCGCGATTGCGGTGGCATACATGGCCACGCTCAGCACGAACGCCCCCTCGATGCCGATGCCGGCCAGCATCAGGCCGCCGATCGTGGGGCCCACCATGCGGCTGGAATTGCCGGCGCCGACATCGAGCGCCATCGCCGTGGCCATGCGATCGCGGCCCATGACCTCGCCCATGATCGTCCGGCGGAGCGGATTGTCGGTGGCCCAGCCGCAGCCGTTGATGAAGCTCGCCGCCGCGAAATGCCAGACTTCGAGCGTTCCAAACCAGGCAATGATCGAGAGCAGGGCCGACGTCAGGGCGAGAACGACGACCATGCCGGCCAGCGTCAGTCGCCGGTCGAACCGCTCGGCGAAGGCGCCGAGGAAGGCGCCGAACAGGCCCATCGGCAGCAGGCGCAGCATGGTGATCATGGCGACGATGAAGGCCGAGCCCGTCTGCTGGTAGACGACGACACCCATGACGACCGTCTCCAGCCAGCGCACGGTCGAGACGATCATGCCGACGTACCACAGCCGCCAGTAGTCGGCGGGGATGGTGCGTAGCAGGTGTCGGAACGGCAGGTCGGGGGTGTTGTTCTCGCTCATCCGGCCACAGGCGCCCATTGCATCGATACGATAGTGCTTTAGTAGTTTGGTTAGGGTGTGTGCGTGAGCTTTTGGAAAGGTCAGTGATGCTGAAGGTAAAATCGATGGCGTTCAATGAGCTCGTCAAGGCGAAAGCCAAGATCGAGGCCGAGCTCGAGTTGCGGGCAGCGAAAGAGCGTTCCAGGCTGATCGAGGCGATCGGCAGGCTGCGCCGGCTGTCGGCGACGAAGTCGAACGGCGCCGGTACGGGCCGGCCGCACGCCCTCAAGGGCAAGAAGCTGCCGCCGCTCTATCGCAATCCCAAGAATCGCACCGAGACCTGGGCGGGACGCGGCAACCGGCCGAGATGGCTGGTCGCGGCGCTGCGCGGCGGAAAGAAGCTCGAGGCGTTCGCGATCAAGTGACGTGAAGTTGCGCTCGACCTGCATCAATTGAACACCGCGAAGGTGCACTGTGGCCTTTCGGTGAATGGGTCGCCGCGCGATGGCATTCCTCGAATTCGCAAAGCTAGATCAGCGCCAACGAACAACGCGAACGCTGAACGCTTTGAGAGAGGAAATGTCCAATGGCGGTCTATGGCGATACGTCCGGAGTCTGCGTGATCACGCGCATGCTGGTGATCAGATCATTGTGCTCGAGGACGATATCGGCGGCATAGCCTACGGCGATGCGCATCAGTTGTTTGACTGGAGCTCGGGCGGCGACGACACCTCTGGGCGGGGCCCAACGCGTCAACAGCATGCTGTTCGGCGATGCCGACACGATGCACGGCCATTCCCATGGCGGCAACGATACGCTGATCGGCGTCGGTCTCAGGGACCAGCTCTATGGCGATGCCTACGGCATGTACGACCATGCGACAGGAGGGGACGACCATCTTGTCCTTGGATCCATTCGAGTGCTCTTCGGCGATGCCCACGAATGTTCGGCCATGCGCGCGGCGGTAACGATACGATGGAGGGCGCCCCGGGCCAGATCGTGATCGGCCAGGGCCCGCCGGGCGTTCTCTATGGCGATGCCTTCACCATGTCCGGCCATACATCGGGCGGCAACGATACGCTCATCGACACAGCCGCAGCGGCGGGCGATGCCGACAGCATGTCGGGCCACGCCCGTGGCGGCAACGACGTGCTGATCGGGGGCAATGGTCGTGCGGACACCCTCTTCGGCGACGCCAATCGCATGACTGACCATTCCATCGGCGGCGACGACACGCTTGTTGGACATGCCGCTGGACTGAGCAGCCTGACGGGCGACGCCGATGACATGTCCGGGCATGCCACAGGCGGCAACGACCATCTGACGGGCGGCCCGTCGCTGGCCAATCTCTATGGCGACGCCCGCATCATGCACGACCAGGCGGTTGGTGGTGACGACGTACTGGTGTCGACGACCGGGTTCACCAACAGGCTGTATGGCGATGCCGAGACCCTGGGTGACAACAGCCGTGGCGGCAACGACGTGCTGATCAGCGGCCACGGCGCCGACCATATGTGGGGCGATGCGGCAACCGTTGCTGCCGGGGCGCTGACCGGCGCCGACACGTTCGTCTTCGCGCCCGGCGGCGGTCGCGACGACATCAACGATTTCCGCCAGAGCGACGGCGACCGGATCGACGTCCACGCCTAGGGCTTCACCCACCTCGAGGACATGACGATCACCGGCGACGGGACCAACACGACGATCTCCTTCGACGGGGCGTCCAGTGTCACCCTCGTGGGCTTTGCCGATCCGCACGCTCTTCATTCTACGGATTTCCTGTTCGCCTGAGCGTCCGGGCCCGCCGCCGGGCCTTGGCTGGCCCGTGTTTTTCGCATGCGCCAGGGCCCTGCCGCCGATGTACTCTCGGGGAAAGTTTCTCCCGGGAGGAAACGGCGATGAGCTACGATCTCGTCATCAAGAACGGCACCGTGGTCGATGGCACGGGCGCCAAGCGCTACCAGGCCGATATTGCCATCGCGGATGGCAAGGTTGCCGAGATCGGCAAGGTGACGGAGGGCGCCAAGCGCACCATCGACGCCGACGGGCTGGTCGTGGCGCCGGGCTTTGTCGATCCGCATACCCATTACGACGCGCAGATCTGCTGGGACGGCGCGGTGACGCCCTCGTCATGGCACGGCGTGACCAGCGTGGTGATGGGCAATTGCGGCGTCGGCATCGCGCCCTGCAAGCCCGAGACGCGCGAGATCGCCATGCGCGACCTGGTGAACGTCGAAGGCATCCCGTTCGACGTGCTGAACAAGGGCATCACCTGGGATTGGGAGACTTTCCCCGAGTTCATGGACGCCGCGGCCGCCCGCAAGCCGTCGCTCAACCTCGCCTTCATCGCCCCGCTGACGCCGTTCCGTCACTACGTGATGGGCGAGGCCTCGATTGAGCGGTCGGCGACGCCGGAAGAGACCGCCAAGATCGCCAAGCTGATCGGCGAGGCGGTCGATGCCGGCGCGCTCGGCTTCTCTTCGACGACGCTCAACCAGCATCTCGGCTTCGAGGGCAAGCCGCTGGCCTGCCGCAACGCCAGCCGCGAGGAGATGAAGGCCTACGCCAACGAGCTCAAGAAGCGCGACAAGGGTGCGATCGAGATCGCGCTGACCCGCCAGGTCGGCGTGCTCGAGCAGGACCAGTGCGAGCTTCTCGACTTCCTGCTGACCGAGAGCGGCCGGCCGGTGACCTTCATCGCCCTGTTCGACCGCGACGACATCCCCGAGGCGGTGCGCGACACGCTGCGCCGCGCCGCGCCGATGATCGCCAAGGGAGCGCGGCCTCAGACCTCGCCGCTGCCGCTGACCCGCGAAGTCGACATGAACAACCCGTTCTCCTTCGCCGCCTTCCCGGCCTGGAAGCGGGTGTTCGCCGACACCAACAAGGAGGCGCAGAAGAAGGTCTATGCCGATCCTGCCTTCCGCAATGCGTTCCGCCACGATCTCAAGAACCCGACGGGCTTCAGCAACTGGGGACGTATCGGCGTCTACGCGGTCAAGAACCCGGCCCTGAAGAACCTCGAGGGCAAGTCGATCGCCACCATCGCCCAGGAGCAGGGCAAGGACGGCGTCGATGCGTTCCTCGACCTGGTGCTGGCCGACAATCTCCAGTGCGAGCTCACCATGGCCTCGTGGAACACCCGCGAAGACCGCATGAAGGAGCTTTTGAACAACAAGTCGATCCTGATGGCGCTGGGCGACGGCGGCGCGCATGTCGACATGCTGTGCGATGCCGGTTATCCGACCTACCTGCTCGGCACCTGGGTGCGCGAGAAGCAGGCGATCACGCTGGAAGAGGGCGTGCGCAAGCTCACCTCCGATCCCGCCGATCTCTTCGGCCTGAAGGATCGCGGCCGGCTGACCAAGGGCGCGCCGGCCGACGTGGCGATCTTCGACCCCGAGCGCATCGGCTCGAAGAACCATGGCGAGCGGCGCTATGACCTGCCCGGCGGCGCCAAGCGCATCGTCATGCCGTCGCAGGGCGTCGAATACACCGTCGTCAACGGCGCACTGACCTGGGAGCAGGGCAGGCTCACCGAGGCCAAGGCGGGCAAGGTGCTGCGCGGCTAGGACGTATACTCATAAATCGACGTGAGTAGACGCGGTTCGAGCGACGTCCGCTTGCAGCGCCATTCGGGCGGCTGCGAGACGTCGTTATTGGCAGCGTCCGCACCCGAAGCGGATGGCCGACTGATCAAAGCAGCCTTGGCGCCAGCTTCTCCTTTTCCCAAGACAGCACGAAATCCAATTGTGTGGCGATCCAATGGGGGGATGCACGGCTTGCTTGCCCCATTCATGAACACGACTGGCGTACTCCCCCACGAGCCACAGATGGCGAATGGGAACGAAAAGATGCACTGCTTCAAAATCCGCGTGTGGCACTTCGCGTATCGTACGATAGCCTTCAATGAAAGGTGTGCCAGAATTGGTGTTTCCTTTGCCCGAACGAAACACAACCCCAGAGAAATACCGCGAGATCGTAAGCTAGATATCCGGGACCGCTTTCATCAAAATCGAAGAACACCGCTTGTCCGGCTCGAGGTCCCTCCAGCGCGATGTTGGCGTTGTACCCGTGGCAGTCTCCGTGGCAGTAGGTCCATGAAAGCCGGTCACATTTTTCCAACCCGGCCGACAATCTTCCCGTCAGATCAACCAACCCCGTGCGTACGGTCTCGCTGAGACCCTCGAGCGCCAATATGGCGGACAAAGGTCTGTGCAGCAGATGGTCAAGGTCGAGCCGGTAGAGAGCCTTGTGGCCAGCGGCGAAGCCGCCAGCGACATCGTGAAATCCGCGCCAAGGTCACCCCATTTGCTCTGGCATCGCCGGCCGAACTGCCTGCCTGTGACGGGCGTCCTTCAGCATGACGGAGCAGTACGGCGGGACGCCGGCCTTCTGGGAAGAGGGCGGACGTAAAAAGCGAGCCGTCATGCCCTGGAACTGCGGCCGCCACCGGAATGTCCTTCCTGTCCAGATAGGCCAGAAACGCGGTTTCGGACGCAACGTCGGCACCACCGCGCGCGCGTCGCTTTGAAACGCGAAAAATGAAACGCTCTGCGTCCTTTGTCCGAACCTCAAAGGTATCGTTCCAGCCTCGCCGCAACAGCGGGGATCTTAATCGAGCCGGGCAAGTCGTAGTGAGTCCAGACAAAATCCGCTACCGCCTCGGCCAGCGGAATGAAATAGAGAACCGGAAGAGAAGGTAGAGCCACCTTGATCGCTCCTCGCCATGACTGGACTTGTCGGGTCCATCGGCGATGGACCAGCGGCACGTCATCGGCTCAGAACTCGGAGATATTCCTGATGTCAACATCGGGAAATCCTTGGCGGCGAAAGCGATGCTATAGCATGCTGCCTGACGTTGCATAAGGGTCGCTCTCGGACCTGATGTGAAGT
>CAWKFT010000015.1:0-18226 GCA_963848975.1 uncultured Alphaproteobacteria bacterium
TCATGAAGCTCGGCCGCTATCGCAACGTGCTGCTCTATCTCATCGCCTTCATGCTCTACAACGATGGCCTGGCCGCCATCATCGCTTTCGGCGGCGTCTATGCCGCCGCGATCTTCGGCTGGGACACGGTGACCATCGGCATCTTCGGCATCATCGTCACCATCTTCGCCATCCCCGGCGCCTTCCTGGGCGGCCGTCTCGACGACCGCATCGGCAGCAAGCGCACCGTGCAGCTCGCCGTGATGGGCGTGATCATCGCGACCCTGGGCATCGTCAGTCTCAGCAAGCAAGGCGTGCTGTTCGTCGTGCCGGCGCCGGAGCTGTCGCCGACACGCGGCCTGTTCGGCTCGCTGCAGGAGCAGGTCTTCATGGCCTTCGCGCTGCTGCTGGGCTTCTGCATGGGCCCGATGCAGGCGGCCAGCCGCACCATGATCGGCCGCCTGGCGCCGCAAGGCATGGTCGGCGAATTCTTCGGCCTGTTCGCCCTGTCGGGCCGGGCGACGGCCTGGATGGCGCCGACCGCGATCGGCATCATCACGATCGCAACGCAGTCCAACCGGCTGGGCGTGGCGTGCGTGCTGTTCTTCCTGGTGCTGGGCTTCGTCCTGCTGTGGTGGGTCCGTGAGGAGCGCACTGCGGCCTGAAAACATTGCGTCGCCGCCATATTTGCACTTGAAGTTCAATTTCTGATGGCAGATACAATTTTGGCATAAGTGCTCGACAAGTCCGCTGTAGAGCGGGTGGCTTGCCCTTGCTTGCAAGCGTGTCGGTGAAAGGAAGTGAAATGCGCACTTTCATGCGAGCCGGAGTGCCAGCCATCGGCGCGACGATGGTGGCGCTTGTCCTTCTCTTCCTGGGCGCGGCAGGCGCCGGCGCCCAGACACAAGCGACGTCGCCGCTGCGCCACCGGCCGGCATGACGCAGGACCAGTTCAACTCGCTGGTCGACGCCATCAGCAATTCCGTCACGGAGAAGCTCAAGGCCGAAGGCACGCATGCCGCTCCTGCGGCCCCGCCGGCCGCGACGCACGCCGAACTCCTCGAGCTCCAAGTCCAAAGGCAAGGGCGTGCCGCCGCCCTCCATCGTGCGCACACCGATTCCCGAGGGGCCCGGTCCCTTCGCCCTCTTCATCGACCATGCCGGCAACGTCGCCCGCGCCGTGCCGGCGCTCGGCGCCAAGCTCGCCTCGATCCCCGGCCTGCTCGACCAGAGCGCCGCGGGCGGGCGCGGCACCTCGACCTTCCTGTTGCTGCTGGGCCTCGTCGTCGTGGCGGCTCTTGCGGCCGAGGCCGTGCTGCGCGCCTTCATGGCCCGGTTTCGCCATCGCCTTGCCGGCAACGCCGTCCCGGAGCAGGGCCTGCGATCGCTGATGAACCTCGGCGGCGCTGGCGGTGCTCGACGGGCTCGGTGTCATCGCCGTCTGGCTGATCTGCAATGCCGCCATCGGCGCCTGGTTCACCGGCGCGACCGGCCAGGACAAGCTCGCCGCCGCCATCCTCGACGGCATCTTCTACTGGCGTCTCTATGTGCTGCTGTTCCTGATCATCCTGCGGCCGGCGTTGCCGCAGGCCAGGCTCTGCGACGTCGCCGACCACGATGCGCGCGCCATGTACGCCCGTATCGAGCTGGTGATGCTGCTGATCATCGTGGTCCGCATCCTGGGCCAGGTGCTGGTGGCCATCCACACGCCGGTCGCCGCCCTCGGCGCCTATCAGGTGATCGTCACCGCGATCTACGTCTCGACCTTCGTCTGGCTGGTTAAAAGCTCGCGCGCCGCCGCCGCCCAGTGGCTGGGCGGCCTCGGCAAGGTCGCGCCGCTTGCCGGTGTGATCGGCCGCAACTGGGTGCCGGTCGCCACCACGTTCTTCCTGATTCTCGGCCTCACCCAGGTCTACGGCGCCGTCTCGGGGCTGATGCATGTCGGGAGGGCCATGCTGCTGACCCTCATCCTCGTGGTCGGCGTGCTGATGTTCGAGACATTCATGCAGGCCTTCGTGCGCCGCCTCGATTCGCAGCTGCTGGGCGCCACGCCGGCCAGCGATTCGGCCAAGCTGCCCGACGTCGTGGCGCGCTGCGTGCGCGTCGCCGTGCTGATCGGCGTCACCGTCACGATCGCCGAGAGCTGGGTCGTCCAGGTCCTGGCGCTCGTCGACGAGACCGAATGGGACGCGATCACGCGCTCGTCGCGCACCGCCGGCTTCACGCTGTTCGTGGCCTACGTCGTGTGGGAGCTCTTCAAGTACCAGACCGATCCCTACATGGCGCGCAAGAACAAGAGCGCGGCCGATGCGATCGCCGACGGCGATGCCACGGCGCCGCCGGCCTCGCGCATCAGCACCATGATGCCGCTCCTGCGGGGGACGGCGGCGGTCCTGATCACCATCGTGGCCGTGATGATCGCGCTCGAAATCGTTCGGCGTGAACATCACGCCGCTGATCGCCGGCGCCTCGGTGTTCGGCATCGCGATCTCCTTCGGCAGCCAGACGCTGGTGAAGGACATCGTCTCGGGCATCTTCTACCTGTCCGACGATGCGTTCCGCGTCGGCGAATACATCGATTGCGGCAAGGCCAAGGGCACGGTCGAGGGTTTTACGCTGCGCTCGATCAAGCTGCGCCACCAGAACGGCCAGGTGCACACCATTCCGTTCGGCCAGCTCGGCCAGATCACCAATTTCAGCCGCGACTGGATCACGGTGAAGTTCAACCTGCGCTTCGCCCGCGACACCGACATCGAGAAGCTGCGCAAGGCGGCCAAGAAGATCGGCGCGGACATGATGGAGATGCCGGCGATCAAGGCCGAGATCCTGGCACCCTTCAAGATGCAGGGCGTGGCCGACATCGCCGACAACGCCCTGCTGGTCCGCTTCAAGTTCACGGCCAAGCCCGGCAACCCCGCCGCCATCCAGCGCGAGGCGGTGAAGCGCATGTTCAGCGTCTTCCCGGCCATGGGCATCGAATTCGCCAAGGAAGGGGCCGCCGTCGTCGTGCATGCGGCGCCGGCCTTGCCGGCGGAGGTGGCTCCGGCCCCCGCCGCCGAAACCAAGGAAACGCCGGCACTGGCGGCGGCAAGCTGAACCTCGTTATGCTGCGGGTCCCACAAGCCTTGGGAGAAGCCGCATGATCACCGCCATCGTGAACTTCAAGCTTCCCGCCGACATCGACGCCAGGAAGGCTGCCGAGCTGTTCAAGGGCTCGGCGCCCAAGTACCGCGGCATGAAGGGCCTGGTGCGCAAGTACTACCTGTTCGACGACAAGAGCCGCATCGGCGGCGGCGTCTATCTCTGGAAGAGCCGTGCCGATGCCGAGGCGGTCTACACGCCGCAATGGCAGGCCTACATCGCCGAGCGCTACGGCGCCGCGCCGGACATCCGCTACTTCGAGACCGCGGTCGTGGTCGACAACGAGAGCGACAAGATCCTGGCCGACGCGGCGTAGCGCCGCCTACTGCTTGACGATCTCGACCCGCCGGTTCTTGGCGCGTCCCGCCTCGTCGTCGTTCGGCGCGACGGGAGCGATCATGCCGGCGCCGGCTGGTCTCAAGCGGTCCGGCGAGATGCCGTAGCTCTGGACGAGCTGATCGACAACCGATTTGGCGCGGCGCTGCGAGAGGTTCACGTTGTAGTCGAAGACGCCGACATTGTCGGTGTGTCCGACGATATAGACCTTGAGATTGGGATCAGCCTTCAAGAGCTTGCCGATCTCGGCGAGCGACGGCGCCGATTCCGGCTTGAGGTCCGCCTTGTCGGTGTCGAAGTATAGCCCATAGAGCGCCACCCGCCCGGTCGTCGCGATGTCCTTGGCCATCTTCGTGGCGTCGACCGTGACCATCTTCGCTTCCATGGGCTTGTCCTCGACGACGTCGAGCAGGACGGCCACGCGATCCTTGGTTTCCGGAAAGGCGGTGCTGCGGTCGACGGCAACGTACAGCGAGACCGCAACCGGACCTTCGGGGCGGGCCAAGGTCGCGGCCAGGTAGTGCGGTTCCGCCGGGACGTTGAGGGCGACCTTGGACAGCTCGTTGTTCTGCAGCGCGTTGGTCGGTGGATAGAGAACCCGGTAGAGCTCCGCTCCGACGGATTCGCACTGCTCCTCGCCGGAGCACTTGAAGAGGATGGTGAAGCCTTTCGCTAAAAGCTCGTTCTCATAGTTGCGGAATACTTCAAGCGAACTGCGCGTCTGGGGCGCGAGGTAGAGCAGCCGCGTGTGACGGCCTTCCAGTTGCCGCACGGAGTCCGGAGCGGGCTGTCCGTTGTCGCCCAAGGTCAGCTTGCCGACGATCAGCTTGGCCGTATCGAACGGACGGCTGTCGTAACCGATGAGGCGCGATCCCTCGTAGCGCTTGATCAGCGGGAAGTCCTTGGCGCCCGGGACTTCCTGTTGGGCCGCGGCGCCGGCCGACAACAGCAGAGTCGCAGCGAGAGCGATGGTCCGCCAGCCGCGAATCACGTTCTCTGCATGGGACATGCGATCCTCCAAGGTCGACGCGGTGTAACCAATGAGACCATGCCCATCGTCGCACGCCTGTGGGAAATGTCACAGCAACGAGCCGCACAAGCGCGCTAATGCGGCCTTGTCGATGCCGAAATCCGGGGAGAGACCACTTCTGCCCCTATTCGTGGAGATGTCGTCGGATGCGCCGCGCGTTTATATTGCTTGTGCTGTTCCTCACTGCCTGTGAAGGCAGCTTCATCCGCCCCGAGGATCTCGGCCGCAAGGTCGAGATCAACAAGAGCTACGAGGCGCGGGACGCCTGCCTGAAGCACAAGGCCGCTGATGCAATGGCCAGCGCCGATCCTGCCGAGCTGGCTTCCAGCGCCGCGCTCGCCTGCCAGAGCGAAACCGACCGGCTGATCACGGCCGCAAATCCCGACGGCGACAGCAAGGTGACGGCATCGATCCGGCATGACACTGAGTTCCGCGCTTTGAAGTATGTTCTGCAGGCTCGCGGGCTGACTGCCACAGTAAGCAGCGAATGATCGCCGACGTGCAGCATTGGGGGATCAGCCAAACCGCTCCCGCCATCCTTCACGCAGGGCGCAGGGAAAGCAGTTGGTGAAACTGCTCCTGGACCGCGGCGTAGCATTCGCAGGCAGACGCCTCCAGACCGGGTCGGTCGATGACCCGAAGGCGTCCGTTTCCATAGCTGATCAGTCCGCTCTGCTGGAACAGTCGCGCCGTGATGTTCACCGCCGGGCGGTGCACGGACAGCATCATCGACAGGAATTCCTGCGTCATGGCGAACTCGTCGCCATCGGCACGGTCGTGCATCATGAGCAGCCAGCGGGCCGCCCGCTGTTCCAAGGCATGGTTGCCGTTGCAAACCGCGGATTGCGTGGTCAGGTTTTGAAAGACCAGCGCATATCGCAAGAGGTGCTGCTGCAGCGACGGATCTTCCCGGCAGACCTCCCGAAACGTGTCGGCAGAAATTCGGAGCATGATCCCCGATGCCTGTACCAGAGCCTCGACATAGCTTGTGTCGTTGCCGAGCAGCACGGGCAGTCCGACCATGCCTTCGCGGCCGACAAGCCCGACTTCCGCCGCCCTGCCGTCAACCAGGCGGCGGATCATTGAAACGCATCCGCCAGTGGGAAAGAACACGAACTTCATGGACTCGCCGGCATTCGCGAGCACGCGGCGAAGGTCGCACTCGATCGGCTCAATGTGCTTGTCGAGGTGAGCCAAGCTGCTGGCCGGCAAGACGGAAAGCAGCGTGTTCTTGGCAAGCCAAGATGGCGGCGCGTTGTTCATGACAGCTCCCGCAACAACCGGCGGGAGCACACACATCTCTCAGCCACTCGCGCCGCGAAGGTGTCGGCGAGCGATGGACGACGGTGCGCCTTGGGACCGAACCGTTCAACCAAATAATCGGTGTCGGATGTACGGTAGCCTACAGCGGAGCGGGCGCGGATCGACTACGCCCAAACTTCGTGGGCCCGGCTGGATACGCAAAAACTACTCCCGCTCGATGCGCGAGCGGGCTTGCTCCAATGCCGTTGCCACATGACATACGAAGACTTTCTTGAGCACGCAGAGGAATGCGAGCGACTGGCCGAGATGGCCAGGCTGCCGTCCAATCGGCACGCCCTGCTGTCGGCGGCTGAGATGTGGCGCAAGATGGCGGCCGATACCAAGCCGCGCGATGGAGAAGGATCAAATCGTCCTGGGGAGACCTCCGAACTGACACATGACGTCGAATGACTGTCACAATGCGTGGAGGCAACGAATGCAAGAATTGAAGGCATCTCGTCTTAGCCAGACCGAAGCAGTGAGCCTCAGGCAGTTGGCGGCCGGAGCGCCGCAATCCTCGATCTCCTCCGAGCATATCGGTCATTTCAGGAAGCGGATGCTGATCGAAAGGCACGGACCGACCTGGAAATTGACGCCGCTCGGTCTCCTCGAGCTGAAGGGCATGCCCAAGGCCGCGCGGATAGCGTCTACAGATCCGCTCGCCCTGTTGGAGAGCATGGTGACCAAGCAGCATGCCCTGCAACAGCACCGCGGACTGGTGCGCGAGCGTCAGGCGGCGCGTCCGAGCAACAGCACGGTGCCCGTTTCGGGCCGGGAGTAGAGGCCACCTGCGGCGTTGAAGCGTTGGCCGGCTCTGGCCGCTCTGACGGCATTGGTTTGCTTTTACGGGTGACGGGGCAACGATGCTTTGGAGCCTTCTGGTCTACCTGATCTGGCCGCCGCAGCTGTGGCGTCGCTCGGGTACCTCGCCTGGTACGGACTTCGCCAGATCTTGAAATGGTAGCTGCCATTTCGGCCAGAAGGGGCGGCCCGGCGTCTAGAGAACCGTCGTCTTCGCCTTGAACAGGCAGAGATCGTTCACCACGCACTTGGGACATTCCGGCGTGCGCGCCTTGCAGGTGTAGCGGCCGTGCAGGATCAGCCAATGGTGCGCATGCAGGCGGTACTCCTCGGGCACGCGCTTCAATAGTTTCAGCTCGACCTCGAGCGGGTTCTTGCCCGGCGCCAGGCCGGTGCGGTTGCCGACGCGGAAGATGTGGGTGTCGACGGCAATGGTGGCCTCGCCGAAGGCCACGTTCATCACCACGTTGGCGGTCTTGCGGCCGACGCCGGGCAGGGCCTGCAGCTCCTCGTGGGTGTGCGGCACCTCGCCGCCGTGGCGCTCGATCAGCAACTTCGAGAGCGCGATCACGTTCTTGGCCTTCATGCGGAAGAGGCCGATGGTCTTGATGTAGCCGATCAGCTTCTTCTCGCCCAAGGCCACCATCTCGGCCGGCGTCTTGATGATCTTGAACAAGGGCGTCGTGGCCCGGTTGACGCCGACGTCGGTCGCCTGGGCCGACAGCACCACGGCGACCAGCAGGTGATAGACGTTGTCGTATTCCAGCTCGGTCTCGGGTTCCGGGATCGCCTTCTTGAGGCGGGCGAAGAATTCCGGGATGACGGCTTGCTTCATCAGGGCCATATAGGTTTTTAGCATGACCGAGCAGCCTGTCCCGGCCGTCCATTTCGCGACCTCGCTGGTGCCGCATCGCAGCCTGTCGCCGGCGGGCTTCCGCTGGCTGATCCGGGCGGCCATCGCCGCCAACCTGGTGATCGGCCTGCCCATGCTGGTCTTCGGCGCCTGGCCGGTGCTGGGCTTCATGGGCCTCGACATCTGGCTGCTGTGGTTCCTGTTCAAGCGCAGCTATTTGGACGCCCGGCGCAGCGAGACCCTGCTGCTGACCGACCGCGAGCTGATCATCGACCGCGTCGCGCCCGACGGCGAGCGCGAGCAGCATCGGCTCGACGCCTACTGGCTGCGCGTCGAGCTTTTGGGCGAGGCCGAGCGGCTGGTGGTGACCTCGCGCGGCAATCGCGCCGTGATCGGCCGCTTCCTGGCGCCGGCCGAGCGCGAGCGCGTCGCCGAGCAGCTGAAGGCCGCCTTGGCCGAGATGCGCGCGCCGCGCTACGAGCACGATTGGGACGAGCAGGCCTCGTAGCCCATCACAGAGGTTTTGATGCCGCCCAAAGGATGAGTGGGGCGACAGCCCGCGTCTCCACCGGATGCTCGGAAGTTCCGCGCACGGCCTGGCGAGGTGAATTCGGCGGTTCGGCAAGCGTGTCTGCCGCGAGAGGGAGACCGCCTCGCGCGCAAGCGGGCTCCTCTCGGCATTGGCAATCGGATGGACGATGCATAGAGCGACGGACGTCGAAACGGTAACCAAAACCACCGTGCTTGTCAATAACTATAGTTAGTATATGGCGGATCGCAGCGGATTCGCCGGCTGGCGGGCCTGTTCTTTTGTTGCGACTTTTGAGGCTCCAGGAGGGGCCATCCCTGGGGGACGACCGGCCGTGCTACACCATGGCCTGTGTGGGCAGACTCGCGTGCTGGCAGTGCTGTCATTGGTCCGGAGCCGCCGGCCGCGAATTCTATCAACGGCCCCTCGTGGGTGGAGAACTGGCGCACTCTCCCGAGAGCTTTGCCGCTCAAGAGGCGCAGGACTAAGGGAGGGCGACGAGCTCGGGGGCCACGAACACGGCATCGGCCCATCGCAGGATGGCGTGGTTGGCTGCATGATGTCGCTGTTCGTAAAGACCCTGCAGGGTGTAGCCGAGCGACCGGAGGTAGTCGGCGATATCCCAGAAAGTAGGTTGGTTGCGGTACAGAGGCTGAAAGAGCACCTCCAGCGCGATCAGACGAATGGCATGACGGGCCAGCAGCTTGGCAGCGCCGCGTAGTGCCAAAAGCTCGGCGCCCTGAATATCCATCTTGAGAATGTCCAGTCGGTCGAGCCGACGCTCGGCCAAGATCGAGTCCAGCTTGACCACGCGAACCGCGATCGGCGTCAGCGTCTCGACAGGCGCATCGTAGTAACGCATGTCGTCAACCTCGAGCAGCGAGTGCGCCCCGCTGTGCGACGTCAGGCGAAGGGGGGCGCTGCTGTCTGTTTCGCCAAGGGCGAACGGCAGAAGCTCAACGCGCTCGCCGAACGGCGCAAGGGTCTCCTTTGCGAGGGCAAAATTCCCTGGCTCGGGCTCGAGGGCAATGACGCGACTGTTTGGAAAGTGTTCCAGGTATTGCGCCGCCGTGTGACCGTGGTGGGCACCGGCGTCGACGACCGACAGCGAAGGCGCATTCCCGAATATGCCGACCTGTGCGGCGAGCAGGTCGGCCAATCGTGTCCCTGTCGGCTCGCCTCCGCTTGCCGCGGACGGCAACTTCGTCTTCCTGCGGAACATGCGACAAAGCCTATCGTGATCGGGGCGGAATATGCCGCCACCGCGTTTCGATACTCAGGACCTTGAACCGGGTCTGGACGCCGTCGGAGGCGACGTTGCGAAAGACGAGAAAACGGAGGTCGGCGCTTTTTGCGGACACGACGATGCTTTGACGGCGTGGCATGGCCGTCAGCGTTCGCTCCGGCGCGCAGAACCGTGATAAATCGATACCGGCGAGGGCGATTCCGAGCTTGCCGTCCATGACCTCGACGGCGACCTCGATGGTGACGACGCCCGGCGCCGTATCCGGATTGAGGCCGAGAACGAGCGCATAGCTCCAGGCAGCCGCCGTCGTCTCGATAGGAACACCGGTGACGCCGCGAAAATCAAAGCTGTCGTCTTTGCCCAGCACACGCGAGATCAGACGTGAGGGCGCAAGACGCCTGGTTTCGACTTCCCGCCCGGCGACAACGACACCCGCCTGCACGTCCACATTTCCGATGAAGCCGTCTCCGACCGGCTGGCCAGCCGAGGGCGGCATGGCTTCGTCGAAGTGGAACGGTGACGGAAAGAGCAGTTCCAGGCTGCTCACGGCCGGGGCGGCCACGGTGCCGCCGGAGCCTCGCTGCAGCATGAAGTTGTCGTTGTCGAGCACCAAAGCTTTGCGATAGCCGCGTCGTGCCAGCCAGGCGAGCGCCTCCCCGACGCCTTGGTTGCGCCGGGCCAGCGCGTGATTCAATTCGACGACCACAACGGGGTCCCGCTCGGCCAGCGTGCGTTCGGCGCCTCTCAGGACGTCGAAATCAAAGCTGTCGACATCGATTTTCAGGCAGTCCACGCGTTCGATCCGATGCCGGTCGATGAAATCGTCAAGCGAGTAGAAGGGCCAGGACCTGACGTCGCCGTCCGTTCCCCACAGCCGGAAAATCCGATCCTCGCGTTCGCCTGTCGTCGCCGCCAGGGCGATCTCGTGTACCTCGGCATTCTCCACCTTGTTGTGTCGAAGATTTGCCCGCAGCATCTCCGCCGTGGCGGTCGGTTCGAAGGCGTACACGCGCCCCCGTGTTGCCAGCTGCGAAAAGAGGATCGTGTAGTAGCCGACATTGGCGCCGATATCGAACATCGACCAGTCCGCGCGCACGTGATCGACAAACCACCGTTTCGTCTCGAGCTCGCAATAAGGATAGTAGTCGCGGAATTCCTCGTAGTACGCGACCAGCTCGATCGGGTCCCTGCCGGGGATCGTTGTTTCAATCGGATCCGGCATGCTGCTTGCCTGTCACGTCAGTTTCCGTTCGCCCACGAGAATCCAGCTCTTCCGGATCCAATACAATCGATCGAACTGCGGCTGCCACCGGGCGATGTTTTCGACGATCGCCTGCACGACACCGAGCGGCGCCAGATTGCGCGAAAGGGCAGCTGGCTCGGGACAGAAGTCGTGCCAGACGCACAGTCCCCCCGGGCGCAACACGCTGAGCGCCTTGTCGGTATCGTTCTCGACGACATCCGGCGTATGTCCGCCGTCGATCAGGACCGTATCGAAGAAATTGGAGGCAAAGCGGTTGGTCTCGAAGTCGCGGCTGTCGCAGAGAAGCTGCTGCACGCGCGGGCCGAACCCCGCGGCTCGATAGCGCCAGCCGATGTTGTCGCCCGCGTCGGATGAGGCGTACGGCGATTCACCGTCACTGCCGGACTCTCCTTGCGGCAGGTTGATCGTCCAGATCTCGGCGGCTGTGCTTTGCCCGACCAAGGTTGCACCGAAACCTTCCCACGTGCCGAACTCGAGGTGGCGGCGAGGCTGCCACACCCCCCACAGGTACTCCAGAATCGGCACGTCGTCGGTCTCCATCTTCCATTGATCGAGCGGCTTGTCCTCTCCAGGCGGCGGCCAAACCGCGGGCGACGGTCGGCCGTAGAGCGAAGGCAAGTCCTTTACGTCCACGATGCCAATCGAGCCTTGCCCGCTCTCCTGGCTCGCGCCGGCGGCGAAAGGATCGTCCCATATGCGCCGTGCCCAGGCTCACAAGGCGACCGAGTTCCCGGACGTCGATGCTCTTGATCGACGGCTGGGACCACGACGCGGTGAAATTGCCTTCCCCCGGCAGGCGATCGGCCAGGAGGTCGAAGACGTCGAAATGCGTCGCGCCCCTTCCGGATCGCCATTGCGGAACACCAGGAAGCGGGCGTCCGACGGCTCATCGACCCAAATGCGCGCACGCTGGATTCCCGGATCGGCCGGAACCATCCGCTCCCTGGAGGCGTAGGTCGAACCGTCGTCCTTTGTCAGGCCGATGCCGACCCATCCCTCACGAACGCGAACGCGGCACTCCACCAGGAGGCCGTCAGAGGCCGGCCAATCGCGCAGGCGTCGCAACTCCAGCTCCAGCGCTATGGCGTTGTTCCAGCGTCCGCGTGGTGTCGTCACCGTAAGCAAAGGGCGCTGCTCAACCCAGGGCATGACAACCTGCAGAAGCTGCCTGGGCGATGGCAACCGTTTCCCCGACGCTCCATCGAACAGCCGAGGCGTTTTGCGGATGAGACCCTTCACGCGCATCGCCAAGTCGACGAGCTTATCGGGTTCACCCCGCAGTTCAACCGGCCGAAGGAAATGACCGACTTAAGGTCGATCCGCCGGACCGGGGGCCGCAGCCCCTCGCTGTCGAGCGGACAGCAGCGCGTCCGCCATGCGCTCGGCGGACAACCGTGTGCCGAGATCGGTCCAGTGGCCGTCGGTCAGACGATAGGTTCCACGAACGCCGTCGAGGACCTCACGCAAATCCACCACCTGCAGCCCGTTCTGACGCAGCGCGGCGGCAAGCCGACGATGTCGCGCATCGGCGCTCAACGAGTACGAGGAGTATCGCGGCCACGGGCGCCAGAACTCGACATAGTCCGGGTCGACGGTACCGACGGGGATCAAGGCGATCAGCAGTCGCTTGCCGCGCGACGAGACCAGCCGATCCATCGCCTGCAGCCAGCTCAGCGTCTCGCCAACCATCGTGTCACCGACCATCCGCACAGCCTCGCTCGGCATCGCGCGGGACGGGCCATTGGCCGGTCTCCCAGTCAATCATGCCCGACAGCAGCCAGCCGCCGAGATACTCCCGATCGTGGTCGCGGTAGCGCGCCGCCGTTCGCAGCCGGCCGCCGCCGCGCAGGAGAATCTCCGTGATCGTCTCCTCGCTCAGCCTGGGAAAGTAGTGCGCCCGCATGTGCCGGGCGACCTGGGCGACAGGCTCGGCCGAGGGCTGCGCGGCCCAGTCGCTCAGCAGAGCATCTTCGCCAGGGATGTCCTTGTTTCCCCGGCCGACCTCGGAGAAACGCAGACGGTTGGCAAGGAGCCAGGTCGTGCGCGGTGCGACTGCGCCAAGGAGGGAGGGCGTGGGCAGCTCATCGATCAACGGCGGCAACGACAATGGATCGAACGGCTTGTCCATCAAGTCATTGCCGGCGTAGACGAAAACCGCAACCACATCCGGGTCCAGCGCGAGCGCCACCTTCTTGATCCGCGAGTAGTACTGGCGGGGACCGGTGGCGGCGATCGCCAGATTGATCGCTTCCATGTCCCGCAGGCCCTTGGCAACCCATCGGCGTTCGACGAGCGTGGCCAGCGGCGCCGAAAGGTAGTAGCCCTCCAGGAAGCTGTCTCCCACCAACACCGACCGGAACGCCACGTTCGGCGGGCGAGCGATCGACCGCGGACGGTCGCGGATCGCCCAGTCATTGTAGGAGGGAATCAGGTCGGGGGTGTCGCCAAGCACTGCCTTGACGTTGACCGTCAGCGCATTGACGGGGACTGGCCGGAGGTCACGCGCCGGCCACGATGGCGCCGAATAGGAAGCAATGTACTCCGACCCGGCCAGGATAAGCGCGAGCAACACGAGCCCGTAGAGCGGCCAGAACCAGAAGCGCTTCGTCATGACGGCCGCTCGCCCCGGGCGAAACCCGGCCGTACAGCGCTGCGTTCCGATCTTGAGCATCCGCAACCGTCGCTGTACCCGCCAACGGCACAATTTATAGCACGGCCTAGGCAACAAACGTCCGCGTTCGTCGTTCATGCCGGTGAACGCGGTCGCCCTTTTGGGGGCTCAGCAGGTGACGGCACGTGTCAAGGCTACAGACGCCGAAGGACGCACTCGTTGCATGGATCTCACAGGCGGCCCTGGAAGCCTGGCGCAAGATACTTGGGACGGTGGGTCTCGACTGGCGTCCGTGGCCGGAGCCAGGATCCAGCCCAGAGCTTTCCTATCTGCAGGCAATTGCATGTGTACGTACCGATAGTCTTGAAGCATCGGAGCGGCGGTTCGCGAAATTCCTCGAAGCCCATCCGACGTCCGTCTATGCCATCGAGGATCATGCCGCGATCCTGGACAGGCTGGGTCGGCGTGAAAGCGCTCTGGCCAAGTATGAGCTGGCGAGAACGGGTCGCCAGCTCCTGCAACGAGGAATGCCGGACCGGCCGTTCTTCATGCGTCATCGCACGACGTCGGTCGCCGAGATCAATGGCTATACCAACGTGTTGAGGGCTGGACCTTCGAAGCGCGGCGCCTTTGTCTATGTGGCGCGCGGACACGCCTATCTCGCAACCCGACGGCCTCGGCTTGCGCTTCTCGACTACGACGCGGCGCTGAAGCTGAGGCCGGATCAAAAGCACCTGTTCGTGGCGAAAGCCGAGGCTCTGGCGGCCTTGGGTCGCCATGCCGAGGCCTTGCAGGTCCTTGACCGGGCCGTTGCCGAATGCCCGCAGGAGGCCGACGCATTCGGCAGCCGCGCCGTTGTCCTCCTGGCGCTCGGTCGCTTCGATGAAGCCAATGCCGATTGGTTGCGGCAGCTCGAGCTGTTGCCACGGGAGCGCCATGCCGCACGAGCTTGCGTGTGGCTGCGACTGGCCAACTATGAAATGGCCTTGGACGAACTGGAGCCGGCTCTCGAGAGGAGCGCGGCTGATCCCTATTTGCGGCTTTACTACCTGACGGCGGCCCGGCGGCTTCGTGTCGCCGTCCAACCGGGGTTATCCGCGATGGATGTCTGGCCAGGTCCTCTGATCTCTCTTCACGAAGGGAAGCTGACCGTAGATGAGGCTTTGCAGCGTGCCGACAATCCGGAGCGTCGCGCCGAAGCGCTGTTCCAGCTTGGCGTATGTGCCTTCAGCCGTGACCGCGACGAGGCCTGCCGATCCTGGTGGCAAGTCGTCGAGACCGCAGGTCCGGACACGATCGAATATGCGGCCGCGCGACACGAAATCGAGAAGCTTGGCATGGTCGCGCCGACCATCAGCTTCGCGCCTGCAACACAGCACGGAATGATCACGGAGGCGACCTCGTGATGATCGGTGCCATTGTCACGCTGGCGGTGGGCGCGGTGCTGTGCACCGCCCTTGCCACCCTGGGCAACCACGCCATTGCCCGCGAATTTCGCGACTTCGACCTCAGCAGGAACACCGAGATCCTCATGGATCCGGCGATAGCGGTGCGCTACGCCGAATATCGGCTGGCGACGAACATCTTCTACCGCCAAGGGCTGGTGCTGTGGGCCATCCTTGCCCTGTTGGTTGCCTACATGCTCATTGGAGATCTTCTGAAGCTCTGACGATTTGCAGGCCCTAGAGGCCGAGCACGTCCTTCATCCCATAGAGCCCGGGCTTCTTGCCGGCGAGCCACTGCGCGGCGTGTACGGCGCCCGCCGCATAGGTCTCGCGGCTGAACGCGCGATGGCTGAGTTCCAGCCGCTCGCCGGCGGCGGCGAACATCACCGTGTGCACGCCCACCTCCTCGCCGCCGCGCAGGGTGGCGAAGCCGATCTCGCCCGACGGGCGCGCGCCGGTATGGCCATCGCGCGCCTTGCGCCAGACATCCTCCAGCTTGACCTGGCGGCCGGCCGCGGCGGCGCGGCCCAGCGCCAGCGCCGTGCCCGACGGCGCATCGATCTTGTGGCGATGGTGCATCTCCAGCACCTCGATGTCGTAGCTGGGATCGAGCATCGAGGCGGTCTTCTCGACCAGCGCCAGCAGGATGTTGACGCCCAACGCCATGTTGGCCGCCCACATGATCGGCACCTTCTTGGCGGCGTCGTGGATCAGCGCGGTCTGCGCCGGATCGAGCCCGGTCGTGCCGATCACCATGGCGACGCCCTTGTCGGCCGCGATCTTGGCATGGGCCACGGTGGCGGCCGGCACGGTGAAGTCGATCACCGTGTTGGCGGCGGCAATCGCCGCGGCGCTGTCCTTGCCGATCTTGACGCCGCAGGCTTCCAGGCCCGCGACCTCGCCCGCATCGCGGCCGATGGCGTTGCTGTTGGGCGATTCGCTCGCCCCGCCCAAGCTCATGCCTTCGGTGGCCGCGATGCGGCGCACCAGCATCTGGCCCATGCGCCCGGCGGCGCCGACAACGGCGATCTTCATGTCGTTCCCCTGAACTTGTGCCGGTAGATTAGCGGACTGGCAGGGGGTCGAACATGCTCTTCATGGTTATAGAAACGTTCAGGAATCAGAATGGAAAGGCGGTCTATCGCAAGCTGCGCGATGGCGGCCGCGGCCTGCCCGACGGGCTCAAGTTCGTCTCGAGCTACGTGACGGCCGATCTCGGCCGCTGCTTCCAGCTCATGGAGACCGACGACATCACCCTGTTCCAGCGCTGGATCGCCGACTGGCAGGAGGTCGTCGAGTTCGAGGTCGTGCCGGTGGTCGAGGGCAAGACCACGCGCGAGGCGTTGACGCCGCTGCTCTGACGGAGCGCGGGCTTCCGGCCCGCATCACGTCATCCTGAGCGAAGCGAAGGATCTCATGCCGGTTGCAAGCGGCGATGAGGTCCTTCGCTGCGCTCAGGACGACAGATAAGGCCCGCGCTCCCTTACTTCCAAGGGATCGGCCACCTTGGGCCAGAACGGCGTCTTGCGCTTGGTGTAGGGCAGCCGCGTGACGTCGGGATCGGCCGCACCCGGCGAGGCGACGTAGAGGATCTCCTTCGCGAGCCCAACGAAGCCGTTATAGAAGTGCTGCGCCGACTTCACGACCACCACGCGATAGTCGGCCGGATCGGCGCCGACCGCCTTGAAGGCGTCGGCATGGAAGGTCTGGGTGCGCAGAGTGCAGATCGCCACGTCGACATGCTCCGATGACAAGAGCGCCATGTCGCCCAACGGCACCATCACCGGTCCATAGGGTTGGCGCACGCCGCGGGCGATCTTCTTCACCGTGACGTCGAGGTCGACGGGATCGCCGCTCACCGCGCCCGACTTGCCGCCCAGCCGCATGCGGATCTTCGCACCTTCGCCCGCTTCCTCGGCGATGCGGAAGGCCATGGGATCCCACATCACGCCGAACAGTGCCGGGCCGATCTGCCGGTCGACCAGGGCGCGCAGCACGAAGGTCGAATCGCCCGGCGCGCCCGAGCCCGGATTGTCGGCGCGGTCGGCCAGCACCAGCGGTCCCTGGTTGTGCGAGGCCGCGCGTTCCATCGCCTCGGTGACCGACAGGTACTTGGTGGCGTAACGCTCGCGGTTGTCCCACAGCTCCTGGCCGAGCTGCTTGGCGAGCTTCTCCGCCTTGGCCTTGTCACCGTCGGCGACAACCAGCGTGCGCGTGCCGACATCCTCGACATCGGCGAAGGAGAAGCCATGGCTCAGCGACACCGACAGGATGCCGTCCTTGCCCTCGAGCGACTTCATGCGGGTGACGAACTCGTTGATCGGCGGCACAGAGGTGCGGTACTGCGCGATCATGCGGCAGTCGTGGCGCGCCATCACCGGCTTCACCTTGCCGTCGACGGTGTCGGCGATGATGGCGAACAGCTCGGCCGCGCGCTCCATCGTGTCGGTGTGCGGGTACTCCTTGTAGCCGATCAGCACATCGGCGCTGTCGAGCATCAGCGCGCTGAGATGGCAGTGCAGATCGAACTCCGCACCGATCGCGACTTTCGGGCCGACGATGGCACGCACCTTGGCCAGAAGGTCGCCTTCGCAGTCGTCGTAGCCGTCGGCCACCATGGCGCCGTGCACATTGATCAGCACGGCATCGAGCGGCAGCGCCTGCTTGATGTCGGCCAGAATCTCGTCGCGGAAACCTTCGTAGACGGAACGCACCGTGGTGCCTGAGGGCGCGGCGAAAGTCGCCAGGCCCTCGATCACCGTCCAGCCGCGCTTCTCCGTCTCCTTGCGCCAGACATGCATCGGCGCGGTGAAGTTGGTGGGCTCGTTCCTGGTGGCGTCGCCGCGCCATACGCCGTGTTCCTCGTAGGCGCGCCGGCCGGTGGGGAAAGGCACGAACTGGTTCGTCTCGGTGCCGAGCGCCGCGATGAAGACCCGTTTGGTCAAGACTTGCTCCGGATTTCTAGGCTTTGTGGCGATGGCAGCCCACGACATGGTCGTCGACCATGCCCGAGGCCTGCATGAAGGCGTAGCAGATGGTGGAGCCCACGAACTTGAAGCCGGCCTTCTGCAACGCCTTGGACATGGCGTCGCTTTCGGGCGAGGTGCTGGGCACGTCCTTCAGGCTTTTCGGCTTGTTCTTCTTCGGCTTGCCGCCGACGAAGCTCCACAAGAACTTCGAGAACGAGCCTTCGCGCTCGACCACAGCCAGGTAGGCCTTGGCGTTGCTGACGCTCGCCTCGATCTTGCCCCTGTGGCGAATGATGCCGGGATCGGCCAGGAGCTTGGCAAGCTTGGCCGGCGTGTACTTCGCGATCTTCTTGGGATCGAAGCCGTCATAGGCCTTGCGATAGTTCTCGCGCTTGCGCAGCACGGTGATCCAGGAGAGGCCGGCCTGGCAGCCCTCCAGCGTCAGGAGCTCGAACAGCGCGTGGTCGTCCTTGAGTGGGCGACCCCATTCGCTGTCATGGTATTTCTCGTAGAGTGGATCGGCGGACGCCCAGCCGCATCGCGGCTTGCCGTCTGTGCCTTTCACCGTGCTGGGTCTGGTGGCCATGCGCGGACCCTACCCAAGCGCATCGCCGGACGCCACACTGCCGCCGACGGAGGAAACACCCATGGCTCAAGTTCCCGCGGACCTGAAAGTCTGCATCTTCGACGTGTTCGGCACGGTGGTCGATTGGCGCGGCA
>CAWKFT010000016.1:0-971474 GCA_963848975.1 uncultured Alphaproteobacteria bacterium
GGACTGAAAATCCGTGTGTCGCTGGTTCGATTTCAGCCCTGGGCACCATTCGATTCGCAACGAAATCAGCAGCATAACGGGGCTGGCGTGTGCCAACGGCGGCATTTCGCACCGTGTCCATCCCGCTATTGCAATGCGTGCATTATGAGGCTGCATTCTGCCTGAGCGAGACAAGATCCGCAGCTGGATTTTAAGTTTGAATCGCCGTTTCGGGCGCCGCTTCTAAAAGACTGTCGTGGCGGCGAATTGTCTTTAACCCTCGCCCCAAATGCAAATCGGGAGTATTGTAGCGGGATCGCTGGTTGGGTCATCGCATGTGCTGGCGACTGAGAGCGAAAAACTCCCGTGTTGACTGGGCGCCCTGAGATCTGTTCAACGCGCTCACGAGTTTAATTTCTGCCGGAACATCACTTTTTCGGTTCCGACCCCAATCTGTCTGCGGCTTGTGGGAGGGAGCATCGATGCAGATGATTCAGAGCCGTCGCCGTTTCCTGGCTGGCCTCGCTGCGGTTGGGGCTGCGGGATTTTCGGAACTTCGAGCGGCCAGAGCGGGCGAGCAGTCGCTTGAAACGACGACGGTCCGTTTGCCGAGGTGGATCGGGGGCTCTTACTGCTGGGCCGGAGTGTATGTCGCCGGAGAACTGCTACGCGCCGAGGGTTTTACCGATGTCCGCTATGTTCAAGGCGACGCCAGCGTCGACCAGTCAGAGTGGATTGCACGCGGTGAGACGGACTTCTCGGTAAACTTTCCCCCGAAACAGATCTCATCTATCGACGCAGGCGTGCCGGTGAAGGTGTTGACCGGATTGCACGCTGGATGCCTGGAGCTGATCGCCAAGGAAAACATTCGCAGCGTCTCGGATCTTCGGGGCAAGCGGGTGGGGATCGATGGTTTCAACAACTCGCGACACGTCTGGCTGAGCCTCATGGCAGCCTATGTCGGGCTCGATCCCGCCAACGACATAAAGTGGGTCGTGGTCGACGGCACCACGCCAACGGAGCTTTTCATCCAAGGAGAAATCGATGCCTTTCTAGGCACGCCGCCTCAGCCGCAGGAGTTGCGCGCCAAGAAGATCGGCCATTCCATACTCAACAATGCCATAGACCGTCCGTGGTCACAGTATTTCTGCTGCATGATTTCGGCGCGGAGTGACTATGTGAGCAAATACCCCGTGGCGACGAAGCGTGTCTTGCGAGCCATCCTCAAGTCGGCCGACCTCTGCGTGTCAAATCCAAAAATTGTGGCGAAGCAGATGGTCGACACGTGGTTTCGTCAAGTCGTATGACTACGCTCTGCAAACTCTCAACGACATTCAGTACGACCGATGGCGAGACTTCGACCCCGAAGACGCCCTTCGGTTCTATTCCCTGCGCATGCAGGAGCTGGACATGATCAAATCGAGCCCCCAGGAGATCATCGCCAACGGAACGGACTGGCAGTTCCTCAACGAGCTGAAGCGCGAGCTGAAAACCTGATCCCAAAGTCGCGAGGGAGTCATGGATATGCAAATCACCCAGAGCCGCCGGCGCTTCCTGGCCAGCCTTTCGGCAGCCGGAGCCGCGAGCCTCCTTGGGTACGAGCAATCGCACGCGGCAGAGTCACCGCCGGAAACGACGAGCGTCCGCCTTGCAAAGATCAGTGGCATCTGCCTCGCGCCCCAGTATGTCGCCGAGGAGCTGTTGCATGCAGAGGGCTTCACGGAGGTGCGTTATGTGATGACCGAGTCTGCCGCGGGGCAATCCGACGCGCTTGCGAAGGGCCGCGTGGACTTTACGATGAATTTTGCCGCGCCGCTCGTGGTGACGATGGACGCCGGAGGCCCGATCACGGTGCTGGCCGGGGTGCACCCCGGCTGCTTTGAGCTTTTCGGAAACGAGAAGGTCCGCGGAGTTAGAGACCTGAAGGGCAAGAGTGTTGGCGTCCAGGCCTTGGGCTCGAGCCCGCATGTATTCTTGACGGGAATGGCAGCCTATGTCGGGCTCGATCCACTGAAGGACATAAACTGGGTCACCAGCCCAACCGTCAAACCCATGACGCTTTTCGTCCAAGGAAAGATCGACGCGTTCCTCGGCTTTCCGCCCGAGCCACAAGAATTGCGGGCCCGAAACATAGGTCACGTCGTCATCAACAGCGCCGTGGATCGCCCCTGGTCGCAATACTTTTGCTGCATGCTGGCCGGCAACGCCGACTTCGTTCGGAAGTACCCGGTCGCGACCAAGCGCGTCGTCCGCGCCATTCTCAAATCGGCGGACATTTGTGTCTCTGAGCCGGAGCGCGTTGCAAGACAGATCGTGGATGACGGTTTCACGGCCAACTATGACTTTGCCCTGCAGACGATGATCGACGTGCCCTACAACAAGTGGCGTGAATACGATCCGGAAGACACGATCCGGTTTTATGCCCTGCGGCTTCAAGAGGCCGACATGATCAGGTCGGGACCTCAGAAGATCATCGCCGACGGAACGGACTGGCATTTCCTGAACGAGCTGAAGGGCGAGCTGAAGACATGAGCAGCTGGCAGGTCGATGGACTCGGCATACGGGCAGACCCGACGCTTGGACATGCACCCGACATAGCAACCACGGGTCAGCGTTGGGCGGGGTCAGACTAGCCAGTATTTGGATGGGAGGTTCCCATGCATACCCAATACCCTGGACAATTCAGCCGACGAGGGCTCCTGCGTGGGATGACGATGGCGGGAACAGCGGGGCTCCTGGGCTTGCACCCTAGGCGAGCCGCCGCTGCGGAGCCACCGCCCGAGACGACGCGCATTCGGCTTGTCCGTATTCCCAGTATCTGTCAGGCCCCCCAGTATGTCGCCGAAGGGCTGCTGCGCAGCGAAGGTTTCACTGAGGTAAACTACCTCCAAAAAAAGGGGACCGCGGACATTGCGCCGGCCCTCGCCTCCGCTGAAGCCGACCTCAGTGCGCATTTCGCGGCGCCGTTGCTTCTCCATCTGGAGGCTGGGGATCCCATCGTTATCCTGGCAGGACTCCACGTCGGCTGCTTTGAGCTGTTCGGGACGGACCGGATCAAGTCGATCCGCGACCTCAAGGGGAAGACTGTGGCCGTGCCGACGCTGGATTCCAGCCGATACGTCTTTCTTGCCGCTATGACGGCGTATGTAGGCTTAGACCTCCGTACGGACATTAACTTCGTCACGCAGCCGGGACCCGAGTCTATCCGGCTGCTAAGCGAGGGGAAGATCGATGCCTACCTCGGGTTTCCCCCCGAACCGCAGGAGATGCGGGAGCAGCAGATAGGCCATGTGGTGATCAGCAGTACGGTCGACCGGCCATGGTCACAATACTTCTGCTGCATGGTGGCTGGGAACCGGGAGTTCGTACGCAACAATCCGGTGGCCACCAAACGCGCCCTCCGCGCCATCTTGAAAGCGGCGGACTTCTGCGCCAGCGAGCCCGAACAGTCCGCGCGGTTCCTGGTCGAACAGGGCTATACCAAGCGCTATGACCATGCCCTCCAGGTCGTAGAGGCGATACCTTACGGTTGGCGCGAGTACAGCGCCGAGGACACGCTGCGCTTTTACGCCCTGCGCCTCCACGAGGTCGGTATGCTCAAGAGCAACCCCCAAGAGCTCCTGGCCCAGGGTACCGATTGGCGCTTCCTCAATGAACTGAAGGACGAGTTGAAAATTTGAACGCGGAAGGGAAGGGTTGGCGAGAGCAGTCAAGGTGTAAAGACGATCCAGAACGAACGCTCGTAAGCGGCCGGGGATGATCTATCCTCGGATTTATCCTCGCTCCAGCTGCAAATCGGGAGTACAGTTGCGGCATCGCTAGTTGGGACATCGTAAAGGCTGGCGACTGAGAGCGTAAGACTCCCGTATTGGACTGGGCGCGGCCTGAGATCTGCTCGACGCGCTCACGAGACTATCTGCTTCTTCCGGAACCCGTCTTTCTCAGTTCCGACCCCAATCTGTTTGCAGCTTGTGGGAGGAGCATCCAATGTCGATTGTCCAGAACCGGCGCCATTTCCTGGCTGGCCTCTCTGCGGCTGGCGCTGCGGGATTGTTCAAGGCCCAGCCAGCCCGCGCGGGCGAGGCACCGCTTGAAACGAGGACCGTTCGCCTCGGGAAATGGGGGGCCTACTGTTGGGCGTCTGTCTTCCTTGCTGGCGAGCTGCTGCGTGCCGACGGCATCACCGATGTCCAGTACGTGACGGGTGACACCACCGTCGACAATTCGCAGTGGCTGGCACGAGGCGAAACCGATTTCGACATGAACATGCCGTCGATGCACATCACCTCCCTGGAGGCCGGCGTGCCGATCAAGATCCTAGGCGGGGTGCACTTCGGATGCTTCGAATTGATCGCCAACGACGGCGTCCAGAGCATCACGGACTTGCGCGGCAAGCGAGTGGGCATCTGGGTTCGGGATTCTCATCCCCACAAGCTGACAAGCCTGATCGCAAACTACGTCGGGCTGGATCCAAACAACGACATCGAGTGGGTCGAGGCCGGCCAAACCCCCGCCTACGAACTGTTTGTCGACGGCAAGGTCGATGCATTCCTGGCGGCGACGCCAGAACCGCAAATCCTGCGCGCCGAGAAGAACTTTACCGGCCATACGGTCGTTGACATCGGCAAGGACAATCCCTGGTCTCAGTATTTCTGCTGCATGGTTGCGGCCAATGCCGACTATGTGAAGAACAATCCTGTAGCAACCAAGCGTGTCCTTCGCGCAATCCTCAAGTCAGCAGATTTCTGCGCGTCGGATCCGGAAGGAGCGGCACAAGCGCTGGTCGATCGCGGCTTTCTTCCCAGCTACGACTATGCCCTTGCCACGCTGAACGATGCCCCGCACGGCAAGTGGCGGGAGTATGACGCTGAAGACACGGTGCGTTTCTATGCTCTGAGGATGCGCGAGACCGGCATGATCCAGTCCAGTCCGCAGGAGATCATCGACAACGGAACCGACTTCCGGTTCCTCAATGAGCTGAAGCATGAGCTAAAGACGTGAGCAGGTCGCCTCCAAGCGACCTCGGCCGACTGCGGCCGGACTTCCCGGCACGACGAAGGGCGATTTGAAGACGTGAACGGCTTTCCAAAATACGCTCTGCTGGTGGGCCTAATCCTTGCGGCCCCGGCGCAGGCGCATGACGCAGGTCACGACCAGCGCCTACCGGTCATCGGACCTGCACCGGACTTTGCCCTCATTTCCCAAGACCGTGCACGCGTTTCGCTTCGCGACCTTCGCGGCAAGGTCGTCGCAGTTGCCTTTATTTTCGTCTCGTGCACGGACGTATGCCCGATGCTGACCGACAACATGGTTCGCGTGAAAGAAAGACTCGGCGACGCGTTCGGGCCCAAGGTCGCGTTCGTCTCGATCACCGTCGATCCAGAGCATGACACGCCGGAGGTCTTGAAGCAGTATGCGGAGAGCTTCGACGCCGATCTCAAGGGTTGGTGGTTCTTGACCGGCGACCCCGCAGAAGTCCGCGAGGTCGGGATGAAATACGGCGTCGTGGCGATGAAGAATTCGAATGGCGACGTCGACCATACGCTGTTGACATCGATCATCGACCCGAAGGGAATTTTGCGCGTACAGTATATGGGTGCCGGATTTGACCTGGAGGAGTTCCGGGGTGACCTCGTCGACCTCCTAGATGAAGACAGGTAACCTCACCAATCGTCTGGTAGACTGGGTTGCGCGCCTGCCGGCGCGCGTCCAGACCAAGCTGTTGATCGCCTTTCTGTCGATCGTTGGCCTGCTCATCGTGCTCGGGTCCGTCGGACTTCAGGTGTTGAGTGGAGTCAACGACCAGACGAACGCGCTGATCGAGCTGGAGCGCAGGATCGCTGCCTATCGCCAGGTTCAACACGACACGACCGCCCAGCTCTACAGCATCTCGACCGCGCTCCTGCTGCAGGACGAGCGCCTGCTGGACACGGCACTGAGGCAGCTCAACCAGTTCGGCTACGACCTCGACCGGATGGAGTTCGTCGCCGAGAGCGAGGCCGGGGTGCTCGGGGAGGTGCGGCAGGAATACGACCGGCTCGCGGCTGGCGTCACGCATGTCGCAACGCTGATTAGGGCCGGTCGCACCGAAGACGCGCGGAAGGTCCAGCTGGAAGAAATCATGCCTTCGGCCGATCGCTTGGAGCGCCTGACAAACCAACTCGTCAATATAGCCGAAGCTGACATGGTGAGCGCCATCGAGGCCACCGAGGGGGCGTATGAAAAGTCGCGACTGATCGTCGTCTCGTTTGCGCTGGCGAGCATCTTGCTGGCTCTTGGCCTCGGATACGTCATCTCCTGGTCGATCGTCGAGCCGGTCAGAAAGATCGAGACGCGTCTCAGCGAGATCGCAGCGGGCGATTTCGCCCGGAGGGTTTCGGTCTCCAACAAAGACGAACTCGGCGTGCTCGCCGCCAACGTCAACCAGACTTCGGAGCGGCTGGGGTGCCTTTACCAGGAAGTTCAGGCCCGCACGGCGGAACTCGCACGGTCGGTCGGCGAACTCGAGGCATTGGGTGAAGTCAGCCAGGCGGTCAATTCGACGCTCGACCTCGACACGGTGCTGCGCACCATCGTGGCCAAGGCGGTTCAGCTGTCGGATACGGACGCGGGAAGCATCTATGTCTTCAGCAGCACCAGCCAGAGGTTCCGTCTTCGTGCGACCTACGGCATGAGCGACCAACTCATCGGCGCGCTCTCGGCCGTGTCGATCGGTCTGGACGACCCTGCCGTTGGCGAATCCGTAGGCCGCCGATCGCCGCTGCAGATCGAAGACATCAGCAGAGGGGCGCTGCCGCCGACGCTGAAGGTCGTCCTCGACGCCGGATATCGGAGCGTCGTGATCGTCCCGCTTCTCAGGCCCAACAAGGTCGTGGGTATGCTCGTGGTCAGACGGCGTGAGCCCGGGAAATTGGACGAGCGGGTCGTTGACCTTCTGGAAACTTTCGCGGCTCAGTCCGTGTTGGCGATCCAAAACGCCAAACTGTTCAGCGAGATCGAGGAAAAAGGCCGCGAGCTCGAGGCGGCCAGCCGACACAAGTCGCAATTTCTCGCAAACATGAGCCACGAGCTGCGGACGCCACTCAACTCGGTGCTTGGCTTCACGGAGCTTCTGGTTGACGGGATCTACGGCGAGCTCCCGGACAAGGCTAGGGCGACGGTCGAGCGCGTGCAGGCAAACGGTCGTCACTTGCTCGGGCTTATCAACGACGTGCTCGATCTTTCCAAGATCGAGGCTGGCCAGCTCACCCTGTCGCTAGATGACTATTCGGTCGGTCAGATCGTGCGATCGACCGTCACGGCCATCGAGCCTCTGGCACGCGCGAAAGGACTGTCGCTGACCACCAGCGTGACGGACAACCTGCCGATCGGCCGCGGTGACGAACGGCGACTGACGCAGGTGCTGCTGAACCTCGCCGGCAACGCGGTCAAATTCACCGAAGCCGGTGCGGTGGACATCCTGGCTGGCGCGGTCGACGGTCAGTTTGAGATCGCGGTCAAGGATACTGGACCTGGCATTGCGGGCAACGACCAGGCCCTCATCTTCGAGGAGTTCCAACAGGTCGACAGCAGCAGCACCAGGCAGAAAGGCGGGACCGGGCTTGGTCTCGCGATCTCCAAGCGCATCATCGAGATGCATGGCGGGACGCTCGAGGTCGAGTCCATGCTTGGTACGGGTTCGACGTTTCGCGTCAAAGTGCCAATCCGAGTGGGAGAAGGGGCACAAGCGGCATGACCAAACGGATTTTGATGGTGGAAGACACCGAAGACAACCGCCAGATCCTGCGCGATCTCATCGGAATCACGGACTATGAGCTGATCGAGGCCGAGGACGGCGCCGCCGGTGTCGCGGCAGCTATGGCCCAGAAGCCAGACCTCATCCTCATGGACATCCAGTTGCCGGTGATGGACGGCTATGAGGCGGCGCGTCGGATCAAGGCCGACCCGGCGCTCCGACATATCCCCATCATCGCCGTGACCTCCTACGCTCTGTCGGGGGACGAGGCCAAGGCGCGCGCCGCGGGCTGCGACGGCTATTTCGCCAAGCCGTTCAGCCCGCGCCAGTTGCTGGCGACGATCCACGAGTTCCTCGCCTGACCGAGGCAAGCCAACGTGCACGATCCACCACTCATCCTCGCTGTCGACGATACGCCGGAAAATCTCGAGATCCTTCGGATGCGACTCGAGGCGAACGGCTATCGCGTCGAGACCGCGGCAGACGGCGAAGAGGGTCTTGCCAAGGCGCATGAACTCAAGCCGGACCTCATTCTGCTCGACATCATGATGCCGAAGCTCGACGGCATCAGCGCGGTGCGCATGCTCAAGCAGGACGACACCCTGCGGTCCATCCCTGTCATTCTGGTCACCGCCAAGGCCGACACGCGCGACGTCGTCGAGGGACTGAATGCGGGCGGCGACGACTACCTCACGAAGCCGTTCGAGCACAGCGCCTTGGTGGCGCGCGTGCGCTCCATGCTGCGGCAGAAGGCCCTCCACGATACCGTTGCCAGCCAAGCACAGCGCCTGCAGGAACAAGCAGAGCAGCTGACCCACTGGAACCGCACCCTGGAACACAAGGTAGGCCAGCAGGTCACGGAAATAGAACGAATGGCCAGACTGAGGCGGTTCCTACCCGAGCAGGTAGCCGACCTCATCATTGCAGCAGGCGATGGAGAAGGGTTGCTGCAGAGCCACCGTCGCGAGGTCACGGTCGTCTTCTGCGACCTGCGAGGCTTTACCTCCTTCGCCGAGACGGCCGAGCCGGAGGAAGTCATGGCCGTCCTAAGCGAGTACCATTCCTGCCTTGGGGCGCAGATTACCCGCTATGGCGGAACATTGGAGCGTTTCGTCGGCGACGGAATGGTCGTGGTTTTCAACGACCCGCTGCCGACTGACAATCACACCGAGAAGGCGGTCGCCATGGGTGTGGCGATGCGCGACGCCATCGAAGAGCACTCCGAGCAATGGTTCAAGCGGGGTCACCAACTTGGCTTCGGGATCGGCATTGCCCGTGGCCATGCCACCATTGGACGAATCGGGTTCGACCAACGGTCCGACTATGCGGTGATCGGCACCGTGCCCAATCATGCAGCCCGCTTGTGCGAGGAGGCGAAACCGCGCCAGATCCTCGTCAGCCAAAAGGTTCTTGCTGCCGTCGAATCCCTGGTCGAATCCCTCCCGGTTGGAGAAATGGCGCTCAAAGGCTTTCATCGCCCCATGCCGGCCTATGAAATCGTCCGCTTGCTCGCTTCGTCTGAATAGTCCGGGTGCTGCAGCGAATGATGAAGGCTCGACCAAGTCTTGCCCGCAGCGAAAGCTTGCGAAAATCCGCAGTCGGTCGTGTCAAGCTTTGTCTCGCTATAAGAACAGTCAAGGCGTATGATAGCTCATCGCTGGTGATCGTTCGCGGGCCAGCGGCGGGAGGTAGAGACTCCGCAAGCGCGCGCTCCAAACTCCGGGTTTTTCAGCAAGTCACTGAACTGGCTTCTGACGAAGTAGAGTCTGGCTGGTATCTTTCTTCATTTCCGAGAAGGGAGCGGTCCGATGCGAGCCATTCAAAATCGTCGCACACTCCTCGCTGGCATTGCGGCGGCTGGTAGTGTTGGCCTCTTCGGCACCTCGACGCCTGTTTGCGCTGAAACACTCCCCGAAACAAATTCTGTCCGGCTGCCAATCTTAATTGGCGGCGGCTATTGCTGGGGCGGACTGCTTCTGGCGGGCGACCTGCTTCGCGCCGAAGGCTTTGCCGACGTCAGATACGTGCATGGCGACATGAGCGAAGATCCGGCGGTATGGATCGCACGTGGCGAGACTGATTTCAGTGTGAACTACGTGCCTATCCATATCGCCTCAATTGATGCCGGTGTGCCCATCAAAATCCTATGCGGGCTACACGCCGGCTGCTTGGAGCTGATCGCGAACGACCACATCGAGAGCTTCAAGGACCTCAAGGGCAGACGCGTCGGCATGCACGATCCGGACGCACCGTCGCACGTGCTGGTAGCGCTAATGGCGAGCTATATCGGGCTCGATCCCGTCAAAGACATCGAGTGGGTCGTCCAGGACAGCAACCCGGCCGAGGCCTTTGCGCAAGGAAAGTTCGATGCCTATCTGTTCGGGCCTTCGCAAAGCCTGCAACTGCATGCCAAGGGGATCGGCCATACGATCCTCAACACGACCGTCGACCACCCCTGGTCACAGCACTACTGCTGCATGATCTCTGCCACCTCTGATTTCGTAGACAGGTATCCGATGGCCACGAAAAGTGTGCTCAGAGCGATCCTCACAGGGGCCGACTTCTGCGCGAGGAATCCATCGTGGAGCGCGAGGCAGCTGGTCGATCGGGGTTTCGTCTCCAGCTACGATATCGGGTTGCGCACGCTACGCGATACCACCCGTTACGACGTATGGCGAGACTTCGATCCCGATGCCTCGGTACGGTTCTACGCGCTGCGCATGCAGGAGACCGCCATGATCGAGTCAGACCCTCAGGCGGTCGTCGCCAAGGGAACGGATTTTCGCCTCTTCGAGCAGATACGCCACGAACTGAAGACATGAAATTCTGCCGCACTTCCTAGGGGCGCGTTGGCGTACCGACCAGCGACTGTTCCCAGGCAAGATTGATCTCACGAGCTGCGTCCTCACCCTGCATTTTGCCCGTCGCGAGCCTTGTCGCCACATCGTTCACGACTTCCCCGGTGACTGGGCCGAGCGCCTGATCAATGTAGAGCTGATGATAGCGGCTCCGCAGCAACGCATCTGCCACCCCACCAACGAATGGATCGGCTATAGAAAGATCTGCTCCGGAGACGGAAGGGACGCTATCGGCGAGCTCGGCTATCCGGCTCTGAGCGGCTGGCGACGTGAGCAAACGCAGGAACTCCACGGCCATCGCGGGCGCCTTCTTGTTGACGACGTAACCGTCGACCCCGCCATAAGTGAGCGGGCCCTCACCCGAGCCGGAGGAGCCTGGGATGTCGAGACGCACCAGCTCTTGCTTCATCTGATCGAAGCCACCAGGCCAATTCCAGCGCATCGTGTTGAGGCGCCAATTGCCTGTAATAACCATGGCGGCCTGGCCCTTCGAGAACAGCATCCCGGCATCGCCCTCGCTTTCGTTCATGAAGTCAGGCTGGAATGCTCCGAGATCGGCAAGTTGGCGAAGCCGCTTGCCCGCCTCGATGAATGCCGGTGCGAGGAAGGCGTCGCCAGTGCCTGCATAGATGCTATCGAAGACTTCGCGGCCGCCGATCTGTTCTGCCATGCTCCCCCAGATCAACTGGAATGGCCAACGGTCACGCCCGCCCACTGCGATCGGGACAATGCCATTGGCCTTCAACTTCCGGGCTGCCTCCAACACTCCATCCCAGTTCGCAAGTTGTGTGGAAGTCACGCCCGCCTTGGCGAGCAGCGCCTTGTTGGCCCAGAGCGAGACCAATTCGACCGACGCTGGGACCCCGAATATCCGTCCATCACGAACATAAGACTGAAGCGGACCTGGCCTGAACTCCATCGCCCATCCATTCGACATTTCTTCACTCAGGTCGCGCGCAAAGCCCGCCTCGCGAAGCGCGTCGAGATGACCGCCGCCCCAGGTGTGCATGATGTCGGGCGGTGTCGCGGACCCAAGCATTCCAAGGAGGGTCGCCTTGTACTCGTGGTCCGGCTGATGGGAAATCTCGACCCGATAGCCCGGGTGGGCGGACTCAAAATCAAAAGCCAGGTCGGACCAGAAGGCGTGCACCGAATCGTTGCGATCGATGGCGGCCACCCGCAGCACGACCGGTTTGGCATCAGGCCCCCGAGCCGCGATAGCTGCGATCAGATGAATTGCATCACGCTTGGAGAGGTCAAACTCGCCCTTCAGCGTCTTCGGGCCATAACGCCCAACAAGACGCTGGAGAGTGTGCTGGTTCAGGTGACCGTCCACACTCAAGGATTCGCTCTTTTGGAATGCCGCTATCGCCGCACGTGTCCCGGCCCCGAGACTGCCGTCGATCTCGCCCTTGTACTTCCCCGCCGTAGCAAGCAGGGCCTGCACACCCGAGACGGCGTTGCTACCGAGCCCCAGAGACACTTCGTTCGCCCTGTCCAGCGCAGTCTGGACGGCAGCCGCAACGTCAGGGTCGTCCACCTTGGCGGCGGGCGGCGTCTGGGCCGGCTTCTCGTCATTTTCGGTCGGAAGAGCAGCCTGGACCTCAGGCGGAGACGACGGCTCGTCGTTGGTCTCGGCTGCCGGTGGCTGAAGGGGCTCGACCTGAGGCTCGGCCTTCGACGGATGATCAACTGGTTCCGTGGCTAACCCGGGGGTCGGCGCAACGACATCCGGAGCGACGGCGTCGCCGGCTGACATGTCCTCGATGATCAAGCCTCCGATTTGCTGCCCATCCTCCAATTCGACCGTGCTTGATAGAGCGATTCCCTGTTCAATCGCGGGCGAGTCAGGGAGATCGGGCTGGGCGTAGTCTTCCTCGCCCATTATCCCGACGATGAGGATGCCGGCCTTGGTTTCCTGGGGCAGCAGCTTGTCGGTTCTAGACTGAAGCGAGGTCTGAACGCTTGCCAACCGTTCCCTTGCAACGTCGGCAAAAGGGCTGCTCGGATAGACATCCAGGTACTTCTGGAAGATCTCCGGATCCGAACTCCCACGGATCGAGAGCCAAACAAGCCCCTGACTGACAAATTCTTCATCGTCATGGGAAGGCGCACCTCCAGACGAGGCCAAGATCAGCTTTGCCTTCTCAATATTCCCGGTCAATCGTTTGTAGAACTCGCTCCCGGCGACCCGTTCCTCGGGGAGGCTGAGGGCACGCAACTTATCGAGGAGTGCGACATCCACACCCTCGCCAACGGCCCCATTCGCAGACGTCCCCGTCTCTGCAGGATAGAGATAGACCTCCTTCAGCAGAGACTCCTCGACCCACGGCACCTGCGCTCCGCGCGTCAGCTCGACCACCGTGCTGCGGACTCGGCGCAGCATCGTTCCTATTTCAAGTCCCGGGCGATCGATCCACTGCAACAGGGCCGTGGTGAAGGGACTGTTTCCGTTGCCGCCGTCGAACGCCACCGCTCCAGGGGCGGCAGCAAAACCAATGAGCATGCCGGCTGAGTTTGGACGTTGAGCCAAAGCGCCGGCGGACACGCTTCCGCTCGCAAGTCCTGGTGCAGTTGAAACCATCTTGGCAAATGGATTGTCGCGACAAGCGTCGAGAATGAGCACTGCCGCATTGGGCTGCGCGTCAACCAAACTCTTGAAGACTTCGGAGGCAGCAAGGCTCGACTTCATCAAGTCGCTTCGGGACTGCAAGCCAGCGTCGACCGGGAGGAGGTAGTTCTCACCATCGACTTGAAGACCGTGACCGGCGTAGAAAACGACCGCGATGTCGGCGCCATGTGCCTTCGTGGAAAAATTTTTCAGTGCCAAACGCATTGACGCCAGATCGGCATTGACGGCCGTCGTCACCTGAAATTTGAGCCCCTGCAACTTGGCGGTGATCGCCTCGGCATCTTGTGAGGGGTTCCGAAGGTTCGGCGCGTTGCGATACTCGCCATTGCCGATGACCAGGGCCACCCGTTCGGCCGCGGCCAAGTCGGTTGAAGACACGGCAACGACGACAGCGAGGAGCACCGCCGTGAAAAGGCGAACGACAGCTTTCTCAATTTCGCACGAGCTTGATAGAAGGTTCCGTAGCACCCGCGTAGTCCTAGTCTGCCTCCGCTCAAACTCAATTATACCTTCAAACCGGGTAAATGCTAAGCCGCAGGCTAGGCTCACAACTATATTTGTGTAACTATGAATTTTATGAGGTTCCCGTTCCGCGTCGCTTGGAGCTTCCGATGCCGATAGACGAAAAGCTGTCAGCTCTGACCCGGTCATTGATAGCTGGCGTTTCTCTTGGTGGCATTGCGGTGACCCAGGTCGGCTGCCTGGTGGACAATCCCTTCACGAGGCAAGGTCGCGCCGAGCGAAGCGTGGCGGGGCTGCCGGACGGCAGCGAGCGCGCGCTTTGCGCCAGAGCGCTTCAGTCGAAATCGGCCCGTGACGTCAATGCGATGCTCGCCGGCTTTCCAAGCAGTCGCTGCATCCCGCCGCTGTTGGGTGCGATGCCGGCGTCGGTTCTCGTGGCTCTTTCACCCGCGGCCGTGGCCGGGCTTGATCCTTCGGTTGTGAGCGCGCTGCCGCCGCGTGTGAGCGCCAACTTGCCCCGCGCCGGAGCAGCCCCCAAGGTGGTGGCAGTCCGTGAGAGCCGAGAGCGTCAATACTAGCTTTTGCAGGACCTGCATGGTGGACGAGCGAGGGTACGTCACGAAGGCGGGCCAATCCAGCGTCTGCCTGACCTCCGCAGCCTTCCGCAATTTTGCGGGTCCTTTGGGGTTGACCGACCTGCTTTCGGCTCGCGGGATCACTTGCCAGTCCGTTGAGCCATTCGGATCAGATTGGTCCCGGGTCACGGCCATCCTCACCTGTGGGAGTGCAGATCCTGATCATGAGAGGCCTCTTAGCCGCAGCGGCGTCGGAGGGAATGCCGGTGATCGCTGTGGAGAAAGCAGCGGCACCGAGCAGATGGCGGCTTGCCGAATTCGACTCGCGCGGAAGTTCAAAAGACGACCTGCGGCTTGAACGCCTGGTTACGAAATTCCGCAAGATGCTCGATGGCGACGCTGTTTCGGCCTTGGTCGGAAGTTTGTCGCGGCTTTCAGGCAGGGTTGATGAGGGCGACCTTCGGAAGGTTTCAGCCCTGCTCCCGGCCGTTTCCCGCCCGGAGCGGTTCGGCGTGAAGCCGTCGCTCGAGATGAACCGCGACCGGATCAGGCTTGCCCTGGCGGTCGACACCCTCTTCAACGACCTGCCCAACGACCCGGAAGAGCTCGCGGCGGCGCTTGATGAGGCGATTTCGGCGGTTGGCAAGCCGCTGCGGCAGTCCGTCAGCATCGTCATCACCAACTACAATTATAGGCGCTTCGTCGGGGCGGCGGTCGAGAGTGCATTCAACCAGACGGTCTCGCCACTCGAGGTGGTCGTCGTCGACGATGGTTCGTTGGACGGCTCCGCCGAATTGATCGCGGCGATGCCAGGAATAGTCCCCGTGCTGAAAGCGAACGGCGGCCAGGCATCCGCCTTCAACGAAGGCTTTCGCTACGCCAGTGGCGATATCGTGGTCTTTCTCGACGCCGACGACAGGCTGCTACCCGACGCCGTGGACAGGATTGGACTTGCGATGATCCGTGGGGTCTCGCGGCTTCAGTACGGGCTCGAGACAATCGACTCCGAAGGGAATCCCATCGGACTCTACCTCGACGGTGCGCCTGCCGCTCGCGGCGACTTGCTTGGAAGGCTTTGGGCCTGCGGGGGATTTTCTTTCATGCCCACCTCGGGGAACGCCTTTCCACGGGGCGTCCTGGATGCGGTGTTGCCGATGCCCGAGGCAAATTGGGCGCTGTGTGCCGACCTCTATCTGGCGCTCGCCTGCGCGCTGCTCGGCGAGACCAAGGACCTGGACTTACCTCTTGGCCAGTATCGTATTCATGGTCAGAACGGACACTATAGGGTTTTAGGCTCTGAGCCGTACTTGCAGCCGGAGCGAGCGGCTCGTCAGCAACTTGCTCTCGATGATCTTCTCTCAGATCATAGCCACTGGTTGCCGCGTGCGCTCGCGGAGCAGCTAGCGCTGGCAAACGACAGCCGGCTTCTGTTTTCCAATCAGGGGAAGCGGCGATCCAGGCGATCGCTTGCCGGCATCGCATGGGCGGCTCTGCTTCGGTCGCTGGGATCCGCTTCAGTCCCCTATCGGACGAGACTTGGTCACGCGCTCCTCCCGCTCAGATCGATTTTTGGCCTGGGGCCACCTCCTATCAACCTTGTTGGGAGCGAAGATGGTTTGCCCTTTGAGCATCTCAAGAGGATGGCCGGGCCTTCCACATGGCCGCGCCTCACCGCGCGCAAATACGAGAATTTCGTTGGTGACCCGGATGGGTCGGGGATTGTCGGGCATGGGTGGACCGAATCGACTCTCGACGGCCTGCGCATGGATGCTGACCAGGCAAGTCTTGCCTTTCGACTGCCGGAAATTGCCAGCCATTGGATTGTCCGGGTGACCTTTGCCCTGTCCGAGGAGGACCCTATTCGCCGCTTCAGGGTGCATCTCAACTCGGTTCCGCTCGATGTTGTCGAACTGCGCGGGGCTGGGAGCTTCGATCTACAGCTGCCGCTGGAACTGCTGCGACGCTGGACCGGTCATGGAGCACCAGGTGCCCGCGCGGCCTGTCTGGTGTTCTCCGTCCTGCCGGGCGATGTCGGACGCTTTTTCCTGCAATCACTGGAACTTAGGTTGCTACCGACAGCGCTGCCGAGAGCTCCGTATCTCCCAGTCGCCAGTCAGGTCGAAATGGGGCAGCCAACGTCACGCTCTCAGTCGGCTCTGACTGGTTCAGACCTGCTGGCAGAGGGATGGGACTGGCCCGACGAGACCGGGTGTTGCTTGATTGGCGACAGGGGTCGGATCAGCTTCTCCTTGGCAGAAGCAGGCTCGCACGCGCTTACGTCCACTCTTGCAGAAGACCCCGGCGTCGATCTTCGAGAGAGCCTGCAGGTATCCATCAACGGTGCTCTGGTCGAGGTCCATAGATCATTTGACCGCTCTTTCACCGTCATGTTGCCGGCCACTGCTGCCGGTCCGGGACGAATTGCAGTCGATCTTTCGATCTTTAGCGATCCTTCGGGACAATGGCCGAGGTTCAAGCTCAGCAGTCTTCGGTTGGACAACACAATGCAGGGGGGTTGTCTAGCGCTCCTTCCGAACATCGAGGTGGGCGCGGGTTTGCTTGTTGGCTCGAACATGTGTCGGTCCGACGGCCTGGTGCCGGATGGAGCAGCGGCGAGGATCGTGAACCCGGAGTTCAGTTTGGATCTGTCGATCCCATACGGGCTCGATGACATGCGTCTTCTCGTCCAAATCACGGCAGGGCCAGGCTGGACCGCGCCGATTGCTGCAAATTTCTCGTTGGGCGGGCGGAACTTTGACTGCTGGCTTGGACCCGACAATCTGATCGCAATAGACATGCCTGATGGGGACGACCAGGCGCTGACATTGAGCGGCGTCGTCAATGCTGCCAAGGGGATGTTAGCACTCCGTTCCGTCAAGCTGGTTCCCGCCCAGCCGCGACCCTGTCGCCCAAAGCACGCCAAGCCGGGGCGGAGTGCCCAGGAATTCGATCCGACCGCGCTCCGGGATTTCGTAGAGGATCCGAGCAGATGGCATACGGCGCTCGACGAGGCTGTCTGGCTCGCCGGCCACAGCGGGTCAATTCGGCTACCCCCACTTCCACATGACACGGTCGCCTTGGACGTCGTCGTGCTAACGCTGGAAACTCCGGGGCAGCGACTGTCGCTTGACATGCGGCACCGAACGTGTAGAAACGACGCGAAGCGGCGTTCAGTCACTTCGACTGCGGATTTCTGGTGCTGACGTATCGTCCGGACCGCTCCTCCTCATCGAATGCGACGCGATCGTCGCGGCCAGTGCGGTCGGAGCTTCTGGTCCTGGAATGTTGGGTGGCGCTGTATGCAGGATCGTTGCGATTGGCAGCGATCGAGAGCACCCGAGAGTTCGGTTGCGTTCCGGTCAGCGACGGCTCGGAAAAGCCTCCAAATCGGTGATCGAGGCCGCGAAATGAGGCCTTGTGAAAGCCGCGTTGGAAAGGGGTCAGACGAGCCGGCGAGCGACGAAGATTTTCCGACATTCGTGCCCGACCCGACGATCAGCCTGGTCGTGACCTGCTACAATTACGGGCATTTTCTTGAAAGCTGCCTGGTCAGCCTTCTCAGCCAGACCCGCCGTGCAGATGAATTGATCGTCGTCAATGACGGCTCGACCGATTTGACAGCCCAGATCCTCGAGAGATTCGCCGGGAACCTGCGTGTCATCTCGACAGCGAACGGCGGCCAGGCGACCGCGTTTAACGTCGGTTTCGGAGCGTCAACAGGTGACATCGTGTCGTTCGTCGACGCCGATGACTTGCTTTGGCCCGAAGCGGTCGAGACCATCGTTGGCCACTGGAGCAGAGACTTTACAGCCCTGACCTACGGCCTCGAGACCGTCGACGAGACCGGTAGAAGCACGGGGCTATATGCTCCCTCGATCAATGCGGATCGATCGGACAACCGCCCTCGGCTGCTCGCCACGGGGACCTTTTCGTTTCCGCCCACTACGGGGACGGCGTTTTCAAGGCACTTTCTCGAGGCTGTCCTACCGATGCCAGAGGAGAGGTGGCGGATCAGTGCCGACTGCTATCTGATAAGAGCCGCGGCACTGTTTGGCCGCTTCGGCCATGTCCCGCAGGTTCTGGGATCCTATCGTCTTCATGGCGGCAACAACTATGCCTTTTCGCTCGACGAAGTTCCCAATCCCTTCCGCGAAACGGCCAATCGCGAAGACATCGCCGATGCGCTCACAGGATTGGCTGATGTTGCGGACTTGTTCGTCGAACAAGCTGAAGACGCGCCGGTCCTGAGAGAAGCTCTTCGCTATCGCGCCCAGAAGCTTCGAGGAGCTGGATCTTCCCTCAAGCTGAGAGCAGTGGGGCCCGACAAGCATCGTAACATTCCTCAGCCCGATTTTCGCAAGTCCGACGGACTCCGCAGGTCGCGATGGCCTGACCGTTTGCCCTACGATCGTTGGATAGATCTAACGAGCGCAGGGGCATCTGATATCAAGGTCCCTCGTCCAGCCGAGGGCACGACGTGGAGAACTCGGGAGGCGGAGATCGACTTCGTCGTCGATCCGACACCATGTGACTTGGTCGCCACGGTCGGCATCGCTCCAGGCAGCAGCCGATCCAAATTGGCGCTGACGCTCAATGGCGACATCGTATGGGAGGGTATGCCCGGACCGGCCTTGCGGCCGCGCTTCTTCATCCCTCGCTCGCCCTGGGCAGTCGTGCGCCGCTTCTTGTTGGCGCTTCGTTGGGAGGCAGGAGCAGGCGAGCCGCCCCATGTTGCAGGCATCGAGCTCTCCACCACCCCGCAGCCAGCAGCTCCGTATCTCGATGATCGTGGATTGCGGCCGATAGCTGAAATACTCACAAACTCTCAGGTTTCGGCAGATTGGCAAGCTGGTCCAGATGGCAGCGCTGCGATGCGCGGCGATGCCGCACATCTAAGATTCTCGGCTTTTTCGGACAGGCCCCGCGCGCTGCTCCTCGACCTGGGACCTGATCCCTCGCCAGGTTGGCTGACCGTGACCAGCGAGGAGCGGCCACTGTTCACCGGAATGGTAGGAAGCACCCCGAGTTTGAGCATCCTTCTTCCGTTTGCGAGAGGCCAGGCAACGAAGCATGATCTGATGCTCTACTTCGAGCCGGCAGTCGGCTCCCATGGCCCGGGACTGCACATCTTCCAGATCGGCTTGCGAGCATTGGACGTGGAGCTTGCGCCAGCGCCACTCAATCTGGGAGAGAAAGCGCTTTGCATGCCGCAACACCCTGGCGAGCGGCTTCTTGGATCGGGCTGGACTCCCGCGCCAGATGGGGAAGGCTACTACAATCTTCGTCCTGAAGCTGCGCTCAGTCTCGAGCTGCCAGACGAAGCCGATGAGCTCACCCTTCGACTGCACCTTGAACCAGGGTTGGAAGCGTCGCCTGGGTTGAGGCACATCGTCGGCGTGACAGATGGAGGCGAGTGGCTGGCCGTTGCGCAGCTGGATGGCCCGGGTGCGGTCGACGTACCTTTGCCGGCATCGCCCGCCGGAGAGGCGGCGAACCTGGTGGTTCATTCCGCATATGCGCCCGATGCTGGCGAAGTCCCCCAAGACATGTCCTTGGCCATGGTGGTGCTCAAGAGCATCGAACTCATCGGCACAGCGCGCGCTCCAATGAAGCCAAGTCAACTTCAACCTCGATTTCCGTCCCATTCCTTCCAGCAGCTGACTCGCCAGGTTATTTCCGCTCTCGAACGAGGACCTGCGCCGGTTCATTGTCACGAGCTAGGCCAACTCCGAGTTGACCTGTCGAACGAATTGGTTGGATGCGATGACAAGGCTCTCCTCCTCCTTGTCGCTGACGAGGCTGCGATGCGCGCTTTGGCTCGGTTGGGTCAGGCGATGGCAGAACAAGGCTTCGACAGCGATGGCTTGGAGCAGCTGCTGTCAAGCAAATCTGTCGTCGGTGAGAGCGCGGCGGTCGATCTGCGGACCTGGCTCCTTTCGATGCTCTACTGTCCGGCGCACGAAGCTCCACTACCCCCCAGCATATTGTCGCTCCCCGCTCCCTTGTTTTGGCATCCTGAGGCGCTGGCTGGGTATCTCGGCCGATCGCCTGAGTTGCACAACGAGAGCGCTCATCGCGCCTACCGCGCCTTCTTGACGAGATTGCTGCAGGAGGTCGACATCATCCTCAGCCGGGAAGATCCGGAGGGTCCGTATTTCCGCCTTGCGGCTTCCGTCTTGTCGTCCCTGCGCAGCACCGTTGCGATTTTTGGCTCCGGATCGCTTCGCGACCTCATCCGCTTGCGGAGCCGCTGCATCGAGCGTTTGCTGCTTCGCTCTGGAGCGCGCCTCGCGAAAGCTTATCTGGCCAGGCAGTCGCGAGATCTCATTCGGGTCGGGGTCCTTGTCCGCGACATGCTACCCAACCCTGAAGGCTGGGCAGTCCTGGGTATGTATTCTGGCCTCGATCGCAAGCGCTTTCATCCGGTGCTTATTCGCATGGACAAAGCTCCCGGGGGGCTCGATACCGGCACGATCTTTGCCGAGGAAATTTGTCTCAGCCGCAAATCCACAGACCGTGCAGTTGACGCCATCCGTGCACTCGACCTCGATCTCTTCCTGACCGGCTGTTACGCGACAGACTGGGAAAAGACGTCGGCCATCCTGGCACACAGACTTGCTCCCTTGCAGGTCTGGCACGGCGCCGTTTGCCCCACCACGGGCGGCTTCTCCAGCTTCGATATCGCTCTGTCCTGTCGTGCCACCGAGCCTGCAGACGCGGACGTTCAGTACCATGAGCGATTGGCTTGGATCGATGGGCCCCTGCAGTGTGCCTACGCCTTTCCTCCGCATCCTCCATCGGCATCGAAAGATGACGTTCGTCGTGAGCTGGGCTTGGACGCCGGCGTGCAGATGCTCGTGAGCGGTGCGATGGCGTACAAGCTCTCGGATGAACTTCTGGCGCGATGGACGGGGATCTTGAGCGGGGTCCCGAATGCCGTGCTCGTGCTCTATCCATTTGCAGCGAACTGGTCGCTGGACTTTGCGACTGCAACGCTTCGCAACCGCGTCAACCATCATCTCGCCGGACGAGGCATCGATTGTCGGCGCGTCATCATGCTGAAAACTCAGACGCCCGAGCAGGTCCGAAATCTCCTATCGGCTGCTGACTTGTATTTGGACAGCTTCCCCTACTCGGGGGCAACTACGGTCTGCGAGGCGCTCGCAAGCGGAACCCCGGTCCTGACCTGCGCTGGCAACTCACTTCGGGAGCTTACGGGGGCCTCTTGGGTGCGCGCGTTCGGTCTCGACAAGCTCGTAGCAAACTCGCCGAGCGAGTACCAAACGATTGCCACCCAAATGCTTGAAGAGAAGAACGCCCTTGATGACGTTCGGCAGCGGCTGCAAAACGCTACGGCAGAGGGTCACTCTCCTCATTTTGACCCGATGCGTTTCGGAGCCGCCTTTTCAACAGCCCTTTGGGAGATCGCATCGAGCGGCGGCCGCAACTTGCCGTTGGGTGGGTTCTAGAGGCGCAATCTGAGCCGTTCAGGTTGGTGTCAGGATACTGTGCAAGAAGCGCCAAGGGTCGGTCAAAGTGGATGGCCGGCCGAATGCAGCGCGAGGCCTTCAAGATCTTGATTTCCGTGATCGTGCCCGTTCTCGACGAAGCGGACAATATCGACGCACTGGTGGCCGAAATCGGCGCCGCACGTAGCTCCCCGCTGATCGCGGAGATCATCTATGTCGACGACGGCAGCACCGACGACAGCGCTCGCCCGTCCTGCGGCACGGCCGATGCTCAGGTGAACCTCGGCTCCGCGTGGTGCGCATCAGCGGATACCGCTCGGACAGTCTGCCGCCTTCCTGTCGGGTGCCCGCACCGCCACTCAGGGATCTGCTGGTGCTGTCATGGATGGCGACCTCCAGAACGACCCGGATGAAATCTCTCTGCTCTTCGACCGCAATGACCGGGAGAGCGGCTAGTCGTGAAGGCAAGCGTGGCGGTCCTCGGCCAGCGCGCAGTCCGCAAGGATAGCGGCCTGCGCCGGCTGTCCTCGTCGCGTCTCGCCAATCGGGATGCGGGCTGCGGGTGCTGGGGGATCGGACCGAGCGATACCGGCTGCAGTCTGAAGCTGATGCGCCGCAGACGACTTTCCTGGCGCTGCCGTATTTCGACCATATGCACCGCTTTCTGCCGGCCTTGCTGCTGAGCGGCGGAGTGCAGCCTTGCCCATGTGCGCCGTTTCGCATCGGGCCACGCCTTCGACGGTCGGTCCAAATACGGGTTCTGGAACCGGGCGCTGGTCGGCGCCGTCGATCTCATGCGGCGCTGCATGGCTTCAGCGCCGCAGGCTGCCTGCGCGACTATGCGCCGCGAGGAGGTTCCGCGAGGAGACGACATGATGAAAGGCTCAACGATTTGGCTTGCAATCGGCTTCCTCGGCCAGGCGATGTTCTTCATGCGCTTCCTGGTGCAGTGGGTTGCCTCCGAGCGGAGCCGCCGAAGCGTCGATGCCACGCGCCTTCTGGTATTTCAGCATAGTCGGGCGGGCTGGTGCTGCTCCTTTACGCGCATGCATCAGCGCGACGTCGGTGTTCATCATGGGCCAAGCGACGGGTTTGCTCATCTATGCCCGCAACATCAAGCTGAGCGGCAGCCGAAGAGCCGGCGGAGCGCCGTCACAACAAGCCGGCATGAAGCGCGCGCGCGGTCAGGCTGGGACGGGTTCGGGCCCTATCTGCTGCTCGTATTGATGTTTTGCGTTTCGATGGCGTTCCGTCCGCTGCTGCCGGTCGACGAAACGCGCTATCTGTCGGTCGCCTGGGAGATGCTGCTCCAGCGCAGCTTCCTGGTGCCGACGCTCGAATTTCGAGCCGTATTTCCAGAAGCCGCCGCTGCTGTTTTGGCTGGTCGACATCGTCTGGGCGCTGGCCGGGGTCGGCCGGGTGAGCGCGGCGGCGATGACGACGTGTCGGTCTCGGCTCTGGTGATCTGGCTGACGCGCGCGGCTTGGCGGCGGCGCTGTTTCCGGACGAGACCGGGATCGGCACGCCGTGTCGCCTGGCTGGTCGTCGGCAGCGCTGGTCTTCCTGGTCTATTCCACCTTGATCATGTTCGACCTGATGCTCACCGCCTGCGTGCTCGCCTGTCATGCTGGCATTGATCAGGCTGGCCCGCACCGGCAAGGCAAGCTCCAGCGCTCCTCGCCGGCCTCGCCTTGGGGCTTGGCGTGCTGAGCAAGGGTCCCGTGGTGCTGATCCATGTCGCCGTCCCGGTGCTCGGCTATCCGTTCTGGCGCGATCGGGCGGATATCCCTGCCGGGCGGCTCTGGCGGCGGCTCGCTCTGACGCTCGCTGTGGCGCTCGCCGTGGTGCTCGCCTGGCTGGGGCCGGCGCTTTACCGCATGGGTCGGCGACTTTGCCTATAATCTGGTCTGGCGGCAGGCGGTCGGCCGGATCGCCGGCTCGGTCGAGGGCGCCCATGCGCGGCCGGTCTATTTCTATCTGCTCCTGTTGCCGCTGGTCGCATTCCCTGGCTGTTCGGACCGGAATATTGGCGCGCCGGTGCCTGGCGCATGCCGGAGCGCGGCACGCCCTCACGGCGCCGGGTCGGCCTGCTGATCGCCTGGCTGGCCGGCGTGGTGGCCGCCTTCAGCCTGATCTCCGGCAAGCAGCCGCACTATCTGGTGCCGCTGGTGCCGCTTGCCATGATCCTGCTGGCGCGGCTCACCGCTGCCGTTCCCGCAGCGGGTGCCGCGCCGGGGCGTCGGCGATCATGGTGGTGCTCGCCTGCCTTTCCAACTGGTCGCCGGCTGCACACACGTGTTCGACCGCTATGACCTCACCGGACTTGCCGCCCTGATCACGGCCAACAAGGGCGCCGACTGGGCCTTTGCCGGCCGCTATCAGGGCGAAGTGAATTTCCTCGCCCGGCTGGAACGGCCGATCGTCGAGATCGGCAAGGGCGAGAATGCCGCCTGGCTGGCCGCTCACCCCGGCGGCTTCGTCATCGAGCGGGTGGACAGCGACGCGCCCGCATGGCGGAAAGGTCGTGTTTCGCCAGCGGGTCGAAAAGGGCGACCTCGTGGTCTATGCCGCGGGTTCGTAGGGGCGCTTCGGCCGAGCCGGCCGGTGCCGGTCAGCCGCAACGACGATCGCGCCGCAAAAGCCCGCCGGCCTGCCGGGAGCCGGCGAGGCTAGTTCGAGCCGGCCGCCCATCTGACGCACCAACGCGTTGGCGATCGCCAGGCCAAGCCCGGTGCCCTTGGCCCGGCTCGGCCCGCGGCGGAAGCGCTGCGCTCAGGCCGGCAAGCTCGTGGGCTCGAGCCAGCGCCGCCATTGACCACCGACAGGCTGACGATTATCGCCGACCGCGACCTCGCACCGCGTCGCGCTCTCGTCGCCCATGCATCGAGCGCATTCTTCGATCAGGTTGCGCAGCGCAATGGCGAAGGCGTCGACGTCGACGCGCCGCAGACAGGCGGGTCTGGTCAGGCGACGTCGAGCTTGAGCCGATCGCGGCGAGCCGGGCCGGCGCAGGAAGTCGTCGACCACCAGCTCCACCACCGGCACCAGATCGACTTTTTGCAGCTGCCCGATCCCGGCTTCGGCGCGAGCGAGCTGGAGCAGCTTCTCGGCAAGCCGCGCGAGCTCCAAGGGCCGCCTCGATCCTCGCGGCCGCTGCGGCTGGCGCCGGGCGGCAGCTCGAGCTCGAGCCTCTGCGTCTGCGCCAGCGCGCCGGCGATCGGCGTGCGCAGCTCGTGGGCGCTGTTTGCGGTGAACTCGCGCTCGGCTTCGAGCGCAGCGCGCAGCCTCTCCAGCAGCCGGTCGACGGCCGCGACGACCGGGAGAAGCTCGGAGGGAATGTCTTCGTTCGCAGCGGCGCCAGATTGGCTCCGTCGCGTCGTTCGATCTGGCGACGCAGTCCCGTCAGCGGTGCCATGGCGCGGCCGATGATGAGCCAGATCGCAGAAGCCTTACCGGAACGAGCAAAGCAGCGGTCAGGAAGAGCGCCACGAGTCTCTCGCGCACCGCTTCCCGTCTGCTCGCCAACAGATCGGCAATCTGCAGGAGCTTGCCGTCTGCTGACGCCAGGGTAGCACGCGATGGCTCGCGCTGTCGCGAAAGCCCAGGTCGAGCCTCTCATCGAACGTATCCGGCAGCGCGTGGCGCGATTGAGCAGAACCTCTGCTGTCGGCGTCAGCAGCGGTAGAGCAGCATCGTCGTCGCCAGCTGCCGCGACGCCGCTCGACCGGCCGGCGTGCCTTTGCCCGGGGCGGTGAGCAGGGGGAGCAGCCGTTTGGCGGTTTGCTGCAGCGCGCTGTCGAATATCTCGTTCGATCTCTTCGCTGAGCACGCGCGAGCCGATCAGGGTGGCCGTGACCAAAGACGAGGATCAGACCAGCAAGCCACAGCAAAAGGCGGTGGCGGATCGAAGGTAGATCCTCGACACGATCTCGATCCTCACGCGTCGAGCGCGAAGCGATAGCCGACGCCGCGCACCGTGCTGATGACAGCCTGGACCGAGCTTCTTGCGAAGGCGACTGACATAGACTTCGACCGTGTTGCTCTCAGCACCTCCCAGCCCGAACGGGTAGAGCGCGTCCTCGATCTGCTGCTTGGAGACCACCGCGTTCAGGCGAGCAGGAGACGTTCGAGAACAGCCCACTCGCGAGCGGTGAGCCGACATCGCCAGCCCGGTGGAGGCGCGGCGTTCGGCCGGCGAGGGCGAGCTCGCCGCTCGGACGGGGTTGGGCCGCTGACCGTACGCGCGCGACGCGTGAATGCGCGCCGGAGCTCGCGAGATCGAAAGGCTTCACCAGGTAGTCGTCGGCACCGTGTTGAGCTCGATGCGGTCGGGATCTGGTCGCGCGCCGTGACGACGATGACCGGGGTGGGGAAGGGGACGGAGCTGAGGAAGCAGCGCTGCGTGGGCAGATGGAGTGAGGGGATCAAGAACCGACAGTCTCGAGAAGGTTCCGCTCGATCGTCGGCCAGCGATCGAGTGCCGCGTTGCGACTTGGTCGCGGACGCGCTGCGATGCTTGTTGTCCTCCACAAGCAGGATTCGCGCCTCCCTGACGCGTAGCGCTCAATTTTGCTTTTCATGCTGAGCAATGCATTCAGGCAGCCGACCCGACCCATCGGAAAAATCGGCCGGAAATTTGGCGCAGGACGGGAAGCCAGCGAGGCGCATGGTTTCGACAAGATGCTGCCGCAGGTTGTCGCTCATGTTCTGCCCGTTGACAAAACTTTCGACGGTCAGGTTGGGAAACCGCTCGAGAGCTTGGCGCACCGCCGCCGCCGCTTCTGCCGTGCGCCCAAGCGAAGCGAGTGCTCCAGCGCGCGCCACCCAACCAAAATCCGCGGAATTCTCCGGCGTCAGCCGGCCAAGCATTTTCAGCGCATCCTCGTGGCGACCCGCAACAAAATAAGTCCAGCCGAACAGTTGAGCGGACCAAGTGGGAAAGTTTGGATTAAGACGGACCGCTCTGTCGGCCGTCTCGGAACCAAGTTCAGCTTCGTCCAGATTGGGTGACCACGCTGCGTAGAATGTCAGGATCTCGAACGCGTTTGGTGCCAACCGCAGGGAGGTGTCGAACGAGGTCTTGGCAAGCGAAAATTCACCTCGTTCAGCGAGTGCGGCTCCCAGCACGGAATGCGCCTCAGCGTCACCGGGGTCCAAGGCAACGGCGCGTTTGGCCGCGTCCATCCCCGCTTTTCTCGCGGTATCGGCGTCTTCGATGCCGAAAGCCTTTGCAAGAATATGCGCATGGTAGAGTTCAACCCAGGCTCGGGCGAGCTCTGGGTCCAGCTCGACGGCACGCGTGAGCAATTGAATCAATTCCTTGATGCTATCGGACGTCAACTGCTCAATCTTCTCACCGCCGAGAAGATAAAGTTCGTAGGCAGTCAGGTTTTCGGGCCGTTTTCGTCGCGCCAAGCTGCGTTCGGCCCCTACGACGAGCCCCGTACCACCGCCGAGCCGGTTGGTGACGAGTTCGGCAATCTCGGTTTGCACTGCGAAAACGTCTTCGACCGGCCGATCCCATCGCTCGGACCAGAGATGGGTTCCTGATGTCGCGTCGAGCAACTGAGCCGTGATGCGGACCCGATCTCCCTGCCGCTGGATCGAGCCCTCCAATGCGTAAGCGACGTTGAGTGTCCTCCCTATCTCGCGGATATCCACGGTCTTATCCTTGTAGGCCTCGACTGAGTGGCGGGCGATGACCTCAAATTCGGGAAAGCGCGCGAGATCCGAAATGATGTCCTCGGTGATGCCGTCGGCAAGCCGACCGGTACTTTCCTCGCCACCGATGCTCGCGAAAGGCAAGACGGCAATAGAGGCTTTCGCGGCGGCGCCATCGACTGGCCTCAGCCACCAGGCCCCCGCCACCGCCAGCGCAAGCAGAGCAAATGCTGTACCCGCGACCGCCAGCAGGCGTCGGACCCGGCGCGTGCGCAGGGTCCATCCATGTTTGACCCCCGCCATCCGGACGCTGTAAGTGCGAACCGGTTCAACGATATTCTTGACCTTTTGCTCGCCGGCGAAGTCGATCGGCAGGCTGAGCTTGCCCTTCATGTGATCATAGGCAGTGCCCGAAATGAGAACCCCACCCGGCTGGCAGATCTGCTCGAGGCGGGCCGCCACGTTCACGCCGTCGCCGAAGAGATCATCACCTTCGACCACGACGTCGCCGAGATTGATCCCGATCCGAAAGATCAATCGGCGCTCGGCGCTTGCCTCAACCTCATGGGCGGCGACCTCGCTCTGAATGGCCACTGCACAGGCGACAGCATCGACGACGGACTGGAACTCGACCAGAGCGCCATCGCCCATGAGTTTGACGATACGGCCCTTGTGCTCGCTGAGCAGCGGATCGATCACGTCCGCCCGGAGCGTCTTGAGCGCAGCGAGCGTCGCCGCCTCATCGGCTTCCATCAAACGCGAGTAGCCAACCACGTCGGCGGCCATGATGGCCGCCAGCCGCCGCTCAGCGCGAGTCGCCACCATGACGACATTCTCCCACCCAGAGCTCTGCCCCGCTTCTGGCCTGCTTCGATCATTTCATGTGACGTCAGGGACCACAAGGCGAAGGGACCGAGCCGAACGTCAGCCTCCAACCGCGAAGGCTATTTCGATGCGAGATGACATCCCGGCTTGCGCTTGGCGGCGAGATACTCGTCGATCAACTGGCGGAAGCGCGTCGGGCCGAAGCTCGGGAAATGGCCTCCATGAACCACGGCGACATCGAGCCCGCGCAGGCGTTCGAGGGTCTGGACATAGTCCTCGACGAGGCTGTGATAAGCGTCGTCGATCAGCGGACCGTCATAGACAATGTCGCCCGACAGGAGGATCCCGGTCCTCCGCTCGTAGAGGGCAATGCCGCCCGGCGAGTGCCCCGGCGTGTGGACGACCTCGAATGCGCGGTCGCCGAGGTCGACGATGTCGCCATCGCCAAGGATGCGGTTCGCCGCCGCCGGCGCGATCCTGTAGAACGCCGCGTTCCACCCCGTGGGGACGCCGATGAACATCTCGTTCGTGGCGTAGCGGTCGGCCAGCGTCCATTCGTTACGCGGATCTGCCAGGATATGGCCTTCCGCACGATGCACCATGCGCTCCGCGAACTCGTGATGGCATCCGATGTGATCGAAATGCGTATGGCTCGCAACGCAGACCAATTCGCGTTCGGCCACCAGTGCGACGTGGCGGCGAAGGCTGACATGCCCGAGCCCGCTGTCGAAGAGCAGATCGCGGTCGCGGCCTCGGACATGCCAGATGTTGCAGCGGTAGAACGGCTTTATCCAAGGCTCATGGATCAGCGTGACGCCGTCTGCGACACGGATGGTCTCGTACCATTGGCGGTGCTCGATAGTCGGAAGCGAGCCCATGGTCACCTCGTCAGAACGATCAGATCGTCGGCCCGGCACGAAACCGCGACAGTGTCGCCCGCCTGCAACGCGTCGGAGGCTGGCACCTTGGCGACGAAGCGGATCGACGGGTCGATCCTGGAAACTGCCAGGAGACGCCTGAAGCTGCCTTGGAACACGGCGTCTGTCACGACGGCTTCGCCGAGCCCCGCGATCCCGGCCGTGGCCGCCTGCGATCCGTTGTAGCCGGCCGGCAAGGGAAGCAGACGCAGGTGTTCGGGCCGGATAGCCAGCATGACCGAGCTTCCAGCAGGCGCGCGGCTGGGAAGAGCCATGGTCCCGACAGAGGTTTCCACGCGGCACCCGCCCGCTCCATCATCGACGACCGTGCCGGCAAGAAGCGTGCTTTCCCCCATGAAGCCGGCCGAGAAGCGTGTCGTCGGCCGCGAATAGACCCGGTCGGGCGGCCCTTCGTCCTCGATGCGGCCATCGTTCATGACCACGCAGTGATCGGCGAGCGCCATCGCTTCTTCCTGGTCGTGGGTGACGTGGATGAAGGCCGTGCCGACCCGCTTCTGGATCGCCTTCAACTCGTCCTGCATCTGCCGGCGCAGCTTGAGGTCGAGCGCGCCGAGCGGCTCGTCGAGCAGCAGCACCGCCGGCTCGACCACCAGCGCACGGGCCAGCGCCACCCGTTGACGCTGACCGCCTGAGAGCTGGTGGGGTCGCTTGGCGAAGGAACCCTCGAGGCCGACCAGCGCCAGTGCCTGGCGCGCCAGACGCTCCCGCGACGTCCCGTCAACACCTCTCATGCGCAGGCCGAACGCGACATTCTTGCCGGCGCTCATGTGCGGAAAGAGCGCGTAGTCCTGGAACACCGTCGTCGTTGGGCGCTTGGCAGGCGGCATGGCCGTGCAGTCTCGACCGGCGATCGACACCTTGCCCGCCGTGGGAACGAGGAACCCGCCGAGGATCGACAGCAAGGTGGTCTTGCCGGACCCGGAGGGACCGAGAAGGACCGTGTAGCTGCCCGGCGCCACGGCGAGCGACACTTCGTTCACCGCGACATGGCTTCCGAAGCGGTGCGTGACCTTTTGGATCTCGACGATCGGCTGCTTCATGTCGGCCTCCGCCGCAGTAGGACCAGCTCGAGCAGGATGGCGAGCGCGATCGACACGCCAAACACCAGCGAGCCTACCGCGTTGGTCTTCGGGTTGAGGCCGGAGCGCAGCAGATTCCAGATCTCGACCGGCAACGTCGTGTCGAAGCGGGTGAGCAGGAAGGAGATCACGAACTCGTCCCAGGAAAAGGTCATCGACAGGAAGAACGAGGCAAACAGCGCAGGCCACATCACCGGCACGGTGATTAACAGCAGAACCTTCCATTCGGGCGCCCCGAGATCGCGGGCGGCGCGCTCGATGTTGATCTGGTGGTCGCCGCTCTGGCTGTAGATGATCGCGAAGCAGAGCGGCAGGTTGATGACGACATGACCGATGCCTGCAGTCAGCAGCGATTTCGGCGCGCCGATCCGATTGAGCAGAATGAGAAGCCCCATGCCGATGATGAGGGTGCTGACCGTGAGCGGCAGCGTGATCAAGCCGCGCAGCAGCGCAGCTTTGGGCAGAGTGAACCGGGCGAAGCCCCAGGCGGCGAGGAAACTGAGCACCGTGGCCACCAGCGACGAGACGACGGCGACCAGCACGGAATTGCCGAGCGCAGCTGTCAGCCGGGCGTCGGACAGAACGGCCTCGTACCATCTGAGGGACGGTCCGGTGAATGGCGGGATGGGAAACATGGTGGCTTGGAGCGAAAAAAGCACCAGCACCAGAACGGGCAGGAAGATGAAGCCGTAGACGAGGAGAGCATAGGCGAAGGAGACAGCCTTGAGTAGAGTTGCCATTGTCAGGCCCGCTCGATCTTCAGCCAGCGCGCGCAGGCCAGATAAGCGATCGTCACGACCACCATCAGCACGAGCGAGAGAGCCGAAGCCGACGGAAAGTCCCCACGGCGCCCGATCTGCATCATGATGAGCTGCGGCATCAGGAGCTCGTTGTTGCCACCGAGAATTTGCGGCGTGATGTAGTCGCCGATCGCCAGCACGAAGGTCAGGAACGCCCCTACCATCACGCCCGGCAGCGTCAAAGGCAGGGTCACGTGGAGGAAGATCGACAGGGGGCCCGCGCCGAGATCGGCTGCCGCCTTGCGGTAGCTCGGACCGAGCTGTTTCAAGTTGGCGAAGATGGTCAAGGTGAGCAGCATCACGAAGAAATGAACAAACCCGGTAACCGTCGCGAGCCGCGTGTTGGCGAGCTGGACGGGTTCGGAAATGATGCCAAGGCCCATCATCGAACGGTTGACGACCCCGTTCTCGGCCAAAACCAGGAGCCAGCTGTAGGAACGGACCACATAGGAGGTCCAGAACGGCAGCACCGCCAGCATCAAGGCAAGTCGTTGCCAGCGCTCCGGGACCTGCTCCGCCAGGACCCAGGCGAACGGATAGGCGGCCGCCACCGAGACGACGGTCACGATCATCGTGACCTCGAGCGAGTTCACCATGGCTTGCCGATAGGTGGGGTTGGTCAGGAACTGCGAATAGTTGTCCAGGGTGAAACCGCCCGCGGCCGCAGTCAGACTGACCACCCCCATCGCGATAAACGGCAGCACGAAGAAGGCGACGGTGAACAGGAGGGCTGGCGAAACCAGCCCCCAGGGCAGGACGCGGTCACCGGTGGCCTTCATCGAGACCAAGTCACTGCGCTTGCAGCATCTCGGTCCAGATGTCCTGCATCTTCTTGTCGAGGTCCGCGTTCGGCGCCGGATATGGCTGCGCGCGAGCCAGGAAGCCTGGCTGCTCGTCGAAGCGCAGGGTCTTTTTCTGGTCCTCGGTCAGGGATGCCTTGGTGTTGGAGGGCATGCCCCAATAGCAGGATGAGGTTGCGAGCCGCGCCTGGCCTTCGGGGCTGAGGATGTATTGGATGAACTTCAACGCCAGGTCCTTGTTCTTGGAATCCTTGAACATCGCCAGGGACTGCGACCACAGGACCGCCCCCTCCTTGGGGATCGAGAAATCGAGCGCCGGATTTTCCTTGGCGAGCACCGCCGTCACCCATTCACCGCCTCCAACCAGCACGTCGACCTCGCCGGTGGCGAGCGCCGTCTGGCTGGCAGTGACCTCGCCGACGAGCTTGGCGTTAGCCTTCATCTTCATCAGCACGTCCTTGATGGCCGGCAGATCCGCCTCGGTCAATTCAGATGTCTTCTTGCCGATCGACAGGGCCGCCAGGCCGATTACCGGGAGGTAGTAGTCGTAGATCGCGACACGACCCTTGTACTTGGGATCGACCAGCGCTGCCGTGGACTCCATGTCGGCAACATCGACCTTGTCCTTGTTGAAGCCGATGGTGTTGTAACCGAACTTTTCGGTGATCGCGTAGCGCTTGCCGTCGAGCTTGGTGGAGCCATCCATCGTCACCTCTGGGAAGAGGTCGGCGAAGGGCAGCTTGTCCTCGGGCAGAGGTCCGAACAGACCCTTCTCGACGCCACGGGGAACGTCGATCGAATCGATGACCATCACGTCCCAGTCGCCTGGTTGCGACTGCTCGACGATGGCGAGCCCGGCGCCGGTTCCCTCGAACTCCTTGACGTTGACCTTGACGCCATTCGCCTCCTCGAAGGGCTGCAAGAGCGCCGGATCGGCGTGGTCGCACCAGATCAGCGCGTTGAGATCGGCGGCCGAAGCCGCAAAGCATGAAAAGAGGCCGGCAACGGCCACAAGTCCGACGGATGCGCTGCGGAGGCTGGAGGGTGCAAAAAAGATCATTCGAGTGTTCTCCCCATTTCGCGAAAAACTGAACCAATTCTAAAATTGAGTCAATTCAGAGTTCGTGGCACACAAGGGGAATGAGCGGACTGCGAGAAAGAAATAGGGCGGATCGCGACCGACGCATCGTCGAGGCTGCGGCAGCCCTGTTCCGCGCGGCCGGTTACGAAGGTGCGAAGATCGAGGCAATCGCAGCTTCGGCAGAAGTTTCGATCGGGACCATCTACAATTACTACCGCAACAAGGGCGACCTCCTCGTCGCCATCGTGTCGATGGAGGTCAACGAGGTTCTCAACGCCGGGCGGGGCATCGTGGCCGAGCCGCCCCGCAGTTTCGGCGACGCCCTAGACACGCTGATCGGCATCTATATCGAGCATTCCTTGAACTATCTGAGCAAGGAGATGTGGCGGCATGCCATGGCGATCTCGACACAGCAGCCCGACAGCCCGTTTGGCCACACCTATTCCGCTCTCGACCGCGCTCTCGCGGGCCAGATCTGCGAGTTGATCGAAGGCATGCAAGACCTCGAGCTGGTGGCGCAGCAAGCCGACGCCCGATCGCTCGGGGAGCTGATCTTCAACAACATGAATATGATGTTCATCGAGTTCGTGAAGCGCGACGAGGCCACGATCGCCGAACTGCGGCTCGCGATCAGAAGGCAAAACTGCATCCTCGTTAATGCATTGGAACGGAGCAAATAGTTCGGTCAAGTTCGCAGCCGCTCTATTGCCAGCCGTTCAAATTTGAGCTTCTGCATTCATGCTTTGTCGAGACTGTCTCTAAGAATGGCTTAAACCTTCTGCGCCGTAGTCTTAGCCGTTCTGATCCCCCGTCAGCGATGACGACGACGAGATAGGAGAACTCGATGGCTCGCGATCACGTTGAACGTCTTGAAGAGTTTCGGGAAATCCTGGTCGCGACCCGACGCGAAGGCGTCCGCAACGTACACCATACTCGCGACGCGATGCGGGCAAGCGGCTTTCAGATCGGCGACAGCGACGGCGCCATTTACGGAGCCGAGCTGAAGGCGCTCCAAGAGGAAATCGAGGCAGTCGATCGCGCCATTGAAGATGAGAAGCGATTGTCGATGGCTCTCGTCAGGGAAAGCAGCGCTCCCTCCCGCCGACCGGCAAAGCCGAGAATCGTCAAAGGAACATAGAGCCCAATGCGGCCAAATGCCTGACGGAATAACGTCCAGTGTCGGCCGCAAAGCCAGCTATTGAAACTCTCGGGCCTGTTTTGTCGTCGCCCGAAACCTCAGCTTCGTCTACAAGCAGGAAGCATCGTTCATTTGCAAGGTCGCCAGGGAACCTGGCGTCCGCTATGTGCTTTAGGGCAACGTCCGGAGGGCCGCCCGGCCCGGCAAGGACCAAGTCTAGATGAAGAGGAGCCACCAGATGTTGAGATACGCCAAGAGTGCTGCGCTTGTTTCGGTTGTTCTGCTAGCCGCCTGCTCCAGCGACCCACAGACGCAGAGAGCCAGCACCGGCGCTCTGATCGGCGCCGGCGCTGGTGCTCTCGTCGGCCAGGCGGCCGGCAGGAATACCGCCAGCACGCTCATCGGAGCGGCGACAGGCGCCGTCGTCGGTGGAGCGGTTGGCGCGGCGACCACGCCGAAGCAGCAGATGTGCCGCTATCGAGGTTCTGATGGCCGCATCTACGAGGCGCCATGCGACCAGCGATACTACAACGGGAACTACTAGCGGCGTTTTTCGAGTCGGTCCTGCGCCGTTCGGGTCAATGCCCATGGTGGCGGCGGTGAAGGCTTCCATCTCGCATCCGGCGTGGGATCTGCACACAGGAGATGTCACCTTGAAAGGCTTCAGACCCGAAGACAGCTTTCTCGGCCAGGTTGCCCTCTCCTATGACGAGGAGGATGTCCGGGGTGACGAAGCGGAGACGGTCGGCTTCTTGAAGGATGTCGCCAACGGCGCGGACTGCCTGGAATTGGCGATCGGGACGGGCCGCATCGCCCTGCCGCTGGCCAGCCAGGGCTTGCGGGTGGACGGGATCGAACTGTCACCCGATATGATCAAGGTTCTGGGAGGCAAACCGGGCGGCGCCGACCTCACCGTCGTTCAGGGCGACATGTCGACGACGGAGATGAGCCGGACATACGGCCTCGTCTACCTGGTGTTCAACACGATCGGCAATGTGCTTTCCCAGGATGGACAGGTGAAATGCTTCGAGAACGCGGCGCGCCATCTCGAACCGGGTGGCCGCTTCGTTCTCGAGTGCCGCGTCCCGACCGCACCAAGCCGCGACGACCGCGGATTTGTCGAGGTGTACGACATGGCCATCAACTCCGCTCACATCGAAGCTTGTCGCTACGATCCGATCAGCCAGATCCTGGACCTCCAACACGTCCATATTCGTCAAGAGGGGGTCCGCCTGTCGCCGATCCGGTTGCGCCTGGCCCATCCGCCCGAATTCGACCTGATGGCGCGCTGTGCCGGTCTTCAGCTGGAAGCCCGCTACGGCGGCTGGAACCGCGAGCGGTTCGATGCCCACAGCTGGCGTCACGTCAGCGTCTACAGGAAACCAAACTGAAGCCAGACCGGGAGTCTCGGGCGATAACGCTGGCACCTTGACAATGGAGGTGGGCGGAACGTCACGACTTGGCGGAAATCGCGCTGAGCTCCTCGAGGTCGAGGTCTCGCTCCAGCTCGTTCAGCGTCTCGTCGTCGATATCGCCAGCGCGGTGAAGCCGGAGCAGCTCGCGGCGCCCGGTGGCGACCGCCTGCAGGACGACGTCGAAATGGGCGTGAAGCATGGGCGTAAAGTGCTCCGTGCGCTCGGCATAGTCGACGATCACCGTGGCCCGGCGCCGGTAGCGTTCCAGCAATTGCGGGTGGATGAGGTTCCCCTCGCCGTCATAGGCCACGCTCTCCACCGTCGCGAGTTGCGCCTGGGCCATCGCGGCCTCCGCCTCGCTCATGGTGAGGCGAGCCCGTTCCGACTCCGGTGCGGCCAGGTTCGCCCAGGCGATGACGCGCCCCAGCGTCGTCCCCTGGACGAGAACCGTTCCGAAGATCACGGCGAAGGACGTGACTAGGATGAAGTCGCGGCCGGGGAAATTCTCAGGCACGCTGAGCGCCAAAGCCAGGGTGACCACGCCGCGCACGCCCGCCCAGCCGAGCACGACCGAGCCGCGGGCCCCGAGCGGGGCGAAGCGATCAAGCCCGAAGGCGTTGCACAGCCTGATGACCAGGTCGGAGCCGAACACCCAGGCGAAGCGTGCCAAGGTCAGCGCAACAAGGATCAGCAGGATCGGCCATCCCATCGTTGCGATGGCCACGCCGAAGCCGCCTCCCCGCTCGACAACGCCACGCAGGGACAAGCCGATCAAGGTGAAGACAGAGGCTTCCATCAGGAAAACCATCACCGTCCAGAACGACGAACCGCGCATGCGCGTCGCCGCGGTGAGAACCGTGTGCTGGTGCCAGCTGGCGATCAGGCCGGCGGTCACGGTTGCGATGACTCCCGAAACATGGAGCAGTTCGCCGAGCATGTAGGACGACCACGACACCAGCGCCGTGGCGGCGATCATCAGGTACTCGTCGCCGAGACGGCGAACCAGGAAGACCCAGGTCGTGCCCACGGCGATGCCGACGAGCGCACCGCCGATCGCCAGCAGGAAGAAGCTACCCACCGCATCCCCCATGCTGAACGCGCCGGTAATGCCGGCGACCGTCGCGAAACGGAACAGCACCAGGCCGCTCGCATCGTTGAGCAGGCTCTCACCTTCGAGCAGGATCTGCAGGCGCCGGGGCAGGTGCACGCGTTGCAGGACGGCGCGGGCGGAGATCGCGTCGGGCGGCGAGACGATTGCCCCGAGTGCCGCGCATGCGGCCCAGGGCAGCGAGGGGAACAGCAGATGGGTCACCACGGCCACGACGGCGCAGGTGAACAGCACCGCGCCGATGGCCAGCGAGGCGATGCCGATCATGTGGCTGCGCAGGCGCCTCACCGGGATGGACCAGGCGCCGTCCATCAGGAGAGGCGGCAGGAAAATGACCAGCACCAGGCCGGGATCGATCTCGATGGTGGGCAGGCCAGGCAGAAAGGCAAGCATGGCGCCGCCGGCGAGCAGCGCCACCGACGGCGGCAAGCCCAGTCGATCGGCGGCGTAGTTGAGCGCAATGATCGCCACGAACATGGCGATCACCAGCTCGAACAGATGCGTCGGCTCCATGCGCCCTTCCCCGAAGCGACATCGTTGCGATGCGTCCTACTACAAGGCTGCCCGATCGATACGCAACCGGCTAGCTGCCGGCCGGATCGTCGCGAATGAAGTCGATGAAGGCCCTGAGCGGTGCGGGAAGCAGGCGTCGATCGGGAAAGTAGAGCTGCGGGCCGTCGAAGCTCGGCCACCACTCTTCGAGCACCGGAACGAGCGCGCCCGTGCGGAAATGCGGCTCGAGCCAGTTGCGGAAGACGAAGCAGAGGCCGAGCCCGGCGATCGCGTGGCCGATCATCGCCGCCGAGCCGTTGGTGCCGATCACCAGGCGGGCCAGCGGGTCGATGCGTACGGTCTCGCCGTCGCGCTCGAACTCCCATGGCATCATCGCGCCGCTTGAGAAACGCGAGCGAATGCAATCGTGCGCGAGGAGGTCGCGTGGATGCGCTGGCATACCGGCTCGCTGGAGATACTCGGGTGCGGCAGCGAGCGCGGCCTGCTGGCGGCGAGGGCCGATCGGCAGCGCGATCATGTCTTGCGCCATGAATTCGCGGTAACGGATGCCGGCGTCGCATCCCTCCGCCACGGCGTCGACCAACCGGTCGTCGACCATGATCTCGACCCGGATGCCGGGATGACGCGCAAGGAACCCCTCGATCAACGGCGGCAGGATGTCGACCATGACTGCGCCGGGGACGTTCAGCCGCAGGCTGCCGCGCAACTCCCCTCGCCGGCTCATCGCCGCTTCGAGCGCCTCCGCCGTCTCCGCGAGAAGCGGTCCGGTGCGAGACGCGAGCTCGCGCCCGGCCTCGGTGGGCGTGACGCTGCGGGTCGTCCGGGTCAGCAGCCTCAAGCCGAGACGCGCTTCCAGCCGGACGATCGTCTCGCTTACCGTGGACGGTGACAGGCCGAGCGCGCGGGCGGCGTCGCGAAAGCCACGGGCGCGGACGACCGCGAGGAAGACCGTCAGGTCGTCGAGGGAGGCGGAGCGAGGATTGATCGGCATGCCGATCAGACTATTCGGGATTGGCCGGATTATCAAAGCGATGATGGCGCCCCAGATTGGGCTCATCGATCAGTCCCACGAGGAACCCTGCGATGACCTTAGCCACCCCCTCCGCCGCCGCGGCAGGCCGCTTCACCTTTCCCGGCACGTCGCTCAGCGTGAACCGCATGGGCTATGGCGCGATGCAGCTCGCGGGTCCGCATGTCTTCGGACCGCCGAAGAACCAGGACGAAGCGCTTGCCGTGCTGCGCGAGGCGGTTTCGCTCGGCATCGACCACATCGACACCAGCGACTATTACGGCCCCTACGTCACCAACCAGCTGATCCGCGAGGCGATCGCGCCCTATCCGGCAGGGCTGGTCCTCGTCACCAAGATCGGCGCCTGGCGCGACGACAAGGGCGGGTGGAATCTTGAGCGCAGCGACGACTTCCTGCGGAAGTCGGTCGAGGACAATCTCGAACGGCTCGGCCTCTCGAGGATGCCAGTGGTCAATTTGCGCATGAGCGGGCCCGACGACGACATCGCCGCGCCGATGCGGGCGATGCGCGCCATGCGCGACGAGGGGCTGATCGATCATATCGGCATCAGCACCGTGAGCATGGAGCAGCTTGCCGTGGCGCGCGACATTGCTCCGGTCGTCTGCGTGCAGAACCAATACAACCTCGTCCATCGCGGGGACGACGCAATGATCGACAGCCTCGCCGCGGACGGGATTGCCTATGTGCCCTATTTCCCGCTCGGAGGGTTCTCGCCCTTGCAGTCGAAAGGCCTGACGGCGATCGCGACCGAGCTGGGGACCAGCGCGCAGAAAGTCGCTCTGGCGTGGCTTCTGGCGCGAAGCCCCAACATCCTGGTCATCCCAGGGACGTCTTCGAGGGCGCATCTGCGCGACAACATCGACGCCGCAAGTCTCCGCCTCGGGACAAAGCAGAAGGCGCGGCTGGACGGACTTCGCGACAGGATGACGAGCTCCCCTATTCGATCAGCAGCAGCCCGCGCTTGCTTTGTCCGTCCATGGTGTTCATGGCCTCGAACAGCCGCTGGCGCTCGATGAGCCACGGCTTGTAGGCCTCGTTGACGTCGAGCACGAACACCATGTCCTCCTCCGGCAAATAACCGCCGATCGGCGAGTGATGGCCGCCGCCGCCGCCGAAAATCGGCGCTCGCGTGAAATTGACGATGTAGCGGCGATCGGGGTCGTTGGCATGCCGCATATGGTCGAGGAACGCCTCCGGGGTCAGGTCTCGGAGCACGGTGACCTTGCGGTCGGTGTGCGCCCGGGCGACATCGGCAAGCTCGTCCAAGGTCAGGCCCATGATGCAGAACCCGGTCCAGCATTTGCCGGTGCCGTCGAGCACCTCGGCCTCGGTGGTTTCGGCCTCGCCGATCGACCGAAACGTGTTGGCAACGCTGGCCGGACCGCAGAGCGAGCCGTTCGACTGGTAGCTGATGTCGGACTGGAAGGTCGCGGCGACCGGCAGGGTCCAAGCGCGGCCCATCAGCTCCGGCGTTCGCGTCACCGACGCCTGGATCGCCTCGGCCGAGACCTTTGGAGGCGTCGCGAGGACGAACGCAGAGCCGCCGACCAGAAACAGCAGCAGCGCTGAAGCGATCAGATAGCGGCGTTTTGACTTCAAGGCGCGTCGTCCCGGCAGTGTTGAGAGCCGCTCGAGACAATCTCAGACTTACCTGGCCCGGGCAACAGATGCTGACGCCGAAGATGGCAGGGTGCCGTTGAAGCTGATCTCGGTCACCAGCTTCAGGCGCAAGGCCCTGGCGTAGTCGCCCGGCGCCGAGGGCGTGACGACGAAGGCCTGCGGGCCGCCGATGACGTGGTCGGCAAAGTATGACGCCAGCTCACGGCCGGAGTCGCCTTCGGCCGGCGGAATGGCGATTGCGTTGATGGTGTAGCCCTTGGCGAGCGCCTCCAGTCGGCTTCGTCGGACGGGGAGACCGTCATTGTTCTCGCCATTGCTGGAGATGTCGATGACCTTCCTGGCCGCCCGCCCAGGGAACTCGTCGAGGAACAGGGTTCCGACGTCGATGGCCGTCGAGACGGACGTGCCGCCTCGACCCCGGCGGCGGAACCCGGTGTCGCCCTTGCGGTCGATCACCTCCGCCGCCGCTTCGGCATCCTTCGGCCCGCAAACGGTCGTCCAGGGAAGCACCTTGCGGATCTGGCCAGGGCTCGACCACTCGAAGTAGCTCACCGCGATGCAGCCGCGCTGGTTGCGGGCGATGGCCGCGGCGATCTCGGGAGACCGGAGAGCCGTCGCATGGCCATTGCGCTGAAAGTCGGCAGTATGCGGATCGATGGACGACGAGAAATCGACGGCAAATACAATGGCAGCGTCGACGTCTGCAATAACTTCCATATCGGAAGCCCGTGCGCTCTGGCCGAATAAGCCGGAAGCGGCAAGTATTCCTGCCGCGAGCAGGTATAAATAATTTGTCAATGTCAGCTCCCTCTCGCTGGCTGACCTACCAGCGCGCTGCTATTCTCGAAGCCTAGTCGATGTGCCGTCACGTCTGCGTTCGGGTGTTTTGTGGGCAAGATTTGCCGAGCGTTAGTTTCGGGTTAGCATTTCGTCATACCTCAGTCGCAGCGATCAGATGCTGACACACGACCGCATCGCCAGGCTTCGAATTTTTCTCTTCGGAGGTTTCCGCGTCGAAACCGAGAAGGACGACCCCATTCTGCTCACCGGCAAGCGAGGCCCGGCCATCCTGGCCTATCTCGCCCGGTCTCCAGGGATGGCGGCGCAGCGTGAGAAACTCGCCGATCTCCTATGGAGCGACAGCGACAGCGGGCGTTCACGCAACAGCCTGCGCCAGACGCTCAGCGTGCTCCGCCGGGACTTGATGCGGGCCAAGCTGGACGTCATCCGGACGCGGGGCGACACCGTCGGCCTGTCGGCCGAGGCGGTCGACGTCGACGTCGAGGACTTCGAAGCGGGCCTGCCCGGGCGTTCCCCGCAAGAGCTGGAAGCGGCGCTCACCGTCTATAGCGGACCCTTTCTCGACGGCTTCCATCTGGGAAGCGACCCATTCGACGGCTGGGCGGCCGCCGAGCGCGAGCGGCTGTTGAGCCGGGCGGTCGTATCGCTCGAAAAGCTCGCCCGCGTCGTGGACCTCGACGCTGGGCTGGTGCTGGCCGATCGACTGCTGGCCATGGATCCCACCCAGGAGGCGTCCTACCGGCTGAAGATCGAGCTGCTCGCCGCGAGCGGCCAGCGGGACCGGGCGATGCGGACCTACGAAGCCTGCAAGGCCATGCTGAGGAGGGAATTCGGGGTCGATGTGAGCCCCGAAACGCGCAACCTCTGGCAATCCGTGCTCGCCGCTTCGAAAGCCGGTGCGAACGCAAATCATCTGCAGTCGGCGGCAGGCCAGACGGTCGGGCCGAGATCCGTTCGGCCGTCGATCGGCGTGGCGGAGTTCGTCAACCTCACGGGCGAGCGTGGCGACGACTATTTCGCGCGGGGGCTGGTTCAGGACATCACCACCGCCCTTTCCCAGCGAAGCGAGTACGTCGTGCACTCCGGTCATTCGCCTCTGGAGAAAAGCGCTGCCACCGGTGATGCCAAGGGTGCCCCAGTGGAGACGATACGTCCTGAGCGGCAGCGTCCAACGGGCGCGCGACGAGATAAGGGTGAACATCCAGCTCGTCGACGCTGCAACCGGCCACAACGTCTGGGCTCAGCGCTTCGACGGCCGGACGGAGGACTCGCTGGCCTTCCAGGACCGGATCGCCCAGTCGGTGGTGATGGCGGTGAGCATCGAGCTGCAGCTCACGAACTGGAAGGTCCGCGACAAGAGCCCCGCCGGCCCGCCCGAAGTGCGACGGTTGGTCAACGAGGCTCTCACGAAGTATTTCGAGATGACCCGCGAGTTGCTGGCGACGGCGATCGAGCTTGCCGACAAGGCCATCGTGATCGCTCCCGACAATCCGCGAGCCATGCGCACGCTGTCGATCGCCATCTCGATGAGCGTCGCCTTCGGAGCCCTGCCGTCGGCACCGAGGCACATCGAGCGGGCGTTGCGCCTTGCCGAGGCCGCCGTCCGGGCGGTTCCCGACGACGAGATCGCCCGTTGCATCCTGTCCTTCGCGCTGGAGTCCTGCGGCCGCATCGACGAAGCCATCGTCGAGTGCCGCCATGCCATAGGCCTCAACCCGAGCTATCCGAGTGCGCGGGGTGACATCGCCGTACTCTACGCCCTGCGCGGGCAGGTCAGCGAGGCGATTCGCGAAGCGAACGAGGCGATCCGCCTCGGGCGCCCACGACCCGATCGACTTCTGGCGACACCACAGCCTGGTCGTGGCGCTGTTTGCCGCGCGGAATGACCGGCGGGCCCTCGATGTCGCCCGCAAGGTGGTGCGGACCAAGCCGGGATTCGTGCGCGGGGCGCTCTATTGGGCGGCGGCCGCCTCGGCGACGGGCAATGGCGAGGAGGCGTCCCGCGCCGTCCACCACTGCCTGTCGCAACTCCCGCATCTCAACCTAAGAAACGTCTCGCCCGGCTTCGTGCCTCGCTATGCAAGGGACGAGCACCATGCGAGGTTCCTGGAAATGCTGTCGAGAGCCGGCTTCCCGAAGGATTGAGGAGCCCGGGGAGACTGTGCCGTGCGACTGATCAAGCTTTTTCTTCGCCGTCTCCTCGTGGCCTTGATCGGCATCTTCAGCGTGTGGCTGATCGTCTTCGTGATCTTCGACGATTCCGAACGGCGGGTGCCGTGGATCCTGGCACTCGGCCTCACCTATGTGCTGGCGGCGTATGTGATCCTGCCGCGGGCCGTGCGCATGGGCCTCAAGGTTCTCCAGCGCAAGTCGATCCCCGGCTATACGCTCACCGGCGACGGCATGCCGGGCGATCCGGTCAACATGGTGCTGATCGGCACCGCGCAGCAGCTTCGAGACGCCTTCGCGAAGATCGGCTGGTCCACGGCGGACCCGTTGGGAGCGACGAGCTCCTGGCGCATGGCGCGGACCTTCGTGATGAACGAGCCCTATCCTACGGCGCCGTTCAGCAGCCTTTATCTGTTCGGGCGGCGCCAGGACATCGGCTTCCAGGAGCCGATCGACGACAGCCCGCGCAAGCGCCACCACGTTCGTTTCTGGGCGCTCAGCCCGGATCGGCTCCGACGACGATGTGGGAACGGCCAGCTTCTGGCTGAACACCGACAAGCCGGAGACGGACCAGCCGGTGCTATGGGTCGGCGCGGCGACGCGCGATACGGGCCTGTCGCTGACGTGGATCACCTTCCAGGTCACCCATGCCACGGACTTCTGACACGAATATCGAGCGGAGCTACGTCATCGACAGGCTGAAGCTGGGGCAGACGATCGGCGATGTGACCTCCCATTCGACCGGAGACCGCCTGACGAGCGGGCGCGTCAATCACTACACGACGGATGGCGAGATCGCCTTCGCACGGCTTCTGCCGCTCGGCACGGCCGTTGCCTCCTAGATCGATTGCCGCGATGCTGTACTTTCGGCTTGCAAGATTTTCACCCCCAACCGAAGCGCTGCGATAGGGAACAGTCAGATGCCTACGATCAAGACGAAGGACGGCACCGAGATCTTCTACAAGGACTGGGGCAAGGGACAGCCGATCGTTTTCCACCATGGTTGGCCGCTCAGCGCCGACGACTGGGATAACCAGATGCTGTTCTTCCTCAAGGAGGGCTTCCGGGTCATCGCTCACGATCGGCGCGGGCACGGGCGCTCCACGCAGACCAGCGGCGGCCACGACATGGACACCTATGCGGCCGACGTGGCGGCGCTGGCGGCCGAGCTCGACCTGCGCGAGGCAATCCATGTCGGGCACTCGACCGGCGGCGGCGAAGCGACCCGCTACGTGGCGCGCCACGGCAAGGGGCGCGTGGCCAAGGCCGCGCTGATCAGCGCCGTGCCGCCGGTGATGGTGCAGAAGGAGAGCAACCCGGGCGGCCTGCCGATCGGCGTTTTCGACGAGTACCGCAAGGCGTTGGCCGACAACCGCGCACAGTTCTATATCGAGGTCGCCGGCGGGCCCTTCTACAGCTACAACCGGAAGGGCGCCAAGGCCTCCGAGGGCATCGTCCATAACTGGTGGCGTCAAGGCATGATGGGTGCCGCCAACGCCCACTACGAATGCATCAAGGCCTTCTCGGAGACCGACTTCACCGAGGACCTCAAGGCGATCGAGGTGCCCACGCTGGTCCTGCATGGCGACGACGACCAGGTGGTGCCGATCGACGACTCGGCGCGCCTGACGATCAAGCTGCTGAAGCACGGCACGCTCAAGATCTATCCTGGCTTTCCGCACGGCATGTGCACGACCCACGCCGACACGATCAACGCCGACCTGCTGGCCTTCATCCGAGGCTGAGCGACTTGGCTATTTACCTGGCGAGGGTTTAGGGAGATGATCGTCGCCGGGGGGAAGCAGTCGGATTTATCTGACAAATGCACCAAATGGCGGGTACAACCATTGGATGCGAGGGAGGATGTACATGATACGCACGATCCCGCTCGCGGCAGGGGCCGCAGCGTTGTTTCTTGCCGTTCCGGGCGCGCTCGCCCAGTCCGGCAGCGTCGAGAAGGCAGTCGGCGGCTATAGCTTCGAGGATGCGGCCAAGGAGGCCCCGGGCACGAAGGATTTCCATTCTGCCGATGGCCATCTGACGTTCGCCATCGTCACCCACACGGCAGGAAACGGCTTCTTCGACCCGGTCTATGCGGGCGCCATGCTCGCCGGCAACCTGATCGGCGCCAAGATCCTGCTTCTCGGCTCGGAGTCGCCGACCGACGATCCGGCCCGCGAGATCGAGATCCTGAACCAGATCGTCCAGGATCCGACCATCGACGGGCTGATCATGACCACGCCACAGGTCGGCGCCTACAACGACATCGTCAAGGCCGCCGAATCCAAGGGCATCCCGGTTGCCACGACGAATTCCTTCGACGGCTCGATCCTCAACCGCAGCGGCATCGGCCATACCGGACAGGATGCGTCGGCGGCGGCCATCGCCGGCGAAGCTCTGGTGCAGTGCCTGGCGGACAAGGGCATCGAGAAAGGCTCGATCGTCCTGCCGTCGTCGACCGCGATGGGCAACATCGAGGTCAACAACCGCGTCACCTCGGCCTTCAACGCCATCGTCAAGGGGCTGAAGGACGCCGGCAAGCTCGACGCCTTCAAGGTCGACGCAGGCCCCGAGAACACCGGCATCGACACCAATCCGAACGACCCGGTCAACGGCATCGTCACCCTGTTCGAGTTGCGCGGCGACGTCGTCGGCGCCTTCGCCGGCAACAACGTGTTCACGCCGGCGCTCGCCAAGGCGGTCGCCCAGACCGGCAAAACCGGCAAGATCTGCGCCTACGGCTTCGACCTGGGACCGGCCCAGCAGGAAGCCTTGAAGAGCGGAGACCTCACCGGCGCGCTGGGTCAGCAGCCCTTCCTGCAGGGTTTCTGGCCGGTCATGCAGCTCTACCTGCAGATCGACCGCGGCATCGCCGCGTCCAATCTCGACACCCGCGCCCAGCTGGTCACCCAGGAGACGGTGGGGAACGTCGGGAAGCGCTTCGAGAACTAGGGCATGATCCGCAAGAGCATGCTCGAGCGATAGACGGGGCGTGATGACGAGCTCGAAGACGCGTTGTCACGCCTTTCATCACCCTTGCCGCGGCGGGCGGGCCGACTGGGTCGGTTCGCCTTCCGCAGCGGGTGGAGCAACCACACCCCAGGCCAAGACGCCGGAGACGCGGAGGGGCCGGCGCTCCTCCGCGTCCGGCCTCTGAAAGAACTCTCGCGGCAAATGTCCGACGAAGCTGCCCTCCGCCGCCTCCCGTCCCAGCTTTTCGGCGGCTGGGAGGTTGGCCTCATCACGCTGCTCGTGCTCATCTATTTCGGCGGGGCAATCGTCAACCCGGCCTTCTTCGGGTCGACGGAGGCGTTCCACGCCGTGCTGCGGGATACGTCGCGGGTCGCCATCATCGCCGTCGGCATGACCTTCGTCATCATCAACAAGGACCTCGACCTGTCGGTCGGCTCGACCTACGGCCTCATCGCCGTGGTGTTCGCCAGGCTCTACGCGCCGAACTTCCTCGACCTCGACATCGCGACGTCGGTAATCCTCTGCGTCCTGCTCGGCGTGCTGATCGGCTTCATCAACGGCCTGCTGGTGACCGTCCTCAAGGTGCCGGCCTTCATCGCCACCTTGACGATGCTGTTCATCGGCCGCGGCTTCGTGCTGGCGCTGACGCACGGCCAGGCCATCTACTATCCCGCCAAGGCGAAGATGGACCCGCTCTTCTTCCATCTCGGCGAGACGAACGCGCTGGGCTTCAACAACCAGATCGCCATCTTTGCCATCGTCGCGGTGGCCGGCGCCTATGTGCTCGCCAAGACCCGCTGGGGCTACGAGACGTTCGCGACGGGCGGCAACGAGCAGGCGGCGGTTTATGCCGGCATCCCGACCCGCTGGGTGCGCATCCGCGCCTATCTGATCTCCTCGCTCTGCGCCACGCTGGCCGGCCTCCTGTCGGCCTGCCAGGACAAGGGCGTCACGCCGCTCTACGGCGTCGGTGGCGAGCTCACCGTCATCGCCGCGGTGATCATCGGCGGCGCGTCGATCCTCGGCGGCCGCGGCCGGGTGGCCGGATCGTGCCTCGGCGCCATGCTGGTGGTGCTGCTCGACAAGGTGCTGCGCGAGGGCTTTCCCATCACGCGCATAATCAAGGTCGGCGACGAGGAGATCACCGTCAACGCCGTCTATTCCCTGCCCGTCGGCGCCGTGCCGGTGTTCCTGGGGACGCTCCTCGTCATCGCCGTGCTGATCGAGCCCTACCTGATCCGCCGGCAGGTGGCGGGGCGGTTCCTGGCCTGGTTGAGCGGCAGGCCGCCGCCGCCGGCCTACGAGCTCGGCGGGATCGCGCTGGAAGGTGTCCAGACCAAGGGGGCGATGGCGACCGACATGGAGCTATCGGCCACCGGGCTCGGCAAGTTCCTGGCGCGCCGCGATGCGCTCGCCATCGTGCTCACGGTGGCGCTCTGGCTCACCGGACTCGCGCTGCGGCCGGACTATTGGTGGAACCTCTCCAACACCTTCGCGATCCTGCTCAACTACACCGAGCTGGCGCTGATCACGGTCGGCCTGACCTATGTCATCGCCGCCGGCGACATCGACCTCTCCGTCGGCGCGGTGCTGGCGCTGGCGGGCAGCACGGCAGCCTATTTCCTGAAAGTGCTGGGGGCCGATCCCTTCACGGCGGTGGCGATGGGCATGCTGGCGGGCCTGAGCGCCGGGCTCGTCAACTCGGTCGTCACCGTCGGCTTCAAGCTGCCGGCCTTCATCGCCACGCTCGGCATGTACTACATCGCCCGCGGCCTGGCCGCCTGGTTCGTCGCCGGCCAGCAGCTCACCGGCTGGCCGGAAGGCTACAACCTGCTCGGTCGCAAGGTGAACGACATCCTGCTGCACTTCCACGTGGCGCTGCCGGACGGCGTCCTGCGGGCGCTTGCCGAGGTGGTGAGCGTGCAGACCGTGTGGATGGTGCTCGTCGCGGTCATGTGCGGCGTCGTGCTCGCCTACGGACCGTTCGGCCAGGAGGTCTATGCGACCGGCGGGAACATCCGCGCTGCCGGCTATGCCGGCATCAAGACCAACCGCGTGCGCATCATCGCGCTCATGCTGTCGGCGCTGTGCGCGACGATGGCGGGTATCATCAACGTCGCCTACTTCCGCAGCTTCAACCCGGTCGCCGGCCAGTTCCGCGAGCTCGACGCCATCGCCTCCGTCATCATCGGCGGCGGCTCGATCTTCGGCGGCTACGGCACGATGATCGGCTCGCTCGCAGGTGCTGCGGTGATCACGCTGGTCAGGGCGCTGCTGCAGCTGAACGTGCAGGGCTTCACCATGCCCCAGCACTGGATCAACGTGTTCATCGGGGTCATCCTGATCGTCGCCGTGCTGATCGACATCTGGGTCCGGCAGGCCAACATCTTCGGCCGCCTGCGGGCACGCTCGGCGCGACGATCGCAATCACCGGAAGCCACCGCCCATGCCTGACGTCAGCCAGCCCATCGTGGAAATGCGGGGCATCGAGAAGGCCTTTGGCGCCGTGCAAGCGCTCCGCAAGGTCGATCTCGTGCTCTATCCTGGCGAGATCCTCGGCCTCGTCGGCGACAACTCGGCCGGCAAGTCGACGCTGATGAAGATCCTGACCGGCGCCTACCAGCGCGACGCCGGAGAGATCTTCGTCGCCGGGCAGCCCGTCCACTTCAAGAGCCCGCATGAAAGCCGCCAGGCCGGCATCGAGATGATCTACCAGGACTTCGCGCTGTGCGGGAACATGGATGTCGGCCAGAACATCTTCCTCGGCCGCTGGCCGCGCAAAGGCCTCTTCGTCGACCGGCGGCGCATGTACTCGGAGGCCGAACTCGGTGCTGAAGCGCCTCAAGGTCGACGTGAACTCCGTCTACCAGAAGGTCGAGAGCCTGTCGGGCGGGCGCCAGCAGTCGGTGGCGATCGCCCGCGCCATCTCGTTCGAGCCGCGCGTCGTGATCCTCGACGAGCCCACCGCAAACCTTTCCGTGATGGCGACCGAGCGCCTGCTCGAGACGATGCTGGAGCTCAAGAAGCACGGCGTCGCCCAGATCATCATCTCGCACCGGCTGGTCGACATCTTCGCCGTCGGCGACCGCGTGATGGTGCTGAAGCGAGGGGAGAATGTCGGCGACCGCTACATCAAGCACAGCGAGGAAGCCCAGGTGCTGGAGATCATCGTCTCCGGCACGCGCGATCAGGCTTTGAACGCCGACGAGGCGTTGCGGCCGGCGACACGCTGATCCAAGCAGCCTCCCCGAGGCGTGCGGCGGCGACTGCAAGCACAGGTTGGTATTCGATCGAGAAGCTGCAAAAAGACTTTTTGCCGCCAGGAACAAGCGCGACCTCGCAGGCCTACACATACTTATGAGCGTCTGTGAATTTCATTCGCAGCCGGTTAGCGTATTGTTTGTGACACCCCCTCGGACGGGGTTTCGACAGCATCGCGCCTCTTGCAAGACGCAAGGAAGGTCGGCCATGACGATTTCGGCAACGCTCCACACCGTCCAGCCCGGACAGCCGGCACCATTCTTCGAACTGCCCAAGGTCGACGGAAGCGGCTCTGTCTCGTTGGGCGACTATCAGGGGCGGACGTCGCTGTTCCTGGCCCTGTTCATCGGGCTGTGGTGCCCGTTCTGCCGGCGAGCCATCGCCCAGCTGGCGCTGAGCGAGCCGGCGCTCAAGGAGACCGGCGTCGAGACGCTGTGCGTGGTGGCGACGTCGCCCGAGAATGCCGGGCTCTACTTCAAGTTCCGTCCGAACAGCCTGCGCGTCGCCGCCGACCCGACGCTGTCGACGCACCAGGCCTATGGGGTCCCCAAGCCGGTCCCGACACCGGAGTTGATGAGCGAGTTCGAGCGGGTCCGCATCAACCCGGACGGGATCTTCGCGCAACCGCTGCCGGTGACCGAGGCGGCGGCTGAAGCGGCGAGGCTCGACGGCTATCAGGAGACGGCGGTCGATCGGACCGACGTCGAACACCAATGGCCGCAGCTCAAGGGCCAATTCCTGATCGACAAGGACTGCGTCGTTCGCTGGACGAACATCGAATGCGCCGACGAAGGGCTGGCCGGGATCGGCAAGTTCCCGTCGACCGAGGCGATCCTCAGGGCCGCAAGGACGACGCTCGCCTGATCGAGGCGTCTGCCCGTAGGCAGTTCACCGGGCTCCGCAGCACTTCTTGTACTTCTTGCCCGAGCCGCAGGGACAGGGATCGTTGCCGCTTCGCTGCAGCCAGGCAATCAGCGGCAGCTTGGCGAAGGACGGCGACAGCGCGAGCACGGCCGACATCAGGCGGGCGGAGATGCCGGGGATCACCATACGGCGGCCCGCCTTGAAGCCTGCCCACGCCAATTCGGCCACGCGGTCGGGGTCGAGCTGCGGGAGCAGGTTGAACATGCCGGCCTGCCTGGCCCCTGCCCTGCCGGAGAAGTCGGTCGGCACCGGTCCAGGCGCGATGCAGGTGACGGTCACCCCGGCGCCGTGGACCTCCTGGTAGAGCGCCTCGGAGAACGAGCGGACGAACCCCTTGCTGGCGAAGTAGAGGGCCATATAGGGCCCCGGCGCGAAGCCGGCGATCGAGCTCATGTTGATGATGCCGCCCCGCTTGCGCCTCACCATGCCCGGCAGGAAGTGCAGCGACAGCTCAGCAAGCGCGTGGACGTTGAGATCGACGATGCCCAGCTGGTCGTCGATCGGCAGCTTGATGGCGGCGCCGCGCAGGCCGTAGCCGGCGCTGTTGACCAGCACGTCGCAGAGCAGCCCGCGCTCTGCAAGAAACGCGTCGAGCGATCGGGTGGCGTCCTCGGCGAGGAGGTCGACCTCGCATTCGATCGGCTCGCCGCCAGCCTGGCGCACCTCCACGGACGCCTCCGCGAGGCCCTGGCGCGACCGCGCGACCAGCACCAGCGTACCGCCGTCGCGGGCAGCGACCCTGGCAATGGCGCGGCCGATGCCGCTCGACGCGCCGGTCACGACGATGGCGGGTTTTCCCTCCGCTGCCTCCTCCGACATCATCGATCCGCCGCGGGATCCGCTCGCAGCGACCTCAACTCCTCGGCGACGCCGTCGTTCAGGATTTCTTCGAACCTCGCCAAGGCGCGGGCGATCGTGGCGCCATCCATCACACGGTGGTCGTAGTGGATGCGGGCATTCACGGAGCCATCCTCGCTGATCGGACCGTAGTTGAGAAGCGTGGTCAGGGGGGTGAGCGGGTTGAGCGATTCGGCGCCCAGGCCAGAATAGACCGAAAGCTGGAAGGTGCCAAAATAGTTGGCCCGCTGCCGCCCCAGGTTCAGCCCCAGCCACATCAGCAGCCAGCGAAGGGGAGCCGGCAGCCGGGCGAACCGCAACGACTGCCGGAAGTCCCTGATATCGTTCACCGGACGCGAGCGCGCCTGGGAGATCGTCGCATCGAGCGCCGCCACCGATCGGCGTTCGGGCTGCTTGACGCGCGACAGCAGCACAGCTCGCTCGCCGTCGAGGTCGCGCTCATGGGCGATGGAGGCCACGTTGTAGGGGTATTCGTAGAGCTGCGGCCACGGCAATTTGACATAGGCGCGGCGCAGCTCGGGAACCTCTTCGGCCAGCAATGCATAGCCGCGCACCATGATGGCCGTCCACGACACGCGGCGGCCGGCCTCCGATCTCGCTTGCTGGAGGGTCGCGAGGTTCATCCGGCGCTGGACGGCAACCCGCGGAACCGACTTCGAGAACCTCATGAGGTCGCAGACGAGGCGTCGCGGCGCCGAGAGTTTGATGGATCGGCCTCGCATGGAGTGGCCCCTAGTACAGGTACGGGATTATACGCTTGGTCCTTTCCATGTAGGAGCGATATGTCGGTCCGAAGCTCTCGAGCATCATCCGCTCTTCCCGACCCACGCGCAGAAAGAAAAAAACCGCAAAGCAGACAAGGCCCGCCAGGCCGACGACCCAGTTCGACAGCAGGAAGGCCTGGCCGAGCGCCATCAACATGAACGACGTGTACATGGGATGGCGGATGAAGCCATAGGGGCCTTCGCCGATCACCTCATGCTTCTCGCGGATCTGCAAGGTGATCGACCAGTTGCGGCCCAAAAGCTTGTGGGCGGTGCGAAACAACCACAAGGCGGTGAGGTAGCTGGCGGCGCCGAGGACGATCGCCGCGACGCTGGCCGGGTAGTCGGCGCTCCGCGGGAAGCCGGTGGCCACGTAGAGCGCCGGGACGAAAGCCAGGCCGAAAAGCGCGGCGACGAGCGCCAGCCTGTCCGACAGCGAGCTGCGGTCGCTGACGACGCGGACCCGCTTTGCGCGGCGTTCGAACGGATACCGGATGACGTACCAGGCGATGACCCCGAGCACCCACAACAGCTTTCCGATGGAAGCTGTCTCTATGGCCATTTTCGCTTACCAGCCCCTCGTCGCAGGACGCGCACCTCGTCGTGAGAAATTTCGTCGCAGAGCCCGTCGATCGTGCTCGCTCGCTATGTGCTCAGCCCGTGTTCATCTCCCGCAGATCTGTGACGAACTGCTGCGGCCGCAAGTATTTCGAAGGCACTTTGTAGCCCATATGGGCCGCGATGTCGCCGGTGAACGCATTGCAATTGTAGACCGAGGCCTGCCAGATTGGCGAGCTGGCCTGCAGCTTGCGGATATAACCTACGACGTCGGCATATTCTTTTTCGTTGAGCATGACCCGCCAGCTGGCAGACCTATAAGCTTCTTCCAAGTCGCCATCGCTCCATCCCGTTTCGGAGGGAACAGGCACGAAGTGGCCGAGGACATAGGGCACTTCGCTCTTGGACTTGGGGTGAAGCCCGGCAACCTCGGTGTCGACCGGCTGGCCGGCATCGTTGAGGCGGCCGAAGATCACGTAAGTGTGTCCGTAGCTCAGCGCGTAGCGAGCACGAAACTCAACGAAATAGCGATTGTCCGCGACCGCGGGCGAGCCCTTGGCGGTGCTGAGCGACGCTGTCTTCGCCGTCGTCGACGGCGCAACGACTGTCACGCTGCGGTCGCTCGAGAGCGAAACGTAATTCGGTTGGGGGGCTTTATCCTCTGTCTGACAGCCGGCAATAGCCAGTGCCAGCAGCGCCGCGGACGTCAGGCGACCACTTGCATTCATCATCTTGTGTTCCGTGCAGCCCGAGCCGAACCCCTCAGGCTCGAGACTTCGACCAAAGTCAACCTCAAGCTGCAGGGTGGAGGCCCGGAAGCCTCCACCCCTCAGAGCTTTTTACTTGTATACAGGCTCGGCTGCCGGAGCGACCTCGGCTGCGGCGACCGGAGGCGGTGCCTTGCCTTTGCCCTTCCCCATCGTCCCGCACGCACTGAGGGCCGACGCAGCCAGCGTCGCCGCTACAATTGCGATGAAAACTCTACTCATTTCGGCAGTCCTCCTTGTGAAAAACACGAATCTCGCAGTGATCGTTATAGTGTCAAACGCGACGACGACTAGTGCAGAAATGTGACTGTCGACCCGGAACCGCCCTGCCGATCAAATTACGAAGACATCTGTACCGATCGGCGTACGGTCGTACAATTCGACAATATCGTCGTTTGTTAACCGTATACAACCGTTCGACACGGCCGTTCCTATGAGCCAAGGCTCGTTGGTGCCGTGCACGCGGAACATGGTGTCGCGGCTGCCCTGGTAGAGATAAAGCGCGCGGGCGCCCAGGGGATTGCTCTCGCCGCCGGGGACGCCGCCGGCATATTGTGCAAGCTTGGGCTTGCGCTTCACCATGCTGGCCGTGGGCGTCCAGGCCGGCCATTCGGCCTTGCGGCCGACCGATGCCTCGCCCTTGAAGGTCAAGCCTTCCTCGCCGACTGCGACACCGTACCGCGTCGCCCATCCGTCCGGCTCGACCGCGTAGAGATAGCGCTCCGAGACGTTGACGACGATGCTTCCCGGCTCTTCCGGCCCATCGTACATGACGCGCCGCTTCCTGAAGCGGGGATCCGGTCCCGGCTGGGCGGCAAGCGGCAGGAGCGGCTGGTCGACGCTGGGAATGCACCCCGCCAGCACGGTCGACAGGCCCCCCAGCAAAAACGCACGGCGACCCCAATGGCCCCGGTCGAGCCCTTCGAAAACACGTCTTCCACTCATGGTTCTGCTTTTCCCACCTCAACTCGAAACGCGGGAGAATAGTGGCGAACTCTGCTCAGAGCCAGCCCGTCCCGTCGCGCCGCCCGAATTTGTCCCTGCGGCCACCTGATTGCGCATAACGGCCCTTAACGCAATGTTACGCTTGTGATGGCATAGGTTTGGACCAGCTGCGAGAGGGCTACGTGCGACACCGACAGGACGATCCGATCGATCCGGAAATCGTCGACCGCCTGTTCTCCGGCCTGGAAGGCGGGCACGCCGCGCTCTGCCTGTGCGACCCGGACGACCAGGTCCGCTACGCCAACCCGGCCTTCCGCGCCGCCTTCTTCCCCAACGCCGCCGACGTCCCCTTCGACTTCACCGACGCGCTGGCGGCGGCGATCGAGGCCGGGACGGGCATCAAGCTGGAAAGCATGGCGCTGGACCAGTTCGTGGCGCGGGTGCGCGAACGCCGCCGTGCCGGCCCGGCGCGTTACGATTTCACGGTCGACATGGTCGACGGCACCTGGTGGTGGGTCAACGACCACCGGTCTCCCGACGGCTGGCTGCTTGTCGTGGCGTCCGAGATCTCCAGCATCAAGGAAGAGGAGTTCCGGCTGAGAGCCGCCCACGCCGCGGCGATGAAGGAGGCCCAGGTGGACGGGCTGACCGGCACCAGAAGCCGCAAGCACGGCCTCGCCCAGGCGGAGGCGGACCTGGCGCGGCATGTGGCGGGCGACATCCCTTTCACCGTCGCCATCCTCGACATCGACCATTTCAAGCGCATCAACGACACGCGCGGACACATGGTCGGCGACGAGGTGCTCAAGCATTTCGCGGAGGCGCTCTCCAGCCGGCTGAGCTCGCTCGACCACGTCACGCGGCTCGGCGGCGAGGAGTTCCTGGTCACCATGTCGTCGACGTCCGAGCAGCTCGGCGCGGCGCGGATCCAGCGCCTGCTGCGCACGCTCGGCCCGCTCAGAGGGGCGTCCGGACATGCCGAGCTCACCTACACGTTCAGCGGCGGCGTCGCCGCGGCGCGGCCTTCCGACACCCTCAGCGCGCTGATGGGACGGGCCGACGCCGCGCTCTACGAGGCCAAGCAGGGCGGCCGCGGCAAGGTCTGCGTGGCCCGCGCGCCCAAGACCGACGCCGCCTAGTCGTCGCGCTTCGGCCTGTCAGACCTTTGGCCGACCACGCATGGCCGATGGTCCCGAGCGGCGGCGCAAAGGTCCCGGCGGCGACGCGGAACGGGAACGTGGCGCGCCGCGTGTCGTTGCTGGCAGCGAATGTCGTGACGTGCAGGGGCGGGATGCAGCTCTTCATGCCGCAGCGACGGAAGGATCCGCGTAGCCCAGTCCCTTCCTATGCGGGTGCCAGCCCACCGGCCGCTCAGCCCGGCCGGTGGGCCTTTTGTTGAGCCCAGGAGGAGATCCAGGCCCGTGAACAACATGCTTTTCCAGGCGTCGGACTTCCTTGCGCGACCGCCGGGCTTTTACCTGGTGCTGCTGTCGATGGTCGTCGCTACCCTGCTGGTGCCGCTCGGCTGGACCGACGTGGTGACGTTCGCACTGTCGGTGCTGGCCATCGTCATCACCGGCATCGTGCTGATTCAGGGCTATCGCGACACGGCTGCCATTCACGCCAAGCTCGACGAGATCATCGTCTCGCTCAAGGAGACGCGCAACGACGTGGTCGGCCTGGAGAAGGAGGAGCCCGAAAAAATCAGGAAGGCGGTCGAGAAGCTCGAACGCGAGGCGCTGGGCCAGGACGGGCGGGAGCGGACGCCGGACGAAGCCTAGCCGCCGGCGGAGGCCGCGGCCTCGATGCGAAGCCGTGCCAGGTCGGCCAGCTGGGCAAGGTGGGCGAAGCCGGCGTGGTCGAGGTCGCGCGGGCGGACGTCGGCGATACAGAAGGCGCCGATGCAGTGGCTGTCGGCCATCATCAGCGGGTGGCCGGCGTAGAAGCGCAGATGGGGCGGGCCCACCACCTGCGGGTTCTCGGCAAAGCGATCGTCGAGCAGCGTGTCCGGCACGATCAGCATGCCCGGCTCGGCGACGATGTGGGCGCAGAACGATTCCTCGCGCGAGACGGCGCCGTCGGCGAGCCCGCAAATGGCGCGGTTCCATTGCTTGTCGCGGTCGACCAAGGTGATCGCGGCAATAGGAACGCCGAACAGGTCGGCGCCCAGCCTCACCAGGCGGTCCAGCGCCGGGTCCGGGGCGGCGTTGACGATGTTGAGCGCCCGCAGCACGCCGAGGCGCTTCTCCTCCTGTGCAGCGTCGAGCGGACGGGCCCAGCGGCAGGCGCGCCGCATCAGCCAGGCGCGCAGCCGCGTGCGGGCGTAGTTGGCGGAGAACGGCCCGACCAGGCGGTCGGCGACGCCGAGCTCCTCGTTGGAGAAGCCCTCGCCGGCCTCGCCGATGACGATGATCGGGGTGTCGCCGACGGGTTCGCCCAGGCTGCGGACCTCGCGCGAGCAGGCGCGGATCGCGTGGCCTTCGCCGCCGACGATCAACAGCAGCGTGGGCCGGTCGCGCATCAGCCTGGCCGGCACCTCGGAGAACCGGCACATGGTGCCGGGTACGCCGTCTGAGCGCAGGATCTCGGCGAGGCGCTCGATGCCCGCCCGGTCGGTTCCGCTCAACAGGACGCTCTGCCCCTTCAGCGCCGGCTGCATGGTCGCCTTCGGGCTGGCGTGCCGGCGAGCGTCCGACGGCGCCGCCGCGCCCAGCACCTCGATGGCGTTGCCTTCGGCCGCCGCGAAGAGCTCGACGCCATCGGCCAGCGGGCGGAACCGATCGACGATCGCGTCGATGTCGTCGTCGCTCCGATTGGGATCGTGATGGGTCAGCGCCAGGCGCCGCACCCCCGCCGTCTTCGCCATCAGCACCGCATATTCGACGGTGCTATGGCCCCAGCCGACCCTGGTCACGTACTCGTCGGCCAGGAACTGGGCATCGTGCACGACGATATCCGCATCCTGAAGGAACTCGGCGTGACGGCGGTCGCCGCCCTCGACGGGGCCGGCGCCGGTCGCCAGGGGAGCGGCAAAGGGCTCGTGGTCGGGCGCATAGACCAGGCTCACGCCGTCCGCCGCCAAACGATAGCCTAGCGTCAGTGCGGGATGGTTGAGATACTGCGCGTGGACCGTGATATCGTCGATGTGCAAGGCACCCTCGACGATGTCGTGGTAGCGGATTGTCGCCCCGAGCTGCTCCAGCTCGAGCGGAAAATAGGTGTACTGCATCTGACCGGAGAGCGTCTCCCGCAGGCTCTTGCCCAGCCCGCGTGGCGCATAGACGTCCCATTCGTCGCCCGCCCTGAAGAAGGGCTTGAAGAACGGCACGCCCTGGATGTGGTCCCAATGCGTGTGGGTGATCAGCACATGGCCGCGGACCGGGCCTTCCGACCTGGCAAGCTCCTGGCCGAGCTCGTAGGCCCCGGTGCCCATGTCGAGCAGCACCAGCGTCCCGGCCGCGGAGCGCACGGAGACGCAGGACGTGTTGCCGCCATAGCGAACGGTTCGACGGCCCGGCACCGGCAGGGAGCCACGAGTTCCATGGAAAGTCACCTGCAAAGCCATCTCCCCGGGTTAAAGCCTGATGCCGGACAGCTGTGCCTTTGCCTGCCACTATACACGATCGGTTGGCCTTTTTGACTCCTGCCGCGGCTAAGAATGTTCAAGCTTGAAGCGATGTGGCGTGTCGAAAGTGACTCGGACGTTTCGGACTTGTCGGATCGCCCGCCGGCCATACGTCCTAGGTCTGTCCGATGCATGACAAGGAGAACCGCAATGCCCTATATCGAAGGTTTCGTAGCCGCCGTGCCGACCGCCAACAAGGCCGCCTTTGTGAAGCACGCGAAGGAAGCAGTGTCCTATTTCAAAAAGCTCGGCGCGACGCGGTGCGTGGAATGCTGGGGCGACGACATCCCCAAGGGCGTGCTGACGGATTTCTACCGCGCCACCCAGGCCAAGGACGACGAGACCCCGATCTTCAGCTGGATCGAGTATCCCGACAAGGCAACCCGTGACGCGGCCAACAAGAAGATGGGCGAAGACGCCGACATGGCCAACATGGACATGCCATTCGACGGGAAGCGGATGTTCTGGGGCGGCTTCGAGCAGGTCGTCAACGAATAGGGCTATCGGGTGCGCCCCGCCCGCCGTCCTAATACTTGCATGTTTTACTCAAGTTAATTATCCCAGTCGGTGCCGGTCTGCCGGCACCGGTTCTGGGGGGCATCGATGGGGATCGACTTCGTGGACGGACTGGCGCGTTTCGGCGACGCGCCGGCCCTTTTGACGCGAAGCGGCGAGACCATCTCCTATCGCGAGCTGTCGCGGCGCGCCGACGTGTTCGCGCTGTCGCTCGGACCGAAGAAGAAGCTCCTGGCGCTCGAAGCGGCGCATTCGGAGCACATGGTCGTCGCCTATCTCGGCGCTCTCAAGGGTGGCCATGCCGTGGCCCTCGTGTCCGCCGAAGACGGTCCGGAAGGCATAGGCCGCTTCCAGCCTGAGCTTTACTACCGGCCGGTGGACGGCCGCTGGCGCCTCGACGTGGCGGAGCACCAGCCGGACGCGGCGCCGTTGCATCCGGACCTGGCACTGGTCCTCACGACCTCGGGCAGCACCGGCGTCGGCAAGGGGGTGCGGCTCTCGCGACATGCCGTCGCCGCCAATGCGTCGGCCATCGCGGCTTATCTCGGGCTCCTCGGCGCCGATCGCGCGGCGCTGGTCCTGCCGCTCCACTATTGCTACGGCCTCTCCGTCCTCAACGCGCATCTCGCGGTCGGCGCCAGCGTCTGGCTGAGCGACCGCTCGATCGTGTCGGCCGGGTTCGTGCCGGCCCTGAAGGAGAGCGGCGCGACCAACCTCTCGGGCGTGCCCTATTCCTTCGAGCTGCTCGACCGCATCGGCTTTCGGACCGAGCGCTGCCCCGACCTTCGCCTGATGACTGTCGCCGGCGGCCGCCTCGCCCCCGAGCTGCTGGTCTCCTATGCGCGCCACATGGATCGGCAAGGCGGCCGCTTCTTCGCCATGTACGGCCAGACCGAGGCGACCGCGCGCATGGCCTACCTGCCGCCGGACATGGCGACCGCCCATCCCGACTGCATCGGCGTGGCGATCCCCGGCGGCGAGCTCGCCATCCGCGACGAGCAGGGCCGCCCGGTCGACGGCTGCGGGCAGACGGGAGAGCTGGTCTTCCGCGGCCCCAACGTGATGATGGGATATGCCGAGACGCGCGACGACCTGGCGCGCGGCGCCGAGCTCTCCGAGCTCGCAACCGGCGACCTCGCCGAACGCGACCCGAGCGGGCTTTTTCGCGTCGTCGGTCGCAAGAGCCGGATGTCGAAGATCGCCGGCATGCGGCTCGGACACGATGCGCTGGAGGCTGCACTGGCGGCGGAAGGGATCGAGGGGGCCGTCGTGGGCGACGACGAGCGGGTCGTCGCGGTGTTCGCCTCGGCCCATTCTGCCCGCCACGTCCGTGGCGTACTTGCCCAGGCGGCGCGGCCTGACGCGCCAACATGTCGACGCGGTGCGCGTCGCCGCACTGCCCAGGCTGGCGAGCGGCAAGGTCGACATCCGAGCGCTCGCCCGGCACCTGACGCCGCGGCCCGAAGACGGCGCGGCCGATGTCAGGCAGGCCTTCGCCCAAGCCTTCTACCCTCACCGGGTCGGCGACGGCGACAGCTTCGCCCGGCTCGGCGGGGATTCGCTGCGCTACGTGCAGCTCTATGCGGCGCTCGAGCGGCAGCTCGGCCGCTTGCCGGACGACTGGGAAAGGCTGACCATCGCCGAGCTGGCCGCGCGCCAAGGCCGACAGCCGGAAGGAGCGGCGGTCGGTCGGGCTCGACATCCTGATCCGGGCGCTGGCCATCACCCTGGTCGTCATCCACCACGCGACGCTGTGGCCTATCCCGGGCGGCTCGGCCGTCATGATGGTGATGATCGGCTACGGGCTGGCGCGGTTCCAGAAAGAGGCGCTGCTGGAGCGCGACATGGGTCGCTTCTTCCGGCCGCTGGTGCCCGTGCTGGCGCCCTACTTCCTGATCGTCGGCCTCTATTCGCTGGCCTGGGGCGAGGTGCCGTGGGCATCGATCCTCCTCGTGGGGAATCTCGGCTTTGCCGATCCCGCCGCCCATTCCATGCTGCCCTATCTCTACTGGTTCATCGAAGCCTATGCGCAGACGCTGCTGGCCTTCGCGGCGCTGTTCCTGGTCGCGCCGTTGCGCAGGCTGGCGGCGCGCGACGCCTTCCTGGCCGGCTGCGTCATGCTCGGCGGGGCGCTGTTGCTGCGCTTCGCCCAGCCTGTCGTCTGGCCGATCGGCCCGCGGGCGATCTTCTCGCTGCCATGGGTGCTACACCTCGCCATGCTCGGCTGGTGCGTCGCCGCGGCGGATACGCGCGGCAAGCGGCTGGCGATCGTCGCCGTCGCCGCGCTGGTGTCGCCCCTGCTCGCCTATGACGGCGGCAACTGGACGGGCTCCTGGGTGCGCTACGGCCTGGTCTTCGCGGCGATCGCCGGGCTCGCCTTCTTGCCGGCGCGCATCCCGTTGCCGAACGTCGTTGCCGGGGCGTCGCTGGCCATCGCGGCCGCCGGCTACCAAATCTACCTTTTCCACCGCTTCGTGCCGGAGATCATTCTGGCGCCGTTCGCACCGGCGCTTCCCGCACCTGCCTTCGCCCTGCTGGCGATGCTCGGTGGGCTGCTGGCCGGGCTGGTCGCCTTCCGTCTACGCCTCCGAAACCCAGACCTCCATCGAGCCCTTCTCGCGGTTGTTCCAGAGGTAGTACGGGATTGCGGTCAGAGGGCTCGGCACGGCCTGCGGCGGCGCGCTGCGATATAGGCCGTCGCCCCAGCCGGAGGCGTCGTCGCGCTCCCCCGAAGCAGTCAAGGTGACGACGCCGTCGAAGAGATCCTCGCGCATCCGCGGCTCGACGCGCGCGGTGCGCGGCAGCCTCAGCTGCTGCACGGGGCCGCCGGGATTGTCGGTCTCCTCGACGCAATAGACCAGCGGGCCGCGCTTCAGGGCGACGCGGCCGATGTCCTCCTTGACCGCGGGGTGCGCATAGATGCGCTCGGCCGGCATCGGCAGCTCGAGGGCGATCGTGTCGCCGGCGCGCCATTGCCGGGCAATCGACAGATAGCCGTTCGTCGTTCCGGCGGTCACGTCGACCGGCTTGCCGTTGACCGACGCCTCGGCGCCTTTCGCCCAGCCGGGAATGCGGAGCTTGACGGTGAAGTCGGCCGGCGCCTCGGGGTCGACCGCGATGCGGATCGAGCCGGACCAGGGATAGGTGCTGGTTTCCCGCAGAGCGACGGTGCCGCCGGCGAGCCGCACGCGGGTCGAGATGCCGCCATAGAGGTGGAAGGCGACCGCGTCGTCGCTCGCCGAAACGAAGTAGCCGCCGACGGAGGCGACGAGCCGCGAGCTGTTCATCGTGCAGCACGGGCAGGTGTGCCAGGCCCAGCGGCTGTGGCGGCCGTCGCTGTCGAGCGGGTTGGAGTAGAAATAGTGCTCGCCGTCGCGCGACAGGCCGGTCAGCGCGCCGTTGAAAAGCGCCTGCTCCATCACGTCGGCATAGCGGCCGTCGAGGTCGAGATGCAGCATGCGCTGCGCCCAGAAGATCAGCGCGACCGAGGCGCAGGTCTCCGCATAGGCGGTGTCGTTGGGCAGGTCGTAGTCCTCGGTGAAGCCTTCATTCGCGGCGGCCGGGCCGAGCCCCGAGGTGATGTAGATCTTCGAGGCCATGACGTCGGCCCACAGCACCTCGCAGGCGCGCTTCAGGGCCGGATCGTCGAGCTCGGCGGCGAGGTCGGCCATGGCCGAGAACATGTACATGGCCCGCACGGCGTGCCCGACCACCTTGGTCTGCTCGCGCACCGGCCTGTGCGACTGGTTGTACTCGTAGCTCCTGGCCCAGAAATCCTCGGGGCGCTCGCCGCGCGCCACGGCCTCCTGGTCGAAATAATGCGGCTGGCGGCCCCGCTCGTCGATGAAATAGGCCGCCAGGTCGAGATGCTTGCGCTCGCCGGTCAGCCGGTAAAGCTTGACCAGCGCCAGCTCGATCTCCTGATGGCCGCAATAGCCGCGCTTCTGGCCGGGGCCCGGACCGAAGGTGCGGCGCACGTGCTCGACATAGCGCTCCAGGATGTCGAGCAGGCGGCGTCGGCCGGTCGCCTGGAAATAGGCGATGCCGCCCTCCAGGAGATGTCCGAGGTTGTAAAGCTCGTGATTGTCCCTGAGGTTGGTCCAGCGCTTGTCGGGCTCGCGCTGCAGGTACCAGCAGTTGAGGTAGCCGTCCGGCGCCTGTGCCGACTGTAAATCGTCGACAATTTTCTCGATCCTCGCCTCGATGTCGGCGTCGCGGCGGTGCGACAGGGCGTAGGACGCGGCCTCGATCCACTTGCCGACATCGGAATCCCAGAACACCTGGACGGTGAAGTCGTGCTCGTTGCGCGGGTAGCGCAGCGGCGGCGGCGGGCTGGGCAAGGTCAGCGACTCGAGGATGCCGTGCTCGCCGAGCTGGACGTGCTGGCTGGGGATCGTCCGGGTCAGCACCGTCTCCAGCCGTTCGCGCCAGAAGGCGCCTTCGAGGGCCACATCGACGAAAGGCACAGGCCTCAGCGGGGTCATCCGAGCATCTCCATCGGTGGCGGTCGCTTCATGGCTGGGACGACTCCCGAACGACGAGCGAACACGGCCGGCGGCGGACGCCGCTCAGCGTCCGGCCGGCAATCATCTCGAGCAGGCTCTCGCCCGCCTCGCGGCCGAGCGCCTTCAGGTTCATGTCGACGCTGGTCAGCGGCGGGCGCGCCGCGAGCGCCATGACGTCCCAATTGTCGAAGCCGACGATGGCGACGTCGGCCGGCACCGCCAGCCCCATCTCGCGCAGCATGTCGGCGGCGCCGCGGGCGACCTGGTCGTTGCCGCAGAAGATCGCGTCCGGCCGTCGCGCGCCGGCGAACAGCTTGGCCGCTGCCGCGCGGCCCCACGCCTCCGACCAGCTGCCCGAGGCATATAAGCCGGCGAGCGCGGGCAGACCGGCCGCGGCGAGAGCCGCCCGGTAGCCGCGATGCCGGAGCCTGACCGCCTCGAAATGCTCCGGGCCGGTGATGTGCGCGATGCGCCGGCGGCCGAGCGCCGCCAGGTGGGCGACCGCCTCGAAGGCGCCGCCCTCGTCGTCCGGCAGCAGCGCCAGCGCCCGCGGGTCGTCGGCCTGGGAGAACACGTAGACGACCGGCAGGTCGTGCGCCAGCGGACCGATGGGCGGCCGCTTGTCGGCGCGGCGGGCGGTGACCACCAGGCCGTCGATGCGCTTGCCCAGGAGTTGGTCGAGATGCTGGCGCTCGCGGGCCGGATCGTCGGTGGCGTTGCACATGAAGACGGCGATGCCCTCCTCCGCCAGGCGCTCTTCCAAGCGCCTCGACGATCGGAAAGGTGAAGCGGCCGAAGCTGTCGTTGGAGATGATGCCGATGGTGCGCGACTTCGCCCGGTGCAGGCTCTGCGCCAGGTCGTTCGGCCGGTAGCCGATCTCGCGGGCGACGCGCTGGACCTTGTCGCGGGTTTCCTGGCTCAGCCGGCCGCCGGCATTGAGCGCCTTGGAGGCGGTGCCGATCGACACGGCGGCAAGCCGGGCGACGTCGCGGATGGTGGGCGCGCCGCCGAAAGCCGGGCTCGGCGAGCGGTCTTCGGTGGGCGGTGGGTCGGCGTCGCGCATGCTACTTGACCGCGCCGCTGAGGAAGCCGGCCATGTAGTACTTCTGCAGCAGCAGGTAGAAGGCCATGCAAGGGATGATGGAGATGGTGATGCCCGCCTGCAGCATGCCCCAGTCGGTGCCGCCGATGCTGGTCTGCTGGCGCGCCGCGGCAAGGATCAGCGGCAAGGTGAAGGAGGAATCCTTGTTCATGATCACCAGCGCGGCCAGGAGCTCGTTCCAGGAGGTGATGAAGGCGAACAGCGAGACGGTGATCATCGCCGGCATGACCGCCGGCAGGCAGATATAGACGAGGACCTGGAAGCTGTTGCAGCCGTCCATGATCGCCGCCTCCTCGAGCTCGCGAGGCACCGCCTCGAAGGCGTTGCGCATCACATAGACGCTGAAGGGGAGCTGGATCGCCGTGTGGACGATGGCCAGCCCGACCAGCGAATTGTGCAGCTTGAGCTGGACGAACAGGAAGAACAGCGGCGTGAGCAGCGCCTGGTAGGGAACGATCAGCCCCAGGAGGAGCACCACGAACAGCGCTTCCTTGAAGGGGATGCGGAACTTCGCCAGGCCGTAGCCGGCCGGCACCGTCAGGCCGAGGCAGAAGACGATGGTGAGCACGGCCGCGCCGAGGCTGTTGGTGAAATAGGTCGGCAGCCCGGCCTGGTAGTTCCAGAGCCGGGCGTAGCTGTCCAGGCTGAGACTGTGCGGGAAGTAGGTCGGCGGCACCGCGGCCGCCTCCTGGGTCGACTTCAGCGACGCCAGCACCGAGGCGAGCAGCGGCAGCAGCATGACGGTGCAGACGGCCACGCAGAGCGCCGCGACGAGGTACCTGCTCGGTCCGCGACCGAGGCGCACGGCGGGCGCGCTCAGCGAGCGGGCGCGGCCGCGGCCCCGCCCCAGGCCGCGCAGCGCGGCGTCGCCGAACGCGGTCATGCGTGGCTCCTGCGGCTGAGCAGCATCTGGAGGATGGTGCAGAAAAGGATGATGCCGGCGAGGATCAGCGACAGCGCGGCGCCATAGCCGAGCTTCAGATAGGGGAAGGAGTTGAGGTAGATCAGGAAGACCGAGGTGGCCGTCATGTTGCGCGGCTGGCCGGCCGTCATGATGTAGAACTGGTCGAAGGCAAGCAGCGAGCCGATGACGCTGATCAGGGTGACCAGCAGGATCGTCTTGGCGGTGAGCGGCAGCGTGATCATGCGCACGCGCTGCCAGTGGCTCGCGCCGTCGACCATCGCCGCCTCGCTGACCTCGGAGGGAATGGCGTGGATGGCGGCGACGAACAGGATGGTGCCGAAGCCGACGACCTTCCAGACGATCGACGCGATGACCGCCCACAGCGCCACGTCGGCGTTGGCGCCGAACCAGACGACCGGCCTGGCGATGATGCCGAGGTCGATCAGCGCCCGGTTGATCAGCCCGAAATCGTAGCTGAACAGCCAGTACCAGAGCAGGCTGGAGGCGCCGAGGCCGATGACCACTGGCGCGAACACCACGCTGCGCGTCAACTGGCGAAGCGGCCTGTTCTCCGCCGTCAGCAGGGCGATGAGATAGCCGGAGATCATCAGGATCGGCGTGATCAGCAAGGTGTACTTGAAGGTGAACTGCAGCGAGACCCAGAACTGCGGATCGTGCCAGGCCTTGATGAAGTTGCCGAAGCCGACGAACTTGCTGGCCGCGATCAGCGACCAGTTGTTGAGCGACATCCACAGCATCTGCGCCAGCGGATAGGCGGTGAACGTCAAAACGAAAGCGAGCGCCGGCGCGACGTAGAGGATCCCGACATGTCTGTTGGTTCTGACCTGCATGGAACCTTTCGAGCGACCGGCGATGCCAGGAGGGGGCCGCCGCGCCGACAAAGACGCGGCGGCAAGGCATGTCATTCGGCGGCGATCGCCTTCATCTGCGCCTTCGCCTCCGAGATGATCGTATCGAGGTCGGTGTCGTCGTAGTAGGCGCGCTGCAACATCTGCAGCCACGGCCCTTGCGGCGAGTTGATCAGCTCGAAGAACTTCAGCGTGTAGGGCGTCTTCGCAACATCGATCGCCTTGGCGACGTCCTGCACCTTGGGCTCGGCCTTGAAGTACTTGTTGTCGGCCATGTCGCCCCGCGTCGTCATGTTCAGCATCTTGGCGTAGACCTCGACCTGGGTCTCGTCCGACAGCAGGAACTTCATGAAGTCGATGGCGTCGTCGACGCGCTTGCTGCCGTTCGGGATGGTGACGATGTCGCCGCCGGCGAAGGAGGCAACCTCGCCGCTCTTGACCCCCGGCAGCAGAGCGATGCCGAAGTCCATCTCGGGGTTCTGCTCCTTGGCCAGCGTGATGTTGAAGTTGCCGGTGCCCATCATGCCGATCTTGCCGGAGCCGAAGCGCAGGTGGAACGTCTCGCCGGTCTCGGCCCGCGCGTCCTCGTGGACGTTGCCGGCCTTGATCATGTCGCGCGCCCATTGCAGCACTTCCTTGACGCCGTCGCCCTGCAGCGGCTCGTCATTGGCGTCCTTGGGCTCGATGGTGGCGCCGCTCGCCCACATCAGCGGGCCGACGGTGAAGATGTTGCAGCCGGCGCAGGAGCCGGGCAGGAAATAGCCCTTCACGTCGCCGCCGAGCGCGGTGATCTTGTCGGCATATTCGCGGATCTCGGCGAGGCTCGTCGGCGGCTTGTCGGGATCGAGGCCGGCCTTGCGGAACAGGTCCTTGTTGTAGAACAGCGCCGAGACGTCGGCATAGAGCGGCACGCCGTAGAGCCGCCCGTCATAGGTCGACACCGCCATGTGGCCGGGACTTGCCGTCTTGAGCTCGGGCCAGTCCTTGACCTTGTCGGTGATGTCGACGAGCTGGCCGGCCGCTTCGAACTGCGGGCCGTAGATCAGGTCCATCCCCATCAGGTCGGGAACCTCGCCGCTGGCGATCGCCTGGGCGATCTTGGGCACCATCTCGGTGTGCGGAATGTAGGTGAGGTTGATCTTGCGATCCGGGTTCTTGGCGTTCCAGGCGGCGACGAGCGCATCGACCATGCCCGCATTGCCGCCGCTCCGCTCCCACATCTGCAGGTCTTCGGCCGAGGCCGGCACCGCAGCGGCAACCATCAGTGCCGCGAGTGCAGAGCCGCACAATCTCACGAAATGCAAGCGCATGGGTTCCTCCTCCCTGTAGCGATCTCGCAATAGAGTGGGAAAAGCTTTTCCCGGTCCCCCCGGCCAAAGCCAAGTCAGGTCCGCCGGCTTGCTTGGGAAAAGCTTTTCTCGCCACCATAAGCGCATATTTTGCGCTGGGTCGCAACCGGTCGAATGCCGTTGGCCGATGTTGGCCGGCGCAGAGCGCGCATTGCTTTCGAGCGCCCGTTTGCTAAAACCTCGTGCCCTGCCCCGCCTTGGGGCCGTCGCCGCCGCTCTGGGAGCCTCCGCTTGACCAGGTTGCCTGTCCTTCTGCTTCTCGCCTTCCTGGCGACCACGGTCGCCGGCAGTGCCCAGCAGCCCAACATCCCGGTGTTCTGGGACACCAAGGAGCGGCTGGCGAAGCCCGACCTCAGCGAGATGTCGCGGTTGCGCTTCCTGACCACCACCGACTTCCCGCCGTTCAACTTCCTCGACAGCTCTGGCCGCCTCACCGGCTTCCATGTCGACTTGGCGCGCGCCATCTGCAGCGAGCTCGAGATGCTCGACCGCTGCGAGATCCAGGCGTTGCCCTGGGACGAGCTGGAAGGCGCGCTGGCCCGCAAGGAGGGCGAGGCGATCATCGCCGGCCTGTCGGTGACGCCCGAGAGGCGCGAGCGGCTGGCCTTTTCGCGCGCCTACCTGCAGTTCCCGGCGCGCTTCATCGTCGGCAAGGGGACGACGGCCGAAGAGCCGCTTCATGAGACGCTGGCCGGCAAGCGCATCGGCGTGGTCGCCGGCTCGGCGCACGAACGCATGCTGCGCGACATGTTTCCCAGCGTGCAGGTGGTGACCTACCTCAAGCCCGAATGGGTCTACCAGGACCTCAAGGCCGGCAAGCTCGCCGGCGCCTTCGGCGACGGCATGCGCATGGCCTTCTGGCTGTCGGGCTCGGACTCGGCGGGCTGCTGCCGCTTTGCCGGCGGCCCCTATCTGGCGCCGGAATATTTGGGCAGCGGGCTCGCCATCGCCGCCGTCAAGGACAATCCCGAGCTGGTGCAGGCGCTCGACTACGCGCTGCAGCAGATCACCGTGAAGGGCACCTTCGCCGAGCTCTATCTGCGCTATTTCCCGGTCAGCTTCTTCTGAACGGCAGCAGAAGCGCCCAGATCAGCCGTTCGGGGCCGCTGCCCCGCCAGGCGGCGAGGCCGATCTGCATGCGGCGATGCCCGCCTTCCGGCGCTACTACGTAGGTGCCGAACAGCCGGTCCCAGAAGGCGAAATTGAAGCCGTAGTTGGAATCCGTCTCGCGGCGGCGCGAGGAGTGATGGACGCGGTGCATGTCCGGCGTCACGATCAGCCGGCGCAGGATGCCGTCGAGCCGGGGCGCGAGCCGGATGTTGGAATGGCTGAACATGGCGCCGGCGTTGAGGACGATCTCGAAGGCGAGCACCGCCAGCACCGGCGGGCCGAGCGCCACCACCACCGCCGCCTTCCAGACCATGGAAAGCAGGATCTCCAACGGATGGAAGCGAAGGCCGGTGGAGACGTCGAAGCCGGTGTCGGCATGGTGCATGCGATGCATGCGCCAAAGCAGCGGCCATTTGTGGCTGGCGACGTGCTCCAGCCAGATGGCGAAGTCGAGCAGGACGAAGCCAACCAGGCCGGCCAGCCAGAGCGGGGTGCCGAGCTGCCGGAAGAGGCCGAGGCCGCGGGCCTCCGCCCACACGGCGGCGCCGACGGCGGCAGCGGGAAAGGCGACCCGCAGCAGCGCCGAGGAGACAAGCAGCAGGCCGAGATTGGTCACCCAGCGCCGCGACTTCAGCGCGCCTGCCATCTCCGGACGTTCGAGCCGCGGCGACCAAAGCTCGAACGCCGCCAGCGCGACGAACACCGCCAGGAAGGCCGCCAGGCGGAGGAGCGCTTCGCTCGCGGCGAAACCGTGCACGTCACCGGCCGTTCAGGTGAGCATGCGATGACGGGCCTTGGAGGCGCGCTCGATCGCGTTGGCGGTGGCGTCGTCGAGGTCGAGCACCGCGCGCAGCCGCTGCAGGACGCGCAGCTCCTCCATGCGCATCTCGAGGTCGACGGTGGCGACCTCCATGGCGAGCGCATAGGCGGTGTCGTGGAGGCGGGCGGGGATCGCCTTGCGGGCGCGGTCGAGCACGGCCTCGAGGCCCTTGTCGCCGGCGACGAGCCGCTGGCAATCCTGGGCGACGGCAACCAGCTCGTTCTCGTCGAAATCCATGAAGACGGGCCAGGAGCGGACGACCAGGCCGATCCGCGCCAGTTCCTCGTCCGTCATGTCGCGGTCCGCTGCCGACGTGACGACCATCAGGTAGATCATCGCCTCATGCGTGGTCGGAAGGGGCATAGGGTCGGTCTCCGCCTGGCTGTGCGCCGGAGCCTAAGGCAGCCACGGGCCGCGTCGCAAGGAAAAAGGCGGGCGGTGCGTTGACGGTGCCCGCGGTGCCGAATAAAGCAACTCGCGCGCCGGCGAGCCGGCAAAAAATACCCAGGACATGATCGACATGACCCGTTCCGACCGGATCGACCTCAACCCGGAGATGCTTGCCGCAGCAGCGGAGAGCCGCGCCTGGCCGTTCGAGGAGGCGAAGAAGATCGTCGAGCGCTATCGCCGGTCCGGCTTCCCCGAGACGGTGCTGTTCGAGACGGGCTACGGGCCGTCCGGACTGCCGCATATCGGCACTTTCGGCGAGGTCGCGCGCACCACGATGGTGCGCCATGCGTTCCGCGTGCTGACCGAGGACCGGGTGAAGACGCGGCTGCTGTGCTTCTCCGACGACATGGACGGGCTGCGCAAGGTGCCCGACAACGTGCCCAACAAGGAGATGCTGCGCGGCTATCTCGGGCAGCCGCTGACGCGCATCCCGGACCCGTTCGGCGACGCCTACCCGTCCTTCGGGGCCGCCAACAACGCCCGGCTGCGCGCTTTCCTCGACCGCTTCGGCTTCGAGTACGAGTTCGCGTCGTCGTCCGAATACTATGCGGCGGGCCGCTTCGACGCGACGCTGGTCAAGATGCTGGAGCGCTACGACGCCATCATGGCGATCATGCTGCCGTCGCTCCGCGAGGAGCGCGCGCAGAGCTATTCGCCGTTCCTGCCCATCCACCCGAAGACCGGCGTGGTGATGCAGGTGCCGATCGAGGAGCGCCGGCTCGACAGCGCCAGCATCGTGTGGCGCGATCCCGACAGCGGCGAGCGCTTCGAGACGCCGGTCACCGGCGGCCACGCCAAGCTGCAGTGGAAGCCCGACTGGGCGATGCGCTGGGCGGCGCTGGGCGTCGACTACGAGATGTCGGGCAAGGACCTGATCGACAGCGTCAAGCTCGCCGCCGAGATCTGCCGGGCGCTCGACGCGCGGCCGCCGGAAGGCTTCAACTACGAGCTCTTCCTCGACGAGAAGGGCCAGAAGATCTCCAAGTCGAAGGGCAACGGCCTCACCATCGACGAGTGGCTGACCTATGCGCCGACGGAAAGCCTCGGCCTCTACATGTTCCAGAAGCCGAAGACCGCCAAGAAGCTCTATTTCGACGTGATCCCGCGGGCGGTGGACGAGTACTACCAGTTCCTGTCGGCCTATCCGAAGCAGGACTGGAAGAACCGGCTCAGCAACCCGGTCTGGCACATGCACGACGGCAACCCGCCGGCAGATCGACCTGCCGGTGCCGTTCGCCTTGCTGCTCAACCTGGTCAGCGCCTCCAACGCGCAGAACAAGCAGGTGCTGTGGGGCTTCATCAGCCGCTACGCGCCCGGGTACGACGCCCGAGACCCATCCGGAGCTCGACCGGCTGGCCGACTATGCGATCCGCTACTTCGACGATTTCGTGAAGCCGCAGAAGAAGTACCGGGCGCCCGACGCGGTCGAGCGGCAGGCGCTGTCCGACCTCGCCGCCGCGCTGGCGGCGCTGCCGCCGGCCGCCGACGGCGAGGCGATCCAGAACGCCGCGCTCAACGTGGCGCGGCGCATCGAGCGCTACCAGGACCATGCCAAGCAGAGCCCCGAGGGCGGGCCGGGCGTCTCGGTCGCCTTCTTCCAGATGATCTACGAGGTGCTGATCGGCCAGGAGCGCGGGCCGCGCTTCGGGTCCTTCGCGGCGCTCTACGGCATCGCCGAGACGCGGGCGCTGATCGACCGGGCGCTGCAGGGCGAACTGGTCGGGTAGGGTCGCCGCCGGCAGCAGACTAGATCCTTTCCGCTTTTCTTCGAATCGCGGAAACGATCTAAGCCCTTGTTTTCACGCAATTCCGAACGCGAAACCGCTCACACTTTCGCTGAATTGCTCTACCGCGGCGGGGCGCCGAAGATGCCCTTGCCATCAGTCTCGGCCTTGCGGCCCGCCTCGGCATACGGGCTGCCGGGGGCGGCGCGCGCCCAGCCGTTCTCGACCAGCCAGGCGCCCAGGTTCTCCGTGCCGATGCGGCAGTCGACCGCGACCGCGCCCGCCGCGGTGCCCTCGGGCAGGGCGCAGACGACGGCGCGGCCGCGCAGCAGCTGGCGGAACTCGGTGCGGGCCCGCACGCCGCAGGGCCAGGCGGTGCCCTGATAGCTGCAGGTCTCGTCCGGGCCGATCGGCTGCGTGCCGGCCAGCGATACGGTGTAGCCCATGGCCTCGAAGGTGCCGGCCGCCGTCGCCACCGGGCGATAGAGCGAGGTGCCGTCCCAGTCGGCCTTCTGCTCGGGCTCCGGCTCCTTGGCCTGGCCGAGCTTGCTCAAGGGCTTGCGCGGCGCGATCCGCTGCAAGGTGGCCGTGGTGCGCGGCTCGACGACGGCCGGCGGGGCGGGCTCCGCGGCGGCCGGCGACGCCGGCTGCGCGACGGGCGCCTCGGGTGGGGCGAGCCGGTCGCCGAGCTCGCCGGGCTCCCGCGCCGGCTCCTCGGCCGCCGCCGCCGGCGCTTCGGCAGGCGGCTCGGCGGCGGGCGCGACAACGGGCTCGGCAGCGGCGTCCTCTTCGGGCGCCGCGGGCGCCAGCATGTCCTGGTCGATCTCCTCGACGGCAACCATGCCCGCCTTGCCGTCGGGGCCGAGCTGGCGGCCGGAGGCGACGATCGCCGCGCACAGCACGGCAAGCGAAAGGGCGGTGCCCAGGGCGTGCGCGATCCGCATGGCCTCTACTGGCTCGCCCAGACGATGCGGGCCATCCACTCGACGTCGGAGCGGGCGATCTCGCGCATCGGGTGTGCAGGGTTGAGCGAGACGAGCTCGACGAGCTTCGAGGTCTGCCGGTCCAGGAGCTTGGCCATCACCTCGCCGTTGCGCGTCTTGACGACGACGCGGTCGCCGCGGCGCAGCTGGGCGCCGGGCACGACGATCAGCACGTCGCCGTCGCGATAGAGCGGCAGCATGGAGTCGCCCTGGACCTGCAGGGCATAGGAGCCCTCGTCCGTCCGCGACGGCAGGTCGACCTGGTCCCATCCCTCGCCGGCCGGAAAGCCGGCATCGTCGAAGAAGCCGCCGGCCCCGGCCTGCGCAAAGCCCAGCAAGGGCACCGCCCGGCGGCCCGCCTGCCCGCTCCTGGCCTGTGCCGCGGCGCGACGACCCTCGACCAGTTCGAAGAACTCGTCCAGCGAGGCGCCGGTCGCGTCCATCACCTTGGCCAGCGACTCGGTCGACGGCCAGCGCGGACGCCCATCGGAGGAGCGGCGCTTGGACTTGTTGAAAGCCGTGGAATCGAGGCCGGCCCGCTTGGCGAGCCCAGAAGCCGACAATGCATAGCGGGCCGCCAACGCGTCGATCGCGGCCCAGACCCGGTCATGCGACAGCATGATTCGGCTCCCAGATAAGAAAAAATGCCTTTGAAGCCTTCTTAGCCGCCAGTCCCTTGCTTGTCCAGCGCAGCACGGCTCAGGCCGCCTGGCGCGCGTCCTTGCGGTCGGCCGGGGCGAAGCGCTCGTAGAAGGTGTCGCCCTTCTCGGCCATGTCGAGCAAGAGCTTCGGCGGCTTGAACTGGTTGCCATATCGCTTCTGAGCCGCTTGGCGGTGGCGACGAACGCCGCGGCGCCGACGCCGTCGATGTAGGACAGCGTGCCGCCGGTGTAAGGCGCGAAGCCAAAGGCGAGGATCGAGCCGACGTCGGCCTCGCGCGGGTCGGTGACGATGCCCTCCTCCATGACGCGCGCCGCCTCTAGCGCAATCGTCGTCAGGAAGCGCTGCTTCAGCTCCGCCACGTCGACCTTGTCGGGATCCTGCTGCGGATAAAGGTCCGTGAGGCCGGGCCACAGGCGCTTCTTCGCCGGCTTGGCGGGGTAGTCGTAAAAGCCCTTGCCGTTCTTGCGGCCCTGCCGCCCGTGCTTGTCGACCAGCGTGTCGATCAGCTTCATCTGGTCGGCGTCGACCGCCTTGTCGCCGAGGTCGCGAGCGGTCTGCCGCATGATCTTCTGCGCCAGGTCGATGGCCGTCTCGTCGGTCAGCGCGAGCGGTCCGACCGGCATGCCGGCCATGCGGGCGGCGTTCTCGATCATCGCCGCGGGCACGCCCTCGATCAGCATCCGGTAGGCCTCGGACATGTAGCGCAGCACGCAGCGGTTGACGTAGAAGCCGCGCGTGTCGTTGACGACGATCGGCGTCTTCTTGATGGCGCGGACATAGTCGATCGCCACGGCGAGCGCCTTGTCGCCGGTCTTCTTGCCGAGGATGATCTCGACCAGCATCATCCTGTCGACCGGCGAGAAGAAGTGCAGGCCGATGAAGTCCTCCGGCCTCGCCGAGTTCTTGCGCCAGGCCGGTGATGGGAATGGTGGAGGTGTTGGAGGCGAAGACGGCGCCGGGCTTCAGCGCCGCCTCGGCCTTCTCGATCGCCGCCGTCTTGACCGCGGAATCCTCGAACACCGCCTCGATGACCAGGTCGCAGCCTTCGAGCGCCGCGTAGTCGGCCGTCGGCGTGATCAGCGACAGCAGCTTCTCCTTGTCGTCCGGCTTCGCCCGCCCCTTCTTCACCTGCTCGGCGATCAGGCTTTCGGAATGCGCCTTGCCCTTGTCGGCCGACGCCTGGTCGCGGTCGACCAGCACGACCGGGATGCCGGCCTTGGCGGTCACGTAGGCGATGCCGGCGCCCATGAAGCCGGCGCCCAGCACGCCGATCTTGGCGAACTTGGTGTCGGGTACGCCGGACGGCCGCCGCGCGCCCTTGTTGAGCTCCTGCAGGGAGACGAAGAGCGAGCGGATCATCGCCGCCGCCTCGCGGGTCTGCAGGATTTCCGTGAAGTAGCGCTGCTCGATCCTCAGCGCGGTGTCGAAGGGCACCAGCAGGCCCTCATAGACGCATTTGAGGATCGCCGCGGCGGCCGGATAGTTGCCGTAGGTCTCGCGCCGCAGGATGGCAATGGCCGGCGGCCAGAGATTGGCGCCCTGCGCCGAGTAAACCGGGAACCCGGGCAGCTTGAAGCCCTTCTCGTCCCAGGGCTGCACGGGCTTCAGCCCGTCGCGGATCATCGCCTTGGCCGCATCCACCAGCTTCGCCGGCTCGACGACGGCATGGACGAGGCCCATCGCCTTGGCCTTCTGCGGCGTCAGCGTCTGCCCGGACGTCAGCATCTGCAGCGATTCCTGCGGCTGGGCGAGGCGGGGCACCCGCTGCGTGCCGCCGGCGCCGGGGAAGATGCCGACCTTCACCTCGGGAAGCGAGATTTTCACGTGATCGGCGTCGGCGGCAACCCGGCCGTGACAGGCCAGCGACAGCTCGAAGGCGCCGCCCATGCAGGTGCCGTTGATGGCGGAAACCCACGGTTTGCCGCTGGTCTCCAGCTTGCGGTAGAGCCACGTCATGCGGCCGACGGTGTCGAATAGGAAGCGCACCGCCTTGTCCCTGTCCTTGGCCTTCTCCGCCTCGAACCGGTCGAGCATGCGGCGCAGCATGGTCAGGTCGGCGCCGCCCGAGAAGGTCTCCTTGCCGGAGGTCAAGACGGCGCCCTTGACCGCCGGGTCGCCGGCGACCTGGTCGACGATGCGGTCGAGCTCCTGGAGCACGCCTTCGTCGAAGACGTTCATCGAGCGACCGGGCATGTCCCAGGTCACGAGCGCGATCCCGTCGCTGTCGGTCGCGACGGTGAAGTTCTCATAGCTCATCGGGGTACCTCGGCATTGACGGCAAGATTGATCATGAGGGGCTGCGTCTCGGCCATCAGACCCGCTCGATGATGGTCGCGGTGCCCATGCCGGCGCCGATGCACAGCGTGACCAGCGCGGTGGAGAGGTCGCGGCGCTCGAGCTCGTCGAGCACGGTGCCGAAGATCATGGCGCCGGTGGCGCCGAGCGGATGGCCCATGGCGATGGCGCCGCCATTGACGTTGATCTTGGCGTGATCGATCTCGAAGGCCTGCATGTAGCGCAGGACCACAGAAGCGAAGGCCTCGTTGAGCTCGAAGAGATCGATGTCGTCGCGCTTCATCTTGGCCCGCGCGAGGAGCTTCTCGGTGACGTCGACGGGGCCGGTCAGCATCAGCGCCGGCTCGGAGCCGATGTTGGCGAAGGCGCGGATGCGGGCGCGCGGCTTGACGCCCATCGCCTTGCCGGCCTTCTTGCTGCCGAGCAGCACCGCCGCTGCGCCGTCGACGATGCCCGACGAGTTGCCCGCATGGTGCACGTAGTTGATGTCCTCGACCTCGGGATGCCGCTGGATGGCGACGGCGGAGAAGCCGCCCATCTCGCCGGGCATGACGAAGGACGGGTTGAGCGCGGCCAGCGCCTGCATGTCGGTCGACGGCCGCATGTGCTCGTCGTGGTCGAGGATGGTCAGGCCGTTCTGGTCCTTCACCGGCACCACCGAGCCCTTGAAATAGCCTTTGTCCCAGGCCTTGGCGGCGCGCTTCTGGCTCTCCACCGCATAGGCGTCGACGTCGTCGCGCGAGAAGCCGTATTTGGTGGCGATGAGGTCGGCGGAGACGCCTTGCGGCACGAAATAGGCCGGCAGCCCGACCGAGGGATCCATGAACCAGGCGCCGCCCGACATGCCCATGCCGACGCGCGACATCGATTCGACGCCGCCAGCGATGACGATCTCGTCGGCGCCTTGCGCGATCTTGGCGGCGCCGAGGTTGATGGCGTCGAGGCCTGAGGCGCAGAAGCGGGAGATCTGCATGCCCGGCGCGCGATTGTCGTAGCCGGCCTCGAAGGCGGCGGAGCGCGGGATGACCGAGCCCGCCTCGCCGACCGGGTCGACGCAGCCGAAGATGATGTCGTCGACCTTGGCGGTGTCGAGGCCGTTGCGGTCGCGCAGCGCCTCCAGCACCTTGGCGCCGAGGCGGACGGCCGGCACCTCGTGCAGCGAGCCATCCTTCTTGCCGCGGCCGCGCGGCGTGCGCACGGCGTCATAGACATAAGCGTCGGTCATTGGCGTGGCCTTTCCGTTCGGGCGCGATCGAGCCTCAGAGGCTCCGCGCGATCAGCAGCTTCATGATCTCGTTGGTGCCGCCATAGATGCGCTGCACGCGGGCGTCGCGATACATCCTGGCGATCGGATATTCGTTCATATAGCCATAGCCGCCGTGCAGCTGAAGGCATTCGTCCACCACCTTGCACTGCAGGTCGGTCAGCCAGTACTTGGCCATCGAGGCGGTCACCGCGTCGAGGCCGCCATTGACGTGGCGGCGGACGCAATCGTTGTAGAAGACGCGGCCGATGGTGGCCTCGGTCTTCAGCTCGGCAAGCTTGAACTGGGTGTTCTGGAACTCGATGACGGCTTTGCCGAAGGCCTTGCGCTGCTTGACGTAGTCGGTGGTCACGGCGAGCGCCCGCTCGATCATGCCAATCGCCTGGGCGCCGATCAGCAGCCGCTCCTGCGGCAGCTGCTGCATCAATTGGACGAAGCCCTGCCCTTCCTCGTGGCCGAGCAGGTTGGCCGTCGGCACGCGGACGTCGTTGAAGAAGAGCTCCGAGGTGTCGTTGGCCTTGAGGCCGATCTTGTCGAGGTTGCGGCCGCGCTGAAAGCCCTCGGCGTCGTCGGTCTCGACGACCAGCAGCGAGGTGCCCTTAGCGCCGCGCGACGGGTCGGTCTTGGTCACGACGACGATGAGGTTGGCGTTCTGGCCGTTGGTGATGAAGGTCTTGGAGCCGTTGATGCGGTAGTGGTTGCCGTCGCGCTCGGCGCGCGTCCTGATGCTCTGCAGGTCCGACCCGGCGCCCGGCTCGGACATGGCGATGGCGCCGATCAGCTCGCCGCTCGCCATCTTGGGCAACCACTTCCTCTTCTGCTCCTCGGAGCCGTAGTGGAGGATGTAGGGGGCCACGATGGCATTGTGGAGCGCGATGCCGAAGCCGTCGACGCCGACATGGCCGAGGGACTCGGCGATCACGCTCTCATGGGCGAAGGTGCCGCCGGCGCCGCCATAGGCCTCCGGCATGGAGGCGCAAAGCAGGCCGGCCCGGCCGGCGCTCTCCCAGGCGGAGCGGTCGACGATCTCGTTCTTCTCGTAGCTGTCATAGTGCGGCGCGACCTCCTCCGTGAGGAAGCGCACCGCCATGTCGTAGAGCATGGCGACCTCGTCGCCCGCCCAGGCCGGGCGCGGCAGGCCGAGAATGTCGGCTGGATCCGTGGCCAATGCGTTTTCCTCCTCAGCCGGCCGACGACCGGTCAGAACGCCTCCGCCGGCAGCGCCATCAGGCTGTCGGCGCCGCTGGCGATGCGGGCGAGGCGCGTCGCCGTCTCGGGCATCACCCGCTCCATGTAGAAGCGGCCGGTGGCGAGCTTAGCCTCATAGAAGGGGCGGTTGGAAGCGCTGTCGTCGTCGAGGCGCTGCCTGGCCGCCTTGACCATGAGGCCCCACATGTAGCCGAGCGCCACGAGGCCGAAGAGATGCATGAAGTCGGTCGAGGCGGCGCCGGCGTTGTCGGGCTGCTTGGGACCGTTCTGCATCAGCCAGACGGTGGCGGCCTGGAGGTCGCCGAGGCCCTTCTTCAACGCCTTGGTGAACGGCGCCAGGCGCTCGTCGGCGCGGTTGTCCTCGCAGAAGCCGCCGACCTCCTTGAAGAAGGCCTGCAGCGCGCGGCCGCCGTTGAGCGCCAGCTTGCGGCCGACCAGGTCCAGTGCCTGGATGCCGTTGGCGCCCTCGTAGATCATGGCGATGCGGGCGTCGCGCACGAACTGGCTCATGCCGTGCTCTTCGATGTAGCCGTGGCCGCCGAACACCTGCTGTGCCATCACCGCATGATCAAAACCCTTGTCGGTCAGCACGCCCTTGAGGACCGGCGTCAGCAGGCCGAGATGGTCTTCGGCGGCCTGGCGCTCGGCTTCGTCGGACGAGCGATGGGCGACGTCGGCCTTGAGCGCCGTCCAGAGGTAGAGCGCCCGGCCGCCCTCGTTGACCGCGCGCATGGTCATCAGCTTCCGGCGGATGTCGGGGTGGACGATGATCGGATCGGCCGGCCTGTCCGGCGCCTTGACGCCGGAGAGCGAGCGGCCCTGCAAGCGCTCACGCGCATAGGCGGCGGCGTTCTGGTAGGCGACCTCGCCGATGGAGAGGCCCTGCATGCCGACGCCGAGCCGCGCCTCGTTCATCATCACGAACATTGCCTTCAGGCCGCCATTCGGCTCGCCGAGCAGGTGGCCTTCGGCGCCGTCATAGTTCATGACGCAGGTGCTGTTGCCGTGGATGCCCATCTTCTTCTCGATGGCGCCGCAGGCAACCGCGTTGCGCTCGCCCAGCCGGTCGCCGTCGAGCTTGAACTTCGGCACGATGAACAGCGAGATGCCCCTGACGCCCTCGGGCGCACCCTCGATGCGGGCGAGCACCAGGTGGACGATGTTCTCCGCCAGGTCGTGCTCGCCGGCCGAGATGAAGATCTTCTGCCCGAAGATGCGATAGGTGCCGTCCGGCTCGGGCACCGCCTTGGTCCGCAGCAGGCCGAGATCCGTGCCGCAATGCGGCTCGGTGAGGTTCATCGTGCCGGTCCAGGTCCCTTCGACCAGCTTCGGCACCCAGGTGGCCTTCTGCTCCGCCGTGCCGTGGGCGAGCAATGCGGCGATGGCGCCCTGGCTGAGGCCCGGATACATCATCAGCGCCATGTTGGCCGAGGCGAGATACTCGCCGACCGCCGAATGGACCGCGAAGGGCAGACCCTGCCCGCCATACTCGACGGGCGCCGCGAGGCCGATCCAGCCGCCCTCCCGATAGCGGTCGTAGGCGGCGCGGAAGCTCTTGGGCGTGGCGACCGACCCGTCCGCATGGCGCGTGCAACCCTCGACGTCGCCGTCGCGGTTGGTCGGCAGGATCACCGTCTCGGCGAGCTTGGCGCCTTCGTTCAGGATCGCTTCCAGCACGTCCGGCGTGGCGTCGGCGAAGCCGGCCAGGTTGCCGTAGCGCTCGTAGCCGAGAACGTCGCTCATGACGAACAACGTGTCCTGGACCGGTGCCCTGTAGCTCGGCATCGAGTATCCTCCGCTGCGCTTTTATTGCATTCGCCGCCCGTGCGGCGGCGAATATTCATCTAATTATTTAGCCGCATTTGTGCGACGCCAAGTGTTTCCACTTGGCTGCAAAATTCTCTAGCAAACTTTGACGTTTGCGTAAACGTCAGTCTTGCGCCGGAGAGCGCTCAGGCCGAGGCGCTGACCGACTGGCCCTGGCGCCCGGCCATCATGCCGCGGACGGTTTCGATGAGGCCGGAGAGCTCGCCGATGGCTTCGTCCAGCGACTGACGCTGGCGCTGCAGACGGCCGAGCTGCTTCTCCGACTTTTCGAGGGTCAGCCGCAGCTGCTTGGCGTTCGAGCCCGCAGGGTCGTAGAGGTCGATCATCTGCTTGACCTCGCGCAGCGAGAAGCCGACCTTGCGGCCGAGCAGGATCAGCTTCAGCCGCGCATTGTCGCGCCGCGTATAGAGCCGCGTGGTGCCTTCCCGCTTGGGGTTGAGCAGGCCCTTGTCCTCGTAGAAGCGGAGCGTCCTCAGCGTCACCTCGTGGCGCTTGGCCATCTCGCCGATGCGCAGGAAGTCCTCGTGCGTGGAAGCACCGGCCGAGTCATTCGTATTGGCCGCAGCGGCGGCCGCCATCATTGTCATCATTTCTTTGCTTGCCTATTGTGGTCGCTCGCCGAACGAGCGTGGTCAGACCCCTCGTGCGGGGCGACATATCCTTGACGGTTTCGACTAAAGTCACCGGAAGACGGCGCGAAGGGCGCGCCTCTTACGTTTACGTAAGCATATAGGCGACGCCTTCCGGGTGCGCAAGACGCTGCGTCAGCCACGGTGTCGCACCCGGCTCATGCAAAATTAAGCTTGGTTAACGTGTTGTTTACTATGATTGAGGAATTGTTCGCATGTCGGTGCACCGTGGCTATCCTGTCAACAGTTCTTCACGGCTTTTCGGATCAGGGGCCTGGAACGCCCCGGAAGAGCAAGCTTCCGCCGCTCGCCCCCACGTGAGCGGCTGCTTCGAGTCCCGACCGGGGAATTTGGCAAGCCGGCCGTGACCGGCTTCGTGGCAAACGGGCGGTTCGATGAACACCAAGCGATCCTATCTCGATTCCCTCAACAAAGGGCGGGCGCGGCGGTCCTACACCTCGCTGGAGGACCTCAACCGCTCGCTGGAAAACCTCGAGCAGCGGCTGGAGCGAAACCAGGCCGATGCGCGCGCCGAGACGGCGGCGGACCGGTCCTGGCCGCCGGCGGCCACGCGCGGCGACCAGAAGCCGGCTCCCGAGAGCTCGTACCGGGCGCTCGCCCACGACATGGAGCGGGTGAAGGGCCAGGAGGACGGGTTCCAGGCGGTCGGCAGGATCGTCGAGGAGCTGCACAGCCTCAGGGATGAGCTGCGCAACCAGATGACGGCCGGGCTGCAGCGCGAGTTCGACAGCCTGCGCGACGAGATCGGCAAGGCCGCCGCGCATCCCGGCCACGGCCGCGAAGGCGCCGAGATCGGCGCCGAGTTCGAGCGCCTGTCGCACGCCATCCACGACCTTTCCCAGCGCAGCGACGATCGCGGCATCGGGCTGCTCCGCCAAGAGCTGGAGCAGGTCAAGGGCACGGTCGACAGCCTGGCGCGCGAAGAGACGGTGCGCTCGGTCGACGCCCGCTTCCACGACCTCGACCGTCGCTGGAGCTCGCTGGAGGACCGGCTGGCGGCCGACAGGGCGCGGCCCGCCGACGATCCGGAGATCGCGGCGCTGCATGCGCGCCTCGAGCACATCAGCAACGCCGTCGGCAACCTTCCCGAATCGCTCTCCCTGCAGTCGCTGGAGGAGAAGGTGCGGATGCTGGCCGCCGCGGTCGACCACCTGTCGCGCCAGGAGGACCGGCGCGGCCGGGACGCCATGGCGCAGATCGAGGAGCGGCTCGACGAGATCTCGCGCGCCATCGTCGCCACGGCATCGACCATCCAGCAGCCAAGCTTCGACCCGCAGCCCTTCGAGCGGATCGAGGCGCGCATTACGTCGCTGGCCCGGCAGATCGAGGAGCTTGTCGAGGACGAGCCGAACGCCGAGGTGCTGGAGCGGCTGGGCGTGCTTTCGGCGCGCGTCGACGACCTGGCGGCGCGGGCCGACCTGCCCGAGCAGGCCGTCGAACGCCTCGCCAGGCAGGTTGCCGTCATCGTCGACAAGCTCGACCAGGCGCCCGTCGACATCGTCTCCGGACCCCTCCTGGAGGGCATCGAGCAGCGCTTCGACATGCTCGCAGACGTGCTGGACCGTCGGCAGAACGACGCCTTGCAGCATGGGCAGGCCCTGTTCCGCGACCTGGAGCGCCGCCTCGACGACGTGGCGGCGCGGCTCGACGAGCGTCCCTCCGCGGCCGATACGGCCGGGATCATGGACGAGATCGACCGCCGCTTCACCGATTTCGCGCGCCGTCTCGACGATACGAGCGGCGGCGTGCCCGACGACACGGTGATCCGCCACCTCGCCGCCCGGCTCGATTCGATCTCCGACCGGCTCGACGCGTCGGCCGAGCAGCTCGCCGGCATCGATCCGGCGCTGATCCGCAACCTCGAGGCGCAGGTCTCGGGGCTGACCGAGTATCTGGCGCGGCCATCGGCGACGATGCCCGAGCTGGAAGACCTCGGGCCTCGCCTCGACGACATCGAGCGCTCGCTGGCCGACCAGAGGAGCGCCATCCTGGATGCCGCGCGGCACGCCGCCGAGGACGCGGTGCGCGCCTTCGGCCCGGCCGGCTCCGAGCCTTCGGCCATGGTTGGCCTGGTCGACGACTTCAAGGCGCTGGAGACGCTGACGCGGCGCTCCGACGAGCGCAACGCCAAGACCTTCGAGGCGATCCACGACACGCTGCTCAAGATCGTCGACCGTCTCGCGGCGACGGAGTTCCTGCCGGCTGCCGCTGGTGCGGAGCCGCGCCGGGCGCTCGACAGCACGCCGCCGATCGACGCCGCCGACACGGAGGGCGTCGACCCGATGGACGCCGACGCAGACGAGCCGGGCGCCGGGCGCGGCGGCCAGCCGTCGGTTGCGCTGACCCCCGCAGAGGCGGCAGCCGCCGCCGCGGTCGCCGCGATGAGCTCCGAGGCGCCGCTGCCGGTCGAGAACCCGAGGCGCGTCCGCTCGCTGCTCGGTGGGCTGACGCGCGCCTTCAGCGGCAAGAAGGACGAGCAGACGGCAACGGTCGAGGCAGAGCCGGCGGTCGAAGCGCCGCCGTCCGCGCCGCAGGTCGAGCTCGACGAGCCGTTCGACCCCAAGGCGGCGAACCGGCCGCTCGAGCCCGGATCCGCGCCTGACCTCGGCGCCATCATGCAGCGCGTTCGCGACGAGCGCGGCGCGCCGTCGAAGGGCGCCGAGGGCGACGCGGCCAAATCCGACTTCATCGCCGCCGCCCGGCGCGCCGCCCAAGCCGCGGCAGCCGACGTCGACATTCCCAAGCCGGCCGCCGAAGGCGAAGGCAGCGCCGGTCGCCTGAAGGTGGGGGGTCTGTTCCGCCGCAAGACCGTGCTGCTGTCGGCCACCGCGATCATCGTCGCCCTGGCGGGCATGCAGCTCGGCAAGGCGTTCCTGGCCGAGGACCGCGAGCTGGCCGCCAACCGGGCCGCCGACCGCCCGGTCGAGGCCGTGCCGTCCGAGCCGATGCAGGCGGCGGTCGCGCCCGCCGGCGCCACCGACGAGCCGGCGGCGGCGCGGGTCGCCGAGCAATCGGCCCCGATGACCGCCGAGGACGAAGCGCCGTCGGCTGCCGACGACGAGCGTCGCCACCCGGAGACCGCCGGCCTCACCATCGCGCCTGGCGCGGAAGACGCGGAGCCGATGGAAGACACCGCGGCGCTCACCGACGCCCCGCCGGCCAGCGGGGCCGGCGCCGAAGACGCCGACCTGGAGCCGATGCCGGCCACGCCGACACCGCCGCCGGTCGCCCATGCCCAGCCGGCCGAGCCCGCGACGGCCGCCCCGGCAACGACCGCCATCAGCGTTCCGGGCGACGCCGGACCGGCGCCGCTTCGCGAAGCAGCGAGTGGCGGCGACCCCAAGGCCCTCTACGAGATCGGCATGCGCTTCGCCGACGGGCGCGGGGTGAAGGCCGATCCGAAGAAGGCGGCCGAGTGGTACGAAAAGGCGGCCGAGCTCGGGCTCGCGCCGGCGCAGTACCGGATCGGCAATTTCTACGAGAAGGGGACCGGCGTCGACTCGCGACGTCAAGAAGGCCAAGACCTGGTACCAGATGGCCGCCGAGCAGGGCAACGCCAGCGCCATGCACAATCTGGCGGTGCTGTTCGCGATGGGCACCGACGGCGTCGTCGACAACCAGTCGGCCGCCCGCTGGTTCAACGAGGCCGCCGAGATGGGCGTCAAGGACAGCCAGTTCAACCTGGGCATCCTCGCCGCCAAGGGCGTCGGCATGCCGCAGGACCTCGAGGCGTCCTACAAATGGTTCGCGCTGGTGGCCAAGGACGGCGACAAGGACGCCGCCGCCAAGCGCGACGAGGTCGCCAAGGCGCTGAAGCCGGACCAGCTGGAAAAGGCGCGCGGCGTCACCCAGTCGTGGAAGGCCAAGCCGGTCAACGCCGAGACCAACCGCGTCGAGATCCCGGACTCCTGGCGGGAGGACAACGGGACGACGGCCGGCGTCGACATGAAGAAGGCCGTGCAGAACATCCAGCTCATCCTCAACAAGAACGGCTACGACGCCGGCGGCGCCGATGGCGTGATGGGCGCCAAGACCAAGACGGCGATCGCCAAGTTCCAGACCGACAACGGGCTCGAGGCCACCGGCGAGGTCAACGAGAAGCTGGTCCACGAGCTGCTCGCCAAGAAATAGCGGCGCGGCTTGCCGGCGCCGTCGGGCGCCGGCATACATCCCCTTGGAAGTGCTGCTGATTTTTTGTGTGTGGGAGGCGACAAAGTTTGATTTCGCCGCAATGTCGGCGCAGTCACGACATAGTCGTCCTTTGCATCTCGTCAGGGGGCGGGATCAGGCGCCAGAATCGAGAGTTGTCCGGGTGGGCATCTATCTCCCGATCGCGGAAATGTCGGTCAACGTCTTCGTGTTGCTCGCGATGGGCGCCGCGGTGGGCTTCCTGTCCGGCATGTTCGGGGTGGGCGGCGGCTTCCTCATCACCCCGCTGCTGATCTTCTACAACATCCCGCCGGCCATCGCGGTGGCGACCGGCGCCAACCAGGTCATCGCCTCGTCCTTCTCCGGCGCGCTGGCGCACATGAAGCGCGGCACGCTCGATTTCAAGCTCGGCACGGTGCTGCTCGCCGGCGGCCTCGTTGGCTCGACGCTCGGCGCCTTCGTGTTCGCGCTGTTGCGCAGCATCGGCCAGCTGGACCTGTTCATCTCGCTGCTCTACGTCGCCCTTCTGGGCACCGTCGGCGCGCTGATGATGGTGGAGAGCGTGCGGGCGCTCAGGCGCAGCCGCTCCGGCGCGGCGCCGACCCTGAAGCGGTCCGGCCAGCACAACTGGATCCACAAGCTGCCGCTCAAGGTGCGGTTCCGGACCTCCAAGCTGTTCGTCAGCGTCATCCCGGTGCTCGGGCTGGGCGCCGGCATCGGCTTCCTGGCCGCCATCATGGGCGTCGGCGGCGGCTTCATCATGGTGCCGGCGCTGATCTACCTGCTCAAGGTGCCCACCAATGTGGTCGTCGGCACCTCGCTGTTCCAGATCATCTTCGTCGCCGCCTACACCACGCTGGTGCATGCGACGGCGAACCAGACGGTCGACGTGGTGCTGGCTTTCGTCCTGATGGTGGGCGGCGTGGCGGGCGCCCAGTACGGCGCCAAGGCCGGCCAGAAGCTGCGCGGCGAACAGCTGCGCGCGCTGCTCGCCGCGCTGGTGCTGGCGGTGGCGCTCAGGCTCGCCTTCGACCTGTTCGTGCGGCCGTCGAGCCTCTATTCGCTGTCGCCGCTGGGGCTGCTGTGATGCGACGCTGGGCGACGCTGTTGGCCGCGCTGCTCGCCGCAGCGCCGCTCGCCTGGCCTACCAGCGCGCAGGACCTGCGCCCGGAGCTGATCGAGATCGGCCTGTCGACGGACCGCGTGTCGATCACCTCCGACTTCAGCGGCGCCGACCTCACCATCTTCGGCGCGCTGGACAATGCCGACCCGCTGGTCAGCCGCCAGGGGCGCTACGACGTGATCGTCGTGCTGGAAGGGCCATCGCGGCCGGTCGTGGTGCGGCGCAAGACGCGCATCCTCGGCATGTGGATCAACACCGAGTCGGAAACCTTCCTCAACGTGCCAGTCTCGTACTCGGTGGCGACGACGCGCCCGCTGCGCGACATCACCGACCCCAAGAACTACCGCCAGCTGTCGCTGGGCGCAGCCAACATCTACATGGAGCCGGAGGACAAGTCGGCCGGTCCGGTGACCATCGAGGAGTTCACGGCGGCGCTGCGCGAGCGGAAGATGGCGACCGGCCTCTACAACGAGCGCGTCGGCGGCGTGCAGTTCCTGTCGCAGAACCTGTTCCGGGCGACGCTGGAGCTCGCCCCAAACGTGCCCGTCGGCACGCATCGGGCGCGCGCCTTCCTGTTCCGCAACGGCATCTTCATCCGCGAGACCTCGGCGCAGCTCGCCATCCTGAAGGCCGGCTTCGAGCAGTCGATCTTCCAGATCTCGCGCGACTACGGCTTCCTCTACGGCGTGTTCGCCGTGCTGCTCGCGATGCTCACGGGCTGGCTCGGCCGCCTGGTGTTCCGGAAGGACTGAGGCTAGAGCAGTTCGCCGTTTCACAGAAACGCCGACCTGATCTATCTGTTTGTTTTAGCCGCATTTGTGCGACGCCAGGTGAGTCCACCTGGCTGCAAAATGCTCTAGCCCGGCCGCAGCAGCGGGCCGGCAATGGCGTAGATGCGCTGGCTGCCCAGCAGGTAGGCGGTGAGCGCCTCGCGCACGAACAGCCCGTGATAGGCCCGGTCGAGCACGTTGAGCGAGCCCGTATAGGCGCCGAAGGCCGGCATGATCAACCGCGTGCCGTCGCTGGCGAAGCAACGGCGCCGCACCGAGCGGCCGCGCTGGACGATGCGCGCGCATGGATGGAGGTGTCCGGCGATCTCGCCCGCCGCAGCGCGGGCAGAGGGCTGGTGACGGAAGAGCACCCGGCCCGCGGCGAGCGTCGCCACGGTGTCGCCGCCAATGCCCACCGGCGCCTCGGGATCGTGGTTGCCGGCCACCCAGATCCAGTCGCGGCCGGCCATCAGCCCGGCCAGGCGGGCGCGGAACGGCTCCGGCATGTGCGCCGAGCCCAGCCGGTCGTGGAAGGAATCGCCCAGGCTGACCACCCGGCGCGGCCGGTGGTGCTCCAGCACCGCCGCCAGACGCTCCAGGGTGGCTGCCGTATCGTAGGGCGGCACCATGGAGCCGCGCCGCGCATAGGCGGCGCCCTTCTCCAGATGCAGGTCGGAGACCGCGAGCAGGTCCAGGTCGGGGAAGAACAGCGTGCCGCTGCTGTCGCAGACCGCGCGCTCGCCGGCGATCTCGATCTCGCCCGGCCGCACTGCCCTCTCCACCGCGGTCCCCGTCATGCCGTTCCCAAGGCCTCTTCGATCAGCGCGTCGGCCGCTTCCGAAAGAAGCATGTCGCTCGCCTCGCCCGCCACCGCCTCGCGGCCGATCTCCATCATGACCGGCACGGCGAGCGGCGAGATGCGCTCGAGGTCCTTATGCATGATTCGGCCCTTGATGCGCGACAGCATCTCGGCAAGTCTCCTGACATCGAGCAGGCCGCTCGCCGCGTCGATCCGCGTCGCCTTCAGCAGGATGTGGTCGGGCTCGTGGCTGCGCAGCACGTCGTAGATCAGGTCGGCCGAGACGGTGACCTGGCGGCCGCTCTTCTCCTGGCCGGGGTGGCGCTTCTCGATGAGACCCGAGACGACGGCGCAATTGCGGAAGGTGCGCTTGAGGAGCCAGCTCTCGGCCATCCAGGCGTCGAGGTCGTCGCCCAGCATGTCCTCGTCGAACAGGTCGGCCAAGGACGGCCGGCCGGCGCGGAACATCGCCCCCATGTCGGCCAACCCCCACACGGCGAGCGAGTATTCGGTGGCGACGAAGCCGGTCGGGTGGGCGCCGGCCCGCTCCAGCCGGCGTGTCAGGAGCATGCCCAGCGTCTGGTGGGCGAGCCGGCCTTCGAAGGCATAGGCCACCATGTAGAAGCGGTTGGCGCGCGGGAAGGTCTCGACCAGCAGGTCCTCGCGGCGCGGCAGCACGGAAAGGTCGCGCTGCAGGCGCAGCCAGTCGGCGACCTGCTCCGGCAGCCGGCTCCAGCGCTCGGGATCGGCCAGCATGGAGCGCACCTCGCCGGCCAGATAGGTCGACAGCGGGAACTTGCCGCCGGCATAGATCGGCACCTTGGCATCGACCCCGCTGGCGTTGGAGACGAAGCACTCGTTCTCGCGGATGCCCTCGAAGCGCAAGGTGCGGCCGGCGAACAGGAAGGTGTCGCCGCGCGTCATGGTCTCCAGGAAGCCCTCCTCGATCTTGCCGAGCGTCGGGCCGCCGCGGGCGACCGTGCCGCGGCCGGAGCGGACGTAGCGCACCGTCAGCATCGGCGCCTCGACGATCGTCCCCACATTGAGCCGGTATTGCTGGGCGATGCGCGGATGCGAGACGCGCCAGCGGCCGTCGGCGGTGCGGCGGATCTTGGCGTAGCGCTCGTAGTTGCGCAGCGCGTAGCCGCCGGTGGCGACGAAGTCGATCACGCGGTCGAAGGTGGCGCGGTCGAGCTCGGCATAGGGTGCGGCGGCGGTGATCTCGGCGAACAGCTCGTCGGCGTCGAAGGGCTCGCCGCAGGCCGAGCCGAGCACGTGCTGGGCCAGCACGTCGAGCGCGCCGGTGACGAGCGGCGGCGTGTCCTGGGCGCCGATCTCGCTCGCCTCCAGCGCGGCGCGGCATTCGAGCACCTCGAAGCGGTTGGCGGGGATGAGGATCGCCTTCGACGGCTCGTCCATGCGGTGGTTGGCGCGGCCGATGCGCTGGGCGAGCCGGCTGGCGCCCTTCGGCGCCCCGACATGGATGACCAGATCGACGTCGCCCCAGTCGATGCCGAGATCGAGCGTCGAGGTCGCCACCACGGCGCGCAGGCTGTTTGTCCTCCATCGCCTTCTCGACGCGCCGGCGCTGGCCGACGTCGAGCGAGCCGTGGTGAAGCGCGATCGGCAGCGAATCCTCGTTGGCCCGCCACAACTCCTGGAAGATCATCTCCGCCTGGCTGCGCGTGTTGACGAAGATCAGCGTCGTCCGGTGCCGGCGCACGGCGTCGTAGATCTCGGGAATGGCGTAGCGGGCGCTATGGCCGGCCCACGGCACGCGCTGCTCGGAATCGAGGATGGCGATGTCGGGCCTGGCGCCGCCTTCGACGGTGATCAGGTCGGCAAGCGCCCCGGGCGGGTTCTGCGGCACCAGCCAGCGGCGCAGCGCGTCGGGCTCGGCGACGGTCGCCGACAGGCCGATCGCCTGCAGGCCGGGGCAGAAGCGGCGCAACCGCGCCAGCCCGAGCGACAGCAGGTGTCCGCGCTTGGAGGTCACCAGCGAATGCAGCTCGTCGAGCACCACGTAGCGCAGGCCGGCAAAGAAGCGCGACGCGTCGCCGGTGGCGATCAGCAGCGCCAGCTGCTCGGGCGTGGTGAGCAGGATGTCCGGCGGCGAGGCACGCTGCCGCTGCCGCTTGTGGGAGGGCGTGTCGCCGGTGCGCGTCTCGAGGCGGATCGGCAGGTCCATCTCGCCCACCGGCTTTGTCAGGTTGCGCTCGATGTCGACGGCGAGCGCCTTGAGCGGCGAGATGTAGAGCGTGTGGATGCCGCGATAGGCCTCGCCGGGCTTGCGCGGCGGCCGCTCGGCGAGATCGGTGAGCGAAGGCAGGAAGCCGGCGAGCGTTTTGCCGGCGCCGGTCGGCGCGATCAGCAGCGCCGAGCGACCGGCCTGGGCGCGCGCCAGCAGGTCGAGCTGGTGGGCGCGCGGCGACCAGCCGCGACGGCCGAACCACTCCAGGAACGCCGCCGGCAGCACCGCAGCGCCCGGGTCCGGCACGAGGGGAGCCTGCTGTCGGGTCACCGTCCACAGTTAGCGCCGGGCGAGCGCGGCGCCAAGCAGCGACAGTGGCAAAGCCAAAATGCAAAGCCCCGCCGAAGCGGGGCCTTGGGCAGTTCGGCACTGGCCAACGGAGCTTGTCATCGCTCGAGACGACCAGTGGCCCCTTGGGGTCTTAGACGCGGATGACATGAGCAGAGCCGCTGACCCCGTCGATACGACACGAATGGGCAGGCCCCCCGGCCCATCATTGCGATCTCTCGCCTGCAATCTCTCGACTGCTTTGGGTTGTTCCGGCGCATGGCTGCCACCCGCAATATGCCACCTATCGGGGCGGCCATCAACGGATCGAAAAAAATCTCAGATCACAAATCGATTCTCGCCTCTGCAACCACGACGAACCCCTCCAGCGGCGTGCCGCGGTCGGTGCGGATCGTGTCGCGCGACAAGCTGAGCACCGCCAGGCCGGCCTTGCGCAAGGCTGGCGCGGAGCCCGGCCTCGCCGTGCGCGTAGCGGCGCGAGGCGCGCAGGACGAAGGGCTCCGGTCCGTCATGCGCCTCGACCGAGAAGGCGAACAGCCCGCCGGGCCGCAGCGCGGCGGCGACGCGGGCGAAGATGCCGTCCAGCGCGCCCAGATACATGAAGACGTCGGCGGCCGCGACGAGGTCGGCCTCGGGCAGCTCGGCGGCCTGCAGGTCGGCCTTCAGCAGGCGATCGTAGAAGCCTTTGGCGGCGGCGCGGCGCAGCATGGCGGCCGACAGGTCGATGCCTTCCAGCCGACCGGCGAGCGGGCGCAACCGGGCGCCCATGAGACCTGTGCCGCAGCCGAGGTCGAGGACGCGCTCGAAGGTCCTGCCGGTGGCGAGGATGGCGCGCTCCAGGAGCTCGGGCACCCGGTAGCCGAGCCGCTCGACCAGCGCCTGGTCGAAGGTCGGCGCGTACTGGTCGAACAGCGCCTCGACGAACGCGCCGGGCGGCGCCGCGGAGGCTGGAAGCGCGCCAATCAACTCCAGCTTGAGGGCGGCGCCCGGCCGGTCGGCCGGATCGAGCTTCAGCACCGTCCGCCAGGCCGCCGTCGCCTGGTCGAGGCTGCCGGCGGCCTCGGCCATCTCGCCGAGGCGGAACCAGCCGAGCGCCCACGCCGGGGCGAGCTCGAGCGCGGCCAGCATGACCTCCACCGCGGCCGCATGATCGCCGGCCTTGAACAGCATCTCGGCATAGTCGGCGCGGCGGTCGGCGACGAGGTCGCCGGAGGCAAGGTCGAGCGGCTTCAAGAAAGGACCCTCCTCCGGCGGCGCGCATCGAGGACGTCAGGAGGCTTGCGCTACAGGCTTTCCCCAGGAAAACAAACACCTATCTTGAGGCGATGCGCGCCCGCGACCTCCTCAGACCCCGGCCCGAAGGCCTCTATTGCCCGCCCGGCGACTTCTTCATCGATCCGATCCGCCCGGTCGAGCGGGCGCTGATCACCCATGGCCACTCCGACCATGCCCGGTCCGGCCACGACAAGGTGCTGGCCACCCAGGAGACGCTCGACATCATGGCGATCCGCTACGGCGACGGCTTTGCCGGGGCGACGCAGGCGATGCGGCTCGGAGAGACGATCGAGCTTTCCGGCGTCAAGGTGACGTTCCATCCGGCGGGGCATGTGCTGGGCTCGGCGCAGATTGCGGTCGAGCACGGGGGGACGCGGATCGTCGCTTCGGGCGACTACAAGCGCCGGACGGACCCCACCTGCCTGCCGTTCGAGCCGATCCGCTGCGACGTGTTCATCACCGAGGCCACGTTCGGCCTGCCGGTGTTCCGCCACCCGCCCGACGCCGACGAGATCGGCCGGCTGCTGCGCTCGGTCCGGCAGTTTCCGGAGCGTGCGCACCTGATCGGCGCCTACGCGCTCGGCAAGGCGCAACGGGTGATGCGGCTGCTGCGCGACTTCGGCTATGGCGAGCCGATCTACATCCACGGGGCGCTGGCGCGGCTCAGCGAATACTACGAGAGCCGGGGGATCGCGCTCGGGCCGCTGCTGCCCGGCACCGTCCAGCAAGGCGCCAAGGGGACGTTCGCCGGCGCCGTGGTGGTGGGGCCGCCATCGGCCTTCGCTGACCGCTGGGCGCGGCGCTTCCCGGACCCGGTGTCCGCCTTCGCCTCCGGCTGGATGCGCATCCGCCAGCGCGCCAGGCAGCGCGGCGTCGAGCTGCCGCTGATCATCTCCGACCATTCGGACTGGGACGAGCTCACCGAGACGATCCGCGACACCGGCGCCGGCGAGGTCTGGGTCACCCACGGCCGCGAAGAGGCGCTGGTGCGCTGGTGCGAAATCAACGGCATCGCCGCACGGCCGCTGCATCTGGTCGGCTACGAGGACGAAGGCGACTGATGGACCGTTTCGCCGAGCTCCTCGACCGGCTCGTGCTGACGCCGTCGCGCAACGGCAAGCTGACGCTGCTCAAGGACTATTTCCGCGAGGTGCCGGATCCCGATCGCGGCCTGGCGCTGGCCGCCATCACCGGCGATCTGGCGATCGCCGCCATCAAGCCGGCGATGCTGCGCATGCTGGTCACCGAACGCATCGACCCGGTGCTGTTCGGCTATTCCTACGACTATGTCGGCGACCTCGCCGAGACGGTGTCGCTGGTCTGGCCGGAACCGGAGCCGCACAGGCGCAGGAACTCCACCCTCAGCCTCGCCGACGTGGTCGAGCGGCTGCAGGCGGCAAGCCGCTCCGACGGGCCGTCGGTGCTCGCCGCGCTGCTCGACCAGGCCTCGATCCCGGCCCGCTTCGCCATCATCAAGCTGGTGACCGGCGGCCTGAGGATCGGCGTCTCGGCGCGGCTCGCCAAGCAGGCGCTGGCGGATTTCGGCAGCGTCGACGTCGCCGAGGTCGAGGAGCTCTGGCACGGGCTGGCGCCGCCCTACGAGGGCCTGTTCGCCTGGCTCGAAGGGCGGGCGCCCAAGCCGGAGCAGTCGGCGCGGGCGCTGTTTCGCCCGGTGATGCTGTCGCATCCGGTCGAGGACAACGACCTCGCCAAGCTCGACCCGGCCGACTACGTCGCCGAATGGAAATGGGACGGCATCCGCGTCCAGGCAGTGTCGCTCGGCGGCACGCGCCGGCTTTATTCGAGGACCGGCGACGACGTGTCCGGCGCCTTCCCCGACCTCGTCGACGCCATGGATTTCGATGCCGCGCTCGATGGCGAGCTGCTGGTCGGACGGCCGCCCGACTGGACGGGCAGCTTCTCCGACCTGCAGCAGCGGCTGAACCGCAAGAGCGTATCGCCCAAGATGCGCGAGCGCTATCCCGCCTTCGTGCGCTGCTACGACCTTCTGCAGCAGGGTGCGGAGGATCTCCGGCCCTTGCCCTTCACCGAACGGCGCCAGCGGCTGGAGGATTTCATCGCGCCTGCTCGACCCGGCCCGCTTCGACCTGTCGCCGACCATCGACTTCGCGAGCTGGGACGAGCTGGAGGGGCTGCGGACCTCGCCACCGCATCCGATCATCGAAGGGGTGATGATCAAGCGCCGAGACTCGGCCTACGTGGCGGGGCGGCCCAAGGGCCCCTGGTTCAAATGGAAGCGCGACCCCTACACCGTCGACGCGGTGCTGATGTACGCGCAGCGCGGCCACGGGAAGCGCTCGAGCTACTATTCCGACTACACGTTCGGGGTGTGGACCGGACCGGCCGAGGGCGGCGAGCTGGTGCCGGTCGGCAAGGCCTATTTCGGCTTCACCGACGAGGAGCTCAAGCAGATCGACAAATATGTGCGGGACAACACGGTGGAGCGCTTTGGCCCGGTGCGGTCGGTCCGCGCCGAAGCGGGCCACGGCCTGGTCCTGGAGGTCGCCTTCGAAGGGCTCAACCGCTCGCAGCGCCACCGCTCCGGGGTGGCGATGCGCTTTCCCCGGATCTCGCGCCTGCGGTGGGACAAGCCGCCCTCCGAGGCCGACCGGCTGGAGACGCTGACGGCCATGCTCGACGAATAGTCTCGTCGAGATTCAACCTCTCTCCATCCTTGCGTGCCAAGAATGGCGGGATGAAAGGTAACTCCACATCGCTTGCCGGCGCCGATTTGCGGCCGGTCGCCTGGGGTATCGTCGGGACGGGCAGGATCGCCGGCCAGTTCGCCGCCGACCTTGCCCATGCGCCGGGCGCCAGGCTGGCCGCCGTGCTGTCGCGCGACCCCGCGAAGGCAGGCGCCTTCGCGGCCCGGCACGCCGGCGCGCCGCGGGCCTACGGCGAGCTGTCGGGGTTCATGGCCGACCCGACGGTCGAGATCGTCTATCTCGCGACGCCCAACTACACCCATGTGTGGTTGGCGCGAGCGGCGCTCTTCGCCGGCAAGGCGGTGCTGGTCGAAAAGCCCCTGGCCACCTCGGTGGCCGACGCAGAGGCGATCGCGCGCGCTGCGGCGACGAGCGGCTGCTTTGCCATGGAGGCGATGTGGAGCCGCTTCCTGCCGGCCGTCGAGGCGGCGCGCAGCATGATCGCCTGCGGAGCGATCGGCAGCATACGGCGGGTTACCGCCGACCTTTCCTATCGCCGCGACGAGCGTGCCGACCCGCGACTGTTCGACCCGGTGCAAGGCGGCGGTGCGGCCCTCGACCTCGGCGTCTACCCGGTCTCGCTGGCGATACGTCTGCTCGGCAAGCCGGCGGCCGTGACGGGTCGCTGGTGGGCGGCGGCGAGCGGGGTCGACCTCAGATCCGAATTCACGCTCCACTACGACGGCGCCGAGGCGCAGCTTTCGGTGGGCTTCGACCGCGATGGCGACAATCGCTTCCTCGTCGAAGGCAGCGAAGGCGCGCTGCGCCTGGATGCGCCCTTCCTCAAGGCTCGTCACCTGACGCTCTACCACGGGCGCGCGGCGCGCTCGGCAGTTTTCGGGCCGCGGCGGCGGGCCGATAGGCTCGGCAAGGCGCTCGACCGGCTGCCGTTTCCAGGACGGCGGCGACTGGCCTTTCCGTTCCCCGGGAGCGGCCTGCAGTTCGAGGCGATCGCCGCCATGGAGGCGCTTCGGCGTGGGGAAAGCGGCTCGCCGGTGATGCCGCTGGCGGAAAGCCGCGAGGTGCTGGCAGCGATCGAAACGGTGCTCGGCGCGCCGCCGCAGCGCCGCTAGAAGGCGGGGCGCGTCCGCAGGCGGTATGGTGCGGCCGCGCTGCCGGCGCCGTTCAGCGCCAGCGCAATCTCCGTGACATGGGCGGCGCGCTCGCCGGAGAAGAACGGCGCGGTGCCCGCCTCGATCGCCTCGGCCTGGCGGGCGATGCCGCCGGCGAAGTCGATCCGCGACGGGTAGTCCGGAAGCCGCTTGCTCGACGGCCCCGGATAGGCAAGCGCCCTGCCCCGCGCCGGCTTGAAGGGCAGCGAGCGGCCAAGCCGATGCTCCAAATAGTCGACGAGCTTCGTCGTCGGCGTCGCGCTTGCCCGCCTCTTCCAGGTGGACGACCGAGCGGTCGTCCCAGAGATCGCGCACCGTGATCGAGCCGCGATCGCCGAGGATGGTCAGCGACCGGTCCCTCGGCGCTGCCAGCCCGCAGGTGAGCCGGGCCACCATGCCCGAGCCGAAAGCCAGGCAGCCGACCGAAAAGTCGGGTGCCATGACGATGTCGCGGGTGCCCGGCCCCTTGTCGGGGAAGGCGACCGCCGAGAAGCCGGCGAGCGTCTCGACCGCGCCGAACAGCGAGACCAGCCAGGCGATGGCATAGCCGGCATGCTCCAGCGTGCAGCCGACGGCGAATTCGTGCAGGCCCGGCCACGGCGCGCCGGAGCGCGAACGCCAGGTCGCCCACTTGTCGCGAAACACCGGGCCGTCCTCCATCTCGGCATAGGCGAGGCGCGGCGTGCCGATGGCGTCCCGCGCCAGGGCCGCGGCCACCAGCGCCTGGGCGTCGCTCGCCGCGTTGGCCGGCGCTGCGGCCAAGGTCAGGCCGCGCGCCTCGGCGAGCGCGGCGAGCGCCAGCGCCTCGTCGACGGTCATGGCCAGCGGCTTTTCGGTGTAGACGTGCTTGCCGGCCAGCAAGGCGCTGCGCGAAACCTCGAAATGCGCCTCCGGCGTGGTGAGATTGACGACGATTCCCGGCTCCGGGTCGGCGAGCAGGGCTGCCAGGTCGGGGTAGGGTCGAACCGCGTAGAAGGAGCAGAACTGCTGCAGCCGCTCGGGCGAACGGTCGAAGGCCCCGGCGACCGACAGGCGCGGATGGTTGGAAAGCGTCGTCATGTAGTAGTCGGCGACGAAGCCGACGCCCACCAGTGCTATTTTCATGGTCGCTCGCGGCGCGAACCGGCGCGGTGCCGGTCGGAACGGGGTGCGATCGTCAGTCGGTGGTCGACACCCGGATTTCGTAGAGGTCGATGGCCTTGCCCTGGTTGCTGACGTCGGTGTCGATGGCAATGGTGCCGCCGGCACCGGGGCGGGCGTTGGGAAGCGTCATCTCGAACAGGAACTCGCCGCGCTCGTGACCGACCGCGTAGCGCTTGCGCCCGCAATCGCCGAGCTCCCCGAAGTTGCAGGTCACCGAGATCTGCGTCTCCTTGCCTTCCTCGGCCCTGGCGACGATGTCGAAAACGGCGCTGCGCCCGGCGATCTGCTCGAGCACCCCTTGCCCGACGTCGAACAGGATGGCCGCATCCGAAGCGCCCGAGCGAAGCCGCATGACCGGCCCTTCCTCACCCTCCACCACCTCGGCGCTGGTGCCGGCCGGCGCGTTGACGCCGCTGGCGTCGCTCGGCACGAAGACGGTGATCCAGTCCTTGAGCGCGTCGACCTCGCCGGGCTTGACCGGCTCCTGCACGGGCTCCTCGTCCTCGGGGATGAAATCCTCGCTGTCCAGCTCGCGCGGCGGGTTGGGGACGGTGGTGTCGCGCTCGGCGGCGGTCTTCAGCAAGCCGGTCTCGGCCGCCCACCAGAGGCCGATCGCGCCCCAGGCTGAGCAAGGTGACGGCCAGGAACATGGCCGCATAGGGCCGTCGGCGCTCGCGCAGCACGGCGGCGTCCGGGTCGACAGCGACGGTCTCCGGCTCGCTGACGCGCGGCGGCGTACCGGGTGGTACTCTCGCCGGCTCGACCACCACGACCTCGGGCGAGGCGGCGCGGCCGGCCGGGTCGGCGGGGAGAACGATCTCAGGCGCGGCGCCCGTATCGGCGGCGGGAGCGGCGATCACGTCCGGCTCGACAGGAACCGATACCGCGCCCTCCACGGGGCGCTGCGGCTCGACCTCATGGGCTGGGAAGGCCACGACCGGGGCTTCCGGAGGGCGTCGGCGTACCATGCGGTACGGACGCCGGCGTCGGATCCGGCGATGCCAGCACGGGCTCAGCTTCGACCGGCGGGCGCGGGGCTGCCACCCGTGGGAGCTCGATGGTGGTGTCAGGTTCAGGTGATGGCGGCGGCGGGGGCGCCGGCTCGGGCGGCAACGGGCTTGCGCGGCGGCGAGGCGATTTCCGGCTCTGTCGCGACGGCGGCGGGCGGGGGCGGCTCGGACGCCGGCGGCGGTGCAGGCACGCGGGCGCCGGTTCGGGAGGCGGCGGCGGAGGCGCGGCGATCGGCGGCTCCGGCGCGGCAACCGGCGGTGAAGGAGCGGCTGGCGGCTCGGGCGCAGCCTGAGGGGCGGCGGGTGGCGGCGGTGCGGCCTGGGGTTCCGGCTTCGTCTCCGTCGCCGCGAGCGGGCGACCGCGACCGGCCGAGGCCGCCGAGGGCGGGGATGTATTCCTGCTCGATCTCGGTGATCTTGGCCTGCAGCGCCTTGCGGCGGCTGATCGCCGTCTCCACCGTCACGCCCGGATTGGCCTGCAGGGCGCGGTCGAGCGCCGCGAATGCCGACCGATAGACCCGCTCGCGGAAGGTCCGGCTGTCGGCATCCCCCTTTTCGAAGGCGCCCCTGATCGCCTTTTCGATGACGTCCAACGGGCATCCCCACGGTTGATCGACGCGCCACGTTTCAGATCGTTAGCCGTAGCCGCCCGATCAATCAACGCCCGGCGGCCCGAGCCGACACGGTTTCTTCGCTTTCCGAACCGGTCCAGGCCTTCGGCGCACAGCCACCGGCATGCCTCTGGTTGCACGCCGCGCTGGCAGGTCAGCCCGGAGCCAAACACTCGCCGCCCTCGAACCGGCATCGACACGTCCCAAAGCGCTTTGGGGCGGCAAGCTAGCCACCTGCGGCGGCTTTGTGACGGCGGCGGCTTGAAATCGCGCCGCAATGAAGCTATCAGCCGCATCATCCGCGGACGCTTCTCCTGCGCCTGCCGGGCCGCTTTAGCTCAGTTGGTAGAGCACATCATTCGTAATGATGGGGTCGCGTGTTCGAGTTACGCAAGCGGCACCAAGGACTTAGCCCTACAGATCTACTGTGATCCACTAGGCGCGCCTACTCACGCCACTGCGTTTGTACGGATGGCTGATACGTTGTTTGGGACGGGAGGAGCAACGTGGAGAGAATTGAAAAATTCGTCGACAACCGACAAAAGTCCTGGTGTATCCACTGCTCCAGACCGCTCACCGAACTTGAGGCAACCGAGGATCACGTCCCAACGAAAAGCCTGCTGCATAGACCGCGCCCGCACAACCTGCCCGTTGTCACAATCTGTCGTGATTGCAACAATGGCTTTGCACTAGACGAGCAGTACGCCGTAACTTTGCTGAGTTGCGTCCTCGCCGGCTCGACCGATCCCGAAAAGCAAAGCAACACAAGTGCTGCGCGAGCGCTTAGCAAAAGCGTAGCGCTTCGCGCCATGATCGAGCGGTCGAAGCGAGAGCTCCCGGCGGCGGGAGGTGAGACTCGCATCATCTGGCAACCCGACGTGGATCGGATTCATCGCGTGGTGCTAAAAAAACGCGCGCGGCCATGCTTACTTCGAATATGGCGAACCGAAGATGGAAGCTCCGTCCTCGTTTGGTCTAGTCCATTAGAAAGTATGGCGGAGCACGAACGTCAAGAATTCGACGGACGAGGTGCCGCGGGAGGGTTCGCCTCGTGGCCCGAAGTAGGCAGTCGGATGATGACACGCATCGCCACTGGCTTGGACATGGATGGAGGTTGGGTGGTCGTCCAAGACGGCATATACCGTTACGGGGTCGACCACACCGACGGTTTGCGCGTGAGATCGATTGTCTGGGAATACCTTGCGACAGAGGTGATTTGGGAAGGATAGGGCGTAGTGAAAACTAATCGCTCCTCACACGACATGGAGGAGTTGCCACCCTGTCCCGGATCGGGCCTTGAGAGGAAGCCTCCCCGAACCCAAGTCATCTCATCCGTGAGCGACGTCTGACCGCCTTCCTTACCCGATGCCAATAAACCTGTTCGGCGCCTTCGCTTCGATGCCATGCCCGCTCGTGGCGGGCGAACGCTTCACGCTCCGGATCAGCGTAGCCTGCAATGATCGCGTCCGCCTCGCGATCGATGTCTTCGTCGGGGATGAGGCGCGGTTTGATGGACTCGTGCCAAGCTCCCCAAACGATCAAGCCGATGAAAATGATTGCCTGGACTCCCGAGAAGGCGAAAAGCAACCACGCGATCGCCCGAATTGACGTATCCCACATGTGCGTTCACACGATTTCGCGTGTAGACTATAGTCAACATACAGCGAGCGAAAGCGAAAAAAGAGACTCATCGTCCGTGGGCATATTGTCGTCATCTTATGCCAATCGCGCGCATGGAAGACGTACGAGCGATCCTTTCCGGCAACATCAGAGCCGCCCGCAAGAGGTTGCACCTCTCGCAGGAAGAACTTGCCGACAGGGCGGGTCTCGATCGGACTTATGTCTCGGGGATTGAACGGAAGGTTCGAAATCCGACCATAACTGTCGTCGCCAAATTCGCTGAGGCTCTGGAGACCACTGCTTCCGAGTTGCTTGCCATCCACCGCTGAGCTTTAACTCCCGCTTCCTGGCTCAAGCGTGCTGGGCATAGCTGGCTTGTGGGACCAGGTGATCTTCACAGGGAAGCGCCCTCATACGGTTTTGTAGATCCTCCGCCCGGAACGACCGCCGGCGCCGATCGTTGTGTGGCGTCAAGCACGGCGAGGATGCCCCATGAACAGGAACGCCTTCCACGAACCCGTTGCCATCTTCGTCGGCCTGGGCTTCCCGCGGCACGTCGAAAACGTCGTCGAGGCGCATCAAGTCCTTTCCGACTGGCCGATGGGCGGGCGCGGCCCCGACCATGAGACCGCTCTCGACGCCTGCCGCAGCGCTCTCGCAGGGGCCGCTGATGCGGACACGGCGCGCGAATGGTTCGAGCGGTTCGCCCGAAAGCGCGGCATCCTGGCGCCGGATGCCGTGATGGCGCCCGCGGACCGCTTTTCGCGAGACTGGTTCCCCGCTGAGACGACTGAGGATGTGGTCCCGATCCGAGGCGCGTGCACGTCGGAACAGGCGGCCATTCTGGCGCGTTGATGGAGGTGACCGTCGCCGACGCGAAGGTCGGCAGCCGGGACGAAGACAGCAACTGGGAAAAGGCCAAGACGATGGCTGACGATCCGAAGAGACAAGACTACCGCGACCGCGGCCGCGTCGCTGCCGGTCAGGACTATGAGGTCGCGTATTTCGCCAAGCGGCACAAGCTGACGACCGAACAAGCCGAGAAGCTTATCCGGGAGCACGGCAACAACCGCGTCGCGCTCGACCAGGCCGCCCAGAACCTCGGCCGCCGGGGCGCCGGCGGCTCCAACCTCGCCTAACCCAAACCAGGAGATCGCAATGGACAAGGATCGCATCAAGGGCATGGCCAAGCAGGCCAAGGGCTCTGCCAAGGAAATGGCCGGCAAGGTCACCGGCGACGCCAAGATGAAGGCTGAGGGCAAGGCCGACAAGGCCGAGGGCAAAGTCCAGAACGCCGTCGGCGGCGCCAAGGACAAGATCCGCGAAACTGCCCGCAAGATCTAAGCCAATAGATTCGACGGGATTGCCAGCAGCCGCAAGCGCGGCTATGGATTGCCTCCGCTCTTCGAGCGAGAGAGGAGGGCCGCGTGATCAGCGATTTCTATCACCACCGCAAGCGCGGCCCCGTCTATGCCCTGCAGATCCGTTTGCAGGGCTGACCATCGACGATCGCTTTACAGCATCTCATCAGGTCTGCCCTTCGTGGGGACGCCGGCGAGCCTCGCAGGTTCCCCGTCGCATGATTTTGACGAGCCCTCCCCGTGCGTCCCGCTGGACGCATCGAGAGGGCCACCAGGGCAGAGATGACCAATGTCGATGATCAATCTGCGGTCGCTCGGGATAACGCTCCACGCGCCGCTCTTCTCGAACCTCAACCTTTCGATCGCCGCTGGCGACCGGCTTGGCGTCGTGGCCGCCAACGGCCGCGGAAAGTCCACCCTCTTGCGCTGCATCGCCGGCACCGTCGAGCCGACCTCAGGCGACATCACCCGCACGCGCGGCCTGCGGGTCGGCTTCGTCGAGCAGGACATTCCGCGAGACCTCGGCGAGCTCACAGTCCATGAGGCAGTTTGCCGGGCGCTGCCCGCGGACCAGGCCGAAAGCGAAGCTTGGCGCGTCGACGTCGCGCTGGAATCGCTGGAGGTGCCGACGGCATTGCGGGAACGGGCGCTGTCCGCCCTGAGCGGCGGCTGGGAGAGGATCGCCATGCTCGCCCGCGCATGGGTGGCGGAGCCGGACGTGCTCCTGCTCGACGAGCCGACCAACCATCTCGACCTGGCGCGGATCGGCCAGCTCGAGGACTGGCTTGACCGCATTGCCGCGCGACATGTCGGTCATCGTCTCGAGCCACGACCGGGCCTTCCTCGACGCGGTGACGAACCGGACGCTGTTCTTGCGGCCGGACGCATCCCAGCTCTTCTCGCTGCCCTATTCGCGAGCGCGGGCGGCGGTCGACGAGACCGACGCCGCCGACCAGCGCCGCTTCCAGAAGGACATGAAGACGGCTCAGCAGCTGCGCCGGCAGGCGGCCAAGCTCAACAATATCGGCATCAACTCGGGCAGCGACCTGTTGACCGTGAAGACCAGGCAACTCAAGCAGCGGGCCGAGCGGCTCGAGGACACGGCGCGCCCTGCCCATCAGGAGAGCCAGGCGGGTGCCGTCAGGCTCGCCAATCGCGGCACGCATGCCAAGGTGCTGGTCCGGCTCGACGATGCGGTCGTGACCACGCCCGCCGGCGGCTTGCTGTTCCGGACCGGCCGGCTGTGGATCCGCCAAGGCGACCGGGTCGTGCTGCTCGGCCGCAATGGCGCCGGCAAGACGCAGCTGCTCAACATGGTCAGACGGGCGATCGTCGAGCCGGCCGCGGCGACCGAGACGGTGAAGGCCACGCCATCCCTCGTGCTTGGTTACGGCGATCAAGGGCTGTCGGACATGCCCGATGACAAGGCGCCGCTGGACTTGATCTCGCGACGCTTCGAGGTCGGCGAGGCCCGCGCCCGCAGCCTGCTCGCCGGTGCGGGGATCGCCATCGACATGCAATCGAAGCCGGTCCGCTGCCTGTCAGGCGGACAGCGCGCACGGCTCGGCTTGCTGATGCTGCGGCTCGCCGCGCCGAATTTCTACCTGCTCGACGAGCCGACCAACCATCTCGACATCGACGGGCAAGAGGCGCTCGAGGCGGAGCTGCTGAAGCACGAGGCGAGCTGCCTGCTCGTCTCCCACGACCGCAGCTTCGTGCGGGCCGTCGGCACGCGCTTCTGGGCGATCGAGCGAGAGCGGCTCGTCGAAGTCGACGGGCCCGAGGGCTGCTTCGCCGAGATGGCCAAAGGCTAGCGATTGTCCTCGTCGCAGCGAACGGCAACGCATGCCGCTTCATCCAGACTTTCTGCGAGGCGAAGAGACGTCTGCCGACCTATCCGAGCTCGGTTCAGCGCACGAAGGTGGTCGGGTCCCGGACCGCGACGCCTGCAGCCGCTGCCCCCGCGCTCTGCGCCGTGGTCCAAGCCCATGGCGAAGACCGAACCACTTTCTTGAAACGACGCTAGAACAGTTCACCGTTTCGTTGAAACGGCGACCTGCTCTATCTCTTTGTTTTAGCCGCATTTGTGCGACGCCAAGTGATTCCACTTGGCTGCAAAATGCTCTAGCCGCAAGCAAAGAAGGTGGCGTATCCGCCCACCACCGCGACCCCGGCATAGCGCATGTTGGGCCGCAGCATGTTTATCCTGTGGGAGGAGGAGTTCCGCCAGCCGGCAAAGAGGTGCTGGGCATTCTTGTAGTTGTGGCCGACATTTTCCGTGCACACCACGCTCAGTCCGGCCGCCCTCGCCTGGGCGGATCGCTGGCGAAAGCCGTCGTGCCCCATGTCGTGCCTGGCCGCCTGCTCGCGACTGTGCTGCTTGGCGAGGGCCCGCAACGTACCGTTCGCGGTCAGCGGCGACAGGCCGTGGCTGCTTCGGTAGGAATTGATGAGGCTCAGCGTCTCGGGGCCGAAATCGCCCGCCGTCACCACCGACGATGTGGTGCTCGTGCAACCCGACACCAGGAGCGCGACCATGGCCGCCTTGGCGTTCTGCATGTCCTCGACGCTAACCGAGGCAAGGTGAGCAGCGCCCCCTTAATGAAGGGTTCGACTATCCGGGATCATTTTAGCGACGTGGTGTGGCGCGGAGCACCCGCCTGTGCGGATCAGAAGGGCGACCTCGAGCGTCATATCGGCTTTGAGCACTTCAAGGTGTTCGCTGAAAGGGCGCCAGGTTCCGGCGTCGGGTGATGTCAGCCGGCTCTTTTCCTCAGCGGTGTAAACGCTGGCAAGCGGGACGCTGACCCAGCCAGCGTCGCGGTTCCACCAAAGGTCCGTATCGTGCTTGTGCCTGATGCACCAAGCACCTCTGTTAAAGACAACTTCCATCGCCATGTCCTGAATCGTCTGTTCGACGCGGTGCCACGCTTATCACATTGCGAGTGATTCCACATCGAAAATCGTTCTCAATAACCACCAAGATTTCCTGCTCGGATGAGTTGCAATCATAGGATTGACAGTTCTCGTCGCTCCTCGCGCACTTGTTTCCAACAGCAACTCTGAGGTCGCCACCGCGTTCAGTGTACTCGCAGGAGGAAAGCAAAGTGGGCATCTGGGTTTTCGAGATCGACGACACTTCCATCGCGCTTTACGGAAATGCGAAGCGCGACGAGGCCGAGACCTACAGCAGGACCGAACCGTTTCGGGAGATGCTGGAAAGCGGAGCGTTCCCGGACTGGACCGAGCGGACCGAGATCGCCTTGAGGGCCGCCGAGACCGAAGAAGCGCAGACCTGGACAAGCGCCTATGAACAGGCTCTGAAGGATGGCTCCGTCAGCCAGGGCGACCGATTTGCCCTGGTGCTGGTGCCGGTCGTCGAGCCACCGGACACGTCAGAGCGCTAAGATCCCGCGATCAGATCGAGCCGCATCTCTGTGGCCGGCTTGAAGCTGAGCTGCAGATAGAGTTGCTTGCCGGCCTCCGAGGCGTTCAGGACGGCGGTGGTGCAGCCGATGCGCCGCAACTCGTCGATCGCAGCGTTCATCAAGGCGCCGGCAACGCCCTTTCTTCGGTGGGCCGGAACCACCCAAACGCTCCAGATGTAGCCGAACCGGCGGCGAGCGGGATCGACGACCTCTGGATAGGGCGAGGCCAGAAGCTGGCAGCCAACCGAGCCGATGGTCTCGGCGCCTTCCATTGCCAGAAAGGCCTTCAGCCGGTGCCGCGCGCGACCTTCATGGAGGAACGCCATGACGCGATCCCGCGCGTCGGAAGAAAAATGATCCTCCGGCGTCCCATAGCTGCGCCGGATCTCCAGGTAGTGTTGGACGACGACGTCGTCGTCGGCTGTCGAGGCTTCGCGGACGATCATGCCGTCGAAGGTAGAGCGATACGGGCCTCCCGGCCAGCGCCGGGGGGAGCGGAACACGGTCTCGCCGAAACAGTTCCAGCGGGGTGATCACGGACCCGGGTTGGACGCGCTTTCGTGAGCAGGGGTGCGGCTGGGCGCGCGCAGAGTCGAGGTTTTGCAAAACAAGTCCACACGTTGGCGATCGCCTGGACTTTCGACTCACCTGCATCCATGCTCTTTTAGTTGTCCAGGAGAGGAGGAACTCCGACATGGCCAAGCAGAAGCGCAGCGTCTTCCATTCAGTACCTTCGAAGGACGCGTGGAAAGTGACCCTCAACAAGAAGACCGTCTCCCTTCACGAGACCCAGAAGGACTCCGAGAATGCGGCAAAGACGCTTGGCCGCAACACGGAGATGAATGGTGGCCTCGCTCAGGCCGTCCTCCACAAGAAGGATGGCAGCATCCGCGAGGAGCGCACCTATGGCGCCGACCCGAGGAAGACCCCCGGCTGATTGCGGGAAGCTCGCCGCGCCTCGCCTTCCTGCCTAAGGCGACCGACCGCGGCGCCGGCTGGGCGCGGCGCCTGCGGCGTCGATGTCCCGTTGCCGATCGGTGCATTCGTCCCGGAGCGTCGAGCGTCGGCCGGGGTGCTCCGCCACTGCTTGCACCAGACGATCGATGGGATAGGCTCCCGTCGACGCCTGGAGGGAGGTGCAGACCGTGACAGGCTCGTCGCGCTGGGGCTTGGCCGCAAAGCTGTTCACGACGCTTGTCCTGCTCGGCGCCGTCGCCGTCCTGGTGACCGGGGTGCTCGGCTATCTGCGGGCCCGCGACGCACTCGAAAAAGCGGTCTTCGACCAGCTCACTGCCGCCCGGCAGACCAAGGCGCGGCAGGTCGAGACCTATTTTCGCACCATCCAGGCCGAGCTGCGCCTGCTCGCCAATTCGAAGATGGTGGTCGATGCGACCCGCGAGTTCCGGGTGGCGGTCGACGAACTCGACCGGGCGGGCATACCGGAAGAGCTCAAGGGCAAGGTCGACGACTGGTACATGAAGGACTTCGTTCCGCGCATGACGCGCGTGCTCGGCCGCGAGCCGGCGCTCAGCGACTACCTGCCGGTCGGCGGCGCCCCCTACTACCTCCAGTACCACTACATCGTGGCCAACCCGAACCCGCCGGAGCGGCGCAAGCTGCTCGACGATGCCGGCGACGGCAGCGCCTACAGCAGGCTGCACCGCGTGTTCCAGCCGCTGATGCGCCGGGCCGCCTCGACGGTCGGCTTTTTCGACTTCATGATCGCCGATCCGAAGAATGGCCGCCTGATCTATACGGTCGAGAAGGAGGTCGACTTCACGACCTCGCTGCAGTTCGGGCCCTACCGACAGACGAACGTCGCCGCCGCCGTGGCGCGCTGCGCCACCGCGCCCGACCCGTCCGCCGTCTGTCTGGAGGACTTCGCATCCTATGCGCCGTCGGGCGGGGCGCCGATCGCCTTCATGGCTGCCCCGGTGATTGACCAGGGGGCGGTGATCGGCGTGCTGGTCGCCCAGCTGTCGAACGACGAGATCGACAGCGTCGTCACCGGCGGGCGACGCTGGCGCCAGGAAGGGTTCGGCGATACGGGCGAAGCCTATCTCGTGGGGGCCGACCACCTGGTCCGCTCGGCGCCCCGCGCCTTCTACGAAGACCGCGACCTCTACTATGCCGACCTGAAGGCGGGCGGCGGCACGGACGAGGAGGTCGACGCCATCGAGCGCTATGGGACGCCCGTGCTCCACCAGCGCATCGATACCCAGGCGACGCGCGCCGCGCTCGCCGGCGTCGAAGGCACGGGGGAGATCATCGGCTACCGCGGCGTGCCGACGCTCGCGTCCTGGGGTCCGCTGGCGATCTCCGGCGTCAAATGGGCGCTGGTCGCCAAGATCGACACCGCCGAGGCCTTCGCGCCGATCGTCAAGCTGCGGCAGGACCTGATGATCGTCGGCGGGCTGGCGCTGCTCGTCGTGGCCGCCACGGCGGCCTGGCTGTCGCGGGCGCTGCTCGGGCCGCTGCGCGAGCTCACCGCCGGGGTCAGGCGCTTCGCGGCCGGCGACTACGGAACCAGCGTGCCGGTGCGCACGAAGGACGAGATCGGCCAGCTCTGCTCGGCGTTCAACGGCATGGTCGAGGACCTGCGCGAGCAGAACATCGTCATCGAGAACAAGAACCGCGAGAACGAGGAGCTGCTGCTCAACGTGCTGCCGGCGCCGATCGCCAACCGGCTGCGCAGCGGCGAGGAAGGCATTGCCGACGGCTTCGCGGAGGTGACGGTCGCGTTCGCCGACCTGGTCGGCTTCACCCAGCTGACGTCGGACATGCCGCCACACGAGGTTGTGACGCTGCTCAACGGGCTGTTCACGCGCTTCGACGCCGCCGCCCAGGAGCTCGGCATCGAGAAGATCAAGACGGTGGGCGACGCCTACATGGCCGTTTGCGGGCTGCCGATGCCCACCCCCGACCATGCCGAGCGCATGGTGCGCATGGCCATCCGCATGGTCCACATCACGCGGGAGCATTCCATGGAGCACAATGCCTCGCTGAAGCTCAGGGTCGGCGTCAACACTGGCCCGGTGGTGGCCGGGGTGATCGGCAAGAGCAAGTACATCTACGATTTGTGGGGCGACACCGTGAACCTGGCGAGCCGCATGGAGGCTGGTGGCGTGCCGGATTCGGTGCAGGTGACGCGCCCGGTCTACGAACGGCTCAAGGACCAGTTCGTCTTCGAGCCGCGCGGCGCGATCGAGGTCAAGGGAAAGGGCAAGGTGGAGGCCTGGCTCCTCCGGCTCTAGGTTTCCACGCGCCGCGAAGGGGCCGCTCCCAGGCAGCCTCCATTCGATAAACCCTTCGCCGCGGACAATCATTTTCTTTTCTCCACCCTGATTTCGTTCTTGCTCTGTTCTAGCAGATCGCTTACGGTCCTGCAACCCTAGAGCACAATGATTTTTTGATTTCCCTTATGAGACGAGACCGATCCGCCCTGGGCCCTTGACGTTAGGTGAGCGCCGCCAGATATGAACAAACGCTATAACCCCCGAGGGAACCACCATGGACCCGCTCCAGTTCATCGTGCCCGTCCGGATCGTCACCGGCGAGGATCAGCCGGTCACCGAGATTTACGACGCCTCGCAGGCCGTCGCGCTGCTCGACGGCTGGGCCACTGGCCGCGAGGGTCCGCTGTACAAGACCGCGCTGGAGGCCTGCCGGAGCGTCGCCGTGGGTGCCATGCCGGCGGAGGAGGCGCGGCGCGCCTTCTCCCACTTCGCCCGGGTCGCCAACATCCTGGCCAAGGACAGCCTCGACAAAGTCGCCATCGGCCTCGACGGCGAGGTGCGGCCGTCCTACCCGCGGGCGCGCGACTGAGGTCGCCGGGCGCCCGAACGGCGCTCTCCACAAGGCATATGCGTGTCATGACGCTGTCAACTGCGGCGGCTAGCAACGACGGCAGTGCTCCAGCCAGCGCCGCCAGCCACGAGGACAAGTCGATGCCTTCCGAGATCACCCCGTTCCGCACCAGCCTGCTCGAAGAGAATGACGGGCCGGGCGCCAACGCCTCCGACAACCGCACCATGGGCGAGATCATCTCGCAGCGCTTTTCGCGTCGCGGCATCCTGAAGGGCTCGCTGGCGGTGACAGCGATCGCCGCCACGGTAAGCCCGATCGCGCTCATCACCGCCGAGAAGGCGCAGGCGGCAGCCGCTTCGGCGTTCGATTTCCGGGAGGTCGAGGCGGGCGTCGACCAGACCCACCACGTAGCCGAAGGCTACGACGCCGAGGTGCTGCTGCGCTGGGGCGACCCGCTGTTTGCCGAGGCGGAGGCGTTCGACCCGACCCGGCAGTCGGCCGCGGCCCAGGAAAGGCAGTTCGGCTACAACAACGACTTTGTCGGCTTCATCCCGCTCGGCGAGGGCGGCGATCGAGCTCTGCTGGTCGTCAACCACGAATACACGAGCCCGCATCTGATGTTTCCGGGCGTGGTGACGATCGCCGACAAGGACGGCGAGAAGGAGATCGAGGTGGCGCCACTCAGCAAGGAGCAGGTGGACATCGAGATGGCGGCGCATGGCGGGACGATCGTCGAGCTGCGCAAGGAAGGCGGCAAGTGGCAGGTCGTCAGGGACGGCAAGCTCAATCGCCGCATCACGGCCAACACGGAGATGCAGCTGACCGGGCCGGCGGCCGGCAGCGACAGGCTGAAGACGAAGGCCGATCCCACCGGCAGCAAGGTGATCGGCACCGTCAACAACTGCGCCGGCGGGGTGACGCCGTGGGGCACCTACATCCTCGCCGAGGAGAACGTCCACGGCTATTTCGCCGGCGAGCTACCGGCCGACCACATGGAAGCGGCCAATTACGAGCGCATGGGCATTCCCGAGGGCGCCTACGAATGGGCGAGCCACTACGACCGGTTCGACCTCGGCAAGGAGCCGAACGAGCCCAACCGCTTCGGCTGGATCGTCGAGGTCGACGTCAGCGACCCCGATTCGGTGCCGAAGAAGCGCACCGCGCTCGGCCGCTTCAAGCACGAGGGCGCGGAGTTGATCGTCGCGCCGAGCGGCAAGGTGGTGTTCTACCTCGGCGACGACGAGCGCTTCGACTACCTCTACAAGTTCGTCACCGCGGGCACCTACAAGCCCGACGACCGCGCGGCCAACCTCGACCTGCTCGACGAGGGAACGCTTTTCGTCGCGAAGTTCGCCGCCGACGGCACGCTCGAATGGCTGCCGCTGGTGCATGGCCAGGGGCCGCTGACGCCAGACAACGGCTTTGCCTCGCAGGCCGACGTGCTGATCGAAACGCGGCGGGCTGGCGACCTGCTCGGGGCGACCAAGATGGACCGACCGGAGGACGTGCAGCCAAACGCCGTCAACGGCAAAGTCTACGTCATGCTCACCAACAACACCAAGCGCGAGGACGCCGATGTCGACGCCGCCAACCCGCGGGCGAAGAACGCCTTCGGCCACATCATCGAGATCGTCGAGGACGGCGGCCGGTTCGACGCCACCAAGGGCCGCTGGGAGGTGCTGCTGAAGTGCGGCGACCCGTCGGTGGCCGATGTCGGCGCCTCGTTCTCGACCGCGACCACCGCCAATGGCTGGTTCGGCATGCCGGACAATTGCGCTGTCGATTCGGCCGGCCGCTTGTGGGTCGCCACCGACGGCAACTCGCCCAAGGAGACCGGGCGCACCGACGGCCTGTGGGCGGTCGACACGGAAGGCGAAGCGCGCGCCACCTCCAAGCTGTTCTTCCGCGTGCCGGTGGGTGCCGAGCTGTGCGGCCCGCAGTTCACGCCGGACGGCGAGACGGCCTTCGTGGCCGTCCAACACCCGGGAGACGGCGGCGACGACTGGGAAGGCTTCGGCCGGCCCTCCTACTACGAGGACCTGGCCACGCGGTGGCCCGACTTCCGCGACGACATGCCGGTCAGGCCTTCGGTGGTGATGATCACCAGACAAGGGGGCGGCAAGATCGGGAGCTAGGCGCACGCATATCCACGCGGCGGCGCCGAGGCCGCGGCGACCCCGGCGCTTGCCCTGCAGCTTCGGCGAGGCGAAGAATGGCGCGGCGGCGAGACCCAGGATGGGCCGCGGCCGCCGAGAGGGTGGGATGACGAAGCGAATCGCTCTGTTTTCGGGCGGCACCGCCTGCCGCAACATCAACGTCGCGCTATGCCGACTGCCGGTCGAGCTGACGCGCATCGTGCCGGCCTGGGACAGCGGCGGCAGCTCCAGGACGATCCGCGAGGCGTTCGGCGTCATTGCCGTCGGCGACATCCGCCAGGCGCTGATGACCATGGCGCATGGCGAAGGGCGCGCCGGCGACGTGGTGAAGATCTTCAACGCGCGCATCTCGGCCGGGGCCAGCCCGCCGGAAGCGCGGGCCGAGTTCGCCTACTACGCCGAGAGCCGGCACCCGCTGCTGAGGCGCCTGGAGCCAGGACTGCGAGGCGTCATCCTGTCCTACCTCGATGCGTTCCAGGCGCGGGCGGGAGATGATTTCGACTTTCGAGGCGGCAGCATCGGCAACTTCATCCTGACCGGCGCCTTCTTCTCGCACGGCGACGACATCAACAACGCCATCTTCGTCTTCCGGCAGCTGTGCACCATCCACGGCCAGGTGTGGCCGTCGACCAAGGCAAACGGGGTGGAGCTCCAGGCGACGCTCGGCGACGGCAGCCGCGTGGCGGGCCAGCACCGGGTCACCGCGCTCGACGACGGGCAGGCCGCCAAGGGCATCGCCAGGATCGCGCTGACGGCGCCGGCGGGCGAACCGGTGGACGCCAACGGGGCCGCGCTCGACGCCGTCCGCCGCGCCGACCTCGTCGTCTTCGGGCCAGGCAGCCTGTTCTCCAGCCTGATGCCGCATCTGCTGGTCGATGGGATCGCCGAGGCGGTCGCCGCCAACCGAAGCGCGCCGAAGGCGTTCGTCGGCAACATCCTGGAATGCGCGGAGACGCGCGGCATGAGCGTCGCCGACATGCTGGCGCGGTTCCTCGCGCTCGCCGACGCCAAGGCCGGTCCGGGCGGCCTCGGTCTCACCCATGTGGTGCACAATGCGGAGTTGTTCCCGTTCGATCGCTGGGTCGGCCAGGCGCGCTATGCGCGGCGCGGCGACCTGGACGCGCTTTGCGCCAGGCACGGGATGACGCTGGTCGAGGGGCATTTCGAAGATGCCTGGAACCGCGGGCAGCATGACGGGCCGCAGGTGGCCGATGCGCTCGCCGGGCTCGCCCACGGCGGTTGATGGGCTGATGCCGTCGCGCGGCTGCTTGTCGTTGCGCCAGCGGAGCAGCCGGGCGCCGCGGCGCATCTGGCCGCCGGTGACCTTGTCAGCGCTCAACTCACTGCTGCAGCGGCTCGAACCGGCGCTCCTCGCGGCCCCGGCGGCTCGAGCCACCAACTCAGGCGACAGGCGCCGCGGATTCCGCCGCACGAAGCTGATCCATGGTGCAGTCGCGCGGCTGCTTGTCGTTGCGCCAGCGGAGCAGCCGGGCGCCGTAGCGCATCTGCCCGCCGGTGACATGGTCGGCGCTCATTTCGGCCATCAGAAGCGGCTGCAGCGGCGCGCGCCGGCGTTCCTTTCGGCCCCGGCGGCTCGAGCCACCAGCTCAGGCGACGGGCGCCGCGGATTCCGCCGCACGAAGCTGGTCCATGGTGCAGTCGCGCGGCAGTTTGTCGTCGCGCCAGCGGAGCAGCCGGGCGCCGTGGCGCATCTGGCCGCCGGTGACATGGTCGGCGCTCAATTCGGCCACCAGAAGCGGCTGCAGCGGCTCCAACCGGCGTTCCTTGCGGCTCCAGCGGCTTGGGCCGCCCGGGCTGCGCCCGGTGAAGCCGGAGCCGCCGGCCAGCGGCTCGACCTTCCGGGCGATCTCGTCCCGCTCGCCATGGACCGGCACGCGGCCGACATAGTCGAGCCGGCCGGCTTCGTCGTAGAGGCCGAACAGCAGTGTCTCGATCGCGCCGGTCCCTTCCTTGCGGTAGAGGCCGCCGAGCACGCAATCGAAGCTCCTCCACAGCTTGAATTTCAACATCGCGCGCTCGCCCGGCCGGTAGGGCAGATCGAGGCGCTTGGCCATGATGCCGTCGAGCCCCTGCATGCCGTAAAGCCAGCGCCGCGCCTGGACGGCCGAGCGGGTGGCGCGCGACAGGGCGATGCCGGGCGCGCCTCCGTGGCGGGCGACGAAGGCTTCCAGCGCGGCGCGGCGCTCGGCGAGCGGCCGCTCGAGCAGGCCTTGCCCACCCTCCTCGAGCAGGTCGAACACGATCAGCCGGGCGGGATCCGCATCGGCTAGCTTGGCCACCCGGCTCGCCGCGGGGTGGAGCCGCAGCTGCAAAAGCTCGAACGAGCCGCCAGGGATGACGATCTCGCCGTCGAGGAGGAAGCGGGGGGCGTCGAGCCGGGCAATCGCCGCGGCGAGCTCCGGAAAGTAGCGCGCCAGGGGCCGCTGGTTGCGCGAGCGCAGGTCGACGGCCTCGCCGCGCCGGTAGGCGAGGCAACGGAAACCGTCATATTTGGGCTCGAACTGCCAGCCGTCACCGTCCGGAAGGGCGTCGGTCGTCACGCTCTCCATCGGCTTCAGCGTGTCGGGATCGATCTTGGCCATGGGCCGGAAACTCGCCTCGCCCCCGACCGGTTCCCGTTGCGGGCCGCCCGGCGGATGCCTATGGTCCTCGACGTCGACGTTTTCCCCGGACTTCTTGCCCATGAGCCGGTATCTGCTTGGAATCGACGCCGGTTCCTCGGTCACCAAGGCCGCCCTGTTCACCCGCGACGGGCGCGAGGTGGCGAGCGCGCGCCAGCGGATCGCGATCGAGCGGCCGCGACCTGGCTGGTGCGAGACCGATCCGCAGGCGGCCTGGGGCGCCATGTGCTCGGCGGTCCGCAGCCTGCTCGACCAGTCGGACGTCGGCGCCGAGGAGATCGCCGCAGTCGGCCTGTCCGCCGCCATGGTGGGTGCCTGGCTGGTCGACGCCGAGGGCCATGCGCTGCGCCCCGGCATCATCTGGGAGGACAGCCGGACCCAGGCCATGCTCGACCGCAGGCTGGCGGCCGATCCCCTCTTCTATCGCCGCATCTTCGAATCCGACGGCTGCGTGATGCAGCAGGGCTGCACGCTGCCGCTGCTCGCCTGGCTCCAGGAGAACGAGCCGGAGACGCTGGCCCGCACGGCGCACTGCTTCAGCTACAAGGACTTCCTGCGGCTGCGGCTCACCGGGCAGGCGGCGGCGGACCGCACGGAGGCTGCCGTGGCGCCCGGCGACGCGCGCCGACGCGACCGCAGCGACGCGATGCTGGCGCTTTTCGAACTGGAGGGCCTCCGCTCGAAGCTGCCGCCGGTCGCCGATTTCGGAGAGCGTCGCGGGAGGGGTCACCGCTCGCGCGGCCGGCGAGACCGGGCTCGCCGTCGGCACGCCGGTCGCCGTCGGAGCGGGCGACGTGCCGGCGACGATCGTCGGCGCCAGCGCGCTTCAGGACGGTGCCGCGCTGGTGGTGCTCGGCACCACCTGCATCGTCGGCGTCGTCGCCGACCGGCCGGTGTTCGAGCCTGCCGACCTCGGGCTGCTGTTCACGCTGCCCGGGGATTGTTGGTTCCGGTCCATGGTGAACGTCGCGGGCACGCTCAATCTCGACTGGGCCGTGGCGACGATCCTCGGCGAGGCGTCGCCCGACGCCGCCTTCTACGCCCGCCTCGAAGAGTTGGTGCGCGCGGTTCCCGTCGGCAGCGACGGCGTCACCTTCCTGCCCTATCTCAGCGACAGCGGCATCATCGCCCCGGTGGTCGACCCGCAGGCGCGCGCCGGCTTCCACGGGCTGACGCCGCGCCATGGCCGGGCGGAGATGATGCGCGCCGTCTACGAGGGCGTGGTGCTGGCGATCCGCGACCTCGCCGGCAGCCTGCCGGACATGCGAGGCGACATGCTGATCACCGGCGGCGGCGCGCGAAGCGGGGTCTGGCCGCAGATGATCGCCGACGCGCTCGGCAGGACCGTCGCGGTGCCGGAAGGCGCCGAGTTCGGGGCGCGCGGGGCGGCACTCATCGCCGCCACCGCGATCGGCTGGTTTCCCGACATCCGAACCGCCTCGACGGCGACCCGGAGCATCGAGCGACGGCACGAACCAGACCCCTCGCGCGGCGCCGAATGGGACGCCGCGTTCGCCCGTTATCGATCGATCCGCCGGCAATTGGTGCGTCCCCGTTGACGGCCGCGTCGAAGCCTTTCATAGTCTCTTGTGGTGCATACCACGGGCTTGGTGGATTAGACCGCGATGACTGCCGAACTGCAGGCTAACGACACGCCGCTCTACCAGCGCATCGCCGGCTGGCTGGAAGCGCAGATCGGCTCCGGCGTGCTCAAGACCGGCGATCGGGTGCCCTCGGAGAGGCAGATCGCCGAGGCGGTCGGCGCCAGCCGGATGACCGCGCGCCAGGCGCTGAAGTCGCTGGAGCGGCGCGGCCTGGTGGAGACGCGGGTCGGCCGCGGCGCCTTCGTGGCGAACCCGCGCATCGAGAAGCAGATGCGCACGCTTTCCGGCTTCACCGAGGAGATGCGGCGCGCCGGCCGCCAGACGTCGAGCGTGGTGCTGGATGCCGGCACCGGCGTGGCGGACCAGGAGGTGGCGGCAGCGCTGGGCCTCGCCGAGCAGACGCTGGTGCATCGCCTGTCGCGCGTGCGGCTGGTGGAGGGCGAGCCGGTGGCGGTCGAGCGAACCGAGATCCCGCAGGCGCTGGCACCCGGCCTGCTCCAGCAGACCGACTTCTCGTCGGATTCGCTCTACCGGGTGCTGTCGAACCATTACGGCTTCGTGCCGACCGAGGCCGAGGAAACGGTGTGCGCCGACGTCTGCGACGCGGCCACGGCGGCGGCGCTCGGCTGCGCCCCGGGCGCGCCGGTCCTCAAGCTGACGCGCTGCACCTTCGACGCAGCGGCAAGCCGTTCGAATATGTCCGCTCCGTCTACCGGGGCGACGCCTTCACCATGCGGGTCAAACTGACGTTGACGAAGGAACCATGAGCAAGACGCCGACCGCCGCCGCCTACCTGACCGAGCTCGCGCAGCGCATGTCGCAGCTGTTCGAGGCCAACGAAGAGGCCATCGCCGCCGCCGCCGACGCCGTCGAGCGGACGGCGCTGGCGGACGGCCTGGTCTACATCTTCGGCACCGGGCACAGCCACACGCTGGCGGAAGAGGCGCATTACCGGGCCGGCGGGCTGGCGCTGACGGTGCCGATCCTGGCCGCTACGACGATGGTGCACGAAGGCGCCGTCGCGGGCACCGTCTTCGAGCGCATCCCGGGCATCGTGGCGCCGATCTTCGCCCGCTACCCGATCGGCCCCGACGACGTGCTGTTCGTCGTTTCCAACAGCGGCGTGAACGCAGCGCCTGTCGAGGCCGCGGAGATCGGCAAGGCGCGCGGCGCCACGGTCGTGGCGATCACCTCCGAAACCTATTCGCGGGAGGCCGCCAAGGGCCGCAAGCGGCTGGCCGAGGTGGCCGACATCGTGCTCGACAACGGTGCTCCGCCCGGCGACGCGATCGCCAGCGTGCCGGGAAGCCCGCTCAAGGTCGGGCCGGTGTCGACGTCGATCGGCGCGGCGCTGATGAACGCGGTGCTGTCGGAGGCGGCGGCGCGGCTGCAGGCTTCAGGGGTGCCGGCGCCGATCTATCTCAGCGCCAACATGCCCGGCGCGGCGGAAGTGAACGAAGGGCTGGTGCAACGCTACCGCAAGCGCAACCCGCATCTCTAGATAAGTTCCGGCGCCTTTGGGGAGCGCCCAAAACAGGGAGAACGACAACGATGAAGCGATTGACCTTTCTCGCCGGCCTGGCGGCGCTGCTGTCGGCCGGAACCGCGCTCGCCGAGCCGGTGAACCTGACCTTGTGGCACATGGAGCAGCCGCCGCACCGCGTCCAGCGCATGCAGGAGCTGCTGGACGAGTTCAACAAGGCCAATCCCGACATCGTGGTGAAGCAGGAGCCGCAGAGCTGGGGCGAGGTCTATGCCAAGGCGCCGGCGGCCATGTCGGCCGGCAACGGGCCGGACCTGTTGTTCACCATTCCCGATTTCACGACGGTCATGAAGGGCATCGACGCCGTGGTGCCGGTCGACGACCTGGTCAAGGAGCTCGACGCCAAGCACGGCTTCGTGCCGGCGACGCTGGCGCCCTATCAGTATGACGACCACGTCTGGGCCGTGCCGGCCTACAACATGGCGATCTCGCTCTGGTACCGCAACAGCGCGCTGAAGGCGGCCGGCATCGAGGTGCCGAAGACCTGGTCCGAGTGGAAAGCGGCGGCGGAGAAGCTGTCGGCCGACGGCAAATACGGGATCGGCCTGCCGGCCAACAAGCAGCTCTACACCGACCAGACCGTCTACAGCTTCATGGTCAACAACGGCGCGGCCGACATCTACAAGGACGACGGCTCGATCGACTTCGACAAGCCGCAGACGGTGGCGGCCTATCAGGCCTATGCCGACCTGCAGAAGCTGTCGCCGCCGGACAGCCCGTCCTGGACCTGGGGCGAGGCGGAGGCCTGCTTCGCCAGCGCGAGCTGCGGCATGATCCTGCAGTTCACCGTCATCAACACCTACGACACCCAGGCGGAGGCCGATCCGGCCGACCTCGGCGTGGCGCCGGTGCCGCATGCCGACGACCAGGCGGATTCGGCCACCATCTCCTATTCCAACGCCATCATGCTGACCACCAAGGACGCCGCCAAGCAGGCGGCGGCCAAGAAGTTCCTGGCCTGGCTGCTGGAGCCGCAGACCTATGGCCGCTTCCTGACCATGGAGCCCGGCCTGTTCCTGCCGGTCACCAATGACGGGGCGCAAGCCGACTCGTTCTGGAAGGACCCCGTGGTGACCAAGTACAAGAGCCAGGTCGAGACGATGGTCGCCAACTCCAAGAACGGCAAGCTGTTCGGTTTCACGACCGGCAAGGTGTTCCCGTCGATCGGCGCCATCTCGGCGCAGAACGTGATCGCCGAGACGCTGCAGCACATCGTGGTGGACGGGCAGAGCGCGGCCGACGCGGTCAAGGCGGGGCAGGCCCGCATGACCGAGATCACCGCCAAGAAGTAGCCGAAGCGAGCCGGGGCGGAGGCCATGCGCAACACGACGCTGCCCTTCGCCTTCGTCGCCCCGGCTCTCTTCTTCCTGGCGGCGGTGCTCGGCTGGCCGCTGCTGCAGGCGGTGTGGCTCAGCCTGCAGGATGTCGGCGTGATCGGCTCGCAGGGGCGCTTCGTCGGGCTGGCCAACTACGCGGCGGTGCTGGGCGACGGACGGTTTTGGCGGGCGCTTCTGCGCAGCCTCGTCTGGGTCGCCGGCAACGCGGCGGTGCAGACGCTCGCCGCGCTCGGCGCGGCGCTGATCCTCAACCAGCGCTTCCCCGGCGTACGCCTGGCGCGCACCTGGATCATCCTGGCCTGGATCGTGCCGACGGTGGTGGTGGTGATCATCTGGCGCTGGCTGCTCTCCACGTCGGGCGGCATGATCAACCCGCTGCTCGTCCAGGCGGGCGTCATCGACCGGCCGGTCGGCTTCTTCGCCAGCCGGGAAAGCGCCATGACGACGGTCATCCTGATCAATTCCTGGCGCTGGTTCCCGTTCACGACGCTGATGCTGCTGGCCGGACTGACGCGCATCCCCGGCGAGCTCTACGAGGCGGCGCGCATCGACGGCGCCGGCGCGGTCAAGCGCTTCACGCGCATCACCTGGCCGCTGCTGCAGCCGACGCTGCTGGTGCTCGGCGTGGTCGGCACGCTGCTGTCGTTCAACGTCTTCGACGTCATCTGGCTGCTCACCGCCGGCGGGCCGGCGCAGGCCACGCAGACCTTGCCGGTGCTCATCTACGAGACGGCCTTCAAGGGCTACCGGCTGTCGGAGGCCGCCGCCGTCTCGGTGATCACCAGCCTGCTGCTGATGGCCTTCGCGGTGGCGGCGACCCGCGCGATGACGGCCGACGAGGCGGGGCGATGAGGCGCAGCCTGGCCCAGAACCTGGTGCTGGCGCTCGGCTTGCTGGTGCTGGGAGCGTTGGTCCTCCTGCCTTTCTGGTGGGTGGCGAGCGGCTCCGTCAAGCTGCCGAAGGAGATCATCCAGCGGGTGCCGACGATGGTGCCGCACTCCTTCACCACCCAGCATTTCGAGAAGCTGTTCGCCTCCTCCGACTTCCCGACCTACCTGGTCAACAGCCTGCTCGTGGCGCTGGCGTCGACGGCGGCGACGGTCGCCCTGGCGCTGCCGGCCGCCTATGCCTTCTTCCGCATGGATTTTCCCGGGCGGGCGGCGCTCTACCGGGCGATCCTGCTCGCCTATGCCTTTCCGGGCGTCGTCGTGCTCATTCCGCTCTACGGCCTCTTCTCGGCGGCCGGGCTGATCGACAGCCGCGCTCAGCCTGGTGATCGTCAACGTCGCCTTCGCCCTGCCTTTCGCGATCTGGATGATGCGCTCCTTCCTCGCCTCGGTGCCGCGCGAGATCGAGGAGGCGGCGCTCATCGACGGGGCGCCGGTAACGACGATCCTGCTGCGCATCATGGTGCCGCTGATTGCGCCGGGCATTGCGAGCGTCGCCGTGTTCGCCTTCATCGCATCGTGGACCGAGTATCTGTTCGCCTCGGTGCTGATCGTCTCCGACGAGCGGCGGACGATCCCGGTGGGCTTCGCCGGCATCATCGGCCAGTACCAGATCGACTGGGGGCTGCTGCTCGCCGGCGCCACCGCCGCGACCATCCCCGTCGTGATCCTGTTCGCCCTGGTGGGCCGGTGGTTCGTCGCCGGGCTGACCGAAGGCGCCGTCAAGTAGGAACCCCATGGCCGGCCTCGTCCTCTCATCGGTGAAGAAGCGCTTCGGAGCGGTCGAGGTGGTCGGCGGGGTCGACCTCGCCGTGGCGGACGGCGAGTTCCTGGTGTTCGTCGGGCCGTCCGGCTGCGGGAAATCGACCCTGCTCAGGATGATCGCCGGGCTGGAGCGGGTGAGCGAGGGCCGCATCGAGATCGGCGGCCGCGACGTCACCGAGGAGGATCCGTCCAAGCGCGGCATCGCCATGGTGTTCCAGACCTATGCGCTCTACCCGCATATGACGGTGGCGGCCAATATGGGCTTTCCGCTGGAGATGGCCGGCCAGCCCAAGCCGACGATCGACGCCAAGGTGGCCGAGGCGGCGCGGATCCTGCGGCTGGAGCCTTTCCTGGCGCGCAAGCCGCGCGAGCTGTCGGGCGGCCAGCGCCAGCGCGTGGCGATCGGCCGGGCGATCGTGCGCCAGCCGCAGGTGTTCCTGTTCGACGAGCCGCTCTCCAACCTCGACGCCGAGCTCAGGGTCGGCATGCGCGTCGAGATCGCCCGGCTCCACCAGGCGCTGGGCGCCACGATGATCTACGTCACCCACGATCAGGTGGAGGCGATGACGCTGGCCGACCGCATCGCGGTGCTGAATGCCGGGCGGATCGAGCAGGTCGGCGCGCCGCTCGACCTCTACGAGGATCCGGACAATTTGTTCGTCGCCGGCTTCATCGGCTCACCGCGGATGAACGTGCTCGACGCCACCGTGGTCGGAGGCGACGGCGGCGGCGTTGCCCTCGTATCGATGCCGCGTCTCGGCCTCGAAAGGGTGGCGGCGCCATGCCGCGGCGCCGCGCCGCCGGCCGGCACGGCGGTGAAGCTCGGCATCCGGCCGGAGCATGTCGGCGGGGCCGAAGGGGCCGCGGCGGCGCTCGCCGGCACGGTGACCGTCGTCGAGCGGCTGGGCGGGGTGGCGCACGTCCATGTCGAGCTCGCCGACGGCAGCGGCTTCACCGTCGAAAGCCGCGAGGCGCGGCGCTTCCAGCCCGGGGAGACGGCCCGCTTCGGGCTCGACCCCCGCCACCTCTATCTGTTCGACGCGGCGACCGGCCGCCGGGTCTAGATCATCCCGCCATTGGCGCGCAGCACCTGGCCGTTGACCCAGCCGCCATCGGGGCCGACCAGGAAGGAGACTGCGGCGGCGATGTCCTCGGGCGTGCCGAGGCGGCCGAGCGGGTTCATGGCGGCGAGCCGGTCGACCAGCTCCTGCGACTTGCCGTCGAGGAACAGGTCGGTGGCCGTCGGGCCGGGCGCCAACGCGTTGACGGTGATGCGGCGGCCCTTGAGCTCCTTGGACAGGACAGCCGTCATCGCCTCGATCGCCGCCTTGGTCGCCGCGTAGACGCCGTAGGTCTCCATGCGCAGGCCGATGACGCTGCTCGAGAAGTTGACGATGCGGCCGCCCGACCGAAGGCGGCGGGCCGCCTCGCGCAGCGTGTTGAAGCTGCCCTTGAGGTTGATTGCGACGGTGCGGTCGAACAGCGCGTCGTCGGTCTCGGCGAGAGGCTTCAGTTGCATCACGCCGGCATTGTTGACCAGCACGTCGATGCCGCCGAACGTCGCCTCCGCCGCGTCGAACAGGGCGACGACCGCCGCCGGATCGGCGACGTCGGCCTGAACGGCGCGGGCGATGCCGCCGGCCGCCTCGATGCGTGCGACGACGGCGGCGGCGGCTTCGGCGCTGCCGGCATAGTCGACGATCACCGCCAGGCCGTCGCGCGCCAGACGCTCGGCGACGGCGGCACCGATGCCGCGCGACGCGCCGGTGACGATCGCCACGCGCCTGTCGGACACGGCCATCGCTCAGGCCGCCTTTTTCCTGGCGATGCGGGCGCGGATGCTCTCGACATCGGCGCGCGGCGTCGCGGCGAACAAGCGTCTTGGTGTAGCTGTGCTGCGGGATCGGCGAAGACGCGCTCGCGCGGTGCCGTACTCGACCGCCTCGCCGTAGTACATGACCATCACGTCGTCGGCGATGTAGCGCACCACCGACAGATCGTGGCTGATGAAGACGTAGGTCAGGTGGAACTCGTCCTGCAGATCGGCCAGCAGGTTGAGCACCTGCGCCTGCACCGAAAGGTCGAGCGCCGACACCGGCTCGTCGAGCACCAGCAGGCTCGGGTTGAGCATCAGCGCGCGGGCGATGGCGATGCGCTGGCGCTGGCCGCCGGAGAACATGTGCGGGTAGCGGCCGTAGTGCTTTTCCTCCAGGCCGACCTTCTTCAGCATCTCCATGGCGCGGTCGCGCCGCTCGGCGGCCGGCATGCCGGTGTTGATCAGCAGCGGCTCGCCGAGCACGTCGCCGATCTTCTGGCGGGGATTGAGCGAGCCGTAAGGGTTCTGGAAGACGATCTGCACCTTGCGGCGCAGCTGCGGCGTCAGCGCCTGGCTTGCGCGATGTCGACCTTCTGCCCCTCGATCAGCAGGTCGCCGGCGGTGGCCGGGTCGATCAGCGTGACGATGCGCGCGAGCGTGGACTTGCCGCAGCCGCTTTCGCCGACGATGGCCAGCGTCTTGCCCTTCTCGACCGAAAAGCTGACGCCCTTCACGGCATGGACGGTGCGTGGCCTTGGTCGAAGAGGCCGCCGGGCAGATGATAGTCGCGGACGATGTCCTTGCCCTCGACGACGATCTCGGCTCATTGGCCCGCTCCCGCGTCGGCCATGAAGGCGCGCGATCGTCGGCAGGCGGTCGCCGACCGCATTCTCCGGCAGCGCCGACAAGAGGGCCCGCGTATAGGCGCTCTGCGGCTTCTCGAAGAGCGACAGCACGTCGGCCTCCTCCATCTTGCGGCCCTTGTACTGGACGATGACGCGGTCGGCCGTCTCGGCGACGACGCCCATGTTGTGGGTGATCATGATCAGCCCCATGCCGTGCTCGGCCTGCAGCTTGATCAGGAGATCGAGGATCTGCTTCTGGATGGTGACGTCGAGCGCCGTGGTCGGCTCGTCGGCGATCAGCAGCTTCGGGTTGCAGGCGATGGCAATGGCGATCATCACGCGCTGGCACTGGCCGCCGGACATCTGGTGCGGGAAGTGGCCGAGCCGCTCGGCCGGGTCGGGGATGCCGACATGCTTCAGCAGCTCGATGGCGCGGGCGCGGCGGGCGGCGCGGTCCATCTTCATGTGGACGCGCAGCACCTCCTCGATCTGGAAGCCGACGGTGAAGCAAGGGTTGAGGCTCGCCATCGGCTCCTGGAAGATCATCGCCATGTCCTTGCCGACGATCTTGCGGCGCTCGGCGTCGCTGATCAGCGTCAGAAGGTCGGTGCCGTCGAAGCGCATGCGGTCGGCGGTGACCTTGGCCGTCCACGGGCAGCAGGCCCATCACCGCCAGCATCGACACCGACTTGCCCGAGCCGGACTCGCCGACGATCGCCAGCACCTCGCGCTCGGTCGACCGTCGAGCGAGACGCCGTCGACGGCGCGGAACGGGCCGGTGGCGGTCTCGAACTCGACGACCAGATTTTCGATTTCGAGAAGCGCCATCATCAGACCTCTTCAGCTTGGGATCGAGCGCGTCGCGCAGGCCGTCGCCCATCAGGTTGATGGCGAGCACGGTGATCAGGATGGCGAGGCCGGGGAAGGTCACCACCCACCAGGCGCGCAGGATGAACTCGCGCGCCTCGGCCAGCATCGTGCCCCATTCCGGCGTCGGCGGCTGGGCGCCCATGCCGAGGAAGCCGAGGGCGGCGGCGTCGAGGATGGCGTTGGAGAAGGACAGCGTCGCCTGGACGATCAGCGGCGCCATGCAGTTGGGCAGGATGGTCGTGAACATCAGCCGGAGCGGGCCGGCGCCGGCGACCTTGCGCGGCGACGACATAGTCGCGGGTCTTCTCCGCCATCACCGCAGCGCGCGTCAGCCGCACGAAATGCGGCTGGTAGACGAGCGCGATGGCGATCATCGCATTGGTCAGCCCGGGCCCGAGCACGGCCACCAGCACCAGCGCCAGCAGCAGCGACGGGAAGGCCAGGATGATGTCCATGACGCGCATGATCACGGTGTCGACCCAGCCGCGGAAATAGCCGGCGATGAGGCCGAGGACGATGCCGCCGACCAGCGACGAGCGTGGTCGACGACGACGCCGATGAACAGCGAGAAGCGCGCGCCGTAGATCAGGCGGCGAGAGGATGTCGCGGCCGACGGCGTCGGTGCCGAGCAGGAAGGTCGAGCGGCCGCCCTCCTCCCAGAACGGCGGCACCAGGATGGCGTCGCGGTACTGCGCGTTCGGCGGGTGCGGGGCGATCAGCGGCGCGAAGACCGCGATCGACCACCAGCAGGAGGAAGACGCCGAGGCCGAGCACCGCGCCGCGGTTCTCGGAGAAATAGTACCAGAACTCCGCCAGGACCTGCGCGACGCGCGGCACTGGCTTCGACGGCGGCAGGCTCGGCCGTGGTGTCTGCCATCGGATCCTCCTCAGTGCCGGATGCGCGGGTTGATCAGGCCGTAGAGCAGGTCGACCAGCAGGTTGACCAGCATGATGATGGCGGCGATGAGCAGCAGCCCGCCCTGGATGACCGGGTAGTCGCGCTTGAACACCGAATCGACCATCCATTTGCCGATGCCCGGCCAGGAGAAGATCGTCTCGGTCAGGATGGCGCCGGCCAGCAGCACGCCGACCTGCAGGCCGATCGTGGTGATCGACCGGGATCATGGCGTTGCGCAGCGCGTGGACGCCGACGACGCGCAACGGCGCCAGGCCCTTGGCGCGGGCGGTGCGCACATAGTCCTCGCCCAGCACTTCCAGCATCGCCGAGCGCGTCTGCCGGGCGATGACGGCGAGCGGGATGGTGCCGAGCACGATGGTCGGCAGGATGAGGTGGCTGACGGCCGACTTGAAGGCGCCCGGCTGGCCGGAGAGCAGCGAGTCGATCAGCATGAAGCCGGTGACCGGCGGGAAGAAGTACATCAGCGAGATGCGGCCCGAGACCGGCGTCCACTGCAGGATGCCGGAGAACAGGATGATCAGCAGCAGGCCCCACCAGAAGATCGGCATCGAATAGCCGACCAGCGCGGTGCCCATGATCGCCTGGTCGAAGAACGAGCCGCGCTTGACCGCGGCGAAGATGCCGGCCGGGATGCCGAGCACGACGGCGAAGATGATGGCGCAGAGCGACAGCTCGAGCGTCGCCGGGAAGAGCTGTGAAGAACTGCGTCGAGGACCGGCTCGCTTGGTGACGATCGAGGTGCCGAAATCGCCCGTGCAGCACGCCGCCGAGATAGTCGAGATACTGGATGACCATCGGCCGGTCGAAGCCGAGCTGGTGCGATGATCTCGGCGTGGCGCTCCGGCGACATCACGCGCTCGCCCGACAGCAGCATGACCGGGTCGCCGGGCAGCAGGCGGATGAACGAGAAGGCGATGATGGAGACCCCGATGAAGGTCGGGATCAGGACGGCGAGCCGCCCGAGAAGGAAGCGGAGCATGTCGAGGCCCTTGACGCAAGCACCGACGAGCTGGGTCAGGATAGCACGGAATGGCGAAAGGGGGCGCCCGATCGATCAAGCGCCCCCCTCGTCCGGAATGGCCTAGGAGGCGCTATTCGGCGATGTCGACGCCGTCGAAGGCGATGGATCGCCGAGCGGGCTCCATGACGAAGCCCGTCGACCTTCTTGCGCATCGGCACGACGACGAGCGAGTGGTCGAGCGTCGCCCACGGCGCCTCGCTTCTTGAAGATGACCTGCGCCTGCTTCGTAGAGCTTGGTGCGCTCGGCCTGGTCGGCAGCTTGCCTTGGCCTTGGTGACCAGCTCGTCGAACTCCTTGTTGCACCACTGGGCGCGGTTGTTGCCGCCGACGGCGTCGCAGCCGAGCAGCGTGTCGAGGAAGTTGTCCGGGTCGCCGTTGTCGCCGGTCCAGCCGAGGATCACCGCGCCGTCGCGGTCCTTGGCCTTGGAGCGCTCGAGATACTCGGCCCATTCGTAGGAGACGATCTCGACCTTGACGCCGATCTTGGCGAAGTCCGCCTGGATCAGCTCGGCGGCGCGGCGCGCGTTCAGCATGTAGGGACGCGACACCGGCATCGCCCAGACCTTCATCGAGAGGTCCTTGACGCCGGCATCCTCGAGCATCTTCTTGGCCGCCTCCGGATCGTATTTGTCGTCCTCGATGGCGTTGTTGTAGGACCACATCGTCGGCGGGATCGGGTTCTTGGCCGGCGGTGGCCGCGCCCTGGAAGACGGCGTCGACGATCGCCTGCTTGTTGATCGCCATGTTGAGCGCCTTGCGCACTTCCGGCTTGTCGAACGGCGCCTGAGTGGTGTTGTAGGCGAGATAGGCGACGTTCAGGCCTTCCTGCTCCATCACCTTCAGGTTCGGGTCGGCCTTCATGCCCGCCACGTCGGCGGCGTTCGGGTAGGGCATGAGGTGGCACTCGCCGGCCTTCAGCTTCTGGCAGCGGACCGCGGCGTCGGTGGTGATGGCGAAGACCAGGTCGTCGATCTTCTGCTTGCCGCCCCAGTAGTCCGGGTTGGCCTTGTAGCGGATGACCGCGTCCTGCTGGTAGGCGACGAAGGTCGAACGGACCGGTGCCGAGCGGCATCTGGTTCATCTGGTCCATCTTGCCGTCGGCCTGCGAGCTTGTCGGCATATTCCTTCGACATGATCGAGGCGAAGTCCATCGCCGAGGTTGGCGAGGAACGGCGCTTCCTTGCGGTTCAGCGCGAACTTGACCGTCAGGTCGTCGACCTTCTCGATCGACTTGATCAGCTCGGGGAAGCCCATGCCGGCGAAATATTCCCAGGAGCCGCCGGCGACGTACTGGTTCCAGGGATTGTCCGTCTTGCAGCTGGCGCTCGAAGGAGAAGATCACGTCGTCGGCGTTGAGATCGCGCGTCGGCGTGAAGAAGTCGGTGGTCTGGAACTTGACGCCCGGGCGCAGCTTGAACGTGTATTCGAGGCCGTCGTCGGAGATTTCCCAGCTCTCGGCCAGGCCCGGGATCGGTCTCGGTCGTGCCGTGCTTGAACTCGAGCAGGCGGTTGTAGACGGTGCGCGACGAGGCGTCGAAGGTGGTGCCGGCCGTGTAGAGGCCGGGGTCGAAGCCTTCCGGCGACCCTTCGGAGCAGTAGACGAAGGTCTTGGCGCTCGCTGCGCCAGACAGCATCGTTGCGGCCAGCAACGCGGCCGCGAAACTCGCTTTCAATTTCATGGAGCACTCCCTGGTTTTTGTTCCAAGCCCCTCTGTCAGGCTGGAGATGCGCGCATATAAGCAAAGAATGATTGGCTTTGGAACTCCTCTGTTGCATGCCGCTCCGGAAGGGCAAAGCCTTTCCAACGAGCAGCCTACCGTGAAAAAACCATGCTATCGTCGCCCGATCGCGCGCAAAAAGGGAGGTTGGCATGGTGGAAGGGAACTGGCAGCAGCAGGTGCTTCGGTTCTGGTTCGAGGAGATCGACCGGAAATGCTGGTTCGAGCCGGCGGCCGACACCGACGCGACGATCCGCCGTCGGTTCGAGGCGCTGCATGGGCGGTTGCGCGAGGCGGTTCCCGCCGTGGCCTTCCGCGACGCCGATGCCGCGCTGGCGGCGGTGCTCGTCTACGACCAATTCCCGCGCAACATGTTCCGCGGCACCGCCGAAGCGTTCTCGACCGACGCGCTGGCGCTGGCGGTGGCCAGCAATGCACTGGCCCGCCGCTTCGACGCCGGGCTGGAAGACGACAAGCGGGTGTTCCTCTACATGCCGTTCATGCATTCGGAAGACCTGGCCGACCAGGTCCGCTGCGTGGCGCTGTTCGAGGCGTTGCCCGGCGACAATGTCAAATACGCCGTCGAGCACCGCGAGATCATCGAGCGGTTCGGCCGGTTCCCGCACCGCAACCGGGCGCTCGGGCGCGCCACGACCGACGAGGAGGCCGCCTTCCTGACCGGCCACGAGGGGTTCGGGCAAGCCGCCCCGTAAGCCCGGCGATGGCCGCCGGCGCGGCGTGGCTTGCGCGCTCTCCCGCTCTGCTCCTACATGAGGCCAGAGATCGAGGGAGGACCACGTGGCCAAAGCAGAGGTGAAGCCGGCAGCCAAGGCGCCGCGGACCCGCAAGCGGGCTTCCGCGAAGACGGAGGCTGCCGCGTCGTCCAAGGCCTCAAAGCCGGCAAAGCAAGCCGCTGCGAAGCCGACTGCCGCCCGCGGCGCCAAGGCCAAGCCGGCGGCGAAGCCGGGCAAGGCCTCGAAAACGAAGGCCAAGGGCTCGTCCGAACGGCGGTGGCTGGCCAGCTATCCCAAGACGATGCCGGCGGAGATCGGGCCGCTGCCAGCGCAATCGATCGGCGCCCTGCTGGTCGACAATTGCCGGCGCTTCGCCGACCGGCCCGCTTTCAGCTCGATGGGCCGGGCGATGAGCTATGCGGAGCTGGAGCGGCAGTCCGCCGCCTTCGGCGCCTTCCTGCAGGGCAAGGGCCTCGCCAAGGGCGCGCGCGTCGCGATCATGCTGCCCAACCTGCTGCAATATCCGGTTGCCATGATGGGCATCCTGAGGGCCGGGCTGACCGTGGTGAACGTCAACCCGCTCTATACGCCTCGCGAGCTCGAGCACCAGCTCGTGGATTCGGGCGCCGAGGCGATCGTCATCCTGGAGAATTTCGCCGTCACCTTGCAAAGCGTGCTCGCCAGGACGCCGGTCAAGCACGTGATCGTCGCGACGATGGGCGATATGCTGGGGACGCTGAAGGGCACCGTCGTGAACCTGGTGGTGCGGCGGGTGAAGAAGCTGGTTCCCGCCTGGTCGCTGCCCGGCCACACGCCGTTCCCGGCGGCCTTGAAGGACGGGCGCGGCCGGCAGTTGCAGGCCGTCGAGGTCGGACCGGACGACATCGCCTTCCTGCAATACACCGGCGGCACCACCGGCATCTCCAAGGGCGCGATCCTCTTGCATCGCAACGTGCTCGCCAACGTCGCGCAGAACCTTTTGTGGATGGAGACGGCGTTCGTGAGGAAGCCGCGGCCGGCGCACCTGACCTTCGTCTGCGCGCTGCCGCTCTACCACATCTACGCGCTGACGGTGAACGCGCTGATGGGCATGCAGAAGGGCGGCCACAACATCCTGATCGCCAACCCGCGCGACATTCCCGCGCTGGTGAAGGAGCTGAGGAAGTACAGCATCAACGTCTTTCCGGGCCTCAACACGCTGTTCAACGCGCTGCTCAACAACGAGGACTTTCGCAAGCTCGACTTCAAGCCGCTGCTGCTCACCTTCGGCGGCGGCATGGCGGTGCAGCGGGCGGTGGCGGAGCGCTGGAAGAAGCTTACCGGCGTGGTCATCTCGGAGGGCTACGGGCTTTCGGAGACGGCGCCGGTGGCCACCGCCAACCGCTTCGATGCCGACGCCTTCTCGGCCACCATCGGCCTGCCGCTGCCGTCGACGGAGGTGTCGATCCGCGACGACGACGGGCGCGAGCTGCCGCCGGGCGAGGTCGGCGAGCTGTGGATCCGCGGCCCGCAGGTGATGGCGGGCTATTGGAACCGCCCGGACGAGACCGAAAAGGCGATGACCGCCGACGGGTTCTTCAAGTCGGGCGACATGGCGTTCATGGACGAGAGCGGCTTCACCAAGATCGTCGACCGCAAGAAGGACATGATCCTGGTCTCCGGCTTCAACGTCTACCCGAACGAGATCGAGGACATCGCGGCGCGCCATCCCGGCGTGCTGGAGGTGGCGGCGATCGGCGTGCCGGACGAGCGCTCCGGGGAGGTGCCGAAGCTGTTCGTGGTCAAGAAGGACCCGGAATTGACGGCCGAGGCGCTGCTTGCCTACTGCAAGGAGCATCTGACCGGCTACAAGCGGCCGCGCTCGGTCGAGTTCCGCAGCGAGCTGCCGAAGTCCAACGTCGGCAAGATCCTCAGGCGCGAGCTCAGGTCGTAGGCTCCGCCATTCGGCCCGCCTGGGCCAGGAAGGCCGGCAGATCGGCCACCGAGGCAAGCACCACGTCGGCGAGCGGCGCCAGGCTCTCGCGCGTGCCGGTGCCCGACAGCACCGCGACGGCAAGCCCAGCACCGCCTGCCCGCGCCATCTGCAGGTCGTGCCGGTTGTCGCCGACCATGGCGATCTCCGACGGCCTGAGGCCGGTCAGGTCGGCGAAGGCCTGGATGGCGTCGGGCGCCGGCTTGGGGTTGGCCACGGCGTCATAGCCGTAGGCGGCGTCGAACAGCTGCGCGACGCCCAGCGCCAGCAAGGTCTTCTCCGCACCGTTGGTCGAATCGTTGGTCGCCAGGCCGAGCCGGAAGCCGGACGCGGTGGAGCGCGGCCAGCGCTTCCAGGCTGCCGGGCAGCGCCACCGAGCGGGCGGCGCCGGTCTCGGCCGTGACGCCGTCGAACTCGGCGACCAGCGCCTTGCGGGCCTCGCCGTCGCTGTCGGGGTACCAGAGGGCGACGATGTCGGCATTGGTGCCGGCTGCGAACACCGAGTCGCCGCGGAAGCATTGGCGCTCGAAGTCGTAGCCGGCGCTCTCCAGCAACGCGTCGGCGCGGGCCCGATCGCCGCCCGCAGCCCTGAGCGCCAAGGCATCGCCGACGGCGAACCAGGTCGCCTGGAAATCGACCAGCGTGCCGTCCTTGTCGAACATGAGCCCCTTGATCGCCACGCCCTAGCTGGCTCCCTGCAGGGCCAGGATCTGCCGCACGAGGCCGGCCGTCGAGGAATCGTGCTTGGCGGTGTCCTCCTTGCCTTCAACGACAGGCAAGAGGGCGGTGGCCAGCTCCTTGCCCAGCTCGACGCCCCACTGGTCGAAGGCGTTGATGCCGAACAGCTGCGCCTCGACGAAGACGCGGTGCTCGTAGAGCGCGATCAGCCGGCCCAGCGCCGCGGGGTCGAGGGTGCGGTAGAGGATGGTGATGCTTGGCCGGTTGCCGGGAAACACGCGGTGCGGCGCGATGCGGTCGACCTCGGCGGCGGGCATGCCCTTGGTCAGCATCTGGCGGCGCGCCTCCTCCAGGGTGCGCCCCTTCATCAGCGCCTCCGACTGCGCCAGGCAGTTGGCGAGCAGCAGCTCGTGATGCACCGCGAGCTGCGGCTCGTGGCCGACGGCGGCGGCCAGGAACTCGACGGGAATGACGTCGGTGCCCTGGTGGAGCAGCTGGAAGAAGGCGTGCTGGCCGTTGGTGCCCGGCTCGCCCCAGACCAGCGGGCCGGTCGGCGTCGGCGCGGGCGTGCCGTCGAGCGTCACGCGCTTGCCGTTGGACTCCATGTCGAGCTGCTGCAGATAGGCGGGCAGCCGCGCCAGCCGCTGGTCGTAGGGGATGACCGCGCGGGCCGGATAGCCGCAGATCACGCGATGCCAGAAGCCGACCAGCCCCATCGCCATGGGGATGTTCTTTTCCGGCGCGGCGGTGCGGAAGTGGGTGTCCATGGCGTGGGCGCCGGCCAGGAAGCGGCGGAAATTGTCCGGGCCGATGGCGATCATGATCGGCAGGCCGATCGCCGACCACAGCGAATAGCGGCCGCCCACCCAGTCCCAGAAGCCGAACACGCGCTGCGGATCGATGCCGAAGGCCGCCACCTTGTCGAGCGCCGTCGACACGGCGGCGAAGTGATGGCGCACCGCCTCTTCGCCGAGCGCCGTACGCACCCAGTCGCGGGCGGTGTTGGCGTTGGTCATGGTCTCGACGGTGGTGAAGGTCTTGGAGGCGATGATGAAGAGCGTGGTCTCGGGCTTCAGCCCTTTCAGCGTGTCGGCGATGTGCGCGCTGTCGATGTTGGAGACGAAATGGGCGCGCGGGCCATCGTGATAGGGCGAAAGCGCCAGCGTGGCCATCGCCGGGCCGAGATCGGAGCCGCCGATGCCGATGTTGACGATGTCGGTGATCGGCGCGCCGCCGGCGCCGGGCGCCTTGCCGCTGCGGACGGCGTCGGCGAAGGCCGCCATGGCGTCGAGCACCTGGTGCACGTCGGGCATCACGTCGTGGCCGTCGACGAGGACGCCGCTGTCGGCCGGGTTGCGCAGCGCGGTGTGCAGCACGGCGCGGTCCTCGGTGACGTTGATCTTGTCGCCGCGGAACATGGCATCGCGCCGACCCGTCACGTCGGCGGCGGACGCCAGCTTGAAAAGCAGGTCCATGGTCTCGGTCGTCACCGCGCATTTGGACCAATCGAAGAGGAGGTCGTCGAGGGCGAGCGAAAAATGGGCGAAGCGCTGCGGATCGGAGGCGAAGGCGCTCCGCATCTCGATCGGCGCGGCGGCGCGGTGGTCGCGCAGGGCGGCAATGCGGGCGCTCAGGGGATGGTCGGCCACGGCGGCAACTCCTTCGGCAGGTGAGGCGGTGCGACCATACCAGACCTGCCGCCGTTTGCGACCGGGGGTCGCAGCGCCAAGACGCATTTCGTGACGGCCGATCGTCGCGGCCAGCGTTCACTGGCATAAATCACTCCGATTAGAAAAATTCATTGGTGCAGCCGTTTGGACCAGGAATACAACGCAGTGGGCCAGAACGGGAAACGGACCAGCCCAGAGGAACGCCTCTATGCCACAGCGAAACGACACGGCGATCTGGTCAGGACTGTTCCGCATCTCGGCGGAATCGGGCCAGACTCTGCAGGCGCAGATCCGCCAGGCGATCGTCGCCGCCATCCTCGACCGGCAGATCGCCGCGTCGATGCCGCTGCCTTCCTGCAGGATCCTGGCCGAGAAGCTCGGCGTGGCCCGCGGCACGGTGGTGCTGGCCTTCCAGCAGCTGGTGGACCAAGGCTTCCTGATCGCGCGCGAGCGGCGCGGCCATTTCGTCAACCCGGACGTGCTGGCGACGCCGGCGCGGCCGACGCCGAAGGTGGCGGAAGCCGGCTCCGACCAGGTGGACTGGAAGGCGCTGCGGCGCATCTCGGCGAGCGACATGCCGAGCCCGCTGAAGCAGGACAACTGGATCAAGTCGTCCTATCCCTTCGTCTACGGCCAGTTCGACCCGGCGCTGTTCCCGACCGCCGAGTGGCGCGAATGCAATCGCATGGCGCTGGCCGTGCTGGAGATCCGCAACTGGGCGGCCGACATGGTCGATCGCGACGACCCGCTGCTGATCGAGCAAATCCAGGCGCGGCTGCTGCCGCGGCGCGGCATCTTCGCCAATCCCGACGAGATCATCGTGACGCTCGGCGCGCAGAACGCGCTCTACATGCTGGCCACGCTGCTGATGGGCAAGGGCTCCAAGGTGGCGATGGAGGATCCGGGCTACCCCGACGCGCGCTCGATCTTCCGGCTCGCCGGCGCCGAGATCGCCGCCACGCCGGTCGACCGCGAGGGGATCGTCACCGACGAGATCGCCACCGACGCCGGCTTCGTCTTCGTCACGCCCAGCCATCACTGCCCGACCATGGTGCCGCTCAGCGCCGCGCGGCGGCAGGACCTGCTTGCCCGCGCCAGTCGGCACCACCAGATCGTCATCGAGGACGGCTATGATAGCCAGCTGCTCGACGAGGCCCCGCAGCAGGCGCTGAAGAGCCTCGATCGCTCGGGGCGCGTCGTCTATGTCGGCTCGATGTCGAAGACGCTCGCGCCGGGCCTGCGGCTTGGCTACATCGTCGCCTCCGCCGACCTGATAGCGGAGCTGCGGGCGCTCAGGCGCTTCATGCTCAGGCATCCGCCGGCCAACAATCAGCGCGCCGTGGCGCTGTTCCTGTCGCTCGGCCACCACGAGGCGCTGGTCCGGCGCCTCTCCGCCGCCTTCGAGGAACGGCGCAAGCGCCTGGTGCACGCCATCTCCGCCTTCCTGCCCGAATGGCGGCCGACCGATTCGGCCGGCGGCACCTCGCTGTGGCTCGAAGGGCCGCGCGGCACCAATGCGCGCACGCTCGCCGAGGCGGCGGCCGCCCGCAGCGTCATCATCGAGCCGGGCGACCGGTTTTTCGACCGCACCGAGAAGCCGTCGCGCTTCATGCGGCTCGGCATCTCGTCGATCGCGCTGCAGCACATCGAGCCCGGCATCCGCGAGCTCGCGACGGCGGCGGGAAGACGCCCTGCTGCCGCCTGAAGGCGACCGCCCGTGGCCCATGCGACCGGATAGTCTGGCACAAGGCGGCTGGACCAAAGCCGCGTCATAAAGAGCCGAGGAAATCGCGCACGCAGCCCCGCCGAGGCTTGGCGGCGTGCTTTGGCCGGGAGCCGAGGGGATGTCGTCGCAGGCGCTGGAACAGCCCGAAACCTCAGTGGAGCGCGCGTCGCGCCGGGCCGGCGGGCGCGAAGCGCGACGCGCCATGCGGGCCGCGCCGCTTGCCGAGGACATCCGCCCGGTACGCGCGGGGCTGTCCGGCGGCAGGTACAAGGCATTAGGCCAGAACGATCTGGAACGTATCCACGAATCGGTGCTCACGGTGCTGGAGACGGTCGGCTTCGCCAACGCGATCCCCAGCTGTATCGAGGCGTTGACGCGGGCCGGCGCGAGCCACGACGCCGACGGCCGAATTCGCTTCCCGCGCAACCTCGTGCTGGCGACGATCCGCGACGCCGCTCGCAACTTCACGCTCTGCGGGCAGGACCCGCGCCACGACATGCTGGTGCAGGGCACGCGGGTCCACTACGGCACGGCAGGCGCGGCGGTCCACGTGGTGGACGTCGAGAAGCGCGAATACCGGGAATCGCTGCTCCAGGACATCTACGACGCCGCCCGGCTGGTCGAGGGGCTCGACAACATCCATTTCTTCCAGCGGCCGATGGTGCCGCGCGACATTCCCGACCCGCTGGAGATGGACTTCAACACGCTCTACGCCTGCGTGAGCGGCACCAGCAAGCATGTCGGCACCTCCTTCACGGTCCGCGAGAACGTCGCGCCGGCGCTGGAGATGCTCTACGCGATCGCCGGCGGCGAGGAGAAGTTCCGCGCCCGGCCGTTCGTGTCCAACTCCAACTGCTTCGTCGTGCCGCCGATGAAGTTCGCCGAGGACGCCTGCGGCGTGCTCGAGGCCTGCGTGGCAGGTGGCATCCCGATCCTGCTGCTGTCGGCCGGCCAGGCCGGCGCCACGGCGCCGGCAGCGATCGCCGGCGCGGTCGTGCAGGCGGTGGCCGAGGTGCTGGCAGGGCTGGTCTACGTCAACGCCCTCAAGCCGGGCCACCCGGCGATCTTCGGGACCTGGCCCTTCGTCTCCGACCTTAGGACCGGCGCCATGTCGGGCGGCTCGGCCGAGCAGGCGCTGCTGACCTCCGCCTGCGCCCAGATGGCGCAGTTCTACGACCTGCCCGGCGGCTCCGCCGCAGGCATGGCCAATTCGAAGCTGCCCGACATCCAGTCGGGCTACGAAAAGGGCATCACCAACGTGATGGCCGGCCTTTCCGGGCTCAACCTCGTCTACGAGTCGGCCGGCATGCACGCGTCGCTGCTCGGCTTCTGCCTGGAAAGCCTGATCGTCGACAACGACATGCTGGGCCAGTGCCTGCGCTGCGTGCGCGGCATCGAGGTGTCGGACGCGGCGCTGTCGATCGAGTCGATCCGCCAGGTCTGCATGGAAGGCCCGGGACACTATCTCGGGCACGAGCAGACGTTGCGCCTGATGCAGACCGAATACTTCTACCCGGCGGTCGCCGATCGCTTCAGCCCCAAGGAATGGGGCGAGAAGGGCAAGCCGGACCTTTTGCAGAAGGCGATCGCCGAGAAGCAAAGGGTGCTGGCGACGCGCTTCCCCAGGCATGTCGAGCGGGCGCTGGACGACCGGCTGCGCGCCCGCTTCGGCGAGCTGATCCGCCTGCCGCGCAGCGGCATGGGCTGGTAGCCCGTCATTTCACCTTGATCGCCACCTCGGTCCGCCACCGCTGCGGATCGGGTTCTTCGCGCGGGTCGGTCACGTAGGTCTCGAGCCGGCAGGCGAAGCGGTCGCCCTCGGGGGTCTGCTGCGCGTCCCAGGCCACGCCGCGCTGGCTGGCCCAGCCGATCAGCACGGCATTGACGTCGAGCAGGTCGTCATACGGGCCATCGTAGACGACGACCGCGTAGCGGCCGGCCGGCAGCGTGCCGGCGACCATCTGCCCTTCGGCTGCGACCGGCGAGGCGACGGGCACGCCGAATTCGAGCTCCAGGCTGCGTTCCATGTCCACCCGGTCGTATTTGATGAAGGGCGGGCCGGCAGGGGCGACGCCGCGCTGCGCCAGCCCGGCAAACAGCGCCCCGAACTGGCGGTCGACGGCGGCCGCCAGCTCGGATCGGGGCAGCTCGGCGCGCAGCGCGACATAGGGCTGCGCCTTTCGATCGACGATCTTCGGCAGGGTCAGCATGGTTCGTTCCTCCTTGGCCGATGGTCAGGCCCATAGGACGAACGGAAGGCCGCCGTGCCGACCGCCGGACGCCAAAAAAACCGGCGTCAGTGGTTGTCGCGCGGCATTCCCCTGGTCTGGGCGACTCGCTGGTACTTGACGGCCGGCTTCAGCACCATGCCTTCGGACAGCTGGTCGACCATGCCGCGCTGGATCTCCTGCCATGGCGTCTGATGGCGGGGATAATGATAGCCGCCATTGCCGGTGAGCGCCGTGCGGCGTTCCGCGAGCTCCTTGTCGGAGATCAGGATGTTGGCCGTCCCCTTCCTGAGGTCGATGCGCACGCGGTCGCCGGTGCGCAGCAGCGCCAGGCCGCCGCCGACCGCCGCCTCGGGCGAGGCGTTGAGGATGGACGGTGAGCCGGACGTGCCCGACTGGCGGCCGTCGCCGATGCAGGGCAGCGCATGCACGCCCTTCTTGATCAGGTAGGCCGGCGGCTGCATGTTGACGACCTCCGCCGCACCCGGATAGCCGACCGCCCCCGTTCCGCGCATGAACAGCACGGTGAACTCGTCGATGCCGAGCGCCGGATCGTCGATGCGCGCGTGATAGTCCTCGGGGCCGTCGAACACCATGGCGCGGCCCTCGAAGGCCTCCGGGTCGTCGGGGTTGGACAGATAGCGGTCGCGGAATTCCGGCGAGATGACGCTCGTCTTCATGATCGCGCTGTCGAACAGATTGCCCTTGAGGTTGATGAAGCCGGCCTCCGTCTTCAACGGCCGGTCGACAGGCCGGATCACCTCGGGGTTGAGGTTCGGGACGCCGCGGCAATTGTCGCCGATCGAGCGGCCGTTGACCGTCAGCGCGCCGGGATAGGGAAGCAGGTCGGCGGCGAGCAGCTCGGCGACCACGGCCGGCACGCCGCCGGCATGGTGGTAGTCCTCGCCCAGATACTCGCCGGCCGGCTGCAGGTTGACCAGCAGCGGGATGTGATGGCCGATCCGCTGCCAGTCGTCATTGTCGAGCTCGAGGCCGAGATGGCGCGCCACGGCGTTCAGATGGATGGGGGCGTTGGTGGAGCCGCCGATCGCTGAATTGACCACGATGGCGTTCTCGAACGCCTCGGCGGTCATGATGTCCGACGGCTTCAGGTCCTCCTCCACCATGGCGACGATGCGCCGGCCGGTCTCGTAGGCGATCTGCCCGCGCTCGCGGTAGGGCGCCGGGATGGCCGCGGCGCCGGGCAGCTGCATGCCGAGTGCCTCGGCCAGCGAGTTCATCGTGGTGGCCGTGCCCATCGTGTTGCAGTAGCCCACCGACGGCGCCGAGGAGGCGACGATGTCCATGAACTCGTCGTAGTCGATCTCGCCGGCCGACAGCCGCTGGCGGGACTCCCAGACGATCGTGCCGGAGCCGGTGCGCTTGCCGCGGTGCCAGCCGTTGAGCATCGGACCGACCGACAGCGCGATCGCCGGAATGTTGACGGTGGCCGCGGCCATCAGCAAAGCGGGCGCCGTCTTGTCGCAGCCGATCGTCAGCACCACGCCGTCGAGCGGGTAGCCGTAGAGCACCTCGACCAGCGACAGATAAGCGAGGTTGCGGTCGAGCGAGGCGGTGGGACGCTTGCCGGTTTCCTGGATCGGATGGCAGGGAAACTCGAACGGCACGCCGCCGGCGGCCTCGATGCCGGCGCGGACGCGCTTGGCGAGCTCCAAATGGTGGCGATTGCAGGGCGACAGGTCGGAGCCGGTCTGGGCGATGCCGATCAGCGGCTTGCCCGACTGCAGCTCGGCGCGGGTGAGGCCGTAGTTCAAGTAGCGCTCCAGATAAAGCGCGGTCATGCCCGGATTGTCGGGATTGTCGAACCATTCCTGCGAACGGTACTTCTTTCGCGTCTTGGCGTCGCTCATCCCTGGTCTCCCGAACAGCAAGTCCTCGCATCGATATGGCAAGGATGCCCAGGCGGCAAGGACTTTGCGGCCGCTCCAGGCCGACCCTTTACGAGGCCGGCGGCGGTTGCTACGGCTCGGGCAATGGCAGGCAAGCGCCGCAGCATGGGGAAAGCAGAGCATCGCAGCGGCGGGCTGCGCGACCTGCTGCGCAAGCTCTACCACGGCCGCAGCCCGGCTGCCGTGCGCTTCCAGCTCGCCGTGGTCGTCGTCGACCTGGTGACGATCGCGTTCTTCGTCGCCACTCCCCTTTTGCAGAACCAACCGGCCTTCCTGTGGCTCGACTATTCGGTGGCGGCGCTGCTCGGCGCCGACATCCTTGGCCGCATCCTGGCGGCGTCGGACATCGCCCGCTGGCTGCGCCAGCCGACCGTCTGGGTCGACATCTTCATCCTGCTGACGCTGCTCTTCCCGGAGACACTCGACAATCTCGGCTTCCTGCGGATCCTTAGGCTGTGGTCGCTGTCGCGCAGCGGCATCCTGTGGCGCCCGCTGGTGCGCCGGGGCTATGGCGAATGGCGCGACACCACGCATGCGGTGGCCAACCTGCTCACCTTCCTGTTCATCGTCACCGGCTTCGTCTACACCTTCTTCTTCCGCGGCGGCGGCGGCTTTGCCGACTATGTCGACGCGCTGTACTTCACGGTGGCGACCGTCACCACGACGGGCTTCGGCGACATCGTGCTGCCCGGCGTGCTCGGCAAGCTGACGGCGATCGCCACCATGATCTTCGGCATCACGCTGTTCGTCAGGCTGGCACAGGCGCTGTTTCGCCCGCACAAGGTGTTCTTCCAATGCCCGCAATGCGCGCTGCAGCGGCACGATCCCGACGCCGTCCACTGCAAGGCCTGCGGCCACCTGCTGAAGATCCCCGACGAAGGCCAGTAGAGGCGGCTTGGCTGCACTTTGGTGCGATGGACAGGGCATCGGACGTCCGATACCTGTCGCCCAAGGGACGCTGGAGGAGGCGAGCATGGCACTGGTCATCGAAGGCGAGGAGCGCATCGCGGCGCCGATCGGCAAGGTCTGGGAAGGCCTCAACGACGCCGAGGTGCTGAAGGCCTGCATTCCCGGCTGCCAGAGCCTGGAGAAGACGTCGGACAACGAGCTTGCCGCCACCGTCGTGCTGAAGATCGGGCCGATCAAGGCGACCTTCGCCGGCGAGGTGACGCTGACCAATCTCGACCCGCCGCGCGCCTACACCATCACCGGGGAGGGCAAGGGCGGCATCGCCGGCTTCGCCAAGGGCGGCGCCGACGTCACGCTGGCCGAGGACGGGACAGAGGCCACGGTGCTCACCTATGCGGCCAAGGCGGACGTCGGAGGCAAGATCGCCCAGCTTGGCAGCCGCCTCATCACCTCCACCTCGAAGAAGCTCGCCGGCGAGTTCTTCGCCAGCTTCAACAAGCGGATGAGCGGCGGCTGAACGCTCCGGCCGGCTTGGTTTGGCCGGCTTTCTGCACTATGTCCGGCGGCAACGCGAAGGAAGTGCCGCCATGTCCGTCACCAAGGAAGCCGTCCTCGAACGCCTGGCCACCGTCAAGGGCCCGGATTTCGAGGGCGATATCGTCAGCCTCGGGCTGGTCTCGGAGATTTTCATCGCCGACGGCAAGGTGTTCTTCTCGATCACCGTGCCGGCCGAGCGGGCCAAGGAGCTCGAGCCGCTGCGCGCGGCGGCCGAGCGGGTGGTGACGGCAATTCCCGGCGTCGCCGGCGCCATGGTGGCGCTGACCGCCGAAAAGAAGGGCGGCGGCATGGCCGCACCGGTGCCGCCACGGCCGCCGGCCGCGGCGCGCCAGGCGCCCCCTGCCCGCCCGCCATCCGCCGCGCCGGCCGGCGCGCAGCCGGCCAGGCGCGGCGTGCCCGGCGTCGAGGCGATCATCGCCGTGGCGTCCGGCAAGGGCGGCGTCGGCAAGTCGACCACCGCCGTCAACCTGGCGCTCGGGCTCGCCGCGGAGGGGCTGGCGGTCGGGGTGCTCGACGCCGACATCTACGGGCCGTCGATGCCGCGCCTGCTCGGCATCACCGGGCGGCCGGAGACGACCGACGGCAAGGTCATGAAGCCGATGGAGAAGTTCGGCCTCAAGGTGATGTCGATGGGCTTCCTGGTCGACGAGGAGACGCCGATGATCTGGCGCGGCCCGATGGTGATGTCGGCGCTGACGCAGATGCTGCGCGAGGTCGAATGGGGTGCGCTCGACGTGCTGGTGGTCGACATGCCGCCCGGCACCGGCGACGCCCAGCTGACCATGGCGCAGCAGGTGCCGCTGGCCGGCGCGGTGATCGTCTCGACGCCGCAGGACCTGGCGCTGATCGATGCGCGGAAGGGCCTGAACATGTTCCGCAAGGTCGACGTGCCGCTGCTCGGCATCGTCGAGAACATGAGCTTCTTCATCGCCCCCGACACCGGCAAGCGGTACGACATCTTCGGCCATGGCGGGGCGCGCCGCGAGGCGGAGCGCCTCGGCGTGCCGTTCCTCGGCGAGGTGCCGCTGGAGATGGGCATCCGCGAATCCTCGGATGGCGGCGCTCCGGTGGTGGCCAGCCGCCCCGACGGGCCGGAAGCCGAGATCTATCGCGGCATCGCGCGCCGGGTCAGGGAGCGGCTGGACGAGGAGCGGGCGGCGCGCGCCGCGGCCGTGCCGTCGATCGTCTTCGAGTGAGGAGGACGGCATGACCGGGACGGTGCTCGTCGAACGCCGCGGGGGCTGCACGGTGCTGACCCTCAACCGGCCCGAGCGGCTGAATTCCTTCAACGAGGCGATGCATGGCGAGCTGGCCGCGGCGCTCGAGGATTGCGCGTCTGACGACGCCTGCCGGGCGATCCTGCTGACCGGCGCCGGCCGCGCTTTTTCGGCCGGACAGGACCTCGCCGACCGCGACCCCGCCATGCTCGGCGAGGCGCCGGACCTGGGCGCGACGCTGGAGCGCTTCTACAACCCGCTGATCCGCCGGCTGCGCAGCCTGGAGAAGCCGGTCATCGCGGCCGTCAACGGGGTCGCCGCCGGGGCCGGGGCCAATGTCGCGCTGGCCTGCGACATCGTGCTGGCGGCGCGCTCGGCGCGTTTCATCCAGGCGTTCAGCAAGATCGGCCTGATCCCCGATTCGGGCGGCACCTGGTGGCTCGTCCGGCAGCTCGGGGAGGCGCGGGCCAAGGCGCTGGCGCTGACCGGCGAGGCGCTTTCGGCCGAGGATGCCGCCGCATGGGGGCTGATCTGGCGCGCCGTGGACGACGAGCGGCTGCTCGACGAGGCAAGCGCGCTGGCCGAGACGCTGGCGCGCGGCCCGAGCCGTGCCTATGCGCTGATCAAGCAGGCGATCCAGGCGGCGTCGACGGCGACGCTCGACACGCAACTCGACCTGGAGCGGGAGTTGCAGAGAGAGGCAGGGCGAACGGCAGACTACCGCGAAGGCGTGGCGGCCTTCCTCGCAAAGCGCCCGCCCCACTTCACCGGCAAATAGCGCCTCACATGGCGGCCAGCCGGCGGCGCTGGCGCTGCATTTCCAGGAACACGGCGTAGTCGCGGTCGAGGCGAGGCCGGGCAGCGGGGTCGGGCCGGTGCTGCCGCGTCTCCGCTCCCATGGCGCGCGCCGCCGAGAGAAGATCGGGGTGGAGGCCGGCGGCGGCCGCCGCCGCCATCGCCGTGCCGCGCAGCACGGCATCGTCGACCACCGGCGCGACGAGCGTGCAGCCGGTGGCGTCCGCATAGAGCTCCATCAGCAGCGGATTGCGCGTGTGGCCGCCGGTCATGTGGAGCGCCGGCGGGCGGTCGCTGCCGTCGGCCAGCGTATCGAGGATCTGGCGGACACCCAGCGCGATCGCCACGCAGCTGCGGAAATAGAGCCGGCACAGGCTGTCGAACGAGGCGTCGAGCGTCAGGCCGCTGATCACGCCCAGCGCATGCGGATCGGCGAGCGGCGCCCGGTTGCCGAGGAAGTCGGGCAGCACATGGAGGCGCGGCGCGAGGTCTGGCCCCTCCTCGGCGCGCAGGGCGGCGATGCGCGCAGCGACCCGCCCATGCAGGGCGGCGTCGGGCTCGCCGCCGGCGGAATGCCAGCGCAGCAGGTGGTCGAGCAGCGCGCCGGTGGCGGTCTGGCCGGCCTCCGTCATCCAGGTGCCCGGCAGGACGGCGCCGAAATAGGGACCCCAGCCGCCGGGCATGCGCCGCGGCTCGCGGCCGAGCGACATCAGGCAGCTCGACGTGCCGGCGATCAGCGCCAGCGACTCCTCCGGCGGGCGGCCGGCGTGGGCCGGGCGCGCCAGCGGTCCCAGCACGCCGAGCGCGCCGGCGAAGGCGTCGACCAGCCCGGCGCCGACGCGGCATCGGGTCGTGAGGCCGAGATCGGTCGCAGCATTTGGCGTCAGCGGACCGAGATCGCTGCCGACAGGCGTGGCGCTTTCCGGCAGGGCGCCGCGCTCCAGCAGGTCGTCGATGCCGATCCCGGCCAGCAAGTCGCGCTGCCAGCCGCCGGCGTGCGCCAGGTAGGTCCACTTGGCGACCAGCGTGCATTGCGAGCGCGCCAGCGATCCCGTCGCCTTCCAGGCGAGGAAGTCGGCGAGGTCGAACAGCAACGCCGCCCGGCGCCAGAGATCCGGGCGGCGGCGCTTCAGCCAGATGAGCTTGGGCAGCTGCATCTCGGGCGACATCGCGCCGCCGAGATGGTCGAGCACGGGGTGGCCGGTGGCCGTGACTTCCTCGGCCTCGGCGATGGCGCGGTGGTCGAACCAGGCGATGGTGTCGCGCGGGGCCTGGCCGTCGGTCAGCGGCAGGGGTGCCCCGTTTCCGTCGCGCAGCACCAGCGAGCAGGTGGCGTCGAAGCTCAGTCCGGCGACGTCGGCCGGGTCGGCGCCGGATGCCGCCAGCGCGCCGCGGATGGCGGCGCCGACCGCCGCCCAGATCTCGTCGGCGGCATGCTCGCCGCGGTCGCCCTGCTCGCGGTAGAGCGCGATCGGGCGTTCCGAACGGCCGAGCAGCGCGCCGCGCCGGTCGAAGATGCCGGCCCGCGCACTGCCTGTCCCGACATCGACGCCGCAGACCAGCTCGGCCATCAAGGGGCTTTCGTTCCGGCGATCAGCCTCGGCAGGCTGCGCATGTCGGAGAAGACGCGGTCGGGCGCCAGCCCGTCGATGGCGGCGCGCAACGATCCTTCGCCGGCATGCGAGCCGCCGGTGAAGGCGAAGACGCGCATGCCCGCATCGTGGGCGGCCATGATGCCGGCAGGGCTGTCCTCGACGACGAGGCAGCGGCGCGGGTCGGCCCCCATGTCGCTCGCGGCATGCAGGAAGAGATCCGGAAACGGCTTGCCTCGCGCCACCATGGTCGCACTATAGATATGCGGCTCGAACAGTTCCAGAAGCCCGGTGACCTCCAGCGACAGGCGGATGCGCTCGGGCTGGCTGGACGAGGCGACGCAATGCGGCGCACCCAGCCGCGACAGCGCCTCGGCGATGCCTGGGATCGGCTTCAACTGCTTGCGGAAGCGGCGGAACAGCTCGGCCCGGATCTCGTCCAGGTGCCCATGGGTCATCGTCAGCCCGAACTCGTCCTCAAGGATGCCGCTGATCGTGGCCATGCTCTTGCCGAGGAAGCGCTCATAGGCGGTGCGGCCGTCCAGCACCACGCCGGCGGCGCCGACCACCTCGACGAGCACGGCGATGGAGATGGGCTCGCTGTCGACCAGGACGCCGTCGCAATCGAAGATGACGAGGTCAGGCGTCACCTCGGGCGCTCCGGCGCGGCGCCGTCAGACGGTGCGCAGCCAGCCGCCATCGACATAGTAGGTGGCGCCGACGGCGTAGCTCGCCCGGTCGGAGCAGAGGAAGACGAAGAAATTCGCGAGCTCCTCGACGGTCCCGAAGCGCTTGATCGGCGTATGCTCCTCGGCAATGTCTGAGAGATAGCGCTCCCAGTCGCCGCCCTTTCCAGCGGTCAGCTGCCTGGCGGTCTTGATCCAGTCGCCGGTCAGGATCAGGCCCGGGTTGACGGTGTTGACGCGGATGTTGTCCTTGATCACCTCGTTGGCGAGGTTCTTCGAGAACATCATCAACGCCGCCTTGGTGACGTTGTAGATCGGCTCGTACCAGAGCGGCTGCACGGCGCAGATCGAGGCGTTGTGCAGGATGGCGCCGCCGCCGCGCTCGCGCATCATCGGCACGAAGCCGCGGGCCAGCCGCACGGCGGCCATCACGTGAAGCTCCCAATAGGCCTGCCACTTCTCGTCGGCGGCCTCCATGATGGTCTCGTTGGAGCCGGTGCCGGCATTGTTGACCAGGATGTCGGCGCCGCCGAAGGCCGCGCGAACGGCCTCGGCCAGCGCCGCGCAGCCCGCCGCCGTCGCCACGTCGCAGGCGACGGCGAGCGCCTTGACGTCATAGGTGCCGGCCAGGCGTTCGGTCTCCACGTCGAGCGGCTCCTGGCGGCGCCCGGCGAGCACCACGTGGGCGCCTTCGCGGGCGAAGGCTTCGCCGACGCCCAGCCCGATGCCCGAGCCGCCGCCGGTGATCACCGCGACCTTGTCCTTCAGTCCGAGATCCATGGCCTACCCTCCGGATGCCGGCTCAGGAGGGCTGGCCGGACACGTAGGCGGCAAGCGTCTCACGGGCGCCGTTCTGCCACAAGGCCGCCAGATGGCCGGCGAAGGCGGTCGCGAACACCTCCGAGCGGCCGACCGCGCCGTAGATGTCCTCCATGGCGAGGAAGGCGCGGGGATCCGACTTCGCCCGCAGCGCCGCCTCCTTCAGCCGCTCGGCGCTGGCGTCGTTGTAGTTGGTCGGCTTGCCGCTGTCGGTGGTGCCGGCGCAGAAGCGGCACCACAGGGCGGAGACCAGCGCCAGTCCGGTCACGCTCTGGCCGGCATCGAGCCTTGCTGCCGCCGCCGGCAGGATGAATTTCGGCTGCCGGTTGGAGCCGTCCTGGCAGAGCCGCGGGATGGTGTCGCCGATGGTCGGGTTGGAGAAGCGCCGCTCGATGAGCTGGACATAATCCTCCAGGTCGGTGTCCGGCACCGGCGGCACCGTCGGCACGATCTCCTCGCGCTCCAGCCTGGCGAGGAAGCCGCGGATCAGCGGCTCCTCCATCGCCTCGTGGACGAAATGGATGTCCATCAGCGCCGCCGGATAGGCGATCGCCGCATGGCCGCCGTTGAGGATGCGGATCTTCATCAGCTCGTAGGGGCTGACATCCTCGACGAAGGTGACGCCGACCTCTTCCAGCGCCGGCCGCCCGGCCGGGAAGTTGTCCTCCAGGACCCACTGCTTGAAGGGCTCGCAGAAGACCGGCCAATTGTCTTCGAGGCCGAAGCGGTCGAGCAGGAAGCTGCGCTCGCGGTCGGTGGTGGCGGGCGTGATGCGGTCCACCATGCCGTTCGGGAAGGCGACGTTCTGGCGCAGCCAGCGCCGCCAGCTCGGCATCGGCGAGGCTGGCAAGGCCGACCACCGCATCGGCGGTGACCTTGCCGTTGTGGGGGATGTTGTCGCAGGACATCACCGTGAAGGGCGGCGTTCCCTCGGCGCGCCGACGCGCCAGCCCGGCGAGGATCAGCCCGAACACGGTGCGCGGCCGGTCGGGGTCGCCGGCGTCGCGGCGGATGTCGGGATGGTCGGGGTTGAAGACGCCCGAGGCCGGATCGATGTAGTAGCCGCCTTCGGTGATGGTCATGGAGACGATGCGGATCGCCGGGTCGGCCAGCTTGTCGATGATGGCCGGGCCGTCGCCCGGGGCGATGAAATCCACCATGGCGCCGGTGACCCGCGCCTCGAGGTGCCCGGCATCCTGCTCCACCACGGTGGTCAGCCAGTCCTGCGCCTCGAGGCGCTGGCGGCCGGCCTGCTCGGCCGGCAGCACGCCGGCGCCGACGATCGCCCAGTCGCGGTCGCGCCCGGCATTGAACAGCGCGTCGAGATAGACAGCCTGGTGGGCGCGGTGGAAGTTGCCGACGCCGAAATGGACGATGCCGGGCGAGAGGTCGGAGCGCTTGTAGCGCGGTGCCGCGACCGCTTCTGGAAGACGCGCCAGCGCGTCGGCTGAGAGCTTCACGCTCATCCGGATACCCCTTTCGGCCTCCCGCCGCCGGTCCTCACATCGCCTTGCCGTCGGGGGTGAAGCGATGCAGCTTGGTCGGATCGGGCGACAGGTAGATTTTGTCGCCGTGGTTGATCGGCACCTCGCCGTCGGCGCGCACATTGATGGTGCCCAGGCCGTCGGTGTGGACATGCAGGAAGGTGTCGGCGCCGAGATGCTCGGCGACGCCCACCTCGCCCTTCCATTCGCCGGCCGAGGTCGAGATGTCGAGGTGCTCCGGCCGGATGCCGATGGTGTGGGCGCCGTACTTCGCCGCCGGGGCGCCCTCGATGAGGTTCATCTTCGGCGAGCCGATGAACCCGGCGACGAACAGGTTGCGCGGGCTGCGGTAGAGCTCCAGCGGCGAGCCGACCTGCTCGATGTTGCCGGCGTTCAGCACGACGATCTTGTCGGCCATGGTCATCGCCTCGACCTGGTCGTGGGTGACGTAGACCATGGTCGTCTTGAGCTGCTGGTGCAGCTCGCTGATCTCCAGCCGCATGGTGCCGCGCAGCGCCGCGTCGAGGTTGGACAGCGGCTCGTCGAACAGGAAGGCGTAGGGCTGGCGGACGATGGCGCGGCCGATCGCCACGCGCTGGCGCTGGCCGCCGGAGAGCTGGCCGGGCCGGCGCTCGAGATAGTTGGTGAGGTTGAGGACGCGCGCCGCGTCGTCGACCTTCTTGTCGATGACCGCCTTGTCCTCGCCGGCCATCTTGAGCGGGAAGGCGATGTTGTTCCTGACCGTCATGTGCGGGTAGAGCGCGTAGGACTGGAACACCATCGCGAGCTTGCGCTTGGCCGGCGCTTCCTCGGTGACGTCGCGGCCGTCGATCGAGATCTTGCCGGAGGTCGTGTCCTCGAGCCCGGCGATCAGCCGCAGGAGCGTGGACTTGCCGCAGCCCGAGGGGCCGACGAAGACGACGAACTCGCCGTCGTCGATGTCGAGGTCGATGTTCGGGATGATGGTCGTCGCGCCGAACGACTTGTTGACGTTTCTGAGCACGATGTTGCCCATGTCGCTCCTCCCCTCTTGCTACTTGACGGCGCCGAAGGTCAGGCCGCGCACGAGCTGCTGCTGGCTGAACCAGCCCATGATGAGGATGGGCGCGATGGCCAGCGTCGAGGCGGCCGAGAGCTTGGCCCAGAACAGGCCCTGCGGGCTCGAGAACGAGCTGATGAAGGCCGTGAGCGGCGCCGCGTTGGTGGTGGTGAGGCGGATGGTCCAGAACGCCTCGTTCCAGGCCAGGATGATGTTGAGCAGCATGGTCGAGGCGATGCCCGGCACCGCCATCGGCGTCAGCACGTAGACGATCTCGCTCCACAGCGTCGCGCCGTCCATGCGCGCGGCCTCGAGGATCTCGCCCGGGATCTCCGGAAATAGGTGTAGAGCATCCAGACGATGATCGGCAGGTTGATCAGCATCAGCATGACGGTGAGCCCGATGCGGCTGTCGAGCAGGCCGAGATTGCGGAAGATCAGGTAGATCGGGACCAGCACCGCCACCGCCGGCATCATCTTGGTCGACAGCATCCACATCAGCACGTCCTTGGTGCGGCGGGTCGGCGAGAAGGCCATCGACCAGGCGGCCGGGATGGCGATGATCAGCGCCAGGAGCGTCGAGCCGAGCGACGATGATCACCGAGTTCATGAAGGGCTTGAAGTAGTTGTGCTGCGACTGGACCTCGCGCGTAGCTCTCCAGCGTGCCCGACGGGATCAGGCTGAAGCCCTGGATCGCCTCCTGCTCGGACTTGAAGGAGGTGAGGATCGTGCAGAGGATCGGGAAGAAGATGAGCAGGGCGACGATCCAGGCGGCGGCGGTGGCGATCGCCTTGTGCTGGGTGGTGACGGCGCGGGCCATGGTCTCCCCCTACGCGTCGAGGTTCTTGCCGACCGCGCGCATCGGCGAAGAAGGCGACGATGTTGGCGAGGATGACGGCGACGATGCCGCCGGCCGAGGCCTGGCCGACGTCGTATTCGAGCAGGGCCTTCTGGTAGACGAGGAAAGGCAGGTTGGTCGACGCGTAGCCGGGGCCGCCGTTGGTGGTGACCAGGATCTCGGCATAGACGCCGAGCAGGAAGATCGTCTGGATCAGCACCACGACGGTGATGGCGCGCGCCAGATGCGGCAGCGTCATGTACCAGAAGCGGCTGAGGAAGCCGGCGCCGTCCATCTCGGCCGCCTCCTTCTGCTCGATGTCGAGCGACTGCAGCGCGGTGAGCAGGATCAGCGTGGCGAAGGGCAGCCACTGCCAGGCGACGATGAGGATGATCGAGAACAGCGGGTAGTCTGTGCGAACCAGTCGATCGGCTGCAGGCCCAAGGCGCGCGCGAGGTCCGCCGAAGAGGCCGTAGCCGGGATTCATGAACATGTTCTTCCAGACCAGCGCCGCCACCGGCGGCATGACGAAGAACGGCGAGATCACCAGGATGCGCACGATGCCCTGGCCCCAGATCGGCTGGTCGATCAGCAGCGCGAGCAGGATGCCGCCGATGACGGTGATGAGGAGCACGCCGACGACGATCGAGCAGCGTGTTGCAGGATCGCCGCGCAGAAGGCCGGGTTGGCGAAGAACAGCTTGTAGTTGTCGAAGCCCGATGAAGCCGTCGCGGTCGGGATTCGAGAGGTTGTAGCTGCTGGAACGAGAACCAGAGCGTCAGCGCCAGCGGCACGATCATCCAGATCAACAGCAGGACGACGGCGGGCGCCATCATGAAGCGCGCGAGCGTGCTGGTCTGCCTGGTGGCCATGGCGGTCACCCCCTCGTTGAAGGACGGAGCTGTTCAGCGCGGATCGAAGGTGGCCGCCCGGTCGCTAGGAACCGGACGGCCGAGGCACCGGGAGGATGCCTACTGGATGTAGCCGGCCTTCGGTCATCGTCTGCGGTGGCTGCGTCCTGCGCCTGCTGCGAGCGCGTCGTCGACGGTCATCTGGCCGGCGAGCGCCGCCGAGAAGAGCTGGCCGACGGTGGTGCCGAGACCCTGGAACTCGGGGATGGCGACGAACTGGACGCCGGTATAGGGCACCGGCTTGACGGTCGGCTTGGTCGGGTCGGCCGCGTTGATGGAGTCGAGCGTCATCTTCGCGAAGGGCGCCGCCTTCTGGTACTCCGGGTTCTCGTAGAGCGAGGTGCGGGTGCCGGGCGGCACGTTGGCCCAGCCATCCTTCGAGCGCGACGAGGTCGTGATAGTCCTTGCCGGTCGCCCAGGCGAGAACTTCTTGGCGGCCTCCGGCCTTCTGAGGCCGGCCGGGATGGCGAGCGACCAGGCCCAGAGCCAGTTGCCGCGCTTGCCGATGCCCGTTGTCGGGCGCGAGCGCGAAGCCGACCTTGTCGGCGACCGTCGACTGCTTGGGGTCGGAGACGAAGGAAGCCGGCGACCGTGGCGTCGATCCACATGCCGCACTTGCCCTGCTGGAACAGCGTCAGGTTCTCGTTGAAGCCGTTGGAGGACGCGCCCGGCGGGCCGGCGTCCGTCATCAGGTCGATGTAGACGGTCGAGCGTCTGCCTTCCATTCGGGCTGGTCGAACTGCGGCTTCCAGTTCTCGTCGAACCAGCGGGCGCCGAAGGAGTTGGCCATGGCGGTCAGGAAGGCCATGTTCTCGCCCCAGCCGGCCTTGCCGCGCAGGCAGATGCCGTTGACGCCGTTGTCGCGGTCGGTCATCTTGCGGGCGGCGTCGGCGATGAACTCCCAGGTCGGCGCGTCCGGCATGGTGAGGCCGGCCTTCTCCATCAGGTCCTTGCGGTACATGACGAAGGAGCTCTCGCCGTAGAACGGCGCGGCGTAGAGCTTGCCGTCGACCGACAGGCCGCCGCGCGATCGCCGGGCAGGAGGTCGTCGACGTCGTAGTCGGCGCCGAGATTGTCGAGCGGCACCAGCCAGCCCTGCTTGGCCCAGATCGGCACCTCGTAGGTGCCGATGGTCATGACGTCGTACTGGCCGCCCTTGGTGGCGATGTCGGTGGTGACGCGCTCGCGCAGCACGTTCTCCTCGAGCGTCACCCACTCGAGCTGGATGTCGGGGTTCTTGGCCGTGAAGTCGTCGGTCAGCCCCTGCATGCGGACCATGTCGCCATTGTTGACCGTGGCGATGGTGATCGTCTCCGCCTGCGCGGCAAACGCCAGCGCGCTGGCCGAGCACAGGCCCAGCATGAGCGTACGAAGTTTCATCAAAGTCCTCCCTAAACCAAAGTGAGCAATTGTCCTTGGTATGGGCAATTACTCACCTTCATATCGGCGAGTCAAGGCGGATTCGATGGTGCGATGCAGCACCGCCGGCGGGCGGCAGCTGCAACGTGGCGGGATTGCTTGCGTTCTGGCTGATATGGGTAGACTGAGCACGGTCGACCGCGGCGATTCGAGTGCCACGGACCGTCTAAAGCAATTCCAGCGAAAGTGTGAGCGGTTTCGCGTTCGGAATTGCGTAAAAACAAGAACTTAGATCGTTTCCGCGATTTGAAGAAAAGCGGAAAGGATCTAGAGGGCGAGGCGATGGGTGTCACAGTTCAGGACGTCGGCGGCACCATGCTCGTCGACCCGCAGCCCACGACGCTGGAGCAGCGGCGCCGCAAGCGGCTCGGCGCCATGCTGGCGCGCGCCATGCGCGAGGGCGCGCGGCTGCAGTTCTGGGCCCGCTCGGGGGCGCTGGCAGTGGTCGCCGTGTTCTTCGGCTTCATCGCCAAATGGGACGCCGCCTACCTGTTCATCCTCGGCAGCCTGTTCTTCTTCTTCCTGGTCGGCGCGTGGCAATACTGGCTGGTCCGCATGCGGCGCGACCCGCCCTGGCTCGCCTATGTCGTCGGCACGCTGGACATCGTGCTGGTGACGTGGCTGCTGGTCGGGCCCAACCCGCTGGCCGAGGGGTCGATGCCGCCGGCCATGCAGCTGCGCGACGGCAGCTTCAAATATCTGCTGATCTTCGTCTGCCTGGGGGCGCTGACCTTGTCGCCGCGGCTGGCGCTGTGGCTCGGCATCGCCGCCGCCATCTCGTGGAGCGCAGCGGTGCGCTGGGTGATCAGCCAGCCGGGCACGGTCGTGTCCTACAACAGGCCGGGCGCCATGTCGGCGGCCGACCATGCGAAGCTGGCGCTCGATCCCAACTTCGTCAGCCTCATCGACCAGACGACGCATGTGGTGGTGATCCTGATCATCACCGGCATCCTCGCCATCGTCGTGTCGCGCTCGCGAAAGCTGGCCGACGACTACATCGTGGCCGAGCGCGCGCGGGTGAATTTGGCGCGGCATTTCTCGCCCAACCTCGTCGACGAGCTGGCCTCGACCGACGAGCCGTTCGGGCCGGTGCGTCGCCAGGAGGTGGCGGTGCTGTTCGCCGACATCGTCGGCTTCACGGCCTATTCGGAGGACCAGGCGCCGGAAGCGGTGTTCGAGCTGCTGCGGCAGTTCCACCGACGCATGGAGCAGGTGGTGTTCGACCATGGCGGCACCGTCGACAACTATATCGGCGACTGCATCATGGCGACCTTCGGCGTGCCGCATCCGGCCGCCGACGATCCGCTGAGGGCGCTCAACTGCGCGCGCGCCATGATCGGCGCGCTCAGGAGCTGGAACGGGCGGCGCGTCGCCGGCGGCGAGGCGGCGGTCGACGTGCGCATCGGCGCGCAATACGGCACGGTGGTGCTCGGCGCCGTCGGCAGCGAGCGCAACCTCTCCGTCGCGGTGGTCGGCGACACCTGCAACGTGGCGAGCCGGCTGCAGGCGGTGTGCCGCGAGCTCGATGCCGAGATCTGCATCGGCGACGAGCTGATCGCGGCGATCGGCCCGAACGCGCCGGCGCCGGCGATGGAGGGCCTCGTCGAGCGTCGCGGCGTCACGCTGCGCGGGCGCGACGAGCCGGTGAACGTCTGGGCCCTGCCCCAGGCGGCCGCCGCCTGAGCACCTTCAGGACTGCAGCCCGTGGCGGGCGTTGAACGCCGCCATCTCGGCCAGGATCCAGTCGCGGAAGGCGCGGATCCTCGGCAGGTTGCGGCGGCTCTCCGGATAGACCAGCCAGTAGGCATGGCCGTCGTCCTGCGGTCATCGGGAAGGGCTGCACCAGCCGGCCCTCCCCCAGCTCGTCGACGAACAGCGCGCGCGTCAGGATCGCCACGCCCTGACCGGCCAGCGCCGCAGTGCCCTCGTAGGTCTGGGCGCCCATGCGGCTCGCCGGACGGTCGGACTGGCTCTCGAACGACACGCCGGCGGCCTCGAACCACTGGCGCCACCAGGGATCGTCGCGGCCGATCAGCGGCAGCTTCAGGAGGTCGGCCGGCGCTTCAACGCCGCCGATCGACGCCGCGAGCGCCGGGCTCAGCATCGGCGTGAATTCGGCGCGCAGCAGGCGGTGCGCGGCAAGCCCCGGCCAGCGGCCGCCGCCCGAGCGGATGCCGAGGTCGACCTCCTCGCGGCTGAAGTCCACCAGGTCGCCAGTGGTCTCGAGGCGGACGGCGAGATTGGGATGGGCGATCTGGAAGGAGCCCAGCCGGCTGGCCAGCCAGTTGGCGGCGAAGGTGGCCACGGTGCTGATCACCAGCAGGCCATCGGCGCTGGTGCGGGCCGCCGCAAAGGCGCCGCGCAGCAGCTCGAAGGCCTCCTGACCTGCGGGGCCAGCCGGCGGCCGGCGGCCGTCAGCTCGACCTGGCGCGGCTTGCGCAGGAACAGCGGCGTGCCGAGCCGCTCCTCCAGCACCTTGATCTGGTAGCTGACGGCGGCCTGGGTCATGCCGAGCTCCGCCGCCGCCTGCGTGAAGCTCAGCAGGCGGGCGGCGGCCTCGAACACCCGGACGGCCGCGAGGGGTGGCAGCTGCGAAGCACTCATGCATAAACCTGGCTTATGGGCGCTGCTCGGATTTCAATTGGAAATCCGGCCCGCCGACGCTCAGATTCAATGGCATCGATCAACGCAACGATCAACAGGTGACGCCATGACACCGAACGAAACGATCCTCTGCCCGCAAGAAGCCATCCTCATTGGTCCGGCTGGGTCGACCGCATCTTCGCGCCGGCGCTCGAGCGTCCGCGCACGCTGGACCCGCGTAGCCTCTCCGACCATATCCTGCGGGACATGGGTTTCCTCGACGGCAACGATCCGCGCTCGCCTCGCCGCTGATTGGCGAGGCGGCGTCAGCCCGCGGCGAGCAGCGCGGCGGCGGTCCTCTCGTCGGTGATCAGGCCGTTGACCAGCCGCCTCGTCACCGCCGCCAGGATGCCCGGCAGCTTGCGCTCGCCCATGGCGATCGCCACCACCAGCGATCGCTCGCGCGACGGCAGCGGCGCCGATGCGACGCGGTCGTTGGTGATGCCGTCGACCAGCCGGCCGTCGCGGTCATAGGCCCAGCCGACGATCTCGCCCACCGCGCCGGCTTTCTGCAGCGCCTTGAGCTCGGCCTCGGTGATGAACCCGTCCTCGTAGAGCGGCGCGTTGGCGCCAAGGTCGCCGATGCCGACGAAGGTGACGTCGGCCTGCGCCGCGAGGGTGAGCGCCGGCTGGATCATCGGCTGGGCCAGCAGCATCTCGCGCTCCTCCTGCGACGAGGCGATGACCGGCAGCGGCATCGGGAAGCTCCTGGCCTTGATCGTGTCGGCCATGGTGAAGATGACGTTGTAATAGGCCGCCGAGCCGTCGGGGGCGATGTTGCCAGTCAGCGACACCAGCTTGTGCTGCGGGCACTCCATCGGCGACAGCTGTTCGATCGCCGCTTTCAGCGTCCGGCCAGTGCCGATCGCCAGCACGATCGGCTCGGGCGAGCGCAGCCGGCGCTCGATCTCGGCGGCCGCCGCCTCGGCGAGGCCGAGCGTGGTCGACGGCGACGCCGGGTCGCTGGGCACGACCTCCGACAGGTCGAGCGCGAAGCGCGACCTCAGCCGCGCCGCCAGCTCCAGGCATTCGGCGATCGGATGGTCGATGCGGACCTTGACCAGGCCTTCGGAGACGGCGAGCGAGACCAGCCGCTGCGCGCTCTGGCGCGACACGCCGAGCTTGGCGGCGATCTGGTCCTGGGTGTTGCCGGCGACGTAATAGAGCCAGCCGGCCCGGGCCGCGTCGTCATGGCGCGCGTTGCCGCCTTCCTGGCGAGCGCTCATGCGGCAAGTCCCTGCGATCGCACGTCAAGAACCGCCCTGCCCGCTTGCACATCCACCCCCTGCGCGGGGCCGCCCGCGCTCGTTCGACGCCCGCATAGTGGCAAGAAAGCGCTGGTTGAGCAATTGTCTTTGCGGTGGGCATTCGTTCGCGAGGTTGGACAGGGGCCGTCCTCACCCTTCCTCCTTGTCCGAAACGCCCGCCTCCTCGAAGCTCGCCATGCCGGCGAAGCAGGCGCAAGCGGAGCGCACGATATTGACGGCCAGGCACGCGCCCGACGCCTCGCCCAGGCGCATGCCGAGGTCGAGCAGCGGCGACAGGCCGAGCAGGTCGAGCAGCCGCCGATGCGGCGTCTCGGCCGAGACGTGCGCCGCCTGCACATGGTCGAGCGCGGCCGGGTCGATGGAGGCGAGCGGCGCGACGGCGGCGGTGACGACGAAGCCGTCGAGCAGCACCGGCACCTTTCGCAGCCGCGCCGCGAGCGTGGCGCCAAGGATGGCCGCCAGCTCGCGGCCGCCGAGGGCCGCGGCGACCCGCAGCGGGTCGGCGAGCACGGCCTCGTGGCGCTCCAGCCCGGCATCGACGGCCGCCGCCTTGCGGGCGAGCCCGCGATCGTCGACGCCGGTGCCGCGCCCGACCCAGACATCGCCCGGCTCGTCGAACAAGGCTGCGGCGAGGGCCGCCGCCGCGGTGGTGTTGCCGATCCCCATCTCGCCCAGGCAGAGGAGGTCGGTGCCCGCCTCGACGGCGTCGAAGCCGGTCGCCACGGCATCGAGGAAGGCGCGCTCGTCCATCGCCGCGGCTTCGGTGAAGTCGCCCGTCGGCTCGTCGATCGCCAGCGGCACCACGGTCAGCGCCGCCCCGGCCTCGCGCGCCAGCTGGTTGATGGCCGCACCGCCGGCGGCGAAATTGGCCACCATCTGGGCCGTCACCTCGGGCGGGAAGGCCGAGACGCCTTGCCGCGTCACGCCATGCGAGCCGGCGAAGACCAGCACGGCGACGCGATCGAGCCGCGGCCTGGCGCGGCCTTGCCAGCGCGCCAGCCAGGCAACCAGGTCCTCGAGCCGGCCGAGGCTGCCCCGCGGCTTGGTCAGGCCATCCTGGCGCCGCTGGGCGGCGGCCACGGCGGCGCCATCGCCCGTCGGCAGATCGAGGCAAGCGGCGCGCAGTTCGTCGAAATCCGCGAAGCGGGTCATGGGAAGGCCTTTCGGTCAGATGAGAACGAGACAGGCGACGGCCAGCACCGTCGCCTCGGCGATCTGCTCCAGCGCGCCGAGGACGTCGCCCGTCTGGCCGCCGATGCGGGAGAGACAAGCGCGGCGCAGCCACCAGAACGCGGCGCCGAGGGCAGCCGCGGCAAGCAGAGCGCCAAGGATGCCGAGCGCCGCGACGAGGGCCAGCGCGCCGAGCCCCAGCGCAACCCGGGCCGAGGCGGCCGGCACCGCGCCGACGCCAGCCGACAGGCCGTCGCTGCGGGCGGGCGGCACGCTGCGCATGAAGGCAGGCAGCAGGGCTGCGCGCCGCGGCATGCGCGGCGGGAAGCGCCAGCAGCACCAGCCAAGGGGCGCCCAGCGCAGCCACCGCGCTCGCCCTGAACAGGAGCGAGAAGGCCAGCGCCAGCGCACCATAGGTGCCGACACGGCTGTCGCGCATGATCTCCAGCCGGCGCTCGGGCGTGGCGCCGCCGCCGAAGCCGTCGGCGGTGTCGGCGAGCCCGTCCTCGTGCAAGGCGCCGGTCACCAGCATGCCGACGCCGACGGCGGCCAGCGCGGCAGGGCCGGCCGGAAGGCCGGCCTGCGCCAAGCGCGGCGTAGGCCACCGCGACGGCGAGGCCGACCGCCGCGCCGGCCAGCGGAGCCGCCCATTGCGCTGCGGCGAAGCCGCCTCCGGCACCGTCCGGGATCGGCAGCGGGAGCCGCGTGTAGAAGGCGAGGCAGAGCATGACGTCCTCGACGATGTCGCGTGGCGGGGCTGGCATCGTCAGCTCCGGGCGATGGCGTGAAAGAAGGCGCCGCTCACCAGGCCGCGGCGGCCGCCGAAGGCGCCCAGCGGCCGGCCTTCGCCGTCGGCGAGCTCGGCGAGCGGCGGGTCGCCGCCGGCCTCGGTCAGCCGCGCATAGTGGAACTCGTGGCCCCTGACCTCGCTGCCGGCGGTCCCCAGCGCGCAGTCGGCCAGCAGGCGGGCCGACCGGTAGCCGAGGTTCATCCGGCGCTCGGCGAAGCTCGTCCGATGGCCGAGCAGGCCGAGCATCGGATGCGTCTCGGCCCTCGGCGTCCTCCAGCGCCTCGCCCAGCACCATGAAGCCCCCGCACTCGCCATGCACGGGGCGCGTGGCGGCGAAGCGGCGCATGCCGTCGCGAAAGGCCGTCGCTGCCGCGAGCCGGCCGGCATGCAGCTCCGGATAGCCGCCGGGGAGCCAGGCGACGTCGCAGTCGTCCGGCGGCGGCTCGTCGGCGAGCGGCGAGAACGGCACCAGCTCCGCACCGGCGGCGCGCCAATGGGCGGCGACATGCGGGTAGAGGAAGGAGAAGGCGGCATCGGTCGCCAGCGCGATGCGCTGGCCGGGAGGCGGCAGCGCGGCCACGTCGTCGGCGCCCGCCGGCGCCAGCGGCGCGGCGAGCGCGGCGATGCGGTCGAGGTCGAGCGAGCGCTCCGCCATGTCGGCGAGCCGGTCGAGATGCCGGGCGAGGTCCGGGTGCTCGCCGGCCTGCACCAGGCCGAGATGGCGCTCCGGCAAGGTCAGCGCCGGGTCCCGCAGGATGGCGCCGACCACCGGCACGCCGATCGCCTCGATGGCGTCGGCGGCCAGGCGCCGGTGACGCTCGCTGCCCAGCCGGTTGAGGATGACGCCGGCGACCCGCACGTCGCTGTCGTAGGTGGCGAAGCCCTTGGCGATGGCGGCGGCGGTCTGCGACTGACCGGAGGCGTCGAGCACCAGGATGACCGGCAGGCGATAGAGGCGCGCCAGGTCGGCCGCCGAGCCGGAGCGGCCGGGCACCCCAGGAATGCCGTCGAAAAGGCCCATGGCGCTCTCGACGACCAGCAGGTCCACCGCCTTGCGCCGCCCGCGCGGCCAGCGCGGCGAGCAGGCCCGGCGCCATCGCCCAGCTGTCGAGGTTGACGCCTTCGCGGCCCGTCGCCGCCCGATGGAAGCCGGGATCGATGTAGTCGGGACCCGACTTGGCGCCGCGCGACGGCCAGGCCGCGGCGCGCCAGCGCCCGCAACAGGCCGATGGTGACGCTGGTCTTGCCCGAGCCGGAGCGCGGCGCGCCGATGATCAAGGCGCGAGCACTCATGGCCGGAAGCCCAGGGCGGCGCGCAGCGCGACGATGCCGCCGATGGCGATCAGCGCGGGAGAGCCGAAGCCGAGCCGCGTCGCATCCGCCGCGATGGTGGCGAGCGTGGCGCAATGGATGCGCTCGCGCGGCGTCGTCGCCGCCATGACGATCGCCGCCGGCGTGTCCTCGGAAAGGCCGCCGGAGATCAGCGCCGCCGCGATGTGGTCGAGGTTCTTCAGGCCCATATAGACGACGATCGGCTGCCCGGTGCGCGCCAGCGCGGCCCAGTCGAGCGTCCTCCTCGCCGTCGGCGGTATGCCCCGTGGCGAGGATCACCGCCTTGTTGATGCCGCGCATGGTGGGCGGGATGCCGGCCGCACCCAGCGCGGCGAAGCCCGAGGTGAGGCCGGGCAGGAAGCGGAACGGCACGGCGGCCTGCGCCAGCGCCAGCGCCTCCTCGCCGCCGCGGCCGAAGACATAGGGGTCGCCGCCCTTGAGCCGCAGCACGCGGCGGCCGGCGCCGGCGAGCGCGATCAGCAACGCGTTGATCGCCTCCTGCTTGACGGAGGGCTGGCCGCCTCGTTTGCCGACGAAGAACAGCTCGGCGCCTTCGGCCATCGCGATCACCTCGGGATCGACCAGCGCGTCGTGCACCAGTGCGTCGGCCTGGCCGAGCGCCGCGACGACGTCGAGGGTCAGGCAGCCGGGGTCGCCTGGACCGGCGCCGGCGAGCCACACATGGCCGGGCTCGAGCCGCGGGCCGCGCGCGGCGATCTCGGCAAGCGTCGCTTCCCGGCTCATGCGCGCGCCGCCTTTTCCGGATGACGAGGCCCGCAGGGCTGCCTATAGACAGCGGCATGAGCCTGGAAGAACGCCCGTTGCGCCGCGGCTGGACGACCGGCACCTGCGCCGCCGCCGCCGCCAAGGCGGCCTGCACGGCGCTGGTGTCGGGCCGCTTTCCCGATCCCGTCTCGGTGACGCTGCCGTCCGGCGCCAAGCCGGCCTTCGCGCTTGCCGTCGAGCGGCTGGGCGACGGCAGCGCCATGGCCGGCATCGTCAAGGATGCCGGCGACGATCCCGACGTCACCCATGGCGCGCTCGTCATGGCGACGGTGCGGCGCGGCGATGCCGGGCGCCGGCGTGACGTTCGAGGCGGGCTCCGGCGTCGGCGTGGTGACGCGGCCCGGCCTGCCGATCCCGCCCGGCGAGCCGGCGATCAACCCGGTGCCGCGTCAGATGATCGCCCAGGCGGTCGCCGAGGCCTGCGGAGGCGACGCCGACTTCGCGGTCGAGATCTCGGTGGCCGACGGCGAGAGGCTGGCGACGAAGACGCTCAACGGCCGTCTCGGCATCGTCGGCGGGCTGTCGATCCTGGGCACCACGGGGATCGTCATCCCCTATTCGTGCTCGGCCTGGATCGCCTCCATCCATCGCGGCATCGACGTGGCGCGCGCCAGCGGGTTCGACCACGTCGCCGGCGCCACCGGCGCCACCTCGGAGGCCGCAGTGCAGAAATTCCACGGCCTGCCCGAGGAGGCGCTGATCGACATGGGCGACTTCATCGGCGGCATGCTGAAGTACATCCGCAAGCACCCGCTGCCCAAGGTGACCGTCGCCGGCGGCGTCGCCAAGATGACCAAGCTGGCGCAAGGCATGCTGGACGTCCATTCCAAGCGCGGCCCAGCCGACCTGGAGGCGCTGGCGGCACTGGTCGCCGACAGCGGCGGCGACGCGGCGCTCGCCGAGGCGGTGCGCGGCGCCAACACCGTGGCGCACGCCTTCGCGCTGGCCGCCGGCGGGCGGCGTGCCGCTCGGCGACGTCGTCGCCCGGCGCGCCTGGCCGACCGCGGCCGCCGTGCTCGACCGGGCCGACGTGGCGCTGGAGATCCTGGTCTTCGACCGCCAGGGCGAGCTGGTTGGGCAAGCGCCCTTCGCGCCGTCTCACGATCCGTCGCGCCCCCTGAAGCGCCTCTGATAGGTTGCGTCGTAGAGCGCGCTGTCGCGGAAATCGCGGGCGCCGAGCGCCCGCCCGACGAGGATCAGCGCCGTGCGCTCCGGGACGCTGCCGGCGAGCTTCGCCTCGATGTCGGCCAGCGTCCCCGCCACCACGCGCTCGTCGGGCCACGAGGCCCGCGCCACCACCGCCGCCGGGCAGTCGGCGCCGTAGAGGGGGGTGAGCGTCGCGACGATCTCGGCCAGCCGGTCGATCGCCAGGTGGATCGCGAGCGTGGCGCCGGTGGCGCCGAAGGCGGCCAGCGTCTCGCGCTCCGGCATGCGCGAGGCGCGGCCGGAGACGCGCGTCAGCACCACGCTCTGCGCCAGCTCGGGCACCGTCAGCTCGCGGCCGAGCGCGGCCGCCGCCGCGGCAAAGGACGGCACGCCAGGGGTCAGGGTGTAGGGGATGCCCAGCCGGTCGAGGCGCCGCAGCTGCTCGGCCAGCGCGCTCCACACCGAAAGGTCGCCGGAGTGCAGGCGGGCCACGTCCTCGCCCGCCGCGAAGGCGCGCACGAATTCCGCCTCGATCTCGTCGAGCGACAGCGGTGCGGTGTCGACCAGCCGTGCCTCTGGCGGGCAATAGGCAAGCAGCTCGCGCGGCACGATGGAGCCGGCAAAGAGACAGACCGGGCAGCGCGCCAGGAGGTCGCGGCCGCGCACGGTGACGAGGTCGGCCGCACCCGGCCCGGCGCCGATGAAGTGGACGGTCATGGCGCACCTCCGTCGATCGCCAGGGCGCAGGTGACGCCGCCCAGCGCGAGGCGCGGGCCGAGCAGCATCGCATCGGGGCCGGCGGCGGCCAGGGCCGCCGCTTCGGACAGCGAGCCGACGCCGGCCGCGGCGCGCGACCGGGCGGAGCGGGTCAGGATGCGCGCCTCGGCCGCCTTCAAGGCAGGCGCCTCGACGAGCGTGAGCGGCAGCCGAGGCGGCGGCCGGCCTCCCGGATGGCCGGCCTCGTCGCGCTTGGAGGCGCCCGTCGCCAGGCAGCGCAGGCGCGATTCGTCGGCGTCGAAATGGGCCAGCGCGGCGCGGATCGCCGCCACCACGGCGGCCTCGCCGACGCCGCGCCGGCAGCCTATGCCGGCGGTCAGCATGGCTTCTCCCAGATCCACTGGGTGACCGGCATCGCCGGGCGCCAGCCTTGCATGCCGCCGACAGGTCGCGGCGCGGGCGACGGAAAGCCGCAACAGCTCGCCGCCCAGCCGCTGCCGATGCGCCAGGAGCACCGCCTCCATCTCCAGCGTGACGGCATTGGCCACCAGACGCCCGCCCGGCTTCAGGGCGGCAATCACGGCGGTCATGACGCCGTCGTCGCTGCCGCCGCCGCCGACGAACACCGCATCCGGCGCTTCCAGGCCGGCCAGGGCTGCGGGCGCAGCGCCTTCCACCACGCGCAGCGCCGGCACACCGCAGGCGGCGGCGTTGCGGAGGATGCGCTGCGCCCGTTCGGCGTCGCGCTCGACGGCGATCGCGCCGAGCGACGGGTGCGCCAGCATCCACTCGATGGCCACGGAGCCGGAGCCGGAGCCGACGTCCCACAGCAGCTCGCCTTGGCGCGGCGCCAGCGAGGACAGCGCGACGGCGCGAATCTCGCGCCTGGTGAGCTGGCCGTCATGCTCGAACAGAGCGTCCGGGCGGCCCGACGCGAGCGGCACGAGGCGTGCGCCGGGCCCGGCCGCCACCTCCACCGCCAGCACGTTGAGCGGGTCGATTTCGGCCAGGGCGAAGCCGTCGGCCGGGGTGTGACGGATGCGCTCGCGCGGGCCACCGAGCGCCTCCAGCACGGTCAAACGTGACGATCCGAAGCCGGCTTCCGAAAGCAGGCGCGCCACGGCCGCCGGGCCCTCGCCGTCGGAGGTCAGTGCCAAGATGCGCGTGCCGGGGAAGAGGTGCGGGCGGACGAGGTCAAGGCTGCGGCCGTGCAGGGACAGCGCCGTGACCCCGTGCAGCGGCCAGCCGAGCCGCGCCGCCGCCAGGCTGAAGGCCGACGGCGCCGGGTAGACGGCCATCTCCGCCGGCTCGACCTGGCGCGCCAGCGTGGCGCCGACGCCGTGCAGGAACGGGTCGCCGGAGGCGAGCACGCACACCTTGGCGCCGCGGGCGGCGAGCACGGCGGCCATGCCGTCGGCGAAGGGGCTCGGCCAGGCCCGCGCCTCGCCGCGGATCAACGGTGCCGCGAGCGCCAGGTGGCGGCTGCCGCCGAAGACGAGGGCCGCCGCGCGCAAGGCTTCCCGCGCGGCCTCGCCGAGGCCCGCCGGGCCGTCCTCGCCGATGCCGACGATGGACAGCCAGCGGCCGGGTGAGGCATGGTCGGGCGAAAGGTCAGCGGCCATGACGCAACGCATCCTGATCCTCGGCGGCACCACGGAAGCGCGGCTGCTGGCCGAAAGGCTGGCCGCGGCTGGGGCACGCCGTGACCCTGTCGCTCGCCGGCCGCACCGTCCGACCCGGCGCCGCAGCCCGTGCCGGTGCGCAGCGGCGGCTTCGGCGGCGCCGCCGGCCTCGCCCGATACCTGGCGGAGCACGGCGTGGACCTGTTGATCGACGCCACCCATCCCTATGCCGCGCGCATCTCCGCCAACGCCGCGCAGGCCGCGGCAGCGACCGGGGTCCGCGCCTTCGCGCTCGTGCGCCCGCCCTGGCAGCAGATGGCGGGCGACCGCTGGACTGAGGTCGCCGATGTGGCGCAGGCGGTGGCGGCGCTCGGCGAGGCGCCGCGGCGCGTCTTCCTGGCGCTCGGCCGCAACGAGGTGCAGGCCTTCAACGCGGCGCCGCAGCACCGCTATCTGGTGCGCAGCGTCGAGCCGATCGAGCCGCCGCTCGCCGTGGCCGACGCCGTCATACCTGACCCGCCGCGGCCCTTCGACGAAGCGGACGAATTGCGGCTTCTCGAGACCCACGGCATCGACGCGCTGGTCGCCAAGAACAGCGGCGGCAGCGCCACCTATGGCAAGATCGCAGCAGCGCGGGCGCTGGGGATCGAGGTGGTCCTGCTCCGCCGGCCGCCGCCATCGGGGCTGCCGTCGGTGGCCGATCTGGACGCGGCGGTGGCGGCGGTCGCTCATCGCCCGGCTCCGGCATAGAAGCGCGGCGAATAGACCAGCGGCGGGCGGCCGTCGCGCTCGATCAGCCGGGTCTCCGGCGAACCGACCACCACGCAAGTCGCCATGTCGGCCATGCCGGCGTCGGCCCGGTCGAGGCGCGCCACCGCGATGCGCTCGTCGGGGCGGCCGGCGGCGCGGCCGAAGACGACGCGGCGTCGAAGCCGGCAAAATAGTGCCCAGCAATGTCAGGGCGCGGCCGAGCTGCCAGGGCCTGGCGCGGCTGACCGGATTATAGAGCGCGATGACGAAGCCGGCGCGCGCCGCGGCTTCGAGGCGCTGCTCGATCACCTCCCAGGGCTTCAGATTGTCGGACAGCGAGAGCACGCAGAAATCGTGGCCGAGCGGCGCGCCGACGCGCGCGGCGACCGCCAGCACGGCGGTGACGCCGGGCACGACGGTCAGCTCCAGCGACCGCCACGCCGGCGGGCCCGCCTCGATCGCCTCGCAGACGGCGGCGGCCATGGCGAAGACGCCGGGGTCGCCTCCCGAGACGATGCAGACGGCGGCGCCGGCGGCGGCCTTCTCCAGCGCGGCGCGGGCGCGGTCGAGCTCCTCGCGGTTGTCGGAGGCGTTGCGGATCTGCCCGGGGCCGAGCCGAGCCGGTCGAGATAGGGGGCGTAGCCGAAGAATTCGCGACAGGCGGCCACGACCCGGCTGGCTTCCGGCGTCATCTGCTCGGGATGGCCGGGACCGAGCCCGACGACGGCGAGGCTGCCCGTCACGGCCGTTCCCTCCAGCCGGCGACGAGGATCAGCGCGAAATAGGGCGCCCGGTCGTCCGGCTTGTCGGCCAGCCGCATCGCCGAGCCGCCCGGCATGGTGCCGCGCTCGACATAGACGGCGCCGGCGAGCTTGCCGGTCGCCGCCAGCGCGCGGCGGATTTTCGGCAGGTTGCGGCCGACCTTCATGACGACCGCCGCATCGGTGTCGGCCAGGCGGCGGGTCAGCTCGAACTCCGACAGCGTGCCCGGCAGGACGGTCAGGACGTCGTCGCCCTGGACGATCGGCACGCCGACCTCCGACCAGCAGCCCGACATGGCGGTGACGCCGGGGATCACCTCGGCGTCGAAGTGTCGCCGAGAGCCGCACGTGCAGATGCATGTAGGAGCCATAGAAGAGCGGGTCGCCCTCGCTGAGGACGGCGACCGTCCGCCCCTCCTCCAGATGCGCCGCGACCGCCGTCGGCCGACTGCTCGTAGAAGGCGCGGATCGCGCTCCCGGTACTCGGGATCGTGCCGGTCGAGCTCGGTGGTCACCGGATAGAGCAGCGGCAGCTCGGTGACGCCGGGCTTCAGCATGCCGTCGACGATGGCGCGGGCGTTGCCGTTGTTGCCCTGCTTGGCGAAATGGGCGACCACGTCGGCCTCCGCCAGCGCGCGCACCGCCTTGACCGTGAGCAGCTCCGGATCGCCCGGCCCGGTGCCGACGCCGACCAGGCGGCCCTTGGCGCGGCCGCTCACAGGCCCGGCCTCGCCAGCGCGTTCAACGCCGCCGCCGTCATGGCGCTGCCGCCGAGGCGGCCCCTGACGATGGCAAAGGGGATGCCGAGGCGGCTCTCGGCCAGCGCCTCCTTGGATTCGGCGGCGCCGACGAAGCCGACCGGCATGCCGATGATCGCGGCCGGCCGCGGCGCGCCCGCCGCGAGCAGGTCGAGCAGGTGGAACAGCGCGGTCGGTGCATTGCCGATCGCCACCACCGCGCCTGCCAGGCGCTCGCCCCACAGCTCGATCGCGGCGGCCGAGCGCGTGTTGCCGATCGCCGCGGCGCGCTCGGCGGTCGCCGGATCGCGCAGCGTGCAGACCACGCGATTGCCGGCCGGCAGGCGCGCCCGGGTGACGCCGTGCGCCACCATCTCGGCGTCGCAGAGGATCGGAGCTCCGGCGCCAAGGGCCGCCCTGGCAGCGGCGACGAAGCCGGGCGAGAAGACGAAATGCTCCGCCGCCCGCACGTCGCCCGCAGGCGTGGATCATGCGGATGGCGACGTCCTTCTCGGCGTCGGAGAAGCGCGACAGGTCGGCCTCGGCGCGGATGATGGCGAACGACCGCTCGTAGATCGCCGTGCCGTCGCGAATGTAGTCGGTGCTGCTGCTCATGGATGTCCCCGGAAGGCCTCGGCGATGCGGCCCGGGCCAAGCCTCGACAGGCAGGCGCCCGCATCCTCGCCGGGACGCCGCGCCTCGCGGTATAGGCCGGCCAGGCGGGCGAAACCATGCCTGATCTCGCCATGGGGAAGTCGCACCTCGACCATGTCCGACGCCTTGCCGCCGACCAGCAGGCCGATGCCGTCCGGGCGGCCGACGAAGGTCAGCCCGGCCGCGGCCGGATGCGCGCAGCCCTTGGCGCATCCCGAAACGTGGACGGAGAAGGAGCCGTCCAGCATGGCGCCGGCGAGCGTCGACAGCTGCTCGGCCAGCGCCCGAGCGGCGGCGTGGCCGGAGGCGCAGGCCGGGCTGCCGGGGCAGGCGGCGAGATGGAGCCGCGGGTCGGCGGCGTCGGCGATCAGGCCGAAGCGCGGCGCCAGGGCCTGCAGCTCGGCGGCCTGCGGCGTGCCGAGCGGCAGCACCAGCAGCGCACGGCCGGGCGCCGGGCGGATCTCGGCGGCGCCCGCCGCCGCCGCGGCGGCCGCGAAGCCGGCGAGGCGCGACGCCTCGGTCTGGCCGAAGGGCAGGCTGACGCCGAGCGCGGCACGGCCGTCGCGCAGCGGGTGCAGCCCGACCGGCGAAATTGCGGTGCGGCGGCGTCGCGCCGACATCGCCGCGATCGGTCGTAACGGATCCGGTCCGGTTCGCGGCTCGCTTCGGTATGGCGAAGGAGAGCGAGCGCAGCATGGGCGGCGACAGATGGCGGCCGCGCCCCTGCCGGCCGAGCTCCGCGACGGCGCCGAGCACCAGGCGCGGCGGCCGTGGCGACGTGCGCCTCCGCGACGATGGCGAGCGGCGCCGCATCGCGCGGCGTCGCCGCCGATCGACAGCCGCCACGCGGTCGTCTCGCCGTCGCGCAGCGCCTCGCAGCGGAGATCGGCCGGCACGTCGTCGAGGCCGAGGCGACCGCCGCCGTCGACGACGACCGAGACCTTGGGGCCGAGCCGGGCGGCCAGGCCGAGGCGCGGCAAGCTCGGCGCGGACGGCCAGCCGCGAGCGGGCGCGGATCGGCCTGCTCCGTCGGGATCGAGGCCGGCGAGCGGCGGCAGCTCCACCGGCACGCCCTCGCGCGGCTCGATGCCCAGCGCCGCCACGTCCTCGGCGAGCGGCCCGACGGTCGCCGGCTCCAGCCCGCGCAGCTGCAGGCTGCCGCGCGCGGTGACCTCGAGGATGCTGTTGCCATGGCGAAAGGCCGCCTCGGCGAGGCCGGCGAGCGCCTGCGGCGTCAGCCGCCGTCGGCCGGCGAGAGGCGGACGAGGAGCCCGTCGCCCGGTCTGCATCGGGGCGGAGAGCGCCGGACAGGCGCCGCGGACGACCGGCGCGTTCATGCCGCCTCGCGCTCCCGCGCCTCGGCGATCAGCGCCGCAAGCTCGTCGTCGACGGCGTTGCGCCGCGGCATGCCACAGGCCGCGCCGGCGCGCCGCCGCGAAGCGCTCGGCGATGGCGCGCAGCGCGGCGGGGTTCTCTCCAGCAGGAAGGCGCGGACCCGCGGATCGCCGAGATAGGCGTCGTGGACCGCCTCGATCAGCGCCGAGGGCACCGCTTCCGTGGTCTCGGCGAAGCCGATCAGCCGGTCGACGGTCTCGGCGAACTCGGCGGCGCCGCGCGGCCCGTGGCGCAGCTGCCCGTCGATGAAGCGCGGGTTGACGGCGCGGGCGCGCACCACCCGCGCCACCGCCTCCGCCAGCGAGCGGGCGCGCGGCCGGGCGGGATCGGTGGTGTCGAGCGCCACCACGTCGGCCTTGCCGCCGAGCGCCGCCACCGCGGCCGCGAAGCCGCCGACGAAGGCGACGTCGGCCGAGCCTTCGAGCAGGTCGCGGCCCGGATCGTCGCCGGCATGCACCAGCAGCGCCGCCGTCGGCGACGCGTCCGGCGAAGAGCGCCGGGGGCGGCCGCCCCTCGCCTTCCGCGCCGCCATAGGCATGCGAGGCGCCTCCAGATAGGCGCGGCCGAGCTCGTCGCGCGTCTGCCAGGCGCCGGAGGCGAGCAGGGCTTCCGGGCCGGCGCCGTAGGTGCCGGGCTCGGAGCCGAAGATGCGCGGGCCGAGCCGGCCGAGACGGAGCCGCTCGGCCGCCAGCGGGTTCTCGGCGGCATCCTCGTCGCGGCGGGCGACGGCGCGGGCGGCGGCGTCGACGAGCGCGATCTGCGCCGGGAACATGTCGCGGAAGAGGCCCGGAAATGCGCCAGGTGACGTCGACCCGCGGGCGGCCGACGGCGGCCGAGCGGCAGCACCTCGACGCCGGTGACGCGGCCCGTCGCCGGGTCCCATTCGGGGCGGCAGCCCATCAGGGCGAGGCCCTGGCGCGATCTCCTCGCCGCCGGTGCGCAGGCTGGCGCTGCCCCACAGGTCGAGCACCAGCGCGCGCGGCCATTCGCCATGGTCCTGCACGATAGCGGCGCAGCACCTCGTCGGCGGCCGGCCTTGCCGAGCTCGAAGGCGGTCGGCGTCGGCATGGTGCGCGGGTCGGCGGCATAGAGGTTGCGCCCGGTGGGCAGCACGTCGGTGCGGCCGCGCGCCGGCGCGCCCGACGGTCCGGCCGGCACGTGGCGGCCATCGAGCGCGGCGATCAGGGCATCGCGCTCGGCCACGGCGCTGGCGAGGCGGGCGGCGTCGGCCTCGCCGGCGGCGGCGCGGCCGTAGACATGGAGGCCGTCCTTGACCGCGAAGTCCTTGAGGTCGCAGAGCCAGGCGTCGATGCGCTGCAAGGCGCGGTCGGGGTCCTCGCCGCCAGCGACGCCGGCCGCCGCGGCGACGCCGCTGGTGCGCGCGCCGCTCGACGATCAGCCGCGCCAGCCGGTCGCGGCGGCGGCGGTCGAGGCCGTCGGCCTGCACGTATTCGTCGACCAGGCGCTCCAGCGCCTGCTGCTCCGGATCGAGGCCGGCCAGGCCAGCGGCGGCGGCAGGTGTCCGATCGTCACGGCAGCGATACGACGCTTGGCCTGCGCGGCTTCGCCGGGGTTGCTGACGATGAAGGGATAGACGACCGGCAGCGGCCCGGCGACCTGTTCGGGAAAGCAGGCGGCCGACAGCGCCACCGTCTTGCCGGGCAGCCATTCGAGCGTGCCGTGGGCGCCGACATGGACCAGCGCATGCAGGCCGAGCGCCTGGCGCAGCCATTGGCCGAAGGCGACAGCGCATGGCGGGGCGGCAGCGCCGGGTCGTGATAGTCGGCCCGCCGGTCGCTCGCCCGGCCACGATCCGGCGCGAAGGCCACCGTCACGTTGCCGAAGCGAGGCGGCGCGGAAGCGGAAGGCGCCGCCGTCGACGTCCGGGTCGGCAAGTGGGTCGCTCCAGGCGCGATCGACCGTATCGGACCCGGAACGATATGCGGAAAGCTCGAATTTCGCCCCGCGCCGCTCCAGCAACCGGAGGAGCGCGCGGGGATCGTCGGGGATGCCCTCGACGCGATAGCCGGCGGCTGCGAGGTCGTGCAGGATCGCCAGCACGCTCGCCGGCACGTCGAGGCCGACGGCATAGCCGCTGCGGCCGGCCGCCGCGGGATAGTCGGGGATCAGCACGGCCAGCCGCCGCTCGGCGCGCGGCGTCGCTTGCAGCCTGAGGAAGGCGGCGACGCGGTCGGCGACCTGCTCGACGCGGTCGGGCTCGGGACGGTTGGCCATGCCGCCGAAGCCGAGCGCGTCATCGGCCGGGCGGGCGGACTTGAAGGCGATGGCGCCGGCATGGATGCGGCCGTCGAGCTCCGGCAGCGCGACATGCATGGCGAGGTCGGCCGGCGCCAGGCCGCGCTGGTTGGCTTCCCACAACCTCGCGGCGCGTGGTGGCGACGATCGCCTGCAGCACAGGCACGCCCAGCCGGTCGAACAGGGTCGGCGCTCCCGGCTCGGCGCCGCTGGCAAAGGCGGTGCAGGCGACGATCAGGCGCGGCGGCAGAGCCTGCGCCGCCCGCTCGACGAAGGCGAGCGAGGCCGCGTCCTTGAGGCTGGCGACGAACATCGGCAGCGCCGCGATGCCGCGGCGCGGCGAGCGCCGCGGCCAGCGCGTCGATCGGCGCGGCGTCGGCGGCGAGCAGCATGGAGCGGTAGAAGAGGATCGGCACGACCGGCCGCGCCGGGTCGCGGGCGGCGATCGCGTCGTCCAGCTCGACGATGCCCTTGCCGGGCAGATAGAGCCCGGCCCGCGGGACGGGCGTGGCCTCTGCCGCGGCAGCCGGACCGCCGGCGAGCGCCGCCAGGCGGCCGAGCAGGCCGCGCATGTTCTCGGGCCCGCCTTCGCGGAAGAAGGCGAGCAGGCCGTCGAGCTCGTCGCGCGGCAGCGTCGAGGCTTCGACCAGGCGCTCGTCGACCGCCCGGCACTCGCCGGGCAGAAGCGCCAGCGCGATGCCCTTTTCGCGCGCCAGCGCCGCCAGCCGGTCGCAGCCGTAGCGCCACCAGTCGTGGCCGCCGAGGAGGCGCACCAGGACGACCTTGGCATGGGCGGCGACGCTGTCGACCCAGAGATCGACCGACATCGGATGCCGGAGATCGGCGAGCGCGGCGAGCCGCATCGACAGGCCCGCCGGCGGCGCCGTCGCGCCAGGCGTCGCCCAGGCCGGCGAGATCGCTGTCGGAAAAGGAGAGCGCCACCAGGTCCGCAGGCTGCTGGCGCAGGTCGACGGGCTCGGCGAGATCGTCGATCGAGGCGGAGGTGGTGGCCAGGATGTGCACGGCGCCGCCTTTCCTTAGCCGGCTAGGATGCGCTCGACCGCCGGCCGGTCGAGCCCCTTCAGGCCGATCACCACCAGGCGGCTCCGGCGCGTCTCGCCAGGCGCCCAGGGGCGGTCGAAATGATGGGCGACGCGCGGCCCGACGGCCTGCACCAAAAGCCGCATCGGCTTGCCGGCGACCTCGACGAAGCCCTTCACCCTGAGCACGTTCTCGGCCTCGGCGGCCGCGGCGACGCGGCGGGCCAGGGCCTCCGGGCGCGGCGACGGCCGGCAGCTCGACGACGAAGCTGTCGAAATCGTCATGCTCGTGGTCGGCCTCGTCGTCGTGATGGGTGCGGCGGTTCTCGATGTCGTCCTCGACGGCCAGGCCGAGGCCGAGCAGCACGGACGGGTCGATCCTGCCCTGGCTCGTCGGCACGACCTTGACGGCGCGGGCCAGGTGCCCGGCGACCAGCGCCTCGGCGCGATCGTGGCGCGGCGCGGTCGAGCAGGTCGCTCTTCGACAGGACGATCAGGTCGGCACAGGCGACCTGGTCCTCGAACACCTCCTCGACCGGGTCATCGTGGTCGAGCGAGCCGTCGGCGGCGCGCTGGGCGCTCAGCGCATCGAGGTCGGCGGCGACGCGGCCTTCCGCCAGCGCCGGGCCGTCGACCACCGCGATGACGCCGTCGACGGTGACGCGGCTCCTGACCGACGGCCATTGGAAGGCCTGGACCAGCGGCTTGGGCAGCGCCAGACCGGAGGTCTCGATCAGGATGTGGTCGACCTTCGGCTCGCGGGCGAGGATCTGGTCGAGCGCCGGCACGAAATCGTCGGCCACGGTGCAGCAGATGCAGCCATTGGCGAGCTCGACGATGTTCTCCTCCGGGCAGGTCTCGGCGCCGCATCCCTTGAGGATATCGCCGTCGATGCCGACGTCGCCGAACTCGTTGACGATGATGGCGAGGCGGCGGCCGCCGCGCATTTTCGAGCACATGGCGGATCAGCGTGGTCTTGCCGGCGCCGAGGAAGCCGGTGACGACGGTGCAGGGGACGCGTTCGGGAAGTGCGGTCATCGATCGACTTTCGCTTGAGAGAGCGGGGGGATGCGGGCGACGAGCCCGCGCTTCAGGCTGTCGGGACGGCCGCGCCAGGGAATCAGGCCGTCCTCCGAATCGGCAAACAGCAGCGCGCCGGCCACCAGGTCGGCGGCGCTGTCGACGGTGAGATCGCCGAACACGTAGCTCCAGGCGTCGGGGCGCAACATGGCGGCGCTCAGCCGGCGCTTGCAATTGCCGAGGCATTCGACGCGCGCGGTGGCGACGCGGGTGCCCGCCGCGGCCCGCCGGGTCGCCTCGGCGAGCAGCGCACCGGGGCGCGGATGGGCATCCGAGCCGGTGGCGTCGCGGCACGTCTCGCAGACCACCACGGTGACCGCCGCGCCAGCGCCTTGCGGAATTTCGGTTGGTGCCTCGTCGTCCAAGCGTCGCACTCCGACCAGCATCGATTCGCGGGGTGCGGGCGGCCGCGCAGGCCAAGCCTGGCGCGGCGACGCGGAGAAACCGGTCCAGGGCACCCCGCCCGGCTCCGGCGTTCAGTTGGTGACGGCAGGTCTCCTGGCTTCGCGGGTCGTCGCCTGCTCCCGCCTTCCCGGGCCTGGCCCAGTGGCATTCGGTCGAGGCTCTTCGCTTACAGTTGCGGGGACAGCTGCGGATTTGGGCGATCGTGCCCGCACCGCATTCCCTCTTCGCCCCTCCCGTTGCCGAGAAGGGACCGTCGAGGGCGGACGTTACGCGGCGCCCGGGGCGGCTGTCAACGCGGCCGAATTGGGTTTGCCGTGGTGGGAATTTCGCTTATAGTCGCGGCGTCGTCGGTTTTCGGTGAGAGCCGAAAGAGGGAATGCGGTAAGGACCAAGCGTTCGAAGCCGCGGCTGCCCCCGCAACTGTATGCGGCTAGCGCCCCCAACAGCCACTGGAGCGATCCGGGAAGGCGGGAAGGCGCTGCGATCCGCGAGCCAGGAGACCGGCCGGCGACGCCCTTTAACGCGAAGGCCCTCGGGTGGAGGGCGAGAGGACCTCGACATCGTGACCACGACAACCAGCACCCTCAGCGCAACCTCCACGTCGCGCCTCCTGCAGCTCGGGCTCGCCGCGCTGCTCGGCTTCTTCGTCATCGGCTTCGTCGGCTTCTCCCATGTGGAGGCCGCCCACAACGCCGCGCACGACTATCGCCATTCGATGGCGTTTCCCTGCCACTGACGAAGGCTTTCACTCATGACCCTGTTTCGCAACGTCGTGTTCGTCGCGGCGATCGCCGGCTTGCTGGCCGGAATCGCCATGGCCGCCATGCAGAGCTTCGCCACCGTGCCGCTGATCCTGCAGGCGGAAACCTTCGAGAACGCCGCCGCGCCGGCAGCTGACACTGCCGCCGCCGGCCACGACCATGGCGACGCCGCAGCCGCCGTCGAGCCGCACGACCATGGCGAGGCGGCCTGGGCCCCCGCCGACGGCTTCGAGCGCTTCGCCTATACGGCGGCGGCCAACGTGGTGACGGGGATCGGCTTCGCGCTGGTGCTCGTCGCCGTGTCGGAGGCGCTGGGCGGCATCGCCGGCTGGCGCCAGGGGCTCGTCTGGGGCCTCGCCGGCTTTGCCGTGTTCACGCTGGCGCCCGGCCTCGGGCTGCCGCCGGAGCTGCCGGCCATGCCCGCTGCCGACCTGGTGGCCCGGCAGGTCTGGTGGATCGCCACCGTGCTCGCCACGGCGGGCGGGCTGGGGCTGATCGCGTTTTCGCGCTCGCTGCTGCCGGCGCTGATCGGCGTGGCGCTGATCGTGGCGCCGCACGTGGTCGGAGCGCCGCAGCCGGCGAGCCACGATTCGCCGGTGCCGGCCGGGCTGCACCACGAATTCGTGGTGGCGGTGACGGTGACCAACCTCGTCTTCTGGGTGATCCTCGGCGCGCTCATCGGCGTCGTCCGCGGGCGGCTGACCCGGACCGAGGGCGGGCTGGCCGGGCGCCTTGCCTGACGGCTCGCTGACGCTGGTGCTGGGCGGGGCGCGCTCGGGCAAGAGCGCGCATGCGGAAGGGCTGGCGAGTGCCGGCGCCGGCCCGTGGCACTACCTCGCCACCGGCCAGGCCTTCGACGAGGAGATGCGCGACCGCATCGCGGCGCATCGGGCGCGGCGCGAGCAAGGCTGGCAGACGATCGAGGCGCCGCACGAGCTCGCCGCAACGCTCGAAGCGGTGCCCGCCGGGCAGGCGGTGCTGGTCGACTGCCTGACGCTGTGGCTATCCAACCGGATGCTGGCCGGCGCGGATTTCGAGGCGGAAGGCGAGCGGCTGGCGGCCGTGCTCGGCGCGCCGCGCGGGCCGTGGGTGGCGGTGGCCAACGAGGTGGGGCTGGGGATCGTCCCCGACAACGCGCTCGCCCGGCAGTTCCGCGACGCGGCGGGGCGGCTCAACCAGAAGGTCGCGGCCCGCGCCGACCGGGTGCTTTTCATGGTCGCCGGGCTGGCGATGACGGTGAAATAGATGCAGTCGACCGACGAGCAGGACCAGGAACGGCACCGCGCCAAGATGGCCAAGCGCAAGGCGGTGCAGGATGCCGAGGTGGCGGGCAAGACGATCGAGAAGGGGCTGTTGATCGTCAACACCGGTCCCGGCAAGGGCAAGTCGACGGCCGCCTTCGGCCTGGCGCTGAGAATGCTCGGCCACGGCCGCACGGTGGGCGTCGTGCAGTTCATCAAGGGCGCCTGGTCGAGCGGCGAGAAGGACGCCTTCGCCGCCTTCGGCGAGCGTGTGCGCTGGCACACGATGGGCGAAGGCTTCACCTGGGAAACGCAGGACCTCGCCCGCGACATCGCTGCTGCGGAGCGCGCCTGGGCGACGGCGAAGGCGCTGATGGCCGATCCGGCGATCAGCCTGGTGGTGCTCGACGAGCTCAACATCGCGCTGCGCTACGACTACCTGCCGCTCGACGCGGTGGTGGCGACGCTCGTCGCGCGCCGGCCCGACCTGCACGTGGTGGTGACGGGCCGCAATGCCAAGCCGGCGCTGCTCGCGGCGGCCGACCTGGTGACCGAGATGGGTGCCGCGAAGCACCACTTCGCGGCCGGCGTGAAGGCGCAGGAGGGAATCGAGTTCTGATGGGCCGCTCAGGCCACCAGCAGCAGCGCCAGCAGGCCGACCAAGACGATCAGCATCACGTCGGCCAGCCAGTAGACGCGGATCGCCCGGCGGATGTCCTCGGCGGTCGCTTCGCGCCGGCCGCCCCTGCCCATGACGGCGTCGGCCACCTCCTCGCCGTCGTAGAGGCGCGGCCCGGCGAGCGCCAGGCCGAGGGCGCCGGCCATCGCCGCCTCGGGCCAGCCGGCGTTGGGCGAGCGGTGCCGGCGGGCGTCGCGGACCATGACGCGCCAGGCCTCGCCCGCCGAGGCGCCAGGCAGGATTGCCGCCGCGCAGACGATGAGCAGGGCCGAGATGCGCGAGGCGGGCAGGTTGACGAGGTCGTCCAGCCGCGCCGCGGCCCAGCCGAACGCCTGGTGGCGCGGGGTGCGATGGCCGATCATCGAATCGGCGGTGTTGACGGCCTTGTAGGCGCGCGCCGCCGGCGAGCCCGCCGACCGAAAGCCAGAAGGCCGGCGCCACCACGCCGTCGGAGAAGTTCTCGGCCAGGCTCTCGATCGCCGCCCGGGCGACGCCGGCCTCGTCGAGCGGCTCGGTGTCGCGGCCGACGATGCGGGAAACCGCCTTGCGGCCGGCCACGGCGCCGCCGATCTCCAGCGCATCGGCGACCTCGGCGACATGGTCCTCGAGGCTGCGCTGGGCGACCAGGCTGGTGGCGACGATGGCCGCGAGGACGATGCCCAGGGGAATCAGCGAGAAGATGGCGCCCAGCACGGCAGCCGCCAGCGCCGGCACGAGCACGATCACCGCCGCCGCCACGATGCCGTTGCGGCGGCGCCGGTCTTCCGGCTCCTCCTCGCGGTTGAAGGTGCGGTCGAGCCAGCCGACGAGGCCGCCGATCCAAGTAACGGGATGGCCGATCGCCTTGAGAAGCGGCTCGGGATAACCGGCAAAGCGTTCGATGAGCAGAGACAGGAAAGCAAGCAGAACTGACATGGGCTTCCGGGGCAGCGAGGAAACGGCAGCGATCGACGATCACGGCGGCAGCCTGGAGCGTGCGCAGGCGCTGTTTCCGCACGCCGCGCAGCCCTGGCTGGACCTTTCCACCGGGATCAATCCGCACTCCTATCCAGTTTCGGCGCTGCCCGCTACCGCCTTCTCGCGGTTGCCGGAGCCCGGCCGGATCGCGGCGCTGGAGGCGCGGGCGGCGGCGGCCTACGGTGTCGCGCCGCCTGGCCGGGCCGTTGCGTCTCCCGGAACGCAGATCCTTTTGCCGCTGCTGGCCGCGCTGGTGGCGCCCGGTCGCGCCGCCATCCTGTCGCCGACCTATGCCGAGCATCGCCGCGCCGCGGCGCTGGCCGGCCACCAGGTGACCGAGACCCGGGACGTCGCCGAGCTGGCGGAGGCGTCGCTCGCCGTGGTCGTCAACCCCAACAATCCGGACGGCCGGGTGACGCGCCGCGACGCGCTGCTGTCGATCGCCGACCGGCTCTGCGCGCGCGGCGGCCTGCTGGTCGTCGACGAGGCCTTCATGGAGGCGGCGGGAGCCGGCGTCGAAAGCCTCGCCGGCCATGCCGGGCGGGCGGGGCTGGTGGTGCTGCGGTCGTTCGGTAAGTTCTACGGGCTGCCGGGGTTGCGGCTCGGCTTCGCGCTCGCCGACCCGACGCTCTCGGCTGCGATCGCCGGGCGGCTGGGGCCGTGGGCGGTCTCCGGGCCGGCGCTGGAGACCGGCATGGCGGCGCTGGCGGACCGCGACTGGCAGGCGGCGATGCGCGACAGGCTCGCTGACGAGGCCGGCCGGCTCGACGCGCTGCTTGCGGCGCACGGCCTTGCCGTCACCGGCGGCACGGGGCTGTTCCGCTCTATCGACCATGCCGACGCTTCGAGGCTGTTCGACACGCTCGGCGCCCATGGTATCCTGGTCCGCAACTTCGCCGGACAGAAGCAACGGCTGCGCTTCGGCCTTCCCCCCGACGAGGCCGGCTGGAGCCGGCTGTCGCATGCCCTGACATCCTGGCGCCGGGCAGCGCCGCAACGAGAAAGTGCCTGATGACGACGATCCATGTCTGCCCGCTCAGCCAGCTCCACGCCACCGTCGCCGCGACGGGCGCCGGACGCATCGTCTCGCTGCTGACGCAAGGAACGCTGGTCGAGCGACCCGACGCCGTGGCGTTGGAGAACCACCTATTTCTGTCGATGCACGACATCGTCGAGGAGCTGCCCGACATGGAGCCGCCACGCGACGCCCATGTCGAGGAGCTGATCGCCTTCGCCCGGAACTGGGACCGCGCCAAGCCCATCGTCGTGCATTGCTTTGCCGGCATCAGCCGCTCGACGGCGGCGGCCTACATCATCGCCTGCGTGCTCTATCCCGAGCGTGACGAGGCCGAGCTCGCGGCGGCGCTGCGCCGGGCCTCGCCCTCGGCGACGCCTAACCAGCGGCTGATCGCGCTGGCCGACGCAAAGCTCGGGCGCGACGGCCGCATGGTGAGCGCGATCGCGGAGATCGGGCGCGGGGTCGACGCCACCGAGGGCGTGCCGTTCGTGCTCGATCTCGGCGACGCGACTCGCGCCGATGCCTAATCAGGCCTTGAGGCGGTCCACGCAGAGCGCCCGCAGGATGCGCGCGGCTTCCGCATAGGTGGTCTGGCTGGCGGTGAACTCGGCAAGCGCCGGCTCGTCGAGCACGGCGGCGATCTCCTCGAGAATGCGCACCGGCAGGATATCCGTGCAGCTGCGCATGCGCCCGAACACCGCGCTGATGGCGGTCGGCTGGCCGTCGCAGTCGACCGACGGCTCCGGCTGGCCCGGACGCCACGCCTCGAAGGCATCGAGCGCTTCCTCGAACGCATAGTGCAGGACGATCGGGGCGTGGCCTTCGTGAAGCGGGGGCAGCAAATGGCGCATGTCAGGTGTCTCCTCTCAGGTTCCGGTCCGCCCGCCGCCACGGTCGCCCCACGCGCCCTCAGGGACGCTCACGCCCTTTCTCCGTCCGGCCCGCCTGAGGCCTGCTGCTGCCTGTCGGACAGTATGGCCGAATTCGGGCGGCCGGGGCAACCCGCGGGGCGATGCGTCGCGGAGGTCCGCCATCATTTGCGCACAAACGGCGGGCACCACGGCACGAGGCGACGAATCTAAGCGAGCGTACGGGGCATGCTCACCAAAAAAGGCAAATACGGGCTCAAGGCCCTCGTCCACCTTTCCGAACTGCCTGCCGGACAGCTCGCTTTCGTCAACGAGATCGCCGTCGCCAACAACATCCCCAAGAAATTCCTCGATGCCATCCTGGGCGAGCTGCGCAATGCCGGCTTCGTGCAGAGCCGCAAGGGCAAGGATGGCGGCTACCGGCTGGCCAAGCTGCCGTCGGAGATCAAGATCGGCCATGTGGTGCGCGTGCTCGACGGGCCGTTGGCGCCGCTGCCCTGCGCCAGCCGGACCCAGTACCAGCGGTGCGAGGATTGCGACGAGGAGAGCTGCCGCGTCCGCCACATGATGCTCGAAGTGCGCCAGGCGGTCGCCGCGGTGCTCGACAATCGAAGCCTCGCGGAGATGCGCGACGTCGCCGCCAATGACGACCTGGTGGCCGGCCTCAAATACCAGATCTGACGGCCGACAGGCGCGCATTTCCGGCATCCGGCAAGCGGGCCTGGGACGCGTGGTGCGAGACGGTGCGCCGCACCAGCGGGATCACCGCCTGGCCGAACTCGGCCAGTTCCCGCGCATCGCCGAGGCCTGATACACGGAACTCGGCGACGCCGAGGTCGTGAAGGGCGAGCACGGCCAGCGCCAGCCGCTCCGCCGAGACGTCGGCGCCGACCCCCAGCCGCACGCGGCAGGAGAAGCGGATCTCGTCGGCCCGCCGGTGGCCGGCTGCAGCGGCCCGCACGCGCTCGACGATGCGGCCGAGCTCGACGGCATCGGCGTCGGGCAATTCGAAGATGTCGGCGTGCCTGGCAGCGACCTTGATGGCGCTGCCGGTCAAGCCGCCGAGCGACAGCGGGATGCGAGGCCGGCCGTAGGGCTTGGCCGCCGAGAAGGCACCCACCATGCTGTAGAAGGCGCCCTCGTGGTCGAAGGCGTGCTCGTTGGCCCAGAGCCGCTTCAGCAGCACCAGATATTCGTCGACGCGGTCCAGGCTGTCCTCCTGGGTCTCGCCGGGCGCCAGCCGGTCGGGCTCGAAGGCCACGGCGACCCGCCCGCCGCTCAGCTGGTCGAGCGTCGCCAGGTGCTGGGCGGCGATCGTCGGCGGCACCGCGCCGACGCGATGGCGCAGCAACACGCCGAGCGTGTCGGTGCTGTGCAGGATGAAGGAGGCGACAGCCGCGACGTCCTGGCCGGACGGCAGCCCGGCGACCGCGAGGCCACCGAAGCCGGCCTCCTCGGCCGCGCAAGCGAAGTCGCGCAGGGCATCCCGGTCGAGGCTCCCGGCGCCGACGGCAGTCTCAGCTGTGTGGGCGACGAATTCGATCTGCATGCTCTCCTCCGATCCCGGGGGGTGGACGGTGCCACCCAGGCGACATGACGACGAGGAAGAAGAATCCGGCTTCGCAGTGCCGGCAGCCGGTCAGCCGCTCACGAGGCCGCAGACGACGGCGGCCGTGAAACCCACGGCCAAAACGAAGGCAAGCGCTGCAAGCGCCTCGCCGATCAGGCGAGTGCGAGGGCCGCGGGAAAAGGTGGAAAGGCTTCGCTGGGGGTTCGACTGCGTCAAAAACGCCATAGGGGACCTCCGAATTCGTTAATAGTCTAGCAAGTTACTAGACATTGTCGATCGCTAATATCGAACGAATTTTGGAAGTTCATTTCCCGATCGGCTCCAATTGAGCAACTTTCGTATCGCCGACAGGGGTAGAACCTCGCCGGGGACGATTGCTGGTGAAAGACATTCCAATGGCCGCCCAAGCGGCTTGCCAGCACCGAGAAATGTGGAGATTCTCGGCGTCGAGATCATCGGGGCGTCTCGGAAAGCTTGAGGGGCAATGAGCCGTCGCCTGCCGTCCGCGTCCGGCCTGTTGCCGGATTGCGGAGGCGCGATTCAGGAAATCGCCGTCGCGCTCCCGCAAGGGTGCTTCGGGCGCAATCCTGCGCTCGGAACCTTGCTGGTGGCGCTCGGCCATTTCCTGCACTCGCTGCCCGCCGGCGTGGCGGTCAAGGCGCTCGTCGATCCGACGACGGAAGCCGATGCCGGCCGCTGGCTGGACGGCCTCGGACTCGCTGCCGAGGGACGCGCCGTGGCGGCGCCGCTGGCAGACACCGGCAACTCGGGCGGCACGGAGTGGATCCAGGACGGCGTGCTGGTGGTGGCGGCCGAGAGCGGCAGCACCTTCGTCAGGCCGCAGAACGGCGCGGCGCCCGACTATGCCTCCATCCTCTCGACGGCGTCAGGATCGACGGCCGAGGCCGGGGCTTTCGCGCTCGCCGGCTGCAATCTGCTGGTCGGCCCCGATTTCAAGCTTGTCGGGCAGGACAGCATCGACCTGACGCAAGCGCTGATCGATCGCGAGGGCGCGTCAGACACCGCCTTCAAACGCCTGGCGCGGCTCGACGAGCGTCAGCTCTACGTGGTCGGCTACGGCTATGGCGAGACACGCGCCGCGCCGACGCCGGGCAGCGTCGGCGACAGCTACCGCCTGCAGCAGTTCGGCGGCGCGATCGACCGCTTCATCTCGCTCACCGGATTGCAGACTGTCGACGGTCGACCGAAGATCGTCGTCGCCGACGCCAAGCTCGCCGGCAACGGGCGGGCCGCCGATTTCCCGCCGATCCCGGCGGCGCTCGACGCGACCGCCAAGCGACTCGCCCTGCTCGGCTTCGAGGTGTTCCGCAACGCTGTTCCGTTCGTTCCGGGAGCCCGGCAGGCAGGGCTCGGCCCGCGCCTCTACAACAACGTGATCGTCGAGAACGAGGTGCGGCCCGGCCATGGCGGCCCGCTGGTCTGGCTGCCGCAGTTCGGCGACCGGGAGCCCTGGCTGGCGCCATTCGATTCCTACAATTCCGGCCTGTGGCGCGGCTTGGGGTTCGAGCCCGTAGCGGTGCAGGGATGGGCGCGGTTGTCGACGCAAGGGGCCCTGCGGTCGGCGAGCAAGGTGCTCCGGCGCAATGCCGGTTTTCGCTTCCCCTGGTAGATTTCTGCCGTGGGACAAATGGCCGCAGACCGTGTATGGTTGCCTGGCTAAGACCAGGTCGCCTCGCGTGACCGGCCGGGGGGACCGGCAGTCGACGCGGCGCGACCGCTCCAAGAAACAGGAGGACGGGCATGACAGGCTTTCACGTCATTGCAGGCTCGAGCGACACGTTGGTCCATCCCAACGTGCGGAAGATCGGCGTTTCCGACCTGATCGATGCCCTGCACAAAGGGTTCGACGATTTCTGGGAAAAGCCGTCGCACTACGTGTTCCTGTGCCTGATCTATCCGCTGGTCGGGGTGGTGCTCGCCGCCTGGACGTCCGGCAACAATGCGCTGCCGCTGCTGTTCCCGCTGATGTCGGGCTTCGCGCTGCTCGGGCCGTTCGCCGCGCTCGGTCTCTACGAGATCAGCCGCCGCCGCGAGGCCGGCATGGATACCTCTTGGTGGCATGCGCTGGAGGTTCGGCAATCGCCGGCGCTGCCGTCGATCGCCGCCGTCGGGCTCTTTTTGCTCGCCGTCTTCGTGGCGTGGCTGCTCGCCGCCCAGGGCCTCTACCAATGGTACTTCGGGGCGCGGCCGCCGGAATCGCTGAGCTCGTTCGTCAGCGACGTGCTGACGACGCAGCGGGGCTTCATGCTGATCGTCGTCGGCAACCTGGTCGGCTTCATCTTCGCGGTGGTGGTGCTGGCCACCACGGTGATCGCCTTCCCGATTCTGCTCGACCGCGACATCGGCGCCTACGACGCCATGTACACCTCCGGGCGAGCGGTGCTGGCAAACCCGGTCACCATGGCGATCTGGGGGCTGATCGTGGCCGCTCTGCTGGTGCTCGGCTCGATCCCGCTGTTTGCCGGGCTCGCGGTGGTGATTCCCATCCTGGGACATGCCACCTGGCACCTATACCGCAAAGTGGTTGAAGCTGCCGGCCCGGCCGGCAATTGACGCTCGGCCTTTCCTCGTCCATGAACGCCGGCCGGCGCCAGAGCGTGATGACCTTTCTGCAAATGCCATCACGCTCCGTTGACCTGATAGAGCAATGGTCTCCAGCGACAGGATGGCCAGTTTTCGGGATCATGCTCCAGGACATCGCTCTGGGCGCCTGCCGGCGGCATTCGGAGGAGCTCGCGGTTGATCAGAAGCCTGGCCGAGATCATGGGTTGGGACAAGCCGTCGCGACCTGCGAAGCGGGCTCGCCTGTCCCTCGATTTTGCGGATGCGGTGGTCTACGCGATCGGCGACGTGCACGGCTGCTATGACGCGCTGGTGGCGCTGGAGCGCAAGATCGTCGCCGACGCAGCCGCGCTGCCCGGCCGCAAGGTGATGATCATGCTCGGCGACTATGTCGACCGGGGCGCCAACTCCTGCACGGGTGCTCGACCATTTGCTGGAGCCGCCGCCGGAAGGCTTCGAGCGGATCTGCCTGGCCGGCAACCATGAAATGCTGATGCTCGACGCCGTCGACGGCTCGCTGTCGCTTCAGGAATGGGCGCAGATGGGCGGCGTTCCGACGCTGAGGTCGTACGGGATCGACTACACGCACATGATCTCGATGCTGGCGCCGGGCGAGCGGCTGGCGCTGGTGCGCCGGCAGATCCCGCAGGAGCATGTCGAATTCCTGCGCGGTCTGCCGATCCTGATCGACGCGAAGAGCCATCTCTTCGTGCATGCCGGCATCCGGCCGGGGCTGTCGATCGAGGCGCAGTCGGATCGCGACCTGATGTTCATCCGCTCCGAGTTCTACGACCAGGCGCATCTGTTGACGCGCTGGGTGGTGCACGGCCATACGCCGGTGGCTCGTGCCGGGCTCGAGGGCCGCCGGCTCAACCTCGACACCGGGGCGTTCCAGTCCGGACGGCTGACCGCAGCGCGGATCTCCGGCAAGGGCGGGCGCATCCTGTCGGTGACGGTACCGGCCGCGCCGGTTAGCTAGCGCGTGCGGGCGGTCGGGCGGTCTTGATGCTCGACTTGTCGACGTAGTAGTCGGAATAGGCCTCCAGGTAATTCTCCGAGCTGCCGAAGCCGCTGTAGCTGCCAAGCTGCTTCATGTCCGTCTTGTTCAGGATCACGCCCAGCATCTTGCCGGCGAGCTGGGGTTCGGACTGCAACACGGAGCGCGCCAGCAGGCGCGGCGTGGCGCCCCATTCGGCGACGAAGAGGAAGCCGTCGGCCAGGCGCGCGAAGGCCTTGGCGTCGACCACCGGCGCCAGGGGCGGCAGGTCCACGACGATGACGTCGAACTTCTCGCGGGCGCCTTCGATGATGCGCTTCATGCCTTTCGAGGAGATCAGCTCGCTGGTATGGGCGACCTTGCCTTCGCGCACCGGGAGGATCGCCAGGCGCGTCCGGCGGTCGACGCGGACGGCCGCCTGCCAGGGGAGCTCGCCGGTGATCGACTCGACCAGGCCATGGGCCGGCGGCGTCGCCAGCATGCGGCTCAGGCCGGGGTTGCGCAGATCGCCATCGATCAGCAGCGTGCGCGCCCCGTTGGCGGCCATCAGCCCGGCGAAGTTCGCGGCCACCGTCGACTTGCCCTCGTTGGGCAGAGCGGAGACGATGCCGATGACCTTGCAGCCGACGGAGGGAAGCATCGTTTCGACGGCGATGCGGGCGCTGCGCAGCGTCTCGGCAAACTGCGAGCCCGGCTGGTCGATGGCGATGCGCATGACGCTGCGAAACGCTGGCTCGTCGGCCGGGTCCGACATTGGGCTACGCTTCTCCCGCCTGGTGCGTTCGAGCGCCGAGCCGCCGATGATCGGCAGGTAGCCGAGGAACTTCATCCCCAGCTCGTCACGCGCCTCGTCGCCGAGGCGGAAGGCACGGTCGCGGAACTCCTGCCAGGCGGCGACGATGCCGCCAACCATCAGCCCGAACACCAGAGCGAGGCCGAGCACCACGCTGCGCTGGGGGCTCGACGGAGAATTCGGCACGCCGGCCTCGGAGATGACGCGGGCCTTGGCGATCGGGAACGAGCGCTGCTGCGAGGCCTCCTCGTAGCGGGCGAGGTAGCTCTCGTAGAGGGTCTTCAGCGCCGAGGCCTTCTGCTCCAGGTCGCGCAGCTCGACCAGCGCGCCACTCGACTCCGACTTCTCGCCGGCCACCTTGCCGATGCTTTCGCGCAGCGAGGCCTCGCGGGAACGGGCCACTTCCCACTCCGTATGGTAGCTCTCGGTGAGCTGCTTCAGCTCCTGGAAGATCTGGCCAGCGACGTCGGCTTGCTCGCGGCGCAGGTCGACGGCCTCCGGATGGTCCGCACCGAAGCGCCCGGCGATCTCCTGCTCGCGCTTGGTGATCGACAGATAGTGGGTCCGCAACGGGTCGATGATCGCATTGCCGCCAACCGATTTCGACGAGATGGTCGCATTCTTCACGGCGTTGGCCTCGCCGCCGGCGACGATGGAGCGGTATTGCTCGTAGCGGGCCGACGCGCTCGCCGTGTCGGCCTGGGCGAGGATCAGCTGGCTGTTGAGATCGGCCAGCTGCCGCTCCGACATCAGTTCGCCGCGGGCGGCCGTGAGGCCGTTCTCGGAGCGGAAGCGCTCGACGTCCAGCGCAGCGGCCTGCGAGGACTCCCGGAGGTCGCCAAGGCGCTCTTGCAGCCACAGCGTGGCGCGCTCGGTGGCATCGAAGTTGGCGTCCAGCTGGTCCGCCAGATAGGCCTCGGAATAGGCGCGGGCGATGCGCTCCGCGAGCTCCGGCACGTGCGAGGAATAGGCGAGGTCGATGACGAAGCTGCGGCCGACGCGCTCGACCTTGAGGGCCTTCTGCAGGAGCCCCGCCGCTTGGTGGCGCCGCGAATTGCGGAGGGTGGCCTCGGACGGAGGCGCCGACCAGAAATCGACCAGCGCGGCGACCGCCTTGAGGCGCGACTTGACCCAGCCGAACGGCGACTGCGGCGGGTTCATGAAGGCCGCGTCGTCGGCGAGCTTCTCGCGGTCGGCGACGACGAGCGCCAGCCGGCTCGACTTCATGATCTCGACCTGGGTCAAGAGGTTGGAGTCGGTCTTCATCGTGTTGGCCGGGCTCGGCCCCTCGTCCTCGGCGAACTTGGTGAGGCTCTCGTCGAGGAGGATGCGCGCGCCGGCGGTGTAAATCGGCGTGGCGAGCAGCAGGTAGGCGATGCCCGCCGCCAGGCCCAGCGCAACGCAGAGGCCGACGACGCGGGCGCGCCGGACCGCGACGCGGTAGAGCTGGTCGAGGTCGATGGTGCCGTCGGCCGCCTCGCTGCGGCGGACCGGCAGGGGCGGCCTGCTTTCGGGAAGGAACGGCAACTGGTTCATGGGCTTTGCCTGTCGAATTTCGGCGCTGCCCGCCTCCCGTCGCGAGCGCCCATTGGTGTGAGGAACGACGCCAAGCGGCGCCAGGTGGCGTCGCCCAGCGGCGACCAGCGCTTCAGCCGCACGCCGATCGGCATGCGCAGGTGCCACAGCGCCGAGGGGTCGCGCAGCGCGACGGCCAGGGCCAGCAGCGGCGCGCGCGATTTCAGATGCCCGACCAGCGCCAGGAATGAGGCCGCCCGCTCGAGGCTCCGCGTGCGCCGAGCCTGCGCTTGCCTGGCCGACGCGTCGAGCGCGTGGTCGCGGAGGAAGGCGCGATCGGCGGCGAGCATGGCCTCGACGTGATGCGGCTCCAGCACGCGCGAGATCGAGCCGTCGCGGATCCGGTACAGGTAGCCGGGTGTCGGTTCGACCACGCAGCGAGCACCGTGGGCGAGCGCCGACGCTAGGAAGACGTAGTCCTCGCCGATCCGCAGCGACTCGTCGTAGCGGAGGCGGTGGGCCGAGAGGAACCCGGCGCGGAAGACCGGCTTCAGATAGCCGAAGGAGAAGGTCGTCTCGAAGAGCCGGCTGGAGGAAATGAACGCCGCCAGGTCGATCGTGCCGCTGCGCGCCAGCAGGCCGGGATCGAACATCGCCTCGCGGTCGCTGCGGCCGGCACGCTCGACTTGTAAATTGTCGACGATAATCTGCGCATGCTCGGCCTCGCCGCGCGCGATCATGGCTGCGAGGCGGCCGGGAAGCATCGCGTCGTCGGCGTCGAGCACGGCGATCCAGCGGCCACGCGCCGCCGCAAAGCCGGCGTTGCGCGCGCCGCCGGGCCCGCGATTTTCGGGCAGGATGAGCACCCTCATCCGGTCGTCCGCGAAGTCGGCGGCAATCTCAGCGGTGCGGTCGCGCGAGCCGTCGTCGACCACGACGACTTCGATGCTGACGCCGCGCTGCGCCAGCGCGCTGTCGATCGCTCCGGCGATCGTCGCCTCCGCTTCGAAGGCGGCGATGACGACGCTGACGTCGGGCGGCGCGGCGGTCATCGCGTCGCCTCCCGCGGCTGTCCATAAAGCCTGATCTCGCGCAGGCCGAGCAGGCCGCTGAGCGCGCCGACATGCAGCAGGCCGCGCAAAAGGCTGGCGTTGCGGCGGCGGACCGAGGCGGCGCCGAGGAGGGCTGCGGCGAGGCAGAAGGCCACCTTGGCGCCGCAGACGGCGACGGAGGCGGCGCGGGCGAAGGGTCCGCGGGCCCGCGCGCCGACGCGACGGCCGTGGGTCTGGCCCGAGCGGAACTGCCGCTTGGCGAGCCAGGCCAGCCGGGTCCGGGCGAGCGGCACCTCTTCGCAGACCAGCGCGTCGGGCGCGAAGGCGATATGGCCGCCGGCCTCGTGCAACCGGCCGAAGTAGTCAGTGTCCTCGCCGCCGGTCTGGCCAAGCGCCAGGTCGAAGCGGCGGCCGCTGACGGCGGTGGCGGCGCGGCGCAGGAGCGCGTTGCCGGTGTAGCCGGTGCGGATCTCGCCGCCGACCCAGACTGGCCTGACGGAATGGAAATCCGCCTGCCTGACCCAGTCGGGCGCCGCGTCGGGATAGGTCGCGACCACCGGGCCGAGCACGATGTCGGCATTCGTGAGGCGCGCCGTGGCGAGCAGCGCGGCCAGCCAGCCCGGCGCGCAGGTCGCATCGTCGTCGATGAAGGCGATGAAGTCGCCGGTCGCGTTGTCGAGGCATGCATTGCGGGCCACCGAGATGTTGGCGGCCGGGCAATGGACGTAGGAGATGGGGAACGGCACCGCCACGCGCAGCGCGTCGACGCGGTCGCGTGCCGTCGGGGCGACGTCGTTGTCGGCGACGATGAGGCGGACCGAGACGCCCGCCGGCACCGCGAGAGCGGCGAGCGAGCGAAGCGTCTCGACGAGCTGCGGGCGCCTGAACGTGCAGACGGCCACGTCGACGGCGATGTGCGGCGTGTCGGCGATCGGGGCGGTCATGGCGCGACCGACCTGCGGCGGCGGCGGCGGAAGTCGAGCAGGTGGAGCCAGAAACCGGCCGACCAGGCGAGGTGCATGACCATCGCCGCCACGGCGGCCAGCGGGCCGTACGGGTTGCGCTTTCCGACCGCCATCCAGACGCCGTAGCCGACGCAGGCCAGCATCCAGGTGCCGGCGGGCACGAAGGCCGCCCAGCTGAGGAAGGCGAGCGAGCTGCCGACCACCACCGGCGCGACCGCCAGCGGCAGCAGCTGGCGCAGCCTCGGCCACGCCCGGTGCTTGAGGATGTTGCGGGCCCGGCCACGCCCGTAGTTCAAATATTGGCGGAACAGCGCCGGAACCGACGACCGCGGATAGTAGGTCATCGCCGTCCGGTCGGTGAGCCAGATGCGAAATCCCGCCTGCCGCAGCCGGTAGTCGAGCTCCGCATCCTCGTTGTGGCTGAAGGTCTCGTCATAGCCGCCGACGGCGCGGAAGGCATCGAGGCGCATCAGCGCGTGATGGCCATGATCGGTCCAGCCACCGCCGCCGCCCTCGCGGTGATGCGAGCCGCCATTGCCGAGCCGGGAGTTCTGCGCCAGGGCAGCGGCCTTCTGGAACAGGCCCGTTCCCTTGGTCTGCATGGCCACGACGACGGAATCGGCGCCGGTGCGCTCGGCCTCCGCCACCAGCTGCTGGCAGTAATCCGGGGGATAGTCGCCATGCGCGTCGATGCGGATCAGGTACTCCTCGCCCGCCGCGCAGGCTGCCGCCGCCATGTTGACGGCGGCGCCCTGCAAGCGCTGCGGATTGTGCAGCAGCCGGACCCGGCCGTCGGCGTCGGCGATCCCCTTGACGATCTCGACGGTGCCGTCGGAGCTGCCACCGTCGACCACGACGATCTGCATGCCGAGCGCCTCGGCGGCGTGCGAAAGCCGGTCGATCGTCGCGGCGATATGCGCCGCCTCGTCGAGGCAGGGAAGGACCGCCATGCAACGGCCCGGAACGGACATGGGCTGGTCGCTCATCGTCGTCGTCTCGGCGGCTAGGCGGCGGGCGCCTGCGTCGCCACTCTGCGCAGCCGGTCGACCAGCGACTGGCAGTCGGCCGAACCATGCGCCCAATTCGCCGGATCAAACCCGGCGATGGCGTCCGTCAGGCGAGCGTGGGCCGGGCCGTCGACCGGAGCGAGCAGGCGCGCCAGCGCTTCGCTCGACGGCTCCTCGAGCGTCAGGCCGACGCCGCGCTCGGCGAGGTAGCGGCCCACTTCGACGTCGCGGAGCGCGATCGGCACGGCGCCCCAGCGGCAGCCCTCGTAGAGCCGGTTGGGAAGCAGCCAGCGCGAGTTGCCCTCGACCTCGAACAGGTCGACCGCCCAGACGAAATGAACCTCGCGATAGATCGCGGCGAGGTCGTCGGGGTAGCGATACGGCCCCAGATACTCGACATAGGGTTCGCGGGCCACCAGCTTGGCGAAATTGTCGAACTCGGTCTGGGCCGGCCGGCCCCGCAAGCGGATAATGAAGCGCCCTTCCATGCGACGGGAAAACTCGGAAAGGATGGACAGCGACCGCCGGCAGCGCAGCGCCCCGAACCAGCCGATGACCCAAGGCGGACCCGGCTGACGGAACGAGTCCGCCGACCCGGCCACCTCCGTCGAAGGGGCCAGCACCTTGTTCTCGACCAGCATGATCGGCGCATCGATCTGGCGCAGCGGCCGGAAATATTCGCGCTCGAAAGCCGGCGAGCTGGTGATGAGCAGCTTGGCATGGCGTCCGAGCCGGCGCTCGGCGGCGCGGAAGGCCGCACCGAGCGGGTCGCGCCGCAGCAGCAGGCGATGGATGTCCAGCGTTTCGTAGACGATCGGCAATCGTGAGCCGGCAAACTGACGCGCCGCGCGCACCGCCAAAGCGAGCATTTCGAGGTTGCGCGCAAGGATCAGGTCCGGCCGGATGCCGCCGGCGAGGGCCTCGCGCAGGTGCCGGACGGCGGCCCAGGCGACCGCCATCAGACGTTGGCCGAAACGTCGATCATGGGTTCGCCCCAGCACGACCGGGACGATTCCATCGAAGTCTGGCAAGGGGCTGTCGCCGCGCAAAAATCCGGCGAGAGCTACGTTTGCGCCACCTTGGCGAAGCATGAAAACACGACGGCGGACTGCAGGATCCGCTAAATCCTGTACGAGATACAAAATGCTTAGCATTCCGTTTCCCTAGCGTCCGCTTCTCAAAAAAACGTTAAGCATTGGGTCGAAATGCAAACGAAGGTTGCAGCTGGGGGAGCAGTGGGGCGGCGTCTGTTTAGGCGTCAGTCGGGCTCGGAGTGCCGACCCCGCGTCAGGGCATCGCGTCCCGCGCAGCTGCCTCGGCGACTGCGAATTCGGTAATCTCGACATCGAGCTGGGCCATGAAGGCGAGCTGGCGGTCGAGCGTCGCGATGCGGTTGGAATAGGTGATCAGCGAGGCGGTCAGCTCGTCGATGCGGATGCTGATGGATTCGTCGGAGCGGCCATCTTCCAGGGCCTGCTGCGAGAACGCCGCGTCGGTCGAGGCTCGCTCGTAGCGCGCCTGGAAGCCGGCCTTCTCCTTTTCGAGCTCGCCCGTGATGTCGGTCAGCGTGCGCCGCAGCCGCTCCAGGCGGGTTTCGTCCGTCTGGCGGTCGCGCAGCGGATTCCTGGTGCGAAAACCCAGCATGGCCTGGCCTCTCCTCCGTCGCCATTGCCGGCGCGTGGCCGATTCCACAGCTTTCGGGCGCGCAAGGTCAAGACATTCCTTCAGGCGAGCCGTCGCGCGGAGGCCGACGGAGCGGACGCGTCAGAGCTTGCGGGGATGGCCGATGCGCGGGACGACCGCCGGCCTGCCGGGCACGCGCTCGCTTGCCTGATCCCGCTCGACGGCGCGCGCTGCGAGATCGGCCGGCGGCGCCCGGCGGCGCGCCTGGTGCACCATCCAGAAGATGGCCCCGAAATAACCGAGCTGGATCAACACCGCGCAAATCAAGGTCTGGACAAATGTCGTCCAGATGGAATGCGTGCCCAGATAGGTTACGATGGCGAACACCACCAGCACGCCGGCCATTCCGACGAAGAAACGCGGAAAGGACATCTACGGGCTAGCCGAGCACGGCGAGCACTTCAGGCCCAACAACAAATACCGTCTCCCATTCATCCGGTCTTCGACCGGCTCCCGAACGCTGCGAAGACTATATTCAACGCATTCCATCGGCGCAACAACGGGACTATCCGAAAGTAGAGTTTTCTTAAAATTTTCAGCGTCTTGAACATTCTCTTGAAAAGAATGGAATGTAAGAAGCAGGCAAGAGTCCGCGATCGGCTTAGTTCGTCGGAGCTCAAACAATGCGTTTTTAGATCGTCAGACAGGCACTCTTCTGGGCCTCGTCCGTTTAGAATTCTTATTTCAGCATGCTCAAATCGCAAGTCATCGCTCAGAGTTTCGTAGATCCAACTCACGCGCAGCCCAGCTGCGTCATTGCCGTGCCCTATCAATTTGATTCAGGTCCTTCGTATCATGAAGCATGCTGCTCGCCTGCCGTATCCCGTACGAAAGCGGGCCCGCGGCCACCCACCCATCGGCGGCACGGTCAAGCGTGCCTTCGACGTGGCGGGGGCGCTGGCCGGGCTGATCCTGCTGAGCCCGTTGCTCCTGCTGCTTGCCGCTTTGGTCAAGTTCTCCGATGGCGGCAGCGCGTTCTACGCGCACCGGCGGGTCGGTCGTAACGGCGAATTCTTCGACTGCCTGAAGTTCCGCACCATGATGGCCGACGGCGAGACGGTGCTGGCCGCGCATCTGCGGCGCAATCCCGAGGCGCGGCGCGAATGGAACGCGACGCGCAAGCTGCGGGACGACCCGCGGGTCACGCCGGTCGGCGCGGTGCTGCGCAAGCTCAGCCTCGACGAGCTGCCGCAGCTGATCAACATCCTGCGCGGCGAGATGAGCCTGGTCGGGCCACGCCCCGTCGTGGGGGACGAGCTGGAGCGCTACGGAGGTGCTGCCGAGTGGTACCTGCGGTCGCGGCCGGGCCTGACCGGGCTGTGGCAGATCAGCGGCCGCAACGACGTCTCCTACGACCGTCGTGTCGCGCTCGACCGCCACTATGCGCAGAACTGGTCCTTCGCGGCCGACCTCCTGATCATCCTGAGAACCATTCCCGCGGTGTGCCTTTCCCGCGGCAGCTACTGAAAGATCGCGCCCTCATGTCTTCTTCCGTGCAAAGGATAACGACCATGCTCTTCTCGACCCCGCGCCGGCCGGTCGGCCCGCGCAGGCTGGCCGCCGCCCTCCTCCTTCTCACCGTCAGCCTGTGGGCTACGGTGCCGGGGGCGGCGGCCGTGCCCTACCGCCTGGGCATCATGGACAAGCTCAGGGTGCGGGTCGTCGAATGGCAGACCGCCGAAGGGGCCTTCCGCAGCTGGGGCGCCATCGACGGCGACTACAAGGTCGACCAATCCGGCACCTTGCAGCTGCCGTTCGTCGGCGAAATGCCGGCGGCCGGCAAGACGACCGCGGAGATTGCCGCGGCCATCAGCGAGGCGCTGCAGCAGAAGTTCGGCCTGATCGACCGGCCGGACGCCTCGGTCGAGGTGGTTGCAGTTTCGGCCGATCTTCGTCGCCGGCGACGTCCGCACGCCGGGCTCGTTCGAATACGGACCCGACCTGACCGTGCTCAAGGCGGTCAGCCTGGCCGGTGGAATGCGCCGGACGATCGACGAGCACGAGAGCGCCGAGCGCAACTACATCAGCGCCGAGGGCGGCTGGGCCGTCGCCGTGGCGGAGCGCAACCGGCTCTATGCCGCGCGGGCGCGCCTGACGGCGGAGGCCGAGAACCGCACCGACGTGGCGCTGCCGCACGAGCTCGCCGACGTCGACGACGCCGACGCCATGATGGCCGACGAGAAGGCGGTGATGGCGGCGCGCGACAAGCGCATGCGGCTGCAGCTCCAGCAGATCGACGATCTGAAGACGCTGCTGCGGAACGAGATCGCCTCGCTGGAGAAGAAGTCGGCCACGCAGACGCGGCAGGTGGAGCTCGCCCGCAAGGAGCTTTCCGGCATCGGCCAGCTGGCCGATCGCGGGCTGGTGGTGAATTCGCGCGTGCTGTCGATCGAGCAGCGGATCGCCGACATCGAGGGCAAGGTGCTGGATCTCGACACGGCGGCGCTGCGAGCCAAGCAGGACATCAACAAGGCGACGCAGGACGCCAGCAACCTCGCCAACGACCGCGACCGCGAGATCGCCGAGACGCGCCAGCAGGTGGAGAAGGACATCGTCGAGCTGTCGCTGAAGGTCGACACCTATCGCTCGCTGATGGCCGAGGCGCTGGCCAAGGCGCCCGACATCGCGGCGCGCGCGGCCGATGGAACGGCGCCCGCCGCCATCTACTCAATCGTGCGCGGCGGTGGCAGCGAGACGAAGGAGATCCCGGCCGACGAGACCACGCCGATCCTGCCGGGCGACGTCGTCAAGGTGACGCTGCCGCTGATGGCGTCCACCAACTGATGGCGGGGCAGTGTGCGCGCCGCCGATTTTTGGCGGCTGTCGCTAGCGTTTTGGCATGCTCGGCAAGTGCACATACATCCGAGTTCTCCTAATATGCTACCTGTGATCTGGCCGGGATAGAAAACCCGGCCGTCAGCCAAAGCATAAAAGCAAGCAGACGCAGGAACGTTCGACGCCGCCGCTTGGCGAGGTCGGCGCATGGCTTCGTGCGCCGTCGACCGGCGCATGACGGCGGCGCAGACGGCCAGCGGAGGTCGCGGCCGCCCTTTGCCGAGCGAGGCACGGGCGGCGCCACGAGGAACTGAGGAGACACGCATGTCAGACGCCTATCTTTCCTTTGGCGATGCGGACATCGTCGACGGCCGACCGATCTGGCTGCGAAGCGAGACGCTGCGGGCGGCGCTGCTCGCCGAGATCGCCACCACGAGCGGGCCGGTGATCGAGCTCGGCGCGGGCGCCGGCAATTTGGCGCAGGCGCTGGTCAACCGCGGCATCGGCGAGCCCGACCTGGTGCTCATCGAGGCCGACCGCAACATGGCGCGGCTGCTCCGGCGGCGCTTTCCGGAGGCTTCGGTGTTCAACCGGGACGCCACCTGCCTGGCGATCATGGACTTCTACATGAAGCCCGACGCGGGAGCGATCATCAGCAGCCTGCCGTTTGCCAGCATGCCGCTGGCAAAGACGCTGACCATCCTCAACGCGGCTTTCCTGTGCGCACGGCCGAACGCGCCGTTCTACCAGCTGTCGGCCTCGCTGAGCTCGCCGATCCCGGACGTCGCGCTGACGCGCCTCGACCTGACGGCGGAGCGCATCCATCCGGTGGCGACGCGGCGCCTGCAGCCGTCGCTGTTCAAGATCCAGCGTCGCGACGCCAGCGCCCCCAGCGCGTCGCCGGTCCTGCCATGAAGGCCGGCGGACGGGTCGTCGTGGTCTCCGACACGACGACCCCTATCGGAGCGGCGATCGCGCTCGCCTTCGCCCAGGCCGGCGAGCGGGTCGTCGCCTGCGGGCCGGCACCGGCGATCGACGAGGACCTGTCCGACAGTGCCGGCAGCGCCGGTGTGGCGCTCGGCTATCGGCGGCTCGACTCCACGGATTTCAAGCAGGCCCAACAGGATCCTCAAGCGGATCCGCGAGATGTGGGGGCGGATCGACATGCTGATCTGCTGCCACCAGGCGCCGCAGGACGACGGAGAGGCGAAGCTGCCTGCCGGCCGATGACGGCCTGGGCTGGCTGAGGCTGACGCATGCGGTGCTGCCGGCAATGGAAGCCGCCGGACGCGGCAGGATCGTGATCGTCTCCGGCCGTGACGCCGCGGACCGCGACCAGGAGGAGAGCGGCGGGCGCCGGCGCGACGCTCGCCGAGATGGTCGCCATGCTGGCGCAGGCCACGCGGCGGCACAATGTGGACGTGTCGCTGGTCGAGCATCGCGCAACGCTGCACAACGAAGCCGAGCCGGACGAAGGGAGCGGCGAGCCGGTCGATCCGATCCAGAGCATGCTGTTCAGGCTGACCGGGGTTGCCCGCTGTCCGCATGCGCTGGCTTCGGTGGTCGTCGGGCTGTCGCGCGTCGAGCGGCCGCACGGCCGCTACCGGGCGACGGAGATCGCCAACGCGCTGGTGGCGCTGGTGCCGCAGGACGAGTGGAGCGGCAACCCCGGCGAGGGGGGCGGCAAGCGGGCCGACAGCCTCCGCTGACAGACCAAGTCACGGACGCTAGATCAGTTCACGTTTCATAGAAGCGGTGAACTGATCATCTCTGTTAGCGCATTGCGCGCCAGGTGATTCACCTGGCTGAAATGCTATTAGCGGGTCGCCGCGCGGCGGTTGCGCTTCGCCAACACGGCTGCGGTAGAGGCTCGGCGTCGTGCCGGTCCATCTCTTGAAGGCGCGAAAGAACGAGTTCGGGATCGGAGAAGCCGAGCAGGAAAGCCAGCTCGACGAAGTTCACCGAGCCGCGCGCCAGATGCGCCTCGGCGGCATCGCGCCGCACCTGGTCGACCAGCAGGTTGAAGCGGATGCCGTTGTCGGAGAGCCTTCGCTGCAGCGTGCGGGCGCTCATCCGCATGGCTGTCGCGACGACGGCGATGGTCGGCTCGCGCTGGCTCATCGTGCGCTCGACGACCTCGCGGACGCGCTCGGCCAGGCAGCGGTCGCCGGTCTGCGCCAACGCCATCTCGGCCTGCCGCTCCATCAAGGGCATCAGGTCCGCATTGGCGCTGACCAGGCGGTGCGAGGCGTCGCGGCGGGCGAAAGATGATGCAGTCTTCGCCGGCGGCAAACTCGACATGGCAGCGGAAGGCCTCGTCGTAGCGCTCCCACCAGGGTGGGCGCTGGGCGCTGATCCTGACGTGCAGGGGCTCGATGCGCTCCTCGGTGAACTTGTCGGCAAACGACAGCATCGACATCAGCTGCATGTCGAGCTTCACCCGGTTGTACGGTCGGCCGGGGATCAGCGACGTGTAGCACAGGCTGATCGTGTCCATCCTTTTCCGTCACGGTGCAGGGATCGCCCCAGACCAAGGCGTTGAAGCGGGCGATCTGGCGACAGGCGGCGGCGAGGTCCCGGCACATCATCATCGTCAAGCCGACGAGGCTGAACCGCTCGCTCTTCAAATGGGAGCCGAGCTTCAGGCCGAAGGTGGGGTCGGACGCGAAAGGAAAGGCGCGCACGGCGAAGGCGTCGGCCTGCGTCCTGGTGACGCCCGTCTCGAGGTCTTCGATGGTGACACCGACCGACCGAGCGATGCCGGCAGTGTCGATGCCGGCCGCGTCCAGGACATCGATCATGTTGCGCGGCAGGGGTGCGGTGGGTTCGGTTTTCACGGAGTCTGGCAGCCTCAGCAAGTAAATTGGCGCCGGGCGCAAGTGCCAACCTTACCGGTGGAGCGTAACTTGCCGCTGTCGACGCATCAAGCAGCGCGTCGCAGGGAGGCCGGTTTTCAACCGCTATAGTTTATAAGTTCTCTTCAGAACAGTTGCCGGAACTCCTGAGGCCGAATTCCTTATCGTCAATATCATTTGGGCATTTGAATCACTGAGGAAAGTCTATCCGACATGATGCAGCGACGTTTATCGGGTCAGTTCTACGCGATCGTCGCCGTCTTGCTTTCCATGTGGGTTGCGACGCTCCGTTCCATGCCGCTGATTCGACTATCTCGGTCGAGCGGGGGCTCAGGCTGTCCATCGTCGGCGGCTGCCACGACTGTCACACCGAGGGCTTTACCCTGGCCGAGGGAGTCGTCGACCCGACCAAATCGCTCAAGGGCAGCGGCCTCGGCTTCCAGGGTCCCTGGGGGACCACCTATGCCGCCAACCTGCGGCTGACGGCGGCCGGCAAGTCCGAGGACGAGTTCGTGGCTTTCGCCAAGTCCTTCAAGGCGCGCCCGCCGATGCCGTGGTTCAACATGCGGCCGTTGGACGACGCCGAGCTGCGGTCGCTCTATCGCTATATCGTCTCGCTCGGCGATCCGGGCCAGCCGGTGCCGGCCTATGTCGAGCCCGGCAAAAGCCCCGCCACCCCGTTCATCGTCCTGGCGCCGCCGCGCCTGCCGGAGTGAGCCGCTCCTTCCCGGGCTGGGGAAGGATGTTCTTAAGACACGCTTTGGTAGGTTGCCTGCGTTCGCTGCGGCGGGAGAAGCAGCGGTGGACGGACGACGATAATGAGTGAAGTCAGACCGCTAGAAGACGACGATATCCCGGCTGTCGCAACGATGTTCCAACGCATCTTCCGGCATTCCGGACGTGCGTCGCCGTCGCTCGAAGCCTATCTGCGGTCGCTGTTCCTCGACCGAAGGCGGCCGCATCCGGAGATCCGCAGCCAGGTCCACGTGGCGGAGCGCGGCGCGATCTCGGGCTTCATCGGCGCCTTCGGCCTGTCGCTGTCCTTCGAGGGGCGGCCGCTGACGGCGGCGGTGTGCGGCAGCCTCATGGTAGAAGGTCACCGCGACGACCCGTTTGCCGGGGCAAGGCTGCTCAGGGCTTTCCTCGCCGGACGACAGGACATCTCCATCACCGAGACGGCCAACGACATCGCGACGGCCATGTGGCGCAAGGCCAACGGCATGCTGTTGCCGGACTACAGCCTGGAATGGCTGCGCATCCTGCGGCCGGCAGGCTTCGCGCTGGAGCTTGCCGGCGAAGCGGTGCCGCCGGTGCGCTGGCTGAAGCCCGCCGCCTGGCCGGTCGACGCCCTTGTGGGGCGGCTCGGCGGGCGTTCCATGGGGTCCTATCTTGGCGGCGCCGTGCAAGCGAGGGCGCCGCTGACCAGCGAGCCCGCCGACGACACCGAGACGGTGGAGCTTCTGCGACGGCTGACCAGCCCGTTCGCCGTGCGCCCCGAGTGGACGGCCGGCCAGCTCGACCGCATGGTCGCCGAGGCACGCGACAAGCCGCTCTACGGGTCGATGGTGCGGCGCGTCGTGCGCGGCCGCGGCGGTCGGCAGGCCGGGCTCTTCCTCTACCATGGCGATGCCGGGCGCATCGGCCGCGTGATGCAGGTGCTTGCCGAGCCCAGCCAGATCGGCGCGGTGATCGACAGCATGCTCGCGCATGCCCAGGAGCAGGGCCTGGTGGCGTTGCGCGGGCGATGCCAGCCGACGCTGCTGCCCGAGCTGATCGAGCGGCGGTTCCTGTTCTCGCACACCGCCGCCACCATCGTGCATGCCCGCGAGGCGGCGCTGATCGAGCCGTTCCGCGCCGGTCGCGCCTTCTTCAACGGCTTTGCGGGCAAGTCGTGGACGCGCCTGATCGGAGGCCGCTTTGCCTGAGACGGGAGCACCGCGATGTGCGGGATAGGCGGCTATGTGGGGCCGGGTCCGGGGCCGGAGACCGCGGCGGCGCTGCTGCAGCGCATGGCCGATGCGTTGCGGCATCGCGGGCCGGACGAAGGCGGCGTCATTGCCGGCGTCGGCTACGGGCTCTGCCATCGGCGGCTTTCGGTCATCGACATCGCCGAGGGGCAGCAGCCGATGGAGGCGGGCGGCGATGCCGGCCTGACGATCAGCTACAATGGCGAGATCTTCAACTATGTCGAACTGCGGCAGCTGCTGATCGAGCGCGGCCACCATTTCCGCACGGCCAGCGACACCGAGGTGATCCTGGAGCTCTATCGGGCGTTCGGCGTCGACTGCGTGACGCGGCTGAACGGCGACTTCGCCTTTGCGCTGTGGGACGGGCGGGAGCGGCGCATGCTTCTGGCTCGCGACCGGGTCGGCGTGCGGCCGCTCTTCCACATGCGGCAGGGCGGCACCATCTACTTCGCCTCGGAAGTCGGGGCGCTGCTCCAGGTGCCGGGGTTCCGGGCCGAGCTCGACCCCGTGGCGCTCGACCAGATCTTCACCTTCTGGGCGCCGCTCAGCCCGCGCACGGCGTTCAAGGACGTGTCCGAGCTGCCGCCCGGGCACCTGATGCTGGTCGAGGCCGGCAAGGTCGAGATCCGCCCGTACTGGCAGCTCCGCTTTCCCGAGGACCCACGCGACGGCGACGGGCGCCCGGCGGCCGACATCGCGGAGGAGCTTTCCAGCCTGCTCACCGATGCCACGCGGATCCGCCTGCGCGCCGATGTCGAGGTCGGCTCCTATCTTTCGGGCGGCGTCGACTCGTCGATCGTCTCGGCACTGGCGGCGCGGCTGGCGCCCGGCCGGCTCAGGACCTATTCGGTGACGTTCGACGATCCCGCCTACGACGAGAGCGGGCCGCAGCAGACGATGGCGGCAGCACTCGGCACGCGACACCGTTCGGCGCTCTGCGGTGCGGCGGAGATCGCGCCGCTGTTTCCCACCGTCGTCCGGCATGCGGAGCAGCCGATCCTGCGCACCGCGCCGGCGCCGCTCTACAGGCTGGCCGGCCTGGTGCGGGAGGACGGCATCAAGGTGGTGCTTTCCGGCGAGGGCGCCGACGAGGTGTTCGCCGGTTACGATCTCTTCAAGGAGGTGGCCATCCGCCGCTTTGCGGCGCGCCAGCCGACGTCGCGGCTGCGCCCGCTGCTGTTCCGCCGGCTCTACCCCTACCTTGCAGGGCTGAGCCGGCAGACGCCCGAAGCGCTGGCTGCCTTCTTCGGTACCCAGCTCGACCGCGAGGGCGATCCGCTCTTCTCGCACCGGCCGCGGATGCGCAGCACCGGCGGGGCCAAGCTGTTCTTCTCGGCCGAGCTCAAGGACAGGCTGGCCGGAAGCGATGCCGGCGAGGCGCTGGCGGCCCAGCTGCCGGAGGCGTTCGGCCGCTGGCACCCCTTGCACCAGGCGCAGTACATCGAGGCGACAACCCTGCTGCCCGGCTACATCCTTTCCAGCCAGGGCGACCGCATGGCGATGGCGCATGGCGTCGAGACGCGGTTTCCGTTCCTCGACCACCGGGTGATCGAGTTTGCGGCGCGCATCCCGCCGGCGCTCAAGCTGCGGGGCCTGCGCGAGAAGCACATCCTCCGAGAGGCGTTCAAGCCCCTGCTGCCGCCGTCGATCGGCGAGCGCACCAAGCAGCCCTACCGGGCGCCGGAGAGCCGCTCCTTTGCGGGACCCGAGCGCGTCGCCGAGATCGACAATGCGATGAGCGGGGCGGCGATCCGCGACGCCGGCCTGTTCGACGCGGAGAAGGTCGCGCGGCTCGCCGAGAAGGCGGGGCGGTCCGGCCTCGACAGCTTCCGCGACAACGCCGCCTATGTGGGCATCCTCTCGACCCAGCTCTGGTCGCAGCAATTCGCCGGCCTCGACGCGAGTCGGCAAGAGCAGACCGATCATTCCTCGCCACGGAGCCTTGCTTCATGACAGACACGACATCCAGGATCCGGGCCTTCATCGTCGAGAACTTCCTGTTCGGCGACGAAGGCGGGCTGGTCGACGACCAGGCCTCGCTGATCGACGCCGATCTCGTCAACTCCACCGGCATCCTCGAGCTGGTCTCCTTCCTCGAAGCCGAGTTCGGCCTGTCGATCGCCGATCCGGAAATCGTGCCGGAGAACCTGGAGTCGGTGGCGAGGCTCGCCGCCTTCGTCGAGCGCAAGGTCGCCGCCAAGGCGGCCGCGCACGCGTGAGCCCCCGACATGCGGCTTGAAGAGCTCTTGCGGCGAAGCGCGCTGGCCCACCCCGAGAAGGTGGCGCTGGTGGACGGCGAGCGCCGGGTGACCTATGGCGAGCTCGAGGCGGCCTCCGACAGCCTCGCAGTCAGCCTGTTCGGCCGCGGCGTCCAGCGCGGCGACCGGGTGGCCGTGCTGATGGACAACGGGGCCGAGCCGGCGATCGCGCTGTTCGCCATCCTCAAGGCGGGGGCGGTGGCGGTGCCGGTCAACCCGGCGCTCAAGGCAGAGGGCGCGGCCGCCATCCTGGCCGATTGCGCGCCGGCGCTGATCCTGACGCAGGACCGGCTGATGCCGCTCTGCAGCCGGGCCCAGGAAGCCGCCGGCGGCGTGGTGCCGATGCTGGCGGTGCCCGCAGCGCCCGACGAGACGGGATGGAAGATCGCCCTCCCCCCGGCCGGCATCGACATCGACCTCGCCATGCTGATCTACACGTCCGGCTCGACCGGCGAGCCCAAGGGCGTGATGCTGACGCATCGCAGCATGGCCGCGGCGGCCGAACTCGATCGCCGCCTATCTCGAAAGCCGCGCCGACGACGTCGTGTTGAGCGTGCTGCCGCTCGCCTTCTCCTATGGCCTATACCAGCTGCTGGTGACGGTCCAGACCGGCGGCCGGCTGGTGCTCGAGAAGAGCTTCGCCTTCCCGCACCAGGTGCTGGAGCGGGCGACTGCGGAAGGGGTGACGATGCTGCCGCTGGTGCCGACCATCGCGGCGCTGCTCGTCAATCTCAAGGACCCGCCGGCGCTGCCGCCGCTGCGGGCGATCACCAATGCCGGCGCGGCGCTGGGCGAGGCGCAGGGCGCGGCGCTGCAGCGGATGTTTCCGAAGGCGCGCATCTTCGCCATGTACGGGCTGACCGAATGCGCCCGCGCCACCTATCTCGACCCGCGCGACCTGGCGCTGAAACCCGCCTCGGTCGGGCGCGCCATCCCCAACACGGAGGCCTATGTCGTCGACGCCGAAGGTCGCAAGGCGAGGCCCGGCGCGACCGGCGAGCTGGTGGTGCGGGGTCCCCATCTGATGCAGGGCTACTGGCGTCGACCGGAGGCCAGCGCGGCGGTGCTGAAGCCCGGCGCAAACCCATGGGAGCGGGTGCTGCATACCGGCGATCTCTTCCGCGCCGACGCCGAGGGCTATCTCTATTTCGTCGGCCGCAAGGACGACATGCTGAAGGTGCGCGGCGAGAAAGTGGCGCCGGCGCAGGTGGAAGGCGCCATCCTCGGCTGCCCGGGCGTCGCCCAGGCGGTGGTGGTGGGCGTCGACGACCCCGTGCTGGGCACGGCGCTCCATGCCATCGTGGTGGCGTCCGATCGTGGGCTCGCCGCCCGCGACGTGCTGCGCCACTGCGCCCGTTGCCTGCCCGACCACATGATGCCGCGCACCATCGAGTTCCGCGCCGCGCTGCCGACCACGGCGAGCGGCAAGGTGAGCCGGCGCGCCGCGGCGAGCGCCAGAAGCGAGGTGATGCGATGACGACTGGACTGGCCCGCTTCTCGGCCGCGACGCTGACGATCGACGCCGAGGCCGAGACCGCGCGGATCGTCGCTGCCCTGCGACGGCAGCTGCGGGAGCCGCTGCACAAGCGCGGGCTGGTGCTCGGAGCTCTCCGGCGGCATCGATTCCAGCGTCTGCGCGGCGCTGGCGACGCGCGCGGTGGGACCCGGCAAGGTGTTCTGCCTGTTCATGCCCGAGCGCGACTCCGACCCGGAGAGCCTGCGCCTGGGCAGGCTGGTGGCGTCGCGCTTCGGGCTGGAAGGCGAGGTCGAGGACATCGCCGACGCCCTGCAGGCTCTCGGCTGCTACCGCCGCCGCGACGCGGCGGTGCGCAGCATCGTGCCCGAATACGGCGCCGGCTGGGGCTTCAAGATCGTCATCGCCGACCCGCTGGAGGCGCCCGGCTACAACATCTCCTCGCTCGTCGTCCAGGCGCCGGACGGCACCGTCGCGCGCCATCGCCTGACGGCGCCGGCCTATCTCGCCATCGTCGCGGCGACGAACATGAAGCAGCGGGTGCGCAAGCTGATGGAGTATTCGCATGCCGACCGGCTCGATTACGCCGTGATCGGCACGCCCAACCGGCTCGAATACGACCAGGGCTTCTTCGTGAAGAACGGCGACGGTTCGGCCGATGTCAAGCCGATCGCCCACCTCTACAAGTCGCAGGTCTACCAGCTCGCAGCGCATCTCGGGGTGCCGGAGGAGGTTCTGCGGCGGCCGCCGACGACCGACACCTACTCGATGGCGCAGACGCAGGAGGAGTTCTACTTCTCGCTGCCCTACGACAAGCTCGATCTCTGCCTCTACGGGCTGAACGAAGGGCTCGAGGAAGACGAGGTGGCGCGGGCGACGGGGCTGACGGCGAGCCAGGTCGGCCTGGTGTGGCGCGACATCGCCGCGAAACGGAAGGTGGCGCGCTATCTGCACGCCGAGCCGCAGCTCGCTGCGGTGGGCTGAATCCCCGCGCCGCCACCCCCGGCGCGGGGAGCCGCCAGTCCCTTGGAGGGTCAGGACTTGGGCAGCAGCACCTTGTCGATGACGTGGATGACGCCATTCGACTGATCGACATCGGCAATGGTCACGGTGGCGGCGTTGCCGTTCTCGTCGGCGATCATCACCTTGTCGCCCTCGACCTTGGCGGTCAGCGTGCAGCCGCCGACCGTCTTGACCGCATGGGCGCCGCCATCGTCCTGGACCATCTTCATGATGTCCTTGGAGAAGGCCTCGGCGGCCACGACGTGGCAGGTCAGGATCTTGACCAGCTGGTCCTTGTTCTCGGGCTTGAGGAGCGTCTCGACCGTGCCGGCCGGCAGCGCCTCGAAGGCGGCATTGGTCGGCGCGAAGACGGTGAACGGGCCCGCACCCTGCAAGGTCTCGACCAGGCCGGCCGCCTTGACCGCCGCAACCAGCGTCGTGTGATCCTTGGAGTTCACGGCGTTCTCGACGATGTTCTTGTCCGCCGGCATCGGCGCCCCGCCGACCATCGGATTCTCGGCATAGGAGATGGCTGTCGAGGCAGACATCGCGACGAGACCGATAGCAACGGAATAGAAGAGCTTTTTCATCCTCGTGTTCTCCTTGAAAATCCCTTCATCGGGATACCGGAAACACGAGCCGATCTGCCTGAGAGTTTCTCGTTCACGAAAGCGTCATGCTTTTGTGACCGTCAAATGTCCTTCAAGTCGCCGGCGGCGACGACAGGGCCGGTCGGCTGGCCGGTCGGCGAACCGCCCGAAGGCTCGAGGCTGATGGCCAGCACGGCGCCCTGCGCCAGCTTGGCGCGTAGCTCGGGCGTGACGACGACGCTGATGGTGGCGCCGACCGGCACCACGCCCATCGAGACCGGCGGGTTCTGGCCCTCGATCATCCACAGCTCGAAATCGCGGCCGGCCGCCCGCTCGCCGGAGACATGGGAGAGCGAGATGTGGTCGTGGGCGGGATCGACCAGCGCCAGGTAACGGACGTCGCTCTGGTCGGCGGCGAGCGAGGCGACCAGGCGCTCGGGCCCGGGCGGCGCAGGCCGCAACAGCGGCAGCGCGACCGCCACCGCCAGCCCGGCGAGCGACGCCGCGGCGAGGCCGCGCCAGAAGGCCAGGCTCGACCACAGGCCGGGACGCGCGGCGGCGGCCGGCGCGTCGCCGAACAGGCGCCTGTCGAGCGCCGCCTTGATGGCGGCGGGCACTTCGGCGGGCCCGTAGGCCTCGGCGAGCGGCGCCAGGCGGACCTCCCAAAGGTCGACGACGCGCGCGAAAGCCGGGTCCGCCTCGATGCGGCGGGCGACTTGCTCGCGCTCGTCGGCGGGGAGCACGCCAAGGACGTATTCGGCCGCGAGCAGATCGTCGCCGCCGTCGTCCGGTCCGCCATGTTCCGCCAGGCTCATCGCTCCAGACATTCCCTCAGTTTCATCAGGCTGCGTCGCAGCCAGGTGCGCATCGTGTTCAGCGGCACGCCGTGGCGCGCCGCCAGCTCGGCGTAGCTCTCGCCTTTCAGGTAGGCGCCCCGGACCGCCGCGGCGCGGTCCTGCTCAAGTTCGTCGAGGCAGCGGCCGATCCGACCGCTCTCGCCGGAAGCGACCGCGATCGCCTCCGGTCCCGGCGCGGGATCGGCGACCTGCAGCGCCGTATCAACGTCAACTGTCGACAGTCGACGGGCGCGCAGGCGGTCGATCGCGTGGTTGCGAGCCACGGCGACCAGCCAGGAGACCGGGCTGAGCTCGGACACGGAAAAGCGGTCGGCCTTCGTCCAGACCTTCACGAAGACCTCCTGCAGCGCCTCCTCCGCCTCGGCACGATCGTTCAAGACACGCAGGCAGACGCCGAAGAGTTTCGCGCTGACCTGGCGATAGAGCTGGTCGAATGCCGCCCGGTCGCGGGTCGAGACCCTGACGATCAGCTTGGAGATGTCTTCGGGCGTCATCGCGCCCAACCTACGGCGTTGCCCTCGATTTGCAACCGCGAGGCGCCTCCGGCAGGCGGCAATCCCCTTGTTCGAAGGCGGCGGCGCCGCTAAACAGGCCGCCAACTCCCAACCATCCGAGCGAGGCGGCGCCGATGACGACGGACATCCCCGAGACGGCTGAGGCGCAGGCGCGGCTGCTGTCGGCGGCGCTGCCCTACATGCAGCGCTACGAGAACAAGACGGTGGTGGTGAAGTATGGCGGCCATGCGATGGGCGACATCAGCCTGGGCAAGGCGTTCGCCCGCGACATTGCGCTGTTGAAGCAATCGGGCGTCAACCCGATCGTCGTCCATGGCGGCGGTCCGCAGATCGGCGCGATGCTCGCCAAGATGGGCATCGAGTCGAAGTTCGAGGGAGGCCTGAGGGTCACCGACCAGACGACCGTCGAGATCGTCGAGATGGTTTTGGCAGGCTCGATCAACAAGGAGATCGTGGCGCTGATCAATGCCGAGGGCGAGTGGGCGATCGGCCTGTGCGGCAAGGACGGCAACATGGTGTTCGCCGAGAAGGCGCGCAAGACGATGACCGACCCGGACAGCAACATCGAGCGGGTGCTCGAGCTCGGCTTCGTCGGCGAGCCGGTGGAGGTCGACCGGACGCTGCTCGACCTGTTGGCGCGCTCGGAGATGATCCCCGTGCTGGCGCCGGTGGCGCCGGGCCGCGACGGGCATACCTACAACATCAACGCCGACACGTTTGCCGGGGCGATCGCCGGCGCATTGCGGGCGACACGCCTGTTGTTCCTGACCGACGTGCCGGGCGTGCTCGACCGCGACAAGCAGCTGATCGACGAGCTGTCGGTGGCCGACGCCAAGGCGCTGATCGCCGACGGCACGATCTCCGGCGGCATGATCCCCAAGGTCGAGACCTGCCTCGAAGCGATCGAGCGGGGCGTGGAAGGCGTGGTCATCCTCAACGGCAAGACGCCGCACGCCGTGCTCTTGGAGCTGTTCACCCAGCACGGCGCCGGCACGCTGATCGTGCCCTGAGGCCGACGGCGTTTCAGCGCAGCCCCAGCAGCGCCAGGATCCCGGCGACGATCAGCACGCAACCGATGGTCTCCATCCAGTTGATGCGCTCCTTGAAGAACAGCACCGAGGAGGCGAAGGTGAAAATCATCTCGATCTGCGCCAGCGACTTCACGATGGCCGCCTGCTGCAGCGTCATCGCCATGAACCAGCCGAAGGACGCCGAGGCGCCGGCCAGCCCGACGATGAGCGAAGGCCGCCAGGCAGCGGCGATGCGCGCCAGCTCGGCGCGCTCGCGCCAGACGATCCAGGCGCCCATCAGCACGGTCTGGAAGATCGTGGTGACGGCCAGCGTGACCGCCGCCTGCATCATGAAATTGGGGCCGGAGAGGGCCAGCGAGGCGGCGCGATAGGCGACGGCGGAGGCGCCGAACAGCGTGCCGGAGGCGAGCCCGATCAACGCAGTGCGGCTGCCGACCGAGGTGACCAGGGCTCGCCAGGTGAAGGCCGTGCGGGCGACCGAGATCAGCATGACGCCGCAGACGCTGAGCGAAATGGCGAAGACCGTCCCGGCGGTGATGGTCTCGCCGAGGAAGAGCAAGCCGAACACCGCTGCCTGGGCGGGCTCGGTGCGGGAATAGGCGGTGCCGACGGCGAAGTTGCGGAACGAGAACAGGTGAACGAGCAGGAAGGTCGCAGCGATCTGGCTGATGCCGCCGGCGATGGACCAGGCGAAGAAGCGCGGCCCCATCGGCGGCACGGCGTAGCCGGCGAGCCCGTGCAGCGCCAGCACGAAGAGGATTGCGAAGGGAAAGCCGAAGCCGAAGCGCACGAAGGTGGCGCCGGTGGTGCCCATCACCCCCTTGAGGTGCTTCTGCAAGGCTGAGCGCACGTTCTGCAGGAAGGCGGCAGCGATGGTGATGGGGATCCAGAGGTCCATGGGAAGCGATCGGAGCGAGCGAGGGGCGCCACCCGCTTAGCGCGGATCGACGGGAACCGCCACCGGCATCGCGGCGGTTCAGGCTCAGGCAGCCGCCGAATAGGGTTCGATGATCGCCCGGTTGCGGCCGCGGCGCTTGGCTTCGTAGAGACGGCGGTCGGCCGCCCGCATGAGGTCCGACACCGAGGCGTCGGACCTGCAGCCGGTGCCGCCGATGGACACGGTGAGCGGCACCGTCAGGTCGCCGCAGACGAAGCGGATGCTCTCCACCTCCTTGCGGATGCGCTCTGCCACGCCCACCGCCTCCGTGTCGGCGGCGCCGGGCAGGATCGCCGCGAACTCCTCGCCGCCGATGCGGCCCAGCACGTCGCCCGAGCGCACGCCGCGACGGATCGCCGCAGCCATCTCCAAGAGGGCGCTGTCGCCCGTCAGGTGGCCGTGGCTGTCGTTGATGCTCTTGAAGTGATCGGCGTCGATGATCAGCAGAGCGCCGCGCATGGCGGCTCCGCGGCTCGCCTCGAGCGCGGCAAAGAAGCTTTCGCGGTTGAGCATGCCCGTCATGTCGTCGCGCCGCGACTTCTCCAGCAGACGGCGATGCGTCGTCGCCAGCTCGGCATGCACCTCCTTGAGCTGGCGGTGGGCGGTGGCGATCTTCTCGTTCTGCCAGAAGGTGAAGGCGCTGCAGGGCCCGGCAATCAGCAATGGGCAAATTGTCGACATCAGCCAGGCATTGCCATCGAGCGTGCCGCCGACGGCAGGCACGATGGTGGCGGTCAAAAGGACGGAGGCGATGGCGGAAAGAACGGCAACAAGAATCGACTTCGCTACTATGATCCTCATCTGCCACTCCCGCGCCCAGCGGACCATGGCCAACAGCCTTGAATGCCGTCTTTCAGCGATGCCTAAAATTCGAGCGATCCGCCGGTTTTCCCCAGCCGGGATGGCGCCGTCAGGCGGCGGCGTCGACCGAGGTCAGCACCGCGCAGTTGCGGCCCTGCCGCTTGGCCAAATAGAGCCGCTCGTCGGCGATCTTGAGCACCGCCGCCGAGTTGGCGCCGCAGTAGAAGGCGACCCCGCCGAGCGACACCGTCAGTGGCACGCGAAGGCCGCCCGACCGGAAGTCGATCCTTTCGACCTCCCCGCGGATGCGCTCGGCGACGGCGGTTGCCTCGACCTGGCCGGCGCCCGGAAGCACCACGGCGAACTCCTCGCCGCCGACGCGGCCGACGGAATCGCCCGTGCGGATGCCGCGGCGCAGGGCGGCGGCGATCTCGACCAGGGCCAGGTCGCCGACGGGATGGCCATGCTTGTCGTTGATGTCCTTGAAGCGGTCGGCGTCGATGACCAGCAGGCACCCCTGGCTGCTCCCCGAGACCGTGTCGAGCGCGGCTATCAGGCTTTCGCGATTGAGCAGGCCGGTCTGGTTGTCGTGCTTGGCCTTGTGCATGAGCTGCCGATGCATGGCAGCCAATTCCGCATGCACCACCGACAGCTCGCGAAGCGCGCCTCCCAGCTTTTCCCGCTGCCAGAAGAAAAACATTCCGCATGGAAAGGCGATCACCAGCGGACAGACCGTCGACAGGAACCAGGTGGTTCCGTCCATCTGGCCCTCGACGACAACGACCGTGATGAGCAAGGAAGCACAGGCGCACATGAGAGCGAGCGCCCCGGAAGAAAAAAGGAGCTTCTTCATGAAATGATCCGCAGCAATACACTTCTTGAAAACTTGAAAAGTCGCGTGTCGATACAATGCAATTGGCAAAGAATCCCTTTCGCCGACGACTAAGAATTTCGCTGTCTCGCCGCGCGGGCGGTGCCGCGCCGGCGATCGCCATGGCCGCAGCCGCTCCAAACGTGCGATAAGGGGCAATGACCAACCGCCCCGATCCCAAGGCCTTCGCCCATGTCAAAGACTGGGTGTTCGACCTCGACAACACGCTCTACCCGCACCACTCGAACCTGTTCTCGCAGATCGACCTCAAGATGACCGCCTATGTCGCCGAGCTGCTGCGCCTGTCGCGCGAGGATGCGCGGGTGCTTCAGAAGCAGCTCTACCTCGAATACGGCACGACGCTGAACGGCCTGATGGAGCGCCACCAGATCGATCCCGACGACTTCCTGAACAAGGTCCACGACATCGACTATTCCTGGCTGACGCCCGATCCGGGGCTGGGGGACGCCATCCGTGCGCTGCCCGGCAGGAAGTTCATCTTCACCAATGGCGACCGGGGCCACGCCGAGCGGACCGCCCGGCAGCTCGGCATCCTCGAGCATTTCGACGACATCTTCGATATCGTGGCCGCCGGGCTGACGCCCAAGCCGTCGCCGGCGACCTACGACAAGTTCATCGCGCTGCACCGCATCGCCGGGCGCAACGCGGTGATGTTCGAGGACCTGGCGCGGAACCTGATCGCGCCGAAGGCGCTGGGCATGACCACGGTGCTGATCGTGCCCAACAACTTCCAGCCGACCTTCTCGGAGATCTGGGAGCGCGACCCGGCATTCGACGACGCCGTCGACTTCGTCACCGACGACCTCGCCGCCTTCCTGCGTGCCGCGGTGGACAAGCCGCAAGAAGGCTCGGCGGCTTCGGGGAGCTGAAGGGCCGAGCGTCAGGCTCGGCCGCCGCGAGACCTTTCCTGCGCCAGATACTGGTGGACGAAGGCGATCGCCATGCTGCCCTCGCCGACCGCGGCGGCAACCCGCTTGACCGGGCTCAGCCGCACGTCGCCGCAAGCGAAGACGCCGGGCACGCTCGTCTCGAGAAGGTAAGGGTCCCGGTCGTGCGACCAGCGCCCGGCCTTGCGCACATCGTCGCCGGTCAGCACATATCCGCGTTCGTTGCAGGCGATCGCGGACGGCAGCCAGCCGGTCTCGGCGTCGGCGCCGATGAAGATGAAGAGCCCGCCGCAATCGTAGCGACGGACGTCGCCGCTCGCCTTCTCGTGGATGTCGATCGCCGACAGGTTGCCGTCGCCGTGGACGGAACGGACTTCCGAGCCGAGCCGCACCGCTATGTTCGACTTGGAGGCGAGCTGCGCGACCAGATAGTGAGACATGCTGTCTTCGAGGCGCTCGCCCCGGACGACGAGGGTCACGCTGCGCGCATGGCCGGCGAAATAGAGTGCCGCCTGGCCGGCCGAGTTTCCCGCGCCGACGAGGTGCACGTCCAGGCCGTGGATGGCGTTGGCCTCGCTCCGCGACGCCCCGTAGAAGACGCCCTTGCCGATCAGCCGGTCGATGCCTTCGATGGCCATGCGCCGCCAGGCCACGCCGGTGGCGAGGATGAGGCTGCGCGCGCGGATGACATCGGATCCGTCGAGAAGAACCTCGTGCCGTGCCGGGTCGAGCCCGACGACGCTGCGCGTCACCAGGATCTCGGCTCCCAGGCGCCTCGCCTGCTGGAGCGCGCGGCTGGCGAGCTCGTCGCCGGAGATGCCGCTCGGAAAGCCGAGATAATTCTCGATGCGCGACGACGTGCCGGCCTGTCCGCCGGGCGCCTCACGCTCGACGACGACCGTGCTCAGCCCCTCCGACGCCCCGTAGACCGCCGCAGCAAGGCCCGCAGGGCCGCCGCCGACGACCGCCACGTCGTATTCGCCGGCCCGCGGAGCGGTCTGCAAGCCGAGGCGGTTCGCCAGATCGCGCAGCTCCGGCTTCACCAGGAGCGTGCCGTCGGCCAAGCGCGCCACCGGGCCGTCGGTCGTTTCGCGCTGCGACGCTCCGAGAACGGACACCGCCTCCGGAGACCCGAGGATCATCGATTCGAACGAGATCTGGTTGCGCGCGAGGAACCGGCGCAGCTCGCCGCCGGCGGCGTCCCAGCGATCGGCGATCAGCGTGACGCGCGGCTTCTGCGGTTCGGCCGTCGCGGCCTGCAGGCCGCCGAGCCGCTCGCGGGCCAGCGCGTTGACCTTCCGGGCGACGTCCTGCGAGACGGCCGCAAGCGCGTAATACTGCTGGACCTCCATCCGCATGACGCGCGACGGCTCGGCCGCGCGATAGCCGCCGGGAAACGGCGTGCCGAGGGTGATGGGCACCTCGCCGAAAATGGTTCCGGGGACGCGCCAGCCGAGCGTGCGTTCGATCCCGTCGAAGGTCTTGACGACCTCGATCCTGCCGGAGACGACCGCGAAAAGCGCCGCCTCTCCGCCTTCCGGGACGGCGAACTCGCCGGCGGTGAGATGGATGTCGGCCGCGGTCTTGGCGAGGCGCTGCAGCTCGCCGGCCGGCAGGTCCGAGAACAAGGGGATCGCTGCAACGTCCTCAACCGTCAGCACAGCTTCCCCCAGAAGGTCATCCCCGCCGCGGCATACTCCTTCGCGCGCCCAGCGAGGTCAAGGCGGACGCAGCTTGCCGGAAAAGGCGCCTTGCTTGCGCCCGTCACGGGCGGGGAATAGGCTTTTCGCCATGCTGCGGGGGCATCCCCCGAGGCCGGCGGAGGATGCGGAATGACTGCCAAGGACAGCGCCCAGGCGCAGGGCGAAGGGTCGGTCGAGGTTGGCGCGCGGTCGCTGGCCACCTTCCAGGTCGGCGATCCGAGCGGCCCGCTGGTGCTGCACAACCATGGCGGCCCTTCGAGCCGGCTCGAGGCGCAGGTCTTCGAGCCCCAGGCGCGCGCGCTCGGCCTGCGGTTCGTCTGCGTCGATCGGCCGGGCCAGGGCAAATCCGACCCGCAGAAGGACCGCACCTTCGCCGGCTGGGCGGCCGACCTCGAGGCAGTCGCCGACGCGCTTGGCGCCGAGACATTCGCGGTGACGGGCTGGTCGGAGGGCGGCCCCTGGGCGCTTGCAGCAGCCGCTTATCTCGACCCGGCGCGGCTGGTCCACGTCACCAGCATCGCCGGCGGCTCGTACGGCGCGTTCGGCGCCAACTGGGCGGCGAAGGAGCTGTCCAAGGTCGATGCGATCGGCGGTTTCCTGGCGCTGCATTTCCGTCCGGGGTTCGAGCTGATGTACGACCTCGTCGAAGTCGCCACGACGCGGTTTCCCGAGAAGTATAAGCAAGGGCTGCTGAAGGCTGCATGCCCTGCCGACCGCGAGGTGCTGGCCGACGCGCGCGTGCTCGACCTCATGGCGGTGTCGGGCGCGGAATGCTTCCGGCAAGGTGTCGACGGCCTGGTGACCGACGCGCGGATGCTCTACCAGGCGTGGCCGTTCGACATCGCGGCGATCCGGCGGCCGGTCCATCTCTGGCAAGGCAGCGCCGACAGCTTCGTCCCCGAGGCGGTGAACCGGCCGCTGGGCGAGCGGATGCCCGGCGCGGTCTGGCACGAGGTGCCCGAAGGCGGGCACTTCATCGCCGTCTCGCACGCCGCCGAGATTTTGGCGATCGCCGCGCAGGATCTCGCGAAAGCCGGTCGCGGCGGCTGGAGCGCAATGACGCTTCTTCGAATCGTCCTCGCACTCTATCCTTTTGTTTGAGCATGATCTTTTCCAAAAACCGGCGTCCACTTTTTGGGATCATGCTAGTTCCGGCCTGACCACGTCGAGCTGGAACGATCGGCGCCTTCATCGGTTGAATCGGGTCAGGCGAGCTTCTCGTCATGCGTATCGTCGGGAAGATCGCCCCCAGGAAGGGTCAACCGATGCCGAAACATGCGATCTGGCGAGGCGTCCGACGTGGATTGGGCAGCAGCTTGCGGCTCTTCCGCGGCCGCAAGACGCAAGGCGATCCGGAAATCCAGCGTCTCTGCGAAGAATGGGACAAGGAACTCTGGGACGATCTCCACGACGACAGCGAGGAGCTCATCCGCAGAGGCCTGGACGAGCCGCAGCGCCGCCGGGCTTGAGGTCGGTGCTTCGCTAGCCGCCGAGCCGGAAATACTGGGCGGTGGCGGAGAAGTCGGAGCCCTTCTGGGCGATTTCAGCCAGGATCTCGGGAATCACCACCGCCGCAGGTGACGGGCTTGCGAGCACAGCGGCGGCGAGTTCGCTCGGTCCCGCGAGCGCCACGACGATTTGCGGCGTGGCCTTGCGCGCCAGGCTGTCGGCGAGCGCGACGGGAACGGAGAAGGTAGCCCTGTCGCCCGCTTGCTTGACGTAGCGGTTCAGGCCGTAGGTCATGCCCGTATCGTCGATCAGGAGCAGGCTCGTATGGGTGCCTGGCTTCGTGTCCAACGCGCCGGTCAGCTGGGAGCCGTCGGGGACGGAGGTGCGGTCGAGCGTCAGGTGGGGCGCCTCCGCCGGGCTTGCGCGCAGCGCATCGAGCAGGCGCGTTACCTCGCATTGAGCCGGCTCGATGAGGTGAAGCTGAATATCGGGCTCCTGGTCGAAGCGCGTCTCGAACGCCGAAAGCAGACGCTGGAAGGGCTGCGGATCCGTGCCGAAGCCCGCGATGTCGGTGGCGCGATCGCTGGCCGACGTCACCTCTGCATAGAAGCAATCGCCGCCCTTGAAGTTTGCCACCCAGGCGATGCGCTCGGCCGCATCCGGAGGCGCCTCCGGGATCACGGCGACTTCGGTTCCGGGCTCGGGGGCTGGCTCCGTCGCCGTCGGGGCGGATGTCGGGGCGCGAAAGTCGGTCAAGGTGGGCAGGGCGATGAAGAGCGCCAGCGCGGCGGTGGCCGCCGTGGCGATGCCGTACATCCGGAGATGCGAGCGCGAACGCGGCGGGGTTTCAGGCGGTGGAGAGATCCTGACGGGGTTGCTGATCTCGCGCTGCATGGCCTTGGCCTGCCACAGCGCCTCGCGGACCTTCTCGTCGCGGGAATCGTCCACCAACCGCGCCTGCATCTCGTCGATGAAGCGCTCGATCTGGCTGTTGGGGGTGACCAGCAGCTCCTGAAGCGGGGTGAGCGCTGCGGCAACCTCGACGCGGCGCGGCGCCTTCGGCGGGACAGGCGCCTCGGCCGGGACGAGGTCCCGGACGAGGCGTTTGACGAGCGCGACGCGCAGGTCGCCCTCGTCCTGGGGCTTGGGCAAGTCCACATGATCGGAATCGAACGGGATCGGCGTAATGCCGTTGATCCCCGGGTCCGAGCTGTCGCGGTCGACGACGCGGACGCCATAGGTGTCCATGGTCTCGTAGAGGATGACGATGCGCACGCCGAGCTCGGCAAAGCGGTTCTTGAACCAGTGGCTGAGATCGAAGAGGCGCGCGTTGTTTGCCCTCAGCTCGCGAACGGCGCGGCTCGGACGCGCCGTTTCCATCGCCGAGATGTAGTTGGCGATGCGCGAGCCGGCATGCGGGGTGCCGAAGAAGGCAAGCCCAGCGGTGCGGCGGACGACGTCGGTGTAGGCTCGGTCGATGTCGAGGCCGACGCGGAGCATCTCCTTGGCGACCAGGCCGCCATAGCTATGGCAGACGAAAAGGATCGGGATGTCCGCGCGCAAGGTCGTCTGAAGCGTGGCGAGCACGTTGATGACCCGCTCTGACAGCTGCATCGCGCCGCCGAACCAGTTGCTCGAACGGACGCGGTAGCCGACGGTGTAGATGTTGAGCCGCGGTTCTTCCGCCAACAGCCAGGATTCCCAGCAATTGCCCGTCCGATCGAAGCACCAGGTGTCGATGGCGTCGCCGTCGAGGCCATGGATGAACACGACATTCAGCCGGGCCTGATCGCCGGCGGTGTGCAGCAGGTGCATCGTCGTCGGCACGGGCTTGCTCTTGAGAAAGAACCCCAAAGAGTGCATCAGGCCCATGGAAAATCCCTATTCGGATTCGCTAAGTTGATTCAAAGGAAACTGGCCGCTCTCCTTCCGCTTGTTCTCGGATAGTATCACGGAGCGAGTTGTGCCCAAAGCTACATTCAACCCAGAACATGCCATGATGGTCGTTATGCTTTCGAAAGCACTGTCTTGCTGCAGGTAGCGGCGATCCACCGGAGAAAAGCGCCATGAGCGTGAAATACGACACCATCGGGATCAACTATGCGGAGCTTCGCAAGCCGGACCCTCGGATCGCGCGGGTGATCGAGGGCGCACTGGGCTCGGCGCAGACGGTCTTGAACGTTGGGGCGGGCACCGGCTCCTACGAGCCGGCCGACCGATCGGTGACGGCCGTCGAGCCGTCCCGCGAGATGATCCGCAAGCGCAGCCCGGGGGCGGCACAGGCCGTTCAGGCCAGCGCCGACCACCTGCCCTTCGGCGACAAGAGCTTCGACGCCTCCATGGCGATCCTGACCATCCATCACTGGCCCGACAAGGCGGCGGGCCTGCGCGAGATGCGGCGCGTGACGCGTGGGCGGATCGTCCTGCTCACCTTCGATCCGTCGCACCGGCCCTGGCTGACCGACTACCTTCCCGAACTGGCGACGCTGGACGAGGCGCAGGCGCCGGCGATGTCCGACTACGAGCGCTGGCTGGGGCGCGTCGAGATCACGCCGGTGCTGGTGCCGCATGACTGCAGCGACGGCTTCCTCTATGCCTACTGGCGCCGCCCCGCGGCGTATCTCGATGAGCGCATCCGGTCCGGCAGCTCGTCGTTCTGGGCCATCGGCAGCGCCGAGGCGGGCCTGGAAAGGCTGAAGCGAGACCTCGAAAGCGGCGAATGGGAGCGCCGCTATGCGGATCTGCTCGCGCTCGACGCGTATGACGCAGGCTACCGGCTGGTCGTCGCGGACTGACGGCGCTCACGCGCCGGCAAGCTGCTCCAGCCGCTCGGCCAGCGCATTGAGCTCCCACTGGCGCGCAAGCTTTGCGGCCTTGGCCCAGGTGGGCGGCTTGGCGGAAATGGGTGGCAAGGGCGCACTGGCGTCCATGGTGGCGAGGCGGCGGTAGAGGCGAAGCTTGTCGGCCTGCTCGGGGAACCGGCCGTCGGCCAGCATCGCCTCCAGATCGGGATAGCGCTTCAGAAGGCTCGCCGCGGTCTGCGGACCGACGCCTCTGGCGCCTGGGATCTTGTCTGACGGGTCGCCTCGCAGGGCGATGAAGTCAGGCACCTGGCGTGGATCGACGCCGTAGCGCTCACGCACCTCCTTCGGCCCGATGCGGGCGATTTCGCCGGCCTTCACCGGCTGCAGGATGGTCGTCTGTCGGGATGCCAGCTGAAACGCATCCCGATCGCCGCTCGCGACGACGACGGTGCCGCGTCGCTTCTCCCCCAGCTTGACCGCCGCCGCCAGGAAATCGTCCGCCTCGTAACCCGCCGCCTTGCCCACCGTGAAGCCGCAAGCGCCAACGAAATCCGGCAGGACCTCCAGCTGCTCCACCAGCTCTTCGTCGAATTCGCGGCCGCTCTGGTAGGTCGAGAATTCCTTGACCCGCCAGGTCGGGGCCGACAGCGTATCCCACCCGACGACCACGGCGCGCGGCTTTTCGGACTCGTAGAAGCGGAGCATGTAGTTGGCAAAGCCGAGGATGGCGCCGGCGCCCTTGCCGCCGGCCCGCCGCAGCGTCTTCGGAATGCCGTGATAGGCGCGGTGCGCGAACGAGTCGCCGTCGATGACGAGCAGGGGCATGCCCGCAACCTAACGAAAAGAGCCCACCGGCGCGACTGGTGAAGCGTCCGGTGGGCGAAGACCCGCATAGGAAGGGACGTTTGCTACACGGATTGGTATTCCCCTTTGGAATTCCCGCGAAAAACCGACGTCGAAGGCGTTCGTTCCGGCACCGACGGCTCGAGGGACCATTGCGCAAGCTTATTCAGACTATCGGCCAGCGGAGATCGCTGCCCTTGGTCTGATCAGTGCCATTGACGCAAGGCGGTGATGGTCTTCGTAGTGGTGCGGATCAATGATCCGGGGGCAATACCTGAAATGACCGTGGACGGCGCGATGCGGGCCGCTGGAGTTCTTTCGTCCGAGGACTCGAAGATGCTGGGCGAGGTGTTCGCGGCGACCGGCGCTGCACTGGACAGCGATGTCGAGCGCGAGGAAGTGGCGTCGTTGATCCTCGCCCACTTCAGAGCCGGCATCACCGACAGAGACGCCCTGATTGAGCTGATGAACACCCGCAGGTGATGCTTCGAATGCCCGCGGCAACGCCGCATCACTCGATGCCGCGGGCAGAGCCCGCCGCAGCACCCAAGGGGCCACCCTTCGTGAGGTGGCGGGCTCACTTTTCGACACTTGTTGATAATCGCAATCAACTTTAGCATCCGGCCTGGATTCGCTTTTGGGAGCGCGCCATGCCAAGTGCCACACGCCGGACGATCCTGAAGGGCTTGGCGGCGTCCGCGTGCGGGTTCGGACTGGGCGGCGCGGCTAGCCTCGCCAGCAGCGCACTGGGGGCGCCTGAGCCGCGGATCCTGAGGACGGCGAAGGTTCAGGCCAGCCTCGTGGAGGGCCGCGCCACGCGAGACGTGCTCACCTATGGCGAAGACGGCATGCCTCCGGTCCTGCGGATGAGGAAGGGCGTGCCGTTCGCGGCGCGGCTGGTCAACGAAATCGACGATCCGACGACCATCCATTGGCATGGCCTGCGCGTGCCCAACAAGATGGATGGCGTTCCATTCATGGTGCAGCCCTACGTCTACACGGGCGACCACTTCGACTATGCTTTCACGCCCCCCGACGCCGGCACCTTCTGGTATCACCCGCACTGCAACACGCTGATGCAGATGGGCCACGGGCTGACCGGCGTCGTCGTCGTGGAGAGCGCCGACGATCCGCAGTTCGACGCGGAGGTGGTGCTCAACCTGCGCGACTGGCGCCTCGGCGGCGACGGGCAGTTCATCGCGCAGTTTCGGCCTCGCGACGCGGCGAAATCGGGCACGTTCGGAACGGTGCGCACCGCCAACTGGCTCCAGCAGCCGCGCTATGACGCGCCTTCAGGGGGATTGGTGCGGCTGCGCGTGGCGATCACCGACGTCACGCGCATCTATTCTTTCCGCATGCGAGGGGCCGACGCGACCGTCATCGCGATCGACGGCAACCCGGTTCCACGGCGATTTCCCCTGGATCTGTTGCAGCTGGGTCCCGGCCAACGGCTGGAGCTGGCGGTGCGGATGCCCCGCGACGAGGGCGCCGTCGCGAGCCTGGAAGACGCGCGGGGAACCAAGACGACGACGCTGGCGACGCTGCGCTCGGTCGGGGCCTCGCTCGACCGGGACGTGCGCGATCTCGCTCCGCTGGAGCCCAACCCGGTCGCCCAGGTCGATGTCGCCGCTGCCCGGCATATCGGCCTCGCCCTCAGCGCCACGGCCGAAAACGTCGCGGCCGACAGCATCTGCGGCTCGCTCGGCTACAGCTTCTGGGCCATCAACAAGGTCCCGTGGCCGGGCGACACGCCCGACCCCACTGCGCCGCTCGCCGAGCTGAAGCTCGGCGAGAGTTACGTCTTCGATATCGTGAACCTTACGCCGCGTGCGCATCCGATCCACCTGCACGGGATGAGCTTCACCGTCCTGTCGTCGTCGACGCGCGAGGTGCAGCCATTGGTCTCCGACACCTACCTGGTCCAGCCGGACGAGAAGGTCCAGCTGGGCTTCGTCGCCGACAATCCCGGCGACTGGCTGCTCCACTGCCACATCATCGAGCACCAGAAGAGCGGGATGACGAGCTATGTGCGGGTTGCCTGAGTGAGCCGGTCCGGCCTGTGCATGTCGGGCAGGAAGGCGGTCAGCAGACCGAGCAGCGGCAGGTAGGAACAGACCGTGTAGACGGCGTCGATGCCATAGCTGTCCGCCAAGATGCCAAGCACCGCCGCGGCGATGCCGGCGATCCCGAAGGCGAGGCCGAAGAAGATGCCAGCGACCATGCCCACCCGGCCGGGAACCAGCTCCTGCGCGTAGACGACGATGGCCGGGAAGGCCGAAGCCATGACCAGGCCGACGATGAACGACAAGACCACGGTCAGCTCGAGGCCGGCATAGGGCAGCGCCAGGCTGAACGGCAGGACGCCGAAAATGGAGAACCAAATCACCGTCTTGGCACCGAAGCGGTCGCCGAGCGGACCTCCCAGGATGGTGCCGATGGCGGCGCCGCCGAGATAGACGAACAGCAGAAGCTGCGAGGCCTGCACCGAAACCCCGAAGCGGTGGATGACGTAGAAGGTGTAGTAGCTGGAGATGCTGGCCAGATAGACGTTCTTCGAGAAGGTCAGGATCGCCAACACGACGAGCGCCACCACGACGCGGCGACGCGGCAGCGGCAACGCGCGGAGCGGCGCCGGCCGGGCGGCGTTGACCTTGCGGTGGTTGCTGTACCAGGTGCCGACCTGCCAAAGCACCACCATGCCGACCAGCGCGACGACCGAGAACCAGGCGACGCTGCCCTGCCCGCGCGGCACCACGATGAAGGCGGCCAGCAGCGGCCCGAGAGCCGAGCCGACGTTGCCGCCGACCTGGAACAGCGACTGGGCGAGACCGTAGCGGCCGCCGGAGGCGAGCCGGGCGACGCGCGAGGATTCCGGGTGAAAGACCGCCGAACCCAGGCCGACCAGCGCCGCGCCGACCAGCAAGGTGCCGTAGTGAGCGGCATAGGCGAGGAAAAGCAGTCCGATCAGCGACGCGCCCATGCCGACGGGCAGCGAATAGGGGAGCGGCCGGCGATCGGTGTACATGCCGATCAGCGGCTGCAATAGCGAGGCGGTCACCTGGAACGTCAGGGTGAGCAGGCCGATCTGCCAGAAGTCGAGCCCGTAATCGGTCTTCAGCATCGGATAAATGGCCGACAGCAGCGACTGCATGGTGTCGTTGAGCAGGTGGCAGAAGCTCACCGCCAGGATCACCGCATAGGCGGTCGTCTCAACCGTCGCGCGGCCGGCATTTGCAGTCGTGTCGCTCACGGCGAGGATCCTCTGGGCAGGCGATGCTGTTGCAGGCTGCCCAATAACCCAGGCTCGCGCTACCTTCCTTCGACAGTTGGTCTATTGCTTTCGCGTCTGGGCCACTGGTCGAGGCGGCAAAGCATCGGTAGGACAGGCCTGTTCCGTCGAGGTCCAGCCATGCCGCAGCCGAAGCCTATCCCGAGCAGCGTTCCACCCGCCGCAGCCGCGCCGGGGCACGAAGACCGGCTCGCCTGGCTGGAGGTCACCGAGGGCGCCGTGCTGGCGCTGCCGACCGACTATCCCGACGGGCACAAGGTGCCGCTCCACAGCCACAGCCGCGCCCAGCTGCTTTATGCGCTGACGGGCGTGGTGATGGTGACCACGGATGCGGGCCGCTGGATGGTGCCGCCCGAGCATGCGATCTGGCTGCCGGCCGGTCTCGGCCATGCCGTCGAGATGCTGGGCCGCGTCGCCATGCGCTCGATCTACGTGCGGCCGGACGCTCTGCCGCTGCTGCCCGACGAGCTGCGGGTCGTAGAAATGACGCCGCTGTTGCGCAATCTCGTCGTCGAAGCGATGGACCTGCCGCCGGACCCCGCGCCGACGAGCCGCGATGGCCTGTTGAAGGCGCTGCTGCTGCACGAGATCCCGCGCCTGCCGCCGCGCCCGCTGGGCCTGCCGCTTCCTGCCGAGCCGCGGCTGGCGGTGCTTTGCCGACGCTTCCTCGCCGATCCTTCCTCGCCGGTGACCATCGACGGCTGGGCGACGGCGCTCGGCATGAGCCGACGGTCGTTCACCCGCAGCTTCCAGCGCCAGACCGGGCTCAGCCTGCAGACCTGGCGACAGCAGGCCTGCCTGCTAGCCGCCCTGCCCCGCCTGGCCGAAGGCGAGCCGGTGACCCGCGTCGCCCTCGACCTCGGCTATGACAGCGTGCCGGCCTTTACCACCATGTTCAAGCGCATGCTCGGCGAGCCGCCGCGCAGCTATTTCAGGCGGTGACTGCCGGGCGCGTCACTCGTGCACGAGGATGTTCACCAACCGGCCGAATGGGTCGCGCACGAAGAAGCGACGAACGCCCCAAGGTTCCGACGCCGGCCCGTACTCGATGGCGATGCCCGCCGCGAGGATTTTGGCATGGATGTCGTCCAGATCGTCGACCTCGACAGAGAGGTCCGGCACCGGGGCGCCGGAGCCGCCTTCGCTGGCAAAACCCACTTGCGCCCTGGCCAGCGCGTCGCTGGCGAAGGTGACGATCCAGCCGTGATCCATCACGATGCCCAATCCGAGGATGTCGCCATAGAAGGACTGGGCCTCCATCGGCCGGGGACACGCGATGTTGGCGACGATGCGCTTGACAGTCACAGGGCCTGCCTCCTTTCACCAGAACGGTGTGCGCTCGGCGAGCTTCGCGCCGCACGCACACAGGCGATCCTCGCCCGGGTCGCGGCTCATCTTCCCGCAGGTCTCGCAGCGCACCAGCTCGGGATTGATGCGGTGCTTGGTCCACACGCTGGTGTAACCGTGCGTGGCGAGCGAGCCGTCATACATGCCCCTCTGGACCTCGGCGTGCGCGCCCTGCGACATCACGAGCCGCGAGGCCTCGGGACTGTCCCAGGCGCTGATGGTCACCATGCGCTGGCCGATCGTCGCCGTGATGGCGCCGATGAACCCTTCCATCTTCAGCATGTCGGCGAGGGCGGCGCGCGCGCCTTCCCGAACCGTCTTCACTGCTGCCTCATCCCGGGCGTCCAGGTCGGTGATCGAGAATGCCCCGGGCTCCCGGGTCTTGCCGGTCCGCACAGATGTCGAGACGCCGAACGAGAAGGGGCCGAGGCTGGGCGGCTGGACGATCACGTCGAGGCCGATCTGGCGCGGCAGCTCGCCCTGGTCGAAATAGCCGGTTACCGTCTCGATCTTGCCGTCGCGAAGGGTGAAGAAATCGGCGCCACGGAGGGAAACCTGCTTGCCGGTTGGCGGCAACCCCATCACGCTGCCGGTGTTGGTGCCGCGCATGAGCCACTGCGCGGCCACGCGGTCCGGCCCGGTCTCGCCGATGCTTTCCTCCTCGAAGGCGAGATCCGGAAATGCCGACCACAGGCGGTCCACATAAGCCCGTATCCCGTCCCCGGAGATGGGCTCGACCGTCGAGGGATCCTGGTAGGTGCCGCCATCGGTCAGGCTGGCGAGAATTGCATCGGCATCGCGGTCGGACCACGCAGCCAAATAACGCCGCACGCAAGCGATGTTGTCCATCTGCCGCCTACTTTCCTTGCCGAGATGTTGGGGAGGTCAGAATGCACCGAGACAAGCAAGCTGACAATGTCCGACGATCTCTTGCCAGTTATTCCTGGTGGCGGCGGCGCCATTCGGTCGGCGTAAGGCCAACGCACTTTTTGAATGCGCGACTGAAGGCAGCTTCCGACTCGAAGCCGACGGCATTGGCCACGGAGGCGACCTTGGCGTCGTTGTCGCCGAGCAAGCGACTGGCCGATTGCATCCGCAACTGCCTCAGATACTGCATCGGCGGCTGGCCGATGAAATGCATGAAGCGCTCGGCCAGCACCGAGCGCGACGTGCCCACCTGCGCGGCGAGCGCATCGAGCGTCCAGCGCGTCGCCGGCGCGTCGTGCAGCAGCGTCAGCGCGCGCATGACGAGGGGGTTGCGCAGACCCGCCAGCCAGCCGACCTTTTCGCCGGGCAATGTGTGGAGGTAGCGGCGGAGCGTGTTGGCAAAGAGCAGCTCGGCCAGCCGCAGGCTGACGGCGCGATCGACCGATCGCCGATCGCGCAATTCCTGCATCGCATAGGCGATCAGGTGACCGAGGCCGTCGTCGCCGACGGGCGCCTGGCGCACGCGAAGCATGCGCGGAAGCGCTGAAAGGACGGGATTGAACGGCTGCAGGTCGCAGCCGAGAAAACCGCAGATGAACTGCGTGCTGGCCGGTCCATCGCCGCCCTCGGCAATCGTCGGCGACAATTCGCCGGCCGCCATGCCACGGAAGAAGGTCAGGACCTCCTCCAGGCCATAGGTTCGCTCCGCCGCCGGTGGATCGGCAAGGAAATAGGCGTCGCCGTGCGGTACGAGCAGCACGTCGCCGGCTTCGAAACGCTCAGGCGCGGCGCCCTCCAATCCGGCCCAGCAGCCGCCGCGCGCCACGATATGAAACGAGATCAGATGCTGCGAGGTGGGCAGCACGAGGCGCCGAAACGCTTCCGTCCGGGGCGCCCACGACACCCAGGGCGTGGACGCCTCGACGAGGAATAGCATCGATCCGGTGAGCCGCACCGAGCGCAGCATGTCCGACAGCACGTCGATCTCGGACGCCTCGGCAATCGATCCGGACGGTTGATCATTGCTGCCGATCATCGTGAAGCGAATACTACCGCGAAACGACGGTTCGAGGAAGCAAGGGCCCGCGGATTGCCGCGCGGTTGGAGCAAGGTCATGACGGAAGTCGAACGCTGGCAGGTCTCGACCGACGCTGCCGAAGTCTACGAGTCGTGTTTCGTGCCGGCGATCTTCGCGGCCTGGGCGTCGCCGGTCGCCGACGCGGCAGGCATCGAGGCCGGCGACACCGTCCTCGACGTCGGCTGCGGGACCGGCGTGTTGGCCCGCGAGGTGCTCCGGCGCGTCGGCAAGGACAGCCGGGTCGTCGGCCTCGACCTCAATGGCGGCATGCTGGCCGTCGCCGCACGAGCGGAGCCCAAGGTCGAATGGCGTCAAGGGGACGCCGCGTCGCTGCCGTTCGAGGACGCGCGCTTCGACGTCGTGGTCAGCCAATTCGCGCTCATGTATTTCCCGGACCGAGCGGCCGCGCTCCGGCAGATGTGGCGCGTTCTCGCCCCTGCGGGGCGCCTCGCGGTCGCCGTCTGGGCCTCCATCGAGCACGCCCGCGCCTTCCGGATCCTGGTGGAGATCGCCGCCAGACGTTGCGGGGCCCAGGCCGCCAGCGTGCTGGCAGCGCCCTTCGTGCTGGGCGACGAGGCGCAGCTGGCCAAGCTGTTCGCCGACAGCGGCATCACGCAGGCCAGCGTGGCGCTGCACGAGGGCGCGATCCGGTTCCCTTCGGTGAAGGAGTTCATCCGCGTCGAGGTCAAGGCCTCGCCTTTGGCCGACATGCTCAGCGACGAGGCGATGGAAGGCCTGGCAGAGGAAGCCGAGCAGGCGCTCGCGGAATTCGTCACGCGATCTGGGGAGGTGATCATGCCGATGGACGCGCTGATCGTCTCGGCAAGGAAAGGCTAGGCGCAGGATCGGCGGGGTTGAGGGGCAGAAAGAGATGCCGGGCGCATTTTGGATGTGGCGCGCCCGAAGAGATTCGAACTCCTGACCCCCAGATTCGTAGTCTGGTGCTCTATCCAGCTGAGCTACGGGCGCGCACGGGCCGCAAGGCCCCAACGGCCGAAAAGGCTCGGCCGCAATGTGAGCAGCTACCTAGCGACTGATGTGCCAAATTGCAAGCCGGCGGCGCTTGAAAAAGCCCCCGCGCCGCGGCGACGAGCCCTAGCGCGCGTCCCTCCCCTCAATCGGAGTTGATTTCGCGGTGAAAGCGCCGGCGGCTAGAGTGGCAGGGAAAGAGGAGATCGCAGACGATGAACCGACGTTTCCTGCTTCTCGCCGGCAGCGGCGCAGCCGCCATCGCGGTGGTCGCTGCGGCCCGCCGCTTCGGTGCGGTCGGTCCCGCACAGGCCGAGACCTTCGAGGTGGCCAAGTCGGCCGACGAATGGCACGCCACGCTGTCGGACGCACAGTTCGCCGTGCTCCGCGAGGAGGACACGGAACCGCCGGGCACCTCGCCGTTGCTCCACGAGAAGCGCGAAGGAACCTTCCACTGCGCCGGCTGTGAGCTGCCGGTCTATTCCTCGAAGACCAAGTACGAGTCCGGGACCGGCTGGCCGAGCTTCTGGGAGTCGCTCGCCGGCGCCGTCGGGCTCAAGGAAGACAATTCGCTGTTCATGACGCGGACCGAGTGCCATTGCAGCCGCTGCGGCGGGCATTTCGGCCACGTCTTCGACGACGGACCGCCGCCGACCGGCAAGCGCCACTGCATCAACGGGCTTGCCTTGACCTTCAAGCCGGCGACGGCCTGAGGCCCAAGAGCTAGCGGCTCGCCGCTGCGACGAGCACCGCTTCGCGCAGCTCGGCGACGCCGGTGCCGACCTCGGAAGAGGTGGCGAGCACCCCCGGGAATGCCGCTGGCCGGCGCCGGACGGCCTCGGCGGTCGCTTCGCGGAGCCGCTCCAGGGCCGGCGGCTTGATCTTGTCGGCCTTGGTCAGCACCAGCTGATAGGACACCGCCGCCTTGTCGAGCAGATCGAGCACGTCGGCGTCGTTCTTCTTCAGACCGTGGCGGGCGTCGACGAGGAGGTAGACGCGCTTCAGCGTGACGCGGCCCTTGAGATAGTCGAAGACCAGCCCCGTCCAACGGTCGACCGTTTCCTTCGGCGCTTGGGCATAGCCGTAGCCGGGCATGTCGACCAGCGCCATCGGCGGCAGGTCGCCGGCCTCTCCCGAAAACCCGTCGGGGACGAAATAGTTGAGCTCCTGCGTGCGGCCGGGCGTGTTTGAGGTGCGCGCCAAGCCCCGCTGCCCGGTGAGCGCGTTGATCAGCGACGACTTGCCGACGTTGGAGCGGCCGGCGAAGGCGATCTCCGGCGGCCCTTCGGGAGGCAGGAAGCTCATCGCAGGCACGCCGCGGATGAACACCCACGGCCTGGCGAACAGCTGAGGATCCAGGTTTGCCGCCTCGTTCACGCTGCCCTCCCGCCTATTCGGCCGGCGACGGCTTTTTCTTGAACAGCCCGGCGAGGTTGTCCCAGAGCTCGATCTTGGCGCCCTGGCGCTTCATGATCACGCCCTGCTGGACGATCGACAGGAAGTTGTTCCAGGCCCAGTAGATGACCAGGCCGGCCGGGAAGGTCGCCAGCATGAAGGTGAAGATCAGCGGCATCCAGTTGAAGATCATCGCCTGCGTCGGGTCGGGCGGGGTCGGGTTCATCCGCATCTGCAGGAACATCGTGACGCCCATGATCAGCGGCCAGACGCCGATCATCAGGAAGGCGGGGACCGCGAAGGGCAGCAGGCCGAACAGGTTGAAGAGCGAGGTCGGATCGGGTGCTGCAAGGTCCTGGATCCAGCCGAAGAACGGCGCGTGGCGCATCTCGATGGTCACGTAGAGCACCTTGTAGAGCGCGAAGAAGACCGGGATCTGGATGACGATCGGCCAGCAGCCGGCCAACGGGTTGATCTTCTCCTGCTTGTAGAGCTCCATCATCGCCTGCTGCTGCTTCATCTTGTCGTCCGCATACTTCTCGCGGATCTCGAGCATGGCGGGCTGCACCTTCTTCATGTTCGCCATCGACACGTAGGACTTGTTGGCGAGCGGGAAGAAGATCATCTTGACGATCACGGTGGTGCACAGGATGGCCAGGCCGAAATTGCCGAGCAGCTTGTAGAGGAAGTCGATGAGGTAGAACATCGGCTTGGTGATGAAGTAGAACCACCCCCAGTCGATCAACAGGTCGAACTCGCGGATCTTGCGGTCTGCCTGGTAGGCCTGGATGGTGCCGACTTCCTTGGCACCGGCGAACACCTTGGTTTCCACCTTTTCACTGCCGCCCGGCGCCACGGTGAGCGGATCGCTGATGAAGTCGGACTGATAGCGCGGGCGCCCGTCGGCAAAATAGGCGTAGCGCGGCTGGAAAGGCTTCGCCTCGGACGGCACCAGCGCCGCGGCCCAGTATTTGTCGGTGATGCCCAGCCAGCCATTGCTCGACTTGCCCGGCTTGACCTCCTTCTCCTTCTCGATCTTCGAGTAGCTGAGCTCCTCGAGGCCCTCTTCGCCGGTGACGCCGATCAGCCCCTCGTGAAGCACGTAGGCGCTGGCATGCGTCGGCTTGTCGAAGCGGGTGACGCGGCCGTAATTGTAGAGGGTCACCGGCTCGGTGCCGGCGTTCTCGACGGAGTCGGCCACCGTGAACATGTAGTTATGGTCCACGGAGATGGTGCGCCTGAACGTGAGCCCCTTGTCGTTGGTGAAGGTCAGCGTCACCGGCGTGTCGGGGGTGAGGGTCGGCGTGCCCTCGACGGTCCAGACCGTGTCGGCGCCGGGGACGGCGCCCGTCGTGGCGCTGCCGTCGAAACCGATCTCGACGAACTGCCCGTTTGGCAGCACCGCAGGATTGAGCAGCTCGATGGTCGGCGAGCTCTTCTCGACCGTCAGGTGGTAGTCCTTGAGCCGGATGTCGTCCAGCCGGGCACCGACGAGATTGATGGAGCCCGAAAGGCGCGGCGTGTCGATCGGCACGCGCTGCGTGGCCGCCAGGGCGGCGTCGCGGTTGGCCTGGGAGGCGCCGTCGGTGCCGGGCACGCCGGCACTGCCGGGCACCGTGCCGGCGGCGCCGGGCGAGGCTGGACGGGCGGCGCCAGGCGCCGGCTGGGGTGCCGGCGCGGCCGCCTTGCTCTCGGCTTCGACCCGCTCCGCCTCGACCCGCGCGGACTCGCGCTGCGCCTCGATGCGCGGGTTCATGTAGAAGACCTGCCACAGCGTCAGGATCAGGACGGACAGCGCGATGGTGATGAAGAAGTTGCGGTTGTTTTCCATCAAGGGCCCTAACGCGTTGCGCGGATGCGTCGAGACAGCTCGGACACCAGCGTCGCGAACGGAGCGCGAACGATCTCCTCGCGCCCGACGATCACATAGTCATTGCCGGCCAGCATGTCACCTGCGGCATGTCGACGAACGGCCTCGCGCAGGCGGCGGCGGATCCGGTTGCGCTGCACCGCATTGCCGGACTTCTTGGTCACCGTCAGGCCGATGCGGGGCGCATTTTTGTCGCCTCGATCCAGCACTTCGAGCAGGAACAGCCGCCCGCGGCGCTTCTCGCCACGGCGGACGGCCAGGAACTCCGCGCGCTTGCGGAGCTTGGCGGGTGCGATGGTCGCCCCGGGCTTGCCGGTCTCCGGCAAGTCTTGCCGCTCTCTCAGGCGGAGAGCCGCTTGCGGCCGCGATTGCGGCGAGCGGCAACGACGCCTCGGCCGCCCTTGGTGGCCATGCGGGCGCGGAAGCCATGCCGGCGCTTGCGGACGAGCTTGGACGGTTGATAGGTGCGCTTCATTTGTTTGATACCGCGGCGTGCGGCCCTTCTTGGATTCTGTCGCTATGAACAGGAGCGTTCGCCAGGGCCGACAGAGGCACGCAAAAAAGTGCGCGCCGATTGCTCGGCCCGAGCGTCGCCGGGCTTATAGGAACAAGGGGCGGCGGAGTCAATCGCAGGGGCGAGCGCCGCGGGAAGGCGTCGCGGGCGCCTCGCGGCATGGTGACGGACGGGCGCGGGGCAGTCAAAAGCCGGTGATGCGGCGCTGGACGGCTTGCCTCGCGGCCTCGGGTGGCTCATCTCAGGCGGGAAAGGCGGCGCGAGACCGCCTGCCCGGTAGAGGACGCGACCATGGCCAAGGCGGCGGCTTCGACCGCAAGCAGCGAGCAGCGGACGGCCGCGCCCAGGCGTCGCGGCGCCTGGCGCTTCCTGCCGATCGCGCTGATCGCCGCCGGCCTGGCTGCCGCCAGCGCGCTGGGCTGGACGCAGGCGCTGAGCCTCGCCTCCCTCGCCGACAGCCGAGACATGCTTCAGGCCCTGGTCGCCGCGCATCCGCTTGCGGCGCCACTCGGCTATGTGGCGGTCTACGCCGCCGCGGTGGCCTTCTCGTTCCCGGCGGCCTCGGTGCTCACCATCATCGGCGGCTTCCTGTTCGGCTGGGCGCTCGGCGCCGCACTCGCCGTGGTCGCGGCGACGGTCGGGGCGACGGCGCTGTTTGCGGCGGCGCGGACCGCCTTTGGCGAAGGGCTCAAGGAGCGGCTCTCCGGGCTTTCCGCCAAGCTCGCCGAAGGCTTCGAGCAGGACGCCTTCGCCTTCCTGCTGGTGCTCAGGCTGGCGCCGTTCATCCCCTTCGTGGCCGTCAACATCGCGCCGGCACTGTTCCACGTGCGGCTGAAGACCTTCGTCGCCGCCACCGCGATCGGCATCGTGCCTGGCGCCATCGCCTATTCCTGGCTCGGCGAAGGGCTGGGCAGCGTGCTCGCCGCCGCAGCCGCCGCCGGGCGGGATGTCAAGCTCAAGGACCTGGTGACGCCGGAGATCACCGTCGCCTTCGCCCTGCTGTCGCTTGTCGCGCTCGTCGCCGCCATCGTAAAGAGGCGGTGGGGAAACGGCGCAACCGGCGACGGATCGGCCGGACGCTGATCTTTTGCGGCCGACGCCGCTCCATCGGGACCTTGCCATGGCCGAGCTCCTTACGCCCGACATCTGCGTCATCGGCGCCGGCTCCGGCGGCCTGTCGGTCGCCGCTGCGGCGGCGGCGTTCGGCGTTCAGCGTGGTGCTGATCGAGAAAGGCGAGATGGGCGGCGACTGCCTGAATTATCGGCTGCGTGCCGTCGAAGGCGCTGCTCGCCGCCGCCAGGCACGCCCAGACGCTGCGGCAGGGCGCCGCCTTCGGCATCGCCGACGTCGAGCCGACGGTCGACTTCGCGGCGGTGGCGCGGCACGTCCGAGGCGACGATCGCCGACGATCGCGCCCAACGATTCGGTCGAGCGCTTCACGGCGCTGGGCGTGCAGGTCATCACGCGCCGAGGCGCGCTTCACCGACCCGCGAACCGTCGTCGCCGGCGACATCGAGGTCCGGGCGCGGCGCTTCGTCATCGCCACCGGCTCGTCGCCGCTCGTCCCGCCCATCCCGGGCCTGGAGCATGTGGCCTTCCTCACCAACGAGACGATCTTCGCCCTGACGAAGCGGCCCGCCCATCTGCTGGTCATCGGCGGCGGGCCGGTCGGCCTCGAGCTGGCGCAGGCGTTCCGCCGGCTCGGCTCGGAGGTCACCGTCGTCGAGGCGGCCCGGCCGCTTGCCTCGCGACGATCCCGAGATGGCCGCGGTGGTGACCGAGGCGCTGGCGCGCCGAGGGGGTGCGGCTGATCGCGCCGGCGACCATCGTCGAGGCCCGAGAAGCTGGGGCAAGAGCGGCGTCGCGGCTGCTGGTCGAGACGGCAACGGGCGAACGAGCGCCTCGACGGCTCCCATCTGCTGGTCGCCGCCGGGCGCCGGCCGAATGTCGGGGGCCTCGACCTCGACAAGGCCGGCATCGCCTGCGACGAGCAAGGGCATTGCGGTCGGCAACCGGCTGCGCACGCACCAACCGGCGCGTCTATGCGGTCGGCGACGTCGCCGGCGCGCCGCAGTTCACCCATGTCGCCGGCTACCATGCGGCGCTCGTCATCCGCGCCCTGCTCTTCCGCCTGCCGATCCGGGTCGACCCGGCGATCATCCCGCGGGTGACCTTCACCGACCCCGAGCTCGCCCAAGTCGGCATGAGCGAGGCGGAGGCGGCGGCTCGCGGCATTCCGGCGCACGTGCTGCGCTGGCCCTATTCCGAGAACGACCGCGCGCGGGCCGAGCGGAGGACCGAGGGCCACATCAAGGTGATGGCCGACCGCCGGGGCCGCATCCTCGGCGCCTCGATCGTCGGCGCCAACGCCGGCGAGATGATCGGCCTGTGGGCGCTGGCGATCGGCCAGCGGCTGACGCTGAGGGACATGGCCGGTTGGCTGCCGCCCTATCCGACCATGGGCGAAATTGGCAGACGCGCCGCGATCGCCTATTTTGCGCCGATGACGCTCAAGGCCGTCGGTCCGCCGCCTCGTCCGCCTGCTCAGCCGCTTCGGCTGAGCCGGCGCGGCGGTTCGCGAAGGGCGATGGAGCCCATGACACAGCCCGGGGCCGAGACGGCGCCGCGCGTGCCCGACCAGCGGACGGTGCCGCTGTCGCGCGGGCTGTCGACCAAGCTGCTGCTGCTGACGATCCTCTTCGTGCTGATCGCCGAAGTGCTGATCTTCCTCCCGTCGATCGCCAATTTCCGGCTGCGCTGGCTGGAGGAGCGGCTGAGCACCGCGGCCGCCGTCAGCGTCGTGCTGATGCAGGTCCAACCCGGCAGCTGCCGCAGCACGTCAGGACGACGTGCTGATGGCGATCGGCGCCAAGGCGATCGCCGTGCGCGACGGCGGCATGTCGCGGCTGCTGGTCGTCGCCGAGATGCCGCCCAAGGTCGACGAGCATGTCGACCTCGCCGCGACCGGCGCCGTTCGAGGCGATGACGCGGGCGCTCGACACCGCTGTTCTTCGGCGGCGACCGCATGCTGCGCGTCTTCGGCAAGGTCGGCGACAGCGACAAGGAATTCGAGCTGATCATCCCCGACGCCAAGCTGCGCGCAGGCGATGCTCACCTATTCGCGCAACGTCGCCGCTGCTGTCGCTGCTGATCTCGCTGATCACCGGCAGCGCTGGTCTTCCTGGCGATCAACTGGATCATGATCCGCCCGATCCGCGACATGACGCGCTCGATGCTGGCCTTCACCGAGGCGCCCGACGATCCCGGCGCGGGTCATCCGCCCGGAGGACCGCGGCGACGAGATCGGCGTCGCCGAGCGCGAGCTGGCCGGCATGCAGGCGCAGCCTGCAGAAGATGCTGGGCGAGCAGAAGCATCTGGCCGATCTCGGCCTCGCCGTGTCCAAGATCAACCACGACATGCGCAACATCCTGGCCTCGGCGCAGCTGATGTCGGACCGGCTGGCGGCCGGTCAAGGACCCGACGGTGCAGATCGTTCGCGCCGAAGCTGGTGCGCACGCTCGACCGCGCCGTCGCCTATTCCGAAGGCGTGCTGGCCTATGGCCGCACGCAGGAGGCGGCGCCGGCGCGCCGCCGGCTGCGGCTGCGCCAGCTGGTCGACGAGGTGCACGGCCTGCTCGGCATCGACCCGGCCGGCGGCATCGAGTTCGAGAACGCCGTCGAGCCTGGCTTCGAGGTCGACGCCGATTCCGACCAGCTGTTCCGCGTGCTCACCAATCTGTGCCGCAACGCCGTGCAGGCGATGGCCGCCGACCGCGAGCCGGCGCTGGTGCGGCGCCTGTCGGTATCGGCCGAGCGCAGCGGCAGCGTCAGCCGCATCCTGGTCACCGACACCGGGCCGGGCCTGCCGCAGAAGGCGCGCGAAAACCTGTTCGCGGCGTTCCGCGGCTCGGCCCGCAGCGGCGGCACCGGGCTCGGCCTGGCCATCGCCCACGAGCTGGTGCGCGCCCATGGCGGCGCGCTGGAGCTGGTGGAGAGCGTCGGCGGCCGCACGGTGTTCGCCATCACCATCCCCGACCAGCCGGTCAGGCTCGACGAGGCGCGCAGCGCGCTGAGACGACCGGCCTGAACCGGCCCGGCCTTGCGTCAGCCGCCGTGGGCGTCATGGCCGCCGGCGGCCGAGGTTTGCACCGGCAAAGAAAGCTCCAGGCGCCCGGCCTTGGCGAAGTCCAGCGTGACGGGCACCGAACCACCTGCCTGGAACGGCTCGCGCACGTCCATGAACATCAGATGCAGGCCGCGGGGCTCCAGCGTCACCGTGGCGCCGGCCGGGATCTCCAGCCCGTCAGCCAGCGGCCGCATGACCATGACGTCGTTCTCCATCGTCATCGAATGGATCTCGACCTTGCCGGCGGCAGGCGAGGCGACGCCGACCAGCCGGTCGGCATCGCTGCCGCGGTTGACGATGGTCAGATAGCCGCCGCCGGTCGGCTGGCCGGGCAGCATTGCCCGCGCCCAGCCGCCGCTCACCTCGAGCTGGCCAATCGTGCTGGCGGACTGGGCGAGCGCGGCGACGGAAAAGACGGCGGCAACCGCCAGCAGGGTGGCCGCGACGAGACGACTGGACGGGACGATGCTCATGCCGCAAGGGTTAGACCAAAGTGCTGGCGCTTTCCATCGCGCCCGGCTGCGTCACGAGGGCACGGCTAGTCCCTAGAGCCCGTAGAAGCGGGCGATGACGGCCCAGGCCTCGGCCGCCGTCTCGGCATATTCGATGATGTCCTGGTCGCCGGGCGAGATGGTGCCCTGTTCCGCCAGGAAATCGAGGTCGATGGCGCGCTCCCAATACGCCTTGCCGAACAGGATGATCGGCAACCTCTCCATGCGGCCGGTCTGGATGAGGGTCAGCGTCTCGAAGAACTCGTCAAGCGTGCCGAAGCCGCCCGGAAACACGGCGATCGCCTTGGCGCGCATGACGAAATGCATCTTGCGGATGGCGAAATAGTGGAAATTGAAGCAGAGCTCGGGCGACACATAGGCGTTGGGCGCCTGCTCGTGGGGCAGCACGATATTAAGGCCGATCGACGGCGCGCCGACGTCGGCCGCGCCACGGTTGCCGGCTTCCATGACGCCGGGACCGCCGCCGGTGACGACGACGAATTCGCGGTAGTAGGAAAGGGCCGACTGCTGCGAGCAGAGCTGCGCGAAGGCCCTCGCCTCGGCATAGTACTTGCTGTTCTTCTCCAGGTTCTTCTTCTGCACGGCGTTCTTGGCCGCCCACGCCTCGCCGCCCGGCTCGGGAAGACGGGCGCCGCCGAACATGACGACGGTCGAGCGGATGCCGCGTTCGGCAAGCGTCATCTCGGTCTTCAGGAGCTCGAGCTGCAGGCGAACCGGCCTGAGCTCGCGGCGCGTCATGAAATCGTCGTCGGTCCAGGCCAGGCGATAGGTCGGGGCGCGCGTCTGCGGCGTGTCGGGCGCCAGCCTGGCGCGCTCCATGTCCTCCTCGGCGTGAGGCAGCGGCGACCAGCCGGCCTTATCCATCGGTTCCATCGTCCGTCCCGTCCTGTCCCGCATGCGCCGCGCAGGCGGCGCATGGCGCGATTGACCCCCGTTTGAGCATGACATAGGGTCCGCGCGATTTTCTAGAAGCAGCCTATTCCCGGGGCCTTAACAGCCCCTTCTCAGGAGCGTTTGCCATGCCGAAGACCGATCTGGCCAGCCTCGAAAGGACGGTCGAGCGGGCTTTCGACGAGCGCGACGGCATTTCGCCGTCGACACGGGGCGAAATCCGGGAGGCGGTCGAGGCCGCGCTCGACCTGCTCGACCGCGGCCAGGCGCGTGTGGCGGAGCGGCAGGCCGACGGCGCGTGGAGCGTCAACCAGTGGCTCAAGAAGGCGGTGCTGCTGTCGTTCAGGCTGAACCCGATGGAGATCATCAAGGGTGGTCCCGGCGATGCCGTCTGGTGGGACAAGGTGCCGTCCAAGTTCAACGGCTGGAGCGCCAACGAATTCGAGAAGGCCGGTTTCCGCGCCGTGCCGAGCTCGATCGTGCGCCGCTCGGCCTTTATCGCGCCCGGCGTCGTGCTGATGCCGTCCTTCGTCAATCTCGGCGCCTATGTCGACAGCGGCACCATGGTCGACACCTGGGCCTCCGTCGGGTCCTGCGCGCAGATCGGCAAGAACGTCCATCTGTCCGGCGGCGTCGGCATCGGCGGCGTGCTGGAGCCCATGCAGGCCGGACCGACCATCATCGAGGACGACTGCTTCATCGGCGCCCGCTCCGAGGTGGTGGAAGGCTGCATCGTCCGGCAAGGCTCGGTGCTCGGCATGGGCGTCTTCATCGGCAAGTCGACGAAGATCGTCGACCGCGCCACCGGCGAGGTTTTCTACGGCGAGGTGCCGCCCCATTCGGTCGTCGTGGCCGGCTCGCTGCCGGGCAAGCCGCTGCCCAACGGCAACCCCGCGCCCAGCCTCTACTGCGCCGTCATCGTCAAGCGGGTCGACGAGAGGACGCGGGCCAAGACGTCCATCAACGAGCTCCTGCGGGACTGAGGCAGCGCGCAACCGATGCCGCTCACCTGGCTCTTCTTCAGCATCTCGGGACGCGTCAACCGGGCCGCCTACTTCCTGGCCGGCATGCTGCTCGCCATCGCCCAGGCCTTCCCCCTCTACCGCTTCATGCTGGTGCCGGAAGACAGCTCGGAGGCGCAGATGTGGGCGTCGCTGTTCGCCGTGCTGTTCATCGCCTCGCTGTGGTGCAACGTGGCGCTGGCGGTCAAGCGGCTGCACGATTTCTCCAAGCCCGGCATCCTGGCGCTTTCGCTGTTCGTGCCGATCGTCTCGATCGCCGCCTTCCTGCTGCTCTGCCTGTTTCCCGGCGACCGCGGCCCCAACGCCTACGGCGCGCGCAGCAACGCACCCGCCGACCGCGTCTGACGACGCCCCGGAGCGCCATCAGTTCGGCGTGGGTGGCGTCGTGACAGCACAGGCGCTTTCGGCTAAGGCTCGCCCCATGAGCGTGCCCACAGACCCCGCTGCCAACCTGGCGCTGTTGATCCGCTGCCCTTCGGTGACGCCGACCGAGGCCGGGGCGCTGGCGGCGCTTGCCGACATGCTGGCGCCGCTCGGCTTCTCGGTGGAGCGGCCGGTGTTCTCCGAGAGCGACACGCCGGACGTCGAGAACCTCTATGCGCGGCTGGGAGACGCCGGGCCGCACCTGATGTTCGCCGGCCACACCGACGTCGTGCCGCCGGGCGACGCTTGCGGCCTGGACGCATCCGCCGTTCGCCGCCGAGACGGCTGGAGGCATGATGTACGGCCGCGGGGCGGTCGACATGAAGGGGGGCATCGCCTGCTTCGTGGCCGCCGTCGCCCGGTATCTCGAACGCCATGGCCGGCCCCGCGGCTCCGTCTCGCTGGCTGATCACCGGCGACGAGGAAGGCCCGTCGATCAACGGCACCGACAAGCTGCTGCGCTGGGCCGCCGGCAAGGGCGAGCGCTGGGATGGCGCCGTGGTCGGCGAGCCGACCAACCCCGAGCGGCTGGGCGACATGATCAAGATCGGCCGCCGCGGATCGCTTTCCGGCATCGTCACGGTGCTCGGCCGGCAGGGTCACGTGGCCTATCCGCATCTGGCGGACAATCCGGTGCATGCCGCGGTGGCGCTGGCGGAGGCGCTGATCGCCGAGCCCTTCGATGCGGGGACCGCGGATTTCCAGCCGAGCAATCTCGAAATCACCTCGATCGACGTCGGCAACCCGTCGGCCAACGTCATTCCGGCCCGCGCGACGGTGGCCTTCAACATCCGCTTCAACGACAGCTGGACGGCGGAAAGCCTGCAAGGCGAGATCCACGACCGGCTGGACCGCGCCGCCGCAGCGCCGCGGCGGCCAGGCGGCGCCGCGGCGCCGATCGAGTTCGACCTTGCCTGGCGGGCCCGCGTGAGCCACGTGTTCCTGACCCGCGACGAGCGGCTGGTCGGCCTGCTCGCTGGCTCGATCGAGGCGGTGACCGGCCGGCGGCCGCAGCTTTCGACCTCAGGCGGCACCTCGGATGCGCGTTTCATCAAGGATTATTGCCCGGTGGTCGATTTCGGCCTGGTCGGCCAGACCATGCACATGGTCGACGAACGCGTGGCGCTGACCGACCTGGAGGAGCTGACCAAAATCTACGAGCGCTTCCTGGAAGACTGGTTCGGCTGAGCGACGCCATGCCTTCCACCGACGAGATCCAGCAATTCCTGACCGCCGCCTTCCGTCTGATGATCGGCCGCAAGGACGCCATCCGCCAGTTCGACCTGTCGGCCGACGGGTTCTGGAACTCGTTCTTCGCCATCGTGGTGGCGCTGCCGGCGCTGGCCGTGATCTGGGTGACCGCCGCCGACGATCTCAGCCAGCTGCCCGAGATGACCGCGTCGCGGCTGTCGCTGTTCCTGCGGCTCGCCGTCGCCGATCTCGGCGCCTGGGTGCTGCCGATCGGCGGCATGGCGCTGGCGGCGCGGCCGATCGGCGTCGCCGACCGCTTCGTGCACTACGTGGTGGCGACCAACTGGGGAACCGCGGTGATCGCCTGGCTGATGCTGCCCGCCTCGCTGCTCAACATGCTGGCGCCGGCGGCCTGGCGGGAGATCGCCAGCGCGGTGTCGCTCGGCTTCTTCGCGGTGTCGCTGGTGCTCGGCTGGCGGCTCACCAACGGCGCGCTGGGCAAGGGACCGGCGCTGGCCTCGGCGGTGTTCGTCGGCATGTTCGCCGCCTCGCTGGTCGTCGTGCTCCTGCTCCAGTACCTGCTCGGCGTGCCTACGCTTTAGATCATTTCCGCTTTGCTCCAGGCCAGGCCGCGACGAGCGCCGCCAGCAGCGTGGCCGCCGCGGCGGCGAGCGCGGTCGCGGCGAAGCCGAGCGCGACGTAGAGCAAGCCGAAGCCGCCGGTGCCGGCGAACACCGCGACATAGGTGACCGCGCTGTTCAACCCCATGATGGTGCCTCGCTGGGCCGGATCGGCGGCGGTGAGGCGCATGATCAGCAAATTGAGGCCTAGGTGGTTGGCGAGCCCCCAGACGAAGACCAGGGCGATCAGCGACGCGAAGCTTCCGCCGGCGAGCGCCATCCCCGCATAGACCGACGCCACCGCCGCGAAGGCCCATGGCAGCAGGCGGCGGGCGCCGTGGCGGTCGGCAATGCCGTCGAGCAGCGCGGCGCCGCCGAAGCCGATGCCGTAGACCAGCGCCACCAGGCCGTTGGCGCTGACCGGCCGGCCGAGCGCTGCATGGACGTGGTCGCCCAGATAGCCGTAGACGCCGTAAAAGGCGGTCATGAAGGCCCCGCAGGCGACCAGCAGGCGCGGCACGCCGGGCACGCTGAGCGCCGCAAACGGCAGCGGCGCCGTCGCTCCCGGTGCGCGCTCGCGGAGGTCGACGCCGGAAAGCAGCAGCGCCGCCAGGAGCGCCAGCGCGGCGACCGCGAAATAGACGGCGCGCCAGTCCAGCAGGTCGGCGAGCACGGCCGACAGCGAGACGCCGGCCACCATGCTCAAGGTCCAGCCGGTGAGCACGACGCCGATGGTGCGGCTCTCGCGGCCGGGCGGCGCGACCGCGGCGGCGCTGGCATAGATCGCCGGCAGCGCGACGCCCGAGGCGATGCCGGCCACGAGCTGGGCGGCGATCAGCATGGGGAGGACCGGCGAGAGCGCCGCCAGGATCAGGGCGACCGCCAGCAGCGCCATCGACAGGCGCAGCAGGCGGGAGGCGCCCATGCGGTCGATGAAGCGGGCGAGGAAGAGCGCGCTGGCTGCCGTGCCGAGGCCGAAGGCGCTGGCGGCGCTCATCACCGCCGTCACCGAGACGCCGAAGGCGCTCGCCACGGTCGGCGCGATCGGACCGAGTACCAGCGAGTTGGCGCCGATGACGCCGACGCAGAACGTCAAGGCAAGCGCGGCGGCCGGCAGCCGAGCGGTGGACGACGCGAGGTCCGGTAGAGGTTGATCGAGCTTCGTCATTTTGGCAGTATGGCGGAAGCACATTCTGCGACAAGGATGAATTGCGTTATGGATCAGGAAACAGATGGCATTCGGCGAGAGTCGCGTTCCGGAGCGCGAGCTCGACGCCGCCGACCGAAGGCTGTTAGGCGTGCTGGTCGAGGATGCGACCGTCAGCTATGCCGAGCTCGGCGAGCGGGCCGGCCTTTCCGCGCCGGCGGCGCATGAGCGGGTGAAGCGGCTGCGCCGCTCGCGGTGCCATCCGCCGCACCGCGGCGCTGGTCGATCCGCGCGCCGCGGGCAAGCCGCTGCTCGCCTTCGTGCATGTCGACACGCGCGGCTGGGGCAAGACGCCCGAGTTGGTGGCGATCTCCGAGCATCCGGAAGTCGAGGAGATCCATTCGGTGGCCGGCGACACCTGCATGCTGCTCAAGGTGCGCACCGAGGACACGCGGGCGCTCGAAGGGCTGCTGGCGCGGCTCTACGAGACGCCCGGCGTCGTGGCGACGCGGAGCTACGTGGTGCTTTCGACCTATCTGGAGCGGCCGGTCCAGCCCGAGGTGACAGAGACCTGGCCGACGCCGCGAAACGCCGCGCAGCCGATCGGTTAGCCCCTGGCGGCGGCCTCGAGGCCGGCGATGTCGAACTTCACCATCTTCAGCATGGCGTCGGCGACGCGCTTGGCCTTGGCCTGATCGCCGCCGCCCATGAGCTCGCCGAGCTGCCGCGGCACGATCTGCCAGCAGAGGCCCCAGCGGTCTCTGAGCCAGCCGCATTGCTCGGTCGAGCCGCCCTCCCGCAAGGCGTCCCACAGGCGGTCGATCTCGGCCTGGGTGTCGCATTGGACGATGACGGAGAAGCTGTGGTTGAAGGGGTCGAGCGGCCCCGCCTCGATCGCCTGGTACTGCTGGTCGCCGAGCGTGAAGCCGGCGATCTTGACGCTTCCGGCCGGTCCGCTGGGGCTTTCGGCGGGCAGCGACGTCACCCATTGGACCGCCGAGCCGGGGATCAGCGAGGTGTAGAAGCCAATCGCCGCCTCCATGTCCTTCTCGTACCAGAGATGCTGCATGACCTTCATGACGCGTTCCTTCGCTCTCTCGTCGAACCCAGGCCCGATCGCAGGGCCCCTCGCAGCAAGGACGGCCGGGACGCGCCGCTTCCGACACGAGGCGCGGAATTTTTCAAGCCGGCGCGTCGTAATCCACGCGCACCAGGTATAGGCCGCCGGGCGGCGCCACCTGGCCGCAGCGGGCGCGGTCGCAGGCGGCCAGCGCCGCGGACAGGTCGTCGGCGGTCCAGACCGCCTCGCCGACGCGCCTCAGCGAACCGACCATGGAGCGCACCTGGTTGTGCAGGAAGGAGCGCGCCGAGACGCGGAACTCGACGGTGTCGCCCTCGGCTCGCGCGACGTCGAGGCGGTCGAGGGTCTTGACCGGGCTCAGCGCCTGGCAGCGGGCGGAGCGGAAGGTGGTGAAGTCGTGCTTGCCGAGCAGGCGCTGCGCGGCGGCGTGCATAGCCGGGACGTCGAGCGGCTTCGGCACCCACCAGGCGCGCTTGCGCTCCAGGGTCAGCGGAGCGCGGCGGTTGACGATCCGATAGAGGTAGTGGCGGCCGGTGGCGGAGAAGCGGGCGTCGAAGGTCTCGGCCACCTGGCGGACGGAGAGCACGGCGACGGCGTCGCCGGCGAGTTGGAGATGGGCGTTGAGCGCATCGCGCACGGTCTTATCCGGCCAGGCCCGCGTCAGGTCGACATGGGCCACCTGGCCGGTCGCGTGGACGCCGGCGTCGGTGCGGCCGGCGCCTCGCAGCGCGCCGCGCAGCGCCGCCTCGGAGTCGCCGGAGAAGGCGGCGAGCGCCCGCTCGATCGCCGCCTGCACGGTGGGCTGGCCGGCCTGCAATTGCCAGCCAGCATAGAGGCTGCCGTCATACTCGACGTCGAGGCGGTAGCGCGGCATCGCCGGGCGCGAGAGGCCGCGCGCCGCTCAGGCGGCGAACGCCGAGGCGTAGTCGAGGCGGCCGGCGCTCGGCGCCTCGCCCCAGGCCAGTGCCTGCAACGCGTCGCACTGGTAGTCGCTCTCGAACGCCTCGGCGCGGGCGCGGCTGTAGCCGAAGCGGCTGTAGTAGGCCGGATCGCCCAGCACGACCGCCAGCGTCTCGCCGGCGGCCTTGAGGCGGCGGTGCGCCTCGCCCACCAGGGCGCCGCCGATGCCGGTGCCGTGGAAGGACGGCTCGACGGCCAGCGGCGCCAGCGCGACGGCCGAGAACTGCCGATCGCCTTCCCTGACATGCAGGCGCGAGAACAGGATATGGCCGACGACCTGGCCTTCTTCTTCGGCCACCAGCTCGACCACTGCGTCGCCAGCCGCAACCAGCGCATCGACCAGCCCGGCCTCGGTCTCCTGTCCGAAGGCGTGTTCCTCGACGCTGCGAATCGCCGCGCGGTCCCTGGGCGTCGCCGCCCGGATCGACATCATGCTCATGACAGTCTCGTTCCTTCTTCAAGCTTGGCACCGCGCAGGAAGTCCTGCGTGGCCATCGGCCGCCCACCCGGCCGTTGAACCTCCAGCAGCCGCACGGCGCCAGCGCCGCAAGCGACCGTCAGAGGTCCGTCGAGGAGAGCTCCCGGCTCTCCCTCGCCTTCCGTCAGCGTCGAGCGGAGCACCTTCAAGCGCTCCAGGCCCGCGCCGAAATTCCCTTCACACCACGCCCCCGGAAACGGCGACAGCCCGCGGATGCGGTTATGCACATCCTTTGCGGGATGCTGCCAGTCGATCCGAGCCTCCGCCTTGGCAATCTTGGCGGCGTAGGTCGCGCCGTCGACAGCCTGCGGGGTCAGCGGCAGGGCGCCGTCCTGCAGCAAGGCCAGCGCGTCCACCATCAACGCGGCGCCGGCGGTGGCGAGCCGGCCGGCGAGCTCGCCGGCGGTCTCGTCGGGGCCGATCGTCAGCGGTTCGACCAGCGCCACCGGGCCGGTGTCGAGACCTTCGTCCATCTTCATCACCATCATGCCCGTCGCCGCATCGCCGGCCATGATCGCCCGCTGGATCGGGGCGGCGCCGCGCCAGCGCGGCAAGAGCGAGGCGTGGCCATTATAGCACCCGAGGCGCGGCGCTTCGAGGATCTGTGCGGGCAACAGGAGGCCATAGGCGACCACCACGGCGACGTCGGCGGCGAGGCTCTGGAAGGCGGCCTGCTCCTCGGCATCGCGCAGCGACGCCGGATGGCGGACCGGAATGCCCAGCCCGGAGGCCGCCTCGGCCACCGGCGAGGGCCGCAGCTCCAAGCCGCGCCGCCCCGCGGGGCGTGGCGGCTGCGTATAGGCGGCCAGCACGCGGTGACCGGCGGCCGCGATGGCGTCAAGGGTCGGCACGGCGAAATCCGGGGTTCCCATGAAGACGACGTCGAGCGGCATGCCGTTCCCTCGGGCTGCTCAGCCGACCATGCGGCTCGGCGGACGGTCCTTGGCGAGCTTGCGGAAGCGGCGCACCACGATATCGCGCTTGAGCTTGGAGATGTAGTCGATGAACAGGACGCCGTCGAGGTGGTCGATCTCGTGCTGCAGGCAGGTGGCGAACAGCCCTTCGGCGACGACCTGCTGGGCGTGGCCATCGCGGTCGATGTAGTCGACGGTGACGCTGGCCGGTCTTTCGACCTCGGCATAGTAGTCGGGGATCGACAGGCACCCTTCCTCGTAGACCGAACGCTCGTCGGAGCGGGCGACGATGCGCGGGTTGACGAACACCTGCGGGGCCGGCGGCTCGCCTTCCTTGGCGAGGTCGATCACCAGCATGCGCAGCGGCTCGCCGACCTGGACGGCGGCCAGCCCGATGCCGGGCGCATCATACATGGTCTCGAGCATGTCGCCGGCGAGGCGCCGCACGGCGTCGTCGACGCGCTCCACGGGCTTGGAAACCTGGCGCAGCAACGGATCGGGGAGGATGACGAGCGGCTTGATCGACATGGCGACGCCTCACCTAAGGGGTCGCGGGCGGAGCGTCAACGGGCGGCGAGAGTGCGTTCACGTTTTGATCTTCACGCGGGCAGCGAATTGGCTATGGTGGCCGACATGGATGAGGTGTTTCTGCTGCTCGGCGAGCCGGTGCTCAGGCTCGGTGCCACGACGATCTCGCTGGGGATGGCGCTCGGCGGCGTCGCCGCGTGCTTCCTCGTGCTCATGGTGGCGCTGGCGGCCGGGCTTTGGCGCGCTTCGCGGGCGCGCATGGCGGCCGCCGTGGAGACGTCCGAGCGGGCGCGCGAGATGGACGCCCGGATGGCCGGCATCCTGCAGGCGCAAGCGGAGATGCAGGGCCGGCTCGGCGCGGTGGCCGAGGTGTTCGGCGCGCGCCAGGCCGAGCTGACCCAGTCGCTCGGCCAGCGGCTCGACGCGATGACCGGGCGCATCGGCCAGACCATGAGCGAGCAGACGCGCACCACGCATGAGAGCCTGACCCGGCTGCAGGAGCGGCTGGCGGTGATCGACACCGCGCAGACCAACATCCAGTCGCTGGCCGGCAAGGTGGTGGAGCTGCAGGCGATCCTCTCCAACAAGCAGACGCGCGGCGCCTTCGGCCAGTCGCGCATGGAGGCCATCGTCGCCGACGGCCTGCCGTTCGGCGGCTATCGCTTCCAGGCGACGCTGACCAATGGCAGCCGGCCCGACTGCGTGATCCACATGCCCAACGACGCGCCGGCGCTGGTCATCGACGCCAAGTTTCCGCTGGAGGCGTGGAACGCCATCCGCGCGGCGGAGGGCCCGGAGCGGCAGCGCGCCGCAGCGCAGTCATTCCGCCGCGACGTCGAGCTGCACATCCGCGACATCGCCGAGAAGTACCTGATCGCCGGCGAGACGCAGGACACGGCCTTCATGTTCGTGCCGTCGGAATCGGTGTTCGCCGAGATCCACGAGAATTTCGAGGCGGTCGTGCAGCGCGCACATCGGGCGCGCGTGGTGATCGTGTCGCCGTCGCTGCTCATGCTGTCGATCCAGGTCGTGCAGGCGATCCTCAAGGATGCGCGGATGCGCGAGCAGGCGCATCTGATCCAGGGCGAGGTGGTGCGCCTCATGGAGGATGTCGGCCGGCTCGACGACCGCGTGCGCAAGCTGCAGGGCCATTTCGGCCAGGCGGCGCGCGACATCGACGACATTCTGGTGTCGTCGGGCAAGGTGAGCAAGCGCGGCAACAGGATCGCCGCGCTGGAGTTTTCCGGCGGCGCCCAGGAGGCCGACCGCGAGCCGGACGTCGAACGCCGCGTCGCCGGCGCTGAGGCGCGCAGCGCCGATTCCAAGACCGGGCAGCTCAGGCTGCGGGTGGTCGACGGCGAGGAGGCCTGACGACGGCCGGTGGGCGGGTCGGCCGCTGGCGCGCATCACGGGATGCTGAGCGAAAGGCGGGCGGCGCGCATGGCAACGTGTGTGGCGGTTGATCGCCACCGCACCTAGCATCCGACGCAGCGGCCAGGACCGGCCGCGTCTTCAACGAACGATATCGCGGAGGAAACGATGACGAAGGTACGCATCAGCCTGGCGGCGGCCGCCCTTTTTGCGCTGGCCGGGGCAGCCCATGCCGGTGAAATGGAAGGCACCGTCAAGTCGGTCGACATGGACAAGCACATGATCACGCTCGACGACGGCATGTCGGTCACCACCAACATGGACGTGAAGCTCGACGGCGTCATGGCCGGCGACAAGGTCAAGATCACCACCGACGACAACAAGATGGGCACGATGGTCGAGAAGATGTGACCATCCTGGTGAAGATTGCCGGCTCATGATGCCGGCCTCTTGAACAACTGCTGACATCTGGCATGATTCGCCCGCCAAATCGGAGGAGCGAATCATGGCAAAAGGTCAGATGAAAGTGGGCAAGGAAGCCAAGAAGCCGAAGAAGGACGCCAAGAAGCCGGCGGCAAAATCGGCTTCCGCTGCGACCAAGAAGAAATAGTCGCGAAGCTTCGACACTCTCAACTCCGTCCGGTCGCTTCGGCGGCCGGACGCGAGGGGCGGCGCATTGCCGTCCGGTGCGCAGGGACGTCCCTGACGCGCGCTCGGCAACTGGCAGGGACGACCCGCCAACTTTTCGCGCTGCGAGTCCCGCCATGGCCTGGATCTATCTCTTCTTCGCCGGCCTGTTCGAGATCGGATGGGCGATCGGCCTCAAATACACCGATGGCTTCACCCGGCTCGTGCCGACGGTCGCGACGGTCGCCAGCATGATCGTCAGCCTGGGCCTGCTGGGCCTGGCGCTGAAGACTTGCCGGTGGGCACGGCCTATGCGGTGTGGACCGGCATCGGCACCGTCGGCACGGCGCTGCTCGGCATCGCACTGCTCGGCGAGCCGGCGACCGCGGCGCGGCTGGCCTGCATAGCCCTGATCGTCGCCGGGATCGTCGGGCTCAAGCTGGTCGGCTGAGCCCGAGCGGCGTCAGCCCTTGAAGCCGGGCGGGGCGCGGCCGACGCGCGCCTTGCGCGCCGCATAGCGGGCATCGCGCTTGGCCTTGCGCTCGGCGTCGTCGGAGAGCACGCGCGCGATGCGCTCGTTCTCTTCGGCGTCGCGGACGCGCGCCTCGGCGGCCTCCGCCTCTTCGCGAACCTTGCGGGCCGCTTCCTCGGCGGCCTCGCGCACGGCGCGCTCCGCTGCTTCGCGCGCCTGACGCTCTTCCTTCAGCCGCTTCTTTTCCGCTTCGCGCTCTTCGCGCTCCTTCAGAATTTTCTCGCGCTCCTGCTTGCGCGCGATCACGTCCGGATGATTGTCGTCCGGCCGCGACTTGAATTTCTGAAGCAAAGCCTGCTTCGCGTCGTTCGCCGCGTTGCGGCGCTCGAAGATGTCTTTTTCCCGATACACTGCCAAAATTCACTTCCCTGAAGTCATGTCGCGCCGCTTACATACGGATGGAGCGCCGAGAGTTCAAGCCACAAACGCGCAACTTTCCTGTCGAAATCCCGGCGCATGTTGCCGCATGGGAACACAGAGGAGCCGCCAAACCGAGACTGGCGGAAGGGCGAGCAGGGCTCTACCTGTAGGGGACAAGGTCGACGGAAAGCGCCCCATCCATGGAACTCGGACTCTACACCTTCGCCGACGTCAGCCCGACGCCAGGTCCCGGGGCGATCGGCCCCGGCGAGCGGCTGCGCAACCTGATCGAGGAGATCGCGCTGGCCGACCAGGTCGGGCTCGACGTGTTCGGGCTCGGCGAGCACCATCGGCCGGACTATGCGGCCTCGGCGCCGGTGGTGGCGCTGGCGGCGGCGGCCATGCGCACGCAGCGCATCAAGCTCACCAGTGCGGTCACGGTGCTCTCCTCCGACGATCCGGTGCGCGTCTTCCAGCAGTTCGCGACGCTCGACCTCTTGTCCGGCGGGCGGGCCGAGATCATGGCCGGACGCGGCTCCTTCATCGAGAGCTTCCCGCTGTTCGGCTACAATCTCGAGGACTACGACGACCTGTTCGCCGAGAAGCTCGAGCTGCTGATGGCGCTGAACGAGAGCGAGACGGTGACCTGGTCGGGGCAGCACCGCGCGGCGATCCACGGCCGCGGCGTCTATCCGCGGCCCGAGCGCCGCCTGCCGATCTGGATCGCAGTGGGCGGCACGCCGCAATCCGTCGCCAGGGCCGGCATGCTGGGGCTGCCGCTGGCGCTCGCCATCATCGGCGGCGAGCCGGCGCGCTTCGCGCCGCTGTTCGAGCTCTATCGGGAGGCGGCGCGGCGCGGCGGCCACGATCCGGCGCGGCTCGCCACCAGCCTCAACGTGCACGGCTTCGTCGGCGAAACGACGGAGCAGGCGGCCGACGATTTCTACGCCCCGCAGGCCGAGGTGATGAACCGCATCGGCCGCGAACGAGGCTGGGGACCGACCAGCCGCGCCCATTTCGACCAGGCGCGTTCGCCGCGCGGTGCGCTGTTCGTCGGCGACCCCGAGACGGTGGCCGAGAAGATCGTCGCCCAGCATGCGCTGTTCGGCAACGACCGGTTCCTGCTGCAGATGGCGATCGGCACGGTGCCGCACGCCAAGGTGATGCGGGCGATCGAGCTCTACGGAACCAAGGTCGCGCCGCTGGTGCGCCAGGCGGTCGGCGCGGCGCCCGCCGTGGCAGCGAAATAGGTCGGTCAGCCCGGAGGTTCGCCATGGTGCCGATGTCGGTGCTCGACCTGTCGCCCATCGCCGAGGGCAGCGACGCTTCGCGTTCGCTCGCCAACACGCTCGACCTGGCGCGCCACGCCGAACGGCTCGGCTACCGCCGCATCTGGCTGGCCGAGCACCACAACATGCCGGGCATCGCCAGCGCGGCGACGGCGGTGGTGATCGCGCATGTCGCGGCGGGCACGTCGCGCATCCGCGTCGGCGCCGGCGGCGTCATGCTGCCCAACCATGCGCCGCTGATCATCGCCGAGCAGTTCGGAACGCTCGCCGCGCTGCATCCGGGCCGCATCGATCTCGGCCTCGGGCGGGCGCCCGGCACCGACATGACGACGGCGCGGGCGCTGCGGCGCGACCTCGGCGCCAGCGTCGACGGCTTCCCGCAGGACGTGGTCGAGCTGATCGGCTATTTCCGCCAGGCGTCGGCCGGACAGGCGGTGCGCGCCATCCCCGGCGAAGGCCTCGACGTGCCCGTCTGGATCCTCGGATCGAGCACCTACGGGGCGCAGCTCGCCGCACTGCTCGGGCTGCCGTTCGCCTTCGCCGCGCATTTCGCGCCGGCCGACCTCGACCGCGCGCTCGACCTCTACCGGGCGGGGTTCCGGCCTTCCGAGCAGCTCGACCGACCCTATGCCATGGTGGCGGCGAACATCGTCGCCGCGGCGACGGACGAGGAGGCGCGGATGCTGTTCAGCTCCTTCGAGCAGGCCTTCGTGGCGCTGAGGACGGGCCGCCCGGGCAAGCTGCCGCCGCCGGTGGCGGGCTTCCGCGAAACGCTCGACACCGCCGCGCAGGTGATGCTGGAGCACGTGCTGGGGGCGTCGATCGTCGGCTCGGCGGAGACGGTGCGCAGCGGCATCGAGGCGCTCCTCCGGCGGACGCAGGCCGACGAGCTGATGGCCGACGCGCAGGTCCACGACCATGCGGCGCGGGTCGCCTCGTTCGAGATCGTCGCCGCGGTGCGCGACCGGCTCGGCGGAGGCCGCCGCCTGAGCGTCAGCCCAGCTCGCCGACCAGCGCCTTGTCGGGAAAGCAGGTCGGCTCGCGGCCGTTCTTCGCCTGCCAGTCGCCGATCGAGCGGCGCGTCTTGAAGCCAGGCAGGCCGTCGGCGCTGCCGACGTCGTAGCCGAGCTTCTCCAGGCCCCGCTGCAGCGCGGCGACGTCGGAGCGATAGAGCCCGCCGACCTTGCCCCAGGGCGCCGAGAAGCCCTTGTCGCCGAAGGCGATGCGGTCTGCGGCGTGGCCGATGAAAAGCGCGTAGAGGTCGCTCTCGTTGTACTCCTTGAGCACGTAGAAATTCTTGGTGACGACGAAGGCCGGGCCGTGGCGGCCGGCCGGCATCAGCAGGAAGCCCTGGGCCAGCGCCTGCTCGGCCGGGAAGGGGCGGCCGTTGACGCGCGCGAATGCCCATCTTCGCCCAGTCGATGATGCGCTTGCCGCGGTCGGGCCCCTCCAAGCGCGCATGAGACGGTCGCCGGCACGGTGACCTCGAAACCCCAGTCGCGGCCCCGCTGCCAGCCATAGTCGGCGAGGTAGGCGGCGATCGAGGCGAGCGAATCGGTCGGCGAGGCCCAGATGTCGGCGCGCCCGTCGCCGTCGAAGTCGACCGCATGCTTGAGGAAGGAGGTGGGCAGGAATTGCGGCTGGCCGAGCGCGCCGGCCCAGGAGGAGCGCATGGCACGGCGAGTCGCCTTGCCCTCCTCGACCATCAGCAGCGCGGCCAGGACCTCGTCGCGGAACATGTCCTTGCGGGTGGCCAGGAAGGCCTTGGTGCCGAGCACCTCGAAGGCATCGTAGGGGATCTTGGCGGCGCCGAAGCCCGATTCGCGGCCCCAGATGGCCAGCACGACCGGCCCAGGGACGCCGGTCCGCTCCTCGATCGCCGCCAGCGCCGCCGCATACTGCCCGGCACGGGCGCGACCGCCGGCCGTGACGGCAGGCAGCTTCTCGAAATAGGCGCCGGGCGAGCCGAACTCGGCCTGATGCTGCTTCTTCGGCGTGGCCGGAGCGGCGCCGGGCAGCACCAGATCGGGCAGGTCGAGATTGGGGCGGACGCCGGCGAAGGCGGCGTCGAAGGTCGCCTTGGAGACGCCGCGCGCCTTGGCCTCGGGCCACAGATCGGTGGCGAGCCAGGTGCGGAACTGGTCGTCGATCGGCGCCGCGCCGCCCGGCGCCGTGCGCGACCAGGACCAGCCAAAGGGCGAGCAGGGCGGCGCCGATCGTTGCGTGTCGTCATTTGCCGGCGCCTCCCCTGGCTCAAAAGGCCGTGCGCGACCTCAGCGCGGCCGCCAGCGTGCCCTCGTCGAGATAGTCGAGCTCGCCGCCGACCGGCACGCCGTGGGCGAGGCGCGTCACCTTGACGTCGAAGCCTTCGAGCTGGTCGGTGAGGTAGTGCGCGGTGGTCTGACCCTCGACGGTGGCGTTGACGGCCAGCACCACCTCGCGAACCTCGCCCTCGGCGACGCGCTCGACCAGCCGCTTGATGTTGAGCTGGTCGGGGCCGACGCCGTCGAGCGGCGAGAGCGTGCCGCCGAGCACGTGGTAGCGGGCGTTCATGGCGGCGGCCCGCTCCAGCGCCCAGAGGTCGGCGACGTCCTCGACGACGATCAGCGTGGACGGGTCGCGGCGAGGATCGACGCAGATGCTGCACGGATCCGTCGTGTCGACGTTGCCGCAGATTGGTGCAGACGCGGACGTTCTCCGCCGCCTCGGCCATGGCGGAGGCCAGCGGCACCAGCAGCTGCTCCTTCTTCTTGATCAGCTGGAGGGCGGCGCGGCGAGCCGAACGCGGGCCAAGGCCCGGAACCTTGGCCAGCAGCTGGATCAGGCGCTCGATCTCGGGGCCGGCGACTCGCTTGGACATGGCTGCCGGTTTAGGGCCTTTCCGGCCGCTTGGAAACCTTCGGGCGGCCGGCGGCTACTCCAGCGGGCGGTCCTGCGTGGCGATGAGGGCGCCGATGGCGTCGGCGGCCGCCGGGCTCGCCTCGTAGGACATCACGGTGGCGGCGACCGGCGCGGCCCCGTCGTCGGCGGCCAGCATCGGCCGCGGCGCCGAAGCGGAGGCCAACCGGGCAACCCCCGGCAAGGGGCTCGCCGGCTCGGCCGCGGCGACCGCGACGACCTGGCCGTCCGGCTGCTGCGCCGGCATCCGCTTGCGGCCGCGCTTCTCGTAGAAGGCATTGCCGCCGGCGACCAGCACGTAGTGCATGTTCTTGTAGGGGAATTTCAGCCCGGCGGTGTGGAAGAACATGGCGTCCTTCACCTTGGGATGGCGCTCGCCCTCGAGCACCGCCTCGGCGGCGCTCTGCACCTCGGGAAGCGCTTTCGAATCCATCGGGCGGGACAGCACGCCCGGAGCGAACTGGCCTCGCTCGCCGACCACGCCGCAGACGCTGCTTGCATACTCGCCCGACTGGAGGCGGTTCATCACCACGGTGCCGACGGCGACCAGCCCCTCGCGGCTGGAGCGGCGCGACTCGAAGAACATGGCGCGGGCCAGACACTCCTTGTCCTTGGACGTGTAGGAATAGGGCTTGGCGCCGGCAGCGCTGACCGACAGCGTCTCGGTCAGCTTGTCGGCGCTCTGCGTGCAACCCGAAAGCATGGCCAATGCGGCGCCAAGGCCGAAAAAGCCGCGCATCGTCAAGCGCGCCGCGCTCCCAGATCCCCTCATGACCCCTCCGGTCACCTTTTCAAGTTGTGGCAGGAGCGTGGCAGTTCGCGGCGAAAAGATGGCTGGCTCGATCACCGATTGCAGCAGCGTGTCGCCAAAGTTGAATGAGAGCTAGAGCGCGGCGATCAGGAAGGCCAAGGTTGCCAAGGTTCCCAGGGCGGTGCGCCCGGCGTGCAGGGCTCCCCAGCGGACGACTGCGGCACGCGTCGACGGACCAGCAGCGGCGATGTCGGTGGCGTTCAGGGCGTCGTTGGTGGGGCGGATGACGATCAGCGTGTAGGGCCAGTTGGCGAGGATCAGCACTGCGCCGACCAGCCACGCCGCCTCGCCGCTGGTCCACCACGCCGCGAGGCCAAGCAGGCCCGAGACGATGGCCAGGCTGGCCTGCATCATGAAGCCGCGCTTGTAGCTCGGCTGCCATTCGGCGAGCAGCGCACGGTCGTCGAGGGCGAGGCGCGCCGGCTGCTCGGCGAAGTTCACGTAGAAGGCCGCGCCGGCGAAAACGGCGGCGGTCACGAGCGCCAGGAGACCGACGAGCATCGGAGCAGCGTCAGAAGGGCAGTTTCATGCCCGGAGGCATGGGCAGGCCGGCGGTGAGTTCCTTGGTCTTCTCCTGCATCAGGGCTTCGACCTTGGCGCGGGCGTCGTTGTGGGCCGCCAAAAGCAGGTCTTCCAGGATCTCGACTTCGTCCTCCTTGAAGAGCGAGGGGTCGATCTTCAGCGACTTCATCTCGAACTTGCCGGACAAGGTGACGCTGACCAGCCCGGCGCCCGCCTGGCCGGTCGCCTCGATGTTGGCGACCTCGTCCTGCATGGCCTGGAACTTGGCCTGCATCTCCTTCGCCTTGCCCATCAGGCCGAGCAAATCCTTCATCGCGCTGTCCTCTTCGTTTGGCCGGCGTCGCGGACGCTAGCTTTCATCCTCGTCGCCGGTGGTCTCGGCGGGCAGCTGGTCGTCGTCGGCGGCAGTTGCGTCCGGTATGCGCACGTCGATGATTTTGGCGCCAGGGAAGCGGGCCATGATCGCCGCCACCGCAGGATCGCTGGCGGCATCGGAAAAGGCCGTCTCGCGCCGGCTCGCCTCCTCTTCCGCCAGCGTGCGCCCGCCCTCCTCGCGGGAGACGGAGACGACCCACCGGCGGCCGGTCCAGCGCTGCAGATTCGCGTTGAGCTCGGAAATCAGCGTCTTCGGCGCATCGGGCGTGAGGCTGATCTCCAGTCGCCCGTCGTCGATGCGGACCAGCCGCACGCAACTCTTCAGCCGGACCTTGAACGCCATGTCGCGGTGACGCTCGGCGAGAGCGGCGATGTCGGCCAGCGCGGCCACGGGAACGGTCGCGGCGGCCTCCTCCACCATCGGCGAAGGGCTCGGGTCGGACAGAGCCGGTTCCTGGACGACCGGCGCTTCGACCAGGCGCATGGCCTGGCCGCCGCCCGACCCAGCCGGCATGCGCTGGGTGGCGATGGCGGCGCCGTTGCCGCCAGACGGGCCGCCAGTGGGCGCGGGCTGGCGGCGGGGCGAGGACGGCTCGCCGGCCGGGGCGGAGGGCATGCCCTCGAGCGTCTTCAGCGCCTCGTCCAGCGTCGGCAGGTCGGCGGCATGGGCGATGCGGATCAGCACCATCTCGCCGGCATTGTACGGGGCGGCTCGCCTCCTGCACCTCGGGAATGCCCTTGAGCAGCATCTGCCAGCTGCGGGAAAGAACCCGCACCGGCAGCGTCTCGGCAAAGGCCAGGCCGCGCCGGCGCTCCTCCTCCGACAGGGCCGGATCGTCGGCGGCAGACGGCACGAAACGCAGCCGCGTGACCAGGTGGTTGAACTCGGCGAGGTCGGAGAGCACGGTCGCCGGATCGGCGCCGCCGTCGTACTGGGCGCGGAACTCGGCGAGAGCGGCCGCGACGTCGCCCTTCATCACATGCTCGAAGAGGTCGACGATGCGCGCCCGGTCGGCGAGGCCGAGCATCGAGCGCACCGCCTCGGCGGCGACCGTGCCGGAGCCGTGGGCGATCGCCTGGTCGAAGATCGACTGGGCGTCGCGCATGGAGCCTTCGGCGGCGCGGGCGATCATCGCCAGCGCGGGCTCCTCGGCCTCGACGCCTTCGAGAGCGGCGATGCGCTCAAGGTCGGCCTTGATCAGCGCCGGCATCGATGCGGCGCAGGTCGAAACGCTGGCAGCGCGACAGGACGGTGATCGGCACCTTGCGGATCTCGGTGGTGGCGAAGATGAACTTCACGTGCGGCGGCGGCTCCTCCAGCGTCTTCAGCAGGCCGTTGAAGGCCTGCGTGGAGAGCATGTGGACCTCGTCGATGATGTAGACCTTGAAGCGGGCGGCGACCGGCGCGTAGCGCACCTGCTCGATGATGTCGCGGATGTCGTCGATGCCGGTGTGGGACGCCGCATCCATCTCGACGACGTCCGGGTGGCGGCCTTCCATGATGGCCTGGCAATGCTCGCCGATTGCGGCGAGGTCGACGGACGGGCGGTCGATCTCAGGCGTCTTGTAGTTGAGGGCGCGGGCCAGGATGCGGGCGGTGGTGGTCTTGCCGACGCCGCGGACGCCGGTCAGCATCCAGGCCTGGGCGATGCGGCCGGCCGAAAAGGCGTTGGTCAAGGTGCGGACCATCGGCTCCTGGCCGATAAGGCCGGAGAAATCGGCCGGGCGGTACTTGCGGGCCAGCACCCGGTAGGCGCCGGCAGCTTCGGCCCGTCGTTTCCGGCTTGGCTCATCCGACCGCCTCTTGCACTAGAGTGCTGACACTTCGAATCGTCCTTGCTATCTCTTGTTTGAGCATGATCTTTTCCAAAAACCGGCATCCGCTTTTTGGGATCATGCTCAGGGCCTGACCTCCGCCCGGAATGCCGGCGGCGTCGCGACGCCTCGAAGTCGCGAAAAGCCAGGCGAGGGCGACGGGAAAACGGCGGGAGGCTGGAACAATGACCCGTTCCGGGCTCGTTAGGGCTGCTTCCTTCCGGACCTGACCCGGTTGGCGAGTGGAGCGTCCACCACCAACCTCCCACGTCCCATATCGGCAATCGGCAACGGAAAAGCAAGCCCTGCGGCGGCGCGACCGTGGCGGGACAGGCGTCGATGCCCAAGGAAACGCTTGCAGGCGACTGGGCCTGCCTCTAGCGTCAATGTCGAACGCGAGGAACCGCCATGTTGCCGGGCGAGAAGGCCGGATTCGAGCTCGACCCGAGGCTGGAGGCCGACAGCGAGCCGGTGATGTGGCTCGGCCTGTGCGAACTGCGCGTCATGAACGATCGCCGCTGGCCGTGGCTGCTGCTGGTGCCGCAGCGCTCCGGGCGTGGCTGAGGTGCACGACCTGACGCCGCTCGACCAGGCGATGCTGACCTTCGAGACCAATCTGGTGGCGCAGGGCCTGAAGGAGGCCACGGGCTGCCTGAAGATCAACAGCGGCGCGCTCGGCAACGAGGTGCGGCAGCTGCACGTGCACGTGGTGGCGCGCGACGAGGGCGATCCGGGCTGGCCCGGGCCCGTGTGGGGGCACGGGGTGCGCGAGCCCTACCGGCGCTCCGACCTCAACAGCTTCGCGGCCAAGGTCCGCGCGTCGCTCTGACGTCGATGCGCTTCCCCTTCTTCGATGCGCCGCGCGAAGAGCCCAGCCGCTCCGTGGGCTTTGCCGGCAACGTCATCGAGCGGCTGTCGGAGAAGCGCGACGACGATGCGGCCATGCGCGCGCTGGATGATCCTCTCGCCCGGCTGATGGTGCTGCGGGACGGCCGCATCCAGATGCGGCAGGAGGCGGCCGGCTTCCAGGCCTATCACGACCGCGCTTCGGCCGCCGCGCTCGGCGCCGCCTTCGAAGGGGCGGTGCTGCTCGGGCATGCGGACGGGCGGCCGGTGCTGGCCGTTGCGGGCGGGCTCGACGCCGAGGCGCTGCCGGCCGAGATCAAGGCGATCGACTACCGCTCGGTCTACATGCAGGGGCTGCTGGCACCCGCCGAGCTCGGCGCGCTGGCGCAGGGCGCCGCGCTGCTGGCCTGGCATGCCTCGCACGCCTTCTGCAGCCGTTGCGGCGCATGCCTCGGAGATGCGGGCCGGCGGCATCAAGCGCCGCTGCCCGGCCTGCGGGACCGAGCATTTCCCGCGCACCGACCCGGTCGCCATCATGCTGGCGCTCGACGGCGACCGCTGCCTGCTGGGGCGCAGCCCGCACTTCGCGCCGGGCATGTTCTCGGCGCTGGCCGGCTTCATCGAGCCGGGCGAGACGATCGAGGACGCGGTGCGCCGCGAGACGTTGGAGGAAGCGGGCATCCGCCTCGGCCGGGTCGTCTACCACGCCAGCCAGCCCTGGCCGTTCCCCTATTCGCTGATGATCGGCTGCTACGGCGAGGCGCTGAGCACGGAGGTCGGCATGGACGGCGAGCTCGAGGCCTGCCGCTGGTTCGGCCGCGACGAGGTGCTGATGGCGCTCGACGGCACCCATCCCGACGGCATCCGGACGCCGCCGCGCGGCGCCATCGCCCACAGCCTGATCCGCCGCTGGGCCGAGGCCTAGAGAGCAATGACGCTTCTTCGAAGCGTCCTCGCACTCTAGCCTCTTGTTTGAGCACGATCTTTTCCAAAAACCGGCATCCACTTTTTGGGATCATGATCCAATAGCTCAGTCGTCCTCGCTCTGCGAGTCGCGGAACGGGTGGGCCTCGTAGACCCCGAGGATGCGGACCTCGCGCGAGAAGAAGGTCAGCTCCTCCAAGCGCGAGCGCGACGTGGCGGTCGTCGGGGTGGCCCTCGATGTCGGAATAGAACAGGGTGGAGAAGAACTTGCCGCCGAGCTGGTAGCTCTCCAGCTTGGTCATGTTGACGCCGTTGGTGGCGAAGCCGCCGAGCGCCTTGTAGAGCGCGGCCGGCACGTTGCGGACGCGGAAGATGAAGGTGGTCATCATGCGGCGCTGCGGGTCGAGGCGCGGCGCCCAGGCCTTCTCCTTCGACAGCACGACGAAGCGGGTGATGTTGTTCTCGGTGTCCTCGACGTTCTCGGCGAGGATGTCGAGCCCGTAGAGCTCGGCCGCCAGGCGCGGCGCCAGCGCCGCCATGGTCGGATCGCCCTCCTCGGCGACCAGCCGCGCGGCGCCAGCGGTGTCGCCGGCGACATGCGACTTCCAGCGATGGCGGCGGATGATCTTGCGGCACTGGCCGAGCGCATGGATGTGGCTGTGCACCGACTTGATGGCCTCCAGCCGGGTGCCGGGCAGCACCATCAGATGGAAGTGGATGGGCAGAAAATACTCGCCGATGATGTGGAGGCGCGATTCCGGCAGCAGGTGGTGGATGTCGGCCACGCGGCCGGCAATGGTGTTCTCGATGGGGATCATCGCCGAGGTCGGCCTTGCCGGTCTCGACGGCGTTGAAGGCATCCTCGAAGGTCGCGCAGGGCAGCGGCTCCATGTCCGGGTACATGTTGCGGCAGGCGGTGTCGGAGTTGGCGCCCGGCTCGCCCTGGTAGGAAATCCTGTTGGTCTCAGACATCGTCGCCTTCCAGGTCCAGCCTCGTTGGGATCACGCCGATGCGGCCAGGATGGCCCGGGCCCGCTCCAGCTCCTCGGGCGTGTCGACGCCGAGGGGCACGGAACGGACGATCTCGACGTCGATGCGCATGCCGGCTTCCAGCGCCCGCAGCTGCTCCAGCCGCTCGCGGGTCTCCAGCGGCGAGGCGCCGAGGGCGACGAAGCGCGCCAGGGCGGCGCGCCGGTAGGCGTAGAGGCCGATGTGGTGGTAGAGCGGCCCCTCCCCCCACGGCGCGGTGGCGCGGGTGAAATAGAGCGCCCGCAGCCGCGACGGGGCGACCGGCGAGCCGACGACCTTGACGACGTTTGGGTCGGTGCGCTCGGCCTGGCGCTCGATCTCGACCGCCAGAGCGTGGCGATGTCGACCTCTGGCTCGGCAGAGCGGCCGCAGCGCGGCTTCGATCAGGCCTGGCTCGAGCGGTCGGCAGGTCGCCCTGGACGTTGACGACGGTGTCCACCTCGCCGGCCGGGTCGAGCCGGCCGAGCGCCTCGAAGATGCGGTCGGAGCCGGAGGGATGGTCGGCGCGCGTCATCACCGCCTCGAAACCGTGGGCGGCGACCGCCTCGGCCACCGCGGCGGTGTCGGTGGCGACGACCACCCGGCCCAGCCCCGCGGCGGCAGCCCGCTCGGCGACGTGGACGATCATCGGCCGGCCGGCGATGTCGGCGAGCGGCTTGCCCGGCAGGCGGGTCGAGGCCATGCGGGCGGGAATGAGGACGAGGACGGACATCCCAGGATTGGCTGTGCGAAGGCTCGGAAAAGTGTCAAAAGGTCTCACTGGCGCCGCCCTTATAGGTGTTGCAACGAAATAGCAAAAGACCTAGTTTCCGGCGCGATTTGACCGGCGGCCTCGGGGGACGAGAAACGGGCCGCGACGACGACCAGCGCAACGCTCCGGGGCGGCCGGAGAGGGAGCCTAGCCGACATGGACTCTTTCGAAATCAACAAGCTGATCGGCGCGTTCCTCGGCGTGGTTTTCGTGGTGTTCTCGATCACCCTGATCGCCGACGCCATCTTCGCCGCGCCGATCCCGGAAAAGCCGGGCTTCGCGATCGAGGCGGCGGAGCCCGAGGAAGGCGCGGCCGGCGGCGGCGAGGCGGCGGCGGCGGTGCCGATCGCGACGCTCCTGGCCAAGGCCGATCCGGCAGCCGGCGAGACGGTGTTCAAGAAATGCCTGACCTGCCACACGTCCGAGCAGGGCGGCGCCAACAAGACGGGACCGAACCTGTTCGGGATCGTCAACCGGCCGATCGCCTCGCATGAGGGCTTCGCCTATTCGGCGCCGATGAAGGAGTTCTCGCAGGGCGGCTCGGTCGTCTGGGACTACGACCACCTGAACCATTTCCTGGCCGGCCCCAAGGCCTACGTGAAGGGCACTGCCATGGGCTTCGCCGGCGTCAAGAAGGACGACGAGCGGGGCAACCTCATCGCCTACCTGCGCACGCTGGCCGACAGCCCGGCGCCGCTTCCAGAGCCGCCGGCGGAGGGCGCGGCAGCCCCCGCCGAGGGCGGGGCGGCCACCGACGCCGCCGCCAAGCCGGCCGAGGGCGGGGCGGCCCAGCCGGCCGCCGGCGAGGCGAAGCCGGCCGAGCCGCAGCCGGCTCAATGACAAAATTGTAATTCGCAAGATCACGAAAAAGCCGGGTTCTGCCCGGCTTTTTCATAGGGTCGAGGCGACTTCGGAGCCGGCGAGCGACAGAGTTTTATCCACACGGTCCGCGCTCCGGCGTAGGATGGCCGAAGCGAAAGGAGCAAGGCACGGATGACGCAAAGCGCACTCGGATTTCTCGCAGGAGCGGCCCTGGCAAGCCTGGTCCTGACCGGCTCGATCCAGCCGCTTAAGGCCGAGGACGCCTGGCGCACGACGTCGTCGCTGGTCGGCGAGTCCAAATATGGCGAGAATTTCCAGCGCTACGACTACGTGAACCCAGATGCGCCCAAGGGCGGCACGCTGAACAGCATCAGCACCGGCACCTTCGACAGCTTCAACCCCTATGTCGTGCGCGGCGCCGCGGCGGCCGGCTTCGCCGTGCAAGGGTTCGGCGGCGGGCTGCTCTACGACACGCTGATGGAGCAATCCACCGACGAGGCGAGCGTCAGCCACCCGATGATCGCCGAGGCCTTCAAATATCCGGACGACTACTCCTCGGCCACCTACCGCCTCGACCCGCGGGCCAAATGGCACGACGGCAAGCCGATCACCGCCGAGGACGTCGTGTGGTCGTTCGGCGTGCTCAAGGAGAACACGCCCAACTACAACCGCTACTTCGCCAACGTGAAGGAAGCGGTGGCGCTGAACGACCGGGAGATCGAGTTCCGCTTCGACCAGAAGGGCAACCGCGAGCTGCCGCACATCATCGGCGACCTCGTGGTGCTGCCGAAGCACTGGTGGGAGGGGACCGGCCCCGACGGCAAGAAGCGGGACGTCACCCAGCCGACGCTCGAGCCGCCGCTCGGCTCGGGTCCCTACAAGATCGAGAGCTTCAAGCCGGGGGCGGAGATCGTCTGGAGCCGCGTGCCGGACTATTGGGCAGCCGATGTCGGCGCCAATGTCGGGCGCCACAATTACGACCGCCGCCGCTATGTCTACATCCAGGACGACAATGCCGAGTGGCAGGCGTTCACCAAGGGCGGCTACGAGGACGTGCGTCCCGAAGCCAGCTCGCGCCGCTGGGCAACCGGCTACACCTTTCCGGCGGTGAAGGCCGGCGACGTGGTCAAGAAGGAATTCGCCACGACGTCGGGCGAGCCGATGCAGGGCTTCGTGATGAACCTGCGCCGGGCGCAATTCCAGGACCGCAAGGTGCGGCAGGCGCTGACCGAGGCGCTCGACTTCGAGAAGATGAACCGCCAGCTGTTCTTCGGCCTCAACACCCGCACCGACAGCTATTTCGAGAACAGCGAGCTCGCCTCCAGCGGCCTGCCGACAGGCCGCGAGCTGGAAATCCTGGACGCGTACAAGGACAAGCTGCCGCCGGAGCTGTTCACCCAGGAGTACAAGCTGCCCATCTACGATACCCCGCAGGCCGAGCGGCAGAACCTGCGGCGCGCGGTGCAGCTGTTTGGCGAGGCCGGATGGAAGATCCAGGGCGGCAAGATGCTGAACGACAAGGGCGAGCAGTTCAGGATCGAGATCCTGGGCAACAACCCGACCGACGAGGTGATCTCCAACACCTATATCGAGACGCTGCGCAAGATCGGCATCGACGCCTCGCTGCGGATCGTCGACCCGAGCCAGTATGTGAACCGGCTGCGCAACTTCGACTACGACATGGTGACGAACTCGTTCCAGCAATCGCAATCGCCGGGCAACGAGCAGCGCGACTTCTGGAGCTCCAAGGCGGCCGACACGCCGGGCTCGCGCAACCTGTTCGGCATCAAGGACCCGGTGGTCGACGCGCTGGTCGAGCAGGTGATCTTCGCCAAGGACCGCGAGGAACTGGTCGCCGCCACGCACGCGCTCGACCGGGTGCTTCTGTGGAACGCCTATATCGTGCCGCAGTGGCACAGGCCGGTGGTGTGGTTCGCCATCTGGAACAAGTTCGGCATGCCGGACAAGCAGCCGGCCTATACCGGCGCCGACATCAATTCCTGGTGGATCGACCCGGCGCGCGAGAAGGCGCTGGCGGCCAAGTACAAGAGCGCCAGTTGAGCGGCTCCTTCCGCCTCTCCCGTCGCCATTTCCTGGCGCTCGGCGCCGCCGCCGCGCTGTCGCCGCGGCAGGCTTTCGCGACCGTACCGACGGGTACGCCGTTGCATGGCCTGTCAGCCTTCGGCGACCTCAAATACGCGCCGGGCTTTCCGCACTTCGACTATGCGAGCCCGGATGCGCCGAAGGGCGGGACGTTCAATTTCTCGATCCCGAACTGGGCGTACAACCAGAGCCCGCTGACCTTCAACACGCTGAACTCGTTCACGCCCAAGGGCGACGCGCCGCCCCGCATGGGAATGTGCTTCGACACGCTGATGGCCACGGCGCTCGACGAACCCGACGCGGTCTACGGCCTTTTGGCCGAGACGGTGACGATCGGCGAGGACCGCAACAGCTTCGTGTTCGCGCTGCGCCCCGAGGCGCGCTTCCACGACGGCTCGCCGCTGACGGCCGAGGACGTCGCGTTCACCATGAACACCTTCAAGGAACAGGGGCACTACGACCTGCAGCTGCCGCTGGCGCAGCTCGTTTCGGCGACCGCCGAGGGCGCCCATACGGTCAAGCTCGCGTTCAACGGCAAGCAGTCGGAGCGGACGATCCTGTCGGTCGCCATCTTCCCGATCATCTCGAAGGCCTACTACACGCAGAACGATTTCAGCGCCTCGACGCTGACGCCGCCGCTGGGCTCGGGACCCTACAAAGTGGGGCGGGTCGCCGCAGGCGCGACGATCGAATATGAGCGGGTGGCGGATTATTGGGGCCGCGACCTCGGCGTCAACAAGGGCCTCAACCATTTCGACCGCATCCGGATCGAGTTCTACCGCGATCGGCAGGCGGCCTTCGAAGCGTTCAAGAAGGGCGATGTGCTCTACCGGCAAGAGGCCACCTCGCGGATCTGGGCGACCGGCTACGACTTCCCGGCGCTGAAGGACGGCAAGGTCGTTAAGCGCGAGTTTCCCGGTGAGAAGCGGCCATTCATGCAGGCGATGGCGCTGAACCAGCGCCGCCAGCGCTTTCTCGACCCGCGCGTGCGACAGGCGGTGGCGCTCTGCTTCGACTTCGAATGGACGAACCGCAACCTGTTCTACGGCGCCTACGAGCGCTCGCACTCGACCTTCGAGCGCTCGCCCTACCGCGCCGAGGGCCTGCCCTCGCCCGCCGAGCTGGCGCTGCTCGAGCCGCTGCGCGGGCAGATCCCCGAAGCGGCGTTCGGCGAGGCGGTGCTGCAGCCGGCCTCCGACGGCTCAGGCCGCGACCGCAAGCTGCTCGGCCGGGCGTCGCGGCTGCTCGGCGAAGCCGGCTGGAAGCGCAAGGGAACGCTGGTGGAGAACGACAAGGGCGAGCGGCTGACGCTGGAGATCCTGGTCGAGGACGACACGTTCACGCGGGTGTTCACGCCGTTCGTGGAGAACATGCGGGCGATCGGCATCGACGCGGCGATCCGCATGGTGGATTCGGCGCAGTACACGCTGCGGCAGACGAATTTCGACTTCGACATGACCTCGGTGGCCTACTCCCTCAGCGCCACGCCGACGGGCGACGAGATCGAGCTGTTCTTTGCTTCGCGCGGCGCCGACAGCCCGAGCGCGCGCAACCTGCCGGGTACCAAGGATGCGGCGGTGGACGCACTGGTTGCAGCCGTCGGCGCGGCGCCGGACCGCGAAAGCCTGGTCGTGGCGATGCGCGCGCTCGACCGGGTCTTGCGCGCCCGCATGGACTGGATTCCAAATTGGTATGCGGCGAATCACAAGGTGGCCTTCTGGGACATGTTCGGCTTCAAGGAGCCGAAGCCCGACTATGGCTTCCCCGTCGAGGCGCTGTGGTGGTACGACGAGGCGAAGGCGAAAGCGATTGGCAAGGGCTGAGCGGCGGGACAATCGCCTCGCGACGGGGGATTTGCGCTGATGGGCGCCTACATCCTGCGGCGAATCCTGCTGATGGTGCCGACGCTGTTCGGCATCATGGCCATCTCGTTCGCCGTCATCCAGTTCGCGCCGGGCGGGCCCGTCGAGCAGGTGATCGCCAGGCTGCAGGGTCAGGGCGATTCCGGCGACCGGCTGTCGGGCGGCGGCGGCGATGCGGGCGGCGCCAACACCTTCCAGGCGGGCGGCGAGTCGTCGTCCCGCTATCGCGGCGCGCAAGGGCTCGATCCCGAGTTCATCGCCAAGCTTGAGCAGCAGTTCGGCTTCGACAAGCCGCCGCTGCAGCGCTTCTTCGGCATGCTGTGGGACTATCTCCGGTTCGATTTCGGCGAGAGCTTCTTCCGCAAGATCTCCGTGCTCGACCTGATCCTCGAGAAGATGCCGGTGTCGGTGTCGATCGGCCTGTGGATCACGCTCATCTCCTACCTGATCTCGATCCCGCTCGGCATCCGCAAGGCGGTGAAGGACGGCTCCTCGTTCGACGTCTGGACGAGCGGCGTGGTGATCATTGGCTACGCCATCCCCGGCTTCCTGTTCGCCATCCTCCTGATGGTGCTGTTTGCCGGCGGGTCGTTCTGGGACTGGTTTCCGCTGCGCGGCCTGGTGTCGGAGAATTTCGACCAGCTCTCGTGGCCGGAGAAGATCGTCGACTATTTCTGGCACCTGACCCTGCCGCTGACGGCGATGGTGCTCTCGGCCTTTGCCACGACGACGCTCCTGACCAAGAACTCCTTCCTCGACGAGATCCGCAAGCAATACGTCACCACGGCCCGTGCCAAGGGGCTGTCTGAGCGGCGCGTGCTCTACGGCCACGTGTTCCGCAACGCCATGCTGATCGTGATCGCCGGGTTTCCGGGGGCCTTCATCTCGGCCTTCTTCACGGGGTCGCTGCTGATCGAGAACATCTTCTCGCTCGACGGGCTGGGGCTGCTCGGCTACCGGTCGGTGCTCGACCGCGACTATCCGGTGGTGTTCGCCAACCTCTACATCTTCTCGCTGCTCGGCCTGTTCATCAACCTCTCCTCCGACCTGGTCTACACCTGGATCGATCCCCGCATCGACTTCGAGCGGAGGGACGTCTGATGTCCGACATCCAGGCCAAGGCGGCGGTGCAGACCGCCCGCGAGCGGGGGAGACGGCTGTCGCCGCTCAACCAGCGCCGCTGGCAGAATTTCCGCGCCAACCGGCGCGGCGTCTGGTCGCTGTGGATCTTCCTGGTGCTGTTCGGGCTGTCGCTGATTGCCGAGTTGATCGCCAATGACAGGCCGCTGATCGCTTCCTACAGGGGCGAGATCCTGTTTCCGGTGCTGATCGACTATCCGGAGGAGAAGTTCGGCGGGTTCTACGCGGTGACCGACTATCGCGACCCGGTGATCCAGGACGAGATCACGGCGAATGGCTGGCTGATCTGGCCGCCGATCCGCTATTCCTACCGGACGGTCAACAACGACATCCCCGAAGCGGCGCCCGCCAAGCCGTCGTGGCTCTATTCGCGGGCGGAGCGCTGCCAGCGCTACCCGCAGGGCGAAGCGGACCCGAACTGCACCATCGGCAACTGGAACTGGCTCGGCACGGACGACCAGGCGCGCGACGTGCTCGCCCGCGTCATCTACGGATTCCGCATCTCGGTGCTGTTCGGGCTGATCCTGACGCTGACCTCGACGGTCATCGGCGTGACGGCCGGCGCCGTGCAGGGCTATTTCGGCGGCTGGGTCGACCTCGGCTTCCAGCGGTTCATCGAAATATGGTCGGCGATCCCAGTGCTCTACCTGATCCTGATCGTCTCGGCCGTGCTGCCGCCTGGCTTCTTCATCCTGCTTGGCATCATGCTGGCCTTCTCGTGGGTGGCGCTGGTGGGGGTGGTCCGCGCGGAGTTCCTGCGCGCCCGCAACTTCGAATACGTGAACGCGGCGCGGGCGCTCGGGGTGCCGAACGGGACGATCATGCTGCGCCATCTGCTGCCCAACGCCATGGTGGCGACGCTGACCTTCCTGCCGTTCATCCTCAACGGCTCGATCTCGACGCTGACCTCGCTCGACTTCCTCGGCTTCGGCCTGCCGCCGGGCTCGGCCTCGCTGGGCGAACTCTTGAAGCAGGGCCAGCGCAACCTCAACGCGCCCTGGCTCGGCATCACCGGCTTCGTGACGCTTTCGCTGATGCTGTCGCTGCTGATCTTCATCGGCGAGGCGACGCGCGACGCGTTCGACCCGCGCAAGACATTCCGGTGAGGGAGGCGGGGAGTATGGAAGCCGGCGCGCAATCCCCCCTCCTCTCGGTCCGCGACCTGTCCGTCGCGTTCAGCCAGGGCGGCACGGAGACGCTCGCGGTGGACCGCGTGTCGTTCGACATCGCCAAGGGCGAGACGGTGGCGCTGGTGGGCGAATCCGGCTCGGGCAAGTCGGTCACCGCGCTTTCGGTGCTGAAGCTGCTCGCCTATCCGCCAGCGAGCCATCCCTCGGGGGCGATCCTGTTCAAGGGCGAGGACCTGCTCGCCAAGGACGAACGGCAGCTGCGCAAGGTGCGCGGCAACCAGATCACCATGATCTTCCAGGAACCGATGACGTCGCTGAACCCGCTGCACACGATCGAGCAGCAGGTCGGCGAGGTGCTGACGCTGCACCAGGGCATGGGCGATGCGCAGGCGCGCCGGAAGACGCTGGAGCTGCTCAACGAAGTCGGCATCCGCGAGCCGGAGAAGCGCTTGGACGCCTATCCGCACCAGCTTTCGGGCGGCCAGAGGCAGCGCGTCATGATCGCCATGGCGCTCGCCAACGAGCCGGACCTGTTGATCGCCGACGAGCCGACGACGGCGCTCGACGTCACCGTCCAGGCGCAAATCCTCGAGCTTCTGGCGCGTCTCAAGGCCAGGAAGGGCATGTCGATGCTCTTCATCACCCACGATCTCGGCATCGTGCGCAAGATCGCCGACCGCGTCTGCGTCATGACCAAGGGCAAGATCGTCGAGACCGGGCCGACGCAGGAGATTTTCGCGCATCCGCAGCACCCCTACACCAAGCACCTCCTTGCCGCGGAGCCCAAGGGACGACCGCCTAAGGCGGACGAGAGCGCCGAGACGGTGATGAAGGGCGACGGGGTCAAGGTGTGGTTCCCGATCAAGCAGGGCTTTTTCCGCAGGACCGTCGACCACGTGAAGGCCGTCGACGGCATCGACGTGACGGTGCGCGCGGGACAGACGCTGGGAGTTGTCGGCGAGTCGGGGTCGGGCAAGACGACGCTCGGGCTGGCGCTGTGCCGGATGATCTCGTCGAGCGGGACGATCCGCTTCGACGGCCGCGACATCGACAGGCTGTCGTTCAGCGAGATGCGACCGCTGCGCCGGGCGCTGCAGATCGTGTTCCAGGACCCGTACGGCTCGCTCAGCCCGCGCATGTCGGTCAGCGAGATCATCGAAGAGGGGCTGCGGATCCACGAGCCGGCGCTGTCCGCACCTGAGCGGGACCGGCGCGTCGTCGCGGCGATGCACGAGGTCGGGACTCGACCCGGAGACGCGGCACCGCTACCCGCACGAGTTTTCGGGCGGACAGCGGCAGCGCATCGCCATCGCCCGGGCGATGGTGCTCAACCCACGCTTCGTCATGTTGGACGAACCGACATCCGCGCTGGACATGAGCGTGCAGGCGCAGGTGGTCGACCTGTTGCGCGACCTGCAGGCGAGGCACAACCTCGCCTATCTGTTCATCAGCCACGATCTAAAGGTGGTGCGCGCGCTGGCCAACGAGGTCGTCGTCATGAGGAACGGCAAGGTGGTCGAGCACGGCACGTCGGAGGAGATCTTCGAGCGGCCCCGCAGCGAATACACCAGGGCGCTGATCTCGGCGGCGTTCCGCATCGAGGCGGCGCCGACCGGCGCCGTCAGCCAGTAGGGATCGGCATGGACAAGGGTCGCATCCTGCTATCGCTGACCGGCTTTCATCCGCAACGCTGGCAGGAGCTGCTGTCGGCCGAGCGGCCCGTGGTGCTGGAGCCCGACGCGCCGGACGACCCGACGATCCGCTATGCCGTCGTCTGGAAGCAGCCGCCGAAGCTGCTCGCCGCGCTGCCTAACCTCGCGGCGATCTTCTCGATCGGTGCCGGCGTCGACCACCTGCTGCAGGATAAGACGGTGCCCGACGTGCCGATCGTCCGCGTCGTGGCAGACAACCTTTCCCGGCACATGACGGAGTTCGTCGTGTGGCGGGTGCTCGACCACCATCGCCAGGGCCAGCTCTACCGCAGCCAGCAGGCCCGTCGCACCTGGCACGAGGCGCCGCAGCGGGTCGCCGGCGACATCTCGGTGGGCATCATGGGGCTCGGCCAGCTCGGCCGTGCCGCGGCCAAGGCGCTGCTCGGGCTCGGCTTCCGCATCAATGGGTGGACGCGCCGGGCGACGACGGTGGAGGGCGTGACCACGTTCGCCGGGGAGCAGGGGCTGATACCGTTCCTCAATGCGACGGACATGCTGGTCGTGCTGCTTCCGCTGACGCCCGACACGCAGGGCATCGTCAGCTACGAGCTCCTGCGACAGCTGCGCCGGCGCAACGGGCTCGGCGGCGCCGTGCTCATCAACGCCGGGCGCGGCAGACTGCAGCGCGACGCGGACATCTTAAGGGCGCTGGACGACGGGACGCTCAAGGAGGCCAGCCTCGACGTGTTCGAGACGGAGCCGCTGCCGCGAACGAGCAAGCTATGGACGCATCCGAAGGTGTTCGTGACGCCGCACGCCGCGGCGACCTCGGACCCGAACCACCTGGTGCCGCCGATGCTGAAGCAGATGCGCGCCTTGGAGCGGGGCGAGCCGCTGACTGACCTCGTCGATCGGCGCGCCGGCTACTGAATATCCGTTTCGGTTCCGTTACGGCCTGCGCAAACCGGTTGCCCCGCCGTAAACTTTTGCGATCCGCTCGACGGCGGGTTGCAGTGGCTCGGCGATGACTTGCATGACGTGGCCGCTGGCGTGCAGAAGCGTCGCCGGATCGGCGACGATGGCGACATGGCCCTTCCAGAACATGAGGTCGCCGCGCTGCAGACGGGCGGAAGGATCCAGCGGCTCGCCGACGGTTTCGGCCTGCATGTCGGAATCGCGCAGCACTTGGCGTCCGGCCATGCGCATGGAAAGCTGCACCAGCCCCGAGCAATCGATGCCGAAACCGCTGTTGCCGCCCCACAGATAGGGCGTGCGGACGAGGGTCTCGGCGACGGCGACATAGTCTTGGACCGCCGCGTCGACCTCCGCCAGGTGTGCGGCGACCACCGCCGCGCCGGACGGCAGCACGGAATACCGCGTGCCGCGCACCTCGGCGTGGTCGACCACGGTCACGCAGCAGCCGATCGACAATTCGGCAGCGCGCGGCAGCTTCAGGTCTGGACCCGGGTAGACGAAGGTGCGGGGCGCCGCGACGACATGCGTGGGAGCGTCCGCCGGCTCGCCGAGCATGGCCGCACTGGCATAGCCGACATAGCCGTCGCGCATGGCCTGCACCCAGGCCCACCCTTCGACCTCCTCGAACACCAGCACGTCGTCGCCCATGAGGAGCTGGGCAAGTTGTCCCGCATCGGGTCGCGGCGCGGCCCGGAGATCGACGACGGGTGCCAAGGCGCGGGCCGGGCGGCCAATGACGAAGCGCGCTGCCTCCACCTGGCCGCGCAGTCTCTCGTCCGCAAGGTCCGGCCGGAAGGCGTTCAGCCGGCGGTCGAGGCTGGTCACAGCGGCAGCTCTTCGCCCTTGGCAATGATGACGTCGCCCAGGCGTTCGACGAACAGGGCGCCTTCGACCGTGCGCCTGATCAGCACGTTGCGCTTGTCGCGCTCGTCTCGATGCCGGGAGACCAGCTTCAGCGCCCCCATCGTGTCGAGCGCCCGAGTCACCACCGGCTTGGTGACGCCCAGCTTTGTCGCCAGGCCGCGTACCGTGTGGGGCGGCGGGTCGAGATAGATGGTCATCAGGATGGCGACCTGGCGCATGGTCAGGTCGGGCACGGCGCTCCGCACCTCGGACAAGGCAACTTGCTGCCAGAGACGCAATGCTTGGCTGGGACGCATGTGAACCACCATGGGCCACATGGTCTCCGAAATTTGTTTCGGTTCCGTTTCATCTACGATGGAATGGTAGAACACGGCAGGCTCCTAGGCGTATCGCCTTGAAACGACGCGCTCGAGAGCGCGGATCGCCTGGGCCTCTCCGCCGGCAGGGCCGTGCGGACGATCGGCAGGGCTCCAGCCGAAAATGTCGAAATGGACCCACTCCGACGCTTTTTCGACGAACCGGCGCAGGAAAAGCGCGGCGGTGATCGAGCCGGCAAAGCCGTCGGTGGTCACGTTGTTGAGGTCGGCGACCTTGGAGGCGAGCTTGCCGTCATAGGGCTTCCAAAGCGGCATGCGCCACAACGGATCGGCGGCAGCGACCGACGCTTCGGAAAGCTCGCCGGCCAGCGCATCGCTGTCGGTATAGAAGGGCGGCAGGTCGGGTCCGAGGGCGACGCGGGCGGCGCCGGTCAAGGTCGCCATGTCGACCAAGAGCGCGGGCGACTCCTCGTCGGCAAGCGTCAGCGCATCGGCCAGGATCAGCCGCCCCTCGGCGTCGGTGTTGCCGATCTCCACGCTGAGCCCCTTGCGGCTCGGCAGGACGTCGCCCGGGCGGAAGGCGTTTCCGGAGACGGCATTCTCCACGGCGGGGACGAGCACGCGCAAGCGAACCGGCAGCCGGGCGCCCATGATCATCGAGGCGAGGCCCAGCACATTGGCTGCGCCGCCCATGTCCTTCTTCATCAGGAGCATGCCCGATGCCGACTTGATGTCGAGGCCGCCGGTGTCGAAGCACACGCCCTTGCCGACCAGCGTGATTTTGGGGCCATCCGGCGGGCCCCAGGCGAGGTCGACGAGCCGCGGCGCCTCGGAGGCGGCGCGCCCGACGGCATGGATCATGGGGAAGTTGGCGGCCAGGAGCTCGTCGCCGACGACCGCAGAGACAGTGGCGCCGTGGGCTGCGGCGAGCTGCCGCACGGCCGCCTCGAGCGCGGCCGGGCCGAGGTCGTTGGTCGGCGTGTTGATGAGGTCGCGGGCCAGGAAGACGCCGTCGGCAATGCGTTCGACCCGCGCGAGGTCGGCGCCCGCTGGTAGGGCGAAGGCGATCTCGCGGCCTTTCGGCTTGCCGTAGCGCGTGAAGGCGTAGCCGCCGAGCTTGAGCCCGATCGCGGCAAGCTCCGGATCGGCGGGCGGTCGGGTAAAATGCCACTGCCCTTCCGGCAATTTGCGGGCCAGCGCGCCGGCGCCCAGCGCGGCGAACGGCATATCGCCCTTGCCGGTCCCGAGCAGCGCCCCGGCCACCGCGCCGTCGGGCCCAGGCAGGACGAGAACCCGGTCGGCCTGGCCGCTGAAGCCGTTGGCCTTGGCCCAGGCGACCGCCGCTTCCTGCAACCCGGCCTCGGCAAGGCCGTCATGGGAAACCAGGTAGACAGGGCGCGAATCTGCGGTTTTCTCCCGAACGAACTGGACCGGCATCTGCCTCGACCTCCGGCGCGCGGGCACGGCCGCGAATCGCCCACTTTAACCATCCGTTAGGGTTAACAGAATATTTCTATCCGTGGGTAGACGGCCCGTGCGTCGTCGCTGGGGAAACGGAGGTCGAGCGGAATGTCCATCACGCGAAAGATCGAGCGTCGCAAGCGGCTGCTCGCCATTTCGGCAGCCCTCCTGATGGCAGGCGGCATCGCCGGCTGCGCCAAGGACCGGATGACGACCGGTTCGGTGGCCGCTTCCGGCAAGCCGGTCGACCAGTTGACGCCCAGCGAGCTCGGCAGCGCTGCCAACTCGCTCGGCAACGCCTATGCGCGCAATCCCAACGACAAGGCAACGGCGCTCCGCTATGCGAGCGTGCTGCAGATGGACGGCAAGCCCGACCAGTCGCTGGCCGTCATGCGCAAGCTGGCGATCGCCTTTCCGAAGGATCGCGAGGTGCTCGCCGCCTATGGCAAGGCGCTGGCCGCGGCCGGCCAGTTCGAGCCGGCGCTGAGCGCCGTGCGACGCGCCCAGACGCCGGAGTATCCGGACTGGAAGCTGCTGTCGGCCGAGGGCGCGATCCTCGACCAGATGGGGCAGGCTGCGCCGGCCCGCGAGCTCTACCGGAAAGCGCTCGACCTGAAGCCGAACGAGCCCTCCATTCTCTCCAACCTCGGCATGTCCTACGTGCTCGAAGGCGACCTGAAGACCGCCGAGACCTATCTGCGATCGGCCGCCTCCGGGGCCGGTGCGGACAGCCGCGTCCGCCAGAACCTGGCGTTGGTCATCGGCCTGCAGGGGCGTTTTCAGGAGGCGGAGGCCATGGCGAGGCAAGAGCTGTCGCCCGAGCAGGCAGAGGCCAACGTCGCCTATCTGCGCACGATGCTGTCGCAGCAGAACGCCTGGAGCCAGCTCAAGGCAGAAGACAAGAAGAAGATCAAAGCCAACTGACGCCGACCGCATGACAAGCGCCGGAGGTGCCCCTCCGGCGCTTTTCTTCGCGCGATCAGCCGTTCTTGAGGGCCAGGGCCTGCATGATGGCCGGGCCGAGGATGACGGCAAACAGCACCGGCACGAAGAACAGGATCATCGGCACCGTCAGCTTCGGCGGCAGCGCGGCGGCCTTCTTCTCGGCCTCGTTCATGCGCATGTCGCGGCTCTCCTGGGCCAGCACGCGGAGCGCCATGGCGACGGGCGTGCCGTAGCGCTCTGCCTGAATAAGCGCCTGGGTCACAGACCTGACCGATTCCAGCCCAGTGCGGCCGGCGAGGTTCTCGTAGGCGGCCCGGCGCTCCTGCAGGAAGGACAGCTCGGCGTTGGTCAGAACGAACTCCTCGGCCAGGTCGACCGATTGCGAGCCGATCTCTTCCGAGACCTTGCGGAAGGCCGCCTCGACGGACATGCCCGCTTCGACGCAGATCAGCATCAGGTCCAGCGCGTCGGGCCAGGCCGCCTGGATCGACTTCATGCGCTTCTGGGCGCGGTTGCCGACATAGAGGACGGGCGCGTAGAAGCCGGCATAGGCGGCGAAGACGCAGATCAGGATCTTCACGAAGCCGGGCTGGTTGGGCAGCGTGTCGAGGACGAACAGGTAGACGATCGCGACGGCCGCGAAGACGAAGGGGAGCAACAGCCGGAAGAACAGGAAGCGGGTCAGCGGGTTCTGGCCGCGGAAGCCGGCCGTGCGCATCTTGGCGAGCGTCTTTTCGTCGACCAGGGCGCGTCGAAGGTCCAACCGCTCGACGATGTTGTATACGCCGAGCTGCTCCTCGCGCAGCCCGGTGCCTCGCTTGCGGCGATCCTGCTCGACCGCCAGCCGCGCCCGCTGCTTGGCGCGCAGCTCGTCGCGCTCGAGCGCCACGGCCTTCATGCGCGACTTCATCTGGTTGCCGCTCAGCGCAGGCAGGACAGTGAAGACGGTCGCGAAGACGGCGATGGCCACCAGCAGTGCGATCAGAAATGACGGATCGGTGAGCGTTCTCACCACCTGGTCGGACATGGGTGCCTCACACGTCGAAAGTGATCATCTTGCGCATCACGAAGATGCCGATGGCCATCCATATGGCCGAGCAGCCGAGAATGATATTGCCCGTGCTGGTGGTGAACAGCGGCAGGATGTAGCCGGGGCTCATGATGTAGACCATCGTGGCGACGATGAACGGCAAGGCGCCGATGATCGCCGCCGAGGCCTTGGCCTCCATCGATAGCGCCGAGACGCGCGCCTTCATCTTCTTGCGGTCGCGCAGCACGCGCGACAGGTTGCCGAGCGCCTCCGAAAGGTTGCCGCCCGCCTGCTGCTGGATCTGGATGACGATGCCGAAGAAGCTCGCCTCGGGGCACGGCATGGTCTCGCTCATGCGCAGCGCGGCTTCCGGGATGGACATGCCGACCTGCTGGGATTCCACGATGCGGCGGAACTCGCCGCGCACCGGCTCCAGCGACTCCGCGGCGATGAGGCGGATACCATCGTTGAGGGGCAGGCCCGACTTGACGGCGCGCACGATGACGTCGAGCGCATTGGGCAGCTCCGCCAGGAACTGCTTGACGCGCCGCGACCGCTTGAAGCCGATGTACCAGCGCGGCAAGCCGAAAATGCCCGCCACCAACGCGCCGGGCAACACGATCAGTGGCGCACCCATGAACAGGGCGAAGAGCGTCACGACGATGCCGCAGATCACCGAATAGACGTAGAAGCGTTCGACCGAGGTCGTCATGCCGGCCTGCCGGATCTGCATGCGCAGGGGCGGCTTCTTGATGTTGCGGTCCCTCGCCTTCTGCTTCTGGTCGAGCTCCTTCAGCGTGTCCTGAACCGTCTTGCGTCGCTTGGCGACCTCGCTGACGCGGTCCCGGTTGGCCTTGGCCTGGGCGCGATCGTTGTCGGACCGCATGGCGAGCTGCTTGCGCTTGTCGATGTTCTTCTCGTCGGCCATGCGGTTGAACAGGAAGGCATAGGCGACAGCGCCCGCGCTGCAACCAGCCAGGAGCACCACCGCCAGAACCAGAGGATCCAAACCGAACATTCGACCGCCCCCGAGGCGCCTATTCGGCGCCCTTCTCCATCGCCTCGAGCGCGTTGGCGAGCCGCTGCTCCTCGCCATAGTAGCGCGCGCGATCCCAGAAGTTCGGCCGCCCGATGCCGGTCGAGAGATGGTTGCCGATCAAGCGGCCGGACGCGTCCTCGCCGTTGATGTGGTAGAGCACCAGATCCTGGGTGATGATGACGTCGCCCTCCATGCCGATCACCTCGGTGATGTGGGTGATGCGACGGGAGCCGTCGCGCAGGCGGGCCGCCTGGATGATCACGTCGATCGAGCCGACGATGATCTCGCGCACCGTCTTCGGCGGCAGCGAATAGCCGCCCATGGCGATCATCGACTCGATGCGGTTCAGGCACTCGCGCGGCGAGTTGGAGTGGATGGTGCCCATCGATCCGTCATGGCCGGTGTTCATGGCCTGCAGCAGGTCGAACACCTCCGGGCCGCGCACCTCGCCGACGATGATGCGCTCGGGCCGCATGCGCAGGCAGTTCTTGACCAGGTCGCGCATCGTCACCTCGCCTTCGCCCTCGAGGTTCGGCGGACGGGTTTCGAGCCGGACCACGTGCGGCTGCTGAAGCTGCAGCTCGGCCGAGTCCTCGCAGGTGATGATACGCTCGTCGCGGTCGATGAAGTTGGTCAGGCAGTTGAGCAAGGTTGTCTTGCCGGAGCCGGTGCCGCCGGAGATGACGATGTTGCAGCGCACCCGGCCCATGATCTTCAGGATCTCGGCGCCGTGGTTCGAGATAGCGCCGAAGCGGACGAGCTGATCGAGCATCAGCTTGTCGCGCTTGAACTTGCGGATGGTGAGCGCGGTGCCATCAATGGCGAGCGGCGGCGCGATCACGTTGACGCGCGAACCGTCGGGAAGGCGCGCGTCGCAGATCGGGCTCGACTCGTCCACCCGGCGGCCCACCTGGCTGACGATGCGCTGGCAGATGTTCAGAAGCTGCTGATTGTCGCGGAAGCGGATGCCGGTCTGCTCGACCTTGCCGTTCACCTCGATGAAGACGTGGCGCGAGCCGTTGACCATGATGTCGGCGATGTCGTCGCGAGCCAGCAACGGCTCGAGCGGACCGTAGCCGAGGACGTCGTTGCAGATGTCTTCGAGCAGCTCCTCTTGCTCGGCGATCGTCATCGCGAAGTTCTTGATCGCGATGATGTCGTTGACGATGTCGCGGATCTCCTCGCGGGCGCTCTCCGGATCGAGCTTGGCGAGCTGCGACAAATCGATCGTCTCGATGAGAGCGGAGAAGACCTGCGACTTGGTGTCGTAATAGGCTTCGCTGCGCTCGCGCCCCGGCTGGCGCGGCGCCGGCGCCGGAGGCGGTGGCGGCGGCGGGGCTGACGCTTTGCGGGCACGGCGGCGGCTCGACGCGCTTCTCCGCGGGCCGCGGCGCCACCATGACGTCGGTGCCCCCGGCCGGCGGCCGGTAGTCCGGCAGCGGCCGGCTGCCGTCGTCGCTTCCTCGCTTACCGAACATGTTCGCTGCCGCCCCTTCCGTACCGTCTACTTCTTCTTTTTCTTGAGATTGAGCTTGCCGAGCAGGTTGCCGAGGCCCGCCTTCTTCTTCGCCTTGAGCTCGGCGCGGCCGGTCAGGATGTGGGCGACATGGCTCACCATCTGCACGACCTGGCTCTTGGCGTCGGTCTCGCCCAGCATGCGCCCGTTGTTGGAGGCGTTGCCGAAAAGCTGCGGATCGAAGGGAATGACGGCCATCGGGACCAGCCCGAGCGGCTCGGCGAACTCAGCCGGGCCGATCTCGGGACGCTTGGGAACGCCGGCCTGGTTGATGATCAGCTTGGGCGGCATGTCGTTCGGCCGCAGCTTCTTCAGCGTATCCACCAGGTTCTTGGTGTTGCGCAGGTTGGCAAGCTCAGGCGTCGCCGTGATGACGACCTCGTCGGCGCGGATCAGCGTCTCGCGCGTCCAGCCGGTCCAGACATGCGGAACGTCGAGCACGATCAGCGGCGCGCTGCGCTGGGCGGTGTCGATGAGATGCGCGAAGGCGTTCTGGTCGAAGTCGTAGGTGCGTTCCAGCGTCGATGGCGCCGCCAGCAAGGAAAGATGCTCGGCGCATTGCGCCAGCAGCCGGTCGAGATAGACCTCGTCGATGCGCTCCGGGGCGAAGACCGCCTCGGCGATGCCCTGCGCGGGATCCTGGTCGAAGTTGATGTTGGCGGTGCCGAAGGCAAGGTCGAGGTCGGCGACGACGACCTCGGTGCCGAACAGCGTCGACATGCTCCAGGCCACGTTGTGGGCGATCGTCGAGGAGCCGACACCGCCCTTGGCACCGATGAAAGCAATGGAGCGGCCGAGTGGATCGGCGCTCGGATCGACGAAGATCGAGGCGATCACGCCCATGATGTCGGACATGGAGATGGGCGCGACGATGTATTCCGAGACGCCTGAGCGGATGAGCTCGCGGTAGAGCCAGACGTCGTTGTAGTGGCCGATGACCACGACCTTGGTGGTCGGATCGCAATATTCGGCGAGGTCGGCCAGCCCGGCGAGCAGGTCGCGCGGCTCCTTGCGGGACTCCAGGATGATCAGATTGGGCGTCGGTGCCGACTGGTAGAACTCGACCGCCGTCGGGATGCCGCCCATGTGCACCTTCAGGTGCGACTTCTCCATGCGCCGGTCCTTGCCGGCGCGCTCGATCGGGACGGCGACGGCCTCCGTCTCGCAGAAGGCCTGGATGGAGATGCGCGGGATCGGCCGCACATCCTGGATCGCCTGCACGTCGGCTTGCGACGCGGGCTGCTCGTCCTTGGCGGTGTCGTAGGCAAGACTGCTCATGGCGGACGCTCCTACTCCAAACCCTAGAACAAGATGTCCTGGCCGACTTCGGCCGGGAATGGCGGGAACACGGTCTCGCCGTTCTGCCAGTCGGTGATCACGTTGCTGCGCCGCGCGGCGTCGATGGGCGTCTGCTTGCGCGGCCCGAGGAGATCGGCCGGATTCGAGATCTGGGCGGCGATGTTGTTCTGATAGGAGCAGCCGAAATTGGCATAGTGCTTGTTCTGGGCGCTCTCCTGCAGCATGTCCTCCGGCCAGCGGCCGCATTTGTTGGTCTGCGCCACCATCGAGTTGAAGGTGATACGCACCGGAGCCGACACGTCGGGAGCGCCGGCATTGTAGGACGTGATGACGATCTGGCCCGAAGGCACGCCGTTCTTGCGGGCGTAGCGCGCGAATTGGCGGGCGACGCGCGCCGCGGCGGCGTCGTTGGCGGCGCCCGACGGCACCAGGATCGACAGCACGGGCGCGGCCCGGCGGTCGTAGGTGGTGAGGAAGCCCTCCAGCGTCTCGCGCTGGTCACGCGTCATGTTGCGGTCGTCGGCGCCGACCGGCAGGTCCAGCACCTGCGGCTTCTCGGCGATGACGATCGGATGGTTGGTGCGATAGTCGTCGGGGATCGCTCCCACGGTGACGCTGTCGCGATGCGTGCAGCCAGCCAGGGCCGCCGAGAGAGCGAGCGCCAGCACCGGCGCGGCGCGACGAGCCCGGGCGTGCAACGCCTGGGCCGCGGGACGATCTTTGCTAGCGACACTCATGCGAGCCCCCTCGATCACTTGTAGATGTAGCCGACCACGCCGTGGTAACGGCCGTTCGGCAGATCGGTCTTCATCATCCCGTAGACGCGGTTGACGCGGCCAAGGAACATGCCGGCGCCATCGCTCGGCGGGTTGAAATTGTCGTCGGGCTTGGCGAGGTCGTTGCGCGCCACGGGCCGCGACAGATAGGGCGTGATAATGATGACCAGCTCCGTCTCGTTGCGCACGAAGTCGCGGCTGCGGAACAAGGTGCCCAGCACGGGGATCTTGGATAGGCCGGGAAAGCCGTTCACCGCCTGGCGGACGTCGTCGCGCACCAGGCCGGCGATCATCATCGAGCCGCCGGAAGGCAGTTCCACCGTCGTGTCGGCCAGGCGCTTGCGGATCGACAGGAGATTGGCTCCTGGAATCTGTTCGAAGCCGGTCGATATTCCGATCGAACCTTCGAATGTCGGCTCCGAGACCGCCGTCCTGACCTTGAGGCTGATGCGGCCTGCCGAAAGCACCACCGGCTGGAACTCCAGGCCGATGCCGTATTCGAGCTTCGTGACCTCGTAGCTGAGGCTGGCCGATTCGCCGCTCACAGAGTTGGCGCCTTGAGAATCCTGGTTGGTCAGCAGGTTGAACTCGCCACCGACCTTGAACGTCGCCTTCTCGCCCGAGACGGCGGTCAGTGTCGGTTCGGCCAGCGTCTTCATCACGCCGGCCTGCTCCATGGCGTTGACATAGGCGCTGAAAGTGGAGGTCGCGAGCGACAGCGCCGAGTTGGACAGCGGCTTGCCCAGCCCCATGATGTTGTCGCTGATGGCGCCCCAGGTGATGCCGTTGCTGGTGTCGGAGGCGAGCATGTTGACGCCGAGCTGCTTCATCACCGAGCGGCTCACCTCGGCCACCGTGACCTTCAAGGTGACCTGGTCCTCGCCGATGATCTGCAAGAGATTGATGATCTGGCTCTGCTGGCGCTGTGCGTCCGGGTTGTCGATCGCCACTCCGCCGTCCGGCGAGCCGCCGGCGGCGGTGATGGCATATTGGCCGGTCGTCGCCTCGCCGCCCGTCACGAAGATCTGCGCCAGCTGCTGGGCGCGCTGCGCGTCGAGCGGGGTGTCGACGGTGCCGGTGAGCACCACGTTGTCGTTCAGCAGCTCGACGGTGATGTCCGAGTTCGGAATGAACCGCTTGAGATACTGCTCGAGGCCGGCCACGTCGCGCTCGATCGCCAGATCGAGGCTGGCAATCTGCTCGCCATTGGCGCCGAAGACGAAGATGTTGGTCTCGCCGACCTGCTTGCCGAAGAGATAGATGCGGCGCGCCGTGCGGGTGACGGCATCGGCCACCGACGGATTGGCGACCAGGATGTCGTAGGCGTCGGTCGGCAGGTCGACGACGATGGACTTGTTCAGGCCGAGCTTGATGCGCTGGCTGTTGACGGTCGAGCTCGCCGACTTGACCGTGGCGGCCTCGGCGAGGCTGCCCCATGGCGCCGGCGTCGCCAGCCCGCAGACTGCGATCGCCAGGGCGACGGCGCCCGCCCGGCCGAGTCGGCCCGGCTCCCTCATTGCTCTGGACGTCATTTCCTTGCCCCCACTTCGGTAACTTCGCCGGACCTGATCACCCGCACCGTGCCGCGGCGACCGGTGCCGGACACCAGGTAGTCAGCCTCGCCCTGCACCTTCTCCTGCGCGTCGGCGGTGGACCTCAGCGCCAGCGTCAGCCGGTCCGCCATCTGCTGCGCGACCGTGATGATCTCGGCCTGCTGGGGCGACAGCTCCAGCGTCGCGGTCTGCCCGACCTTGACCTTGCGGCCTTCCTCGTCTTCCTGGATCGCCTGGTCGATCGCCAGCACGCGAATGTTCTTCAGGATCGTTTCGGTGATGAAACCCTCCGGCCCGGAGCCGTTCTGCGAGCGCCGCGTCATGATCACGTCGACATAGTCGTTGGGCAGGATGAAGCCGCCGGCCGACGTGTCGGCCGCGATCTGCGTGGCGATCGCCCGCTTGCCCGAGGGCAGGATGGACGACATGAAGCTCTGGCCCTCGCCGATCAGCTTGGAGCGGCGCAGCGGCTCGCCCTTGTACATGTTGACCTTGGCGATAGAACCCTTGAGCTGATCGAGCGCATCGCCTTCGGTGTCGCGCGTGATGAAGCCATCGGCGACCGACTCGGCCGGCCACGACTGCCAATGGATGCTGTTGTCGACGACGCCGCCCATCGGCACGTCGCCGGACAGCACGAGCACATCCTTGAGCGCGATCTGGGGTGCGCTCGGGGCCGCCGTCTGCACGACGACCTCCTGCGGACGCGACATCTTCTTGGCGATGTACCCCGCACCGCCTGCCGCGGCCACTGCCACGCTGAGTATGATAATTCTAGAGGCCGCCATTCTCCGGACCTTTTGCTCGGAAACCACCCTTCGTCCCGGGCCGGATATTGCAGCGGCATTCGTCAAATTACGGTTAACATAATGCTTACGATCGTGCTTAATTTAAAGTTTATGCGAATTGACTCTATCGACGTTTTAATAAGCAATATCAACTGTTTGGAAGGTGCACCCCAAGGCGACCTCCGAGAGGGTGGGGCATTTTGTCAGCGCAGGGAGAGGCTCGAAAGCGCCCAAGCGCCGAGCGGCGAGCTCGGGAAGGTCACCAGCGCGCCGGCGCCCAGCGCGATGCCGTAAGGGATGCCGGCCTTCGGGTCCGCCATGTGCTTCAGAAACGTGTTCTGGCCGGCCAGGGTGCCGAGCGGCGATTTGCGGAAGGAGATCAGCATGAGGGTCAGCACCGCACCCAGCAGCGCGGACGTGACCATGTAGTCAAGCAGCTCGTGGCGGAAGCCGAACCAAAGCGCGGTCGAGGCCATCAGCTTGGCGTCGCCGCCGCCCATGGCGCGGATGGCGAACATGGCGAAGCCGAAGGCGAGCACGGCGAGGCCGGCGACCAGGTGCCAGGAGAAGTCCGTCCAGCCCATGCCGGAAAGCGGAGCGACGACCAGGAAGGTTCCCAGCAGGAGAAGCGGCACGCGGTTGGAGATGGTCATCGACAGCATGTCGGATGCCGCGGCATAGATCATGCAGAACGGGAAGATGACCAGGATGGCAGCCTCGATCATTTTACAACCTGCGTCCCTTGCTCGGTTGAGTGGCGCCGCACCGGCGCCGGGTGCCTGAAACGGAATGGCCGCCCCGTGGGGCGGCCATTCACGCAATCCATGGATGCAGCGATCAGTTCGCCGGGATGGCCGACCTCGAGCCGGTCGGCGCTCTCGTTGAACACAGCGTTGAGCTGGGTACCGAGGGTGGTCGCGCCGGCGATGATGGCCAGGGCGACGAGGGCGGCGAGCAGACCATACTCGATGGCGGTTGCGCCGGACTCGTCTTTGATGAAACGTTCGAAAAGCTTGGACATTCGAGAGCTCCTTACTCCACGTGTTAACAGCGGTCCGTCGACTTCTTCTGGATGTGCGTCGATCGGATGAGGGCAAATCTACGAGGGAGCTCTTTCAGCGACCTTAAGAAATACGATTACCGAATTCTTTCGCGGCAGGAGAGCGCGACTTGGTTAACGATCCTTGATCGAGAAAGGCCGCAATTCGAGCGGTTGGCGGGTCGTCGTGTGGGAGGAGGCTGCGGGTGGCGGCAGGCGGTTAATCGTTGGTTCACCAATATCCTTCATCCTCTCTGAAGGATTGTATTGGGGTCGTCGCACATGACATTCGGCAATATGACGGCAAGGCGCCTGCTCTTCCCGCTGGCTCTCGTGGCGCTCGGCGGCAGCGCGCCGGCGGCGTTGAGCGCCGACATCGACGTGGTGATGAACGAGGCGAAGGTGGTGAAGCTCTCGCGCGAGGCCGATACCGTAATCATCGGCAACCCGGAGATCGCCGACGCCTCGGTGCAGGATGCCACCACGCTGGTGCTGACGGCCAAAGGCTTCGGCGTCACCAACCTGGTGGTGCTCGATCGCCAGGGCACGCCGATCGTCGACGAGCAGATCGTGGTGTCCAGGCAGGCAGCGCAGTCGATCCGCATCTACCGGCGCGCCAACGTGCAGACCATGTCGTGCACGCCCTATTGCGAAGGCGCGTTCCGCAGCGGAGCCGAACAGGCGTCGGACGCGCAGGTGAGCGGACCATAGAGACGGCGGCGACCGCTTGGTTTTTCATTCGTCAAGTACAATCAGACGTTTTTAAGGGTGATCCAAACCGCGCGGCAACAGGTTTGGATTAATGTGTGTGCCACTGGTGGTGGGGCACGACATGGCGGAAAATCCCAACTCTTCGTTTCGCACGAAGTTTCTTCGACGATGGTCCCGGGCAGGTTCCGACCTGGCGCGTGACCGCAGCGGCAGCGCGGCGATCGAATTCGCGATGCTGGTGCTGCCCTTCTCGGTCTTCATTTTCATGATCCTCGAGACCTGCCTGGTCTTCGCGGCGCAGGAAATGCTGTCCAACGCGACGGACAATGTGAGCCGACAGCTGCGCACCGGGCAGCTGAGGCCCGGCGTCATCACCCGTGACAGCGTCAAGAACCTGCTCTGCCAGAACCTCGAAGTGCTCGTCACGAGCGGCTGCCCGGGGCTGAAGTTCGACCTGCGCAACGGCACGTTCCACGATCTGGCTCTGGCCGCCAAGCAGACGCCCGTCGTCAACGACAATGGCGACGCGACGGCGGGGCTCAACGAGTTCGTGTTCCAGCCGGGGCAGAGCTCGACGCGCAATATGCTCAGGGTCTACTACGACTGGCCGATCGTGGCGGACTTCCTGCGCGGACAGATCACCAGCTTCCAGGATGGCAAGATCCTCCTGGGGGCAGCCAATACCTGGCAGAACGAGCCCTATTGAGCGCCGCGATGTCAACCTCGTCTCTCTTCATTCGATCCATCGCAGGCCGGTTCCTGCGCGACCGTCGCGGCGTAGCGGCGACAGAGTTCGCGCTGATCATGCCGATCCTGTTCATCTCCTACCTGATGGTCTTCGAGGTCACGCTGGCCATCGAGACCCGGCAGAAGGCGGACCGCATTGGCTCCGTGGTGGCCGACCTGGTGGCGCAGCAACAGTCGCTCAGCAAGGCGGACATCGCTCAGATCCTCGAGATCAGCGAGACGATCATCCGCCCCTATGACCGGTCCAACCAGACCGTCAAGGTGACGGCCATCCAGGTCAGCGACGAGGTGGTGCCGAAGGCCACGGTCTCCTGGTCGGTCAAAAGCGGCTCGACGCCGGGAACGGTGGTCAACGGCGACACGCCGAAGAACGCTCCGGCAACGCCCGTCCCCGCGAAGCTGATGACGCGCGGCGCCTTCGTCATCCAGGTGACCACCGACCTCAGATATCTGCCGGTGATCGTCTGGTCGACCGACGCCAAGGAGACGCTCGGCATCCTGTCGGCCTTCAGCGAGCTCGATTTCGACGGCGCCTACTACGCCCGTCCGAGGCAGGCCCAGACCGTCACCTGCAGCGACTGCGCCACCTCAGGCGAATTGCCAAGCGGACCGGGCGGTCGTATCTCTCGGGGAACGTCCCGAGCGAGACCGCCCTCCGTGCCCAGCCGCCGCGCCTTCCTGTTCGTCCTCGACTCCGTCGGCATCGGCGGAGCCTCGGATGCCGCCGCCTACGGCGACGAAGGCGCCGACACGCTCGGCCATATCGCCGAAGCCTGCCAGGCCGGCGCGGCCGACCGCCCGGGCCTGCGCGCCGGGCCGCTCGAGCTGCCGAACCTGGCTTCGCTCGGCCTCGCCGAGGCCGCCAGGCGCGCCAACGGCCGCCGCCTCCCGCTGGCATCTTCCGGCAACGGGCCCCGCGACGGCGCCTTCCACGGCGCGGCGCAAGAGGTGTCGAGCGGCAAGGACACGCCCTCCGGCCATTGGGAGATCGCCGGCGTGCCGGTGCCCTTCGACTGGGGCTACTTCCCGGACATCGGAGCCGACCTTTCCGGAGAGCCCTGACGCAATCGCTCGTCGAGGAAGCGGGCCTGCCCGGCATCCTCGGAGACCGCCACGCCTCGGGCACCGAGATCATCGCCCAGCTCGGCGAAGAGCACATCCGCAGCGGCAAGCCGATCTGCTACACGTCGGCGGACTCGGTGTTCCAGATCGCCGCCCACGAGGAGCATTTCGGGCTCGACCGTCTCTACCAGCTCTGCCTGATCGCGCGCGGGCTGGTCGATCCGCTGAACATCGGCCGGGTGATCGCCCGGCCCTTCGTCGGCGACGGCTCGGGCTCGTTCGTTCGCACGGCCAACCGCCGCGACTATGCCGTGCCGCCCGCCGAGCCGACGCTCGCCGACCGGCTGGTCGGCCGCGGCAGCAAGGTCATCGGCATCGGCAAGATCGGCGACATCTTCGCGCATCAGGGGATTTCCGAGACGCGCAAGGCCGCCAACAATATGAGCCTGTTCGATGCCGCGCTCGAGGCGATGGCCGAGGCGCGCGACGGCGATCTCGTCTTCGCCAATTTCGTCGACTTCGACACCCTGTACGGCCATCGGCGCGACGTCGCCGGCTATGCGGCGGCGCTCGAAGCCTTCGACCGCCGGCTGCCCGAGGCGCTCGGCCGGCTCGAAGCGGGGGACCTTCTGCTGCTGACGGCCGACCACGGCTGCGACCCGACCTGGCTGGGCAGCGACCATACGCGCGAGCGCGTGCCCGTGCTGGGCGCCGGCCCCGGGCTGAAAGGCGGCGACGTGGGGCTCAGGAAGAGCTTCGCCGACATCGGCGCGACGGTTGCCGAGCATCTGGGGCTGCCGCCAGGCCCGCACGGGACGTCCTTCTACCGCAGCATCGCCGCCGATGCCTGAGCTGCCCGAAGTGGAGACAGTGCGGCGCGGGCTGCAGCCCTTGCTGGAAGGGGCGAGGATCGAGCGCGTCGACGCCCGCCGGCCCGACCTGCGCTTCCCGTTTCCCGCCCGACTTCGCGAAACGGCTCGCCGGCAAGACCGTGACGGCGCTCGGCCGCCGCGCGAAATACCTGCTGGTGCACCTGAAGGACGGTCCTGTGCTCATCTGCCATCTCGGCATGTCCGGCTCGTTCAGCGTCGCAGTGGGCGAGGCCGGCATGCAGCCCGGCCGCTTCCACCACCCGCGCTCCAAGGACGAAGCGCACGACCACGTGGTCTTCGCGCTGCGCTCGCCGACCGGCCAGCCGGCGGAGGTCACCTTCAACGACCCGCGCCGCTTCGGCTTCATGCTGCTCGTCGAGCCGGACGAGATCGACCGCCACCCGCTGCTCGCCCATCTCGGCGTCGAGCCGACGGGCAATGCGCTCGACGGTCGGCTGCTGGCGGACCTTTTGCGCGGACGCCGGGCGCCGCTCAAGGCAGCGCTGCTCGACCAGACGAGTGATCGCCGGGCTCGGCAACATCTACGTCTCGGAGGCGCTGTGGCGGGCTCGCCTGTCGCCCCGCCGCGCCGCCTACACGATCGCCGGCAAGCCGGGGCAGGCGACGCGCCGGAGCGAGGCGCTCGCCGTGGCGATCCGCGACGTCATCGCCGACGCCATCGCGGCCGGCGGCTCGTCGCTGCGCGACCACATCCAGACCGACGGCTCGCTCGGCTACTTCCAGCATCGCTTCGCCGTCTACGATCGCGAAGGGCAGCCCTGCCTCAGGGACGGCTGCGCCGGCACGATCCGCCGCATCGTGCAGAGCGGGCGCTCCACTTTCTATTGCCCGACCTGCCAGCGTTAGAGTAAGCCGGACGCGTTGCAGCGGAGGCGCGCCGCCATGGCCTATGAAACCATCATCGTCGACAGTCGCGACAGGGTCGGCCTGATCACGCTCAACCGCCCCAAGGCGCTCAATGCGCTCAATTCGCAGGTGCTGGGCGAGCTGGTCGCGGCGCTGCGGGCGCTTTGACGTCGATCCCGGCATCGGCGCAACAGTGATGACCGGCTCCGAGAAAGCCTTTGCCGCGGGGGCCGACATCAAGGAGATGCAGTCCAAGGCCTACGTCGAGGTGTTTGCGGAGGATCTCTTCGGCGGCTGGGACGAGTTGTCGCGTATCCGCAAGCCGATCGTCGCCGCGGTCGCCGGCTATGCGCTGGGCGGCGGCTGCGAGCTGGCCATGATGTGCGACTTCATCCTGGCGGCGGACAACGCCAAGTTCGGCCAGCCGGAGATCACGCTTGGGGTGATGCCCGGGCATGGGCGGATCGCAGCGCCTGACGCGCTCCATCGGCAAATCCAAGGCGATGGAGATGATCCTTACCGGCCGGATGATGGACGCCGCCGAGGCCGAGCGCTGCGGTCTGGTGTCGCGGGTGGTGCCGCTCGCCGACCTGCTGCCCGAGGCCATGTGCGGCGGCGGCGCAAGATCGCCAGCCTGTCGCTGCCGGCCGTGATGATGGCCAAGGAGGCCGTCAACCGGGCCTACGAGACGACGCTTTCGGAGGGCCTGCGCTTCGAGAAGCGGATGTTTCACTCCATGTTCGCGCTCGACGATCAGAAGGAAGGCATGGCGGCCTTCGTCGAGAAGCGGCCGGCCGCGTTCAAGCACCGCTGAGGCGCCGCAAAAAGGCGCCGAAAGCGTTGACGCCTCGCGCAAGCTGCACTATAAGCCGCCGCACTTGAGGCAGCCCTGCGGCTGCCCTTTAGGTTTTTGTGCCTCGCGACGATTTCCGCAGAGGCGCACCACCACGACACGCAGAGAGGCACCATGGCCAATACTCCTTCGGCCAAAAAGGCAACCCGTAAGATCGCTCGCCGTGCGGCGGTCAACAAGAACCGGCGCTCGCGCGTCCGCACCTACGTCCGCAAGGTCGAAGAGGCGCTGGCCGCCGGCGACAAGTCGGCGGCCGAGGCTGCCCTGCTCGCGGCACAGCCCGAGCTGATGCGCGCTGCCACCAAGGGTGTCATCCACAAGAACACCGCATCACGGAAAGTGTCGCGGCTCGCCCAGCGGTTGAAGACCCTCTCGGTCTGACTCCATCAGGATTTCAAATGTCCAAGCCCGGTCCGAGAGGCCGGGCTTTTTCGTTTGCCGCCCAAAGGCTTGGCGGACCACCCGGCGTGCCTCCGTCGGCGACCGGCGTTTCGTTTGCCGGCGGCTGTGGCGGCCGGCCTTCCGAAGGGCAAATGATGAAGCCTGCGACGGGCTTGCCCATGGCACCAAAAACGCTCGTGAATTCAGCGGCTTGTCTGCGCTTGTCCACATGTTGTTCAAGTCATCCACCGAGGCTGTATGGCATGACGGTGTCAAGCGTTTTTTTTATATTTATTTCGGTTCCACGAGGCTCAAAATGGGCCAACCGAAGAAGGTTTTGAATCACAACGGCTTCTTGGATTCGGGCTCACTCCCGAAGTGGTAGGCATGCTGGTTCGGAGGCGTAGAGTTGTTAATTTTCGATTGCTGATGGCCTTGCTCAGCGCCCAACGATTTATGTAGTGTTCAGCATATCGAGAGGGACGGGCCGAAGGCCTGACGACCCAGCCAAAATGCCGTTCGACACCACGCGGAAGCGATTCCGCGGATGGCGAGGTCGTGCCCGCTCGATACGAGTGATGCGGATATCTGGATACGAGTTCGAAAGCGATCCGGCAACGGGGCCGGAGCCGGCGGGACGTGCGCGTTGCCAGGCTGCAGCGAGAGGGTAAGCCCGGGGAAAAGCCAAACATGGCCCGACGGGAGAGTGGGCGGGCGACGGCTGCCAGAGCAGCTGTCGTCCTGTTGACGAGGGAGACTGCCGAACCGCAGGCGGTGCGGGACACGGCGGCGGCAAAAGAAAGAAGGACTGGGAAAATGCAGAGCGCAATCGAAGGGGAGGCACGGGCAAGCCTTCCCTTTCCAATGAATGTTGTCGAGGGAGAGGGCATGGCGGCGATGTCGGGGGGCGAGAACGGGACGTTCGAACGCGTCAAGACGCAGCTCAAGGCCAGGCTCGGCGGCGAGGTCTATTCCAGCTGGTTCGGCCGCATGAAGCTCGCCGAGTTGTCCAAGGGGGTGGCCCGGCTTTCGGTCCCGACGGCATTCCTGCGGTCGTGGATCAACGCTCACTATCTCGATCTGATCAACGAGCTTTGGAAGGCCGAGGAGGCCGACATCCTCAAGATCGAAATCATCGTGCGCAGCGCCGCCAGGGGGACTCGCGGCGTGGCCGAGATCGACCAGTCGCTGTCGCGGAAGGCGGCGCGGCCCGCTCAGACCGCGCTCGGCTCCGGCACGCTGACGTCGCCGCGCTCTGACCGCGCCGCGCTGCGCCACCCGGCGCCGCTGGAAGCGGATTCGCGGCACAACGTGCTGGGTTCGCCTCTCGACCTGCGCTACACCTTCGACTCCTTCGTCGAGGGGCCGCCCAACCGTGTCGCCTTCGCGGCGGCCAAGGCAGTGGCGGAATCGCAGTCCAACGCGGTGCGCTTCAACCCGCTGTTCCTCCATGCCACGGTCGGTCTCGGCAAGACGCATCTGCTGCAGGCGATCGCGGCGGAGTTGCATCAGCCAGAACCCGCAGTCGCGCGTCGTCTACCTGACCGCCGAGTATTTCATGTGGCGGTTCGCGACCGCGATCCGCGACAACAATGCGCTGACCCTCAAGGAGCAGCTGCGCGACATCGATCTGCTGATCATCGACGATATGCAATTCCTGCAGGGGAAGTCGATCCAGCACGAGTTCTGCCACCTGATCAACATGCTGCTCGACAGCGCCAAGCAGGTCGTCGTCGCCGCAGACCGGCCGCCGGCCGAGCTGGAGTTGCTCGAGCCGCGGGTGCGCTCGCGGCTGAATGGCGGCGTGGCGCTGGAGATGTCGCCGCCCGACTTCGCCATGCGGCACGCCATGCTGAAGGCGCGCCTGGCGCTCGCCAAGGCGGAGGATGCGTCGCTATCGATCTCCGACGATATCGTGACCCATGTGGCACGCACCGTCACCGGCAGCGGCCGGGAGCTCGAAGGGGCTTTCAACCAGCTGCTCTTCCGCCACTCCTTCGAGCCGCAGATCTCGATCGAGCGGATCGACGAGATCCTCGGCCACATCTATCGATCCGGCGAGCCGAAGCGGGTGCGCATCGAGGACATCCAGCGGATCGTGGCGCGGCACTACAACGTGTCGAAGACGGAGCTGTTGTCCAACCGCCGCACGCGGACGATCGTCAAGCCGCGGCAGGTCGCCATGTACCTGTCCAAGGTGATGACGCCGCGCTCCCTGCCGGAGATCGGCCGCAGGTTCGGTGGCCGCGACCATACGACGGTGCTGCACGCGGTGCGCAAGATCGAGGACCTCTCGGGCACCGACAACACGCTGGCGCAAGAGCTCGAGCTGCTTCGACGGCTGATCGCCGACCAGGCCTGAGCAGGCACCAAGGGCACGAAGCGGCGGTCGTCCGGCCGCCGCTTCGGCGTCAGCCGCCTGCAAAGCGGCTGGCGCGGCCGCGCGGGCTTGCCATAGGGGGCATTTTCCTGTCACCTTGCGTCGAATCCGACCTTTCGCGGCCCGGTGCGGCAGGCTTGCCCGTCGAAGTGCCGCATTTTCATCGAAGCGAGACCACTCGTCATGCGCGCAGTCCTCGAACGCTCCAATCTGCTGAAGTCCCTGAACCACGTGCACCGCGTCGTGGAGCGCCGGAACACCATCCCGATCCTGTCGAACGTGCTGTTGTCGGCAACCGGCGCCAGCCTCGAGCTGAAGGCGACCGACCTCGACCTGGAGATCACCGAGGCGACGGCCGCCCAGGTGGAGCAGGCCGGCGCCACCACGGTGCCGGCGCATCTGCTCTACGACATCGTCCGCAAGCTGCCCGACGGCGCGGAGGTGATGCTGAAGACCGACGAGGACGGGCATTCGATGTCGGTGATGTCAGGCCGATCGAGCTTCCGCCTCCAATGCCTGCCGCAGTCCGATTTCCCGGAGCTCACGGCCGGCTCGTTCTCGCACATCTTCCGCGTGGATGCGCCGTCGATGAAGGCGCTGATCGACAAGACCCAGTTCGCCATCTCGACCGAGGAGACGCGCTACTATCTCAACGGCATCTTCCTGCACACGCTGGACTCGGCGGGCAAGCTCAAGCTGCGTTCGGTGGCGACCGACGGGCACCGGCTGGCGCGTGCCGAGATGGAGGCGCCGGCCGGATCGGAAGGCATGCCGGGCATCATCATTCCCCGCAAGACGGTGAGCGAGCTCCAGAAGCTGGTCGACGACCCGGACGTCGCGGTGACGATCGAGCTGTCCGACACCAAGATCCGCTTCACCATCGGCAGCGTCGTGCTGACGTCGAAGCTCATCGACGGGACCTTTCCCGACTACCAGCGCGTCATCCCGACCGGCAACGACAAGAAGCTCGTCATCGACCGCCAGAGCTTCGCCGCCGCCGTCGACCGAGTGTCGACGATCTCGTCGGAGCGCGGACGCGCCGTGAAGCTGTCGATCACCGACGGCCAGATGACGTTGACTGTCAACAATCCGGATTCGGGCAGCGCCACCGAGGAACTGATCGCCGAGTACTCGGCCGATCCGATCGAGATCGGCTTCAATGCCAAATATCTGCTCGACGTCGCGGCCCAGCTTCCGGGCAGCGACGCCGAATTCCTGCTGGCCGACGCCGGCTCGCCCACGCTCATCCATGACACGACAGACGAACACGCGCTCTACGTGCTCATGCCGATGCGCGTGTAGGCCGTTGCGGGCGCGGCCGGCGGCGACGCCTGCCGCCAGGGCGACATGGACCGTCTGTTTTTAAGTAAGCTTACGCTTACGGATTTCCGCAACTATGAGCAGCTCGCCTTGTCGCTGGAGCCGGGCATGGTGGTGTTCACCGGCGAGAATGGCGCCGGCAAGACGAATCTGCTGGAAGCGCTGTCCTTGCTGACGCCCGGCCGCGGGCTGCGGCGGGCCCAATATGGCGACATGGCGCGCGAGGGCAGCGCGAGCGGCTTTGCCATCCACGCCGAGGTGAGCGGCCCGGCGGGCGAAGCCAGCGTCGGCACCGGGACGGCCGGCGTGGCGGAGGGCGAGGTGGGGCGCCGGGTGCGCATCAACGGCGCTCCGGCGCGCAGCGCCGAGGCGCTTCTGGAGTGGCTGCGCGTCACCTGGATCACGCCGTCCATGGACAGCCTCTTCAGCGGGCCGGCGGCCGAGCGACGGCGCTTCCTCGACCGGCTGGTGCTGGCGATCGACCCCGGCCATGGCCAGCGGGCGCTCGACTACGAGAAGGCGATGCGCGGCCGCAATCGGCTGCTCGCCGACAATCTCCGCGACGATGCCTGGTTCGACGCGATCGAGACGCAGCTCGCCGAGAGCGGCACGGCGATCGCTGCGGCCCGCGCCGAGCTGGTCGGGCTGATGTCGGCGATGATCGACCGGCTGCCGGAGGACGGGCCGTTCCCGCAGGCGAGCATCGCGCTTTCCGGGATTTCCCGAGGAGGCCGTCGCCGGCCTGCCGGCCGTCGAGGTGGAAGAAGAGTTCCGCCGCCGGCTTGCGGCCGGCCGCGACCGCGACCGCGCGGCAGGCCGCACGCTCGAGGGTCCTCACCGCTCTGACCTCATGACCCGGCACCGGCCCAAGGACATGCCGGCGGAGCTGTGCTCGACGGGCGAACAGAAGGCGCTGCTGGTCGGCCTGATGCTCTCGCATGCCCGGCTGGTCGGCGAGATGAGCGGGGCGGTGCCGATCCTGCTGCTCGACGAGATCGCCGCGCATCTCGACCAGGGGCGGCGCGCCGCGCTGTTCGAAATCCTCGGCGAGCTGGGTTGCCAGGCGTTCATGACCGGCACGGAGGCGGGGCTGTTCTCGGCGCTCGACGGCCGGGCGCAGTTCCTCACGGTCGACCATGGCCGGGTCGCACCCACGGCGGGTGCCTGACAAGGCGCATGCGGAAGCCTATGGTTTTAGCGATGACCGGCAGCCTGACCCCCGAAGAGCTCGAGCGCTATGCGCGCCACATCGTGCTGCCCGAGGTGGGCGGCGCCGGCCAACAGCGGCTGAAGAGCGCTCGGGTGCTGGTCGTCGGCGCCGGCGGGCTCGGAGCGCCGGTGCTGCAATATCTGGCGGCGGCCGGGGTCGGCACGCTCGGCATCGTCGATTTCGACCATGTGTCGCTCTCCAACCTGCAGCGGCAGGTCATCCATGGCTCGGCCGAAGTCGGCGCGGCGAAGACGGAGAGCGCGCGCCGCGCGATCCAGGCGATCAACCCGCATGTCGCGACGGAGCTGTTTGCCATGCGGCTCGATGCCGACAATGCCGAAGCGCTGGTCGGCCGCTTCGACGTGGTCTGCGACGGGTCCGACAATTTCGCCACCCGCTACCTGGTGGCCGACGCCTGCGCGGCGGCCGGCCGGCCGCTGGTGCACGCGGCCGTCGGCCGGTTCGACGGCCAGGTGACGGTGCTCGCGCCTTACGCCGCCGGCGCCGACGGGAAGCAAAATCCCTCCTATCGCGACCTCTTCCCCGAGCCGCCTCCCGACGGCGTCGTCCCCTCTTGCGCCGAGACCGGCATCCTGGGCGCCGTGACGGGCGTGGTGGGCACGCTGCAGGCGATGGAGGCGCTGAAGCTGCTGGTCGGCATCGGCGAGCCGCTGATCGGGCGCCTGCTGCTCTATGACGGCCTGGCGGGCCGCTTCGACACGGTGCGCTACGGCAGGCGGCCATGACCTTGCGGCTGACCGCAGAGGAGCAGGCAATGGCCGGCGGCCGCGACGGCGACGGCGCGGCGGCAGCGATGCGGATCGTCGCCGAGGCGGCGCGCCTGCTCGGGGCGGAGCGCCTGATCCCGATCCGCTCGGCGCATATCGACGGCGCGCTCTATCACGGCGCGTCGGGCACGCTGTTCGCCGAGCGTCTCGTCGAGGGCGGCGCCAGGGTCGCCGTGCGCGCGACGCTCAACGTCGGGGCGCTCGATCTCACCGGCTGCGCCCGCGTGCGCCTGGCAGAGCCGGCGCGCTCCCTGGCGCGGCGCATGATGGACGCCTATCGGACGCTCGGCTGCGAGCCGAGCTGGACCTGCGCGCCCTACCAGGCCGGGCACCGGCCGGAAGCGGGCACCGACGTCGCCTGGGGCGAAAGCAATGCGGTGGCGTTCTGCAATTCGGTGCTCGGGGCGCGTACCAACCGGTACGGCGATTTCCTGGACATCGCTTGCGCGATCAGCGGACGGGCGCCGCTCACCGGCCTCCACCTCACCGAAAACCGGCGTGCGCGGCTGGTTTTCGACGTCGGTGGACTGAGCCGCGCCTTCCTGGGTTCGGAGATCGCCTGGCCGATCCTCGGCGCGCTCTATGGGCGGCAGGCGGGCGACGTCGTCGGCGTGGTGACCGGCGTCGGCGCGGCGCCGCACGAAGACCGGCTCAAGGCGTTCGGCGCCGCGGCCGCCTCCACCGGCGCGGTCGGGCTCTTCCATGTCGCGGGCGTCACGCCCGAAGCGCCGGACGCCGAGACGGCGCTGGGCGGCGAGCCGCCCGAAACGGTGATCACCGTCACCGCCGAGATGGTGGCGGCGGCGCAAGCGGGGCTCTCCACCGTCGAGCGCGGAATACGGCAGCTGGACGCGGTGGCGATCGGCAGCCCGCATCTCTCGGCAGACGAGTTCGCTTCGCTGGAAAGCCTGCTGGCGGGCCGAAAGGCACGCGTGGCGATCCATGCCTGCACCGGCCGGCACGTGCTCGCCGGGCTCGAGGCGAGCGGCAGTCGGAAGCGGCTGGAGGCGGCGGGCGTCGTCATCGTCGCCGACACCTGCGTGGTGGTGACGCCGATCCTGCCGGAAATGGCCGGCGGCGTGCTGATGACCAATTCGGGGAAGTTCGCGCATTATGCGCCTGGCAACATCGGCTACGGGGTGCTCTACGCCTCGCTTGCCGATTGCGTGGAAAGCGCGGTGGCCGGCAAGCCCGTGCTGTCGCAGGCAAGCGAATGACGGCGTCGCAGAGCTATCGTGCTGGTCGACGGAGTGGCCGAGGCGAGCGGCGAGGCGCTGGTGATGCGCGCGCCGATCAGCTTCTGGGGCGGGATCGATCCGACAAGCGGCGCCGTGGTCGACGTGCGCCACCCGGATCACGGGCGGTCGATTGCCGGACGCGTGCTGTTCCTGCCGGGGACGATCGGCTCTTCCTCGGCCTCGGCGGTGCTCCTAGAGCTGGTGCGGAACGGCCATGCGCCTGCGGCGCTGGTGCTTCACGAGCCGGATGCGATCCTGCTGGTCGGGCTGATCGTGGCGCGCGAGATGGGTTGGCCGGCGCCGCCGGCGCTGCGGCTCGACCGCGCGCGGCACGCGGCGTTCGAAGGCCGCCGGCTGGCTATCGCGCCGAACGGCGAAATCAGCGCGGTCGGCTGAGCTCAGACCCGGTTGGGCAGGACGCGATCCGGCGGCCGGTGGCCGTCGAAGAAGGTGCGGATGTTGATGATGACCTTGTCGCCCATGTCGATGCGGCCCTCGATGGTGGCCGAGCCCATATGCGGCAAGAGCACGACCTTGCCCTTGCCCGCCAGCTTGACCAGCTTGCTGTTGATCGCCGGCTCGTGCTCGAAGACGTCGAGGCCGGCGCCGGCCAGCTTGCCGTCCTGAAGCATGGCGATCAGCGCATCCTCGTCGATGATGTCGCCGCGCGCCGTGTTGACGATGTAGGCCGAGGGCTGCATCAGCGCCAGCCGGCGCGCCGATAGCAGGTGGAACGTGGCCGGCGTCGACGGGCAGTTGATGGAGATGATGTCCATGCGGGCGAGCATCTGGTCGAGGCTCTCCCAGTAGGTCGCCTCCAGCTCGTCCTCGATCAGCGGCGCCACGCGGTGGCGGTTGTGGTAGTGGATCGACAGCCCGAACGCCTTGGCGCGGCGCGCCACCGCGGTGCCGATGCGGCCCATGCCGACGATGCCGAGGCGCTTGCCCCAGATGCGCCGCCCGAGCATCCAGGTCGGCGACCAGCCCACCCATTTCCCGTCGCGCAGCACGTTGGCGCCTTCGGTCAGGCGGCGCGGCACCGTCAGCATCAGCGCCATCGTCATGTCGGCCGTGTCCTCGGTGAGCACGTTCGGCGTGTTGGTGACGGCGATGCCGGCCTTGGCCGCCGCGGCGACGTCGATGTGCTCGACGCCATTGCCGAAATTGGCGATCAGCTTGAGGTTCGGGCCGGCCTGGGCGATCAGCGGCGCGTCGATGCGGTCGGTGATGGTGGGCACCAGCACGTCCGCCTCCTTCACCGCCGCCACCAGCTCGGGCTGGGTCATCGGGCGGTCCTCGAGGACCAGCCTGGCGTCGAACAGCTCGCGCATGCGGGTCTCGACCGGGTCGGGCAGCTTGCGCGTGATGACGACAAGAGGCTTCTTCCGGCCCGCCATGCTTTTCCTCAAAATCCTAGGCCCGTTGAGACCTCTTTAACCAAGACAGGTGAAACTTGGAACGGTCGTCGGCGTCTCCCTCTCCTGTAACAAGCGGTGTTGCCGAAGACAAAGAAAAAGCCGCCCGACGGCGCGCGGCGAAGGCTGCAGACCGGTCGGGCCGGCGGTGGCCAGAGGATCGGACGTGTCGGCTTTCAAATTGCTCGGTCGGACCGCCTGTGCGGCCCTCGTCAGCGTTCTCGCAGCCGCCGGCAGCTTCACCGCGCCGCAGGACGCGGCGGCCGCGGCGGCCGCCCAGAACATCGTGCGGGGGCCGAGCGGCCTGCCCCTGCCCCGCTTCGTCAGCCTGAAGTCGGGTCGCGTCAACTCGCGCATCGGCCCGGGCGTCAACTATGCCGTGGACTGGATGTACATGAAGCCCGGCCTGCCGATGGAGATCATCCAGGAATACGACAATTGGCGCCGGGTGCGCGATTCCGACGGGTCGGAGGGCTGGATCAACCAGTCGCTGCTGTCGGGCCGGCGCACGGCGATCGCCGCGCCGTGGCAGAGGGGGAAGAATGCGGTGATCAGGCTGCTCAGCGAGCCGGCGACGAGCGCGGCGGCCGTCGCCACCCTGGAGCCCGGCGTGGTCGGCGTGATTCGCTCTTGCGACGGCGAATGGTGCGAGGTGAGCTTCGACGGCCACACCGGCTGGGTCGGTCAGGAGTCGATCTGGGGCGCCTATCCCGGCGAGACGATCAAGGACTGAGCCGCGGAGCGGCTACTCGGCGCGCTTGTGGCGCAGCCTGACCACGATGTCGACGTTGACGATCTCCATGCCCGGCGGCGGCTCGGGCAAGTTCGACACCCGGACCTTGCCGGTGTCGATGTCGAAGACCTTGTTCTCGCCTTCGATGAAGAAATGGTGGTGGTCGCTGGTGTTGGTGTCGAAATAAGTCTTCGACCCCTCGACCGCCAGGATCCGCAGCAGCCCCGCCCCGGTGAACTGGTGGAGCGCGTTGTAGACGGTGGCCAGCGAGATCGGCACGCCGGCGGCCAGCGCCTCCTCGTGCAACTCCTCGGCGGACAGATGACGGTCGCCCTTGGCGAACAGCAGCTCGGCCAGGGCAATGCGCTGCCGGGTGGGGCGCAGACCTGCGTCGCGCACCCGCCTATGCACAGACATTTCGCCCTTCCCGTCGACCGATGCCATCGATGTCGGCTGTACTCCGTGCCGCCCGCCTGTCCTGCCATGCCGGTATGCGTGAGGCGCATACCGTCCCCCCGACATATATTCGGTCGCCGGGCGGCGATCAATAGCGGCGCATTGACCCGGCAGAGCGAGCACGGTAAGCGCTTGCGACAGTTTCCGGCGCAAATCGGACGTATGGTACGCAAGGGCCGGCCGTCGGTGGCGGCCTCTGTCGCGGGAAGGGACGATGAAGGAACAGAAAGCCAGCTACGACTACGAGGATCTGCTGGCTTGCGGCCGCGGCGAGCTGTTCGGGCCGGGCAATGCCCAGCTTCCGGCGCCGCCCATGCTGATGTTCGACCGCATCACCGAGGTCAGCGAGACAGGCGGCGAGTTCGACAAGGGCTTCATCCGCGCCGACTTCGACATCCGGCCCAGACCTCTGGTTCTTCGCCTGCCACTTTCTCGGCGACCCGGTCATGCCGGGCTGCCTGGGGCTCGACGCGCTGTGGCAGATGAGCGGCTTCTTCCTCGGCTGGCTGGGCGAGCCCGGAAAGGGCCGGGCGCTGTCGACCGGCGAGGTGAAGTTCACCGGCATGGTGACGCCGGCGACCAGGAAGGTCGAATACGGCGTCGACTTCAAGCGCGTGATGCGCGGCCGCCTGGTGCTCGGCATCGGCGACGGCTGGATGAAGGCCGATGGCGAGACCATCTACAAGGCATCGGACCTGCAAGTCGGCCTGTTCAAGCAAGCGGCCTGAGCGCCGCTTGCGGGGCCAGCAAGGGAGCAGCGGATGAGACGTGTGGTTGTCACAGGCCTCGGTATCGTGTCGTCGATCGGCGACAACGCGGCCGAGGTGACCGAATCGCTTCGCGACGCCAGGTCCGGCATCAGCTTCTCCGAGGATTTTGCCGAGCACGGCTTCCGTTGCCAGGTCTGGGGGGCGCCCAAGCTCGATCCGACGCCGCTGGTCGACCGCCGCGCCATGCGCTTCCTGTCCAAGGGAGCCGCCTGGAACCACGTCGCCATGGAGCAGGCGATCGCCGACGCCGGCCTGTCGGAGACCGAGATCTCCAACGAGCGGACCGGCATCATCATGGGGTCCGGCGGGCCCTCCACCAAGACGATCGTCGAGGCCGCCGAGACGACGCTCAAGAACAATAGCCCCAAGCGGATCGGCCCCTTCGCGGTGCCCAAGGCGATGTCGTCCACCGCCTCGGCGACGCTCGCCACCTGGTTCAAGATCCACGGCGTCAACTATTCGATCTCCTCGGCCTGCTCGACCTCGGCGCATTGCATCGGCAATGCCTATGAGCTGATCCAGTTCGGCAAGCAGGACATGGTGTTCGCGGGCGGCCACGAGGACCTCGACTGGACGATGTCGAACCTGTTCGACGCCATGGGCGCCATGTCGTCCAAGTTCAACGACCGGCCGGCCGTGGCGTCGCGCGCCTACGACCTCAACCGCGACGGCTTCGTGATCGCCGGCGGCGCCGGCGTGCTGGTGGTGGAGGAGCTCGAGCACGCCAAGGCGCGAGGCGCCAAGATCCATGCCGAGATCGTCGGCTACGGGGCGACATCCGACGGCTTCGACATGGTGGCGCCGTCCGGCGAGGGCGCGGTGCGCTGCATGCGCCAGGCATTGTCAACTGTCGACAATCGCGTGGACTACATCAACACCCACGGCACCTCGACGCCGGTCGGAGATTCCCGGGAGATGGCGGCGATCCGCGAGGTGTTCGGCGACGGCATGCCGCATATCGCCTCGACCAAGTCGCTGACCGGCCATTCGCTGGGGGCGGCGGGCGTCCAGGAGTCGATCTATTCGATCCTGATGATGGAAAACCGCTTCATCGGCGAAAGCGCGCATATCGAGACGCTCGACCCCGAGTTCGAAGGCATGCCGATCGTGCGCAAGCGCATCGACGACGCCAGGATCAACACCGTGCTGTCCAACTCCTTCGGCTTCGGCGGCACCAACGCGACGCTCGTCTTCCGGCGTTACGAGGGCTAGGGCTTTCCATGGATGGATTGATGAAAGGCAAGCGGGGCCTGGTCATGGGCGTCGCGAACGACCACTCGATTGCCTGGGGCATCGCCCAGAAGCTCGCCGACCAAGGTGCTGCGCTGGCCTTCACCTACCAGGGAGAGGCGTTCGGCCGTCGCGTGAAGCCGCTGGCCGAGAAGGTCGGCGCCTCGCTGGTGCTGCCGTGCGACGTCGAGGACAGCGCCTCGGTGGACCAGGTTTTCGCCGCACTGGGCGATGCCTGGGGCGGGCTCGACTTCGTCGTGCACGCCATCGGCTTCTCGGACAAGAACGAGCTGAAGGGGCTCTACGCGGACACGACCCGCGAGAACTTCGTCCGCACCATGGTGATCTCCTGCTATTCCTTCACCGAGGTGGCCAGGAAGGCCGCCCCGCTGATGGCCGAGGGCGGCGCCATGATTACGCTGACCTATGCCGGCTCGGTGAGGGTCATGCCCAACTACAACGTGATGGGGGTGGCCAAGGCCGCGCTGGAGGCCAGCGTCCGCTACCTCGCCAACGACTACGGCCCGCGCGGCATCCGCGTCAACGGCATCTCCGCCGGCCCGGTGCGGACGCTCGCCGGCGCCGGGATCTCCGACGCGCGGCTGATGTTTTCCTACCAGCAGCGCAACTCGCCGCTGCGCCGGCCGATCACGCTCGACCATGTGGGCGGCTCCGCGCTCTACCTGCTCTCCGACCTGTCGGCGGGCGTCACCGGCGAGATCCACTACGTGGACAGCGGCTATCACATCGTGTCGATGCCGACCCTGGAAGAGCTGAAGCGCACCGACATGGAGCGCGACTGACTATCTGGCGACGGCTGCGAAGAGCTTGAAGTTCTGGTCGCGGGCGATTTCCTCGAAACGCGCGAACGCTGCCGTCAGCGCCGCCTCGTAGGGCAGCTGCCGGTTGGCGACCATCAGCAGCCGGCCGCCGCGACGCAGCGCCGAAGCCGCCTTGCCGATCATCGCCGTGCCGATGGCCGGGTCGGCCGCGCGGCCGCGGTGGAAAGGCGGGTTCATGACGATGGCGTCGTAGCGGCGCGTCACGGGCTCCCCCAACAGGTCGTGCCAGAAGAAGCCGATGTCGGCCGAACCGCCGGAAAGGTTGGCTTTGGCGGCCTCGAGAGCCGCCCAATCCGCCTCGTAGAGGTCGACCGCCGCGACCTTCGGGCAGCGATCGAGGAGCGCGGCGGCGAGATAGCCCCAGCCGGCGCAAAAATCGGCCACCGAGCCCGCCAGGTCGGCCGGCAAATGTGCGGCGAGCAGCGCCGAGCCGGCATCGACGCGGTCGTGCGAGAACATCCCCGGTGCCGTCCTGAACCGGCCGTCGACCAGCAGCGGCGGGTTGGCGGCTCGCAGCGCCGAAACGACGCTTGCCGGGTCGGCCGGGCGACGCAGCCAGAAGGCCAAGCCGTGGAACTTCGGCATCTGGCCTTCGACGGCCGCCAGGGTGGCAACGCGCTTGCGGAGGCTCGCCACGCCATCCTCCTTGCCGCCAGCGACGAGCAGCAGCGCGCCGGGGGCGGTCCGCTCCAGCGCGTCGGCGATGCGGCTCTCGTTCAGGCCGCGATGCCGGCCAGCCAGCACCATAGCAGCATCGAACCCCTCGCCCGACGGCTGGGGCGCCGTCTCGATGCCCGAAGCCGACAGCGCCAGGAAGTCGGGCCGGAAGCTCTGGACGGCCGAAATGGAGGCATCAAAGCCCACGGGCAGGCGAAACCCGGGCTCGGCGCCGAGAAACAGGACGCGCGCGCCGGCCGCCGGCGGGGCGAGCTCGCCGGCCTCGAACGGGTGAAACAGCGTCTTCAGCGCCGGGTTCGTCATCGCGCACCCTCACACCAGCTCAAACGAAAAACGGGCGCCGCCTCGCGGCGACGCCCGTCGGATCGGCTTGTCGCTCAGCGTCAGGCGGCGTTTTCTTCGCCTTCCGAGCCCTTCTTGTCGCGGGCGATTTCCTTGCCGGTCTGCTGGTCGATGATCTTCATCGACAAACGGACCTTGCCGCGCTCGTCGAAGCCCATGAGCTTGACGTAGACCTTGTCGCCTTCCTTGACCACGTCGGTGGTCTTGGCGACACGCTCGTTGGACAGCTGCGAGATGTGCACCAGGCCATCGCGCGGACCGAAGAAGTTGACGAAAGCGCCGAAATCGGCGGTCTTGACGACCGTGCCTTCGTAGATCTCGCCCACCTCGGGCTCGGCGACGATGGTGTGGATCCACTTCTTCGCCGCCTCGATCTCCTTGGCGTTGGAAGAAGCGATCTTCACCGTGCCGTCGTCCTCGATGTTGATCTTGGCGCCGGTCTTCTCGACGATCTCGCGGATCACCTTGCCGCCGGAGCCGATGACGTCGCGGATCTTGTCGGTCGGGATGTGCATGACCTCGATGCGCGGCGCGAACTCGCCGAGCTCCTTGCGGCCCTCGCTGATGGCCTTGGCCATCTCGCCGAGGATGTGGATGCGGCCGTCCTTGGCCTGATCCAGCGCGATCTGCATGATCTCCTCGGTGATGCCGCTGATCTTGATGTCCATCTGCAGCGAGGTGACGCCGCCCGCCGTGCCGGCGACCTTGAAGTCCATGTCGCCCAGATGATCCTCGTCGCCGAGGATGTCCGACAGCACGGCAAAGCGCTCGCCTTCCTTGATCAGGCCCATGGCGATGCCTGCCACCGGCTTGGCCAGCGGCACGCCGGCGTCCATCAGCGCGAGCGAGGTGCCGCACACCGTCGCCATCGAGGACGAGCCGTTGGACTCGGTGATCTCGGAGACGATGCGAAGCGTGTAGGGGAACTGCTCGGCGGCGGGCAGCATCGGGTGGATCGCCCGCCAGGCGAGCTTGCCATGGCCGATCTCGCGGCGGCCCGGCGAGCCCATGCGGCCGGTCTCGCCGACCGAATAGGGCGGGAAGTTGTAGTGAAGGAGGAAGGTCTCCTTGTACATGCCGGTCAGCGCGTCGACATATTGCTCGTCCTCGCCGGTGCCGAGCGTGGCGACGACGATCGCCTGCGTCTCGCCGCGGGTGAACAGCGCCGAGCCGTGAGTGCGCGGCAGGATGCCGACCTCCGACTGGATCGGGCGGACCGTCTTCAGGTCGCGGCCGTCGATGCGATGGCCGGTGTCGAGGATGTTCCAGCGGACGATCTTGGCCTGCAGCTCCTTGAAGACGCCGGCGACCTGCTCGGCCGTCCACTTCGGCGCCGCCTCGTCGGTCGTGGCGAGGAAATGCTCCTTCACCTTGGCCTTGGCCGCGTCGACCGCGGCGTAGCGGTCCTGCTTGACGGTGTTCTGATAGGCGGCGCGCAGGTCGGCCTCGACCACCTGGAGCATCTCCGTCTCGAGGTCGGAGAGCGTGGCGGGCTGATGGTCGCGCGGCTCCTTGGCGGCCACTTCGGCCAGCTTGATGATGGCGTCGATGACCGGCTGGAAGCCGCGGTGGCCGAACATCACGGCGCCGAGCATCACGTCCTCGGGCAGCTCCTTGGCCTCGGATTCGACCATCAGCACGGCGTCGGCGGTGCCGGCGACGACCAGGTCGAGCTTCGATTCCACCATCTCGTCGAGATGCGGGTTGAGCACGTACTCGCCGTTGATGTAGCCGACGCGGGCGCCGCCGACCGGGCCCATGAAGGGCACGCCGGACAGCGTCAGCGCCGCCGAGGTGGCGACGATCGACACGACGTCAGGATCGTTCTCCAGGTCGTGCTGGACGACGGTGACGATGACCTGGGTGTCGTTCTTGTAGCCGTCGGCGAAGAGCGGGCGGATCGGCCGGTCGATCAGGCGGGAGACCAGCGTCTCCTTCTCGCTCGGGCGCCCTTCACGCTTGAAATAGCCGCCGGGGATCTTGCCGGCGGCGTAGGTCTTTTCCTGGTAGTTGACGGTCAGCGGGAAGAAGTCGAAGCCGACCTTCGGCTCCTTGGCCGACACGACGGTGGCGAGCACCACCGTCTCGCCATAGGTGGCGAGCACGGCGCCGTCGGCCTGGCGGGCGATCTTGCCGGTTTCCAGGATGAGGGGCCGGCCGGCCCACTCGATTTCCACTTTGTGGTGGTTGAACATGTCTTGTCCTCATATGCGGGAAACCCGCGCCACATTCCTGGTGGCGCGTCGTTTCCCTCGGCTTCACGGTCGGGCGAGCCACGGGCAAGACAACGGGAAGCTCGGCAACGAAGGCGCGGCGCGCCCGAGCATCCTGCAATCCTGCCCCATGACCGGCCCAGGGGCGGCTCCAGCGCCTATGCGGGGCCGGAGCCTTGTCCGGACCCTCCACGATTGGGCGGGCCCGAAATGCGGAACCGGCGGGCCCCCTTTCGGGAAGCCCGCCGGTCGGTTGGTCAGCGGCGCAGACCGAGCTTTTCGATCAGCGTCTGGTAGCGACCTTCGTCCTTCCCCTTCAGGTAGTCGAGGAGACGGCGGCGCTGCGACACCAGAGCCAGGAGACCACGCCTGGAGTGATTGTCCTTCTTGTGGTCCTTGAAGTGCTCGGTCAGGTTCTTGATGCGCTCTGAAAGAATGGCCACCTGGACTTCCGGCGACCCGGTGTCGCCCTTGGCGGTGGCGAATTCGCCCATCAATGCCTGCTTCCGCTCGGCGGTAACCGACATCGAGCTTTCCTTTCTCGTATTGAGGAAACGGGACGCCCACAGCCAGGATGTCGTCCAGCAGGGGCCAGTGGCACAGCGGCAACAGCCGCAATGTTGCGGCGCATATAGAGGATGTCGGCCCTTGTTGCAATCCAGGAAATCAACATCTTCCCAAGATGCTGACAACGATCGACTAGCCGGCAAACACCCGCTTCGGCTTGAACATGCCGGCTTCGATCGCGCCGATGGCGACCAGCCGGCCGCGCACCGTGGCGCAGACTTCGTCCGCCTCGACCGGCGCGTCGCGGCCGCGCAGGATGACCGGGTTGCCGAGCCGGATGCGCGCCGCCGCATCGTCCGACAGCGCCACCTGGGGCAGGCATTCCAACGCGGCGCCGGTGTCGACCAGCAGGGCGTCGACGGCCGCGAAGCGGTCGCCTTCGGGCGCTTCGCCGTCCGCCCGGGTGCGCGGCGACGCGGCTTCCAGCGCGTCAAGGCGCACCAGCTCGTCCTCGGTGAAGGGCTCCACCTCGACCCGGCGCAACCAGGCGACGTGGCCGAAACAGCCGAGGTCGCGCCCCATGTCGCGCGCCAGCGAGCGCACATAGGTGCCCTTGCCGCACTCGACCTCGAGCACCGCATGGCCCTCGGGGGTCGTTTCGACCAGGTCGAGGCGATCGATCTCGACCTCGCGGGGCGGAATTTCGAAGGTTTCGCCGTCGCGCGCCAGGTCGTAGGCGCGCTCGCCCTCGATCTTGATCGCCGAGAATTGCGGCGGCACCTGGAGGATGACGCCCGTATAGCGCGGCAGGAGGGCGCGGATCGCCGCCTCGTCAGGCCTGAGATCGGAGGAGCGGGACACCGGCCCCTCCAGATCGTCGGTCGTGCGCTCCTCGCCCCAGGCGACGGCGAAGCGATAGACCTTGGTGCCGTCCATCACGTAGGGAACGGTCTTGGTGGCCTCGCCGAGCGCGATGGGCAGCATGCCCGAGGCCAGCGGGTCCAGCGTGCCGGCATGGCCTGCCTTGTCGGCCTCGAACAGCCATTTCACCTTGGAGACGGCCTCTGTCGAGCCCATGCCGACCGGCTTGTCCAGCACCAGCCAGCCGGAGACCGGCCGCCCCTTCCGCTTGCCGCGCCGCGCCATCAGGCTTCGTCCTCTTCGTCCTTGTCGAGATCGCGGGCGACTTCGGGCGAGCGCAGCAGCCGATCGATCCGGGCCATGTTGTCGTAGCTGGTGTCGAGCCGGAAGCGGAACTCCGGCATGTACTTCATCTGGCGAAGCGCCGGCGAAAGCCGGCCGCGGATGAAGCGTGCGTTGCGGTTCATGCGCCTCGACCACCGCCTCGTCATCGGCAGCGCCGAGCGGCGCCACGAAGGCCGTAGCGACCTTCAGATCGGGCGACATGCGCACTTCGGAGACCGAGACGACGGTGTTCTCGATCACCTCGTCGCGCAGGTCGCCGCGCTGCAGCAGCTCGGACAGAGCATGCCGGACCTGCTCGCCGACCCTGAGCTGGCGCTGGGACGGCCCTGGGGTTGAGAAACGCGACATCGTGGTCGAATCCCGAAAGCAGTGGGGCGCGGGATCGAACCGCGCCCCGATTGCCAGGAGCTCAGAGCGTCCGGCTCACATGCTCGACGCGGAACGCCTCGATGACGTCGCCGGCGCGGATATCCTCGTAGTTCTCGAAGGCCATGCCGCATTCCTGGCCGGCCGGCACCTCGGAAACCTCGTCCTTGAACCGCTTCAGCGTCTTCAGCTTGCCCTCGTGGATCACCACGTTGTCGCGGATCAGGCGGACGCCCGCACCGCGCTCCACCTTGCCCTCGGTGACCCGGCAGCCGGCGACCTTGCCGACCTTGGTGATGCTGAACACCTCGAGGATCTCCGCATTGCCGAGGAAGGTCTCGCGGCGCTCCGGCGACAGCAGGCCCGACATCGCCGCCTTCACGTCATCCACCAGGTTGTAGATGATGTTGTAGTAGCGGATCTCGATGCCGGACTGCTCGGCCGCCTCGCGGGCCTGCTTGTTGGCACGCACGTTGAAGCCGATGATCGCCGCCTCGGAGGTCGCGGCGAGCGACACGTCGCTCTCCGTGATGGCGCCGGCGCCGGAATGGACGATGCGGGCCTTGACCTCGTCGGTGCCGAGCTTGTCGAGCGCGGCGACGATCGCCTCGATCGACCCTTGCACGTCGCCCTTGATGACCAGCGGGAACTCCTTGAGGCCGCTGGTCTGCAGCTGCGTCATCATCTGCTCCAGCGAGCCGCGCTGGCCGGACTGGCGCGCCACCGCCTTGTCGCGGGCCAGCCGCTGGCGGTAGGCGGTGATCTCGCGGGCGCGCGCCTCGTTGTTGACGACAGCGAAGCGGTCGCCGGCCTGCGGCGTGCCTTGAAGGCCGAGCACCTCGACCGGCATGGCCGGCGGCGCCTCCTTGATCTGCTCGCCATGGTCGTCGATCAGCGCGCGCACCCGGCCCCACTCGTTGCCGGCGACGACGATGTCGCCGGGCATCAGCGTGCCGGTCTGGACCAGAACGGTGGCCACCGGGCCGCGGCCTTTGTCGAGCTTGGCCTCGATGACGACGCCCTCTGCCGTGCGGTCCGGATTGGCCTTCAGGTCGAGGATCTCGGCCTGCAGAAGGATCGCCTCGAGCAGCCTGTCGAGGTTGGTGCCCTTGGTGGCCGAGACCTCGACGTCGAGCACCTCGCCGCCCATCGACTCGACGAACACCTCGTGCTGGAGGAGCTCCGTGCGGACCTTCTGCGGGTTGGCCTGCGGCTTGTCGATCTTGTTGATCGCCACGATGATCGGCACGTTGGCCGCCTTGGCGTGGTTGATCGACTCGATCGTCTGCGGCATCACGCTGTCGTCGGCGGCCACCACCAGGATGGCGATGTCGGTCGCCTGGGCGCCGCGCGCCCGCATGGCCGTGAAGGCGGCGTGGCCGGGCGTGTCGATGAAGGTGATCTTCTGGCCGTTCTTCTCGACCTGATAGGCGCCGATGTGCTGGGTGATGCCGCCGGCCTCGCCGGCCACCACGTTGGCGCTGCGGATGGCGTCGAGCAGCGAGGTCTTGCCGTGGTCGACATGGCCCATGATGGTGACCACCGGCGGCCGGGCGACGAGATCCTCCTCGCTGTCGGGGATGTTGAACAGCCCCTCCTCGATGTCGGACTCGGCGACGCGGCGGACGGAATGGCCGAATTCGGCGGCGACCAGCTCGGCCGTGTCGGCGTCGATCACGTCGCCGGGCTTCATGATCTGGCCCTGCTTCATGAAGTACTTCACCACGTCCACGGCGCGCTCCGACATGCGGCTGGCGAGGTCCTGGATGGTGATCGTCTCCGGCAGGGTCACCTCGCGCACGATCTTCTCGCGCGGCTCCTGATGCATGGCGCGCTTGAACTTCTCCTGGCGGCGGCGCATGGCCGACAGCGAGCGGCGCGCGCTCGCTGTCCTCGGAGGACAGTGCGGAGTTGAGGGTCAGCTTGCCGCGGCGCTTGTCGTCCTCGCGCCCCTTGGCGGGGCGGGCGACCTCGGGGGTGGCGATGCGGCGGACGGGCGTCGCGACGCGGCCGCGCGACCGCGCCTCGCCTTCCTCGTCCTCGCCGCCCGTCGCCGGCTCGAGGGCCGGAGCGCGGCGACGCGCCTCTTCCTCGGCGCGGCGGCGCGACTCGGCCTCGGTCTGCAGCCTGGCCTCCTCCTCCGCCTGGCGGCGCGCGGATTCCTCGCGCTCGCGCTGGCGGCGCTCGTCGTCCTCGGCGCGGCGGCGCGCGTCGTCGACGGCGCGCTTGCGCTCCTCGACCTCGCGAACCTTGGAGCCTTCGAGGGCGCGGCGGCGCGCTTCCATCTCCTCGTTGGAGAGCTCGTTCAGCACCATGCCGGAGCGCTCCAGCACCGGCTGCGGGCGCGGCGCCTCCTTCACCGGAGCCGGCGCGACCGGCTGCGGCTTCGGCTTGAACACCGTAGCGCCGAGGTCGGGCTTGTCGCCCGGCATCGAGAACTTGCGCTTCTTGGTCTCGACGACGACCGACTTGGTGCGCCCATGCGAGAAGTTCTGCCGCACCGTGCCCTGCTCCATGCCGGGCCGCTTGAGGGTCAGGGTCTTCTTCGTGTTGACGCTCAGCGTCTTGTCGTCGCCCGATTTCGTATCGCTCATTCCGTGTCCTCTGCGGCGGTCGCCGCAACCGTCAGTCGGTCAACCGGGGAACCGCCCCGGTACCGGTCAAGCGCAACCATGCGCTTCAGCGCCGCCTGTCCCGGGTCGCCCGCGAGAAGCGCTGCATGTATCACATTTGTCCCCCCCAATGCCAAACCCAATTCGGCCTCCGAAAAAAGTTTGTAGGCAGGGATGTCCGGGCCCTCGGCGTGCAGCACCGCGCGGCGCGCCTGGGCGATCTTTCGCACACCGTCCTCCGAGGCCTCGACGGCGTGGAGCACCGCAGCCGCCTTGCCGGTGCGAACGGCGCTTTCGACCTTGGCCGCGCCCATCGCCACCGCGCCCGCCTTGCGCGCGAGCCCGAGCGCGCCGAGCGCGGCGCGGGCAAGCAGCGTGTCGACCAGCGCCCCGAGCTCGGGCGGCACGTCGAGTTCGGCCTTGAGAGCGCGCTGGAAGCGCTTCTTCTCGGCGGCGCGATCGACATGCGAGCGCTCCGCCGTGACCCAGCAGCCGCGGCCCGGCAGCTTTCTCTTCAGGTCTGGAACGAGCGTCGAGTCCGGGCCCGACGACGAACCGGATCAGCTCATCCGGCGCGGCGGCCTGGCGCGTGACTATACATGTGCGCTCGTTCATGTCTTTCAAGAGCGTCTCCCGGTCGCGGCGCGCTCACGTCACGCACCGGCGGTCTCCTCGACCGGCTCCTCGGGAGCCAGGTCGCTTTCGGTGATCCAGCCGGCCTTCAGCCGAGCCGCCAGGACCATCTGCTCGGCGTCGGCGCGCGACACGTTGTGGCCGGCGAGCACGCCGGGGAACACCTTGGTCTCGCCGTCCTTGCGCTCCTTCCAGCCGACGAGGTCGTCGACGGCATAGCCGGCGAAATCCTCGACGGTCTTCACGCCGTCCTCGCCCAGCGTCACCATCATGGCGGTGGTGACGCCGGGAACCTCGCGCAGCTCGTCGGCCACGCCGAGCTCCTTGCGGCGCGCGTCGTGCTCGGCCTCGATGCGGTCGAGATAGTCGCGGGCGCGGCTCTGGATCTCGCTGGCGGTGTCCTCGTCGAAGCCGTCGATGGAGGCGATCTCGTCGGCGTCGACGAAGGCGACCTCCTCGACGCTGGTGAAGCCTTCGGACGCCAGCAGCTGGCCGACGATCTCGTCGACGTTGAGCGCCTCCATGAACAGCGTCGAGCGCTCGACGAACTCCTTCTGGCGGCGCTCGCGACTCCTCCTGCTCGGTCAGGATGTCGATGTCCCAGCCGGTGAGCTGCGAGGCGAGGCGCACGTTCTGGCCGCGGCGGCCGATCGCCAGCGACAGCTGGTCGTCCGGCACCACCACCTCGATGCGCTCGGCATCCTCGTCGAGCACCACCTTGGCGACCTCGGCCGGCTGCAGCGCGTTGACGATGAAGGTGGCGGCGTCCTGCGACCACGGGATGATGTCGATCTTCTCGCCCTGCAGCTCGCCGACCACCGCCTGGACGCGGCTGCCGCGCATGCCGACGCAGGCGCCGACCGGGTCGATCGAGGAGTCGCGCGAGATGACGGCGATCTTGGCGCGGCGAGCCGGGGTCGCGGGCGACCGACTTGATCTCGATGATGCCGTCGTAGATCTCCGGCACTTCCATGGTGAACAGCTTGGCCATGAACTGCGGATGCGTGCGCGACAGGAAGATCTGCGGGCCGCGCTGCTCGCGGCGGACGTCGTAGACATAGGCGCGGACGCGGTCGCCATAGTTGTAGTTCTCGCGCGGGATCAGCTCGTCGCGGCGGATGATCGCCTCGCCGCGGCCGAGGTCGACGATGACGTTGCCGTACTCGACGCGCTTGACCGTGCCGTTGACGATCTCGCCGATGCGGTCCTTGTACTCGTCGTACTGGCGGTCGCGCTCGGCCTCGCGCACCTTCTGCACGATCACCTGCTTGGCCGACTGGGCGGCGATGCGGCCGAAATCCATCGGCGGCAGCGGCTCGGCGATGAAGTCGCCGACCTGGGCGTCGGGGTTGCGCTCGCGGGCCGTCGACGAGCGAGATCTGGCGCGCGCGTAGTCCTCGACGTCCTCGACGACCTCCAGCAGCCGCTGCAGCTTCATCTCGCCGGTGTTGGGGTTGATCTCGGCGCGGATGTCGGTCTCCGGGCCGTAGCGCGAGCGCGCCGCCTTCTGGATGGCGTCCTCCATCGCCGCGATGACGATCTGCTTGTCGATCGCCTTCTCGCGGGCGACCGCGTCGGCGATCTGCAGAGCTCGAGCCGGTTCGCACTGACTGCCATTTCGGTCTCCCTGTACGCCGTCCCATGCGGCGCGGCTCGTCTGCAACTCAATCCTCGTTCGGCTCCGTCTTCGCCGCCTCTTCGGGCGCGCCGGCGGCGTTTCCTTGGCTTCCTGGCGCGCCTTCTTGTCCTTCTTCAGCGCGTCGCGCATCAGATCGTCGGTCAGCACCAGCCGCGCCTCGCCGATCGCCTCGAGGGCACCTGCACGACCGGCTCCTCGCCATCGGCCGGCTCGTCGCGCTCGATGCCGCCGTTCGTCGCCGGCCTCGGCGATGCGCCGCGAAAGCGCTTGCGCCGTCGACCGGCGACGACGGTCTCGATCTTGGCCACATGGCCGGCCCAGGCGGCGAAATCGCGACTGCGCACCAGCGGCCGGTCGATGCCCGGCGAGGACACTTCGAGATGATACGCCTGGTCGATCGGATCCTCGACGTCGAGCGCCGGCGACAGAGCGCGGCTCGACCTCCTCGCAGTCCTCGACGGTCATGGTGCCGTCCTGGCGCTCCGCCATGATCTGCAGCGTCAGGCCGTTCTGGCCCGACAGGCGCACCCGCACCAGCCGGAAGCCCGAGCGCCTGCAGCACCGGCGCGACGATCATCGCGACGCGCGCATCGACGCCGCTCTCGCGGGCGAAACGGTCGTCGGTCGTCGGGCCTGGCGCTGTGCTCAAGCGGGGCTGTCTCCAAGCGGCGGCCAGTAACAAAAAAGAGCGGGACCGGGTGGACCCACTCTTCGTCTAACCGACCAAGAATTTAATCGGGTATGTAGTCCATCGCCGCGCCGGTTATCAACCCCGTCGCCGGCGCTATCCGCCGATCGGCTCAGCGGCGGACGAAGGTCGAGGTAGGCCGCCCGGCGCCCCTCGCGCAAGCGCCTTGGCCTCGTAGCGCGTGCCGGGCCAGTCCGGCAAAGGGCCGCTGCCAGTCGGCGGCCTCGCTGCGCCACCAGGAGAAGGCCGGATGGGCGCGGCAGTGCTGCAGCGTCCAGTCGACATAGCCGTCGATGTCGGAGGCGAAGCGGAACAGGCCGCCCGGCTCGAGCACCCGGGCGAAGCGGTCGAGATTGGCGCGACCGACGAAGCGGCGCTTCCAGTGGCGCTTCTTCGGCCAGGGATCGGGATAGAGGAGCTCGATCTCCTCCAGGCTGGCCTCCGGCAGCCAGTCGAGGAGCAGCGTGGCGTCGTCGCCATAGACCCGGATGTTGCCGCGCGGCGCCTCCTCGCAGGGCCTGCATCAGCTTGGCCATGCCGTTGACGAACGGCTCGACGCCGATGAAGCCGACATCGCCGATGCATCGCCGCCCGGTGCAGCAGATGCTCGCCGCCGCCGAAGCCGATCTCCAGGCGGACTGCGCGCCACGGGTCGGCAAACAGCGTCGGCAGGTCGCCGGGCGGCGGCGTGTCGAGAGTCGATGCCGTAGCGGGCGAGCCCCGCCTCCAGAGCCGCGGCCGGCCGCGGCCGCAGCGTCTTGCCCTGGCGGCGGCCGTAGAAGGCTTCGGTCGCCCTGGTGCGGCGCGTCTCGCCCATCGCGTCCCGGCTACGCGGCGACGCGCTCCTTGGCGGCGACGGCGTCCTTGAGCGCCTTGACGAGGTCGGTCCGCTCCCAGGAGAACGAGCCGTCGCGGCCCGGCTTGCGGCCGAAATGGCCGTAGGCCGAGGTCTTGGCGTAGATCGGCTTGTTGAGGTCGAGGTGGTGGCGGATGCCGCGACGGCGACAGGTCCATCACCTCGCGCAGCGCCTCCTCGAGCGCCGCCTCCTCGACCTTGCCGGTGCCGTGCAGGTCGACATAGATCGACAGCGGCTGGGCGACGCCGATGGCGTAGGACAGCTGGATGGTGCAGCGGTCGGCGAGCTCGGCGGCGACGACGTTCTTGGCGAGATAGCGCGCGGCATAGGCGGCCGAGCGGTCGACCTTGGTCGTGTCCTTGCCCGAGAAGGCGCCGCCGCCATGCGGCGCCGCGCCGCCATAGGTGTCGACGATGATCTTGCGGCCGGTGAGGCCGGCATCGCCGTCGGGGCCGCCGATGACGAACTTGCCGGTCGGATTGACGTACCAGTTGCAGGTCGGCGGCGATCTGGAGGTCGCCGCAGCGCCTCGCGGATATAGGGCTCGACCACCTTGCGGACCTTCTGCCGAATCCCGAGCTCTCGTCGAGGTGCTGGGTCGACAGCACGATCTGGGTGACCTCGGCCGGCTTGCCGTCGACATAGCGCACCGTCACCTGGCTCTTGGCGTCGGGGCCGAGCTTGCCGACGTCGCCGGTGCCCGCCTTGCGGGCCTCCGAGAGCACCTCGAGGATCTTGTGGCTGTAGTAGATCGGCGCCGGCATCAGGTCCGGCGTCTCGCGGCAGGCATAGCCGAACATGATGCCCTGGTCGCCGGCGCCCTCGGCATTGGCATCGGCGGCGCGGTCGACGCCCTGCGCGATGTCGGCCGACTGGGCGTGCAGCAGCACGTCGATCTTGGCGGTCTTCCAGTGGAAGCCGTTCTGCTCGTAGCCGATGGCGCGGATGGCGCGGCGGGCGACCGAGCGGAACTTGGACGGGTTGACCTGCGGATGCCCGGCGGCGTCGAGCAGCGGCTTGCCGTCCTTGCCGACCTTGAGCAGCGTCGGCGGAACGCGCACCTCGCCGGCGATGACGACGCGGTTGGTGGTGGCCAGCGTCTCGCAGGCGACCCGCACGTCCCACGGGTCCATGCCGACCTTCTTGGCCTCGCGATAGACCAGGTCGACGATCTCGTCGGAGATGCGGTCGCACACCTTGTCCGGGTGGCCTTCGGAAACGGATTTGCTGGTGAAGAGATAGTTCTGGCGCGCCACGGGTGTCCCCTCTTGAAAAATTCCGGCCGGCCGCCGGACAGGCGTGAGACCCTGTAGCGAACCGGAATCGATGCCGTCAAGCCTTGCTGATGGAGCTTAGCCAAATGAACAGCCGTCTACCCCGCCGGCACCGACCGACGTTGGAGACCGTGGGCGCCGGGCAGACGAGCCCGGCGGTCCCGGCCTATTCTTCCGTCTTCGGCCGCCAGAGCCTTGACCAGGTCCACAACCTTGCGGCGCACCTTGGCGTCCGCAATCCGGACGAAGGCGCGGTTCAGTTGCAGGCCTTCCGGACTGTTCAGGAAATCAACGACATAGGTCGTCGAATTGTCCTCGGACAGGCCGGATGCGTTCCCGTTCTCACGTCCCGGCGCATCCTCGAAGAAGAAGGCGACAGGCACCGAGAGTATCGAAGCGATTGCTTGCAACCGACTCGCCCCTACCCGGTTCGTTCCCTTCTCGTACTTCTGGATCTGCTGAAATGTGATCCCAAGGTTTTCGCCAAGTCTTTCTTGGCTCATCCCTAACATATTCCGACGAAGCCGTATCCGGCTCCCCACATGAATATCGATCGGATTTGGCTTCTTCTTATTTTCAATCATTTTTACCTCGCCGCTGAAACGGCTTTTTTCTGCCCCGTCTCCCACCTCCGATTGGCTGATCCAATGCCCAACATTAACGGATACCAATTCGGACGTTCAGAAAACGGTCCACTATGAAATTCTAATATACATTCTGTCAATTCGCCCTAAGGCGCTGTCGCACACGCACTGAAAATGCAAACACCACCAAAAGCAGCAGGATGATCGGACCGATCAGCCGGCGGGCTGGACGAAGAGACTGGCCAAGTGTGTCCTGCGGAAGGCGAAGAGTCACGTCGATGACGCCGCTGACGTTCATCGCCAGGGCGTCGACGATGCGGCCGTGGCCGTCAACAACTCCGGAAATCCCCGTATTGGCGGCGCGGATCAGCGGCAGACCGGTCTCGACCGCGCGCACCTGCGCCTGCCGGAAATGCTGGTAGGGACCCGGCGTGTCGCCGAACCAGGCATCGTTGGTGACGTTGACGATGAGCGTCGGCCTCGGCCGTGTCGCGGTCCACCAGATCGGGGAAGATGATCTCGTAGCAGACGAACGGCACCGCCCGCAGCGAGCCGCCGACGATCAGCGGGTGGCGCTTGGCGCCGGCCGAGAAGCTCATCGGAAAGGGCACGATCTTCTCGATGCCGATCTCGGCGAGGTCGTCCTCGAAGGGCAGGTATTCGCCGAACGGCACCAGGTGCACCTTGTCGACCGCGTCGACGATCTCGCCCTTGTCGTCCACCGCGACCACGGAATTGTAGTAGCGCGCGCCGGAATTGGTGCCTTCGGCGCCCTCCTGGCGCACCGCCCCGGCCAACAGCAGCTGGCCGTCGGCCAGGCTCTCGCCGATGGCGGCCAGGCCGTCCGGACGCTCGGTGAACAGGAAGGGGACCGAGGTCTCGGGCCACAGGATCAGGTCGGGCTTGAAGCCGGCGGTCTTGGCGGGCGCGGAGGACAGATCGAGGATCGCCTTGAAGATGCGGTCGCGGACGCTGCCTTCCCATTTCTCGGTCTGCAGGATGTCGGGCTGGACGATGCGCACCGAGAGCTCGCGGCCTCCCGCCGCCCCCGCATCGGCCGTCCCCAGGCGATAGAGGCCGAAGCCGACGTGCGGCGGCCACCAGCAGCGCGGCGATGGCCGAGGCCGGGCCGCAGGCCGCGGCGGTCGGCGAGCAGCGCCGGCACGGAGAAGACGAAGACGGCGAGCGCGTTCATGCCGGTGACGCCGACCACCGACACCGACTGCATCAGCAGCGGAACCGGCATGGCGGCGAAGCCGATGGGGTTCCAGGGAAAGCCGGTGAAGGCCACGGCGCGCAGCCATTCGGCGATGCCGAAGGCCGCGGCGAGCGCGGCGATGCGGCCGAGGCCGCCGCTCCACAGCAGCCGGGCGAGCGCGGCGGCGAGGCCCCAGAAGACCGCCATCGCGGCCGGCAGCGCCGACGACGGCCAACGGCAACGCCCAGGCGAAGCTCTCGGCCTCGACCAGCAGGGCGCCGCCGACCCACCACAGGCCGGCGACGAAATAGCCGAAGCCGAACCACCAGCCGACGGCGAAGGCCGGCGTGAGGCGGCCGAGCAGCCGGGAGGGCGACTCGGCGGTGGCGCCGTCGATCAGCCAGACGAGGACGGGGAAGGACACGAAGCCGGCGGCGAAGAAATCGTAGGGCGCCTGGGTCAGCACGGCCAAGGCGCCGGCCATGAAGGCGGCCAGGAAGCGGCGCCAGCCCCACAGCAATATTATTCTGCCGGCCAGGCCCTTCATGCCCACACCCAGAGAATCACCCCCCATCGGGGTGCCGGGATGCAGACTGCGATCCAACGGCCCGGCGCGCAAGCGCTCAGGCCTGCTGCTCACGAACCCGACGGCGGCGCTCGCCCTTCGGATCGTGAACGATCCGCACTCGCTTTACGCGTCGCGGGTCGGCATCGAGCACGTGGAACTCGAAGCCGGGGATCGCCTGCACGACCTCGCCGCGGGCCGGAACGCGGCCGAGCGTGTTGAAGATCATGCCGCCGATGGTGTCGACGGAGTCGCCATGCTCGCCCGGCTTGAAGTCGTCGCCGATCTTGGCGGCGACGTCGTCGATCTCGGCCTTGGCGTCGACGATGAAAATGCCTTCGCCGGTCTGGGTGATCAGCGGCTCCTCGTCGTCGTGCTCGTCCTCGATGTCGCCGACCACCATCTCGACGATGTCCTCGAGCGAGACGAGGCCGTCGGTGCCGCCATATTCGTCGATCACCAGCGCCATCTGGGTGCGCGTCGCCTGCATGCGCGCCATCAGGTCGGAGGCCAGCATCGAGGGCGGCACGAACAGCACGCTGCGGATGAGGTTGAGCTCGCCGAGCGACTTGCCGAGGTCGACCTGCGGCAGGTCGAGCGGCGCCGGGCGGGTGGAGCGAGCGCCGCGGCCCTTGCGGCGTGCGGGCCTGGCGGGTGACGTGGCTCATCACGTCGCGGATGTGGACCATGCCGCGCGGATCGTCGAGGGTCTCGGAAAACACCGGCATGCGCGAATGGCCCGACTGCTCGAACTGGTTCATCAGGGCGCCGAGCGTGGTGGCGATCTCCACCGCCTCGACGTCGGCGCGCGGCACCATGACATCCTCGACGCGCACCTCGCGCAGCCGCAGGATGTTGTTGAGCATCGCCCGCTCGCCAGGCGAGAAGGACGCGCCGTCGGCGGCGCTTTCGGCAAGGGCGTCGGCCAGGTCGTCGCGCAGGCTGGAGCCGTTCCGGTGCCGGAACAGGCCGGTCAGCCGCTCCAGGAAGGAGGGCCGTTCGGCAGGCGCCTGTTCGATGGTACTCGGGCCGTCCTCGCCGCGGGCGCCGGGCGACGCCGCCTGCTGCTCGCCGCCGCTCGGCTCTGCTTCGGCGCTGGTCTTTGGGGTATCGCTCATCGTCGTCCGGTGGGTAGCCGCTTCCTGTTACGCATAGGGATCGGGAATGGCAAGCCTCGCCAGCGCCCGACGCTCGACGGCCTCCATGGCCTCGGCCTGGCCGTCGGTCTCGTGATCATAGCCGAGAAGATGCAGAAGGCCATGTACAATCAGGTGGCTCAAATGGTGCTCTACCGGCTTGCCATCCAGGGCGGCCTCGCCGAACACCGTCTCGGCGGCCAGCACGATGTCGCCCAGCATGGGCGGCAGCGCGGCGCCCGGCGCGGCGGCCGGCGAGGCCGGGAAGGAGAGCACGTTGGTCGGCTTGTCCTTGCCCCGCCAGCCGGCGTTGAGGGCGCGCATCGTGGCATCGTCGGTGAAGACCAGGCTGAGCTCGCTCGGCCCGCCGGTGAGCCCGCAGCTCGTCCGCCACGGCGCCGACGGCCGCGTCGGCAAGCGCGACGAGCGCCGCCTCGGGCGGCCAGTCGCCCGCCTCGACGATCAGCTCCGTGACGACCGCCCGAGCAGGCGGAGGAACGCGTCATCCGTCTCAGCCCAGGCCGGCGCCCCGGGCGAGCTTGCTGTCGCGGTCATAGGCCTGGACGATCTCGGCGACCAGCGGATGGCGGACCACGTCGGTCTCGTTGAAGCGGACGGTGACGATCCCTGGCACGCCTTCGAGGATGCGCAGCGCCTCGACGAGGCCGGACTTGGTGTTGGGCGGCAGGTCGATCTGGGTCGGATCGCCGGTGACGATCATCCGCGCGTTCTCGCCGAGCCGGGTCAGGAACATCTTCATCTGCATCGGCGTGGTGTTCTGGGCCTCGTCGAGGATGACCGCGGCGTGGGCGAGCGTGCGGCCGCGCATGAAGGCGAGCGGCGCGATTTCGATGATCTCGGCGGCGATCGCCCGCTCGACCTTGTCGGCCGGCATCATGTCGTAGAGCGCGTCGTAGAGCGGCCGCAGATAGGGATCGACCTTGTCCTTCATGTCGCCGGGCAGGAAGCCGAGCCGCTCGCCGGCCTCGACCGCCGGGCGCGACAGGACGATGCGCTCCACCAGGCCGCGCTCCAGCAGCATGGCCGCATAGGCGACCGCCAGATAGGTCTTGCCGGTGCCGGCCGGGCCGATGCCGAACACCATCTCCGAGCGCTCCAGCGCCCGCATGTAGGCGTCCTGGTTGAGCGAGCGGGCATAGATCGTCCGCTTGCGGGTGGCGATCTGGGCGGCGGCCATCTTGCCTTTGCGCTCCAGCGTCGGCAGCGTCAGCTGGTCGTCGGGGGCGACCGCCATGCGCACGGCGCCGTCGACGTCCGACTGGCCGATGTCGGCGCCCTTCTGCAAGATGGCATAGAGGTGGTCGAGCGCCCGGCGCGCCTGCTCGGCGGCGACCGCGCTGCCCTTGATGGTGAGCTGGTTGCCGCGCGAGCGGATGTCGACGCCGAGCTTCTGCTCGAGCCGGGCCAGGTTCTCGTCGAACTGGCCGTAGAGGGCGCTCGCCAGCTTGTTGTTGTCGAAGGTGAGCACGATGTGGGCCATGTCCGAGGCCCCGGAGGGCGCGTTCTGCAGTCCCGTTGTGGCGCTCAAGCTGTTCTCCCTGGGCTCGACCCCGGCAGCTCGGCGAACAGGCTCGCCGGCCCGGCCCGAGCGATTCGGACCCTGACAATCTCGCCGATTTCGCCGGCCTTTTCATCCACGATCACCGGCTGCAGCCACGGGGAGCGGCCGACCATCTGCCCCGGCTGGCGGCCCGGCTTCTCGATCAGCAGGTCGATCTCGCGGCCCGTCAGGCTCGCTGCGAAGGCGCGCTGCTGCTCGATCAGCAGGGCCTGCAGGCGCTGCAGGCGCTCGTCCTTGACCGGCTCCGGCACCTGGGCGGCCATCTCGGCGGCCGGCGTGCCGGGGCGCGGCGAGTATTTGAAGGAGAAGGCCTGGGCGTAGCCGACGGCACCGCACCAGCGCGAGCGTCGCTTCGAAATCCTCGTCGCTCTCGCCGGGGAAGCCGACGATGAAGTCGCCCGACAGCGCCAGGTCGGGGCGGGCGGCGCGGATGCGCTCGACCAGGCGCAGATAGTCGGCGCCGGCGTGGCGGCGGTTCATCGCCTTCAGGATGCGGTCCGACCCGGACTGCACCGGCAGATGCAGATAGGGCATCAGCGCCGGCAGGTCGCGATGCGCGGCGATCAGCGCGTCGTCCATGTCGCGCGGGTGGCTGGTCGTGTAGCGCAGGCGCGCCAGGCCGGGGATCTCGGCCAGCCGGAACAGCAGCCGGCCGAGCCCCCATTCCTTGCCGTCCGGGCCTTTGGCCGCGCCAGGCGTTGACGTTCTGGCCGAGCAGCGTCACCTCGCGCACGCCGGCGGCCGCCAGCCGCTCGGCCTCGGCGAGGATCTGCGCCACCGGCCGCGACACCTCGGCGCCGCGCGTATAGGGCACGACGCAGAAGGTGCAGAACTTGTCGCAGCCCTCCTGCACCGTCAGGAAGGCGGCGACCCCGCGCGCCGCCACGGCGCGGCGCGGCGGCAGCGGCAGGTGCTCGAACTTGTCCTCCGGCGCGTAGTCGGTGTCGATGGCGCGGCCCTTCACCTCGAGCGTGCGCAACAGGCCGGGCAGCCGGTGATAGGCCTGCGGGCCGACCACCAGGTCGACCATGGGGGCGCGGCGCAGGATCTCGTCGCCTTCGGCCTGGGCCACGCAGCCGGCGACGCCGATCGTGGTGGGGCGGCCGGCGGCGGCCCGCGCCTCCTTGATCTTCCGCAGCCGGCCGAGCTCGGAATACACCTTCTCGGCGGCCTTCTCGCGGATGTGGCAGGTGTTGAGCAGGATGAGGTCGGCCTGCTCGGCCCGGTCGGTCGGCACATAGCCGTCGGCGGCCAGCGCATCGCCCATGCGCTGGCTGTCGTAGACGTTCATCTGGCAGCCATAGGTCTTGAGGAAGACCTTCTTCGGCGCAGACGCATCGGATGTGACGGCCGGACGCGGCGCCTCTTCGGCGGATTCGGTGAACTCCATGCGGCGGCTTTTAGCGCGTTGCGAGGCCGAAGGACAGTCCGTCGCGCGACGATCTCACCGCGACGGGCCGGCCGCCGGCGCGCTTCGCAGGCTGGCTGAGAGCATGCGGCGGACCTCCGCCTCGACCTGGCGCGCCACCCGCTTGCGGTCGCTGTCGGCGGTGAAGGGCACGGGCTCGCCGAAGGCCACCTCGACGTCCATGGCGCCCTCGGCGGTCAGCGCCAGCAGGTGGGGTACGAGGTCGGCGTCGCCGATCCAGGCGGCCAGCGGGCGGTGCTGGCGGCCCATCGGCATGCCGTGAAGCCGCGTGTAGGCGATGGCGACGGGCTGGATCCAGACCGTGTCGACCGCCTCGGCCAGCGCCAGGCGCGCGGCGCCGAACAGCGTGCTCTTGAAGGGCAGGAGATGGTTGCCGTCGCCCGTGCTGCCCTCGGCGAAGAGCACGACGACGTCCCTCTTGGTGAGCCTCGCGGCGATCTCGCCGGCCTGGGCGCCGGCGCGGCCGCGGCGGGCGCGCTCGACGAAGACGGTGCGCTGCAAGGTGGAGAGGAAGCCGAACACCGGCCAGCCGGCCAGGTCGGACTTGGCGATGAAGGTGACGTCGGCCAGCGAGCCGAGCACCATGATGTCGGTCCAGGAGACGTGGTTGGCGGCGATCAGCAGCGGCCGCGCCTCGGCCAGGCGGCCACGCGGGCGGATGCGCAGGCCGAGCGCATGGCAGACGACGCGGTGCCAGTGGCGCGGCAGGCGGGCGGGATCGCCCCAGCCCGACCTCAGGATCGCCCATTGCAGCGGCACCACGGCGAGCGTCGCCGCGATGATCGTCAGCAAGGCCAGTCCGCGGCGGATCGAGGCGATCATCGGAGCCGGCGGCCCTCCCTAACGAAGGTCGCGGCGCATGACGAGCGCGTTCGACTTGCGGCCGTCGCCGGCGTCGTAATAGGCGGGGCGCTTGCCGACCTCGCGGAAGCCTAAGCGCCGGTAGAGCGCGATGGCGGGCAGGTTGGTCTCGTCGACCTCGAGGAACAGCGCCTCGGCCCGCAGCGCGTGCAGGCGGCGGAGCACGGCGTCCATCAGCTGGCGGCCGAGCCCGCGGCGGCGATGGGTGCGGGCCACCGCCACCGTCAGGATCTCGGCCTCGCCGGCAGCCAGGCGCGCCAGCACGAAGCCCTTGGGGCCGGCCTTGGCGTTGCCCGTCTCGAAGGCGGCGAAGCCGAACACCGTCTTTTCGGCCATCAGGTCGGCGAACTCGCCGCCCGTCCAGGGACGGGCGAAATCCTCGCGATGCAGACGGGCGAGCGCGGCGCCATGACGGGCGATCAGCGGCAGGATGGTGCAGTCGCGCGGCCGGGCGCCGATGAAGGGGAGCCGCATCAGGAGCCTCGCCGCGGCAGAACGAGGCCGCCCTGCGGCTTGGCGTCGGGGGCGCGCAGATAGGCCGGTCGTGGCCTTGGCGCGTCGGCCGGCGCCGCGGCGGCCAGCCGCGCATAGGTGCCGATGTCGGCGGTCGCCGCGAGCGGCCCGAACTCCGGCGCGGCGAGGCCCGCCAGCGCGGCGACGTCGCGTGCGGCGGAGCCGGCCAGCACGGCCTGGTGGCCCGCGGCGAGCGCGGCGGCTGCAGGCAACGGTCGACACGCAGGGCTCAGCCAGAAAGGCGCCGTCGGGGCCGTACAGCGCCGCGTAGAGCTCGCCACGGCGGGCGTCGATGGCGACCACCACGGCCCGGCCGGGAAAAAGCCGGCGCGCTTCCGCGGCGAGCGCGTCGAGCGTGGTGACGCCGACTGCCGGAATCGCCAGCGCCAGAGCCAGCCCGCGAGCCGTCGCCACCCCCACCCTGACGCCGGTGAAGGAGCCGGGGCCGGTCGAAACGCCGATCAAGCCGAGGTCGGCGAAGCCCACGCCGGCGGCGTGCAGCGCCTCCTCGACGATGCCGATCAGGGCCTCGGCGTGGCCGGTGCCGAGGTCGACGACGACGCGGCCCGCCTCGACGCCGCTGTCCCGGTCGAGGACTGCTGCGGCGCAGAACTGGGCGGCGGTGTCGATCGCCAGGACCTTCATGGCCGGCCGGTCAGTCGCCCGCCTCGCCCTTCAGCTCCAGCCTGCGCCGATGCAGGATCGGCTCGGTGTAGCCGTTGGGCTGCGAACGCCCGAGGAAAACGAGGTCGCAGGCGGCAAGGAAGGCGACGGAATCGTCGAAATCGGGCGCCATCGGCCGGTAGAGGGGGTCGCCGGCGTTCTGGCGGTCGACCACGCCCGCCATGCGCTTCATGGTCTCCATGACCTGGTCGCGGGTGCAGACGCCGTGGTGCAGCCAGTTGGCGATGTGCTGGGAGGAGATGCGCAAGGTGGCGCGGTCCTCCATCAGGCCGACATCGTGGACGTCGGGCACCTTGGAGCAGCCGACCCCCTGGTCGATCCAGCGCACCACATAGCCGAGGATGCCCTGGGCGTTGTTGTCGAGCTCCTTCTGGATCTCCTCCGGCGTCCAGTTGGGACGCGCGGCGACCGGCACGGAGAGGATGTCGTCGAGCCTGGCGCGCGGGCGCTTGCGGAGGCCCTGCTGCACCGCCTCGACGTCGACCTGGTGGTAGTGCGTCGCGTGCAGCGTGGCAGCGGTCGGCGACGGCACCCAGGCGGTGCTGGCGCCGGCTTTCGGATGAGCGATCTTCTCGTTCAGCATGGCAGCCATCAAGTCGGGCATCGCCCACATGCCCTTGCCGATCTGCGCGTGCCCGGCGAGGCCGGCGGCGAGCCCGACGTCGACGTTCCAGGCCTCGTAGGCGGCGATCCACGGGGCGCCCTTCATGTCGCCCTTGCGGATCATCGGACCGGCCTCCATCGAGGAATGGATCTCGTCGCCGGTGCGATCGAGGAAGCCGGTGTTGATGAAGACCACGCGCTCCTGCGCGGCCCGGATGCATTCCATCAGGTTGACGGTGGTGCGGCGCTCCTCGTCCATGATGCCCATCTTGAGCGTGTTCCTGGGCATGCCGAGCAGGTCCTCGACGCGAGCGAACAGCTCCACGGCGAAGGCGACCTCGGCCGGCCCGTGCATCTTGGGCTTGACGATGTAGACCGAGCCGGCGCGCGAGTTGGCGCGCCGCCCGCCGGGCCCGACGTCGTGCAGGGCGATCAGCGCGGTCATGGCGGCATCGACGATGCCCTCCGGCACCTCGCGGCCGTCGCGGTCGAGGATGGCCGGGGTGGTCATCAGGTGCCCGACGTTCCTGACCAGCATCAGCGAGCGGCCGGGCAAGGTCAGCGTGCCGCCCGCCGCGGCTGTGTAGACGCGGTCGGCGGCGAGGCGCCGGGTGAAGCGGCGGCCGTCCTTGTCGATCTCCTCGGCGAGGTCGCCCTTCATCAGGCCCAGCCAGTTGCGATAGGCATGGACCTTGTCGGCGGCGTCCACGGCGGCCACCAAATCCTCGCAGTCCTGGATGGTGGTGACCGCGGCCTCGAGCACGATGTCGGCGATGCCGGCGCGGTCCGACTTGCCGATCGCGTGGGCGGGATCGATGACGATCTCGATATGCAGGCCGTGGTGCCTGAGGAGAACCGCCTCGGGGCGCTCGGCCGGGCCGTGATAGCCGACGAAGGCGCCGGGGTCGGCGAGCGTCGGCCGCAGTCGGCCGTCGGCGACGGCGAGCGCCTCGACGTCGGCCCACGAGCCGGTGGCAAGAGGCACCGCCTCGTCCAGGAAGGCGCGGCCCCAGGCGACGACCTTGGCGCCGCGGCGCGGATTATAGCCCTTGCCGCGCTCGGCGCCGTCGGAATCGGCGATCGCGTCGGTGCCGTAGAGGGCGTCGTAGAGCGAGCCCCAGCGAGCGTTGGCGGCGTTGAGCGCATAGCGCGCATTCATCACCGGGACCACGAGCTGCGGCCCGGCGACGGTGGCGATCTCGGGATCGACCCCGGTGGTCGAGACGGCGAAGGCCGGCCCTTCCGGCAGCAGATAGCCGATCTCCGTCAGGAATTCCTTGTAGGCGGCGAGGTCGGAAGGCGCTCCGTTGTCGCGATACCAGGCATCCAGTCGGTCCTGCATGCGGTCGCGTGTTTCGAGCAGGGCCCGGTTCTTCGGCGCCAGCTCGTGCACGATGGCGGAAAAGCCTTGCCAGAACGCCGTCTCGTCGACGCCGGTGCCCGGCAGCGCCTCGTCGGCGACGAACGCGGCAAGCTCCTCGGCGACCTCAAGGCCTGCCCGTTCGATCCGCTCCGTCATCCGCTCATGGCTCCACGCTCTTTCGGTCCGGCGTTTGGCACGGCCGGCTCCATGGGTCAATTCATAGCTAGCGCGGCGGGCGCCGACGATCAGACCGCGATGCGCGGCCGGCCGCTCGCCACGGCGACCAGCGCCGCCTCGACGAAGGTCCGCTGGCCCTCCACCACGGCGATCTTCAGCTCGCGGACGAGCTCGACCTCGGCACCGTCGGCGCCGGCCGCCTCGGCGCGGCGCGCGGCGATGAGGCGGGCCTCCGCCTCGCCGGCGGCAAGCGCCTCCGCCTCGCTGGCGAAGTCGCGCACGATGTCGCCGACGGCGAGGCGAAACAGGCCTTCGGTGGGCTGGCTGACCCGCGCCTCCGCGGTGACGCGCACCTGCCCCACCACGGCGCCCAGCGCGTTGGCGACGTCGGTGTCCTCGGGCACCACGCAGCGGTTGCCGACGAGCGGCGGCAGCCCCGCATAGTGCAGCGGCGCCGAGGCGCCGAGGCCGATGACGGGACGGTCGAGAGCGACCGCCAGCCTGGCGATGCCCGGGCGGCCGTCGACGGCTCGCTGCACCAGGGCGTGCGCCACGGTGGCGGCCCCGTCGAGGCCGTCCTCGGCGAAGGCGGTCTCGAGGATCGCCTCGGCCGACAGGCGGGTGAGCGCGGCCAGCACGCGGGCCGCCATCGCCTCGCCGTCGACGGCGACCGGCTGGCCGCGGCCGTCCCGCTTGCGGGCGAACAGCGCAGCGCCGGCCCGTGCGGCCTCGCGGTCCCAGGTCGCCTGGCGCCCCAGCACATGGGCGGCGTCGGACGGCGTGAAGCCCGAAACATGCACGAGGCCGCGCGCCACCAGCCGGTTCAAGGTGGCGCCCTGGGCGGTCGAGGACAGCAGCGCGTCGAGTGCCGCCGGGACGGCGCTGATGACCGCGTAGAGCTTGGCCTCGGGCCCGGTCAGCCCCGCCGCGAGCCGGTCGGGAAGCCCGGTGCGGAAGGCGAGGCGGCCGTCCATGCGCCCCGCATTGGGTGCCCTGAGCTGGCGCTCCAGCGCCTCCATGACCGCCTCGCCATGCAGCGAGGCGGCAAGCGACAGCGGCACCAGCCGGCGCGGGCCGAGCTTCAGCCGCGGATCCAGCCCGCCTTCGTCGAGCGCCACCTCGGAATCGCCGCCGAGGCCGAAGGTGCGCATGGCCACCGCCTCGACCATCGTGCGGAAGCCGCCGACCGTGGCGCCTTCCGGGTCGAGCCTCGGGCGGCCGCGGTCGAGCACCGCGACGTCGGTGGTGGTGCCGCCGATGTCGGACACCACGGCCGCCTCCAGGCCGGTCATGTGGCGGGCGCCGACAAGGCTGGCGGCAGGGCCGGAAAGGATGGTCTCGATGGGGCGCGCCCTGGCAAAGGCGGAGGAGACCAGCGCGCCGTCGCCGCGCACCACCATCAGCGGCGCGGCGATGCCGCGGCGCGCCAGGAAGCCCTCTGTGGCCTCGACGAGGCGGTCGATCATGGCGATCAGCCGGGCGTTGAGGAGCGTGGTCAGGGCGCGGCGCGGCCCGCCCAGCTTGGCCGACAGCTCGTGCGAGGCGGTGACCGGCAGGCCGGTCCGGTCGCGGATCAGGTCGCGCGCGGCGATCTCGTGGGCGGGGTTGCGGACGGCGAAATAGCCGCAGACGGCGAAGCCGGAGACCGAGGCGCCGAGCTCGGGCAGTGCCTGCTCGAGCGCTTCGAGGTGCAGCGGGTGCGGGTTGCCGTGGACGTCGTGGCCGCCCGGACAGAACACCACGGGGTCGCTGCCCAGCGCGGCACGCAGCCCGTCGCGGGCCAGGTCGGCCTCGGAGAAGCCGAGCATGACGAGGGCGACGCGACCGCCCTGCCCCTCGACCAGCGCATTGGTGGCGAGCGTCGTCGACATGGACACCAGCTTGACGGCGGCCGGGTCGACCGCCGCCCGCTGCAGCACCGCGTCGACGGCGCCGGCGATGCCGACGGCGAGGTCGTGCCGGGTGGTCAGCGCCTTGGCCTTGGCGACGACGCCGGCCGTCTCGGACCACAGCACGGCGTCGGTGTAGGTGCCGCCGGTGTCGATGCCGAGGAACAGCGGCGAATGGGGCGAGGCGGTCATCGGCGGGGCTCCGGCATGGTCGGGCAGCCCTTAGCGCATGCGCCTGCCGAGAGGAAGGCGCTTGACCTCGACGGCCGCGGCCAGCAAATCTGCCTGCGACAGCCAGGGAGCAAGCTCATGGACGAGGCAGGCCAGACCAAGCACCAGCCGGGGCGCGGCCGAATCTTCAATTCGATCACCGAGACGATCGGCGATACGCCGCTGGTGCGCCTCGACAAGTTCGCCCGCGAGAAGGGCATCGTGGCGACGCTGCTCGCCAAGCTGGAGTTCTTCAACCCGATCGGCAGCGTCAAGGACCGCATCGGCGTGTCGATGATCGAAGCGCTGGAGGCGGCGGGCCGCATCAGGCCCGGCCGCACGACGCTGATCGAGCCGACCTCGGGCAATACCGGCATCGCGCTGGCCTTCGCGGCCGCCGCCAAGGGCTACAAGCTGATCCTGACGATGCCGGAGACGATGTCGATCGAACGCCGCAAGATGCTGCTTGCTGCTCGGCGCGGAGCTCGTCCTGACGGAGGGCGCCAAGGGCATGAAGGGCGCCATCGCCAAGGCCGAAGAGCTGATGGCGACGCTGCCGGAGGCGGTGATCCCCCAGCAGTTCGAGAACGCGGCCAACCCGGAGATCCACCGCCGGACCACGGCGGAGGAGATCTGGAACGACACCGGCGGCAAGGTCGACATCTTCATCTCGGGGATCGGCACCGGCGGCACCATCACCGGCGCCGGCCAGGTGCTGAAGGAACGCAACCCGGCGATCCAGATCGTCGCGGTCGAGCCGGAGGCCTCGCCGGTGCTGTCGGGCGGGCAGCCGGGACCGCACAAGATCCAGGGCATCGGCGCCGGCTTCGCGCCCAAGGTGCTCGACACCTCGATCTACGACGAGATCGTCACCGTCTCCAACGACGACGCCTTTGCCAATGCGCGGCTGGTGGCGCGGCTGGAGGGCGTGCCGGTGGGCATCTCCTCGGGGGCGGCGCTGCAGGCGGCGGTAGTGGTCGGGCAGCGGCCCGAGAACGCCGGCAAGACCATGGTGGTGATCATCCCGTCCTTCGCGGAGCGCTATCTGTCGACGGCGCTGTTCGAGGGGCTCGGCGGCTGAGCTGCGGCGGCGGCCGCCATGGCGGCCCGCCGCGCCTCCAGGAAATCGCGCACTGCCGCGTCGCGCTCCAGTCCGATGGCGCGGCGATAGGCCTCGTCGGCCTCGCCGGTGCGGCCGAGCCGCGCCAGGAGCCCCGCCCGCGCCGCCCAGTAGGGCTGGTAGTCGGCCAAGCCTGGGGTCGGCGGCGATGCCGTCGAGCGCCGCCAGCCCGGCCGCCGCGCCATGCGCCTCGGCCAGCGCGGCCGCCCGGTTGACGGCCACCACCGGCGATGGGGAGAGCAGCGCCAGGCCGTCATAGAGCAGCGCGATCGCCGCCCAGTCGGTGCGGCCATCGAGCCGGCGCGCGACGTGGGCCGACTGGATCGCCGCCTCGAGCTGATAGCGCCCCGGCCGGCCGAGCGCGCTGGCCCGCGTGAGCAAGGCCTCTGCCTCGGCGATGGCCGCGCGGTCCCACAGCGCCACGTCCTGCTCGGCCAGGGGCACGTAGGAGCCGGCCGGCGTGCGGCGGGCGGGGCGGCGCGCCTCGGCGAACAGCATCAGGGCAAACAGGCCGAGCGCTTCGGGCTCGTCGGGCAGCAGCGCGGCCACCAGGCTGCCGAGCCACAGCCCCTCGGCAGCGAGGTTGCGCCGCCTCGCCTCGGTGCCCGCCGGATCGAGCCAGCCCTCGGCGAAGGCGGCGTAGATCGCCTCCAGCACCGCGGCCAGGCGCTCGCCGAGCTCGCCGGGCCCCGGTATGCGGAACGGGATGCCGGCCTGGCGCAGGCGCGACTTGGCGCGCACCAGGCGCTGCCCCATGGTGGCCGGCGGCACCAGGAAGGCCGAGGCGATCGCCGCGGCGTCGAGGCCGAGCACCGTCTGCAGGATGAGCGGCGCCCGGATGCCCGGGTCGATCGCCGGGTGGGCGCAGGCGAACATCAGGCCGAGGCGGTCGTCCGGGAAGCCGCTCCGCCGCGGCCAGCGAAGCCAGCTCGTCGGCCACCATGGCCAGGCGGTCGGCCGCCGCCTCGCCGGTGCGGCGACGGCGGGCGGCGTCGATCAGCCGCCGCTGTGCCGCCTTCATCAGCCAGGCATCGGGATGGCGCGGCACGCCGGTTCGCGGCCAGGCGTCGAGCGCGGCGGCGAAGGCGTCGGCCAGCGCATCCTCGGCGGCGGCGACGTCGCGAGTGCGGGCCGACAGGAAGGCGACCAGCTTGCCGTAGCTTCCCCGGGCGGCGGCCTCGGCAGCCGCCCGCGCCGCGTCGCGCTCGCTCACGCCGTGGCCATCTCCCAGACCGGCCGCACCTCGAGCGTGCCGTTGTTGGCGCCGGGGCACCGCGCCGCCCATGCGAGCGCTGCGTCGAGATCGGGAACGTCGACCATGTAGAAGCCGCCCAGCTGCTCCTTGGTGTCGGCATAGGGACCGTCGAGCACCTCGGTCTTGCCGTCGCGGACGCGGACGACGGTGGCCGAGTTCACCGGCTGTAGCCGCTCGCCGCCGCGGATGATGCCGGCCTTGACCATGGCCTCCGAATAGGCGGCATAGGCAGGCATCATGGTCTGGGTGGGGTTGGCCTTGGCGGCCACCGTCTCGTCGGCATAGATCAGGAAGAGGTATTTCATCTCGGTATCTCCTTGTCGCAATTTGGGCCGCCATGCGCGGGCCGAGCGGATGACGCGGCGGCCACGCCGATTTCGACCGCGGCGGAAAAAATGTTTGGCGCTTTCATGCCCGGTGGGCAAGATTGCCGTGAGGGCCCCAGCAACCCATCCGGGAGGAACCGAATGCCCCGCACCACCTTCACGATCGCCTTCGCGCTTGCCGCCGCGCTCGGCCTCGGCGCCACCGCCGCCCAGGCCCAGCAGTTCATCAACGTGCTCACCGGCGGCACGTCGGGCGTCTACTATCCGCTCGGGGTGGCGCTTGCCGACGTCTACGGCAAGGGGATCGACGGCGCGCGCACGCAGGTGCAGGCGACCAAGGCGTCGGTCGAGAACCTCAACCTGTTGCAACAGGGCAAGGGCGAGATCGCCTTCGCGCTCGGCGATTCCGTCAAGCTGGCGGCAGAGGGCGACACGGAAGCCGGGTTCCCCGGCAAACTCGACAAACTCAGGGGGATCGCGGGCATCTATCCCAACTACATCCAGATCGTCGCTTCGCAGGAGTCGGGCATCAAGGACGCTCGGCGACCTCAAGGGCAAGAGCCTGTCGGTGGGCGCGCCGGCCTCGGGAACCGAGCTCAATGCCCGCGCGATCTTCGCCGCCGCCGGGTTGAAGTACGAGGACCTCGGAAAGGTCGAGTACCTGCCGTTCGCCGAGTCGGTCGAGCTGATCAAGAACCGCCAGCTCGACGCCACGCTGCAGTCGGCGGGGCTCGGCGTCGCCTCGATCCGCGACCTCGCCACCGCGGTGCCGATCAACGTTGTGGCGGTGCCGGCCGACGTGGTGGCCAAGATCGGGCTGCCCTATGTGTCGGTGACCATCCCGGCCGGCACCTATGACGGCCAGACCGAGGACGTCGCGACGGCCGCCGTCGGCAATTTCCTGGTCACCCATGACGGCGTGCCGGAGGAGACCGCCTACCAGATGACCAAGCTGCTGTTCGACAACCTGCCGGCGCTGACGGCGGCGCACGCCGCGGCCAAGGCGATCGACCCGGCCAAGGCGCTCGACGGCATGCCGGTGCCGCTGCATCCCGGCGCCGAGCGCTACTACAAGGAGAAGGGCCTGCTGAAGTAGCGCCGGATACAGGCTCCGCCATGGCGGAGACCCAGGCGGCGGCCGAGATGCCGGTGGAAGGCCTGCCGGAGGGCTGGGGCGACGGGCTGGCCGGCCGCGTGGCCTATGCCATCGCGGTCGCCTTCTCGCTGTTCCAGGTCTACGTGGCCGCCTATGGAAACCTGCCCAGCCAGGTCGTGCGGGCCATGCATGTCGGCTTCCTGCTGCTGCTCGGCTTCGGCCTGCTCGCCAACCTGCGCAGCAGCTCGACCGCCGGCAAGGCCTGGTTCTGGCTGCTCGGCGGGCTGGGCTTCCTGACCGGGCTCTACAACTGGGTCTTCTATGCCGAGCTGATCCGCCGCAGCGGCTTCCTCACCACCGCGGACCTGGTCGTCGGCACGGTGCTCATCGTGCTGGTGTTCGAGGCGGCGCGGCGGCTGATGGGCCTGCCGCTGGCGCTGCTGTCCGGCCTCTTCCTCGCCTATTGCTTCTTCGGCAACCATTTGCCGGTCGCCATCGGCCACCGCGGCTACGACTTCGCGCAGATCGTCGACACCTTCGCCTTCGGCACGGAGGGCATCTACGGCACGCCGATCTACGTCTCGGCCGCCTATATCTTCATCTTCGTGGTGTTCGCCGCCTTCCTCGAGCGGGCCGGCATGATCGCGCTCTTCAACGACGTGGCGCTCGGGCTGGTCGGCACCTGGCGCGGCGGCCCGGCGCAAGTCTGCGTGCTGTCGTCGGCGCTGATGGGGACGATCTCCGGCTCGGGCGTCGCCAACGTGGTGGCGAGCGGCCAGTTCACCATCCCGCTGATGAAGCGCTTCGGCTTCCGGTCGGCGTTTGCCGGCGCGCGTCGAGGCGACCTCCTCGATGGGCGGCCAGATCATGCCGCCGGTGATGGGCGCGGTGGCGTTCATCATGGCGGAGACGCTCAACGTGCCCTATGCGGCGATCGTCAAGGCGGCGATCATCCCGGCGCTGCTCTATTTCGGCGCCTGCTTCTGGCAGGTGCACCTGGAGGCCGGCAAGGCCGGGCTGCGCGGCATGGACAGGACGTCGCTGCCCGAACCCGTGGGACGCGGTGCGCCAGCATTGGCCCCTGGTGCTGCCGCTGGCGGCGCTGGTCTACCTGCTTGTTCGCCGGCTACACGCCGATCTTCGCCGGCACGATGGGCCTGGCGCTGACCGTCGTGCTGATCCTCGGCACGCCGGTCGCGGCGCTGATCTCGCCGCTGGCCTTCCGCGTCGTCTTCTGGATCGCGCTGGGGCTCGGCGCGGCGAGCTTCCTGCGCTACGGCGTCGGCGTGGTCAGCCTGACCATCGCCGCGCTGGCGCTCGCCTGCGTCGCCTTCAAGGGCGGGCGCGAGACGCTCGCGCATCTGCGTCGATTCGCTGGCCGAGGGGGCCAAGAACGCGCTGCCCGTCGGCATCGCCTGCGCCATCGTCGGCATCGTCATCGGCACGCTGACGCTCACCGGCATCGCCTCGACCTTCATCGGCTGGATCATCTCGATCGGCGAAGGCAATCTGTTCCTGTCGCTGGTGCTGACCATGGTGACCTGCCTGATCCTCGGCATGGGCATCCCGACCATCCCCAACTACATCATCACCTCCTCGCTCGCCGGGCCGGCGTTGCTGGAGCTCGGCGTGCCGCTCATCGTCAGCCACATGTTCGTGTTCTACTTCGGCATCATGGCCGACCTGACGCCGCCGGTGGCGCTGGCGGCCTTCGCGGCGGCGCCGATGGCCAAGGAATCCGGCTTCAAGATCGGGGTCGCAGGCGACCAAGCTCGCCATCGCCGGCTACGTCGTGCCGTTCATGGCGGTCTACACGCCGGCGCTGATGCTGCAGGACCCCGGGGCGCTCTCGGCGGTGGTCGGCTATCCGGCCGAGGTCGCCTATGTGGTGGTGAAGGCCTGCCTCGGCATCGTGCTGTGGGGAGCCGCGGTGGTCGGCTTCCTGGCGACCCCGATGGCGCGCATGGGAGCGGGTGCTGGCGCTCGCCGCCGGCTTGCTGCTGGTGCTGGCGCTGCCGTGGACCGACGAGGCCGGCTTCGTGCTGGGGCTCGGCTGGATCGGCTGGCACGTCTGGCGGCCGGGACGCGCCGGGCGACGCCATGAGCCTGTGCATCCTGGCGGCCGGCAAGACGACGGTGCTGGCCGTCGCCAGCTTCACGCTCGCCTGGACGCATTCGGTCGAGCGGACGCGCTGGATCGAGACATGGCACGGTCGGCGAGGCCGGCGCTGAAGCCGGTCGAGGCGCGGGTCAAGGGCTCCGGCGCCGGCATGGAGCCGCCGGACGGCGCAAGGCTGGAGAAAGGCTGGTGGGTGTTCCGGCCCAGCGTGCCCGCCCAGCAAAGCCTGGCGTTGGCGGCCTCCGGCGCTACCGGCGCGGGCTGGGAGATCTGCGGCGGCGGAACCTGCCTCAGCGTCGGCGCAGAGGGCGCCGACGCGCCGGTGCTGCTCAGCGCGTGTTCGCGCTAGCGCACGCCCGGCAGCGGCCGATCAATGGTAAGTGGGCTGAGGCTTCGGCTCTGCCGAGAGCCGGTGGCGGCGGGCATAGGCCGGGCCAGGCCCACGCATGTAGTGGCGCTCGGGCCGATAAGTCGGCGCGACGAATTCGCGGATCGCCGATGCTACGTGCGTGATCTGATGCCAGAGTGCCATTGTCCCGACCCCTATCCCTCGGCTGTCCCTTCCGAATGGCCACACGATAGGCTGCAACCGTTTACACTCGGTGAACACGCATTTAATACTTATGGAAATCTGACGTGAACCGTGTCCGAAATCGGGCGGATTCGCGGTGTTTTGGCGCTAGGCCCGCAAATTCTTGCAAGTGTTGCCGAAAGAACACGATCCCCTGCAGCCATCGGCTCCCGAAAGCCGGACCCGGCATGGAACGGCCGCTCTGCCCGGGCGTTGGGAGAACAGGGCGGCTTCGCTCCGCCTGTCACGATTTGCTCAGAAAGGACAAGAAAAATGGGCTTCTTTTCGAAGGACATCAAAACGTTTGACGACCTCTTCGTGCACACGCTGCGCGACCTTTATTACGCCGAGCACGAGATCAAGAAGGCGCTGCCCGACATGATCGAGAAGGCGACCAACCCGCAGCTCAAGCAGGGCTTCCAGATGCACCTGAAGGAGACCGAGGGGCAGATCGATCCGCCTCGACAAGGTGTTCCAGATGCATGGCGTCGAGGCCAAGGGCGTCAATTGCCCGGCGATCGACGGCATCATCGAGGAGGCCAACGAGGTCGCCGGCGAGGTGGACGACAAGCAGGTGCTGGATGCGGCCCTGATTGCCGCCGCGCAGGCCGTCGAGCACTACGAGATCACCCGCTACGGGACGCTGATCGAGTGGGCGAAGCAGCTCGGCCGCAGCGACTGCGCCGAATTGCTGAAGCAGAACCTCGACGAGGAAAAGGCCACGGACAAGAAGTTGACCACGCTGGCCGAAAGCAAGGTCAACCTGCAAGCGGCCGAGTAGCTCGCGATACCAGACCGGGAATGGCCGGCCGCCTCGGCGGCCGGCTTTTTCACGCCAACTGTTTGCGGCTTGCTCTTGCGGCCGGTCGGCGGCAAGCTCCCGGCGACCGGCCGAGGAGACCCCCGAGATGGAAGCTGCCCAGACATTGCCCGCGATCGAGGACGTCCGCGCCGCGGCGGCGAGGCTCGCCGGGCTTATCGTCGAGACGCATTTCGTCGAGTCGCCGGCGCTCAACGAGCGGTTCGGCGGGCGGGTGCTGTTCAAGCCGGAAACCCTGCAGCGCACGGGGTCCTTCAAGTTCCGCGGCGCCTACAACAAGATCGCCGGCATCCCCGACGAGGCGCGGCAGCACGGCGTCGTCGCCTATTCGTCCGGCAACCATGCGCAAGGCGTCGCCGCCGCGGCGGCGATGTTCGGGGTCAAGGCGGTGATCGCCATGCCGACGGACGCGCCGGCGATCAAGGTGAACAACGTGCGAGCCATGGGCGCCGAGGTCATCTTCTTCGACCGCTTCCGCGACGATCGCACGAAGGTGGTGGTGCCCTATACGCGCGACCGCGGCATGGTGCTGGTGCCGCCGTTCGACGATCCTGACATCATCGCCGGGCAAGGCACGATCGGGCTGGAGATCGTCGCCGAGGCGGCGGAGCTCGGCGTCGCGCTGGATGCCGTCGTCATCCCGTGCGGCGGCGGCGGGCTGTCGAGCGGCATCGCGCTCGCCGTCAAGACGAACTCGCCTGATACCGAGGTGTGGGTCGCCGAGCCGGAGCATTTCGACGACACCAAGCGATCGCTGGCCAAGGGAAGCCGTGTCGCCAACGAGGAGGGGCACCGCTCGATCTGCGACGCCATCCTCACCCACGAGCCGGGCGCGCTGACCTTCGAGATCAACCGGCGGCTGCTTGCCGGAGCGGTGGCCGTGTCGGATGCGCAGACGGCCGCGGCGATGCGTGACGCCGCGGCGTTCCTGAAGCTCGTGGTGGAGCCTGGCGGCGCGGTGGCGCTGGCAGCGCTATCGACCGGAGAGATCCCGGTCGCCGGACGCACTGTCGCCGTCGTGCTGTCGGGCGGCAATGCCGATCTCGACGCCTACGCCAAGATCATTGCCGCCCATTGACGCATTCGGTCAGTCGATGACAGGGCAGCCCGGCGCGCGGGCAAAGGTCACGAAGACGCGGTCGCCGCTGCGGTCACGCCCGCGCACCTCGATGGTGCGGCGGCCGGCGCCGTCGATGCGGGCACGACGGATGCCCATGCGCTCTGCCTTGTCGAGCGCCCGGCCTTCCGAGCAGCCGCGCTCGGCGCGCCGCTCGACATAGCGGTCGCGCTGGTAGCATTCCTCGAATTGCGGGTCGCAGGCTTCCCGCATGCGGAGCTGCGGGCCGTCGCGGCCGATGTTGAGTTCCAGGTCCTGGGCGAATGCGCCGCCGACCGGCAGTGCGGTGGCGCCGGTGGCCAGCGCGAGGGCCGACCTGATCAAGAAAGTGCGCATCAACGAATCCTCCATTTGGGAGCCTAAACGACCCTGGAGCAGATCGGTTTCATGCGGGGAACGGTGTGCCGTTCGTCACCCCGTGAGCGCTGGAGGTCAGTCCAGCGTGCGGCGGAAGCGAACCAGCGCGATGCCGGCGAACAGGAAGACGAACAGGACCAGCCACAAGGTCTCGATCGCGATCCCCTGCAGCCCGGCGCCCTTGAGCATCACCGCGCGGACGATGCGCAGGAAATGCGTCAGCGGCAGCAGCTCGCCGAAGGCCTGGGCCCAGCCGGGCATGCCGCGATAGGGGAACATGAAGCCCGACAGCAGGATCGACGGGAGGAAGAAGAAGAAGGTGAGCTGCAGCGCCTGCATCTGGGTGCGCGCCACGGTGGAGATCGAGTAGCCGAGCAGCACCAGCGCCAGCACGAAGACCAGGATCGCCGAAAGCAGCAGCGGCAGCGAGCCGGCGAACGGGATGGCGAACAGCAGCTTGGCGGCGGCGAGCACGACCACCACCTGGACGCCGCCGACGACCAGATAGGGCAGCACCTTGCCGAGCATGATCTCCAGCGGCGAGGCGGGCATGGCGAGCAGGTTCTCCATGGTGCCGCGCTCGGTCTCGCGGGTGAGCGCGATCGAGGTCATCATCACCATGGTCATCTGCAGGATCACGCCGAGCAGGCCGGGGACGATGTTGAACTGCGAGATGCCCTCGGGGTTGTAGCGCCGGTGCACCACCACGTCGAGCTCGGTGCGCGCCGCTGCCTTGGCCTCCTGCTGCATGCCCTGCTCGCGCAAGAGCGCGTTGGTGGCGACCGTGCTCAAGGTGGAGACGGCGCCGCTCGACGCCGACGGGTCGGTGGCGTCCGCCTCGATCAACAGCTGCGGGCGGTCGCCGCGCTCGATGCGGCGGGCGAAGTCCGACGGGATGGTGACGACGAAGGCAACGGTGCCGTCGGTGATCAGCGCCTCGGCCTCCTCGGCGCTCGCCACCACGTGGTCGAAGCGGTAGTAGCCGGTCATCTCCAGCGCCGAGACCATGGCGCGGGTGTAGTGGTCGTTGCTGGTGGCGACCAAGGCGGCGGGCAGGTTCTTGGGGTCGTTGTTGATCGCATAGCCGAACAGAAGGAGCTGCATCAGCGGCACGCCGAGCATCATGGCGAAGGTGATGCGGTCGCGCCGCATCTGGATGAACTCCTTGAGCAGCAGCGCGCCGAGCCGGGCGAAGGAGAAGGTCGTGCCGCTCATGACATGTTGTCCTTGGAGCCGGCCATGAACTGGATGAACACGTCCTCCAGGCTGGTCTCGCCGGGCTTGACGGTGACGCCCTTGCGCTTGCGGATGTCCTCCAGCGCCGCCGAGAGCGCCTTCTTGTCGGAGCCGACGACGTGCAGGGTCGAGCCGAACGGCGCCACCTGCTCGACGCCGGCGCGGCCTTCCAGCGCCGCGGCGACCTCGTCGAGGCGCTCGCCGCTGACCACGAAGGTGGTCAGGCCGGCATTGCGGATGACCTCGTCGACCGTGCCGGTGGCCAGCATCTTGCCGTAGGAGATGTAGCTGATGCGGTGGCAGCGCTCGGCCTCGTCCATGTAGTGGGTCGACACCAGCACGGTGAGGCCGCCACGGGCCAGGCGATGGATCTCGTCCCAGAACTCGCGGCGCGCCTTGGGATCGACGCCGGCGGTCGGCTCGTCGAGCAGCAGCAGCCGCGGCTTGTGCATGATGCAGGCGGCGAGCGCCAGGCGCTGCTTCCAGCCGCCCGAGAGCGTGCCGGCCAGCTGGTCCTTGCGCGAGGTCAGGCCGAGGTCGTCGAGCGTCGCCGTCACGTGCTCGCCGAGCGGGTGAAGCTGGTAGAGCCGGGCCACGAATTCGAGGTTCTCGCGCGATCGTCAGGTCCTCGTAGAAGGAGAAGCGCTGGGTCATGTAGCCGACCTCGCGCTTGATCTTCAGGCTGTCGCGCCTGATGTCGTAGCCGAGCACGGTGCCGTCGCCCTCGTCGGGGGTCAGAAGGCCGCACATGATGCGGATGGTGGTGGTCTTGCCGGAGCCGTTGGGGCCGAGGAAGCCGACGATCTCGCCCTCGGCGACTTGCATCGTGACGTGGTCGACGACCGTCTTGGTGCCGAAGCGCTTGACCAGGCCATGCACGTCGATGGCATTCATGTCGCCGGCTCCGCCAGGTCGACGTCGACGATCTGGCCGGGCTGCAGCGGCGAATTGGGGTCCTCGGGCCGCGCCTCGACCAGGTAGACGAGCTTCTGCCGGGTCTCCAGGGAATAGATGACGGGCGGCGTGAACTCCGGGTCGGGCGAGACGTAGCTGATGCGGGCGGTGAGCCCTTCGGGGCAGCCGTCGCAACGCACCGCCAGCTTGCCGCCGACCTTGACCGAGGAGAAGCTCTCCTCCGGCACGTAGACCTTCAGCTTGACGGCGCCGTCGGGCAGCATCGAGATGACCGGGGCGGACGGGCTGGCGATGTCGCCGGGATCGCGGATGACGTCGTCGATGCGGCCGGGCGAAGGCGCCAACAGGACCCGCTTGGACAGCCGCCACTTCGCCTGCTCGAGCTCGGCCTTGGCCATCGCCACCTGGTTCTCCGCCGCCTTGATGGTCTCGGGGCGGGCGGGAAGCCGCGCCACGTCGAGGTTGGCCTTGGCCTGGCCGACCGCCGCGTCGGCGGTCTGCGTGGCGGTCTGGGCGCGATCATAGTCGGCGCGGGTGGCGGTGCCGCGCTCCAACAGGTCGGACTGGCGGGTCAGCACGCGCGCCGCCTCCGCCTGCTCGGCCAGCGCCGACTGCAGCGAAGCCTCCAGCACTGCGATCTCCTCGGGCCGCTTGCCGATCTTCAGGTCGGCGAGCTGCGCCGCGGCCTGCAGCACGGCCGACTGGGCCTGGGCGACGGCGATCTCGGCATCGGCCTTCTCCAGGTGCACGATCGGCTTGCCCTGCTCCACCCGGTCGCCGCGCCGCACCTCGACCGTCTCGACCTGGGCGACCTCGATCGGCGCCAGAAGCACGAACTCGCCCTCGACATAGCCGACGGCCAGCGGCTCCGAAGGCGCACAGCCGAACAGCGAGGCGATGAGGGGAATCGAACACACGAAGCTCATGGCTTCCTGCCTTTCCTGTCTGTCAGAATGGCGTCGAGGTTCGCCGAAGCGACGTCGAGCACGGCGGCCGCCTCGGCCTGGCCGATGGTGGCCCAGCCCATGCGCCTCAGCACCGGTTCGCGGGCGATGCGGAAATAGACCACCTGGCCGATCAAGGTGAAAACGGTGAGCTTGGTGCGATCCGACTCGGCCGGCTCGCCGGTCGCCTGCTGCCAGATGTCGCAGAGCCGGCGGTGGGTCGGCTCGAACACGCCGTCGTAGATGATGTCGAGCGCCGCCGTCGGCTGCGACAGCTCGCGCACGATGAACTGCACGATCTCGCCCGATTCCGGCCTGGCGACGACGAAGTTGATCATCCGCTCCAGCGCGGCCTTTAGGATCGCTGCAGCCGCCTCCGGAGCCGCCTGGGGGGCGGGCGCGGCGAAATCCGGGCCGAAAGCCTGGGCGGCGACCGCCCTGATGGTCTCCACGATGTGCGTCGCGCAGGCTGCCCGCAACCCTTCCTTGCCGCCGAAATGATAGGCAATGCTGCCGATATTGGCATTGGCGAGGCCGGCGATGTCGCGCGTCGACGTGCCAGCGAACCCGTTGGCGCCGAACAGGCGCAGGCCCGCCCTGATCAGCGCGGCGCGCGTCTGGTCTGACGAGGATGGAGCGGCCGGTGCGGCCGGGGAATTTGCAGATCTGCTGGACATGGTCGCCATTTAATCAAACGAATGATTAAAGTCAATTGCGATCTTGCGGGCTTAGTGAGGCTGCGCTTAAGTGCGGCGCATGGCGAAGGAAATCGAGCGGAAGTTCTTGGTGGTGAATGACGATTGGCGGGGCATGAGTCGAGGGGCCGACCGCATCCGGCAATTCTACCTGGCGGCAGGCCCCGACCGCTCGATGCGGGTGCGGCTCGACCGCGCTGGCGCGCGGCTGACGCTCAAATTCGGGGCTGCCGGGCGCGTGCGCGACGAGTTCGAGTATCCCATCCCGAGCGGCGATGCGGAAGAGATGGCGGCCTTTGCCGTCGGCACGCCGATCGAGAAGGAGCGCCACCAGGTGGCGCATGGCGGCCGCCTCTACGAGGTCGACGTCTTCGGCGGGCCGCTCGCCGGGCTGGTGATGGCCGAGCTCGAGACCCCCGACACGGTGCCGGCGCGCGAGCTGCCGAAATGGCTCGGCCGCGAGGTGACCGGCGACGCCGCCTTCTACAACGCATCGCTGGCTCGCAACGGCCGGCCGGCGGCGACCTCATGAAGGCGCGGCTCGATCCGGCAAAGCCGCTGACCGAGGCGGTGCGCGAGACGGCCGGGGCGCTGATCGAAGCGGCGGCGGCCGGGCTCGCTACAGCGCGCGAGGCGCCCGACAGCGGGCTGCACCTGGCGCGCAAGCGCTTCAAGGAGCTGCGCGCGCTGCTCCGCCTGGTCTCGGCGGGCGACAAGGCGTTCGTCACTAGGGAGGACGTGCGTTTCCGGGACGCCGGGCGCAGCATTGCCGGTGCCCGCGAGGCGACCGCGCTGGTCGAGACGGTCGACCGGCTGCGCAAGGAGTTCCCGCGCCGGAAGGGCCGGCTCAAGGCCCTGCGCAAGGCGCTCGTCGAGCGCCGGGCGGCGCTCGGCCACCACCCGGAGACCCTGGCGCCGGCCATCGACGCTGCCGAAGCGGCCTGCGCCGCAGGGCGCTTGGCGCTGACGGGCCTGTCGCTGCCCGACACCGCAGAGGGCGCGACGACCGTGCTGTCGGGCGGGGTCGCGCATAGCCGCCAAAGGGCGCGCAAGGCGCTGAAGCACGCCGCCCGACGCGGCCGGCCGGAGGACTTCCACGACCTGCGCAAGGCGATCAAGGCCTATTCGCTGCAGCTTTCGCTGCTCGCCGACGCGCTCACGGAGCGCAAGCTGCGCAAGGCGCTGACGGCGCTCGGCGAGACGCTCGGCGAGCTCAACGACCTCTCCGTGCTCGACGCGGCGATGAAGGCGGCCGACGGGCCGCTGCGCGGCCGGAAGGCTGTGCGGCGGGCGCGCCGGCTCATGCGCAAGAGCGCGGCGCGGCTTTCCCGGAAGAGCCTCGAAGAAGCCGGGCGCTTGCTGCGCAAGGTGCCGACGCCGGTGGAAGGCTGGACGGAGGGAAGCGAGGACGAGCCGAGCCAGGCGATGGCCGCCTGAGCCCTGTCAAGGACCGTCGGCGGGCACCGTGGCCGGGCCACCCAGAAGGCGGCGCGAGGCGAGCCAGCAGAGCATCGCCCAGGCCGAGCCGGCGCACCAGCCTGCCAGCACGTCCGACGGCCAGTGGACGCCGAGATACACCCGGCTGACACCGACCAGCAGCGTCGCCACCACCGCGACCGCCATCACATAGACCTTGAGCGCGCGGCTGGGCATGGCACGGGCCAGCAGCGAGCCGAGCGTCAGATAGGTGACGGCCGACAACATGGCGTGGCCGCTCGGAAAGCTCAACGTGTAGACTTGGGCGAGATGCGGCACCAGCTCGGGCCGCGGACGCTCGATGCCGAGCTTGAGCACGCTCGACAGCAGCTGGCCGCCGACCACCGCGACCAGGATGAACACGGCAAGCGAGGGCCGGCCGGCCAGCAGCAGATAGACGATCGATACGGCAACCGCAAAAATCAGGACGCTGGTCGAGCCCAGCGACGTCAAGTCGCGCATCGCCTCTTCGAGCCAGACTGGGCCGATCGGATCGGCCGGGTCGCCGGGCGTGCGGAAGAACAGCAGGATCTCGGTGTCGAAGGCGTGAGGCGACGTGTCGCGGGCGATCTCCAGCAGCTCGACGAACCCCCAGAGCCCGCCGGCAATCACCAGGCCGGCCAGGAGGACATTGAACTCGACGCGGCGCCAGATCGCGAAGTCCTTGGCTTGCATCGCTCCTTCCCGGTTAACGACCGCTGAGATAGGGGCCAAGGGTGATCAGCGCAACGGCGACAACCGCCAACACCAGGCCGACGCCCTGCAGCAGGTTGATGTGCTCGCGATAGACGGCAAAGGCGATGACGTTCACCGCCAGGAGCTGGATGACGCCCGACAGGCTGAGCGCCAGGCCCATGCCGAAATCGCGAATCAGCCGCAACATGATCAGGTTGCCGACCGAATAGAGCGCCAGTACCAAGAGCATCCGCCACAGGTTCGGGGCGACGGTCCAGGCCTTGGCGGCGCTGGCGGCCAGCAGGAAGACGACCGTCGAGGCGGCCAGCTGCACCATGCCCGTCGATGTCACGCCTGCCCCCTCCTCCGCCGGGAATCCCTGTCTCCGCCTTGTTCCGGAAAGCGCGCGCAGCGTCAAGCGATGGCCCCTCGGCCGCCTTCCCCGCGCGGGCGGGGAAGCCGAACTGAAGCCATTCGGGGAGCCCAGTGGAAAATCGATCCGTCTGCGCTACGATGCGGCGTCCGCCCATGCAGCCTCTTGCAAACCGGCCAGCGATGGGTTATTTGCAAATGAGTTGCAAGTGCGATTGGAAGAGCAGAGCGTGGATCAACTGGCCGGACGGATCAACTCGGGGTGGCGCCGCCTGAGGGGCGAAGCTTCGCTTTCGGATGTCTATCGAACGGTGGCGGTCAACCGCTCCGGACCGACCTGGCGGCGTGCCGCCGCCTTCGTCGGCCCCGGCTATCTGGTCGCCGTCGGCTACATGGATCCCGGCAACTGGGCGACGTCGCTCGCCGGCGGCTCGCGCTTCGGCTACACGCTGCTGGTGGTGGCCCTGGTCTCCAACATCATGGCGATCATCCTGCAATCGCTGTGCGCGCGCCTCGCCATCGCCTCGGGCCGCGACCTCGCGCAGGCCTGCCGCGACGCCTTCCCTAAGCCGGTCGCCCTGGGGCTCTGGCTGCTGGCGGAGATCGCGATCATCGCCACCGACATCGCCGAGGTGATCGGCACGGCGATCGGCCTCAACCTGATCTTCGGCATTCCGCTGGAGATCGGCGTCATCATCACCGCGCTCGACGTGTTTCTGATCCTCTACCTGCAGAAGCTGGGCTTTCGCTGGGTGGAGGCGCTGATCATCACGCTGCTCGGCGTCATCGCCGTGTGCTTCGGCATCCAGATCGCGTTGGCCGACCCCGACTGGGGCGCGGTGGTCCGCGGCTTTGCGCCGACCACCGAAATCGTCACCAATCCGGAGATGCTCTATCTGGCGCTCGGCATCCTCGGCGCCACCGTGATGCCGCACAACCTCTACCTCCATTCCGGCATCGTGCAGACGCGCGCCTATGGCGGCGCGCTGTCGGACCGTCGCGACGCGCTGCGCTTCGCCACCATCGATTCCACCGTGGCGCTGATGTTCGCGCTGCTCATCAACGCCTCCATCCTGATCCTGGCGGCGGCGACGTTCCATGCAACCGGCAGCACCCAGGTCGCCGAGCTCGGCGAGGCGCATTCGCTGCTGGCGCCGCTGCTCGGCCTGGCGATCGCGCCGACGCTGTTCGGCATCGCGCTGCTGTGCTGCGGCATCAACTCGACGGTCACGGCGACGCTCGCCGGGCAGATCGTCATGGAAGGCTTCCTGGAGATCCGCCTGCCGCCCTGGCTGCGCCGGCTGATCACCCGGGCCATCGCCATCGTTCCGGCGGCGATGGTCACCATCTGGTACGGCGAGAGCGGCACCGCCCAGCTGCTGATCCTGACCCAGGTGATGCTGTCGCTGCAGCTCTCCTTCGCCGTCTTTCCGCTGGTGATGTTCACCGCCGACCGCACGAAGATGGGCGAGATGGTCGCGCCGCGCTGGCTGATCGCGCTGGCCAGCCTGATCGCGCTGGCGATCGCCGCGCTCAACGTCAAGCTGCTCATCGACTTCGCCGGCGGCTGAGGCCGCCGCTGCGGCTCCGCTTGTGGAAGGCGGACCCGCCTGCTAAAGCCCCCGCCACCATGACGACCCCGCTCGACCACATCCGCAATTTCTCCATCGTGGCGCATATCGACCACGGCAAGTCGACGCTGGCCGACCGGCTGATCCAGACCACCGGCGGGCTCGACACGCGCGAGATGAAGGAGCAGGTGCTCAACTCGATGGACATCGAGCGGGAGCGCGGCATCACCATCAAGGCGCAGACGGTGCGCCTCAACTACCGCGCCCGCAACGGCGAAGACTACGTGCTGAACCTCATCGACACGCCCGGCCATGTCGACTTCGCCTACGAGGTGTCGCGCTCGCTGGCGGCCTGCGAGGGCTCGCTGCTGGTGGTCGACGCCTCGCAGGGGGTCGAGGCGCAGACGCTCGCCAACGTCTACCAGGCGATCGACAACAACCACGAGATCGTCGTGGTGCTGAACAAGATCGACCTGCCGGCGGCGGAGCCGGACCGCATCCGCGAGCAGGTGGAGGAGGTGATCGGGCTCGACGCCTCGCAGGCGGTGCTGATCTCGGCCAAGACCGGGCATCGGCATCGAGGAGGTGCTGGAGGCGATCGTGCACCAGCTGCCGCCGCCGCGCGAGGGCGATGCCGAGAAGCCGCTCAAGGCGATGCTGGTCGACAGCTGGTACGACGCCTATCTCGGCGTGATCGTGCTGGTGCGCATCATCGACGGGCGGCTCAGGAAGGGCCAGACCATCCGCATGATGGGCACCGGCGCGCGCTATTCGGTCGAGCGGACGGGCGTCTTCACGCCCAAGATGCTGTCGGTGGACGAGCTCGGGCCGGGCGAGTTCGGCTTCATCACCGCGTCGATCAAGGAGGTGGCGGACACCCGCGTCGGCGACACCATCACCGACGACAGGCGGCCGACCGAGACGGCCCTGCCCGGCTTCAAGCCGGCCCAGCCGGTGGTGTTCTGCGGGCTGTTTCCCGTCGACGCCGCGGATTTCGAGGACCTCAGGGCGGCTATGGGCAAGCTCCGGCTGAACGACGCCTCGTTCTCCTTCGAGATGGAGACGTCGGCGGCGCTGGGGTTCGGCTTTCGCTGCGGCTTCCTCGGCCTGCTGCACCTGGAGATCGTCCAGGAGCGGCTGGAGCGCGAGTTCGACCTCGACCTGATCGCCACGGCGCCGTCCGTCGTCTACCGCCTGCACATGAACGACGGCACCATGCGGGAGCTGCACAATCCCGCCGACATGCCCGACGTGGTCCGGATCGACCACATCGAGGAACCATGGATCCGCGCCACGATCCTGACGCCGGACGACTTCCTCGGCGCCATCCTGAAGCTGTGCCAGGACCGCCGCGGGGTGCAGGTCGACCTGTCCTATGTCGGCAAGCGGGCGATGCTGATCTACGACCTGCCGTTGAACGAGGTGGTGTTCGACTTCTACGACCGCCTGAAGTCGATCTCCAAGGGATACGCCTCGTTCGACTACCACCTCACCGACTACAGCGAAGGCAATCTGGTGAAGATGACGGTGCTGGTGAACGGCGAGCCGGTGGATGCGCTGTCGATGATGGTGCACCGGGCGGCTGCGGAGAAGCGCGGCCGGGACATGGTGGAGAAGCTCAAGGACCTGATCCCCAAGCATATGTTCAAGATCCCGCTGCAGGCGGCGATCGGCGGCACGGTGATCGCCCGCGAGACGATCTCCGCGCTGCGCAAGGACGTCACGGCCAAGTGCTATGGCGGCGACGTCACCCGCAAGCGGAAGCTCTTGGAGAAGCAGAAGGAAGGCAAGAAGCGGATGCGCCAGTTCGGCAAGGTCGACATCCCGCAGGAGGCCTTCATCCAGGCGCTCAAGATGGGCGACTGAGGCTAGCGCCTAGCCAGGCCAGCGCTCGATGCGCAGCAGGTGGTTGTCCCAGGCGATGTCGGCGACCTCGGCGTGGGCGCCGGACGGCGCCAGCACCGTGCCGGTGCCGGTGGTGGCCAGGAAGGCGCCGCCGTCGGGCGCCAGGCCGCACACCTCGGTCAGCGCGCGGGTGGCGCGCACCTTGCCGTCGGCGACGTCGATGACCGCCAGGCTGTTGCCCTGCGGCGAGGAGACGGCGACCGTTCCGGCGGCCGGATTGGCGGCCACCGAGCCGACATAGTTGCGCAAGCCGGCGAGCACCTCGGCGGGCAGGTCGAGCAGGGCGACCGCCTCGCCGGGACGCGCGCGGCCGACCAGCGGCGGCCGGTCGCCCGCCGGCCCCTCGTACTGGCAGCCGAACCAGACCGTGCCGGCGGCGTCGAGGTCCATGTGGCGAATGGACAGCTGGTGCAGAGCCGGGTCGAGCGCGTGCTGCTCGATCAGCGCCCCGGTTTCGCGGTCGAGGAAGACGAGAGACGGCTTCATGGTCGACAAATTGAGCTTGGCGCGGCCGAAATCGGGATGCGTCTCGATGCCGCCATTGGCGACCGCCAACGTGCGGCCGTCCGGCATCAGCAGCAGCTCGTGCGGGTCCATGCCGTGGGTCGGGAACTCGCCCAGGCGGCGGAAGCCGTCGGTGGCGTCGTAGACGCCGATCATCCCGGCGGCGGCCTCGAAGTCGTTCTCGGTCGCGTAGAGCAGGCGGCCGTCGGGCGAGAACACGCCGTGGCCGAAGAAATGGCGGCCCTCGACGCTCAGGATGGTGAGCGGCGGCGCCTTGGCCGCATGATCGAAGACGACGGCAAAGGTGCCGGGGCGGCGGGCGAAGGCGACGGCCTTGCGGTGCACGGGGTCGAAGGCGACGTCGTGGCCGCGCTCGGGCAGGTCGACCGTCAGCAGCATCTTGCCCGCTTCGGAAAGCAGCGCCACGCCATAGGCGCCGTCCCTTCGCTGGAACGCCGTGGCGAAGACGGCATCCGCCGCCGCGACCGCCGCGCTGGCCCGCGGCGCCAGGGCCGCGGCGAAGCCGGCGCCCGCCGCCTTGAGGAAGTGGCGTCGGTCGAGCGGGCGCATGTCAGTCGCCGTCCAGCGAGGAGAAGCCGGCCGTCAGGCCGAGCTCGGTCGACAGCCGGCCGCCGAACTGCTCGGAAAGGCTCGACGTGACGATGCCGAAATAGGCGAGCTTGGAGCGCCGCCTGGGGTCGGCGAGCACCTCGGCAATCGGCCCCTCTGCGGCCTTGGCGGCGTCGACGGCGTTGGCGAACTCGAAGTCGATCGAGCCGCCAATCCAGCGCGTCTCCGCCGACAGCTCGTCGGCCAGGCGGGAGGCGTCGAAGAGCGCCTGCAGGCCGGCCATGTTGGCGGCCAGCGCGTCCGCCGTCAGCGCCGAGCGCCAGAACAGCGCCTGCTTGGGGCGATCGTCGGCCGCTTTCTCGGCGAGGAAGCCGCCCAGCCGCTGGTCGCGGACGAGCTCGAGGCCGTTGACGAACACTTCCAGAAGCTCGGTGAGCGCCTCCTGCTGGTCCCGGTAGAGCGGATTGTCGGGGCCCGGCGCGGTCCAGCGCGCGGCAAAGCCGTCGGGCGCCTGCCATTCCTTGTCGAGCTCGGCGGCGATGGCGTCGAGGTTGGCGGCGATGGCGGCGCCATAGCGGCAGCGATAGCCGTCGCCCGGCGTCGTCAGCGCGCCGGAGCCGGTGCCGAAGAGCACGAACTCCAGCGCGCCCAGGCCCTGCATGGCGACGCTCTTGCCGGCCAGCGTGGCGGGGTCCGCGGCGGTGGCGTCCTGGCTCGCCAGGGCGGCCTGGACCTGCTTCAAGCCCCAGGCCCTTGCGATCCGGCCAGTAGAGGATGCGCTCCAGGCGGTTCGCCTCGGTCACCGGACCGAAGCGGACGAGCTCGATGGCGCTCCAGGCCGCGACCGCGTCGGCGAAGGCGGCGCGCGCGGCGCCCAGCCGCTCGCCGGAGGGCGCGGCGCAGAGCCCGCCCACGGCCTGCGACAGTGCGGTTGTGGCGGCGTGGAAGCGCTGGTAGCCGGGCCGGATGAAGCCGTCGACGGCCTGCTGCACCACGAGCTGCGGCGACGCCGAGGCGGCCGAGGGCCAGGCAGCGCCAAGGACGAGCAAAGCGGCGGCGAGGAGGGCAGCGGATCATGGGCATCAGAGCGACTCCAGGAAGGCGATGAGCGCGGCGCGGTCCTTTGCCGGCAGGGCTGCGAAGCCGTCGCGCGCCTTGGTCGCCTCGCCGCCATGCCAGAGGATGGCCTCGGTGAGGTTGCGGGCGCGCCCGTCGTGCAGGAAGAAGGTGTGGCCGTTGACGCGCTCGGTCAGGCCGATGCCCCAGAGCGGCGGGGTGCGCCATTCGCGCCCGTCGGCGTCGCCCACCTGCTGGCCGTCGGCCAGGCCCTCGCCCATGTCGTGCAGCAGGAAATCCGAATAGGGCCAGATGAGCTGGAAGGCCTGCGCCTTGTCGGGCGCATCGCGGCGGGTGACGTATTTCGGCGTGTGGCAGGACACGCAGCCGAGCTCGTAGAAGAGCCGCTTGCCGTCGAGCACCTCGGGCTTGCCGGCGCCGCGGCGCGCCGGCACGGCGAGGTTCTGGGCATAGAAGGTGACGAGGTCCATGACCGGCGGCGGCGCTTCGGCATCGCCGAGGCGCGGCTGGATGCCGGTCGGCAGGGCGCGGCAGGCGGCCTCCGCCGCGGTGCAGTCGCCCCACGGCTTGGGCACCTCCGGCGTCGAGATGCCCATGTCGCCGGCGAAGGCCTCGGCCGTCTGCTGGCGGATCGAGGCGGTGGAGGCCTTCCAGCCGAAGCGGCCGAGCGCCAGGCCGCCGGTCGCCGCCGATCGCGCACGACGGACGCCTTGCCGGAGATGCCGTCGCCGTCGCGGTCGTCGGGATCGGCTTGCGCCAGGATGTCGGCCGGATGGATCTGCTCGACCAGCCCGAGCCCAATCATCGGCGGCGTCACCCTGGGCGACAAGGTCGTGCGCGGATGCATCGGCCCGGAGGCGAGCCGGTCGACGGCGTAGCTCGGGGCGCGCAGCGACACGGTGCTGCCGTCGCCGAGCGTCACCGGACGCTCCTCGTAGGCGATCGCTCATCTTGCCCTCGCCCGGCAGGCCCGGCACCGCGAGATCCTGGAGCTGGCTGCCATAGGTCGGGTCGGGCAGGTTGAGCACCGCCTTGGCGGCGACCGCCGCCTGCTCCTCGGCGGTCTCGGCCTGCCGGGCCAGGCGCAGGAACATCGAGGTGGCGTCGGCGCCGTTTTCCGGCGGGTGGCCGCGGCCATCCTTCAGATGGCAGCTCTGGCAGGCGCGGGCGTTGAACAGCGGCCCGAGCCCGTCCGAGGCCTGGGTCGACGACGGCGACGACACCCAGACCTTGCGGAACAGGCCGTTGCCGAGCTTGAAGGTGCCTTCCTCCTCGAAGGTCAGATTGGCGGAAGACTGGGAGAACGCGTCCCGGTCGGCCCGCTTGCGGGACGTCGCGGCGCCGCCTTGCATGGTCTCGAAGGGTTCCGGCGCGGTGAAGTCGGCGGTCGGCTGGGTGACGCTGTCGACCCGCGCCAGATCCTTGGCCGACAGGTCGTGGCGGACGGTAGCGAGGCCGGGCCTGCTCGTCGGCGGAGGAGGCCGCGAGGAATGCGGCGGAAGCCGCCCAGCGGCGCGGAGCAGCGCGGCGGCAAGGGCCAGGAAAGGCGCGCGGCGCAGTCGTTCAGGCGCGCGCCGCATCCGCCATGGCCTTACTCGACGTCCTTCGCGGACGCCGCATTGAGGAGGCCGTAGCGCTCCTCGCCGATCGAATCGAGCAGATCGAGCTGCGTCTCCAGGAAGTCGATGTGCCCCTCCTCGTCCTTGAGCAGGTCCTCGAACAGGTTCATCGTCACGTAGTCGCCGAGCTCCTGGCAGATCTCGCGCGACTTCTTGTAGGACGTGCGGGCGTCGTATTCGCCGGCCAGGTCCGCCTCCAGCACCTCGCGGACGTTCTGGCCGATGCGCAAGGGCGAGACCGTCTGGAGGTTGGGATGGCCCTCCAGGAAGATGATCCGCTCGATGATCTTGTCGGCGTGATGCATTTCCTCGATCGACTCCTCGCGCTCCTTCTTGGCGAGCTTGAAAAAACCCCAGTCCTCGAGCAGCCGGTAGTGCAGCCAATACTGGTTCACCGCCCCGAGCTCCAGAAACAGAGCCTCGTTAAGCCGCTCGATGACCTGAATTTCGCCTTTCATGGGCCCTGCTCCCGTATTGGGTCCTCAGCCCGCGGACGCGGTCGAGGTGTGAAACGATCTCCGCGCCGCTCGCCTCCGAGCGCGCGTGGTAGTTTTCGGTGACCCGAATGATCGTTTCGACCACATTTGGGAAGCAGCCGCAACAGCGACCTCGCTTCTGCAGCGAGTGATAGACCTTGGCGGGCACGATCAGCGTCCAGGGGTCCTGGTCGAGAAGCCCGACAATCGTCTCTTCGATCTCCTTCTCGGTAATGAGGTTGCAGTGGCAGATCAGCATTTCCGACTCTAACTCGATGGCTGGCGGCGCCGCGCCGCGACGCCGATTGGCTGGCCCCGCAGCCTACTGGAAGACCTTGTCCGGGGCGTCGAGGCTGTCCGAGCCTTCGAAGGCGATGGCGTCGAGCTTCAGCGCGGCGACCGCGCGCTCGATCGAGCGCGTCTGGTCGATCAGCGCGTCGATCGCCGCCTGGACGGTGGCGTTGCCTTCGGCATTGCCCTCGCCGATCTGCTGGTCGTAGGCCTCGCCACCGACGGCGCGCGCCTGGATCGCCTCCATCTTGCCGACGGTGGCGTCGAGCTTGCCGGACAGCTCGGCGTCGAGCGCCGGGTCGATCTCGTTGAGCATGGCGGCGACCGACGGGCCCTCGACCACGCTGCCGTCGACGCGCTTGTAGCTGCCCAGATAGGCGTTGCGGATGCCGATCGCGTCGTAGAGGTGGGAGATGTGGGTGTTGTCGGAGAAGCAGTCGTGCTCCTCCTCGGGGTCGTGCAGCAGCAGGCCGAGCTTCATGCGCTCGCCGGCGAGCTCGCCATAGGAGAGCGAACCCATGCCGGTCAGGATGGCCGAGATGCCGGCCTTGGGGTCGCCGTCGAGGAGCGCCTTGCGCGCTGGCCCGTCCGGCTTCCAGTTGGCCACCATCTCCTCCAGGTCGGTGACCAGAAGGTCGCTCGCCGCGGCGAGATAGGCGGCGCGGCGGTCGCAATGGCCGCCGGTGCAGTTGGCGGCGTCGAAGTCGGTGTAGGGGCGGTTGCCGGCGCCGGCCTTGGTGCCGTTCAGGTCCTGGCCCCAGAGCAGGAACTCGATGGCGTGGTAGCCGGTGGCCACGTTGGCCTCGATGTCGCCGGCCTCCTGCAGCTTGCCGGACAAGCAGCTCCGGCGTGATCGCCGTGGTGTCGACCTTGGCGCCGTCGATCTCGATCGACGTGTTGGCGATGACATTGGCCACATAGAGGCTGTTCTCGTCCGACTCGGTGCCGTAGCCGGCGTCGACATAGTCGATCAGGCCCTCGTCGAGCGGCCAGGCGTTCACCCGACCCTCCCAGTCGTCGACGATGGAGTTGCCGAAGCGATAGACCTCCGTCTGCTGGTAGGGGATGCGCGCCGCCTTCCAGGCCTCGCGCGCGCCGGCAAGCGTCGCTTCGGACGGCTTGGCGATCAGCGCGTCGACCGCCTGGTCGAGCGTCTTGGCGGTGCTCAGCGAATCCTCGTATTTGGCGAGCGCGATGTCGGCATAGGTGGCGAGCACCGCCTTGGCGTCGGTCGCGGCCTTGGCCGGCAGCACGAATACGGCGGCCGTCAATGCCGCGGTGGCAAGGATGGCCGGCAGGTGCCTGACCGGGCGCGTGGATATGATGCTCATGTTCCTCTCCTCAGATGAGCGGCCGCGCCTGCGGCGCGAGCGAAAACGGCGACGAATTGAGACAGGGCTGGAACCGAAGGATTGGAGCAGCGCGTGCGGCGGGCAATGGCGACCGCCCCGGACTCAGCCGGCTGGCCCGCGCCGATGCGCGGCGGAATCGGTCGCCCCATCGCAGCCTCCAATCGAAAGGGTTCAAGGCCCTGACATCAAAGGGGTGCGGCCCGCAGGCCGCGCTGCCAGTAAGCCGCTTCGGCTGGCGAAGTCAACCGAAATCGCTCGAAAATGCGTATGACTTCAATAGGTTAGAATTATTCTAAACTGTCAAGGTCAACTTTTATGGAGAGGCCCCGCCTAACGGCTGATGACGCTGCCCAGGCCCATGCCCTTGGCCAGCTCGGAGCGCCGCGCGGCATAGTTGGGCGCCACCATCGGATAGTCGGGCGGCAGGTTCCATTTGCGGCGGTAGTCCTCCGGCGTCATGTGGTAGCGGCTGCGCAAGATGCCGCTTCAACGACTTGAACTTCCGCCCGTCCTCCAGACAGACCAGATAGTCCGGGTGGACCGACTTCTTCGGCGGCACGGCCGGCACCGGCGCCGACAGCGGCAGGTCGCGCTCCGATCTGAGGCCCATCAGCGCGTGATGGACGTCGGCGATCAGAGTCGACAGCTGGGTGATCGGAACCGAATTGTTTGAAACATAGGCGGCGACGATATCCGCGGCCACCGAGACATCCTTGTCACTCATCGGAGTATGGCTCATGCGCTGCAGCATCCCATGAAAGGAAAGTCGATATTAGCGCATTTAGCATGACGAAGCTGAAACTCATAGATGCCTGTGAACAGGTTCTGAGTAAGATTTTCTTAACCACGACAATTTAAACTTTTTATAGAGAAAAGTCTCATTTTGGGACATCTGAACGCAACCTTCAAAGGCTGTGCCGTTTCTCTGATCGGCACTCATGAGCCTGCGTTGTGTTCGAATGAGCTCATGGAAGGATACCCGATGACCTCCTACAACTGGGACGCGCCTCCGCCTTCGTGGCAGAAGCGCTCGATCTTGGCGATTCTCTTGGCGGTCGTGCTGGGAGCGCTGTTCCTGGCGTTTGGCGGGATGCCGGGGTGAGCCGTCCGGCGCGGCGGGGGCGCTAACCTTACCGGGTAGGGTTAAGCAAGCGTTTCGATGGCGTCGCTCTGCGAAGTCCGGCATGACCAAGCCGGGCGCGAGGACCCAGGGCGACGAGCGGGTATCTAGGGTACGTCGTCTTCTCGCGCCCACCCGGGTGCGCCCGGTCGGCGTGCGGGTGGGGACGGGCTCGGCCGGGCGCAATCGCGGCGACGACGTATCGAGGATGACCGCGACATTGCAAGTCTAGCCGATGGCCCGCCAGCCGCCATGGGCAGTTCTGCCCATGCGAGCGTGCCTGCCAGGCCGCGGAACTATCCCCAGCAAGCGACGTTGCCTTGGACCTCTACAATTCGAGGAGTCGCGCCATGAACGCCATGACCAAGATCCGCAAGCGAAGGACCCCGGGCCGGGCGGAAGACCGTCAGACCCTCGAAGAGCAGCTGGTCGAAGGCCTGGAGGACTCGTTCCCGGCGAGCGACCCGATCTCCGTGATATCGACCGTCATCCCCGGCTCTCCGAAGAAGGCGCTGGTGGGGACCGACGAAGTGCTGCGCCGGCAGCGCGCGGAACAGCGCCTGGCGAGCGGCGCATAGAGGCGGCTCTCGCCTTTTTCCGGCGGCCGCGCGGGGCGAACGGTTTTCGCAGGTTTCGCCGAGATTTCCCAAATCGCACTGGACAATTTCCGGCCGCTGCCGCAATCCTTCGAGGACTGACTCACGGCTTCCAACAGGAGGACGCATATGCCTGGCGATCGAGAGAGCCGCATCCGCGATAAGGCACATGAGCTTTGGGAGAAAGAGGGACGCCCGCACGGGTCCGACAAGCGCCACTGGGAGCAAGCGGAGCGCGAGGTCGGGGGCGGCGAGGCGGCACCGGGCAAGCCGTCCCGTGCCAAGCCGGGCGCCAAGCCGGCAATCGCGCCTGCGGCGACAAAGCCGAAGGCGAGCCGGGCCAAGAAGCCGTCCTGAGCGGCCTAACGGGCCCGCCTACCGGGAGGCGGGGGCTTCCCTTACCAGCGAAACTCGCGAGCCAGGCGTTGCGCTGCCCGGTGGTAGCGAAGCATGTCGCGGTAGAACGCCTTGCGCACGGCGCGGAGCTGTGCGGCGTGCAGCCAATCGGTGCGGCAGCAGCCGACGCGTGGCGCGCACCACCTTGCGTGGGCTCGCCCGAACGGTCAGGCCAAGGCTGTGATAGGTATCGAGGCTCACGCGAGCAACCTCAATCCGGCTCTCCGGCATCATCAACCATCTTGAGTGCCAAGGAGTTCCCGACCGGGCATCCGAATCGTCAGGTCGAGCGACGGCGCAGCGCGCCGGCGCCGCGGCTAGTAGCCGCCGACGATCGGCAGGATCTCTCCCGTGATGTAGCTGGAGCAGTGAGGCGAGGCCAGGAAGACGTAGGCCGGGGCGATCTCCTCCGGCTGTGCGGGCCGTTTCATCGGCGTTTGCGAGCCGAACTTGGAGACGTCCTCGGCTTGCTTGTCCGACGGGTTCAGCGGCGTCCACACCGGGCCGGGCGCCACGCAGTTCACCCGGATGCCCTTGTCGACGAGGCTGCCGGCGAGCGCGCGGGTGAAGGCATGGATGCCGCCCTTGGTCATCGAATAGTCGAGCAGCTCCTTGGAGCCCTCGATGCCCGTCACGGAGCCGGTGTTGACGATCGCCGAGCCGGGCTTCATGCGCGGCACCGCGGCCTGCGCCATGTGGAAATAGCCGTAGAGGTTGGTCTTCAGCGTCAGGTCGAAATGCTCCGGCGTCAGGTCCTCCAACCGCTTGGCGTGGACCTGGAACGCCGCGTTGTTGACCAGCACGTCGAGCCGGCCGAGCGCCTCCACGGTGGCCGCCACCGCCTCGCGGCAATAGTCGCGGTCGGCGACGTCGCCGGGCAGGAGGATGCAAGCCCTGCCTTCCGCCTCGACCGCCTTCTTGGTCGTCTCGGCGTCGGCCTGCTCGGCCTCCAGGTAGCCGATCGCGACGTCGGCGCCCTCGCGGGCGAAGAGCACGGCCACGGCGCGGCCGATGCCCGAAATCGCCGCCGGTGATCAGCGCGACCTTGCCGTCGAGCTTGCCGGAGCCGCGATAGAAGGGCGCGTCGTACATCGGCTTGGGCTCGAGCTTGCGCTCGGCACCCGGCTTCGGCTGGTGCTGCGGCGGGAAAGGCGGCGTCGGGATAGCGGCGGGCGCCGGCCTGCATGGCGTCGCCCTTGCTCTTGGCGGACTTGCCGCGTGAAGCGTCCTTGCCGTCGACCTCCTGCTGGACGTCGCGCTGCTTCGCTTCGGCTGCAGCCGAACGGTTCTTGTTGCCGGAGCCTTCCATGGTCGTCAGCCTCTCATCGAGCGATTGGGGGTCATGGATGGCAACGCCGCAGCCGGCGAATTGATCCGCCGGGCGCGTGAAGAGCGCCGGCTGTCACAGAAAAGCTGCGGCAAGAGCGGCGAATCTGCGATAACCTTCGTGGGTCGCGGCCGCCCGGCGGCTGCGGCGGGGTCCGAGACGGGGAAGGACGCGATGCAGGCGCAGGTGATGGCCCGCATGGGAGCGGAGCGGTTCCGGCTTTGTCGCCGGGGCGCCGCCGCGGCCGTTGCCGCGGCCCTGGTCGTCGTCGCCGGCGCCTCGGCGGTCGGCGGCGCCGGCAAGGCGGAGAGCGCGCTGTTCTCGCCGCGCATGCTGTGGACCTACGTCACGGGTGGGCCGGCGCTGAGCGGCTATTCGCGCGCCATGACGCAATATCGCCTGCTGCTGGAGCGGTCGCTCGGCAGCATCGGCGTCGCCGGGCTGATCAATCCGGCCGACTACGGCGACGCGCGCTGGACGTGGCGGGCCGAAACGGCAGCCTGATCCGCCGGCTCGACGACGGCCGCTTTGCGGTGACGGAGGGCAATTGCGTGAGCAGCCTCTGCCGCGAGCTGTTCTGCTACGACGCCGGATGGCCGATGTTCATGTGCGACGACGGCTCGACGCGCAAGATGTCGGCGCCCAACTTCGCCACCGTGGTGTTCGACGGCGTCACCTTCACGCGCACCGCGCCGGCGACGGTGGCCGTCCCGGAGGAGGGTGACGATCTCGAAGCGCCGCCGGCCGAGGCAGGCGACGCCGGAGGCCGCGCCGGCCGAGACCGGAGCCGCCGCCGGCCGCTGCGGCCGACTGACGGCGATCGCCATGGCGCGACGGCACGACCCAGCCCAGGAAGACAATGCCGGCGGCGCCGGCCGGCGGCCGTCGCGGCGCGGCGGCGGGCGTCCGACGCTCGCCGACGTGGCGCGGCTGGCCGGGGTGGGCGCCATCACCGTGTCGCGGGCGCTGCGCGAGCCGGACCGCGTGTCCGTTACGCTGCGCGCGCAGATCGACGCGGCGGTGCGGGCGCTGGGCTACGTGCCCGACCGCAATGCGCGGGCGCTGGCCTCGGCGCGCGCCGACGTGGTCGGCGTTCTGGTCCCCTCGCTCACCAACAACGTCTTTGCCGACGTGGTGCGCGGCATCTATGACGGGCTGGTCGACACCCGCTTCCAGATCCAGATCGGCCACACCCACTATTCCGGGCTGGAGGAGGAGCGGCTGCTCAAGGTGTTCCTCGGCCAGCGGCCGGCGGCGCTGATCGTCTCCGGCATCGACCAGACGCCGCAGACGCGGACGCTGCTCGAGGCGGCGGGCTGCCCGGTCGTCCAGATCATGGAGGCCGGGCCCGATCCGGTCGACATGTGCGTCGGCTTCTCGCATTTCGACGGCGGCCGCGCGGCCACCGAGCACATGCTGTCGCGCGGCTATCGGCGGATCGGCTTCATCGGCGCGCGCATGGACCCGCGCTCGCAGCGCCGGCTGGCGGGGTATCGGCAGGCGATGGAGGCGGCCGGCCTGTTCGAGCCGCGGCTGGTGAGCACCACGCCGATCCCCTCCAGCGTGTCGCTCGGCCGCGAGCTGCTGCGCGACGCGCTGGCGCGGGTGCCGACGATCGACGGCGTGTTCTGCAACAATGACGACCTGGCGCTCGGCGTGCTGTTCGAATGCCACTATGCGTCGCTCGGCGTGCCGCGGCAGATCGGCATCTGCGGCTTCAACGACCTGGACATGATGCAGGTCGCCTACCCGTCGATCACCAGCGTGCGCACCCATCGCTACGACATCGGCTACCGCGCCGCGGCGATGGTCAAGGCGGCGATGCGCGGCGAGCCCGTCGAGGAGCGCATCGTCGACCTGGGGTTCGAGGTGGTGGCCCGCGACAGCACTGCCGGCCCCATGTAGTCGGCAGGCCAATCCTTGCCTCGACTTTCCAATTCAAGAACAGCTGTCTTTACAGACGCTCATGGTAGCGCTACCATCTTTGCCGACGTGACATTGGGAGGAGACCGATGGCGTCGTCGGGAAGTAATCGGGACACGTCTTCTGCAGACTTTGGTTGACGACTGGCGTCGCTGCTTTCGGGAGCGGCGCGAACGGTCTGTTGCGGAGTGCCTCGACTGCATCCACCTGATCGCAGCTCGTTGGGAGGAAATCCATGATCAAGAAACTCGCGGGCGGCCTGGTGGCCGCCACCGCGCTGGCGCTTCTTTCGACGTCGGCCATCGCCGACCCCGAGATCGTCAGCGGACCTGCCGCCGAAGCGGAGTGCTTCGTTCCGTGGGCGGCGGAGACCAAGTTCTTCAAGTATCCGAAGAAAGAAGGGCCGTACCGGATCGCGCTCGCCAACGGCTACATCGCCAACACCTGGCGCATCCAGATGATCAAGACGGCCAAGGCCTATGCGGCGCAGCCCGACGTGGCCGCCAAGCTGAAGGAGTTCAAGGTCGTCTCGACCGGCGAGGACGTGGCGGCGCAGATCTCGGCGATCAACAACTTCATCGACTCCGGCTATCGACGCCGTCGTCGTCAACGCGCAGAACCCGACGGCCTTCGCGCCGGTGATCAAGCGCGCCAAGGAGGCCGGCGTGGTCCTGGTCGCCTTCGACAACATCCTCGACACCGAAGACGCCATCAACGTCAACGTCGACCAGAAGGGCCTCGGCGTGCTGTGGGCCGAACTGGCTGGTCAAGAACCTGCCCGAACGGCGGCAAGGTCCTCGAGGTGCGCGGCGTGGCCGGCACGTCGGTCGACCGCGACCGCCACGACGGCATCCACGAGACCTTCGAGGCCACCGGCAAGAAGTGGGACGTCGTCGAGGTGATCGGCAAGTGGGACGACCCGACGGCGCAGAAGGTGACGGCCGACGCCATCGCCGTGCACAAGAAGTTCGACGGCATCACCGCGCAGGGCGGCGACACCGGCGTCGTGCAGGCGATGATCGACGCCAAGCATCCGTTCGTGCCGTTCGGCGGCGAGACCGAGAACGGCTTCCGCAAGTTCTGCGCCAAGTATCGCGGGCGAAGGGCTGAAATGCTCGTCGGCCGGCACCGGCCCGGCCCAGGTGGCGGTGGCGATCAAGACGGCGATCGCCGCGCTCGAAGGCCAGGTCGTGCCGCAATCGGTCAAGCTGCCGCTGGCCATCGTCGAGGATCCGAACTTCAAGGAAGGCGCAGGACTTCTATCCCGACCAGTCCGACAATTTCTTCGTCGGCAACGCCTTCCCGACCTGCGGCATCAACTTCACCGCCCAGGAAATCATGGGACAGACCGAAGGCGAACCAGTAGGCGCGGGCGCGGAGCCCGACCTACGCCAACCCGGCGCTGCAGGCCTCCTGCAGCGCCGCTTTCCGCGGGACCACCATGGATCCACACCCGTCGCGCCACCGCTGTTTCGCATGGAGGGCGTCTCCAAGCGCTACGGCGGCGTGCGCGCGCTGCGAGAATGCCGAGCTGACCGTCGAGGCGGGCCGCATCCACGCCATCCTGGGCGAGAACGGCGCCGGCAAGTCGACGCTGATCAAGATCATGGCCGGCGTGGTCGCCGCCCGACGCGGGCCGCATGCTGCTCGACGGGACGCGAGGTGACCTTCGCCTCGCCGGCGGCGGCAGCCGCGGCCGGCATCGCCTGCGTGTTCCAGGAGCTGTCGCTGGTGCCCGACCTGTCGGTGGCCGACAACATCGCCATCGAGCGATCCGCCGCGGCGCTTCGGGCTGATCGACCGCGCGCGCGCAGCGGCGGCTCGCCGAGGAGGCGCTGGCGCGCGCCGGCGCCGAGGACATCCATCCGCGCGCCCGCGTCAAGGACCTGCCGCTGTCGCGCCGCCAGATGGTCGAGATCGCCAAGGCGCTGGCGCTGCAAGCCGCGCATCCTCATCCTCGACGAGGCGACCTCGGCGCTCACCGCCAGCGACGTCGCCAAGGTGTTCGCCGTCCTGAAGCGGCTCGCGCCAGGAGGGCCTGGCGCTGCTCTACATCTCGCACCGCATGCACGAGATCGCCGAGCTGGCGGACGAGTGCACGGTGTTCCGCAACGGCCGCAACGTCGCCAGCTATCCGCGCCGGCACCAAGACCGACGACGAGGTCGTCGAGCTGATGATCGGCCGCGAATACCGGCACGTCTTTCCGGCCAAGCCGCCGGCGGTGCGCGAGACCGCCGTGCCCGGTGCTCGAGTGCCGCGGCCTCACCTGGGGCGAGCGGCTCACCGACATCTCGCTGACGCGTGCGGCCGGGCGAGGTGGTCGGGCTCGGCGGGCTCGACGGCCAGGGCCAGCGCGAGCTGCTGCTGGCGCTGTTCGGCGTGCTGCGCGGCACCACCGGCGAGGTGCTGGTCGACGGCCGGCCGGTGTCGATCGCCGGCCCGCGGCGGCGCGCAAGCGCGGCGATCGGCATGGCGCTGATCCCCGAAGACCGCAAGACCGAGGGGCTGATGCTGCCGATGTCGGTGCGCGACAACCTCACCTTCGCGGCGCTCGACAAGGTGTCGCGGTGCGGGGTCATCGACCGCGAGGCCGAAGACCGGCTGATCGCCGAGATGGTCGAGCTGCTGGCCATCAAGGCGGCCAGCCTGGAGGCGCCGGTCGGCGCGCTGTCCGGCGGCAACCAGCAGAAGGTGGTGATCGCCAAATGGCTGATGCGGCGGCCGCGCATCATGCTGCTCAACGATCCGACCCGCGGCATCGATGTCGGCACCAAGCAGGAGATGTACCGGCTGCTGCGGCGGCTGGCCGAAGCCGGCGCGGCGATCCTCTTCTACTCCACCGACTATGACGAGCTGATCGGCTGCTGCGACCGGGTGCTCGTGCTCTATGACGGCCGCGATCGGCCGCGAGCTCAAGGGCGAGGCGCTCACCGAGCACGCGCTGATCGCCAGCGCGCTCAACATCGGCGACCAGGGGGCGGCCGGGCGGCCGGGGGCGGCAGAATGAACGAAGGGCGCTTCTGGCTGAACGAGCAGCGCGGCACGCTGACGGCGTTCGGCATCTTCCTGTTGATGTTCGCCATCTATGTCGGCAACCATCCGGCCGGGCTGACCGCCAACGTGATCCAGACCGCCGCCAACAAGGGCGTGCTGCTCGCCTTCGTGGCGATGGCGCAGACGCTGGTGGTGATCACCGCCGGCATCGACCTGTCGGTCGGCATGATCTTCATCCTCACCAATTGCCTGGCCTCCTGGCTGGTGGTCGGCGGCGCCGTGGAGACCACGCTCGGCGTCATCGCCGTGCTCGGCGCGCGGGCTGCTGTGCGGCGCGCTCAACGGCGCCATCGTCGTCTTCGGCCGGCTGCAGCCGATCGTCGCCACCATCGCCACCGGCGCCGTCTTCTTCGGCCTGGCGCTGCTGCTGCGGCCGTTTCCCGGGCGGCTCGGTCAACGAGGACCTGGCCGACGCGCTGACCGGTCGCCTGTTCGGCGTGGTGCCCACCAGCCTGGTCGCGCTGGCGGCCGTCGTGCTGGTGGTCTGGGTGCCGTTCAGCCGCTCGGTGCATCGGCCGGGCGGCCTATGCGGCCGGCTCGTCGGAGATCGCCGCCTTCATGTCGGGCGTGCCGATCCGCACGCGCCAAGTTCGTCGGCCTACGCGCTGTCGGGCCTGCTCGCCTCGATCGGCGGGCTGTTCCTCACCTTCTTCACCTATACGGGCGAGGCGGCGTTCGCCAGCGGCAACGCCTACACGCTGTTTTCCATCGCCGCGGTGGTGCTCGGCGGCGTGTCGCTGTTCGGCGGCAAGGGCAGCGTGATCGGCGCCATCTTCGGAGCGCTGGCCTTCCGGGCGATCGGCGACCTCTTGTTCGTCTTCGACCTCGACCCGCTGTGGCAGCCGCTGTTCCAGGGCGTGGTGCTGCTGTTTGCCGTCAGCCTCGGCGCCTTCGCGCTGTTCCGCGTCCGCAACCGGCTGGAGTGGTTCGAATGAGCGCCGTGTCGGTCCCGCTGGCCGGACGCCTGCGCGCGGGCGGTCGGCCGCTTCGACCCGGCGATCGTCACCGCGTTCGCCTGCATCGTCGCGCTGCTGGTGTTCGGCAGCTTCTACTCGGCCAGCTTCCTGTCGCCCGACTACCTGCTGCAGCAGCTCAAGGTCGCGTCCTTCCTGGGCGTCATCGCCACCGGCATGATGATGGTGATCCTGCTCGGCCAGATCGACCTGTCGGTGCCGTGGTCGGTGGCGGTCGGCGGCATGATGGCCTGCGCGGCGGCGGCGTACGGGCCGGTCGGGCGAGGTGCTGGCGATCCCGTTCGGCGTGCTCTGCGGCGTCGCGGTCGGGCTGGTCAACGGGATCGGCGTCGCCTATCTGCGCATCCCCTCGATGATCATCACGCTCGCCACCAATGCGGTGGCGCAGGGCCTGATGGTGGTCTACACGGGCGGCTTCTCGCCGCAGGATTCGGCGACCGGCGCGATGCGCTACCTGGCGACCGGCTTCCTGGTGCCGAGCGTGCCCAACGCCGTCCTGATCTGGGCGCTGATCGGCTGGGCGACCGTCTTCCTGCTCACCCGCACGACGTTCGGCCGCGCCGTCTACGCCATCGGCAACCGCGAGCGGGCCGCCTATCTCTCGGGCGTCGCCACGCGCCGCGTGGTGATGATCGCCTTCGCGCTGTCGGGCGCGCTCAGCGCCTTCGGCGGCGTGCTGCTCGCCGGCTATGCCTCGAAGGCGGCGCAGTCGATGGGCGACGCCTACCTGCTGCCGGCGATCGCCGCCGTCGTGCTCGGCGGAACGTCGATCCTCGGCGGCCGCGGCTCCTATCTCGGCACCATCGCCGGCGTCATCCTGATCACCCTGCTGCAGTCGATCCTGTCGGTCATGCAGATGCCCGAAGCGGGGCGCCAGATCATCTACGGCGTCGTCATCATCGCCATGCTGCTGCTCTATGGGCGCAGCCCGGCCAACCGGTAGACGGAAATGGCCAAGAAGCAGCCTCCGCCCCTCGCGGTGGTCGTCATGGGCGTCGCAGGCTGCGGCAAGTCCGCGGTCGGCGCGGCGCTGGCGGCGCGGCTCGGCGCGAGCTTCGTCGAAGGCGACCAGCTGCATCCGCCCGACAACGTGGCGCGCATGCGCAGCGGCATCGCGCTGACGGACGCCGACCGCCAGGGCTGGCTCGATACGATCGGCGAGCGGATCGCCACGGCGGCGGGCGGCGGCGCCAACGTGGTCGCCGCCTGCTCGGCGCTCAAGCGGCGCCTATCGCGACCGGCTGCGCAGCTGGTATCCGGGGCTGACCTTGCTCTATCTCGACATCGACCGGGCCGCCGCCTATGCGCGGGTCGCCGAGCGGCGGCACCATTTCATGCCGCCCAGCCTGGTCGACAGCCAGTTCGACGATCTGGAGCCGCCGCAGGCGGACGAGGATGCGATCGTGCTCGACGCGGCGCTGCCGATCGAGACGCTGGTCGGCGAAGCGGCGGCACGGCTGGCCGCGCCGCCGGCCCGCGCAGCGGCGATCAGCCCTGCTTGAGCGGGGAGTTCATCCCCCAGGTGACGCCGAACGGGTCCTTGACCTGGCCCCAACGGTCGCCCCAGAACATGGTGTCGATGGGCGTCACCACCGTGCAGCCGGCATCGACGGCGCGCTTGAACCAGGCCTCGATGTCGTCGACCATGAGCTGCAGCGTGTAGCCGCCGGCGGCCTCAAGCGGATGGCCATAGTCGGGATAGGGGTCTCCCAGCATCAGCGACGAGCCGTTGACGTAGAGATGCGCGTGCATCGTGCGCCCCTGCTCGTCGGGCGGATAGGCGAAGGCGAGCTCGGCGCCGAACGCCTTCTTGTAGAACTCGACCGCCTTCATGGCGCCATCGACCTGCAAATAGGCGACGAGGCCGCCCTTGACCTTGGCGCTGCGCTGGGTTTCGGGCTGTGCATCTGCGGACATGGAAATCTCCTGTTCTTGTCGAGCCGCCACGGCGACTCTTCCTGATGACGAATGGCGAAGCGGCTTGTCGACAGCACCCGCAGAAAAATTTCAAGGGGAGACCGAGGCCGAACGATGCCGCCGGCCAGCTCGCCGGCGATCCGGGTGGCGGCGCCGGTGGCGAGGAGCAGAGGCGGCAGCAGCAGCCATTCCAGCGTCCAGGCGGCGCCGGAGCGCTCCTGCTCGTGGACCAGCGCCTGGTGGAGGCCGGACAGCTGGACGGCGGCGAAGCGAGCCAGCGCCACCAGCATCTCCGCCGCGACCGGGTTCTGCTTGTGCGGCATCGCCGAGGAGCCGCCGCCGCCGGCAAGCGCGATCTCGTCGCCCGCCTGGGCCATCAGCGCGACGTCCTGGCCGAACTTGCCGAGGCTGCCCGCGATGCCGGCAAGGGCGCTTCCCAGCGCCGCGATGCGGTCGCGCTGGCTGTGCCATTGCGGCGCGTCGGCAAGGCCGAGGCGCGTCGCCAGCGCGCGCCGCACCGCCTCGGCGGCCGGCCCCAGCGCGGCGAGCGAGCCGGCGGGACCGCCGAGCTGCACGACGAGCAGCTCGGGCCGCAACGCATCCAGGCGGCGGCGGTGACGCTCCAGCGGCGCGGCCCAGCTGCGCAACCGGTCGCCGACCATGATCTGTACCGCCGGCTGCATGCGCGTGTACGCCGGTGAGCGCACGGGCGCCGAAGCGCGCGTCGAGATCGGCGAATGCCTCGCCGATATCGGCCAGGCGGCGGTCGAGTTGGTCGAGCGCCGGCCCCAGCCTCAGCACCAGGGCCGTGTCGATCACGTCCTGGCTGGTGGCGCCGACATGCAAATGGCTGGCGTGGGGAGCGCCGATCGCGGCGCGCATCTGGCGGACCAGCTCGGGCACGACGACGCCGTCGCGGGCCGCGGCTTCGACCAAAGCGGCGCGGTCGGGGGCGAACGCGGCGAGCGCCGCCTCGATCGCCTGGGCCGCGGCGGTCGGGATGACGCCGTGCTCGGCCGCGGCGGCGGCCAGCGCCGCCTCGAAGCGGACCATCGCCGACAGCTCCGCCGCCTCGTCGAGCAGCGGGGCGATGTCGGCATCGCCAAGCAATGAGGCGAGCAGGGGCGATCCGAGCACGACGACCGGCCATGTCAGACGTCGAAGAACACGGTCTCGTGCTCGCCCTGCAGGTGGATGTCATGACGGTAGACGCCGCCCTCGCGCTCGGCGACCAGCGTCGGCCGGCGCGCCGCGTCGACCATGGCGAGGATGGGGTCCTCGGCATTGGCCGCCGCTTCGTCGGCAAAGTAGAGCCGGGTGTGGAGCCCGAGATTGATGCCGCGCGCCAGCACGAACAGGGCGACATGCGGCGCCATCGCGCGGCCGTCGCCCAGCGGCACGCGCCCCGGCTTGACGGTGCGGAACCGGCATTCGCCCGTCTCGGCGTCGGTCGCCTGGCGCCCGAAGCCGAAGGCGCCCGTGCGCGGCATAGCGGCCGGCGGCGTCCGCCTGCCAGAGCTCGATCACCGCGTCGGTGAGGGGTGCTGCCGCTCCGTCGAGCACGCGCAGCACGATCTCGATGCGCTCGCCGGCGGTGTCGGCGGCCGACATCTCGTCGCCGAGATCGGCCGGGAAGACGCCCGGCAAACCGGCGAAGTTGGGCATCAGGCCGATATGCACATAAGGGCCCGGCGGTCTGCGAGGCGCATTCCTTCAGCCATCAGGTGCCCTCCGGCCGGTTCTCGAAGTGGGTGGCGCGGCGGCCGCGCAGCACGATGTCGAAGCGGTAGGCGCAGGCGTCCATGGGCAGCGTCGCGTCGGGGTCGAAGGTGGCGGTCAAGCCGGCGATGGCGGCCGGATCGCCGAGCGTCGCGACGATCGGGCAGCGAGGGATCGAGCGGGTCCCCCTCGAAGTACATCTGGGTGACCAGCCGCTGCGCGAAGGACTGGCCGAACACCGAGAAATGGATGTGCGCCGGCCGCCAATCGTTGGGGCCGTTGGGAAACGGATAGGGACCGGGCCGCACGGTGCGAAACCGGTAGCCGCCGTGCCCGTCGGTGATGGTGCGGCCGCAGCCGCCGAAATCGGGGTCGAGCGCGGCGACATAGCCCTCCCGCTTGTGGCGGTAGCGGCCGCCGGCATTGGCCTGCCAGACCTCCAGCAAGGCGCCGGGGACGCCATTGCCGTTCTCGTCCATGAGGCGGCCATGGACGATGATGCGCGGGCCGATCGCGCTCTCGCCGGGCCGCGCGAAGTTGTGGATCAGGTCGTCGTCGAGCGGGCCGATGAGGTCGTGGCCGAACACCGGTCCGGCAAGCTCGGTCGGCGTGGCGGGCAAGAGCGAGCGGCTTCAGCCTCGGCGAACGCAGCAGCGAGCTCCGGTAGCCGGGCGTCAGCGCCGGCGGGTGCCAGGCGAGGTCGCGCGGCAGCAGCGCGCCGGGGTACGCGGCTTGCGTCGGGCGGTTCATCGCTTCGCCTGGAGGAACTCGCTCTCGCCCAGCACCCGCTTGGCGACGAGGAACGCCTGGTTGGCGGCGGGCACGCCGGCATAGATCGCCACGTGGAGCAGCGCCTCGCGGATGTCGTCCTCGCTGGCGCCGGTGTTGACGGTGGCCCGGACATGCATCGCCAGCTCCTCCTCGTGGCCGAGCGCGGCGAGCAGCGCGATGGTGACGATCGAGCGCTCGCGCAGCGTCAGCTCGGGCCGCGACCAGACATGGCCCCAGGCGGCTTCGGCAATCAGCGCCTGGAACGGCGCGTCGAAGCCGGTCTTCGCCGCCTCGGCGCGCGCCACGTGGGCCTCGCCCAGCACCTCCCGGCGGGTGGCCATGCCCTGGGCGTACCGGCCGTTACTCTCTTCCATCCGTCCGTCCTCCCGTGCCTCTTGCCCCAAATGATAGCCGCGAATGCGGCCGCGTGAAGCCACCGCTGGACGAATCGACCTGAATTCTCGCGAAGTCGCCGGGCTTGCGCAGGGCGCGACCCGCACCTATTGAACACGGGTTCAATATGGTCGGACAGTCCGGAGCTAAGCGCAGATGGCGGTGTTCATGCCGCTCGAAGAGGCGGTGGCCAGGCACTTGAAGAGCGGCGACACCGTCGCCTTCGAGGGCTTCACCCATCTCATCCCGACCGCCGCGGCGCACGAGGCGATCCGGCAAGGCTTCACCGAGCTCACGCTGGTGCGGATGACGCCGGACCTGATTTACGACCAGATGATCGGCATGGGCATGGCCCGCAAGCTCGTCTTCTCCTATGCCGGCAATCCGGGGGTGGGGTTGCTGCGACGGCTGCGCGACGCGGTGGAGAACGGCTACCCACGGCACGCTCGAGCTGGAGGAGCATTCGCACGCCGCGATGGCCAATGCCTACGAGGCAGGCGCCGCCGGCCTGCCCTGCGCGATCTTCCGCGGCTATCGGGGCACGGACCTGCCGCGCGTGAACCCAAGCATCCGGCGGGTCACCTGCCCGTTCACCGGCGAAACGCTGGCCGCCGTGCCGGCGCTGCGGCCGGACGTGACCTTCATCCATGCCCAGAAGGCCAGCCGCAAGGGCGACGTGCTGGTCGAAGGCATCATCGGCGTGCAAAAGGAGGCGGCGCTGGCGGCAAGGCAAGCGGTGGTGACTGTCGAGGAGGTGGTCGACGACTTCGCCGGCACGCATCCCAACGCCACCATCCTGCCCGCCTTCACGGTCGCGGCGATCGCCGTGGTGCCGGGCGGCGCCCATCCTTCCTATGCGCATGGCTATTACGGGCGCGACAACGCGGCCTATCTCGAATGGGACGACGTGTCGGCCGACCGCGAACGGTTCGCCGCGTGGATGAAGGCGAACGTGCTCGATGCCGGGCCGGAAGCCTTCGCGGAGCGCGTCGCGTGGACGCGGCGGACGCCATGAGCGGGCAGCCCTTCACCCCGGCCGAGATGATGACCATCGCGGCGGCCCGCGCGCTCACCAATGACGACGTGTGCTTCGTGGGCATCGGCGCGCCGTCGGCCGCCTGCAACGTCGCGCGGCTCACCCACGCGCCCGACATCACGCTGATCTACGAAAGCGGCACCATCGGCACGCGCCCGGACGTGCTGCCGCTGTCGATCGGCGATGGCGAGCTCTGCGAGACGGCGCTCACCACGGTCTCGGTGCCGGAGATGTTCCGCAGCTGGCTGCAGGGCGGCCGCATCACGGTGGGCTTCCTCGGCGCCGCGCAGCTCGACCGGTTCGGCAACATCAACACGACGGTGATCGGCGACTATGCCAGGCCGAAGACGCGGCTGCCGGGCGGCGGCGGCGCGCCGGAGATCGCCGCTTCGTGCCAGCAGGTCTACATCACGCTTGCGCAATCCAGGCGCAGCATGGTCGAGAGGATCGACTTCTACACCTCGTTCGGCCATGGCGAAGGAGGCGACCACCGGCAAAGGCTTGGCATCGCCACGCGGGGACCGACGCTGCTGGTCACCGATCTCGCCGTCTGGACGCCTGACCCCGCCAGCAAGGAGTTCACGGTGGCCTCCCTGCATCCCGGCGCGACGCGCGCGGCCGTAGAGGACAGCTGCGGCTGGCCGGTCCGCTTTGCCGACAGCGTCGTCGAGACGCCGCCGCCGACGCCGCTGGAGCTCGGCACGCTGCGGGAGCTCAGGGCACGCACCGAGGCGGCGCATCAGCGAGGAGACAAGCATGGCTGAGGCCTTCATCTGCGACTATGTCCGCACGCCGATCGGCCGCTTCGCAGGCGCCTTGGCCGCCGTGCGCCCCGACGATCTGGGTGCCGTGCCGCTGAAGGCGCTGATGGCGCGCAACCCGAAGGTCGATTGGGAGGCGGTGGACGATCTGGTGTTCGGCTGCGCCAACCAGGCCGGCGAGGACAACCGCAATGTCGGACGCATGGCGCTGCTGCTCGCCGGGCTGCCGGCGAGCGTGCCGGGCAACACCGTCAACCGGCTGTGCGGCTCCGGCATGGACGCCGTCGCCATCGCGGCGCGGTCGATCAAGGCCGGCGAGGCAGAGCTGGTGATCGCCGGCGGGGTGGAATCGATGAGCCGCGCGCCCTTCGTCATGCCCAAGGCCGAGACGGCCTTCTCGCGACATGCCGAGATCTACGACACGACGATCGGCTGGCGCTTCGTCAACCCGGCGATGAAGGCGCAATACGGGATCGACTCGATGCCGGAGACCGGCGAGAACGTCGCCGCCGAGTTCCAGGTGTCGCGCGCCGACCAGGACGCCTTCGCGCTGCGCAGCCAGCAGCGGGCGGTCGCCGCGCAGTCCAACGGCCGACTGGCGCAGGAGATCGTGCCGGTGACGATCCCGCAGAAGAAGGGCGGCGCGAGCGTCGTCGAACGCGACGAGCATCCGCGCGCCGGCGCCACGCTCGAGGCGCTGGCAGCGCTGCCGACGCCGTTCCGGCGCGACGGGACGGTGACGGCCGGCAACGCCTCCGGCGTCAATGACGGCGCCGCGGCGCTGATCGTCGCCTCGGAGGCGGCGGCCGCCAGGCACGGGCTGACGCCGATCGCCCGGGTGCTCGGCGGCGCAGCGGCGGGGATCGCGCCGCGCATCATGGGCTACGGACCGGTGCCGGCCACCCAGAAGCTCGCCGCGAGGCTGGGCGTCAAGGCCGGCGATTTCGACGTCATCGAGCTCAACGAGGCCTTCGCCAGCCAGGCGCTGGCGGTGCTGCGCGGCCTCGGCATCGCCGACGATGCATCGCATGTGAACCCCAATGGCGGCGCCATCGCGCTCGGGCATCCGCTCGGCATGTCCGGGGCGCGGCTGGTGGGAACCGCGGCGCTGGAGCTCGCGGCGCGCGGCGGCCGGCTGGCGCTGGCCACCATGTGCATCGGCGTCGGCCAGGGCATCGCGTTGGCGCTCGAAAAGGCGTGAGGCGACCAGGTAGCGGCCGAGCTCCTCCATGGCGGTCCTGAGCGGCTGGTCGGAGACGAAGATCAGCCCGCGATAGGGGTGCGCCATGTCGATCAGCAGGAAGACGGCACCGGCGACCGACAGCACGCAGACGAAGATCGTCACGACGACGGTCATGTTGGTGGGGGCCAGCAGGCCGAACGATCCGAACAGCAGCGCCAGCCAGAACACCATGACGGCGAAGAAGGGCAGCGGCAGGCCCTCGGCGCGGGTCTCGACGAGCATCCAGTGCTCCTCGGCCAGCTCGCTGGTGATCTCCAGCGCGCGCCCCACGAGCCAGCGCTGGCTGTCGGTGGTGGGCGTCAGCGCGCGCAGCTCGTCCTGTATGGGCTCGACGCCGCGGTCGTGGATGATGCGGCTCGTCGCGCCGCTGTCCTCGTCGGTCTCCGCCCACGGCGTGGCCAGCCGCGTTTCGACCAGCTCGCGCAGGATCTTGCGGGCCTCGGCCGTTTCGGGGCCGTAGCGCGACATGGCACGGTCGAGCAGCACCACCCGCGCCGCCAACTCCTTCAGCTCTGCCTGGGCATTCTCGAAGGTGGTGTTGGCCTGGGCGATCATCAGCGATAGAGCGAGCGCCGCCAGCGTGCCGACCACCGCGGTCGCCAGCTTGATGGCATCGCGGGAGGAGCTCGCTGAGGTGGTTCTGGGGAAGCCGGTCGCGCAAAAGCATGGCCAGCATGCTGGAACCGAACAGGCAGACAAGGACGATCCCGCCGTAGAAGATTGAGGTCAAGAACTGCGCTCCGTGACTGCCTGGCGGGCGACCATATCGCGTCGGAGGCGCGATGACAGCTCAGAATGTTGCAGCTCTGATACCGCCGCCGGCGTCCGGCGGCATGTCGCCGATACACGAGCGTCGCAAAAAGGCCGGCCCGCGCGCAGGCGCAAGACCTGCCCGGAAGGATCGGAGTCTCACATGCCTCTCGTTTCGCGGCTTTACTTCAGAACCGCCATTCTGTTCCTGATCGCCGGCATCTGCGTCGGTCTTCACATGGCGATGAGCCAGGATCATAGCGTGGCCGGCGCGCACGCCCACATCAACCTGCTCGGCTGGGTCACCAGCGCCGTCTTCGGCGGCTACTACGCGCTGAACCCGGCCAAGGCCGAGCGGCGCCTGGCGCTCGTGCAATATGGCGTCTACACCACCGGCGTGGTGGTGATGGCGCCGGCGCTCCTGCTGATGCTCGCCGGGAACGCGGCGCTGGAGCCGCTGGTCGCGCTGAGCTCGTTCGTCGTGCTGGCCGGCGTGCTGCTGTTCGCCTTCATCGTCTTCACCGGCGACCGGCAGGCGGTGCGCGGCGCCGACGCCCGGCTCGGCCTGGCCAAGCAACCCGCCTGAGCCGCCTCACAGGCGGGTTCCGTCGCGCTCTGACATGGTCTATCGTGAGGCCATGAAGACCCTCATCGACCATCCCGCCCGCCGGCAGCGGGCGGCCCGCTCGGCCGTCCGCAAGGCGGTCGGCAGGCTGTTCGTGTCGCGCGTCACCCATCGGGCGGGCGGCACCTCGGCCAGGGTGCTGTTCGACGGCCAGTATTATGACGTCAACGGCTTCGAGCTGACGGCGCTCAAGGCCGGCAGCACGCCCACTGAGCTCGGCCTCTATCCGGCCGCCTCGCCTGCCGAAGGCACCTTCTGAGGCACCTTTGCCGGCTCGTCCGGCCGATCGAGCAGCCGCAACGAAGGCAGCATCAGGAAGATCGCCATCGGCAATGCCAGAATGGCGAGCCAGCCGGCCAGCGGCCAGAGAGCCGCCGTCACGGCCGTCGAGCTGGCAACGACAATTGCCACCGCCTGTGCGGTTGAAATCTGTTTTCCCATACCGAACCACCCCTGTATTTTCTTTTACCCGCCCAAGCCTGCCTTACCGTCAGCAGGTTAATCGAAAGTTTCCCCAGCGGAAGCCCGCATCCGACTTGCTTGCGACTGCCGGTTTCAACTTCTGCTTGCTATCGTTGGACTGCGGACATCTTTCCTGTCCGCCTGGAAAAGCTGGGGCGCCCGGCGTTGCCTGAGCGGCGACCATCGGGGCAGAACGTCGCCTCTCCCGGGCGCCCCCACCGGGCGAAAGGCGAAAACTGGAGCCCGGATCGAACCCACGCTGCGCCGAGTCGGTTAACGAAAGGTTTCCGGTGAGGCGAGAATTGGTCGTATGAGCTCAGTGAGCTGTCTCATTATGGCACATACGAGAAGGACCCGCCGCCGATGAGGGGAGCGGCGACGGGTCCATTGTGCCGGCGCCTCGCGTGCGGGGTCTGGGTTGGTCTTCCGCCCGCCGGCGAGGAACAACGACGGACCCCGGCGAGGGTTCCACGGCCCGACCAGGAAATGAGTCGGGGCACAGAGCAGCTCCCATACGCCTTTTAGATCAGTGTGATTGCCGGCTCAGCGTCGTTTGGCCAAATCGACGGCGCGGTGCGTGGCTGACACAGTCGGCCAGGTTGGCTGGGCGCGCGTGGATGGCTCACCATTGGCAGACGACGATCCTTTCGCACAGCGCGCTGGTGGCGCGCGTGGCGGCCGAGATGCCGCGCTTCGTTTCGCGGCCGGAGTTGACCGCCGACCAGGCGCTGACCTTGCTCGGCTGCCTCGACCGCTGCTCGATCGCCATGGCGACACTGCAGCTTCACGCGGCTGAGGACGAGGCGCCGGCCGAGATCCAGACCGCCGCCGAGACCCTGTTCTTCGCCTGGCGGGCGCTGGCCGACGAGGCGCAAGCGAGCCTCGACCGGCTCTGCCGGCCGCCCGGACGGCGGCCTCTTCTCCGCATCGAGCCACAAGACGTCGACGACCCTTCCGATGCGTGGGAACCAATCGCCGCGAGCGGCCATTAATCCCGAAATGCAACACCATCGGGAGCTCGTGCCGTGAAGGACCCCTATTCCCGCATCGCGTTCGGCATGGCGCTGGGCGTCGCCTTCGGAGCGGCGTTCGGCGCCTCGCTGTTCGACAACATGGCCATGGGCATTGGCATCGGCGTGGCGCTGGGTGCGAGCGCCGGAGCGATGCTGCTCGAGCATCACGACTGACGCCTGCCGGCAGGCCGGTTCAGGTTCGCCCGGCCACGTAGGCGTAGAAGTTGCAGCTGCCGAAGAAAGTCTCGCCCGAAATAGCGGCACGCAGATCGGTCGCCCAGCGTTGGGCCGCATCCTCCGTCATCGCACCCGATTTGGGGAGCAGACGCTCGAAGCTGTCGATGCCCGAGGCCCAGTAGTCGGCGGTGCCGATTTCGGCCAGCACGTGCGGGAAGGCGGCGACGAGCCGCAATCCCGCCGCTTTCAGCAACCGCGGCATCTGCCGCATCACGTCGGGGCTGGTGACGATGCCGGCGATCAGCGCGGCGTCGTCCTTTCTGCCTTTGGCGGCATCAGCGTTGGCGAAGGTGAGCGAGGCGTAGTCGCCGTCGAAGATGGCGATGCGGCCGCCGGGCACGGACGAGCCGGGCCATCTCGGCAATCACCGCCGGCGGATCGTCGACATGGCTGACCAGCGTGTGCGCCACGACGGCGTCGCAGCTGGCGTCGGCCAGGTCCAGCCGGCGGCTGTCGCCGGCGCGGAAGGAGACGCGCGACAGCGATCCCCTCCTCCGCCGCGAGGCGCGACAGCGGCTGCCACCAGGCCAGGGCTGAGATCGATGCCGAGGACGCTGCCGGCGAAGCCCGGCCGGCGGGCGATCGTCCGCGCGGCAACGCCGGTGCCGCAGCCGAGGTCGATGACGCGCTGCGCCCGGTCGATCTGCATGGCGTCGAGGTAGCCGTCCAGCATGGCGACGAAGCGCGGGTTCCTGGCGCGGACCTCCAGCCGGCCGGCGACGACGCCGAGCGTCGCTTCGTCGAGCTTGTCGGTGATGGAGAAGGGGTCGCTGGGTTGCATGCGAGGGTCCTCCTGCTCGCCATACTACACCCTTGGCCGGGTTCGGGGTATCAGACTTTGACGCCACTCGCTGCCCAGACGCGGTGCGGCACCGTCAAGGGCTCGGCCGGGAAGCGCTCCGCCAGCATGGCCGCCAGCCGCTCGTCGAAGCGCTCGACGGCCTCCGGCGGGAGACTGGCGCGGATGCCGGCGCTGGCGCGGATGCGACCACGCCAATCGGCATGCGAGAAGGGAAGTTCGATATCGAAGGAAAAGGTCTCGATGCCGGCGAAGCCGGCTTCGGCAAGGTCGCGCAGCCAGTCCGGATAGAGGCCGCTGCCACCGGCCAGCGTCCAGGCCGGGTTGACGGCCAGGATGAGCGCCTCGGTCGCCTCGACCACGTTGCCGGCAAGTGGAAGCCAGTCGAAATGGGCGATGACCAGGCGGCCGCCGGGGACGAGCACGCGCGCTGCCTCGGCGGCGGCGCGGGGCCGCTCGAACCAGTGCCAGCACTGGCCGGCGGTGACGAGGTCCAGCGAGGCGTCGGGCTCGGCGAGGGCCTCGGCGCGCCCGGCGCGGTAGACGACCGACACGCCGGTGGCGGCGTCAAGCATTGCCGCCTCCGCAAGCAGCGCCTCGGAGGGATCGATGCCGGTAACGCTCAGCCCGCGGGCGGCGAGGCCGCGCGCCACCGTGCCGGTGCCGGTGCCGAGGTCCAGGGCGTGCATTCCGGGGGCGATCCAGCCCCGTGCCTGCAGGGCCGCGAAGAAGGCCGGCGGAAAGCCGGCGCGATAGGCCCTGTAGTCGCTCGCGGCGCGGCCGAAATCGACCCGGGCACCGAAGACCCTAGTCGCCTCGTGGTCCTGCCGGGCGGTCATGACGAGGCCTCCAGGTCGCCGAAACGCTTGGCGACGTAGACCTGATGGGCGGGCAGGCCGGGGGCGTCAAGCCTCCGGAAGCCGAGCGCGTCGTAGAAGGCGAGCGCGCCGCGGTTGCGAGGATCGACCGGCAGATGCATGCCCGGCGCGCCGCGCCCGGCTAGCGCCTCCTCGAGGAAGCGCATGGCGCGGCGACCGATGCCGCGGCCGCGCGCCTCGGGCAGAAGGTCGATATGGCCGTGCGCCGGATAAGGCAGCAGCGCAGCCGGCACGTCGAGATCGGGATGATGGACGGCGTGGCGGGCCCAGTCGCTGCCGCGCCATCGCGACCGGTCGGGGCCGGGATCGGCCACCCGGCGCCGCAGATCCGGGTACCAGCTCGGCTGCCAGGCGGACGTTGAAAGCCTTGGTGTCGGCGGCGCCGAGCAAATAGCCGGCAGGCCCCGACGGCCCTTCGACCAGGAAGGCGAGGTCGGGCTCCAGCGCCTGGTAGGGGGCGGCGAAGATCTGGCCCATCAGGGTGGGATCGTCCTCCCGCGGCGTGGCATCGGCGCCGGCGTCGCCGGTCCGCAGGCAGATGAGCGCCAGCGCCGGCCGGTCGGCGGCGGTCGCCTTCCGCAGGCGAAAGCCGTCGCCGAAGTCGAGGATCACGGCGGCGCGAGCCGAAAGTCCTTGCCCTCCGGAAGCAGCTGGCCGCCATCGACGACGATGGTGGTGCCGGTGATGTAGGCGGCCTCGTCGGAGGCAAGGAACAGAAAGGCGTTGGCGACGTCGCGCGGGGTGCCGAGGCGGCCGAGCGGGATCGCGTCCTGCATGGAGCGGATGAACTCGGCCCCGCGGTGCAGCTCGATCCCCTCGGTCAGGATGTTGCCGGGCTCGACGCCGTTGACGGTGATGCCGTAGCCGGAGAATTCGAGCGCCGCCGAGCGGATGAAGCCGTTGATGCCGGCCTTGCTGGCCGAATAGTGGCCGTGGCCGGGGCTGGTCACGTGCGGGCCGGTGATCGACGAGGTGAAGAGCATGCGGCCGGCGCGTTGCGCCTTCATCGGCGCCAGCGCCGCCCGGGCGGCGTTGAAGGTGCCGCGCAGGTTCACCGCCATGACGCGGTCCCAGTCGTCGGCGCTGGTGTTCTCGATGAGCTGCCAGGGATAGATGCCGGCGTTCTGGACCAGGATGTCGAGCCTGCCATGGACGTCCAGCGCCATGGCGACGACCGCCTCGGCCTCGGTGGGGTCGGCGATGTCGGTCGCCCGGAACGCGGCGCCAAGGCCGGCCGCGGTGTCGGCGCCCGCCTCGGCTTCGACGTCGGCCAGCACCAGCCGCGCGCCCTCCTCGGCGAAGCGCTCGGCGATGCCCTTGCCGATGCCGCGCGCGGCGCCGACGATCAGCGCCACCTTGTCCTGCAGGCGGCCGCTCATGCCAGCCTCTGGCGGATCGTCTGCTTCAGCGTGTCGAGCAGCACGGCGGCAAGCACCAGCAGGCCGTGGATGACCTGGGTGAAGTTGGCCGGCATGCCCATCAGGTTGATCGCGGTGTTGATGGCGGCGAGCAGCAGCACGCCGGCATAGACGCCGGGCAACGAGCCGACGCCGCCCTTGAGGCTGACGCCGCCGATGACGACGGCCGCGAATGCGTTGAAGAGCAGGCCGATGCCGAGATTGGCGGTGGCGCCGGAGATGCGGATCGCCAGCAGCCAGCCGGACAGGCCGGCAATGGCGCCGGCCAGCACGAAGGCGATGAAGAGGTTGCGGCCGACGCGGATGCCGGCGCGGTAGGTCGCGGTCTCGTTGCCGCCGATCATCACCAGATGGCGGCCGAACGGGGTCTTGGCGAGGATCAGCGAGAAGACGACGAAGCAGAGGATGGCGATCCAGGCGGTGAGCGGCAGGCCGAGCAGCCGCTGGATGCCCAGCCAGCGGATTGCCGGCGCCAGATCCTGCGCCGAGCGGCCGCCGGAGATCGCCAGAACCAGGCCGCGGACCCAGATGTAGGAGGCCAGCGTGATGATGAAGGCGTTCATCCCCAGGCGGACGATCAGCAGGCCGTTCGTCGCGCCGACGAGGGCGCCGACGCCGACCGCGACAGCCAGCGAGACCGGCACCGCCAGCCATGCCGGCTGGAGCTCCACCCCGATGCCGATGCCGGCCGAGCAGAAGAGGATGCCGACCATCATGGCGCTCAGCGCGGCGACCAACTCGACCGACAGGTCCATGTGGCCGGCGATGATGACCAGCGCCAGGCCGATCGACATGACGCCGAGCACGCTGGAGGCCTCGACGATGTTGGCGAAGATGCCGAGCTGGAAGTAGTTGGGCACGGTCAGCGAGAAGACCGCCAGCACGAAGAGCAGCATGAACCAGACGAGGTTGTCGAGCACGAGCTCCAGCAGGCGGCGCTTTCGCGGGCTCATGGAGGGCACTGGCTCGGCGGTCTGTCCCCGGCCGACGGCCGGGGACGGGCGTGTCAACTCGCTCACTCGACCGGCTTCACGGTGCCGGCGGGCGGCTTCAAATTGCCCCAGAAGGCGGGGTCGTCGACATTGTCCTTGGTGATCGCGGCGCCGGGGATCTTGATGTTCGGCCCCCAGGCCTCTGTCGTCACGACGCCCTTCAGGCCGAGCACGTCGTATTCGCCAGGCTTGATCTCCTGCTTGTTGGCCAATTTGTCCATGAACATGGCGACCGCCGCAGCCTGCGCGTAGAGCGGCTGCTCGACCTCGACGTTGAGCCAGCCCTTGCGGATCAGGTCGAGACCGACCGGCGCGCCGTTGGAGCTCATCATCATGATGTCGCCCGGCTTCTTGCCGGCGGCTTCGAGCGAGGCGACGCCGGCGACCGACAGGTGGGCGGCGTGGCTGAAGATCAGGTCGATGTCGGGATTGGCGGTCAGCTGGTCGGCGACGATGGTGCCGGCATTGCTGGCTTCCCATTGCATGGCCGGGACCGAGATGATGGTGACGTCAGGGAACGCCTTCATCTTCTCCTCGAAGCCCTTCTGGATGTCGAGCGTGTAGGGGTCGCCGGGATCGCCAAGCACCTGCAGGATCTTGCCCTTGGGCGAGCCGTTCTTGGCCGTCAAGAGCTTCTCCGCCTGCTCGGCGGCGATGTGGCCGATCTCGACGGTGCCGGCGACCGAGGTGAAGTCGGACGGCGTCGAGGTGATCTGGCGATCGAACTCGACCACCGGGATGCCGGCGGCCCGCGCCGCCTCGACGGACGGCTTCAAGGCGTTGAAATCGACCGCGGCCAGGATGATGGCGGCCGGCTTCAGTGCGATGACGTCGTTCATCTGCGATTGCTGGGCGTCGGTCTTGTTGTCGGCGTTGAGGGTCTTCATCTCGTAGCCGACTTGCTTCAGGAACATCTCGAGAGCGCTGACCGAGCCGGTCTGGAACTCGTCGATCAGAGTGGGCACCAGGTAGTACACCGTGCCCTTTGACTGGGCTAAGGCCGGCGCGAGCGTGGCGAGGCCGAGCGCCACGAGGCCGAGCAAGGTGAGAAATAGTCGCTTCATGTTCACCGCTCCTGTTGTGCCGGATCCTCCCAACGGTCAGCCTGCCGGTCCGGCGCCGGCAAGGGTTTCTCCAGTGATCATGTCGACCACCGCATCGGGGCTGGTCCGCGTGCGCTCGACATCGCCCGCCACAACTCCCTGGCGGATGACGACGATGCGGTCGGCGACCTGAAAGGCCTGCTGCATGATGTGGGTGATGATGATGACGCCGATGCCCTGGCTCGCCACCTGGCGGATCATGTCGAGGCCGCGCCGCGTCTGCTCGACGCCGAGCGCGGCGAACGGCTCGTCGAGGAGCACCAGCTTGCCGCCCCAGTGGACGAAGCGGTTGAGCTCGATCGCCTGGCGCTGGCCGCCCGACAGATGCTCGACCTTGGTGCGCAGGGAAGGGATGCGGGTGCCGGCATTGGCCAGCGCCTTCGCCACCTCGCGCTCCATCGCCCGCTCGTCGAGAAACGGCACGCCGAGGACCCGGCGCGTCAGCTCGCGGCCCATGAAGAAATTGGCGACGACGTCGACATTGGTGCAGAGCGACAGGTCCTGGTAGACGGTCTCGATGCCCGCCGCCTTGGCCTCGGCGGGCGTGCGGGCGAGGAATTCGCGGCCTTCGAAGAGCATGCGCCCCGAGGTCGGCTCCAGCCCGCCGGCGATGATCTTGACCAGCGTCGACTTGCCGGCGCCGTTGTCGCCGAGCAGGGCCACCACCTCGCCGCGGGCGATCGAGAAGCTGACGCCGCGCAGCGCTTGGATGGCGCCGTAGTTCTTGGCGATGTTGTCGAGCACGAGGAGGGGTTCGCTCACGCCGCCATCTCCTTGCCGGCCAGCGGGTCGGCGCGGCGCTCGCGGGCGGCCGCGAACATCTGGCCGAAGCGCGGCGAGAGCGCGCCGGAGACGGCCAGGGCAGCGGCGCCGCGCAGCACGGCGTGCTCGCCGCCGCGCGCCACCATGACGCGCGGCCGGCGACGGTCGCGCCGGGCCGCGACGGAGTTGGGCAGGCTCGACGCCGCGGCCGCGAGGCGGTCGAGCAGCGCCGGCGGCGCAAGGCCGCCGAGCACCACGGCCTCCGGATCGAACAGGTTCTCGACGGTGACGATGGCGGCGCGGAAGATCGGCGCCACCGCCTCCACCCAGCCGGCAACGTCGCCGCCATGGCGGCCCAGCGCCTCGAGGGAGAGATAGCGCTCCAGGCAGCCGCGATTGCCGCACGGGCAGGGCTCGCCGTCGGCGACGGCCGGGATGTGGCCGATCTCGCCGGCATTGCCCCAGGCGCCGCGCATGACGCTGCCCTCGTGCACCATCGCCCCGCCGACGCCGACGCCGAAATAGAGGTAGTAGTAGTTGGAAAGCTCGGTGCCGAGGCCGTAGAGCTGCTCGCCGAGCGCTGCGGCTGCCATGTCGGTCTCCAGGAAGGCGGCGAGGCCGGTGGCCTCGGAGAGGCGCTCCCGGAGCGCCACGTCCTGCCAGCCGGCGAGCGTGGTCGGGCCGACGAAGCTCATCGAACTCGACGCCGAACGGCCCCGGCAAGGCCATGCCGACGCCGAGGATGCGGTCCCGCGCGCGATCGCCGACGAGGGCGGGGACCAGCGTCTCGATCAGGGCGAAGGCATGGTCGGGCGAGGCGCCGGGGGCTTCCCGGCGGACGCTTTCGACGACGTCGCCGCGCAGGTTCACCAGGGCGGCATCGAGGCCGAGCGGCGTCACGTGCAGGCCGACCGCGTAGCCGCCCTCCGGATTGATGCGGAGCGTCGCCGGCGGCAGCCCGCGGCCCCGCGGCTCCTCGCGGAGCGAGAGGATATAGCCCTGCGCGTCCAGCTCGCGGACGATCGTCGAGACGGTCTGGACCGTCAGGCCGACGCGCGCAGCGATGTCGGCGCGGGTGGTGGGGCCGTGGAGGCGGATCTGCTCCAGCACGATGCGGCGGTTGTAGGGACGGCCGAACTCCTGGTTGGTGCCCTTCAGTGCCACGACGGTCATCGCTCCCTCAGCGGCTCAGCTTGGCACCCCGTCTTTTTTCAGTCAAATGGATTTCAAAATTGAATCGCAGCGGCGATACTGCCGGCCAAAGGGCGGAGAGCCATGGAAGACAGAGTGCGGATGGACGAAGGCCTGGCGGCTTGGCGCAAGGCCGAGCGGGCGCGGCTGATCGAGGCGCGGCTGGCGCTGCCGGCGGAGCGGCGCGCCGCGCTGTCGGAGACGATGGCGACCCGCCTCGAGGCAGTGCTCGGCGATCCCGAAGGGCGCATCGCCGGCTTCTACTGGCCGTTTCGAGGCGAGCTCGATCTGCGGCCGTTCATCCGCTCGTGGACCGAGCGCGGCGGCTTGGCGGCGCTGCCGGTGGTGATCGCCAAGGCGACGCCGCTCGAATTCCGCCGCTGGGCGCCGGGCGACAAGCTCGACAAGGGCGTCTGGAACATTCCCATACCGGCCGGCGGCGCGGTGGTGGAGCCCGGCGTGGTCGTCTCGCCCCTGGTCGGCTTCGACGGCGCCGGCTACCGCCTCGGCTATGGCGGCGGCTTCTACGACCGCACGCTGCAGGCGATGTCGGTCAAGCCGCTGGTGATCGGCGTCGGCTACGAGCTGTCGCGCCTGCCGTCGATCCGGCCGCAATGGCACGACGTGCCGATGGACCGGATCCTCGTGGTCTGAGCGTCAGTCCGCCGCCCAGCGAACCTCGTAGGCGGGCAGCTCGCCGGGGAAGCCCTTGAGCTGCAGCAGCTTCATGTTGACGAACAGCTCGGCGCGAGCGTGCTCGCCGCGGATGGAATCGGAAACGAGGATCTGTCCGCCCTCGGCAGCCGCGCAGAGCCGCGCGGCCAGCTGGACCGTCGACCCGAACAGGTCGTCGCTGTCCTCGATCGGCTCGCCGGCGTCGAGGCCGATGCGGATGTGGATCGGCTCGACATTGCCGCTGTTGTAGCGGTCGAAGGCCAGCTGGATCTCCATGGCGCAGTCGACCGAATTCGCGGTGTCTGGGAACGACGCCATGATGCCGTCGCCGAGATGCTTCACCTCGCGACCGCCGAAGCGGCTCAGGCAACGACGCACCAGCGAGTCATGGGCGCGCACCAGCTCGGTGGCCAGGCGATCGCCCAGGCGGGTGGTGATGGCGGTGGAATCGACGATGTCGGTGAAAAGGATGGCGCGATGGCCGGAATCCAGCCGCGGCTCCTTGCCGGCCGGCGGGTCCGGGTCGTGGATGCGGCCCAGGAACACCTCGACTGCCGACAGCGCCACCTCGACGACCTGCGACGCGACGAAGCCGTGCGCCACGCGGTGCACGCATTGCACCGTCTCCTTGTCGGGGGCGTCCACGAGGCAGAACACGTTGCCCCGCTGCTCGTCGAACCAGTAGGTGAGAAACTTCACGCCATAGCGGTCCTGGACTTCGACATCCTTCTTATGCGCCTCGGCAAGATCCGCAGCTGTCGCTCCTTGCAGATCATGCCGGTCCATGAAGATCGGCATGCACGTCCTCCTGTGGCTCGACCGGCCTGAGCCGGGAGCTAGTTCACCACCCGCGGCTGGGTTGGCTCGTCGTCCGCGTCGCCGCGAAGCCGGCGAACCGCCTCGCCCAGCATACGCTTGAGCTCTTCGTTTTCCTCTGCCAAACGGTCGATGATCTCACTTTGATGGCTGACCGTCAGCAGGGATTGCCCAAGCCCGTCGAAAAAATGGACAGGATCGACCCTTCTGGTCATCGGTCCGGCTCCTTGCGTTTTCCGTGGCGCCTGCCGGACGCTTCCGGCGAGGTCACCATGAAGTCTAGAAGACCGACGCCGGCCCGTCTGAGACGGGGTTCACATTGCTAGTAGCTGAGCTTCGGGTACCAGTCGGTACCCCTGCCCTCCGGCGTCAGGTCGAGGACCGACCACAGGGAAGCGATGTCCGGCGCGTCGCGGGGATCCTGGCCGGGATCGGCCATGTCGCCGGTCATCTCGCTGGCCCAGAACAGCCGCACCTCGTCGCCGTCGCGCCTGAACACCACCAGAGCGGGGTTCTCGCTGCCGTCCTGGTTGAGCAGGCCGAGGTCCGACGCATAGTCGTCGCCGACCGTCTGCGCGAAGTCGAGGTCGCGCCAGCCGCGCTCGCGCGCGAAGGCGAGCTGGCGGTCGACCGGGCTGCGGCCGAGGATCTTCAGCGCGACGCGCTGCTTGATGTCGGCGGCGTTGCCGTTCACGGCGCCCAGCCAGTTGGTGCACATGGGACATGGGCGGGACCGTTGCGGCCCGTACATCCAGAAATAGGTCACCAGCGTGTCCTTGTCGCCGAACAGGTCGAGAAGGCCGACCTCCTCGCCATTCGCATCGACGAAGCGGTAGTCCTTGGCGATGACCGGACCTTTCGGCAAAGCGCGGCGCTGCTCGACCACGCGCGTCATATGGCGGCGGAACTCGATCTCCTCCTGGAGAAGAGCCTGCCGCGCCTGGCGATACTCGGCGCTCTCGCCGGGAAACGGCGTGCGGGCCGTGGCGGCCAATTGGGCCGCGGGGGTGAGCGTCTGGTCCATGGCAGCCGACCTCCTTCGATCGCAAGCCTCCGCAAGGTTCGTGAACGCAGCGGCGCCGCAGCGGGTTCCGATTTTCGGGAGGGCGAGGTCAGACGCTGCGGGTCAGTCCGCCGTCCACCCTCAGGTTCTGCCCGGTGATGTAGCCAGCGCCGTCGGAGGCGAGGAAGGCGATGGTGGCGGCGATCTCCTCGCTGGTGCCGTAGCGCTGCATGGGCACGCTCTGGCGGCGCTCCTCGGTGGCCGGCAGGCTGTCGATCCAGCCGGGCAGGACGTTGTTCATCCTGACATTGTCGGCGGCGTAAGTGTCGGCGAAGATCTTCGTGTAGGCCGCGAGACCCGAGCGGAAGACCGCCGAGGTGGGGAACTTGTCGCTCGGCTCGAAGGCCCAGGCGGTGGAGACGTTGACGATGGCGCCGCCCTTCTGGCGCACCATGATGGGCGCGACGAGGCGGGTCGGCCGGATGACGTTCATGAAATAGACGTCGAGCCCTTCGTGCCATTGGTCGTCGGTGATGTCGAGGATCGCCGCGCGCGGGCCATGGCCGGCGCTGTTGACGAGAACGTCGATGCGCCCCCACCGCTCCATGACCGCATCGACCAGGCGCCCCAGGTCCTCGTTGGATCGATTGGAGCCGGTCACCCCGATGCCGCCCAGCGACGTGGCGAGCGCCTCGCCCTTGCCGGAGGACGACAGCACGGCGACGCGGTAGCCGTCGTCGGCCAGGCGGCGGGCTGCGGCAGCGCCCATTCCGGAGCCGCCCGCGGTCACCACCGCCACTCTCTCCTCAGCCATGATTTCTTCCTTTGAAACAGCGCGTCGCACCAGACTAGCGATGCGCCGGCGCCCGTCCAGCCCGAAGGTCGCGGCGTTCGCCGGCGTCAAGGTATCGAGCGTCGGATGCGGCTACCCCCATCGGCCAAATGGACCCGCGGGCACCGATTGAAGGAAGTTGCTTTCGGCGGGTGTCAGATGCGTGAGTTCTCCGGAATCGATCAGCGTTGCTTGTGTTGTCACGGGACCGGTCGGGTCGCCGGCGTGGCCTGCCGCGAGTGCGTCGAGGGGCTGTGGGCGGACGCCGTGAAGATTACCTTCGACGAGAAGCACCTGGTTGCCGCGCTGTCCCTTCTCTGTGCGGTGCTGACGATCGCCGTGCTGCTGCAAATCTACGGCCGCGGCGAGGCCTCCGGGGGCCAGTCGACCCGTCGGGAAGCCCCGCGCGCGGCGGCAGCGGAGAGCCTGGCTCAATCGCAGACCCTGATCTTCCTCACATAGACGCGGTTGTGGCGCCAGTCGCGCACGACCTTGACCCGGCAGTCGCGATCCCAGCGCATGGAATGGCGCTTCTGCCAGCCCCAGCGGCGGTCGTCGCGGTGATAGCGGTTCCAGCGGCGGTCGTCGCGGTCGTAGCGTTGCCAGCCATTGTCCCTGGCCGTAGTATCCGGAGCCGTCGTCGACAGTGATGGTGATGCCACCGGCCTGGGCCGAGGGAACGGCGACGATGCTGGTCGCCAATGCCATCAGCGCTGCGAAAAGGGCGTTTCTCATGGCCTGATCCTCTGTTTCGATGGCTTGGGAACGCCATTGGCCAGGGCTTGGTTCCCGGCCAGCAGCGGCGGCAGACCCCTGTCGCGGCCGCCCCGATGGGCGCTTACCCAATTCGGATGATGGCAGAAACTTCCGCCGCGACGGACCGTTTCAGGCCTCGTTGTTGCAAACCCCGCAACACATTGAGGGGCCGGCAGAGTCTTCTGCCGGTTCCTCGCCCATCAGCGGCCGTCTGGCTATTTGGTGGGGATCATCGAGGCGACCGCGCGATCGCCGGGCCGCTCGCTCTCGGCGAGGCCGCCGGCAACGCCCAGACGGTCCTCGACGCTGCGGTTCTGGCTCATCTTGCGCTTGCCTTCGAGGCGGGCGATCGGCAAGCGCAGGCCGACGATGCCCTTGAGCTGGGACCTGATGAAGGCCTCCGGCGCGTCGGTGACGGCCCATGGCTGCGCGCGCTCGCCTTCGTAGAATCGAAGTCAGCCGCGAGACCGCGTCGTGCAGGCGCTGCTCGTCGTCGAAGAACTCGACCGGGCCATAGGCGTGGACGGCGACGTAGTTCCAGGTCGGGACCACCTTGCCGGTCTCTCGCTTGGCGGCGTACCAGGACGGCGTCACATAGGCGTCGGGACCCGGAAACGAGCGCCATCGCCTCGCCGATGGGCGCCAGCCGCCACTGGGGGTTGGCCCTGGCCACATGGCCGTAGAGGACGCCCATGGGCCCCTCCTCCGCTTCGAGGAAGAGGGGCAGCGGCGTCGCCACCAACCCTTCCTGCGTCGCCGTGACGAGGGTGGCGAGGCGCGTCTCGCGGATCAGCGCCCGAAGAACCTCGGGATCGTCTTCTTTGAAGGCAGGCGGCGTGTACATGCGGCGCTTATAGCAATCCGACGATCTCGATATTGCTGGCCCGGTAAACTCCATGCATTGTCATGGTGTCACCGGCGAGGCCAGGCCGGTCGACAGCCGCAGCACAACCGCGCGTACGTGTCGCCACGCGGCGCCTCAGCGTACCTTGCGGGGGCGCCTTGAGGGAGGTGTTTCATGGCAACTCAGCTCGAGTTCTGACGTCGCGGCCGGCGGCGTTCGCAGCCCGTCAGACGGTCCGGTCAGCGACCAGACGATCTTCCTGCGCCAATGGGGCGTCTATCGGAAGGTGGTCGAGAACAATTTGATGTTCCATCGCGAGGCCTATGGGCTGCTCGAGGCGACGCTGGCTTCGCTGGGGCCGGGCCCGCTTCGCCTGCTCGACCTCGGATGCGGCGATGCGGGCAACATCGCGGCCCTGCTCCCACGCCTGCCGATCGTCCGCTATGACGGCGTCGACATCTCGCCGCAGGCCCTGGCGATCGCCGAGACGTCGCTGACCGGAACCGGGTGCGCGTTCGGGCTGCACGAGGCCGATTTCGCCTCTGCCCTGAGCGGCTGGCGCGACCCGGTCGACGTGATCTGGATCGGGCAGTCGCTCCACCATTTCCGCGCGCCCGAGAAGCGGGCGATCCTGCGCGACGCCCATCGGCTGCTCGCCGCTGGCAGACGGCGCCACGCTGGTCATCTGGGAACCGACGCTCGCCGACGGCGAGGACCGCGACGGCTGGTGCGACCGGTTTGCAAGCGGCCGGCCGGCCTGGGCGCCGCTCGAAGACGCCGAGTTCGACAGCATGGCCAGCCATGTCCGCGCGTCGGACCACCCCGAAACAAGCTCCGACTGGCTGGCGATGGGGCGCGAAGCCGGCTTCGCCGATGCCGAGGAGCTCGTCGTGTCGGCGTGGGCGCTGGCGCGGGTCTACCGGTTCCGCTGCCGCCCGGATCGAGGCTGAGCTCAGGCCGGTCGCGTGCGCGCTTGATCATCGCTGCTCCTTGCCACACCATGGGCGTTCCACGATCCGGGAGGTCGTCATGCTCGGCAAGGCACTGGCACTCTTTGCATTCCTGGCGATCGGCGGGACGTCGCAGGCGCAGGAGCTATCCGATCTCGACAAGCGCGCCATCGAGCGGCGGGCCGTCGAGGCGGTGATCTGGGGGATGCCAGCGGTCAACTTCGATCTCATGCTGCAGGCGATGATCGGCTCGGCCAAGGGAAAGCCGAACCAGATCGTCTACTGGTCCGGCCTGCCCGACTGGAAGAACCAGACGCTCACGCCGAATCCCGATGCCATCTACCTGATGGCGTTCATCGACACCCAGGAGGTGGGGCCGATGGTGCTGGAAATCCCCCCGGCGGAGGGCGGGTCGATCACCGGCAGCATCGACGATGCCTGGCAGACGGCCATCGAGGACGTCGGCCCGGCCGGCGTCGACAAGGGCAAGGGCGGCAAGTACCTGATCTTGCCGCCCGGCTATGACGAGGAGGTGCCCGAAGGCTACGTCGCCTGCCCCTCGGCGACCTACCAGAGCTACGCCCTGCTTCGCTCGATCCTGAGTTCGGGCAGCGCCGAGGACGTGGCCAAGGCGGTCGACTACGGCCGCCGCATCAAGCTCTACCCGCTCGAAGCAGGCCGCCAATCCCGGCGCAACCCAGTTCGTCGACGCCATCGACGTCGTCTTCGATGCGACCATCCCTTATGACGCGCGCTTCTTCAGCTCGCTCGACCGGTTCGTCCAGAAGGAGCCGTGGCTGGAGCGCGACAAGGCGATGATCGACCCGCTCAAGACCCTCGGCATCGAGAAGGGAAAGCCGTTCAGCCCTGACAAGCAGACCGAGACCATTCTCGCTGCCGCAGCCAAGGAGGCGCAGGCTTGGCTCGAGGCGCAGTACGAGGGTGCCTTCACACCTTTCTTTGCGACCTCGCGATGGGCCGTGCCAGTGGCGCCCGAGGTCATCGAGGCCCTCCAGGCCAATTATGGTCAACCCGACAGCTATCCCGTCGACGGGCGGGGCCTCACCTATTCCTTCGTCTTCTTCAGCGCCAAACATCTCGGCGCCGGTCAGTTCTACCTGATGACCGTCAAGGACAAGGACGGCAACGACTTCGACGGAGGAGCCGGCTACCGGCTGACGGTTCCCCCAGACGCGCCTGTCAGGCAGTACTGGTCGGCGACCCTCTACGACCGCGCGACGCACGGGCTGATCCGCGACAAGGACCGGGCAAGCCGCTCGTCGCAGACCCCGGAGCTGGTGAAGAACGCAGACGGCTCGGTCGATCTCTTCTTTGCTCCCGAGCCGCCCGCCGGCAAGGAGGCGAACTGGGTGCCGACCGAACCCGGGAGCAAGTTCGAGGTGCTGTTCCGGCTCTACGGCCCCACCAAGACCTTCTTCGACAAGGCCTGGGTACTGCCGGACGTCGTCAAGGCCGAGTGATAGCGCGCCGGGCCAGGCTGCAAGGAGCCTGGACCTGGGACGGAGCGCAACGAGGAAGGGACACGCGCGATGAAGCGATTTCTTGCGTCTCTGGTGGTGGCAGGTCTCACCGCTCTCGTCGGGTGCCAGGGCGGGTCGAGCGGCCCGACACCGATCGGCGCAGCGGCGAGCGAGCCTGGCCTCTACTACAATCCGCACAGCCTGGGGTGCAATTCGATCCGGGCTCAGTCGGAAGGCTTCTGCTGAGCCAGCCGGGGGACACGACGATCGCCGCGATCGAATGCCGGCCCGCAAACGAGGCGACCTGCCGCGACCTGGAGACCATCTTCGGCTCGCGCGGCGAGGCCGCGCGGTGCTGGTGCCAGCGGTACAAGCTGCAGCCGCGCGAGTTGTTCGGCTCGATTCCCTCGGCGGTGCGCGCCGAGAGGCTGCGCCAGCAGACCCGCTGCGGCGAATGCCGGCGCGGCGACGACCACCGGCCTCGTCGCCTATCGCGACGGCGAGCCGGTGGGGTGGTGCGCGGTCGAGCCGCGCTCGGCATATCCGGGCCTGCTCCGCGTCTATCGCGTTCCCTGGCTCGGTCGCGACGAGGACAAGAACGACGGCAGCGTCTGGGCCGTGACCTGTGTCTTCACGCGTGCCGGGTATCGGAGGCAAGGAGTCAGCAGGGCGCTGGTCCGCGCCGCGGTCGACTTTGCCAGGCTGCGCGGCGCCCGCGCCATCGAAGGCTACCCGATGATCACCCAGCCGCAGCAGGAGGTTGCATGGGGCGAACTGCACGTCGGGAGCCACGGCATCTTTGCGGCGGCGGGATTCCAGGAAATCGGCCGGCCGACGCCGCGCCGGGCGGTGATGCGAATCGACTTCCAGTAGAAAACCAGCCGCGGCTCGAGATGCACGCGCCGCCGCGAAAGTTCTCGCCGACTTAATACATGCCGACAAGCCGTCGGGCGACATCAGTCGAGCGTTAACCTCGGCCTCGGAAATATTGCCGGCTCCAGTTGCATCGATCTGAAAGTTGCTGTTTCTCAGCCGAGCATTTTGGCGTTCGAGGGCAACGCACCATGATCATGAATGCATTCAAACTGCCGGTGAACATCTTCGTCGGCCTCGGTTTCTCGCGCCAGGTCGGCGGAGTCGGCGAGGCGCATCGGGTTCTCTCGGAGTGGCCGGAGACCGGCCGCGGCCCGTTCCACGCGGCCGCACTTGCGGCGTGCTGGTCGGCGCTGACCGGGCAGAGCGACGCCGACATGGCGCGCCTGGAGTTCGAACGCTTCGCGCAGGAGCGCGGGATCCTCGCCTCCGAGGCGTCGGACCCTGCCGGATGGCGCGCCGCCTAGGGCTAGTTCCGCGTCACGATCTGGATGTAGTTGACCGTCTCCATCGGCAGCTTCTTGCGCTTGCCGAACATGCATTGCTCGCCGCAATTGTAGCCGGTCAAGGTCTGCTTGATATCGCCGCCCGACAAGTTGAGCAGATGCTTGAGCTCCTTGACGCCGGCCTCCGCGCCGGTGCGACAGTTGCTGAGCTGCTTGGTCGAATAGCCGTGCTTGGCGCCCGTGCGCGGCATGACCTGCATGACGCCCAGGGCCCCCGCCGAAGACTTGGCGCCGCAATTGCCCCGCGATTCCTGCTTGGCGACGCGCAGCGCCAGTTCTACCGGGACCTGGTGGATCTTGGCAGCGCGGATGACTTCCTGGTAGCCGGGCTTCGCCATCTCGATGCCGGACACCCTGGGAACGGATTGCGAGAGAACCGGCGTGTCGGAATTGCGGATCCCGAACAGGGAGGACAGCCGCCACTGCTCGTTCAGCGGGGCATCTTCGGCATAGGCTTTCTCGACCGTCCTGGATTCCGTCGTCTGAACCGTGATCTTGGTTCTGACCTTGGGCTTCTGGATCAGCCTGTCAACTGTCGACACTTTGGTGGGTCGGGCTTGATCCACCGGTTCTCTCTTCTCTTCCAACTTGGAAAAGATGAAGGGCATGGGGATCTGCGCGTCGGCGGGGCCGAATCGTACGTTTGGGCCGAACCTGGCGGCGATCGGCATCGGCGGCCTGCCCAGGCGGTCGTGCTTGACCGATTGCGTGTGCTCTATCGAGGGCGTCAGTCGCGGCCCAGTATCCGGGTACGGACAGCTCAGCAGTGAAGCGAGCAGGCAAACGGCTGCCGACATCGAGGACGTCCCACCAATTCGTAAAAGAACCCTTTCCGAACTCCAGTTCTATACCCTCACTTTCGAGAGCAAAGCTCAAAAGCTCCTGCTGAAAGCCGCCAACCGACAGAATTGGGGGAACTGTTGCAAATAGGAAACAGCGGCTGTGACCGCGCGCAATGGAAGAGTCCCGTCAACTTCAGAGAAGTGGTTGAAGAAGCGAGGGAAAAATCGAGAGGATGGAAGGAGGGGCTTCCAAGGACGAGATTTTTAGAGCAGCGCCGCCGAAGCAATAGGTGCTGAGGATTGGCCCAGGCTGCCGATCGTCGTGGCCTGGGCCTCCCTCGACGGGTCAGACCAGCTGGATCGCCTCCGACCACCAGAATGAAACCGTCTCTCCATCCGCCTTCTTGGAGACCATCAGCCCCATGCCGAGTGCCGGGCCCCGCTGAAACTCCTGGCCAAAGTGGTCCTCGTGGGGGTCCGGATTTATCTCCCACCTGGTGCCATCGAAGGGACCACTCTTGAACGCCATGCAGGAGCCGTGCTTCTGAATGACCCAAGCATCGAGCCTCAACACCTTCTCGCCCTTGTCCAGCTCCAGGGGTCCTGCAGGCGTGACACATCCATGATGGTCTATCGTAAGCTTATCGTCGAAGTTAGGTGGCATCGCATCATCTCCGACCAAGTTGTCTCGAAGTGGCGCGGCAGATCGCATCGCCACCTTCCCACAGTGTTCCATTTCAGCGAAGTACAGTCTCACATCTTGACGAGGTTGCCTAGCCGAAGACGGGTCGCGGCGGCGGCGACCAGGTTTTCCTTCTGCTCGTAGAGCTGCAGCGCCCCGGTCGCAGCGGCGACCGCCTCGTCGCAGCGGCGGGATGCCTCGAGCACGTGCGACAGGTCGACCAGCGCATCCGCCCGGTCGTTGACGAAGTCGGTGGCCTCGGCGATGGCCAACGCCTCGCGCGCGAGCGTCTCTGCCGCGCGGACATCCGCCCGCCGGGCGAGCACGCGTGCACGCACGCGGCGCCAACGAACCTGCGTCGTCAGGTCGCCGCTCGACGCCAGCTGGGCGCTCAGCAAGGCAAACTCCTCGGCCTCGTCGTCGCGGCCCTGCTCGAGGATCACCGCGGCAAGCGAAGCGGCCATCGTCGAGCGAAACGCGCGTTCGCCCATCTCGTCGAGCGCGCGATAGGCCGCTCGCGCGCTCCTTTCGGCCGCTGCCGGGTTGCCGGCGAGCAGCTCGACGACGGCCTCGTGCTCGGAGGACGCCACGTAGAGCGTGAGGCCGAGGTCGGCATAGGCCGCATTGCTCGTGGCGATCAGCTCGCGGGCAAGCGCGAAGCGGCCGACGATCGCGTTGAGGCAGGCGAGCTGGCGGAGGATCGCCGCCTCGGACTCCGGGCTTTCCCGCACCTCCGCGCGCATCGCCTCGCAACGACGGATGCCCTCGGCGGCCGGGGTCGGCCCGAACCAGAGGGCGGAGGCGATCCAGGTGAGGATCTCGTTGTACTCGTGCCGGTCCCCCGCCTGCCGCGCGTGGCCGGCCGCCAGCTCCCAGGCCGCAGCGGCCGCCTCGCCACGCGCCCCGTTGAAGAACAGCCACGCCTCGAGCCGCCTTGCGCGACAGAGGCCGAGATTGTCCTCCAGGCGCTCGAAGACGGGGATCACTTTGGCCGCCGCGCGTGCCGCCTCCGCCAGCCCGCCCTCCTCGCCGCGGAGCAGCCGCAGAAACTGCCGCTGGACGAGAACATGCGCCGCCAGGCGCTGGTCGCCGGCGGTGGCCGCCAACTGCTCCGCCTCGTCCAGCACGCGCCCGGCGTCGTCCAGCCGGCCAATCTCGATCAACGCGCCGCTCTGCTCGGCGAAGAGCGCGATCCGCTGCGGATCGTCGGCGGGAAGCAGGCGCGAAACCCGCTCGAGCAGGCTGATCGCCGCCGGCAGGTCGCCGCGGACGAGCGCCCGCCGCCCGGCTGCCGCCAGCCGTTCGCACGCCCGGGAGGCCAGCGAGGTCGCCACCGCGTCGCGCGGGCCCAGCGCGACACGAAACTGGAAGGCCTGTTCGAGGTGATAGCCGACGATCTCCTCGAACTCGCGGAGCCGGTCCGCGGCGATGCGCTGGAGCCAGGCGGCGAAGCGCTCGTGCAGGTCGGTGCGCGCGTTCTTGGGCAGCGAGCGATACGCGGCGTCGTGGATCAGGACGTGACGGAAGCGATAGGCCTTCTCGCCGGCAAACGAAGCCGCCTCCGGGCGGATCAGGTCCCGGCGGACGAGCGCGAGCAAGCCGTCCTCGAGCGCGTCGGCAACGGGGCAGGCAAGCTCGCTGACGGCGCTTCGGTGGAAAACCGGACCCTCGACCGATGCGGCGGTCAGGATGGCGCGCTCGACGGCCGGCAGGCCCTCCAGGCGGGCGGCAAGAAGCGCGTTGATGGTCGAGGGAACGGGCAGCTCGGCGAGGTCCGACACGGCAACCCAGCTGTCGGGGGCGCGCCTGAGCAATGCGTCGTCGACCAGCATCGCCACGAGCTCCTCTGCAAACAGCGCATTGCCCTCGGCGGCGCTGGAGATCCTGGACTCGGCGGCGGGCGGAAGAGGCGCGCGGCCAAGCAGGTTGGAGATGAGCTCGCGACACTCAGCGTCGCTGAGCCGCTCGAGGAGGATCGACGTGGCATTGCGCTTGCCCGCCCCCCAGCGGGCCCGCGTGTCGAACAGCTCCGGACGCGACATGCAGACGAGCAGGATCGGAAAGTCGCGCGAGAAATCGGCGACGTGCTCGACCAGGTCGAGGAAGGTCGCTTCGGCCCAATGGATGTCGTCCACCACGACGACGAGCGGCCCTTTTCGGGCGATCGCCTCGAAGAGCTTGCGGACCGCCCAGGCGGTCTCCTCGGTCGTCCCCGGCCCTGCGCCGCCTTGCCCGAGTGCCGCGGTCACCCGCTCGGCGATCAGCCCGGCCTTCTCGTCGCCGGCCAGCCGGGCTGCGATCACCGCCGCCAGCTGCTCGCCGGAGTCCAGTCCCTCGGCGCGCGTGAGCTCGCGGACGATCTCGGCCAGCGGCCAATAGGTGATGCCCTCGCCATAGGGCAAGCAGCGGCCGCGCAAGACCGTGACCCCCCCTTCGAGGGTGCTCGTGAACTCCTGGACGAGCCGCGACTTTCCCACCCCGGCCTCGCCGAAGATGGTGACCAGGTGACAGGTCCTGTCATCGACGGCGTTGCGGAAGACGGTCTCCAGCAGAGCGCGTTGGCGTTGGCGTCCGACGAACGGCGAGTCGAAGCGGCGGGCGACGCCCGGGGCATGGGCGAGGACATCGACCACGGTGAAGGCGCGGATGGTCTCGCCGTGCTTGAGCGGGCGCGGTCCGCTCGGCTCGACCACGACTGCATCGCGCACGAGCCTGTGCGTCGAGGCGCCGATCAGGATCTCATTCGCCCTCGCTGCCTCTTCAAGGCGCTTGGCGACATTGACCGCCTCTCCGGCGACCGAGAAATAACCTTGCATATTGTCTCCGGCGATTACCTCGCCGGTGTTGACGCCGATCCGATTCACGAGGCGGACGCCCCAGCCGGCTTCCAGCTCGTCGTTGAGACTGGCGAGCGTATCGCGCATCTCCACCGCCGCCCGCACGGCGCGCACGGCGTCGTCTTCGTAGACGCGCGGCACCCCGAAGACGGCCATGATCGCGTCGCCGATGTAGTTGTCCACGCTGCCGCCGTGCCGTTGGATGACGGCGCTCAGCGCGCCGAAGTAGCGGGTGAGCAGGTTGCGGAGCGCCTCAGGATCGAGCGTGAGGCTGAGACGCGACGAATCCACGATGTCTGCGAAAAGAATTGTGATGACCTTCCGCACGTCTCGTGCGGGCTTTCGCTCGGGCTCAGGCGCGGCCTTCACCATGTCCTCGGCTCCGGTAAGACTTCGGGCTCGGCGGCCTGATCGCTGCCCGTGTTCGAAAGCGGGGGCATGGTAGCACCGCTTCCCTCAACGCTCCAAGACATGCGGGCCTGAAAGAATAGTCAGTCTCACGGAATACAAAGCGGGTTGCTTCCTTTGCGTAAGCTTCACGGATTGCGTACACTTCAGTCAGCCTGCGCGACAGGCATCACGAGGGGAGGAGCAAATGGCAAATGGGTTGACGCGGCGTCGCGTTCTAGTCTCCGGAGCGTCGCTCACCGCTGTGGTGGCGATCGCAGGCAACGCCGCGATGGCGCCTCCGGCCAGGGCCGAGGAACAGATCGAGTCGATCACCTGGGCGCTGCCCAACGTTCCCGATACGCTGTTCATTCCGCGTGCCTGGACGACCTATATCGGGGCGATCATGTCGCTCGCCCAAGAAGGGATGCTCGCCTTCGGCGACGATCTCGCGCTCGCGCCAGCAGCGGCCGACACGTGGGAGCAAGTCGATCCGACGACCATCAAGTATCATTTGCGAAGCGGCGTTACGTTCGGCGACGGAAGCCCGCTCACGGCCGACGACGTCGTCGCCACCTTCACCTTCCACATGAGCCCGGATTCCGGCTCGCAGCTCGCCTCCTTCTACAATTCGGTGGCGAGCGTCGAGGCGACGGCACCCGATGAAGTGACCGTCAAGCTGAAGGCGCCCAACGTCCAGTTCGCCTACACGGCGGCCCACATGGCGGGATTCATCTTCAAGAAGGAGCAGCTCGCAGACAAGACCATCGGCACGCCAGAGGTCCTGCCGCTCGGGACCGGCCCCTACAAGCTGGTCGAATTCGTGCCGACAGATCATGTCGTGCTGGAGGCGCGCGACGACTATTGGGGGCCGAAGCCGGTCGTCAAGCGGATCACCTTCCAGGCGATCCCGGATCGGCAGGCCCGCCTTCTCGCCATGCAGAACGGCGACATCGACGGCACCTTCGACCTCGCCATCTCCGACGTCGACCAGTGGAAGGCGCTCGGCAATGTCGACATCGTCACCGCGCCGTCGCTTGGCATGTTCGCGCTTATCCTCGACCATTCGGCGCCGCCCTTCGACGATATCCACGTGCGCCGTGCCGTTGCCTATCGGTGGACCGGGAGGGCCTGGTCAAGGCTCTCCTCAAGGGCAACGGCGAGGCGGCGACGGCCTTGAACCCGCCCGAGATGTGGTCGGGCGTGCTGCCTGCTGACGAGGTTCGCGCCTTCTACGCGACGTTGCCGAACTATCCGTTCGACCTGGCCAAGGCGAAGGCCGAGTTGGCGCAATCGGCCCACCCGGACGGCTTCGACGTGACCATCCCCACCCCGACCGCCGATCCCTACATGGTCAACATCATGCAGTCGGTGGTGGAGAACCTGAAGCAGATCGGCATCCGTGCAAGCATCCAGGAGATCGACAACAACACCTGGCTCGCCCAATACTTCCGGCACGAGAACCTCGGCATGCAGATCATGGCGTACTACCCGGACTTCGCCGATGCCGCCAACTATCCCTACCTCTTCTTCTCCAGTGCGACGGCGGTCAAGGATGGGATGAACGCCTCGAACTTCAAGAACGCCGACGTCGATGCGTTCCTGAAGATCGCCAACGAGAACGCCGACCCGAAGACGCGCGCCGAGGCGCTGAAGGGCGTGTTCAAGATCGCCAACGAGGACGTGGCGGTCGTGCCGATCTTCTGGCCCGCCTCGGCGATGGCGATCAACAACAAGTACAAGCTCACCGGCTACACGGCATTCTGGTACAATATCCCCTGGGCAATCCGAGGTTTCGGCCTGAAGTAAGGAAACGCGGGAGCCGCTTGGGCCACGGCCACCCTTGATCATAGTCGCGTGTCAACCGGCCGTTGCGCGCCCGTGCGAACGGCCGGGAACTCTGCAGGTGCCTGCAATGGACCTTTTCGAAGCGAGTCTCGGTCGACTCCATCAGTTGCGCTTCCCTGTGGATCTCTCCTTCACCCGGGACGGCACGGCGGTCGTCGCGGCCGTTCGCCCGGCCACGCACGAGCCTCGGCAATCCCTGCAGAGCCGCGTCTGGCGCTTTTCGCTGGACGGAGCCGAAGCGGCGCCACTGACCGATGGGCCAGGCGGCGACGGCCTGCCGCGTCTGTCTCCCGTCGACGATACCCTGGCTTTCGTGTCCGACCGCGCCTTGCAAGGGAAGATGTCGCTGTTCATCAAGGACGACAGCGGCGAGCGGCCGGTCGGAGACGTCCTCGGCACCATCGAGGACATGCGGTGGGCGTCCGACGGCCGGAGCCTGGTCGTGCTGGCGGCGGATCGCGGCCTCGACGGCGGCGCGACCAATGGGGCGCAGCGCCTGACATGGGGGGAGATCGAGGACCCCGCGGTGACTAACCCGGCGGATGCGCGACGCCGGCTGTTTCGCGTCAGCTTGGACGATGGATCGACGACAGAGGTCGGGCCCGCCGAGCTCAGCGTGTGGGAATTCGAGCTCCTCGGCGACAATGCCGCCATCGCGATCGTCTCGGCAGACCCGAGCGAACGCGGCTGGTATCACGCCGAGCTTGCCAGGATCGACCTTCGGACACGGGCGGCGAAGGTCCTGCACCGCTCTAGCTGGCAGCTCCTCGGCCCGTCGATCGACCCCGGTGCGCGGCGCGTCGCCTTCCTCGACGGCTGGTCCAGCGACCGCGGCCTCGTCGCCAGCGACATCAGCATCCTCGACATCGCCTCCGGCGAGATTTCCGCCGTCAGCCCGGACGGCATCTCGAGCATCACGTCGACGCGATGGCGCGACGACGACAGCCTCTGGTTCACCGGATGGTCGCGCCTCGGCTCGGTCTACGGCGTCGCGCGCCTCGACGGCACCGTCGAGTGGATGACGCGGGAAGACGCGCTCATCGGCACGAGCAACAGCAGCGCCAGCATTGCGCCGGCGCCCGACCGGAAGGGCTTCGCGGCGGTTCGCGAGACCGACGGCACGCCGCCGGAGATCGTCTACAAGGCCGGCTCGGACGCGAGTTCCTGGTCGGCGGTGTCCAACCTGAACGGCGAGGTGGCCGCGAACTTCAACGACTATCCGGAAATCCGCGCCATGAACTGGAGCGGCGCAGGCGGCATCGAGCTGGAGGGGCTGGTCCTGTTGCCGCGGGACGGCGCCAAAGGGCCGAGGCCGACCATTGTCGACATCCATGGCGGCCCGAGCTGGGCGGTCAGGCACGCCTACAATCCGGGCTACGTGCTGCCGTTCGCGACGGCCGGCTACGCGGTCTTCCTGCCCAACTACCGCGGCAATGTCGGCTGGGGCAAGGCATTCGGCATGCTGAACATCGGCGATCCGGGCGGCGCCGAGTTCGAGGACATCCTCGCCGGCATCGACCAATGCGTCGCAGACGGCATTTCCGACCCGAAGCGGCTCGGCGTGAGCGGTGTCAGCTATGGCGGCTATCTCACGGCCTGGGCCGTCGCGACGACTCACCGCTTCAAGGCCGCCGTGATGATCTCCGGCATCGCCAATCAAATCTCCTCCCACTATTCGTGCAACCACGACTTCCATGCCTTCATCAATGGCGGGCCGCTGTCGGAGGAGCGCTATCGGCGCGTCGCGGTCGACCGCTCGGCGATCACCCGGCTCGACAAGCCGACGACGCCGACCTTGATGATCCATGGCGACGGGGACCGGTGCACCCCGCTCGGCCAGGCGCAGGAATTCTATGCCGCATTGCTGGAGCGCGGCGTGGCGTCGGAGCTGGTCGTCTATCCGCGCGAGGGGCATGGCGTGCGCGAGCGCGAGCACCAGATCGACGCGTTGCGCCGCGCTGTCGGCTGGTTCGACCGCTATCTCGGATCGCACCGGTGACGGGGTCGAGCGTCGCCGTCCTCGTCCTGCGACGAATTGCGGTGGCGATCCCGCTTCTCCTGATCATCTCCTTCGGCGTTTTCGCGCTGGTCCATATCGCACCCGGCGACCCGGTGCGCTCGCTGCTGGGCGCGCGCCCGTCGGACCCGGCGACGCTGGCTGCCATCCGCGAGCGCTACCATCTGAACGATCCCTTTCTCGTCCAGTACGGCAAGTGGCTGGCGCAGGTGGCTCAAGGCAATCTCGGCGTCTCCATCCAGGGGAACCGGGCAGTGACGAGCACGATCGCGGACCGGCTCGGCGTGACGATCTTCCTGAGCACGATGAGCACGGCCCTCGTGCTCGGCCTCGGCATCGTCCTTGGTGCGGTTGCCGCCTTCCGCCGCGGCAAGCGGGTCGACCGGGCGATCGTCATGTTCGGCGTCTTCGGCATCAGCTCCCCGGCCTTCGTCACCGGCATCTTCCTCCTCTACGTCTTCGGCGCCCTGCTGCAGTGGTTCCCGATCTTCGGTCCGGGGCGAGGATTCCTCGACCGTGCCTGGCACCTGACGCTTCCGGCGCTGGCGCTGGCGATCTCGGTGATGGCGATCGTCATCAAGATCACGCGCGCGGCGATGATCGAGGAGCTGGACCGGGACTACGTCACCTTTGCGCGGGCGCGCGGACTGAGCTCGCGTCGTATCTTCCTTGCCTACGTGCTGCGGAACGCCCTCATCCCGGTGGTCACCGCTGCCGGGCTCATCGTCGTCGGCACCGTGGCCGGCGCCATCTACGTCGAGGTCACCTTCGCCCTACCGGGGCTCGGCGCCTTGACGGTCGACGCGATCCAGAAGCGAGACATCCCGGTGATCCAGGGCACGACCCTTTTGTTCTCCGTCTTCGTCGTCCTGATCAACCTGGCGATCGACGTGATCTACACGCTGATCGACCCGAGAATCCGCTTCGGAAGAGTCGAATCATGAGTGCTTCAGCCATCGGCGAACCGCTAAAGACCCGGCAGCCACGGCAGACGCCGATCATCATCCTCGTTGCCGCGCTGATCGTCGCGGTGGTGGTGATCTGCGCCGTTTTCGGCGAGCGCATCGCCCCCGATTCGCCATTCCTCCAGCAGCTGGCGGTCGGCGATACGCCACCCTCGGCCGCCCATCTCGCTGGAACGGATCTGCTCGGCCGCGACGTGCTGTCGCGCGTGATCTACGGGGCCCGAACGGCGCTGGTCGGCCCGATCGTGGTCGCCGCCGGGGCTTTCGCGATCGCCACGCTGCTCGGCCTCCTTTCGGGCTATCTCGGCGGCCTGGTCGATGCGTCGATCATGCGCTGGGTGGATTTCATGTTCGCCTTGCCGGGGCCGCTGGTGGCGATCGTCGTCGTCGGCGTCGTGGGGGGCGGGTACTGGACCGCCGTCTTCGTGCTGATGGTCCTGTTCACCGCCCCCGACACGCGCATCGTGCGCAGCGCGGTCCTCGAGCAGCGCCCGCTTCCCTATATCGACGCTGCGCGCACGCTCGGCATCTCGAAGACGCGCATCCTTTTCGTCCACATCCTGCCCAACGTGCTGCCGATCATCCTCGCCTATGTCGTCCTCGATTTCGCCTTCGCCCTGGTCAATCTCGCCGGGCTGTCCTTCCTGGGCCTCGGCGTCGAGCCAGGCACCCCAGACTGGGGGCGCATGCTTTTCGAGAACCGCAACATCCTTTTCTCCAATCCCGTCGGGCTGCTCCTGCCCGCGGCCATGATCATCCTGACCGCGGTCAGCATGAACCTCATCGGCGACTGGCTGTTCGAGCGGTTCGCAAAGTGAACCGGAGCGCGTCCGGCCCCGGTCAGGCAAGCCCGCTGCTCGAGGTCGAGGGGCTGGCGATCTCGCACGGCGCCGTGCCCATCGCGGCGTCCCTGGACCTAGCGGTGCAGCGCGGCGAGACGATCGCGATCGTCGGCGAGTTCGGGATCCGGCAAATCGCTCACCGCGCGGGCGATCGCCGGCATATTGCCGCCCGGCATAACGGCCACGGGCAAGGTGGCGCTGGATGGCATCCCCTTGACGGGACTTGCCGAGAGCGAACTGCGCAAGATCCGCGGATTTCGCGTGTCGATGCTCATGCAGGACCCATTTACGATGCTGAACCCGCTGATGCGGAGCGGCGACCACATCGACGAGATGCTGCGCGACCGGCCCGAATTCGCGTCGCGTGCGGCGCGCGCGGCGGAGGTGAAGCGGCGCCTCGCGGAAGTCGGCATCGTCGACGAGGACGTGGCCCGCCGTATGCCCTTCCAGCTGTCCGGAGGCATGTGCCAGCGCGTCGCGCTTGCCGCAGCCCTGGCCCGCGACCCGGAGCTGCTGATCGCCGACGAGCCCTCGACGGCGCTCGACGTGACGACCCAGGCGGAGATCATCAAGCTTCTGCGACGCGTCCAGCGCGAGCGGCACATGAGCCTGATCCTGATCACGCACAACCTGCGGCTCGCCTTCTCGACCTGCCGACGCATCTACGTGCTCTATGCCGGCTCGCTGCTCGAAGTCGGCGACGCCGCCGCCGTCGAGCGCCAGCCGTTCCATCCCTACACGTTGGGGCTTCTCTGTCGGAACCGCCGGCCGACATCCGCGTGCCTCGGCTCGTGGCGATCCGCGGCTCCGTGCCGCGCGCCGCCGATGTCGTCGACAGATGCGGCTTCGCCGACCGCTGCGACTGGGCGAAGCCGATCTGCCGCGCCGGCAAGCCGCCGCTGGCCCCTCGCGGCGCTGGCAGGCTCACGGCCTGCATCCGCCAGGACGAGATCCAGGGCGAGCTCGACGCCCTGCGCAGGGCGGCGCTGTCGCCGGCGCCGCCGACGCCGCGCGGGAGCGACGCCGAAGGGGCGATCGTCCGCGTCGACGCGCTCGTCAAGACGTTCGCCGGCAGGCGCGGCTGCCCGTCCGCGCGGTGAGGGGCGTATCCCTGCACATCATGCCTGGAGAGAGCGTCGGACTGGTCGGAGAATCCGGCTCCGGCAAGACGACGCTCGGGCGCTGCCTCGTCGGCCTCGAAACGCCGACCGCCGGCGACATCCGCATCGACGGCGTCCCGGCGGCAGATTTCGGTGCCATGGCGAAGGCGGACCGCGCCCGCGTCCGGCGAACGATCCAGATGGTCTTCCAGGATCCGTACTCGACACTCAATCCCAGGCACAGCATCGGCCAGGCCCTCGGCGAGGCGCTCTCGGCGTCGGCGGGCGCCACCGGTCCGGCCACGCCGGGCAGGATCGCCGCGTTGCTCGCCGAGGTCGGCCTGTCTGCCGACGTACGCCAGGCGGCGTCCTGCGTCGCTTTCGGGCGGCGAGCGCCAGCGGGTGGCGATCGCACGCGCGCTGGCCGTCAAGCCGGCGATCCTGGTCTGCGACGAGCCGGTGTCGGCGCTCGACGTCTCGGTGCAGGCGCAGGTCCTCAACCTCTTCAAGCGCGCTGCAGGCCGAGCACCGGCTTTCCTATCTCTTCATCACGCACGACCTCGCGGTGGTCCGGCAGATCGCCGACCGGATCTATGTCCTCTATCTCGGCGAGATCGTCGAAGAGGGGCCGACGGAGCGGGTGATCGGCGACCCGCAGCACCCGTATACGCGCCGCCTCGTCGAATCGATCCCGCGCTCGGCCCTGCAAGGCGCGCCGTGACGCCAAAGTTGGTGGCTCGCGAAGAGGGCCGCAGAGCGGTAAAATGGGGCTGATGAACAGACCAGAAGCGCCATTTGCCTGGGGAAGCGGGTCCGAGGACCTTGCGCTGTTCCGGAGGCTTGATCGCGAACAGCGTCGGAAAACCCTCGGCGCGATGGTGCGACGGGACCTGGTGCGCGGGGAAGTGCTGGTCGCGCAGGGCGATCCCTCCGACGCCCTTTACATGGTGCTGCACGGTGCGCTCGCCGTGCGGCGGACCAGCGAAACCCTGCCATTCGCGGAGCTGCGGGCAGGCGAACTGGTCGGCGAGATCGGCTTCTTCGCCAACGTTCCGCGCACCGCCAACGTGATCGCCATCCGCGACACCAGCGTGCTGGAGCTGACGCGCGCCGCTTATCACGCCCTGGCCGAAGACACGCCGGCGATCGCCGAGGCGCTGCTGGCGGCCCTGGCGCTGCGCTTTGCGGAGCGGACCGAGCGCCTGCCGACGATCCGAACCTCGCCGACGGCGCGCACGCTGGCGCTGATCGCCGGCGGACGGGAGCCGGTTCCAGCGGCCTTCGAGCGGCGCATGCGCGATGCGCTTGCCGGGACCGATGCCGAGGTCGTCGACCCGGAGCGGGTCGAGGCGATGTTCCCGGGCCGGGCGCTGGATGCTTCCGAGGTCACCGATTGGCTCAACGAGCTCGAGCAGAATGCGCGGCTGGTGGTCTATTTCGGCGGCCGCGACGCCTCGGCGTGGACGCGCAAGGCGATCCGCCAGGCCGACATGGTGGTGTTCATTTGCCGCGGGGATGCCCCCGCTGAAGGGCCGACCGAGGTCGAAACTTTTGCATGCGGGGTCCATCCCGCCTCGGCCCGCCGATTGGTACGGGTCCATGATCGGCGCAGCAACGAGGTCAGCGGCACGGCGGCGTGGCTGGCCCGCCTGCCATGCTTCATGCATCACCATGTCGCGCTGGAGGACCAGCGCGACGTCGACAGCCTGGTCCGCTTCCTGGCCGGCCGCGCCATCGGCTTCGTGGCGGCCGGCGGCGGCAGCTTCGGCGCGGCGCATGCCGGCATCTACAAGGCGTTTCGCGAGCGCGGCGTGATGTTCGACATCTTTGTCGGCACCAGCGTCGGCTCCGCGATGGCGGCGGGCTTTGCCAAGAACTACGAAGCCGACGATCTCGAGCGTGGCGCGCACGAGATCTTCATTCGGAGCCGCAGCTTTCGGCGTCCGACCTGGCCACGCTATGCGCTGCTCGATCACAAGGCGCTGGACCGGGCGCTGGCCGAGCAGTACGGGCCCGCCTGCCGGATCGAGGATTGCTGGCGGCCGTTCGCGGCGGTCGCGAGCAATCTTTCCAGCCATCGCCTCGAACTGATCCGCACGGGATTGCTCTGGCAGGCGGTCCGCGCATCGAGCGCGATCCCAGGCCTGTTGCCGCCGTTCTATACGCCCGCCGGCGACATGCTGGTCGACGGATGCCTGGTCGACAACGTCCCGGTGATGCCGATGCATCAGCTCAAGAGCGGCCCCAACCTCGTCGTCCACTTCGGCAACGCCGCGTCGGAGACGTTCGACGTCGACTATGCGGCGCTGCCGGGTCGGCTCGAGCTGGTCGCAGCGATGTTGATGCCGTTCCGCAAGAGGCGGCTTCCGAAGGCGCCGAGCGCCGTCAACGTGCTTGTGGCGAAGCCTGGTCGCACATCAGCGCTACGACGCCTTGTCGGAAATGCCGCTCGATCACGAGATGCGGCCACCGCCGCCGGCCGGCATTCGCATCACCGATTTCGAGCGCCACGCCGAGATTTTGCACTTGTCCTATCTGTGGGCCCGCGAGGCTCTTCGTCGCACTGGAAGCGGAGGGCAATCCGGCGGTCGCCGCGATTCTTCAGCCGGACCAGCCGTCGCTCGACAGGCTAGGGGTGCGACATCGAATCCAGGAACCTCTCGGACGCGCGGTCGTTGGCTCATGGGACTGGCGAGAAAGGAAAGAGAGGAATGTTCATGCGAAACCAGCGACGCCAAGGCCCCGACCCCGCAGAATTTGGTGAGGAAGTATCGCCCGATCGGCCCCGCTGCCATCGTGGCTGCCGTTGCCGCCATGCGGCCGCGGAGGAACAAGCCCGGCACGACGGCGAAGCGGCCAGGCTCGATCTCGAGGATTCCCACTAACCGCTGAGCCCACCGAGTGGTTTCGGGCCCCGGCTGTGCGGTCTCGGTGCGTCGGGCGATACGTCGCCGGCGCTCCTGGATGAAGCGCCTTGATCCGGATAGAACCTGGCCGGTATCGCAACCGTCGGAGCCAATGTGAGACACCTCCTGTCGATCTGGGCAATAGCACTATGTCTGCACACAGGGGCCGCGGCGGCAGCTCAAAAGCCGACCCTCGCCGTTGCGGAGTTTGACTTCTCCGACACATCCGGCGAAGCCGTGGACCAGTCGGTCGAGCACCAGCGGCGCCTTGCCGACTTCAGTGCCTATATGCGCCAGCAGCTATCCGAGTTGGGCGGCTTCGAGATTGCCGATCTGCCTTGTCAGGGAAAACAGTGCACCGCTACCGATCCCGGATTTCTGGCGCTTTCGGCGTTCGCCAAAGATGCAGGCGCGGACTACCTGGTGATCGGAATCGTTCGGAAGACCAGCACGTTGATCGGTTGGGTCGAATACTCGGTGCTCGACGTCGACGACAGTCGGTCCGTCTGCGGACGATTGGTCAGCTATCGAGGTGACACCGACGAAGCCTGGCGACGCGCAGCCCGCTTCTCAGCCGACCAGGTCGTCCGTCACTGTGGCCTGGACGGCGGCGAGCTCCGCTAGGCGGCAATCGCCGGCCCTCTCGTCATTCATCCGCCGGGGCATCGATGATCCCGAGATAGGCACCGTTCTCCTCGAAGCGGCAGTCAAACCCGGACTCCTGGTCGGTGTCGTCGCTATTGACCGTCCCCAACACCAGGAGCCTTCCTTCACGCCGGATCGGCGGATCTGTCGTGATGGCGTCGGGTTGAGCATCAAATCTAGCTGCCGCAGCCTTTTGGCAGAACATGGTCATCTCGGCTTGAGGAACCACAGTCCCAAGGCCGGGTTCCTCGGCGGCGTTCGCGCTCGGGGCCAGAGTGCAGCCAACCATCGCAAACGTCAGCAGCATGACTTTCGCTGGATATGTAAGCATCTCAGACCGCTCCTTGTCTAAAGTCATATGGCAAATTCGGGTCGCGTTTGCCATCCCACCAGAAACTTATCGCGCCTCTCGTCGATTTGCTCGCAAATGAGGATCGCCATTCGAAGCCCAGCTTGCGCGCGTGAGGCGGTGCACCAGACAGTCGTCTTCCCCGAACGAACGTCTCCCTTCGGGCATGAAGCCAAGTCGTCGGTAGAATTTGTGGGCGCGTACGTTGCTTGCGAGAGGATCGATGACGATGGCTGTCACGCTGGGATCCGAAAAGCACATCTGGAATGCCAGCCGCATCATGGTCTCGCCATACCCCTTTCCGAGGTCTTCTGCGTCTCCTATCCAGATGTCGATAGCCCTCAGATTGGGCTCGATTTCGCCCCAGTAGTGCGTTTCCTCCGTATGGGGATCGATGACTTGCATCGCCCCTATGGGTCGGCCATCGCGTTCAGCGATGAAGTACTGGCTGTCTGGGGCCACCCTTGCAAGTGCGTCTGGCCAATAGTGCTTTTCGCCAAACGCCTTGGTCTGACCCGGGTCATCGCTGGTGGCCGCGATGACGTGAGGTTGCCTATCCCAAATAGCCAGGATGGGGACGTCCGACAGAGTCATTTTCCGCAATGCTATTTTTGGATCGAGTTGACGCATTCACTGAAGTGCCATCGAAAGGCTGCTGCCGGACCAAACTTCGACAAGAAATCTTCGTCCGCGGCGTGGTAGCATCGCCAGTGCGATTTCAAATTGGTTGGGAACGATTGTCATGCTCAATCCGATCTCCATCATGGCCGACCGGCTCGGCGACCACGTGTCGGAACTCTATCTCCAATATTTTTCGCATCGCAATCCGGAATATGCGAGTTACATGAGCGGGGCGGCTCGCCTTGTTTTGGAGCGCATCGGCAATTCGAACGCGCTCTATCATAACATCGAGCATACGCTCATGGTCACGCTGGCCGGGCAACAGATCATTCGCGGCCGACTGCTTTCGGAATCCCTGACGCCCGATGACTGGCTGCACTATACCTGCGCGCTGCTGGTCCACGATATCGGCATGGCGCGCGGCGTGTGCGACGGCGACACCGACGACAGCATCGTCATGAACGAGGCCGGAGACCGCTTCACGCCCCCGCGCGGCGCCTCCGACGCAGTGCTTGCGCCCTATCACATTGACCGTGCCAAGATCTATGCGCGCCAACGTTTTACGTCCTCGAAGTTCGTCGACGAGGAGCGCATCGTCGCGGCGATCGAGATGACGCGCTTTCCGGTGCCGAACGACCCGGCATACCAGGCCACCAACACCGAGCCGGCGTTGGTCAGAGCCGCCGACCTGATCGGCCAACTCGCCGACCCCTTCTACCATCGCAAGCTGACCGCGCTTTTTGCCGAGTTTTCTGAGATCGGGATGACGGAAAAACTTGGCTGCAGGAACTGTGCTGATCTCGGCGCAATTTTCACCGACTTCTACACGCTGCAGGTCGAGCCTTATATCGGTGACGCCCTCCGCTATCTGGAGCTGACCACGGAGGGCAAGCAGTGGATCGCCAATCTCCACAGCAACCTCTTCCAGTCTGGGCATCGCCCCGCCAGGATCGGGCCTTTCCCGGGCAGCCATTAGGCCCGCTAGAAAGCGCCCAATTGGGAACAGAAATAGGAACGACGGGCAGTTCGACTAGAATATAACGCAGAATCAGAGGTTAGCTAGCCCAGCTGGCGGAGAGAGGGGGATTCGAACCCCCGATACGGTTTTGCCGTATACACACTTTCCAGGCGTGCGCCTTCAACCACTCGGCCACCTCTCCGCGGGCGCCTTCGCCGCGAGGGCGGCAGCGCCGGGGCTCATCTAGTCGATGAATCGGCAAAAGCCAAGGCGCCCGCCGGCATTTCTGTCGACGGCGGCGGCGGTGGATTGCCTGGCGACGCGGCGCGCCATATGTCTGGCAGGCGAGCCCCTCGAGGTCCGACCATGGTGAAACTGCTCTTCCGCCTGCTCGCCAGCCTGGCGCTGGCCGTCGCCACCATCATGGCGGTGACCGACGCCACGCGTTCCATCGCCGCCTCGGCGCTGGTCACCACGCCGCTCATCGAAAGCTGGGCCGCCGTGCTGCCGGACCAGCTCGCCTGGGCCGAGCAGAGCGTGCGCGGCCATCTCGGCCAGGCGGCCTGGGACCCGCTGCTGCTCGCCGTGCTGAGGCTGCCCGGCTTCGTCGTCTTCGGCGCCCTGGCGCTGCTTCTCTATGCGATCGGCCACAGGCGGCGGCGGCCCGCCGACTTCGCTCCCGAAGCGTGAGCCAAGGGCACAGATGTTCTTCCTGAGCGACATGCTGAACCGCAAGCTCATCCTGCCCGGGCCAGGCGAGGCGCTGGCCGGCCGCGCAGCACCCGCCGCGCCGGCCGGGCGCCATTTCGTCAACGGTCGGCCGCTCGACGGTCCGTTTCCGCCCGGCAGCGGCAGCGTGCTGTTCGGCATGGGCTCTTTCTGGGCTGCCGAGCGCCTGTTCTGGCAACGGCATGGCGTGTGGGTCACCGCGGCCGGGTATGCCGGCGGCGAGACGCCGCACCCGACCCACCAGGAGGTGTCGACCGGCATGACCGGACACGCACAGGTGGTGCGGATCGTCTACGATCCCGCCCTGGTCGGGCTCGACGACCTGCATCGGCCTGTTCTGGGAGAAGCACGACCCGACGCAAGGCATGCGGCAGGGCAGCGACGTCGGCACGCCGTTCCGCTCGGCGATATTCACCGAGAGCGAGGCGCAGGCGGCCGCCGCGCTCGCCTCGCGCGAGGCCTACCAGAGGGCGCTCGGCGAGGCCGGGCGGGGCCGCATCACCACCGAGATCCGCCAGGTCCCGGCATTCTACCTGGCCGAGGCGGCCCACCAGCAGTACCTCGCCAGGACCGGCTTTTCCCATGCGGCGCCGGTCGGCACCGGCGTCGCCTGGCCGTCTCGGAAGGGCCAAAATTCCGCGTGAATTTTCCGCCGCGGCGTGCCAGATTGGCCGGCGAGCGGGTGGACAAGAGCCCGCCAGGCGTCGTCCGCGCGCCGATCGCGCGGCGGTCCGATTGGAAAAAACCGACAGGGGTGGATTACATGAAGCGTATCGTCCTCGGCCTTTTGGCCGCCACAGCGATGTCCGCCGGCGCCTTCGCCGCCGACATCAAGCCGGCGATCATCTACGATCTCGGCGGCAAGTTCGACAAATCCTTCAACGAGGCGGCCTATAACGGCGCCGAGAAGTTCAAGGCCGAGACCGGCATCGAGTATCGCGACTTCGAGATCCAGAACGACGCCCAGCGCGAGCAGGCGCTGCGCAAGTTCGCCGAGGACGGCAACAACCCGATCGTCATGGCCGGCTTCTCGTGGGAGGCGGCGCTGAAGAAGGTTTCGGCCGAATTCCCCGACCTGCAGTTCGCCATCATCGACATGGTGGTCGACGCGCCCAACGTGCGCTCGGTCGTCTACAAGGAGCACGAGGGCTCCTACGTGGTCGGCGTGCTGGCCGCGATGGCCTCGCAGTCCAAGAAGGTCGGCTTCGTCGGCGGCATGGACATCCCGCTGATCCGCAAGTTCGGCTGCGGCTATGTCGGCGGCGCCAAGGCGGCCGGCGCGACCGACGTCATCCAGAACATGACCGGCGACACGCCGGCGGCCTGGAACGACCCGACCAAGGGCGGCGAGATCGCCAAGTCGCAGATCGACCAGGGCGCCGACGTGGTCTATGCGGCGGCCGGCGGCACCGGCGTCGGCGTGCTGCAGGCGGCGGCGGATGCCGGCAAGCTCGGCATCGGCGTCGATTCCAACCAGAACGGGCTGCAGCCCGGCAAGGTGCTGACCTCGATGGTCAAGCGCGTCGACGTCGCCGTCTACAACGCCTTCAAGGACGCCCAGGACGGCAAGTTCACGCCCGGCCTCAACAATCTCGGCCTCAAGGAAGACGGCGTCGGCTACGCCATGGACGACAACAACAAGGCGCTGGTGACCGACGAGATGAAGGCGGCGGCCGAAAAGGCCAAGGCCGACATCATCGCCGGCACGATCCAGGTGCACGACTACATGTCGGACAACGCCTGCCCCTATTGAGGCAGTACGCCGACCGAGTTGATCGACATGCCGGAGGCGGGCGCGCCTCCGGACCGGCCGGCGGCTGGTAGGCCGCCCGCCTTGTCCCGGGTTTTGGCCCGTTGCTCACAGCAAATATGAGCACCCCAATTACCGATTCATGTTGCGCGTCATAACCAGGTTTTGCGACACTGGCTCAGCTCAGAAGTCCATGAGCCTGCGGGAAGCTCGTCCGGCCTGAGCCGGTTGTCGCACGGCCGCTGCGGCGCGTGCGCGGAGCTGTGGAGTTTGGGGGATGCAGCATGGTTCTCGGCACTGGACGCAATCCGACATCGAGCGCCTCCGGGTGCTCGCCACCCGCCATGTGAGGCTGCGGGCGATCGCCCGCGAGCTCGGCCGCCCGGCCGGCTCGGTGCGCCTGCGCGCCTCGCTCGAAGGGATCAGCCTGTCGGCGGTCGGGCGGGACGTCCTGGCCCGCTGGTGGCCACAGGTGGAGGCCTTCCGCGCGGCGCGCGGCAGCCACCAGGCCGACGGCGGCTCACCTGCCTGATCTCGCGAACCAGCGAGCGGCTCTGCGAAGTCTGCCTGCTCACCAGTGCGGCGGCCGCGTCGCCTCGGGCCGCGGCGTCGCCTGCTCCTCCAGCGCGACGAAGCGCTGGGCAAGCGCGTCGAGCGTTTTCTCCAGACGTTCGATCACCGTCCATTGGCGGGCGATCTCGGCCGACAGCTCGTCGATCGTCCGCTCCTGCTCGGCAAAGCGCATTTCCAGCGTGGTGAGCCGGTCGTCGGCGGATGCGGTCATGCGGGCCTCCAGGCGCCTGCGGCGCAACGGAAATTGACAAGCGGGCGCCGATTTGTCGAGAGTGGCGGCCAAGCCGCGCCGATTGGCAAGGGGAACGGCGGCATGGTAGGAAATTTGACCGACCGATAAAAATAGCGGGCCGCAACAACGGAGGGGGCCGGCCGATGGCGGAACCTGCAATCGAGCTCATAGGCATCAACAAGAGCTTCGGCGCAGTTCGCGCCAATCGCGACATCGAGCTCACCGTTCCCCGCGGCACCATCCACGGCATCATCGGCGAGAACGGCGCCGGCAAGTCGACGCTGATGTCGATCCTCTACGGGTTCTACCAGGCCGACAGCGGCGAGATCCGCGTCAACGGCAAGCCGACGGCGATCAGCACGCCCAACGACGCCATCGCAGCCGGCATCGGCATGGTCCACCAGCATTTCATGCTGGTGCAGAACTTCACCGTGCTGGAGAACGTGATCCTCGGCGCGGAGGCGGAGGCGCTGCTCAAATCCTCGATCGCCAAGGCGCGCTCCGAGCTGGAGCGGCTGGAGCGCGAGTACGGGCTGGAGGTCGACCCCGACGCGGTGGTCGAGGAGCTGCCCGTCGGCCTGCAGCAGCGGGTGGAGATCCTCAAGGCGCTCTACCGCGGCGCCGACATCCTGATCCTCGACGAGCCGACGGGCGTGCTGACGCCGGCCGAGGCCGACCATCTGTTCCGCATCCTCAAGCAGCTCAAGGACCAGGGCAAGACGGTGGTGCTGATCACCCACAAGCTGCGCGAGATCATGGCGATCACCGACAACGTCTCGGTGATGCGGCAGGGCACGATGGTGGCGACGCGCGAGACGAAGAAGACGACGGTCGAGGAGCTGGCCGAGCTGATGGTCGGCCGCCGCGTGCTCTTGCGCGTGGAAAAGGGCGAGGCCAAGCCGGGCGCCGTCAAGCTTTCGGTGCGCAATCTGAGCGTCAAGGATTCGCGCGGCGTGCTGATGGTCGACGACGTGTCCTTCGACGTGCGCGCCGGCGAGATCGTCGGCATTGCCGGCGTCGCCGGCAACGGCCAGTCGGAGCTGATCGAGGCGATTTCCGGCATTCGGCCGGCGATTTCCGGCAGCGTCGAGCTCGACGGGCAGGCCATCGAGGTGGCGGGCTTCGCCGACCCCGGCGAGCTGCGCGACCGCGGCCTGGCGCATGTGCCAGAGGACCGGCACCATGTCGGGCTCGTGCTGCCGTTCCAGGAGAACGAGAACTCGATCCTCGGCTATCACGACCATCAAGACTACCTGAGAGGGCCGTTCCTCGACATCGACGCGATCTGCAAGGATGCCGACGACAAGATCGCCAAATACGACATCCGCCCGGCAAACTGCCATCTGAAAACCGCCAACTTCTCCGGCGGCAACCAGCAGAAGATCGTGCTGGCGCGCGAGATGGAGCAGGATCCCGGCGTGCTGATCGTCGGCCAGCCGACGCGCGGCGTCGACGTCGGCGCCATCGAGTTCATCCACAAGCGGCTGATCGCCATGCGCGACCAAGGCAAGGCGGTGCTCCTGGTCTCGGTCGAGCTCGACGAGATCCGCTCGCTGTCCGACCGCATCCTGGTGATGTTCGCCGGGCGCGTGGTGGGCGAGCGCGGTCCCGAGGCGACCGAAGGCGAGCTCGGCCTGCTGATGGCAGGCGTCGAGCGGCAGGAGGCGGCGGAATGAGCACGCCCTATGCCAAGCTGCCGGCCTGGGCCGACTACGGTCTGATCCCGCTGATCAATCTGTTCGTCGCCTTCGTCGTGGCGGGGCTGGTGGTGCTGCTGGTCGGCGAGAACCCGCTGCGCGCCGCAGTGATCCTGGTCGAAGGCGCCTTCGGCAACGGCCAGAACATCGCCTACACGCTGTTTTACGCCACCAACTTCATCTTCACCGGCCTGGCAGTGGCGGTGGCCTTCCATGCCGGGCTGTTCAACATCGGCGGCGAAGGCCAGGCCTACATCGCCGGGCTCGGCGTGGCGCTGGTCTGCCTGTCGCTCGACGCGATCTTCCCGTGGTGGCTGACCTTCCCGGTGGCGATCCTCGGTGCGGCTGCGGTCGGTGCGCTGTGGGCGTTCCTGCCCGCCTACCTGCAGGCCAAGCGCGGCTCGCACATCGTCATCACCACCATCATGTTCAACTTCATCGCCGCCAGCGTGATGGTCTACATGCTGGTCGACGTCCTCAAGCCGGCGGGATCGATGGCGCCGGAGACGCGCACCCTTTTGCCCGGTGCCCAGCTGCCGAAGCTCAACTGGCTGCTGGAGGCGTTCGGGCTGTCGGTGCGCTCGGCGCCGCTCAACATCTCCTTCCTGCTGGCGCTGGTGATGGCCGTGCTGGTGTGGGCGCTGATCTGGCGCACGCGGCTGGGCTACGAGATGCGCACCTACGGCTTCTCCCCCAAGGCGGCGCGCTATGCCGGCATCTCGGAGAGCCGCATCATCGTCGTCACCATGATGATCTCCGGCGCGCTGGCGGGCATGATGGCGCTCAACCCGATCATGGGCGACCAGCATCGCGTCGCGCTCGACTTCGTTTCCGGGGCGGGCTTCGTCGGCATCGCGGTGGCGCTGATGGGGCGCTCGCATCCCGCCGGCATCGTCCCGGCGGCGATCCTGTTCGGGATGCTTTACCAGGGCGGCGCCGAGCTGGCCTTCGAGATGCCGGCGATCAGCCGCGACATGATCGTCATCATCCAGGGGCTGGTGATCCTGTTTGCCGGAGCGCTGGAGAACATGTTCCGGCCGGCCGTGCAGGCGCTGTTCGCCTCGTTCAGCCCGCGCTCCGTCGGGCTGCCGGCACCGCGGCGGGAGGGCGCCTGATGGACGCGCTGATCCAGCTGCTCGACGCCACCATCCGCGTTTCGGTGCCGCTCCTGCTCGCCTGCCTGGCGGGGCTCTATTCGGAGCGGGCGGGCGTCTTCGACATCGGGCTGGAAGGCAAGATGCTGGCCGGCGCGTTTGCCGGCGCCGCTGCCGCGGCGGTCACCGGCTCGGCCTGGCTCGGCCTCGTCGCGGCGATGCTGATCGCCGTGCTGCTGGCGATGGTGCACGGCTTCGCCTCGATCACCCATCGCGGCAACCAGATCGTCTCCGGCGTCGCCATCAACTTCATCGCCGCCGGCTCGACCATCATCCTCGGCCAGGCCTGGTTCAGGCAGGGCGGCCGCACGCCGGCGCTCTCCGGGCCGGCCCGCTTCAGCGCCATCGAGCTGCCCGGCGCCGAGGCGCTGCGCGGCGTGCCGGTGCTCGGCACGATCTACTCGGAGCTCATCTCCGGCCATTCGCTGCTGGTCTACGTCGCCTTCCTGATGGTGCCGTTCACCTGGTGGGTGCTGTTCAGGACGCGCTTCGGGCTGCGCCTCCGGGCAGTCGGCGAGAACCCGGCCGCCGTCGACACGGCCGGTATCTCGGTGGCCTGGCTGCGCTATCGCGCGTTGATCTGCACCGGCATCCTGACCGGCGTCGCCGGCGCCTACCTGTCGGTCGCGCAGAATGCCGGCTTCGTCAAGGACATGACCGCGGGCAAGGGCTTCATCGCGCTGGCGGCGCTGATCTTCGCCAAATGGCGGCCGGTGCCGGCGATGTTCGCCTGCCTGCTGTTCGGCTTCCTGGAGGCCGCCTCGATCCGCTTCCAGGGCATGCCCTGGCCGGTCATCGGCAAGGTCCCGGTGCAGCTGATGCAGGCCCTGCCCTACGTGCTCACCGTCATCCTGCTCGCCGGCTTCATCGGCAAGGCGATCCCGCCGCGGGCCGGCGGCGTGCCCTACGTGAAGGAGCGTTGAGCGTGGCGCGGGATCTCTTCGAGGCGGCGGTGGCGGCGATGGCCAAGGCCTACGCGCCCTATTCCAAATTCCCGGTCGGGGCGGCGATCCGCACCGAGGACGGGCGCATCTTCGCCGGCGCCAACATCGAGGTTGCGTCGTTTCCGGAAGGCTGGTGCGCCGAGACGACGGCGCTCGGCCACTACGTGATGGCCGGCGGCGGGACGATCAGCGAGATCGCCGTGGTGGCGGAGCGCATGGCGCGGATCACCCCTTGCGGCGGCTGCCGCCAGCGGCTGGCCGAGTTCGCCGGCCCGGACGCCAAGCTCTATCCTGTGCGACGCGACCGGCGTGGTGGAGACGGTGCGGCTCGGCGACATGCTGCCCTATGGCTTCGCCGGCGAGGTGCTGCGGTGACGGACGCGGCCAAGCGCCTCGCCGAGCGGCTGGGCGGCCTTGCGCCGGCCACGGCCATCGTGCTGGGCTCCGGGCTCTCCGGCCTGGTCGACCGGGTCGAGGACGCGGTGCGCATCCCCTACGGCGAGCTGCCGGGCTTTCCGGCGAGCGGCGTCACCGGCCATGCGGGAATGGCGGTGGCCGGCCGCTTCGGCGGCCAGCCGGTGCTGATGCTGGCCGGCCGCGCCCACTACTACGAGCACGGCAACGCAGCGGCGATGCGTCCGGTGATCGAGACGCTCGCCGGCCTCGGGGTGTCCGAGCTGCTTTTGACCAACGCGGCCGGGTCGCTCGATCCCGGGATGCCGCCTGGCTCGGTGATGCTGATCACCGATCACATCAATTTCTCGGGCACCAATCCGCTGTTCGGCGAGCCGAGCGACCGTCGCTTCGTCGGGCTGACCGAGGCCTACGACCCGGCGCTGCGCGGCGAGATCGAGGCGGCCGCGGCGGCCAGCGGCACCGAGCTCCACAAGGGGGTCTACATGTGGTTCTCCGGACCGTCCTTCGAGACGCCGGCCGAGATTCACATGGCACGCCTGCTCGGCGCCCAAGCGGTCGGCATGTCGACCGTGCCGGAGGTGATCCTCGCCCGCTTCTACGGCCTCCGGGTGGCTGCCTGCTCGGTGATCACCAACCTCGCCGCCGGGATGACGGGCGCGGAGCTGTCGCACCAGGAGACCAAGGACGTGGCGCCGCTCGGCGGCGCACGCCTGGCCGGCATCCTGGCGGCGCTGTTTGCCGCCCGCGCCTAGATATGCTGCCGCAGGAGATCATCCGCACCAAGCGCGACGGCCAGGCGCTGTCGGCCGAGGACATCGCCGCCTTCATCGCCGGGCTGACCTCGGGGGCGGTGGCGGAAGGACAGGCCGCTGCCTTCGCCATGGCGGTGTTCTTCAACGGCATGAGCCGCGCCGAGGCCGTCGCGCTCACGCTGGCCATGCGCGATTCGGGGCGGGTGCTGGACTGGTCGCATTTGCCGGGGCCGGTCACCGACAAGCATTCCACCGGCGGCGTCGGCGACAACGTCTCGCTGATGCTGGCGCCGATCGTCGCCGCCTGCGGCGCCTACGTGCCGATGATCTCCGGCCGCGGCCTCGGTCACACCGGCGGCACGCTCGACAAGATGGACGCCATTCCCGGCTATCGCAGCCAGCCCGAATTGACGCTGCTCAAGCGCGCGGTGAGCCGGGCGGGCTGCGCCATCATCGGCCAGACCGCCGACCTGGCGCCGGCCGACAAGCGGCTCTACGCGATCCGCGACGTCACCGCCACCGTCGAATCGGTGCCGCTCATCACCGCCTCCATCCTGTCGAAGAAGCTCGCGGCGGGGCTCGGCTCCCTGGTGCTCGACGTCAAGGTCGGCAACGGCGCCTTCATGGCGAAGAGCCGCGACGCCACGACGCTGGCGACGAGCCTGGTCGAGGTGGCCAACGGCGCCGGCCTGCCGACCTCGGCGCTGATCACCGGCATGCACGAGCCGCTCGCCTCGGCGGCCGGCAATGCGCTGGAGGTGACCAATGCGGTCGAGTTCCTCACCGGCCGACGCCGCGACCGGCGGCTCTCCGAGGTGACGCTGGCGCTGGCGGCCGAGATGCTGCACGCGGCCGGCATCGCCGGCTCGCGGGCCTCCGGGCTCGACCGGGCCGGCGAGGCGCTGGAGAGCGGGCGCGCCGCGGAAACCTTCGGGCGCATGGTGGAGGCGCTGGGCGGGCCCAGCCGACTTCGTCGAGCGAAGCGGCCGCCATCTGCCCGCGGTGCCGCTCGAACGGGCGGTGAAGGCCGAGCGGGACGGCTTCGTCACGGGCATCGCGACGCGCGACGTCGGGCTGGCCGTGGTGGCGCTGGGCGGCGGCCGGACGCGGCCGGGCGACGAGGTGGACCACGCCGTGGGGATCACCCGGCTTCTGCCGGTGGGCGCCGAGGTGCGGCGCGGCGAGGCGCTGGCGCTCGTCCATGCGCGCAGCGACGACCACGCGGCGCGCGCCGCCTCGGCTGTCGCCGCCGCCTACACGATCGGCGAGGCGAAGCCGCCGGCGCAGAAGGCGGTGGTGCGGCGCATCGGCCCCCGCGGCTGAGCTGCCTGCCGGTTCCTACTGCACCAGCATCAGGCTGCCGTCCTCGACCTGGACCTTGGACAGCCGGTTGAGGAAGCTCATGCCGATCAGCGTGCCGTCGAGCGCGGCGTCCTCGAGAACCACCGCATCGACGTTCTCGACGGCGATGCGGCCGATCTCCAGCCGGCGGATGACGGCGCCGGCGGCGCGCGCCGGGCCGTTGGCGGTGTTGACCTGGTAGCGGAAGTCGGAAGGGGCGAGCTGGAGGCCGATGCGGCGCGCCGTCGTGCGGTTGATCGCCACCGTGGTGGCGCCGGTGTCGACCATCGCCGCGACGCTGCGCCCATTGAGGCGGAACTCGCCGGAGAAGTGCCCGCGCTGGTCGGCGGCGAGCCGCACCTTGCGGCCGAGCAGCGCCGCAGCCGGAGCGGGCGCCGGCGACTCCGCCTCCTCCATCACGCGCAGACCGGAGACCTGCCCGTCGGCGCCGGCGTCACCGAAGCCGGCGAGCCAGCGCTCGAAGCCGGCCGGGTCGGTCGCATAGAAGTACGGGACGGCGAGCGACGCCGCCGTGATGAGGAGGAAAAGGGAGACGCTGCGCAGCATGACGGGCCCAGATGGCGCGGCCACTATGGACGCGGACCCTTCACCAGCCCCTTAACCGGATCGCTCAAGCTCGACGGAAAGCGTTCAATTATGTCTATACATAATCGCGCGAGGAATATGTCTATACATATGCGCTGGGCTATTTGGTGCCGTACATGCGGTCGCCGGCATCGCCGAGCCCCGGCATGATGTAGCCCTTCTCGTTGAGCTGGCGGTCGATGGCGGCGGTGAAGACCGGCACGTCGGGATGCGCCTTGGTGAAGCGCGCGATGCCCTCCGGCGCGGCGAGCAGGCAGAGGTAGCGCAGCTGGGTGGCGCCGCGGGACTTCAGCTTGTCGATGGCCGCGATGGCGGAGTTGGCGGTCGCCAGCATCGGATCGACGACGATGACCAGCCGGTCGGCGAGATCGCTCGGCGCCTTGAAGAAATACTCCACCGCCTCCAGCGTGTCGTGGTCGCGGTAGAGGCCGATATGGGCGACGCGGGCCGCCGGCACCAGGTCGAGCAGGCCTTCGAGCAGGCCGTTGCCGGCCCTCAGGACGGAGGCGAAGACCAGTTTCTTGCCCTCCAGGATGGGAGCGTCCATGGTCTCCAGCGGCGTCTCGATGGTCTTGGTGGTGAGCTCCAGGTCGCGCGTCACCTCGTAGCCGAGCAGCAGCGAGATCTCGCGCAACAGCCGGCGAAAGCCGGCGGTCGAGGTTTCCCGGTCGCGCATGATGGTGAGCTTGTGCTGGACGAGGGGGTGGTCGACGACGGTGACGCCCTGCATGGTCTTGCTCCTCGAAGGCTGATGCGAGCCGGTGCGGCGGCGATGATAGCGGCTAGCGCGCGCCGCCGTCGAGCCGCTTCAGCAGGGCGGCGCGGGTCTTTCGGTCGACGAAGGCGGCCTCGATCGCCGTCCGCGTGATGGCCGTCAGCTCGCGGTCCGACAGGCCGAACTCGGTGCGGCCGATGTCGTATTCGCGCTTGAGGGAGGTGGCGAAATAGGGCGGGTCGTCCGAATTGAGCGTCACCTTGCAGCCGGCTTTGCGCAGCGCCATGAAAGGATGGTCGGCGAAGCTCGGGAAGAGGCCGAGCGCGATGTTGGAGCCCGGGCAGCATTCGAGCACGATGCCCTCCTCGGCCAGCCGGCGCACCACCGACGGGATCCTCGATGGCGCGCACGCCGTGGCCGATGCGCGACGGCCGGATGTGGTCGAGCGCAGCCTTGACGCTGTCGGCGCCGCCGAACTCGCCGGCATGGATGGTGATGCCGAGCCCTGCCTCGCGGGCGATTTCGAAGGCCCGCATATAGTCGTCGAAATGGCCGTGCCGCTCGTCGCCGGCGACGCCGAAGCCGGTCACCAGGGGGTGGCCGCAGCGGGCGGCGAAGCGGGCCGCGGCCTCGATCGCCTCGACGCCGACATGGCGCACCCCGGTGACGATCATGCGGCTCTCGATGCCGGTCTTGGCCTTGGCCCTGAGCATGCCCTCGCCGAGCGCCGTCGTGTAGGCGGCGGGCGACAGGCCCGACTTTTCGGCATGGTCGGGCGAGGTGAAGAACTCGGCGTAGATGCAGCCGTCGCGGGCCAGGCTGGAGAGGTAGTGCTCGGCCAGCCGGGCATAGTCCTGCTCGGAGCGGAAAAGGTCGGAAGCCGCGTCGTAGGCGGCCAGGAAGGAGGTGAAGTCGTGCCAGACGAAGGCGCCGCCCTGAATGAACCCGGACACGTCCGTGCCGTATTTCCGCGCCTGCTCGATCACGAGCTCAGGCGCTGCCGCACCCTCGATGTGGCAGTGCAATTCCGCTTTCAAGACCATGCAGGACCCCGCAATCCGCGTTCCGACGAGCGGCCTTTCAGCGCGCCCCTTAAACAATAGCGCCCGCTATGGCGATCGGCTATGGTCCGGCCGGATCGGAACAGGTCAACAAAATGTCAGATCAGCGCGTCACGGCCGCCCGAGGCATGGAGACCTCCTATGGCTACCGCGAGGTGGGCGCGGCCGAGAAGCAGTCGCTGGTCAACGAGGTGTTCCACCGCGTCGCCAACCGCTACGACCTGATGAACGACCTGATGTCGGGCGGCCTGCACCGGCTGTGGAAGGACGCCCTGGTGGCCTGGCTGAACCCGCCGAAGCGGCCGGGCTGGTCGGTGCTCGACGTGGCCGGAGGGACCGGCGACGTGGCGCTGCGCATCGTCGAGGCCTCGCGCCGCCTGGCCTCGGCCGACCGTGCTCGACATCAACGGCTCCATGTTGGAGGTCGGCCGCGAGCGCGTCGACCGCCTCGGGCTCGCCGAGAAGATCGACTTCGTGGAGGCCAATGCCGAGGCCCTGCCGTTTGCCGACGAGCGCTTCGACGCCTACACGATCGCCTTCGGCATCCGCAACGTGCCGCATATCGAGACGGCGCTCGGCGAGGCGTTCCGGGTGCTGAAGCCGGGCGGGCGCTTCCTCTGCCTGGAGTTCTCGGAGGTCGACATGCCGGTGATCGACCGGCTCTACGAGGCGTGGTCGTTCCGCGCGATCCCCCGCATCGGCAAATGGGTGGCGGGCGACGACGAGCCCTATTCCTATCTGGTCGAGTTGATCCGCAAGTTCCCCAACCAGGAGAGCTTCGCCGCCATGCTCCGCAAGGCCGGCCTCGAGCGGGTCGGCTATCGCAACCTGTCGGGCGGCATCGCGGCGCTGCATTCGGGCTGGAAGCTTTGAGGCCTGCCATCCGATGACCAAGGTCGGCGCCGGGTTCCGGCTGATCCGCGCGGGGTGGATCATGGCGCGCGAGGGCGTGGTGGCGGCCCTGCCGGGCGACCAGCTGCCGCCGCTGCCGCGCTTCGGCTGGCGGATGGCCTCGCTGCTGGCGCGGCGCCGGGCACGCCGCCGGGGCCGCACCGAGCGGATGGCCGATGCCATCGCCAGGCTCGGACCGTCCTACGTCAAGCTCGGCCAGTTCCTGGCCACGCGGCCCGACGTGGTCGGCGACGACCTGGCGGTCGACCTCGCCATGCTGCAGGACAAAATGGCCACCTTCCCCAAGGCTGAGGCGATGGCGCTGGTCGAGGCCTCGCTCGGCCGGCCGATCGAGGCGCTCTACACGCGCTTCGACGAGGCGGTTGCGGCGGCATCGATCGCCCAGGTCCATCCGGCCGAGGTTTTGCGCGACGGGGTGCCGGAGCAGGTCGCCGTCAAGGTGATCCGGCCCGGGGTGCGGCGGCGCTTCCAGCAGGACCTGCAGAGCTACTTCCTGGCGGCCCGGCTGCAGGAAAAGTACTTCCCATCGACGCGCCGGCTGCGGCCGGTGCAGGTCACCGAGACGCTGGCGCAGACGACGCGCATCGAGATGGATCTCCGGCTGGAAGCCGCGGCCCTGTCGATCCTGGCCGAGAATACGGCGGCCGACCCGGGATTCCGCGTGCCGAAGGTCGACTGGGAGCGCACCGGCGGCGACGTGCTGACGATGGAGTGGATCGACGGCATCAGGATGTCGGACGTCGAGGGGCTGAGGGCCGCCGGGCACGATCTGCGGGCGATCGCCGCCAACCTCGTCCAGTCGTTCCTGCGGCACACGCTGCGCGACGGCTTCTTCCACGCCGACATGCATCCGGGAAACCTGTTCGTCGACGCCTCCGGCAACATCGTGGCGGTCGATCTCGGCATCTCCGGCCGGCTCGGGCGCAAGGAGCGCCGCTTCCTGGCCGAGATCCTCTACGGCTTCATCACGCGCGACTACCGCAGGGTGGCCGAGGTGCATTTCGAAGCCGGCTACGTACCGGCCAAGCACGACGTCGCGGCCTTCGCGCAAGCGATCCGGGCGATCGGCGAGCCGATCCACGGACAGCCGGCGGAGACGATCTCCATGGCACGCCTGCTGACGCTGCTGTTCGAGGTGACCGAGCTGTTCGACATGGAGACGCGGGTCGAGCTGGTGCTTTTGCAGAAGACGATGGTGGTGGTGGAGGGCGTGGCGCGCACGCTCGACCCGGCCTTCAACATGTGGAAGACCTCCGAACCCGTTGTCGGCGACTGGATCGCCGGCAACCTCGGCCCCCGCGGGGTGCTCGCCGACGCTCGCCAGGGCGTGCAAGCGCTGGTTGCGCTGGCCCGCCAGGCGCCGGACTTCGCCGCGCGCACGGAGCGGCTGTCGCGCGAGCTCGACGCCATGGCCGAGCACGGGCTGCGCTTCGACAAGGCGACCGCCGAGGCGATCGGCAAGGCCGAGGCGCGCCATACCCGGTCCGGACGCCTGGCGCTGTGGGTGATCGCGCTCGCCCTGCTATACATCGCCTGGAAGGTGACGAGTTGACGCCAGCGCGTGCAATGCTAAGTTGCATAAATGGCGACGTTGACAATCCGGAATTTGGACGAAGACACGATGACCTATCTGCGGGCGCGTGCCGCGCGCAAAGCACGTCCGTGGAGCAGGAAAGTCTCGCTATCCTTAGAGCAGAGGCACTTCGAACTGCCTGCCGACGGAAACCTCGACAAGGCAATTGTGACTTCGTCGAGCCGTATGGCGCTTCGATGCAGCAGCGGGCCTGGCCAGCGGGAAGCACCGGGAGCCTTCGATACTCTCGGTCACCCGAACGAACGGACGTTGGCGACGAGAGTGAAGCGCTTGAATGATGCATTGACTGCAATGCAATCAATGCATACATTGCTAGCATGGCAAGCTTGACCATTCGCAACATCGACGAGCACACGAAGCGAGCACTTCGTCGGGGGGCTCTACGGGGCGACTTCCATGGAGCACGAGGTTCGTGATGATCTGACGCGCCAGTGCGGAAGAGCGGGCGCTTCGTTCGAGGATCTGGCGAGGCCTCAGCGTAGGCGAGAGCGAATTCGCCTGGAGGCAGTGAGCGCTGCGCGATGCCTACGGCACCTTCGAAATCTCGGTCCCCGAACGATCCGGAGTTGCCGGAGAGCGCATCGTTTTCAGACAGAGCGGCTGTCGGCGTGTTGCTCGTTGACACGAATGTCGTTTCGGAGATGTTCAAGCCGGATGCCCGACGCCCGCTTTCATGCTTGGCTTGTCGCAACGCCTCGCGCTGCGATTGATGCTTTGCTCGATCGTGGTGGCCGAACTGCAGCTGGCGATTGCGCTGCTCCACATGGCAAGAGCCGGCGGCAATTGTCGGCAGCAATCGACGCATTCACCGCTCAGTTCGACGAGGTTCTTCCGTTCGGTGTGGCGGAAGCACACGCCTTTGCACGAATTGCGGCCGACCGGCGCCGGCGCCTGGGCAAGCCTCATTCTCGAACTTGATGCACAAATCGCCGCAATCGCTTCCACGCAGGCTACGTCCTCGCCACCCGCAACGTTCGCGATTTCGAGGAATGCGGCGTCAAGGTCATCAATCCATGGGAATACCAGGCGAATGAGCCTTGCCGGGAAGCGCATCCTGCTGATCGTCGGCGGCGGCATCGCGGCCTATAAGAGCCTCGACCTGATCCGTCGGCTGCGCGAGCGCGGCGCCGCCGTCCGCGCCGTGATGACGGATGCGGCGCAGCAGTTCGTGACGCCGCTGTCGGTCGGCGCGCTGACCGCCGACCACGTGTTCACCGATCTCTTCGACCGCCAGGACGAGCAGGACGTCGGGCACATAAGGCTGGCCCGCGACACCGACCTGGTGCTGGTGGCGCCGGCCACCGCCGACCTGATGGCCAAGCTCGCCAACGGACTTGCCAACGACCTCGCCTCGACCGTGCTGATCGCCACCGAGCGGCCGGTGCTGATGGCGCCGGCGATGAACCCGAAGATGTGGGCGCACCCGGCGACGCGGCGCAACCGCGCCGCCCTGGAGCGCGACGGGGTTAGCTTCGTCGGCCCGGCGACGGGCGAGATGGCGGAGCGCAACGAGGCCGGCGAGGGCCGCATGGCCGAACCGTCGGCGATCGTCGCGGCCGCCGAGGCGCTGCTCGTTCCTGCGCAACGGCCGCTCGCCGGGCGGCGGATCATCGTCACGTCAGGGCCCACGCACGAGCCGGTCGATCCGGTGCGCTACGTCGCCAACCGCTCCTCCGGCAAGCAGGGCCACGCCATCGCGGCGGCGCTGGCGGCGCTGGGCGCCGACGTGCAGCTGGTGTCGGGACCGGTGACGATCGCCGATCCGGCTGGGGTGACGACCCGGCACGTCGAAACGGCGCAGGAAATGCAGGCGGCGGTGGAGGCGCTGCTGCCTGCCGACGCCGCCGTCATGGTGGCCGCCGTCGCCGACTGGCGCCCGGCCAATGCGGCGCCCGGCAAGCTCAAGAAGGCGGCCGGCAGCGGCCCGCCGGCGCTGTCGCTGGTCGAGAACCCGGACATCCTGGCCGGCGTCGGCCACCACCGGCAGCGGCCGTACCTGGTCGTCGGCTTCGCCGCGGAAACCGGCGAGCTGTTGAAGAATGCCGAGGCCAAGCTGAAGAAGAAGGGCGCCGACCTGATCGTCGCCAACGACGTCGGCGGCGACAGCGGGGTCATGGGCGGCGACCGCAACCGGGTGGCGATCGTCACCAAGGCGGGCGTCGAGGAGTGGCCGGAGATGACCAAGCAGGCGGTCGCCGAGCGGCTCGCGGCGCTGATCGCCGACCGGCTGAAGACGATCGAGGTGTAGCGATGACCGAGACGACGATCCCGGTGATCGAGACCGAGCGAGCCGTGCTCAGGCCCTACCGCCTGAGCGATTTCGACGCCCATACGGCGCTGTGGGCCGATCCCCAGGTCACGCGCTACATCGGCGGCCGACCCTTCACGCGCGAGGAATCCTGGGACCGCTATCTTCGCTATGCCGGGCTGTGGCCGGTGCTGGGCTTCGGCTTCTGGGCGGTCGAGGAGCGCGCCAGCGGGCGGCTGGTCGGCAATGCGGGGTTCCACGACCTGAAACGTAGCATCGAGCCGTCGATCGAAGGCCTGCCCGAGGCGGGATGGGCGCTGCTGCCGGAGATGCACGGCAAGGGGTTCGCCACCGAGATCGTCGCCGCCATCCATCGCTGGTCGGACGCGACGCTGCCGCACGAGCGCACGGTCGCCATCGTCGACCCCGGCAACACGGCATCGCTGCGGGTGGCGAAGAAGTGCGGCTACCGCGAGCTGCTGACGACGCTCTATCGCGGCGCGCCCACCGTTCTCCTGGAACGGCGGGCAGCGCAGGGATAGCGGCTCAGTCCTTGGGCTGCTTGGTCTTGCGCAGGTAGGGCAGGACGCGCTCGAACTCGCCGAAGCGCCTGGTGGCCTCGTCGTCCGGCACCGCCGCGGTGATGATAACGTCCTCGCCCTGCTTCCAGTTGGCCGGCGTGGCGACGCTGTACTTCGCCGTGAGCTGGATGGAATCGAGCGCCCGCAGGATCTCGTTGAAGTTGCGGCCGGTGGTCATCGGGTAGGTCAGCGTCAGCTTCACCTTCTTGTCGGGGCCGACCACGAAGACGGAGCGCACCGTCGCGTTGTCGGCCGGCGTGCGGCCCTCCGACGAGTTGCCGGCCTCGGCCGGCAGCATGTCGTAGAGCTTGGCCACCTTGAGCTCGCGGTCGCCGATCAGCGGGTACTCGACGGAATAGCCGGTGGCCACCTTGATGTCCTGCTTCCACTTGTCGTGGCTGGCCACGGGGTCGACCGAGATGCCGATGATCTTGGCGTTGCGCTTGGCGAACTCGTCGGCCAGGCCTGCCATGACGCCGAGCTCGGTGGTGCAGACCGGGGTAAAGTTCTTCGGATGGCTGAACAGGACCGCGTAGCCGTCGCCGATCCATTCGTGGAACTTGATCGGGCCGTGCGTCGTCTCGGCGGTGAAATCGGGGGCAGTGTCGTTGATGCGGATACTCATCGCAGTCGTCTCCCATCCTCTATCTGGAGCGGCCGGCATCATAGCGCAAAGCGCGGCGAGTTCGAGAATGCACAAGGGTCAATTTTTCGCGCCTGAAGCATGGAGAGGGCCGCCAGGCCACGGCTTCCTGGAACGCCATTCCAAGGCTGAGCTCAAGTCCCGCAAAACCGGCCTCGCGATGTCAGGAGAGTCGGCGTCCTGCCCGGCCGGGCAGTTCCCAGGCGGCGGCATCTTGCGGTAGACATTTGGTCGCAATTCGCGAATGATCCCCCCGCAGCGCGCGCCGGCTCCGAGCCGAGAGCCATGCTGACTGCCCCGCAACGACCATCAACTCCAACGAGGGACCCAATGGACGAGACGGCCAGCCAACCGACCCGCACGCCATTTCCGCGGATGAGGACCGGAGCCAGGCAAGCGGCGGTTCTGCTTTGCTCCTATCGGCGTTCTGCGCTCCCTGCGCAGGCGCAGGAGCCGCAGCTGCCGGCGGTGACCGCCGCCAAGCCGGTGGTGCGCGAGATCGTCGAGGACGACGAGTTCGTCGGCCGCTTCGATGCGGTCGACGAGGTGGCGGTCCGCTCGCGGGTGAGCGGCTATCTCGACGAGGTGCACTTCAAGGACGGCGCCGTCGTCAACAAGGGCGACCTGCTGTTCACCATCGACCGCCGCCCCTACCAGGCCGCGTTCGACGCGGCCAAGTCCAGGGTGTCGGTGGCCGAAAGCCTGCTCGACTTCTCCAAGCAGCAGCTGGAGCGCGCCGAGACGCTGTCCAAGTCCGGCAACCTGGCGACCTCGGTGCTCGATGACCGCCGGCGCGAGAACCTCGCCGCGCAGGGCCAGCTGCAGGGCTCCAACGCCGACCTGCGCAATGCCAGCCTCGACCTGGAGTTCACCGAGATCAAGGCGCCGCTGTCGGGTCGCATCGGCCGCCGGCTGGTGTCGGTGGGCAACCTCGTGCAGCAGGACCAGACGCTCTTGACGACGATCGTCGCCTGGGACCCGATCGACTTCTACTTCGACATCGACGAACGGAGCTACTTCAGCTACGCACGCGACGCCCGCCAGCGCGGCGGCACCATGCAGGAGGGCGCGGCCAATCTCGACGTCTCCGTGCGGGTCGCCGACCGCAGCGAGGACGTCTTCAAGGGTAAGCTCGACTTCGCCGAGAACCGCATCGACAACGCCACCGGCACGATGCGCGTGCGGGCCCGCTTCGACAACAAGGACGGCGTGCTGCAGCCCGGCATGTTCGGCCGCATCAACGTGCCGGGGTCGCTGCCGCACAAGGGCATCCTGTTGCCCGACGAGGCGATCGGCGCCGATCAGAACCGGCGCATCGTCTACGTGGCGGACGCCGAGGGCAACATCTCCGCCAAGCCGGTGCGCACCGGGCCGCGCATCGACGGCTATCGGGTCATCCGCGAAGGGCTGACGGGCGACGAGACCGTGGTGGTCAACGGGCTGGTCAGGGTGCGGCCCGGCGTCAAGGCCAAGATCGAGATGACGGAGTTGCCGCCAAAGGCGCAGACGGCGGGCCTCGACTGATGCGCTTCTCCCATTTCTTCGTCGACCGGCCGATCTTCGCGTCGGTCGTTTCGATCGTCATCCTGATCGTCGGCGCCATCGCCTACACCCAGCTGCCGGTCGCGCAGTATCCGGAGATCGCGCCGCCGACCATCGTCGTGCAGGCGCAGTATCCCGGCGCCGATGCCGAGACGGTGGCGGCGACGGTGGCGACGCCGATCGAGCAGGAGGTCAACGGCGTCGAGAACATGCTCTACATGTCCTCCTACTCGTCCGCCGACGGGTCGATGCAGCTGACCGTGACCTTCAAGCTGGGCACCGACCTCGACCAGGCGCAGGTGCTGGTCCAGAACCGCGTGTCGGTCGCCGAGCCGCGGCTGCCCGAGGAGGTGCGCCGGCTGGGCGTCACCACCGCCAAGAGCTCGCCCGACCTGATGATGGTCATCCACATGCTGTCGCCGGACGACACCTACGACCAGCTCTACGTGTCGAACTACGCCCGCTCGCGGGTGCGCGACATCCTGCTCAGACTGGACGGCGTCGGCAATCTGCTGATCTTCGGCGAGCGCGAATATTCGCTGCGCATCTGGCTCGATCCGCAGAAGCTCTCGGCCTACGGCATGACCGCCGCCGACGTCGTGCAGGCGCTGCGCGAGCAGAACGTGCAGGTCTCGGGCGGCTCGATCGGCGCGCCGCCGATGAACGCCGGGACCGCCTTCGAATATTCGGTCACCACCCAGGGCCGCTTCGAGGACGCGCGCGACTTCCGCTACGTGATCGTCAAGGCGACGCCGGACGGCAGGCTGATCAGCCTGCAGGACGTCGCCCGCATCGAGCTCGGCGCCAAGGACTACATCACCAACTCCTACCTCAACGGCAAGCCGGCGGTGGCGCTCGGCATCTTCCAGCGGCCGGGCACCAATGCGCTCGCCTCGGCGGCCGAGATCGAAGCCAAGATGGCGGAGCTCGCCAAGGATTTCCCCAAGGGGCTGGCCTACCAGATCGTCTACAACCCGACCGAATTCATCAAGCAGTCGATCGACGAGGTCTACATCACCATCCTGGAGGCGATGGCGCTGGTGGTCATCGTCATCATCGTCTTCCTGCAGTCCTGGCGCATGGCGCTGGTGCCCATCGTGGCGATCCCGGTGTCGCTGATCGGCACGCTCGCCGTGCTCTACGCCTTCGGCTTCTCGCTCAACATGCTGACCCTGTTCGGGCTGGTGCTGGCCATCGGCATCGTCGTCGACGACGCCATCGTGGTGGTGGAGAACGTCGAGCGCAACGTCGCCAACGGGCTCGACCCCAACCCGGCGGCGCACCGCACCATGGACGAGGTGGGCACCGCGGTGCTGGCGATCTCGCTGGTGCTGATCGCGGTGTTCGTGCCGACCGCCTTCATCCCCGGCATCACCGGCCAGTTCTACCTGCAGTTCGCCATCACCATCGCCGTGTCGACGGCGATCTCCGCCTTCAACTCGCTGACGCTGTCGCCGGCGCTGGCGGCGCTGCTGATGAAGCCGCATCACGAGGCGAACGCGCCGCCGAGCAATTTCGTCACCCGCTTCGGCCGGAGGCTGGCCGACGGCTTCAACCACGGCTTCGAGCGCGTGTCGGAGTATTACGGCCGCCTGGTGCGGCTGCTGGTCGGCACATGGCTGGCCCGCGGCGTGATGCTGGCGGTGTTCGCGGCGCTGCTCGGCGGCACCTATTTCATGCTGCGGACGGTGCCGCAGGGCTTCATCCCGAGCATGGACCAGGGCTATGCGATCGTCGTCGTGCAGCTGCCGGAGGGCGCCTCGCTGGAGCGCACCGACGCGGTGATCCAGAAGGCCTCGGAGATCATCCGCAAGACGCCCGGCGTGCACGATGCGGTGGCCTTCGCCGGGTTTTCCGGCGCCACCTTCACCAATGCCAGCAATGCCGGCGTGATCTTTGCGCCGTTCAACGATTTCGACAGCCGGCTCAAAGCCGGCGAATTGGCGGGCAAGATCATCGGCCAGCTGTTCGGCAGCCTGCAGAGCATCGAGGAGGCCTTCATCATCGCGCTGCCGCCGCCGCCGGTGCCCGGCATCGGCAATTCCGGCGGCTTCAAGATCCAGCTCCAGGAGCGCAACAGCGCCGACGTCGAGAAGATCCTGGCGCTGGCCTACGAGATGATGGGGCGGGCCAACCAGACGCCGGGGCTGGTCGGCGTGTTCACCACCTTCTCGGCCAACTCGCCGCAATATTTCCTGCAGATCGACCGCGACAAGGCGCGCATGCTCAACGTCGCGATCCCGGCGATCTTCGAGACGCTGTCGATCAACCTCGGCACGGCTTATGTCAACGATTTCAATGCCTTCGGGCGCGTCTACCAGGTTCGCGCCCAGGCCGACCAGGCTTTCCGCATCGAGCGCGACGACATCCTGAAGCTCAAGGTGCGCTCCGAGAGCGGCGACCTGGTGCCGCTCGGCACGCTGGTGGAGATCCGCGATTCGACCGGGCCGGCGCTGGTTCAGCGCTACAACATGTACGTCTCGGTGCCGCTGCAGGGCAATGCGGCGCCCGGCGTGTCGACCGGCGAGGCGCTGCAGAAGATGGAGGGCATCGCCGCCGAGATCCTGCCCGAAGGCACCTCCTACGAGTGGACGGAGCTGGCGCTGCAGGAGCGGCAGACCGGCAACACGGCGGTCTTCATCTTCGGCCTGTCGGTGCTGTTCGTGTTCCTGGCGCTGGCGGCCCAGTACGAGAGCTGGATCATGCCCTTCGCGATCATCCTGATCGTGCCGCTCGGGGTGCTCGCGGCGCTGATCGGCGTCTTCCTGCGCGGGCTGGACAACAACATCCTGGTGCAGGTCGGGCTGATCGTGCTGGTCGGCCTGGCGGCCAAGAACGCCATCCTGATCGTCGAGTTCGCGCGGCAGGCGCAGGACCGCGGGCTGTCGGCGGTGGAGGCGGCGGTCGAGGCCTGCCGGCTGCGGCTGCGACCGATCCTGATGACGGCCTTTGCCTTCATCCTCGGCGTCGTGCCGCTGATGATCGCCACCGGCCCCGGCGCCGAGATGCGCCAGTCGCTGGGCACGGCGGTGTTCTCCGGCATGCTCGGCGTGACTCTGGTGGGCCTGGTGCTGACGCCGGTGTTCTACGTGACGCTGCGCACGCTGTTCCCGGTCAGGCGCCACGTGCCGCGGGCGGCCGAGGAGATCCCGGCGGAGTAGCCGGCTCAGGGCGGTCCGAAGTCGGCAGGCGGTTCGCGAACATCGTCGGAGTCGGCGGTCTCGTGGCCGAGTTCGAACAGCCCGAAGGTGTTGGGTGCCGTGCGCGTGAAGATTTCGCCGCGCCGTACGTAAGCTGCGATGGAGCTTGTCAGTGACGCCTTGGCCTGGCGCGTCGCGCCTTTTCCCAAGGCATCAAGGATTTCGTTCACGTGCAAAGGCGTTCGACGGTCCAGAATAACCTGCCGTGCTTCCGCCACCGCACTTCCTGATCGCAAAGCGGTACCCGACGAGCCGTCGCCATCCTCCACAGCGGGCAAAGTCAGCACGTCACGCAGCGCCTGAATGTAGACCCTCGCTGCCTTGATTTTCTCCTCCAAAGAAGCGATTTCTTGCTCCTTGCTGAGCAGGCGTTCCTCGATCTTTTTTCGTTCCATCACGAGCGTCGATCCTTATATGTGACACACGTATGTGATGGGAATTCGCATTTTTCAAGGAGCTATCGATATGACGTCTGAAATTACTTCTCATCACCATACGATAGAACACTTGGAACGCCTCAAACGTCAGAGCGCCAGCGGGGTCGACTATTGGATGGCCAGAGAGATCGGCGGAGGTTCTGGGCTATCCGGGATGGCGGGAGTTCGATGCCGTCATCGACCGTGCGCGCAGTGCAATGATAGCGAACGGCGCAGATCACGTCACATCATATTGTGGCAACGCACAGAATGATGGAAGTCGGCGGTGGCGCCAAGAGGAAGTCGCTCGACTATTTTCTCACTCGCGCTGCCTGTCGCCTGATCGCTATGAACGGCGATCCGAACAAACCTCAGATCGCTGGGGCTCAATCGTATTTCGTGGTCCAGACGCACCGGATGGAGCAGCAGGATACGATGACCGCTGATGAAAAAAGACTGGAACTGCGCGGAAGAGTGAAGAGTGCCTTCCGCATCGTCAGCGGAGTAGCCCAGGAAGCTGGCGTCCCGAGCAGCAGGCAACCCGTCTTCCATGACGCGAGGTATAAAGGCCTTTACGGGATGACACGGCCGTGCCCCCATCAAGCGGCTTCGCGCACCTGGTAGTCCTTGACGGTGGCGAAGCGAATCGCCTTCCAGCGCTCCGCCTCGTAGTTCAGCGAGAATTCGTGCTGGGCGAGGAAGACCGGGTCGCCGTCGAGGTCGCGGGCGATGTCGCCGCGATGCGCGTCGACGAAGCGGCCGAGCTCGGCGCGGTCGTCGGCGGAGATCCAGCGGCAGATCGAGAAGCGCGCCATCTCGAAATCGACCGGCAGCGAGTATTCCGCCGCCAGCCGCTCGCGGAGCACGTCGAGCTGCAGGGCGCCGACCACGCCGACGATGGCCGGCGAGCCGTCGTCGGGCTGGAACAGCTGGACGACGCCCTCCTCCGCCATCTGCTGCAGCGCCTCCTTGAGCTTCTTGGCCTTCATGGCATCGCCGAGGCGGACGCGGCGGAGGATCTCCGGCGCGAAATTGGGCACGCCGCGGAACAGGATGTCCTCGCCCTCGGTCAGCGTGTCGCCGATGCGCAGCGTGCCGTGGTTGGGAATGCCCACCACGTCGCCGGCAAAGGCCTCGTCGGCGGTGATGCGGCTGCGGGCGAAGAAGAATTGCGGCGCCGACAGCGACATCGGCTTGCCGGTGCGCACCAGCTTGGCCTTCATGCCGCGCGAAAGCTTGCCCGAGCAGACGCGGACGAAGGCGATGCGGTCGCGGTGGTTGGGATCCATGTTGGCCTGGATCTTGAACACGAAGGCGCTCATGCTGGGTTCGGTGGCGTGGATCAGCCGCGCGTCGGCCTCCTGGTCGCGCGGGCTCGGCCCGAAATCGCCGAGCGCCTCGATCAGGTCGCGGACGCCGAAATTGCGCAGCGCCGAGCCGAAGAAGACCGGCGTCAGGTGGCCCTCGCGAAAAGCCTCCAGGTCGAAGGGACGGCAGGCCTCGCGGGCGAGCTCGAGCTCCTCGATGAAGGCCGGGCGCTCGTTCTCCGGCAGCAGGCCGGCGACGCGGTTGGAGTCGGGGCCGTTGACCTTGATGCGCTCCTTCTCCGCGTCGCCGTGCCGCACCGCGTTCTCGGCCAGATGATAGGTGCCGGCGAAGGTGCGGCCGCGGCCGATCGGCCAGGTGACGGGCGCGGTGTCCAGCGCCAGCTTGGCCTCGATCTCGTCGAGGATCTCGAACGGGTCGCGGGTCTCGCGATCCATCTTGTTGACGAAGGTGATGATCGGGATGTCGCGCAGCCGGCACACCTCGAAAAGCTTGAGCGTGCGCGGCTCGATGCCCTTGGCGGCGTCGATGACCATGACGGCGCTGTCGACGGCCGTCAGCGTGCGGTAGGTGTCGTCGGCGAAGTCCTCGTGGCCCGGCGTGTCGAGCAGGTTGAAGACGTGGTCGCCATACTCGAAGGTCATCACCGAGGTGACCACCGAAATGCCGCGCTCGCGCTCGATCTTCATCCAGTCGGAGCGCGTCTGCATGCGGTCCTTCTTGGCCTTCACCTCGCCGGCGAGCTGGATGGCGCCGCCGAACAGCAGCAGCTTCTCGGTGAGCGTCGTCTTGCCGGCGTCCGGGTGGGAAATGATCGCGAAAGTGCGGCGGCGTGCCACCGCGCTGGCCAAGCCTTCAGCCATGTCATGGAATCCTGTTCGGTGCCGCGGGCTTCTAGCAGGCGGCAGCCGAACTGTCGACCGTCAGGCGCTCAACGCCAGATCCGCGGCGAACCGGGGCGAACGGCCGGATCGACAGGCCGCTGGCGCGTCATGGTCGCGAAGCTGCCCTGCGGCACCGGTTGCCAGGAGTTGGCGCCGCGGTCGAGCGGCTCGGACACCAGGCAGCGGCCGGCCGACGCGCCGAACGCACCGGCATAGAGCGTCGGCGCATAGGCGTCGGTGGCGTAGCGCACCGCGTAGACCTCGATGCCGTCGCTGAAGGCGGCGGTCAGCCGGAAATGCGGCTCGACGCCGGCCTCCCGCGAGGCGGCGATCACCCGGGCGACGGTGCGGGACACGGCGGCGTGCGGGTCCTTGGCCAGGCCCTCATGCAGCATGGTCAGGAAGAACAGCTCGGAATCGGTGGTGCCCTGCCGCTCGTCGTAGAGCGCGTCGGGCAACCGGCTCTCCAGCCCGCGGCGGATCTTCTCGAAATCGCCGATCTGCCCGTTGTGCATGAACGACCAGCGGCCGGAGACGAAGGGATGGCAGTTGGCTCGGCTGGTGGCGCCGCCGGTGGCCGCCCGCACATGGGCGAGGAAAAGGCTGGAGCGGATCTGCCGGCAGAGGCTCTTCAGATTGGTGTCCGACCAGGCCGGAAGGATGTCGCGGTAGAGGCCCGGCTCGGGCCTGCTCGCCGTACCAGGCGAGGCCGAAGCCGTCGCCATTGGTCGAGGTCTTGGCCTCCAGCGCGTGGTGGCTCTGGGCGGTGAGCGAATGACACGGGGCGGTGACCAGGTCTTCGAGGAAGACAGGCTCGCCCAGATAGGCCGCCCACCGGCACATCGGCCTCAGCGGCCCCGGTTGTGCGTGCGCTCGGAAAGCTCGCGGACGATGCGGCTGGCCGTGGTCTCGAACATGAAGGGCAGGATGGCGTGCACGATGGCGGCGCCGGCGGCCAGCGCGAGGCGCGACGAGAACCATGCGGCAAACGCCATATGGCCGAAATAGGTCTCGTCGACGGAGGCCGGGTGATCGGTGAACAGCTTGGCAAGCCTGGCGTTCATGTTGCTTTCCTTCCGGTCCTTCCTGGTCTTGGTCGCCTGAAGTCTATCCGGGCCGCGTCGCCCGAGATTTGGACATGGAGGCCATCATGCCCCAAGAGACGGGGACAAAGGTCCCAATTTATCCTTGCAAACTGCAATTTCTTGGGACATTCATCCCAAGATGAGCGAAAAGATCGACCCGACCGACCGGCGCATCCTGGCCGAGCTGCAGCGTGACGCGACCTTGTCGATCGACCAGCTGTCGATGCGCGTCGGCCTGTCGCGCAATGCCTGCTGGCGCCGCGTCAAGCTGCTGGAGGAGGCGGGCGTGATCGTCGGCCGGGTGACGCTGGTCGACGCCGAGAGCGTCGGGCTCGGGCTTTCCGTGTTCATCATCGTGCGCACCGCCAGCCACGACCCGGACTGGCTGTCCCGTTTCCGGGCGGCGGTCACCTCGTTTCCGGAGATCATCGGCGTCTACCGCATGTCGGGCGACCTCGACTACGTGCTCAGGGCGCGGGTCGCCGACGTCAAGGGCTACGACCGGCTCTACCAGCGGCTGATCGCCAAGGTGCCGCTCAGCGACGTGTCGGCCTCCTTCGTCATGGAGGAGATCAAGGAGACGACGATCGTGCCGGTGGAAATCCGCTGAGCGGCCGCCACTCGCCCGTTGACGACGCCCGGCGGGCGCCCGATAGATCGCCGATGATTGCGCTCACCGATCCGCCCGCCGTCGGCGTCGTCCGCCTGCCGCACTCCTACGGCCTGCCGCTGCCGGCCTATGAGAGCGCCGGCGCGTCCGGGGTGGATTTGCGGGCGGCGGTGCCGGAGGACCGGCCGCTGCTGGTGCTGCCGGGGCGCCGCGCCCTGGTGCCGACCGGGCTCGTGCTCGAAATCCCCGACGGCTTCGAAGGCCAGGTGCGGCCGCGCTCGGGGCTGGCCTTCAAGCATGGCATCACCTGCCTCAACACGCCCGGCACCATCGACAGCGACTATCGCGGCGAGGTCAAGGTGCTGCTCGTCAACCTCGGCGACGAGGATTTCACGGTGACGCGCGGCATGCGCATCGCCCAGGTGGTGTTCCAGGCGACGGCCCGCGTGGCGCTCGAGGAGCGCAGCCTGGCCGGGATCACGGCGCGCGGCGCCGGCGGCTTCGGGTCGACAGGCACGGGCTGAACGACGCGGCTTGGCAAGCGGCGGCCTGGGCGCGTAACCTCGCCTGAGGGACGCGGATGCCGGCAAGGAGGCCATTCCATGGACAAGGGCCAGATCTTTCGCGCTCTGCACGCAGCTCCCGGCGCCTTCGTGATCCCCAATCCGTGGGACATCGGCACCGCCAGGCTGCTCGAAAGCCTCGGCTTCAAGGCGCTGGCGACGACGAGCGCCGGCTTTGCCTTCTCGCGCGGCCTGCCGGACGGCGGCGTCGGCTTCGAGGCGATGATCCACCATTGCCGGGAGATGGCGGCGGCGGTCGCGCTGCCGGTCTCGGCCGATCTGGAAAAGGGCAAGGGCGACAGCCCGCAAAGCGCCGGCGAGACGGTGTTCGCCGCCGAGGCGGCGGGGCTCGCCGGCTGCTCGCTGGAGGACCACACCGGCGACCCGCGCGAGCCGATCTATGCCTTCGCGCAGGCGGTCGAGCGGGTGGCGGCGGCCGCCGACGCGGCGCGGGCGGTGAAGGCGGACTTCGTGCTGACGGCGCGGGCGGAGAACTTCCTGTGGGGGCGGCCCGACCTCGACGACACGATCCGCCGCCTGCAGGCCTTCGAGCAGGCCGGCGCCGACGTGCTCTACGCGCCCGGGCTGACCACGCTGGACGAGGTGCGAGCGATCTGCGCCGCCGTCTCCAAGCCGGTCAACGTGCTGGCAATGCCGGGCTTCACCGTCGCCGGGCTGGCCGAGGCCGGCGCCAGCCGCGTCTCGCTGGGCTCCAAGCTCGCCACCTTCGCCTTCGGCATGCTGGAGAAGGCGGCGGAGGAGATGCTCGGCCAGGGCAGCTTCGACTTCGCCCGGCAGGGAACGTCGTTCGCCCACCTGCAGACGCTCTTCTCCAAGGCCGGGACGACGAATTCGTGACCCCGATCACCGTCATCGACATGCATACGGGCGGCGAGCCGGTGCGCATCGTCACCGGCGGCTATCCGCCGGTGCCGGGCGACACGATCCTCGCCAAGCGCGCCTATGCCCGCGACAATCTCGACCATCTGCGCCGGCTGCTGGTGTTCGAGCCGCGCGGCCACTACGACATGTACGCCGTGCTGCCGGTGGAGCCTTCGCTGCCCGGGGCGGACCTCGCCGTGCTGTTCCTCCACAACGAGGGGTATTCCACGATGTGCGGGCACGCCGTCATCGCGCTCGGCCGCTATGCGGTCGACCAGGGCCTGGTGGCCGTCACGGAGCCGCTGACGCGGGTCGGCATCGAGTGCCCGTGCGGGCTCGTCGTCGCCTCGGTGGAGGTGTCGGACGGGCGCGCCGGGGCGGTCTCCTTCGAGAGCGTGCCGTCCTTTCTCGCCGAGGGCGGCTGCAAGCTGGAGGTGCCGGGAGCCGGGACGGTGGTCGCCGACGTCGCCTATGGCGGCGCCTTCTACGCCATCGCCGACTGCGCGCAGTTCGGGCTCGCCTTCGGCCGCGACAGGGCGCGCGACTTCGTCGACGCGGCGACGGCACTGTCGGAGGCGGTCAGGAAAGCGGTTGCCATCGACCATCCCGACCACGACGACCTCGCCTTCCTCTACGGATCGATCCTCACCGACGGCGGCGACGGCTCCGGCGGCCGCGCCACGCGCAATGTCTGCGTGTTCGCCGATGCCGAGGTCGATCGCTCGCCGACCGGCTCGGGCGTGACGGCCCGCCTGGCGGCCATGCATGCGGCGGGCACTGTCGGCATCGGCGAGACGCGGCTCTTCGAAAGCATCGTCGGCTCGCAGTTCGAGGGATCCGTGGCGCGCAGCTGCCGCGTCAGCGGGCGCGACGGCATCGTCGCGCGGGTCGGCGGACGGTCGCACTACTCAGGGCGCGCCGAATTCACCCTGGAGCCCGACGACGTGCTCGGCCGCGGCTTCCTACTGCGCTAAAGCCCTACGGCGACGGGCGGGCGAGCGCGCTCAGGATGGCGGCGACCAACAGCTCGCCGGCCACCTCCGGGCGGCTGTCGTTGGCGATGGTGACCGTCGGCCGCTCGGCGGCGCCAATCCGCGCCCCACGCTTCAGCCTGGCGCCGATCTGCTCGCGGCTCTCGCGGCCGCGCGCCGCCAGCCGCGCGGCCAGAACCTCGGGGGTGGCGGTGATCTCGGCGACGACGACGTTGAGATAGCGGCTGCGCAGCGCCGGAATGGCGGCGCGAGAGCCGTTGGCGACGGCGACGCCGCCGCCGGCGACAACCCGGTCGACGCCCTGCGGGATGCCGTAGCGCAGGCCGTGGGCCGACCAGGTCAGGGCGAAGGCGCCGCGCGCCTCGGCATCCTCGAAGGCCGCGTCCGACATGGTGTCGTGATCCTCGATGCCGGCATCCGACTGGCGGGTGACCACGCGGCGCACGAAGCTGATCCGCGGCTCGCCGGACAGCTGTGCGCGCGCATGCGCCAGCAAGGTGTCCTTGCCGGCACCGCTCGGCCCGACCACGAAGACGAAGGCTCCAGGGCCGATCCGCTCGGCGCGCGGGCGGGGGCGTCCGTGGTCAAGCGCCAGGCTCATGCTGCGGCTCCCTTTCTGCGGACGGCCCAGGATAGGGCCCGACGACCGCGGCGCAAGCCTAGCCTCGCCGCGTGACAGGCGTTTGTCGAGGCCTTGCGGCCGGCGCGCGATTGATCGTTTGGCGCCGATCGTCTATCAGTCGCTCCATTCTCGTCACGCTCATTCGCATTAACCATTTGGCATCAACGCAATTGTCAGGCCCCTCCCAGAGGCACATCAGGGCTATGGGGCCGGGATCAAGGAGGTTTCCATGACCAGCTCCAAGCCACGCATCGTCCTTCTGACCGGCACCTCGTCAGGCATCGGCTTTTCGGCGGCGCTCGCCTTCGCGCGGGCCGGCGACAAGGTGGTGGCCACCATGCGCAACCCGGCCACGGCGGAGCGGCTGAAGGCCGAAGGCGCCGACGCCGCCCATCCGATCGAGTGCCGCACCCTCGACGTGACCGACGCGGCGGCCGTCGCGAGCACGGTCGACGCGGTGCTCGCCGAGCATGGGCGCATCGACGTGCTCGTCAACAATGCCGGCGGCGGCCACAGCGGCACGCTGGAAGAGACGCCGATGGCGGAGATCCGCGGCCAGATGGAGCTCAATTTCTTCAGCGTCGTGTCGATGATCAAGGCCGTGCTGCCGGCGATGCGGCAGCAGGGCAGCGGCCGCATCCTCACCGTCTCCAGCATGACCGGCGTGGTCGGGCTGCCGTTCCGCGACGCCTATGCGGCGTCGAAATTCGCCGTCGAGGGGCTGGTCGAATCGCTGGCGCCGGTCGCCGCCTCGTTCGGCGTCCACCTGTCGCTGATCGAGCCCGGGCCGGTGCGCACCGGCTTCTTCACCGCCATGTACGAGGCGTCGAGCGCGCCAGACGCGGCGTCGCCCTATGCGGCGCTGCAAAGGGCCTACGAGGAGGCCTCGGCGTCGCGGCTCGCCGCGGGCGGACAGCCGCCGGAGGAGCTCGGCGCGCTGCTCCTCGACATCAGCCGGGCCGAGAAGCCGCAGCTGCGCTACCAGTCGTCGGCGATGGTCACGGCCTGGGCCGGACAGAAGCTGGTCGACCCGACCGGCCTGTCGGTGCTCGGCGCGCTGCGCGGCATGCTGGGACAGAGCTGAGCGGCTCACGCGACGCGGCGGCCCTCGCGCCAGACGGTGCGCACCACCGGGACGTGCTCGTCGACGCGCACGCGCACCAGGTCGGCGCGGCGGCCGACCTCGATGGCCCCGCGGTCGCCGAGGCCGATCGCCTCGGCAGGGGTCTTCGAAACCATGGCGACGGCGTCGGGCAAGGCGATGCCCTCCACCATCTCGCCCAGGAAGAACGCCGACTGGATCAGGCTGAAGGGGATGTAGTCGGACGACAGCATGTCGAGCAGGCCGCGCTCGGCCAGCGTGCGCGCCGAGACGTTGCCGGAATGCGAGCCGCCGCGCATGACGTTGGGCGCTCCCATCAACACGCCGAGGCCGGCGCTCCGCGACGCTTCGGCAGCGACCGCCGTGGTCGGGAACTCGGCGACGCGGATGCCGTCGGCCACCGCTTCCTCGACATGCGCGGCCGTGGCGTCGTCATGGCTGGCAAGGATCACGCCGCGGGCGTGGCAGGCGGCGGCGATCGCCTGCCGGTTGGGACGGGCATGGACCTCCGACTGGGCGCGGCGCCGGTCGCAGAAGTCGAGGAACTCGGCATCCGTTAGCTTGAGCTTACGCTGGTAATAGGAGGCGTAGGTGCCGAGGTCGACGAACTGGCGCTGGCCAGGCGCGTGGTCCATCAGCGACACCATGCGCACGCGGTCGTCGCGGGCAAAGCTCTCGAAGCCCTCCAGGCAGTCGGGAGCGGAGACCTCGCAGCGCAGGTGCAGGAAATGGTCGGCGCGCAGGCGCTGATGGTGGACGCTGTCCTCGACCGCCCGCGCCAGGCCGACCATCTCGTCGGCGCTGATGTCCTGCTCCTCGTCCATGCCGACCCTGAGCGCGTCGAGCACGGTGGTGATGCCGGCCGTCGCGACCTGGGCATCGTGCGCCAGCACGGCGGCGATGGGGTTCCAGCGCACGCGCGGACGCGGCGCGTAGTGGCCCTCCAGATGGTCGGTGTGCAGCTCGACGAGGCCGGGGATCAGGTAGTCGCCGGCCATGTCCTTGCCGGTCGCCGTCGGCCCGTCGCCGATCTCGGCGATGCGGCCGTCGCGAACGACCACCGAGCCGGTCAGCATCTCACCGGGCAGGACGATGCGCGCATTGGCGAGGACCGTCTCGGCAGCCATCAGGCGGTTCTCCTCTGCCGGCGCTCGCCGAGCGGGTGATAGGAATGGACGTGGAACGGCGCACCGGGCTCCGGCTCGACGAATACGGCGATGCCGTCGACCGGCAGCGGCTCGGCGAGCAGCGGTGCGAACGCGGCTTCGATGACCTGCCTGAGCCGCGGCGCCTCGTCGTGACCGATGCGGCCGCTCAGGGTCATGTGAAAGCGGAACGATTCGAAGACATAAGGGTAGCCCCACTGCAGCAGGTTGCGGACCTCGACCGGGGTCAGGTTCTCGGGGCCGCGGCGGCCGATCTCGGCCTCGCTGAGCGGCGCCCGGAAGCGCTCGAAGGCGATCACCACCTCGTCGGCGAAGCGCTCCAGCTCGGCCAGCGGATGCTCGGGAACCAGCGCGAAGAAGCCGTCGATGCGCTCGACCACGAGGCGCGGCACGATCACCGGCTGCATGGTCGGCACGAAGGCCGCGGCAGCGTTCTCAAGCGCGTCCAGCGTCTGGCCCTCGACCAGCCGGAACGGCGCCTTGAGGGTGGCGTGGAAACCGTAGCGGCGGGCCGCGGCGGTGTGGAAGGAGAGCTCCGCCGGCGACAGGCCGATCGACGGCAAGGCATGCACCGCGCCGCCGAACGGGTCGCGGCCCAGCCAGTCGGCGGCCCGGCGGGTCAGCGGGTCGTCGCGGCCGGGCGTGAAATAGATCGCTGCACGCATCGGAGTTCCTCAGCCTGTCCGATGACTTAGATCATTTCCGCTTTTCTTCGAATTGCGGAAACGATCTAAGCTCTTGTTTTTGAGCAATTCCGAACGCGAAACCGCTCACACTTTCGCTGGAATTGCTCTAGGCGATTTGCATGACGAATTGACGAAGCAGATCGACTGCTTCCGTCAGGCCAGACGCGGTTCGCCAGGGCGCTCATGCAGCCGCCTCGCGCGGCGCGAAGGCGGTGACGTCGACCACCCTGTCGGCCACCGCCTGGCGGACGTCGGCATCGTGGAAGATGCCGAGCAGCGCGGTGCCGCGCCTGCTTCTTCTCGCGCACAAGCTCGATCACCACGGCGCGGTTCTCGGCGTCGAGCGAGGCCGTGGGCTCGTCGAGCAGCAGGATCGGATGGGCGGTGACGAAGCCGCGGGCGATGTTCACCCGCTGCTGCTCGCCGCCAGAGAAGGTCGCCGGCGGCAGCTGCCAGAGGCGTTCGGGAAGGTTGAGCCGGCGCAGGAGTGCTGCGGCCAGCTCGCGCGCCTCGTCCCTGGTCGCGCCGGTCGAAAGCAGCGGCTCGGCGACCACGTCGAGCGCCGCGACGCGCGGCACGGTGCGCAGGAACTGGCTGACATAGCCGATGGTGTCGCGGCGCAGCGCAAGCACGGTGCGCGGCGACGCCGCGGCCAGGTCGACCGTCTCGCCGCCATGGGCGACGAGGATCTCGCCGCTATCGACCGCGTAGTTGCCGTAGGCCATGCGCAGGATCGAGCTCTTGCCGGCCCCCGACGGGCCGCCGAGCACGACGCATTCCCCGGCATCGACCGCGAAGGACACGCCGGCAAGCACGGCGATCCGCATGCCACCCCTGCAGATGCATGGTGAAGCTCTTGGCGACCCCGGAGACGACGAGCGGCGCTGTCATGGTCAGACCTGCAGGATCGAGGAGACGAGGAGCTGCGTGTAGGGTGCCTGCGGGTCGTCGAGCACGCGGTCGGTGAGGCCGGTCTCGACGACGCGGCCGTCCTTCATGACCATCATGCGCTGCGACAAAAGGCGGGCCACCGCCAAATCGTGGGTGACCACCACGGCCGACAGGCCGAGGTCGGAGACGAGGCCGCGCAGAAGGTCAAGAAGGCGCGCCTGCACCGACACGTCGAGGCCGCCGGTCGGCTCGTCCATGAACACCAGCCGCGGCGCGGTGACCAGGTTGCGGGCGATCTGCAGGCGCTGGCGCATGCCGCCGGAGAAGGCGCGGGGCGTGTCGTCGAGCCGGGTGGCGTCGATCTCGACGCGGCCCAGCCAGTCGACCGCCGTCTGCCTCAGGCGGCCATAGTGCCGCTCGCCGACCGCCATCAGGCGCTCGCCGACATTGGCGCCGGCCGAGACGCCCATGCGCAGCCCTTCCGCCGGATCCTGGTGGACGAAGCCCCAGTCGGTGCGCATCAGGAAGCGCCGCTCGGCCTCGCTCATCGCGCCGAGATCGCGCCAGCTGCCGTCGCGCAGGCGGTAGGACACGGTGCCGGCGCTGGGCTCCAGGCTGGTCGACAGGCAGCGCAGCAGCGTCGTCTTGCCGGAGCCCGACTTGCCGACCACCGCCAGCACCTCGCCCGGCCACAGGTCGAACGAGACGTCGGCGCAGCCGATGCGGCCGCCATAGGACTTGCCGAGCCCGGCGACGCGGAGCAGTGGCTCGTCGGTCATTGCGGCACCTCCCCGGCCTCGCGGCGCTGCTCGCAATGGTCGGTGTCGGAGCAGACGAACATGCGGCCGCCGCGGTCGTCGAGGATCACCTCGTCCAGATAGACGTCCTCGGCGCCGCACAGGGCACATGGCTTGTCGAAGCGCTGCACCTCGAAGGGATGGTCCTCGAAATCCAGGCTGACCACGCTGGTGAAGGGCGGCAGCGCGTAGATGCGCCGCTCGCGCCCGGCGCCGAAAAGCTGCAGCGCCGGCGACCGGTGCATCTTCGGATTGTCGAATTTCGGCGTCGGCGACGGGTCCATCACATAGCGGTCCTCGACCTTGACCGGGTAGGCATAGGTGGTGGCGATGCGGCCGTGGCGGGCGATGTCCTCGTAGAGCTTGACGTGCATCAGCCCGTATTCCTCCAGCGCATGCATCTTGCGCGTCTCGGTCTCGCGCGGCTCGAGGAAGCGCAACGGCTCGGGGATCGGCACCTGGTAGACCAGGGTCTGCCCGGCGCGCAGCGGATGCTCGGGGATGCGGTGGCGGGTCTGGATGATGGTGGCATCGGCCGTGCGGGTGGTGACGGCGACGCGCGCCACCTTCTGGAAGAAGGCGCGGATGGACACCGCATTGGTGGTGTCGTCGGCCCCTTGGTCGATCACCTTGAGGACGTCGTCGGGGCCGAGGATGGCGGCGGTCACCTGCACGCCGCCGGTGCCCCAGCCGTAGGGCATCGGCATCTCGCGGGACGCGAACGGCACCTGGTAGCCGGGGATGGCGATCGCCTTGAGGATCGCCCGGCGGATCATCCGCTTGGTCTGCTCGTCGAGATAGGCGAAGTTGTAGCTGGCTGCCGCGGCGTTCATTCGGCGGCCTCGCGGGCGGCATCGTCGCCAAGTCCTTTGCCGGCTTCGAACTCGGCACGCATGCGGCGCACGAGGTCGAGCTCGGCCTGGAAGTCGACATAGTGCGGCAGCTTGAGGTGCTCGACGAAGCCGGTCGCCTGCACGTTGTCGGCGTGGCTGAGCACGAACTCCTCGTCCTGGGCCGGCGCCACGCGCTCCTCGCCCAGCTCGCCGGCGCGCAGCGCCCGGTCGCACAGCGCCACCGCCATCGCCTTGCGCTCGGACTGGCCGAACACCAGGCCGTAGCCGCGGGTGAATTGCGGCGGCGCTTTGGCGGAGCCCTTGAACTGGTTGACCATCTGGCACTCGGTCAGGCGGACGCTGCCCAGGCTGACCGGGAAAGGCAGCTCCGGGACGTCGAGCTCGAGCTCGACCATGCCGATGCGGATCTCGCCGACGAAGGGATGGCTGCGGCCGTAGCCGCGCTGGGTCGAATAGGCGAGCGCCAGCAGGAAGCCTTCGTCGCCGCGCGCCAGCGCCTGCAGGCGGCCGTCCCGCTCGAGCGGGAAGTCGAGCGGCTCGCGGGTGATGTCGGCGGTCTCGCGGCCCTCCGGCAAGGCGCCGTCGTCCTCGATCAGGCTCTCCGCGGCGAGCAGCGCGGTGACGCGCGGCATCGCCTCGCCGGGCGGCGCGCGGCGGGCGGGCTCCTCGGGCGACGCCCCGACCACGTCCGGATCGAGCAGGCGGTGGGTGTAGTCGAAGGTCGGGCCGAGCAACTGGCCGCCCGGCAAATCCTTGTAGGTGGCGGAGACGCGCCGCTCCACCGCCATTTCCGCGGTGTCCACCGGCCGCGTGTAGCCGAAGCGCGGCAGCGTCGTGCGATAGGCGCGGACGAGGAAGATCGCCTCGATCAGGTCGCCGCGCGCCTGGACGAGCGCCAGCGCGGCGAGCTCGGGATCGTAGAGCGAGCCTTCCGCCATCGCGCGGTCGACGGCGAGCGCCAGCTGGCCGACGATCTGGTCGAGCCGCAGCGCCGGCACCTCGCGGGACCCGCGGCGCCGGTCGGCGAGCAGCCGGTGGGCATGGGCGATCGCCGCCTCGCCGCCCTTCACCGCGACATACATGCTCAGCCCTCTCCTTCGACGATGCGCGCGGTGCGCGGCAGGCAGGCGACGGCGCCCGGCGCCGCCAGGACGAGATCGACGCCGCGCGGGAAGCGCTCGCCATTGGCCGCCCACTCGGCGGAAAAGCGCGGCGGCAGAGGCGCGGCGGCGAGCCGTGCCAGGCGTTCGATGCCGGGGCCCTTCGAGCCGCAGCGCAGGCCCGTCCTCCAGCGTGGCGACGGCGAGGATCAGCGTGGTCGAGCGGTCCGGATAGTCCTGGGTGCCCTGGCCGAACAGCGCCAGCTCGGGCAGCCGCGCCGGCTCGGCCGCCAGGGCGAACAGCGCCTCGGCGGGCGCCTCGGTCAGCGGGGCGCCGCAATGGAAGGCGAGCCAGGTGCGCACGGCCTCGCTGGCGGCCAGCGGCGGGTCGAGCCAGAGCGGCGTGTCATGATCGCAGAGCGCCAGCGCCACGGCAGCGGCGACCGGCGGCAGCGGGGCCGGCGGGCTGACGACGGTCGACAGTCGGGCAGATCGTGCCCGGTCGTGCCATGGCGTCCATCAGCGCCCGGAAAGTCGCCTGCGCCTCCATGACCGGGTCGGCGAAGCCGCCACCGAGGGCGAAGGCGGGCGCGTCGGTGGCGGCCATCAGTCCTCTCCGCGCACCAGGGTGAAGAAGTCGACGCGCGTCGCCTCGGTCTCGGCGCGGCGCACGGCGGCGGCCTCGCGGGCGGCGGCGCGCAGCGGCGCCAGCAGGTCCCGCTCGACCTCGCCGCGGCGCGCCGGGTCCTGCCACAGCGCGTCGGCGATCGCCGACAGCCGCGCCTTCTCCTTATCGCGGCCCAGTGCATAGGCGTGACCGACCTCGCCGGTTTCGAGCCGCACGGTGGCGCGGGTGACGGTCGCCTCGCCGACGTTGAATGCGGCACCGCCGCCGCCGATGCGGCCGCGCACCGTCACCAGACCGGTCTCCGGCCCGCGCAGCAGGGCGGCGGAGGGCAGAGGCAGGGCGGCCGCCAGCCGCGCCAGCTCGGCCGACGGCGCCGCGGCGAGCACCGCCATGGCCTCGCGCCGCGCTGCCATCGCTGCTTCGCCGTCGTTTTTCGAGGTGGTCGCCACGGGTCCTCGGATTTGTCTATTGTTCTATACAACTAGACCTATTATAGAGCATGGATAGCGCATGTCCATGACGTGCCGATGACGAGGTGATCCGGTGAGCGTCGAAGGCAATCGGACGATGCGGCGCAAGACCGGCGTGGCGCTATGGCGGCAGATCGCCGACGGGATCCGCCAGGCGATCAGCTCCGGCACGCTCGGCGCCGACGGCCGCCTGCCGCCGGAGGTGGCGCTGGCGGCACGCTTCGGCGTCAACCGGCATACGTTGCGCAGCGCGATTGCTGCGCTGGTCGAGGAGGGGGTGCTGCGCGCCGAGCAAGGGCGCGGCACCTTCGTGTCGCGACGCAAGCGGCTGTCCTACCCCATCGCGGCGCGGACGCGCTTCTCGACCGGGCTCGCCGACCAGACGCGCGAGCGACGGAGCATGATGATCGACCACACGGTCGAGGCGCCCAGCGCGGCGGTCCAGGCGGCGCTGGGGCTGAAGCCGGGCGACCGCGTCATCCGGCTGGAGACGCTCAGCGAGGCGGACGGCCGACCGGTGTCGCGGGCGACCAGCTGGTTCGACGTGAAGCGCTTTCCCGGCTTCGTCGCGGCCTATGCGCAGACGCTGTCGATCACCGCCGCCTTTGCGCGCTCGCGGCGTCGCCGATTATTTCAGGCAGTCGACGCTGGTCTCGGCCCGCCATGCCGATGCCGGCGACCTGGCGGCGCTGCGGCTGTCGCCCGGCGCCATCGTGCTCTGCGCGGTGGCGGTCAACGTCGATCCGGAGGGTCGGCCGATCCAGTATGCGGAGACGCGCTTCGCGGCCGACCGGGTGGAGCTCAGCGTGTCGACCGAGCGGTAGGGCCGGTCAGGCGGAGAGCAGCCATTCGTGCTCCCTCGCATTGTGGAATTTCCAGGTTCGCCGGGGTCCTGCCATCACGTTCAAATAGTAGAGGTCGTAGCCGTGGCAGGCGGCGCAGGGGTGGTAGCCCTTGGGGACCAGCACCACGTCGCCGTCCTCGACGGCGAAGGTCTCGTCGAGCGAGCGGTCGTCGGTGTAGACGCGCTGGAAGGCGAAGCCCTGCGGCGGGTTGAGCCGGTGGTAGTAGGTCTCTTCGAGATAGGATTCGGCCGGCAAATTGTCCTGGTCGTGCTTGTGCGGCGGATAGCTGGAGGTGTGGCCGCCCGGCGTGATCACCTCGACCACCAGCAGCGAGTCGGCCGGCTCGCCCGCCTCGGACAGGATGTTGGTGACGTAGCGGGTGTTGGTGCCCTTGCCGCGCACCTCCTGCCCGAGCCCGTCGGGGGCGATGACGCGCGGCGGCAGGCCGCCGCCAAGGCCGGGCGCCGAGCAGACGGCGAGCTCGACGTCGGTCTCCGGCGTGACCTGCCAGCGCGAGCCCTGCGGCACGTAGACCGACCACGGCTTGCCCTCGAAGGGCGACATGCGCGCGCCGATGCGTGCCGAAGTCGCGGCCGCCGGCCGCCACGCTGCCGCGCCCGGAGACGAAGACCAGGCAGACCTCGCGCTCGCCAGTCCCCGCGCCGACCGATTCGCCGGGCTTCAGCCGGTAGAGGTCGAAGCCGACATAGGCCCAGCCGGCGGTCTCGGGCGTGACGTGGGCGACGCGCCCGGCGCCGTATCTGGTCTTGAGCTGCAGCCGCGACATGGTCACTCCTTGGACGTGCTTGGCTTGTAGTCGTAGAGGAACTGCCAGGCGCCATAGGCGGTCATGGCGATGGCGAGCGTCGCCCAGAACGACTCGCCCCAGACGAGCTCGAAGGCCGCCCAGGCGGCGCAGAAAGCGACCAGCAGGACCCGCCGCCAGAGCGGGTCGAGCATCGGATGCGACTGGCTGGCCATCAGCTGCCGACCCGCTGCATGCGCAGCGCGTCCTCGTAGGCCTTGCGGGCGGCGGCGACCTCCTTGCGGGCGCTGACCTCCGGGCACGGCGACGTTCCACCAATGGCCGCCGGCCTCCGTCGAGGCGAGCGGGTCGGTTTCGATGACCACCACCGTGGTGCGCTCGGCCTCGCGTGCGCGGCCCAGCGCCGCCTCGAGATCGGCGAGCGAGGAGACCTTCTCGGCGATGGCGCCGAGGCTCGCCGCATGGGCGGCGAAGTCGATCTCCGGCATGGCCTCGTGGCGCGCATCCTTCAGCAAATTGTTGAAGTTGGCGCCGCCGGTGGCCATCTGCAGGCGGTTGATGCAGCCATAGCCGCGGTTGTCGAGCAGCACGATCACCAGCTTCAGCCCCAGCATGACCGAGGTGGCGATCTCCGAGTTGAGCATCAGGTAGGAGCCGTCGCCGACCATGACCACGACCTCCTTGTCGGGGCGGGCCATCTTGGCGCCGAGCCCGCCGGCGATCTCGTAGCCCATGCAGGAATAGCCATACTCGGCGTGGTAGGAGCCTGGGTCGCCGGCCTGCCAGAGCTTGTGAAGCTCGCCCGGCAGGCCGCCGGCGGCATGCAGCAGCACGACGCCGGAGCCCATGGCGCGCTGCACCGCGCCGATCACCTGGGCGTCGGAAGGCAGCGCGGCGTTGCTGGCGGCGGTGACGCGGGCGGCGGCCTTCTGCCACTCGGCCTTGCCCTGCTGCGCCGTCCTCGGTCCAGGCGGCGGGCGCCTGCCAGTCGTCGACGGCACGCAGCAGCTCCTTCAAGCCCTCGCGCGCATCGGCGACCAGGGTTAGCGCGCGGTGCTTGCCGGCATCGAAGGGCTGCACGTTGAGGCCGACGATCGCCTTGTCGTCGTTCTTGAACAGCGCCCAGGAGCCGGTCGTGAAGTCCTGCAGCCGGGTGCCGACGGCGAGCACCAGGTCGGCCTCCTCGGCCAGGCGGTTGGCGGCGGAGGTGCCGGTGACGCCGACCGCGCCCATGTTGAGCGGATGCGCGTCGGGCAGCGACGACTTGCCGCCCTGCGTCTCGCAGACCGGGACGCCGGTCGCCTCGGCGAACTTGGCGAGTGCGGCCGACGCCTGCGAGAAGAGGACGCCGCCGCCGGCTACGATCAGCGGCTTCTGGGCGCGGCGCACGAGATCGGCGGCGGTCTTCAGCTCGGCAAGGTCGGGGCGCGGCCGCCTGACGTGCCAGATGCGCTCCTCGAAGAAGCCTTCCGGATAGTCGTAGGCCTCGGCCTGCACGTCCTGGCAGAGCGACAGCGTCACCGGACCGCACTCCGCCGGATCGGTCAGCACCTGCATGGCGCGGGCGAGAGCGGGAACGATCTGCTCCGGCCGCGCAATGCGGTCGAAATAGCGGGAGACGGGGCGGAAGCTATCGTTTACCGAGATCGTTCCGTCAGCGAAACTTTCGATCTGCTGCAGAACCGGGTCGGGGATGCGGCTGGCGAAGACGTCGCCGGGCAGGAGCAGCAGCGGCAGTCGGTTGACATGGGCGAGCGCGGCCGCGGTGACCAGATTGGTGGCGCCGGGACCGATCGAGGTGGTGCTGCCATGGCGCGGCGGCGAAACTGCGGCCTTGCCGAAGGCGATCGCCGCATGCGCCATCGCCTGCTCGTTGTGGGCGCGGAAGGTCGGCAGCGCGTCGCGCACCTGGTACAGCGCCTCGCCCATGCCGGCGACGTTGCCGTGGCCGAAGATCGCCCAGACGCCGCCGAAGAAGGGCAAGGTCTCGCCGTCGATCTCGGTCATCTGGCGGGCCAGGAAGCGGGTCAGCGCCTGCGCCATGGTCAGGCGGATGGTCTTGGTCATGGCACGTCCTCCTCCAATCGCTCGCGTCATGCGGCCTTGCGGCCGCGCGCGGCGAGCCAGGCGCGGGTCAGCCGGGCAAAGCCGTCGCGCATCGCCTCGATCGCCTGCCGATCGTCGATCTCGCCGGCGAACCAGCGGGCGGCCGGCTCGGCGAAGATGGTGCGCCCGACGGCAAAGCCCTTGACGATCGGCGCCTCCGCAGTGGCGCGGAACGCCGCCTCCAGCTCGGCCTGCGGCGCTTCCAGCCCGAGCAGCACGACGCCGCGGCACCACGGGTCGTTCGCCTCGATCACCGCCCCGATGCGCCGCCAGGCCGCGGCCGACGCCTGCGGCTCCAGCTTCCACCAGTCCGGCTTGATGCCCAGCGCATAGAGCTCCTCCAGCGCCTGCGCAACCGTTTCGTCGTCGACCGCGCCATGCTTGCCGGCGATGATCTCGATCAGAAGCTCGCGGCCGACCTTGCGGGCCGCCTCGAAGAGCTCGCGGAGCTTCGCCTGCTGCTCGCCCTTCAGCTCCGGCGGGTCGTCCGGACGGTAGAAGCAGAGGCATTTGATGCAGTGGTCGACCGGCCACTCGACGAGCTGCGAGCCGATGTCCTGCGAAAACTCGAAGCGCAGCGGCCGCGACCCGGGCAGCTCGACCGGGCGGCCGAGCCAGGCGAAGGGGTGGCGGGCGAACTCGAACATCGCCTCGCGGCCATACTTCTCGTCGATCAGCATGCCGTAGCCGTCGCGGCCGGCCGCCACCTCGGCCGCCGCCTTGACCGCCAGCACCTTGAAATCGGCGATCCGTTTCGGATCCGTTCCGGCCTCCTGGGCGAGCTGCTCCAGCTGCACCCGATGGTCGATGGCGAGCGCCATCAGCGACGGGATTTCGCGCCGGCGGGTGGTCGCCCAATGGACGTGGTTGAGCGTGGCGTCCTTGCGCAGCGCATGCTCGTCGCTGCCATTCGCCAGGAAGAGCTGCAGCTCCTCCCAGGTCGGGTATTCCGGAGAGCACAGCAGGCGCGACACCGCGAAGGCGCCGCAGGCATTCGCCCAGGTGGCGGCGGTCTCCAGGCTCTCGCCGCCGAGCCAGCCGCGCAGGAAGCCCGACATGAAGGCGTCGCCGGCGCCGAGCACGTTGAACACCTCGATCGGGAAGCCGCGGCCGACGATGCCGGCCTCGAGGTCGTCGCCGATCTCGCCGTCATAGACGATGCAGCCCTTGGCGCCGCGCTTCAGCACGACCGTGGCGGGCGTCAGCGCGCGGATCGCCTGCAGGGCCGACAGCACGTCGTCGGCGCCCGAGGCGATCATGATCTCCTCCTCGGTGCCCACCACCAGGTCGCAATCGGGCAGCACGGTGCGCAGCGCCTTGGTGACGCGGTCCGACTTGACGTAGCGCTCGAAGCCCTCGGCGTGGCCGGCGAGGCCCCACAGATTGGGCCGGTAGTCGATGTCGAAGACCACCTTGCCGCCGCTTTGCCTTGGCGATAGCGATCGCCTTTCGCTGCGCGGCGTCGGTGTGCGGGCGGGAGAAATGCGTGCCGGTGACCACGATGGCGCGGGCCGAGGCGACGAACGCCTCGTCGACGTCGTCGGCGTCCAGCGCCATGTCGGCACAATCGGCGCGGTAGAAGATCATCGGCGAGACGCCCTCCTCCTCGACCGCCAGGAGGACCAGCGCGGTCAACCGTTCCGGGTCCGTGACGATGCCGCGCGTGTCAACGCCTTCGCGCGTCAGCTGCTCGCGGATGAAGGCGCCCATCTGCTCGGCGCCGACGCGGGTGAGCAGGGCCGAGCGCAGGCCAAGCCGGGCGGTGCCGATGGCGATGTTGGCCGGGCAGCCGCCGACCGACTTGGCGAAGGAGGCGATGTCCTCCAGGCGCGAGCCGATCTGCTGCCCGTAGAGGTCGACCGACGAGCGGCCGATGGTGATGACGTCCAGCGCGCGGCCTTCTGAAGGCGGCATGGCGGGCTCCTTCCACAAGGGCGGCGGCCGTCGAAACTTTCCTGTGGACCGCGGCCGGCAATCGAACTATGACATGGCGATATGAAACAGAAATTCTGTTTGCTAGTCAATTCGGAATATTTGTTCCGTTTTGCGAATCTCGGCGAGGAGGTGTGAGATGCTGCGTTTCGGGGTGCTCGGGGCGGGACGGATCGGCAACGTGCATGCCAGGACACTGGCGCGATCCGGCCGGGCGGAGGTGGCCCTGGTGGCCGACGCGATGCCCGAGGCGGCGGCGGCGCTGGCCGAGGCAGTGGGCGCCAGGACGGCCGGCGTCGACGAGGTGATCGGCTCCGACGTCGACGCGATCCTCATCGCCACGCCCACCGACACCCATGCCGACCTGATCGAGCAGGCGGCGCACGCCGGCAAGAAGATCCTGTGCGAGAAGCCGGTCAGCCTTTCCGTCGAGCGGATCGAGGCGTGCCTGAAGGTGGTCGAGAAGACCGGGGTGCCGCTGATGATCGGCTTCCACCGCCGCTACGACCCGAACTTTTCGGCGCTGGAGAAGCGGCTGCGGGCCGGCGAGATCGGCGAGGTCGAGATGGTGACGATCATCTGCCGCGACCCCGCCCCGCCGCCGGTGTCCTATATCGAGCGCTCCGGCGGGCTCTACCGCGACATGATGATCCACGACTTCGACATGGCGCGCTTCCTGCTCGGCGAGGAGCCGGTGATCGTCCACGCGCTGGGCGCCTCGCTGGTGGACAAGGCGATCGGCGCGGCGGGCGACGTCGACACGGCGACGGTGCACATGCAGACCGCCTCGGGCAAGATCTGCGTCATCACCAATTCGCGCCGCGCCACCTATGGCCACGACCAGCGCATCGAGGTGCACGGCTCCAAGGGCATGCTGAGGGCCGGCAATATCCACCTGACGACGGTGGAGAAGGCGGATGCCGACGGCTTCACGGAAGACCTGATCCCGTTCTCCTTCGTCGAGCGCTACGCCGACGCCTATCGGCTGGAGCTGGAGGCGTTCCTGACGGCGGTGGAGACCGGCCAGCAGCCGCGCGCCTCGGGGCATGACGGCCTGATGGCGCAGAAGCTCGCCGACGCCGCCGCCGAATCGCTGAAGACCGGCCAGGCCGTTCGCATTCGCTAGAGTGCAATGACGCTTCTTCGAATCGTCCTTGCACTCTATCCTCTTGTTTGAGCATGATCTTTTCCAAAAACCGGCATCCACTTTTTGGGATCATGCTCTAGATCCAGGGAGGACACCATGGACACCACATCGCTCGAACGGCTGTCGCTCGACGGCAAGGTCGCCATCGTCACCGGCTCCACCCAGGGCCTGGGCGAGGCGATCGCGCATCTCTTCGCCGACCGCGGCGCGGCGGGGCTGGTCATCACCGGGCGCAGCGCGGAGCGCGGCGAGCGGGTGCGCAAGGCGCTCGCCGCCAAGGGCGTGCGCACGGAGTTCGTGACCGCCGACCTCGCCGACACGGCCGCCGCCGAGCGCGTCGTGGCGGAGGCCGACCGCGCCTTCGGCCGCGTCGACGTGCTCGTCAACTCGGCCGGCATCACCGACCGCGGCTCGATCTGGGACACCAGCCCGGCGCTGTTCGACGCCATGTTCGCGGTGAACGTGCGGGCGCCGTTCTTCCTGATGCAGCATGCGCTGAAGGTGATGCGGCGCGAGAAGATCGAGGGCTCGGTGATCAACATCATCTCGATGTCGGGGCATGGCGGGCAGAGCTTCATCTCGGCCTACAGCGCCTCGAAGGGGGCGCTGATCACGCTGACGCGCAACGTCGCCTACAGCGTGATGAGCCACCGCATCCGCGTCAACGGGCTGACCATCGGCTGGATGGACACGCCGGGCGAGGACCGCATCATGAAGACCTATCACCAGGCCGAGGACGGCTGGCTCTCGGCGGCGGAAGAGGGGCGGCCGTTCGGCCGGCTGCTCAAGGCCGACGAGGTGGCGCGCGCCGTGGCCTTCCTGGCCAGCGCGGAAAGCGGCATGATGACCGGCTCGATCATCGACTTCGACCAGCAGGTGCGCGGCGCCGCGGACCAGCCGGCGTCGCCGCCGGCGGCGAGTTAGTCGGCGACGGCCGCCTTGCCGCGGCGGCCGGCGACGGCCACGGTGAGCGTCATGGCGAGCGCCAGCGTCGCCGCCATCGAGCGGAAGCCCTCGAAATTGGCCTCGGCGATCTCCAGAAGCACGTCGGCCGACGAGGCGATGGGGGAAAACACCGAGTCGGTCACCGAGACGATGCGCGCGCCGCGCCCGCGCGCCGCCGCGGTGAGCGACACGGTCTCGCTGGCATAGGGGGTGAAGCTCGTCGCCAGCACCGCGTCGCGGCGGCCGATGAAGCCGGTCTGCTCGGCGCCGAGGCCGGCGATGGCGTCGACCAGGATGTTGCGGATGCCGAGCTTGCCCATGGCGTAGCTCATGTAGGAGGTGACCGGGAAGGAGCGGCGCAGCCCGATCAGGTAGATCGTCTCGGCCGAGGCCAGGATGCCGACGGCGCGCTCCAGCGCATCCTGGTCGATCTTGTCCCTGAGCTCTGCCAGAGAGCGCTCGGCGGCGGTGAGGAAGCCGTCGAGCATGAGCCCGCTGCGGCTCGACGCCAGGCCGTGGTCGCGCATCTGCGCCAGCCGCTCGTCATAGTTCAGCACGCGCTCGCGCAGCCGCGAGCGGAACACCTCCTGCAGGTCGGAGAAGCCCTGGTAGCCGAGCGCGCGCGAGAAGCGGACCAGCGCCGAGGGCTGCACCTCGGCGTTGCCGGCGATGCTCGCCACGGTGCCGAAGGCCACCTCGTCGGGGTTCTCCAGCGCATAGGCCGCGACCTGGGTCAGACGCTTGGGTAGCTGCTCGGCCCGCTGCGCGATCAACGCGCGCAATGCCTGGTAATCCTTCGGGGCCGGTTGATGCTCTCCCATGCAGAGGTGCCCTCGCGCTGACTTCGGACTTGACGGAGAAAAACAGAAATGGAATAAAAATTCCACACAAAAATCAGGAATGCACTATCTGTTCCAAATTCGGCCGAGCCGAGGGCGACGGCCGGGCGGTGCGCGGCTTACGGGGAAATGGCGATGGATGCAATCGGCGTAGGGCTCATCGGCAGCGGCTTCATGGGCAAGTCGCACGCCATCGCCTGGAGTGCCGTCCGCCCGGTGTTCGGCGACGTGCCGGAGATCCGGCTGGCGCATCTCGCCGAGGCCGACGATGCGCTGGCGGAGCGCAAGGCGCGCGAGTTCGGCTTCGCGCGCGGCTCGGGCGACTGGCGGGCGCTGATCGCCGACCCCGCCGTCGACGTGGTGTCGATCACCACGCCGAACCGCTTCCACCGCGAGATGGCGGTGGCGGCGCTCGAGGCCGGCAAGCATGTCTGGTGCGAGAAGCCGATGGCGCCCCGGCTGGAGGACGCCGAGGCGATGGTGGCGGCGCAGCGCGCTTCCGGCAAGGTCGCGGTGCTCGGCTACAACTACATCCAGAACCCGGCGATCCGGCATATCCGGGCGCTGCTCGACGAGGGCGCCATCGGCACCGTGAACCATGTCCGCATCGAGATGGACGAGGATTTCATGGCCGACCCGACAGCGCCCTTCCAGCAGCGGCACGAGGCGGCCAATGGCTGGGGGGCGGTCGACGATTTCGGCGTGCATCCGCTGTCGCTCATCCGCACGCTGTTCGGCGGCGTCGCCAAGGTGATGTGCGACATGGCCAAGCCCTACCCGACGCGCAGCGCCGAAGGCGGCGAGCGTGCCGTCGAGGTCTACGACATCGCGACGGTGCTGGTGCGGCTGGAGAACGGCGCGTCGGGGCTGATCGCGCTCAGCCGCACGGCGTGGGGCCGCAAGGGGCGCATCGCCATCCAGATCGTCGGCTCGAAGGGCGCCATCGCCTACGACCAGGAGCGCTTCAACGAGTTCCAGCTCTACCTGGCGTCGGAGCGCAGCACCGAGCAAGGGTTCCGGACGGTGCTGTCGGGACCGCAGCACAGGCCGTACGACCGCTTCTGCCCGGTGCCGGGGCACGGGCTGGGCTTCAACGACCTGAAGACCATCGAGTGCCGGCAGCTCATCGGCCGCATGCGCGGCGAAGGCGGCGTGGCGATCGACTTCGAGGAAGGCATCCTGATCGAGCGAACGGTCGCCGCCATGGCGCGCTCGTTCGAGGAGGGGCGCTGGGTGGACGTCTGCGACTCCGAACTCACGGCGAAGTGACCTCTTCGGCGGCGGGCCGTGCATTGACCCTGACGCGCCGCCGTAGCTTGATCGGCGCGACCTTTGAGGCATGGAGGACAAGCCTTGCCGAGACATTTCGCTGCCGCCCTCTTCGCGGTCTTCCTGCTTGCCCTGCCCGCCCGTGCCGCCGAGCCCGACCCGTCCCGCTGGGACGCGGTGCTGTCCGAGGCGCGCGGAGAGACGGTCTATTTCAACGCCTGGGGAGGCAGCGAAGCGATCAACGCCTATCTCGAATGGGCGGCCGGCGAGCTCGACCGCCGCTACGGCATCAAGCTGGTGCAGGTCAAGGTCGACGACACCGCCAATGCGGTCGGCCGGGTGGTGGCCGAGAAGGCGGCCGGCAAGGACAGCGGCGGCAGCGTCGACCTCATCTGGATCAATGGCGAGAACTTCGCCGCCATGAAGAAGCAGGGCCTGCTGTTCTCGCCCGGCTGGGCGGAGAAGCTGCCGAACTTCGCCTATGTCGACGCGGCCGAGAAGCCGACCGTGCGCACCGACTTCACCGTGCCGGTCGACGGCCTCGAAAGCCCCTGGGGCATGGCCAAGCTGGTGTTCTTCTACGACGAGGCGCGCACTCCGGCGGCCACCCTGCCCCGCTCGGCCAAGGCGCTGCTCGACTGGGCCAAGGCCAATCCCGGCCGCTTCACCTATCCGCAGCCGCCGGATTTTACCGGCTCGTCGTTCCTGAAGCAGGTGCTGGTCGAGCTGGTCGACGACCCGTCGGCGCTGGCCAGGCCGGTCGAGGAAGCGACGTTCCAGGCGACGGCGCGGCCGCTGTTCGACTATCTCGACGCGCTCAACCCGGTGATGTGGCGGGGCGGCAAGGCGTTTCCGCAGAACTACCCGGCGATGAAGCAGCTGCTGGCCGACAAGGAGATCGACATCGCCTTCGCCTTCAACCCGGCGGAGGCGTCGAGCGCGATCGCCGCCGGCGAGCTGCCGGACAGCGTGCGCTCCTTCGTCTTCCCGGCCGGCACGCTCGCCAACACGCATTTCGTGGCCATTCCCTACAACGCGGCCGCCAAGGCGGCGGCGCTGGTGACAGCGGACTTCCTGCTGTCGCCGGAGGCACAGGCACGCAAGCAGGACCCGAAGGCGTGGGGCGACCCGACCGTGCTTTCCATGGGCAAGCTCGACGCCGCCGACCGCGCCCGCTTCGACGCGCTGCAGCTCGGCGTCGCGACGCTGCCGCCCGCCGAGCTCGGGCCGGCGCTGCCGGAGCCGGATGCGAGCTGGATGGAGCGCATCGAGACGGAGTGGAAGCGGCGCTACGGCGCCGCCAACTGACCGCTCGACCGATGGCGGAGCGGCGCACGGCGCTCTATCGCCTGGGGCCGGTGCTGGCCGTGACCCTGCTCGCCGGGCCGCTGCTGTTCGGGCTCGCCGGGACCGTCCTGCCGGCCTTCGGCTACCTGCCGGCGCTGGGCGGCCGCACGCTGTCGCTCGACCCGTTCCGCCAACTCGCAGCGGAGCCCGGACTGGCGACCGGGGCGATGCTGGCGCTGGGGACCGGGCTCGCCGCAACCGCGCTGTCGGTCGCCGTCGTGTTCCTTTTCGTCGCCGGCTGGGCCGGCACGCGGCTTTTTTCCCGCGTCGTGCACCTGGTGTCGCCGCTGCTTGCCGTCCCGCACGCGGCGGCGGCGTTCGGCCTCGTCTTCCTGGCGGCGCCGTCCGGATTCGTCGCCCGGCTGATCTCGCCGGAGCTGACCGGCTGGGAGCGGCCGCCCGACCTGTTGATTGTCAACGATCCTGCCGGGCTCGCCATGACGGCGGGGCTGGCGGCCAAGGAAATCCCCTTCCTGATGCTGATCGCGCTGGCGGCGCTGCCGCAGATCGAGGTGACGCGGACGCTCGCCATCGCCGCCTCGGCCGGCTACGGGCGGATGGCGGGGTTCCTGTTCGCGCTGTGGCCGCGGCTCTACCGGCAGATCCGCCTGGCGGTGTTCGCGGTGCTGGCCTTCGGCACCTCGGTGGTCGACGTCGGCGTGATCCTCGGCCCGACGGCGCCGCCGCCGCTCGCCGTCCAGGTGACCCGCCTGATGCAGGACCCTGACCTCGCCATGCGCTTCACCGCCTCGGCGGGGGCGCTGCTGCAGCTCGCCGTCACCGGGCTGGCCTTGTTGGCCTGGCTCGGCGTCGAGCAGGTCGGAGCGATGCTACGCCGGCAAATGAGCGACCGCGGCCGGCGTTTCCGCCGCGACGCGCCGCTTCGCCTGGCGGGGCTCGGCGCCATCGCGCTGGCCGCGCTGGTCACCTTTGCCGGGCTGGGGCTGCTGGCGCTGTGGTCGGTCGCCGGGCAATGGCCGTTTCCGGACGCCCTGCCCGCCACGCTCAGCCTCGACAGCTGGGCGAGTGCTGCGGGCGCGGATCGGCCAGCCGCTGTGGAGCAGCCTGTCGGTGGGGCTCGCGGCGACGGCGCTGGCGCTCGCGGTGACCGTGCTCTGCCTCGCCAACGAGACGGAGACCGGGCGGCGCACGGGCAGCGGCGCGGCGCTGCTCATCTACCTGCCGCTGATCGTCCCGCAGGCCGGCTTCCTGTTCGGGCTGCAGCTGTTGTTCCTGGTCGCCGGGTTCGGCAATGGCTGGCCGGCGCTGGTGCTTGCGCATCTCGTCTTCGTCCTGCCCTATGTGTTCCTGTCGCTCGCCGACCCATGGCGGGCGCTCGACCGCCGCTACGACGCTGTGGCGGCGGGGCTCGGCAAGGGGCGGCTCGCCGCGCTGACGAGGGTGCGCCTGCCGATGCTGGCCGGTGCGCTCGCCACCGCGGCCGCGGTCGGCTTCGCCGTGTCGGTCGGCCTCTATCTGCCGACGCTGCTGGTCGCCGCCGGGCGCATCGAGACGGTGACCACCGAGGCGGTGGCGCTGGCGGCCGGCGGCAACCGGCGCGTCATCGGCGTCTATGCCTTCCTGCAGCTGGCGCTGCCGGCCGCCGGCTTCGCGATTGCCACGGCGCTGCCGGCCTTGCTATTCCGGCAGCGCCGCGCGCTGGGCCGCGGCGCAAGCAGCCAGGGACGATGACGGACCGCGGACTGAAGCTCGACCAGGTGACGATCGCGCTCGGCGGCAGGACGCTGCTGACGGTGAGCGCCTGCGTGCCGGCCGGCGAGGTGCTGACGGTGATGGGGCAATCGGGGGCCGGCAAGTCGTCGCTTCTCGCCTATATCGGCGGCTTCCTCGAGCCGGCCTTCCAGGCCAGCGGCAAGGTGTTCGCCGGCGGCGATCGAGCTCACCGCCCTGCCGCCCGAGGACCGCCACGCCGGCATCCTGTTCCAGGACCCGCTGCTCTTCCCGCATCTGTCGGTGGCCGGCAACCTCGCCTTCGCCATCCCGCCGCGTATCGCCGGCCGGGCGGCGCGGCGAGCCCAGGCCGACGCGGCGCTGGAGCGGGTCGGCCTGGCAGGGCCTCGGCGACCGCGACCCGGACACGCTGTCGGGCGGCCAGAAGGCGCGCGTGGCGCTGGCGCGCGTCATGCTGTCGGAGCCGCGGGCGCTGCTGCTCGACGAGCCCTTCGCCAAGCTCGACCGGGCGCTCAAGGAGCAGATGCGGGCGTTGGTGTTCTCGCAGGCGCGGCGGGCCGGCCTGCCGGTGCTGCTGGTCACCCATGACGAGGCGGATGCCGCGGCGGCCGGCGGCGCCATCGTCTCGATCGGCGGCTGACGCATGGCCGCGACGCGCCCTCCGCTTCCGGACCTGCCGGTCGTCGAGGCGCTGCCGGCGTTGCGGACGGCGCTCGGCGCCGGGCAGAACGCAGTGCTGGTGGCGCCGCCCGGAGCCGGCAAGACGACGCTGGTGCCGCTTGCCTTGCTCGACGAGCCATGGGCGGCGCGCGGCCGCCTGCTCGTCCTGGAGCCGCGGCGGCTGGCGGCGCGCGCGGCGGCGCGGCGCATGGCGGCGCTGCTCGGCGAAGAGCCGGGGCAAACGATCGGCTACGCGATGCGGATGGAGAGCCGGGTCAGCGCGGCGACGCGCATCCTCGTGGTCACCGAGGGCGTGCTGTCGCGGATGATCCTCGACGAGCCGGAGCTGCCGGGGATCGCCGCGGTGCTGCTTGACGAGTTCCACGAGCGCTCGCTGGACGGCGATTTCGGCCTGGCGCTGGCCCTCGACGTGCAAGGCGCGCTCCGCCCCGACCTCAGGCTGCTCGCCATGTCGGCGACGCTCGACGGGGCGCGGGTGGCGCGACTTCTCGGCGACGCCCCGGTGATCGAAAGCGCCGGGCAGGAGCCACCCCGTCGCCATCCGCTACCGCGAGCGGCTGGCCGGGACGCCCGTCGAGGCGGCGGTGGCGGCCGCCGTGCTCGACGCGCTCGCCGAGGAAGAGGGCAGCGTGCTCGCCTTCCTGCCCGGGCAGCGCGAGATCGAGCGCACGGCGCAGCGGCTTGTCGGCCGCACCCTCCCCGACGTCGACGTGCTGCCGCTTTACGGGATGCTCGACGGCAAGGCGCAGGACGCGGCAATCCGACCTGCGGCAGCAGGGCGCCGCAAGGTGGTGCTGGCGACCGCCATTGCCGAGACCTCGATCACCATCGACGGGGTGCGCGTGGTGGTGGACAGCGGGCTCTCGCGGCTGCCGAGATTCGAGCCGGCCACCGGGCTGACGCGGCTGGAGACGGTGCGCGTGTCGCGCGCCTCGGCCGACCAGCGGGCCGGCCGCGCCGGCCGCACGGCGCCTGGCGTCGCGCTGCGCCTGTGGCGCGCCGAGCAGACCGCGGCGCTGCCAGCCTTCACGCCGCCGGAGATCCTCGAAGCCGATCTCTCGGGAATGATGCTCGACTGTGCCGCCTTCGGGGTCGCCGACCCTTCGACGCTGCGCTTCCTGGATCCGCCGCCGGCGCCGGCGCTCGCCGAGGCGCGCGCCCTTTTGTTGTCGCTCGACGCCATCGACGCCGACGGCCGGCCGACCGAGGCCGGACAGGCGATGCGCCGGCTGGCGCTGCCGGTGCGGCTCGCTCACATGGTGGCCGACGCGGCGCGGCAGGGCAGTGCGGAGACGGCCGGCGGCGCTTGCCGTCCTGGTCACCGAGCGCGGGCTGGGCGGCGACGGCCCGGACCTCGAACGGCGGCTGGCCCGCTTTGCCGCCGACCGCTCGCCGCGCGCGGCGGCGGCCCGCCAGCTGGCCGGCCGGATCGCCAGGCAGGCCGGCAGCCGGGGCGGTTCCGAGGCGCCAGCCGGGGTCGGCCGCCTGCTGCTCTCGGCCTGGCCGGACCGGGTCGCCAAGGCGCGCGGCGGGCGCGGCCGCTTCCTGCTCGCCAACGGGCGCGGCGCGGAGCTCGACGAGGCCGACGCGCTGGCCGGCGCGGCGTTCCTGGTCGTCGCCGACCTGCAGGGCAAGGCGCAGAATGCCCGCATCGCGGCGGCCGCCGCGGTCGACGAAGGCGACATCCGCGCCGCGCTCGGCCAGCATATCGAGCGCCGGCGAACGACAGCCTTCGACGCGGCGCGTGGCAGCGTCAGGGTGCGGGAGACGGAACGGCTGGGCGCCATCGTGCTTGCCGAGCGCCTGCTGCCGCCGCCGAGCGGCGCGGAGGCCGACCGTGCCATCCTGGAGGCGGTGCGCGAGGAAGGGCTGGGCATGCTGCCATGGGGCAGAGAGGCGACGACGCTCCGACACCGGCTCGCCTGGCTGCGCCAGGGGCTGGGCGCACCGTGGCCGGAGATGTCCGACGAAGCTCTGCTCGCCCGCCTCGACGACTGGCTTGCGCCGTTCCTTTCCGGCGAAGCTTCGCTGGCAAAGCTCTCCGACGCAGCGCTCGCCGACGGGCTGCTTTCGCTGGTGCCGCCGGCGCAGCAACGGAAAATCGCTGCGTTGGCGCCGACGCATTTCGAGGCGCCGTCGGGAAGCCGGCTGCCGATCCGCTACGAGGGCGAGCAGCCGCTGCTGGCGATCCGCGTCCAGGAGCTGTTCGGGCTCGACGCGCATCCGTCGATCGCCGACGGCACTGTGCCGCTGACGCTGGAGCTCTTGTCGCCGGCGCAGCGGCCGATCCAGACCACGCGCGACCTGCCCGGCTTCTGGCGCGGCTCGTGGGCGGAGGTACGGGCGGCGATGCGCGGCCGTTATCCAAAGCATCCGTGGCCGGAAGACCCGCTGTCGGCGGCGGCGACGAGCCGCGCCAAACCGCGGACGAAATAGCATGCTAAGTTCTTGTTTTTACGCAATTCCGAACGCGAATTCGCTCACGCTTTCGGTGGATTTGCTTTAATCTTGGGCGCAATGCTCGAGCTTCGCACCCCCGATCCGCACGTCACCCACCGGCTGCGGCTCAACACGCTGATCAAGCTGCGCTGGCTGGCCATCGTCGGGCAGAGCGCGGCGGTGCTGATCGTCGCCTACTGGTTCGAGTTCCCGCTGCCGGTCAGCATCTGCTTCGCGCTGATCGCCATCTCGGCCTGGCTGAACCTCTATCTGGCCTTCCGCTATCCGGCGACGCACCGGCTGCGGCCGTTCGCTGCGCTCGGCATCATGGTGTTCGACGCCTTCCAGCTCGCCGGGCTCCTCTATTTGACCGGCGGGCTGACCAACCCGTTCTCGCTGCTGATGACGGTGCCGGTGGTGGTCTCGGCGACCTCGCTGCCGCTGCGGATGACGATCGGCCTCGGCGCGCTGGCCGTGGCGATGGTCACGCTTTTGGTGTTCTTCCACATGCCGCTGCCGTGGTTCGCCGGGGCCGAGCTGCCGATGCCGTTCGTCTACGTGGCGGGGACGTGGGTGGCGGTGGTGTCGAGCATCGCCTTCACCGGCGTCTATGCGTGGCGCGTCGCCGACGAGGCGCGCAAGCTCGCCAACGCGCTGGCCGCCACCGAGCTGGTGCTGCAGCGCGAGCAGCATCTGTCGGCGCTCGACGGGCTGGCGGCCGCCGCCGCTCACGAGCTAGGCACGCCGCTCGCCACGATCGCGCTGGTCGCCAAGGAGATGGAGCGCGCGCTGGGCGAGGACCCGCGCTGGCACGAGGACGTCACCCTGCTGCGCTCGCAGAGCGAGCGCTGCCGCGAGATCCTGAAGCGGCTGACCAGCCTTTCCAGCGAGGGGGAGGAGCACCTGGCGCAGCTTCCCTTCACCTCGCTGATCGAGGAGGTGGTCGCGCCGCACCGCGATTTCGGCATCCGGATCACGCTGGAGCAGGGCGAGCGGATCGGCGCCGAGCCGGTCGGCCGGCGCAATCCGGGGGTCATCTACGGCCTCGGCAATCTGGTCGAGAACGCCGTCGACTTCGCCCGCGAGACCGTCACCGTGCGCTGCGGCTGGAACGAGGACAGCGTGAGCTTCGCGGTCACCGACGACGGCGCCGGCTTCCCGCCGGAGGTGATCGACCGCATCGGCGAGCCCTACATGTCGACCCGCCAGGGCGCCGAGCCCGGCGGCGGGCTGGGGCTCGGCCTGTTCATCGCCAAGACGCTGCTGGAGCGCTCGGGCGCGGCGTTGTCCTTCCGCAACGCCATGGAGCCCGGCATGGGCGCCATGGTGGAGGTGAGCTGGGCACGCGACGCCTTCCGCAATCCGGCCACCGCGGCCGATCGGCTGTTCGACTACGCCTGACCGCAGCCAAGGCGATCCGGCGTGGTGGCGTCATGCCGGCAAAATGGCTATATGATGCACATGACCGATCCCGACACACGGACCCCGCAGATGACCGCCGAAGCCGACAGCGAGCCGAGCGACCTGGGAGAGGACACCAGCCTGCTGATCGTCGACGACGACAAGCCGTTCCTGACGCGGCTGGCGCGCGCCATGGAGGGCCGTGGCTTCCAGGTCGAAACCGCCGAGAGCGTGGAGGAGGCGGTCGGCAAGGCGCGCGAGAAGCCGCCGGCCTTCGCGGTGGTCGACATGCGCCTCGGCGACGGCAACGGGCTCGACGTGGTGAAGGCGATCCGCGAGAAGCGGGCCGATTCGCGCACCATCATCCTGACCGGCTACGGCAACATCGCCACGGCGGTGACGGCCGTGAAGCTCGGGGCGATCGACTATCTGTCCAAGCCGGCCGACGCCGACGACATCTATGCCGCGCTGACGCGGACCGGCGGCGACCGGGCGCCGCCGCCGGAGAACCCGATGTCGGCCGACCGCGTGCGCTGGGAGCATATCCAGCGGGTCTACGAGATGTGCGACCGCAACGTCTCGGAGACGGCGCGGCGGCTCAACATGCATCGCCGCACGCTGCAGCGGATCCTGGCCAAGCGCGCGCCGCGCTAGAGCGCAATGACGCTTCTTCGAATCGCCCTTGCCCTCTATCCTCTTGTTTGAGCATGATCTTTTCCAAAAACCGGAATCCACTTCTTGGGATCATGCTCTAGCTGTCATTGCTATGGAGGTTGTCCGTCCGAGGCTTGGATGCGAGGTTGCGGTTACCACACACGCGACCTTCACCCGGGAGCCTCGGATGGACATGCATGAGAATGCCAGAACCACGCCGCGCAGTCGAATGGTTATGATCGAACGTCTTGAAGCTGGCTGGCGGGTGGGGGCCGTAGCATCGGCGTTCGGTGTCGACGGCAAGACGGTGCGCAAATGGCGCGAGCGCTTCCAGGCCGAGGGTCGTGCGGGCCTGGCCGATCGCTCGTCGCGGCCGCATAGCTCGCCCTGCCGGCTCGGCGCACTCGCGGAAGACGAGATCGAAGCGCTGCGGCGTCAACGGCTGTCTGGTCCTTCGATCGCCCGCCGCCTGGGGCGGCCTGTCTCGACGGTCGGCAAGGCGCTGCGACGGATGGGGCTCGGCCGGCTGGCCGCGCTCGACCCCCGGCCGCCCGCCATCCGTTACGAATGGGAGAAGCCGGGCGAGCTGATCCACATCGATTCCAAGAAGCTTGGCAGGATCGACGGGCTCGGCCACCGCATCACCGGCGACCGGCGCGGCCAGAGCCATCGACGCGCCCGCGGCGAGGGCCTGGGCTGGGAGGCGCTCCACGTCGCCATCGACGACGCTTCTCGGCTCGCCTACACCGAGATCCTGCCCGACGAGAAGAAGACGAGCGCGACCGCCTTCCTCGAGCGGGCGCTCGGCTTCTTCGAGCGGCACGGCGTCAAGGTCGAGCGCGTCATGACCGACAACGGTTCGGCCTACAAGAGCCATCTCTTCCGAAAGGCGCTCGCAGATCGCGGCATCGGCCACAAGCGCACCAGGCCCTACACGCCCCGCACCAACGGCAAGGCCGAACGCTTCATCCAGACATCCCTGCGCGAATGGCTCTATGCCCGCCCGTTCCACAGCTCGGCTCACCGAACCGACGCCATGCCGGGCTGGTTATGTGACTACAACACTCGACGTCCACATTCCGCACTTGGTGGAAAGCCGCCAATCTCAAAACTTGCGGACAACCTTCGTGGAAATGACATCTAGCCGCTCACACGTTCGTGGGAATTGCTCTGCTACTCGCTCTCGCCGTCGAGCGCCGGAACGGCGACGCCGGCAAGCTCGGCGGCGAGCAGCCGAGCCGCCCCGGCCCGGGCCATGCGCAGCATGAGCGCCTTGCGGGTGGCCGGCAGCAGCCGGTGCTCGGGCGCCTCGCGCAGGATCTCGGCGCCCCAGCCGTCCGACAGGATGAAGCCGCACTCCTCGGGAAAGATCGCCGCCGGCACCTCCGGATGCGTGGCGAAGAAGAAGCGGTCGGAGTGCAGCCGATATTCCGGCCATTTGCGGTCGACCCGGAAATCCTCGACCGACGACTTGATCTCGATGATCCAGATGTCGCCCGTGCGGGTCAGCGCCACCAGGTCGGCGCGGCGCCCGGTCGACAGCGACAGCTCCGGCAGCACGTGCGCGCCCATGGCCGACAGAAGCCGCTGCACGCCGCGGCGGATGACCATGGCGCGCTCGGACTGCCGGCCGTCGACGAGAGGGTTCCAGGGAATCGGCGAAACGATGGGCATGGGGCGACCATGCCACCATTCCGGCGGGGGTTCAAACCGCCGCGCCTGCCTCTCCTGACGGCTGCCGACGCGGCGAGGGTGGCGCGCATCGGTGTTGCATAAATGCCATACTTGGCGCGCCAAGGCACGTCGGAGGCCCACCGAAAGAGGTATCTGCGCTTGGCAAGCAAAAGAAATGAGACTTAAGAGTATTCCCAAAACGGGGTGCGAATCACGCACCTCCGAATACTGACAGGGAATGGTCGATTCTCGAATGCGGATGAAGTCCACTGCATTGGCGGCATGCCTGTGTTTCGCTGCGCTGCTTTCAGGCTGCACGAGCGACGGCACGCTGAAGATGTTCTCCAGCGACTACGGCTCGCGCATGGACGCCGGCTATCATCTGCCGGCCATCCCGATCTACAAGGTCGACCGCAAGTACCACCGCCAGATCATCCGCTACCAGAGCGACGAGAAGCCGGGGACGATCATCATCGACACCCAGGACAAGTTCCTCTATTTGGTGCTGCCGGAAGACAAGGCGGTCCGCTACGGAATCGGCGTCGGGCGCGAAGGCTTCGAGTGGAAGGGCACGTCGCGCATCGCCATGAAGCGCGAATGGCCGATCTGGACGCCGCCGGCGGCGATGATCCGGCGGCAGCCGGAGCTCGCCAGGTTCGCCGGCGGCATGGAGCCCGGCATCACCAACGCGCTCGGCGCCCGCGCGCTTTACCTCTACAACAAGGGTGGCGACACCGGCTACCGGCTGCACGGCACGCCGGAATGGTGGTCGATCGGCAAGGCGATGTCGTCGGGCTGCATCCGGCTGCTGAACCAGGACATCATCGACCTCTACAACCGGGCCGAAGTGGGGGCCAAGGTCATCGTGAGGTAGCGTTTTCAAGCGAGCCGTCTCGGCAACACAGACGTCGCGAAACAAAAAGCCGGGCTATCGAGCCCGGCTTTTTGTTGCGCTAGCGTTTGGGAAGGAGGCGCCGTCAGCGCCACCTGCTCGACCTGCTGCACCTCGGGCACGAAGTGCCGCAGGAGGTTCTGGATGCCGTGCTTGAGCGTCGCGGTCGAAGACGGGCAGCCGGCGCAGGCGCCCTTCATGTGGAGGAAGACGACGCCGTTCTCGTAGCCGCGGAAGGTGATGTCGCCGCCATCCTGCGCCACGGCGGGGCGCACCCGCGTGTCGAGCAGCTCCTTGATGGTGACGACGATCTCCTCGTCGGCCTTGTCGTAGAACTCGCCGCCTTCATCGGCCGGCGGCGCGTCGTTGGCCGCCATGACCGAGCCGCCCGACATGAAATGCTCCATGATGGCGCCGAGGATCGCCGGCTTCAGATGCTGCCAGTCGGGGCCGTCCTTGGTGACGGTGATGAAGTCGTAGCCGAAGAACACGCCGGTGACGCCGGGGATGGCGAACAGCCGGCCGGCCAGCGGCGAGGCAGCGCCGGCGGTCTCGGCGTCGCGGAAGTCGGCGGTGCCGCCGGCGGCCATGACCTCGCGGCCCGGCAGGAACTTCAGAGTGGCCGGATTCGGCGTCGCCTCGGTCTGGATGAACATGGTCGGATGCTCCGGCCCGCCGCGCGGGCAATTGTTTGGAATAGTTCTAAATAGTCCCAAGCGCCGGCCACTTCAAGCCAAACGGTGCCCCGCCAAGCCGGCGCGGCGGATGATTCTGCTCAGGCGAGGCTCTCGATCTCCTCGTCGGAGAGGTTCTGCGGCACCACGGTGACCGGAATCGGGAAGGCGGCGGCCTTGCCGGCGATCGAGGCCACCAGCGGACCGGGCCCCTCCTTGCCGGCGCCGGCGGCCAGCACGAGGATGGCGATGTCCTGGTCTTCCTCGATCAGCTTGTGGATCTCGTCGGCCGGGGCGCCCTCGCGCACCACCAGCTCGGGCTCGATGCCGACCTTTTCGCGCACCGTGACCGCATAGGTGTCGAGCGCCGCATGGGCGGTGGCCTCGGCCTCCTCGCGCATGATCTTCTCGACGCCCAGCCAGTGCTGGAAATCGCCCGGCTCGATGACGTAGAGCAGGATCAGCACGCCGTTGGTGCTCTGGGCGCGACGCGAGGCGTAGGCGACCGCGCGCTCGCATTCGGGCGTGTCGTCGATGATGGCCAGGAACTTGCGCCGGTGGCCGACTTCCCGGCTCAATCGCTTGGAGACCATGGGATGCTCCTGGCCGTGGGAGAAAGATGCGGCAATCTGCCACCCCGCACGGCCGCCCGCAAGCGGCCGCTTCCGGGGGTGTCCGGTCAGTCGTCGAGCAGGCCGACGATGGCGCGCACGTCTTTCATGGTGGCTTCGGCGAGCGTGCTCGCGCGCTCGCCGCCGTCGCGCAGCACGCCGTCGACATAGGCCGGATCGGCGGCGATGCGGCGCATCTCGTCGGCGATCGGCGCCAGGCGGGCGACGGCGAGGTCGGCCAGCGCCGGCTTGAAGTCGGAGAAGGGCCGGCCGCCGAACTCCGCCAGCACCGCCTCCTTGTCGGTCTCGGCGAGCGCCGCGTAGAGCACGACCAGGTTCTCGGCCTCCGGCCGGTCGCGCAAGCCCGTCTGCCTCGGACGGCAGCGGCGCCGGATCGGTCTTGGCCTTCCTGATCTTGCGGGAGATGGTGTCGGCGTCGTCGGTGAGGTTGATGCGCGACAGGTCGGAGGGGTCGGACTTCGACATCTTCTTCAGGCCGTCGCGCAGCGACATGACGCGCGGCGCCGGGCCTTCGATCAGCGGCTCGGTGAGCGGGAAGAAGCCGTCCACCGTCTCGTCGCCGACCTGCGATCGGCACGCCGACGCCGAGCTCGGCGATGCGGGCGGAGAAGTCGTTGTTGAACTTCTGGGCGATGTCGCGGGTGAGCTCGAGATGCTGCTTCTGGTCGTCGCCGACCGGCACGTGGGTCGCCCGGTAGACGAGGATGTCGGCGGCCATCAGCGCCGGATAGGCGAACAGGCCGACCGAGGCGTTCTCGCGGTCCTTGCCGGCCTTCTCCTTGAACTGCGTCATGCGCTACAGCCAGCCCATGCGGGCCACGCAGTTGAAGATCCAGGCGAGCTCGGCGTGCTGCCTGACCCGGCTCTGGTTGAAGACGATGTGCTTGCCGGGGTCGATGCCGGCGGCGAGGAAGGCGGCCGTCACCTCGCGGGTGGCGCGGATCAGCTCGTCCGGCTCCTGCCAGACGGTGATGGCGTGCATGTCGACGACGCAATAGATGCAGTCGTGGCTGTCCTGCAGCTGGACGAAGCGGCGGATGGCGCCGAGATAGTTGCCGAGATGCAGGTTTCCGGTCGGCTGGACGCCGGAAAAGACGAGCGGCTTGAAGGGAGCCATTTCTGGAGCCTCGTGGCTTGTGGAGGGCCGTTTCGCGCGCGGCGAAAGTCGAAGGCGGCCTATATGGACGAGGCTGTGGCGCCGATCAAGGCCCCTCGTCCGGCGGGCTGGCCCGCCCGCGGCGCAGGTTGCGGCGAAGCATGCCGAGATCGGCCCCGCCAATGCCGAAGGCGACGCCGAAATAGACCATGGCGCCGGCGCCGATCAGCACGGCCAGCGCCAGCGCCTGGGCGGGCAGCGGGGTGGCCGCCGCCAGCCAGGGCGCCAGCCAGCCGGCGCCGAAATGCAGCACGCCGGCCATGACGGCGGCGGCGACGATCAGGCGCGGGATGCGCCGCAGCAGCGGGCGGTCGCTGCCCCAATGGCCGCGGCGTACCAGCATGCCGAGCAGCAGCGCGGCGTTGACCCAGCCGGCCAGCACCGAGGCCACGGCGATGCCCGGTGCGCCCGTCGACGGAAACAGCGCCAGCGCCGTCGCCACGTTGACCGCCACCGAGATGGCCGCGAAGAGCATCGGCGTGCGGGTGTCCTCGCGGGCGAAGTAGCCCGGCGTGAAGGCCTTGATCAGCACGAAGGCCGGCAGCCCGAGCCCGAAGATCGCCAGGATGGCGGACACCGTCGGCGTGCTGTCGCCGGCGGCGAAGGCGCCGCGCTCGTAGAGCACGCGGACGATCGGCTCGGCGATGACCAGCAGCGCGGCGGCGGCCGGCAGCGTCAGGAACAGCGTGAACTCGACCGAACGGTTCTGCAGGTTCTCGGCCTCCTTCAGGTTGCCGGCCTTGAGCGCGCGCGCCAGCTCCGGCAACAGGACGATCGCCACGGCGATGCCGACGACGCCGAGCGGCAGCTGGTAGACGCGGTCGGCATAGGCGAGCGAGGAGACGGCGCTGTCGCGGCCGGAAGCGATGGCGGTGCCGATCAGCTGGTTGATCTGGGTGATGCCGCCGGTGATCGCCGCCGGGAAGGCGAGGACGAGAAGCCGCCGGACATTGGGGGTGAGGCGCGGCCGGCGGAAGCCGATCGAGATGCCGGCATGGCGCACCGCCCCCCAGACGATGGCGAGCTGCACGATGCCGGCGGCGAGCACCCCCCAGGCGAGCGCGTAGCCGACGGTCCTGCCGTCATGGCCGCGATACCAGGCCCAGCCGAGCACGGCGATCAGGATGACGTTGAGGAAGACCGGGGCGATGGCCGCGGCGAAATAGCGGCGCAGCGAGTTCAGCATGCCGCTCATCATGGCGGCCAGCGACATGCAGACCAGATAGGGGAACATGATCGTCGCCAGCGCCTCGGTCAGCGCGAACTTTTCCGGATCGTCGGCGAAGCCCGGGGCGATGATGGTGGCGACGAGCAGCGGCATCGCCAGCTCCATGCCGATGGTCAGCACCAGGAGCACGGAGAAGAGGACGCCGAACACCTCCTCCGAGAAGCGCTTGGCGCCTTCGACGCCGTGCGCCTCGATCTCCTTGGCAAACAGCGGCACGAAGGCGGCGTTGAAGGCGCCTTCGGCGAACAGCCGGCGGAAGGTGTTGGGAAACTGGAAGGCGGCGTTGAAGGCGTCGGCGATCGGCCCGGTGCCGAGCGCTGCCGCCATCAGCATCTCGCGCGTGAAGCCGAGCACGCGGGAGGCGAGCGTGCCGGAGGCGACGGTGGCGAACTTCCTGACGAGGCTCATGCTGGGCGGCGAGGAACGGTCGGCGAGCGCATGGCGGCTATTCCGCCGCCTTGGCCGGCACCGCGGCGGCCCGCGCCTTGCCGCGCTGCGGCGCTGCGCCGTCGAGGATCGCCACGAGGCTCTTGCGGATCGCCTCCATGCGCGTCGGGTTCTCGATCTTCTGGCCGGTCAGGTCGGTGACGTAGAAGGTGTCGATCACCTTCTCGCCGAAGGTGGTGATCTGCGCCGAGGCGATGTCCAGCGACAGGTCGGAAAGCGCGCCGGTGATCTCGGAGAGCAGGCCCGGCCGGTCGAGGCCGGAGATCTCGATGACCGAGAAGCGGTTGGACAGCGCGTTGCGGATGTCGGCCGTCGGCTCGATGCGGAAGGCGCGGGAGCCGCGCTTGGGCTTGGTCCGCTTCTCGATCATCTCCGGCAGCCAGGCGCGCCCCGACAGCACGTCCTCGATCAGCTTGCCGACCCGCTCGGCGCGGCGCCGCTCGTCCTCGTCGCGGTCGAACTCGCGGGAAATCAGGATGGTGTCGAGCGCCCGCCCGTCGGCGGTGGTGAAGATCTGGGCGTCGACGATGTTGCCGCCGGCCGCCGCGCAGGCGCCGGCAATCACCGAGAGCAGGCGCGGATGGTCCTGCGCCAGGACGGTGATCTCGGTCACCGCCTCGAAGGCGCGTGTCTTGACCATCGTCGCCAGGCGCTTGCCGTCGGCGTCGGCCTGGCGGATGAAGTCGGCATGGCGCCGCTGGTCGGCGCGGTCGACGGTCAGCAGGTAGTTGTCGTAGAGCAGGCGCACATAGCGCGTGCGCTCCGCTTCCGGCCAGTCCGCCAGCGCCTGGTCGAGCAGGCGCCGCGCCTCGCCGGCGCGCTCGGCCCGCGAGACCTCGGAGAAGCCGCCGGTCAGCAGCAGCTCGGTCTCGAAATAGAGGGTGCGCAGGAGCTGGCCCTTCCAGCCGTTCCAGACGCCGGGACCGACGGCCCGGATGTCGCAGACGGTGAGCACGAGGAGCAGCTTGAGCCGCTCGACCGACTGCACGGCATGCGCGAAATCCTCGATGGTCTTGCGGTCGTTCAGGTCGCGCGTCTGCGCCGTCATCGACATCAGCAGGTGGTTCTCGACCAGCCAGGCGACCAGCTCGGTGTCGGCCGCGCTCAGCCCCATATGCGGGCAGATGCGGCGGGCGATGCGGGCGCCGGCCAGCGAATGATCCTCCAGCCGGCCCTTGGCGATGTCGTGCAGCAGCACGGCGACGTAGAGCACCTCGCGGCGGTGCTTGAGCCCGCCGATCAGCTGGTGGGACAGGGGATGGGCCTTCTGCTCGCCGCCCTTCTCGATGTCGGACAGGACGTCGATGCAGCGCAGCAGATGCTCGTCCACTGTGTAGTGGTGGTACATGCTGAACTGCATCATGGCGACGATCTTGCCGAAATCGGGGATCAGCTTGCCGAGCAGCCCGGCCTCGTTCATGCGCCGCAGGTTGAGCTCCGGGTTGCGGTCGGAGGTCAGCAGGTCGAGGAACAGCCGGTTGGCCTCCTTGTCGCGCCGCAGGTTGCGGTCGACCAGCCGCAGCGAGCGGGTGACCAGCTTCAGCGCGTCGGGGTGGTATTCGAAGCCGTGGCGGTCGGCCAGCCAGAACAGCCGCAAGAGGTTCACCGGGTCGCGCTCGAACACCTTGTCGTCGGCGATGGTGATGCGGTCGTTGTCGATGACGAAGTCGCTGGTCCCGGCGAGCTTGCGCCGCCGGCGCGAGAAGGTGAGGAACAGCCGGTTGAACCCCGAAACATGGCTCGCCTGCTCCTCCTCCAGCGCGGCGCAGAAGATGCGCGTCAGGTCGCCGACGTCCTTGGCGACCAGGAAATAGTGCTTCATGAAGCGCTCGACGGCCGAGAGGCCGGGGTGGCTGCGGTAGCCGAGCCGTTCGGCAATCTCCCGCTGGATGTCGAAATGCAGCCGCTCCTCGGCCTTGCCGGTGAGGAAATGCATGTGGCAGCGCACCGCCCAGAGGAAATCCTCGGCCTTCACGAACTCCAGATATTCGGCGCGGGTGAACACGCCCTTCTCGACCAGCTCCTCGACCGTACGCTCGCGGTAGAAGTACTTGCCGATCCAGAACAGGGTCTGCAGGTCGCGCAGGCCGCCCTTGCCGTCCTTGACGTTGGGCTCGACCAGATAGCGGCTCTCGCCGACCTTGCGGTGGCGCTCGTCGCGCTCGGCGAGCTTGGCCTGCGCGTATTCGGGGCCGGTGTTCCTGACCACTTCCTTGTCGAAGCGCTCGAAAAGCTGGTCGCACAGCGCCTTATCGCCCCACAGAAAGCGCTTTTCGAGGACAGCCGTGCGGATGGTCATGTCGGCGCGCGACAGGCGGAGGCACTCGTCCACGGTGCGGGTCGCATGGCCGACCTTCAGCCCCAAGTCCCACAGCATGTAGAGGATATACTCGACGATGGCCGCGCCGCGCGCCGTCTGCTTGGCGGGGAGCAGGAACAAAAGGTCGATGTCCGAGCCGGGGGCCAGCGTGCCGCGGCCGTAGCCGCCGACCGCCAGCAGCGCCCAGCGCTCGGGCGCCGCGCGCCCCTTGGCGCGGAAGGCGCTGTCGACGGCGAAGTCGCAGAGGGCGCCGATCACCTCGTCCATCAGATGCGACAGGCGCTCGGCGCACGCGAGGCCGCCGCCATCGGCCATCAGCAGGCGCTCGGCCACCTTGCGGCCCTCGGCCAGGCAATCCTTGAGGCGCTGCAGGACGGCAGCGCGGGTAGCCGGCGATGCCGGATCGCCGTCGACGACAGCAGCCTCCAGGTCGCGGCGCAGGGCGTCGCCGTCGACCAGCTCATCGAGCTTCAAGGGAATTCTCGCCATCAGCGCAGACGATTTTCTCGTTCGGGCGGCTCTATAGCGCGTTTTTCCGGGCAAGGGTATGGCAGGCCTTGCCGCCGCCGCCGGCGCGCTTAGGATGGCGGTTCGCCGAACCTGGAACCGGCCACAGGCCACGCCGTTTTCTGCCATGCGCATCCCCGAAGACGCCTCGCTGCTCCCCGATTCGGAAAGACTGCGCCGGCATATGGTCGAGCGGCAGCTCGCACGGCGCGACATCACGGACGCTGCCGTGCTCAACGCCATGCGGCAGCTGCCGCGCGAGCTCTTCCTGGACAAGCCGATGGCCCGCCACGCCTATGACGATTCGGCGCTGCCCATCGCGGCCGGGCAGACCATCTCGCAGCCCTACATCGTGGCGCTGATGGCACAGGCGGCGGCGCTCGACCCGTCGAAGCGGGTGCTGGAGATCGGCACCGGCTCGGGCTATGCCGCAGCCGTGCTGGCGCTGCTTTCCCGCCACGTCTACACGGTCGAGCGCCATGCGCTGCTGGCCGGGCGCGCGGCGGGCCTGCTCAGCGCTCTCGACATCCGCAATGTCAGCGTGCGGACAGGCGACGGAACTGTCGGGTGGCCCGAGGAGGCGCCGTTCGATGCCATCCTTGCCGCGGCGAGCGGGCACGACATCCCGCCTGCCTGGAAGGCGCAGCTGGCGATCGGCGGGCGGCTGATCATGCCGCTCGGCGGGCTCGATCGCCCGCAGCGCCTGCTGCTTCTCGAGAGGACCGGCGACAACGCCTTCATCGAGACGGATCTCGGCGACGTCATGTTCGTGCCGCTGGTGGGCGGAGAGGCATGAGCCCCGAGCCGGCTCAGCCTTCAGAGGCCAGGCCTTTCAGCCGGTAGAGCGCGTCCAGCGCCTCGCGCGGCGTCATCTCGTCCGGGTTGAGGCCGGCGAGCGCCTCGCCCAGCCGGCCATCGGGGACCGGCTTCGGCGCCTCGCGGCGCACGGCGGCGCTGAACAGCGGCAGGTCGTCGACCAGGCGCGCGGCGCGGCCGGATTCCTCGCTCTGCTCCAGCTGGTGCAGGACCTCCCTGGCGCGCGCCACCACGGCCTCCGGCAGGCCGGCGAGACGCGCCACCTGGATGCCGTAGGAGCGGTCGGCGGCGCCGCGGCCGACCTCGTGCAGGAAGACCACGTCGCCCTCCCATTCCTTGACGCGCATGGTGACGTTGTGGAGCCGCGGCAGCTTGGCCGACAGCGCCGTCATCTCGTGGAAATGGGTGGCGAAGAGGGTGCGGCAGCGGTTCTTCTCGTGCAGATGCTCGAGCGCCGCCCAGGCGATCGACAGGCCGTCGAAGGTCGCCGTGCCGCGGCCGATCTCGTCGAGGATGACCAGCGCCCGCTCGCCTGCCTGGTTGAGGATCGCCGCCGTCTCGACCATCTCGACCATGAAGGTCGAGCGGCCGCGCGCCAGGTCGTCGGAGGCGCCGACGCGCGAGAACAGCCGGTCGACGACGCCGATGCGGGCCCGCGTGGCCGGCACGAAGGAGCCCATCTGCGCCAGGATGGCGATCAGCGCATTCTGCCGCAGGAAGGTCGACTTGCCGCCCATGTTGGGGCCGGTGAGCAGCCAGATCGCGCCGCTGCGGCCGCCTTCGGCCGGCGACAGGTCGCAATCGTTGGCGACGAAGGCGCCTTCGCCCGCCGCGCGCAGCGCCTGCTCGACCACCGGATGGCGCCCGCCTTCGATGGCGCAGCGACAGGCTGTCGTCGACGTCCGGCCGGCAATAGCGCTCGCCGACGGCCAGCGTGGCCAGCGCGGCCGACACGTCGAGGACGGCGAGCGCCGCGGCGCCGGCGCGGATCGCCTCGGCGTGGCCGACCGCCTCGGCCACCAGCGCGTCGAAGATGGCGAGCTCGATCGACAGCGCCCGGTCGGCGGCGTTGGCGATGCGCGTCTCCAGGCCGGCGAGCTCGGTGGTGGTGAAGCGCATGGCGCTGGCCATGGTCTGGCGGTGGATGAAGCGGGCGCGCGCGGCGTCGCTGCCGGTCATCGCCTCCTGATGGTTGGCGCTCACCTCGATGAAGTAGCCGAGCACGTTGTTGTGGTGGATCTTGAGCGAGCGGATGCCGGTCTCCTCGGCAAGGCTCCGCTCCAGCCCGGCAATGACCCGGCGCGTGTCGTCGCGCAGCCCGCGCATCTCGTCGAGCTCGGCTGCCGGCGCCGCGCCGCACGAAGCCGCCGTCGCGCTTCAGAAGCGGCAGGTCCTCGGCAAGCACCGCCTCCAGCCGGGCGGCGAAGGCGGCCGGCAGCGCCGAGAGCGCCGCCGAGGCCTGGCCGATCTCGTCGGGCAGCGGGGAGCCGAGCAGGGCGTGGATCTCGCGCGCCGCCTCCAGGCCGGCGCGCATCGCGCCGAGGTCGCGCGGGCCGCCGCGGTTGAGCGCCAGGCGCGACAGCGCACGCGGCATGTCGGCAACGCTCTTCAGCGACAGGCGGAGCGCCTCGCACAGGCGCGTTTCCTCGACCAGGAAGGACGACCGAGTCGAGGCGGCGGCGAATGGCCTCCGGGTCGGTCAGCGGGGCGGTGAGGCGTTCGGCGAGCAGCCGCGCGCCGGCGCCGGTCACGGTGCGGTCGATGGCCTTCAGCAAGGCGCCGTCGCGGCTGCCGGAAGTGGTGCGCAGCAGTTCGAGGTTGGCGCGCGTCGCCGGGTCGACGAACAGCGTGGCGGCAGCGTCCTCGCGGGCGGGCCGCTCCAGCGGCGGCCGCTCGGCCTTCTGCGTCTTCTCGACATAGGCGATGGCGCCCGAGATGGCCGCCAGCTCGGCGCGCGAGAAGGTGCCGAAGCTGTCGGGCGTGGCGACGCCGTAGAAGCGGGCGATGCGGGCGGGCGGCCGAGGCCGAATCGAAGAGGCTCGGCGGCTGCGGGTGGACGATGCGGCCGAGGAGGTCGAAAGCGGGCCTGAGCTCGGGGTCGTGGAAGGCCGGCTCGGCGACGACGAGCTCCTTGGGATCGACGCGCATGACGTCGGCGGCGAGCCTGTCCGGCGCCGTCTCGGCAACCCGGAAGGCGCCGGTCGAGATGTCGATCCAGGCCAGCGCGCAGCCGGCGCCGCCGGCACCCTTCACCCGGCCGAGCGCCATCAGGTAGTTGGCCTCCGACGGCGCCAGCAGGCGATCCTCGGTGATGGTGCCGGGCGTGACGAGGCGGACGACGTCGCGCCGCACGACCGACTTGGCGCCGCGCTTGCGGGCCTCGGCCGGGTCCTCGATCTGCTCGCACACGGCGACGCGATGGCCGAGCGCGATCAGCTTCTGCAGGTAGTCGTCGGCGGCATGGATCGGCACGCCGCACATCGGGATGTCGCGGCCGAGATGCTTGCCGCGCTTGGTCAGCGCGATGCCGAGCGCGCGGCTCGCCACCTCGGCATCCTGGAAGAACAGCTCGTAGAAGTCGCCCATGCGGTAGAAGAGCAGCGAATCCGGGTTCGCCGCCTTGATCTCGATGAACTGCTCCATCATCGGCGTGGCGCCGACGGCGGCGGCCGGCGCCGGGGTGGCAGGATCGATGCTGAAGGGCGTCTCGTCGTTCACGGCCGTCTCGCAAAACAGCGTTTCGTCCTGCTTGGCTGTTTACAGTGCGGAAGTGTAGCCTTAATCCCAAACGCTCCACAAAAAGAAGAGCCTTCTGGGAGGGACGAAGCGCGCCATGGCGTCAAGCAGGAAGAGCGAAGGAGGTGGCGGGCCGTCGGTGAGCGCCCAGGAGGCGCTCGAGTTCCATGCGATGGGACGGCCGGGCAAGCTCGAGATCAACCCGACGAAGCCGATGGCGACGCAGCGCGACCTGTCGCTCGCCTATTCGCCGGGGGTCGCGGTGCCGGTGAAGGCGATCGCCGACGATCCGAGCCGCGCCTTCGACTACACGACGCGCGGCAACATGGTGGCGGTGATCTCCAACGGCACCGCCATACTGGGCCTGGGCAATCTCGGCGCGCTGGCCTCCAAGCCGGTGATGGAGGGCAAGGCGGTGCTGTTCAAGCGCTTCGCCGACGTCGATTCCATCGACCTCGAGGTGGCGACCGAGGACCCGGACGAGTTCATCAACTGCGTGCGCTATCTTGGACCCTCCTTCGGCGGCATCAACCTGGAGGACATCAAGGCGCCCGAATGCTTCATCATCGAGCAGCGGCTGCGCGAGCTGATGGACATCCCGGTGTTCCACGACGACCAGCACGGCACGGCGATCATCGCCACCGCCGGCCTGATCAACGCGCTGGAGATCACCGGCCGCGACCTCAAGTCGACCAAGCTCGTCTGCAACGGCGCGGGCGCTGCCGGCATCGCCTGCATCGAGCTCGTCAAGTCGCTCGGCTTCCCGCCGGAGAACGTCATCCTGTGCGACACCAAGGGCGTGGTCTACCAGGGCCGCACCGAGGGCATGAACCAGTGGAAGTCGGCGCATGCGGTGAAGACGCCGGCCCGCACGCTGGCCGAGGCGCTCGACGGCGCCGACGTGTTCTTCGGCCTGTCGGTCAAGGGCGCGCTGACGCCGGCCATGGTGAAGTCGATGGCGGAGAACCCGGTCATCTTCGCCATGGCCAATCCCGACCCGGAGATCACGCCGGAGGAGGTGGCGGAAATCCGCACCGACGCCATCATGGCGACCGGCCGCTCGGACTATCCCAACCAGGTCAACAACGTGCTCGGCTTTCCCTACATCTTCCGCGGCGCGCTGGACGTCCGGGCGACGACCATCAACGATGCCATGAAGATCGCCGCGGCGGAGGCGCTGGCAGCACTGGCGCGGCAGGACGTGCCCGACGACGTGGCGGCGGCCTACCAGGGCAACCGGCCGAAATTCGGTCCCAGCTACATCATCCCGGTGCCGTTCGACCCACGGCTGATCTCGGCGATCCCCGTCGCGGTGGCCAAGGCGGCGATGGACAGCGGCGTCGCCGGCCGGCCGATCCTCGACATGGTCGGCTACGCCAACGAGCTGTCGGCGCGGCGCGACCCGATCGCCTCGACCCTGCAGCGCATCTACGACCGCGTGAAGCGGCAGCCGAAGCGGGTCGTCTTCGCCGAGGGCGAAGAGGAGCAGGTGATGCGGGCGGCGGTCTCCTATGCCAACCAGAAGCTCGGCACGGCGATCCTGGTCGGGCGCGAGGAGCGCATCCAGGAGAACGCGCGACAGGCGGGCGTCGACATCAGGAAGCCCGGCATCGAGATCATCAACGCCAGGCTGTCGCGCCGCAACGCGGCCTATGCCGACCACCTCTACGAGCGGATGCAGCGCCAGGGCTTCCTGTTCCGCGATTGCCAGCGGCTGATCAACACCGATCGCAACCATTTCGCGGCCTGCATGCTGGCGCTGGGCGACGCCGACGCCATGGTCACCGGGGTGACGCGCAACTATTCGACGGCGCTCGACGAGGTGCGCCGCGTCATCGACGCCAAGCCGGGGCACCGGGTGATCGGCGTATCGATCGCGCTGACGCGCGGCCGCACCGTGCTGGTGGCCGACACGGCGGTGCACGACATGCCCAATGCCGAGCAGCTCGCCGACATCGCCGAGGAGACGGCGGGCTTCGCGAGGCGGATGGGCTACGAGCCGCGGCTGGCGATGCTCGCCTACTCCACCTTCGGGCATCCGCCGGGCGAGCGCTCGGAGCGGGTGCAGGAAGCGGTGAAGATCCTCGACAAGCGGCGCGTCGATTTCGAGTATGACGGGGAGATGGCGGCCGACGTGGCGCTCAACCCGCGCCTGCTGCAGCAATATCCGTTCTGCCGGCTGTCGGGGCCGGCCAACGTGCTGGTCATGCCGGCGTTCCACTCGGCGTCGATCTCGACGCGAATGCTGCAGGAGCTCGGCGGCTCGACGGTGATCGGACCGCTGCTGGTCGGCCTCAACAAGCCGGTGCAGATCGTGTCGCTGACCGCCAAGGACAGCGACATCGTCAACATGGCGGCCATCGCCGCCTATGGCGCCGGGGGTTGAGCGAGGCCTGCTTCCTTCAGCAGCTTGCGAGACGCCAGGCGGCGCCACGTCACGGCCAGCCGATGCGAAAGCTCGTCGTCGGCGATGATGTCGATGCGCGCCAGCAGCACCGGCCAGCCCTTGTAATGAGCGGTCTCGTAGTAGACCTCGGGCAGCGCCGCCAAAAGCATCTCCTTTTCCTCCGGCGGTGCCATCAGCACCACCGAGCCGGCGTCCTTGACGCGACAGAGCAGCTTCTTGCCGACGCGCAGCGCCGGGGTGCCGTAGGAGGTGCCGGCCTCGACGCCGGGCAGGCCGGCGGCAGCACGCAGCAGCTTGTCGAAAGCCGGCTGCAGATCGTCGTCAGGCGGCAAAGCGCTCGGCTTCCGAGCCGTAGTAGCTGACGTAGCGGGCGGAGATCGCCGACACCGGCAGCACGATGAAGACGTCGGTGGTCGAGAAATCGCGATCGACGACGCAGCCGTCCCCGACGCGGGCGCCGATCCGCACATAGCCCTTGATGAGCGGCGGCAGGGCGGCGATCGCCGATCGCGGGTTGACCGCCTCGACCGGCATCAGGTCCATCAGGCAGTAGCGCTCGGCGACGGCGCGCACGTCCCATTCGGGCTCGGCCCGGCAATGGTGGTGGAGGTAGGACAGCGCCTCGGCATGGGCTGCCGGCACGATGCCGGGGAAGGAGGCGCAGCCGGTCATGACGTCGATGCCGTGGTGGGTGATGTAGGCGTAGATGCCTTGCCACAGGACCTCGATCGTCCGCTTCGAACGGTACGCCTTGAGCACGCAGGAGCGGCCGAGCTCCAGGAAGCGGCGCGCCGGATGGCGGGCGACCAGCGACTGCAGCTCGAACTCGTCGTTGGAGTAGAAGCCGCCGGCGGCGTCGGCGATCTCCTGCCGCAGCAGCCGGTAGGTGCCGACGATGCGGCGATGGTCGGGGCCGGGCAAGGCCTGGTCGAACACCAGGAGGTGGTCGCACAGCTCGTCGAAGCGGTCGGAATCGCGCTCCTCGATGGCATGGGCGGAGCTGCGGCGAGCCCCGAGCTCGTCGTAGAAGACGCGAAAACGCACCTCCTGTGCGGCGGTCACCTCGTCCCCGCTGCGCGCCAGCCGGACCTCCAGGGACCCGATGCGGCCGAGGACCTCTCCGGTCATGACACCGTCTGACGATCGGGCGGGGCGGACGGTCGGGCCGGCTGTCGGATGATCGTCTCGCTCCTGCAGTGCTGTGTGCACGATGGAACCCTCCAAAGACGCCGCTGCAGGCGGGATAAGAGGACAGTGCAACAGGACAATGACAGTACCTTCATGTCGGCGGACCGGCAATAGTTCGCCGGCGGTCAGCCCTGCACCTGATCCTCCACCGCGCGCACCAGCATGTCGGGATCGAGCGGCTTCGTCACGAAGCCGGTGGCGCCGTGTGCCAGCACCGTGTGGCGGGTCTTTTCCTGGCTATCGGCCGACAGCACCATGATCGGCACGGGGGCCCGCCCGGTCGCCTCCTCGTTGCGGCGGATCAGCGAAATGGCGTCCAGCCCGTCCAGCACCGGCATATGGAGATCCATGAGAACCACGTCGAAGCGCCGCGCGACCGCGTCGGTCAGCACGTCGACGGCGGCGCGGCCGTTGCCCACCAGCTCGACGCGGTGACCGGCCTTGGTGAGCGTCGCCCTGGCCAGCAGGGCGTTGATCTCGTTGTCCTCGGCCAGCAGGATCGATAGCCCGGGGCGCTGCAGGACGCCGGGTCGATCGGCCGTCACCTGGTCCGGCGGCGCCGGCGGCATCGACCTGACCGGGCTGCCGGCCGCCGTCAGCATGACGCGGATCAGCGTCTCGCCGCGCACCGGGCGAGCCAGGAACGTCCGGTAGCCGCTGGCGCGGAACTCGCCCAGCATGCCGCGGTCGGTCGGCGCGATCAGCGTCACCGCCTCGGCGCCGGCGAAGCCAGCCGCCTGGAGCCGCTTGAGAAGCCGCCCGTCGGCCTTTTCCAGCGCCGCATCCACCAGCAAGGTGTCGCAACCGACGGCGTAGGCGGCGGCTTGGGCGGCTGAGGCGGCGAGCTCGGCCTTGCCGCCATGCGCACGGACGGTGCGGGCGATCGCCTCCGCCTCCAGGCAGTTGGTGGAGACGATGACGACGCTGCGCCCGGCGAGTGCGCCGGCGCGGCCGCTGCCCTCGGTGGCGCCTTCGGCCGGGATGTCGAGCGTGAAGAGCGAGCCCTTGCCGGGCTCGCTCGACACGGCGATCGTGCCGCCCATCGAGTTGGCGATGCGGCGGGAGATGGCGAGGCCGAGCCCGGCGCCGCCGTGGCGGCGTGTCGAGGTGCCGTCGGCCTGCTCGAACTCCTCGAAGATGCGGCCAAGGCTTTCGTCGGGAATGCCCGGCCCCGTGTCGCTGACGGAGAAGCGCACGCGCCGGCCCTCCTCGTCGGTGCCGACCAGCGAGACGTCGACCAGGACGCCGCCGGAATCGGTGAACTTCACGGCGTTGCCGACCAGGTTCATCAGCACCTGGCGCAGCCGACCGGGGTCGGCGACGATGCTCTGGGGCACCTCCGGCGCCACGTGGCAGCCGATGCCGATGCTCTTGGCGAAGGCCTTCGAGGCCAGCAGCTCGACCACGCCCTCGGCAAGCTCGCGCGGCGAGAAAGGCTGCGGCTCGATGTCGATGCGGCCGGCCTCGATCTTGGAATAGTCGAGCAGGTCCTCGATCAGCGCCAACAGCGCCGAGGCGGAGGTGGAGACGGCCCCGACATAGGTGCGCTGCTCGGGCGACAGCTTGGTGTCGGCGAGCAGCTTGGCCATGCCCATGATGCCGTTCATCGGCGTGCGGATCTCGTGGCTGACGGTGGCCAGGAAGCGCGATTTGGCCAGGCTCGCCGACTCGGCGCGCTCGCGGGCGTTGATCAGCGCCGTCTCGGCCCGCTTGCGCGCGGTGATGTCGCGGGCGATGGCACGGTGGGAGACCTGGTCGCTCTGGTCGCGCACCGAAAGCTCGATCCAGGAGAACCAGCGCACGCCCAGCGGGCCGCGCACGGCGACGTCGGTGGAGCTCAGGCACTCGCCATCGGCGAAGGCGGCATCCGGGACGACGCCGACATCGATGCCGAGCTCCGCCAGCGAGCGCCCGAAGAGCCGCTTCTGGTCGAGGCCGACCAGCTCGGCGAACACCCGGTTGGCATAGATGATGCGCCCTTCGCGGTCGCGGTGGACCACCAGGTCGCCCAGCGCGTCGATGAGGCCGCGGAAGCGCTCCTCGCTCTCCTGCAGCTCCCACATGCGGTCGGCGAGCGATTCCAGTTCGGCCCGGTTGCGGGCGACATTGGCGTCGATCAGCGCCGCGGCGCGATCCTCGAGCCGCAAGGTGCGCGCCATGACGATCAGGCCGACGACGCCGACCACGGCGATGGCGATGGTGAGGAAGGGCGGCGCGCCGGTCAGGTGGGTCAGCCCCGCCAGGACGAACAGCGCGATGATCAGCGCGGCGTAGAGGGCGCGCGGGCTGCCCTGCGGCAGCTCGGCAGCAGCCGGCGAGCCTGCCAGCGCAGGCCGTTCATGCGGGTGCTGGACCATTGCCTCGGCAAGATCCTCCCGCCCAACCTCTGCGATCGCCCCAGTGTCCGCTGCCAACATGGCAGCACCTTTGACAGACAGAGCTTATGGAAGATTTCGGCCGACCGCTACAATTTTAGCGATGGCCGGGACCTTGCTCGAGGCGCTCAGAGCTCGACGACGAGCCGTCCGCGCACCTTGCCTTCGACGATGTCCCGGCCGGCCTCGATGATGCCCTCGAAGGGGATCGTGCGCGACAGCGCGGCGAGCTTGGCGTGGTCGAGGTCGGTGCCGATGCGCCGCCAGGCCTCCAGCCGCAGCGCGCGCGGCGCCATCACGGAATCGATGCCGAGCAGGGAGACGCCGCGCAAGATGAATGGCGCGACGCTCGACGGCAGGTCCATGCCGCCGGCGAGGCCGCAGGCGGCGATGGCGCCGCCATAGGCCGTCATCGACAGGACGTTGGCGAGCGTGTGGCTGCCGACGGCGTCGACGCCGCCCGCCCAGCGCTCCTTGGCGAGCGGCTTGGCCGGCCCGGCTAAGCTCGTCGCGGCCGATCACCTCGGCGGCGCCGAGCTCGGCGAGATAGGCGCTTTCGCCCAGCCGGCCGGTCGAGGCGATGACGTGATAGCCGAGCTTGGAGAGCAGCGACACCGCCACCGAGCCGACGCCACCCGCCGCGCCCGTCACCACCACGGGGCCGCGTTCCGGCGCGATGCCGTGGCGCTCGAGCGCCATCACCGAAAGCATCGCGGTGTAGCCGGCGGTGCCCACCGCCATGGCGTCGCGCGCCGTCATGCCTTCCGGCAGCGGGACCAGCCAGTCGCCCTTGACCCGCGCCTTTCCGGCATAGGCGCCGTGATGCGTCTCGCCGACGCCCCAGCCGTTCAGCACCACCTTGTCGCCAGGCTGCCATTCGGGATGCTGGGAGCTGATGACGGTGCCGGCGAAGTCGATGCCCGGGATCAGCGGAAAGCGCCGCACCACGGGCGCCTTGCCGGTGATGGCGAGGCCGTCCTTGTAGTTGACCGTCGTCGCCTCGACCTTGACGGTGACGTCGCCTTCCATGAGGTCCGCCTCGGAGAGCTCGGTGATCGCCACCGACTGCTTCTTCTCTTCGTCGCGCGAGACGAGGATGGCCTTGAAGGTGTCGGACATGCTGGTCTCCTTCCGAACAGAGCGGGCGATGCGGAACCTTGCGGCCCGCGGTGCCGGGGGTCAATCGTTGCTGGTCTGGGGCCGCGCCCGGCGCCAGGTCAGGAACTCCTCCAGGACGACCAGGGCGGCGCCGACGGAAATGAAGGCATCGGCCAGGTTGAAGATGGCGAACGACCAGACCGGCGTGTGGAACAGCACGTAGTCGATGACGTGGCCGTAGACGGCGCGGTCGATCAGATTGCCGACCGCGCCGCCCAGGATCAGCGCGAAGCCGGCCCTGGCCAGCCATTGCGCGGGCGCAGTGCGCCAGGCGAGGACGAGCACGAAGGCGATGACGGCGAGCGACATCGCGATCAGCCCCTTGTCGCCGAACGAGGCGAACATCGAGAACGCGACGCCGGTGTTGTAGGTGCGGTAAAGCGCCAGGAAGGGCAGGATGTCGACCTGAACATGCATGTCGAGACGGGTCTCGACCCAGAACTTGACCGCCTGGTCGAGCGCGACGGCAGCCAGGAAGATGCCTGCCATCGTCAGGGCGCCGAGGCGGGCCGGAGCCTTGCTCATGCAACCTCCCCGGCGAGCGCCAGGGCATGGCGGCGGATCTCGAACAGCATGACGCCGGTGGCCACGGCCAGGTTGAGGGAATCGGCGCGGCCGGCCTGAGGGATGCGCAGCAAGGCTGTCGCAGACGGATGCCAGCGCTTCGGGCAGGCCCTGCTGCTCGTTTCCCATCAGCAGAAGCACCGGCCGGCCGCGAAAGTCGACGCTGCGATAGTCGACCGCGCCCTCCAGATGGGTGCCGGCCACCAGACCGGGAAAGCCGCGGCGCCAGTCGAGGAAGGCCTCGGCGCTGGCGCGGGCGACCGGAACGGCGAAGATCGAGCCCATGGTGGCGCGCACCGTCTCCAGCGAGAAGGGGTCGGTGCAGTCGCCGACGAGGATCACGCCCTTGGCACCGACCGCGTCGACGGTGCGGATGACCGTGCCGAGGTTGCCGGGGTCGCGCACGCGGTCGAGCGCCACCCAGACGTCCTCGCCGCGCGGCCGGATGTCCTTCAAGGGCAGCAGGCGCTGCTCGAAGACGCCGATCACCGCCTGCGGGTTGTCGCGGCGGGCGATCGCCTCCAGCACCTTGGCGCTCGACTTCGAGCACGGTGCCGCCGGCCGCCACCGTGCGGGCGGCCACCTTCTCCACCGCCGGGTTGCCGAGCGCCGACTTGGCGAACACCAAAGCGCGGATCTGCCAGCCGAGGTCGAGCGCGTCGATCACCAGCTTGAGGCCCTCGGCCATGAAGGCGTTCTGCTGGTCGCGGAACTTCTTCGAGCGCCAGGCGCGCGGATGTCCTTGACCAGCGGGTTGGCGAGGCTGGTGACCTCCTTGACCCGGCCCGGCGGACGAACGCCCTCGCCGCTCATGCCGCCACCCAGCGCGAGAAGAGCGAGGTCGACAGCGCCCGGCCCGCCGATTTCTCGCGGATGACCAGTTCGCCCGACTCGACCATCCCTCCCATGCCGGCGAAGGCGTCGCGCATCAGCGCATGGATCGCGAAGAACGACGCGCGGATCGAATAGGCGGTCAGCACGACGGCGAGCGGTCGCGGCGTCAGGACCTGGCGGCAGAGCTCGACGAGCGCCGGCAGGTCGTCGAAGAGCTGCCACACCTCGCCCTTCGGCCCGCGCCCATAGGCCGGCGGGTCGAGCAGCACGACGTCGTAGCGATTGCCGCGGCGCTGCCTCGCGCTCGGCGAACTTCATCGCATCCTCGACGATCCAGCGGATCGGCCTGTCGGCCAGCCCCGCCATGGCCTGGTTCTCGCGCGCCCAGGCGATCGCCTTGCGGGAGGCATCGACATGCGTCACCTCGGCGCCGGCCCGCGCCGCCACCAGCGAGGCCAGCCCGGTGTAGCCGAACAGGTTGAGCACCTTGACGGGCCGGCGGGCGGCGGCGATCAGCCCCGCCATGTGGTCCCAATGCGACGCCTGCTCGGGGAACACGCCGACATGGCGGAAGGAGGTGAAGCGGCCGAGATAGTCGATGCCGTCGTGCCGCATCGGCCAGGTCTCGCCAAGCGGCGCCCTTGGGGAACCGCCAGCGGCCCATCCCCTCCTCGTCGGTGTCGCCGGTGAACACGGCATCGACGTCGGCCCATTCCCGCTCGGACAGCGCCCGCCGCCAGATCGCCTGGCCCTCGGGCCGGACGATGCGGTAGGGCCCATATTGCTCGAGCTTGCGGCCTTCGCCGCTGTCCAGCAGCGCATAGTCGTCGCCGGGCGCGACCTCGAGGATCAGCGGCAGGCGCTCGGCCGGCAGGGCGCCCGCCGGGCGGGGCGAGGGCTGCCTTTCGTCGGCAGCGCTGCCGGGCGCGCGTCGCCTCTCGCGATCGGTCTTCACCAAGGCAAACTCCGGGGGCGGTTGGGCCTGCCTTCTGCCACAGCCACCCCGGCCGCGCAACAAAGCCTCGGCGGGCGCCGCGGCCTGCGCGGCATCAGCCGGCGAAGCGGCGGAACACCTCGGTGCCGGCGGCGAGATCCTCCAGCGCCGCACCCACCGACTTGAACAGGGTGATCTCGCGCGGCGCTCCCGCGGCCCTGCTTTTCGCCGCGCGTCAGCTCGTGCAGGTCGGCCACGATGTCGTCATGGGCGAGCACGCCGGAGGCCAGCGGCTGCACGATGTCGCCGGCTTCCTTGGTGGCGCCCGCCCGGGTGTCGACATAGACGCGGGCGCGGCGGATCGCCTCGTCATCGGCCTCGCGCATGGCGGGCGCGAAGCCGCCCACCAGGTCGACATGGGTGCCGGGGCGCAGCAGGGCGCCCTTGACGAGCGGCGTGGTCGAGATGGTGGCGGACGAGACGATGTCGGCCTCGGCCAGCGCCGCGTCGAGATCGGCGACGGCCACCACCTCGACGCCGCCGGCGGCCAGCGAGGCCGCCACCTTCTCGGCATTGGCGAAGGTGCGGTTCCAGATGCCGATGCGGCGGATCGGCCGCACCGCGGCATGGGCGCGCGCCAGGAACGGCGCCAGCGCGCCGGCTCCCAGGATCAGCAGGCGCTCGGCGTCCTGCCGCGCCAGGTAGGTCGCCGCCAGCGCCGAGGCGGCGGCGGTCCGCCACTGGGTGAGGCGCTGGCCGTCGATCAGCGCCTGCGGCTCGCCGGTCCGCCCGTCGAGCAGCAGGTAGAGCCCCATGACGGCCGGCTTGGCGAGGGCATTGTTGTCGGGCGACACGGTGACGACCTTGACGCCGATGTGGCCGTCGGCCGAGCCGCCGGCGGCGTGGAAGTCCGTCCACGCCGGCATCAGCAGCAGCGTCGAGGCGGCGCCGTCGGGCCGCTCGACCGTGTGATGATGGCGCACCGGCTGCACGGCGCCGGCGCGGAACGCGCCGCGCAGCGTCTCCACGAGGCCTTCGAAGGTCAGCGCCTTGTCGACCGCATCGGCCGAGATCATGAGCATCGAAGCCTCCTCGGGCGGGAATTCAGGCGCCCGGCTTGCCCAGCGCCTGCGCCTGGGTCGCGGCGCTGCGCTGGACGGAGCTGCGCAGGACATCCGCCTCGTGGCCGCGCTGCCTCGCCAGCTTGCGGTAGCGGCCCTGCCTGAGCCAGGTCGCCAGGCTGCCGACGATCAGGCCGAGACCAGGGCGGCGAACAGCAGGACGAAGAGCGGCAGCTCGACCGTCAGCGCCGGGTTGCCGGGGTTGAAGGGATCGATGGTGAAGGCCGAAAGCCCGCGGTTGGCGACCGCCAGCGCGATCAGGACGACCGCCAGCGGCACGAAGACCAGGATGAGAAGAAATCGATTGACCATGCGTTCCGTCCGGGCGCGTGACAGCCGCGCACCGATCAGCTGTTGGTGTTGAGGCGCTCGCGCAGCTCCTTGCCGGTCTTGAAGAAGGGCACCCACTTCTCCTCGACCTCGACCAACTCGCCGGTGCGCGGGTTGCGGCCGGTGCGCGCCGGCCGGTTCTTGACCGAGAAGGCGCCGAAGCCGCGAAGCTCCACGCGGTTGCCGTCGGCGAGCGCCTCGGTGATCTCCTCGAAGATCGCGTTGACGATGTTCTCGACGTCGCGAAGGAAAAGGTGCGGATTGCGATTGGCGATGATCTGCACGAGCTCAGACTTGATCATGTTCGTCCCGTTCCCCCACGGACAACAATTATGCGGATGATTTTGCTGGCTTTTCACTGGCCGAAGACGGCTTTCTCAGGGTGCCAGACCGACAGGAGACCGTCAAGGAAGATGCGGTCGGCTCCGAGCTGCGCGGATGAAGTCCGCCGCCGGACTCGGGCAGGCCGAGCGTTCTGGCGAGCGAGGAGGCGAACAGCCAGCCGGCGCCGCTCTTCTTGGGCATCCACTCGATCACCTCGAGCTTGGCGTCGACGCCGCGCGTGGCCAGCCAGGCGACCGCCTCCTCCTCGCCGCCCAGCGAATCCACCAGCTTGCGGTCGAGCGCCTGGCGGCCGGTGAACACCGAGCCGTCGGCCAGGCTGCGCACCTCGCCCTGCGACAGCGGCCGCCGCTCGGCGACCAGGCCGATGAACCAGTCGTAGCTGTCGAGGATCATGCGGCGGATCATCGCGCGCTCCTCCTCGGTGGTCGGGTTGAAGGGCGAAGGCTCGGCCTTCAGCGGCGACGACTTGACCTCCTCGAGCTTGACCCCGACCTTGTCCATCAGGCCGGTGACGTCGGGAAACTGGACGAGCACGCCGATCGAGCCGACGATCGACGACTTGCGGGCGACGATGTGGTCGGCGGCGCTGGCGATCATGTAGCCGGCGGAGGCGGCCAGCGTGCCGACCTGGGCGACCACCGGCTTGGCGGCGGCGAGCCGCCGCACCTCGTCGAAGATCGCCTCGCCGCCGGCCGTGGTGCCGCCGGGCGAGTCGATCGACAGGATGACGCCCTTGACGGCGCGGGCCTCGCGGATCTTGCGCAGCCGCTCGATCAGCTCGTCGTCCTCGGTGATGGTGCCTTCGATCTTCACCTTGGCGATGTGGCTGACGGCGGTCGGCGCCAGCTCCTCGCCGTAGACGAGGAAGGCGACGCCCACGACGGCCAGCGCGGCAACCGCCAGAGCGAGCCCGCGCCAGAAGGCTCAGCTTGCGGCGCAGGCGGCGGCGGTCGATGATGTCGTCGGCACGGATTGCCATGGGAGCCTCGCTGAGGAAACGCGCAGGAGCAAAGCGTCGGTTCTAGACCATCACGGGCCCAGATAGAAGCGGCGTCGCGGAAGGCCAGAGGGCATGGTGGGCTTTCCAAGGCGGCGGCCAGCGGCTATAGGCTTGCCCACGTCGAATGCGCTTGCCGGGGCCTCCGCCCGGGTCCCGGTCGTTTGCGCCCTGTTTCGGGCGCAGTTGGATACCTATATGCTCGGCGGCCCCCGAAGGGCCTGCAAAAGTCGGATGGCCGCGGCGGCAGCCATCAACCGGGTTGATCGATGGCGATGGCGGCAGTACCCAGCGAAGACGGCGCGCCCGGCGCGCGGCAGCAGGCGCGGCCCGAGCGGCCCCGCGCCGGCTCGCGCGAGCGGGAATTCGCCAGCGCGCAGAGCCATTCGCGGCGCGTGCGGTGGCTCAAGATGTTCGCTGCCGATCGCCGCGGCGCTGATGGCAGCGGGCTTCTTCGGCTATTCCTACGTGTCGTCGCCGCTGCCGTTCGAGATCGATTTCTCGGGCGCTGCGGTCAGCGACGGCAAGCTGGTGATGACGGAGCCAAAGCTGGACGGCTTCACCAAGGACAATCTGCCCTATTCGATGCGGGCGGCGCGGGCGCTTGCAGAACCTCGACTCCACCGGGCTCATCGAGCTGCAGGAGATGAAGGCCCGGCTGCCCGTCGACGACACGAATTTCGCCACCGTGGACGCGCCCAAGGGGCGTCTACGATCGCGACAAGAACACGCTGGAGATCCCCGGCACCATCACCGTCACCACCACCGATGGCATGGAGGCCAGCCTGAAGAGCGCCTTCATCGACCTCGGCAAGGGCGACTTCCACACCCTCGACCCGGTCGAGATCGCGCTCAATGGCACGCGCATCGCCGCGGATTCGATGACCGTGCTTGAAAACGGTAAGGTTTTGGTATTCGAGAAGCGGGTCAGGTTGGAGCTCAGCCCAGGCAAGATCAAGGCCGGGCAACAGGCCGAGGGAGAGGCAAATGCCGGGAATTGACGGACGGCGTGCGGGAACGCTGCTGGTCGGCCTCATGCTGGCGGGGCTGATCGCGGCGCCGGCCGCCGCGCAGACCAGCCAGGGCAGGCTGCAGGGCCTGAAGCTCTCCGGCGATCAGCCGATCCAGATCGAGAGCGACAAGCTGGAGGTCCGCGAGAAGGACAGCATGGCCATCTTCAGCGGCAACGTCACCGTGGTGCAGGGGCCGACCTTGCTCAAGGCCGGCAAGATGACAGTCTACTACGCCAAGGACGGCGGCGGCTCGGCGACCACCGGCTCGGCCAACATCGACCGGCTGGAGGTGGACGGCAAGGTGTTCGTCAAGTCGGAGACGCAGACGGCGACCGGCGACCGCGGCACCTTCGACATGAAGACCGAGATCCTGACGCTGTCGGGCAAGGAAGTGGTGCTGTCCGAAGGCGGCAACGTGCTGACCGGCTGCGAGCTCAAGGTCGACATGAAGTCCGGGCTGGCCGAGCTCGGCGCCTGCGGCGGCCGCGTCAAGACGCTGCTGACCCCCAGCCAGCAGAGCCAGTAAGGCCGCGGCATGTCGTTTCTCGCGCGCCTCGGGCGCGGCACGACGGCAGTCGCCTCCAGGAAGCACGGCCCGGTCGGCGACCTCCGACTCAAAGGCACGCTGATCGCGCGCGGGCTGACCAAGAGCTACAAGGGCCGGCAGGTGGTGAGCGGCGTGTCCTTCGGGGTGCGCGCCGGGGAGGCCGTCGGCCTGCTCGGGCCCAACGGCGCCGGCAAGACCACCTGCTTCTACATGGTCACCGGGCTGGTCCCCGTCGACCAGGGGCGGGTCGAGATCGACGGCTTCGACGTGACCTCCATGCCGATGTACCGGCGGGCGCGCCTGGGCGTCGGCTACCTGCCGCAGGAGGCCTCCATCTTCCGCGGCCTGACGGTCGAGGACAACATCCGCGCCGTGCTGGAGGTGGTCGAGAAGAGCCGCAAGGAGCGCGAGAAGAGCCTCGATGCGCTGCTGGAGGAGTTCCACATCGCCCATCTGAGGACGTCGCCGGCCATCGCGCTGTCCGGCGGCGAGCGGCGGCGCCTCGAGATCGCCCGGGCGCTGGCCAGCCGGCCGAACTACATGCTGCTCGACGAGCCGTTTGCCGGCATCGACCCGATCGCCGTCGCCGACATCCAGCAGCTGGTGCGCCACCTGACCCAGCGCGGCATCGGCGTGCTCGTCACCGACCACAACGTGCGCGAGACGCTCGGGCTGATCGACCGCGCCTACATCATCCACGCCGGCGAGGTGCTGGCGCATGGGCTGCCGGCCGACATCGTCGCCAATGCCGACGTGCGGCGGCTCTATCTCGGCGAGGGCTTCACCCTCTAAGCCTTGACAAGCAAAAGCCATACCAGTTTCATTCGGCCCCGAGACGCGGGAGGCCGCGACGGCATCGCCGTCCGGGGCCAGAGGAGCAGAGTCGGTCGCATGGTGCTTGCACCAAAATTGCAGCTGCGCCAGTCGCAAGCGCTGGTGATGACGCCGCAGCTGCTGCAATCGATCCGTCTGCTGCAGTACACCCAGGCCGAGCTCGAGCGCTTCGTCGACGAGGAGATCGAGCGCAACCCGCTGCTGGAACGGGCCGAAACCCGCGAGGAGGCCCTCGAGGCGGCGTCGGCGCCCGGCGATGACGCGGGCGGCGAGGCCGACTGGTTCGCCGAGACGGACACGCCGTGGAGCGCCGAGGCGATGGCGGAGAAGCTCGACTCCTCGCTGGAGAACGTCTTTCCCGACGATCCGGGCACGACGCCGCAGCTGGCGCCGGACCTTTCCAGCCAATGGCGCTCGGCGGCGGGCGGCGGCGGCGGGAACGGCGCGTCGACCGACGGCGTCGACCTCGAGGACGTTGCGGCGGCCCGCGTCACGCTGCGCGACCATGTGGGCATGCAGATCGCCCTCGGCTTCGCCGATCCGACCCGGCGCGGCATCGCCGAGGCGCTCGCCGACGGGCTCGACGAGGCCGGCTATTTGCGCGTCGACCCGGCGGAGGTGGCCGAGCGGCTGGGCGCCGAGGAGCGCCTCGTCGGGGCGGTGCTGGCCAAGTGCCAGACCTTCGACCCGGCCGGCATCTTCGCGCGGGACCTTGCAGAATGCCTGGGCCTGCAGCTTGCCGGGCGGGACCGCTTCGATCCGGCCATGCAGGCATTGGTCGGCCATCTCGAGCTGCTCGCCAAGCGCGATTTCCAGGCGCTCAAGCGGATCTGCGGCGTCGACCAGGAGGATCTGCTGGACATGCTGGCCGAGATCAGGGCGCTCGACCCGCGGCCGGGCCTGGCATTTGCCACCGGGACCGTCGATTCCATCGTGCCCGACGTGCTGGTGCGGCCTGCCATCGACGGCAGCTGGACGGTGGAGCTGAACCCCGAAACGCTGCCGCGCGTGCTGGTGGACCAGGTCTACTTCTCGCAGGTGGCGGGCCGTACGCGCAACCAGGCCGAGAAGGATTTCCTGGCCGAATGCCTGCAGAGCGCCAATTGGCTGACCCGCAGCCTCGACCAGCGGGCGAAGACGATCCTCAAGGTCGCCTCCGAGATCGTGCGCCAGCAGGACGGCTTCCTGATGCACGGCATCCGCCAGCTCAGGCCGCTCAACCTGAAGACGGTGGCGGACGCCATCGGCATGCATGAATTGACGGTCAGCCGGGTCACCGCCAACAAATACATGCTGACGCCGCGCGGCGTCTTCGAGCTGCGCTTCTTCTTCACCGCGGCGATCGCCTCGGCCGAGGGCGGCGACGCCCACTCCTCGGAGGCGGTGCGCGACCGCATCCGCGAGTTGATCGAGACGGAGCGGCCGGCGGCCGTGCTTTCCGACGACGCCCTGGTCGACATGCTGAAGAAGGACGGGGTGGAGATCGCCCGCCGGACCGTGGCCAAGTATCGGGAAGGCATGAACATTCCGTCGTCGGTGCAGCGCCGGCGCGAGAAGCGCGCCATGGCCGAGGCCGGGCGCTGAGCCGGGCTTGATTGACAAGTCGCGGCGAAGTGACTAGAAGCCCGCCCGCATGAGACGGGCGAACGGCCTCTCGTTGCAGGAGAACCGTCCCGGAGACGGGAACGCGATCAAGCGGACAGATCGGATCGAAAATCGGCGGGAGACCTGCCCGCCAAGCTTGTGCGCGACAGCCACGGGTATACACTCAACCGAAGTTTGAGGCCTGAGCAAAGGGTCAGTTTTCAGATGAATCTGCGTATCTCGGGAAAGCACATGGAAATCGGTGACGCTTTCCGCACCCGCATCGAAAGCCGCATCGGCGAGGTGATAGAAAAGTTCTTCGACGGCGGCTTCTCAGGACATGTCAACGTCATCAAATCCGGCTCCCGTTTCACCGCGGACTGCATGATCCACCTCGATTCCGGGATGGCGCTGCAGGCCACCGGCGACGCGCAGGAGCCGACCGCGGCTTTCGACGCGGCGGCCGACCGTTTCGAGAAGCGCCTGAGGCGCTACAAGCGGCGTCTCAAGTCGCACGCTCCCAGTGGCTACAACGGCCAGGAGGTCGACATCTCCTATGCGGTCGTCCAGCCTGTCGGCGACGACGACGAAGTGCCGGAGGACTATGCCCCGGCGATCGTCGCGGAATCGACCATGTCGCTCAAAACGCTCTCGGTGGCTTCGGCGGTCGTCGAGCTCGATACCAAGGAAAGCCCGGTCTTCGTCTTCCGCAACGCCGGCAACGGACAGGTCAACGTCGTTTATCGCCGTAAAGACGGCAACATCGGCTGGATCGACCCCGCGGCAGCGGCCAAGGCTTGAGGATCACGTCCGACTGCAGGGTGGTGGGACCCGGCGGGCATAACGGACGGAGCAGAGGAAAAAAGAATGGATCTGAGCGATCTCATCGAGGTCCCGGCCGTCATGCCGGCCTTGAAGGCCAATTCCAAGAAGCAATTGCTCCAACTTCTGGCGGAAAAGGCGTCGGCGATCGCCGGGATTCCCGAGCGCGAGATCTTCGACACGGTCCAGCAGCGCGAGCGCCTGGGCTCGACCGGCGTCGGCAACGGCATCGCCATCCCGCATGGCAAGCTGGCCGGCGTGAAGCGCATCACCGGCGTCTTTGCCCGCCTGGAGACGCCGATCGACTTCGAGGCGCTCGACGACCAGCCCGTGGACCTGGTGTTCCTGCTGCTGGCGCCCGAGGGCGCCGGCGCCGACCATCTGAAGGCGCTGTCAAGGATCGCCCGCGTGCTGCGCGACCCGGAGACGGTGGCCAAGATCCGCGGCACCAAGGATGCGGCGGCGATCCACGCCTTCCTGTCATCGACGCAGACGTCGCACGCCGCCTGAGCCGACTCTTCCGGCCGCATGAAAAAGGCGGCCCGAGGCCGCCTTTCGCGATTTCACAGGTCGCAGCCGTCAGTGAACGGCCACCGGCGTGAGGTCGTTCTCCAAGGCGCCGGCCAAGGCGCGGTCGCGCTCGTCGGACAGCAGGATGGGCTGGCCGTTCGCCGCAAAAAGAGCCCACAGGCGCGTCTCCGGGGCAATCTCCGGAAGGCCGGGGAACTTGCCCTTGAGCTCGTCGCTGGTCATCTCGCGCAGATAGGCGACGGTGCCCTCGCCAAGATGAGCGAGCTGAGCCGGAGTCACGGTGATTCTGGGTTCGTTCTGAGTCATCTAGAGCCTCCTTTTGCGGGGCGTCGCACGGACCAACCCACGACAGAGCTATTGGTTCCGGAAGGGACCGATCAGTCCTTCACGGCGATGTCGATCTTGCGCACGAGCCGCTCCGGTTCGGGGCGGTCGAGGTCGACGGAAAGCAGGCCGTTCCTGAGCTCGGCGCCGATGACCTTCATACCGTCGGCCAACACGAAGGTGCGCTGGAACTGCCGCGCCGCAATGCCTCGGTGCAGATATTCGCGCTCCTGGCCGTCCTCGGACTGCCTGCCGCGCACGACCAGCTGGCTCTCTTCGGTCGTCACTTCGAGGTCGGAGTCGGCAAAACCGGCAACGGCGAGGGTGATCCTCAGGCGGTCGGAACGGCCGTCGCGGCCGCGCAGGCGCTCGATGTTATAGGGCGGATAGGTCTCGCCCGACTTGGCCAGCTTTTCGAGGGTTTTTTCCATCGCGTCGAAGCCGAGCAGCAGCGGACTCGAAAATGGCGCCATGCGTGTCATTCAAACGTCCTCCTGAGAGCGACTATGGCAGGGAAACCCGGATGGCATTTCGCCTGACGAAGCTGATATGGTCCGGGGCGCGGCCAAGTTCAAGACCGCGAAAAGGAGCAGGGAATGCCCGAGGCGCGCAGGATCATCATCGACACGGATCCGGGGCAGGACGACGCCGTGGCGATCCTCCTGGCGCTCGGCAGCCCCGAGCTCGAAATCCTGGGCATCACGGCGGTGGCCGGCAACGTTTCGCTGGCGCTGACCGAGAAGAACGCCCGCAAGGTCTGCGAGCTCGCCGGGCGGACCGACATCAAGGTCTTCGCCGGCGCCGTCCGGCCGCTGCTGCGCGACCTGGAGACGGCCGAGCACGTGCACGGCAAGACCGGGCTCAACGGGCCCGAGCTGCCGGAGCCGACGATGCCGCTGCAGGACAAGCACGCCGTCGACTTCATCGTCGAGACGCTGATGGCGGAGCCGGCCGGCACGGTCACGCTCTGCCCGCTGGGGCCGCTCACCAACGTCGCGCTGGCGCTGATCCGCGAGCCGCGCATCGCCGCGCGGATCAAGGAGATCGTGCTGATGGGCGGCGGCTTCTTCGAAGGCGGCAACATGACCGCCGCCGCCGAGTTCAACATCTATGTCGACCCGCACGCCGCCGACCTGGTGTTCCGCTCCGGCGTGCCGATCGTCATGATGCCGCTCGACGTGACGCACAAGGCGCTGACCACGGCGGAGCGGATCGCCGCCATCCGGGCGCTGGGCTCGCGCGTCGGCCACGCGACCGCGGAGATGCTGGAGTTCTTCGAGCGGTTCGACGAGGAAAAGTACGGCACCGACGGCGGGCCGCTGCACGACCCCTGCGTCATCGCCTATCTGTTGAAGCCCGAGCTTTTCAAGGGACGGCTCTGCAACGTCGCGGTGGAGACGATGTCGGAGCTGACCATGGGCATGACGGTGGTCGACTGGTGGGGCGTGACCGGCCGGCCCAAGAACGCCCTGGTGATGCGCGAGGTCGACCACCACGGCTTCTTCGCGCTCCTGGTGGAGCGTCTCGGCAGGCTCTGACCGCCGGGCTATCGAGCGCGCGCGAAGGCGAGCCACAGCCCGCCGCCGATCAGGAAGCTGCCCGAGATGCGCGACATCAGCTTGACGCGGCGGGCCGACAGCGCGCGGCCGGCGCGCCCGGCCACCACCGCATAGGCGGAGTCCGACATCGCCGCGAAGGCCATGGCCGTCAGCCCCATGATGACGATCTGGGTGGCGTAGTCGCCCCGCGGATCGATGAACTGCGGGATGAAGGCGCCGAAAAACAGCAGCGTCTTGGGGTTGCTGACGGCGACCAGGAAGCCCTGCAGGAAGAAGCCGCCGCGCGGCGCCGGCAGGTCGGCGGCATGGCCCGCCTCGCCGCCGGAGCGGATCATCTGCCAGCCGATGTAGATGAGATAGGCGGCGCCGATCAGCCGCACCCACTCGAACCAGTGCCCCATCTCCTCCATCATCGAGGTCAGCCCGACGCCGACCACGGCGATCATCATGGCCACGCCGAGCTGCGTGCCGGCGACGTTGAGCAGCCCGGCGCGGGTGCCGTGGCGCATGCTGGAGGCGATGATCAGCGTGACCGTCGGTCCCGGCACCAGAACGATGACCAGGCAGGCGATCGCAAAAGCGGCGTAGAGCTCCAACGACATCGGTTTCCCTTCCCCTCTCTCAGCGGGCGGCGAGTGCTGCGTCGACCTCGGCGGCATGCGGAATGGCGGGCTGCGCGCCCGGCTTCAGGCAGGCCAGGGAGCCGGCAGCGGCGGCCCGCTGCAGCGCCACCTCGAGCGACAGCCCGGCCAGCCAGGCCGGCACCCAGATAGCCGCAGAAGGTGTCGCCGGCGCCCACCGTGTCGACCGGGGTGACGTTCAGCGCCTCCACCTTCAGCATCTCGTCCGGCGTCGCCGCCAGCACGCCGGCGCCGCCGAGCGTGACCACGACGGTGCGGCCGGTGTCTTCGGCGAAGCGCTTCATGCGCGCGGACCGGTCGTCGCCGGCCAAGCCCAGCGCCTCGGAGTAAAGGTCGAACTCGCTCTCATTGGCCACGACGACGTCGGCCCTGGGAAGCAGGCTGGACGCCTCGGGGCGGAACGGCGCGGTGTTGAGGATGGTGCGCGCGCCGGCGCTGCGGGCGGCGGCCAGCGCCGCCTCGACGGTCTGCAAGGGGATCTCGTGCTGCATCAGCACGACGTCGCCCTCAGCCAAGTCGGCCTTGGCCACGTCGCCCGGCAGCACGGAGCCGTTGGCGCCGGGCACCACGGCGATGACGTTCTCGCCGTCGGCGGCAACCAGGATCAGGGCGGTGCCGGTGGTGGCATGGGTTTCCCAGACGCCGGAAATGTCGACGCCGCCGGCCTTGAGGAGCGCCAGCGCCTCCACGGCGAAGGCGTCCTTGCCGACCGCGCCGATCATTTTCGTCGGGCCGCCGGCGCGGGCGGCCGCCAGCGCCTGGTTGGCGCCTTTGCCGCCGGGTGCGGTGCGAAAGGCGTCGCCAGGCACCGTCTCGCCCGGCGACGGCAGACGGTCGACCGTGGCGATCAGGTCGAGATTGATGGAACCGATGACGGTGATCAACAAGGCCTCCCCGCTTCTGAAAGGCGAAGCTAACGCGTTCGGCAAAAGTTTCAAACGGCATTCGGCGCGCCCGGCTGCTTTCCTCCGCCGAGCTGCTCTGCTAGCCTGAAACCTCAGCTTTTTCAGATGTTTGACTATCAGAATCGTCAATCGATCGATCGGAACCGTTGATGCGTCCCAACCATATCCTGCTCGCGCTCGGCGTGGTCGCCATCTGGGGCGTCAACTTCGCGGTGATCAAGATCGGCCTGCAGCAGGTGTCGCCGCTGGCGCTCGGGGTGGCGCGCTTCGCGCTGGCCGCCTTTCCCTGGGTGTTCTTCGTGCCGCGGCCGAAGGTGTCGTTGAAGATGATCGCCGCCTACGGGTTGCTGATTTTCGCGCTGCAGTTCGGCTTCCTGTTCACCGGCATGAAGGTCGGCATGAGTGCCGGGCTCGCCTCGCTGATCCTGCAGCTGCAGGTGTTCTTCACCATCGGCCTGTCGGTGGCGGTGCTGGGCGAGCGGCCGACGGTGTGGCAGATCGCCGGCGCCCTGCTCGCCTTCTCCGGCGTCGCCTACGTGGCGCTGCATGTCGGCGGCGACGTCACGCTGGGCGGCCTGCTGCTCCTGGTGGCGGCCGCCGCGTCGTGGGGCGGCGGCAACATCGTCTCCAAGCAGATCTCGGCGCGCTCCAGCACGCAGAACATGCTCGGGCTGGTGGTGTGGGGAAGCCTGTTCGCGCTGCCGCCGCTCGCCGTGGTGGCGCTGCTGGTCGAACGGCAGGCCTTCTTCGCCAGCTTTGCCGGCATGGACTGGGCTTCCGCCGGCGCCATCGCCTACATCGTCTACCTGTCGACGCTGATCGGCTTTGCCGCCTGGAGCTGGCTGCTCGGCCTCTATCCGGTGTCGACCGTGGCGCCGTTCACCTTGCTGGTGCCGGTGTTCGGCTTCCTCGGCTCGTCGGCGCTGCTCGGCGAGCCGTTCACCGGCTGGAAGCTCGCGGCCTCCAGCCTGGTGATCGCCGGGCTGATGGTCAACCTGTTCGGGCGGCGGCTGTTTCAGCCGTTCCTGCGGCCAGCTGTCCGGCCTCCCAACCCAGGATAGCGCGCTTGCGCGTCAGCCCCCAATGGTAGCCGGTCAACGCGCCGGACTTGCCCAGCGCGCGATGGCACGGCACCACGAAGGACAGCGGGTTGGCGCCGATGGCGGCGCCGACGGCCCGGCTGGCGGCAGGCGCGCCGATGCGGCGGGCGATGGCCGAATAGCTGCAGGCCTTGCCCATCGGGATCTTCAGCAAGGCGTCCCAGACGCGCAGCTGGAAGTCCGAGCCGATCATCACCACCCTCAGCGGCTCCTCCGACCGCCAGCGCGCCGGGTCGAAGATGCGTGCCGGCATAGACCGCCGTCGCCGCGAGGTCCTCGACGAAGGTGGCATTCGGCCAGCGGCGCGCCATGTCCTCGAAGGCGGCGCGCTCGCTGCCGGCGTCGTTGAAGGCGAGGCCGGCGAGGCCGCGGTCGGTGATCATGACCAGCGCCACGCCGAACGGCGACAGATGGAAGCCGTAGCGGATGGTGAGGCCGGCGCCACGGGTCTTGTAGTCGCCGGGCGACATCGCCTCGTGGGTGACGAACAGGTCGTGCAGCCGGCCCGGCCCGGACATGCCGACCTCGTAGGCGGTTTCCAGAAGCGGCATGCCGTCGTCGAGCAGCCGGCGGGCATGGTCGAGGGTGACGGCCTGCAGGAAGGCCTTGGGCGACAGCCCGGCCCAGCGGGTGAACAGCTTCTGCAGGGCGGTCGGCGTCTCGCCGACCTCGGCGGCAAGGTCGTCCAGCGAAGGCTGGTCGCGATAGTCGAGGCTGATCTTCTCGATCACCCGGCGGACGGTCTCGTAGTCGCCGCCCGACGGCGTGACGTCGCGTTGCAGAATGGCGGTCTGTGCGTTCATGGTCGTGTCTCCTTGAACGCCAATATCGTCGTTCCTGAGCCCGTGCTCCACCCGATTCCTGCAACCCGCGGTGCCCGCAACCGGCGGCTACCCACGCTTGGCCGCGGCCAGGGCGCGGCCGAAGGCGGTGGCGAAGCTCTCGCGGTCGTTCGGGTTCAGGAAGCCGCCGATCGCCACCCGTCGGCCCTCGCCCTCGACCGCCATGCCGGTGATGCCGATCTCGTCGTGGCGGGCGACGGCGAAGCGCGCCCAGAAGGGATTGAAATGGTGCGCCTCGGCGCGGCCGGAGGGCGCCACCTTGCGGATATCGAGGCTGGTGCGCGACACCGACACCTCCTCGCGGGCGCGGGCAGCGCGATAATTCACCTTGAAGGCGACGTAGACCAGCAGCACGTCGAGGCCGAAGAAGCCGAAGACCGGCCAGGCGCCGTGGGCCAGGAAGATCGCGCCGGTGGCCATCCAGCCGAACAGCAGCGCGCCCATCAGAATGGCAAAGCCGGTGCGCCCCAGCGAGCGGTGCGGCGTGAGCAGGGCCCGGAAGAAGGGCTCGTCCGCCGCGCTGACGGCATTGTTCTGGCTCATGTCGGGAGACTATAGACAATCGCATGAGAAAGCCCATTGCCAAGATTGCCGCGGTCAAGCGCCCGGCGCGGCGGCCGCGCAGCCGCTACAGCGCGGCGGAGGTCGAGGAGATCTTCCGCCGCTTCGCCTTGCAGCGGCCCGAGCCCAAGGGCGAGCTCGACTACCGCAACCCGTTCACCTTGCTGGTCGCCGTGGTCCTTTCGGCTCAGGCGACGGATGCCGGAGTCAACCGCGCGACGAAGGCGCTGTTCGACGCGGCGGACACGCCGGCCAGGATGGCCGCGCTCGGCGTCGAGCGGGTCGGCGAGATGCATCCGCACGATCGGCCTCTGGCGATCGAAGGCCAAGAACGTCGTTGCCCTCTCCGAAGCGCTGGTCAGTGAATATGGCGAGCAGGTTCCGGACAGCCGCGAGGCGCTGACCAGGCTGCCCGGCGTCGGCCGCAAGACCGCCAACGTGGTGCTCAACACCGCCTTCGGCCAGCCGACGCTGGCGGTCGACACCCACATATTCCGGCTCGGCAACCGCCTCGGATTGGCCCCCGGCAAGACGCCGGACGAGGTCGAGCAAGGCTTCCTGAAGGTGATCCCGCCGCGCTATCTCAGGCATGCGCATCACTGGCTCATCCTGCACGGCCGCTATGTCTGCAAGGCGCGCAAGCCCGAATGCTGGCGCTGCATCATCGCCGATCTCTGCAAGGCTGCGGTGAAGACCAGCAGCGTGCCGGCACCGATCGTCGAGCTCGACTAAGGCTTGTTCTTACGCAATTCCGAACGCGAAACCGCTCACACTTTCGCTGGAATTGCTCTAGATCCCGATGCCGCGCGCCATGACGGCGGCGAAGATCGGGATGAGCAGGAAGACGGCGCCCTGCGCCCGCAGGAAGCGCTGCGCATGGGCGATCTCCGTCCCCGGCACCGCATAGGCCGGATCGTCGCGGAGCGCCTTCTGCCAGAGCGCGATGCGCGTGGTGGGCATGATCGACAGCAGGCCGACGGTCACGAAGGCGCCGATCTTCACCCAGAACGCCCAGTTGTAGATGTAGAACTCCCAGCCCTTGAGGCCGAAGAAGACGCGGCTGAAGCCGACGACAAGGATCAGCCCGGCGACCAGGCCGTAGACCCGGTCGATGCGGCCGAGCCGTCGACACCGCACCGCCGGCAAGGCCGGGCCTGATCAACACCGTTTCGGCCGCCAGAGCGACCGCGAGGGTAAACATCAGCAGGTGATGGAAGATCGCCAGGGTAAGGTCGGTGGCCATGGCGCTCGTACCTAGCGCAGCCGGACGGGATTTGGAACCGGCTCCAGGCGCTCGGCGGCGGCGAGGCGCTTATAGAGATGCACCATCATCGCCGCCGCGAAGAGCGGCGTCAAAAGGTTGAGCAGCGGCACCGCCAGGAACACGGCGACGACCAGTCCGGCAAGGAAGATGGTCGAGCGCATGCTTGCGCCGTAGCGCCCTCGCGTCGGCCGCGCTGCGGAAGCCGCATGGCGGCAAACTCGAAGAACTCGCGGCTGAGCAGATAGGCGTTGACGAGGAAGAAGGCGGCGATGTTGACCCCCGGCACGAGCAGCAGAAGCAGCGCCACGAGATTGCCGAGCAGGACCACGCCGAAGAACCTGAGCGACAGCCATAGCCCTTGAGCAAGAGGAAGCGGGCGGCCGGGCGGGTCGCCGGGGAAATCCTCGCGCTCGACCACCGCCGCCACGTCGTCGAGGAACAGGCCGGCGACCATAGCGGTGACCGGCGCCACCAGGAACGCGAGGGCGACGGCAAGGCCGATGCCCGCCACGATGGCCGCCACGACGCCGAGCCAGCCCGCCCAGGCGGGCAGCCCGGGCAGCAAGGCGTCGAGCCAGGGCAGCGCGAACGCGGCGAAGAGCCGCTCCAGAAGCAGCCACAGCGCCACCAGCGCCAGCACCGTGATGCCGAGGCTCTTCCAGAACACGCCGCGAAACTCCGGCGTGAACAGGCGGGCAAACGCTGCGCGGGCGGCGTCGAGGATCATGACCGTCTCCCTCCGCCCGCGACATAGGCAAAGGCGCGGCCGACCGCAAGGCGGCGGGCGCCGATCAGGCGTTCCAGCTCGGGCGCGAGCGGACCCGCTCGTTCCAGGGCCCGACATGCGCGAGCCCGTCGGGGATCGGCATGTCGAACACCTCGCCCAGCCAGGAGGCGACCATGCCGTCGATATCGGCCATGGAGAAGCGCTCGCCGGCGAGGAACGGCCGGCCGTCGGCCATCTCGCGGTCGAGCCAGCGCCATTTGTCCGGCACGGCCAGGCGTTCGGTCTCGGCAAACGCCGGGAACTGGGTCAGCCGGTCCTTGAAGAAGGGGTTCGAATGCAGCGCCACGTTGCCGATGGTGGCGAAGACCTCCAGCTCGACGCGGCGGAGCCACATCTCGATCCGGCCGATCTCCAGCGGCTCGACGCCGAATAGAGGGCTCTCCGGGTGAAGCGCCTCGAAGTATCGGCAGATGGCGACGCTCTCCGTCAGCACGGTGCCGTCGTCGAAGCGGAGCACCGGGATCTGGCCGAGCGAGTTGAGCTTCAGGAAATCCGGCGCGCGGTGCTCGTTCTTGGCGAAATCGATAAATTCCAGCGGCACCTCCAGGCCTTTCTCGGCCAGGAAGATGCGCACCCGGTAGGAGTTCGGCCCATCGCCCTGGTAGAGGCGCATGCCGTCGATCTTGCGTGTCATGTCGTGGTTTCTCCCCTTCAGGCGGTCAGCGCGCGGCCGAGCGCGTCGAGCAGCTGGTTGGTGCCCGCCTCGCGTTGGCCCGGCTCGTCGTAGCCGTCTAGGAATGCGCCTTGCTCGGTGAAGACAAAACGCGTGCCGGTGCCTTCCTGACGCATCTCCATGGTGGCGAGCGACACCGAGATCCGGGTGTCGTCGAGATGCATGTCGTAGGCGTAAATGATGCGCTTTTCCGGCACGATGTCGCGGTAAATGGCCTCGAAGCGGTGGACCGGGCCGCCGGCCGGCCCGCCGACGTTCACCTCTCGGCCGCCGACGCGAAAGTCCATCTCGAACGTCATCTGCCCCCATTCCGCCGGGCCGACGAACCAACGCTGCTTCGCCGCCTTGTCGCTGAGGGCGTGGAACACCTTGGCAGGCGGCACGGGATAGTGCCGTTCGAGCACAAAAGTGGCGTGGGAAACGCTGGGTTCGGTCATCTCATTCTCCTTGGAAGGGTTTGCAGTGCGTGCTGCCCGGCGATGGTTAATCGTTGCAACGGAGAGGCCGTTTCGGACCCGTGACAATAATGGGATGGAAATTCAGGTCCCGTCATCTTCCTGTTGCTCGGCCAGGAAGTCGCCGAGCCGGTCGAGGCGCCGCTCCCAGGCGGAGCGGCGATCGGCGATCCAACGCTCCGCCAGCTCCAGCCCCTCTGGCTCGATGCGGCAGGTGCGCGTGCGCCCGACCTTCTGCGAGCGGACAAGCCCGCTCGCCTCCAGCACCTGCAAGTGCTGCATGACAGCCGACAAGGACATGGACAATGGGTTGGCGAGCTCGCTGACCGAGGCCGGGCCACGCGACAGCCGCTCCACCATGCCGCGTCGCGCCGGGTCGGCGAGCGCCTGGAACATGCGGTTGAGCTGTGCGGCGTCGTGGAACACGGCTCAACCCCCCGCCGGTTCCTGCGGAACCATGTGAAAGTAGGGCTCGGCCTCGACCAGCACGCGGGCGAAGGACGGACGCGCCTCGAGGCGGTCGAGATAGGCGGCCAGACGGGGGTGGCCGGAAAGCGGACGGACCTTGTCGCCATAGAAGAGCGCCGGCGCAGCCGCACAGTCGGCGAGGCTGAACGCTTCGCCGGCTGCCCAGGGGCGGTCTGCCAGCCATCCTTCGAGCACGCCATAGGCGATGTCGATCTCGGCGCGCGCCTGGTCGACGCCGAACGGGTCGCGCTTGCCCGTCGGGCGCATGCGATCCGCAACGATCCTCTGCATCGGTTCGTGTACGTAACGATCGAGGAACCGGTCGGTCAGGCGGACCTGCAGCTGCGCGTCGGGGTCGTCGGGCAGCAGCGGAACAGGGCCGGGGTGGTGATGGTGCAAGTATTCGATGATGATGCTCGACTCCGGGATCATGCGGCCGGCCGTCTCGTCCTGCAGGACCGGGAACTTGCCGAGCGGCCAGACGGCGAAGAATGCCGCGCGCGAGGCCGCATCACCCAGATCCACCAGCACGGGCTCGAAAGGCACTGCGTTCTCGTAGAGCGCAATCAGCGGCTTCCAGCAGAACGACGCCAGCGGGTGATAGTAGAGCTTCAGCGACATCCGGGCCTCCTCGAACAGTGAAGCGGATACTTAACTATTGCCGATGGCCGCGTCAATGGTGAAGTTGCCGCTTCACCATTTAGAATTCTCAACAGGACGACGGAGTTTTGCCTTCGACACGCCAGCGTCAGACCAGCGTGAGAATTTTTTTGCTGCAGATCGTGCGTTTCCAGAAAAGCGATTGCGCGGCCGTCGGGCGAGCGCGAGCGCATTTCTTCTGCTTCCGCGGCGCCGCGTCTAGAAAGGCTGTAGTCCCTCGGAGACCGACCGTGCCGCAGCCCGACACCAAGCTCAACGCCTTCCCGGTGTTCCTTCGGGTCGAAGGCGCCGTGGTGGTCGTCGTCGGCGATGGCGACGAGGCGCTCGCCAAGGCGCGCCTGCTTGCCCAGTCCAGCGCGACGATCAAGGTGATCGCGGAGCGGCCGGAGCCGGCGCTCGCCGCGTTCCTCGGCGACGGCGGCGCGACGCAGGTCGCCCTCCCCTACCAACCGCAGCTCCTCGCCGGTGCCGTGCTGGTCTTCGCGGCCAGCGGCGATGCCGAGCTCGACCGCCGGGTGAGCGAGGATGCGCGGCGGCTGGGCATCCCGGTCAATGCCGTCGACCGGCCGGAGCTCTGCGACTTCTACACGCCGGCGCTGGTCAACCGGGCGCCGGTCTGCGTGGCGATCGGCACCGAGGGCGCCGGGCCCGTGCTCGCCCAGTTGCTGCGCGCCAGGATCGATCGCCTGCTGTCGCCGTCGCTCGGGGCGCTCGCCGTGCTCGCAGAGCGCTTCCGGCGGCGCGGCCGAGGCGTTGCTGCCCAAGGGCGCCGCGCGGCGCCGCTTCTGGGCGGATTTCTTCGAAGGCGCGCCGGCCCGCGCACTGGAGGTCGGGCATGCCGACGAGGCCCAGCTGGCGGCGCGGGCGCTGCTCGTCGCGCAGCGGGCGGCGACCGGCCATGTGGCGCTGGTCGGAGCCGGACCCGGGGCTGAGGACCTTTTGACGCTGCGCGCGCAAAGGCTGTTGATGCAGGCCGACGCGATCGTGCATGACGCGCTGGTGCCCGAGGCAGTGGTCGCGATGGGCCGCCGCGACGCCGAGCGGCTGCCGGTCGGCAAGCGCAAGGGCTGCCACTCCAAGAGCCAGGCGGAGATCAACGCGCTGCTGGTGAGGCTCGCCCGCGAGGGCAAGCGGGTGGTCCGGCTGAAGTCGGGCGATCCGCTGGTATTCGGGCGCGCCGGCGAGGAGATGCAGGCGCTGCGCGATGCCGAGATCGCCTACGAGGTGGTGCCCGGCGTCACCGCCGCCTTCGCGGCCGCGGCCGATTTCCGGCTGCCCTTGACCTTGCGCGGCGTCACCTCGTCGCTGGTCTTCACCACCGGCCACGACCTCAAGGGCGAGGTGCTGCCCGACTGGGCGCGGCTGGCGATCTCCGGCGCCACCGTCGCCGTCTATATGGGCCGCTCGGTGGCCGCCGAGGTGGCGGGACGGCTGATCGCGGCCGGGCTGTCGCCTGACACAGCGGTGGCCGTGGCCGAGAACGCCAGCCTTCCCATACGACGGCTGCTGCACGGCACCATCGCCGACCTGCCGGCGCTCGCCGAACGCAGCGAGCTTTCCGGACCGGTGATGACGCTGATCGGCGACGCGGTGGCGGGCGCCGATTTCACCCGGTCGACGCCTCTCGCGACAGCCGCGACCGAGCAACCGGCAGAGGCGGTGGAAGCATGAAGGTGCTCACCGCCAACCGCCTCTCCGACGGCGAAGCCGTCTGGTTTTCCAAGGATCGGACCTGGGCCGAAACGATCGCGTCGGCGGAGCTGGCACAGCGACAAGGAGGCCGAGGAGCAGCTGGCGGCGGTCGGCAAGGCGGCCTTCCTCGCCAACCAGGTGCTCGACGTCGAGCTGATCGACGTGACGGTCGCCGACGGCGCCATCGTGCCGCTCAGGCTGCGCGAGCGCATCCGCGCCGCGGGGCCGACCAACCGCCAGGACCACGGCAAGCAGGCGCGCCCGCCTGAGCAGTCATGACGTGCCACGACGAGGGCGAGACGGCCCGGAGAGACGACCATGTATCGCTACGATGAGTTCGACCAGGAGTTCGTGAACGCCCGCGTGGCGCAGTTCCGCGACCAGGTGGACCGCCGGCTGGCCGGCGAGATCACCGAGGAGCAGTTCCGGCCGCTGCGGCTGATGAACGGCGTCTACCTGCAGCTCCACGCCTACATGCTGCGGGTGGCGATCCCCTACGGCACGCTCAATTCGCGCCAGCTGCGGATGCTCGCCCACATCGCCCGCACCTACGACAAGGGCTACGGGCATTTCACGACGCGCCAGAACATCCAGTACAACTGGCCGGCGTTGTCCGACATTCCGGCGGTGCTCGCCGACCTCGCCAGCGTCGAGATGCACGCCATCCAGACCTCCGGCAACTGCATCCGCAACGTCACTGCCGACCATTTCGCCGGCGCCGCGGCCGACGAGGCGGCTGACCCCAGGCCCTATGCCGAGATCCTGCGGCAGTGGTCCAGCGTGCATCCCGAGTTCTCCTACCTGCCGCGCAAGTTCAAGATCGCGGTGACGGGCGCCGAGCGCGACCGCGCGGCGATCCAGGTGCACGACATCGGCCTGCATCTGAAGCGCGACGAGGCGGGACGCCTGGGCTTTGCCGTCTATGTCGGCGGCGGGCAGGGCCGCACGCCGATGATCGCCAAGAAGATCCGCGACTTCCTGCCGGAGGAGCATCTGCTGTCCTACACGACGGCGATCATGCGGGTGTACAATCTCTACGGGCGTCGCGACAACAAGTTCAAGGCGCGCATCAAGATCCTGGTGCACGAGACCGGCGCCGAGGCGTTCGCCGCTCAGGTCGAGGCCGAGTGGGAAGCGCTGAAGGACAGCGCGCTGTCGCTGCCCGACGAGGACATCCGCGCCATCGAGGCCTATTTCGCGCCGCCGCCGCTGGTGCCGCGGCCGGAGGGCGACGAGGCGGTGCGCCTGGCGCGGCTCGATTCGCGCGGCTTCTCCGAATGGCTGGAGCAGAACGTCGTCACCCACCGGCATCCCGACTACGCGGCGGTGACGATCTCGCTCAAGGGCATCGGCGAGACGCCGGGCGACGCCAGCGACAGCCAGATGGAGGCGGTGGCCGATATCGCCGAGCGCCTGAGCTTCGACGAGATCCGGGTCACCCACGAGCAGAACCTGGTGCTGCCGCACGTGGCACGGGCCGATCTCAAGGCCGTCTACGACGCGCTGTCGGAAATCGGGCTGGCGACGGCCAATGCCGGGCTGATCACCGACATCATCGCCTGCCCCGGCCTCGACTATTGCGCGCTGGCCAATGCGCGCTCCATCCCCGTGGCGCAGGCGATCTCCAAGCGGTTCGCCTCGCTGGAGCGGCAGCGCGAGATCGGCGAGCTGAAGCTCAAGATCTCCGGCTGCATCAACGCCTGCGGCCACCACCATGTCGGCCATATCGGCATATTGGGGGTGGAAAAGAAGGGTGCGGAGCTTTATCAAGTCACGCTGGGAGGCTCGGGCGACGAGCAGACCTCGATCGGCGAGATCGTCGGACGCGGCTTCGGCCCCGAGGAGATCACCGACGCCGTCGAGACGATCGTCGACACCTACCTGGCCTTGAGGAGCGACCCCCGCGAGCGCTTCCTCGATGCCTATCGCCGGCTGGGCAGCCAGCCGTTCAAGGAGGCCCTCTATGGCGGCGAAGCCAAGGCAGCCTGAGAGCGCGATGCCCGACCGCGACGAGGCGGCGGCCGCGCAGGCGGCCATGCTCGACAGCCGATACGGCCACCTGACCCCGGTCGAGGTGATCGAGCGGGCGGTGGAGCGCTATTTCGTCGGCGAGATCGCGGCGGTGTCGTCTTTCGGGGCCGATTCGGCGGTGCTGCTGCACATGGTGGCGACGGTCGACCGCAGCCTGCCGGTGCTGTTCCTCGACACCGGCAAGCATTTCGAGGAGACGCTCGCCTATCGCGACGCGCTGGCCGCCGATCTCGGCCTCACCGACCTGCGCATCGTGCGCCCGCTGGACGCGGCGCTGGCGCGCGACGATCCCGACGGCACGCTCCACGGCCGCAACACCGACGCCTGCTGCGCGATCCGCAAGGTGGAGCCGATGGCGCGCGCGGTCGAGCCGTTCAGCGCATGGCTGACCGGGCGCAAGCGCTTCCAGGCGACGACGCGCGCGGCGCTGCCGGTGTTCGAGGCGGTCGGGCCGCGGGCCCGCATCAATCCGCTCGCCCGCTGGACCACCGCCGACCTCGCCGACTACATGCGCACGCATCGGCTGCGCGAAAACCCGCTGGTGGCCTATGGCTATTTGTCGATCGGCTGCTTCCCCTGCACGCAGCCGGTGCAGGCGGGAAGCGACCCGCGCAGCGGGCGCTGGGCCGGCCAGGCCAAGACCGAATGCGGCATCCATCTGCCCGGGCTCGACCGCTCGCTGGCGAGCGCCGTCTCCTGACGACCCGGACGCCCCGATGACCGACGCCGCGAGTCCCGCCGAGACTGAGACGCGCCTGTGGACGCCCGACGGGTTCCGCGACGATCCCTGGCGGCATGCCGAAACTGCCGATCTCGTGGCGACGGGGACGCCGACGATCCTGCCGCTCGGCGTGTTCCTGGCGCTCGAGCCGGCGGCGCGCGCAGGCCGCCAAGGGCCGGATCGGCGTGCTCCTGCACCCCGGCGACCGGCTGGAAACGCTGGCGCCGCATCTCGGGGAGCTGGCGCTGGTGGCGCTCGCCTTCCCGGCGTTCAACGACGGCCGCTCCTTCTCCAAGGCGGAGCTGCTGCGCAGCCGCTACGATTTCAAGGGCGCGGTGCGCGCCGTCGGGCAGGTGCTGGTCGACCAGCTGCCGCACATGCTGCGGCTGGGCTTCACCGAGTTCGAGGTGACGAACCCGACGCTGATCGAGCGGCTGGAGGCCGGGGTGACCGGCGGGCTGCCGGTCTACTACCAGCCGACGGCGAAGCCGGCCGCCCGCGAGGGCAAGTATTCGTGGCGCCGCAAGCCGGGGGAATGAGTTCCGGCGGAACGTAACGCAAACATCCTATCGCAGAGATTGAGCTTCGGTTGCGGCGGGTTTCAGCCGACCAGAACGTTTCGGCAACACGCAATGTCGCCGTCCTGCCGAAAAAATCCCATGATTCGGTTCTATGCTTGACCCACCTTGGTTGACGTGGGGGTCATCATGCATCGGAGCGATGTCCGGTTGCGCAAATCCGTCCTTCTGGCGGCGGCGATGCTCGCCGGCGGCGGGTTGACGTCGGGTTGCACCCGCACGTCGGACGGTTCGGTGGTGCTGGCGCGGCCCATGGCCATGCCGAGCTTCGGCTTGAACGCGCCGGCGCGAACCTATGAGCCGCCGCCGGTGGTGCAGCAGCTGCAGCCGTCCGACGCTCCCGTGGTGGCACAGGTGGCGCCGGTCCGGCCGGCGCGACCGGCACGACGCGTCGTGCCCGAGGTGAAGATGTGGAAGCCCGCGATGGTCAAGGCGCCCTTCGTGCCGAGCGAGAGCTCCAAGCAGCTGGCCTGCCGCAACGAGACGTCGGCGGGGGGACGGGTGCGGGTCGTCTGCGAATAGCCTGCTTGGATCAGCGGCCACGCATGCGGGCGGCGCCGGCGAAGGCGGGGGCGAGCACCAAACCGGCCTTGCGGGCACAGGCCGGTCCGGGACCGCGCATGTAGTGGCGCTCGGGGTGATAGCTCGGCACGACGAACTCGCGGAACTCGTTGAGGCCAAAAGCGATGTGGTTCCAGATTTGCATGACGCCCTCCCGGGGATCTCTAGCGCCGGCGACGTGTTCGCCGACTTGTTGACCTGGAGGATAGGCAGTTCGTCAGGCTTCGACTGTGAGAGCCTTCACGCTCGGAAACAATTCGTCGATTTTCATGAAAGACGGGCCTCGACAGCATCCCAGAACAGCGCGGCGATGTCGGCGCCGCCGAAGCGGGCCACCTCGCGGACCCCGGTCGGCGAGGTGACGTTGATCTCGGTCAGGAAGTCGCCGATGACGTCGATGCCCACCAGCACGAAGCCGCGCTCGCGCAGCGAAGGCCCGATGCGGGCGCAGATCTCGCGCTCGCGCTCCGTGAGCTCGGTCTTCTCGGCGCGACCGCCCACATGCATGTTGGACCGCGAATCATGGTCGGCGGGAACACGGTTGATGGCGCCGACCGGCTCGCCTTCGATCAGGATGATGCGCTTGTCGCCGGCGCGCACCTCCTTCAGGTAGCGCTGCACGATGAAGGGCTCGCGGAACAGCTGGGCGAACATCTCCAGCAGCGAGGCCAGGTTGCGGTCGGCCTCGTGCAGATGGAAGATGCCGGCGCCGCCATTGCCGTAGAGTGGCTTGACGATGATGTCGCCATGGGCGCGGCGGAAGGCCGCCACCTCCTGCGGGTCCTTGGTGATCAGCGTCTCCGGCATCAGGTCGGGGAACTCGGTGACGAAGATCTTCTCCGGGCTGTTGCGCACCCAGACCGGGTCGTTGACCACCAGCGTCGCCGGGTGGATCCGTTCCAGGATGTGCGTGGTGGTGATGTAGTTCATGTCGAAGGGCGGGTCCTGCCTCAGCAGCACGACGTCCATCTCCGAGAGGTCGGTCGGCACCGCCTCGCCCAGCGTATAATGGTCGCCGCGGACGTCGCGCACCTGCATCGGCTCGATCCGCGCCGTGACCTTGCTGCCGAGCAGCGACAGGCGGTCCGGCGTGTAGTGGAACAGCGCATGGCCGCGGCGCTGGGCCTCCAGCGAGAGCGCGAAGCTGGTGTCGCCGGCGATCGACACGGTCGACACATGATCCATCTGGACGGCGACTTTGAGCGGCATCGACTTCTCCGACAGGCTGTGGGCCGTCCTGGCATGTAGACGCTTGCCGGCGGGCTGCCAACCGGATGCCGGCACAGCGGCCGAAAAAAGCCCGGCCGACAGTCAGGGAAACCTCACGCGGCGGCAACTCTGAGTACGTCTGAGCCGATACTCTTCCTAAACGGTTGCCTGCCATTGTGGCTTGAGCGCACTGCTATGAAGACGGGTGAGCAATGCAGACGGCGTTTGGTTCCGGCCACGGCAGCAGGGAGGGCCAAGACCTGGCTCTGACCGACCCGCTGACCGGGCTCGGCAATCTGCGCCGTTTCGTCGACAAGGTCGACCGGCTGATTCGCGAGCGCGCCGACGATCCGGCGCCGTTCGCCGTGGGCATCCTCGACCTGGACGGCTTCAAGCCGATCAACGACCTTTTCGGCCACCATGCGGGCGACCACATCCTGGTGCAGGTGGCGATGCGGCTGAGGGCGGCCATGGACGGCCAGGCCGCGGTGACCCGCATCGGCGCCGACGAGTTCGCCTTCCTCTACCCGCTGGTGTTCAGCGAGGAGGCGGCGAGCGAGAAGGCGAGGATGCTGATCGAGATCCTGTCGGCGCCCTACGACGTGGGCGAGCGGACGGCCCGGCTTTCGGCCTCCGTCGGGTGCTCGCTCTACTATTCCGGCGATGAGACGACGGCCATCCTGCTGCACAAGGCCGAGACAGCGCTCTACCAGGCCAAGCGGTCGGGGCGCGGCAAGGTGGTGGTGTTCACGCGCGAGATGGAGGAGGCCGCCAAGCGCATGACCCGCATCGAGCAGGCGCTGCGGCGGGCGGTGTCGGCCGGCGAGGTCGAGCCGCATTTCCAGCCGATCGTCGACCTCAGGAACCGGCGCGTCGTCGGCTTCGAGGCGCTGGCCCGGTGGACCGACCGCGACCTCGGCGTGGTGTCGCCGGTGGTGTTCATCCCGATCGCCGAGGAGCGCGGCTTCATCGGGCCGCTGTCCCAGCTGGTGCTGCGAAAGGCGGCGGAGGCGGCGCGCAGCTGGCCGAAGGAGCTGTTCCTGTCCTTCAACCTGTCGCCCGTCGCAGCTGGTCGACCAGAACACCGGGCTGCACATCCTGGCCATCCTCGACCGCACCGGCTTCGACCCGCGCCGGCTGGAGATCGAGATCACGGAGACCGGGCTGATGAACGACCCGGCCTCGGCCGAGAAGATCGTCAACGATCTCAGGCGCGTCGGCATCAAGGTGTCGCTGGACGATTTCGGCACCGGCCAGTCGTCGCTCGGGCGGCTGCGGGAGTTTCATTTCGACAAGCTGAAGATCGATCGCGCCTTCGTCTCGTCGATCCTCGACGACCGGCCCTCCGAGCACATCATCCGAGCGATCCTGGCGATGTGCGAGGGGCTCGGCATGGAGGTGGTGGCCGAGGGCATCGAAGACGAGGCGCAGGCCGAGCGGCTGGTGCAGTTCGGCTGCGGCGGCGGGCAGGGCTTCCTGTTCGGGCGGCCGGCCGATGCCGACGCGACGCTCGGCTATCTGCGCGACACGTTCCGCGGCTCGGCGCACGCCAAGGCCGGCTGATCCCGCTCACTCGACCTTCCGGGTGCACGACCGAGACAGGGCGCGCCAGCCACAGCCGTCGTGGGCGATTGTCGGCCCGGCGCGGCTGTTGTAAGGCGAAAAGGCCGAGGAGACCCTGCCCCCATGATGCCATCCGCGCGCTTCCCCGATCTCGAAGGCGCCTCCGTGCTCGTCACCGGCGGCGGCTCGGGGATCGGCGCAGCGCTCAGCGAAGGCTTCCTGCGCCAAGGCGCCAGGGTCGCCTTCATCGACGTGGCGCGCGAGGCGAGCACCCGGCTCGCCGAGCATCTGGCGGGCGAGACCGGCGCGCGGCCACTCTACCTGGAGGCCGATTTGCGCGACATCGGCGCGCTCAGGGCGGCGATCGACACAGCCGCCGCGGCGCATGGGCCGGTAACGGTGCTGATCAACAATGCGGCGCTCGATACGCGGCACGCGGCCGAGGAGGTGACGGTCGAGTTCTGGGACGACAACCAGTCGGTCAACCTGCGGCCGCATTTCTTCACGGCACAGGCAGTGGCGCCCGGCATGCAGGCGGCCGGCAAAGGCTCGATCATCAACTTCACCTCGACCTCGTTCCTGATTAATCATCCCGACATGCCGTCCTACACGGCCGCCAAGGCCGGCATTATCGGCCTCACCAAGGGGCTGGCGGGGCGCTACGGCCCGCACGGCATCCGGGTCAACGCGGTGGCGCCCGGCTGGGTGATCACCGAGCGCCAGAAGGCGCTGTGGGTGACCGACGAGACGCTGGCGGCGCATATCGCCAAGCAATGCATCCGCGAGGCGATGCACCCCGACGACATGGTCGGCGTCTGCCTGTTCCTGGCTTCCGACGCCTCGCGCATGCTCACCGCCCAGACGCTGATCGTCGACGGAGGCTATCTGTGAGCGGGGCACGCCAGCCGGCGGTGGCGGCGGTCGACTGGGGCACCTCGCACCTCAGGATCTGGTTGCTCGACGACGACGGCGCGGTGCTCGACGAGCGGCGGAGCGGCGAGGGCCTGCTCAAGACGGGCGCCGACGGGTTTGCCGGCGTGCTCGCCCGTCACCTTGCCGACATGGGCGCCGACGACGCCCTGCCGGCCATCATCTGCGGCATGGCGGGCTCGCGCCAGGGGTGGCTCGAAGTGCCCTATGTCGACGTGCCGGCAGCGCTCGACGCGGTGCTTTCCCGCGCCGAGCGGGTGCCCGGCCTGGCGCGCGAGGTGGCGATCATCCCCGGACTGGCGCAGCGCGACGCCGCCGCGCCCGACGTGCTGCGCGGCGAGGAGACGCAGCTCGCCGGCGTTCCCGGCCTGCGCGGCGCCGGCGAGGCGCTCGTCGCCATGCCGGGGACGCATTCCAAGTGGGTCGTCGTGCGCGACGGCTCGGTGCGCGGCTTCGGCACCTGGCTCACCGGCGAGCTGTTCTCGCTGCTCGCCGGCCAGTCCATCCTGCGCCATGCGCTGGCCGGCGCCGATCTCGCCGTGGCGGCGGACGACCCGACCTTCGCGGCGTGGCTCGGACAGGCGGTTGCTGAGCCCGGGGCGCTCAGCGCGGCGCTGTTCCGGGTCCGCGCCGCCACGTTGCTCCACGGCATGCAGCCCGCCGAGGCGGCGGCAGCGCTGTCGGGCCTGCTGATCGGCAGCGAGATCGGCTCTGCCCGCCAGCGCTTCGGCGCTGGCTTCGAAACGCTGACGCTGGTGGCTTCTGGCCCGCTCGGTGCGCTCTATGCGGCAGGGCTGGCGCAGGCGGGGTTCGCCGTCACGGCCGTCGACGCAGAGACCGCCGTGCGCGAAGGCTTGGCGGCGGCGGCGCGGCAGCGCTGGCCACAGCGCATGCGGCCGGAGGTGCGGGCATGACGGACGCTCCGCTCGCCTGGCCGCGGCTGCGGCGCGGCCTGGTGGCGATCCTGCGCGGCGTCCGGCCGGACGAGGCGGTGGCGGTGGCCGAGGCGGTGCACGCGGCCGGCATCGAGGCGATCGAGGTGCCGCTCAACTCGCCGGAGCCTTTCCTGTCGATCGAGCGCATCGTCGCGGCGCTGCCGTCGGCGCTGGTGGGGGCCGGCACCGTGCTCACCGCGGCGGATACGGACCGGCTCGCCGAGGTCGGCGGGCGCCTGCTGGTGAGCCCCAATGTCGACGCGTCCGTGCTTGCCCGCGCCGCCCAGCGCCGGCTGGTGACCATGCCCGGCGTGTTCACGCCCAGCGAGGCCTTCGCGGCGCTCGCGGCGGGTGCCTCGGCGCTCAAATTCTTCCCGGCCAGCGCGCTCGGTCCGCAGGGCATCGCAGCGATCCGCGCCGTGCTGCCGCCGGCAACGGTCGTCGGCGCCGTCGGCGGCGTCTCGGACAGCGATTTTTCCGCCTACGGAAAAGTCGGCGTCAGGACCTTCGGGCTGGGATCCAGCCTCTACAAGCCCGGCATGACGGCCGAGGAGGCCGGCCGCAGGGCGGCGGCGGCCGTCGCCGCCTGGGATGCCGCATTCAGCAGCGAGGACGCGCCATGACGAGCAAAGCCACGATCCTGTCCGAGACGGCGTGCCGACTCGGCGAGGGTCCCACCTACGACGCCGCCACGGACACGCTGTTCTGGTTCGACATCCTCGGACAGGCTCTGCACGAGCGGCAGCTCGGCAGCGGCGCCGAGCGACGCCACGCGCTGCCGATGATGGCGAGCGCGCTGGCCGTCGTCGACGCCGACCGGCAGCTGCTGGCGACCGAGGTCGGGCTGTTCCTGCGCCAGCGGGCGAGCGGCGAGCTCACGCTGGTGCAGCCGATCGAGGCCGACAACCCGGCGACGCGCTCCAACGATGCGCGGGTCCATCCGTGCGGCGCCTTCTGGATCGGCACCATGGGCAAGAAGGAAGAGCGCGGGGCCGGTGCCTTCTACTGGTTCATGGGCGGCGAGCTCAGGACGCTGTTCACCGGCGTCAACATCCCCAACGCCACCTGCTTCTCGCCCGACGGGACCACGGCCTATTTCACCGGGCTGGTGAGCGGCGTGCTGCACGAGGTCGCCTGCGACCCGGGCAGCGGCCTGCCGACCGGCAAGCCGCGCATCTTCCGCGACCATCGCGGCGAGACCGGCGCGATCGACGGCGCGGTGGTCGATGCCGAAGGGGTGATCTGGAACGCGCTGTGGGGCGCCGGGCGCGTCGACGCCTATTCGGCGGCCGGCGGCCTGCTGGAGAGCGTGCCGGTGCCGGCGCGCAAGGTCTCCTGCCCCGCCTTCGTCGGCGCCAATGCCGACCGGCTGGCGGTGACGAGCGCATGGGAAGGCATGAGCGAAGAGGAGCGGGCCGCCGACCCGCATGCCGGCAAGACCTTCCTGCTCGACATCCCGGTGCGGGGCCGGCTGGAGCCCAAGGTGCTTCTCTGACCGCCATGGCGAGGCTGGTGCTCGTCCACGAGCCCGAGGCGGCGTGCCTGGCGCGCCTCCTCGCCGACGGGTTCGAGCCGAAGCACGCGGCGGAAATCGCCTCCTACCTCGCCCAATCGACCGACATCGCCCCCGAATTCGCCGCGATCGAGGCCGCCTGCGCGCGCCGCGGGCTCGCTTTCGAGGCAGTCGAGCTCGACGCGGCGGCAGCGCGGCTCGCCGCGCTCGACCCGGCGCAGACGCTGGTCTGGACGCTCACCGACGGCATCGCCTATTTCCGCGGCGGCGCCGCGCCGGCCCTGGCCCGGCTTCACGGCATGGCGACCTTCGGTTCCGACGATTCGCTGTTTGCGCTCTGCCAGGACAAGTTCCGTTCCGGCGCGGTGCTGGCGGCGCTCGGCCTGCCGGTGCCGCCGGCCGGGTTGGCGCGCGACGGGCGGTTCCTGGTGCCGCCGCCAGCCGCTGCCGGCGGCTACTTCGTCAAGCCAAACCGGCTCGGCGCCAAGATCGGCATTTGGCCGGACTCGCGCTGCCGCGACGCCGAGGCGGCGCTGGCGCTCAGCCGCCGGGTGTGGGCCGCCTATCGCGACGACGTCGTGGTGCAGGCCTATGTGCCCGGCCGCAATGCGCGGGCGAGCTTCCTGGCGGTGACGCCAGAGGCGGGCGTCGAGGCGCTGGGCGTCAGCTTCGTCGACTTCGGGCGGCGACTTCCAGACCATGGAGGACAGCCTCTCCCTCTACGGAGAAACCGGCAACGCCGCGAAGGCCGAAGGCCGCTCGGTGGAGCCGGAGCTGGAGCCGGTGGCCGACACGCAGCCCGAGGCCGACCGCGCGATCCGGGCACTCGCCGGGCGGCTGATCGAGCGATCTCGGCTTGCGGGACGTGTTCTCGATGGATCTGCGCATTGCGGCGGACGGGGCGGTCCACCTGATCGAGTTCGAAGTCTGCCCGGGGCTGCCCTGCTTCGATTTCCGCGCCTATTGCCGGACGGACTGGGGCATGGAGCTCGCCGAGGCGATGGCCGCCGCGGCATCGCGGCGGCTCGGCAGGGGCGCTGCCTAGCCTAGATCCTGGCCATGCAGACCGAAGTGTGGCCGGCGCCGACGAAGCCGAGCTGGCGCGCTGCTGCCTTCGAGACGTCGAGGACGCGGCCTTTGATGAAGGGGCCGCGGTCGTTGATGCGCACCACCACGGCCTTGCCGTTGCGCTTGTTGGTGACCTTCAGCCTGGTGCCGAAGGGCAGGCTGCGATGGGCAGCCGTGAAGGCGGCAGGGTTCATGCGCTCGCCGGAGGCGGTCTTGGAATGGAGCGCGTACCAGGATGCCCGCCCGCATTGGGCCGACGCCGCGCCGGCGGACAAAGAAAGGGCCACACCGGCGATGGTCGCCAGCGCAAAAACTTGTTTCTGCATGGTTTCGGGAAAGCTCCAATCGTTAAGGCAGGTCCCGGGGTAAGTAGGAATTAGGGCAGCAAATGTGGCGCCGAGCTGGCGGTTCCATGGCAAAGCGACACGATTGGTGTCAGCGGGTCACACTTTGTCAGGCCAGAACGCATCACTTAGCCATTGCGCTAAGTGAAATGGCTTGATAGTTAGCCTTATGGATCAGTATCCGGAAAGCCTCAGCACCGTCTTCCACGCGCTCGCCGACCCGACGCGGCGGGCCGTGCTGCGCCGGCTTGCTGTCGGGCCGGCGAGCATCAGCGAGCTCGCCCAGCCCTTCGAGATGGCGCTGCCGTCCTTCATGAAGCATGTGCGCCTGCTGGAAGGCAGCGGCATGATCCGCACGCGCAAGCGCGGGCGGGTCAGGACCTGCACCATCGAGCGGCGGGCCTTTGCCGCCGCCGAAGGCTGGCTGGCCGAGCAGCGGACCCTCTGGGAGGCTCGCACCGACCGCCTCGAACGCTTCGTCACCCTCCCCCAAACCAAGGAATGACCTCGATGACCGTTCACAAGCCCTTCGATCCCGAGCGCGACCTGGCCCTGTCGCGTCTCATCAAGGCACCGCGGGACGCCGTGTGGGCCGCCTGGAGCGATCCCGAGAAGCTCGCCGCCTGGTGGGTGCCCGAGCCAGCGCGGTGCCAGGTGACGACGCTGGAGCTGAAGCCCGGCGGCAGCTTCGTGACGCGCATCAGCGAGGACGGCGGCGCCTTCGTGCCGCATCTCGACGCCTGCTTCCTGGCGGTCGAGGAGGGCAAGAGCATCGTCTTCACCGACGCGCTGACCGGCGGCTGGCGACCGGCCGGCCAGGGCTTCATGACGGCGACGATCACCTTTGCCGACCATCGGGACGGCACTGAATATGCCGCGCGCGTCATCCATGCGAGCGCCTCCGACCGCAAGAAACACGAGGAACTCGGCTTCCATGACGGCTGGGGCACGGTCGCCGCGCAGCTGGCGCGGTTCGTCGAGCGGGCCACCACCCCGCCCGTGTGACGAACGGCATAACGCCTCTCGATTGTTCCTCTAAGATATTGCAATTTTAGAGGGAGGCGGCAATGTTCGGACGAGACGGGAGTGTCGGACGAGGGCACGGGACGGTGCAAGGGCGAGGAGCTCAGGAGCACTTGCCTCCCGAGCCAATGCCCGGAAACCAGGCTCCCGTGGCTCCCGCCCCGCCTGATGTAAGCCAGGCAGTGCCGGCGATGCAGGCGACCGGCCGCGGGCGCGGCAAGGCGGTAATTGCAACGGCGACGCACCGTGCCCAGCACGAGCTGTCGATGCTGGCTTTCGACATGCGCAGCCTCCTCACGGGCAAGCGCCTCACCAAGGACGACGTGCCGAGGCTGGTGGCGCGATCCGCCATGCTGGTGAAGAGCCTGGCGGGCGGCGCCGACAGGCTGGCGGTGCGCAAGCGTCAGGAGCTGCAGGAGTATCTCGGCCGGCGCCTCGTGGGCGTCGATTTCGACGCGGTGGAAGGCGAGCTCCGCAAGCAGGGGCGCAGCCTCCTCGAGGACCTGTCGCGGCTCGAGGAGGCCATGGAGTCCGCCGACCAGGGCTCCGAAGCGGCCCTCAAGGAGCTGGAAGTCGCCTTTCTCAGCGCGGTCGAGACGCTGCACGCGGCGGGCATCATCCAGGACGACGTCAAGGACGCGCTTAGCCAGGAGGTCTGGGTGGGGTCGCCCAATCTCAGCTTCCAGTTCGAACCCCTCAGAACGGACATGCTGACCAAGCCCCTGGAGAAGGCCCTGACGATGATCATGACATTTCCAGGTGAGGGAAGCCTAGAGGCCAGGCGGATCGAGGAGGCCCTGGGGATCATCGAATCCGTCCATCCAGCGCATCCGGCGACGATCCAGGAGCTGCGCCGGGCCGAGGAGTTGATCGCCTCGTTCGCGGCAGCCATCGACCGCGCGTCGAGGGACCCCTACGTCACGCACGAGGACTTGCAAGGCCACATCGCCAGGGTCCTTTGCGAGCTCGCAAGGCCCCTCGGTCTGGACCGGGCGAAAATGGACCAGCTGTTCATGCTCGTCATCCCACCCGTATCCGCAGTCGGGTGGACCATTCAGGCCACCTTCGAGATTGCGCTCTCGGAAGGGGGCAGCCCTGAGCTCGACGCCATCCGAAACAGATACGAGCAGATCAGGATGAAGATGCAAGACGTGGACGTCGACCAGCTGGCGCGGAGCGACATGGAACGGGGCGAGCCCCTGCGCATCCTGTTGGGACAGCTCAACCATTATGTCCTCAACGGTCATAGCGAGGATGTGCAGATCCGCCTCATGACCCAGATCCTGCCTCTCATGAACGGCCTGTTGAAATAGGCAGGCCGCCGCTCGCACGCGCATGCCAAGTGTGCCGTGCGGCACCTCCCGTCTAGATTGAACATGCGATGCTGATTCTCTCGCAACGGGAGACGATCGGATGTTCGGACGCACGGAAATCGGCAGCGGTCACAAGCCAGTCGGAGCCACGGAGGTTCCGCAGGACCCGGGAGGGGCGCCGCAAGCCAACCAGCCTCCGCCGGCGCCGAACCTGCCGCATGTGCCGGCGGCAGCGCAGGCGATGCAGCGCGGCTTGGCTGCCGCTTCGAGGAGCCTGTTGTTCTTCAAGCACGATGCGGACGAGAACCGGGACAATATCGAGCTGCTCGTCGATCTCTTGGCCAACCTGCTGAACGGCGCCGATCTCGGCGCGGCGCGCGCCAGGCTGCTCGCCCTCGGCGGCCGCGACATCGCGCAGTCGGCGACGAAGCTCGCGGTCGCCGTCATCACGGCCAGCGCCGCCGAGACGCTCGACCGCCTCGGCGAAAATGACATAGACGAGGTGCGGCGCGCCGTGCGCAACCTCATGGACGACCTCACGGCGGCGGGTATCGGCGGCGCGTACGGTTCGCTGCATGTCGGACTGGACGGCTGGATGCCGGACGCCCCGGGGGTCGCGCTGAGACCCACCGCCGCCCCTATCGTCGGCCAATTGGACGACCTTCTCATGCGTGCCGACACCGCGCTCAGCGATCCGACCTTCGCGGGCATCGTCGGACGGCTGCGGCACGCGCTGGTGCCGAACCTGCCGTCCGTCAAGCTGCAGCGCATGGCGCTGCGCGGCGGCGACGACTTTTTCTCGAGGGTCGATGCCCTGCGCAACGCGCTGGCTCGCGTCGAGCAGCCGCAGCCGGGTGACAATCCCGATGCGTCGTACCAGGCCCTCGAAGCGGCAATCCTCAAGGTCGACCGGCTCTTCGTGCGTCTCGGCCTGCTCTACGACGATGACGCGGCCGAGCCGTCGCCCCCCAACACGCCGCCCGTTGCCGGCCGGCGGAACGCCTGAAGCGGAGGAGAAAGTCATGCGCCGCATCGGAAATGGCGATGGATCGCCGCCAGTCGGAAGCGCCGGCGAGCGAGCCCAATCGCCCTCGCCCGCGCCGCGGACCACGCCCTCGCCGCCGCCGTCGCCCGCACCGGCCGACGCCACCGGGGCGATGGCGCAGCCGGCCGCCGGGCCGGGGCCGGCCGAAATCTCCTTCCGGATGCCGTCGGGAACGCTGACCCAACGCATCGACCTGGTGGCCGTGCCTTCGGTCCCGACGCCGGCAGATCCTCAGGAAGCGGCCGAGCTGGCCACCTTGCGGCAGACCCTGCTGGCGATCGCAACGCTCTGCGACGAGGCCGAGCTGCCCGACGCGTCGCTCAATCTCCGGAACGGGCTGGCAGCGCTCAAGGAACTGATGTCCGTCGTCGATCTCAGCCGGCTCAATCACGAGATCAAGGAGCGCAAGTTCGACCTCGGCGATATTCTCAAACAGTTCAGAAAGTGCGTTGCGCTGGGGCGGGACACCGCCGCTCAAGGCCACATCCTCCAGTCGATCCAGGTGGCGATGCAGCTCCTGCTGCAGGACCTGGTGGGCATCATCGGGCTGGCTGCGCCGGACTGCCCGTGGAGCCGCGACGTCCAGCCCAACGTGCCGAACGCCATCCGCTGGGCGTTCAAGGTGACGCTGCCGGGCGACGATGCGGACGGCAGCCGGCTCGATCGCGTCATGGCCTATGTGAATGCCCAACTGGACAAGGTGCCCGCCGACTGGACGCAGAAACCGGAATTTGCAGAAGCGATGAAGATTGCTTCCGACATCGCGAAGGTCCGATGGGACCATACCAGCGACGACGCCTGGATTTCAGTCGTCGTCGTGAAGCACTCGCTCGGCGTTCTCCTGCAGAAACTCGACCGGGCCGGCATCCTGTCCAAGGAGGAGATCGACAGGCTTTCCGCGTTGCCCTCCGCCGGCGCCGCCGAGCCGGAGAAAGCCGCCCCGGCGCAAGAGGAGGAGCTCGTCCGCGACGGCGCGAACGAGCTCCTGTCCCAGCTCGACCGGGCGATCAACGCGCCGGCGAAGCCTTCCGACCTGATCCGCGGCCTCAGCGAGTTCCTGCGCGGGTTCAATCTCGATCTGCTCAAGTTGAACCTGCGCAAGGCGGGTCAAGACCTGAGGACGGTATTCGGCGTCTTCGAGAAGGCGCTCCGCCACGCCCAAGACAGCCTCGAAGGCGCTCAGCCCGAGGCCGTCGCGAAGGCGGCGGACCGCCTCCAGAAGGCGAGTGCCCAGCTTTCCGAGGCGTTGCGGGCGGCGCTCGGCGCGCCATGGGAGGCGACGAGCGGCGAGCCGACCGACCAGCCGCTGGGGATGAGCACAGGCCGGCTGATCGGCGCCATGGACCTGGCCTTGTTGGCGATCAAGGACGACGCGAACATCCACCAGCCGGACATGACGGCGCTGCTGAGGCTGTTTGCCGCGAGCCTGGACGGGGACCTTGATGGCGCACGCCGGAGGCTCCTCGGCCTCGGTGGCCGCGACCTCCGGGACAGCGCGCAGACGCTGGAGCAAGCGGTCGAGCACATGGTGACGGCCAAGGAAGTCGCGCTTGCCCAAGGCGACGATCTCCCTGCGGACGTCGAGCGAGCCGTGCTGCGCGCCGTACGGGCGGTGGTGGACGATCTGGTGGCGGCCGGCGCCATGGACCCGCTCGACGGGCTGAACTTCGGCATCGAGGGCTGGGTGCCGGAAACGCCCAATTTCAGGCTGGGGCCGGCGGTCATCAGGACGATGGACCAGCTGGAGGCGCTGCTCGAGCGCGCCGACCAGGCGCTCGACGATTCCGACTTCTCGATGGTTATCTCGCGGATCCAGAAGGCGCTCGATATCGGCCGGGTCGACCTGCGGAGCCTCAGCCGGGCCATCCGGGCGCGGGGCGACGACCTCGGCACCATGTTCGCGGACCTGCACGCCGCCGTGGAACGGCGGGAGGCGCCGGGTCCCGACGACATCTCGGCCAATCTGGACGCGGACGTCATCACCGCCGTCATGCGGATCGGCAAAGCCTTCGTCGATGTCGGGATCATACCGGCGCGCGAAGCCGCGGCCATCGTCGCAATGCTCACCTCGCATCAGAGGTATGGCGGGCTGGACCGCCGCAATTTCCTCTAGGCCGAGCGAGCCCATGCGACGGATCGGCAGCGACCCCGGCAGCATCCAGCAGAGCGACGGCGGCACCGGGTCCAGGCCGCCTTCGCCGCCCTCCTCGCCGCCCCGGCCCGGCAATGGACCGTCGCCCGCAGCCACGGCGATGGCAGCCGGGCAGCAGGGCGGCGAGGGGGGCAGCGCGGCCCTGCCCCTGCTCGGCCCCGGCGTTCAAACGCTGCGGGACGCGCTGGAGGCTGTCTCGGCGGCCGACCAGGCCGACCCGCAGCTCGGGGCGGTGCAGTCTCTCCTCGACCAGCTGGCGGCGCTCGCCAATGGGGCCGACCTGCCGGAAGAGTGCGAAAACCTGGCCGGCGGCCTCGAGGACCTGCGCGAGCTCATCCCGCTGGTCGATGCGCGCCGGCTGCTCGCGGCGCTCCCGGACGGCGGCCAGCACTTGGCGCAGTTGGTCGAACACCTGCGGACCGATCTCGCGGCAGCGTCGGCGCTTTCGCAGCAAGGCAAGAGCACGGCCACCTATCAGGAGCACCTGCAGGTGCTGCTCGCCGAGCTTTGCGGGACGCTCGGCCTCGGCCTCGCGGAGGAGGAGCGAAGCGACGACGACATCCGGCTCGGCTTCGCAGACCGGCTGCGCTGGGCGATCAGGGTGACGCTCCCCGGCGACGACCCGGCCGAGAAGGCCATCCGCGTGGAGCGGATCATGGACTATCTCGGCGCCAGGCTCGCGGACTGCGATATCCGCGCCATCGCGGGCAATACCGTTGACGCGATCGGCGTCGACACGGCGTGCCTGCGCTGGAGCCAAAGCGACGACGAGGCGCGGTTTCGCACCGCCCGCCTGAAGGGCAGCCTGCAGACATTGCTCGCCAAACTCGACCAGGCCGGAGCGATCTCGCTCCCCACCGTCGAAGGGCTGGCGCGGATGCCGGTGGAGACCGCTGCGCAGGCCGAAGCGGTCAAGCAGGCGGACGAGGAGAGCAAGGTGCGGGACGGTACCGCCGCACTCGCCGAAGGCCTGCGGCGAGCGCTGGACGGCCCGCGGCGCCCCCCTGCCGACGCGATCGGGGTGCTTTCGGAGGCCCTCGACGGCTTCAACATGAAGCGGCTGCGCCTGAAGCTGCAGCGGTTCGGCATCGACCTCGGATCGCAGTTCGACGAGGTCGCCATGGCGCTGCAATCCGCCATCGTGGCCGAGGGTGGCGGCCGGGCTGACGTCGCCGCCCGGGCCGCGGATCGTCTCGAAAGAGCGTGCAGCGCGCTCTGCGCCGACCTCGACGCGGCTTTGCAGGCGGCGTGGCGCGTTGAAACCGGCGGCGTCGAGGACCACGGGCCGCTGGGCGCCGGCATCGAGGACCTGGTCGGCGACATCGGCTACGCACTGCAACTCTTCAAGCACGAGCCCGGCATGAACCGCGCCAACCTGAGACGCCTGGAGGCGCTGCTCGACGAGCGGCTTCGCAGCGCCGACCTGCAGGCCGCTGCGACGACGCTGCTCGACCGGTCCGGCCACCATCTGGCCCTTTCGGTGATCGCCTTTCGCGAGGCGATGCAGGACTTCTATGCGGCGTTCCGCGTCGTCGATGAGTTTCCGGTCGGCGAGCAGATGCAGGTCGAGACCGCCTTCTGCAACCTGATGGACGATCTCTGCAACGCAGGCCTGCTCGAGCCGCTGCAAGCATACCTGTTCCAGACCGCCGGATGGCCGGACGTCCCCGTCATGGAGCTGGAGGCCGCGCCGGCGGTCGTGACCACCACGCAAGGGCTGGTGGAGCTGGCGCGGCGGACGGTCGCGGCCGATTCGGCCGCACCCGGTGCCGACCCGCGCCTGACGGCCCTGGCCACGCTCGTCGCCGAGGCGCTGGAGGCCGAGCCCGACATCGAGCTCGGCCTGCTGCACGAGGCCTTCGAGGGCCGCGGCATCGACCTTCTGGCATGGGTCCGCGAACTGCAGGTCGCCGTCATCAGGGCCGAGAACCCTATGCCGGGGGATAGTCCCGACCTGATCGCGGCGCGGCTGGTCGAGGCCACCAGGGCGATCCTGAGCGTGCTGCGGCGTGCCGACATCGTCACCGCGCAAGAGATCGAGGACGCGCTCCGCCGCCCGGGCGACCCCAGGCGCATCGTGCCCGGCCTCGATGTCCTCAATTTCCAGCGGTGAGCGGCGGTCGGGGTCCGGGCTTTCGAAACTCAGGCCTTGCAACCGCGCGATTTCCACTTTCGCGTCGGGACTGATTGTACGAGTGGAAAATGCTTGTTGTTAAAGGGGTTGTTTGACGCACAAAAATGCGCCGCGGGACTTCCGTCTCGCGGCGCATGTCGATCCGATCGAGCCGGAATCAGTTCATGATGTGCACGATGCGGTGCGTCGCGGGGTCGATGAGCGCCGTCTGGCCATCGATCACGACGTACTGATAGCGCGTCGGCATGGTGTTCTTGGACAGTTCGCCCGGCTTCAGGATGTCGGGGATCAGAGCGCCGACCACCAGCTCGAAGTTGGACGGACGTTGGACGACGACGGGATTTGCTTTCACGTATTCGCGAACCACAGTCTCCTGCTCGGGCGTGACCACGACGGTCTGCGCAGCCGCGAAAGCGGTTCCGGCAAGAAGAATGGTGGCGGCAATCGTGCTTCTAAAAGTCATCTCTGCCTCCTGCATTTGACCTGGGAAGTAACTGCTGGCAGCCGGAACGGTTCCCTCGATGTGAACTGCATTGCCGCCGGTTGCGGCATCTCGGCAGGCGTTGCGCAGCCGGGCGAAAAGGTTAATTTCGGTGTCTCACGATGCCCGAGACGACATGAGACCACGCGATTTCCAGCTGCCCGGCCGCTCCGCCGTCCACGCCTGCGAGGGCATGGCCGCGACCTCCCATCCGCTCGCCAGCATCGCGGCGATCGACACCCTCAGGGCCGGCGGCACGGCCGCCGACGCCGCCGTTGCGGCGGTTGCCACGCTGTGCGTGGTCGAGCCAGCGATGACCAGCCTCGGCGGCGACTGCTTTTGCCTGGTCGCCAAGCCCGACACGCGACCGTGGGGCTACAACGGTTCGGGTCGCGCAGCGGCTGGCGTCGATCTGGAGACGTTGCTCGCGCAAGGGATGGGGCGGAAGATCCCGGCGACCTCGGCGCACGCGGTCACGGTGCCGGGGGCGGTGGAAGCATGGGAGACGATCCTCGCGGCGCATGGCCGCCTCGCGCTTGGCGAGGTGCTGCAGCACGCCATCCGCCATGCCGAGCACGGTTTTCCGATCGCGCCGCGGGTCGCTGCCGACTGGGCATTGCAGGTCGACAAGCTCGCCTCGCATGGCGGCTCGACGCAGCATTTCCTGGTCGACGGACGGTCGCCCGAGGTCGGGCAGGTGATGCGCCTGCCGGCGCTCGCAGCGACGCTGAAGGCGATCGCGGCGGGCGGCGCGAAGGCGTTCTACGAGGGCGAGATCGCGGCCGACATCGCCGCGACCGTGCAGGCGGCCGGCGGCTCGCTCGCCGCCGAGGACCTGGCGCGGCACGCGGGCGAAGTGGTGGAGCCGATCTCGACCGAACTATCGCGGGCTCGACGTGCTGGAGCTGCCGCCGAACGGCCAAGGGCTGACGGCGCTGGTGCTGCTCAACATCCTCGAGCAGTTCGACATGGGGAGCCTCGACCCGCTGGGCGCGGAACGGCTGCATCTGACGCTCGAGGCGGCGCGGCTGGCCTTCGGCGTGCGCGATGCGCATGTCGCGGACCCTGACGCCATGCGCGAGCCAGTCGCGGGCTTGCTCGACAAGCGCTTTGCGGTGCGGCTGGCGCGGCTCATCGACCCGAGCCGGCGCGTGCCGTTGCCGAAGTCTCCCGTGCCGGCCTCGCGACACGACCTTCCTCACGGTCGTGGACCGCGACCGGATGGTGGTGTCGCTGATCAACTCGCTCTACTCGTCCTTCGGCACCGGCATCTGCGCCGAGAGGAGCGGCGTGATGCTGCACAATCGCGGCTCCGGCTTCGTCGTCGAGCCGGACCATCCGAACGCCATCGCGCCCGGCAAGCGCCCGCTGCACACGATCATTCCGGCGCTGGCGCTGCGCGACGGACGCTGCACCATGTCGTTCGGCGTGATGGGCGCGGACTTCCAGCCGATGGGCCACGCGCTGCTCGTCACCAACGTGGTCGACCACGGCATGGACATCCAGCAGGCGATCGACGCGCCGCGCACCTTCTATGTCGACGAGACGACCGAGGTGGAGCGCGGCGTGCCGGAGGCGACGGTCGCCGGGCTGCGAGCGCGCGGGCACGACGTCGCCGCGCGCCCGCTGCCGCTCGGCGGCGCACAGGGCATCGTCATCGACTGGCAGCGGGGGACGCTGATCGGCGGCTCGGACCCGCGCAAGGACGGCTGCGCGATCGGATACTAGTCCGCACGGGCAAGGCCGTCCTCCGCATCCCCGCCTGTGTGATCGTCACCTGGCGAGGCGGAATCGCTGGGACTTGCAACATCCGGATGCCAAATCTTGCTAGGATCAACGTCAAGGCTTTTCCTTCTCGCCAGCTTCTCCTCAACCTCCCGCCCGTACCTATCCCACCTGTATTGGGCCGGTACGGGCCCCTGGCTCGGCTTCTTTTGGAGGCGAACGGCGCTCCAATCGAACTCTTTCCGCTCCGGAAGAGCAGCGTCGGTGTCGAATGCCGCCTCGATGAACATCTTTAGAAAACCCGTTACCTGCCCTTGCTGGATTCGGTTGTCCTTAAGTTGCGCGATGAATTTCTGCTGAATGTCTTTGAAATTTTGCTTCTTGAAGTCCTGATGGCTTCTCTTCTGCATGGCATCGTGCAAGGTCGCTTTCGCAAGCTTGCCGGCGTCATAGTGCGTGGTGGCTTTCGTCCCGTCATTTTTAGCCTGCTTGCCATCCTTGGCGGCCAGGATATCGCACTCTCGCTCGCGAATTCTCAGAAGCTCCTTCATGCTGACTACGAAGGCTTCCCCGTCCTTCGCCAGAAGGCTCTCCAAGACGTAACTTACGAATACTTCTTTTTTCCCAACTGGGAGTACTTTTGTCGTTTTTACATTTTTCATTTCTTTTCGAAGCATAGCGTTGAATTTTGCCGTCTCCTTTTTTTCCTTCTTCTCATAGTATTTCGCGACCTGACGCTTGATCTTTTCCTCTCTGAGAAGCTTTCGGGTTTCGTTTCGTTGAACCTTTCCCTTCTCTAGAGTTTTGGCCGGGTTTGCGAGAGCCGCCTTGAGCTCGCTCTTGGAGGAAAACCTACCGCTCAATGACGCTCTCCGCGCGGTCGCCCGTGCCACCTTTATCCGCTTGAAGATGCCCTTAGGAACGGCCATGGCAGCATCCAGTATGAGGCCCGCGCGACGGCCGATGGTCGATGTCATGTCGGAGTTTCCTTTTGTTCGCTTCTATTCGACATGTCGATAGCCTACGGGCCCCGCGATAGGTCCGGTGTCCTAGATGTGACACGCTGGCCGCGGCTGCGCGATCGGATACTAGCGTACAGCTTGCAACCCGTGCCCAATTCTGCAACCGTACCGTCACGCTGCGAAGACTTGAGGGGATCGCGATGCATCTTACTCCTCGTGAGTTTGACAAGCTCATTATTCATATGATGGCCGATGTTGCTCACAAGCGTCAGGCAAAGGGTCTGAAGCTCAATCATCCCGAAGCGGTGGCTGTTCTGTGCTCCTATGTCCTGGAGCAGGCGCGCGAAGGAAAGTCCGTCGAGCAGGTCATGGACGGCGCCCGCTCGGTGCTGAAATCGTCCGACGTGATGGACGGCGTGCCGGACCTCTTGCCGCTGATCCAGGTCGAGGCCGTCTTCACCGACGGCAGCCGGCTGGTCAGCCTCCACAATCCGATCACCTGAAGGCGGCCGGCGAACACCGGTTCACTGGCCAGCGAGGAGGCGACAGCATGGCGAAGGCACGCAAGGTCACGGCGGTTCACCCGCAGCCGGGGCACGAGAACATCCCTCACAAGGCGGTTCGTCCGCTCGGCGGCTATGTTCTGCGCGACGAGCCCATCGAGCTCAACCCGGGGCGGCCGCGCATCACGCTCAAGGTGCGCAACACCGGCGACCGGCCGGTGCAGATCGGCTCGCATTTCCATTTCTTCGAGACCAACCGCTATCTCGAATTCGACCGCCGCGCCGCGTTCGGCCTGCGGCTGGACATCCCGGCCAACACCGCGGTGCGCTTCGAGCCCGGCGACGAGAAGCAGGTGACGCTGGTGCCGTTCGGCGGCCGGCGCTTCGTCACCGGCTTCAACAATCTCGTCGACGGCTGGACGGGTGACGGGCCGCATCCGGACTATCGCCCCAATCTCGACGCCGCCGTCGAGCGCGGCCGCGAGCGCGGCTTCAAGTTCGGTCGCGCGGCGCCCGTCGCGCCGGCTTCGGGCAAAGCCAAGCCGAAAGTCCAAGTAGCCCCAACCCTCGTTCCGGTCCGTCCGTTTTCGCAAGGCTCCGACATGACCCAGATTCCGCGCCGCCAATATGCAGACCTCTATGGCCCGACGCTGGGCGACAAGATCCGGCTGGGCGACACCGATCTCTACGTCGAGATCGAGAAGGACCTGCGCGCCGTCTATGGCGACGAGCTGCAATATGGCGGCGGCAAGACGCTGCGCGACGGCATGGGGTCCGACAATCTGCTGACCTCGCGAAGCGGGCTGCCTCGACCTGGTCATCACCAACGTCACCATCGTCGACGCCATGATCGGCGTGGTGAAGGCGGATGTCGGGCTGCGCGCCGGCAAGATCGTCGGCATCGGCAAGGCCGGCAACCCGTCGACGATGGACGGGGTGACCCCCGGCCTCACCACCGGCACGTCGACCGACGCGATCTCGGGCGAGCACCTGATCCTGACGGCGGGCGGCATGGACACCCACGTCCACTACATCTCGCCGCAGCAGGTCTACGCCGCACTCAGCAACGGCATCACCACGCTGTGGGGCGGCGGCATCGGGCCGGCCGACGGCACGAACGGCGTCACCACCACCAACGGGCCGTGGAACCTGGAGATGATGCTGCGGGCGATCGAGGGGCTGCCGATCAATTTCGGCCTCTACGGCAAGGGCAATTCGTCGGGGCGCAGCACGCTGGTCGAGCAGCTCAAGGCGGGCGCCGCCGGCTTCAAGGTGCACGAGGACTATGGGTCGACGCCGTCGGCCATCCGTGCGGCGCTGAGCGTCGCCGACGATTTCGACGTGTCGATGGCGGTTCACACCGACACGCTCAACGAGGCCGGCTTCGTCGAGGACACGATCGCCGCCTTCGACGGCCGCACGATGCACACCTATCACAGCGAAGGCGCCGGCGGCGGCCATGCGCCGGATCTGCTGAAGGTGGTGGGCAGGCGCAACGTGCTGCCGAGCTCGACCAATCCGACGCTGCCTTGCGGGCAGAACTCGGTCGCCGAGCTGTTCGACATGATCATGGTCTGCCACAACCTCAACCCAAAGATCCCGTCCGACGTCGCCTTCGCCGAGAGCCGGGTGCGGGCGGAGACCATCGTCGCCGAAAGCGTGCTGCACGACATGGGCGCGATCTCGATGATCGGCAGCGACTCGCAGGCCATGGGCCGCATCGGCGAAATCCTTCCTGCGCGCCATCCAGACCGCCGACGCGATGAAGAAGGCACGCGGCGCGCTGCCGGAGGACGCCGCCGGCAACGACAATTTCCGCGTGCTGCGCTACATCGCCAAGGTCACCATCAACCCGGCCATCGCCGCCGGCATCTCTGGCGTCGATCGGCTCGGTCGAGCCGGGCAAGTTCGCCGATCTGGTGCTTTGGGAGCCGGCCTTCTTCGGCGCCAAGCCCAAGCTGGTCATCAAGGGAGGCTTCATCGCCTGGGCCAATATGGGCGATCCCAACGCCTCGCTGCCGACGCCGCAGCCGACCTATTACCGGCCGATGTTCGCGCACCTACGGCTCGACGCTGCAAGAAGACCTCGATCACCTTCGTGTCGCGCTGTGCCTATGACGAGGGCATCGGCGGGCGCTACGGTCTCGAGCGAACCATCCTGCCGGTGTCGCAGACGCGCGTCATCGGCAAGCAGAGCATGGTGCGCAACACTTACCTGCCCGACATCGAGGTCGACCCGCAGACCTTCGCGGTCAAGGTCGACGGCGTCCACGCGACGGTGAAGCCGCCGCAGTCGATCGCGCTCAATCAACTGTATTTCTTCAGCTGACCGCCGGCCGGACGCGCGCACGAGGAGATGTCGACCGCATGATCATCGTTCACAACATCCTGGGCAACGCCGCCGACGCGGAATGGCAAGGGCGCCTGGCCGGCGCGGCGATCGACGTGCTCGCCCTCGACCAGTGGGAGGCGCAGAAAAGCCGCTTGCGCAAGCGCACCGCCGGGGCGGTCGAGCTGGCATTGTCGCTCGACCGCAACCACCATCTGCACGACGGCGACATCCTGGTCTGGAACGAGGCGGAGCGCCGCGCCATCGTCGCCCGCATCGCCCTCAACGACGTCATGATCGTCGATCTCGGGGCGTTGAAGGGCGAGGCGTTGGACGTCGTCGTGCGGACGATCTTCGAGCTCGGCCATGCGCTGGGCAACCAGCACTGGCCGGCGATCGTCAAGGGCGACCGCGTCTTCGTGCCGCTGACCATCGACCGCAAGGTGATGATGTCGGTGATGAAGACGCACGCCTTCAGCCATATCGCCTATGAGTTCGTGCCCGGGGTCGAGGTGATCCCCTATGTGACGCCGCACGAGGCGCGGCGCCTGTTCGGCGGCGCCAGCGCGGCCTCGCATGCGCATCCGCCGGCCGGCGACGGCCAAGGGCACCACCATCACCCGGACGGACACCAGCATTGAGCGCGTCAACGGAGCCTGGCAGACCTGCTGGCCCTGCTCCAGTTCGGGGATTCCGCGCTTCCCGTCGGCGCCTTCTCCTTCTCCCACGGGCTGGAATCGGCGACGCAGCAAGGCCTGGTGACCGACGCGGAGACGCTGGAGGCATTCGTCATGACGGCGGTGCGGCAGTCGGCGGTGAGCGACGGGATCGCGCTGCTGCTCGCCCATCGCGCCGCCGGCGCGGCAGACCTGGCCGAGCTGGCAGCGAATCGATCGCGCGACCTTCGAGCGCAAGCTCAACGAGGAAATCCGGCTGATGACGGTGCGCATGGGCCGCAAGCTGTCGGAGCTGGCGGTCGCCGTGATCGACGACGCCATCAACCGCGACTGGCTCGACCGGATCCGCCAGGGCGCCACGCCGGGCACCCATCCGGTCAGCTTGGCCGTGGCCATGGCCTCGCTCGGCGCAGACCCGCGCGATGCGTTCGCCGCCCAGCAATACGGCGTGGCGACGACCATCCTCGGCGCCGCGCTGCGGCTGATGCGGCTCTCCTTCCTCGACACGCAGCGCATCCTGCGGCAGGCGATGGCCGCGGTGCCGCAGCTCTGCGAGGAGGCGGCGGACGCTGGGCTCGACGACATGTCCGGCTTCGCGCCGATGAACGACATCCTCGCGGCAATCCACGTCAAGAGCTACGTCCGAATGTTCATGAACTGATGGAAAGAGAGACCATGAAGAAAATCCCCCGCATCGGGATCGGCGGGCCGGTGGGCTCCGGCAAGACCGCCATCATCGAGGCGATCACGCCCCGGCTGATCGACATGGGCGCGCGCATCCTGGTCATCACCAACGACGTGGTGACGACGGAGGACGCCAAGCACGTGCAGCGCACCTTGCGCGGCATCCTGCTCGAGGAGCGCATCATCGGCGTCGAGACCGGCGGCTGCCCGCATACGGCGGTGCGCGAGGACCCCAGCATGAACCTCGCCGCGGTCGAGGAGATGGAGGCCCGGTTCCCCGATTCCGACCTGGTCCTGCTGGAGAGCGGCGGCGACAACCTGACGCTGACCTTCAGTCCGGCGCTGATCGACTTCTTCATCTACGTGATCGACGTGGCGGCCGGCGACAAGATCCCGCGCAAGAACGGGCCGGGCGTCAGCCAGTCCGACATCCTGGTCATCAACAAGACCGACCTGGCGCCCTATGTCGGCGCCAGCCTCAAGGTCATGGACGAGCGATTCGCGCATGATGCGCGGCGCCAAGCCGTTCGTGTTCACCAATTGCAAGACGGGAGAGGGCATCGCCGAGCTGGTCGCGCTGATCCGCGACAACGTCCTTTTCGACACGGACCTTCGGGAACCCGCCTGAATGCTGCACGCGGCGCGCGAGCTGGCGCTTTTCCAGGACGAGCCGCCGCAGTTGCCGAGCGGCTCGTTCGGCAAGAGCGGCCGTCTGCGCCTCGGCCTGGAGCGGCGCGGCGACCGCACGCTGCTGACCACGCTGCATCGCCGGGCGCCGCTGATCGTCCAGCAGGCGCTCTACTGGGACGAGGAGATGCCCGGCCTGCCCTGCATCTGCATGATCTCCAACGCCGGCGGCATCCTGCAGGGCGACCGCAACGTCATCGAGATCGCGCTGGCCGACGACGCGCAAGCGCATGTGACGACCCAGTCGGCGACACGAGTCCATGAGATGGACGCCAACTACGCGACGCAGGACCAGGCTTTCACGCTCGGCGCCGGCGCCTATCTCGAATTCATCCCGCATCCGATCATCCCGCACCGGCATTCCCGCTTCGCGCAGCGCACCAAGGTCAGCATCGACCCCTCGGCGACGCTGCTCTATTCCGAGGTGCTGACCGGCGGACGCAAGCACTATGCCGACGGCGAAGCCTTCGCCTACGACGTCTTTTCTTCGCATGTCAGCGCGGCGCGGCCGGACGGCAGCTCGTTGTTCACCGAGCGGTTCGTGGTCGAGCCGGCGCGCTACGGCGTCGCCCGGCTCGGCCTGATGGGCGACTTCCACGTGTTCGGCAACCTGATCGTGCTGACGCCGACGGCGCATCTGGAGCCGCTGCTGGCGGGTATCGCGCCACGCTTCGACGCCGAGGCGGGGCTGGCGATGGGCGCCAGCCGGCTGCCGCGCGACGCCGGACTTGCCTTCAAGGTGCTGGGCCACGAGGCGGCGCCGGTCGTGGCGGCGATCCGGCAGGTCTGGGATCTGGTGCGCCGCCAGGTGGTGGGCGCGGCCGTGCCCGAGCGATTTCTGTGGGGATGAGGGACTTCCGATGGCCGATGCGAACGGTTGGGAGAGGCTGGCGGCGAGCAACGCCGGCCTGCGCTTCGTCGACGTCAATCTGCGCGGCGCCGGCCAGGTAATCTTCCAGGACAGCCCGCTGACGGGGGTCCTGTTCCTGCTGGCCATCCTGTGGGGCGCCTTGGCCGCCGGCACGCCGGCCGTTGCCGCCGGCGCCGTCGTCGGCCTCATCGTCGCCACCGCGACGGCCATGCTGCTTGATGCCGACGAAGCGTCGCTGAAACAGGGCCTGTTCGGCTTCAACGGCGTGCTGGTCGGCGCGGCGGTGCCGACCTTCCTCGCCGCCACGCCTTCGATGTGGGTGCTGCTGGTTATCGGCGCGGCGGTCTCCACCGTCGCCATGCTGGCGATCTCCAACGTCATGAAGACCTGGGGCACGCCGGCGCTCACCTTCCCCTTCGTGCTCACCACCTGGTTCCTGATGCTGGCCGCCTATTCCTTCGGCGCCGTGTCGATTGCCGGCATGGGCCCTCCGGCGCTCGCTTCGGCAGCGGCGAAGGCCAGCGAGGCCACGCCCGCGGGCGGCCTCGCCCTGCTCGACGCCTGGCTCAAGGGCCCGGCCCAGGTGTTCCTGATCGACAATTGGCTGAGCGGCGTCCTCGTCGTCGCCGGGCTGGCGGTCGCCTCGCCCTGGGCGGCTGTCTTCGCCTTGCTGGGCTCGGCGGTCGCGCTCTTGTTCTCGGCCGGGCTCGGCGCCGGTTCCGGCGCGATTTCGGCCGGGCTCTACGGCTTCAGCCCCGTGCTGACCGCGGTGGCGGTGGGCTGCGTCTTCTACCGACCGTCTTTGCGCGTGGCGCTCTACGCGCTGCTCGCCACCGCCTTCACCGTCATCGTCCAGGGTGCCATGGACGCGGCGATGGCGCCGCTCGGCATACCGAGCTTCACGGCGCCGTTCGTCTTCGTCACCTGGCTGTTCCTGCTGCCCAAGGCGCGGCTGCAGCCGCATCCGCACGCGCCCATCCAGAACGGCATCTTCCAGGAGGCAGACAAATGACAGACGCCACCACCTCCAAGCCGTCCATCGGCGTGCTGGGCGCGCTGTCGATCGGCGTCGGCGGGATCGTCGGCGGCGGCTTCTTCGCCACCTTCGGGCTGACCATCGCAGGGGCGCGCGGCGGCACGCCGATCGCCTTCCTGATCGGCGGGGCGATCGCGCTCGCCACCGCCTTCTCCTATATCGGGCTGACGCTGCGCTATCCCGGGCCGGGCGGCACCAATGCGTTCCTGCGCATCGCCTATGGACGCGGGCTCGTGCCGGCCTCGATGAGCGTGCTGCTGATCCTCTCCTATGTGGCGATCATGTCGGTCTACGCCTCGGCGATGGCGTCCTACTCCGCCTCCTATCTGCCGGTGGAGATCCGCGGCGTCGCGCAGAACGTCATCGCCTCGGCGGCGATCATCCTGTTGGGCGTCGTCAATTTCGCCGGCGCCGGGCTGATGGAGCGCATGGAGACCTTCCTCAACGTCGGCAAGCTCGGCGTGCTCGGCCTCTTCATCGTCGCCGGGCTGCTGATCGGCCAGCTCGAATGGAGCCGGTTCGAGCCGGCCCAATGGGCGCCGCTCTCCGACGTGGTCGCCACGGGCATGCTCGGCTTCCTCGCCTATGAGGGCTTCGAGCTGATCTCCAACGCCTCGGCCGACATCGAGAACCCGAAGCGCACGCTGCCGATCGCGCTGCTCGGCAGCGTGGCCATCGCCATCGTCATCTATTTCTTCGCCTTCCTGGTGGCGATCGGCCATATGAGCTTCGAGGCGGTCGCCGCCTCCAGCGATTTCGCCGTCTCGGCGGCCGCCGCGACGTTCCTCGGTCCGTTCGGCTTCGGGCTGATGACGATCGGCGCGGTGCTGGCCTCGGCTTCGGCCATCAATGCCGACTATTTCGGCGCCGCCAAGCTGCCGCCGATGCTGTCCGCGCACGAGGAGCTGCCTTCGGCCTTCGAGCGGGAGATCCGCGGCCAGTCCTGGGTGAGCCTGCTGGTGATCGGCGTGCTGGCGCTGCTCGCCGTCAACGCGCTCAACATCCATGCGCTGTCGGCGGCGACGAGCGGCGGCTTCCTCGTCGTCTACGCGGCGGTCAACATGGCGGCGATCCGCCTCCGCCGCGAAACGGGCGCGGCGCCCCATCCTGCCGGCCATCGCCTTCCTGTTGTGCATCGTCGCGCTGGTGGTCATGGTGGCGCAGTTCCTGTCGTCGCCGCAGACGGTCGTATCGGCCGTCGCGGTGGCGGCGATCGTCATCCTCTCGGTGCTGATCGAAGTGGTCTTCCGCCTGCGGCACGGCCGGCCGGACTGACGTCCGGCCCGTCCGAGCCTCTCGTCAGACGATGCCGGCGAGGATGCCGAGGCCCGCTACGGCGGCCAGGCCGCCCGCGGTGCGCATGGCCACGCGGCCGAGGCGTCCGTCAGCCGCGCCCAGCGCGAAGCCGCCGCCGAGCCCGGCCAGGTGCAGGAGCGCGGTGGCCGCGATGAATCCGACGCCATAGGCGAGCCCGGCCGCATTCTCCGGCATCTCGGCGCCATGCGCGTGGCCGTGGAAGATGGCGAAGAAGCCGGCCAGGCCGACCGCCGCCGCGACCGGAGCCCGGGCGCCGAACGCGACCACGGTGCCGAGCACGATCACCGACAGCGCGATGCCCAGCTCGACGAAGGGAATGGCGATCCCGGCCATGCCGAGCAGGCCGCCCACTGCCATCATGCCGACGAAGGCGGCAGGCAGCGCCCACAGCGCGCGGCCGCCGAGCTGGAAGGCGAAGACACCGACCATGACCATGGCGAGCACGTGATCGAGGCCGCCGATCGGATGCGTGAAGCCGTGCAGCAGCCCGGCGGTGTCACCCAACCCCGTATGGGCCGAGGCGAGCGTCGGCGCGAGCGCCAGCGGCATCGCCAGAATAAGCTTCAATCGCATCGAACCCGTCATCGTCCCTCTCCATCGGTCGTCGGCCAACTCGAAGGACATCTATGGCACGGTCTCCTCGCGGATTGAAGGGTGTCGCGTCGTTTCCCAACCGATGGTTGCCGGCGTTCGGAGCGGTGACGTCGCGTAACGCCGCGTTGGGATATTCGCGGAGCTCGATGATGTCCTTTTTCCCGCAGGCGGATACGTTCGAAGAACATCGGCTGGAAGGTAACTTGCGGTGATCTACGTGAGGGCTTCAGCGCTTGATCGGCATCTCACCGCGAAGCCTTGCGCTGTCGAAGTCCGAGACCAGGATGTCGACCTCCACCGTCCATTCCCCCGCTGCAGGGAGGGAGAGCGCCTCGAGCTGCCAGCGGCCGTCGCCCAGCCTTCGCATGGAGCGTCGGACAGGCTCGATGCCGGCGGCGGGGAGGGAGAAGGCGAGTGTCACCTCCTTGGCGTCGAGCGGGCCGAAGTCTCCGCTCATGACATAGGCGGCCGCGGAGGCCGGACCTGCCCGGCCGGCGAAATCGTCAGCTCGGCCATGGCCTTGGCGGAGTGGAGATGGACCGAGGCAGGGGCCTCGGCAGCGGCGACAAGGCTTCTCGGGGGCGGGGTGAAGCGCCAGAGCGAGGCGACGCCCAGGATCAGCGCCGCCAGGACGATTTCCAGGCGCAGCGAACGAGAGAACTGTCCTGCCGCCTTCGGGTCGCGCTTCTGGAAGGCCGGCGTCAGGCTGAAGCGGTTGATCGCGGCCAAGGTGAAAAGAAGCAGGAGAAGCGACAGCTTGGCGAGCAGCACCTTGCCGTAGGCGGTGGTCCAGAGCGCATCGAAATGGCGCAGCTGCATCACGGCGAGCACCGCACCTGCAAGGGCAAGGACGGCAACGACAGGGAGGATGATCCGCGAGAAGCGTGCAAGCATGCGGCGCGCCGGGTCGCCTCCACTGCCGATGACGAGCGCAAACGGCACCAGGGACCCGACCCAGATGGCAATGCCCACGCCATGCAGGAAGACGGCCGGCCGTGTCAGCCACCGGGGAGGCGCGGCACTGGCGTGGCCGCTGGCTGCCAAAGCGAGGCCGAGCGCCGCGAGGGCGACTGCCGACAAGGTCGGCCGCCAGCGCGATGGCATCGACCAGGCAAGCAGCCCGACGCCCATGGCCGCGCCCGCCAACACCAAGGTGCGCATATAGGTCGACGACAATGCGGCCGACCAGACCTGAGGGTCCTTCAGGCCGTCGAACCCTGCGCCGACCAGGTCGAGGCCCTGCAAGGCCGCAGCCGGCAACAGGGCCGCCAGGCCAAGGGCCATCGCGCCCTTGGACACGCGAACGGCAAGCCGCGGCGAAGGCGCGACGAAGGCGTCGAAGGCGAGGCCGCCGACGCCCACGAACAGCCCCAGATAGAGCGCGAGCTTGGTGAGCCATATGAAAGGCCGGAGGGCGGCCGAGGCCTCGACTGCCGCCGCCGGCCCCGAAGGGCCGGGGCTGCCGACCGAAAAGAGGGTCGTGCCGCCGACCGGATGGCCGTCGACGGACGAGACGCGCCAGCTCAGCGCATAGGAGCCCTGCGCGAGGCCGGCGGGCGCCTCGACGACCAGCGCGCTGCCTTGCAGCCGGTATTTGTCCAGCCGGCCCGCGCCTGCCGGCCCCACGAGCTTGAGCACGATGGGCGAGACCGGCTCGGTGAAGACCAATCGAAGCTCGGCCGGCATCTCGCCGAGCATGGCGCCGTCCGCCGGGTCGGAACTGACCAGCGAGGCGTGCGCCATCGCCTGTCCGGCAAGCAGGACGAGCGCGGCGGCGATGGCCGTGCATGGCAAGAAGAGCCGGGCGAGCCAGGTCATCGTCGAGCCAGAGGGGAGCGGCATCTCAAGAAGCCGCGCCGCCTAATGCTCTACTTCTTCGGCAGCAGCTCGACCCCCGGCGCCGGATATTCGTAGTCGTCGGCCGACTTGCCGGCTTCGGGGATTTCGATCCACCGCTCCACCCCCTTGTCGCATTCCTGGACCGTCGGGAAATAGAGCATGGTGTGGGTCGGAAGGCTGTCCGTGAGCTGCCCCCGCAGGACGAACTCGTCGTAGAAGTCGTCGGGCAGGCTGCCGCCGCTCCAGACGACTTCCTTGACCCCTTCGGCCATCGGCGTGCCGTAGAGGTCGTAGCTTTTCTCGTAGCGGCCCTTGACGGTTTCGACCGTCCAGCCCGGCTTGGGCATCGGCTTCACCGAGATCACTCCCTCCGGGATGTGGACGCGGACGCGCACCGTCGGCGACCCCTCGCACCCATGTCCGACTCGGAACACCGCCTTGTAGGCGGAGCCGACGGGGGCCGCCTGCCGCTCCAAGGTAATGTGGGCGGAGGCAAGGCTGGTGCCGAATATGAGCGTGGCGACAGCACCAGCTGCCGCGAGATGAGGAATGGGCGCAAGACGGATCTCCTTCTGCGCACGAAAAGGGACGCCGCTGGGGGGGTGGATGGTCGTCGGTACGCAGAAGAGGGTGGCGCTCTCGCCTCGCCGCAGAGGCCGCCGCGCCGGGAGGGCCATGGAGCGGTCGGGCATGCCGGGCCCGCCGCAGCCATGTCCCGCTGCTTCGGGCCGATGTAGAGGCTGTGATCGGCGGCGGAGAGTTGGAGGCCGGCCCCGCACGTGGCTTGGCACAAGGTGCCGCAGCACTCGTGCGACGCGTTCTTCTCACGCCTCAGTGGCGGGGATCATGCGCCGTACAATCGATGCCTGCGGCCTGCATCCCCGCCATCTGTGCGGCGGCGAAACTCCCGGCGGCGGATTGGAAGAGAAGCGCGTAGGCGAGCAGGGCGGCCAGAAGGCCACCGTTCAGCCGATCCGAGAGGATGCGCCGGAGATGCTTCACCCGATAGGGATGGCAGACATTGCCGGCATTGTCACGAGCGCCCTTCTCGCAAATTGGACCCGCCCTGGCGAACCGCGCTGGCGCCCCTCGGCTCTGGCTTCGGCAGAGCATGTCATCATCGGGCCACTCCTCCGATTGGCTTGAAAATCCGGGCGCCGTATAGTGGAACAGACCACGCCACTTCAGTCAGCGTCGGTCCTTGGGTGTCGGGTCCGAGGGCTTGGCTGCCTCGGGCCCGTTTCGATGGTTGGAGGTTAGACCAAAGATGTCCCTGGCAGGGTATGACACGGCGGGTGTTCGACCTCGAGACCATGCAATCCGTCCTCGATGAGGTGTGTGCCGAACGGATGATCGGCAAGGGCACGCCTGAACGGGAGGAGATGGCCCTGAGGCTGATCGCGCTCTATGGTTCGGGCACACGAGACCCCGGCGAGCTCAAGGCTTTGTTGATGCGAACGCCACAGGGATTGGTTGCTCAATCCCTTGGAACCGGGCACGAAGCCTGACCGTTCCCCGCTGATCGTCAGAGCCTCGTGCCGACCGAGGCGATCCTCGACAAATCCTACACGCTGCCGACCGTGGAGCGGCGGTAGGTCGCAGATTGAAAAACGGCTAGCGCGAAGACGTCCGACCGCGCTTGTGGACAGGAGGCCCAGATGGAACTCGGCGCCCGGTTCGCCAAATGGGGCATTGGCCTTTTCGTTCTCGGCGTGTTGGCGTCGTTCGGCGTCATTGCGCAGTGCTGCGTCGGACCCCGATGGCCAACGGGGGAGTTGTTCACCCAGAACATCACCCTCTGGTGGGGTTGCCCCTGGACGCTTTCTGTCGCCGTTCTGCAGATGGGCGGCCTGAGCTTGGTCGCTCTCGGCGGGCTGCAGATCGTTGAGGCGAGAGCTTCGCAGGCGCAGGTGTCTGGAGAAAGCTCAGCGTCCTTCTGGTTATGTGTCGTCGGCCTGCTCGGAACCTTCTTGGTGGGGTATGCGGGCTACTTCGTGTTCGATGCAATCAGGCCGGGCTTCTACGACGCCCCGGTCGCAGCAGGGAAGAATGCGTGGTAGCTGAGCCAGGCCCTCTTCATCTTGATCTATTTCATCGGTCTGCTGGTCGCCTTCGGTCATGTCGCTCGGCGGCTGGATGCTCTGAACCGCGAAACCCATGTGAGGCTCGGATGAAACACGCTCTTCTTGGTCTGGTTGCACTGACCATCTCCGCAGGCGCCGTGTTGGCGCAAGACAAGCCGTCTTCTGAGCAGCGCACCATCGAGCGCCGCGCCACCGAGGCCGTCATTTGGGGAATGCCTATCGTCAACTACGACCTGATGCGCCAGGAGATGCAGACCAAGACCGCCGCGCGGGGAGAACCAGGTCGTCTACTGGGGTCGACCGCTCGACTGGCACAACCAGACGCTCACGCCCAACCCCGACACCCTCTACTTCATCGCCTTCTACAACACCAAGGACGTCGGGCCAGTGGTGATCGAAATCCCGCCGCGCCGGACCGAATGGCTCCCTCAACGCCAACTTCGTCAACGTGTGGCAGGCGCCGTTGGCGGATGCCGGGCTGTTGGGCGACGATAAGGGGAAAGGAGCGAAGTTCCTCATCCTGCCCCCGGACTACGCCGGAGCAGTCCCCGAGGGCTACACGGTGCTAAGACCTGGAACATATGGCGGCTACGGGCTCATTCGCTCCAACCTGAAGAGCCACGGCGATGCCGACGTCAAAGCTTCGCTCGACTACGCGAAGGGGGTAAAAGTCTATCCGCTGTCGCAGGCCGCCAACCCGGCTCCGACCGTATTCACCGACGCGCAGGATGTGTTGTTCGACAGCACGATCCGGTATGATCCCTCCTTCTTCGAACATCTGAACCGCGTCGTGCAGGCCGAACCGTGGCTGGACCGCGACCGCGTCATGATCGACCAACTGAGGACGCTCGGGATCGAGAAGGGAAAGGCCTACGAGCCCGACCCTTCGATGGGCCCAGCGATGGAAGCGGGCATCAAGGAAGCGCAAGCCGTCCTGGAGGCGAAGTATGACGCGGGATTGCCTCCCTACTGGCCGCAGAGCCGCTGGACATTCCCGGCTCCCCCGAGCTCTCATCAAGGCGGCTCAATCGGGTTTCGCCGATCCCAATGCCTACCCGGTCGATGACCGTGGGATGGCCTACAGCTACGCGTTCGTCGCCATCAAGAACCTCGGCGCGGGTCAGTTCTACCTCATCTCGATCCGCGGCAAGGACGGCCAAGCCTATGATGGGGCCAGCACCTATCGCTTGACCGTACCACCCAACGTGCCGGTCGAGCAGTACTGGTCAGTGACGGCCTATGATCGACAGACCCACGCCCTCATCAAGAACATGCCACGGGCGAGCCGCGCCTCGAACGCCGCGGAAGTCCAGAGCAATCCCGACGGCTCGGTCGACATCTGGTTCGGACCCAAAGCGCCGACAGGCAAGGAAACCAATTGGGTCCCGACCGACCCTGCCCGTCGGTTCGAACTGATGTTCCGCCTCTACGGGCCGAAGAAGGAGTTCTTCGACAAGACCTGGGTTCTGCCGGACGTCGAGAAGGTGGCGGCCCAATGAGGTTTCCCTGTACCTGCCGTAAGCCCGGTCTTCCTCAATCCTGGTCCGCCGTTAGCTCAGCGGCGATCCACTGGGCAAAGTCATTCGCAGGGCGGCTGAGAAGCTGGAAGTCAGGCGCGACAAGCCAATAGGCTCCATACGGCACCTCAAGTTGGAACGGTCGTACGAGCGTTCCGACGCGAAAATCGTCGGCTTCCAGCACCCGGTCGCCGAGCGCGACGCCGTGGCCAAGCTTTGCGGCCTGAAGGGCGTGCGCGGCATCGGCGTAGATTGGCCCGCCATCCATTGGGAAATCCGGCAGACCAGCCGCTCGGAACCACAGCGCCCAACCGTCGTGATTGGTTTCGTGCAGCAAGGTAAAGTGGCTGAGGTCGGCAGGCGCGTCAGCAGCGGGCCGGAGGCAAGCAGTGACGGCGCAACCAACTCTTCTGCGGCCCGGCCGAAGTTCAACAAACGGCCAGCTGCCTCAAAGCTGCGCAAAGCGGTCAGGGGCAAGCGTCCACGCTTCACACCGATCACCTGAAGTTATACGACGTCGACCATAAACTCGTTTGAAGCACCTGGCCAGCCGAGGCCAAATGTCTCCAACGGGGAGACGAGCCATGTGGTATTTCATCAGCATCCTTGGAGAGGTCATCCTCATCGTGACGTTTCAGCATGGGCGTGCCCATGCTCGCTCGACGACAAGATCACAGGATCACAGCAGGCCATTTCCGCCGCTCTCTTGTGAAAGCGGTCCAGGTCCGGTCCAAAGGGCATTTTGATCTTGGTATGACGTCCCATCTACGAGTGTCCTCGACGGTTCGAGAGATGACCGAGGCCTTCCCTTGATGATCGCCGGCGACTTGCGCCTGCCGTTGCTTGACCGTGGCGGGGTCCGATAGAGTGCACAGTGCGGTGAGCGCAACACTCTGAAAGGGCTTAACTTATTGGTCCGACTAGCGCGTCGGGAAGAATGGTGCCCAGAAGAGGACTCGAACCTCCACGCCTCGCGGCACAGGTACCTGAAACCTGCGCGTCTACCAATTCCGCCACCTGGGCAGGTGCGCCGCTCATGTAAGCGGGCGGTTCCGGCCTGTCAACCGCGCTCTTGGCGGCGCGGAGCAGGCCGCCCGCCGCCGCAGCCTCAATCCAGGATTTCCTTGGAGGCCAGCGTGGAGTCGGCCTTCAGGCGGTAGATCATCGGCACGCCGGTGCCCAGCTCGAGGTTGACGATGTCGTCGCCGGAGATGCCCTCGATCGCCATGATCAGAGCGCGCAGCGAGTTGCCGTGGGCGGACACCAGCACGGTCTCGCCGCGCAGCACGTGCGGCTGCATCAGGTGCAGGTAGTAGGGCCAGACCCGGGCGCCGGTGTCCTTCAGGCTCTCGCCGCCGGGCGGCGGCACCGCATAGGAGCGGCGCCAGACATGCACCTGCTCCTCGCCCCATTTGCGGCGCGCATCGTCCTTGTTGAGCCCGTTGAGGTCGCCATAGTCGCGCTCGTTCAGCGCCTGGTCCTTGACCGTCTCCAGCCCCGGCTGGCCGACTGCGTCGAGGATCATCTGGCAGGTGCGCTGGGCGCGCAGGAGCGCCGAGGTGAAGGCGATCGAGAACTGGAAGCCGCGCGCCGCGAGCTTCTCGCCGGCCGCCTTGGCCTCCTTGACCCCCTGCTCGGAAAGGTCGACGTCGCGCCAACCGGTGAACAGGTTCTTGAGGTTCCATTCGCTCTGGCCGTGCCTGACGAGGACGAGTGTTCCGGACATGGTGTTGCTTCTCCGAGAGGATGCGAGCGGATCGACGGCGGGCGCCTAGAGCGCAATGACGCTTCTTCGAATCGTCCTCGCACTCTATCCTTTTGTTTGAGCATGATCTTTTCCAAAAACCGGCATCCACTTTTTGGGATCATGCTCTAGCCTAGGCCGAGCACGTCGCGCATGGAATAGAGGCCAGGCTTGCGGCCGCGCGCCCACAGCGCCGCCTTGACGGCACCGCGGGCGAAGATGGCGCGGTCCTCGGCGTGATGGGACAGCGTCACTCGCTCGCCGGGGCCGGCGATGATCACCGAATGGTCGCCCACGACGGAGCCGCCGCGCAGCGCGGCGAAGCCCACGGCGCCCGCCGGGCGCGGGCCGGTGTGGCCGTCGCGGGCCCTGACGCCGCGTTCGGCCAGGTCGATGCCGCGGCCGGCCGCGGCCGCCTCGCCGAGCAAGAGCGCCGTGCCCGACGGCGCGTCGACCTTGGCGCGATGGTGCATCTCCAGCACCTCGATGTCGAAATCGGCCGCGTCGAGCGCCCGCGCCGCCGCTTCCACCAGCACCGCGAGCAAATTGACGCCGAGGCTCATATTGCCCGACTTGACGATCGCCGCGTGGCGGGCGGCGGCGGCGATCCTGGCGTCGTCGGCGGCCGAGCAACCGGTGGTGCCGATCACATGGGCGATCCGCGCCTGCGCCGCGTAGCCGGCGAACTCGACGGTGGCGGCGGGTGCGGTGAAGTCGAGCACGCCCTCGGCGCGGGCGAAGACCGGCAGCGGGTCGTCGTCGATCGGCACGCCGAGCGGCCCGACGCCGGCCAGTTCGCCGGCATCGCGGCCGAGCGCCGGAGACCCGGCCCGCTCCACCGCGCCGGCCAGGCGCACGCCGTCGACCGCCTGGATCATGCGGATGAGCGCCTGCCCCATGCGGCCGGCCGCGCCGACCACCACCAGTCCCATGTCGCTCATCGAACGCTCCCTGCCGGCGCGCGGGCGGCGCGCGGCCGCTTGGCCTTGATCTCCGTCACCTTGCTGTCGTCGACGAGGCCGAGGCCCTTGTCGCTGTGCAGCCGGTGGAATTTTGCATAGATGCCGTGCGGCACCGAAAGCAGGTCGGCATGGGTGCCCTCCTCGACCAGCCGGCCATGGTCGAGCACCACGATGTGGTCGGCATGGACCACCGTCGACAGGCGATGCGCGATGACCAGAGTGGTGCGGCCCTTCATCACCTCGGCGAGGGCGGCCTGCACCAGCGCCTCGGACTCGTTGTCGAGCGCCGAGGTGGCCTCGTCGAGCACCAGGACCGGCGCGTTGCGGACGATGGCGCGGGCGATCGACAGCCGCTGGCGCTGGCCGCCGGACAGCGTGACGCCGTTCTCGCCGACCAGCGTGTCGTAGCCCTGCGGCTGCTGGCGGATGAAGGCATCGGCCTGGGCGAGCCGCGCCGCCGCCTCGATCTCGGCGTCGGTCGCGCTCTCGCGGCCATAGCGGATGTTGTCGGCGATCGTCCCCTCGAACAGATAGGGCTGCTGGGAGACATAGGCGATCGCCTCGCGCAGCGAGCGCTTGGTCACCGTGGCGATGTCCTGGCCGTCGATCGAGATGCTGCCCGAGCCGACGTCGTAGAAGCGCTCCAGGAGGGCGACCAGCGTCGACTTGCCGGCGCCGGAGCCGCCGACGATGGCGGTGGTCTTGCCGGCGGCGGCGCGGAAGGTGACGTCGGCGAGCACCGGCCGGCCCTCGCCATAGGCGAAGGTGACGTGGTCGAAGCGGACGTCGCCGCGCGACACGGCGAGCGCCGGCGCGCCCGGCGCGTCGCCCTGCCGCGGCCGCATGTCGAGGATCTCGTAGATCATCCGCGCATTGACCAGCGAGCGCTCCAGGTTGACCTGCACGCGGGCCAGCCGGCGCGCCGGGTCGTAGGCGAGCAGCAGCGCGGTGATGAAGGAAAAGACGCTGCCCGGCGGCTGCAAGGCGTAGGCGGCGCGGTAGCTGGCATAGGCGATGACGCCGGCGATGGCGAAGCCGGCCAGCATCTCGGCGACCGGGGTGACGCGCTCGGAGACGCGGGCGATCTTGTTCTGCCTGGCCTCGGCGTCGTCGACCAGGGCGGCGATCTTCTCCGACAGCTGGTCCTCCATGGTGAAGGCCTTGACGACGGCGATGCCCTGCGTGGCCTCCTGCATGGCGCCGATCAGCCGGGCGTTGATCTCGACCGATTTGCGGGTGATCTGGCGCAGCCGGCGCATCAGGCGGTTGACGGTGTAGACGAGCGGCGGGCCGATCAGGAAGGCGATCAGCGACAGCACCGGCTCCTGCATGACCATCACCGCCACCAGCGCCACCAGCGAGACAGCGTCGCCGGCCACCGACTTCAGCGTCATGCCGAGCAGGTCGCGGATGCCGTTGACGTTCTCGTTGATGCGCGCCGCCAGCTGGCCGGAGCGCGTGTCGTTGAAGAAATCGATGCCGAGCCGCATCAGGTGGTCGAAGATGCGGCGCTGGTAGCGGGCGACCAGATTGTTGCCGATCTTGGCCAGCACGACCGCCTGGCCGTAGCTGGCGAAGCCGCGGATGACGAAGGCCAGCGCGATCGACCCGGCGACGAGCGCGATCAGGTCGCTGCGGCCGCGATAGAACAGCTCGTTGATGACGTCGCGCATGATCCAGGCGCTGAAGGCCGTGGTGGCGGCCACCGCGAGCAGGCAAACGACGGCCAGCACATAGTGCCACAGATAGGCGCGGCCGTTCTCCGCCAGGATGCGCCGGAGCACGGCGATCACGTCGCCCGGGGCGGCTCGCTTGCTGGGGATGGGCACGGCTGTCACGTCGCTCTGGTCCGGCGTGGTCGATGGGTGGGCGAAGCCCGGCACGCGCTCCTTCTAGAGCCTTTCACGCTCTGCTGGAAGCCGATGCGTGGCGCTGACGTCGCCGCGCGGCGCGTGTCACGGACGAGACAGGCGGGTGTGGCGGCAAGGTAGGGTGGCGTCGAGTTAACGGAACAGCCAGCGATCCTAAGGAGTCATTTCGATGAGCATATCCAGCCTGAACCGGTCATTCCGGTCGACAGTCGGCACTGTAAGGAACTTCGGGAAAGCAACCTTTAAGGCCGCTAAGAGCAAGAGCAGCCGAAGTGCGTCGCCCAGGCAGAAGTTCAGTATTTTCAACAGCGAAAGAAAGGCAAACTTCAAGCTTTTGGAGAAGGACAGCGCTTCCAAACGAATCGGGAAAGCCACCAAAAGCGTCGCCGTCAAAATCGCCCGCCAGTTCGAACCGAAGTCGAATGGCATGTTGCTGCTCAAGAACTGGAATCGGCTGCAGGATCTCTTGTCGAACCGAGAAGATTACAACGCTGCGATTTCCAGCGCGTTGAAGGACAGCCTGCGGCAGGCCTTCCCGGAAGGGCCCAAGGCGCCGATCGATTTCAATGCCTTGACGAACAAGTGGCAGCAAAGCATCGAAACGCAATTGCGCCGGGAACAGGCGATTTCCAACGGCGTCAACAGTGCGTTCGGCGACGAGGGAAGTGTCTATACGCCTGAAGGTCGAAAGGCCGAAGCTGAACTCCAGACAGAAAAGACGTTCCAGTTTGCCAGGCTCAATCCGCTGGTGGACGGGCTCAGGACCGCCGCCAAGGAACTGGGGTGGCCCGTCGAGGGCTAGCCCCAGTCCGCGGATAATTATTTGCCCGGCGGCAGCACCGCCGGGCTTTGGCAGCGCGAGGCCCTCGCCGCTCAGCCCTTCCAGCGGCGGCCGGTCGTCTCCACTCCGAAGCGCACCGGGGTGCGCGCGTAGGCCGCCAGGCCGGACAGCGCGGCGAGCGGGTGGGTGATCACGTAGACCGGCATGTCGCGCATCAGCGCCGTGTGCGGCGCCTTGTCCTCGAAGGCGGAGCGGAACTCGCCGGTCTTCAGCGCCGGGACGATCTTCTGGGCGATGCCGCCGGTGAGATAGACGCCGCCGCGGCTCATGAAGACCAGCGCCAGGTCGCCAGCGGTGCGGCCGAGGCAGGTGACGAACATGCTGAGCGCCTCGGCGGCCTGCGCGTCGCTCGCGTCGAGGCCGGCCGCCGTCACCTCGGCCGGGGTGGCGAAGCCAGCCGCCACGTCGTCGGCCTTGCAGACGGCGCGGTAGATGTTCACCAGGCCGCGCCCGCACAGAAGCTGCTCGCCCGACACGCGCCCCTCGATCGTCTCCAGATGCGGGAAGACCTGGCGGTCGCGCTCGGTGCGCGGGCCGATGTCCATGTGGCCGCCCTCGCCCGGCACCGGGATCCAGCGGTGGCAGGCATGGATCAGCCCGGCGACGCCGAGGCCGGTGCCAGGGCCGAGCACGACGCGGCCGGCCGCCGGCTCCGGGGTGCCGGGGCCGATCTTTTCCATGTGCTCCTCGCCGAGCGCCACCACGGCCAGCGCCTGCGCCTCGAAATCGTTGAGGACGACGACGTCGCTCAGGCCGAGCTGCTCGATCATGCCGCGCGGTCGCACCACCCAGGGGCAGTTGGTGAGGTCGATCTCGTCGCCGTCGACCGGACCGGCCACGGCGAGCACCGCCGAGCGTGGCTGGATCGACGTGCGGTCGAGGATGGTGCTTTGGATGGCCTCGTCGATGGTCTCGAAATCGGCCGTCTGGACAATCGGGAACTGCTTCGGCTCGGCATAGGAATCGACGAGGATGGCGAAGCGCGCATTGGTGCCGCCGATGTCGCCGATCAGGATCGGAAACTGCAGGACGCTCTCGTCGCCGGTCTGGTTGGCCATGGCTCGCTCCTCCGCGCCCCTCGGCATGGATCGATCGTTCGAGCCCTATAGACAAGCAGGCGCGACCGCAACAGTCCAGACGCCGGAGGCGTCAGTTGCGCGGCCGGGTGCCGGGCCTAGGGATGTCGACCTTGGGCGTCGGCGCGAAGCTCGAGGTGGCGGGCGGCAGCTCCTGGTCCACGGTCGGCTCGTTCTCCGTTGCGGCCGGCACGGCGGCGGGCAGGCTGGCGGCCACGGCAGTGCCGTTGCCGCCCACCGTCACCGCCATCTCGGAGGCGGGCGCCGGCGCCGCCAGCACGGCGCGGCAAGCCTTGGGCAGGCTGGCCATGGTCATCAGGTCGCGGGCCTTCGGCGCGTCGGGGTTCTTGTTGGGGCGCCAGGGCTCCGCAGTGAACCACCAGGCGAGCGACTTGTCGCAGCCGTCGCCCGCCGGCACGCCCGACTGGCGCTTGCATCCAGGCGAGCCCGGCTGGCAGCCTATGCGGATGTGAAAGTGGTAGTCGTGGCCCCAGAACGGCCGCACCTTGCGCAGCCAGCTGCGATCGCCCGTCGCGGTGTCGCAGAGCTTCTTCTTGATGCCCGGATGGACGAGGATTCGCTCGACCAGCGGATAGGAGGCAGCGCGCTTCAAGAGCTGCAGATGGGCGGGCGTCCAGCGCCGCTCGTCGACGGTCAGCCCGCCCTTGCGGATCATCGACACAGCGCTCATCGTCTCGCGCTCGCGGGCGCTCAGGCGGCGGGGCGGCATCGGGTTCAGCCAGATGTCGGCGTCGAGGCCGATCTGATGCGAGGCATGGCCGGTCAGCATCGGGCCGCCGCGCGGCTGCGAGATGTCGCCGATCAGCAGGCCGGGCCAGCCATCCTTGGCGGCGTCGGCGGACAGCTTTTCGATCAGCTTGATCAGCGTCGGGTGGCCCCAGCGCCGGTTGCGCGACAGCCGCATGGCCTGCCAGTTGGGGCCGTCGGTGGCGATGGCGACGCCACCGGCAAAGCAGCCCTTGCTGTAGAAGCCGAAGGATTGCGGCGCCGCCGCGGCGGGCAGCCGCTCGGCGCCGAACAGCGTCTTGGCGAGTTCGGCAGCCGACGTTTCGGACGCGACGGCCAACGCCAGCAGCGCGCCGAGCGCCAAGGCGGCGGCCCTGGCGGCGGCCGGAAGGAGCGATCTCATCGGCATGTCCATGGGGTTTCGTCCCTGCCCGAAGTCTGGCCCTCGATGGTTACCGAAGAATGAACGAGGCCCTGCCCCTCAGGCAAGCCCCCAGCCTCGGCTCATTCGCCGCCGGTCATCGGCGAGCGCCCGTCCGCCTCGCCTTCGCCGGCCCAGCGGCCTTCGGCCCATAGCAGCTCCAGGCCGGTGCGGTAGTCGGGAAACAGGAAGGCATAGCCGGCCGCCTTCAGCCTGGCGTTGCAGACCCGCTTGTTCTCGCCATAGAAGGAGCGCGCCATGGGCGACAGCTCGGCGGTCGCGAAGTCGGTCTCGGGCGGCGGCGGCACACCCATCAGCTCCGCGGCGTAGCCCACGACGTCCTGCGGCGGCGCCGGCTCGTCGTCGGCGACGTTCCAGAGGCCCCCTGAGCGCGTCGTGGCGAGGTGCCAGAGCGCGCCGGCGATGTCGGCCACGTGGATGCGGTTGAACACCTGGCCCGGCTTGACCAGCCGCCGCGCGATGCCGTTGGCCAGGTTGACGAAGGCGTTGCGGCCCGGCCCGTAGATGCCGGCGAGCCGCAGCACGGCGACCGGCAGGCGCGCGGCCTCGCCGAGGCGCAGCCATTCCTGTTCGGCCGCGACGCGCAGCACGGAGCGGCGGGAGACGGGCCGGCAGGCCGCCGTCTCGTCGATCCAGGCACCACCATGGTCGCCATAGACGCCGACCGTCGACAGATAGCCGATCCAGCCGAGATCGGGCAGGCCGGCCCGCAGCCGCTCGCCCAGCGCGGCGAGCATCGGGTCGCCGGCTTCGCCGGGAGAGGCAGAGACCACGAGATGGGTGGCGCGGGCCAACGCGGCGTCGAGGTCTGGACCGACCCGGCCGTCGGCGAAGAGCAGCGGCGCAATGCCTGCCGCCGACAGCGCCGCCAGCTTCTCCGGCGTGCGCGTGGTGCCGGCGATCTCCGCCCCGTCGGGGTTGGCACGGGCGAATTCGCGGGCCGAATAGCCGGCGCCGAGGATCAGGATGCGGGCGCCGTTCATGCCGCTTCCAGCCATTCGGCGCGGACCGCCGCGTCGCGCTCCACGGCAAGCCGCTGCCGGGCGACGGCGGCAGCGCGCTGCGGCTCGGCGAGGCGCCACACCGCCCAGGCGGCGGCGCCGCGCACCAGCGCCGAAGCGTCTGCGGTCAGCGCCAAGCAGTGCGGCAACAGCGCCGCGTCGCCCGAGTTGCCGGCGGCGATCAGCACGTTGCGCAGGAAGCGATCGCGGCCGATGCGCTTCACCGGCGAGCCGGCGAACAGGGCGCGGAACGCCTGGTCGTCGAGCCGGAGAAGCAGGTCCAGCGGCGGCGCTTCCAGCTCTGGACGGGCGACGAGCTTGGCCTCGGAGGCGCGGCGGGCGAACTTGTTCCAGGGGCAGACGGCGAGGCAGTCGTCGCAGCCATAGATGCGGTTGCCGATCGCCTGGCGGAATTCGCGCGGGATCGGCCCCTTGTTCTCGATGGTCAGGTAGGAGATGCAGCGCCGCGCGTCGAGTCGGTACGGCGCCGGGAAGGCGGCGGTCGGGCAGATGTCGAGGCAGGCGCGGCATGACCCGCAATGGTCGGTCTCCGGCCGGTCGGCGGCCAGCAGGGCAGTGGTGAAGATGGCGCCGAGGAAGAGCCAGGAGCCGAGCTCGCGGCTGACCAGATTGGTGTGCTTGCCCTGCCAGCCGAGCCCGGCGGCCTCGGCGAGCGGCTTCTCCATCACCGGCGCGGTGTCGACGAACACCTTGACGCCGGCGCCGGCGCGGGCCGCGAAACGGCCGGCGATGTCCTTCAGCCGACCTTTGACGACGTCGTGATAGTCGCGGTTGCGGGCATAGGCCGAGATGGCGCCGCGGTCGCGGCGGCCGAGCAGCGCCAGCGGGTCCTCGGCCGGGCCGTAGTTCATGCCCAGCATGACGATCGAGCGCACCTCCGGCCACAGAGCCCGCGGGTCGGCGCGCCGCTCGGCGGTCTCGGCGAGCCAGCCCATCGAGCCGTGCTGGCCTTCGGCGAGGAAGGTCGCCAAGCGGGCCGGCGCCTCGGGAATGGCGTCGGGGGTGGTGACGGCCACCACGTCGAAGCCGGCGGCCGCGGCCTCCCGGTCGATCAGCGCGCGGAGGCTTGCCGGCGTGGCGGGAGCCCCGGCCCGTGCCATCAGAAGTCGAGGTCCCCGTAATGGGAGACGGGCGACAGGCCGCGCACCCGGTCGCCGAGCAGCGGCCGGAAGGAGGGGCGCGACTTCAGCCGCGTGTACCAGTCCTTGGCGGCCGGGTAGTCGCTCCAGTCGATCTCGCCCAGATAGTCGAGCACCGAGAGCGCGCCGGCGGCGGCGAGGTCGGCATAGGAGAGGCGCGGGCCGGCCAGCCAGTTGCGGGTGCCGGCCAGCCAGTTGGTGTACTTCATGTGCTGCTTGATGTTGGAGCGGGCGGCCCGGATGGCGCCCGAATCGGGCGAGCCGCCGCCGTCGGCGCTCGGCATCAGCGGCTTCAGGGCCCGTTCGCGCACCAAATGGCGCGTCACCTCGCCTTCCGCCTTCTGCAGGTACCAGTCGGTCAGCCGGCGGATCTCGGCGCGGTCGATCGGGTCCTCGGCGAACAGGCGGCGGTCGCGCTTCAGCACGCCGCGGGTCTCGTCCAGGTACTCGGCGATGACGACGGCGCCGACGATCGGCACGTCGCCCTCGGCCAAAAGCACCGGCAAGGTGCCGGCCGGGTTGAGCGTCAGGAACTCCCTGCGGCGGCTCCACGGCTTCTCTTCGATGAGCGCCAGCTCCTCGCCATACTCGCCGAAGGCAAGGCGGACGAAGCGGCAATTGGCGAGCAAAGGGTGGTGGAAAAGGGTCAGCATGGGCTTGCGGTCTGGGATCGGGCTCTGGTCAAGCGGACTGAGCGCCGGTAAGTCTTCTGCCGCCCGAGTCACGAGGGCGCACGGCGCGACCGAGCTATAGGGGCAGACAGGCGCCGTGACAAGCAATCGGCAGCTGTCGCCGGGCAAGCGGGAAAGCCATGGAAACCCAGTCGATCTTCGATGCGCTTCTGCTCGGCCTGCTGGAAGGGCTGACCGAGTTCATCCCCGTGTCGTCGACCGGCCACATCCTGCTCGCCGGGCATTTCCTCGGCTTCCACTCGACCGGCAAGGCGTTCGAGGTGCTGATCCAGCTCGGCGCCATCCTGGCCATCCTCAGCGTCTATGCGACGCGGCTCGCCAGGCTGGCGGCGGACCTGCCGACAAGCGCCCGGGCGCGCCGCTTCGTGCTCGGCATCCTGGTGGCGTTCCTGCCGGCGGCGGTGATCGGCGCGCTGGCGCACGACTTCATCAAGACGGTGCTGTTCGAGACGCCCATGCTGATCTGCATCATGCTGATCCTCGGCGGCATCGTGCTGCTCACCGTCGACCGCTGGGCGCTGACGCCGCGCTACCACGACGTGATGGACTTTCCGATGGCCGCCTATCTGGGCATCGGCGTGGTCCAGTGCCTGGCGATGATCCCCGGCACCTCGCGCTCGGGCTCGACGATCGTCGGCGGGCTGCTGTTCGGCGCCGACAAGCGGGCGGCGGCCGAGTTCTCCTTCTACCTCGCCATGCCGACCATGGCCGGCGCCTTCGCGCTGGACCTCTACAAGAACCGCGACATCCTCTCGGCGGCCGACGTGCCGGTCATCGTCACCGGCTTCGTGGCGGCGTTCGTGATGGCGGTGATCGTGGTGCGCGGCCTGCTCGACTACGTGTCGCGCCACGGCTACGCGCTGTTCGGCTGGTGGCGCATCGTCGTCGGCGGCCTCGGGCTCGTGGCGCTGATGGTGTTCGGATAAGTGATAAGTATAGACATATTCGGCGAGGAATATGTCTATACATAAGTCGACAGCATATACGTCCCAGGACACCGGTCCTCAATCGCCAATTCGCCACTACAGCCTACGCGAACTCCATGAAGCCGCGGCGCAGCAGATCCAGCGCCAGCAGGCTGATGGCGAGGCGGAACCAGCGGCGGAACGTCGCCTCGGGCAGCCGGTCCAGCCAGCGGGTGCCGTAGACGGTGCCGAGGAAGCCCGAGACGATCATCAGCGCGATCAGCGGCAGCCATTGCCGGAAGGCGAAGCCGGCGAAGCCGAAGACGATGATCTTGAGGCCGTGCTGGACCGTCATGGCGGCGCCGTGAGTGGCGACCAGCGCCTTGCGATCGTTGGGGATCAGCTGCGCCAGCACCGAGGAGAGCAGCGGCCCGGTGGCGCCGACGAACATGGTGGCGAGCGCCAGCACGGCGCTGGCCACCGCCATCCCGGCATGGCCGAGGGTGGCGAGGCCGGGGACCCTGGCCCAGGTGACGACCAGGATGAAGACGCCGAGCAGCAGCTTCAGAACGGCGTCCGGCAGCTGCACGACGATCATCGCGCCGGCCACCGCGCCGACCAGGCTGCCGGCCACGAAGGGCCAGGCGATGTCGAGACGCACATGCGCGCGCTGGTGCCAGGCGCGGCCGCTGTTGGAGCCGAGCTGCACGGCGCCGTGCACCGGGATCAGCGCGGCGACCGGCACGAACAGGCCCATCAACGCCAGCATGGCCAGGCCGCCGCCGACGCCGAAGGCGGCGGTGAGCGCCGAGGTGAAGAAGCTGGCGACCACCAGGAGCGCCGCCGGCCAGACGCCGAGCCCGGCGGGCAGCCAGGCGATCAGCTCCTGCACGGCCGGCGCGCCCGGCTCAGGCGAGCGTCCTGCGCGAGAACTGGCCGGCAGGGCGGTAGCGCCACAGATAGCTCTCGAGGATGGCGACCGGCGCCTGCGGATGCATGCCGAGGCCGGTGAAGGTGCGGCCGTCGCGGATCGCCTCGTCGGAGACCACGTTGTCGACGCGCAGCAGCTTCACCTGGTCGCCGGTGAGCTGCGGATTGGGCAAACGGCCCAGAACGCCGGCCATCAGCTCGGCCGCCCACCAGGGCAGCTCGACCAGGCGGCGGCGGCGGCCGATGACCTTCAGCATCTCCTCCATGCAGGTGCGGAACGACATCACCTCCGGCCCGCCGAGCTCGTAGATCCTGCCGCCCTTGACCTTGCCGTCGACGGAGCGGGCCATCGCCTCGGCGACGTCGCCGACGAAGACCGGCTGAAACTTGGTGTCGGCGCCGACCAGCGGCAGCACCGGCGAATAGCGCGCCATGTCGGCGAAGCGGTTGTAGAAGGAATCCTCGGGACCGAAGACGATCGACGGCCGGAAGACGACGGCATCCTTGACCGTCTCCAGCACGGCCTGCTCGCCGGCCGCCTTGGTGCGAGCATAGGCCGAGGGGGATTCGGCGTCGGCGCCAATCGCCGAGCCGTGGGTGATGCCGATCTTCGCCGCCTTGGCCGCCTCGGCGACGTTCCTGGCGCCCGCATCGTGCACGCCCGCGAAGCGCTGCTTGCCGGTTTCGAACAGCAGGCCGACGAGGTTGACGACATGGTCGGCATCCTCGATGGCGCGGTCGACGGACCAGCGCACGCGGAGATTGGCCTGGATCGGCTGGATCTGGCCGACATTGCCGAGCGGCTGCAGGTGAAAGGCAAGGTCGGGGCGGCGGCAAGCGACGCGCACGCGGTAGCCGCGCTTGGCGAGAGCCCGCACGACATGGCGACCGACGAAGCCGGAGCCGCCGAACACCGTGACGAGCTTCGGCAGTTCCGTGATCTCGGTCATGGCTCTCTCCGGCGCTCTGGTCTTGGATCTCGCTGGCTTCATAGCCAGCAGGGCCGCCTCAGTCCACCATGATCTCGATGAGCGCCGGGCGGTCGAGCGCGCGGGCACGCTGGAGCGCCGCTGGCAGGTCGTCCAGCTTCCCCAGCCGCTCGGCCGGGATGCGATAGGCGTCGGCGATCCGGCAGAAATCCGGCGGGGCGGGCGACACGCCGACCGGCTCGACGCCGCGCTCGCGCATCGACGTCTCGATCTCGCGGTAGCCGCGGTTGTTCCACACGACGAAGATGACAGGGACGTCGGCATCGACGGCGGCGCCGATCTCGGCCAGCGTGAACTGGAAGCCGCCGTCGCCCACCAGGCAGACCACTGGCACGCCGGGCGCCGCCAACGCCGCGCCGATGGCGGCGGGCGGGGCGTAGCCGAGGGCGCCGAAGCCGGTGGCGGCGTTGAACCAGCCGCCCGGCCTGTCGTGGTCGTAATAGAGGTTGCCGGCGTAGACGGGCTGGGTGGAATTGCCGACGACGATGGCCCCCGGCAGCGCCTCGCGAATCAGCTCAAGCACGCGCACCTGGGCCTGCATGGCAGCGCCGATCTCCTGCCATGCCGCCTGGCGGGCGGCGGCGGCGCGCGCCTCGCCGCCGGACGACGGCTCGCCGGCCGGCAGGGCCTGCAGAAGGTCGGACGCCGCTGCCGTGGCGTCGGCGAGGATCCGCAGCGCGGCAGGGTGGCGCTTCAGCTGGGCATCGTCGATGTCGACGCGGATCAGCGCTTCTGGCAGTCGGAAGCCGCCATCGGCGTACATGTCGTAGTCGGTGGGGCCGAGCTCGGTGCCGAGCGCCAGCACCATGTCGGCATCGGCCATCAGCGCCCGCACGGCCTGGAGGCTCGGACTGGCCGGCACCGCGAGGGGATGGCCATAGAGCAGGCCGCGGCCGTTGGCGGTGGTGACGACCGGCGCACCCAGCCTCTCGGAGAGCCCGGCAAGCGGCGTCTCGGCCAAGCGAGCGCCGCCGCCGGCCAGGATGAGCGGCCGCGCCGCGCCGGCCAGGAGGGCAGCGGCCTCCGCCAGCGCCGCCGGGGCGAGGCGTGGCGGCACGGCCGTGGCCGGCATGGCGGCGTCGGGCGAGGCGGCGGCGGGAAGCACCATGACGTCGAGCGGCACCTCGATGTGGACCGGGCCGGGGCGGCCGGAGGCCATCCGGGCGAAGGCGCGCGCCAGGCCGCCGTGCAGCGCCTCCGGCGTCTCGATGCGCTCGGAGCAGAGCGCCACTTTCTGCATCAGCCCGCGCTGGTCCGGCAGCTCGTGCAGGAAGCCGAGGCCCTTGCCGAGCGCGTCGCGCTGGTTGACGCCGGAGACAACCAGCATCGGCACCGAATCGGCGCGGGCTTGCGCCATCGCCGTGATGGCGTTGGTGAGGCCGGGGCCGGTGATGACGAAGGCGACGCCCGGACGGCCGCCGGCGCGCGCATAGCCGTCGGCCATGAAGGCGGCGCCCTGCTCGTGGCGTGGGGTGACGTGGCGGATCGAGGACGCCGCGAGGCCCCGGTAGAGCTCGACCGTGTGGTTGCCGGGAATGCCGAAGACGGTGTCGACGCCATGGGCCTCGAGCCCGGCGATCAGCGCTTCACCGAGGGTGCGGACGGTCATGTCAGTTCGGCCTTTCGGGCAGACGGCGTGGTGAGGCGGAGGCCGAGCAGGCGCTCGACCGAGGCGATGCCGATGTCGACCAGCTCGCGCGGCGCGAAGCTGTCGCCGGTCAGGCAGCCTTCGATCCACAGGCCGTCGATGACGGCGTTGACGGCGATGGCGTGGCGTCTCAGCTCGGCTGGCGCGGCGGCACGCCCGGCCGCCGCGAACAGGTCGGCGACGAGCCCTTCGACCTCGTCGCGGAAGCCCAGATAGTAGGCCCGGTGGGCAGCGGAGAGCGACGGCTCGGCGGTGGCGCGGCCAGTGAAGCTCGCCCAGACGGAGAACACCTTGGCATCGATCACCGGCGGCTCCAGGCTGGCGGCGAGGAAGGCGGCGAGGCGGCGACGCGGATCGGGCTCGACATCGCCCAGCGCCGCCCTGGAATGCTCGGTCATGCGGCCCATGATCGTCGCGTAGGCGGCCTGGACGAGCTCCTCCTTGCCTGGGAAATAGTGGCGGATCAGCCCGGCCGTCACGCCGGCGCGGCGCGCAATGGCCCGCACGGTAGCGCCTTCCAGGCCGCGCTCGGCGACGCAGGCGAGCGTCGCCTCGATCAGGTCCTGGCGACGGCGCTCCTCGCCGGCGCGGCGGAACTTCGGCCGCCGGCCGTCGCTCAGCGGCGCAGGATGGGGCGCGTCAGGCATGTCGGGCCGCCTTCGCAGGCAATGCAGAGCGCGTCGGCCTCGAAGGTGGCGACGCGGCAGCCGGCCGCCTGCATCGCGGCGGCGGTGCGCGGGAAGCCGGCGACGGCGACGACCTCGCGCGGCGCCGTGGCGAGCACGTTGAGGCTGAGCCCCTGCGAGGCCGAGAACTCCTCCGCGTCGCCGGCGACGAGGCGGATGCCCCGCGACACGAGAAGCTCGTAGAAGGCAAACGGCAGCAGCGGCGCGTAGACGAGGGCGAGATCGTCGGCCAGCGGGCTGATCACCGACATCAGGTGCAGGCAGGCGTCCACGCCCTGCCAGAGCGGCAGGTCGTAGCCGAAGACCTCGACGCCCAGCGGGCCGAGCAGGTTGGCCAGCTGCTGGATGCCGGCCTGGTTGGTCCGCACGCCGCGGCCGACGGCCAGCGTCGACCCGTCGACCCACACGCAATCGCCGCCCTCGACCTGGCCCGGCGGCTCGATCCGGCCGAGGATCGGCACGCCGAGGCGGTCATAGGCGGCCTCGTGCAGCTCAGGCTCGCGCCGGCGCAGGCGCTTGCCCATGGCGAGGATGACGGCGCCGCCATCGGTCACCAGGGACGGATCGTGGGTGAACACCGAATCGGCGAGCCCGTCAGGCGCGTCGTCCAGCCATTCGATCGACGCGCCGGCCGCCTCGACGAGCGCGGCGAGCCTATCGTGCTGGTCGGCGGCGCGCCCTGGGTCGAAGCCCGGGCCGTAGTGCCACTCGTGACGATCGGCGCCGCGCATGGCATGGCGCGCGCCGCGCATGAGGACGCGCTGCAACGGCGCCGCCATGGACTGTGAGCCGTAAGCGTTCAAGCCGTTCCCCTGACAAGAAAATCCGACCGGATCGGTCGAGCCGCTATTTATACACTTGCATAACAGCGTCGCAAGTGCCGTAATGGGCGCCAAGAAGCGCCGGTAGGCCCCCGAGTTGACGCGCCGCGTCGGCCGGGTCCATGCTAGGTGCCTGGGAACACTCGCAACGTGGTATGAACAGCGGATTGCCTGAGACGCCTGGAAAGAGGCCAGGAAGCAGCACGCCCGTCGTGCGCAGCCAGAATGCGCCGGAGCGCCACACGGTGGCGGACGACGCGGCCGAGGCCATTCATGTCGAGGACCTGCATAAGAAGTTCGGCACGCTGCACGTGCTGAAGGGCGTGTCGCTGTCGGCGCGCGACGGCGAGGTGGTGGCCATCATCGGCGGCAGCGGCTCGGGCAAGTCGACGCTCTTGCGCTGCATCAACTGCCTGGAGAACCCGACCAGCGGGCTGATCCGGGTGAATGGCGAGGAAATCCGGCTGAAGGCCGACAGCCACGGCAACACGGTGCCGGCCGATCGCCGCCAGATCGAGCGCATCCGCTCGCGGCTCGGCATGGTGTTCCAGAGCTTCAACCTGTGGACCCACATGACGCTGATCGAGAACGTCATCGAGGTGCCGGTGCACGTGCTGGGAATCAAGCGCGACGAGGCGATCGACACGGCGGAGCGGCTGCTTGCGCGCGTCGGGCTGGCCGACAAGCGCGACGTCTATCCGGCCTTCCTGTCGGGCGGCCAGCAGCAGCGCGCGGCGATTGCGCGCGCACTGGCCATCCAACCGCGCGTCATGCTGTTCGACGAGCCGACCTCGGCGCTCGATCCGGAGCTGGTGGGCGAAGTGCTGCGGGTGATCGGCGACCTGGCCCGCGAGGGCCGCACGATGGTGCTGGTGACCCACGAGATGAAGTTCGCGCGCGAGGTCGCCACCCACGTCATCTACCTGCACAACGGACGCGTCGAGGAGGAAGGGCCGCCCGAACAGGTGTTCGGCGCGCCGCGCTCGGAGCGTCTCAGACAGTTCATCCGCAGCGTCAGCTGACGGCTGGAAACGAAAACGACAACAGGGAGTGTCAAAATGAAGAAACTGATCAGGACGGCTGTCGCAGCGGCGATCGCCGTCGCGGCGGGAATCGGCGTCGCCGAGGCGCAGGCGCTGAAAGTCGGCGTTGCGGCCGAGCCGTATCCGCCCTTCACCTCGCCGGACGCCTCGGGCAAGTGGGTCGGCTGGGAGGTCGACATCATCGATGCGGTGTGCGCGGAAGCCAAGTTCGAATGCGAGATCACGCCTGTCGCCTGGGACGGCATCATCCCGGCGCTGACCACCAAGAAGATCGACGTGATCATGAGCTCGATGTCGATCACCGAAGAGCGCAAGAAGACGATCGACTTCACGGACAAGTACTACAACACGCCGACCGCAATCATCGGTGCCAAGGGCGACAAGTTCGACGCGACGCCTGAGGGGCTGAAGGGCAAAATACTCGGCGTCCAAGTCTCTACAACCCACCAGGAGTACGCCAAGAAGCACTTCGGCGACCAGGTCGCCGAGATCAAGACCTATCAGACCCAGGACGAGGCGAATGCCGACCTGGCGGCTGGCCGGATCGATGCCGTGCAAGCCGATTCCATCGCGCTCGAGACCTTCCTTGCCACCGACCAGGGCAAGGAATGCTGCGACCTGAAGGGCCATGTGGTGGAGGACCCGGAGGTGCTCGGGCCGGGCGTCGGCGCGGGCCTGCGCAAGGAAGATACCGAGCTCAAGGGCAAGCTGAACGCGGCGATCAAGGCGGTCCGCGACAGCGGGAAATATGACGAGATCACCAAGAAGTACTTCAACTTCGACATCTACGGGAGCTGAGAAGCCCTCGGCCTGACCCGCGCCGTGCCGGCCGCTCGCGACCGGCACGGTTCCTGACGGAACCCTGGGGGCGACGCTGACCAATTCCCTGCTCTTGCCGCTCATGCAGACCGGAATCCTCGAGCTCCTGTCGCCCGTGCCGCCGGGCTGGGGCGGCAACCTACTGCGCGGCCTGGCGCATTCGCTCGAGATCGCCATCGGCAGTTACGCGCTCGGCCTGGCGATCGGCACCGGCGGCGCCTATGCCAAGCTCTATGGCGGGCCGGTGACGCGCGACCTCATGGAGGTCTATACCACCATCGTGCGGGCGGTGCCCGAGCTGGTGCTGATCCTGCTTCTCTATTATGCCGGCACCGACCTCATCAACCGAGCGCTGGTCGCTGCCGGGGCCGGCCCGGTGGACATCAGCGGCCTGGTGGCCGGCATCGTCACCCTCGGCGTCGTGCAGGGCGCCTATTCCACGGAGGTGCTGCGCGGCGCCATCAAGGCGATCCCGCAAGGGCAGATCGAGGCGGCGCGCGCCTACGGCATGTCGCCGTTCCTGACGATGCGGCGGATCACCATGCCGGCCATGCTGCCCTTCGCCATCCCCGGGCTCGCCAATCTCTGGCTGATCGCCACCAAGGATACGGCGCTGCTGGCGGTGGTGGGCTTCGCCGAGCTCACGCTGGAGACGAAGCAGGCGGCGGGGACGACGAAGGCCTATTTCACCTTCTTCCTGGCGGCCGGCGCGCTTTATCTGATGGTCACGCTGGTCTCCACCGTGCTCGTCCATCGCGTCGAGAGGCGGGCGCGGCGCGGCATGCCGTCGATCGGGGAGGGCCGCTGATGGAGGCGCGACCGCTGCGCGCCAGGGCGCTCGGCTGGCTGCAGCCGCACCGCATCGTGCTGATCGCCATCGGCCTGGCGCTGGTCGTCTCGGCGGCGCTCTTCATGCGGTGGGACTGGATCCAGGAGTACTGGAAGCTGGCGCTCGGCGGCCTTTGGCGCACCATCTGGATCCTCGTCGTGACCGTCGTGCTCGGCTTCCTGCTCGCGGTGCCGCTGGGGCTCGCCCAGGCGGCAGGACCGCGCTGGCTGGCCTGGCCGGCGCTGACCTTCTGCACGATCATCCGCGGCACGCCGCTCTTGCTGCAGCTCTGGCTGCTCTACTACGGGCTCGGCTCGTTGTTCCCGCAATTTCCGTGGATCCGCCATTCCGAGCTGTGGCCTTATTTGCGCCAGGCGTGGCCGTACGCGGTGTTGTCGCTGTCGCTGTCCTACGCCGGCTACGAGGGCGAGGTGATGCGCGGCGCCTTCGCCGGCGTGCCGCGCGGCCAGCTCGAGGCCGGCCGCGCCTTCGGCATGAGCCGGTGGAAGATCTTCCGTCGCATCTGGCTGCCGCAAGCGGTGCAGCGGGCGCTGCCGACGCTGGCCGGCGAGACGGTGCTGCAGCTGAAGGCGACGCCGCTGGTGGCGACGATCACCGTCATCGACCTCTATGCCGTGGCCTCCACCGTCCGCCAGGACACCTTCATCACCTACGAGCCGCTGCTGCTGCTGGCTTTGATCTACATGGTGCTGACCGGTATCCTGGTCTTCCTGTTCCGCAAGATCGAGGCGCGCATTCCGTCGCGCCTGGGGTGAGCCATGACCGACGACACCGTGACGATGAGCCTCGCCGAGGCCGGCCAGCTGGTGGAGCGTGCGGCGCTCGGCGCCGGGGCCTCGCCCGAGACGGCCGCCTCGCTCGCCCGCGCCACGCTCGCCGCCGAGGCCGAAGGCCAGGCGAGCGTCGGGCTGTCGCACTTCGTCGACTATCTGCAGGCGCTGGAAGCCGGGCGGATCGACGGCCGCGCGGAACCTGAGATGCAGCCGGCCGGTGCCGGCGATCTTCCTTTCCGACGCGCGCGGCGGGGCGGCGCATCCGGGGTTCGACCGGGTGTTCGAGGACATGGTGGCGGCCGCCGGCGCCCTCGGGCTTTCCGCCTTCAGTCAGCGCAACAGCTTCACCTGCGGGGCGCTCGGCTATTTCACCGGGCGGCTGGCGGAGCGCGGGCTGGTGGCGCTGGCCGCCACGAACGGGCCGGCGCTGGTGGCCGGGTCGGGCGGCACCGAGGCCGTCTACTGCACCAACCCGATGTCGTTCGCGGCGCCGCAGGCCGGCGGACCGCCGCTGGTCATCGACCAGAGCTCCAGCGCCACCGCCTTCGTCAACGTCCGCCAGGCGGCGGCCGAGGGACGGCCGATCCCCGCTGGCTGGGCGCTGGACGCCAGCGGCAAGCCGACGACCGACGCGGCGGAGGCGGTCAAGGGCACGCTGCTCGCCTTCGGCGGCGCGCGCGGCGCCAACATCGCGCTGATGGTGGAGGTGCTGGCCGCGGGGCTGTCGGGCGCCAACTGGTCGGTCGACGCGCCGCCCTTCGCGACCGGCTCAAAGGGCCCGGGAACGGGCATGTTCGTGCTGGCGCTCGACCCTCGTCTGTTCGACGGCGGCTTCGCGACGCGCATGCGCGACCAGTTGCGGCGGCTTGCCGAGCGCTATCGCGTGCATATCCCCGGCTTGGCCAAGGGCGAAGCCAGGGATCGCGCCGTTTTGGCCGGGGTGACGGTGCCGCGCGCGGTGCACGAGGCGATCGCCAAGCGGGCTAGCCAAGGAACCCTAGACGAAAAAGCCCCGCCTGAACCAGGCGGGGCCATTCGATCGTGAACCTCGCTGTTAGGAGCGCGAGAGCCAGGTGTCGATGTCGCGCTCGGCCTCGTCCTCGGCCTTGCCGTAGCGTTCCTGGAGACGGCCGGCGAGCTGGCGGCGATTGCCCTTGATGACGTCGAGATCGTCGTTGGTGAGCTGGCCCCACTGGGCCTGGACCTTGCCCTTGAACTGCTCCCAATTGCCTTCGATCTGGTTCCAATTCATCGCAGAATTCCTTTCGCTTTTGCCTTGGCGGGCGGCAAAACCCGCGTGTCGGTCAACGCTTCGGGCCAACGAGGGTTCCGGGACGAACGAACGCACGGCGGGCATGAAAAAACCCCGCCGGATCGCTCCGGCGGGGCTGTCTGTGGGAAGCGTCGCGGGTGGCTAGTTGCCGCCGCGGTTCTTCAGCGCGGCGCCCAGGATGTCGCCCAGCGAAGCACCGGAGTCGGTCGAGCCGTACTGGGCGACCGCCTCCTTCTCCTCGGCGATCTCCAGCGCCTTGATGGACACCTGCAGCTTGCGCGTCTTCTTGTCGAAGGTGATCACCCGGGCATCGACCTTCTGGCCGACCGAGAAGCGCTCGGGGCGCTGCTCGTCGCGGTCGCGCGACAGGTCGGAGCGCTTGATGAAGGTCTCCAGGCCGTGGTCGACCAGGCGCACTTCGAGGCCGCCATCGCGCACCGCGATCACCTCGCAGGTGACGACAGCGTTCTTGCGAAGGTCGCCGGAGGCGGCGGCATCGGTGACCGTATCGCGGGCCAGCTGCTTGATGCCGAGCGAGATGCGCTCCTTCTCGATGTCGACGTCGAGGACCTGCGCCTTGACCACGTCGCCGCGGTTGAACTCCTCGATCACCTGCTCGCCCGGACGGTTCCAGTCGAGGTCGGAAAGGTGGACCATGCCGTCGACGTCGCCGTCGAGGCCGATGAACAGGCCGAACTCGGTCTTGTTCTTGACCTCGCCCTCGACCTGGCTGCCGACCGGATGGTTGCGCGCGAAGGCCTCCCAAGGGTTCTCCAGCGTCTGCTTGAGGCCAAGCGAGATGCGGCGCTTGGTCGGGTCGACCTCCAGCACCACCACGTCGACCTCCTGCGAGGTGGACAGGATCTTGCCGGGGTGGACGTTCTTCTTGGTCCAGGACATCTCGGAGACGTGGATGAGGCCCTCGATGCCGGGCTCCAGCTCGACGAAGGCGCCGTAGTCGGTGATGTTGGTCACCGTGCCGCGGATCTTCTTGCCGAGCGGATACTTGGCGCCGATGCCTTCCCACGGATCGCTCTCGAGCTGCTTCATGCCGAGCGAGATGCGGTGGGTTTCCTGGTTGATGCGGATGATCTGCACCTTGACCGTCTGGCCGATGTTGAGGATCTCGGTCGGATGGTTGACGCGGCGCCATGCCATGTCGGTGACGTGCAGCAGGCCGTCGATGCCGCCGAGGTCGACGAAGGCGCCGTAGTCGGTGATGTTCTTGACCACGCCCTCGACCACCTGACCCTCTTCGAGGTTCTGGACGATCTCGGAGCGCTGCTCGGCACGGCTCTCCTCGAGCACGGTGCGGCGCGACACCACGATGTTGCCGCGGCGGCGATCCATCTTGAGGATCTCGAAGGGCTGCGGGTTGTGCATCAGCGGGGTGACGTCGCGGATCGGCCGGATGTCGACCTGGCTGCGCGGCAGGAAGGCCACGGCGCCGTCCAGATCGACGGTGAAGCCGCCCTTGACCTGGTTGAAGATGACGCCTTCGACGCGCTCGCCCTTGTTGAACTTCTCCTCGAGGCGCACCCAGCTCTCCTCGCGGCGCGCCTTCTCGCGCGACAGCATGGCCTCGCCCAGCGCATTCTCGATGCGCTCGACATAGACCTCGACGGTGTCGCCGACCTTGAGCTGGCCGTCCTTGGCCTTGGCGCCGAACTCCTTCATGGGCACGCGGCCCTCGACCTTGAGGCCGACGTCGATGACGGCGACGTCCTTCTCGATGGCCGTGATGATGCCGCGAACGACCTGGCCCTCGCCCGAATGGCCGTCGGAGAACGACTCCTCGAGAAGCGAAGCGAATTCGTCGCGGGTGGGATTTGCTTGTGACATTGAAACTCCTGAACGGCCCCGCCAAAGCGGGGCTGGCGCCGGGTTGGTGTTGCGTTGAGCCGTCCGTCATTCCGGGCCAAAGGCCCTTTGCCGCTTCGAGCGGCGTCGGCGCGTGGAATGCTGGCAGGCTGGTTCCGCCCGATATGGGTATCGCCGGCGCGGCACGCAAATGCGGCTGCCGGACGACCCGCTCAGGCCTCGCTTCCGGTGGCGCGTACGGCCTCGACGATCGCGCGTGCCGCCAGAAACGCCGTCTCTATATCCATTTCCGACGTGTCCAGCAAGTGCGCGTCGGCGGCCGGGCGCAATGGCGAATCGGCGCGGCCGGAGTCGCGGGCGTCGCGGCGCTCGATGTCCTCGAGGATCCTGGCATAGTCGGCGCTGCCGCCTTCGGCCAGGATCTCGTCGTGGCGGCGGCGCGCTCGGACCGCCGCCTGGGCGGTGACGTAGAGCTTCACCTCAGCGCTGGGGCAGACCACCGTGCCGATGTCGCGGCCGTCGAGCACGGCGCCGCCGGGCTGCGCGGCGAAGTCGCGCTGCTTGTCGACCAGGATGCGGCGCACGGCGGGCAGCGCGGCCACCCGCGATGCCGCTTCGCCGACCGCATGGGCCGAAAGCACGGTGCGGTCGAGGCGATCCAGGGAGACCAGCCGCGCCGCCTCCACCGCATGGGCCTCGTCGTCGAGCGGCCAGCCCAGCGCGAGCAGCTTGTGGGCGACGGCCCGGTAGGTCAGGCCGGTGTCGAGATGTGGCAGGTGGTAATAGTCGGCGAGACGGCGGGCGAGCGTGCCCTTGCCGGCGCCCGCGGGGCCGTCGATGGCGATGACGAGGGAAGGTGCCATGACTGGCATGAAGCCGATTGGGCGGCCCGCCGCAAGGGGAATGATGGCCCCTTCCCCGCTAGGCGGTAGGGGCGGCCCCCTCCACGAGCGCGCCGAGGCGGGACATGAGGTCGACGAAGTCGGGGAAGCTGGTGGCGATCATGCTGGCGTCGTCGACCGAGACCGGCTTCTCGGCCGCCAGTCCCATGACCAGGAAGGCCATGGCGATGCGGTGATCGAGATGGGTGGCGACGCTGCCGCCGCCGAGGCCGCGGCCGCCGGGCCGGCCGCGCACTGACAGCGCCGCCTCGCCTTCCGTGCAATCGACGCCGTTGGCCCTGAGGCCGGCGGCGACGGCGGCCAGCCGGTCCGACTCCTTGACGCGCAAGCTCCTCCAGCCCTTGCATGCGCGTCTCGCCCTCGGCAAAGGCGGCGGCGACGGCGAGCACCGGGTATTCGTCGATCATCGACGGGGCTCGTTCGGCCGGCACCGCGACGCCCTTCAGCTCGGAGGCGCGGACCCTGAGGTCGGCCACCTCCTCGCCGCCGGCCAGCCGGCGGTCGAGGAGCTCGATCGAGCCGCCCATGTCGACCAGCGTGGCGATGAGGCCGGTGCGCGTCGGGTTGAGCAGCACGTTCTCGATGACGATGTCCGAGCCCGGCACCAGCAGGGCGGCAACCAGCGGGAAAGCCGGCGGAGGACGGGTCGCCGGGAACCGCGATCCGTTGGCCGGCCAGCCGGCCCTGGCCCTCGACGCGGATGGTGCGCACGCCATCCCGGTCCGTCTCGACCTCGAGGGCGGCGCCGAAGCCGCGCAGCATCTTCTCGGTATGGTCGCGGGTCATGACCGGCTCGACGACGGTGGTGATGCCCGGCGTGTTGAGGCCGGCCAGCAGCACTGCCGACTTGACCTGGGCCGACGCCATCGGCACCCGGTAGACGATCGGCGCGGCGACCTTGGGCCCGTGCAAGGTGAGCGGCATGCGGTCTCCCGGTGCGGCCTCCACCACCTGCACGCCCATCTGGCGGAGCGGGTCGAGCACGCGGCCCATCGGCCGGCGCGACAGCGACGCGTCGCCGACGAAGGTGGTGCGCATGTCGTAGGTGCCGACCAGGCCCATGGTGAGGCGGGAGCCGGTGCCGGCATTGCCGAAGTCGAGCGGCGCCACCGGCTCCAGCAAGGCGCCGTTGCCGGTGCCCCTGAGGATCCAGGCGTCGCCCTCCTTTTGCACCGCGGCGCCCATGGCTTGCATGGCGGCGGCGGTGCGCATGACGTCCTCGCCCTCGAGCAGGCCGGTGACCCGCGTCTCGCCGGAGGCCAGGCCGCCGAGCATAATCGAGCGGTGCGAGATGGACTTGTCGCCGGGCACGCGCGCACGGCCCGAGAGCGGCGGGGAACGACGAGCGGTCGCCGGCTGCGGACGGTGGTCGTGCGCCATGAAAATCCTCGCGGTTGCCGAAGTGTTCGAAGGGTGGACAGGGGCGCTGCCGGCGCCCTCCTAACATGCCGCCCGGCTCGGGTCATCCCCCGTGGAACGGGGCTTTCTCAAAGGGTTCGGGCTGCCGGCGCCAGGCGCAGTTTTCGCTTTGACAGGGCAGGAAAGCTTGGCTATGGGGACCAACCTTTCAAGACGAGGCTCACATCCGTGACAAAACCCCAACTCGGCACCAAACGTATCGACCCGGAGACGGGACGGAAATTCTACGATCTCAACAAGGATCCGATCACTTCGCCCTATACCGGCAAGTCGTATCCGCGGACCTACTTCGAATCCGCCTCCGACACCTCGCGTGAAGAGGAAGAAGAGGTCGAGGAGAAGGAGCTGGACAGCGAGGAGGAAACCGCGGAAGTCGTGTCGCTGGAGGATGCCGACGACGAGGCCAAGGGCAGCGGCGGCGACGAAGTTCCCGAGATCGAGGACGAGGAGGAGGTCGATCTCGGCGAGGATGACGACGACACGTTCCTGGCCGACGAGGAGGAAGAGGACGACGACGTCGCCGACATCATCGGCGTCGGCGACGACGACGACGAAATCTGAGCCGGCGACCGACGCGGGACTTGATCTTATCGGGTGGCGGCGCTAGGAAGCCGCCTTCCGTGACGGCCGAGGGACCAGACCTCGCCGAACGCCGCCGGCAAGGGCCGGCCATGGGGCCATAGCTCAGCTGGGAGAGCGCTTGCATGGCATGCAAGAGGTCAGCGGTTCGATCCCGCTTGGCTCCACCAACCTCCCGCGCCAGCCTTGCTCAGTTCAACTCCACCTTCACCGTGTCCAGCGTGCCGGTGAATTGGAACGGCACCTGGTAGTCCTTGTCGTCAACGGGCGTTCGGGTATCGATTCCCACGTCGAAGGTTTCATCGATAGCCATGAGGAACGGAATGGTGTGCGGGACCTTCGTGTTGGCGACCTCCTTGTCGTCGACCTTTAGTGCGCCGGTGCCGCCCTTGCCGAAGCCGGGCCCATCGGATTTGAAATCGAACACGATCGTATGCTTGCCCGGCGCGAGCGCCTCCTGGCCTTCCCAGCGATAACGTTCCAAGTCGACAAAGTTGTAGAGGAAGGTCGGCTTGCCCTTGAGCAAATAGAGGCCATAGCCGCCGAAGCGGCCGCCCAAGGTGACGATCATCCCCTCGGCACCGCCCTGCGGGATCTCCACTTCCGCGGTGATCGTGTAGGACTTGTTGAGGATGCTGGGGGAGTCGCTAACCGGCAAGCCGGCCATCTCGCTCGAATAGGTGAAAACGTTGCGCCCGGCAGTCGCGCTCGGCCGCGGCGCTAGAATGCGGGGCAAGACAGAGTTATCCAACGGAAAGACGTTGTATTTCGTGGCTTCCACGAGGAACTGCTCCTGCATCTCTCGCAACTTGTCCGGCATCTTGGCAGCGAGATCGTTGTTCTCCGAGAAGTCCTCGGTGAGATTGTAGAGTTCCCACTTGTATCCGTTGACGACATCCTTTGGCAGTTCGACCGTACCCATGAGCCAGGGCGCCGCCGGTGGCGTCGTCGTCGCGATCCAACCGTCGTGATAGATGGCCCGGTTGGCAAACATCTCGAAATACTGGGTGGTGCGCATGGACGGCGCCTTGGCGTTCTCCTTGTCGAAGGTGTACGCCATACTCACACCTTCGATCGGCTTTTGCGCGATGCCGTCGACCATGACTGGCGCCGGAATGCCTGTGGCCTCGAGGATCGTTGGCACGATGTCGATGACGTGATGGAACTGGCTGCGAATGCCGCCGGCATCCTTGATGTGGGCGGGCCAGGCTATCGCCATCCCTTGGCGGGTGCCGCCAAAGTGAGACGCAATCTGCTTGGTCCATTTGAACGGCGTGTCAAAGGCCCAAGACCATGCTACCGACATGTGCGGATAGGTCGGGGCCAGGCCCCAGACGTCGTAGGCCTTCATCTGCTCGGCGACCGGGATATCCAGGATGGCGTTATAGGCCGTCATCTGGTTGGGAGTGCCTACCAAGGTGCCTTCCGCACTGGTGCCATTGTCGCCGCTGATGTAGATGATCAGGGTGTCGTCGAGCTTGCCCATGTCCTCGACCGCCTGAACCACGCGGCCGATCTCATGGTCAGTGTAGGCGGCATAGGCGGCAAATACTTCGGCCTGACGCGCGAAGAGCTTCTTGCTCTCGGCATCGAGCGTATCCCATTTCGGCAGGTCGTCCGGCCAAGGCGTTAGCTGAGTGTTTTCAGGAATGACCCCGAGCCTCTTCTGATTTGCGAAGATCTGGTCGCGCAGGGCGTTCCAGCCCATGTCGAACTTGCCCTTGAACTGGTCGATCCACTCTTCGGTCGGCTGGTGCGGCGAATGGGTACCGCCGGGAACGTAGTAGACGAAGAACGGCTTGTCCGGCGCGGCCGCGTTTAGCCGCTGCATATGGGCAATGGCCTCGTCCGCCAGATCCGTTGTCAGATTGTAGTCGGGTTTCCCGATCCAGGGGGAAACCTGCGTCATGTTCTGAAACAGGTAGGGCGTCCACTGGTCAGTTTCGCCGCCCATGAAGCCGTAGAAATAGTCGAAGCCCATGCCGGTTGGCCATTGGTCGAACGGTCCTGCCGAGCTGTATTGGTAGCTCGGCGTGTTGTGGTTCTTGCCGAACCACGACGTCGCATAGCCGTTCTGCTTGAGTATTTCGCCGATGGTGGCGTTTTCGACACCGATCACCGAGTCGTAACCCGGATACCCTGTGGACTGCTCGGAGATGATGCCAAATCCCGCGGAGTGATGGTTGCGCCCGGTGATCAGCGCCGCCCGCGTCGGTGAGCATAGCGCGGTCGAATGGAACTGCGTGTAGCGCAGCCCCGCGTTCGCGATGCGGTCCATCGCCGGCGTCGGGATGACACCGCCGAACGTGCCCGAAACCCCGTAGCCCTGGTCATCGGTCATGATCAGGAGGATGTTGGGCGCGCCTTTGGGTGGCACGATCTGCGGCGGCCAGTAAGGTTTGGAGTCCGTGGCGCTGAGATTGATGTCGCCGCCAAATGGCGGCTGTGGGTTTGGCAGGTACCTTCCGTCGATGGTCGTGGTCGCACTGGGCGAGCCTGGCGTGCCGGTCACCTGTTGAGCAAGCGCAGTGGTGGCAAACAGCGGTATCGAGATTGTGGACAGCAAAACCAAAGCCGTGGCCGACTTCATCGGACTGACCTCCCTCAAAGAGCTCCCTTCCGCCAGCCGGTGATAGTCGCACCACGCTACCCGACTGGCAATCTGGGCATCCAATTCTTTTGGCCGAGCAAGGTCTGTGCGCGACCCTGGTTGGGGCCAACGAACAAGCCAGGCAGGCCCGGCTTCACTGCCTCGCCGCCAGCGCTCTCCGGACGACTTGATCCATTTCCCTCAGAAAGGCTGAACGGTCGCGTGGCGTGAAACTGGCATTGAGGCCTCTGCTTTCTCCAGTCTCGCGCAGGTGCTGCTTCAAGTCGCGCACGGCGACCGCGAGCCCGATGGTCTCCGGCGTGAAGAGCCGTCCGGTAGGACCAAGCACGTGCGCGCCGCGATCCACGGCTCGGGCGGCAAGCGGAACATCCGCCGTAACCACGACATCGTGGCGCTTCAGCCTGTCGACGATCCAGTCGTCGGCAGCATCTGCTCCCTTGGTGACGACGACGTGGCGGACCATCGGATCGCGCGACGGACGCAACCCGCCATTGGACACGTGGATCACCAGCAAGCCGTGTCGGGCCGCGACCTTCTCGACTTCCGGCCTGACGGGGCAGGCATCCGCGTCGACGTAGATCGTGGGCAGTTCAACGGTCACTCGATCCGCCTCGGGTCAGGACGCTCATGAATTCGACCACCCCCTAGCAAGCCGGCTTTTGAGCCTCGCGCTCGCTTTTCTCCTTTGGCGCCGGCGTCGGTCGAACCTTCGGGACTGAACTGCATGCCGGGCTTCGAGGATCGACAGTTGCATCGCCCTGACAACCGGCCACGAACATAGAGAGCACGAGCCCGACCGTCGCCCAATGCAGCATCTTACCCACACTCCAGGCCTTCGCTAGAAATCGTGCCTGAAGCCGAGTGCCAAGCCGGTGTCGTCGGGAGATCCGTCCTTCCACTCGCGATAGAGCCTGGCGGTCACCTGATTGGCCCGGCTCACCTTGAAAGCCATGCCAGTCGAGAGTTCCGGCGTGTCATAGTCGTTGTCGGTGTCGAATGCATTGCGGTAGCGATAGCTGACGACAGTCCACGTCAACCAGTCGAAGAGGCGAACCGAAGCACCTACCCTAAGCGCGTAGTAAGCGAAGTCCGAACTCCCTTGCTCGAACCTGCCGCCTAGCGCCACGCTGCCGTCGAGAGACCACGAGCGGTCGAGTGGAAGCCTGTAGCCGACTGACGCCTCCAGATTTTGGCTATCCTCTCCACCCGATGCCGGATCGGTGTACTGAAACAGGCCGCCGAGGAAAACGCCATTCTCGAAGCGATGGGTGCCGCTCACCTCATACTTCATGTCCTTCGAGACGTCGAAGTCATGTGGCTCTCGGTCATTCGAGATTTCGATCGCGATTGAATTGCCGCCCGCCAGAGCTGGCGAGGCACAGATCATCATTGCGGCGGCGATCCAGCTGAACCTGAACATACTCTCGCTCTCCTTCGCGACCAGCCAGCTTACGCAAAGTATTATTGGATGGCCCCCCAATATCAGTATCAATGTCGTTCCCCGTCGGCCTCGGCTATCCAGGAATTCAGCAGCGTATAGGCGACTGCCAGCACGGTCGGACCGATGAAGATGCCGAGGATGCCGAAGGCGATCAGGCCGCCGACGACGCCCGTCAGTATCAGCAGAAGCGGCAGGTCGACGCCCCGGCTGATGAGGAACGGACGGATGAACTGGTCGATGGTGGTCGCCACGAGGGTGAACAGCAGGAGCACCGTCGCCGGCAGCGGTTCACCGGAATAGTAGAGCCAGATCACCGCGGGGACCAGGACGAGGGCGGGTCCGAGCTGGATCAGGCAGAGCACGAACATCATCGCGGTGAGCAAGGCGGCGTAGGGCAAACCGACGAGCCTCAGCCCGATGCCGCCGACCAGGCTTTGCGCCAGGGCCGTTACGACGACGCCGAGCGCCACGCTGCGTATGGCCCGGCCGGCCAGGTGGATGGCCCGCTCGCCGCGCTCGCCGGCCAGGCGCCGGCCGAAGCGCAGCGCCGTCGCCGCGGCTTTCTCCCCGCCGGCATACATGATCGCGGCGAGCGCGCTGGTCAGCAGGAACTGCAGGAACATCGAACCCAGGCTGCCCGCGGCGGAGACGAACCATTGGGTGAGCGAGCCGGCGTAGGGCGCCAGCTTCGGGACGAACTCCTCGATGCCGTCCGAGGTCAGCCGAGCCCATGCGCCGGCGGCGGTCGCACCGACCAAGGGCACGTGGGCGAGCCAGTCCGGCGGCGGCGGCAAGCGCATCGACAGGACCTCGCCGGCAAGGCGGGCGACCGCGTCGATGTTGGTGACCACCGTGCTGATCGCCAGCCAGAGCGGCACCAGGAGAAGGAGAAGCAGCACCAGCGTCATGACGAGGACGGCCAGCCATCGTCGGTTGCCGGTGTGCCGCTGCACCCAGAGCATCAAGGGCCAGGTGGCCAGGACCAGCGTCGTCGCCCACAGGATGGCCGGCAGGAAGGGCTGGATCACCCAGAAGCTGGCGAGCAGGAGACCAGTGATGCAAAGCACCATGAGGGTCGCGCGGCCGAGATCCTCGTGCGGCAGCATCATCGGCCGAACCTTGCGCCCGGCAGGCTGGAATGTTGGGTCTTCCGAGATCGTCCCCTCCCGAGCAGCGTCCTCAGAGCTCGCACTTCTTATTATACTTGATCGTGAAGTCGGGGAACCTGTCGAGATGCGTGTCGCGTCACGATCAGTTGGCTATTTCCCGACCGACCGCCTGCAATTTCTCGAATGCGACAAAGCGACTGTCGTGCCAGCCAGTGACGGCGGGATCGGGCGGGTAGACCTCTCCCAGTTCGGACATGGCCGACATCGCCGTCGCGATATCGGCGTAGTGCCCGGCGGCGACGGCGGCCAGGATGGCCGAGCCAAGCAGCACCGGCTCGGGCGACGTCGACGCCGCAACCGTGATGCCCGTGGCATCGGCCAGCGTCTGCCTGACGAGCGGGCTTTGCCCAGCCCCGCCGCTGATGACGATCGTGTCGGTCGGAATTCCGGCAGCGCGTTGCGCCTCGACGATCTGCCGCGCGCCATATCCCAGCCCGCACAATCCAGCGAGATAGAGGCCGACGAGGCCGTCCATTCCGGCATCCAGGCTTATCCCGGCGATGATCGCCTTGGCATCCGGATCGGCAAAGGGCGCACGGTTGCCGAGGAATTCCGGGACGACGAGGAGGCTGCCCACCAACTTTGCAACCTCGGCGCTGCCGCCAGCGCAACCGCCCTTTCCGCCAGCCAGGCGCTGAGGCCCAAGCCGCGTTCCTCGGCAAGGCGGGCGCCTTCCCCGGTTGCCGGATGCATCCGGATGAGATGATCGATAGCGGCGCCGGCAGCCGATTGGCCGCCTTCGTTGAGCCACAGCCCAGGCACCATGGCCGAGAAGTAGGGGCCCCAGACGCCCGAAACGAACGCCGGTTCTGCGGTCGTCGTCATCGTGCAGGCCGAGGTGCCGAACACATAGGCCATGCGGGTGAGAACGCTGCCGGGGCCGCCCCGCGCTCCGACGGTGCCGATTCCACCTGCATGGGCGTCGATCAAGCCGGCGGCGACTGGTGTCCCCGGCAGGAGGCCGAGCTCCGCCGCAGCCGGCGCCGTCAGGCCGGCTCCGAGCGGCGTTCCGCCCGGAACGATCTCCGTGCCGATGCGCTCGAACCCCTCCGTCAGCGAGCGCCCCCAGGCCGATGCTTTTGAAATAAGCTTCATCCCAACGCCGTTCATGCGCCAAGTACGTCCATTTGCAGGTGACCGTGCACACGGATCGCGCCAGGCTCCCGGTGCAGCGCCAGGTCAAGAAGTCGGTCAGATCGAAGAATTGCCAGGCCGATGCGAAGGCCTCCGGCATGTTTTCGGCGAGCCAGAGCAGCTTCGGCGTTTCCATCTCGGGCGAGATCGTGCCTCCGACATAGCGCAGCACGTCCGCGGAGCCGGCGTTGATCCTTTTTGCCTGCTCGGCCGCACGGTGATCCATCCAGACGATGATGTTCCGCTCCGGATCGCCGGAGGCGCCGATCGCGATCGGATCGCCGCCCGGGCCTACGACGACAAGCGAGCAGGTCGCGTCGAAGCCGACCCCGCCCACCGAGCTCGGCGGGATGCCTGCCTCCCGCACCGCCTCGCGAACGCAGGCGCAGACCGCACGCCAGATGTCATTGCCCGACTGCTCGGCGATGCCGCCCGCCTCGCGCCAGAGGCCGATGTCGGCCTTGGCCGACGCGAGCATGCCGCCGTCGGCGGTGAAGACACCCGCCCTGGCGCTGCCGGTTCCAACGTCGACACCTATGAAATGGCTGGCCATGGCACTCTCAAAGATCGACGGTGTTGGGCAGGATGACGAGGTCGCGCACCACGACGTTGCGCGGGCGCGTCAGCATGAACATCACGCTTTCGGCCACCTCCTTGGGCTGCATCAGGCTCCCGTTCGCCAGCGCTTCGTCCATCTTGGCCTTGGGCCAATCGTCGAGAAGTGCCGTGACGACAGGTCCCGGAAGGACGGCGCCGACCCGGACGCCGTGCTTGCGAGACCTGGCGGCGGGTCGTATGCGCGAAGGCCTGCACGGCGAACTTCGAAGCCGTGTAGATCGGCTCCCAGACCACCGGCACCACGCCGGCGATGGAACTGGTGAAGACGATGTCGCCCGTTTTCTGCGCGATCATGTGCGGCAGCACGGCATGAACGGAGCGGAATGCCGCGTTGATGTTCAAGTTGAGCACCCTGTCCCAGACATCGGGATCACCCTCGGCGATCGCGCCGCCGATATAGCCGCCGGCATTGGCGTGGAAGATGTCCAGCCCTCCCGCAATGTCCAGGATGCGCGGCAGCATGCCGGAAACCTGCGGCCCATCGAGCAGGTCGACGACCAGGGGAAAGGCTCGCGGACCCAGTTCGGCACACAGCGCCTCGAGGCGATCCGCGGCGCGGTCGATCAGCACCACGCTCGCTCCCGCAGCCAGCATATGGCGCGCGCATTCGAGCCCGATGCCGGAGGCCGCTCCGGTGATGGCGGCCACCTTTCCTTCAAGGGCGTCAGACATTGCGGATCTCCGATGCTTGACTGCTAGGCGCGGCCGTGGCTCACGCGCGAGCGACGCGCCAGCGAGTCGACGATCACGGCGACGGCCAGGACTCCGCCGGTTATCATGTAGCGCAGCGAGGACGACAGGTTGAGCAGTGTCAGTCCGTTCGAGATCGCCTGGATGACGATGATGCCGAGCAGGGCGGAGTAGGCGCTGCCGCGGCCTCCGAACAGACTTGTCCCGCCGATCACCGCCGCGGCGATCGCGTTCAGGTTCACGTCGCCCGTGCCAGCCTGCTGGCTGGAGGTGGCCAGCCGTGCTGCCGACAAGACGCCGCCGATGGCGGCCAGCGTGGAGCACAACACGAAGGCGGAGGTGTAGATGCGCCGGACGTTGATGCCGGAGCGGCGCGCCGCCTCGCGGTTGCCGCCCACGGCAAACATCGAGCGGCCCCACTGCGTCCTCGTCAAGGCATAGTTCAGGATCACCGCCAGGAGGACGAAGAAGCCGAACATCCACGGCACGCCGCGACCGCGATTGAGGTAGTAGACGCCGAATTCCAGCAGCGCGGTGAGCGCCAGCGCCTTGATCACCAGGAACGTCATCGGCGAAGCGGTGAGCCCAGCGGCGCGGCGGCGGCGCATGACGGAGAGCTCCGTCAGCACCAGCACGAGGCCCGGCACCAAGGCCAGCGTGTGCGACAGCCAGGCCGGCATGATCAGGATCTGGCCGAAGGACACCAGCGGCGAAGCGTAGGGCAGGTTGATCGAGCCTGTCGGCCCGAGGATGTAGAGCTGCATGCCGAGAATGGCGAGCAGGCCCGACAGGGAGGCGATGAAGCTCGGCATGCCCAGCCGGTTGTAGAGGAAGGCATAGATGGAGCCGACGGCCATGCCGGCGACGATCGCGACGAGGATCGCGCCGGCCACCGGCCAGCCGCTGTTGACCCACAACACGCCGACCAGCGCCGAGGCGAACCCGCTCATCGAGCCGACGGAGAGGTCGATCTCGCCGAGCATCAGCACGCAGACGATGCCGAGCGAAATGACGCCGACCGTCGCGCAGTCGAAGAGAAGGTTGACGAGATTGTTGGGTGCCAGGAAGACCGGATTCAGGCTCGAGAACACGATCGAGATCAGGACGAGCCCGACGACGACCGGCAGCATGCCGAGGTCGCCGGACCGCACCCGGTCGATGAAGCTCCAGAATACATCGAGCATGCCCTCCTCATGGCGCATGCGGGCGTCGCTGCGGTCGAGGGCCGGCGTTGCCGCGCCATCCTTGCTGCTCATGGGCGTTGCTCCGGTGCGTGCTCGTGTGAGGATTTGCGGACATGCCGACGCGACACCGCGTTCTCCGTCGCGCCAGTGATTGCGGCGACAAGCTCGTGGTTGGAGGTCTCGGGGGTGAAAATGCCGTTGTTGCGCCCGAGCCGCAGGACGACGATGCGGTCCGCGACGGCGCGGACATCCTCCATGTTGTGGCTGATGACGATGACGCCGAGGCCGCGGTCGCGGACGCGCTCGATCAGGTTGAGCACCTCCGCCGTCTGCGCCACGCCGAGCGCCGCGGTCGGCTCGTCGAGCATGATGATCTTGGGGCTGAGCAGCAGCGAACGCGCAATCGCAACGGTTTGCCGCTGGCCGCCGGAGAGCGAGGCGATCGGCTCGCGCACGGAGGGGATGCGCGCTGCCAGCTCCTTGAGCAAGGTCCAGGCGCGGACCTCCATCTGAACCTCGTCAAGCCTGTAGGGCGACAGTTCGTGGCCGAGGAATAGGTTGGCGACGACATCGAGGTTCTCGCAGAGCGCGAGGTCCTGGAACACCGTGGCGATGCCCATGTTGAGCGCCTTGCCCGGATTGTCGAGCGTGACCTCACTGGCCGTCGAACTCGATCGTGCCGCTCGTCGCTTGATGGACGCCGGCCAGGATCTTGATCAGGGTGGACTTTCCCGCGCCATTGTCACCGACGAGCGCGACGACCTCGCCGGCATGCACGTCCAGCTCGATGTCCGTGAGAGCCGAGACCGCTCCGAACTTCTTGCTGATGTTGCGCAGGCTGAGGATTGGCTTCCCCGACAAAGGGGCATTTCCGCTTCCGTCGATCATCGCGTCCGTCCTGTGCTGGCTTGGACAAGGCCCGGCCGGAGCGCTCCGGCCGGGCCAACGGGCACGCTACTGGGTGATGCCCAGCTTCTTGCAGCCTTCCGCATACTCACCGGTGCAGATTTCCTCGGGCTTTTGAATGCCCTTGTCGAAGATTTCCGCCTTGATGTTCTCCGACGTCACCACGGCCGGCACGAACAGCTCCGAAGGCGTGTCGTAGAGGGTCGTCTTGGGCTCCGGGGTCTCGCCCTTCAGGAACTTCACCGCGACGTTGGCGGCGGCAGCCGCGACGATCTCCGAAGGCTTGGAGATCGTGTTGTACTGGTCGCCGGAGATGACCAGCTGCAGCGCGGCGATGGTCGCGTCGTTGCCGGTAACCGGCGGCACTGGGTCGACGCCCGCGGCCTTGAAGGCGGCGATGGCGCCGCCGCCCGTGCCGTCATTCGCCGCCACGACGCCCTTGATGTCCGGGCCGAAGCGGGTGATCTGGCCGGCCGCCCATTCCTGCGCCTTTGGCGGTGCCCAGTCGGGCGTGTCGTACTCGGCCAGCGTCTTATAGCCGGAGTTCTCGAGACCCTTGTGGATGCCGTCGCGGATCAGTCCTGCGGCGGCGTCGGTCGGCGAGCCGTTGATCTGCAGGACGCCCGAGCCTTCCGGCACGCTGGAGGCCTTCATGTGCTGCACCAGCGATTCCGCGATCGCCTTGCCGATGCCCTCATTGTCGAAGGAAACGTAGTAATCGGCGGGCTTATCCGGGATTGGCCGGTCATAGGCGATGACCTTGATGCCCTGCGACTGGGCCAGGGTGACGAGGCCTGCTGCTGCGGCCGAATCGACCGGGTCGAGCACGATCACCTTGGCGCCCTGGGCGATCACCGAGTTGAACTGCTGCTGCTGCAGCGCCACGTCGGCGTTGGCGTTCTGGTAGACGACCGTGCATTTGGGGCAGAGCTTCTCCATCTCGGCCTTGAAGCCGGGGAAGTCGTGCTGCTCGTAGCGCGTCGAGGCCTGGTCCGGCATCAGGAAAGCCACCGTGGCGTCCTCCTGCGCCCATGCAGCACCGCTCATCAGCGCCGATGCGAATGCCCCGACCAGTAGCTTGGGTAAGGTCTTCATGCTCTTGTTCCTCCGGTTGATTACCACGTCCTCAGCCCGGCCAGGGGCCGTTCCGTGGCAAGCTGCCGATCGCATGCCGACCACGGGCAAAGCGAATTGCCGCAGGCGCGCTCGCGCCCCTCATCGCAGCTTTCCTTTTCTTGGAGGGCCTTGAGCTAGGCAGCTTGCGCCGCCGAACCGTTGTCCATCCTCAGCAGGCGGAACCGTGAAGGCGTCATGCCCTTCTCGGCCCGGAACTGCCTGTTGAAATTCGAAAGGTTGTTGAACCCGACTTCGTAACAGATTGCGGTGATCGGCGCCTGCTCGTCGCTCATGAGGATTTGGCAGGCAAGATTGATGCGAAGCCGTTTCACGTATTGCACGAGCGACATGCCCGTGTGCTTGCGGAAGGTGCGAGAAAAGGCGCCGGTCGACTGACCCGCGATCGCGGCGAGTTCCGCTTCCGTGAAAGGCTGCGTCAGGTTCTCGCGCAGGAAGGCCAGGGCCTTGTTGATGCCGGCCGACATGTAGCCGGACGGGTCCGGCAGATAGCTGGCGCTGGCCAAGGCGCGGGCGGACTGACTGCGGCTCAGCAGCCCTAGGATGGAAACGAACAGCTCGATGCGGCGGACGCCCTTCGCATCCATCAGCTCCTGCATGAGCGGCGCAACCTGCTCGCTCGTTTCGCCGGCAAACAGCACGCCGCGGCGCGACCGCTCGAGCACCGGCTGGAGCGCCGCGAGTTCGGGCAAGGCGGCCTGTATGCCGGCGATGAACTGCTCGGTGAACTGAACGATCCGGCAGCGCAGCGGCACGGTCGTTTCCTTTGCCACGTGGCTCACCCAATTGTGCGGCAGGTTGGGGCCCGTCAGAACCAGATTGCCCGGCTCGAAATCGCCGATGAAGTCGCCGACGAAGTAGCGACCGCGCGTGGCCACGACGAGGTGAAGCTCATACTCGGGATGGAAGTGCCAACGCACCGTGCGGAACGGATATCCGTGCGACCACGCCGCGAACGACTCGCCGGGTCTAATCTGGACGACTTCCAGATCGGGTTCCACTTTCATTCCTCCCGTGACCGCCAAGGCGGCGACCCCCTCTTCGGTCGCCTCATCGGACAGCTCATTGCGGGAAGGTTAGCGCCGTAATGTCGGCAGCGCCACATCATTACGGCGATGGCTATGATACTTTTTTGACAGTAAGAGGCTTCAAAAGCAGCGTGATTGTGCAGTGCAATGTGGTGCCGCGCCGCCGGAAGCGCTTTTCCTGAATGCGCCTTCCGTTTGCTTTCCTCTCCTGTTTCAATGTCGCCCTGCTCGAGGGAACGACGCCCATGGCCAGAGATTTGCAAGGCAAGGTCGCCGCAGTGACCGGGGCTGCTTCCGGAATCGGCCTGGCCACCACCCAAGCCATGCTGGCCGCGGGGGCGCGCGTCGTCATGGTCGACCGCGACGAGGCGGCACTCGACGCGCTGAGCAAGGAGCACCGCGGAGCCATGCCGCTGGTCATCGACCTCCTCGATGCGCAGGACTGCGCGCGCCTGCTGCCCGCCATCCTGGAGAAGGCGGGCCAGCTCGACATCCTGCATGCCAATGCTGGAATCTACGTCGGTGGCGACCTGGTCGACGCCGACACGGGGGCCATCGACCGGATGCTCAACCTCAACGTCAACGTGGTCATGAAGAACGTGCACGACGTGCTGCCGCATATGATCGAGCGTCGGACGGGCGACATCATCGTCACCAGCTCGCTGGCGGCGCACTTTCCGACGCCCTGGGAGCCGGTCTATGCGTCATCCAAGTGGGCGATCAACTGCTTCGTCCAGACCGTGCGCCGGCAAGTCTTCAAGCATGGCGTCCGTGTCGGCTCGATCTCACCGGGGCCGGTCATTACCGCGCTGCTCGCCGACTGGCCGCCCGAGAAGCTACAGGAAGCCAAGGATTCGGGGAGCCTGCTGGACGCCGCCGACGTGGCGGACGTGGTGATGTTCATGCTGACGAGGCCGCGCGGCATGACGATACGGGACGTGGTCATGCTGCCGACGAATTTCGATCTGTAGCAGCCCAGCGAGCATTGTGAATTCTCAGCCGTCAAATAGTCCAATGAGGGAGGACATCATGTCAGGAATGCCGAGGGCACGACGAAACCATTCGCCCCTTTACCATCAGCTTCGCGCCGGAAGAGATCGACGACCTGCGCCGGCGGATCGCTGCCACGCGCTGGCCCGAGGGGGAGCTCGTGCCCAACGCGGCTTCCCGGCGCATCTGGTCGACCCAGGGGGCTGGCCCGACGCAAGGCGTCGAGCTCGCCACCATGCAGAAGCTCATGCACTATTGGGGAACGGACTACGACTGGAGCAAGTGCGAGGCGCGCTTGAAGGCGCTGCCGCATTTCGTCACCCAGATCGACGGGCTCGACATCCATTTCATCCACGTCAAGTCCAAGCATCAGGGTGCGCGACCCGTCATCATCACCCATGGCTGGCCAGGCTCGGTGATCGAACTCCTGAAGATCATCGATCCGTTGACCAATCCTACGGCGCACGGCGGAACGGCGGCGGATGCCTTCGATGTGGTGATCCCGTCGATGCCCGGCTACGGGTTTTCCGGCAAGCCGACCGAGACCGGTTGGGATCCGGAGCGCATCGCGCGGGCGTGGATCGTCCTGATGAAGCGCCTGGGCTACGAGCGCTACCTCGCGCAGGGCGGCGATTGGGGAGCGCTGATCACCGAGCAAATGGCCCTGCTGGCGCCTCCCGGGTTGATCGCCATCCACACGAACATGCCGGGGACCATCCCGCCCGAGATCGTCAAAGAGCTCGCCGCAGGCAATCCGCCGCCCGCCGACCTCGGGCCGGAGGAAAAGCAGGCCTATCAGCAGGTCGCGTTCTTCTACAAGAACGGCCTGGGCTACGCCAACGAGATGGCGCTTCGCCCGCAGACGCTCTACGGCCTCGCCGATTCACCGGCCGGCCTGGCGGCGTGGATCCTCGATCACGATGCGGACAGCTATGCGCTGATCGCCCGCTCTTTCGATGGAGAGCCGGAAGGCCTGACGCGCGACGATGTCCTCGACAACATCACGTTCTACTGGCTGACCAACACAGCCATGTCGTCGGCGCGCCTCTATTGGGAGCACAGCCAGACCGCCAAGGCCGGCTTCTTCGACGCCAAAGGCATCACCATTCCCGTCGGCGCGAGCGCGAATCCCAGCGAAATCTACACGGCGCCGAAAAGTTGGACCGAACGCGCATTCCCGAAGCTTCTGCACTATGGCCGCACGACCAAGGGCTGCCATTTCGCGGCATGGGAGCAGCCGGAGATCTTTACCAACGAGGTCCGCACCTCGTTCAAGACGATCCAGCTTTGAGGCTGCGTACCAGGATGGCGGGCCGGACAGGCGCGCCATCCACCCGATAAATCCGTTTATGCAAGTTTTATATCTCTGCCGCGGCCCTCGTCTCGAATCTTTATGCGGTCGGTGACAGATTCCGGTCTTCCGAACCTGGCGGCAGCGCTCTGCGAGCAGTCGCCAGGATCCACGAAGGAGCCGGAGCCATGCTCGACATCCTGCTGATCCTCGCCGGCATCGCCGCCTTTGCCCTGTTTCGGGCTTATGCGCTCGCCTGCGAGCGCCTTTGAGGCGATGCCATGACGATCGATCTCGTTCTCGCCGGGGCGGTGACCGTTTTCATGCTCGCCTATCTGGTGTTCGCGCTGATCCGCCCCGAGCGATTTTGAACCGGCGTTCAACGAGACAGACCCATGACCTTCTCCGGTTGGCTTCAGATCCTGATTTTCTGCGGCCTCGTCGTCGCCATCACCAGGCCGCTCGGCGGCTTCCTCGCTCGCGTCTATGCCGGCGAGCGCACGCTACTATCCTTCGCTGTCGGCCCGCTCGAGCGGTCGCTTTACCGGCTCGCCGGCACCGACGATGAGGAAGAGCAGCATTGGACGACCTATGTCGCGGCAATGCTCGCCTTCAACCTGGTGGGCTTCCTCGCGCTGTTCCTGCTGCAGCGGTTCCAGGGGTCGCTGCCGCTGAACCCGGCCGGAATGGGCGCCGTCGGTTCTGAACTGTCGTTCAATACGGCGGTCAGCTTCGTCACCAACACCAACTGGCAGAACTATGGCGGCGAGACGACCATGTCCTACCTGGTGCAGATGGCCGGGCTGACCGTCCAGAACTTCGTCTCCGCGGCCACGGGGATGGCGCTCGCGGTGGCGCTGATCCGCGGCTTTGCCCGCGCCTCGGCGCGGACGGTCGGCAATTTCTGGGTCGACCTCACCCGCTCGACGCTCTACGTGCTCTTGCCGCTCTGCATGCTCTTGACCATGGCCTACGTGGCGCTGGGCGTGCCGCAGACGCTGGCGCCCTATGTCGAGGCCACCACGCTCGAGGGCGGACGCCAGACGATCGCGGTGGGCCCGGTCGCATCGCAGCTCGCCATCAAGATGCTCGGCACCAATGGCGGCGGCTTCTTCAATGCCAACTCCGCGCATCCCTTCGAGAACCCCGACGCGTTGGCAAACCTGATCCAGATGGTGTCGATCTTCGCCATCGGCGCCGCTTTCACCAACCTTTTCGGGCGCATGGTGGGCGACGAGCGGCAGGGCTGGGCGATCCTCGCAGCCATGGGCGTGCTGTTCGTCGCCGGCGTGGTCGTGGCCTACTGGGCCGAGGCGGCCGGCAACCCGCTGATTGCGGCGCTCGGCGTCGACGGCGGCAACATGGAGGGCAAGGAGGTGCGCTTCGGCATCACGCTTTCGGCGCTCTTCGCGGTCGTCACCACGGCGGCCTCCTGCGGCGCCGTCAACGCGCTGCATGACAGCTTCACGGCGCTCGGCGGCATGATCCCGCTCATCAACATGGAGCTCGGCGAGGTGATCGTCGGCGGCGTCGGTGCCGGCCTCTACGGCATCCTGCTCTTCGTCGTCGTTGCCATCTTCGTCGCCGGCCTGATGGTGGGGCGAACCCCCGAATATCTCGGCAAGAAGATCGAGGCGAAGGAGGTCAAGATGGCGATGCTGGCCATCCTCTCGCTGCCTCTCGCCATGCTGGTGCTGACCGCCATCTCGGTTGTCCTGCCCTCTGCGGTCGCGTCGATCGGCAATCGTGGGCCGCACGGCTTCACCGAGATCCTCTATGCCTACACCTCGGCGGCGGCCAACAACGGCTCGGCGTTCGGCGGGCTCTCCGGCAACACGCCTTGGTACAATTTGACGCTTGCGATCGCCATGCTGATGGGCCGGTTCATGGTCATCGTGCCGGCGCTGGCGATCGCTGGATCGCTCGCCGCGAAGAAGACCGTGCCCGCCTCGCTCGGCACGTTTCCGACGCATGGCGGCCTGTTCGTCGGGCTGTTGGTCGGCGTGGTGCTGATCGTCGGCGGCCTGACCTTCCTGCCGGCGCTGGCGCTGGGGCCGATCGCCGAGCACCTCGCCATCGCCGGCGGCCAGACCTGGTGAGCCACTCTCGCCGCAGCTGCCAATCCGGAACGACCCTCATGACAAACCGCTCATCCGCCAATCTTCTCGACTTCGGCATCATCTTCCCAGCGATCGCCCAGGCGTTCGTGAAGCTCGATCCGCGGGCGCTCGCCAGGAATCCCGTGATGTTCGTGGTGGCGCTCGTCTCGGCGCTGACCACGGTGCTGTTCGTCAAGGACGCCGCGCTCGGCAGCGGCAGCGACACCGGCTTCACCCTGCAGATCATCGTGTGGCTCTGGTTCACCGTGCTGTTCGCCAACTTCGCCGAGGCCGTCGCCGAAGGCCGCGGCAAGGCGCAGGCCGACGCGTTGCGGCGCAGCCGCACGGAGACCACCGCCAAGCTGCTCGCCCCCGACGGCGCCTCGGGATACACGATCGTGCCGGGCACCAGCCTGAAGGTCGGCGACCTCGTGGTGGTGGAGGCCGGCGAGATCATCCCTTCGGACGGCGAGGTCATAGAGGGCGTGGCCTCCGTCAACGAGGCGGCGATCACCGGCGAATCCGCGCCTGTTATTCGCGAGTCGGGCGGCGACCGCTCTGCGGTGACCGGCGGCACCCAGGTGCTCAGCGACTGGATCCGCGTCCGCATCACGGCGGCTCCCGGCTCGACCTTCCTCGACCGCATGATCGGGCTCGTCGAGGGCGCCCACCGCAAGAAGACCCCCAACGAGATCGCGCTCAACATCCTTTTGGCCGGCATGACGTTGATCTTCGTGCTGGCGGTTGCGACGATCCCGGCCTTCGCCGACTATGCCGGCGGCGCGGTGCCGATCGTCGTGCTCGCGGCGCTGTTCGTCACGCTGATCCCGACCACCATCGGTGCGCTGCTGTCCGCCATCGGCATTGCCGGCATGGACCGCCTCGTCCGCTTCAACGTGCTTGCCATGTCGGGGCGGGCCGTCGAGGCCGCGGGCGACGTCGACACGCTGCTGCTCGACAAGACGGGCACGATCACGCTCGGCAACCGGCAGGCCAGCGCCTTCCACGCGCTCTCCGGCGTCGACGAGCTGGAGCTGGCGGATGCCGCCCAGCTCGCCTCGCTCGCCGACGAGACCCCCGAAGGGCGCTCGATCGTCGTGCTCGCCAAGGAAAAATACCGCATCCGCGAGCGCGACATGCGCACCTTGCAGGCGCATTTCGTGCCGTTCAGCGCGCAGACCCGCATGAGCGGCGTCGACATCGAGGGCCACTCGATCCGCAAGGGCGCCGTCGACGCCGTGCTCTCCCGGCTCGGAAAGGCGCCGGCCAGCGACGCCCAGCGGGAGGTGCGCGCCATCGCCGACGCGATCGCCAAGGGTGGCGGGACGCCGCTCGCCGTGGCGCGCGACGGCCGCCTGCTCGGCGTCGTCCACCTCAAGGACATCGTCAAGGGCGGCATTCGCGAGCGCTTCGCCGAGCTGCGGCGGATGGGCATCCGCACCGTGATGATCACCGGCGACAATCCGATGACGGCGGCGGCCATCGCGGCCGAGGCGGGCGTCGACGACTTCCTGGCCGAAGCCACGCCGGAGAACAAGCTCGCCCTGATCCGCGGCGAGCAGGGCAAGGGCAAGCTGGTCGCCATGTGCGGCGACGGCACCAACGACGCGCCGGCGCTCGCCCAGGCCGACGTCGGGGTGGCCATGAACACCGGCACGATGGCCGCCCGCGAGGCGGGGAACATGGTCGACCTCGACAGCGACCCCACGAAGCTCATCGAGATCGTCGAGATCGGCAAGCAGCTCTTGATGACGCGCGGCGCGCTCACCACCTTCTCGATCGCCAACGACGTGGCCAAGTACTTCGCCATCATCCCGGCCATGTTCGTGGCCTTCTACCCCGATCTCGGCGTGCTCAACGTGATGGGGCTCGCCACCCCGCAATCGGCGATCCTGTCGGCGATCATCTTCAATGCGCTGATCATCGTGGCGCTGATTCCGCTGGCGCTGAGGGGCGTCACCACCCGCGCCGTCGGCGCGGCGGCGCTTCTGCGGCGCAATCTGCTCGTCTACGGGCTCGGCGGCCTCGTCGTGCCCTTCATCGGCATCAAGGCGATCGACCTCCTGGTTTCGACGCTCGGCCTGGCCTGAAGGGACCGACCGCCATGCTCAAGCACCTACGCCCCGCTCTGGTCATGATCGTCGCCATGACCGCGCTGACCGGGCTCGCCTACCCCCTGGCGATGACCGGCATCGCCGGCGCCCTGCTACCCGGCCAGGCCCAAGGCAGCTTGATCGTGGCCGACGGCAAGGTCGTCGGCTCGGCGCTGATCGGACAGAGCTTCACCAGCGACCGCTATTTCCACGGCCGCCCGTCGGTGACCCTGGGGCCCGATCCCGCCGACCCGGCCAAGTCGGTGATAGTGCCCTACAACGCCGCCAACTCGATGGGCTCGAACGCCGGGCCTGGCAGCGCCGCGCTGATCGAGCGCGTGCGGGCCGAGGTCGAACGGCTGCGGGCCGAGAACCCCGGCGCGCCGATCCCGATCGATCTGGTGACCACCACCGGCAGCGGGCTCGACCCGCACATCAGCCCCGAAGCGGCGCTGTTCCAGGTGCCGCGGGTCGCCAAGGCGCGCGGCCTGCCCGAGGAACGCGTGCGCGCCCTTGTCGACGGTCACGTCGAAAGCCGCTTCCTCGGCGTGCTGGGCGAGCCCGTCGTCAACGTGCTTCTGCTCAATCTCAGCCTCGACGGACTGGCCAGCGACTGATCGAGGAGCCATTCTAGCGATCGCGATGCACGACGAGCCCGACCGGCGTCCCTCCCCCGAGGCGCTACTCGACAAGGCCGACCGCGAGGCCGGAGGGCGGCTGCGCATCTTCCTGGGGGCGGCGCCCGGCGTCGGCAAGACCACCGAGATGCTGCTTGCCGGGCGGGCCCGCAAGGCGGAAGGCGTGGACGTGGTGGTCGGCGTGGTGGAAACGCATGGCCGCCAGGAGACCGAGGCGCTGGTCGGCGGGCTCGAGGTGCTGCCGCGCGTCGCGGTCCTGCACAAGGGGCGGACGCTGTCGGAGATGGACCTGGATGCCATCCTGGCGCGGCGGCCGCAGCTGGTGCTGGTGGACGAGCTCGCTCACACCAATGCGCCCGGAAGCCGGCATCCCAAGCGTTACCAGGATGTCGAGGAGCTCGTCGACGCCGGCATCGACGTCTACACCACGGTCAACATCCAGCACGTGGAGAGCCTGAACGACGTCGTCGCCCAGATCACCCGCGTCAGGGTGCGCGAGACGGTGCCCGATTCGATCATCGACCGCGCCGACGACATCGAGCTCATCGACATCACGCCCGGCGACCTCATCGAGCGCCTCAAGCAGGGCAAGGTCTACCTGCCGGCGACGGCCAAGAGCGCGCTGGAGAACTATTTCTCGCCCGGCAACCTGACCGCGCTGCGCGAGCTGGCCCTCAGGCGGACGGCCCAGCGGGTCGACGAGCAGCTGCTCAGCCACATGCAGGAACACGCCATCGCCGGGCCGTGGGCGGCGGGCGACCGGGTGCTGGTGTGCATCGACGATCAGCCGCGCTCGCTGGCGCTCGTCCGCTATGGGCGGCGGCTGGCGGAAAGGCTGCGCGCGCCGCTGTCGGCGGTGACCGTGGAAACGCCCGCCAGCACGCGGCTGAGCGAGGCGGCGCGCGACCGGCTGGCGCTGGCGCTGCGCTTTGCCGAGACGCTGGACGCGGAAACCTCGACCCTCCCCGGCCGCAGCGTCGCCGAGGAAGTGATCCGCTTCGCGCGCCAGCACAACGTCACGCACATCGTCATCGGACGCTCGGACAAGCCGCGCTGGCGGGAGATCCTGGAGGGTTCGGCCACGCACGACCTGATCCGCCAGGCCGGCGACATCAGCGTGCATGTGGTGTCGGGCCGCGACAAGGATCCGGGGGCGCCGAAGGGATCGATCGAGCTCGGTGCCGATGACGAGCTCGCGGTCGCGCCCTATCTCGCCAGCCTGGCCATCGTTGGCGTGGCGCTTGCCGCCGCCTTCGCCCTCAGGCGCTTCCTGGACGTCGACAACATCGGCATCGTGTTCCTGATGGGCGTGCTGACCAGCGCGCTGTGGTACGGGCTGCCGCGGGCGATCTTCGCCTCGATCGTCAGCGCGCTCGCCTTCAATTTCTTCTTCCTGCCGCCGCTCCACACCTTCTCGCTGGGCAGCGCGGAGAGCGTCGTCACCTTCATCTTCTTCATCGTCGTGGCCGGCGTCGCCAGCAACCTGACGGCGCGCGTCCGCGCCCAGGCGGTTACAGCCCGTACCCGGGCCCGCATGACCGAGGACCTTTATCTGTTCAGCAAGAAGCTCGCCGGAACGGCTGCGATGGACGACGTGCTGTGGGCGACCGCCTTCCAGATCGCCTCGATGCTGAAGGTGCGCGTCGTCCTTTTGATGCCCGAAGACGAGACGATCGTGGTCAAGGCCGGCTACCCGCCCGAGGACACCCTCGAGCCCGCCGACCTCGCCGCCGCCCGCTGGGCCTGGGAGAACGACCGCCCCGCCGGCCGCGACGCCGACACGCTGCCGGGCGCCAAGCGCCTATTCCTGCCGGTGCGCACTGCGCGCGGCCCGATCGGCGTGGTCGGCATCGACGACGACCGCCAGGGTCCGCTGCTCACCCCCGAGCGGCGGCGGCTCATCGACGCGCTGATCGACCAGGCGGCGCTGGCGATCGAGCGGGTGAAGCTGGTCGAGGACCTCGACAACGCCAAGTTCGCCGCCGAGACCGACCGGCTGCGCTCGGCGCTGCTGACCTCGATCTCGCACGATTTGAAAACGCCGCTCGCCTCGATCATCGGCGCGGCGAGCATGATGAAGGAGCTGTCGCCGCCGCTGGACGAAGCCGCCAAGCGGGACATGCTGGACACGGTTCTGGAGGAAGCCGAGCGGCTCAACCGCTTCATCGCCAACCTGCTCGACATGACGCGGCTCGAATCGGGAGCCATCCAGCCGAACCTCCGCGCCACCGACCTCGACGAGGTGGTCGCCACGGCGCTCGGGCGCGCCCGCAAGCTTTTGCCCGGGCGGCATTTCGAGGTTGCAGTGCCGGCCGACCTGCCGGCGGTTCGCGTGGACCCTGTCCTGCTCGAACAGGTGTTCTTCAATTTGCTCGACAATGCCGGCAAGTATGCCGACGCCGAGGCGCCGATCCGAATCCAGGCGAGCGCCGAGGGCGACGACGCGGTGACAGTGGAGGTGCTTGACGAGGGACCCGGCATCGACCCTGACGACCTGGAGCGGGTGTTCGGCAAGTTCACCCGGCTGGAGAAGGGCGACAGCGTGCGTCCGGGCACCGGGCTCGGCCTGGCCATCTGCCGCGGCTTCGTCGAAGCCATGGGCGGCAGCATCGCAGCCGGCAACCGCGCCGACGGGCGCGGCGCCGTCTTCACCGTCAGCCTGCCCACCGCCGCCGCGCCGGCAGAGGAGGCCATCGAATGAGCGCGGCGCCCGTCAAGATCCTGGTCGTCGACGACGAGCCGCCGATCCGCAAGCTCCTGAGGGTCGGCCTGACGGCGCAGGGCTATGCGGTCGTCGAGGCGTTCAACGGCCGCCAGGCGCTCGAAAAGGCGAGGGACGAGACGCCGGACCTGGTCGTGCTCGACCTCGGGCTGCCCGACATGCCCGGGCAGAGGCTGCTGACCACCTGGCGGGAGGACGGCAACGCCGTGCCCGTCCTCATCCTGTCGAGCCGCGCCGACGAAGCGGGGATCGTGGAGGCGCTGGAGCTCGGCGCCGACGACTACGTGACCAAGCCGTTCGGGATCAACGAGCTTTCAGCGCGCATCCGCGTCGCGCTGCGGCACCGGCTCCAGTCGCAGGGCGAGCGCCAGGTCTTCCAGACCGGCGAGCTGTCGGTCGACCTCGTGCGCCGCATCGTCAAGGTGGGCGGCCGCGAGATCAAGTTGTCGCCCAAGGAGTACGACATCCTGCGCGTGCTGGTGCAGCATGCCGGCAAGGTGCTGACCCACAATTTCCTCTTGAGGCAGGTGTGGGGCGACGCCGGCGATCCGCAATATCTTCGCGTTTATGTCGGCCATCTCCGGCAGAAGCTGGAGCCCGGCGGCGATCAGCCGCGCTACATCCTGACGGAGACGGGGGTCGGCTACCGGCTTGTCGCCGACGAGTGAGGGCTTGTCCGGCGTCGATTGTCAAAGCCTCGTGATGCCGGAGGAACTTTCGCGTCTTTCGTCCCGTTAGGCGTAGTTCTCGAAAGCCGATCGGGAGGAACTTGCCGTGAGCGACGACTTTGGAATTCTGTCCGCCGACCGTGACGAGCTGGTCAGGCGCCGGGCCTATCAAATCTGGGAGCAGGCCGGCAGGCCGGAGGGAACCGACCAGGAAAACTGGATGCAGGCGGCGCGCGAGATCGACGAAGAGATGGCCGAAGACGCCGACAGCGCGCCAGCCCCTGCGCAGAGCTGAAAGGACGAACCATTGGCCAAAAGCTTCGAGAAGGGCGCTTCCGTGTCCTGGGATACGAGCCAGGGCGAGACGCATGGCAAAGTCGTCCGCAAGAAGACCTCGACCACGAAAATTAAGAGCCACAAGGTGGCGGCTTCCAAGAAGAACCCGCAATACATCGTCGAGAGCGACAAGTCGGGAAAGCGCGCCTCGCATAAGCCGGAAGAGCTGCGCAAGCGGTAAGCCGCTACAGGAACCGCATGGCATCGCCGACGGCCAGTCGACCGGGCCGGTCGACCATGCAGTAGACGCCGATGTTGCGGCTGTTGTTCCTGACCAGGCTGCGCAGGATTTCCGGATCGTTGTCGAAGCCGTCCTGGGCAAGGATGGTGAAGCCGCAGCGCCGGCACGGGTCTTGGATCGTCAGCTCCACCTCGCCGATGGCCAGCCGCCTGCCGATCCATTCGGTTTCCGGAAACGAACCCTGCACCTCCGGCATTTCGACGACGATGTTGGGACGGAAGCGCCGCGCATCCGCCGCACCGCCCGGGTGCAACGCTTTCAACCGCGCAAGCGACGCCGTCGTGAGAAGGTGCAGCGGGGCTCGCTCGTAGCGCGGCGCCGTCAACTCCCCGTCGAAATCGGGTGCCGCGGAACGCGTGAAGGGACGGAGCGCGACGCGGAAGCCGAAATGGCCGGCCAGCGCGAGGTCGCACGCTTCGCCAGGAGCGTCGAGCCAGGTGCGGCCGTCGAGCGAAATCTGCACGTGGCCCGGCGCAGCAGTCCGCGAGCTGACGAACGGGGTGGCGGCCCATCGGCTGTCGGCGTCCGGCTTAGCGGGCGCTCCGGTCTCGAGATCGACCACGCCGAAGAGGCGGTCGCCGACGACACCGTCTTCCTCGATGGGAAGTTCCGGGAGGGTCTCTCCGGTCAGCGAGCTCACCGGATACCGCCACAATTGGGCTACTCGGCCAATCTCAGTCATCGACGCTGCGGGCACCAACCCGCTCCAGCTCATCGTCCCCTGCGGGTATCGCTTATTTTCCAGCCTGACGCCACCCGCGGGCCCTCATCGCTCGCAAACGGACACGATGGCGAAGAAATTGCCGCAAATTCGCGGCGCAGCGTCGGAATCCGGCATGTCGCCAGCCTGAGGGTCCGCTATCTTGCGGCCGTCCGCCCCCCACCCGCCACGGCGGACCCTACCTTGCCCGCCGCGGTGTCCGCGCTTCTCCCCAAGAGAGAGCTCGGCCGCGGCGGGCTCTCCGGCTCAGACCTTTGAAGGCAGACGGCCTTCGACTTTGGTCCATCGACGTCGCCCGCAAACCTGTCATTCTCATAGGCCTCAAGGCGCCGCGATGCCGACCAAGCTTCCCGCGGGCCATTCCGAGCCGAGGCGCGCACTGGGGGGTTAGCCGCGCCTCGGCTCGTCGATTCTGGCTGAGGTCCCAGGCTCCCAATTCGTTCCTTGACGCACGCGGTCAACAGGTCCAGGGCTCTTGCAGGGGGAGCTTGGCCATGCGCGACTCTGCAGCCCACATCGCCACGACCGTTGGCGGTGCTTTGCTGGTCGTCAGCGCAATGTTGCAGCCCGCCCTCGCTCACGACTGGTACAAAGGCAAGAAGGATCCGGTCACGCGCCGCGACTGCTGCGACACGACCGACTGCGAGGCGGTCGACCCGAATATCGTAAGGTCGCTACCGGGCGGCAATTTTCGGGTCGGACGTTTCTTCATCCCTCGGAACCGCGTCCAAAAGAGCGAAGACAACAACTACCATCTCTGCCGGCGGCACTTGAATCCGAACTCGAATGCCTGGCTGTGCTTCTTCGCACCACAAAGCGTTACATTTCTCGATCTCGAGGTCATCGAAGGTCCATCCGGGTTGGTCCCACTAACCCGCGCCGGCGGCGGCGATCATCAATCCGCCGACCACGGCGATGTTGATGACGAATGCCGAGCGCATCGCCTCCCGCTGGGCGCCGGAATGGCGCCAGAAGTCGAGGATCATGACGCTGGCGACGATGGTGAACAGGCCGAGAGCGAGCGCCGCATAGGGCCTGGCAATTCCCACCGCCAGGCAGGCCCCGGCGACGATCTCCACGATCGAACCCACGGCCAACAGGGGGCGCGGTGCCGGGAAGCCTTGGCTCCCGAGCTGGCCGGCCACCTCCTGGAACCTCAGGAAATGGTCGATGCCCGCCCACACGAACACGCCTCCCATCAGCACCATTCCGATCTCGTCGAGATAGGGGACCATTGCTCCTCCGCTTCGCCTTGGAACCTTCCACGATCCGCTCCCTTATCGGAGTGAACCATGTCCAGGGAGGCTATCCGATGAAAGTCGTGACAGGAATGTTCGAAACACGCGCGCAGGCCGACGATGCCGTCCGTGCGCTCGAAGACGCAGGCGTTGCCGAGGTGAGCCTGGTGGCGTCGGGGCATGAGCATGCCGGCGGCGCGGCGGAAGGCGCCGGCGTCGGCGCCGCGCTGGGCGGCGTCGGAGGCTTGCTCGCCGGGCTCGGCGCATTCGCCATTCCCGGCATCGGCCCCGTCGTCGGCGCCGGCTGGCTCGCAGCGACGCTGGTCGGCGCGGCCGCTGGCGGCGTGGCGGGCGGCCTGGTCGGGTCGCTCACGGAAGCCGGGATCGAGGAGAAAGACGCGCACGTCTATGCGGAGAGCCTGCGCCGCGGCGGCGTCCTGGTGACCGCGCGCGTCGACGACGAAGAGCTCGACGCAGCAACCGCCATTCTCGGCCAGTCTGGATCGGTCGACGTCAACGAGCGGCGAGCGGAATATGAAGGAACCGGCTGGTCCACCTTCGAAGAGGTGGTCGATCCGCGCTCCTACCGGCGGGAGGACGAGCCCGACGGCCCGGTGATCATCCCGCCGCTGCCGAGATAGCGGCTCCCGCCCTCGGCGCAAAAAGAACGAGCCAGACTGGGCAATCGCTCAGCCTGGCTCGTTTCGATCGGATTTTCGCTGATCAGAACATCTCGTCCTCGCTTCAGTTGTTCGCGGTCAACGGATCGATGATCTGGGAAACCTCGGTGATCTTCGAAACCGGAATGCCGCTCAACTCGCTGTGCTTCATGATCTCTTCCTCGCTCTCGGCGAGATAGATGCAGAAGGTCTTCTCGGCCGCCACGTAGGAATGCTGCCACTGGATCCGCGGTCCGATCGTCGACAGGGCCTGGTTCGAGGAGCGGGCCGCGCCGCAGAGCTCGGTCAACGAGAAGTCGCCGACGCCGGCGATGTCGCGCTCGATCATGTACCGTTTCATTCGACTGTCCTCCTGGGCTCGGCGGGTTCATCGCCAAAGTCACGATGCCTCTTTGGCCCTTAGAATGGAAACTCAATTCTCTTTTGTCTACTAAAGATAAACTTTAGCAAACCGCCTTGAACTTTTCTGAGCTAAAGGTAAACTTTAGCGATGGTTGCGACGCACCTCAAATCCTTGCAAGCCCTGGAGCTGGCGATCCGCTGCGGCTCGCTGACGGGCGCGGCTGACCGCCTGGGCATCACGCCGGCCGCCGTCGGGCAGCGCATCCGAGCGCTGGAAGATTATCTCGGGACGGACCTGCTGCTGCGCGGCCGATCGGGGCTGCAGCCGACGCCCGAGCTGGAGCGTGCCAGAAGCGACCTCCTGGCCGCCTTCGCCGCGCTGGAGCGCGTCACCGAGACCCTGGACTTCCAACGCGTCAGCGAGATCCAGGTCGTCGCGGACATCGACTGGGCGGAGCTCTGGCTGGCGCCGCGCCTTCCCGCCTTCCGCGAGGCGCATCCCAACATCCTGTTCTGCATCAACGGGGCCGGCGACGTGCCGCTCAAGCTGGGCACGCCGGATATCCGCGTCACCTATGGGGAAGGACGGGACGAGCCGCTGTTCACCGACGTGCTGCTGCCGGTGTCGGGGCCGGACATGGTCAGCCGCATCCAGGATCGGAACCCGGCGTTCCAGATGGAAGGGATGTCCCTGCTGCACCTGAAGCCCCAGCTGGAAGAGGAGGGCCATCCCGGCTGGGTGGAGTGGTTCCAAGAGTTCGGGCATCGCAAGAGCGGGCCGGCGCGCGGCGTCCGCTACCAGCATGCGCGGCTCGGGCTGGAGGCGGTGCGGCAGGAGGTGGGGTTCCTGATCTGCGGGCTGTCGCTGGTCCTGGACGACCTGCGCAAGGAGCAGGTCGTCACCCCCTTTCCGATGTCGGAGCACCTGGTGGCGCCTCATCCATACCGGCTGCGCCTTCGGCAGGACGTCGAGCGGCGGCCGCAGGTGCAGAGGTTCGCCGCCTGGCTGCGCAGCGAGGCCGGCGAGACGCGGCGACAGATCGCCACGATGACGACGCAAGCCTGATCGCGGCCGCGCGCGGAACGCCCTGCGGCGACGCGCGTTTCGCCTTGCATGTCGAGCAAGCCATTCGAGCACCCGGTCGCCGTCCTGATCGACGGGACGCGAGATCGTCGTCGCGTCCGCCAGCCAGGCGGAGTCGCTGCTGAGCAGCGAATGGCCGAAGGAGCGAGGCCCGCGGGCCGAGGACGCGCTCGCCACCTGCCTCAAGGTCATGGAAGGCTACCGCTCGACGGTCGACGCCGAGGTGGCCTTCCGCGACGCCGCGCGCGAGGCCGGCATCCTCGCCGACGAGTAACCGCCGCACTTGCCCTTCTTAGCCGGCCATGGTGCATCCTGCATCCAGCGGGCAACCATTCCGCGAGGACCTTGGAATGCCACGACATCGCGAACTGCTGGCGATCTTCTTCGCCGGGCTCGTCTTGTGCGGACTGGCAGGCTGCCAGAACACCGCCGGAAGCGCCGGCCACAGAGCCCGACAACTGCGCCGTGCCCGGCTCGTCCTGCAGCCGGACATGAGGCGCGCAGCAGATTCGGTTCACAAGCGCAAAGGGCTGTGCTTTGCTGTCGGCGTGACAGCAGAGGAAGCTTTCGATGTGGTGGCCGGGAAAGCGGTCCGAGAACCTGCCCTGGTACAGGCAGCCAAGCAAGTCGGGCAGCGTGACCGAGACGGAAATGCGCGTGCTTGACCAGTACAGGCTTCAGGAGCGCCATCCGGCGGCACGCAAGGAAGACCTGCCGCTTGAGGTCCAGGCCTATATCAGCTCGCTGGAGTTCGACCTCTACGAGACGAAGCAGCGCCGGCTGGTCTCGCGCACCGTGCTGACCAGCGCGCTCGGCGCAGCACTCCTCTATCTGACCCATTACGGATACCAGGCGGAAACCTCCCGCTGGGACTATTTCGTCGGGCTGGCGCTGCTGGTGGTGCCGTGGTTCCTCTATTCGCGGGAGAGCCGCAAGAACAATCGGGAGTTCATGCCCGAGGAGGCGAATGCGCCGACATCGACCAACGAGCGGCTGAAGGAAGAGTGGGAGCTGACCCACGTGATCAGGGAGTCGCGAGCCGGTCAGGTCCCGGAAAAGCCGGCCTGAACCGTCTCCCCGACCCAGAGGAATCCGACGGCGGAGTTTTGAGGTGGGCAGGAACATCGTCGTCCTCGCCGACGGAACCGGCAACAGCGCCGCCAAGGCGTTCAAGACCAATGTGTGGCGGCTCTACCAGGCGCTCGACCTGACGGGCAGCGAGCAGATCGCCGCGTTCAGCGACGGCGTCGGCACCTCGGCGTTCCGGCCGTTCGCGGTGATCGGCCTGGCGCTCGGCCTGGGCGTCAAGTCGCGCGTGCTCGCGCTCTACAAGTTTCTGTGCCTGAACTACCGCGAGGGCGACCGCATCTACGCCTTCGGCTTCAGCCGCGGCGCCTTCATCGTCAGGCTCGTGGTCGGGCTCCTGCAGCGCGAGGGCCTGGTCGACTTCGCATCGGAGGAGGAGCTCGACCGCAACGCGCTGGCCGCCTATCGCGCCTATCGGCGCAAGGCGTTTCCGGCGCCAGTGTGGCAGCTCTGGGTGCGCTGGGGCCGCGACCTCAGGGACGCCGTCGTGGCGGCGATGAACTGGCTCACCGGCAGCCGTCCCTACGCCGAGGTAAGGCCGCAGGTCGGGCCGCGGGCGCCCGGCAACGTGAAGGTCCGCCTGCTGGGCGTCTGGGACACCGTTGCCGCCTACGGCTTGCCGGTCGACGAGCTTACCAAGGCGGTCAATGCCTGCGTCTGGCCGATGACCTTCGAGAACCGGGGCCTGCTTGCCTGCGTCGAGCGAGCGCGACAGGCCTTCAGCATCGACGACGAGCGGCGGACCTTCTTCCCGATCCCCTGGGAGGAGACGGCAGAGACGCGCGCGCCGGGCGCCGACGGCTCGCCTCGGCTGCTGCAGGTGTGGTTCGCCGGCTCGCACTCCAATGTCGGCGGCGGCTACCCGGATGACCGGCTCGCCCACCTGCCGCTCTGCTTCATGATCGGCGAGGCGGCGGCGAGCGGGCTGCGCTTCGAGCCGGAGACGACGGCCGACTTCTGGGACTTCGCCTCCGAAAGCGGAAGGATCTACGATTCGCGCTCGGGCACCGGCATCTTCTATCGATACCATCCGCGCGCGGCCGGGCGGCTGATGGGCGAAGGAACCACCCCCATCGTCGACTGGAGCGTGTTCATGCGCATGCATGGCGGCGCTGACGGATATGCTCCGATCTCCTTGCCCAGCGCAGTCGACATCCTGCTGCCGACCGGCGAGCAGCTCGCCTTCGATGCCACCCGGCAGGTGAAGCCGCGCGGCTTTCCGAAGCGCAAGAAGCAGGACGTGACCGACCGCTTGCCGACGCCGCCCGGGCGCAAGCGCAACCTCGTGGCGCTGAGCAAAGCGCTGGAGGCCGGGTTCACGGCCGCCGGCCCGCGCCTGTCGCCGGCCGGTCACGAGGAGCGCGTCGAGCTGTTGATGGACACGGTGTGGTGGCGGCGAGGGCTCTATTACTTCACGCTGCTGCTCGCCCTTCTGCTGGCGCTGTTCCCGGTGCTCGCCGGATATGTCGCCTATGACGACGCCGACCGCATCGGCCGCGGGGTGGTCGGGCCGGTGGTGGGACTGCTGGGCGGCTTCCTGCCGCGGCTGGCGTCGCCCTGGCTCGATGCGGTCACCGAGCATCCCTCCGCTGCGGCGGTGCTGATCGCGCTGCTCGCCTTCTGCATCTGGCTGAACGGCTGGCTGAGGCGCCGCATCAGCGACCGCGCGCGCAAGGCGTGGAACGTGCAGGCCCGCAAGGACGGCCGCGAGCTCGCCTCCGGCATGGGCAGCGCCTATCGACGGATCGCCTTCGGCGGCGCTGCGATCTTCGCCGTGCTGTCGGCAGCGACCTTCCTGACGCCCGGCAGCGACACGACGCCGGCGACGCTCGTCTTCGCGCTGTGCGGCCTGCTGTCGATGGCGGCGGTGTTCCTGCTCGGCCGCGTGCCCGACAAAGGGGGCGAGGCGGCGCGCAAGCCGCTGATGCTGGGCATCGCCCGTTGGTTCCGCAAGAATCCCGCCGCGCTCCGCCTCTACGACCTGCTCAGGACCTATGTGCTGCCGGGCGTCTTCCTGGCAGGGGCGACGCTTCTCACGCTCGCGGCAGTGAACAAGCTAGCGCTCGGTATTGCCGCCTCGGCTGGCGCCTTGTGCCCGGCGTCGGCCGGCAATTTCGCCGGCGCGCCGGAGCAGTTGCTCGCCCGCGGCGACTTCCCCGTGTCGAGCTTCTGCTGGGACAGCGGCATCCGCCTCGAGCAGGGCGCCCGCTATCGCCTGCAGCTGGCGATCCCGCCCGAAGACCGCTGGACCGATGCCGAGCACTGCGCCGATACGCGCGGCTTTGCCGCCAAGGCGGGGTTCGCCTATTCGGTCGGCACGCTGTTCAAGCGCTGGTGGCTCCAACCATGGTTCAAGCCGGTGGCCCGCATCGGGCGGTTCGGCAATGACGAGATCGTTCTCGACGCCGCGCAACCCGTCGCGCGTGCCGCGTGCAGCGTCGACACGCTGACCGCCTATCTCCAGCCGCAGAGTTCCGGCGAGCTCTATCTCTACGTCAACGACGCGGCAATCGTGCTGCCCGGGCTGGTCGATGCCTTCTATCCCAACAATCGGGGATCCGCGCGACTTGACGGTGGAGCGCTTGCCCGAATAGCTCAGGCGGCGCGGGCTGCGCCGTCTGCCTGTTGCCGATCGGCGGCCAGGGCGAGCGGCGCTTCGAGCTGGCGGGCCGCGCGGCGCGGCAGGAAGCGCGACTCGAAGAACCGGAAGGAGAGTTCCGCAGCGACGATCGTCGCCGAATAGGCGATCGCGAAGATGGCGAGGCTGATGACGACCGGACGATCCTCCGACAGGTCGACATAGGGCGCCATCGCTTGCATGGTGAGCCAGATCGCCACAGCGTGGAATATATAGGCCCCGTAGGAGATCTCGCCGATGCGCTGCAGCGGACGGCGGCCGAGCAGCCATTCCAGCAGCGGGTCGCGGCAGGCCGCCATGGCCACCAGGCCTCCGGCGGCCGCGGCGAGCACCGAATAGAGCACGACCTGGCGGTACTCGCCCCACAGCGTGCCGGACACCACGTTGCGCAGCTGGTCGAGGCCGGTCGCGCCGTCGAGCCGGTTGACGCCGACATAGAAGACCGCATAGGCGACGAACGCCGCGGCGCCGCACGCTGCGAGCGGCCGGGACAGGCGTTGCAGCCGACCGTCGCGATTGGCGAAGGCGAGCAGCGCGCCGGCCGCGAAGCTGTCGGAGTGGAGCAGCGACCCCGAATAGATCGCGTAGGCGAGGTCCAACGGCTGCCAGCCATAGGACGAGAGAACGTCGGAGGCGATCAGGCGCGCCAGCGGCGCAGCAATCAGCGCTGCGACCAGGAAGCGCCGGGTCGTCCGTTCGGAAGCGCAGACCAGCACGATGCCGTAGACGAGGTAGAACTGCATCTCGACCGAAATCGTCCACAGATGGCCGACGGGCCAGCCGGAGAGCTCGCCGCGACCGAAGGCCATGACGATGTTGTTGACGAAGGCCAGCAGCGAGGCGAAGGCGTCGCCTTCCAGCGGCTTGCCCATCAAGAGCACGACGGCCGCGCCGACGAGCACGTAGGCGTAGTAGACGGGGACGATGCGCCGGACGCGGCGATCGAGGAAAGCGCGCAGGCGACGCGGCGCCGAGAGCTCGCGGTCACGGCCGAGCACCGACTGGGTGACCACGTAGCCGGAGATGACGAAGAACAGCCAGACGCCCGTCCAGCCGAAAGGCATCAGCCCGGAATGCTGGGCGACGACCGCCGTCATGGCCAGGCAGCGCAGCGCGTCGATCGATCCGGACCGGCCATGCGGACGTGCGGAGCCTTTGGGGGCGAGCGACTCGGTCGAGAGATTCGTGAAGGCGGTCAACGCAACACCATGCGAAATCGGAGGCACCTCATGTGTCTCACAACCCGCGTCTCAGAGGGCTACACCTCTTCGGACGATCAAGTGGAATCGGCGGCGGCGAAGGTCGACAAAAGACGTAGACCGGATTTGCCCGTAGCACGCCGCGACACGTCGCGAGCGACAGCGCGACAGCACGAAGGGAGGCTACTCGTCCTCCTCTTCGCCCGAGCTCCAGGCGTGCGGCTCGATGCGCTTCTGGGTGTCGCTGTCGACGAACGCCCACCATCCCGCGTCGGTCTCGTCCCATTCGCCGCCGGACTTGCGCAGCGTCTCCGGAGACCGGTAGCGGGCGATGCTCTCGTTCTCCTGACCGAGCGCATCGGTCCAGTAGACCTTGACCTTGGACCCGTCCCTGGGCGCCGTTTCTATCGGCTGCTTGACGGCCATTCGCGCTGCTCCTTGTTAAGCCGATGGTAATTCAAAGGAAATACCGTCGCTATCGGAGCGGTCAAGCAGGGAGCGCTGGCGGGGCGAAGAGTTCCGCACCAAGCGGAGAATGAATTGCCCTTGCAATGGATCGGCATCGCCTTCGTCCCGCCGGCTGCCATCGGCGGCTGGGGACGAGTTTGATGTCGGCAGACGGGCCTGATGCAGACCCGGCCTCAGCAGCTCTCGTCGAGGTGGCGCTGTGCATTGCGCAGACGCTTCACGAGCGGGATCCCACCATTGCGGAGAGCATCAACTTCGCAGCCGGCAAGGCCTATAACCGGTTGCGGCAACGGGGCGAGAATGAAGCGGCCGATATCGTCTACCGTTTCGGCCGAGCTTTGCTCGACCACTCGCTCTTTCCACCCCCGGAGGAGTCGTCAGGAGAAGAGACCTGAATGCTTCGCCGGGTCAAAATCGAACCGGAACCGAAACCACTTGTATTCGTTGGCTTTCGGAGGATAATCGCAGCGCGCGAGAAGGGAACAATTCGCTATGGCTAAGAAACCAGCAGCAAAGTCACGCAGTGCGGGTAGAGCGAGTTCGGGGGCCGGGGCGGCAATTGCTGCGCGGTCGAAAGATGCGACCAAGACAGGCAGGACCAAAGCCGCGGCTAAGCCTGCCGCAGCGAAGGCCGCTGCCGTGAAGTCGGCTAGCAAGTCTACGGCAGCCAAGAAGACTGCCGCCAAGACCGCTAAGAAGCCAGCCGCCAAGGCCGCTGCGAAGCCCGCAGCGACCAAGAAGTCGGCGGCGGCGAAGAAGCCTGCAGCGAAGAAGACGGCTGCGAAGAAGCCCGCGGCAAAGTCTGCCGCGAAGCCTGCTGCCAAGAAGACGGCAGCAGCGAAGAAGCCGGCGGCCAAGAAGACCGCAGCGAAGAAGCCTGCGGCCAAAGCCAAAGCGGCGACTTCGACGGCTTCGCGATCTTCGAAGGCCGGCGCCAAGCCGAGGCAGACGAAGTCCGTGGCGTCGAAGGTCGTCAAGGGCATCAAGGCAACAGCAACCGGCGCGCTCGGCGCGGTCTCCATGGCCGCCCATGCGCTGACGCCGGACAAGAAGCCTGCCAAGGCGAAATAACGAATTCGATCGGGGCGGCTTCGGCCGCCCCTTTCGTATTCCCCAGATCTTTTCCCCAGATTTTTTCTACTGCCGTTCGGTGGACATGCTCTGCCGTCGCGCAGCTGATTGCAGCCCGCGAGGTCACGGCATTCCGGAGCGCTGAAGAGCTCGCGCCGCAGCCCGTCGCGATCCTCTGTCCTACAGCTTGACCCAGGCGGCGTTCTTCGCCGAGGAACGCACGCACGCCTCGATGAAGGCGACGCCTTCCACGCCGTCCTGGACGGTCGGGTAGAGCACGTCCTTCGGCGGCTTGGCGTTCTTGCGCCGCGCGGCGCGGATGGCGCGGGCGGCCTCGGCGTAGATGTTGGCGAAGCCTTCGAGATAGCCCTCGGGGTGGCCCGGCGGCACGCGCGAGACGCGCGCTGCGGCTGCTCCGGCGCCGGCGCCGGCGCGGGTGATCAGCTGCTTGGGCTGGCCGAAGGGCGTGTACCAGAGATAGTTCGGATCGGCCTGGACCCATTCGAGGCCGCCCTTGGTGCCGTAGACGCGCAGCTTCAGCCCGTTCTCGTTGCCGGGCGCCACCTGGCTCGCCCAGATCATGCCGCGACCGCCGCCCTTGAAGCGCAGCAGGACGTTGGCATTGTCGTCGAGCACCCTGCCCTTGCCGAAGGCGCTGAGGTCGGCCGCCAGCGCCTCCAGCTCGAGGCCGGAGACGAAGCGGGCGAGGTTGTAGGCGTGGGTGCCGATGTCGCCGGTCGAGCCGCCGGCGCCCGACTGCTTGGGGTCGACGCGCCAGGCGGCCTGCTTGTTGCCCGTCGCCTCCACCGCCTCGGTCAGCCAGTCCTGCGGATACTCGGCCTGGACGACGCGGATCTCGCCGAGCTGGCCCTTGGCGATCATCTCGCGGGCCTGCCGCACCATCGGATAGCCGGTGTAGTTGTGGGTGAGCACGAACAGCTTGCCGGTCTTGTCGACCAGCGCGGCGAGCTTCCTGGCATCGGCCAGCGTCGAGGTCAGCGGCTTGTCGCAGATGACGTGGATGCCGGCTTCCAGGAACGCCTTGGCGGCGGGATAGTGCATGTGGTTGGGCGTGACGATCGACACCGCCTCGATGCCGTCGGGGCGCCTGGCCTCCGCCTTCGCCATCTCTTGGAACGAGCCGTAGCTGCGGTCGGGCGCCAGGCCGAGCTCGGCAGCCGAGGCCTTGGCCCTAGCCGGGTCCGACGAGAGCGCCCCGGCGACCAGGTCGAACTCGCCGTCCATCCTGGCGGCGATGCGGTGCACGGCGCCGATGAAGGCGCCCTGCCCGCCGCCGACCATGCCGTAGCGGATGGCACCCTGCTTGCGTTCGCTTCTGCTGCCCTCGATGGCCATGACGGGTCCCTCCTGCCTGTTCGCCGCGCTCAGATGCCCATCATGGCGCGCAGCAGCTTCTTGTCGGTCGTCCCGCCGGCGAAATCGTCGAAGGCCCGCTCGGTGACGCGGATGATGTGGTGGTCGATGAACGGCGCGCCCTCGGCGGCGCCGACTTCCGGGTGCTTGAGGCAGCATTCCCATTCGAGCACCGCCCAGCTGTCGTAGCCGTACTGTGCGAGCTTGGAGAAGATGCCGCCGAAATCGACCTGGCCGTCGCCCAGCGAGCGGAAGCGCCCGGCGCGGTCGACCCAGCCCTGGTAGCCGGAATAGACGCCCTGGCGACCGGTCGGGTTGAACTCGGCATCCTTGACGTGAAACGCCTTGATGCGCTCGTGGTAGATGTCGATGAAGTCGAGATAGTCGAGCTGCTGCAGCAGGAAGTGCGAGGGGTCGTAGTTGATGTTGCAGCGCTGGTGCGAGCCGACCGCGTCGAGGAACATCTCGAAGGTCGCGCCGTCGAAGACGTCCTCGCCGGGATGGATCTCGTAGCCGACGTCGACGCCGGCGTCGTCGTAGGCGTCGAGGATCGGCTTCCAGCGCTTGCCGAGCTCGGCGAAGGCCTCCTCGATCAGCCCGGCAGGGCGCTGCGGCCAGGGGTAGAGATAGGGAAAGGCGAGCGCGCCCGAGAAGGTCACCGACGCGTCGAGGCCGAGATTGCGCGACGCCTTGGCGCCCTTGAGCATCTGGTCGACGGCCCATTTCTGACGCGCCTTGGGGTTGCCGTGGACCTTGGCCGGCGCGAAGCCGTCGAACTGGCTGTCATAGGCGGGGTTGACCGCCACCAGCTGGCCCTGCAGGTGGGTGGAGAGCTCGGTGATCTCGACGCCCGAATCGGCGCAGACGCCCTTCACCTCGTCGCAATAGGCCTTCGACGAAGCGGCCTTGGCGAGGTCGAAGAGACGGCCGTCCCAGGTCGGGATCTGGACCCCCTTGTAGCCGAGTCCGGCAGCCCATTCGGTAATGCTTTTCAACGAGTTGAACGGCGCTGCGTCGCCAGCGAACTGGGCCAGGAAGATGCCCGGTCCCTTCATCGTCTTTGCCATGTCTTCGTCGTCCTCCCCGTCACCGTCTGGCGTCAGCGGTCGCTGCCCGCATAGCTGAAATGGTCGAAGTCCGCCGGCAGGCCGGTCCCGCTCGTGTCGAAGGCGGCCATGCCGACAAAGGCGCCGGTAAAGGAACCGTGCTCGCCGCGGCCACCTTCGTCCGAGATCACGCTGGCGTCAAGAACTGGTCCTACCAGATTCCACTTTTCGTCCTGCCAGACGAAGAATTGCAGCGAGGCGCCGCGCACCTCCATGGCCAGGCGGATCGGTCCGGCCGCATCGATCGCCAGCGGCTCGGCCAGCGGGAAGGCGAGGCGGCCGTCGGGCCAGTCGCCGGGGCAGCTCAGGATGGACACCACCTTGCCCTTGGTTCGGTGGTGGGTGACGCAGAGAAAGTGGAATTTGTGACGGTTGTAGTAGTGGACGAGGCCGGCGGCCTGCTGGAAGCTCTGCGGGCTCGAACTCGACACTGGTTTCGGCCCGGAAGTCGATGTGCTCCTGTCGCCGCGCGACGAGCGCCTGGTCGTACCAGCTGCCGATGAACTCGCGGCCATAGAGCCGCAGGCAGGGCCGCTCTGTGAGCGAGAAGAGACGCTCGGGGTGCGGCGAGCGCAACCATTGGAAGTCTATCGGTAGCGTGCGACGCGCAAGATCGTACGCGGTACGCGCACCTTTAGGGGGCGCGTCGCCCTCTTTCGAGGCGCGCGGCGCGGCCACTTCGACCGCCGGCACCGGGCCGCCATGCGCCAGGCGCAGCCAACCGTCGTCTCCCCAGACGCATTTCTGGATCGCGGTCTCGCGGCCGAGCGGCGAACGCCGCAGCCCGGGCAGCGGTCGCGAGCAGAGATGGGTGTGGTAGACCTCGCCGTCCGGCGTCTCGACGAGCTGGCCGTGGCCTGCCCGCTGCAGCGGCGCGTCGGGCGCGTCCTTGGAGGTGATCAGGTGGATGTCGGGATGCATCTCGTAGGGGCCGTCGATGGCGCGGGCGCGAGCCATGGTGACGGCGTGCTCGTAGCCGGTGCCGCCCTCGGCGGTCGTCAGATAGTACCAGCCGCCGCGCTTGAAGAGATGCGGGCCCTCGACGAGCCCGAGCGCGCTGCCGGCGAAGATGTTCTTCGCCGGGCCGACCAGCCGACCCGCTGCGGCATCGTATTCCTGCAGCATGATGCCGGCGAAGGAGGGATGCTTCGGCTGGCCGCCGACGCCGTCGGAGACGTGGCTCCACAGCATGTTCAGGAACCATTTGCGGCCGTCGTCGTCGTGGAACAGCGACGGATCGAAGCCGGACGAGTTCACGTAGACGGGGTCGGACCAGGGGCCGTCGATGGCCGGCGCGGTGACGATGTAGTTGTGGGCGTCCTTGAAGTTGCCGTCGAGCCGCTTGACGTCGGTGTAGACCAGCCAGAAGCGCCCGTCCGCATGCGACAGACAAGGCGCCCAGACGCCGCCGGAATCGGGGTTACCGCGCATGTCGAGCTGGCTCGGGCGGTCGAGCGGGCGCTTGACCAGCCGCCAGTTCGCCAGATCGCGGGAGTGATGGATCTGGACGCCGGGGTACCACTCGAAGGTCGAGGTGGCGATGTAGTAGTCATCGCCCACCCGGCAGATTGACGGGTCGGGGTTGAAGCCGCGCAGGATCGGATTGCGGATCGTCATTTCTTGCGCGGCGGGCCCTTGCGCTCGGCCGAAGCTGCCCAGAGGTTGATGTCCGCCTCGCGGGCGTAGCGGTCGATCTCGTCGAGCTCCTCCTGCGCGAAGGCGAGGTTGCGAAGCGCCCCGACGCAGTCCTCGAGCTGCTCGGGCCGGCTGGCGCCGACCAGCGCCGAGGTGACGCGGCCGCCGCGCAGCACCCAGGCGAGCGCCATCTGCGCCAGCGTCTGGCCACGGCGCTCGGCGATCGCGTTCAAGGCGCGGATGTTGGCGACGTTGCTGTCGTTGAGGAAGGCCGGGTCGAGCGACTTGCCCTGCGCGGCGCGCGCCTCCTGCGGGATGCCCTGCAGGTATTTGCCGGTGAGCATGCCCTGGGCGAGCGGCGAGAAGACGATCGAGCCGAGCCCGAGGCCGGACAGCGTGTCGAGCAGCCCGTCCTCCTCGACCCAGCGGTTGATCAGCGAATAGCTCGGCTGGTGGATGATGAAGGGCGTTCCGAGGTCGCCGAGGATCGCCGCCGCCTCGCGGGTGCGCTGCGAGTTGTAGGAGGAGATGCCGACATAGAGCGCCTTGCCCGAGCGCACCGCCTGGTCGAGCGCCAGCATGGTCTCCTCGAGCGGCGTGTCGGGGTCGTAGCGATGCGAATAGAAGATGTCGACATAGTCGACGCCCAGCCGCTTCAGGCTCTGGTCGAGGCTGGCGAGCATGTATTTGCGGCCGCCCCATTCGCCGTAGGGTCCCGGCCACATCAGGTAGCCCGCCTTGGTCGACAGCACGAGCTCGTCGCGCAAGCCGGCGAAGTCGGTGCGCAGGATCTCGCCGAAGGCCGCTTCCGCCGAGCCCGCCGGCGGGCCGTAATTGTTGGCGAGGTCGAAATGGGTGATGCCCAGGTCGAAGGCCTTGCGGCAGATCGCCTGCTTGGTGCGATGCGGCGTGTCGTCGCCGAAATTGTGCCACAGGCCGAGCGAGATGGCCGGCAGCTTCAGCCCCGATCGGCCGCAGCGGTTGTAGAGCATCGTCTCGTAGCGATTGCCGGCAGGCTGCCAGTCCATGACCAAGTTCCCCCTCGAATGAGTTTCGTCGTGCGGAGCGCTTCCGCACGCTTTGTCGTCAGGCCGACTTGGCCAGAAGCGCCTTGGCCTCGCGGATGCCGAGCGCCGCGGGGCGCTCGCAGGTGGTCTGCATCTCGACGAACCGGCCGGACTCGCCCGACTTCAGGATGCCCGTCATGACGTCGATCGCGTGCAGCGCGGCGTCCAGCGAGCAGCGGTGCGGCCGGCCGGCGAGAATGGCCAGCGCCATGTCGGCCAGCCCGGCCGAGCGGTAGTTGGCCATCGCGCCGTGGCGGTGCTGCTGGTTGGGCACGCCGAAGGGATGGCCCATCTGGGCACCTTCTTGACCGGCTTGCCCTTCTTGGAGAAGCGCACGTCGCCGCCGAAGAAGTTGGGGTCGGGCACGAGGATCGTGCCTTCCTCGCCATAGAGCTCCATCGGCGCATGGCCGTGGTCCCAGACGTCCCAGCTGGCGTTGAAGGTCACCGCCGCGCCGTTGTGCGAATTCCAGCAGCGCCAGGATGGTGGTCGGCGTGTTGACCGGAATGCGCTGGCCCTTGCGCGGGCTTCGACAGGATGGTCCGCTCCTTGGCCGGGATCGTCGCCAGCGCGGCGACGCGGCGGACCGGGCCGATCAGCTGGATCAGGTTGGAGATGTAGTAGGGCCCGAGGTCGAGGATCGGCCCGCCGCCCGGCTGGAAGAAGAAGTCCGGGTTGGGGTGCCAGTGCTCCATGCCGTGGCTCATCACGTGGCAGGTGCCGCTGGTGATCTTGCCGAGCTTGCCCTTGTCGATCAGCTCGCGCGCCAGCTGGTGCGCGCCGCCCAGGAAGGTGTCGGGAGCCGAGCCGACGCGCAGGCGCTTCCGCTCGGCGCGCTTCTTCAGGTCCAGCCCTTCCTTGACCGACAGGACGAACGGCTTTTCCGAATAGACGTGCTTGCCGGCGTCGAGCGACTCCTTGGAGACCTGGTAGTGAACGGCCGGCATCGTCAGGTTGACGACGATGTCGACGTCATCCGACTTCGAGCAGGCCGTCGACCGTCTCGGCGCGGACGCTGTATTCCTTGGCGCGGGCCTTGGCCGCCTCCATGTTGATGTCGGCGCAGGCGCGCATCTCGATGCCGCGAAACAGCGGCGCGAGGCTGAAATAGGTCGTCGAGATGTTGCCGCAGCCGATGATGCCGACCCCCAGTTTCCTTGCCATCTCTTGCCTTCCCCTAAAAGCGCTTGGCAGCTTCGATCGAACGCTTGGCGAAGCGCTCGAAGTCGTTCGGATTGTCGTGCTCCATGACGTAGTAGCGGGCCTTGGTCTTCGATCTGAGCGCCTTGATCAGGCCGGCCCAGTCGACCGTGCCGTGGCCGACATCGGCCCAGCCGTCCTCGTCGGTTGCCTCGCCGGCCGGCGCGATGTCCTTGACGTGGACGGCGAGGATGCGGTCGCCGTAGCGGTCGATCCATTGCAGCGGGTCGGCGCCGCCGCGGATCACCCAGGCGACGTCGATCTCCCAGCCGAGATCGGGCGCCGCATCCAGGATGTGCTGCTCCGGCACGCTGCCGTCGGGAAGCTTGGCGAACTCGAAATCGTGGTTGTGCCAGGCGAACTCGAAGCCGGCATCGGCGACGCGCTTGCCGACCTTGCCGAGCCGCTCGCCGAAGGCGCGCCAGCCGGCGGCGTCGGCGGGGCGCAGGTCGGCCGCGATGTGCGGGCAGGCGACGAGCTTGATGCCGAGCGTCTCGGCGATCTTGCGGGCGCCGTCGAAATCGTTCTCCAGCATGTCGAGCGAGAAATGGCCGCTCGGCATCGAAAGGCCGTTCGCGTCGAGCTCGGCGCGCAGCCCCGCCGGGTCGCCGTAGAGGCCGCCGAAGCCCTCGACATTGCGATAGCCGGCTGCCGCCAGCGTCTTCAGCACCTTGCTCCAGGGTTGGAAGTTGCGCGCGCTGTAAAGCTGAAATGACCAGTCCATGGCTCTTTCCGTTCTTGATCTTCGGTGGGGGTTCAGATCCGATCGCCGCTCGCGGCATCGAACAGCGAGGCGCGGCCGGGGTCGAAGCCGATGGTGACGCGTTCGCCGGGCGCGAAGCGGCTTCTCGGACTCGACGCGGAAGGAGACGTTCTGCGTCGCCGAGCCTGGCTCCAGACCAGGGTGTCGGAGCCCATCGGCTCGACGATGTCGATCTCGACCTCGCGCGAGAAGGGCTGGCGCGGCCGCGGCGGTGCCGAAGGCGATGTGCTCGGGCCGCACGCCGAGTGTGGCGGCGCCGCCGCCCAGCCCGCCATTGGCGGTCGATCGTAGCGCTGCGAGCGGCACGGCGAGCTCGCCGGCGTGGAAGGCGCCGGCCGCCGCGTCGACCTCGCCTTCGATGAAGTTCATCGCCGGCGAGCCGATGAAGCCGGCGACGAAGCGGTTGACCGGCCTGTTGTAGATCGTCTGCGGCGCGTCGAGCTGCTGGATCAGGCCGCCCTTCATGACGGCGATGCGGTCGGCCAGCGTCATCGCCTCGATCTGGTCGTGGGTGACGTAGATCATGGTGTTGGCCAGCCGCTGGTGCAGCCGCTTGATCTCGACCCGCAGCTCGGAGCGCAGCTTGGCGTCGAGGTTGGACAGCGGCTCGTCGAACAGGAAGACGTCGACGTCGCGCACCAGCGCCCGGCCGATGGCGACGCGCTGGCGCTGGCCGCCGGAGAGCTGCGACGGCTTGCGGTGCGAGCAGCGGCTGGATCTGCAGGATCTCGGCGGCGCGCGCGATGCGCTTGCTCGATCTCGTCCTTCGGCATGCCGGCGATCTTCAGGCCGAAGGACAGGTTCCCCTCGACCGTCATCTGCGGATAGAGCGCGTAGGACTGGAACACCATGCCGATGCCGCGGTCCTTGGGCTCCTCCCAGGTGACGTTCTTGCCCTTGATGAAGATCTGCCCGTCGGTGACGTCGAGCAGGCCGGCGATGCAGTTGAGCAAGGTCGACTTGCCGCAGCCCGAGGGGCCGAGCAGCACGAGGAACTCGCCTTCCGCGATGTCGAGGTTGAGCTTCTTCGAGCACCTCGACGGAGCCGAAGTTCAGCGAGAGGTCCTTGACCAGAACGCTCGTCATCGGATCATCCCTTCACCGCGCCGGCGGCGATGCCGCGCACGAACAGCTTGCCGGAGACGAAATAGATGACCAGCGGCACCAGGCCGGTGAGGATCGTCGCCGCCATGTTGACGTTGTATTCCTTCACGCCCTGCACCGAGTTGACGATGTTGTTGAGCTGCACCGTCATCGGATAGGTCTCGGGCCGGGTGTAGACGACGCCGAACAGGAAGTCGTTCCAGATGCCGGTGACCTGCAGGATGATGGCGACGACGAAGATCGGCAGCGACATCGGCAGCATGATCTTGAAGTAGATGCCCCAGAAGCCGGCGCCGTCGACGCGCGCCGCCTTGAACAGCTCCTCCGGCATCGAGGCGAAGTAGTTGCGGAAGAGCAGCGTCAGGATCGGCATGCCGAAGATGGAGTGCACGATCACCAGGCCCGTGCAGCGTGCCGTAGAGGCCGATCTCGCGCAGCATGATGACGATCGGGTAGATCATCACCTGGTAGGGGATGAAGGCGCCGACGATCAGGATGGTGAAGAAGATGTCGGCGCCCTTGAAGCGCCAGTTGGCCAGCGCGTAGCCGTTGACCGAGGCGATGGCGATCGACAGGACGACCGAGGGCACGGTGATGCGCACCGAGTTCCAGAAGCCGCGCGACAGGCCGTCGCAGTTCAGGCCGGTGCAGGCCGTCGCCCAGGCCTTGACCCACGGCTCGAAGGTGATCTCCAGCGGCGGCGCGAAGATGTTGCCGAGCGCGGATCTCCGGCATGCCCTTCAGCGAGGTGACGATCATCACGTAGAGCGGCAGCAGGTAGTAGAGCGCGACGACGATCAGCGTGCCGTAGAGCAGGATGTTGCGGCGCGACAGCGCACGGCGCGGCCGCGGGCCGCGGGGCTCGTCGGCCAGCCGGCCGCGGAGCGCATCGGCGCCGGCAACCGCGGCGGCGAGCGTGCCGGGGTTAGACATCAGCTGCCTCCGTCCGAATTCGAGATAGGCCCAGGGCACGATGATGATGACGACCGAGAGCAGCATCATCGTCGAGGCGGCGAAGCCCTGGCCGAGGTTCTGGGCGTGGAACATGTAGTCGTAGACGTATTTGGCCGGCACCTCCGAGGCGATGCCCGGGCCGCCGCTGGTCTGCGCGACGACCAGGTCGTAGACCTTGACGATGCCGGCGGCGATGATCACCAGCGTGGTGATGAAGACCGGCCGCATCATCGGGATGACGATGAAGAGATAGGTCTTCCACATCGGGATGCCGTCGACGCGCGACGGCCTTCCAGATGTCCTCGTCGATGCCGCGCAGGCCGGCCAGCATCAGGCACATGACCAGCCCGGTGCCCTGCCAGAGCGCGGCGATCAGGATGCCGTAGATGACGATCTCGGCATTGTAGAGCGGGTCGAAGGTGAAGCTCGTCCCAGCCGAGCGAGCGCACCACGTTCTGCACGCCGAAATCGGGGTTGAGCAGCCACTGCCAGACCAGCCCGGTGACGATGAAGGAGAGCGCGAAAGGATAGAGGAAGATGGTGCGGAAGGTGTCCTCGAAGCGGATCTTCTGGTCGAGCAGCGCCGCCAGCACGAAGCCGATGACCAGCGAGAAGATCAGCGACAGGACGCCGTAGATCGCGAGGTTCTCGATCGCGACCAGCCAGCGCGGCGCCGCCCACAGCCGCTCGTACTGGTCGATGCCGACGAAGGTCAGGCGCGGCAGGAGCTTGGAGTTGGTGAAGGAATAGAGGACCGTCCAGAGCGTGCCGCCGACGAAGACCACCAGCGGCGGTGAGGATCATCGGGATCGAGGCGATCTTGGCGTTGAGGTTGCGGAACAGCCGGGGCGGCCGCTTGGCGTGAACTTCGCTCATGGCGATCCTTCCGGATGCATGGCAGGAGCGGACCGGCCCCTTCGGCAGGAGCCGGTCCGCGGATGGAGACGGACCGTCAGTCCGCCGCCGCGATGAGCTCGGCGAAGCGCTTCTGCGCGTCCTCGGGGCTGAGTGTCTCGCTGCTGAAGAACTCGGAGAACAGGTCCTCCTTCTGCTTCTGCGTGTCCTGGGTCAGCAGCTGGTCGGTCCAGGGCATGATGTTGCCCTTGGCCAGGATGTCGAGGCCCTTCTTCATGCAGTCGTTGGCGGCTTGCGAGGTCGACGTCGCCGCGGACCGGCAGCGAGCCCTTCTTCAGGTTGAAGGCGACCTGGGTCTTGGGATCGACAGCACCTTGGCGAGCTCCAGCCTGCGCCTTGGACTTCTCCTCGTCCTGCAGCAGCGGGAAGTAGAAGGCGTCGCCGCCGGTGGCGATGCATCTCGTTGACGCCGAGCCCGGGCAGGCAGGTGTAGTCCTTGCCGGCGACCTGGCCGGCCACCTGGAACTCGCCCTGCGCCCAGTCGCCCATGATCTGGCCGCCGGCCTTGCCGGTGATGACCAGGTTGGTCGCCTGGTTCCAGTCCTGGACGTTGCTGCCCTTGGACATCTTGCGGGCCTCGTCGGCGGCCTTGAAGACCTTGGCGATCTCCGGGCCGGCGGCGACCTCGGCGTCCTTGTCGGCGATAGACCTTGAGGAAGAGGTCCTTGCCGCCGAGGGCGAGCCAGCAGACGTCGAAGGCGCCGGACGCCTGCCAGGGCTGTCCGCCGACGGCGAGCGGAACGATGCCGGCCTTCTCCAGCGCCGGCGCGGCGGCGACGAACTCGTCCCAGTTCTTCGGCACCGGCACGCCGGCCTGCTCGAAGGCCTTGTTGGACAGCCACAGCCACTGCCAGGAGTGGATGTTGACGGGCGCGCAGTAGATCTTGCCGTCGATGGTGCAGCTGTCGAGCAGGCTCTTCGGACGGATGACCTCCGTCCACTTCTCCGCCGTCGCGAGGTCGGTGAGGTCGCGCATCAGCCCGGCCTGGACCAGCTCCTCGGCCTGGCGGCCATGGTTGAACTGGGTGGCGCCCATCGGGTCGCCGCCGGTGATGCGGCTGATCATGATCGGCCGCGCCGTGCCGCCCGAGCCGGCGATGGCGCCGTCGACCCATTTGTTGCCGGTGGCGTCGAACGCCTTGGCGAGCTCGGCGACGGCCGCGGCCTCGCCGCCCGACGTCCACCAGTGGGTGACCTCGAGGTCGGTCGCGGCTGCAGCACCGGCCGAGGCGAGCAAGGTCGATGCAGCGATAAGCGCCCTGAATGCGGTCATTGAATTCCTCCCGTTGGGCCCGACGCGCTCGGCGACGGGCGTTGACGAACCTCCCGGCCTCCATTCCGGAAGATTGTAATCGATGTGCAACCCGGATAGGGTTGAATGCAATCGATTACATTTATTTTGTCGCTCGAAAAAAAGAAATGTCAAGCAGCATTCCCTTCCCCACGGTGCCGAGTGCGGGATCGAGCCCCGCGCGGGACGAGCGCGGGCCGCCGACGATCCAGGACGTGGCGCGCGAGGCGAAGGTGTCGACGGCGACGGTGAGCCGGGCGCTGTCGGCGCCGGACCGGGTGGCCGAGGCGACGCGCCGCGCCGTGATGGCGGCGATCGAGCGCACCGGCTACCGCGTCAACCAGACGGCGCGCAATTTGCGCCGCCAGCGGACGGGCGCCATCGTCGTGCTTGTGCCGAACATCGGCAACCCGTTCTTCTCGCGGGTGCTGGCCGGCATCGAGGCTGCCGCCTCGCGTGAAGGGCTCAACGTGTTGATTGCCGACAGTCAACAGGCGCAAGCGCGCGACGGCCAGCTGCGCAGCTATCTGCACGACAACCGGGCCGACGGCATCATCTCGCTCGACGGCTCGCTGTCGGACGGCTTCTTCGCCGCCGCCAATCGCGGGCGGCCGCCGGTCGTCTATGCCTGCGAGTGGAGCCCCGGCACCCGGCTGCCGTCGATCCGCTTCGACAACGAGGGCGGCGCGGCGCTGGCCGTGCGCCATCTGGTCGAGCTCGGGCATCGCCGGATCGGCCACATCCTCGGCCCCGCCGACAACGTGCTGACGCATGCCCGCCTGGCGGGGGTGGAGAGCGCGCTCGGCGGCGTGGGGCTCGCGGTGCGGCGCGACTGGTTCTTCGACGGCGACTTCTCGCTTGCCGCCGGGGCGCGGGCCGCCCAGGCCTGGCTGGGCATGGCCGAGCGGCCGAGCGCGGTGACCGCCTCGAGCGACGAGATGGCATGCGGCTTCATGTCGGAGCTTCATCGGGCCGGGGTGTCGGTGCCGCGCGACGTCTCGGTGGTCGGCTTCGACGACATCGACATCTCGGAACGCTTCATCCCCGGGCTGACGACGATCCGCCAGCCGCGGCAGGAGATCGGCGGCCGCGCCGCGAGCGTGCTGATCGGCCTCATCGCCGGCGGCGGCCAGGGCGACGACGGCGCGCCTGCCAGCGAGATGCTGGCGGCGACGCTGGTGGTGCGCGGCAGCACGCAGCGGCTGGGCTAGGCGCCGCCCCACGGGCCGTGATGGGCGCCGGGCGCGTCGATGCGCTCGAAGCCGTGGGCGCCGAAGAAATCGCGCTGCGCCTGGATCAGGTTGGAGGTGCCGCGCGCCTGCCGATAGCCGTCGAAATAGGCGAGTGCGGCCGCCAGCGCGGGCACCGGCAGCCCGGCGCCGACGGCACGCGCGACGGTGCGGCGCAGCGGACCCTCGGCCTCCTTCATCATGGCGACGAAGGCCGGCGCCATCAGCAGGTTGCCCGTCGCGCCGCCGGCCTCGAAGGCCTCGGCCAGCGTGCCCAGGAACTGCGAGCGGATGATGCAGCCGGCGCGCCAGATCTTGGCGATCGTCGGCAGCGGCAACTGCCAGCCGAACGCCTCGGAGGCGGCGTTCATCACCGCGAAGCCCTGGGCGTAGGCGGCTATCTTGCCGGCAAACAGTGCCAGCTCCAGGTCGGCGAGCGTCGCGTCGCGTTTCGCGGCGAGCGATGCGGCCGGCGCTTCGCCGTAAGCGCGGGCGGCCGCCTCGCGCTCGCCCTTCATGGCCGACAGCACGCGGGCGGCGACCGCCGCCTCGATGGCGGTGGCCGGGACGCCGAGGGTCTGCGCCTCGATGACCGACCATTTGCCGGTGCCCTTTTGGCCGGCGCGGTCGAGGATGATGTCGACCACCGGCCTGCCCGAGCCGGGATCCTGCGCGGCGAGGACCTTGGCGGTGATCTCGATCAGGTAGGAGTTGAGCCGGCCGCGGTTCCAGCCCTCGAAGACGGGGGCGATCTCGGCGGCGCTCATGCCGAGCCCGTCGCGCAGCAGGCCGTAGATCTCGGCGATCATCTGCATGTCGGCATATTCGATGCCGTTGTGGATGGTCTTGACGAAATGGCCGGCGCCGTCGGTCCCCAGCCAGGCGGAGCAGGCCTCGCCCTGGTACTTCGCGGCGATCGCGGTCAGGACGGGCTCGATGCGGTCGTAGGAGGCGCGCGTGCCGCCCACCATGATCGACGGACCGTGCCTTGCCCCCTCCTCGCCGCCCGAGACGCCCATGCCGATGAAGGTGAGGCCGGTGCCTTCGAGCTCCTTGAAGCGGCGCATGGTGTCGCGGAAGTTGGCGTTGCCGGCGTCGATGACGATGTCGCCGTCGGAGAGCACGCCGCGCAACAGCGCGATCTGCTCGTCGACGGCGCTGCCGGCCTGGACCATCAGGATGACCGGGCGCGGCGGGCGAATGGCGGCGGCCAGCGCCTCGACGGTCTCGCAGGGGACCAGCCGCTCGGCGAGGCTGCCCGCCGACGCGACGAAAGCACGGGTTCGCGCCGTCGTGCGGTTGAAGACGGCCACGCGGTGGCCTTTCTCGGCGATGTTGAGGGCCAGGTTGGACCCCATGACCCCAAGCCCGATCAGGCCGATATCCGCTTGTTCCATGGCGCGCTCGCTTCCGTTTCCCGCCGGATGATTGGCCCGCCTGGCGCGTCGCGTCAACGGCCGGAGCCGGGACGCACCTCGAGCACGAGATCGGACGGGCGACGACGCGCCAGCACGCGATCGACATTGGGCATGTCGTTGGAGGCGATCCAGGCCCGTGCGTCCTCCGGCGTGCGGCCGTGGTCGTCCCAACGCTGCACGAGGCGGCGCTCCAGCTCGTCGCGGGGCACGTCGAGGAAGACGGTGAAGTCGAACAGCGGCGCCAGCCGCGTCCACGGCTCCTCGTCGAGCAGCAGATAGTTGCCCTCGACCAGCACGAACTTGGTCGACGCCTCGACGATGTCGGCGGCGGCGCGCGACAGCTCCATGCTGCGGTCGAAAACCGGGATCGCGATCTCCGCCTCGGCGGCGCGGATGCGGCCAAGCAGATGCTCGAAGCCCGCCAGATCGAAGGTCTCGGGCGCGCCCTTGCGGCTCGCTCAGGCCGCGGCGGACGAGGATTGCGTCGTCGAAATGGAAGCCGTCCATCGGCACGACGACCGCCGTGCCCTCGGGCAATAGCGTGCGCAGCTCCTCGGCGATGGTCGACTTGCCGGCGCCGGGCGGACCGGCGATGCCGACGACGAAGCGTCGTGTCTTGGCGGCGCGCTTGAAGATGGCGGCGGCAAGCTTGGCGATCTCTGACATGGCGACCCTTCGCAGCTTAGCGGCATTCTGTCGGGTCGCGCGGAAAGTTCAAGCCGGCAGTGCGGCCCGATCGCCTAGAGCGCAATGACGCTTCTTCGAATCGTCCTCGCACTCTAATCCTATTGTTTGAGCATGATCTTTTCCAAAAACCGGCATCCACTTTTTGGGATCCTGCTCTAGCCGAGGTCGAAGAAGCTGAAGCGCCCGCCGCCGGCCGCCTTGCTCCGGTAGAGCGCCGCGTCGGCCTTGGCGAGCACCTCCTCCGAGGTCGAGCCGTCCTTGGGCGCCAGGGCGATGCCGATGCTGACCTTCAGGCTCAGCCGCGCCGCCTCGACCACGAAGGGCTCGCCGAAGGTGAAGAGCACCCGGCGCGCCAGGATGGCGGCGTCGGTCTCCTCGCGGATGCCGGTCTGCACGATGGCGAATTCGTCGCCGCCGAGCCGCGCGACGGTGTCGTTCTCGCGCACCGCCTCCGTCAGGCGCGCGGCGACGGCCTTGATCAGCGCGTCGCCGACGGCATGCCCGAGCCGGTCGTTGACCGGCTTGAAGCCGTCGAGGTCGAGATAGTGGACGGCGACGATGCCGCTGCGCTTGGCGAGCGCGATCGCCGTTGCCAGCCGATCGCCGAAGAGCGCCCGGTTGGGCAGCCCGGTGAGGGCGTCGTGGTGGGCCAGGTGCGCGATGGCGGCCTGGTCGCGGCGCTGCTCGGTAACGTCGAGATAGGTGGTGATGAGGCCGCCGCCCTCCACCGGGGCCCCGCGGATCTCGAGAATGGTGCCGTCGGGGCGGGTGCGCTCGTAGACGTGGCTGCGGCGCGTCGCCACCAGCGCCATGCGCCTGGCCACCTGCTCGTCCGGCGAGCCGGGACCATACTCGCCGCGGGCGGCGTTGAAGCGGAAAAGGTCCTCGAGGGACGGGTTGCCGGCCTTGAACAGGTCGTCCGGATAGTCGAGCAGGGCCTTCAGGCGCTCGTTGCACAGGACCATGTCGAGATTGCCGTCGAACAGCGACAGGCCGCCCGGGAAATTCTCGACCACCGCCTCCAGATAGCGGAGGCGCTCGCGCAGGGTGTCGACGTAGTCGCCGAGGTGGCGGACGGCGGACGCAAGCTCCGCCAGGCCCGTCGCGGCATCGCCGTCCCGTCGCTTTGCTTCTGCCATCGGCCCACCACGGGCGGCCCCTTTCCCTCGGCGGGGCCGGCCCTTCCATGGGGAAAGGCTTACAGAACGAACATTTCACATGAATTAACCGGCCTGCAACCAGTCTTAGCAATGTTGGCGCCGCCTACCCGCATGACGCTATTGACACCCCCGGAAGCGCGCCTTGCAGATTGACGACAGGCAGCGGATTGGTCATGGGAAGGCGGAGAGCGGGCCGGAGAATGCGTGGGGAGCGTCTGGTGAGATCGGGGATCGAACGAGTTCGAGCGCATGGCAAGGCGCTCGCCGCCCTCATGATGGCGCTGCTCCTGGCCGCCTGCTCGACCAGCGAGGCCTTGCAGACCACGACGCCGTCGGCGAGCGCGCTCGACCTTTCGGCGACCGGCAAGTATGCGGCAGTCGTGGTCGACGGCAGCAACGGGCAAGTGCTCTATTCGGCCAATGCGAGCGCGCCGCGCTACCCGGCCTCGCTGACCAAGATGATGACGCTCTACATGCTGTTCGAGGCGATGCAGCAAGGGCGGGTGACGAATGCGACGCCGATCCCCGTCTCGGCCTATGCCGCGTCGCGGCCGCCGAGCAAGCTGGGCGTCCGTCCGGGCGACAGCATCCCGGCGATCTCGGCGATCCAGGCGCTGTGCACCAAGTCGGCCAACGACGTCGCCGTGGCGGTGGCGGAGTATCTCGGCGGCAGCGAGGAGCAGTTCGCGGCGATGATGACGACGCGCGCCCGGCAGCTCGGCATGACAGGAACCACGTTCCAGAACGCCTCGGGCCTGCCGGATGCGGGGCAGCGCACGACGGCCCGCGACATGGCGCTGCTCGGCATGGCGCTGCGCCAGCGCTTCCCCAGCCAGTACGGCTATTTCTCGGCGCGCGACTTCGCCTATCGCGGAAGGATGGTGCGCGGCCACAACGATCTGCTCGGCCGCGTGCACGGCGTCGACGGCATCAAGACCGGTTATATCCGCGCCTCGGGGTACAACATCGTGACCTCGGTGAACGCCGACGGCCGAAAGCTGGTGGTCGTGGTGATGGGCGGCGCCACCGCCAAGGCCCGCAATGCGGAGGTCGAAGCGCTGATCGTGCGCTATTTGCCGCAAGCGAGCCGGCCGGGCGGCGGCGCGCTGCTTTCCTGGAACTGACGCTTCCTCCCGACAGATCGTCGCCAAGCGCGAGATTGCGCGGGGGCGATTTCTCTGACTATAGTCAGAGAATGTTGGACGAGCACATCCGGCAGGTGAGGGCCTTCAACCGCCGCGTCACGCAGCGCGTCGGCGTGCTGGAGGACAGCTATCTGAGCCGCGGCCGGCCGATCGGCGAGGCGCGGCTGATCGCAGAAATCGGCGCGGCAGGCGACGACGGGGTCGAGCTCAGGACGGTGCGCGAGCGGCTGGGGCTCGATTCCGGCTATCTCAGCCGGCTGCTGCGCTCGCTGGAACGCCAGGGTCTGGCCGGGACGCGCCCGGCCGCCGACGGCAGGGTGCGGCGCGCCGTGCTGACCGAGGCGGGGCAAGCGGAGCGAGGGGTCTACGACCGCCTTTCCGACTCGCTCGCGGCGTCGCTGCTCTCGCCGCTGTCGGCGGAGGAGCAGGACCGGCTGGTCGGCGCGATGGCGCAGGTGGAGCGGCTGCTCAAGGCGGCGAGCATCGAGATCAGGCCGGAACCGCCCGACAGCCAGGCGGCGCGGCATTGCCTGTCCGGCTATTTCGGCGAGCTTGCGGGGCGCTTCGACGGCGGCTTCGATCCGGCCCGCAGCATCTCCGCATCCGCGGCCGAGCTGACGCCGCCGGCCGGCGTGTTGCTCGTCGCCTGGCTCGACGGCGCCCCGGCCGGCTGCGCGGCGTTGAAATTCGGACCGGACGGCGTCGGCGAGGTGAAGCGCATGTGGACGGCGCCGGAGGCGCGCGGCCTCGGCATTGCACGGCGCCTCTTGGCAGCGCTGGAGGCGCGGGCGAGCGACGCCGGGCTGACGCGGCTTCATCTGGAGACCAACCGCGCCCTGACGGAGGCGCAGGCGCTCTATCGGCGCGCCGGCTACCAGGAGGTGGCGGCGTTCAACGACGAGCCCTATGCGCATCACTGGTTCGAGAAGCGCCTGGGCGGCCCAGAGGGTTAGGTCACTCGTTGGCTTCCGGCGGCAGGAAGTCGACCTCGTGCTCGGCCGACAGCCGCAGCACTTCGGGAATGTCGGACAGGTCGTGCAGGGCGTCGAACAGCGCTTCGAGCCGGCCGGCCGGCGACACCCAGAACAGCGCGCGGGCCGGCTGGTCGGATTTGTTGAAATAGCCGTGCGGGATGCCGCGCGGCATGCGCACGAGATCGCCGGCCCTGGCCTTCATCCATTGGCCGTCGAGCTTCAGGTCGAGCTCGCCCTCCTGAACCAGGATGAACTCGTCCTGGTTCGGGTGGATGTGCACGGGCACGAACTGCCCGGGCGCGCTGTTGGTCTCGAAGGCGAAGCTCGTCTCGCAGGAGGCCTTCGGAAAATAGGCCTGGCCGAGGATGTTCCACTGGCGGCCGTCGTGCCCGCTGCCGTTCGGCGTGATCCCCTTGTCGAGTTCCTTGGCCATGGCGCATTTCCCTCCTATGCTGCGGCCCGTCCAGTCTAGGCCGGGATCGAGGGCGCGTCACGTCCCCCGACGCGCTCGTCCCCCTACGCCCGCAACGGGAGCCCGCACATGGATACGACCCCGGAGACGGTTGCGAACGAGCGCCATCGGCAGACGGAAGACGGCGTCTGGCCGGCAGGCCGGCGACGCATCCTCGATTGGCTGGTGGGCGAGACGCGCAGCGAGCGCTTCCTCGACAACATCCTGGTGGAGATGTGCGGCAAGCTCGGCCAGGAAGGCGTGCCGATCGCCAGGTCGACGCTCCATTTGCGGATCGACAACCCGCAATGGCAAGGCGCGCGCATGCTGTGGAGGCGCGGCATGTCGCAAGCCGAGTTCCGCACCTTCGACTACGGCATCGAAGAGACGCCGCAATATCTCAACAGCCCCATCTACGAGATCAACAGCGGCGCGCCCGAGGTGCGGCGGCGGCTCGACAAGGCCAAGACGGGCGGCTACCCGCTCTATGACGAGCTGGCCGCGGAGGGCTACACCGACTACGTGGCGTGGCCGATCGACCACACGCTCGGCAAGCGCCACGTGGTCACCTTCTCGACCGACGTGGCGGGAGGCTTCGAGACGGCCCACCTCGCCTATCTCCGCGACCTCTTGCCGGCGTTCGCGCTGGTGAGCGAGATCCGCATCAAGAACCGCCTGGCGCGCACACTCCTCGACACCTATGTCGGAACGCATGCCAGCGAAGCGATCCTGGCCGGCGCCACCACCCGCGGCAGCGGCATGACGGTCGGCGCGGCCATCCTGATCTGCGACCTGCGCGACTTCACGGCCATTTCCGACGCCTGGCCGCGCGACGACGTCATCGGTCTCCTGAACGAGTATTTCGATGCCATGTGCGAGCCGATGACGGCGCATGGCGGCGAGATCCTGAAGCTGATGGGCGACGGCTTCCTGGCGATCTTCCCGCTCAACCAGCCGCGCGCCTGCACCAACCTGCTGACGGCGATCGACGAGGCGCAGGCCGGCATGCGGGCGCTCAACGCCCGGCACGTCAGCGACGGGCGGCCGACGCTCGGCTACGGCATCGGCGTCCATGTGGGCGACGTGATGTATGGCAATATCGGGTCGCGGAAGCGGCTCGACTTCACCGTCATCGGGCCGGCGGTCAACCTCGCCTCGCGCATCGAGTCGCTGACCAAGACCGTGCGGCGGCCGGTGCTGTTCTCCTTGGCGTTCGCCGAAATGGCGGGGCGCGTCCCGGACATGGAGAGCCTCGGCGCCTTCCAGGTCAAGGGCCTCAGCGAGCCGATCGAAGTGCTGGCGTTTCCGCAGGAGAGCTGACTGCGCTCGCCTGGAAGTCGTTGGCGCGTCATCTGCACGCTTCGGCTGAGTAGACCTTTCCGTCGACTTGAGGTGAACTCTTGCGTATAAAAGAAGAGTGAAGACATAGAGACCTTGGGAGGTATCAGTGCCTGAACTCAACCAAGACAAACTCAACGAATTTCTAGGAAAGATGGTCGGCGATCTCGGTGCGATCGCCACCGGAGCCGGCGTCGTGCTGGGAGACCGGCTGGGGCTTTTCAAGGCGATGAGCGAGGGCGGCAAGATGACCGCGGCCGAGCTGGCCGGCCGCACCGGCACCCAGGAGCGGCTGGTGCGGGAGTGGCTCGCCGCGCAAGCGGCGGCCGGCTATGTCGACTACGACGAGGCCAGCGAGCGGTTTCATCTCAATCCGGAGCAGGAGCAGGTGTTCGCCAACGAGGACAGCCCGGCCTTCATGGCCGGCGCCTTCGAGGTGCTGTCCGCCCTGTGGATCGACGAGGAGAAGGTGAGCCAGGCGTTCCGCTCCGGCAAGGGCATGGGCTGGCACGAGCACAGCGCCTGCCTGTTCCGCGGCACGGAGCGGTTCTTCCGGCCGGGCTACAATGCCAACCTGGTCGAGGCCTGGCTGCCGGCGCTGGACGGCGTGGTGGAGAAGCTGAAGCACGGCGCCGAGGTGGCGGACGTCGGATGCGGCCATGGCGCCTCGACCCTGCTCATGGCGAAATCCTTCCCGAAATCGCGCTTCTTCGGCTTCGACTATCATGCGCCGTCGATCGAGCGAGCGCGCCGCACCGCGGAAGAGGCCGGCCTGGCGGGCAACACGCAGTTCGAGGTGGCGCCGGCGAAGGCGTTCCCCGGCACCTACGATCTCGTCTGCTTCTTCGATTGCCTGCACGACATGGGCGACCCGCAAGGGGCGGCCGCGCATGTGCGCCAGGCGCTGAGGAGCGACGGCACCTGGATGATCGTCGAGCCGTTCGCGCACGACCATCTGGCGGCCAACCTCAATCCGGTCGGCCGCGTCTACTATGCCGCGTCGACCTTCATCTGCACGCCGGCCTCGCTGGCGCAGGAGGTGGGGTTGGGGCTCGGCGCCCAGGCCGGCGAGGCGAAGCTGCGCCAGGTGGTGACGGCCGGCGGATTCACGCGGTTCCGGCGGGCCGCGGAGACGCCGTTCAACATCGTCCTGGAAGCCAGGCCGTAGCGGCGGCGCTTCGCCTGGACATAGCGGAAAGTGGGCGAGGCATGGCATGTCGGCGGTGAAGGAAACGTGGGAGGTCAAGCCGCATGGGCCCGTCGAGGAGGTCGACGACGGGCTGCTGACGGTGGTCCAGGACATCCGGCTGCCGCTCTGCACCTTCCCGCGGCGGATGACGGTGGCGCGCCTCGCCGAGGGCGGCACCGCCATCTTCAGCGCCATCGCCCTCGACGAGGCGGGGATGGCGCGCATCGAGGCGATGGGCACGCCGGCCGCGCTGATCGTGCCCAATGCGGTGCACCGCCTCGATGCGCGGATCTGGAAGCAGCGCTACCCGGCGATCCGCGTGCTGGCGCCGCCGGGGGCACGGCAGCGCGCCGAGGAGGCGGTTCCGGTCGACGCCACCGACGACGCGCTAGGCGATCCGCAGGTGCGGTTCGTGGTGGTTCCGGGGACCGGCGGCGGCGAGGCGGCGCTCGAGGTGCGGCGCGCCGACGGGCTGACGCTGGTGATCAACGACCTCATCGGCAACGTCCGCGAGCCGCACGACTTCATGACCGGGATCATCGTCAGGCTGATGGGCTTCGGCGGCGCGCCGCCGGGGCTTCCACGCCTGGCGCGCCTCATGCTGGTCAAGGACAAGGCTGCGCTGGCGGCGCAGCTCACGGCGTGGGCGGGCGAGCCGGGCCTGCGACGCATCCTGGTGTCGCACGGCGATCCGATCGAGCGCGACGCCGCCGGGGTGCTGCGCGGCATCGCCTCGTCGCTCGGGTGAGGCGAGCGCGGCGCGTGACGGTGGCGGGCGGCCGGCGCGGTTGCAGTTGATGCGGTCTCCGGGTTCGGCTATGAAGCGACCCAGGCACCCGTAGCTCAGCTGGATAGAGTGCTGCCCTCCGAAGGCAGAGGTCACAGGTTCGAATCCTGTCGGGTGCGCCAGTTTCGCTAATGAAGTCAATATCTTATGGATTGCGCGCCGGGTGCCCGAACCCCAGCGGCGCGCGGCAGTGTCGGAAGGCGTCGTCGTTGCCGCTGCTGGCACCGCTGATCGAATACGGCACCGAGAAATCGCGAGCGGGCGTCCAATCGAAGGCGTGCTGATAGCCACCAAGGGCATGCCCCACCGCCTCGTGGGCCAGCGAGCCGGCAAGTTCATAGAGGTCGAAGTTTTCGCTTTCGACCTCGTAGTAGGCTTTGTTGATGTACACCGTGGTGTCCGGTGGCAATCGGTAGGCCACCGCAGATGTCGGCGACGTGCAACCTGGCCTGCCCTCCAGGCAGCGGAAATAAAACCCGACACGAACGGTTCCTGAGATACCGCGGAGATGGGCAGCGACCTCGTGCGGGGCACGGCCGTTGGTTTGCAAAAGCTTCCGCGTTGTCATGAAATCGCGAAAGCAATCCGAGTTCTTGACAGCGTTGGTGATCTCTCCTGCCTTTTCAATCGCGCTGGCCTCCGCGGCAGTGACATCGTCATCGAGTGGAACGAAAGTTACCAACCCTGCAGTCTGGGCATGGGAAGACGACGGCATCAACTGAACGGGGAGAGCCATGAGCAAGAGCAGCTTGCTGAAGAGCAATGTCTTGGAAACAATCGGTTTTGTCACTGTCGCCAAAGGATATTCTCTTGAAACCCGCACGATGCGTGGCGTCTACGTCTATTCATCCCGGGTGAGTCGCCACGCTGGTCCAGCCATGGCAAGGCTAGTCAATATGGAAAGGCTCGGGGAGATTTTCAATGCGGCACCCGGCGCCGCCAAATGGTCTTGCTAGGCAAACGGATCACGCAATGCGCATCCCCCAATGCTTCAACTTCGTCCTCGCCATGGTGTTCTTGCTTGTCAGGGCGTGCGTTGCTTCCGCTCAAACGACAAGCCCGGTCGAAACACCCCGCATCCGCCGATCAGGAAGTCACCGTGGCGATCAAGGCCGCTCCGCCTTTTGCATTCAAGGTCGAGGACGGCACCTGGTCGGGCTTGAGCGTGGACCTCTGGCGCAAGCTTGCAGAACGGACCCATCTCAAGTTTCGCTTCGTTGAAGTTCCGGACGTCCAGGCACAAATCGATGGCGTCGCAAAAGGCCAGTTCGACGCGGCGACGGCAGCCATCACCGTCACGGCGGATCGCGAACGCGTCGTCGACTTCACGCAGCCCTTTTACGTCACCGGACTGGGTGTTGCGACGTCGCTCAATCGCGAAGCGTCATGGCGTCCCATCGTGAATTCCCTCACCTCGTTCGGATTCCTGCAGGCCATCCTTGCATTGATGGGGCTCTCGTTGACGGTCGGGGTGCTGCTGTGGCTGTTCGAGCGGCGCAAGAACGAGGATTTTGGCGGCGGCATCCTTCAAGGCCTCTTTTCGAGCATGTGGTGGTCGACCATCGCCGCAACACAAGCGAGCACCGGGAATTTTGGACCCCAGACGACGCCGGGCCGCGTCCTGGCCGTGATCTGGATGATGGGTTCGATCATCGCGATCGCGATTTTCACGGCAGGCGTGACTTCGGTCCTCACCGTCGAGCGAATGGAAGGCATCGTGCAGAGCGAGAGCGACCTGACCAATGTTCGTGTCGGCAATGTGAGCCATTCGTCAACGGCGGCATATCTCGAACTCCAGGCAGATTCAGCATCGAGGATTCTCGACTGTAGGAGATGGATTGGACGCATTGCGGCGCGGCACCATCGATGCGTTTGTCTATGACAGGCCGCTCCTCAGTTGGCTGATCGGCGAAAGCTACGCAGGCAGCCTGCAGGTGCTGGACATGACCTTCGACGAACAGGCCTATGCGATCGCCGTCCCAAACGACAGCAAACTGCGGGAAAGACTGAACATCGCGCTGCTCGAGACGCTCGAGAGCGACTGGTGGAAGCAGGCACTCTTCCAATATTTGGGCGACAAACGGTAAGTTGCGGCGGCGGCTTGCGAGGCGCGCCGACGGGGGACGGATGCCGAAAGAACCGAGAATGCTCAGTTTGACGGTCGATCATGTCGCGATGGTGCACAAGGTCATCGCCGACCAGGGCCTGACGACAGGTGCCGAGTTGCACTCGGATGCCGACTACGACGGTTGGGTCGAGCAAATGATCCGGACCCATCCAGCCCCGTCGGCGCCGACCCGCCTTTTCGCTTACGGTTCATTGATCTGGAAACCGGAGGTCGAGCATGTCGGCGAGCAGTTGGGCGTCGCGCGGGGCTGGCATCGCGCCTTCTGCCTCCGCTTGACGCGGTTTCGGGGTACGTCGGAGCAACCCGGCCTCATGATGGCCCTGGATCGTGGAGGGCAATGCCGAGGCGTCTTGTTCGACCTTCCCAGCGGTAGCCTCGAAGACCAATTCGGCAGGCTCTTCCGACGCGAGTTCACCTACAAGCCGATCAACAGCATGCCTCGATGGATCACGGTCGAGATCGCCTCGGGTGCCGTACCGGCGCTGGCCTTCGTCATGAACCGCGCCTCGCCACTCTATGCCGGCCGCCAGTCTCTCGACGCGGTCGCCGAGGTCCTGGCTCGGGCCTGCGGCCATTGGGGTTCCGGGGCGGAGTACCTGCTGAACACCGTTTCCCACCTCGAAGCCAAAGGTATTCGCGATCGCAACCTCTGGCAGCTTCAGCGCCTGGTGGCGGAGCGGATCGAGGGGAACCTGGCTGGCGCCAAGCCACAGCTCCGTCCGACCGACAGGCGGGACTAGTCCAGACCGGCTTGACGCAGACCCTCGATGTAGAGGGCCCGGTCCTCTGCCTGAACAATGGGGTGATACCGCTCGATCCAGTCGAGCGAAACATCGGGCTGCAGGCGCTTCATGTGGGCCAGAGCTTCCGCGGCCACGTCGGGGTGGCCGGCGAGTCCCGCCGCGGCGGCTAGGGTCCGCCACGCCGTTCCGAAGTGCGGGCGCAGCTTCACCGCGCGCCATTCGAAGGCCTCGGCCTCATCGAACCGTCCCGCCATCAGGTGGCAAAGACCTTTGACCGAATAATTCGCCGCCTGATTGAAGTCGCGCGGGCTGATCCGCTGGGCGAGCGAAACATGCCGCAACCCCTCGTCGGACTTACCCGCATACCCATAGGTCGAGCCCAGCAGCATGTGGGCAAAGGCAAAGTTCGGGTTCCTCTCCAGGGCCTCGCTGAACTCCTGGACCGCGGGGACGGAGCGACGCGACACCATGTGCACGTAGCCGGCGGAGAGATGGGCCCACGGGTCCTCCCAATCCTGCTCGATGGCCTGGCGCGCCATCGTCAAGGCCTTCTCCAGCTCGTCCGAAGCATCGGACCAGCCAAGCTGGGCTCGCGCGGCATACGCCCAAGCGAGAAGGCTGCTGGCCCGCGCGTAGCTGGGGTCGGCTTCAAGCGCCTGCTTGAGCAGGCCTACGGCGTTCTGATTGTCCTGCGCGGCCCAGGACCACACGTAAGGCATGGCCCTCACGACGCATCCCCATGCCGTCAGGCTCTCGGTCGGCTTGCCTTCGGAGCGGACGTTCTCCGCGGCATAGACCTGCGACTCGATCGACGCCACCACGCTTTCGGTGATCTCGTCCTGCACCGCGAAGATGTCGGTCACGGCGCGGTCATAGCGCTCCGACCAGACATGGGCGCCGCTCGAAGCGTCGATCAGCTGGCCGGTGACGCGCAACCGGTCTCCCGATCGCCTGACGCTTCCTTCGAGGACATAGCGAACCCCGAGATCGCGAGCGATCTGGCGAACGTCGACCGACTTGCCCTTGTAGGCGAAGGTCGAGTTGCGCGCGATGACGAAGAAACCCCTGACGCGTGACAATGCCGTGATGATGTCTTCAGCCAGGCCGTCGCCAAAGTATTCCTGCTCGGCATCGCCGCTCATGTTCTCGAACGGCAGAACCGCGATGGAAGGCTTGTCGGGAAGAGCAAGGCCTCGCGGCTTGCCCGAGGGAGGCGACGGCTGACGAATTCGAAAGACATGCACGGGCCGGGCGATGTTCTTCAGCGCGACCTCGCCCAAGCTCTCCTCGACCAGCGCGACCTTGCCCCTGACCTCTTCGAGGACCTTGGCCGAAACGCAGATGCCGCCGGGCTCGGCCAGCGATTCGAGTCTCGCGGCGATGTTGACGCCCTCGCCGAAGATGTCGGCGTCTTCACCGATCACGTCGCCGAGGTTGATGCCGACCCGAAGCAGGATGCGCTGCGATTCCGGCTCGTCGTCATTCGCCCGGCCCATCTTTTCCTGAAGCTCGACGGCTCCCACGACGGCGTTGACCGCGCTGGCAAACTCGACCAGCACGCCATCGCCCATCAGCTTGACGACCCGGCCGCCATGCGCCCGCAGCACTGGCTCCAGGATGGCTTTGCGGCGGGATCTCAAGGCTGCCAGGGTTCTGGCTTCATCCGCCTCCATGAGGCGGCTGTAGCCAACGACATCCGCAACCATGATCACTGTGAGACGACGCTCGGTCGTTTCGCTCACGGCCAAATCTCCCCAACGAGCCGGGAAGAGCATCTTGCGCTCATGATCGCCGCTCATGCAATTGCCAATGGGATCAGAGCCACACAGAGGGCGCGGCGCCGGTGAACTCCTCTTTCCGTTTTCGCCCTCCATCTCCTATCCTGCCGGCCGCGCCACGTCCGGCGCGTCGGAGGGCAGGATTGCGCCGCACCATCTGGATCTTGCACACGATGGCGCTCATGGCCGCCGTGGCCATCGCAACCGCGTGGGCGGGCCTTGCCCTATGGTTTCGCTTGCCTGTGCCAATTTGGGGCAGGGGCTTTGCCTGCGCCCTGTTCGTCGTGCTCGGCCTGGCAACGATCATCGCTCTGTTCGGACGTCTGCGCCTTCGTGCGCTGATCGTCTTTCTCGCGGCCTTCGTCGTGCTCATGGTCTGGTGGAGCACGATAAAGCCGCCGGCGCAGGCCGACTGGGCCCCGGACGTCGCGCGCCAGGCGACCGGGGTGCTCGACGGCGACCGGCTCACCGTGACGAACGTCCGCGATTTCGATTGGCGCAGCGACGACGACTTCACCGAGCGCTGGACGACGCGAAGCTACGATTTGAGCCAGCTCCAGAGCCTCGATCTCTTCATGTCCTACTGGGCCGGCCCGGACATGGCGCATGTGATCATGAGCTTCGGCTTCGCCGATGGCGATCAGCTCGCGTGGTCGATCGAGGTCCGCCGTCGCAGAGGCGGCGAATTCTCGCCGCTTGCCGACCTGTTCAAGAGCAATCCGCTGGTGATCGTCGCGGCGGATGAGCGCGACGTCGTCGGCGTGCGAACGAATATCCGGGGGGAAGACGTCCAGCTCTATCGGCTGAGGACTCCTCCGGAGGCGGCCAGGAAGCTGCTGCTGGAATATGTCGCCGACGCAAATGCTCTTTCGACATCTCCTGCGTTCTACAATTCCATCACCACGAATTGCACGACCACCATCTTCAAGATGGTTCGGGCCGTCGGCGACATGATCCCCCTCGATTGGCGCATCATCGTCAATGGCTATCTTCCCGACTACGCCTATTCCTTGGGCGCGCTCGACAGCCGACTGTCCTTGGCGGAACTCAGGCTCAAGGCGCATATCGACGAGCGGGCACGGAAGGCTGGCCTGTCGCCCGACTTTTCGCAGCTGATCCGCGTCGGCGTGCCTTCGCCGCTCACGCCCGACCCCTAGGCCGACGCGCTTTTCGAGACGCGACAATCGGGCGCTTGAAGGGCGCAGCGGTTCGGTCTACCGCTTGGCGCCCCTCGACATTTAAGTCCTTCCGACGTGACAAACGGCATTCTTCTGGCCCTTCTGGCCTATGCGGTCTACGCATGGGGCGACGGCCTCATCAAGAGCCTCGGCGGTTCGCTGACCATCTTCGAGATCGGCTTCTTCAACATCCTGTTCTCGGGGCTGTTCCTGCTCTTGGTGAAACCGGCCGGCGAGGACTGGTCGAACTTCTGGCAGATGCGCCGGCCGCTCAAGGTGCATGCCCGCGCGGCGCTGGGCATGGCAGCCGGCATATTCAGCGTCTACGCCTTCACCTCGATCCCGCTCGCCGAGGTCTATGCGCTGCTGTTCCTGTCGCCGCTGTTCGTCACGCTGCTGTCGATCGTCGTCCTCAAGGAAAAGGTCGGCATCTGGCGCTGGGCGGCGGTGTTCGCAGGCTTTGCCGGCGTCCTGATGGTGGTGCGACCCGGCGTCCGCGTGCTCGAGATCGGCCATCTGGCGGCGCTCGGCGCGGCGCTCTGCGCTGCGCTGTCCATCGTGCTGATGCGATCGATCGCCGGCGAGCGGCAGACGGCGGTGCTGGGAACGCTGGTCGCCTACGGGTTGGTGTTCAACGCCGGCGCGGCGGCCGTCACGACGTTTTCCATGCCCTCCTGGCCGCTGCTCTTCGTGCTGCTCTTATCCGGCGCCTGCACGGCCGCCGGAAACCGCCTGCAGTTCCTGGCGACGCGGCACAGCCCCGCCAACCACATTGCCCCGACGCACTATTCGCAGATGATCTGGGCGGTGCTGATCGGCGCGGCGTTCTTCAACGAATATCCGGACGCGCTGTCGATCCTCGGGCTGCTGGTGATCGCCGCGGCAGGCCTGTTGACCCTGTTCCGCGAACAGGCCCGGCTCGGCTATATCCGCTGGTATCGCCTGACGCGCGGGCGACTCTAGATCATTTCCGCTTTTCGTCGAATCGATCGGCTATCATGTACATGGTCGGGCACGTCCAACGAGGGCATGGTCATGGATTCGGCTCAGCAGCACGTCGCGGAGGGTCGCCGGACCTTCCTGTTCTGGAACCGACCGTCGTCGACCCGGCTGTCGGAGGAAGGGCTGGCGCAGCGCAACCCGCACCTGGCGCGGGCCCTGGAAGTCGAGAAGATGCAGGGCCAGCGCATCGCCACCTCGGCGCGCACGGCGGCGCTGGGCGTCGTGGCGCTGTTGCTGCTCTACCTCAATCCGCGCGTCGAGGTGTTGTACTATGAAGCCCTGCTGGTTCTGTTCGTGCTCATCGGGTTGGCGCAGCTCAGGGCGGCGCGCGTCGGGCAGTCGCGCACCGAGCTTTTGCTGATCTTCGCCGACCTGCTTCTCCTGACCCTCACCTTGACGGTGCCGAACCCGCTGTCCAGCGAAGACTGGCCAACCGCGTTCCAGTTTCGGTTCGAAGGGTTCGCCTACTTCTTCATCTTCCTGGCCGGCTCGACGCTCGCCTACAGCTGGCGGACGGTGCAAAGCATCGGTCTGTGGACGGCGGCGACCTGGCTGGCCGGGGTCGGCGGCGTCGTGGCGTTCGGGACCACCTATCCGGAGCTGTCGGACAGCGTGCGGCAAGCGCTGGCCGGCAACGAGCGGATGTTCGACCTGCTCGACCCCAACAGCGTCAATTTCACCAACCGGGTGCAGGAGGTGACGGTGTTCGTCATCATTTCCAGCATCCTTGCCCTGAAGTCGCGGCGCTCCAACGACCTCCTGCTCCGCCAAGCCGACCTGGCGGCGGAGCGGGCCAACCTGTCGCGCTACTTTCCGCCCTCCATGGTGGAGGAGTTGGCGCAACGCCACGAGCCGCTAGGCGGCGTCCGCTCGCAGGACGTCGCCGTGCTGTTTGCCGACATCGTCGGCTTCACGCGCTATGCCGAGGGGAAGGCACCGGAGGAGGTGATCTCCCTGCTGCGCGACTTCCATGCCGCGCTCGAAGAGGCGGTCTTCGCCCATGGCGGCACGCTCGACAAGTATATGGGCGACGGCCTGATGGCGAGCTTCGGCACGCCGCAGCCGTCGCCGGCCGATGCGGCCAACGCCATCGCTGCCGCCTTCGAAATGCAGAGCCGCATCGGCCGGCTCAATGCGGAACGGGTCGAACAGGGGCTGGAGCCGGTCCAGCTTTCGGTCGGCGTGCATTTCGGGCCGGTCGTGCTCGGCGACATCGGCAATGCCCGGCGGATGGAATTCGCCATGCTGGGCGACACCGTCAACGTGGCCTCGCGGCTGGAGGGCGCGACGCGCGGCCTCTCCTGCCGCATCGTCGCCAGCCAATCGGCCATGCAGGCGGTTTCGGACAGTTCCGTGCGGGAGAAATACTGCCGCGAGATGCGGTTCCACCCGGGTCTTCCCCTCAAGGGGCGCAACAAGGAGGCGGACGTCTGGCTGGCCTGAGAAGGCGCGTCTGGCGGGTCACCCCGGACTGTGGCCGCGCATGGGCTGCAAATCGTCAAGGTAGGTGTTTTCGAGGGCCGAGGCACGGTAGGCGCCGCGGTCGATCGTCGCCAGCAGCAGCGCTTCCCCCGTCGCCGGCGCCTCGGCGAGCAGGCTGCCGTCGGGGGCGGCGATGGCCGAGCGGCCGGCATAGGCGAAGCGGCCATCGGCGCCGAAATGGTTGACGTAGGCGACGAACAGCTGGTTCTCGAAGGCGCGGACGGGGATCATGCTGCCGGCGATGAAGGCGGCATGGGGCCCGGCCGGTAGGGCGGTCGGCACCAGCACCGCGTCGGCACCGGCGAGCGCCAGGCGGCGGACGTTCTCGGGGAACTCGACGTCGTAGCAGATCAGCATGCCGAGCTTCAGGCCAGAAAAGTCGAGCAGCGTGGCGCTTGGCGGCGCGGCGACGAAGTTCTCGCGCTCATAGGGCCCGTAGAGATGCGACTTGCGGTAGACGGTCGGGCGGCGGCGGCCGTCGACGAAGACCGCGCTGTTGTAGACCGCGCCGCCGTCGCGTTCGGCAAAGCCGGCGACGATCGCCACGCCGGTCGCGGCAGCCAGCTCCGCCAGCGCGGCGACGGCCGAGCCGTCGGCCGGCTCGGCCAGCTCGGCAAAGGCGTCGCCAGCGCCATAGCCGGTGACGGCGAGCTCCGGCGCGACGAGCAGCGCCGCGCCGGCGGCGGCGGCGCGCTCCGCAGCGGCGCCGATGCGCGCCAGGTTGGCCGCCACGTCGCCCGGCGTCGCCTGCATCTGAAGGGCCGCCAGCCGCATGCTCAGGTCTCCGAGGACATGGCGCCGAGCAGCCGGCGAATGTCGCCGAAGCGGGCGATCAGCCCGAACACCAAGGCGGCGATGGCGACGAAGAAGATGGTCACCGAGGCCATGGTGGGCGTGTAGCCATAGCGCAGCGCGTTGAAGATCTTGATCGGCAGCGTCTCCATGGTGAAGCCGACCGTCATGTAGGCGACGATGTACTCGTTGAGCGACAGCACGAAGGCGAAGGCGTAGCCGGAGACCAGATAGGGCAGGATCAACGGCAGCACGACCGTGCGCGCCACGGTGCGGTCGTCGGCGCCCATGGTCGCCGCGGCTTCGACCAGCGAGCGGTCGATCGATGCGAAGCCGAGTGTCAGGGTGACCAGCGGCAGCGTGACGAAGAAGATCGCATGGCTGATCGCCGCCGTCCAAGGCTGGCCGTAGAAGCCGAGCGTGGCCCAGAAGGTCAGGAAGCCCAGCGCCGTGATCACCGGCGGCAGGATGAAGGGGGCGACGCCGAGCAGCTGGAACACCCGCGCCCAGGGCGCATGCCGCCGCCAGAGGAACCAGGCGAGCGGCAGGGCGATCGCCACGGCGATGGCCGCCGCGCTCAAGGCGAGCACGATGGAGGCGACGAGGGCCGCTCGCCACTCCGGATTGACGAAGATCTCGGCGTACCAGGAGAGCGAGAAGCCCTTGGGCGGGAAGGCGAGGTCCTGCTTCTCGTTGACCGAAACGCCCGCCACGACGATCAGCGGCGCCAGCAGGAACAGGCCGACCAGGAAGAGGGTGAGGCGACGGAGCAGCTTGCCGGTCATGCCGCGTTCTCCCGCCGCCCGGCCAGCAGCGTCAGCCCGACGAGCGCCAGCGACATCAGCACGAGGAACACCGCCATCGCCGCGGCGAACGGCATGTTCGACTGGTAGATCGCCTGGTCGGTGATCAGCACCGACAGCGTCCAGTGCTGCGGGCGCCCGAGGATCTGCGGCAAGAGATAGGAGCCGAGCGCGAAGACGAAGACCATGATCAGCGTGGCGACGATGGTGTTGCGCAGCGCCGGCACGACGACGTTGAGGAAGGCGCGGGCCGGCGAGGCGCCGAGCGTGCGCGCCGCTTCGAGCAAGGTCGGGTCGAGACGCACGAGCGCCGGGTAGAGGACGAGGATCGTATAGGGCAGCGCCTGGTAGACCATGCCGGTCAGCACCGCGCCGAAGCCGGGAAGCAGCGCCTTCGGCTCGGCCATCAGGCCGACGGCGACCAAAAGGTTGGTGATGCCGGCGGTGCGCGAGAAGATCGTCGACCAGGCGAAGCCGATGATGACCTCCGACAGCGACAGCACCGACAGCAGCGCCACCAGCCACACGGTCTGCACCTGGCGCGACTGGCGGGTGAGCAGATAGGTGAACGGAAAGGCGATGACCACGCAGGTCAGCGAGACCGCCACCGCCAGCATCAACGAGAAGCCGAGCACGCTGCCGAAGAAGGTCGACAGGAAGCGCGCATAATTGTCGAACACGAAATCGGGCGTGTAGAAGCCGGCCGGGTCGCGCTTGAAGAACGACACGGCGATCATGGTCGAGAAGGGAATGACGAAGAAGACGACCAGCATCAACGCCGGGAAGACGATCGGCGCGTAGTCGGCCAGCGCGCGCGGCGGCTCCTGTCTCATTGCCGCACCACCACGCAGGCCTCGGGCGGCAGCACGACGCCGACCGGCTGGCCCGCCGCGACATCGGGCCGCTCGCGCGGCGTGGCGACGGCCACCAGCGTGGCGCCGCCGGCCTCGACGAAGGTCTCGATGGTGCCGCCCAGGTCGCGCACGAAGGTGACCGTGCCGGCGACAGCCGCCTCGCTCGGCGCAACCAGATGCACGTCCTCCGGGCGGATCGACACGGCCGCCTTGCCGCGGCCCTCCGGGACGACGAGCCCGGGCATCGCCGCGCCGAGCACGGTGGGACGGCCGGCACCATCGGCGACGATCTCCAAGAGGTTGGTGGAGCCGATGAAGTCGGCCACGAAGGCGTCGGCCGGTCGGCGATAGATGTCGATCGGCGGCGCTGACTGGCGGATCTTGCCGCCGCCCATCACCACCACCAAATCGGCCATCGTCATCGCCTCGCGCTGGTCGTGGGTGACGACGATGGTGGTGATGCCGAGCTTCTGCTGAAGCTGCCTCAGCTCCACCTGCATGGCCTCGCGCAGCTTGGCGTCGAGCGCCGATAGCGGCTCGTCGAGCAGGAAGAGCTTTGGCGAGATGGCGAGCGCCCGGGCGATCGCCACGCGCTGCCGCTGGCCGCCGGAGAGCCTGTTCACCGGGCGGTCGGCGTAGCCCGGCAAGTGGATCATCGCCAGCAGCTCCTCGGTGCGCTTGCGCTGCGCCTCCTTGGCGGCGCCGCGAATGCGCAGCGGGTAGGCGATGTTGTCGCCGACGCTGAGATGCGGGAACAGCGCCAGCGACTGGAAGACCATGCCGAGGTCGCGCTTGTGGGTGGGAACCGGCGTGATGTCCTGGCCGTCGAGCAGGATGCGGCCGGCGGTCGGCTCCTCCAGCCCGGCAATCATCCTGAGCAGCGTGGTCTTGCCGCAGCCGGACGGGCCGAGCAGGCAGACGAAGGTGCCGTGCGGCACCGACAGGTTGACGTCGTCGACAGCGGCGAAGGTGCCGAAATGCTTGGATACGCCCTTCAATGCAAGCCCTGACATCGTCGGCATCCCTCACTTTGCCGGCCCGCGCCCGAGCCTCCTGCCCGGGCGCTTTCGTCCTAGAGCATTTTGCAGCCAGGTGGAATCACCTGGCGTCGCACAAATGCGGCTAAAACAAAGAGATGGAGCAGGTCGCCGTTTCTGCGAAACGGTGACCTGGTCTAGGGGCCTAGCCCACGATCAGCTCCGTCCACTTCTGATTGATCCAGTCGGCCTTGGTCGTATAGAGGTCGTAGCGGGGAATGATCGGCTCGATGTCGGACGAAACGGCCGCGAACTCCTCGGGCGTCAGGTCGAGCACCTCCTTCTTGAGGGTCGGCGCGGTGCCGACCTTGCGCGACATGAGGCCCTGGATCTGCGGCTGGCTCATATAGTCGATGAAGACATGCGCCTCCTCGCCCTTCTTGGAGGCGCGCGACAGCACCCAGTTGCCGGAATCCTGGATGCCGCCCTCCTTCGGGAAGGTGGAGCGGACCGGCTGGCCGTCGGCCGCGGCAAGGCCGGTGACGTCGTGGTAGTACTGGCCCATCGGGATCTCGCCCGACTTCAGCGCCTGCTCGAACTGCGCCTCGTCGCGATACCAGAGGCGGACGTTGGGCTTGACCTCGGCGAGCTTCGCGAAGGCCTTGAGGAGCCCCTCCTCGTTGTCCAGCGCGTTGGTGCCGCCCATGAAGGTCTTGGCGGTGACTTCCAGCAGGAACGAGTTGGAGGCCAGCGCCAGCAGGCCGAGCTTGTCGGCATTGGCCGGGTCCCACAGGGCCGCCCAGGTGGTCGGCGGCTCCTTGTAGACGTCGGTGTTGGTGACCAGCGTAATGTACCAGGCCACCGCCCCGATGCCGGCGACGCGGCCGTCCGGATACTTGGCCACGAAGCGCTCGAGCAAATTGTCGTAGTTCTTGATCTTCGCCGTGTCGATCGGCGTCCACAGCTCCGTCTGCTGGCCTTTCAGCGTCGAGGTCTGCGACATCATCGAGAGGTCGGCCGGCGCCTGACCTGCCTTGGAGGCCTGTTCCAGCTGCACCAGCCAGGCCTCGCCGGTCGGCTCGGCAATCAATTCCACGGCGATGCCGCTCGCCTTGGTGAAGTCGGGGAAAATGTTCTTGTCGAACGAATCCTTGAAGTAGCCGCCATAGACGCCGACCTTCAGCGAGCGGTCCTGGGCCCGCAGGACCGCCGGCATCGCCAGCAGGCCGGCTGCCGCGGCGCCGGCGCCCAGCACCGCGCGGCGGCTCAGCGTGCGTTTCGTGAAGTCACCCATCGATCTGCTCCTTTCGCCGGTGTCGCCGGCTGTTCCCACTCGTCCATTTGTCTCTGCCGGAACAACGTCCCGGCGGCGGGGCTGCTCGGCCGCCCCCTTGCCACTACGCCGATGGTAGTCTCCCGGTGCGCCGGCGCAAGCCTCCGCGCTAGCGGCGGCGGCCGGCGATGGACGGGCTGAAGACCATCAGGCTGAGGATCTCGAACAGCACCTGCGCCCCGGCATGCGCGGTGTTGGTCGTTGAATCGTATTGCGGCGCCACCTCGACGACGTCGCCGCCGACGATGTCGAGGCCCTTCAGCCCGCGCAACAGCTCCAGCACCTCGCGCGTGGTGAGGCCGCCGACCTCCGGCGTGCCGGTGCCCGGCGCAAACGCCGGATCGAGGCTGTCGATGTCGAAGGAGAGATAGGTCGGGCCGTCGCCCACCACCGCCCGGGCCTTCTCGACGATGGCCGGGATGCCGAGCCCTGGCACCTCCTCGGCATGGATGACGGTCATGCCGGACTCGCTACTGAACTCCCACAGATACTCGGCCGAGCCGCGAATGCCGATCTGCACCGTCCGCGTCGGGTCGAGCACGCCGTCCAGCACCGCGTTGCGGAACGGTCCGCCATGGTGGAACTTGGTCTGGTCGAAGGCGCCGCCGGTGTCGCAATGGGCGTCGATGTGGATCAGCCCGACCGGCGCCTGGCGGCCGACCGCCTTGAGGATCGGATGGGTGATCGAATGGTCGCCGCCGACCGACAGTGGCGCCACGCCCGCGGCGACGATCTGGCCGAGCCGCCGCTCGATGTCCTCGTGGCTGAGCTCCAGGCGATAGCGGCTGCGGAAGGGCACGTCGCCGATGTCGGCGACCTTGAGGTCGTGGACCGGAGCGCAGCCGAGCACATGGTTGTAGGGGCCGATGCGCTCGATCGTCCGCAGCGCGCGCGGGCCGAACCGGGAGCCCGGGCGGTTGGTCACGCCCAAGTCCATGGGAACTCCGAGGATGGCGACCTGCAAGTCGGAAAGGTCCGGCGCCTCCTGGTCGACCGGCCGGTAAGGCGCGGTCAGAAAGGTCGGGACACCCGCATAGGGCGCCAGCCGGGTGCCGCTCTTGGTGAAGATCTTGTCGGCGACCTTGCGAAACTCGGCGTTGAACAGCTCGCCGCCATGGCCCTCGCCATATTTCTCGCGCAACGCCGCGAGCTTGCTGCGGTCGAATGTCATCCGGACCTCCACGGAGAGAACGCTGGCAGTGATAGTTGGTCCAGTTGCGTTGAAAAGACAATTGATATTGTCATAGAGATCGCCGTTAGCTTTTCTCACAGGTCTGGCCGTCATGGCGCGTCGTCTGCCCCCGCTCAATCCGCTCCGCGCCTTCGAGGCGACAGCCCGGCACGGCTCGCTCACCAGGGCGGCCGGCGAGCTGCATGTGACGCATGGCGCGGTCAGCCACCAGATCAAGGCGCTGGAGGCCTCGCTCAACGTTCGGCTCTTCGAGCGGGCGGGGCAGCGCCTCAAGCTCACCGCGCACGGCGCCGAGCTGCTGCCGGCCGTCGCCGGCGCCTTCGAGGGCATTGCCGCGGCGACGGCGCGCCTCGGACGGCCGACCAGCTCGGGGACGCTGTCGATCAGCTGCGTGCCGGCGCTGCTGTCGTTCTGGCTGGTGCCGCGGCTGGCCGCGTTCACCGCGCGGTTCCCCGACATCAGCCTGGTCCTCGACGCCTCCAACGATCCCGGCGCCATCCACGCCGCCGACGTCGATCTCTGCGTGCTCTACGGCGACGGCAGCTGGTCGGATTGCTGGCTGAAGCTGTGGACGCATCTCGAGCTGTTCCCGGTGGTCAGCCCGACGCTGATCAACAACCGGCCGATCCGCAGCATCCGCGACCTTGCCGACCACGTGCTGCTGCACGCCGACGACGGTCGCGAGTGGCACACCTGGCTGGTGGCGGCAGACGCGCTGGAGCTGGAGCGCGGCCGGCGCCATCGCCTCAACGACGCGCGGCTGGCCATCGAGGCGGCGGTGCACGGCCACGGCGTGGCGCTGGGCGACAGCATGACGGCGGCGACCCTGCTCGCCCGCGGCCAGCTGGTGACGCCCTTCAACCTCTCGGTGCCGGCCGTGGACGCCTTCTACCTCGCCTGCCGCAACGACCTCAAATCCATGCCGATCGTGCGGGTCTTCGTGGACTGGCTGTTCTCCGAGCACGACGAGGCGGGCCAGCGGCGCAGAATCGACGACGTGCGCAGAATCGACCGACCTGCGCTCGTGAGTACAGGCGCTGGCGGCAATTCGATGCTATAGCGCGGACGGGCCGGCGTCTCCGGCCGGCAAGATAGAGCGATCCGTTCATGGCCATCATAGACATTGCACGCCGCGTCTACGACCACACCTGGAAGCTCGATCCGATCGTCCGCAGCCTGCTGGACACGGATTTCTACAAGCTGCTGATGCTGCAGATGATCTGGGGCATGTACCCCAAGGTCGAGGCGACGTTCTCGCTGATCAACCGCACCGGCTCGGTCAAGCTCGCCGAGGAGATCGACGAGCAGGAGCTGCGCGACCAGCTCGACCATGCGCGCACCGTGCGCATCTCCAAGAAGGAGATGATCTGGCTGGCCGGCAACACCTTCTACGGGCGCAAGCAGATCTTCGAGCCGGAGTTCCTAGCCTGGCTGGCCGACTTCCAGCTGCCCGAATACGAGCTCAGGAAGCGCGGCGGGCAGTACGAGCTGAACTTCCCCGGACCCTGGATGTACACCACCATGTGGGAGATCCCGGCGCTGGCCATCATCAACGAGCTGCGCTCGCGGGCCGCACTGCGGAGCTTCGGGCCGTTCGCGCTCGACGTCGTCTATGCCCGCGCCAAGGCCAAGATGTGGGCCAAGACCGAGCGGCTGCGGGCGCTGCCGGACATCCGCATCTCCGATTTCGGGACCCGGCGGCGGCATTCCTTCCTGTGGCAGCGCTGGTGCGTGGAGGCGCTCAAGGAAGGCATCGGCGACGCGTTCACCGGCACCAGCAACGTGCTTCTCGCCATGGACAACGACCTCGAGGCGCTGGGCACCAATGCCCACGAGCTGCCGATGGTGCTCGCGGCGCTCGCCAGGACAGACGAGGAGCTGCTCGGCGCGCCCTACAAGGTGCTGCAGGACTGGCAGCGCTACTATGGCGGCAATTTGCTGATCGTGCTGCCCGACGCCTTCGGCACCGCCGCCTTCCTGCGCGACGCGCCCGACTGGGTGGCCGACTGGACCGGCTTCAGGCCGGACAGCGCGCCGCCGATCGAAGGCGGCGAGCGCATCCTGAGATGGTGGCGGCAGAAGGGTCGGGATCCCCGCAAGAAGCTGCTGATCTTCTCCGACGGGCTCGACGTCGACACAATCGAGGACACCTATCGCCATTTCCGCGGCAAGGTGCGCATGGCCTTCGGCTGGGGCACCAATTTGACCAACGATTTCGAGGATTGCGCGCCGGTCGAGACGGCGGGGCTGTCGGCCATCTCGCTCGTCTGCAAGGTGACGGAGGCGAACGGCCGCCCGGCCATCAAGCTGTCGGACAACCCGGCCAAGGCAACCGGCGATCCGCGCGAGATCGCCCGCTATCTCAGGGTCTTCGGCGAGGAGGATGCACGCGTCGAACGCGCCGTCCATGTCTGAACGGGCGGGCGGAGCGCGCACGCTGTGTCGGATCGCCGGCCTTGCTTCCAGCCTTGCTCTCATCTTGCCGGCGATGGCGACGACGGCGCTCGCCCATGCATCCGAACGCGGCTTCGTGCTGCTCCTGCCGACCGGCTACTACGCGTTTGCCGGGGCGGCCGCCGTCACCGCGAGCTTCCTCGTCCTGGCCATCCTGCCGTCGGGGCCGGTCGTGCGGCTGTTTGCGGCGCGGCTGCCGCTGTTCGAGCTGCCGCGGCGCGGCGGCGCGGCAACCAGCCCGCTCTCGTTCGCGTGCCTCGCCGTGCTCGTCGCGGCCGGCCTCCTCGGCAGCCGCGACCCGTTGTCGAACCCGCTGCCGCTCGTCGTATGGACCTTGCTGTGGGTCGGGCTCACCCTCGTCCAGGGCACACTCGGCGATTTGTGGCGCTGGCTGAACCCGTGGAGCGGGCCGGTGCGGATCGTCGGCGGTCTCACAGGCAGTCGCGGTGCGCCGCTGGCTTTGCCGCGATGGGTGGGGTTCTGGCCGGCGGTGCTGCTCTTCTTCGGCTTCGCCTGGTTCGAGCTCATCGACCCGGCGCCCGACGACCCGGCGCGGCTTGCGGCAGTCGTCGCCTTCTACTGGACGGGCACCTTCGCGGCGATGCTCCTGTTCGGCGAGCGCTGGCGCCAGCGGGCGGAGTTCCTGTCGGTCTTCTTCGGCATGCTGGCGCGGCTCGCCGTGCTGGGGTGCGCCGGCCGGCGGCTCTTCCTCTGCTGGCCTGGCGCGCAGATCGCGACCGTCGGGCCGCTGCCAGCGAGCGGCGTCGCCTTCCTCATCCTGGCGCTGGCCTCCGTCTCGTTCGACGGCCTGTCCAAGACCTTCTTCTGGCTCGGCATCAACGGGGTCAATCCGCTGGAGTTTCCGGGCCGCAGCGCGATGACGGGCATCAACACCGCCGGCCTGGTGCTGACCTTCGCCGTGCTCTGGCTCGCCTTCCAGGCGGCGGTGCGGGCCGGCGCCTGGCTGGCCGGCAGCCGGGTTCCGTCGAGCCAGGCAGCGGGGCTCTATGTCTGGTCGATCGTGCCGATCGCGCTCGCCTATCATTTCGCGCACTACCTCACGCTGCTGGCGGTCAACGCGCAATACGCGCTGGTGGCGCTCTCCGATCCCATCTCGCGCGGCTGGAACCTGTTCGGCACCGCCTACTGGCCGGTGTCGGCCGGCATCGTCGCGGGAGCCGGGTCGGCCTGGGTGCTGTGGAACCTGCAGGCGGGCGCCATCATCCTCGGCCATGTGGTGGCGGTGCTGGTCGCCCACCGGCTGGCGCTGCGGCTCGCCGCCGGCCGCCGCGCGGCGGCGCTCGGCCAGGCGCCGCTGGCGCTGCTGATGGTCGGCTATACGGTGTTCGGCCTGTGGCTGCTGTCGACGCCGACAGCCGGCTGACGCTATTGCCAGCGGTCGGGATCGGTGGTCTATTTTCCGCGGAGATCAAGGGGGTTTTCATGACGAAGCATGGCGACGGGAAGGGGTTTTTCGACATCGCATTGACACGCCGCACGGCCCTGAAGGGGCTCGGGGCGGCGGCCGGGCTGGGGCTGGCGCCGGGCTATGTGCGCTACGCGCAGGCGCAATCGTCGGCGCCGATCAAGATCGGCTTCCAGGCGCATCGCACCGGCATCGGCGCCGCCTACGGACGCTGGTACGAGAAGACGACCGACGCCGCCATCAAGGCGATCAACGATGCCGGCGGCATCGGCGGGCGGCCGGTGGAGGTGATCGTCGAGGACGACGGCACCGATCCCAAGCGCGGCGCCGAGGTGGTCGGCAAGTTCGCCACCCAGCACAAGACAGACATCGTCTACGGCACGCTGTTCTCGCATGTGGTGATCGGCTCTGCGCCGACCGCGGGCGAGCTGAAGATCCCGTATTTCGTGGTCAGCGAGGGGCACCATGTCGCCTCGACCAAGCTCAATCGCTACTGCTTCCAGCCCGGCATCACCGACGTGAAGAGCCAGGTGATCTCGATGGCGCCGTGGATCGCCGCCAATGTCGGCAAGAAGGTCACCATGATCTTCCCCGACTTCGCCTTCGGCCACGACCATCGCGACTACCTGCCGCCGGCGCTGAAGTCGGCCGGGGCCGACGTGGTGGCGCAGATCGCCATTCCGCCGACGGAGAGCTCGTTCACCCGCTACTTCCCGCAGATCCCGGCCGAGACGGAGGTGATCTACCACGTCATGGTCGGTCCGGCGGTGCTGACCTTCGTCAAGGAGCTCGGCGAGTTCTACGGCTCCAACCAGCCGCAGCTGTTCGGCTTCATCGATTCGCTCGAGGCCGTCGACATCAACAGCCCGGGGCTCGAGTTCCTCGACGGCAGCCACTTCTGGGAGGGCTCGCCGCGCTACGCCCAGGACAATGATTCGGAGGCGCAGAAGGCCTATCGCGCGGCGGTCGGCATCGACGAGAACGGCGCGGCGGTGGGCGATGCCAAGGACGTCTCGACGGCGGCCCACATGTTCGGCTGCTGGGAGACGCTCTACGTCATCAAGAAGGCGATGGAGGACGCCGGCTACAAGGGGCCGGAAGACCGCGCCAAGCTGGTCGAGGCGACGGAGGCGCTGACCAAGTTCGAGGACGGGCCGGAGCATCCGCAGGGCGACAAGGTGTTCAACGGCAAGATCCACCAGTGCTTCGGCCACCAGAACATCTCCAAGGTGGAGGGCGGCAAGCTCAAGGTGGTGCATCGGACGACGATCGACGAAGGCCTCTACGAGCCGGAAGGCGACTACACGACCCAGGCGCTGTAAGGCCGATCCGTTGCCGCGCCAGCCGACCAGGCCCCGGGCCGCCGACTGAGCATGGCTTTCGGACCGCACCTCCTCCTGGCCACGCTCGAGGGCCTCGTCACCGCGGCGGTGCTGTCGCTCACCGCGCTCGGCCTGTCGCTGGTGTTCGGCGTCATGCGGATCGTCAACGTCGCGCATGGCGAGTTCTACATGCTCGGCGCCGTGCTGGCCTGGGCGGTGGCGTCGCTGCTGCCCGGCCATCCGGCGCTCGGCTTCCTGGCCGCGCTGGTGGTCAGCCCGCTCATCGTCGGGGCGATCGCGCTGGCGGCCGAACGCCTCATCCTGCGCCGGCTCGACTACAATCCGGAGGCGACGATCGTCGCCACGATCGGCCTGCTCTACATCATCCAGCAAGCGGCGCTCACCTTCTACGGACCGGAGGCGCGGCCGGTCGAGCCGCCGTTCAGCGTCCGCGTGCTGCTGCCCTGGTTCGGCTATTCCGGCTACAAGCTCGGCGGTCATCGCCGCCTCGGCGCTGCTGATGACGGCCACCTGGCTGGTGCTCTCGCGCACCCGGTTCGGCCTGATGATGCGGGCCACGCAGTACGACCGTGAGACGGCGCAGGCCTTCGGCATTCCCGTCGAGCGGGTCTATGCGGCGGTGTTCGCGCTCGGCGCCATGCTGGCGGCGGTGGCGGCGGTGCTGGTGGTGCCGATCCAGCAGGCCCACTACCTGATGGGGCTCGACCCGCTGCTGCTCTCCTTCATCGTCGTCATCATCGGCGGCCTCGGCTCGCTCAGCGGCACGGTGGTGGCGGCCGTGCTGATCGGGCTTGCCGACGGCATCGTCTCGGTCTTCTTCTCGCCCACCCTGGCCAAGATCATCGCCACGCTGTTGGTGGCGCTGGTGCTGGTGTTCCGGCCGCAAGGGCTGTTCGGGACCGCGCCGAAATGAGGCGCGGCAACGCGCTCGCCGTCTGGGGGCTGCATTTGGCCGTCGTGGCGCTGCTCTTTGCGTTGCAGTTCGTGCTGCCCGACTACCACCACCTGATGCTCGCCAGGGTGATGGTGCTGGCGGTCTTCGCGATGGGCTACAACCTCCTGTTCGGCTATGTCGGCCTGCTGTCGCTCGGCCATGCCATGTTCTTCGCCGCCGGGCTCTACGGCGCCGGCCTCACCGTCGAGCATCTCGGCTTCGGCGTCGTCGCCGGCTTCCTGGCCGGGATCGCGGCGGGCGCGCTGCTGGCGCTGGTGGTCGGCGCGCTGGCGCTCAGGACCAGCGGCGTCGCCTTCATGATCGTCACCATGATGTTCTCGCAGGTGTTTTACCTCTCGACGCTCTATTTCGCGGCGTGGACCCAGGGCGACGAGGGCTTCGTGCTGCCGCAGCCGGTGCGGCAGCTCGGCATCGGCGACCTGCATTTCGACCTGACGCAGCCGACCACCCGCTACATGGCGGCGCTGTGGCTGTTTGCGGCGACACTTGCCGTCACCCTCTTCGTCGTCCGATCGGCGTATGGGCGCGTGCTGGTGGCGATCCGCGAGAACGAGGAACGGACCCGCATGCTGGGCTACGACCCGTTCGCCAACAAACTCGCCGCCGTGGTGCTCTCGGGCGCCATCTCGGCCGCCGCCGGGGCGGCCTATGCGCTGCTGTTCGGCTATGTCGGGTCGACCTTCGCTTCGGTCCAGTACAGCATCTTCCCATTGCTGTGGGTGCTGCTCGGCGGCGCGGCGACGACGCTCGGGCCGCTGGTGGGCACGCTGCTGATGACCTATCTGGTCGACCTCGCCGGCAGCTTCACCTCCGCCACGCTGTTCCTGGTCGGGCTGGTGCTGATCTTGCTGGTGCTGTTCTTCCCGAAGGGCTTGCTGGGCGCCCTCAGGCAGCGGGCGCTGCGGTGGCTGCCATGACGGCGCTGCTCGCCACGCGAGGGCTCAGCAAGAGCTTCGGCGGCGTCCAGGCGGTGCGCTCCGTCGACTTCCAGCTGGCGGCCGGCGAGATCCGCGCGCTCATCGGGCCGAACGGCGCCGGCAAGACGACCTTCGTCGGGCTGATCTCGGGCCGCATCGCGCCGAGCGCCGGCGTGGTGTTCCTCGACGGCAACGACATCACCCGGCTGCCGGCGCATCTCAGGGTGCGCCGCGGCATCGCCTACACGTTCCAGATCACCAGCGTCTTTCCCCAGCTGACGACCTACGAGAACGTCGCGCTGTCCGTCCAGCGGGCGCTGATCGACCACGGCGAGCGGTCGCTCGTCCACCCGCGCAGCGCGCTTCACCGCGGGGTGCTGGAGGCGGTCGAGCGGACCGGCCTCGGCGAGCGGCTCGACGTCCGCGCCGGCAGCCTTGCCTATGGCCACCAGCGGCTGCTGGAGGTCGCCATGGGCCTGGCGCTCAAGCCGCGGCTGCTGATCCTCGACGAGCCGACCCAAGGCCTCTCCGACGGTGAGATCGACGGCTTCATCGCGCTGGTGCGCGACATTGCGCGCGAAGCGACGGTGCTGCTGATCGAGCACAACATGCCGGTGGTGATGGCGTTGGCCCACCGGATCACCGTGCTCGACGCGGGCCGCATCCTCGCCGAGGGGACGCCCGAAGCGATCCGCCGCGACAAGGCGGTGCAGGACGCCTATCTCGGAGCGCCGGCCGATGCCTGAGGCGCTGACCGTCGAGGGCCTCGACTGCTTCTACGGGCCGCTGCAGGTGCTGCACGGCGTCGACCTGTCGCTGCGGCGCGGCGAGGTGCTGTGCCTGCTCGGCCGCAACGGCGCCGGCAAGTCGACGCTGCTCAAGGCGATCATGGGGCTCGTGCCGGCTGCTTCCGGCTCGATCCGCCTCGGCGAGCGCGAGCTGACGGCGTTGCCGCCGCACGAGGTGCCGCGGGCCGGGGTCGGCTACGTGCCGCAAGGGCGACGCCTGTTCGCCGAGCTCACCGTCGGCGACAATCTGACGATCGGCCTGATGGCGCGCGGCAAGGGCGAGGCGACGCGCGACGGCGTGCTGGCGCTTTTCCCGGTGCTTCGCGAGCGCATCCGCCAGCGGGCCGGCACGCTGTCCGGCGGCGAGCAGCAGATGCTCGCCATGGCCAGGGCGCTCTGCCTGGAACCGGAGGTGCTTTTGCTCGACGAGCCGACCGAGGGCCTGATGCCGTCGATGATCGCGACGATCCGGGAGACCGTCGGCGCGCTGCGCAGCCGCGGCGTGTCCACCATCCTCGTCGAGCAACGTGTCGAGGCGGTGCTACCGGTGGCCGACCGCGTCGCCTTCCTGGAGAACGGCCGCAGCCGCGAGACCGTGCCGGTCGAGGCGCTGCGGCAGGACCCGGCGCTGGTGCAGCGCTATGTCGGCGTCGGCTGATCGTCGACTGTCGACAATCAGACCAGAGCCACGCCGGCCTCGCGCATCATGGCGTTCATGCGGGCCACGGAGCCGCCGAGGTCGATGCCGCGGCAGGCCTCCAGGTGCACCGTGGTGTCGAAGCCGAGCCTGACGGCATCGAGCGCCGAATAGGCGACGCAATAGTCGGTGGCGAGGCCGACCAGGGTGATGGTGCGGATGCCGCGCTCGCCGAGATAGCCGGCCAGGCCGGTGCGCGTGCTGCGATCGTTCTCGAAGAAGGCCGAGTAGCTGTCGATGCCCGGCCGGAAGCCCTTCCGCAGGACCAGCTCGCAGGGCGTCAGGTCGAGCGCCGGGTGGAACTCCGCCCCCTCGGTGCCCTGCACGCAATGGTCGGGCCACAGCGTCTGCTCGCCATAATGCATCTCGACGGTCTCGAAAGGCTGCCGCTCGTCATGATGCGAGGCGAAGCTCGAATGGTCCGGCGGGTGCCAGTCCTGTGTCAGGATCACATGCTCGAATTTGCGCATCATGGCGTTGATGAGCGGCACCACCGCATGGCCGTCCTCGACCGCCAGGGCACCGCCGGGGCAGAAATCGTTCTGCACGTCGACCACGATCAAGGCAGGCGATGCCATCTCCAAAACCCTCCGCTCCGTGGCCAGGAGCAGACTGAAAATGCCGGCCAGCGTCAACTGTTTTCGCCCCTTCGCGGCGCCGGGTGATCTGACGCTTTGACAAGCGCCAGGGCACTGATATCATTTGCATACGAACGATCTCCGCCCGAGATGGTCGCCGGAGGAACCGTGACCCGCTACGCGAAACCGACGTCCTTGGAGGACGCGCTGGGCCTGCTCTCGGGCGGCACCTGGCGGGTGCTGGCGGGCGGCACGGACTTCTATCCGGCGCTGGGCAGCCGCCCGTTGCGCGAGGACGTGCTCGACATCAACGGGCTTACCGAGCTGGACGGGATCGCCGAGACCGACGCGCACATCGTCATCGGCGCCCGCACGAGCTGGAGCCGGCTGATTTCGACGCCGCTGCCGGCGGCGTTCGACGCGCCTGAAGGCGGCGGCACGCGAGGTCGGCGCGGTGCAGGTGCAGAACTCGGGCACCATCGCCGGCAACCTCTGCAACGCCTCGCCGGCGGCCGACGGCGTGCCGCCCCTCATGGTGCTGGACGCCGAGGTGGAGCTGCGTTCTCTCGGCGGTGTCCGGCACCTGGCGCTGCCCGACTTTCTGCTCGGCAACCGGAAAACCGCCCGGCGGCCCGACGAGCTCGTCACCGCCATCCGCGTGCCGAAGGCGCGGACGGCCGGCAAGTCCGCCTTCTTCAAGCTCGGGGCGCGGCGCTACCTGGTCATCTCGATCGCCATGGCGGCGGTGCGGCTGGTGACGGCCAAGGACGGGACGATCGGCGAGGCGGCAGTCGCGGTCGGCGCCTGCTCGGCGGTGGCGACGCGGTTGCCCGAGCTCGAGGCGGCGCTGGTGGGGCAACGCCCTGCCGACGGGCTGGAGCGCCTGGTCGAGGAACACCATTTCGCGCGGCTGGCGCCGATCGACGACGTGCGCGGCTCGGCCGATTACCGGCGGCTCGCCGCGCAAGAGATCGTTTGGCGGACGATTTTCAGGGCGGCGGGCGGTCGAACCGGCGCCGGCGGCCGCCGCATGAGCTGCCCGGCCCTCCAGTTCGAGGTCAATGGCCGGCCGGTCGGCTATCAGGGGCCGCCGACCGAGCGGCTGTCGACGGTGCTGCGCGAGACGTTCGGGCTGACCGGGACCAAGGTGGGCTGCGACGCCGGCGACTGCGGCGCCTGCACGGTGCTGCTCGACGGCGAGCCGGTGTGCGCCTGCCTGGTGCCGGCGGCGAGCGTCGCAGGGCGGGCGGTGCGCACGGTGGAAGGGCTCGCCAATGGCCGTCTGACGGCCCTGCAGGCGGCGTTCCTGGAGCATGGGGCGGCGCAGTGCGGGATCTGCACGCCGGCGCTGCTGATCGGCGCCACGGCGCTGCTGGAGCGCAACCCTTCACCCGACGAGCAGGACGTGCGCGACGCGCTCGGCGGCATCCTGTGCCGCTGCACCGGCTATCGGAAGATCGTCCAGGCAGTGCTCGCCGCCGCCTGGCGCGGCGACGCGGCGCTCGACATGCGGCTTCCCGACGGGCCCGCCGTCGGCGCGCGGCCGGTGCGCCTCGACGGCGTGCCGAAGGTGACCGGGCAAGAGGCCTACGGCGCCGACATCGTGCCGGAGGGCAGCCTGGCGGTGCTGGTGGTGCGCTCCCCCTACTGGCACGCAGCCTTCCGCTTCGGCGACCTGGACGCCTTCGTGGCGGCGCGGCCGGGCCTGGTCGGGATCTACACGGCTGCCGACATCCCGGGACGCAACCGTTTCGGGGTGATCCCTGCCTTTGCCGACCAGCCGGCGCTGGCCGAAGGCGTCGCCCGCTTCCGCGGCGAGGCGGTGGCGGTCGTCGCCGGCGAGCGGGAGGCGATCCGCGCGCTGGACCCGGCGGAGGTGCCGGTCGACTGGGACGAGCTGCCGGCGCTTGTCACGCTCGACGAAGCGCGCGCCGCGGATGGCGATCCGCTGCATCCGGAGCGGCCGGACAATGTGCTGATCGTCGGCCACGTCGAGAGGGGCGATCCGGACGACGCCATCCGCAAGCGCATTCGTTCCGTATCCGGAACGATCGAGACGAGCTTCGTGGAGCATGCGCCGATCGAGCCGGAGGCCGGTTATGCGGCGATGGAAGGCGATACGCTGGTGATCCGCGTCTGCACGCAGGCGCCCTACATGGACCGCGACGACACCGCCGCCATCCTGGACCTGCCGCCGCGAAAAGGTGCGCATCATGCCGTCGGCGACCGGCGGCGGCTTCGGGACCAAGCTCGACATGTCGGTGCAGCCGCTGGTCGGGCTGGTGGCGCTGAAGACCGGGCGGCCGGCGGCGCTGACCTATTCGCGCGCCGAATCCATGATGTCGACCACCAAGCGGCATCCGGCGCTGATGACGGCATCGGTCGCCGCGGACGAGGCGGGGCGGATCGTCGGCATGACGTTCGACGGGACGTTCAACACCGGCGCCTATGCCAGCTGGGGACCGACGGTCGCCAACCGGGTGCCGGTGCATGCCTGCGGGCCCTACCTGACGCCGCACTACCGCGCCACCGCCGCCGCCGTGCACACGCATGGGCCGATTGCCGGCGCCTTCCGCGGCTTCGGGGTGCCGCAAGCGACGATCCTGCAGGAGACGCTCTACGACGCGCTGGCAGAGCGGCTGGCGATGGACCGGCTCGACTTTCGCTTGAAGAATGCGCTTCGGTACGGAAACGAAACGGTCACCGGGCAACGCATGGGCGAAGGTGTCGGCATCGTCGCCTGCCTGGAGGCGCTGGAGCCGCATTGGCGCCGCGCGCGGGCGCGACGCGGCAGCCTTCAATGCGGACACCGCAGGGTCACCGTCGCCGCGGCATCGGCATCGCCTCGTGCTGGTATGGCTGCGGCAACACGGCGCTGCCCAACCCGTCGACGATGAAGCTCGGCATCGCGCCCGACGGCGCCGTCGTGCTCCACCAGGGCGCTGTCGACATCGGACAGGGCTCGAACACGGTGCTGGCGCAGATCGCCGCCGACGCGCTCGGTCTGCCGCTCGCTGCCTTCCGGCTGCGCGGCGCCGACACAGCGATCTCGCCCGACGCCGGCAAGACCTCGGCGTCGCGGCAGACCTTCGTCTCGGGCAAGGCGGTGGAGCGCGCCGCCAGGATGCTGCGCGAACGCATCCTGCGCTACGCCAACGTCTCGGAGGCGGCGACGCTGTCGGTCGAGGACGGGACGCTGGCGATCCGCGAAGGCGGCGAAAGACGGCGCATCGCCATCGGCGAGCTTCCGGTCGACCGCGACGGGCTGGTGTTCGCGGCCGAGGCCACCTACGACCCGCCGACCTCGCCGCTCGACGAGAAGGGCCAGGGAAACCCCTATGCCGTCTATGGCTACGGGGCGCAGATCGCCGAGCTCGATCGTCGACATGCGGCTCGGCACGGTCGAGCTGCTGAAGATCACGGCCGCCCACGACGTCGGCAAGGCGATCAACCCCCTGCTCGCCGAGGGCCAGGTGGAAGGCGGCATCGCGCAGGGCATCGGCATGGCGCTGATGGAGGAGTACGTCCCCGGGCGGACGGAGAACCTGCACGACTACCTGATCCCGACCTTCGGCGACGTGCCGCCGATCGAGACGATCCTGGTCGAGGTCCCCGACCCCGAGGGACCGTTCGGCGCCAAGGGGCTGGGAGAGCATGTGCTGATCCCCACGGCGCCGGCCATCCTCAACGCCATCCGCGACGCCACGGGCGCGCTGGTGACGCGGCTGCCGGCGACGCCCGACCGGGTGCTGGCGGCGATCCGCGCCGCGGAGGCTTCGTCATGAGCGAGATCGCCGAACGCTTCGAGACCCACGAGCCGGGCGCCAAGCTGGTGGACGAGAAGATCCGCTGCGATGCCTGCCCGGTGATGTGCTACATCGCCGAGGGGCGCACGGGCGCCTGCGACCGCTACGGCAACCGGGGCGGCCGCATCGTCCGGCTCGACCCGCTCACCATCCTCCACCATGCCGAGGAGGCCGGCGGCGCCGTGGTGCCGTTCGGCGAGGCGCGGCCCTGGGACGGGTCGCTGGTCAACACCGGCGAGCGCTTCGTCACCGCCATCGGCGCCGGCACCACCTATCCCGACTACAAGCCGGCGCCGTTCATCGTCTCGCAAGAGGTGGAGGGGGTCGACCTGGTGACGGTGGTCACCGAGGGCATCTTCTCCTATTGCGGGGTCAAGGTGAAGATCGACACCGACCGCCACATCGGCCCGGAGACCGCCACCGTGCGGGCGGAGCGGCGAGGCGGTCGGCCACGTGACGACCGGCGAATACGGTTCGCAGATGCTGTCGCTGGGCGGCGTCAACCACCTGACCGGCGGCTCCAAGGCCGAGGGGCGCGTCACCTGCGAGACGCTGCTCGACCTTTGCAACCGCAAGCCGGTGGAACTCGCCATCGACGGCGGCGCCACGGTGGTGGTCGAGGCCGGCAAGCCGCCGATCATCGACGGCAAGGCGGAGCACCGCATGCGCGTCGGCTGCGGCTCGGCGACGATCGGCATGTTCGCCAGCCAGTGGCGCGGGCTGGTCGACGAGGTGGTGGTGGTGGACGACCACATCACCGGCGTGGTCTCCGAGCACCAGGCCGGCAAGGTTCTCGGCTGGCCCGACACCGGCATCAAGATCGTCGGCCGGCGGTCGACGCCCGGCCGCTACTTCAAGGTCTCGGAGCCCGGGCTGGGCTGGGGCGGCACGACCATCGAGGACCCGCTGCAGATCCTCGGTCCGTGGAACGCGGGCAAGGGCGCACGGCCGGGGCTGTCGCTGCTGATGGTCTCGACCACCGGCGAGCAGTTCGCCTATTACGAGCTCGACGAGACGCTGCGGCCGGTGGAGAAGCCGTTCCCCGAGCGGCTCGCCAAGTCGGTGCGGCTGATCGAGGAAAACTGCGAGCCGGCGCTGTGCACGGTGCTGTTCGTCGGCGGCGCCGGCGGGTCGCTGCGCGCCGGCGTGGTGGACAATCCGGTCAATCTGACCCGCTCCGTCCAGGGGCTCAGGACCTATGTCACGGTCGGCGGCGCTCCCGTCTATGTCTGGCCGGGCGGCGGCATCACGCTGATGGTGGACGTGACGCGGGTGCCGCTCGGCGCCTTCGGCTACGTGCCGACGCCGGCACTCGTGGCGCCCATCGAGTTCACGCTGCGCCGGGACGACTACGAGCGGCTGGGCGGCCACGCGGCGGAGATCCGCTCGGTGGACGACGTGCTGGCGCGCGGCGGCGAGTACCACAATCCGCGGCGCGACGCCGCGGCCGGCAACGGCAACCCGTGGCCGCCGCTGGCGGCGCTGCACCGGGAAGGCCAAGCCATGAACGGGCCGCAGGCCTCGCTGCTGGCCGACGGGAAGCGGCTCCACCTCAACCATGGGCCGATCGACCTGGTCGTCGAGGCCTTCGGGCCACGCGACGAGGTCGAGCGGGCCTATCGGCAGGCCGTCGCGCGCTTCCAGACGATCCTCGACGAGCTGGTCGACGAGCTGCCGGCGTTGCGGGTGCCCGTGCGCGGCGACGCCGCGACGCTTCCGCGGGCCGACGGCGCGGCGCATGGAAGCGGCGGTCTGCCCCCACGCGCCCGCCTTCCTGACGCCGATGGCGGCGGTCGCCGGCAGCGTCGCCGACGAGATGCTGTCGGCGCTGGTCGACGCGACGACGGCTCGACCGCGCCTATGTCAACGATGGCGGCGACATCGCGCTCCATCTCGCCGCCGGGCAGGCGATGCGGGCGGCCATCGCCGGCACCGGGCATGGCCTCGGCCGACCGGATCGAGATCGCCGCCGAAACGCCGGTGCGCGGCATCGCCACCAGCGGCTGGCGCGGGCCGCAGCTTCTCGCTGGGCATCGCCGACGCCGTGACCGTGCTGGCGCGCTCCGGCGCCGAGGCGGACGCGGCGGCGACGCTGGTCGCCAACGCGGTCGACCTGCCGGGACATCCGGCGATCCGCCGGGCGCCGGCCAGCAGCCTGGCGCCCGACAGCGACCTCGGGGAGCGGCCGGTCACGCAAGCCGTGGGGCCGCTTGCGCCCAGCGACGTCGCGCGAAGCCCTCGAACGCGGGGCGGCGGCGGCCGAAGCGATGCGCGCGCGCGGGCCTGCTGGTCGCGGCCGCACTTTTCCTGGCCGGCGAAAGCCGCGTCGTCGGGCCGCTCGAAGCCTTGGCCCGACCGCCGATCAGAAGGAGCATGACCGTCGATGCCTGAGTTTCCGATCCGCAAGGTGGCCTTGCTCGTCGAGGAGATCCACCACGAGGGCGGCCCGGTCGCCGACCTGCCGCGCCGTCGCGCCGCCGCCATGGCGCTGGTCGCCAACCCCTTCGCCGGCCGCTACGTGGCCGAGCTGGAGAGCGCGATGGAGGATTTGAAGCCGCTGGGGCTGATGCTGTCGGAGCGGCTGATCGCCGCGCTCGGCGGCGACCCGGCGACGATCGACGGCTACGGCAAGGGCGCCATCGTCGGCACCGCCGGCGAGCTCGAGCATGGCGCGCTATGGCACGTGCCGGGCGGCTACGCGATGCGGGAGAGGCTGGGCGAGGCCAAGGCGATCGTGCCCTCGGCCAAGAAGGTCGGAGCGCTTCGGCGCCCGCCTCGACGTGCCGATCGGCCACGTCAACGCCGCCTATGTGCGAAGCCATTTCGACGCCATGGAGGTCGGCATCGCCGACGGCCCGCGGCCGGACGAGATCCTGTTCTGCCTGGTCATGAGCCAGGGGCCGCGCGTGCATGCCCGCATGGGCGGCCTCGCCGCCGACCGCATCAGCGCCTGGGACGGCTTGCGATGAGCGGCGAGGACAACCTGCTCAAGCTGGTCGAGGCGGACCCCGAGGCCGCCGACTACCGGCTGCAGGAGCAGATCGGCTTCGTGCTGCGGAAGGCGCACCAGCGACACGTGGCGATCTTCGCCGCCGGCATCGCCGACCTGACGCCGCCGCAGTTCGCGGCGCTCGCCAAGCTCGCCGACGTCGGCGAGACCTCGCAGAACCATCTCGGCCAGCTGATCGCCATGGACGCCGCGACGGTCAAGGGCGTGATCGACCGGCTGAAAGGCCGCGGCCTGGTGGCGCTGTCGCGCCACGCCGGCGACAAGCGCCGGTCTGATGGTCAGCCTGACGGAGACGGGACGCGCGGCGCTCGACGCGCTGGTGCCGCAGGCGCGGCGCATCACCGAGGAGACACTGTCGCCGCTCACGCCGCGCGAATCGGCGACGCTGCTGCGGCTGCTCGGCAAGATCTGCTGAGCGGCCTACTCCTTTATTTCCACCCACCAAGTCGGTAGGCGGTCGCCCCCATCGTCTATGTTGCACTGCAGCAAGTGTCAGCTACACTGACCTTGTGATGGGGGAGGAGCTATCCCAAAGTCACGGAAAGGCGTGAGAGGCATGCTCCAGGTGATGATACTGATCTGCTCACAGAACGTGTCGATGGTCGATTGCCAGATGGAAACGGCGCTCGACATCATCAACGGTCCGCAGACGGCAAGCGTGATGGCGTGTGGAATGCAATCGCAGGCGTTGCTGGCGCAAGGGACGCTGCTGCGCCACGAAGGCGAATACGCCAAGATCCGCTGCACGCCGGTCGACCGGCTGACGAAGACCGCGTTCAAGGGCTGACGAGACGCTATTTTCCGGGAGCGACCGTGGCGCGCAGCGCCGCCGTCGCCCGCCGGTCGACTGCCAGGCCGTCCTCGCGGGCGACCAGCGCGACGCCGAACAGCGTGCGCGCCTCCTCCGCGGTGTAGTAGCCGAGGCGGACGTCGGCCAGCACGAGCGCCGGGTCGCGCTCGAGCGGGTCGCCATATCCGCCGCCGCCGGGCGTGGCCACGGCAACGCGGTCGCCCGCCCTGAGCGGGATATCCTGTTCCTTCGACAGATGCGGCGGCACGTGCGCCGCGCCGTTGCGGTAGACGGTGACGGTGTTGACGGCGCCGTCGGCGCCGCCCAGCGCGCCCTGCGGGCCGACGCGGCCATGGTCCATGACGAAGGAGGCGCGCGCCTCGCCGCGCAGCAGCTCGACCTCGTAGGCAAGGCCGAAGCCGCCGCGGTGGCGGCCGGCGCCGCCCGATCCCTCGCGCAAGGCATAGTGGCGGTAGAGCACGGGATAGGCCTGCTCCATCACCTCCACCGGCGGCGACTTGGAGATGCCGATGGTCGAGCAGCCGTTGGTCAGCCCGTCATGATGGAAATTGCCGCCATAGCCGCCGCCCGACAGCTGGTACATGACATAGTCGCGGCGGCGGGCCGGGTCGCGGCCGCCGAGCGCGAAATTGCCGCTGGAGCCGGCCGGCGCCGCCGTCACGGCGCGCGGCAGGGCCTGCACCAGTGCGGCGAAGACGGCCTCGGCGATGCGCTGCGAGACTTCGGCGGCGCAGCCCGAGACGGGGCGCGGGTAGCGGGCGTCGAGGAAGGTGCCGCGCGGCTCGCGGACGAGCAGCGGCTCGAAGGCGCCGGCGCTGATCGGCACGTCGGGGAAGATGTGGCGCATCGCCAGGTAGACCGACGACAGCGTGGTGGCGAGCACGCTGTTCATCGGCCCGGCGCAAGGTGGGCTGGAGCCCGCGAAATCGAAGGTCAGCGTGTCGTCGGGCTTCTTCTCCACCGCCAGGTGGATGGTGAGCGGCGCGTCGACGACGCCGTCGGAATCGACGATGGCGCGCGACTTGTAGACGCCGTCGGGGATCTCGGCGATGTGGGCGCGCATCTGGGCGGCCGCACGGCGCCTGAGCTCGGCGATCGCCGCCGTCACCGTTTCCTCGCCGTAGCGGTCGAGGACGGCGACGAGGCGGTCCTGGCCGACCATCAGCGCGGCGGCCTGGGCGCGGATGTCGCCGATCCGCTGGTCGGCGATGCGGATGTTGGAGGAGATGATCGCCAGGATCTCGCCGTCCAGCGTGCCGCGCTTGAAGAGCTTGACCGGCGGCAGCCGCAGCCCCTCCTGCTCGACGGAGGTGGCCGAGGCCGAGAAGCCGCCCGGCACGGAGCCGCCGATGTCCGGCCAGTGGCCGGTGTTGGACAGCCAGCAGAAGAGGCGGCCGGTGCGATAGACCGGCATGACGAAGCGCACGTCCATCAGGTGCGTGCCGCCGAGATAGGGGTCGTTGACGATGTAGATGTCGCCGGGCTCGGGCGGCCGGCAGCGGCCGTCGCGGATCATCTCGATCAGCACGCGGGTCGAATACTGCATGACGCCGACGAAGACCGGCAGGCCGCCGGAGCCCTGGGCGATCAGCGCGCCGTCCTCGGCGGCGTAGATGCCGTCGGAGCGGTCGTTCGCCTCGGCGATGACCGGCGAGAAGGCGGCGCGCGAGAAGGTCAGGTCCATCTCGTCGCAGACCTGCTGCAGGGCCGCCTGGATGACCGACAAGGTGATGGCGTCGAGCGCTGCCATGGTCAGCCCCTGCCGATGGCGATGAGGATGTTGCCGTCGGCGTCGGAAGCGGCACGGTCCGACGGTTCGATCACCGTGGTGGCATCGAACTGCTCCAGCACCGCCGGACCTTCGATGACGGCGTCGAGCGGCAGGCGCTCGCGGTCGTAGATCGGCGTCTCGCGCCACTCGCCGCCGAACCAGACGGGCCGCGTCTCGCTGAGTGCTGCGGCAAGCGTGTCGGCGCGGCGGTCCGGGTCGATCAGCCGCGACAGATCGGCCGGCTGGCGCACGCCGATGACGGAGGTGTTGAGGTTGACCAGATTGGCGCGGATCTCCGGCAGCTCGACCTTGAAGCGGGCGAAATAGGCCTTCTCGAACAGCTCCTGCAAGGTGCGGCGGTCGATTTCGGGGCCGGGCAGCGAGACGTTGAGAAGATGCGTCTGGCCGACGAACTGCATATCGGCCGAATGCACGGTGCGAATCTCGCTCGGCTCGACGGCCTCGCCGGCGATCAGCGCCATCCCCTCGCGCCGATGCGCCTCGAAGATCGCCTGGACGGCGCTGGTGTCGAGCTCCATCACCGGCTGGTTCAGCGTGTTGACGAAGTCGTGGCGGAGATCGGCGACGACGCAGCCGAGCGCGTTGGTGATGCCGGGGCGGGCCGGCACCAGCACCTTCGGGAGCCCCAGCTCGCGGGCCAAAGCTGTGGCGTGCAGCGGCCCTGCCCCGCCGAAGGCAAACAGCGCGAAATCGCGCGGGTCGTGTCCTTTCGCTACCGAAACCATCCGTATGGCACCAGCCATTTTCAGGTTGGCGAGGCGAATGACGGCGCCCGCCGCGGCGACGGCGTCGAGGCCGGCCGGGGCGCCGATGCGCTCGGCGAAGACGGCGCGCACCTCGTCCAGCGGCACCGGGCTGCCGATGGCCAGCAGGCGGCGCTGGTCGAGGCGGCCGAGCAGCAGGTTGGCGTCGGTGATGGTGGGCTCGGTGCCGCCGCGGCCGTAGCAGATCGGGCCGGGATCGGCGCCGGCGCTGTCGGGCCCAATCTGGATCAGGCCGGCGGCATCGACGCGCGCGATGGAACCGCCGCCCGCGCCCACCGTCTGCACCTCGACCATGGGAACGTGGATCGGCATCGCATATTCGAGCTCGATCTCGTTGGAGACCGAGGGCTCGGCATTGCGGATCAGCGCCACGTCCGTCGAGGTGCCGCCCATGTCGTAGGTGACCAGGTTGAGGTGGCCGGCCCGCTTGCCGGCATAGGCGGCGGCGATGACACCCGACGCCGGCCCCGACATCACCGTCTTGGCCGCCTCGCGCGAGACGCGTCCGGCGGAGATCATGCCGCCATTGCCGTTCATCACCAGGTAGTCGCGCCGGTAGCCGCTGCCGGCGAGCTCGCGGCCGAGCCGTTCGACATAGCGTTTCAGAACGGGCTGCACGGCGGCGTTGACGGCGGCGGTGACGCCGCGCTCGAACTCGCGCGCCTCGGACAGGAGCGCATGGCCGACGGTGACGTGGTCGTTTGGCCAGGTCTCGGCGGCGATCTCGGCGGCGCGACGCTCATGGGCGGGGTTGGCGTAGGAATGCAGGAAATGGATGACCAGCGACTCGCAGCCGGCAGCCTTCAGCGCGGCCACCGCCTCGCGCACCTCGGCTTCGTCGAGCGGCGTGCGCACGCCGCCGCCGGCCTCGATGCGCTCGGTGACCTCCAGGCGCAGGTCGCGCGGGATGACCGGCACGAACGTCCCGGTCATGCCGTAGGGTTGCGGGCGCGTGCGACGGCCGAACTCGATGACGTCGCGGAAGCCGCGCGTGGTGATCATGCCGGTGCGCGCAAGCCGGCGCTCGAGAAGCGCATTGGTGGTGGTCGTCGTGCCGTGGACGACGAGGTCGATCTCGCCGACGGGGAAGGAGGTCTCGGCCAGCGCCGCCATGACGCCGAAGGCCTGGTTCTCGGGCGTCGTCAGCGTCTTGGCGATCATGACGCGGCTGTCGCGACCGTCGACCAGGATCAGATCGGTGAAGGTGCCCCCCACGTCGATCCCGGCAACCACGGCCCCGGCAGCAGCGCGAACATTCTCAACCATGCACACTTCCCGAAACGCCCAACCTAGGGACTTACCACAGTTTGGAAAGGCGTTTCCCGCCCCTGCCTTGACGCTAGATTCATTTGTATACTAATAATTTTCGCAAGCAAGACTCCCATGCCCAGGTCGGTTTCCGACGCGCCGGAGCTGCCTCGCTCCGGCGCGTGGTCCGGCTCGATCTGTGCCAAAAACGGAAGTGCCCGCTTCATGTCCGTCAGTGCTCTCAAGGTCAGCGAATCCGAGCGCATCAAATTCCCGATCCCGGCGAATGTCCATGCCGAGACGGTCGTTTCGGTGCGTCACTATACGGATCGGCTGTTCTCGTTCCGCATCACGCGGCCGCAATCCTTCCGTTTCCGCTCCGGCGAGTTCGTGATGATCGGGCTGCCGAACGCCGAGAAGCCGGTGTACCGCGCCTATTCGATCGCCAGCCCGGCGTGGGACGACGAGCTCGAGTTCTTCTCCATCAAGGTGCCGGACGGGCCGCTCACCTCGGCGCTGCAGCAGATCGCGCCGGGCGACACGGTGCTGTTGCGGCAGAAGTCGACCGGGACGCTGGTGCTCGACGCGCTGACGCCGGCCAGGCGCCTGTTGCTGATCTCGACCGGGACCGGGATTGCGCCTTTCGCCAGCCTGGTGCGCGACCCCGAGACCTATGAGAAGTTCGAGGACGTCATCCTGACCCATACCTGCCGCGACCACGCCGAACTCGCTTACGGCGAGACGCTGTTCGAGCAGTCGGCGAACGATCCGCTGATCGGCGAACTGGCGAATGGCCGGCTGACGCTCTACTCGACGACGACGCGCGAGATCTCGCCGCGCATGGGCCGCATCACGCGGCTCATGGAAAGCGGCAAGCTCTATGCCGATCTCGGCGTCGCGCCGCTCGACCCGGCGACCGACCGGGTGATGATCTGCGGCTCGATGGGCATGCTCAAGGACGTGCGGGTGCTGGTCGAGGCGGCCGGCTTCGCCGAAGGCTCCAACTCGGCGCCCGCCGATTTCGTGGTCGAGAAGGCCTTCGTAGACTGAGCCGTTCGGCTCGGTCCGTCGCTTCGGGTCCATCCTCCCCTCCCGACTTGCCGCTCGCGCCAAAATGCTGGCGCGATCCGCCAATCCTGACGTGCAGTCTGGAGCGACGCCCGCGAAGCGTGCACAATTCTTGCCCTCGCGCATTTCGATTCGGCGGTGCGGCTACCCGCCCGCTCGGCGAGACTTCCCGAGACCGCCGGAGTTCACTCAATCTGACTTCGGCACTGGACCCGGCGATGCATTGCGCCGCCTCGCCGGGTCCCCTTTTCCCGCTCGCGGTTTTGGCGCCTTCGGCGAGTATTCTGGCGCCGCGCGCCAGTGCGAAGACCCGCCCGGCAGCGTATCTATCGCCGCGTAGCACTCCGCCTTTCGACCGGCAGTCCCCTTGGCTGACCGGTCGATTTTTTTCGATCAGCCGCGCGGCGTCTCCAGCCGGCGGGGAGAGAGTGCCGCTGCGTCCACGCCGTGGGCGACCAGCGTTTGTGCGGGCTCGACGGCTGTCAGGAGGTCGGCCGCCAGCCGGCCGAGCGCCGGCGCCGTCTGGATGCCGAAGCCACCCTGCCCGGCCAGCCAGAACAGCCCTTTGACGGTGCCTGAGAACCCGACCACCGGCAGGCGGTCTGCCGCGAAGCTGCGCAGCCCCGCCCAGCGGTGGGCGATGCGGCTCACCGGGACCGTCGTCGCCTGCTCCAGGTACCAGGCCGCGTAGGCGACGTCGATCTCCTCGGGCTGGGCGTCGCAAGGCGGGCTTTCGGTGGCGTCGGCCGGCGAGACCAGGAGCCGCCCCGCCTCCGGCTTGATGTAGAAGACCTCGTCGATCTCGCAGATCTCGGGCAGGCTGCCGACGTCGATGCCGTCCGGCGCGTCTACCGTCACCGCGGTGCGACGGTAGGGGACGATGCCGAGCGGTGCGGCGCCCAGCAGCGCCGCCGTGGGGTCGGCCCAGGCACCTGCCGCATCGACGACGGTGGCGGCCCGCACCTCGCCGGAACTCGTCTCCAATACCCATGCGTCGCCGTCGCGCCGCGCGGCGATCGTTTCGGATGCGGTCCGGACCTCGCCGCCATTCGCACGCGTGCCCTTGGCAAAGCCCTGCAACAGGTTCTCGGCCTCGATGTCCCAGCAATCGGGGTCGAAGAAGGCGTCGACCACATAGTCGCGGTTGAGGATGGGCGCGCGTTCCAGCGCCTGGTCGACGGTCAGGCGCTCGAGCCCCGGCGCCGAGGCGGACTTCGGCGGCGAAGACCTCGGCCAGTCGGGCCGCCTTCTCCTGGTCGGCGATCAACAAATTGCCGCGGCGCTTGAGCAGCGCCACCTCGCTGAAGCCCGGCGGCGGCGCAGTCAGGAAATCGAAGCTCGCCGCCGCCAGCCGGCCGACCGTCGGCCCGTGGAAGCGAAAGGCGAACTCGGCGGCCGAGCGGCCGCTGGAGTGGTAGCCCAGCGCGGTCTCGCGCTCCAGCACGACGACGGAGCGGTGCGGGCTGACGAAATAGGCGCAGGAAAGGCCGGCGATGCCGCCGCCGATCACTGCGATGTCGAAGCGCGTGCCGCTCATGACGTTCGGCCCTCCCCTCAGGCCAGGATGCGCTTGCCGAGCGCGCTCAGGAGATAGCCGAAGGCGGCCTCCAGCGCGGCGGCGTCCGGCGCCTCGCCGAGACCCGACAGCACGATCGCCCTCAGCTCCTCGCTCGCCGCGATGCGCTCCATCACCGTCGAGCATTCGCGATAGCTCAGCCCGGCCTCGCGCGGGTCGGCCGCCATGCCGCGCGCCACCGAGGCATGCAGCACCAAGGCGAAGCCGTCGGTGGTGGAGGTGACGCGCTGGATGGCGCGGCGGGTCGCCTCGCGGATGCCGAGCAGGTCGACGTCCTCCATCGTGTAGGCGAGGATCTTGCGGGCGGCGACGATCCGCGCCTGCTCGCGGGTGGCGGTGCGAAGGCCGAGCAGGGCAGTGGATTCAGGCACCTCCACGGCGCCGATGTCGCCCGGCTCGGAATCCATCCACAGGAGGCCCGGCTCGACCGCCTCGACGTCGGCCGTCGCCAGCAGCGCGCCGATGCCGTCGCGGCCGGGAAGGATCCAGAGCGGCAGGTCGGCAGGCTCGGGGAGACCGTCGCGCTTGATCTCCAGGCCGAGCTCGGTGACGCCGGCCAGGAAGGCGCGCGTCTCCTCGCGATCGTGCAGCGCCGCTGAGGCGACGAGGCGCAGCGCGGTGCGGCCGCGGCGCGATGCTCTCGCGGCCGGCGAGGTGCTTGTCGACATAGGGCGACAGCATCGCCTGGACGAGCGCGCCATAGTCCATGTCGAAGCGGATCGTGTCGCCGACCGCGAATTTCCTCGCCTCGGTGATGTCGACGATCAGGTGGTCGCTGGATGCGGTGACCACCTCGACGTTGCGATGGCGGGCGCGCAGCCCCTCGGGCCGGATGTCGACACGGCCGAGATTGACGATGCCGCGCAGCCGCGCGCCGCGGTCGACGAAGGTGACGCGGTTGCCGAACGCGTCGGGGCCTGTCTCGCCGTCCGGGAGCGACGGCTTGGTCTTGATCTCCACCAGCTCCGCCTCGAGCGCGAAGGCGCCTTCGCCGTAGCCGGAAAGCGTGCCGCCGGTGATGCTGTTTTCGCCGCGCAGGATGGCCGAGCCGATGCGCAGATGGTCGAGGCGGGCCGGCATGCGCACCCCTTCGCCCTCCATCAGCGCCAGGTTGGCGGAATTGCCGCCCGAGACCTGGTCGAGCCGCACGCCGAAACGCTGCTCGACGTCGTCGGCCAGGCGGACCAGGCGGGAAAGCTTCTCGACGGTCGGCATGACGCCGCTGGCGCACATGAAGTTGGCGCCGACGCCGGCCAGCCTGAGCGACGGCTCGCGCATGGCGGTGTGGGCGAGCGGCATCAGCTCCTCCGGCGGCACGCCTTCGCGGCGGTCGCCCATCTCGAGCATGAGGATCACCGCATGCACGACCCCCTGCTCGGCCGCCGCCTCGGCCAGCGCGTCGAGCACCGCCGCTTCGGAGTTCAGGCTGACGTCGCAGAGCCGCACGACCTCCGTCGCCTCGCTGACGGAGGGGATGCGCAGCATCATCACCGGCGCGGAAATGCCGCTGTTGCGCAGCCGCTGGACGTTGTCCAGGCGCGAGTCGGCAAGCCCCGTGGCGCCGCCGCGCAGCATGGCGCGCGCCACCAGCGGCGAGCCGCAGGCGGCCTTGGTGACGCCGTAGACGCCGACCCCGTCGGGCGCCAGCGACTCGACGACGCGCCGCGTGTTGTCGGCGATGGCGTCGAGGTCGATGATGACGGAGGGGCCTGGCATGCGGCTATTCCCGCGGCGGACGTCGCGAGGCGACGGCGCAAAAATGCTCCAGCACCACGGAGGCGCCGAAGAGCGCCGAAACCTCCGTCGGATCGTAGGGCGGCGAGAGCTCCACCACGTCCATGCCGACGATGTTCGGCCCGGTCAGGGCGCGGATGGTGTCGATCACCTCGTGCGGCAACAGCCCGTCGACGACCGGCGTGCCGGTGCCGGGCGCGAAGGCGGGGTCCATGCAGTCGATGTCGAAGGTGAGGTAGCAGGGCAGGCCGTCCGTCACGCGCTCGATCTCGGCCACCAGCGCGGCGACGCCGTGCTCGCGGACCCACGGCCGATGCAGGACGGTGATCGGGTCGTCGAGGTCGTAGAAGGTGCGGATGCCGACCTGGATCGAGCGGCGCGGATCGATCAGGCCTTCGTCCATGGCAAAGCGCACGAAGGAGCCGTGGTCGAGGAAGCCGGACTTTGCCGTGTCGCGATGGGCATCGAACTGGATCAGCGCCAGGGGGCCGTGCTTCTCGGCATGCGCCTTCGAGCAAGCGGGTAGGTGACGAGGTGGTCACCGCCGAGCCCGACCAGGCGGCCGCCGGCGGCAAGCACGGCCCGCGCCTGGGCGAGCGTCGCCTCCAGCATCTCCTGCGGCTGGCCGCGCTGGTACTGGACGTCGCCGTAGTCGACGACGGCCAGGCGGTCGAAAGGATCGAAGCCCCACGGCCACACCTCGCCCCAGGACAGCTGGGACGTCGCCCGGCGCAGCGCCTCCGGGCCGAGCCTGGCGCCCGGCCGGCCGGAGGTCGAGAGATCGTAGGGGATGCCCATGACCGCATAGTCGACGCCCGACAGGTCGCGCGACAGGCGGCGGCGCATGAAGCTGCGCGTGCCGGAAAAGGGCATCTCGACCTCGGTGCCGTAGAGCGAATCGGAGTCGAAGGCCTGGTCGCCTCGGTGCACGCGCGTCATCGTCGATTCCGCCCCTCCCGGCTGCTGCTCCCGCCAGTCTAGCCCTTCAGGCGGGTGAGCCCAAGCTCGTCGCGGCGCAACCAGCGGGCGAGAAGCAGCACGGCGACCACGGCGAGGCCGGTCGACAGGCCGATCCAGATGCCGCTGCCGGCGAAACCGAAGCGGAAGGCGAGCAGGGCCCCGAGCGGCAGGCCGACGCCCCAATAGCCGATAGCGGCCAGCACCATCGGCACCTTGGTGTCCTGCAGGCCGCGCAGCATGCCGGAGGCGACGGCCTGCGCCCCGTCGAAGATCTGGAACAGGGCGGCGAAAGACAGGAAGGTCACGGCCAGGCCGATCACAGCGGCGTTGGCCGGGTTCTGGAGGTCGATGAAGGCGGAAATCAGCAGCTGCGGCCAGACCAGCATCGTCGTCGCAGTGACCAGCATGAAGCCGACGCCCAGCGCGAAGGCGGTCCAGCCGGCGCGCGCGATGGCCTCCTGGTTGCCGGCGCCGTAGGCCAGCCCGACGCGCACGGTGACCGCCTGGTTGAGGCCGAGCGGCACCATGAAGGCCACGGAGGCGATCTGGATGGCGATCGCATGGGCGGCGAGCGAAGCGGCGTCGATCAGACCCATCAACAGCGCCGCGGCGTTGAAAATGGTGACCTCGAAGGCCAGGATGCCGGCGATCGGCAGGCCGAGCCTCAGCAGCGCCTTGAAACGCGGCCAGTCGGCGCGCCAGAAGCGTCCGAACACGCAATAGCGGCGGAACTGCCGCTCGACGCTGACGACGACCGCCAGGCCGGCGAACATCAGCACGCTCGACAGAGTGGTGGCGAGGCCCGAGCCGGCGATGCCCATCTCCGGGAAGCCGAGCCGGCCGAAGATCAGCAGCCAGTTGCCAAACGCGTTGAAGGCCACGGCGACGAACATGATCACCAGCGCCCAGCCGGGTCGTTCCAGGGCCGAAATGAACGAGCGCAGGACGATGTAGAAATAGAAGGGGAGCACCGCCCATTGCAGCCAGTGGACGTAGATGCCCGCCTGGCGCGACAGCTCCGGCTCCTGGCCCATGGCGAGCAGGATCGATTCGCTGTTCCACAACAGGATCCAGATCGGGATCACCGCCAGGATGGCGATCCACAGCCCCTGGCGCACGGTGCGGCGGATGTCGCGCACGGAATGGCGACGGCGGCCGAGCTCGGCGGCGATCATCGGCGACGTCGCCAGCATGAGGCCGAGGCCGAAGATCAACGGCGCGAAATAGAGGTTGCTGCCGAGCGCGCCAGCGGCGAGCGACTCGGGGCCAAGGCGGCCGATCATCATCACGTCGGTGGCGGTCATCGCCACTTGCGCGAGATTGGTGAGCACCATCGGCCAACTCAGCGAAAGCGTCGCGCGGATCTCGTCGCGCCAGACGCGTTCCGGCGTGGCCACGCCGGCTTCTATCGATGACATGTCTCAGGTCTTTCCGGTCGCGCCGGCAGCGGTTCGCCCGCAGGGCGGCGATTTTCGGCGTCTTCTGAACGAAAGCGGGCCGGCTGACAAGGCACGCCAGCGGACGACCCGTTGGCACAGCGCCGTGACCCGAGGCGGCGGCGCGGGCAATTCACCCGTTGACTGGGCGCGCCGATCGGTCACCTTTCGGTCGCGCCAGATGGTTTTAACGGGGGAAACGACGATGATCCTGCACCGCATCGCCGATTGGAACGACGCCTATGCCAATGGCGCCAACATCGCCGGCGGCGACCGCTGGCCGGCACTCTGGCAGGAGCCGGCCGATGCGTTCCGGGCCGAGATGACGGCCGCGGGGCGGGTGAGGCTCGACCTCGCCTACGGGCCGAAGCCGCGCAACCGGCTCGACCTGTTCGCGCCCGAAAGCTCTCCGAAGGGCCTCGTCGTCTACATTCATGGCGGCTTCTGGCGGACCTTCGACAAAAGCGCGTGGTCGCATCTGGCCAAAGGGGCCACTGGCGCATGGCTATGCGGTGGCGATGCCGTCCTACACGCTCTGCCCCGAGGTGCGAATGGGCGAGATCGTGCGCGAGATCGCGCAGGCCGTCAGCCATGCGGCGGGGCTGGTCGAGGGACCGATCCTGCTCACCGGCCATTCGGCCGGCGGGCACTTGGCGACCCGCATGGTGACGGCCAATTCCCCGCTGCCGCCGGCCGTGCTGTCGCGAGTGCGCCTGACCGTCTCCATCTCGGGCCTGCACGACCTCGGCCGATGATGCAGGACGGCCATCAACAATGACCTCAGGCTAGACGAGGCGGAGGCCGCCGCGGAAAGCCCGGCACTGCTGGCGCCCGCCGCGAGCGCCAGGGTCGTCGCCTGGGTCGGCGGGGGCCGAGCGCTCGGAGTTCATCCGCCAGAGCGCGCTGCTGGCCAATGTGTGGACGGGCTTCGGCATCGAGACCGGGCTCTGCGTCGAGCCCGACCGGCACCATTTCTCGATCATCGACGGGCTGGCCGATCCCGACCATGCGCTGACCAGAACCTTGTTGACAGGGTGAGCGGGACGCGGAAGAACAGGCGGCTATGAGAGCCGTCTTCGTCCAGCTGCAATGCTCGCCCGGAAAGACCTACGAGGTGGCCGACGCGCTGTTCGAGCGCGAGGTGGCCTCCGAGCTCTACTCGACCAGCGGCGAATACGACCTGCTGATGAAGGTCTATGTCGAGACCGAGGTCGACATCGGCAAGTTCATCAACGAGAACATCGCCAACGTGCCGGGCATCGTCCGCTCGCTGACGACGCTCACCTTCAAGGCTTTCTAAAGTCTAAACCTCCACCGCCACGACCGCGGCGCAGTCGCCGGCCTTGACCAGGCCGGGGAAATGACGCGCGGCGAGCAGCCCGGTCAGGCCGGCGCGGATCTCGACCGGCGCCATGCCGGTGCGGGTCGACCGCATGGATGCGGGCGATCGCCTGGCCTTCGGCGACCGTTTCGCCGAGGTCGATCAGCGGCTCGATGAGGCCGTCATCCTCGGCGAAGGCGAAGCAGGCGGCGGACGGCATGTCGAGCCAGCGCGTCGGTCGGCGGTCGACGTCGCCGGCGACGATGCCGGCATGGCGCAGCACGTTGAGGACGCCGCGTCGGGCGATGCGCACCGTCTCCGCCCGCGGCCGTGCCGCCGCCGCCGAGCTCGGTGGTGACGAACACCTTGCCCATCGCCTCGGCGGCGGTGTCGTACATGCCGACCGCGTCGATCTCCAGCATCCTCATGGAGAAGGGCGCGGAGAAGGCGTCGACGGCGGCGAAGGCCCGCGCCTCCAGCGCCTTGTCGGGCAGCCCGTGCGCGGCGGCGTAGGGCAGGAAATCCAGCGTGCGTCCGCCGGAGTGGAAATCGAGCACGAGATCGGCGCGCGGCAGCAGCTCGCGCTGGAAATAGTCGGCGATCTTCTCGGTGACCGTGCCGTCGGGACGGCCGGGGAAGCTGCGGTTGAGGTTGCCGCGGTCGATCGGCGAGGTGCGCGTGCCGGCGCGAAAGGCGGGATAGTTCATGGCCGGAACGACGATCACCGTGCCCGCGCACATCCTCCGGCCTCAAGGTCCGCGCGAGGTCGAAGAGGGCGATCGGCCCCTCATACTCGTCGCCGTGGTTGCCGCCGGTGAGCAGCGCCGTCGGGCCGTCGCCGTTGCGCAGCACGGCCAGCGGGATCATCACCGAGCCCCAGGCGGAGTCGTCGCGGCTGTAAGGCAGCCGCAGGAAGCCGTGCTGGACGCCGTCGCGCGTGAAGTCGACGGTCGGCGTCATCGGCGAGGGGCGCATGCCGGTCACCGCCTTCAATCCTTGACGAACAGCTTGCGCGGCACGTTGGCCAGGCATTCGACGCCGGTCTCGGTGATGAGGATCGACTCGGTGATCTCCAGGCCCATCGTCTCCAGCCACAGCCCGGTCATGAAGTGGAAGGTCATGCCGGGCCGGAGCTCCGTGCGGTCGCCCGGGCCTGAGGCTCATGGTGCGCTCGCCCCAGTCCGGCGGATAGGAGATGCCGATCGGATAGCCGGTGCGGTTGTCCTTGACGATGCCGTAGCGCTTGAGCACGGCGAAGAAGGCGTTGGCGATGTCCTCGCAGGTGTTGCCCGGGCGCGCCGCGGCCAGCCCGGCCTCCATGCCCTCCAGCGTCGCCTTCTCGGCGTCGAGGAAGGCCTGGTCGGGCTTGCCCAGGAAAAGCGTGCGCGACAGCGGCAGATGATAGCGGTGGCAGCAGCCGGCGATCTCGAAGAAGGTGCCCTCGCCTCTCTTCATCGGCCGGTCGTCCCAGGTCAGATGCGGCGCCGAGGCGTCGGCGCCCGACGGCAGCAGCGGCACGATGGCCGGATAGTCGCCGCCGAACTCCGGCGTGCCGCGAATGCCGGCATCGTAGATCTCGGCGACGAGGTCGCATTTGCGCATGCCGGGCTCGGCCTTTTCCACGATGCGCGCATGCATCAGCTCGACGATGCGGGCGGCCTTGCGCATCAAGGCGAGCTCCTGCGGGCTCTTGACGGCGCGCTGCCAGTTGACCAGCGCCGGTGGCGTCGACGAAGCGGGCGTTGGGCAGGTTGCGCTGCAGCGAGGCGAAGGCGGCAGCGGAGAACCAGTAATTGTCCATCTCCACGCCGAGCGACAGCCTGTCCCAGCCGCGGCCGGCGATCACCGTCGACAGGTAGTCCATCGGGTGCCGCTCGGTCGACTGGACGTAGTGGTCGGGGTAGCCGACGATGTTGTCGTGCGCCAGATAGGCCGTGCGCTTGGCGCCGTTGGCGTCCTGGCCGCGGCCGAACCAGACAGGCTCGCCCTCCGGCGGCACCAGCACCGCCTGATGGACGTAGAAGGACCAGCCGTCATAGCCGGTCAGCCAGGCCATGTTGGACGGGTCGCTGACGATCAACAGCTCGACGCCCTTGTCGGCCATGGCCCGACGGGTCTTGGCGAGGCGTTCGGCATATTCGGCGCGGGAGAAGTTGAGGGTGGGCTCGGTCATGGTCTCCTCGGGGTCGGTGGGGCGCTCAGGCGTCTGTCAGCTTTCGAAAGGCGGTGCCGGCGCCGGCAGCGCGGGCGCGGTCGCGCGCCAGCGTGGCGATGGCGGTGTCCTGGACGCCGGTGCCGGTGAGGTCGCAAACGGTCAGCGAGGCCGCGTCGGCCCGGCCCGGCCTCAGCCCGGCGACCAGCTGGCCCAGCTCGGCGAAAGGCGCGTCGGCAGCGACGAGGCCGGCCGCCACGGCGTGGTGCAGCTCGCCCAGCCGCCGCGTCTGGGCGAGGCTGTCGGCGACGTAGAGGTCGGCGCCGGCGACGATGGCCGGGTCGAGCTCGTTCTTGTGCTCGGCGTCGGACCCCATGGCCGTCACGTGCTGGCCGGGCCGGAGCAGTCCGCTGTCGAGCAGCGGCGTGGTCGAGGGGGTCGTGGTGACGACGATGTCGGCGCCGCGCACGGCGGTCGCCGGGTCGGCTTCGGCGGAGACGGGAAAGCCGCAGCCGCTCGGTCAGCCGGCGCGCCGCCTCGGCCGCCTTCTGCGGGTCGCGCGCCCAGAGCCGCGCCTCGCGGATCGGCCGCACCAAAGCAAGCGCCTCGAGCTGCAGGCCGGCCTGCACGCCGGCGCCCGAGCACGGCCGCCACCGAGGCGTCGGGCCGCGCCAGCAGCTTGGCCGCCACGGCGCCCGCCGCGGCGGTGCGCACGTCGGTCAGATAGCCGTTGTCGAGCAGCAGGGCCTCGACCAGCCCGGTGCGGGCCGACAGCAGCACCATCATGCCGTTGACGCTCGGCAGGCCGAGCTTCGGGTTGTCGAAGAAGCCGGGGCTGATCTTGATGGCAAAGCCGTCCATGCCGGGCACATAGGCGGTCTTGACGTCGACCTCGGCGCGCGCTCGGGAATGTCGAGGCGCATGATCGGCGGCATGACGACGCTTGGCGGTCGCCAGCGCCCGGAACGCCTTCTCGACGCAGGCGACGGCGTCGAGGTCGAGCGGCACGATGCGGCGCAGCTCGGCTTCCGTGAGGATCAGCATGCGGGTCATGCTGCGGCCTCGGCAGGGCGCCAGTCGCCGGACACCAGCTGCGGTGCAGGCTCATGTCGATGTTGCGGCCGGACAGAAGGAGCACGGTCGGCCCGGTCAGGCGCGAGCTTGCCGGCGAGCAGCGCGCCGATGCCGACGGCGCCGGCGCCCTCGACGATCTCCCGCTCCTCGAAATAGGCATGGACGATGCCGGCGGCGATCTCTGCCTCGGAGAGCAGCACGACCTCATCCAGCAGGTCGCGGCAGAGCGCGAAGGTCAGGCGGTTCGCCGAGCCCGATGCCGCCGCCGAGCGAGTCGGCCAGCGTCGGCAGCTCCTCGACCAGCACCGGGCGGCCGGCGGCTCGATGCTCGCCTGCATGGCGGCGCCGCGGGCCATGGAGACGCCGATCACCCGGACCGCCGGCTTCAGCGCCTTCACGGCGACGGCGATGCCGGCGGCGAGCCCGCCGCCCGACAGCGGCACGACGACGGTCTCGGCCTCGGGCGTCTCGGCGAGGATCTCCAGCCCGAGCGTGCCCTGCCCGGCGACGACGGCCGGCGCGTCGAAGGGCGGCACCATCGCCAGCCCCTCCTCGGCGACCAGCCTCTCCACCTCCTCCTGCGCATCGTCCTGCGAGGCACCGACGATGCGCACCTCGGCGCCCAGGCGACGGATCTCGTCGACCTTGTTGGCGGGCACCAGCCGGGACATGCAGATCACCGCGCGCAGCCCCTCGCGCGCCGCCGCATGGGCGAGCGCGCGTCCATGGTTGCCGGTCGAGGCGGCGACGACGCCGTGCCGGCGCTCGGCGGCGGAGAGCAGCGCCACGGCGTTGCGTGGCGCCGCGCAGCTTGAAGCTGCCGGTCTGCTGGCGGGTCTCCAGCTTGAGATGTACCTGGGCACCGGCGCGCGCGCCGAGCGACGGCGAGGTCACGGTCGGCGTGGCCGACACACGGCCGCCGATGCGCGACGCTGCCGCTTCTATGTCGGCTAAGGAGATCATTGCGGTGCCCGTTCGAGCAGCGGCATCGTCATCAGGCGGCCGAGCTCCGGACGGGAAGCGCCGTCGCCGCAGAGCCGCCGGCACTGCCAGGCGGTGGCGAGGTTGCTGGACACCAGCGGGCGCCCCGTCCGCGCTTCGATATGCGCGGCGATGCCGGCGGCCCTGACGGCGGTGCAGGAGACGAACAGCGCCTCGGCATCGTTGGCGATGGCAGCGACGGCCAGGTCCAGGAGCGCGTCGGGGCGGATGCGCGCCATCTCGCGGTCGTCCTCGAGGCCGAGGCACGTGAAGCTCGCGATCTCGAAGCCGTCGGCGAGGAAATAGTCGGCGATCGGCCGGCTCGTCTCGGCCGTGTAGGGGGTGAGGATGCTGATCCGTCGCGCGTCGAGAGCCCGCAGCCCGGCAGCGGCGGCAGCCGGCGGGGTGACCACCGGCACGCCGGGCTTGCCGGCCTCGATGGCGGCGGCGACTGCGGCGTCGCCGATCACCACCGATGCCGCCGTGCAGGAATAGCAGAGCGCGTCGAGCGGCTCGCCGGGAAGGATGAGCGCCGCCGCCTCGGTCAGCCGCGGCTGCATGGCGAGCAGATTCCGCGGGGTGACCGGGTTGGCAAAGGGCATGCGGGCCACATAGACGCCGATATCGGGTCCGGCGACGAGGTGCCGGTAGTCGGCTTCGCTGGTGTGATCGGTCGCCAGGACGACGAGCCCGACCCGCCTCGCGACCGGCCGGCCGTCGAGAGGCGGGCGCTCCGGCAGCAGCACGATCTCGGGGTGGACTGCCATCGTCAGTCGATCCGTCCGTAGCGGCGTTCGAGCCAGCGTAGCACGACCACCGAGCACAGGCTGATGACCAGGAAGAAGGCGCCCACCAGGGTCATCGGCTCGATGTAGCGGTAGCTGGAGTTGGCGACGCTTTTCGCCTGGTTCATCAGCTCCAGCACGGTGATGGCGGACAAGAGCGGCGTCTCCTTGAACATGGCGATGAAGTAGTTGGCGAGCGCCGGGATCATCGGCGGAAGGGCCTGCGGCAGGATGACGTGGGTCCAGGTCTGTCGCGGGTTGAGATTGCAGGCCTTGGCGGCCTCCCACTGGCCGCGCGGCACGTTGTCGATGCCGGCGCGATAGACCTCGGCGGTGTAGGTGCCGTAGTGCAGGCCGAGGCCGATGGTGCCGGCCACCAGCGGCGGCAGCAGGAGACCGAAGTCGGGCAGGACGTAGAAGATGAAGTAGAGCTGGACGAGCAGCGGCGTGCCGCGGATGAACTCGGCCGCAAAGCCGACGGAGCGGGCCAGAACGCGGTTCGGCGAGCGGCGCATCAGGGCGATCGCCAGGCCCAACACGGCGGCCAGCGCCGAGCCGAGGATGGTGGCCAGGATGGTGATCTTCACGCCGGCAATCAGCGTGGGCATGATCTGCCAGACGAAGGCCCAGTCCCATTCCATCAGGCGGTCCTCATCCCGTCGAGGCCGCGCGCCATGCGGCGCTCCAGGGCACGGACGCCGAAGGCGATGGCGGAAGCCATCAGGAAATAGAGGACGAGGATGGTGGCGAAGGGCACCAGCGTGTTGCCCGTCTGGGCGCGGACCACCTGGGCCTGGAAGGTCATGTCGGCCAGCGAGATCAGGGAGACGACCGAGGTCGCCTTGAGGAGCTCGATGGCGTTGTTGCCGAAGGTGGGCAGCATCAAGAGCAGCGCCTGGGGCAGGATGACGTGGCGCAAGGACTGCCAGCGACCGAGGTTGAGCGCCACGCAGGCCTCGTATTGCTCCTTGCCGATCGAGCGGACGGCGCCGCGCACGACTTCCGCCCCGTAGGCGCCGACGTTGAGGCCGAGCGCCAGGACGCCGGCCTGCAAGGGGGTGAGCGGGACGCCGAAGAAGGGCAGCACGAAATAGGCCCAGAAGAGCTGGACGAAGATCGAGGTGCCGCGGAAGAACTCGATATAGGCGGTCGCCAGCGCCCGCACCGCGGCGAAGCGCGAGACGCGGCCGAGCCCGGCGAGGAAGGCCATCACCAGCGCCAGCGCCGAACCGAGGACGGTGAGCTCGATGGTGACGAGCGCACCCTCCAGGATCAGGCCGATATAGCCGTACCAATCGGTCATCGCGTCGGATGTCCCTCGGGAGGCCGGCGCCGCCGGTTACTGCGCGGCGCAGAGCTTGTCGCGCGTCGTCGACATCGCCGCCTTGGCCGAGAAGCCGTAGGGCTCGATGATCTTGGCGAACTCGCCGGATTCCTTCAGCTTGGCGAGCTCGACGTCATAGGCGTCGCGCAGCGCCTCGTCGCCCTTCTTGAAGGCGGCGCCGTCGCAGTAGACCGGAGCGCCCACCACCGGAGCCACCACTTCGAGGTTCGGGTCGTTGGCCTTCTTCATCAGGTCGTTGATGGAGAGCACCGGCAGCGAGTAGACGTCGATGCGGCCGTCCTGCACCATCTTCAGGCCGCTCTGGCCGTCCGGCACGACGATCACGCGCTCGCGCGGCACCCCGGCCTCCAGCGCCAGCTTCTCCTCGGTGCCGCCGCCCGGCGCGCCGATGGTGCCCGACTGGTCCTTGGCGATTTCGGCATAGCTCTTGAAGCCCTTGGCATTGCCCTTCTTGACCAGGAAAGCCTCGGCGTCGCACAGCACCGGCTCGGAATAGGCGACGGCCGCGCAGCGCTCCGGCTTCATGAAGAGCCCGGCGGTGACGGCATCGTGGCGGCCGGCCTGCAGGCCGGGGATCATCGCACCGTACTCGGAGATCGACGCGACCACCTCGGGAACGCCCAGCCGCTCGAAGATGACGCGGGCGACGTCGGGCGCGGCGCCCGACACCTTGCCGTCGGCGCCGACGGCCGTGAAGGGCGGCTCGTTGGCGATGGCGATGCGCACGAAACCCTGCGCCTTGAGCTCCTCGAGCTTGCTGTTGTCCTGGGCGACGCTGGGCATCGACACGGCGAGCGCGGCGGCCGCCGCCAGGCCGGCAGCGCCGGCAGAAAGGGCGATTTTCTTCACGGTTCCCAACTCCTCTGGTTTTCTTCTCTGTCTGCAGCGCCGTCAGACGCGGTGTCCGGCAGCGATGATCTTCTTCAGGAAGGCCTGCGTGCGCTCCTCGCGCGGGTGGCGGAAGATGTCGTCGGGCTTGCCCTCCTCGACGATGCGGCCGCGGTCGAAGAACAGGACGCGGTCGGCGAAGTCGTGGGCAAAGCCCATCTCGTGGGTGACGAGCAGCATGGTCATGTCGGTCTCGTCCGCCAGCTTGCGCATGACGTTCAGCACCTCCTCGACCAGCTCGGGGTCGAGCGCCGAAGTGACCTCGTCGAACAGCATGATGCGCGGCGACAGCGCCAGCGCGCGGGCGATCGCCACCCGCTGCTTCTGGCCGCCCGAGAGCTGCGCCGGCATCGCCTTGGCCTTGTCGGCCATGCCGACCATGTCGAGCAGCTCCATCGCCCGCTTTTCCGCGGCAGGCCGGGCGACGCCCTTGGTGAGGATCGGCGCCAGCGTGACATTGTCGATGACGCATTTGTGGGGGAACAGGTTGAACAGCTGGAAGACCATGCCGATCTTCTGGCGCATCTTTGCCAGATGCCGCTCGTCGGCCTCCACCAGGGCGCCGTTGCGGCGCATGTGGTAGAGCTCCTCGCCGTCGACGGCGATGTGGCCGCCGTCGATGCGCTCCAGCGTCATCAGGATGCGCAGGATGGTGGTCTTGCCGGAGCCGGAGGGGCCGATCAGCGCCAGCTTCTCGCCCGGCATCACCTGCATCGACAGGCCGTCGAGGACCTTGAAGGCGCCGAAGCTCTTGGAAATGGCGTCGATGCGGATGATGGGCTCGGCCATGCAGTCCTCTCGGAAGCGCGATGGCGCGAACGATGCGGAACTTGGCAAATCATGTCAATTAACAAAATTATCTCAGTACAATAATAAGACGATCGACCGGAGTCAGATCGCCAGAAGCAGGTGCTCCGGCTCGCCCTGCAGCAGGCGGGCGACAGTACCGAGCCCGGCGCGGAGCTCCTCCTCGGTGGTCGAGCCGAGCGAGATCCGCACGGCCGGGTGCCAAGGGGCGTCGGAGGTGCGGAACGAGGCGCCGGGGGCGATCGCGACGCCCTGCAAGCGGGCCTGCGACACGAAGCCTTCCTCGGTTCGCGCGCCGGGCAGCGGCAGCCAGACGTGCAAGCTTTCCGGATGCGACCGGTAGGCGAGGCCGGCGAGCAGCTCGGCGGCGATGGCCTGGCGGCGATGCAGCGCGGCGCGCTGCCAGTCGACCAGCTCGGCGGCGGTGCCGTCGGTGACCCAATGGGAGGCGATCTCGGCGACCATCGGCGTCGCCATCCAGTTGGACACCAGGTGCCGGTTGGCGACGGCCGCCACGAAGCGGTCCGGCGCGGCGAGGTAGCCGATGCGCAGACCCGGCACGACGATCTTGGTGAAGCTGGTGACGTAGAGCGTGCGCTCCGGCGCCAGCGCCGCGATCGGCGGCGGCCGGCCATCGATCAGCGGGCCGAGCACGTCGTTCTCGATGATGGCGATGTCGTGCTTGCGCGCCACCGCGACGATCGCCTCCCGCCGGCCGGCGCTCATCAGCGTCGCCGTGGGGTTGATCACCGAAGGCTGGACGAAGACCGCCCGGACGCCGGCCTCGCGGCAGGCTGCGTCCAGCGCCTCCGGTACCAGGCCGTCGTCGTCGATCGGCAGGCCGCGCAAGGAGAAGCCGAGATAGGTGGAAAGCGGCACCAGCGTGTGGTGGCCGATCGCCTCGGTGGCCACCGTGGTGCCCGGCGGCGCAACGCTCATCAGCGCGACGGTCATGCCGGCGGTGGCGCCATTGGTCAGGCTGACATTCTGCGGCGCGACGTCGAGCCCGCAGCGCTTCAGCCATTCGACGCCGACAGCGCGGTGGCGGGGGAACACCACGTTGGGGCGGAACGACAGCGCAGCACTCGACGGCAGCGCATCGGCCAGCCAGGCCAGCGCCTGCTTGAGCATTTCGAGATGCATCGGCTCGCAGACCGGCTTGAGGATCGACAGGTCGATCACCTCGCCGAGGCGCTCGGGAAGGTAAGGCGGCTCCGGCTCGCTGCGGCGCTCGAGGACGAAGCTGCCGCGACCGATCTCGCCGGCGACCAGGCCGCGGCGGATCAGCTCCTCGTAGGCGCGGCTCACCGTCTGCACCGACAGGTCGAGCTCGTCGGCCAGCCGGCGGTGCGTCGGCAGCCGCTCGCCGGGCGCCAGGTGGCCGTCCTCGATGGCGCGGACGAACTGCTCGGCCAGCGACAGGTAGGCAGGCCGGCGGATCAGCTCGGGGTCGGGACGCCATAATGTCATGACCCATATGAGATCAAATTCAGTGCAATTGACAACGAGAAAAATGACAGCGCATGGTTCCGCCCATGACAATCCGCAAGGCCCAGCCATGAGCGCGGTCAGGCTCGACGCCATCGACCTCAAGATCCTCGACGCCGTGCAGCGCGACGGGCGCATCACCAAGCTGGCGCTGGCCGAGGCGGTCGGGCTGTCGCCGACGCCATGCTGGACGCGGCTCAACCGGCTGGAGAAGGCCGGCATCGTCGCCGGCTACCATGCCCGCGTGTCGCTGCGCGGGGTGGCGCCGACGGCCGCCGTGCTCATGGAGGTGACGCTCGGCAACCACCGGCAGAGCGACTTCGACCGCTTCGAGCGGGCGATCCGCGACATCCCCGAGGTCCTCGCCTGCTGGTCGCTGGGCGGCGGCGTCGACTACATCCTCAAGGTGGTGACGCGCGACATCGACGCTTATCAGCGCCTGGTGGACGGGCTGCTGGAGCGCGACATCGGCATCGCGCGCTACTTCACCTATATCGTGACCAGGACGGTGAAGGAGCACGAGGTGCTGCCGGTCGCGTCCCTGGTGCCAGCCGCCACCTGACGGCCCATCTCTCCTTGCCGGGCGCAAAGTTCGGACCATCTATCTCGGAGGTCGGGTGCATTCGGCCCGTCTCTCCATGGCGGCACGGCTAGACTTGCGGCGAGAGACTTCATCCGGAGGCTGCCAATGTCCGCCCATTTCGCCCGAGCCCAGCGCGACGCCGGGCTCGACCGGTTGTCGGACCGGCGCCTGCTGCGCGAGCTCGCTTATGTCGGCGGGCAGTGGACGGCGGGTGCGGCCGGCACGTTCGAGGTGCGCGATCCTGCCAATGGCGAGACGGTGGCCTGGGTTGCCGCGCTCGACGCCGGGCAGGCCGACGCGGCGATCGACGCGGCGGCGGCCGCGCTGCCGGGCTGGCGGGCAAGGCTGCCGCAAGAGCGAGCAGCCGTGCTGCGCCGCTGGTGCGAGCTGATCCTGGCGGCCAGGGAGGACCTGGCACTGCTGATGACGCTCGAGCAGGGCAAGCCGCTCGTCGAGGCGCGCGGCGAGATCGACTATGCCGCGTCGTTCGTCGAGTGGTACGCCGAGGAAGGCAAGCGGCTCAACGCGGAAAGCGTGACCAGCCATCTGCCCGACGCCGAGATGCTGGTGCGGCGCGAGCCCGTCGGGGTGGTCGGGGTGGTGACGCCGTGGAACTTCCCATCCGCGATGCTGACCCGCAAGGTGGCGGCCGCGCTGGCCGCCGGCTGCACTGTGGTGGCGCATCCCTCCTCCGAGACGCCGCTTTCGGCGCTGGCGCTGGCGGAGCTGGGCGAGCGCGCCGGTCTGCCTGCCGGGGCGTTCAACGTGGCGACGGGCGACGCCGAGACGATCGTCAGCCGGCTTACCGACGATCCACGGGTGCGGGCCCTGAGCTTCACCGGATCGACCGAGGTCGGCCGCATGCTCGCGGCGCGGTGCGCGCCGACCATGAAGCGGCTGGTCATGGAACTCGGCGGCCATGCGCCGCTGATCGTCTTCGACGACGCCGATTTGGAGCGGGCGGTGCAGATCGCGGTCGACGCCAAGTTCGCGACTTCGGGCCAGGACTGCCTGGCGGCGAACCGGATCTACGTCCAGCGCGGCCTCTACGACGCCTTCCTCGCCCGGTTCGCGGCCGCAGTGGATGGGCTGAAGGTCGGGCCGGGGCTCGACGAGGGCGTCGCCATCGGCCCGCTGATGCACGAGCGTGCCGTCGCCAAGGTGGAGGCCCAGGTCGCCGACGCGCTGTCCAGAGGCGCCCGCTGCCTCGCCGGCGGCACGAGGCATGCTGCCGGACGTCTGTTCTTCAAGCCGACGCTGCTCGCCGACGTGCCGGACAAGGCGGCGATCTTCCGCGAGGAGACGTTCGGTCCGGTCGCCGCCGTGGCGCCGTTCGACACCGAGGAGGAGGTCGTGCGCCGCGCCAACGACACCGAATACGGCCTGGTCGCCTATCTCGTCACGCGCGACGGGGCGCGCCAGCTGCGGATGAGCCGGGCGCTGGAGTATGGCATGGTGGCGGTGAACCGGGTGAAGATCACCGGCGCGCCGATCCCGTTCGGCGGCGTCAAGCAGTCCGGTCTGGGGCGCGAGGGCTCGCGGCATGGGCTGGAAGCCTTCACGGATGTCAAATATGTCTGCCTCGACGCAGCCTGAAGAAATATAGGGAGAACAGTATGCCCGACCGCTCGAACGAGCTCGCCGCCTGGGACCGCGATCATTTCTTCCATCCCTCGACGCATATGGGGACGCATGCACGCGGGGAGTCGCCCAACCGGGTCATCGCCAGTGGCGAGGGCGTCTACATCACCGACACCGAAGGGCGCCGCAGCCTCGACGCGTTCGCCGGGCTCTACTGCGTGAATGTCGGCTACGGACGCAAGAAGATCGCCGACGCGATCGCCGAGCAGGCGGCGCAGCTCGCCTACTACCACGCCTATGTCGGGCACGGCACCGAGGCGTCGATCCGGCTTGCCAAGATGGTCATCGACCGGGCGCCGAAGGGGATGAGCCGGGTCTATTTCGGCCTTTCGGGCTCCGACGCCAACGAGACCAACATCAAGCTCGTCTGGTACTACAACAACGTGCTTGGCCGGCCGGAGAAGAAGAAGATCATCTCGCGCTGGCGCGGCTATCACGGGTCGGGCGTGATGACGGGATCGCTGACCGGGCTCGACCTCTTCCACAACGCCTTCGACCTGCCGCGGCCGCCGGTGCTGCACACCGAGGCGCCGTACTACTATCGCCGCCCCGACCGGGCGCTCAGCGAAGAGCAGTTCTCGGACTACTTGGCGGGCCGGCTCGATGCGCTGATCGAGGCCGAAGGACCGGAGACGGTGGCCGCCTTCATCGGCGAGCCGGTGCTCGCCACCGGCGGCATCGTGCCGCCGCCGGCCGGATACTGGGACAAGATCCAGGCGGTGCTCGCCAAGCACGACGTGCTGTTGATCGCCGACGAGGTGGTGACCGGCTTCGGGCGGCTGGGCACCATGTTCGGCTCGGACTTCTACGGCATCCGCCCCGACTTGATGACGCTCGCCAAGGGCCTGACCTCGGCCTATGCGCCGCTGTCGGGCGTCGTCGTCTCGGACAAGGTGTGGAAGGTGCTGGTCGAAGGCTCGGACAAGCTCGGATCGATCGGCCATGGCTGGACCTATTCCGCGCATCCGCTGTGCGCCGCCGCAGGAGTTGCCAATTTGGAGCTGATCGACGAGCTCGACCTGGTCAACAACGCGGCCGAGACGGGGCGCTACTTCCGCGAGGCGCTCGCCGAGGCGGTGAGCGGTCACCGCAACGTCGGCGACGTGCGCGGCGAGGGCATGCTGGCGGCGGTGGAGTTCGTGCGCGACCGCGACGAGCGCATCTTCTTCGACGCCGCCGAGAAGATCGGGCCCCAGATGGCCGCGGCGCTGGCCGCGGAAGGCGTCATCGGCCGTGCCATGCCGCAAGCCGACATCATCGGCTTTGCGCCGCCGCTCTGCCTGACCCGCGAAGAGGCCGACATCGTCGTCTCGGCGACGGCCCGCGCCATCGACACCGTCTTCGCGAGCCGTTGAGCGCCCGCATGCCCTCTCGCACGGCGACCGTGCCGGCCACCATGCGAGCCGTCGTGCTGACCGGGCATGGCGGGCTCGACAAGCTGGTCTACCGAGATGACGCGCCGGTGCCCGTCGACGGCGCCGGGCGAGGTGCTGATCGAGGTCAGCGCCTGCGGCATGAACAACACCGACGTCTGGGTCCGCCAAGGCGCCTACGGCACAGAGGAAGACCCCGGCGCGGTGTCGAGCTGGCGCCGGCAAGGCAACACCTTGACCTTCCCGCGGATCCAGGGCGCCGACACCGTCGGTCGCATCGTCGACGTCGGCGAGGGCGTGCCAAGATCCCGCATCGGCGAGCGGGTCATGGTCGACTTCTCGATCTACAATCGCGACGACGACAGCCTGGCGGACATCGACTACATGGGCCACGGCCGCGATGGCGGCTACGCCGAATTCATGGCGCTGCCGGCGGAGAACGCGCATGTCGTCGAAACGCCGTTGAGCGATGTCGAGCTGGCGACATTCTGCTGCGCCTACCTCACCGGCGAGCACATGCTGGAGCGGGCCGGCCTGCAGGCCGGCGAGCGGGTGCTGGTCACCGGCGCATCCGGCGGCGTCGGCTCGGCGATCGTCCAGCTGGCCCGCGCCAGGGGCGCCGTGCCCATCGCCCTGGTCGGTGCCGGCAAGGAAGCGGCGGTGCGGGCGCTCGGCGCCGAGGCGGTGGTCACGCGCGGCGGCGGCGACCTGCCCGCCGAGGTCGCGGCGGCTGCCGGCGGGCAGCCGATCGACGTGGTGGCCGACCTGGTGGGCGGCAGCCTGTTCAACGACCTGCTGCGGGTGCTGAGGCCGGAAGGGCGCTATGCCACCGCCGGGGCGATCGGCGGACCGCTCGTGCAGCTGGACCTCAGAACGCTCTATCTGAAGCAGCTGCAGCTCCACGGCTCGAGCCAGGGCACGCGCGGCGACTTCCGCCGGGTCGTCCGCTACATCGAGGAGGGGCGCATCCGGCCCGTCGTCGGCGGCGTTTACCGGCTGTCCGACTTTCATCGTGCTCAGACGGCGTTCATGGCCAAGGGATTCGTCGGTAAGCTGGTCGTGGTGCCCGATGCAAAGGCTGCTGCACCCTGGTTCTGAGTGGCATGCCCTCTGAATGGCACCTTAAGCGAGCAAATTGGCGCGCTCTGCAAGTGCAGGAAGAGACGACGCAGACTATTGTATGTCTCGTACAAGACATCGCGGGCGGCAGGTCCCGAATGGTCCTCCTGGGCCCGAAGTTGGCGATGTTGCGGCGCGGCCGGTGGCGGGTGCTTGCTCCCCGCTGCTGGCTTGCGGCAGGCGGGAGTACCATAGTCCGAGAGTATCGACACGAAACTATTTCAAATGCCGTAACGAGCGGGACGAATTGCCAGGATGCCTTTGATCTGCTGATGATTTACTGACTACACCCGCCTGTCTCCCTTCCGTCCCGCAGGGCCCCCGTCCTGCGGGACGGACTGTTTTATGCCGCCTCATACCATCCCCCGCGACCCTGGGACTCGTCCCTGGAGCCTCGCCACGCTATGCTCGCCAGGCGGCGCCGCGTCGCCACGGGAGAGCAGCCATGACCAGCAAGGTTCGGGAAGCCGAAGGCCAGCGGGCCGCCAATGACGGGGCGACGGTCACGCCATTGCCCGGCCGCGCCGGTCCGCCGCCGCTCTCGCACGACGCGGTGGCGCGCAATCCGGGGCTGCCGCTCGACCTCGGCTGGCTGGAGACGATGCGCCAGGTCAACCGCAGCGCGCTGGAGCGACGCGCGGCGACGCTCGCCAAGCGGCGCAGCATCAAGGCCGACAACCAGGCGGCATGGCTGCTCCGTGCCGTCTCGGTGATGGATTTGACGACGCTCAGCAGCAACGACACCCATGAACGCGTGCGCAGGCTGTGTGCCAAGGCGGTGCGACCGTTCCGCCAGGACCTCGTCGAGGGGCTCGGCATCGCCGGCGTCGACATCCGGCCGGCGGCGGTCTGCGTCTACCACCCCTTCGTCGCCACGGCCGTCGCCGCGCTCAGCGGCACGGGAATTCATGTCGCGGCGGTGTCGACGGCCTTTCCGCACGGGCTATCGCCGCTCAGGGCGCGCATCGCCGAGGTGGAGGCTTCGGTCGCCGACGGCGCCGACGAGATCGACGTGGTCATCCCGCGCGGGCTGGTCTACGAGGCCGACTGGACGATGCTCTACGACGAGATCGCCGCCTTCCGCGCCGCCTGCGGGGATGCGCATCTCAAGGTGATCCTGGGAACGGGCGACCTCTCCACACTGCGCAACGTGACGCTCGCCTCCATGGTGGCGATGATGGCCGGCGCCGATTTCATCAAGACCTCGACCGGCAAGGAGAGCGTCAATGCCACGCTGCCGGTGGGGCTAGCCATGGTCCGCGCCATCCGCGCCTATCACGAACGCACCGGCTTCCAGATCGGCTTCAAGCCGGCGGGCGGCATCTCGACGGCGAAATCGTCGCTGGACTGGCTGGTGCTGATGAAGGAGGAGCTGGGCCGGCCGTGGCTGGAGCCCGAGCTGTTCCGCTTCGGCGCCTCCAGCTTGCTGACGGACATCGAGCGGCAGCTGGAGCATCATTTGACGGGCCGCTATTCGGCCAACCACCGCCATGCCATGGCCTGACCGGCAACCGGGGGAGACGAGCTCGTGAACATCCTGCAGCGCTATGACGCGATGGACTACGGCCCGGCGCCGGAGGCCCGCAACGAGGCCGATGCGTGGCTCGCCCAGCGCGATTTCGGCAAGGCGCTGTTCATCGGCGGCGCCTGGCGGGCGGCCGAGCGCGGCGCCACCTTCGCGACCGAGGACCCGGCCACCGGCGACACGCTCGCTACGGTGTCGGACGCCGGCGCGCGCGACGTCGACGCAGCGGTGGCCGCAGCCCGTCAGGCGCTGCCCAAATGGCAGGCGAAGTCGGGCTACGAGCGGGCGCGCATCCTTTATGCCATCGGCCGCGCCATGCAGCGCAACCAGCGGCTGTTCGCAGTGCTGGAATTGCTCGACAATGGCAAGCCGATCCGCGAAAGCCGCGACATCGACGTGCCGCTGGCGATCCGCCACTTCCTCTATCATGCCGGCTTCGCCCAGGACCTGGAGAATGCCTTCCCGGGCAAGGTCGGCGTTGGCGTGGTCGGACAGATCATCCCGTGGAACTTCCCGCTGCTGATGCTGGCCTGGAAGATCGCGCCGGCGCTCGCTGCCGGCTGCACCACGGTGCTCAAGCCGGCCGAGTTCACGCCGCTGACGGCGATCCTGTTCGGCGAGATCTGCGCCCAGGCCGGCGTGCCGAGGGGCGTCGTCAACATCCTGCCCGGCGGGCCGGAGGCGGGCGCTGCGCTGGTCGAGCATGCCGGCGTCGACAAGATCGCCTTCACCGGATCCTCGGAGGTCGGCAAGATCATCCGCCGGGCGACCGCCGGCAGCGGCAAGAAGCTGTCGCTGGAGCTCGGCGGCAAGTCGGCCTTCATCGTCTTCGAGGACGCCGACCTCGACAGCGCGGTGGAAGGCCTGGTGGACGGCATCTGGTTCAACCAGGGTCAGGTCTGCTGCGCCGGGTCGCGGCTGATCGTCCAGGAAAGCGTGGCGGAGACCTTCTATGCCAAGGTGCGCGCCCGGATGGCCAAGCTGCGGCTTGGCAGCCCGCTCGACAAGAACACCGACATCGGCCCGCTGGTGGCCGCCGTGCAGCGCGAGCGGGTGAGCGGCCTGGTGGCCGAAGGATCCCGGCAAGGGGCGCAATGCTGGCAGCCGGACATCATGCTTCCAACGACGGGCCACTATTTCCTGCCGACCCTGGCGACCGGCGTTTCGCCGGCAAACATCCTCGCCCAGGAAGAGGTGTTCGGGCCGGTGCTGGCCGCCATGACCTTCCGCAGCACGGACGAGGCGGTGGAACTCGCCAACAACACGCGCTATGGCCTCGCCGCCTCGGTGTGGAGCGAGACGATCAACCGGGCCTTGCAGGTGGCCCCCGAGCTCAAGGCCGGCGTGGTGTGGATCAACGGCACCAACATGTTCGACGCCTCCTGCGGCTTCGGCGGCTACCGCGAGAGCGGCTTCGGCCGCGAAGGCGGCCGCGAGGGCATGCTGGAGTACCTGACGGTCAAGGCGCCGGCCGGGCGGGCGATCAAGCCGCGGCCGAAGAAGGCCGACGCCCCCGAGCCGGCCGATGCCGCGCCGTTCCTCGACCGAACCGCCAAGCTGTTCATCGGCGGCAAGCAGGTTCGGCCCGATGCCAACTACGCGCTGCCGATCGCCGACCGCAAGGGAAAGTTCGCCGGCGAAGTCGGCCTCGGCAACCGCAAGGACATCCGCGACGCCGTGCAGGCGGCGCGCAATTGCCGCGGCTGGGGGGAAGCCACCGCCTACAATCGCAGCCAGGTGCTGGCCTATTTCACCGAGAACCTCTGGGCGCGGAGCGACGCATTCGTCGCCCGGCTGGTCGAGCTGACGGGAGCGCGCCCAAGTGCTGCGCGCCAAGAGGTCGACGCGGCGGTCGAGCGGCTGTTCGAGCATGCCGGCCAGGCCGACAAGTTCGAAGGCCGGGTGCATCAGCCGCCGGCCAGGGCGGTCACGCTGGCGCTGCACGAGCCGGTCGGGGTGATCGGCATCGTCGGCCCGGACGAGGCGCCGCTGCTGTCGCTGATCTCGCTGCTGGCGCCGGCGCTGGCCATGGGCAACACGGTCGTCGCCGTGCCGTCGGAGCAGCACGCGCTGATCGCCACCGACCTCTACCAGGTGATCGAATATTCGGACTTCCCGGCCGGAGCGATCAACATCGTGACGGGGCGCGCGGCCGAGCTCGCGGCCGTGCTCGCCAGGCACGACGATGTCGACGGGCTGTGGCTTGTCGCCGATGCCGAAACCTGCCGGCTGGCCGAGGCCGAATCCGTCGGCAACCTCAAGCGGGTGTGGACCGGCGGCGGCCGTACGGTCGATTGGAACGCCGGCCCCTGGGCGCCCGAGGCGCTCCGCCAGCGCGCCGTCGAGGTCAAGAATGTGTGGGTGCCCTACGGCGACTGACCCGGGAAGCCGGGCGGCGGCCTTGTACTTTCCGACGATTGCCCATTAAGAAGACGCGGCGGCCGCTCGCGGCCTCATCCTTCGCTCCAGGAGAACCTCGATCGTGAAACTTGTGCGCTATGGCGAAGCGGGCCGCGAGAAGCCCGGACTGGTCGGCCGCGACGGCCGCATCCGCGATCTCAGCGGCCATGTCGACGATTTCGGTGGGCGCTTCCTCGATCCCGAGGCGCTGGCGGCGCTGAGCCGGGTCGACGAAGCCGCCCTGCCTGCCGTCGAGGGTCGGCCGCGCATCGGGCCCTGCGTTGCCGGCGTCGGCAAGTTCATCTGCATCGGGCTCAACTACTCCGACCACGCGGCCGAGACGGGCGCCACCGTGCCGCCCGAGCCGATCATCTTCATGAAGGCCACCTCGGCGATCGTCGGCCCCGACGACCGGCTGGTGATCCCCCGCGGCTCCGAGAAAACCGACTGGGAGGTCGAGCTCGGCGTGGTGATCGGCCGCACCGCCAAATATGTCGACGAGGCGCAGGCGCTCGAGCATGTCGCGGGCTATTGCACCGTGCACGACGTGTCGGAGCGCGCCTTCCAGACCGAGCGCGCCGGCCAGTGGACCAAGGGCAAGAGCTGCGACACTTTCGGGCCGATCGGTCCCTGGCTGGTGACGCGCGACGAGGTCGTCGACCCGCAGAACCTGCCCATGTGGCTCTCCGTCAACGGGGAGACCATGCAGAACGGCTCGACGCGGACCATGGTCTACGGCGCCGCCTTCCTGGTGTCCTACCTCTCGCAGTTCATGTCGCTGCATCCCGGCGACATCATCTCGACCGGTACGCCGCCCGGTGTCGGCATGGGCATGAAGCCGCCGCGCTACCTGAAGCCCGGCGACGTCGTCGAGCTCGGCATCGAGGGCCTCGGCAGCCAGCGGCAGGAATGCGTAGCGGACGTCTGACGCCGGCTCAGTTCCCCTCCGGCAGGTCGATGTCGACGGTGTAGAGGTCCTTGGCGCGCCGCACGCCGCGCAGCGCATAGCGGCCGACCGAGACCAGCCGGCCGGCGTTCGTCCTCCGGCAAAGCGGCGAAGAACTCCGACGAGACCAGCGCGTTGCGGTCGACCGAGCGGCACAGCGAGGCAATGCGTGACACCTCGTTGACGGCCTGGCCGACGACGGTGAAGTCGAGCCGCTCGCGGCTGCCGATGTTGCCGTAGAAGACGTCGCCGATGTGCAGCCCGAGATAGACGAGCGTCGTCGGCCGTTCCTCGGCGGCGCGGCGCGCATTGAGCGTGGAGAGAAGGCCGCGCAGCTCGGCCTCCGCGCGGAGCGCGCAGGAGCAGGCTTCGGCGGCGCTGTCGGCGGTAAAGATCGCCAGGATGCCGTCGCCGATCAGCTTGAGGACGTCGCCGCCGGCGCCATGGATCGCCGTGATGACCGCCTCCGCATAGTCGTCAAGCAGCGGGATCAGCTGGTCGGTGGCGATGGTCTCCGACAGGGTCGTGTAGCCGCGCATGTCGGAGAACCACAGCGCCGCGTTGATCTTCTCGACGACGCCGCGCGACATCTTGCCCTGCAGCACGCGCTGCCCGGCATCGCGGCCGAGATAGGTCTCGACCAGCGATTCCGCCACCCGGCGCAGCGAGGCCGATTTGACGGCGAGACCGAGCAGCGGCACCAGCTCGCGCAGCGCGGCAATCTCGTCGTCGAGGAAACCGCCTTGCCGGTCTGTCGTCCAGCGGGAGATGAAGCAGTCCATCTCGCCGATGGCGCGCTCCGGCGAGAAGCGCTGGATCATGGCGAGATAGTCCGTGTCGCCCTGTCGGCTGAGATCGGCGAGCACCGGGAAATCCCGGTTCTCGCCTTGCCAGAGACGCCGGCGCATCTCGTCGTCGCCGCTCTCCAGCAGCGTGTAGAATGGGCTCTGGCGCCACTTGCTCGAGGCCCTCGCCTTCGCTGCTTGGACCATACTGGGCGACCGGGTTTTCCGGCGGAACGTCGCGGCCCCAGGAAAAGACCCGTCCCTCATAGACCGGATGCAGCGTGTCGATCAGCGCCATGCCCCGGGTGAGCACCAACCCCGCCGCATTGCAGCGCTCGCAGAAACCCTCCAGCAGCTCCAGCTCGCCGTCGCCGGCAAGACCGCGGTCGACCAGCCAGACGCGCAGGCCGAGAAGAGCGCCGTCATCCATCGATGTCGCCTCCAGGTGAACCGGTCAGGCGACGACCTTACCATCGGCGTCGAAGCGATACAGCTTCCCCGGCTCGGGCGTGGCGTAGAGCGTGGCGCCCGGCTCGGCCCGGTGCTCGCCGAAGAGGCGCACGGTGAGCAGACCGGCCTCTTCGCTGTCGAGGTAGAGGTTGGTGTCGGCGCCGAGGTGCTCGGCATGGATGACGGTGCCCTTCCAGGTGCCGCGCGCCGCGTCGATCGTCAGGTGCTCGGGGCGGACGCCGACGGTCCTGGCCGTCTCGCCAAGCCGGCTCCCGTCGATGAAGTTCATCTTGGGCGAGCCGATGAAGCCGGCGACGAAGACATTTGCCGGCGCACGATGTAGAGATCCATGGGGCTGCCGACCTGCTCGATGCGGCCGCCGTTCAAGCACGACGATCTTGTCGGCCAGCGTCATCGCCTCGACCTGGTCGTGGGTGACGTAGATCATCGTTGCGCCGAGTCGCCGGTGCAGCTGGGCGATCTCCAGCCGGGTGTTGACCCGGAGCGCGGCATCGAGGTTGGAGAGCGGCTCGTCGAACAGGAACAGCTTCGGCTCGCGCACCAGCGCGCGGCCGATCGCCACCCGCTGCCGCTGGCCGCCGGAGAGCTCGGCAGGACGGCGGCTCCAGATAGGGCTCGAGCGACAGCATGGTCGGCCGCGTCGGCGATGCGCTTGGCGATGTCGGCGGCCGGCGCACCGGCCTGCTTCAGGCCGAGGCCCATATTGTCGCGCACCGTCAGATGCGGGTAGAGCGCATAGGTCTGGAACACCATGGCGATGCCGCGCTTGGCGGGCGGCACGGTGTCGACCTTGCGGCCGTCGATCAGCACATCGCCCGAGGTCAGGTCCTCCAGCCCGGCGATGATGCGGAGCAGCGTCGACTTGCCGCAGCCGGAAGGGCCGACGAAGACGACGAACTCGCCGTCGGCGACGTCGAGGTCGATGCCCTTCAGCACGTCGACCTTGCCGAAGGACTTCCTGACACTGTCGAGCTTCAAAGAACCCACGAGCGGCGTCTCCTTCCTCTCACAGCTTGACCGGCAGGCCGGTCCGTACGCTCTGGTCGGCGGCGAGGCAGACGGCCAGCGAGCGCACCGCGTCGTCCATGTGGCGGCTAAGGTCCAGATCCTCGCGGATGGCCTTTAGCAAATAGGCCTGCTCGCGGTCGCAGAGCGCCTGGTGATCGGGCTCGCCGCTCATCGAGAGCATCTCGTCAGGGGCACGGAAGCGTCCGTCGACCATCGCCGCCCGGTGGACGCGGATCAGATTGGTCTTGGTGTGGGCATCGACGTCGTCGGAGCGGGCGTTCTCGTCCATGACGATCGACACCGCGCCGTTGGGCGAGATGACATCCTTCACGAAGAAGGCGGTCTCCGACATCATCGGCCCCCAGCCGGCCTCGTACCAGCCCACCGAGCCGTCGTCGAACAGCACCTGGAGGTGCCCGTAATTGTACATGTCGGGGGCGATCTCGTCGCTCAGCCTCACCCCCATGCCGCGCACCTCGACCGGGCGTGCGTCGGTGATCTGCAGCATGACGTCGAGATAGTGAACGCCGCAGTCGACGATCGGCGACGTCGTCTCCATGAGCTGCTTGTGGGTCTCCCAGGTGGCGCCGCTCGACTGCTGGTTCAGGTTCATGCGGAAGACATAGGGGCCGCCCAGGGCGCGCGCCTCGGCGATCAGGCGCATCCAGGAGGGGTGGTGGCGCAGGATGTAGCCGACGACCAGCTTGCGCCCGTTGGCGCGGGCGGCGGCGACGACGCGCTCGGCGTCGGCCACCGTGGTGGCCAGCGGCTTCTCGACGAACACGTGGGCTCCCGCTTCCATCGCCTTGACCGCATAGTCGGCGTGGCTGTCCGAATAGGTGTTGATGGAGGCGATTTCGGGCCTGGTCTCGGCGAGCGCCTCGTCGAAGGAGCGGAACAGCGGATAGGCCTCCAGCGGGCCCTCCGGGACGACGCCGGAGCGGTTGACAAGCGCGGCGACCTCGTAGCCCGGGTTGGCGTGGTAGGCGAGCGCATGGCTGCGGCCCATGTTGCCGAGCCCGGCGACGAGGACGGAAAGAGGCTTGTCGGTCACTTGACGGCGCCGGAGGTGATGCCGCGGATCAGCTGCCGCGAGAAGATCAGGTAGAGGACCAGCACCGGCAGGATGGCCAGCGACAGGGCGGCCAGCACGGCGTTCCAGTTGGTGACGAACTGGCCGATGAAGATCTGGGCGCCGAGCGTGACGGTCTTGGTGCTCTCCGAAGGCGCCAGGATCAGCGGGAACCAGAGGTCGTTCCAGATCGGGATCATGGTGAACACCGCCACGGTCGCCATCGCGGGCCGCACCAGCGGCAGCACCAGGCGAAAGAAGATCCGGTACTCCGAAAGCCCGTCGATGCGGCCGGCGTTCTTGAGGTCGTCCGAGACCGTCTTCATGAATTCGGAGAGGATGAAGATGCAGAGCGGCAGGCCCTGCGCGGTGTAGACCAGGATCAGCGCGGTCAGCGTGTTGACCAGGCCGCTGGCGACCATCAGCTGCAGGATGGCGACGGTGCCCAGCCGGATCGGGATCATGATGCCCAGCGCCAGATAGAGGCCCATCAGCGTGTTGCCGCGAAAGCGGTATTCGGACAGCGCGAAGGCCGCCATGGCGCCGAACAGCAGGACCAGGAACAGCGACACGACCGTGACGATCAGGCTGTTCTGGAAATAGAGCACGAAGTCGCCCTGCGCGAGCACCGTCCGGAAGCCGACGAGGTCGAAGGTCTCGGCCGTGGGCAGGGCGAGCGGGGTGCGGAAGATGGCGTTGCGCGACTTGAAGGCGTTGATGACGATCACGAGGACCGGAAACAGCGCGATCACCGTATAGGCGAGAAGGACGGCGTGGGCGCCGAGGCTGCGGAAGGGCGATGCGGTGGCGCGGCTCATCTCGACCTCTCAGAACTGGTAGCGCCGCAGGCGCGTCTGGATGGCGAAGAGGTAGATGCAGACGCCGGCGAGGATGATCAGGAACATCATCGTGGCGACGGCGGCGCCCATGTGCGGGTCGCCGACCTGGAGCTGGAAGCCGAAGAAGGTGCGGTAGAGGAAGGTGCCGAGGATGTCGGTCGAATAGTTCGGGCCGGCGAGCGCGCCCTGGGCGGAGTAGATCAGGTCGAAGGCGTTGAAGTTGCCGACGAAGGTCAGGATCGAGATGATGCCGATCGACGGCAGGATCAGCGGCAGCTTGATCTTCCAGAACTGCGCGATGCCGGTGATGCCGTCCATCTCGGCCGCCTCGATCACCTCGTCGGGGATCGACAGCAGCGCCGCGTAGATCAGCATCATCGGGATGCCGACGAACTGCCAGACCGAGATCAGGCCGAGCGTGGTGAGGGCGTATTCCTCCTTGCCGAGCCAGGCGCGAACAGGCTCTTCAGGCCGACGGGATCGAGCAGATTGGGCGCCACGCCCCAGAGCGGCGACAGGATCAGCTTCCAGGCGAAGCCGACGATCACGAAGGACAGGATGGTCGGGATGAAGATCGCCGTGCGGTAGAAGGCGGCGAAGCGCAGCCGCGGGCTCGACAGCAGCGCCGCCAGCACGACGCCGATCGGGTTCTGCACCAGCATGTGGATGACGAAGAACCAGGAGTTGTTCCACAGCGCGTTCCAGAACCCTGCGGACCAGCGCGGCGTCGCCGAACAGCGTGCGGAAGTTGTCGAGGCCGACGAAGTGCTGGACGTTCTCGATCGAGCGGAACAGCGACAGCTGCAGCGTGCCGAACAGCGGCAGGATCATCAGCGCGGTGTAGACCAGCACCGCCGGCGCCAGGAACACCGCGATGTGCCAGCGGACGGGGCGTCTGGTGGTCGCTTCAGCCATGGATCAAGCCTGTCGCAGGATCGAAGCAGGAAGGCGCGGCACCGCAGCGCTGCCTTGCCGACGGCGACCCTCCCCCGCGTAGACGGGGGACGGGCAGTGGATTCCGGCCGTTACTTAGCCGGCTTGTACCAGCTGTCGAGGCCGTCCTGAAGCTTCTTGGCGGCCGCTTCCGGCGTGTCGGTGCCGTTGATGACGTTGGCCGACTCGACCCAGGTCTCGTTCTCCAGGTTCGGCGTGCCGCGCGACAGGATCTGGTAGGTCGAGCGGATGGTCGGCTTGCACTTCTCGCGCCAGCGAGACGAACTCCTGCGCCAGCGGGTCCTCCATCTTGACCGGCGTCGAGGACAGGCTGAAGAAGCCCGGCAGCGCGTTGGCGTAGATGCTGGCGAACTCCGGCGAGGCGACCCAGGACAGGAACTTCTTGGCGGCCTCCTGGTTCGGGCTCTTGGCGTTGAGGCCGATCGCGATGTCGGCGTGGTCGGAGATGTAGCAGGTGTCGCCGGCGTTCTTCACCGGCGGCGGGAAGGCGCCCATCTCGAACTGGGCCTGCGTGTTGAAGCCGGAGATCTCCCAGGAGCCGGCCGGGATAGATGGCGGCGCGGCCGAGGGTGAAGAGGTTCTGGCTGTCCGGGTAGGTCTGCGCCTCGAAGCCGTCGCCGAGATAGGGCTTCCACTTGGCGAGCGTCGCGAAGGGCTCGACCCATTGCGGGTCGGTGAGCTTCTGCTCGCCCTCGATCAGCGCCAGGCGGCCTTCCTCGCCCTTCCAGTAGTTCGGGCCGATGTTCTGGTAGCCCATGGTGGCCGCTTCCCACTGGTCCTTGGTGCCCATGGCCAGCGGGATGTAGGTGCCGTCGGCCTTGATCTTGTCGAGCGCGGCGAAGAACTCGGCCTCGGTCGCCGGCGGCTTGATGCCGAGCTTGTCGAAGGCGTCCTTGTTGTAGATGAAGCCGTGGATCACCGAGGCCATCGGCACGCAGAAGGTGGCCTTGCCGTCGTCGGTGGTCCAGGCCGACTTGGCGACGTCGGAGAAGTTCTCCATGCCCGGCAAGACCGGTGAGGTCGGCGAGATGGCCCTTCTTGAAGAGCTCCAGCGAGGCGTCGAACGGCCGGCAGGTGATCAGGTCGCCCGCCGTGCCGGCGTCGAGCTTGGCGTTCAGCGCGGCGTTGTACTCGGTCGGAGCCGAGGGCGCGAAGTTGACCTTGATGCCCGGGTTGGCCTTCTCGAAGGCCGGGATGAGCTTCTCCTGCCAGATGGCGAGGTCGTCGTTGCGCCAGCTCTCGATGGTGAGCGTCGCCTCCTGCGCGACCGCCGCTCCGCTCGTTGCCAGCACGCTGGAGCCGAGCAGAAGCGCCGTCAAAATCCTTGTCGACATGATGTCTTTCTCCCTGTTGACCTGTTTCAGGTTCTGATCGTTGCCGAGAGAGCCTGGGCTCCTCTTAGGCTGACCATACCAAAAAAATACCACTTGTCTAGCGACGATCTTCCGGCGATCGTCTGAGAAGAAAGTGCTTGGCGATTGGTATTTTATTGGTATCATCCGCCGAGAGGAGACTTCGGTGGACCTGGTTCTCGGCATCGACGGCGGCGGCACCAGTTGCAGGGCGGCACTCGCGGCGGCCGACGGCACGCTGCTCGGGCGGGCCAAGGCCGGGGCTGCCAACATCACCACCGATCTCGCCGGGGCGCGGGAAAGCATCGTCGAGGCGGCGCGGCTGGCGTTCCTCGACGCCGGGCGCGACCCGGCGCTGATCGCCGACACGCCGGCGCTTCTCGGGCTCGCCGGCACCAATGTCGGCCACGCCAGCGAACGGCTGCAGGCGATCCTGCCATTCCGGCAGAGCATCGTCGAGAGCGACGCCTCGATCGCGCTCGAAGGCGCGCTCGGCGACCATGACGGGGCGATCGCCATCATCGGCACGGGGTCGATCTTCGTCTCGCGCAAGGCGGGACGGCTGCATTCGGTCGGCGGCTGGGGCTTCGTCATCGGCGACCTGGGCGGCGGCGCCAGGCTCGGGCGCGACCTGCTGGAAGCGACGCTCCTCGCCTATGACGGCATCCGCCCCGCGACGCCGCTCGCCGAGGCGGTGCTCGCCCGGTTCGGCGGCGCTCCCGGGCCGGTCGTCGACTATGCGGTCACTGCCAAGCCGCGCGACTTCGGCACCTTCGCGCCGCTGGTCTTCGAGCATCTGGACAAGGGCGACCCGCTCGCCGGGGAGCTCGTCGGCCGCGCCATCGGCCACATCGAGCAGGCGCTCGACGCGCTGGCGCTGGGCGAACGCGACCGGCTGTGCGCGCTGGGAGGGCTGGCCGAGCTTTATGCGCCGCTCCTGTCGTTACGCTACCGCGCTCTGATGAGGGCGCCGCTGCAGGACGCGCTGGGCGGCGCGGTGCGGATGGCGGTCCGCCGCTTCAGTGCGGTGGAGAGACCGGCATGATCGACCTCGCCGAGCGCATCTTCGCCGCCGTCCGAGCCGACCAGCCGGGCGCGCCGCTCTACCTGCGGCTCAAGAAGAGCATCGAGGAGGCGGTGGAGAACGGGCTGATCGGGCCGGGCGACGCGCTGCCTTCCGAGCGCGACATCGCGCACAAGGCCGAGGTGTCGCGCGTCACCGTCCGCAAGGCCGTGCAGGACCTGGTGCGCGGCGGCGTGCTGGTGCAGCGGCACGGTTCCGGCACCTTCGTGGCGCCGCGCATGGCGCGCGTCGAGCAGTCGCTGTCGCGGCTCACCTCCTTCACCGAGGACATGGCGCGGCGCGGCATGTCGGCCCATTCGCTGTGGCTCGACCGCGGCCTCTACGCGCCGTCGCCGGACGAGATCATGGTGCTCGGCCTGTCGGCCAAGGAGCTGGTGGCGCGCGTGGCGCGGCTCAGGATGGCCAACGACACGCCGCTGGCGATCGAGCGGGCGTCGCTGTCGGCGAGCGTGCTGCCCGACCCCGAGACGGTGTCGTCCTCGCTCTACACGGCGCTGGAAGCGACCGGCCACCGCCCGGTGCGCGCCGTGCAGCGCATCTCGGCGGCCAATCTCGGGGAAGCGGACGCGACGCTGCTCAAGGTGCCGGCCGGTTGCGCCAGCCTCAACATCGAGCGCATCTCCTATCTGTCGAGCGGCCGTGTCATCGAGTTCACGCGCTCCATCTATCGAGGCGATGCCTACGACTTCGTCGCCGAGCTCCGGCTCGGCGACGCCGAAGCGCCGGGAGACGGACCATGACGACCCATATGCTCGCGGAGATCCGCGAAATTCCAGCCGCGGCGGCGCGCCTGCTCGATGCCTCCAACGCGGCGCTGCAGGAGGCCGGACGCGCGGTGCGGGCCCGCGACCCGCACGTGCTGGTGACGGTGGCGCGCGGCTCGTCGGACCACGCGGCCTCCTTCCTCAAATACGCCGTGGAGCTGACCGCCGGCATTCCGGTCGCCTCGGTCGGCCCGTCGGTCGCCTCGATCTACGGCGCGCAGCTCAGGCTGACGGGCGCCGCCTGCCTGGCCATCTCGCAGTCGGGCAAGAGCCCCGACATCGTCGCCATGGCCGAGGACGCCCGCAAGGGCGGTGCGCTGACGATCGCCATCACCAACACGCCGGCCTCGCCGCTCGCCGCCGCTTCCGACCATACGATCGACATCATGGCGGGCGCCGAGAAGAGCGTCGCGGCGACCAAGACCTTCGTCAACTCGGCGCTCGCCGGGCTGGCGCTGATGGCGCATGCGACGGAGGACGCGGCGTTGCTCGCGGCGCTGGCGGCGCTTCCCGGGCACTTCGAGAGGGCGATCGGCTGCGACTGGAGCGCCCTTTCGGGGGCGCTGACCGATGCCAGCTCGCTGTTCATCCTGGGCCGCGGGCCTTCGGTGGCGATCGCCAACGAGGCGGCACTCAAGTTCAAGGAGACCTGCGGGATGCACGCCGAGGCCTACAGCGCGGCCGAGGTGATGCACGGCCCGCTGGCGCTGGTGACGCCCGGCTTCCCGGTGCTGGCGCTGGCCGCCCGCGACCGCTCCGAGCCGTCGATGGCGGAGACCGCCGACGCGCTCAGCGCCAAGCAGGCCGCGGTGTTCGCCACCTCCGACCTCGTCAAGCAGGCGGCGCGGCTGCCTTTTGCCGCCACAGGCCACCCGCTGACCGACCCGCTGGCGCTGATCGTCTCGTTCTATGCGTTCGTTGAGGCCTTCGCCCGCCAGCGCGGGCTCAATCCAGACACGCCGCGCAACCTGAAGAAGGTCACGGAGACGCTATGAGCCGGCACGTCGCCTTCCTCGGCGCCCGCATCTTCGACGGCGAAGCCTGGCATCGCGACGCCGCGTTGCTGGTCAGCGACGGCCGCGTCGCGGCGGTCGTGCCGGCGGCGGCGGTGCCGCGCGAAGCCGAGCGGGTGACGCTCGACGGCGGCCTGGTGTCGGCCGGCTTCGTCGACCTGCAGGTGAATGGCGGCGGCGGCGTGATGCTGAACGAGCGGCAGGACGTGGCGACGATCCGCACCATCTGCGAGGCCCATCGCCGCTATGGCACGACCGCGCTGCTGCCGACGCTGATCACCGACACGCCGGCCGTCACGAAAGCGGCGGTGGAGGCCGGCGCCGAGGCGGCACGGCTCGGGGTGGCCGGCTTTGCCGGGCTGCATCTCGAGGGGCCGCATCTGTCGCAGGCGCGCAAGGGCGCGCACGACCCGGCGCTGATCCGGCCGATGACCGACGCGGACGAGGCCGCCCTCGTTGCCGCGCGGCGGCGCTTGCCGGCACTGCTCGTCACCGTGGCGCCTGAGTCGGTGACGTCCGAGCGGATCGGCCGGCTAGTCGCCGCGGGCATCGTGGTGAGCCTCGGCCACTCCGACACGACCCAAGCGGCGATCGGCGCGGCGGCCGAGGCTGGCGCCACCATGGTGACGCATCTCTTCAACGCGATGAGCCAGATCGGCAACCGCGAGCCGGGCGTCGCCGGCGCCGCGCTCGCCGACGGGCGCCTCAATGCCGGGCTGATCGCCGACGGCATCCATGTCGACCCGGCGACGATGGGCATCGCGCTCCGGGCCAAGCAAGGGCCGGGCCGGATCTTCCTGGTCACCGACGCCATGGCGACGATCGGCACCGACATGACCTCCTTCACCCTCAACGGGCGGCTGATCCGCCGCGAGGGCGGCAGTTTGCGGCTCTCCGACGGAACGCTCGCCGGCGCCGACCTCGACATGATCTCCGCCGTGCGTTTCGTGCATGAAAGGCTCGGCGTGGACCTCGCCGAAGCGCTGAACATGGCCTCGCTCTACCCCGCGCAAGCCATGGGCCTGCAGGCCGAGCGCGGGCGGCTGGCCGCGGGGAGCCGCGCCGATTTCGTGCATCTTGGCGACGATCTCGACGTCAAGGGCGTCTGGGTCGACGGCGAGCAGGCAATGCCGGCTGCCTAGACCGGAGCGCCGGCGATCGAGCCGCGCACCACGAGGTCGACCGGCCACAGCTCGCCGCGCGGCTCCGTCTCCAGGCCGGAGATGCGCGCCGCCAGACGCTCGGCGATGCGAGCGCCCGCGGCGCGGATGGACGAACGGGTGGTCGACAGCGGCACCGAGAAATTCTCTGGCTTCAACCAAGGGAAGACGTCGTCGTGGGCGATCAGCGACACGTCGGTCGGCACGGCAAGGCCGAGGTCGCGCACGGCCCGGGCGACGCCCAGCGCCATGATCAGGCTGGAGCAGACGATCGCCGTCGGCGGTTCGTCGCCTTCGAACAGGCGGCGGGTGGCGCGATATCCGTTCTCCTCGGTCATGGCGACCGATGCGACCCGACCCTCGGGAAGCGCAAGGTCGCGCGCCGCGAGCGCCTTGCGCACGCCCCGTTCGCGATGCACGGCAAAGGTCTGGCTGTCGTCGCCATTGATCAGCGCCAGCCGCCGGTGGCCGAGCTGGATGAGCAGGCGGGCCGCCTCCTGGAAGGCCGCCTCGTTGTCGATGTCCAGATAGGGATAGGGAAACTCCAGGCCTTCCGTGCGCCCGTGGACGATGTAGGGGATGCCCAGCGTGGCGAGCAGCGCCACCCGCCGATCGGCCGGCCGCGGCGAGGAGACGTAGACGGCGTCGACCTGCTTGTTGGCGACGATGCGCCGGTAGGTGGTCTCCTCCTCGTCGGCGGCGGTCGGGCTCAGCACCAGGTCGAGGTCGTGGACCCGCGCATAGTCGCCGAGGCCCGACAGGAACTCGACGAAATGCGGGTCGATGTCCACCGAGGCGCCGGTCGGCATGACATAGCCGATCATGCCGGCCTTGCCGGTCGCCAGGCGCCGGGCACTGGGGTTCGGGCGATAGCCGTGCCGCTTGGCTGCATCCATGACGCGGCGGCGCGTCTCCTCGCTGACCTCCGGATAGCCGTTGAGGGCACGGCTGACCGTGGTCTGCGACAGCGACAGCATGGTCGAGAGCTGTTTCAGGTTCATTCCAAAGCGCTTTCAAATCTCCGACGCCGGAACGTCCACCTTACGTCTTTCCGGCCGCTGGTTAAAGCCGCTGCTTATGCTGCGCTGCCGCATAACATCTTGCATTGCATCACGAAATCGCGTCTCTAAATCGATTAATACAACTTGGCGCTTGACTTCCTGGTGCTGGAACGGCCATCATAAGCACGGCCAAAGCGCTTTGGATTTCCTTTGGGACGACGGGCGCTGCCGGCGGCGGGATGGAGGTCCCGCCTGCACGCGTCTTATCGACCGGGAGGATGTTCGATGAAGAAGACCTTGGCACTGGGCGCCGCGCTTTCCGTGCTCGCCTTCACCGCGCCGGCTTCGGCCGAGCTGAAGTTCAAGCCGGGCGAGGATGCCCGCTTCCACTGGGACAATCTGGACGAGCTGAAGAAGGTCGACCTCAAGGGCCAGACGCTGACGATCTTCGGGCCGTGGCGCGGCGAGGACGAAGCGCTGGTCAGGAGCGTGCTCGCCTATTTCACCGACGCGACCGGCGTCGACGTCAAATATTCCTCCTCGGAAAACTACGAGCAGCAGGTCGTCATCGACACGCAGGCCGGCAGCCCGCCGAACATCACCGTCCTGCCGCAGCCCGGGCCTGATCGCCGACCTCGCCTCGAAGGGCTTGCTGACGCCGCTCGGCGACGAGACCGCAGCCTGGGTCGAACGACAATTACGCCGCCGGCCAGTCCTGGGTCGACCTCGGCACCTACAAGGACAAGGACGGCAACGAAGGCGTTCTACGCCTTCCCCTACAAGATCGACGTGAAGTCGCTCGTCTGGTACTCGCCGGAGAACTTCGAGGACGCCGGCTACGAAGTGCCCGAGACCCATGGAGGAGCTGAAGGCGCTCGACCGACAAGATCGTCGCCGACGGCGGCACGCCGTGGTGCATCGGTCTCGGCTCGGGCGGCGCCACCGGCTGGCCGGCGACCGACTGGGTCGAAGACATGATGCTGCGCACGCAGCCGCCCGAGGTCTACGACGAGTGGGTCACCAACGAGATCCCGTTCAACGACCCGGCGCGTCGTCGCGCGCGCTCGACGAGTTCGGCTGGTTCGCCAAGAACGACAAGATACGTCGACGGCGGCGCGGCCGCGGTGGCCTCGACCGACTTCCGCGACAGCCCGAAGGGCCTCTTCGCGCTGCCGCCGAAGTGCTACATGCACCACCAGGCGTCGTTCATCCCGTCCTTCTTCCCGGAAGGCACGAAGCTCGGCGAGGATGCCGACTTCTTCTACATGCCGGCCTATGCGATCGAAGCCCGACCTCGGCAAGCCGGTGCTCGGCGCCGGCACGCTCGCCATCATCACCAAGGACACGCCGGCGGCTCGCGCCTTCATCGACTTCCTGAAGACGCCGATCGCGCATGAGATCTGGATGGCGCAGTCGGGCTTCCTGACGCCCTTCAAGGGCGTCAACACCGACGCCTACGGCAACGAGCCGATGAAGAAGGAGGGCGAGATCCTGCTCAACGCCACCACCTTCCGCTTCGACGGCTCCGACCTGATGCCCGGCAAGATCGGCGCCGGCGCGTTCTGGACCGGCATGGTCGACTTCGTCGGCGGCAAGCCGCGCAGACGACGTCGCCGACGACATCCAGAAGAGCTGGGACGCGATCAAGTAAGCGCTCTGCCGGCCGCATCCGCGACCGATCCGGCGCCGACGGCGCGGATCGGCCCGAGGCGGAGCGGCAGCCATGCCTGCTCGACGACGATCCGCAGACCGCCGAGCGACGGTCGGCGGCGCAGGCGTCGACAGAACTGCCCAGAGGGAGGGTTCGATGGCGCGCAGTTGATCTGCGCATTCGTCATCGTGGTCGGCGTCGCCGGCTGCGTCGCCTACTTCTGGGGCGCCAACCGGCTGCTCGACGCGATCTTCCCCTCGCGACGGCGTCGCCGGCGACGGCGCGCGATCGACAATCTGCGCGGCAGCGCGATCCGGCCGTGGCTCTTCCTCGGCCCGGCGCTGATCATCCTCGACCGTCTATCTCGTCTATCCGGTCGTCGACGACGATCCGGCTGACCTTCCATCGACAAGAGCGGCGACAGCTTCGTCGGCTGCGCCAACTACACCTGGGCGCTCGGCGACCGCGAGTTCCGGCAGTCGATCTTCAACAACATCCTGTGGCTGGTCGTCGTGCCGGCCGCCTGCCACCTTCTTCGGCCTGGTCATCGCCGTCCTCACCGACCGCATCTGGTGGGGCAACATCGCCAAGACGCTGATCTTCATGCCGATGGCGATCTCCTTCGTCGGCGCCAGCGTGATCTGGAAGTTCATCTACGACTATCGCGGCGAGGGCTCGACGCAGATCGGCCTCCTGAACGCCATCGTCAAGGGCTTCGGCGGCGACGCCGGAGGCCTGGATCACGCTGCCCTTCTGGAACAACTTCTTCCTGATGGTGATCCTGATCTGGATCCAGACCGGCTTCGCCATGGTGATCCTGTCGGCGGCGCTGCGCGGCATTCCCGAGGAGACGATCGAGGCGGCGGTCATCGACGGCGCCAACGGCTGGTCAGATCTTCTTCAACATCATGATCCCGCAGATCTGGGGCACGATCGCGGTGGTGTGGACCACCATCACCATCCTGGTGCTGAAGGTCTTCGACATCGTGCTGACGCATGACCAACGGCCAGTGGAACAGCCAGGTGCTGGCCAACCTGATGTTCGACTGGATGTTCCGCGGCGGCGGCGATTTCGGCCGCGGCGCGGCGATCGCCGTCATCATCATGCTCGCGGTCATTCCGATCATGATCTGGAACATCCGCCAGCGCGCAACGCCGAAGATGGAGGGGCACTGAGATGACCGCAGCGGCGCAGCAAGTCCGGCATCGGCCGCTTCGCGTCCACCTCGCGGTGCTTGCCTTCGTCGTCCTGTGGACCTGCCGACGCTCGGCCTCCTGATCTCGTCGCTGCGCGACAAGGACCAGCTCATCGTCTCCGGCTGGTGGACGGCGCTTCTCCAGCTCGACCCAGACCGAGGTCGGCGCGCCTGCCGGCGGCCGATCGGCGCAGGTCGAGAAGGACGGCAAGTTCGTCATCGCGGCAACGTCTTCGGCGACGGGCCGACGCGGCAGATCAACGCCTTCGGCATCACGCTCGGCGAGCCCGACCGAGCTTCCAGGCCGGCGAGACGTGCCGAGCTGCGCGACGGCGGCACGCTCACGGTCAACGCCGACGGCACCTTCGAGCTCGTCGTCCGACACGCCGTTCGAAGGCGACGCGCGGCCAGCGCATCTTCTATCCTCGCCGGCTGCCGCCGCACTTCACGCTCGAGAACTACCGCGAGGTGCTGAACTCGCGAAGGCATCGGCCGCTCCTTCATCAACTCGCTCACGGTGACGATCCCCGCGACCATCATCCCGATCCTGATCGCCGCCTTCGCCGCCTATGCGCTGGCCTGGATGAGGTTTCCCGGGCCGCGCGCTGCTGATCGTCGCGTCGTCGTCGGCCTGCTCGTCGTGCCGCTGCAGATGTCGCTGATCCCGCTGCTCAGCTCTACAACGGCGTCGGCGCCTTCTTCGGCGTGCCGGCCAAGACCTATCTCGGCATCTGGCTCGCGCATACCGGCTTCGGCCTGCCGCTCGCCATCTATCTGCTGCGCAACTACATGGCCGGCCTGCCGCGCGAGATCATGGAATCGGCGCGCGATCGACGGCGCCAGCGATTTCGAGATCTTCGTCAAGATCGTGCTGCCGCTGTCGCTTCCCGGCGCTCGCCTCCTTCGCGATCTTCCAGTTCCTCTGGGTGTGGAACGACCTGCTGGTCGCGATGGTCTTCCTCGGCGCGCAGAACGACCAGCTCGTGCTGACCGGCCGGCTCGTCGAATCTGCTCGGCTCGCGCGGCGGCAACTGGGAGATCCTGACGGCGTCCGCCTTCGTCACCATCGTCGTGCCGCTGATCGTGTTCTTCTCGCTGCAGCGCTACTTCGTCCGCGGCCTGCTGGCGGGCTCGGTCAAAGGTGGATGACGTGACCAAGACCGCTTCGCTCAGGATGGAACGTCCGGCCGCCGTGCCGGCTCCGGACCGCGACTGGTGGCGCGGCGCGGTGATCTACCAGATCTATCCGCGCAGCTTCCAGGACACCAACGGCGACGGCATCGGCGACCTGCAGGGCATCACGCGCCGGCTGCCGCTACATCGCCGAGCTCGGCGTCGACGCGATCTGGATCTCGCCCTTCTTCAAGTCGCCGATGAAGGACTTCGGCTACGACGTCTCCGACTACCGCGACGTCGACCCGCTGTTCGGCACGCTGGCCGATTTCGACGCGCTGGTCGCCGAGGCGCACCGGCTCGGCCTCAAGGTGATGATCGACCAGGTGATCTCCCACACCTCCGACCAGCATCCCTGGTTCCAGGAGAGCCGCTCGAGCCGCGACAACCCCAAGGCCGACTGGTACGTCTGGGCCGACCCCAAGCCGGACGGCACGCCGCCCAACAACTGGCTGTCGATCTTCGGCGGCTCGGCCTGGGCAGTGGGACCCGCGGCGCCGGCAGTACTACCTGCACAACTTCCTGGCCGAGCAGCCGGACCTCAACTTCCACAACCCGGCGGTGCAGGACGCGCGTGCTCGACGCCATGCGCTTCTGGCTCGAGCGCGGCGTCGACGGCTTCCGCCTCGACACGATCAACTTCTATTTCCACGACCGGCGCTTGCGCGACAACCCGCCGCTGCCGCGAGAGCGAGCGCAACGCCTCGACCGCGCCGGCGGTCAACCCCTACAACTTCCAGGACCACCTCTACGACAAGAGCCAGCCGGAGAACCTCGCGTTCCTGCGAGCGCTTCCGCGCGCTGCTCGACGAGTATCCGGCGGCCGCCGCGGTCGGCGAGGTCGGCGACGGCCAGCGCGGGCTCGAGATCGTCGCCGAGTACACCGCCGGCGGCGACGCGCTGCACATGGGCTACACCTTCGACTTCCTGGCGCCCGAGACGCTCAGCGCCGAGCACGTCGCGGACGGTGCTCGAGACGTTCGGCAGCGTGGCGCGCGACGGCTGGCCCTGCTGGGCCTTCTCCAACCACGACGTCGATGCGGCACGTCATCGCGCTGGGGCGGCGGCGACGCCGACCGCGACCGCCTGTCGCCAAGCTGATCTCCGCGCTGCTGCTGTCGCTGCGCGGCTCGGTCTGCCTCTACCAGGGCGAGGAGCTCGGCCTGCACCGAGGCCGAGCTCGCCTTCGAGGACCTGCCAGGATCCCTACGGCATCAGCTTCTGGCCCGAGTTCAAGGGCCGCGACGGCTGCCGCACGCCGATGGTGTGGGAGAAGGCCAGCGCCGCAATGGCGGCTTCTCGACGGCGAAGCCCTGGCTGCCGGTGCCGGCCGAGCACCTGGCGATGGCGGTCGACGTGCAGCAGGGCGACCCGAGCTTCGGTGCTCGAGCACTACCGCGCGCTTCCTCGCCTTCCGCCACGGCGCACCCGGCGCTCGCCAAGGGCGACATCGCCTTCCTCGCGCCGAGGGCGATGCTCGCCTTCACGCGCGAGCCGGCAACGAGCAGCTCCTCTGCGCCTTCAACCTGGGCGGCCGAGCCGGCGGTGCTGCCGCTCGCCGGCAAGGCGAACGCCGCATCGGTCGAGGGCCATGGGCTTGACGGGCGAGGCGACGGACGGCGAGATCCGCCTGCCGCCCTGCGGCGCCTGGTTCGGCCGGGTCGCCTGACCAACGGAAAATCGCATCATCTCGGAGGGACGCAGATGGCCGATCTCACACTCAAGAATATCCGCAAGTCCTACGGCAGCGTCGAGATCCTGCACGGGATCGACCTCGACATCGAATCGGGCGAGTTCATCGTCTTCGTCGGCCCCTCGGGCTGCGGCAAGTCGACGCTGCTGCGCACTGATCGCCGGGCTGGAGGACATCACCTCGGGCGACGCTGCAGATCGACGGCGAGCTCGTCAACGACGTGCCGCCCTCCAAGCGCGGCATCGCCATGGTGTTCCAGTCCTACGCGCTCTATCCGCACATGACCGTCTACGACAACATGGCCTTCGGCATGAAGCATCGCCGGCGAGCCCAAGGACGAGATCGAGCGAGCGCGTCGGGCAGGCGGCCGAGATCCTGCAGCTCACCAAGTATCTCGAGCGCCTGCCCAAGGCAGCTCTCCGGCGGCCAGCGCCAGCGCGTCGCCATCGGCCGCGCCATCGTGCGCGACCCGAAGGTCTTCCTGTTCGACGAGCCGCTGTCCAACCTCGACGCGGCGCTGCGCGTCGCGATGCGCATCGAGATCGCCAAGCTGCAACGAGCAGATGGCCAACACGACCATGATCTACGTCACCCACGACCAGGTCGAGGCGATGACGCTGGCCGACCGCATCGTGGTGCTGAAGGCCGGCCATGTCGAGCAGGTCGGCTCGCCGATGGAGCTCTACGAGCATCCCGGCAACCTGTTCGTCGCCAGCTTCATCGGCTCGCCGAAGATGAACTTCCTGCCCGGCACCATCGAGCGGGCGGGCAACCCGACGGTCGTCGCCCATCACGGCGGGCGCAAGGCCAATGTGCCGGTGGCGACCCCGGCCGGAGCGCAGGGCACGACGGTCAGCTTCGGCGTCCGGCCGGAGGATCTCAGGATCGCCACGGGCGCCGATGCGCTGATCGAAGGGCCGGTCGACTATGTCGAGCAGCTGGGCGAGGTGCAGCTGGTCTATATCGATATCGGCCGTGCCGACCAGCCGCTGGTGGCCAAGCTGCCCGGCAACGTGCCGGTCGAGCGCGGGACGACGCTCAGGCCTGGCGGCCGATCCGGGCGATCTTCACATCTTCGATGCCGAAGGCCACTCCTACAGCCGGGTGGCGCCCGCCAAGGCCGCTTAGCTTCGGTCCCGGTCGCCGTCGAGCCGCCGCCAGGGCGACGGCGCCGTCGGAGCGCCGCGAATAATCATCCTGGTCGAGGTCGATGGTCCTGTCGCCGCGGCCTGCGGCCGGGCGCCGCCATGCGGTGCCGTCGCCGAAGCGGCCGACCACGTCCGACGCGACGCCGCAACAGCCGCCATCCGAGGTCGCGGATCGGCGGGATGAACAGCAGGATGCCGACGATATCGGTCACGAAGCCGGGAATGAGGAGGAGAATGCCGGCGACGCAGGATCATCACCCCATGCGCCAGCTCGCGGCTCGGGTCGCGCCCGGCCTCGACCTGCTCGCGGATGCGCGAAAGCACGCCGAAGCCCTGGACCCGGAGCAGGACGGCGCCGACGACGCCGCTCAGCACCACCAGGCCGATGGTCGACAGGACGCCGATCTTGCTGCCGACGGCGACGAAGGCCGCAATTTCGACCAGCGGCCAGGCGAGGATGAGGAGGGAGATTGGAAACACGCGTCGCAGTCTTCGGCTGGAGGAACGGATGGGGTCTGCCGCATAACATAGGAAAGGCGGCCTTTGATTTGAATGATTCTCCCATGCGTTCTATATGCAGGGAGGAGGAATTGTGCGATGCGGACCCCGGGGCGCATGGAATGGCTTCGGCAACCGGTGCTCAGAGGGTAACTGGCGGAAGAAATGGAATTCTTCGACTTCGGCACCATATTTTTCCTCGTCGCGGCGGTGGTGATCTTCTTCCAGCTGCGCAACGTGCTCGGGCGCCGGACCGGAAACGAGCGGCCGCCCTTCGATCCCTACTCCGCCAGCCGGACGCGCGAGAAGGAAGCGCCAGCCGGCCCGGAGAACGTCGTCTCGCTGCCGCGCAAGCGCGGGCCGCGGCGAAACCGATGACGCCTATAAGGCGATCGACGGCGTCGCAAAGCCCGGCACCGACCTCAACAAGGGGATGCGGGCGATCAAGGATGCCGACGCCTCCTTCGATCCCAAGACCTTCATCGACGGCGCCAAGATGGCCTACGAGATGATCGTGATGGCCTATGCCGACGGCGACCGCAAGACGCTCAAGAACCTCCTGTCGCGCGAAGTCTATGACGGGTTCGTCTCGGCCATCGCCGACCGCGAGAACCGCTCGGAGAAGATCCAGTCCTCGTTTGTCGGCATCGACAAGGCCGACATCGTCGGCGCGGAGATGAAGGGCAGCGAGGCCCATGTGACGCTGCGCATCGTCAGCGAGCTGATCTCGGCGACCCGCAACGGGGCCGGCGACGTGGTGGACGGCGATCCCGAGACGGTGGCCGAAGTCAAGGACGTGTGGACCTTTGCCCGCGACACGCGCTCCCGTGACCCCAACTGGAAGCTGGTCGCCACCGAAGCAGAGGACTGACGCCGGACGTGAGCGCCGAGGCCTCGCCGGCTGCCACCGCTTCCGCGACCGGCCTGTCGCCCGCCTTCCAGCCCGTCGGCTGGGGCGAAATCGGCGGCTGGGCGGACGACCGCCACGACCTCGCCCTCGAAGCCTTCCGCCGCTCGGCACGGCATGCCCTGGACCGGCCCTATAGAAGTCCGGCAGCCTCGGCGTCTCCGCGGCATGCCTTCGTGTCGCGCCTACCGCCAGGCCCTCGATTTGCCCGCTGGCTGCGGCGCGGCCGCAGCCCGCCGGTTCTTCGAGGCCGAGTTCCGGCCCTTCCAGATCCGCGCGGAGGGCTTCGTCACCGGCTTCTACGAGCCGGAGGTCGACGCCTCGCCCGTCGAGAGCGGGCACTTTCGCTACCCGCTCCTGTCGCGGCCGGACGACCTCGTCGCCGTCGACGACGACAACCGGCCCGCCGGCATGGACCCCTATCTCGCCTTCGGACGGCAAGACGGGGCGCGTATCGTCGAATATTTCGACCGTCGGGCGATCGAAGGCGGCGCGCTGGCTGGGCGCGGGCTTGAGATCGCCTGGCTTGCCGACCCGGTCGACGCGTTCTTCATCCACGTGCAGGGCGCCGCCCGGCTGAGGATGCAGGACGGCAAGACGATGCGCGTCACCTATGCGGCGAAGTCCGGCCAGCGCTTCACCGGCCCTGGCGGGATTCTCGGCGGGACTGGGCGAGATTCCGCGGGCCGAGGTCACCATGCAGGCGATCCGGGCCTGGTTCCGAGCAAATCCACACCGGGTCGACGAGATCCTGCACCAGAACCGGTCGTTCATCTTCTTTCGCGAAGCGCCGGTGGACGAGCCGACGCTCGGGCCCATCGCCGCCGCCAAGGTGCCGCTGACGGCCGGCCGCTCGATGGCGGTCGACCGGCTGATGCACACCTTCGGTACGCCGTTCTTCATCGAGGCGCCGACGCTCACCGCCTTCGACGGCATGCCGTTCCGGCGGCTGATGATCGCCCAGGACACCGGGTCGGCCATCACCGGACCGGCACGCGGCGACCTCTTCGCCGGCTCGGGCGACGCGGCCGGCGACATCGCCGGGGTGGTTCGCCATGCCGCGACGTTCACGGTCCTCGTCCCCGCGGCACAGTTCGAAGGCCGCCCGAAATGAGCAAGCGCGGCAGCCTCAGCGAGGAGGACCGCATCCTGTGGAGCCGCGTCGCCCGCTCGGCACGGCCGCTCAAAGGGAAGCCGGCGGTCGCGGCGGCGGAGGTCAACGGCGCCAGCGAGGCCGCCTCCTTCTCGGCCGCGCTGGCGCCCGACCGCATCGTGGCCGGCGCGGCGGCGGGGCGAACGGCCCCGGAGCGGGCCCGCCTGCACCCCTTCGACCTGCCGACCCGCACCAAGCTTTCCAAGGGGCGGCTGCCGATCGAGGGGCGCGTCGATCTGCACGGCATGACCCAGAGCGAGGCGCATGCGCTGCTGTTCTCCTTCCTGCACCGGGCCTATGCCGACGGGCTGCGCTATGTGCTGGTGATCACCGGCAAGGGCTCGTCGCTGGGCAGCCACGGCGTGCTCAGGCGTGCCGTGCCGGAATGGCTGGCGACCTCGCCGTTCCGCGGCATGGTGAGCAGCCACGACGCCGCAGCGCGCCATCACGGCGGCGCCGGCGCCCTCTATGTGCGGCTGCGGCGGCGCGGCGGCGACCGGCCGTGACCCCGTTCGGCGAGAAGGTGCGCGCGCTGCGGCGCAGCCGGGGGGTGTCCCAGAAGGAGATGGCCGCGGCGCTCGGCGTCAGCGCCGCCTATCTGTCGGCGCTGGAGCACGGCCGGCGGGGCAGGCCGAGCTGGGCGATGGTGCAGAAGGTGATCGGCTATTTCAACATCATCTGGGACGAGGCGGACGAGTTGGAATCGCTCGCCTTTCTGTCCGATCCGCGGGTCACGATCGACACGTCGGGGCTGTCGCCGCGGGCGACGCGGCTCGCCAATCTGCTGGCGGACGGCATCGGCAGGCTGGACGAGGCGGCGCTCGAAGCGCTCACCGAACGCCTGGAAGCGGCGCTCCTGGAGCGCCCCGCCGATCAGAAGAGCGCCTGAAGCTCGGCCAGCTTGTCGTTGACCAGCCAGCCATAATAGTTCTCCTCGGGCAGCCGCTCTTCCTGGCCTTCGCCGCGGCGGCGTGCGTTCTCGGCCTTCAGCGCCGCGGCCCGCGCCTCGGGATTGCCGACATTATACAGCGTCGCCGTGATGCCCGGGTTCTGCGCGATGTCGAACCCGGCGATGTCCCGATAGGCATCGATGCCCTTGCGCAAGGTGGCCGCGACGTAGGGAAGCGTCAGGTCGGGGTCCATGATCGTCTCGTAGACGCGCTGCGGATGATCCGCGTCGAGCCTGGGCAGCCCGGAGATGCGGGCGACCATGTCGCTCATCTGCAGGGCGGTCAGCGGGTTGAGCTGGCCGATGCCGAAGGTCTGGCCGGCATAGAGCGGCTGGAAGAAGGTGGCGCTGAAGCGGTCGTCGGGGAACGACTGGCCGCCCACCTGCTTGCCGCGGAAGGTGGCGTTCCAGACGCCCTCGCGGCAGGTCCAGACATCGTAGCTGTCGCCGATGCCGTCGCAGCGGGCAAATTCGGGGCGGGCCACGAACTCGGCGATGCCTTCGCCCTCGTAGCCGAACGACAGGCGGTTGCCGAGATAGGATGCTGCCTTGACGTAGTAGGTCTGCAGGCGGTCGTAGGCGTCGACATTGTAGGTGTGCTCGCCGACGATGGCGCCAACGATGTGCATCGGGTCGATGCCGTAGGCCGCCGCAACCTGCCTGATCTTGGACCGCAACTTGCCGTCGTTGCGCAGCAGCGCGTAGACCTTTTGGTACTTGGCGTCGTAGCTGGTGCGGTTGGCCTTGGTCCGCTTGGCCGAGCCGCCGGGAACGGCCGGCTGCTCGACCGACCGGTTGCCGGGCGGCACCAGGGTCGCTGCCGCCGCGGTCGACGCATTGGCCATCCCCAGACAGATGAACGCAAGCATTACTTCGATGATGCGCCGCCGCATTGATGCCCCACACAGTCCGTCCGAAGTCAGTCGCCGCGCAAACTATGTGTTGCCTTCGACGGAGTTGAGCGAAGAGTTGGGCGACGCCGGTCGAACCGGCGCCGCGTCTTCATAGGATGAACCGCGACAGGTCGGTGTTCTTGGCCAGATCGCCGACATGCTCCTTCACATAGGCTGCGTCGACGGTCAGGGTCTGGCCGGAGCGGTCGGGAGCGTGGAAGGAAATCTCGTCGAGCACGCGCTCCATCACCGTCTGCAGGCGACGAGCGCCGATGTTCTCGACGCTGGCGTTCAGGTCGACGGCGATGCCGGCCAGCTGGTCGATGGCGTCGTCGGTGAACTCCAGCGCCACCCCTTCCGTCTGCATCAGGGCGATGTACTGCTTGATCAGGCTCGCTTCGGTCTCGGTCAGGATGCGGCGGAAATCGTCCTTCTCGAGCGCCCGGAGCTCGACGCGGATGGGCAGGCGGCCCTGCAGCTCGGGCAACAGGTCGGACGGCTTGGCGACATGGAAGGCGCCGGAGGCGATGAACAGGATGTGGTCGGTCTTCACCGGGCCGTACTTGGTGGCCACCGTTGTGCCCTCGACCAGCGGCAGCAGGTCGCGCTGCACGCCCTCGCGGGACACGCCGGCACCGACGCCGCCTTCGCGGGTGGCGATCTTGTCGATCTCGTCGAGGAACACGATGCCGTCGTCCTCGGTGGCCGAAAGGGCCTTCCTGACCACTTCGTCCTGGTCGAGGAGCTTGTCGGATTCGTCGTCGATGAGCTGCGCGTAGGAGTCGCGGACCGTCGTCTTGACCACCTTGGTGCGCTTGCCGCCCATCGCCTTGGACAGCATGTCGTTGATGTTGAACATGCCGATGTTGGCGCCGGGCATGCCGGGGATCTCGAAGCCCGGCAAACCGCCTGTGCCGGTATCGGCCACCTCGAGCTCGATCTCCTTGTCGTCCATCTCGCCGTCGCGCAGCTTGCGGCGGAAGCTGTCGCGGGTGGCCGGGCTCGCCGTCTTGCCGACCAGCGCCTCCAGCACCCGCTCCTCGGCGTTGACATGGGCGCGCGCCTTGACGTCCTCGCGCATCCTGGTGCGCACCAGGCCGATCGCCACCTCGACCAGGTCGCGGACGATCTGCTCGACGTCGCGGCCGACATAGCCGACCTCGGTGAACTTGGTGGCCTCGACCTTGATGAAGGGCGCGCCGGCCAAGCGGGCCAGGCGGCGCGAGATCTCGGTCTTGCCGACGCCGGTCGGCCCGATCATCAGGATATTCTTGGGCATGACCTCTTCGCGCATCTCCCCTTCCAGCTGCTGGCGGCGCCAGCGGTTGCGAAGGGCGATGGCCACGGCGCGCTTGGCGTCCTTCTGGCCGATGATGAAGCGGTCGAGCTCGGATACGATTTCGCGGGGAGAGAAGGTGGTCATGTTCAGATTCCAGACTGCCACTGCCGGATGGCTTCGGACGGGTAGAGCAGCATGATGATGTTGAGCGTCAGATTGTCCCGGATGAGATAGCCGACCACGAGTTCGAAGAGGACGGCGAGGGCGATCGTCATCCATATAGGAAGCCGCGCGGCCATCACAAAGCCCACCACCATGAAGACCGTGTCGGAGGCGGAGTTGATGATCGAATCGCCGAAATAGTCGAGCGAGATGGTGGCTTCCCGGTAGCGGTTGATGACCGCGTCGGTGTTCTCGGCGATCTCCCAGGCGACCTCGACGGCGGTCGCCAGGGCCAGGCGGATGCCCGGCGAGCTGTTCGGCAGCAGCAGCCAGAAGAGGAAGTAGAACAGGAAGCCATGGATGACGTGCGAGAACGTGTACCAGTCGGAGATGTGCTGCGAGTTCTCCGAGCTCATGACAACGCCGTGCCAGAGCTTGACGGTGCCGCAGGTGCACATCGGCACGCGGCCCATCTGGTAGAGCACGAAGGCCTGCAGCGCGATCAACACAGCGGCCATCAGCAGGCCTGCCAGCCAGTCTTGCGCAGTCCAGACCCTGGCGGGCACGCCCGCCGGCTGCCTTCCGAAACGCATGCCCCCTCCCCCTCGACCCGCCTGCGTCACCCCTTAGATCATTTCCGCTTTTCTTCGAACCGCGGAAACGATCTAAGTTCTTGTTTGTGCGCAATTCCGAACGCGAAACCGTTCACACTTTCGCTGGAATTGCACTAGGCGGCGTCGATCGTCTCGACCACGATGCTGTGGTTGGTATAGACGCAGATGTCGGCGGCAATATCCATCGCCCGGCGAGCGATTGCCTCGGCATCCATGTCGGTATCCATCAGCGCCCGCGCGGCGGCCAGCGCATAGTTGCCGCCCGAGCCGATCGCCATGACCCCATGCTCGGGCTCGAGGACGTCGCCGGTGCCGGTGAGCGCCAGCGACACGCTCTTGTCGGCCACCAGCATCATCGCCTCGAGGCGACGCAGATAGCGGTCGGTCCGCCAGTCCTTGGCGAGCTCGACGCAGGCGCGGGTGAGCTGGTCGGGATATTGCTCCAGCTTGGCCTCCAGGCGCTCGAGCAGCGTGAAGGCGTCGGCCGTGGCGCCGGCGAACCCGGCGATCACGTTGCCCTTGCCCAGGCGGCGCACCTTCTTGGCGTTGCCCTTCATGACGGTCTGGCCCATGCTGACCTGTCCGTCGCCGGCGATCACCACCTTGCCGCCCTTGCGCACCGTGACGATCGTCGTGGCGTGCATCGACTGTTCGTTCGACATATCCGGCTCCGAATTCCGCGGCGTCCCATTTTGGGACAGCCACGCAGGCTGTGGTTGCCGTCCTATGTATGCATGGAGCGCGCGTTTGCAAACGGGCGCCGGCGAACTGGCCATCGCCGCGCCAGACTGCTAGAAGCAGCCGCCTCGAACAATGGAGAGCGGACCGATGGCGTCCGGAGCACCCAGGCGCACGGCAAGCGTGAGCCGCAAGACCAAGGAGACCGAGATCGCGGTCTCGCTCGACGTCGACGGCAGCGGCCGCGCCGAGATCGCCACCGGCGTCGGCTTCTTCGACCATATGCTGGACCAGCTGGCGCGCCATTCGCGGATCGACATGCAGGTGACGGCGAAGGGCGACCGCCACATCGACGACCACCACACGGTGGAGGACACGGGGATCGCGCTCGGCCAGGCGCTGTCGCAGGCGCTCGGCGAGCGACGCGGCATCGTCCGCTACGCCTCGCTGGACCTCGCCATGGACGAGACGCTGACGCGCGCGGCGGTCGACGTCTCGGGCCGCCCGTTCCTGGTGTGGAACGTCGCGTTCACGGCGCCGAAGGTCGGCACCTTCGACACCGAGCTGGTGCGGGAGTTCTTCCAGGCGTTCGCCCAGCATGCCGGGATCACCCTGCACGTGACCAATCACTACGGCGCCAACAGCCACCACATCGCCGAGACGTGCTTCAAGGCGGTGGCGCGGGCCCTCGGGGATGCGCTCGCCATCGACCCGCGGCAGGCCGACGCCGTGCCCTCCACCAAGGGCAGTCTGAAGGGCTGAGCCATGGCAAGCTACGTGGTCATGGTGCCGCCAGCCGGCCAGGGCAGCCGGCCCGAATTCGACGCCGCCTTCGTCCGCGACGGCTTTGCGTTCCTGGCCTTCTTCCTGCCGGTGCTGTGGCTGCTATGGCACCGGCTGTGGCTGGAGGCGCTGGCGGCGCTGGTGCTGACGGTGGGCATCGCGGTGGCCGGCAACCTCGCCGGCTTCGTCGGGGCGCCGCTGCTGTCGCTGCTGGTGTCGATCTATTTCGGCGTGGAGGCCGGCGCGCTGCGGATCGTCGGGCTTGAGGCGCCGCGGCTGGCGCGAGGTCGGCGGTGGTCGAGGCCGACAGCCGCGAGGACGCCGAAACCCGCTATCTGATCGAGCAGACGGCTTCCGGAGGCGCGGCCGAGCCGGCGCCTCCGCCAAGCGCGCCGTCCGCCGTCGGCGGGCGCGAGCCGGTCGGGCTGCTGCTCAATCCCGGACGGGCCTAGATGCGCGTCGCCATCATCGACTACGGCTCCGGCAACCTCCGCTCGGCCACCAAGGCGTTCGAGCGGGCCGCCCGCGAGGCGGGGATCGCGGCGACGATCGAGCTGACGGCCGAAGCGGAGCGGGTGCGCACGGCCGACCGCATCGTGCTGCCCGGCGTCGGCGCCTATGCCGACTGCCGGGCCGGCCTCGACGCCGTGCCGGGCATGACGGAAGCGGTGGAGGAGGCGGCGAGGCGGCGCGGCCGGCCCTTTCTCGGCATCTGCGTCGGCATGCAGCTGATGTCGGAGCGCGGCCTGGAAAAGACGGTGACGCGCGGCTTCGGCTGGATCAAGGGCGACGTGCGCGAGATCGAGCCCGGCGATCCGGCGCTGAAGGTGCCGCAGATCGGCTGGAACACGCTGGCGGTGCGGCGCGACCACCCGCTGTTTGCCGGCATTCCCACCGGTCCCGACGGCCTGCACGCCTATTTCGTCCATTCCTACCATCTTGGCGGCGCAGCGTTCCGAGGACATCCTCGCCGAGACCGACTATGGCGGCACGGTCACCGCGGCGGTGGCGCGCGACAACCTCGCCGGCACCCAGTTCCACCCCGAGAAGAGCCAGGCGCTGGGCCTGGCGCTGATCTCCAACTTCCTGCGCTGGACGCCATGATCCTGTTCCCGGCCATCGACCTCAAGGACGGCCAGTGCGTTCGCCTCAAGCTCGGCGACATGGCGCGCGCCACCGTCTACAACGCCGACCCAGCGGCACAGGCCGCCGCCTTCGAGGCGCAGGGCTTCGAGTGGCTGCACGTCGTCGACCTCGACGGCGCCTTTGCCGGCAAGAGCGTCAACGGCGCGGCGGTCGACGCCATCCTGGCGGCGACGTCCAACCCGGTGCAGCTCGGCGGCGGCATCCGTTCGATCGAGCAGATCGAGGCATGGCTCGACAAGGGCCTGGCGCGCGTCATCCTGGGCACCGCAGCGGTGAAGGACCCGGCGCTGGTCGAGGCGGCGTGCCGGCGCTTTCCGGGCCGCATCGCCGTCGGCATCGACGCGCGGGGCGGCCAGGTCGCCGTCGAAGGCTGGGCCGAAGCGTCCAGCCTGGCCGCCGCCGAGCTGTCGCGCCGCTTCGAAGGCGCCGGCGTGGCGGCGCTGATCTACACCGACATCGATCGCGACGGGGTGCTGGCAGGGATCAACTGGGAGGCGACGATCGCGCTCGCCGACGCCGTGGAAATCCCGGTGATCGCCTCCGGGGGCCTCGCCTCGCTTGCCGACGTCGTCAGGCTCACCATGCCGGACGCGGCGCGGCTCGAGGGGGCGATCAGCGGCCGCGCGCTCTATGACGGCCGCATCGACCCGGCAGAGGCGCTCGCCATCCTGCGCGGCGAGGCGCCCCCGGTGCCCGGGCTGTTCGAGGAGGAAGGGCGATGACGCTGAAGGCGCGGGTCATTCCCTGCCTCGACGTCAAGGACGGGCGGGTGGTGAAAGGCATCAACTTCGTCGACCTCGTCGATGCCGGCGACCCGGTCGAGGCGGCCCGCGCCTACGACCTGGCGGGCGCCGACGAGCTCTGCTTCCTCGACATCACGGCCTCATCGGACAACCGGGAGACCATCTTCGACGTGGTGGCGCGGACGGCCGAGCAGTGCTTCATGCCGCTCACCGTCGGCGGCGGCGTGCGCCAGGTGGCCGACATCCGCAAGCTGCTGCTGGCCGGCGCCGACAAGGTGTCGATCAACACGGCGGCGGTCAAACGGCCCGATTTCGTGGCCGAGGCGGCGGACAAGTTCGGCAACCAGTGCATCGTCGTGGCGATCGACGCCAAGCGCGTCTCGGCCGAAGGCGAGCCCGGAAGGTGGGAGATCTTCACCCATGGCGGGCGCGAACCGACCGGCATCGATGCGGTGGCCTTCGCCGCCCGCGTGGTCGAGCTCGGCGCCGGCGAGATCCTCCTCACCTCGATGGACCGGGACGGCACCAAGGCCGGCTACGACATCGCGCTCACACGCGCCGTCGCCGACGCGGTCAGGGTGCCGGTGATCGCCTCGGGCGGCGTCGGCAACCTCGACCATCTCGTCGAAGGCATCCGCGACGGCCATGCGACGGCGGTGCTGGCGGCGTCGATCTTCCACTTCGGCACCTATTCGATCGGCGAGGCCAAGGCCCACATGGCCAAGGCGGGGCTTGCCATGCGACTCGACACCGGCGCCCCTTCCGTCCTAAAGGCGCGGCCATGACCGCGTTCTCGCTCGCCGACCTGGAAGCGATCATCGCCCGGCGCGCCGCTTCGGGCGACGCGGACTCGTGGACGGCGAAGCTCGTCGCCCGCGGCATGGGCAAGGCCGCACAGAAGCTCGGCGAGGAGGCGGTGGAGACGGTGATTGCGGCGCTCGGCGACGACCGGCAGGCCGTCGTTTCCGAAAGCGCCGATCTCCTCTACCATTGGATGGTGGTTCTCCACATGGCGGGGGTGCCGCTGGCCGAGGTGCTGGCGGAGCTGGAGCGGCGCACGGCGCGCTCCGGCGTGGCGGAAAAGGCATCGCGCGGCCGCGATTGAGCGGCGGCGCGCAAGGGTGGGCTTCGATGGATCAGCTCGTGCCGACGGAGAAATATTCGCCCTATCGCATCTTCACGGCCGAGGAATGGGCGAAGTTCCGGGCCGACACGCCGCTCACGCTCACCGCCGACGAAGTGCACCGGCTGAGCTCGCTCTACGATCCGATCGACCTCGACGAGGTGAGCCGCATCTACCTGTCGATGTCGCGGCTGCTGTCGGCGCATGTCGAGTCCAGCCAGCTTCTGTTCAACCAGCGCAAGGACTTCTTCAACGCCGGGCAGGCGGTGAAGACGCCGTTCATCATCGGCATGGCCGGGTCGGTGGCGGTCGGCAAGTCGACCACCGCCCGCGTGCTCAAGGAGCTGCTCGCCCGCTGGCCGTCGAGCCCGAAGGTCGACCTCGTCACCACCGACGGGTTCCTCCACTCCAACGCTTTCCTGCGTCGCGAGAACCTGATGGAGCGCAAGGGCTTTCCCGACAGCTACGACGTCGGCGGCCTGCTGCGGTTCCTGTCCGGCATCAAGTCGGGCCAGAGCAATGTGCGGGCGCCGGTCTACTCCCACCTCACCTACGACGTGCTGCCGGGCGAGTTCGTGACCATCGACCGGCCGGACATCCTGATCTTCGAGGGGCTCAACGTCCTGCAGACCCGCGAGCTGCCGCGGGACGGCAACGCTGTGCCCGTCGTCTCGGATTTCTTCGACTTCTCGATCTATATCGACGCCGAGGAGAAGCAGATCCACGAGTGGTACATCCGCCGCTTCATGCGGCTGCGGGAAACCGCGTTCCGCAACCCGCAATCGTTCTTCCATCGCTATTCGCAGCTGTCGGAGGATGCCGCCAAGGCGATCGCCGAGGGGCTGTGGAGCAACATCAACCTGAAGAACCTGCGAGAGAACATCCTGCCGACGCGGCCGCGGGCCGACCTCATCCTGCGCAAAGGGCCGGGGCACCGCGTCGAGGAAGTGGCCCTGCGCAAGCTCTGACAAGAGGTCATGCCGCCGGGATCGTCACCCGCCGCAGCGTCAGGTTGATGCGCCCGCCCTGCCGCAGCAGGGCCGAGGTCGACGGGTAGATCCGGTCGACGCCGTGATAGGCCAGCCGGCCCTCGCCCCCCAGCACCACCACGTCGCCGCTTTCGAGGCGGATCGAGGCGGTCTTGCCGTTTCGCGTCGCATCGCCGACGCGGAACAGGCAGGCGTCGCCCAGCGACACCGACACGACCGGGGCGTCGAAATCCTGCTCGTCGCGGTCCTGGTGCAGCCCCATGCGCGCCTCGGCGGCGTAGAAATTGACCAGGCAGGCCTCCGGATCGTGCGGGTAGGCCGACACCGCCTGCCAGAGCTTCGCCAGCGCAGCCGGGATCGGCGGCCACGGATCGCCGGTGACCGGATGCGTCGGCTGGTAGCGGTAGCCGCCTTCCTTGTCGGTGACCCAGCCGAGGCTGCCGCAATTGGTCATCCGCACGCTCATCGGCTTGCCGGTGCGCGGCATGGTCGGAACGTAGAGCGGGGCGGCCTGGACCACCTTGCGGATGTCCTCGACCAGGGCCGACTGCTCGTCGCGCCCGAGATAGGCCGGCATGTGTCTGACGCCCCGTGGAAGAACCTGCATGGCGAGCTGCGCCTCCGCGACGACGGCAGATGCCGCCGCCGTTCAACATGGGGGCCGGCGGCGACGCGTCAAGCCGCTTCCAGATCGGGAATGCGCAGAACCTGGCCGGGATAGATCTTGTCGGGATGGCTGAGCATCGGCCGGTTGGCCTCGAAGATGACCGTGTTTTTGGCGCCCTTGCCCTTGCCGTAGTGCCGCTCGGCGATCTTCCACAAATTGTCGCCCTTCTTGACCGTGTAGAAGGTCGGCTGCTTGGCCGGCGTGGCGGCGGCGATCAGCTCGTTCATGTCGACGCCGGGATCGAGCTTCAGGCCCGAGTTCGGCGCCACCACCTTGAGCTCGCCGGCCTCCACCTTGGACACGCCGAGCGTGTTGCCGATGGCGATCACCGCCTTCTCGAAGATGGACTGATCGGCGACGACGCCCTTCAGCACCGCCTTGTCGCCCTGGACCACCACCTCGACCTTGTCGGTGCCGAGCTTATGCGAATCCAGCTCCTTCTTCAGCGCCTCCGCTTTCGGCGCCTCTTCCTCGTCGCCGAAGCCGAGCTTCTTGCCGACCGATTTGACGAAATCGAACACACCCATCACGAGCCTCCGTTGCCTTGCGCCGTCGCCCAGGCGGCGACTTTGCCTGACCGGACCGCAGTTGGAAAGCAAATCGGCGGGCCGCGCCGCCCCTATTCGCGATCGACCTTGCCGCGCAGCCGCTTGAGCGAGGAGCGGCCGGCCTTTTCGGTCAGACGCCGCTCGATGGAAGAGCGGCTCGGGCGCGTCTTCTTCCGCGGCGGGGGCGGCGGCTCGGCAGCCTTGGCCACCAGGGCGACCAGCCGGGCGCGCGCGTCGGCGCGGTTCTGCTCCTGGGTGCGGAAGCGGTTCGCCTCGATGACCACGACGCCGTCCTTGGTGGCGCGCTGGCCGGCCAGGCGATAGCGTGCGCTCGCGGACGCGCTCAGGCAGGCCGGGCGCGTTCGCGGCGTCGAAGCGCAGCTGAACGGCCGTGGCGACCTTGTTGACGTTCTGGCCGCCGGGGCCGGACGAGCGGATGAAGCTCTCGACGAGGTCGTCCTCGCCGATGGTGACGCCGGGCGCGATGTCGATGACCTCGGGCATCCGCCAGACATGCCCTGTCGCGCCGGGAAAGAAAAGGCCCGGCAGTGCCGGGCCTTTCCTGCACCTGCCGCCGGCCCCCTATTCGGCAGCGATGCGGGAGGCGGGCGCCGCGCTCGCCACGGCGGCGTCGACGTGGTCCTCGAAGGCGGCGAAATTGGTGATGAACATGCCGACCAGGCGCTCCGCCTGGCGGTCGTAGGCCGCGGGATCCTGCCAGGTCGAGCGCGGATCGAGGATGGCGTCGTCGACGCCCGGCACGGCAACCGGCACGGCAAAGCCGAAATGCGGATCGGTGCGGAACGGCGCATCGGCCAGCGAACCGTCGAGCGCGGCGGCGAGCAGGCGGCGCGTCACGCGGATCGGCATGCGGCTGCCGGTGCCGTGGGCGCCGCCGGTCCAGCCCGTGTTCACCAGCCAGCAGGCCGCGCCGTGCGTGGCGATCAGCTCCTTGAGCAGGCGGCCGTATTCGGCCGGATGGCGAGGCATGAAAGGCGCGCCGAAGCAGGTCGAGAAGGTCGCTTCCGGCTCGGTGACGCCCCGTTCGGTGCCCGCCACCTTCGCGGTGTAGCCCGACAGGAAGTGATACATGGCCTGGGCCGGGGTCAGGCGGGCGATCGGCGGCATGACCCCGAAGGCGTCCGCCGTCAGCATGATGACCGTCCTGGGGTGGCCGGCGCGCCCGGTCGGGCTGGCGTTGGGGATGAAGTGCAGCGGATAGGCGGCGCGGGTGTTCTCGGTGAGGCCGCCGTCGTCGAGGTCGGGCACGCCCTTCTCGTCGAGCGCGACGTTTTCCAGCACCGTTCCGAAACGACGCGTGGTGGCGAAGATCTCCGGCTCGGCGTCGGGCGAGAGCCGAATGGTCTTGGCGTAGCAGCCGCCTTCGAAGTTGAAGATGCCGCCGCTTCCCCAGCCGTGCTCGTCGTCGCCGATCAGCGTCCGCGCCGGGTCGGCGGAGAGCGTCGTCTTGCCGGTGCCGGAGAGGCCGAAGAAGATCGCCGCGTCGCCGTCCGGCCCGACATTGGCCGAGCAGTGCATCGGCATGACGCCGCGCTCCGGCAGCAGGAAATTGAGCACGGTGAACACCGCCTTCTTCATTTCGCCGGCATAGGCGGTGCCGCCGATCAGCACGAGCATGCGGGTGAGGTCGACGGCGATGACCGTCGTGCTGCGGCAGCCATGCCGAGCCGGGTCGGCGCGGAACGACGGCAGGTCGACGATGGTGAGCTCCGGCACGAAGGAGGCGAGTTCGTCGGCCTCGGGGCGGACCAGCAGGTTGCGGATGAACAGCGAATGCCAGGCCTGCTCGGTGACGACCCGGGTGGGCAGGCAATGGCTGGGATCGGAGCCGCCAATGAGATCCTGGACGAAGAGGTCCCTGGTGCGGGCATGGGCGGCGAAGTCGGCGAGCAAGGTCTCGAAGGCGGCCGGCGCCATCGGCGCGTTGCTGCCCCACCAGACCGCGTCCTCGGTGCGCCCATCGCGCACCACGAACTTGTCCTTCGGCGAGCGGCCGGTGTGCTGGCCGGTCCTGGCGACGAGAGCCCCATGGGCGCTCAGCGAGGCCTCGGCGCGCAGCAGCGCCTCCTGATAGAGGAGCGTCTCGCTCAGATTGTAGTGGACAGTGCCATTCGTCTCCCAACCCCCCGTCGCGATCCCGCAAGCAGGGTTCCATCTCCCGTTCTCGATCATCAAAGCTCCCGACCGTTGACCAGCGCCATTTTGCCTCTCTATCCACTGAGGTACAGAAAAGCTGAATGATTTCAAATCATTAATCGATTTAAGGTTTTTAAATTCGTTTAAATCGTTTGTATGTGCGAGAATCTGCATGCACTGCGAGGACGCAAGGTGCGCCGAAATTCGATCCGGGCTTGACCGACCGGGGAGAACATGGTCCAGAGACCATGCCACATTTTGTACCCAATTTGTCCGCCAAAAGCCCCTTCCTGACCTAGGAAGGGACGCCGCTCATGAGGGAGCAGCTCGATATGGCAACGATCGCGCTTGTCGACGACGACCGCAACATCCTGACGTCGGTGTCGATCGCCCTGGAGTCCGAGGGCTATCGCGTGGAGACCTACACCGACGGCGCCTCGGCGCTCGAAGGGCTGGCGGCGCGGCCGCCGAACCTCGCCATCCTCGACATCAAGATGCCGCGCATGGACGGCATGGAGCTGTTGAGGCGGCTTCGGCAGAAGAGCGACCTGCCGGTGATCTTCCTGACTTCCAAGGACGACGAGATCGACGAGCTGTTCGGGCTCAAGATGGGCGCCGACGACTTCATCCGCAAACCGTTCTCGCAGCGGCTGCTGGTCGAGCGGGTGAAGGCGGTGCTGCGCCGGGCGAGCGCCCGCGACGCGGCGGCCAAGGCGCCCAGCCAGCAGGCGCGCTCGCTGGAGCGCGGCCAGCTGGTGATGGACCAGGAGCGCCACACCTGCACCTGGAAGGGCGAGCCGGTGACGCTGACGGTGACCGAGTTCCTCATCCTTCACTCGCTGGCGCAGCGGCCCGGAGTCGTCAAAAGTCGTGACGCGCTGATGGATTCGGCCTATGACGAACAGGTCTATGTCGACGATCGGACGATCGACAGCCACATCAAGCGCCTGCGCAAGAAGTTCAAGGCTGTCGACGACGATTTCGACATGATCGAAACGCTTTATGGGGTCGGCTATCGTTTCCGCGAGGCCTGAGGCCGGCCCGGGACGACGAGGAATGACGCTCGAGGCCGAGCTGAAGAAGCCCGCAGCCGCCAGGCAGCCGAACTGGCTGTCGCCCGTGCTCCTCGGCAAGCTGACCGGCCGCCTGCAGCGGCTGCTCGGCCACTTCATGTTCTCCAGCCTGACGCGGCGGATCCTGTTCCTCAACCTCGCCGCGCTCGGCGTGCTGGTCACCGGCATCCTCTACCTGAACCAGTTCCGCGACGGGCTGATCGAGGCGCGCGTCGAGAGCCTGATGACGCAGGGCGAGATCATCGCCGGCGCCATCGCCGCGTCGGCCACGGTGGAGACCGATTCGATCAGCATCGACCCGGAGAAGCTCCTGGAGCTGCAGGCGGGCGAGAGCCTGGCGCCGGGCTCGGACCAGCTGGACAGCCTCGACTTCCCGATCAATCCGGAACGCGTGGCGCCGGTGCTCCGGCGCCTCATCTCGCCGACCCGCACGCGAGCCCGCATCTTCGACCGCGACGCCAACCTCCTGCTCAATTCCCGCCACCTCTATTCGCGCGGCCAGATCCTGCGTTACGACCTGCCGCCGGTGGACGAGGAGGATCTCGGCCTGCTGACCGACCTCGAGCGGTTCATCGCCCGCATCTTCCGCTCCGACCTGCCGATCTACAAGGAGCAGCCGGGCGGCAACGGCGCCGCCTTCCCCGAGGTGATGAAGGCGCTGACCGGCGTGCCGTCCTCGGTGGTGAGGGTGAGCGAGCAGGGCGAGCAGATCGTCTCGGTGGCGGTGCCGATCCAGCGCTTCCGGGCGGTGATGGGCGTGCTGATGCTGTCGACCCAGGGCGGCGACATCGACAAGATCGTCGCCGAGGAGCGCAACTCGATCCTCAGGGTGTTCGGGGTGGCGGCGCTGGTCAACGTCATCCTCTCGGTGCTGCTCGCCTCCACCATCGCCAATCCGCTGCGCCGGCTCGCCGCCGCCGCGGTCCGCGTGCGTCGCGGCGTCAAGAGCCGCGAGGAAATCCCCGACTTCTCCGAGCGCCAGGACGAGATCGGCAATCTGTCGACGGCGCTGCGCGACATGACCAACGCGCTCTACAACCGGATCGAGGCGATCGAAAGCTTCGCCGCCGACGTCTCGCACGAGCTCAAGAACCCGCTGACGTCGCTGCGCAGCGCCGTCGAGACGCTGCCGGTGGCCAAGAACGAGACGTCGCGCAACCGGCTGATGGAGGTGATCCAGCACGATGTGCGGCGGCTCGACCGGCTGATCACCGACATCTCCGACGCCTCGCGGCTCGATGCCGAGCTGGCTCGCGAGGATGCCGAGCGGGTCGACTTGCTGCGGTTCCTCACCGACCTGTCGGCCGCCTCGCGCGAGGTGCGGCGCCACAAGAAGGCCGTCGAGATCGCCTTCGAGCCGGAGCGCGCCACGCATGGCGCGCGCAGCTTCACCGTGCTCGGCCACGAGCTCAGGCTCGGCCAGGTGATCACCAACCTGATCGAGAACGCCCGCTCCTTCGTGCCGGACGAGGAAGGCCGCATCGTCATCGGCCTGTCGCGGTCGGGCAAGTACGTGATGGTGACGGTCGACGACAACGGCCCGGGCATCCGGGCCGACAACATCGACCGCATCTTCGAGCGCTTCTACACCGACCGACCGGCGGGCGAAGCCTTCGGCCAGAATTCGGGCCTCGGCCTGTCGATCAGCCGGCAGATCGTCGAGGCGCATGGCGGCACGCTGACCGCCGAGAACATCCCCGGCGGCAAGCCCGGCGAGGTGCGCGGCGCGCGCTTCGTGGTGACGCTTCCTGCCGAGGGATGACGGCGTGGCCGGTCGCAACCTGCATGCCAGCGCGCTGATCGTCGGCGACCGCGGGGTGCTGATCACTGGCGCTTCGGGCAGCGGCAAGACGACGCTGGCGCTGGCGCTGGTGGCCCGCTTCGGCGATGAGCGGCAGTTCGCGCGGCTGGTCGCCGACGACCAGGTGTTCCTGGCCGCCAGCCACGGGCGGCTCCTATGCACCGCGCCGGCGCCGATCGCCGGCCTTGCCGAGGTGCGCGGCGCCGGGCCGCGGCCGCTTCCCTGCCTGTCGCGGATGGTGGTCGACCTTTTGGTGCGGCTGGTGCCGGAAGCCGCCGCGCCGCGCTTCCAGGAGGAGCGGTCGGAGCGCCTGGAGGGCATCCGCGTCGCGTCGGCGGAGCTGCCGGCCCGCAATGTCGAGGCAGCGCATCTGGTGCTCGCCAGCCGCTTCGGACTTCACCCCTTCCGCTAGGGCAAGCCGTGGCAGGCATGTCGCAAATGCGTCAAAATGGCAATTCCTTCGGCAGAATTGGGCTTGTCAACCGGCGGCGCGTCGACAAGATAGCGCACTTGCCGCCGGCCCCGCAGCCGGCGGGCCGCCAATGATGCGCCCAAAAATCGGGCCATGACGGGAGCCACCGCAGAATGATCGGACTCGTGCTCGTCACGCACGGTCGACTGGCCGAGGAGTTCCGAAACGCCGTGGAGCACGTCGTGGGAGCCCAGCAGAATTTCGAGACGGTCGCCATCGGCGCCGACGACGACATGGAGCGCCGGCGGCAGGACATCGTCGAGGCGGTCGAGCGCGCCGACAGCGGCAGCGGGGTCGTCATCCTGACCGACATGTTCGGCGGCACGCCCTCGAACCTCGCCATCTCGGTCATGGAGCCGGGGCGGGTCGAGGTGATCGCCGGCATGAACCTGCCGATGCTGATCAAGCTGTCCAGCGTACGCTCGACCGACAACATGGCCGCGGCGCTGACCGAGGCGCAGGCGGCGGGCCGCAAGTACATCAACGTGGCCAGCCAGCTGTTGAGCGGCAAATGAGCACGAGCGGCGCGGACGCCGACAGCCATACGCTGGTGCGCGACCTCGCTATCGTCAACCAGCGCGGCCTGCATGCCCGCGCCTCCGCCAAGTTCGTGTCGCTGGTGAGCGGCTTCGACGCGCTGGTCAGCGTCGAGAAGGACGGCGTCAGTGTCGGCGGCACCTCCATCATGGGCCTGATGATGCTCGCTGCCAGCCCCGGATGCACGATCCGCGTGTCGGCGAGCGGCCGCGACGCCAAGGCGGTGATGGACGCCATCGAGACGCTGGTGGCATCGCGCTTCGGCGAGGAAGCCTGACCCCCCCTCCGCCTTCCGGAGAGGTCCATCCAGCATATGCACGAATAAAGATTTCTTTATATCCCATTGTCCGAAAGGACCCGATCTGCTAGGCAGGGCGCCATCATGCCGGGCCCGTGGCCGCGCCGCGCGCGACCCGATCAGCCCGCGTTCATTCAGGAGCGACACGATGGCCGAGGCCAAGGACTATATCGTAAAGGACATTTCGCTGGCCGACTGGGGCCGCAAGGAGATCGAGATCGCGGAGACGGAGATGCCGGGCCTGATGGCCTGCCGCGAGGATTTCGGCAAGGACAAGCCGCTCAAGGGCGCTCGCATCTCCGGCTCGCTGCACATGACGATCCAGACGGCGGTGCTGATCGAGACGCTGAAGGCGCTCGGCGCCGACGTCCGCTGGGCGTCGTGCAACATCTTCTCCACCCAGGACCACGCGGCGGCGGCGATCGCCGCTTCGGGCACGCCGGTGTTCGCCGTCAAGGGCGAGACGCTGGAGGAGTACTGGGCCTACACCGACAAGATCTTCCAGTGGACCGACGGCGGCACCACCAACATGATCCTCGACGACGGCGGTGACGCCACCATGTACATCCTGATCGGCGCCCGTGCCGAGGCGGGAGAGGACGTGCTCAGCAAGCCGGGCAGCGAGGAAGAGGAAATCCTGTTCGCGCAGATCAAGAAGCGGATGGCGGCGACGCCGGGTTTCTTCACCAAGAACCGCGAGGCTATCCGCGGTGTCACCGAGGAGACGACGACGGGCGTCAACCGGCTCTACCAGCTCCAGAAGAAGGGGCTGCTGCCGTTCCCGGCGATCAACGTGAACGACAGCGTGACCAAGTCCAAATTCGACAACAAGTATGGCTGCAAGGAGTCGCTCGTCGACGGCATCCGGCGCGCCACCGACACCATGATGGCCGGCAAGGTCGCCGTGGTGTGTGGCTATGGCGACGTCGGCAAGGGCTCGGCAGCCTCGCTGCGCGGTGCCGGCGCCCGCGTGAAGGTCACCGAGGTCGACCCGATCTGCGCGCTGCAGGCGGCCATGGACGGCTACGAGGTCGTGACGCTGGACGAGGCGGCGCCGACCGCCGACATCGTCATCACCTCGACCGGCAACCGCGACGTCATCACGCTCGACCACATGCGGCAGATGAAGGACATGACGATCGTCGGCAACATCGGCCACTTCGACAACGAGATTCAGGTGGTGGCGCTGCGCAACCTGAAATGGACCAACGTCAAGCCGCAGGTCGACCTGATCAGCTTCCCGGACGGCAAGCGGCTGCTGCTGCTTTCGGAAGGGCGGCTGCTCAACCTGGGCAATGCGACCGGCCATCCGAGCTTCGTGATGTCGGCGTCCTTCACCAACCAGGTGCTGGCGCAGATCGAGCTGTGGACCAAGCCCGGCCGGTACAAGAACGAGGTCTACGTGCTGCCCAAGCACCTCGACGAGAAGGTGGCGCGGCTGCACCTCGACAAGCTCGGCGCCAAGCTGACCAACCTCAGCGAGGACCAGGCCTCCTACATCGGCGTGACCCAGCAGGGACCCTATAAGCCGGAACACTACAGGTACTGATTCCAAGTCACACCGACACAACATCTATGGGGGCCGGGCGAACCACTTCGCCCTTGCTTTTTCCGGGGACGCTTCTTCACGTCGATTCGGACTGCGGGTAGAGTAGGTGATTCGCGGCGCCGCCAGCTCCGGGGGTCAGGGTCAAGAGGAGCATCCAACGGCGGCCTCTGCGGCGGCGGAGAGACAGGCATGCGAGGGCAATGCCCGCTTGATGCGGGGCGCGCCGGTTCCGGCGACGATGGGGATTCCGGCAGCGGCGTCGAGCGGCGCCTGTCGGCGTGGTGGCACCGGAGAGCCGCCTGGCTGGCGGCGGGTGCTTTCGTGCCCGGACCGGCTTTGGCCCAGACGTCCCATGGCATTGTGGGCCTTTCGGTCGGCACGCTGGAGGTGATCCAGGCGGCGGTGTTCGCCGGCGTGATGGGCGCGGCCATGCTGTCGGCCATCTGGCTGATCCGCGAGCGGGCGCGCACGGCAGCCGACAACGAACAGCTGAGAAGCCGCGTCGCCGACCTCAACGCGTCGCTGCAGAGGTCGGAGGGTCTGCTCAGCCTGCGCGACCAGCGCATCGTCGTCTGGTCGAGCGAGAATTCCAAGCCGGAACTCGTCGGGGCCTTGCCGGGCGAGGCCGGGGCGCCCGAGGACCGGGCCGGGTTCCTGGCCTTCGGCCGCTGGCTGATGCCACGCTCGGCGGCGGCCCTCGAACAGGCCATCGTCGGGCTGCGCGAGAAATCCCAGGGCTTCGATCTGGTCGTGGAAACGCAGCGCGGGGCGCCCCTGGAAGCGCGCGGGCGCAAGACGGCGGCGCATGTCCTGGTGCGGTTCGTGTCGCTCGCCGAAGCGCACCGGACGGCGGCGCGCTTCAAGCTCGAGAACCAGAACCTGATCGCCGAGCGTGAGGCGGTGCTGGCGCTGCTCGACGCGCTCGACATGCCCTTCTGGGTACGCAGCGACGACGGCCGCCTGAAATGGGTCAACCGGGCCTATGCCAAGGCGGTGGAGGCCGAGAGCCCGCAGGCCGCGGTGCGCGAGGGCAAGGAGTTCCTGGGCAGCCAGGTCCGCGAGCAGATCACCGGCCAGCAGGCGAGCGGGCCGGTGTTCGAGCAGACCGTGTCGACCGTCGTCGACGGCGACCGCCGGCTCTACGCCGTCACCGACGTCGCCTGCGCCGAGGGATCGGCCGGCATCGCGTCGGACCGCAGCGCGGCCGAGGCGATCCGCGAGGACTACGAGCGCACGCTGCGCAGCCATGCCGATACGCTCGACCAGCTGACCACCGCCGTCGCCAGCTTCGACGCAGGCGGCCGGCTCGGCTTTTACAACCAGGCCTTCCAGAAGCTGTGGGGCCTCGACGCGCCGTTCCTGTCGGGCCGGCCCGACAATGGCGCCGTCCTCGATCGCCTGCGCAGCGACGGCAAGCTCGCCGAGCAGCCGGAGTGGCGGCGCTGGAAGGACACGGTGCTGTCGGCCTACCGTGCCGTCGATCCGCAAGAGCATTGGTGGCACCTGCCCGACGGCCGCACCATCCGGGTGATCGCCAGCCCGCAGCCCAAGGGCGGGGTGACCTGGGTGTTCGAGAACCTGACCGAGCGCATCGACCTGGAGAGCCGCTACAATTCGGCGGTGCGCGTCCAGGGCGAGACGCTCGACAACCTGGCCGAAGGCGTCGTGGTGTTCGGCCCGGATGGGCGGGTGCGGCTCAACAACCCGGCGTTCTCGCGCCTGTGGGGGCTCGACCCCGACTTCGTGAAGCCGAACACCCACATCTCCGAGATCCGGGCGGTGTGCGACATGCTGGCCGACCCCAGCCCGTGGCCGGGATTCACCGCGGCGGTCACCGGCTTCGACGACGAGCGGCGCGACCGGCACGACCAGTCCGAGCTCAAGAACGGCATCGTGCTGCGCACCGCCGTCATCCACCTGCCCAACGGACAGGTGATGACCACCTTCGTCGACGTCACCGACAGCACCAATGTCGAGCGGGCGCTGACCGAGAAGAACGAGGCGCTGCGGCGCGCCGACGAGCTGAAGAACGCCTTCGTCCAGCACGTGTCCTACGAGCTGCGCTCGCCGCTCACCAACATCATCGGCTTCACGGAGCTTCTCGCCCAGCCGGACACCGGCGCATTGACGGCGCGCCAGCGCGACTATGTCGATCATATCGGCTCCTCGTCCTCCGTGCTGTTGACGATCGTCAACGACATCCTCGACCTGGCGACCGTCGATGCGGGGATCATGCAGCTCGACATCGGCGAGGTCGACGTCGACCAGACCGTGCGCGGCGCGGCCGAGCTGGTGGCCGAGCGACTGCGCGAGCACCAGATCAAACTCGACATCGACGTGTCGCGCGCCCCGCAGCGCTTCGATGCCGACGAGCATCGCGTCCGCCAGATCCTGTTCAACCTGTTGAGCAATGCCGCCAACTATGCGCCGTCGGGCAGCACGGTCACGCTAGTCTGCGAGTCGGTGGACGGCGAAGTTCAGTTCTCGGTGCATGACGACGGCCCGGGAATGGCACCGGAGGTGCTCGACACCGTCTTCAACCGGTTCGAGTCGCGCACCAATGGCGGCCGCCGCCGCGGTGCCGGGCTCGGCCTGTCGATCGTCAAGAGCTTCGTCGAGCTGCATGGCGGCTCGGTGCGCATCGACACGGCGCGCAACCGGGGGACCACCGTCGTCTGTCGCTTCCCGATCCGGCCGTTGCGCGCCCAGGCTGCGGCGGAGTAGCAAGTTCCTCATGCAATCGACCGTGCTGAAACGCGCGCTGGCAGACGAACGCGCGACTGCCTTTCTCGGCCAGGACCTGGCGGGCGCCGCGCGCGCCGGCGACGTCCTGCTGCTTTCTGGCGACCTCGGCTCCGGCAAGACGACGCTGGCGCGCGCCTTCATCAGGGCGCTCGCCGCCGACCCCGAGCTGGAGGTTCCGTCCCCGACCTTCACGCTGGTGCAGAGCTATGCCACCACGCCGCCGGTCCAGCATGTCGACCTCTATCGGATCGGCGCGCCTGACGAGATCGACGAGCTCGGCCTGTTCCGCGACGATGGCGTGGTGACCCTGGTGGAGTGGCCGGAAAGGGCGGATGCGCTGCCTGACGGCGCGGTGACGGTGCGGCTCGCGCTTGACGGCGAAGGCCGCAAGGCGTCGATCTCCGGCCCGCTCGAGGCGCTGGCGCGCATTCGCCGTTCGCTCGACGCGCGCGCCTTCCTGGAGCGCAGCGGGGCAGCAGGCGCCGAGAGGTCGCGGCTTGCCGGCGACGCGTCTGCCCGCCGTTACGAGCAGGTCGTGGCGGGCGATGCGGCGGCCCGGCTGCTGGTCGACGCGCCGCCGCTGGTGCTCGGCCCGCCGGTCAAGGACGGGCGTGCCTATGCGGAGATCGCCCAGACGGCGCGCAACGCCGGCGCCTTCGTGGCGATCGCCGGGCTGCTTACGGCGCGCGGGCTGAGCGTTCCCGAGGTGCTGGCAGCCGACCTCGACCACGGCTTCCTGCTGATCGAGGACCTCGGCCGGGGCAGCTTCCTCGCGCCGGGAGGGGAGCCTGTCGCCGAGCGCTACCGGGCGGCCGGCGAGCTCCTCGCCTTCATGCACGGCCAGCCATGGCCGGCGGTCGCCGAGGCCGGCGGGGTGGTTCACCCGATCCCGCCCTTCGACCGGCAGGCGATGCTGATCGAAGCCTCGCTGCTGCTCGACTGGTACCTGCCCGAAGCCAAAGGGCGCGCCGCCGAGCCAGCCGAGCGAGCGGCCTTCGAGGAAGCCTGGGGACGCGCGCTGGACCGGCTCCGCGACGCGGAGCGCGGCTTTGTCCACCGCGATTTCCAATCCACCAACATCGTATGGCGGGAGGACCGCGTCGGCAGGGAACGCCTCGGCATCATCGATTTCCAGGACGCGCTGATCGGCCCCACGGCCTACGACGTGGCGTCGATCGCGCTCGACGCACGGGCCGACATCCCGCCGGCCCTGGAGCGGGCCACGGTCGCCGCCTATGCGGCGGCGAGAGAGGCCGCCGGACCGTTCGACCGCGCGGCGTTCGAGGAGGCCTATGCGATCATGGCCGCCCAGCGGAACACCAAGATCCTCGGCATCTTCGTGCGCCTGTTCCGGCGCGACGGCAAGCCGGATTACCTCGCCCATCTGCCGCGCATCCGCGGCTATCTGGACCGGGTCCTCGGCCACCCGTCGCTGGCAGAGCTCGGCGCGCTCTACCGCGACGCCGGCTTCCTCGAGGAGCGCGTGCCGTGACCGACGCCCGCATTCCTCAGACGGCCATGGTGCTCGCGGCAGGGCTCGGCAAGCGCATGCGCCCGCTGACCGACACAATGCCGAAGCCGCTGATCGCGGTTGCCGGCAGGCCGCTGCTCGACTGGGGGCTCGACCGGCTGGCCGAGATCGGCGTGGCGCGCGCCGTCGTCAACGTGCATTACCTGCCGGACCAGATCGTGGCGCATGTGCGGAGCCGGCGGCGGCCCGAGGTCGTCATCTCCGACGAGAGCGCAGCGCTGCTCGATTCGGGCGGCGGCATCGAAAAGGCGCTGCCGCTGCTCGGCGCCGAGCCGTTCTTCATCGTCAACGCCGACACCTTCTGGATCGACCGCGGAGTGCCGAACCTGCATCGCCTCGCCCTTGCCTGGGATGCGTCGCGGATGGATATTCTCTTGATGCTGACCGATTCCGACAGCGCGACGGGCCATACCGGCTCCAGCGACTTCCTGGTCGAGGCGGATGGCCGGCTGGCCCGCTCGGCAGGTGCTGCGGACGGGCTGATCTATGCCGGAGCGGCGATCGCGCAGCCGCGTATCTTCGCCGGCGGGCCCAGCGGGGCGCATTCGCTCAACCGGCATTTCGACCGGGCCATCGAGGCAGGCCGCCTGTTCGGCATGCCGATGCAGGGGCGCTGGATCACCGTCGGCACGCCCGATGCGATCCCGGCGGCGGAGGCCGCGGTGATGGCGGCCATGGCCGAAGGACAATGAGCCGCCGCGAGGCGCCGAAGGTTTTTTCGGTTCCGGTCGGCGTGCCCTTCCTGCCGACTGTGGCGCGGGCGCTGCTCGATGGCGAGCTGGTGCCCGGCTTCACGGGCGGAAGCGACCCGACGCGGCTCGCCGACGCCACCATCTACGTCCCGACCCGCCGCGCCGCGCGCACGCTGCGCCGCGTCTTCATGGAGGCGGCCGGCGGCCGCGCCGCGATCCTGCCCGTCATCCGGCCGCTCGGCGAGTTCGACGAGGACGCGTCGCTGTTCGAGCCGGCGGGCGGCGAGGCGCTCGAGCACGCGCCGCCGATCGCCGCGCTCGACCGCCTGCTCCTGCTGGCGCCGCTGGTGCGGCGCTGGAAGCGGCAGCTGCCGGCGCACGTCGCGGCGCTGTTCTCCGAGGAGGTGGTGGTGCCGGCATCGACGGCCGATTCCATCTGGCTGGCGCGCGACCTGGCAGCGCTGATGGACGAGGTGGAGAGCGAGACCGCCGACTGGTCGCAGCTCGCCTCGCTGGTCTCCGGCGAGCTCGCCGGGTGGTGGCAGGTGACGCTCGATTTCCTGGCGATCGTCACCAGCGCCTGGCCGGCAATCCTGGCCGAGCTCGACCGCTCCAACCCTGCCGCGCACCGCGATGCGCTGATCCGCGGCGAGGCCGCCCGGCTGGCGCGCCAGCCGCCGCGCGGGCCGGTGATCGCCGCCGGTTCCACCGGCTCGGTGCCGGCAACGGCCGTCCTGCTGCAAGCCATCGCCGGCCTGCCACAGGGCGCCGTGGTGCTGCCGGGCCTCGACCAGACGCTCGACGAAGAGGCCTGGGCGGCGGTCGCGGATGCCGGCGACGCCTCGGTTCTCGGCCATCCGCAATACGGGCTGGCCAAGCTGCTCGGCCGGCTCGGTGTCTCGCGGGGCGAGGTGGTGCCGCTCGGACGCGCCGACGATGCGCTCGAGGCGCGCAGCCGGCTGGTGGGCGCGGCGCTGCGGCCGGCCGCCACCACCGACCGCTGGGCGAGCGAACGCGCGGCGCTGCCCGACAGCGCCGTCGCGGCGGCGCTTTCGGGCGTCACGCTCGTCGAGGCGGCGCATGAGCGCGACGAGGCGCTGTCGATCGCGATCGCGCTGCGGCGGGCGACGCTGGAGGAGGACCGCACCGCCGCGCTGGTCACCGGCGACCGCGACCTGGCGCGCCGCGTCTCGGCCGAGCTTGCCCGGTTCGGTATCCGCGCCGACGATTCGGGCGGGTCGCCGCTCGCCCGCAGCCCGGCCGCGACGCTGCTCACGCTGGCGGTGGAGGCGGCCTTGCGCCCCGGCGACCCCGTGTCGCTGCTGTCGCTCCTCAAGCATCCGCTGGTGCGGCTCGGCCGGGAACGCCCCGCCATGCGGCGCGCCGCGGGCGCCGTCGAGCTCGTCGCGCTGCGCGGCGGCACCGGCAGGCCGGACGTCGCCCAGCTGGCCGCCTTGTTCGACCGGCGGCTGGCGGCGCTCGGCGCCGATCGCCACGCACCGTTCTGGCTCGCCCGCCTCGACCGCGCCAGGCAGGCCGAAGCGCGGACCGCCGCAGCCGCGCTCGGCTCCGCCCTGTCGCCGCTGGTCGCCCTGCGCAGCCTGGACGAGGTTTCGCTGCCGGCGCTTGCCCGCGCCTCGGTCGAAGCGCTCGAAGCGCTGGGGCGCGACGAGAATGACGGGCTCGAAGGCGTCTATGGCGGCGATGCCGGCGAGGCGCTGGCGGGCTTCCTGAGGGGGCTGGTGGCGGCCAGCGCCCCGATGCCGTTGGCGCCGGCGGAATGGCCCGACGTGCTCGCCGCCCTGATGGCGCCGGAGACGGTCAAGCCGTCGGCCGGCGGCGACGGCCGCATCGCCATCTGGGGACAGCTGGAGGCGCGGCTGCAATCGGTGGACACGCTGGTGCTGGGCGGCCTCAACGAGGGCAGCTGGCCGCGCCGGACCGAAGCCGACCGCTTCATGTCGCGCCTGATGAAGTCGGGCCTGTCGCTGGAGCCGCCGGAGCGCCGGATCGGCCTCGCCGCGCACGATTTCTGGATGGCGATGGGGAACAGGGAGGTGGTGCTGACCCGCGCTGCGCGTGCCGGCGACGCGCCGGCCGTGGCCTCGCGCTGGCTGCAGCGGCTGACCACCTTCGCCGGAGCCGAAGAGGTGGCGGCGATGCGGTCGCGCGGCGACGCGCTGACGGCGCTTGCCCGGGGCCTCGACCGCAGCGCCACCGTGCGGTCGATCAAGCGACCGGAGCCCAAGCCGCCGCTCGACGCCCGGCCGCGGCGCTTCACGGTGACCGAGATCGAGACGCTGCGCCGCGACCCCTATGCCGTCTATGCGCGCCGCATTCTCGGGCTGTGGCCGCTCGACGGCCTGTCGCGGGACCCCGGCGCGGCCGAACGCGGCACGCTGTTCCACGAGATCCTGCATCGCTTCTCGAGCTCCGGCATCGACGTCGAGGCTGCAGACGGCGGAGAGCGCGCTCACGGCGATCGCCCACCAGTGCTTCGCCGAGGCGGCGCTGCCGGCCGACGTGCACGCTGTGTGGTGGCCGCGCTTCATGGCAATGTCGGGCGAGATCATCCGCTGGGAGCGCGAAGAGCGCGTCGACATCCTCAGCCGCCATCCGGAGGCGCGCGCCAGCCCCTTGCCGGTGGGCGCGACCCAGGCGACGCTCTCGGGTCGCGCCGACCGCATCGACCTGCGCCCCAACGGGTATGCCGACGTGCTCGACTTCAAGACCGGTTCCTCGCCCTCGAAGGGCCAGGCGCACACGCTGCTCGCGCCGCAGCTGGCCCTGGAGGCGGCGCTGTTGCAGCGTGGCGCCTTCAGCCCCTTGGGGCCGCTGACGCCGGCAGGGCTCGCCTTCGTGCGGCTGCGCGCCCGCGGCACGGTCGAGGAGGAATCGATCCTGGACTTCGAGCGCCGGCAAAAGACCGCGCCGGCGCTGGCGGAGGAGGCCTGGAGCGCGGCTCGAACAGCTTCTGTCGCACTATGAGCGCGCCGGCACGGGGTACCTGTCGCGGGCTCTGCCCTTCCGCGAAGCCGACATGGACGGCGACTACGACCATCTGGCGCGCGTGCTCGAATGGTCGGCCGGCGCCGAGGACGAGACCGAAGCCGAGGCCGGCGAATGAAGCCGCGGCTGGTCATCCCGCCCGAGACGATCGCGCTGCAGGCCAGGGCGTCCGATCCGGATGTGTCCGCCTGGGTCTCGGCGAATGCCGGCTCCGGCAAGACGCATGTGCTGGCGCAGCGGGTGATCCGCCTGCTGCTCGGCGGCACAGACCCTTCGAAGATCCTCTGCCTGACCTATACGCGCGCCGCCGCCGCCAACATGGCCAACCGCGTGTTCGCCAACCTGGCCGGCTGGGCGATGCTGCCCGACGAGCAGCTGGCCGAGGCCCTGGCGGAGATCGACGGGCAGCGCCCGGACGAGCGCCAGCTGAAGCGGGCGCGGCAGCTCTTCGCGCGGGCCCTGGAGACGCCCGGCGGGCTGAAGATCCAGACCATCCACGCCTTCTGCGAGGCGGTGCTCCACCAGTTCCCGCTGGAGGCCAACATCGCCGGTCATTTCGAGATGCTGGACCCGGCGATGGAGGCCGCGCTCGTCGCCGAGGCGCGCCGCGACATGATCAGCGGGGCGGCCGGCCGGCACGACGCGATGCTGGCCGAGGCCTTTGCGGCGGTCCTGGAGCGCGGCGGCGAGTATGGGCTCGACGTGCTGCTTTCCGAGGTGGTCGCCAAGCGGGACCGGCTGCGCGACTTCATCGACCAGTGCGGCGTCGGATCGCCGCCCTTCGCCGAGCTCTTCGAGGCGTTCGGCTTCGCCGACACCGACAGCGAGGCGACGATCGTCGAGGCCGTCTGGCCCGACGCCTATTTTAGCGAGCCGTTCTGCCACGCCCTGGTGGCGCGCGCCGAGCGCGCCGGCAAGGCCAATGCGGAGATCTTCGGTCGGGCGCTGCTCGCCGCCTGCCAGGCCCACGCTCCGGCCGCGCGCCTCGACCGCCTGTGCGAGGCGTTCCTGACCAAGGAGCAGCAGCCGCGCAGCGTGAAAAATATCGCCTCCAAGGGCGTGGCCGAGCATTTCCCGGGCTTTGCGGAGCGGTTCACGGAGATGGCGGGGCGGGTGCGGGCGGCAGCCGACCGGCTGGCGCTCTACCGCATGCTGGAAGGCACGCGCGCCGCGCTGACGCTGGCCGACTGGCTGATCCGCCGCTACGAGCAGCTGAAGAGCGGCCGCGGCTTCCTCGACTTCAACGACCTGATCGCCCGCACCGTGCGGCTTCTGGCGCGTCAGGATGCCGGCCCGTGGGTCCAGTACAAGCTGGACAAGGGCATCGACCACATCCTGATCGACGAGGCGCAGGACACCAGCCCCGAGCAGTGGCAAGTGGTGAAGGACCTGGCGGCGGAGTTCTTCGCCGGGCGCGGGGCGCGCGACACGCTCAGGCGGACGCTGTTTGCCGTCGGCGACGAGAAGCAGTCGATCTATTCGTTCCAGGGTGCCGACCCCGAATCCTTCGCGCTCACCGGCGAAGAGCTGGCGGCCCGCGTCAAGGGCGCGGGCGAGGCGTTCGAGCGCCTCCGGCTCACCTGGTCGTTCCGCTCCACCGAAGACGTGCTTTCGGCGGTCGACCGCGTGTTCTCCCACCCCGACATGCAGAAGGGCCTGGGCCACGACCGCGATCCGCTCAGCCATCGCCCGCTGCGCGCCGGGGCGCCTGGTTATGTCGAGGTCTGGCCGTCGATCGGCGCCGATGCGGTGGCCGAGCCCGACGACTGGACGACACCGGTCGACCATGCGCGCGCGCCAGCGGTGCGCGTGGCGGAGAACGTAGCCGCCACCATCGCCGGCTGGCTGTCGCGCGGCGAGACGCTCGAAGGGACCGGCGCGCCGGTGACCGCCGGCGACATCCTGGTGCTGGTGCGCAAGCGCGACCGCTTCGTCCACGCGCTGTCGCGCAGCCTCAAGGCAAAGGGCGTGGCGGTCGCCGGCGCCGACCGGCTGAGCCTGCCTGCCCACATCGCCGTCAAGGACCTGGTGGCGCTCGGCAGGTTCCTGCTGCAGCCCGAGGACGATCTGTCGCTCGCTGCCGTGCTGAAGAGCCCGATCTTCGGCGAGAGCGAGGAGCGGCTCTACGAGCTCGCCGCCGGGCGCGGCCCCGGCGTCTCGCTGCAGGCGGCGCTGGCGGCCAAGGCCGCGAAGGACATGTTGTTCGCGAAGATCGCCTCGCAGCTCGACATCTGGGCGACTGAGGCGGCCTACAAGCCGGCATACGAGTTCTTCGCCGGCGTGCTCGGACGCGACGGCGTGCGGCGGGCGATGGTGGCGCGGCTCGGCCAGGACGCGGGCGACGTGCTGGACGAGTTCCTGAGCTATTGCCTGGCCCAGGAGCGGGTCGGCCTGCCGGGGCTGGAAAGCCTGCTCTCCACGCTCGACACGGCGGCGCCGGAGATCAAGCGCGAGATGGACCAGACCCGCGACGAGGTGCGGATCATGACGGTGCACGCCGCCAAAGGGCTGGAGGCGCCGGTGGTCTTCCTGGTCGACGGCGGCAGTGCGCCGTTCAGCGAGCAGCACCTGCCGAGGCTGGTGCCGTTCGACGCACCGCACGGCCGGTGGCAGGGCAGCGGCTTCCTGTGGCGCTCGGGGAGCGACGTGGCCAACGACACCTCCCAGGAGGCGGGGCTCGTGCAGCGCATGCTGGCGGAGGATGAGTACCGCCGCCTGCTCTATGTGGGGATGACGCGGGCCGAGGATCGGCTGATCGTCTGCGGCTATTTCGGCAAGCGGACGCCCCCCAACACGACCTGGCACGCCATCGTCTCGCGCGCGCTGACGGGCGAAGGGCTGGCCGAGACCCGGCCGCATCCGGCCGACAGCGAGAGCGACCGTGCACCGCTACCGGGTGAGCCAGTCGCCGGAGCGGCCCGCCGCGGCCGCCGAGAAGGCGGCGGCGGGTGCGGCCGCCGAGGCGATGCCTGCCTGGCTGACGGAACGGCTGAGCGAGCCGCCGCCGCTGCCGGCGCCGCTCTCGCCCTCGCGGGCCATGGCGCTGATCGAGGATGCGCCGGCACCGCCGGGAAGGGCTTCGCCGGTGCTCGACGCGGCCGACGCGTCGTTTGCGATCCGCCGCGGACTGGCGACGCACCGGCTGCTGCAGATGCTGCCGGAGGTCGAGCCGGCCAGGCGGGACGCCGCGGCGCGGCGCTACCTGGAGCGCGCCGGCGCCGACTGGGAGCCCGGCGAACGCGAGGCGGCGCTGGCGGCGGTGGCCGCCGTGCTCGGCGACGACGGCTTCGCGCCGATCTTTTCGCCCGGCTCGCGGGCCGAGGTGGCGGTGATGGGGACGCTCGACGTGCGCGGCCGGTCGCGCGTCGTCTCGGGCACCATCGACCGGCTGGCGACGACCGCGGACCGCGTGCTGATCGTCGACTACAAGACGAACCGGCCGCCGCCGGAGACGCTGGACGACGTCGCGCCGGCCTATCTCCTGCAGATGGCGCTCTATCGGGCGCTGCTTTCGCCGCTCTACCCTGGCCTCAAGGTCGAGGCGGCGCTGCTCTTCACCGAGGCGCCGCGGCTGATCGCGTTGCCCGACGCGGTGCTGGACTCCGCGCTTGCCCGACTTACCAAGCCGTGACACAAAGTCTGCTTGAACTTGGCCTCGCGCCACACCAGATGTTGGGTAACTGCGAACCCGAAAGGATTTGAGAATGGCCACCGTCAAGGTCGACAATGCGAACTTCCAGGCAGACGTGCTGCAGGCCAACGAGCCCGTCGTGGTGGATTTCTGGGCCGAATGGTGCGGCCCCTGCAAGATGATCGGGCCGGCGCTTGAGGAGATCTCGACCGAGCTCAACGGCAAGGTGAAGATCGCCAAGCTCAACATCGACGAGAATCCCGAGCTTGCCGCCCGCTTCGGCGTGCGCTCGATCCCCACCTTGATGATCTTCAAGGGCGGCCAGGTCGCCGACACGAAGGTCGGCGCGGCCCCGAAGACGGCGCTGTCGCACTGGATCAACGGCGCCGTCGCCTGATCCCGGCCAACATCCGAGACCGAAAAGCCCGGCCAAGTGCCGGGCTTTTTTGTGCAAAGTTCTTGTTTTTACGCAATTCCGAACGCGAAACCGCTCACACTTTCGCTGGAATTGCGTCAGGCAGGCGGCGTGCCGTTCTCGGCCAGCACCTCGCCGGCCAGATAGAGCGAGCCGCCGATGAGGATGCGCGGCGGCGTCTCGCCGGGGTTCCAGGTGTCGCGCAACAGCATCAGGGCGCTGGCGACCGAGCTCACCGGCTCGGCCGAAAGACCGGCCTCCTCGGCGCGCAGCGCCAGCTCGTCCGTCGGCACGCCGGCGTCGCTGGCGTTGACCGGCACCGTGTAGACGTGACGGGCCATGCCCTCGAAGGCACGGAAATAACCGGTCTGGTCCTTGGTGTTGAGCATGCCGCAGATCAGGAACAGCGGGCGCTGGAAGCGCTCCTCCTGCTCGGTCAGCGCTTCGGCGACCACCAGGCCGGCGCCGGGATTGTGGCCGCCGTCGAGCCAGACCTCGGCGCCTTGCGGGGCCAGCTCGGCCAGCCGGCCGCGCGGCAGCCGCTGCATGCGGCCCGGCCAGTCCACCGTGCCCATGGCCCGGTCGACGGCGCGGTGCGTCAGCTCGAAGCCGGCCGACTTGACGGCGGCGATGGCCGCCGCCGCGTTGGCGAACTGGTGGCGGCCGGGCAGGCGCGGCGGCGAAAGGTCCATCAGGCCCCACTCGTCCTGGTAGATCATGCGGCCGTTCTCTTCGAAGGCGAGGAAGTCCTGGCCGTAGACCATCGTCGGGCATTCGAGGCGCTCGGCGGTGGCGACCAGCACGTCGAGCGCCGCTTCCGTCTCCTGGGCGCCGATCACCACCGGGCACCCCGACTTGACGATGCCGGCCTTCTCGGCGGCGATCAGCTCGACGCGGTCGCCCAGATAGGCTTCGTGGTCGAGCGAGATGGGCATGATCACCGAGACGGCCGGCTTGTCGATGACGTTGGTGGCGTCGAAACGGCCGCCCAGGCCGACCTCGATGATGGCCACGTCGGCCGGGTGCTCCGAAAACAGCAGGAAGGTCACCGCAGTCAGGATCTCGAACACCGTGATGGGCTCGCCGTCATTGGCGCCGGCGGCGCGCGCCACCGCTTCGGCCAGCACCGCGTCGTCGACCAGCCGGCCGCCGCCGCGGTGGCCGATGCGGTAGCGCTCGTGCCAGGCGACCAGATGCGGCGAGGTGTGGACGTGGACGGAGAGGCCGCTTGGCCTCCAGCAAGGCGCGGCAGAAGGCGGCCGCCGAGCCCTTGCCGTTGGTGCCGGCGATGTGGATCACCGGCGGCAGACGTCGCTCGGGGTTGCCGAGCCGGTCGAGCAGCCGCCGGATGCGGTCGAGCGACAGGTCGAAGCCCTTGGGATGGGTCGCGAGCAGGCGCTCGATTTCGCGATCCGCGGCGGTGGTGGTCATCAAGGTCGCACCTCTTCGGCGGGGCTGGCAACGCCGGCCGGCAAGGATCAGGCCTGCGGTCGCACCTCGCCGGATAGCACCGCCGGCGGCAGCACCTCGGGCTCGAATGCGTCGGAAGCGGGCGTTTTCAAGAGGATCTTGAGCAGCCGGGCGATGGTGGACTTGAGCTCCAGGCGCGACACGACCATGTCGACCATGCCGTGCTCCATCAGGTACTCCGCCCGCTGGAAGCCCTCAGGCAGCTTCTCCCGGATGGTCTGCTCGATGACGCGCGGCCCGGCGAAGCCGATCAGCGCGCCGGGCTCGGCGATATGGACGTCGCCCAGCATGGCGTAGGAGGCGGTGACGCCGCCGGTGGTCGGGTTGGTCAGCACCACGATATAGGGCAGCCCCGCCTCCTTGAGGCGGTCGACGGCCACGGTGGTGCGCGCCAGCTGCATCAGCGACAGGATGCCTTCCTGCATGCGGGCGCCGCCCGAGGCGGCGAACAGGACCAGCGGGCGCCGACGCTCGACCGCCGTCTCGAAGCCGCGGATGATGGCGTCGCCGGCCGCCAGGCCGAGCGAGCCGCCCATGAAGGCGAAATCCTGCACGGTGGCGACGATCGGCACGCCTTCGATGGTGCCAAGCGCGTTGACGATGGCGTCGTCGAGGCCTGTCTTGGCCCTCGCCTCCTTGAGGCGGTCGACGTAGCGCTTCTCGTCGCGGAACTTCAGCGGGTCGAGAGTGACCTTCGGATTGTCGAGGACCTCGAAGATCCCGTCGTCGAAGAAATAGCGGAGCCGCTCGCGGGCCGAGATCTTCATGTGATGGCCCGACGAGGGGATGACGAACTGGTTCCCTTCGAGGTCCTTGTGGAAGACCATCTCGCCGGTCTCGGGATCCTTGATCCAGAGGTTCTCCGGCATGTCCCGGCGGCCGAGCATGGAGTTGATCTTGGGCCGGACGTAGTTGGTGATCCAGTTCATTCGCTTGCCTCCCCGGGCGACCTGCCCGACTTGCCGGAGCTGTCAGGCCGAAGCAAGGCGCGCCGCGCGCACGCCCTGCGACAGGCCGCGGACCAGGGTCGCCACGGCTTCCGCCGGGTCGGCCGTCCTGGCGCCCTGCGGCCCGAGCACGCCGGCGACGGCGTTGACGATCGCCGTGCCGACGACGACGCCGTCGGCGGTGCCGCCGATCACCCGCGCCTGCTCCGCCGTCTTGACGCCGAAGCCGACGCAGACCGGCAGGTCGGTGTGGCGCTTGATGCGCGTGACGGCCTCGCTGACGCTTCGCGGTGTCGGTCAGCGCTGCCCCGGTGATGCCGGTCATCGAGACGTAGTAGACGAAGCCCGAGGTGTTCGCCAGCACCTTGGGCAGGCGGCGGTCGTCGGTGGTGGGGGTGGCCAGCCGGATGAAGTTGATGCCGGCGCGGAGCGCCGGGACGCAGAGCTCGGCATCCATCTCCGGCGGCAGGTCGACGACGATCAGGCCGTCGATGCCGGCAGCGATAGCGTCGGCCAGGAAGCGCTCGACGCCATAGATGTAGATCGGGTTGTAGTAGCCCATCATGACGATCGGCGTGTCGTCGTCGCCCTTCTCGGAAGGCGCGCGCCATGGCGAGCGTCCTGCGAGAGCGTCTGACCGCCCTTGAGCGCCCGCAGCCCGGCGGCCTGGATCGCCGGGCCGTCGGCCATCGGATCGGAGAACGGCATGCCAAGCTCGATGACGTCGCTGCCGGCGCCGGGCAGCGCCTTCATGATGGCCAGCGAGGTGTCGTAATCCGGGTCGCCGCCCATGAAATAGGTGACGAGCGCCGGGCGGCCCTCCTGCCTCAGCCGGGCGAAGCGGCGGTCGATGCGGGTGGCCATCGCCTCAGATCTCCATGCCGAGCATGCCGGCAACCGTGTGGACGTCCTTGTCGCCGCGGCCGGAGAGGTTGACGATCATCAGCTGGTCCTTGCCCATCGTCGGCGCCAGCTTCATCGCCTGGGCGATGGCGTGCGCCGATTCGAGCGCCGGGATGATGCCCTCGACCCGAGTGGTGAGCTGGAAGGCCTCCAGCGCCTCGTCGTCGAGGATCGGCACGTAGGTCACGCGGCCGGTGTCGCGCAGGTAGCTGTGCTCGGGGCCGACGCCGGGATAGTCGAGGCCGGCCGAGATGGAGTGGCCGTCGAGGATCTGGCCGTCCTCGTTCTGCAGGAGATAGGTGCGGTTGCCGTGCAGCACGCCGGGCCGGCCGGCGCTCATCGAGGCGCAATGCTCGACGCCGTCGAGGCCGCGGCCGCCCGCCTCGACGCCGTAGATGGCCACCGAGCGGTCGTCGAGGAAGGGGTGGAAAAGGCCGATGGCGTTGGAGCCGCCGCCGACCGCCGCGACGATGGCGTCGGGCAGGCGGCCTTCCTGCTCGAGGATCTGCGCCCGTGCCTCGCTGCCGATCACCGACTGGAAATCGCGGACGAGCTCGGGGTAGGGGTGCGGGCCGGCCGCCGTGCCGATCAGATAGTAGGTGTCCTCGACATTGGTGACCCAGTCGCGCAGCGCCTCGTTCATGGCGTCCTTGAGCGTGCCGTGGCCGGCGCTCACCGGCCTGACCTCGGCGCCGAGCAGCTTCATGCGGAAGACGTTGGGCTTCTGGCGCTCGACGTCGGTGGCGCCCATGTAGACCACGCAAGGCAGGCCGAAGCGCGCCGCGACAGTCGCCGAGGCGACGCCATGCTGGCCGGCGCCGGTCTCGGCGATGATGCGCCGCTTGCCCATGCGCCTGGCCAGCAGGATCTGGCCGAGGCAGTTGTTGATCTTGTGCGAGCCGGTGTGGTTCAGGTCCTCGCGCTTGAAATAGATGCGGGCGCCGCCGAGATGCCGGGTCAGGCCCTCGGCAAAATAGAGCTTCGAGGGACGCCCGGCATAGTGGGTCGACAGCCCCGTGAGTTCGGCGCGAAAGGCCGGGTCGGTCTTGGCCTCGTTCCAGTGGCGCTCCAGCTCGAGAATCAGCGGCATCAGCGTTTCGGCAACGAAACGACCCCCGAAAATGCCGAACATTCCCTGCTCGTCCGGACCCGTGCGGAAGGAGTTGGGCTCAACCGGCTTGTTCATGGCCGACCTCCAGTGCTGTGGCTGCCGGCGCGCTCCTGCGCCGTGCGGACGGCGCCGAAGAAGGCCGCGATGCGGGCCGGATCCTTGACGCCGGGCGCGCTTTCGACGCCCGACGACACGTCGATCCCGGTCGGCGCGGCGAGCGACAGCGCGGCATCGACGTTGGCCGCGTCGATGCCGCCCGAGAGCATGTAGTCGAGCCCGGTATCGAGGCCGGCGAAGCAGCCGCCAGTCGAAGGGCAGGCCGTTGCCGCCGGGCAACGCGGCGCCAGGCGGCGGCTTGGCGTCGAGCAGCAGCCGGTCGGCGACCGCTTCGAAGGTCGCGACGGCCGTCAGATCGGCCGCGTCGCGCACCGCGAGCGCCTTCATGACGGGCAAGGCGAAGCGCTGCCGGACGGCGGCAACGCGCTCGGGGGTCTCGGCGCCGTGCAACTGCAGGAGGTCCGGCCGCATGGCGGCGACGATCGTATCGAGCTCGGCATCGGACGCGTCGACGGTGACGGCGACCGCCTTGGCCCGGCCGAGGGCCGCCTGCCGGAGGGCGCCGGCCGTGGCGGCGTCGACGTTGCGCGGGCTCCTCGGGAAGAAGATGAAGCCGACATGGGTGGCTCCGCCCAGCAAGGCGGCATCCACCGCCGAGGGCGTCTTCAGGCCGCAGATCTTGATGTCCAGGCGCATCGCCGGCAACTCGCATGAAACTTGGGCAAAGTCGAGCAAAAGCAGGCGTTCAATCGAACTGGATCGCCATCAGCGCGCCGCCATTGCGCTTCAGCCAGGCCTTGCAGCGCTCGGTGTCCGGGCACAGGCGGTTGCAAAGCGCCCAAAATTTGGGCCCGTGGTTCATCTCCTTGAGATGTGCCACCTCGTGCGCCACCAGATAATTGATGACCGGGGAAGGCGCCATCATGATCCGCCAGGAGAAGGACAGCACGCCGTCGGAGGTGCACGACCCCCAGCGGGACGAGGTGTCCCGGTAGCGGATCGCCTTGGCGCGCTTGCCGACCGCCGCGCAATGCCTGGCCACCAGCGGCTCGATCTCCGCCTTGGCCTCGCGCTTGAGGAAGTCCGACAGGCGCCGCGGCAGGTGGGCGCGGTCGCCATAGACGTTGAGGAAGGGGCCGCCGGCATCGAGGCCGATGGTGACCGTGCCGCGAGCGCCCGGCTCGTGGACGATGCGGTGGGGAACGCCGCGCAGCGGCACCTTGATGCCCGGGCGGACGCGAGCCTGCGCCGGCACCTTGGCCAGGCGCTGCTCCAGCCAGCCCTGGTGGCGGACCAGGAAATGCTCGACCTCGCTGCGCTTGAGGCCCGGCGGGACGGTGATCCTGCAGCCCGCGGCCGCCGCTGTCGATGCGCAGGGTGAGCCGCCGCGCCCGCTCGTTCTCGACGATGCGCAGGGGCAGCCGCCGGCCGGCCACGGCGTGCTCGCGCTCCTCCACCGGGGGGCGGGACCGGGGACGCTCTTTGCGGCGGAACAGGTCGAAGGCCATGGACGGAGGTTGCTCGATTCGGACAGGAAAATCTCGGGGAAAGAGCAGGCAAATGCAAGATTGATCGGCAGTATCGTCCGGCGCAGTCGTTCGCGCAAAAGAAAACGGCGCCGCCTCGGGGGCGACGCCGTTTCGGAGCCGTTCCGGCCCTTCGTGTCTCAGACTTCGTCGAGCAGGGTGTCGTCTGGCTTGCCGCGGGTCCTGGCCGGAGTGGAGCGGGAGCGAGCCGCCATGAAGCGGTCGAACTCGTCCTGGTCCTTGGCCCTGCGCAGCTCGCGGGCATAGGTGTCGAACTCCTCCAGCATCTCGTCGAGCTTGCGGCGCTCCTCGGCGAGCCGCTCGAGCTCCTTCTCGCGCCAATCGTCGAAGGCGACGTTGCCGGTGCCGCGCTGGGCGCGGTAGGAGGCCCTGCGGCAGCCCGCGAAGACGCCGTCGGTGGCCCGGTTGACATCCCGCTTGAAGCCTTCCAGCCGATCGCCCCAGATGATGTAGGCGAGCATGGCGAGGCCGAGCGGCCAGAAGACCATGAAGCCGATCACCATCAGCGCGATGGTCGCCGGCGTCCAGGCCGGACGGATCAATGCAGTCGTGTTCATCTTCTCCCGTTCCTTCCGTTGGAGCGGTCGGGCGGACCGCTGCAATTCGAGATGGGAGCCGCCCGGGGCCGATTCAAGATCGCCGGCCGTGGAACCGGACAAGCCTTTGAAATCACCGCAGCTTTTTGATGCCGTCGAGGGCCAGGACGGCGAGGCCGGCGATCAGCCCCCAAAAGGCCGAGCCGACGCCGGCGACGGCCAGGCCCGAAGCCGTGACGACGAAGGCGATGACGGCCGCCATGCGCTCGGCCTCGCGTTCGAGCGCGATGGCGAGCGCGTTGGCGAGCGCGCCAAGCAGCGCCAGGCCGGCGGCGAGGACGATCAGCTCGGCCGGAAGCACCGCGAAGATGGCGACCAGCGAGGCGCCGAAGGCCGCGAAGACGAGGTAGGCAAGCGCATAGAACGGACCCGGTCTTCCAGCGCTCGGCGGGATCGGGATGGACGTCGGGCCCCGTGCAGATGGCGGCGGAGATGGCTGCGAGGTTGGTCGTCGAGGCGGCGAAGGGGGCCGAAAGCAGCGAGAACAGGCCGGTGACGGCGATGATCGGACCGGGTTTGGGCGCATAGCCGGCTGCCCTCAGCACGGCCAGGCCGGAGAGGTTCTGCGAGGCCATGGTGACCAGGTAGAGCGGCAGGGCCAGCCCGACGACGGCCGCCGGCGAGAACTGCGGCGCCACCAGGGTCAGCGTGGACAACGCCGGCGCCGGCAACGCGCCCGACCTTGCCGGTCAGCCAGGCCAGAAGGCCGCCGCCGACCAGCACGGCCAGCACCGAAAGCGCGGGATTGAACAGCCGGATGAGGAAGAAGGCGGCGACAAGCGGCAGGATGAAGAGCGGGTCGGCGACCGCCGACTTGGCGGCGCCGATGGCGAAGGTGACGACGATGCCGGCCAGCATGCCGGAGGCGACGGATGCCGGGATCCGGGCGATGAGGCGGGTCAGCGGGCGTGAGCAGGCCGGTCGCCATCAGGAGGAGGGCGGTGACGACGAAGGCGCCGACGGCCTCGGGCAGGGTGAAGCCGCTGCTTGCGGCGATCAGCGCCGCACCGGGCGTCGACCAGGCGGTGATGACCGGCATGCGGGTCGCATAGGAGAGCCAGGCGGTCTCGAAGGCCATCGCCAGGCAGATGGCGGTGACCCAGCTGGCGGTTTGGGCCTGACTGGAGCCAACCGCGGCGGCGGCGGCGATGATGATGGGCAAGGTGCCGCCGAAGCCGACGATCGCCGCGACGAAGGCGGAGGCGGGAATGGACAGGCGCACCGGATCAACCCGCCGCGCGGGAGATGAGCTCGTCGAGCGCGCCCAGGATCAAGGCGATGTCCTCGGGGCGCGAGAGGCGATGGTCGCCGTCGGGCACGAGCGACACGGTCACGTCGTCGGACGGCAGGCAGCTGGCGAGCCTCAAGGCATGATCGTGCGGCACGTCCGGGTCCCTGAGCCCCTGGATGATATGGACCGGGCAGTGGGTGTCGATCGGCCCGGCCATGACCCGGTTCTGCCTGCCGTCCTCGATCAGCGCCCGAGTGTAGACGGTGGGTTCGTCCGGGCTGTATTCGGACGGTACCTCGAAGAATCCCTTGCGGGTCAAGGCGCGCTTCTGCGCAGCGGTCAGCTTCGGCTCGACCAGCTCGCTGGTGAAGTCGGGCGCCGGGGCCAGCAGGAGAAGCCCCGCCACGGTCCGGCCGCCCGGCTGCCCGGCCAACTCCTCGACCATGCGGAGCGCAATCCAGGCGCCCATGGAGGAGCCGACCAGGATCTGCGGCCCCGAGGTCACGGCGCCCATCACCGCCAGGCTCTCCGCGACCCAGCGCGAGATGGTGCCGTCGCGGAAGGCGCCACCCGACTCGCCGTGGCCGGAATAGTCGTGGCGGGTGAACGGCGCGACCGGCGGCAGCGGCCCAGGCATCCAGCGCCTCTGCCTTGGTGCCGCGCATGTCGGAGCGGTAGCCGCCGAGCCACATGACGCCCGGCTCCCGCCCGTCGCGGTGGCGGAAGGCGATGGCCGCCCCGTCGACGTCGATGAAGCCTGGGCCGGTCTCGTCGGACATGATCAGATCTCCCTGTCGCGCCCTTCTGCCACGGCGACGCAACGTCGCAAAGCGGCTTGTCCCGGCTCTCCACCGGTCAGCTGCCGGGCTCGCGCAGCGTCAGGTTAGGTCGTGATTCTTTTGCTCGGCTGTGCTATTGACAGCGCCGTTGCCCGAACGACATGACACAGCCACGTCCGTGCAGAGCCCCGAACGGAAACAGATTAGGAGAACACGACCATTCGCAGACCCTTCAAAGCCGCGGCCCCCGTCAAGGAAGGACCGCGCGCCAACCGTGACATCCGGGTCCCCCGGGTCCAGCTCATCGACGCAAGCGGCACCAATCAAGGCGTGGTGTCGATCAACGACGCCCTCGCAGCCGCCGAGGAAGCCGGCCTCGACCTGGTAGAAATCTCACCCAACGCAGAGCCGCCCGTCACCAAGATCCTGGATCTCGGCAAGCTCAAATATGCCAACCAGAAGAAGGCCGCCGAGGCCCGCAAGAACCAGAAGGTCATCGAGATCAAGGAGATCAAGATGCGCCCCAACATCGACACCCACGACTACGAGGTGAAGATGAAGGCGGTGCGCCGGTTCTTCGAGGAAGGCGACAAGGTCAAGCTGACGCTGCGCTTCCGGGGCCGCGAGATGGCCCATATGGAGCTCGGCATGCAGCTTCTCAACAAGGTGCGCGAAGAGGTGGCGCCCATCGCCAAGGTGGAGGCCGAGCCCAAGCTCGAAGGCCGCCAGATGATGATGGTGCTGGCACCGAGGTGATCGCAGAGGCCGCTGCGGCGGCCTTTTCCTTGTTCGCCACGATTTGCCCACGATGCCACGCTTAAGAAGTGGCCGGCCGCGCGCGAGCGGCCGGAGGACCAGCCGGCATGGTGCCGACGCGCATTTCCCCACTGACCGCCAAGACGCCGGGCGAGCTAGGCCGCTATCAGAAGCGGCGTCGGCTGGTGCTGGTGGCGCTTTTCGCCCTGATCGTGGTTGCGCTGCTATTCGTGCGCTCGGCGCGCGCGACGGACGACGAGCTGCACGAGCGCATCGAGGCCATCGGCATCGGGCTGATCTTGATCGCCATTCTGGGGCGGACGTGGTGCACGCTCTATATCGGCGGGCGCAAGAGCTCCGAGATCGTCCGCGGCGGGCCCTATTCGGTGACCCGCAACCCGCTCTACCTGTTCTCGGCCATCGGCGCGGCCGGCGTCGGGGCGATGACCGGAAGTGCCGTCGTCGCGCTGGCGTTCGCCATTCTCTGCACGATCGCCTTTCACCTGGTGATCCAGGTCGAGGAGGCGTTCCTGGAGGAGAATTTCGGCGAAACCTACCGGCAATACCGGCGCGAGGTGCCGCGTTTCCTGCCCGATCTGCGGCTCTTCCGCGAGAGCGAACTGCTTTCCGTCAGGCCGCAGGTGCTCTACCGGACGTTCCGCGACGGGCTGCTGTTCCTGGCCGCCTATCCGCTGTTCGAGCTGATCGAGCACTGGCAGGACATCGGCGCCCTGCCGGTGCTGCTGCGCCTCTATTGAGGCCGCGCGGGCGGCGAATCCCCCGTTGCGCTTTGGCGAGGCTGTCGCTATAAGGCCGCGTTCAGAACCGTCCGGCAGGGCATGCCGTGGCGGTTCGCAATGCTTTTCGGGCCTGGTCTGCCCGAAGCGTGAAGCGCCACAGAGCGCCCTAGAAGGAGAAGCAAAATGCCCAAGATGAAGACCAAGTCGGCTGCCAAGAAGCAATTCAAGGTGACCGCGACCGGCAAGGTGCTGGCCCAGGCGGCCGGCAAGCGCCATGGCATGATCAAGCGCTCGAACAAGTTCATCCGCGATGCCCGCGGCACCATGGCTCTGGCTGAGCCGGATGCCCGCAAGGTCATCAAGAACTTCCTGCCCAACGGCCTCTGAGGCCGGCAGCCAGCGCTCAAGGAGATCCAGACATGGCTCGCGTCAAACGGGGCGTCACCGCCCATGCCAAGCACAAGAAGGTCCTGAAAGCCGCCAAGGGCTTCTACGGCCGCCGCAAGAACACCATCCGCGTCGCCAAGCAGGCGGTGGAGCGGGCGCAGCAATATGCCTATCGCGACCGCAAGAACCGCAAGCGTTCGTTCCGCGCCCTGTGGATCCAGCGCATCAACGCCGCGGTGCACGAGCACGGCCTGACCTATGGCCGCTTCATCGACGGCCTGAACAAGGCCGGCATCGAGATCGACCGCAAGATCCTGTCCGACATGGCGATCCACGAGCCGCAGGCGTTCGTGACGCTGGTCGGCAAGGCCAAGGTGGCCCTCGAATATTTGAAGAACACCACGCCGAACGCGTTTGAGAGCGCTGTCGCCTGACGCCAGCGCCTTCCCGAACATCGGCACTTGATTTGGGAAACCCGCGCTGGCAGGGCTGGCGCGGGTTTTTTCTTGCCATCCGCCGGAAGAGCGAACGACCATGAGCGACCTCGAAACACTGGAGACCACATTGCTCGGCGACATCGCCGCGGCGGGCGACGAACCCGCCATCGAGGCGGTGCGGCTGGCGGCGCTGGGCAAGAAGGGCTCGATCTCCGAGCGGCTGAAGACGCTGGGCGCGATGACGGCCGAGGAGCGGCAGACGATGGGCCCGGCGCTCAACGGTCTCAAGCACCGGGTGACCGAGGCGCTGACCGCCCGGCGGGGGGCGCTGCGCGAGGCGGCCATCGCGTCCCGGCTTTCCAACGACACCGTCGACGTGACGCTGCCGGTGCGGACCTCGCCCGCCGAGCGCGGCCGCATCCATCCGATCAGCCAGGTGATCGACGAGATCGCCGCCATCTTCGGCGATCTCGGCTTCACCATCGCCGAGGGGCCGGACATCGAGACCGACTACTACAATTTCACGGCGCTGAACTTCCCGGAGGGTCACCCGGCGCGCGAGATGCACGACACCTTCTTCCTCGAGGCGGAAGGGTCGCAAGAGCGTAAGCTGCTGCGCACGCACACCTCGCCGGTGCAGATCCGCACCATGGAGGCCCAGAAGCCGCCGATCCGCATCGTCATTCCCGGCAAGACCTACCGGCAGGACTCCGACGCCACGCACACGCCGATGTTCCATCAGCTGGAGGGGCTGGTGATCGACCGCACGGCCAACGTCGCCAACATGCGCTGGGTGCTGGAGGAATTCTGCAAGGCGTTCTTCGAGGTGCCGAGCCTGAAGATGCGGTTCCGGCCGAGCTTCTTCCCGTTCACCGAGCCGAGCCTGGAGGTCGACATCCAGTGCGACCGCTCGCGGCCGGGGGAGGTGCGTTTCGGCGAGGGCTCCGACTGGATGGAGATCCTGGGCTGCGGCATGGTGCATCCCAACGTGCTGCGCTTCGGCGGGCTCGATCCGGACGTGTATCAAGGCTTTGCCTGGGGCATGGGCATCGACCGCATCGCCATGCTGAAATACGGCATGCCGGACCTGCGCGCCTTCTTCGACGCCGACGTGCGCTGGCTGTCGCATTACGGCTTTCGCCCGCTCGACCTGCCGACGCTGTTCGGCGGGCTTTCGAGCTGATGCAAAGCTCTGGCTGCGAATGGACGTCGAATACTGTGCGAGGAGAAGATCTCTCCCGGGCACAAGCACAAACCTTTGTAGCGCCGAGCGGCGCCGAACAGTGTAGCGGATCATCGACATGAAATTCACCCTCTCCTGGCTCAAGGACCACCTGGAAACCGAAGCGACGCTCGGCGAGATCGCCGAGCGGCTGACCTCGATCGGCCTCGAAGTGGAAGCGATCGACGACAAGGGGAGCCTCAAACCGTTCGTGATCGCGCGGGTGCTGACGGCCGAAAAGCATCCCGACGCCGACAAGCTGCAAGTGTTGACTGTCGACACTGGAGATGGGAGCGCGACGGTGCAGGTGGTGTGCGGGGCGCCCAACGCGCGGGCCGGGCTGGTCGGCGCCTTCGCCGCGCCCGGCGCCTACATCCCGGGCATCGACACGACGCTTTCGGTGGGGAAGATCCGGGGGGTCGAGAGCCGCGGCATGATGCTGTCGGAGCGCGAGCTGGAGATCTCCGACGAGCATGACGGCATCATCGAGCTGCCCGCCGATGCGCCGGTCGGGACGAGCTTCGCCGCCTATGCCAGGCTCGACGATCCGGTGTTCGAGATCGGCCTGACCCCCAACCGGCCCGACGCCACCGGCGTTCACGGGATCGCGCGCGACCTCGCCGCCGCCGGGCTCGGCCGCCTGAAAGAGGGCGGCGTGCCGGCGGTGCCTGGCTTCGGGCCCTGTCCGGTGAAGGTCGCCCTCGACTTTCCCGAAGGCGATCCGCTCTGCCGCGGTTTCGCGCTGCGCATGGTGCGCGGGGTGAAGAACGGCGCGTCGCCGAAATGGCTGCAGCAGCGCCTGCTGGCGATCGGGCTAAGGCCGATCAACGCGCTGGTGGACATCACCAACTACATCACCTTCGACCGCGGCCGGCCGCTGCATGTCTTCGACGCCGCCAAGGTGGCGGGCGACCTGACGGTGCGTCGGGCGAAGGCAGGGGAGACGGTGCTGGCGCTGGACGGGCGCGAGTACCGGCTGACGCCCGACATGTGCGTGATCGCCGACCGCGACGGCGTCGAGTCGATCGCCGGCATCATGGGCGGCGAGCATTCCGGCTGCGACGCCTCGACGACCGACGTGCTGATCGAGTCGGCGCTGTGGGAGCCGCTCAACGTCGCCCGCACGGGGCGCGAGCTAGGGATCGTCACCGATGCGCGCTACCGTTTCGAGCGCGGCGTCGACCCGGAGTTCATGGTGCCCGGCCTCGAGCTGGCGACGCGCATGGTGCTCGAGCTGTGCGGCGGCGAGCCCAGCGAGACGGCGGTGGTCGGCTATGCCGGGCACGCGCCCAAGGTGGTCGCCTTCCCGCCCGGCGAGGTGTTGAGGCTGACCGGCCTCGACGTGCCGCGGGCGGAGAGCCTGGCGATCCTGGCGCGGCTCGGCTTCCGCTCGCGGGGCGACGGCGACCCGGTGGAGGTGACCGTGCCGTCGTGGCGGCCGGACATCGACGGCAAGGCGGACCTGGTCGAGGAGGTGATGCGCATCCACGGCGTCGACCGCATCGCGCCGGCGCCGCTGGAGATTCACGCCAGCGTCAACGCCAAGATGCTCACGCCGCTGCAGCTGAGGACGCGGTCGGCGCGGCGGGCGCTGGCGGTGCGCGGCATGCTGGAGGCGGTCACCTGGTCGTTCATTCCGGCAGCGCATGCTTCGGCGTTCGGCGGCGGCGCGCCCGGGCTGACCTTGGCCAATCCCATCGCCGCCGACATGGACGTCATGCGCCCGTCGCTGCTGCCGGGGCTGATCGCCGCGGTGCAGCGCAATGCCGACCGGGGCCATGGCGACGCCGCGCTGTTCGAGGTGTCGGGCACCTATGAGAGCGACCTGCCGGAGGGCCAGCGGCGCGTCGCCGCCGGCATCCGGCGCGGCACCGCACGTCTGGAGGGCGCCGGCCGCCACTGGTCCGGCAACGCCGCGCCGGTCGACGTGTTCGACGCCAAGGCCGACGCGCTGGCGGCGCTGGAGGCCAGCGGGGCGCCGGTCGACAAGCTGCAGATCGAGGCGGGCGGCCCTGCCTGGTACCATCCGGGGCGCTCTGGGACGATCAAGCTCGGACCGAAGACGGTGCTCGGGACGTTCGGCGAGTTCCATCCGAAGACGCTCGAGCTTTTGGACGCCGACGGCCCGCTCGCCGGCTTCGAGGTGTTCCTGGACGCCCTGCCGGAGCCGAAGGCCAAGGCGACGCGCACCAAGCCACGCCTCGACCTGTCGAACCTGCAGGCCGTCAAGCGCGATTTCGCTTTCGTCGTCGACAGAGGCGTCGAGGCGGCCGCGCTGACCCGCGCCGCGGCGGCGGCCGACAAGCGGCTGATCAGCGGCGTCTCGGTGTTCGACGTCTTCGAAGGCGCGGCCATCGGTCCGGGCAAGAAATCGATCGCCATCGAGGTCTCCATCCAGCCCGTCGACCGGACGCTGACCGAAGAGGATTTCGAGGCGCTCGCCGGCCGCATCGTGGCCAACGTGACCAAGCAGACCGGAGGCGTGCTGAGGGCTTAGGATACCGGTCTCAGCCGAGGAGAGGAGGACGCGACATGTTCCGCTGGGGAGTGCTTTCGACCGCCAAGATCGCCCGCGAGCAGCTGTTGCCGGCGATGGTCGATTCGGAGAACGGCATCGTCACGGCGATCGCCAGCCGCGACCTCGACCGCGCCAAGGCGCTGGCACGGCGGTTCGGCGCCGAGCATGCATTCGGCTCCTATGAGGAGCTGCTGGCGTCCTACGACGTCGACGGGGTCTATATCCCGCTGCCCACCTCGCAGCACGTGGAATGGACCCTCAAGGCGGCGAATGCCGGCAAGCACGTGCTGTGCGAGAAGCCGATCGCGCTGGCGGCCGGCGAAATCGCGCCGCTGATCGAGGCGCGCGACCGCAACAAGGTGCTGGTCTGCGAAGCCTTCATGGTGTCCTACCACCCGCAGTGGATCAAGGTGCGCGAACTGGTGCAGGACGGGGCGATCGGCCGGGTGCGCCACGTGCAGGGCGCCTTTGCCTACTACAATGTCGACCCCGACAACATGCGCAACCAGCTCAGTCTCGGCGGCGGCGCGCTGCCCGACATCGGCGTCTATCCGACGGTGGCGACGCGGCTGGTGACCGGCAAGGAGCCGAGCCGCGTCCAGGCGACGGTCGAGCGCGACCCGAAGTTCGGCACCGACATCTACTCCAGCGTGAAGGCCGATTTCGGCGAGTTCGAGCTCACCTTCTACTGTGCGACCCAGATGGCAGCCAGGCAGGTGATGGTGTTCCATGGCGACCAGGGCTACATCGAGGTGCACGGGCCGTTCAACGCCGGCGATTACGAGCATGCCCGGATCGAGCTCCACAACCAGCGGCACGACCAGGCGACGGTGTTTCGCTTTCCGGGCGTGCGGCAGTACCGGCTGGAGGTCGAGGCCTTCGCCCGCGCCGCGCAGGGCGGCAGCGACCCGGTGTTCACGCTGGAGGATTCGGTCAAGAACCAGGCGGTGATCGACGCCATCTTCCGGGCCGGCGAGGGCGCCGGCTGGGAACCTGTCTGAGCCTTTGTTTTCCGGGCGCTGCGACGCCTTGCGTGGCGGATTGCCCCTCCTTATATACGCCGCAGCCGCGCCTGACCGTCGCTGACGGGGAAGCCGCGGAAATTCTTGGAAGAAGGGGTCGTCGCCGGAACGCCGCATTGGGTCCTGACGGCCTGCTCAAAGGAGAGAATGAACATGGCAAAAGTTATTGGCATCGACCTGGGAACGACCAATTCCTGCGTCGCCGTGATGGACGGCAAGGACGCCAAGGTCATCGAGAATGCAGAAGGCGCACGCACGACGCCGTCGATCGTCGCCTTCACGGGAGACGGGGAGCGCCTCGTCGGCCAGCCGGCCAAGCGCCAGGCGGTCACCAACCCGGAAAACACCATCTTCGCCGTCAAGCGGCTGATCGGCCGCCGGTATGACGACCCGGTGACGGAGAAGGACAAGAAGCTCGTCCCCTACAAGATCGTCAAGGGCGACAATGGAGACGCCTGGGTCGAGGCGGGCGACAGCAAGTGGTCGCCGTCGCAGATCTCGGCGATGATCCTCCAGAAGATGAAGGAAACGGCGGAAGCCTATCTCGGCGAGAAGGTCGAGAAGGCGGTGATCACCGTTCCGGCCTATTTCAACGACGCCCAGCGCCAGGCCACCAAGGACGCCGGCAAGATCGCCGGGCTCGAGGTGCTGCGCATCATCAACGAGCCGACGGCGGCCGCCCTGGCCTACGGCCTCGACAAGAAGGACGGCAAGACGATCGCCGTCTACGATCTCGGCGGCGGCACCTTCGACATCTCCGTGCTGGAGATCGGCGACGGCGTGTTCGAGGTGAAGTCGACCAATGGCGACACCTTCCTCGGTGGCGAGGACTTCGACATGCGCCTGGTCGAGTACCTGGCCGCGGAGTTCAAGAAGGAGCAGGGCATCGACCTGAAGAACGACAAGCTCGCGCTGCAGCGCCTCAAGGAGGCCGCCGAGAAGGCGAAGATCGAGCTGTCCTCGTCGTCGCAGACCGAGATCAACCTGCCCTTCATCACTGCCGACCAGGCAGGTCCGAAGCACCTGACGATGAAGCTGACCCGGGCGAAGTTCGAATCGCTCGTCGAGGATCTGGTGCAGCGCACCATCGACCCCTGCAAGGCGGCGCTCAAGGATGCCGGCCTGAAGGCGGGCGAGATCGACGAGGTCGTGCTGGTCGGCGGCATGACCCGCATGCCGAAGATCCAGGAGATCGTGAAGCAGTTCTTCGGCAAGGACCCGCACAAGGGCGTCAACCCGGACGAGGTGGTCGCGCTGGGCGCGGCGATTCAGGCCGGCGTGCTGCAGGGCGACGTCAAGGACGTGCTGCTGCTCGACGTGACGCCGTTGTCGCTCGGCATCGAGACGCTGGGCGGCGTGTTCACCCGGCTGATCGAGCGCAACACGACGATCCCGACCAAGAAGGGCCAGGTGTTCTCGACCGCCGAGGATTCGCAGGCGGCGGTGACGATCCGCGTCTTCCAGGGCGAGCGCGAGATGGCGGCCGACAACAAGCTGCTCGGCCAGTTCGACCTGGTCGGCATTCCTCCGGCGCCGCGCGGCGTGCCGCAGATCGAGGTCACCTTCGACATCGACGCCAACGGCATCGTCAACGTGTCGGCCAAGGACAAGGGCACCGGCAAGGAACACCAGATCCGCATCCAGGCGTCCGGCGGCCTTTCCGACGCAGACATCGAGAAGATGGTGAAGGATGCCGAGGCGAATGCCGAGGCTGACAAGAAGCGCCGGGCTCTCGTCGAAGCGCGCAACCAGGCCGAGGCGCTGGTGCATTCCTCCGAGAAGTCGCTCAAGGACTATGGCGACAAGGTCTCCGAGGGCGACCGCACGGCAATCGCCGATGCAATCGCGGCCCTGAAGACGGCAGCCGAAGGCGACGACGTCGAGGCAATCAACGCCAAGACCCAGAGCCTTGCCGAGGCCTCGATGAAGCTCGGGCAGGCCATGTACGAGGCCTCGCAGAAGGAGGCCGCCGAGACGGATGCCGCCAGTGACGCCGCCAAGGAAGGCTCGGACGTGGTCGATGCCGACTTCGAGGAAATCGACGACGATGACGACAAGAAGAAGTCGGCCTGACGGCTCGATTTCAGCAATGACGCGGCCCGGCGCACCAGCGCCGGGTCTTTTCTTTGCGGGATTTAAATAGAACTCGCTGAAAAAATGTCGCCTCGTTGCATCCGCGCTATGGCATCGGCGGTGTCGACTTACTAAATCGAGAAGCAGCCGACCGCTGGAGGGGTGCGAGGCATCGCAGCGGCAACCGGACGACGGAACGACATGAAAGCTGATTTCTACGAAACCCTCGGCGTGCAACGAGGCGTGGACGACAAGGAGCTCAAGGTTGCGTTCCGCAAGCTTGCCATGCAGTTCCATCCGGACCGCAATCCCGGCGACCGGACCTGCGAGCACAGGTTCAAGGAAATCAACGAGGCCTACGAGACGCTGAAGGACCCCCAGAAGCGCGCCGCCTACGACCGTTTCGGCCATGCCGCTTTCGAGCATGGCGGCGGCCAATGGCTTCAGCGCCTCGGGGTTTGCGGCCGGCGGCTTTGCCGACATCTTCGAAGACATCTTCGGCGACATGATGGGGGCCCGTCAAAGGCGGGGACCCTCAGGCCGCGAGCGCGGCGCCGACCTGCGCTACAATATGGAGATCTCGCTCGAGGAGGCCTATGCCGGCAAGACCGCCCAGATCCGCGTGCCGGCCTCGATCTCGTGCAGCGACTGCAGCGGCTCCGGCGCCAAGACGGGCACGCAGCCCGTCACCTGCTCGATGTGCTCCGGCTCGGGCCGCGTGCGTGCGGCGCAGGGCTTCTTCTCGATCGAACGCACCTGCCCGCAATGCCAGGGGCGCGGCCAGACGATCAAGGACCCGTGCCCCAAATGCGCCGGACAGGGTCGCGCCACCGAGGAGCGCTCGCTTTCGGTCAATATCCCGGCCGGCATCGAGGACGGGACGCGGATCCGGCTCGCCAACGAGGGCGAGGCGGGGTTGCGCGGCGGGCCTTCCGGGGACCTCTACATCTTCCTCTCCGTCAAGCCGCACGAACTCTTCCAGCGCGACGGCGCCGACCTGTTCTGCAAGGTGCCGATCTCGATGACCACGGCGGCGCTGGGCGGCTCGTTCGAGGTGGCCACGCTCGACGGCACGCAGACCCGGGTCAAGGTGCCCGAGGGCACCCAGAACGGCCGCCAGTTCCGGGTGAAGGGCAAGGGCATGCCGGTGCTCCGCCAGCCGCAGATCGGCGACCTCTACATCCAGGTGGCGGTCGAGACGCCGCAGAGCCTCAGCAAGCGCCAGCGCGAGCTCCTGGAGGAGTTCGAGGAGCTGTCCTCGAAGGACAACAGCCCGCAGTCGAGCGGCTTTTTCGCGCGCATGAAGGACTTCTTCGAATCCTTCGGCGAGTAGCCGCCGAGCCCTCGCATAGGTTGCCGCGGCTTTCTCGTGCGTGCCGTCGCTTTGACCTTGCGTCAGGCGAATCCTGGCGTAAATACTGCCGCGGGGACCGAGCGCAACAAGAGGTTATCAATGCCACGGGGCACTGGATTGCGAAGGACGCTCGCCACCCGTTTCGACGAGGAGTTGAAATTCTTCAGGGGATGGATCGACAAGCCGAGGGCGGTCGGCTCGATCATTCCGACGAGCTCGGTGACGGCGCGCCGAATGGCCTCGGTGATCGATCCGAAATCGGATCTGCCGGTGCTCGAAGTGGGCCCCGGCACCGGCGTGATCACCCGCGCCATCCTGGCGCGCGGCATCCGGCCGGAGCGGCTCTACGCGGTCGAGTACTCGTATGATTTCGTGCGCCATCTGAGGCGCAAGCATCCGAAGCTGAACGTCATCCAGGGCGACGCCTTCGATCTCGACCGCACGCTCGGCGAGGATCGTGGCCTGACCTTCGACTGCGTGATCTCCGGCGTGCCGCTGCTGAACTTTCCGGTCGAGCAGCGGGTCCGCTATCTGGAGGACCTGCTTTCCCGCATCCCACCGGGGCGACCGGTGGTCCAGCTGACCTACGGACCGCTTTCGCCGATCCCGGCCGGGAAGGGCGACTATACGGTCAAGCATTTCGACTTCGTCATCCGCAACATTCCGCCGACCCAGCTGTGGATCTACCGGCGGCCGGTCCGCGGCTGACGCTGCCGCTCGCAATAGGGCGGGACGGCGAGAGGACGAGCGGCCATGGCAGCGAAGATCCTGGTGTTCGCGGGGTCGATCCGGACCGGCGCGTATAGCGGCCGGACCGCCGACGTGGCGACCCGGGAGCTTCTCCAGCAAGGCGCCGAGGTGACGCGGATCTCTCTCGCCGACTATCCGCTGCCGATCATGGACCAGGATCTGGAGGCGGCGAAGGGCGTGCCGGAGAACGCCTACCGCCTCGGGCGGCTGATCGCGGCGCATGACGGCTTACTGATCTGCAGCCCGGAATACAATTCGTCGATCCCGCCTTTGCTCAAGAACACGCTGGATTGGGTGAGCCGCATCCGTCAGGACGGCGGCAAGCCGTTCTTTCCGTATCGCGGCAAGGTGGCGGGCCTGTGCTCGTCCTCCAACGGGAACTTCGCCGGCGTGCGCGGTCTCTATCATCTGCGGGCGGTCCTGATGAATTGCCAGGTGGAGATCATCACGCCGCAGTGCTCGGTCGCCAATGCGGGCGAAGCGTTCGACGAGAACGGCGACTTCAAGGAGGAGCGGCTGAGGAAATCCATGGCCCATGTGTGCCGCTCCCTCATCGAGCGGGCCGACCTGATGGCGCTGACGCAACGGCGGTGAGAGGGCGAGCGGCGGCTTCCCGTGCGGGTGCTTCTGTGGCAAGGAGGCGACGGTTGGAGGGGAGCAGCATCGCATGACAAGACATGACAGCATCGACCGGCGGCTGATCGTCGGCCTCGACGTGCCCAGCGTCGCTGAGGCGGAGCGCGTGGTCCGCGACGTCGACGGCCTCGTCTCGTGCTTCAAGATCGGCTACCAGCTCGCCTTCGCCGGCGGGCCTAGACCTGGCGCGCGCGCTGGCGCAGGACGGGCGGCAGGTCTTCCTCGACATGAAGCTGCTCGACATCGACAACACCGTCGCCCATGGCGTCGAAGCGATCGCCCGAATGGGGGTCGCGATGCTCACGCTCCACGCCTATCCCAAGGCGATGCGGGCCGCCGTGACGGCTGCCGAAGGCAGCGGGCTCTGCCTGCTGGCGGTGACCGTGCTGACCTCCATGGACGCGGCCGACCTTGCCGAAGCAGGATACCGCGACGACCCGCACCGCCTGGTGCTTGCCCGCGCGAGGCAGGCGCTGGACGCCGGCATGGGCGGCATCGTGTGCTCGGCCGCCGAGGCCGAGGCGGTGCGCCAGGTGGTCGGCCCCGAACTGGCCGTGGTGACGCCCGGCATCCGGCCCGCCGGGGGCGATCCCGGCGATCAGAAGCGGGTGATGACGCCGGCGGCGGCGATCCGCGCCGGCGCCAGCCATCTGGTGGTGGCGCGGCCGATCGTCCACGCGGCCGACCGACGCGCGGCCGCCGCGGCGATCCTTGCGGAGATGCGCGAGGCCGCTGCAGACGCGGCTGCCTAGAGCGCAATGACGCTTCTTCGACGATCGTCCTCGACGCTCTGGCCTGTTGTTTGAGCATGATCTTTACCAAAAACCGGCAGCGACGGTTTTTGGGATCATGCTCTAGCGGCCGCTTTGCGGCGCACGAACTCAGGGGAGGAAGCCGATGGCCAAGGGATACTGGATTGCCCGGATCGATGTGCGCGACCCGGAGGGCTACAAGGACTATGTCGCGGCCGCGAAGCCAGCCTTCGAGCGCTTCGGAGCCCATTTCCTGGCGCGCGGCGGGACAACCGAAGCCGTCGAAGGCGTGGCGCGGGCCCGCAACGTGGTCATCGAATTCGCCTCGTTGAAGGCAGCCCAGGATTGCTACCGCTCGCCCGAGTACCAAGCGGCCAAGGCGATCCGCCAGCGACATGCCGAAGGCGAGATCGTGCTGGTCGAAGGCGCCTAGAGCCTCAAAGGCGAGCGCATCCCCGCACAAAAAAGCGTCTCAAAGGAATCCCGCGCCAGGTCGGCGCGGGATGATTCGTCGGTGGCGCTGCGGCGCCTGGACTCACCACTCGAAGCGGAACTCCAGCATGGCACGGGCACCTTCCACGCCGCCGCCGACGAAGAGGTCGCCGCGCAGGCCGGCACTGATCGTGCGGGCCGGCTTGCCTTTGCCGCCCGGGAGCTTGCGGGCGTAGCGCAGGCCCGCCGACAGCTCCCCATGCGTCTCCCGGCGCTCCAGCGTGACCTTCTGCTGCTGGTTGGCGACGCGGAAGAGCGCCGTCGGGTCGTCGCCAAAGTCCTGGTAGACGGTGGCTTCGAGGTAGGGCGTCAGCGTGGCCTGGCCCGGCAGCTTGACGTCGCGGCTCACCGTGCCGCGGACGAAGCCCCTGACCGTGTCGTAGGCCTCCGGGTCGAGCGAGCCGCTGTCGCCGAAGGCGAGCTTGCCCGGGTTCACATGCGCGTAGGTCAGGCCCACCGAGGGGATGAACGCGAAGCCGCCGACCAGGTCATAGTTGGCACCGACGGCGCCGGTCACGGCAATCCGGTCGGTGTCGAGCTTGCCGCGGTTCAGGCCGATCACCGGATCGGTGTTGCTGAAGGTGAAGTCGGTGCTTCCGTAGCGGACCTCGACATCGGCGAAGTAGCGGTCCTTGGCGACCGTCACATAGCCGCCGATGTACTGCTGGTCGAAGTCGCCCTTGGTCGTGTTGGGGAACAGCCCGCCATTGTCCAGCGAGGTCTCCTCGGTGTCGCCCGAGGCGATGCCAGCCGAGACGCCGGCATTGATGGCGATGCCGTTGTCGAGGCACTTCCACCCGAAGTCGACGCCGAACTCGCCGCCGACGCGGTCGATCGAGGCGGAGACGTTGGCACCGCTGCCGTCGCTCGCCTTGATGGTCCCGTCGGCGTCGAGATGCGTGCCCGAACCCTGCGCCCAGACGCCGGGCCGGCCGCCGCAAGGGTCGGAGAGCTCGCTCAGCCGAGTGTCGAAGGGGCTCGCCGGCCGCTCCAGCAGCATGCCGGTGGTCTGCTCGACCAGCATGGTGTCGAACAGGATCCGCCCGGGAACGCGCGGATCGAGCTCGCTGTAGATGCCCCAATCCTCGCCGACCGGGCCGAAGCTGTAGCGGACGAGGCCGCCGCTCGGCAGGCCGGTGCCAGTGAAGCTGGCGGTGTTGGTGGCCGCCGCGTCGAGGTCGACGACGACGACCGGGGCCGCCTGCAGCCCGCCGCGTCCGACGACGTTGAACAGAACCGTCGTGCTGCCGGTGGCGTTGCCGATGACGACCAGCCGGTCGGTCTTGGCCGGGTCGGTGGCGAGGTCGACGTCGAGCGACAGCGTGCTGCCGGGGCCGGCCCTGGTAGCCCTTGGCGAGAGTCAGCGTGTCGGCGACGATCGGCCGGCGCGCCGCGGTGTTGGAAAGGTCGATCTGCCGCCGCCATTTTCCATCAGCGTGTTCACCGTGAAGGCAGCCGGCGCGCCGCCCGCCGGGTTCACCGCAAAGACGCCGCCCGGCAGGTTCGCCAGCCGCTCCAGCCCGCTCAGGCTGCCGGCTCCGGAACCGGCGGCAAACAGGCCGGCATTGTCGAGGGTGTCGTTCTGGCCCTTCAGGTCGAGGGCGGCACTGTCGGCGAGCTGCCAGGCCGAGCCGGCCTGGTTGTCGAGGGCGATGCCGCCGCTGCCGGCAGCCGTCTCCAGGGAACCGAACACCTGGCCGCCGGCCAGGTTGTGGAAGGCGACGGTGCCGGAGACGAGCTTCAGCGCCGTCGTGGTGCCCGGCTGGCCGAGGCTGCCGGCATTGTCGACGACGAGCGTCTTGGTGTTGGCCGACAGCGCGGTGGCGCCGCCGACGCGGCTGCCGGCGGCCAGCTTCACGGTGGCCGGTGCGCTAGCGCTGACGAGGTTGATGCCGGTGCCGGAGGTGGCTCTCACGAAGGCGCCGTTCTGCAATGCCACGTCGAGCGCACCGCCGGTCGACTGGGCGTCGATGCCGAAGGTGGTGCCGACGATGCCGCCGGCCGAGCTGACAGCGGTCCTGCCGAGCTCGGCGCGCGTCTTCAGGCCGGCCCCGTTGCCGCCCGACGTCGTGGTGCCGAAGAAGACCGCCACGTCGATGGTGCCGGTGCCGGTGCCGTTGGCGCCGCTGGTGGTCAGCGAGGCGCCGTCGGTGGCGCCGGTCAGGTTGCCGTTGCGGGCGAGCTTGATGTTGCCGTTGCCGTTGCTGGTGGCGAGACGGACCGCCTCCGCGCCGGTGCCGACGACGTTGCCGCTGGCCGCTCAGCTCGATCGGGCCGCCGGTGGTGGCGGTGGCGACGACGCCGGGATCGCCGGAAATCGTGCCGGTCGTGTCGATGAGGACGTTGCCGCTGGTCACCCTGACATCGATACCGTCATCGCCCGCATCGCTGCCGCCGGTGACATCGCCCTGGCCGGTGACCGTCACGCTGCCGGTGCCGGTGGCTTCGGCGCGGATGGCGTCGCCCGCACTGGTGACCTTGCCGCCGTCAAGCTCGATCCGCGTGCTGCCGTCCTCGGCCCCCGTGCGGATGCCGAAAATGAGGCCGTCGACCGTGCCGGCGGCCTTGACGAGGGTGGTGCCTAGCAAGACAGTTGCCGTGCGAATGCCGACATTGTCTGCCTTGATCTTGGAAGCGCTCGACTGGGTGACCTCCAGATAGCCACCGTTGGATTCAGCGTTGACGCCATCGTTCCCCGCGGTGAGGGAGTTGTTCACGGCCACCTTCCCGGTCGTCTCCGATATCAACCAGACAGCGTTTCCGCTTGGAGCCACTGTCCCACCCACCGCGCCGTTTACGGTAAGGGTGACGGAGCCGGTGTCGCTCTCGCCCACGACACCCACGGCCCCTCCGTCGACCTTGCCATTGCTCGTGACCGAGACATTGCCGTCGGATGCAAAAGCGCCAAGCGCCCTGCCGCTGGATTTGGCGGCGAGCGTAATGGCCCCGGCCACCACCGAAACGTTGCCTTTTGTACTTTCAGCGTAGATGCCTCGGTGAGTCCCGTGCCCGTGACTTTCACGCTTCCATTGCCATCCACCACCACATTGCCTTGGTTTGCAGAGGCACGGATCGCGAAAGCGTTGTCTCCGCTGACTTCGATCTGGCCGTTGTTGACGACATGAATATCGGCGGTGTCGGCGTTTGCACTTTTCGCAAAATTGGCGGCGTTGATGCCGTAGGTGGTACCACCGCCACTGCCTGTGTTGCGTAGCGTGCCTTCGTTGATGACCTCCATGTCGACACCATCCGTCGTGTCTGTCTGCAATGCGTGGACTGCGGAAGACGAGGCTCCATTCGCCGTGACGTTTGCCGCCTTATACAGGTGAATTTTCACATTGCCGCCGTCTGAATGGGCGTTGATGCCGCTGGACACACCGATGAAGGTGCCGCTGCCTTCGATGTCGATATTGCCGAGGTCCGTCAGGGCTCGCAGGGCATCGTCGGTGGCGCCCTCCATGGTGCCGTCGAACTTCACGGTGACATTGCCGGTGTAAGGGAGACCGGCGAGTGCCGTTTTCGCCGCAGAGAGTTCGGCGCCGTAGGTCTTGCCCTTGATGGTGCCTCCCGTGCGATTGATGACGATGTCGCCGGCACCCGTGCCTTGGGATGACATCTTGAGGCCCGAGTTCGTCTTGCCTTCGATGGTGCCGATCGTGGTCGTGCCCTGAGCGTTCGAGACGATCAGGTCACCGCCATCAATCGACGTCATGTCCACGCCGAAGGCGCCGGCGATGTTGCCGGTGCCCTTCATCGTCGCGTTGCCTTTTTCCGCGTTGAATTCGAGGCCGACTGTCCTCCGCCGCGAGACTGCCGCTTCCTTCGAAGGTGGCAGTTCCGCTGCCGAAGGCATCCAAAGAGGCGCCGGAGCCGTTCGCAGAGGTGACGGAGCCGTCGTTTTGAAGCATCACATTGTGATCTTTGCTGGCCATACACGAGGATCGCCTGAGAGAGTGGTCTGCGCCGCCGTCCACGCTGCCGTCTTTGCCGATGACGACCTCGATGTTTCCCGCGCCAGACGCGTTAATGGTCTTGCTGACGTCATTAGGGCTGGTGGAGCGGGTGACCTTGCCGTTCAGCACCTCGATGCGCACGTTGCGGCCGCCTGCCGTGGTGATCGTGTGTCCTTCGCATCGTTCGTGGACGTCACCGTCGCGCCGTCGGTGATCTTGATGGTGATGTCGCCCTTCCTAGACGTCGCATCGACCGCGTTTTCGTCGCTCGTGACGTCCGCGCCGATATTGATGGTGGTGGCACCGTCCAGGGCCTCCGTGAGGACGCCGTCGGCGGTGGTGTCGATAGCCCCGTCTTCCGAGCCATTCCCATCAACGTCGCCCTTGACGGTGGTCACCTCGATGGTGGCCGTATCGTTGGTGTTGTTGGGGGGGCTGGGGTCGACAACGACCTCGATGCCGCCCGCCTGGTCCTGCGAGTTGATAGTGACCATCTTGTCGGTGCCGACAGTCAGCCCCGCGTTGATCACGGCTTTGTCCTCAACCGTGACGTTGAATTTCGTCAGGGTCGGCGTGTTGACCGTTACCCCCTCATGGATCGTCCCGTCACTCACAGTCAGGCTAGGCGCCGAAATCGTGCCTTGCCCCTTCAGCTCGGCGACGTTCGACATAAACCTCAACTTCAGGGTGCTATCGTTTTTCAGATCGATCGGTCCGTTGGCTACGATGGTTTGCACGTTGGAATTCGCCGTGATTTCGAGCAGGCCCGTATTGTTGACGACGGTGATCATCCTGGCGCTGCCGCCGAAAGAAAGCGTGGCATTGGCGTCGACGGTGAGGGCATCGCCGCTGGTGGCTGTGAACGACAGCTTGCCTTGAACGACCTCGATATCACCTCGGCCGATGTGACCGTCCTCGATCGTGATGATTTCGCCAACCGCGGTATTGCTTTGCAGGAACGGCCCAGCGGGTCCACTCAGCGTATGTTTGTCAAGGTCGATCACCAGGCCTTTGGACGAGAGGTTGACCAGATTGGTGACCACCACGTTAGCCGTCAGGGTGATCTTGTGTAGGCCCGGGTTCGTGTTGGCGTTCGTGACCGCCGTAAGGAAGCTGAGTCTCGTCACTCGCGAAATAGTCGTTGGCCCAGGCGGTGTCTGGCGCCAGTGCGAGGGCGGCCGGGAGCAGGGCTGCAACCAGAGATGTCGATGACAGGAGCCGGCGGCGGCGCGACTGCCGAGCAGCCGAGGTCTTGGCGTTTACATTAGAATATTCAAATGAAGTAATAAAAGACACGTTTTGGGCTCCATCAATCAATCAAGTCGGAAGGAAACGGGATGCTCGTATAGCATCGTCACACGGCGTCAACAATCCACGAGTTTTTTTCTTTCGCACTCAGAGTTATACTTAATGCATTCCTCAAAGATGCACGTTTGTACGCTTTTACGACTGTTCATACGCATTTTCTCGCGGCGACCTGTCGGGCTTGAGCGGGTCTGGGCCGCTCAAGGTGATTGCTATCCATGGTTGTGATTCTCAGATGCCGCTCACCACTGCAGGCGGAACTCCATGAGGGCACGAGCGCCTTCGAGGTGGTCGCCGAAGACCAGGTCGCCGCGCAGCCCGCCGCCGATCGTCCGCGGCGACTTGCCGTCGGCGCCGTCCAGCTTCCTGGAGAAGCGGAGGCCGGCCGACAGCTCGCCGGCGGTGCCGGCGGTGTCGAGGGCGAGCTGGCGCTCCTCGGTCTGGAGGCGGAAGAGCGCCGTCGGCTCGTCGCCGAGCTCCTCGTAGAGGGTGGCCTCGAGATAGGGCGTGACCGTGCCCTGGCCCGGCAGCTCGATGTCCCGGCTCACCGCGCCGCGAATGAAGCCGCGCCAGCTGTCGTAGCGATCGAGTTGCAGCGAGCCGATGGTGCCGTAGGCGAGCTGGCCCGGGTCGACATGCGCGTAGGCGAGACCCAGCGAGGGGATGAAGACATAGCCGTCGCCGAACTCGTAGTTGGCGCCAACCGCAGTCGACGCGGCGAACACGTCGGTGACGAGGCCGGCATCGTGGAGGCTCGCGGCGCGGTTGGTCAGGTCGAGATCGGTGCGGCCGTAGCGGAGGTCGAAGTCGAGGAAGTAGCGGTCCTTGGCGACCGTCAGGTAGCCGCCGATCGAACGCTGCTCGAAATCGCCGGCGGTGGTGCTGCCATAGCCATCGGCGTTGCGGAAGTTCTCCTCTGTGTTGCCGGTGGCGAGGCTGCCGGAGAGGCCGACGTCGACGGACCAGCCGCCGTCGAGGCATGCCCATCCGGAATCGATGCCCATCGAGGCCGCGCTGCGGTCGATGGACGCGGCGGCATGCCGCCGTCCGCCGATGCCGTCGGAAACCTCGCCGTCGGCGTCGAGATGGGTGCCGGAGCCGTCCGCCCAGACGCCGGGCCGGCCGCCGCAAGGGTCGGCGAGCTCGCTCAGGCTGGTGTTGAAGGGGCTCGCCGGACGATTGGACCCCAAAGGCTGTTGCGCCAGCATGGCGTTGACCAGCAAGGTGCTGCCGGGGACGCTCGGGTCGAGGGCGGAGGTCACGCCCCAGTCCTCGCCGAAGCGCTCCAGCTGGTAGTCGACCAGGCCGCCGGTGAAGAGGCCCTTGGCGGTGAGGACGATGGTGTTGCTGGCCGCGGAATCGAGGTCGACGACGACCAGCGGGCTGTCCAAGAGGGTCTGGATGCCGACCAGGTTGAACAGAACCGTCGTGCTGCCGGTGGCGTTGCCGAGGACGACCAGCCGGTCGGCCTTGGCCGGGTCGGTGCCGAGGTCGACGTCGAGCGACAGCGTGCTGCCGGAGCCGCCCTGGTAGCCCTTGGCGAGAGTCAGCGTGTCGGCGACGATCGGCTGACGCGCCGCGGTGTTGGCAAGGTCGATCTCGCCGCCATTTTCCATCAGCGTGTTCACCGTGAAGGCAGCCGGCGCGCCGCCCGCCGGGTTCACCGCAAAGACGCCGCCGGGCAGGTTCGTCAGCCGCTCCAGACCGCTCAGGCTGCCAGTACCGGAACCGGTCGCAAACAGGCCGGCATTGTCGAGGGTGTCGTTCTTGCCCTTCAGGTCGAGGGCGGCACCATCGGCGAGCTGCCAGGCCGAGCCGGCCCGGTTGTCGAGCGTGATGCCGCCGCTGCCGGCGGCCGTCTCCAGGGAACCGAACACCTGGCCGCCGGCCAGGTTGTGGAAGGCGACGGTGCCGGAGACGAGCTTCAGCGCCGTCGTGGTGCCCGGCTGGCCGAGGCTGCCGGCATTGTCGACGACGCAGCGACTTGGTGTTGGCCGACAGCGCGGTGGCGCCGCCGACGCGGCTGCCTGCGGCAAGCTTCACCGTGGCCGGCGCGCCAGCGCTGACGAGGTTGATGCCGGTGCCGGACGTGGCTCTCACGAAGGCGCCGTTCTGCAACGCCACGTCGAGCGCACCGCCGGTCGACTGGGCGTCGATGCCGAAGGTGGTGCCGACGATGCCGCCGGCCGAGCTGACGAAGGTCCTGCCGAGCTCGGCGCGCGTCTTCAGGCCGGCCCCGCTGCCGCCCGACGTCGTGGTGCGGGCAAACACCGTCACGTCGATGGTGCCGGTGCCGGTGCCGGCACCGATGGCGCCGCCGGTGGCGAGCGAGGCACCGTCGGTGGCGCCGGTCAGGTTGCCGTTGCGGGCGAGCTTAATGTTGCCGTTGCCGTTGATGGTGGCGAGACGGACCGCCTCCGCGCCGGTGCCGATGACGTCGCCGATGCCGCTCAGCTCGATCGGGCCGCCGGTGGTGGCGGCGGCGACGACGCCGGGATCGCCGGAGATGGTGCCGGTGACGTTGATGATGACGTTGCCGCTGGCCACCCTGACATCGATGCCGTCATCGCCCGCATCGCTGCCGCCGGTGGCGTCGCCCTGGCCGGTGATCGTAACGCTGCCGGTGCCGGTGGCCACGGCGTGGATGGCGTCTAACGTCGCCGTCACGTTGCCGCCGAGCACGATGGTCAAGTCGCCGCCATGCGTCTGGGTGCCGATGCCGTACTCCGGCGCGGCGTTGCCGCCGATTGCGCCATGGGTCGTCACCGACACGTTGCCGATGCCCTCGACGCCGGCGGAAATGCCGACGTAACCACCGTCGACCGCACCGGTCGTCACCGAGACGTCGCCGTTGCCGACGGTGCCGGCGAAAACGCCCCTGCCGCTGCCGGAGGGTGTGTTGACGACATCGCCGACGTCGACCGTGATGTTGCCGGCATTCAACTGGTCGCGGATAGTGGCGTCCACGCCCCACGCATTTTGCCCGCTGACGGAGATCGTCCCGCGATTGACGATCGAGATGCTGTTGTTCTTGCCTCCTTCTATGGCCGCGAGGATGCCGTAGACCGGTGGCAGCTCCGGTGGCGGTGTGCGTGACGGTACCGGTGCGGTCGATCACGATCCCGCCGTTCATCGCTTGCGTTACATACGCGTCGATCGCAGCCGAGCCATCGACGTCTGCGCTCGCTTCCGCCGCGCCGGACCCCTTGATGCGGATTCCCCCGCCCGCGTTCGACACCGCGGAGATGCCGTAATTGAAGCCGGTGGTCCTGCCCTCGGTCTCGATGACGATCATGCCGTCGGCGTGATGGGACCGAATGATCATGCCGGCGACGCCGGTGCCCTTTATGGTCGAACCGCTGGCCTGCCGAATGAGAAGCTCGCCGCTGCCGTAACTATCGGCGGCGACGCCGACTTGGTCGGCCGTGATAGAGCTGTTGACGACGATCGTGCCAGCCTGACCATCCGCCGCCACGCCGAAGGTGGAAACGGAGTTGTTCGCGCCGATCGCCGCGTTGACGGCGACATCGTATGTGTCGTTGGTGCTGTCGCACGACGATGCCAATACTCTCCGCCGTCGATCGTCCCCGAACTGGTGACGCGCGCCGTGCCGTCGGTGGTTTTCGCCACAAGGCCGGTCGCTTGCGGAGGCGCTTTCAAGGACGATGGTGCTGGCCGAGTTGATCTCGACGGAGCCCCCAGGCGGCCTTTCCATAAATGCCTACGCCAAAGCCCGGTGCCGTGCGCTCGAAAGATTGCCTCCGCTGGTCACCGAGACATTTCCGGTGCCGGCGGCCTCGGCCCTGATGGCCATCGCGTCGGCCCCGCGAACATCGACGGTGCCGGAGCGTAGTTGACGTTGACATTGCCTGTCAAAGACGTGTTTCGGGCCGCGATGCCGTCCGCAGAACCCATTGCTGACGACGTTGCCGCTGAGGTCGATCGTGATGTTGGCAGGCGTCGCGGATTTGCCCGCCACCAAGGCCTTGACGACCGCGTCGGTGTTGAGAGCCGCCGGTCATTTCGCCGGCGCCCTTCAGCGTGATGCCCCCTTCCTGCGTCGTGATGTCAATCGCCGAAACCGCGCCCGTGACCTTGCCGGCGACGTCGACGGACACCGTGCCCTTCTCCGTCGTAGCCTTGATGCCGATGCCGCCCGCCGCCGTGTTGTCGATCGGGACCGTGGTCTTGACGGCGATGTCGCGGTCGAGCTGGTTGCTCACCTCGATGCCGTCCTTCGCGGCGTGGACGATCGTGCCGCCGTCGGCGCGCACGTCGATCTCGGCGACGACCAGCGCGTTGGCGTTCAACGTGCCGCCGGTCTTGAGGAAGGTGGCGGCCTGGACATTGCCGTTGAGAATGCCGCCCGTCATACTGTAGGTCTTCGCCGTCACGATGGTGGTGTCCTGGCCGACCGCGCTGCCGCTAGACTGATCCACATCATCGGACGCGTTGAGAGTTCCAGCCGTCCCTCGACGAGGCCGAGGAGCGTGACCTTGCCTGCATTCACCGTCGCGTTTCTCATCAGGAGAAGGCCGCGGCTTCCGAGGCGCGATATCCCCGATGGTCTCGTCGCTCTCGATCTGAAGAATGCCAGCCTGTCCGATGGACACGAACGGCGTTGCGGTCAGGGTGCCTTGGGCGCCGGTCGGCATGATTGAGAAAAAGGAGGCCGTTGGCGATGCGCAGGCTCTGGGAGGCGATCGAGCCGCCCTCGTGAACCCACAGTGACCTCCCGTCACCGCGGTCTCGCCGGTGTAGGTGTTTTTCCCCGTCAAGCGCAGCCGAGCCCGTTCCCTGCTTGACCAGCGAGCCCGACGAATTGCCGTTGCCGGTGTCGTCGGCGATGGCGTCGCTGATCTCCATGTCGTTCGCGGAGTCGACCTTCAAATCGGCGCCCTGCAGGAAGATGCCCTCGCCCCTCGCCATGGCGTCCTGGGAACCGGCCGTCACGGAGCCCTTCGAGATGTTCGTGCTGCCGCTGATCGTCAGCGTGCCGCCATTGCTGACGAACACCGCGCCGCCGAAGCCGGCGCCGCCGCCGCCGTTCCTGCCCGTGCCGTCGGCGCCGCCGAAGCCGCCATTGCCGTGATCGGCGGGGTTCGTGGCACCGCCGCCGCCGCCGCCGAAGCCGCCGTCGCCGCCCTGGTCGCCATTGCTGCCGCCACCGCCACCGCCGAAACCGCCGTCGCCGCCGTCGCCGCCCCCTTCGCCGCCACCGCCGCCGCCGCCGCCCCAGCCGCCTTTGCCGCCATCACCAAGCCCGCCGGCCGGGCCGCCGCCGCCGCCCGAGAAGGCGCCGCCATCTGCGGCCAGGCTGCCCAGGCCATCGGCGCCGGCGCCGCCATTCGGGCCGCCGCCGTTTCCACCGGCCGGAAATTGCCCCTGGCCGCCATCGGTGCCGGCCAAAGCGCCACCGCCGCCGGTGCCGCCGGAGTGACCTGCCTGCGCGGTTTTCGGGCTGCCGTCGCCGCCCATGCCGCCACCGCCAGCGGGGCCGTCGTTTACGCTAGGCGCGCCGCCAACTGCGCCGCCTAACCCGGGGTTCACGGCCACGCCGGTGCCGCTGGCGCCGCCAGCCGCCCGGTTGTTGACGAATTCGACATCGGTCAGCGTGACAGAACTGTTCGCGCCGACGAACACGGCGCCGCCGGCGCCCATGCCGCCGCCGCCGCCCGCCACCGCGGAATCGCCGCCGTCGCCGCCCTTGGCGAAGCCGTCCACGAGCCTGCCGTCCTTGATTTCGACGCTGCCCGAATCGACTAGGAAGATCCGCTGCTGCCCATTTCCGGAGATCGCCTGCTTGTTGAGATCGATGGTAATTTTGAACCCGAACTGATTGGTGTCGATCATCGGGAGCGGTGCGGTCAGGACGATGTCGTTGGAGAGGGTGATCGTGTCGTCCGCCAGGGTCGCATTGGCGTTCACGATGGCTTGTCTCAAATCTGCTTCGGTCGCGACGGTGTAGTTTGCGGCCCACGACGCGTTCGGCGCGAGCATGACGGCGGCCGGCAAGAGCGCCGCGACGAAGCAGGTCGACGACATGAGCCGGCGGCGGCGTGCGCCATGCACAGGCGCGTCGTTTCCACGCCGATCTTCTTTATTAGCACTGCCGAATAAAGTAATAATCACAATTATAATCCCCGCCTATGGCATAGCGATACGCAATCTCTCGGACCTACAGCATTGCGGCCGGCGGTCAACAACTATTCTGGAGCCGCTTGGCGGGCGCTCGCTCTCTTTTTGCTGAAATTGTACAGAGCTGGTCTGCGTGAGTACTTGTGAGTTGGAAAGTAAGCCATGAGAGGTCGATTTCGCCGCGTAAGACGCGCTTTCTCATCTCAACGTTGCATAAGTGACCTGGTTTGTTCGCCTCTGAGTTGTCTCTTAGACGAAAGCGGCATCCCCTTATGACCAGGGGCTGGTATTGCGGCGCAGCATTTCAGTGCTAAATGTTGCTGTTTGACAACAATCCGGACCGGCAAACCGACGATACTCGGGCGGTTGAAGGAGCAGGTGGGTCGCCGATGTTCTACCAGATGTACGAGTTGACGCATGCGTCGCTGCAGCCGGCGCGGGCGTATGCCGAACTCGGTGCGGCTGTTCTATACCAACCCGCTCAACCCGTTCGCGCACACCTCATGGGGGCGGTCCGTCGCCGCTGCGGCGGAGCTCTTCGAGCGCACCACGCGGCGCTACGGCAAGCCGCAATTCGGCCTCGCCACGACGACGGTCGACTGGAAGAGCGTGCCGGTGGTCGAGAAGATCGTCTGGTCGCGGCCGTTCTGCAACCTCATCCATTTCGAGCGCGGGCTGCCGGGCGGGCGGCGCAAGGACCGCAAGCTGCTGATCGTGGCGCCGATGTCGGGCCACTACGCCACGCTCTTGCGGGGCACGGTCGAGGCGATGCTGCCGCATGCCGAGGTCTACATCACCGACTGGACCGACGCCCGCATGGTGCCGGTCTCGGAGGGGCACTTCGACCTCGACGACTATATCGACTACGTCATCGACATGCTGCACGCGCTGGGCCCGGATACGCACGTGATGGCGGTGTGCCAGCCTTCAGTGCCGGTGCTGGCGGCGGTGGCGATCATGGAGGCGCGCGGCGACCGTGCGGCGCCGGCGACGATGACGCTGATGGGCGGGCCGATCGACACCCGGCGCAATCCGACGGCGGTCAACACGCTGGCCGAGGAGCGGGGCATCGACTGGTTCCGCGACAACGTCATCATGCAGGTGCCGTGGCCGAATCCCGGCTTCACGCGCGACGTCTATCCGGGCTTCCTGCAGCTTTCGGGGTTCATGAGCATGAATCTCGACCGGCACATCACCGCCCACAAGGAGTTCTTCATGCATCTGGTGAAGAACGACGGCGACGGGGCCGAGAAGCACCGCGACTTCTACGACGAATATTTGGCTGTGATGGACCTGACCGCCGAATTCTACCTGCAGACCGTCGACACCGTGTTCGTGCGCCATGCGCTGCCCAAGGGCGAGATGACGCATCGGGGAGAGCCGGTCGATCCGGCGGCCATCCGCGGCGCGGCGCTGCTCACCATCGAGGGCGAGAACGACGACATCTCCGGCGTCGGCCAGACCCAGGCCGCGCACAGCCTGTGCGTCAACATCCCCGCCGAGCGGCGCGCCCACTATCTGCAGCCGGCGGTCGGCCACTATGGCGTGTTCAACGGATCGCGGTTCCGCAGCGAGATCGTGCCGCGCATCCTCGACTTCCAGGCCAGCCACGGCGACAGGAAAAGTGCTGCCGCGAAGCCCCGAATCGTCCATTCGGCGAAGCGCTAGTCGCGGCGCACCGGTGTGGCGGCGCGGCAACGTCGACCTCCGAAGTAACCATCTTGCCACTTCGTCCCTTCGCGTGAATTGACAGATCGGTCGACCCGACCTTAACCTTTTCTTAACAAAGAAGGGTGGTCGGGGGACTGGCGATGATTTCCTCCCACAGGCGAAGAACGGCCTTGTGCGCGGCTGCGGCCGGCGCAACCCTGGCCTTCGCGGCGCTGCCGGCGGGGGCCGGCACGCTGATGCATACCGGCGGGGTGACCTCGCAGCCGATCGGCCACTTCGAGTTCTGCAAGACGCATATCGAAGAGTGCGACGTCCGCTCCACCGATACCGGGCCGGAGACGATGTCCGGTACGCTGTGGCGCAAGATCACCTCCGTCAACGCCAAGGTGAACGCCAGCATCGAGCCGATGAACGACCTCGACGTCTACGGCAAGGACGAGGTGTGGAGCTATCCCAGGGGCTTCGGCGACTGCGAGGACTACGTGCTCGAGAAGCGACGCCTGCTGGTCGCCGCCGGGCTGCCGGTGTCCAACCTGCTCATCACCGTCGTGCGCAAGCCGGACGGCGAGGGGCATGCGGTGCTCACCGTGCGCACCGATGCCGGCGATTTCATCCTCGACAACCTGTCCGACGAGGTCAAGCCGTGGGACAGGACCGGCTACCGCTACCTCAAGCGGCAGGCGAGCACCAACACCGGCCGCTGGGTGTCGATCCGCGGCGGCGAGAGCACGGCGGTCGGCGCGGTCGAGTGACTTCCCGCGAACCCGGCTGAGGCGATCTGAATCGATTTTCCCGGTTGTTCATGAATTGTTCTTGCATTCGGTGCGAGGGCGTGGTTGTGTCCTTCTGCGATGGGTCCCGGGGGTTGCATCGGGTTGGCTCGCGGAGGGGCGTATGGTTTCGCGGGTTCGCACGGTGGCGTTCCAGGGCATCGAGGCGGTGCCGGTCGACGTTCAGGTGATGATTGCGCCGGGCAAGGCTGGCATGCACATCGTCGGCCTGCCCGACAAGGCGGTCGCCGAGAGCCGCGAGCGCGTGCGGGCGGCTTTGCATGCGTCGGGGCTGTCGATGCCGACGCGGCGGGTGACGGTCAATCTCGCCCCTGCCGATCTGCCGAAGGAGGGCAGCCACTACGATTTGCCCATCGCGCTCGGTCTGATGGCCGGGCTCGGCGCCATCCCGTCGGACGCGATCGACGGCTATGTCGTGCTGGGGGAGCTGTCGCTCGACGGGACCATCGCGCAGGTGGCCGGCGCGCTGCCGGCGGCGATCGGCGCCCATGCGCAGGGCCGCGGGCTGATCTGCCCGCACGATTCAGGCCCCGAGGCGGCGTGGGCCGGGATCGGAGCTCGACATCCTGGCGCCGCGCAGCCTGATCGCGCTGGCCAACCATTTCCACGGCAGCCAGGTCTTGTCGCCGCCAGTGGCGCGGATCCAGCCGGCGGCCGACGGCATGCCGGATCTGGCCGAGATCCGCGGCCAGGAGAGCGCCAAGCGGGCGCTGGAGGTGGCGGCGGCCGGCGGGCACAATTTGCTCATGGTCGGCCCGCCAGGCTCGGGAAAGTCGATGCTGGCGCAGCGGCTGCCTTCGCTTCTGCCGCCGCTCTTGCCGCGCGAGCTGCTGGACGTGTCCATGGTGGCGTCGATCGCCGGGGCGTTGGCCGGCGGCAGGTTGAGCGACCGGCGGCCGTTCCGCGCGCCACACCATTCGGCCTCGATGGCAGCGATGATCGGAGGCGGGCATGGGGCGAAGCCAGGCGAAGTGTCGCTCGCCCATCACGGCGTGCTCTTCCTCGACGAGTTCCCGGAATTCTCGCCAGCGGTCCTCGACTCGCTGCGCCAGCCGCTGGAGAATGGCGAGTGCGTGCTGGCGCGCGCCAACCACCGCGTCACCTATCCGGCCAGGCTGCAGCTGGTCGCCGCCATGAACCCCTGCCGATGCGGCATGGCCGGGGAGCCCGGCTTTCGCTGCCTACGGGGTCCGCGCTGCCAGACCGACTACGTGGCGCGGCTGTCGGGGCCGCTGCTCGACCGCATCGACCTCAAGGTCGAGGTGCCGGCCATGTCGGCGGCCGAGCTGCTCAACCCGCGCAAGGCGGAGCCGAGCACGGCGGTGGCGGCACGGGTGGCGTGGGCGCGGGACGTGCAGCGGCAGCGCTACGAGGCGCTCGGCCTGGCGGTATCGCTCAACGCGCATTGCCCGCCCTCGCACATCCAGGACGTCGCCGCCCTGGACGGAGCCGGCACGGCGCTGCTCAAGGAGGCCAGCGACAAGCTCAGCCTGTCGGCCCGGGGATACCACCGGGTGCTCAAGGTGGCGCGCACCCTGGCCGATCTCGACGGCTTGACCGATGTGGGGCGGCTCCATCTGGCGGAGGCGATCTCCTACCGGATGGCCGGCGAACGCCTGGCGCAGGCAGCGTGAGGCGCGCTATGACCCGCGTCGCTTGGCAGATCGCTCGAGCTTCTTCAGCTTGTCGCTCAGCTCGGTGGGCAGGTCGCGATCGACGCGGAACACGGGCAGGGCGCGAAGATAGCGCGCATTGGCGTCGGTGCCGATCTGCCGCCTTATGCTCGTCGAGAGCGTTTCTGATCTGTCGCCGTACATTCGAGGCATCTTCATATCAACCTGCTGCTTGTGAGCAACCCGGGCGCCTCCGAATGGTTCCTGGCGGGAGGCCATGATGCAAGGCAGGACTGCGCTTAGGGTAAAGTTTGAATTAAATCCGCGTCATTTCCCGGCTGGGTGCGGGTCGATTGCAGGGAGGCGCGGGGCACCGCTAGACTGGCCGAGCCGGGAGCCGTCGGAACCGCGCGAGGGTGTCGCGGATTATAGCTCCGGCAAGGGCGACACGTTGTGTGGCCCATGAGGGGAGCCGACCGGACCATGTCCAGCACGACGCCTGAAACCGAGGCCGTCCAGCGTTCCGTCAGCCCTGCGGTAGCGGCACGGTCGGCGGTGCGCCTCCCCGACGACGACGGCCATGCCCCGGTGGTCACCTCGCCGACGCTGATCGCCGTCGCCGGCACGATCGCCGCGCTCTATTTCGGCAAGGACGTCTTCCTGCCGCTCGCCGTCGCCGTGCTGCTGACCTTCGCGCTGGCGCCCGTCGTCTCGTTCATGCGGCGGTTCCGCATCCCGAGGACGGCGGCGGTGGTCACGGTGGTGATCGCGGCTTTCGCCGCCATCACCCTGTTCGGCGCCGTGGTCGCCACCCAGCTCGGCCTTTTGGCCGAGAACCTGCCGCTCTACCAGTCCAACATCGAGAACAAGGTCCGCGTCATCAAGGAGGCCAATGTCGGCGAAGGCATCGTCGACCGCGTGTCGAGGCTGCTCGAGCGGCTGGGGCGGGAGATCAAGCGCAACGACGCGCAGGAGCCGGCAGCCGGGACCGACCAGGCAGGCGAACCGGCGGTGCACCCGCTGCCGGTCGAGGTCGTCGAGCCGGAGCCGCAGCCCTTGCAGGTCCTGCAGACGATCATCGGGCCGCTGATCGAGCCCCTGGCGACCGGCGGCATCATCGTCGTCGTGGTCATCTTCATGCTGATCAAGCGCGAGGACCTGCGCGACCGCTTCATCCGGCTGGTGGGCGCCAGCGACCTGCATCGAACCACCGAGGCGCTGCAGGAGGCCGGCAAGCGCGTCGGCCAGTACCTGCTGATGCAGCTGATCGTCAACGTCACCTACGCGGTGCCGATCGGCCTCGGCCTGTGGATCATCGGCGTGCCGAATGCGCTTCTGTGGGGACTGCTGGCGCTGGTGCTGCGCTTCGTTCCCTATATCGGCCCGGTCATCGCCGCCATCTTCCCGATCATTCTGGCGCTTGCCGTCGATCCTGGGTGGACGATGCTGGCCTGGACGGTGGCGCTCTTCGTGGTGATCGAGCTCGTCAGCAACAACGTCGTCGAGCCGCTGCTCTATGGCTCGCGCACCGGCCTGTCGCCGCTGGCCATCATCGTCGCGGCCATCTTCTGGACCTGGCTGTGGGGGCCGCTCGGCCTGCTCTTGTCGACGCCGCTGACGGTCTGCCTCGTGGTGCTCGGGCGACACGTACCGCAATTCCAATTCCTCGACGTGCTGTTCGGCAGCGAGCCGGTTCTGGAGCTGCACGAGGCCCTTTACCAACGACTGTTGGCAGGCGATCCCGACGAGGCGACGGACCGGGCGGAGGAGTATCTGCAGGAGAACGATCTGGTGAGTTTCTACGATGCGGTCGCCATTCCGGCGCTGTCGCTCGGCGAGAGCGACCGGGCCCGCGGCGTGATGGGCGAGGACAGGCGGCGGCGCGTCGCGGAGGCCGCCTTGACGCTGGTCGACAACCTCGAGGAGTACACCGAGGACGACGCGACCGACGAGGACGAGGACGAGGCGTCGACGACTGACGGCGACGCCAATGGAAACGGCAACGGCGCCGCGGCCGAGCCGCCGGACGGCACCGGCAAGACGGTGCTTTGCGCCGGCGGCCGCGGCGAGCTCGACGAGGCCGCGGCGGCCATGCTGACCCAGGTCCTTTCGGCGCATGGCGCGACTGCGCAGCTCCTGGAGACGCGGGCGGTCGCTGCCGGCAACATCAAGCGGCTGGAGCTCGGCTCCGTGCATTCGGTGGTGATCGGCTATCTCAACCGCGAATTGGTGCCGCAGGCGCGCTACGTCGTCCGGCGTCTCAAGCGCGCGCGCGGTGCGCTGCGCGTCGGCGTCGTGTTCTGGGGCCTGCCGGCAGACCAGTTCGACGAGGCGAAGCTTCGCGAGGCGATCCAGTGCGACTTCGTCGCGCGATCGGTGACGGAGGCGGTCGCCGGCGCGCTCTCGGAGGAGAAGGTCGTGGCGGCACGGCCGGCGCCGCCGCGACGCATCGCCAAGCGCAGGCCGCGACCGCGCGCCAAGGCCAAGCCCAAGCAGGCGGCCTGATGCGGCCGCGGGGCACGCCCGATGCGTCAGTCTCGGGCTGGACCGGCGGCTGGACCCGGAACGGGAGGCACGCCTGCCCAGACGGCCTTGAAAGCCCACCGGCCGGCCGGCGCTGAGTTCGCGTCAGGGCAGTTCGATTTCGCCGTCGACGGTGTGGACGAGGCCAACAGCGTCAGCCGTCAGCGTCATGCGGACCTTCAGCTTGCGTGTCGAGGGGTGGGCGTCGCGCACCGCCTCCTCGATCTTGCGCTGGGAGGTGACCCCGACCTCCTTGAGGAACTTCCGCACCGACATGTTGAAGGCATCATCGCTCATGAGTCCGACCTCCGTTGCCCAAGAATATAGCCGGCCGGGCCGATCCGAGAAGAGCCCCGCCGTTTCTGGGCGAGGCTCGACGGCCTCCAGATGTCGTCGCCGACGACGAAAAGCCGCTCTCACCTGTCCCATCGCCCCGCTTACCCCCAACCTGAGAGCTCAAATGGCGCCAGGGGATTTGCAGTTTCGTCCACGAGGGTTGGCTCCCTGGTCGATGACGAGGTAAGACCGGGCGAGCAAGCCTCGCCAGTCAGCAGAAGGCATCTGTATAGCCGGCTAATTCACGCTGATGCGCCGGCCCTGGAGAACGCCGACCCGGCATCAGACGTCCAAATTCGCGACGCTCAGCGCGTTCTCCTGGATGAACTCGCGACGCGGCTCGACCTCGTCGCCCATCAGCCGGGAGAAGAGCATGTCGGCGTCGGTGGCGTCGTTGACCCTGACCTGCAGCAGCGAGCGGACGTTGGGGTCGAGCGTCGTCTCCCAGAGCTGCTCGGCGTTCATCTCGCCCAGGCCCTTGTAGCGCTGCATGGTCAGCCCTTTGCGGCCGGTGGCGAAAATCGCATCCAAGAGGGCCAGCGGGCCGGCAAGGGTCTCGGCAAGATCGCGGCGCCGGAGGACGGGCGGGGCCGCGTAGACCTCGCCTAGGCGCGCCGCGAAGCGGTCCAGCGCTCGTGCGTCGGCCGAACCGAGCAGGCCCATGTCGAGCACCGCCAATTCGCGCACGCCGCGCACCGTGCGCTCGAAAATGAAGCCGCCCGGACCCTCCTCGTTGGAGGTGGCGGTGCGCCCTTGCCAGCCCCGCTCGGTGTCCTCGGCGATCGCGTCGAGCCGACGCGCCACGCTCTCGGCCATGGCGTTGGCGCGGCCGAGATCGTTGAAGACGTGCGGGTTGAGCGCCCCGGCGATCGCCGCCTGCTCCACGCCGGCCCGGTGATAGCGCGAATGCAGGCCGTTGATCAGCGTGCGCACGGCCAGCGCGTCGTCCACCACGGCGCGCAGGTCGCGGCCGGACCGGACCTCGCCCGAGGCGAGGCTCAGCGTCGCCTCCTCGAGGCCCTGGTCGATCAGGAAGCCCTCGAAGGCGCTCTCGTCCTTGAGGTACTGGGCGCCCTTGCCCTTGGTCACCTTGTAGAGCGGCGGCTGCGCGATGAAGAGGTGGCCGCGCTCGATCAGCTCCGGCATCTGCCGGAAGAAGAAGGTCAGCAGCAAGGTGCGGATGTGGGCGCCGTCGACGTCGGCGTCGGTCATGATGATGATCTTGTGGTAGCGCAGCCGGTCGGCGTTGAACTCGTCCTTGCCGATCGACGTGCCGAGCGCCGTGATCAGCGTGCCGATCATGTCGGAAGACAGCATGCGGTCGAAGCGGGCGCGCTCGACATTGAGGATCTTGCCGCGCAAAGGCAGGATCGCCTGGTTCTGACGCGAACGGCCGCCCTTGGCCGAGCCGCCGGCCGAATCGCCCTCGACGATGAACAGCTCCGACTTGGCGGGATCGCGCTCCTGGCAGTCGGCCAGCTTGCCGGGCAAGGAGGTGATGTCGAGCACGCCCTTGCGCCGGGTGAGCTCGCGCGCCTTGCGCGCGGCCTCGCGGGCCGCCGCGGCCTCGACCACCTTGCCGATCAGCACCCTGGCCTCGGCCGGATGCTCCTCGAGCCAGGTGCCAAGCGCCTCGTTGACCAGCCCCTCGACCACCGGGCGAACCTCGGAGGAGACCAGCTTGTCCTTGGTCTGCGAGGAGAATTTCGGGTCGGGAACCTTGATCGAAAGCACCGCCGTCAGCCCCTCGCGGCAGTCGTCGCCGGTCAGCGTCACCTTCTCCTTCTTGGTCAGGCCGGAGGATTTGGCATAGCCGGTCACCTGGCGGGTGAGCGCCCCGCGAAACCCGGCGAGATGGGTGCCGCCGTCGCGCTGCGGGATGTTGTTGGTGAAGCACAGCACGTTCTCGTGATAGCTGTCGTTCCACCACATCGCGACCTCGACCGTGATGCCGTCGCGCTCGTTGCGGATGGCGATCGGCTTGTCGATCAAGGGCTTCTTGGCACGGTCGAGGTATTTGACGAACTCCTCAAGCCCGCCCACGTAGAGCAGCTCCTGAACCTTGACGTCGGCATGGCGGCGGTCGGTCAGCACGATGCGGACGCCGGAATTCAGGAAGGCGAGCTCGCGCAACCGGTGCTCCAGCGTGGCATAGTCGAACTCGACCATGGTGAAGGTCTCGGGCGAGGGCAGGAAGGTGACCTCGGTGCCGGTCGCCTCGCCCGCATCGCCCGTCTCGGCCAGCGGCTCGTCGGCCACTCCGTTGGTGAAGGACATCTCGTTGACGCGGCCCTTGCGGAGGATCTTCAGCCGCAGCCAGACCGACAGCGCGTTGACGACCGAGACGCCGACGCCATGCAGGCCGCCGGAAACCTTGTAGGAGTTCTGGTCGAATTTGCCGCCGGCATGCAGCTGGGTCATGATGACCTCGGCGGCCGACACCCCCTCGGACGGGTGGATTTCGGTCGGAATGCCGCGACCATTGTCGGTGACCGTGCAGGAGCCGTCCGGATTGAGAGTGACGGTCACCAGCGTGGCGTGCCCGGCCAGCGCCTCGTCGATCGCATTGTCCACCACCTCGTAGACCATGTGGTGGAGGCCGGAGCCGTCATCGGTGTCGCCGATGTACATTCCGGGCCGCTTCCGCACGGCATCGAGCCCCTTCAGCACCTTGATGGAATCGGCGCCATATTCCGGGGTTTCGCCGGTCGGGAGGTCGGGCGTTTCGCTCATGAAAAGTCTTTCGCGGGTCGGTGCAGGAGATGGCGCGCGGAAGAACTCCGAATCACGCGCCTCGACTATGCAAAATATAGGTGTTCGGGGTCGATTCTCCAAACTCCGATCGACACGAAAGCCCGGCTTTTCGGCGGAAATCGGGCCCTATTCACCCGTTGCGCGAGCGGGATGGTCAACGCTCCCTTAAGCTTTGCCTCCCACCTTCGCCGCCATGCCCGTTCGCCGCCTCGCTCCCATGCTCCTCGCCGCGGCGCTCAGCGCCTTGACCTCACTGCCGGCGGGCGCCAAACCACAGCTCCACGAACCCGCACAGCCGCATGGCGGACCGAAAACCATGACGAAATCCCCCGCATCGACCCGTCCGTTGCCCGAGCTCGGCTTCGCGCACCGCCTGGAGCGCCCGGAGCGCGCCAACGGCGACGTGCTGGTGCTGCTGCACGGCTCGGGCGGCGACGAGGAAACGCTGATGCCGCTCGCCCGCGAGGCGGCGCCGCGCGCCACGCTGCTCGGCGTGCGGGGTCGCGTGCTGCAGGACGGGGTGACGCGCTGGTACCGGCGGGTGACGCCGGTGCGCTTCGACCAGAAAGACATTCGCTCCGAAGCCGCCGCCTTCGCCGATTTTCTGGGCGATGCCGTCGAGGCCTACGGGCTCGACGCGGGGCGGCTCAGCTTCGTCGGCTACTCCAACGGCGCCAATCTGGTGGCGGCGCTGGCGCTGCTCGAGCCGCGGCTGGTGCGCCAGGCGGCGCTGCTACGCGCCATGCCGGTGCTCGACAAGCCACCGGCGGGCGACCTGTCGCGGTCCCGCTTCCTGGTGGTGGCCGGTCGCGAAGACCAGCTCTACGCCCGCTATGCGCCGGCGCTCGCGGAGGTGCTGGCCAAGCGAGGCGCCGACGTCGAGGCGCATCTCATCGCCGCCGGCCACATGCTCACCGACGAGGACACGCGGTTGCTCGGCGCCTGGCTCGCCGGCGGGCCTGCCGTGAGCATGGCCGCCGATTGAGCCGACGCGGCCGCATGGACGGCAGGGCCCGCACTCCCTAAGTTCAGGGCATGGACACCAAGCCGATCCCGTTCGTGCCGCCGGCGCCGAAGCCGCGGAGCGTGCCGCCCTCCACGCTGGAGATGATGCGGATCGTCTATCGCAATCCGCTGGAGCTGTGGGGCGAGCCTTCCTACAACGAGCCGTGGATTTCGGTGCGCGGCGTCGGCGGGCCGCTGGTGATCGCCAACGATCCTGGCCTGATCCGCCACGTGCTGGTCGACAATACGCGCAACTACAAGCTCGCCACCGTGCGGCAGATGATCCTCAGGCCGATCCTGCGCGACGGCCTGCTGACCGCCGAGGGCGACGTCTGGAAGCGCTCGCGCAAGGCGATGGCGCCAGTGTTCACGCCGCGCCACATCTTCGGCTTCGCGCCCGCCATGCTGCGGCGTTCGCACGCCTTCGCCGACGGCTACGAGACGGGCGGCATGGTGGACGTGGCTCACGACATGACCATGCTGACCTACGACATCCTGGCCGAGACGCTGTTCTCCGGCGAGATCGCCGGCGGTCAGACCAACTTCTCGCACGAGATCGACCGGCTGTTCGAGACCATGGGGCGCGTCGACCCGCTGGACCTCTTGCGGGCGCCGCAATGGCTGCCGCGGGTGACGCGGCTGCGCGGGCGCCGGACCATGGCCTATTTTCGCAAGATCGTCACCGATACGGTGGCCTTGCGCGAGCAACGCCTGGCGACGGATGCGGCGGGCGCGCCTGAGGACTTCCTGACCCTGCTGCTCAGGGCGGAAGGGCCGCAAGGGCTCTCCCGCAGCGAGATCGAGGACAACATCATCACCTTCATCGGCGCTGGCCACGAGACCACCGCCAGAGCACTGGGATGGACGATCTACATGCTGGCGGAGGCGCCGTGGGAGCGCGAACGCATCGAGGCCGAGATCGACCAGGTGACGCGGAGCGAGCCAGACCCCGCGAAGTGGCTGGAACTGATGCCGTTCACCCGGTCGGCGTTCGAGGAGGCGATGCGGCTTTATCCGCCGGCGCCGTCGATCAACCGCGAGCCGCTGGCCGACGACCGCTACAAGGACCTCGTGCTGCCCAAGGGGGCGCAGGTGCTGGTGATGCCGTGGACCGTGCATCGGCACCGCAAGCTCTGGGAGCAGCCGGATGCCTTCCTGCCGGAGCGGTTCCACCCCGGCAACCGGGAGCGCATCGACCGCTACCAGTACCTGCCGTTCGGCGCCGGGCCGCGGACCTGCATCGGCGCCAGCTTCGCCATGCAGGAGGCGGTGATCGCGCTGGGGGTGCTGATGTCGCGCTACCGGTTCGACAGCACCGAGGAGACCCGGCCGTGGCCGGTCCAGAAGCTGACCACCCAGCCGCAAGGCGGCCTGCCGATGCGGGTGTCGCGACGCTGAAGGCGCTTCGTCAGGCGCTGCCGTCGAAGATGCGGGGCACGTGCACCGGCCAGCGGCGCGGCAGCACGGCGATCATGTCGAAGCGCAGCGACAGACGATGCCGTTCCGGCTGGTGCGCCAGCCACTGGTCGGCGGCGGCCTCGATGCGTCGCTGGGACACACGGTCGATTGCCTCCATCGCCTCCATCAGCGTCGGCCGCGCCTTGACCTCGACGATCAGCACCAGGTCGCGTCGGCGCGCGATGAGATCGATCTCGCCGAGACGGGTGCGGTAGCCGCGGGCGACGATGCGGTAGCCCTTAGCCATCAGCGCCAGCGCGGCGATCCATTCGCTGCGCCGGCCCCGGCGATAGGCCTTTAGCCGGCGTATCGTCTGCGTCACGAACCTTCCTTCAAGGCGAGAAGCCGGCGGTACAGCTCGGGTCGGCTGCCGCCAGTCAGGCGGGCTGCTTCGGCTGCCGCCTTCGACGCAGGCAGGTCGCGCGACAAGGATAGGAGCAAAGCGTCGACGTCGGCGGCCTGCGGCGCGGTGGCATCCGGTGGGCCGACGACGACGACGACCTCGCCCTTGAGCCCTTCGCGCTCCCCAAACGCCTCTGCAAGGTCGGCGAGGCGCCCCGTGCGCATCTCCTCGTAGAGCTTGGTGAGCTCGCGTCCGACGGCGGCCGGCCGGTTCCCCAGCTTCTCGGCCATGGCGCCGAGCGAAGCGGCCAGTCGGCGCGGCGACTCGAAGAAGACCAGCGTGCCGGGAACGGCGCGCAGCTCGTCCAGACGGGACTTGCGCTGGCCGTCCTTGGGCGGAAGAAAGCCGGCAAAGAAAAATGCGTCGGTGGGCAGGCCTGAGGCCGACAGCGCCGCGAGGACCGCCGACGGTCCCGGCACCGGCACGACCCGAACATCCGCCTCGTTGGCCTGGCGAACCAGGCGGTAGCCGGGATCGGAGACCAGCGGGGTTCCCGCATCGGAGACCAGAGCGACCGACCTGCCTTCGCCGATCGCCGCAATCAGCCGCGGCGCCGCCTCGGCCTCGTTGTGCTCGTGATAGGCGGTGAGCTTGCGCGGCATGCCGTAGCGCGACAGCAGGACACGGGTCACGCGGGTGTCCTCGCAGGCGACGATGTCGGCCGAAGCCAACGTTTCCAGGGCACGCAAGGTGACGTCGCCCAGATTGCCGATCGGCGTGGCGACCAGATAGAGCGCCGGCGTCAGCGGCCGGGCCGAAAAGGTCGCCTGGCCGATGACATAGCGCCGCTCGTTTTTGTCGCTTTCCCGCTCCACGGTGCCTTTCTGGCACGGGTCACGGCGGCGAGGAACCCACCGCCATCACAATTTGCCGTTGCCGGACCCAGGCGAAGGAACTTTCTCGGTTGCTGCGAGTTTCGTGGGGTTCCTCCCCGGGAGGCTCCCGATGAACACGTTGCAGATTTCCGATGCCTTCGAGCCCTACTATGTCGGCCGCAAGGGTATTTTGAGCCCGACACGGGTGTCCGACGACGAAGCGCGACGCAAGGCGGAAAAGCGCGCCCAGGAAGAAAAACGGGCCGCCGAGACGACGCCTGCCGACAAACCCAGCTGACAGGCGCTCAGCGCGCCAGGTCGGCGACGACTGCGTCGAGCACGATCATGCCGGCGGGCGTGGCGCGCAGCCGCGAGTTGCCGATCGGCGCCACCAAGCCTTCCTCCTGCAGGATCGACAGCCTTTCGCGGGCCAGCGAGCGCCCGGAGAGGCGTTCGTAGCGGGCAAGGTCGATGCCCTCGGCAAGCCGCAGCCCCATCAGCAGGAACTCGTCGGCCTCTTCCTCGACCGTGAGGATCTCGCCGCCGACGGTGCCGTGGCCTTCCGTCTCGACCAGAGCGAGCCAGGTCTCGGGATGCCGCTCGGCGACGGTGACGACGCGACGCCCGTCCTCGACGAAGCGGCCGTGCGCGCCAGGCCCGACGCCGACATATTCGCCATAGCGCCAGTAGGTCAAATTGTGGCGGCTCTCCGCGCCGGGGCGCGCATGGTTGGAGATCTCGTAGGCGGGCAGGCCGTGCGCCGTGGTGACCTCCTGGGTCAGCCGGTAGAGGTCGGCCGCGTGATCGCCGTCGGGCACGACCAGCTTTCCGGCGGCGTGGAGCGCCTGGAACGGCGTGCCGTCCTCGATGGTGAGCTGGTAGAGCGACAGATGGTCGGCCGCCAGGTCGATCGCCCGTTCGAGCTCGGCCGACCAGGCTTCCAGCGTCTGCCTGGGCCGCGCATAGATGAGGTCGAAGGAGAGCCGGGGAAAGATCTCGCGCGCCAGGCCGATCGCCCCCAGCGCGTCGGCCACCGAGTGGCGCCGCCCGAGCGAAGCGAGATCGGCGTCGTCGAGCGCCTGGACGCCCAGCGAGACGCGGTTGACGCCGGCTGCGCGATAGCCGCGGAAGCGCCCTGCCTCGACCGAGGTCGGGTTGGCCTCCAGGGTGATCTCGGCGCCGGCCGCCACCGTCCAGCGCGCCGCCACCGCCTCCAGCACCGCCGCCACCGTTTCGGGCTTCATCAGCGATGGCGTGCCGCCGCCGAGGAAGATGCTGGTGACCGTGCGCGGACCGGTGCGCGCCCGCATCGTCGACGAGCTCGGCGGCGAAGGCGTCGGCGAAGCGCTGCTGGTCGACCGGTTGATGGCGGACATGCGAGTTGAAGTCGCAATACGGGCACTTAGCCGCGCAGAAGGGCCAGTGAACGTAGACGCCGAAGCCCGGCGTGCGGTCCGGCGCGAGGGTCATGGGGCGCCTAGCCGGGCGCGGGCGAACGCGCGGAAGGCGCGCGCCCGGTGCGAAAGGGCGGAAGCCTGGCCCGGCGTCCAGCCGTGCTTTTCCTCGGCGGTCATCTCGCCGAAGGTGCGATCGTGGCCGTCGGGGACGAACACCGGATCGTAGCCGAAGCCCTTGTCGCCGCGCGGCGGCCAGACCAGCCGGCCCGGCGCCTCGCCGCGGAAATACTCGGCCGTGCCGTCTGGCGCAGCGAGGCAGATCACCGCCACGAAGCGGCCGGTGCGCTCGGCAGGCGCGAGCGCGCCCCTGGCTTCGAGCAGCGCCTCTGTCTTCTGCATGGCCATCATGAAGTCGCGGCTGCCGTCGGGCCGCGCCGCCCAGTCGGCCGTGTGGACGCCGGGCTGGCCGCCCAGGGCGTCGACCATCAGTCCGGAATCGTCGGACAGGGCCGGCAGGCCGGTGGCGCGGGCCGCCGCCAGCGCCTTGATCAGGGCGTTCTCCTCGAAGGTCGAACCGGTCTCCTCCGGCTCGGGCAGGCCGTAGTCCGCGGCCGAGCGCACATTGAGGCCGAACGGGGCCATCAGGCCGGCGAATTCGCGCAGCTTGCCCGCATTGTGGCTGGCCAGGACGATCTCGCCGTCGAGCGAAGGCATGGTCACCCCCAGATCCTCGGCTCGGCGAACTCCAGCGAGTTGCCGGACGGGTCGCGGAAATAGATCGAGCGGCCGCCATTCGGCCAGGTGAAGTCCGCCTCGATGTCGACGCCGTGCGCTTCGAGGTGGGCGCGCCAGGCCTCGAATTCCTCGGCTTCGGCAGCAAAGCACAGATGACCCGGGCCGCGCGCGCCATGCGGCGGCACCGGCAGGCGCGCGTCCGGGGCCGGCGGCAGCTCGGTCGCAGAAGCATCGAACAGCAGCAGGACGCCCTCCCCGCAGCGGAAAAAGGCATGCCGGCCCTCGGCGCGGGCAATCGGCGGCAGGCCGAGGACGCCGCCGTAGAAGGCTTCCGCCGCCGCCAGGTCGGCCACGTAGAGGGAGGATTCGAGGATCGCCGCAGGACGCATGGCTGTCCTCAGGCGACCGCCATCTCTTGCAGGCCGACCAGCCGCTGGATGCCGCGCTTGGCGAGGGAAAGCAGCGCCAGGAACTCCTCCTCGGAAAACGGCACGCCCTCTGCCGTGCCCTGCACTTCGACGATGCCGGCCCTGCCGGTCATGACGAAATTGGCGTCGGTGCCGGCCGCGGAATCCTCGGCATAGTCAAGGTCGATGACCGTCTGGCCGTCGCAGATGCCGCAGGAAATGGCGGCGACGTGGTCCCTGAGGACCTTCTGGACGCTGACCATCTGGCGTGCCTCCATCCAGCGCAGGCAATCGTGCAGCGCCACCCAGGCGCCGGTGATGGAGGCGGTGCGCGTGCCGCCGTCGGCCTGCAACACGTCGCAATCGACGGTGATCTGCATCTCGCCCAGCGCCTGCAGGTCGACTACCGCTCGCAGGCTGCGGCCGATGAGGCGCTGAATCTCCAGCGTGCGCCCGCCCTGCTTGCCGGCGGCGGCCTCGCGCCGCATGCGGTCGCCGGTGGCGCGGGGCAGCATGCCATACTCGGCGGTTACCCAGCCCTTGCCGCTGTTGCGCATCCAGCCGGGCACCTTCTCCTCGAGGCTGGCGGTGCACAGCACATGGGTGTCGCCGAACTTGATGAGGCACGACCCCTCGGCGTGCTTGGAGACGCCGCGCTCGAAGGAAATGGCGCGCATTTCGTCGTTCTGTCTTCGAGAGGGACGCATGCTTCGATGTCCGGGATGACCTTTCGTCGGGCTTGTAGCGGCATGCGGCGGACGGCGCAAAGGAAAACGCCGGCTTGTCACAGGTTGTGTTCCGGTGCGGCAAATCTATATCCTCTGCCGACAAGGAGTGGTTCGGAAACCATGAGCGATCCCGCCGTCGACCAGACCCTGCAAGCTCTCGACACGCGTTCGCGCGAGATCTTCCGCATGATCGTCGACACCTATCTCAAGGAGGGCGAGCCGCTCGGCTCGCGCAACCTGTCGCGCATGCTGCCGCATTCGCTGTCGCCGGCCACGGTGCGCAACGTGATGAGCGACCTCGAGCATCTCGGCCTGGTCTATGCGCCGCACATCTCGGCCGGCCGGCTGCCGACGCAGAAGGGGCTTCGGCTGTTCATCGACGCCTTCCTGGAGGTGGGAGACCTGTCGGACGAGGAGCGCAACGTCATCGAGGCGCAAATGCGGGGCTCGCCCAGCGGCGGCAGCCTCGAACACATGCTGACGGAGGCCAGCCAGCTGCTTTCCGGGCTGTCCCGCGGCGCCGGGCTGGTGCTGGCGACCAAGAGCGAGACGGCGCTCAAGCACATCGAGTTCATCCAGCTCGAGCCGACCAAGGCGCTGGCCGTGCTGGTCTCGCAGAACGGCGACGTCGAGAACCGGGTGGTCGACCTGCCGGCCGGCGTCACCGCCTGGCAACTCCACGAGGCCTCCAACTACCTCAACGCCCACATTCGCGGCCGCACGCTGGCCGAGGCCAAGGCCGAGATCACCCGGCTGCGCGACGAGACCAAGGCGGCGCTCGACACGCTCTCGCAAGACATGGTGGAAAAGGGCCTGGCGGTGTGGTCGGGGGCCGAAAGCGACCTGCCGGCCCGGCTGATCGTACGCGGCCGCGCCAATTTGCTCCAGAACGTCACCGCGCAAGCCGATATCGAGCTGCTCAAGCACCTGTTCGAGGATCTGGAGACCAAGGACGGGCTGATGCAGCTGCTCGACCTGGCCGAGGAAGGGTCCGGCGTGCGCATCTTCATCGGCTCCGAGAACCGGCTTTTCTCGCTGTCCGGATCGTCGCTGGTGGTGGCGCCCTATCGCGACAAGGACTCGCGGGTGATCGGAGCGCTGGGCGTGATCGGCCCGACGCGGCTCAATTATGCGCGCATCGTGCCGATGGTGGACTATACCGCGCAGCTCATCAGCCGCATGCTGCGCTGAGGCCGCCAACGGCTTTATCCCTTGATTTTTGGCCTGCGAGCATCGATATCGGGCGCAACTTGCAGGAAACCGACGATACGGGATGATGCGATGAGCGACCAGGCGAAGAACCAGCGCTCGGCCGAGGAGGCCGGGGGCAGCGAAGCCGAGGCGGGCGAGCGCGCAGCCGCTCAGGAAACCGGCAATGGCGACGCCTACGAGCTCGTCACGCGGCTGATGAAGGAAAACGACGAGTTCAAGGACCGGGCGCTGCGCGTCGCGGCCGAGATGGAGAACCTGCGCCGGCGCACGGCGCGGGACGTCCACGATGCGCGCTCCTATGCGATCGCCAACTTCGCCCGCGACATGCTTTCGGTGTCGGACAATCTGCGGCGGGCGCTCGACGCGATCCCGGCAGAGGCGAAGGCTGTCGGCGGTGCCGGATTTGCCTCGCTGGTGGAGGGCGTCGAGATGACGGAGCGCGCCATGCTCTCCGCGCTCGAACGCCACGGCGTCAAGCAGCTCGCCCCGGAAGGCGAGCGGTTCGATCCCAACTTCCACCAGGCGATGTTCGAGGTGCCGAACCCGAGCGTGCCGGCCAACACGGTGGTGCAGGTGGTGCAGCCGGGCTATTCGATCGGCGACCGCGTGCTTCGGCCGGCGATGGTCGGCGTTTCCAAGGGCGGGCCGAAGCAGGCGGGTGGCACCGATGCGTCCGTCGAGCCGGGGCCGGTCGATTCGAGCGCCGAGAAGGACGCCTGAGGGCGGGCCTTACCCCTCTCCCCGCCGGGTCGCGCATGCTAGAGCAGTTCACCGTTTCACAGAAACGGATGACCTGCTCTATCTCTTTGTTTTAGCCGCATTTGTGCTACGCCAGGTGATTCCACCTGGCTGCAAAATGCTCTAGGAAGCAGGGCATGACGCCGATCCTGCTTCTCGACTATGCCGGCGTGGCCGTCTTCGCGGCCACCGGCGCGCTCGCCGCCTCGCGCAAGGAGCTCGACATCATCGGGTTCCTCTTCCTTGCCACCATCACCGGCATCGGCGGCGGAACCTTCCGCGACCTGATCCTCGGCGTTCCGGTGTTCTGGGTCGCCAACCCAGACTATTTGCTCATCTGCTCGGTCGTGGCGATCGTCGTCTACTACACCGCGTATCGGCTGGAATCGCGCTACCGGGTGCTGCTCTGGCTCGACGCCATCGGCCTCGCCGCCTTCGCCGTGATGGGCGCTGCGAAGGGCTTGGTGGTGACCGGCTCGGCCTCGGTCGCCATCGTCACCGGCATCCTCACCGCGACGTTCGGGGGAATCCTGCGCGACATGGTGTCCGGCGAGCCGACGGTGCTGCTGCGGCCGGAGGTCTACGTCACCGCGGCGCTGGCCGGGGCTGCCGTCTTCACCTTCCTCTACATCGCCCGCATGCCGGAACCGGCGGTGACGACCATCGCCTTCCTGGTCGGATTCGGCGTGCGCGGCGGCGCGCTGCGCTTCGGCTGGACTTTTCCGCCCTATCGCAGCCGCCCCGGCCGGCGGCCGGAGGACATCCCCTAGATCAGGCCTGCCTGCTCGGCCTCGATACGCAGGTTCTGGCGCGGGCGCGGCCCGATCTGCTGGATGCACAGGCCGGCCGCCAGCGAGCCCAGGCGGCCGCAGGTCTCGAGGTCGCGGCCGCTGGTGTAGCCGTAGAGGAAGCCCGCCGCATAGAGGTCGCCGGCGCCCGTCGTGTCGACCAGCTCGGCAATGGGGATCGCCTCGATGGGCACCGTCCTGTCGCCGCTGATGACGATCGAACCGAGCTCCGAGCGGGTGACGGCGGCAATCAGGCAGTCCTTGCGGATGGCATCGAGGGCAGCCTCGAACGAGGCCGTCTGGTAGAGCGACTTCACCTCGCTCTCATTGGCGAAGACGATGTCGACGGTGCGCGAGCGCATCAGATCGAGGAACTCGCCGCGGTAGCGGTCGACGCAGAACGGGTCGGACAACGTCATCGACATCTGGCGGCCGGCGGCATGGGCGAGCTCGGCGGCCATGCGGATCGCCTGCTTGGCCCGCGGGGGATCCCACAGATAGCCCTCGAAATAAGTGACCTTGGCGCCGCTCGCCTTGTCGGCCTCGACATCGTCGGGGCCGAGCTCGACGCAGGCGCCGAGATAGGTGTTCATCGAGCGCTCGCCATCCGGCGTCACGAAGATCATGGAGCGGGCGGTCGGCGGCTCGCCCTGCAGCGGGCGGGTGTCGAAGGCGACGCCCTGGGCGCGGATGTCGTGGGCGTAGACCTCGCCGAGCTTGTCGTCCGAAACCTTGCCGAAGAAGGCGGCGCGGCCGCCGAAGCTGGCGATGCCGGCCGCGGTGTTGCCGGCGCAGCCGCCCGAAGCCTCGATGGCCGGGCCCATCCGCGCGTAGAGCAGCTCGGCGCGGTCGGCGTCGATCAGGTTCATGGCGCCCTTGATGATGGCGTTCTCGCTCAGGAAGGCATCGTCGCACTGGGCGATGATGTCGACGATCGCATTGCCGATGCAAAGCACGTCATAGTCGCTCATTCTGTCTTCCATTCCCTGCATTGGCGGCGCATGGGCGCCGATCTGACATGGCGGCCGGGCGCGGGTCTAGCTTGTCGGGCGTCATTTGCAACCCACAATTCGGCTGAGAGCGGCCTCCTTGCGGGCGAAATGGCGCCGCTCGGGTTGCGCCGGGCCACCGCCATACACATTATTGGAGGTGCCGGGGCGTCCGTCCGGGCACCTCCACACACTGCCGCCCGGAAGGACCCCGTCGCCGATGCCTCATGACACGCCCTTGATCGCCACCATCGTCGCCGGTCTCGGGCTTGCGTTCATCTTCGGCGCGCTCGCCAACCGCTTCCGCATCCCGCCGCTCGTCGGCTATCTGCTCGCCGGCGTGCTGGTCGGCCCGCACACGCCAGGCTTCGTCGCCGACCAGCATCTGGCGCTGGAGCTGGCCGAGATGGGCGTCATCCTGCTGATGTTCGGCGTCGGCCTGCATTTCTCGCTCAAGGACCTGTTGTCGGTGCGCGCCATCGCCGTGCCGGGGGCGATCGTGCAGATCGCGCTGGCGACGGCGCTGGGGGCCGGGCTCGCCTGGCTGCTCGGCTGGTCGACGGGCGCCGGCCTGGTGTTCGGCCTCGCCCTCTCGGTGGCGAGCACCGTGGTGCTGCTGCGCGCGCTGCAGGAGCGGCGGCTGCTGGAGACGGAACGGGGGAGGATCGCCGTCGGCTGGCTGATCGTCGAAGACCTGGCGATGGTGCTGGCACTGGTGCTGCTGCCGGCGCTGGCGGGCGTGCTCGGCGGCGACGGCTCGAGCGTCGAGGCCGGCGCCGATCCGCTCGGCATCGAGGCCGGTCTCGGCCTGTGGGGCGTGCTCGGCCTGACGCTGGCCAAGGTCGTCGCCTTCGTCGTCCTGATGCTGGTGGTCGGGCGGCGGGTGATCCCCTGGCTGCTGCACTACGTGGCGCACACCGGCTCGCGCGAGCTGTTCCGCCTGGCGGTGCTGGCGATCGCGCTCGGCGTCGCCTTCGGCGCCGCCAAGCTGTTCGGCGTGTCGCTGGCCCTCGGCGCCTTCTTTGCCGGGATGATCATGAGCGAATCCGAGCTCAGCCACCGCGCCGCGGAGGAATCGCTGCCGCTCCGCGACGCCTTCTCGGTGCTGTTCTTCGTGTCGGTCGGCATGCTGTTCGACCCGACGAGCCTTCTCAACAACACCTGGCCGATCCTGGCCACCGTGTTCATCATCGTGATCGGCAAGTCGGTGGCCGCCCTCGCTCATCATGCTGGCCTTCCGCTACCCGCTGGCCACGGCGCTGACGATTTCGGCCAGCCTGGCGCAGATCGGCGAGTTCTCCTTCATCCTGGCCGAGCTCGGCGTCGGCCTGCAGCTGCTTCCCGAGCAGGGCCGCGACCTCATCCTGGCCGGCGCGATCCTGTCCATCCTGATCAACCCGCTGGCCTTCGCCGCCATCGACCGGCTGCGGCCGCGCCTCGATCGGCCGGCCGCCGCGGAAGCCGGCCCGGTGGAGCCGACGGGAGCGGCCGACCTGCCACCGACGCCGACCAGGCTCTCCGGCCACACGATCCTGGTCGGCTACGGGCGGGTCGGCTCGCTGGTCGGCAAGGCGCTCAAGGCCGAGGGCCTGCCCTATCTGGTGATCGAGGATGCCGACAAGGCGGTCGCCCGCCTGCGCGAGGAGCGGGTGGAGACCATCGTCGGCAACGCCGCCGACGCCGAGACCTTCGACATGGCCAATCCGGCGGGCGCGGCGCGGCTGATCCTCGCCGTGCCCAACGCCTTCGAGGCCGGGCAGGTGGCGATGCGGGCGCGCGCGGCGAACCCCGGCCTGCGCATCATCGCGCGCGCCCATTCCGATGCCGAGGTGGAGCATTTGTCCGGATTGGGCGCCGATGTCGTGATCATGGGCGAGCGGGAGATCGCCCGCGGCATCGTCGAGGAAGTGATGAAGGAAAACGGCCAGCCCGAGGCTCGTGCCTGACGCGCTAGACGTGCTGGCCGCCGTTGATGTGGATTTCGGAGCCCGTCACATAGGCGGCCTCGCCGGAGCACAGGAAGAAGATGATGTCGGCGACCTCCGAGGTCATCCCCAGCCGCCGCAAGGGGATCGTCTCGACCAGCCGCTCGGTGCCCGGCGACAGGATCGTCGTGTCGATCTCACCCGGAGCAATCGCATTGACGCGGATGCCGTGCGGCCCGAAATCGGCGGCCATCTCGCGCGTCAGCGCCCCCAGCGCGGCCTTCGAGGTGGCGTAGGCGGTGCCGGCGAAGGGGTGAACGCGCGTGCCGGCGATCGAGGTGACGTTGACCACCGAGCCGCGGGCGGCCGCCAGCTCCTTGAACAGGCCGCGCGCCAGCATGATCGGCGCGAAGAAATTGACCTGGAAGACGTCGCGCCACACATGCATCGGCGTTTCCATGGAGTTGAGGCGGCTGCCGTCGGGGAGCTTGGGCGAGATGCCGGCATTGTTGACCAGCGCGTGGAGCCGACCGCCATGCGCCTCCAGCCGGTGGCGGATCTCGGAGACGGCGACGCCGACGTCCTCGAGGTCGGAGAGATCGACCTGGATGTGGTCCTCCGGGCCGGCCGGCCAGGGGCAATCATCCGAGAAGGCCTGGCGCGAGCAGGTGACGACCCGCCAGCCCTCGCGCGAGAAGCGCTTGACCGTAGCATGGCCGATGCCGCGGCTGGCACCGGTCAGAACGATGGTCTTCCTGGGATCCGGCTCCGCCATGGCTCGCCTCCGCCCCGTCAATGTAGAGAAGCCGGGACCTCTTTACGAGGGCGCGTCGACGGCTGCGGTCAATTGTTGCCCATGATGACGTCCAGGAAGGACGACTGGCGCCGCACCGTCGGCCCGCCCACGTCGGCCGGCGGCACCGGGCGGCGGACCGAGGCGGTGCTGTCGACCGGCGGCGCGAAATCGTCGACGGGCGGCGTGGCGACCGGCTCCGCCTGGCGAGGCGAGGCGGCGACAGCGCGGCGCGGCGCCGGCTCGGCCGCTGGCAGGCCGGCCACCGGCGGCGCGAAGGCATCCTCGACCTGGGGGACCGGCGTCCAGGAGCCGGGCAGCTCGGCCACCGGCACGCCCTCATGCGCGGCGACCATGAACTCGTGCCAGGCCTCGACCGGCAGCGAGCCGCCGGTGATGTTCCTGGTGGCCTTGGCGTTGTCGTTGCCGAACCAGACGCCGGTGGTGAGGTTGGCTGTGTAGCCGACGAACCAGGCGTCGCGCGAGTTCTGCGTGGTGCCTGTCTTGCCGGCGGCCGGGAAGCCGAAGGCGGCCTTGCGGGCCGTGCCGCTCTCGACGGTCTGGCGCAGCATGGCGTTCATCATGCCGACCGCCTCGGGGCTGATGACGCGGGCGCTGCCGCTCATCGGGTTCTCGTAAAGCACCTCGCCCGCCGCCGTGGTGACGCGGCGCACGAAATGGACGTCGGGGCGGTAGCCGCCATTGGCGAAGGGCACATAGGCGGCGGTCAGCTCGAGCGGGGTGACCTCGGAGGTGCCGAGCGCGATGGTGACGTTGCTCTGCAGCTTGGATTCGATGCCCATGCGATGGGCCACCTCGACGACGGCGTCGGGGCCGACCTCCATCGCCAGCTGGGCGGCGACCGAATTGAGCGACTTGGCGAGCGCCGTCGACAGGGTGACGCGGCCGAAATACTTGCCGTTGTAGTTCTCCGGCGTCCATTTGCCGATGCGCACCGGCGCGTCGTTGCGCACGCTGTCGGGCGTGCGTCCCGCCTCGACGGCGGCGAGGAAGACGAACGGCTTGAACGCCGAGCCGGGTTGGCGGCGCGCCGCCGAGGCGCGGTCGAACTGGCTATCGGCATAGTCGGCGCCGCCCACCATGGCGCGCACCGCGCCCGAATTGTCGATCGACACCAGGGCGCCCTGGGTGACGTCGAGCTTATCGCCCTTCTCGGCAATCAGCCGCCGGATCGAGTGCTCGGCCAACTTCTGCAAGGTGAGGTCGACCGTCGTGTCGACGACGATGTCGCTGCGCACGTCGCCGATCAGGCCCGGCAGCTCGTCCATGATGCGGTCGGCGACATAGTTCTCCGAGCCCGTCCAGTAGGAGGCGGCGCGGGCAGCCGGCGCGCTCATCGCCGTGGCGAGCTCCTTGTCGCCGATCAGCCGCTGGTCGCGCATGGCGGCCAGCACCAGCTGGGCGCGCTGCTCCGCCGCCTTGGGATCGCGGGCCGGCGACAGCCGCGACGGCGCCTTGAGCAGGCCGGCAAGCGTCGCCGCCTCGGACAGCGTGACGTCGCGGGCGCCCTTGCCGAAATAACGGCGGGCCGCAGCGTCGACGCCATAGGCGCCGGAGCCGAAATAGACCCGGTTGAGGTACATCTCCAGGATCTGGTCCTTGGTGTATTTCTGCTCCAGCCACAGCGCGAGCAGCACCTCCTGCACCTTGCGCTCCAGCGTCCGCTCGGGCTTCAGGAAGAGGTTCTTGGCCAGCTGCTGCGTCAGCGTGGAGCCGCCCTGGGTGAGGCGCCCTTGCATCACGTTCTCGGCCATGGCGCGGGCCAGCCCGATCGGGTCGACGCCGAAATGCGCGTAGTAGCGGCGATCTTCGATGGCGACCACCGCCTGCGGAATGTAGGGCGACATCTCGTGCAGGCCGACGGCCTCGCCGCCGGTCAGGCCGCGATTGGCGACGAGCTGGCCGTCGGCCGAGACGATGCGCACATTGGGCGGCCGGTCGGGAATCGCCCAGGTGGTGGCGCTCGGCATCTGGGCGCCGTAATAGGCGACGATGCCGGCAAGCCCGATGCCGCCCCAGATCAGCGTCACCAGCGCCCAGTAGAAGAGGCGCCCCAGCGAGCCGGTCAGCCCACGGCTGCGTTGCCGCGCCTTGCTGCGGCGGCCGCCGGCGGCGCCTTTCTGCTTCTTCTTCGGTGCCGGCTTGCGGCGGGTCGAGGGCACGACGCGGTCGTCCTCGCTGAGCGACCATGCGGCCGTCGCCCGCGCGGGCGCCGCCTCGTCGAAGCTCGGCTCGATCCGCCTGTTCTTGTCCCTGCCTGCCATGCGCCCCGCAATCCCCGTTTGGTGCGGCTTGGCGATGGAGGCTAAATGCGGCGATTTAAGGAGGACTTAAACTTCTAGGTGTGAGCGAAGATGTCGGTTTCCGGCCAACCGGCGAGGTCGAGCTTCGAGCGCGACGGCAGGAAGCGGAAGCAGGCCTCGGCGAGGCCGGTGCGGTTCTCGCGGGCGAGGCGGGCGACGAGCACTTCGCGCAGCCTGTGCAAATAGAGCACGTCGGACGCGGCGTAGTCGAGCTGCTCCGGCGTCAGGGTCTCGGCCCCCCAGTCCGACGATTGCTGCGCCTTGGAGAGATAGACGCCGATCAGCTCGGCGCAGATGTCCTTGAGGCCGTGCCGGTCGGTATAGGTGCGCACCAGGCGCGAGGCGATCTTGGTGCAGAACACCGGCTCGGCGAGAACGCCGAAGGCGTGAAACAGCACCGCGATGTCGAAGCGGCCGTAATGGAACAGCTTGGTGACGGCCGGATCGGCCAGCAGCGCCGTCAGGTTGGGCGCCTCGCGCTGGCCAGGCGCGATCTGGACGATGTCGGCGGTGCCGTCGCCGGGCGACAGCTGGACGAGGCACAGGCGGTCGCGATGCGGGTCGAGGCCGAGCGTCTCGGTGTCGATGGCCACCGCTTCCCCGCGATAGTTCGAGAGATCGGGCAGGTCGTGGCGGTGGAAGCGGATCGTCATTTTGGGGCTCGTTTCAGCGGGTCAAAGCGTCGAGGATCCTGGCCCAGGAGCGCTGGCCCTTGTGGAAGGAGGCCAGGTCGTACTTCTCGTTGGGCGAATGGATGCGGTCGTCGGAGAGGCCGAAGCCGACCAGCAGCGACTCCATGCCGAGGATGCGCTGAAAATCGCCGACGACGGGGATCGAGCCGCCCATGGCGATCATCACCGCGGGCTTCGGCCACTCGTCGGAGAGCGCGGCCTTGGCCTTCTCCAGGAACGGCGAGTTGTAGGAAAGGGCAATCGCCGGCGACCCGCCATGCGGGTGGAACGCAACCGAGCAGTCGGCCGGGATGCGCGCCTCGACGAAGCGGCGGAAGGCGGCCCGGATCCTGTCGGGGTCCTGGCCGTGGACGAGCCGGAACGAGACCTTGGCCGACGCCTCGGCGGCAATCACCGTCTTGAAGCCCTGGCCGGAATAGCCGCCCTGAATGCCGTTGAACTCGGCCGTCGGCCGCGCCCACACCAGCTCCAGCACCGAGCGGCCCTTCTCGCCGGCCGGTTGCGACAGCCCGACCTGGCCGAGGAACGTCTCCGCCGTCTCGCCGAGCCCTTCCCACGCCTTCAGGATCTGCGGCGGCGTCTCCTCGACCCCGTCGTAGAAGCCGGGAATGGTGACGCGGCCGTTCTCGTCGTGGATGTCGGAAAGGATCCTGGCCAGGATGCGGATCGGGTTGGCGGCAGCGCCGCCGAATTCGCCGGAGTGGAGGTCGCGGTCGGCGGCGCGCACGGTCACCTCCTCGCCGACCAGGCCGCGCAGCGCCACCGAGATGGCCGGCGTCTCCCGGTCCCACATGCCGGTGTCGCACACCATGGCGAAATCCGCCTTGAGCTCCGCCGCATTGGCCTCGAGGAACGGCTTCAGCGAGGGCGAGCCGGATTCCTCCTCGCCCTCGAACAGCAAGGTCACGCGGCAAGGAAGGCCGCCATGCTCGGCCTTCCAGGCGCGGCAGGCCTCGACGAACAGCATCAGTTGGCCCTTGTCGTCGGACGAGCCGCGGCCGCCGATGACCTCGACGCCGTCCAGCTCGCGCAGCGCCGGCTCGAACGGGTCGGCCGTCCACAGCTCGAGCGGGTCGACCGGCTGCACGTCGTAGTGGCCGTAGAACAGGAGATGCGGTGCGTCTGGGGTCGGGCCGGCATGGTGGGCGACCACCATCGGGTGGCCGGGCGTGTCGCGAAGCGAAGCGTCGAAGCCGATCGACTTCAAGTCCTCGACCAGCCATTCCCCCGCCCGCCGGCACTCGGCCTTGTAGGCCGGGTCCGTGGAGATCGACTTGATGCGCAGCAAGGCGAACAGGCGCTCGAGGCTGGCGTCGAGGTCGCGGTCGAGGCGATCGAGGACGGGCTGGACGACGGACACGGGCTCTCCTTTCGAATCTGCGGGCGACACCCTATCACCCCGCAGCGCCTGCGAAAGGTGGGAAACCGGTGCGAGCAGACAAGAAAATGCCGCCGTGGTGGAGGGGAAACCACGGCGGCCTTACTCGAAACGTTGCGGCAGCCCGGAGAGGGGGATGAGGCTGCCGCAGTTGTCCGGGAAGGCGGGGGACGGGCCTTGATCCGGACTCGGCTATAAAACGCTGCCGATGGAGCTTATTTGGAAACCCGAAAGAGGCGATTCAAGGGCACGAAAATTACGGTTTCGTAACAAACCCGTGATGGTCGCGCTGTCAGCAGCCATGCCCCGACGGCGGCTGCCGAGATGGACAGCCCGCCGCCTCTCCGCTAGGCCTACCCCCCATGAAACAAGGCGATCATCTCTTCCTCGTCGACGGCTCGGGCTACATCTTCAGGGCCTACCATGCCTTGCCGCCGCTGAACCGGAAATCCGACGGGTTGCCGGTGAGCGCGGTGCTCGGTTTTTGCAACATGGTGTGGAAGCTGCTGCAGGATGCGCGCAACACGGCGGTCGGCGTGGTGCCCACCCATTTCGCGGTGATCTTCGACTATTCCTCGCGCACCTTCCGCAACGAGCTCTATGCCGAATACAAGGCGAACCGCTCGGCGCCGCCGGACGACCTGATCCCGCAATTCGGGCTGATCCGCGAGGCGACCCGGGCCTTCGACCTGCCCTGCCTGGAGATCGAGGGCTACGAGGCCGACGACCTCATCGCCACCTATGCCCGGATGACCCGGGAGGCGGGCGGCGACGTGACCATCATCTCGTCCGACAAGGACCTGATGCAGCTGGTCGGCACCAATGTGTCGATGTACGACCCGATGAAGGACCGGCAGATCGGCATTCCCGAGGTGGTCGAGAAATGGGGCGTGCCGCCGGAAAAGATGATCGACCTGCAGGCGCTGACCGGCGATTCGGTCGACAACGTGCCCGGCGTGCCGGGCATCGGGCCGAAGACCGCCGCGCAGCTGCTGGAGACCTATGGCGATCTCGACACGCTGCTCAGCCGCGCCGCCGAGATCAAGCAGGAGAAGCGCCGGCAATCGCTGATCGAGAATGCCGACAAGGCACGCATCTCGCGCGAGCTGGTGCGGCTGAAGGACGACGTGCCGCTGACGGATGGCCTGGACGATCTCGCGCTGCAGCCGACCAACGGGCCGCGGCTGATCGGCTTCCTGAAGACGATGGAGTTCACCACGCTGACGCGACGGGTCGCCGAGGCGACCGGCGCCGATCCGGGGGCGATCGAGGCGAGCCCGGTGAAGCTCGAGCGCGGCGGCGATGCGCACGGGCCCGACTTGGGCGCCGGCGCCGGGTCGTCGGACGTGGCGGAGGCGGCGAGCCAGGCGAAGGCGGCGCTCGAGCCGGAGCGCAGTCATGCCGCGACGGCGCCGGCCAGCGGTGGCGGCGGCACGCCCGCCGAGCTGGCGGCGGCGCGGGCGGCAGCCGTCGGCAGCGCGACGATCGACCTTGCCGCCTATCACTGCGTGCGCGACGTGCCGACGCTGACCGACTGGATCGCCGAGGCCAGCGAAGCCGGCGTGCTGGCGCTCGGCGTCGAAACCACGTCGATCGACCCGATGCTGGCCGAGATCGTCGGCTTCTCGATGGCCACGCGGCCCGGCCGCGCCGCCTACGTTCCGCTGGCGCACAAGACCGGCAAGGGCGACCTTCTGGGCGGCGGGCTGGCGGAGGACCAGATCGCCATCCGCGACGCGCTGGTGCTGATGAAGCCGCTGCTGGAAGACCGGTCGGTGCTGAAGATGCTGCAGAACGTCAAGCAGGACCTGGTCGTGCTGTCGCGCCACGGCATCGAGCTGACGCCCTATGACGACACCATGCTGCTTTCCTACGCGCTCGAAGGCGGCGTCGGCGGCAGCCACGGCATGGAGGCGCTGGCCGAGCGCTGGCTCGGCCACAAGCCGATGCACATCAAGGACATCGCCGGCCCGGTGCGGGGCGCCGCCCTGGAGCTGGTCGACATCGACAAGGCGACGGCCTACGCCGCCGAGGACGCCGACCTGACGCTCAGGCTCTGGCTGGCGTTGCGGCCTGCGCTGGCGGGCAAGGGGCTGGTCTCGGTCTATGAGCGGCTGGAGCGGCCGCTGGTGCCGGTGCTGTCGCGCATGGAGCAGCGCGGCATCTCGATCGACCGGCAGATCCTGAGCCGGCTGTCCGGCGAGCTGGCGCAGGGCGCCGCGGCGCTGGAGGACGAGATCTACGCGCTGGCCGGCGAGCGCTTCACCATCGGCTCGCCCAAGCAGCTCGGCGACATCCTGTTCGGCAAGCTCGGGCTGCCGCGCGGCTCGAAGACCAAGACCGGCCAGTGGTCGACTTCGGCCCAGGTGCTGGAGGAACTGGCCGCGGAGGGCCACGAGCTGCCGCGCAAGATTGTCGACTGGCGACAGTTGACAAAGCTCAAGTCGACCTACACCGACGCGCTGCCGGCCTACATCCATCCCGAGACGCACCGCGTCCACACCTCCTACGCGCTCGCCGCCACGCCGACCGGGCGGCTTTCGTCGTCGGAGCCCAATCTGCAGAACATCCCGATCCGCACCGCCGAGGGGCGGAAGATCCGCAGGGCTTTCATCGCCGACAAGGGGAACCGGCTGGTGTCGGCCGACTACAGCCAGATCGAGCTGCGCGTGCTGGCGCATGTCGCCGACATCCCGCAGCTCCGGCAGGCGTTCGCCGACGAGGTCGACATCCATGCGATGACCGCGTCGGAGATGTTCGCGGTGCCGGTCGAGGGCATGCCGGCGGACGTGCGGCGGCGCGCCAAGGCGATCAATTTCGGCATCATCTACGGCATCTCGGCGTTCGGGCTCGCCAACCAGCTGTCGATCCCCCGCGAGGAGGCCGGCGACTATATCCGCCGCTATTTCGAGCGGTTCCCCGGCATCAAGGACTACATGGACGAGACCAAGGCCTTCGCCCGCGAGAACGGCTATGTCGAGACCATCTTCGGCCGCCGCGCGCACTATCCGGAGATCCGCTCGTCGAACCCGCAGATCCGCGCCTTCAACGAACGGGCGGCGATCAATGCGCGGCTGCAGGGCACGGCGGCCGACATCATCCGCCGCGCCATGGTGCGCATGGACGACGCCCTTTTGGACGCCGGGCTGTCGACCCGCATGCTGCTGCAAGTGCATGACGAGCTGGTGTTCGAGGCGGCCGAGGAAGAGGTCGAGCCGTCGATCCCGGTCATCCGCTCGGTGATGGAGAACGCCGCGATGCCGGCTGTCGCCATGCGAGTGCCGCTCAAGGTCGATGCGCGGGCCGCCCAGAACTGGGACGAGGCGCACTGACCGGAGGCGTCAGGGCCGCGGCGGGACGTCGAGGCCCCTTCTCGACCGCGGGACGTGCCAGGGCGCTCGGTCGAGCCACGCCATGAGGCGCGGGAACCCCTCCAGGCCCAGCACCTCGCCAGCCCCGTAGAAGACCTTGAGGGTGCGCACCCAGCCGATCATGGCGATGTCGGCGATCGAAAACTCCGCGCCCATGATCCAATCGCGCCCGTCGAGCCGCTGCTCCAGCACGCCGAGCAGCCGCCTGGTCTCGTCGCGGTAGCGCTCGAAGGGTCGCCGGTCCTCGATCTCCCTGCCGCCGAACTTGTGGAAGAAGCCGAACTGGCCGAACATCGGGCCGACAGACGCCATCTGGAAAAACACCCATTGCAGCGTCTCGTAGCGCGCCGCCGGCTCGTCCGGCATCAGCCGGCCGGTCTTGTCCGCCAGGTAGACCAGGATGGCGCCCGACTCGAAAAGCGCCAGCGGCTGCCCGCCGGGGCCGTCGGGATCGATGATCGCCGGGATCTTGCCGTTGGGATTGAGGGCGAGGAATTCGGGCGACGTGCGTTTCGTTCTTCGTCAGGTCGACGAGGTGCGCCTCGTAGGGCAGGCCGAGCTCCTCCAAGGGCGATCGAGATCTTGACGCCGTTGGCCGTCGGGAAGGAATAGAGCTGGATGCGCTCGGGATGGCGCGCCGGCCAGCGGCGGGCGACGGGGAAAGCGGACAGGTCGGCCATGGCGTTCTCCTGGCGATCGGCGTCGAATGGAGACTATAGGGCCGCTCAGATCGCCTTGAAGGCGATGGTGGCATTCGTGCCACCAAAGGCGAAGGCGTTGCTGATGGCGGCGCGCACGACGCGCTCGCGGGCCACGTTCGGCGTCACGTCGAGGTCGCAATCGGGATCGGGCACCCGGTAGTTGGCGGTCGGCGGCACCACGCCCTCGCGGATCGCCATCACGCAGGCGATCATCTCCAGCGCTCCCGAGGCGCCCATGCAATGGGCATGCATCGACTTGGTGGAGGACACCGAGAGCCGGTCGGCATGACGGCCGAAGACGCGCTTTATGGCGGCGGTCTCGATCTGGTCGTTGGCCTTGGTGCCGGTGCCGTGGGCATTGACGTAGTCGACGTCCTCGGCGGCCAGTCCGGCATCGGCGAGGCAGGCGCGCATGGCGGCCACCGGGCCTTCGACGGTCGGCGCGACGATGTCGGTGGCATCGCCCGAGAGGCCGACGCCGGCCAGCTCGGCGAGGATCGGCGCGCCGCGGGCGCGGGCATGGTCGAGCGTCTCCAGCACGGCCATGCCGGCGCCCTCGCCGATCACCAGGCCGTCGCGGTCGGCCGAGAAAGGGCCGGCAGGTCTCGCGGGCCAGCGCCCGCAGCGCGTCCCAGCCTTTGAGAATTCCGAAGGAGATCGGTGCGTCGGTGCCGCCGGCGAGCATCACGTCGGCGCGGCCGAGCCGCAGCTGGTCGGCCGCGGCGGCCAGCGCATGGTTGGAGGATGCGCAAGCGGAGGTGACGCCGAACACCGGGCCGGTCAGGCCGAGGACCATCGACACCTGGCCGGCAGGCGCACCGGGCATGACCCGCGGCACGGTGAAGACGCCGGCTCTCGGCTTGCCCTCGACGAGCAGGGCCCGGTAGTTCTCCTCGAGCGTCTCGGCGCCGTAGATGCCGGTGCCGACGACGGCGCCCATGCGGGCCGGCTCGACGGCCGCCAGCGACAGGCCGGAGCGGCCGACGGCCTCGGTCGCCGCCATCACGGCGAGCAGCGAGAAGCGATCCATGGTGATCAGCCGCTTGCGCTCGAAGCCGGGATCGGGAAGCGCCTTGATCTCGGCGCCGATGCGGCCGCTCAGCCCGTGCAAGGGGGCGGAGGTGATCTCGCCGATGCCGGAGCGGCCCTCGCGCATGGCCTGCCAGATCGAGGGAGCATCGGTGCCGAGCGCGCACAAGCCGCCCATGCCGGTGATGACGATGCGCGGCAGGCTCATGTCAGGCTTGTTTTTCGATCAGCGCGCGAACAGCAGTGACAATGTCGCCCACGTTCTTGAGATTGTTCCAGGCCTCGACCGTGTTCATCTCGATCTCGATGCCATAGGCCTCCTCGAGGTCGAAGACGATCTCCGTCAGCTCCAGCGAGTGAATGCCCAGCGCCGTGAGCTCGGTCGACGCCGTAATCTCGCCGGCGTCCGGATCGGCATGTGACTTGATCTTGTCGATGATCTCGCTTGCCAGCTTGTCCGTCATCGCCTCCCCTTCCCGTCCCTGGCCGCAGCCAACTCATGTGCATCAAGCGGCCGGCTGCGGACAAGTGAGCCGAAATTCTATAGAAACTGAACCGGTATGAAGCAACAACATCTCGCCGGAACAGACAACGAGCCGAAACGGCCGGGCGAGCAAGCCCTGCAAAGGGTGGAGGCCAGAGGCGCGCTTTCGGTGGCGCTGCGCGACGGCCGGACCCGACCGCAGCGGCTCTTCCAGGACGGTGCGGCCAAGATCCGCCTGCCGCGCGTGACCGCCGACCCGGCGGAGGCCGTGCTGATCAACACCGCCGGCGGACTGACCGGCGGCGACCGGCTGGAATGGGCGGTCGAGGTCGGCGCCGGGGCGGCGGCGGTGGTCACCACGCAAGCCTGCGAGAAGATCTACCGCGCCGGGACCGGCCACGCCGAGGTCGGCGCGACGCTGACCGTCGAGGCCGGCGGCCGACTGGCCTGGCTGCCCCAGGAGACGATCGTCTTCGACGGTGCCGCCTTTTCCCGCCGCCTGGACGTGTCGCTGGCGAGCAACGCCGAGGCGCTGATCGTCGAAGCGACCGTGTTCGGGCGCACGGCGCGGGGCGAACGCGTGATCCGAGGCCGCTTCGCCGACCGCTGGCGCGTCCACCGCCAAGGGCAGCTCGTCCATGCGGAGGATTTCGCGATCGGCCCCGACATCGACGCGACCCTTCGGCGCGCCGCCGTTGCCGACGGGGCCGTCGCCATGGCCACGGTGCTGTCGATCGGTGACGCGCCGGAGGCAAAGGTCGCGGCGGCCCGCGACATCGTCGGCGAGGCCGGCGGCGTCAGCGCCTGGAGCGTCGGACAATCTGGCAAGCTTCTTGCGAGGCTGGTGGCAGCGGACGGCTACGCCCTCAGGCAAAGGCTGGTGCCGCTGATCGAATTGCTCAACGGACAGGCAGGGCTGCCTAAAGTCTGGTCACTTTAGGAAGGGTGACGATGGAATGAACCTGACGCCACGCGAAAAGGACAAGCTTCTCGTCGCCATGGCGGCCATCGTGGCGCGCCGGCGGCTCGAGCGCGGCGTCAAGCTCAACCATCCCGAGTCGATCGCCCTCATCACCGACTTCGTCGTCGAAGGCGCTCGCGACGGCCGGTCCGTCGCGGAGCTGATGGAGGCCGGCGCGCATGTGATCGGCCGCGCGCAAGTGATGGAGGGCGTCGCCGAAATGATCCACGACATCCAGGTCGAGGCGACCTTCCCCGACGGCACCAAGCTGGTCACCGTCCATCACCCCATCCGCTGAAGCGGCGGCAGGAGACAGCGATGATCCCCGGCGAGATCCTCACCAAGGACGGCTTCATCGACCTCAACGAGGGGGCCGAGCGCGTCACGCTGCGGGTGGCCAACACCGGCGACCGGCCGATCCAGGTGGGAAGCCACTATCATTTCTTCGAGACCAACGGGGCGCTGCGCTTCGACCGCGAGAAGGCGCGCGGCATGCGGCTCGACATCGCGGCGGGCACGGCGGTGCGGTTCGAGCCCGGGCAAGAGCGCGACGTGACCCTGGTGCCGTTCGGCGGCGGCCGGACAGTCCACGGCTTTCAGCAGAAAGTGATGGGAAAGCTATGACGGGCGCGCTGCAGGCCTCGGCGACGCGTTCAACGCACCGGCTTGGCCGCCGCGTAGATGACGACGCTCGACTTGCCCTCGAATTCGACGGCCAGGACGTCGCGCGGCAGGATCTGCCGCGAATCGATGGCATGGTAGAGCATGGCGTTGCCCTCGATCTCCCCGCGCAAGGCGGTGACGTCGGCCTGATGCTCCTTGACCTTGGCCTCGATCTCGGGCGGCGGACCGCCCTCCGAGACCGCAGCGTCCGGCAGGAACACGATGTCGACCCTGTCGAGGTCGGACACCTTGCGCACGGCGCTGATGTTCTCGCTCGTCTTGTCGATGGCGGCCAGGATGCGTCCTGCATCGGCGGCCGGCCTCGTCTCCTCCTCGACCGGCGTGCCGACGATCTTTTCCACCGATTCCTTGCTTTCCACCCCCTGAGCCCCGGCAGCGCCCGTTGCGAGCAGGGCCAAGGCGGCAGGCAGCGCTCATCTTACGCAAGGTGCGAAAGCAATCGGTGATCGGCATAGCGAGCTCCTCGAGGCAGCGAGCCGGGGCGTCGTGCGTCCCGCAGCGAGAGGGAACGCGTGCCGCGACAGGCCGGTTCCCCGCCCGGCGGCGTCAGCCGGGCTTCTTGGTGATGAGCGTCAGGCTGCCGTCCTTGCTGAGGCTCGCCGCGACCACCTGCTTCGAGGTCAAGCCCTTGGCCTCCAGCGCCTGCTTGATCGGCGGCGCCGCGTCGATCGAACTGCGCAGCTTCTGAAGGTCGGCGTCGCTCCGCTTGGCGATGACGTCGTTGACCTTCTGCTGGGTTTCCTTGGGCAGCTCCGTCACGTCGACGATGTTGACCGACTGGATCGCCGGCTGCGCGGCAGGCGCGTTCGGCGCCGGCTGGGCCGGGGCGGGCTGCTGTTGGGCGAGCGCGGCGCCGCCGGACATGAGAGCGGCAATGGCCGCGGCAGCGGCAAGCGTCATTTTCGGCATGAAGGGTCCTTTCGGGCTTCGATTGGCTTTGGGGGAGGGATGCAACCGCAAGCAGAACCGCCGATTGCGGGCACAAGCAGTCGACGCGGTGTTTATTCCGTGACCATTCGATGGCCGGAATGCGCAAGCCGCGCGAAGCGGGAGAGCTGAAGCATGGCGAGGATCACGCGAGCCGCCTACGCGCAGATGTTCGGGCCGACCAAGGGCGACCGGGTGCGGCTTGCCGACACGGAGCTGTTCGTGGAGGTGGAGCACGACTTCACCCTCTACGGCGAGGAGGTGAAGTTCGGCGGCGGCAAGGTGATCCGCGACGGCATGGGCCAGAGCCAGGCGACGCGCGCGGAAGGGCGCCGTCGACACGGTGATCACCAACTGCCTGGTGATCGATGCGGCCGGCATCTACAAGGCCGACATCGGCATCCGCGACGGCCGGATCGCCGGGATCGGCAGCGCCGGCAATCCCGACACGCAGCATGGCGTCGGCATCGTCGTGGGGCCGGGCACCGAGGCGATCGCCGGCGAAGGCAAGATCCTCACCGCCGGAGGCATGGACTCGCACATCCACTTCATCTGCCCGCAGCAGATCGACGAGGCGCTGAATTCGGGCATCACCACGATGCTCGGCGGCGGCACCGGGCCGGCGCACGGCACCTTCGCCACGACGTGCACGCCGGGGCCCTGGCACCTGCAGCGGATGATCGAGAGCTTCGACGCCTTTCCGATGAACATCGGCCTGTCGGGCAAGGGCAACGCCTCGCTGCCCGCAGCGCTGGAGGAAATGGTGCTTGGCGGCGCCTCCTCGCTCAAGCTGCACGAGGACTGGGGCACCACGCCGGCGGCGATCGACTGCTGCCTGAAGGTCGCCGACCAGTTCGACGTGCAGGTGATGATCCACACCGACACGCTGAACGAAAGCGGCTTCGTCGAGGACACGGTCTCGGCGATCGGCGGGCGGACCATCCATGCCTTCCACACAGAGGGGGCGGGAGGCGGCCACGCGCCCGACATCATCAAGGTTTGCGCGCTGCCAAACGTGATCCCCTCGTCGACCAACCCGACGCGGCCCTATACCGTCAACACCATCGCCGAGCACCTCGACATGCTGATGGTGTGCCATCATCTGTCGCCGGAGATCCCCGAGGACATCGCCTTCGCGGAAAGCCGGATCCGCAAGGAGACGATCGCCGCCGAGGACATCCTGCACGATCTCGGCGCCTTCTCCATCATCGCTTCCGACAGCCAGGCGATGGGGCGCGTCGGCGAGGTGGCGATCCGCACCTGGCAGACCGCCGACAAGATGAAGCGGCAACGCGGCAGGCTGCCGGAGGAGACCGGCGACAACGACAATTTCCGGGTTCGCCGCTATATCGCCAAGTACACGATCAACCCGGCCATCGCGCATGGGGTGGCCGGCCGAGGTCGGCTCGGTGGAGGTCGGCAAGCGTGCCGACCTGGTGCTGTGGAACCCCGCCTTCTTCGGCGTCAAGCCGGACCTGGTGATCGTCGGCGGCAGCATCGCCGCTGCGCCGATGGGCGATCCCAACGCGTCGATCCCGACGCCGCAGCCGGTCCACTACCGGCCGATGTTCGGCGCCTACGGCAAGGCCGCGGCGCGCAGCTCCGTCACCTTCGTGTCGCAGGCCTCGCTGGATGCCGGCCTGGCGGGGCGGCTGGGCGTCGAGAAGGCGCTGGTGGCGGTCAAGAACACGCGGGGCGGCATCGGCAAGCATTCCATGGTGCTCAACGCCGCCACGCCGCATGTCGAGGTGGACCCGGAAACCTACGAGGTGCGCGCCGACGGCGAGTTGCTGACCTGCGCGCCGGCACGCGTGCTGCCGATGGCGCAGCGCTACTTCCTGTTTTAGAAAGAGTGTCGACAATGCTCAGAGCCACCGCCATCCGCCGCGCCGCCGAGCTGCACGCCGATCCGCAGCGGCCAGCGCCCTTCGACCGGGTCGTCCTGGAAAGCGACGAACGGCATCTGAGGCGGCGCGTGCTCCAGCTCTCGCAGGGCGAGCGGCTGCTGGTGGAACTCGAGGTGGCCGTGGCGCTCGAGCATTGCGACGTGTTGGTGCTGGCCGACGGACGCCACGCCGAGGTGGTCGCCGCCGAGGAAGCGCTCTACGCCGTCCGGGCGCGCGACGGACGCCATTTGGCCGAGCTGGCATGGCATATCGGCAACCGGCACCTGCCGGCGGCCGTCGAGGAGGAGCGGATCCTGATCCATCGCGACCATGTCATCCTCGCCATGCTGGAAGGGCTGGGCGCCGACGTGACGCTGGTCGACGAGCGGTTCTCGCCGCTTCGCGGAGCCTATCATGGACATTCCCACGCCCACGCCTGACCGCGCGGCCACGCTCAGACTGCTGGCCTGGCTGTCGCCGGCGTTTCCGGTCGGCGGCTTCAGCTACAGCCACGGGCTGGAATGCGCCGCCGCCGAGGCGCGCGTGACCGGGCCGCAGGCGCTCGCCGCCTGGATCGCCGATCTCCTGGAGTGCGGATCGGGCTGGAACGATGCCGTGCTTGTCGCGGAAGCCTGGCGGGCCTCGGCGGACGAAGCCCGGCTCGGTGCCGTCGCCGCGCTTGCCGAGGCGCTTGCCGGCTCGGCCGAACGGCATCGCGAGACGACGCTCCAGGGCGCTGCCTTTCTGGCCGCGGCCAGCGCCTGGCCGGTCGCCATGCCCGCCGGCCTGCCGAGCCAGTCCAGCCTATCCGGTGGCCGTCGGCGCGGTGGCCGGGGCCCACGGCGTGCCGCTCGGCGACACGCTGGCGGCCTGGCTCCAGGCATTCGCCTCCGACCCTCTTGCAGGCCGGCATCCGCCTCGGCCTCGCCGGCCAGCGCGGTGCGGTCGCCACGCTCGCCGCGCTCGAAAAGCCGATCCTGCGGCTGGCCGAGCGGGCGGCACGCTCGACGCTCGACGATCTCGGCACCGCGACGATGCTGTCGGAAATCATGTCCATGCGCCACGAAACCCAGTCCACGAGGCTCTTCCGCTCATGAAACACCCTCACGGTCCCTTGCGCGTCGGCATCGGCGGCCCCGTCGGCTCCGGCAAGACGACGCTGACGGAAAAGCTCTGCAAGGCGCTGCGCGACCGCTTCTCGCTGGCCGTCGTCACCAACGACATCTACACCAAGGAGGACGCGCTGATGCTGGCGCGGCTCCAGGCGCTGCCGGAGGAGCGGATCGTCGGCGTCGAGACCGGCGGCTGCCCGCACACGGCGATCCGCGAGGACGCCTCGATCAACCTGCAGGCGATCGCCGAGCTCAACCAGCGCTTTCCCGACCTCGACATCGTCTTCATCGAATCGGGCGGCGACAATCTGGCGGCGACCTTCTCGCCGGACCTCGCCGACCTGACGCTCTACGTCATCTCGGTCTGCCAGGGCGAGGAGATCCCGCGGAAGGGCGGTCCGGGCATCACGCGATCCGATTTCCTGGTCATCAACAAGAGCGACCTGGCGCCCTATGTCCGCGTCGACCTCGAGGTGATGGAGCGCGATGCGGCCCGCATGCGCGGCGCGCGGCCGTTCGGCTTCACCGACCTTACGCGCGGCAAGGGGCTCGATGCGGTGCTGGACTTCATGCTCGACGCCGGCGGGCTTGGCGGTGGACCAGGCGCGGGCGACCGCCTGAGGCAGCGGCGTCCGGCGCTTGCCGGCGGCGATCGGGCGAGGCATTCTCCGATCGTCCCCCGAAAGGAGCTGCCATGACCGTCGCCCGCCTCGCCAAGGAAAGCCGCTCCAACCTGCCCTTCTACGAGGAGCGCGTCGACCTTGCCTGCGCGTTTCGCTGGACGGCGCGGCTCAACATGCACGAGGCGGTGGCCAACCATTTCTCGCTGGCGGTCGACGACGGCGGCCTGCCGCTTTCTGATGAACCCGAACCAGGTGCATTTCTCGCGCATCCGGGCCAGCGACCTGCTTCTGGTCGACGCCGACGATCCCGAGACGATGCGCCGCCCGGACGCGCCGGACCCGACGGCCTGGGGGCTGCACGGCGCCGTCCACCGGCTTTGCCGCCATGCGCGCTGCGTCATGCACGTGCACTCGATCCACGCCACGGTGCTTGCCTCGCTCGCCGATTCGACCCTGCCGCCGATCGACCAGAACTCGGCGATGTTCTTCCGGCGGCAGGTGGTGGACGCCCATTATGGCGGGCTGGCCTTCGAGGAAGAGGGCGCGCGCTGCGCCCAGCTGCTCGCCGACCCGAAGGTCAAGGTGATGGTGATGGGCAATCACGGCGTGCTGGTCATCGGCGACACGCGTGGCCGACGCCTTCAACCGGCTTTATTACTTCGAGCGCGCCTGCGAGACCTACATCAAGGCTTTGTGGACGGGCCGGCCGCTGCGCGTTCTCTCCGACGAGATCGCCGAAAAGACGGCCAGCGAGATGGATGCCTATCCGCAGCAGGCGGAGCGGCACCTGGCCGAGCTGAAGGCGATCCTGGACGAAGAGGAGCCGGCTTACCGAAGCTGAAGCGGCGTCACGAGCGGCGGAGCTTGCGGCCGTAGAGCTCGAGGCGATGGTGGACGATGTCGTAGCCCAGGGCGCGGGCGATCTCGTTCTGCAGCTTCTCGATGCGGTCCGACTTGAACTCGATGACATCGCCGGTCTCGATGTCGATCAGGTGGTCGTGGTGGTCGCCGCCGGCCTGCTCGAAGCGCGAGGGGCCGCCTTCGAAGGCGTGGCGGTGAATGGCGCCCATGCCTTCCAGCAGCTTCATCGTCCTGTAAACTGTCGACAGGGAGATGCTGTCGTCGATCGCCACAGCTCGCCTGAAAATCTCCAGCGCGTCGGGGTGATCCTCCGTCTCGGAGAGGATGTTGACGATGATTCGGCGTGGCCGGGTCATGCGGATGCCGGCGCGGCGCAACTCTGCTTCGTAATCCGGCTTTTGAATCACTTCGCTCGCCATCTGTTGACTATGCGCCGCCGACTATGCGCCGAAGCGCGCGCTGTGAAAAGACGGGCAGCGCGGTCGTCCAGAGGGCGCTTCGCGGCATGCCGATCGGGGCGCCGCCAAGTCGATGCGGGTGCTTGAAACAGAGGCTCGGCCATGGAATGACTAGGCGAGGCAGGTGCTCCAGAGGATGGAGAGACGAGCGCTGACGATTCGCATGGATAGCCCCGATCCGGTCGAACAGGCCGAAACAGTCAGGAAGCCAAGGAAGAGCATCGTCAACGTCTTGCCGCTGGCGCTGGTGCGGGCGCGCGAGAGCGTCATGATGCCGTTCCGGAACCTGCTTCGGCGGTACGATTTGACCGAGCCGCAGTTCCGCGTGCTGCGCACGGTGGCCGAGCTGGCCGACATCGAGCTCACCGAGCTGTCGCGGGTGACGGCGCTGCTGATGCCGTCGCTGTCGCGGATCGTCCGCGAGCTGGAGCAGCGCGGCTACCTGGCCAAGCGGACCGACCCGAACGACATGCGCCGGACGCTCGTCCGCCTCACCGAGCGCGGCAGCCGGCTGGTGGAGCACGTGCTGCCGGATTGCGAGACCGTCTACGTCGCCATCAAGCGGACGATGAGCGTCGAGAAGCTGAAGATGCTGCAGAGCCTGCTGCTCGAGCTCGAAACCAAGCTCTCCTATCTCGATTTCGACTTTTCGGGCGGTTCGGAGCCGGACTCCGACGTGGTGCCGATCACCCAACCCAAGCAGCGCGGGCGGCCGCCCAAGCGGAGCGACTGAGCGCCAGCTGCGGCGGCCGGCGCGACATCGCCCTGTCGCGGGGTGACAATCCCGACGCCGCCTTGCGTGGCAGGGTCCGAGCTCGCATCGAGGGAACGCGCGTTGACCACCAAGCCGGAGCGCATCGTCATCGTCGGAAGCGGCCATGCCGGCGTCGAGCTCGCCGCGGCGCTGCGCCAACGCGGCTTCGAGGGCAGCGTCGCGATCGTCGGCGACGAGCCGGACCTGCCCTATCAGCGGCCGCCGCTGTCCAAGGAATTCCTCAAGAGCAGCGCCGATACGGGCCTGCCCCTGAAGGGCGAGGCCTTCTTCGGCGGACACGGAATCGACCTCCTGCTCGGCCACCGGGTGACCGAGATCGACCGGGCGGCGCGGCAGGTGACTGCTCGACGATGGCCGGGCGCTGCCCTACGACCACCTCGTGCTGGCGACCGGGGCCCGCAACCGGATCCCGCCCATCCCCGGCCTGGAAACGGCGGCGACGCTCGAGCTGAGAAGCCTCGAGGATGCGCGCACCCTCAATGCGCGGCTCGACGCGCTCCGCCACGTCACCGTGGTCGGCGGCGGGTTCATCGGGCTGGAGGTCGCGGCCCTGCTGAGGGGGCGCGGCGTCGCGGTCGACGTGGTGGAGGCGGCGCCGGTGCTGATGGGCCGGGTGCTGTCCTTGCCGATGTCGGCCTGGTTCCGCGCCCTGCATGAAGGTCTCGGCACCAAGCTGCATCTCGGGACGATCGTCGAGCGGGTCGGAACCAAATACGGCCGTCTGGAAGCGCGGCTGTCCGACGGGACGCTCCTTTCGACCGACGCCGTGCTGGTCGCCTGCGGCGTCATGCCCAATGTCGAGCTGGCCGCAGCGGCCGGCCTCGAGGTCGACAACGGCATCGTCGTCGACGACCGCCTGCTGACGACCGACCCGGCGATCTCGGCGATCGGCGACTGCGCGGTCTACCCGAACGTCTACACCGGCGGCATGGCGCGGCTGGAGTTGGTGCAGAACGCCGTCGACCAGGCGCGCGCCGTCGCGGCGCGGCTCACCGGCGAGGATGGGCGTGCCTATGACGGCCTGCCCTGGTTCTGGTCGAATCAGGGCACAGCGCGGCTGCAGATCGCCGGCATGGCGACCGGACACGACGATACGGTGATGCGCGGCGACCCCGAAAGCGGAAAGTTCTCGATCTTCCTCTATCGAGGCGACCGGCTGATCGCCGTGGAGAGCCTCAACAACGCCGCCGACCACATGATGGCGCGGCGGCTGATCGCCGCCGGGACACCGCTGCCGAAGGCGGTGGCCGCCGATGCCGGCGCCAATCTCAAGGCGCTGCTCTAGCGGCCGATCGGTGTCCGTCGGCTCGCCTTGTCACGGCCCGCGCCCCATGCTAGCGAACCCTCGATTTGGCGGCCGTTGCGGCTCGCCCAACCAGAGGATTCCGGCAGATGGCCACCAAGGACGAGGCGCCGCAGGGCGCAACCACTACGGGCAACGGTTCGCAGCCGACGCTCAACGTGCTCGCGCAGTATGTGAAGGACCTGTCCTTCGAGAGCCCGGGCGCGCCCAATTCGCTGCGCGGCCGCGAGCAGTCGCCGGGGATCGCGATCAATGTGAACGTCAACGCCAATCCGCTCTCGGACAAGGAATTCGACGTAAACCTCACGTTGAGCGCCAAGGCCGCCTTCGACAAGGACGTGCTGTTCAATGTCGAGCTGGTCTATGGCGGCGTCTTCCGGATCGAAGGGTTCCCGCAGGAGCACATGCTGCCGATCCTGTTCATCGAGTGCCCGCGCCTCTTGTTTCCGTTCGCGCGGCAGATCATCGCCGACGCGACTCGCAATGGCGGCTTCCCGCCGCTGATGCTCGATCCGATCGATTTCGCGCACATGTTCCAGCAGAAGCTGGCGGAAGACCAGGCGAAGGCCAAGGTTCAGGTGAGCTGAGGCTCAGCCGACGAGGCGGGCACTGTTCCAGATCGCCTTGGCGCCGAGCGTGGCGACCATGGCGGCATGCGCCGCCAGCTCGGCAGGGGTGAGCCGCGGCGGCAGCGGATGCGGGCGCGGCTCTATGACGATGGCGACGCCCTCGCCGGACAGCGCGCCAGGCCCGGATTCGATGACGATTTCCAGGCCGAGCGCGGCCTGCTTGCCGCCGATCAGCTCGATATAGACCTCGGCCAGCAGCTCAGAATCGAGCAGCGCGCCATGCTTGGTGCGACGGCTGTTGTCGATGCCATAGCGGCGGCACAGCGAATCGAGCGAATTCGGCCCCATAGGGTGCTTGCGGCGAGCGAGCGCCAGGGTGTCGACCACCCGCGCCGGCTCCACCGGAAGCTGACCGAGCCTGCCCAGCTCGGCGTTGACGAAGCCGATGTCGAAGGCGGCGTTGTGGGCGACCAGCCTCGCACCGTCGATGAATTCCAGGAATTCGGTCGCGATCGTCGCGAAGTTCGGCTTGTCGGCGAGCGACGCGTTGGTGATGCCGTGGACCGCCAGCGCGTCGGCGTGGACGCTGCGACCCTCCGGGTTGACGTAGCGGTGAAAGGATCGGCCGGTCGGGAAGCGGTTCACGAGCTCGACGCCGCCGATCTCGATGATGCGATCGTCGCGGGTGTCGAGGCCGGTCGTTTCCGTGTCGAAGACGATTTCGCGCATGCGCTTCCGAATCACTTTCAGACCGACAGAATGCCGCTTGGCGGCACGTCCCGGCAAGCTAGCCCGGTCGCCCGTCCCCGCTTTCCCGTGTCAGCTCGTGGACGATCGCCGCCACCTGGCGGCGTGCCGCTTCGAGCCCGGCCGACGTGTCGATAACATAGTCGGCGGCTCGGCGCTTTTCATCGTCGGGCACCTGGCGAGCCAGGATCGCCAGCAACTTCGTCTCGGTCATCCCCGGTCGAGACAGCACCCGCTGTCGCTGCACGTCGGGCGGGGCGGTCACCACGACGACCTTGTCGACTCGGGCACGCCCGCCGGTCTCGAAGAGCAGCGGGATATCGAGCACCACCAACGGGACGCCCAAGGCGCGATGCGACGCCACGAAGGCATCGGCATCCGCCCGCACCAGCGGATGGATCACCGCCTCCAGACGCCGCAGCGCGTCGGGAGGCCCGAGCACCGCTTGCGAAAGCCGGTCGCGATCGACCCGGCCATCGACGGTGACGCCCGGAAACTCCGCCTCGATTAGCGGGGCGGCCGCACCGGCATAGAGGCGATGCACCGCCTCGTCGGAATCGTGCACCGGCACGCCTGCCTCGGCGAACATGCGGGCCGTGGTCGACTTGCCCATGCCGATCGAGCCGGTGAGGCCAAGGACGATCACGGCCTTCCTTCCAGGTCGGCGACGACACGCTCGCGCAGGGCCGCGCTCACCGTCGGCCGGCGGCCGAACCAGCGCTCGAAGCCGGGCGCTGCCTGGTGGAGAAGCATGCCCAGACCGTCGACGGTGGCGAGCCCGCGCCGCTTCGCGGCCGCCAGCAACGGGGTGAGGAGCGGCACGTAGACGATGTCGGTCACGATCGCGGTGGCCGGGAGGCGTTCCAAGTCGACGGCCGCAGCCTCGCCGCCCGCCATGCCGAGCGAGGTGGTGTTGACCAGAAGCCCGGCATCCGACGCAAGTTCCGGGAGGGCTGCCCAGGAATGCGCCGAGACGCCGTTGCCGAAACGGTCGGACAGCTCGCGGGCGCGCTCCACCGTGCGGTTGACCAGCCGGATGTCGGCCACGCCGCGTTGCGCGGAGGGCATGGACCACCGCGCGGGCGGCCCCGCCGGCACCGAGGACGAGGGCCGGCCCGCGGCTCTCCCATCCCGGAGCGCGATCATCGAGATTGGCGGCAAAGCCGTAGGCGTCGGTGTTGGTGCCGACCACGGTCCCCTCCTCCAGCCAGACCGTGTTGACGGCGCCGATCTCTTCCGCCGCAGCATCGCGGCGCGCGACGGTCGCGAAGGCGCGCTCCTTGTGCGGGATGGTGACGTTGCCGCCGACGAAACGACCCTTGATGCCGTTCAGGAAATCCGCGAACTCCTGCGGCGCGACATCGATCGCCCGGTAGCTGCCGGCGAGCCGCAGTTCCTCCAGCCAGAAGCCGTGGATCAGCGGCGACCGCGAATGGGCGATCGGGTGGCCGACGACGAAGGCCTGGGGCGGCGGCTCAGTCATCGAGCGCACCGTTCTCCCTGAGCGCACCGAGCAGCGGCAGCAGCGGCAGCCCGACGATCGTGAAGGTGTCGCCCTCGATCCTCTCGAACAGCTGGATGCCCTGGCCCTCGACCTGATAGGCGCCGACGCTCGCCAGGGCCTGCTCGCCGACCCGCGCGAGATAGCGTCCGATCGATTCCGGACCGAGCTTGCGCATGGTCATCCGGGCGGTCTCGACATGGCGCCATGCTGTCGCTTCGCCCTGGGCGAGCACCGCTGCGCTGTTCAGGTGATGGGTTCGTCCGGCGAGCGCCAACAGCGTGCGTCGCGCCTCCTCCATGTCGCGCGGCTTGTGGAACAGGCGATCATCGAGCGAGAGCGTCTGGTCGGAACCAATCACCAGCGCATCCGGGAAGCGACCGGCGACGTCGAGCGCCTTCGCTTCGGCAAGCACGAGCGCGACCTCCTCGGGCGTGGCGCCGGTGCCGTCCAGCGTGGCTTCGACGGCGCGCTCGTCGATGTCGGGCCGCACCACCTCGAAGGCGATGCCGGCGCGTTCGAGCAGCTCGCGCCGGAACGGGCTGCCGGACGCCAGGATGATGCGCTCTGCCATTTCTTCTCTCCCCTAGCCTGTCGACGCCGAGCGTCCCTTGCTGCGCAAGGCGACGATCGCGGCTGCCGTCTCCTCGATGGAACGCCGGCTGACATCGATCATCGGCCAACCGTGCCTGGTGCAGATTTGCCGGGCGTAGGAGAGCTCGGCGGCGATGGTGGCGCGGTCGACATAGGTCTGGGCATCGAAGCCGACCGAGGTGCCGAGCACCCGGTTCTGCCGCACCTGCGAGATCCGCTCGGCCGAGGCGACGAGGCCGACGATCAGCGGATGCTCCGCCGAAAGCAGGCTTTCCGGGATCGGCACGCCGAGCACGATCGGGATATTGGCGGTCTTGATGCCGCGGTTGGCGAGATAGATGCTGGTCGGCGTCTTGGAGGTCCGGGAAATGCCGATCAGCACGATGTCGGCATCCTCGATATCCGTCGGCAGCTGGCCGTCGTCATGCTCCATCGTGAAGTTCAACGCGTCGATGCGGCGGAAATATTCCGCGTCGAGGACATGCTGGGCGCCGACCCGGCGGCCGGCGGGCGTGCCGAGATAGGATTGGAACACGCCGAGCACCGGCTCGAGCACCGAGACGCAAGGTAGCCCCATGGCAAGGCTGCGCTCGTCGATGTGACGCGCCAGCTTCTGATCGACCACCGTGTAGAGGATGATGCCCGGCTCCTCCTCGATGTCCTCGAACACCTTGGCGAGCTGCTTCTCGGTGCGGATCAACGGATAGATGTGCTCGATGGCGCGCGCGTCCTTGTATTGCGCGGATGCCGCGCGCCCCGCGGCCAAAAGCGTCTCGCCGGTGGCGTCCGAGATCAGATGCAGATGGAAGAAACTATGCGGCTTGTTCACAGGGCTGGCTTCCAGGCTGTGGCGTCATGTGGATGAAAGGTGGCGCCGGCACTCGCCCGCCCGAGGGCACTGTATCAGATCGCCCCTTGTCCACAATTCGATGGCCGGTGCCCTTGGTCGGCGCGGTGTGGAGAACTCCGTGGACGGCGACGGGCTGTCCCGCTGGCCGCTCCGCACCAGCGGCGTTGCTCTCCCACAACATGTTGAAAGCAATGACGTTCGGCGGTGCTCCCCAGTCTTCACAGGAGGCCGAAGGAATGCGATAGCCGAAGCGGGAAGAGGCAATTCTGCCGTCGCTCGCTTGAAAAGCGCCAACTCCCGCTACCAACAGAGTCTTAGAATCAGAAATCTCTTTATCTATAGATTTGTTTAAGGGAATTTCGGGCCGGCGAGGTGTCATGACGAAGCGCGTGGTGGTGGACGTCCTGAACGGCGAGAGCGTGTTTCCGCCGCCGATCTGGATGATGCGGCAGGCAGGGCGCTACCTGCCGGAGTATCGCCAGACAAGGTCGAAGGCGGGCAGCTTCCTCGACCTCTGCTACGACCCGGACTTCGCCACCGAGGTGACGCTGCAGCCGATCCGCCGCTTCGGCTTCGACGCGGCGATCCTGTTCTCCGACATCCTGGTGGTGCCTCACGCGCTTGGCCGCGATCTCGACTTCGAGGAAGGGCGCGGACCGGTCATGACCCCGCTGCAGGCCGACGACGTCGCGCGGCTCGACGACAGCGGATTTCATGAGCGCCTGGCACCTGTCTACGAGACGGTGCGGCGGCTGCGGCAGCGCCTTGCCCGCGACGACGACGCTGATCGGCTTCTGCGGTGCGCCATGGACCGTCGCCACCTACATGATCGCCGGGCAGGGCTCCGTCGACCAGGCGGCGGCAAGGCTGTTTTCCTATCGTCACCCGGCGGTGATGGCGCGACTGATCGACATTCTCGTCGAGCGCTCGGCCGAATACCTGGCTCGCCAGGTGGAAGCGGGCGCCGACGTGGTGCAGATCTTCGATTCGTGGGCCGGCGTCGTCGACGGCGGCGCCTTCGCGGAACTCTGCGAGGGGCCGGTGGCGCGCATCGTGGAGCGGCTGCGCGCCCGGCATCCCGAGGTGCCCGTCATCGGCTTTCCGCGCGGCGCCGGCAGCCGCTACGAAGGCTACCGCCAGGCGACCGGCATATCGGCGCTCGGTCTCGACTGGACGGTGCCGCTCGACCAGGCGGCCCGCCTGCAAAGCGCGGGGGCCGTGCAGGGCAATCTCGATCCGTTGCGGCTGGTGGCCGGCGGGACCGCGCTCGCCGAAGGCGTCGAGGCGATCCTCAAGCGGCTCGGCGGCGGGCCGCTGGTGTTCAACCTCGGGCACGGGATCACCCCCGAGACGCCGATCGCCCATGTCGAGGCGATGATCGAACAGGTCAGGGGAGCGACACGATGAGCAGCGCCGGCGGAGCGGGGTCGGGCGGGTCGGCGATGCGGCGGGCCCTGATCGCGCTGCTTGTCTTCGTCGCAGCCGCAGCATTGCTGTTCCTTTGGAACCCTTCCGGCTTCTATCCATGGGCCAAGGCGCTGCACGTGATCGCGGTCATCTCCTGGATGGCCGGGATGCTCTATCTGCCGCGGCTCTTCGTCTACCATGCGGAGAGCGCGCCGGGATCGGTGCAGTCGGAGACCTTCAAGGTGATGGAGCGGCGGCTGCTTCGCGGCATCATCAATCCGGCAATGGTGGTGACCTGGGTGCTCGGCCTGTGGCTCGCCTGGAGCGGCTTCGGCTTCGCCGGCGGCTGGCTGCATGCCAAGATCGCGCTGGTGCTCGTCCTTTCCGCCACGCATGGCTACTTTGCGCGCGCGGTGCGGCGGTTCGCAGAGGATCGCAACGACAAGCCCGCCCGGCACTGGCGGATCATGAATGAAGTTCCTACATTGCTGATGATCGCCATCGTCATCCTGGTGGTGGTGAAACCCTTCTGAGGGTGCATTTGCCGCCTTGCTCTTTGGAGAGCCGGGCGGTAGAAGACAGCGCCCCTCCCCGCCACGCGCCCCCCTTCCTTCCTCCCCCAGGCCGCGTCCGGCGTATTTCGCGTAAGCGCCCATTTCTCCCTTTTCCAGAGTCCGCACCATGCAGGAAATGAAACTTCAAGAGCTCAAGAGCAAGAAGCCGACCGACCTCATCACCTTTGCCGAATCGCTCGAGGTCGAGAACGCCAGCGTCATGCGCAAGCAGGAACTGATGTTCGCCATCCTCAAGAAGCTGGCGTCGCAAGAGGTCGAGATCATCGGCGAAGGCGTGGTCGAAGTGCTGCAGGACGGCTTCGGCTTCCTGCGCTCGGCCAACGCCAACTACCTTCCCGGTCCCGACGACATCTACATCTCGCCCTCGCAGATCCGCCGCTTCTCGCTGAAAACCGGCGATACGGTGGAGGGGCCGATCCGCAGTCCGAAGGAAGGCGAACGCTACTTCGCGCTGCTCAAGGTCAACACCATCAATTTCGAGGATCCGGAAAAGATCCGGCACAAGATCCACTTCGACAATCTGACGCCGCTCTATCCCAACAATCGGCTGAAGATGGAGGTCGACGCACCGACCACCAAGGACCTGTCGGCCCGCGTCATCGACCTGGTGGCGCCGCTCGGCAAGGGACAGCGCGGGCTGATCGTGGCGCCGCCGCGCACCGGCAAGACGGTGCTCCTGCAGAACATCGCCCACTCCATCACCAGCAACCATCCCGAATGCTACCTGATCGTGCTGCTCATCGACGAGCGTCCCGAGGAGGTGACCGACATGCAGCGCTCGGTGAAGGGCGAGGTCGTGTCCTCCACCTTCGACGAGCCGGCCACGCGCCACGTGCAAGTGGCCGAGATGGTGATCGAGAAGGCCAAGCGGCTGGTCGAGCACGGTCGCGACGTGGTGATCCTGCTGGATTCGATCACCCGCCTCGGCCGCGCCTACAACACCGTGGTGCCGTCGTCCGGCAAGGTGCTCACCGGCGGCGTCGACGCCAACGCGCTGCAGCGGCCGAAGCGCTTCTTCGGCGCGGCGCGCAACATCGAAGAGGGCGGCTCGCTGACCATCATCGCCACTGCGCTGATCGACACCGGCAGCCGCATGGACGAGGTGATCTTCGAAGAGTTCAAGGGCACCGGCAACTCGGAGATCGTGCTCGACCGCAAGGTAGCGGACAAGCGCATCTTCCCGGCCATGGACATCCTGAAGTCCGGAACCCGTAAGGAGGATCTGCTGGTGCAGCGCCAGGACCTGCAGAAGATCTTCGTGCTGCGGCGCATCCTGGCGCCGATGGGCACCACGGACGCGATCGAGTTCCTGATCGACAAGCTCAAGCAGACCAAGAGCAATACGGACTTCTTCGACTCGATGAACACCTGAGCTCGGTCGGCAGCGCTTAATCGGGGGCGCGGAGCTGACGTGCGAGCTCGTCCGGACCCTCGATCGGCGGCAAGCAGGCCATGCCTTTGCACAGCCATGCGCCGACGTGCCGCGTGTCGGCCGTGGCATCGCCGGCCAGCCTTGCCTCCGGAGTGCCCACGGTGACGACGATGTCAGTGCGGCGCGGATCGGGATACCGATTCGCCACCGGAATGAAGCGGCTGCCGCCTAGCTCCTCCACCATGACAAGCTTGCGCGGCGCCATGGCGATATCGCAGGCGTTGAAAATGCCGACCTGTCCATAGGACATCGCCTGGGCGCGGCCGAAGGCGGCCTCGGCGATCGTCCAGGCGCGTTCCTGGATCGCCGGGTCGCCGGTCAGTCCAGCCAGCTTGCTCCAGGCGCCGATGACGAGCGCTGTTGCAGACGGCATAGCGTCGTCGACGTCGCCGCGGATGCGAAGCGGGACGTCGGTGCAATCGGCCGCGGTGAGGAAGTGGCCGGTCTTTTGATCATCGAGATACCAGGTGTCGAGCGCCAGGCAGAATTCACGCGCGTGGTCGACGTAACTTGCCTCCTGCGTGCATTCGAAGAGTGCGCCGGCGGCCAGTGCCATGGCGGCATGGTCGCTCGACAGCCCGGGGAAGCTGCGTCGACCGGCGAGATTGGCATGTGGTGAACGGCCTGACTCGCTCGATTCGACAACGAAACGAAACGCGTTCTCGGCGAGCTCCAGCCAATCCGGTCGCCCGAAAAGGCGGGCCGCATCGGCAAGCGCCGCGATGGCCAGGCCGTTCCAGTCGGTCAGGACCTTGTCGTCGCGGCCAGGCCTCGTGCGGCGCTCCCTGGCCTCCAGGAGGCGCATGCGGAGCGGGCGGAGGGCCTCGTCATCGGACGGAAGGCTCAATTCATCGCGCCGGAGGACGGGGTCTCCTTCCCATTGCGGCGGCTTGGCCAGTCGATAGGCGGCCAGGAAGCGATCAGCGTCGGCCGCCAGAACGGCGCGGATCTCACCTTCCGTCCATGTGTAGAACCGCCCTTCTTCGCCTTCGCTGTCGGCGTCGAGGCTGGCGGCCAGCCCACCGCCCGGAAGAACCATCTCGCGTCCGATCCAGCCGATGATTTCTTCGATTCGTACCCGGAACAACGCGTCGCCAGTCTCGGCATACGCCCAACAGGCAAGGCGAATGACCTGAGCGTTGTCGTAGAGCATCTTCTCGAAATGCGGGACGGTCCAGCTGTCGTCCGTCGCGTATCGCGAGAGCCCGCCCCCAGATGGTCGTAGATGCCGCCATTGAGCATCTGCCGCAGGCTCAGCAGAACCGCGTCGCGGCAAGGGCGATCACCCCGCTTCAGCCAGTTGAGCCATAGCGTCTCCATGAACGGCGCGTTCGGAAACTTGGGAGCGCCTTTCATGCCGCCGAGCACCGGGTCGGCCATGCCGAGGATGCTCTCCGCCAGAGTCTGGAACTTGGACGGATCGTAGCCGAGCTGGCCCGACGGTCCGGAAAGCCGCTCACCGACGTGGCGTGTGAGCGTCGAGGCGCTTCGCGCAATCTCTTCCTTCTTGTCGCTCCATGCTTGGTGGATCGCCTGGAGGATCTGCCTGAAGCCGGCGACGGCCGTAGCGCGGCTCAGGCGGGAAGTATGTGCCGCCCCAGAAGGGCTCGCCCGCCGGAGTCAGGAACATGGTGAGCGGCCAGCCGCCCTGCTCGCCCATGGCATGCAGCGCCGCCATGTAGATCTGATCGATGTCGGGCCGCTCTTCGCGATCGACCTTGATGTTGACGAACAGGCGGTTCATCAAGGCGGCGGTCTCGTCGTCCTCGAAGCTTTCATGCGCCATGACGTGGCACCAGTGGCAGGCAGCATAGCCGATGGAGAGCAAGACTGGCCTGTCGAGCGCCCGCGCTTCGGCGAGCGCGGCATCCGACCAGGGGCGCCAATGCACCGGGTTCTCCCGATGTTGCTGGAGATAGGGGCTGGGCTGGTCGGCAAGGAGATTTTCGGGCGCGAGCGGCATCGCATGATCCTCCGGGCGCTCGATCGAAGGTAGACTGTCAGGTAGAGCGGAGCAATGAACTTTCCAGACACCATCTTCGCCCTGTCCAGTGGCCGCTTGCCCTCCGGGGTGGCCGTGGTGCGCCTCAGCGGGCCGCATGCCCACGCTACGTTGCTTCAGGATGGCGTCGGGCCCGACTTCCGCCGCGGACCTTGATGGTCCGCGGCATCCGGGATGAGGCATGGGGCCCTTCTCGACCGGGGGATGGTCGTGTCGATCCCGGGCCCGGCCAGCGTCACCGGCGAGGACTGCGGCGAGCTGCATCTTCATGGCGGCAAGGCCGTGGTGGCCGCCGTGCTCGATGCCCTGTCGGCGATGCCAGGGCTGCGCGCGGCGGAGCCAGGCGAATTCACGCGGCGGGCCTTCTTGAACGGCAAGCTCGATCTGGTCGAGGCGGAGGCCCTGGCCGACTTGATTGCAGCCGAGACGGAGGTTCAGCGCCGCTTCGCTCTTGAAAATGCGAGCGGCCGCCATGCCGCGATCTATGCGGGATGGCGAGAGACGATCATCAAGGCACGCGCTCTCGTCGAGGCGGCGCTCGATTTTTCCGACCAGGACGATGTGCCCGAGGCAGTGGCCGAGCGCGCCTGGGACCCCTTGGTCAAGGTGGTTCGTGAGATAGACCAGCACATGGCCGGGTTTCACCAGGCGGAGATGGTCAGGGACGGGTATTGAGGTCGTCATCCTCGGGGCGCCCAATGCGGGCAAGTCCAGCCTGCTCAATGCGCTGGCCGGGCGCGATGCGGCGATCGTCACCGATGAACCAGGCACGACGCGAGATCTCATCGAGGTTGCGCTCGATCTCGGAGGCGTCAAGGTCCGCCTTCTCGACACCGCGGGGATCCGTGACAGGCGCGGGGAAGGTCGAAGGCATCGGCATTTCACGCGCCCTCGATGCTGCCGCCGGTGCCGACCTCGTGCTCGAGGTGATCGACATGAGTGAGCCCCATCGGCTTGGTTTGCCGCCGTTTGACGCCGGCCGCTTGCGAATAGGGACAAAATCAGACCTCGGCGCAGGGGGGTGGTGTGGCGTTCGATTTGGCTGTGTCCTCGACAGACGGGAGCGGCCTTCAGTGTTGTTGGACCTCTTGGCGACGCGTGCAGCGGCCGCAACAGCGGCGCTATGCGATGTCGTCCCGTTTCGGGCCCGACACTTGGAGGGGCTGCGCGACTGCCGCGCAGGGCTCCTCAAGGCGATCGATAGAATTGACGAGCCGCTTGAGTTGCGAGCCGAAGAGCTTCGGGCCGCCAGTCGCAGCCTCGGGCGCATTTCGGGCCAAGTTGACGTTGAAGACGTTCTCGATGCCGTCTTCTCGGGTTTCTGCGTGGGCAAGTGATTCACGTGAAACATGCGGGATTTGCGACCGAAAAGTTTCACGTGAAACACGATCGGCTTGACTTGACTCCCTGCCGAGGGACATGTCTCCGCGCTACCAACGGGGTGCGTGAAATTTGCGATACGATGTCGTTGTTGTCGGTGGCGGTCACGCTGGGTGCGAGGCGGCCGCAGCCTCTGCCCGGATGGGCGCCAAGACGGCGTTGGTGACGCTGGCGCTCGATACGGTCGGGGTCATGTCGTGCAACCCCGCCATTGGTGGCCTGGGCAAGGGCCATCTGGTCCGCGAGGTGGATGCGCTCGATGGGCTGATGGGCGCTGCCGCGGACGCAGCGGGCATCCAGTTTCGGATGCTCAATCGGCGCAAGGGGCCGGCGGTGCGTGGGCCCCGCACTCAGGCGGATCGCAAGCTGTACAGGCATCGCCATTCGCCGTGCTCTCGACGAACAGCGCAACCTCGACTTGGTCGAGGGAGAGGCTGCGAGTTTTCTGATTGACGACGGACGGATGGCTGGACTGGATCTGGCGGATGGGCGCGCTATCACTTCGTGGCGCCCTGGTCCTCACGACGGGAACTTTTCTGGGCGGGCTCATCCATATCGGCGACCGGCGCATTCCGGCCGGCCGGGTTCAAGAGCCGGCCTCCATCCGCCTCGCGCAAGAGATCCGGGGGCGCGGGTTCGCCGTGGCGCGGTTGAAAACCGGAACGCCACCGCGCCTAGACGGGACGACCATCGCGTGGGGTGGCATGACCATGCAAGATGCGGACGAGTCTCCCGTGCCTTTTTCGTTGATGACCGACCGGATCACCAACCCGCAGATCGCGTGTGGGATTACGCGCACGACTGCAGCCACGCATGACGTCATCCGGCGGAACCTCCTGCGCTCGGCTATGTACTCCGGATCGATCGAGGGAATCGGTCCCCGTTATTGCCCGTCGATCGAGGACAAGATCGTCAAGTTCGGCGAGCGCGACGGCCATCAGATTTTCCTGGAGCCGGAGGGCTTGGACGACACCACGGTGTACCCCAACGGGATTTCGACCTCCCTGCCGGAAGAGGTGCAAATCGAGCTGCTGCGCACGATTCCCGGGTCTCGAAGCAGCGAGGATGATTCAGCCCGGCTATGCGATCGAGTACGACCATGTCGATCCGCGCGAGCTCGAACCAACTTTGGAGACGAGGCGCATCGCAGGTCTGTTCCTGGCAGGCCAGATCAACGGCACCACGGGCTACGAGGAGGCAGCGGCGCAAGGCGTTGTCGCCGGCGTCAACGCGGCACGCCGCGCCGGCGACGCGGAGCCCATCCGCATCGGCCGTGGCGACGCCTATATTGGCGTCATGGTCGATGATCTCGTCAGCCGCGGCGTGAGCGAGCCGTACCGCATGTTCACCTCGCGCGCGGAGTATCGGTTGTCGCTCAGGGCCGACAACGCAGATGAGCGGCTCACGCCCTTAGGCGTGAGTCTCGGCGTCGTGGGCGCCCGCCGCAGCCACCGCTTCCAGGAACAGGCCGATTGCCTGGCCGATGCCCGGGATTTGGCCCGGAGCTTGAGCGTCACGCCGAATGAAGCTGCGCGCGCCGGGCTTTCGATCAACCGCGACGGGGTGCGGAGGTCGGCCTACGAGTTGCTCGCCTATCCCGAGATAACGATTGGCCGCTTGTCGCATTGTGGCCAGCGCTGGCCAGCATCGACGCAAAGACCGCCGAAGCGCTGGAGACAGAGGCGCGATATGCCGTGTATCTCGACCGGCAGCGCTCGGATATCGATCAGCTGCAAGATGGAAGAATCACGCCGGGTTCCAGCGGACGTCGATTTTTCAGATTTGGCGGGCCTCTCCAATGAGCTGAAGCAGAAGATGCGCGAGCGGCGCCCAGGAACGGTTGCCGATGCGGCCCGGATCGATGGGATGACTCCGGCTGCGTTGGCCCTGATCGTCGCCTCCATCCGCCAGCACGAAATTGAATCGCGGCGCGGCGCGGCGTGAAGGATGACCGCTACCACAGGCTGTGTGAGATCGCCGGACCTGTTTCACGTGAAACATATGGTCGCTTGGTGAGGTTTGAGTCGCTTTTCCGCCAGTGGGCAAAGAGGATCAATCTCGTCGCTTCGTCCACAGTCGACGAGCTCTGGGATCGCCACATCCTGGACAGCGCTCAGCTGTTGCCGCTGGCGCCGGGGGCGACGCATTGGGTCGACCTTGGCTCTGGCGGAGGATTTCCTGGGGCGGTCCTGGCGATACTCATGAGCGAACACCAGGCGGAAAGTGGATTTGGTGGAGAGCAATCGCAAGAAGGCAGCGTTTCTCTTGACCTCCCTGGGAAGCCTGGGAGTCAAGGCGACGGTCCATGCCACGCGCATCGAGGGGGCATTCGAAAGAATCGGAGGCGCCGACGTCGTCACGGCGCGCGCTCTGGCCGGCCTGCCGGCCTTGTTCGGCCTCGCCGAGCCCTGGCTCGAGGGCGGCGCAGTCGGCCTCTTTCACAAAGGTCGGGATTTTCGACGCGAGGTCGAAGAAAGCCTTCATGAATGGCGCTTCGATCTGGTAGAACACCGCAGTGCCGTCGACCCAGAAGGCGTGATTCTCGCGGTTCGAGAGCTCAGCAGGCGGTGAGTTTCGAGAGTTCTGAGGCATGAAGAACGGTCCTCGCATCATCGCGGTGGCGAACCAAAAGGGCGGCGTGGGAAAGACCACGACCGCCATCAACCTGGCGACCGCGCTGGCGGCGATCGGCGAGCGCGTGCTGATCATGGACATCGACCCCCAGGGCAATGCCAGCACGGGCCTGGGCATCGATCGGCAGGCGCGCAGCCTTTCGTCCTACGACGTGCTCACTGGCGAGGCGACGCTGTTCGAGGCGGCCGTCGAAACGGTCGTGCCCGGCCTTTTCATCGTGCCGTCCACGCTCGACCTGCTGGGAATCGAGATGGAAATCGCCGCGTCGGCGGACCGGGTCTTGCGGCTGCGGCAGGCGGTGGCACGCAGCGCGGCAGAGGCGAACCCCTTCACCTACGTGCTGGTGGACTGCCCGCCATCTCTCAACCTGCTGACGCTCAACGCCATGGCCGCAGCCGATTCGGTGCTGGTGCCGCTGCAATGCGAGTTCTTCGCCCTCGAAGGCCTGACCCAGCTGCTCGAAACGGTCGAACAGGTGCGCCGAACGATCAATCCTTCGCTATCAATCCAGGGCATCGTGCTCACCATGTTCGACGGGCGCAACAACCTTGCCAACCAGGTGGTCGACGATGTCCGGGCGCATATGGGCGACACCGTCTACGAGACGGTCATTCCGCGCAACGTCAGGGTCTCCGAGGCTCCGTCGCACGGCAAACCCGCCATCCTCTATGACCTCAAATGCGCCGGATCGCAGGCCTATCTGCAGCTGGCGTCGGAAGTGATCCGGCGCGAGCGCCAGCTCAAGGCCGCGTGATGGACCCAATGGAAGCGAACGGCAGATGAGCGAAGATCTCCCCAGGAAACGACTCGGCCGGGGCTTGGCGGCGCTGATCGGCGAAATGGATCATCCGGTCGAGGCGGCACCCCCGCTTCCGGCCGACCGCACGGTGAGGCTCGAGAATCTCGTTCCCAACCCGCGCAACCCGCGGCGTACTCTTTCCTGAAGACGAGCTCAACGACCTTGCCCGGTCCATCCGCGAGCACGGGCTGGTGCAGCCCGTCGTGGTGCGGCGGGACGCGGCCAATCCCGAAGCCAACCGGTTCGAGATCATCGCCGGGGAGCGCCGGTGGCGCGCGGCGCGCATTGCCGGGCTGACCGAAGTGCCGATCATCGTCCGTGACGTGAGCGACCGAGCGGCGCTCGAAATGGCCATCGTGGAGAATGTCCAGCGCTCCGACCTCAATCCGATCGAAGAGGCGAACGGCTACCAGCTGCTCGTGGAGCAGCACGGCTACACGCAAGCCAGCCTCGCGGACGTCATCGGCAAGAGCCGCAGCCATGTCGCGAACACCTTGCGGTTGCTGAGGCTTCACGAGGTGATCCGCGACATGCTGGAAAGCGGTCAACTGTCGGCCGGCCATGCGCGGGCCCTGATCACCGCGGACGATCCGGTGGGCCTCGCATCCAGGATCGTCGAGGACGGGCTTTCGGTCCGCCAGGCCGAGGAGCTTGCCCAGGGCGCTGCCGGCCGGCTGGACAGGCAACCGCGCGCGGCAGCCGCCGAAAAGGATGCGGACACGTCAGCCCTGGAAAAGCAGCTGGCAGACGTGACCGGCCTCAAGGTGACGATCCAGCATCGCGGTGCTGGCGGCGAGGTGAAGATCGCCTACCGGACGCTCGATCAGCTCGACGAGCTCTGCCGACGCTTGACGCAATAGCGTCGTTCCCGACGCGCGTCGCCAGCCCGCTACCGCGACCGCCTGGCGCTCTCAAGCGCCAGCGCCAGCAGGGCCTGCCTGGCGACCGCGTCGGCCAGAGCGGGTTGCTTCCGCGCCTGCAGGATCGCGGCCTGCAACGAGGCAAGAGCGCGGGCGAGCGCTCTCTCGTCCCATCGTGTCAAGGCCTGCTCGACCAGCCGCCGGCGGGCGAAAAACACTGGCGGCTTCGCTGAAGCCACCGCAGAGGCGGCGCCACGACCGTCTTCATCCATGGCGGCGCGCAGCAGCTGCAAGCCCTGGAACTGGCGGAGCGCCGCACCGAGCAGCCCGTTGGCGGCCTGGCCGCGCGCCGCCAGACGGGCAAAGCCGAGGTCGAAGTCCCGTGTCCGCCCGTCGAGCACCGCGTCCACGGCGTCCTCCGACGATTGTCCCGCGACGTCTCCGAGCACCGCAAGAACGTCGTCGAGCTCCACCGCCGGTCGATCATGGGCGTAGAGGACCAGCTTCTCGAGCTCGCCGCGTGACGCGAGGCGGTCGCCGCCGAGGTTGCGCTTCACGGCCTGACGGGCTTCGAGGCCGATGGACTTGCGGGCGGCCTGCAAGGTTTCGTCGATCAGCGTATCGAGGTCGCGCGCCTCATCGGGATAGCACGGAAGGGCGATGGCCGCTTCGGCGGCTTCTGCCACCGTTCGCAAACTGGTTCCCTTGCGCAACTCGCCGGCCTCGATCAACACCAGGGCTTCCGGCACAGGATCGGCAGCCAGCTCGCGCACCTCATCGGCCAAGGTCTTCGACGTCGCGGATGCATTGCGGATCCAGATCAGCCGCCGGTCCGAGAACATCGGGAGGGTCCGCGCTTCCTCGAGCAGCCTGCCAGGCGCCTGGTCGATGTCTGCGGCATCGAGACGAACCACGGAGAACGGGTCATCGGCTGACATTCCGGTCGAAGCCGCCAGCTTTTGCGCGCGTTCGGCAACCATGCCGCGGTCCGGCCCGTAGATAAGCACGATCGACCTGCCTGCCTCGGGACGGGCCAGCCACGAACTCGACCTCGTGCGCCTTCTTTTGTGCCATGGCCTCAATGTCTTCGCTTCAGCCGCATGTGTGCGGCGGCAGGTGACCCACCTGGCCGCGAGATGCTCTAACACACCCTCGCCGAGATGCCAGAGCGCCGTATCGCATCCGAGCTCGGCCCGTTCAGGACGGACCGACATCCTTGCGGCCAATGATGCCGTCGGTGTTTGCAAGCAAGCGGCGAACAGCGCTGCGCGCCGCGGCCGGCCGCATCAGACGAATGTTGCGCTCGATGTCGGCGTGCAGCTTCTGCACGTGGCGCAGGCTGTTCACCTCGCGCGTCACGTAGACGAAGAGATGGTTGAGCGCCTGTTCGATCAGCACGCCCAGCGGCACCAGGAGCTCGTTGCCGGAGGCGCGCAGGATGGCGACGTGGAAGCGGGTGTCGGCGGCGGTTCGCTCCTGGAGCGTGGCCGCTTCGTCCATGTCGCGCAAGGCGCGGCTGATGTCCTCCATTTCGTCGTCGCTGCGCCGTGCGGCGGCGAGCGCGGTCGCCTCCGGCTCGATGATATGACGAAACTCCTGCACCGTGTGGAGGAACAGCTCCCGATTTGGCGAAGCGGCATACCAGCCGAGCACGTCACGGTCGAGCAGGTTCCAGCGCTCGCGAGGTTCGACCCAGCTGCCGATCTTGGGGCGCGAGCTCAAGAGCCCTTTCGCCATCAGCATCTTGATCGCCTCGCGGACAGCCGAGCGGCTGACGTCGAACATCTCCGCCCATTTCGCCTCGTTGGGCAGGATCGTTCCCGGCGGGTAGTCGCCGCGGACGATGCGCAGGCCGATCTCGCTCGCCAGCGAGGCGTGCACGCTGGAGCCGACAAAGCGCGCGGCATCGGTGCGGCGCAAAGCCGGCGGCCGCGCAGGTCGACGCGCCAGTGGCGCCTCTCCGTCATCCCGGCTCGACATGGTCTCTCCAGCTGTGCCGGGGCCTGAAGCCGAGGCGCTCCTTGGCTTTCCGGTTGGAAAGCAGCGTCTCGAACTCGCCGAGCTCGCCGCGGACCGGGACGTCGGGGTAGAAGCGGCGGAGGAGCTCTTGGGTCGGCAGGTCCGACGACGTGTCGTCGTTGGCGGCGTTGAAGACCTGGTAGCCGAGACCGTCGGTCTCGATGGCTTGGTCGGTCAACTGACCAAGATCACGGGCATCGATGTAGCTCCAGGCGATGCGCTTCCGGAAGCCGGGATCGGCGAACCATTTGGGGAAGAGCTCATACTCGTGCGGCTCGATGACGTTGCCGATGCGCAGACGCGTAGATGTCGGCCCCGCTGCGCAGGGCGAAGGCGCGGGCGGTCTTCTCGTTGACCACCTTGGAGAGCGCGTAGCTGTCCATCGGGTCGACGTCATAGTCCTCGTCGAGGGGGAAATAGACGGGATTGCGCGGTTCGTGCGCGAAGACCAGCCCATAGGTCGTCTCGCTCGAAGCGATGACGATCTTCTTGATGCCGAGCTTCACCGCCGCTTCGATGACGTTGTAGGTACCCAGCGCGTTGATGCGGAAGACCTCGTTGTCGGGGGTGATCATGATGCGCGGGATCGCCGCGAAATGGACGACGGCATCCGCTGGCTGCGGACGAAGCGAGGGGTCGAACTCGTGCAGCCCGGCATAGCTGGACAGCGCGTTGAACACCTGGCCGCTGTCGGTGATGTCGGTGATCAGCGTGCGGACCATCGGGTTGTCGAGGGGTCGCGTGTCGAGGTTGAGGACCTGGTGGCCACGCTCGACCAGATACTGGACGACGTGGCGGCCGGCCTTGCCGCTGCCGCCCGTGAACATGATCCGCTTGGCCATTTTGTTCTCCACTTTGCGCAAAGCGCCGCTATCCTGGGGAAAGGCCCGGGCGCGACGGACAGGACAACAGATGACGCAGCCGACGAACGCGACAGAAGAAATCGGCTTCATCGGCCTCGGGCTGATGGGCCACGGCATCGCCAAAAACATCGTCGAAAAGGGCTATCAGCTGACCTTTCTCGGCCGCCAGGACCGAGCCAAGGCGGCCGACATGACCGCGCGCGGAGGGCGCGAGGCGAAGACGCCGGCGGCGGTGGCGGAGGCCGCCACGATCGTCTTTCTCTGCGTGACCGGCTCGCGGCAGGTCGAAGCCATCGTGCGCGGGCCGCAGGGCCTGAAGGCGGGGCTGAAGCGCGGCTCGGTCGTGGTGGACTGCTCGACGTCGGACCCGACGTCGACGGCAGCGATCGCCCAGGAGCTTGCCGAGCTCGGCGTCGATTTCGCCGACGCGCCGCTCAGCCGCACGCCGAAGGAAGCCTGGGAGGGCACCCTCGACACGATGGTCGGGGCCAAGGACGACGTCTTCAAGCGGCTGCTGCCCGTGCTCGAGACTTGGGCAGGCCGCATCGTCCACATCGGCGGGCCCGGCGACGGTCATCGGATGAAGCTCATCAACAATTTCATCTCGCTCGGCTATGCGGCGCTGTATTCCGAAGCGCTGGCGCTGGCCGGAAAGGTCGGCATCTCGCCGCAGCGATTCGACAACGTCATCCGCAACGGGCGCATGGACTGCGGTTTCTATCAGACGTTCATGCAGTGGACCCTCGACGGCAATCGCGAGGCGCACAAATTCACCATCGCCAATGCCTTCAAGGACCTCACCTACCTGGAGTCGATGGCCGACGCGGCGGGGCTCGCCAACCCGCTCGGCAACGCCACGAAGAACGCCTTTGCGGGCGCCTTCGCGGCCGGACCGGCCGATCAGTATGTGCCTATGCTTGCCACGCATGTGGGACGCATCAACGGCGTCGACCTGACGCCCGGGACGGGCAAGGGCAAGGGCGACTAAGCCCATGGCCCGCCGGGCGGGAGGCCACGGCCGCGCGAACGCGGCCGGGCCGGAGTCGGGTGCCGTCACTTCTGGATGCAGGTGTCGACGGTGTCCTTCGTGCATTCGTCCAGGCCGGTGAAGACCGGATCCTCGACGGCCTTGCCTTCGATCAGGTCGATCATCACGGTTGGAGCCTTGTAGCCCATCTCGAACGGACGCTGGCCGACGAGTGCGGTGACGAGGCCCTCCTTGGCGATCGCCACCTCGTCGCCGATGGTGTCGGCGGCGCCGATGACGAACTCGTTGGAGGCGATCTTGTCGGCCATCGGCTTGAAGAGGTCGCGATAGGGCTGCGGGGCGCCGAACAGCGGCCAGCCGCCCATGATGCCGAACGCGTCGAGATCGGGGTTGGCAGCGAGGATGTCGGTCATCGCCTGCACGCCCTTGGCGCCGTCGTCGTTGGTGAAGACGGGGCAGCCCGCCACTTCCGTCCAGCCGCCTTCGCCCTTGAGCTCGGCGAGGCCCTTCTGGCCGGTCAGCGCGTCACGCATGCCTTGGGCGCGGCGCAGGATGTTGTCGGCGCCGGGGTTGCCTTCGATGGTGCAGATCTTGCCGCCATCAGGCTTGCCCTTCTTGATGTACTCGCCGATGCGGGCGCCCATCAGATAGTTGTCGGTGCCGAGATAGGTCTTGCGCAGCGCCGCATCCTCTGCGGCCAGGTCGGCATCGAGCGTCATCACGGGAACCGATGGATTGGCCGTCTTCAACGTCTGGGCGATCAGCTTGGCGTTGGAAGGTGAAATCGCGATCGCCGCCGTGTCGCCCTTTCCGAGCATGTCCTGGACGATCTGCGCCTCGCCCGCCTCGTCGGACGTCGAGGCCGGACCGGTGTAGAAGCACTCGTACTCGGAGTCCGGGTTCTCCTTGTTCCACTTCTGGCAGCCCTGGTTGATGGCTTCGAAGAAGGGGTTGTCGAGACCCTTGACGACGATGACGAGCTGTTTCTTGGCAAGTGCCTGGCCGGTGCCGAGCGCCAACAGCGCGACAGCGGCAAGAAGTATGGATTTCCTCATGGCGTTCCTCCCTGAAAGACCACACCAAACCTAGTCTCGGCCGCCGCGGCCCGTCAATCGCATTTGTCCTACAAAACTGAGTTTTGGCGCACATAGAGACCGGAACGTCGTCACTCGATTGACGGGTGTGATCGGTTCTGCCTTAATCCACTCGCTCTGCGGGAGGAGCAACGGGCAGGTCAGGTGGCGGAGGAAGGCTCGGCGTGGCGGTACTCGAGCTCAAAGGCATTTCAAAGCATTTCGGCGCCATCCAGGCCGTCAACGACGTGTCGTTCACGCTCGAGCGGGGCGAGGTGGTCGGCCTCATGGGCGACAACGGTGCCGGCAAGTCGACGGTGGTCAAGATGATCGCCGGCAACTTTCCGCCGAGCGCCGGCACCATGTACATGGACGGTGCCGAACTGGTGCTGCACCGGCCGATCGAGGCGCGCAAGCACGGCATCGAGATCGTCCACCAGGACCTGGCGCTGTGCAACAACCTGACGGCCGCGGCCAACGTCTATCTGGGGCGCGAGCTGCGGCGCGGGGTCCGGCCGGTGCGCATCCTCGACTACCGCAAGATGTACAAGCGGGCGGGCCAGATCTTTGCCGAGCTGAAGTCGGAGACCCGGCCGCGCGATCTCGTGCGACAGATGTCGGGCGGCCAGCGGCAAGCGGTGGCGATTGCCCGGACCATGCTGTCGGAAGCCAAGATCGTGCTGATGGACGAGCCGACGGCGGCGATCTCCGTGCGCCAGGTGGCCGAGGTGCTCAACCACATCCGCCATCTCAGGGACAGCGGCATCGCCGTGGTGTTGATCAGCCATCGCATGCCCGACGTCTTCGACGTGGCCGACCGGGTTATCGTGATGCGCCGCGGCCGCAAGGTCGCGGACAAGAAGATCGCCAGCAGCTCGCCCGAGGAAGTCACCGGGCTGATCACCGGCGCTATCGAGCGGGTTTGAGGGGCGACGACCGTGGCAACGACGACACTGGACCAGAGCATCGACCAGAAGCAGCACGGCCTGATCGCCGGCATCCTGGGCAGCCAGACGTTCTGGGTGCTGATCGCAGTGATCCTGGCTTGCCTGTTCCTGAGCGTCGCGACGGATTTCTTCGCCACCACGAAGAACCTCTACAACATCACGCGCAACGTCACCTTCGTGGCGATCATCGCGCTCGGCATGACGCTGGTGATCATCACCGGCGGCATTGACCTGTCCGTCGGCTCGGTCCTGTGCCTGTGCAGCATGGTGCTCGCGGTGACCATGCATGCCGGCTACAGCATCGAAGTGGGCATTGCCGCTTCGATCGGCACTGCGCTGGCGATCGGCGCGTTCAACGGCGTCATGATCGCCTATCTCGGGTTTCCACCCTTCGTGGTGACGCTCGGCATGCTGTCGATCGCCCGCAGCCTGGCCATGGTGGCCTCCAACAACACGGTGGTGTTCGAGTTCGGGCCCGATCATGAAAAGCTGCTGGCGCTGGGCGGCGGCGCCTGGTTCCTCGGCATTGCCAACCCTGTGCTCTACATGATCGTGCTGGCGCTGCTGACCGGCTTCGTGCTGCGCTGGACGAAGTTCGGTCGCCACGTCTTCGCCATCGGCGGCAACGAGCATGCGGCGATCCTGACCGGCGTGCCGGTGCGGCCGATCAAGGTCGCGGTCTACATGATCTCGGCGCTGTCGGCGGGCATCGCCGGCATCATCCAGACGGGATGGCTCGGCGCCGTCACCACCAATATCGGCGCCGGGATGGAGCTGCAGGTCATCGCCGCCGCGGTCATCGGGGGCGCCAACCTCGCCGGTGGCGTGGGGACGGCGTTCGGCGCGCTGATCGGCGCGGCGCTGATCGAGGTGATCCGCAACAGCCTCGGCCTGCTTGGCATCAACGCCTTCTGGCAGGGCACCTTCATCGGCGGCGCGATCATCTTGGCCGTGCTGTTCGACCGGCTGCGCAACCTGCGCCAGAGCGACTAGAACATTTCCGCTCAGACGGAGACGGCTGGCGCCGAATTCACGTAGACGGCGTAGAGCGATGTCTGCGCGGTGATGAACAGCCGGTTCCGCTTGGGACCGCCGAAGCAGACGTTGGAGACCAGCTCGGGAATCGGGATGCGGCCGATGAGCGTGCCGTCGGGCGCGAAGACGTCGACGCCGCGGCCCGTCGAAGTCCAGAGGTTGCCGTGCCGATCGACGCGGAAGCCGTCGAACAGGCCGACTTCGCCGGTGGCAAACAGGCGCCCCGGGCCGAGCGTTCGCCCGTCGGCCTCGACCGGATAGACATGGATCGTGGCGGGCAGGTCGGGGTCGTGCGTCTGACCCGTGTCGGCCACGTAGAGCAGCCGTTCGTCGGGCGAGAAGGCGAGGCCGTTCGGCTTGGAGCGATCGGCGGCCACCGCCGTCACTTGGCCGCTCGCCTCGTCGTAGCGATAGACATGCGACAGGCCGATCTCGGGTTCTGAGGCATGGCCTTCATAGTCGCTGTCGATGCCATAGGTGGGATCGGAGAACCAAAGCGTGCCGTCGGATTTGACGATCACGTCGTTTGGCGAGTTGAGCCGCTTGCCCTCGAACCGCTCGACCACGCTCGTCCAGCGGCCGTCATGGCCGAGGCGCGAAACGCGGCGATTGCCGTGCTCGCAGGCGATCACCCGCCCCTGATGGTCGAGCGTGTGGCCATTTTGGAAGCCGCACGGGGCCTGGAAGACGCTGACCGACCCGTCGGTCTCGTCATAGCGGAGCACCCGGTCGTTCGGGATGTCGGACCAGAGGAGCGACTTGGCGGCCGGCACGTAGACGGGACCTTCCGCCCAACGGCATCCCGTCCACAGCCGCTCGACGCGGGCGCTGGCCATGAAGAGCTTGTGGAACCGCCGGTCGACGATCTCGAAATCGCTCATGTCTCCCCTCCTGCTGGCCCCTTGTCGCGGGCGCACCCTGGACTAGCTTGGATGCTCGGCCGCGCTCTCGATCTTCTCCATGTCGTCGTCGCTCAATCCGAAATGGTGGCCGATCTCGTGGATGAGGACGTGGACGACGATGTCTCCGAGCGTCTCCTCGTTCTCGGCCCAATAGTCGAGAATGGCGCGGCGGTAGAGGGTGACGCGGTTGGGCCCTTCGCCGGTCTGCGGGTTCCAGCGCTCGGCGATGCCGCGGCCCTCGAACAGTCCGAGCAGGTCGAACGGCGTCTCGAGAGACAGGTCGTCCATGATCTCGTCGGTGGGAAATTCGGCCATCTGAATGACGATTTCGCCGGTGAGCCGGCGAAATTCCTCAGGCAGATGCGCATAGGCTTCGAGCGCCAGGAGCTCCAGTTCCTCCAGAGATGGTGAAAGCTGATCCTGCCAGGCGCGGGTCTGATAGATGCGGGCCATGATGTCCTCTGCTTCGGCATATAGCGGTTTGCCGGGCGGCTTACGAGCCCTCGAGGGAGCAGGCGGTGAAGTCGGCTGGGCGACGGGCCAAAGGCACGTTCAGGAATAGATTCTTGGCAGGGGTGCTTGACTCTGGGGGAGAGGTCTGGAATCCATAGGAACATAACAGGAACAGTTTGAGAGCGAGCCGTCATGGCAAGGCAGGCCATGGCGCGGGCGCACGTTTGCGCCTTGCGTCAGGAAATCGCCAGGATCGAAGGGACCTTGCCGCAACCGCTGCCGGGAGCGGCGGGGCGGTCGGCGATGTACGACCCGAAGGCCGGGACGACCGATGTGCTGCCGACCGGCGCGGCAGGCCTCGACCGGGCGCTGGGCGGCGGAGTGCCGGCCGCCGGGCTCACCGAGCTTCATGGGGCTGCCGGGCGCGACAGCGGGGCATTGGCCGGGTTTGCGCTGGCGCTGGCTTCGCGGGCCGCGGCGCTTTCGGAGGGCGAGCCGAGGCCGCTCCTGTGGATCGGCGTCGGCCAGACCCATGCCGAGCTCGGCTTTCCGCATGCCCCCGGAATTCGAGGCTCTCTGCGGCCTCGATGCCGACCGGCTGCTGATCGCCCATGTCAACAAGCTCATCGACGGGCTGTGGGTCGCCGAAGAGGCCGCCGGGCTGGCGGTGCTCGGAGGCATCGTGCTCGAGGTCGGCGGCAATCCTGCCTTGCTCGACCTGACGGCAACGAGGCGGCTTCACAGGCGCGCCCAGGCGGCCTCGCGGCCGCTGCTCCTGCTGCGGCAGTCGGCGCATGCCGAGCCGACCGCCGCGGCGGTCCGCCTGCTGGTCGGTCCGGCGCCGGCGGCCGCCCGTCGCACCTTGCGGGGAGCGTCGGCGGAAGCCATCGGCGCGCCCGCCTTCGCCATTTCGATCGGCAAGAGCCGCACGTCCCTTCCGGGCGCGTTCATTGTGGAGTGGAATCCCCATGACAACGCTTTTCAAGAAAGAGAGCCGGAGGGTGCTCGCCGTGTGGCTCCCCTACCTGCCGGCCGACAGGATCCTGCGGCAGCGGCTGGGGCGGTCGTGGCGTTCCGTCCCGACGCCGTTGCAGCCGCCGCTGGTTCTTTCGCAACGCGAGAGCAACACCCAGCGCATCGCCGCGCTCGACGAACGGGCTGAGGCGCTCAAGCTCAAGCCAGGCATGGGGATGGCCGACGCGCGCGCCATGCATCCCGACATCGACGTGGTCGAAGCGGATCCCGAGGCCGATCGGCGGATGCTCGAGGCGCTCGCCGACTGGTGCGACCGCTTCACGCCGCTGGTGGCGCTCGATCCGCCCGACGGGCTGTTCCTCGACGTGACCGGCTGCGCCCATCTGTTCGGCGGCGAAGCGTCGATGCTCGACGATCTCCTGGCCCGGCTCTTCGGCCAGGGATTTCACGCCCGCGCCGGCCTGGCCTCGACGCCCGGTGCGGCCTGGGCGGCCGCCCGCTTCCTGGGCGCCGACATCGTTCCGCCCGGCGAGGAGGAGGCGTTGCTCGCCCGCCTGCCGCTGTCGGCGCTCAGGATCGAGCCAGAGGTCCGCGACGGCCTGGAGAGCGTCGGCCTGCGCACTGCCGGCGCGCTGCTTTCGACGCCGCGGGCACCGCTCGTCCGCCGCTTCGGCAAGGGCTTGCTTACCCGCCTTGACCAGGCGATGGGCCGGCTGGAAGAGGCGATCTCGCCACGCCTGCCGGTGCCGCCGCTGTCGGTCGAACGGCAACTTGCCGAGCCGATCCAGCAGACGGAGGACATCGAAGGCCTGGTCGGCCTGCTCGCAGTCACGTTGAAAAGCGATCTGGAGCGGCGGGGCGAAGGGGCGCGCGCGCTGCAGCTTACCCTGTTCCGCGTCGACGCGGCGGTCTACCGCATTGCGCTCGGTACCTCCCGGCCGCTGCGCGACCCCGAGCTGGTCCGGCGGCTCTTCCATGAGAAGCTTGGCCGACTTGCCGAGGAGATCGATGCCGGCTTCGGCTTCGAGCTGGTCCGCCTCTCGGCGCTGGCGGTGGCGCGCTTCGACATGGAGCAGGCAGCGCTGACCGGTGAGGCGGGCTCCGGCGGCGAGGCCCTGGCGCTGTTCGTCGATCGCGTCAAGGCGCGTCTCGGCGACGGGGCGCTTTTCCGCCCGGTGCCGGTTGCCAGCCATGTGCCGGAACGGGCGGTTCGCCTGGATCCGGCCTTCGGGGGATCGATCGCCGAGGGCAAACCCTCTCCGCCACGCGTCGGCCGGGGCCGCGAGCGACCGGTGCGCCTGTTCCGTCACCCCGAGCCGGTCGACGTCGCCGCAACCGAGCTGCCGGAAGGGCCGCCGCTCAATTTCAGATGGCGCCGCGCGACGCATCGGGTGTCGCGGGCGGAGGGACCCGAGCGCATCGCGCCCGAATGGTGGCGGGAAGGCGAGGATGCGGCGACCCGCGACTATTTCCGCATCGAGGATGCCGAGGGGCGCCGCTACTGGCTGTTTCGCCAGGGCCTCTACGGAGCCTCGTCGGAGCCGCCGCGCTGGTTCATTCACGGGATCTTCGCATGAGCGCCGCCGCTGCCCTGCCCTATGCGGAGTTCGCCGTCCGCTCGAACTTCTCCTTTCTCCATGGCGCGTCGCGACCGGAGGAGCTGGCGGTGACCGCAAAGATGCTCGGGCTGGCGGCTTTCGGGCTGGCCGACACCAACACCGTTGCCGGGGTGGTGCGCGCCTGGCAGCAGGCCAAGGTGGAGGGCCTTGCCTACCATCCGGGGGCACGGCTGGTGTTTTCGGACGGCACGCCCGACATTCTCGCCTATCCGCAGGACCGGCGCGGCTGGGGGCATCTGTGCCGCATGCTGACCAAGGCCAACCAGCGCGGCGAGAAAGGTGCGCCCGACCTGCGCCTCTTCGACCTCGTCGACTGGGGCGAAAACCTCTCGCTGGCGGTGATGCCGACATTCGGCGCCCTGCCCGCCAACACGACGAGGCTGCTCGCGGCGCTGCGGGAATGCTTCGGGAGATCGCTCTGGCTCGCCGTCGCGCCGGCCCATTGCGGCGACGATCGCTTTCGCCTGGAAGAGGCCGAAGCGCTGGCGACGTTCGCCGACGTGCCGCTGATGGCGGTCAACGACGCGCTCTACCACATGCCCGAACGGCGCAAGCTCCAGGACGTGCTCACCGCCATCCGGCTCAAGACGACGGTTGCCGAGGCCGGGCTGGCCCTCGGACAGAACGAGGAGCGCTATCTCAAGCCGCCGGTCGAAATGGCCCGGCTGTTCCGACGCCATCCCGATGCGCTCGCCGAGACGCTGCGTTTTGCCGCGACGCTGACCTTCTCGCTGGAGGACCTGCGCTACAACTATCCCGACGAGCCGACCGAATTGGGGCTGCCGCCGCAAGAGGAGCTGGAACGGCTGACCTGGCTCGGCGCCGCGGAACGCTATCCGGACGGCTTGCCCGACAAGGTGCGCACGACCATCCTGCACGAGCTGGAGACGGTGAAGGCGCTCAACTACGCCCGCTACTTCCTCACCGTCCACGACATCGTCAAATATGCCCGCTCGGTGGGCATCCTGTGCCAGGGACGCGGCTCGGCGGCCAATTCCGTCATCTGCTATTGCCTGCGCATCACCGATGTGGGTCCGCATCTCATCGACACGCTGTTCGAGCGCTTCATCTCGCGGGAACGCAACGAGCCGCCCGACATCGATGTCGACTTCGAGCACGAGAAGCGCGACGAAGTGATCGCCTACATCTACCGCAAATACAGCGAGAAGCGGACCGCGCTGGCCGCCTCGGTCGTCACCTATCGGGGGCGGTCGGCGCTGCGCGAGGTCGCCAAGGCGATGGGCCTCTCGGACGACGTGCGAGGCGCCCTGTCGGGCTCCATCTGGGGCTGGTCGTCGGCGGAAGTCGGCGAGGAGGAGGCGCAGGCCGCCGGAATCGATCGCGCCGACCCGGTGACCCGGCACGTGCTCGACCGGGCCAACGACATCATGGGCGCGCCTCGCCACCTTTCGCAGCATGTGGGCGGCTTCGTCATCACCCGCGACCGGCTCGACGAGATCGTGCCGATCGTCAAGACGGCGATGGAGGAGCGCAAGATGGTCGAATGGGACAAGGACGACCTCGACGCGATCGGCATCCTCAAAGTCGATATCCTGGCGCTGGGCATGCTGTCCTGCCTGCGACGGGCGCTGGATCTGCTTGCCCATCACTACGACCGGCGCGACCCGCATGGCAGGCTGTTTGAGCTCGCCACCTTGCCGCCCGAGAGCGAGGACGTCTATCGGATGATCCAGCGTGCCGACACGCTCGGCGTCTTCCAGATCGAGTCGCGGGCGCAGATGTCGATGCTGCCGCGCCTCAAGCCCAAGGAATTCTACGACCTGGTGATCGAGGTCGCCATCGTGCGGCCGGGGCCGATCCAGGGCGACATGGTGCATCCCTATCTGCGTCGTCGGCAAGGGTTGGAGAAGCCCGACTATCCCAAGCCGGAGCTGGCAGCCATCCTGAGAAAGACGCTCGGTGTGCCGCTGTTCCAGGAGCAGGCGATGCGCATCGCCATCGAGGCGGGCGGCTTCACCCCCGACAAGGCAGACCGGCTGCGGCGCGCCATGGCGACCTTCAAGCGAACCGGCACCATCGGCACGCTGAAGCAGGAGATGATCACGGGCATGACCGCCCGCGGCTATGCGCCGGAGTTCGCCGAGCGCTGCTTCAAGCAGATCGAAGGGTTCGGGGAGTACGGCTTTCCAGAAAGCCATGCTGCCGCCTTTGCCCTCCTGGTCTATGCGTCATGCTGGTTCAAGGCCATCTATCCCGACGTCTTCTGCGCGGCGATCCTCAATGCCCAGCCGATGGGCTTCTACCAGCCGGCACAGCTGGTGCGCGACGCCGAGGATCATGGCGTGGCCGTGCTGCCGGTCGACATCAACGCCTCGGATTGGGACTGCACGCTGGAGCCCGGCGGCTTCGACGCGCGCCGCATCCATCCCCGCCACGAGGAGATGGCCGGCGTGATCCTGGCTCGGCATGCTGTCCGGCTCGGCTTCCGGCAGGTCAAGGGACTTGCCGAAACCGACATTGCCCGCCTGGTGGAGCTCAGGGGCGAAGGCTACGATTCCGTCCGCGACGTCTGGCTGCGGTCCGGCCTGTCGGTCGGGGCGATCGAAAAGCTGGCCCAGGCCGACGTCTTCCGGTCACTCGGCCTCGACCGCCGCGATGCGCTATGGGCGGTGCGCGGGCTGTCGGGTAAGAGCGCGGCCGAGCGGCTGCCGCTCTTCGAGCGCCGCGAGCTCCGCCTTGTCGACAACGAGCCGGAAACCCGGCTGCCGCGCATGCCGCTCGGGCAGCATGTCGTGCACGATTATCGCTCGCTCGGTCTCTCCCTCAAGGCGCATCCGGTGTCCTTCCTCCGCCGGCGACTGGAAAGCACAGGCGTCGTCGCCAATGAACGCCTGCCCTCGGTTCGCGACGGCACGCGGATCTCGGTGGCCGGCCTGGTGCTCGTGCGCCAGCGACCCGGCACCGGCAACGCGATCTTCCTGACGCTGGAGGACGAGGCGTCGGTGGCCAACATCATCGTGTGGCCGCGCATTTTCGAGCGCTTCCGGCCGATCGTCCTCGGCGGCCGGCTGATCAAGGTGCGGGGCCGGCTGCAATCCGAGTCGGGGGTGATCCACATCGTTGCCGAGCGCTTCGAGAACCTGACCGCATGGCTTGGAACGCTCGTCGAGGAACCCACGCAGGATCTCGACGAACGACACGCCGGGCGTCCGGACCTCGTCCCGAAGCGACATGATCGAACGCCTTCCGCAGGGCGACCGCCGCTTCTGCCCGGCCTGGTTCCCGCCCATGAGGAGCGGTCGCGCCAGGCTGGAGCCGTCATGCCGAAGGGGCGCAACTTCCAATGAAGCGGCTCGGAAGCAAATCGCGTCTTTTGCTTGCCCGCCACCGCAAATCCTTGCGAGGGCGTCAGATCATTCCGGGTCCGTATCGACCGATTCCTCGTCCGCGGGGAGCTGGCGCGCTTCGGAGGGAAGCATGATCGGGATGCCGTCTCGCACCGGATAGGCGAGCTTGGCGACGCGCGAGATCAGCTCCGAAGCGGCTGGGGTCCCAGACCAGCGGGCCTTTGGTCAGCGGGCAAGCGAGAAGTTCGAGCATGCGCGGGTCGATCTTGGCGTCGCGGGCAATCTCGGTCACATCGCTGACCCCGAGCTATTGAAGGCTCGAGCCGAAATCGTCCTGCTCGCGCGCCAGCGCCATCTCGGTGATGGCGATCAGCGTTTCGGCGCGCGTCTTCAGGTCCGGCGCTTCCAGCAAGGCCTGCTTCTCCGCCGCGCCATAGGGAGCCATCATGGAGAGCGCGTTGACCAGCATGGCGTTCTCGGCGCGGCTGACGCTTTCCCAGTCGGCCTCCAGGCCGTTGGCGTCGAGATAGGCACGGAAGGCCTTGAGCAGCGCCGGGCGATTGACCTCGCCGGCGGTCCGCTCCTCGGACAGATCGGCCACGAAAGGCACGATCCGGCACTGGCGGAACGGCGTCTTGACGGCGAGCTCCTCGGCCACGCGAAAACGACAGACCCCCTGAAGCGCGATCAGATATCGGCCGTCACCGCTTTCGGAGAGCGAGGTGATGCGCCCGAGGCAGCCGACCTGACAGATGTCGGGCTCGCCGTCCCCCTTCAGCCGCCCGTCGAGGCTGGGCTGGATCATGCCGATCAGGCGCCGATCGCCGATGGCTTCGTCGATCATGTGCAAATAGCGCGGTTCAAAGATGTTCAGCGGCATTCGGCCGCCGGGCAAAAGCAGCGCGGCCGCGAGGGGAAACACCGGCGCGATCTCGGGAAGGTCGGCCGCCCGCCGGTAGTGAGCATTCCCCGCCTGCACCCTCGCGACCTCCTTAGCGGATCGTTGTCTCCAGCCCCCAAGGCCCGTTCAGGAAAAGAGAAGCGACGACAGCTTGCGCCGCGCCGCCAGCGTCGCCTCGTCCGCCATGCCCCAGGCCTCGAAGAGCTTCAGCAGCTGGGCACGGGCGGCATCATCGTTCCAGGTGCGGTCCGACCTGACGATTTCCAGCAGTTCGTTCGCCGCATCCGACCGCCGACCCTGCGCATTGTGGATCATGGCGAGGTCGAGGCGCGCCTGGTGGTCCTTGGGGTTTGCCGCCAGGCGGCGCTCCAGCTCGACCGGGTCGCCCAGTCCGGCCGCCTGGTCGGCGAGCGCGATACGGGCCTTCACCGCCGCCAGCGCCGGCGAGTCAGCAAGCTCCTTCGGCGCGCTGGAAATGGCCTGCTCGGCGCCTTGCCGGTCGCCGGCCTCGAAGAGGAGGTCGGCCAGCCCCGCCATCGCATCGGCATTGTCCGGGGCAGCATCCAGGATGTCGGAATAGAGCCCTGCGGCCAACTCGGTGTCGCCGGCCGCGCGGGCTTTGTCCGCCGCCTTCAGCGCCTCGGTCATATCCGGGCGCGCGCCGCCGCCCTTGCCGGCGATCCGCTCGATGAACTCGCGGATCTGGCTCTCGGGGATGGCACCCATGAAGCCGTCGACCGGATTGCCGTTGACGAAGGCAATGACGGCCGGGATCGACTGGATGCCCAGCTGGCCAGGAATGGAGGGATGATCGTCGATGTTCATCTTGACCAGCTTGACGCGACCGCGCGCCTCGCGAACCGTCTTCTCCAGCGCAGGGGTCAGCTGCTTGCACGGGCCGCACCAGGGCGCCCAGAAGTCGACGAGGACCGGCTGCTTGCGCGATTCCTGGATGACGTCCTGTGCGAAGCCGGCGGTCGACGTGTCCTTGATGAGGTCGGCTGCCGCTGCCGGGGCCGGCCGTTCGGCCGGCGCGGTGTCCCGCGCATCACCGAAGGCCACGTTCTGCGCGCCATATCCGCCGCCGCTGCCGAAAGGATTGTGCTCGTTGCTCATTTCAGCCCTTGTCGTTCAGAACGCGGTGTTGCGCCAAGCCGGCAACCCGATCAATCGTCTGCGGCTCCATGTGGCGATCCTTCCGAGACTTTCAAGATAACAGGTTCGTGCCCCGTTGCGCGGAGAAATCTGATGAGGTCGTCGCGCGCGATCGAGGTGGTCGCCTCGTTGCCGAGCGGATGCGCGTTGATCACATCGTGGTCCAGAAGGGCGCTGTCCAGCACCACGGTGACACGGCCATGGTCGTCGTTGATGGCGCCAAACGGCGTGACGGCGCCCGGGACGACGCCGAGCAGGTCCCAAAGCGCTTCGGGCTTGCCGAAGGAGACACGTCCGGCAGCGCCGATCTTGTGATGAATCGACTTCAGGTCGACATTCGCCTCCTCGCCGAGCGTGACCAGAAAGAAGCGGTCCTTCTTGTCCTTCAGGAACAGGTTCTTCGTATGCGCGCCGGCGATCTCGCCGCGCAAGGCCTGCGACTCGGCGACGGTGAACAGCGGCGGATGCTCGACCGTCGTCGCCCGGATGCCCAGCCGGTCGAACAGGGCGAACAGGTCTTCGGCGGTTCTCGGCATGCGGGCCCTCCGGTGTCGGATGCAGCGATCTAGCGGAACCCAGCCAGGCTCGGCAAGTCGGAAGCATGCCGCTCGAGACGGACGATATTTGCCTGTTGCAATCGCCAACGGCTTCGGCCATATAGGCGCGTCTTGCGGCACACGCCGCGCGAGCGGGTGTAGCTCAGGGGTAGAGCACAACCTTGCCAAGGTTGGGGTCGAGGGTTCGAATCCCTTCGCCCGCTCCAGTTCTCTTTGCAGTTTCAATGAGTTAGCTTCGTCGCCCGCCGCCGCGGGCGATGGCATGTGTCGCCATGTCGTGCGTGGCCCAGATCCGCGGTGATCTCACGTGCAACGGCCAAACGCTTCGCGCGCCAATCGGGCGTTGCATCCGCAACCGGAGACACCAAGCCAAATCTTCTCAGGACCAACCTGTGGACCGCTGCGCGGAGCTCCTCAAGGGTCAGCCCTGGTCGCCTGTGTACGATACCTCAGGGGCGAGGAAGTCCTGCGGCACGCCAACTTACGGGACTGGCGCGAGGAGTAGCGGTCAGACCGGCGGCTGGCGTCGGATCATACGCCATCCAAGGACACAAATGATGGCGAGGACCACAGCTATGCCCATAATCTCAAGGAGAAGGATTGGGTCGTCCGTCATAGTTCTCTGGTAGTCCTGAAGCCTCCACACAGTGGCCACAGCCTTTGGCCTTGGCAAGTACCTGGCGGAAGGCCGGCCGAGATTTCTCCAGGCGGGCTTCAAGTCTTCTTAAGTTGGGAGTTGATCGCTTGGCGGACGCCTCCATGCATCGAGCCTCTTCAAGTCCGGGACAATCGCGCCACCCAGTCCTCAGGATTGCCGCACCGCCGTAGCAGACTACCCCCCATAGCTGCTGACCCCTGGCCTTGTTGCATGCGGTGTTTGTGCGAGACGGAGTGTCGTCTGAATGCCAGCTAGGTGAGAAGCGACCAATAGGGACGGTCTGGGCCTAACTATCGATCGCTTCCCGGACCGCAATCGATAGGTACGCACCTTGCTAGCGCACAATTGGGCGTATCCTGCGCGGGAATGAATTTCACTTCAGTGACCTCATCACCCGCACAGAACCGGCTGCCACTCACGAACCGGTCATAGAGCCGAAGCTCGGGCGCTCGGGTTGACTGAAAAGGGATGGTCATCGCACCCGTTTCAGCCACGGCAGCCTTCAACGCGTTGCAAGACATACTCGATGAATGGACCTGCGAGGCGGCCTCAGCCTGCCCAATCAACATTGCTATGACGCTTACCGTTGCCAAATATCTCACTGCCGTGTCCTTCTAGGTCGCCCCACTTTCTTGCCAAATAGGAAGTTGAGGCTGAGCGGCAATGATGAAGCCGAAAGCTCAGCCAGCGGCGAACGGCGACGCGCTACCCTACCGGCAGTCGTCCCCGACGCAGCGGCCGCTAAACGAGTTGCCGTTGCTGTCCGTCCCATACCAGGATCGATTGCGGCCGAACTTGCGCTCCTGCATGTACCAGCTGGTCCCGTCGCGATCGCGACCACGGAGAACCGTCGTGTTGCCCACCGATCGGCTCTCCCGGGACCAACGCTCGCCGGTGCGGGAGTTCTGGCCGCTCATATAGGTGGTGCTTCGGCCGGAGCGCTGAACCCTGTAGGCGTTCCCGCGATCGTCGTTGCAGTTGGCATAACGGTTCGTGCCGTAGCAGCCCGCATCGGCCTGTTGCATCGACATCAACGCGATTGCGGCGGTCAAAAGAACCCGCTTCATTCTAGCCCTCGTCTAGCCCTCGGACGACCATCGCTATCCTACCGGACCTTCGCATTGGGGCCCAGCCCTGCCTTGAACCGTGGTAAATGCCATTCGCCCCTGTGATGCGTGCCGAATCGGTACAGCCGATCCTGGCACAGAGCTTGCTTCTGATGGTCTGTGCGGCCCTCAGGACCGTGCGGTCATGGTCTAGCCTCATGAAGAGCGGGGAAACTGATGGTTGCTTTTGACGAGTGGTCGGCGCGGATCGAAGCCAGGCGGAACGGGCTGCGGTGGCGGCAAGGGGATCGCGCCGTGTACCGGCGCATCGAGGGGCGCCTTTCCTGGGTGAGGGTCATGGAAGACGAGGACGAAGACGGCCGTGTCCTCGTCTGTCTCGAAATGATGCGGCGCGGCCGCGGTCGCAGCGTCTACCCTTTCCTCGCCCCGACGGAGCGCCTGTTCGCAACGCTCGACGAGGCGCTGGAAGCGGCACCAGCGCCGGCGACATGGCCGGCGCCTTTCCTGCCCGGTGCTGCTCAGGTCTAGTCGCCTCGCGCCTGAAGTCGTCGGCCGGAGGCCGTTGACCGCGCTATTCGCGTATCCGGCGTTCATGCATCTCCTCGCCGACGAAGCAATTGTAGGCGGGTTGATAGTCGGCGAGGTGCAGCGGAGGTTGGGGAAGCCGGCTCAGGGTCAGGCCCGCGATCTCGGTCAGGAGCTTGCGGAAAATCGCTTCGGAGAACTGGTCGATGGCGGACACCTTGAGCAGGAACGCCCCCTGCCCGCCGATGACGCATTCCTTGAAATACGCATCGAGGTCGGGAATCGACGCCGAACCGTGGGTCAGCATGATCGGCAGGCCGTCGATGACGATCCCTTGCGCGACGGTGTTGTTTCGAGCCACGGGAGCCGGGGTTCCCGCGTTGTTCGGGCCATCGCCGGAGATGTCGATCACGCGCCGCCGGCCCGAATACGGGTTCAGCTGAAACAGCTTTCGCGAAAAGGCCAGCGCGTTCGAAATCGACGTGAAGGAAATCCGCCTCATGGGCTGTTGCCGCAGGTCCTCCGCGAACTTCGCCGAGCTCTCGCGGCTGTCGATGAGCGTCCAGGGCATGACCTGGACCGCCGTGCCTCCCCACTCGACATAGGTCACGGCGATCCTGCCCCACGGTCCGCTGCGCACGGCCTCGACGATCTCCGGCCGCAAAAAGGCGTCGACATAGCCGGTTCGCTGGCTTCTCTGCTCGTCGATCTCCATCGAATAGGAGACATCCACGGCGAGGACCAGCTCCAAGTCCACTGCGAGGGGAAAGTCCTCGGCGTCCGCCCTTCCCCCACCACGAAGGACCAGAGCCACCACTGCGAGCGCACAGATCGCCTTCATACGCCGATCGACCTCGTTCGCGTCCACAACATGGTGCAGACGTCGCGATCGGAGGATCGCACGAGCACGGTGGCTGTGCGAAGCACGAATGTTAAGACGGGGAAGATCGTTGAAAGACCGGCGCCGCAGGCCGGTCAGCGACGCATCGCGCTTTCTTGGAAAGCCGGCGCCGAATCATGCCGGGCTCTCTGCGCGGGCAGCCAGCAGCGGCTGTCGTAACGGCTTTCCGTGCCAAGGCCGCACGCCCCAAGAAGCGTCTCGTCGGCTGCAAATTCCCAGCCGGCGCCGACGGCTGCCATGCACTCGTCGAGAAACGGAACAGAAGCGGCCCGGGTCTCATAGCCCTGCTTGAAGGCGAGCGCGATGCAGCTGCGATGCGCGGCAGCGGCCTCCGCGGGCCGGGCGAAGTCGTGAACCAGCATGCCGAGGGCAAATACAAGCGAGCCGGCGAGGAGCAAATTGCCGGCAAGGTCACGCTTCCGGATGCGAGCGGCAGCCGGTTCCGCAGTTTCTCCGAACAGAATAGCCATACCCATGAACCCGATCCCCCTGGGACCAGATCCCTAGCAGGCTCCCATGACGGTGCGATGACGCGTTCCGCTGCGGAAGCGTTCATGCGCGAAGAACCGAGCTCGGCGAGCGGAAGCTCGCCGCTCCCCGGATGGCGAGGTTACTGCTCGGGCACCATCTTCGTCGGTTTCTCCAGAAGGGCGAAATCCGACTTGTCACAGGTGACGTCCGGGTTCGTCGGGCTGAACATGCCGAGCGGGTTCGGCTTGAACATCCAGGCATGCAGGTCGTAGTGCAGGAATTCCGTCGGGATCAGCGGATAGTGCCCTTCCATGGGACCCTGGAATTCCTGCCCGAAGAGGCTTGGCCGCTTCGTCCCCGGTGCCAAGGGAACCAGCCATTCCGCTGCAACCAGGCGCAGGCCTTGATCCGTCGGCTCGTAGATCAGCACGTTGGGACGCATCGGATCGGGCGCGCCGCTCACGGTGAGGTTGACGAAGTGGACGCCCATGCCGCCCTTCGGGTAGTGCATGTGCCCTTCCATCATCTCGCCGCCATAGTGGACGCAGCCGACTGTCGACAAATAGAGGTCCCGGACGGCAGCCTGATAGTCCTCGTATTTCGACAGCGACTTGCGCAAGGCGTCCAGCTCGGCGGCGTGCGGGTCCTCGGCGAGAGCCGATGCGCTGCCGACCGCCAAGCCGACGCAGCTGCCCAGAATGACCCACATGCGACGCGTGGTCCCTGACATCCTCATTTGTCCCTCCCAGCTTTGTTCGAAAAAAGTCTCCCAGCTTCAAAATTCACGCTGCTCGCGCGCGGAACGCGGTGCAGCTCCTCCGAATGCGATCGGACCGGCGAGGCGCGGGCGCCGCCGACGTGGATCGTCAGAGCTTGCACCTCTGATAGGTGAAGGAAATGTCCGGAAACCCCGGGTCGAAGCGCTGGAAGGAATCCGGGCCGATCACCTTGAAGGTGGTCGAGACCGTCTGGAACATCAGCGCGTCGGCGCAGTTCAGCATCACCGAGTAGGTGCCCTTTTCGGCCTCCTCGCGCACTCGCTCTGCCGTGCAGCTCAAATTGGAGCCGAGAATCTTGTCGCCCTTGACCAGGATACCGGTCGTCAGCGTCGAGGTGCGGTCCTTGAAGCGGATGTCGGACCCCACCTTCTCGAAGGTGTCGTCGCAGCCGGTTCCATCCATCGTCCAGGCGCCCTGCAACGCCTCGAGTGTGGCGGCATTCGCGGCGGTGGTAAACCCTGCCGCCACCGCGGTGCAGACCATCGCAACCCATCGCGTCTTCGGCATCGTGTCCATCCCCTCGGCTGCTGGCGAGCCAAGCTTGACGGTCCTCCTTGGACCGCGGCCTGACGCAGCGTAATGTCTCCCATCAACCGCGGCAAGCGCGATCGGAACATCGGCAAGACGTCGGGTGAGGCGAGGGGCTGTTTAAGGAGAATGGCCATGCAAGCCATGAACAAGGAAATGAAGCAGTGCATCGAGGAATGCCTGCGCTGCTATTCCGTCTGCCTCTCGACGGCGATGGGACATTGCCTGGAAACCGGAGGCGAACACACCGAGAAGCGCCATTTCACCTTGATGATGGCGTGCGCCGAGATCTGCCGGACCTCGGCGCATTTCATGCTCATCGGCACGCCGCATCACAAGCATACTTGCAGGGAATGTGCGGAAATCTGCACGGAGTGTGCGAAGGACTGCGAGCGCCTGGACGGCATGGAGGCCTGCGCCGAAGCCTGCCGCGCCTGCGCGGAGAGCTGCCGGCGTATGGCCGCCTAAACGGCCGGGTCAGTCCATGCTGGCGATGACCGAGGCCGGGGCCGTCGGCTTCACCGCGTGGCCTCCACCCTCGGCGAGCGCCAGCAGCGCCAAGGCCAGCAACGCGGCCTGAATGGTGGCGAAGAGACGGATCGTCGCCCTGCCCGCCGACGCCCGTCTCTCCACCATACTGACAATGTCACAACTCGAACTCGAACCTGCACGCTTGGTACGCATCTCGGTACCCCTCCCAGGAAACCGCGAATCCACACAGGAGGTGTCGCAAGATGCGTGCCACCCGAAATTGTTTCGAAATGGCACAGTTCGAGGCTGGAATTGGGCGCCGGGCAGGAATGCCTGGCGTCAGGCGTCCGCGATCGGGATGCTGAGGACGCCGCATTCGGTCTTGATCATGGCGCGGATCACGCCGATCGATTTGTGGGGGAAACGCTCTGCAAGCTCTTTCGCCAGCGACAGGGTGTCGACCATCGGCCGTCGTCCCTGCGCGCTTTCCTCGATCGAAGCGCGCATGGCGGCCACCAGCTCGCGATCCAACTCTTCCATCGGCGGGCCTCCTCGTGCGGCCGGCATACTAGCATGCGGCCGGGACCATGGAAGGCCGGGATGCCGGGCTAGTTGTCCGGCGTCATTTGCTCCGGCTGGTCGGGCGAGGCGAACACCAGCGTGAAGACCTGACCGCCGATCCCTTGCGCCAGGTCGTCCGACAGCTCGACCGGCGTGCACTGGACCACCGCATCGATCGCCGCGGCGATGAAGCGCTTGCGGACGTCGGCGTCGCCGTTGATGTTGATGGCGGTGGGGCGCGGCGTGCCGATCAGCGAGCCGTCCCGCTTGAGGCTGAAGGCCAAGGTCACCGCAGACTTGGTTATGTCCGCCGGCGGCTTCCAGCATGCCGTGATGGCCTGGCCGACAGCACCCATGGACGAGAGTGGAACGGTGGCTTCGGCCATCGCCACCGGGAAAAGAATGGCCGTAGAGGCCAGACACCAACGAAGTCCCTTCATCACCAATCCCTCCATCGGCTTGTCGCGGCGATCGCCGTTTCTGATCGCACGCTTGGCCGTTGCTGGCCGCTTGCCATGCGGCAACTCGCTGATCTTCACCATTACGCCGTTTCCTGCAACAGGTCCTTAACCGGTGGGCGCCTAATGCTCGAATACGGTTCAACCATCGGTGCTGTCAGATGAAACAGGACGCTTCGCTGGCGCGCGCCATCCTCATCGCGTTCATCAGCGCGATCGGCGTGACGGCCGCGCTGCTGGCCTTCGGCAACAGGCTGGCGCTGATCGGCGGGGTCACCGCGATCACCGTCACCTTGCCGGCGCTCTGGCTGCTCAGCCGCGCACAGGCGGCCGAAGCGGCCGACGACGACAGCGGCCCCGTCTGACCGCCGCTCGTTAGCCTACGGAGGCTAGGAACTTCGCAAGAACGGCATCGCCCATGGCCGCGGTGCCGACCTCGACCATGCCATCCGACATGATGTCCCGGGTCCTCAGCCCCTCGTCGAGAACGGCAGCGATCGCCGTTTCCAGGCGGTCGGCCTCCTCGCCCATGTCGAAGGAATAGCGCAGGCACATGGCGAAGGAGGCGATCATGGCGATCGGATTGGCGCTGCCGGTGCCGGCGATATCGGGCGCCGAGCCGTGCACCGGCTCGTAGAGTGCCTTGCGGGCGCCGGTTCGCTTGTCGGGCGCGCCCAGCGAGGCCGAGGGCAGCATGCCCAGCGAACCGGTCAGCATGGCCGCGACATCCGAGAGCATGTCGCCGAACAGATTGTCCGTGACGATGACGTCGAACTGCTTCGGCCAGCGCACCAGCTGCATGCCGCCGGCGTCGGCCAGCATGTGGTCGAGCTTGACGTCGGCATAGCGGGCCTTGTGGATGTCGGTCACCACCTGGTGCCAAAGCACGCCCGACTTCATCACGTTGCGCTTTTCCATCGAAGTCACGTGGTTGCGGCGGGTCCGAGCGAGCTCGAAGGCGACGCCGGCGATGCGCTCGATCTCGAAGGTGTCGTAGACCTGGGTGTCGATGCCGCGCTTCTGCCCGTTGCCGAGGTCGACGATCTCCTTCGGCTCGCCGAAATAGACGCCGCCGGTCAACTCGCGGACGATGAGCAGGTCGAGCCCTTCGACAACCTCGGGCTTCAAGCGACGACGAAGCCGCCAGCGCCGGATAGCAGATGGCAGGGCGCAGATTGGCGAAAAGCGCCAGATCCTTTCGGAGCCGTAACAGTCCGGCTTCCGGTCGTACCTCATAGGCAACGCTGTCCCATTTCGGCCCGCCGACGGCGCCGAACAGCACGGCGTCGGCAGCCAGGGCGCTTGCCATGTCGTCTTCGGAAATGGCGGCGCCATGCGCATCGTAGGCGGCACCGCCGACCAGCCCCTCCTCGGTCTCGAAGCCGGCGCCCAGCCGTTCGTTGAGGGCGGCGATCAGCTTCTTGACCTCCGCCATGGCCTCCGGGCCGATGCCGTCGCCGGGGAGCAGAAAGAGCTTGCGCGTCGCCATGATGGTCCTCGATGGATGGAAATGTCGCGTCTTGCTAGCCGCCCCGCCGGGCGCGTGCAAGCGGCAAGGCGCGGCTCAGCGGCGGCGCAGCGCGGTCACCTCGATCTCGATCTTCATCTCAGGCCGGTTCAGCGCGCAGACGACCATGGTGGCGGCCGGACGGATGTCGCCGAACGCCTCGCCCAGAATCGGGAAGACGCGGTCGACGAAGGCCGCGTCGGTCACGTAGTAGCGGGCGCGCACCACATCGGCGAGCGCGAAGCCCGCTTCGGCGAGCGCCGCGGCGATGGTGGCCAGGCAGTTGCGGGCCTGCGCCTCGACGCCGTCGGGCATGATCATCGTTGCATAGTCGTAGCCGGTGGTGCCGGAGACGAAGCACCAGTCGCCGTCGGCGACGGCGCGCGAGTAGCCGGCCTCCTTCTCGAAGGGCGAGCCGGTGCTGACGAGCTTGCGCATCGCCAACGACCGCTCAGGCCCAGGGGCGGGTCTTGGCCAGCCGCTCCTCGAAGGTGTCGATGAAGGCGGCCTTTTCGAGGGTCAGACCGATGTCGTCAAGGCCGTTCAGCAGGCAGTGCCGCTTGAACTCGTCGAGGTCGAAGCGGATCACGCCGCCGTCGGGGCCGCGGATCTCCTTGGTCTCGAGGTCGATGGAGATCGTCGCGTTGGCGCCGCGCTCGGCGTCGTCCATCAGCTTGTCCAGGTCCTCCTGGCTGACGGTGACGGGCAGGATGCCGTTCTTGAAGCAGTTGTTGTAGAAGATGTCGGCGAAGCTGGTCGAGATGACGCAGCGTATGCCGAAGTCGAGCAGCGCCCAGGGCGCGTGCTCGCGCGAGGAGCCGCAGCCGAAATTGTCGCCGGCGACCAGGATTTGCGCCTTGCGATAGGCCGGCCTGTTGAGCACGAAGTCGGGATTCTCCGAGCCGTCCTCCTGGTAGCGCATCTCCGCGAACAGGCCGGTGCCCAGCCCGGTGCGCTTGATGGTCTTCAGATAGTCCTTGGGGATGATCATGTCGGTGTCGACATTGACGATCGGCAAAGGGGCGGCCACGCCGGTGAGCTTGGTGAACTTTTCCATCGAAGGACCCGTCCGTGCTTACGTGCTGTCGCCCCGCTTTACACAGCGGCGCCGGCAATTGCAAAGGGCCGCTGCCGGGACGCTCATATGACGTTGAGCTCGCGGAAAGGCCGTCCCTCCTCGATTCGCTGGTAGCCGAAGGCGCTGCAGTCGACGGTCCGGTAGGCGCCATGGAGCGATCAACTCGGCCAGCGCCTTGCCGACCGCCGGCGCCTGCTGCAGGCCGTGGCCGGAAAAACCGTTGGCAAACAGGAAGTTGGCGATCCGCGGGTGGGGGCCGACGACACCGTTCTGGTCGAGCGTGTTGTAATCGTAGTGGCCGACCCAAGCGCGGCCCGGGCGGATCGCTTCGAAGGCGGGGATGCGGTGGGCCAGCGTCGGCCAGATCACCTCCTCGAACAGCGACCAGTCTGGATCGAAGTCGTCCGGCGCCGCGGCTGCCTCGCCGGCTTCGGTCTCCGCGCCGCCGGCGATGTAGACGGACCCCTCGGGACGGAAATAGACGCCCGACGGATCGACAATCAGCGGCATGTCGTCGAAGCGGTCATGCGCCTCGAACACGAATACGCTGCGCTTGCGCGGCTCGACCGGCAGGGCGATGCCGGCCATGGCGGCGACCTCGCCGCCCTGCGGACCCGCGGCATTCACCACCAGCCCGGCACCGAGGCGCTCGCCGGTGTCGAGCATGACGCCCGTCACGCGGTCGCCCGCCACGTCGATGCCCACTGCGACAGCGGTCACCAGAGTCACGTCGCGGGTCTTCAACGCGGCGCGGAAAAGCGCGAGCAGGGCATGGGCGTCGAACCAGCCTTCGCCGGTCCGGCCGAATGCCCCGGCGACGACGCCGTCGGTCGACAGCCAGGGGAAGCGTCGGCCGAGCGCCTCGGCGTCCTCCAGCACGACATCGGCGCCAACCGCCTGCTGTGCCGCGTGGTTGGCGGCGAGCACCGCCAGGCCACTCTCGCTGGCCAGGATCAGATAGCCGTTCTCGCGGAAGCCGATGTCGGCGCCGGCGCCGAACTCTTCCTGCAGCCGGCGGAAGAGCGACAGCGTGAATTGCGACAGCCGGATGTTCTCGGGGATCGAGAATTGCTGGCGGATCGAGGCGCAAGACAGCGTCGTCGCCGAGCGGGCGAATTGCGGATCGCGTTCGACCAGCGCAATCGACCCGGCGAACCCCTCCTCGCGCAGATAGTAGGCGACCGCGCTGCCGACGATGGCGCCGCCGATGATGACAATGTCGAAGTTCCGCATGAGGCCTCGTGCTCCGGCAATCCGCGCAGCACTTGCACGGCTGGCCGGGGCAAGGCAAGAAGGGCTCATGATGCCACGCTCCGGCGGCCTCTTGCGCTCCGTGCTCTACGTCCCCGCGACCCATCAGCGGGCACGCGCCAAGCTGGCGTCGCTCGGCTGCGATGCGGCGATCGTCGACCTGGAGGACGCCGTCGGGCCGGCCGACAAGGCGGCGGCGCGGGCGAGCCTTACCGGGCTGGCCGAGGCGCCGCTGCCGGCGCCGATGCGGCTGGTCATTCGCATCAACCCGCTGTCGGGCGAATGGGGGTCTGACGATCTGAGGGCCGCGGTGGCCTGCCGGCCCGAGGCGATCCTGCTGCCCAAGGTGGCGACGGCGCGCGACATCCTCGACGCCGACGAGCTGCTCGACGAGGAGGAGGACGCCGAAGGGATCGCGCTGTGGGCGATGATCGAGACGCCGCGAGCGCTGCTCAATTGCGGTGTCCATCGCCGAGCTCGGCCGCGACCCCGCCGCACGGCTCAGCTGCCTCGTCGCCGGCACCAACGACCTAGTCAAGGAAACGGGCCTTCGGCCGACGCCGGACCGCGGCACCCTGGTGCCATGGCTTCTCCAGCTGGTGCTGGCGGCGCGGGCCGGCGGGCTCGACGTGCTCGACGGCGTCAGCAACGACTATCGCGACGCAGCGGCGTTCGAAGCCGAATGCGCGCAAGCCGCAGCGCTCGGGTTCGACGGCAAGACGCTGATCCATCCGGACCAGATCGCGCCAGCCAATGCGGCGTTCTCGCCGACGGCCGCGGCGTTGGAGGAGGCGCGAGCGGTGGTCGGGGCGTTCGCCCTGCCGGAGAACGCCGGCCGCGCCGTCGTCGCAGTGGGCGGCCGCATGGTCGAGCGGCTCCATCTTGAACAGGCCGAGGCGCTGCTCGCCCGGGCGAAGGCGGCCTCCCGGACCGCCTAGTGCTTTCTCAAAGAGGAATGCCGAGAATGAAACTCTATCGCTACCTGACCGGTCCCGACGAAGCGAGCTTCTGCCACAAGGTCACGGCCGCCGTGAACAAGGGCTGGCACCTCTTCGGCTCGCCGGCCTATGCCTATGATGCCAAGACCAAGACCATGCGCTGCGGACAGGCGGTGGTGAAGGACGTCGAAGGCGTCGACTACGACCCGGCGATCAAGCTCAGCGATTTCTAGCTCGACCTGGCCAACGTCAGGCCAGGAAGCCAATGAAGCGCCCGCACAGGAAGGCGGCGACCCAGAAGGCCAGCGATGCCATGGCCAGCAGGCGTGCGCCGCGGCGCCGGGGCGAGCGTTCTCGGGCGTGCGCTTCTCCAGCCGCAGGAAGAGAAGGAAGTTGGCGCCCGCCAGGGCGATCAGCGCCATCTTGGCGAGGAACACCGGCATTGCGGCATATTCGGTGGCGCGCACGGCAAACAGGCAGAAGCCGGTGGCGACGGCGCCGACAAAGCCGATCAGTGCCACGCGACGCATGAGCCGATGGAACGGCCGCTCGGGAACCGAGCGGATCGAGCCGAGCATCGTCAGGTCGATCAGCAGGACGGACGTCAAAAGGGCACCAACAGCCAGGATATGCGCGGCGTTGAGCAACGGGTAGGTAAGGAACGACGCCTTGATGGCGCGGGCCAGTCCGGAATGCTCCAGGCCCTGCAAAAGCTCCATTGCGGCAGGTGCCCGAGGGTCAGTTGCTGGGCACGCGGTCCGGGTAGACGTCGTAGGTCTTGCCGCCGACGATGATCCTGACCGCCTTCATGCGCCGCTCCGCCTTGTCCTTCGAGCGGTTGCCGATGGCCGTCACCTCGTCCCCGGCTTTCGCGGCATCCTCGGTGAAGCCGGCGGCGATGGTCCGCGAGGGAGGCGCGAGCTCGACCCGCCAGACGGCGCCGTCCAACTCGACGTCGAGCGTGGCATGCGGATTGCCGACATAGACCTCGACGATCTTGCCCTTGAGCTCGAAGATTTCCTCCTCGGTCCACGACCATCCATGGTGGGCGATGGCCGGAAAGCCGAGCACCAGCCATGCGAGCAGGATCGTCCCGCCAAGGAACCCTTTGCTGGACCGACGCATGGCATCCTCCTTCGGCTTCGCTGGTGACACTATGCCCTCTGCCAAACGGGTCAAGTCGCGCGGCGGCGCACGCGTTGACTCTCGGCCCAATCGGCGTAAAAGCTCCCGCCCTCTCCCGGGGTTCGACCGGGGCAAAGGAGTTTCTTAAAATGGGTTTCAAGGTTGCGGTCGCTGGCGCTACCGGCAATGTCGGTCGGGAGATGCTCAATATCCTCGAAGAGCGCGGCTTTCCGGCCGACGAGGTCGTCGCGCTGGCTTCGCGCCGCTCGGTCGGCACCGAGGTTTCCTTTGGCGACCGCACTCTGAAAGTCAAAGCGCTCGACACCTACGACTTCTCCGACACCGACTTCTGCTTGATGTCGGCCGGCGGCGTGGTCTCCAAGGAGTGGTCGCCACGCATCGGCCGCCAGGGCTGCGTGGTCATCGACAACTCGTCGGCCTGGCGCTACGACGCCGAGGTCCCGCTGGTCGTGCCCGAGGTAAACCCCGACGCGGTGCTCGGCTTCTCGAAGAAGAACATCGTCGCCAACCCGAACTGCTCGACCGCCCAGCTCGTGGTGGCGCTGAAGCCGCTGCATGACCGCGCCACCATCAAGCGGGTGGTCGTCGCGACCTACCAGTCGGTGTCGGGTGCCGGCAAGGAAGGCATGGACGAGCTGTTCGAGCAGACGCGGGCGGTGTTCGTCGCCGATCCGATCTCGGCCAAGAAGTTCACCAAGCGGATCGCCTTCAACGTCATCCCGCATATCGACGTCTTCATGGAGGACGGGTTCACCAAGGAAGAGTGGAAGATGGTTGCGGAGACCAAGAAGATCCTGGATCCGAAGATCAAGCTGACCGCGACCTGCGTGCGGGTGCCGGTGTTCATCGGCCATTCGGAGGCGGTGAACGTGGAGTTCGAGCAGCCGATCACCGCCGACGAGGCGCGCGACATCCTGCGCGAGGCGCCGGGCTGCCTGGTCATCGACAAGCGCGAGGACGGCGGCTACGTCACCCCGCTCGAATCGGCCGGCGAGGACGCCACCTTCATCTCGCGCATCCGCGAGGACTCGACGGTCGACAACGGGCTGTCGATGTGGATCGTCTCGGACAATCTGCGCAAGGGAGCGGCACTCAACGCGGTGCAGATCGCCGAACTGATGATCGAGCGCGGGCTGGTCCAGCCCAAGCGGAAGGCTGCCTAGCGCCGCTGCCCGCCCGGCAATGCGCCGTCCGGCCAGCTTGGCCGGCGGCGCGTCGCTCCGCGTCGCCTTGATGCTCGCGGCCACCTTCGCCGGCCTCGCGTCGCTCTCATGGCCGCCGAGCTGCCGGTGCCCAGCCAGGCGGAATGGACCGAGGCCAAGAAGACGGTGGCGCTCGGCAACGGCGTCACGCTCGCCTATGTCGAGACCGGCGACAGCGAGGGCCCACCGCTGCTTTTGCTTCATGGCCAGGGAGACACCAGCCGCAGCTGGTCGCCGGTCGCGCCGTTCCTGACCAAGCGGCGGCTGCTGGCGGTCGACCTGCGCGGCCATGGCAGCTCGAGCGCGCCGCCCTGCTGCTACGGCCTTCAGGATCTCGCCAGCGACGCCAGCCTTTTCCTGGATGCCCTCGGCGTCGCCAAGGCCGACGTGGCGGGACACGGCTTCGGTGCCGTGGCGGCACAGCTGCTGGCGGCGGAGCACCCCGACAAGGTGGGCGCCCTGGTGCTGGTCAGCGCGACGACTGCCGTCGCGGGCGGGCCAGGCTCGCCGGGTTGGGACGCGGTGATGGCGCTGGCGGAGCCGATCGACCCCGACGGCCCGTTCATGAAGGATCGGATGGCGGTCCAGAACCCTGTCGACGAAGCCTTTCTGTCGCAGTCACGGACCGAAGGCGCGGCCGTGCCGCCAAAGGTCTGGCAGGGCATGCAATGGGGCGCCGCGACCGGCGATGTCGGCCCCGTCGCCGGCGCGGTCAAGGCGCCGATGATGGTGCTGTGGGGCGAGATGGACCGGGTCTTCGACCTTCCGCATCAGGAAAAGCTCGAGCGTGCCTATCCGGAGGCGGAGTTCCAGGTGTTCGCCAATGCCGGTCACAGGCTGCTCTGGGAGTTTCCCGAGAAGAGCGCCAAGCTGATCGACGAGTTCCTCGGCGCCCAGCCGTAGAACTCAAAGCGAAACGGCGGGCCAAGCCCGCCGTTTGCGCATCTTGCAGCCAGAGCGCAATGACGCTTCTTCGAATCGTCCTTGCACTCTATCCTCTTGTTTGAGCATGATCTTTTCCAAAAGCCGGCATCCACTTTTTGGGATCATGCTCTAGACGTCGCTCAGGAAGCGGTCTCTTCCGCCGGCGCGGCGGCTTCCTCGACCGGCGCGGCGGCAGCGGCCAGGGCAGCTGCTGCATCCTCCTGCGCCTTGCGGATCACCGCCAGGCGCTCTTGCGCCTTCTTGCCGGGCTCGGCCTTGGTGGGATTGCTGCGCGCCGCCCGCTGGGAGATGCCGGCCTGGTCGAGGAAGCGCAGCACGCGGTCGGTGGGCAGGGCGCCATGCGAAAGCCAATGCTTGACGCGGTCGGCATCGAGCTTGATGCGCTCGCCGTCCTTGGGAAGCAGCGGGTTCCACGAGCCGAGCGCCTCGATGAAGCGGCCGTCGCGCGGCGAGCGCACGTCGGCGACGACGATGTGGTAGTAGGGACGCTTCTTGGAGCCCGCGCGGGCCAGTCGGATCTTCAGTGCCATTTCATTCTCCTTAAGTCGTTCGTTTGATCAGGTTGTTTCGGGACCGGAACGGCCCTTTTGGTCGACGTTGCCGCTTCCTCCGTTGGAGGCGGCGATCGCTTCGTGGTGACGGATCACTTCCCGGATGATGAAATTCAGGAACTTCTCCGCGAAATCGGGATCGAGATGCGCGTCGCGGGCCAGCTGCCTGAGGCGCGCGATCTGCTCGGCCTCGCGGGCCGGGTCGGCAGGCGGCAGGCCATGGGTGGCCTTGAGCAGGCCGACGGCCTTGGTGCAGCGGAAGCGCTCGGCGAGCATGTGGACCAGCGCCGCGTCGATGTTGTCGATCGAGGCGCGGTAGCCGGCGAGCAGGGCCTGCGGGGACGGATGGTCGGTGTCGGCCATGGCGCGCCTACTTCTTCCTCGGCAGGCCGGGCAGGCCACCGCCCAGCCCCGGCAGCTTCATGCCGCCCGGCAGGCCGGGCAGGCCGCCGCTCGGCAGGCCAGGCAGCTCGCCCGGCAAGCCCTTGCCCAGGCCGCCGGCTGCGGCCTGCTTGCGCAGCGCCTCGAGCTCCTTGGAGTCGAACTTCGACAGATCGGGCATGCCGCCCATGCCTGCCATGCCGCCGAGCCCCATCTTCTGGGCCATGCCGCCCATCATGCCGCGCATCATGCCGCCGCCTTTGCCCTTGCCGCCCATCGCCTTCATCATGTCGGCCATCTGGCGGTGCATCTTCAGGAGCTTGTTGATCTCGGCCGCGTCGGTGCCCGAGCCGCCAGCGATGCGCTTCTTGCGGCTGTGCTTCAGGATGTCGGGGCTGGCGCGCTCGGCCTTGGTCATCGAGGAGATGATGGCGAGCTGGCGGCCGAACACGCGGTCGTCGAGGCCGGCCGCGGAGAGCTGGTCCTTCATGCGGCCGACGCCGGGCATCATGCCCATGATGCCGCCCATGCCGCCCATCTTCTGCATCTGGCGCAGCTGGTCGGCGAGGTCGTTCAGGTCGAACTTGCCCGACTGCAGCTTCTTGGCCATCTGCGCGGCCTTCTCCGCGTCGATGGTCTCGGCCGCCTTCTCCACCAGCGACACGATGTCGCCCATGCCGAGGATGCGGTCGGCGATGCGGCGCGGATGAAACTCCTCCAGCGCGTCCATCTTCTCGCCGGTGCCGATCAGCTTGACCGGCTTGCCGGTCACGGCGCGCATCGACAGGGCGGCGCCGCCGCGGCCGTCGCCGTCCATGCGGGTCAGCACGAGGCCGGTGATGCCGACGCGCTCGTCGAAGCTGCTGGCCAGGTTGACGGCGTCCTGGCCGGTCAGCGAATCGGCCACCAGCAGGATCTCGTGCGGGTCGGACGCCCGCTTGATCTCCGCCATCTCGGCCATCAGCGGCTCGTCGATATGGGTGCGGCCGGCGGTGTCGAGGATGACCACGTCGTGGCCGCCCAGCCGTGCCGCCTGGACCGCACGCCTGGCGATCTCGACCGGCGCCTGGCCGGCGACGACCGGCAGCGTGGCCACGCTCACCTGCTCGCCGAGCTGGCGCAGCTGCTCCTGCGCGGCGGGGCGCCGGGTGTCGAGCGACGCCATCAGCACCTTCTTGTTCTGCCGCTCGACGAGCCGGCGGGCGATCTTGGCGGTCGTCGTCGTCTTGCCGGAGCCCTGCAGGCCCACCATCATCACGACGACCGGCGCCGGGGCGTTGAGGTCGATCGCCTGCCCTCGGCGCCGAGCATCTCGACGAGCTCGTCATGGACGATCTTGACCACCATCTGGCCGGGCTTGATCGACTTCAGCACGTCGGCGCCCACCGCCTTGGCGCGCACGCGGTCGGTGAAGGAGCGGACGACGTCGAGCGCCACGTCGGCCTCCAGAAGGGCCCGACGCACCTCGCGCAGCGCGGCCGAGACGTCCGCCTCGGACAGCGCGCCGCGCCCGGTCAGGCCGTTCAGGATGGAGCCAAGGCGCTCCTGCAAGCTCTCGAACATGCGTCTTCCTCTCTCCGTCGCTCTCCGAGACGCCTCTCCCACAGAAGCCGAAAAGCACCCGGGGGCGCATCGCGCTGCCGGGTGTTGGCCTCCGGGATCTTCCTAGCCGAATTGGGTCCCGGTCGGCTGCTCGGAGTGTGACCTCGTCGCGGAATTCGTGGCGGTGTAGACAGGAAAAGGCGCGAAGAGTCAAGCAAGGCGCCGGTCTCAGCGGCGAAAGGAGCGGGGATTGGTTCCGCTTTCAGGGAGCAGATGGCTGCAGAACCACGAAATTCGAAGCAGCCACTTGATATCGAGCAAAGAATGTTTCTATCCGCCAGGGAGACTTGGCGTTGTCGTATGCTTTGTCTTGACGATGACAGATCGAGTCGATGTTGGCAAAATCCCGTCCGGGATTTGAATCAGGCAATAGTCAAGGAGAACAGCATGGCACGAGTTGCCACGTGGACGTTTATTGTTGCCGGTGCCCTGGCGGCAACCGGCTGGGCCGGCGGGAGCGCCAGCGCGGCCCAGTGCGGCAACAATTCGGCCGGCTTCGAGGCCTGGAAGGCCCAGTTCGCGCAGGAGGCGGCGGCAAACGGCATTCGCGGCAACGCGCTCAGCGCGCTCGCCGCCACCCGGTATTCGACCAAGACGATCGGCGCCGACCGCAACCAGAAGAGCTTCAAGCTGTCGCTCAACCAGTTCATGGCGAAGCGCGGCGGCAAAACCATCGCCTCGCGCGGCAAGAGCCTGAAGAAGAAGAATGCGGCGCTGTTCCAGAGCATCGAGCAGCGCTACGGCGTGCCAGCCGGGCCGCTGATCGCGATCTGGGGCATGGAAACGGGGTTCGGCGCGTTCATGGGCAACCAGAACACGCTGTCGGCGGTGGCGACGCTCGCCTATGACTGCCGCCGCACGGAGTACTTCACCAACCAGCTCTATGCCGCGCTGCAGCTCATCCAGAACGGCACGCTGTCGCCCTCGGCGGTCGGTGCAGCCCATGGCGAGGTGGGGCAGACGCAGTTCCTGCCCGCAAACGTGCTGAAATACGGCGTCGACGGCGACGGCAACGGCCGCATCGACCTGGCGCGCTCCAAGGCGGATGCGCTCGCCTCCACCGCCAACTTCCTGCGCGGCCACGGTTGGTCGCGGGGTGCCGGGTACCAGCCCGGCCAGGCCAATTTCGGGGCGCTGCAAGGCTGGAACGCCGCCTCGGTCTACCAGCAGGCGATCGCCATCATCGGCGCCGAGATCGACGGCTGAGCAAGCGCTTCAGCGCTGGCGGTCGCGCGCCGCCAGCGTCCGCAGCCGCAGCGCGTTCAGCCGGATGAAGCCAGCGGCGTCCTTCTGGTCATAGGCGCCGCGGTCGTCCTCGAAGGTGACGAGGGCGTCCGAGTAGAGCGATTTCGGCGAGCGGCGGCCGGTGACGATGACATTGCCCTTGTAGAGCTTCAGCCGCACCTCGCCGTCGACGTCGTGCTGGCTCCTGTCGATGGCCGCCTGCAGCATCTCGCGCTCGGGCGAGAACCAGAAGCCGTTGTAGATCAGCTCGGCGTAGCGCGGCATCAGCTCGTCCTTGAGGTGCGCGGCGCCGCGGTCGAGCGTGATCGATTCGATCGCCCGGTGGGCGGCGATCAGGATGGTGCCGCCGGGCGTCTCGTAGACGCCGCGCGACTTCATGCCGACGAAGCGGTTCTCGACCAGGTCGAGCCGGCCTATGCCGTTGTCGCGGCCGAGGTCGTTGAGCGCCGCCAAGAGCGCGGCCGGCGACAGCGGCTTGCCGTCGAGCGCCACGGGGTCGCCCTTCTCGAAGGCAAGCACGATCTCAGTCACGCGGTCAGGCGCCTCCATCGGCGAGACGGTCCGCTGGTAGACATATTCCGGCGGCTCCAGCCACGGATCCTCCAGGACCTTGCCCTCCGAGGAGGAGTGCAGGAGGTTGGCGTCGACCGAGAAGGGCGCCTCGCCCTGCTTGTCCTTCGGCACCGGGATCTGGTGGTCGCGCGCGAAGGCCAGGAGGTCGGTTCGCGATTTGAAGGCCCAGTCGCGCCACGGCGCGATCACCTTGATGTCGGGGTTCAGCGCATAGGCGGAGAGCTCGAAGCGGACCTGGTCGTTGCCCTTGCCGGTGGCGCCGTGGGCGATCGCGTCGGCGCCCGTCTCGCGGGCGATGTCCACCAGGTGCTTGGAGATCAGCGGCCGGGCGATGGACGTGCCAAGCAGGTAGGTTCCCTCGTAAAGCGCGTTGGCGCGGAACATCGGGAACACGAAGTCGCGCACGAACTCCTCGCGGACGTCGACGACGCGGATGTCCTTGATGCCCATCAGCTCGGCCTTCTTGCGGGCCGGCTCGAGCTCGCCGCCCTGGCCGAGATCGGCGGTGAAGGTCACCACCTCCGCACCCAGCTCGGATTGCAGCCATTTGAGGATGATGGAGGTGTCGAGGCCACCGGAATAGGCGAGCACGACCTTGTTGACGTCTTTGAGCTTGGACATGGCAGTTTCCAACGGGTGGGAGTGGGCGCGAGGTACCAGCCGCGAAGGCCGACCGCAAGGGCCGGACGCTTCAGCGATTGTTTACGCCCGTCGGAGAGACTCGAACGTCTCGGGAAACGGGAGTGACATGCTGAGCATCAGAGCGTTCCTTGCCGCCTGCGGGCCGGCGCTTCTCGCAGTCGCGGCTGTTTGCGCACCGGCGACGGCAGGGCCTGCCTGGCAAGAGGCGGCGCTTGGCGCGGCGGTGATCCTGCCGCCCCCGGCGCCAGGCGCTGCCGGCATCACCGGCGGCACGCTGTCGTGCGCCGAGCAGCGCTGGCAGCTCCGCCTGGCGACCGCGCCGGGGACGGCCGCTCCTGCCGGCGAGCGGCGGCAGGCCCTGCTCACCGTCGGCAACGATCGCGTCGAGAGAGAGGCGCGCTGGAGCGGCGGCGCCGTCACCGTCGCGCTCGATGCCGACACGCTCGAGCTCATCAAGGCGGGGAGCCGGCTGACGGTGGCGTTTCCGCAGCCCGGCGGGGCGTTGACGGCGCGCTTTGCGCTCGACGGCTCGCGCCAGGCGATCGACGCTGCGGCGCCGCGCTGCAGCACGGTGGACGTGACGGCCTTCCGGGCCGTCATATTCGGCATCGGCGGGCCGGATGCCGGCGAGGCCGAGCGGCTCCTGTCCGAAGAGATCGACCTGTTCCAGGCGGCCGTGGGCACGCTCCCGAATGTCGAGACGGCCCGGTTCGAGCTCGGCCAGGGCCGCGGCCTGCTGTTCGTCAGGCTGTGCGGCTCGACCCGCTACTACGGCACCTCGGGTTGCAACCTCACGGGATGGGCGAGGCAGGATGGAGGCACCTGGCGGGAGGTCTACGACACCGACGGCATGACGCTGCTCACCGATCCGCATGCCGGGCACCAGAGCTTCCCCGACCTCGTCACGCTGCCCGTCGGCAGCGCCGAGGCGCTCCGCTGGCAGTGGAACGGCAGCGTCTACGAGGCCCCCGGGCCGGTCGTCGCGGAGGACGTCCTGTCCGGCGCGGCGGGCGGCCAGCTGCGCCAATAGGGCGCTGTATCAGGCGCTAGGCGCGGCGCCCGCGCCGGTCTAGGGTCCCGGCCTTTCCGAAGCGGGGGCTGCCGATGACCTTCATTCCCGACTGGCCGACGATCGTCCAGTTCGCGCTCGCCACCCTGGTGATCGCGATCACTCCAGGCCCCGACATGACGCTGTTCGTCGGGCGCGCGCTGTCGGCCGGGCGCGGCGCGGGCTTCGCCTGCATGCTGGGCGCCATGACCGGGATCGTCATCCACACCACCCTGGTGGCGATCGGTCTCTCGGCGCTGATCGTCGCCTCGCCGCAAGCGTTCCTGGTGCTGAAGACGGGAGGGGCGCTCTATCTGGTCTGGCTCGCCTACCAGGCGATCCGCTACGGCTCCGCCTTCTCGCCGGAGAAGCGGTCCGGGCAGTCGCGCTCCCTGCTGAGCAACTGGGCGACCGGCCTCGGCATCAACCTGCTCAACCCGAAGATCATCCTGTTCTTCATGACGTTCCTGCCGCAGTTCGTCTCGGCCTCAGACCCGCATGCGCCGGGCAAGCTGTTCTTCCTGGGAATGCTGTTCATCCCGCTGTCGCTTCCCGTCACCGTACCGCTGGTGATCGCCGCCGACCGCGTGGCCGGCCTGCTCAAGCGCAGCCCCAAGGTGACGCGCGTCGTCGACTATGTGTTTGCAGGCGTGTTTTCGGCCTTCGCACTGAAGATCATCACTGCCCAGGCGAAATAGCGGCCGGCCGCCAGCTGCCGGCGAAGCGGCCCGAAACTGCCCAGTAAGCGATGCCGGCAACGAGGCCGGCCGCCAGGGCGGCCAGGATCGGGCCTGACCCGCCGATGACGGCCTCGCTTTCGGCGGATGCGCTGCGCATCAAGAGCGCGACCAAGGCAACGGCGGCACCCGCGGCCGCGTGAAAAAGCCAGTCGCGCCGGCGAAGAAACTCGGCGGCAAAGATCGCCACCATGCCGGGAATGAACGCGAAGTGGGAGATGAAGAGCGCCGTCAGCGGCAGCGAGAACAGTGCGCCGCCGCCGGCCGCCCGACGCACCTCCTCGCCGGTGAGGCCGAGCCAGCCGAGGACCAGGAGGTTCAGGAAGGCACCGGCGGCCAGGCAGGCAACCAGATAGCCGAACAGGATGACGCAGAAACGCAAGAAATAGACGACGACGCGCTTCACGCTTCGCCGTGCCCGGCGATCATCATCGCCTCGAGCGCCAGGCGCTCGTGCTTCTTCAGCCGCTCCGAGTCCGATTTCAACTGGCCGCAGGCCGCCAGGATGTCGCGACCGCGCGGCGTGCGCACCGGCGAGGCATAGCCCGCCTGGTTCACATAGTCGGCAAACTTCTCGATCGTCTCCCAGTCCGAACATTGGTAGTTGGAGCCGGGCCACGGGTTGAAGGGGATCAGATTGATCTTGGCCGGAATGCCCTTGAGCAGCCGCACCAGCTCCTTGGCATCGGCGATGCCGTCGTTGACGTCCTTCAGCATCACGTATTCGAAGGTGATGCGGCGGGCGTTGGAGAGGCCGGGATAGGCGCGGCAGGCCGCCAGCAGCGTCTCCAGCGGATACTTCTTGTTGATCGGCACCAGCAGGTCGCGGAGCTCGTCGCGGACGGCGTGCAGCGAGATGGCGAGCATGACGCCGATCTCCTCGCCGGTGCGGCCGATCTCGGGCACGACGCCGGAGGTCGAGAGCGTGATGCGGCGCTTCGAGAGCGCCAGGCCGTCGCCGTCGGAGGCGATCAGCAAAGCCTTCTTCACCGCCTCGAAATTGTAGAGCGGCTCGCCCATGCCCATCATGACGATGTTGGAGACCTTGCGGCCCTCCGAGGGGACGATCGCGCCGTCTGGGGTGTCGCGGTCGGGAAAGTCGCCGAGCCGGTCGCGTGCGGTCAGCAACTGAGCCAGGATCTCCTCGGCCGTCAGGTTGCGCACCAGCTTCTGGGTGCCGGTGTGGCAGAAGGAGCAGGTTAGCGTGCAGCCGACCTGCGAGGAAAGGCACAGCGTGCCGCGCCCCTCCTCCGGAATGTAGACGGTCTCGATCTCGACCGGCCTGCCGGCGCCGCGCGGCGGGAAGCGGAACAGCCATTTGCGCGTGCCGTCGGCCGAAACCTGCTCCTCGACGATCTCCGGGCGGGCGATGGTGAAGGTCCGGTCGAGCGCCGCGCGGAGCTCCTTGGAGATGTTGAACATGTGGGCGAAGTCGGACACGCCGCGCACATAGAGCCAATGCCAGAGCTGCTGGGCGCGCATCTTGAGCTGGCGCTCCGGAACGATCCCCGCTGCGCCCAGCGCGGCCGCGAGCTCGCTGCGGTCGAGGCCGACCAGCGAGGCCTTGGCCTCGGACAAAGCGGGAGCCACAGGCTGGCGCAGGGCATGGTGAGGGGCGAGGTCGAGGGAATGGGCCATGGTCGCTTCAGATAGGAACGACCGGCCGAATAACACAAGGGCGGGACGGCGTCACCCGCCCGGGCGGCCTACTTGCAGCTGGCGATGGATTGCAGCGCGGCCGAAATGCCTTTCAACGAGAAGGCATAGTTGGTCGGATTTCCGCGCCCGGACTTGGCCGAGACCTTCATGTCGGAGCCGGCGCGCATGGCAGCGATCAGCTGCGGCTCCTCGGCGGCGTTCTCCATCCAGGCAGACTTGCCGCGGGTGAACATCGAGAAGGACTTGTTGCCGACGGTCACCGAGACCTTGGAGTTGGTCTGGAAATCGTAGGAGGCGATGAACTGCGGCTCGAAGGAGACGTTCTGTCCGGGCTTCTGGCTGACGAAGAAGAAGATGTCGCCGTGATCCAGGTTGGCGGGCTGCTTCTCGGTCGGCACCGTCAGCACGTAGCAGACCTTGCCGTTCTGCGCCTGGTAGGAATAGGTGCCCCAGGCATTGTGCTGACCGATCTTGGTGGCAGACTGGGCGAGCGCCGGCGAGGCCGCTGCGGCCAGCGCCAAGGCGGTCAGGATGGAAGTCATTCCGCGCATCGTGTTCTTGTTATCCCTGCTCTCGTGCCCATGTGGCGGAAGAAGCCCGTTCTCGCGAGGCCCGTTCGCTCGATTTTGACGAATTCTTGCTTACCAAAGAGTGAACTGCCCGAAAAAGCCGTTCCCGCCCTACATCTCCCGAATGCCCGCAAAAGGCATCGAAATCCCGTCCCCGGTACCATCAATCCCAGCAAAAACGGCAAGAGTTTGACTGCTGTTTCAACGGGAAGGGTGACGCTAGGGCCGGCGGGGACGCCTCACTCCTTGCCGGCGAGCGCGCGGCGCGCCGCAGCCCGGTGCGCCGGCTTCATATGCGCGCCGATGGCGGTGATGGCGGCCGTCAGCACGGCGATGTCGTCGGTGAAGCCGAGGCCGAACAGCACGTCGGGAATGGCGTCGGCGGGCAGCACGAAATAGCCGAGGGCGGCAATCAGGATGCCCTTGGCGCGCAGCGGCGTGCGGTGGTCCAGCGCGCAATAATAGGCCGCGACCACGTCCTCCATGAAGGGAATCTGCCGGGCGGCGCGCTTGGCGGTGCGCCAGAACTTGTCGCGCACCTCGCGCTCGTCGCCGACGCGCGGCCCGAAGGCGGAGAAGTCGAATGTCCTGTTGCGAGCCATGGCAGCCCTCCTGCCCGCTATTTGGGGTGCCCTCGGCGCCGCTGCAAGCGGCGGCCTCAGCGCAACAGGCGCGAGGCCTCGCCGCCGGCCGCCGGAGGCGCCTTGGGCTGGCGGGTGTCGACGCCGTGCAGCGGCCATGCCTCCTCGATGAGGTAGGGCCCGCCGCCGACCGAGTCGCGCGACGACATGAGCACGAAGCGGCCGACCCTGAACGGCAATGCGGCGAAGTTGCCGCGCGCCGAAAGGTAAAGCGCCAGCTCGCCGGGGGTGGTGTTGCGGAGCCGCGCCAGGGTGACGTGCGGGGCGAATTTGCGCGGGTCGGCCGGCATGCCGATGCGCTGGCAGATCCGTTCGATCTCGGCCTGCAGGGCGGAGAGATCCGGCGAAGGGACCGCCCCCGCCCAGACGGCGTGGGGCTTCCTGGAGCCGAAGGCGCCGACGCCCGAAAGGGTCAGCGAGAAGGCGGGGCGCCGGACACGGTCGAGCGCGTTGGCGATCTCGTCGGCGACGTGACCTTCGACGTCGCCGATGAAGCGCAGGGTGAGATGGTAGTTCTCGACATCGATCCAACGCGCGCCGGGCAGGCCTCCACGAAGGAGGGAGAGTGACAATGCGGCTTCGCGTGGAATTTCGAGGGCGGTGAAAAGTCGCGGCATGGCTACCTCCCCGAATCGAACTGTCGCCCCTAGCGAATCATCGTTGTCAGACAGGGGCAAGCTGTTTGTTCACGCGGCGCGTCCGGTTGGACCGCCGCTCCGTTGCGCTGGGTTGCGGCTTCAACGGCCGCCGTCTCTCCTCCTTTCAAGTCTTGCCGGCGTCGGCGGCGAGCAGCGCCTCGACAGCCGGCAACAGGCGCTCGACCATGCGGTCGACGCCGGCCGCGTTGGGGTGGATACCGTCCTCGAGCAGATAGCGCCGCTCCGCGGCGACGCCGTCGAGGAAGAACGGATAGAGGGCCACGCCGTGCTTGGCGGCCAGCCGGCCATAGATGCTGTTGAACGCCTCGGCATAGTCGGAGCCGAGATTGGGGGCGGCCCGCATGCCGACGAGCAGCACGCGCATGCGGCGCTCGCCGAGGCGGGCGAGCATCCGGTCGAGGTTCTTTTCGGTGACGGCCGGCGCCACGCCGCGCAGCATGTCGTTGGCGCCGAGTTCCAGGATCACCGCCTGGGTGCCGTCGGGAATCGACCAGTCGAGCCGCGCCAGGCCGCCGCTGGTGGTGTCGCCGGAGACCCCGGCATTGACGATCACGACATCGTGACCCTTGCCGCGTAGCGCCGCCTGGAGCTTATCTGGGAATGCTTCGCCGGGGGCGAGCCCGTAGCCGGCCATCAGGCTGTCTCCGAAACCGACGATCCGATAGGGTTCGGCGGCGCCCGGCCCGGCGGCGAGCCACAGGAGCAGCACGGCGACCGCCGCAATGCGTAGCGATTTGAAAGCCATGGAGCGCAACCCATATGACGTCGAGCGTCCGATCCTTTTCCCAATATAGGGCCTTCCATCCGTGACAGAAGCCGTCATCGCGCTGAAAGACGTTTCGCTGACGCTCGGCGAAGGGCCCTCCAAGGTGCACGTTCTGAAGGAGGTCACGCTCGACGTGGCGCCGGGCGAGGCGACCGGCATCGTCGGCCCGTCGGGCTCAGGCAAGTCGACGCTGCTGATGGTGATCGCCGGGCTGGAGCGGGTCGATTCGGGAACGGTACGAATTGCCGGCGAGGCGCTCGAAGGCAAGAGCGAGGACCAGGTGGCGGCGTTTCGCGGACGCACGATCGGCATCGTGTTCCAGTCCTTCCATCTCATCCCCAACATGACCGCGCTGGAGAACGTCGCCGTGCCGCTGGAGCTGGCCGGCCGGGCCGACCCGTTCGCCGCGGCCGAGCGCGAGCTCGCGGCGGTCGGGCTGCAGGACCGCCTGACCCACTATCCCGGCGAGCTGTCGGGCGGCGAGCAGCAGCGGGTGGCGATCGCGCGGGCGCTCGCCCCGGAACCCAAGATCCTGATCGCCGACGAGCCGACCGGCAATCTCGACCAGGCGACCGGCCGGCAGATCGCCGACCTGCTGTTCTCCAAGGCGCGGGAGCGCGGCATGACGCTGGTGCTGGTGACGCACGACGCGGCGCTCGCCGAGCGCTGCACGCGCCAGGTGGCGATGCGCTCGGGCCGCATCGAGCCGGCGGCGCCGCGGCTTCGCGCCGTGACCGCGTGAGGTCGGCGTGACATTCTGGCGGACCCTGCGGCTGGCGATCCGCTTCTCGCTGCGCGAGATGCGCGGCGGGCTGTCCGGCTTTGCCATCTTCATCGCCTGCATCGCGCTCGGCGTGGCGGCGATCGGCGGCGTCAACTCCGTGGCGCGGTCGATCCAGGACGGGGTCGCCGGCCAGGGCCAGGTCCTGCTGGGCGCCGATCTGCGCTTCGAGCTCAACCAGCGCGAGGCCGAACCCGCCGAGCACCGCTTCCTCGCCGGCCTCGGCACGCTCGCCGAGAGCGCCTCGATGCGCTCTATGGCCCGGCTCGAGGACGGCTCCGACCAGACGCTCGTCGAGGTGAAGGCGGTGGATGCCGCCTATCCGCTCTACGGCGCGCTCGAGACGGAGCCGGCGCTTTCCAGGGACGAGCTGCTCGGCCGTCGCGGCGCGGCGTGGGGCGCGGTGGCCCCCGACCTCTTCTTCGAGCGGCTGGGGCTGGCGCCGGGGGCGCGCATCCGCCTCGGCAACACGGTGCTGGAGCTGCGGGCGCGGCTCGTGGAAGAGCCGGACGCGGTGTCGGAAGGCTTCGGCTTCGCGCCGCGGCTCCTGGTATCGCTCGACGCGCTGCGCGATGCAGGGCTGGTGCAGCCGGGCAGCATGGTGGAGTTCGCCTACAAGATCAGGCTGCCGCAAGGCGCCGGCGAGGCCGAGCTCTCCGCCATCCGCGAGCGCGCCGGCAGCGCCTTCCCGGAGGCCGGCTGGAGCATCCGCAGCCGGACCAATGCGGCGCCGGCGTTGTCGTCAAACATCGAGCGCTTCTCGCAGTTCCTGACGCTGGTGGGGCTGACGGCGCTGGTGGTGGGCGGCGTCGGCGTCGCCAACGCCGTCAAGGCCTATCTCGACGGCAAGCGTGCCGTCATCGCCACCTTCAAGAGCCTCGGGGCATCGGGCGGGTTCGTCTTCGCGGTCTACCTCGTGCAGATCGTGATGATCGCGGCGGTGGGCATCGCCGTCGGCCTGGCGATCGGCGCCCTGATGCCGTTCGCCGCCGGTGCCGCGCTGAGCTCGGTGATCCCGGTGCCGGCCACCGGCGGCGTCTATCCGGAGGCGCTCGGCCTCGCCGCGCTGTTCGGGCTGCTGGTCACGCTGGTCTTCGCGCTGCTGCCGCTCGGCCGGGCGCGCGACGTGCCGGCAACGGCGCTGTTCCGCGAAGCCGGCTTCGAAAGTCGCGGCCTGCCGCGGCTGGTCTACGTGGTGGCCTCGCTCGGGTTTGGCGGGCGCGCTGGCGCTGCTGGCCGTCGCCGTCGCCGACGAGCGGCGCATCGCCGTCATCTTCGTCGGCGCCACCTTCGTCTCCTTCGTCGTGCTGCGCATCGTCGGCTGGCTGGTGCAGCAGGCGGCCAGGAGGAGCCCCAGGGTGTCCTCGACGGCGCTCCGGCTGGCCATCGGCAACATCCACCGGCCCGGCGCGCTGACGCCGTCGGTGGTGCTGTCGCTGGGGCTCGGGCTGACGCTGCTCGTCACGCTGGCGTTGATCGACGGCAATCTGCGCCGGCAGATCGCCGGCAGCCTGCCGGAGCGGGCTCCCAACTTCTTCTTCGTCGACGTCCAGGGCAGCGACGTCGATGCGTTCTCGGCGCTGGTGGCGCGCGAGGCGCCGGCTGGCGAGCTGGTGCGCGTGCCGATGCTGCGCGGCCGGGTGATGGCGCTGAACGGCGTCGACGTGCAGAAGATCAGCGTGCCGCCGGAGGGCGCCTGGGTGCTGCGCGGCGACCGCGGCATCACCTATTCCGACCGGTCTGCCGGAGAACGCGACGCTCGCCGCCGGCCGCTGGTGGCCGGCGGGCTATCAGGGGGAACCGCTGGTCTCCTTTTCGGCCGAGGAGGCGGGAGAACTCGGGCTCGAGATCGGCGACACGGTCACCGTCAACGTGCTGGGGAGAGACATCACCGCGCGCATCGCCAACCTGCGGCAGGTGGAATGGGAGTCGATGGGCATCAACTTCGTGATGGTGTTCTCCCCCAACGCCTTCGCCGGCGCGCCACATGCCTGGCTGGCGACGCTGACCGACCGCGGCGCCGGTCCGGCCGAGGAATCGCGGGTCCTCAATGCGGTGACGCGGGCCTTCCCGGCGGTCACCACGGTGCGCGTCAAGGACGCGCTCGACGTGGTCAACAGGCTGGTCGCCCAGCTCGGCACGGCGATCCGCGCCGCCGCCAGCGTGGCGCTCGTCGCCTCGGTGCTGGTGCTCGCCGGGGCGCTCGCGGCTGGCAACCGGGCCCGCATCCACGACGCCGTGGTGCTGAAAACGCTCGGCGCGACGCGGCGCATGCTGATGGCCGCCTTCTCGCTCGAATATCTGCTGATCGGGCTTGCCACGGCGCTGTTCGCGCTGCTGGCGGGCGGCGTCGCGGCGTGGTTCGTCGTCGCCCACGTGATGCGGCTGCCTTCCGCCTTCATGCCCGAGGTGGCGGTGGCGACGATCGTCGGCGCCCTGGCGTTCACCGTCGGGTTCGGCCTCGTCGGCACCTGGCGGGTGCTCGGCCACAAGGCGGCGCCGGTCCTGCGCAACCTCTGAAGTTCACGGCGCCTCCAGGTCGGCGGCGGCGAAAGCCGCCCCAAATTGGGAAAACGGCCGCGAAACCGCAGTTTTTGCGCGTTCACGGTCGGTTTCGAGCCGTTACAGGCCTTGTCCTCGCCGCAAATAGTCATCATATTCTGGCAAGGCATGCTGGAGTCCCGCCAGCGGCGCCTGGGCTCGTGCGCGAGCCCGACACCCGACGGGGCAGAAGCAACAGAGGTATTCCATGGCTGACCTTCGCAACTATCAGGCTCGCGCCGCGAATGCGCCCGCCCGCAGCGACGCCGCCGTCGACGAGGGCCTGCGCGCCTACATGCTCAAGGTTTACAACCTGATGGCGCTGGGCCTCGTCATCACGGGCGTCGCCGCGGTGGCGATGATCATGCTGGCCACCACCAGCGATCCGTCGGCGGCCGTCGCCACCCTTCCCAACGGCAAGATGCTCACCGCCCTTGGCGCCGCCGTCTTCGGCTCGCCGCTCCGGTGGGTGGTGATGCTGGCGCCGCTCGCGGTCGTGTTCTTCCTGTCGTTCAGGGTCCACACGATGAGCGTCTCGGCCGCGCAGACCACTTTCTGGCTCTATGCGGCGCTGGTCGGCATCTCGCTGTCCTCGGTGTTCCTGGTGTTCACCAGCCAGAGCATCGTGCAGACCTTCTTCGTCACGGCGGCGGCCTTCGGCGCGCTGTCGCTCTACGGCTACACGACAAAACGCGATCTCTCGGCGATGGGCTCGTTCCTCATCATGGGCGTGTTCGGGCTGATCATCGCCATGCTGGTCAACGTGTTCCTGCAGTCGTCGGCCATGCAGTTCGCCATCTCGGCGATCGGCGTCCTGGTCTTCGCGGGCCTCACGGCCTACGACACGCAGAAGATCAAGGAGATGTACTGGGAAGGCGACGACGTGCTTGTCGCCGGGCGCAAGGCCATCATGGGCGCGCTGACGCTCTACCTGGACTTCATCAACCTGTTCACCTTCCTGCTGCAGTTCATGGGCAATCGCGACTAATCTCGCCCGGACTGGACCAAGCGAAATTCAAGGGCGGCCTTCGGGCCGCCCTTTTCTTTGCGACCGATCTTTGCTCAAATGGAAGGCATAATCCGGAGTTGCCTTAAAGATGAGCATATCGACCATTCGGCCTGCAGATGAGACTGACCTTCCACAGATCGCCGCGATCTACGCCGAGTCCGTCCTCCACGGCACGGCAACCTACGAGCTGGAGCCGCCGAGCCTCGAGGAGATGGCCGCGCGCTATGCGGCGCTGCGCGGGGAGGGCTATCCCTATCTGGTCGCGGAAGCCGCGAAGGCTTGCTCGGCTATGCTTATGCCGGGCCATTCCGGCCGCGCCCGGCCTACCGCTTCATCGTCGAGGATTCGATCTACCTGGCGCCGCAGGCGCAGGGCCGCGGGATCGGCCAAGCGCTTCTGGCGGCGCTGGTCGAAGCCTCGCGGGCGCTCGGCTTCCGGCAGATCGTGGCGGTGATCGGCGACGGGCGGCCCGACAGCGCCTCGGTGCGCGTGCACGAGAAGGCGGGCTTCCAGCACTCCGGCGCCCTGATCGGCTCCGGCTACAAGCATGGGCGCTGGCTGGACACCGTCTTCATGCAGCTGGCGCTCAACGGCGGCTCGACACGGCCGCCGGATGCCGACAGCATGGCCGAGCGTGCCTTCAGGGCGCGCGGCGGCAAGGGTTGAGGGCGTTCAGGCCTCGACCAGCTTGAGGGTCCGGTCGAAGACGCCCAGCACGCGCGCCAGCTCATGACCGCGCTTCAGGATCAGGCCGGTGGTCGCCACCACGGAGAAGGCGCCCTGGCGGCGCGCCAGGCGCGGATCCTTGACGATCTGGAAGAGCGGCGTCTCGCTGGTGCGGCGGAACACGGAGAACACAGCGCGGTCGGTGAGGTGGTCGATGGCGTAGTCGCGCCATTCGTTGGCGGCCACCATCCGGCCGTAGAGCCGAAAGATCATGTCGAGTTCGTGGCGGTTGAAGCTGACGGGGAAGTCTTGCCGATCCCGCCGTCGCTCCTGCAGCGGGATCAGTGTCGCGGAATCGTCTGCGTCCTCCGCGCCGGCACTACGATCGGTCATTCAACGTCGCCCTTTCCATGCCCGCGGGCGCCATCGGCGACCGTCGAATGAGTTTGCCCGTTCGCCGGCGAAATGCAAGCGCATGCAACTGTTACGATTTGTTACAGGTTTTCTCACGAAACAGGACAGTGTGTCGAAATTGGTGATGGGCTTGCCACATTTTAGCCCCAAATAATCCCGGCTTTGGCCTCAATGTCTGACGAGAGTCCTCTCGTTGCCTGAGACGGTTCGGTCCGGCACCGGCTCCGTAAACCCCAAGCCCCCCGCCCACGGGGCCATAGCCGGATCGAACCAACCTCGGCTTTCCGCCTTTGGAGAGCCAGGTGCGACGATCCCAAAATCCTTGCGACCGGTGTCAGTTCGCCTGGCGCCGGTTTTTCTATGCGCCATCGCGTCAGCGCTTTGCCGATACGGCCGTCTCCGTCATTGAGGGGATCACCGCGGCGCCGAGGATCGGGCCGGGTGCGCCGTCGCGCCCGGTCGCCTGCAGCAACACGGCGCAGTTCTTTCCGAGCTTGGTCATCTCGCTCAGCGGCATCTCGAAGCGCACCGGCTTGCCATGCCACATTCCCGCCGTCTGCACCCCGGTGACGGCGTTGAAATAGGTGACGGTCCTCCCGGCATTTTCGCCGCGCGTGATGGCGACCGGCCGCGCCTCGTCATAGTAGACGAGAACGACGTGAGCCTCGCCGACCGGCTCGGAGGTCGCTTCGGGCTCGATGACGACGCTGTCGGCGGAGCGGGTGATGGTGATGCCCACCTTCAGCCCGGTGCCAGCACCATCCATGCCGGCGAGTGCCCGGTCGAGCTCCTGGCGGCGCGCTCCGTTCATGTGGGCGCGGCCGTTGACCACGGCCTGCGGGGTGTAGACGGAGCGGGTGCCGAAGGCCCGCATGTAGTCGTATTGGCGCTCCGTCCCCTCGGCGGTGCTCAGCGTGTCGCGCCAGCCGAGATAATCCCAGTAGTTGACGTGGTAGGCGAGCGCGACGACGGAACCGTCCTGCGCCAGGTCGCCGAACACTGCGTCGGCCGGCGGGCAGGAGCTGCAGCCCTGGCTGGTGAAGAGCTCGACGACGCCGATCGGCTTCTGCCGCTCGCCCGCCTGGCTCGGGCTGGCGAGCGCCACGAGGGCCAGCGCAAGGGCCAGCCCAGGATGATTGCCCGAAACCATGGTCGTTCCAACGCTTTTGGCCGGCGGACCGGCTCGTTCTGGTTGCCGCCAGACTAGCCAGATGCAAGCCTCAACGGGAAGTCACGTTGCGGTGAAAAATTTTCGCGCTGAATGGCGGCGTGAAAGGCTTGGTCTAGATGCCGCCGAGCCCGTCGGAGCCGATATAGGCGATCCTCAGCATGTTGGTGGAGCCGGGCGTGCGCAACGGCACGCCGGCGGTGATGATCACCCGGTCGCCGACCTTGCCGAAGCCTTCAGCGAAAGCGATCTGGCAGGCGCGGTCGACCATGTCGTCGAGGTCGGAGGCGTCGGGCGTGACGACGCAATGCGTGCCCCACAGCAGCGACAGGCGGCGCGCCGTCTGCAACACCGGGGAGAGCGCGATCACCGGCACATGCGGCCGCTCCCGCGCCGCCCTGAGGCCGGTGGTGCCCGAAGCCGTGTAGGTGATGATCGCCTGCAGCTTCAAGGTCTCGGCGATCTGGCGGGCGGCCAGCGAGATGGCGTCGGCGCCGGTCGCTTCCGGCTCGGAACGCTGGGCGTTGATGATCCCGGCATAGGTGGGGTCCTGCTCGACCCGCCTGGCGATGCGGTCCATCGTCTCCACGGCCTCGACCGGATACTCGCCGGCCGCCGACTCGGCCGACAGCATGATGGCGTCGGCGCCTTCGAAGACGGCGGTCGCCACGTCGGAAACCTCGGCGCGGGTGGGCACGGGTGCTGAGATCATCGATTCCAGCATCTGGGTCGCCACCACCACCGGCTTGCCGGCGCGGCGGGCGGCCCGGGTGATCTGCTTCTGGATGCCGGGCACCGCCTCGAGCGGCATCTCCACGCCGAGGTCGCCGCGCGCCACCATCAGCGCGTCGGAGAGCTCGATGATCTCGGCGAGGCGCGTCACCGCCTGCGGCTTCTCGATCTTGGAGAGCAAAGCAGCGCGGCCGCGGGCGATCTTGCGCACCTCGGCGAGATCCTCCGGGCGCTGGATGAAGGAGAGCGCGACCCAGTCCACGCCGGTCGCCAGGACCGCGTCGAGGTCGCGCCGGTCCTTTTCCGTCAGCGCGCCGACCGGCAGCTCGGTGTCGGGAAGGCTGACGCCCTTGCGGTCGGAGATCTTGGTGCCCGAGACGACGGTGCAGACGATGGCCTTGCCATCGGTCGAATCCGCTCGGAGCTGCAGGCGGCCGTCGTCGATCAGCAGCCGATGGCCCGGCTCAACCGATTGCAGGATTTCCGGATGCGGCAGGTGGACACGCGCGGCGTTGCCCGGCTCGGGATCGTCGTCCAGCGTGAAGGTCTGTCCGACGACCAACGTCTCGCTGCCGCGCTCGAACTTGCCGACCCTCAGCTTGGGGCCTTGCAGGTCGGCCAGGATGCCGATCGGCCGCCCGATGGCGGTCTCCACCGAGCGGATGCGTTCGACCAGCGTGCGCATGGCGTCGTGATCGGTATGGCTCATGTTGATGCGGAAGACATCGGCGCCGGCCTCGAAGAGGCGCTGGATCATCGCCTCATCGGAGGAGGCGGGGCCGAGCGTGGCGAGGATCTTGACCTTGCGGCTGCGTCTCATTGCGCGTTGTTACCCGTCGCCTGAGCGGCGCCTTCGGCTTTCGGCTCGTCGGTCAGCTGGACCATCCAGCTCGCCTGCTCGCCGGTGTCGTATTCCTGGAAGCCGGCGCGCTGGAAGCCGCGCGCCAGGCAGTCGTTGACGCCGGAGATCTTGAACTCCTTCTCGGCGACGCACATGTTCACCGGCCCGTCCCAGCGACCGCCGCGCTCCGCATCCTCGGCATAGAGGTAGTAGAAGCGCGAGGACAGCGTGCCCTCGATCAAGGTGCGGCAGCTGGAGCCGTTGACGTGCCACCAGCCCTCGGTGACCCAGCCGGCCTTGGAGCGATAGCCGATGGCGACGCCGACCAGGTTCTGCGTGGCGTTGCAGACGCGGAAGTCGGCGCGGGCAGGCGTCGCGGCCAGCGCCGACAGCAGCGGCAACGCAAGGAGAGCCATGAGAGCGGCCGCCGCGCGAGGCAGGCCGGGCCTGCTGGCGATATCCATCTCCGAGCCCCTTGCGTACGAAAACAGCATTCCTTCGGGCTTCCTTTTCGGCAAAGTCCGAGCGCATGTCAACGCGCCGGGACGCGGCCGAGCTAATCGATTAGAGGCCGAGCGGCGCCGCCCGCTGCCGCCGGCGCACCGGTGGCTTGCCACCCTTGTCGCCAAAGATTGTCGACAAAACGGCGTTGCCTGGCCGTCGCGTTCATGGAATGACGGGCCGCCTGCCGTTTCCCCACTGAATGCGCCGATGACCCGAACTGCTCTCTTTGCCCCGTTCGAGCTCGTGGAAGGCGACCGTTCGCGCGGCCTGGTGCTGGTCGCCGACCATGCGTTCCGGGAGTTGCCGGACGACTATGGCGACCTCGGCCTGCCGCCGGCCGAATTCGAGCGCCACATCGCCTACGACATCGGGGTGGAGAGCGTGACGCGCCAACTCGCCGCGCTGTGCGGCGCGCCGGCAGTGATGGCGCGGTTCTCGCGGCTGCTGATCGACCCGAATCGCGGCGAAGACGACCCGACGCTGATCCGCCAGCTCTATGACGGCACGGTCGTGCCCGGCAACTACCCGCTCGACGAAGCCGAGCGCGAGCGGCGGCTGGAGCGCTTCTACCGGCCGTACCACGATGCGGTCGCCGCGCTCGTCGCCTCGGTGGCGGAGGCGAGCGGCAAGGCGCCGTTCATCCTCTCGGTGCACTCGTTCACCCCGGTGATGGGCGGCCAGGCGAGGCCTTGGCATGCCGGCGTGCTGTGGGACATGGACCATCGCGCGGCCTGGCCGCTGATCGAGATGCTGGCGGCCGACCCGGCGCTGGTGGTCGGCGACAACGAGCCCTATGACGGTGCGCTGCGCGGCGACACGATGTACCGCCACGCGATCGTCAACGGATTTGCCCATGCGCTGATCGAGATCCGCCAGGACCTGATCGCCGACCCGGCGGGGGCGGCCGCCTGGGCAGCGCGGCTGGCGCCGATCGTTGACGCGATCGACGGCCGTCCCGATATACACGAGGTCAAGCAGTTCGGGTCGCGCACCGGGCCCGTCGAAAGGAGCAAAGCATGACCCGCGATCTCACCCCGGAGGCCGCGCACGCATTCGAGGCGGCCGCCTTCCGCCGGCTGCTCGAGCATCTTAGCGAGCGCAGCGACGTGCAGAACATCGACCTGATGAACCTCGCCGGCTTCTGCCGCAACTGCCTCGCCAACTGGTATCGCGAGGCGGCCGAGGAGGCGGGGGTGGCGCTGAGCAAGGACGAGGCGCGCGAGATCGTCTATGGCATGCCCTATGCCGATTGGCAGGCCGCGCACCAGACCGGGGCGCCAGCCGGCAAGCTCGCCACCTTCGAGGCGCGGCGACCGAAGGATCATTGAGCGGCGGGTCGCGCCGATTCAGCGCTTGACCCTCGCCGGCTCCTGAGGCATCGAACCGCCGACCTGCCGCGAAGGAGAGTCGCGGCGCCGAAGCCGGAGACACTTGATGGCCGACGACATCACCGAAACCAGCCAGACCGTCGCAGCCGGCCAGCTGCGCGCCTTCATCGAGCGCGTCGAGCGTCTCGAGGAGGAGAAGAAGACCATCTCGGACGACATCAAGGACGTGTTCGCCGAGATGAAGGGCACCGGTTTCGACACCAAGGCGGTGCGCACCATCATCCGGTTGCGCAAGAAGGACCAGGCCGAGCGCCAGGAGGAAGAGGCGATCCTCGACCTCTACAAGGCGGCGCTCGGGATGCAATAGATCAGTTCACCGTTTCATAGAAACGGCGATCTGCTCTATCTCGTTGTTTTAGCCGCATTTGTGCGACGCCAGGTGATTCCACCTGGCTGCAAAATGCTCTAGGCGATAGCCGCGGCCGCTGGCAGGCCGCCGAGGAAAGAGCGCTGGCGTGAGCGGGATCGGCACAGGCGAGGCGAGGCCGGGATTTTTCCTGGCCCGCTGGCGCGGCCTGGTGCCCCTCGACCGCCTGTTCTGGCGCGACATGCTGCTCGTCGGGACCTTCATCAGCCTGGCGGCGACGGCGCTGGCGCTGCTGGTGCTCGGCGCCAAGGGGCCGGCCGGCGCAGCGCTGCTCATCCATCTCGCGCCGACGCCTTACAATCTGTTCCTGTTCCTCGCCGTGTGGCGGACCGCCTCCGCGCAGCCCGGCCTGCTGGCCGGCATCGCGCAGGTCGTGGCGGCGCTGTGGCTGCTCGCCGCCACGCTGTTGTAGCTCAGGCGATCGCCGCCAGATAGCGCTCGACGGAAGCCGCCATGGCGCTCTCGGCGTCGCCGATAACGTTGGTGTCCCACCAGGCGCCATAGATGTGCTCGTAGCGGAACGGCGCCACCGCGGCGGCGATGCGGCGCACCGTGCGGGCGTTGAGCGGGATCAGGTTGGGATAGCTGCGCATGAAGCTCAGATGGCGGCGCGTCGGCACGACCTGCAGGATGTCGCCGGCGAGGATGGCGTCGCCGCCGGGACGCCCCCGCCAGTGCAGCACCTGGCCGCCTTCGAAATGGCCGCCGCAGCGGATCAGCGTCAGCTGCGGATCGAGGGCGAGCGTCTCGCCCTCCCAGAAGCGCACCGCCGGATCGGGCCGCATCACCCACTGCCTGTCGTCGGCATGGATGTAGACCGGCACGCCGCCAAAGGCGCGGCTCCATTCGACCATCGCTGAATAGTAGTGGCAGTGCGAGATGGCGATCGCGGCGAGGCCGCCGCGCTCGGCGATCGCCGCCACTGCCGCGTCGTCTACCAGGCTGACGCAGTCCCACAGGACATTGCCGTCGGCGCTTTCGGCGAGCAGCGCGCGCTGGCCGATGGCGAAGCGGGGCTCGACGCCGAAGCCCAGCACGCCGTCGTCGAGGCGGATCGCCAGGCGGTGGCCTTCGGCGAGCTCTGCCATGGTGGTCCAGGCCTGGCCGCCGAAGCGGACATATTGGCGCTCGTCCTCGCAGATCGGGCAATGCGCGGGAGGCGCCTCGCTTTCGGCGAACCCGGTTCCGCATTGCACGCACATGAAGCTCGCCATGAGGCCTCCGAGAGGGTCAATGCGTGCGCCGCGCCAGCGTTCGCACGGCCTCGTCGAGGCCGGCCAGCGTCAGCGGGAACATGCGGCCAGAAAACAGCGCCTCGACGATGCCGGTCGACTGGGCGAAGCCCCAATGCTCGCGGCGCACCGGGTTCAGCCACACGGCATCCGGCCAGTGGCGCAGCAGGCGCTCGAGCCACACCTTGCCGGGCTCGGCGTTCCAGTGCTCGACCGAGCCGCCGGCCTGCAGCAGCTCGTAGGGCGACATCGCGGCGTCGCCGACGACGATCACCTTGTAGTCGCGGCCGTAGGTGTTGAGCAGCGCGTCGGTGCCGACCCGCTCGACATGGCGGCGATGGTTGTCCTTCCAGACGCTCTCGTAGAGGCAGTTGTGGAAGTAGAAATGGACGAGGTGGCGGACCTCGGCCCGCACGGCCGAAAACAGCTCCTCGACGACGCGCACGTGATCGTCCATCGAACCGCCGATGTCGTAGAGCATCAGCAACTTGACGGCGTTCTTCCGCTCCGGCCGCGTGCGCACGTCGAGATAGCCGTGCTCCGCCGTCGCGTGGATGGTGCCGGGGAGGTCGAGCTCCTCCGCGGCGCCCTCGCGCACCCAGCGCCTGAGCCGCTTCAGCGCCACCTTGATGTTGCGCGTGCCGAGCTCGACCGAATCGTCGAGGTCGCGGAATTCGCGGCGGTCCCACACCTTGACCGCCCGGCGGTGGCGGCTCTCGTCTTGGCCGATGCGCACGCCTTCCGGGTTGAAGCCGTAGGCGCCGAAGGGCGACGTGCCGGCCGTGCCGATCCATTTGGAGCCGCCCTCGTGACGCGCCTTCTGCTCCGCCAGCCGCTTCCGCAAGGTCGCCATCAGCGCCTCGAAACCGCCGAGCGCCTCCACCAGGCGCTTCTCCTCCTCGCTCAGATGCTTCTCGGCGAGCCGCCTCAGCCAGTCCTCCGGCAAGGCCTCGAAGCTCGGCCCCGCCTCGCCGGCCGGCGATTGGACACCGCGAAACACATGGGCGAAGACGCGGTCGAAGCGGTCGATGTGGCGCTCGTCCTTGACCAGCGTGGCACGGGCCAAGAAGTAGAAGCCCTCGACGTCGTGGTCGACGAGCCCGGCTTCCAGGCCTTCGAGAAGGCCGAGATATTCCCTGAGCGAGGTCGGCACGCCGGCCGCCTTCAGCTCGAGGAAGAAGGGCAGGAACATCAGCCCGGCAAGAGGTCGTATTCGATGAAGCCGGTGCGCCGGGCGACCCGGTCGTAGAGGCGGCGGGCCCGCGCGTTGGTCTCGTGCGTCATCCAGTAGACATTCGTCACACCGCGCGCCGCCGCCGCCTGGCGCACCGCCTCGATCAGCGCGGCACCGGCGCCGAGGCCGCGCGAGGCCTCGGCGGTGAAGAGGTCCTGCAGGTAGCAATTGTCAGCTTCGGCCCAGCAGGTGCGGTGGAAGATGTAGTGCACCAGCCCGACCGGCCGGCCGCCCGACAGCGCCAGGAAGCCCTTGGGCTCGAACGGACCGGGATCGAACAGCCGCTGCCAGGTGAGGCGGTAGACCTCTTCGGGCACCGCTGTCTCGTAGAAGGTCAGGTAGGCGGTCCACAGCCGTCGCCAGTCGGCCTCGTCGGCCTTTTCGAGCGGGCGAATCTCAAGGTCTGCCATGACGCCTCCTATCCTTGCTGGCGGCGGGCCATGAAGGCCAGCCGCTCGAAGAGATGCACGTCCTGCTCGTTCTTGAGCAGGGCGCCGGCCAAGCGCGGAAGCGCGTTGCGCGCATCGCCGCGCAGGTCCTCCGGCGCGATGTCGTCGGCGACCAGCAAGCGGATCCAGTCCAGCGCCTCGGAGGTCGACGGCTTCTTCTTCAGCCCGGGCACGTCGCGGATCTCGAAGAACTGGGTCAGCGCGGCATGCACCAGGCGCTGCTTGATGCCGGGATAGTGGACCTCGACGATGCGCGTCAGCGTCTCGAGGTCGGGGAAGCGGATGTAGTGGAAGAAGCAGCGCCGCAGGAAGGCGTCGGGCAGCTCCTTCTCGTTGTTGGAGGTGATGATGACGATCGGCCGATGGCGGGCGCGCACCGTCTCGCCGGTCTCGTAGACGAAGAACTCCATGCGGTCGAGCTCCTGCAGGAGATCGTTCGGGAACTCGATGTCGGCCTTGTCGATCTCGTCGATCAGCAGCACCACCTTGCGCTCGGCGGCGAAGGCGTCCCACAGCTTGCCGTGGCGAATGTAGTTGGAGATGTCGTTGAAGCGGTCGTCGCCGAGCTGGCTGTCGCGCAGCCGCGACACCGCGTCATACTCGTAGAGGCCCTGCTGGGCGCGCGTCGTGGACTTGACGTTCCATTCGATCAGCTCGAGGCCGAGCGCCGCCGCGACCTGGCGCGCCAGCTCGGTCTTGCCGGTGCCGGGCTCGCCCTTGACCAGCAGCGGCCGCTCCAGCGCGATCGCCGCGTTGACGGCGATCATCAGATCCTTGTCGGCGACGTAGTCTGCCGTTCCTTCGAAACGCATGCCGGGCTTCCTTGCTCGGCGAGAGACTAGGGTCGCCGCCGCCGCCGGGCAAGCGGGCACGGCGGAAGCGGTTGCAGGCGTGGCTATAGACGGTGCGACCAGTGAGGGTCGGCTTGGCGCGTCGCCCAGTCGGTGAGAGCTACGGCGAGTTGCGATGCGCGATCTCGAAGTTCTGACATGGAGCTCGCTAGCCCGCCGCCAAATGTGCGCGCCCTACTTTCAGCAGCGAGCGCTTCTTGGACGTCGCGGTAACGAGCTTCGACATCGGGGTCTTGCAAAACAGTTTGTTGCTTGGAGATTTTGTCCAAAGCCAGCGGTAGAATCCCGACGAAGAGCTCGTCCTCTCTTTTCGTGTACCGGCCTTCTTTCCTGGGGGGAACAACAAGAGCCGCGCAAATATTTTTGATCTCTTTAGCCAAGGAGGAATTGCGCTTTTCGCGGACGGCGGCCGAGGCCAAAGGCAGGGTCTGAGGCTGAGGGTTGGCCAAAGGCAGGGCCCGAGGCGTTGCCCGTGGCGGCTGCTGCCGAGAGATGGTGCTCGTCGCCGTCAGCGGGTTTTGCGTAACAGTCTGAACTCGGTCCGGCGAAATATCCCGTCTGCGTGTAGCCCAAAGGTATTTGCGTTCCATATGGGTTGACGGACGCTTGGGTTCGATTGCCCAGCGGCGGCGGCGGTGCCGCTTCCGTTGGCGGTTGCGATCGCAGGATGGACTTCGTCAACGGCAGCCCTTGTGCCACCGCCGGCGGCGACAATGTCGGACGCCCCATATGCGGGTTGCCCCGGGTCGATTGCGATTGGAATGTGTAGAAGGGTGCTTGGTTCGGATTGCGGGGCGGCGGCGGCAAATCCGTCGGCTTCGGAGGCGATACGGTCATGCCGGGGCGGATCGTCGAAATTCCCAATGGGAATGCGGAGTGCCCGGTTTTCTGGGTCACCTGCGGCGGCGGGCCTGCACGATGACCTGTCGGGGTCGTGACAGCCCTCGTCTGCGAGGGGTTGCCGATCGGCAGCCGCGTGTTCGGCGACGCGACCGGCGGCAGGGCCTCCTGACCGAGGCTGACGAGAGGCAGGAACTGGCCGGCGTTGGGGTTGTGAGGACTGGGAGCTTGGGTTGTCGCGGCCGACGGAACGCCGAACGGCAACGCGGGGTTCCCCACCCGCCGCGATGCTGCCAGGGATGCGGTTACGGATGCGGTGCTAAAAGGAAGGTCGTACTGCCCCTTGGGCTGTCGGGACATGGAAAGGTCTGGCGGGACGCTGGTTTGTCCTAGCTGAGCGACCGGTCTGAAAGTCTGCGAGAGAGGCAAGGATGGGGCAATAGAATTCGTCCCGAAGACGCTCGCCGCGTTGGACCGAATTGTCGTATTCTCGGTTGCGGAGGGCGCGAATTCATTGAGCAGCCCTTCCAGGCGCTTCATGCCGACCTTCAGGTTGTGAATTGCGACTTTGTCATTTTCGACGGTCTTGGGCGATTGCTGCCACTGAGCGAGCGACCCAACCACGCCGGCTACCTCAGAAGCGGCCGCAGCTCCCGCGAAGAAGTGCGCAGACTTCGACAGCGAGCTGCTGAAAGGCGCGATCCTCTTCCGCAGTTCGCCCAGGGCCCGGTCGGCGGGTTCTCCCCTGGCGGCAGCGTTCAAGCAGTCCCTGAGCGCATTGTAGAGCTCCCGAAGTGCATATTGATCGCTTTTGAGCATCTTCACCAGGTTGTCTGCTTCGTCCAGCGACATGGCTTTCTGAGAGCCATGGTCCAGAGGAACCACGACGGACTTGTTCAGATCGTGGCTGGTATGCATTTTCCCAGCTTTGGGGTTATTGCCAACGTCACTCGGCGAGCGGGATCTCTTGTTGCTACCCGTCGAGTTCGAGTTCGAATTGCTTCCCACACTGCCAAACATGATTTCTCGCTCCTCTTGCCGATGGCTTCTCGCGAGTCCGCCCCGCAAGTGGGCGCGGTATAGCCAAACGCATAGGGCGATCTGTGCCGTGTGTTACAACTGTGAGTTAAATCAGACCGGCGACGGCGCGCCTCGGTCGCAGTCGGGCGAGGAGTTTACCGCTGTTGGAACCCAGTAGAGGCACGCGACGGCACGCGCAGCCTGGCGGACCAGTCCTCCAGCGCTGCGTGCAGGGCCTTCATGTGGCGGCGAAGATCGTGCATGGCGATGGGATCAGGTGGCCATGAAGCTCGCGCATGCCTCAACGCAGAGTCGGCGTTGGCAAGCAGGCGACCAAACTCCTCGCCGTTGGATCGATCCCACTCGAGACCAAGGATTCTCACGGTATCCATGGCTTGCGGCACCTCGCCAAGATATTGGATGTTCTCGCCCTGGGTGTAGACTGCGCCATCCAGGGGAGGAGCGACGACCAGACTGCGCTTGGCGACGTCGATCCCTCGGACGAGCCGGAAATCATGCGTCGAAGCGGCCGTGCCCGGCGTGCCGCTCACGGATGACCGGGACAAGGTTCGAGGCGGCGCCGCCGGCGGCACTGCCGGACGCCCCATTGGCGGGTAGCCCAGGGTCGATTGCGTTTCATTTGGGTGGAAGGACGGTCGGGTCGGATCGGGCATGCGGGGCGGCGGCGGCAAATCCGTCGGCATCGGCGGGTGCGAGATGGTCATGCCCGGTCGGATCGTCGAGATTCCCAATTGGCGCGCGGGCTGAGGCGGCGGGGCGGCCAGACCTGGGCTTGCGAGAGGAAGGAACTCGCTGACGTTCTGGTTGTGGGGAACTTGAACATAGCTTGCCACGTCCAGCAATGGGAACGGAACGGGGGTCTGCTGGACGCTCGATCTCATGGTCCTCAATCCGCCGGTCGAGGCAGTCGCCGAGTTGGGTCGGAGCGTCGCCTTCATGGCGCGGCGGGCGGCATGATCCGGCGGACGCCGGATGGTCTGGTTCAGCTCGCGTCCTTGGCGGGAGTCTCCGCTTCCCACTTGGCTGTCGTTGGGTGTCGGCCTTTTCGTAGCTTTGGGGTTTTCGTCGATGTCGCTCGAGCGGCGTCTTTTGCCCGTCGCGTTCGAGTTACCGCTTCCCACACGGCCAAACATGATTTTTCGCTCCTCTTGCCGATGGCTTCTGACGAGCCGCCTACCGCCGCTAGAACCCGGTAGGGACGCCGCGCGAAGGCGCCCTCAGCCCGGCGGACCAGTTCTCCAGCGCTGCGTGCAGGGCCGTCATGTGGCGGCGAAGATCGTGCATGGCGATAGGATCAGGTGGCCAAGATTCCTGCGCACGCTTCAACGCCCCGTCGGCGTTGGCCATCAGGCCACCAAAATCGGCGTCGTAGGACCGCTCCCATTGGAGGTTAAGAAGTCTCACGGAATACATGGCATCCGGCAGCCCGCCAAGATACTGGGCGTTCTCGTCTTGGGTGTAGGTCGCGCCGTGCTTGGGGGGAGCGGAGACCAGATTTCGCTTGGCGGTGTCGATCCCACCGGCGAGCCGGACATCCCACGACGAAGGGACGTTGCCCGGCGCGGCGCTCGTGAATGACAGGGGCAAGGTTCCATGGCGGCTCTGGCGGTTTCGTCCGTGGGATGAAGTTCATCTTCGGGGGCAGCGTCGCAGACGGCCTCAGCGCTGCCGGTTGTTCCATTGGCGGGGGGGTCGGGGTGGGTTGCGGCCCACGTCGGGTAGAACGTTTGGCTCGGATTGGGGCTGCGAGGAGGCAGCGGCGGCAGCGTATCCGTCGGCTTCGGCGGTATGGTCATGCCTGGGCGGATCGTCGAGACCCACGGGAGCGCGGCGGGAACGGTTGTCTGGGTCGTCTGCAACGGCAGCGGAGCCGGGTGGCGAACCGATTGGGTCGGCGCAACCGTGTGCGTGGGGTTGGCGCTGCCGGCTGGCTTGCTCCAGCCTTGAAAGGCGATATCGAGTGACTTGGCCCAGCGGCTCACCTCGGCGAGGGCGTTGGCCAACCTCCGAGCATCCTCATCGGAGGTGGGCACGCCCATGCCCTGCATGATTGATTGCCGGTCCCTTTCGACCTGGGCATTGTCGACTGCCTTCAGTAGACAATCCGCAGCGTCCTTGATCGCGGAACTCTGGTTTGGAACATTTTCGACCAGTGTTCGAAGGTTCACGGCCTTCAGGACCTTCGCAAATTGGTCGAGCGTGGCAATTGTCGGCGCCGGGCCCCTAAGCTCCCGTTGCAACCTCTGGGCGCGAATTCGCAGCATTGGTGGAATTGCCGGGGTGACGGTCGAGGGCTGTTGGGACATTGCAAGGCTGGGCTGAACGGGGGTTTGGGCAGGTGGGTTGTAGCCCTGCGCCAAAGGCAAAGCGAAAGGAGTGCTTTGTTGAGAACGAACGCTCGTCGAGTTACCGCCGAAGGTGCTTTGATTCGTTCGCGGAATGAGCGCGGCGGGAGCAAAGTCCTGGAGCAGCCCCTCCAAGCGCGGCATCGAGATCTCGAGGTTTCTGATCGCGCATTTGCTATCCATCCCCGTCTCGGGGGAGCGGTGCCATTGCTCGAGCGACAAGAACATGGACGCCATTTCCGATGCGGCATCCTTCTCCTCGAAGCCACGAGCCGTTTCCAAGGCCGCGTCACGGACGGGCTTGATCCGGGCGTGCATCTCGCCCAGGGCCTGGTCGACGTCGCCTCCCCTGGCAGCTGCGATCCCCTCGCGGAAAATCGTGTAGGTTTCGTGCAGCGAGTCGAACCTTTGGCTTTTCAGGGCCTCCACCACGGCGTCGAGGTCGTTGCCCGACCTCATGGCATTCCCAACGCCAGGATCCGACGTTGGCTGGCTGAGAGGCACCACGCTGGTGTTGGGCGTATGCCTTTTCGAACTCCTGGTATTGGTGTCGCCTCCTTCCCGGGCTCTCTTGCCACCCGTCGAATTTTCCCTTGAGTCGGGGTTGCTCCTCGAGCCCGAGCTGCTGTTCGAATGCGAATAGCTGTTTCCCACGCCGCCAAACGTCACGTCTTGCTCCTCCTACCGATGGCTTCTCGCGAGCCCGCCCCGCGGATGGGGCGTGGTATAATCAAACGCATAGGGCGATCTGTGCCGTGCGTTACAACCGTGAGTTAAATCAGACCGGCGGACGAAGGCGCACTCAGTCTGGCGGACCAGATCTTCAGCCCTTCCTGCAGGAGAAAGACTTCGCCGCGCAGATAGTCCACATCTTTCGCAAGCGGTGGCGAATTGGCTTGCGCACGCTTCAACGCCTCGTCGACGTCGGCAATCAGCCCAGCAAGCGTCGTGCCCACGAACGGGTCTCTCTCGGGCTTGAGGATTTTCAGTTGATGCATGGCATTCGGCAGCCCACGAAGATAGTGGATGTTCTCGGTCACGGTGTAGTCCGGGCCATGCATGGGTCGAGGGGCGTCCAGCCTTTTCCTGGCGTCGTCGATCACTTGGGCGAGCTGGAGGTCCAACGACGAAGGGACGTTGCCCGACGCGGCGCTCGTGAATGACGGTGGCGCGGGTCGGCGCCATTTTGGCGGTTGCGGCGGTGAGATGAACGTCATCACCGGAGGCTGTTTCGTAGCCTGCCTCGGCACTGCCGGTTGTCCCATTGGCGCGGGGCTCGGGGTCGGTTGCGGCCAATGTGGGATCGTAGAACGTTTGGCTCGGTTGGAAATGCGAGGAGGCAGCGACGGCGCGGCTGTCAGGGATGGTGCCGATCGGTTGTCCGCAGGTGTCATTGGCTGGACCGGAGTCACGATCGGCGTCGTCTCTGCCAAACGTTCCATTTGCGGGTGGCCCGGGGTCGGTTGCGGTCCATATGGATCGACGGACGTTTGGTTCGGATTGGAACTGCGCAGAGGCAGCGGCGGCGGCTCATCCGTCGGCTTCTGCGGTATGGTCATGCCTCGGCGGATCGTCGAGACCCACGGGAGCGCGGCGGGATCAGTTGTCTCGGTCGCCTGCAACGGCAGCGGATCGGCGCGGCGAACCGACTGGGTCGGCGCAACCACCGTCTGCGTGGGGTTGGCGCTGTCGGCTGGATCGCTCCAGCTTTGGAAGGCGCTAGCGAGTGCCCCGGCCCAGTGGCCTACGTCTGCCATGGCGCCTTCCTCCGCCCGACAACCCCAGTCGGAGATGGATTTCGGCATGGCCTTCACGGCCTGAGCTATGTCGACTGCCTTCTGTAGACTATCCGCCGCGTCCCTGATCGCGGGGCTCTGGTTTGGAACGGTTTCGACCAGTGTTGGAAGGTCCACGTCCTGCAGGACCTTGGCAAATTGGTCGATGCGTGGCAATCGACGCCGGACCCCTGAGCTTCCGTTGCAACATCTCGGCGCGAGTTCGCAGCATCGGTGGAATCGCCGGCGTGACGGTCGAGGGCTGATGAGACGCGGTGAGTTGAAGGTCGGTTTCTGACGGCGGGTTGTGGCTCTGCCCCAGCCAATCAAAAGGATCGTCTTGTTGAAAACCCGCGTTCGTGGAGCTACCACCGGAAGTGCTTTGATCGGGCCGCGGAACAAGCATGGAGGGCCATTGGTCGAGCGTATCAATTGAGGCCGCAATTTCCGATGCGGCAGCCTCGTTGCCCGACCTCATGGCGTTCCCAACGCGAGCATCCGGCGGCGGCTGCCTGAGAGGCCCCACGGCGTTCTCCGGCGTGGACCTTTTCAAACTTCTGTCATGAGGGTCCCCCTCGCCTTCGCGAGTTCTCTTTCGGCTTGTCGAATGCGAATTGCCGTTTCCCACACCGCCAAACATGACGTCTCGCTCCTCGTGCCGATGGCTCGCGAGCCCGCCCCGCGAGTGGGTGCGGTATAATCAAACGCCTAAGGCGATCTGTGCCGTGTGTTACAACCCTGAGTTAAATCAGAGAAGCGACAGCTGCGCCTCGGTCGCCACCTCGGGCGGCAGCAGCCCTTGGCCGTACGGCGTCGTCTCGACGATGCGGAGCCGGTCGTCGGGCAGCGGGCGCTGCAGCGCCTTGGCGTCGCTCCACGGGGCGCGCAGCCAGGCGTCGAGCTCTTCGGGCGCGGTCAGGATCACCGGCATCGCCTTCTCGTGGACGGGCCTGACGACGGCGTTGGGGCTGGTGGTGAAGAAGCCGTAGAGCTCGAAGTCCTGGGCGCCGTCGCGCACCCGGCGCACGCCGTGCCAGCGCGTCCACAGGCCAGCGAAGAAGAACAGCGGCCGCTCCTCGTCGAGCGCGAACCAGATGTTGGGCACCTTTCCCGTCTCGTCGCGCGTCGGGCTGGGCTCGGCGAAGCTCGTCGCCGGCACCAGGCAGCGATGGGTCGGCCCGAGCCACTGACGCCAATGCGAAAAACCTGGGTTGCGGATGTTGGTGGTGCCGCGGTCGGCATTGCCCTTCACCCGGTCGGGCGGCGTCGGCATGCCCCAGTTGAGCATCGCCAGCTCCGGCTCGCCGTCGTCGGCCAGGCGCACCACCGGCGCCCGATAGTTGGGGAAGATGTCGAGCGAGGGCTGGTTGTAGCCGGCGCGGTCGCGCAAAGCGGCGACGAGGTCGCGCATCGCCTTGACCGTGGTGGTGACGTTGTAGAGGTTGCACATGCGCTCTTATCTGGCCCAGGCCGCCGCAAAAGGCCAGCCTGCGGGCTCCGCTTCCACCGTTGCCGGCATTGACAAGGCGGCGGCACTCGGCCACCTGATGGCCGGACGATGAGGGCCAGAAAGGCGCCGGCGGCGATGACCGGATACTACTCCACTCCCTTCGAGCGGCGGCGCTCGGTGGCCGTCGACGTCGGCGGCGTGATCGTCGGCGGCGGCCAGCCGGTGGTCGTGCAGTCGATGACCAACACCGACACGGCCGACGTCGACGGGACGGTTGCGCAGGTAGCGGCGCTGGCGAGCGCAGGCTCGGAGATCGTGCGCATCACGGTCGACCGCGACGAGAGCGCCGCAGCGGTGCCGGGCATCCGCGAGCGGCTCGACCGGCTGGGCATCCACGTGCCGCTGGTCGGCGATTTCCACTATATCGGCCACCGCTTGCTGGCCGACCATCCGGCGTGCGCCGAGGCGCTGGCCAAGTATCGCATCAATCCCGGCAATGTCGGCTTCAAGGAGAAGCGCGACAAGCAGTTCGGCGCCATCGTCGAAATGGCGATCCGCTACGGCAAGCCGGTGCGCATCGGCGTCAACTGGGGCTCGCTCGACCAGGACCTGCTGACCCGGCTGATGGACGAGAACCAAAAGAAGGGCTCGCCGCTGACCGCCGTCGAGGTGACGCGCGAGGCGATCGTCCAGTCGGCGCTGCTGTCGGCCGCGGCGGCGGAGCAGATCGGCCTGCCGCGCGAGCGGATCATCCTGTCGGCCAAGGTCAGCCAGGTGCAGGACCTGATCGCCGTCTATGCCGAGCTGGCGCGGCGCTCCGACCACGCGCTGCATCTCGGCCTGACCGAGGCCGGGATGGGCTCGAAGGGGATCGTCGCCTCGTCGGCCGCCATGGGCATCCTGTTGCAGCAGGGCATCGGCGACACGATCCGCGTCTCCCTGACGCCGGAGCCGCGCGGCGACCGCACCCGCGAGGTGCAGGTGGCGCAGGAGCTCTTGCAGACCATGGGCTTCCGCCAGTTCGTGCCGGTGGTGGCCGCCTGCCCGGGCTGCGGGCGCACCACCTCGTCGGTCTTCCAGGAGCTGGCGCAGACGATCCAGGACGACATCCGCCGCAACATGCCGGCGTGGCGCGAGCGCTATCCTGGGGTCGAGGAGCTGAAGGTGGCGGTCATGGGCTGCATCGTCAACGGCCCTGGCGAATCCAAGCATGCCGATATCGGCATCTCCTTGCCCGGCACCGGCGAGATGCCGACGGCGCCGGTTTTCATCGACGGCCGCAAGGCGGCCACCTTGCGCGGCCCCGACATCGCCGACGAGTTCCAGCGGATGGTCGCGGCCTATATCGAGCAGCGCTTCGGCCGCGGCAAGGCGGCGGCCGAATAGCGGTGCGCGGGCTGCGCCACGCGGCGTGGCTGCTGGCCGGCCTGCTCGCCGCGGCGCCGGCGCTCGCCGACCCGCCCGGCAAGGGGCCGCGGCCGATCACCATCGGGCGCATCTGCCATCTGCTCGAGGTGCATGCCGACACGCATGGCCTGCCGCGCGACTTCTTCGCCCGGCTGATCTGGAAGGAAAGCCGCTTCGATCCCAATGCCGAGAGCCCGGTCGGCGCCGAAGGGATCGCCCAGTTCATGCCCGGCACCGCCAGGATGCGCGGCCTCGCCGACCCGTTCGACGTCGAGCAGGCGATCCCGGCCTCGGCCCGCTATCTCGGCGAGCTGAAACGCGGCTACGGCAATCTCGGCTTGGCGGCCGCCGCCTACAATGCGGGCGAAGGGCGGGTCTCGCGCTGGCTTTCGGCGGGTGGCTTCCTGCCGCTGGAGACGGAAGACTACGTGCTCGACATCATGGGCGAGCCGGCCGACAATTTCGCCGAGGCGGGACACCAGGGCAAGGTCGAGCCGCTCGACAAGAAGCTCTCCTTCGGCGACGCCTGCCGCACGCTGCCGGTGATCATGTCGGCCACCATTCCGATGGCCAAGATCCATCAGAAGCCGTGGGGCATCCAGGTGGCGGGCAATTTCCGGCGCGCCGCGGCGATCCGCCAGTGGCAGCGCGCCAAGGGGCGCTTCCCGACGCTGCTCGCCAGCTACGAGCCGGTGGTGAGCCGCATCCGCACGCCGCGCGGCCGGCGCGGCGTCTACGCGGTGCGCATCGGCGCCGAGACGCGCAAGGAGGCCGACGTCATCTGCCAGCGGCTGCGCGGCGTCGGCGGCGCTTGCATCGTGCTCAGGAACCGCTGAGCGAGCCAGCGCCGCCTCGCGCGGCGGTCGCTTGCCGAAAAGTGGCGGGAAGCCCATTGTGGGCGCGGATCCCGAGGGTCCCGACCATGAACTGCGCCGGTTGCGGCTTCGAAGTTCAGAGCGGCTTTGCCTTCTGCCCCTCCTGCGGGGCGAAGCAGCCGCGTGCCTGTCCGGGCTGCGGCTATGCCTGCGATGCCGGCTTCGCCTTCTGCCCGCGCTGCGGCACCGGGCTCGGCGCGGCCGCCGCTGCGGCGCCCACGCCGGCAGCGGCCCCGGCGCCGGCCCGTCCCATCCAGTCCGACGCCGACCGGCGCACCGTGACCGTGCTATTCGCCGACCTCAGCGGCTTCACCTCGCTTAGCGAAAGGCTGGATCCGGAGGTGCTCCGGGGCTTGCAGAACCGGCTGTTCGAGGCGCTGACCGCGAGCGTCGAGGCGCATGGCGGCTATGTCGACAAGTTCATCGGCGACGCCCTGCTGGCGCTGTTCGGCGCCCCCGTGGCGCATGAGAACGACCCCGAGCGGGCGCTGGCGGCGGCGCTGGAGATGATCGGCAAGGCGGCCGAGGTCGGCCATCCCGCGGCCGGCCAGCCGCTGTCGCTGCACATCGGCGTCAACACCGGGCCGGTGGTGACGGGCGGCTTCGGCGCCGGCAGCGCCAAGGGCTATTCGGTCACCGGCGATACGGTCAACATCGCCCAGCGGCTGCAGTCCATGGCGGCGCCGGGCGAGGTGCTGGTCGGCCCGCTGACCTGGCGGCTGACGCGCAACGCATTCGGCTACGAGCCGCTGGGCGAGCTGGCGCTGCGCGGCAAGGCGGGCGCGGTGACGGTGCACCGGCTGACCGGGCCGCTCGAAGCACCGCGCCCGGCCCGCGGGCTGGAAGCGGTCGGCGTTGCGGCGCCGACCATCGGGCGTGACGGCGAGCTGGCCCGGCTGACGGGAGCGCTGGAGCTGGCACAGGCGGGGGCGGCGCAGCTGGTGCGCGTCGTCGGCGAGGCTGGCATCGGCAAGAGCCGGCTGGTCGGCGAGTTCCTGGCGCGCATCGCCGACGATCCGCGGTTCGCCGCGCTGGCGGTTCGGCAGACGGCGTCGACGCCGCTTGCCGCCCAATCCTACGGAACGCTGGGGGCGGTGGTGCGCAGTGCTGGCGGCATGTTGCAGAGCGACCCGCCGGAGACGGTGCGCGGCAAGCTCGCCGCCCTCCTGGAGGAGCTGGTCGTGCCGGCCGACGACGCGGCGCGGCTGATGCCGCTGCTCGGCCACGTGCTCGGCCTCGCCGACGCTGAGACCTCGCTCAGGCATGTCGAGCCGGAGCAGCTTAGGCGGCAGATCCTGCACGCCATCCGCACCATCATCGAGCGGCGGCTGGCGCTGTCGCCGCTGCTGATCGTGGTGGAGGACCTGCACTGGGCCGACGCCGTGTCGCTGGAGGCGCTGCGGTTCGTCATCGACCGGCTGGAGCGCACGCAGCTGATGCTGTTGGTGACATACCGGCCGTCGCTCGCCGGCGACCCGCTCGACGCCGCGCGGATCGGTCACACGACCTTGCGCCTGCCGCCGCTCGGACGGACGGACGCGGACGCTCTGCTCGACGCCTATTTCGGTGCCGGTTGGGACGCCCAGGCGCCGCAGATGCGCGAGCGCATCGTCGCCCAGGCCGGCGGCAACCCGCTGTTTGCGGAGGAGATCGTCCGCGGCCTGGTCGAGCAGGGCCGCCTCGCCCGCACGGCGGAAGGCTGGCGGGCAAGCGCCAGCGCCGACGCCGCCGACATCCCGCCGACGCTGGAGGCGATGCTGCTGGCCCGCCTCGACCGCCTGCCGCCGGAAGCGCGCCGGCTGGCCCAGGAGGCCGCCGTCATCGGGGCGCGCTTCGAGTCGACGCTGCTCTCTGCAGCGGCCGCCGAACCGGGTCGCGTCGAGGCCGGCCTGGAGCTGCTCTGCGACGCCGAGATCATCGAGGAGGTGGCAGGTGCCAGCTCGGTGGCTGCGCGGGCCTACCGCTTCCGCCAGTTCCTGGTCCAGGACGTCATCTACAACAACCTGCTGCTCGAAAAGCGGGTCGACATGCATGGACGGGTGGGCGAGGCGCTGGAAGGCCTGGTCGGTACGGAGCCGGAACGGCTCGAGGATCTGACAATGCTCGGCCATCATTTCGGCCGCAGCGGGCAACGCGGCAAGGGCGCGCGCTACCTCGCCCGGGCGGGCGACCGGGCCAGCCTGATCTATGCCAACGACGACGCGATCCGGCTCTACGAGCAGGCGCTGGAGGCGCTCAGCCTGGCGGGCGAGCTGCCGGCCGAGCAACTGGCGCTGGCCGAACGGATCGCCGACCTCTGCGGGCCGACGGGGCAGCGGGCGACGGCGCAGAGCCATTACGAGACAGTGCTCGCGGCGGCCAAGGCGGCGAACGACCAGGTCGGCCAGGCGCGCATCCTGCGCAAGCTCGGGCGGTCGCTGTGGGAGGCCGGCAAGCGCGACCAAGCGGAGGCCCGCTATGTCGAGGCGAGCGCGCTGCTCGACGACGCCGACGCACCGATCGAGCGCGCCATCCTGCTGCAGGAGCGCGGGCGCCTGGCCTTCCGCAGCGGCGACCACGAGGCGGCGGCGCGCTGGGCGGACGAGGCGCTGCGGCATGCCGAGGGGGCGGCGCCGCAGGCCGCGGGCGAGCTCGGCGTGGAGGCGGCGCGTGCCGTCGCGGAAGCGCTCAACACCAAGGGCGTGGCGCTGGCGCGGCTCGGGCTCAGCCACGAGGCGGTGCGCCAGGTCGAGCGCAGCGTGTCGGTCGCGCAGGCGGCCGGCATCGCCAATGCGGCCTGCCGCGGCTACACCAATCTCGGCGTGCTCTACTGCCTGCTCGACCCGGCACGGGCGATGGATGTCTGCCGGCGCGGGCTCGACGTGGCGACGCGCATCGGCGACCTCGGCTTTCAGGCGCGGCTGCTGGCCAATTTCGCCGTCGCCTCCTGCACCTTCACCGACCGCTGCGCAGGCGAGGGGGTGCCGGCGGCCGAGAAGGCGATCGAGCTCGACCGCGCGCTCGACCAGCGGGAACATTTGCCGGTGCCGCTCATCGTGCTCGGGCAGATCCACCAGTGCAGCGGGCGGCCCGACCTGGCGATCCGCTGCTACAGCGAGGCGCTCGAAGTGGCGCGCGAGACCAACGAGCCGCAGCTGCTGTTCCCATGCTACGACGGGCTGGCGACGCTCAACCTCGACCTCGACAACCTGGCCGAGGCCGAACGCTATTTCGCGCTGGCGCAGGACGTCTGCACGCGCCACGGGCTCGAACCCGACAGCCTCGTCGTGCTGCCATTTCTCGACTGACCGACGCCATAAGGGGAGGACCGTTCCATGCCAGAAATCGACAAGCCCATTCAGCCGGGGGACCGCGCCCCGGAGATCGTGCTGGATGCCATCACCCGCCAGGGCAAGATCGCGCTCGACGACTTTCGCGGCCACAATCCCGTGCTGGTCGGGCTGTTCCGCGGCCTGCACTGCCCGTTCTGCCGCCGCCACATCACCGCGATGTCGCGGCTCGACCCGGAGCTGCGCGCCAAGGGGGTCGAAAGCCTGGTGGTCGTCAACACACCGATCGAGCGGGCGCGGCTCTACTTCCGCTACCACCCGATGCCGACGATGCTCGCCGCGGCGGACCCGGAGCGCGCGTCGCACCGGGCCTTCGGCCTGCCCAACCCGCAGATCACCGAGAAGGACACGGCGTGGCCGCAGCGCATCGCCGTCGATACGGCGATGGCGATGCGGATCGACATGCCGGAGCTGCCGCAGCCGATGAACCCGTTCGAGGCCGCCGACTTCCTCGACCGCAAGGACGGCTACGAGATCATGGAAGCCGACCAGCAGATGATGGCCACCGGCCGGGCGCAGCTGGTCGGCCAGTTCCTCATCGACCGCGACGGGATCGTGCGGTGGAGCTTCACCGAGGTGCCTGACGACGGGCGCAAGATGTTCGGCGCCCCCACCCCGCAGGAGGTGATGTCGGCCGCCGCGCAGGTGGCAAACTGAGCGGTCGCGGCGGCTCAGCGCCGGCGCGCTGCAACGAACTCGGCGGCGGCCGAGAGCGTGGCCGCCCGCTCGCCATACGGCTCCAGAAGGTCGCGGGCCTGCGCGACCAGCCCGGACAGCTGGCGGCGCGCCCAGTCGCCGCCGTGGAGGGCGGCGAGCGTCGCCTTGCCGGCGGCGGCGTCCTTGCCGGTCGCCTTGCCCAAGGTCACGGCGTCGGCGGTGAGGTCGAGCAGGTCGTCGGCGAGCTGGAAGGCGAGGCCGATGGCGGCGCCGAAGGCGGCGAGGCGCTCGCGGTCGTCGGCCGGCGCGCCGGCCACCATGGCGCCGGCCTCGCAGGCAAAACGGATCAGCGCGCCCGTCTTCATCGCCTGCAAGGTGATGATGCCGGGCTCGTCCGGCCGATTGCCGGCCGCTTCGAGGTCGAGCGCCTGCCCGCCGGCCATGCCGCCCAGCCCGGCGGCACGCGCCAGCCCCACCACCAGGTCGGCGCGCGCCGTTGCGGGCAGCTCGGTCTGCCGGATCGGCCAGCACGTCGAAGGCCAGAGTGAGCAGGCTGTCGCCCGCCAAAATGGCGGTCGCCTCGTCGAACGCCTTGTGGACGGTCGGCTGGCCGCGACGCAGCGCATCGTCGTCCATGGCCGGGAGGTCGTCGTGGATCAGCGAATAGCAATGCACGCATTCGAGCGCCGCGGCGACGCGCAGCGGCGCCCCGCCGGCGATGCCGAACAGGGCGGCGCCTTCCAGCACCAGGAACGGCCGCAGCCGCTTGCCGCCATTGAGCACGCCGTGCCGCATGGCGGCCAGCAGACGGGACGGACGGGCGATCTCGCCGCTGCGCGGGCGGCCGTCGAGCAAGCGGCCGAGCTCGGCTTCGACGTCCGCCGCGCGCCGAGCGAGCATCTCTTCGAAGAGCGACGGGGCGATCATGGCCGGCAGCGTTGAAGGCAAATGGCCGGAGCGTCAAGTCGACCCTGGCATTGCGCTCGCCCGGTCCAGCCATTATGCGGAAAGGATGAATTCGGGGACAAGCGGCGTGACCGGACCAACCGTCGATCCGGAGCCGGAAGGACTGGGCATGCCGGCCAAGCGGAGAGGATGGGGGCGCCTTGCGCCGGCGGCCGGACGGTCGCCGTGGCTGCGCCGCGTCGCCTATGCCCTGCTGGCGCTGGCGCTGCTGCCGGCGGTGCTGACCGTCCTCTACATGCCGTCCTTCGTGCATCCGGTGTCGACGCTGATGCTGAGGGACCTCCTGACCTTCCAGGGCTACGACCGTCGCTGGATCCCCATCGAGGAGATCTCGCCGGTGCTGGTGCATTCGGTGATCATGTCGGAGGACGGGCAGTTCTGCGCCCATAGCGGCATCGACTGGGGTGAGCTCAATGCGGTGATCGACGACGCGATGGCCGGCGAGCCGTCGCGCGGCGCCTCGACCATCCCCATGCAGACGGTGAAGAACCTCTATCTCTGGCCGGGGCGCTCCTTCATCCGCAAGGCGCTCGAGGCGCCGCTGGCGCTCTACTTCGACGCCATCCTGAGCAAGAAGCGGATCATGGAGATCTACCTCAACGTGGTGGAGTGGGGGCCGGGGGTCTACGGCGCCGAGGCGGCGGCGCAGACCCATTTCGGGCGCTCCGCCGGCGAGCTCACGCGGCGGCAGGCGGCGCTCTTGGCGGTGTCGCTGCCCAACCCGGTCACCCGCAACGCCGGAAAGCCGGGACCGGGGCTGCGGCGGCTCGCCACGCTGATCGAGCGACGCGCAGCGCGCGCCGGTGCCTATGTGCAGTGCGTGGACATGCGCGATGCCGGCTGAGGCGGAAACGCAAAAAATTCGGTCGCGGCGCTGGTCAAACCGGCCCTGCTTGTGTATAGGCACCCGACTTTCAAGGAATCCCGACCGGAAGCCGACCCTCACGCAGGGCGGTCCGGCCTTTGACCGATGAGCGAGTAATTCCATGGCTGTTCCGAAACGAAAGACGTCGCCGTCCAAGCGCGGCATGCGCCGCTCCGCCGACGCGCTGAAGGCCCCGACCTATGTCGAGGACAAGAATTCCGGCGAGCTGCGCCGCCCGCATCACGTCGACCTGAAGACCGGCATGTATCGCGGCCGCCAGGTGTTCGAGCCGAAGAGCTGAACGGACCGGCCTGAAACGATCGAGGACCGGCGCTCGCGCCGGTCCTTTCTTTTGCCCCTGCCGCACGGGGCTTGACGCCGGCCCGCCGTCTCTATCTTTGATTTGGCCGCATTTGTGCGACGCCAGGATTCGCGGCCGCGCCAACCGGAGACCCGCCATGCTGAGCGGCATCCCCCTGCTGATCATTCCCTTCATCCTCTACAATCTCGGGCTGGCCGGCTCGTTCGAAGCGGCCGCCGGCAGCGATTTGTGGGAAAGCGAGCTGATGTCGCTGCGGATGATGTCGGGCGGCGTGTTCGAGATGACGGTGGGCGACGCTCTGGTGGTGCTCGCGCTGGCGCTGCTCTTCGTCGAGATCGTCAAGTCGACGCGCACGTCCAATGTGTCGATCGTCGACCATCTTTTGTCGACATTCGTCTTCGTCGCGTTCCTGGTCGAATTCCTGCTGGTGCAGGCGGCGGCCCACTCGGTGTTCTTCATCCTGATGGTGATCGCGCTGGTCGACGTGCTGGCCGGCTTCTCGGTGTCTCTGCGGTCAGCCGGGCGCGACGTCAACCTCAGCGGCTGAGCGGCCGAGGCTTCGGGCAATCAGCCCATCGAGTTCGATCTTGCGCTGCATCGCGGCGATCTGATCCTTCAGTTCCTGCAGGTCGTCGTTCTTGCCGGCAGGCTCCCGGCGGGCCGGCTCGGTCGGCGGCTGCGCCGCTGCGCCGGCGGCGGTGCCGGTCGGGAAGGGCGTGAACATGCGCATGGCGTTCTGGAACAGCTCGATGTTTCGCCGGGTCTGCTCCTCGATCGCCTTCATGGGCGTCGTCGCTTTCATCACGTCCATCGGAGATTTCCCGATGGCCGATTTCATCTGCTCGCGGAAGCGCTCCTGCTCCTTGGCAAAGGCGATCATCGACTGCTCGAGGAAGCTCGGCACGATCATCTGCATCTGATCGCCGTAGAACGAAATCAGCTGGCGCAGGAAGGAGATGGGCAGCATGTTCTGCCCCTCCTTGTTCTCCAGCTCGAAGATGATCTGGGTCAGCACCGGGTGGGTGATGTCGTCGCCGGTCTTGGCGTCCTGCACGGTGAAATCCTCGCCGCGCTTCACCATCTCCGCCAGGTCCTCCAGCGTCACATAGGTGCTGGTGCCGGTGTTGTAGAGCCGACGGTTGGCATATTTCTTGATGACGACCGGATCGTCCTTTGCCGGCATCCGCTTCCTCCCAGTGAAAGTCCGCCGCTCGGGTAAGCGTTCGGTGACCGTTTCGCCTGCCGGGCAAGGATATGCGCAAAGGACCGCGCTTTGAAAGCTCTTTTGTGCAGTGCGGGATCATGGGGCCGACAAAAATGCTGCGCAGCATGGCCTGCACCTCAAACGCAGCGCCGACCAGCGGCTCGCGGCGGCGGCCGTTTCGGTTTGACTGGGGGTGCCGGAAAGGGCAAGACAGGTCGATCCTTACATTCCCGGTCGAGCAGCAAGGGAGAAGAATATGGCCGCTTCAGACGCAATCGTGGTCGCCAGCGCAACGCGCACGCCGGTCGGCGCGTTCAACGGGGCATTCGCCGCCGTGCCGGCGCACGAACTGGGCGCGGCGGTCATCGCGGAGGTGCTGGGGCGCGCCAAGGTGGAGCCCGGCGAGGTCGACGAGGTGATCCTCGGCCAGGTGCTCACCGCCGCCCAGGGCCAGAACCCGGCGCGCCAGGCGTCGATCAAGGCCGGCCTGCCCAAGGAGACCACCGCGTGGATCCTCAACCAGGTGTGCGGCTCGGGCCTCAGGACGATCGCCGTGGGCATGCAGCAGATCGCCACCGGCGACGCCAAGGTCATCGTCGCCGGCGGCCAGGAATCGATGTCCATGTCGCCGCATGCCGCGCATCTGAGGAATGGCGTGAAGATGGGCGACTACGCGATGATCGACACGATGATCCGAGACGGCCTGTGGGACGCCTTCAACGGCTATCACATGGGCACGACGGCGGAGAACGTCGCGCGGCAGTGGCAGCTCAGCCGCGACGAGCAGGACCAGTTCGCGCTGGCTTCGCAGAACAAGGCGGAGGCGGCGCAGAAGGCCGGGCGCTTCAAGGACGAGATCGTTCCGTTCACGGTGAAGACGCGCAAGGGCGACGTGGTCGTCGACCAGGACGAATATATTCGCCACGGCGCCACCATCGAGGCGATGCAGAAGCTGAAGCCGGCCTTCGACAAGGAGGGCACGGTGACGGCGGCCAACGCCTCCGGCATCAATGACGGGGCAGGCGCCGTGGTGCTGATGAGCGAGGCCGAGGCGACCCGTCGCGGCATCGACCCGCTGGTGCGCATCGTCTCCTGGGCAACCGCCGGCGTCGACCCCAAGGTCATGGGCACCGGACCGATCCCGGCGTCGCGCAAGGCGCTCGAGAAGGCAGGCTGGTCGGTCGGCGATCTCGACCTGGTCGAGGCCAACGAGGCGTTCGCCGCCCAGGCCTGCGCGGTCAACAAGGACATGGGGTGGAACCCGGAGATCGTGAACGTCAATGGCGGCGCCATCGCCATCGGCCATCCGATCGGCGCCTCGGGCACGCGCATCTTCAACACGCTGGTCTACGAGATGCGCCGTCGCGGCGCCAAGAAGGGGCTGGCGACGCTCTGCATCGGCGGCGGCATGGGCGTCGCCATGTGCGTCGAGGCCATGTAGAACGGAGAGACAACCCTCGAGGAGGAGGAGCCTCACATGACCAGGACTGCACTCGTCACCGGCGGCTCGCGCGGCATCGGGGCGGCCATCTCGGTGGCGCTCAAGGCGGCCGGCCACAAGGTGGCCGCCAACTATGCCGGCAACGACGAGGCGGCCGCCGCCTTCAAGGCCGAGACCGGCATCCCCGTCTTCAAATGGTCGGTCGCCGACTACGACGCCTGCTTGGCCGGCATCGCCAAGGTCGAGGCCGAGCTCGGCCCGGTCGACATCCTGGTCAACAATGCCGGCATCACCCGTGACGCCATGTTCCACAAGCTGACCCGCGAGCAATGGCGCGAGGTGATCGACACCAACCTCTCCGGCGTCTTCAACATGACGCATCCGCTGTGGAACGGCATGCGGGAGCGCAAGTTCGGACGGGTGATCACCATCTCGTCGATCAACGGCCAGAAGGGTCAGGCCGGGCAGGTCAACTACTCGGCGGCTAAGGCCGGCGACCTCGGCTTCACCAAGGCGCTGGCGCAAGAGGGCGCGCGCGCCGGCATCACGGTCAACGCCATCTGCCCCGGCTACATCGCCACCGACATGGTCAAGGCCGTCGACCCGACGGTGCTCAAGGAGCGGATCATCCCGCAGATCCCGGTCGGGCGGCTCGGCGAGCCGGAGGAGATCGCGCGCTGCGTGGTGTTCCTGGCCTCCGACGAGTCCGGTTTCATCACCGGATCGACGCTGTCGGCCAATGGCGGGCAGTTCGTGGTCTAGCAGATTTGGCGCCGACCGACGGCCGGCGCCATTGCCACGTGGGGTCGCCCTCAGACGGCCGGGGCGCCGCCCGTCGCCGACGTGCTGCTTTCGAACAGCGCGACGTTGGCGAGCCCCGCCAGGACTGCGCCGAGGATCGGCGCCACCCAGAACAGCCATAGTTGCTGAAGCGCCCAGCCGCCGACGAACAGCGCCGGGCCGGTGGAGCGGGCCGGGTTCACCGAGCAGTTGGTGACCGGGATCGAGATCAAGTTGATCAAGACCAGCATGAGGCCGATGGCGATGGGCACGAACCCGGCCGGCAGCTCGCCCGAGGTCACCCGCAGGATCACCATCACGAACATGAAGGTCAGCACGACCTCGGCAATCAGCCCGGCACCGAGCGAGTAGCCGCCAGGCGAGTGCTCGCCATAGCCGTTGGCGGCAAAGCCCGCGTCGAGCGAGAAGCCGGCCTTGCCGCTGGCGATGAGGTAGAGGACCGTCGAGCCGACCACGGCGCCGACCAGCTGGGCGGCGATGTAGGGCACGAGATCCTTGCGCGGGAACCGGTTGGCGACGGCCAGGCCGATCGAGACGGCGGGGTTGAAGTGACCACCGGAAATGCCGCCGACGGCGTAGACCATGGTGAGGACCGTGAGCCCGAAGGCGAAGGACACGCCGACGAGGCCGATGCCGACATCGGGAAACGCCGCAGCCAGGACCGCGCTGCCGCAACCGCCGAAGACCAGCCAGAATGTGCCGAGGAATTCGGCGATGAGACGTCTGGACATTGATTCCCTCCTACTACCCAGTCGACCCGCGGCCGCATCAAGCCATGAAATCCCCTGAAACACAATCGTGAGGGAGAGGCGCCTTTGCTCGTGAAGGTGGTGAAGAATAGGACCGCGGTTGCAGAAGAAACGTGCCATTTCGGGACAGATTTGTTACCGGTACAGTTCGTGCTTGACGTGTTTTCTGCACAAGGCTGGGTTCGTTTCGGTCGCTTGCGAGTGCCGACCGCAAGATGTTGTGGTGAACGAAACGGGATTCGGGCCGGGTCAGTGATTCGTCGCCGCTTCGTTCCGGCTTTGGGCGAGAGATTAACGTCGGCGGCCGAAAAGTCGGCCGAAACCGGTCTGCAAGCCGAATTTTGTCAGCAATCTCTTAACCTTAACCCAACCTTAGGCGGTTCGAGACAGTCCAAAATCGCCGGCCACGGTTCAAAGGTAAACAGCTTCAGCGATTTCGGGGCCGGAGCAGGATATGCCGATTCATCATGTGGTCTGGAAGCGGCCATTTGAAACCACATCTAGCGGTGAACGAATCGTGAATCGGGTCGAGTCAGTGATTCGTTCCAAACTCGTTCCAAACTCGTTCCAAACGTTAAGTGCGCGATTTCGGCTTTCGCATCGGTGCGCATTTCCTATATGTCGGAACGACCACGAGCGAAGCGCCTGCCCTTTCCGATGAACCTGCAGAACAAACCGAACGACCCGCTCATCCTCTCGGGGCGCGACGTCACCGCCGTTCTCGGCCCGACCAACACCGGCAAGACCCACCTCGCCATCGAGCGCATGGTGGCGCACGGCTCCGGCGTGATCGGCCTGCCGCTCAGGTTGCTCGCACGCGAGGTCTATCAGCGCGTGGTCGACAAGGTCGGCCGCCAGAACGTGGCGCTGGTGACCGGCGAGGAGAAGATCGTGCCGGCCGGCGCCCGCTATTCGGTCTGCACTGTCGAGGCGCTGCCGCGCGAAACCACCGCCGCCTTCGTGGCCATCGACGAGGTGCAGCTGGCCGGCGACCTGGAGCGCGGGCATGTGTTCACCGACCGCATCCTGCATCTGCGCGGGCGGGAGGAGACGCTGCTGCTCGGCGCGGCCACCATGCGCGGCATCCTGGAGCGGCTGCTCAAGGGCGTATCGGTGGTCACCCGACCGCGGCTGTCGCACCTCGCCTATGGGGGCCAGAAGAAGCTCACCCGGCTGCCGCGTCGCACCGCCATCGTCGCCTTCTCGGCCGACGAGGTCTATGCGATCGCCGAGCTGATCCGGCGCCATCGCGGCGGGGCTGCGGTGGTGCTCGGCGCGCTGTCGCCGCGCACGCGCAACTCCCAGGTGGCGCTCTACCAATCCGGCGACGTCGACTACCTGGTCGCGACGGACGCCATCGGCATGGGGCTGAACCTCGACGTCGACCACGTGGCCTTCGCCCAGAACCGCAAGTTCGACGGCTATCAGTACCGGCATCTGTCGGCGGCAGAGCTAGGGCAAGTCGCCGGGCGTGCCGGCCGCCACCTGCGCGACGGGACGTTCGGCGTCACCGGCCAGGTCGACCCGTTCGACGACGAGCTGGTGCAGAAGATCGAGGCGCACGATTTCGACCCGGTGCGCGTGCTGCAGTGGCGGACCGCCAGCTTCGACTATGGAAGCCTCGATGCGCTGAAGCGCTCGATCGAGACGCCGGCGCCGGTCGAAGGCCTGACGCGGGCGCTGCCGGCGGTCGACGCGCAGGCGCTCGAGCATCTCTCGAACGATCCCGAGATCCGCCGGCTGGCCGACCGGCCGGAGCGCGTGGCGCTGCTCTGGGAGGCGTGCGCGCTGCCCGACTACCGGCGCATCGCTCCCGCCCAGCATTCCGACCTCATCGCCTCGATGTATCTCGACCTCGCCGAGCGCGGGCATGTCGACGAGACCTACATGGCCGAGCAGGTACGGCGCGCCGACAGCAGCGACGGCGACATCGACACGCTGTCGCATCGCATCGCGCAGATCCGCACCTGGACCTTCGTGTCCAACCGGCCCGGCTGGCTGGCCGATCCGGCACACTGGCAGGAAAAAACGCGCGAGATCGAAGACAGACTGTCGGACGCCCTGCATGACCGGTTGACGAAACGCTTCGTAGACCGCAGGACATCGGTGCTCATGAAGCGCCTGAGAGAAAATACGATGCTTGAAGCCGAAATCAGCCCGGCCGGTTCCGTCCTCGTCGAGGGGCACCATGTGGGCGAGCTGCAGGGGTTCCGTTTCACGGCCGACCAGAGCGCCGAGGGCGAAGACGCCAAGGCGGTCAAGGCGGCGGCCCAAAAGGCGCTGGCGCTGGAATTCGAGGCGCGGGCCGAGCGCTTCTCGTCGTCGGCCAATGGCGACATCGCGCTCGGCTCCGACGGTGTGCTGCGCTGGATCGGCGCGCCGATCGGCACGTTGGCGGCGGGCGAGGACGCGCTGAAGCCGCGGGTGATCGTGTTCGCCGACGAGCAGCTGACCGGCGCGGCGCGCGACAAGGTGGTTGCGCGCGCCGAGCGCTTCGTCAACTTCCAGGTCGAGAGCCTGCTTGAAGCCGCTGGTGGACCTGAAGGGCGCCGAGCAGCTGACCGGGATCGGCCGCGGCATCGCTTTCAGGTTGGTCGAGAACTACGGGGTGCTCAGCCGCCGCGACGTGGCCGACGAGGTGAAGGGGCTCGACCAGCAGGCGCGGGGCGCGCTGCGGCGCCTGGGCGTGCGCTTCGGCGCCTATCACATCTTCATTCCGGTGCTGCTGAAACCGGCGCCGGCGGGGCTGCTCACGCTTTTGTGGGCGCTGCAGAACGACGGCAAGGACAAGCCAGGCTTCGGCGACGTCGTCAACGCACTGGCCGCCGGCCGGACCTCGCTGGTGGTCGACGCGGCCTACGATCGCAGCTTCTATCGGCTGGCGGGGTTCCGCATGCTCGGCCGGCGTGCCGTGCGCATCGACATCCTGGAGCGGCTGGCCGACCTGATCCGCCCGGCAATGGCCTGGCGGCAAGGAACGGGCGCGCGTCCCGACGGCGCCTATGACGGCAGCACCTTCCTGGTCACCCCGGCGATGATGTCGATCCTCGGCGCCACCACCGACGACATGGAAGAGATCCTGAAGGGCCTCGGTTATCGCGCCGAGCCGAAGCCGGCGGCCGAGGTCAAGGCCAAGCTGGAAGAGCTCGACGCGGCGGCGCGGCCGCCGGAGGCGCCGGAAGCTGCCGCTGCCGAGGATACCAGCGCGCCGTCCAGCGCTGAGACCGAGACTGGGACCGAAGCGGCGGAGGAGCCTGCGGCCCTCATGTCGGCCGACATCGCAATCGCGCCGGTGGTGCCCGAGGCGGCGGCCGAGGCCGAGGCGGCCGTGCCGCAAGGCGAAGGGGACGCGCCCGCTGCCGAGACGGTAGTGCCGCAAGGCGAAGAGGACGCGTCCGCCGCCGTCGAGCCGCCGGCCGAGGAGCCGAAGCCGGTGCTGTTGTGGCGGCAGGCGCGCTTCGAGGGGCGTCATGCGCCGCGCCATGGTGCCGGCCGCGGCCGGCCGCAGCGCGGCGACAAGGCCGCCGAGGGCGCCGACGGCGGCGAGCCGCAGCGGCAGCATCGCCGCGACCGGCCGGAGGGCAAGTTCAAGCCGCGGCCGGGCCGCGTCGAAGGCGAAGGGGCGGCAGGTCGTCCCGAGCGTCGCGACGGCGGCAGGCCGAACGGCGGCAAGGGCGGCGGGCACAATGGCGGCAAGCCGTTCCAGCCGCGGCCGCGCGAGGAGCGGGCGCCGCGCATCGACCCGGATTCGCCCTTCGCCAAGCTTGCAGCGTTGCGCGATCAGCTCAAGAAGTGATGGCGGAAGCCGTCCGTCAGCGCATCGACAAGTGGCTGTTCTTCGCGCGGGTGGTCAAGTCGCGGTCGCTGGCGGCCAAGCTCGTGCAGACCGGCCGCGTCCGCGTCAATCGCGACAAGGCCGAGCAGGCCTCGCAGCTGGTGAAGCCGGGCGATGTCCTGACCGTGCTGCTCGACCGGCAGGTGCTGGTCTACCGCATCGTCGACGGCGGGGCGCGCCGTGGGCCGGCCAGCGAGGCGAGGCAGCTCTACGAGGACCTGTCGCCAGCGCCGGCGCCGCGCGACCGGAGCCTGCCCGACGAGGTCGTGCCGTTGCGCGAGATGCCGGCGGAGCGGCCGACCAAGCGTCAGCGCAAGTCCGGCGGCGGCGAAGACTGAGGCCGGCGGAGCCGCCCTTGCCAGTCGCCGTCAAACGGTCTACCTGACCGACAGGAGCTCAGAGACCGAGGACGTGCATCTCGATGACGTATGTGGTGACCGACAACTGCATCAAGTGCAAGTACATGGACTGCATCGAGGTGTGCCCGGTCGACTGCTTCTACGAAGGCGAGAACATGCTGGTCATCCACCCCGACGAGTGCATCGACTGCGGGGTGTGCGAGCCGGAATGCCCCGCCGACGCGATCAAGCCCGATACCGAGCAAGGGCTGGAGAAGTGGCTCGAGGTGAACGGCGAGTATGCGGCCAAGTGGCCCAACATCACCGCCAAGAAGGAGCCGCCCGAGGACGCCAAGTCGTTTGACGGAATCGAGGGCAAGTTCGAGAAATTTTTTTCGCCGGAGCCCGGCGAGGGCGACTGAGCGGCGGCGGCGAAAAGCCGGCAAAACGCGGCTCGGAGGCGGTCTTGAGCGGCCAGGTTTCCCCCGCGGCATCTTCGCGCATGCAGCAAATTGTTGATTCTTTCAGCTTTTTGTGTTACCAATATGCGACATGCCGGTGACACGACAATCGATTTAGGCGCAGAAGCGTTGATCGATAATCATTGAAAGGTGAGGGCCAGTATCCGGACCAAGGCAACTTGGGGCGGGCGGGCGACTTTGCGCGCTGCTTCGACCCAGTCTCCTCCGGACGGCCCTTGCGCGTGATCTGCGGCAGCCCACGACCTCTGGCGTCGTGGCCTCACCAGGTTCCCCCGGCGATGCCCGCCGGGCGAAAGCACAGGAGTTCAGGGCGTATGGCAATTCCGCAGCAGAAGAAGTCCGCAGCGACGCGTCAGGGTTTCAAGACGGGCGAGTTCATCGTCTACCCGGCGCACGGCGTTGGTCAGATCGTCTCGATCGACGAGCAGGAGGTCGCCGGGCACAAGCTGGAGCTGTTCGTGATCGACTTCCAGAAGGACAAGATGCGTTTGAAGGTGCCGGTCGCCAAGGCGACGTCGATCGGCATGCGCAAGCTGTCGGAGACCGACTATGTGGAGCGTGCGCTGAAGGTCGTGCAGGGCCGCGCCCGCGTCAAGCGCACGATGTGGTCGCGCCGCGCCCAGGAGTATGACGCGAAGATCAACTCGGGCGATCTGATCTCGATTTCCGAGGTGGTGCGCGATCTCTACCGCGCCGACAACCAGCCGGAGCAGTCCTACTCGGAGCGTCAGCTCTACGAGGCGGCGCTCGACCGCATGGCCCGCGAGATCGCCGCCGTCAACAAGATGTCGGAGACCGAGGCCGTCCGGCTGATCGAGACGAACCTCAACAAGGGGCCGAAGCGCGGCGCCAAGGCCGACAACGAGGAAGCCGAGCAGGAAGAGGCTGCCTGACGCCGGCGCGGTTCGCCGCGTAGGTTCAAGATCGAGGCCCGGCATTTGCCGGGCCTTTTGTTTTGGCGTCGACCATTGGGTTCTCCTGGTTGGAACGCGCCAAGCCCCCTCGGCAGGCTCGCGGGCCTTCGACCTTCGTCGGATGGAACGATCCGGCCGGCTTCGGCGTTGTGCAGCCGTTCCCCGGGTTTGTGCGAGGCGCCCGATCCACGCGCCGGAGCCATCCTCAGACAGCCGAGATCGGTTGCGGTCCAGAGCCTGGGGGGTTGTCGAGTGTTCCAAGCGAGGGAGCCGCGGGCGATGGAAGAACAGGCGAAGCGGAACCTGATCCGGGCTGCCATGCAGGCGCCCTATCTCGATCGCGAAGAGGAACACGAGCTCGCCGTGCGCTGGCGCGACGATGGCGACCAGCAGGCGCTGCACCAGATCACTACGGCCCACATGCGGCTGGTCATCTCGATGGCGACAAGGTTCCGCTATTTCGGGCTGTCCATGGGCGACCTGATCCAGGAAGGCCATGTCGGCCTCCTGGAGGCGGCGGCGCGTTTCGAGCCCGACCGCGAGGTGCGGTTCTCCACCTATGCCACCTGGTGGATCCGGGCCTCCATGCAGGACTACATCCTGCGCAACTGGTCGATCGTGCGCGGCGGCACCAGCTCGGCGCAGAAGGCCCTCTTCTTCAATCTCCGGCGTCTCAGGGCGCGTCTTGCGCAGGGCACCGACCGGCTGCCGGACGATGCCATCTATCGGGAGATCTCGAGCGCGCTGGGCGTCTCGGAAGCCGACGTCGCCATGATGGACTCGCGGCTGTCCGGACCCGACACGTCGCTCAATGCGCCGGTTGCCGACGATTCCGGTTCCGCCGACCGCATGGACTTCCTGGTCTCGAACGATCCCTTGCCAGACGAGGTCGTCGAGGACGTGATCGACGTCGAGCGGCGGTCGGATTGGCTGCACGGGGCGCTCGGCGTGCTCAATGCGCGCGAGCTCAGGATCATCCAGGAGCGCCGCCTTCAGGACGACGGGGCGACGCTGGAGTCGCTCGGCGCCAAGCTCGGCATCTCCAAGGAGCGCGTCCGGCAGATCGAGACAAGAGCGCTGGAGAAGCTCAAGCTGGAGTTGGTCAAGGTCAATCCGGCCTTCGAGCAGGCCGCCTAGAGCGCAATGACGCTTCTTCGAATCGTCCTTGCACTCGATCCTCTTGTTTGAGCAGGATCTTTCCAAAAACCGGAATCCACTTTTTGGGATCATGCTCTAGGCGAGGTCGTCACCGGTCGGTGATGATCTTCACCTTGTCGCCGGCCGAGACGCCGCCGCCCGGCGGCAATGCATTGAGCACCCTGAAGAGGTCCAGCTTGCGGTCGACGCCGACCATCAAGGCGGCCAGCGAGCCAACGGTCTGGCCCGGCTTGACGGTGACCACGCGGATGCGGAGCGGCTTGAGCGCCGCCTTTTCGGCCGGCGACAGCGAACGGAAGCTGCCGCTCACCGCGCGCGCCACCGCATCGAGCGACTTGCTGGCGGCCGGTGCGGCCGTCAGCAGCCGGTAGGCGCGGTCGCCGGAGCGGATCACCGTGATGTCGAACTGCCAGCCGTCGGCGCGTGCCTTGGCGACAGCCGCCTCGTTGCCGTTGATGGTCACCGCCCTCACCGTACCGGGCTCCAGCCCGGTGACCCAGCCGCTGCGCACATAGTCGACGAGACTGGTGCGGCGGCCGAGCGCGACGCCGTCGAAGCGGACGGCCATGTCGCCAGGCCCGGTGGCGGTCACCTCGGCCTGCGAGTTGTCGATGACGAAGCCGGCCGGCACGTTGAAGGCGATGCCGAGGCCCGGATGCTGGAAGGAGGTGCCGCGGACATAGCCTTCCTCCGGCGAGTCGCCGAACAGCAGGCCGTCGATGCCGGCCAAAAAGGAGTCGCGGTCGTGCGCAGCGGTTCCCGGAGCGCCGAAGCCGCGCGCATTGCGCTGCGCCAGCTCGATGCGCGCCGGGGCGTTGGGGTGGCTGGCGAGGAAGTCAAGGCTGGCGTCCTGCGCGCCGGTGACATTGCGGAACTCGCTGTAGGCGGCCATGGATTGCAGGAAGCGGCTGGCGGCGTAGGGATCGTAGCCGGCCCGGCCGATCGAGCGGATGCCGATCGCGTCGGCCTCCAGCTCCTGGTTGCGGGAGAACTGCGCCAGCCGCAGCTTGCCGCGGATCAGCGCCACCTTGGCGACGTCGCTCTCGCCGAGCACGTCGGTGACCACCTTGGAGGCCAGCACCTCCTCGGCCTCCTTCTGCTGGCGCTGGATGCCATGATTGGCGGTCACATGGCCCATCTCATGGGCGATCACTGCGGCCAGCTCGGCCGAATCGTTGGCCAGCGCCAACAGGCCGCGCGTGACGTAGAGATAGCCGCCGGGCAACGCAAAGGCATTCACGTTGGGCGAATTGAGGATGGTGATGCGATAGCTCTGCGTCGTCGGGTTGTCGGCGTCGAAGGTCAGCCGGCCGACCACCTTGGCGACCATCCGCTCGAGCTTGGGGTCGGAATACTCGCCGCCATAAGTGGCCAGGATGCGCGGGTGCTGGGCGCGAGCGAGCTCGGCCAACTTGTCGTTGCGGCCGACCGTATCGACGGTGACCGGGTTGTCGGAAGGCCGGAACGCCTGCTCGTTGATGGGCCCGTTGAGCGCCTGGCAGCCGGTCGCCAGGACGAGCAGCGCCGTCGCCATCACCCCATGGCGAAGGCTCCGCGCCGGAACTGCCGGCGGCGGCAGGACCGCTGTCATGGTCGGGCAGGTCGACAGGGCGCATTCCTTTCCGGTCGTTGGTCGACGGGCGGTGCCGGTTCCGGTCGCCGGGACCTGACACAGACTCCGCCTCAAGACAAGCACCACAGACATGCGACAACCAGCGGTTTGGCGTCAAATTATGTCGGCTTCCTGGCGTTTGCCGGCAATTGCAGCGTTCCGGCAACACCTCCGGCGTAGCGCCGGAAGGCTTCGGGCGCCGCCTCCGAGAAGAAGGCCGCGGCATCGCCGGCCGCGGCGACCCGGCCGTCCTCCAGGAAGACGACACGCTCGGCAAGTTGCCGCGCGTCGTCGGGGTGATGGGTGACGAACAGCACCGTCATGCCGTGTTCGCGATGCAGCTCGGCGACCAGGCCCAGCATCTCCTGGCGCAGCGCCGGACCGAGCGAGGCGAACGGCTCGTCGAGGAGCAGGACCGGGCGCTGGCGGACCAGCACGCGCGCCAGCGCGACTCGCTGCCGCTCGCCGCCCGACAGCGCGGCGGGCAAGCGGCGCTCCTTGCCGGCGAGCCCGGTGCGGGCCAGCGCCTCTGCGACCGCGGCGCGATCCGCATCGTCAAGCCGGAGGCCGGGCGAGCGGCCCAGGCCGACATTGGCGGCGACGTCGAGATGCGCGAAGAGGTTGTTTTCCTGGAAGATCATGGAAACAGGGCGGCGGCTGGGCGGGCTGGCGGTCATGTCCTCGCCGCCGATCACCACGCGTCCGGATCGGGGCGGCTCGAAGCCCGCGACGAGGCTGAGCAGCGTCGACTTGCCTGACCCGCTGGGGCCCAGCACGGCGGTCACCGAGCCGGCCGGGAAACGGCAGTCGAACAGCATCGGCGCGTCGCCATAGCTGAAGGCGACGCGGTCGAGGCGGACCTCGGCGCCGCTCATGGCGCGCGATCCCCGGCAGCCGGCATGCCGTGACCCAAGCGGTCGGCGGCGGCGACCAGGGCCAGGCAGACCAGGCCGAGCACCAGCGCCAGGCCGGCGGCATCCGCCGTGCGGTAGGCGCCCATGCGCGACAAAAGCAGGAAGGGCAGCGTCTCGACTGCGTCGCTGCCGAACAGCGCGATGACGCCGAGGTCGCCGAGCGACAGGGCCATGGCGAAGGCGAAAGCGGTGGCGAGCGGCCGGCGCAGCACCGGCCAGTCGACCAGGCGCCAGCGGTCGAAGCCGGCGATGCCGAGGCCGGCGCAGAGGCGATCGTGGCGTGCGCCGGCCGCCTCGTAGGCGGGGCCGAGGGCACGCAAGGCGAACGGCATCGCCATCACGGCGTTGACCGTCACCACCATGACCGGCGCCAGCAGGAACGGGTCGCCGAAGCGGCGGGCCAGGATGAACCAGCCGGCGCCGATGACGATCGGCGGCACCACGAGCACGAAGCCGGCGCCGGTGCCGGCGAAGCCGGCCATCGCTGCCGCGACGGTGCTTGCCGCGCGGCGGCCCGCGAGCGCCCGACGCGCCGCCGCCAGCCCGAGCGACAAGGCGACTGCGAGCAGCGCGGCAAGGCCGGACAGCGTCAGGCTGGTGGCGGTGGCGCGCAGGACGGCGGGGTCGGTGGCGAGACGGCCGAGGTCCGCGGCGAACCCGGCCGCGACGATCGACAGCATCGGCCCCAGCACGAAGGCGGCGGCGAGAGCGATCGCCAGCGCGTTGAACGCGGTGTCGAGCGGTGCCGGCTCGGGCGGCCGGCGACGGGCCACCGAGAGGCCGGGCTCGCCGGTGACGTCGGTGCCGAGCCGCGCCAGCAGCGCCACGGCGGCAGCCGTCAGCGCCACCTGCAGAACAGTCAGCGCGACCGCCCGCGCCGGGTCGAAGTCGAACCGCAACGCCTGGTAGATGGCGACCTCCAGCGTGGTGGCGGCCGGCCCGCCGCCCAGCGTCAGAACGATGGTGAAGGAGGTGATGCAGAGCATGAAGACCAGGCCGGCCACCGCCGGCAGGCTGCTGCGCAGGACCGGCCATTCGATGAGGCGGAAGGCGGCGGCGCGGCCCATGCCGAGCTGGCTCGCCAGCCGCCATTGGTCGGCGGGGACGGTGTCGAGCGCCGCCAGGAGAAACCGGGTGGCGAGCGGCAGGTTGAAGAACACATGCGCGACCAGGATGCCGGAGAGGCCGTAGATGCCCGGCCAGGGCTCGCCGGTCAACGTCGAAAGCGGCGCGGCGAACAGGCCGGCGCGACCGTAGAGCGACAGCACGCCGAGCGCAGCGACGATCGCCGGAAGCGCCAGCGGCACGGCGAACAGCCGGAGCACCAGGCCGCGCCCGGGAAAGCGGGGATGCCGGGCGAGCGCTCGCGCCACGACGATTGCGGGCAAGACCGACAGCGCCGTGGAGAGTGCCGCCTGCCACAGCGTGAAGCGCACGACGCGGAGCAGGTACATGTCGAACGACGCCCAGGCGGCGTTGAAGCCGGAGGCCGCTTCCGACAGCAGCCCCGCCACCGCGCCGCCGATCAGCAGGGCGACGAAGGCGAGCGCCGCCGCGCCGGCGCCCACCCGGCGGTCGAAAGCGGGAGCCGGGAGGGCTAGCGGCTCATCACGGACAGCCATTCGTCGACCCATGCCTTGCGGTTGGCGGCCACCTCCTCGGGGGTGAAGGACAGGCTCTTCGCCGGCTCGACCAGCGCCTGGAAGGCCGGGTCGAGGGGCTTGGAGGTAGGAGACGCCGGGAACATCCAGTTGGTCTCGGGGATGGCGTCCTGGAAGGCGGGGCTCAGCATGAACTCCATGAAGCGGCGGGCCAGCGGGTTCTTGGCGCCGGTCGTGGTGATGCCCGCTACCTCCACCTGCATGTAGTGGCCCTCGGAGAAGCCTGCGGCCTTGTAACGATCGGTCGCCTCGGCGATCCGGTGATAGGCGGGCGAGGTGGTGTAGGAAAGCACCATCGGCGCCTCGCCCTTGGTGAACAGGCCGTAGGCCTCGCTCCAGCCGGGGGTGACCGTCAGCACCCGCCGCTTGAGCTTCTCCCATGCGGCGGGCGCGGCGTCGCCGTAGACGGCCTTCACCCACAAGAGCAGGCCGAGGCCGGGCGTGGCGGTGCGCGGATCCTCGATAACGATCTTCTGTGCCGGATCGCCGTCGACCAGCTCGTAGAGGCTGGTCGGTGGCGTCTTGAGCGCCTCGCTGTCGTAGACGACGGCGAAGTAGCCATAGTCGAAGGGCAGGAAAAGCGGGTCGTGCCAGCCTCCCGGCACCGTGACCTTGTCCGCGGCGACGCCGTGCGGGGCGAAGAGGCCGGTCGCGGCGGCCTCGGCCGTCAAATTGGTGTCCAGGCCGAGCACGATGTCGGCCTTGGTGCCCTCGCCCTCGAGCTTCACGCGGTTGAGCAGCGCAACGCCGTCGGTGACCGCGGAGAACACCACGTCGCAACCGCATTCGGCCTCGAAGGCCTTCTCGATCCGCGGGCCGGTGCCCCAGTCGGCAGTGAAGCCTTCATATGTATATACATTAAGCGTGCCGGCCGCTGCGGCGGGGAGTGCCGTCGGCACCGCCATGGCGACGAGCAGGGCGAGCATGGGTCTGCGCATCGTTGCGCCTCCTTTCGGGTTCAAGGAACGAGGCGCCGTGTGCAGCAGCGTCTAATCCCTCCGCCGGTGCAAACCGGATCAGGTTCAGCGGGTTGGCCAGTTCGAGCCTCTCAGCCGGTTCGCGAAGCCGCGTCCGGCACCCCGTTAGAGCGCTTCGACAGATAGAACGGACGCGCTCGGCCGGCAAGCGCGATTCCGTCAAGGCTGCCTTCCGTTTTCGGTGGCCGTCGGATAGAGCGATGCGCAATGAGCCTGTTCACCCTCCTGCTCGGCGGCGAGCTTAGCCGCACGCCGCGGCTCGACGCGCAAATTGCCGGCAGCCGGGTGATCGCCGCCGATTCCGGCATGCGCCACGCCGCCCTGCTGGGGCTGACGCCCGAGCTCTGGGTGGGCGATTTCGATTCGGTGCCGCCGGCGCTCGTCGAGCGCTTCCCCGACGTGCCGCGGCAAGCGTTTTTGCCCGACAAGGACCAGACGGACGGCGAGCTGGCGGTGCAGCAGGCGATGGAGCTTGGGGCGACGCGGCTGATCCTGGCCGGCGCCTTCGGCGGACCGCGGACGGACCACGCCTTCCTGCACCTCGCCCAGGCGGTGGCGCTGGCCGAGGCAGGCATGCCGGTGCTGCTGACCAGCGGTGCGCAGGAAGGGTTGCCGCTGCTGCCGGGCCGCATGGAGCTCGACTATGCCGACGGCACGCTGTTCTCGGTGGTCGGCTTCACGCCGCTCGCGGGACTTTCGCTGTCGGGCGTGAAATGGCCGCTCCGGGAGATCGACTTGCCGTTCGGCTCGTCGCTCACCATTTCGAACGTGGTCCGCGGGCGGGCTTCGGCAACCTTGACCCGAGGCCGCGCGCTGGTGATCGCGCATCCTTATCCCGGCGAGGACTTCTGACTTTCATGGCGCCGCCGCTGCTCAAGCTCGACCGGATCCGGCTCTCCTTCGGCGGTGCGCCGCTGCTCGACGGCGCCGATCTCAGCGTTGCGCCGGGCGACCGCATCGCGCTCGTCGGCCGCAACGGCTCCGGCAAATCGACGCTGCTGAAGATCGCCGCCGGCCTCGTGGAACCGCAGGACGGCGAGGTCTTCCGCCATCCCTCGGTCACCGTGCGCTACCTGCCGCAGGTGCCCGACATCGAGGGCTTCGCGACGGTGGCCGCCTATGTCGCTGACGGCCTCGGACCGGCCGACGATCCGCATCGCGCCACCTACCTTTTGCAGCAGCTCGGCCTGACCGGCGACGAGAGCCCGCCGACGCTGTCCGGCGGCGAAGCGCGCCGCGCGGCGCTGGCGCGGGTGCTGGCGCCGCAGCCCGACGTCCTGCTGCTCGACGAGCCGACCAACCATCTCGACCTGTCGACAATCGAATGGCTGGAGGAGGAGCTGGCGCGCAGCGCCTCGGCAATGGTCGTCATCTCGCACGACCGGCGCTTCCTGGAGCGGGTGTCGCGGGCCACCGTGTGGCTCGACCGCGGCGCGACGCGGCGGCTGGAACGCGGCTTCGCCGATTTCGAGGCGTGGCGCGACGTCGTCCTGGAGGAAGAGGAGCGCGACCAGCAGAAGCTCGGCCGGCAGATCGTTCGCGAGGAGCATTGGTTGCGCTACGGCGTGACGGCGCGGCGCAAGCGCAACATGCGGCGGCTCGGCGAGTTGCAGGCGATGCGCCAGCGCTTCCGCACGCATCGTGGCGCCGAGGGCCTGGCGCGGATGGCGGCGGCCGACGCGGCCGAGTCCGGCAAACTGGTGATCGAGGCGAAGGGTATCTCGAAGAGCTATGGCGGTCGGGCGATCGTGCGCGACTTCTCGACCCGCATCCAGCGTGGCGACCGCGTCGGCCTGGTGGGCCCCAACGGCGTTGGCAAGACCACCTTGCTCAGCATGCTGATCGGCGCGCTGCCGCCGGATTCCGGCTCGCTGCGCCTCGGGACCAACCTCACCATCGCTACGCTCGACCAGCGGCGGGCGGCGCTCGATCCGGAGGAGACGCTGGCGCACTTCCTGACCGACGGCCGCGGCGACACGCTCGTCGTCAATGGCGAGGAGCGGCACGTCGTCTCGCTGATGAAGGATTTCCTGTTCCGCCCCGAGCAGGCGCGCACGCCGATCCGCGACCTGTCCGGCGGCGAGCGGGCCCGGCTGATGCTGGCCCGGCTGCTGTCGCGGGCGGCCAACCTCCTGGTGCTCGACGAACCGACCAACGATCTCGACATGGAGACGCTGGACCTGCTGCAGGAGCTGGTCGCCGGCTTTCCCGGCACGGTGCTTCTGGTGAGCCACGACCGCGATTTCCTGGACCGCACGGTGACCAGCGTGGTGGCGCCGGACCGCGACGGGCGCTGGATCGAGTATGCGGGCGGCTATTCCGACATGCTCGCCCAGCGCGGCGGCCGCGGGCTGGAGGATAGGCCGAAAAGCGTCGCCGCCGAGGCGCGGCCGCGCGGCGAGCCGGCCGAGACGAGGGGTGCGGCCCGCAAGCTTTCCTACAAGCAGAAGTTCGCGCTGGAGACGCTGCCCAAGCGGATGGAGGAGGCGATGGCGGAAATCGGCCGGGTCGAGGCCCGGATGGCGGATCCCGGCCTCTACGGGCGCGACCCCGCCGGCTTCGCGAAGGCGGCCGAGACGCTCGACCGGCTGCGCGGCGATCTCGCCGCGATGGAGGAAGAGTGGCTGGAGCTGGAGCTGTTGCGCGAGACGCTGGAAGGATAGGCCGGAGCTATTGAGCCGGCCGCAACGTCAGCCGGAGGGCCAGGTTCTCCATGCGCTCGGCCAGCACGGACAAGGCGCCGGTGAGCGCTGCGTCGTTCTTGTCGGACTTGCTCAGCGCCTCGTCGCGGGTCTTGCGCAGCGAGTTGATCTCGCTCTCCATGCCCTTGAGGCGCTTCTGCAGCTCGGACAGCTCGTCCATCACCATGATGCCCGCCATGACGGTGATGCGCTGGTCGCCGATCTCGCCGAAGGACGCCTTGAGATGCGAGACATAGCGGTCGAAGCGCTGGCCGAGGTCGATCAGATGCTCTTCCTGGCCCTCGTCGCAGGCCATGCGATAGGCCTTGCCGTCGATCGTCACCGTTACCTGCGCCATCGCCAGCTCCTACCTGTCGAGCACTGCCCGGATGGTCTCCATGGCCGTCACCAGACGCCGCGAGACCTCCTTGTTGGCCTCTTCCAGGCGGTCGGCGCGCGCCTCGGAGCTGTCCAGCTCCTGGGCCAGCCGCGAGCGATCGGCATTCATGCGCTGCACCTCCGCCTCCGCCTCGGAATAGTCCTGGTCGTGGTCGAGGCGGGAGGCGACGGCTGTCTCGAGACCGTCGATCGCTTTGCCGAGACGAACGATGACCTCTTTGAGTGTCGCTTCCCCGGTCATGGCTCCAATTTCCAGCCCCACGCCCGCGAATCGCCCCGCATTGCGAACGTCTTAGGGACGAAACATTACGCGCCGGGTGAAAGCGGCGTCAATAAAGCCTTGTCGCTTTCCCCTGCAAAGGAAAGCGATGGCGAACCAAGCCCGCCGCCAAGGCGGGCACCGCTGCCCGGTTGATTGACAGGGGGCTCGCAACTGCTATGTGTCGCGGGCAGTTTCCGGCGGGGAAGCACTGCCCCGCATTCACTTTTTTCCGGGCGAGGCAGCCATGACCCAACGAGACACCCACGACCGCATGGCCAACGCGATCCGCTTCCTGGCGATGGATGCCGTCGAGAAGGCGAATTCCGGCCATCCCGGGCTGCCGATGGGCGCCGCCGACGTCGCCACCGTGCTGTTCACCCGCTATCTCAAATTCGACCCGCTCGACCCACACTGGCCCGACCGCGACCGCTTCGTGCTGTCGGCGGGGCACGGCTCGATGCTGCTCTACTCGCTGCTGCACCTGACCGGCTACGAGGACATGACGATCGACCAGATCGAGAACTTCCGGCAGCTCGGGTCGCGCACCGCCGGCCATCCGGAATACGGCCACGCCACCGGCATCGAGACGACGACCGGGCCGCTCGGCCAGGGCTTCGGCAACTCGGTCGGCATGGCGCTCGCCGAGCGCATCCTCAACGCCCAGTTCGGCGACGACCTGGTCGACCATCGCACCTATGTGCTGGCCGGCGACGGCTGCCTGATGGAGGGCATCAGCCAGGAGGCGCTGGCGCTCGCCGGCCACCTCAGGCTCAACAAGCTGACGTTGTTCTGGGACAACAACCATATCTCGATCGACGGCGCGGTGTCGCTCTCCAACTCGACCAACCAGGAGCAGCGTTTCGCCGCCTCGGGCTGGCACACGATCGCCATCGACGGCCACGACCCCGAGGCGATCGCCGCGGCGATCGAGGAGGCGCAGGCCTCCGACCGGCCGACGCTGATCGCGGCGCGCACGACGATCGGCTTCGGGGCGCCGACCAAGGCCGGCACCAACAAGGTGCACGGCTCGCCGCTCGGCGCCGAGGAGATCGCCGGCGCCCGCAAGGCGCTGAATTGGCCGTATCCGCCGTTCGAGGTGCCGGGCGACATCCTGAGCGCCTGGCGGCAGGCCGGGCAGCGCTCGGCCGGCGAGCGCGGTTCCTGGCAGAAGCGGCTGGCGGCCACCGATGCCGGCAAGCGCAGCGAGTTCGAGCGGCGGCAGAGCGGTCGCCTGCCCGAGGACTTCGACGCGGCCATCGCCGCCTACAAGCAGAAGCTGGTCGCCGACAAGCCGAAGGTGGCGACGCGCAAGTCATCGGAGATGGCGCTGGAGGTGATCAACGGCGTGGTACCGGAGACCGTCGGCGGCTCGGCCGACCTGACCGGCTCCAACAACACCAAGACCAGCCAGACCAAGGACATCACGCCCGGCCACTATGACGGCCGCTACGTGCATTACGGCATCCGCGAGCACGGCATGGCGGCGGCGCTGAACGGCATCGCGCTGCATGGCGGGCTGATCCCGTATTCCGGCACCTTCCTGGTGTTCTCGGACTATGCGCGGCCGTCGATCCGCCTGGCCTCGTTGATGGGCATCCGGTCGATCTTCGTGATGACGCACGATTCGATCGGGCTCGGCGAAGACGGGCCGACGCACCAGCCGGTGGAGCAGCTGGCGGCGTTGCGGGCCATTCCGCACCTCATCGTGTTCCGGCCGGCCGACGCGACCGAGGTCGCGGAATGCTGGCAGTTGGCGCTGGAATCCGACAAGGCGCCTTCGACGCTTGCATTGACCCGGCAGAACCTGCCGGCGCTGCGCACCGAGTACACGGCGGAGAACCTCTGCCGCTACGGCGCCTACGAACTGGCTGCGGCGGAAGGTAAGGCAAAGGTGACGCTGTTCGCCTCCGGATCGGAGGTCGAGATCGCGCTCAATGCCCGCAAGCTGCTGATGGAGCGCGGCCACCCGGCGCGAGTTGTTTCGGTGCCGGCGTTCGAGCTGTTCGACCAGCAAGACGAGAGCTATCGTCGCAAGACAATCGGCGACGCCCCGGTCAAGGTCGCCATCGAGGCCGGCGTGCGGCAGGGGTGGGACCAGTTCATCGACAGCGACGGGGTGTTCATCGGCATGCACGGCTTCGGCGCCAGCGGCCCCTACGAAAAGCTCTACCCGCATTTCGGCATCACTGCGGAGGCGGCGGCCGACGCGGCCGAAGCCCGGCTGACCGTCGACTGAGCAGGCGTGGGCCGGTCACATCGTCGCGCGCGGTTGCGTGTCGCATGCTAATCGATTTAAACTGAGCGAAAGCGGCTGGATTCCGCGGCCGTGCGCCGCTAAGAAGCAGCCGGGCACCCATGTCGCCTCGCGCTTCCGGGAGATTTCGAAATGACCGTCAGAGTAGCCATCAACGGATTTGGCCGGATCGGCCGCAACATCCTGCGCGCCATCTACAAATCGGGCCGCAAGGACATCGACGTGGTCGCGGTGAACGATCTCGGCCCGGTCGAGACCAATGCGCATCTGCTGCGCTACGACAGCGTCCACGGGCGCTTCCCGCATTCGGTCGAGGTGAAGGGCGACACGATCTCGATCGGCTCGGAAAAGTTCAAGGTGACCGCGCAACGCGATCCCAAGGAGCTGCCGTGGCGGGAGCTCGGCGTCGACATCGCGCTCGAATGCACCGGCATCTTCACGGCCCGCGACAAGGCGGCCGCGCATCTGGAGGCCGGCGCCAAGCGGGTGATCGTCTCGGCACCGGCGGACGGCGCCGATTTCACGGTGGTCTACGGCATCAACCACGACAAGCTGACCAAGGAGCACATGGTCATCTCCAACGCGTCGTGCACCACCAACTGCCTGGCACCGCTCGCCGCCGTGCTGCACGAAACGGTCGGCATCGAGAAGGGCATGATGACGACCATCCATTCCTATACCGGCGACCAGCCGACGCTCGACACCATGCACAAGGACCTCTATCGCGGGCGCGCCGCGGCACTGTCGCAGATCCCGACATCGACCGGCGCCGCCAAGGCGATCGGCCTGGTGCTGCCGGAGCTCAAGGGCAAGCTCGACGGCGTGTCGATCCGCGTGCCGACGCCGAACGTCTCGGTGGTCGACCTGAAGTTCGTCGCCAAGCGGGCGACGACGGTCGAGGAGCTCAACGAGGCGCTGATCGCTGCCTCCAAGGGCAAGCTCAAGGGCATCCTCGCCGTCACGCATCACCCCAACGTGTCGATCGACTTCAACCACGACCCGCATTCGTCGACCGTGGCGCTCGACCAGACCAAGGTGATGGACGGCAATTTCGTCTCGGCGCTGTCCTGGTACGACAACGAATGGGGCTTTTCGAACCGCATGGCCGACACGGCGGTGGCATTCGGCAAGACGATCGGCTGACGGCCGGACCGAAGCGTCGACAACAAACGCCCGGCCGACGCCGGGCGTTTTTGCAAGGAGCAGGTCGATCGCCGCAAAAATGGCCGGCTGATGCCGGCTTCGCTTGCCGCCGGCCTTGTCTTCGCCGCACTCTGTGGCGAGGCAGGGAGCAGGGGTGCCTGCTGCGGGGACGGACGGAATGGATCAGACTATCTATCTCGTGACGCTGGTGGCCACCGCGCTGGTGCTCGCCGCGGCGTTCTCGAGCCTGATCGCCTTCCGCTTCGGCGCCCCGTTGCTGCTGCTGTTCCTGGGGATCGGGCTCGCCTCGGGCACCGACGGCCTGGGGATCGAGTTCGACAACGTCCAGTTCGCCTATTTCGTCGGCTCGCTGGCGCTGGCCGTCATCCTCTTCGATTCCGGTTTCGGCACGCCGGTCTCGATGCTGCGCCAGGCGGCAGGGCCGGCGCTCTCGCTGGCCACCGTCGGGGTGGCGCTGACGACGCTGATCTTCGGCGCCGGCGCCTACTACATGACGTCGCTCAACTGGCTGGAGAGCTTCCTGCTCGGCGCGGCAGTGGCCTCCACCGACGCCGCAGCGGTTTTCTTCCTGCTCAGGGCCGGCAATATTTCGCTGCGCGATCGCGTGCGCTCGACGCTGGAGATCGAATCCGGCACCAACGACCCGATCGCCATCTTCCTCACCATCACACTGGTCGAGGTGATCGCCATCGGCGCCGATCCGGAGGCGCAGGTGCTGCTCCTCGACATCGTCATCGGCTTCGTCGAGCATATGGGGCTCGGCGCGGTGGCGGGGGTGCTGGGCGGCATGGCGATCGTCCGGCTGGTCGACCGCCTGCATCTCGACTCCGGCCTGTTGCCGATCTTCGTGCTGACGCTTTCGCTGATGGTGTTCGCCGGCGCCGGAGCCATCGGCGGCTCGGGCTTCCTCGCCGTCTACCTGGCCGGGCTGGTGGCGGGCAACTCGCAGATCCGCGCCACCAACACGATCCAGCGGTTCCAGGGCGGCATGTCATGGCTGGCGCAGATCATCATGTTCCTGCTGCTCGGCCTGTTCGCCACGCCGCACCAGTTCGTCGGCATCGTCGTGCCGGCGGTGCTGCTCGGCCTGTTCCTGATCTTCGTCGCCCGGCCGCTCGCCGTGTCGCTGTGCCTGCTGCCGTTCCGCCTGCCGCGCGCCGAGACGGCCTTCATATCCTGGGTCGGCCTGCGCGGCGCAGTGTCGATCCTGCTGGCGCTGACGCCGCTGATCGGCGGGCTCGAACAGGGCCGGACCATCTTCAACATCGCCTTCATCGTCGTGCTCGTGTCGCTGGTCATCCAGGGCTGGACGGTAGGGCCGCTGGCGCGGCGGCTCGGCCTCATCGTGCCGGCGCGGCTTGGCCCGCTCGACAAGGTGGAGCTCGAGCTGCCGGGCTCGGCCCATCACGAGCTGCTCGCCTACACCGTGGTGCCGGGCAGCCCGGTGGCGCGGGGGCAGCGCATCCCGCGCTGGGCGCGGCCGTCGCTGGTGGTGCGCGAGGGCCGGTCGATGCGGTTCCAGGACATGGGGCGGCTGATGGCCGGCGACCATGTCTACATCTTCGTGCCCGACCGCTATCCGCGGCTGCTGGACCGGCTGTTCGCCAGCCGCGCCGAGATGGACCCCGAGGACGAGGACTTCTTCGGCGCCTTCGCCGTCGAGCCGTCGCGGCCGGCTGTCGAGCTGGAGGCGGCGTATGGAGCCTCGCTCACCGAAGCGGAGCGCGGCAAGACGATCGGCGAGCTGGTCAGCCAGCGCCTCGGCGGCCATCACGAATATGCCGACCGGGTGCCGCTCGGGACGATCGACTTGATCGTCCGGGACGTCGACGAGAAGGGCCGCATCATGTCGATCGGCCTGTCGATCGAGCCGGTGGCGCGCGGCCCGAGCGTGCCGGTGTTCCTGAGCTTCGGCGAGCTCGGTGACCGGCTGGTGGCGCTGTGGCGCCGCTTCACCGCCAAGGCGCCGCCGCCGGCCAGCGCCTGAACGGACCGAAAGGCGCCTTGCATCGCCGGCGCCGCGCGATAATGTCCGGCGTTTCAGGTGGAGGACCGGCCGTGACCGCTTTCAAGACGCTCGACTCGATTGGCGACATCAAGGGCAAGCGGGTGCTCTGCCGCGTCGATCTCAATGTGCCGGTCGCCGAGGGCAAGGTCACCGACGCCACCCGTATCGAGCGCGTGGCGCCGACGCTGGCCGAGCTGGCCGACAAGGGCGCCCGGGTGATCCTGCTGGCGCATTTCGGGCGCCCCAAGGGCGGGCCCGACCCCAAGCATTCGCTGAAGCCGATCGCCGACGCGGCGGCCGGCGTGATCGGGCGTCCGGTGGGGTTTGCGGCCGACTGCATCGGCCGGGAGGCGGAGGACGCCGTCGAGGCAATGGCGGACGGCGACATCCTGCTGCTGGAGAACACCCGCTTCCACAAGGGCGAGGAGGAGAACGACGAGGCGTTCGTCGAGGCGCTGGCCAAGCACGGCGACATCTACGTCAACGACGCGTTCTCCGCCGCCCATCGCGCCCATGCCTCGACCGAGGGGCTGGCGCGCGGCATGCCGGCCTTTGCCGGGCGCACCATGCAGGCCGAGCTGGAGGCGCTGGAGAAGGGGCTGGGCAACCCGACGCGGCCGGTGGTGGCGATCGTCGGCGGGGCCAAGGTGTCGTCCAAGATCGACCTGCTCACCAATCTGGTGAAAAAGGTCGACGCCCTGGTGATCGGCGGCGGCATGGCGAACACCTTCCTTGCCGCACGCGGCACGGCGATCGGCAAGTCGCTCGCCGAACGCGACCTCGCCGCGACGGCGAAGCAGATCATGACCGCGGCGGTCGATGCCGGCTGCACCATCGTGCTGCCTTCGGATGCCGTGGTCGCCTGGGAGTTCAAGGCCGGCGCGGCCAGCCAGACGGTTCCGGTCGGGGCGGTGCCCGACGACGGGATGATCCTCGACGTCGGGCCGAAGACGGTCGAAGCGATCAACCAGTGGATCGACCAAGCCGCCACGGTGGTGTGGAACGGGCCGCTCGGCGCCTTCGAGATCGCGCCCTTCGACCGCGCGACAGTGGCGGTGGCGCGGCATGCCGCCGGGCGAACCGAGGCCGGCAAGCTGGTCTCGGTGGCGGGCGGCGGCGACACGGTCGCAGCGCTTAATCATGCCGGCGTCGCCGACGATTTCACCTATGTTTCGACGGCCGGCGGTGCTTTTCTGGAGTGGATGGAAGGCAAGACGCTGCCCGGCGTCGAGGTGCTCAAGGCCTGAGCCGGGCCGCAAGGCAGGGAGGAAGGCAGATGCAAGACCGTCTCGAAGACATCGCGGCCGCCATGACCGCCAAGGGAAAAGGCATTCTCGCCGCCGACGAGAGCTCCGGCACCATCAAGAAGAGGTTCGACGCGATCGGCCTCGCCTCGAGCGAGGAGACGCGCCGCGACTATCGCGAGATGCTGTTCCGCACCGAGGATGCGATGCGCAACTGCATCTCGGGCGTCATCCTCTATGACGAGACGCTGCGCCAGAAGGCCGCCGACGGGACGCCGCTGGTCGAGCTGATCCGCGCTGCCGGCGCCGTGCCCGGCATCAAGGTGGACGAAGGCGCCAAGCCGCTGGCGCTGTTTCCCGGCGAGACCATCACCGAGGGGCTGGACGGCCTGCGCGACCGCTTCAAAGAGTATTACGGGCTGGGCGCCCGCTTCGCCAAGTGGCGGGCCGTCATCGCCATCTCCGACAGCCTGCCGACCGCCTCGGCGGTGCGCCAGAACGCCGACGCGCTCGCCCGCTATGCGGCGCTCTGCCAGGAGGGCGGGCTGGTGCCCATCGTCGAGCCGGAGGTGCTGATGGACGGCGAGCCGGGCACGCATTCAATCGGCCGCTGCGAGGAGGTGACCCGCTTCGTGCTGGAGACGGTGTTCGACGCGCTCTATGCGGCCCGCATCTCGCTGGAGGGGATGGTGCTCAAGCCCAACATGGTCCTCGACGGCAAGCGGGCCCGCAAGGCGACGCCCGAGGAGGTGGCCGAGGCGACGTTGCGCGTGCTCAGGCGCACCGTTCCTGCCGCCGTCGGTGGCATCGCCTTCCTGTCCGGCGGCCAGTCGGACGAGGAGGCGACGGCGCATCTGTCGCTGATGAACGCCGCCGGCCCGCTCCCCTGGCGACTGACCTTCTCCTATGGCAGGGCGCTGCAGGCCGCGGCCATCGAGGCGTGGGGTGGCAAGGCGGCCAATCTGGCGGCCGGGCAGCGCGCCTTCCTGCATCGCGCGCGGATGAACGCGCTCGCCGCGACCGGCGCCTGGAGCGAGGCGAAGGAGAAGGCGGCTTACAGCGTTGGCTGAAAAAGGCTCAGGGCCTGACGAGAGCGGCGAGCATCATCACTGCGATGGCGGCCACGGCGATCTTCCAGAAGTCGCCGCGTCGCCTGAGCCCGGGAAGGCCGAGCGGCCTGATCACCTGCACGGCCATGGCGGCAAGCAGGATGAGCGCGAGGAGCTTGCCCATCTGACGCGCCTCAGCCGGCCAGCCTAGGCGCGAAGCCAGAGGCACCGACCTTGGTGCGATGGACAGCTGCGGCGGCGGGTGGCATCAGGGGACGGAGCGCCCGGGAGGAAATCATGGCCTCACGCTATCATGACGTCTACCGCCGCTGGCAAGCCGATCCGGAGGACTTCTGGGCCGAGGCCGCCGCGGCGATCGACTGGTTCCGGCCCTACGACCAGGTGTTCGACGCTTCGGCCGGCGTCTATGGCCGCTGGTTTGCGGGCGGGCTCTGCAACACCTGCCACAACGCGGTCGACCGGCATGTCGACGGCGGGCGAGCCGCCCAGACGGCGCTGATCCACGACAGCGCGATGACCGGCAGCTGCACCCGCTTCACTTATGCGGAGCTGAAGCGCGAGGTGGAGGCACTTGCGGCGGTCTTCCAGGACCTCGGCATCGTCAAGGGCGATCGCATCATCCTCTACATGCCGATGGTGCCGGAAGCGGTGTTCGCGATGCTCGCCGCGGCCCGCATCGGCGCCATCCACTCCGTGGTGTTCGGAGGCTTTGCCTCGCGCGAGCTGGCGACCCGCATCGACGATGCGGCGCCCAGGCTGATCGTCACCGCCTCCTGCGGGCTGGAGCCGGGGCGGACCGTGGCCTACAAGCCGCTGCTCGACGCGGCCATCGAGCAGGCCCGCCACAAGCCGGAGCATTGCCTGGTGCTGCAGCGGCCGCAGCTCGAATGCGCGTTGGTGGCCGGGCGCGACCTCGACTATGCGGCCGCTGGTCGCGGCGGCGCGCGCCGAAGGCCGCAGCGTGCCGTGCGAGCCGGTGGCGGCGACCGACCCGCTCTACATCCTCTACACCTCGGGCACGACGGGTCAGCCCAAGGGCGTCGTGCGCGACAATGGTGGGCACATGGTCGCCCTTCAATGGTCGATGGGGAACGAGTTCGGCGTGCGCCCCGGCGAGGTGTTCTGGGCCGCTTCGGACGTCGGCTGGGTGGTCGGCCATTCCTACATCGTCTACGCGCCGCTCCTGCATGGCTGCACGACGGTGCTGTTCGAGGGCAAGCCGGTGGGCACGCCGGATGCGGGCACATTCTGGCGGGTCATCGCCGAGCATGGCGTCGCGGCGCTGTTCACCGCGCCGACCGCCTTCCGGGCCATCAAGAAGGAGGACCCGCGCGGCGAGATGGTGGGCCGCTACGACCTCGGGGGCTTCCGAACCCTCTTCCTGGCCGGCGAGCGAGCCGACCCCGAGACCCTGCGCTGGGCCGAGGACCGGCTGAAGGTGCCGGTGATCGACCATTGGTGGCAGACGGAGACCGGATCGCCGATGTCGCAGAACCCGGTCGGGCTCGGCATGCTGCCGGTCAAGCACGGGTCGCCCGGCGTGCCGATGCCGGGCTACGACATCCGCATCCTCGACGATGCGGGACACGAGGTGGCACCGGGAACGCTCGGCAACGTGGTGGTGACGCTGCCGCTGCCGCCTGGGTGCCTGCCGACGCTGTGGCACGCCGACCAGCGCTTCCGCGACGCCTACCTGGCGGAGTTTCCGGGGTTCTACAAGACGGCCGACGCCGGGCTTCGTCGACGACGACGGCTATCTGTTCATCATGTCGCGCACCGACGACATCATCAACGTCGCCGGCCATCGGCTGTCGACCGGCGGCATGGAGGAGGTGCTGGCCGAGCATCCCGACGTCGCCGAATGCGCGGTGATCGGCATCGCCGACGCCTTGAAGGGCCAGGTGCCTTGCGGCTTCGTGGTGCTCAACGCGGGGGTCGAGCGCGACGCGGCGGAGATCGAGGAGGAGATCGTCGCCCTGGTGCGCGAGCGGATCGGCGCGGTCGCCGCGCTGCGCATGGTGGTGACGATCAAGCGGCTGCCGAAGACACGGTCGGGCAAGATCCTGCGGGCGACCATGCAGAAGATCGCCGACCGCGAGGCGTATGCGATGCCGGCGACGATCGACGACCCGGCGATCCTCGACGAGATCGCGGCGGCGCTGCGCCGCAGGGGGCTCGGCGGCTGACGGCTTGACCGGCCAGGAAGCGCGGCGCAGGGTCCGGGCGCCAAGCGGAGGGGACGAGATGAGACTTCACGGCAGGACGGCGATCGTCACGGGAGCGGCGACCGGGATCGGCCGCGCCATCGCCGAGCGCCTGCTCGCCGAAGGGGCACGCGTCGTGGCCGCCGACATCGACGAAGCGCGCGGCGTCGAGACGGAGAGGGCGCTGTCGCCCGGCGGCGACATCCGCTTCGTGAAGACGGATGTCGGCCGGCGCGCCGAGGTCGAGGCGTTGCTTAGGGCGGCGCTCGACGCGCATGGCTCGGTCGAGATCCTGGTCAACAATGCCGGCATCGTCCACGGCGCCGACTTCCTGGAGATCGCCGAAGCGGATTTCGACCGCGTGCTGACGGTGAACCTCAAGGGGTCGTTCCTGCTCGGCCAGGCGGTGGCCCGGCACATGGTCGAGCGGGTCCAGGCGGGCGAGAAGCCCGGGGCGATCGTCAACATGTCCTCGGTCAACGCGGTGTTCGCGATCGCCAACCAGGTGCCGTATTCGGTCTCGAAGGGCGGCATCAACCAGCTCACCAAGGTGATGGCGCTGTCGCTGGCGCCGCACGGCATCCGCGTCAACGCGATCGGGCCGGGCTCGATCATGACCGACATGCTGGCCAGCGTGAACGCCGACCCGGCCGCCAAGAACCGCATCCTGTCGCGGACGCCGATGGGCCGCATCGGCGACCCGTCCGAAATCGCCTCGATCGCCGCCTTCCTGGCCTCCGACGACGCCAGCTACATCACCGGCCAGACGATCTACGCCGATGGCGGTCGGCTGCCGCTGAACTACACGGTGCCGGTGAAAGATGATAGGGTCATAGTTGACCGGGAACGCTGCGGAAAGCGTACACTATTCTCAATGGCGTAGCCGCCAAACAAATTCGACCGCGATAAGCTATCGCGCGCGATCTTGCACACCATCTCGTCGTGCGAGCCGGATCGGCTCGGAGCCGTCAAATTGCACAAGGTGCTCGACCTATACCGATATGTGGCCTATCTCGACAAGGGGAAGTGCCAGGTTAAAGGCGCCGAGTATCGGAAGCGGCCATTCGGCCCCACATGCGACGCCGTTCTTCGGTGCTGGACGAACTCTGTCGGAGCGGTGTCATTGCGGTAGAGAGCGTCAACTACTCATGGTTATCTGAAGAAGCAGTTCAAACTGGTCGCCAGTTCAGACTCGAACCAGCTGTCGAAAGACGAAAAGGTGACGATCGAGGAGATGGTCGTATCGCCGGCATAACAACACTGCTCAAGACGTATCAGCGAGTTCTCTCACGGCATGGTATAGGAACGGTGGAGTTCGGCGATGTCATACTCGATCACGACGCCAGGAATTTGATGCCCAATGCTCCTTCAGAGGTGACGGCGCCAGGGGCGGAAGCAGAGGCCAAACGAATTGCGGATGCGCGATTGGAATCGATGGGGCGCCGCCAGCCCTGAGAAGGTGTTGGTTCAAAGGCCTTACGAGCTCCCTGGTTGAATTGTCGACGTCGAACGAATTGACATGCGAAGACCTCTGATCGACCTCTATTAAGCATCGAAGATGGAATGGCGCACAACCCTCATGCCATGGGAGTGCCTCATCCTGCGAGCAATCCCGTCGGGCTGTGGGTCTACGAGACGCCGCCTGTGACGCGGCTACCCTATGTCCGAATTCTGTTCGAGATTGTGGATGACAAGCGGATAGTCTGCTTTGGAGCGCCAGTTTCAGCGACCGCCTGTAGGCGCTACGAACCCGCCAAAACTCGGGGCGACACTCCGGACCGGTTTCGACCGGCGTACCGTCAGGAACAAAAAAAGAACCTTCCGTAGCGGAACTCCTGACAAACCGTTGTCAGGAGGGGTGTGCGATAGTGGCTTCGTCGAGAGAAGGAGCCCTGTCATGGACGTCTACACCCCCACGCTGTTCAAGGCCGTCTCGCGCTATGCCGCACAGATGCGCGCGCATCGCACCCAGATCCGCACCGAGCGCCTGCTCAACGAGCTTCCCGCCAGCCTTCGCAAGGATATCGGCTGGCCCGACAGCTACCCCGAGCGGCGGCAGCGGAATAGCGGCTGACGGCCGTTCACCCCCTCCGGATCGGGGCGTTCCCCCTCGTTTCCCTGCCCCGATCCAGACCGCGCGCCCTCCGCGACCCCCCAGCGCGGAGGGCGACACCCTCCAACCGAGATGTCGGAAAGGGGAGTTCCATGGCCGGACCCCGCAAGACGATCGGCTTCGTGTTCATCCCCGGATTCGCCGACTGGGAGTACGGCACGCTCGCCGCGTCGGCCGTCGAATGGTTCGGCGCCGAAGCGGTGTCGCTGACGCCCGGAGCCCGGCCGGTCAAGGGAATCAGCGGCTTCCTGCTGACCCCGCAACGCGGCGCCGGCGCGGCGGAGAACGACGATCTCGATGCGGTGGCGATCATCGGCTCGGATGGCTGGGCCGAGCCTTCCCCGCCGGACGTCGAGCCGCTGGTGCGCGCCGTCGCGGAACGCGGCGGGCTGGTCGGCGGCATCTGCGCCGGCACGCTGCCGCTGGCCAAGGCCGGGCTGCTGGACGGTCGCGACCACACCAGCAACGGCCGCGACTGGATCCTCGGGCATGTGCCGGACTATCGCGGCGCCGACCGCTATCGCGACGTGCCGCACGCCGTCGCCGACCGGAGGATCGTCACCGCACCGGGCTCGGCGCCGGGCACCTTCGCCGTCGCCTTCCTGCAGGCACTCTATCCCGAAGGCGGCGAGCAATTCGCCGAGATGACGGCCATGCTTGCCCGGGAGCATGCTGCCGCCAACTGACATCCTCCTGACAGAATGCTGTCAGGAGGGGCATGACATGATAGTCTCAGACGTCGCCACTTGGGAGCTGCCTCATGCGCCGCGCCGACCGTCTCTTCCAGATCGTCCAGCACCTCAGGGGCGGCCGACTGGTCACCGCCCAGAAGCTCGGCACATGGCTCGAGGTTTCCGAGCGGACGATCTACCGCGACATTGCCGATCTGCAGTCGACCGGCGTGCCGATCGATGGCGAGGCCGGCGTCGGCTACATGATGCGGGAAGGCTTCGACCTGCCGCCGCTGATGTTCACGCGCGACGAGATCGTCGCGCTGGTGGCCGGTGCCCGCATGGTGCGTGCCTTCGGCGGCGCCACGATGGCCCGCGCGGCCGAGGAGGCGCTGGTGAAGATCGGCGCGGTGCTGCCCGACAGCGAAAAGGACCGCATCGCCCGGACCGAGATCCACGCGCCGATGTATGTGGTGTCGAACGCCGACCGCGAGGCGATCGACCTCATCGAGCGGGCCGTCGAGAAGCGGAACGTGCTCAGTCTGGACTACCGCGACGAGGCCGGGCGCAGCACGATGCGCGAGGCGCGCCCGCTCGGGCTGTGGTTCTGGGGCAAGGTGTGGACACTCGTCGCCTGGTGCGAGCTGCGTGAGGATTTCCGCGCCTTCCGCATCGATCGCATCGCTTCGGTGGCGCCGGCCGGCCGCACCTTCAAGCCGGAACGGGGCAAGCAGCTCGCCGATTTCTACCGGCGCGCCGAGATGAACGAGGTGACGGGCGCATCGAGCGCCTACCCCTCCGCCGACGCCAAGCGCACCGGCTGAGCCGCCTCGGCTGCGGACAAAAAGAAAGCGCGCCGAAGGGCGCGCTTTTTGCTTGGCGAGCCGGGTCGGCCGCCGTCACTCGTCGTCGGGCTGCGGCTCCTTGGCCTTCAGCGAGGAGAGCTTGGCAAACACCGCATCGGCGTCGAGCTCCTTGTCCTCGTCGCGCTGCGCCTCCGTCTCGGCCGGCAGGCGCTCGGTGATGGACGCCGGCAGCAACGTGTCGCCGACGGGCGCCGCAGGCTGCTGGCCACGCGAGGCGCGCTGCACCTCGAGGTCGAGGTCGATCTGCGAGCAGAGGCCGAGCGTTACAGGGTCCATGGGCACCAGATTGGTCGAATTCCAGTGACGCCGTTCGCGGATCTGCTCGATGGTCGACTTGGTGGTGCCCACCAGGCGCGAGATCTGCGCGTCCTTGAGCTCGGGATGATTGCGGACCAGCCACAGGATGGCGTTGGGGCGGTCCTGGCGCTTGGACAGTGGGGTGTAGCGCGGGCCCTTGCGCTTGGATTCGGGCACGCGGACCTTGGGATCGGAAAGCTTGAGCCGATGGTTGTGATCGGCCTCGCCGCGGGCGATCTCCTCGCGCGTCAGCTGGCCGGTGATCACCGGGTCCATCCCCTTGATCCCCTGCGCGGATTCGCCGTCGGCGATCGCCTTCACCTCGAGCGGATGAAGCGTGCAGAACTGGGCGATCTGGTCGAAGGACAGCGCCGTGTTGTCGACAAGCCAGACGGCGGTCGCCTTGGGCATCAGGAGCGTGTTGGCCATCAGAAAAGTCCTCTTGCTCGCCCGCGTCCCTTGCGCGGGCGGTGGTCAGTGCCACCAGAATGGGGAAATCGACCGCTATATAGCGAGCTTCCCCGGCAGGGGCAAGGAAGTTCCGCAGCGCCAGCCTGGGCCGGGCCTGCCCTAGGCCACGTCGAGAACGATCTTGCCGATGTGGCTGCCTTCCTCCATGCGCTCATGCGCCCGCCAGGCTTCGCGAAGGGAGAAGATCATGTCCATCACCGGGGCGATGCGACGGGTGGCGAGCAGCGGCCAGACCTCGGCTTCGAGCGCTGCCGCGACCCCCGCCTTGAACTCGACGGTGCGCGGCCGGAGCGTCGAGCCGGTATGGGTCAGCCGCTTGACCATCAGCTTGGCGAAGTCGGTCGAGGCGACGGGGCCCTTCTGGGTGGCGATCTGGACGATGCGGCCGTCGACCGCGGCCGCCTCGTAGTTGCGCAGCACGTAGTCGCCGCCGACCATGTCGAGCACCAGCTCGGCGCCGTTGCCGCCGGTCGCCTCCTTGACCGCGGCGACGAAATCCTCGCGGTGGTAGTTGATGGCGCGCGCGGCGCCCAGCCGGCGGCAGGCGGCGCACTTCTCCTCCGAGCCGACGGTGGCGATCACGATGGCGCCGAAGGCATGGGCGAGCTGGATCGCCGTAGTGCCGATGCCCGAGGCCCCGCCATGCACCAGCAGGGTCTCGCCCGGCTGCAGGCCGCCGCGCTGGAACACGTTGTGCCAGACGGTGAAGAAGGTTTCCGGCACGGCCGCGGCCTCGGTGAAGGTGAAGCCCTGGGGCAGGGGAAGCGCGTTGCTGCCATGGACCAGGCAGTATTCGGCATAGCCGCCGCCCGGTGTCAGCGCGCAGACGGCGTCGCCGACCTGCCAGCGATTGTCGCCGGGGCCGACGGCCGCCACCTCGCCGGCAACCTCCAGGCCTGGCAGCTCGGAGGCGCCGCGTGGCGGCTGGTAGAGGCCGCGGCGCTGCAGCACGTCGGGCCGGTTGACGCCGGCCGCCCTGACGCGGATCAGGATCTGGCCGGGGCCGGGGCGCGGCACGTCGCGGCGTTCCGGCTTGAGCACCAGCGGGCCGCCGGGATGGGTGATCGCGATGGCCGTCATCATGGCCGGAACGGTCGCGCCGTCGTGCATCGCTGTCGCCTCCGATTTGCCTCGGGCCTCGCCTGCTATGTATTCTCCGCAAATCATCGGGAGAAAGCCATGGCAATCTTCGACGACGAACCCAAGAAGCCGGCGCGCGCCCACGAGATCGGCCAGGACCTTTCGTTGCTTTCCGTCGGCGAGCTGGAGGCGAGGATCGCCGTGCTCGCCGCCGAAATCGAGCGACTAGAGGTCGAGCTCAAGGCCAAGGACACCACGCGCACGGCCGCCGAGGCGTTGTTTCGCCGAACTTGATCCACGGGGGCGGGCGGCGTGCGACACTCTCGCCGTGATCGACCGTCGCCCTCAAGAGCGCAATGACGCTTCTTCGAATCGTCCTCGCACTCTAGCCTTTTGTTTGAGCATGATCTTTTCCAAAAACCGGCATCCACTTCTTGGGATCATGCTCTAGCCTGGAGCTCTCCTCGAAATGTTCGCAGCCTACCGTCCCATCCTCTCCTTGCTGCGCGGTACCGCGTTCCTGCTCGCCGCGTCGGGCCTGCTCGGCCTTCTGATGCCGCTGCGGGGCCAGGAGGAGGGCTTCACCACGGTGACGCTAGGGCTGCTCGGGACCGCCTGGGCGGGCGGCTTCATCGGCGGGTGCCTGCTGGCGCCGCGGCTGGTGCGCCGCGTCGGCCATGTGCGTGCCTTCGGCGCCTTCGCCGCCTCGGGCGCCATCATCGCGCTGCTCACCGGACTGGTCATCAACGGGCCGACCTGGATCCTGCTCAGGGCCGGCACCGGCTTCACCATGGCCGGCGCCTTCATGGTGATCGAGAGCTGGCTCAACGAGCGCGCCACCAACGAGAACAGGGGCACCGTGTTCGGCCTCTACATGATGGTCACCTATGCCTCGATCATGGCCGGGCAGATGATCGTCGCGGCCGGCGACGTGCGCAACGACGCGCTGTTCATGGTGACGGGCATTTTCTTCTGCTGCTCGCTCATCCCGACGGCGGTGTCGTCGGCGGCAAGCCCCAAGCCGCTGCAGGACGTGTCGCTCGACCTCAGGGGGCTGTTTTCCAACTCGCCGGTCTCCTTCGTCGGCTGCCTGCTGATCGGGGTGGCGAACGGCGCCTGGGGGACGCTCGGCGCCGTCTACGGCGCCCGCATCGGCATCACCACGGCGGAGATCGCCCTGATGATGAGCCTGGTCGTGGTCGCGGGCGCGGCCATGCAGATGCCGGTCGGCCGCCTCTCGGACCGCACGGACCGCCGCTACGTGCTGGCCGGGGCGTCGCTCGGCTCGGCGCTCTTTGCGCTGCTGGTGTTCTTCGCGACGCCGCGCGACGCGGCGATCGTCATCACCATGACTGCGCTCTACGGCGCGCTGGCCTACACGCTCTACTCGCTGGCGGTCGCGCATGCCAACGACCACGCCAGCGCCGAGGATTTCGTGAAGGTGTCGGGCGGACTGCTGCTGCTCTATGGGTTCGGGACGATGATCGGGCCGCTGCTGGGGGCCGCCCTGATGGGGGTCATGCGACCGGAGAGCCTGTTCCTGGCGACGGCGCTGGCGCACGCTTCGCTCGCCGGCTATGCGGCGCTGCGCGTCAGCAAGCGGGCGCCGGTGCCGGTGGAAGAGCGCGAGGCGTTCAACGCCCTGCCATCCGACCGCGCCGTGACGCCGGAGGCGCTGCGGCTCGATCCGCGCGGCGAGGCCGAACAACCCGGTTGAGAATCGCCCTGGCTTGTCCCAAAAAGGAAGGCATGAACGAGGGAGACGCCTTCATCGCCATCGCCGACGCCAACCGTCGCCACCTGCTCGAGGAGCTGCGGCGCGGCGAGAAGACCGTCAACCAGCTGGCCGCCGGCCTGCCGGTATCGCGGCCGGCGGTGTCGCAGCACCTGAAGGTGTTGCTCGACGCGGGGCTGGTCAGCGCCCGCGCCGAGGGAACCAGGCGCTTCTACGCGGTGAGCGCCACCGGCTTCACGCGCCTCAACCTGTGGCTCGACCAGTTCTGGGAAGGCTGAGCCCGCCTCACTCCACGACGCCGCACGCGATGCGGCCGCCCGCCTCGCCGGACGGCTGGCTGGCGTGGTCGTCGGGGTTGGCGTGCAGCACGACGGCCGAGCCGTCGGCATCCTTGAGCGGGTTCTTGCCGGCCGGATCGAGCGAGACGAGATCGGTGAAGACCTCGACCTTGACCACCCCGTCAGGCCCGGCATTGAGGTTGGGCAGGTCGCCGGCATGCGGGCCACCTTCGGTCAGGACGCCGTGCTTCATGCCGCCCGAATAGTGCCCGCCGGCCGACTTGAAGCCCTCGGCGGGGTCGCAGCTGCCCTTCTCGTGGATGTGGAAGCCGTGCGCGCCGATCGGCACGCCGGCGAGCTCGACGATGACCTGGACGAAGCCGGTCGGGGTTTCCTTGAAGGTGACCGTGCCGAGCGCCTTGCCGTCCTTGTCGCTCAGCGTGGCGGCAGCGGCAGCCTCCTGGGCCTGGGCGAGGGAAGGCATGGCGCCGGCGGCGCAGAGCAGGGTCAAGGCGAGTGCAGTCGTCTTCATGGAGAATCCTTTCATGGGAAGAGCCGATGATCGAGCCGAGCGGCCGCGCCGTCACTCGCCGGTGCCGCCAAAATGCTCGCTGGAACCGCCAAGCTCGGCAGCCCAACGGGCGGCTGCCGTATTCGTTGCGGGGCGCAGCGGCGAGGCGTCATATGCCGGAGCCGTAGAGCTCCTCGGTGTCGTCGCCCTGCCAGGCGGCCGGCATTTCGGCGTCGGCGCGGCTGAGATTGGCCTTGGGCAGCGGCATCCAGCATTTCAGCTCCGGCTCCGCATAGCCGACGATCTGGCCGGGATGCGAATCGGCCGCGCGCCAACCTTCGCTGGCGAACTGGTCGGCTCTTGCCCAATAGGCCACGTCGACCTCGGCCGGGCCCTGCTCAGAGGAGCGCACCGTCACCAGGATGCGGCTGCCGTCGCGGGGCGCCGTCGACATGTGGCGCCAGTCAGAAGGCTCGTCCATGCGTCTGCTCCTTGCATCGCCCGTGCCTCGTTCGGAGGGCCGACGGCCCAAAGTGGCACGTTCGCGCGCGGCGCGCCATGCTAGCTAATTTCAGTGCGGGCGCGCGGCCGCTGGTCGTTCCGCTCGCTGGCGAAGATGGCCGGCGCGAGCGGCGGCAACCCGCGGACGATGTCGGCGCCCTTCTCGCCGACCATGATAGTCGGCGCGTTGGTGTTGCAGGAGGGAACGCGCGGCATCACGGAGGAATCGCAAACGCGCAAGCCCTCCATCCCGTGCACCTTGAGGTCCAGTCCGACCACCGCGTCGGCACCGACCCCCATGCGGCAGGTTCCCACCGGGTGGTGGTCGGTCTTGGCATTGGCACAGGCATAGTCGAACAGCTCGGCATCGGAGCGGACGTCCGGCCCGGGCAGCCGCTCGGCCAGCACATAGGAGCGCAGCGCCGGCTGCTGCATGATCTCGCGGGCGATCCTAAGCCCTTCGATCGACATCTTGAGGTCGTGCGGGTCGGCCCAGTAGTTGGGGTCGATCAGCGGCGCGGCGGCCGGGTCCGCCGAGGCCAGCCTCACCGTGCCGCGCGAGCGCGGGTGCAGATAGGCGGAATTCAAGGTCACGCCGGCGTTCTTCAGCCGGGCGACGCCGGCCTCGATGCCGGAGCCCAGCCCCAAATGGAACTGGATGTCGGGCGAGCGGGCGTCGGGATCGGCGTACCAGAAGCCGCCCGTCTCGAACAGCGACGAGGCGACCGGGCCGGTGCGGAACAGCACGTACTGGATGCCCGCCCACAGCGTGCGGTGAAGGCTGGTCACGCCATCATAGGTGTGGTCGCCGGTGCATTCGCAGATGACGAAGAGGTCGAGGTGGTCCTGGAGGTTGCCGCCCACTCCGGGCAGGTCGTGGCGGACCGCGACGCCGGCCGAGCGAAGGTGATCTGCCGGGCCGATGCCCGACTGCAGCAGAAGCTTGGGCGAGCCGATGGCGCCGGACGAGACCAGCACCTCACGCTCGGCGCGGATCGTCTCGGCACCGCGGCTGGTGGCGACCTCGACGCCGACGGCGCGGTTCTTCTCGACGAGGATGCGCGCCACGCGAGCGCCGGTGCGCACTTCGAGGTTCTTGCGGTCGCGGATCGGCGCGAGATAGGCCATCGAGGCCGAGGAGCGGCGACGGTCGCGCTGGGTGAGCTGGTAGAAGCCGACGCCGGCCTGCTGCCGGCCGTTGAAGTCGGGATTGTAGGGAATGCCGAGCTCCTGCCCGGCGCGGATGTAGGCGTCGCAGATCGGCAGCGCCGAGACCGGCATCGAGACGCCGAGCGGACCGCCATAGGCATGGTAGTCGTCGGCAAAGCGCTGGTTGTCCTCGGCCCGCTTGAAATAGGGGAGTACCGAGCGGTACTCCCAGCCCTCGCAGCCTTCCTCGGTCGCCCACAGGTCGTAGTCGGCGGCGTTGCCGCGCGTGTAGAGCTGGGCGTTGATGGAGGAGCCGCCGCCGATGACCTTGGCCTGGGTGTAGCGCAGCACCCGGTCCTTCATGTGCTTCTGCGGCACCGTCTCCCAGCCCCAGCTGGCGACGCCCTTGGTCATCTTGGCGAAGCCGGCCGGCATGTGGAACAGCGGGTGCCAATCGCCGCCGCCGGCTTCGAGCAGGAGGACGCGGACGTCCGGGTCCTCGGTGAGGCGGTTGGCGAGCACGCAGCCTGCCGGCCCTGCTCCTGTGATGATGTAGTCGTAGCTCATGATCGTCCTTGCACTCTATCCTCTTGTTTGAGCATGATCTTTTCCAAAAGCCGGCATCCACTTTTTGGGATCATGCTCTAAAGGCGGCCGATCGACAGGCCGCCGTCGGCATGGATGACGGAGCCGGTGGCGAAGGCGAAGCCGCCGCGCGCCAGGCCGGCGCAGATGGCGGCGACGTCGCCGGGCTCGCCCCAGCGCTTCATCGGCACCAGGCCGTCGTCGATCAGGCGGTCGTATTTGGCCGAGACGGCGGCGGTCATGTCCGTGCGAATGATGCCGGGGCGAACTTCGAACACGCCGATGCCCGCCTCGGCGAGGCGCAGCGCCAGGCCACGGCTGAAGGCGGCGAGGCCGGCCTTGCTGATGCAATAGTCGAGGCGCTCGGGCGAGGTGAGCTCGGCCGACACCGAGGTGACGTTGATGATCGGTGCGCGGCCCCTCCGCCGGCGCGCTCAGCATGGCCTTCACCACGGCCTGGGTGAAGAAGATCGTGCCGCGGAGGTTGGTCGACAGCACGGCATCGAAATTGTCGGGGGTGAGCGACAGGAAATCGCCCCTGGCGACGGAACCCCTGCCGGCATTGTTGACCAGGCAATCGATGCGGCCGAAACGCGCCATGACGGCGTCGATGGCCGGCCCATGGCTTGCCAGGTCGGCGAGGTCCGACCTGACATAGGCGACCTGGGCGCCGCCGGCCTTCAGCCGGCCGACCTCGGCGGCGACGTCCGGCGGCTCGGCGAGGTCGGTGATGGCGAGGTCGAACCCGGCCTCGGCGAGCGCCGATGCGATGGCGAAGCCGATGCCGCGGCGGGCGCCGGTCACCAGTGCCACGGGCCTGGAGGACCGGGTCATGCGCGGAGATCCCCGGCGGCGATGTGATCGGCGACGCGAAGCGCCTGGCTGGCGATGGTCAGCGCCGGGTTGACGGCGGCGGAGGTCGGCAGGAAGCCGGCATCGACGACGAACAGATTGGGGTGGTCCCAGGCGCGGCAATAGGTGTCCAGCGGCGCCGACGCCGGATCGGCGCCCATCCGCACCGTTCCGCACTGATGCGAGGGGGTGCGCTTGTCGAAGGCGCGGGAGAGCACCAACGGGAAGCCGGCGGCCTTGAGGACGGACTTCAGCTTGGCCACCAGCTTGAGATGGGCGTCCCAGTTGGTGCGCTTCCACTGAAGGACGATGCGCTCGCCGTCGACCATGACGCGGCTTTCGGGGTTCGGCACGTCCTCGCTCATGGCGTAGAAGTCGATGGCATGCGAGGACAGCCGGTGGAGCAGCCATTCGGGCGCCAGCGGCAGGCTGGCCTTCAGGATGGCCCCCGAGATGCGTCCGAGCAGCTGGACGTTGCCGAGCGGAGGGCCGCCATTGCCGTCGCCGAGATAGATAGTCGTTGAAGCCGAATGTCTTCTGGTAGACCGCCGTGTTGCGATAGGAGGGCGACACCGCGAGCACCGCCGAGCAATTGTGGTTCATGAAGTTGCGGCCGACCTGGTCGGAGGCGTTGGCCAGGCCTTCCGGGTAGCGGTCGGTCGTCGAGCGCAGCAGCAGCACCGCCGACTGCACGGCGCCGGCCGAGAGCACCACGAGCCGCGGGCTGACGGAGCGCTCCTCGCCGTTCTCCCGGTAGACGACGGAGGCGATGCGCGCTGCCCTTGGCGGCAGGAACGAGCCGCGTCGACGCGCGCGCCGGTCTTCAGCTTTACGTTGGGGTGGCGGAGCGCCTGGGCGAGCGCCACCGTCTCGGCGTCCATCTTGCCGTCGTCGGCGTGCGGATGGGCGTCCCACGGGCGTGCGGCCCTTGGAGAGCCAGCGGTCGAGATCGAGGCCGAGCGGCAGCGAATAGGGGTGCAGGCCGAGCCGCGTCAGGCGGGCGCGCACGTCGGCGATCGGCGGCTCGTCAGGAACCGGCGGCTGCGGGTAGGGGCGCGAATGCGGCGGCTCGGTCGGGATCCTCGCCCAGCCGCGCCGCGCACCTGGTACATGTCCTCGGCCGCCGCAGTACCAGGGCTCCAGCTCCTCGTAGGGAAAGGGCCAGGCCGGGGAGACGCCCTCGGCGTGGCGGATCACGTCGAAGTCCTCGCGCCGGTAGCGGGCGAGCACGGCGCCGTAGAATTTCGAGTTGCCGCCGACATTGTAGTAGTTGCCGGGGTTGAACGGCGTGCCGGCGGCCTCGTACCAGGTTTCCTTCGGGTCGGAAGAAGCCGCGCTGGAAGATCGCCCGCTGGTCGCGGTTCTCCGGCCGGTCGGCCAGCCGCTCGCCGGCCTCCAGCACCAGGATTTCGGCGCCCGTCGCGGCGAGCCCGGCCGCCAGCGTGGCGCCGCCGATCCCCGAGCCGACGATGACGACGTCCGGCTGCGTCACGCGCAGACGCGACCTGGCTCTGGGGATCGAAGAACACCGCCTTGTCGAGGTTGAAGGCGAGGCGGGCCGGCTGACCGGCCTGGATGCGCGCATCGGCGCGCAGCCGGGCGACGATCTCCTTGCCGCCGAGGCGGGTGACGGCGAAGGTGTCGGAGCCGGCCGGCTCCACCACCTCGATCAGGCACTCGCCTTCGGCAATGCTGCTGGCGTTGCGGTCGGCACCGTCCGGGTCGGTCAGCGCCTCCGGGCGGATGCCGAAGATCACCTCGCGGCCGGCGTGGCCAGCCAGGCCGTCGCGGCCGACGATCGGCAGCCGCAACGGGTCGCCGTTCGGGTCGCGACAGGGCGACCTCGAGGCCGTTGCCGTTCTTGACGATCGTCGCCGGTGAGCAGGTTCATCGCCGGCGAGCCCATGAAATCGGCGACGAACATGTTGGCCGGGTTGTTGTAGATCTCGGCCGGCGTGCCGAACTGCTGCAGCACGCCGTCCTTGAGCACGGCGATCTTGGTGGCGAGCGTCATCGCCTCGATCTGGTCGTGGGTCACGTAGACGATCGTCGTCTTCATCCGCTGGTGCAGCCGCTTGATCTCGGTGCGCATGTCGACGCGCAGCTTGGCGTCGAGGTTGGAGAGCGGCTCGTCGAAGAGGAAGACCTGCGGGTGGCGCACCAGCGCCCGGCCCATGGCGACGCGCTGGCGCTGGCCGCCGGAGAGCTGGCTCGGCTTGCGCTCGAGCAGGTGGCCGATCTGCAGCATGTCGGCGACCTCGCGGATCGCCTTCTCGCGCTCCGGCTTGGGCACGCCGCGGATCTCCATGCCGAAGGCGATGTTCCCGGCGACGGTCATGTTGGGGTAGAGCGCGTAGGACTGGAACACCATGGCGATGTCGCGCTTGGAGGGCGGCAGGCCGGCCACCGAGCGGCCGGCGATGGAGATCTCGCCCGAGGTGATCGGCTCCAGCCCGGCGATGGTGTTGAGCAGGGTGGACTTGCCGCAGCCCGACGGGCCGACGAGCACCAGGAAGCCGCCCTTGTCGATCTCGATGTTGATGTCCTTGAGCACCTCGGTCGAGCCATAGGCCTTGCGCAGGTCCGATGATCTTGAGAAACGACATGGCGGTCATCCTTTCACGGCGCCCGACATCAGGCCGCGCACGAAGTAGCGCCCGGACACGATGTAGACGAGGAGGGTCGGCAGGGCGGCGAGGATCGCGCCGGCGAAGTGGACGTTGTATTCCTTCACGCCCGTCGAGGAGGAGACGAGGTTGTTCAAGCGCCACGGTCATCGGCGTGGAGGTGGCGCCCGAGAACGAGGCGCCGAACAGGAAGTCGTTCCAGATGTTGGTGAACTGCCAGATGACGGAGACGACGATGATCGGCCCCGACGACGGCAGCAGGATGCGGCTGAAGATCTGGAAGAAGCTCGCGCCGTCGATCTGCGCCGCGCGCACCAGCTCGGTCGGGAAGGCCTCGTAGTAATTGCGGAAGAACAGCGTGGTGAAGCCGATGCCGTAGACGACGTGGACGAGGACCAGGCCGGGGATCGACCCGGCCAGGCCGAGCCAGCCCAGGATGCGCGCCATCGGGATCAGCACGATCTGGAAGGGGATGAAGCAGGAGAGCAGCAGCAGGCCGAAGAACACGTCGGCGCCCGGGAACCGCCATTTGGTGAGCACGTAGCCGTTGAGCGCGCCGATGACGGTCGAGATGGCGACCGCCGGCACGACCATCAGGATCGAGTTGACGAAGAAGGGCCGCAGGCCGGTCGGCTGGACGCCGACCTGCGCCGTCGACCAGGCCGAGATCCAGGGCTCGATGGTCCATTGCCGCGGCAGGGTCAGCATGCCGCCCTGGCGGATCTCGTCGAGCGGCTTCAGCGAGTTCACCAGCATCACGTAGAGCGGCAGCAGGTAGTAGATGGCGAACAGGACCAGCGCCGCGTAGATCACGCACGCGAACGAGGCTGCCGTGCGGAAATGGCGTTCTGGGAGGCGGCGGGGTTGGCCATCAGCGCTTTCCTCCGCGCATCTCGGAATAGAGGTAGGGGATGATGATCGAGAAGATCATGATCAGCATGATGACTGCCGAGGAGGCGCCGATGCCCATCTGGTTGCGGGTGAAGGTGTAGGAGTACATGAAGGTCGCCGGCAGCTCGGTGGCCTGCCCCGGGCCGCCGCCGGTCAGCGCGATCACCAGGTCGTAGGACTTGATGGCGAGGTGGGCCAGGACGACGAAGGCCGACAGGAACACCGGCCGCATCAGCGGGATGATGATGCGCCGGTAGATGGTGAAGGTCGTGGCGCCGTCGATCTGCGCGGCCTTGATGATCTCGTTGTCGACGCCCCTCAGCCCGGCCAGGAACATCGCCATGACGAAGCCGGACGACTGCCAGACGGCGGCGATCACCAGGCAGTAGATCGCGTAGTTGCGGTCCTTGATCCAGGTGAAGGAGAAGCTCTCCCAGCCCCACAGGTGCATGGTGTTCTCCAGCCCGATGCCGGGATCGAGGAACCATTTCCAGGCGGTGCCGGTGACGATGAACGAGAGCGCCATCGGGTAGAGGTAGATCGGGCGCAGGACGCCTTCGCCGCGGATCTTCTGGTCGAGCAGGATGGCCAGGAAGAGGCCGAGCACCGAGCAGATCACGATGTAGAGCGAGGCGAAGATCGCCAGGTTCGAGATGGCGCGCCACCAATGCGGCAGCGCCCAGAGCCGCGAATAGTTGAGCAGCCCGACGAAATTGTAGGACGGCAGCATCTTGCTGTCGGTCAGCGACAACACCCCCGTATAGAGGATGAAGCCGTAGACGAAGACGAGGATGATCAGCGAAGCTCGGGGCCACGACGACCTTGGGCAGGAGCTCCTGGAGTTTGCTGCGGCTATCCATGGCGTGCACCGTCACGAGGGCCTCGGGCCCCGGCCGCATGGCCGGGGCGATTGCGTACGAAGCGGGGCAGGGCCGCCTTTCGACGGCCCTGCAAGGCCTACTGGGCGGCTGCCACCGCGTTGGGCAGCTCCTTGGCGGCATCTTCCGGCGTCAACTCGCCGTTGAAGGCGCGGGTGACGACGTCGTAGATGGCGTTCTTGACAGCCGCCGGGTTGGCGTGGCCATGGGCCATCGACCCGTAGAGCCGGCCCGACGCGTTGGCGTCGGCGAGGTCCTTGATCGCCTTCTTGCCGCAGTCGTCGAACGCGGTGTCAGGCACGTCGGTGCGGGCCGGGGCCGAGCCCTTGACGACGTTGAAGGCCGACTGGAAGGTCGGGTTCTCGATCGCCGACGCCATCTGCAGCTGGGCCGGGACCTTGTCCTCGGCCGACCTTGAACATGACGAACTGGTCGGAGTTGAAGGTCACGGCGCCCTGGGTGCCCGGGAAGCGCATGCAGACGAAGTCCTTGCCGGGAACCTTGCCGGCCTTGATAAACTCGCCCTTGGCCCAATCGCCCATGAACTGCACGCCGGCCTTGCTCTCGATGACCATCGCCGAAGCGAGGTTCCAGTCGCGGCCGGAGAAGTTGTCGTCGACATAGCCGCGCAGCTTCTGCAGGCGGGTGAACGCCTCCTTCATCTTGTCGCCGCCCAGCGCCTCCGGATCGAGGTCGATGAACGCCGACTTGTAGAAGTCGTCGCCGAGCGAGAGCACGACGGCGTCGAAGATGGTGGCGTCCTGCCAGGGCTGTCCGCCATGGGCGACCGGAGTGATGCCCTGCTCCTTGAAATTGTCGAGCAGCACGATCAGCTCGTCCCAGTTCTGCGGCTCCTTGCCGCCGGCCTTGTCGAGGGCCGCCTTGTTGATCCACATCCAGTTGGTGGAGTGGACGTTGACCGGCGCGGCGATCCAGTGCCCGTCATATTTCGAGAACTGCTGGAGCGCCGTCGGCACCACCTTGTCCCAGTTCTCCTTGGCGGCGATCTCGTCGAGATTGCCGAGCGACGCCTTCCTTGGCCCAGTCCAGGATGTCGAAGCCGAGCATCTGCACGGCCGTCGGGGCGTTGCCGGAGGTGACTCGGGCGCGCAGCACGGTCATGGCCTCGGTGCCGCCGCCGCCGGCGACCGGCATGTCGGTCCAGGCGATACCCTTGCTTTCGAGGTCCTTCTTCAGCACGTCGAGGGCGGTGGCTTCGCCGCCGGAGGTCCACCAGTGCAGCACTTCGACGTTCTCGGCGGCGCGGGCCGCGCCGCCCATCAACGCCAGTGCTAGTGCGGTTGTCGTCAGGAACTTGAGCACGTAAATCCTCCCATTGGAGCTGTAGCGGGGCGAAAACCATTTTCGCCTCGAATTCCCGCGCTCCCCGTGGGGGGAGGCGGATCGGTTGGGCTCAGCCCGCGGCCGGCCGTTGGTTCGGCGGCATCCACCATGCGGTTCGCCCGCCGATATGCATATTGCAGCGTCTTCGTCTCCGGTATAGTCCTCCACGGCGTGGCGACCAAGCTCGCGACCGAGGCCGGACTGCTTGGTGCCGCCGAACGGCAGCTCAGAGGCGCCGTCCATGAAGGTGTTCATCCAGATCGTGCCGGCGCGCACCCGGCGGCCGACGGTCAGGCAGGTGTCGAAGTCGCGGCTCCAGACGGCCGCCGACAGACCGTAGTCGACGCGCGTTGGCAATGGCGATAGCCTCCTCCGGCGGTGCTCGAAGGTGAGCACCGAGAGGACCGGCCCGAACACCTCTTCCCGGGCGACGGCCATGTCGGGCAAGACGCCGGAGAGGATCGTCGGCGCCATGTACTGCCCCATTCCGAGGTCGAGCGGCGTGCCGCCGTGGGCGATCGTCGCGCCGCCGCCGGCCGCGGCGTCGACATAGGCGGCGATCTTCGACAGATGCTCGGGGGTGATGATGGCGCCGACCTGGGTCGCCGGGTCCAGCGGGTCGCCGACCTTGACGTCGGCCGACAGCCGGCGGATGCGCTCCACCGCGGCATCGGCGATGCTCTCGTGGAGGATCAGGCGCGAGCCGGCGTTGCAGCACTCGCCGGCATTGAAATAGGCGCCGAACACCGCCGCATCGACGAAGGCGTCCAGATCGGCGTCGGGGAAGACGATCTGCGGGTTCTTGCCGCCCGAGCTCGAGCGACACCTTCTTCAAGGTCTGGGCAGCGCTGGCCATGGTGAGCTTACCGACGCCGGTCGATCCGGTGAAGGATACCATGTCGACGGCCGGATGCGAGGTGAGCACGGCGCCGACCTCGGGGCCGGTGCCGACGAGGATGTTGACGACGCCTGCCGGCACGCCGGCCTCGCTCAGCATCTCGCCCAGCAGGAGCGTCGAGCCGGACGTCAGCTCGGACGGCTTGACGACCGTGGTGCAGCCGGCGGCGAGCGCGAAGGGCAGCTTCTGGCTGACGATCAGGAAGGGGAAGTTCCACGGCGTGATGATCGAGACGACGCCGATCGGCCTCGCGCAGCACCACGCCGAGCGTGCCGTCGCCCAGCGTGTTGTAGCTCTCGCCGTGCAGGTCGCGCGCCAGTGCGGCGGCGTAGCGCCAGATGTCGGCCGCGCCGGCGATCTCGCCCTTGACCTGGGTGATGGGCTTGCCGGCCTCCACCGCGTCGAGCTCGGCGAGCTCGTCGGCTCGGGCGTCGATCAGTGCCGGCGACGGTCAAGCAGGATGCGCGAGCGCTCGGCGGCGGTCATGCGCGGCCAGGGACCGTCGTCGAAGGCCTTGCGGGCGGCGGCGATGGCGCGCTCGGCATCGCGCCGGTCGGCGGCCTGGTAGCGGCTCACCGTAACGCCGTGGCCGGGGGCGATGCGCTCCAGCGTGCGACCCTCGGCGCCCTTGCTCGGCCGGCCGTCGATCAGCATCTCGAACTCGCGGACCTTGCGGTCGCGCAGGGCGCGAGGGGGTAACCAGAACCGTCATCACCATGATCCCTTGAAATCGGCAGCGCGCTTGCCCGTAAAGGCGGCCACGCCCTCTTCCAGGTCGCCCGTCTTGGCGACGAGGATGGAGCCGAGTGCCTCGACCGCCGCGCCGGTGTCCTCGCCGCTCGCCACGGCGAGCATCAGCTTGGAGATCTCCAGGGCGGCCGGACCGCGCGCGGCGACCCGTAGAGCATACTCCTTGGCGGCGGCGAGCGCGCCACCCGTCTCGACGACGAGATCGACCAGGCCGTTGCGGCGCGCCTCCTCGGCGTCGAAGACCTCGCCGCCGAGCACCATGCGGCGGACGATCTGGCTGCCGAAGCGCCGCACCAGCCGCTGCGTGCCGGACCAGCCGGGCACCATGCCGAGCGAGGTCTCGGGCAGGCCGATCCTGATCTGCGCCTCGGCGATGCGGATGTCGGCGGCGGCGGCAAGCTCCAGCCCGCCGCCCAGCGCGTGGCCGTTGAGGGCGGCGATCACCGGCATGCGCAGCGTGGCCAGGCGTTCGAAGACGCGGTGCCCGTAGCGCACCCAGTCATGGCCGAAGGCGTTGGGCGCCATGCCCGCCCAGGCCTTGATGTCGCCGCCGGCCGAGAAGGCCTTGCCCTCGCCGGTCAGGATCAGCACGCGCATGGCGGCGTCGGCCTCGATGCGGTCGCAGGCCGCGGCGAGGTCCTGGAGCATCGGGATGTCGAAGGCGTTGAGCTGCTCCGGCCGCGACACGGTGAGCGTCGCGACCCGGCCTCGGCCTCGACCCTGATCCGCGGCTCAGGCATCGGCGCGCACCCCGGCGAGCGTGCGCGGCGCCAGCGCCGGCAGAGCGAGGCCCATCGGCGCGTCGGCGAACAGCGCTGGCGTCCATGGTTTTCAAGTCCGTCCGAGACGATCAGCGGGAATTCCGACTGGGCGAGAACGTCGCGTTCCAGGTCGACGCCGGGCGCGATCTCGGTGACGACCACGCCGCGCGGCGTCGAGCTTCATGACGCAGCGCTCGGTCACATAGGTGATGTCCTGGCCCTGGGCGACGGCGCGGCGCCCCGAGAAGGTGACGTGCTCGACCTCCTCGACCAGCTTCTTCAGCTTGCCTTCCTTCTCGATGACCAGCTCTGCCGTCGGCGATGGCGACCTTGGCGCCGGCATTGTACATGCCGGAAAAGACGATCTTGCGGGCGCGCGCCGTGATGTCGACGAAGCCGCCGGCGCCGGCCGTCACATGGGGGCGGAAGGCCAGCTTCGACACGTTGACCGAGCCGTCGCGGCCGATCTCCAGGAAGGAGAGCAGCGAGGCGTCGAAGCCGCCGCCCTGGAAATAGGTGAACTGGTAGGGCGAGGGCATGTAGGCGTCGGCGTTGGAGGCGCAGCCGAAGGCGAAGTCGAGCAGCGGCACGCCGCCGACCGCGCCCTGCTCGATGACCCAGGTGACGGCGCCGTGCAGGCCCTCCTCCATCAGGATGCGCGGCACGTTGGCGGAGATGCCGAAGCCGAGGTTGACGGCGCTGCCGGCCTGCGAGCTCCTGCGCGACGCGGCGGGCGATGACCTTCTGGACGTTGAACTCCGGGACGCGGAAGCTGGCGAGCGGCCGGAAGATCTCGCCCGAGATGGCAGGATCGTAGGCGGTCTGGGTGGTCTGCTTCTGGTCCGGATCGACGACGACGTAGTCGACCAGCATGCCGGGCACCCGCACGTCGTGCGGCTTGAGCGAGCCTTCGCTTGGCGACGCGCTTGACCTGGGCGATGACGATGCCGCCATTGTTGCGGGCGGCGAGCGCCTGGTCGAGGCCGCCGAGATAGGCGCCTTCGTGCTCATAGGTGAGGTTGCCGCGCTCGTCGGCCGTGGTGGCGCGGATGATGGCGACCTGACGGCACGATCGACGGGAAGAACAGCCATTCCTCGCCCTCGAAGTCGACCTTCTTCACGACCGGCTCGGCGGCCTTGGCCGCCTCGTTCATCGCGCAGCCCTGGCGGTCGGGATCGACGAAGGTGTCCAGGCCGACCTTGGTGAGCACGCCGGGGCGCTTGGCCGCGGCCTCGCGATGCATGTCGAAGAGGATGCCGGAAGGGATGTTGTAGGCCGGGATCTCGTTGCCGGTGACCATCTGCCAGATCAGCGGCGGCTCGGCCGAGGAGGGGCCCGAAGGATAGGAGCCGCCGAGGATCGCTGGCGAGCAGCCCCTTCTTCGCGATGTGGTCGATGCCCTTGATGCCGCTCATGTCGCCGGCGGCGATCGGGTGCAGCGTCGTCAGGTTGCGCGGATGGCCGGTCGCGTCGAAGCGCTCGCCGATCGCCTTCAGCATCAGATCGGGACAGCCGAGGCCGCTCGACGAGGAAACGGTGACGACGGCGCCGTCCGGGATGAGGGCGGCGGCCTCCGCCGCGCTGATGCAGCTTGCTCATCGGCGTCACAATCCAGGTTCGATGCGGACGTTGCCGGCCGCTGCGCACGGCTTCGGCGGTCGGCCAGCCCGGTCGCCAGGGACCAGATGCCGTCCTCGCCGGTCGCCGCCGGCGCGCCCGTCGCCGGCGACGGCAGCGTGGAAGGCTTCCGAGCGACGCGCTCGTAGAGGTTGCGGCCGTCGAGCGGCAATTCTCGCTCGCCCTCGCCGTTGCGCAGCGTGACGCTGCCGACCGGGCGCTGCGTCATGACGTTGCGGCCGATGAGCGAGCCTTCGGTGCCGTGCACCTCGAAGCCCGTCTCGGCGAACTTGGCGGTGAAGGCATCGTGGAACTGCGCCAGCAGGCCGGAGCTGGAAGCGCATGCACGCCCATCACGCCGTCGTCGAGCCCTTCCTTGCCCATGCCGCCCTGCTGCGCCATGCGCGACCACCTCGACCGGGTCGTCGCCCAGCACGAAGCGCAGCGTGTCGGCGTCATGCACGGTGATGTCGAGGATGACGCCGCCGCCGGCGTCCGGCCGCGTCGAGCCGCCAGCCCTGCAGGTGGGGCGGCAGGTAGACGGCGTGGAACACCCGGGCGGCGAGCGGCGTGCCGATGCAGCCCGTCCGCGATCGCCTCGCGCATGGCGCGGTGGGTGGCGGCGTTGCGCAGATGGTGGTTGGTGCGCCATCACCACGCCGGCCTCGCGGGCGGCCGCCGGCCATGGCCTGCGCGTCGGCCAGCGACAGAGCGAGCGGCTTCTCGCACAGGACGTGCTTGCCGGCGCGCGCCGCGGCGATCGCCTGGTCGCGATGCAGTTCGTTGGTGGTCGAGATGTAGACGGCGTCGATCGTCCGGATCGCCGACCAAGTCGTCGAGCGCCATCGACGGCGCGGGCGATGCCGTTTTCCGTCGGCATAGGCCTGGCCGCGACCGGCGTTCGAGCTCATGACGCTCGCCGACCTCGCCGCCGGTGGCGCGGATGGCGCCGATCATCCATTCCTTGGCGATGGTGCTGGCGCCGATCGAGTCCCCAACGAACGGTCATGACGCTTTCCTTTCCCAGAGGCGCGGCCCGCCGGAGCCGCAGCTGTCGCGCACCACGAGCCGGACGGCGCTGACGATCGCCTCGGGCTCGGTGGTGCCGGCGTTGATCTGCTTGAGGAGCAGCTGGGCGGCCCGCCTGTCCCATGCCTTGCGGATCGACGGAAACCGTAGTCAGCGCCGGAACGGCGGTCTTGGCCTCGATCACGTCGTCGAAGCCGACCACCGCGAAGTCGGCGCCCGGCTCCAGGCGGCGGGCGCGCAGCCCGTCGCAGACGCCGAAAGCGACGGCGTCGTTGAGGCAGAGCGCCGCGGTGGGCGGCTCGGCCACCAGCATGGCGCGGCCGATCGCCTCGACGCCGCCGGCCCGCGAGGGGGCGGCGCTGACGACCAGCACGGTCGTCGGCATCGATGCCGCCGTCGCGCAGAGCGTGGCGGTAGCCGGCAAGACGGTCCTCGAAGACGGCGGTGTCGGCGAAGCCGCCGAGGAAGGCGACGCGGCGGTGGCCCAGCCCGACGAGATGCGCGGTCGCCGCATAGGCGCCGGCGCGGTTGTCCGACATGACGGTCGACACCTTGGCGCCCGGCACGTTGCGCACGGCGAGGACGACCGGCAGGCCGCTCGCCGTCAGCGGCTTGAAATCGCCGGCTTCCGTGCCGCGGGCCGGCGAGATCACCAGGCCGGAGATGCCGTGCTCGCGCATCGAGGCGATGACCTCGCGCTGCCGGTCGATGCTCTCGCCGGTGTTGGCGAGGAACTGGACGTAGCCGGCCGACTGGACGACGTCGTCGACGCCGACCGCCAGCTCGGCGAAGAAGCTGTTGGTCAGGTCGTTGACGACGATGCCGACGATCTTCGACTTCGAGCTGGACTGGCGAAGGTTGGCGGCGCCGCGGTTATAGACGTAGCCGAGGTCGCGCATCACCGCATTGACCTTGGCGCGGGTCTTCTCGTTGACCAGCGGGGAGCCGCGCAGCACGAGCGACACGGTCGACTTGGAGACGCCGGCAGCGCTGGCGATGTCGACGACGGTCACCCGTTCCCTGGCCATCCCATCTCCTCCCGAGGAAGCTCACGCAATCTCTGCAATAATTGGATCGTTCCAAATCGTCAAGTAGCAAAATGCGTAATTCTGCGCCCGGCAAAGCTTGCAATTTGGAACGATCTAAATTATTCGTCGCGTCGACCATCTGGGAGGAGCGCGTGTTGACACATTCCCTCAAGCTGCCGCAGGCGGACGGGACGGTGGCGGAATACCGGCTGACAGGCACGCCGCTGGCGCGCCCGAAGAGCCCTCCGCACTTCAACCGCATCGCCTATGCCGCGGCCCACGTGGTGGCCGACCCGTTCCGCGAAAGCGATCCCTGGAACGCCGCTGCCATCGACTGGGAGCGGACGCTCGCCTTTCGTCATCACCTGTGGTCGCTGGGGTTCAAGATCGCCGAGGCGATGGACACCGCGCAGCGCGGGATGGGGCTCGACTGGTCGGGCGCCAAGGAGCTGATCGCGCAAAGCCTGGCGGAGGCGCGCACGGTGCCGGGGGCCGATCTTGCCTGCGGCGCCGGCACGGACCACCTCCCGCTCCGCGAAGCGACGTCCATCGACGACGTGGTGGGCGCCTACGAGACGCAGGTCGAGTTCATCGAGAAGCATGGCGGACGGGCGATCCTGATGGCGAGCCGGGCCCTTGCGAGGGTTGCGAAGTCGCCCGAGGACTATGCCAAAGTGTACGGCCGCATCCTCGGCCAGGCGAAGGACAAGGTGATCCTGCATTGGCTCGGCGACGCGTTCGATTCCCAGCTGGCGGGCTATTGGGCGGCGAAGGGGTTCCCGGCCGCGCTCGACACGGTCCTGGAGATCATCGGCAGCAACGTCGCCAAGGTCGAGGGGATCAAGATCTCGCTGCTCGACAACGCCAAGGAGGTCGAGCTCAGGAACCGGCTGCCCGAGGGCGTGCTCTGCTTCACCGGCGACGACTTCAACTATGCCGAGCTGATCGAAGGCGACGGGCGGCGGCACAGCCATGCCCTGCTCGGCATCTTCGACGCCGTCGCGCCGGCGGCTTCGCACGCGCTTGCGGCACTGGCGGAGGACGACATCGACACGTTCCGCTCGACGATCGCGCCCACCGTGCCGCTGTCGCGGCGGATCTTCGAGGCGCCGACGCAGTACTACAAGGCCGGGGTGGTCCTGCTCGGCATGGCTCAACGGCCACCAGGACCATTTCTCCATGCTCGGCGGCATGCAGTCGGCGCGCGGCATGCTGCACTATGCGGAGGTCTTCCGGCTCGCCGACAAGGCCAACGTGCTCGACAAGCCGGAGCTGGCGGTGGCCCGCATGCGCTCGCTGCTGGCGGTCTACGGCGTCGAGTAGCCGTCGCGACAGGGGTTTCGGCGCGCCAGCCTCTTGGCCGCTGCCGCCTGGCTCCCATATGGTGGCCAGGAGACGCCCGGAAGCGAGGCAAGCGATGCGAGATGAGTGGCCCGACATCCCCTACGAGCCGTGGCGCGAGACTTGCGCCGGCTCTGCACCTCTTCACCCAGATCCTCGGCAAGTACAGGCTGGCGCGGACCCCTTGGGTGAACCATTCCTGGCATGCGACGCTCTATCCGAACGCCCGCGGCTTCACGACCGGGCCGGTTCCCGACAAGGGCGCGGCGATCGAGCTCGCGCTGGACCTGGTCGCGCATCGCGTCCGCGGGGCGTCGAGCAGCGGCGCGACGGCCGACTTCGCGCTCCAGCCGATGTCGGTCGCGGCGTTTCACGGCCAGATGCTCGAGCTCATCGAGCGCCTCGGCGGCACGCCGGAGTTCGACGGTCGGCCGAACGAGATCGCCGACGCCAAGCCGTTTGCCGAGGACCGCGCCGAGCGGCCCTATGACGCGGACGCCGTCAACCGGTTCTTCCTGGCCTCGATCGCGGTGTGGTCGGTGTTCCAGCGCTTCCGCACCGGCTTTCTCGGCAAGGTGAGCCCGGTGCATCTGTTCTGGGGCAGCTTCGACCTGGCGGTGACGCGCTTCTCCGGGCGGCCTGCGCCCCTCCACCCGGGCGGCGTGCCGGCGCTTCCCGACGCGGTCACGCAGGAGGCCTACAGCCACGAGGTGTCGTCGGCCGGCTTCTGGCCAGGCGGCGGGGGCGTCGAATTCCCGGCCTTCTATTCCTATGCCTATCCAAGCCCGGCAGGTTTCGCCGAGGCAAAGGTCGAGCCGTCGGCGGCGGCGTTCCATCCGGCGCCTCGGCGAGTTCGTGCTGCCCTATGACGCCGTGCGCACCGCGGCCGATCCGGAAGCGGCGCTGATGGACTTCCTGCAGAGCACCTACCAGGCCGCTGCCCGGCTCGGCAGCTGGGATGCCGATGCGCTCGAATGCGGCATCGGCGAGCCGCTGAGGCCACGGCCGCTGTAGGCGGAACGCGGCCGTCGCGGCCAGGCGGATCGGAGGCTCTGCCTTCCCTTCCCATGCGGCGTGATCGGTGGCATTCTGCGCTCGCGTGCCGCCTTTGCCGAAGCTAGGCGAGGTCGGTCGCGCGGGTGCAGGCTGGCGAACGGCAGACGATGAAGGGCATTGTCTTCACCGAATTCCTCGAGATGGTCGAGGGAGCCTTCTCGCCCGACCTGGCGGATCGCATCGTCGACGAAGCGGACCTGCCGTCCGGTGGCGTCTACACGACGGTCGGCACCTACAATCACACCGAGATGATCAAGCTGGTGTCCAACCTCAGCAAGGAAACCGGCATCCCCACACCCGACCTCATGCGCGCCTTCGGCGAGTATCTGTTCTCGAGGTTCTCGGCGCTCTACCCGAAATATTTCGACGGCGTGGACTCGGCGTTCGGGTTCCTGGCGAACGTCGAGGACTACATTCATGTCGAGGTGCGCAAGCTCTATCCGGAAGCGGAGCTGCCGTCGTTCGCGTGCGACCTGACGCGTCCTGGAACCATGCGCCTCACCTACCGGTCCTCGCGGCCGTTCGCGCCGCTGGCCGAGGGCTTGATCCGCGGCTGCCTGACGCATTTCGGCGAGACCGCCGACATCGAGATCGAGGATCTCTCGGCGGGCGCAGGCACGGCGGCTCGTTTCGTGATCACGCAGCGAGATGCCCCGCAGTGAGGAGCGTCGAGCAGCTCGAACGCCGCCTGGAACGGGAGAAGCAGGCGCGCAAGGCGGCCGAGGCGATCGCCGAGGAGAAGACGCGCGAGATCTACGACACGAATGTCCGCCTGCAGGAGCTCAACAACAGCCTGGAGGAGCTGGTCCGGCAGCGGACGACCGAGCTCGCGGCCGCCCGCGACGAGGCGGTTCGCGCCAGCCAGGCGAAGTCCGACTTCCTCGCCAGCATGAGCCACGAGCTGCGGACGCCGCTGAACGCCATCATCGGCTACAGCGAGATGCTGCTCGAGGAGGCCGAGGAGCTGGGCGGCCGGAGCTCAGGCCCGACCTCGAGAAGATCCGCGGCGCCGGCAAGCACCTGCTCGGCCTGATCAACGACATCCTCGACCTGTCGAAGATCGAGGCCGGCAAGATGGACGTGTTCCTCGAGGCGTTCGACGTCGCCGGCCTGCTCGCCGAGGTGCAGTGCCACGGTCGAGCCGCTGGTGGCCAAGAACGGCAACAGCTTCGAGCTCGCGGCACGGCCCGACCTCGGCGCGATGCAGCTCGGACCAGACCAAGCTCCGCCAGATCCTGTTCAACCTGCTCAGCAACGCCGCCAAGTTCACCAAGGAGGGCCGGATCACGCTGTCGGCACGACGGCTGGCCGAGCGGCGGCGACCTGGTGGAGTTCGAGGTCGTCCGACACCGGCATCGGCATGACGCCGGAGCAGACTGGCGGCGCTCTTCCAGGCCTTCAGCCAGGCCGACGCCTCGACCACCCGGAACTATGGCGGCACCGGGCTCGGGCTCGCCATCACCCGGCACTTCTGCCGGATGCTCGGCGGCGACGTCGGTGGCCGACAGCGAGCTCGGCAAGGGCTCGACCTTCACCATGACGCTGCCGGCAGTCTACGACTTACGCTTCGGCCAGCCGCAGGCGGCGCAGCTGGCGCGCCAGCGGGGCGGCCATCGGCACGGTGCTGGTGGTCGACGACGAGCGCGACGGCACGCGAGCTGCTCGGCGAGCGCGCTCGGCGCAGGAAGGCTATCGCGTCGTGCACCGCCGCGGGCGGCACGCGACGGCCTGCGGCTGGCGCGCGAGGAGCAGCCCGACGCGATCACCCTCGACGTGATCATGCCGGACTCGACGGCTGGACGGTGCTGCGGCTGCTCAAGGCCGACCCGGAGCTGTGCGACATCCCGGTCATCCTGGTGACCGATCCTCGGCGACCGGGAGATGGGCTTCGCGCTCGGCGCCGCCGAGCACCTGACCAAGCCGATCGACCCGCAGGAGCTGCTGCAGCTGCTGGAGCGCGTCCAGCGCCCGGCGACCGCGCCCGACAGTCCTGGTCGTCGACGACGACCGGCGACGCGCGACGTGCTGCGCCGGACGCTGGTCAGGGAGGGCTGGACGGTCGCGCGAGGCGGCCAACGGGCACGGAAGGGCTCGCAGCAGCTCGGCGAAGGCGACGCCCGCCGTGATGCTGCTCGACCTGATGATGCCGGAGATGGACGGCTTCGAGGTGCTGCGCGCGGTGCGCGCAGACCGCGGCCTGGCGCGACATTCCCGTCGTCATCGTCACCGCCAAGGACCTCAGCCGAGACGAGCTGGACTGGCTGCGCGGCCACGCCATGGACGTGCTTCCAGAAAGGCGCCTACAGTCGCGCCGAGCTCATCGCGGCCGTGCGCGCCATGATCGAGGCCGCGCGTCGGACGCCCGTCCAGACTGGTGGACCCGGATGACCGGCCGTCACGAGTGACGGAGGTGACATGGCGAAGATCCTCCTGGTCGAGGACAACGAGCTGAACCGCGACATGCTGTCGCGTCGGCTGACCGGCAGGGCTACGAGGTGGTCATCGCCCAGGACGGCGCCAGCGGCGTCGCGATGGCCGGCGCCGAGCGGCCCGACCTCATCCTCATGGACATGAGCCTGCCGGTGCTCGACGGCTGGGAGGCGACGCGGCGCCTCAAGGCCGATCCGGAGACGCAGCTCGATCCCGGTCATCGCGCTGACCGCGCACGCCATGGCGGCGACCGGGAGAAGGCGCTGGCGGCCGGCTGCGACGACTACGACACCAAGCCGATCGAGCTGCCGCGGCTGCTGGGGAAGATGCAGCGGCTGCTTCGCGGGGCGTGAGCGGCCGTGCCGGCGAGGGAAGATCGGGCGAATGGCCGCCAGCACCGAAGCCGACGCGGAGTTCGAGACGGCGCGCCTCGCTGGCCATCGTCTGGCAGGACCTCGTCACGCCCGTGCGCGACCATCCTCGGCTATCAGGAGATCATCGTCGAGGAGGCGCAGCGGCTCGGCCTCGACGACGTGCTTCCGCATCTGCGACAAGGTGCTGATCGCGGCGCGCACGCTGAGCGACCTGGTCGACAGGCATCCCGGAGACGGAGCGATCGACGAGGCGAGCGGACCGGCAGGCATCGGTCGGCTTCCAGGCGCAGCTCCGGCACGATCTGCGCACGCCGCTCAACGCCATCATCGGCTACAGCGAGATGGTGCTCGAGGACCTGGACAGCGGGCCGAGCGCCCAGGCGATCCGCGCCGACCTCGAAAGGCTGCTCGTCGAGGCGCGACAGCTGCTCGACGGCATCGACGCGATCGTCGACCTCGGCCGGCGCGATCTGCCAGCGCTGAACCGGGGAAGGCCGTCCGAGACGGCATCCGATGCGGCCATCGTCAGCCTCCTGCGGACGCTCCGCCCCGCCGGCAAGCCGCCGAAGCCCACCGAGATGCGGGCGCATCCTCGTCGTCGACGACAATGAGAGCAACCGCGACCTCTTGTGCCGCCGGCTGGTCCACGAGGGCCACGAGGTGGTCGTCGCCGCCTCGGGCCTGGACGCCTTGGCCATCCTCGAGGCCGACCGCTTCGACCTGATCCTGCTCGACCTGCTGATGCCGGACATGAACGGCATCGAGGTCCTGGAGCGGCTCAAGGCGGACCAGCGCTGGCGCTCGACGCCCGGTGATCATGATCTCGGGCCTGAGCGAGACCGACGCGGTCGTCCGCTGCATCGAGGCGGGCGCCGAGGACTATCTGCCGAAGCCGTTCAACCACGTCCTGCTGCGCGCCCGCATCAATGCCTGCCTCGAGCGGAAGCGCTGGCGCGACCGCGAGCGGGAGTATCTGTCCCGGCTGACGGCCGAGAAGGAACGCTCCGAGGCGCTGCTGCGCAACATCCTGCCCGAGCCCGATCGTGCTGCGCCTCAATGCGGGCGAGACGCTGATCGCCGACCGCTTCGAGAACGTCTCCATCCTGTTCGCCGACCTCGTCGGGTTCACGCCGGCCGCGGCGCTGATGACCCCGGCGCAACTCGTCGACCGTCTCAACCGGCTGGTCTCGCAGTTCGACCTGCTGGCGCTGCAGCTCGGCGTCGAGAAGATCAAGACCATCGGCGACGCCTACATGGCGGCGGCCGGGCTGCCGGAGCCGCGCCCGGCCATGCCGAGCTGATCGCGCGGTTCGCGCTCGGCATGCTGGCGGCGCCTGGAGCAGCTCAACCGCTCGATGGCGAGGAGCCGCCGCTGAGGATGCGGATCGGCATCCATACCGGGCCGGTCGTCGCCGGCATCATCGGCCGCCACAAGTTCATCTACGACGTCTGGGGCGACACCGTGAACGTCGCCAGCCGGCTCGAGGCGAACAGCCTGCCGGGCAGGATCCAGGTGTCGGAAGCGGTGCGTGGGGCGCTCGCCGATCGCTACGAATTCGAGCCACGCGGCCGGATCGACCTGAAGGGGCGGGGGTTTACGGAAGCCTTCCTGCTGATCCCGCCCGCAGCAGACGCGGCGGGAGGGGGCAGCTAGAGTTCGGCTTCATGTCCCCAGCGATCTCAATAGGTCGCGAAAGGAAGGGCTCTGCGACGCCCCCGTCGACCGGGCGACAGCCGGACGAGGCGCCGCCGGCGTGTTGCGCGCCTGGCGCGGCCCGTAGCCGAACTCCTTGGTGAAGGCCCGGCTGAAATGGGCCGCGTTGCTGAAGCCGCAGGCCTCCGCAATCTCGAAGATGCGGCGCGTGTCCATGGGATCTCCAAGCGCCAGGTGAGCCGCCATCAGCCGACGGGTCTGGATGTATTTCAGCACGCCCCCACTGGCTTCCAGCAAGCCGTACAATTTCGTACGAGAAATGCCGAGCGCCCTCGCCATGCCATCGGGAGAGAGTTCGACCGTGGCCAGATTGTCCAGAACGTAGCGGCGCGCCCTCTCCATCAAGGCTGCGTCGGGCAGGCTGGGAGCCGCTTCATCGGCGGTCTGAAGGTGGGTGAGACCCGCCAGGACCAGATCCCGCGTCGTTTCGACGATCGGCTGCAACTCGCCCTGGGTGGCGCTGCCCAGGCGGCCGACGATCCCATCGACGAGGTCCATCGCAAGATCGGCAAAGCTTCCGACAAGCACCGAGTTGTTGCGCGCGTCGAGCACTGCGGCGTGCCGCGAGAGCAACTCCCGCGGCAAATAGAGGGCAATCGTCCTCGAAGCGGTCGACCGTCCGCGAAACGGCCGCGCGAGAGACCGGAACTCGACGGTGCCGGGCCGACCTTCGGCAACCAGGCCGTCGACTTCGGTCCATGATCGACCGTCATGAGTGGCAATGACGGTCCAGTGATCGATCGAACTGGAACGAACGCGCTCAGCAGAGCGAATGAAGCTGTGTGAAGCCGCAGCCTGCTGAACGAGCAGCATGCTGCCAAGAATTCCAGACCGTAAGGTCCGCGGCGAACCCGTCCTGGGTCGACACGCCGTCCGGCAGGCTGACATCCGCCAGCGGTTCGACGATCGCGCGCCATGCGGCAAACTGGTCCTCTGCCGCAAGCTGTTTCGTCGAAAATTGCAGGGGCTCGAGAGCTCTCGGGCGTTCGGAGGCCGCCGTCGCCTTCGGCTCGGACTGGCGCGGCCAGCGACGACGCTCGATGGGGGGAGCCGAGCCCGACTTCTCGCTTGACATGAGCAGCTTGGCGCCTTCCGGCGGTCGATCTGCCTCAGACTTACCATAAGATATGAACGGTGAGGCAAGTTTTTGAATGGCCCGACAACGACAGTCGGGAAGGCCACCTGTATACATCAATATAGCTAGAACGCATTCCCAAACGGTCGGCGGCACTAGTAGCAGGCATCCAACAAACGCCTGCCCCTCCCATCAAGAAAGAGAAGTAAAACCGATAAATCGCGTCCTTTTTCTGGGCGTCGGCGCCCTGTTGCTGTCGACCTCGCTTTCCAACGCTGGAGCATGTGGCAAGTTTCTATTCTGGAACACCTGCGAACGGGCATACTCGATGTCTCAGCCGCAGCGCTTGAGGCTGTCGGACCATGGCGGCAACGCGCGTCATACCGAACACTCAGTCAGCACCCGCAGTCAGTCGGCCGGCAGTGAAGCTTCGTCTGCGCCGGCAGGTGGGGAGAGCCGCTCGGCCAGCAATGACGGCGGCCATGAAACGCAGGGCGCGACCTCTTCCGGCCGCTCAGGCGGCGAGGCGCCTGCAGCGGGCGGAGATCATGGTTCGGCTGGTGGCGATGCCGGTCAGAATTCGGGGAGCGAAGGCGGCAACACCGGCGAGTCGAATAGCACGTCGAGCAACGACACAAGCAGCAGCAATACCGGCAACACTGGCAGCAGCAATACGGGCAATACCGGTGCCGACAATACGGGCAACACCGGTGCCGACAATACGGGCAACACTGGCAACACCAATACCGGAGATACCGGCAATACGGGCAACACCAATGCCGGAGATACCAACGGCAATAACTCGAGTGGTGACACCTCGGGCGCGGTCGGTGGCGGGGGTTCCGGGCAGGCCAATGGTGACAACAACAACGGCAATGGCAATGACGCCGACCACGATGACGACGGCAATCCCGGCCAGGGCAGCGGCAACCACGGCACCGGTGGCAACGGCAACAACGGCAACGGGAATGGCAACGGGGGCAATAACGGCAACGGGAATGGCAACGGGGGCAATAACGGCAACGGGAATGGCATTGGGGGAAACCACGGCAACGGCAGCAACGGCAACGGCAACAACCAGAACCAGGGTGGCGGCAATGGAAACGGCCAGGGATCGGGTTCCGGCAACAATGGAAACAACGGCGGCGGCGGCAGGGGTAACGGCCGGAGGTAAGATCCAGACATAGCGACGATAGCGTCGCCCTGTCATGCGCTGTGGCGGTCTCCGCCACAGCGCTTCCGCATATGCCGGGCAAGCCGGTCCCACTTTGCCCGCCCTCCGAACGAACCCCGAGAGAACCGCGGCGTCAGGCCGGCACGACGCAGAATAGAAGCGACTAGCGCAGCCAGTTCGTCTGCAGGTCCAGCGAGGTTTCCATCAGCAGGCCGTCGCCGTCCCTGACCCTGACGATGAGCAGCCGCTCGTGGCCATTGGGCACCTCGTCCCGGACCAGGTCGACCAGCTCGGCATGGGCCAAGGCTTGAACGGAACCGCGATCGTCGCAGTCGGTGCCCATTTCGTCCAACTCCCAGTCGTCGCCGTCGTACGTGTCGAAATAGTATCGGGCCATGGGCGGCTCGCTCTCTTAAATGGTTGGCGAAACACAACTTTCAGGAGACGTGCTTGTTCCCGCTTGACCCTTTGCGGGCCGCCCGGACAGAGCGGCAGGGCGCCGGCCTGTGTGACGCGCCTCACATTCTGGCGAGGGAGACGCCGCCGGGGTGGCATAAGTGTGCAGGCGGGCAGCTACGATGACGCCGTCTCCCAGAAGGTCGTCGCCCTCGATCACGACGTCGCCAACGTTGATGCCGACGCGGAAGACGATCCGACGCTCGGCCAGCAGCGCATCCAGCGTTCCTTGTTCGTCGATCTCGACAAGGCGGGAATAGCCGACGACATCGGCGACCAGGATGGCGGAGAGGCGGGAAGGATTTCCCAATCAAAACAAATTCTTGGTTGATGGCGTTGGTGGAGCTGAGGTCCACCTAATCCCCGTTCCAGTACGTTCGGCCTCGTCCGCAGTCTTAATAACTTTCCAGTGACTTAGCATCTCGTTCGTCTATGAACGTCCATCGCTGTGCGGTATCATCCCCACTTGAAAGTAGGGAAACGAGTAGGGATGACGCCCAGATCGCTACACAAGCTGTCGGATGTCACCGCCAGATCGTCGAAGGCGCCGGGCCGACATAGCGATGGGGGCGGCCTGTACCTCTACATCTCGCCGTCGGGGACGAAGTCCTGGGTCTTCATGTGGACCAGAGATGCGCGCCGTCGGGAGATGGGGCTCGGCGCCTACCCAGCCGTGTCATTGGCGAAGGCTCGGCTGAAGGCGACTAACTGCCGCAACGCCGTTCAAGAGGGTAGAGACCCGATCGCGGAGAAGGCCAAGGAGCTCGAGCCGACATTCGGCGAGTGCGCCGACCGCTACATTGAATCGATCAAGTCGGAGTGGCGCAACGCCAAGCACGAGTATCAGTGGAACCAGACTCTGACTGCCTACTGCGGGCCAATCAGGGAGAAGCGTGTCTCGGAGATCGGGACCGAGGACGTATTGAAAGTGTTGAAGCCGATCTGGCAGTCGAAGAACGAGACGGCCTCCCGGCTGCGTGGCAGGATCGAGCGTGTCCTGGACTTCGCGAAGGTCAAGGGTTGGCGGATCCGGAGAGAACCCGGCAGTCTGGCGCGGCCACCTGCGCAACATCCTGCCGAAGCGCCAGAAGCTACAGCGCGGCCATCTGCCTGCAATGCGCTACCAGGAAGTGCCGGCGTTCTTGCTGAAAGTCCGCAGGGCGGAGGCGATGGCCGCCCGGGCTCTTGAGTTCACGATCCTGACCGTCTCGCCGATCCGGCGAGGCCCTTGGTGCCAGATGGCCAGAAATTGATCTCAATGAAAAGGTCTGGACCGTGCCGAGGGAGCGCATGAAGGACGGTCGAGCCGCATACCGTCCCGCTATCTGACCACGCCGTCGAACTCCTGAGGTCGCTCACGGAAACACGGACCGGCGAATATGTGTTCCCCGGCGAGAAGCGAGGGAAGCCGCTGTCCAACATGGCGATGCTGATGCTCCTTCGTCGGCTGAAGACCGCGAACCTGACGGTTCATGGGTTCCGCTCCAGCTTCCGTGACTGGTGCGGCGACGAGACGAGTTTTCCGCGCGAGGTGGCCGAGGCTGCACTGGCACACAAGGTTGGCAACGAAGTGGAGCGGGCCTATCGGCGCTCGGATGCGCTTGAGAAGCGCCGGAAGCTCATGCAAGCCTGGGCTGATTACTGCTCAAACTGAAAAGCTGATAGTGGGGTTCGTTTTTCCGGAACGAGCAAGCTATGAAGTCGTCAATGTGGAGAAGGATGCGGGATCAGCCGCTGAACTATCAGCGCGCTCAGCCCGTAATTGCTCATCAGCTATTCCGGGATGTCATACCCTCTCCTCCTATTCCGATTGTCCGTGGACATCCCATGCTAACCAGTTACGCGATACAAGAGTTGCGCGAAGAACTAGGGGAGCACGCACCATACCTTGAACTGGTTAGAGCGGTTTCTTCTAGGCCCTTCTCCATATCGCGTGAGTTTGTCGAAAGCGATCCTCTCACGGCGGTCAGGTTGTTTTTCGACCACTTAGGGAGCCTCTGGAACGAAATCTCAAATCCCGATGGTAATAGGGCCCTTCGAGAACCCGCGGGTCTGACTATTGCAGTGGCCGCTGCCCTACGCGCGAGCGCCGTGGCTGCAGACATACCAGCTCACCATCCAATTTACGCGACACTAATGGCTCTCGAAATGGGTGCGGCCTTGCAAACGTCAAAGTCCCCCAAGAAACTAGCGACTAGGAAAATAAGAGGCTTCACCGTCAGCCTAGTAGAGCAAGGCCAAACTGCCCTCGCAGCTGGCGGCGTCCAGCTTTCGAAAGATCAGATTAGGGAGATTATTTTGCCGTCCCTCGTCGTTCATTGCTCGGAGCTGCTACCAAGAGGTGGCGTCAAGGCTGTCGACGGGATTTCGAGATTGGGAGCGAGGCCATGACATTGGGGGGATCGACAGGATAGACCTCAATCTGCAGCCTTGCTCCAGGGTTGAATTTGCGGCCAGGGCGGATTCCATCCTGAGGACGCTCGCGCAAGTCATCAGCCCCTTCTTCGATGGCCATTTGAGGCCCTGACTTCATTGGGGGATAATTTTGCAGTTCCCCCCGCGTCGATTCACAGGTGATCGTCCAGTGTCTCCGCACGCAATTCAGCGTGAACAGGAGAATCCAAAGAATGTCTCCCCTTGCAGTCAGCGTACCGGAAGCCGCCGAAATGATCGGCATCGGCCGAAGCAGCATTTATAACTTGTTCCGCGACGGCAAATTGCAGCCCTATAAGGCCGGCAAGCGCACCCTGGTCAAAGTCGAAGACCTTCAGCGGTTCGTCGATGATCTGCCGGCAGCCTTGTGAGGTTGCCGTCATGAACATACAAACCAAAACCGCCGCCCCGACGGCAATCGGGAACGGCGGCTATATTTCCAATGCGGTGACCGCTGACAAATATCGCCATGAGAACGACAACGCAACGCTTCCCTTCGTCCGTCTGGACCAAATCGTTGAGAAGATTATTGGCAGTATCGCCGCAGAGCGGAGGGTCTGCCGATGAAGACACTCTCGCTCATTCCCACCGAGCAAATCCGCCACCGGGACGACGCCCGCTCCAGGAGCGATGAATCTTTGTCGGCTCTTGCTGATAGCATCGGTCAGATCGGCCTACTACAGCCTATCCGGGTTCGCCCGATTGCCGACGGCTATGAGGTGATCGCAGGCAGTCATCGTCTGCAAGCCTGCGAGTTGCTCGGCCATACTGAGATTGCCTGCATCATCTCCGATGACGACGAACTCCGCGCCGAGTTGTCGATGATCGACGAGAACCTGGTTCGAGCGGAACTGTCTCCGACGGAGCGAGCCAGGCAAACGAGCCGCCGCAAGGAGCTCTATGAGGAGCTCCATCCAGAAGTGAAGCACGGCTCGCCTGGCGTAAGTCGCCAAGTTGGCGACACACGCGACAGAGCGGATTTCGACCGCTTCTCCGCCGACACGGCCGCTGCCAGCGGCAGGAGCGAGCGGAGCATCCAACGCGATGCGGAGCGCGGTGAGAAGTTATCGCCGGAGACTCTCGATCTCGTTCAAGGCACGCCGCTGGATCGGGGAAATTATCTCGACCGGCTGAAGGGTGTCCCTCGTGCGGAACAGAGCGACAGGGTGCGCGCCGACCTCGCATCCGGGCGACCGGCTGGTCGCATTGCCGGGCAATACGTTTCGACGACCTGCACAACATCGGCCGACCACGCGCTATTTCGTCGCTTCCTCGCCACGGCCGATTGGCTCGTGGCCATCGACATTCCGGCGCTGATTGCCAGTAGCGGGCGGAAGCGCGCCGAACTGGGGCATCGCGCCGCCAGTGCGGCTGATCGCTTGAACTCCGTCGTCGAGAGGATCGCGCCATGAGCAGCGAGGCCATGAAGTGGGCGCGCTCCCAGTCGTTTGGTTCGCTGGCGCTAAAGTCGCTTGTAAATGCAATGGCGGCCCGGGCCGACCAGAAGGGCTGTACCTGGGCGTCGCAGCAGACCCTGGCGCAGGACATTGGCGCATCGGACAGGCGGGTCCGATCCCTGCTGGCAATGCTTCAGGGGCTCGGCGTCATCCATCGAAGAGCCAGGAGTGCCGGCCGCAAAGGGAGGCTGACGGACGCCATCACACTCGCCCTGCACCGGTCGTTTAGGCTCACTCAAAGCGACGTACGAGCGATGCTAAAAGTGCGTCCCAGCATAGTTCCAACCGGAACACGTCTTCCACTAGTGCCAGAAGCTTGCAACCGGAACGAAATGGCGCGTCCAACCGGAACACGTGTACCAGGGAATAGAAAGGGAATAACAGGTCCTAGCCAAGGAGGAGAAACCTCTAGGGTATTTCTACCAGACACCGACGCGCATGAAGTTGGCGAGGTCTTTCCCAGACTGGTGGTGGTGAATGGGATGGGCGGACGATGAAGTTCGACCTTCACCCGCACCAGACACGCGCTCTGATGACCCTGAAGTCTTCCCTCCTGGCTGGGGCATCGCCGGCCAATGGTCCAGGCGCCGACCGGTGCCGGAAAGACGGTGCTCGCCGCCGCCATGGTCACGGCGCACTGGCCAAGGGCAAGCGGGTCCTGTTCGTCGTGCCGTTCCTCTCCTTGTCGAGCAGACGGTTGCTGCGTTCAAGGCACAGGGCATCGATGCTGTCGGCGTCATGCAGGGCTATCACTGGATGACGGATGGAGGTCAGCCGGTTCAGGTGGCGTCGATCCAGACGCTGCGGCGACGGCTGCTGCCAACGGCCGACCTCGTCATCGTCGACGAGGCGCATCGCTGGTTCGACTTCATGGGCGAGTGGATGGCCAAGCCGGAGTGGCAGAAGGTGCCGTTCATCGGGCTCTCGGCGACGCCTTGGACCAAGGGGCTTGGCAAGCACTACGACGACCTGATCGTGGCGGCGACGACCTCGGAGCTGATCGAGCTGGCTTCCTCTCGCCGTTCCGGGTCTTCGCCCCAGCGCATCCCGATCTGTCCGGCGTCAAGGTCAGTGGCCGGCGACTACCACGAGGGTCAGCTGTCGGAGACCATGCGGCAGCCGGTGCTGGTTGCCGATACCGTCTCGACCTGGCTCCGTCTTGGCGAGGACCGGCCGACGCTCTGCTTCGCCGTCGACCGGGCTCATGCCCGAAAGCTGACCGACGAGTTCGAGGCAGCCGGCGTGCCGACCGGCTATGTCGATGCACGACACGCCGATCGAGGAGCGCGAGAACGATCGCTCGCCGGCTGCGGGAAGGCCAGATCAAGGTCATCGTCAACATCGCCACCATGACGACTGGCGTCGACTCGATGTCCGCTGCATCATCCTGGCCCGGCCGACCAAGTCGGAGATCCTCTACACGCAGATCATCGGCCGCGGGCTCCGGACGGCGGAAGGCAAGGCAGGACTGCCTGATCCTCGACCACTCCGACACCACGCTGCGGCTCGGCTTCGTCACCGACATCCACCACGAGCAGCTCGACGATGGGCGGCACCGGAAGAGCGACGCCTCAGGCCGAGAGAAGTCGGCGCCGCTGCCGAAGGAATGCCCGTCCTGCTCGTACCTGAAGCCGGCCGGCGTGCATCGGTGCCCAGAGCTGCGGGTTCGCGCCTGAGCGCCGGTCCGCCGATCGAGGAGAAGCCTGGCAGCCTTGTCCAGCTCAATGGCAAGCGCAGACCGCGCCCAACACACGCGCCGCAGCTGTTCTACTCGATGTCGCTGTGGATCCAGCGCGAGCGCGGCTACAAGGCCGGCTATGCGGCGGCGAAGTTCAAGGGTCGCTTCGGCCATTGGCCACGCGGGCTAGCTGAGATTGCGACCGAGCCCGACATCGCCTTCCTGAACCTCTTGAAGGCGGACCAGATCCGCTTCAGCAAGAGCAAGCAAAAGGAGGGTCGCCATGCGGCATGAGCCTCTCTCGCAACGCGCGCTTCATCGCTGGCCCGGCATTCTGGCGGCCCTGGGCGTGCCATCCAAGGCGCTCAGAAACAAGCATGGGCCCTGCCCTATGTGCGGCGGCAAAGATCGCTTTCGCTTCGACGACAAGGGCGGACGTGGGACCTGGATCTGCTCGCAGTGCGGCGCCGGCGACGGCATCGAACTCGTGAAGCGGTTCTGTAACCTCGAGTTCAAGGACGCTGCCCGAGTGATTGAGCAGCATATCGGGGCGGCGCCTCTTGTTCGTCCGAACCGAAGCCAGCGACGCCGAGACGCGGGAGGCGATCATCGGCCTCTGGAAAAGATCCAAGCCGATCAGCATCGACGATCCTGCCGGCAAAATATCTCCGTGCCCGGGTTGGGCTGACCGAGTTCCCAAATGTTCTGAGATACGCTGCGGATGAGCGGTACTGCGACTACGGGGCGCGGCCGACCTGGCACCCAATGTTGGTTGCGCTGGTGGAACCTTCCGATGCCGCCAAGGCGAACGGTGAAACGAGCCGCCCTCCATCGCACCTATCTTGACGGCTTCGGGGGCAAGGCGGACGTGTCCTCGCCGCGCAAAATGTTGGGATCGATGCCGAGCGGAGCGGCTGTCCGGCTGGCCCCGCCCGAGGATAAGCTCGGTATTGCCGAGGGTATCGAGACCGCCCTCGCCGCTTCCGTGCTCTTCAACATGCCGGTGTGGGCTGCCCTGACCGCCGCTCTGCTCGAGCAGTGGACACCCCCCGCCAAGGTTGAGACCGTGTTCGTGTTCGGCGACAACGATGCAAGCGCCACCGGCCAGGCCGCGGCATATGCGTTGGTCCGGAAACTACGCGCGAGGGGCATCGCTGCATTTGTCGAGTTCCCCCAGCGAACCGGCGATGATTGGGCCAATGTCCTGGCCCAGCGACTTCAAGGAAATGCCAATGGCTAAGCGAGCCAACATGCCAGAGTCCTCGGAACCCGAGGCGGCTTCCACGCTTCAGCCGATAGGCGCCCCTTATGAGCCAACAGATTCCGAGGCAAAGACGCTAGAGGCCTACACACGCCGAAAGGCAGCACGACCGCCGTTGCCGGAAGTCGTTCCCACCGTTACCACTTCAGATGAGGGCGAGACTCAGGCGCTTCTCGCTGTGGATCATCCGGACAAGGGTCTCGGATACAAACTGCTGTCCGAGGCTACCGCCAGCGAGCACTGGGCGTTCACGGCTGCAATGATCGAGTTGGCCAGCAAAATCGCTCGCACGCCGACAAGTGTCTCATCTGGCGGCATCAACTACGCGCTGGCCTTCGTGGCCGGCATGAAGCCACGCGACCAGCTGGAAGCAGCATTGGGCATGCAAATGGCCGCGGTTCATCACGCCACTATGAACGCCGTGGAGAAGCTCAATGCTGCGACGAAGAGAGAGATGGCCGAACTGCATGAGAAGGCCCTTAACCGGCTGGCCCGCACTTTCGCTGCCCAGATGGAGGCATTGAAGCGCTACCGCAGCAAGGGCGAGCAACGTGTCTATGTGGAGCGGGTGAACGTCAGCAAGGGCGGACAAGCAATCATCGGCAACGTGTCGCACAAAGGGAGGGGCGGGGGGCTTACTCAAGATGAGCACTAATCCCATGCAAAGCGCCCATGCCGCCCCCCGCTGCTCGGCCAAGAGCAAGCGCACCGGCGAGCGATGCAAAGGACCAGCAGTTCGCGGCAAGCGAGTTTGCCGAATGCACGGTGCGACGGCCGGGGCGCCCCGCGGCGAGCGACACGGCATGTTTAAGCACGGTGCGCGCTCTGTCGAGCAGCGCGAACGGAAAGCGCTGCTTCAGGTGCTTTTGAAATGGTCCCGCGGAAATCTCTAGGAGTTCTTTCCCGCCTGGAGAGGTTCGAATTGCAGAGGCAACCGGATGATTGATGACGGCGACGAAGGTCCCGTGGTGACCACGATGGATCGTGGGAAGTTCATAGAAGATGCTGACAGACTGCTGGCCTGGTTGGCATTAGAGTTTGCCAAGGCTGAACAGGTTCCACCAGTCGCCGAGCTTCGACACAGCGTCCCACACGACCTCCGCATTTACCTTTCCGAAGACGACTATCCGGGCTCGACCACCGCCAACGACCTTTATGCAGATCTTCACCGTAGACGCGCCCAAGAGCGTGGGCGGCTTGCGGATCAATTGGAGTGGGAACTCACTGATCCCGGTATGGTGGCTTTGCTTGAATTTGCCTACCTTGCCGAGGCACGGGCGCGGCGGAGGGAACTTCGAACAACGGAACGAGCGCAGTAAGAATGTGGCGAGGCAGCCCGGCGATCGGCGACAACCTTTTACCTAGCTTGGGGCGTTCAAGAGGCCTCCATTCAAATGGGCCTCGGCTGCAAGTTGTGTCCGTTGGAGTATACTTCAGCGCGCAGGAAAATTTGGTTTTGAAGTGAGTCCGCTAGGGTTGCTGTTGGTCTACGGACACGCTATTCATCGGACGAGACCCTAATGGACAAGCGAGGTTGCTGTGGGAAATACCATTCTCTATGCGCGGGTGTCGACGTCCGATCAGACAGCCGGGCATCAACGCGAGCAAGCCGAGAAGGCCGGCTTCACGATCGACAAGGTCGTCACCGACAATGGCGTTTCGGGGATTTCGACCAAGCTGTCAGAGCGCTCTGAAGGCAAACGTCTGTTCGACATCTTGCGGCCTGGCGACACGCTCGTTGTGCGTTGGATCGACCGGCTCGGCCGCGACTACCGCGATGTCTCTGACACCATTCGCCACTTCATGCGCGAAGGCGTCGTCATCAAGACCGTTATCAACGGTATGGTGTTCGATGGTGCGACAACAGATCCCATTCAGCAGGCCGTACGGGACGCGCTGATCGCCTTCATGGCGGCCATGGCAGAAGCGCAGGCCGTCGCCTCCAAGGAGGCCCAGCGAGCCGGAATTGCCGCGGCAAGGGCAAGAGGCCAAACCTACCGGGGACGCAAGCCGAGCTTCAACAGGAAGCAATTGGCCGTTGTCACTAGAATGCTCTCCACCGGCGCCGGGGCCACCGAGATTTCAAAAGAGACCGGCCTTACCCGACAGGCCGTGCTGCGGATCAGGGCCAATCCAGCCGATGCAGAGCGCGCGCTTGAGGTCTGGGGGATGTAGCCAGTGATTTCGAGCGGTTGCTCACTAAATCCGCTAGTTGGCGGCAACGCGTCGAATGTCCGATGTTGGCCGGAAGCGGACCGGCAGCTTTCGGCGGCGTCTATGCAAGAGCGGACATTCAGGCTGGCGTGGACATCGTCATGACCTGACCCGACCGGACGCCAGTCGTCAATCTGATGATCGGCAGTCTCGCGCGCCAAAAGCGGACGTTTGCTGCCACACTTAGAATGCCCACATCGGTGCCCATCAGCGGCCCGGCCCCTCGCTGAACACCTGGCAATCGAAAGTGCCTTCCGAGCGCCTCGCCATAGGCTGCTGGGATTACCTGACTGGGCCTCGTCGAGATCTCGCGGACCAGTTTTCGACGGATGGCGGTGGCGAACAGTTGGACGTCGGTGACACCGATTGCGAAAGCGTCTGGTCCTCCAATGACACAGTGCTCGAAATAGGACTGCAGGCTAGGACCGGTATACATGAGGGACCTGTCCACCGTACCATCACTCGGCAGCGTGATCGGAAGTCCGTTGATTGTAACACCTTGCGCGAAGAGGGAATCTCGAACGGGATCAAGGGGCGGTCCGACATTGTTAGGCCCGTCGCCAGAGATGTCGATCACCCTACGCGGGCTGTGGATGCCGCTCTCCGCGAACAGTTCCTTCGCGGCCCACAAGGCGCCAGAGATCGATGTGCTAGGTCCTTCTGCTAGCGACTGCTCAGCCAGCCTGTCTGCCGATAGCGACTGCTCAGCCAGCTCGTCTGCCAATGCCTGAGTATCTTTCAGGGTGTCAAGGATCGTCCACGGAATGACCACGGTTTGCTGACTTGGCCCGGCCCACTCAAGGTAGAGTACCGCGATCCTGCCCGTTTCTCCCGACTCGATCGCGCTCGCTAGGTCTGCGTGGCGGAAGGCACTAACATAGCCGTCGCGCTGCACTTTCTGCTCGGCCCGGCTGATTGAGGGCGAAGCATCGACGGCCAGGATCAATTCCAGGTCGACTTCGGGATGGTCGTCTGCTGGCCGGACTAGCGGCGTAGCTTGCGACGCGATCGCGGTGAAAAGGATCGGCAGGCCGACCCGCGCGAAGCCGAGAACCTGTCTTGCAACCGCATATCGGGACTTTCGAACGATGGCACAAACCATGATGGAAGGGACCCTTTGCAGTCAGTCGCTCGCCGTCGGGCCGGCCCCAGGTCCGCAAAAAATGAGGATGAAGTGCCGCGTGCCGCGTCAAGCAACTGGATCGCTTGGAAGCGACGGCCGGTTGGATTACGCTAGGAAGCGCGCCAGAAGGGTGAAATGTCCTCAAAGGCTCCTGAAATCGACGTGAAAACTGCTGAAACGATCACGTTTCGCGGTTTTGTCTTTCTGACTAAAAGCGAAGACAGCTCCGGACCGCTGAAGGCAAAGCGGTCGATCTTCGCAGCCAGTCCGCCGAGGTGCTCTCCGCGCTCGCGGCGCGACCGGGCGAGATCGTGTCCAAGGATGCGCTGATGCGGGCGGTTTGGCCCGATACGTTCGTGACCGAGGACAGCCTTACCCAGTGCATTGCCGATATTCGCCGCGCGGTTGGGGACGACGGGCACGTGATCGTGCAAACCCTCCCTAAGCGAGGCTACCGGCTGAATGCCGATCGATCGGGCACGGCGGACGCAAACGCTGTAACCGACGCGTCACCAGCCAAGACACGGTTCTCGCGACGCGGCTTCATTCTTGCTGCAATCGTTCTCGTCGCGGCCGCGATCGGCGCCTACTTCGGCGCAGGACTGATGGCGAGCCGCTCCGGTTCGTTCGAGCGACATACCCAGGATTGCGGTCCTTCCCTTCGAGGATTTCAGCACAGGCGCGGACAAGGGATATCTCAGCGACGCCGTCGCCGAAGGGATCATCACCGAGCTTGCGCGAAGCAAGACTTATGCTGTCATCGCCCGGAACTCGAGCTTCAGGTACCGCGGCAAGCCGATCGACGCCAGGCAGATCGGAGATGAACTCGGCGTCGACTACCTTCTCGAGGGCAGCCAGCAGAAGATCGGAGACCGGCTGAAAGTGACTGCCCAGTTGCTGAATGCGCATGACGGATCGCATGTCTGGGCCAACACCTACAACCGGGAGATCGGCGATTTTTTCGTCGTCCAGGAGGAAATCATCCGGACGCTTGCGGATCGGGTCGGGCAAAGGATCATGCGACCCTGGCCACTGAGCGAAGCCGCCCGGGTCAGCGCGCTTCACTATTACCTGATGGGGTTTGCCGAGATCCAAAAGGATTTCTCCGAAAGGGGGACCGAGGTGCAACGGCAGTTCAGCCTCGATGCGGTCGAAGCGGATCCGAACTCGCAGTTCGGATATATAGGGTTGGCTCACAGCTATCAGAGGGACGCGGCTTTCGGGTGGCACCTGCAGGAACGTAGCCGTGAAGAGGCGTTGAAGCTTGGCGCCGAATACGCCGACAGAGCCATCCGGCTCGCTCCGGACGATGCCGAGTCGCATTGGGCCCGCGCCCGCGTGTATGGTGAAGCCGGCGAGGTCGAGCAGGCCCTTGCGCAGTATGATCAGGCGATCGCGCTGAATCCCAGCAACTCGGAGATTCTCGCCGCCAGTGCGGAACCGCTGGTCGATCTCGGCCGTACGGACGAAGCGGTCGATCGGATCAAGCAGGCTATGGGCATCGATCCTTTCTACCCTGAGTGGTTCAACTGGCAGATGGGCTGGGTGCTCTACCACAAGGACGATTGCGAGGCTGCGCTGGCGTGGATGCGAAAGATGTCCAGGATCCAGGACAGCGCACACCGGACGCTTGCGTCGATCTACGCTTGCCTGGGCGACGGGCGGAAGGCAAAGGAAGCGCTTGCGGTTTTCCTCAAAGACTCGCCGGGCGACTCCCTCAGCAAAGTGCGCAAGCAATGGGAGAAGAGTCGCATCGGCCCCGCAGCCGTCGAACGCTTGATCAAACACCTGCGGATCGCAGGCTTGCCGGAGTGACCGCCGACCGTGAAGGCCCACTAGGCCGACACGAGCGATGTCCCGGAAGCCTTTCCTGCGCCAATGCAAATGTTAGGAGCTGGCGCAACCGCGACCTCTATCGTTCGACGGCAATGTCTGCTTTCAGGAATCAGCAAAGCCGATCTCTTCGGCCGGGATAGGGGCGCAAAGCGGACATAAGCTAGCGTCATATTTGGGCCGTTAGCCGACCGTCAGCTTTGGCGTGCAGAACGCGATAGCGGACGTTCAGGGAGGTGAGATCAACATCTCCAACTGACTGACCATACAGACCTTTGCGTCGATTGCCCGGAACGGCTGCAAGCAAACTCGAACTGGCCATCCGCAACCTTGCGACGGTCACGTTGACAGCGAGGCGCCATCGCCTTTCAAAGGTTATGGAGGTTGGTCCATAGCCTCAGCCCAGAGCGTCGGTAGTTGTTTATAGGCGCGGCCTTGTCATGTAGTCCGATCTCGCCTGTCCTCGACCAAGAGGTGGACTCTTTGGCCCACGCTGCGCGTTGCGTACGCCGACGCGGCGGGCTCAGAAAGAGCGAGCCCGCCGGGCAGTTTGGCTCCAAGCGGGCGCTCGCCGGCTGCGCCGACCGACTGAGGATCGAGTTCAGGCACCGGCCGTAATGCCAACAGCTTCACCACCCGCTAGTTCCACCTTATCGACAGACCGCGATCATCACGGGAGTCGAAAACTGCAAGAGTTGGCTTGGCGTTACCCTAAGAAGGCGTATGCTTGACGGTCCAACGTTTGAGGTTGATGGCGGCGGTTTTGCGATTTTCCAGGAGGACGCCGGAAAATGCACGATATCCCACCTGATGTGCGGGCTGCTATCGGCGCCTTCCTGAACAAGTGCCAGACGGAAGCTCGGCCATTTGCGGTATCGGAAGCACTCGGGGCGATTCGTGGTATTTTTCCTCATTTAGACATCACGGATTCCGATCTCATGGATGCGATCACCAGCGAGGCCTCGACGGCCGGTTTCGATGTTGAGTATGACAGCAAGGCATTAAAGACGAAAAAGCGGAAAGACAAGGCGCTCGAGAGGTGGGACAACGAAGGCGGGGCCATCGCCAAAGTTCCACAGCGCGAGACACAGAGACAGCTTGACGACGACACTAGCGGCGCGAGGCGGCGAGACAAGGCGACCAAAGACCTTAACCGCCTGACCTAAGGGAAATCGAAGCGACCACACTCTGGATGACCAGGCGTATCCCTCGGCTTCCCTACTGCTGTGTAGTTTGGTCCAAGCTGCTCAGGCTTAACGCGCTCGACAGAAATTGCGCCACATGAACCTGCAAATAGATGACGTTGCCCTTCCCTTTCCCGAAGCCGATGATGATCTGCTCGAACTGGTGCAGAGACAAACATTCCGCTTCTTTTGGGAGGGCGCGCACCGGTTGAGCGGACTTGCCCGAGATCGCCAAAAAACGTGGGGCGCCCCCCAACGACCTCGTCGCCATCGGCGGCTCAGGCTTCGGTATCATGGCGATCATCGTGGCCGTGGAGCGCGGTTGGGTTTCGCGAGACGTTGCCGTGCGACGGCTTAGCACGATGCTGTCATCCTGGAGCGCGCACCCCGATACCACGGCATGTTCCCCCATTTCATCAATGGGCGGACTGGAGCAACCATTCCCTTCAGTAGGAAAGACAATGGGAGCGATGTCGTCGAGACCGCGTTTTTGTTCCAGGGCCTTCTTTGTGCCCGTCAGAACCGCAACTGGTACGCACGGACCTACCTGGCGATTAATTAAGGGCCGATCGTCATCATGATCGAGAACTTTCGGAGCGGTTTGCTCTGGGACCTTTTCATGGGCGGACCCGAGGTGCGGGCCGGGCTGCTCAAGCTGGGGTTCGCAAGCCCAGCCGCTTAGTGACCGCGATTGGCCGCGGAATCGGCTGGGACGCTGGTTGACCCGGCATGGTGCTGGACGACAGACGTTGGACGAACAACGTTCCCGTCCTGGAATATGGCGTTCGAATGGGAACTCGATCGGGCTCCGGGAGTTGAGCTACAGCCCCACATTACGGCTAACTCCCCCCATTACTCAAATGAGGCCGCTCCGCGGTCCTGGAGAATATTTATCATGGCAACCAATACCAAAGTCGCCCAGGCGGCAACCAAAGGTCTCGCTGAGCTTTTTCTCGATGGCCTAAAAGACATCTACTATGCTGAGAAAAAGATCCTGAAGGCGCTTCCCAAGATGGCAAAAGGCGCCGACGGCAAGGACGTATCAGCGGCATTCCAAAAGCATCTGACTGAGACACAAGAACAGGTGGCACGTTTGGAGAGGGTTTTCGACGAGCTTGGCGTCAAGGCAACCGGCAAGACCTGCCCGGCGATCGACGGCATCCTTGAAGAAGGCGAGGAAATTCTCACCGAATACAAGGGTTCACCGGCGTTGGACGCCGGTCTGATCGCTGCGGCGCAGGCGGTAGAGCACTATGAAATCGCCCGCTACGGCACTCTGATTGCTTGGGCGGAACAGCTTGGTCACAGTGAGGCCGCCAATCTGCTCACTGTCACACTCGGCGAGGAAATGGCGACTGATGAGGCGCTCGCGGAGCTTGGCGATGGCGGCGTCAATGACCGAGCCATGGCCGAAGCAGCGTAGCCCTGAAGGCGGGTGCCGGAACACCGCGCGCCCGCCGTCAGTCCATGGGCGCCAGGTAGGATGCCATGGAGATTTTGACAAGGTCAGGTAAGCAGTTTTCCCGGTCGCACGAGAAGCAATCGGGCGACACGCGCAAGGAGACCGGCGCCGCGTAGCGCTGGCCGCTCCCTCCAAGGACGCGAAGGCGCCGGGGAGGTCGAACTTCAGGTGCCGCTTGGAGGACACGTCGCCTCACAGCGGAAGCGCGCTTCTTTGAAGGAGTGAGCTAATTGGCTGAGTCAATAGTTTCCAAGCCCGACGCGGGGCCTCTTCGGCTCGCAAATTTCATCCGCGCAAACATAGGTTCCATCGTCGAGGAGTGGGTGAGGTTTGCCCAAACGCGCACTCCAGCCAGCGAGAACATGACTCACTTGGCCCTCGAAGACCACATCGTCGCACTTCTGGCGTTCATCGCCGATGATCTCGAATTTGCCCAAACCAAGGATGAGCAGGTTCAAAAATCTCGTGGCTTGGGTAACGCCGAGGGCGCATTTACTCAGAGTGCGGCGGAAATCCATGCCGCGCTCCGTTTATCCGACGGCTTCAACATCGACCAGATGGTCTCCGAATACCGTGCCTTGCGAGCGAGCGTAGTGAAGCAGTGGACGGCCTCAAACCAAGTGCTCCCAGCGACTGATCTAGAGGATCTAACGCGTTTCAATGAGGCTATCGATCAGGCCATGACAGAGTCGGTCGCCGAGTACACCAAAATGGTCAATCAATCCCGCGACCTCTTTCTAGGTGTATTGGGACATGACCTGCGCAACCCAATCGGGGCGGTTTTGATGACCGCAAGGTCGATGGCTAAGCGTGGCGCCGCGGATGGCAAGCAAACTATGCTAGCAGGTCAAATCGCGGCAACAATGGAGCGCGCGACCTCCATTCTAGACGACCTTCTTGAACTTACTCGCTCAGCCTTCGGCTCGGACATCCCGATTGTTCGAACGCCCATGAACATGGGCGAACTTGGCGCTCAACTCGTCGAAGAGATGCGTGCGCTTTCGAAGGGAAGACGGATCGAAATCAACATTGTAGGCGACACGCAGGGCGACTGGGACAGGGCTAGGATGGGTCAACTGTTCTCCAACTTGATTGGGAACGCCCTCCAATACAGCCACGGCGACAGTACCATAGACGTCACCATCGCAGATCAGGGAGAACGGGTTCTTTTAGCGGTTCACAACGAAGGCGATCCTATCCCTCTCGACAAGCAGAAAAGGATCTTCCATTCCCGAATGCGCGGTACCAATGGTGGCTCGGTGGGAGCTGGCTCGACCAACCTTGGCCTGGGGCTCTTTGTCGCCCACAAGGTCGTTACCGCGCACGGCGGAACCATTTCAGTCGACTCCTCCAATGCCAGTGGCACGACTTTTACCGCAGTCATGCCTAAGCGTTGGCTCTCGGCTGGGACACACCGCACAAGGGCGAAGAGCAGATAGGGCGGAGCAAGATGCGCTATCGTGCCCAATCTCTGGCAGGGTCTGAACCGCCTTCACAGACTCGCCGAACAGCCCCTTAGGGGCGTTATGGATTGAATGGCTGTTTTGAGTGATGACGCTCAGGGGCTAACCTCGTGTGTCAACCGTGGTCCTAGGCCCGCATGCGGTCGATGAACGGTCCGAGGTCCAGAATTTCAGGCGGCGGTACGCGATTTCAATTGCCCGCGTTTCGGGACAAGTTTGCAATGTGCGCCAGTTTCCTCATTTGTCAGATCGACCTCCGGCTGCTCCCCCCGTAACACCGTCCAAAAGCTGCTCAGCAAAGACCTTGGCTTTGGCGCGGGAGCAATTCGTGTCACTGCCGCGTCGAAGAGTTTTTGAGGAATGCCTCCTCGAGCTCCCGCCGGTGCTTCATGGTGATCTCGGGATTGGAGGCAGCCGTGCATCCACCGAACTTTCCGATATTACCCGAAGGTCATCTCACCCCACAAATAATAGCCGCTGACGAAGCAGACGGCGATCAGCGTGACGGCAAATAAGGCCCAGGTGAAAGGGCTCGGTTCGGCAGGCGGCAGACGCCGCGGAAGGTTGATTGGCATTCTAAAATACCAGCACTAGGCCGACGCCGATGAGGGCGACGATACCGACAAAGGCGACCATCACGTAGGCCGACTTGATGCCGGAACCGGTCTGTTCTCTTGAGATTATCATGGTTATCCCTTGCTAAATGCTTCACCCAACCCGCCGGCGGGCCACGTCGTTTGAAGGGCCTCACCGCAGGTGGGGCTGGAGCTTTGGGCAGATGACTGATGAGGATGAGGCGTCTATTGTTGCCTCAACAAGTACAACTCCTGGCGAGTAGATCCGTTCCGATGCAGACCATAGCGGGCCCATACCAGCTGCAGTCGAGCTGGCTAGCGGCTTGACGCTCGCTGCGGGCCCGAGAAGGTGGACCGCCCTGGAGGGCCGGTGATCGCCGAGGGCGAGTGTATCGGCGGCATACGGTTAGTGGCGGCGATTGGGAGACCGACGCTCGCATTGGGGGCGCGGTCGTCGAGGCGATCGGCACGGGCTTGGTGCCCTTCGCGGGATTACGGGCCCTTGGCTTTTTTTTGGACGCCATTGTATCGATCCGCTTGGCTTGGTGCGCGATCTTTCAATTGGCTTTTCCGTCTTCTGCGCGAGTGGGCTACCCGGCCGTCTTGGAACGGGCCTTGGTTGCCGCGGGGTCTTCGCGGCAGGTCTAGCGTTCGCCGAATGCCCTACTGGCGCATTCGCAGTTTCAGAACGGCGCGGAGCTGGGTTCGTCCATCTACACAAGCGGCAGTGCTTTAAGCTTACGAGTGATGATCGTGCTCGCTTATGGAGATCCTTATTTCCTGCAAAAAACGGCCAAGCGAGCCTGCGAGTAACAGCAGGGCAACGACGAACAGGCCTGCTGCGGTCGGCTCGTGCCTAAACCCTAGAAACGCGCTCACGAAACCGATCAACAAGAGGGCGGTCGTGGCGATGCCAGCGGTGACTGAAAGAAACAACGCCTGGTTCAAGTATTTTTCCCGGCGGAGTAGGCGATTGACGTCGTCTTTCAGCCAGGCCCGCTCAGCATCGTCGTGCTTGATCTGATTGAGGGCTCTTATTCTCTCGATGATCCCGCTCATCCGTGCGATGAGGATGGAAACCAGCGCAGCGACGGCACCAAGCAGAAATGCCGGCGCGATGGCATGACTGATCATCGCCGAGAGGGTGTCAGAATTGAACATTCGCACCTAGTCCAACAAGCTGCGCAACCACTACTAGAGCATGGAGCAAGCTGTTGTTCATGTCGAGCGACCTACTGGCCTTCCTCGCACCAGTCGCCGAGCGTGGCGTGGCGCCGGGCTCACTCGCCTTGCAAACTCGATTTGAGGATGATTGTCCGCTGGGGGCCGATCAGATGTCGCCGAAGGCCAGGAGGGCAAAGATGACCAGACCGTACCTAGTGCTCTTCCTCATCGGCTTCATGGTTTGCCACGCGTCGAGCGCACCTGCCTTTGACGAAACGCTTGAAGTGCATTCGCGGACCATTCCCGACATCGAGCTTCTTCGTGGTAAAGCGAGTGCGGGTAGTCCTGTAACGCTGAGCGGCGAGCTTTCCGGACCGGATGCCCAAGAAAAGCTCCCGGTCGTTATTCTGCTGCATGGCGGGGACGGGCCGAATAGCGGAGCGGTTTGGAATTTGGGGCCGCTATCTGAACGGCAAGGGCATCGCGACATTGAGCTTGGACAGCTATTCAGCACGCGGCTTCAGCAGCATTCACCATTGACGCGGCGACAGTTCCCAAAATCTCGATGGCGGCATCGGGCCCTCCACTGATCGATTTGGGAACAAGATCGTAGTTGAATGCTCGGTCGATCGCGATCGTCCCAAACGAGAGCGCCACCCCGGCCATGACGCACATGAGAGGGATAAACCAGAGGCCCGCACGGAACCGAGAAAATGGTCTCAGGAAGCTCAAAGGGCGGTCCTCCTCGATGAAGCTAGGAGTGCACTACTCAGCCACACCACGGAATACCGGTGAGCTTCAGCTCATGAGGCAACCAACTCAAGCCGCTACAGTTCCCGCAAGGGAGTAAGGAAGCGGTGAACTGAGTTCGTTCGATACGCATAGACTGGGCCAGGAACCGGCGGAGCCCGCGGCGAACTGGGCGTAGGTGGGAACCCTCAATTGCTCCTTCGGCGCGCGACGGCCGATGGCAGCGCCTGCTCGCCATGTGCGGGTTCAGGAACAATCCCGGACATTGCCAGTTTAGCTCCGCAAAGGGAGCTTCATCATGAATGGCGTGATCTATCTCATCGGCCTCGTGGTCGTGGTGCTGGCGGTCCTTTCGTTTCTTGGCCTTTCCTGAAGGAGAACGAAGTGCACGACGATCCCGATATCAACACTCCTAGCAACAGCCCGAAGGTAGCCACCAACGAATTGGCGCGTGGCTATAAGAAGGAAAAGAGCGCCGCCAAAAGAGTTCTTCATGACGCGCAGGACGCCGTCACGCAAAAAGCAAGCGAGGTTGCCACTGAGGCCAAAGACGCCATGCTTGAGCAGGCTGCCTACAAGCAGAAGGACATTGGCGCCAGCCTGGGAGCCTTTGGAGGCGCACTCAGGGCGGCCAGCGACCATCTCGCGAACAGTGACCAGCGCAGCGCTGCAACGATGATGCTGGATGCCGCCGGCGGCCTGGAGCGGCTGTCCAGCTCGTTGCGCTCCAAGCCCATCGAGGAGGTGCTTGGAGAACTCCGCGACTATGGGCGCAACAACACCACCGCGCTGATGGTGGGCTCGGTCGTCGCCGGCCTGGCGCTTGGGCGCTTTCTGAAAAGCACATCAGCGGGCGATGAGAATCTGAGGCACGCTCCGACAGTGATGAGAGTAGGGACGATCGAACTGCAAGTCGTTGGGAGGGGACTGCCGGCCAGGATGCCGGCCGATCTGAAGGATTTTCGCTAGGCAGCGAGGGTGGTCGATACGACTGACCCGACCACCAGCCGCAGCCTTTCGGACTTGATCTCGGATTTGACCCAGCAGGTCTCGACACTGGTCTACACCGAGAGCCGGTTGCTTCGTGCCGAGCTGTCAGAAAAAATGACCCAGATCGGCACCGGCGCCGTTGAAGTGCTTGCCGGGGCAATCTGCCTCTTAGCGGCCTTGCTGGTCCTTCTGCAGGCGCTGGTGATCGCCTTGGCCAAGGCCGGCCTCGGGACCGGATGGGCCTCGCTCCTGGTCGGCCTTGTCGTGGCCGGCGTTGGATTTATCCTGTTGCGCTCCGGAACCGCCAATCTCAACCCCTCGGAACTCGCCCCTGAACGGACTCAAGGTCAGCTGGCAAGCGATGCTCGGGTCATCAAGGAACAAGTGAAATGACTGACAAATCCGCAAGCGAACTTGAACGCGAAGCCGAAACAGCGCGTGCCAAAGTTGCTGACACCGCCGAGTTGATCAGGGACAAGATGTCACCTGGTCAGCTCATGGATGAATTCACGAGCTACTTCTCAGGTGGCGATGGGTCGATAGCCCTGCGAAACCTTGGCAGCCAGGTGCGAGACAATCCGTTGCCAATCGTGCTCGTCGGAGCTGGGCTGGCGTGGCTGATGTTGGGCTCCTCGGGCCAAACCAACGGCAGCCAGAGCGGCTCGCGCCCGGTCTGGGGTACCGAAAGCGGAGAGGGCCGGTCCTCGCTTGGTGACAGTGGCGTGCCAAGCAGCCAGGGACTTGTCGACGCGGTTTCGACCGCAGGTGCGACCGCAAGCGAGCTTGGCAAATCCGCTGCTGACAGCTTGTCGGGCGCAGCCGACTTGGCGGTTTCTTCCTTGGCCAAGATGAGCGGCCAGGGGCGGCAGGCAGCATCAGATCTGTTCAAGCAAGATCCTCTGGTACTGGCAGCTCTTGGCATGGCGGTTGGAACCGCTATCGGAGCAATGTTGCCACAGACCGAGATCGAGAACGAGCAACTCGGATCTTATCGGGATCAGCTGTTGGACAGTGCCGAGGATATGCTCGACAAGGGCGTTGAGGCGGCCAAGGGCGTCGCCGGCAAGGCTTACGCGACGGCAATGAGAGAGGCCGACAGCGAGCGTCTCAAGGGCGGCGACATGACGGTGGCCGAAAAGGTCGGTGAGGTGGTCAAGTCAGTTGCGAAGGAGACCGAGCCGGAAATCCGCGACAGGCTTGGAGGGAAATTCGACAGCTGAGAAAGGAATTGTCCGCCAATTGCGCTGTCAGGAATAGTTCAACGTGACGAGTGTGGCGGGAGCGGGAGATTTCCAGCCACGCTCGACACGCCATTCGACCGTGGCGGTTATTGGATTTTCGTACACACCAATTCTCAGGATCCGATCGATGCCAGTTCCTCCGAACGAAGCTGAAGTGATTGCCAGCCTCGCAAGTCAGC
>CAWKFT010000017.1:0-69188 GCA_963848975.1 uncultured Alphaproteobacteria bacterium
TAACTTCGACCACCGTTACTGCCAATCTCGATATTCAAGACCTCCACGCCCGCGACGACGACTTCCACGCCGGCGTCGGTCAGACCCTCACTGTTGCCGCCGGCCAGGGCCTGCTCGCCAACGACGTGCGCCTTGATCCAACGACCCAGATCGTTGGTTTCACCCAGCCCGAGCATGCACAGGTCAGCGTCAATCCCGACGGCAGCTTTGAAATTATCCCGGATGCCGGATACGAGGGGATAGTCTCCTTCCACTACACCGAAAGCGACGGCGACGATACCGACACAGCCGTGGTTTTTGTCTCCTTCGAGGACGAAGCTCAGCCCGGCCGCACCCCCGCCCAATTGGAGCAAGCATTCAAAAACGGTGAGGATTTCTCCACAGTATTCGCCAACAATTCCGCAGAGGTGCCAAACCTGCTGGCGGCCCTCCGGTCCATCCTGCGCCTGGCAACGACACTCACCATCCCAGGGATCCCAACGCCCCCAAGGCGCGCGCCGCTAACTTTCTCCTTCAGCAGGCAGCTCATCTGACCGCTGATGATCTCGCCAGCCTCGAGGCTGTCGCCTCGCAAATAGGCCTGCAGCTCCCTTCGCAAATTGCGGCCCTGGCCCTGCTCTGCGTTTTCGAGACCCACGCTGACATCCAGGTTCAGCAAGCTGCCTTCCAGGCCTTGACACGGATTGTCCACGCCTGGCAACAGGAACCGGCATTTGCAAGCTGGTATGGCCACGATTATGCGGGCACCCGCGTTGCCCATTTCGACGTCCCAACGCACGGAGACGCCTTTTTTGTCTTGCAGAAAGAAACCTACGCGGCGCTGGGCAGGACGCAAGGCGCAGGACAGACGAGGCTCGCTGGCTATCTTGCTCGTCAACGGCCCCCTCCTCGATCCCGCCTGGGAGCAACCCGTCCTCGACGCCCTGCGCCCCCGCCTCATGACCGAGGACGCGCTCGCCCTGGCAGCATTTCGCTTCCACCTCCAACGCCTGGAAGAAAGAGTCGCTGCCCAGGTAAGCGCCTTGCAAGCTGCTTATCTGTTCGAACTCCGCCGGCCCCGCTTTATCGAAGGCACCATCGGCGGCGCCAGGCCGGATCGCGCCGCTGGCAATGCTCCCGTTCTCTACACCAATCCGCTCTCCGTCACCTCGCAGGAGCATCAGAGGCGCATTACGCTGGTCTACGTCACCTATGCCAATCGTACCCTCGACCTGCTCGCCTGGCTGCCCGGCGCCGACTCGCGCGCCGTTTTGTCAACACCCTGGCCATCGTCAACAAGCTCCTCGACGACAATCAAGGACCTGCCGCCGCACAAATCCTCAGCGACGAAGCAACGCGCTTCGCCTGAGCGCGGCCAACCTCCCCGAAGGCGACGCCCGCCTCTTCCAGATGCTGGCCGACAACCTCGCCGCCCGCGCTGCCGCCTATGCCGCCGCCAACCCCGTGGCCATGACGGCCGCCGCCGAAGCCCTGCAAGCCCGCCCAGGAAACCTTGGATTTCGTCAGCCAGGCCCGCAGCCCCGGCAGCCAGCAATCCTTGCCTCCCGATGACCTCGACCTCTTGGAAAAAATTGCCAACGATTCGGAACTTCAGGCCGATTTGATTTCGGAGGCCGCCGGCGATCAAAAACGCCTGATTGCAGGCTCGGTCGCCGAGACCCTGCGCCTGTGGGCCTCGCGCGTTTTGGAGGCAGACTATCCCTCCTCGACAATTACCGTCAATACGACCGGTACCCTCAATACGACCGGCAGCACGGTCCAACAAACTGTTATTCCCACGGCGCGAACCGAGCGCCAAAGCAATCTAGACCTCTGGATCGCGCAGTCTGAACGAGCTCTTTCAGAACGGCTATTCCTTCGCGGACGCCGTCGCCCGTCTCAAGGTCATTACCGATCGCGTTCAGCCAAATTCAAATAATCTCCGCACCTGGAGCGAGCTAACCGCCACCATTTTGCAAGACACCTACATGGACAGGTTTGTTGCGGCCTTTGTGAAAATCGCCAACGGCCTGCAACGCGGAAACGCAACTCTGGCAGAGGATGGAAAAACTGACGTCGGCGCCGCCCTGCAAGACAAGGGTTACAGCGACATCTCCCGCCAGTGGCTCCGCCAGATCAGCGATGTCTCCACCCGCGAAGGCTTCCTCGCCTACCAGAACCTCATGGAACGGCAAGACGCCATGGACCGTCCCGGCTTCCTGGCGGCCGTCCGCGATTTCGTCATCCAGGAAGCCCCGACGCTCATCCTCACCACCCTCCTCACCGGCGGCGCCGCTACTCTGTTCAACGTCGCCCGCTGGGGCTGGCGCGGCCAGCCTGCTGTTCGAGATGGCCGCTTCCATCCCCACGCAAATTGGAATAAACTACATTCAAGGCCAGGACCCGGAGCTGACCCTGGCCGGCGCCACCGGCACCGCCGCCTTCACCGGCATCACCTTCGGCGTCTTCCGCGGTTTGGGATCCGTCACACGGGCAGTCAGAAATACGTTTTCGCCGCTCATTCCTCACTTGCCGGCTTCCGCCCTCGAGACAATCGGGCGGCAAGGCATAGTCCGAATTGGTCCAACAGGTTTGGCCGCAAGGCTTACATCAGAAATCAATAACCCAGTCTCGCAGAGGCTCTTGTCCCAAATCGAGAGGAACATTCTCGCAAGGCCAAATGAAAGTATTGTTTTTGCGACTGAAAGTGCCTGGGCCAGGCGGCAACTGGCCGAATTTGGGGGCAACGCACAAGCACTTACGGTTGTGGAAAATGGAGTCGTAACCGTCATATTGTCCAGCCGCCAAGTCTCCAGGGCGACACTCTTTGAAGAGCTGCGCCGCCTGGGCCAATTTAGAGCTGGACTACGCGCCAACTCTCCCACTGGACTCGTCGGAACCGCACTGCAAGCGGAATGGGCGGCCCACGTTTACTTATACAGACTTTACCGAGCGAACCAGATCACGGGCCTGGAGTTGATGCGTGCTTGTGACGGCCTTCGCCTTGAGATCTTTGCAAGGACCGGCCAAAACGTGAGGAGTTCAGAAGTTCTAGAAATGCTAGAGCGTCTGGCAAATTAACGGTCAAGAGGTTTTTGTCGACGGTCGAAAGTCATGCACTAGGCCCGCAAGGAGCAACCAAATGCGCGTTACTTGCCGGAATGTAGAACTCGGTACTTGGCAGTCGAAGCGCTGCTTCGTCGTAAGGTGCCATAAAGACCTATTGGGGGAGGAACTGCGTGCTTTGGTGCCACAAGATGGCCGACCTTTCGTAGATAATCTAGTGGACGAACTTGTCAAGCCGCCGACGTGGTCCAATCGAGAAATTGTTCCGTCCCCGCCGATCGCTGTTCGTGTCATTAACGATTGCGTGACGTTTACTGCAGAACACCTGAACGTGAAAGCGCTATTCGACAGGCCTGCTGGTGGTTGATTTGTTCATCCTCGATACCACCAGTCCCTTGGAGAACCTAGTCGGAAAGGAACTTGAGTTCCTCCAAAGCTGAGGAAAAAAAGGGGACGCGGACCGTTTTCTTGACGACGACCCGGGGCAGCTTTGCTAAAGTGGCGGGATGCCGCGTTCCGCAGGCAGGGGAGGCCAAAGAAAGGGAGTCATAAACGGTCCGCGTCCCCTTTTTATCGACGTAACATGGTGACTTATGAGGATCTTTTTGCAGGAATTGCTCATAATGCGATTGAAGGGCACTCTCCCTTTGGAGAATCAGTACGATTGGGTGCGTGCGAAAACTATTCAAGAGAGTCTTGAAGCACTGCGGAAAATCGCTGGTCAAGACCTCGGGTCAGACCCGAATGCTTGGGAGGGTTGGTGGACTGAAGAGAAGAAAAGACTTGATATTGACCCTGATTTCTAAACGCCGACGCCTGCCCGAAGAGGAGAAAAAGGGGACGCGAACGGACGCGAACCGTTTAATCTTGGGGCGCGGCATGGGAAAAAGAAAGGGGACGCGGACCGTTTCTGGCGTAGTGCTCTTCACGTACGTCATGGGCCTGGTCGGGGGGGCTCGTGCCGGTGCTGGCGTCGAAGCAGCTCAAGCCTCTGGAATCGCTGCGGTAGTCACTCTAGCCCCGCCAGGAATTCGACCAGATCGCGAACCTCCGTGCGCGACATTTTCTGGATCAGATCGCCGGGCATCGCCGACGGGCCGCGGTTGCGTTCGTCGATCTGGACCTTCGGGATCGCCAGGAGTTGGCCTTCCGCGGTCATGAGGCGCACCTCCTTGGCGTCTTCGTTTTCAAGATGCCGGCTTCACCTGGCCGTTGGTAAGCGTGATCACGACCGTTTCGTAGCCCTTGGCGATTTGCTTGTTCGGATCGACGATCGATTCGAGCAGGTAGTCGCGTTGCTGTTTCTTGCCAATGCCGGTCAGGTCGGGGCCGACCTCGCCGCCGATGCCGTTGACCTTGTGACAGCGCAAGCAGGAGACCTCGGATTTTTCGAAGAAGACTTGCGTCCCGCCTCGGCGTCGCCGCCGAGCAGCGCCTCACGATAGACCGCCACGGGTTCTTGCTCGGTCGCGCGTTGCCTCATAGGCGGCGAGTTTTTTGTTGAGCGCGGCGGCCTTGTGGCCCGTGACAGCCAGGACGATATCGAGATGAATTTCCGCCGGCGCCTTCTTGGCGAGGAGCCGATCGACCCAGGTCTCGAGCAATGCGTCGGCGTCAGGCGATTTGCATCGTCGGCCAGCAACGCGAGCGCCCCCTGCCGTTCGACCACTTCGCCCATGTCGAGCACTTCTGCCAGCGCTCGGACCGCTTCGGCTTTCGATGCCGTTTGCAGCAGAATGCGTCGTCCTTGATGGCGCAAGCGCGGGTCGGCGTCGTCGAGGGCGACCTGCGCGATCACCGCCAGCTTGCCGTCTTTCAGCGTTTCCAGCGCCTGCAAAGAAGCAATCGCGTGCGCCGCTCGATGTTTTTTGTCGGCGACGAGATCGCGCAAGGTTGGACCGATCTCCTTCATGCCGTGTTGGCGGCGAGCTTGGCCCCCTCGCGTGCGAATCTTGTCGGGCCCTGTCATCAAGCCGGCGAGCGCGGGACGCAAGACGCCCGCGACATCGGCGCCCGGCACGCTCCTTGAGGGGACGCCACAAGCCGACGACCCAGTCGCGGCCCGACGGTTTTTCCCATGCTTGCAGCATCTTCAGCGCCGTTCAGCGCAACGGCGCCGGCACGTCGGCGTGCGCGGCGAATGTTGACCAGTGCCTGGGCGTTTTCCTTTTCGCCGAGCCGATAATTCGCCGCCAGGACCCGCAGGACCGCGGCGTTCCGGCACGTCTTTGAGCGAGTAGCGGGCCTTCTGCCGGCCAGCTTCGGCATTGCCGCGGGGATCGGCACGTCGTAGATCGCGCGGGCCGCTTCGAGGACGATTTTGGCGTCGGCGTCGTTCAGGAACCGCGCCGACCTCGGGCATCTCCAGCCGACGCATCGCCAGCAGCGCCGCCAGGCGCACCGACGCCGACGCATCGGTCGCCGCCTGCTTGACCGCGGCGTCGATCGCCGATGCCGGCCAGGGCCATGACGCCGGCGTGACGCAGATACGGATCGCGCGTCGTCGTTCGTCGCGCAGCATGTCCAGGATCGCGGGCGACGGCTTCCTTGATTGCCGAGCTTGCCCAGCGCCATGGCCGCGAAGAAGCGCACGCGCGGCTCCGGGTCCTCAAGCAGCGGCACCAGCCGCCGACGACGCCGCGCTCGTGCCGGCCGTCGCCGAGCGACCTTGGCCGCCTGGCGCGCACCTCGGCGTCCGCGTCGTCGAGCAAGCGGCCGCAGGATCTCGCAGCGCCTTGGCATCTTGCCGGCCGATCTGGCCCAGGCCCCAGATGGCGTGCAGGCGGGCAAGCTGTCTTGCCCTTGGCGCAGCAGCGGCCAACGCGCTCGATCGGCCTCCTTGCTCGGCCAGGGCGAACTGGGCCTCCTGCCGGACCCGCATGTCGGCGTGTCCGAGCAGCTTGACCAGCTCGTCGGCGGGCGCGTTGCTCGAAGCCCTCGGCCAGCAGCTTCTTCACCTCGTCGACCAGCGGCGTCGTTGCAGCTTGGTCGGGATCGAAGAGCTTGTAGATGCGGCCCTTGCCGGTCGGCCGTTCCAGCCCTCGACCCAGTCGCTGACGTAGAAGCCGCCGTCGGGGCCGAAGTCGCAGTCGGTGGCCAGGACGGCCCAGACGAACTGCTGGCGGTCGACGAGCTCGAACGACGCCCCCTTCGGCTTGAGCGCGAACGGCGTGGATGCCGCTGCCGCCGCCGGCCGCCGCGGAAGTCGCACGAGGAAGAAGTGGTCGTCGTATCGTTCGGGCAGCAGGCCGGTGCCGGGGTGATAGGTCAGGCCCGACGGGCCGTCGGCGATGTTGGCGAGCGGCGGCACGAGGTACGCGCGGCTGTCCGTCGTGCTGCGGGTGCCAGAGCTTCTCGGCGTTCCAGGGCGCCGCGGCCGCTTCGAGGTACTGGTAGCCGATGCGCCAGCCGCTGTCGCCGCCCTCGACGACGTAGACCCAGCGGGCCTGGTCGCCGCCGTCGGAGTTGTTGTCGCCGGTGAACAGGTTGCCGAACTCGTCGAACGCCAGCTCCTGCGGGTTGCGCAGGCCGGTGGCGAACGATCTCGAGGTCGGAGCCGTCGGGGTTGCAGCGCAGCACGGCGCCGGTGTCGGGGTTGGACGAGCGTGCTTGCCGTCGGTCTCGACGTGCAGGCCGCGGTCGCCGATCGAGAAGTAGAGCTTGCCGTCGGGCCCGAAGCGCAGGCCGTGCAGGTCGTGGCCGATGAAGGCGACGTGGACGCCGTAGCCGGTGTGCAGCGACTTCTTGACGTCGGCCGTGCCCGTCGCCCTTGGTGTCGCGCAGCAGCCAGAGGTCGGGGATGCAGGTGAACCAGACGCTTGCCGTCGCGGGCGAGCACGCCGGCGCCGATGCCGTCGGCGGCGTTGTTGAAGCCGTCGGCGAAGACGGTCGCCTTGTCGGCCTTGCCGTCGCCGTCGGTGTCCTCGAGCAGGCGGACGCGGTCGTGGTCCTTCTCGTAGCTGTCGAACTTGCCTTGCCAGGTGCTTCTTGTACATGGCGACGCGGTCGGCGACGGTGCGGCAGGCGAGGTCGTCGTCGAGCCAGTACATGTGGCCGCGGATGTCGGTGACGCCGTGCGTGCAGGCGGAACGTCTCGGCGACGTAGAAGCGGCCCTTCTCGTCGATGCAGAACGCGACCGGGTTGGCCAGCATGCGGCTCGGCGGCGAAGAGGTCGACCTTCAAGCCCTTGGGCACCTGGATGCGCTTGATCGCCTTCACTCCGTCGTCCGATGCCTTGGCCAGCCGAGAGGCGTAGGGGTCGGGAGGAAGCTCGTCGCCGGCAGCGAGAGGAACCAATGCCAGCAAGGACAGGGTGAGGAAAGGCAGGTACTTCATGGGGGGATTCCGGGTGGGGGGCGAATCGGGTCGCGAGGCGTGGAGGTTTGCTAAGCCGCGAGCGGCCTTCGTCAGTTTATTGGTCGGGAGAAGGCAGGCAAACCTTCGCGCGACTGCCGATTTTTCCCAAGGCGGGGCAAGGGGGGGAGGAGAGGGGCGCGGCAAGAGAATCCGAAAATTCCGGGACTCCGGCAATACCCGCATGCCTGGCAAAGCTGCTAAAGCAGGCATGCACCTTTTTCCGACTATAACGGGGACGGACTGAATCCTACGTTCTTGCACAGGAGTCTATCGTGGGCCACAACCTTTGCATCTTGACGGCAGGCTTGCTGCTGGGGCAATCCCCCGAAGTTAGCCACGTCACCAGCACCAGCCAGGGCCAGGGGAGCTGCAGTTGCTCCTCCTCCAACGGCGGTTTCCAGCGCACCCGCACCTGGTCCTGGAGCAGCCAGAGCAGCAGCGGCTGGACCGAGGACCGGAACTGGACCGACGACCGGCCCATCCTCGGCAAGATCCAGGAGCGCCTGAGCAACTTGTTTGGCCGCGACGGGGACGGCACCGGCACAACGCGCTCGGGCGGCGAGGTCCGCACCACGCGGCACGGCGATAGCCAGGTGATCCAGGGCGGCCAGGTCCCGGTCATCCACAATGTCGGGCCGGGCAAGAACGACTACCCGCAGCGAATGCCCAGCAGGGTCAGCCAGAACGAGCCGCCGCTGCTCGACGCCCCCGCCGTTTCCAGCGCCACTGCGCCTGCCGCCGCGCCTTCCGCCCCCGGAAGTGCCGTCGTGCCGGCGGGCCAGGCCGTCCTGGGTAAGCCCACGGTGTCTCCAGCGGGCTTCCAGCCGGTCACGATCCAATCGGCCCCGTCCAAGCCTTTGCCGGCGCAGGTTTCCCAGGCTTCGGGCGTCATTCGCCCCGAGCTGGTCAACAAGATCGGCCACGAGCAGGACTATAACTGGATCACGGGCCAGCTCCACATCGAGAACGGCTCCCCCCTGCTCTACTATGCCACCCCCCAGACGGTGGATCGCTTCGGCGGCCGCGTCGTCCTCTCCAGCAACCTCGACCTCAGCAACTTCCGGAGCGGCGACCTCGTGTCGGTCCACGGCAACATCGTCGAAAGCGAGAGCCCCATCACCCTCTACCACGCCACCGAAATCGACCTGCTGGAACGCTAACGGTTGCGAACCATTCCAGGGCCGTGGACGACGCTGCCGGCGATCGACGCTGGCAGCGTCGTCTACGATTGGGAAAATTTTTTTCATTTTGTTTATTTTAATTGTTGACAAGTCCTTTTGCGGCCATTAGCCTAACTTCTGTTCCAGGGTTGGAGCCAAATCCTCCGGAGTTGGAGGAGAGGAAACCAGGGAAGGCAAGGCGTTCTCCGTTCCCCCCAATCAAAAATGGGATGGAGAAGTGCATGCGGGGAAAGCCCGTCTGAGGCCGCCGCAGCCTTTGCCGATCCGAAGATTGAATCGTTTAACAATTCCAGGCGACTCGCAATCACCTGGAAGAGCCCTTCCTCTCTCAGGACCGGTGAAATTCATGAATGCAGAGCTTGTGAACGTTATGGAAGAAGACCGCCTGGAGTCCCTGCTGCAACACCGGCTGGGCAATCGCATTCGCGACCTGCGCGTGCAGCGCTATCCCACGGGGCTGGTCATCCAGGGACGGGCCGCCACCTACCATGCCAAGCAGCTCGCCCAGCATGCGGTGATGGAACTGGCGAGCATGCCGATTCTGGCCAACGACATTGAAGTCCGCTGACAAATCCGAAATCGAATATCGAAGTTCGAAGCAATCAGACCAAACCAAAAAAGAGAAAACCAAGACCCGGCTAGGGGGTCTTGGTTTTCTTTCTATTGGGGGCCTTGCTCGACCTTGCTCGCGCGTCGGGCTAACGGATTGCTTTGCGCTGGTTATCTTGCATCTTCCCTGATGAGTCGCGCGTCCGCCCAGTTGACATGGGCTTGCACGTCGCCCGAGTCGCCGAAGTCCACGACCAACGTCAGTTCCTTGGCTTTGCGGACGTCGATGCGCAGGTCGAGCGACGGCGTCTGGGCGGTGATCTCTCTGTTCGCGGCGGCTTGGTGCACCTTGCCATCGACCAGCACGCTGATCCGGGCCTGGCCGCGCTTGCCGGTCTGATCGTCGATGCCCACCTGGGCCTCAAACCAGCGGTAGCCGGCGTGCAGTTGGTAGGTGACGCGGCTGCGGCTGTGCATGGCCAGGCCCTTGTCGAAGCGGTTGCCGGCCAGGCTGAGTTGCTTGCCGGTGACGCCGCAATCGCTCGCCAGGGGCCAGCTCAGCCCCAGGAACGGCGTGTGCTCATAGGCTTTGGGGGCCAGGTCGGAAAGATAGGCCGCGCGGCCCTGATAGACGCTCATGGCCGCCACCTGGTCCAGGGGTATTTCCACGTCGGCCCCGAAGAGGGCCTTGCCCTCCAGCAGGTTGCCTTGCGGATCGAGGCGGAGGTGGCGGCACTGGATACGGCCCCCGCCGGCGAGGACGACGTGGCCATGGGGCTTCTTCGTGCGCGGCTGGGCCTGAAACTCGGTGCTCAAGGCGAGGAGAGCGAGCCGGCCGGGGGCGAGCTGGACGTCGCGGCCCGAGGACTTGATCGTCAGGCTTCCCGAAGGATTCAGGGCAAGTAGCTTGCCCTCGATACGGTCGCCGTTCTTGAGAAAGGCGACGTCGTGGGGGCGCTTGGCTTTTGCTAGCCGGGCCAGGAACAGGTCGGGATCGTCGGTGCCCTCAGGAGTTGCCAGGCACAGATAGCAAAGATAGGACAGGGGCACGCTCATTTCCGCATTCTTGCCGGCGCGAAGGCGGCAACCGGGGCGAAAATGGAGGCGTTCGTCGTCAAGCCGCACCGTGCCGGGCTCCACGGGGATAATGTCGCCGCTGGTCAGCAGCACGAAGTTCCTGGAAGGGAAAGGCGGCAGGAGGGTGCCCGCTCGGCGCAAGGAAACGAGGTCTGGGCCGTTGACAAGACGCGGCTGCGGGCCTCCGACTCGGACGGACCAGTCTTCCGCCAGGCTCGTCAAGGGGGCGGGCGGCAGCGAGGCTTCGGCGGTGTGGACGATGAATTGCGGCGCGGCATCCTGGGCTTGGGCCGGGAGAGCGAGCAGAAAGAGGAGAAAGCGTTGCATTCTTGTCAGCTCAGTTATGCTATCCAGGACCCGATTCTCGTGCGCCGCCCAGGCCAGGATCTCGCGATCGGGCGTTCCCTCGGGCAAGGCGTCCTGAGCACGCGCCAAGTCGATGTTCGGCAGGCGGCGGCGCAGACCGCGGATGATGTCGCCATGCACGTCGGCATCACTCGCCAGCCGGAGCATGGTCCTTCTCCCTGACACCGCGGCGTGCCAGCAGCTCCTCCCGCGTAGGCGCGGACGCTCGGCCTCAATCTTGGCTCGCAGGGTTTCGGCTTCCTGTGCTCGTCGTTTCAGATAGGCAGCCACGTCGTCACGGTGGCGGAGATAGTACGCGATAACTGCGTGCACGTCGGCCAGTTCGAGAGTGTCGTAAGCACGGACCATGTCTTCGGGCGAAATGCCGTTGTCGTATTGCTCCACAACCTCTCCGCGAGGGCCGGTATAGGGCAAGCAGGGGGCGTGCCTCACTTGACAGTGTACACCAAGTCCGCACCGTTCGTTCCACCAGTTGGAAAGGATTCCATGCTCCTGGCTTAATGATGCCTTCGACCGGAAAGGCAATGCGGTGACGCAGAATCGCAATTCAAGCATCGTCATCCATGATCTCGCGGCAAGTTCTGCAGAGTTCAACGTTTTCCGCAGATTCATCTTGGCTTCACGTTTGTCCTCATGAGCGACCAAAAAAGCAAGCGGCATGTCCAGCAGTCCTCCGGGCGGTGACCCGGCCACAGCGTGGGACTTGGGATTGTGGAACCGCGGTCCACAAGACCTTGACGTTGAAAGATTTAGCGAAAGGCCCCAGTCCCACGCCCGGTTCCAGCGTGGGACTGGGGTCGATGCTTCAGCGCTGCAAGATCGGCAGGTAGTTGTTGGGTATTTCCAGGATGATGAGGGCCATGGCTGTGCAGTAGTGGCGGCAGAAGCGGCCGTCGAACCAGGAGCCGTCGCCCTGGTTGCGGGAGCCGAGCAGCTCGTTGCGGATGGCGGGATACCATTCGCGCCAGTAGTGGCGGCCGGCGATCCACATGGCCTGGGCGGCGTAGTAGTGGCCATAGTAGTAGTGGACCTGGTGCTCGCCGCCGAGGAAGCCGCCGCCGGGCCCGCCGCCGCCGGCGCCGGGCTTGAAGCGCATGAGGTAGTCGAGGCCTTTTTTCACTTCCTCGCCTTCATAGAGGCCGGCATTGTAGAGGGCGACCACGCCGGCGGCGGTGCGCGCGAAGCCGGGAACGCCCGCCTGCCGCTGGTAGCGAAAGCCGCCGGTGCCGCGGATATCCTGGCAATCCTTCACGTACTTGATGCAATTGTCGGCACACTTCTTGGGCACCGCGAAGCCGGCATTGCGCGCGGCGCGTCAGGGCCATGATCTGGCAGATGGTGACCGAGAGATCGGCGTCTGCGGCCACGGGGCGGTAGCGCCAGCCGCCTTCCTGGTTTTGCGTGCGGACGATGAGCTTGACGGCGCGATCGAGCGTGTCGCGGAGCTGAGTCGCGGAGCTCGGCCTGGTTGACCATGCCGTGCGCCTCGGCGAGGAACAGGGTGGCGAAGCCGTGGCCATACATGGGGCCGTGGAAGGCCGCCTGCTGATTGGTGAGGAAGCCGGGCGTGTTGCGATCTTCCTGGCTGAGGACATACTGCAGGGCGCGGGTGACGACGCGGCCATAGCGGCCGCGGCCCGGCTGGTGCCCGCCGGCCATGAAAGCCAGGCCGCCGAGGCTGGTGATGGCGACGTTGCCGCGCTGCTGGTTGGTGCCGAACGAGCCGTCGGGATGCTGCTGACCCTCAAGGTAGGCCAGGCCGGCGTCGATGGCTTCCTGGGTGGCGGGGGTGATCATGCCGCGGGCCAGGTTCTCGGGGTTGTCCTGGGCCAACGCGTGCAGGACCAGGCCGCCGCTGCCCAGGCCGAGCATGGCGCCCAGGCCGCGCGTCAGGAATCGGCGTCGGTTTTCCATGGCATTGTCTCCTTGGTGTGGGGGCAAGTTTTCAACTTGCCGCAAGATCGGGCAAGTTGAAAACTTGCCCCCACAAGCGTCCTCATTCGCCGTCTTTGCGGCCCTGTTCGGAGATGGTGCGATAGTACTGGCGCAGGATTTCATCGTAGCGGGGCAAGAATTGCTCCTTGGAATAGGCGTCCATTTCCTGGCGCTTGGTCTGGGGGAGGTGGCCCCACACGTCCTTGAAGAGATCGGCGATGGTGTTCTTGTCCTTCTTGTCGCTATCGCCGCCGCCGCTGCCGCCGCCGTCCTTGCCCTTGCCGTCCTTGCCGTCACCGCCCTTGGCGGTCTGATCGCCCTTGCCGCCCTTGTCGTCCTTCTCGCCGCCCTTGCCGAGCTTGTCCTGCTCTTTCTTGTCCTTGTCACCGCCGCCCGCGGTCTTGTCGTCTTTCTTGTCTTTGCCGCCGCCGGCGCTCTTGTCGTCCTTGTCCTTGCCGCCGCCCTTCTCCTCTTTATTGTCCGTCAGGCTGCTGCCCTTCTTGTCCTTGCCGCCGGAGCTGCCTCCCTTGTTGGAAGCGGAGCCTCCCTTGCTGCCGGAGTTGCCGCCGCTAGAACCACTCGAGCCGCTTGATCCGCCCTTGCCTCCCTTGCCGCCGCTCTGGGAGGCGCCTCCGCCCCCGCCGCCACCGCCGCCCTGGTTATTTTCCTGCTGCTTGATCAGCTCGTCGAGGTCCTTGATGATATCGCCCTGGATTTTCCGGGTATCCTCGCTGGGGTCCTTCTTGCCGAGCCGCTCTTCCGCGGAATCCATGTTCTTGTGCAAGCCGCTCGATGATCTCCTTGATGCGGTCGGCGTTTTCCCGGGCGGCCTGATCGGGCTCCTTCTGCGCCGGCTCCTCGAAGCGCGGGTTCTCCCCTTTCTTCTGGGGCTCGGCCTTCTTGGCCTCGGGAGCATCTTTCTTGTCCTTGCGCGGCTCGTCCTGGGCAGTCAGGACAGCCACCATGAAAGCGGACGCCAAGAGGGCGATGCCGAAGCGGCGGGTCACGGCATGTCTCCTTTCTTGTTGGGGAGCGGTCATTTCCTCGAAGAGGCGGTGAATGCGGCCTTGATCGACATCGGAGCTCTTCCAGCTCGATGCGCTGCGCCGGCGTCAAGTTGCCCGGGTCGATCTTGTCGAGCTCCTTGGTGCGGTCCTTGACCTCGACCTGCTCGGCGCGGAGGACCTTGAGCTGTGCCAGCGGGGGGATGCCGTCGCCGGGCCGCATGGGGGGGCCGCCTCCCTCGTCGCCGCCGCCATCTTGTTTCTTGGGCTGGTCATTCTTGGCGGCGGCATCCTTGGGGTCGTTTTTCAATGAGTCGAGCAGGCGCTGCAGGCGCTGGCTGGCGCGGGCCTGGAGCTTTTCGACCTCGCCGGCCCGCTTGCTCTCATCGGCCAGCTCTTCCGGCTCCAGGGCCTTCCGGCGTTCCTTGCCCACTTCCTGACGCTCGGCCATGGCCTTGGCGGCGTCGTCCATGGCCTTGGCGGCCTTTTCAAAGACGTGCTCGAAAACCTTGGCCTCCTTGAGCTTGTCCTTGAGGCTGCGCGTCTCCGAGGCGAGCCCTTCCTGAGATGTCGCGTCGGTGCCCAGGGTTTCGAGCATCCCGCCGGTCCACTGCTTTCTGTCCTGCACCTTCTTGCTCAGCTCCTTGGAGCGCTCCAGGGCGGAGTCTTGCCGTTCCTTGAGCCCCTTGATGCGGTCGGCGATCTTGGCAAGCTGCTCGCGGGCCAGCTCCTCCTCGAACTCCTGGAGGTTGGCGCGGGCATCTTCAAGACGGTTGAGGGCCTCGTCGAGATTGTCCTCGGGGACTTCGCCCCCCTCGAGCTTCTGGGCCGCCTTGTCCATCTCCTGGGCGGCGCGATTCAGGTCCTTGGCGGCCTTTTCCTCCTGGAGCCTGGCCAGCTCGCGGGCGTTCTTCTGGGCTTCGTCCTTGAGCTTCTCCTGCTCCTCGGCCAGCTTCTTGAGCTCCTTGGCCAGCTCGTCGGGGTTCTTGGCGTTGTCCTTGGCCTCCTTGATTTTCTTTTGCAAGCGTTCCTGGTCCTGGGCGAGCTTATCGACCTTCTCCCTGGCGTCGGCGGCGTTCTTTTGCTTCTTCTTGAAGCGGTCGAGGTCGTCATCCTTGCGGCCTTCCAGGGCGGCCATCATATTTTCCAGGGTCTTGACGTTCTCCTCTTGCTTTTGAATGGCCTTGCCCGGCTGCTGGGGCATGGTCTTGGCGGCATCGCGCATTTCCTGGGGGAGACCCGCCTTGTTGGCAACCTTCTGGGCATCCTTGAGCTTGGCGGCGCCGTCTTTGTCGCCATCCTGGGTACGTTTGTCCTGGGCGGCCTTCATCATCTTGAGCAGGTCCTGGGCCTTGTCCGCCAGGGCATTTTGCGCTTCCGCCTTCTTGGCCAGATCGGCGTTCAGCTCTTCGCCGGCCTTTTGCAGCGCCTCCTTTTCCTTGGCGTCCTGGGCCTGGTCGTTCTTGTTGGCCAGCTCGTTTTTCTGGTCCTGAATCTTCGCCGTGTCCTTTTGCAGCTCCTTCTGCTTGTTGAGCACGTCGCGGGTCTTGCCCTTGACCAGGTTCATGGTCGCCCACGGATCGAGGAACTTGCCCAGCTCATCGAGCGTCTTCTTGGCTTCTTGCTGGAGCTGGGCCGCCTTGTCGAGCGGACCTTTCTCCTTGGGCCCTTTGTCCTTGGGGGCGGGCTTGGCCGGGTTGTTGAGCTCCTTGCGGGCCTCGCCCAGGTTGTGTTCGAGCTGCGGCAACTCCTCCTGGGCCAGGCGGTCCAGCTCGTTCTTCAGGGTCTTGATCTGGTCCTGCTCATCGGAAGCGGGCAGCTTGTTGTCCTTGATGAGCTGCTGAAGCTTCGCCAGCTCGTTGCGCAGGCCCTCGTCGGGCCGGTTGCCGATGCGCTCCTGGATCTGCTTCTGCTTCTGCTCAGCGTCGGCGAGCTTCTCCAGCTCTTTCTGGGTGACCTGGTTGTTGGCCTTCTTTTCCTGCAGCTCCTTGATGAGGTTAAGGGCTTCCTCCTGCATCTGCTGCAAGCGGACCAGCTCCTGCTGGGCTTCCCCCAGTCCCTCGTCGATGATCTTGGCGATCTCTCCCTTGCCGACGATGCGGATTTCGATCTCGTGGCTGCGGCCGGGAATGCGCGTCAGGTAGACGTCGCAGAAATCGTCGGCACAGGCCTGAACGACAAGGATTTCGCCCTCCTGAAAGCGGTTCTTGAGCCCCCACTTGCTGGCGATCTCCAGGGTCTTGGGCCGCAGACGCAGGTCGGGGCCCGCGACGGGGGAAGCCGCCAGGCCGGCCGCCAGCCTTGGCAGCAGCTTGCCGAGCGTTTGCAGGTTGTAGATGTCCAGTCGCTGCGGGCCGTCGTCGAGCCACTGGTGCTCGGCATTCTTGCGGCGGTATTCGAGATAGACGGAGCGAATCGCGAAGAACTCGTCATTGACCAGGAGCTTGAAGCTGACCTCGGCATCGGGGAGCAGGCTGATGCTGGTGGCCGGCCGCTGCAAGCCGACCGTGGGCAGGGGATCGATGGTGACGTTCAGGTCGCCGTGGAAGTCCTTGACGAGTCCGAGCTTGTCGCGGACGTGCAGGAAATAGGTGCCCGAGACCCAGGGGACGAACTCCAGCGCCACCGTCTGGTCGGTCTCCAAGCGGGCAGGGACGCGGCCCCAGACGGCGCTGCCCATGCCCAGGGCGCCCAGGGCGTCCAGCGGCAAGGATTGGCCCAGGGGAGCGAGCAGTGCGGCGGTGCGGACGCTGGGATTGGTCGGCACGAACTCGATCCACGCTTCATCGAGCGAACGGTCGAGCGCGGCGCGGAAAGTCACATGGGTGCCGGCGACGGCGTCGATGCGATTCACGCCGGGCGAGAGACGGGCGGGCGAGGGGAGATCGGTGTATTCCGGGAAGCGCAGCTCGATCTGGGGCGAGGGGAGGCCGTTGAGGGAGGCGAACTTGGGCGGCGGCAGCACCTCGACCTCCTGCCACTGGTCGCGCCCCGGCGGAAAGGCGGCGTCGTTGGCGAGCAGGCGAAACTTGAAGGTGCCGCGCTGCTGCGTCATGTCCACCGCTGCGACCAGGCTGCCCTTCTTGATCGGCACGGTCTTCTCGTTGTTCAGGATCCCCTTGACCTCCAGGCGAGCGTTCTCCGGAACGATGCCGGTGACCAGGCCCTTGATCACGAAGGGCTGCCCCTGGGCGATGCGGATCGGCTCCTTGTCGCTCTTGCGCATCGACTGGTTGGGAAGGTCATCGACCTTGATCTGGGTCCAGGTATGATTGCCGAAGGGGTCGGCCAGGCGCGCGACGGCGATGCCGGCGAACTCCGTGTGCAGGAGAAGGAAATAGCCGGCCGCGAAACCGGTCGCCACGGCGGCGAGAGTCACCCACATCAGGCCGCGGCGATCGAGGATCTTGTTGAAGTCGCACTTCTCCGCATCCTGGATGGTGCGCTGGATGGCCGCGTTGCGCATGCTTTCCGAGCCCGCGGTGGGGGAGCCGTCCGGCTGCTGCAAGAATTGCACGGTGCTGGCCAGGGCGTCGTTGAGCTCGGGATAGTGCGCCTCGATTTGCAGGGCCAGGGACAGGTCGTCGCAGGGCCTGGCAAGCTGCACCAGGAAATAGCGATAGACGATGAACCCCGCCGCGCCGAGGATGCTCACCAGAAGCAGTGCCCGTACCAGGCTGGGCAGGTCCACGACCCAGTCGGCCAGGCAGGCCAGCAGGGCGGCGCCGACGACCAAGGCAGCGAGAACACAGGCACCGCGCCAGATAACCTGGAGCCGAAAATATTGCCGCAGAAAAGCGAGGCGAAGGTGGAGCCGGTGGGCCTGCCGTGGTTGCGTGGGGGTCATGGCGAGGGTCCTGCTGCGGTCAAACTAGAGGATGCGCACTCTCCCTTAATATAACAAGAGGCCCGGCATTTGCAAAAATCATTCTCGGGGTTGCGAGGCCTCACGAGGCCTCTTCTCATTTCCTTTTAATGCCTTGCGAGAAAACTGTGTGCTACGGTTGAATTAGCCGCGGCGATTCTTGAAAGGCGAGGGGCGTCATGTGGGTGAAGCTGGGGAGCGAGTATCTCAACCTGGATCACGTCGTCCGGGTGAAGTTCAACAGGAGCTGGAAAAACGGCCAGGATGAGCTGGTCGCTGAGGTAGAGGGCCTCATCAAGGGCGAAACGCAAGTCTTCATTCGCTATCGGGGCGTGGAGGCGGAAGCTCTGCAAGCCGTGCTGAGACCGCGCGTGTCCACGGCCGAGGCAGCCCTCGGAATCCTGCCCGCCGCCGAGCCGATGGCCCCCGCCCATTCTCTGTCCAATACGCTTCACGACGTGAAAATACCCTAATCAAGCGGCGGCAGTTGCCCCTCGGGAATAAGCTTGCGCCACGCTGCCTGCGCTTCAGCGCGTTGCTCGACTGTGCCGGCCGGGTCGTAAGCGATCTTGCGTCCCGGGGGCACCAGAACATAAAGGTGCCCGGCGGCGAGCTCGCGAATGGCCAACTGGTCGCTCTGCAGGTAAGTAATCAGGGCGTCATAAGTCTCGGGACGCTTCTGCGCCTGCGGGCCGATGCCGTGCAGCAATTCCATGATGATCGCTGCCTGGCCTGCCTTGATGTTGTGCGCTTGCAACGCCTTGAACAGGCGCAAGTCCTCGCGCTGCCCCGTCCGATGTAGTGCATCAAGCCCGTCACTGCCGCTGAGCGCACCTCGCGGGCCCTGGCATCCTGCAATGCTTTTATGCCGAGAGCAAGGTCGTCCACAGCCAGGGCGCTGAGGGCCGCCACCTGGCGGAGCCTTGCGTCCTCTTCTTCGAGGGCTTGAGTGATGGCCTTGTGGGGCGCGACGCTGGCTTTCGCGGCGGTCTTGGCGAGGGCCAGCCGCAGCTTCTCCACGGCCGCATGCAGCGCCTTGGCTTTTTCCGATTTATCCGTGCCGGGCCTCACCCATTCGGGCAGCTTCTTGAGCGGAATGGGCCCATCCAAACCGTGCGCGGTCGTCCAGCGGTAGAGGGCCGGCGCCTGCACCGTCTGTTTTTCCCCTTTCAACTCAACCTCCACTTTGCCCGTGAGGACCAGGAAATACAGCTCGCCGGCCGGATTTGCGCCGGCCTGGGGTTTCTCCCGGAAAGGAGCGCCGGCAGGCCAGCGGCTGAACAGCTCCACGGCGACGGCGCTGTTCTTGTCGAGCAGGGCCACGTCGAACGGATCGTGCGCCACGCGCAGGCGGACGTTGGCGGCGCCGGCCTCGAGGTTCTCGATCAGGATGCGGCCGCGCACCAGCTCCAGGTCCAGCTTGCGCTTGGCGGGAACGCCGAGCTTGACCACGCTCTCCAGGCTAGGAGAAGGGAACAGGTCGGGCAAGTTGCCGGCCAATGTCAAACGCAGGTCCCCTTCCTTGATCTCGAGCATGGCCCGTGTGCCGGGCAGGGCGATCAACTCGGCGCCGCTGAAGACGGGGTCAAAGAGTGCCGGCAATGACCATGCCTTGTCATCGCGAACCAGCAGGGTGCCCTGCGGCGAGCGCAGCCTGGCGACGGGCGTTGCCGTATCGCCCGAACGAGCCGAACGAGAGTCCAGCAAGAAGATCAGCCCGAGAGTCACGAGGAAGGTGCGGTTCATGGGAGATTTTCCGAGCAAGGGAGGAGGTCAATTCCTTGTAGGACGGATTTCCAATCCGTCCGCGCTCTCGCCCGAAGCGCATCCATGCTACGATTTTCCCCGTCAAATTGGCAGCACAAACTTGAGGAATGGCAGCAACGCGACCGGACAGGCGCCGAATGATCTTGTTTTTTTAATCGGCCTATGTTTTTCTTGCATAACGGTTTAAAGCGGCCGGCGCGGCTGAGGCGGGTGGCGGTATGCGATTTGCACTTTTTGGCCGGGCAACGCGCGACAACGGACTCTCGGGCGATTGCCGCCGACCATTCGCAGGTGGAACGGTTGGATGAGGTAAGCGGCATGAGGCGAAACCATCAAACCCTATTCGATCCTGATCACCGACGACGATCGCGGCTGCCGGGAAGCGCTGCGCGACATCGTCGAGCCGGAAGGCTATCGGACGCTGCTGGCCTCGTCCGGCGAGGAGGCGGTCGACATCGTCCGCGAGGAGCCGGTCCACCTGGCCCTGCTCGACATGCACATGCCGCGCTGACCGGCCTGGAGACGGTGCAGCTGGTCCGCCAGATCAACGCGGTGCTGCCGTGCATCCTGGTGACGGCCGACGCCACGCGAGGAGCTGATGCGGCAGGCGTTTCAGCGTGCGGGCCTACAGCGTGATCCCCAAGCCGGTCAGCAAGAACGTGGTCCTGTACACCGTGGTGCGGGCCCTGATGAAGGCGTACGGCAGACCTGCTGCCGCGAGGAGCAGGACGATTCGTAGTCCCTAGTATTCACTCTACAACGAGGAGATCGCGACATGAAAGTCGTACCGCTGAACGACAAGATCGTGGTCAAGCGTCTGGAAGCCGAAGAGAAGACCGCCGGCGGCATCGTCCTGCCGGACACCGCCAAGGAAAAGCCGAAGCAGGGCAAGGTCCTGAGCCTCGGCGACGGCAAGCTGCTCGACACCGGCAAACGCGCCGCCTTCCAGGTCAAGGAAGGCGACCGCGTGCTGTTCACCTCCTACGCCGGCAACGAAGTCACGTCGACGGCGAAGAGTACCTCATCATGACCGAGGACGACATCCTCGCCGTCGATCGAGTAAGCAGTCGGTCGCACAATAGCAGGCACACTCCGTTCTTCGTAGGGCGGCTTTCCAGCCTGCCGCGGCTCCATGGCAAGTGGCAAGCCTCCTCCACAAACGGCACACGACTGTGCCTGCTACTTTGCGCCTAATGGTCTACGTCGCGCAATCAGAACCTACAATACATGCGGTTAGTTATTGACCAGGCGTGCCGATTCGTCGAGCGAGCGGCCCGAAGTGCCGCCAGAGGCTGAGATAACGCTGCGGCATCAGTTTTGCCTGGTAGGTCCGGCGAGCCGAGCGGGACCTATCGCGAGGTCCTTCGGCAAGAGAAACCTGCCAGGGAGAATCGCCATGAAATGCTTTGGACTGCTCTTCGCGTCCGTTTTGGTTCTGGGTCTGGCGTTTTGCCGTCGCTTCCGCGGCCGGCGAGCGGCAAGGGAGCGGCCCCGATCAAAAGACCTGGGACACCGTCGCCAGCAAGGCCGCCAAGTTCTTGAAAAGCACCCAGGACGCCAACGGCGGCTGGAGCACCGACAAGAGCCCGGCGATCACCGGCATCGTCCTGACCGGCCTGCTCAAGACCGGCCAGGTCGACGCCAAGGATCCCGATCGGCCGAGAAGGCGCTCAAGTACATCGAAAGCCTGGTCAACCCGGAAAAGAAGCACATCGCCGGCAAGGACCCGAAGGTCCAGCTGCAGAACTACGTCACCAGCATCAACGTCATGGCCCTCGTCGACGGCCAAGCAGGACGACAAGTACAAGGCGGTCATCGGCGACGCGGTCGAGTTCCTCAAGAAGCTGCAGTGGGACGAGGGCGAAGGCAAGGACCCGAAGAGACGACTTCTACGGCGGCGCCGGCTACGACAGCAAGTCGCGGCCCGACCTGTCCAACACGCAGTTCTTCCTCGACGCCCTCAAGGCCGCCGGCGTCGCCGAAGGACGACCCGGCCTTGAAGAAGGCCGCTGGTCTTCGTCAGCCGCTGCCAGAACCTCAAGGGCGAGCACAACGACCAGCCCTGGGCCGAGCAAGATCAACGACGGCAGCTTCATCTACACCGCGGCCGACCGGCGGCGTCACCAAGGTCGTCGACAAGCCGCTGCGCCGACGGCAGCCTGCCCGGCTACGGCAGCATGACCTACGCCGGCATCAAGAGCATGATCTACTGCGGCGTCACCAAGGACGACCCGCGCGTCAAGAAGGCCTACGAGTGGATCCAGAAGAACTACACCGTCGACACGAACCCCGGCATGCCCGAGGTCGCGCTCGCAGTGGGGCCTGTACTACTACTACCACACGATGGCCAAGTGCCTCGACGCCCTCGGCGTCGACGACGTCGTGGACGCCAAGGGCGTCAAGCACGACTGGCGCAAGGACATCACCGAGGCCCTGGCCAAGCGGCAGCAGCCGGACGGCAGCTTCGCAACAACGTCGCCAACTGGATGGAAGCCGACCCGAACCTCGTGACCGGCTACGCCCTGATGGCGCTGAGCTACTGCAAGCCGAAGAAGTGCAGATGTCCAGGCGCAACGCGTCAGTTTGCCCGCGCACGGCAGAGACGCTGGGCAGTGAAGCTACTCCACTCATCATCGCTGATCAGCACTGCGCTCGAAGTCCGCTCGCCGTTCCGTCTACCTGCTCTCCTTGTCCTCGTGGCCCTGTCCTGCCTCTCTATGGCCCATCCCGTCTCGCGCAAGGACACCACGATCCGCACCATCGACCGTCCGTCCTGACGATGCGCCGGGACAAGCCGACCAGATCGTCGTCCGGGTCGACTACCGCCTCGAAGTCGACGAGACTCACCGTCATCCTCGAGGACATGCTAGCCGTTCAGCGACGAGGTCGATCTCCGCAAGTTCGCAACAAACCGCTCGACTTACTACGCGGCAGTTCACGCGCATCTACGCCCCGATCCTGGCCGGCAACCTCGAGCGCCGAGCTCGACGGCAAGGAGCTGCACGTTCACCTGCGTCGAGCGCGACCAGCTCTGACGATGAGAAGGGTAAGGCGCTGGGCCATCTGCGCTGCGACTTCGTCTTCGAGGCCGAGGCTCTACGCTCGGCCGAAGCAGGACAACTCGTTCAAGTTCAGCGAGGGGAATTATCAGTCTTGCGAGGGCCAGATCAACCTCTCGCTGGCGGACGAGCCCGGCTTGCAAATTCTGAGCAAGAGCGAGCCGGACGCCGCCCTGAAGAGCCGGCCTGCCATCGACTCGCGCCCGGCGACGAGGACAAGCTGCGCAGAGCTCGGTGCGATTCGACGTTTACGACGTCCGCCGAGCCTGAGCCCGCGACGCCGGTCGAGGCCGCCGCCGGACCAGCAGCCGAGCGGAGCCACGACATCGGCGTCTGCTTCGCACTGTTTCGGCATTCCGACCTACGGCCTCTGGATGCTGCTCCTGCATCGCGGTCGGCTTCGGGGCGGCTGCACGCCCTGACGCCGGGCCACGGCAAGACGCTGGTGGCCGCCTACCTGGTCGGGCAGCGCGGCACCGTCTGGCACGCTCTGCTCCTCGGCCTGGTCACGACCCTGACCCACACCGGCGTCGTCCTGCTGCTGGCGCTGGTCCTGTTGCGTTCTTCCGACGGCATGTCTGGCGCAACGCACATGCAGACGGGCCTGCGGCCTCGCTCATGGGCTGCTGATCGTCTGCCTGGCTTCTGGCTGCTGCTTGCAGCGCCTGTCCGGCCGGGCCGACCACATCCACCTCGGCGGCGGCCACCATCACCATCACCACGGCCACGGCCACATCACCACGACCATGCCGCAGCACGGCACGTGTGACGTGCGTGGGGCCTGATCGTCCTGGGCATCAGCGGCGGCATCGTGCCGTGCTGGGACGCCGTCGCCATGCTGTGCTCGCCGTGGGCGACGAACCAGTTCTGGCTGGCCCTGCCGCTGCTGCTGGCCTTCAGCGCCGGACTGGCCGGCGTGCTGGTCGCTGATCGGCATCCTGGTCGTCAAGGTTCGCCGCTTCGCCGGCTCGCGCTGGGGCGAAGGCCGGCTGGTCCGCGCCCTGCCGATCGTCAGCGCGCTCGTGGTCATCGGCCTGGGCTTCTGGCTGTGCTACGACAGCGATCACATCGCGAGTTGACGTCGCCGAGCGATTGCCAATCGGCCTCGACTCGCCGGCAGGCTATGCCAACCGCCCGCAAGCCTTGACGTCTGCCATGCACATTCCCTTGTTTACTCTGAATCCACAAGACATCTGCCGAGGTGCTCTTCATGCGCGTGGTCGAACTGACAGCCTGGCAGGTGCGCATTCCGCTGCGGAAGCCGATCCGCCACGCCTCGCACACGCGCACCGAGACCGACAACGTCGTCGTCCGCTGCGTCCTGGCCGACGGCACCGACGGGCTACGGCGAGGGCGTGCCGCGCGAGTACGTCACCGGCGAGACCATCGACTCCGCCCTCGACCTGCTCGAGCAGCAGCGACCTGCCGGCCCAGCTCGACGACTGCCGCGACTTCGCCGCGGCCGTCGCGCCTGGCCGAGCGGCTGCGGCTGGCCGCCGATCCCCGGCGACGACCGCGGCTGCCAGGGCAACGCCGCCCGCTGTGCCGTCGAACTGGCCCTGCTCGACGCCTACGGCCAGCACTTTCGGCGAGCCGCTGTCCGCCGTCACGCGGCTGCTCGCCCCGGACCTGTACGAGCCGCGCGACGCGGGTGCGCTACAGCGGCGCCATCACGTCGGCGCAGGGGCTGCAAGGCTGCGCTTCGCCGCCTGGAAGATGTGGGTCTACGGCTTCCGCCAGGTCAAGGTCAAGGTCGGCATCGCGGGCCAGGACGACGTCGATCGGCTCGGCGCGATCCGCCGCCGCGTCGGCCGCAAGATGGACCTGCGCATCGACGCCAACGAGGCGTGGACGCCGGACGAAGCGCGTCGAGCGCATCCTGCGAGCTGAAGCCGTTCGGCATCAGCGCCGTCGAGCAGCCGGTGCCGCACGAGCGACGTCGGCTGCCTGGCCGAGGTGCGCAAGCAGGTCGGCGTGCCGATCATGCTCGACGAGTCGCTGTGCGGCATGGTCGACGCCGAGCGGGCCGTCGCGCGACGGGACGTGCGACCTGTTCAACCTGCGGCTGTCGAAGTGCGGCGGCTTCATCCCGTCGCTGCGGCTGGCCCAGTTCGCGCAGCAGCACGGGCTGGGCTACCAGCTCGGCTGCCAGGTCGGCGAGACGGCGATCCTGTCCGCGGCGGGCCGGCACTTCGCCGCCAGCGTCGCGGACCTGCGCTACGTCGAAGGCTCCTACGACCGGCACCTGGTGCGCGAGGCGCTGGGCGACGCAGGACATCACCTTCGGCTGGGGCGGCTGGGCGCCGGCGCTGACCGGGCCGGGCCTGGGCGTCGACATCGACCCGGCGGCCCTGGAGCGCGTCACCGTGCGCAAGGAGGTGCTGCTTGGCTGAGCGGCGCCGCCTACACGATCGAGGAGTTCACCGCCGGCGACGGCTACGCTGGCGCTACCGCCGCTATCGCCGCCGCACGGCGACGCCGCGGGCGAGGTCGTCTGTCATCCACGGCATCCAGAGCCACGGCGGCTGGTACGAGCATTCCTGCACGCAGCTGAGCCAGGCCGGCTACGACGTCTCGTTCCTCGACCGCCGCGGCTCCGGCCTGAACGAGGAGGACCGCGGCGACGCTCCCGGCTTCCGCCGGCTGCTCGACGACCTCGCCGAGTTCCTGCACGCGCGCTGCCGCGCGACGATGCCGCGCGGCCATACCGTCGGCCGGCTGCCGGTCTTCCTGGTCGCGATCTCCTGGGGCGGCAAGCTGGCCGTCGCCCTGGAGCGGCGCCATCCCGGCCTGGTCGACGGCCTGGTCCTGCTCTGCCCCGGCTTCTTCCCGCAGGTGCGGCCGTCGCTCGGGCCAGCGGCTGCAGCATCCTGCTGTGCCGGCTCGTTCGGCCCGCGCAAGCTGTTCCCGATCCCGCTCAACGACCCGGAGCTGTTCACCGCCACGCCGCGCTGGCAGGAGTTCCTCCGCGACGACCCGCTGCGGCTGCACCAGGCGACCGCCCGGCTGCTGGTCGAGAGCGTCCGGCTGGACGGGCCCTACCCTGCTTCGTCCCCGTTGAACATGCTCATGTCCCCGGCGGCCGGCGAGAGCCATCCACATGAACAAGGCCGCGCGCTCACCCGGCGGCGGCGACGACGAGGACACTCATATTCCTGCTGGTGGGCGCGCCACACCCACAGTCTCGATGATGTCATCATCGGCGTCATCATGGCTGGAAAACATCGGCAACCTCGATGAGCCAACGACTTGCTCGAGCCAAAGTGGGGCTACAAAGGAGGCGACGCACCAACATCAACCGCTTGCACGCCTTCATGCAGTCCGCGCCGGCCCGGACTTGTGATGAGTTCATCAGCCGCAGAGCGCTCTCGGCGCACGCTTTCCACTGCACTGGGCGGCACGCGGGTCGCCGGCGGCCACGCCCAGGCCCAGGGCGGCAGGGTCAGCGGCTATTTCCTGGGCGCCGCACTGGCCCAAGACCTTGCACGTGCATCAAGGACCCACAGCACGAAAACAGTGTGCTGTCAGATGCAAACACCTGCGCGTACATTGTCCCCGGGACAAGTCGCTCAGCTTGTTCATCCTGCCTGCTTGGAGCTTGCGGTGAGACGTCCTCGTGCGGCATTGTGCTGCGGGACCGAGCTGGCAGAGGGGGGCACGGGGGCGGGAAGCGGGGACCGAGTCAGCCGGGAGCCTCGCCGCATTCATTTTCCGTCTGGCCGCGAGATCGGCATGAACATTGACGGGGGCTGGCGGTTCGGGGTCAGGCTTCTCAACTGGACCGCGCCTCAGCTTCGAGCGCCTGCCACGCCCAGGGCCCCAGATCATTTCTGTTGTCGCTCGCGCACGGTGAGCTTCTTCCACGCCCCAGGCTGGCGTGTGGCTGGCTCGCTGGCCGGCGACGCGTTTCCACGCAGGCTCGCGCCAGGGTTGGTGACTGCTGCGGGGCACGGGGATTGTGTGGGCCCACCCGGCGCCGCCATCATCAATCATCTCCGCGCAGCAGCTCCGCAGGACCGTCCATGTGGCTGGCTGTCGGGTGCTTTCTTTTCCAATGTTTTCCCATACCACCCCGCCCACTCTTTCATCCAAGGACTCCTCCACCCAGGCCCAACGCCCGGCCAGGTGTATGCTGGAGGGAAATCCTTCGGGTGACGTCGCCCGGGGCCTGCACTCCGGCTGCGCCGGCTACCGGCGTGGCCGGTGGCCGTTTCCGGTGGCAATGCGAAGACTTGTGCGTGCACAAGGCGCTCAAATCCCCTTCAATGCCAGCTTAACAACTTCTTCAAACAGTACGAAAATGATATTTAATCGATTTTTTGTGACAAACCGCTTTATTTTTTGCAGCAGAGGTGAGATTTATTTGCAGCGCCGCGCCACCGCACGGCATGTGACACTCGACGGCGCACATTTTTTTTTTTTTTTGGCCCACCGCGCGCAAGCCCAAATCTGAAATCATGCAGAGGCCAACCGCCGACGACACGCCCAGCCGCCTACGGCCTCTCTTTCGGCGCCCGCAGCCGAGCCGCAGCGAGCGCCCCATCCACGCCATTGCCGCGGCCACCGCCACCTCGAGCGAGCCGCTCAGCCCGCATCGCCGATCGCTCGCGCGCTCCATCGACCACAGCGGCAGGCAGCAGGTGAGCCGCACCGCAGGCTGCCCTGGTCTTCAACCGGGGCGCCCTGGACCGGCAAGTTCGCATCGAGGGGAGAGTGGAGAAGCTGAGCACGCAGGAATCCGATGCATATTTTCAGCAGCGTCCGCTGGGACATCGGCTCGGGGCGGGCTCGGTGCAGAGCCAGGTGATTGCGGGGCGATCTGCCTTAGAAGAGCGCATGCAAGCGCTGATCGAGGAGCACGCGGCCGGGAAAGAAGTGCCGCGCCCCGAATACTGGGGCGGCTATCGGGTGGTTCCGCATAGCGTCGAATTCTGGCAGGGGCGGCCCAATCGCCTGCACGACCGGCTGCGCCATCGCCGGCAGGACGACGGCAGCTGGCGCATCGAACGGCTGGCACCGTGATCGAAGCGGAGGGGGAGGGATTCGAACCCTCGAAGGCGTTACCCTTGCCGGTTTTCAAGACCGGTGCAATCGGCCGCTCTGCCACCCCTCCGGCGGGAAGCGGGCCTCTGTCATGTTAAATAGTTTTCCCAGCAAGGAAAGGGCGAGCTGTGGCTGGCAAGAATGAGCGTGTTCCCGTCACCGTCCTCACCGGCTTCCTCGGCGCCGGCAAGACCACGCTGCTCAACCACATCCTCACCGAGCAGCACGGCAAGCGCATCGCCGTCATCGAGAACGAGTTCGGCGAGGTCGGCGTCGATCAGGAGCTGGTCATCGGCGCCGAGGAAGAAATCTTCGAGATGAACAACGGCTGCATCTGCTGCACCGTGCGCGGCGACCTCATCCGCATCCTCGGCAACCTGCATGAAGCGCAAGGACAAGTTCGACTACATCCTGATCGAGACCACCGGCCTGGCCGACCCCGGCCCGGTCGCGCAGACGTTCTTCATCGACGACGAGATGAAGGACAAGCTGCCAGCTCGACGCCATCGTCACCGTCGTCGACGCCAAGCACGTCTGCGCAGCACCTCGACGACAGCGACGAGGTCCAGGAGCAGGTCGCGTTCGCCGACGTGATCCTGCTCAACAAGACCGACCTCGTCACGCCGGCGGAGCTCGACGCGCTCGAAGCGCCGCATCAAGCGCATCAACGCGCGTCGCCAAGATCCACCGCACGCCAGAACGCGGCGATCGACATGGACAACGATCCTCAACGTCGGCGGCTTCGACCTCGACCGCGTGCTGCGAAATCGAGCCGGACTTCCTGCGAGCGGACAGCGATCACGACCACGAGCACGACGAGGAGATCTACTCCGTCGGCATCACCATGCCCGGCGACCTCGACGCGAAGAAGCTCAACGAGTGGCTGCGCGAGCTGCTGCAGACGAAGGGGCCCGACATCTTCCGCATGAAGGGCGTGCTGAGCATCAAGGGCGACGCCGCGCCGCTTCGTCTTCCAGGGCGTTCACATGCTGTTCGACGGCCGGCCCGACCGCCCCTGGGGCAAGACCGAGGAGCGCGAGAACAAGCTGATCTTCATCGGCCGCAACTTGAACCGCCAGGAGCTGGAGGAAGGGTTCAGAAAGTGTTTGGCGTGATTCATGCGCAGGCGGGACTTCACATCCTTAAGGGATGAATGTTGCAATACCTTCGGGACCGTGATGGGGGGTGCCATGCATGCCACCCAGTCGCGAAGCAAGCTAGTGGCGGCGTCTCTGGGCGTGCTCGACGGCTACGGCGGCCGAAGAGGCCAGCCAGGAGAGTGTGAGCACGTCGTCGGGCTCGAAGGCGCCGCCGTGCTTGTTGAGGACCTGAAGCACGCCCAGGATGGAGCGGTCGGGGGCGGTCATGGGCAAGGTGAGCAGGCTGGTGGTGCGGAAGCCGGTGCGGCGATCCATGTCGGGGTTGAAGCGCGGGTCGGCATAAGCGTCGGCGATATTGATCGTCTCGCCGGTGAGGGCGACCGTGCCGGCGATGCCGACGCCCAGCGGCATGCGGATCTCGCCGACGCCGTCGCCAGTGGCCACCTTCGACCAGAGCTCGCGGCGGTCCCGGTCGATGAGATAGATCGTGGCCCGCTCCGCCTTGGCGAGGCGCGCGGTGGTCTCGGCGATGAGGCCGAGCAAGGGGTCCAGGTCGGTCACACTCATGAGGCGATGCGTCATCTCCAGGAGCAGTTGCAGGCGCTCGATCTGGCGCTCGGCGACAAGGTGCTGCTGGGCTTTTTCGCGCAGGGCGGCCTGCAGACGGGCGTTGTACCACCACGCGCCGATGAGCAGGCCCAGGACCGCCACGGCGCCGACGGCCATGGAGTTGTACCACCAGACGCCCACGGCCAGGCCCAGGAGCGCCAGCGTGCCGGCAGCGAGCAGGGCTGCCAGCGTGGGCCGTGGCCTGGTCCACTGCAGGAAGCGTTCGCGGCGGCCGGGCGGGCGGGCGGCGATCGGCTTGCCCGCCAGGAAGGCGTGCAGGTCGTCGGCCAGCGCCTCGGCGCTGGCGTAACGCTTGGCCGGCTCTTTGTGCAGGCACTTCAGGCAGATCGTCTCCAGGTCGCGCGGCACCTTCGGTCCGGAGCTGGCCGGGGGCGACCGGCTCCTCGGTCGCTCACCTGCTGCAGGGTGTCCAGCGTCGTCTCGCCGCGGAACGGCGGCCGGCCGGTCAGCAGCTCGTAGAGGATCGCGCCCAGGCGCGTAGACGTCCGCGGCCGGGCCGATCTCGCGCGATGTTGCCCTCGGCCTGCTCGGGGGCCATGTAGCTGGGCGTGCCCAGGATCGTGCCGCTGTCGGCGTCTGGCTCCTGTCCTGGTCGAGCTGCTTGGCCAGGCCGAAGTCGGTGATCTTGGGAGCGTGCCGTCGGCGGTCAGCAGGACGTTGCCGGCTTGAGGTCGCGGTGGACGATGCCGCGCTGATGGGCCGTGTGGACGGCCCGGGCCAGCGTCTCGACCAGCTGGGCGGCCTGGCGTGCTGGGCCAGGGCGTGCCGCGCCAGTCTTCCGCGTCAGGCTGCCGCCGTCGACGAACTCCAGGGCGAAGATAGGGCCGGCCCTCGTGCTCGCCGACCTCGTAGATCTGCACGATGTTGGGGTGCTGCAGCGCGGGCGACGGCCTCGGCCTCGCTGCGGAAGCGCGTCCAGCTCCTGCGGCCGGGTCGTGGCCGCCGGCGCAGGATCATCTTGAGGGCGACGAGGCGGTTGAGGCCGATCTGCCGGGCCTTGTAGACGACGCCCATGCCGCCGCGGCCCAGCTCGCCCAGCACTCGTAGCCCGCCACCGCCGGCGCCGGTGTGCTTTGCGCCGGGGCTGTCGGCTCAACAACAGGCGTGTGGGTGATGGTGTCGTAGAGATGGCCCGAATCGAGCAAGCCTTTCGCCTCGAAGAGGCGGCCCACCTGCGGTGCCAATTCGGGGAAGCGGCTGCGATATTCCTCGGCCTGCAAGGATTCCCCCGCCTCCCGGCGCAGAACCATCTCGTTATGGATGAGATCGAGGATCCGCTCGGCGTCGGCACGCAGCTCGGGCTGTTGCTCCAGATAAGCTTCGACAAGAAGGCGTTTGCCCTGCTCCCAGTCGCGGCGCTGTTCGGCCAGCACGTCCAGGGCGTTCTGCGTGGTTGGTGCGACCTTGCCCTCGGCACGGGGCGTGTCAGTCATGGCCTTGCTCGCCTGGTCGAAGTTGCTGGCACTGGCCCAGCCCTGGATACGTGAGAAATTCCTCCGCCATTCTAGGCGCCACGGCTCCATCGCCGCAATCATTTCTTCACGGACCGCGCTTGCAAGATTTTCGCGAGAGGGCGCACGAGCGTGCCCGTGGCGCTCGGCGATGCTGGCAGCGTCCCCTACGGGATTGCAAGGTTGGTTGCGCTCTGGGGTTCGGGGGGATAGCGGGCGTGGAAAATGAGCACGATGGGGGTGCGGGAGGTCTAAAGGGTTGGGGGAGTGGTTCTTGTGGAGAGAGGGTCGTGCTCATTGGAAATGAGCACGAGGGAAGATGTCGAAGAATTTGGAAGGATTCGGGCGCGAAACTTGAACGGGGGCGTGTGAGCTTACGCGGGCCCCTGGGGTTGCTGCTGCGTCAGGCAGTGCAGCGTGCCCAGGCCCCAGACCAGATCGACGGCGTGGATGCCGACCACCTCGCGGCCGGGAAACAGCTCGGCGAGGATGCCCAGGGCGACGCGGTCGTTGCGGGTCGTTGAACGTCGGCACCAGCACCCGGTCGTTGGCGATGTAGAAGTTGGCGTAGCTGGCCGGCAGCCGCTGGCCGTCGAAGATCAGCGGGCGCCGGCATCGGCAGCGTCACCACCTCCAGCGGCTTGCCCGTCGCAGGTCGGTCATGCCGCGCAGGCGGTCGCAGGTTCTCCTGCAGCGGCTCGTAGTTGGCGTCGGCCGGGTCGTCCTCGACCACGGTCACCACGGTGCGCGGGTCGACGAAGCGGGCCAGGTCGTCGACGTGGCCGTGCGTGTCGTCGCCGGCGATGCCGCGGCCGAGCCAGAGCACCTTGTCGCACGCCGAGGTAGTCGGCGAAGACCTGCTCGAAGTCGGTCGCGCGTCAGGCCGGGATTGCGCGCCTGCACGTGGCTGAGCAGGCATTCCTCGGTGGTCAGCAGCAGCCCGCGCCGTTGACGTCGATGCTGCCGCCTTCGAGGACGACGCGCCGGCCGCTTGCACAGCCGGCTGCCAGGTGCGGCAGCCGCAGCGGCTTGGCGAGCTGGTCGGGCACGGCGTCGTCGTGCTGCCAGTTGGGGTACTTGGCCCAGGCGTTGAAGCGCCAGTCGGTGCAGGCCGAGCTCGCCGTCGGCGGTCGTGACGAAGATCGGGCCGGAGTCGCGCGTCCAGACGCGGTCGGTGGGAATGCGGAAGAAGCCGACCTGGCTCAGGTCGACGCCGGCCTGCGTCGAGCATGCCGCGGCGCCGCTTCTCGGCGGCGGCGTCGTTGACCAGGATGCGGACCTTCTCGCCCGTGTGCAGGTGGCGGACGATCTCGGCGTAGACCCAGGGGATGGCGCGCGAACTTGCCGGGCCAGTCGTCGCGCGTGGTGCGGCCAGGCGATCCAGGTCGCCTCGTGCGGCTCCCACTCGGCCGGCATGCGACCAGCCGAGCTGCGGCGGGTCGGCGTCATGCGTTCGCCGTGTCTCGCAATAGCCATCATCAGCCAGGACGAAATTGCGTACAGATGCCAGGAGCGTATCCGCCGGCTGCAGACTGCCGCAGAACATTGTAGGAGCCCGGTGCCTCATGGCCCAAGCGAAGACGATCCTGCTGGTGGACGACGACGCCGAAATCGTGCGGGCGCATGCAGATCGTGCTGGAGGAGCAGGGCTACCGCGTGCTCACCGCCGGCGACGGCACGCGGGGCTCGCAGTGGCCGAGCGCGAGTGTCCCGACCTCGTCGTCGTGGACATGATGATGCCCAAGAAGAGCGGCTTCCTGGTGCTGGAGAGGCTCAAGGACCGCTGCCGCCAGCCCCAAGGTCATCATGATCACCGCCAACGAAGGAGGCCGCCACCGCGCCTACGCCGAGATGCTGGGCGTCGATGACTACCTCCGCAAGCCGTTCGCGATGGACAAGCTCCTGGAGAGCGTCGAGAAGCTGTTTCGGCTGCCGGAGCAGACATAGTTGCCGGCGCTTTGTTTAACCCGGAGCCAGCGGCGACGGTGTGGCTCCCCCGCACCGACACGCCGTCGCCGCTGGCTCCGGGTTAAACGAAGGGAATCACTTTTCGCTCGCCGATTTGCCGGGCACCCACAGCACGTCGCTCTGGCCGTTGTCATTGCAGACGCGGGCCAGGACGAAGAGCAGGTCCGAGAGCCGATTCAGGTAGATGACGACCTGCGGGTTGACGGGCTTCCCGGTGGGACAGGGTGACGACGTCGCGCTCGGCGCGGCGGCAGACGGTGCGGGCCAGGTGGCACCAGGCGGCGGCGCGGCTGCCGCCGGGCAGGATGAAGCTGCGTCAGCGGCTGCAGGGCGGCGTTGTAGCCGGTCGATGGCGGCTTCCAGGCGGAGCGATTGCTCGGGCTGGACGCGCAGTGACTGCCCAGGCTTTTCGTCCGGTCTGCGGCGGCACGCACAGGTCGGCGCCGACGTCGAACAGGTCGTTCTGAATGCCGCGCAGCAGTCGGCCTCCGGCCGGCGTCAGGGGCAGGGCTCGCGAGGAGCAAGCCGAGGACGGCGTTCAGCTCATCGACGCTGCCGTAGGCCGCCACGCGCGGATGGTCCTTGGGAACGCGGCTGCCGTCGCCCAGGCCGGTTTCGCCGCGATCGCCGGTCTTGGTGTAGATCCGGAAAGGAAAACCATGCGGGTTCCTCTTGCTTGCGGCCACCGGTCAGGACACAATCGACGCTCGGTCCTCGTAGGCCGGACATTCCTGTCCGGCCAAACGGCGGCGGGGTCAGGAGACGTCAGGAGACCCGCGCCAGCGCCGGCGCGCCCTGCGCTCCGCGCTGGTCCCGACCCCGCCGCGCGTCGACCAGCGCGTCCACGCCAATTGCAACCCGGGGGGGTTAACCTCATGATATTACGTTTCACTGTCATCGTTATGGCCCTGGTGCTGGTGCCTCAACCCGCCGTGCAGCGCAGGGCCCCGTGGAGCACCGCCAGGGCGTGGTCGTGTCGGTGTCGGCGCCGGGCTCGGAGGTGGGCCTGGCCATCCTGAAGCAAGGCGGCAACGCCGTCGATGCGGCGGTCGCGACGGCGTTCGCGCTGGCCGTCACGCATCCCGCGGCCGGCAACATCGGCGGCGGCGGCTTCATGGTCGTCCACCCCGGCCGGCAAGGGCGAGCCGGTCGTCATCGACTACCGCGAGACCGCCCCGGCCGCCGCCACCAGGACCATGTTCACGCAAGGACGACAGCCGTCTACGGCCACAAGGTCGTCGGCGTGCCCGGCACCGTGCGCGGCCTGGCGCTGGCCCACCAGAAGTTCGGCAAGCTGCCCTGGAAGGACGTCGTCGTGCCGGCGGTCAAGCTGGCCGAGGAGGGCTTCGTCGCTCGACGCGCACCTGGCCGGCTCGCTCAACGGCATCGTCGGCCGCGTCGAGCGACTTCCCCGAGCTGCAGCGCGTCTTCGGCAAGAACGGCGGCAAGGCGACTGGAAGGCCGGCGACCGGCTGGTGCAGACGGACCTGGCGCAAGACGCTGCGGCTGATCGCCGAGCAAGGGGCCGGACGCCTTCTACACAGGGCGCGATCGCCGACCTGATCGTCGCCGAGATGAAGGCCGGCGGCGGCCTCATCACCAAGGACGACCTGGCCGGCTACCAGGCCAAGGAGCGCAAGCCGATCCACGGCACCTACCGCGGCTACGACGTCTACGGCCCGCCGCCGCCCAGCTCCGGCGGCATCTGCCTGGTCGCAGATGCTCAACATCCTGGAGAACTTCGACCTGCAAGAAGCACGGCCGCTGGTCGCCCGAGACGCTGCACCTGATGGCCGAGGCGATGCGCCGCGCCTACTGCGACCGCGCCCGCTACCTCGGCGACCCGGACTTCGTCAAGATCCCGCCGCACCTGACGACCAAGGAGTACGCCAAGAAGCTGGCCGCAGGGCATCGACCTGAAGAAGGCGACGCCGAGCGAGGACCTGGCCAAGGACATCCCGCTGGCCGGCGAGGGCGACAGCACGACGCACTTCTCCGTCATCGACAAGGACGGCATGGCGGTGGCCAACACCTACACGCTGGAGCGCAGCTACGGCTCGCGCGTCGTCGTCAAGGGGGCCGGCTTCCTGCTCAACAACGAGATGATCGACTTCAACTGGCGGCCCGGCGTCACCGACCGCAAGGGCACGCATCGGCACCGAGCCGAACCAGATCGCCCCCGGCAAGCGCATGCTCAGCTCGCAGACGCCGACGATCGTGGCCAAGGACGGCAAGGTGGTGCTGGTCACCGGCAGCCCCGGCAGCCGGACGATCATCAACACCGTGCTGAGCGTCGTGGTCAACGTGCATCGACTTCGGCATGGACATCCAGGCGGCGGTCGACGCCCCGCGGCTGCACCACCAGTGGTTCCCCGACGAGGTGCGCTTCGAGGGCCGCACGCCTATCCCGAGACGGTGACGCAGCCTGCAGAGCATGGGCCACCGCGTCGTCGGCACCCGCCAGGGCGACGCCCATTCGATCTGGGTCGATCTGCGCACGGGCGGCTATGTCGGCGCCGCCGATCGACGCCTGAGCGGCAAGGCGGCGGGATATTGAATCTGTGATCCTACGTAGACATCACGCTCCGCGTGATGGGATCGCCTCACGCGGAGCCGCAGGGTGTGCCATGCTTTCGCGGATCTTGTGCAAGCACGATGTCCCCCGCGCAACCACCGCGAAAGCATGCCGCCCATGCAAGCTTCGACATGCTTTTGCAACTCCCGTGCTCGCCAACCAGAGGCCCGCCCTCACGCTCGTCGAGGTGATCGTCCTTTTGGTCCTTGCCCTGATCGTCTTGGGAATTTTCATCACCTTCATCGGCCGTCAGCGCGAAGAACGCCCTCCGCCTTCAATGCGGCCAACAACCTGAAACGCGTTGGCGAAGCGATCGCGGTCTTCGGCGACGTGTAAAGAGGCAAAGGCTTCCTGCCCGCCGCCCGAATCGCCGACGGCTATGCAACGTGGGCAGTGCAGATTGCGCCTTATCGTTCAGGCCGAGAATCCCCTGCGGGCTTGGGATTTGCAAAGACGCTACGCGGACCAGGAAGCCGCCGCCCGCACCTCCGTGATCCCCTTGTTCCTGTGCCCGGCGCAGCCGGCCAACGTATCTCAGTGACGAAGCGGACCAGGAACCGCCCGCGGCCTGGGCGACTACGCCTGTGCCTCGGGCGACGGCGATCCGCAATTCCCCTGGACCGGGCCTCAGGCCAACGGCGCCATCATCCTGGGCGAAGTGCTCGACAAGAAAGACGACGCCGTCGTGCGCTGGCAAAGCCGCACCACCTTCGACTCCCTCAAGGCACCTCAAGAGTGCCACGTTGCTCGTCGGCGAGAAACACGTGCCCCTGGACGGCCTCGGCCGCATCAAGGCGGGCGACGGCTCGCTCTACAACGGCAGCTATCCGGCCAGCTTCGCACGCATCGGCGGCCCCGGCTTCGGCCTGGCCCCCTCGCCGCTCGCCCCCTTCAACACCAACTTCGGCAGCGCCCACTCCCGGCCTCTGCCAGTTCCTGCACGCCGATGGCCGCGTCGAAGCCTATACCTATTCCATGAGCGAGGAAGTCCTGGGGGCCATGATCCGCCGCGAGTAGGAGGTTGCCGTGAAGCGCGATCAAGACCTGGACCCTGACCGATGTGCATCACGACGTCTGGCTCGACAGCTTCGCCACCGGCAACGACCGCCTGCACCTGGCGCCGGCCGCACGACTGGTCGATCCGCAAGCGCACCCTGCGCGGCGGCCTGCGCGACGGCATCGATCTCATCGAGGTCCACAACGGCGCCCTTTCCTACTCCGTCCTGCCGACGCGCGGCATGGGCCTGTGGCGCGGCGACTACCGCGGCACTGCACCTCGGCTGGAAGGCGCCGCTCCACGGGCCGGTCCATCCCAAGTTCGTCAACGCCTGCGACCGCGGCGGCCTCGGCTGGCTGGCCGGCTTCGACGAATGGCTGTGCCGCTGCGGCCTGGCCTCCAACGGCCCGCCCGGCGAGGACGTCTACACCGACGCCAGGGCCGCGCCCGCCGCGATCCGCTTGACCTGCACGGCCGCATCGCCAACCAGCCGGCCCACTACGTCGAGGTGCGCGTCAGCCTCGATCCGCCGTACGAGCTGAGCGTCATCGGCCAGGTCGAGGAGGGCGGCCTGTTCTTTCCGCACCTGCGCCTGACGACGACCTACACCACGGTGCCCGGCTCGAACCGCCTGGTGATCCACGACGTCGTCGAGAACCGCGGCGCCCAGCCGGCGGAGATGCAGCTGCTCTACCACTGCAACCTCGGCCCGCCGTTCCTGGAGGCCGGCAGCCGGGTGGTGGCGCCGATCCGCGAGGTGGCGCCGATCAGCGCGCGCGCCGCCGAGGGCATCGACACGCTCGAGACCTACGCCGGGCCCGACGCCGGCTTCGCCGAGCAGGTCTACTGCTACGACCTGCTCGCGCGACGCCGCCGGCCGGACGCTGGCGATGCTCTACAACCACGCGCGCCGACAAGGCCGTGGTCCTGCGCTTCAACCGCCAGGAGCTGCCCTGCTTCACGGTGTGGAAGAACACCGTGGCCCTGGAGGACGGCTACGTCACCGGCCTGGAGCCGGCGACGAACTACCCGAACTTCAAGACGCTTCGAGCGGCAGCAGGGCCGCGTCGCCGCTGCTGCCCGCCGGCGGCCACTGGGAGAGCACGCTGGAGCATCGAGGTGCACGACAGGCCGCCGGCGTGGCGGGCGTCCTGAAGGAGATCGTCAGCCTGCAAGCGCAGGCCAAGGCGATCGTGCACCGGGCCCCGAACGCCAAGTTTTCGCCAGCGTGACCGCCGTTTACGTTTCGCAACAGGTCCCCTGCCTCCCCTTTTTCGTTCCACGACCCGTGGAACGAATTTGCGCCACCAATGCTCCCTTATCCCCCAGCCACTACACGCCTTGAGACTGCACGATTGTGGCAACCTATTTCATTCCATTCATTCCACTTAGGCACCCCTGCCGTGAAACGAATGGAATGCAATGGATCGTGCAGAAATGCGGTCAGGCAGGACACGCTTTCGCAACCTATGCCTCTTCGCTGAAAGATGATAAGATGGCGGTGGAAAGGTGAAATCATGACAAGCCAAACCGTAACGCTGGAATATCCCCGACCCGCTGTTTCATCGCCTCAAACACCGCGCCGAACAAAGTAATCGGACCGTGGAGGATGAGACCCTGAATGTCTTGGCCGCGGTTGTGCCCATGAGTGATTATCTCCCTCCAGACCTGATGGAAGCGACGTCTCCTCTTTCGCTGCTGGATGATGATTCGCTGTGGAGAGCGGCCCGAAGCCGGTTGGCGACGGAAGTAGCGGCCCAACTCGAAGAGCTGCATGACAGCGCCAGCGCGAAGGCTTGACCGAAGCGGAAACCCAGGCGCTGGCGGCCCTGGTTCATCAATATGAGCGAACGATGCTAATTTGCGCACAAGCCGCGGCCCTCCTCAAACAGCGTGGCCAGAATGTAGATGAACTGCTCCAAACACCATGAGCCGCACGTACATATCCAAGGAACTCCGGGAAAAGGTCGCAGCTCGGGCGAATTACCGTTGTGGCTACTGTCTTTCGGCCGAGGCAATCGTGGCGCTCCCATGGAAATAGATCATCTCATCCCGAAAGCCCTTGGCGGTCTCACCGAAGAAGAAAACCTGTGGCTGGCCTGTTCGCTCTGCAATGACCACAAGGGGGATCGCATTGCCGCCATCGATCCGATATCGGGAGAATTGCTGCGTTTGTTTGATCCTCGACGTGAACAGTGGACGGAGCATTTCCAGTGGAGTTCTGAGGGAGATCGAATCGTGGGTTTGACCGCTTCCGGACGGGCCACTGTCGTGGCATTGAACTTAAACAGGCCATCATTGTGCGTTGCCAGACGAGCATGGGTGAGTGTAGGCTGGCATCCTCCCACCTAGATCGCTCGTCGCCGCACGAGTGGGCAAATCGTCCAGTGTTCGCTGGTGGACAGCCCACCTCCTTGCCGGGTACAATCTGCATACCCGCCCGAACTCACTCTCCCCGCTTTCTTTATCATGAGGATTTCTCGATGTCCCGACTGCGGCGCTTTGCCATCTGCCTGGGTATTGTCCTGCTCGTGCCGGTTTCTTTTGCCGCCCTGCAATCGCTCGGCCAGCCCGCCAAGGACGCCAAGGCCCCGGCCAGCGAGTTCGAGTGCCGCTGGACCGACCTGCCCATCAAGATCGACGGCAAGGGCGACGAAGCCGCCTGGAAGCACGCCCAGGTCATCGACAACTTCTATCTCCCCTGGCTCGGCAAGAAGGCTCGGCCCGCGAAGACCACGACCAAGGCGAAGCTGCTCTGGGACCGCGAGTACCTCTACTTCTTCGCCGACATGGAGGACGCCGACCTCTACGCCGACGTCAAGGAGCACGACGGCATGACTCTGGGACAACGACGTCTTCGAGCTGTTCTTCAAGCCGGCCGACGACAAGCCGGGCTACTACGAGTTCCAGGTCAACGCCGGCCGGCACCGTGCTCGACATGTTCATGCCGCGCCGCGGCGCCGGCGGCTATCGACCGCTTCAAGAACGACGGCGACTTCCACATCGAGGCCAAGGTCAAGCTGCGCGGCACGCTCAACAAGTGGACCGACAAGGACGAGGGCTGGTCGGTCGAGGGCAGGATCCCGTGGACGGACTTCCTCCGCACCGGCGGCCGGCCCGAGCGTCGACGAGAAGTGGAAGTTCGCCCTGTGCCGCTACGATTACTCCGTCGATTTCGAGGGGCCGGAGCTGTCGACCTGCGCCCCGCTCAAAGCGCAGGCCACGCCGACTTCCACTGCTTCGAGGACTACGCCACGCTCGAAGTTCGTCGGCCCGGAGAAGCCGGCACGCCAGGCCGCTCGGCATCGACAAGCGCATCCCGCTGACGACGTCGCAGCGTCGTCGGCTCGCCCGACCCGCCGCCGCCGTACCGCGTGCAAGCGCGTCTATCCCGACCTGAAGATCGACCTTCCCGATCGCCGTCGCCCATCAGCCGGGCAGCGACCAGCTTGCTGGTCATCACGCAGACCGGCCGCTACGGGCCGACCGACCATCGTACCGCATGCAAGGACGATCCCGAAGGCCGAGGACGTCGGAGACGCTGCTCGAACTCGACGCGACGTCGCCTACGACATCGCCTTCCATCCGAAGTTCGCCGAGAACGGCTACGTCTACATCGGCAGCAACGGCGCCGCCAACGGACGGCGAGCCGCAAGAAGACGCGCGTCACGCGCTACACGATGCGACCGCAAGCCGCCGTACAAGATCGATCCCGAAGTCGGCGAAGATCATCATCGAGTGGGAATCCGACGGCCACAACGGCGGCGCCATGGCGTTCGGCCACGACGGCATGCTCTACGTCACCTCCGGCGACGGCACCTCCGACTCCGACACCAACGTCGTCGGCCAGGACATGACCACGCTGCTGGCCAAGGTGCTGCGCATCGACGTCGATCATCCCGACCGCGGCAAGGCAGTACTCGCGTGCCCGAAGGACAACCCGTTCGTCGGCCATGAAGGACGCCCGGCCGGAGACCTGGGCCTACGGCTTGCGCAACCCGTGGCGGATGACCGTCGACGCGAAGACCGGCCACATCTGGGTCGGCAAGAACGGCCAGGACCTGTGGGAGCAGGCGTACCTCGTCAAGAAGGGCGACAACTACGGCTGGAGCGTCATCGAGGGCAGCCATCCGTTCTACCCGAACCGCAAGCAGGGCCCGACGCCGTTCGTCAAGCCGACCGTCGAGCACCATCACTCCGAGGCCCGCTCGCTGACCGGCGGCATCGTCTACTACGGCAAGAAGCTTCCCGAGCTGCGCGGCGCCTACATCTACGGCGACTACTCCACCGGCAAGATCTGGGCGGTCAAGCACGACGGCGACGAAGGTCGCTCTGGCACAAGGAGATCTGCCGACCACGCCTGCAGATCACCGGCTTCGGCGTCGACTCGCAAGGGCGAACTGCTGATCTGCCGACCATCGCGGCGAGCGACAAGGGCGGCTTCTACACGCTCGAGCCGACGCCGCAGAGAACCGCGCCACCGACGTTCCCGCAGCAAGCTGAGCGAGAGCGGCCTGTTCGAGTCGGTGAAGGGGCACGTGATGGAGCCGGCGCTGATCCCGTACTCGGTCAACGCCGTCGCTCTGGTCCGACGGCGCCGCCAAGGAGCGCTGGCTCGGCTTGCCCGGCGGCGGCGAAGATCGACTTCACCGACCAATCGCGGCTGGAACTTCCCCGACGAGACGGTGCATCGTCAAGTCGTTCGCCCTGGAGATGGAGGAGGGCAACCCGCACTCGCGCCGCTGGATCGAGACGCGCTTCCTGACCAAGCAGGAGGGCGAGTGGTTCGGCTACTCCTACGTCTGGAACGACGAGCAGACCGACGGCGACGCTGGTCGAAGGCGAAGGGCTGCGACCGCGAGTATCACGATCACAGACGCAGCGACCCGGCGGCGTCACGCAAGCAGACCTGGCACTACCCAGCCGCACCGAGTGCATGGTCTGCCACAGCCGGGCCGCGAACTACGTGCTGGGCCTGACCGAGCTGCAGATGAACAACGAGCACGACTACGGCGGCGTCACGCGACAACCAGCTCGCGCGTGCTCGAGCACCTGGGCCTGTTCAGCAAGTCAACTGGCCCGACGACGCGACGGCAAGCGCATGCGCGACGAGGCCAAGGCGCAAGGGGATGAGCGACAAGGAAGTCGAACGAGTACGTCGACAAGCTGCTGCGCAACCGCGGGCCAGCGTGCGCCGGCGGCAATCGACGCTGCTGCCGTTCGCGCCGGAGAAGCTACCGCAAGCTGGTCGATCCCTACGACAAGAAGCCAGGACCTGACGCCGCGCGCCCGCTCCTACCTGCACAGCAACTGCGCCCAGTGCCACGTCGAGGCCGGCGGCGGCAACGCGCCAGATGGAGCTGGAATTCACCACGCGCTCGACAAGATGCGCATCATCGACGTCAAGCCGGTGCACGACACCTTCGGCCTCACGGACGCGCAAGCTGATCGCGCCGGGCCACCCGGAGCGTTCGGTGCTGCTGCACCGCATCAACCACCGCGACAAGGGCCACATGCCGCCGCTGGCGACCTCGATCGTGGACCGCGAAACGGTGCAGCTGATGCACGACTGGATTGTGCGCACTCGGACAGGAGGAGAAACGCAAGAAGTGACAGTCCACGCCGTCAAGAGAAACGACCGATGCGAATCGCCGTGGCGGAAATCGCGCAGGAAACCGACTCCTTCAGCCCGATGGCCGCCGACCTGAAGGACTTCGAGGCGTACGGCCTGTACTTCGGCGACGAGATCCTGGAGCGGATGCCCGGCGTCGGGCCGATCGGCGGCTTTCTGGAAGTCGCGGCCGAGCGAAGCCGGCCGTCGATCGTCTGTGCCGATCATGCGGGCCTGGGGCAGCGCCGGCGGAACGATCACGCGCCGCGACGCTCGATTTCCTCACCGAGCGACTCGTCGAGGGGCTGAAGCAGTCGCTGCCGCTCGACGGCGTCTTTCTGTCGCTGCACGGCGCCGCGGCGTCGGAGAACGAGGACGACGTCGAAGGGCCATCTGTTGCAGGCGGCTGCGCGAGGTGGTCGGCGGCGACATCCCCGTCGTGGTGGCGCTCGATCATCACGCCAACATCACGCAGCGGATGGTGGACATGCGCCAACGCCCTCATCGGCCACGAAACGCAACCCCACGATCCGCCCGCGACGGGACGCAAGGCGGCGAAGGTCCTGTTTCGGATGCTGCGCGGCGAGATCCGGCCGACGGTCGCCTGGCGGAAGATCCCGATGATCACGCCGCAGGACCAGTTCCTCACGTCGGAGGGGCCGATGAAGGAATGGTTCGACCTGGCCCGGCAGATGGAGCGGCGCACGCGGCGTCCTGGACGTCTCGCCCTATCCGATGCAGCCGTGGCTCGACGTCGCCGAAGGGGGCTGGGCGGTCGTCGTCCACACCGACAACGACCCGGAGCTGGCGCAGGCGCTGGCGGCCGAGATGGCCGACAAGGCGTGGAGCCTGCGCGAGCAGTTCTGGGATTCGGCAGCGCGTCGCGCCGGCCGAGGCGGTTCGCCAGGCGGTCGGCGGCGGAACGGGGGCTGGTCATCCTGTCGGACACCGGCGATTCGGTGTACGGCGGCGCTCCCGGCGACAGCACCTGCATCCTCCGCGCGCTGCTCGAGCAGCAGATCGCCTGCCCCGCCTTCGTGCCGATGGTCGACGCCGAGGCGCTGAACGCGGCCATCGCGCGGGCGTCGGCGCTCAGATCACGATCGAGCTGGGCGGCAAGATCGACAACGTCTTCAGCCAGCCGGTCCGGGTCACCGGCAACGTCGCCGCGGTTTCCAACGGGTTCACGGTCGATCTGCACGATCGCGGCGTTTGCGACCTCCGGCGGACGGCTCTGTTGCAAGTGGGCTCGATCTACATCGCGCTGCTCGATCACCGCAGCTTCGCCATCAATCACCCGGTGCTCTACACCCACCTGGGCCTGGACATGGCCGACGCCAAGATGGTGGTCGTGAAGACGGCCAGCAATTTCCAGTTCTTCAGCCGCTGGCGCAAGGGGCTGATCCGCGTCGATTCGCCCGGCACGACGCAATCCGACCTGACGGCGTTTCGATGGAAGCGCCTTCCGCGGCCGATCTACCCGCTCGACCCGCTCACCGACTGGCGCAGCCGCTAGTGCCGGCGGGGTTCCTCCATTGACCGTGCCCCGGGCCGTGGCTATACACCGGTCCATGATCGCCTTTCTTGCGCGAATGCGGCCAATCCTGGCGATCCTGGTCTTGGTGCCGGGCCTGTCGGGGTGCGGCGGCCGCTACCTTGTCGCAACTCCCCATCTCTTGCAAAACCGTCAATCTTGCCGGCTTTACGCGGACTGCCCGGCTTCCTGCCAGAATCCGGACATGGATGTCGTCTACGTCACCGATCGCGAAGTCGAAGCGGGCAAGGAAGGGCCCGCGTACGGTCATGGCCGGGCGAAGCGATTGGCGTTCGGCGTGGCCACAGTCGAGCTGGATCCGCGGCCCGACTGGCACGAGCTGGTTCAGGCCAGCACCACGTCCCGCCGCCGCCGCGATTATCTCTTGAAGGAAAAAAACCGCCTGGAAATGGGCTGCTTCCGGCGCACTCACCAGCATGGCAAGGGCGGCGAGTCGGATGACGCGGGCCCGGATTTCGTGGAGGAGACCCAGTCACAAACCTTGCACGAGATCATCGGCGCCCGGCTGGCGGCCACCGATCACAAGGACGTCTTCGTCTTCATCCACGGCTTCAACAACACCTTCGAGGACGGCGTCTTCCGCGCCGCGCGAGGTCTGGCACTTCCTGGGCCGCGTCGGCGTGCCGCTGGTGTATAGCTGGCCCGCGGGGCATGGCGGCCTGCGCGGCTACGCCTACGATCGCGAATCGGGCGAGTTCACGGTCCATCATCTCAAGCAATGCCTGCATGCGCTGGCGTCCTGTCCCGACGTGGAGCGCATCCACCTGATCGCCCATAGCCGCGGCACCGACGTGACCATCTCGGCCCTGCGCGAGCTGCACATCGGCTACCATGCCCAGGGGCGTTCCACGCAGGAAGCCTTGAAGCTGGAAAACCTCGTGCTGGCCGCTCCGGACCTGGATGAGGAAGTGTTCTTGCACGCTTCGTCGCGGAGAAAATGCTCCGCGCCGCCCGCCGCACCACCATCTACGCTTCGCAGGCCGACAAGGCCATCGAGTTCGCCGACCTGGTCTTCGCCAGCCGCAAGCGCCTGGGCATGCTGGGACCGCGCGACTTCACGCCCCGCGCCCGCCGTGCCCTGGCCCACCTGCCCAACCTGCAATTCATCGATTGCAAGGTCACGAAGTTCTCCAACGGCCACGACTACGTCTTCGCCCACCCCGCCGCCCTGTCCGACCTGATCCTGGTCCTGCGCGACCGCAAGCCCCCCGGCGCCGAAAATGGCCGGCCGCTGACCCAGGTCCGTCGAAGGAGTGTGGGAACTGTCCGACGACTACCTTGCCAAGGCCGACAAGGACGCCGCCTGACCTCTGCTCGTCCCCTTTCCAGCAAAATGTGTGGCACGCCCTGAGGGTACTCCCGAAGGGCGTGGTGCTCGCCTCGCCCACGCCCTTCGGGAGTACCCTCAGGGCGTGCCACCCAACGTGGTTGAATGCTAGGTCACGCCAGGATTTCCCGCACCACGTTGCCGTGCACGTCGGTGAGGCGGAAATCGCGGCCGGCGTAGCGGTAGGTGAGCCTCTCGTGGTCGAGGCCCATCAGGTGCAGCATCGTGGCGTGCAGGTCGTGGATGTGGATGCGGCCCTCGGTCGACGAAGGCGCCGAACTCGTCGGTGGCGCCGTGGACGTGGCCGCCCTTGACGCCGCCGCCGGCCAGCCACATCGTGAAGGCGGCCGTGTTGTGGTCGCGGCCGTCCTTGCCCTCGGTGTTGGGCGTGCGGCCGAACTCGCCGCCCCAGATCACCAGCGTGTCGTCGAGCAGGCCGCGCTGCTTCAGGTCCGTGAGCAGGCCGGCGATCGGCTTGTCGACCTGCGCGCGGCGTTCTTGGCGTGGCCGGCCGAACAGGTCGCTGTGCTGGTCCCAGTTGCCGTGGTTGACGACCACGAAGCGGACGCCGCGCTCGACCAGCCGGCGGGCCAGCAGGCACTTCTGGCCGTAGTCGGCCGTCGCCTGGTCGTCGATGCCGTAGAGCCGTGCGGTCGCCGGCGTCTCGCTGCGAGACGTCGAACGCCTCGGCCGCCTCGGTCTGCATGCGGAAGGCCAGCTCGAAGGTCTCGATGCGGGCGTCGAGCTCGCTCTCCTCGGCGCGCGGGCGCAGGTGCAGCTCGTTGAGCTGCTTGAGCAGGTCGAGCTGGGCCCGCTGCTCGGCCGGCGGCTGTCGCGGCTGCAGGTTGGGGATCGGCTCCTTCAGGTTGCCCAGCCGCGTGCCCTGGTAGGCGGCCGGCAGGAACGCCGAGCCGAACACCTTGGCCGGGTCGACGTTGCCGATCGGCGTCGCCGAGCACGACGAAGCCGGGCAGGTTGCGGTTCTCGGTGCCCAGGCCGTAGAGCAGCCACGAGCCGATGACTGGCCGCAGGAACAGCCCGCTGCCGGTCATCATCTCCAGCGTGCCCTGGGCGTGGAAGAAGCTGTCGCAGCACATCGAGCGGATGCACGCACAGGTCGTCGGCGCAGCGGGCGACGTTGCGGGAACAGCTCGCTGACGTCGATGCCCGACTGCCCGTGCCTGGCGAACTTCCAGGGCGACGGGAAGGCGTTGCCCAGCGGCCGCGGCTTGCCGAGCAGCTTGTTGGTGTTCTCGGCAGCACCGGCAGCCGCTTGCCCTCCCACCGCACGAGCCCCGGCTTGGGGTCGAAGGTGTCCATCTGCGACGGGCCGCCCGACATGAACAGGAAGATGACCCGCTTCGCCCGCGGCGCGTGGTGCGGCACTCCGGCCTGCCCCGCCGCACCGCGCGGGCCTGCTCGTCCAGCAGGGCCGACAGGGCGACCGTGCCGAAGCCGCCGGCCAGGCGGCCAAGCAACTGCCGACGGGTCAATGCAAAGTCAGGTACAACGAGTCGATTTTCCATAACTAAAAGACTACCAATGGGTTAATGGATTGCATTGCAGTGTGCTGCGATACACACGCGCGCGCCACCGCCTTGGGGGGTCGGGCCGCCGATAATCAGGGCTTCCCACGGTAATTGTCGCACTCACGGCTCAATCCTGCAGTTCTGGCAACGCCTGGCGGAGCTTGACCAGGCCCCCAGCACTGATGTTGGCATCCCTCAGGTGAAGCAGAGTCAGCTTGCTTAGGCCAGCGAGTTCTGCAATCGCGGCATCCGCAACTTTTACGCCCATCAGGTTGATAGATTCGAGGTTCTTGAGTTTTCCAACCCTTCCAGATTGGTTACTTTGGATTCGTACAACGAAAGATGCTTTAAGTTGGGCAGGGCCGCTAGCACCTTCAAACCGCTGCCGTTGAGGTTCGCGTGCGTCAAATCGAGATCTTCGAGCATTCCAGCGAAACCAGCCTTTTCAGACCGCTATCCAGTCACTTGCTCCACCGCCTAATTCCAGCCTTCTTAGGTGTCGCAGTCCAGCTAATTCTTTCAATCCCTCGTCGGTTACGGAGGATCCCAATCGGAGTTCCTTCAACTTATTGCCTGCCAGACTCTTGAGCCCTGCATCAGTAACCAAATCACTGAGCCAAACCCCTTCGAGATTTTTTAGCGAAGCCAGGGCAGTGAACCCCACGTCCGTCACTTTCGTGCCCGAGAGCCAAATGCCTTCAATGTCATCATCCGATGTGGGGGTCTCGCGGTTGCGCACGCACCTCAGGCAGTGAAGCAAGTTGATCTCTCGCAATGCAGTAACATGGCCGTCGGCAATCTGTTCATTGGCAAGCAAGATATCCTTGAGCTCTTTCAGAGGGGCCAGATGCTTGGAATCCCGCTCCCGTCAGGTTGCTCTCCACCAGGCCGAGGTAACTGAGATTCTTGAACGGCTGCAACTCCTTAAGACCAGCGTCGGTGATCTTTGGCCCAAGGTCGGAACGAGTCAATCGCTTCAAAGGCGCTAACTCCTTCAACCCTTCATCAGTCACGCTTGTCCCGCCAAGACCCAGGTCAGCCAGCTCCTTGAAGGACGCCAGCTCCCTCATGCCCGCGTCGGTGATTGCTTCACTCAGGGCCAATCTCGTCAGGTTTCGCAAAGGAGCCAACTCCTTCAACCCGGCGTCGCTCACCGGCGTGCCCCTGAGCCAAAATCCTCTTACCTCACCGGCCGAGTTCGGGCGACGGTAATCCTCGCTTCCGGTCGCGTGGGCCAGCGTGTGGAGCAAGCCCACTTCGCAAAGGGCCCTCAGGGTCGCGTCCGTGATTTGTGAACGATCAAGCTCGAGAATCATTAGCCTATGGAGATGTGCCAGCCCCCGCATATCCGCGCCAGTCACCTTGCACTTTCCCAAATACAAGCCGAAATCGACTGGGACATCTGGCAGCTTTCCTTTCGGAAATTCCCGAAACTCAAATCCACCAAACCTATATCCCAGCGAATCCGAGTCGGTGCTCCAATGAAATCCGCCATCCCCGGCCCACCACAAACCCGGAACGACGCCAAGTTTTTCGTAAGCGGCAACCGTTGCAGGGTCAATTCGCGTCTCGACAAATACGACCCCGCTGGGTTCCTTGAATACGTCGTGCCCGTCGTCCACAATTTTCATGTACAACGTTATCGCGCCAGAGACCACGAAGATCCCGATCAGGATGGCCAACAAAACGAACATGCGCGAGGATCGATTTTCCATGACTGCAATCTTACCAAGGCGTTTGCCATTACTGGTACAGCTTCTCTTCCAAAGGCGGAGTCGGGTAGAGATACTCCGCAGTCCTTCGCCAGCCCACGCAGCCCTCGCTCCCACTCGTCTTGTGGCTGCAATGGCACCGCACTGCCCAGAAACCGCTCGCGAAGGCGTTAAGCGCCAACTCTTCTGGGGCAACGCCCTGGCGGCTCGCCACGTTGGTTAGGGCAGCCTCCAACTCCGGACGCAGCGTGATTACCATTGTTTGTTTCCTATTACGCGAAACTGAATCTGTATTGTATCGCGAAATCCTGATGAGGTCCGGAGTCGTTCGTGTTGATACTCGGCTTCAATCCAGATACACAAACTCATTGCTGCAAATCAGCGCCTGCAAATAATTCGCCCACGTTCCTCTCGCCAGGTATTCCTCCCCGATTCGAGTTTCTTCCAGAGAAGGGGGCCGCCCCACCAGCCGAAGATACGCCGCCCCAATCCGCCCCCGATTGTCCTTCAGCGCCGCATCCTTTTGCACCCGTTCAGCCAATCTCTCGGCCGCCTTGGCGACCAGCGGGCTGTTCATCAGGTAGAGGGCCTGTGGCGTGGTCGTCGAGGTCGGCCGCTGGGGAGAGATGACCAGCGGATCGGGGCCGTCGAACAGGGCGCGGGCCGGGTCGATGCGGCCGCGCTCGATCGGCTCGTACAGCGTGCGCTGGGTCATTTCGCCGCCGACCGACAGGATGCTGTCGCGCAGCGCCTCGTAGGAAAGTCGCTTGCGGCTCACGCGGCCCAGCAGCCGGTTCTCCGGGTCGGCCTTGAGCAGCGCCGTGTCCGCGAAGCTGGTCTGCTGGTATGTGCTCGACAGCACGATCTCGCGGATCAGCTTCTTGACCGACCAGCCCGATGTCGACGAAGCGCCGCGGCCAGGTAGTCGAGCAGCTCGGGGTGGGTCGGCCGCTCGCCCAGCCGGCCGAAGTTGTCCGGCGTGCGGACCAGGCCCTCGCCCGAACAGGTGCAGCCAGACGCGGTTGACCATGACCCGCGCCGTCAGCGGGTTGTCCGGCGCGGCGAGCCAGTCGTGCCAGCTCCAGGCGGCCGCTTCCCGCGGTTCGTTGTCCCAGCGGGGACTTGCGTCGCTCCGGCGAGGATGACCGGGAACCGCCGCGGCACGACCGCGCCCTTCCTTGCGGATGATCGCCGCGGACGTAGACCGGCGCGTCGCCGATGCGCTCGCGGTTGCTGCCGGGACGCCGCCTTCGCGAATGCCGATGGCCACGGCGGCGGGGACGGCCTTCGTCGTTGCAGGCCGTCCACCTTGGCTGCGCAGGCGGGCGATCTCGGCCAGCTCGGGCGGGTCGTCCGGCCAGCCACGGCGTGCCCGGTCATCGAGCAGCTGCTTCTCCTCGGCGCGCAGCTTGTCGAGCTGGTTCTCCAGCTTGCTTTCTTGGCCGCCCGTCGCCTTGCCGATGTGCGTCGGCAGGTCCTTGATCTGCCCGCGCATTGGCCTGAGCTCGCCGCGGGGCCCGCCTTGGCCTCCAGGGCGGCGACTTTGCTTCTCAGCGCGCCGATCTCGCGCGTCGATTCGGCGGTTCTTCGGGCGCGTCCGCCTTGGTCAGCAGCGGCACGTCGATGACCTCGCCGGACAGCCGGCCGTCGGCGATCAGCTTGCCGGGGCTGATGTGGCTGCTGAAGAAGATGCCGGCCAGGGCGTAGTAGTCCTCGGTCGGAGATCGGGTCGAACTTGTGGTCGTGGCAGCGGGCACAGGCCAGCGTCAGGCCCAGGAGCTGGCGGCCGACCACGTCGATCTGGCTGTCCACGATCTCGGCCACGGCCAGGTCGCGGCCCACCTTCTCCCAGGCGGCCAGGGCGAGCATGCCCGTCGCCGGTCACGCCGTCGAGCGATGCGCCGTCCGACATGGACCCGTGCCGGGTCCGTCTCGCCGGCGGGAAGCAGGTCGCCGGCGATCTGCATGCCGCACGAACCGGTCGTAGGGCAGGTCGGCGTTGAAGGCCCGCACGACCCAGTCGCGGTAGCAGGCCGCTGCTTGTCCACGTCGCTGGCGTAGCGGACGCCGTCGAGCCAGTGCCGGCCCCAGCGCTCGCCGAACGCCGGCGACGCCAGCAGCCGGTCGACCACCTTCGCGATACGCTTCGGGTCGATGCTCGTCGGCTTGCAGCGAAGGCGTCGATCTCCTCCGGCGTCGGCGGCAGGCCGGTCAGGTCGAACGTGACGCGGCGGAGCAAGGCGTGCCGGTCGGCGCGGCGGCCGGCCTGCAGCCCTTGCTCTTCGAGGCGTGCCAGGACGAAGCGGTCGAGGTCCGGCCGGCACCAGCCCTGCGTCCTTCACCTGCGGGCGGAGCGGTGTCGGCGACCGGCTTGAAACGACCAGTGACTCGCGGTCCTCCTCGGTGATGCGGAAGGCGCGCGGCGCGGCGTGACCGAGGGTCCCGACCTGCGCGGGTCGGGCGCGCCCGTCTCGATCCAGCGGACGAAGTCGGCGACGACCGCGTCGGGCAGCTTCCCCTTGGGCGGCATGCGCAGCTCGTCTTCGTAGCGCGACGCGCCTGGATCAGCAGGCTCTTGCTCGGCCTGCCCGGGCACGACGGCCGGCCCGCTGTCGCCGCCCTCGCAGCATGCCCGTCGCGTGTCCAGGAGCAGGCCCGCCCTTGAGCTTCTTGGCCTCGCGCGAGTGGCACGCGTAGCAGTGCTCGACCAGGACGGGGCGGATCTTCTTCTCGAAGAACTCCACCCCGCGACATCCGGCTCCTCCGCAACGGCGACACCACCCATCGCAACAAAGGCCGCCGCCACCAACAAGCGCACCATGGACCCTCACCCTCAATATTGTTTAGCGGGGAGCCGCAGGCGACCGCCCCCGACGCGCCGCTGGTCGCCCGCTCACTTTTCCACCATTCGAATCTAACCCCCTGCCCAACCCCAATCAAAGTATTTTCCGCTCTCATGAATGAATCGCCTTGGCATACGCCGCCCAGGCCGCTTCCCTGACGGCTTCCGACAGCGTCGGGTGGGCGTGGCAGGTGCGGGCGATGTCCTCGGCGGCAGCGGAAAACTCCATGGCCAGCACCGCCTCGGCGATCAGGTCCGAGGCCCGCGGGCCGAGGATGTGGACGCCCAGAAGCGGTCGGTCTTGGCGTCGGCGAGGATCTTGACCAAGCCCTCGGTCTCGTCCATGGCACTTGGCCCGGCCGCTTGGCCGCGAACGGGAACTTGCCGACCTTGTACGCCCGGCCCGTCTCCTTGACCTGCTCCTCGGTCAGGCCGACGCTGGCCAGCTCCGGGCCGGTGTAGATGACGCTCGGGATGGCGTCGTAGTTGACGTGCCCTGCTTTGCCCGCCAGGATCTCGGCGAAGGCGATGCCCTCCTCCTGGCCTTGTGGGCGAGCATCGGCCCGGCGATCAGGTCGCCGATGGCATAAGACGCCCGGCACGTTGGTCTGGAACTTCGCATCGACGACGACCTTGCCGGTCTTGTCGTCGACCTTGACGCCCGGCTTCCTCCAGCCCCAGCCCCTCGGTGAACGGCCGGCGGCCGACCGCGACCAGGACCTTGTCGCCCTTGAACTCCACCTCCTTGCCTCCGCTTTCCGCCTTGACCGTGACCTTGCCGTCCTTGTCTGCGTGGCCGCCGTGACCTTGGTCTCCAGGTGGAACTCCAGCCCCTGCTTCGCCAGCGACTTGTGCAGCAGCCCGGCGACCTCGGCGTCGTTCAGCGGCAGGAGGCGCGGCAGGAACTCGAGGACGGTGACCTTCGCCCCGAGCCGCGCCCAGACCGAACCCAGCTCCAGGCCGATGTAGCCGCCGCCGACGACGATCAGATGCTCGGGCACCTTGTCGAACGCCAGCGCCTCGGTCGAGCTGACGACGTGCTTGCCGTCGAACGGCAGAAACGGCAGCGGTCGCCGGTTCGCTGCCGGTGGCCAGCAGGATCGCGCTTCGCTTCCAGCTCCATGGTCTTCTCGCCGCTGACCACGACCTGGCCGCGCCCGGCGAGCTTCGCCGGTCCCCTGGATCGAAGCGATGTTGTTCTTGCAAGAGGAACGCGACGCCGTCGGTCAGGCCCTTGACGACCTCGTCCTTGCGGGCCAGCAGCCGCGCAGGTCGAGCTCCACCTTCGACCTGGATGCCGTGCTGTCCGAACCGATTGCTGGGCCAGGTGGAACAGCTCGCTGGAATCGAGCAGCGCCTTGCTCGGGATGCAGCCGATGTTCAGGCAGGTGCCGCCGAGCGCCGGCCGCTTCTCGACGCAGGCGACCTTCAGCCCGAGCTGCGCCGCCCGGATCGCGGCGACGTAGCCGCCGGGGCCGGCGCCGATCACGACCAGGTCAAACCGATCGGCCATATTCGTCCCAAATCCAAAATCCGAAATTCGAATACCGGAATCCGAAACAAATCCGAAATTCGAAAAAGAAATCACACAGATCCGGGTTTGATTTTTCTTATTGAAGATTCGAATTTGTTTCAGATTTCGATATTCGAATTCGGGATTTTTCTTGTTGGTTATTCGAACTTGTTTCGGATTTAGACATTCGAATTTCGGATTTCGTCAGAATCCAGCAGCAACCGGTCCGGGTCTTCGAGGCATTCCTTGATGCGGACCAGGAACAGCACCGCCTCGCGGCCGTCGATGAGGCGGTGGTCGTAGGTCAGGGCCAGGTACATCATCGGGCGGATGACGATCTGGTCGTCTGACGGCCACGGCCGTTTCTGGATGGCGTGCATGCCCAGGATGGCGCTCTGCGGCGGGTTGAGGATCGGCGTGGACAGCAGCGAGCCGAAGATGCCGCCGTTGGTGATGGTGAAGGTGCCGCCTTGCAGGTCGGCGACGGTGATCTTGCCGTCGCGGGCCTTCTCGGCCAGGTCGGCGATCGCCTTCTCGATCTCGGCGAAGCTCAGGTGGTCGGCGTCGCGCAGCACCGGCACCATCAGCCCCTTGTCGGTGCTGACGGCGACGCCGATGTCGTAGTAGTGCTGGTAGACGATGTCGGTGCCGTCGATGCGGGCGTTGACGACGGGAAGGCCTTCAGGGCCTCGACCGCCGGCCTTGACGAAGAAGCCCATGAAGCCGAGGCCGACGCCGTGCTTTTCCTTGAACTTCTCCTTGTAGCGTGTCCGCAGGTCGATGATCGCCGACATGTCGGCTTCGTTGAAGGTCGTCAGGATGGCGGTCTGCTTCTGCGAGGCGAGCAGGCGCTCGGCGATGCGCTGGCGGATGGCCGACATGCGGCTGCCGGGTCTCGCGCTCTCCCGTCTGCGGCCTGGCCACGACAGGCTGCGCCGGGGAGGGCTCGGGACTCTTCTCCTGGCCCCGTTTCTCTAGCTGCTCCTGCACATCGGTCTTCAGGACGAGGCCGCCTTTGCCCGAGCCAGTAATTTTCTGGACATCCACTGTCTCTTCCGCAGCCAACCGTCGTGCCGCGGGAGAGAGCGGCGCCGCGGGCCCATCTCCTGTGGGGGGCTTGACCGTTTCCTTCCGCGCGACCGCCGGCTCCTTCTTGGCCTCCGGCTGCGGGGCCTCGGCCCCCTTGCTCGCCTCTTTGCTGGCCTCGATGCTCCCCACGACGGCGCCGATATTCACTTCCTTGCCTTCACCCACGCTGATATGCAGCACGCCGGACGTCGGAGCCGGCACCTCCTGCGTCGCCTTCTCGGTTTCCAGCTCGAAGAGCGGCTCATCGGCGCGGACCTGGTCGCCGTCTTTTTTCAGCCAGCGCGCGATGGTGCCCGATGTGATCGATTCGCCAACCGAGGGAACCTTGATTTCGACCGGCATGGAGGCCACCTGGATCTCGGGTATCTTGTGCAACCCTTTCAGGGCAGGGCTTCCGAGGTCAGTGTTTTTTGTCCCTAAGTAGTTTGTATGTCGAGACATGGCCCCCGTTGCGGTATTGATCCATGGTCGGCGGCGGTTTCTTGGGGCCTCGTTTGGTTTTTCGGTACATCTCGAGATCCATATGGGCAGCCATCTCCTTCAACTTGGCCGCGAATTTCGCAACGCTCATGGTGCGAAAGAACGTCCATTCGTCCGGCGGCAATGCGATCATCATTCCCGCGTACACTTGCTTGATCTCCAACGCCAAGTAATAACCGGACATTTCGTCGGCTGTCTCTTCGCCGTGGGTGGCTCGCAGCGCCGCCTTCAGCACGGCGACGGCGTTCGCCGCCATCAAGGCCAGACAGAACACGAACAATGCCGCCGGCGGATAGCACAGCGTTTTGATCTCGCACTGCAGTGTCTGCGTCACCTCGTAGAACAGCGTCTCGATCGACCAGCGCTTCCGATACAAATCGGCGCATCGCAGCGCCGAAACATCTTCGGGCAGGTCGGTCAGCAGGTGCAAGACCATATCGCCGTCGCGCGTCGGTTTCAACAGTTCGATGGTGATGCGCCGCAGCGTTCGCGTTCGGCCCTCATAGGTCAACTCGATGGCTTGCTCGTAGACCTTGCCGGTGGGCGAATCACCGATGAACCGTCGTCGTCCCTTCAAACAACCTTGAAGCGTCCCGTGTTGCCGAACCAAGAAAAACGCCGATTTATCAGCGATTTCGAACAGGAATTTCAGCGTGCAAAAGTTGCGGTCGGCAATCCACAGGTCCCGTTCGCGAACCGTCTGCAAAACGTCGTTCAGCAGCGAGCGCTCTTGAGCGTGGCCGTCGGGCGTCAGAAACACATCGCAGGCCAGGTCGAGTTCCGGGTCCATCACCACCAGAATCTTGCCCGGCAAGGGCGCCGCCCAAGTGTCACGCAACGGCTCCAAGCGATGCTCGGTCGCCGACAAGTGGTTGCCGTCGAGAATGCGAATGCGATAGCCCGGCAACCACGCCGCTCGCCGCGCCTTCAGTTCGTCAATGACCGAAGCGGCACGTTCGGCCGAATCACGCACCATGGCCGCCGACACTCCCAGTTCCATACCCTTGAGCTTGTTGTAAACCGCGTCATCGGTCACCGTGATCTTGTGCCGACGTTTGCGGAACGCGGCCAATACCGATGGCTCTACACCCAGCACCACCGCCTGCATCAGATCGACCACCGACGAGAACAACAATTCTCGCTCATACTGCTCGACCGCAGTCCGTCGAAACAAAGCATCGAGATGTTCCGGCTCAAAGAACCTCTCGACGATAGCTCGCGCCATGACCCCGATAGGTCGTTGCTCAACAAACGGGCTGAATGCAGCTGGCAGCATCCGTGTCACCTCGCAGGAAAATCCATAAACCCTGTGAGAACCTAGTATAGTGAATCAGCTGCAATACCTCGGAAGCCCTGCCCTTTCAGGGTTGATCGATTTACGGCCACGACCCCCAGGGTGCGCTATCGCGACCCTGGGCTATTGGTGCAATCCCTCCGGGATAAAGACACTCGCTGCCACCATTTTGATCCGGCTCTCATCCGTGAGTCTGTCGCTAATGGACCCTATCTCTAATGGACCCTGTCGCTAAGGACCTGTCGCGAGGATTTTATCCCGAAGGGATTGCACCCAATAGCCCAGGGTCGCGGTAGTGCACCCTGGGGGACATGGCCCACCAAAACCATCAACCCTGAAAGGGTTGCACAGTGGCCCGCTGGGGAATTCCGTCCGAGCAAACACGAAATGCGAACGAAGAAATGGCAGGGGCAAGTACGTATTGCTGAAGCTGAAGCGGTCCTCGCGAGTGGGCTGCGGCATCGCCGGCTCCTTTTGTTCGGGCATCGTACAAACTCGATCACGGTAGCCTGCTCGAGGTGCGTCTGGCTACGTGGAACGTGAACTCCGCCCTCTCCCGGCTGCCGCGGCTGCTGCCGTGGCTGGACGAGCGCGCCCCCGACGTCGTCTGCCTGCAGGAGACGAAGCTCTCCGACGAGGCGTTCGCCGCGTCGTTCGACGAGCCGCTCCGGGAGCGCGGCTACGCCGTGGCCCACCACGGGGAGGGCCGCTGGAACGGCGTCGCGCTGCTCTCGCGCGTCGGGCTCGACGATGTGATGCGCGGGCTGCCGGACGAGCCGCGGTTCCCGGCGCCCGAATCGCCCGCCGAGGCACGGGCGATCACCGCCACCTGCGACGGCCTGCGGATCACCTCGGTGTACGTGCCGAACGGGCGCACCCCGAGGACCCTCACTACCTCTACAAGCTGGAATGGCTCGCGGCGCTGCGTGAGTCGATCGGTGTGCCGGCCACGGCCGTCGTCGCGGGGGACATGAACATCGCGCCCACCGACGACGACGTGTGGGACCCATCGCTGTTCGTCGATTCCACACACGTGACCCCCGCCGAGCGAAAGGCGCTCGCGGAGATCAAGGGCCTCGGGATGCACGACGCGGTGCGCGACCGGTGGCCGACCGAGCGCGTGTTCACCTACTGGGACTATCGCGCCGGCCGGTTCCACAAGGACTTCGGGATGCGCATCGACCTCGTGCTCGCCGGTGCCGACCCGGCCGGCCGGGTCGCGGCCACGTGGGTGGACCGCAAGGCACGCAAGGGAAGCGGGCCGAGCGACCACGCTCCGGTGATCGTCGACCTGGACGTCGCACCCGACGGCGACATCGGCCCGGTCGTTCCTCCGCCCTCGACGCCGGCGAGGCTGCCGCACCGCTCCTGAGCTCCTTCAACTTTGCCGGTCACCGCCCCGCCTGCCACACTCGACCGATGTCGGGGCCGTACGCACACCCGCAGACCAGCCCGCCATCCCCCAATCTCGGGGCTCCGCGTCTGATCGCCGCGGCGTTGCTGGTGGTGGCGGCGGCACTCGCCGTGGGTGGAACCTTCCTGGCGCTGTCGGTGCGTCGCTACGACTTCGGCCTGCCCACCCCCACGGTCGTCGCCACCACCGGGTGGACCGTCGCCATCGAGGGCGCCCCGGGGATGTCGAACCCTCCGGGCGCGGCTCCCCTCGGCATTCCGGTCGTCGTGGCCGCGGGGCTGGCGGCGGTGGCCGCGATCCTGCTGCTGCTCTCCGTACGCAGATCGGGTGACCACGTCCTGGCCCGGATCGCCGGCATCGGGGCCGTGGGGCTGCTCGTGGGCAGCGTCTGGATCATCTGGATCGAGCTGTTCACCCTGGCCAGCAACGCGGCGACGGCCGTGGTGAACCGTTCGGACGGCGGGTTCCATCCCGTGGTCGTCTTCGGTGCGGGGGCCTGGCTCCTCCTCGCGGCCGCTCTGCTCGCGCTCGCCTGCATCCCGCTGCTGGCGATGCCCCCCGGTGATGCCGTTTCCGCGCAGGGCCGCATCCCGTACGGGTCGGACCAGGAGCCCACCTCGCCGTGGTCCCGGTCGCCCGGCTCGCGTCGACACGCCACCAGTCCCGCCGGAGACCCCGCCGGGTGGTGCTCCGCCAGTCCCGCCGGAGACCCCACCGGGTGGCGTTGCGCCAGTCCCGCCGGGCAGCCCGCCGGGCGGCGTTGCGCCGGTCCCGCCGGGCACCCCGCCGGGCGGCGTTGCGCCGGTCCCGCCGGGCAGCCCGCCGACCGGTGCTCCGCAGGTGTCGAGCGACCGGCCGGCGAGCGACCCGCATCAGCCCTGACCGACCGCGTCCGGCAAACCGGTCTGCGTCAGCGCGGGGCCGAGGCGCGCCCGGCTACCAGCGTGCCCAGCACGCCCATCGCGGTCAGCACCGCGACCAGCAACGGGAGTGCGGCCGCCGGCGTGCCGAGCAGCGCGAGTAGGGCACCGCCCGCGCCGATCATCGCCGCGGTGGTGAGTTGGTCCGCGATCTGGGCCGCCGACGAGTGGAAGCCGACCTCACCCGCCGCCGACTGCTGCAGGAGCAAGAAGGACATCGACGAGAAGCCCAGCCCCATTCCGGTCCCGGCGACCACCCAGAACGGGAGCGCGAGCCATGGCAGCCCCCACGACGGTGCGACGAGCAGCATGCCCGCCGTTCCCACCGCGAGCAGGAGGAAGCCGATACGCAGCAGGACGGCGCGGGACAGGTCCGGGTGCCGCCCCTGCCACGCCGAGGCCGCCGACCACCCGAGCGACCCCACGATCAGCGGGACACCCGCCATCGCCAGCGACCAGCCATGGGTGCCGTTGAGCATCAGCGGCAGGTACGCGTTGACGGTGAAGAAGATCCCGGCGAGCAGGCCGCGCGAGAGCACGACGGTCGGGATCCCGCGCCCGGCGCGGAACACCCCGCGCGGAAACAGGCGAATCAGGGCCGGCGCCAGCACCACGATCGCGATCCCGGCCACGACCGCGGCGATCACGCCGCCGTGCTGGGAGGCCCAGCTGAGTGCGGCGACACCGGCGGCGGCGCCCAACGCGGCGGGAACGAGCCAGCGTCGCGCCGGGGCGACCTCGCGCTCCGGGTCGGGCGGCTCCAGCCGGCGCACGGCCGGGACGACGAGAGCCACCGCCAGCAGCACGAACGGCACCAGACCGAGGAACACCCAGTGCCACGAGACCGTCTCGGTCACGAGGCCCGAGATGGGCGGGCCGAGCAGTGCGGGCAGCACCCAGGCCGAGGAGATCAGGCCGAAGACAGCCGGCCGGGCCCGCTCGGGGTAGACGGCAGCGACCAGGACGTACACGGCCACCGCCTGTGTTCCCGCCCCGAGCCCCTGCAGCACACGTCCGAGGAGCAGCTGGGTCATGCCGGTGGCCGTCCCGGCGACGAGCAGGCCGAGGCCGAACACCAGCGGCGCCCCGACCAGCGGGACCCGGGGGCCTGCCCGGTCGCACCACCGGCCGCCGAGCACCGTGGCGAACACGGCGGCGGCCATGAACGCGACGAAGGGCCATGCGTAGAGGGACACGGCGCCGATGTCGGCGACGAGCGCGGGCATCGCCGTGCCGACGCCCATCGACTCGAACGCCACCAGGCTGATCAGTAGAACGATGCCGATGGTGGTGGCACGGCGGTCAGGTCCGAACAGCTCGGTGCGGACGGCGCTGGGCGCGGCGGCTGTGGTCACGTCGAGAATCGTGCAACTTCACCTCCGGTTCAGGTCAACACGGTTGGTATGGCCCACAATCGGACGAACGGCATTTCGTGTCGTGAACCATGGCGGAGCCGCGGTCTCGCTCGGGCCGGGTGAATTCCGGTGCCCCCGCGTGGCAACCTTTCCCGTGAGTACCGGCACCGCAGCGCACCAAGAGACCGCCGAGGCCACCGCCGTGCGGGAGGCCGCCCTGCGCGCCGCCGCCGCGGCACCGGGTGTCCGGGCGGCGGGCGCCGCGGCCGTTGATGCTGCCCTGCGCACGGCAGCGGAGCTCATCCGGGAGCGCAGCGCCGAGCTGCTCGCCGCCAACGCCGCGGACGTCGAGGCCGCCGAGCGGAACGGGATGGCCGCAGGCCTGCTCGACCGCCTGCGCCTCGGTCCCGAGCGGCTGGCCGACATCGCCCACCAGCTGGAGGTGCTCGCGAGCACGCCGGAGCCGCCCCTGCAGCGCGAGGTCCGGACTCTGCCGAGCGGTGAGCGCGTGTTCGAGCGGCGTGTGCCGGTCGGCGTCATCGGCGCGGTGTTCGAGGCGCGCCCGAACGTCACGGTCGACGTCGCGTCGCAGGTGCTCAAGGCGCGCAGCGCGGCGGTGCTGCGCACGGGGTCGGCCGCGCTCGGGTCGGCCCGTGCTCTCGTCGATCTCGTCATCGCGCCCGCGCTCGAACGGCACGGTGTTCCGGCGGGCGCCGTGCAGCTCGTCCCGACGCCGGGGCACGCGGGCGCGGAGGCGCTGGTCGGGCTGCCCGATCTCGTGCCGCTGGTGGTGGTGCGCGGCAGCGGCGAGGTCACCCGCAAGCTCTCCGCGCTCGGCGCGGCCGCGGGCACACGGGTGCTCGCCCACGCCGACGGCGGCGGCGTCCTCTACCTCGACGCCAGCGCCGACGAGGCCGACGTGACGCGGCTGGTCACCGAGAGCACCGACCGGCTCGGCGTCTGCAACCGGCTCAACCTGCTCCTGATCGACCGCCCTGCATACGACCGGCTGTGGCCCGTGGCCGAAGCCGCGCTGCAGGCCAGGGAGATCACGCCGAGCCTTCCGCCGTACGAGCACCGCCTCGGCCACGAGTGGGCGCTCGACTCCGGTGCCGAGGCCCACGTCACGGTCGCGGCGGTCGACGGGCCGGTCGACGCCGCCACCACCGCGGCGCGGGAGACGTCCGGGCTCGCCGCCACCGTGTGCGCCGCCGACGAGGCCGCCGCCACGGCGTTCATCGACGCCTACACCGGCACGGGCGTGTTCTGGAACGCCACCACCCGGCTGCTCGACGGCTACAAGCTCCTCGGCCTGCCCGAGACCGGCATCAACGTCGACCACACGCCGGGCCCGCGCGGGCCCGGTCACCTACCTCGACCTGTCGTTGCGCCAGTTCGTGGTGCTGCCCCCGGCCTGACCGAGGCGGACGTCGCGGGCCGTGCAGCCGAACCGCGCCCGAAGGCCCGGCTGAAATGCGCCGCGTCGACGAAGCCCCAGGCGAACGCGAGGTCGCTGATCGTGCGGTGGCCAGCGCGGGGTCGCAGAGATCGCTGCGCACGGCGTCGAGCCGCTGCGCCCAGATCCAATCGCGAGATCGAGCACGGTTCGCCGGCGAAGGCGCGGTGCAGCGTGCTCGGCGAGATGCGCAGCCGCGGCTGCGATCTGCGGCGACGCTGAGCTCGGGTCGCGCAGCCGCGCGCGCACGAACGCCTTGATCTGCTCGCGGTGAAACGCCGTCAGCTGCGATACCGGCGCGCGGCTGCGCCGCGGGCAGCGAACCGAGGCCCGGCGATCAGGATGTGCTCGACGCTCTGCGGCGACCGCGGCGGCGGACTCCGGCTCGAGCGCGCCGATGTCGGCGGCGAGCGTGCGGATCATCTCGATCATCAGGTGGCCGGCGCCGCGTCGCCGCGGACCGGCTCGCGCCGTGAGCTGCTGCGGTGTCGCGCAGCTGCGAGCGCAGCGTCGGGCCCGGCAGCATGAGCACGTACTGCTGGAAGTCGGCGTCGAAGTGCAGCTCGTAGGGGCGCGTGCTGTCGTAGAGCGCGAAGTCGCCCGGCTGCAGCACCGCGTTGCGCCCGTCCTGCGAGACGACGCCGCGCCCTCGGTCTGGATGCTGACCAGAAAGTGGTCCTCGCTGGCGCGCGCGATTGGCGCCGGCGTGCGCCGCACGTGCTGCGCGGTGGCGGTGACGCGCGAGAGCTCCAGCGTGGCCAGCGAGTCGACGCCGGATCTCGCCGTCGATCGTCCGCCGGCGCCGGGGCGTCGCAGTCGAGCTGCACGTAGGTGTCGCAGACCACGTCGTTCCAGTACGCCAGCCGGTCGCGCGCGTGCACCGTCGGCGGTGGATGCAGCGGGACATCGCGCCAGCATAGCGCGCCGACGCGCTACGGCGCAACGCGCTGCGCGCGGCCGGTCAAGAGCAGCTGCGCCGCCGAGGCAAGCCAACGGCGCGCACGTACCTAGCATCGGTGCCGCTCGCAGTCCGCCCCCGGAGGCCGCCATGGCCATCGAGCACCCGAAGTTCCGCGCCGCCGCCGTGCAGGCCGCGCCCGTGTTCCTCGACCTCGACGCGGTCGATCGACAAGGCGATCGCCCTGATCGGGCGAGGCCGCCGGCGAACGGCGCGCAGCTGATCGCCTTTCCCGGAGACCTGGCTGCCCGGCTATCCGTGGTTCATCTGGCTCGACTCGCCGGCCTGGGGCATGCAGTTCATCCAGCGCTACCACGACAACTCGCTGGTCTACGGCACGCCGCAGGCCGAGCGCATCGCCGCAGGCGGCCAAGCGAGCACGGCGATCATGGTCGTCATGGGCCACAGCGAGAAGCACGGCGGCAGCCTCTACATGGGCCAGTGGATCATCGATGCCGACGGCGAGACGGTCGCGAAGCGCCGCAAGCTCAAGCCCACGCACGTCGAGCGCACCGTGTTCGGCGAAGGCGACGGCAGCGACCTGAGCGTGTACGACACCGCGCTCGGCCGGCTCGGCGCGCTGTGCTGCTGGGAGCACCTGCAGCCGCTGTCGAAGTACGCGATGTACGCGCAGAACGAGCAGGTCCACATCGCGGCGTGGCCGAGCTTCTCGCTCTACCGCGGCGGCGCCTACGCGCTCGGCGCCGGAGGTGAACAACGCGGCGAGCCGGATCTACGCGGTCGAGGGCCAGTGCTTCGTCGTCGCCCCGTGCGCGACGGTGTCGAAGGAGATGGTGCAGATGCTGTGCGGCGACGACCATCAAGCGGCAGCTGCTGCTGCCCGGGCGGCGGCTTCGCCCGCGATCTACGCGCCCGACGGGCAGCTGATGCACGAGCCGCTGCGCCGAGACGCGGAGGGCATCGTCTACGCCGATCTCGACCTCGGCATGATCTCGCTGGCCAAGGCCGCGGCCGACCCGGCCGGGCACTACGCGCGGCCCGACGTGACGCGGCTGCTGCTCAACAAGACGCCGGGCGACCGCGTCGTGCCGCGCGCAGCGCCGCGGCGTCGAAGTGGCACGCGCCGAGCGACGACGAGCCTGCCGCTCGCGCGCCGAGGCGCCGAGACGCCGCCGTCGCGACGCGCGCCTGACGGAGCCGGCCATGGAATCCGCGATCCCCGCTCACCTGCGCGCCGACCGCACGCGCCCGCGCCGCGTGCCCGACGACTACGCCCCGCCGTACCCGTCGTTCGTCGCGCGTCACGGCCGCGGCGTGACGCGCGGTCGTGATGGCGTACTTCGGGCTGCAGTTCCGCGGCGACGCGCAGCCCGCCGGGCGCGCTCGACGACCTCGACGCGGCGTTCGCGCGGCGCCGACGGGCCCGGCCACTGGGACCGAGCCCGCTACATCGACGAGGCCGGCTACGACCGACGTCGTCTCGATCGCCTACTGGGACGACCCGGCGCGCTTCGAGCGCTGGTTCGCCGCGCACGGCGACGTCCTGGACTCGGCGACGCGCGTGCGCGACGGCCTCGGCACGTTCGCCGAGGTGTGCGGCCCGACGGTCGAGCGCTACGAGACGCTGTTCTCCGCCGCTCGACCGGCCGAGGGCATCGCCGTGCTCGCCGACGGCATGAGCGGCATGGTGCAGGAGCACGCGCTACTGGGGCGGCGCGCGCGACCGCATCCCGCTGTCGCAGACCGACGCGCTCGCGCCCAGCGGGCGCGCCGCGCGTCGTGGCGCGACGGCGGGCGGGTGCGGATGCGTGCCGCACGAGGGCCTGTGCCTGATCCGCTCCGGCCAGGACTGGAGCGACACCGACGGCCGACGAGCGCGCATGTACCTGCGAGGACGTCGAGCCGGTGCTGCGCGCCGGCATGGACTTCCTGCGCGACGACGGCCGCGCGATCGGCTGCTTCGCCAACCGCTACATGACGGTCGTGGAGACGCGGACGGCCGCGTCGACCGAAAAGAGCTTCGGCATGAGCTGGTGGAAGAGCCTGGCCGCGCTCGAGCGCTGGGCCGAGTCGCACCCGACGCACGTGGCGATCTTCGGTGCGGCGATGAAGTACCTCTCGACGCTCGGGCCGGCGGCCAGGCTGCAAGCTCTACCACGAGGTGACGGTGGCGCGGGCGGACGAGGCCTCCTTCGAGTACGTCGACTGCCGGGAGGGCACCGGCCTGCTCGGCGCGTTCGCTGAGGATCCGCTGTGACCGTTCGTGAACGGTGGGGAAACCCGCATTCCGGACGGATCGCGCTCCTGTCAAGCTGATCGCATGGCGACGACGGTGGGGACACAGCCGACCTGGTATTTGTTGCGCAACTCGGGTGAGGCGCGCCCGCGGGCTTCGATGCGCACCAACGTCGTCACCACCGTGCTGTCGGTGTGGTTCACGCTCGGCCTGTTCCTCGACGCCTACGCGCACTCCACCTTTCCGCAGCTCGAAAGCTTCTTCACGCCCTGGCACGCGGTGTTCTACAGCGGGTTCGCGGTCACGGCCGGCTGGATCCTGTGGACGGTGTGGGGCCACGTGCAGGAGGGCAGGCGGGGAATCGCCGCGGTGCCGGGCGGCTACGGGATGACGATCGTGGCGCTGCCGGTGTTCGCGGTGTCCGGCGGTGCCGACCTGGTGTGGCACGAGGTGATCGGCATCGAGACCACCACCAACATCTTCTTCAGCCCCAGCCACCTGGGCCTGATCGGCAGCATGGTCGTCATCCTCACGAGCCCGCTGCGCGCCGCGTGGGCCGATCCGGATCTCCCCCGCGCGGCCGTCGCTTCGGGCGCTGCTCCCCGCCGTGCTCACGCTGTCGTTCGCCACGAGCCTCGTGCTGCTGTTCCTCACCTACGGAAATGCGTTGCTGATGTCCCCCACCGGGGTCGTGGCCATGTTCTCCAGCGTCGAGGACGGCAACTCCGGCATGCTCGCCACGCGCATCGTGCTCACCAGCCTCGTGCTGCTCGCGCCCCTGCTCCTGCTCGCCCGGCGCTGGCACCTGCCCGTCGGCACAGCGACGATCGGGTTCGCCATCGCGGCGCTGATCTCCGCCGTCCTCATGTCGTTCGAGCGCTTCACCATCCCGATCGCGATCGTCGTCGCCGGTGTCCTCGTCGACCTGCTGGCGCTGTGGCTGCGCCCGAGCGCCGATCGACGTGCGGCTTTCTGGCTGTTCGGCGCGCTCGCGGCGCTCGTCACGTGGGCGGTCTACATCGGGGCGGCGTCGATCACCACGGGCAGGCTGCCCGCGATCGTGGAGTTCTGGACCGGCATGCCGGTGATCGCCGCTTTGCTGGGCTGGGCGCTGGCCGCACTCATGCTGCCGAATGCGATCACCGCGTCCGAGCGGGTCGCCGCCACCTCCGACTAGATTCGGGGCGTGCCTGCCGTAGAGCTACACAGGACGACGCTGCCCAATGGCATGCGGGTCCTCGTCGTCCCGGATCCCGCCACCCCCGTCGTCGGCGTCGCGGTGCACGTCGACGTCGGTTTCCGCTCGGAGCCGGAGGGGCGCACCGGGTTCGCGCACCTGTTCGAGCATCTGATGTTCCAGGGCAGCGAGAGCCTGGAGAAGCTCGCCCATTTCCGGCACGTGCAGGGTTCGGGCGGAGTGTTCAACGGCTCCACGCACCAGGACTACACCGACTACTTCGAGGTACTGCCGGCCGCGGCTCTGGAGCGGGCGCTGTTCCTCGAGGCCGACCGGTTCCGGGCCCCGAAGCTGACGGACGAGAACCTGCGCAACCAGGTCGACGTCGTCAAGGAGGAGATCCGGCTCAACGTCCTGAACCGGCCCTACGGCGGGTTCCCGTGGATCCTGCTGCCGCCGGTCCTCTACGACACCTTCCCCAACGCGCACAACGGCTACGGCGACTTCTCCGAGCTGGAGCAGGCCTCGGTGGAGGACGCCGCCGCCTTCTTCGACACCTACTACTCGCCGGCCAACATCCAGGTGACCGTGGCCGGCTACCTGGACGTCGACGAGGCGCTGCGGCTGGTCGAGAAGCACTTCGGGGACATCCCGGCCCGGCCCGCGCCGGTCCGCCGGTCGTTCGCGGAGCCGCTGCCCACCGGTGAGCGCCGCCAGGTCGTCACCGACGCCCACGCCCCGCTGCCCGCCTTCGCCCTCGGCTACCGGCTGCCCGACCCGGGTGCCGACCTCGAGGGCTACCTCGGCCACGCGCTGCTGGGCTCCGTGCTCGGCGCAGGTGAGGCCGCCCGGCTGCAGCGGCGGCTCGTGCACGTCGACGGGCTCGTCACCGACGTCTCGGCCAGTGCCGGGCTGATGGGCCCGCTCGACGCCCGCGATCCCGACACGTTCACGATCACCGCGGTGCACCCCGCGAACGTCGATCCGGACCGCGTGCTCGCCGCCGTCGACGAGGAGCTCGACAAGCTCGCCGCAGAGGGACCGAGCGCCGAGGAGCTCGCCCGGCAGGTGGCCCGCTGGTCGGCAGGCCTGCACCAGGAGAACGACCGCGTGATGTACCGGATGCTCGGCCTCGGCGCCCGTGAGCTGCTGTACGGCCGCGCCGAGATCGGCATCGAGCTGCCCGACCGGCTCGCCGCCGTCACGCCCGAGCACGTGCGCGCGGCCGCGGAGGCGCTGCGCTCGTCGGGGCGCGGTGTCCTGCTCGTCGAGCCGACAGCCGCCCAGGAAGGCACGAAATGACCGCCACCGAGCAGCACACCCCCGGGCAGGCCGTCCCCGGCGAGAACCCCCGCCACCGCAGCGCGGAGGAGATCGGCCGCACCGCTGCTCGGCCCGCGCCCGCTGCCGCCTCTCGGTCCCACCCGCGCCGTTCCGCTTCCCGACGTGGCGGAGCGCACCCTGGACTCGGGGCTCCGGGTGCTCGTCGCGCACCGTCCGGGCGTGCCGATGGTCGAGCTGCGGCTGCGCGTCCCGTTCGCCGGCGACGAGCCCACGCACCCGGCGGTGAGCGAGCTGTTGGCGTCCACGCTGCTCACCGGCACCACCACACGGGACCGCGTCGGCATCGACGACGAGCTGGCGGCCGTCGGCGCCGATCTCGGCGTGAACGTCGACCCGGAACGGCTCCAGATCGGCGGCCACGGGCTCGCCGACGGCCTGCCCGATCTCCTCGCGGTGCTGGGCGACGTCCTCACCGGGGCCACGCACCCCGACGCCGAGGTGGCGCGCGAGCGCGCCCGTCTCGTCGAGCGGATCTCGCTGGCCCGCTCCCAGCCGCGCACGATCGCCCGGGAGGCGTTGCAGCGCAAGCGGTTCGGCGACCACCCGATCACCCGCGAGATGCCGACGGGGGAGGAGGTCACGGCCGTCACGGCCGAGGAGGTGCGCGCTCTACAGGCCGCGTCGCTCGTGCCGCGGGGATCGATCCTCACCCTGGTCGGCGACATCGACACCAGCGCGGCGATCGCGCAGGTCGAGAAGGCGCTCAGCGGCTGGACGTCGGACACCGTGGCCCGCGAGCTCTCCCCACCGCCTGCCGATCCGAGCCGACGACCTGCAGCTCGTGCACCGCGCCGGATCCGTGCAGTCACAGCTGCGGCTGTCGGCGCCCGGGCTGCGCCGCCACGATCCGCGTTACGCGGCACTCCAGCTGGCCAACCTCGTGTTCGGCGGCTACTTCTCCTCCCGCCTGATGGAGAACATCCGCGAGGACAAGGGCTACACCTACGGCGCCCACTCCGGCATCGAGTTCGTCCCGCAGGGAGCCGTGCTCGGCGTCGAGACCGACGTGGCGAGCAACGTCACCGCCGCCGCGCTGCTCGAGACCCGCTACGAGCTGGGCAGGATCACCGCGGTTCCGCCCACCGACGCCGAGGTCGAAGCCGCCCGCAGCTACGCGGTGGGGTCGCTGCTGATCTCCCTGGACAACCAGGGCGGCCTGGCCTCCACGCTCGCCGCGCTGGCCGCCGACGGGCTCGGCATCGACTGGTTGCGCGCCCACCCCGCGCGGCTGGAGTCGGTCACCACGGCACAGGTGGCCGAGGCGGCACTGGAGTTCTTCGCACCCGCCGCGTTCACCGGGGTCGTCGTCGGCGACGCAGACGTGATCGGGGCCGGCGTACGGGCGCTCGGGGGGATCTCCGACTGATGACCGCGTTCGCCGGCTTCCGGTTGCTCGCCCCACCCATCCTCTCCCGATCGGCCGTACTGCGTGACGAGCCGCTGCGCACCGACGTCGAGCGCCAGCTTCGCGGCTGGCACGCGGCGCAGCTCGTCGTCGTGGACGACAAGGGCCGCACTCCCGTCGACTGGGGCGGCGGGGAACCACCCACGGGGCCGTGGGACTCCGTGCGGAACCAGGTCGCCCGCCTGCGTACGCGCCCCACCACGGGCGATGCTCCGCCCGAGAATGCCGTGCTGCTCGGCGAGGCCGACGACGTGCAGTACTGGGCGGAGCGCGGGCAGCCCGACCTCGCCGCGGGCGACGACCCCGCCGAGTGGGCCGACCTGCGCACTGCCGGAGCGGCGCTCGACGCTCTCGGCGCCGGCCTGCTCACCGGCGCCGTCGCCGTCCTGAACTGGCACGACGCCGCGCGCTTCTGCACCCGTGACGGCTCGCCGATGCACCCCGGCCACGCCGGCTGGCACCGGGTCTGCGAGGCGAGCGGCCACGAGGAGTACCCCCGCACCGACCCCGCCGTGATCTGCCTCGTCCACGACGGGGCGGATCAGGTGCTGCTCGCGCGGCAGCCGGTCTGGCCCGAGGGCCGGTTCTCGGTGCTCGCCGGGTTCGTCGAGGCGGGCGAGTCGCTCGAGGCGTGCGTGATGCGGGAGATCCACGAGGAGGTCGGGGCCGAGGTTCAGGACGTCCAGTACCTGGGCAGCCAGGCCTGGCCCTTCCCGCGTTCGCTCATGGTGGGCTTCCACGCCCTCGCCGACCCCGACGTCCCCCTGGTGCCCGCCGACGGCGAGATCGCCGAGGCGATGTGGGTGACCCGCGAGGAGCTGCGCGCCGCACTGGACCACGGCGACTGGGGCGCCGAGCGACCGGAGTCGGCGAAAAGACTCCTCCTGCCAGGCCAGGTCTCAATAGCGCGCTCCATGCTGGAAAGCTGGGCAGCCCTGGACTGACCGCGCACACCAGACGGCCCCGGTGGCGGCACACGTCCGGACGTGGGTACGGCGGCCACGGAGTGTGTGCGGCCGAGGTTGTCCACGAGATGCCGCGGATCGGGCCTCGCACCGCGCACCGGCGGGCGAGGCTGGCGACCGTGGATCTCTCGATGCACCGCCGTGCTCGGCTCCTCGCTGCGGGGTTCGCGACGAGGAGCTCCGACGGTGTTCGACCGGTGAGCTGAGCGCGGTGCGGCCGGGGCGTACGTCCGGGCGCCCCGCCCGAGAACGACGTGGCCCGGCACGTGCTGCTCCTTACGCCGCCCTGGACGAGCTCGCTGCCGACGCAGTCGTGAGCCATGTCTCGGCGGCGGTGCTGCACGGGCTCCCTGTGTGGGGCATCCCGCTGGAGCGCGTGCACGTCACGCGGGGGAGCCGCTCGGGCGGCCGACGTCGGCCGCCGGGTCCACGTGCACGCCGCTCCGCTCGAACCCGACGAGATCGTCATGGTCGGCGGCCTCGGGCCACGTCGCCGGCACGCACCCTCGTCGACCTGGCCCGTGCCGTCCCTTCGAGCAGGCGGTCGCGATCGCCGATGCGGCTGTCTCCAGCCGCATCGATCGGGTCGACCCGGCGGCTCTCGCCGCCGTGCTCGGCGCGCGGCCCGCTGGCCAGGCTGCCCGGGCGCGCCGGGTCGTCGCTTTCGCCGACGGGCGGAGCGAGAGCGTCGGGGAGTCTCGGAGCCGGGTGGCGATCGTCCGGCGGGGCTGCCCGATCCGGTGCTCCAATGGGAGGTGAGGCGGTCCGGCGACGGCGGTTCGTCGGGCAGGTGGACTTCGGCTGGCCGGAGCTTGCGGACGGTCGGCGAGTTCGACGGCCTCGTGAAGTACGGCGCGCCGTGCGCCCGGGCCAGTGATCCCGCTGATGTGCTCTACCGGGAGAAGCTGCGCGAGGACGAACTGCGGGCCGAGGACCTGGCGGTGGTCCGATAGGACCTGGGTCGACCTGTCCGACTTCACCCCAATAGCGGCGCGCCTGCGTTCAGCGCTTCGGCAACTGAGCCGCGGCACACACGCAACTGCCACCGCACACACCATCGACTGGGGTTGCCTCGG
>CAWKFT010000018.1:0-25491 GCA_963848975.1 uncultured Alphaproteobacteria bacterium
CCGTCGGCTCGGTGTTCGGCGTCGGCTTCTATCGCGAATGGGCGTCGGTGCGCTCGATTCGCCGCCGCAGCTACCTGCAGCGCCGCCGCGCCGCGGCGGGCCTCGCCGCCGATTCCGCACTTGCCGCGATCGACTGGACGCCGCCGCCCGCCGATCCGCGCATCGGCGGCAAGAAGGGCTCGGACCAGGAGCGGCTGAGGCGCCGGCTGGTGCGCCGCGCCCACGTCACCACCATCGTCACCGCCTGGGTGACCACCGTGCCGGCCTCGGCGCTGCTGGCGGCGCTGACCTATGCGCTGCTTTCGCGGCTGTAAAATCAGTCCTCACAGGGTGGTTTGAGAGGCCGAAACCCCTCGCCGCGCCAGCTTCTCCCCGTTATCCACATGGCGTCCACACACAAGATATGGGGGGTCACAATTCCTGCATAAACGAGCCCTTGACGACCCTGCCCGAGTTGAACTTTATGGATCATGCGCTCTTGTGGAGGGCGCGGCCGGAGGCTTCTCCAGCCGGTGACTTCCTGCTTTCCTTGTGTTTTCCAGACGGCACTCCAACCCCGGGCGCGAGCCTTGGGGCGGGGACGCTTCGTGCCGTCAAAAAAGCCCCTGTGGAAAGCAAGAGAATGCTGGCGAAAGCGCGAGCTTAACACTATATTTAGTCGTTGGCCCGACATTCGGCACCAGATCATGTGATAAGGACGGGACCATGCGCATCGAGCGGCGATTTACCAAGGACGGACAGTCGGCTTATGCGGAGATCGAATTCCGCAAGGCGCTCTCCGAGATCAGGAACCCCGACGGCTCGGTGGTGTTCCGGCTGGCCGACATCGACGTGCCGGCGCAATTCAGCCAGGTGGCGACCGACGTGCTCGCCCAGAAGTACTTCCGCAAGGCCGGCGTGGCGCGGCGGCTGCGGCGGGTGGAGGAAGACTGAGCGTTCTGGCCTTCCTGTGGCGCTGGGTGCCGGACGAGGCGGCGCTCGCTGAACTGCCGGAGGGCGGAGCGCTACGGCCCGGAGACCGACGCGCGGCAGGCGTTCGACCGGCTTGCCGGGACCTGGACCTATTGGGGCTGGAAAGGCGGCTACTTCGAGACGGAGGAGGATGCGCGCGCCTTCCGCGACGAGCTCGCCTATATGCTGGCAACGCAGCGCGCGGCGCCGAACTCGCCGCAATGGTTCAACACCGGGCTGCACTGGGCCGACGGCATCGACGGGCCCGGCCAGGGCCATTTCTACGTCGACCCGTTCACCGGCAAGCTGACCAAGTCCAAATCCGCCTACCCGCACCCGCAGCCGCATGCGTGTTTCATCCAGAGCGTCGCGGATGACCTGGTCAACCAGGGTGGGATCATGGACCTCTGGGTGCGCGAGGCGCGGCTCTTCAAGTATGGCTCCGGGACGGGGTCGAACTTCTCGCGCTGCGCGGCGAGGGCGAGCGGCTGTCCGGCGGCGGCAAGTCGTCGGGGTTGATGACGTGGCTGAAGATCGGGGACCGGGCGGCCGGGGCGATCAAGTCGGGGGGGACCACGCGCCGCGCGGCGAAGATGGGTGCTCGACGTCGACCACCCGGACATCGAGGAGTACATCAACTGGAAGGTGAAGGAAGAGCAGAAGGTCGCCTCGCCGGTGACCGGCTCGAAGATCGTGCGGCGCCATTTGACCGCCATCATGAAGGCCTGCGGCGGCAGCTCTGGCGAAGGCCATGAGGACGACTGCTTCGACCCGACGGTCAACACGGCCCTGAAGCGCGAAATTTCCGCGCTGTAAAAAGAACGCGGTTCCAGACGATTACATCTATCGGGTGATCCAGTTCGCGAAACAGGGCTACAGCTCGATCGAGTTCAAGACCTACGACACCGACTGGGATTCGAGCCTATCTGACCGTTCGGGCCAGAACTCGAACAATTCGGTGTCGCTCAAGGACGATTTCCTGCGCGCGGTGGAGACCGACGGCGACTGGAACCTCATCCGGCGCATCGACGGCAAGGTGGCGAGGACGCTGAAGGCCCGCGAGCTGTGGGAGAAGATCGGCTATGCGGCGTGGGCCTCGGCCGACCCCGGGCTGCACTTCAACACCACCATGAACGACTGGCACACGGCGCCGGCGGCCGGCCCGATCCGCGCCTCCAACCCGTGCTCGGAATACATGTTCCTGGACGACACGGCCTGCAACCTCGCCTCCATCAACCTGCTCGCCTATCGCGGCGCCGACGGGGCGATCGACATCGAGCGCTACGAGCATTCGGTGCGGCTGTGGACCATCGTGCTCGAGATTTCGGTGATGATGGCGCAGTTTCCGTCCAGGGAGATCGCCCGGCTGTCGCACGAATACCGCACGCTGGGCCTCGGCTACGCCAATATCGGCGGCCTGCTGATGACCTCCGGCATCCCCTACAACTCCTCCGAGGGACGGGCGATCGCCGGCGCGCTGACGGCGATCATGACCGGCGTGGCCTATGCCACCTCGGCCGAAATGGCGGCCGAGCTCGGCGCCTTCCCCGACTATGAGCGCAATGCGCGGGCGATGCTGCGCGTCATGCGCAACCATCGCCGCGCCGCCTATGGCGAGCGCGACGGCTATGAGACGCTGTCGGTGTCACCGGTGCCGCTGGAGGCCGCGGACTGCCCGCAGCCGGCGCTGGTCGCGCATGCACGCGCCGCCTGGGACCGCGCCATCCAGCTCGGCGAGGAGCACGGCTACCGCAATGCGCAGGCGACGGTGATCGCGCCCACCGGCACGATCGGACTGGTGATGGATTGCGACACCACCGGCATCGAGCCGGATTTCGCCCTGGTCAAGTTCAAGAAGCTCGCCGGCGGCGGCTATTTCAAGATCATCAACCGTGCCGTGCCGGAGGCGCTCCGGACGCTCGGCTATTCGGAGGCGGAGATCGCCGAGATCGAGGTCTATGCGGTGGGCCATGGCAATTTGAACCAGGCGCCGGCGATCAATCCCGGTTCGCTCAGGGCCAAGGGCTTCAGCGACGACAAGATCGATGCAGTCAATGCGGCGCTGAAGTCGGCGTTCGACATCAAGTTCGTGTTCAACAAATGGACGCTGGGCGAGGATTTCGCAACGAAAACGCTCGGCTTCACCGACGAGCAACTCGCCGACCCGGCTTTCGAGATGCTGCCGGCGCTGGGCTTTTCGCGCCGAGACATCGAGGCTGCCAATATCCATGTCTGCGGGGCGATGACGCTGGAAGGCGCGCCGTTCCTGAAGGACGAGCACCTGCCGGTGTTCGACTGCGCCAATCCCTGCGGGCGGATCGGCAAGCGCTATCTGTCGGTGGAGAGCCACATCCGCATGATGGCGGCGGCCCAGCCCTTCATTTCGGGCGCCATCTCCAAGACGATCAACATGCCCAACGACGCCACCGTCGACGACTGCAAGGCGGCCTACATGCTGAGCTGGAAGCTGGCGCTGAAGGCCAACGCGCTCTACCGCGACGGCTCCAAGCTCTCGCAGCCGCTCAATGCGGCGTTGCTTTCGGCCGACGAGGAGGACGAGGACGATTTGGTCGAGGCGCTGGTCGCCGCGCCGACCGCCGCCCGTGCGGCGACGGTGGCCGAGCGGATCGTCGAGCGCATCGTCGAGAAGGTGGTGCGCGACCGCGAGAAGCTGCCCAACCGCCGCAAGGGCTACACGCAGAAGGCGGTGGTGGGCGGCCACAAGGTCTATCTGAGGACCGGCGAGTTCGACGACGGCCGGCTCGGCGAGATCTTCATCGACATGCACAAGGAGGGTGCGGCGTTCCGGGCGATGATGAACAACTTCGCCATCGCGATCTCGCTCGGGCTGCAATATGGCGTGCCGCTGGAGGAATATGTGGAGGCCTTCACCTTCACCAAATTCGAGCCGGCCGGCATGGTGCAGGGCAATGACGCGATCAAGAACGCCACGTCGATCCTCGACTACGTGTTCCGCGAGCTGGCGGTCTCCTATCTCGGGCGTAACGACCTTGCGCATGTCGACACGTCGGACTTCTCCAACACCGCGCTCGGCCGCGGCATCGAGGAAGGGCGCGCGGTCGCGTTTTCCAAGGGGCTGACGCGCGGCGCCTCGCCCCTCAAGGTGGTGCAGGGCTCGGACGAGGCCAAGGGCTTCGCCGGCGGCGGCGCCCCATCGGGACGGCCGGCGACGACGGCCGGGGGCGGTACGCCGCTGCGGGCGATCGCCACGGTGACGGCGCTGAAGCCGCTGTCGTCGGAGCTGCGCGAGGAGGCGACTGCCTTCAAGCGCGACTACGAGGAGCGGGCGCGCGAGGCCGAGGAGGCCGCCGCGGCGGCCGAGTCCGAGGCGCTGTTCACCGAGGATGCGGCCCGCGAGGCGGCCGACGCCAAGGCGCTCGCCGCCGAGCGGCGCAGCCGGGCGATCGCCCAGGGCTACACCGGCAACATGTGCTCGGAGTGCCAGAACTTCACCATGGTGCGCAACGGCACCTGCGAGAAGTGCGACACCTGCGGGGCGACCAGCGGGTGCAGCTGAGGCGGGGCCAGGGTTCGGGCGAGTGCAGGAGAGGCGGCGGGGCCAGGGGTTCGGGCGGGTGCGGCAGAGCGAGAGCGGCGCGGATGCCGGATGGCCGCGGCGCCCGGATCAGGCGGGTGCGGCAGAGGCGGCGCGGGCCCCAGGGTTCGGGCGAGCGCAGTAGAGGCGGCGGGGCCAGGGTTCGGGCGGGTGCGGCAGAGCGAGAGCGGGCGCGGATGCCGGATGGCCGCGGCGCCCCGGATCAGGCGGGTGCGGCAGAGGCGGCGCAGGCCAGGGTCCGACGAGCGCACGAGAGCGGCGCGGGCGCGGATGCCGAACGGAAGCCGCGCCCCGGATCAGCCGGCTGCGGAACCTTCCGTCCTGGCGCAGCCGGGCTGTGGCGCGGCGATGGGATCAAGTTTTTGGGGGGGTGAGCGGTTGAAGGTGAGCCGGTCTCGAATAGGACAGTAGCAGCCGCAGGCCCGCGGCACCCGCGGCCGTTGTTGTTGTTTTGGCCTAGGCGTAGCCGGGCCGAAGTCCTCGGCCCGATCCAATTCAACGATGTCGACGCAAAGCCGCGGTCGGCGCGATCCGCTCAACCCCTGCTGCATTCATTCAAAGACACCCGACGCATCGTCGAGCACTTCTCGGAAGCGCATTCATTGATCCTACCCCAGCTTTCCGCTTGGTTCGATGTCCATTCGATACGGCAACCGCCCTCATCTGGGTGACAAATTCATCGCTTTCCCTCCATGCTTTGCTTGACGCATCGGCGCGGATCGGCACAGCCGCATCGACATATCGAGCACTACCAGGGATTGGGCCGACAATCAACCTATAAGTGCATTGGCGAGCGCATATTAGCTATGCGTGAATAGTTGGGACCGTTCAGCAGACCGAGCGCTTCGCCGATTTTGCGATTTTTGCGTGCATGCCTATTGCGCTGCACGCAGCGCTTTGCTAGAACAAATAGGCAACAAACTGCGGACCGGAGGACCAAGAGTGCATAGTCTCGCATGCCGTCCGGCCGCATTGCGGCGAATCTCGCCTGGCGGGGGTTGGTTGCACGCCGGTCGCCCGGCTGCGCCGCCTTCAGGTTGCGATCGGTTCGTGGCGTCACAATCCGAACTCCCCTACTCCTCTGGCTCCACCCAAGCAGCAGAGGGGACGACGCATGGCCGGATGCACCGATCGCAATGGGGACACCTGGGAGGTCTATCAAACGCCGAGCGGCTGGCGCTGGCGGCGCACCGCGCCCAACGGGCGCGTCGTGGGGGCCTCGACCCAGGCCTATTCGAACCGCAGCGACTGTATCGCCAATGCGCAGCGCAACGGGATGACCTGCAACCCGGTCTGAACGGGACGAGCGTCGAGCAGGCAACGGGGCGAGACCCGCGCCTCCCGTTCATGGCGGCGACGGCCGGGGGCCGCCGCCCATGGGCCCGATCAGGTCACCAGAGCGACGATCGACGCGATGACGAAGGCGGCGGCAATCACGATCAGTCCGCCATAGATGCGCGGCCGGTCGAACAGCACCGCGTGCCCGGACACCCAGGCGAAGAACGCCGCGCCGAGCGCCCAAAGAAAGGCCGGGCGGTCGCCCAGCGCCAACCCGGCGGCCATCTGGCCGCCGATCATCAGAGCGCCGAACACGATGATCACCGCGACGGCGTATTTCTCGTAATTGTCTTCCATGTCACCAGTCTCACGGGCCGCGGAGGTCCGCTCGCCCCTGCCGCATCAACCGCGCGTCTGCCCAATGCGGAAGCGGGCGCGCGTCAGCCCGGAACTAGAAAGGCGTTTGGCGACGAAGTCAATTTCCCGCGCGTCTCCGCGGCGGCCGGCCGCAGCACTATCGGCGGCAAGCGTTGCGCGGCGCCCACACAAGGCGGGAGTCTTCCCCACGCGCCGCCGCTGGCCTCAGTAGGAGCGTGGCGGCACGAAGAGACAAATGGTGCGGCCGTCATTGGAGCCGGCGACCGAGCACCAATGGAACTCGCCGTCCGGAGACGTGCGCAGCCGCTTGTCACGGTAGCTGACAACCTCGCCGGTGCCGCGGATCACATAGCCTTCCGGGCGCTCGGAGACGGCCCTCGAGGCGACCTGGCGACAGTCATAGCCGGAGCAGCAGGCGTAGGGATACGTCCATCCCTTCGGCGCGTCGTGGGCCATGGCAGGAATGAGACCCCAGGCGGTCAGGGAAACAACGGAGACGAAAGCTGCCGGCAGGGAGATGCTTCTTGTGCAGAACATGTCCTGTTCTCCAAGGCTTCCTCCCTGTTCTCTCGATGCTGCTTTTTGTCGACCGGCGGCGCGCTCGAGACGTATTCGCGACCGACCGATGCCATCTTATGTCGATTCGCCATCGTCTGCTCCCGAACTTTGCGACGAAGGCGCCGGCCAACGTCAAACTCTGCGAGCAGCAGGAAATTTCTATTCCGAGCCAGGGTCCCGGGGGGCAGGACGCCGGGGATTGACAGCGGGCGCCCTGGCGTGTCCGCTTCGAGAGCCGAGGACGTGGGAGGTGCCGATGGGTGCGGAGACGCTGGACGCGGGCCGCTACAAGGGGTTGCGACGCGCCGAGGCGACGCTTGCGTCGCAGGACTATTTCGGGGAGCCGGCCTTCCAGCGCGATCTCTCGGCCATCTGGTACCGCAGCTGGCTGATGGTCTGCCGCTCGGCCGATCTCGCCGAGCCGCGGGCTTTCCGCTTGTTCCGCATCGGCAGCCAGGAGGTGCTGGTGCTGCGCGACGAGGCGGGCACGCTCAGGGCCTTCCACAACACCTGCCGGCACCGCGGCTCGCAGCTCTGCCAGACGGAATCCGGGCGGCTGAAGGGCCGGCTGATCACCTGCCCCTACCACGCCTGGTCCTATGCGCTCGACGGGCGGCTGGTGCGGACGCCCTCCAAGCGGCTTCCCGAGGGCTTCGAAACGAGGGACTTTCCGCTCTACGGGGTGGCGGCTGCCGAATGGCGCGGCTTCGTGTTCGTCAACCTCGACGAAGCGGCCGAGCCGGTCGAGACGGCGTTCGATCCGGCCGCGGACGACCTCGGCCACTGGCCGCTCGAGGCGCTATTGCCGGGCCATGTCTATCGCAAGACCATGGCCTGCAACTGGAAGATCTTCTGGGAAAATTTCAACGAATGCCTACACTGTCCAGGCGTGCATCGCGACCTGTCGCGCCTGGTGCCGATCTATGGCCGTGGCCTCATGGCGCGGCACGACGATCCGGACTGGGCGAACCATGCCGACGACCCGGCGCCCGAGTTCGCCGGCACGCTGCGCGGCGGGGCCGAAAGCTGGTCGGTGGACGGCAAGGCGCATGCGCCGCGCTTCGTCGGGCTGACGCCGGAGGAGGAGCGGGCCGGCCAGACCTATGCGGTCAGCCTGCCTTCGGCTTTCATCGTCGGCCATGTCGACTATGTCCGCGTGGTGCGGCTGAAGCCGCTCGGACCGACACAAACCGAGCTCGAGGCGCAATGGTTGTTCCTGCCGGAGGCGCTGGCGCCCGGCGCCGCCGACATCGACAAGATCGTCGCCTTCGGCCGGCAGGTGCTGGACGAGGATGCGGCCATCTGCGAGGTCAACCAGCGCGGGCTGGCCTCGGTCCGACATCGTGCCGGCGTGCTGATGCCGGAGGAGTACGAGCTCTTGGCCTTCCACGACTGGGTGCGCGGCAAGCACGCGCTGGCGGCACGGAACGCTGGGGGCGCATAGATCCTTTCCGCTTTTCTTCGAATCGCGGAAACGATCTAAGCCCTTTTTTTTTACGCAATTCCGAACGCGAAACCGCTCACACTTTCGCTGGAATTGCTCGAGACCGCTTGGCGGCCGGTCGCAAGCGTTCCGATGGAGGAAGGTCGGGCCTTCGACGAAGATATTCGGCCCCGGCAAGCGCCGTGACGCGGCACCGTTGGTTGTCACGCGACCATTCGCGGCGCCGTCCGCTGTACTGGGGCTCACGGCGTCGAGGCGCGGCCAAGAAGGTCGTTGCAGTTGCCGGTCCCGGATTTCAACCCGGCGAGGAAAGGCTGGGCGGTGTCGAGCCACTCTTGATGCGAGATCGGGTTTGCCTCGATCGCCGTCGCCGGCTTCTGCGCCACGAAGGCGGTTCCCTTGCTGTAGAGCCAGCAGGCGCGGGCCAGCAGCCGGCGGCTGCGCTGACGCAAGAGATCGGCGTCCCACATGACGTCGAGCACCTCCTGCTTGATGCCGGCTTTCCGCTCGGGGTCGGCCAGCGCCACGTCGACCGGATCGCTGCCGAGCAGGTCGTGGAGGTCGCGATAATCATGCGTCAGCTGCGCGGCGGCGTAGTTGAGATCGCTTTCGTCGCGCACCAGGTTGAACCACAAAACGGGGTCGAGCTCGCTCGACACGAGGGCGGATTCGAGGTCCGGCGAGCCGTTGAGAACGCCGAAGGCGCTTGGGTCGACGTCGCGCTCCACCAGCAGCACCTGGCTGACCTGGTCGGCCAGGGCCGGCCCGTCGGCAGTCACCGCGCCATTGGCGCCGCCATCCTCCGGCCGGATGTAGGGACCGCCCACGTCGAGCAGCGCGTCAAACTCGCCGAGCAATTCGGCTGCGGCAGCGCCGCGCGCGATGCGCACGGCCATGCGCGACAGCACCTGCTGCAACTCGGCCTCGCGCCGGCGGTGATCCTGGTAGTTCTGCTGGAAGAAGAACATGAACAGCGAGACCCCGATGCCGACCAGGATGACGCCGAGCTGCGACACCGTATTGCGATAGTACTCGAGAAGCTTTTCGCGGTGCCTGACATCGTTGCGAACGTTCTGAGCCACCCATGCATTGACGATGAGGGAGATGATCAACAGCCCTGTGCCGACCAGAATGACGCCACCGATCAACAGATAACTGTGACCGGACAAAGGATTGAAATTGAGATCTGTGAACAGCGGCATAGGCCGCAGACTAGAGCATTTTCCAGCCAGGTGAAATCACCCGGCGCCGCGCAAATGAGGTTAAAACAATGAGATAGAGAGCAGGTCGCCGTTTCTGTGAAACGGTGAACTCCTCTGTTATCGCTCAGAGCTGAGAAATCCAGAGCCTTGGCGCGACAGAGATGGTTCTGTGCTCGCCGTGGCGCGGGTCTCGCCACGACGTGGGCCTCAGCCGATGTGCCATGTCGGTCGACAAGCCGGGCCCGACGGAAGTTCCAAGCGTTGGGCAGCCGACACGACGTGCCGGGGCGACGCCTAGCGAGAACTTCCCTCACGTCACGGCATGCTTGATGATCAGGGAGCGCAAGCGGTTCTGACCGTCTGCGCTGCGGCAGGGGTCCTCGGGGCCGGAGCGCAAGCGGTTCTGACCGTCTGCGCTGCGGCAGGGGTCCCTCGCCTGGCCGCGGAGCGCAAGCGGTTCTGACCGTCTGCGCTGCGGCAGGGGTCCTCGGGCCGGAGCGCAAGCGGTTCTGACCGTCTGCGCTGCGGCAGGGGTCCTCGGGCCGGAGCGCAAGCGGTTCTGACCGTCTGCGCTGCGGCAGGGGTCCACGGGCCGGAGCGCAAGCGGTCTGACCGTCTGCGCTGCGGCAGGTGTCCTCGGGCGGAGCGCAAGCGGCTCTGAGCCGTCTGCGCTGCTGCAGGGGTCCAGGGCCGGAGCGCAAGCGGTTCTGACCGTCTAGCGCTGCGCACGGGTCCGGGCCAGCCAGGTCAAGCCCGAGCATGACGATCGTGCTGGCGAGCACGCCGCTATTTCAAGGAGGACGATCGTTCTGGGTGGCCGAGCCGAGCGCGTCGTTCGCCAGAGGAACAACGATCGGCGGACAGGCCGAACGCGTTTTGCATCTGCCGGGCGAAGGATGATGAACACGAGAGGATATGGGGCAAGCAGCGCCCCGGTACGCCGTCGCGTCCCGGCCGTAAGCCAGCTGGGCCGCGCCCTCCTCGTCCCTCAATCCCAGCCAGGCGCGAAGTCGAAGTCGCACAGCCGGCTGTTGCGCGAGGACAGGGCCGCGATGGCGGCCATCTCGTCGGCGGCGAGCGCGAAGTCGAAGATGGCGGCGTTCTCGGCCAGGCGTTCCTTCCTGGTGGTGCGCGGAATGGCGGCGACGCCGTCCTGCTGGACGTGCCAGCGCAAGACGATCTGCGCCGGCGAGCGGCCATGGCGGGCGGCAGCGTCGCGGATGGCCGGCTCCTCGAAGAGCCCGCGGCCGCGGTAGAGCGGGCAATAGGACACCAAAGCGAGACCCGCGGCGCGACAGGCGGCGGCGACCTTTCGCTGGTCGAGATAGGGGTGGTGCTCGACCTGGTTGCAGGCGAGCGGCGCCTCGGAGGCCCGCATCGCGCGCTCGAGCAGGGCCGTCGGGAAATTGGCGACGCCGATATGCCGGGCGAGCCCGCGGCGGCGCGCCTCGTTCAGGGCCTCGACCGAGCGCTCGAGTGGCACCCGGTCATTCGGCCAATGGATCAGCAGCAGGTCGACCGAAGGAAAGCCGAGCCGCTTCACGCTCGCTTCGGCGGAGCGGAGGAGGTCGGCCGGCGCGATGTCGGTCCACCACACCTTGGTGGTGAGGAACACGGCGTCGCGCGGCAGGCCGGAGGCGCGGATGCCTTCGCCGACGGCCGCCTCGTTGTCGTACATCGCGGCGCTGTCGACATGGCGGTAGCCGAGGCGCAACGCCTCGGCGACGAGCTCGGCGCACTGCCTGCCCCGCAGCGTCCAGGTGCCCAGGCCGAGCGCCGGGATCGCCGCGCCGTTCGCCTCGATCCGATGCATGCTCGCCTCCTTTGCCGCGATGACGCGCTCCCCCGCTTGCGCTGCCGGCGAAAGCGCTGCAACAGAAGGCATGTACCCGCAAGACCGCCCCGTTGGAAGCCGCAAGGCGCCGCGCATCGCCGCCATCGACCTCGCCCGGGGAGCGGCACTGGTGGCGATGGCCGTCTATCACTTCGCCTGGGACCTGGAATTCTTCGGCTATGCCGAGCCCGGGACCACCGGCGCCGGAGGCTGGAAACTTTTTGCGCGGGCGATCGCCACGAGCTTCCTGATCCTGGCGGGCGTCAGCCTCGCGCTGGCGCATGGCAAGGGGATCCGCTGGAAACCGTTCTTCCGCCGGCTGGCGATGGTCGGCGGCGCGGCGGCGCTGATCTCGCTGGCCACTTTCCTGGCGATCCCCAACGACTTCATCTTCTTCGGCATCCTGCATCAGATCGCGCTGGCCAGCGTGCTGGGGCTCGCCTTCCTGCGCCTGCCGGCGCCGGTGACGCTGCTGGCCGCCGCTGCGACAGTCGCTGCCCCGCATTTCCTGCGCAGCCCGCTGTTTAACCATCCGGCGCTCTGGTGGGTCGGGCTGTCGACGCAGATCCCGCATTCCAACGACTACGTGCCGGTGTTTCCCTGGTTCGGCGCCGTGCTCGCGGGGATCGGGGCTGCCCGCCTGTTCGCCCTGCCGCTCGGCCGGCTGGCCGGCCGCGAGCCGCCCGCGGTCTTGGCCCCTTTGAGCTTTGCCGGACGCCATAGCCTGGCGTTCTATCTCCTCCACCAGCCGCTGCTGATCGGCGCGCTGTGGCTAACCAGCCAAGTGGCGCCGCCGGCCGTTCCGCCGCCGGAAGCCCAGTTTCTCCACGCCTGCCGGACGAGCTGCGTGGCGGCGCGCAGCGAGCCGTTCTGCACGCCCTATTGCGGCTGCATGCTCGACCGGCTGGTGGCGGCCAAGGCGCTCGACAGCATCTTTGCGGACGCGCAGAATACGGCGCTCCAAGAGAGCGTCCAGGCGATGGCGGCCGCATGCACGGAGGAGACCGACGCCGAGTTGCCGCAAGAGGGAGGAGGGTCGCCATGAGCGAAAGGCAGGTGCGGCCGAGCCGGGTTCCATGGCCGCCGATCCTCTATCTGGGGGCAATCGCGGCCAGCCTGGTCTTGAACGCGGTCTATCCCCTGCCCTATCTCGGGCCGCCGCTCTCGGACCTGCTGTTCGCCGTCGGGTGGCTGGCGATTGCCGCCGTGCTCGCCATCGACATCGCGGCCTTCCGCGCGCTGCGCAAGGCCAACACGACGGTGCTGCCGCATCGCGGAGCCGACCATCTGGTCACCGACGGGCCGTTTTCATTCACCCGCAACCCGCTCTACCTCAGCAATACGCTGCTGATGTTCGGGCTCGGCCTGGTCTCCGGGATCACCTGGTTCTTCCTGCTCGGCATCGTCGCCGCGTTCCTGACGCAGAAGCTGGCGATCGAAGGCGAGGAGCAGCATCTGGAAATCCGCTTCGGCAAGCGCTACCGCGACTATGCCAAGCGCGTGCGGCGCTGGATCTAACGGTCAGGTGGTGACGCCCAGCTCGGCGAGGCGCTCGACGCAGGATTCCTCGGCCTGGTCGAGCTCGGCGAGCGTCTCTTCGAGGTCGCGCCGCTTCTGGCGCAGGCCTTCCCGCTTCTCCTCGATGCGGCGGATCATCAGCTTCAGCTGACCCACTTCGCCCGGCGGCTCGCGGTACATCTGGATGATCTCGCGGATCTCGGCGATCGAGAAGCCGAGCCGCTTGCCACGCATGATCTGCTTGACCAGGTGGCGGTCGGACGGGCGGAAAAGCCGCGTGCGGCCCCGCCTGACGGGATGGATCAGGCCTTCGTCCTCGTAGAACCGCAAGGTGCGGGTCGAAATGTCGAACTCGCGGGTCAATTCCGTGATCGTGTAGTAGTCCCGCATCGACAGCTCTCGAGCCTCAGGAACGAAGAGCAAAAAACTTCGCACGGCATTTACGTAAAAGTCAATCGCACGGCGAACGTCGAGGCGGCTCAGCCCAAGTGAAGCCACCAGGTGGCCAGGCCGAGGAAGGCCATGAAGCCAGTGACGTCGGTGACCATGGTGGTGAAGATGGACGAGGAGATGGCCGGGTCGGCGCCGGAGCGGTGCAGGACCAACGGGATGAGGATGCCGGCCAGCGCTGCGGCCAGCATGTTGATCACCATGGCGGCGCCGATCACCAGGCCGAGGTCGCGGTTGTGGAACCAGGTGCCGGCGATGAGGCCGAGGATCAGCGCGATGACGGCGCCGTTGAGCAGGCCGACCAGCACCTCGCGCCGGATGACCCGCTGGGCGTTGTAGATGTCGAGGTCGCGGGTGGCGAGCGCCCGCACGGTGACGGTCATGGTCTGCGTGCCGGCGTTGCCGCCGAGCGAAGCGACGATGGGCATCAAGGCGGCGAGCGCCACCATCTGCTCGATGGTGGCGCCGAACAGGCTGATGACGCTGGCCGAGAGGAAGGCGGTCGCCAGGTTGACGAGCAGCCAGGGGACGCGCGAGCGCGACGTCTCGACGACGGTGTCCGACAGCTCCTCGTCGCCGACGCCGCCCATGCGCATGAGGTCTTCCTCGGCCTCCTGCTGGATGACGTCGACCACGTCGTCGATGGTGAGCACGCCGACCAGCCGCTCGTTCTCGTCGACGACGGCGGCCGAGAGAAGGTCGTATTGCTCGAACTCGCGCGCCGCCTCCTCCTGGTCCATGGTGGCCGGAATGGCGTGGCGGGTCTCGTGCATGATCTCGTCGATCTTCACCGAGCGCTTGGTGCGCAGGATCTGGTCGAGGTCGACGCCGCCCAAGAGCTTGAAGCTCGGATCGATGACGAAGATCTGGCTGAAATGATCGGGAAGGTTGGTGTCCTCCCGCATGTAGTCGATGGTCTGGCCGACGGTCCAGAACGGCGGGACGGCGACGAACTCCGTCTGCATGCGCCGCCCGGCCGTCTCCTCTGGATAGTCGAGCGCACGACGCAGGCGGATGCGCTCGGTGAAGGGCAGCTGGGCGAGGATCTCCTCCTGGTCCTCCTGGTCGAGGTCCTCGAGGATGTAGACCGCGTCGTCGGAATCGAGCTCCTGGACGGCCTGTGCGATCTGGTCGTTGGGCAGGCTGTCGACGATGTCCAGGCGGATCGCCTCGTCGACCTCGGTCAGCGCCGAGAAGTCGAAGTCCGAGCCCATCAGCTCGACGAGGGCGCGGCGCTGCTCGGGCATCAGCGCTTCCAGGAGGTCGCCGAGCTCGGACTGGTGGAGGTCGGAGACGTCCTCCTTGAGTGTCAGCGTGTCGCGGTCGGCGATCGCCGCGCCGATATGGGCGAGATAATTGGCGCGGATCGCGCCGTCCTCGCCATAGATGTCGGCGCCTTCGTGCCCAGCGTGGGCGGCGGCCGCCTCGTCGTTGCCTTCCACCAGTCGAACTCCGCTTGCAGGGGCCGCCTGCGGCGGCTGCGAGCCGTCGCCGACCAAGCCCTATCGGCAAGCCGCTGGCGGTTCAAGAGCGGCAGGCGGGCTACGGATCGGGGCGAGGCGGCAGATCGTCGGGAGTTCAGGGACTTGCCGGCAGGACCTCACGTCCCGGCAGGCCGGGAATGCCTGGAAGCATGCCGCGTGGCGGGGCGGCGCCCGCCGCCTCCTCGGCAAGCCGCGCCTTGGCGCGTGCCGCCGCGACTGTGGCGATAGCGACGAAGAAGAGGATGCCCGGATCGGCGCTGCCGCCGTTGAAGGCGGCGCCGACGAGCCCGCCGAGCGTGATGGCACGCACCCCTGCCACGGCATCGCCGGTGCTGACGTCGACCCATGGCTCCAGCGAGCCCAGCCCGCGAAGGATGACGAAGAGCAACCCGGCCATCATCAGCGCGCCGATGACGCCGAGCTGGGACAGCACGGCGATCGGCCAGCTGGAGGCGCGGGAGCTGCCAAAGCCCAGCCCGAAGCCGCTGGTGTCGACGAGCGCTTCGAGGCTCTTGCTGTTCCAATAGGCGCGCTCCTGGCCGGAGCTCGACGAATGCTTGTTGATCACCATCGTGTCGATCAGCTGGCCGAAGGCGTCGAAGGCGCGCTCGTTGTAGATCAGCACCGCGAGGAAGGCGATCAGCCCGGCGAAGCCGACGATCAGCACCGCGAGATCCGGTCGGTCGAGCCGGCCCCGGCCGATCCGGCTGCCGAGCGAGACCGCCAGCGGAAGGGCAAGCACGGCCATGCCGACATAGGCGGTCGAGGAGGTGGACAGGAGAAGCAGCAGGAGCAAGATGACGGTCAGCGCGGCGGAGACGCGTGAGCCGGTGCGGCGCCAGTCCACATAGGCGAAGGCGATGCAGGCGAGCGACATGCCGCCGAAGCCCGAGGCTTCGGAATAGGCGCCGGTGATGCGCGCGAAGCCGGCCTCGCTGGTCTCGGTGAGCATGACGTAGCTCGCCGTGCGGATCGGCTCCAGGAGGTCGCCGACGCCGCCCAGCTTGCCCGCGAGGTCGATCAGCCCCATGGCCGTGTGGGCGATGACGAACAAAAGCACGCCCTTGCGGACGAGATCGAACCGGTCGCGATGGAAGAGGATCAGGGTCAGGGCGATCGCGGTGAAACCGCCGAGCAGGAAATAGCCGGTCTGCGAGATGTTGCCGGAAACGGGAGAGAGCGGCACCTCGATGACGCCGAAACGCTGCGGCGACTGGACGAAGGAGGTGGTCTGCCCGGCGAACAGGCGGGGGAACAGGAAGGCGCTGACCGCCGCGTAGAGCATCAGCGCGACCAGCAGCCACATCGTCCGGACGCTGCCGAAAACCGTGCCGAACTCCTGCAGGAAGCGGCGGCGCAGCGTGGTCGCGGCGACGAGAAGCGCGGCGAAGATCGTATAGATGAGCGGCGAGGAGCCGCCGAGCGAGCTCAAGGTGACCAGCGCGGTCGACCCGAAGGCGAGCGAAAGGAACAGGCCGAGCAACAGCGGCGCCCGCCAGACGAAGCCGGTCGCCAGCACGGCGAGGCAGACGATGAGGCCGGCGATGGACGCTTGCACCCTTGGACGGCCTCCCGTGGCCCTGGCGGTCGACCCTTCGCCGCCCCTGCCAGGAGCGGCAAATCCTTCAGGGACGCCCAACTCCTGCGCGCGAGGAGTATGGCATGGCGGGACAGCGCCGCGGAAACCCGGCATTGGTGGTAGCCGGGAGGTAGGCAGGCCCTGCTTCCGGCTGGCTTCAGGGTCGATCCGGCGGGCTCGGGCGCCTCCTCCGCGCCGCCTCAAAAACCGCGGCGTCGCCCTTGTTTCGCCAAGGGCGATTTGCTACATGCCGCGGGCCGGCGCGAGCCGGTCCTTCGTGACGTGCGGTCGTGGCGGAATTGGTAGACGCGCAGCGTTGAGGTCGCTGTGGGGCAACCCGTGGAAGTTCGAGTCTTCTCGACCGCACCAGCGCCCGGAGATTTGCGTTCCGGATCCCCGCCTGAGCACCAAGTGACAAGACTCCCCCTACGCTCGGCGAGCGTTCGGCCGGGCCATCCTTGGTCGATGCCGAGGATTCGGCCGATGTTCGAGCCGAATTTGGGCCGTTTCCATGCTATGGTGCCCAATGCTCGCCTCTTCGACAGGAGGACGCAATGGCTCGCATCCCTGTACTATCATTGATATTCGCCGTAGTCGCGCTGCCAGCTTTGGCTGAGGGGACGACCGACCCTGCAACGGTAACCTGCAAAGACTACGTCAGCGCCAGCCACCAAGGCATGCTGGACATCAGCGCCGCGGTGCACGAAGCGCTGAAGGACGACCCGAAGTTCGGTGCGCTCAGCGAGAAAGATGTGGACGACAAAGTCGCCCAAGCATGCACGGCCCATCCAGACGCCAAGGTGGTCGATGCGCTCCATTCATAGGTGCCCTTCGCCTTGCCGTGCCATGGATTTGAAGGTTCTGTCGGCCGGCGACCGATCGTCGAGGGCCCCTCCCGACAATGCGGCCCGCTAATTTCAGCCAGCGAAACCGCCTAGCGCAGCTTTGGCGGCGCGTTGAGCGTATGGACCAGCTGGTCGAGCAGCTGGTCCTCATGCGTGAAGCCGCAGCGGACGAGCTCGAGCGCAATCACCGGTGCGTCGTCATGACCCGACTGATCGAGGATCAGCCTGCCGGCCAGGCGTCCAAGCACGCGGTCTATCATGGCCAATTGAGCGGGCGTCACGACGCCTGCCACTTCTCGTGTGTCGGTCATAGGTTGCCCGCCAATTCGCGACGCCGGCACTCTACGCCTGAGCGCGGGCGCCCTCAAATCACGTTGGTGGGAAAACGCGCGTCTGGACGGAGGTGTCCGCGGCGCGACGACCAATCTCCAGTCGATCGCGGTCGGAACCGACCGGTGTTAGGATGGCCTGCCGCGCGAAGGCAAGGAACGATGCGAGCTCACCGATCTCGCGCGTCGTCGATCGCCTGCAACGCCACACGGAGAAAGGGAGACCCTCCATGACCGAAAGCCCTTCACGCAGCCAGACCAGCGCCGCCGAGGCCCGGGGCATCGACATGAAGCTCGAGGCCGTGGTCATCCCGGTCTCGGACGTCGAGCGGGCCAAGAGCTTCTACAGCAAGCTCGGTTGGCGGCTCGATGCCGATTTCGTGGTGGGAGACGAGTTCCGGGCCATCCAGTTCACCCCGCCGGGCTCGCCCTGCTCGGTGCATTTCGGCAAGGGGATCACCAAGGCGGCGCCTGGCTCGGCGGCCGGGCTGTTCCTCGTCGTCTCCGATATCGAGGCGGCGCGCGCCGAGCTGGTCGCCCGCGGCGTCGAGGCGGGCGAAGTGTTCCACCAGTGGGTCGGCGAGGAACCCAAGAGCGGCGTCGACCCGCAACACCGCAGTTACGCGTCCTACGCCACGTTCAGCGATCCCGACGGCAACAGTTGGCTGCTGCAGGAGGTGACGGCGCGCCTGCCTGGCCGAGTGGACACGGACGAGACGATTTTCACCTCGGCGCGGGAGCTCGCCGGCGCCCTGCGGCGTGCGGGCGCGGCGCATGGCGAGCATGAGAAGCGGACCGGCGGCCAGTACGACACCAACTGGCCGGACTGGTACGCCGAATACATGGTGGCCGAGTTCGGCGGCAAGCCGCTGCCTTCCTGAGCCGAGGCGGCGGCAGGTCGCCCACCCCTCGCCGCTGGCGTCTCCCCGACGGACGGGTTACAAAATGAGCGGTCGTTCATCGGTCGCCTGCGGCCCAAGAAGGTGTGTCGAATGGCTGAAAGCCGCGCACAGCGTCGTCTGGCGGCCATCCTGGCCGCCGATGTCGTCGGTTATTCCCGCCTCATGGAGTCCGACGAGACCGGGACGCTCCAGCGGCTGAAGGCGCTGAGGCGGGACATCATCGACCCTTCCATCGCCGCGCATTCGGGCCGCATGGTCAAGCTGATGGGCGACGGCGCGCTGGTCGAGTTCGCGAGCGCCATCGACGCGGTGACCTGCGCCGTCGAGATCCAGAAGATGGTCGGCGAGCGCAATGCCGCCGCACCGGAAAGCCAGGCGATCCGCTTTCGCATCGGCATCAATGTCGGCGACATCATCGTCGAGGGCGACGACATCTATGGCGACGGGGTCAACATCGCGTCCCGCCTGGAAGGCGTGGCCGAACCCGGCGGGATCTTCATCTCTCGGACGGCCGCCGACCAGGTTCGCGACAAGGTGCCGATCCGCATCGAGGATCGCGGCGACGTCGCCCTGAAGAACATCGTGCGCCCCATCCAGGTGTTCTGCGTCATTCCCGAAGGTCTCGGCATTCTGGAGCCGGCGGCCCCGCCGCTGCCATCCGTCGGCGCCGCGCCCAAAGGACTGTCCATCGCGGTGCTGCCCTTCGCCAATATGAGCGGCGACGAGGAGCAGGAGTATTTTGCCGACGGGATCTCCGAGGACATCATCACGGCGCTTTCGAAGCTCTCGCAGCTGTTCGTGATCGCCCGCAATTCCTCGTTCGCCTTCAAGGGCAAGAACGTCAATGTCCAGGAGGTGAGCAAGAGCCTCGGCGTGCGCTACGTCCTGGAGGGCAGCGTGCGCAAGTCCGGCAACCGTGTCCGCATCACCGCCCAGCTGATCGACGCCAGCACCGGCGGGCATCTCTGGGCCGAACGCTTCGACCGCGAGCTCACCGACATCTTCGCGGTCCAGGACGACGTGACGCAGCACATCGTCGGCGCGCTGGCGCTCAACCTGACCGAGAACGACCAGGAACGGCTGACCAGCGAGCATACGGACAATCTCGAGGCGCATGACTGCTTCCTGCGCGGCCGCGACCAGATCTGGCTGTTCCGGAAGGAGACGAACCTCGAAGCGCAGCAGCTGCTGCAACGGGCCATCGACCTCGACCCGAGCTTCGTTCCGCCCTATGCCTTCCTCGCCTTCTCGCACGGGATGGACCATGTGAACGGCTGGGCTCAATCGTCGTCGCGGCCGCTCGAGCAAGCGGAGCAGCATGCGAGGAAGGCCATTGCGCTTGCCGAGCGCTATCCCTACGGGCACTGGGTGCTGGGGGTCGCGCTGCTCTATCTGCGGCGGCACGAGGCGGCAATCCGCGAGGCCGAACGCACGATCGCGCTCTCCCCCAACCTTGCTGAGGGCTATGAAAGCCTCGGCAACCAGATGCTCTACTCAGGCAGGCCCGAGGAGGCGCTGGCCTGCTTCGACCGGGCGATGGCGCTGAACCCGTATCATCCGGACGTCTACCTGCATTTCCAGGCGCAGGCGCTTTTCCACCTAGGCCGGTACGAGGATGCCGTCGGCGCGCTCAGCCGGCGCCTTGTCCGCAATCCAGGAACCGACGTGTCGCGCGCTCTGCTCGCCGCAACCTACGGGCATCTCGGCCGCATGGCGGAGGCGCGCGAGCAATGGGATGCGCTGCTGCGCATCAATCCCGACTATTCGCTTGCGCAGCGCCGCTCGGTGCTGCCCTACAAGAACCCCGCCGACTTCGAGCCCATCGTCGATGGGCTGCGCTTGGCCGGCCTCGTCGAGTAGGCGGGCAGATCAGGCCCGCGAGTCCTGCTCCATCCGGCGGGCGTTGAGGTAGCGCGTCGTCACGCTGGCGCGCTCCAGGACCTCCTCGACGCTGTCCGCCTGGACGACCGCCCACACCTCCTGCGAGGATCCGGCAGCACGCTCACGGGACTTGCCCTCGAAGACGATGGCCTCCCAATAACGACCGCCGCGCGTCTCGCGATGCGGGGTCCCGACGAAGAAGTGCCGGGTCGAAGCCTTGGAAGTGCGGCTAACCGCACGAACCGTCCGTACCATTTTCATCCTCCTCCTCGTTCGGCGAAGGGCCTTCCGACGGGCATTGTCCCATCCTGGGCCACCTTCCCTCGCCTCACGGATCGCGTTTCAAGAACCGTGCCAGCCTGGTCGGCGTTTCGCTTCTCGGTCTCGCGTCACCCATTTTGGTCGATAGCCGCCGGCGTCGAAGACGCCGATACTTTTTGTGGGGCTCTTCACGGAGCGTTTCGTGCTCGCGGATCGACATGCAGGCGGCGGCCGTCTTGGCCGGCAGCTCAAAAAGTGGTCGGCGACGCTCCTCGCCAATGCGCTGTCCACCTACGTGCTCGACACGGTTTCCACCGCGGCGGGGGTGCTGCTTGCCGCCTCGGGCCTGCTCTCGGACGCCGGCTGGGGACCGCTGCTGGTGTTCCTCGGAGCGTCCTACGTGGTGTGGGGCTATGGGCTCTCGTCAAGCCTCGACGCGAACTGGCGGCTGCTCGCCAGCACCGGCACCAGCACCAGCGCGCTTTCCAAGCTCGCCTACGACCTCACTTCGGGGAGCTCTCCCCGCACTCGCCGCTTGCTCGCCGCGGGCGGCTACGTGCTGTTCGAGCTGCTGAAAGAATTGCCCTACTATCTCGCCGCGTTCGGCCTGGCGCTGGCGAGCGATACGGTGACCGCCGAGCAGGCGACGATCTTCCTTGGCGGCGCGAATCTCGGGGCGGCCGCCTACGAGGCGACGCTGGGATGGTCGACCCGCTCCATGCTGCGACGCAAAGACCCCGCGGGCTACGCCTCGTTCGAGCGGGAATGGTCGACGCTCCAATACCTGACCAGCTATTACGGCAGTGTCGACGAGGACGAGCGCGAGACGATCGCCTTCTTCAGCGCCGCGGCGCCGCAGATGCCGCCCGACGAACCGGCGCTGGTGTTCGGCGCGGGGCCGACGCTCCATCATGTCTTCCTGATGGCGGAAAAGGCCTCCGAGATCCACGTCGGCGACTATCTTAGCGCCAACCTCGATGCGATCTCCCGCTGGATCGGCCAGGAACCCGGCGCGCACGATTGGCAACCCTTCGTGGCCTACACCTTGCAATGCGAAGGCGCCGTCGCGGTCGACCGCGCCGCCATCGCCGAGCGCGAGACGCTGACCCGGCAGAAGGTGAGCGCTTTGCTGGACGTCGACATCCGCAAGGAATGGCCGCTGGGGGCGTCGCACAGGCTCTACGGCACCGTGCTCAGCGCCTACTGCGTCGATTCCGCGACATCCGACATCGAGGCGTGGCGGCTTTACATGACGCGCGTCGCGCAGCTGGTGCGGCCGGGCGGGACGCTGCTCGTCGCCGCCCTGGGCCGTACCCACAGCTATTTCGTCGGCGACAACGCCTTTCCGAGCCCCTGCCTGGACGAGGCGGACCTCAGGGCCGAGCTCCTCGGCTTCTTCCGCCAGGCCGACCTGACGGTCCACGCGGTGGACGTCCCGGGATGCGCCGCGCACGGCTACAGCCGGATCATCCTCGCGGCAGGGCACAACCGGCTGTAGCGCCGGTCGGAAGAGCTCTGCCGGCGGATAGCGGTCCGGCGGTCGGCACGAGGCAGGGCTTGGGGCTCGGCTTGCATTGGCGAGGCGGTTGCTTTCGGGTCGGGCTTTGCCATTTCGGGCCACTGACGGTGCTTTGCGATGGGCTGCGGGGAGCGGCTTCCGGCCGAGCTACGGCCGGAGATGATCGCTCGGGATTTTTGGCCCACGATCGCTGCTCGTAGCGCAGGTTTTTTCGACCGAACCAGATAGCCCGTTTCAGCCGCTTTGATCAGTCAAACTGGCTGCTGAGGCCGGGCAATATTCTGGCGGCGCCCTTGAAGGTGCGACAAGATCGCCCCAGCGCCGGCCCCGGGGCTTGAGCCCCAGGGTTCTTGACCCGTCCAGCCGAATGCGCCGAGTGCGGTACCTTCGGTAACCGCTTGATCGCACGGGTCGTTTGGCCCCCAGCCAAATCCGCCGAGTGCGGCAGGGCAGGTAGATTTCGGCAGTTGTCGGCCCGATGGACATTCCACGTTGTCCGAACGTGGCGAATGAGGCGTTGCCTCTTGCGTCGGCCGACCGCGCTGCCTTGTCGGTCAGCGCCTGATCGTCATGGTTCGTTGGACTTCCAACCAAACCCGTCGAACCCTGCAGGGCTTGGACTCGGCATGCCACTGATTGAACACTCCGCGTCGGTCAGAAGATTGAGGTGGGCATCGATCTTGCGGACCGCCCGCTGGCTGGCCTGTCGGTCAGCGCGTGATCGTCAAAGTTCGTTGACCTTCCAACCGAACCCGTGCGCAGGGCTGGTAGATTTGTCAGGCCAGCTGAATGGACACTCCGCGTCGGTCAGAAGGTTGCTGTGGGCATCAATCTTGCGGACCGGCCGCTCGCTGGCCAAACGGGGATCGCATTTTCGCCTCGCTCCCATCGGCTGCACAGACCATTTCATGCCGGTCGGCGACACGATCATCCTCGCGGCCGGATACACCATCTCAAACGCTGGCCCATCGCTCGCCGCTTGATTGCCAAGGCTTTCTCGGCCAAGCAAGGGAGACCGTTCCTCAGCCGGCCAGCCCATGCTTTTTTCCGCCCATCCACTTCGCGGCGTCCTCTTCATGGTCCTGGCGACGGGGTTCTTCGTCGTCAATGACAGCATGATGAAGCTGGTGGCCGAAGCGCTGCCTCCTTACCAGGTGTTGATGCTTCGCGGGGTCGCGGCGCTCTTGTGGGGCACGCCGCTCGTTCTCCTGGCCGGATATGCGAGCAAGGCTCCGCTGGTGTTCGAGCGGCGGGTGCTCGCCCGCAACCTCGCCGAGACCGGCGCCATCCTGTGCTATGTGGTGGCGCTGGCCAACATGCCGATCGCGGACGCGACCGCGCTCGGCCAGGTCACCCCTCTGCTCGTGCTCCTCGGCGCCGCCTTCCTGTTCGGCGAACGCATCTCCCGGAGCGGGTCGCTGCTGATCGCGTGCGGCTTTGCCGGCGCCTGCTGGTCGCCCAGCCGACCATGCACGGGATTTCCGTCTTCGCCATGCTGGCGCTGGCGAACGCGGTGCTCTGCGCCGTGCGTGACCTCATCGGTCGGCGGGTTGGCGCTCATGTGCCGGGTCTGATCGTCGCCATGTCGGCGGTGATCGTCGTGCTGATGGGGGCCGCGTGGCCCATCTGCTTACCGAGGACTGGACGGCGCCGAGCGGCCGTCACTTGATGCTCCTCTGCGGTGCCGGACTTTTCCTCGTCTTCGGTCACTTTTTCATGTTCATGGCCTACCGTGCCGGACCGACCAGAGTGGTGGCGCCGTTCTACTACTGCTTCACGGTGTGGGCGGTGATCTCCGGCGTCGCCGTTTTCGGCGAGCTTCCGAATGCCCTCGCGCTCTTTGGCATGGCGCTGGTGGTGGGGAGCGGGCTTGCCATCGTGCTCATCGACGAGCGGAAGCGGCGACTGATCCCGGTCGCGTAGTTCCAGGTGATCGTTTCGCATCATCCCCTCAGGCGGACGTGGCCATGAGCTGTGCCGACAGCGACGGCGGTCGATGGGTCTCGATGCGGTCCGCCGGCTGTCAAAGTCTCATTTCCGCTGCTAGGCTTAGGGCCAACCGACGGTCTTCCTGTTCCCCATCGACAGCGTCCAACATCAACTGGCCTAGATCTGCAACGACTATGAAACATGATCGCGAGTGCGGCCGACAATTGGTCGACGGCAACCGGCGAAGCGTCGGGACCGTCGTCCACGACCTTCGCCACTGCGTCCGTCGCCTGATTTCGCGCCGGGGTGAAGGAGTTGCCAACAATTACCCGCGACACTTCTTCGAGACTTTCGACCGCGAGCCGACGCAGCCCCGGTGGTCTGGGCGACGAGCGACGGCATCATCCGGATCCTGAGGCGTTGGCCGCGATGGAAGGCCGGCGAAGCGGTGCGTGCCGGCACCGCGCCGGAGCTCGCCTGGCTGGTCGAGCATCCGCCGCTCTACGCGGCCGGCACGAAGGCCCGGGCCGCCGACCTGCTGGACCTTGATCGATTTCCGGTGTTCGAGGCCGGACGCGGCGGCGAATACAGCTATCAGGACCCGGACAGCGGGTGGTGTACCTGATGCTCGACCTGAAGCGACGCCGCAAGGATGTTCACGCCTACATCGCGGCCCTCGAGGAATGGATCATCCAGGCGCTGGCCCTTCTGACATCGTCGGCGAACGACGGGAGGATCGGGTGGGCGTCTGGTCGTCCATCACGATCGCCCACCCTGCCCGACGGGCGACTTTCCGAAGACAAGACCGCGGCGATAGGCGTTCGCCTCAAGCGATGGTAAGCTTCTGGTGTCGCGATCAACGTCGATCCGGACCTCGGCCATTTCACCGGAATCGTCCTCTGCGGCTTCGCCCGGCACGGCGTGACCAGCCTCCTGGATTTGGGTCCGACCGCAAGCTGGCCGACCTCGACCTCGCTCTGAAGCGATCGTTCGAGGACGTGTTCGGCGCCCTGATCGAGGCGTCTCCTCGCACCCTCGCGGATTGCGAGCGTCCTGAACAGAGCTCTGGGATGCTCCATCTGAACCTTCAAACGGCGCCGATCCAGAGCGCCACGGACATCAGAAAAGCGGACATGCACACCATGGAAATCACATCCTGAAAAAGATCCGTCATAACAGCCTCCATTGCTCGAATGTTCGGTTTTCGTTCTAATTTTGTTCAATTCGGTTGTCAAGCCCCTTTTGTTCCAGGGTCCGTAATTCACCCCTAAATTAGCATGAACATATCATAAACAAAAGTGCTTGCTTTGTTCGGATTGTCGTGCTTTGGTGAGTGCAACCACGGGACGAACCGCGGCGGGGGCGCAAATGGTATCGGAAAGGGATATGTGGACGTCGATCGGCCTAGAGCGGGACGATCTTCCCCTCGGCGAGGGTTACGCGGCGGTCCATGCGGGCGGCCAGTTGATGGTTGTGTGTGGCGATAAAGAGCAGCCAGGCCCGACTGCCTGACCAACGCTTCCAGCGCATCGAACACGTAGGACGCCGTCGTCGGGTCGAGGTTGCCGGTCG
>CAWKFT010000019.1:0-17948 GCA_963848975.1 uncultured Alphaproteobacteria bacterium
TTCTTCAAGCAATTCGACGGTACAATGATCCCCGGATTGGGGGCCATGACCATGCCGTACTCACGCCGAGAGCTCTTGATGCTCGCAGGTCATCTCGGACTGGGCAGCGCGCTGTTGCCCCGGCAGGTCCTTGCTGCACCCGATCGACCCAATCCCTTCCTGCAGCACGGGTACGCCCCGGTCGCCGACGAGCTCAGCGTCGACAATCTGGCCGTGCGTGGCGAGGTCCGCGCGAGATTTCCGGCACGTATCTGCGCAACGGGCCCAATCCGGCCTATCCGCCGATTTCCTACACCTACCCGTTCGACGGCGACGGCATGGTGCACGGCCTCACCTTCGACGGCGGCAAAGTCGCCTACCGCAATCGCTTCGTGCTGACCGCCGGGCTGCGGGCCGACCGGCGGGCCGGACGGACAATCTATGGCGGCCTGATGAACCCGATCGTGCCCGATCCGCGTTTCGTGCCGCCCGACGGCGATCCCGACCGATTCAAGAACGTCGCCAATATCAACGTGGTGCGCCATGCCGGGCGGATCCTGGCGCTCTACGAGGGCAACCTGCCCTACGAGCTCTCGCCGACGCTCGAGACCAAGGGATTGTACGACTTCGCCGGAAAGCTGCGCGGCGCCATGACCGCGCATCCCAAGTTCGATCCCGCGAGCGGCGAGATGCTGATGTTCCGTTACTCGCTGCGCCCACCCTTCCTGGTCTTCTACACGGTCGATGCCACGGGCGCCGTGGTGCGCGAGGTGCCGATCGACACCGGCATGTCCTTCATGGTGCACGACTTCGTCTTCACCCCCGGCACGTCGTGTTCTTCCTGTGCCCGGTCGTGTTCGACATTGCCGGCGCGCAACAGGGCAAGCCATTCCTCGCCTGGCAGCCGGAACGCGGCACGCGCATCGCCGTGCTGCGCCGCGACGGCACGGGGAGCGTGCAGTGGATCGAGGACGGGCCGTACTTCGTCTATCACTTCATGAACGGCCACGAGGACGGCGGCCGCATCACCGTCGACTACGTCCAGCACGGGGCGTTCTTCACGGCCCCGGGCGCGCCGCCCACCTTGTGGCGCGCCGTGCTCGATCTGGGCGCGGGCTCGGTGAAACGCACGCAACTCGACGAGCGCAAGGGCGAGTTCCCGAGGATCGATCCGGCACGGGCCGGCGCCGCCAACCGCTATGGCTGGCTGCCGGTGAGCGCCAAGGGCGATGCCCCGGAAGCCTTCGGCGCGCTCGCCCGCTATGACCTCCAGACCGGCAAGACGGCGGTGCATGAATTCGGCCCGGGCCGCGAAGTCGACGAGCCGGTCTTCGTGCCGCGGCCCGGCGGCAGCGGCGAAGGCGACGGCTGGATCATGACCTATGTCTATGACCGGGCGACCGACGGCTCGGTCTGTGCCGTGCTCGACGCCATCGACCTTGAAAGGCCACCGGTCGCCGAGATCGTGATGCCGCGCCGCGTTCCCCATGGCCTGCACGGCAACTGGCTACCCTAGCCCGGCAGGCTGCGGACGAAATCGATGATCGCGGCATTGACCTCGTTCGGCCGCTCCTGCTGGGTCCAGTGACCGCAGCCAGGGAGCATCTGTATGCCGCGCAGTCCCGGAACGAAGCGTTTGAGATTGGCCAAGAGCTGATCCATGCCGGGAGCGGACGACCACGAAGTCGCGGTCGCCCGCGACATAGAGCGCCGGGACCGTCACCGGCGCGCCCTGCAAGGGCGCCTGCAGTTCCCAGTTGCGGTCGATGTTGCGATACCAGTTGAGAGCACCGGTGAAGCCGGTGCGCTTGAATTCGGCCGGCGTAGAAATCGACGTCGCTCTCGCTGAGCCAGGCCGGCAAGGCCGCCGGCGCGCCCGGACCCTGCAGGAAGCCGCCGCCCTTCGGCACCATGCCAAGGCTCGGCGGGCCCCGCCGCTTGCCGCGGCGGCGCGGGCTGCCGCAGCGCCCTCGCCCGACGCGCCGAACAGCATGCTGCGGATGGTCAGACGCGGATCGCGCCCGAACTCGGCGTCGGCGGACCCGGCTCCTGGAAATAGAGCTGATAGAACTCGGCGTTCTCGGTGCGCGGCATGGCGCTGGTCGGCCGCACCTTGCCGCGCGGGTAGAACGGCACGCTGAGGCCGACGACGCCCCGGAAGCGATCGGGGCGCATCTGCGCCGCCTGCCAGGCGACGCGGGCGCCGAGGTCATGGCCCACGATGACGGCGGTCTTGGCCTCGAGCGCATCGAGGAGACCGACCATGTCGCCGACCAGATGGAACAGCGTGTACTGATCGATCGCCTTCGGCGCGTCGCTCTTGCCGTAGCCGCGCATGTCGGGCGCGACGGCATGAAAGCCCGCCGCCGCCAGCGCGCCGATCTGGTGACGCCAGGAATACCAGGACTCCGGGAAACCGTGGCACAGCAGAACCACCGGCCCTTCGCCCTGCTCGGCAACGTTGAGACGAATGCCGTTGGTCTCGATCATTCGCTGCGTTGGCGGGCTTTCTGTCTCGCTTCGAGGTGTCTGCGAAAGGCAGGCAGCGCCGGCTGCAGCAAAAGCTGCAAGCCGGCTGCGGCCAAAAGTTGTCGCTTGGTCATGGTCATTACTCCCAGTATCATAGTGACTACTATTTTTATATTTACTTGACGCGTCGGACAAACGACAATGTCTGTCGACGTCATTACTAAAACTTGCGGAAATGAAGACCAAGCGTCCCGATCGATTTTGCCCCGTCGCCCGCTCTCTCGACATCGTGGGTGACCGCTGGACCCTGATGATCCTGCGCGACTTGAGCCTCGACGGGCCGCGCAAGTTTCAGGACTTCCTGGAACTCGCTCTCAGGCATCAGTCCGAACACCTTGTCAGGGCGGCTCAAGGCTCTGGAAAAGCATGGCGTCGTCGAACGGCGTTTCTACGAGGAACACCCGCCGCGCGCCGAGTATGTCCTCACGTCCAAGGGACAGGCGCTGCGGCCGGTGGTGCGTGCGCTCCACGATTGGGGCGAACGACACACGCGATAGGATCGATATTCAGCCGCGCCCAGCTGTCATGCATGGGCGGCGTCCTTGTCGGGATGGTGGAACAGCAGCACGACGACCACCGACGACAGCGCCAGCACCGCCATCAGCAGGAAGCCGTCGGTGAACGAGCCGCGGATGTTCAGCACCCAGCCGGTGACGGCGGGCGCCAGGAAACCCGCGATGGCAAAAGCGAAATCCATGATGCCGAGCGCCGTCGCCGCGCGCTCGGGCACGATGTCGACGTTCACCGCATAGTAGGCGGCGTTGGCGCCCATCGAGGCCGCGACCGCCACCGTGATGCCGGCGATGGCGACGGTGAGGTTGTCGGTCAGGGCCACGGGAATGACGGCGATCGCGGCCACGAACTGGGTGCCGGCGATCAGGTAGGAGCGGGCGATGCGCAGCCGGCCGGTGCTCGCCAGCAAGGCGTCCGACCAGCGGCCGAACAGCCACAGCGTGACGGCGGCGGCCAGCCAAGGCAGGACGGTGAACAGGCCGACGGCGCCGAGGTTCAGCCCGTACTTGCGCTCGAGATAGCTCGGCAGCCAGGTCATGAAGAAGAACAGGAAGTAGCCGAAGACGAAGAACGCCCAGGTGTTGGCGAGCAGCGTGCGGTTGGAGAGCAGGGCTGCGACCACGTCCTTGCCAGGCCAGGTCCTGAGAACCGCGCGCGGGCGCCGGGAGACCGCTTCGTGATGGCTCTGGATATGGTCGAGCTCGGCCGGGTTGACGAAGCGGGAATCGGCCGGGCTGTCGCGGAACAGGAACCACCACAGCGGCACCCAGGCAGCCGACAGGGCGAACAGCACGGCGAAGGTCAGCCGCCAGTCGAGCCAGGCGAGAAGCTGGGTGACGACCGGCCCGCCGATCGCCAGCGCCAGGGGCACGGCGAGCAGGGCATTGCCGAGCGCCGTCGCCCGTTCATGCGGCGACAGCCAGTGCGTCACCGCGCCGGTCAGCGCCGGGAAGTTGGGCCCTTCCGATACGCCCAAAAGCACGCGCGCGGCGTAGAGCGTGGCAACGCCGGCTGCCAGCGCGGTCATGCCGATCGACAGGCTCCACAGCACGGCGGCGACCGTGAGCACGATGCGCGCGCCCCAGCGATCGACGGCGAAGCCGCCCAGCAGGGTGGTGAGCGCATAGCCCAGGCCGAAGGCGCCCAGGATGGCGCCGCTCTCGGTTGCCGAGAAGCCTAGCTCGCGCTGGATCACCGGGATGGCATAGGAGATCGCGGCGCGGTCGATGTAGTTGACGATCGTGATCGCAAACAGAAGGAAGACGACGAGCCAGCGGAAGCGGGTTGGCGTCATCGATCCGCCAGCGCCAGCTTCGCGCCCAGTGCGGCAAAGGCGCCGGCGAAGGCCCGCCGCATCCAGGTCAGCACGGCCGGCCGCGAGATCACGTGCTTGCGGATGGAGGCGGCGAACAGGCCGTAGCCCACGAACACCACGAAGGTCATCAGCATGAACACGGCCGACAGCTCCGACATGCGCAGCACTGGCGCGGCCTCGTCGGCGGTGACGAACTGCGGCAGGAAGGCAAAGAAGAAGATCGAGAGCTTGGGGTTCAGGATGTTGATCAGGATGGCGTGCACGATCACCTGCATCGCCGACTTCTGGTCGACCGTGTCCTCGACCTTGAGCGCGCCGTGCTCCTTGAGCGTCATCCACGCCATGTAGAGCAGGTAGGCAACGCCGAGATACTTCATCGTCTGGAAGGCGATGGCGCTGGTGTGCAGCAGCGCGGCCAGGCCCATGATGGCCGCCGCCATGTGCGGCACGATGCCGAGCGTGCAGCCGAAGGCTGCGACCACGCTCGCCCGCGCGCCGCGCGACAGGCCGGTGGCGATCGTATAGAGCACGCCAATTCCCGGCGAGACGACGATGATCAAGGTGGTGATCAGGAAGTCGATGCTCATCATGCTGCCTCCAATAACAAGACACTGCCCTGGCCGCCGTCGGCGCAGATGCTGACAATGGCGCGGCTGCCCGTGGCCATGGCCGCGAGCTCCTTCACCGCCTGGCTGATGATACGCGCACCGGTCGCGCCGAAGGGATGGCCGAGCGCCGTGCTGCCGCCGTTGGGGTTCATGCGCTCCTTGGGGAAGACGCCGAAATCCTTGGGCACCTTGGCCTTGTCGCGCAGGAAAACCGGATCCTGCAGCGCCTTCAGATGAAAGGCGACCTGGGCGGCGAAGGCTTCATGGATCTCCCATAGATGGATGTCGCCGTAGGTGAGGCCATGCCGCGCCAGTAGCCGTGGAATGGCGAACGCCGGCGCCATCAACAGGCCGTCGATGCGGAAATCGACCGACCCGATCTCCCAGTCGACCAGTTTTACGCGCGGCGTGTCCGGCGGAAGGCGCTCCAGTCCCTTCGATGAAGCGACCCAGATCGCCGCCGCGCCGTCGGTGAGCGGCGAGGAGTTGCCCGCGGTCAGGCTGCCCTTGCCGCTGGTGCGGTCGAACGACGGCGGCAGGCGCGCGAGCTTTTCGAGCGAGGTGTCCTTGCGCGGGATGGTGTCGCGTTTGACGTCACCCATCGGCAGCACCAGGTCGTCGAAGAAGCCCTTGTCCCAGCCGGCCACCGCATGCTGGTGGCTCGCGAGCGCGATCTCGTCCTGCTCCTGGCGGCCGATCTGCCATTCCTGGGCGGTGAGCTCGGTGTGCTCGCCCATGCTGAGGCCGGTCGTGCGGTTGGCGATGGCCGGGATGTACAGCCGGATGTCCTTGAGCTGGACGTGCGTGACGTGGTCGAGCTTCTGGCCCAGGGAGCGCGCCTGCTGGAACTTGCGCAGCCAGTCGGACAGGCGCTGGCCCAGCCCGACCTGCACGCGGCTCAGGCTGTCGACGCCGCCTACCAGCGCCAGGTTATAGGCCTCGCCGTCGATCATGCCGGCCGCTTCGATCGCGGCCACCATGCTGGTCGAGCAGGCCATGACGGTCGAGAAGGCGGGGATGGTGGCGTCGATGCCGGCATCCATCAGCACCTCGCGCGCGATGTTGCTGAAGGTGAGCGAGGGCACGACGACGCCCCACACCGCGAAGTCGGGCTTGCCGCCCTTCAGCAGGTCGACCATGTGCCGCGCCACCGGCACCGAGAGCTCGATGGCGTCGTAGGCGGCCAGCGGTCCGTCGACCTTGGCGAAGGGGGTGCGCACACCCGCCGCCAGCCAGATGTCGACAGGTCGTGGCATCTAGTGATCTCCCCCGAACGCGCGGCCCGAGTTTACCCTATTGCCGCTGCCTTGAGGGATCGAGCCGCCTGGCTCCGGGGCCCGGCAGGATCTCGATGTCGCGCATGCCGAGCGCCTCCACGGCACGATCGCCCGTCATGACGACGGTGACGGGCCGCCCCGACTTGCGGCTGAGGACGCGCGCCACGGGCCCCTCCGGCGGCGGCGTCCAGCGCTCGCTCCACTGCGACAGGGCGAGGATGGCCGGGAAGAGATCGCGGCCCTTGTCGGTGAGACGATATTCCGCGCGGGTCCGTCGATCGGGCTCCTTGTACTCGCGGCGCTCGACGATGCCGGCCTCTGTCAGGGTCTTCAGCCGGGCGCTCAGCACGCCCCGCCCGCAGCCCAACGCGCGGGCGAAATCGTCGAAGCGGCACACGCCATAAAAGGCCTCGCGCAGCACCAGCATCGTCCATTTCTCGCCCAGCACGTCCAGGGCGCGGCGGATCGAGCAGTGTTCGAGGTCGTAGAGGAAGCGCGGATGGTCCATGAGGCCCGAGTTTACCTGAGTTTGACTCTGATACCCAACATATTAGATGCTAAGTACGTATCTAGAATCTAGAATAGAGGAAAAGTCATGGAAACGGCAAACAAGCATCTCCTTCGGCACGTCTATGCCGAGATCTCCAAAGGCAACGTGCAGCCGCTGCTCGACAGCCTGGCCGACGACGTCGAGTGGACCATCATCGGCAGCACGGCTCTGTCGGGCACGTCGCGCGGCAAGCAGGAGGTGATCGACAAGCTCTTGAAGCCCATTCGCGCGCGCCTGGCCGATGGCCCGATCGTCTTCCAGCCCGAGCGCTTCATCGCCGAGGGCGAGTATGTCGTCATGCAGGCTCGAGGGCCGTGCGACAGCGTTGAGCGGCAAGCCCTACAACAACACCTATTGCATCGTCTGCCGCATCGTCGACGGCAAGGTGAAGGAGATGGTCGACTACATCGACACCGAGCTGATCACGTCGGCGCTCGGCGCCTGAGCTCTGGCGCGACGGGCCACGGCAGGGACCGTCATGCCTGCTGCAACACGTATCCCCGGGCGCGCGATGCGATAAGATGGAACCGCATGCGTCCATCTCATCGCATCGCTCTAGTTCAATTTGACGATCTCGACGCGCCGGTTCTTGGCCCGGCCCTCCTCGGCATCGTTGGAGGCCGCCGGCGCCAGCATGCCAACGCCCGCGCCGCGCAGCCGCTTGGCGTCGGCGCCATGGTTGGCGACCAACGCCTTGGTCACGGCCTCGGCCCGGCGCCGCGAGAGCTCGATGTTGTAGTCGTAGGCGCCCTGGTTGTCGGTGTGGCCGACGATCAGGATCGCAAGTTTCGGATCGCTCTTCAGGAGCTGCGCGATCTCCATGAGCGTCGGATTGGACTCGGCCTTGAGGTCCGCCTTGTCGAATTCGAAGAAGATTCCATAAAGGGCCACGCGGCCCGTCGAGCCGATGGTGCGCGCCATCTCATCGGCCTTCACAACGACCATCTTCTGGTCGCGCGCCTTGGGTTCGAGGACGTGAACGATGGCCACCGTCCTGCCATTGAAGGCCTTGCAATAGAGCGTGTCGCTGATCTGGAAGGTGTGCACCGTCACGTAGGCGTCGCCGGCGCTTTGCGGGATCTTGGCCGCGAAAAAGCGCTGATCGTCGATGCCTGACGCCTGGGCGCATGCGCCGTTCGAGAAGCTGGCATCCTTGAGCTGCGATTCGACGACGAAGTACATCATCAGGCTGGAGTGGCCGCCGCCCCCTGCGCTCGACCGATTGGGATCACCGCCGCAGGCGTCGCCTTTGCAGGTGAAGAGCACTTCGCCGCCGGCCGCCTTCACGACATCCTCGTAGTTCCTCAGCACTTCCAGAGGAGAGCGGTCCGCCGGAAGGAGGTAGGCGATCCGGGTGCGCGCACCCTCAACCTCGGCCGCCTTCTTGGGCAGGAAGAGCTGGTTGTTCATGCGGTCGCGGCCGTCGGTGGCCTCGAGCGGCGACAACGGCACTTTGAAATCGGTGAAGGCGAGCCGCTCGTAGCTTACGATGAACGACCCGTCGTAGCGCTTGATCAGGGGATTGTCCTTTGCGCCGGGGATGTCCTTGGTGGGAATCGTTGCTTCGGCGAAGGCCTGTACGGGTGCCAGCGCCAGCAGTGCTGCCAAAAGGAGCTTGGTGAACATCGGTTCCTTACCTCCTCTATTGAGCGGGAATGGGTGGCTTACGCCGCTTGTTCCAGTGTGGAAGCGACGTCACGCGTCGTGACGCGCCTGAGGTCGCGCACCTTGGTGGTGTCGAACGGCCGGGCGCGATGCATGGTGCAGCGATTGTCCCAGATCACCAGGTCGCCCTGCTTCCAGGTGTGGCTGTGCACGAAGCGTCGCTGGGTGGCGTGCTCGATCAGGTCCAGCAGCAGCAGGCGGCCGTCGGCGACCGGCATGCCGATGATGTGCGAGGCGTGTGCGGCGACGTAGAGCGTCTTGCGCCCCGAGCCGGGATGGGTGCGCACCACCCTCTGCGGCACCGGCGGCAGGCTTTTGATCTCTTCGTCGGTGTACTTGGTGACGGCGAGCTGAGCGCGCGAATGCCAGATCGAATGCTCGGCGATCAGCCCTTCGATCTCGCCCTTGGTCTTGGTTGGCAGCGCATCGTAGGCCGCGCGCAGGTCGGCGAACTCGGTATCGCCGCCTTCGTCGGGCACGACATGGGCATAGAGCATCGACAGCGCGCCCGGCACGGCGCGGAACGAGGCATCGGTGTGCCACAGGCGATTGGCCAGCCAATCCAGCCGTCGCTTGCTGTTGGCCTCCAGCACGTTGGAATCGCCGTCGAGGTTGGAGATGTCGGCAATCTCGCTGGACGCCAGCCGATGCTTGATGCCGGTGTGCCGCGCTTTCTGCGCCGACGCCTGGATCGGCCCGAAATGGCGGGCGAAGACGATCTGCTGCTCGTCGGTCAGTTTCTGGTCGTGAAAGACCACGATCGCATACCGGTTGATCGCCGCCTCGATCGCGTCGCGGTCGGCGGGCTTTAGCGGCTGGGCGAGGTCGAGACCGGAAATCTCGGCCACGAAGTCGGGCGTCACCGGCTTCACGGTGATGCTCATGACCGTCTCCTGCGGCTATAGTGGTTCTGACCAACCCATCTTCCCCCAGGAAACGCCATGCCGCAAACCTACAAGCTCGCCCTGCTCGACGATTATCAGAAGGTCGCGTTGAAGATGGCCGACTGGGATCGCCTCAAGAAACGCGGCGTCGAGATCACGGTGTTCCACGAGCCGTTCTCCTCGGTCGAGGACGCCGCCAGGAAGCTCGCGCCCTTCGACATGCTGGGTCTGCTGCGCGAGCGCACGGCCTTCCCGCGGGCGCTGATCGAGAAGCTGCCCAACCTCAAATTCATGGTCCTGACCGGCGCGCGCGCCAGCAGCCTGGACGACAAGGCCGCGACCGACCGCGGCATCCCCATCAGCAACACGCCGGGCGGCGGCTCCAACGCCTCGACCGCCGAGCTCAGCTGGGCGCTGCTGATGATGTGCGCCCGCGATCTCGCCAAGGGCGAGCGCCTGATGCGCGCAGGCGGCTGGCACGACGGCATCCAGCAGATGGTCGTGCTCGAAGGCAAGCGGCTGGGCGTCATCGGGCTCGGGCGCCTCGGCAGCCGCGTCGCGGGCTACGCCAAGGCCTTCGGCATGGATGTCGTGGCGTGGAGCCAGAACCTCACCGCGGAGAAGGCGGCCAAGGGCGGCGCCAAGCTCGTCACCAAGGACGAGCTGCTGAAGACGTCGGACTTCGTCAGCATCCATCTCGTGCTGTCCGACCGGACCCGCGGCCTTTTAGGCGCGGCCGATCTCGCCAAGATGAAGAAGACGGCCATCCTGGTGAACACCTCGCGCGGGCCGATCGTCGACGAGGCCGCCCTGATCGCCGCTCTCAAGGAGGGCACCATCGCCCATGCCGGCCTCGACGTGTACGACAAGGAGCCGGTGCCCAAGGACTATCCGCTGACCAAGCTCGAGAACGTCACGCTGATCCCCCACCTGGGCTACGTCGTCGAGGACAGCTACCGGCACTTCTACGCCGGCACGATCGAGGACATCGAGGCCTGGCTGGACGGCAAGCCGATCAATGTCATCAATCCGGACGCCTTGAAGAAAGCGGCCTGAGGGATGTCGATTTCCGGCCGGGCCCGACCGTCGATGAAGTGACGGGATGGCATTGCGCCAACCGTCACCAACGCAGGAGATCGACATGGCTCAATATATGCTGCTGCTGCACCAAGGCCCCGGCAACATGGCCGACTTGCCGCGCGAAAAGATGATGGAAATCGTCAAGCGCTACTACACCTGGTCCACCACGATGCGCGAGAAGGGCAAGATCGTGGGCGGCGAGAAGCTCGCCAATGGCGGGGTGCGTCACATCCAGGTCAAGGACGGCAAGCCGGTCGCCAGCGACGGCCCCTATGCCGAGGCCAAGGACGTGATCGGCGGCTACTTCACGATCGAGGCCAAGGATGTGGCCGAGGCCGAGGCCATCGCCAAGGAGTGCCCGCATCTGTGGAACGGCACCAACTGGATCGAGCTGCGGCCTGTCGACACCATGACGGCCGAGCAGGTTAAGGCGGCAGACTGAGCGCTCCGACCACCGGCCAGTCAACCGGCTCGTTGATTCGCTGGCTCGCGATTCAGCGAGCCGCCTGGTCGCCGCCCTGGCGCGGCGGCTGGGCGCCGGTCGCATCGCCATCGCCGAGGATGCCGTGCAGCACGCGCTGCTGCAGGCACTGTCGTCCTGGCCATTCAGGGGCGTGCCCGACAAGCCCGCGGCGTGGCTGGCGGTCGTGGCGAAGAACCGCGCGCTCGATCTTCTGCGCCACGAGGCGCGCAACGTCGCTCTCGACGACGAGGCGTTCCCGCTCGAGCCGCAGCAGCCGGCAAGCGATGGCCACTTCGATCGCGAGCTCAGCGACGACGAGCTCGCGCTCCTGTTCGCGGTCTGCCATCCCGCGCTGTCGCTCGAGATGCGCGTCACCTTTGCGCTCAAGACCGTGTGCGGCCTCACCGTGCCGCAGATCGCCTCGGGCCTGCTGAGCGAGCCCACCGCCATTGCCCAGCGCCTGGTGCGGGCGCGCAAGCAACTGGAAACGGCCGGCGTCGCCATCGAGGCGCCGCCGCCCGAGGCCTTGCCCGCGCGCGCCGAATCGGTGCGCACCGCGCTCTACCTGATGTTCAACGAAGGCTATTCGGCATCGTCGGGCGAGGCGTTGGTGCAGCCCGAGTTCTGCGTCGAAGCCGTGCGGCTCGCGCGCGCGCTGGCGCAGCATCCGGTGACGGCAGGCCCCGCGAGCGATGCGCTGGCCGCGCTGCTGGCGCTCACCGCCGCGCGGCTGCCGACGCGCGTCGGCCCCGACGGCGTGGCGCAGCTGCTGGAAGACCAGCCGCGCAGCCAATGGGACCGCGGACTGATCGCCCTGGGGTTTGCCCATCTCGAACGCTCGGCCGGCGGCGAGGCGCTGACGGTGTGGCATCTGCGCGCCGAGATCGCCTCCCTGCATGCCGTCGCACCCAGCACCGAGGCGACCGACTGGCGGCGCATCGTCGATGTCTACGACCAGTTGCGCGCGGTCGATCCGTCGCCTGTGGTCGAGCTGGCGCGCGCGGTTGCCATCGGGCGCGCTCGCGGTCCGGCGGCCGGCCTCGCGGCACTACCGCCGCCCGACGGCAACCCCTACGGCCACGCCGCGCGCGGGGTTTTCCTGGCGGAGCTCGGCCGGGGAGACGAAGCCCGCCGGCATTTCGAGAGCGCGCTGGGCTTTGCCCGCACGACACCCGAGCGGCGACTGATGCAGAGGCGCCTGGCCGGGCTTGCGACCTGAGTGACGAATTTTGGCGTCCGCCCGGAACGGTCAGGCCGTGGTTGCGTTGCCTGCCGCAACCCGTCGTGTCCGGGAGATCGAAGATGTTCGCCTATGTCGCCATTCTGGCCGGCCTGGCCACCATGAGTGTGGTTTCCTTCGCCGCGGCGCTGATGGCGGGTTAATCCACGCGGGCGGCGCGCAAGCGGACCACGATGAGCCAGATCGACGCCGCCAGGATGACGCTGGCGGCCATCCATTCGGCAATGGACAGGTCGGGCGGCGCGACCCAGCCGACATGGGCGGCCGTCGCTTCGAGGGCGATGGCGAAGAACGGCATGGCGGAGAGCGCAATCAAGTAGGTCTGCACGCCGGTGCGGTTGATGGTCCAGAAGCCGAGCCAGGTGCCGGGCGCGCGGAACAACAGGCCGGCCAGCGCGGCGTAGAGCCAGAGCTCGATGCGGCCGAAGGCATCGCCGGCGCCGGCCCACGGCGAGGTGACGGCGCCCAAAAGGCCGAGCGCCGACCAGACGAGGATGAGCGCCAGCGAGGCCGCCACCAGGATCTCGCCGGTGAAGCGGCTGCGCGCGGCAAGGTCGGTCGAGCGGTTGCGCGGGTGGTAGGCGATCAGCCACGAGCCCGCGACGGCCATGGCCTCGGAAGCGACCAGCCAGCCCAGGCCGCGCCACGCTGCGGGTGCCAGCGTCAGCGCAAACGCCACGATGCCGATCGCCAGCAGAGCAAGGCCCGGCCAGTCGCGCCGCGGCGGCGCGTTGCGCGTCAACCACCAGCCCGAGCCCGCGCCGATGAGCACGCTCACCGTCGCCAGAAAGCGTGCTCTCGGTGATGGCGAGCCAGACGATCGCCGCCGCGGTCGCGCCGTTGATGGCGACGCGCAGGAAGGCGTAGCCGATGGTCCAGGGTGCCAGAAGCTCGTACCAGCGGCCGGCTGCTCGCCGGCCCAGCCACAGCATGATCAGGCCTGCGAACAGGAGCTGCACCAGGGTGTAGGCCCAGGCATCGAGCGCCGCGCCGCTCACGACGTGGCGCGTCAGCAGGAGATAGAGCGACCACAGCAGCGAGTTGCCGAGACCGAGCGCCAGGAGGGAGCCGCTCATGGCGAAGCCGGCGGCGGTTCAGGTCCTGAAGCGCAGCAACAGGTGGTTCACGCCGTTCAGCTTGACGTAGAGGTCCTCGAACTGGGCGTAAAAATCTTCCCACTGCGGCAGGCCGCCCTGGGCGCCGAGCGCGGTGTAGATCTCGGCCACGGTCTTGCGGCCGTCGATCTGGGAGATGATGCGCGGCGCGAGCGCCGGCAGCTGGGCGCGCCACGGGAAGCCGTCGAGGTTGGCGATCAGCGGCGTGCCGGGCTGCAGGCCGGCCGCGAGCTTCTGGGCATCCATCTCGCGCAGCACCGGGATCGCCGACGTGTCCTCGGGCCGCGCCACCGTGTCGAAGCCCGCGCGCGTGGCATAGAAGACGTGGGTGCGGAGGTTGCCCGCCAGCCGCTCGGCGAAGGCCGCGCGCTCGAGCAGCGGCAGGGAGCTCGCCTGGCGCGCGATGATGGGATCGCTCATGTAGGTCGCGGGCTCGTAGCGCACCGGCTCGAGGAAGGCGACGACGCGCAGGCCCGGACTTCTGCGCCATGGCGCCGATGTCGGGCACGGTAAAGGCGCGGTCGCAGCTGTGCAGCAGCAGGTCGTAGAGGCCGGCATCGCCGCCGGTGACGTGATCGTTGAGGTAGGGATTGCGGCGGAACAGGTTGGTGGTCGGCAGGAAGCGGATCAGCCGCTTGGTCATGGCGATGCGGTCTTCCAGCGCCATCGATGTTGGCGCCAGCGTGCGCAGCAGCTCCTGCAGGGGATAGACGCCGCTTCGGCCATACTCGCCGTAGAGCATCACGCCCATGCCGCCATCGGGGTTGAGCACGCTTGCCAGCGCGCGCATGCCGGCCGCCGGGTCGGGCAGGTGGTGCAGCACGCCGGTGCAGTCGATGTAGTCGAACTGGCCGATCGGCATCGTCGGCAGGTCGAGCAGCGAGCCGGTGAGGAAGTTGATGTTGCGAAGCCCGCGGGCCTTGGCGCGGCCCTCGCAGATCTGGCGCGAGGCGGTCGAGATGTCGAGATAGACGACCTCGCCCGGGCAGCGCCGGTCGACAAGCTGCTGGGCCAGCATGATGCAGGCATCGCCCGTGCCGCCGCCCGCGACCAGCGCCCGGAACGGCCGCACGAAGTTCAGCCGGCCGGAGAACAGGTAGTGGTTGATCTCGAGGACGTGGCTCGGGGTGCCGGTGATCAGGCGGATCGCCTCATCGCGCGGATCGCGCGGCGGATAGGGCAGCGCCTCGTACTGGGCGCGAACTTCATCCATCGGCGAAGGAACGGTCATTCTGGCCTTGTTTCAGGGCGGGCGCGGCGCTACCCGGGGGAAGCAGTGCCTGCAGGGGATTAGTGCAACAAAAAGACAGGCCACGAAAGAGGGGCATGAAAGGCTATTTCGGCATCGGTGTGGAAGGCATCAGCAAGGCCATGAACGTGGGCACCTTGTTCCGCACCGCCCATGCCTTCGGCGCCTCCTTCGTGTTCACCTTGCGCGCCCAGTACAACCGCCGCGAGGGGGCGCACACCGACACCTCCGACACGCCGCGCTCGGTGCCGACCTACAACTTCGCCGACCTGGAGGCCTTTCGCCTGCCGCAGGGCTGCCGGCTGGTGGGCGTCGAGATCACCGACGCCGCGATCGAACTGCCGAGCTTCCGCCATCCCCGCCAGGCCGCCTACATCCTGGGCGCCGAGCGCGAGGGCCTGTCGGCCGACGTGCAGTCGATCTGCGACTATGTGGTGAAGATCCCGACCCGCTTCTCGGTCAACCTGGGCGTCGCCGGGGCGCTGATCATGTACGACCGCCAGCTCAGCCTCGGCCGCCACGCCGCCCGGCCGGTCGCCGAGGGCGGCCCGACCGAGGCCGTGGTGGTGCCGCCGTTCGGCGAGCCGATCTACAAGCGCAAGCAGCGGGCCCGCGCGCGCGCCGCCCAAGCGCGCAAGTGACGGCGAGGGTCGCCGCGGCGGTCGTCCTGGGCATCATGGTGGTCCAGGCCCTCGTGCTGCACCTGATGGGCCGGGTCTGGATCTGCAGCTGCGGCACCGTGCGGGTGTGGGTGGGCGACATCTGGTCGCCCGAGCTCTCCCAGCAGCTCTTCGACTGGTACACGCCGTCCCACATCGTCCATGGCATCCTGTTCTACGGCTTGCTGCGGCTGGTGCTGCCCCGCGCGCCGGTGCCGGTGCGGCTCCTGATCGCGGTCGGCATCGAGGTGTCCTGGGAGATCGCCGAGAACTCGCCCTGGGTGATCGAGGCCTATCGCCAGCAGGCGCTGGCCGCCGGCTACACCGGCGACAGCATCCTCAATTCGCTATTGGACACGGTGGCCATGATGACGGGCTTTGCGATCGCCCGGCTGGTGCCCTGGAAGGCCACGGTCGCTCTCGTGCTGGCGCTCGAGATCGGCGTCGGAGCGCTCGTTCGCGACAATCTGACCCTCAATGTCCTGAATTTCGTCCATCGCTTCCCGGCCATCGAAGCCTGGCAGAAGGGGGCCCAGCGATAGGCATTGCGCCCACCGTCCGGCCCGCCTATCTCCCCCTTTACATGGCCCTCCTGCCCACCGAGCCGCTACAGATCACCGAACCGTTCCGCGGCCGCAACGACACGCGCCGCAACCTGGTCGGGCTGTCGCGCGAGGAGCTGAAGGCGCACGCTTGTCGAAGCCGGGCTGGAGCCGTTCCGGGCCCGCCAGGTCTGGCAGTGGATCTACTGGCACGGCGTGCGCGACTTCGGGCTGATGACCAATATCGCCAAGAAGACGCGCGATCGTCTGGCCGAGCTGTTCGTCGTCGAGCGGCCCGAGATCGTGACCGAGCAGCGCTCGGTCGACGGCACGCGCAAGTGGCTGCTGCGCTTCCCCGACGGCAACGAGGCCGAGACCGTCAACATCCCCGAGGAGGATCGCGGCTCGTTGTGCGTGTCGAGCCAGGTCGGCTGCACGCTGACCTGCAGCTTCTGCCACACCGGCACGCAGGCCCTGGTGCGCAACCTCAGCCCCGCCGAGATCGTCGGCCAGTTCATGGTGGCGCGCGACAGCTATGGCGAATGGCCGACGCCGACCGAGACCACGCGCATGCTTTCAAACATCGTCATGATGGGCATGGGCGAGCCGCTCTACAATTTCGACAACGTGGCGACGGCGCTCAAGATCGTCATGGACGAGCAGGGCATCGCCCTCTCGCGCCGGCGCATCACGCTCTCGACGTCGGGCGTCGTGCCCATGATCCCCAAGGTCGGCGACGTCTTGGACGTCAACCTCGCGGTCTCGCTGCATGCGGTGAGCGACGCGGTGCGCGACACGCTGGTGCCGATCAACCGCAAATGGCCGATCGCCGAGCTCCTGGAAGCGTGCGCCGCCTATCCCGGCGCCAGGAACAGCCGGCGCATCACCTTCGAATACGCCATGCTGAAGGGTGTCAACGACAGCGACGCCGATGCCCGCGAGCTGGTGCGTCTCCTGAAGCCCATCCACGCCAAGGTGAACCTGATCCCGTTCAACCCCTGGCCCGGCGCGCCCTACGAGTGCAGCTCCAACAACCGCATGCACCGCTTCGCCGAGATCGTGAATGACGGCGGCCTCAGTGCGCCCATCCGCACGCCGCGCGGTCGTGACATCTTTGCCGCCTGCGGCCAGCTCAAGAGCGCCAGCCAGCGTGGACGGCGCGAGAGGTCGCGCTGTAGCCGACTTTAGAACCGCTTCATGAACCAGTGATGCGTGTGGCCCGGCGGATAGTCGTCGATGCGGCCGAATTCGGTGTAGCCGTGGCGGCTGTAGAAGCCGGGCGCCTGGAAGCTATGGTGTCAAGGCGAATGCCGATGCAGCCGCGTTTGCGTGCGATCGCTTCGGCCTTCTCCAGCAGGCGTGAGCCGATGCCCTGGCGGCGATAGGGTTCGGCGACGGCCAGCACATCGACCGAGCACCAGGACCAGTAGGTCTGTCCCAGAAGGCCGCCCTGCACCTTGCCGTCGGTGTCGCGCGCCAGCAGCCACAGGGGCACGTGCTTGGTCACCCGATATGCGCCTTATTGAATTCGCCGAGCAGCGTATTACCGCCGTGAATGGATTCTCGGCCGAGCGGCTGACTTCGTCGAACGAGAGGGGAGGCAGGACGGTGGACATCGGGTCGCTCGGTGCTAGCGGAGTGAATGCCGAGATTCGACAGAAAGGCGCGTTCTCGCCGGAGGGCTTCAATCCCGCCGCTTCACTCCAGGCTTCAGGCTGCCGTTGGCGTACTCCGCATAGTACGGCTCGTGGAAATAATGCGGGAAGAGATCGAGCAGGCCATCCCATGACGGCTGGTCGCCTCGCTGGATCGAATTGATGATCACCACCAGGCCATCCGGCTTCAGCACGCGCGCCATCTCGGCGAGCGCCTGCTGGCGGATCGCGCCCGGCAGCTCGTGCATCAGGAACGACGACACCACGAGATCGAGGCTGCCATCGTCGACTGGGAGCTTTTCCGCGGCACCCTCGATCAGTTTCACGCGCGCCGTCCTTGCCAATCAGGCGGCGCGCCTCGCCGAGGTAGGGGGCGCTGAGATCGAGGCCCGCGAACTTCATGCCTGGCCAGGCGTCGTGCAGGAACGCGAGCAGCCGGCCGGTGCCGCAGCCGACGTCGAGGCCCTTGAGGTCGCGCTGGTTGCGGCCGGCCATCCATTCGGCGATCGGTTTCAGCGCACGCCGGCGCATGGCGTCGGCGGCGCCGGTGAACAGCACCTCGACCTGGGTGTCGTAGATCGCCGCCGAGTGCTCGCTCAGCCAGCCGTCGCTCTGGAAGTGGAAG
>CAWKFT010000020.1:0-116001 GCA_963848975.1 uncultured Alphaproteobacteria bacterium
TAGAGTGTCGCTCACGCGGCTCTCTGGATTTCATTCCACAAGGACGAACTTTTAGTCGCCAGCGGCGAGCCGCCCTCGTTGGTGAGGCGTATATAGGCGGCGGGCCTTCAGACTGTCAACACCGAATTCCAGTTTTTTGAATTTTTTCGACGGTGCCGCGCGGCGCCTTTTGGACGCTGCGTCAGCCCCGGATATGGTCATCCTCGGCCTCTTTTTCAAGGCTGGAACCGCCCTGTTTGCGCCGCATTCGCGGGCCACGGAGCAGCCTTTCCGATGGGTGCGGAAGCGGTGTCTCCTGAGCCGCCGAATTGACTTCGCGCACCTTGCCGGGCAAAGGTCTTGCCCACGAAGAACGAGCCGTCTCCGAAACGGGAAGATTCGCCGTCCTGAATGCACGATAGCGACGAAACCATAGCCGCCCTCGGCAACGAGCCGCCGCTGATTGCCGATGGGCGAAGCGGTCCGCCGGATCGCCGCGAGGTCTCGGCGCGCTGGCTTTCCGGCACCTTCCTGACCGGCGTCACCTCCACCGTGCTGATGGGCGTCGCCTTGTTCGCCGCTCTCGACGGCCGCGAGCAGCTGGCGACGCCGCCGGAGATCGCCAACTTGCGCGACATGAGCCGCGGCGACAAGTCCGGCGAGCAGGCCAAGGCCGACCGCCCCTCGCCGCTCCGCCAGGTGGCGCGCGCCAAGGATCGGCGCAGGATGGAGGTTTCGACCGTCATCAAGGAGGGCGACCGCGACGTCATCCGCACGGTCCCGTTCATCCAGGTGAAGATGGCCCTTGCCGCCGGCCACAAGACCACCCGCAGCTATCCGCCCTTCGATCCGCTCGCCGTGTTCGCCGAGGACGGAGCCGTCGAGACCACGGCGCCCACCGGGCTGATCTACGGCGCCAAGGTCGAGAGCGAGATGAGCCTCAAGACCGTCGACTTCCCGATCGACACGGCCGCTTTTGACGTCGCCAGCGCGCTGTCGGCCGACGAGGTCGAGCAGGTGGTGCGCAACACCGGTGCCATGCTCACCGCCGACGGCGCCGTGCAGGTCGCCGCGCTGCATTACGTCGATCCGCAGCGCTTCGGCGACTCGCTCGCCGCCCAGGCGATCACCGCCTCCTACGGCGTCAAGATCGTGCCAGAGAACGTGTCGGTCACGCTCCAGGCGCCCGACGACGAGGATGCGCCGGCCTATGCCGAGGACATCATCCCCTTCACCGAGAGCAAGGGCATCTTCGAAGCCTTCGAGGAGGCCGGCTATGCCGGTCCCGACGCCGAGGGCATGGCGATGGCGATCGGCAGGATGATGCATTCGCCCGGCCTCAAGCCGGGAACGGTGCTGCGCGTCGGGCTCGAGGTGCGCGGCGATGTCGCCAAGGTGATCCGCACGTCGGTCTACGACCGCAGCACGCATCTCGTCACCATCGCGCTCGACGATCGCCAGCAATATGTGCCGGCGACCGAGCCCGAGGCCAACCCGGCGCTGCTCACGGCCTTCGACGATTCGCCGCCGCCGATCGCCGTGCGCGGCAACCTGCCGACGGTCTATGACGGCATCTACCGCGCCGCCTATTCCTACGGCATGTCGCGCGACATGACGGGACGGCTGATCAAGCTGCTCGCCTCCGACGTCGATTTCCAGTCGCGGCTCAACCCCGCCGACCGCATCGAGGTGCTGTTCTCGCAGCCCGACAGCGACGACGCCGCATCGGAGGATTCCGAGCTCCTCTATGTATCGGCGACGTTCGGCGGCGGCACGCGCACCTTCTATCGCTTCCAGATGGCCGACGGAAACGTCGACTATTTCGACCAGGACGGCCGCAGCGCCAAGCAGTTCCTGCTCCGCAACCCGGTGCCCAACGGCGCCTTCCGCTCTGGCTTCGGCGCCCGGCGCCACCCCATCCTCGGCTACACCCGCATGCACACCGGAGTCGACTGGGCGGCGCCGCGCGGCACGCCGATCATCGCGTCCGGCAACGGCGTGGTCGAGAAGGCCGGCTGGTCGGGCGGCTATGGCCGGCAGACGATCATCCGTCACGCCAACGGCTACGAGACGTCCTACAACCACCAGAGCGCGATCGCCCGTGGCGTCGTGCCTGGCGCCAAGGTCCGCCAGGGCCAAGTCATCGGCTATGTCGGCTCGACGGGCCTCGCCACCGGCGACCATCTCCACTACGAGCTGTTGGTGAACGGCCGCAAGGTCGACCCGATGCGCGTGCGCTTGCCGGTCGGCCGCGTGCTGACCGATGTCGACCTTCAGGCTTTCGAGCGCGAGCGCAAGCGCATCGACGATCTGCTGGAGCAGGAAGGCAAGGACGGCCTCAAGGTGGCCGCGGCTCGCCTCAACGACAGCTAGTCCAGGCCGGCCAGGCCGTCACTTCGGCGGCGCGCTGCCTTGCTTCCCGTCGACCGTCAGCCAGGCGACGAGCGCCGCCAGCAGCGAGGCGACCGCCATCATCCAGGCGACCGACGCGAAGGCCGCATCGCTGGCGGCGAGCCGCGCCGCCTCGACCTCTTGCGACAGCGCCCCCGCCGGCTCCCCGAAGTCCGGCACGCCGGCGAGCTCGCCGAGCGACGCCGCGTAGCGGGCAGCCGCGACGCCGCCCATCGCCGCCACCGCCACCAGCCCGGCCAGTCGCGAGACGGCGTTGTTGATGCCGGAGGCCGCGCCGGTGTCGCGGTCCGCCACCGCCATCATGACGGCCGTCGATAGCGGCGACACCACCAGCGCCATGCCGAGACCCATCAGCACCATCCACGGCAGGACGCCTGCGAAGAACGAACGCTCCCCGGCCGAGACCGTCGCCGCAAGGCCAGCAAAGGCGGCGCTCACGACCAGGCAGCCGAGCGCGATCGGCAACCTCCTCCCGAACCGGTCAGACAGTGCGCCGACCGGCCCCGAAAGCACGGCGATCAGCGCCGACAGCGGCACGAAGATCAGGCCGGTCTTTGCCGGGCTGACCCGCCAGCCGGCAATCAGCAGCATCGGCAACGAGAACAGGATGCCGGAAAGCGCCCCGTAAAGCAGGAAGGTGGCGACGTTGAGCCCGGCGAACGCCTTGCTGCGAAACAGCGAGAGCTTGACCATCGGGTCCCGGTGGCGATGCTCCCAGAACACGAACACCGCCAGCAGCACGCCGCCGATCCCCAGCACCAGGTTGGGCGAAAGCGCTGCCTCGGCGCCGCGTTCCGCCATCGCCGTCAGGCCGTAAGCGATCGCCCCGAAGGCAGCCGTGGCGAGCGCCGCGCCGCCAAGGTCGATCGGCCGCGGCCGCGACGGCGCATCGTCCGGCACCTTGACGAGCAGCAGGAAGATCGCCAGGCCGCCGAGCGGCACGTTGACCCAGAACAGCACGCGCCACACGCTGTCGTCGAATGCCGCGAGCACGGCGCCGCCGATCGTCGGGCCGAGTGCGGCGGTGAGCGCAGACGAAGCGGCCCACACGCCGATCGCCCAGCCACGCTGGTCGCGCGGGTAGGCCTTGGCGATGATCGCCAGGCTGCATGGCACCATCACGGCGGCACCCACGCCCTGCACGGCCCGTGCGGCGATCAGCGTCGCCGGACCGATGGCCAGCGCGCAGGCGACCGAGGCTGCCACGAAGAGTGCGATGCCGGCGATGAAGGTGCGCCTCAGCCCGAACGTGTCGCCGGCCGCCCCGCCGGCGAGCAGCAACGCCGCCAGCGTCAGCGCATAGCCGTTGGCGATCCATTGCGCATCGACCAGCGTCGCGCCGAGGTCGGATCGGATGGCCGGAATGGCGATAGCCACCACCGAGCCGTCGATGAAGCCAAGCGAAGAGGCCAGGATTGCGGCGACCAGCACGAACCGGCGTTCGTCTGGCGTGCAGAAGGGCGCTGTGTCCCCTTCGACTGGCGCCGTGGCGTCCGCCACCCTATTCCGCGAACTCGACGGTCACCCCGGGCTTGACCAGTTTTGCCAGCTCCTGGGCATCCCAATTGGTCAGCCTGACGCAGCCATGGCTTTCCGTCTTGCCGATCTTCGAAGGCTCGGGTGTCCCGTGAATGCCATAGGTCGGCTTGGAAAGGGCGATCCATACGCTGCCCACGGGCCCGTTCGGCCCCGGCGGAATCTTCAGGATGTCGTGGTTGTCGCCCTGCTTGAAGTTGATGTTGGGATTGTAGGTGTATTCCGGATTGAGCGCGACGCGCGCCACGGTGTGCGTGCCGGAGGGCGACGGTGTGTCCGACGAGCCGATCGTCGCCGGGTAGGCGACGACGAGCTTGCCCGCGTCGTCATAGGCGCGGACCTGCTTCTGATACTTGTCGGCGACGATCCGCGTCACCGGCGTGCCCACGTTGCCACCCACCGCCGCCACCCGGATGATGGTCCCCGGTCGGCCGAAATTCGCCTCGGGATTCAACGCCTTCAGGTACTTGACGTCCATGTGGAAGCGCTCGGCGAGCATCTCCGCCACCGACGTATAGCCCAGCCGATCCAGCTTGGCCTTCTCGCCATAGTCCTCGGGCACGGCCGCCACGTACGGCCCCGCGGCGTCCTCCGTCGTGATCGTGTAGTCGACGAAGGCCTCGCCGCCGCTCTCGGCAAGCGCCGTCTTGATGCCTACCGCGTCGGTCGAGTGCAGCACCGTCCCCGTCAGGTTTCTATACGCGGCGAGCCCCTTGTCGACATTGCTCCCGAAGTGACCGTCGATGACGCCGGGGGAAGCGCCCACGCGGTCGAGCAGCACCTGCAATTCGGCCACCTCGATCCGCGCTGCCGAGGTCATCGGCGGCTCGACGGTCGCCGGCGAGTTGGGTTCGATGATGACCACGCCGTCGTTCGGCCCGGGTTCGGCGCCCGGCGCGAGTGGCGCCCGCTCGACCGGCTCGCGGCCGGCCGTGCGCGGCGGCTCGCCGAACGGATCCTGCGCGGGCGCCTCGGGAAAGGCGCCCTGCTGGTCGGTGCCGTAGCCGTCATCCCGCCAGATGGAGGTCCCGTCGTCGGGCTGAACTTCGCGATAGCCCTCCGCTTCCTGGTCGCGCTTTAGCCGCGCCATGTCCTCGGGATCGTCGAGGTAGTAGCGTTCCGACCGCGGCGGCATCTGGCGCGGCTCCACCGCGATGATCTCGCCCGTATAGGCGTCCACGATGACGCGCCGCCCCTCCCCGTCGTAGTAGACCTCGACGTCGCCGCTCTGCGCCAGCCGGATGCCGGCCGCCGCCGGCGCCTTCGAATGTTCGGTGCTCCCGACTGCCGCCGCAGCAAAACCCGGCAAGGAGAGCACCGCCAGGGCCGAGCAGAAGGTGAGCAATCGAGGCATGTCGCTTTGGACTCCGAAGCGTGTGGCTGGGACCGCCGAATCGAGCCTGGACCATCAGCGATGAACCGGGCGTGAAAATGGCCGCCAGGCGGCGGCCATTCTCCGGATGCTGTTTCGGCCCGCCTTACGCGGCCTCAACGGTTTCGGCGACCATTGGTTTCGACCGGAAGTTCAGCCGGTCCGATCCGGCGGTGACCTTAACGGTCGAGCCGTCGAGGATTTCGCCGAGCAGGATCTTCTCTGCCAGCGGGTCCTGAAGCTCCTTCTGCATCACCCGCTTCAGGGGGCGCGCGCCATAGGCCGGGTCGTAGCCCTTGTCGGCCAGCCAGTCGATCGCCTCCTGGTCGAGGTCCAGGCGGATCTTGCGGTCGGCGAGCAGGCTTTCCAGCCGCTTGAGCTGGATCTCGACGATCTTGCCCATGTCCTGGCGCCTCAGGCGATGGAACAGGATCACCTCGTCGATGCGGTTCAGGAACTCCGGGCGGAACGACGAACGCACCACCGCCATCACCTCGTCGCGCACCTTGTCGACGTCCTCGCCCTCACCAAGCCCCACCAGGTACTCGGCCCCGAGGTTCGAGGTCATGATGATCAGCGTGTTGCGGAAATCGACCGTGCGGCCCTGTCCGTCGGTCAGCCGGCCGTCGTCGAGCACCTGAAGCAGCACGTTGAAGACGTCCGGATGCGCCTTCTCGATCTCGTCGAAGAGCACGACCTGATAGGGCCGCCGCCGCACCGCCTCGGTCAGCGTACCGCCCTCTTCGTAACCGACATAGCCGGGGGGAGCGCCGATCAGGCGGGCCACGGAGTGCTTCTCCATGAATTCCGACATGTCGATGCGCACCATCGCCTGCTCGTCGTCGAACAGGAAGGCGGCGAGCGCCTTGGTCAGCTCGGTCTTGCCGACGCCGGTGGGACCCAGGAACATGAACGAGCCGATCGGTCGGTTGGGGTCCTGGAGACCGGCCCGGGCACGCCGGACCGCCTTGGACACGGCCTGCACCGCTTCGCCCTGGCCGACGACCCGCACCGCGAGATCGTCCTCCATGCGCAGCAGCTTCTCGCGCTCGCCTTCCAGCATCTTGTCGACCGGGATGCCGGTCCAGCGCGACACGATATGCGCCACGTGGTCCGGGGTCACGGTCTCCTCGACCATGCCGGCGCCCTTGCTGTCCTGCGTCTCCGCCTCGTTCAGCTTGCGCTCCAGCTCGGGGATCTTGCCATAAGCGAGCTCGCCGGCCCGCTGGAACTCGCCCTTCCGCTGGGCGATCGCCAGCTCGTTGCGGGCGTCGTCGAGCTGCTTCTTGAGGTCGGCGGCGAGCCCGAGCTTGGCCTTCTCGGCCGCCCAGGTCGCCGTCAGCCCCGTCGATTCCTCCTCCAGCGCCGCCAGCTCATGCTCCAGCCGGCTCAGCCGCTCCTTCGAAGCGGCGTCCTTCTCGACCTTCAGCGCCTCGCGCTCGATCTTCAGCTGCATGATGCGGCGGTCGATCTCGTCCAGCGCCTCCGGCTTCGAATCGACCTGCATCCGCAGCCGCGACGCGGCCTCGTCCACGAGGTCGATGGCCTTGTCGGGCAGGAACCGGTCGGTGATGTAGCGGTTCGACAGCGTCGCCGCGGCCACCAGCGCCGAATCGGAGATGCGCACCTTGTGGTGCTGCTCGTACTTCTCCTTGAGGCCGCGCAGGATGGAGACCGTGTCCTCGACCGTCGGCTCCTCGACGAACACCGGCTGGAAGCGCCGGGCAAGCGCTGCGTCCTTCTCGACGTGCTTGCGGTACTCGTCGAGGGTCGTCGCCCCCACGCAATGCAGCTCGCCGCGCGCCAAGGCGGGCTTCAGCAGGTTGGAGGCGTCCATCGCCCCATCGGCCTTGCCGGCGCCGACCAGCGTGTGCATCTCGTCGATGAACAGGATGATGTTGCCGCTGGCCGCCGTGACTTCGGACAGCACGGCCTTCAGCCGCTCCTCGAACTCGCCGCGGTACTTGGCACCGGCGATCAGCGCGCCCAAGTCGAGCGCCATCAGCTGCTTGTCCTTGAGCGATTCGGGCACGTCGCCATTGACGATCCGCAGCGCCAGCCCTTCGGCGATCGCCGTCTTGCCGACGCCGGGCTCGCCGATCAGCACCGGGTTGTTCTTGGTGCGCCGCGACAGCACCTGGATCGTTCGCCGGATCTCGTCGTCGCGGCCGATGACCGGGTCCAGCTTGCCGGAACGCGCATCCGCCGTGAGGTCGCGCGAATACTTCTTGAGCGCGTCATAGCCCTGCTCGGCGCTGGCCGAATCGGCCGTCCGGCCCTTGCGGATGTCATTGATGACCTGGTTGAGCGCCTGCGCCGTCACCCCGGCCTTGGCCAGGATCTCGGCGCTTTTTGCTGATTTTTCGACCGCCAGCGCCGTCAACAGCCTTTCGACCGTGACGAAGCTGTCGCCCGCCTTCTTGGCCAGCTCCTCGGCGGTGGAGAACACCTTGGCCAGTGGCTGGGCCATGTAGAGCTGACCATTGCCGCCCTCGACGCGGGGCAACGCGTCCAGCGCCGCCTCGACGCCCGCCTTGACGTCGCGGACATTGCCGCCCGCCCGCTCGATCAGCGAGGCGGCAAGGCCCTCATCGTCGTCGATGAGCACCTTCAGAATATGTTCGGGCGTGAACTGCTGGTGGTTTCTGGAGAGCGCAAGCGTCTGGGCGGACTGGATAAAGCCCCGCACGCGCTCGGAGTATTTCTCGAGGTTCATGAATGTCTCCTTCCTTCACCGGCCTGCTTTGCAGCACCGGATCGGCATCTCGGTGACGGGCCCCCTCGACAGAGCGAGGCCCCTGGACCGAGAATATGGGAGCAGGCGAAAAGAGACTCAAGTGACTTCGTCGCACAAAAACGGCGGGGTCGAAAGCCCCGCCGCCTGCATAGAAACAAAGAAAGGGCTCGTAGCCTAGTTGTCGGCGTTCGCCAGGACCGTGTCGCCATCGGTCTCGGGCGTGTCGCCCTCCTCGACCGCATCCGTGGCATCGGTCGCCTCGTCGCCCTCCGGGCCTTCCGGAGCACCGGCGAGGCCGCCCTGCTCCGACCGTCCGCGACCGCGACGCGGCCGCCGCGAGCGTCGATTCGCCTCGTCACCGTCCGGATTGCCGCCGTAGCCGCCGTTGGGCGGGCGGTCGCGGCGCTCGCCGTTCTGCCCGAGCCCTTCCTGGTTCAGGGCCACCTCGGCGGGCGTGCCTTCGATGATCGGCTGCGGGCCGGAGCCATGGTTGACGGGCGACGGCTGTGGCTGATCCTGGCCAACGCCGTTGCCGACGCCTTCCATGTCGTCCTCGTTCTCGTCGTCGAGATCGTCGCGCTGGTCGCGCATGTGCTGGATCGGCATCTGAGCCTGCGCGGCAGCGATGATGCGATTGTAGTGTTCGGCATGCTGCAGATAGTTCTCTGCCATCACCCGGTCGCCGGAGCTATGGGCATCGCGCGCCAGCGTCGCGTATTTCTCGGCGATCTGCTGGGCCGAGCCGCGAATCTTCACGTCGGGACCGTTGCTTTCATAATTGCGCGTCAGGGGGTTCGGGCCCTTACGATTGTTGTTGTTGTTATTATTGTTGCGCCCCCGCATGCGCCGGTTCTGCTGTTGTGGCCTCATTCGATTCTCTTCAGCGTTGAAAAATGTTGTCGGAAGCCGATCGTTTCAGTCAGCCGTTCCGCTTGTCCCTACCGGTGGTCGCCCGCATCTGAGCAGGCGCACGTGCCATCCTGTCCCGGTTCGTGTCGTTTGCCGGACGATCCCCGCACGAAGCTAAGGCGTCGTTTACGCGAGAAGGCAGCTTGTCTCTACGGAAACCGAATCGATAACAGCACTGCCTGCTTCGTCTCATCCGGTTGCTCCGACCCTATCGACATTCCCTTCGGTTGCCAAGCCTTTTTTCTCTAACCCTTTAGGCGGCGCGTCGGCTAAACAGCAGCGCCCGGTCATGTCCCGAAAGGTCCTGGAGAGCCTCCGCGAGGCTGAAGCCCGCCCTTTCGAACAGGGCCGACACATCCGTCTTCTGGTCGTGGCCGATCTCAAGGGCGATCCTCCCGCCCGGTTCGAGATGCGCGGCGGCGCCGCTGGCAATCTCCCGGAACGCGTCGAGGCCGTCATGACCTCCGTCGAGCGCCTGGACCGGGTCGTGAAGGCGGACCTCCGGTTGCAGCGACGCGAGCTCTCCAGAGCGTATATAGGGCGGATTGGCGACGATCAAATGGTAGCGACCTTCCGTCGCGGCGTACCAGTCGGAGCGGACCGGGCGGAAGCGGTCGCCGAGACCGGCAGCCGCGGCGTTTGCCACCGCCGTCGCCAGCGCTCCGGCAGAGATGTCCACGCCCTCCGCCACGGCCTCGGGCACCTCCTTGAGCAAGGCGAGTGCGATGGCGCCGCTGCCGGTCCCGAGGTCGAGGATGCGGCACCGGCCGAGCCGCTTCGCCGTCGCGCGAGCATGGGGCAGCACCGCGTCGACCAGCGTTTCCGTGTCGGGGCGGGGCTCCAGCGTGTCGGGCGAAAGGGCCAGCGTCAGGCCATGGAAGGCGCGGAACCCGAGGATGCGGTGCACCGGCTCCCCGGCGAGCCGCCGCCTCACGGCATTGGCGACCGCCTCGGCTTGTTCTGCAGCAACCGGGCGTTGCGGGTCGGCGATCGCCTCGGCGCGGCTTGTTCCGGTCAGCCCTTCGACGATGAGCCGGCTGTCGAGCGCCGCGTCCGCCACCTGCGCGGCGGCGAGCGCCTGCCGCGCCCGGCGAATCAGCCCGCCCAGGGTCTCAGCCATCCTGTCCCATTTCGGCGAGCAGCTTCGACTGGTGATCGGCGATCAGCGCCGAGACCACCTCGTCGAGCTCGCCCTCCATGACGCGGTCGAGCTTGTACAGCGTCAGGTTGATGCGGTGGTCGGTCAGCCGCCCCTGCGGGAAGTTGTAGGTTCGGATGCGCTCGGACCGGTCGCCGGAGCCGACCTGCAGCCGGCGCGACTCCGAGCGCTCCTCCGCCGCCTTCGAGCGCTCCTGGTCGTAGAGCCTGGCGCGCAGGATCTGCATGGCCCGGGCGCGGTTCTGGTGCTGCGACTTCTCGGCCTGGACCACCACGATGCCGCTCGGCAGATGGGTGATCCGCACCGCCGAATCCGTCGTGTTGACGTGCTGTCCGCCGGCGCCGGAGGCGCGCATCGTGTCGATCCGGATGTCCTCGGGCCGGATATCGATGTCGACCTCCTCCGCTTCGGGCAGCACGGCGACCGTCGCGGCCGACGTATGGATGCGCCCGCCCGCCTCGGTCGCGGGCACCCGCTGCACCCGGTGGACGCCCGACTCGAACTTCAGCCGGGCGAACACCCCCTTGCCCGACACCGCGGCGACGATCTCCTTATAGCCGCCGACCTCGCCCTCGCTGGCCGACACCACCTCGAAGCGCCACCCCTGCGAGGCGGCATAGCGCTCGTACATGCGAAACAGATCGCCGGCGAACAGCGCTGCCTCGTCGCCGCCCGTCCCGGCGCGGATTTCCAGGATGGCGTTGCGCTCGTCGGCCGCATCGCGCGGCAAAAGCAGGATCTGGATCTCTTTCTGCAGCGTCTCGATGCGCTCCTCCACCTCCGGCGTGTCTGCCTCGGCCAGCGCCCGCATCTCGGCGTCGGTGGCCGGGTCCCGCAGCATGGCCTGCAGGTCGGCGAGCTCCTGCTCGGCGACGCGCAGCGCCCGGATCTTGGCCGCCATCTCCTGGATCTCCGAATATTCGGAGGCCATCTTGACGTAGGTTTCGGGTTCGGGCCCAGCCGCCATCAGCCTTTCGAGCATGTCGAAACGCTTCACGACCTGGTCCATGCGTTCGCGTGGCAGACTGATCATCGGTTTCTAGAGCGGAATGTTGTTGTCCTGGGCGAACGCCTGCAGGTCCTGGCGGACGTTGCGCGTCGCGTTGGGGTGGGCGAGCGCCTGGTCGAGAAGGCTCTTCAGCCCCTCGAGCGGCAGCTCCGTGAGCATCGCCTTGACCGGGCCGATCGACGCCGGCGACATGGAGATCGAGCGATAGCCGATGCCGAGCAGCGCCATCGCCGAGATCGGCCGTCCCGCGAGCTCGCCGCACAAGGTGACCGGCGTCCCGACCCGGTCCCCCGTCTCGGCGATATGCCGGAGCACCCTCAGGAACGGCACCGACAGCGGGTCGAAACGCTCCGTGAGCTGGGTGTTGCCGCGATCGGTGGCCATGATGAACTGGAAAAGGTCGTTCGACCCCACCGACACGAAGTCGACGGTGCGCATCAGCTCTTCGAGCTGCCACAGCAGCGACGGCACCTCGACCATGGCGCCCAGCTTGAGCAGCGTCGGCAGGTCGTGGGCAAAGCGGGACAGGTGGCGCACCTCGCGGTCGATCACCTCCCGCGCCTGCATGATCTCGCCGATCTCCGTCACCATCGGCAGCATCAGCCTGAGCTCGCGGCCGCCCGCCGCCTTGAGCAGCGCCCGCACCTGCGTCCGCAGCAGGGCGGGACGGTCGAGCGTCAGCCGGATCGCCCGCCAGCCGAGTGCCGGGTTCTCCTCGTGCGCCACGCTCTTGAAGTAGGGCAGCACTTTGTCGCCGCCGATGTCGATGGTGCGGAAGGTCACCGGCTTGTCGCGCGCCGCGTCGAGCACGTCGCGGTAGAGCCGCTCCTGCGCCTCGGCGCGCGGGAACGTGGCGGCGACCATGAATTGCAGCTCGGTGCGGAAGAGCCCGATGCCGGCCGCGCCCAACTCGGCCAGCTGCGGCAGGTCGACGGCCAGCCCGGCATTCATCATGAGCTCGACCGGCACCCCGTCGCGCGTCGTCGATGGCTTCTTGCGAAGCTCGCGGTAGAGCTCCTGGCGGCGGGCCCGGAACCGCACCTTCTCGGCATAGGCCGCCTCGACGTCCGACTGCGGCCGGAGATGGATGCGCCCCTCGTCGCCGTCGACGATGATCGCGTCGCCGTTTTCCGACATGGAGACGGCGCCCTTGACCTGGCCGGCGACCGGGATGCCGACGGCGCGCGCCACGATCACCACGTGGCTGGTGACGGCTCCGTCCTCCAGCACCAGCCCGCGCAGGCGGTCGCGCGGATAGTCGAGCAGCTCGGCCGCGCCCATGGAGCGGGCGACGATGATGGCGTCCTTGGGCAAGGTGGCGGCCAGCATCTCCGGCGCGTGCCCCATCAGCTGCCGGAGCAGCCGGTTGGCGAGGTCGTCGAAATCGCTCATTCGCTCGCGCAGGTACGGGTCGGTCATGTGCAGCATGCGCGCCCGCATGTCGCTCTGCACCTTCTCGACCGCCGCTTCCGCGGTCAGCCCGTTGCGCACTGCCTCCTCGAGCCGTCGCACCCAGCCGCGGTCGTTGGCGAACATGCGGTAGGCCTCGAGCACCGCCCGGTGCTCGCCCTCGAAGGCGACGTCGCGGCGCGACAGCATGTCGTCGATCGACAGGCGCAGCGAGCCGAGCGCCGAGTCGAGCCGCCGCATCTCCTCGTCGCTGTCCTCGTTGAACAGGTTGGTCACGACGATGCGCGGCTCGTGCAGCACCACGTGCCCGAGCCCGACGCCCTCGTTGAAGGCCAGCCCGGCGAAGCTCGCCGGCCGCCTCAGGTCGAGCTCCAGCCCCGGCCGGGTGAGCCGTGCGAGATCGCCGGTGGCGATCATCTCGGCGATCACCATCGCGGTGGTTTCCAGCGCCTCCACCTCGTCGTCGCGATAGTGCCGCTTGGTCCGGTTCTGGACGACCAGCACGCCGAGCGTGCGCCCGGCCCTCAGCACCGGCACGCCGAGGAAGGAATTGTAGATCTCCTCGCCCGTCTCCGGCAGATAGGCGAAGGCCGGGTGCTTCTGGGCGTCCGACAAATTGAGGGGCCGCGCGCTCGCCGCGATGGTGCCGACCAGGCCTTGCCCGAGCCGCAATTGCGCCAAGTGCACCGAACCGGGGTTGAGGCCCTCGGTGGCGTAGAGCTCCAGCACCGAATCGGCCCGCAGCACGTAGAGGGAGCACACCTCCGCCACCATGTTCTGGGCGATTTCGCGCACGATGCGGTCGAGCCGCTCCTGCGGCTCCAGCGCCTCCGCCATGAGCTCGCGGAGCCGTCTCAGAAGCACGCGCGGTCCGGCGGCCATGTCTCGCATCGGGTTCTCCAGCGGCCTGCGGTTGCTCCCCTCCCCCGCAGCTCGGCAGACCGGGAATGATTGCTCGTTGCTACTGCTTATCGAGACCGTACACGGAATGCAAAGTGCGAACCGCAAGTTCCGTGTAGGGACCGTCGATCAGGATCGAGATCTTGATTTCCGAGGTGGTGATCGCCCGGATGTTGATCGCCCGGTCGGCCAGCGCCTTGAACGCGGTCGCGGCGACGCCGGCGTGGCTGCGCATGCCGATGCCGATCACCGACACCTTCGACATGCCCTCGTCGTGCTGCACCGCATCGAACCCGATGGTGCCGCGCAGCCTCTCCAGCACCGCCAGCGCCTTGTCGACGTCGCCGGACGGCACGGTGAACGTCATGTCGGTGAAGCTGCCGTCCTCGGAGATGTTCTGGACGATCATGTCGACGTTGATGTTGGCCTCGGCCAGCGGCCCGAAGATGCCGGCCGCCACGCCGGGCCGGTCGGAGACCCGCCGGAGCGATATCTGGGCTTCGTCCTTGGCATAGGCGATCCCGGTCACCACCTGCTGTTCCACGATTTCCTCCTCGTCGCAAATCAACGTTCCGGGTGGATTGTCGAGATCCCCCATGCCTGGCGCATCGGGGTCGTCGAACGACGAGCGGACGAAGGTCCGCACGCGGTGCACCATGGCCAGCTCGACCGACCGCACCTGCAGCACCTTGGCGCCCAGCGAGGCCATCTCCAGCATCTCCTCGAAGGAGATCTTCGACAACCGCCGCGCCTTGGGCTCGATCCGGGGGTCGGTGGTATAGACCCCATCGACGTCCGTGTAGATGTCGCAGCGGTCCGCCCTGACCGCCGCGGCGATCGCCACAGCGCTGGTGTCCGATCCGCCACGCCCCAGCGTGGCGATGCGGTTGTCCGGGCCGATGCCCTGGAACCCCGAGACGACCGCCACCTGGCCCTTGCCGAACCGCTCGATCAGCTCGCTCCCGTCGATCTCCCGGATACGCGCCGCGCCGTGGGCGTTGTCGGTGAGGATGGGGATTTGCCAGCCCTGCCAGGAGCGTGCGTCGATGCCTTCCGCCTGCAGCGCGATCGACAGCAGCCCTGACGTCACCTGCTCGCCGGCCGCCACCACGGTGTCATATTCGCGCGCGTCGTGCATCGGCGAGGCCTCGCGGGTCCACGCCACCAGCTCGTTGGTCCGGCCGGCCATCGCCGAGACCACCACGGCGACCTCGTTCCCCGCCAGGACCTCGCGTTTCACATGGCGCGCGACGTTGCGGATGCGGCTGATGTCGGCGACCGAGGTCCCGCCGAATTTCATCACGATGCGCGCCATGGAAATGAACTGTCCCTTGAAAGCGCGCCTCCATAGCCAAATCGCTCGGGGAGCGCAAGGAGACCGGGCGGGGACCGCCCGGCCCCGGAGGGCGGCGCGGCCTTAGCGCTGCTCGCGGACCGCCACCGGACGCCGATGGATCGGCTGCGCTTTCGGCCCTTGCTGAATTTGAGCGGGCGGCGGCGCCTGGTCGGCGTCGTCGTCGCGGCCAGTGCGCGGGCGGGGCCGGGGCCGACCACCTAACCTTGTCGGAAGGCTTGTCCACGACCTTCGGCTTCACGCAATGGACCTCCAGCGCCTTCTCAAGCTTGTGGGCGACCTCCCGGACGTGGTCGTCCAGCCGCTGCTGCTCGGCCGGCGACAGCTTGGTGAGGTCCTCGGCCTTCTTCATGCACTCGGCCATCTCGCGGACCAGGCGGCTCAATTCTGCATCGCTTTCCTTGAAGAGGTTCGCGAACTGCAGCCACTCCAGCCGGCTCAGGCAGCTGGCGAGGAACTGGAGGTTGAGGAGCGCCAGCCCCGACTGCCACGACACCTTGTCGAGCGCGTTCCTCATCTTCGTCGCCGCGCGCTTGAGAGTTTGCTGTGCCCTCTTGGAATGTTCGCGCACCAGCGATTTCACGCGTCTTCGCTTCGCACGGATCTTGGGCTGCACCACTTCGATCGCTGCTTGTCGCGTCGGCGCCTGCCTCGCCGCAACGAACTGGCCCTGATCAGCCTCGGCGGGATGCCCGAACTGCACGGACTTGGGGTCCATCGCGCAGGACGCCGGCGATTCGGCCTGGCGGATCTCCGCCAGCCCGCACGGCTGATGGTCCGAGCCCCCTGCAATTGCTCCGGAACGGGCGGGACCGGGCGCTGCGGCCGGCGGGTTGGCCGTTGGTGGCTTGATGGTGGGCTTGGTCATGGCATACCTCGAATGGTTTGGCGCGCCGCCCGGCGGGCACGGCGGAGACGGTCCTCGAGGCTCTTCATGGCAGGATTCTGCCCCGCCCCCTGTCGCGGGCGGCACACTCTTCGTCTTTCTCAGTTAGCGCTGTCAGGGCTTCAGCCGGTACCCGGTGCGGAAGATCCAGAACACCAGTGCGAGGCAGACGGCCAGGAAGGCAAGCGTCATGCCGAGGCTGATGCCGATCCCGATGTCGGCGGTGCCGATGAAGCTCCAACGGAAGCCGCTGACCAGGTAGACGACGGGGTTGAACAGGCTGACCGTCTGCCAGAACGGCGGCAGCATCTCGATCGAATAGAAGCTGCCCCCGAGGAAGGTGAGCGGCGTGACGATCAGCAGCGGCACCAGCTGCAGCTTCTCGAAGCCATCGGCCCAGATGCCGATGATGAACCCGAAAAGGCTGAAGGCGACCGCCGTCAGGACGAGGAACAGCAACATCCAGACCGGGTGCTCCAAATGGAGCGGCACGAACAGCGAGGCGGTGGCCAGGATGATCAGCCCGAGCACGATGGATTTGGTCGCCGCGGCGCCGACATAGGCGCAGACGATCTCCAGCGAGGACACCGGCGCCGACAGGAGTTCGTAGATCGTCCCGGTGAATTTCGGGAAATAGATGCCGAAAGAGGCATTGGAGATGCTCTGCGTGAGCAGCGACAGCATGATCAGCCCCGGCACGATGAAGGCGCCATAGCTCACGCCGCCGATGTCCGTGATGCGCGATCCGATCGCCGCGCCGAACACCACGAAGTAGAGCGAGGTGGAGATCACCGGCGAGACGACGCTCTGCAGGAGCGTTCGCAGCGTCCGCGCCATCTCGAACGTGTAGATCGCCTGCATGGCCCGGAGGTTCATGACGGGCGCCTCACCAGGCTGACGAAGATGTCCTCGAGCGAGGTCTCCTTGGTCTGCAGGTCCCGGAAGCGGATTCCGGCCTGCGCGAGGTCGCCGAGCAGCGCCGTGATGCCGGTCCGCTCGCCCTGGGTGTCGTAGGTGAAGGTCAGCTCGGTGCCCCCCTCGCCAGCGCGAGGCTGTAGCCGGCGAGCGAGTCGGGCACGCCGTCGAGCGGCTTCTGCAACTGAAGCGTGAGTTGCTTCTTGCCGAGGTTGCGCATCAGGGTCGCCTTGTCCTCGACCAGGATCAGCTCGCCCTTGTTGATGACGCCGATGCGGTCGGCCATCTCCTCGGCCTCTTCGATGTAGTGCGTGGTGAGGATCACCGTGACGCCCGTGTCCCTGAGGCCGCGCACCAAAGCCCACATGTCGCGCCTGAGCTCCACGTCGACGCCGGCCGTCGGTTCGTCCAGGAACAGGATCTCGGGCTCGTGCACCAGCGCCTTGGCGATCAGCAGGCGCCGCTTCATGCCGCCGGAGAGGGTGACGATCTTGGCATCGCGCTTGTCCCACAGCGACAGGTCCTTGAGCACCCGTTCGACGATCGTCGGCGCCTTCGGCTTGCCGAACAGGCCGCGGCTGAAGGAGACGTCGGACCACACCGTCTCGAAGGCGTTGGTGGTCAGCTCCTGCGGCACCAGGCCGATCAGCGCCCGGGCGGCGCGGTAGTCGGTCCGGTTGTCGTGGCCGGCCACCGTCACCGTGCCGCCGCTCGGGTTGACCAGCCCGCAGATGATGCTGATCAGCGTCGTCTTGCCGGCGCCATTGGGGCCGAGCAGCGCGAAGATCTCGCCGCGCTGGACGTCGAGATCGACCGCCTTCAGGGCTTCGAAGCCCGAGGCGTATGTCTTATGGATGTCCCTGACGGAGATGATGGGGTTCATGCGGGGCTGACGTTTGGACAGAAGTCAGGCGCCATAGCACAGAAGCGGCCCGCCAGAACTGGCTTTTTCGCTGGACAGTCGTCCGCCGTCGGTCCTCGGCGGCTTGACTTTGCGCATCCAGGACCCGACTTCCTTCGTTCCGAAGGGACGATGCACCATGCCTGAACTGCAGAAGTCGACAGTCGACAATCGCGAAATCGAGCACTTTTCCGCGCTCGCCGCCGAGTGGTGGAACCCCAACGGCAAGTTCCGCCCGTTGCACAAGTTCAATCCGATCCGCCTCGCCTACATCCGCGACCAGGTCGCGCAGCGGTTCGGCCGCGACCCGCGCGTGGCGCGGCCATTCGAAGGCTTGCGCATTCTCGACATCGGCTGCGGCGGCGGGCTCCTGTCGGAGCCGATGGCCCGGCTGGGCGCCGAGGTGGTCGGCGCCGATGCTTCCGCCACCAACATCGAGGTGGCGAAGCTGCACGCCGCCGAGGGCGGCCTGTCGATCGACTACCGCGTCGCCACCGCCGAGGCCCTGGCCGATGCCGGCGAGACCTTCGACGTCATCCTCAACATGGAGGTGGTCGAGCATGTCGCCGATGTCGGGCTCTTCGTCGCCAAGTGCGGCGAGATGGTGAGGTCGGAAGGCATCATGTTCGTCGCCACCATCAACCGCACCTTCAAGGCGCTCGGGCTGGCGATCATCGGCGCCGAATACGTGCTGCGCTGGCTGCCGCGCGGCACCCACCAGTACGGCCGGCTGGTCCGCCCCGATGAGCTGGAGGCGGCACTCGCCAAGGCCGGCATGGCCGTGGTCGACCGCACCGGCGTCGTCTACAACCCCCTCGCCGACCGCTGGCAGCGGTCCCGCGACATGGACGTCAACTACATGGTGATGGCGGAGCGGGTCGCCGAGCCGGCGGCTTCGCCACGGGACGCCGCCGTCGAGGGCTAGAGCAATCCCAGCCCGGCGACGCGTTCAGTTTTGCTCGTCGGGCAGCACCGGGATCGGCATGAAGTCGACGCCGTCCTCGGCCAGCCCGCGCGCCTCTTCGGGCGATGCCTCGCCGTAGATGCCGCGCTGCTCGACCTCGCCGAAATGGATCTTGCGCGCCTCTTCGGCGAACTTGTCGCCGACATAGTCGGCGTTTTCGCGCATCTTGTCGGCCAGCGCCCGCAGCTGGGCCATCGTGGCGCGCTGCTCGGCACTCGGCCGCCAGGACCATCTTTTCGCGCTTGCGCGAGGTCGCCACTGCAGGCGCCATCAGCGCCTTGGCCACCTTGTCGGAGCCGCAGGACGGGCACGTGACCAGGCCGCCCCGCTGCTGTGCCTCGAAATCGTCATTGTTGCGGAACCATGCCTCGAACTCATGGCCGTGCTCGCAATGCAGCGCGAAATGGATCAAGAAGCCGCCCTCAGCGGCACGGCGCCGCCCATCGTCCGCACCCCGAACTCCCGGGCGTTCTTGAGGTTGGGGATCTTGGCGCGCGCCGCGGCCGAAGCGGCCGTGTCGATCTCGGCGTAGACGATCGTCGGCTCGGCGCCACCGGCATCCGCCACCACCTTGCCCCACGGGTCGACGATGATCGAATGACCGTAGGTTTCGCGGCCGTCCTGGTGCACGCCGCCTTGCGCCGCCGCGATCATCCAGGCGCCGTTTTCGATCGCCCGCGCTCGCATCAGCGCGTGCCAGTGGGCCTCGCCCGTCTGGCGCGTGAAGGCCGCCGGCGCGGTGAGCACCTCGGCCCCGGCCAGCGCCTCGGCCCGGAACAGCTGCGGGAAGCGGAGGTCGTAGCAGATCGCCAGTCCGAGCTTTGCCTCCGGCAGCTCGACCACCACCGCCTCGGTGCCCGGCGCATAAGCTTCGGATTCGCGCCAGCTCTCGCCGCGGTCGAGGTCGACGTCGAACATGTGGATCTTGTCGTACGTCGCCGCCAGCGCGCCGCCTGCGGTATAGACCAGCGCCCGGTTGGCAAGCCGGCCGTCCGCCAGCGCGATCGCGTTCGACCCGACATGCACGTGGATGGAGAGCTCGGCCGCCAGCGCCCCGGCCTTGGCCGCGACGATGTCCTCCTCGACCGAACGGAAATGCGAGGCGCGGGCGGATTTGTCGCGCACCACGGCGTTGGTCATCTCCGGCGTCTGCACATAGCGCGCGCCGGCCGCCGCCGCTTCGCGGACCATTTGCTCGAAGACGACGGCATTCTCCTCCGGATCGGTACCGGAGCGCATCTGGATGGCGGCCGCCTTGAACGTTCCCATGAACTTGCCCTCTCCGGTTTCCTAGTTGGGCCGGCCTTCGGCCAGCAGCGCATCGAGCTTGCCGGCGGCGTCGAGCGCGTGCAGCTCGTCGGAACCGCCGACATGGGTCTCGCCGATGAAGATCTGGGGAAAGGTCCAGCGGCCCTTCGAGCGCTGGATCATCTCCTGCCTCAGCTCCGGCGAAAAGCTCGCATCGTGCTCGACATAGGCGACGCCCTTGCTGTCGAGCAGCCGCTTCGCAGCCAGCGCAGTAGCCGCACATCATGCGCGTATAGATCGTCACTTCGGCCATCGGTCACCCTTCCGACCTCCTATATAGTCGCCGCCTCGTCGCCCTGAAAGTCCCCGGCGACCACCCGCGCGAAGGTCAGGATGTCGACGCCTCTGCGCGCCTGCCGCCTTGAGCGCGCGGGTCAGCGCGCCCACCGTCGCGCCGGTCGTGTAGACGTCGTCGACCACCAGCACATGGCGCCCCGCCACCTGCCCTGCCCGGCCCGGCGGCACCTGGAAGGCGCCGCGCATGTTGGCTTCGCGCTCCTTCCGCCCGAGGCCCACCTGCTGGCGCGTGCGCTTGACCCGGCGGGCGCATTGCGGGCGCGAAAGGCCTGCCCGTCAGTGCAGCCACTGCGCGAGCCAGCTCGGCAGACTGGTTGTAGCGGCGGGCGACCAGCCGCTGCCAGTGCAGCGGCACCGGCACCACCAGCTCCGCCTCGGCGATCAGCTCGTCTCCCGCCCGCACCATCCAGCCTGCCATCCAGCGGGCGAGGTCGGCACGGTCGCCATATTTGAGCCGTCGCACCATCTGGCGGGCAATGCCCCGATAGGCCACTGCCGAGCGCGCCCGGCCGAAGGGCGGCGGCTCGGCGATCGCCTCGAGCGAGATCAGCCCCTCGCCCATATCGTGGTCGAACGGCGTCCCCATGACCGGACACCAGGGCCGCTCGAAGAAGCGAAGCGTCGCCCAGCAGCTGCCGCACAGCGTGCCCGGCGCGGCCACCTGCCGCGAGCAGCCCGCGCAGAGCGGCGGCAGCAGCCACCGGCGCGGCCAGCCCAGCGCCAGCGAGGAACGCCGCCCCGGCCCTGCGACCGAGGCCGACCACCGCTTGCCGTTCCTGGTCTGGCACGTGCATTCCCCGCTGCTTTGTCCCATATGAGACTGGCCGAGCCAGTCCTCGGCAAGCGAAATTGCAACCGACGGTAGGGCGCATGGAGCGGGTCTTCGACGAAGGGTTGGTCGCCGCGCGGCACCGCCGCGCCGGCGCCGCAGCGGTTCCCGGCGCTGCCTTCCTGATGGAGCGGGCCGTCGAGGACCTGGCGGAGCGTCTGGCGACCGTCCAGCGTCGCTTCGAGCGGGCCGCCGCCGTGCTTTGCCGCACCGACCATGCGGCCCGCGCGCTCGTCGCCAGCGGCAAGGTCGGCTCCGTCCTGCGCGTCGAGGACGACGCTGCTCGCAACCCGGCGGCGAACCTCGGCCTGGCGCCGGAGAGCTTCGATCTCGTCGTCTCCCTGCTCGCCCTGCAGGAGCTGAACGACGTGCCGGGCGCGCTCGTCCAGATGCGCCGCGCCTTGCGACCCGACGGCCTGCTCCTGGCGGCCATGGCGGGCGCCGGCACGCTGGCCGAGCTGCGCGACAGCCTGCTCGCCGCCGAGCTGGAGCTCACCGGCGGCGTCAGCCCGCGCGTCGCACCGCTCGCCGACGTCCGCGACGCCGGCGCCCTGCTCCAGCGCGCCGGCCTGGCGCTGCCCGTCACCGACGTCGAGACGCTGACCGTGCGCTACGCCACGATGTTCGACCTTCTGCGCGACCTGAGGGCCATGGGCGTCACCAACGCCCTGGCGGCGCGCTCCCGGCGCCCCGCGACGCGGGCGCTGTTCCGACGGGCCGCCGAGATCTATGCCGAGCGCTTCGCCGATGCCGATGGCCGCGTCCGCGCGACTTCTAGCGTGATCTGGATGTCCGGTTGGGCGCCGCACGCCTCCCAGCAGCAGCCGCTCAAGCCGGGCTCGGGCGCGGTGTCGGCTGGCCGACGCGCTGGCGTCGCACCGACGACGACAGCAACGAAGAGGCAGGAGTATCTGGGAAGCCTAGGGGACCGTCGGCTCGACGGCGCCTTCCAGGCGCTCGGCATTGCTGTCGAACATCACCGTGACCTGCGAGCCCAGCGCCGTCGCTCCGACCAGCATGCCGAGCGCGACGAGCGCCGCCATCAATCCATACTCGATAGCCGTCGCGCCGGCTGAATCGCGGAGAAATCGCAAGATCATGCCGGTCATGAAACAATGCGCATTGTTATGATTTGCCTTAATAAATCGGCGAAATGCTTTCCGAATGTGGCTATGGTAAATGGTCGTTGTTAACAGGCTATGAAAATCAGCAATCGCCGCTCTGCCCGCCATCGTCGTGAATGACGCACACCGAGTTAGGCGTCGCCTGGAGCACGCTGCGCCGTTCCGTGTATCTGCGCACGGGCTTGATCTGGCCCGTTTGGATCGGATCGACCCCGATCGGCCCGTCGGCCCGCGACCAGGAGGACCGCGCCGGATCGTCCAGCACCGGCACCAGGATCAGCGCGAAAGCCACGGCGACCACGCCGAACAGCAGCGCAAAGCGGATCAGGCTGACGCCTGCCTCGTGGGGCCACGAGCGATTGCCGCGGATGCGCACCCATTCCTCTTCGGCCTGCATGCCCATGCCCTCTCCTCGTGCCGCCCCACGGTCATTCAAATACGCAGGAGAGATTAAACGTTCGATTAACGACTTGCGCGACGCGCCGCCGATTCGAGATTCAGAGCAGGTCGACGAGGAAGGGGATGAGCGGCGCGTCGGCCGGCGGCATCGGATAGTCGCGCATCTGGCGCGGCCGCACCCATTTGAGCGTCTGGCCCTCGCGCGGCACGGCGCTAGCCGGTGAACCGGCGGCAGACGAACAGCGGCATCAACAGGTGGAAGGTCTCATAGCTGTGGCTGGCGAAGGTGAGCGGCGCCAGGCAAGCCGCTCTCGGTGACGATGCCCACCTCCTCGGCGAGCTCGCGGATGACGGTCTCCTCCGGCGTCTCGCCGGGCTCCACCTTGCCGCCGGGGAATTCCCAGAAGCCGGCCAGCGACTTGCCTTCCGGCCGTTGCGCCAGGAGGACGCGCCCGTCCGCATCGATCAGCGCGCAGGCGGCGACCAGCAGCAGCGGCAGCTTCCCCTCCATCTCAGGCCTCCGCGGGCTGCCGGTAGTGGTAGCGGTAGATTTCCTCGAAGCCGAGCCCGGCATAGAGGCCCTGGGCCGGCTGGTTGTCGGTCTCGACCTGCAGCCAGGCCTGCCTGGCGCCGCGCGCCTTCGCCCATTTGAGCGCCGACAGCACCAGCCGCCGCGCATGCCCCTTGCCGCGTTCGTCGGGGTGCGTGGCGATCTCGAAGCATCCGGCAAGGTCGTTGTCGCGCACGCAGATGGTGGTCGCCACCGGCGAGCCGCCCTTCTCCAGCACGAACAGCCCGATCTCCGGCCTGATGCGCCCGATCAGCTCCGACAGCGCGGCCCTGAGCGGCGGCTCCAGACCACGCACGTGGAGCACGGCGGCCGTGAAGGTCGCGACGTCCTTGAGCGGCAGCTGGTCGACAGCCCCATCGAGCGGGGCGGTCGGCGAGCGGCACGCCGAGCACCGTCGATTCCGAGAAGCGGCTCCACCCGCGATCGTCCAGATGCTCCGCCAGGCCGGTGCCGGAGAGCGGCGACAGTCGGAAGGTCAGCCGCTTTCCGTAGGCCTCGAAGCGGCGGTCGGCGCGGGCGATGCGGCTGGAAAGGTCGGACAGGTCGCCAGGATCGAGCGGGTTGACCGAGTTCAAGCCGCTTGGCCGGATACCCCGCCGTGAGCCGGATGACCCAGGTCCCGTCATAGTGGACGGAGGCCGCCGGCCAGGCGCGGAAGCCGGCCGCCTCGAAGCGGCGCACGGCGGCAAGGTCTGGCTCTGCAGGCAATGTCAGCTCCGATAGTCGCCGTTGATCTCGACGTACTCCTTGGTCAGGTCGCATGTCCACACCGTGGCCTTGCCGCGCCCGAGGCCGAGATCGGCAGCAATCCGGATCTCGTCGTTGCGCATGTACGCGCTGGTCGCTTCCTCGGAGTAGCCGGGGTCCCGCTCGCCGTGGTGGGCGACGCGGTTCGGGCCGAACCAGATCGACAGCCGGTCGCGGTCGGCCGGCTCGCCGGCCTTGCCCACCGCCATGACCACGCGTCCCCAATTGGCGTCTTCGCCGGCCACCGCGGTCTTGACCAGCGGCGAATTGGCGATCGACAGCGCGATCCGCTTCGCCGAGCGGCTCGATTGGGCGCCGGTGACCGTCACCTCGATCTGCTTGCGCGCGCCCTCGCCATCCCGCACCACCTGCAGCGCGAGCGATTGCAGCACCTGGTTGAGCGCCCGCCGGAAGGCGACCAGCCGCTTGTCTCCAGCCTCCTCGATCCGCGGCACGCCGCGCCGGGCGGCCGCGCCGGTGGCGAACAGCAGCAGGGTGTCGCTGGTCGACGTGTCGCTGTCGACGGTGACCGCGTTGAAGGTGCCGCCGACCGCCCTTGGCGAGCAAGGCCTGCAGCGCGGACGGCGCCGATCGGCGCATCCGTGGCCACGAAAGAGAGCATGGTCGCCATGTCGGGCGCGATCATCCCGGCGCCCTTGGCGATGCCGTTGATCGTCACCTCGGCGTCGCCGAGCCTGGCCGTGGCCGTCGCGAATTTGGGGAACGTGTCGGTGCGTCATGATGGCGCGCCCGGCCTCGTCCCACCGCTCCGCGGACGCCGACCGCGCCATGTCGACCAACAGATGGCTGAACCGTTCGGCAGCCAGCGGCTCGCCGATCACCCCGGTCGAAGCCAGGAAAACCTCCTCGGCGCGGCACCCGGCGGCAGCCGCCGCCGCCTCGCCGGTGAGCCGGGTCGCCTCGCGCCCGCGCCGCCCGGTGAAGGCATTGGCATTGCCGGAGTTGACCACCAGCGCTCGCGCCTGCCCGCCGGGCAGGTTGGCGCGGCAGAAGTCGACCGGCGCCGATGGGCAGCGCGAGCGCGTCAGCACCCCCGCCACCGTGGTGCCCGGCTCGAACGTCATCAGCATGAGGTCGGTGCGGCCGCGATACTTGATCCCGGCCTCGGCCGTGGCGATCCGGACCCCCTCGATCGCCGGCATCCTGGGCTGCGTTTTCGGGGCGAGCGGCGAGACCTTGCCCGACATGACCTACTGCTGCGGCTGTGGCTGTGGCTGTGGCTGTTGTTGCTGCTTCTCCATCGCGTCGATGGAGGTTTTCAGCCCGGCGTCGGAGATGTCGACCTTGGCGCCGTCGCGCAGCGACTTGACCAGCGCGAAGTACTTGTCGCGCAGCACCACGGAGCGGAACTGGTCCTTCACCTGGTCGAAAGGCGGCGGCGGCTGCTGCCGCTTCTCCTCGACCTTGATGATGTGCCAGCCGAACTGGCTCTGCACCGGCTCCTTGGTGTAGGAGCCGACCGGCAGCGCGAACGCCGCCTTCTCGAACTCCGGAACCATCTGGCCGGCCGCGAAGAAGCCGAGGTCGCCGCCGGTCGTCTTGCCGCTCGGGTCGCTGGTGTGCTCGTTGGCGAGCTTCTGGAAATCGCCGCCCGCGTCGAGCTCCTTGATGATCTTTTCCGCCTCTTCCTTGGTCTTCACGAGGATGTGACGGGCATGCACCTCCTCGACCTTGGGCGCCTTGGCCATCTCCGCATCGTAGCGGGTGCGCATCTCGGCGTCGGTGATCTTGGCAGCGACATCCTCCTCGACCACCGCGCTGTGCAGGGCGCGCAGCTTGAGGAGTTCCATGCGGCGCTCGAAATCGGGCCGCTTATCGATCCCGGCCGCCTCGGCCTTGTTGGCGAACAGGCGGATCTCGATCAGCGCCGCCAGCGCGGCGGCGCGACGCTGGTCGGCCGGCAGGCGCGAGAACTGCTCGCCGAGGTCGGTCAGCGCGAGCTGCAGGTCGGCTTCGGTGATCGGATCGCCGTCGACGGTCGCCACCACCTTGTCCTCCTGCGCCGCAGCACCGGCGACGATCGCCAGGGAGCCGACGGCCAGGGCGGCCGAAACCAGCAAGGCGCGTGAAAGGGAAGGAAGCATCGGGATTGTCTCCAATAGGAACTTGAGGGCAGCGTCCAGATCAGCGGAACCTGGCGAAATTCGAGCCGGTACGCCGCTCTTCGGCAGCGTTGACATCGCGAAGAGCCCCTCTTATCTGTCCTTCGACTTTGCGTCCAGAAGCGATTTCAGGGCGTTTTTCTGCTTGTCCCGGGCCCGGCTCAGCAAGGCGTCAGCACGACGGCGGCGGCCTGCCGGTACGTTTGAAAGGACCACTGGATGGTCAGTCTCGGCGGCCTCGCCCGCAAAATCTTCGGATCGTCGAACGATCGCCGCGTCAAATCGATGCGGCCCCGCGTCGAGGCCATCAACGCGATGGAGAACGAGCTCGCCACGCTCACCGACGACGAGCTCAGGGCTAGAACCGACACCTTCCGCGCCGACCTCGCAAACGGCGCCTCGCTCGACGACCTCCTGATTCCCGCCTTCGCGACGGTTCGCGAGGCCGCCAAGCGCGCCCTTGGCATGCGGCCCTTCGACGTCCAGCTGATCGGCGGCATGGTCCTCCACTCGGGCGACATCGCCGAGATGCGGACCGGCGAGGGCAAGACCCTGGTAGCGACGCTGCCGGTCTACCTCAACGCGCTGGCCGGCAAGGGCGTCCACGTGGTCACCGTCAACGACTACCTGGCCAAGCGCGACGCCGAATGGATGGGCAGGGTCTACAAGTTCCTCGGCCTGACCGTCGGCGTGATCGTGCACGGCCTGAGCGACGAGGAGCGCCGCGCCGCCTATGGCTGCGACGTCACCTATGCCACCAACAACGAGCTCGGCTTCGACTATCTGCGCGACAACATGAAGTACGAGCGCGTCCAGATGGTTCAGCGCGACCACAGCTATGCGATCGTCGACGAGGTCGATTCCATCCTGGTCGACGAGGCGCGTACCCCGCTCATCATCTCCGGTCCGCTCGAGGACCGCTCCGAGATGTACAACACCGTCGACACCTTCCTCCTGAAGCTGGAGCCGGCCGACTACGAGGTCGACGAGAAGCAGCGCACCGCCATCTTTACCGAGGAGGGCACCGAGAAGCTGGAGAACATGCTGCGGGCGGCCGGCCTGTTGAAGGGCGAGTCGCTCTACGACGTCGAGAACGTCGCCATGGTGCACCACGTCAACAACGCGTTGAAGGCGCACCGGCTGTTCCAGCGCGACAAGGACTACATCGTGCGCAACGGCGAGATCGTCATCATCGACGAGTTCACCGGCCGCATGATGCCGGGACGCCGCTATTCCGAGGGCCTGCACCAGGCGCTGGAGGCCAAGGAACACGTGGCGATCCAGCCCGAGAACCAGACGCTGGCCTCCATCACCTTCCAGAACTACTTCCGCATGTACGACAAGCTGGCCGGCATGACCGGCACCGCGCTGACCGAGGCGGAGGAGTTCGGCAACATCTACAACCTCGACGTGATCGAGATCCCGACCAACCTGCCGGTGCTGCGCGTCGACGAGGACGACGAGGTCTACCGGACGGTCGAGGAGAAGTACAAGGCGATCGTCCGCGAGATCCGCGAGGCCAACGCCAAGGACCAGCCGATCCTGGTCGGCACGACCTCGATCGAGAAATCCGAGCTCCTCGCCGACCGGCTGCGCCAGGAAGGCATGAAGAACTTCCAGGTGCTGAACGCTCGCTACCATGAGCAGGAAGCCTTCATCGTCGCCCAGGCCGGCGTGCCCGGGGCCATCACCATCGCCACCAACATGGCCGGCCGAGGCACCGACATCCAGCTCGGCGGCAACCCCGACATGCGCATCCTCCAGGAGCTTGCCGACCTGCCCGAGGGGCCGGATCGCGTGGCGCGCGAATTGGCGATCCGCGAAGACATTCAGCGCCTGAAGGACAAGGCTCTGGCGGCCGGCGGCCTCTACGTGCTCGCCACCGAGCGCCATGAGAGCCGCCGCATCGACAACCAGCTGCGCGGCCGCTCGGGTCGCCAAGGCGATCCTGGCCGCTCCAAGTTCTTCCTGTCGCTGCAGGATGACCTGATGCGCATCTTCGGGTCCGACCGCATGGACGGCATGCTGCAGAAGCTCGGCCTCAAGGAGGACGAGGCGATCATCCATCCGTGGATCAACAAGGCGCTGGAGAAGGCTCAGAAGAAGGTCGAGGCCCGCAACTTCGACATCCGCAAGAACCTGCTCAAATACGACGACGTGATGAACGACCAGCGCAAGGTCATCTTCGAGCAGCGCCTCGAGCTGATGGATGCCGAGGGCCTTTCGGAGACGGTGTCGGAAATGCGCGAGGAGGTCATCGACGACCTGGTCGCCCGCCACATTCCCGAGAACGCCTATGCCGAGCAATGGGATGCCGTGGGCCTCAAGGCCGGCGTCCGCGAATCCCTCAACCTCGACCTGCCGATCGAGGACTGGGCCAAGGAGGAAGGCATCGCCGAGGAGGAGATCCGCGACCGCATCGCCGCATCCGCCAACCGCGAGGCCGCCGATCGCGCCGAGCGCTTCGGCTCCGACATCATGGCCTATGTGGAGCGCTCGATCGTCCTGCAGACGCTCGACCATCTGTGGCGCGAGCACATCGTCAACCTCGACCATCTCCGCTCGGTGGTCGGCTTTCGCGGCTATGCGCAGCGCGATCCGCTCAACGAGTATAAGGGCGAGGCCTTCGAGCTCTTCCAGGCCATGCTCGGCAACCTCCGCCAGGCGGTGACGGCGCAGCTGATGCGGGTCGAGCTGGTGCGCGAGGCGGCCGAGGCGCCGCCGCCCGAGGCCCCGGAGATGCACGGCCACCATTTCGACGGCACCACCGGCGAGGACGATTTCGGCGACACCTCGGTGCTGGTGCGCCAGGACACCCAGCGCGTCGTCTCCCCGGAGGAGCGCGACCCCGCCAACCCCGCCAGCTGGGGCAAGGTCGGCCGCAACGAGCCTTGCCCGTGCGGATCGGGCAAGAAGTACAAGCATTGCCACGGCGCCTTCGCCTGAGGCGCCGCGGCATTCCCAAGCACGATTTCGACTTCCGCGTGCATCGGCGCCCTACCGAATGTTAAAGAGTCTCCTGTAGTCGATCCAAAACGACGAGACCCAGGGGAGACGGACGCTTGCGCTTTTCCGCGGCCACCACGGCCGACCGGCTGCTGCCTGAGCGATGGGCGTCGCGCGCCCGTCCCGCTGCTGGCGCGCGTCGATTCCCTGCTCTTCACCGCCGACGAACGCGGCGTCGCCACCCGTATGTCCTTGATGGCGTTCTCGATTCGCGTCGTCAACGCCGTCATCGCCTTCGTCAGCCAGGTGCTGCTCGCCCGCTGGATGGGCAGCTTCGAATACGGCATCTTCGTCTTCGTGTGGGTCACCATGATCCTGGTCGGCAACCTGTCCTGCCTGGGCTTCCACACGACGGTGATCCGCTTCATTCCCGAGTACCGCCAGCGCGACCGGATGGCCGAGCTGCGCGGCATCCTGGTGGCCAGCCGGCTGTTCGTGCTCTTCGCCTCCACGTCGCTGGCGGCGGCCGGCATGCTGGCGATGTGGCTGCTGTCCGACTTCGTCGAGCCTTACTACCTCGTCCCGTTCCTGCTCGGCATGGTCTGCCTGCCCATGATGGCGCTCTCCGACGTGCTGCAGGGCATCTCCCGCGCCTATTCCTGGACGCTCTCCGCGCTGGCGCCCAACTACATCACGCGGCCGATCCTGATGCTCGTCTTCATGGGCGGCGCCTTGGTCGCCGGCTATCCGCCGACCGCCGTCACGGCCGTCACCGCCGGCATCCTCGCCACCTACCTCACGACCCTCGCCCAGCTCGTCGACGTGACCGCCCGCATCGACCGCCGCATCCCCGCCGGCCCGCGCACCGTGCATTTCGGCCAGTGGTTCTGGATTTCGCTGCCGATCTTCCTGGTCGAGAGCTTCTTCTTCCTGCTCACCAACGCCGACGTGCTGATGGTTGGCTTCTTCCTGCCACCCGACGACGTCGCCGTCTATTTCGCCACCGTGAAGACTCTGGCGCTCGTCCATTTCGTCTACTTCGCCGTCAAGGCCGGCGTCGCCCAGCGCTACGCCGAGTTCACCCACTCCGACCCGGCACGGCTGGCGACCTTCGCCCGCGAGACCGTGTCCTGGACCTTCTGGCCGTCCCTGCTGATGGCGGTCGTGGTGGTCGCCCTCGGCAAGCCGATGCTGATGCTGTTCGGGCCCGGCTTCGACAGCGGCTACCCCCTGCTGTTCGCGCTGGTGGCGGGCGTCGTCGCCCGCGCCGCCGTCGGGCCGGCCGAAAGCCTGCTCACCATGACCGGCAACCAGAACATCTGCGCCGCCGTCTACGCGGTGACGCTGGTCCTCAACGTGGCGCTCAGCATGCTGTTGATCCCGCATCTCGGCCTGTGGGGCGCCGCCATCGCCACCGCGGCCTCGATGGTCTTCGAGGCGGCGACGCTCTCCTTCACCGTCTGGCGCCGGCTGGGCATCGTCATGGCGATCTTCGTGCCCGCCGTCGCCGCACCCGAGGGGGCAGCCTGATGGCCGCCGTCCCGCTGCTGGAGGAATCGAGCGGCACCTCGGCCGCCCCGATGATCGCCGAGCTCGGCGGCCTGGCCGCCGCGCCGCTCGACCCCTCGCATGTCGAGGTCCTGGGCAGCCAGCGGCCGCCGCGCAAGCTCGCCATCTATTCGGCCAGCGCCGGCTTCGACCTGGTCGAGGAGCTCGACCACCTCGCCAACCGGTCCGTCGAGCCCAACGTCTTCTTCAACCCGCGCTTCCTCGCGCCGGCCATGCCGCGCCTCGAGGACCGCGAGGTGCGCCTGGCGGTGATCCGCGACGGCGACGAGTACCGCAACCGCCTGCGCCTGCTGGTACCCTTCTCGGTCGAGCGTCCGCCCGATCCCGCTCGGCGTCTCGGTGCTGCGCACCTGGTCCAACCCCTTCGGCCCGCTCGGCACGCCGCTGCTCGACCGCGACGACCCGGCCGGCGTCATCGAGGATTTCTTCGAGATGATGGGCCGCCCGCATCTCAAGTTCCCGAACGTCTTCGTCTTCCCGGAGATGCGCCTCGACGGCCCCGTCGCCAGCCTGCTCGACGGCGGTGGCCGACCGCAGCGGGCTGCCGCTGGTCACCACCAGCGAGGTCGAGCGCCCCTTCCTCGCCAGCGATCTCGACGGCGACGCCTATCTCCGGCAGTCGCTGCGAGCCCACCATTTCCGCGAGTTCCGCCGGCTGAAGCGGCGCTTCGCCGAGCACGGCGCCCTGGAGTACCGCGTCGCCCGCACGCCCGACGAGGTGCGGCTCGGCGTCGAGGCCTTCCTCACCCTCGAAGCCTCGGGCTGGAAGGGCCGCGAGCGCAGCGCCATGGCGAGCGACCGCTACCGCGCCGCCTTCGCCCGCGAGGCCGTCTTCCGCCTCGCCGAGCGCGACATGTGCCGGGTCCATAGCCTGCTGCTGGACGGCCGCGTCGTCGCCTGCCTGATCGTCTTCGTCGAGGCCGGCACCGCCTACACCTGGAAGACCGCCTATGACGAGAGCCTCTCCGCTCTACTCGCCCGGCACGCTGCTGATGATCGAGGTGACCGCCAACCACCTCGAAGACCCCAACATCGACATCACCGATTCCTGCGCCACGCCCGACCATCCGGTGATGAGCCGGCTGTGGAGCGAGCGCCGGCCGATCGGCACCATCGTCGTCGGCCTGTCGCCCGACGCCGACCGAGCGACGCGCCAGGCGGCCTCGCAGCTGCATCTCTACCGGGAGACGCGGAACATGGCCCGCCTGCTGCGCAACCGGCTGCGCGGCCTGCTCCGCCGCCGTTAGCCCTCGCCGCGCGCGCGGTCGCGGAAGATGCGGCGGATAACCTTGCCGGTCGTCGTCAGCGGCATGGTGGCGACGAACTCCACCTCGCGCGGATATTCGTGCGCCGACAGGCGTTCCCGCACGAAGCGTGCGATGTCCTCCGCCAGGCCGGGCCGCGGCTCGATCCCGTCCTTCAGCACCACATAGGCCTTGACGATCTCGGTGCGCACCGGGTCCGGCTTGCCGACCACGGCGGCCAGCGCCACCGCCGGATGCCCGATCAGGCAATCCTCGATCTCTCCCGGGCCGATGCGGAACCCGGCCGACGTGATCACGTCGTCGTCGCGGCCGAAGAACTGCACGTAGCCGTCGGCGTCGCGGATGCCCTGGTCGCCGGTCGTCATCCAGTCGCCGATGAACTTTCGCTCCGTCGCCTCCGGATTCTCCCAGTATTCGAGGAACATGACCGGGTCGGGCCTGGCGCACCGCGATCTGCCCGACCTCGCCCGGCGCCACCTCGCGTCCGCTGTCGTCGATCAGCGCGACGCGATGGCCGGGCACCGGCAGCCCGATGGCGCCCGGTCGGCGAGACGCCGAGCGCGGCACAGGAGGCCAGCACCAGGTTGCACTCGGTCTGGCCGTAGAACTCGTTGACGGCCAGCCCGAGCTCGGCGCGCGCCCACTCATACGTCTCGCGGCCCAGCAATTCGCCGCCCGAGCCGACGGTGCGCAGGTCGAGCCGGAAGCGTTTCGAGATCTCCGTCACCGACTTCATCATGCGCAGCGCCGTCGGCGGCACGAAGGCGTTGCGCACCCGCATCTTCTCCATCAGCAGCAGCGCCTGCTCGGGATCGAACTTCTCGAACCGCCCCGACACCACCGGCACGCCGAGCAGCAGCCCGGGCAGCAGCACGTTGAGCAGCCCGCCGGCCCACGCCCAGTCGGCCGGCGTCCACAGCCGGTCATGCGGCTGCGGCAGGAACTCGTGCGGCATCTGGACGCCCGGCAGGTGGCCGAGCAGCACCCGATGGCCGTGCAGCGCGCCCTTGGGCGGGCCGGTCGTGCCGGAGGTGAAGATCATCATCGCCGGGTCGTCGGCGCGCGTCGGCTCGGCCTCGAAGCCGGCCCCCGCATGGTCGGCGACCAGGCGCCGGAAATCCAGCCGCTCCACCGTCCGCGCCGTCGATCGAGACGATCGCCTCCAGCGAGGGCAGCCGCGCCTGGATCGCGCCGAGCTTGGCGAGGCCGGCGGCATTGGTGACCACCGCCCGCACGCCGGCCGTCTGCAGCCGGTATTCGAGCGCCTCTACCCCGAACAGCAGCGCCAACGGCACCGCGATGGCGCCGAGCTTGTAGATCGCCGCATGGGCGATCGCCGTCTCGAAGCATTGCGGCAAGAGCAGCGCCACGCGGTCGCCGCGGCGGATCCCCTGGCGGCGCAGCCCCGCCGCCAGCGCGTCGGACTGGCGGGCGAGCTCGCCATAGGTGAGCGTGCGCGGCGCCCCCTCCGTCCGGTACTCCAGCAGTGCCACGCGGTCGGGCTCGCGCGCGGCCCACGCGTCGGCGATCGCCGTGCCGATGTTGAAGCGGTCGGGGATGTCCCAGCGGAAGTCCGCGTAGAGCGCTGGGTAGGTGCTTCGCCGTTCCAGCATGCTAATGGGCCGGCTCCGGCTTTGGGAACGTCCATGAGCCGTCGAGGATTTCGGCCCGCGGCCTGTAGAGCCGGACCGTGTAGTTCCAGCCCTCGCTGATCGGCAGGCAGTTGGCGACCTTGCCGTCGCAGCCGCCGAACTGCACCGCGACCGACCCGTCGGCCTGCTTGGTCGCCGTGATGTCGTTCAGCGAATAGGCGTCGAGGTCGTTCTTCTGGAAGTACCCGTCGGCATTGTAGACGCTGATCGACCAGAAGCCGTCGACGGGAACGTCGTTGACGACCAGCCGATGGACGGTCTTGCCGTCATTGAGCGCTGGGGTGACGTTGAGATAGGTGGCGTCCTTCTCGGGGTTGCCGCCCCAGCCAAGCGCGGTGCCGATCAGGTGCCTCACCGGATCCACCGCGTTCTTCTGCCCAAACGCGCCCTTGAAGTCCGGAATGGTCGAGCCGAGCACGAGCAGGGCCTCGCGGACCGTCTTCTGGCTGGCCTGGTCCCAATTCGGCACGTCGAACGTCCCGGGCGCCGCCTGGCTGATCTTGGACGCGTCCTGTAGGACATGGACCTTGTCGACATCGTCCGGGTCGTTCGGATCCACCAAGGTGCGCAGGGCGACGACGATGTAGCGCGTGCCCGCCATGTCGCGATCGTAGGTGTAGTCGCCGGCCTCGTATTCGACGTCGCCGACCACATAGTGGTCCTCGTTGATCACTTGCATGGACCGAAAGCGCTTGCCGGCGTCCGGCAAGGTGATGGTGGCAGGCCCGGCGTCCAGGTCGATGACGGCGGAAGAGTAGAGGGTGTCGCGGTTGGCGCGGATGACGCTCTGATGTTCGATCGACATCGGCTCGCGATGATGCCCGAACTTGCCGGTCCCGCCGGCGTCCTTCAGCGCATTGCCGAAATAGAGGTCGCTCTCGGCCCGGGGGAAATTGTCGACAGTGACGCTAACCCCTTGGGCTTCCTCGGCTTGCGCCGTCCAACAGCACATCGCGAACAGGGCGGCGATCACCAGCGGTCTCATTCCTCGACCCTCCTTGGACGACGCGATGCGACGTCTGCCGGCGGCGAGCCTACTCTTTGCACGCGCGTTTGCGAATCCCCGGTGATGCGCAAATCTTGGTGCCCCTGGCCGGCGCACCCGATTTGAGCAAGTTCAACGACCTAGCGCCAACGTCGCGGGAGCGAAGCTACCACTAGATCGCTATGCCTTTCGGCGCAGTTGCTTTTCGGGATGTAGCGGGGAGAACAGCCCGATTTTGACTGTGATACCCCGAGACTACCCGATGCTACGCGCATTCTGGTGTCGAAACTCCTAGTCTTCGCTCGCGGTGCTCGCTGCGGGTACGGGTACCCGGCGAGGGGGACCGGAGGTCGCCATGGCGGGAAATTCGTTTCTTTTCCCGATGCTTGCCGCTGGCGTGTTGCTCACGTCGCCGGCATCGGCTGTCGAACAGGCGATCGAGCCCATCACCCCGACGGCTTCCGAGAGGGATGCTGTGGCGGCCGGCGAGGTCGGGACCTTCCCCTTTGACATCGCAGTCGGGCTCGCCTTCACGACCAACTACATCTCGCGCGGCATCACCAACTCAGGCAACGATCCGGCCATCCAGGGCTACATCGAGCCGAGCATCGGACCGGTCTACTTCAACGTCTGGTCCTCGAACGTCAATTTCGGCGAAGACTTCGAGGGCGCCGAGATCGACACGGCGATCGGCATCCGGCCGGAGTTCGGGCCCCTTTCGCTCGATCTCGGCTATGTCCACTACTTCTACGCGCCTGAGGATGTGAGCCCCGACTATGGCGAGGTTTTCGCCAAGGCGGACTACAATTTCCAGGACAAGTTCACGCTGGGTGCCCGCGTCTTCTTCGCGCCCGATTTCAATCAGAGCGGCAACACCGCCACCTTCGTTGCCGGCGGCATCAAGGTGCCGCTGCCGCACGATTTCTCGGTCTATGCCGGCATCGGCTACCAGTTCTTCGAGGACCCCGAAGCCTTCGAGCAGCTCGCCTGGACGGTCGGCGCCTCCTACAGCTGGAAGGCGCTGACGCTCGACGTTCGCTACTGGGACACGGACCTCGAACGGGGACGAATGCTTGGCCCGCAGCGGCTTCGCCAGCGGCTGCGACGCGCGGATCGTCGGCACGATCTCGGTCGACACTGCGTGGTCCGATGCTGAGGGAGCACTTCGGCCGCTGACTGCGGCACCCGGAAGCCAGCAGCGGGGATAGGCCGATGCCGCGCAAGTTTCCGACCGCTTTCACGATCCTCTTCGTGCTGATCATCGTCGTGGCTGCGCTGACCTGGATCATCCCGGCCGGCCAATACGAGCGGGCGCTCAACCCCACGCTCGGCAAGGACGCCCCGGTCCCGGGCACCTTCCACCTCGTCGAGCCCAACCCGCAGGGGCTGCGCGCCATCCTGATGGCGCCGATCGCCGGGCTCTACAATCCCGACACCGGCATGGCCAACGCCATCGACGTGGCGGTCTTCGTGCTGGTCATCGGCGGGTTCCTGGCGGTGGTGACGCAAAACCGGCGCGATCGATGCCGGCATCGGCTGGCTGCTCAACGCGCTGCGAGGGTCGGGAGATCTGGATGATCCCGATCCTGATGGCCGCCTTCGCCGCCGGCGGCACGAGCTACGGCATGGCCGAGGAGAGCCTCGCCTTCTACGCCATCGTGCTGCCGGTGTTCATCCGAGCCGGCTACGATGCGCTGACCGGCGTGGCCGTCATCATGCTGGGCGCGGGCATCGGCACGCTCGGCTCGACCTTCAACGCCTTCGCCACGGTGATCGCCTCGAACGCCGCCGGAGTGCCCTTCACCGACGGCCTGGTGCTGCGGGTGTTCATCCTGGTGGTCTGCCTCGCTGGCCGGCATTTTCTACGTGATGCGCTACGCAACGCGCGTGAAGGTCGATCCCGGCTCACTCGGTCGTCGCGGATCAGCGCGAGAGACAACATCGCGCACTTCCTGAAGGGCGCAGCCGAGGGCGCGCCGCTGCCCGAATTCACCCGGGTGCGCGGCATCATCCTGGCGCTGTTCGGCATCACCTTCGCCATCATGCTCTACGGCGTCATCGCGCTCGGCTGGTGGATGGGGCAGATGTCGGCGCTGTTCCTCGGCATGTCGATCCTCACCTGGTTCGTCGGCAAGTTCTCCGCCGAGACCAGCCTCGACGAGGAGACCTTCGTCAACACCTTCGTCAACGGCGCCCGCGACCTGCTCGGGCGTGGCGCTGATCATCGGCGTGGCGCGCGGCATCGTCGTGGTGATGGATGCCGGCAAGATCACCGACACCATCCTCAACGCGCTCGCCGGCTGGCTGGCCGGGCTCGGCGACGTGCTGTTCATCAACACGATGCTGGCGTTCCAGACGCTGCTGTCCTTCCTGGTGCCCTCGTCCTCCGGGCTGGCGGTGCTGACGATGCCGATCCTGGCGCCGCTGTCGGACTTCGCCGGCGTGCAGCGGGACCTGACGGTCACCGCCTATCAGTCGGCCAACGGCTGGGTGAACCTGTTCAACCCGACCTTCGCGGTCGTCATGGGCGGTCTGGCGATCGGCCGCGTCTCCTACGACCGCTGGCTGCGCTTCGTCTGGGCCCTGCTGGTCATCCTCATGGTCATCATCGTCGTCGTCGCTGAGCGTCGCGCGCGCTGATCACCGACACGCCCGCCGCCGGCGCCGGCGCCGACAGCGGTGATCCCGTGCTGCAGGAGACCGCCACATTCGAGCAAGCGAGGTCGCGCGCCCGGCGCCCTGGGGCTGGTGGCCTGCACGGCGCTGGTGGTCGGCAATATGATCGGCTCCGGCATCTTCCTTCTGCCCGCCTCGCTCGCGGCCTTCGGGCCGATCTCGCTCGCCGGCTGGATCCTGACTTCGCTCGGGGCGCTTGTGCTGGCGGTCATCTTCGGCCGGCTGTCGCGCCTCGTCACCAAGACGGGTGGGCCCTATGCCTACACCGAGGCCGGCTACGGCGAGTTCGCCGGCTTCATCATCGCCTGGGGCTACTGGATCGCGCTCTGGACCGGCAATGCCGGCGTCGCCGTCGCGCTTGCCGGCTATGTCGGCTTCCTGGTGCCGGCCGTCGCCGCATCGCCGCTCTCAGCCTCGCTGTGGCGCTGACCGCGATCTGGGCGCTGACGCTGGTCAACATCCGAGGTGTCGAGGAGGCCGGCTTCGTCCAGATCGTGACGACGGCCTTGAAGCTGGTGCCGCTGGTGCTGATCGGCGCGCTCGGGCTGCTTCTGGATCGATCCGGCCAACTATCCGCCGCTGAACACCAGCGGCATGTCCAACCTCTCCGCCATCTCCGCCGCGGCGGCCCTGACGCTGTGGGCCTATCTCGGGCTGGAATCGGCCACGGTGCCGGCCGGCGAGGTGGTCGACCCGGAACACACGATCCCGCGCGCGACCATCATCGGCGTGCTGATCGCCGCAGCGGTCTACATATCGGTCACGACCGTGGCGATCGGCGTCGTTCCCTCGGCCGCAGCTCGCCGCCTCATCGGCACCGCTCGCCGACGTCTCGCGGGTCGATGTGGGGTCCTGTCGGCGGCGTCCTGGTCGCACTCGGCGCCGTCATCTCCACCTTCGGCACGCTGAACGGCTTCACCCTGCTCACCGGCCAGGTGCCCTACGGCGCGGCGCTCGACCGCGTCTTCCCAGACTGGCTCGGCCGACTTTCGCGGTTCGGCACGCCCGCCAACGCGCTCATCTTCTCGAACCTGCTGGCTTCGCTCCTGGTCATCATGAACTTCTCGCAGGGGCTGGTCGGCGCTTTCAACACCATCATCCTGCTCGCGGTGATGTCGAGCCTCTTGCCCTATGCGCTCTGCTCGCTGGCCGAGCTGATGATCCTGATCCGCGGCGGGCGAAGCGCGGCGGGCCGCGACCTGCCCAAGGTCGCCACCCTTGGCGCGCTCGGCTTCGTCTACGCCGTGCTCGCCATCTACGGGGCGGGACCCCAGACCGTGTTCCTGGGCTTCCTGCTCATCCTTGCGGGCATTCCGATCCATGTCTGGATCAAATGGCAACGCGCCCGCACTGGCGCCGAGGCGGCGCCCAACGACACGCTCAGGGAGGTCTGACGATGCAACTCGGTGTCCATTCGGAAATCGGCAAGCTCAAGAAGGTCATGGTGTCGCGCCCGTCGCTCGCGCATGAGCGGCTGACTCCCGGCAACTGCCACGATCTCCTGTTCGACGACGTGATCTGGGTCCAGAAGGCGCGCTCCGACCACGCCGACTTCGTGCTTCAGGATGAAGGACCGCGGCATCGAGGTCTACGACATCCAGGACCTGCTCGGCCGAGGTCTTCGACAGCTCGCCGGAAGGCGCGCGCCTTCGTGCTCGACCGGCGCATCAACGACAACTATGTCGGGCCCACCTTCGCCCGGCTGCTCCGGCCATGGCTGGACGAGCTCGAACGGCCATCTCCTGGCGCGGCACCTGCTCGGCGGCATCGTGCTCGAGGACCTGCCCGAAGGACTTGGTCACGCCGCTCATGCGCGACGTGCTGTCGGCCAGCGAGTTCATCGTCCGGCCGGTGCCGAACGCGCTCTTCCAGCGCGACCCGTCCTGCTGGATCTACGACGGCGTGACGCTGCAACCCGATGTTCTGGCCGGCGCGCAAGCCGGAGACGCTGCTACCAGCGCGCCGTCTACAAGTTCCATCCGCTGTTCACCAAGAACGAGTTCGAGATCTGGTGGGGCGACAGCGACGAGGACTGGGGCAACACCTCGCATGGAAGGCGGCGACGTCATGCCGATCGGCAAGGGCGTCGTGCTGATCGGCATGGGCGAGCGCACCACCCGCCAGGCGGTGAACCAGGTCGCCGACCGGCTGTTCGCCAAGGGCGGCGCCGAGCGCGTCATCGCCTGCGTGATGCCGAAGTCGCGCGCCGCCATGCATCTCGACACCGTCTTCACCTGCCTCGACCACGACAAGGTGACCGCCTTCCGCGAGGTGGTCGACCAGATCACCTGCTTCTCGCTGCGCCCCGACGGCGACGGCGGCATCGAGATCAGCAGGGACAAGGGCCATCTCTTCGACGTCTACAAGGAGGCGCTGGGCCTCAAGGACCTGCTGGTCGTCGGCACCGGCGGCAACGCCTTCGAGCAGGAGCGCGAGCAATGGGACGACGGCAACAACGTCGTCGCGCTCGAGCCCGGCGTGGTGGTCGGCTACGACCGCAACACCCACACCAACACGCTGCTGCGCCAGGCCGGCGTCGAGGTCATCACCATCGCGCAGCCAGGAGCTCGGCCGCGGCCGCGGCGGCGGGCACTGCATGACCTGCCCGATCCTGCGCGACCCGGCCTACTGAACGACGCAATTCGGGAGGAACTGCCATGGCTTTCAATCTCAAGGGCCGCAGCTACCTGAAGATCGACGACTTCACGCCAGCGCGAGATGCTCTATCTGCTCGACCTCTCGCGCGACCTGAAGCGCGCGAAATATGCCCGCACCGAGCAGCAGGCGCTGGTCGGGCAAGGAGATCTGCCTGATCTTCGAGAAGACCTCGACGCGCACCCGCTGCGCCTTCGAGGTCGCCGCCTACGACCAGGGCGCGCACGTCACCTATCTCGACCCGAGCGGCAGCCAGATCGGCCACAAGGAATCGATGAAGGACACCGCCCGCGTGCTCGGGCCGCATGTTCGACGCCATCGAGTTCCGCGGCTCCGGCCAGGGCATGGTCGACGAGCTGGCCAAATATGCCGGCGTGCCGGTCTACAACGGCCTGACCGACGACTGGCACCCGACGCAGATGCTCGCCGACGTGCTGACCATGGTCGAGCACGCCGACAAGCCGCGCACCCAGATCGCCTATGCCTTCCTCGGCGACGCCCGCAACAACATGGGCAACTCGCTGCTGATGCTCGGCGCCATGATGGGCTGCGACGTGCGCATGGTGCGCCCCGAAGGAGAACCAGCCCCACGAGGACGTGCAGAAGATGGCGCGACGAGCGTGCCGCCGAGAGCCGGCGCGCGCATCATGATCACCGACGACATCGACAAGGGCGGTCAAGGGCGTCGACTTCGTCCACACCGACGTCTGGGTCTCGATGGGCGAGCCAAGGAGGTCTGGGAAGAGCGCATCAAGCTGCTCAAGCCCTACCAGGTCAACAAGGCGCTGATGAAGAAGACGCGGCAACCCGCAGCGTCAAGTTCATGCACTGCCTGCCGGCCTTCCACGACACCGAGACCAAGATCGGCAAGGAGATGGCCGAGAAGTTCGGCATCACCGAGATGGAGGTGACCGACGAAGTCTTCGAGAGTCCGATGAACATCGCCTTCGAGCAGGCCGAGAACCGCATGCACACGATCAAGGCGATCCTCGTCGCCACGCTGGGGGACTGAGCCATGGGACGCGTCGTCGTCGCACTCGGCGGCAACGCGCTCCTGAAGCGCGGCGAGGACGATGACCGCCGACAACCAGCGCCGCAACGTCGCGCATCGCCGCCGAGGCGCTGGCGCCGCTCTGCCTCGAGCACGAGACTGGTCATCACCCACGGCAACGGCCCGCAGGTCGGGCTGCTCGCCCTGCAGGAGCTGGCCTACGAGGGCGAGGACTACCCGCTCGACGTGCTCGGCGCCGAGACCGAGGGCATGATCGGCTACATGATCGAGCAGGAGCTCGGCAACCTGCTGCCCTTCGAGAAGCCGTTCGCCACGCTCCTGACGATGGTCGAGGTCGACCCGAACGACCCGGCCTTCAAGGACCCGACCAAGTTCATCGGCCAGGTCTACGACGGAGGAAGAGGCGCGCAAGCGAGGCCGAGGACAAGGGCTGGAGGTCAAGCCGGACGGCAAGAAATGGCGCCGCGTCGTGCCCTCGCCGCTGCCCAAGCGGATCTTCGAGCTGCGGCCGATCAAGTGGCTGCTGGAGAAGGGCACCGTGGTCATCGCCGCCGGCGGCGGCGGCATCCCGACCATGTACGAGCCGGGCAAGGACCGGCATCTGGTCGGCGTCGAGTGCGTGATCGACAAGGATCTGTGCCTCGGAGCTGCTGGCCACGCGAGATCGGCGCCGACGTCTTCGTCATGCGCGACCGATGCCGACGCCGTCTATCGTCGACTGGGGCAAGCCCGAGCCAGAAGGCGATCCGCTCGGCGACGCCCGACGCGATGGACCGCTACAGCTTCCCCGCCGGCTCGATGGGGCCGAAGGTCGAGGCGGTGCAGGACTTCGCCCGGTCGACCGGCAAGCGCGCGGTCATCTGCGCCCTGCCGGACATTCTCGCCGCGATCGACGGCGAGAAAGGGACGACGGTCGCCGTCGATGCCGGCGAAATCGTGTTGGTCTAGCGTGCCTGAATGGCACGATCGAAGCGCATCAGCACGCTGCCTACAACCAACCGCCCGAAAAGCCGGCTCGGTGCAATCCCCTGGTAATGGCCGGCACGCGTCGCATCAGCCGCCATAGGAACTCCGATCGGAAATTCTCGATCATCAGGGCGATGGGTCCCTGATTGATGCCGACATGATGCGGCGATACCCAACCGCAGGCCCGACCGTCGGCGGCAGCTATTGTGGGATTGAAGCTCGCGGTGAACCCGTATGGATTACCCTCGTGGAGGTCCATTTCGTGAAAGCGCCGCAGAACCGGCAGAACGATCTCTGGCGCGAAGGGCAGTGAGGTGATAGCCGCCCACGGCGACAACGTACCGTCATCGGGACCGAAGGGCGCGCCACGCGCCAAATACCCGAAAAAACGGCGATTACCGACCGTCATTGACATCTTTGTCGCGGCTGGGCCGTCGCTGGCGGTGATGCCCCAGCAATTCTCGCCATAACTGCTAAAACCCTTTGGATTGCGGATAGCGTAGTCGCGTTGCAGATAGGTCGCCTGGCGGCTGTTCTCGAAATAGTCGCTGCCTCGATTGCGCATGAAAGCGTCGCGGATGCCGCGAAAGTCGATCCAGATATGCGACATCTGATGAATGAAGAGCGGACCAGCATAGACCAGTTCCCGGCCGTAGATCTTTTTCCATTTGTAGGTGGATAGCCAGGCCGCATAGCTCTCTGGCGGGATCGGATATGTCGGCGAGCCGAGACCCAGCACATAAAGGATCAGTGCTTCATCGTAGCCTTGCCAGCGATAGCGGAGAAACCCTCTCTTAGGCCGCCAGCCATGAGCGAGGGCGGGTCCACCGTTCAGCGCCCAGCACCAATCGGCCCGGCTGTAGAGCGCATCGGCAAGCCGACGGATTTCCAGCTCGAGTTCGTCGTCCTCGTCGAAATAGGCTCCGGCGACGAGTACCCCGGCAAGCAGCAGGGCCGTATCGACTGTCGAGAGTTCACAATTCCAGACGCGGCGCCCGGTCTCCATATCAAGAAAATGATAGTAGAAGCCCTTGTAGCCGGTCGCGTTCGGTTCCGGTCCGTGTGGGGCGTCCCAGAAAAAGCGAAGCGTGGCGAGCGTCCGATTAGCGGCGGCGGCTCGCGTCATGAAGCCCCGCTCGACACCGACGGGATAGCACGATAGGGCCAGCCCGACGGCGGCGATACTGGCCGGCGACCCGGAGGCGTTGCGATCGGCAATCAGGCCATTTACCGGGTTGGCCTCAGTCAGAAAATATTCGAAGGACAAGCGCTGGACATCCGAGAGTAGCTCGTTGTCCAGCGGATATTCGGTCGACGCATTCATCACTGCAGCTATAGGGGCCCGCGATGATGCAGGGAACGCATCGCATCTGAAAAAAAAATGCACACCAACCTGCGATGCAGCGCCTAGGGGAAAGCGTCGAAACTCCTTCCCATGAACTTGGTGCACGCCTGAAGGACGCCGTTAAGTTGACAGTCTAGCCGCGTCAAAAGTAGACGGCAAGGCTAAGAGACCACCAAGAGCAGCTTTTCGCCCATCTCCGTCATTTGTGCCCGATTGGACGCAGTCTAAAAGCGGACACTACCGGAGACATGCAGTAGTCGCGCAGAGTTTTGCTGAGAATCGGAGGTTGGAACGCCACGATGAGAAGTCGAGCGACCACGGATTGTGTCTCACCACCGGTTTCATTTCCTGCGTTCGCTGAACGTCGGTCATCAGAACAGCCTCCACCCCAGTCCTCCACAGACGAGGATCGCAAGAACGATGTTCAGCTTCGACTTCCAGAGGTAGAGAATGGCTAGCGCCAGCCCGAACATGGGCAAGGCGAATGGAAGTGACGGCAGCCGGCCGACCAGAGCGATTGTCAACTCAACGGTCGTCGCGGCAATTATGCCAACCACCCCGGCGGCAACTCCTTCCAGAAAGGCGTGCAGGGCGCTGTTCTCGACGACTTGTTCGAGCCGCTGGTGGAACAAGAGCGAGAACCCGAAGGCAGGCAGAAAGATGCCGACGGTCATCGCGACAGCGCCGAGCGGACCTCCCCCGACATAGCCGACGAAGGTCGAGAAGATGATGAGTGGGGCCGGCAGAATGCCTGACAGCGCAAGACCGTCGAGGAACTGGGGATCCGTCATCCAGCCGCTGCCCACGGCGTCGTCGCGCAGGAAGGGAATGGCGGTATAAGCTCCGCCGAAGGTCAGAAGACCCGCCTTGAGGCCCGAGAAGAAGAGACCCCACAGCGAAGGCCGGGTTGCTGTCTCTTCCACATGGATCGGAAAAGACTGCAACAATCCGACCTCGGGCGCGGCCGCGTAGGTGATCAACGCAGCCAGCAGCAGCGCTGCTACCGCCCACGCAGGCTTGTCCCGTCTGGCCAAAGCATAGCAGAGCCCTGCCGTGGGGAGTGTGACCCAGAAGCTCGCCCCCAAGAGCGTCAACAGCCCGCATGCGAATCCTATCACCCACAGCCATTCGTCGAGCAGGACGTGCTCGCCGATCCGATGCACCGCCCGCACGATCAGGGCAATGACAGCGACTTGAACGCCGATCAGGACTGGTCCTAGAGCCGACTGGGAGATGTCGATCCTGAAGTAGAGCCATGAAAGGGCGAACATCAGCATGAAGCCCGGCAGCATGAACCCGAGGCCGGCGAGGAGCCCTCCGAGGCGTTTGCCAGCCAGCATGCCGATGTGGACACATAGCTCGTGCGCTTCCGGTCCAGGAAGCACCTGATAGATTGCCAGGAGCCGATTGAAACGGCTGCTCGAGAGCCAGTGCTGCTCGTCAACCAGTTCGCGCCGGATCATGGCGATCTGGGCGACAGGCCCACCCCAGGCGAGTAACCCGAAGCGCAGAAAGCGGACAAAGATCTGCCAAAGTGACTGGACTGGTGGTGCAACGACTGTCGCATCGGGCTCGGCCCCCCTCGCCTCGACCACGCCGGGAGGCGCCACAGACGCGCTCATCGCCCGCCACCCGCCTTGGCAGAGGGCCAGTTGTGGGTTTCGCCGGTCGCGTCCCGGCTCCAGCGATAGAAGGCGTCGTAGAGGGTCATCCCCGCCTCAAGCTGCGCGAGATCGTCAGAGAGCATTCGCGACAGGCCGAGCGAGACGGCGAGCAGTCCAGGCGCTTCAGGCTCCAAATCAAGGCGGGCCGTGTCAGCCCCTCGGACAATCCTCGCGAGACGCAGCAGCGCCTCGGTGGCGAGGCCGAACTCCTCGACCATCACGTCAAAGGTGCAGAGTTCTCCGCGGTGGCTCCAGAACACGTTCTCGACGTCGAATGGGGTGGCGTTGAACCGCTCGGCCACCGCCTCCACTTCCGCCGGGGCAACGAACAGGAACACTGCATGCGGGTCGACGAAACGGCGGACAAGCCAGGGGCAAGCGATCCGGTCGATCTTCGGGCGGGCCCGCGTCACCCACACCGAACGACCTTGCCGGTCGCGCGGCGCTATCCTTTCCTCGGGAACCATTGGCAGGCCGGCCGCCAACCATGCCTCGATGCCGCCTTCCAGCGTCTCCGCTGCAATCCCCTGGCAACGGAGGAATGCGGCAACTCCTTCGCTGAGCTTCTTACCCTTCTGGCAGATGACGACCGCCGGACGGAGAGGAACTTCTCCAACCCATTCCGAGATAAGCAAATGGGACCGGCGGACCGCGCCGGGAAGAAGGCGCGGGTCGGCGTCGAAGTCCTCGTCCGTTCGTACGTCCAAGAGGGATGGACAGCTCGGTGTTCCATAAAGTCGGGAGAGCTTGTCGACGGAAATTGTCGTAGGAGATGGCATGACGCGTCCTCCGTTGCCGGGTTGTTAGGACGCGATGCTTGAGCCGAAGCCTCGTGGGGAGACCGCAATCCCCATATGCGATTCATCGCGCCAAGAGCGGCATCCTGTCAAGCGCCAGTCCTTCAATGCCTGGGCTCGCAAAGTGCAACGGCGACGGAACCGATCCTGCTGCCTGGAGTCCGCAAGACAGATACGCTGATTGCGACAACGTGAAACAGCCACATCACTGGATAAGCCCTGCCGTCGCTGCGGCGAGCAGGATGTAGCGTCCGGTCTTGGCGACCGCCACCAGCAAGAGGAAGCTCCAGAGCGGCTCTCGCAGGACCCCCGCCGCAACGGTAAGCGCGTCGCCTATCACAGGCGCCCAAGATAATAGCAGGCTCCAGCGGCCCCACCTTTGGTACCACGTCGTCGCGCGGTCGAGCGACTCGGCAGATGCGGCGAACCATCGACGGTCCCGGAAGCGCTCGACACCACGTCCGAGCGCCCAGTTCACCACGGCACCGAGCGTGTTACCGATGCTGGCAACGATGATCAGCGGCACCACGGGGTAGCCCGCCAGTTGCAGTCCGACAAGAACTGGCTCGGAATGAGCCGGGAAGATCGTCGCGGCGAGGAAAGCGGCCGCGAAAAGGCCCAGCAGCGCAAGGAACGTATCCACTCTGACCTTCAGCGGCTCACCGTCGACCTTGGTTGATCGGATTAGGCTGGCGGAGCAATGAGCAACATCCGCTTCGGCTATCGAGGCCGCAGGTATGTGTTCGGCGACTTTTGATATGCTTCCTCGCATTGGGGCGAGCAGAACCATGGTCCGGCTGCTTCTGACCTACGGTAGGGCGCATAGGGGGCGTGCATCTTGCACACAGGATCGATCCAGGTCGGATCGGCCGAGGGGGCAAGCTCCACATCCCAAAGCGGAACCTCTACTGCGACCGAGCGCAAGGCGGTTTTCCCAAGGCTGCGGACCGCAATGCCTTGCGCCGCAGCCGCTTCGGCGATTGGCTGGGTCGCGAGAAGCTGTCCAGGAGCGGCAAGTGCGGCCATGCGAGCGGCGATGTTCACCGTCGAACCGAACAGGTCGCCGGCCCGCCGGATGACCGGTCCGTGGTTGGCTGCTGCGCGAGTGAGCGGGAGACGCGGTTCGTTCCGGCAGGCTTGCAGCAACGCGCCGAGCGCGCGAATGGCCGTATCAGGATCAGGAAACGCAACCATCGCTTCGTCCCCGATCCATTTGATCGGAGGTCCGTGGCCGCTGAGCGCCTCGCCCACCATGCGCTCAAAGCCTTCAAGCACGCTCATTGCCGCATCGTCTCCATAGACATCGGCAATCGCGCTGAAGCCAGCAAGATCGATGAAGGCGACGGTCGCAGTCTCGCCGACGCTATTCTGGGGCGCGCTCATTTGACCTCCAAACGACAGCAGTGAAAGAGGCGAGCGGCATCGCCTCTAGCATCAAGGTCCTACGGAGTCCTTTCCTTCAACCAAGCTAGCATCTCGCCGATCTCCTTGGTCTGGGCGTCAATGACTTTCTGCGCCATCTCCCTGACCCAGGCGTCCGTGCCATGAGCGAGCTCAGCCTTTGCCATGTCGATTGCGCCCTGGTGGTGTGCGATCATTCCACACACGAACGCCACGTCGAAGTTCTTGGCCATCATGCCCTGATGCATGTTCTTGCCCATTTCGGGCATGCTTTTCATCAGATCTCGATGGGGCTGATCCATCTTGCCCATATCCATGCCGTCCTGCTGCATAGCGGGCATCTCGTCCATGCTACCTGACCTGCAGACTTCCGGGAGGCCGCGGCTGGCATCCGAGCCGTCTTGCGCAAGGGCTCCGGGTACCACGTTCGCGAGCGCAAAGGCTGTGAATGCTGAAAGCAAGAGCTTCAATTTCATCGGACTGCTCCTGTGGGGGGTTGGCTGTCTATCGAGCTGTCGATGTCGACAACTAGGGTCGAACAGTTGATCGTTGCCTTGAGCGCGCGGCTATTCTCTTGGCTCGAGCCGCTCAAGATTTCTTCGGTGCGTCTCCAGCTCTGCCTCGAACTCAGCCAGCGAAATCAGCGCCGAAGCGGTGTCTGCTCCCATCATGTGGAGCGCGGCGACAACGCCCTTTTGTCTCTCCACGCGCTGTTCTGAGGTGCGAAGCTTGACAGTCGCGCTGGCAAGTTCGCTTCGATCAATGGGACAGTTGTCGTTCCAGAGGCCCTTCCGGCCCCTAGCGATCCTACCGGTCATTTGCGTTCTCCAAGAAAGGAATCAAGCGCGACGACGCCTGAAAGAAGGGTCGCGGTTGGCTTCAGGCTATGGAGATTGCTTGGGGCGGATGATCGAGGCGTTCCGGCGCGACGGATACGTTTGCTGGCCCCGGAGTTGGGGTCACCTGTTGTCGTTCAGCAGGCCACAGAAGTCTGTTCACGACCCCTTCCGCCATCGTTTGGTGGGAGTGATCGCCATAGTGATGTGTCTGGTGGTCGCCGGGTTCGTGAAGGGGAGCGGTCTCATCGACGACGGAGACCACATGTTCGACACTCGATGCGTGATCATGCGGCAGTGCAGAAGCCGCCACCGCAATCGGAAACAGCAGCACGGCAAAACTCAAAATCACGGTTCTAAAGAGCGCCATCCGAGCTCTCGGACTATGGGATGACTACTCTAGATTTTATTTGATCACCGGGCAACGGTTGTGCCTTACCCCATCTGGGGAAGGGTTCCGGTCGGGGAAACGCGGCTTGAATACGTCTGCTCTTTGCGGCTCTTTGCGGCTCGTTGTGGGTCCGCACAAGGGACGACGCCAACTTAGGCGCTGCGCGTTGGTAGCCATGGGGGTGAGCAAAGCCGGCACGTCGATCGCCGCGGAAAACGGCGCTGCGGACGAGGAGCTCATGGCGATCTTCGGGTGGGCCACGAAGCAGCAGACGACTCTTTATACGAAGAAAGCCAGCCGTCGCCGAATGGCCGAAAATGCGGTGCACAAATTGGTGCCGAAACGGAACAAATCGGGCGCATGGTCCCTCACTTTGTCCCTCACCGTTTTCGGGGTTGGCCGAAAGTGAGGGACGAAGCGCTAGAAGCGCAATGAAATCAAATGCCGAGTTTGGAGGTGGTGCCCCTGGCCGGGATCGAACCAGCACGCCCGTGAAGGCAACAGATTTTGAGTCTGCCGCGTCTACCAATTCCGCCACAGGGGCCTCGCCCGGGAGCGGGCAAGATCGGCAGCGGACTATACGGGGCGCCGCCCCGCGTCAACTGGCCGGAGGCGCCAATTCGCTGCGGCGGTCCCGTCGCATTGTGCGATGCCGCAAATCTCTCTAGACAGGGGCCGGAAAACCGCCGGGGGAGCCATTGCTGCGCAGACTCTACGACTGGACCCTGTCGCTCGCGGCCAGGAAGTCCGCCGAATGGTGGCTCGCCTTCATCGCTTTCGTCGAAAGCTCTGTCTTTCTCGTGCCGGCCGACGTCCTGTTCCTGCCGATGGCCCTGTCGCGCCCCGATCGGGCCTATCGCTACGCGGCGATCGCCACCGCCGCCTCGGTGCTCGGCGGCATCGCCGGCTGGTTCCTCGGCCATTTCGCCTACGAGACGATCGCCCGCCCGGTGCTCGAATTCTACGGCAAGTTCGACGAGTTCGAGGCGCTGCGGCAGTCGGGCGGCACCGGCTTCATCCTGCTGATGCTGGTGACCTCGGGCGTCGCCCACCTGCCGCCGATCAAGGTGGTCACCATCCTGTCCGGCGTGATCGGCGTCGACATCTGGCTGTTCATCGTCTCGGCCATCATCGCCCGCGGCGCCCGCTTCTACTTCCTCGCCTGGCTGCTCAGGACCTATGGCGAGCCGATCCGCCATTTCATCGAGAAGCGCCTGGGCCTGCTGGCCGGGCTCGGCGCCGCCGCCCTCATTTTGCTCTATCTCGCCGTCAGATACTTCCACTGAGCCTGCGACCCGCACTTCGGACGGACATCACGACCATGATCCCTCTGACCGCCCCGACCGGTCGCCTGCAGACCCTCACCGCCGCCTTTCTGGCGCTGGCGATGGCCGTGGTGGTCGGCACCGCGCTCGGCTTCCAGCACCTCGGCGGCTACATCCCCTGCAAGCTCTGCCTGGAGCAGCGCCTGCCCTACTATGTCGGCGTTCCCCTGATGGCGCTGGCCGCCTTGTCCTCGGTCCTCGGCCTGCCCGGCGTGGTGACGCGCGGGCTGCTTCTGGCCGGCGGCCTGCTCATGGCCTACGGCGTCGCCCTCGGCACCTATCACGCGGGCGTCGAATGGGCCTGGTGGCAGGGCCCGACCGATTGCGGCGCCGTCGAGCCGGCGACACCGGCGGCAGCCTGCTCGACGCCCTCAACGACGATCGTTCCGCCCTCTTGCGACAAGGCGGCGCTGCGCGTGCTCGGGCTGTCCTTTGCGGGGTGGAACGTGATCGCCAGCCTGGTGCTCGCGCTGGTCGCCTTCCGCGGCGCGCTGGCCCGCCCCTGACGACGATCGATCAGGGCTCCAGTTCGACATCCCAGTAGAGGTAGTCCATCCAGCTTTCGTGCAGATAGTTGGGCGGGAACCGCTTGCCGTTGTTGTGCAGGTCGTGGACCGTCGGCTGGTACGGCTTCTGCAGCGGCCACATCTTGGCCTGCGCCGGCAGCAGCCCGCCCTTCCTGAGGTTGCAGGGCGAGCAGGCCGCGACCACGTTCTCCCACGTCGTCGCACCGCCGCAGCGGCGCGGCACCACGTGGTCGAAGGTCAGGTCTTCCGGCGTGCCGCAATACTGGCACTGGAAACGGTCGCGCAGGAACACGTTGAAGCGGGTGAACGCCGGGTTGCGCGACGGCTTGATGTAGGTCTTCAGGCTGACCACGCTCGGCAGCTTCATCGAGAAGGTCGGCGACGACACCGAATGCTCGTACTCGGCGACGATATGGACGCGGTCGAGGAACACCGCCTTGATCGCGTCCTGCCACGACCACAGCGACAGCGGGTAGTAGCTCAGCGGCCGATAGTCGGCGTTCAGCACCAGTGCTGGCAGCCCATCCGGCGACACTGCGATCGTCACCTCAAGCACCTCCTTGGACCCAAGCGATCGGCGCGGATAGTGTAAGCCCGAGGTGACAGCAATGTGAAGCCGGCATCCGACGGGACCAGCCGGCAAAAGACGCTGTTTTTCAGGCTTTTTTAGGGTTTCGGGCGCCGGGCACGGCGTCCCGCCCCTTGAACGAGCGGTAATAGGCCCAGAAAAGCCGCGACGCCACGCCGCGCCACGGGCTCCATGATTCGGCAATCTGCGCGAGCAACTTCTCGCCCGGACGCTCCGCCAGGCCGAGCGCGCGGCCGACCGCGCTCTGCAGCGCCACGTCGCGGGCCGGGAACACGTCGGGATGGCCCGCCGAAAACAGCAGGTAGCACTCCGCCGTCCACGGCCCGATGCCGGGGATCGCCGTCATCGCGGCGATCGCCTCCCGCGCCTCGAGCGCCGCAGAGCCGCTCCAGGTCGAGCCCCTCGGCCATCGCCCGGGCCGCCGCCACCAGGGCGACCTCCTTGGACCGCGACAGGCCGGCCTCGCGGAACGCCGCCGGCGCCGGCGGCGAGCAGGCGCTCCGGCGTCAGCGGGTCGACCAGCCGCGTCAGCCGCCCGAAGATGGCGTCGGCGCTGGCCCGGCTCACCTGCTGCGACACGATGATCGAGGCCAGGCTCGCGAAGCCGGGCTGCTGCAGCCGCAGCGGCACCTCGCCGGAGCTCTGCCGCACTTGCGCCAGCCGCGGGTCGAGCGCAATGAGAGCGTCGAGGCCGCGTTCGATGTCGTCGAAGGAGCTGATCCGTTGCATCGCCTGCCTGGTTCTTGGGCGCCGCGCACCGTAGCAATCGGCGAGAACCCCGCACAACCCGCTTCCGGACGCCCCGCGATGAGCCTGCCGACATTCCGCTTCGCCCCCAGCCCCAATGGCGAGCTGCATCTCGGCCACGCCTATTCGGCGCTGCTCAACCAGCAGCTGGCCGAGCGCCTCGACGGCAGGCTGCTGCTGCGCATCGAGGACATCGACCTGGCGCGCTGCACGCCCGCGCTGGAGGCGGACGCATGCTCGACGACCTCCGCTGGCTCGGCATCCGGTGGGAAATGCCGGTGCGCCGCCAGTCCGAGCATTTCGGCGACTACGAGGCCGCGCTGCGCCGAGCTTGCGCGGCCGCGGCCTCGTCTACCCGGCCTTCATGAGCCGCGGCGAGGTGCGCGCCCACATCGCCGCTGAGGCGACGCGGCGACGGCCCTGGCCGCGCGATCCCGACGGCGCGCCGCTCTATCCGGGCCTCGACAAGGCCCTGGCGGAGACGGAACGCCAACGGCGCATCGACGCCGGCGAGCCCTTCGCATGGCGGCTGGATGTCGAACGCGCCGCTCGACGCCGTCGGCGGCGCTGCTCCTGGCAGGAGGCCGGCGACGAGCGGCTCGCCGCCTTCGCGCCGGTCACTGCGGATGCGCGCGCCTGGGGCGACGTCGTGCTGGCGCGCAAGGAGACGCCGACCAGTTACCACCTTTCGGTCGTCGTCGACGACGCCCTGCAAGGCGTGTCCCATGTCGTTCGCGGCCGCGACCTCTTCCAGGCGACGGCCGTCCAGCGCTTGCTGCAGGAGCTGCTCGGGCTGCCCGCCCCGTTCTACTTCCACCATCGGCTGATCGACGGGCCCGACGGGCGCAAGCTCGCCAAGAGCCGGCGCGACACCGGGCTGGCCGCGCTGCGGCGGCAGGGCGTCACGCCGGGCGAGGTTCGCCGCCGGCTCGGCTTCGAGGTCCCGTCAGAGACGGGCCAGCCCGGCCTTGACGATGCGCCAGCAGGGCCAGCGAGACGAATGACCCGCCGAGCCCGGTGGCCGTCGCCGTGGTCAGGCTGGTCAGCGTGATGCCGTTGTAGTTGACGAGAAGGATGCCGGCGAAGAACCCCACCAGCAAGACCAGGGTGTTGCCGATGGGCCCGAACCCATCCTCCTTCATGATGGCGTCCATCAGCGCGCCGAAAAAGAAGCAAATGATGGCGACCAGTGATACCGCCAACATGAGCCAAGCCGGGTCGAGTTCTCATCAGCATGGGCGTCCCTTTCGACCCCAACGCATCTTCACAAGGAACTCTGACCCAGCCCCCGCCGGCTCAGATTTGTTCACGCTAGTTTTCAAATGTTTAGTTTTGCTTATCTCGTTGCTCAGCATTAGAGCAAACCGCCATCAGAAGAGAGTTTGTGAGTTGAGAACACCGTTTGCGCGGGTCATTCCTGCGCTGTTTGTGACACTCTGGGCCACCGGTTTCATCGGCGCGCGCTATGCCATGCCGTGGGCCGAGCCGTTTGCCTTCCTGGCGGTGCGCTTCGCGCTGGCCTTCCTGCTGCTCGCCGCCGTCATGCCCTTTCTCGCCCACCGGCGCGCCGCGCCGGCGGGCGCCGTGAAGGCGATGGGCGCCGGCGCGCTGATGCACGGCGTCTACCTCGGCGGCGTGTTCTGGGCCATCCGCAACGGCATGCCGGCGGGCATCTCGGCGCTGATCGTCGGGCTGCAGCCGCTGATCACCGCCGTGCTAGCGCGGCCGCTGCTCGGCGAGCGGATCGCCCCACGCCAATGGCTCGGCCTCGCCATCGGCTTCGCCGGCGTGGTGGTGGTGCTGTCGCCCAAGTTCGGCGCGCTGGGCAGCGGCATCGGCGTCGCCACCGTCGCTGCGGCGACCTGCGCGGTGGTCGCCATGAGCCTGGGCACGATCGTCCAGAAGCGCGTCGGCGGCGCCACCGACCTGGTGAGCGGCACCGCCTTCCAGTATCTCGGCGCTGCGCTGCTGACCGCCGTCGCCGCTCTGGCCACCGAAACCGGCACGGTCGTCGTCAACGCCGAGCTGATCTTTGCCATGGCCTGGCTGGTCCTCGTGCTGTCGATCGGCGCCATCGTCCTGTTGATGCTGCTCATCCGCCAGGGCGAGGTGTCGCGCGTCGCCTCGCTGTTCTACCTCGTGCCGGCCGTCACCGCGCTGATGGCGTGGCTGCTGTTCGGCGAGGCGCTGACGCCCTTGCAGGTGGCCGGAATGGCGCTGACGACGCTCGGCGTCGGCCTCGCCATGAGCCGCGCCGGCCGGCGCCTGGTGCCGCGCGTCCCGGACTGAGCGCCGCGCCGCCTAGCCCGCGCCGACGCGGGCCCGCGCCTCGAGATAGCGCTTGATGGCGGCGTTGAGCTCGCCGCCGACGATGAAGATCAGCGACATGATGTAGAGGAAGACCACTGCCACCATGATCGAGGCCAGCCCGGCATAGGTCGTCACGTAGGACGAGAAATACTCCAGGTAGGTGGCGAAGATCGTCGAGCCGGCCACCCAGCCGATCAGCGTGAACAGGATGCCGGGCACGATGTCGACGAAGCGCCTTTTTCCGGCCGGCAGCCAGAAATGCACGGCCACCAGCGCCAGCACGATGACGGTCGAGGCGATGACGAACCGCCACAGCGTGATGGTCCCCATATAGGGGTCGATCCAGTCGAACTGCGAGCGCGCCAGCCTGGAGATCAGCGGCGCGAAGACCAGCAGCACGCTGATCGCCACGAAGCTCATCGTCGCCACCAGCACGAACAGCAGACTCTGCAGCCGCCTGAAGACGATCGAGTGCGTCTCGCTGACGCGATAGGCGCGGTTGAGCGAGGTGCGCAGCGCCTCGACCCCGTTGGAGGCGAAGAAGGCGGCGAGCAGGAAGCCGAAGGTCAAGAGGTCGCCGCGCTGGACGGTCAGCACGTTGACCACCTCGCGGGCGATCGGCGCCGCGATCTGCTCGGGCCACGTGTCGAACACCAGGTGGACCGCCGTCTCGGCGAAGGCTTGGGCGCCGAGGAAGCTCGCCAGCGTCGTGGCGAAGATGAGGAAGGGGAACAGCGCCATCAGGGCGCTGATCGCCAGGTGGCTCGCCATCGACCAGCCGTCGTCGTCGTTGAAATGGCCGAGTGCGTCGGTCAGCACCCGGCGAATGGCAACGATCCTTCGCACCCCGACTCCTGGCGATTGTCTCCTCGCCGCGAATATGGGAAGGGATTTCGCCAAATGGCAAGCGCTCCACCCGCCGACGGGCGGCCCACGATCATCGTCACCGGCGCCTCGTCCGGCATCGGAGCCCACTGCGCCCGGGCGCTGCACGCCGAGGGCTGGCGGGTCTTCGCCACGGCGCGCCGGCCGGAGGACATCGCCGCCATCGAGGCGGACGGGATCGAGTGCTTCTACCTCGACTACCGCGAGGCGGACTCGATCGCCGCGCTGGTCGACGCGGTGCTCGAGCGCACTGGCGGCCGCCTCGACGCGCTCTACAACAACGGCGCCTACTCGCAACCGGGCGCCGTCGAGGACCTGCCCGTAGCGGCGCTGCGCGAGCAGTTCGAGGCCAATCTGTTCGGCTGGCACGACCTGACGCGGCGCCTGGTGCCGGTCATGCGGCGGCAGGGCGGCGGGCGGATCGTCTCCTGCTCGTCGATCCTCGGCCTCGTGCCGGCCCGCTTCCGCGGCGCCTATTCGGCGTCCAAGCACGCGCTGGAAGGGCTGATGCTGTGCCTGCGCGCCGAGCTCGCCGGCTCGGGCGTGCACGTCTCGCTGATCGAGCCAGGCCCGGTCGAATCGCGCATCGCGGTCAACGCTCGCGCCTGGTTCGAGCGGAACATCGACCACGAGGCCTCGGTGCATCGCGACGCCTACCAGGCCCAGCTCGCCCGGATGCGCGCCGGCGGCACGCGCTCACGGCTCAAGCTGAAGCCCGACGCCGTCTACGCGGTGCTGCGCCACGCTCTGTTGTCGCCGAAGCCGCGGCCGCACTATGTTGTGACGGCACCGGCGCGCATCGGCGTGGTCCTGAAGCGCCTGTTGCCCGCCGCGCTCCTCTACCGGATCCTGGCGACGCAGGGGTGATTCGCAGGCGGCCTGGCGGCCGCAGAGAGGGGAACCCGATGGCCACCGTGTTCAACATCCTCGCCATCGTCGTGATGGCCGCCGTCGTCTTCGTGCTGATCCGCGGCCTCGCCAACATGCTGCGCGGCGGCTCGGGCACCACCTCGAACAAGCTGATGCAGGCACGCGTGCTGCTGCAGTTCGTGGCGCTGTGCCTGATCCTTCTCGCCGTCTACTTCACCCGTCACTGAAGGCCGCGCCCGCATGGTCCGCCTGAACCGCATCTACACCCGCACCGGCGACGACGGCACCACCGGCCTCACCGGCGGCGCCCGGCGGCCGAAGAGCGACCCGCGCATCGAGGCTTACGGCACGGTCGACGAGACCAACGCCTGCATCGGTCTCGCCCGCTTGCACACCGGCGCCCTGCCGGAACTCGACGCCATGCTGGCGCGCATCCAGAACGACCTGTTCGACCTCGGCGCCGACCTGTCGACGCCCGACGACGGGAGCCCGCCGGCGGTCGAGCCGCTGCGCATCGTCGCTGCCCAGGTCGAGCGGCTGGAAGGCGAGATCGACCGGCTCAACGCGGCGCTGGCGCCGTTGCGCTCCTTCGTGCTGCCGGGCGGCAGTCCGGCGGCGGCGGCGCTGCACCTGGCGCGCACGGTCTCCCGGCGCGCCGAACGCGTCATGGTCGGCCTGTCCCGCCAGGACGGCGAGGCGGTCGGCCGCGACGCCATGCGCTACGTCAACCGGCTGTCGGATTTCCTCTTCGTCGCCGCCCGCGCCGCCAACGACGACGGCAGGGCCGACGTCCTGTGGGTGCCGGGCAAGAACCGGTGAGTGGAGGCCGGCGCGCATGTTCATCCCACTCCACGACGCCAACAGCCTCAAGCACATCCGGATGCAATACGTGACGATCGGCCTGATCGTCGCCAACACGCTCGTCTTCCTGGTGACCACGCTCGGCGGCGAGGAGGTGACGGTGGCGGCCGTCGTCGGCCTCGGCTACATCCCCTCCGTGGTCTTCGACGTCGCCGAGCTGCCGCCGCAATTCGTCGTGGTGCCCGAGGACCTGACCTACCTCACCTATGCCTTCCTCCACTCCGACATCTTCCACCTCGGCGGCAACATGCTGTTCCTCTGGGTGTTCGGCGACAATGTCGAGGACGCCATGGGGCATTTCCGCTTCCTCGTCTTCTACCTGGCCTGCGCCGCCGGCGGCGCCTTCTTCCACGGCATCGTGGCCCCGCAATCGGAGATGCCGCTGATCGGCGCCTCGGGAGCGGTCGCCGGCATCGTCGCGGCCTATCTCATCCTGCATCCGCGGGTGAAGGTCTGGGTGCTCGCCTTCGGCCGCATTCCGCTGCGCATCCCTGCCTGGATCTCGCTGGCCGCCTGGATCGTCTTCCAGTTCGGCATGTTCCTGCTCGGCGGCGAGGACCAGGTGTCGTGGGCCTGCCATATTGGCGGCATCCTCACCGGCGCCGTGCTGGTGCTGCTGCTCAAGCGGCGCGGCGTGCCGGTGTTCGACCGCGAGATCGTCACCCCGCGCGCCGTCGCCGTCGAGCGCGAGAGCGCCGTGCATCCGTCGCGCGGCGAGCCGATGCCGCGCTGGGGCCGCCAGTGATTCAACCGATTTAGGCGCTTGCCGGGCATTGACTGCGGTAGGCTGCGAAACTAGGTTCCGCGCGCTTTCGCGGCCTTGAGGAGGCGCGTGCCGGCGCTCCTTTCGCGACTCCGATGTCGGCATTCGACAAGCCGGGCGGTGTCGCGCCTGATATAGCGCGCCGAAAGTTCCCCTTATGAGAGGTGAGAATAACCCGATGAAAGTGCTGGTTCCGGTCAAGCGGGTGGTCGACTTCAACGTCAAGATCCGCGTCAAGGGCGACGGGACGGGCGTCGAGCTTGCCAACGTCAAGATGTCGATGAACCCGTTCGACGAGATCGCGGTGGAGGAGGCGATCCGGCTCCGCGAGGCTGGCAAGGCGACCGAGGTGATCGCCGTGTCCGTCGGCCCGCAGCAGGCGCAGGAGACGCTGCGCACTGCGCTCGCCATGGGTGCCGACCGGGCGATCCTGGTCAAGACCGACGAGCCGACCGAGCCGCTGGGCGTCGCCAAGGTGCTGAAGGGCGTCGTCGACGCCGAAGCGCCCGGCCTCGTCATCCTCGGCAAGCAGGCGATCGACGACGACGCCAACCAGACCGGCCAGATGCTGGCTGCGCTGCTCGGCTGGAGCCAGGGCACCTTCGCCTCCAAGATCGAGCTGGGCGACGGCAAGGCCAAGGTGACGCGCGAGGTCGACGGCGGCTTGCAGACCGTCGAGCTCAAGCTGCCGACCATCGTCACCACCGATTTGCGCCTCAACCAGCCGCGCTATCCCTCGCTGCCCAACATCATGAAGGCCAAGAAGAAGCCGATCGACGAGAAGACCGCCGCCGACTACGGCGCCGACCTGGCGCCGCGGCTCAAGGTGCTGAAGACCGAGGAACCGAGCGGCCGCAAGGCCGGCGTCAAGGTGAAGTCGGTCGCCGAGCTGGTCGACAAGCTGAAGAACGAAGCCGGCGTGCTTTAGAGCATTTGGCAGCCAGGTGGAATCACCTGGCGTCGCACAAATGCGGTTAAAACAAAGAGATAGAGCAGGTCATCCGTTTCTGTGAAACGGTGAACTGCTCTAGGACGGGAAGGGAAGACAACATGGCCACTCTGCTGATTGCCGAACACGACAACCAGACCGTCTCCGACCAGACCGCCAAGGCGCTGACGGCCGCCCTCCAGATCAGCCCCGACGTCGACGTGCTCATCGCTGGCAAGGGCGCCAAGGCCGCCGCCGATGCCGCTGCCAAGCTCAAGGGCGTGCGCAAGGTGCTGCTCGCCGAGGCCGACGGGCTCGCCGAGCGCCTCGCCGAGCCGACCGCCGCGCTGGTGGTGTCGCTGGCCGGCGGCTACGACGCGCTGGTCGCTCCGGCCACCACCATGGGCAAGAACGTGATGCCGCGCGTCGCCGCGCTGCTCGACGTCATGCAGGTCTCCGAGATCATCGAGGTGGTCGGCCCCGACACCTTCAAGCGGCCGATCTATGCCGGCAACGCCATCCAGACCGTGCAGTCGACCGACCCCAAGAGGGTCGTCACGGTGCGCACAGCCTCCTTCCAGGCGGCCGGCGAAGGCGGCTCGGCCGCTGTCGAGACGACAGCGGCGGCAGCCGATCCGGGCCTGTCCAGCTTCGTCGAGAACCGGCTGTCGGAGAGCGACCGGCCGGAGCTCACCTCGGCCCGCATCATCATCTCCGGCGGCCGCGCGCTCGGCTCCTCGGAGAAGTTCACCGAGGTGATCCTGCCGGTGGCCGACAAGCTCGGCGCCGCGGTCGGCGCCAGCCGCGCCGCCGTCGATGCCGGCTACGCGCCCAACGACTGGCAGGTCGGACAGACCGGCAAGGTGGTGGCGCCGGACCTCTACATCGCGGTCGGCATCTCGGGCGCCATCCAGCATCTGGCCGGCATGAAGGACTTCAAGGTCATCGTCGCCATCAACAAGGACGAGGAGGCGCCGATCTTCCAAGTCGCCGACTACGGCCTCGTCGGCGACCTGTTCCAGCTCCTGCCGGAGCTCGAAAAGGCGCTCTGAGCTATCCAGCGACCTGCCCGCCGGTCATCGGTTCCGGCACCCCGGTGGTGCTCGGAAAGCTGATCGGCAGGCCGGCGAGCGTGCGGACCGCCAGGAAGGCGAAGCACTCCGCCTCCACCGCGTCGCCACGCCAGCCGAGCTCGTCCGCGGCGACGGCGTCGACGCCGGCCCGCGTCTTCAGCATCGCCATCAGCGTCGGGTTGTGCCGCCCGCCGCCGCTGACGAACAGCGTCAGCGGCCGCTGCGGCAGAAGGTCGAGCGCCTTGCCGACCGCGGCGGCGGCGAAGGCCGTCAGCAGCGCCGCCCCGTCCTCCGCGCCGAGCCCGTCCGCCATCGCCGCGGTGAAGCTGAAGCGGTCGAGCGACTTAGGATAGGGCGCCGCGAAGTAGGGATGCTCGAGAAGGCGCGCCAGCCGCGCCTCGTCGACCCGGCCAGCGGCGGCGAGCGCCCCGTCGCGGTCCATCGCGCCGAGCCCCCGCGCCTTGACGAAATCGTTGATCGGCGCATTGGCCGGCCCGGTGTCGAAGGCCACCAGGTCGCCACGACCGTCCCACCAGGTGACGTTGCCGACCCCGCCGAGGTTGAGGATCGCCGCATCGCCACGCGCCCCGGCCTTGCCGAGCAGCGCCGCGTGGTAGGCCGCGGCGAGCGGCGCCCCCTGGCCGCCGGCCGCCACGTCGGCGCTGCGGAAGTCCCACACCACCTTGGTGCCGAGCAGCGAATGCATCAGCCGGCCGTCGCCCAGCTGCCGCGTGGCGCCGCGCCGCCCTTCCCGTGGCGGCCGGTGCAGCACGGTCTGGCCGTGAAAGCCGACGACGCCGATCTCGGCAAGCCGCATGCCGGCGCCGTCCACCAGCGACGCGACGGCCGCCGCCTGGGCGCGGGTGAGCGCGTCCTCGGCCTCGCCGAAGATCGCCGGCTCCGGCCCCTCGAAGTCCCAGGCCAGCGCCTGCTTCTGCGCCTCTTCGAGCATGCCGACGACGGCCCGCGGATACGGCGTGAGCGCGTAGGGGCCGAAGGCCGCGACCGTTTCGCCGTCGGTGCGGATCATGGCGACATCGATGTTGCCGTCGAGCACGGTCCCGGTCATCAGGCCGACGGCCCAGATTGGCGTCATGTCTGCCGCTCCCAAGGCGGGCGCCGTGCCCCAAGGCGGGCGACCGGCTCCTGCGATAGCCAATTCCCGCCCCTCCCAGTAGACTTTCGCCGCAAGCGATGCGCAAAATCCGGCGGTCGGGCTAGACGGAACTCCCCCGGCCGTCCTACCTTGCACTGCAACAAATCGGGGCAGCCTATGCCCGAGACGGGATCAGTGTGATGTCTGCAACGATCAAGACCGTCGGCATCGTCGGTGCCGGGCAGATGGGCAGCGGCATCGCCCATGTCGCGGCGCAGGCCGGCTACCGCGTGCTGCTCTACGACGTCTCGCCCGAGCGCATCGAGAAGGGCATCGCCACCGTCAACGGCAACATGGCCCGGCAGGTCAGCCACGGCAAGCTGGAGGACAAGGACCGCCAGGCCGCGATGGGGCGCATCTCCGCGACGCCGGATATCGAGAACCTGGCCGGGGCCGATCTCGTCATCGAGGCGGCCACCGAGGACGAGACGATCAAGCGCAAGATCTACCAGCAGATCTGCCCGGTGCTCAATCCGGAGGCGATCCTGGCGACCAACACCTCGTCGATCTCGATCACCCGTCTGGCCGCGCAGACCGACCGGCCGGAGCGCTTCATCGGCATCCACTTCATGAACCCGGTGCCGGTCATGAAGCTGGTCGAGCTGGTGCGCGGCATCGCCACCGAGGACCGCACCTTCGAGGCAGCCAAGGCCTTCGTGCAGAAGCTCGACAAGACGGCGACGGTGGCCGAGGACTTCCCGGCCTTCATCGTCAACCGCATCCTGCTGCCGATGATCAACGAGGCGATCTACACGCTTTACGAAGGCGTCGGCTCCGTCGATTCGATCGACACCGCCATGCGCCTCGGCGCCAACCACCCGATGGGTCCGCTGCAGCTCGCCGACTTCATCGGCCTCGACACCTGCCTGTCGATCATGCAGGTCCTGCACGACGGGCTGTCGAATTCCAAGTACCGGCCCTGTCCGCTGCTGGTCAAATACGTCGAGGCGGGCTGGCTCGGGCGCAAGACCGGCCGCGGCTTCTACGACTATCGCGGCGAGCATCCGGTGCCGACGCGTTGAGCGCTCATGACCCCGCGGCCGCGTCGAGCAGCGCCCTGGCGTCGTCGCTCGCCCACTCCGCCGGGCCGTTCATGTTGGCGAGCAGGCACCCTTCGGCATCGATCAGCAGCGTCACCGGCAGGCCGAGCGCCAGGCCGCGCTTCTTCAGCTCGTTGAAGATGCCGAGCGTGTTGTCGCGGTAGTAGGCGAGGCTGCCGACCGCCGTCTCTTCGAGGAATCGCTTGGGCTTGCTGTCGTCGCCGGTGTCGACGTTGACCGCCACCACCTCGAAACCCTCGCCCCCGCGCTCCTTCTGCAGCCGGTCGAGGGCCGGCATCTCCGCCCGGCACGGTGCGCACCACGTCGCCCACAAATTGAGAAGCACCGTCTTGCCGGCGAACTTGCCGACGCTGGTCGGCGCGCCGTCCGGGCCTGTGAAGGCGAGGCCGGCGAGCGATTGCGGCGGGTCGGCCGGCAGCATCGCCGCCACCTCGCCCGTGGCCGCCGCGCCCACCGCCTTCGCACGCTCGGCCTTGGCCGCGCAGGCGGCGACCGCCGCCGGGTCGACAGTGCCGGCCGCCATTGCCGGTGGATTGTTGCCAGAAGGGGGGCGGCTGACATATACCGCCACCGCGCCGGCCGCCACGCCGGCGAGCGCGGCGAGAACGATCAGTCTGAATGCCGGGAAGATCTTCCTGCCGTCTGCCATCAACGTCTCCGGACCCGGGTTAGCACGATGAGCGACGACAAGGCCAGCAATGCGATGTGGGGCGGACGCTTTGCCTCGGGGCCGGCCGCCGTGATGGAGGCCATCAACGCCTCGATCGACTTCGACCGCCGCCTCTACGCCGAGGACATCCGCGGCTCGCTGGCGCATTGCGCCATGCTCGCCGCGCAGGGAATCCTGTCCGAAGCGGATGCCAGCGCCATCGCCGGCGGGCTGGAGACGATCCGTGCCGAGATCGAAGAGGGTCGCTTCGCCTTCTCGACCCGGCTCGAAGACATCCACATGAACATCGAGGCCCGGCTTGCCGAGCTGATCGGCCCCGCCGCCGGCCGCCTCCACACGGCGCGCTCGCGCAACGACCAGGTGGCCGTCGACTTCCGGCTGTGGGTCAAGGCCGAGCTCGGCCGCACTGCCGAGCGCCTGGCGGCGCTGATCGCCGCCCTGCTCGACAAGGCCGAGGCGCATGCCGCGACGGTGATGCCCGGCTTCACCCACCTGCAGGCCGCGCAGCCGGTCACCTTCGGCCATCATTGCATGGCCTATGTGGAGATGTTCGCGCGCGACCGGTCGCGCGTCCTCGATGCCGTCGAGCGCCTGGACGAGTGTCCGCTCGGCGCCGCCGCGCTGGCCGGTACCGGCTTTGCCATCGACCGCCACGCTACGGCGCGCGCGCTCGGCTTCCGCGAGCCGACGCGCAACTCGCTGGACAGCGTGTCGGACCGCGACTTCGCGCTGGAGTTCCTGGCCGTCGCCGCCATCGCGGCGACCCACCTGTCGCGGCTCGCCGAGGAGATCGTCATCTGGTCGACCCCGCAATTCGGCTTCGTGCGGCTGTCCGACGCCTATTCCACCGGCTCCTCGATCATGCCGCAGAAGAAGAACCCCGACGCCGCCGAGCTGGTGCGCGCCAAGACCGGCCGGGTCAACGGCCACCTGCTGGCGCTGCTGACCGTCATGAAGGGGCTGCCGCTCGCCTATTCCAAGGACATGCAGGAGGACAAGGAAGCCGTCTTCGACGCCGCCGACACGCTGGAGCTGATGCTGGCGGCGATGACCGGCATGGTCGCCGACCTCGACGGTCGACGAGGCGGCGATGCGGCGCGCCGCCGGGCTGGGCTTTGCCACCGCGACCGACCTCGCCGACTGGCTGGTCCGCGAGGCCGGCCTGCCGTTCCGCGAGGCGCACCACGTCACCGGCCGCGCCGTGGCGCTCGCCGAAGCGGCCGGAAGCGGCCTCGAAGCGCTGCCGCTCGCCGACCTTCAGGCTCTCCACCCGGCGATCACCGCCGACGTCTATGACGTGCTGTCGGTCGACAATTCGGTCAGGAGCCGCCGCTCCTACGGCGGCACGGCGCCGGCCGAAGTGAAGAAGCAGGCGCGCGCCTGGCGCAAGCGGCTGGCCCGGGCGGCGAGGGATGGGAAGGCGGGCAAAACTCCGCTACAAGCGGCGGGCTGAACGGCAGCGGGCTGAAGGATGAACGGACGAACCATGCGCAACATCTCATCGGCCGCGCTGGCGCTGGCCCTTGCTGCCGCGACTGTGGCCGGCTGCGGCCGCAAGTCCGACCTCGACACGCCCTACGACGCGGCGGTCCAGGCGCGCAAGGACGCCGAGCGCGCCAAGCAGCCGCTGCCGCCCGAGCCGACGCCGCCGAAGGAGGACCGGCCTTTCCTCCTCGACCGCCTGATCCAGTGAGGCCTCCGGTCCCGGAACGCGACCCGTGAACCATTTCCAGTATCGCGACGGCGTGCTGCATGCCGAGGATGTGCCGGTCCCGGAGATCGCGGCGACGGTGGGCACGCCGTTCTATTGCTATTCCACGGCCACGCTGTCGCGGCACTATCGCGTTTTCGCCGAGGCCTTCGCCGGCCTCGACGCCCTGGTCTGCTACGCGCTCAAGGCCAATTCCAACCAGGCGGTGCTGCGCACGCTGGCCAGGCTGGGCGCCGGCGCCGATGTGGTCTCCGAGGGCGAGCTCCGCCGCGCGCTGGCCGCCGGCATCCCCGCCGCGCGGATCGTCTTCTCCGGCGTCGGCAAGACGGCCCGCGAGATGGACCTGGCGCTCGACGCCGGGATCCTCTGCTTCAACGTCGAGTCCGAGCCGGAGCTCGAGCTGCTTGTCGGCCAGGGCCACCGCGCTCGGCCGCACGGCGCCGGTCTCGCTGCGCATCAACCCCGATGTCGACGCCAGGACCCATCGCAAGATCTCGACCGGCAAGGCGGAGAACAAGTTCGGCATTGCCTGGCAGCGCGCCCGCGAGGTCTACCGCAGGGCAGCGGCGCTGCCGGGGCTCCGCATCGCCGGCATCGACACCCACATCGGCAGCCAGATCACCGAGCTGAAGCCGTTCGACGATGCGTTCGCCCTGCTGGTCGAGCTGGTCGGCACGCTGAAGGCCGACGGCCATGCCATCGAGCACATCGACCTCGGCGGCGGGCTCGGCATCCCCTACCGCACCGACAACGACCCGCCGCCGCTCCCCGAGGCGTATGCGGCCATCGTCAACCGCCATGTTGCCACCCTCGGCCTCAAGGTGCTGTTCGAGCCCGGGCGCCTGATCAGCGGCAACGCCGGCATCCTGGTCGCCGAGGTGATCTACCTCAAGGAGGGCGACGTCCGGAACTTCCTGGTCGTCGATGCCGCCATGAACGACCTGGTGAGGCCGACCCTCTACGACGCCTTCCACGACATCCGCCCGGTCGTGCTGCCGGGCCCGGAAACACCGCTGATCCGCGCCGACGTCGTCGGCCCGGTCTGCGAGACGGGCGACTTCCTCGGCCTCGACCGCGACCTGCCGCGGCTCGGCGCCGGCGACCTGGTCGCCGTCTTCACCGCCGGCGCTTATGGCGCCGTGCAGGCCGGCACCTATAACACCCGGCTCCTGGTGCCCGAGGTTCTGGTCGATGGCGACCGCTTCGCCGTGGTGCGCCGCCGCCAGACCTATGAGGAGCTGATCGGTCTCGATTCCCTGCCGGACTGGCTCGCCTGAGCCGACGGGCGCCAGGTCAGCGACATCACGATTTGGTTGATCGCCTCGCCTTTGCCGCGTTTTCCGCTATCCTGAGGCGATGAGGTGGCGCCTGCCGCCGCCGCCCCGGAAAGGCCGATGGACGAACCGACTGCCGCCAGCGACGCACGCGAATTCCTCCCCCGCCTGAGGCGAACCCGCTTCGCCACCCGTTTGGCCATCATCCTGGAGCGGCTCTGGCCGCTGGCGCTGCCGCTGGCGATCGTCATCAGCCTGTTCCTCAGCCTGTCCTGGCTCGGCGTGTTCCGCGCGCTGCCGGACCAGGCGCGGATCGCCGGCGCCGTGCTGTTCGGCGCCGCCGCGCTGGCCGCGCTCGTCCCGCTTCGCGCCTTCCGGCGACCGACGGCGGCCGAGATCGATCGCCGCATCGAGACGGCGAACAAGCTCGTCCACACCCCCGTCCTGGTGCAGACCGACCGCCTCGCCGGCCGCGATGAGCCGTTCACCCGGGCGCTCTGGCAGGCCCACCAGGCGCGCATGGCCGCCGGGCTGGGGGACGTCGGCGCCGACCTGCCGCGCACCAAGGTTCCCGAGCGCGACCCCTGGGCGTTGCGCGCGATCGCCGCCCTCCTCCTGGTCACCGCCTTCGCCTTTTCGCTCGGCCCGCGCGGCGGCAGCGTGACCGACGTCTTGCAGGCGCATTTCGCGCCGGAGCGGCTGCCGGCGCGCATCGATGCCTGGGTGACGCCCCCCGCCTACACCGGCAAGCCGCCGATCTTCCTGGCGGCCGACCCCGCCCAGGCCTCGCCGGTCTATACCGTGCCCGAAGGCAGCGACGTGGCGCTCCGCGTCACCGGCGGCAGCGGCGAGGAGACGCTCGGCTTCACCGACGCCAGCGGCAACACCCGCGGCCTGGCGCCCACCACGCCGCAGGCGAAGCCGGCCGCCGACGGCGCCGAGCCGATGGCCGCGCCGCTGCAGTTCGCCGGCAAACTCGAGACCGACGGCGTGCTGGCGCTGCGCTCTGCCAAGGGCGACCTCGCCAGCTGGGCCTTTACGGTGATCCCCGACAAGCCGCCGGTGATCCGCTTCGCCGGCGAGCCCAAGCAGGCGCTCAACGGCACGTTCGAGCTCGCATACGAGATCGAGGACGACTATGGCGCGGCCTCCGCCAAGGCCGAATTCGTGCTCGACGAGCCGCAGCAGCCGGGCGCCCGGCCGCTCTTCCAGGCGCCCGAGATGCCGCTCGCGCTGCCGCGCCGCGGTGCGCCGAACGGCGCCGCCAAGGCAACCCGCGACCTGACCGAGCATGTCTGGTCGGGCGCCAAGGTAAAGCTGACGCTGAAGGCGACGGACGACGCCGGCCAGGAAGGGATGACCGAGAGCCGGATTATCACCTTGCCGGAGCGCCCCTTCACCAACCCCCTGGCCATGGCGCTGGTGGAGCAGCGCCGCATCCTGGCGCTCGACGCCAACAGCAAGCCCCGCGTGCTCGAGTTGATGGGCGCCATCACCTTGCGGCCGGAAGACACCATTCCGACAATGGCCCATTACCTGGCCATCATGAGCGCCATGACCCGGCTGTCGATGGCCGACACCGACGACCAGCTGCGCGACGTGGTGTCCTATCTCTGGGACATCGCTTTGGGCATCGAGGAAGGCGACCTCTCGGCGGCCGAGAAGCGCCTCCGCCAGGCCCAGGAAGCCCTCAAGCAGGCGCTGGAGAACGGCGCCAGCGACGCGGAGATCGACAAGCTCATGAAGGAGCTGCGCGAGGCCATGAACGACTTCCTGCGCGAATTCGCCGAGCGCGCGCAGAAGAACCCCAACGCGGCCGAGCAGACGCCAAATGGCGAGATGCTGCGCGAGAGCGACCTGCAGCGCATGCTCGACCAGATCGAGAACCTCGCCAAGTCGGGCTCCCGCGACCAGGCCCAGGAGCTCTTGTCGCAGCTCGAAGAGATGATGAACAACCTGCAGGCCGGGAGGCCCCAGCAAGGCCAGCGCCAGGATGGCCAGCAGTCCGAGATGCGCCAGCAGATGGACAAGCTCGGCGAGATCATGCGCCGCCAGCAGGAGATGATGAACGAGACCTTCCGCATGGACCAGATGCAGCGCGGCCAGCGCCAGCGCGGCGAGCAGCAGCAGGGCCAGGAGCAGGGTGGCGAACAGGGCCAGCAGCCCCGCCAGGGCAAGCCGATGACGCCGGAGGAGTTCGCCGAGGCGATGAAGCAGCTTGAACAGGGCCAAGGCAAGCTCAAAGGCGACCTGGAAGGCCTGATGAAGGGCCTGGAAGGGCTCGGCATCCAGCCCGGCGAAGGCTTCGGCGAGGCCGGCGATGCGATGGGCGAGGCCGGCAAGGCGCTCGGCGAGTCGCAGGGCGATCGCGCCGTCGGCGAACAGGGACGTGCGCTGGAGGCGCTCCGCCGCGGCGCGCAGGACATGATGCAGCAGATGCAGCAGGCCATGCAGGGCGAGCAGGGCAGCGGCGAGCAGGGTGGCCGCCAGTCGAATGCCGACCGCGACCCGCTAGGCCGACCACGCGCCACCCGCGGCCCCGATTTCGGCGATACGGTCAAGGTCCCCGACGAGATCGACGTGCAGCGCGCCCGCCAGATCCTCGACGCCATCCGCAAGCGCCTCGGCAACGCGCTGAGCCCGGCGCTCGAAAAGGACTACCTGGAGCGTCTGCTCGAGCTCAAATAGGCGCCCTCCGCACCCGGCGAACGCTCTCAATTCTTATATTAATTTGATTCCGATCCGTGATTTCACGGCGCCTCCCAGGCTGCTTGGCCGGCGAAGCTTGTCGCTCTGTTCGATGAATCCGGCTCTACGCCGTGATCAACCCTGCGCTGTCGGAAAGGTCCCGAGTTGATCTTCCGAAGCCGAGAAATCCTCAAGAAGTAATGACAAAGGCTATGCTTCGCATGAGCGGGCCTCTCTGAAGGTAAAACCTCCTTCGACCATTTTGCCGGCTAGACGGCAACTGCCTGAAATGAAATGTGTTCTCAGTTGAGCTCGTCTCTTCTCGGAGGCGGTTTTGGGCCGCCTCAAATTGGCCAAGCTCTTCCATTTCTTACGCATCCCGCTAGCTTTTATGACAGTCGGATGACAGAAGCATGACGCCTTTTCCGGGACCCGTTGGAGATGAAGTTGGCGCGTAGCGTGGCAAGGACCAAGGTGGCCGACGGGCCAGCGTCGCTCGGCATGCCTACGACGGCGGCGGACGCCTCCTCGACGTCGAAGCGCCTCCCACGCGCAACGCGGCTGGCCTCGTCGCTGACCGTGTCTCTGCTGCTCTCCGCCGCGCTGGTCTTCGTGGTCGAGATGATCGCCCGCGGCTCGTTCGAGAGCACCTTGACCTTCCTGGGGGCGCCCTTGCGGCCGGGCTGGACAACCGTCGCGCTCTTCGCGCTGCTGCTGACCTCGCTCGACGCGCTGCTCGGGCGGGCGCACCTGGCTCTCCTGGCGACCGCGCCGCTGGTCGTCGCCGTCGCCTTCATCAGCAAGCAGAAGGCCTATTATCTCGGCGATCCGCTCTACCCGACCGATTTCCTTTATGGCGCCCAGATCGTCGAGCTGTTGCCGCTCCTGGTCCGCGAGCGGCCGTGGACGGCGGTCGCCATTGCCGGCGGGCTGGTCGTCGCCGTGCTGATCGTCGCTGCCGCCTGGATCTACTGGCGGCGCAAGGCACCTGCCCTGTCCTGGGCCGACCGCGGGCTGCGCCTGGCGATCGCGCTGCCGGCGCTCGCCTTCTTCGTCTCCATCATGGACTATGCGAGCTTCTCCTGGGCGCGCGACCGTCTGCAGATCATCCCCATGATGTGGGACCAGAAGGAGAACTACGCCTTCAACGGCTTCACGCTTGCCTTCGCGCTGAACGTGCCGATGGCCAACGTCGCGGCGCCGCCCGGCTACGACGCGGGCGCGATCGACTCCATCCGCACGCCGATCGCGCTCGGCACTGCGCCCGACAACAAGCCCGACATCATCGTCGTGATGAGCGAATCCTTCTGGGATCCGACCAAGCTGCCCGGCGTCAAGATCACGCCCGACCCGATCGCCAACGTTCGCAAGCTGCGCTCCGGCTCCGTCTTCTCGCCCGAGTTCGGCGGCATGACCGCCAATGTCGAGTTCGAGGCGCTGACCGGCTTCTCCAACGCGTTCCTGCCCTATGGCAGCATCCCCTACCAGCAATATGTGCGCAACAAGGTCCCGTCGCTGGCCACCTTCCTGAAGTCCGAAGGCTACCGGACGCGCGCCATCCACCCCTTCGGCAGGTGGTTCTGGAACCGCGGCGCCGTTTACGACGCCTTCGGCTTCGATCGCTTCCTGGCCGAGGAGGACATGCCGCCGCTCGCCAAGCGCGGACCGCTGGCCTCCGACGCAGCCCTCACCGAGGAGATCATCCACCAGGCGGATAAGATGAAGGACCCGTTCTTCTTCTTTGCGGTCAGCCTGCAGAGCCACGGCCCCTATGAGCCGCATCGCTACACCGACACCACGCACACCGTGGAGACGGCGGCGAGCTCATGGTCGCGCGAGTCGATCGTCACCTATTCTGAGGGCGCCTCAGACGCCGACAAGGGCCTGCAGAGGCTGGTCGACTGGGCGAAGAAGCGCAACCGGCCGACCATCATCGCCTTCTTCGGCGACCACCTGCCGCCGCTCGGCCCGGTCTATGTCGAGACGGGCTTCATGAAGGAGCCGGTGGCGCCGCGCAAAGGTCCGCTCGCCGAGATGAGCAGCCAGCACGAGACGCCGCTGGTCCTGTGGTCGAACCGCAAGGGGCCGATCCGCCACATCGGGGCGATCAGCCCGGCCTTCCTGCCCTATTACCTGATGAAGACAGCCGGCTTCACGCACCCCTTCTACACGGGCTTCCTGGGCGAGGTCCGCGAGCGCTACCGGGTCGTCGACCGCAACGTGCTGGTGGCGCCGGACAACGAGACCGACGAGAACTGGTCCAGGCAGGGCGACCTCGATCCGGTGATCCGCGATTTCCGCCTGCTGCAATACGACATGATCTTCGGCAAGCGCTTCGGCGTTCCGGGCTTCTTCCCCGAGATGGGCGGGCGAGCGCGCGCCAGCTGACCCCGCCCGGCTCGCGGGTCGGCAAGCGAGCGCGCATCCGCGGCAGCCGTTTCACACCATGGCTGAGCTTGAGACGCGCCGCAGGCGCGTGCGCCGAGCGTCGAAGATCGATCCGCAGTTCGGCGGTGATGCTGCGCCGCGAGGTGGCGCGCCAATATCTTCGAAAATACAACCAGTAATAAATTGAGACGTGTAACATTGGCACACCCGGACGCTCTCTGACGCTGTAGCCTCAGACAACCAATGACAACTGAGAGAGGCACATGAGTGTTTAACCCGATCCAATAATTCGTCCCGGGATGCTCGACCTCGATCCGAGGCGATCAAACCGTTCCAAAGACGGCATAAGTCATCCGGAAAGCGATTGAAAAGCATCACCACCGGCTCTTTGCGTCGACGCGACCATTCGGCCAATGCTCCGAAGGTCGCCGGAGCCGCACCTCACCAAGCCGGGCAGGCACTGTTTCACGAGCCATTCCCGCAAGAACTACATCCGACAGCTTCGCCTGGCTGAGGAAGCGGTTTCGCACTTCAACCAAGCCATCGATGGTCTCCCTCGTAAAGGCAGGGAAGCGTTCAGAAAGGCTGCCCGAGAGCCCTAGAGTATGCATTGTACGCGAGTGAACAGGCTCCGGCCGGCCTAGATGAGATGCGCAAAGCCGTGCAGGCGCTGGAAACGGGCCTCGCCAAGCTCGACAAGGCTACCACGGAACGCCGCACGAGTGGCGGCCCGGAAGCAGCTGACGTGCTCGGCCAGTTTGACGCTGCTTCGCGAAAGCTGAGGGAAGTCCACCACTACAACCTGCAGCTTTTGGGCGAGCTGGATCGACGTGCAAGGAAGACACGAGCACGGTTTCCGAAAACAAGCTCTTCGGAGTCATGAGCCTGTGGGCCCAGGCGGCGGAGAGCCTTATCGAAGAAAAGCTTGTGCAAGGAGAACGCGAAGGCACACTCAACAACAAGCAGGCTGCCATCCTGGAAAATGCCCTTGTCGACGTGCGGAGCCACCGTTTGGACCTCGACACCAAGGGATCGCTCGAGGACATGACACCGGACGAGATCCATGAGAAAAGGGGAAGTCCGCTCAAGGGTGCTCTTACCCACGTGCCCGGGCAGAAGGCCAAGGAGCAAGGCTCGCGAGGAAGAAGCGGCCGAGGCGCTTTTCGAGAACGTCGATTATCTCGCAGGGCGGCATCGAACTGCCGAATGATAACCCGGCGATCCGCGAGCAGGTCGTCCTGGCAGCTCTTGTCAACAAGGCGTTCGTGCAGGCCGGGGTGTTCTTTCCAAAAGAGGTCCTTGGTGAACTCACGACCCGGCGCCGTCAGATTCTCAACACGCGACCGTGGAACACGATCGAGGGATCCCTGACCCTGAAGGACGTTAACGGACGCAATACGAATGTCGGATTTGTCAGCACGCCGCAAGCGCAGCTGGGCAAGACTTTCGAGAAACGCGTCCCCCGGGAACGAATTCCCACGAGACGACAACCAGCCGGTGCCCCACCGCATACAAGACGTTGGCCAAGGTTGAAAAAAATGGGGGTGACGACGTCATCTATTCCGGCATTCGACACGGTGTCTTGGTGCCATACGGGATCACCGGATCGTACATCCGCGATCTCGGCGACAAGGCTTTCAGGGAACTCATCCGAGATTGTTATGACGAGCCAGAGACAGGCCGGCGAAAAGATCGACCCCAAGGAGCTCGACGGCATTGTCAACGACTTGTTCGCAAAGGGGCGAGCGAGCCAGGAAGGCGCGAACCACGTCGCTAACCAGTTGCGCACCGGGCGACCGTGAATCGCGTCCGGGACCTCGCCACGACGGCGCTTGCCGCGGACCCCGAGAAGCTCGGAAAAGCCCTTGAGCGGCAAAGACGTGGAATTGGCCTTCAATTCCGTCGCGCTTCTCACACCGTCGAAGATGACCGCCGGCGAGATCACGATGGTAGACGAGCAAATCCAGACGCTGCAGGGCTTAAACGGCACAGAAATGAACCTCGAAGTCGATCAAGGCGACGATGGCAAACCGACGACCGTGTCGGTGAGGATCAAGGCTCGCCCGTTCAATTTCGGCGTCAACGTGCTGGCACTCGGCTTCGGTGTCCCCGGTATAGTTGGAAGAGACAACAAAGTCGCCGGCATGATCAACGGCTGGGCGCTCTCCAATGCCTACAACGATGCGTCGATGGACAGGCTCCTCGGCGACCGCAACAAGCGAAAACTCGGCGGGGTGGGAGGCGATGTTGCCGCCTGGTTGGCAGCCAACGAGAACGCCGATCCCAACAAGCGAGAACTCGTGCGGGAACTCGCCTCCCAGATCGGCGAGATCTATGAGAGTGGCAAGTATCGCGAGTCCAATCCGTATGAGATCACCTCGCGCCTGTCCCTGTTGAGCTTCCACATGGGCGAGACATCTTGCTTCAACTGCAAGAGCGGCAAGGACCGGACAGGCATGGCGGATTCGATGACCAAGTTTCTGGCCGTCCGTATCGCGCTCACGGGCAAGCTTCCTCAGCCGTTTACCGAGCTGACCAAAGAAGACGTCAAGCTGCTCTACGATGTCATCATGAACGGTGGAAGTCTCGACATTCAAGTCGCCAATACCGGAGCCCCGGGCTACAAGATCAATCTCCCGTGGATCAAGGACGTCCTCGGCAAAGATCTTTTCAGAAAGATCGTCGGGGTTGCCAACGCGATGGGCGTAGAATGACGATGATCGAAACGATCCTCGCAGATTTCGGCCACCGCAACGGCCTGGAAGAACTTGCCTTCGACGACAATGGAGTTTGCCGTCTGGTTCTCGACGATGTCTTCGACATCGACATCGAGCTCGACGGCAGCGAGGTCTCGTTCTTCGCCGTCCTTGGTTCCATGGACGGCGTCGGCCCGGGCATGCTCCGCAGGATGATGGGCGCAAATCTGACCGGCGACAAAACCGGGGAGGCGACGCTCGCCATCGACGAGATGTCGGAATCGGTCATGCTGTGCCGCCGGCTGCCGGCCGACGGGCTCTCCTATCCGGCTTTCGAGCGCGCTCTCGAAGGGTTCTTCGAAGGCTTTCAGCGATGGCGGCAAAAGCTTGGCGACCAGAAGCTGGAGGACGACCTGGCGCTCGACTACACCCCGCCCGGTGCGGTCGACCCGACCATGACGATGCTGCGCATCTGAAAAGGCACCGGGCGGCCCGCTACGCGTCGGCCAGGATGCGGCCGACGCGATCGCGGATCTCGACAGGCGTGAAGGGCTTCTGCACCACGTCGATCACCACGCCGCGCAGATCCTCGGCGCGCTCGCGCTGCTCGGCATATCCGGTGACCAGCAGGATGCGCAGGCCGGGATAGGCCGAGAATGCCGCCTTGGCCATCTCGATGCCGTCCATCTCCGGCATGCGGATGTCGGAGACCACAAGGTCGAAGCCGCCGTTCGAGGCCCGGATCGAGGCGAGCCCCGCGCGCCCGTCGGCAGCCGTCTCGATCTGGTGCCCCGCCCGTTCGAGCGCCCGGGCCGTGATGGTCCGCACCGAGTCGTCGTCGTCAACGAAGAGGATCCTGGCCATGCCCGGCAGTGTTGCCCGCCATGTCTTGACGATCCCTGAACGTCAGGCGGCGTCGCCTTTGACGATCCCGACGAAGGGCAACTCGCGGAACGCGTGGGCGACGTCCATGCCATAGCCGACGACGAAATAATCGGGGCACTCGAAGCCGACGAAATCCGCGTCGAGCTCGGTCTGCCGCCGCGTGTGCTTGTCGAGCAGCACGGCGATGGCGACGCTGCGGGCGCCGCGCTTCAGCATCAGCTCGCGGGTGAACTTGAGCGTCTTGCCGGATTCCAGGATGTCGTCGATCAGCAGCACGTCGCGCCCGGCGACCTCGTTGTCGATGTCGCGCAGCACCCTGACCTCGCCGCTCGTCGTGCCGGCGCCATAGCTGGAAATGAAGATGAACTCGACCTCCGGCGACAGCCCGCTGTCGTGCATGGCGCGGATGAGGTCGGCCGCGAAGATGAACGAGCCCTTGAGGATCGGAGATCACCAGCAGGTCGCGGTAGTCGTGGGCGGCGATCTCCTTGGCCAGCTCCAGGTTGCGTCGGGCGATCGCCGACGCGCTGAAAAGCACCTCGATGTCCTTGCCGCGAACCACGGGCATGATGCGTTCCTTGCGTTATTCGCTCCAGGCGACGGAAACCGCGCTGACGCCGTTTTTAGGCGCCGGAACGCGGCTCGCAAAGGCAAATCTGCCGCCCGGCGCGATCGCGCCGCCGCCTGTCCCCAACCTGTAGAGCGATGCGGCGCCATCCGCCGCGGTGACCCGGATGGCGAGCGGCCGCATGGGCTGGCTGGCGGCACTCCGATTGACCGCGTAGCCCTCGACCACCAGCAGCGGCGCCGCACCGGACTGATCGAGGCGCGACGACAGCCCGACCACGGCGAGCGGCTCGGCCTGGAACCAGGCCTGCGGCAGCAGCGCGTGGCCGCCGCCGGCCCAGAAGGCGAAGGCGGCGAGCGCCAGCCCGACGATCTGGAAGCCGGCGCCGGATCCGCGCGTCAGCCCGCCGGATCGGCGCAGCGACGCCATGCCGGCCGCATCGGGCGGCGGTTCGGCCTCGGCGGGCGTCTGTGCGACGGCTGGCGGCGGCGCTGGCGTGGCGTGGGCGCTGGTGAAATCGGCATCGATGACGTCGAGCGCAGCGTCGGCCCGCATGCGCTGCGAGGCCGGAAGCGGATCGCCGGCCATGATTTCGCCGGAAACCGGGCGTGCGTTGCGTTCGTCAGCCATGGCAACCCGCGCCATCCTCTCGTACCGCCGGCCCCGGGAAAGCGGCCTTTCGACCAGGGATAGGCGAGGAACATTAACCGCCGGTTAACCACGACGAGCCGAAGGTCTCTCTGTGGAACGGCCGCCGGCCACGTCCCCAGCGATCCCGCGAGCAGGCCATTGATCCGCTTCGAGAATGTCGGACTGAGATATGGGATGGGCCCGGAGATCCTCCGCGACATCTCCTTCCATATCCCAGAGCGCTCGTTCCAGTTCCTGAGCGGCCCGTCCGGCGCCGGCAAGACGACGCTTTTGCGCCTGCTCTTCCTGTCGCTGAAGCCGACGCGCGGCCTGATCACCGTGTTCGGCAAGGACCGCTCCCGCATCTCGCGCCACGACCTGCCCATGCTGCGCCGCCGCATCGGGGTCGTCTTCCAGGACTTCCGCCTGCTCGACCACATGACCACCTACGAGAACGTCGCGCTGCCGCTGCGCGTGCGCGGGCGCGACGAGGAAAGCTACCGCGACGACGTCACCGACCTCCTGAAATGGGTGGGCCTCGGGGAGCGCATGCATGTCTTGCCGCCCGTCCTTTCGGGCGGCGAGAAGCAGCGCGCGGCGATCGCCAGGGCGCTGATCGAGCAGCCGGAGATCCTGCTCGCCGACGAGCCGACCGGCAATGTCGACCCGCCGCTGGCCCGCCGCCTGCTGCGCCTCTTCATCGAGCTCAACCGGCTCGGCACGGCCGTCGTCATCGCCACCCACGATCTCGGCCTGATGGAACAGGTCGACGCGCGCCGCATGATCCTCTCGGGCGGCAGGCTGGACGTCTATGACTGAGGCGGGCGGCGACTCGCTGGCGCTTCCCAAGGAGGCGCCTGGCCGCGCCCAGCGCAAGACGGCGCCCATCGTGCCCGAGCAGAACGTCGTCGGCCGGGCGCTGGTCTTCGTCATCGCCATCATGACGTTTCTGTCCTGCCTGACGCTCGGCGCCGTCACCCTGGTGCGCGACACCGCCTCGATCTGGGAGGCGCAGATCTCGCGCGAGGCGACCATCCAGATCAAGCCCGTCGAGGGCCTCGACATGGAAGCCGCCCTCGACGGCGCCGCGCGCATCGCCATGGGCTTCGCCGGCGTCAAGGATGCGCGCATCGTCGACCGGGCGGCCACGGCACGGCTGCTCGAGCCGTGGCTGGGCACCGGCCTCGACATCGACCAGCTGCCGGTGCCGCGGCTGGTGATCGTCACCATCGACCGCGACGCACCGCCCGATTTTCCGGCCATGCGCGCCATGCTGGTCCGCGAGGTGCCGAGCGCCTCGCTCGACGACCACCGCACCTGGGTCGACCGGCTGGTCGCCATGGCGCGAACCACGGTGACCATCGGTGTCGCCGTGCTGGTGCTGATGCTGTCGGCGACCGTGCTCTCGGTGGTGTTCGCCACCCGCGGCGCCATGGCCGGCAACGGCCACATCATCGAGGTGCTGCACTTCGTCGGCGCCGAAGCCGGCTTCATCGCCCGCGAGTTCCGCCAGCACTTCCTGCTGACCGGCATGAAGGGCGCGGCGGCCGGCGGCATCGCCTCGATCGTCGTCTTCGTCCTGTTCTCCTGGTGGTCGCTGATGAACATGGCGACCCCGGAGGCCGACCAGGCGACGGCGCTGTTCGGCAACTTCGCGATCGGCGTCCTCGGCTATGCCGGGGTGGCGCTGGTGGTCTTCCTGATCGCCGGCCTGACCGCCGCGACCTCGCACCTCACCGTCGTCTCTTTCCTGTCGGAGATCGACAAGCGCCAGCCGGACGGGGGCTGACGCATGCGATCACGCATTGCGAACATTGGTAATCATTTGTGGCGCCGAGTGCCGAAGCGCCCCCGTCCGCTCGCTGAAAAAGCGGAGTATCCTCGCGATATGAAGGCTTTGCAGCAGCCGGCGCTGGTCCTGGCGACGCCCTCGGCGGGAGCGATCCTGCCAGTCTGGACGACGTTTCCGCTGACCGTCCTTCGCCACGCCGCCTATACCGTCCTGGCGCTCGCCACCGCCTTCGCCATCGGCTTCGGCCTGTTCGCCCATCATGTGAGCCGCCTGGCGACGCCAGCCGATCCCGGCGCGGCCGACGCCATCATCGTGCTCACCGGTGGCCAGGCGCGCATCGATGCGGCGCTCGACCTGCTGAAGTCGGGCAAGGGCGAGCGGCTGCTGATCAGCGGCGTCAACCCGCGAGCGAGCCGCGACACGCTTCGCGCCGTGACCGGCAGCGAGAGCAGCCTGTTCAATTGCTGCGTCGACATCGACCGCGCGGCGCTCGACACCGTCGGCAACGCCGAGGAAAGCGCCAAGTGGGTGGCGAGCCACGCCTATCGCACCATCATCCTGGTGACCAACAACTACCACATGCCCCGCACGCTGCTGGAGATGGGCCGCCTGCTCGACGGAGCGGAGCTCCGCCCCTATCCGGTCGTCAACACCAAGCTCGGCGACGGCGCCTGGCTGACCAAGCCGGGCGCCCTGCGCGTGCTCTTCACCGAATACACCAAGTACCTCGCCGCGCTCGTCCGCAGCGCCCTGCCGCCGCGCGACGTCGCCGGCCAGCTGCGGGTGGTGAACGCCTCCGCTGCCGCCGAATAGCGGAACAGCGGCCCGCGCCGACGCGGTTTTCCTTTCCCTGCGCATGGTGTAACGAGAGCCGGCCTTTCCTTCACCGGACCCGCAATGCTCCTCCTCCGTTCGCTGGCGTTCAACGTCGTCTTCTATCTGAACCTGATCGTCCAGATGATCCTGTGGACGCCGTTCTACTTCCTGTCGCCGCGGCAGCAGGCCTGGTTCGTGCCCAAGTTCTGGGTGCGCACCAGCCTTTGGCTCTACGACAAGATCGCCTGCACCCGCAGCGTCGTGGAGGGCGTCGAGAACCTGCCGGCCGGCTCCTTCATCCTGGCGCCCAAGCACCAGTCCTTCTGGGACACGATCGCGTTTCTGCCCTGCATCCCCGATGCACTCTTCATCCTCAAGCGCGAGCTCACCTGGATCCCCTTCTTCGGCTGGTACATCCTCAAGATGCGGATGATCCCGGTCGACCGCGGCAACCGTTCCAAGGCGCTGCGGGCCGTGGTGTCGGCGACGCGCGCCGAGCTCGCCCGCAACAGCCGTCAGCTGATCATCTACCCCGAAGGCACCAGGCGCGCGCCCGGCGACGTCCCCAATTACAAATACGGCATCGTCGAGCTCTATTCGCAGCTGAATGTGCCGGTGGTGCCGGTCGCCCATGTCGCCGGCCTCTACTGGCCCCGCCGCAAATTCCTGCGCTATCCGGGCACCATCCGGGCCCGTTTCCTGCCGCCGATCCCGCCCGGCCTCGACAAGGATGTGTTCATGGAGCGGCTGATCGCCGAAACCGAGGCCGCGTGCGACCGCCTTCTGGTCGAGGCGGCGACCGGTCCCAACCCGCCGCCGCTGCCGCCGACGGCCGTCAGGCGGCTCGCCGAGCTCGGCGTTGCGGAGCCTAGCTAGGTGACCAGCCCCGCGACCGTCTCCAGCCAGTGGTCGCGGATGCCCAGTGCCTGCAGATGCTCGACCGTCGTGCGCACATAGTCCTCGTTGCCGCCGGACTGGCCGACCGCCCCGCGCACCTGCCGCGCCGCGGCCGCCTCGCTGAGCGCTCCGGCATATTGCGCGTGGTGGCGGTCGACGATGTAGCACAGCGCCTCGACCTTGCCGCCCCCGTCGAGCCGCACCGGCAGCCGGCGCTCCAGATAGACCTTGGTGACCAGCTCCCGCTCGCGCAGATAGGCGGTCACCTCGCCTTCCAACTCGCCGGGCACGCGGAAGGCCAAGCCCACGCAGGACCCGCCGCGGTCGAGCCCGAGCACCAGGCCGGGCCGTGCCTCGGTGCCGCGGTGCACCCAGGAATAGACGCAGAGCGAGCGGCGGAAACCCATCAGCCGCGCCCGCCGCGTCTCGACATGCGCGAAACCCGGGCGCCAGATCAGCGAACCGTAGCCGAAAACCCAAAAATCGCCCATTTCCCCAAGCCTGATCCGGGTGCGACGGCAGAGCCTGCCGATTCTGTCGAAGGGGTAGCGAGGGGCCGCGCATGACGTCAAGCGAAGCAAAGCCGAAGCGCAAGCCTTTCGTCTGGCTCGCCGCCTTCATCGTCGTGCTGTTCGGCGGCTACAGCGTGCTGTGGTTCGTGCTGGCCGACCGGCTGCAGGCCGCCACCGAACGGGCGATCGCCTCGCTGAACCGCGACGACGTGGTCGCCGAATGCGTCGACCCGACGGTCAACGGCTTTCCCTTCCGCCTCGGCGTCTCCTGCGAAAGCCTGAGCTTCGAGGACCCGGCGCGCGGCATCGCCGCCACCGCCGGCGGCCTGCGCACGGCCGCGCAGGTCTACGCGCCGAGCCAAAGCATCGCCGAACTGGACGGTCCGTTGCGCGTCTCGGCGCCCCGCCTGCCGCCGCTATGGCTCGACTGGGACCGCTTGCGCGCCAGCGTCCGGCTGGCCCAGCCGCTGCCCGAACGGCTGTCGGTCGAGGCCGAGGGGCTGTCCGCGGCGACCGATCCGGAAGAGGAGGAGGCGATCCAGCTCTTCAGCGCCGAGAAGGCCGAGTCGCACTGGCGCCCCAATGGCGCCGACGTCGACTGGGCCGCCTCGGTGACCGGCCTCCAGCTGGATGCGGCCGCCGTCGGCGGTCACAGCCTGCCGTCCCTCTCGGGCTCTCTCGACATGACGCTGACCGACGGCGTCGCGGCCATCGCCCGGCGCGACCAGAGCCTGCGCGGACGGGCCGGCACGGTGCGCTCGCTGGAGCTTTCGCTCGGCCCGTCGACGGGGCTGACCCTCAGCGGGCCCTTCTCGGTCGACGAGGACGGCCTGCTCGACGCCCGGCTGAACATCGTGCTGCGCGACCCGCAGGGCCTCGCGGGGCAGGCCTCGTCCGCCTTCCCCGAGGCGCAGGATCAGATCGCCGCGGCCGCCTCCGGCCTTGCCGCGCTCGGCGCCTCCGGCCTGCCCGTGCGCATCGACAAGGGCCGCGCCATGCTGGGCTTTATCCCGCTGGGCAAGGTGCCGCCGCTACCCTGACGGCGTCGGCTTGGCGACCGCGTCGGGATGCTCGACGGCCTGGCGGCCGAAATCCGGCGCGTCGATCTCCTGGCCGGCCTCGATGATCGAGCGCCGGACCGCCCGCGTGCGGGTGAACATCTCGAACAGCTTGTCGCCGTCCTCCCAGCGGATCGCCCGTTGCAGCGACGCCAAATCCTCGGAGAACCGCGCCAGCATCTCCAGGATCGCATCCTTGTTGTGCAGGCAGACATCGCGCCACATGGTGGGGTCGGAGGCTGCCAGGCGGGTGAAGTCGCGGAAGCCCGAGGCCGAATATTTGATCACCTCCGACTTGGTCACCGTCTGCAGGTCGTCGGCCGTGCCGACGATGTTGTAGGCGATGATGTGCGGCAGGTGAGAGACGATGGCGAGCACCATGTCGTGATGCTCGGCGTCCATGGTGTCGATGTTGGACCCGCAGCGGCGCCAGAACTCCGACAGTCGCTCCAGCGCCTCCGGATCGGTGCCGGGCAGCGGGGTGAAGATGCACCAGCGGTTCTCGAACAGGTCGGCAAAGCCGGCGTCCGGCCCCGATTTCTCGGTGCCGGCCAGCGGATGGCCGGGAATGAAATGCACGCCGGCGGGCAGCAGCGGCTGCATCTGGGCGATCACCGATCGCTTGGTGGAACCGACGTCGGTGACGATCGCCCCCGGCTTCAGGGCATCGGCGAACTCGGCCGTCACCGCCCCGGACGAGCCGACCGGCACCGACACCACGACCAGGTCCGCGTCGCTGACCGCCTCCGCCGGGTCGGTCGTATAGGAATCGCCGAGCCCCAGCGCTTCGGCGCGCGCCAGCGTCTGCGGGCTGCGAGTGGCGATGGCCACGTGCCCGGCGAGCCCCTCGCGCCGGATGACGCGCGCCAGCGACGACCCGATGAGGCCGACGCCGACCAGGGCGATCTTGGGAAACAGCGGAGTGACCATGGCCTAGCGTCTCAGAAACTCGGCGAGGGCGTCGACGACCCCGCGATTGGCCTCCTCGGAGCCGACGGTCAGCCTCAGCGCGTCCGGAAAGCCATAGGCCACGACGCGGCGCAGGATGAACCCGTGGCGGATCAGCCAGGCGTCGGCCGCCTCGGCCGAATGCGCTGCGTTTGTCGGGAAGTGCACCAGCAGGAAATTGCCGACGCTCGGCGTCACCCTGAGCCCGAGCCGGGTGAGCTGCTCCGTCAGCCAGGGCAGCCAGCGCTCGTTGTGACGCACCGCTTCCTCGACATGGGCGCGGTCGGCGATGGCCGCGACGCCGGCCTCGATGGCCGCCGAATTGACGTTGAACGGACCGCGCACCCGGTTGAGCGCATCGACGATGGGCGTCGGCGCGTAAAGCCAGCCGATGCGCAGGCCGGCCAGCCCGAAGATCTTCGAGAAGGTCCGTGTCATCACCACGTTCTCGGACGACGACACGAGCTCGATGCCGGCCTCGTAGTCGTTGCGCCGCACATACTCGGCATAGGCCGCGTCGATCACCAGCACGACCCGCTTCGGCAGTCCCGCCTGCAGCCGCCGCACCTCGCCGAACGGCAGATAGGTGCCGGTCGGGTTGTTCGGGTTGGCGAGGAACACCAGCCGTGTCCGCTCGGTGACCGCCGCCAGGATCGCATCGACGTCGGCACGCTCCTCGCTCTCCTTCACCGTCACCGGCGTGCCGCCGGCCGCCAGCGTCTGGATGCGGTAGATCAGGAAGCCATGCTCGGTGAAGATCGCTTCGTCGCCGGCGCCCAGATAGGTCTGCGCGAGCAGGCCCAGAAGCTCGTCGGAGCCGTTGCCGCACAGGATGTTGGCCGGGTTGAGCCCGTGCGCCGCGCCGATCGCCTCGCGCAGGCGTGTCGCCTGCCCGTCCGGATAGGCCTGCAGGTGGTCGGCAGCGTTGCGGAACGCCTCCAGCGCGGCGGGCGACGCCCCGAGCGGCGTCTCGTTGGACGACAGCTTGTGCACCTTGGCGACGCCCGGCGCAGCGCTCTTGCCCGGCACGTAGGCGGCAATCGCCATCACGCCGGGTCGCGGTTCGGGTCGTTGGAGGTCCATCGTCGTCGTTTCCGGTTCAAAAGGCCGCCTGCCTCTACCAAAGCTTTCCCATTGACGCAAAGGGCGGGCGGACTTAAAAGCGGCCCGTTCCGTGGTGATTTGCCGGTCGGCTTGCAGCCACGTTAAAGAATTCGCTAAAGGGCCGTTTGCACGAGGTGACCGGCTTTGCGAAGGCAAGCCGGTTTTTTTGTTGCCCGCGCGGCGGGCCAGCGAGGGACGAAATCGATGACCGCGGCTGAGGCCGTCAGGCGCAAGGACGAGGCCAACGAGCCGACGCAGCCCGGTGGTCCGTTTCGGTCCCGACAAGCCGCTGGCGCTCGACGCCGGCATTTTGCTCTCGCCCTTCCAGATCGCCTACCAGACCTATGGCACGCTGAATGCCGCGCGCTCCAACGCCATCCTGGTCTGCCATGCGCTGACCGGCGACCAGCACGTCGCCAACCCCAATCCGATGACCGGCAAGCCGGGTTGGTGGGAGGTGCTGATCGGCCCCGGCAGGATCATCGACACCGACCGCTACTTCGTCATCTGCTCCAACGTGATCGGCGGCTGCCTGGGCTCCACCGGCCCGGCCTCCATCGACCCGAACACGGGCCAGCCCTACGGTCTCGACCTGCCGATCATCACCATTCGCGACATGGTACGCGCCCAGCTCATGCTGATCGAGCATTTCGGCATCGACCGCCTGTTCTCGGTGGTCGGCGGGTCGATGGGCGGCATGCAGGTGCTGGAATGGGCGGCGACCTACCCCGACCGCGTGTTTTCGGCCCTGCCGATCGCCACCGGCGCCCGCCATTCCTCGCAGAACATCGCCTTTCACGAGGTCGGGCGCCAGGCGGTGATGGCCGACCCCGACTGGTGCGCCGGCCGTTATCATCGAGGCCGGCAAGCGCCCCGAGAAGGGCCTGGCGGTGGCCCGCATGGCCGCCCACATCACCTACCTGTCGGAGAGCGCCCTGCACCGCAAGTTCGGCCGCAGCCTGCAGGACCGCGAGGCGCTGACCTTCGGCTTCGACGCGGATTTCCAGATCGAGAGCTATCTGCGCCACCAGGGCATGACCTTCGTCGACCGCTTCGACGCCAACTCCTACCTCTACATGACGCGGGCGATGGACTATTTCGACCTCGCCGCCGACCGTGGCGGCCGCCTCGCCGATGCCTTCGCCGGCACGCGCACGCGCTTCTGCCTGGTCTCCTTCACCAGCGACTGGCTGTTCCCGACCTCGGAGAGCCGCGAGATCGTGCATGCCTTGAACGCCGCCGGCGCCTCGGTCTCCTTCGTCGAGATCGAGACCGACCGCGGCCACGACGCCTTCCTGCTCGACGAGCCGGAGCTCTTCGCGGCCATCCGCGGCTTCCTCTCCTCGGCCGGCCGCGACGCCGGGCTGGAGGCAAGGTGAGCGTCAACACCGCCCCCCGCATCGACCTCGAGGTCATCGCCGGCATGATCTCCGGCGGCGCCAGGGTGCTCGACGTCGGCTGCGGCGACGGCGACCTGCTCGCCATCCTGCGCTCCGACAAGGCGGTCGACGGGCGCGGCCTGGAGATTTCCCAGCGCGGCGTCAACGAATGCGTGTCGCGCGGCCTGTCGGTGGTGCAGGGCGACGCCGACACCGACCTCGTCTTCTACCCCGACCGCGGCTTCGACTTCGTCGTCCTGTCGCAGACCCTGCAGGCCACCCGCAACCCCAAGGCGGTGCTGAACGACCTGCTGCGCATCGGCGAGCGCGCCATCGTCTCCTTTCCCAATTTCGGCTATTGGCGGGTGCGCCTGTCGCTGCTGTTCAAGGGCCGCATGCCGGTGACCCGCGACCTGCCGCACACCTGGTACGACACGCCCAACATCCACTTCTGCACCATCCGCGACTTCGTGAACCTCTGCGACGAGGTGGGCGCGAGGGTCGAGCGCGCCGCCGCGCTCGACGGCGCCGGCCAACGCATCGGCCTCTCCATGCCCTGGTGGTTCTGGAACTTCTTCGGCCAGCAGGCCGTGTTCCTCCTCAGCCGCTAGGTTCGAGGCGGTATCGGAGACCTTCGCCTCGTGTGACGTCCGACACAAGCGGCTTGGCGGCCCAACCTATCATGAGCCTCTAAGGTTCATTTCGGGGATAGTGAAATGAAGGAAATTATTATCGGTGCCACGCGCAAGCAGCAGGCTCCCGTCCACGCGCACGCGCCGCGCTCGTCAGGCAAGCTGAACGAGCACTCGGTCCAGCGCGGCGGCCCGCAGCCGGGCAAGACCCGTCCGCGCGCAAATGCCAAGACCAGCACCTGGACCAAGGGCGTGCGGCAGGCAAAGCCCTCGGCGGTGCGTTCGCCGAGTGCCGAGGCGGCCCGGGCAGAAGGAGGCCTGGTCAGCGCTGTGAAGATTCTCGGACCACGCGCGGTCAAGGCCTACAACGAGGCAATCGAGGCCCACACCGCAGCCGTCGAACTATCGGATCAGATGCCGGCCGGCTCCGACGACGCGGCGATGCATCTCGACGAGATGCGGGACGCCATCAAGGTGTTGGACACCAAGATCGACGCGCTGAAAGGCATCTCCGGAAACGCCCAAGTGGCAGGCCTGTGCAACACGCTCGCCTCGACGTCCAGCCAGATGAAGGCAGAAGTTGCCATTCGCGACGAACTCAGCCTGACAGTGGCAACAGATTCGGTGTTGTCTCAGCACGCCCTGTTTCAGTGCAAGGGTTGGTGGGCGAAGGGCGCCGAAAGGGTTCTGGACCAGGAGATTGCCAAGCTGCAGCGTGCTGGCAAAGGCGAACAAGCCGAGGTTCTGCAGCGCGCCCGGGCAGATGTCACCGCCCATCTGGCCAGGCTGGAAACGGAAGGTAGCGACCAGCGTCTGTCAAAAAAGGAACTGAATCAACAGCTTGGAAGCCCTGGCGGGCTCATGCTTATGCTCCCGGGAGGCAAGGCGTCCTTTCACAAGCGCGAAGCCGGTGCGGCAGACAGGATCCTCGCCGGTGTGAACTATCAGGAAGACGGTGCCGGGTGCGACATACCCAACTGGGATTCGGAGATCAGCGAGCAGTCGCTGCTGACGAAGGTTGTCGAACTGGCATTTGCCGAAGCCGGCGTCGAGGGCGGCGACATCCTGGACAGGATCACGCACCAGCGTCGCCTGGCCCTCAACGAGCAGCCGTGGGGCTCGATCAAGGCGACCATCCCTGTCAAGCACGAGGGGCGGGACGCCACGCTGACGAGCGAGATGGTGCCGCAATCGAAGCTCGGACACACGTTCGACGACCTCAACGGCGGCGGCTGCAACTGTCATATGGCGCAGAACTACGACCATTGTCCGAACGTGTGGCTGACGCGCGCAACGAAGAACGGCAAGAAACTTTTCGAGGCGGTCCGACATGGCGTGATGTCCGCCTACGACATCGTGCCTCGCAAGCTGCTCAAGAAGAGCGACGCCGAGCTGGGGAAGATGGTCAAGGACTTGCTCTTGCCTGACGTGGATCACGTCACTGCAAAAAAGATGGTCCCGGACATCGTCTCGCAGGTGCGAACCAGCAAGAAGTTCGCCAAGGAAATTGCCGGTAGGATGCGCGCCGCTGCGGCGGAGCGGCGGGCGCTCGACGTCGTGAAGACGGCCCTGGTGTCCGATCCCGACAAGCTGCAACGCGCCATCGATGGCCAGATCGTTGAACTTCCGCTGAGCTCCATCAGCCTCCTCACGCCTTCGAAGGCGGTGAAGGATAACGCGGAAACCCGGATGATGACGGATCAGATTGGCGCCTTGAAGAGCCTGTCAGACAAACCCGAAGTGAAAATCCAGGTCATGGACGAGCAGGGGGTTGCGCACACCGTGACCGTTCGCGTCAAGGCGCGCGCCTTCAACTTCGGGGTCAACATCTTTGCCCTCGATTTTGGACCGGCCAAAGGCAGCGGCAGTGCTGCGGCGAACCTGATCAACGGCTGGCATCACGCTGCTCCCTACAACGACGCGGCGATGAAGGATCTCCTCGGCACCAAGGCCGATCGCAAGGCGGGCATCGGCGGCGACGTCGCCGCGTGGCTGAGGATCACGCAGGCATCCGAGGAGACCAAGAGCCACGTCGAGACGCTGGCGCGCCAGATCGCCGAGATCTACGACAGCGGCTCGTACCGGTCGGCCGGACATGAGCCGTACAAGCTGGTCAAGCGGCTCGCCATGCTGAGCTATCTGATGGGCGAGACAACATGTTTCAACTGCAAGAGCGGCAAGGACCGGACCGGCATGATGGACAGCGAGATGAAGTGGTTTGCCTCGGAGATCGCCACGACCGGTCGCATCCCCGAGCCCGATCAGCGGCGCCCCCCCGAGGAGCAGCAGAGCTTCTTCGGCGTGATGATGAAAGGCGGCAACAGCTACGTCCAGAACAAGAACACCGGCGCGCCCGGCTCCAAGCTCGACATGCCGCTGCTTGGCGAGCAGTTTGGGGAGGGCAACTTTCCAGATTCCAAAGGCATCTCCAAGGCAGTGGGGAGCTGACGCGATGACGCTCGACGATCTTCTGTCCGATTTCGCGAAGCGCTCCGGTCTCGGACGCCTCTCCCGCGACGCCGGTGGCATCTGCACCCTCGTTTTCGACGATGTCTTCAGCGTCGACATCGAGGCTCGCGAGAGCCAGCTCATCCTCTCTTCGGTCGTCGGCGCTGCCGACGACCTGGAGGAGGAAACGATGCGGGCCATCCTGTCGGCCAATCTCTTCGGTAATGGAACGGGCGGTGGCGTCCTCGCCATCGACGACGTTGACGACACGTTGGTCCTGTGGCGCGAAGCGTCCCTGGCGGACCTGCACTCCGAGAATTTCCAACATCTTCTGGAGGAATTTCTCGCTTCGCTGCAGACTTGGCGCCAGGCGCTGGACGAAGCCGACAACCTCGCGCAGTCCGACGCCGATCGAACCCTGGTGTCCAGGTCCGACGACGGCGTGCCGCTCATTCGGCTTTAGGGCGCGCTCCCGACCGATCGAGGATAGCCAGACTGCCCAGGCTGGCCATCCTCGCGCCCGGGCCGCTATAAGCGCCGGCTTCGAGGTCGAGGCCCGTCATGCTTGCCGTCACCGCATCCCGCAGAAAGGCCGCGCTTGCCTTCATCCTGGTGACGGCGATGCTCGACATCGTGGCGATGGGCATCATCATCCCCGTCCTGCCGCCGCTCATCGAGGAGTTCGCCGGCTCGAACGCCGCCGCCGGCTGGATCAACGGCGTCTTCGTCGCGCTCTGGGCGGGCATGCAGTTCCTCGCCTCGCCGGTCATCGGCTCGCTTTCGGACCGGGTCGGCCGCCGCCCGGTCATCCTCCTGTCGACGGCCGGGCTCGCCGCCGACTACGTGCTGATGGCGCTGGCGCCGAACCTCTGGTGGCTGGCGCTCGGGCGCCTTGTCGCCGGCGTCACCTCGTCGAGCTTCACCACCGTCTATGCCTACATGGCCGACATCACGGCTCCCGAAGGGCGGGCCCGCGGCTACGGGCTGATCGGCGCGGCCTTCAGCGCCGGCTTCGTCCTTGGGCCGCTGCTCGGCGGCCTGCTCGGCGAGATCTCGCCCCGCGCCCCGTTCTGGACCGCTGCCGCGATGAGCGGCGTGGCGTTCCTCTACGGCCTCGTCGTGCTGCCGGAATCGCTGATCGCCGAGAAGCGGATGGCCTTTTCCTGGCGCCGCGCCAACCCGTTCGGCGCCATGGTGCTGCTGCGCTCGCATCCCGAGCTGACCGGACTGGCAGCGGTGACCTTCCTGCTGCACTTCGCCCATCACGTCTTCTCGGCCGTCTGGGTGCTCTACGCCGCCTTCCGCTACGGCTTCTCGCCGTGGGAGACCGGCGCCCTGCTGGCCCTGGCCGGCGCCCTCGACATGTCCGTCCAGGCCCTGCTGGTCGGCCCTGCGGTCAAGCGCTATGGCGAACGCATCACCATGGTGATCGGGCTCGCCGGCGGCGCCGTCGGCATCGCCGCGATGGGCCTGGCGCCCGACGGCCTGACCTTCGCCCTCGCCCTGCTGCCCAATGCGCTGTGGGGGCTCTCCATGCCGACCTTGCAGGCCTTGATGACCAAGCGGGTCTCGGAGTCCGAGCAGGGCCAGCTGCAGGGAGCGTCGATGAGCGTGGCGAGCATCGCCGGCGTCGCCTCGCCCCTCTTCTTCGGCGCTGTCTACTCTTTCACCGTGGCGCCCGGCTCGCCGCTGCCTTTCGCCGGCACCGCCTTCCTGCTCGCCGCGCTCGTGCTGGCCGCCGCCGCGGCCATCGGCTGGGTGGTGGCCAGGCGGGCGACGCGCGCCGGAGAGGCTCCCCAGGCCGCGGCCGCGGAATGACTCAGCGGTCGAGCCCTGGGTAGAAGCGGTCGGTCAGCGCGCGCCGCAGCTTTTCGCCGGCCAGGCAGTCGACGGCCGGACCGCTCGCCGCCTGCACGATCGCTCCCGCCGCTGGAAGCCCGCTGACCTCCAGCACCAGCTTGCGGCGGATCGCCTCCGCCAGCTCCGAGACGCGCCGCACCGGCATGACGAAGGCCCCCGGACCGCCGATCACGCACGCCGCATAGTAGGCGTCCATCGGCGGATAGCTGGGCGACGGGCGGATGAGGATCGGCAGCCCGTTGACGATGATGCCGCCCGCCACCACCGCGTCGCGCGCTCGGGTCACCAGCCCGCCGATGTTGTTGGGCCCGTCGCCCGACACGTCGATCACCCGCCGTGCCGCAGCGAGCCCGCTGGCGTCGAGCGCCTCCGCGCCATAGGCGAGCGCGGCGGAGATCGAGGTGCCGCGGAAGCTGCCGGAGGGATGCGCGGCGATCGCCGCGGCGAACCGTTCGGCTGCTGCGTCGCCGTCGATGACCTGCCACGGCACGACGGTGCCGCGCCGCACCGTCGCCGCCCACTCGACATAGGTCACCGCGATCCGTCCGGTGCGGCCGGCCCGCACCGCCCGCAGCAGTTCGGGATGGGTGAACGCCGCGACATAGCCCGCCCGTTGCACGGCGAGCTCGCCCCGGTCCATCAACTCCGAGACGTCGACGGCGATCACCAGCGCCACGTCCACCTCGGTCGGCGCCGCGGCCGCGGCCAGCCAGGCCAGCAGGAAGAGCGCTATCGCCATCGCTGCCGCGCCGCGCGGGTCGCCCCCTGCGGTGCCAGCGCCGGCACGAAGACGCGGCGCGACGCCCGCTGCGCGACCGGCAGCCCCTGGTAGAGCCGCTTCTGTGCCTCGACCACGATGACCCCGGAAAACATCGGCCAGAAGCGCCGCCCGGTCTTTTCCAGCAGCTGGTGGAAGCGCAGCAGGAAGCGGCGGCGCGACGGCGGGAAGAACAGTGCGTCGGACCACGGCCCCGGCGTGAAGTTGGTCTCCCGCAGGAGTGCCGTCAGCTGGCCGCGCGAGAAGGGCCGTCCGGTGCCGAACGGCGTGTGCTCGAAGCGGGCCCACACGCCGCGCCGGTTGGGGACCACCACCACCAGCCGCCCGCCGGGCGCCAGCACCCGCCACGCCTCCCTGAGCGTCTCGCGCGGGTTCTCCGTGTGCTCCAGCAGGTGCACGAGCAGGATGCGGTCGATCGAGGAATCGACGAGCGGCAGCTCCTCGTCGAACACCAGCGCGGTGGCGGAAGGGCCCTGCGGCGGCCAGTTCACCGCGCCCTGGGTGGCCGGCATGAAGGCGAAGACGCGCTCGGCGTCGGTTCCGAACCGGTCGAGCCAGGGCAGCGCATAGCCGAGGCCGACCAGCCGCTCGTTGGGCAGGTTCGCCCACACGGCCGAGATCCCCATGGCGATCGACCGCTCCGCCAGCCGCCCCAGGATGGTGGCATAGAACGAGCGCAGGTCGACGATGTCGGAATTCATGACCCCGGGACGGTACTTTCGATGCCCTTCGGTTTCAAGAACATGGCGACCGATGCCCGCGTGACAGGCCGGTGCGCGCGCCCTATCGTCGCCGGTCAGACAAGGGAGATGCCGCCATGCCCGTCGAGATCGATCAATTCATGTGCCGCAGCGACAATTTCTGCGTCCTGGTGCACGACCCCGAGAGCGGCGAGACCGCCGTGATCGACGCCCCCGATGCGGCATCCATCCTCGCCGCCGTCGAGCGCACCGGCTGGCGGCCGACGCGCCTGCTCGTCACCCATCACCACGCCGACCACGTCGAGGGCAATTTGGTGCTGAAGCAGCGCTTCGGGCTGACCATCACCGGCCCGCGCGCCGAGGCGGCCAAGATCCCCGGCATCGACGAGCAAGTGGCCGAGGGCGACGCGATCGCCTTCGGCGGGCAGGCGATCCGCGTGCTGGAGACGCCCGGCCACACCGCGGGCCATGTCAGCTACCATTTCGAGGAGAGCGGCGTCGCTTTCACCGGCGACACGCTGTTCGCCATGGGCTGCGGGCGCCTGTTCGAATGCCCGCCCGAGGTGATGTTCCGCTCGCTGGAGAAGCTCGCCGCCCTGCCGCCCGCCACCAAGGTCTATTGCGGCCACGAATACACCGAGACCAATGCCCGCTTCGCGCTGACGGTCGACGCAGGCAACCAGGCGCTGAAGGAGCGCGCCAAGGCCGTTGGCCGGCTGCGCGCCGCGGGCAAGCCGACGCTTCCCACCACCATCGCCGAGGAGCTGGCCACCAACCCGTTCCTGCGCTGGAAGGACCCCGACATCCGCCGCGCCGTCGGCCTGGAAGATGCCACCGACGTGGCGGTGTTCGCCGAAGTCCGCAAGCGCAAGGACGCCTTCAAGTGACGCCAGAGGAGATCGTCGCCACGCTCGGCATGCAGCGGCATCCGGAGGGCGGCTGGTACGCGGAGACCTTCCGCGACGCAGACGGCGGCCCCAGGGGCCACTCCACTGCCATCTACTACCTTCTGGAGCAGGGCGACGTCTCGGCCTGGCACCGCGTCCGCGACGCTGCCGAGGTCTGGCACCACTATGCCGGCGCGCCGCTGGAGCTGACCCTGCGGGGCGAGCAGGATGGCGCGCGTACTGTCGGTCCTGCTGGGACCGGACCTGGCGGCCGGCCAGCGCCCGCAGGCCGTGGTGCCGGCCAATGCCTGGCAGACCGCCCGCAGCCTGGGCGCCTGGACGCTCGTCGGTTGCACGGTGGCGCCCGGCTTCGACTTCTCGGCCTTCGAGCTGGCCGGGCCCGGCGTGGCGGCCGCGCTCTGAGGCGTCCGCGGCGTCAGGCCTCCTGCGAGGCGGCCGCGCTGCCGCCGAACAGCAGCCCCTTGGCCGCCAGCACGGCCCCGGCGGTGATGAGCAGGCAGGCGGCCAGGATGTGCGGCGTCGGCTCGCTGACGCCGGCGGCGATCAGGATCAGCGTCGACAGCAAGGGCGCGGCGTAGCTCGCGGCGCCGAGCACCTGGATGTTGCCGTGCTTCACGCCATGATCCCAGGCATAGAACGCCGCCCCGACCGGCATCAGGCCGAGCCCGACGACGGCCAGCCATTCGCCGGCGCCGGAGGGCAGCACCGTTTCCTCCAGGGCCAGGTGGCAGGCCAGCGACAGCACCGCGGTGGCGGCGCAGAACCAGGTGACGGTGGAGGTCGGCACCGCGGGGAAGCGGCGCGACAGCAGCGAATAGCTGGACCACAGAAGCGCGCAGACCGCCGCCATCGCATAGCCGAACGCATAGCGGCTCTCGAACGCCATCCGTCCGCCGTCGGTGATGATGAGAAAGGTTCCGGCAAGCCCGAGCAGCGCCCCGGCGACGTGGTACCAGCGCAGCCTCTCGCCCGGCATCAGCGCCGAGCCCAGCACGATCAGCAGCGGCCATAGATAGGCGATCAGGCTCGCCTCGACCGCCGGGGCGTTGCGCAGCGCCGTGAAGTAGAAGAAGTGGTAGCCGAACAGGCCGCCGATGCCGATCAGCCAGACGATGGGCGGGATCCGCGCCGCCCCGGGCGCCGGCGGCGCAATGATCCGCGCCGCCAGGCCGACGCCGGTGCCGATCGTGAAGCACATCGCCGACAGCAGGAACGGCGGCACCTTGCCGGAGGCGTCCGTGAGCAGCGCCAGCAGCGCCCACATGGCCACCGCCAGAAAGCCGATCAGCGTCGCGCGCCCCATGCAAAGCCCCTTGCTAGTTGGCGACCCCGAAGCCGCGCGCGCTGACGGTCAGCGTGCCGATCTGCGTTCCGATGGTCGCATGGACGGGCGCGTATACCCCGGTGGTGCCGATCTGCGCAAACGAGATGTGCATCTCGGCACGGTTCTTGAGGAACTCCAGCGCCCGTCGCCCTTTCCGGTAGCCTGCCACCGGCGTGAAGTGAAGCCGGCAAACCACCGTCGGGCCCTCGTATCCCGGCACCGAGATGGTGCCCGAGGAGTGCGGCGTCAGCGTCAGGTCGGCCCGCATCTCGCCGTCGTAGATCCTGACCGTGCGATGGCAGACCCTGTTGGGGCTGTCGGCGGCAACCAGCACCGCCGACAGCGGATCGGTCACCCCGACGAGATGGCGCTTCTCGATCGGCACCCAGTCGCTGCCGCGCTTCTTGAGCGGCGGAACGTTGACCGTGCGGGTGACGGTGCCATTGCGGAACCCGATGCGGATCAGCCGCGACTTGCCGCCTTCGGAATAGTCGACTCGAAAATCGTTAGCCTGCGGCACGCTGCGGGCGAAGCGGCCCGCCGTCGAGACGGTGCCGCTCGTGTCGTCAAAGAGCACCGCCAGCCCGGCGGCGTTCACCGCGCCGTTGACCCGGAAATCCGGGCCTTCTATGCGCGTCGAGAAGGTCGAGCGGGCGATCGTCAAGCCCAGGAAGGAGACCGTGTAGTCGCCGCTGAAGGACTGCTGCGCCTCCGCTCCGGTCGCCGTGGCCAGCGCCAGGGCGGCCAGCGCTGCCCGCAATGCCATGGTGAGCCGCCTTGCCTCGCTGTTCCTGTCTTGGTTTGAGCGGCCGAATCCGGCGAAACTGTGAACCGCCTCGGTTGGCCGGACTGTCCCCGCGAGGCTTGACGCCTGGCCGAAATGACACTATGGGAACCCCGAATTCCCCATTGGCCGCCCGACCTGCCCGCGCGCCGACCTTGTTCTGGTGCGGCATCGTCGATTTGGCCCGGCCTCGAGATCGAAGGTAGACCAAGATGTCTCGCGAATGTGAACTGACCGGCAAAGGCGTCCTGACCGGCAACCATGTCAGCCACGCCAACAACAAGACCAAGCGCCGGTTCCTGCCCAACCTCGTCAACGTGACGCTGATCTCCGAGGCGCTGAACCAGAACGTGCGCCTGCGCATTTCGGCCAACGCGCTGCGCTCGGTCGAGCATCGCGGCGGCCTTGACGCCTTCCTGGCCAAGGCCGACGAGAAGGTGCTGTCGCAGCGCGCCCGCCTCCTCAAGAAGCAGATCGCCAAGAAGCTGGCGGAGCAGTCCGAGGCTTCCGCCGCTTGACGGCATTCCGGCGCGGCGCCTGCCGCGCTGCCCACCCGCTGGTTCCATCACCCAGGATAAAAAAATGACCCGGTTCCCGGCCATTCTTCCATTCGTTCTCGCCATGGCGGTCGTCGTCGTGGCCTCCAACGTCGCCGTGCAGTTCCCTGTCGAGGGCAGCATCGGCGGCCTGGCGCTCGCCGACGTCCTGACCTGGGGCGCCTTTACCTATCCCTTCTCCTTCCTGGTCACCGATCTCGCCAACCGGCGCTACGGCCCGGCGGTGGCGCGCCGCATCGTCTTCGTCGGCTTCATGCTCGCCGTGGTCTGCTCGATCGTCGTGCCGCCGCTTCTCTACCGCTTCGGCATCGGCTTCGACACCGCCGGCGCGCGGCTGGCCCGCATCGCGGCGGCGTCCGGCGCCGCCTTCCTGATCGGCCAGCTGCTGGACGTCACCGTCTTCAACCGGCTTCGTCGGCAGAGCTGGTGGCGCGCGCCGGTCTTCGCCTCGCTCGCCGGCTCGGTGATCGACACGGCGGTCTTCTTCACCGTCGCCTTCGCGGCGTTGTTCGCCTTCGTCGGCCCGCACGACGCCTTCGCGCTCGAGCCGGCGCCGCTGCTCGGCCTGTTCCAAGCCGAGGCGCCGCGCTGGATGTCGTGGGCGCTGGGCGACCTGGCGGTCAAGCTGACCATCGCCGTCTTCGCGCTCATCCCCTACCGGTTGATCGTCGCCAGCTGGAGCAGGCCGACCGTGGCGGCCGTCTGAGGCCCGGCGCAATCGCATTTTGGCTGAACGTTCAGCAAGCAGTCCCGCTCAGTTGACGCGGTGCGGCCCCTGCATCGGCTCCGACCTGCGAATGGCCAGCGCCAGCTCCAGCCGGTTGCGCGCTGCGAGCTTCTGCATCAGCAGCGACATGTAGTGCTTGACGGTTTTCTCGCTGAGCGCCAGCGCCTTGGCGATTTCCTTGTTGGTCTTGCCCTTGAGCAGGAGCCGCGCGATCTGCTCCTCGCGCACGTTGAGCATCTGCGCCTGCCGCTCCGCCTTGCGCAGGGCGACCGTGCGCAGCGCCGAGATCACCTTGCTGGCGATCCGCTGGCTGATGAAGGTGTCGCCGCCGAGCACGGCATCCACCGCGGCGATGAGCTCGTCGCCCGTCGACGCCGACGAAACGTAGCCGGAGGCGCCGGCATCCAGGGCGCGCACCGCCTCCTCGATGCTTTCCGATGCCGTGAAGACGACGATCCGGGTGCCGGGACTGCCCGCGGCGATTGCCTGCACCGCTGCCAGCCCGCGCTCGCGGTCGCCGCCGTCCAGCACGACCAGAGCCGGCGTGCTGGCGATGACCGCCTCGACCGTCGCCATCGAGGGGAGCCCGAAGGCGACCAGGCGGAAGGCGTTGTTGCCTGAGAACAGGCGGACCAGGCCATCGAGCAAGATCGGCTGATGGTTGATCAGCGCTATAGTCTTCCCGCTTTGCACGTGATTGCCCGCCTCCACCCGCAAAGACAATAGAAGGCGGAGAGACAGGCCCACAATATCATTCTTTAACAACTGATTAGCACTGAAGATACTGCTTTAGGGGCGATCCGCTCCGAATGGGGGAGGCTCGGCGCGGCCCTTTCAATCCTCGTGGAGGATGAACTCCAAATAGAGGTTGCGCTGCAGCATCGAGTGGTTGTCGTCCGACATCATCGACACCATCAGCTGCCCGTCGTCGCGGCGCCAGACGTCGATCGCCTCCATGTTGTCGATCTGGTAGGCCATGTCGGTGTCGAGCATCACCGGGCCGTCCGCGACCTGGCCCGGCGCGATGGTCGCCGCCTCGATCCGCCTCAGCCGCATCTTGACGCCGTCGGCCATCGAGAAGCTCCGCTCGAGCAGCAGCAGGTCGCCGTCGGGGAGGAAGGCGCCGTCGGTGATGTCGAAGTTGCCGTTCCGCTTGACGGTGAAGATGCCCTTGCGCGGCCCATCCAGCACGGCGCCGAAGATGTTGCCGTCCTTGTCGAGGCTCTTTTCGGAGACCACCACCAGCCGCCCCGTCGAGCGGGCCCGACTTCGGCGCATGGACCACCGTCTCGAAGCCGCGGTTCTGCCTGAGCTCCTCGACCGGCACCAGGAAGTCCAGGGTCCGCAGGGCTGTGCCCATATTGCCGGGGTCGAGCCGGAACTCGGCGATGCGGTGATTGCGCTCGAAGCCGACGGTGGCGATGCCGTCCTGGACCGCCAGGCCTTCGGCGTCGACCTCCCATTTGTGGGCGAAACCGCGGCCATCCGCGCCGGCCATCGGCTCCATCCGGAAGTCGGCGATGCCCGACGGCCGGCCGTCTTCGTCATGGGTCACCGTGCCGAAGAACCAGAACCCGGTGTCGGCGACGCCGACGAAGTCGCGCCCCGGCTTCGTGAAGCGAAAGGCCGACAACGCGCCGAAGTGCCGGGAATTGGCCGTCAGCTCGAGCCCGCCGACGAATTCGAACGGCCCGAACTGGCGCTCGGCGCGGCCGATGCGAAACTCGCTGATCGGCCTCGCGGTGACCGTGATGTCGTCGAGCGGCGCCGATCCGGCACGCGACAAGAGCGCCGGCGAGGCGATCGCCAGCGCCGCGACCGCGGCGAAGGCCGTCGCCCACAGGCGAAAAGAGTCGGCCCGAGGCGCTCATCCGACGCGCCGCTGGCGCCGGCTGTCGCGCGGCGTCTCCTCGCCGAACAGCGAGGCGAGCTGCTCGGTCATCGCGCCGGCCAGCTCCTCGGCGTCGACGATGGTCACGGCGCGGCGATAGTAGCGCGTCACGTCGTGGCCGATGCCGATGGCCAGGAGCTCGACCGGCGAACGCGTCTCGATGAGCTCGATCACCGCCCTCAAATGCCGCTCCAGATAGTTGCCCGGATTGACCGACAGCGTCGAATCGTCGACCGGCGCGCCGTCCGAGATCATCATCAGGATCTTGCGCTGCTCCGGCCGTCCGATCAGGCGATTGTGCGCCCACAGCAGCGCCTCGCCGTCGATATTCTCCTTGAGCAGCCCCTCGCGCATCATCAGGCCGAGGTTGCGACGGGCCCGCCGCCATGGGGCGTCGGCCGACTTGTAGATGATGTGCCGGAGGTCGTTGAGCCGGCCCGGGCTGGCCGGCTTGCCGTCCTTCAGCCACTTCTCGCGCGCCTGTCCGCCCTTCCAGGCGCGGGTGGTGAAGCCGAGGATCTCGACCGAGACGCCGCAGCGTTCGAGCGTGCGCGCCAGGATGTCGGCGCAGGTCGCCGCCACGGTGATCGGCCGGCCGCGCATCGAGCCGGAATTGTCGAGCACCAGCGTCACCACGGTGTCGCGGAACTTGGTGTCGCGCTCCTGCTTGAAGGAAAGCGGCTGCATCGGGTCGATGACCACCCTGACCAGCCGCGCCGGGATCGAGGATGCCCTCCTCCAGGTCGAAATCCCACGACCGGTTCTGCTGCGCCATCAGCCGCCGCTGCAGCCGGTTGGCAAGCCGCCCGACGACGCCCTGCAGGTTGGAGAGCTGCTTGTCGAGAAACGCCCTGAGCCGTTCGAGCTCCTCCTCGTCGCAAAGCTCGTCGGCGCCGACCGTCTCGTCGAAGGCCGTGGTGAAGACCTTGTAGTCGATCTCCTTGGGCAGGTTGGTGAACGGGTTGTCGGGCCGCCGCGCCTCGCCGGGCGTCTCGGCGTCGGCGTCCTCGTCGTCGGTCACTTCGTCGGCCGTGGCGTCGGAGGCGTCCGTCTCCCCGGCATCCTGGTCGTCGGCCGAGGCTTCGGCCTCCTCCGAGCGCGAATCCTCGTCGCCCGACTGGTCCTCGCCGCCCTCCTCGCCCTGCTCCTCGCCTTCCGGCTGGTCGTCGGCGGAATCCTCCGCGTCCTCGCTGTCCTCTTCGTCGCCGAGCTCCTCGGCCATCTCCATGGACACCAGCATGTCGCGGACGAGGCGTCCGAAGGCGTTCTGGTCGTCGAGCGTCTCGGCGAGGCCGGCAAGATCGGTGCCGGCCTTCTCCTCGACCCACTGCCGCCACAGCCCGACCATGCGCTCGCCGCTCTTCGGCACCGCGCGGCCGGTGAGCCGCTCGCGCACCATCAGCGCCATCGCCTCCTCGAGCGGCGCGTCGGCCTGGTCGCGCACGTCGGCCAGATTGGCCTTGGCGTACTTGTCCTCCAGCATCGAGCCGATGTTGTCGGCCACCCCGAGCATGGCGCGCGAGCCGATCGCCTCGACCCGGGCCTGCTCCACCGCGTCGAAGATCGCACGCGCCTGCTTGCCTTCGGGCGCCAGCTTGAGGTGTAGCCTCGTGTCGTGGCAGGCCCGCTTGAGCGCCATCGAATCGCCCAGGCCGCGGGTCACCGCGACGTCGTTCAGGCTCGGCTTCTTGGGCAGCTCGGGCAGCCTGGCGCGGTTGCCGGCCAGCGCCGGCCGGTCCTTGGCGAAGCCGACCTCCAGGTCGTGGTCGCCGGCGATCGCCCGCACGCACACCGCGATGGCGCGGCGGAAGGTCTCGCCCTCGCCGCCGCCCTTCGTCTTGCTGCGCGTCGAATTGTCGCCCGGGCCCGCCATCGCTTCCCTTGTCAGCCGAGCACCACGTTGGCGGCCGATTCGGGCAATTCCTCGCCGAAGGCGCGCTGGTAGAACTCTGCCACGACGGCCCGCTCGAGCTCGTCGCACTTGTTGAGGAAGGTCAGCCGGAACGCCATGCCGACATGGCCGAAGATCTCGGCATTTTCCGCCCAGGTGATCACCGTGCGCGGGCTCATCACCGTCGACAGGTCGCCATTCATGAAGGCCGACCGCGTCATGTCGGCCACGCGCACCATCTTGTTGACGATGTCGCGCCCCTTGTCGTTGCGGTAGTGCTTGGCCTTGGCCAGAACGATCGCCACCTCGTTGTCGTGCGGCAGGTAGTTGAGCGTGGTGACGATCGACCAGCGGTCCATCTGCGCCTGGTTGATCTGCTGGGTGCCGTGATAGAGCCCGGTGGTGTCGCCGAGCCCGACCGTGTTGGCCGTCGCGAACAGCCGGAAGGCGGGGTGCGGCCGGATCACCCGGCTCTGGTCGAGCAAGGTCAGCCGGCCCGACGATTCCAGCACCCGCTGGATGACGAACATCACGTCCGGGCGCCCCGCGTCATACTCGTCGAAGCACAGCGCCACGTTGTGCTGGTAGGCCCAGGGCAGGATGCCGTCCCGGAACTCGGTGACCTGCATGCCTTCCTTGACCACGATGGCGTCCTTGCCGACCAGGTCGATGCGGCTGACATGGCTGTCCAGGTTGACGCGCACGCAAGGCCAGTTGAGCCGCGCCGCCACCTGCTCGATATGGGTCGACTTGCCGGTGCCGTGGTAGCCCGACACCATCACGCGCCGGTTGAAGGCGAAGCCCGACAGGATGGCGAGCGTGGTCTGCTCGTCGAACAGATAGTCCGGATCGATGTCCGGCACGTGCGGATCGGCCTCCGAATAGGCCGGCACGACCATTTTGGAGTCGAAGCCGAACTTCTCCTTAACAGACACCGTCGTGTCGGGCAGGTTGGCGATGTCGCGATCGACCTTGTTCATCATGTCTCCACGCGCGAAGCCTTGCGGCGACGCCGGATGGTCTGTCACTGTTCGGGGGCGGTCTTTAGCAGACCTGCCGCTCAACACAAACCGGCTTGCTTGAGCACGCGATAGGCCTGCAGCACATCGCGGAAGCGGTCTTCCGACCCCCTGTCGCCGCCATTCGCGTCGGGATGGTGGCGCTTCACCAGTTCCTTATAGCGCGACTTGATGGCCGAACCAGTCGCCTTCGCGTCGAGGCCAAGCGTTTCCAGCGCCTTGGCCTCAAGCGGCTTGGCCTTTCGCTCGCGCGGCCCGCCGGCGTCGCCGGTGCGGCCGCCGAACAGGTTGAACGGGTCGCGCATGCGGTTGTAGTAGCCGGCGCGACCGGAGCGCTGCTGGGCGAAGTCGGGCGCGCTGCGCATCCCGCCGGGCGCGCCCATGGTCCAGGTCGGCCGATGGCCGGTCATCGCCTCCTTCTGGAAGCGCGCGATCTCGGTGTCGGCGAGCCCCGAGAAGTAGTTGAAACCCTTGTTGTATTCGCGCACGTGATTGAAGCAGAAGCGGAAATATTCGCCCTCGCGCATGCGCCCGACCGGCGCGCGGTGGGTGCCGGCCTCGCTGCAGCCGTCCCACTGGCAGCGCGGCGAGCGCGACCGCAGCTCCGCCTCGGGGTCCGGGCGCACGCGGATCTTCTCGAAATATTTCGAATACGGCTTCATCTCGATGTCGATTATGGGAGCTTCGCGCCGCGAAACAAGAATTGACATTTGCCCGCCGATGCACCTAACCGCTGATTTGCGGTCCGTTCCCCGTCCATTCCTGGCGTGTGTGGCGGCCGCAGCACATGTGGGGCGCGGAGGACTGGATGTCCATACAGCAAGCGATCGAAGCCAAGCTCAGGGCCGCCTTTGCGCCGGAGCGGCTCGACGTCGTCAACGAGAGCCACCTCCACGCCGGCCATCATCACGAGGCGTCCGGCCACCATTCGGTGTTCGACGGCACCGGCGAGACCCACTTCCGGGTCCGCATCGTTTCGGACGCCTTCGCCGGCAAGAGCCGGGTCGAGCGTCACCGCGCCGTCAACGCGGCGCTTTCCGAGGAGCTCGCCGGCGCCGTCCACGCGCTGGCGATCGAGCCGGCGGCGCCGGGCGAAGCGACCCGCTGGTAGCCCGCCTCAGGCCTCGACCGCCGGCCGGATGCGGATGCGCGCCAGCCGGTTCTTGTCGCGCTTCAGCACGGTGAAGCGCTTGCCGTGGAAGGTGAAGGCCTGCTTCTCGTCGGGGATCGACTGCGCCTCGTGGATGACCAGCCCGGCGATGGTGGTCGCCTCGTCGTCCGGCAGGCTCCAGTCGAGCGCCCGGTTGAGGTCGCGGATCGGCACCGTGCCGTCGACCACCACCGAGCCGTCGGCCTCCTGCCGCACGCCCTGGATGTCGACGTCGTGCTCGTCGGCGATCTCGCCGACGATCTCCTCGATGATGTCCTCCAGCGTCACCAGACCCTCGACCTCGCCATACTCGTCGACCACGATCGCGAAGTGCGCCTTGCGCCTCAGGAAGGCGTTGAGCTGGTCGCCAAGTCGTGTCGTATCCGGAACGAACCATGGCTTTGCTGCGATCTTCAAGATGTCGACTGTCGACAGATCGTTGCCGGCGTCGTCGATGGCGCGCAACAGGTCCTTGGCGTGGACGACACCCACGATGTTGTCGAGCGAGCCGTGCCACACCGGGATGCGCGTGTGCGGGCTCTGCAGGATCTCGCGGACCAACAGCGCCGGCGGCGTGTCGGCATTGACCGAGCGCATGTTGGTGCGGTGGACCATGACGTCGGAGACCTCGAGCTCGTGCAGGTCCAGCAGGCCGCCGACCCGGTCGCGATCCTGCTTCAGCACCTGCGCCTCGCTGGACAGGCGGTCGACCGACTCGCGCAGCTCGTCCAGCGCCGAGCGCCGCTGCTCGCGGTTGACCAGCTCCAGGTCGAGGGCGGCGAGCAGCGGCCGCCGCAACGCCGCCACGAGCAGCACGGCCGCCAGCAGCGCCGCCGCGGCGAGCCAGCCGCCGTTCATTGCGGCAGGCTCTCGCCGAGGAAGGAGAGCACCTCGGAGGCCGGCACGTCGCGAGCGATAAAGGCCTGGCCGACGCCGTGCGTGAGGATGAAGGTGAGCGTGCCCCGCAGGACCTTCTTGTCCTGGGCGATGTAGCCGAGCAGGCGCTCGGCCCCGGGCAGCGGGCCGGGCACGTCGGCCAAGCGCCAGGGCAGTCCGACCTCGCCGAGATGCGCCTCGACGCGCCGCGCATCGTCCGGGCTGGCGAGGTTGAGCCGCGCCGAGAAGCGGTGGGCGAGCGCCATGCCGATCGCAACGCCCTCGCCATGCACGAGGCGCGCGCCGTCATAGCCGGTCGCTGCTTCCAGCGCATGGCCGAAGGTGTGGCCGAGGTTGAGAAGCGCCCGGTCGCCGGTCTCGAACTCGTCGCGGGCGACGATTTCCGCCTTGGCGCGGCACGATTCGGCGATCGCCTGCGCGCGCTCGGGCCCGCCGGCGAACACCGCCCGCCAGTTCTTCTCCAGCCAGGCAAAGAAGTCGGGGCGATCGATAAGCCCGTATTTGGCCACTTCCGCATAGCCGGCGCGGAACTCGCGCTCGGGCAGCGTGTCGAGCGTCTGCGTGTCGGAGAGCACCAGCCGCGGCTGATGGAACACGCCGACGAGGTTTTTGCCATGCGGGCTGTTGATGCCCGTCTTGCCGCCCACCGAGGAATCCACCTGGGCCAGCAGCGATGTCGGAACCTGGACGAAGGCCATGCCGCGCCGCACGATGCCGGCCGCAAAGCCGGCCAGGTCGCCGATCACGCCGCCGCCCAACGCGATGACGACGTCGCCGCGCTCCAGCCGAGCGGCGAGCAGGCGGTCGACGACCTCCTGCAGCGCTTCGAAGCTTTTCGTCTGCTCCCCGGCCGGCAGCTCGACGGTGAGCGCCTCGACGCCGCCGGCCGCGAGCCCGGCGACCAGCCGGCCGAGCTGGGCTGCGGCGACATTCCGGTCGGTGACCACCGCCGCGCGGGCGCCCGGCAGCCGGCTTGCGAGCTCCGCGCCGGCGCGCTCCAGCAGCTGCGGCCCGATCAGGATGTCGTAGGCGCGATCGCCGAGCCCGACATGGACGGTGACCAGGTCGTCGCTCATCGCGTCTCCTCCCGTCGTCCGCGGGCCGCAAGCATGCCGGCGAGGGCGTCGATGACCTCGGCGGCGATCACCTCCTTGCGTTCGTCGCGCGTCGGCACGGTGACGTCGGCGCCGGCATAGACGGGATAGCGCTCCTCCATCAGCCGCAGCATGACGGCGCGCGGGTCGGGGTTCTTCAACAGCGGCCGGTTCTGCTTCTTCATCACCCGCGCCATCAGCGTGTCGAGGTCGGCCTTGAGCCAGACCGAAACCGCGCTGCGGGCGATGGCCTCGCGCGTCTGCGCGTTCATGAAGGCGCCGCCACCGGTCGACAGCACCTGTCGGCCCGCTGTCGAGCAGGCGCAGGATGACGCGCTGCTCCAGCGCCCGGAACTCGGTCTCTCCGTAGAGCTCGAACAGCTCCGGGATGGTCATGCGGGAGACCTGCTCGATCTCCTGGTCGCTGTCGGTGAAGGGAATGTCGAGCGCCTGCGCGACCTTGCGGCCGATCGCCGTCTTGCCGGCACCCATCAGGCCGACGAAGACGACGGAGAGGCTGCCGAGCAGCCTTAGCACCTCGGCGGCCTGCACTTCCGACGGCGATTGCTGAAGCGTCATGGGGGCCACTCCTTGCAGCCCTTTCGACATGAATTTCCCTGTGCGTCAAGCAGCGGCCGGGTCCCCTCCCGCCCTTGAAATGCCGCGGCGGCGGTCTCATAACGACACGGCACACGACAAAAGGCAGGCGACAGCGACCGAATGCCGACACTCTTCCGCTTGCTGGTCACCCTCGGCGTCATTGCCGGACTGGTCTATGGGGCGATGTTCGCCCTGGCCACCTATGTGGAGCCGCGCAAGGGGGAAATGACGGTGCGCATCCCTCCCGACCGCCTCAACAGGGCGCCGCAGCAGTGAGCGCGGCGCTGAGCGAGGCCCGGATCGACGCCTTCCTGGAGATGATGAGCGCCGAGCGCGGCGCCAGCGACAACACGCTGTCCTCCTACCGGCGCGACCTCGAGGACGCCGCCGAGCATGCCGGTTCCCGCCTCGCCGAAGCCTCTGCGGACGTGCTGCGCGCCTATCTGGACGGCATCGCGGCGCGCGGCTTCGCCGCCTCCTCGCAGGCTCGCAAGCTGTCGGTGCTGCGGCAGTTCTTCAAGTTCCTCTATGCCGAAGGCCTGCGCGCCGACGACCCGACCGGCACGCTGGACGCGCCGCGCCGCGGCCGGCCGCTGCCCAAGACCCTGAGCACGGCCGAGACCGGCCGCCTGCTCGACCGCGCCGCCCTGGAGGCCGCCGACCCGGCCCAGGCCGTCGGCGGCAGGCTTGCCGCGCTGCGCCTCCACGCGCTGGTCGAGACGCTCTACGCCACCGGCCTGCGCGTATCGGAGCTGGTCGCGCTGCCGCTGGTGGTGGCATCGCGCGACGAGCGCTTCTTCCTGGTCCGCGGCAAGGGCTCCAAGGAGCGGATGGTCCCCTTGTCGGACAAGGCGCGCACGGCGATGCGAGCCTGGCTCGCCGCCCGCCGCGACGATCCCGACGCCGCCGCGAGCCGCTTCCTGTTCCCCGCCGACTCGGCGAGCGGCCACCTGCCGCGCCAGGTGTTCGCCCGCGAGCTGAAGGGCCTGGCGGCGCGCAGCGGCATCGCCGCCTCGCGGATCTCGCCGCACGTGCTGCGCCACGCCTTCGCCAGCCACCTCCTGGAGAACGGCGCCGACCTGCGCGCCGTCCAGCAATTGCTGGGCCATGCCGACATCTCGACCACCCAGATCTACACGCATGTCCTGGAGGAGCGGCTGGTCCGCCTGGTCAGCGACCATCATCCGCTTGCCGAGCCTCACTCGTAACGCTATGTGAGGGCCTCGTTCAGACGCCGGAATGCTTTGAGACAGGCCTTCCGGCCTTATTTTCATCGGCTTCCGGCGTCCTGGTCCGCGCGCGAATGTACAATTACCTCGATTTCGAAAAGCCTGTCGCCGACCTCGAAGGCAAGATCCTCGAGTTGAAGAAGCTTTCCGAAAACGGCGAGGCGGTGGACGTCGCCGACGAGATCGCGCGGCTGGAGAAGCGCTCCAGGGACGCGCTGCGCGAGGCATACCGCGCGCTGACGCCGTGGCAGAAGGCGCAGGTCGCCCGCCATCCCGACCGCCCGCACTGCCTCGACTACGTGACCGGCCTGTTCAGCGACTTCACGCCGCTCGCCGGCGACAGGGGATTCGGCGAGGACAACGCCATCATCGGCGGCTTCGCGCGCTTCCGCGGCGAGCCGATCGCCGTCATCGGCCAGGAGAAGGGCTCGGACACCAAGAGCCGCCTCAAGCACAATTTCGGCATGGCCAAGCCCGAAGGCTACCGCAAGGCGGTGCGCATCATGGAGCTCGCCGACCGCTTCAAGGTGCCGCTGGTGACGCTGGTGGACACCGCCGGCGCCTATCCCGGCATCGGCGCCGAGGAGCGCGGCCAGGCCGAGGCCATCGCCCGCTCGACCTCGGCCTGCCTGTCGCTGAAGATCCCGTCCATGTCGGTCGTCATCGGCGAAGGCGGCTCGGGCGGCGCCATCGCCATCGCGACCGCCAACCGCGTCTACATGCTGGAGCACGCGATCTACTCCGTGATCTCGCCGGAGGGCGCGGCCTCGATCCTGTGGCACGATTCGACCCGCGCCCGCGACGCAGCGACCAACATGAAGATCACCGCCCAGGACCTGCTCGACCTGAAGATCGTCGACGGCATCATTCCCGAGCCGCTCGGCGGCGCCCACCGCGCGCCCGATGCGGTGATCGCCTCGACCGGCGACCAGATCGCCCGTACGCTCGCCGATTTCGCCGGCCAGAACATGGATTTTCGCGAGCAGCGCCGCGAAAAGTACCTGGCGATCGGCCGCTCGCTCTGACCCGTCGGCGACCGCGTCTGCGGCGAAATTGCGATGCCGCCACAAAATCGCCGCGCCTTTTGGCATGACTGGACCCGGGAACGCGAGTGTTGGAAGGGGCGCTTGCGGTAACTGATTTTCAAGGTTAACGCGACTAGCGTGCCGCCGGATCAACAGGTTCGGCCCGGGCGGCCGACGAAACGACGTTTGAAAGACATGCTCGCGAACATCTTCCGTGCCGGACTTCTGACAGCCGCCGTCCTGGCGGCGGGCTGCACCGAATCGACCCTTTCCGACCTCTCGGTGCAAGGCGGAGAAGCCGTTGCCGCAGAAGGTGCTGGCCAAGATGAAGGCCAAGGGCATGACCCGGACCTCGCCGGTGATGGCCCGCATCTTCAAGGAAGAAGGCAAGCTCGAGGTCTGGAAGCAGAAGACCAACGGCCGCTACGACCTGATCGCCGAGTACGACATCTGCAAATGGTCGGGCAAGCTGGGGCCGAAGTTCACCGAAGGCGACCGCCAGGCGCCGGAGGGCTTCTACACGGTGCGTCCCACCCAGATGAACCCCCGCTCCAGCTATCATCTGGCCTTCAACATCGGCTATCCCAACACCTTCGACCGCGCCCACGGCCGCACCGGGTCGAACCTGATGGTGCACGGCGCCTGCTCGTCCTCGGGCTGCTACTCGATGACCGACGAGCAGATCGAGCAGATCTACGCCTTCGGCCGCGACGCCTTCCGCGGCGGCCAGACCGACTTCCAGATCCAGGCGTTCCCCTTCCGCATGACCGCCGCCAACATGGCGCGCTACCGCAACGACCCGAACTACGCGTTCTGGAAGATGCTGAAGGAAGGCTACGACTATTTCGAGATCACCCGGACGCCGCCCAAGGTGGACGTCTGCGAGAAGCGCTACGTCTTCAACCAGGTCGCCGCGCCGGGCTCGGCCTTCAACCCGATCGGCGCCTGCCCCATCACCACCCAGCCCGACTCGCTGCGGATGGCCTACCAAAGCTATCAATCGACCTATGACGCCGCCTTTTCCAGCGCGCTGAACGCGAAGACCATAGCCCCCAAGCCGACGATCGGCGGCACCAAGGAGGCGGCGATCGTCTCCGAATGGACGAAGAAGCGCGCCCGCGGCGAGCGCGTGACGGTCGAGCCGCCGTCGCTCAACGCCGACGGCACCGTCACCCAGACCGGCCGCATGGGCCGCATCGACTCGCCGGCCGGCCGGCGCATGGCCGCCGTCGATGCCGCGAAGGCCGAAAAGGACAAGGCAGCTGCCGAGAAGCGGGCCGCTGCCGAGCGCGCCGCCGCCGAGAAGGCCGCGGCTGCCGAAGCGGCCAAGGCCGCCAAGGAGGCCGAAGCCGCGCCGCCGCCCGTCGAGGCGGCCCCCGTCGAAATGGCGGCCCCGGCCGCCGCTCCGGCCGAGGCGACCGGCGTCCTGGGCAACGTCCGCAAGCGGATCGGCAGCCTGTTCGGCAGCTGAGCCGTCGCGTGCGCGAGCCGGTCGAGATCTACGACCTGAGAGGGCTGAAGTGCCCGCTGCCGGTGCTCAAGGCCCGCAAGCGCCTCGACGCCATGCCCGTCGGCAGCCGGCTCTGGGTGGAGACCACCGACCCGCTGGCCGTCATCGACATTCCCGCCTTCTGCAGCGACGGCGGCCACGACCTGGTGGTCACCGAGGCCGTGGCCGGCGGCCACCGCTTCCTCATCGAGCGCGGCGCCTCCCGCCCCTAGACGACACGGCGGGAACCCATTCCGGCGATCGCCAGCGGGTTCTCCTCGAGCGCCGCGCGGTCGGGCGTGTCCAGCGTGGGCTGGCTCGTCGCGGCCGCGAAGAGCCGCCGCACATAGTCCTCCGATCCATCCTGCAGGATCAGCACCAGCCGCGTCCCGCGAACCTCATCGGGCCAGGACGGCAGCCGCGCCGGCGGGTGGATGCTTCGCTGTACGGCATGCACCACCAGCGGCCGCGCGCGGTCCTCGGCCGTCTCGACGATGCCCTTGAGGCGCAGCAGGCGGTCGCCCTGGGTCGTCTGCAGGAGGTCGAGGAAGGTCGTCACGGCCGACAGCGGCAGCGGCCGCGGCTCGACGATGACCATCGAGCGGATGCGGGCGTCGTGGACGCCATGCCCGGCATGATCGTGGCCCTCGCTGCCATGGTCATGCGCATGCTCGCCCTAGCCAGCGCCGGACGTCGGCCGACTTGGTCGCCGGATCGTAGAGACCGCAGGCGATCAGCGAGGCCGCGCTCGCCTCCGGCGCTTGGGCGTCGACCTGCGGCGCGCCGGGGTTGAGCGCGGCAAGCCGTGCCTTGAGCGCGGCAAGCTCCGAGGCCTCGGCGAGATCCGCCTTGCTGACGACGATGCGGTCGGCGACGGCCACCTGCCGCACCGCCTCGACATGGGCGTCGAGCGTCGCCAGGCCGTTGACGGCATCCACCACGGTGACCACTCCGTCGAGCCGGAACGCCTGCAGGAGCACCGGATGCGCCATCAGCGCCTGCAGCACCGGGCCGGGATCGGCGAGGCCCGTCGTTTCGACGACGACCCGCGACAGCCGTGCGATGCGCCCCGTCTGCAGCCGGTCGACCAGGTCGGCAAGCGTGTCGACCAGCTCGCCGCGCACCGTGCAGCAGAGGCAGCCGTCGGCAAGCTGGATGACGTTGTCCGACGCCTTCTCGACCAGCAGATGGTCGATCGCGACGGCCCCGAACTCGTTGATGATGACCGCCGTGTCGGCGAGCGCCGGGTCCTTGAGCAGCCGGTTGACCAGCGTCGTCTTGCCGGCGCCGAGGAAACCCGTCAGCACCGAGACCGGGATGGGCGCCGGCAAGCATCGCCGCTCAGCCGGCCACTTGGGCCGCCTTGGCGGGCTCCTTGGCCTTCACGCCCCCGCCCGACGGCTGCGCAGGCGCCTCGTCGGCAGCGGCCGGGTAGGTCGGCCGCGGCGTCGGGATCGGCACTTCGGAGATGCTCGGCGCAGTGCCCGCGGCAAGTGCGGCGGCAAAGGCCGCAGGCACCGGTCCGGTGGCGCCGCCGAGCTCCACCTTGACCACCTCGAGCGGCCGGTCGCGCTGGTGCAGATAGGGCGAGGCAAAGACCGGCCTCCCCTTCTTGTCGACCTTGTCGAGCTTCTCGGATTTCTTCGGCCGGTCGCAGATCTCGCCCCGCATGTCGGTGGCCGTCTCCCGACCGTCGCCATAGGGCAAAAGCGTGGCGAGCGTCGCGCTGGGCGGGCTCGCCTGCTCGAAGCCCTTGCCGAGCAGGTCCGCCGCCTGGTCGGCGCGCACATGCGGGTTGATGGCGCCCAGCACCACCGCGGCAAGCGTCCTGTCGTTGCGGGTCGCCGAGGCCACCAGGTTGAAGCCAGACGGGCAGATGAAGCCGGTCTTCATGCCGTCGGCGCCGTTGAAGCGGCCGAGCAGGTCGACATTGCTCTTCAGCACCTTCTTGCCGGCGCCCAGCGCCTCGATCGCGAAATAGGAGCGGTACTGCGGAAACTCGGTGCGGATCGACCTCACCAGCAACGCCAGGTCGTGGGCGGTGGTGTACTGGTCGAGATGGTGGAGGCCGTTGGGGTTGACGAAATGGCTGCCGGTCATGCCGAGACGCGTCGCCTCGATGTTCATGCGCGCCGCGAAGGCCTCCTGCGAGCCGCCGACATTCTCGCCGATCGCCATGGCGATGTCGTTGGCGGACTTGACGATCAACATCTTCAGCGCGTTGTCGAGCGTTACCACCTGGCCCGGCTTGAAGCCCATCTTGCTCGGCGGCTCGGCGGCCGCGTGCTTGGACATGGTGATCGGCGACGCCAAGGTGAGCTCGCCCGCCTCGACCGCCCGGAAGGCGACATAGGCGGTCATCAGCTTGGTGAGCGAGGCCGGATACCAGCGCTGGAACGCGTCCTGGTGGGCGATCACCTGGCCGGTGGCGACGTCGAAGACGATCGCCGGATTGGCTGCCGCGCCGCCCGCCGCAAGGCTTGCGAGCGCCGTGGCGCCGAGGACGAGCGCGCAAAGGGGGAGACGATGCCGCATGCGAGTCATCCGAAATAGCCTCTTGCTCTTTCCTGCCCCGCCTCCGTAAGCTCCGGCCGGCCGGTGGCGCCGGGGCCCGGACAACGCCGCATCCGCTGGCCGCGCGGCCGGTGCTATTTAGCCTATGTGACCCCAAGATGGCAAAGCGCCGGTTGCGACGCCAGCCTGGACCTTCCTTCGCCCACAGCAACTGCGAGGCCGAGACGACGATGCCCATTCTGAACCGTGCGGCCGAAATGCAGGACGAGATCGCCGGCTGGCGCCGCCATCTCCATGCCATCCCGGAGCTGAATTTCGACCTTCACCAGACCGCCGCATTCGTCGCCGACAGGCTCGCCGCCTTCGGCTGCGACGCCGTCGACACCGGCCTGGCCAAGACCGGCGTGGTGGGCATCATCAAGGGTCGGCTGGGCGACGGCCCGACGGTCGGCCTCAGGGCCGACATGGACGCCCTGCCGATCCACGAGCGGACCGGGCTCAGCCCATGCCTCCCGCCATGCAGGAGCCATGCACGCCTGCGGCCATGACGGCCACACGGCCATGCTGCTCGGCGCTGCCAAATACCTGGCCGAGACGCGCAACTTCAAGGGCTCCGTCGCCGTGATCTTCCAGCCGGCCGAAGAGGGCGGCGGCGGCGGACACGTGATGGTCCGCGAGGGCCTGATGGACAAGTTCGCCATCGACCGGGTGTTCGGCATGCACAACATGCCGGGCCTGCCGGTCGGCCAGTTCGCCATCCGGCCCGGCCCGATCATGGCCTCGACGGCCGAATTCACCATCGTCGTCACCGGCAAGGGCGGCCACGCCGCGATGCCGCACCGCACCGTCGACCCGATCGTCGTCGGCAGCCAGACTCGTGGCCGGCCTGCAGACGGTGGCCTCGCGCAGCGCCGATCCGGTGGATTCCGTCGTGGTGACGGTGACCAAGTTCCATGGCGGCGACGCCTACAACGTCATTCCCGAGCATGTCGAGCTGGCCGGCACGGTCCGCTCGCTGCGCAAGGAGGTCGGCGAGCTCGCCGAGCGGCGCATGCGGGAGCTCTGCGAGGGGATCGGCGCGGCGTTCGGCGCCTCGGTGAGCATGCACTACAAGCCCAACTACCCCGTCACCTTCAACCACCCCGACGAGACGGTGTTCGCCGCCGACGTCGCGTCGGAGGTGGCCGGCGACACCAAGGTGCAGCGGTCGATCCAGCCCGTGATGGGCGGCGAGGACTTCTCCTACATGCTGGAGGCCCGCCCCGGCGCCTTCATCTTCGTCGGCAACGGCGACACGGCCAACCTCCACCACCCGTCCTACGATTTCAACGACGAGGTCATCCCGCACGGCGTCAGCTACTGGGTGAGGCTCGCCGAGACCGCGCTCGCGGCCTGAGGCGGCCGCGAAAATGGTTGGCGAGGGGGCGAGAAACCGCTATGGGACGGGCCCGTGGTCCCGTAGCTCAGTAGGATAGAGCGGCAGATTCCTAATCTGTAGGTCGCAGGTTCGATCCCTGCCGGGATCACCACCTAAGTGGTTGAATAGACGGTAATCTTTTTTTCTTTTCATTCGATGACCGACTCGCAGATCGCTCGGGGGCGTCACCGCAACTTAGTTCGTCCTGTCCGGCAAGGCCGCTCGGTAGGCGAGAGTTGCCTAGAATTCCAGAGGTCGTCGATTTAAGGTGGCTGGACAGCTGGGGGCGTCGTTTCAGTGCTAGTACGGCTCACCGTTCTTGTGGGTGTAGGTCCACTTGCCATCTGCCCCGAGCGTGGCCTTGAGATCATCAACCGGATAAGTGCCCTCATCTCCGGCGCTTCGGTCTCCAATCTCCAAATAAACCACATCCCGGTCGGTACGGTTTACCAGCTGATGAGCAGTGCCTTGCGCCGAGAAGCCCGCGCACATGCCTGGCGACAGGACTACCTCTTCGAACTCGGTAATGAGGGTGGGATTGCCCTCCAGAATGTAAACGAACTCGTCTTGCCTGCTGTGTCGGTGGAGGAGAGACGACTCGCCGCCAGGGGCCAGGCGGGTGAGGTTTACGCCGAAGTTCTTCAATCCGAAGAGATCGCCGAGTGGCCGCTTCTCCCGTCTGCTCATCCGGGAAAAGAACGGCTCCGGGTAAGATGATGGCTTGGTGCGCAGCGGAACCAAGGCCGCCACGACCGCTAGCGGGTGCAATTTGTCGGTCATGTTGCCTCCTACGATGGGGTACCCCTGCTGACGGACTCCCGGCCCGATGTGAGATTAGCTGCGACCGACCGGAGAATAAATCACGGCTGAGCGGTGATGGCTCCACCGGCCGACCCAAAACACAGGCTACAGAGCGATCTCTGTGGCGGGAGCATCAATTGCCTGTTGGGGTTCTGGGCCCGGTCCGTCTGGCACCACAGCGCAATCAGGTGCGCTGACGTCCCATGCTATCTAGTCGTGGCAAGCGCGATCCGGCGAAGACGAGGACCGGACAACCAGACTTTCGCCGGGTGCAGTTTGGCATAGGCCGCAGCTGCCGCGAGGGTTGCGAAGACCCTCCGAGTGTGCCCAACTGAGTATATCGGGCCTCTTTAGGTGCCTAGGGCTTAATCTGATGACCGGCGACGCGTTAACTACCGGTAAAGTCCAGAGGCATCGACTCGATGCTCACAATCGGGGTCATCTCGGATACCCACGGCCTGCTTCGCCCGCAGGTCGCGTCTCGACTTGCCGGTGTCGCCCATATCATTCACGCTGGCGACATTGGCCGGGAAGGAATCCTCGACGAGCTCCGCCGGGTTGCTCCTGTCACCGCGATTAGGGGGAATATCGACACCGACAGCTGGGCAAGAAGCTACCCCGAAGACATCACCCTAGAGATCGAAAGGCGTTCCATCTACGTACTGCATGACTTGAATGAACTGCGATTTGATCCTGCTTCGCGCGGCGTCCATGTGGTCATCTCCGGCCATTCGCATCGGCCACAGATCGGGACCAAGGCTGGCGTGCTCTTTCTCAACCCGGGCAGTGCTGGGCCGCGGCGGTTCAGCTTGCCGATCAAGCTCAGTCTGACAACCGCCCAACCGGAAGTCGGCCCTTTGGTTCATCTCATTGATGGAGCCAAGTGTTGATGACCTTCATGGCTGATCCGAAAAGGGCCTTGCCTCGTGTCTCCGCAGAGCGGCCGAAGGTAATCGCGACTTCCGGCAGGTTGGCACCGAGCCCGCCCAAGGCCCACGGCAGCAGTTGTCGGTAGGAGGTGCCGTAGGTCCCGATGGAGTTGAACGTCACGTTTCCATCCGTTGATGCGCGTTCTCAGTGATATTCCTCGACGGCCGCTTCCATGTCCTCAAGGGCGTCCTTGGCTGCCGCGTATGATCACGTCGACCGTGGCAAATCGTCATGAGCGCTGCAACCGCCGACTGAGATTTTCGATGTCTTCGCGGTCAACGTGTTGCGCCAAATCCACAGGCGGTGAAGGTCCGCAGTCGGGTGCGGCGTGTCGACCCCGCGTGGCGGGAGGTGGATCACGATGCAGGTGAAGCGGACGCTGGAACGTGCGAAATGCACCAAGTTCGCGACGGGCGCGCGGAGAGGTTCAATACTGTTAGCCACGACGGCGTATGGACGCGCGAGGCTCATGCTCATAACCCCAAGCCCGCCCTCGCACAGCCACCCTTCACAAGATCGGCCGGAACGGGAGCAGACCCAGGGCCGTGTCAACTACCCAGGGTCCGCCCGCCTTTGGCCAAATCCCTATTGGCCAGTATGCCCTGCGGCGGCCTTCTCGATCTGCGCCTTCACGGCTTCCATGTTGAAGCTCGCGCCCTTCTGCATCGGCGGGAACTCGATGAAGCGTCTGGGCCAGCCTTGCCGACTTCCTGCTGCACGAAGACGAACCGCCAGAACTCGTAGGCGAACCAGTTGTAGAAGGCGAGCGAGCCGTTGCCTTGCCGTCGGGCATGCCGGTGCGCTCGAACGGGTCGAGGCGCAGGTTGACGAGGATCGGCCAGTCGACCTTGACCGTGGCGCCGAGCCAGCCGTTCGGCTGATCGGTGAAGCGGTACTTGTAGTCGTCGATCCGCACCGCGCCGAGCGTGCTCTCGGTGAAGTAGAAGATCTCGTGGCGCTTCGACGGGCCCTTGCCGGTGATCAGGTCGAGTCTGGTTGTAGCCGTCGAGATGGACCTTGTAGGTCCGGTCGCCGAGCTGTCTTGCCCGTTCTTGCAGCTCGTCGACGATGTTCGGGATTGCCGGCCGCGGCGACGAGGGTCGGGAACCAGTCGAGCCCGGAGATGATGCCGTTCTCGACCTTGCCGGCCGGCACCTTGCCGGGCCAGCGGACGATGGCCGGCACGCGGAAGCCGCCTTCGAGCGCCGTGCCCTTGCCGCCGGCGAACGGCGTCTGGCCGCCGTCGGGCCAGGTGAAGTTCTCGGCGCCGTTGTCGGTGGTGAAGACGACGATGGTGTTGTCCTCGAGGCCGTTGTCCTTCAGCTACTTCATGACCGAGCCGACGATGTCGTCGAGCTGCGCCATGCCGGCTTCCTGGATGCTCCAGCCGTTCTCCGAGTTGCGCATCGCCTCGTACTTGTCCGAGAGGTGCGTGACGACGTGCATGCGCGTCGGGTTGAGCCAGACGAAGAACGGCTTGTTGTCGGCCGCGCGCCTTGTCGATGAACTTGAGCGCGTGGTCGAGGATCTCGTCGTCCACGGTCTTCATCCGCTTCGGGATAGAGCGTGCCGGCGTCCTCGATCCTCTGCTTGCCGATCTTGCCCCAGCGCGGCTGCACGGTCGGGTCGTCCGTGTCGGTCGCCCAGCGAGTGGACCATGTTGCGCGGCCCGACCGTCGTCCTTCAGTTCCTGCGGGTAGTTGCGGTGCGCCGGGTCCTCCATCGCGTCGAGGTGGTAGAGGTAGCCGAAGAACTCGTCGAAGCCGTGCACCGTCGGCAGGAACTCGTTGAGGTCGCCCAGGTGGTTCTTGCCGAACTGGCCGGTGGCGTAGCCCATCGACTTCAGCGCCGTGGCGATGGTCGGCGCCTGCGCCGGCATGCCGATCGGCGAGCCGGCCTGGCCGACCGTGGTCAGGCCGGTGCGGATCGGCAGCTCGCCGGTGATGAAGTTGGCGCGGCCCGCCGTGCAGCTCGCCTCGGCGTAGTAGTCGGTGAAGCGCATGCCCTCGGCGGCCAGCCGGTCGAGGTTCGGCGTCCGGCCGGCCATGATGCCCTGGTGGTAGGCGCCGATGTTGAACCAGCCGATGTCGTCGCCCATGATGAAGATGATGTTCGGCTGCTTGTCGGCGGCGGCGGCAGGCGTGAGCATGTTGTCGGACAGCGCGGCTCCCAGCGCCAACAGACCAATAGATCGAAGCTTCATTGTTGTCCTCATTCGCTGGCGGACGCTTTGGCAGACTGCCAGAGCGAGAGGCGACCTCTAACCCCGCGCGGCCGCCGGATCACTTGTGTCCGAGCGTACAATGGTCCACCTATCGATCGGTTGGATGGGTGTGGGGGACAGCCTCTTCATCAAGTAGCGCATGGATGACGCATTTTTGCCAGCCCTGCCGCGTAAGTTACGTGGAATTTCTGGGCGCGGTGTCCGGTCGACTGAGGCGGCGCGTGTCCCCAAAGGGCGAACACCTCCTCCGGCGCAGCAGGGTGCCTACGCCGGTCGCCGACTGTGTGCTTGGGGCATGGTCATGGCAAACACTCAGCGAAGAACTCGTTAGTCCTCGACGCAACCTTACCCGATAGCGCGTCGGCGTTCGACGCCTTCTGTTAGTGCGGCTGGTTTCACGACCGTCCCATAAGGGTGTCTCGACTGGTTCCCAACCTTCGTGGCGGCTGCAGGCAACCCGAACATCGCTGACGAGCTTAAGGCCGGGCCAAGCGGGTTGCTTGCGAGCTGTCGCAGGCTGAAAGGACTGTAATCGAGTTCCGCGCATTTGGGCGTCGCCAAACTGGTCCGTGCGGTGATAACTGTGTTGAATAGACCGCCGGGTCATGAAACTTTATGAACATCGCGGACTGGCTTCTGGAGCTTGGCCTCCCGCAGTACGTCGCAGCGTTCCGCGACAACGACATCGACTTGCTGGTTCTTCCCGGCTTGACCGCCGATGATCTCCGTGAAATCGGTGTTGTTTCGGTGGGACACCGCCGCCTGATCCTGCAGGCGATCGCTGGCCCGTTGGCAACCTCGCCTGTTCTGGAAACCGCAACCCGGGCAAGACAGCCACCGGAGCCGCGGCCCTTCGCGGAGCGCCGCCGGCTGACAGTCATGTTTGTTGATCTCGTTGGCTCGACAACGTTCACGCAACGCTACGATCCGGAGGACGTGCGTGAGCTTCTAGGCCGCTTTCGGAACGCAGTGGCTGGTGAGATCAGCCGTGTAGGTGGCCATTTGGCGAAATTCATGGGCGATGGCGTGCTCGCATATTTCGGCTGGCCAAACGCGCATGAGGACGAGGCGGAGCGCTCGGTTCGCGCGGCGCTTGCGATAGCATCGGCTGTGGGCGGCTTGACCGCACTTGGCGGTGAGGTGCTTGCTTCGCGCATCGGTATTGCCACCGGTTCGGTCGTTGTGGGCGACCTTATCGGAGAGGGTGAAGCGCGCGAAGAATTGGTCGTCAGCGAGACACCAAACCTCGCCGCTCGCTTGCAGGCGCTGGCCCCGCCGGGCGGCATCATGCTGGCCAACCCACAAGACAGCTCGTTGGCGACATCTTCGATCTCACCCCGATTTGCGACGTCGAGCTCAGGGGATTCGACAGCAAGCTAACGGTTTGGCTAGTCACCGGCGAAACGGCCTACCGCGGCCGATTCGAGGCTTTACACGGTGGCGACCTCGGCCCAATGATCGGACGCGACCAGGAACTGGCTCTGCTGCAACATCGATGGGCTGCGTCTGAGCAGGGTGAGGGTCAGGCCGTTCTGCTTGTCGGTGAGGCGGGCATCGGAAAGTCCCGTCTGTTGCGCGGCCTTGGTGATGCCATAGCCGGAGCGCTTCACACAGAAGTGCGATGGCAGGGATCGCCTTTTTACACCGACACGCCCTTGTGGCCGGTGATCCGGAACCTGGTAGATAGTCCGGAGGGCACCGTTCTAGCAACGCTCGAACGCAGGCTAGCCGAGTCCGGTATCGATTTGGCTACGGCCGTGCCGCTACTCGCGGCCCAGATCAACGTGGACCCGGGCGCGCGCTATCCACCTCTTGAGCTTGTCCCTGAGGCCCAGCGCCCGAAATTGATGCTGACGCTACTCGACCACCTGATGGGGCTTGCGGCCCAACGCCCTCTACTGGTCGTCTTGAAGATGTGCATTGGGCCGACGCAACGACTTTGGAACTCACCCAAATGTTGCTCGACCGCATCTCAGCGAACCGGTGTTCCTGGTCATTA
>CAWKFT010000021.1:0-243428 GCA_963848975.1 uncultured Alphaproteobacteria bacterium
AAAAAAAAAAAAACGACCGGCAAGTGTTGGACCCGCGGGATTGAATGCCTCAGAAAGGTAGGATTCCCCTGCGTGCTCTGGGCGAAGGCTAAGCTCGTGCCAAGAACAAGCGCGGCGAGTGTGGGGAGCTGGTGAGGGTCGCATCGGGCAGTTCTCCGGCCAGCGGACTTACTTGAATCTGATGGTCGCGTTTGAGGCGTGCTGCCGTCAAGGGCGAACCCTTAGCGGGGAAGACGATGCCCCGGACATCGGGGGAGATGCGCCGGGGCTAGCCCGTCAGGGCAATCGGAACGGTCTGGCAGCCCTCCTTGTGTAGGGGAGACGTTGGTCCAAGCGAAACCGCTCTGCTGCTTAAAATGCCCGGCCTCGAGGCTTGTTCCGAAGAATTTGATCTTTCGTCGATTTACAGTAGGCGCCGGGTTCCCTCGGACCCAGGAGTAGGGAAATGTGCCTCAAGCATAGAATGAGGCGGGCCAGCAATAAGTTCCGCGGGAATTGGTAAGAAGACATTTCCGAGATTTTACGCTAGACTATGAGCCCGGTCGGACACGCAGGAGGGTAGCCATGAAACGGCTATATATCCTCGCATCTCTCTCATTGGTGTTCTCTACTTACTGCCTAGCCGGAGAACTCGACAAACGAAATTCCAAAGGGTGACCCGGAATTCATCGCAAAAGCCACACCGGTGCCCCCGCTGATATCGGGAAGGATGCCACATTCATTCGAATGGCCGACGGCTTCAAGCTGACCACCGTCAAGGAAGGGAAAAACGGATGGACATGCGCGATCGATCTGGACGGCACGCCGTGGTGTGCCGATGCCGTCGGGGTTGAATGGTTCAAGTCAGTTTATACGCAGGCCGAGCCACCGGACAAAACCGGCTTCGTCTACATGATGGCCGGGGACGTAGGCGTCAGCAACCACGATCCCTATGCAACCGACAAATCGCATTGGGTCCAAACGGGCCCACACGTCATGATCGTCGGAAAGGCAGCGCGCGAGATGGCGGCCAACTACCCGAATAAGGTGGACCCCGATCCCGGCCATCCCTACGTCATGTATCCAGGGCACAAGAAACTCAACACCTGATGCTCCCCGCCGACATGGAAGCGGACATAGCCAGTAGCGCCTGCTTCACCGCCGCGTCTTGACCGGCCGCGGCGGTCCTCCGCCCCGCTTCACACGGTCACTTCACATCGACGTGCCCAATACTGCGAGTTCGTAACCGGCGCTTTGCATGACCACCCGGCGAGGGGGTCTGGTCTTGCCCGACCGTTCCCGTCGCACTCGTTTCCGCTGAAGATTGGTCTTAGCAATCTGCGGGCAGTGTTTAGATGCGGGCTAAAGCTGGTTGCTTATCTCGACGAGGTTGCCGTCGGGTCTCTAAAGTAGATCGAAAGGAATATCGCCCATCGCCCCGGCTCGCTCTCCCGGTCCATCGACAACTCTATTCCTTGGCGCTCGAGGTGCATGATAACCACTTCGATCGGCGTATCGGTGAGCAGGAAAAATTTCCGCTGCCCGGAACAGTGTCGCGTGCGATGGTTGGCGCTCGAACGGCATCCTGGAGGCTGATCTTGCTGGACCCGAAATGCAGCGACCACTTGCCTGGGGCGCTCCTCCCGCGGCTCCATGTTCAAGACACGTTCGTAGAATTGTCGCGAAGCCGCAACGTCCTTGGACGCAAAGCACAATATGATCGATCGCGCGCATCTCCATGCCATTCAACTACCCTTTGCGGGGCCTGACGAGAAGTGCGACGGTGCTAACCTGCCACCCTCACGAGAAGCTCGATCAGGACCGTTCTGGCGACCTCACCCTCTCCCGCCGCACGCCGAGACCGATGATCCGCCCCGGAATTCGCCGCAGCAACGGGAAGCGGTCGAGCAGCCGCAAGATCCATGGGGCGCCGGTGATTGGCGTGCCGGAAGCACGGTGCCGATCACGTTGTCCTGCGCCACCTTCTGCCCGGCCTGGATCACCCGCGTCGGAAACAGCCGGCGCTCCTGCACCCTGTGCAGCAACTGGTCTGGGTTTTCCCCGCGTGCCAGTGGAGCCGCAAGCACGTTTGCCGTCGCGACCGCGTCCTGGATCGCAAGGTTGATGCCGATGCCGCCGATCGGGCTCATCGCGTGCGCTGCGTCGCCGATAGCGAGAAGGCCGGGGCGGTGCCAGGTGTCGAGCCGGTCGAGCGCGACCGAGAGCAGGTGCAGGTCCGCGGTGAGGCGAGGCCGCCGGAGAGGTCGAGCTCGGGGAACAGCGCCTGCATCTCGCCGCGCAGCCAGCCGATGCCGCGTGCCTTGACCTCCTCGGCCGCGCCTTTGGGGATGATAAAGGCGGCCTGCCAGTACGTCCGTCGGTCGATCAGCACCGCCATGCGCCCGGTATCGACCGCGCCGCGCAGCTTTTCGCCGGGGTTGTCGGCCTTGGGCAAGCGGAACCACAGCACGTCCATCGGCGCGCCGAGCTGGGTCACAGGCAGGATGCCGAGCTTGCGCACCAGCGAGGAGCGGCCGTCGGTCATCAGCACCAGCTTGCCGGCACGGATTTCGCGGCCGTCCGCCAGGCGAACGCCCTCGATGCGGCCCTTCTCCTCGACGAAGCCGGTGACTTCCGCCTCCATCTCCAACGCAAAGTCGGGGAAGGTTTCGGCCTCGTCGCGAAGGAAGTCGAGAAAGTCCCATTGCGGCATCATCGCGATGAATGGCGCAGGCGTCTTAAGGTGGGAGAGGTCGCCGATCACGTAGTCGCGCCCCGCGACCCTGATCTGAGCCCCCGTCACGCGGTCGTGCGGTCGTTCGAGGAACCGGCCGAGCAGGCCCAACTGGTCGAGGATCTCCATCGTCGACGGGTGGACGGTGTCACCGCGGAAATCGCGGAAGAAATCGGCGTGCTTTTCAAGCACCCGAACCGATACGCCGGCGCGGGCGAACAGCAGCCCGGCCATCATGCCGGCCGGCCCGCCGCCGACAACAACTATGTCAACCAATGTCGTGTTCATGCGGCGTCTGACCAAGCTGCGGAGTGAGGAGACACTGTCTCCCCGACCTGTCCGATGCTGTCAACGACCGGCGCCGAGGCCATCGCGAATGAACTCGATGCTGATCGCGACGTGTCCGTCGCGTATCGCAAAGATCTTGGAGGGCTCCCGGGACCCTGTGGAGAGCTGGACACCGCCTGGTTCGTACTGAGGGTGTCAAGATCAGTCGATATAGCGCGACTTCTGCGATCTGAGCACGGCCTCAGCAAAGTCAGGCATTTTGAGACCTTCCCGCACCTGTGCATCAAGGGCTTCTTCGGCTGCTCGACAGGCATGCAGCCGCGAGAGCACTTCCCTGGCTTCCAGTCGAGGAACGACCACGATGCCGTCGCGGTCGCCGACCAAAATGTCCCCCGGCGCGATGGCAACGCCTCCCATGACGACTGGAAACCCAACCGTGCCCGGACCGTTGCGCGCCGGCGAGTTGGGTGTGATCCCCGCGCAATAGACCGGCAGTCCGACCGCTTCGATTCCGACGACGTCGCGCACCAGGCCGTCGGTGACAAAGCCGGTGAGCCCCTTGTTGCGAGCCATCCCGAGAACGAGGTCTCCAGTCACCGCCGTGCCGACGAAGCCGTCGGTGGCCGCCACGATGATGTCGCCGCTTTTGGCGGCATCGAGTGCCCCGAATACCGCAAGGTTGTCGGCCGGGCCGCAATGGCAGGTCATGGCGACGCCGACCAGGGTCACAGACCCGGCAGCGACAGGCTTTATCGCGTAGTGCAGTGCCCCACGCCCTCCCATTGCATCGACGACATGGCCAACCGGCACTCCGGCGAAGGCGCTGACGATCTCTGCAGGGGGCCGCTCGAAACGTCGCTTGATGGTGATTTGCGGCTGGTCCTCAATCATGTGACGGCCTCGTACGTTCGACAAATGAAAGACAGTCCCGCCCTAGGTCGCCTAAGGTTTGCGCACCCATCAACGCCATGACCCGGTCGATTTCCTTCCGGTACAATTCCAGCACATGCCGCACGCCGGCTTCTCCGGCGACAGCAAGTCCCCACAGCTGCGGCCGGCCGATCAGGCAGCACGTGGCGCCAAGCGCCAGCGCTTTCACCACGTCGGAGCCCCGCCTGATGCCGCCGTCGATCAGCACAGGCATGCGCCCCGAAACGGCCGCCACGATGGCCGGCAAAGCGTCTAGCGACGCGGCTGCTCCGTCAAGCTGGCGACCCCCGTGATTGGACACGATGATGCCGTCCAGGCCGCGCGCCACTGCCTCGGCTGCTTCCGCGGGATGCAGGATGCCCTTCAGCAGCAATGGCCCGGGCCAGATGCTGCGCAACCAGTCGACATCGGCCCAACAGAGCGAGGGATCGAGAAGGCCCGCCATACGGCTTGCGACAGTGCCGATCGCCACGGTCTCGCCGGGACGCACGTAGTTGCCGAATGTCAGTCTGGGCAGACGGTTTCGCATGCGCAGGAGCCAGGCCGCCCTGGTGGCAGCCGCAAGCGTTCCGGCTGCGCCGAAACGTGGCGGGATGGCAAATCCGTTGCGGATGTCGCGCTCGCGATTGCCGAGCATCTGGTTGTCGATGGTCAGCACGAGCGCGTCGTATCCTGCGGCGGCTGCGCGATCTACCATTTCGCGCGTGAAGCCGCGATCGGTGTAGACGAATACCTGCATCCAGCGCGGCTTCACTGCGGTTGCCGCTATGTCTTCCAGCGTGCACGCCGAACCATGGCTCGCGCAATAGAAGGTGCCGGCAGCTCCAGCCGCCCGCGCCGCAGCACATTCGCCGTCTGGCCAGAACAGGCCGGCCAGCCCGGTCGGCGCGATACCGAGCGGCATAGCAAGCTTCTCGCCGAATAGGCTGAGCGACAGGTCGCGCGACGCCGCTCCGTTGAGCGGCCTGGGCAGGAGGTCGACATCCTCGAATGCCTGCTCGTTGCGACGCAGCGTGCGCTCATCCTCGGCGCCGCCGTCCGCGAAGTCGAAGACCGGGCGCGGCAGCACACGACTCGCAGCGGTGCGGACCGCGGCTACGCTGTACAGGTGCCCGAGCGCTGCCGGCGAGGCAGGCGAAGCACCAATCGTTGGCCGGGCTCCTCACGGCGTCTTATCGCCGATGCGACCGTAGTATGTCGGTCCGCCGCCGCCCGCAATGCGGACTCGGCAGAGCGAGCCGCCGAACGAGGGGTTCGCGCCAGTCGCCAGCACGCCGGCATTTGTCACCCATAGCAGCTCGCCCGAAAACACGCAGTTGGTCGTCGCCTTGCCGCACAGGAAAAAGCCCTCGGCAGTGCCGTCAGGCTTGAGCACGTGGATGCCGTTGGCGGCGATGTCGGTCACATAGAGGCGTCCGTCCGCGCCGACCTTCAGGCCGTCCGGGATCGGATTGTCCCCGGGCAAGCAGCCGAGGTCTTCGACACTGCCATCGGATCGCTGGCGCTTGACGCGTCCCGTGTAGGATTCGCCCCAGACGATCGAGCCATCGGCTTCGATCGCTACGCCATTCGGGAAGGTTGGTTCATCGAAGCCGACGGCAAGACGGGCAGTCCCGTCGGGGTCGACGGCGAAGATGTAGCTAGGATCGGGATTCGCGGGGTTGTACGTGCCTGGATCACTGAAAACCAGTCGACCGTCAGCCGCGAAGACGAGATCGTTTGGCCCATTGAGCCGGATGCCTGCGACCTCGGTCAGGATGATCTCGGCTTTCCCGCCTTCGGCGACGCGCTGGATCGATGGCGTCGTCATCTCAGCGGCGCGCCAAGGTCCCGTGGTGCCGCCGTTCTGGCAGACATACATCCGGCCGTCGGACCCAAGCACGCAGGCGTTCGGTGCGCCCGCAACATAGGCAAACTGGCGGGCGCTTCCGTCCAGCCCAATGGCCGTCAGCTGGCTGCGATAGCTCTCGACGATCACCACGCGACCATCAGGCAGAACCGTCGGCCCCTCGGGCCAGCCGAGTCCGGTGGCGACGACCTCCGCCGACAGCTCCGCGGCATCCTCCATGTTGCAATCCTCCAAACAAGCACACCCTATCAAGATCCGCTGGGGTTGATCCAGCGAGGCGATATAGGCCAGCTAGCCCAACCAAGGTTGGCGCCGAGGAGGCGTTCAGATTCGATAGGCTCGCTCGGCATTGCGCCTCAGAACCGATGTACGCTCGCTTTCAGAAAGTTCTGCCACAGCGGCGCGGATGACCGCGAGGATCTTTTGCGGTGACGCAAAGAGCAGGTCGACGGGTAGGTTTGTCCCAACCATAGTTCTGTCGGGACCGAACACTTCCAACGCATCTCGTAGCAAGGGAAGCACGCTTCCTACGGTCCACGATGGATCGCCCAGCCCGAAGCCACTGAGCTTGACATGGACATTGTGTGCGTTCGCCAATCGCTGGATGGCAGCACGCCAGTTCGCCACCCCTTCTGGACTGCGGTCGGCTACCATGCCGAAGTGATCGAGCACGATCGTGGTCCCCGGGAAGGCGCGAGCCAGCGCCAGGGCATCGTCCATCTGCGGCCAATAGAGCTGCAGGTCGAAGCTCAGCCCCAGCGGCGCAAGGCGGGCGAACCCTTCCCGCCATTGACGATCTTGCATCAATCCCGGGCCTGCCGCGCTGCATAGCCGCGGGTCGTCGTGCCAGTTCAAGATTTGGCGGATCCCGCGCATTCGCGGAAATGCGGCATGGGCCTCCAGCAGCCGGCCGACATCGGGATCGGCGAGATCGGCAAAGCCGACGATCGCGCTCGGCAGGCCGTCGCAGTCGGCGAGTTCGCTTAACCACCGGGTCTCGTCGAGCGGATCGTGCGGATTGCGGCCGTTCTGCACGTGGACGGTCTTGACGATGCCCAGCCCCGCCATGTCGCGAGCATAGTCGACGGGAAGATAGTCGCGGCGGATCGGCGACAGGTCGCCCTCCAGCGGTTCTGGTCGACTGGGGTCCAGCCACGGATAGGCAGCGTCCGCAAGGGCCTGGAAATGCTGGTGCGCGTCAACGATTGCCCAGCTGTCGGACCCCTCGTTCATCCGCGCTGGCGCGTCCATTGGTCGGCGAAAACCGCCAGGATGACGACGACGCCCGAAGCGACGTACTGCCAGAAGGACGGTACGTTCATCAGCGTCAGACCGTTCTGTAGCCCGCCCAGGGTCAGCGCGCCGATCAGCGAGCCGAGCGGGTTTCCGACGCCGCCGAACAGACTGGCGCCGCCGATGACCGCCGATCCGATCGCCTGCAGTTCGAAGCCGGCGCCGCCGATCGGCTCCGCCGCCCCGATGCGCGCGATGAGCACGAAGCCGGCAATGCTGGAAAGCACGCCCGACACCACATAGACGGTGATCTTGACCCGCTCGATGTTGATGCCCGAGAGCTTGGCGGCTTCCTCGTTGCCACCGATTGCGATGATCTGCTCGCCGAGTGCGGTGAAGCGGACGAGCAGGAAGGCGACGGCCGCGATCACCAGCGCCAGGATCACCGGCGTCGGAATGTCGAGGATGCGGCCAGCGAAGATGGCGCGGAATTCGGGCGGCAAGCCGTAGATGGGCTGACCGTCGGTGTAGATCAGCGCGGCGCCGCGAAAGATGCTGAGCGTGCCCAGCGTAACGATGAAGTCGGGCAGCCGGAGCTTGGCGATCAGAACGCCGTTGAGGGCACCGCAGATGAGGCCGACCAGGAGGCCGGCGCCGATCCCCGCGATCAGACCGTGCGACAGCATGTCGGCCGCGACCATGCTCGACAGGCCGACCACTGAGCCGACTGACAGGTCGATCCCCTTGGTCATGATGACCAGTGTCATGCCGACGGCGATCACCGCGTTGATCGACGACTGGAGCATGATGTCGATCAGGTTCGACGGCTGGTAGAAGGTCGCGTTGAGCGCCGAGAACACCACGAAAAGCGCCACGCAGCCGATCGCCACGCTGGCGTTGCGCAGCATGTCGCCGCTGCGGGCGGCCTTGGTGGCCTTGCCTTCGGCGGTGTCGGGGCGCGGCAAGGTTGTTTGGTCGGTCACGGGGCGTCCTCCCTGGAGGCGAGCTCGATCAGGCGTTCTTCGGTCAGGCTGGCGTCGTTGGCGACGAGGTGCGTGAGACGGCCACCGCTCACGATGCCGATCCGGTGGCATAGGAGCAGCAGCTCCGGCAGTTCGGAGGAGACGACGACCAGCCCTGCTCCATCGGCAGCGAGCCGGCGCAGCAGCGCGTAGATCTCCGCTTTGGCGCCGACGTCGATGCCGCGTGTCGGCTCGTCGAACAGGAACACGCGGGCGCCCGTCGCCAGCCAGCGGGCGATGACGACCTTTTGCTGGTTGCCGCCCGACAGATTGCGCATTTCGGCGCTGATGCGCGGCGGGCGGATGCGCATCTCCTCGACATAGCGACGGATAGCGCGGCGCCTCTCGCCACCCTTGATGATGCCATAGGAGGTAAAGCGCCCGTAATTGCCCAGTCCGAAATTGCGCTCGACATCCATCATCGGCACGATGGCGTGGCCGCGCCGGTCCTCGGGGATGAGCGCCAGCCCGGCCTGCATGGCATCGGCCGGCGTCTCGATCTTCACCGGACTGCCGCCGATCTCGATCGTGCCGGCGGTGACGGCGTCGACCCCGAAGCAGGCGCGGAGGATGGCTGAACGGCCCGAACCGACCAGGCCGGAGAGCCCCACGATCTCGCCTGTGCCGACCGTCAGGTCGATGGCGCGGACACGCGCGGTCGACAGCTGGCTGAGCTTCAAGACCGGCCTGCCCTTCACGGGAGCAGGCTTGTCGCCGCCCATTTCGCGGGAGAGCTCCCGCCCGGCGATCAATTCGTTGAGACGGGCTTCCGAATAATCGCCGATCGGGCCGACGGCAACGACATCGCCGTCGCGCAGGATGGTCACCTGATCGGCAATGGCACGGATTTCGCTCATCCGGTGCGAAATGTAGACGATCGCCTTGCCGGCCGCCTTGAGGCGTCGGATCACGGCGAAGAGCGCTTCCTGTTCGGCCGGGGTCAGACTGGAAGTCGGCTCGTCAAAGGCGATGATGCGGCCGCCACGAGCCAGAGTTCGGCTGATCTCGACCAGCTGCCGATCGGCCATCCCAAGGCTGGACACCGTCGAGTCGGTTTTCAGATGCGGCGCCAGGTCGTCGAGGATCTTGCGCGCCTCCTGGCGAAAGTCGCCGCGCGGCACGATGCGAAGGCCCTTGGTGCGACCAAGAAAGATGTTCTGGGCCACGTCGAGCTGCGGCACCAGGCTCAATTCTTGGCTGACCAGCCCGATGCCCATGGCGAGCGCGTCGCGCGGACCGCCAATCTCGACGCTGCCGACCGGATCGAGTGAAATCACGCCTTCGTCCGGCTGGACGATGCCGAACATGATCTTCATGAGCGTCGACTTGCCGGCGCCGTTCTCACCGAGCAGGGCATGGACCTCGCCGCCGCGCAGGTGCAGGTCGACGCCCTTCAGCGCCCGCACGCCGGCGAAGCTCTTGACGATCCCCGTCATGGACAGAGCGGCAGGACGGCTTGCGCCGTCCCCCTCTCCAGTGGTCCGGTTCAACATCGGACGGCTCAATTCGTCTTCGGATCCGGGAAATCCTGGACGTTGCCCTTGGTGATCACCGCCTGCGGCGAGACGATCCATTGCGGGATCGGCTGGCAGCCGAGCAGGCGAAGCGCCATCTCGACGCCGAGCTGACCTTCCTCGAACGGGAACTCGGCGACCGTGGCGCGCATTTGGCCGGCGCCGACCGACTTCTTCGCCTCGCGGATGCCGTCGGTGCCGACCACCGCCACCTTGTCCAGGCCGCTCCCGTTGGTCACCGCCTCGACCACGCCAAGCGCCATGCCGTCATTGTTGGCATAGATGCCGACCAGTTCGGGCGTCTGGCGCAGGATGTTTGCGGTTGCATTGAGGGCCGTCAGGCGATCCCAATTGCCGGGCTGGCTGGCGACCAGTTCGAGCTTGGGATACTTCGCCAGCTCCTCCTTGAAGCCCTGGATGCGCAGCCGGGCGTTGGGCGATCCGGCCGCGCCCTCGATTTGGGCCACCTTGCCGCCGTCCGGATAGGTCTCGTTGAGGAAGGCCGCCGCCTTGGCGCCGATCGAGACCTGGTCGGTACCGACATAGGTGCTCGCCCCTTCCGTCCGCGCGTCATCGATAATGATGGTCGGGATGTTGGCGGCGCGCGCCGCCTCGACCACCGGCGCCAGATTGGAGTCGGACTGCGGCGACAGAAGCAGCGCGTCGGGCTTCTGCGACAGCACCGTCTGGGCCAGATTCAGCTGCTCGATCATCGAGCTCTCGTCCTTCGCCGCCTGCACGTCGACGGCGATGTTGTGCTTGGAAGCGGCGTTCTTCACCCCGGCCGCCACGTCCTGCCAGAACTCGTTGATGAGAGTCTTGGTCACGTAAGCGAAGCGCAACTCCTTCTTCGGTGCCGGCACGGCGCCGAACTCGGCCTCGACCGCGGTCGACTCGATCTTGTCCATCTTCGCCGTCGGATAGGCGGAGCAGCTGTCCTGCGCAAAGCCGGTCGACACGCCGCAAAGCAGCGCGACCGCCGTGGAGGCGACCAAATGGCCGCGAACGCGTAGTCTCATCGAAAGTCCTCCCTTTTCGCCCGGACCAAATTCCGGATTCTCCGTAAAAGCTCCGAGATCGTCGGCGCCTCGTACCACTCCCGGCGGTTCACGACTTTACCGGATTTGAGTAAGTTGAAAACTAGCGCAAGTGATCTGTTAGAAGCAATTTAGAAGCCCTATCGAAACTGTTAGCCAGGCTAAACGGAACGGGGTAGGATGAACGGGAGCCCGGGGAGACGCCATGCAGGTTCCGGTTCGTGCCATCTGGGTGTTCCACGCCGCCGCCCGTGCCGGCAGCGTGTCGCGCGCCGCAGAGGAACTTGGCGTGACCCCTTCGGCGGTGACCCAGCAGATTCAGGCGCTCGAGGTGCAGCTGGGCGTGACGCTTCTGACCAAGGCCGGGCGCCGCGTCGCGCTTACCGAGGCGGGCGAGCGGTACTTCGCCACCATCACCAATGAGATCGAACAGATCACCGATGCAACGAGCACCATCCGGGGATATCGTTCCGTCACGTCGCTCACGGTGCGCGCCACCCCGACGCTCTCCAACAAATGGCTGCTGCCGCGGCTCAGCGCCTTCCTCGACCGGCACCCGGAGCTCGAAATTCGCCTCGACGGCACCAACGAACCCACCGATTTCAACCGCGAGCTTGTCGACCTCGAAATCCGCCACGGCGACGGTCGGTGGCCGGGTTTGTTCGTCGAAGCCTTGGTCGAGGAGACCTTTGTTCCCGCCTGCGCACCGGCGCTTGCCGCCGCCGGCAGCCTTGGCGCGGCGGACCTCACGCGCTTCCGACTGATCCATTCGGTGAAATCGCAGGCGCAATGGCCTGCCTGGTTCAAGCTGGCGGGAATTCAGCCGGCCGAGCGCTGGCGGCGCGTCCTTTTCGACCGCAGCCACATGGCGATCGACGCCGCCGCCGGCGGCATGGGTATCGCCCTGGAAAGCTCGATGATGATGGAGCGCGAACTGCAGAGCGGGCAACTCGTCTGTCCGGTCCTCGAACCGCCGCCCGTCAATATCGTCACGCAATGGATCGTCTGCCCGCGCGATCACCTGCGGCAAAAGAAGGTACGCCTCTTCTTGGAATGGTTGCGAAGCGAGCGCGACCAAAGCCAACCGACCGATGGCAAGCAAATATTTGAACTGCCGACTTGAGAACTTCACAGAATTCTGTTTTCCTGTGAACATTCTCTGGTTCGGAAGGTCAGCATGCTCGCTCGCTTCGCCACCCGCTTGAACTCGTTCGGTTCGGCCCCTCACCTGCGCTGGCCGGACCTCACCGGCAAGCCGACGATGATGCAGATGGTCGAACGGGCGGCCTCGGTCGCCGGCCTCACCGATCTCGACCTGAACTATCCCGACCATGTGGCGGAGAAGCCGTCGGACATCGCGCGTCGGATCGGCGATCTCGGCCTGGCGATCAACGGGCTCGCCATGCGCTACTACACCAATCCGGCCTTCAAGCTGGGTGCCTTCACGCATCCGGACCAAAGCGTGAGGCGCGAGGCCATCGACCTCACCAAGCGCGGCATCGACGCGGCGCGCGCCATCGGCACCGACCTGATGACCGTATGGCTCGGCCAGGACGGCTTCGACTACAATTTCCAACTCGACTACGGACAAGTCTGGGACTGGGAGGTAGCGGGCATCCGCGAGATCGCCGAGCACGACCCCGGTTGCCGGATCAGCATCGAGTACAAGCCCGACGAGCCGCGTGCCCATTCCCTTTTACGGGACGCGGCCACGACCTTGCATGCGATCGCCGATGCGGGTGCATCCAACCTCGGCGTGACGATCGACTTCGCCCACGCCCTCTACGCGGGCGAGCAGCCGGCGTTTGCGGCCCATCTGATCCATCGCCGCAGCCGGCTTCTTGGCGTCCACCTCAACGACGGCTATGGCAAGCGCGACGACGGCCTGATGGTGGGCGCCGTGCATTTGCGCTCGACCCTTGAACTGCTGCGCCAGATCCGCCGCGACGGCTATGACGGCGCGCTCTATTTCGATACGTTTCCAGACACCAGCGGCCTCGACCCGGTTGCCGAATGCGAAGCCAACATCGCGACCGTGCGCCGGCTGCTGGCGGTCGCCGACCGGCTGGACGGCGACAATCGGCTTTCGACTGCGCTGGCGCGCCAGGATGCGGTCGCCGGGCAACGTATTGTCAACGACGCCTTGATCGGCACCTGACGCAAGCGAGGAACGACAACAGGCCATGACACTCCCGACTGGCGATCCGAGAACTGTCGGCCCGCGAATCCGGATGATGATGCCGCACTTGACGCCGCTCGAAAGCCGGGTGGTGGAACGCATCCTTTCGCGCCGCGATTTCGGCACGGGCACGTCGCTGAAGACCGTCGCGGACGACGCCGGCGTGTCGGAAGCAATGATCGTCAAGATCGCCAAGAAGCTCGGCTTCGACGGCTTCAAGGACTTTCGCGCCGGTCTGGTCGACTACAACCGCCTGCCGACCGCCGATCTGCATCAGGAGCTGGCGCCCGACGACAGCGATGCCGAAATCGCCCGCAAGGTGTTTCGCACGTCCATCCAGGCGCTCGAGGAAACCTTGTCGATCCTCGATCCGCGCGCCTTCGAACGGGCGGCGGACATGATCTTCCACGCCCGCCAGCGCGATTTCTACGGCATCGGCGGGTCCGCCCAGATCGCGCGCGACGTGGCGCACAAATTCCTGCGCATCGGCGTGCGGACCAGCGTCTTCGACGACGCGCACATGATGCTGATGTCGGCAGCGCTGCTGGGCGAAGGCGACGTGGCCATCGCCTTTTCCCATTCGGGCTCGACCACGGCTGTGCTGGAGGCGTTGGAGCTGGCCCGCCGACGCGGCGCGCGAACGATTGCGTTGACAAACTATTCGACTTCGCCGCTCGCCTCGATCGCCGACGTGGTTCTCTGTTCGACGGCACAGGGCTCGCCGCTGCTGGGCGAGAATGCGGCGGCTCGCATCGCCCAGCTGATCATCTTCGACGCCGTCTTCGCCGCCGTCGCGCGCCGCGACCTTGCCGCCGCCGAGCGAAATCTCTCCGCCACGATGAACGCCGTGACGTCCAAGCGGCGCAGCGCATGATTTCGGCGCCGCGCCCCGTCGTCGTGGTGGTCGGCAGCCTGCACTACGACATCGTCGTCCAGGCGCCCGACCGGCCGCGCAAGGGAGAAACCGTGACCGGCTTCGCCTGGCAGCCGAAATTCGGCGGCAAGGGCGGCAATCAGGCGGTGGCCGCGGCGCAGGCTGGCGCCGAGGTCCGCATGGCCGGGGCTGTCGGCAGCGACGATTTTGGACGATTCCTTCTCGAGAAGCTCGCCGACGGCGGCGTCGACGCCGCGCGCATCGGGCGGCTCGACCGGCATGGGTCCGGGATGAGTGTCGCGATCATGGATTCGGGCGGCGATTACGGCGCCGTCATCGTGTCGGGGGCGAATGCGTCGATCGATCCCGCGGCATTCGAAGATGCCGGACTGTGGCGGGATGCCGGAATCCTGGTCCTGCAGAACGAGATCTCCGAGGCCGTCAACCTCGCTGCGGCGAAGGCAGCAAAGCGGGTTGGCGCGGCGGTCTGCCTCAACGCCGCTCCATTCCGGCCGCTCGGGTCGGAGTTCGGCGGGCTGATCGACGTCCTGGTCGTCAATGCCATCGAGGCCGAGCAATTGTGCGGCTGCCCCGTCGACGACCTCGCCTCCGCGGAAGGCGCCGCCTCCATCCTGGTCGACCGCTTCCCGTCCGTCGTCGTGACGGCGGGAGGCGACGGCGTCGTCGGCATGGAACGGGGCAACGCGCCGGTCGTCCAGTCAGCCATTCCCGTGTCGCTCGTCAGCACGCATGGTGCCGGCGACGTGTTCGTCGGCACGTTTGCGACGGCGATGGCCAAACGCTTCGACTTCGCGATTTGCCTACGAAGGGCCAACGAAGCCGCAGCGGCTCATGTGTCCAGCGGAGCCGACACCGCCGAAAAAAGCTTTAGCCCTACTAAATGATCATCCTCAGCTTCTAAATTGCGCTAACAGCTCTACCTCAGTAGAAGTCTTCCTGCACGGCGCATTCGATGCGTCTGCCTAGGCGGCCCAGCCGCCCGGAGGAGATCACACAGCCAAATCCCGGAAGGATAGGTTCGTCCGCGTCCTTCCCCTCGAAGAAAATACGCCTCGGCGGAGCCGTGGGCGATCGTCTTGTCGCGCCCTGCGCGGTCGGGACGACTGACTTCATCGTGCGAAGGACACCGCTATGAACCTCTATACTCTGCTTGCCGCCCGTGCCGAAGGAGGTCGACCGGTCAGGGTCGGTCTGATCGGCGCCGGCAAATTCGGCTCCATGGTGCTTTCCCAGGCGCAGCGGATCGCCGGCTACCACATGGTGGCCGTCGCCGACCTCAACGTCGCCAAGGCGCGCGAATCACTGGAGCGCGTCGGTTGGCCTGCAGAGCGCTACGCCGCCAGGAGCGCCAGCGAGGCGGTCAAGAGCGGCACGACCTTCGTCACCGACGATGTCGCCGCCCTGCTCGCCTGCGATGACATCGAATGCGTCATCGAGGCGACCGGCCATCCGATCGCCGGCACGCGACATGCCCTCGCCGCCATCGAAGCTGGAAAGCACGTGGTGATGGTCAACGTCGAAGCAGACGTGATGGTTGGGCCGATCCTGGCCGAAAAGGCGCGGCAGAAGGGTGTCATCTACGCCATGGCCTATGGCGACCAGCCGGCTCTGATCTGCGAGCTCGTCGATTGGGCGCGCGCCACCGGGTTCGAAGTCACGGCGGCCGGCAAGGGCATGAATTTCGAGCCGCGCTACCGCTATTCGACACCGGACACAGTGTGGAGCTTCTTCGGTTGGACGGAAGAAGAGGTCGCCAAGGGCGATTTCAATCCCAAGATGTACAATTCCTTCACCGACGGCACCAAGGCCGCGATCGAGATGGCGGCGGTCGCCAACGGCACCGGGCTCGACTGCCCTGACGACGGCCTCGCCTTTCCGCCGGCCGGCCTCCACGATCTGGCGCGAGTCTTTCGGCCAGTGAAGGATGGCGGGCGCATGGCGCGCTCCGGCCTGGTGGACATCGCCGCCAGCCAGGAGCCGGACGGCCGCGAGGTGTTCAACAACATCCGTTACGGCGTCTTCGTCACCTTCAAGGCGCACAACGAATATTCGCGCGCCTGCTTCAAGCAGTATGGCCTGCTGACCGATCCGTCGGGCTGGTACGCGTCGATGTGGCGGCCTTTCCACATCATCGGCCTGGAGACCTCCGTCAGCGTGCTGTCGGCCGTGCTGCGCAACGAGGCGACCGGCTCGTCCAAGGAATTCCGCGGCGACGCCGTCGCCACCGCCAAGAAGGACATGCGGCCGGGCGAGATGCTCGACGGCGAAGGCGGCTATGCGGTGTGGGCAAACGCCATCCCTGCCACACGCAGCCTGGAACTCAGCGCGCTGCCGATCGGCCTTGCCCACAACGTGAAGCTGAAGCGGGCCGATGAAGAAGGATCAGATCGTCAGCTTCGACGACGTCGAGCTGGTCAACGATCTCGACGTGGTCGGCGTGCGCCGGGAAATGGAAGACCGCTTCCGCCCGAAAAAGAACGTCGCCGCGTGAGCGAAAGGGAAGCTCGATGAAAGACGTCAACAACCCTGCTGCCTTCGTCGTCATGCCCGAGTTCCGGGTGGCGCCGGCTGCGATGGCGGCCTTTTTGGAGGCCGCCGCCGACGACGCCCGGCATTCCGTCGCGGACGAGGCCGGTTGCCGCCAGTTCGACGTCGTGCGTCCAGACGGTGGCCAAGACATCGTGGTGTTTTACGAGGTCTATGATGATCGCGCTGCTTTCGACGCGCATCTAAGGACCTCGCACCTTCTGCGTTTTCAAGCCGCGATGAAACGGCTCGGCGTCGACGAGACCCAGGTGCGCTTCGCCGCCAGACACTGCCCCTGAATGCGCGCTGGAGGAGGCGCTGCGATGACGAGCACTGTCCCGACCTCGATCGGCTTCGTCGGTACCGGCATCATGGGCGGCAATATGGCACGTCGGCTTGCCGAGGCCGGCTTTGCGGTCGCCGCCTGGAACCGCACGGCGTCCAAGGCCGAAGCGTTGGCGGACGCCGGTGTGCGAGTGGTCGCGACGGCGGCAGACGCGGCGCGCGGCGCCAGTATCGTGATCTCGATGCTGAGCTCCGGGCCGGTTTCCGACGAAGTCCTGTTCGGTGCCGGAGGCGTCCTCGGCGTCATGGCAGAGGGCACGACGCTAGTCATGATGAGCTCGGTTCCGGTCGAAACCGCTGAACGCCAGGCAGATCGCGCCGCCGAAGCCGGCATTTTCTATGTCGACGCGCCTGTCTCGGGCGGGGAGAAGGGAGCGCGCGACGGCACGCTGGCAATCATGGCCGGTGGTGATGCTGATGTGGTGGCGGCGCTAACGCCGATTTTCGAAACGCTCGGCCGCCCGACCCATGTCGGGCCGGCCGGTGCTGGTTCGCTCACCAAGCTCGCCAACCAGTTGATCGTCGCCTCGACCATCTGCGCCGTGGCGGAGGCACTCTTGCTGGCAGAGCAAGGCGGCGCGGACGTAGCGAAGGTGCGCGAGGCGCTGCTCGGCGGCTTCGCCAACTCCACCGTCCTGCGCCATCATGGAAAGCGCATGATCGACGGCGATTTTACCCCCGGCGGTCCGGCCAAGTACCAGATCAAGGACACCGGCACGGCTCTCGCGCTCGCCGCATCGCTCGGTCTCAGTCTGCCCGTCGCCACAGAGGTCGACCGTCTTTTTCGCGGCCTCGTCGCGCATGGCGGCGCCGACCTCGACCACAGCGCCGCCATCGTCGAATTGCGGCGCGCCAACAGCCAGTCCGGAGCGGGGATCGCCCAGCTGCCCGGCCGCATCGAACAGCCAACGGAGGAAATGTCATGAAAATCACCCTGCTCGGCAGCCTTGTCGCTGCCGCCCTCGCGCTTTCGACCGGCGCCGTCCGCGCCGAGTCGCTGACGCTCTCGACGCCCGACGCCGACACCTCGGAGATTACGCTGGCCGCCAAGCATTTCGCCGAGCTCGTCAAGCAGAAGACCAATGGCGACCTGGAAATCCGGGTCTTCCCGAACGGCACGCTCTACGGCGGCGACCCGTCTGCCGGAGTGAAGCAGCTGGCCGGCGGCTCGCTCGACATGCTGCTCAATGCGACTTCGCTCTATGCGACGTTCAATCCGAAGTTCACCGCCATCGCGGTGCCCTATCTCTTCGACGACGTGACGCAGCTGCGCAGCTATCTGGACGGTGAGCCCGGCAAGGAACTCACTGCCGAACTCGACTAGATCGGCATCAAGGGGCTCGACCTGTGGTCGCGTCCGTTGCGCCAGATCACCAATTCGCGCCAACCGATCACCCAGCCGGACGACCTCAAGGGCCTGAAATTGCGAGTGCCGAACAATCCCCTTTGGGTCGAGTTCTTCGGCGCCATGGGCGCGGCGCCGACGCCAATGGCCTTCGCCGAGGTCTACAACGCCCTCCAGCTCAAGGTGGTCGACGGCCAGGAGAACCCGGTCAACGTGCCGGTCAGCGCCAAGCTCTACGAAGTGCAGAAATACCTGACGATCAGCAACCACATCGCCGACGCCTGGGTGGTTGGTGTCAATCCCGCTCGCTTCGAGGGGCTGTCGGATGCGCACAAGCAGGCCCTACAGGAGGCTGCCGTGGAAACCGAGGCCTGGAAGGCCGAGAACGACGCCGCCGACATCGCCAAGTCGATCGACACGTTGAAGTCGAACGGCATGGAGGTCAACGAGTTGACGCCCGAGCAGCGCCAGGCCTTCGTCGCCGTCGCGCAGACGCTCGCGCCGACCTTTGCCGGGCTGGTCAAGGACCAGGCCTTCTTCGACCGTACGGTCGCCTTTGTCGGCAAAGACTAAGCCGCGGCACTGGCCGCCGGCGTTGTCGGCGGCCGGGACATGCCGGGTGCCGTTGCGGACAGTCTCCGCTCGATCGGGAGGATCGATCCGATGCGCCTTCACCGTCTTACCTTTGGCCGCGCCGTCGAACTGGTCGCCGACGGCGCCGCCGGAGCCGCCTGCGGCGGCATCCTGATCATCGTGTTGATGCAGGTGTCTGGCCGCCTTTTGGGCCGGCCCCTGCCATGGACCGAGGAGGCGGTGCGCTTCCTGTTCGTCTGGATGGTCTTCCTCGGCCTCGCCGCGGGCTTCCGCACGGTTGAATCGGCACGCGTCGTCGTCTTCATGGCTATGGCGAGAGGCTTTTTCCGCCATATCGCGGTCCCGATCTATGTCGGCTCCTCGGTGCTTTTCTTTCTGATCACCGGCTGGACGGGAATAACGCTCGTGCGCCAGCAGATCATGATGCACGAAACGGCCGCAACCTTGCCGTTGCCGATGTGGATGATCGGGCTGGTGATGCCTGTGACCTCGGTGATCGCGATCCTTGCCATCATCGAATCCCTGCGGACCCGCCGCGACCTTATCGCTCTGCCGGAGCCGGGCATTCCGGCCGGCGAGCTGGCGCATGCCGATGTCAACATGACCGCGAGGACGCAGCCATGAGCATGAGTCTCTTTCTTCTCATCATTTTCTTCGCCATGAGCATGCTCGGCGTGCCGCTGGCTGTCGCTCTCGGCCTGGCCGGGGTCGCCACCCTGCTTCTGTTCACGCCGATGCCGTTCGATCTGCTGACGCAGACCATGTTCTCGTCGATGAACTCGTTCCTGCTGGTCGCCGTGCCGCTCTTCATCCTGGTCGGCGCTGTCATGGAGCGCGGCAGGGTCGCCGAGCGCATCTTCGACTTCGCCGAGGCCATGGTCGGCTGGCTGCCCGGCGGCCTCGGCCACGTCAACGTCATTTCGTCGGTCATCTTCTCTGGCGTATCCGGCTCGTCGGTGGCAGACATCGCCTCGGTCGGCGCCATCGAAATCAAGGCGATGGAGCGGCACGGCTTCCCCAAGGGCTATGCTGTCGGCATGACGCTTTGCACGGCAACGCTGTCCTCGATCATCCCACCTTCGATCCTGGTCGTCATCGCCGGATCGATCGCCAGCGTGTCCATCGGCACGCTCCTCGTCGCGGGTCTGGTGCCGGGGCTGTTCATCGCCTTCGCCTTCATGGTCTTCAACCACTTCTATTCGGTGCATTACGGCTACAATCCGCCTTCGCCCTTCGTGCTGCGTACGGTCATCGTCACCGGCTTGAGCGCCATCCTGCCGATGCTGACGCCGGTCATTCTGGTTGTCGGCATCGCCAGCGGCGTCTTCACCCCGACCGAGGCGGCGGCAGTCGCGGTTGTCTACGTGATGGTTCTGTCGATCCTCGTGTACCGAACAATCCCGGTATCGGAGATTCCCGAGATCCTCATCTCGACGGCGCGCATCTCCGGCACCATCCTGTTCATCGCCGCCACGTCGCAGCTCGCCGCTTGGATCTTCGCTTTCGAGGGCCTGCCCGACAAGGTCGCCGTGCTGCTCGACGCCGTCAGCGTCGGCCCGATCTCCGGTCTGCTCGTCATCTTCGTCTTCCTGCTCATCATCGGCATCTTCATGGAAGCCATCCCAGCGATGTTCATCCTCATCCCGGTTCTGCTGCCGCCGGCGTTGTCGCTCGGCATCGATCCAATGCACTTCCTGGTCGTGACGGTGATGACGCTGACACTCGGCCTCGTGACGCCGCCGGTCGGCGTTTGCCTGTTCGCCGCGGCACAGGTTGCCAACATGCGCGTAGAAGACGTCATTCGAGGTTCGCTGGCTCCGATGGCCGTGCTGACCCTCGCCATCTTCCTGCTGGTGCTCTTCCCGGTTCTAACCCTAGGACCGATCCGGCTGATGGGCCTCTATCCATGAGTGGGCCCGAACGGAACTCGGTGTTGAAGACGGGAAAGACACGCACTCACTACCTCGTGGTAATGGGGATAGCAGGAACAGGGAAGACCGAGATCGGAAAGAGGCTGGCAACCGCGTTGGGGGCCGGGTTCGTGGAGGCGGACGATTACCACAGCGACACGAATATCGAGCTCATGCGCAGTGGCACCGGACTAACCGATGAACATCGCTGGCCATGGCTCCACAGCGTGTGCGACGCAGCCTTGACCGAAGACGGTTGCACCGTGGTGATCGCATGCTCCGTTCTGAAGCGCAGCTACCGTGACCTGCTTCGAGATCGCCTAGGCAGCGTGCGCTTCTTGTATTTGCACGGCTCGCTTCAAGAAATCAGCGCTAGGCTAAGCAAACGACGTGATCATTTCGCTTCGACATCCTTGCTTGAGAGTCAAATCGAAGCACTCGAGCCGCCCTCGCGTGACGAAGACGCGATCGCTCTGGAGATCGCGGACACCCCCGAAAGAATAGTCCAGCGGGCGACGAGTCTTCTCGCGGACTCATCTTGCTGACATCATCCTGGAAAAACGGCTGAGCGACGAAATCTCCGTCCGTCCCTCGTTCGGGGGTTACCTCCGACCGTGCGAGGTGGATGATGGCAAGTTGTAAGCCATGAGCGGGACTTCTCAACCGGAAGCCCGACGTCGCTTTGGGCCGCAAGCCGATTCATGAATACTATGGCCGAGATGAGTTGAGACGGTCTCCGATGGGGGAACTTTATATGCATCCGATATGCTGATACATAACCTGGGTGCTACTCGTGCGGGGTCAAATGTCTAATGAAATCATCGTCGTCGATCCGCTTGAGCGGCTTGATCTGCTGAAGAGCCTCGCGAGTGAGGTCCGCGTTCGGATCCTCGATCTTCTCAATCGGAAAGGACCCAAGAACGTCAACCAAGTTGCCGACGAGCTAGGCCTCCCGCAATCGACGATCTCCGCCAATATCCAAGTTCTGGTAAAGGTCGGCCTTATCCAGACGAAGTCGCAAACGGCGCGCAAAGGCAGCCAGAAAGTCTGCTACTCGACCTTTTCCGAGCTTGTCGTCGCCTTCAAGGACCGCAACACACCGCCGGACCTCAGCGTCATCGAGGTGGCGATGCCGCTCGGCCTCTATACGCGCTGCGAAGTATCGGCTCCATGCGGCCTATGCTCCAAAGACGGTGTCATCGGACTTCTCGACGTGCCCGACACGTTTCTCGACCCCGACAGAATGCGGGCCGGTCTGCTGTGGTTCACAAGGGGGTTCGTCGAATACCAGTTCCCCAACAATGCGACGCTTGCCAACGCCAAGATTTCGGCGGTCGAACTGGCCATGGAACTTTCTTCTGAGGTCCCCGGCACGTCGAAGGACTGGCCTTCGGATATTACCATCGCCATCAACGGACACGAAATCGATACCTGGACAGCGCCGGCGGATTACGGCGACAAGCGTGGCAAGCACACGCCAGACTGGTGGAAACTAGCCGGATCGCAATACGGCGACGTGAAGCAATGGCGCATTGCCAAGAACGGCACCTACCGCGACGGGGCCAAGGTTTCCAAATGTTCGATGGCGGACTTGGAGCTGGAGCGGCACCGCTCGATCCGGGTCCGGATTGGCGTCAAGGATGAAGCACGCCATCCTGGAGGCATAAACATCTTCGGCACCGGTTTCGGCAATCACAGCAAAGACATCGTCCTTCGGCTGTTGAAGGCCTGAGATTTGCTCTGCTCTTGACCTGGGCGTGGACTCTGGCCTTAACTGACCCGCTGTTCGGATACAAACCGGAAACTCGGATTGATATTCCGCAGTAGGAGGAAGTATGAAGGCCAAGGTCACGGCGAGCGCGGCCTACACCGTCGCAGATATCGACAAACGTCTCTACGGCTCGTTTCTCGAGCATCTGGGCCGTGCGGTCTACACGGGCATTTACGAACCTGGCCACCCTTCAGCCGACGCTGAGGGCATGCGAACGGACGTGCTCGAGCTGGTTCGCGAGCTGGATACGCCGATCTGCCGCTATCCCGGTGGAAACTTCGTCTCGGCCTATAATTGGGAGGATGGCATCGGCCCGAAGGAGCATCGTCCTCGGCGCCTCGATCTCGCTTGGCGAACGACGGAACCGAACCAGGTTGGCATTCACGAATTCGCCGATTGGGCCGCCAAGGCCGGGACCGAGATGATGTTGGCGGTCAACCTAGGGTCACGCGGCTTGGATGCGGCGCGGGCCTTTGTCGAATACGTCAATCATCCAGGCGGAAGCTACTGGTCCGATTTGAGGGCCAAGAATGGGCGAAAGGACCCGTGGAATTGCCGGCTCTGGTGTCTCGGCAATGAGATGGACGGTCCTTGGCAGATCGGCCACAAGTCGGCGGCCGAATACGGCCATCTCGCCAATGAAACCGCCAAAGCACTGCGCGGCCTCGATCCGACGTTGGAGCTCGTCGTCTGCGGCTCATCGCATTCCAACATGCCCACCTATCCTCAGTGGGAGGCGACTGTTCTCGAGGCGACCTACGAGCACGTCGACTATATCTCGCTGCACATGTATTTCGAAAATTACGAGAAGAACACGGCCGAGTATCTGGCGCTTTCTCAGAAACTCGACCGCTACATTGGTACCGTTTCTGGCATCATCGACTTCGTTAAGGCGAAGAGTCGTTCGAAACGAGACGTCAAGATATCGTTCGATGAATGGAACGTCTGGTACCACGAGCGCAAGCGCGACGCGGAGCGCATGAAAGCGTGGGAGTGGCCCGAGGCGCCAAGGCTGCTTGAAGATGTCTACAATTTCGAGGACGTGTTGCAGGTCGGCTGCATCATCAATACTTTCATCCGGCGCTCCGACGTCGTGCGCATCGCCTGTATTGCTCAGTTGGTCAACGTTATCGCCCCCATCATGACGGAGCCCGGCGGGGCGGCTTGGCGGCAGACCATATACTGGCCGTTCATGCTGGCTTCCAAGCATGGACGCGGCACGGCGCTGCAACTCGCCGTAGAGGTTCCAACCTACGACGCCTCTGCCGCCGACAAGGTCCCGTGGCTTGATATTGCAGGCGTTCACGACGCAGGTTCCGGCGCGCTGACCTTCTTCGCCGTCAATCGGCATGCCTCCGAGATGATCGAAGTAGACGTCACCCTCGATCGGTTCGCCGCCAAATCGGTCCAGCACACGCTTATCCGCCATGACGATCTGGAGGCCCGCAACACCAAGGACGCGCCGCACACGGTATCGCCTGTGTCGGGCAACGGAGCGGCACTCGAAACAAATGGCCTGTCGCTGAAGCTCCCGCCGCACTCGTATTCCATGGTGCGGGTCAGCCTCTGACTCCATATCCAATTGTCGGATATATACCGCAAAATCCGTTGCATGCCTTAGGGTTTGATGTAGCATTGGCCGATCGAAGACGGATGAAAACCGCCGCACCCGGAGGAGACGAAGATGAATTTTCGCAGGATGATGATCACTGCCGCGGTCGCCGCCGGAGGCTTGTGGGCAGCAGCGGCGCAGGCTGAGGAAACGGTCGTATGGTGGGATTTTCTTGGCGGCGGCGACGGCGTGCGCATGAAGCAGATGATCAGCGACTTCAACGAAGCTCACACTGGTAAGATCAAGATTGACGCGACGACGCTCGAGTGGGGCACGCCATTCTATGCCAAGGTCCAGACGTCGGCGGCCGTCGGTGAGGCAGCGGACGTTATGACCTACCATGCCAGCCGCATCCCGCTAGCGGTCAGCCAGGGTATTCTGGAAGAAATAACTCCCGACGACATGACCAAGATGGGCTTGTCGAGCTCGGATTTTGCAGCGGCGACTTGGGATGCTGTGAACGTCGACGGCAAGCAGTATGCGGTGCCGCTCGATACGCATCCGATTGTTCTTTACTACAACCGCGACCTGTTGAAGAAGGCCGGCGCCCTTGGTGATGACGGCCGGCCCATCGGCATGGGCAGCAAGGACGAGTTCACCGCTACCCTGCAGAAGCTGAAGGATGCCGGGGTTGAATTTCCGTTGGGCAGCGTGACCGCCGACGGCAACTTCATGTTCCGCACGATCTATTCGTTGATGTGCCAGCAGGGCGGCGAGCTGATGACGGGCGAGGAATTCCTGACAGGTGACAACGGCGACAAGCTAAAGAATGCGCTCGACGTGCTACAGGGCTGGACAAAAGCCGGGTTGCAATCGACTTACACGGACTATCCGGCGACTGTGGCACTGTTCACCTCGGGCAAAGCCGCGATGATGATCAACGGCGTCTGGGAAGTGCCCACGATGACGGACCTGGCCAAGCAGGGCAAACTGTTCGACTGGGGTGCGGTCGAGATCCCGGTGATCTTCGACAAACCATGCACCTATGCGGACAGTCATTCCTTCGCAATCCCCAAGAACAAGAGCAAGGAGATCAGCCCGGAAAAACGCGCCGCCGTTCTCGAGGTGATCTCATGGATGGATAAGAACTCCCTGTTCTGGGCTACCGCCGGTCACATCCCAGCATACAGGCCGGTCACCGAGTCGGCTGAATACAAGGCTATGGAGCCCAACGCGACTTACTCGCCTCTGACTGCCAACATGATCTTCGACCCGAAGTCGCCCAAGGCTGGTGTCGCGGGTCCGATCTTCGACGTTATGTCCACCTACTTCGTGCCAACTCTCAACGGTGAGATGGAACCCGCCGCTGCCGTCGAGAGCATCAAGGAGGAACTCAACGCGCTTTAGCCTCCCAAGCTTTCAGGGGCCGCCCCGTGGCGGCTCCTGCCCTTCGGAGATCGCTTATGCTCAAAGACAGGCGCGGAGACATTCTCGTCGCACTGGTGCTGATCGCTCCCTTCATGGCGATCTACCTCGTAGTGTTCGTCTACCCGACTGTGCAGATGTTCAGGATCTCATTTACAGACGCGCCGCTGATCGGCGAGGGTCAGTGGGTCGGCCTCGACAACTACCTGCAACTCGACAACGACCCGATGTTCCGCCGGGCGTTCTGGAACACCGCCTACTTCGTGCTGATGACAGTGATACCAGGCACGATCATCGCTTTGATGATCGCGCTCGGTGTTTCGCGGCTCAAGGGGCGGTTCCAGGCGATGGTGTTGGCGCTTTTCTTCCTGCCCTATATCCTCCCGGTTTCCGTCGTCTATCTCATCTGGGATTGGACTCTCAACTTCCAGTTCGGCATCGCCATGCACGTGCTCGACTGGCTGGGCATCGGCCGCGTACCCGTATTCAAATCGCGCGTGTGGTTCCTTCCGGCCGTCGCAGGGGTCACTATCTGGTGGACGGCCGGCTTTTCTATTCTCCTGTTCCTAGCCGGCCTACGCGCCATACCCGCGGAAATCTATGAGGCTGCCGCGCTCGATAATTCGACGCGCTGGACCACGTTTAGTCGCATCACTTGGCCTCTGCTGTGGCCAGTCACCTCTTTGGTTTTCACCATCCAGCTTATTTTGCAGCTCAAGATCTTCGACCAAGTCTATCTGTTCTCGATTGGTGGCCGGCCCAACGACAACATGGTGCTGGTCTACTACGTCTTCCATCGCGCCTTTCAGCAGGACCAGGGCGGGCGCGCGGCCGCTGCCGCGGTCGCCCTTTTTCTGCTTGTGGTGGTCGTCTCCGTGCTGCAATTCCAACTCCTGCGGCTCGCTGAACGGCGACGCCAATGACAGCCTCGACTGCCAGACATTTGAATTTCTGGGGTGGATTGATCACCGCCCTGACTGTCGCTTGCGCGGTCCTCTGGGCGTTCCCTCTCTATTGGGGGGTCGTATCCTCGCTCAAGCCGGATGATGAAGTCATCAGGCCCTATATTGAACTTTGGCCTAAGTCACCGACACTTGAGAACTATATCAACGCGCTGACGTCCACGCAGATTGTGGCATGGTACACGAACTCGGTGGCCGTAGCTGTGGGCGTTACGGTTATCTGCGTTTTTACCTCCATGCTCTGCGGCTACGCGATTTCGCAGCTGCGGTTCCCCGGACGGACCGCGCTGTGGTGGCTTATCCTTGCCTCCTTTATGGTGCCGACCTCGGCGCTGATCATAAACTACTTCCAGCTCGTAGCCGATCTCGGCTTGTTGAACACCTGGGCCGGCATCATGCTGCCGCAGCTCATCCACCCTGTCATTGTCATTGTCTACAAGCAGTTCTTCGATCAGGTGCCGCGTGACTTCCGGGAAGCCGCCGTAATGGACAACGCTTCCGAATTCGGGATCCTATTCAAAGTTTACCTTCCAATGAACTGGGGCGTGACGACGGCGCTGTCGATCGTGTGCTTTATCTGGACATGGAACGCATTTCTGTGGCCATTTCTCTCTGTCACGCGCACCGAGATGATGACGATTACCGTAGGCATCACACAGGTCAATGATGCGTTCGGTGTCTACTACGCGCGCCAGCTGTCAGCGGCCGTGCTAGCGGGCCTGCCGGTAGCATTGGCTTACCTCTTGTTTCAGCGCCGAGTGACCGAGGCGATCACGCTCTCTGCCGGTATCAAGGGCTAGATCATCTCGTAGCCTTAGGGATCACGCCGAGTGCCAGGCCGACCCGTCGGCAGCGAAAAGATGAAGTGCGGCGGTGTCGAACCTTAGACGGATCGCGACCCCCGGCTCGAACTCTTGAAAGTCCACGATCTTGCGCCACTATCTGCGTCCCATCCGCCAGTCTCGCATGGACAAGCGTCCGCTCGCCGAGTTTCTCGACGACATTCGCAGTTGCCGATAGCTCTCCTCCTTCCTCGACGACGTTCAGCAACTCAGGCCGTATGCCGAGCTCGCGCCAGTCCCTGTCGGATGGAGCACCACCAATCTTAACGATCGACCCGTCGCTCAGGCGGGCGTTGAGGCGATCGCCGGAGCCCGACATGACGATTGGGAGAATGTTCATCGCCGGCGATCCGACAAAGGTCGCAACGAAGCGCGTTTTGGGCCGCTGGTAGACCTCCATCGGATCTCCCACCTGCTCGACCCTACAATTGTTCAAAATCACGACACGATCGGCCAGCGTCATGGCCTCGACCTGATCATGGGTGACATAGATCATCGTTGACTTCAGGCGCTGGTGAAGTTCAGCAAGTTCTACCCTCGTGCGGGCACGAAGTGCCGCATCAAGATTAGAGAGAGGCTCGTCGAACAAAAACGCTTTGGGCTCCTTCACGATCGCGCGCCCGATGGCGACGCGCTGACGTTGTCCGCCGGAAAGCTGCGAGGGTCGACGATCCAACAACTTTTCCATTTCCAGCATGCGCGCCGCCTCAGCGATGCGTCGGCGGATAACATTACGCGGGACGCTGATATTGCGCAGTCCGAACGCCATGTTTTCGGCTACGGTCATGTGCGGGTAGAGCGCGTAGTTCTGGAAAACCATCGCGACGTTGCGACGTCCCGGCGCCAGGTTCTCGGAGCGGATGCCATCGATTGTCAGCGTGCCTTGGTCAATGCTCTCCAGGCCGGCGATCATCCTGAGGAGTGTCGTCTTTCCCGATCCGGATGGACCGAGAAACACGACCAGTTCGCCGGACCTTATGTCCAGACTTACATCGCGGATCACGTCGACGGCACCGAAACGCTTCGATACGCCCGAAAGCGCAATTCCTGTCATAGTTCCCACCAAACGTCGTTTCCTGCATCTTTTCGGATAAGTATCCGATGTCAAGAAGCATCGTAGCGCAGCCTGTCGCGGTCAATCCTATATCATATACGATCTGAAGCCGACCGCCTTTCCCTTGATCGGCGCCGAGAATGTGTTCGACGGGGGCAGAAACCCGGGTGACGGCAGCTGCGCTCGCACGATCGACCCAAGACGGCTTGCGGTCCTCAAGCAGGTGGCAGGCGGCATGTCGCGCGATAGCAGTCATTCAGCGAGGTAGGATCAATGTCACTAATTTGACGCTGGGCGGGAAATCGATCTCGGTCAGTTGCCTAGCGGGACCGGCGTGTTGAGGTCTGTGCACAGGCGGCACCTGGATCTGGACTATGCGGCCAGAGACCTCAGGAGCGTATTTCGCGCCGATCGCAAATGCTTCTTGCAAGCTGATTCGATCTTGCGCCTTTCACGGCTTTGAAGCGCCTCTATATAGGCCAGATGTTCCAGGATCGCCGCCTTGTTGCGTTCCTTTTCATCCGCCTTGTTCCACTGGTAGTGATAGTGGAAGATGAAGGTGATGATGTCGGAAAAATCGTCGATGAACCGGTTTGGCGAGCTTTCGTTGATCAGCCGGTGGAAGCGGTTGTCGAGGCTCGAGAAGTCGTGGTAGCGCCGATCGATGTTGTCCAACAGGTCGACGTGCTGACGCTTGAGCGATTCCAGGCGCGTCCACTGCGGCGACTCCGCCGGCAATTCTGCGAAAAGACGCGCCGATCGCAGCTCGAACATCACGCGGATCTCGAACAGCTCAAGCGCGAAAGCCTCCGTGAATCCCTTGAAGAGCCAGCCTGAGTTGGACTTCTTCTCGACAAGACCGAACCGGCTGAAGCGGATGAGAAATTCCCGGATGCCATTGGTCGCCACGCCGAACTGACGGGCAAGCTCCAGCTCGTTGATGAGAGTGCCAGGCTTGCGCCGCCGCGCAGCATCCACTCCATGAACTGCTGTTCGACATGCTCGATTGCGCGACGTCGTTTCCGGTCCGCTGTAGAGATCGTCCTTGCCTACAGCTCGGCCCGGGATCGTTAGTGCCGTTCCTCTGAACGAGAATGCCGCGCCTGTCGAGTTCGCGCAACACCTTGCGCACGGTCGTGCGGCTGACACCGATCTGGACCCGCAGCTGGTTCTCCGAAGGCAGCCCAGCGGCGAACTCGCCGCTGCCGAGCAGTTGCAAAGTCGCATTGAGCGCCCTCTTGTAGACGGTGTCCGGCTTCATTGAGCTAGCTCCGGGTGTCTTTTTCTGAAAGATTTTTATGCATAAAAAACAACTTGACGCAAATCAGTTTAGCCGTTGTCTTTTATCGATAGAAAGCAAGCTTCAGAAGCATGTGTGGCGCCGAAACCTGCTGGTTTCGGCGGAGGGAATGGAGTTTGTCCGACGCTGGAGAAAGCGCTGGAGTAGCATGGAAGGCGCCCAGGCTTTCACGGAGGGTGCGAGCCGGTTCTCATTCCGGCCTCGACGTCGGACTGACGCTGCTCGGGATCGGGCCGGCGCTTATCCTGATCGCTCTGATCATCGTGCTCAGCTTTCTCTCGCCGGTGTTTCCTGACGCCGCGCAACGTGAGCAACATCCTCGCGCAGACGGCGGTCATCACCGTCGTGGCCATGGGCCAGCATCTCGTCATCCTGACCCGCGGCATCGACCTGTCCGTCGGATCGAACCTCGCGCTTGGCTTCTGTCGTCGGCGCGCTGCTGTTCCACGCAGGCGGTCCCGCGCCGCTAGTCATCGTGGCGATGGTCGCATCGGGCGCTGTCGTCGGGGCGGTGAACGGGCTGTTCTATGTCTTCGGCCGGCTGCCGCATCCGTTCATCATCACGCTGGCGACACTGAGCATCTGCAAGGGCATCGCACTGCAGCTCGCCGACGGCCGCGCCATCCCGGGCATGCCGGAAGCAATCCGCGTGCTCGGCCGCAACGCCATCTGGGGCTTGCCGGGCTCGGTCTTCGTCGTCATCGGCGTCGGCCTCGTGCTGCTCGTTCTCACCCGCACGATGGTCTGGGGCCGCTGGATCTATGCGGTCGGCGGACGGCCTGAAGCGGCGATCGCCATGGGCATTCCGATCCGCTGGGTTCTGGTGTCGACCTACGTGATCTCTGGCGCCTGTGCCGGCATCGGCGCGGTCATTCTGGCCGGCCGCACTGACGCGGGATCGCCGCTGTTCGGCAACCTGCTGGAGCTCGACACGATCGCGGCTGTCATCATCGGCGGCGCGAGCTTCCTCGGCGGGCGCGGCCATCTCGGTCATGCGGTGATCGGCGCCATCATGATCGGCGTCATCCGCAACGCGCTCAACCTGCTCAACGTCGACATCTTCTTCCAGCTCATCGTCATCGGCGTCGTCATCGTCATCGCGGTCGAATGCGACGTGCTGCGCAACTATCTCGAGGGCCGGGTGCGCGTCGCGCAGGCAGGAAGAGCGCAATGAGCGCGGCTCTGGCCACGCCCGAAGCTGGACCGCAAGACCGGTGCTTGTCGGTGCGCGGCGCCACCAAGCGCTTCGGCTCCGTGGTTGCGCTCGACGGCGTCGATCTCGAAGTGCGGCGCGGCGAAATACTCGCGCTTGCTCGGCGACAATGGCGCTGGCAAGTCGACGCTGATCAAATGCATCAGCGGACTGCATCATCTGGATGCCGGCTCCATTCACCTGGATGGTCTCGAGACCGACGATCCGGTCGCCTGCCGATGCCCGCTTTGCCGGCATCGAGACGGTCTATCAAGACCTCGCTCTGTTCGACAACCTGACGCCGGCACAGAACTTTTTTGCCGGACGCGAGATCGCCGGCCCGGCGTGGCTGCCGCGCGGCCTGCGCTTTCTTCAACAAGCGCAGCATGGATGCAGGAGACCAGGCAGGTCATCAGCCGCCTCAAGGTCACGCTGCCCAAGCTCGGATGTCGTCGTGGCCAAGATGTCGGGCGGCCAGCGCCAGGCGATCGCGGTTGCGCGCTCCACCGTCTTTGCCCGCAAGGTGGTCATCCTTGACGAGCCGACAGCCGCACTCGGCCTGCGGGAGTCGCGGCAGGTGCTCAATCTGATTGCGGCGCTGCGCGACCAAGGCAACGCGGTGATCCTGATCACCCACAACATGGAACATGTCGTCGAACTCGCCGACCGCGCAATGGTGCTGCGGCAGGGCAGAAAGGTTGGCGAACTCATGCCGAATGGCAACAACAAGCAGGATCTGGTCGCGATGATCGTCGGGGCCTGAGCCTGAACGCATTGCGGGCGCTGCTTGCGCTCCGCAACTGGCCGGACGACTTCGCACCGGAAGCCGAGCCAACAACAAGGAGGAGGAAATGAAGCTCAAGTATGAAATTTGTCGGAGGGCATCGCGATCGCATTTGCGCTCGCGTCGCCCTCCCTTGCGGCCGACAAGGTCAAGGTCGGCTTGATCACGAAGTTCCCGGTTCCGTTCTTTTCGACCATCGAGGATGCCGCCAAGAAATACGCGGCCGAGAACGACGTCGAACTGGTCGTCGGCCAGGGGCAGTCGGCAACCGACATCGAGGGGCAGATCGCCCTGATCGAATCGATGGTCACGCAAGGCGTCAAGGGTCTCGCCATCACGCCGGTCGATCCGACCGTCGCGCCCGCGCTCGACAAGGCCGTCGCTGCCGGCATCAAGGTGGTGCTGATCGACAACAGCATTCCGGACTGGAAAGGCCAGACGGCGCTGGTCTCGACCAACAACCTCAACGGCGGACGGATTGCCGGCGAGTATCTCAAGACGGTGCTGAAGGACGGCGACAAGATCGGCATCCTCGAAGGGGTGCCCGGGCGTGCCGGCGCTGGACGATCGCGTCAACGGCATGATGGAAGGCCTCGGCGACGTGAAGGTCGAGGTCGTCGGCAAGGGCGCCACCAACTGCACGCAGGAACTTGGCACCTCGGTCGCCGAGGACATCCTGACCGCCAATCCCGATCTGAAGGCGATCTATTCGGCCTGCGGTCCGCCGGCCGCGGGTGCCGCCCAGGCAATCACCAATGCCGGCATCGCCAACGACAAGTTCGTGCTCGTCGGCTTCGACGCCTGCTGCGGCGAGCTCGAGGCGATCAAGTCCGGCGTCGAGGATGCGACCGTCGCGCAGTTTCCCGCCAAAATGGGCGAACTCGGCATCGACACCGTCGTCAAGGCGATCGAGGGCGAAAAGGTGGAAGCCAATGTCGACACCGGCGCCGGCCTCGTGACCGCCACCAACGTCAAGGATTTCGAGTGATCGTAATGAGGCGGCCTGGCGCACTGTCGCCCGGCCGCTTCATTCTCGTCACGCTGATACCACAGGGGCGCTGCCGCTTCATGAACTCCAGCAATGAAAATCGTCCGATGCGTGGCGCCAGGCAGAGCTCGAGTTCGCAGAAGCAGCCGCCCCGGGCAACCCGCCACGAGGCTGGGCGCTGGTTCGACGTCGCCCATGTCGGCGTCTGCGGCACCGACTTTCACATCTTCGAAGGCAAGCACCCATATCTTGCCTATCCGCGCGTGATGGGCCACGAGATATCGGGCACGGTGGCCGCGATCAACGGCCCGGCAAGCGTTTCCGTCGGGCAGGATGTCATCGTCAATCCCTATCTCTCATGTGGACAGTGCTCGGCCTGTCGTCAGGGCAAGCCGAATTGTTGTGTTTCGATACAAGTCCTCGGCGTGCATCGTGATGGCGCCATGAGCGAGCAAATCCATGTGCCCGTGGACAACCTCCTTCCGGCCGATGGCCTGTCGTTGGTCGAGGCGGCAGCAGTCGAATTTCTGGCAGTCGGTGCACACGCGGTTCGCAGGTCAATGGCCTTGAGCGGTACTCGGGCGCTGGTGATCGGAGCCGGGCCGATTGGTCTCGGCACCGCGCTTTTCGCACGTATTGCGAAACAGAGCGTGACGCTCATGGACGTCAGTTCAGAGCGGCTGGCATTTGCCGCCCAGCAACTCGGGTTCTTGGTCATCGACGGATCGAAGGGGACAGATCCTCGGGCAGGTTCTCGAACGAACAGCTGGAACGGGGTTTGATGTCGTCTACGACGCTACTGGGAACAGCCAATCGATGCAGTCTGCCTTTAGCTACGTTGCCCACGGCGGGGTCATGGTCATGGTCAGCGTCGTCCAGGACGACATAACTTTTTCCGACCCGGAGTTTCATAAGCGGGAGATGATGCTGATTGGCAGCCGCAATGCGACGCGCGACGATTTCAAGCACGTCGTGACGTCGATCCGGTCTGGCAGGATACCGGTCGATCGGCTCGTGACTCACAGGACCACACTGGAAGACAGTCCACGAGACCTCGCGCTTTGGTCGCAACAGAAGTCCGGCCTGATCAAGGCCATGATTGACGTTCGCGTACCGGTCGCTTGAGAATTGCTTCCAATCATCAGCGCGCGGGTCGTTGACCGCGGGCATCCGGTTCTGGCGTTTGCGTAGAGGGAAGTCATAGCTGCAACAAGCCTATTCTGCGGTCAGTCTAGGACGTTGGCGGACGTAAAATTCGGTCGCGATAGTCCGGGGCACAGGAAAGGTCCGGTTCGATACGCTTGGTCTCAGAATGGCGGACGATCGGCCCGTAACCCCGCGCCCTCATTGCCGTTCGCTGAACGAGATCGGATAGGCTTCGCTGCGCACCTCGATCATCGGATCTACCGGCACGATGCCTTCCGGAACGTTGTTGGGAAGAAAGAGCAGGCTCTTGCTCAGTCCTTCCTGGTCGGCCGCCATGCCGGTGATAGACAGGGCGCCGAGCTTCACCAGCTTTCTGTCTTCGGGCCATGGTGTCGACGGGTCGTTGGCATCGTCGCCCTGTTGGGCGATCTGTGCGAACCACTCGAACACCACGGGCGCTTTGGCAACGCGCTCGGCAATCTCATCCATGAGGTAGGCGGGACCCTTCGCCGCGGCGGCGGCGGCATCGAGATACTTGTCGCCGGCAGCTGGGACGAGCCTGAAGCGGACGATCATTTTGGTGCCGTTCCGATCGACCAAAGCGAAAGCGTTGACACCGAAGTAGGTCGTCGTGGCGAAGCTTTCCGGCGGCGGGTTCTGCTTCGTCAGAAAGGGAACCGCATTGGGATGGGCCGCAAGGTACTGCTCGATCGGCGTCGGCTTGGCAGCCTTGGGTCCGCTCGCGGCGGCCGCCTTGAGGAAATCTCCGAAATCCTTGGCATTGGCGGCGGGAAAGCCGTTGAAGCTATGCGTGACGAGGTCCATCTCCGACCCGTCCTCCAATTTGAACTTGATCGCCATGCCGTGAGGGCTGGCGTTGGGATCGGCATCGGGGATGTCGGGCAACCCGGTCGTGTCGGACAGGCGGACCGTGGCCGCTATCTTGCCATTGAAGACGGCCGCATTGCTGAGCTTACGCGCCTCGTCGGAGGGTTCGAAGCTCGCGTCGAGCACGACGCCCTTGGCGTGAACGGCACGCTGATGATGGTCGCCGAAGATCGCGTGGATGTCCTGCACCAGTTCCGCCGGGTCTACGTCCTGCGCGGCAGAGGGACCGCTCGTCGCAAGCGGAGCCAGGGCAGAAAGGGCGAAGGCGGCGATTTTGAGCGTGACGGTCCTGGGCATCGTGTCGGTACCTCTCTCAATGCGGCTGCTGTTCTGATGCTTGGCTAGGCTCAGCCTATCGCCTCGAGTTCGCCTACGAAAACCGTCTCGATGGCTCCTCGGTCGAGTTGAACCGGATCTACGTTGCGGAAGAGGAGACTTGCAGGAAAACTTCTTGGCAGATCGTCGATGCCTGCAAAAGAAAGCGCGCCCGACGACGTTGGCTGGCGGTTTGGTACGCCAACAGTCGCGCAATCGCGTTTTTACCCCTGGGGAGACAGCTACGAACGCGGGCTTCTTTTGGAGCGTGTTTCGCCCGGCGACGCCGGCCACCCCCTCACGACTTCAGCTCCTGCTTCAGCTCGTTGAGGAAGCGCCAATCCGTGCCATTAGCGATGATCTCCTGCAGACTCGATTTGATCATTCCCGTCTCCTGCATGCGCAGCGCATAGAACCGCATCGAGTTCCTCGGCATCGTAGTCCCGCCAGGTGTCGTATCCGATGACGTTCAGCGTCTGAAGCGCGTAGTCATACCGCCGGTAGTAACCGCCATCGACCAACTGCCGCGCCGCCGATGGCGCATCCGCGGCGCACAGGTCGGCGCCCTTCAGGATGGCCCGCAGGACACGCTTGGTCGCGATCGGATACCTCTTCACGTAGTCCGCGCTGCCGGCGACCATGCAGCAGAAATACTGCGACCAGGGGCGATCGACGGCATTGTTGAAGATCGAGTGGCCGATCTTGCGCGCCCGCACCTCCTGCTGCACGGGCTCACCGGCGAGGAAGGCATCGATCTTGCCGTCGATGAAGAGGTCCGGCGGGGTCGTGTCCGGAGCCGTGACCCACTGGATATCGCGCTTGGGATCGAGCCCGACATAGGCGACCAGAAGTTGCGTCAGCACGTGCGGGTGATCATTCAAGGCATACAGGCCCACCTTCTTGCCCCGCAGATCCGCCAAGCGGCGGATGTCGTCGTTGGCGATCACTTCGAAGCACCCCGTGTGCAGGCCGGCCAACACCGTGATCGGCGCGCCGGCATCGACTAACAACACTATCATCGACGCCATCGTCAGATCGAAGTCCGTCTCGCCGCCCGCGAGCCACATCGAGTTGTCGACGCTGAGGTCGCCTTGCACGTATTGGACGGTAAAGCCTTCGGCGCGCAGCAGCTCTCCGGCGACGTACAAGGCCGACCAACAGCCGCCATCATCATCGAAATACCGCGGCAGCCGGACGGTGGTCGTTTCTGGCGGCGGCTCCGCGCGCGCCGATGAAGGCGCACCGATGAGTCCCGCCGTGCCCGCCGCCGTGAGGCCGGCCAGGAAGGTGCGGCGATTCTGCAGGATGTACATCAGACGCTCCTCTCCAAAGGAAGGATCACGGCCGGAACGAGCAACACGGGTTCCGGCAGAAACAGATAGTCTGGTGAGCGCGCCGAGCCATATGCCATTCGGAGCGCGCCCATGCTTAGGCGGGGGTCTTGCGCTCTCAATTGCCGGCTCGTTTATTGGCAGCCGGCGATATTGCACCATACGCCCAACTCACACTCCTTACGAGCGCAAACGTGCCCGCGCCAAAGCTGTCTGGCAGACGGTCTGCGCGGTCGGGAATGGTCGTTTCGATTTGCTTTCAGCCGTTCCGACTGATCCACCCAACGGTCTGCTCAGGACGCGCAGATGTCCTTCCCGCTATCAAGCTGCCAGGCGAAACCTCTCATGCAGAACGCAGGCGCTCGTCAGGAGCATCAGTACCTGATCATTGGCAACTCGTGACCCGTCGTCCATGGTCTCTATTCGGTCGAGCAGGCCGACGACCTTGCGCTGATCGAAGAATGGTATTGAGGCAAGCGCCGGACCGCGCAAGCGTATCCTGCACCAGAGTGTTCAGGCTATGTTGTGGATTGAGCGTCGCGGGCGGGCTGAGGAACGGATGCTTCTGCCGGCGGTAGACGGTGTCGCTGATCACGTCGTCGGGCTGCTTCGCGAAGCACATACTTCTCGGTCATTCCGCGGATTTTCTGGGAGACGGGTTGTGAGCGAGATGACTTCGACGAGATGATGATCGAGGAATGGCACGCGCCCTTCGATGGAATGCGCCATCTCCATGCGGTCGCCCAGCATGGTCAGAATGTAGGCCGGGCAGCCCGTCTTGCGCCCAAAGATAGAGCGACTGGTTAAGTGGCTCGCGGCCGTTGAGCTGGCCGCGCACATCGATGTCGCTGAAACAGCGCGCGGAAGCTTTCGCGCTTGACCGAACCTTGCAGAAGTCTTCGGCCAGCAAGCCGCGCGCATCTTTTCCGAACGGGCGGAGAAGGTCTCGATCCAGGAAGGAACAAAGCCGAGGAGCCGTTTTACCAATCAAGCGGCCCGCGGCTCTCCGTCGGGCAGCAGCAGGCCGCGAGACACGGGATTGAGCTTCTGCCAGTTCCTCGAGCAAGCCGCGCCACTACAGCCGGATCCTGACCCTGCCGGTTGTAGAGCAGCATGTCGCGGCGGAAGAAAGCATAGCCGCCCGAGAATCTCGTCGGAACCTTCTCCGGTGAGGACGACCTTGTAGCCCGCATCGCGCACCGCGCGGCTCAGGAGATATTTCGCGACGCCATGCGCATTGACGCACAGCGTTTCCGCTTGCTGGATCGCATCGGCAAAATGATCGGCAAGGTCGTCCTGCCGTATCGGGATGGGCTTGAAACTCGGCGCCCGCCTTGCGGCCATTTCCCTGGCGATATCTCCCTCATCATATTCCGCGCGATCGAAAGTGAGCGTGAAGGCGCGGATCGGCTCGCGATGGTGTTTCGCGGCGAGGCCGAGGACGGCGCAGGAATCGAGGCCGCCGCTCAGGTAGCAGCCGACTGGAACGTCGGCGCGCAGGCGCAGGCGAACCGCCTCCTCCAGCACGGACCGCAACTCGGCTCGCCCAATCCTGCGTCGGAGCGCTCGCGTGCGACGCCGTCGGCGCGGGGATAGTTGAAATCCCAGTATTGGTTGACCTGCACATGCTTGTCGGTCGGCAATCAGATAGTGGCCGGGCGGGACCTGGAACACGCCATCGAAGAGACGTGCGCATCTGATGGCCGCCGAAGCGCGATCGACTGATAGAAGGATCTGCATCCCACCGCGCAGGCACGCCGGCGGCGAACAGCGCTTTCACTTCCGAAGCGAAGTAGATCGTTCCCTCGTGCCAGGCATAGAAGAGCGGCTTGATGCCGAAGCGATCGCGCGCCGCAAAGAGCTGCGCGTTGCGTTCATCCCAGAGGACGAAGGCGAATTCGCCGCGCAGTTGGTGTAGGCATTGCGGCGCCGAGATCCTCGTAGAGATGAAGGGCGATCTCGCTGTCGGATCGGGTGCGCAACCGGTGGCCCGACTGTTCGAGCTCACGCTGGATCGCCTCATAGCCGTAGAATTCGCCATTGACGACGATACGGGTCTGCTCGTCTTCGCTGGCGATCGGCTGGTCGCCGGTTGCCGAGATCGATGATGCTGAGCCGGGCATGGCCAAGAGCAACGCGCCGGTCCGGCGGAAATCCAATGACGTTGTCCATCCGGGCCTCGATGCTTCAAGCTATGGGTGGCTCGATGCAGCACCTCATCCGCGATCGGATTGCGCTGAGAGAATACGGCGACAATTCCGCACATAGTCCGGGTCCTTCTGCCATCTCGAGCTCGGCCGGTCGGACCGCCAAGAGCCATGGCAGCTTACGACACCTCCGTTTCATCGGTTTTACAAGCTAGCAGCAGAAGTGTTTCATATGTTTCGACGCAACGGCCAATTTCCACCCAGTTCTGCCAGGGTGTTCTTGGCGAAAGCCGACCCTAGTCAAGTTCAAACCAGCGTTTGAACTTGGCCGGCGAATCTTGGTCAGCGGGTCGCAGGGTCGATCCCTGCATCACCCACCAATATACTCCTGCGAGACGATACCTTTTCTGGCGACCGTACCGGCCGATAGGGTTCAAATGCCGGCGTGATAGGCCCGGATCTGCGCGAGGAGATCGGTGTAGTTGCTGCAGGTGGTGCCGCAGCGCTTCTCGATCTCGCCGAGCTGGACCTTTGCCGCGGGCAGGTCGCCAATCTGAAGCAGCGCCTCGCCAAGGTATTCGCGCACCGGCGTGTAGTTCGGATCGTTGAGAATGGCCTCGTGGTAGTAGCCGATGCCGACCTTGACGCGACCTTCCTTGCGGTGCGAATAGCCGAGCATGTTGAGGATGCGGGCGTCCGTCTTGTCGGCGGCCAAGGTGAGAATGGTGATGGCCTCGTCGTAGCGTCCTGCAAGCGCCAGATCGCGGCCGGTCTCGAAGATGCTGTTGTCGTCGAGAGCGCCTTGCTGTTGGGAGACGCACTTCTTCTTGGTCTTGTTCCAGACCATCGCCCGCTTGCATGTTGGGATCTGTCTTTGTCCGCTCGAGCTGCTACCGCCGCTCCCTGCAGAGCCACCGGAAGAGCTACTGCCGCCACCGGATCCACCACCCGTTCCACCTCCAGAGGAGCCGCCGCCGGACGATCCTCCGCCCGAGGAACCGCCGCCGCTGGCTGACAGGGCTGGTGCAATTGCCAATGGGGTCGCAATGAGCAGGCACCCCAAGAAAAGTGCTATTCTCGAGCGCATCGAACTCTCCTTTGGTAGGGTCTCAATGACGAACGCTCATACGCAGCGATTTATTCCATCAGATATTTCTCAGACCCGGCGTGAGCGCCGCTATGGTTGACCTCATCATTGTCGGCGGCGGGCCGGCGGGCATGATGGCCGGGCTGCTGTTTGCCCGCGCCGGCGTTTCGGTGCGGGTGCTGGAAAAGCACGCCGATTTCTTCCGCGACTTCCGCGGCGACACGGTCCATCCCTCGACGATGGAGATCCTCGATCAGCTGGGCATGCTCGGGCGGTTCCTAGAGCGACCCCACGACAGGGTGACGGGGGCACAGATCCGCGTCGCCGGGCACGACTACACGATCGGCGATCTCTCGCATTTGAACACGCCCGCGCCGTTCATCGCGATGATGCCGCAATGGGATTTTCTCGACTTCCTGCGCGACGAGGCTGAAGCCTTCCCCGGCTTCTCGCTGGAGATGGAGGCGGAAGTCACCGGTCTCGTCGAGGAAAACGGACGCATCGAGGGCGTGCACCTCGCGGACGGCCGCGAAATGCGTGCCGGCAAGCTGGTGCTGATGTCCGACGGCCGCTCCTCGCTGGTGCGCAAGCTCGAAATGCTGCCCGTGACCCAGCTCGGCGCGCCAATGGACGTGCTGTGGTTCCGGTTGCCGAAGGCCGACAACCCGGGCGAAAAGCTGCGCGGCGCGGTCGATACGGGGCGCATGGCGGTGCTGATCGACCGGCGGACCTATTGGCAGGCTGCTTTCATCATCCCCAAAGGCGCGGCCGACGAGGTCAAGGCGCGCGGCATCGGCTGGCTGCGCGGCCAGATCAAGGCGCTGTTCCCCGAGCTCGACCTTTCGGGCGGCCTCGTCGGCACCGAGGACTTGCACCTGCTCTCGGTCGCGCTCGACCGGCTCGATACCTGGCACCGCCCTGGCCTGCTCGCAATCGGCGACGCGGCGCACGCGATGAGCCCGATCGGCGGTATCGGCATCAACCTGGCGATCCAGGACGCGGTCGCGGCGGCGAACGTACTGGCGGATCCGTTAGCGCGCGGCGAGGACCCGGACCAGCTGCTGCACCGGGTGCAGGCACGGCGGCTGTTCCCGACGCGGGTGATCCAGGCCGGGCAAAAGCTGGCGCAGGACAATGTGATCGGCACCGTCTTGTCCGGTAAGCCGATCACCGGCGCGCCATGGATCCTGCGCCTGCTCGACCGCTTCCCGCTGTTGCGGCGCATTCCCGGGCGGATCATCGGCCTCGGCGTGCGGCGCGAGAGGGTGAGATCGCCGGCCGTTTCATAGCCGGTCGAGGATTGCGGCGGCGGCGACCTGGGGGCCTGGCTGCCCGGCCATGCGTGCGGCGTTCTCGGCAAGGCGGCGGCGCATCGATGCGTCGGCGAGCAGCGAAAGCAAGGTCTCGCCGAGTTGCTGCGGTGTCCAATCGGCACGGTCGATGCGGCGCCCGACCCCCGCTTCCTGGGCACGCCGGGCGTTGTCGTGGCCGTCCCAGCAATAGGGCATCACCACCGACGGCACGCCGAAGCGCAGCGCCTCGCAGAAGCTGTTGTTGCCGCCATGGTGGATGAAGAGATCGGACTGTGCGACGACCGATGGCTGCGGGAACCATGAGTCCACATGCACATTGTCCGGCACCGCCCTGTAAGCGTCGCGGAAGCCCCCGACATTCACCAGGAAGCGCGCCGGCAGGCCGGCGAACCCGGCCAGCATGCGCTCCATGAGCTCCACGTCGGCCGCGCCCAGGCTGCCGAAGCTGACATAGACCAGCGGCTCGAAATGGCGCGGAAACGGTGGGATTTCGTACGGCCCCTCGCTGCGCACGCAGCCTTCAAGGTACACGAATCGCGCCGGATCGAGGGGTACCGCCCGGCGCCGCCGCACGATCGACGGCGTCAGCAGGAGGTTGAGATGCGGCGAGGCTTCGAGGAACTCGCCCGGCGGGAGTGGTGCAAGCCCCGCCGTGGCGCGCAGTCGGTTGAGCCGTGCATGGGGCCGGTCGACGGCGGCCAGATAGCGCCGATGGAAGGCGGCACAAGCCGCTTCGTCTTCGGCCGCCAGCCCCGACAGGTAGGGTGGCACGTTTGGATCGGGCAGCTCCGTCTCGGCGCAAGACACGACGCGGACCCACGGCACTCCGGCCGTCGCGATCGCCGGGAACATCGCCACGTTGTCGAGCACGAGCGCATCGGCGGAAATGTCGCGCAGCAAGGCCTGCAGAGGCGTCTGCGCAGCTTCGACGGTGTCGACGATCGCTTCCCAGGTGGGGGCCACGTAGGTTTCCAGCTGGTCGGCCGGGCTCAAACGGAAATGCGGCAGGTGACGCTTGACGAAGCCCTGCCAAGAGCTCTGGCGCTGGAGGTCGGTCAGAGCGTCATCGGCCGTCAGATGATGCTCCTGGAAGCCGTAGTCCGAAAAGACGCCTGAAAAGCCCTGCAGGCAGATGAAAATCGGACGCGCTCCCTGCTCCCTGAGCGCCTGCGCGATGCCGACGCAGTTGAGCGCGGCGCCGAAGCTCGCCTCCGGGAACAAGGCGACTGTTGGCTGGCGAGCCTTCAACGCGCGCCCTCGCGTCCATGCATCGGGGCGCCACCGAACAGCGCAGGCACGCCGCGGCCAGCAGCCTGCGGCCGCTGCCCCCCCGACAGCCTCAGATGGACGCGCATCAGGTCTGCGGCCGCTTCATATTGGCGGCTTTCCAGCTGGTCGAGTATGGCCAGGTGCTCGCGCAGGGATTGGCGCAGGCGATGCACCGTCGCGCCGACCTGGCCAGGCTGCAGCGCACGCAGCCTCTGATGCGCTGCCAGCGACTCGGCGATGAACCGGTTCGCCGCGCCGACGGCGATCAGTCGGTGGAAGGCGAGGTCCAGGCGTTGGAACGCCGCGGAACTGAACGACGCGTCAGGCGCTGCAAGGAGTTCTTCATGGCCGCGACGCAGAGCCGTCGCCGCCGCGATGTCGAGCCGGAAGCCTGGCGTCAAGATGGCCGCCGGCTCCACGAGCAGCCGGAATTCGTAGCTCTCGGCCCGCGCCTCGGGCCCGTCCGGCAACGTTTGGAAAACGAAGGACTGACCCGGCGCGCGTGACAAGGCCCCTGTTTCACATAGTACTCTCAGCGCGTTTAGTACCGCCGGCCTCGTTTCTCGGTAACGCTTCGCCAACTCGGCCGCAGTCACCGTCTCACCAAGCCTGCGGGCCTGACGATCGCGCATGATCGCACTTGCCAGGCCGGCCTCGACGGCCATCGGAAGCGCCTTCGGTGCCGCGGTTTCGGTTGCCAGGCGAAAGCCTTGCTGCCCATCCCTCGCGGCAAGGCCTTGCTCTTCCAGAAGCCGCAGCGCCGCTCGTACGGGCGTACGCGACACATTGCACAAGGAGGCGAACTGCTGCTCGGGCAGCCGCGCGCCCGGCCGCAGGCCCCGCTGACGGGCGATTTCGAGAATCTGCTGCGCCAGCACGATGTGCCGACTGTTGGCCCGCGCGGGTCCTGGCGTAGCCGGATCGGCGGTCGGGGATCTGCCGGGCATCAATTCTCCGACTTTGCGCTTGACGTATTTTTTGAGAGAATAATACTATGACCGAGACAGCTGCAACAGAAAAGCTGGGGAACCGGCCATCATCGCCGAGGCACGGCGGGGCCGCCGAGAATGTATCCGACGGCCGCTGCGGCCGTCCCAAATGGGAGATCCGACATGACCCTTCCTTTCGCTCGCGCGATACGCCCGATGGCAGCGGCAGGCGCCGTCATGGCCGCGACCGTTGCCGGGCCGCTTCCGGCTCTTGCCGCCGACCTGGTGATCTCCAACTGGGACGGCTACATGGCCCCGGATGCGGTCGACGCGTTCAAGAAGGCGACCGGCAGTGGCGCCGAGGTCGTCGTCCATGCGACCAACGAGGAGATCATGGGTAAGCTGGTCGCGTCGGGCGGCAAGGGCTACGACGTGGTGTTCGTCTCGTCCCCCTTCGCGGAGGTGCTGAACAAGCTCGGTCTCACCGAGCCGATCGACCATTCGAAGGTGCCGAACCTCGCCAACCTCTACCCCGAAGCGACGAAGCTGCCCTACGATCCGGGCAACACCTTCTCCGTGCCATACACCTGGGGCACGACCGGTCTTTGCTATCGCTCCGACCTCGTGAAGGCCGAGCCGACCTCCTGGAACGACCTGCTGCAGCCCTCGGACGACGTGAAGGGCAAGACGACAATGCTGGCCACCGACCGCTGGCTGCTCGCCGCCGGCCTGCTGGCCAAGGGCTATTCGGTCAACGAGACCGACCCCGCGAAGCTCGCCGAGGTGAAGGACCTGCTGATCGCCGCCAAAAAGACGCTTCTCGCCTGTGACGACACGACCTTCTATTCCAAGCTGGTCTCCGGGGAGGCGGTCATGGTGCATGCCTGGGACGGCTGGTGCAACTATGGCATCGCCGAGAATCCGGCCATCAAATACGTGATCCCCAAGGAAGGTTCCGACCTCTGGCTAGACACCATGGTGGTGATGAAGTCCTCGGAGAACAAGGACGCCGCCTTCGAATTCATCAATTTCATGCTGGATGCCAAGAACCACGCCTGGGCCGCCCAGAACATCGACTACAAGGTGCCCAACAAGCCGGCCATGGAGAGCCTGCCGGCCGATTTCACGGCCAAGTTCCCGAACATCGGCATGCCGGTTGGCGAACTGGTCGGTTTCGAGCAGTTGCGCGACGTCGGCGACGCGCAGCGCGACTATTCCAAGATCGTGAGCGAGATCAAGGCGGCCCAGTAGGGAGCCCGCCGGTGCGGGCGCTTCGTCCCTCCGCCGCGTGGGCGACGGCACCTGCGCTAGCATGGCTCGTCCTTTTCATGGTCGTGCCATGCGCGCTGGTGCTGGCGCTCGCCTTCTTCCGGCGTGGCGTCTACGGCGGCATCGAGTACACGCTCACCTTGGAGAACTTCGCGCTCGTCCTCGACCCGCTCTATAGTCGCATCTTCCTCAACTCGGCTCGTATTGCCGGCACCGCGACGCTGATTGCCGGCATAGCCGGCTATGCAGCCGCCTACGCCATTGCGGCCGCCCCGCGACGCTGGCAGCCCGTGCTGCTCTTCCTCGCCGTCCTGCCCTTCTGGTCCAACTACCTCATCCGGACCTATGCCTGGATCGTGCTCCTCAACCGCGAGGGCCTCCTGACCCAGCTGCTGCGCATCCTCGGCTACCAAGGGGAGCCACCATCGCTCCTCTATACGGAAGGCGCGGTGATCGCCGGGCTCGTCTACAACTACCTCCCCTTCGTGATCCTGGCCTGCTACGCGCCGCTGTCGCGCCTCAACCCGGAGTTCGCCGAGGCCTCGCGCGACCTCGGAGCCTCCGCCCTGACCACGTTTCGGCGGGTGACGTTGCCGCTCACTTTGCCGGGCCTTGCCGCCGGCTGCGTGTTCGTCTTCGTGCTGTCGATCGGCAACTTCGTCACCCCGGCTTTGCTCGGCGGCGGCCGCTTCCAGATGATCGGCAACCTCGTCTACGACCAGTTCCTGACCGCCAACGACTGGCCGTTCGGCGCCGCCCTGTCGATGGTGTTGATCGCCGTAATGATGGTGCTGCTCGGCCTCCAAGCGCTGGCCGGCGGACGGCGTCTTGAGGGACGAGTGCCCACGTTGGCCGAGGCCCCCGCCCATGGCTGAACGCTCACGAGCGGCTCGACGCGCCACGACGCTTTGGCTCGCCCTGGTGTTTGCCTTCCTCTACGTGCCTATCGCAGTGCTGGTCGCGCTTTCCTTCAACGAGGGCGGACTGCCGACCGTTTGGTCCGGCTTCTCGGTGAAATGGTACAGTTCGCTGGCCGGCAACCGCGAGATTCTCTCGGCGGCGCTCAACACGCTGATCGTCGCGACGGCTTCGACGGCGTTGGCCACCCTGCTGGGCACGTTGCTGGCGTTGGGTGTGGAGGCGAGGCAGCGGCGTGGCACGCTTCTGGAAGCGCTGATATTCGCCCCGATGATCATTCCCGACATCGTGCTGGCGATTTCGCTGCTGAGCTTTTTCTCGATGCTCGACGTGACCATGGGGCTCCACACCATCGTCGCCGCCCATGTCGTCTTCAACCTGGCCTTCGTCTGCTCCGTGGTCCGGGCCCGACTGAAGAGCTTCGACTGGTCGATCGTCGAAGCCTCGCGGGACCTCGGCGCCTCGGCCGCCACCACGTTCCGGCGCGTCACCCTGCCGGTGATCCTGCCTGCCGTCATCGCCGGCGCCTTGCTCGCCTTCACGCTGTCGGTCGACGAGTTCATCATCGCCTTCTTCACGGCTGGCGCAGGACGCGGCTCCACCACCTTGCCGATGCAGATCTATGCGATGATCCGCTTCGGCATCACGCCCGAGATCAACGCGCTCGCCACCATCGTGATGGCGGTCAGCATCGTCGCGCTCACCGTCTCGCAGCGGCTCAACCGGGGCGTGGTCGGGGCATGAGCGCGGCGCGGACCCTGCTTTCGATCGAGGCGGTGAGCAAGCGCTTTGGGGCCTTCACCGCAGTCGACGGGGTTTCGCTCGACATCCGCGAGAACGAGTTCTTCGCCCTTCTCGGTCCCTCGGGCTGCGGCAAGACCACGTTGCTGCGCATGCTTGCCGGCTTCGAGCGTCCGAGCAGCGGCAGCATCCGGCTCGACGGCAAGGATCTGGTCGGCGTCCCGCCCAACCGACGCCCGGTGAACATGATGTTCCAGTCCTACGCGCTGTTTCCGCATATGAGCGTCGCCGCCAACATCGCCTACGGCCTGGAAATGGAGGGGCTGCCCGCTGCCGAAATCCGCCGCCGCGTCAACGAGATGCTCGCCACCACCGAGCTCGCGGCCTATGCCGGCCGCCGCCCCGAGCAGCTGTCCGGCGGCCAGAAGCAGCGCGTGGCGCTCGCCCGCGCGCTGGTCAAGCGGCCGCGTCTCCTGCTGCTGGACGAGCCGCTCGGCGCACTCGACAAAAAGCTGCGCGGGGCGATGCAGATGGAGCTGAAGCGCCTCCAGCACGAGGTCGGCATCACCTTCGTCGTCGTCACCCACGACCAGGAGGAATCCCTCGTGATGGCCGACCGCATAGCGGTCCTGCGCGACGGCCGGCTCCTGCAATGCGATACGCCACACGCAGTCTACGAGCGGCCTGCCGGGCGCTTCGTGGCGGATTTCATCGGCGTCATGAACTTTGTTTCCGGGCGCTTGACGCCCGAAGGCCTGGCCGCCGAAGGCGGGCAAGGGATTCGCGGACGGCCGCCGGAAGGAGCGGCGCCTGGGCAGCCTGCCGTGGCGGCCGTTCGCCCGGAACGCATCGCCCTGTGGCCGGCGCCCGATATCGACAACCGCACGCCCGGCACGGTTGAAGCACTCGCCTATCACGGCCTCGATCTGATCCTCCACGTATCGACGCCGCTGGCGCCGAAGCCGTTTCTCGTCCGGCTGACGGCCGATGCCGCCGAGCGTCGGCCGGTGGCCGAAGGCAGCGCGGTGGAGCTCGGCTGGAGTGCCGCCGACACCCGCATCTTCACGGATTAGAACCTCGCAGGAGAGAGCCCCATGGCAGCGAAGACCATCGCCTTCTTCCCCGAAGCGGCCTACGGGCCGGCGCTCAACTCGGTCGGCATCGCGCAGGCGGTGGCGGCCCGCGGTCATCGCCCGGTGTTCCTGTCGGATCCCGGTTTCGTCGAGGTCTACCAGGGATACGGCTTCGAGGCTCACGCCGTGAACCTTTCGGAGCCGATGCCTCCCGAGCAGATGGCGAAATTCTGGGAAGACTTCATCAACGGCCACATCCCCAATTTCCGGAAGTCGCCCTACGATCAGGTCGACAACTACGTGAAGGATTGCTGGACGGCCATCGTCGACAGCGCCAAATGGGCGGAGAAGGACTTGCCCCGCGTCCTCGACGAAATCGGCCCCGACCTCATCTGCGTCGACAACGTGGTGCTGTTCCCGGCCATCAAGCGCTTCGGCAAGCCCTGGGTGCGCATCATCTCCTGCTCGGAGAACGAGATCGAGGACGAGGCAATTCCTCCGCACCTTTCCGGCTGCCGCGCCGACGATCACGCCTGCCACGAGCGATATCGGAACCATTTCAATTCCGTCATCAGGCCGCTCCATGAAGACTTCAACGCCTTCCTGGAGGCGCATGGCGAGGCGCCCTACCCGCTCGGCCAGTTCTTCGAAGCCTCGCCACACCTGAACCTCCTGCTCTATCCCGAGCCGGTGAAATTCACCCGCAGCGCCCCACTCGACCCGCAGCGGTTCCAGTATCTGGAAGGCTGCGTGCGCAAGGAGCAGCCCTATGAGGTGCCCGTCTTTGCGAAAAACGATGACGGGCAGCTGCTTTACGTCTCCTTCGGCAGCCTGGGGGCTGGCGACGTCGATCTCCTGAAACGCATCATCGCTACTCTCGCCGGAACGCGCTACCGCGCCCTGGTCAATGTCGGCGGCTACAAGGATCGGTATGTCGATCTGCCGGGCAACGTGATCGTCGAAAGCTGGTTTCCCCAGCCCTCGGTCATCCCGCAGGTCGACGCCGTGATCCACCACGGCGGCAACAACTCCTTCACCGAGTGCCTCTATTTCGGCAAGCCGGCGATCATCATGCCCTATGTCTGGGACGGCCACGACAATGCCACTCGCGTCGAGGAGACGGGCCACGGCTTCAAGATGCCGCGCTACGACTGGTCCGACGCCGAGCTGGTCGAGCGCATCGAAGCGTGCCTGAACGACAAGGCAATGGCCGCCCGCCTCACTGCAACGTCCAGCCATATGCAGGGGCAGGACGGCCCCGCCAAGGCGGCGCGGCTGCTCGAGCGCCTTCTCTGAGCCGGTAAAGGGGAACCATCCATGCCGACACCGACAATGCTGAATCCGCTGGCCATCGCCGACCTCGTCGACTGGGGCCCTGTCCCGACCATGATCGAAGGGCAGTCCCACACCTCCGGAAAGCTGCTCCACAAGGGCCCCGACGGCCGCTCCGAATGCGGCCTCTGGGTGTGCACGCCGGGAAAATGGAACTGCCATGTCACGCGCGACGAGTTCTGCCACTTTCTGGAGGGCCGCTGTACTTACCGGCACGAATCCGGCGAGGTGATCGAGGTCGTGCCGGACACCGCCGCCTTCTTTCCACAGGACTGGCGCGGCGTCTGTACCGTCCATGAGACGGTCAAGAAGGTCTACATGATCCGCTGAGGGCCTCCCGCATGGACTTCTCCCCTTCCGAGCCCGCCTTGTATGTCAACCCGGCCTACCGGCCCCTCGCGGGGCCGCCGATCGCGGTGGCGGATCCCGCCACGTTGGAGGCGGTAGGCACGCGGGCGGTTGCGCTCTCCCAGGAGCTCGACGCGGTGCTGACGGCCGCGACCGACGCCGCAGGCACCTGGAAACGGCTCGACGCCAAGACCCGCGCCAGGCACCTCCACGCCGTAGCCAGCGCCATCGAGCAGACGGACCTCTCCGGCTGCGCCGAGCTGATGGTGCGCGAGATGGGCAAGCCCTATCCCGAGGCCATCGGCGAGATCGCAAATTGCGCGCCGGTGTTCCGCTACTACGCAGAAATGGCCCGCGACGAGGCCGGCAAGATCGCCGGCACCACCCAGGCCGGCTCGTTCCAATATGCGCGCTACGAGCCTTACGGCGTTTCGGTCCATATCATGCCCTACAACTTCCCAATCCTCTTGATGTGCTGGACAGTCGCGGCCTCGCTGGCGGCCGGCAATGCCTGCGTGGTCAAGCCGGCCGAGCCCACGACGCTTTCGACGCTCGACTTCATGCGCTTGTTCCGCGCGCTTCCCGACGGCCTGGTCTCGTGCGTTCCGGGCGGGGCGGAGACGGCCCAGGCGCTCATCGCCGCCGAGCGAACCCATGCGGTGGCATTCACCGGCTCGGTCGCGGCCGGGCGTGCCGTGGCTGTCGCCTGTGCGGAGCGGATGAAGCCGTGCATCATCGAGGCCGGCGGCAGCGACCCGCTAATCGTGACGAAGAATGCGCCTCTCGACGTGGCTGCGGCCGCCAGCGTGACGGCCGCGTTCCATCTGTCCGGCCAAGTCTGCACCGCGGCAGAGCGCTTCTTCGTGGCGGACACCGTCCACGACAGCTTCGTCGCGCTGTTTGCCGAAAGGACGCGGGCGCTGCGCATCGGCCCCGGGTTGGAGAAAAGCGAGATCGGCCCGTTGGTCAGCGAGGCGGCGCGCACCAAGGTGATGCGCCTGGTGGAAGACGCTCGGTCGCAGGGAGCGACCGTGGTGACCGGCGGTCGCATCCCGCCGGAGCGCAATGTCGGCTGGTTCTACGAACCGACCATCCTCACCGACGTTCGTCCGGACATGGCGATCTGCCGCGAGGAGTGCTTCGGCCCGGTCGCCGCCATATGTCGTGTCCGCGACTTCGACGAAGCGGTGCGCCTAGCCAACGACAGCCCGTTCGGCCTGGGGGCCTCCGTTTTCACCACCGACCTCGGCGAGGCGATGGAAGCCGCCGAACGGCTGGAGGCGGGCATGGTGTGGGTCAACAACCCGCTGATCGACAACGACGCCCTGCCCTTCGGAGGGTGGAAATCTTCCGGCCTCGGACGCGAGCTCGGTCGGCAGGGTCTTGACGCCTTCCGCCGGTCCAAGATGGTTGTTATCGATCACCGACCGGCCGTCCAGGACTGGTGGTACCCCTATCCGGATGCGTGGTTCAGGACGGCCGGCAGCGGACGCAAGCACGTCTGAGATTAATCTGCGCATCGAATGACAGCGATCCGGCGCCCACGACAGCCAAGATGAACATGCCGCCAGCTATGGCGAGATCCTTCTCGAAGTGCAGCAGTTCGTTGTGATTGGCGAGGTTCGTATGGAAAAGGGTCGCCGTAGCCAGGCAAAACAGGCCAAGCGAGATCGCGCCGAGGCGGGTCAACAGGCCCAGGCCGACGGAAAGGCCTGCTCCGATTTGAAGCCCGATGGTGGCGACGACCAGAGGCAGGCTGATGCCGAGCAGAGCCATGGTCTTCACCGTCGCGTCGAAATGGAGCAGGAGGACCGAGCCTTCGTGGACGAAGATCAATGCAAGGAGCAGTCGACCCGCGAGCAGGGTCAGATCGGCTAGCCCGGTCGTCGAAACGGTTGGTGTTGGTGCCATTGGTGGCTCCCAGGAGAAGGGCAGACGCTTGCGCGCCTGCCTTTGGTTTCATCTGGTCTTGATCGCCGCTTGCAGATCCGCAAGCTCCTCGCAGCCGCTTGGGCACAATTGTTCCAGCGAAGCCAGTTGCTCCTTTGCTTTGTCCAAATGGCCGGTTTCGACATAGAGTTCGCCGAGATACTCGTGCGCGCCCTTGTGATCCGGCTTCAACTCGAGCGCCTTGCTGTAATAGGTCAGGGCAGTCTCGTAGTCGCCGGTTTTGCGCAGCGTGAAGCCAAGCAGATTGTAGACGTCGGCCTGTTGCACATCCTGGGCGAGTTCGCGCAGATCCGACAGGGCTCCCTCGTAGTCCTTGGCGTCGATCTTTGCCCGCACGACGGTCAGATCCGGAGCATCTGTTGCTTCCAGATCGTCGACCGCGAAAGCCGGCACAGGCATCAAGGCGGACGTCGTTGCAAAGAGGGCCGCGGCGGCGAGAATTCCGAGAAGTTTGGTCATGATCGTATTCACTTTCCTATTGGGGTTTTGAGTTCAGACTTGCGCCACCGGTGTGAAGGCATAGGCGTTGCCGTCCTTCACGAACGCACCTTTCCCCGGGAACGGGAAATGCGAGCCGCAAATCTGGATGTTGTCGGCGATCACCCGGTCGATCAGCTTGCGGCGGGTCGCGATGGCTGTCAGTCCGTCCTGGTCGTAGCTTCCTTGCCATCCCGGATGCGGTGCAAGCAGGGCCGGTACGTACATGGTGTCAGCAGAAACCAGGAGCTGCTCGTTGCCTGAGGTGACGAGAAAGACCGAGTGGCCCGCTGTGTGACCTGGCGCAGCGAGCAGCCGAACGCCGGGAGCGACCTCGGTTCCATCCTCGACCAGCTTCCAGTTCTTCCACTTGGGAAAATTCTCCGCAATCCGCTTGCCAGCAGGCTTGCGCCCTTCAGGCAGTTTCCCAAGCCGGCTCGGTTCCGTCCACCAATTGTACTCGGTCGAATTGACCACCAATTCGGCGTTCGAGAAGACAGGCGCGTTGGTGCCCTTCTCCATCAATCCCCAGACGTGGTCCGGATGGAAATGCGAGATGGCGACCGTGTCGATTGCCTTATAGTCGATGCCGGCCGCTGCCATGTTGGCTGGCAGATGCGTCGCATTGGCCTGCCATTGGCCGACGCCCGACCCGGCGTCCATCATGATCAACCGGTCGTTGATCTTCAGGACGACGACCGTCAGCGGTATTGGCATGAATTCGGTCGGCAGGCCGGCGGTTGCCAAGGCGGCCTTGACGTCGTCGACCGACGCATTGGCGATGAATGCAGGATCATGAGGCTTGCGCCAAATGCCGTCATAGATCGCGGTGACCTCGACTGATCCCACCTGATAGCGGTAAAAGCCGACCCTCGGCTCGACCGGTGCGGCAGCGAATGCGCTCGGCGTGAATTCAAGCCTTCCAACCAGTCCGAAGGCCGTAGCTGCGGCTGCGGTTTCCAGAAGCGTTCGACGTGTCATGTTGAACATGGAGTATCTCCAGCAGGGTGCGGGTATTGCCGCGCGGTGAGGTGGCAACCACGCCGCCTCTGATCGGTAAGACCGGCGCTCGCCCCGCTTTATTCCCGGCCCCTACGAGGGGCGTTTGCTCAACAGGGAGTGAGAGTGATCTGGCCGCTGCGTTAGATGCGAGAGTCAGGCCGGGGCGGCGGCGCTACGGAAGCGCGCGACGAAATTGTCGAGCTCAGGCCGTTCTATGTCCGAGATCGCCCAATAGTCGAAGGCGCCATCGCTCCATTTCACCATCGAGAAGCCGCCGGCCGACAGGTCTACGGGGGCGCTGGCGTCGCCGTCCTCAGCGCGCGCGACAAGCGTGATGAGATGCTCGTTGTGACGGTAGACCAGCGCCGGCAGCGGCCGGTCGGCGATGACTTCGACCCTGCCGCCGACGAGCACGAACCCTTCCTTCGCAAGATCCGGCGCCGGCGGCGATAGACCGAGTCTGGCATCCAGCCAAGGCCTCACCGTGTGCCGATCCGACGAGACGACATCGACAGGGCTGGTCGCCAGCAAGCTACGGCGATGCCCGCTCGCCACTCCCGCGTCAAAGCCGACCGACGCGCCGTCCTGCATCATCCATTGGGTTGCGCCACTGGCCACCCCTGCGCTGATGACGATCGATGCCGCCATGGCCCGCCAATCGAATGAGCCGAACCTCCGAGGCGACCAGGTCGTGGGTGCGCGCCTCGCTTGCGCTTGCGGCGCCTGCGCGGTGGCTCGCTCAACGGATTTCAGCGATGACCGCCGCGCTTGTTCCGTCTCGGCGGTGCCGACCGCGGCGATACGCTGCATGAAGTCACCGCTGACTTCAGGCTTTCCGAGCTTGCCGATCGCACCCTGCAAAGCGGCGATGCGGGCGTACTCGGCTGCCAGTCCGGGATCGGCGGCGATCCGGCGCTCCACCGACAAAGCGGCGGCGGCATCGAGTTCGCCATCGATCAGAGCGTGGATCATCAGCGTCATGCCGGCCTTGTCTTCGGGCAATCCATCGTCATGCGATTTCATGGAGCCCTCCCAAGGTCAGACATCAACTTGCTGCGCGCCCGGGCCAGTCGCGACATGACCGTACCGATCGGTACGCCGACCATGACCGATATTTCGCGGTAGCTCAGCCCGTTGATGTCGCGCAACACGAGTGTCTCGCGAAACGGCTCCGGCAAGGCGGCTATCGCCGCTTCCAAGGCAGCCGTATCAGCCTTTGCGATCAGCGACGCCTCAGGATTGTCGATCTCGACCAATTCTAGCCCATGAGCGGCGCTCATGTCGTCCAGGTCGTTAAGGTCGCCGACGGCGACGACACCGCGCGGCCGGTTGCGCGCCAACCAAGTATAGGAAGCGTTGCGGACGATGGTCAGCAGCCAGGCCCGTGGGTTCCCGCCGGCATAGCCGGCGATGCCGGCATGCGCCTTGACGCAGGCGTCCTGAACCACGTCCTCCGCGTCGACAGCATTGCCTGTCAACCAGCGGGCCAGTGCAAGCGCGTCGCCGAGGTGTGGGAGAACCACCTCGTTGAACCGTTCCGCCTGAGCCTTTGCGCTCAACACAGCATTGCCAGCGTGTTCCAGGGGAGTGACTTCTCGGGACGAAAGCGGATGCACCTTACGATAGACGGCCTTTTCGTAAATCCGTGCGGGCGCAGGATGTCGCAAATGTGAAGACATGTGTATCGGCTGCATCAAGCGGCAATCGAACGGCGCGATGCACCTCTCGGCCCAGCCACGCTGGCGCTGCAACAGCAATCTTTCCCGTCTTTCGTCATGCCGACTCCTCGCCAGATGATGGTGGGCGCATATGCATGACCAACCGGGCGGGCTGTTTATTCCCGACTCGGATCCCTTGCCGGCGACATCTGCCCTCGGGGATGCGTTGCGCTTGCGGCGTAGCAAGGTGGCGACCTGTCGAGTTTCCGTCTAATGTATCCCCAGCGGCAGATGCGAGTGTCGAGGTGCCGGGTGTTGGGGATAGCTTCGGCTAGAAAAGCAGAAGGGAACGGTTCCAATGCTCCTTTACAACGCCAATCTCTCGCCCAATGCATTGCGGGTGCGCGCCGTCGCTAACGAACTGGGGATCGAGCTCGAGTTCAAAGACGTTGATCTGAGAAAAGGCGAAAACAGATCAGCATCTTTCCTCGCCTTGAACCCCAACGCAAAGGTACCAGTGCTGGTCGACGGCGATTTCGTGCTTTGGGAGAGCAGGGCGATCGATGCGTATCTCGCGAGCCTGAAGCCGCAACTGGGGCTCTATCCAGAGGATCCGAGAAAGCGCGCCATCGTCGACCAATGGTCCTACTGGCAAGCCATCCACCTTGGTCCGGCAATGCAGCGCGTTGTATTCGAGCGACTGCTCAAGCCGAAATTTGGTATGGGCGAACCGGACGAAAAATCATTGGAAGGCTCGCTGAAGGAAGTCGCGCAATTCCTGCCGGTTCTCGATGCGAACCTGTCGGACAAGGACTGGGTGGCGGGCCAACTGAGCATTGCCGACTTCGCGGTTGCGAGCACTTTCGTGTTTCGGAAACCTGCGGGCATCTCGCTTGAAAGTGCGGCCCATGTGTCAAGCTGGATCGAGCGCCTGGAGTCCCGAGCGTCGTGGCAGGCTGCTGTAAGGCCTGCATTGGAAGCGCTGAAGACCTGGTCTGCCTAAAGCCTCGGCAAGGCGACCGCGAGTAGACCCGTTGCGCTGCCAAGTTGCCGATCTTGTGAGAAGAAAAAGAAAAGGCCCCAGATTGCTCTGGGGCCATCTCAACAAGCCTTCGTGCTCGCCTATTTCATCTCATGAGATGCAATCGCCGCTTCAATTTGTTGCTTTACCGCCTCGAGGTTGAAGCTGGCACCTTTCTGCATTGGCGGAAACTCGATTGCAGTCTTGGCCAATTCTGCGACCTGTTGCTGGACAAACTGGAAGCGCCAGAATTGGAAGGCAAACCAGTTGTAGTAAGCGATCGAGCCATTGTCTCTGCCATTGTACATGCCCGTCCGTTCGTAGGGATCGAGGCGGAGATTCACGAGAATGGGCCAGTCGACTTTCAACGTTGCGCCCAACCAGCCATTGGGCTGATCGGTGAAGCGATACTTGTAGTCGTCGATGCGAACGGCCGAGAGCGTGCCTTCCGTGAAATAGTAGATCTCATGCCGGGCTGACGGTCCCTTGCCCGTCAACAAGTCCATCTGGTTGTAGCCATCGAGATGAACTTTGTATGTGGTGTCGCCCAACTGCTTCCCCGCTTTGAGCTCGTCGGCAATATTCGGATTGCCGGCAGCTGCGACGAGTGTCGGGAACCAGTCGAGCCCAGAAAAAATGCTGTTCTCGACCTTGCCCGCTTGGATCTTCCCCGGCCAGCTGACGATTGCCGGCACCCGGAACCCGCCGTCCAAAGCTGTTCCTTTGCCACCGGCAAATGGAGTTTGGCCGCCATCCGGCCAGGTGAAGTTCTCCGCTCCATTGTCAGTTGTAAAGGCTATGATGGTGTCCTGATCTAGCCCGTTGTCCTTCACATACTTCATGACCGAACCGACGACGTCATCGAGTTGGGCCATCCCCGCTTCCTGCTCGCTCCAGCCATTCTCCGAATTGCGCATGGCTTCGTACTTGTCGGAAAGATGCGTTACGACATGCATCCGGGTCGGGTTCAGCCAGAGGAAGAACGGCTTCTTGTCGTTCCTCGCCTTGTCGAGAAACTTGATTGCATTGCCGAGGATCTCGTCGTCGACTGTCTCCATTCGCTCGGGATACAGAGTTCCCGGCGTCTTCGATCTTCTGCTTACCGATCTTGCCCCAGCGTGGCTGCACGGTGGGGTCGTCCACATCGGTGGCCCAGCTATGAACCATGTTGCGCGGTCCGACAGTGGCAAGCAGATCCTGCGGGTAGTTCGGATGTGCCGGGTCTTCCATCGCATCGAGATGGTAGAGATATCCGAAGAACTCGTCGAAGCCGTGGACCGTCGGCAAGAACTCGTTGAGGTCCCCCAGGTGGTTCTTCCCAAACTGGCCCGTGGTGTACCCCATCGACTTCAGGGTCGTGGCAAGGGTCACGGCCTCTTTGGGAATGCCGATGGGAGAACCCGCTTGGCCGACTGTCGTCATACCCGTCCGGATCGGCAGCTCACCGGTGATGAAGTTCGCGCGTCCTGCAGTGCAGCTGGCTTCGGCATAGTAGTCGGTAAACCGCATGCCATTGGCGGCGAGCTGATCAAGATTGGGAGTTCGACCCGACATGACTCCCTGGTTGTAGGCACCGATATTGGACCAGCCGATGTCGTCACCCATGATGACGATGATGTTGGGTTGGCCATCGGCAGCCTCCGCAGGTCCGCCCAACACACTGGACAGTCCCGAGAACAGAGCAGCACACGCCATCCCACGAAGCTTTGAGGAACGTTTTCGGAAGTTCATTTTCGATTCCTTTCTTTTCATAGTCGCCCGCTTCTGGAGCTGGGACGTCAAGAATGGAGCCAATTGTGAGTTCGAACTGCACGTTGTCGACAGGGCACCCGCACGAGGCGTTTGCGAGAGATGAAAGCTTCCCTGGCCGCAAGTATCCGCCGAAGCCCCGGGGGGCGATATTGTCCTTTGGGGAATCCGCTGCCCGCGTGAGAAGTCGGGAGATGCCAGCCTATAAGATCACTTTGTCAGACTTGACGCTACGCTCCGAAATGGAGCGGTCTTGACCTGGCGACTGTGCTATGTCGGACAGCAGATGAGGGGAAGGTGAACCAGATCCGCAAACTTGCCGCAATCCTGGCCGCCGATATCGTCGGATACAGCCTGCTGGCTGGGTCGGACGAGGATCGGACGCTGGCGCGGCTCAGAGCCCTCCGCAGCGATCTGATCGATCCCGCCATCGCGGTCCATCACGGACGTGTCGTGAAGCGCACGGGAGATGGAACCCTCGTCGAGTTCCGGAGTGTCGTCGATGCGGTGCGTTGCGCTATCGAAGTGCAGACCGGGATGGTCGAGCGCAACACCGGCGTGGCACCCGAGCGACGGATCGAATTCCGCATCGGCATTCACCTTGGCGATGTGGTCGAGGAAAGCGATGGCGACCTGATGGGGGACGGCGTCAACATAGCCGCCCGCTTGGAAGCGGTTGCCGAACCGAATGGGATCTGCCTGTCGGCTGCGGCCTATGAACAGGTGCGCGATCGAGTGAAGGAGGAATTCGCCGATCTCGGTGATAGGAACCTCAAGAACATTGTTCGGCCGGTTCGGGCCTACCATCTGAGCATGAGCCAATACGGGCGGAAACTGGACCCGGTCGTGTCGGAGGTACCCGGCGGAACACTGGCCCCACCAGACAAGCCTTCGATTGCGGTGCTGGCGTTCCGGAACATGAGCGGCGACGCGGAGCAAGAGTACTTTGCCGATGGCCTTGCCGAGGACATCATCACGAGGTTGTCCCGGCTTCGCTGGCTCTTCGTGTCAGCCCGCAACTCCTCTTTCACATACAAGGGAAAATCGGTCGATGCGAAAAAGGTCGGGCGCGAGCTTGGCGTGCGATATGTGATTGACGGAAGTGTCAGGCGCTCCGGACAGCGCCTCCGCGTCAGCTCTCAAGTGATCGACACGTCGACCGGTCTCCAGGTGTGGGCAAAGCAATACGACGTGGAACTGGCCGAATTCTTTGCAGTTCAGGATCAGATTGCCGAGAGTGTCATCGCCGCCATCGAGCCGCAACTATATGCGGCCGAGTATCAGCATTTCCAAAGTAGTCCGCCCGATAGCCTCGACGCCTGGGGCTATGTCATCAAGGCAATGCCCTATGTCTGGAACTGGATCTCGGCGAGCGAAATCGATGTCGCTCAGGCCTTGCTCACGCGAGCCACCGAGCTCGATCCCGACTATCCGCGCGCCAACAGCCTGCTGGCGTGGACCCGGGCAGCGCGCTTCCAGTCGGGATTGGCCGATGCAGAAATCCTCACTGCGGCCCATGCCATGGCGCAACGGGCAGTTCAGCGCGATCCGGAAGACCCCTGGTGTCATTTGGCGGCGGGATATGTGCACATGGTGTCGCGCGGATTCTCCCCGGCGGTCCGCAAGGTAAGCGAGGCGATCGAGCTGAACCCGAGCCTCGCCTTTGCCCATGTCGTCCTAGGGTTGACCTACGGCTATGGCGGCATGCCGGACGATGGGCTGCACCATCTGGCAGTGGCGGCGAGACTGAGCCCTCGCGACTTTACCTACGCGGCCAACTTCTCCGCCACGGGGCTGTGTTACTTCATGAAGCGGCGTTTTGCAGACGCCGTCGATTGCGAGCAACGGGCGGTAGAACTCCATCCGAACTTTGGAACGGCCTGGCGCACCTTGGCGGCCTCTGCCGGGCTGGCGGGTGAACTGGACATCGCCAGTCACGCGCTGTCCGAGGCAAAGCGTCTCCAGCCATCTCTATCCGTCGACTTTATCGACAAGTTTCATCCGATCGTTCACGAGAAAGACCGGGCTCTTTATATCGAAGGATTGCGGATTGCAGGGCTCGAATAGCCGGTTGCCTGACAATCACTTGTATTCGGCCGACATTGACGGCTCAACCTCCACCCGGTCGATGTCCATGGTATCGACTGAAGGCAGATAGTCGCGATAGTGGCCGATCTTGAATTTGGCACGCGGTATTTTGTTGGGCGCCGGTTCGTAGCCGATCTTTCCGGTGACCCTAGCGATGAACCGGCCATTGGCATGGATTTCGATCGCTGCAGGCTTCGACCGGCTCATTTGCACCCTGTATTGCATGTCTACCCACGTTCCGCGCGCAGAAGGTAGAACGGGGTCCGCACCGTATTCGACAGTCAAATCCGCTTTGCACGCCATGCTGTCAGGATTGCCCGGACGAGTTGAGATGCAGTCCTGTGCTATTCCGGGTCTGGCAGGCCAGATCGAGCCGTCAGGCATGGGTGCAGACGCCACTCGGCAGCGGCAGTCTTCGTCTTGAACGGTCACGTGCAGCACGCCGTCGTCGAAGCGTTGAGCCAGCACCGGACTGGGGTCTTTGTAGGCGGGGCTGATGGGCTCTTCTTTCCACTGCGCGATCACCCAACGCACCGAGTTCTTCGTGTCTTGGATAGCTGCCGGCATGCGGAAACGGAGCTTGTAGGTGAATGGCTCGTCGGCGGCATGGCTGTACCGTGATTGGAACCGTAGCTCCTGTCGCTGGATGCAACTTCCTTCCTCTCCGGCGGCTATCGCTTTTTGAACGATTGCGCCATCACAGTAGGGATCTCCCTTGGTGCCTCCTGCGGCGATTGGAACTATTCTTGGACCATCGACGACACTTGGCCCGTGTGGCTTCGGGGCAATCCGCGCGAGTGCCGAAATGGGCCTTGCACATTCCCCTCTGCGGCAGACATTGCCGCCGAGGGAATTGATGTCGACCGTGATCCGCGCAAACTTATTGCCTGGATGGTCTGGATCGCTCAGAAACTCGATCGGAGCACTACTCATATTTATCTGACAAGGACACCACAGGCCTTGATCTAGCTCTGACTTCGAAAAGTCGTCCGACCATTTTTCACCAGCCGAGGCCAGGCTCGGCACGACGATGAAGAGGCAAATGGCCGTCCTCCAGCAAAAGTTCATGCGGCCCTCCTAGTCAGTCGCCTCGCTTTAGCCGGAGACAACCTGTCGAGGCTCAATCAGCTCACAATGTTGGAAGCAGCGGACATCACTTCATCGGGAGTTGGGGCTGTGAACATGAAGCGGCCTTCCTCGGGGACCTCGGTATAGGTCCAGCGCACGATACCGAGGCGGTCGAACAAAAAATAGCCGACGAGCTGGCCATGCCCGGTCGCACTCACCTGCTGATCTGCGAGAGTCATCTCATAGCCGTCCAGTTTGTTCAGGAAGTCGGACGCCGCAACGGGGTTCATCGGTTCGGGCAATTCGCCAGGCGCGTCCACCCGCATCGACCTTACGACATCCATTCCTACCTTCCTTGGCCATTCCGTCTCGTTCTCGGTGAACTCGAGGTTGGATAAGCCAAAGGCGCGGTGCGAGGTCCGTTCCGGGTCGGACGCCGCAAGCAGCGTCGGCATCGGGTGATAGCGGAAGTAGAGACGCGCCCGCTCGGTCGGCGTGTTCACGACAACAAGGCTTTCGACCCCCATCTCGCGGAGCGCAGGGTCGAGTTGCGCCAGGGCTGCGATGTGGCGCCGGCAGAACGGGCAATGCAATCCACGGTACAGGCCGACCAACAGGGGCTTGTGGCCGCGAAAATCATCGAGAGAGACCTTGCCGTCACGCGTGACCGCATCGAGCACCACGTTGGGAGCTCGATCACCCGGCTGCAAAGGTCCTTGGGACTGCTGCGTGGACATCTGAACATCCTCCGCTCGACGGCACGATCAGGCCTTCGGCGACAGCCCACTTCATGCTGGGATCGTCGTTCGTGGCGGCATCTATGGGGACAGTATGACCGATTCCGGCAAAACGTGCAGCGCGCCATCGGTCCCTTCTACGACAATGTGGCCTCTCGGAACAACTGATTGGCGTTGCACGATGACCGCGCCTGGTCGTTCAAAGACAACCCGATCGCGCACGATGGCGCGTCGTTGCCGCCCGGGTGAAAGGAGCGCCGCTTCTCGCAAGCTGGAGCGGCGCTGCACCAGGATGCCTTCGCGGGGTCCAAAGATGACGTCATCGCGCACGATAGCGCGTCGTTGCCGTCCGGGTGAAAAAAGCGCCGTTTCTCGCAGGCTGGAGCGCCGCTGCACGAGGACGCCTTCGCGGGGTCCAAAGATGACGTCGTCGCGCACGATGGCGCGTCGTTGCCGCCCGGGTGAAAGGAGCGCCGCTTCTCGCAGGCTGGAGCGGCGCTGCACCAGGATGCCTTCGCGGGGTCCAAAGATGACGTCATCGCGCACGATAGCGCGTTGTTGCCGTCCGGGTGAAAAAAGCGCCGTTTCTCGCAGGCTGGAGCGCCGCTGCACGAGGACGCCTTCGCGGGGTCCAAAGATGACGTCATCGCGCACAAAAGCGCGTCGTTGCCGTCCGGGTGAAAATAGGGCCGCTTCTCGTATGCTGGAGCGCCGCTGCACGAGCCTACCTCCGGACCCAGCAGCGAAAACGTCGCGGCGCGTGATGGCCCGCCGTTGCCCTGCTGAAAGAAGGGCCGCCTCTCGGACATTTGAGCGCTCGCGTACGAACCCGCCGCCACTACCAGCAGCGAAAACATCGCGGTTCATGACGGCGCGCAGCTGCCCAGGCGACCGAAGCGCGGTTTGTCTTCCACCGAAGCGCTGCGCAAATGCGCCGCCCGGGCCTCCAAAAGCGACGCCGCTGCGCGCCACGGAGCGCTGCTGCACGCCCAATGAGGGAAGTGCCCCACCTGAGCTCGTCCCAACGGCGCTACGGCTCCGCTGGATGGCGCCTTGCAGGCTCTGCCGCATCCCGCTGTGGGATTGAACGGCGACACCGTTCCGAGCGGAGGCGAATGAACCTCCGATTGAGCTGCTGCTCGCATTGGGCAGGTTCATTCCTTGCGCGAGCGCCGCGGCCGACCAGAGGCTGGCCGCGATGGAAAGGGCCACCACGAATGCACTGGCCATCATGCACATCTCCGTGCGCCAACCAGATCTTTACCATTTGTTTACCAAGAATCTGGGGGCGAGGCGATGGCGATGATGGAAACATTTCCGTGTCAGGACGCTGTGGCCTTGAGTGCGAATTGGGCAAGCTCACGGTTGAAGCGGGAGGGATCCTCGAGGAAGGGCGCGTGCCCGGCCTCGGGATACCAGGATGCGGTGCTCGTCCGACAGGTCTGAAGGACCTGGTTGGCCATGGCGGGCAGGATCACGATATCGCGCTCTCCATGGGTCACCAGAACGGGCTTCTGCAACTCGCTCAAGACATCATCTGAATTGATCTCGCGTGAGATGAGTGCAGCTCTTACCTTGGATGACACCATGATGTTCCAACACAAGGCTGTCTCGTACTCATCGCGCGGTAGCGGTGACGCAGTGCAGCCCTGCGTGAACGCGCGAATGGCATTGACGTTGGACGGAAAGTCGTCGGCGGTAGCGCCGGGCACGTGATCGAGGAAGCCGGGACCGATGAGAGTGCCGAATGCGGCATTGTTCAGCGCGACCGCCGCGCCCACGAAGTTAATCCCGGCTATGGCTTCCTGACCGTATTCGCGCAGATAGTCGCAGACTACGAAGCCCCCATAAGACCAGCCGACCAGGACGGGACGCTGCAAGCTCAGCTGACCGATGATTGCGGCAATGTCATCTGCCCAAGCCCGCGGATTTGTATACTGATCCTGTGCAGGCGGAACCTCAGACATTCCGTGGCCGCGCAGATCGAAACTGACGACGCGGAAGGTGTCGGCAAGCTGGCTCTCGCACTGCTTGTGCCAGCAAAGATGGTTCTGCGACCATCCATGGATGAGAAGTAGTTCCGGGCCGTCGGCCCTGCCAGTTTCGCGCACATGCAGCTTGACGCCGTTGCCGCCGGTTACTGAATGAACAATCATTTGAGCCTCCATCTGTGAACGCGGCTGAAGATCGCAGACCGGAGTGGGAACAAGTGTTGTCGCAACCGTTGAAACGGAGCTGACCAAACGTTGAAATTGTCGTTGCGTGAGCGAAATAGTCCGTCCAGCGGACGGACCCGCCGTTACTCGACGACAGGATTTGAGATGAAGGACCGGACTTCTCTTAGAAAATCGGCGAAGGCAGGCTCGTCGCGCAGGAGGATGTGGTTGGCGCTGTTGAGATCCACGAAACGGGCCTTGGCTATGCCTGCAGCCAGCGTCTTGCCTTCATCGAAAGGAACCGCGGCGTCATTCCGTGCGTGCAGGACCAGGGTCGGAACGGTCACCTTTCCGAGCATGGCCGTGACGTCCATGTCTCCAAACGCCTGATGAAGTCTGCTGGCATTCGTGGGCGACGCGGTCTCTTTCTGAAGGTCGTTGAACCAAGCCATCTGCTCGCGGCTCGCACCTGGTATGAACGTCTCTGTGAACATCTGCCTGAACGCGGGATTGTCTCTCCCCCAACCCTCGCGGATTAGCGTCGTCATGGCGTCATGGGTATCGATCTCATGGCGATTTCCGCGCTTCCGCCAGCCCCTTGCATATCCCCCGTAGAGGATCAGGTGCGACACCCGTTCAGGATGTCGGACCGTGTAGGCAATCGACACCGCACAACTTTGTGAGACGCCGAGCAACGGGAACTTGGTCGACCCGGTTGCATCGGCAACGCTTTCCAGATCGGCGACCATGGCCGCAAAGGACAAATCGCTCACATCCCAGTCGGAAAGCCCATTGCCACGCTCATCGTATCGTATCAGCGTGTTCTCGGCCGACAGAGCGTCGATCCAGTGTCGCCACACCTCGCTTTCCCACTCATATTGCAGGTGTGACATCCAATGCGCTGCGCGCAGGATCGGCGGACCGGATCCAGATATTGCGTAGGCGATCTGGACACCGTCAGGGCTCCTGCAATAGCGGATCTGCTGGGATCGTTCGATAGGTCCTTTGAAAAGACCAGGGTCGCCTCTCCGCGGTTCGAGCGACCGAAGGCTCTCGGCGTATCTCGACGCTTGCTCGGGTTCGCCTTGCAGCCGCTCCACGAGCGTTCTCGAGATCAGCACTCGGGTGCGTTCAAGGGCGTCGGCATGAAAGGTCCGCCAGGCCTCGAAGATCGGGCAGCGAGGCAGTTCGAGACCCTCCAGCAGGCGTCCACGAAACTGGGCTGCGAGCATTTCCAGATGGACCGTGTCGAAACTGCGCACGTTCGAAGACGTCAGGCCGGCAACCTGCAGCAGGTCGACATCGATTCGATCGGGATCGAGGTAGACGTTGCTCCGATCCGTTTTCAGGCACGATTCCCCGCCCTCGTCGTCAATAAGTCTCCGCAGCTTCGAGAGGCTCCATCTCAGGGAAGCCCTGGGGTCGTCGGGCACCTCCCAGAACATCTGGCAAAGGTGATCGCGGCGCTGACGTCGATTGACGACCGCCAAGTAAGCCAGCAGGGCGCGCGTTTTCTTGGACCGCGGCAGCACGATCTCCCGCCCATCCCGCAGGACCACCAATTCCCCGAGAACCTTGATGTGCAGCGGGCTCTTCATAGGAAACGCCCCATCGCTCTCAGGAATTTAGTTGAAATCGTGGGCCTGTGCGAATCGCGTTCGCAGCAGCGAACAGAGGCGGCCTGCGCAGACCTCGGTCGAACTCGGCGCTTGCCTCCAGCGTCCGCAGTCGATCCGGACATGCCTAACATAGTGAAATGCCAGCGCCAGTGGCGGTGGCTACAACAGGAACTGAGGGAATTCGGGCCGCCAAGGCGGCCGTCACGGAGTTGCTGACTTGTCAGACCTGCCATCGCCCGACCCTCGGGGCGACACCAAACAGTTGATGATTTGCCTCATACCGGCGCTGCGTGCTTTCGCCCGGACGTTGCACCAGCATCCGTCCGATGCCGATGACCTGGTCCAGGAAACCCTGGTCAAGGCGATCGCCAATATCGGCCAGTACGAGGCCGGCACGCGCTTGAAATCCTGGCTCTTCACCATCATGCGCAACACCTTCTATACGCGCATCAAGACCTATCAGCGGGAATTGCCGGGGCTTCTTGAATGCGCCTCGTCGCGGTTGGTCGCCGAACCGTCACAGGAATGGCGCGTCCGCAGCCTGGAGGTGGACGCGGCGATCAGACGGCTGCCGGAAGGCCAGCGCGAGGTCATCGTTCTGGTCGGGCTGCTTGGCATCTCCTATGAGGAGGCGGCGGAGATCTGCGGCTGCGCAGTCGGCACCATCAAGAGTTGGCTGGGACGCGCCCGCTTGCGTCTGCTCAATGAACTCGGCGAGCGAACCTCGGAAGGCATGTTCGACAGGGCTTCGTACGGCATCGGCGAGCAGCTCGCTCAGGAATCCGCGTCTTCCGCCTAGGAACGATGCGGCCCACCGCGAACGCCAAAAATATTCCGGAACAATCCGAGACTGCGGTGGTTCGGCTCTACAGACAATTCTTTGTTTGATAGGGCCCACACATGGAGAGAAACATGGCAACCACAAGAATTGCATCGAAGGCCGCTACCAAGGGCCTGGACGACCTCTTCCTCGATGGCCTGAAGGACATCTACTACGCCGAGAAGAAAATCCTCAAGGCGCTGCCGAAAATGGCCAAAGGCGCTGAGGGCAGCGAGGTCACGGCGGCCTTCGAGAAGCACCTCGCAGAGACGGAAGCTCAGGTCGATCGTCTCGAGCAGGTGTTCGAGCTGATCGGCGTCGCTGCCCGGGGCAAGACCTGTCCCGCCATCGATGGCATCATCGAGGAGGGCTCCGAGATCCTGTCCGAGTACAAAGGCGCTCCCGCGCTCGATGCAGGCCTGGTGGCGGCGGCGCAAGCCGTCGAGCACTACGAGATCGCCCGCTACGGCACTTTGATCGCCTGGGCCGAGCAGTTGGGCCATGCCGACGCCGCGAAGCTGCTCCAAGCGACCTTGGCTGAAGAGGAAGCCACGGACGAAGCGCTGAGTGCCCTGGGTGAGGGCGGCGTCAACGAGCGCGCCACCGCGGAAGCCGCCTGACAAGACAAGTCCTTCGGAAAGACTGAAAGAGCCTCCCGAGGGAGGCTCTTTCAGTTTCGGGACCTTATAGCAGGCAGGGCCGTACACCCTTCGCGACCGCTTGTTCCTCTGGCGCCGAAATGGACTCCATGCAGCAGATTGCCTAGACTGACGCCAGCCACGCCAGACAGGGGTCTCCGCGGTGTTGCGTGAGAGAAGTATTCGGCGCCTTGCCGCCATTCTGTCGGTCGACGTAGCCGGCTATAGCCGGCTGATGCACGAAGATGAGGATGAGACGCTCTTTGCGCTCAAAGCTCATCGTCATGAACTAATTGATCCGAAGATTGCCGAATACGGCGGCCGGCTGGTCAAGACGACCGGCGATGGCATGTTGCTCGAATTTCCAAGTGCCGTCGACGCTGTGCGGTGCGCCGTCGACGTTCAGGAAGAGATGGCGCGGCGCAATGCCAAAGTCCCGGACAGTCGCAAAATGCTCTTCCGGGCGGGCATAAACGTCAGTGACGTGATTGTCGACGACGACGACATCTTCGGTGACGGGGTCAACGTCGCTGCACGGTTGGAAACCTTGGCGAGCCCGGGCAGCATTTGCATCAGCGGCGCCGTCTATGAGCAACTTGCAGGAAAAATCGATCACAATATCAAAGACATGGGAGATCAGACGCTCAGAAACATCGAAGACCCTGTGAGGATCTATCAAATTTTGGTCGGAGACGTGGACGCGACTGCTGTCGAATTCCCGCGGTCGGCCCTGACGCCTGATCTGGGTTTTGGCGCGCCCGAGCGCCCCTCGATCGCGATCCTTCCCTTTCGGAACCTGAGCGGCGATCCCGACCAGGATTTTCTTGCCGAGGGACTGAGACTCGGGATCTTGTCCTCCCTGGTGCAGTTGTCCGGCCTGTTTCTGATCGGCACTGATGCCATGAACGGGTTTCGGAACCAGGACACCCCGGCGGCACAGGCCGGCGCCACGGTCGGCGCGCGCTATGTCCTGGGCGGAGCGGTGCAGCAACTCGGTCGGCACCTCAGGGCCACTCTCCAACTCACCGACGTCGTTGCCGGCAAGATCGTTTGGTCTGAACGTTATGACCGCGACGTGGACGACCTGTTCAAGGTGCAAGACGAGATCACGCAAGAAGTTTTGCTCTCGCTTGATGTCAAGCTCATCGGTGGCGAGAACACCAGAATTTGGTTCGATGGGGTCGTCAATCCCAAAGCTCGGGAGCACTACCATCGAGGTATGAGCCATTGCTACGCCGGGACCAAGGATGACAACGCGGCGGCACTTCGCCACTTTCATGAGTTGTTCCGCGTTCAACCGGAGACAGACCACGCAGCAAGCTTTGTCTCATTGATCCACCTGACGGATGCAATGTTTGGCTGGTCGCAGTCTGAAGAGCAATCGCTGGGCGAGGCGGCCAAATGGGCTGAAATCGCTACCGGGTATGAAAGGACCAATGGTCTTGGCCACATCGTCACCGGCCATCTGAAGCTCGTGCAAGGCCGGTATGACGATGCGCTTTCCAACTGTGAGGTCGCGATCAGGACCCGGCCTAGCTGTTCGCTCACGCATGCAGTGCTTGCGGACGTCCGAAACTACTGCGGCGATTCGCTCAACGCTATCAAGAATGCGAGAGAGGCTCTTCTGCTGGAGCGAATCTATCCGCCGTGGTTGATCAATGTGCTCGCGACGGCGTACCGCGACAGCGGCAAGGTGCGACTGTCCATTCCGGCTGCGAGAGAGGCACTTCGTCTGGACCCACATCAAACCGAGGCGCGGATCATTCTATGCAGTGATTACAGTCTCGACGACTCGCGGGACCAAGGCAGGAAGGTCGCCCAGGAGATCATCGCCACTGATCCCTCATTCAGGATCTCCACTTATGCCGATAAGAAGCCTTATCGGCACGGGGAGACGCTTGATCGCTTGGTCGATGTTCTGCGGGATGCCGGCCTTCCGGAATAGGCTTAGCTGAAGGCGCAGGACCAGATCGTGCTCTTAACGCAGAGGCGCCGCGATCATGAAATGAGGAGCCGGTCGACGGCAACGGATTTCACGATCGCATGGACCGGCTGGCCGGAAGAGAGTTGAAGGAGGCGCGCAGATCTCGCTGTGATGCTCGCAAGCAGCCGATCGGAACCGCAACGCATCACGACCAGGCACGTGCCGAGCGCAGGTTCTGAAACGGATTCCACCACGGCCGATACGACGTTCAGGGCGCTGATCGATCGAGGCACCTCCCTGGCCACCAGGACGTCGCTGGCTAAGATGCGGGCACGGAACTGCGCGCCGACGCGCAGGCCGCCTAGAGGCAGCCGCCACTCACCGCCATCCGAGCGGAGGATCGCAAGACCATCCGCCTCTTCGGCACCAACGACCTCGAGCTCGATCAAGGCGAACGGCTCGCCGTGACCTTGATCGATCTTGGCTAACGCATCCGGCATCCCGGCCCCAGCCAGCGCTTCCTGAACCGGCCCGCTTGCCATGACCTGGCCGTCTCGAAGCCTGACGACGTCGGTCGCGAGGCGTGATACTTCCGCCAGCGAATGGCTTACATAGACGATCGGGATACGCAGTTGGTCCCGCATGCGCTCGATGTAGGGAAGCACTTCCGCCTTTCGTGCCTCATCGAGCGACGCGAGCGGTTCGTCCATCAGGATCAGCCGCGGGCTGGCATTCAGCGCACGTCCGATCGCCACGCGCTGCTTCTCCCCGCCGGAGAGAGCGGCCGGTCGACGGTCGAGCAATTGACCGATCCCCAGCATCTGCACGAGGGACTCGAAGTCGGAGTAGCGCTCGTCCTTCGGAGAGAAGAAGGAGCCGTAGCGCAGGTTCTGGGCAACCGTCAGGTGGGGAAACAGACGCGCGTCCTGAAACACATAACCGATCCTGCGTCGATGCTTGGGCACGAACACCCCGGCGGCGGTGTCCACCAGGACGTGGTCGTCCACCACCACGCGACCGCGCTCGGGCCGCACGAGTCCGCCGATGATGTTGATGAGGGTCGTCTTGCCGGATCCTGATGCACCGAACAGCGCCGTGAGCCGGCCGCCGCTCTGAAACGCAGCATCCAGCGTGAAGCTGCCTTGCCGGTAGAGGACGTCGACCGACAGGGTCATTCGAGTTCCAGGCGACGAGCGACCTGCCGGGCGAAGATCTCGGAGGCAACGAGCGCCGTCATGGCAACTGCGATAGAGACGAGTGTCAGCCTGAGCGCGCCAAGGTCGCCGCCGGGGACCTGGGTGAAAGTGTAGATCGCCGACGGAAGCGTTTGCGTCTCGCCCGGTATGTTCGAAACAAAGGTTATTGTCGCACCAAACTCGCCCATCGCCTTGGCAAAGGACAGGATCATGCCTGCGATCACGCCGGGCAGGATCAACGGCAGGGTGATCGTAGCGAACACCCAGGCGGGCGACGCGCCAAGCGTCCCGGCAGCAGCCTCGAGTCGCCGGTCGACCGCCTCGAGCGACAGCCGAATTGCTCTGACCATCAAAGGAAAGGCCATGATTCCACAGGCCAGCGCTGCGCCTGTCCAACGAAACGAAAAAACGATGCCGCAGCAGCTATCGAGGAACGAACCGACAGGCCCCTTGCGTCCGAAGGTGATCAAGAGAAGGTAGCCGGTCACCACAGGCGGCAAGATCAGCGGCAAATGGACAATGCCGTTGAGGACAGACTTGCCCCAGAACTCCCGGCGTGCCAGGAGCCAGGCAACAGCGATCCCCAGCGGCAGGCTGGCAATCGTCGCCCAAGTCGAAACCCAGATGGACAGCCGTACAGCGGTCCACTCTTGCGCGCTCAGCGCCAGCCAATCCATCCGTGGGCGGCAGCCTCCTCAGTTCGATGCGGAGGGCTCGAGCACCGTGAACCCCTGCTTCTCGAACAGCTCCTTCGCTTTCCCGGTCTGGAGACATTTCAAGAAGGCCGGGGCCTCGGCATCCTTTGAGCCGGCGAGTCTCGCAACAGGATAGATGATCGGCGGATGCGTGTCCTCAGGGAAGGTGGCGACGACCTTGACCTTCGGATCGGCCTTGGCGTCCGTGGCATAGACGATGCCCAGCGGTGCCTCGCCGGTCGACACCAAGGCCAGCGCAGCGCGCACATTCTCGGCTTGGGCAACCTTTCCTTCAACGGATCCCCAGACGCCGAGTTTCTCCAACGCGGCCTTGCCGTATTTCCCGGCCGGCACCGAGTTGACATTGGCCATGGCAAGGCGACCGTCGCCGAGCAAGCCGACGAGGTCGAAGTTCGGGGCGATCTCGGTGGCGGCCTTCGAATCCGCGGGCGCGACGAGAACGATACGGTTCCCGAGCAACCGGGTTTCGGTGTCCTTGGCAGTCAGGTTCTTCTCGGACAGATAAGCCATCCAATCGAGATCGGCGGACATGAAGACGTCCGCCGGAGCGCCTTGCTCGATCTGCTTAGCCAATGCCGAGCTTGCGGCATAGGAGATGGTCGCCGCCTCCCCGACCTCCGGCTCGCACGCTGCGTTCACCGCATCGAGGGCGTTCTTCAGGCTCGCGGCAGCGAAAACGGTGAGCTTCTCCTGCGCAGCGGCGACGCCCGGGAAAAGACTGACGGAGGCCAGCCCGGCCGAGATTGCAAGGCAGCGCAGGAATGTTTGACAGGCATTCGTCATCAGGATCGTCCCCTTCTGATGCGGTGCGCTGAAACGCAACCGCCTTGACCGTTGTATTCAATGAAACATACCAATAGAGGTCTGTCCATCGGCCGGGGTGGCCACGGCGGCGGCAAGGATCATGGGCAGGTCGGGCGGCATGGCTGCACGCCCCTGCCCGTCAACAACGGAGGACGTTTCATGAAGATCAGTGCACGCAATACGTTGAAGGGCAAGATCGTCAAGGTCGAAAAGGGCACCACCACGGCCCATGTGACGATTGACATCGGGGGCGGCGCAATCGTGACGGCTTCGATCACCAACGCGGCTGTCGACGACCTCAAGCTGGCTGACCGGCAAGGAGGCCTACGCCGTGATCAAGGCGTCCGACGTCATGGTAGCGGTCGACTGAGGCGGACGTCCGGGAAACGCGATGCCCTCATCGCTGTATTCTATGGACCACATCGTTTTCGACGAGCGGATGTCAATCCGCGTCATGCCTGGGAAGTGACGGCTTCCGAGACGTCGTAGTCTGCTGCCAGCCTGATCTCTCTCAAAGGGCGGACGCAGATTCACGGAACTCGGCGTAAATTTCGTGCGCCTTGTACGCCGCCAGCGCCTCGGCACTCGCAAATTCGCCGTAGACGACGACATCGACCTCCTTGCTCAATGGATCGCTCTTGCGATTGAGTGCGACCTCCAGTCGAAGCGCGTGGGGGATCGAGGTCAAGATCGCCAAGCCGTCCCGGATGGCCGCGGCGTCGATGTCACTTTTAGCGCTGAACAGAACGATATGACGGATCATATGAGCACGTAACCTTCGTGTCGCCGGCAGCAAGGGGTTGCACCATGCAACGTGAAATACTTCGCTGACGGGCCGTTGTGATATCGCCATAGTTCCCAATGTCCAGATAGGTGGAGATTGGCACCATGAGATTGCTCGATCATGCCGGCGTGCGGGCGCGCTACGCCGTCTGGCAGCGCGGCAACGAAATCCCGGGAAGAGATCCGGACGTCTGGCTGTGCGACGACTCCGGCAAGGTGATGTGCTGGTACGGCTACGGCGACAATCGCTCACCATTTGGCTGGTTCGTCGATGGCCGGTCGAAACCTCGTCACCTGTGACCCGCCAGTTGCAACCATCAGGTCGGATCGTCGGGATGCCCAAGCTCGCAGAACCACCCTCCGAGATACTTGACTGATGGCTTGTTCGGGTCTTCGGCCTCTGTTTTCGCCTCGACCGTGTCGCGAAATGGCTCGGCGCTGTCTTTAGGCATGAACCCGAGATGGCTGGCTCCGGTGTTGTCTACCATCTTCACCTTGTTGTCGGAGATGCCGAAGGAGATCGTGTGACCGACGCGCGGCGCGGTGAGCGAGGCTTCCACAAGGCGAACGCAATCGGCGAAAGACAGGTAGGACCAGAGCATCCTGCGCTCTGTTGGCTCGAGAAAAGACGAGAATATCCGAAGGCAGACGGATTCGATCCCGAACTTGTCCCAGTAGAGCCGACTGAGGCTCTCGACGAAGTTCTTCGACACGCCGTAGAGGCTGTCCGGCCGCACCGGTGCGTCGACCCCGATATGCGCCTCGACCTCGTGAAACCCTATTGCATGAACTGACGAAGCGTAGATCACGCGCTTGACGCCGTGTCGGCGCGCACCCTCATAGATGTGATACGAACCACGGATGCTGGAGTCGAGGATCGTTTGCCACGGCGATTCCTTCGGCGCCCCTCCGAAATGGACGATGGCGTCGCAATCCTTGGTGGCTTCTATCGTCGCATCCATATCGGCGAGGTCGAAAACCGCCTCCTCTTCGTGCGGGGCGAGGTCCTCGAACGGACTGCGGCCCGCGAGGCGGATTTTCCTCGCCAGCGGCACCAGGCCCTTGCGCAGCTCCGAGCCGAGACGGCCCGCGGCGCCAGTGATCAGGATCCGTTCATAGGGGGGCATGCTCTACTCCAATTCCGCCACTGCCGCCTTGATGCGTGCGATCGCTTCCGACAAGACGTCTTCGCTCGTGGCCGTCGAAATCCGGAAGTATGGGGACAGCCCGTAGGCCACTCCCGGCACCGAAGCGACGCGGCCTTCGTTCAAGAGGTAGGCGGCCACCCCGGCGTCGTCCGCAAGCACGTCGCCTTTCGGCGTTCGCCGGCCGATGAGGGGGCCGCAGCCGATATAGGCGTAGAACGCGCCCTCCGGTGGCAGCAGGCTCAAGCCGTTGATCTGCCGAACGCCGTCGACCACGAGGTTCCGCCGCGCTTCGAAAGCCTCTCGGAAGCGTCCGACATTGTCCTGGGGGCCATTGAGCGCGGCGACCGTCGCCGCCTGTGCTATCGAGCATACCGAGGTGACCGACTGGCTTTGGATCGTCGACATCGCCTTGACCAGCGGCGACGGCCCGGCGGCGTAGCCGACGCGCCACCCCGTCATGGCATAGGCCTTCGAGACCCCGTTCACGATCAGGCTGCGATCCTTTAGTTCCGGGCAAGCCTTGCCGAAGGAAACGAATTCGCGATCGTCGAAGATGATGTGCTCGTAGATTTCGTCGGACAGGATCAGCACCTGCGGGTGCCGCGCAAGGACAGCGCCCAACGCTTTCAGATCGGATCCGGAATAGACTGCGCCGGATGGATTGCCGGGCATGTTCAGGAACAGCCACTTGGTGCGCGGCGAAATGGCTTCGTCCAGCGCTTCAGGGCTGAGCCGAAAACCCGAGGCTTCCGGGCATTCGACGATCACCGGGGTGCCGCCCAACAACTTTACCATCTCCGGATAGGACACGAAGTAGGGAGCGGGAAGGATGACCTCGTCCCCGGTCTCCAGCGTCGCCATCAAGGCATTGAAGATGATCTGCTTGGCGCCATTCGCCACGACGATGTCGTCGACCGCATAGTCAAGTCCGTTCTCGCGCCTAAACTTGTCGGCAACCGCCTGGCGAACCGCCACGGTTCCGGCCGCTGCCGTGTAAAGCGTTTCGCCGGATCGGGCGGCCGCAAACGCCGCATCGACAATGTGCGGCGGAGTCGGAAAGTCAGGCTCGCCGAGGCCGAGATCGATGACGTCGACACCCCTGGAGCGCAGCGCCTTTGCGGCCTGGGAGGCGGCCATAGACGCCGAAGGCTTGACGGCTGACAGACGCGAGGCGATGTAGCTCACGATTTCTCCTCGGTGACATATCCTCTGGCTTTGTCCGCTGCTCGGGCAGTCTCGCTGCGCCTGGCCGGGTCCCCGTAGCCTCCCCCACCTGGAAGCTCCAGGATGAGCCGGCGGCCGGCCGAGACGTGCTGCCAGCCCTTGGGCCGCATCTTGGTGCCGTCGTCCAGGCGGACGACGCCTGCAGCGCCGTCCTTGCCGCTATTGCGGCCTCTCGGCGCGTGGTAGACCCGGTCGAACATGGCCGAGAAGTCGAACTCGTGCCCATCCGTCGGTGCGATCTCGAGGATCTGTCCGAGGCCCCCACGAAATTCGCCGTCGCCGCCGGAATTTGGGCGCAGCTCCTTGCGCCAGACGACGATGGGCCCGGTATGCTCGGTTGCCTCGATCGGCATCGTGTGGACGCCGGAGGGGAAGGCGGTCGCGGACAGGCCGTCGAGGTTCGGTCGCGCGCCCATGCCGCCGGAATTGAACATCAGAACTTCCGCCCTGCGCCCTTCGGCGCCCTCGACCGGGCGCACCGAAATGTGGATGTTCCACAGCGCTCCCGCCCCCTCCGCCAGGATCTTGCCAGGCTGCGCTTGCGCAATGGCGCCAAGAACCAGGTCCGGCACCATATGGCCGAAGACGTGCCGCAACGCCACGGGCGCCGGACGCACCGCATTGAGGATATTGACCGGCGACGAAACCGTGAAGAACGACAGTGACGCCGCGTTGTTCGGGATGTCCGGCGCCACCACGCACTTCAAGGCGAAGCAGGCATAGGCCTTGCTATAGATGATCGGGCAATTGATGCCCCAGCGGCTCATCGGATCGCTGCCGGTGAAGTCGACCTCCACATGGTCGTCGCGGACCGAAACCGTCGCGCCAAGCTTGACCGGCTCGTCGTAGCCGTCGGTGGTGATCTCGTTCGACCAACTCCCCTTGGGAAAGGCCGATATCCGCTCCATCATGGCGGCGCGCGTCCGCGAGAAGATGAACTCGCCCAGGCTGTCCAGCGAGGTCAGCCCGGTCTCCGTCATCATGTCGAGCAATCGCCGGTGGCCGACTTCGTTGCAGGCGGACAGCGAATAGAAGTCGCCGACGACCTGGTTCGGCTCGCGGACGTTGGCGCGCAGGATCCGAACGAGATCCGCATTGACCTTGCCTCTCTCGGCGAACTTCATGATCGGCAGCTGAATCCCTTCCTCGTAGACCGACTTGGCGTCAGCGCCGAACCCGCGGCCGCCGACGTCCACGACATGGGCTGTGCAGGCGAAGAAGGCCACCAGCTGGCCGTTCAGGAACGAGGGAGACACCATCGTGATGTCGTGAAGGTGACCTGTCCCCTTCCAGGGGTCGTTCGTGACGTAAGTGTCGCCCTCGTACATCTCCTCCCGGGGGATCTCGTTCATGAAGTGAAGCACGGCCTCGGCCATGGTGTTCACATGCCCGGGGGTACCGGTCACGGCCTGGGCCAGCATCTGGCCGCGCGGGTCGAACACGCCGGCTGACAGGTCTCCCGACTCGCGCACGGAGGTGGAAAAGGCCGTTCGCAGCAGCGTCAGAGCTTGCTCCTCGACCACCGAGATCAGCCGGTTCCACATGACCTGCATGCGGATTTCAGCGATGTCGCTCATGCTCGAGTGCCCTTGCGGATGAGAAGAATGGAGCCGTCGCTCTGGATGACGGCGTTGAACGAAGAGGTGACGACGGTTGACGTCTCGCGCTCGACGATCACCGCGGGGCCCTCGATTCGGTCTCCGACATGGAGCGTGTCACGTTCGGCGATGGCGTAGGGGAGCGCGTTGCCTGCGGCAGGGTCGAACACCGATCGCGTGACGGCCGGCTTCACCGTGCGCGTCCCAAACGTCAGTCGATGCGGTTCTGCCTCTGGCCGCTCGTCCGTCGCCTTGACCGACCAGGTCACGATTTCGATCTCCAGCCCCTCCAGGCCCTCGATCGCGCGGCCGAAGAAGCGCTCATAGCTCGCGCGGAAAAGCTCCTTGAGCGCGCAGGCGGCACCGTCGCCGAATGGCCTGTCTGGCACCGCAACCGGGATTTCCCACCCTTGCCCGGAATAGCGCATGAACGCCGTGATCTCGCTGACGATCTTGCCGCTGGTGCCGGCCTGCACGAAGCGCAAAGCCGAGGCCTTCAGGTCGGCGAGCAGCGCATTCACGTCGTCGGAACGGAACTGCGAGAGCCGGGTGAGCCTCGAGGCGACCGCCTCGTAGCCGAAGGGCGCCTTCAGGAAGCCGATCGCCGAACCCACGCCGGCACCTTGCGGCACCAGGCACTGGTCGATGCCAAGCTTCTCGCAAAGCCGGGCAGTGTGGAGCGGCGCCGCACCACCAAAGGCAATCATGATGTTGTCGGAGATGTTCTTGCCGTTCTCGACGGCATGGACGCGCGCCGCATTGGCCATGTTCTCGTCGACCACCTCGCAGATGCCGAAGGCGGCAGACATGGCGTCGAGGCCCAATATCTCGCCCACGTCGCGCATGATCGCCTGGTCGGAAGCACCCATGTCGAGCCGGATGGCGCCACCGGCGAAATTGTCGGGATCGAGCTTGCCGAGCACGAGGTCGGCATCGGTGATGGCTGGGCGCTTGCCCCCCCGCCCATAGCAGGCGGGGCCGGGTTCCGATCCGGCGCTTTCCGGGCCGGTCTGAATGCGCCCCATGGCATCGACCCAGGCAATCGAACCCCCACCAGCGCCGATCTCGATCATCTCGATGACCGGGATAGAGATCGGCATGCCGGACCCTTTGCGAAAGCGGTAGGTCCGGGCGACCTCGAACATCCGAGCGGTGCGCGGGGCGAAATCCTCGATCAGGCAAATCTTGGCGGTGGTGCCGCCCATGTCGTAGGAGACCACCGTCCCCAGATCGAATCGCCGGGCGATATCCGCCGCGAAGATCGCCCCGCCCGCAGGCCCGGATTCCACGAGCCGGACAGGAAACTCCGAAGCCGTTTCGACGGAAATCAGCCCTCCCCCCGAATGGATCATAAAGACCGGGCAGTCCGCGCCCATCTCGCGCAGCCGAACCTGCAAGCGGTCCAGATACTCGGCCATCTGCGGGCGAACGTAGGCATTTGCGCAAACCGTATTGAACCGCTCGAATTCGCGCATCTGCGGCGACACTTCGGAGCTGATGGAGATCGGGACGTCGAGCGTCTCAGCGAGGATTTCTCTCGCGCGGCGCTCGTGGACCGGATTGACATAGGCATGAATGAAGCCGATCGCGACCGCGCCGAAGTTTCCTTCCGCGATCTCGCCGGCAATCTCTTGAAGCGCCGCCTCGTCCAGCGGCTGCAGCTCTTGGCCTTCCGCGCCGATGCGGCCTTTGACTGTGAAGCGGTGCTCGCGCGAGATCAGGGGCGTCGGGAGAGTGAGGTTCAGGTCGTACTGCTCGAAACGGTTTTCCGTCCGCATTTCAATGACATCGCGGAATCCCTCGGTGGTGACGAACGCCGTCTTGGCGCCGCGCCGCTCGATCAGCGCGTTGGTGGCGAGCGTGGTGCCATGGATGACGGTGCCGATATCGGCCGGAGAAATGCCGGCGTCGCGCACGACAATCTCGATGCCGTCGAGGATCGCCTGCTCCGGCGCAGAATAGTTGGTCAAAACCTTGGTGGAGAAGATCCTGCCGTGCAGGTCCAGCGCGATGTCGGTGAAGGTTCCACCGATATCGGCACCGAGTTCGAACTCTTTCCTTCTTCGCGATCACGAGCTCTGCCTCGGCTCACCGGGCGCCGGCAGGCGTCGAACAGAGAGTTGCCTGTCGATCATGGATTCGTCTCTCCCTCACGCCCGGACGTTCCTGCATAGGTGCATCGCTCCGGGTCGAAACGGAACCAAGAAATCCATCCCATTGGAAAGTTTTTCTTTGCAGACGGCAATCGCCCGGGTTGGAACCGAGACGCTACAGGCGAGCCGTACCTGATGACCTTGGATGATCCCTAAGGCGTCCGCGCATCTCCCGAGAGGCGTCTGGCCTCTGGAAGCGGAGCGGCTTTCAGGTCGCTCCCCCAATCTTGCTGGATCAGCCATCGATGCAGCGCGGCAACCGCCTTCACCCGGAGATGTCCTTTCGGGACGACGAGGAAGAAGCCGGGAACTTCCTCGGGTTTCATCCCCGAAAGTGCTTCTTTGCCAAATGGGGCGACCAGCGCGCCCGATCGGAGATCGTGCTCCGCGTCGATCAGGGAGACGAGGCCGACACCCATGCCTTGCAGGGTCGCACGTCGCATGGTCTCCGCATCGTCGAAGCCGATGCTGCGGTCGCTCTCTGTCTTCTCGACCTTCAGGTGTCGAAGGATGTCCGGCCAGAGCCGGTTCGATTTCACTGCATCCAGCAACGTAAGGCGGGTCAGATCCTGTTCGGACTTGATCTGTTGGCCGATCGAACGCGTGCAGCAGATGATCTTGGGGTCGGACACCAGCAAGGCCGTCTCATAGTCCGGCCATTTGCCATAGCCCCATTGCACGGTCATATCGATGTCGTCGCGTCTGAAGTCTGGAAGGTCGATCATCGTCGTCAGACGCAAGTCGGCTCCCGGCAGGACTTGGCGGAACGAGGAAAGTCTCGGCAGAAGGTAGTGGGTCGCGAAGTAGGGGCTAGCGTTGAGGTTGATGCGTTCGCGATAGGTCGACTTGGTGATCCGCCGCACCCCTTCTGCAAACTCTTCGAAGCCTGCATTCACGTAGTGCGACAGCAGGATCGCCAACTCCGTCAACTCGATCGATCGTCCTTTGCGCTCGAACAACGTCACCTGAAGCGCATCTTCGAGCAGCTTGATCTGTTGACCCACTGCTTGTGGAGTGACCAGGAGCTCGTCCGCTGCTTGGCGAAAGCTCCTGTGCTGGGCGACGGCATGGAAGACCCGCAGGGCATTGAGCGGCGGAAGGCGCAGCTTGCCGGTCATGGGAAGCCTGCTCCCCGCTTCGGGTCAGGCATAGATGTAGCCGCCGGACACGATGACCTGCTCGCCCGTCATGTACGTGTTCTTGGGTCCGCCGGTCATCAACACCCATTCGGCGATCTCGGCCGGCTGCGCGCCCCGTCCGAGCGGGCTGGCTTTGGCAAGCTCGTCCAGAAAACCAAGGTCTCTTGCACGCTCGGTCGCCATCCCAGCGGGTGCGACGGAATTTACCAGGATGCCGTCCTTGGCGACATGCTGGGCGAACGATCGTGTGAGGCTCACGACCGCGGCTTTGGTTGCCGCATAGTGAGCGTTCTGCGGATGGGCTTTAAACGCATCGACCGAGGTCAGGTTCACGATGCGGCCCCTGATGTTTCCATTGGGCTCTTGCTGCTGCATATGACGAACCGCAGCCACCATCATATGATAGGTACCCTTGACGTTGACGCCGTTGGAGGCGTCCCAGTCGGCATCGGTGATTTCGAGAATCGTTCGCCGCGGGTAGATGGCGGCGCAGTTGATTAGCGTGTCGACCCGACCAAGTCTCGATACGATCACATCGAATGCAGCATGACATTCGGCACCGATCCGGATGTCGCACTTGGCCGACGCTGTTGGAAGGCGTTTGGCGCGTGCCGGCTCCAATGCTGCCTCGGCGGCCTCCTGATTGACGTCGACGATGCCGAGCTTCGAGGCGCCGGCCTCCACAGCCATGCGCGACAACAGCGCACCGAGGCCGGAACCGCCGCCGACGATCACGAGCGAAAGGTCGTTCATCTCATGGGTCCTTCGTGCTCCTGCTGGGGGCGACCGGGCGAGTCGGCATGATGTCGAAACGGGTTACGTTTGCCGAGGCGGGCAAGCTCAAGAGCGCAACGACCATCTTCGCGACGTCCATCGGCTGGACGGCAACGTTGCCGGAATACATCGCTGCACGCGCGTCCGCGTCGAGGATGCAGTCGTAGAGCTGGGTCTCGACGCGGCCGGCGACAATCTCGGTCACCCTGATGCCAAACTGAGAAGTGTCCGCTCGCAAGGCTGCGGCAAAGCCGGATAGCGCTGCCTTGGTCGCGGAGTAGACGGCCACGTTGGGGAACGCGGCATGAGCAGTGGAAGAGCCGGTGAACAGGACGTGACCCGACTGCCGGGCCAGCATCTGAGGCACGATCATCCGGGTCAGAAGAATTGCCGCGTTGAGGTTGACCTCGAGCGTCGCCTCTATGTCGGAAACCGCCATGTCGGCAAAGTTGCCGAGGGGCGGCATGATGCCCGCATTGTTGATGAGCACGTCGATGTGGAGGCCCGCAACAGCGGCCTGGAGGGCTTCGAGATCCCTCACGTCCACTGCGATCGGAATTGTTGCGGGTCGCTCCCGGCGTAGTTCCTCCAGAGCCGATACGTTGCGCCCGATGGCATAGACCTCATAGCCCGCATCGCTCAGCGAAATCGACATGGCCTTGCCGATCCCGCTCGTGGCGCCGGTTAGGAGCACAGTCGTCAACTCAGCTCTCCGAGCCCAGGATGCATCGCCTCACCTCGCTCGTCCTCCGACGGGGTCTCGCAGACGCGCGAACAGTGAAGCCGCGGCCTCCTTTTGCTCTTTCTCCGTGGCGGCGGCGCCGGATTCCCGAGCGAGGCCGCGGACCCTCTCGAGGCTGTTGACGAGATGTCGGCGCATGGCAGTCCGCGCACCTGTGGAATCCTGCCGTTCGATCGCCTCGACGACCTTGCTGTGCTCGGCATGGATGCGCGCGTAGTAGTGCTCCTTGCGTTCCGGCGCCACGACGTAGCCCAGTTGATACCGAGGCACGATGATTGGCCTCAAATAGTTCAGGAACCCGTGAATGAAGGCATTACCGGACGCCTTGGCGATGGCGACGTGGAAGTCGTAGTCGTAGTGGATCTCGACCGAGCCAGGATCGGCATGCCGCGCATCCACCTCCTCCATCAAGGCTCGTATCTCCAGGGCTTCCTGTGGTGTGCGTCGTTCCGCGGCGAGGCCGGCCGCTTCCGTCTCGACGCTCAACCGCAACTCCAGCAAGGCGATCGTCTCAGGGAGGGACTTCAAGGCTTCGTGCGGGATCGAGAAGCCACGGGAGACCGGCGTTTCGCTGACGAACATTCCGCGGCCCTGATGCGGCACGACAATCCCGTCGGAGCGCAGCCGCGCAACGGCTTCCCTGATCACCGTCCTGCTGACGTCATATTCGTGGCAAAGCTCGAGCTCGGTAGGCAATTGGTCGCCCGGGCCAAGCGAGCCTGATCGAATCTTGTCCGAGAGGCTCTCGGCCACCACTGTCGAGAGCGGCTTCCGCTTCGTCATGAAGGACCTGCCTTCGGTGCGAATGAGGAGGCGGGGACGGTGCGGATGGGGTTGCCCTGAAGATAGTGCGCATAAGGCGCCTGAACGAGCCAGCCTGCGTCGACGGGCAAGGTGACACCGGTGATCGAGCAGGCTCGATCCGAGCAGAGGAACAATGCCGCCTCGGCAACGTCGCCAGGCTCTACGAAACGGCGAAGCGCCGTGGTCGCGACGATGGCCTCGGGGTTGCGCTCACCCTTTGCGATCTTCTCCTTCAGCCCGTCCGACAGCGTGTAGCCGGGCGCGACGGCGTTGACCCGGACGCCGCTTGGACCGAGCTCTGCGGCGAGAATCTGCGTCAACGCCAGGACCGCATGCTTCCCGGGCGCATACGCCGGCAGCGAAAGAGGCGCGAAGGACGCCAGCGAACCGACGTTGAGGATTGCGCCGCGGCCCGCGGCTGACATGATCCGGCCGAATGTCTGACAACCGAGCAACGTGCCGCGATAGTTGATCCGCCATATCGCTTCGTCCTCGTCGAGGTCTTGCTCCAGCACCCGCTTGCCGCTCTGCAGGATACCCGCGCAATTCACCGCGACATGGGGTGCGCCGAATGCGTCGACAACGGATCGACCCAATGCCGAGACAGAACCGTCCCGCCCGACATCGGTCTCGATGAACCTCGCTTCAGGGGCGCCTTCCCTTTCGCACTCGGACGCCGCCTCGTTGCCACGCGCAACGTCCCGGCCGGCGACGACGATGCTGTATCCGTCCTGTGCGAACCGAAGGGCGATCGCCCTGCCTATGCCGGAGGTGCCGCCGACGATCACGGCAGCGCGTTGCTCAGCCATCGACGCGGCCCTTGTCGTCGATTCCGAAGAATTCGGACATGCCGCGCACCTGAAAATCCATCATCGGACGTCCCGGCTGGACACGACAGCCGATTTCCTTGGCTGCTCGCAACAGCGAGGTCTCTTCCGGGTCCATGATGATGTCGACCACCGTCATCTCGGGTGTCAGCTTACTCACATCCATAGGAAGCGGATCGCTGACCTTGAGCCCGACGGGCGTCGCGTTGATCGCCATATCCATGCCGGACGGGTCCGGCGCTCCCACGGCAATGCTGCATTTCGGGAACGCTTGCCTGACCAGGGCAGCGAGGTTCTCCGCCCGGCTGACATCGATGTCGTTGAGCCTGATCTCCACCGCTCCGGCCTCAGCCAGGCAATAGGCGAGCGACGCTCCTGCACCACCCGCCCCGACCTGGAGGACCCGCCTGCCCTCGACCTCGTGTCCGCCGGCTCTCAGGCCGTCGATGAAGCCGACGCCGTCGAAATTGTCCGCGTACCAGCTTCCATCTGCCTGGCGGCGCACCGAATTCGCGCTCTGAACGCGCGCAGCGCGATCATGAGCGGCGGTGCACTTGTGGTAGACCGCCGTCTTGTAGGGCACTGAGACGATCACGCCGCGAACGTTCTCGGCCGCAGTCAGCCCCGCCCAGAAGGTGTCGAAATCCTCGGGGCGGCAGGTCATGGGCACCATCAAGCTGTCGAGGCCCCTCTTCTCGAAAATCTCGTTGAAGATGCCCGGGCTCTTCGCATGGCCAACAGGATGGGCCAGCATGACAAACACATCCGCCTTGCCTGTCCCCCGCATCCACCAGCCCTCTTCACTTTGGCCCCATCGTCGCCCTTGTCCGACGCGATTTTCATATGATATAGGACGTCATACAAATTTCAAAGCGCTTTCACCGGATCTGACGATTCCTGGATGACCATCCCACCATACAAGGCACCTGCCCGCGCGGCTTATGACGTCGTTATCGTCGGTGGGGCCGCCGTCGGCTCGTCGATCGCCTACTGGCTCAGTCAAGCGGTCGGCGATCGCGCCTCGATCCTGGTCGTCGAGCGCGACAGCACCTACGAGTTCTCCTCGACGGCGCTCTCCACGAGTGCCATTCGGCAGCAATTCTCGAATCCGATCAACGTCAAGATCAGCCAGTTCGGCATCGAGTTGATCCGGAATTTCCCGGAGCGAATGAAGTCGTTCTATCGAGATGAGCCTTCACCGGATTTGGGATTTCGAGAGCACGGCTATCTGTATTGTTGCACGCCGGAAGGCGGAGAAGCCGCAAAGGCCCGTGTCGACCTGCAGCGCAGCCTCGGAGCGCATACGATCTTCCTCGAGCAAGGCCCGTTGAAGGATCACTTTCCCTGGTTGAACGTCGATGATCTCGGCGGCGGGTCATGGGGCTCGAGGGATGAGGGTTGGTTCGATTCCATGGGGCTCTTGAACGGCTTCCGACGCGCTGCACGTGCCTCGGGCGTCGAGTATATCGACAACGCGGTGACGGGGCTCGACTTGAGTGGCGGTCGAGTGACCGCCGCCAAGCTCGCGACCGGAGAGACCATTTCCTGCGGCACGCTCGTCAATGCAGCCGGTCCGCGCGCCCAGCAGGTCGCAGCCATGGCGGGGCTCACCATCCCCGTTGCGCCGTTCAAAAGGTACAGCTTCGTCTTTTCCAGCGCCACGCCGATACCTGGCAGGATGCCAAACGTCATCGACCTCTCGGGCACCTTTGTGCGTCCCGAAGGCGAGCTGTTTCTGACCGGGAACACGCCGGTCGACGACGGTCCGGCCGACTACGAAGACTTCGAGATGAACCATAGCGAGTTCGAGGAGCGCATCTGGCCATCACTTTGGCATCGCATCCCCGCCTTCGATGCCCTCAAGGTCCAGACGAGCTGGACCGGCCACTACGAATACAACACGCTCGACCACAACGGCATTGTCGGCTTCCATCCCGAGGTCGCCAACTTCATGTTCGCCAACGGCTTTTCCGGTCACGGCCTTCAGCAGTCGCCTGCCGTGGGCCGTGCCGTCTCGGAGCTGATTGTTCACGGGGCCTTCCAGACGTTGGATTTGGCGCCGTTCGGCTACGACCGGATAGCCCGCAACGACCCATTCCTGGAGGAAGCGGTCATCTAGGACGGACGCAAGATGCTTCGACGTCGTGGGCAGCCCCCGCTAGCAGGCTCGCATAAGGCGGTTCGCCTCCAGGATCCCAGCATGAATGTTTCGGCTGGCAACGGCATCGCCGATCCGGAAGAGCCTGAATGTTCCATCCCGGTTTCGCTCGGGCGTCTGCGGCGCGTTCGAGAGCATCTCGTCATAGTCTACGGCGCCATCGTTGACGGAGTACGGCTTGAGGGCGAAATAGAGGTCGTCGAGCGGCAGCGTTCCATTCTCGATCACCACGTGATCGACTTCCTTCTCAACGGTAGCCCTCCCGTACTCGTCATCGAAGATCGCAACGAGCCGATTGCCTAGGCGCTCGACGCGTTCGAGCCGCAGGTTGAGCGAAACCTTTGCCTTGGAGCGACTGAGCGCCTTGAAGTAGGCGGGATAGCTCGTTGCGCCGATGTCCGGGGCGAGCGTCCTCTCTGGCGTGACGACCTCCAGCTCCAGCCCGGAAAGGGCAACGAATTCGGCGGCAGTCATTCCGGGGTGGCCACCATTCCCGTCATAGACAAGAACCGATCCGTGAAGCTTGACCGCACCAGTCAGGACATCCCAACTCGTACATGCAAGGTCCTCTCCGGCTTCGAGAAAGCTCAGGTTCGGCATACCGCCGGTCGCCACGATCACATAGTCAGGTTGGTGATCGATGATGTCGCCGACATCGGCGAAGACGTTGTAGCGAATGTTCACACCCAGTCGCTCGCATTCGCTCAGACGCCAGTCGACGATCCCAACGATCTCCTGCCGACGCTTGAGGGCAGCTGCAACGAGGACCTGGCCGCCGGCGCGAGAATTTGCCTCCAGCACTGTCACGCGATGCCCCCGCTCGGCGGCAACGCGGGCTGCCTCCAATCCGGCCGGTCCAGCTCCGACGACAACGACATTTCGGATCGGTCCGTCGGTGCGAGGCACAAGGTGGGAAATGGTCGCCTCCCGCCCGGTGGCCGCATTGTGAATACAGACCGCCTGGCCCGCGTAGATCGAGTCGATGCAGTATCCCATGCCGACACACGGGCGGATCTCGCTTTCCCGACCCGAGAGGATCTTCTTGACGATGTGCGGGTCCGCAATATGCGCTCGCGTCATCGCCACCATGTCCAGTTTCCCGCTGGCGATGGCATAGCGGGCAGTGGCGACATCCTGGATGCGCGCGGCATGGAAGGTCGGGATGCCGACGGCCGCCTTGATTTCACCTGCAAAGTCCAAGTGAGGAGATGATGGGGTGCCCATCGTGGGGATGACATGGCTCAGACCTTCATCGGTTGCCACGTGCCCTCGGATGACGTTTATGAAATCGATGAGACCAGTATCAGTGAGGCGCTGCGCGATCTCGAACCCCTCGTTTCGGGCCAACCCGCCTTTCCAGTCCTCGTCCAACACCGCTCTGACGCCAACGATGAAGTCGGGCCCAACTCGCTCGCGAACCGACTTCAGAAGCTGCACGACGAGCCGCAACCTGTTGTCGAGCGACCCGCCATACTCGTCCGAGCGCTGGTTTGTCTTCGGAGACCAGGATTGCGCGATGATGTGAGACGCGCATTCAAGTTCGAGCCCATCCAGGCCTGCTTCCTTCACGCGCTCGGCGGCATCGGCATACGCTTTCGCGATACGCTCGACGTCCCAGTCTTCGAAGGCCTTGGGATACGACCTGTGAGCGGGCTCCGGGATGGGCGAAGGCGCGACCATGGGCAGCCAGTCCGCCTTGTTCCAGTTCGTCCGGCTGCCGAGATGGGTGATCTGGATCATCACGGCAGCGCCGTGTGCGTGGACGTCGTCGGCCAATTCACGCAGCCACCTGACGCACTCGTCCTTGTAAAGCATGATGTTGCCGAAGGCTTGCGGGCTGTCGGCGGCGACCACGGACGACCCCCCGATGGCGGTCAGAGCAATGCCACCCTTGGCTTTCTCGGAATGGTAGAGGCGATAGCGCTCCTTGGGCAGGCCGTCCTCGGTGTAGGCCGGCTCATGAGCCGTCGACATGAGCCGATTGCGGAACGTCACATTCTTCAATGTGAAAGGCTGCAGGAGCGGATCAGACGACATTTTCGAGCAAGCCCCCGAAAAGCAAACTGGTCATTGCCAGCACGATGATCAATTCCGGCAGCACCCCGGCGGCGTAAACCCCAATTCCGTTCATGGAACCATGAACCGGACGCCGATCTCTCATACGGGTCTCACGGCAGACCGGCGCTCGAATTCAGGGGGTCGAGCCTTGATCCGCAAGCCAGTCGCAGAATTGCAGGACAGCTTTGCTCGGGCTCGGGGTCTCGTTTGTCACCGCATAATGATGGTGCCCGGTCAGGAGATAGGACGAGTGGGCGCGAACGAGGCGTCCCTCGTCGAGCGCACGGTTGACGATCGGCCGCCAACCGAGCGCGACGCCTTCCCCGACCTCTGCCGCCTTCAACGCCACCAGGGAGTCGTTGACGTGCAAAGTGCCCGGCAGGTTCAATGGCATCGATATTCCGATGGCGCGCAGCCACTCTGCCCATCCGATCCGAAAGCGATATGGATCGACATAGTGGATCAGCCTCTGGAACAGGAGCTCGGACAGGTCCCTGAATGGGCCGTTCCGCTCGAGATAGTCCGGGCTGCAGACCGGCACGATATGCTCTGCCCAAAGCTTGATGCTGCGACACCCAGGCCATTGGCCATCGCCCAGCCGCACATGAACGTCGATGTTGCTGGCCGCCAGATCCGGGTCGCGGTCGAGACTTCGTATCTCAACCCGTAGCTGAGGATGCAAACCTCTGAGCGACGAAAGCCGTGGTAACAACCACTCTGTGGCCAGCACGGTAGACGTGCTGACGACAACAGAGTCGCGATGGTCCGATCCTGATATGTCCGCGAGTGTTTCCGAGATTGTCGCGAACCCGGTGGCGACTGCAGAATAGAGGCGTAGTCCTTGGCTGGTAAGGCTCAAGGCCCGGTGTTCGCGCACGAAGAGCGGATGGCCGAGCATGGCCTCGAGCTGCCGGATGCCATGACTGACTGCCGGCTGGGTGATCGACAGTTCGTTGGCGGCTTTCGAGAAGTTGAGATGCCGGGCTGCAGCCTCGAAGAGGACCAGGCTGTGGAGCGACGGGACCGAGTTTCGAATTGCGCGACGAAGCTGCATCATAGGTCACTCACGAGTGGCGCCAAAAGCGTTCCTGAACCAGAGTGAGGCCTGATCGACGAGCTTGCGGTTCCGGGGAGACCGCGGGACGACCATGTTGAACGTGGCCTGCGACGGAACCGCCTGTTCGCACAGCCTGACCAGCTGGCCGCTCGCGACCAGATCTCCGATGATGAAGTTCCAGCCCAGTGCAACACCCTGACCGGCCACGGCGGCCGAGATTGCGTCGGTGTAGTAATTGAAGTGAAGCGCCATGGGCGGATCGAGTTCTCCTAGTCCGGCCGCCTGCAGCCAGCTAGGCCAGTCCATCCAGCTCGGACGACGCGTCTCGGTACTGATCAATGGAAGATCGAGCAACGCTCTGAGGTCGGTCAGGCCGCCCACGCGCTCCCTCAGCGCAGGGGAACACACCGGAAAGACCTCGTCCTGCCTCGTGGCGATCACCTGACCGTCCTCGAAGGGCGGCGTGCCGAAACGCATGACGACATCGACCTCTCTGTTGCGCAGGTCGAACTCGTCGTCCAACGCCACGACCCGCACCTTGAGCGATGGGTGATGGTGCCGGAAATCTTGAAGGCGCGGAAGAAGCCAAAAATGCGCGAACGCGACGGTCGAGCCAATCCGCAGCGTTTGCGAATGCTCTGGCCCCCGCAAGTCTTCGACAGTTCTGGCGATCGTCTCCAGCGATCCGCTCAAGACCTCGCCGAGTACGCGACCTTCGGTCGTCAACTCGACCGCTCGATAGCCTCGCTTGAACAGTCTGAACCCGAGGTCGCGCTCGAGCACCTTCACCTGTCGACTGACGGCCGGCTGGCTGACATTGAGCTCGCGTGCCGCCGACGAAAAGCTCCGCAGGCGCGCGGCAGCCTCGAAGGTGGCCAGAGCGTTCAGGGAAGGCAGCCGCCGCGAAGACAAGCTCATGCCCGAAAGTCTCCCCATAACAATTGGTTATCCGTAGCGGATATTTTGTAGCGTTGACAAGCACCGCACGCCCAAATGAACTCCCGGCGACCGACGATGACCGCAGGTGGAAAAAGGTGAGCCGGATCCTTTCGACTGCTCAAGAACGTGGCCTTGGCGAACCAGCAAGGCAGTGGCGAGTCTCGCCGATCGAAATCGACCTCCAAGAGCGTATCGCATCGATTGACGAGAAGAAGATGCGGAAGGATCGGCTGGCCCGGCTGAAGTCGGAGTTGTCCAAGCGCGATCTGGCGGGCGCATTGCTTTCGGATCCCATGAACATTCGCTATGCGACCGGATCGCGCAACATGATGATCTGGACGATGCATGCGCCCGGGCGATACGTCTTCGTGGCCACCGACGGCCCGGTCATACTCTTCGAATTTGGCGGGACCTTCCATCTGAGCGACGATCTGGAAACGGTCGACGAGCTGCGACGGAGCATCTCCTGGTTCTATTTCATGGCCGGCCCACGCGTTCGGGAGAAGACAAATCAATGGGCCGAAGAGGTTATCGGTCTCATGGCCGAGCATGGACGAAGCAACCGTCGCTTGGCCATCGATCGTTGCGAACCGTGGGGAGCACGATTGCTCACCGATGCAGGGATCGAGCTCTGCGATGCGCAGGAATGCCTGGAGCAGGCGCGGATGATCAAGACGCCTGAAGAGCTCAAATGCATGCAGCTTTCAATGGACGTCTGTGACGTCGCCATCGATCGCATGAGGGGCGCCGTGGAGCCCGGGATCAGCGAGAACCAGCTGTGGAGCGTGCTTCACGATACCAACATCTCGCACGGTGGCGAATGGATCGAATGTCGGCTCCTTGCCTCCGGCGAACGAACGAATCCCTGGTTTCAGGAGTGTTCCGATCGAACGATCCAGGCCGGGGACCTGGTCGGGTTCGACACGGACATGGTGGGGCCTTTCGGCTACCTCGCCGACGTGTCTCGAAGCTTTGTCTGTCCGGGGAAGCGCGCCACGGACAATCAGCGCATGCTCTACGACATCGCTCAAGAGCAGATCTTGACCAACATCGAGATCATCAAGCCAGGATTGTCGTTCAAGGAGTTCGCCGAGATCTGCTGGCCCGTACCGGAAAAGTACGTTCCACATCGCTACACCATGATGATCCATGGCGCCGGCTTCGTCGATGAATACCCGACGGTCGTCTACACAGCCGACTGGGAGGACTGGGGCTACGATGCCCATTTCGAGGAGAACATGGTTGTCTGCGTGGAGAGTTTCATAGGGGAGATCGGCGGCGCGGAAGGCGTGAAACTGGAGCAGCAGGTTCGCATTACATCGGCAGGGGCGGTCCCGATGTCCAAGGCGCCATTCGTGGATGCGCTCGAGCTCTGAGCGACTTGGCAATGGTGCCCTGTGACCGCCCACGACACCACGGCAGAGCCCAATCTCGCAAGAAGTCGCTAGGCCTCGTCGTGCTCCGGCAATAGTTCGAAACGAGGTCGCTTTAGAAAGCAGAACTTTCCTTTCGCGCACTTTTTCTTGGTTTGGTTCACCAAGGTCTTGCGCCAGTCTCGAAGGCTACAGGTCTGATGGATGAACCATGCGCTTTCGACCCGCCCCTGGGCCCGGTCGCAAGAAGAAGTCGGAGGAGACGATGGGATACTTCAAGAGCAATGGCGATCGCGTCCCGGAATTCATCCACGAGATGGCCGGTGAGGTTGTCGATGGTCGAATGGATCGGCGCGAATTTCTCGCGATCGCCAGCGTCATGGGTGCTTCGACGGCACTCGCCTACGGTCTGATCGGCGTCGCCGTCCCGACCGCTGCGCTCGCAGAGGAAGGAAAGAAGGGCGGTACGTTGCGCATCGGCATGGAAGTGAAAGGGCAAAAGGACCCCCGCACCTATGATTGGGTGGAGATGGCCAACATCACCCGCACCTGGCTCGAACCCCTCGTGAAATACACGCGGGAGTTCACCTTCGAACCGGTGCTGCTCGAGAGCTGGGACGTCAACGATGACGCCACCGAATACGTGCTTCACCTCCGCAAGGATGCGACCTGGAACAACGGTGATGCGTTCGACGCAGACGATGTCATCTACAACTTCACGCGCTGGTGCGACAAGAACGCCACGGGCAACTCCATGGCAGCACGGGTCGCCACGCTGATCGACGAGAAGACCGGCAAGGCACGCGACGGGGCCATCACGAAGGTCGACGATCACACGGTGAAGTTGGCCCTCAGCGGATCGGATATTTCGATCATCCCCAGCATGACCGACTATCCCGCCTTGCTGGTCCACCGCAATTTCGATGCTGACGGCGCAGATCCCATCGGCAAGCCGATCGGCACCGGTGCGTTCGAACTCGTATCGTATGACGTCGGTGAGAAGGCGGTTGTGAAGAGGCGCGAGAACGGCAAGTGGTGGGGCGGAGAGGCGCTGCTCGACACTGTCGAGTTCGTCGACTACGGCACCGATTTCTCGACGACGGTGAACGCCTTCGAGTCGGGTGAGATCGATGTCAACAAGGAGACTCCGGCGGACTTCGTCGACATTCTGGATGAGATGGGTCTGACGAAATCGGAGATCGCCACGGCAACGACGGTGGTCGCGCGAACCAACGTCACCAACAAGCCCTACGATGACCAGCGCGTTCGCAACGCATTGCAAATGGCGGTCGACAACAACGTGGTGCTCCAGCTCGGTTACAGCGGACGCGGCGAGGTCGGCGAAAATCACCATGTCAGCCCGATCCACCCTGAATATTACCCGCTGCCAAAGAAGACTCGTGACGTGGCCGGCGCCAAGAAGTTGTTGGAGGAAGCCGGCCAGATCGACTACGAGCACGAGCTGATCACGGTCGAGGGCGATTGGCAGAAGAACACCGGCGATGCGCTCGCCGCTCAGCTGCGCGACGCTGGCATCAAGGTCAAGCGAACCGTTCTGCCCGGCTCAACCTATTGGAATGATTGGTCCAAATACCCCTACTCCATGACGATCTGGTACATGCGGCCGCTTGGCGTCCAGGTTCTGGCCCTCGCCTATCGGAGCGGCGAAGCCTGGAACGAGACCGGTTACTCGGACCCGAAGTTCGATGCCAAACTGAAGGAAGCATTGTCGATAAGCGATCCCAGCAAGCGGAAGGAGGCCATGAAGGACGTCGAATTGATCATTCAGGATTCGGGCATCATCATTCAGCCGTTCTGGCAGAAGCTGTTCTGCCATATGAGCAGCAGGGTGCAGGGCTACGGCATCCATCCGACCTTCCAGATCGAACTGCAGAAAGTCTGGTTGGAGCAAGCGTGACCGTTCTCTCGACCAAGTCGTCGACGAGGGACCAGTCGACAGTCACCGACGACGGTCGATCTCACCGTGAGGAAGAAACGTGACGACTGAAGCTCCTACAGTCCGGCGCCGCGGTGGCCGCGCTTCGGTCGTCGCCGCACGCGAAGCAGAGAGACGGCCGAGACTGTCTACAGTCCGCTACGGCATTCGTCCGGTCGAGGCGGTGAGCGCCGAGCAGCTCGAACGCATCCACCTCGCTTCCCTCGCGATCCTGCGCGAGGTCGGGATCGAGTTCAGGGATGAGACCGCCCTTCACCAATGGCGGGACTATGGAGCCGACGTGAAGGGCCAGCGCGTCAGGCTCGACGGCGAGATGGTGATGGGTCTCATCGCCAAGGCGCCGAGGCGTTTCGAGATGACCTCGAGAGATCCTGCCCAGCATGTGGAGATCTCGCTCGACACCATGACCTTCGGCACGATGCAGGGCGCGCCGAACATTCGTGACTTGCAGGGCGTACGGCGCGCCTCGACGATCGAAGACCTCAGGAACATGAACCGCCTGACGCAGATGTTGCCTGGCTTCCATATTGCCGGCGGATTTACCTGCGAGCCGACGGACATCGCGGTCCCCTGGCGCCACCTTCACATCGTTCATTCCGGCCTTGTCGAAACGAACATGCCGATCTTCGGGCTGACCACCGGCAAGGAGCGGGCGGAAGACTCCATCGCCTTGGCGCGCATCGTCCATGGCAACGCGTTCATGGACCAGAACGCAGTCATCGCCGGTCACGTCTCCGGGAATTCGCCGCTCGTCTGGGACGCGACCATGTTGGAGGGCCTTCGCGTGTATGCGGAGGCCAACCAGGTGGTGTTGCTGTCGCCCTTCGTCCTTGGCGCCGCCAACACGCCGGCCGACATCCCCGCCACCATAGCGCAGCTCAACGCCGAGGCGCTGGCCGCATTGGCGTACACGCAACTCGCCGCACCTGGCGCGCGAATGATCTACGGCCAGTATTCTGTGTCGGTCTCGATGCGCAGCGGCGCTCCGATGTCTGGAATGCCGGAAGTGAGCCTGATCAATGTCGTCATCGGTCAACTTGCCAGGCGCTACGGACTGCCGTGGAGGACGACCGCCTCTCAATCCTCGGCCAAGACCTTCGACGCCCAAAGCGGATACAAGTCCGCCATTGCCTATATGGCCGGGGCGACGGCCTGCTCGAACCTCATGATGCACGCTGGTGGATGGGACGAGGCGGGTCTCGTGTGTTGCATGGCGAAGTTCGTCGCCGACGCGGAGCAGAACCTGCTGATGGCCAAGTATGCCGAAGGAATTTCCTTCGATCATTTCGACGAGGCGCTCGAGGCGGTCCGCCGGATCGGACCCGGAGGCCACTACCTCGGCGACGCATTCACGCTGAAAAGGTTCAAGGATGCGTTTGTCTCCCCGGAGATGCTCGATTACCTGAGCTACGAGCAGTGGCGTGTGAAGGGCTCAAAGGACATGGCACAGCGTTGCCGAGAAAAGGCCGAGGCGATCCTGGAGGACTATCAGCCACCGTGGATGGACGACGCGGTCCGTGAAGAACTGGACGCGTATGTGGCACGAAGACAAGAGCAGATCTCGCCGCATCTCACCTAGCCCACAGACCCGGCCACCGGGACTGCGAAATTCGATCCTAGCCTGAAGTCGCGTGCGACAGGATCCAGGTGGCAAATGTCTTGGCAGCCAGCGAGAGGGGCACGCTCGTCCGCCAGACAAGGTAGACGCCACCTTCAGCCGGCACCTTCTCGGGGAAGAGCTCTACGAGTTGGCCTGCCCGCACGAACTCGGACGACGTGCCGATCCAACCCAGCGCAATTCCTTGTCCGGCAAGCGCCGCCTGCATCATCGTCAAATGGTTGTCGAATTGCGGTCCGGGCAAGGAATTGGTCCGTACGCCGAAATGAGCGAACCATTGGTCCCAGTCGAACCAGGTCCTGTCGTCGGCTCTCGCATGGAGCAAAAGGTGCCCGAGGAAATCGCCCGGCGCAGCAACAGGCGGCGCACGGTCCACATAGGCAGGGCTGGCGACCGGAACGATGAACTCGGAAAGAAGGTGCTCGGCAGTGCAGTCGGGCCAGTTTCCCTTCCCGAAGCGGATCGAGATATCGATGGCGTCGGACAGGTCGGGCAGTCCCTGATAGGCCGTGACCATATTCACCGTGATGTCGGGATGCATCTCGTGGAACTTCTTCAAGCGCGGGAGCAGCCAGTAATTCGCGAAGGCGAGGTTGCACGAGACGGTAAGACCGTTGACGGTTCTCCCCTTCTGAAGGAACGCGCCTTCGCTTCGGATGATGTTCAAACCGGAAACGAGAGCGTTCACATAGCGCTGGCCTTCTGACGTTGGCTGGACCGGCCTGCTCTGACGATCGAACAGGCGCACCGAAAGAAACTCCTCCGCATGCGAGATCAGATGGCTGATAGCGGATTGGGTGACGTTCAACTCGACGGCAGCCTTCGAGAAGCTCCCCAGGCGTGCCGTCGCTTCGACCGCCAACATCACGCGCAGCGGGGGAATGTGTTGCCAATACTTCATGACGGAGCTTCATACTCCCATGAGAGTATCATGGCTATCGCGTCCTCTCTTGTCGTTTAGTGTAGCCATCACCTCGCCAAGCCATCAATCGCTGGCATGAGGGCATCTAATGATGGAGACCCACCCAATGCCTTCTCAGCTCTCAGTGGAGATCCAGCCCGGGATCATGGTCGTCACCATGGACCGGCCACCGGCCAACGCGATCGACACCGCCTTTTCATACGAGCTGTTTCACGCCTTCGAGACGTTCAATGACGACGACGATCTTCGATGCGCCGTTCTCATCGCGGCCGAAAACCCGAAGCGAATCTTCTCAGCCGGCTGGGATCTGAAAGCAGCGGCACGCGGCGATGGTCGCGATGCCGAGAAGGGATTTGACATCGGTCCAGGAGGCCTCGGCGGGCTGCCCGAATTCTTCGACCTGACCAAGCCTGTCATCGCAGCTGTGAACGGCGCGGCCGTGGGCGGCGGGTTCGAGCTGGCGATGGGCGCAGATATCATCGTCGCCTCTGAGGACGCATACTTCGCCCTCCCGGAGATGCAGCGAGGCTTCCTGCCCGATGGCGGTGCCATCCAGAAGCTGCACCGCCGCGTCCCGTACAATGTCGCCATCGACCTGATGTTGACCGGGCGACGCATGCCGGCGGCCGAGGCAAAGCATTGGGGTCTCGTGCGCGACGTCGTGCCTCGGGAGCTGATCCTTGAGCACGCACTCGAAATCGCCAGGAACATCGCTTCCGGCGCCCCGCTCGTCGCCAAGGCCTTGAAGGAATTCATGCGCGCCACGGCGCACTTGTCTCTCGAAGCTGCTCACGGACTGACCCGGCAGGCTTGGGTCGGTAAGAGCGGCCTTGACCACTATGAACGGATGCTTCAGTCGGACGACTTCGACGAAGGCGCCGTTGCCTTCGCCGAGAAGCGGCCAGCACGCTTCAGCGGAAGCTGACGATGACAGCCGCCCGACCTCTTCCGCTCGCCGTCGCGTCCGGCCACCGTTTGGCGCCCATGTTGGATGCGCGGTCGATTGCCGTAGCGGGCGTTTCCCAGCGTCCCGGGTCGTTCGGCCTGCGGTTGGCGCAAGCTGTCACCAGCGCCGGCTTCAACGGGCGGATCGATTTCGTGAATCCTCGTTATGACCGCGTGCTCGATAAGCCGTGTCACCCAAGCCTGGCCGGACTCGGCGAGGCGCCTGACCTGGCGATCCTGGGGGTTGGCGCCGCCAACCTCGAACGGTCGCTCCTGGACGCCATCGAAGGTGGGGCGAAATCGGCGGTCATTTTCGATGCCTGCTTCGGCGAGACCACCGGCCGCATGCCGTTGCTTGCCAGGCTGAAGGAGATCGCGACGGAGCATGAAATCCCAGTCTGCGGCGGCGCCGGCATGGGGCTCATCAACGTCGGCACCGGTTGCGTCGCCAGCTTCTACGGCGCCTCACATCTCAAACCCGGCGGCATCACCCTGATCGCTCATTCCGGGTCTGTCTTCACCAGTCTGGCGATGAACGACCCGCGCTACCGGTTCGACCTGCTCCTTTCGCCGGGCCAGGAGATTGGAGCCACGATCGACGAATACATCGACTTTGCCGCCGCTCGCGAAACCACCAAGGTTATCGCTGTCTTCATGGAATCTGCCCGCAACCCGAAAGCCTTCCGGTCGAGCCTGGAGCGAGCCCGCCGGGCGGACGTGCCGGTGGTCGTTCGCAAGGTCGGCCGCACGGACGAGAGCGCCCGCATGGCGCGCTCTCACACGGGGGCGTTGGCCGGATCGAACGCCGCCTATGATGCCGTGTTCGTGGACACGGGGGCGATCATCGCCCGGTCCGTCGATGAGCTGATGAACATCGCCGCCCTCTGTGCGACCGGGCGCCGGCCTGGACAGGGAGGCACGGCTCTGATCACCGATTCAGGCGGGCTTCGTGAGCTTGCCATTGATCTTGCGGCGGAAACCGATGCGCGGCTTGCGCGGCTCTCCGAAACGACCATCGACAGCCTCCGGGCGATCCTGCCGGCCAAGCTGGAGCCTTCGAACCCCCTGGATTGTGCGGCGGATATGACGGAGGACTTCTCAAAGCCTTTCCAGGACGCTTTCCGCGTTCTGTCATCGGCCCATGAGGTGTCCATGATCGGCTTCGAGGCCGATCTGAGGGATGACTACATCTACGAAGAGCGCCTGCTCGACCTTGCGCTTGGGCTTTCTGAGCGGACGGACAAACCATGCTTTTTCTATTCGAGCTTTGGCCGCGCCAACAACTTTCGGCTCGGCGAGAGGCTCGCCGATCGCGGGGTCCCATGCATCAATGGCATCGGCGAGGCGCTCAATGCCGTCACGGAGCTTCAGAGCTGGGCTGACGCTCGGGCTCGGTTGCGCAAGCCGTTGCCTGCCCCCCAGGCCAGCGAAGCCGCCCATTGGAACGAGACGCTCGCAGGAAGCGGCTCCATCGATGAGCACACGTGCTTGGCGCTTCTTTCGAGCTTCGGGATACCCGTTGTCGACAACGAGGCGTGCGAGACGCTCGACAGCGCCCTCTCGGCTGCCGATCGACTTGGCTATCCCCTCGCCTTGAAGACTGCCGCCCGGGGCATCGAGCATAAAAGCGAGGTGGGCGGCGTCTTGCTCGATCTGCGCAACCGCCTGGAATTGGCAAACGCATACCAAGCGCTCACCGCAACCCTTGGGCCGCGGGTCATCGTCCAGAGGATGGCGCCCAAGGGGGTCGAACTCGCCTTCGGCTGCGTCCGGGATCCCGATTTCGGACCCCTTGTCATGGTCTCGGCCGGCGGCATCCTGGTCGAGCATTTCAGAGGACAGCAATTCGCCCTCCCCCCGTTCGGGGAATCGAGGGCGCTCGAATTGCTAGACCGCTTGCCGATAGCGAAACTGCTCGACGGCGTGCGAGGCGGCGCGCCTGCCGACAAGCGGGCTGCATCCAAGGCCTTGTCTGCTTTCTCGATCATGTGCGCCAGCTTGGGGGACAGGCTTCTGGAGGTCGACGTCAACCCGCTAATCGTCTCGCCCAGCGGAGCGATGGCCGTCGACGCCCTCGTCATCGTCACGTCGCAATAGGAGTTCCGGGTCTACTCCAGACCCATGACCACCCATAGGTGGCCTCCGCCTCCCCTCACCTGACCGATCGACGTCGATCAGAAAGTCACGCGGGACACGATTTCCGCGGGCCTGGCCCGGGGAACCGCCGCCGGTGCGGCCTCCTCTGGAAGCCTGAACGTTCTGAGCGTCCGTGCCTTGGTCGATCCTGGGATGGCAGCTTCTGCTGCCGCGATGTCCTTTGCGCTGACCTGCTGCGCCGCGCAGGCACCACGCCTCTCCCACAACTGCTTCGCGACGACGCTGCCCACAGCACCGGTGATGGTGTTGGCTGCGACATCGTTTGGATCGACGCGTCCCGCGTCCACCAATGCCTTGATGGCCTCGCCGAGAATGGTCGCGGATTGGTCGAAATCGACATCCCGGACTTGCTGGAAGCGCTTGTCGCTGCTTCCGTCGACGATGCAATGGCGGGCCACGAACATCCAGTCGTGGATCATGTAGGCCGGTGCGTACCCCCAGGGAGAGAGCCCCTTGAAGACCTGCGCGACCTTCGGGATCGAACCGCCATCCGTGTACATCAAGCCAGGCTGGATGGTGTTGCCCGGCGCCCGTCGGTCGGCACGCCGAAAGATGAGCGGGTCTCCTGGATCGGGGACGAACAGAAACGTTCCATCGCCGTCCGCGCCACCTTCGTTGACCCACATCACGAAGAGACTGCCGGAAAAACGTCCAGGAACGAGTTGTCGATAGTCGACACTGCTGCACGCGGCGGCCAGGCCGATGATCGAAATCGAGATGAGGCGCGCCAGCATGAGACCTTCCGTTGCATCTCGGTGCAAAGATTGCGTGGCCCCGCAAGGCAGCAGAGGCGCGAGCAAGGCGATAGGGAGCGCCTGGCTCGCGCCCGGCTTGGAGGCCTAGAGTGGTGCCCTAGAGCTGATCCCCTCAGCGCTGCCGATCATAGCTCAGAAGCCTGAGCAGAAGTAGACCCCGCGTCCTCTCGGCTTCAGGAGCGAGATTCTCTTGGCGCATGCAGGGAACATGCAAGCGCTTCGCAGGTTGGGGGGCCTCACACGGAGGATGCCCCCAGATGTTTTTGCGAGTTGACAAGCTTCAGATCGAACTTCCGCCCCCCGCCCAACAGGACCCCAACGCAGCTGCCGCTCTCCAGGAACTCCTGGGCGGAAAATATGGAGAGATGTCGACTCTCGGGAACTATCTGTTTCAGAGCTTCAATTTCCGGTCGAAGAGCAAGCTCAGGCCGTTCTACAGCCTGGTCGCCGCCATTACCGCGGAGGAGCTCGGTCACGTCGAGCTGGTCAGCAACGGCGTCGCCATGCTCAACAACGGTCCCGACAAGCCTGGCGGGGACGAGATCGGACCGACCGACATCTCCGACGCTCCCTTCGAGCCCATGAAGGACATCCGTCTCGCTTCCGGCTTCCTCTCGCACGGCGGCGGAGCCGTACCGATCGACGGCAATGGTTTGAGCTGGAACAAGGACTTCGTGACCACAACCGGCAATGTCATCTTCGACCTCTTGCACAATTTCCATCTCGAATGCGGCGCACGGCTCCACAAGCTGAGAGTCTATGAGACTGTTTCAGACCCGACCGGTCGTGAGGTCTGCGGCTATCTCCTTGTCAGAGGCTCGGTCCATGCTCACGCCTACGCGCTGGCCCTGAAGAAGATTACCGGCGTCGCCATCGAACAGATGCTGCCCACCCCGAACATCCCTCTCGGCAATATCCCCGAGTGCCAGAAGTACCTGGAAGAGGGCTCGCATCGTCGGCTCTACACCTTCAGTCCCAAGGACTATGCGGAGATCTCCGCGCTCTGGGGCGGCGGCGAAATGGCTCTTCCCGACGATCCTCCGGGCGAGCTCGAAGTCGTGGAGGGAATGCCGGACGGCGGGAAGATCCAGGAGCTGGTCGGCGAGCCGTCCGCCTTCACGCCCGACTATGCACCCGAGGAGATGTTCGAGATCGCGACGAAGCTCTACAAGGCGTCTCGCTAGCCTCGGTCGGCCGACCCGGACATGGGCCGCGAAAGCGGAGAATTCGCGACGCCGGCCCTCGCACGAACGAAGAGCACCAGCTGGCTAGCCCATGTCACGACGGTCGAACACCACGAACAGTCCGCGGGCGACCGCGGCCTCGGAGATTCTCTGCTCGAGGGCGACGTCGCTGAGGTTCAGCGGAGAGATCTCCGCCCTGATGACGGCAAGTGCGGCCTTCATCGAGACGGGGCGGGCCTGGGGACCGTGTCGGGCAAGGTAAGTTGCCAGGACGCGGGTGATGGGATCGCCGTTGATGGTCGAGAGATGGTTTGTCATTGGCGCATGGTGACCATTCGGCCTCGCCCGACAATCAAATTTGATAGGGCGACAGATCGCTCATGACAAACGCCCGCGAAGGTCGCTACGCACCCTCGGTCGGCACCAGAAGCTCGACATCGTCCGACATGCCGCGGATGGCGTACCTCCCGACCGAGCGCAGCGCAACGTCGAGGTTTTCCGCCACAGCGGCAGTCAGCAGCACCGGTTCGTCGAGCTGCTTGCAATAGGCTTGCATCCGGCTTGCAACATTGACCGCCGGACCGATCACCGTGAAATCGAGCCGCTCGAGGCTGCCGATATTGCCATAGGTCACCTCGCCGAAGTGAAGCGCACAGCCGAAGTCGATCGGCTCCAGGCCGCGCTTGCTGCGATCCTCGTTGATCGCCGGCAGGCTGCGCCTCGCGGTCGTCGCCGTGTCGAGGGCGCGGCGGCAGGCTCGGCCCGTCCCGCCCGTCCCGTCGGCCGGAAAGATCGCCAAAACGCCGTCGCCCATGAACTTGATGATGTCCCCTCCATTGCGACGCACCGCCCCGTCCAGGATCTCGAAATAACTGGACAGCGCGGTGAGCAGCGAGTCCGACGGCCAGCGCTCCGCCTTCCTGGTGAAATCGCGCAGGTCTGCCAAAAGGATCGCGCATTCGAGACGCCGCACGTCATTGCGCTGGATGACGCCGTCCAGCACGTCGCCGCCCGGCGCCGCCCCGAGATAGGCCCTCAGCACCGCGCCGAGCGTCAGCCTCTGCGCCCGCACTTCGAGCGGCGAAGCCAGGAGCGGCATCGCCGCTCTCATCAGGCCGATCGCTTCGTCGCTGAAGCCGGTCGCATGCCTGGTCGCGAAGGTCATGCCCGGCGTCTGTCCATAAGTGAACGGGATGAGCTCGGAGACCATGTCGCGATAGCCTTCATCGGCGAGCTCGCGAAGGATCGGCATCCTCGTCCCGCCACCCTTGGTGAGGTCGAAACGAACCGCGGCACCCCGGTCGAGCGCCTCCTGGTAGGGCGACACCTGCATCCGCTCCGTGTGGTCGAAATCGTGGCTGAGAGGCACCAGCCAGCTGCCGCGTTCGGTCGTCCGGAAATAGTTGTGGCCGGGATAGACCGGGTGCAGCGTCTTGAACAGGAGGACGCACCGGTCGAGCGGTACGCCGGCTCCGATCAGTCGAACGCAGAGCTCGTCGAACAGATGCTGCGTATCGAGCAGGCGGGCCGCCGGGCCCGTCAGCCATCTGAGGAAATTGGCGACCCATGGATGATCCGGCAAGGCCGGCGCGACGTCGACGAGTTGCCCGGCATGCCAGTCGCTCGCCCCTGCTTCGGATCGATGAGCCATGGCCGGATTTTCTCACCGTTGGCGCCTCGGCGCCAGTTGGACCGCTAGATGGCCTCCTCGCGGCCCGCAAAGCCCTCCGCCAGGAGATCGGCCAGGACCTGCATCGATCGTTGCGTGGTCCGGTCGTCGGCCGCCGCAAAGCCCATCAGGAGACCTTGATGCGGCGCGCGGTGCCGGTACTGCAGCGAGAGCGGAGACACGTTCACCCCCCTCTCTCTTGCGGCGCCGGCGATGACCCGGTCGTCGACGGCGTCGCGGAAGATGCCGGCGAGCTGGATCCCGGAATCGGTCCGGTGGAGGATCATCCATCGACCGAGCGTGCGGTCGAACTGGTCGATGAAGAACTCGCGGCGCGCTGCGTAGATCCGCCGCATCCGCCGCAGGTGGCGGGTCAGGAAGCCCTGGTTGATGAAATCCGCCAGCGCGGCCTGGGTGATCAACGGCGCGAACTGACCCGTTACGCTGAGCGCCGCGGTCAGGCTGTCGCGGAGGTCCATCGGCACCACCATGTAGCCGAGCCTCATGGCGGGGAAGAGGATCTTGGCGAAGGTGCCGACGAACACCACGCGCGCATCCGGCGCCAGCCCCTGCAACGCCGGGATCGGCTGGCCCTGGAACCGATATTCGCTGTCATAGTCGTCCTCGACGATCCAGGCCTGCCAGTCGGCTGCCAGGCCGATCAGCGTCAGTCGCTGCTCCACGGACATGGTGACGCCGAGCGGGTGATGGCAGGAAGGCGTGACGAAGATCGCACGCGGCGGCGTCGACGGAGGCGCGAAATCCCAGCCGCGGTCGTCGACCCTGAGCGACGTCAGCCTCGCGCCGGCCGACTCGAAGGCCGCCCGCGCGCCATAGTATCCCGGCTCCTCGATCCACACGGCGTCGTCGGGGTCGGTCAGCAGCCGTGCCAGGAGATCGAAGGCCGATTGCGCGCCATTGGTCACCACGATCTGCTCGGGCCGGCAGACCACGCCTCGCGACGCCGAGAGGTAGCGCGCCAGCGCTTCGCAAAGCGGCGGGTAGCCTGTCACGTGATAGGTCCCGAAGAGGTCGCCACGGGCCTGCCTGGCACGACGCGCCAGAAGCTTGGACCAGGCGTTGAAAGGGAAGTTGTCGGCGTCCGGCAGGCCCGGATGGAACGCCGTGACGCCGGGCCTGCCATGATGAAACGGCTGCCGGCTGATCGACCGCCCTCGCTCCGACAGGCCGCTTTTGCCGTCCCTAGTCCTGTGGCGCGGCGAAGGATTGTAGTCCGGCAGCTCGCGGACCAGCGGACGCGTGCCCTGCCCGGTCTTGAGAAAGCCTTCCAGCGCCAGCTGCTCGTAGGCGGCGATGACAGTGTTGCGGCCGATCCCCAGATCCTTGGACAGGGTCCGGGTCGACGGCAGGTTGGAGCCGCTGGGCAGCACCCGCCGCTCCATCAGGTCCCGAAGTTGGCGATAGAGCTGCCGATCGAGATTCTCGCCACCGGCGCGGTCCAGCAGCACGTTCTGCACAGGGAAGCTGACAGGCATAGTGGTTCCTCAATCTCTATGCCATTTGGATCTTATCATGGAACCAGCTCGGCGCTAGCCTCCATTCGTGCAAGCTGAGGTCGGGGTCTCGGCATGGAGCCCATCAGGATCGGTGTGATTGGCGCTGGCGGCATCGTCCAGGTCGAGCATTTGCCCAACCTGCTGCGCCTGCCGCAACTCTTCCGCGTCGCCGGTGTGGTCGACCCCTCCGCTGCGACGCGTGGCTTCGTGGCGCAGCGCTACGGCCTGGCGACCTTCCAGACCGTGGACCAGCTCTTCCAGCAGCCGCTCGACGCCGTCCTCGTCGCCTCGCCCGACCCGCTTCACAAGGAGCATGTGCTGGCCGGCCTCGGCAACGGCCTCCACGTCTTTTGCGAAAAGCCGCTGTGCTACTCCAGCGCAGACATCGATGAGTTGATCGCCGCGCGCGACCGGGCCGGCCGCGTCTTGCAGGTGGGCTACATGAAGCGCTTCGACCCCTCCTACGAGGCGCTGCTGGAGCTGATGCCGGGCAGCGCGGCAACGCTCCGGCAGGTGTCCGTCGAAGTGCACGACCCCGACGCCTGGCCGTTCGTTCGCCACCATGAGACGTTCCGCGCCGACGATGTCGACCGCGGACTGATCGCCGAGACTCAGGAAAAGCAGCGGCAGCAGGTGGCGCGCGCCGTGCAGCCGTCGCTCGATCCGCTTCGCTTCAAGGGCTTCTGCGGCGCCTACTGCTCGTCGCTGGTTCACGACGTCAACGCGGTGAACGGCTTGCTCGATCGCCTCGGCGTCGGCGTCGGCGAGGTCACCGGAGCGGCGATCTATGCGGGAGGCGATGGCGGCCATGGCAGCGTCGGGCTGAGCGGCGGCCAGGCGCTTTGGACGATGAGCCATCTGACCGTCCCGGGGCTCCCCGACTACCGCGAGCGGATCACCCTCTACTTTGACGACAGCCTTGCCGAGCTCGAATTTCCCTCCCCCTATCTCAACCATCAACCCACGAAGCTGACGATCCGGACGGCCGCCGGCGAGCGATTGGTGAGCCAGGAGATCCGCGTCGGTTTCGAAGAGGCCTTCGTCGAGGAGCTGAAGGGCTTCTGGTCGGCCGTTGCCGGGACCGCGGCCGTGCGCAACACTGCCGAGGACGCCGCCCGCGACATGGACCTGCTCTGCCGGCTCGCTCGGCATGCGGCGGCTGACGGCGTCGACCAGACATTCAGGGGAGACGCTTCGTGACCGTCCGCATCGGCATCAATCCCATCACCTGGACGAACGACGACGTTCCGGAGCTGGGCGGCGATACGCCCTTGGAGACCTGTCTCGCCGAAACGCGGCAGGCCGGCTATGCCGGCACCGAGCTTGGCGGCAAGTTTCCGCGCCAATCTTCCGTGCTGCGGCCGATCATGGACCGCTTCGGGCTCGCGGTCATCTCCGGCTGGTATGACGGCCGCTGCGCCGAGAAGGAAGTCGCTGCCGAGATGGACGCGGTCGCCGACCACCTGCAGCTCCTCAAGGACATGGGCTGCCAGCCATGTCGTCTATGCCGACACCTCGCTTGGCCGGCATGGCGCGATCTGGGGGCCGATCTCCCAGCGGCCAGTCCTGGCCGCCGACGAATGGCCGGCCTATGGCCGCAAGCTCACCGAGCTCGCCGAGCGCATGGCCGATTTCGGCGTCCGCATGGCCTTTCACCATCACATGGGCACGATCGTCGAGACCGACGAGGAGGTCGGCCTGCTCATGCGGCATACCGGGCCGGCGGTGGGCCTCCTCTACGATACCGGCCACTCCGTCTTTCGCCGGCGGCGATCCGCTTTCGCTGGTCAAGCGCGCACGTCGGGCGCATCGTTCACGTGCACTGCAAGGATGCCCGCCGGCCCATCCTCGACAAGGCGCGGCGCGAGGACATGAGCTTCATGCATGCCGTTCTGGAGGGCATCTTCACCGTCCCGGGCGACGGCTTCATCGACTATCCTGCGATCCTGCGCGTGCTGGCCGACAACGGCTACCAGGGATGGCTGGTCGTCGAGGCCGAGCAGGATCCCGGCAAGGCGCATCCGCTGACCTACGCCACGATGGGCTTCGAGAACCTGTCCCGCATGGCAAGGGAGGCGGGCTTCGACGGTTGTGGACTAAGGGCGAAATCCGCCCGGCGAAACTGAAAAGAGGAGGGAAACCATGCTGTCGCTTTCAGGAATGCTTCGACCGATGCTCGGCATTGCCGCAGCGTTGACGGTCCTTTCGGCCTCCGCGGCCGACGCGGCCGACGAGACCCGCGTCGTCTTCGTCACCCACGGTCAGAGCGGCGACCCATACTGGTCGGTGGTCAAGAACGGCATGGACGACGCGGCCAAGACGCTCGGCGTGAAGGCGGAGTATCTTGCGCCGGAGACCTTCGACATGGCCAAGATGGCGCAGATGATCGACGCGGTCGCGGCCTCGAAACCAGACGGGCTGGTGGTCTCGATCCCCGATGCTGCAGCGCTTTCCGAGCCGGTCAAGAACGCCGTCGCCGCCGGGCTTCCCGGTCATCGTCGTCAATTCGGGCGGCTCCAAGCTTACCCAGGATCTCGGCGGGCTGCTCTTCATGGGCCAGGACGAGTTCCAGGCCGGCGTGATGGCCGGCGAGAAGACCAAGGCCACTCGGCGTGACCAAGGCCGTCTGCGTCAACCACGAGGTCGGCAATTCGAGCCTCGACGATCGCTGCGCCGGCTTCGCCAAGGGCCTTGGCGTCGACGTTCCTGTCATGAACGGCGTCATCGATCCGACCGAGATGAAGAACCGCGTGGTCGCCTACATGACCGCCCATCCCGACGTCGAGTTCGTGCTCGGCGGTCGGCGCCAGCGGCGGCCGAGCCCATGCTGGCGGCGCTCGACGAGATGGGCCTCTCGGGCAAGGTCAAGACCGGCACCTTCGACCTGTCGCCGACCATTCTGCAGGCAACCGTCGACGGCAAGATGGAGTGGGGCATCGACGCCCAGCAATATGCGATGGGCTATATCCCGGTCGTCATGTTCGACCTGTGGAAGAAGTACAAGATCGTGCCGATCGCCGACTATCCGACGGGCCCCGGCTTCGTCACCAAGGATGCGGCGTCCTCCGTCATCGAGCTCGCCAAGCAGGGCAAGCGATAGGCGAAGCTGGACGGCCGGGCCAGTTCGGCCCGGCCGCCAGGTCTTGAGCGGAGCGTGCCATGGATTCCCGCTTGTCACGACGAACGGGTGCGAAAGGTCTCGCTGCTGAGCAGCCTGCTCAGCAGGCCCGAGCTCGGCGCGGTCGCCGGAACCGTCCTGGTCTTCGTCTTCTTCGCCGTCACGGCCGGCGGCAGCGGCCTGTTCAGCGCCAAGGGCATCGTCAACTTCCTCGAAGTGTCGGCCCAGCTCGGCATCCTGGCGGCGCCGGTGGCGCTCCTGATGATCGCCGGCGAGTTCGATCTCTCCGTCGGCTCGATGATCGGCTTCGCCGGCATCCTCGATCGCCATCCCCGCCGTCTTCTGGGGCTGGCCGATCTGGCTGTCGATCGTCTTCGCCTTCGTGGTTTGCGGGGCCATCGGCGCCCTCAACGGGCTGGCCGTGGTGCGCACCGGCCTGCCGTCCTTCATCGTGACGCTGGGCAGCCTGTTCATGCTGCGCGGCCTGACGCTCGGCGTCACCCGCGGCATCTCCGGGCGGACCCAGGTGTCCGGCGTCCACGCCCTGGCGGTCGACGATCCGCTCAACAGCCTCTTTTCCGGCACCGTCCTCGACGGTCTCGTGGCGTGGCTCGCCGACCTCGGCGTGGTCGGCAAGCGCGCCGACGGGCTCCCGGCCATCCAGGGCATCCCGGTGTCGATCGTGTGGTGGATCGCCCTCACCGCTCTTCTGCACCTGGCTTCTGACGCGCACGCGCTTCGGCAACTGGATCTTCGCGTCCGGCGGCGACGCCGCGCGCAGCGCGCAACCTCGGCGTCCCCGTAGCGCGCACCAAGATCCTGCTCTTCGCCTTCACCGCCCTGGCGGCGACGCTGTTCGCCGCGATCCAGGTGCTGGTCACCGGCTCGGCCGACACGCTGCGCGGCACCCAGAAGGAGTTCGAGGCGATCATCGCCGTCGTCATCGGAGGCACCTTGCTCACCGGCGGCTACGGCTCGGCCGTCGGCGCCATGTTCGGCGCGCTGATCTTCGGCGTCGTCCAGATGGGCATCTTCTACACCGGCATCGACACCGACTGGTTCAAGCTGTTCATGGGCGCCATGATGGTCATCGCCGTGCTGTTCAACTCCTATGTGCGAAACCGCGCCATGGGGAGCCGTCGGACATGACGCCGCTCATCGAGCTCCGGTCGGTCAGCAAGTATTTCGGCAGCGTGATCGCCTTGAACGGCGTGTCCTTCGACGTCGTCGCCGGCGAGGTGCACTGCCTTCTCGGCGACAACGGCGCCGGCAAGTCGACCCTGATCAAGACCTTGTCGGGCGTGCACACGCCCGATGCCGGCGAGATCCTGGTGGCTGGCCAGCCGGCGCGTTTCGGCTCGCCGAAGGAAACGCTCGACCACGGCATCGCCACCGTCTACCAGGACCTCGCGCTGGTGCCTTTGATGAGCGTCGCCCGCAACTTCTTCCTCGGCCGCGAGCCGGTGAAGCGGATCGGGTTCATTCGCCAGCTCGACATCGACTACGCCAACCGGACCGCCTATCGCGAGCTCCGGCGCATGGGCATCGAGCTTCGCGACGCCGAGCAGCCCGTCGGCACGCTGTCGGGCGGCGAGCGCCAGTGCCTGGCCATCGCGAGGGCGATCCATTTCGGCGCCAAGGTGCTGATCCTCGACGAGCCGACATCCGCCCTGGGCGTCCATCAGGCCTCGAACGTGCTGCGGCTCATCGTCCAGTCGAAGTCGAACGGCATCGGCGTGATCTTCATCTCGCACAATGTCCACCACGCCTACGTCGTGGGCGACCGCTTCACCATCCTGCAGCGGGGCAAGAGCGTCGGCACCTACGGCAAGGACGACATCAGCCGCGATCAGCTCCTCAACCTGATGGCCGGCGGCAAGGAGCTGGTCGACCTCGAGGCCGAGATCGCCCGGTTGCCGGCGTCGAAGCGGGAACATTGAACCATGCAGCGCATCGGCGTCGGATTGATCGGCACGGGGTTCATGGGCAAGTGCCACGCCATGGCCTACGGGTCCGTGAAGGCGGTGTTCGGCGACGTCCCGGTCGTCGAGCGCGTCTCGCTGTGCGACGTGGAGCCGGACCGCGCCGCCAGCTGCGCCGCCGCATTCGGCTTTGCCGGATCGACGAGCGAGTGGCGCGACCTGCTCTCGAATCCGGATATCGATCTTATCTCCATCACCTCTCCCAACGGCCTGCATCGCGAGATGGCGGTGGCCGCGCTCGAAGCGGGCAAGCACGTCTGGTGCGAGAAGCCGATGGCGCTCACGCTTGCCGACGCCGAGGCGATGGCGAAGGCGGCCGCAGCCGCTCAGCGGGCAGGCGACGGCGCTTGGGCTACGGCTACCTTCGCAATCCGGCCCTGCAATTCGCCCGGTCGCTGATCGCCGAGGGCGCCATCGGCGAATGCTTCGATTTCCGAGGCAGCGTCGACGAGGACTACATGGCCGACCCCGCTTTGCCATGGTCCTGGCGCCTCTCCGCCAAGGATGCGGGTCTGGGCGCGCTCGCCGACCTGACGGTCCACCTGGTCTCGCTCGCACAGGAGCTCATGGGCGACATCGACAGCCTCTGCGCCGATGGTCGACACCGTCCATCGGCAGCGCCCCGTTCCGGGCAAGGCCATCACGGCGCCGGTGGAAAACGACGACGTCGCCCACGCGCTCGTGCGGTTCGCGTCGGGCGCCCGCGGCGTGCTGAGCTCCAGCCGGGTCGCGCACGGCCGCAAGAACGGCCTGAAGGTCGAGGTCCATGGCACGAAAGGGAATGCTCTGGCTGGACAATGAGCGCATGAACGAGCTCAACGTCTACGTCGCCGAAGGACCGGCCGACCGGCGCGGCTTTCGCCGCATCCTGTCCTCGCCGCAGCATCCGTCCTATGGCGATTTCTGTCCGGCGCCCGGTCACGGCCTTGGCTTCAACGAGCTCAAGGTGATCGAGCTCCGGGAACTTCTCCATGCGATCGACGGCCGGCCGTCGGAACTCGGTCGATTTCGCCCGCGGGCTACGCATCGAGCGCGTCATCCATGCCTTCGTCCAGTCGTCCGGCAGCGGCCGCTGGGTGCGCATTGGCGAGTGAGCGAGTTGCGGCTGGCCCTCGAAAGGCGCGGCACCACGCTCGACAGGGGCAAATTTTGATTCGATAGTATGACGCCCCTGAACGGGAGGAGACGCGATGAGACTGCTGAGACCTGGTCCAGCCGGCGCCCTCGCCATCGTCATTGTCGGCATCGTGTTCGGAGGCTTGGGGACCGCGACCGCCCAGGACCAGTCTGCAGCGGCGGCCGCGCCGCCGGCTTCGGCGCAGGCGCCGGAGCCGCTGTCCGACGACGAGATGGAGGTCCTGGTCGCGCGCATCGCGCTCTATCCGGACGAGCTGGTCGCGCTGATCTCGGGCGCCGCCCTCTTTCCCCTGCAGATCGTCGAGGCGGAGCGCTTCCTCGAGGACTACGCCAAGGACAAGAACCTGAAGCCCAAGGAGTCCTGGGACGGCAGCGTCATCTCGCTGCTCAACTATCCCGAGGTCGTCAAGATGATGAGCGAGGACCTCGAATGGACCCAGGCGTTCGGCGACGCCATCGCCTATCAGCAGAAGGACGTGCTGATCGCCATCCAGCAATTGCGCGACGAAGCGGTCGCCAAGGACATCATCAAGACCGACGACAAGATCAAGGTCGTCCACGACAACGACAACATCGTCATCCAGCCGGCGACCACCGAGAAGATCTACGTGCCGCAATATCCGCCCGAGATGCTCTACGAGCCGAACTACGTGCCGGCGCCGATCACCTACTATCCCGAGCCCTATCCGCCCTACTACTATCCGGGCGCGCCGTTCTTCGCCGCCGCCGTCACCGGCCTGGCCTGGGCCGCCGTGGTGGACTGGGACGATTGGGGCGTCTGGGGCGGTCGCTGGAACGACAACATCGACCTCGACTGCAACAACTGCTTCAACAACCGCAACTTCAACGGCAAGGTCAACTTCAACGACATCGACTGGAAGAACGTCGACCGCTCGAAGCTCAACATCGACCGCAGCCAGCTCAACAAGTTCGACCGCAACAACATCCGCGACCGCGTCAAGGCCGACGGCAACAACGCCATCCGCGACCGTGCCGCCAACATCCGCGACCGCGGCGGCAACGGCACGCTGGCCGGCCGCGCCTCGAAGGTCACCGACGTGCGCAAGAGCACGCTGGAGGGCCTGAAGAACCGGCCCGGCGCCGGTGGCGAACGCCCCAACATCGGCCAGGGCGGCAACCGGCCCAACATCGGCCAGGGCGGCGACCGGCCCAACATCGGCCAGGGCGGCAACCGCCCCAACATCGGCCAGGGCGGCAACCGGCCCAGCATCGATCGCGCTTCGATCAACAAGCCCAATCGCGATCGGCCCAACGCCAATCGCCCCTCGGGACGCCCCAAGCCGGGTGCGCGCCCGGACAATCGGCCGCGCCAGCCGGGCGGCCTTGGCAACATCGACCGCGGCAAGGTGACCCAGATCCAGTCGAACCGCGGCCGCCAGGCCATGGGCGGCGGCGCCCGCGGCGGCGCCCACCGCCAGATGTCGCGCCCGAGCGGCGGTGGCGGCCGTTCGATGCACCGTGGCGGTGGCGGCGGCGGCCATGCCCGCCGCGGCGGTGGCGGCGGTCGTCGTCGCTGAACTGTTCAAGGAGGAGGCATAGACGATGATGACCCGTCTCTCGCGAAGCATCCTTCGCCCATTGGCCGCAGCCGCCCTGCTGGCGCTGCCCGCCTTCGCCCTGCCCGTCGGCCGCTCAGGAGGCTCCCGAGACCGCGCTCGCCGACCTCGTCTCGCCGACCCCGCCGCAATCCTTCAAGGATGCCGGCGCCGCCGTCGATGCCTTCAAGGCGGCGCTGAAGGCGGACGACTTCGACGGTGCTGGCCAAGCTTCTCGGCCTCGACGCCGCCCGCCTGAAGGCCGGCGAAGGCGTCATGGACACCTTCGCCCAGATCCGCGCCGGCGCCGCCAAGCAGGTCGTCGTCCAGGAACCCGATGCCGACCGCAGGATCCTCGTCCTCGGCGACCGGCTCTGGCCGTTCCCCTTCCCGCTGGTCAAGGAAAGCGACGGCCAGTGGGCCTTCGACACCGAGGCCGGGATCGACGAGATCGTCAATCGCCGCGTCGGCGAGAACGAGCTGCAGGCGATCGCCACGCTGCGCGCCTATGTCGAGGCCCAGCGCGACTATTCCGACGTCGACCACGACGCCGACGGCGTGCTCGAATTCGCCCAGAAGCTGATCAGCACCAGCGGCGAGACCGACGGGCTCTACTGGCCCCCCGACCAGGGCGACGGCGACAGCCCGGCGGGCGACATGGTCGACGAGGCGGCACTCGCCAAGGCCAAGGCGGGCGACGGCTATTTCGGCTATCGCTACCGCATCCTCACCGGCCAGGGCGAGAAGGTCGCCGGCGGCCGCTACGACTACGTCATCAACGGCAACATGATCGCCGGCTTCGGCCTCGTCGCCTGGCCGGTTCGCTACGGCGAGACCGGAGTCCACACCTTCGTCGTCAACCAGCAGGGCATCGTCTACGAGGCCGACCTCGGCGCCGACACCGAGCGTCTCGCAAGCGGCATGCGTCGCTTCAACCCTGGCGACACCTGGACGGTCGCCAACGACTGAAGGCAAGGGCCGGATGACGGACAGCGGCAAGGCCGAGGCGGGCCGGAAGAAGAAGGACGGAAAGGCCCGTCCCCCATCGCCCGCCGATATCGACTTCCTGGCCTCTCATGGCGGGCCCTTCTTCGACCTCCAAGCCCAGCTCAGCCTGCTCGCGGAAAATTCCCTGCAGGTCGGGCGAAGGGCGGCGCTGTTCGTTGCCATCGCCTGGGCGGTGCCCTTCTTCCTCGGCCTGCCCGACAGCCTTGCGCTGGCGCCCGTCGGCCGCACCTATCTGACCGACCTGACCGTCTGGGCGCGGTTTTTTGTCGCCATTGCGGCCTTCATCCTCGCCGAGCAGCAGGTCGAGCGCGGCCTTCACGTGAAGCTCGCCCAGTTCATGCGGGCGCCGCTGATCGCACCCGAAGTCGATGCCCGCCGCGATGCGCGCCGTCTCCGCGGCCCTCCGCCAGCGCGACTTGGCGAAACGCCGAGCTGGTCTGCCTGCTCGTCGCGGCGCTGGTCGCGGTCCTGTCCTATGTCAATCTCCACAACTCGCACGTCGCATCCTGGGCCATGCGAACCGGCCCCGACGGCGACCACATCACGCTCGCCGGCTGGTGGACGATCCTGGTCAGCTATCCGCTGTTCGTCTTCCTGTTTCTGCGCGGTCTCTGGCGCCATTTCGTCTGGACGAGGCTCATGCGGACGATTGCCGGCCTCGACCTCCGCCTGGTCGCCAGCCACCCGGACGGCAAGGGCGGACTGGCCTTCCTGGCCGAATATCCGAACGCCTACATGCTCTTCGTGTTCGGCATCAGCTCGGTGATCGCCGCCGCCGTCGCCAAGCATTTCCTTCTGGAAAACCTGTCGATCAGCACCTTCACCTTGCTCGTCAGCGGCTGGCTGGTGGTCGTCCTGGCGCTGTTCGCCTATCCGCTCTCGGCCTTCTCGGTCCCGCTCATGCGGATGAAGCAGACCGGCCTGCTTCTCCTCAGCGCCCAGGCGACGCGCTATCAACGGGCGGCCGAACGCAAGCTTCTGGGGCACAACGTCATCGCGGCGGACCCGGCGGAGGCCGGCGAAGAGGTGGCCGATCCGTCGAAGCAGTTCGAGGTGACGCGCAAGCTGTCGACCATGCTGATCAGCCGCGCCGCGATCGTCCCAGTGGCCGGCGCCGCGCTCCTGCCGTTCGTCGTCGTCTTCGCGACGCGCTTGCCTTTCAAGGAAGTCTGGTCCGTCTTCAAGAAGCTGCTGCTTCTATAAGCTCTCACTTCAGCGTTTGGCTCGGGCAGGGCAGAGCCAACCCAATTCCCTCTTGAAAGAATTGAACGTTCGTTTTATTCTCTCCCCGAGGAGAGCGATCGGCATGGCGAGAACCACGGGTTCCGACGGCGGGAAGACCGAAGCGGCGCTGCGCAGCGCCGCCGTCAGTCTGATGGCGCGTCACGGCTACGAGGCCATGTCGATGCGGATGCTGGCCGCCGAGGTCGGCGTCCAGGCCGCCGCTCTCTACCGCTATTTCCCCACCAAGCAGGATCTGCTCTACACGCTGATGCGCGAGCACATGGACGAGTTGGTCGCCGCCTGGCAGGCACGCCGACCCGCTTCGGCCGACCCGCGCCGGCGGCTCGAGGCCTTCGTCGCCAACCACATCCGTTTCCATGTCGAGCGCCGTCACGCCACCCACGTATCGAACATGGAGCTGCGCAGCCTTTCGCGCGATAATCTGTCGACGATCCTCAGGCTGCGCGGCGGCTACGAGAAGGAGCTGCGCCAGATCCTGCGGGAGGGTGCCGAGCGTGGCGACTTCGCCATCGACGACACGGCGATGACCGCCATGGCCATCATCCAGATGATCACCGGGGTGATCGTCTGGTTCCGGCCCGACGAGCGGCTCTCCGTCGACGAGGTGACCCGCACCTACCTGGCGATGACGCTGCGCCTCGTGGGTGCGGCCAAGGACAAAGAGGAGAAAGGCGATGTACAGGCACGCCATGAACTTCGGGCTGGGTGACGAGGTCGACGCCCTGCGCGACATGGTCCGGCGTTTCGCCGAGGACCGCATCGCGCCGCTTGCCGCCGCGATCGACCGGGACAACACGTTTCCTTCTCCCTTGTGGAAGGAGATGGGCGAGCTCGGTCTGCTCGGCATCACGGCCGACCCCGACCATGGCGGCAGCGGCATGGGTTACCTGGCCCATGTCGTCGCCGTGGAGGAGATCAGCCGCGCGTCGGCCTCCGTCGGCCTCTCCTACGGCGCCCACTCCAACCTTTGCGTCAACCAGATCAACCGCTGGGGAACCGCCGAGCAGAAGGCGCGCTTCCTGCCGGACCTTTGCAGCGGGGCTCGGATCGGCGCGCTGGCCATGTCGGAGTCCGGCTCCGGCTCCGACGTCGTCTCGATGCGCCTCAGGGCCGAGAAGCGGAACGATCGCTATCTGCTCAACGGCACCAAGATGTGGATCACCAACGGGCCCGACGCGGGCACCATGGTCGTCTATGCCAAGACCGATCCCGAGCGGAATTCGCGCGGCATCACCGCCTTCATCGTCGAGGCGTCCTCGCCGGGCTTCTCCGTCGCCCAGAAGCTCGACAAGCTCGGCATGCGCGGCTCCAACACCGGCGAGCTCGTCTTCGAGGAGGTCGAGGTGCCGTTCGAGAACGTGCTCCACGAAGAGGGCCGCGGCGTCGAGGTGCTGATGTCGGGGCTCGACTACGAGCGCGTCGTCCTGGCCGGCGGTCCGCTCGGACTGATGGCCGCATGCCTCGACGTAGGCATCCCCTACGTGCACGAGCGGCGCCAGTTCGGCCAGCGGATCGGCGACTTCCAGCTGATCCAGGGCAAGCTCGCCGACATGTATGCGACGCTCAGCGCCTCGCGCGCCTATGTCTACGCCGTCGCGAGCGCCTGCGACCGCGGCGAGACCACCCGCAAGGACGCCGCCGGCTGCGTGCTGTTCGCCGCCGAGCGCGCGACGCAGTTGGCGCTCGACGCCATCCAGCTGCTCGGCGGCAACGGCTACATCAACGACTATCCGACGGGCCGCCTTTTGCGCGACGCCAAGCTCTACGAGATCGGGGCCGGCACGAGCGAGATCCGGCGCTGGTTGATCGGCCGCGAAATCATGGCGGAGGCGCTCTGAAATCCCGGCCATCGTTGCCTTCCCCGACCTTACATGGTAGATCGACGCAATCTGCCATAGATGGAGAAAATGGCATGTCTGGCTTCAGTGACAACCCCCAGGCTTCGCTCTCCGGCGACCTTGGCGGTCGCCCGCTGCTCCGCGACACGATCCGTCTCGGCGAGGCCGGGCGGCTGGTCATCCCCTCCCAGATGCGCGAGGCCATGGGCGTCGCGCCCGGCGACACTCTGATCGCCACCCTCGAGGACGGCGAGCTCCGGCTCCTGTCGCGCAAGGTCGCGCTTGGCCGCGTGCAGTCGAAGCTCGCGCGCCTGAAGCAGCCCGGCGAGAGCCTGGTCGACGAATTCCTCGCCGAGCGTCATTCTGCATGGGGCGAGCCGTGATCGTGCTCGACGCCTCGGCGATCCTGGCGGCCATGGTGGACGAGGCCGGCGGCGAGAAGGTCAAGAAGGTCCTGGACATGAGCGTCGTCTGCGCCGTCAACGCCGCCGAGGTCATCGGCAAGCTGGTGGACAAGGGGCTTTCCGCCAGCGTGGCCCGCAGCGCCTTCAGGGACCTTCAGCTGGCGACGGTCGCCTTCGACGAGGAGCTCGCCGTCGCGGCGGCGCTGCTGCGGGGCAGGACCAGGCAGCACGGCCTGTCGCTCGGCGACCGCGCCTGCCTCGCGCTTGCCATCCGGGAGGGGGCGACAGCGCTGACCGCCGACCGCAAATGGGCAAGCCTCGACCTTCCCTGCCCGATCGAGCTCATTCGTTAGGACATAGAATGCCGGCCATTCGATCCGAGGTCTCCGCTTCGTCTCCCGCTTTCGCGGACAACGCCGCCCGCATGCGCGCGCTGGTCGCCGACATCGCCGACAAGGCGGCCATCGTCGAGCGCGGCGGCCCCGAGGAGGCGCGCGAGCGGCATCTGTCCCGCGGCAAGCTGTTGCCCCGCGAGCGGTTGGCCCAGCTTCTCGATCCGGGCTCTCCCTTTCTGGAGATCGGCCAGTTCGCCGCCTGGGACATGTATGGCGGCGAGATCGCCTCCGCCGGCATGATCGCCGGCATCGGTCGCATCGAAGGCCGCGAGGCGGTCGTCGTCGTCAACGACGCCACCGTCAAGGGCGGCACCTACTACCCGCTCACCGTCAAGAAGCATTTGCGGGCGCAGGAGATCGCGCTGGAGAACCGCCTTCCCTGCGTCTACCTGGTCGACTCCGGCGGCGCCAACCTGCCGAACCAGGACGAGGTCTTCCCCGACCGCGAGCATTTCGGCCGCATCTTCTACAATCAGGCGACGATGTCGGCGGCGGGCATTCCGCAGATCGCTTGCGTCATGGGCTCCTGCACCGCCGGCGGCGCCTATGTGCCGGCGATGTCGGACGAGGCCATCATGGTCGGCAAGCAGGCGACCATCTTCCTGGGCGGCCCGCCTTTGGTGAAAGCCGCCACCGGCGAGGAGGTCACCGCCGAGGAGCTCGGGGGCGCCGAGCTCCACACCCGGCTGTCGGGCGTCGCCGACCACTATGCCGAGAACGACGCCCATGCGCTGGCGATCGCGCGCCGCATCGTCCGCAACCTCAACCGAATCAAGCCTGAGCCGCTGGAGCTGCGCGACCCGCGGCCGCCCCTCTATCCCGCCGAGGAGCTCTACGGCATCGTGCCGGCCGATGCGCGCCAGCCCTACGACGTGCGCGAGGTGATTGCCCGCATCGTCGACGGCTCCGAGCTCGACGAGTTCAAGCAAAACTACGGCGCCACGCTGGTCACCGGCTTTGCCCATCTGTTCGGCATGCCGGTGGGCATCCTGGCCAACAACGGCGTGCTGTTCTCCGAGAGCGCGCTGAAAGGCGCGCACTTCATCGAGCTCTGCGCCCAGCGGCGCATCCCGCTCGTCTTCCTGCAGAACATCACCGGCTTCATGGTCGGCCGCAAATACGAGGCAGGCGGCATCGCCAAGGATGGCGCCAAGCTGGTCACCGCCGTCGCGACGGCCAAGGTGCCGAAGGTCACGATGATCGTCGGCGGCTCCTTCGGCGCCGGCAATTACGGCATGTGTGGCCGAGCCTATTCGCCGCGCTTCTTGTGGATGTGGCCGAACGCCCGCATCTCCGTCATGGGCGGCGAACAGGCGGCGACCGTGCTGGCGCTGGTGCGCCGCGAGGGCATTGAGCGCAAGGGCGGCCGCTGGTCGGCCGAGGAGGAAGCCGAGTTCCGCCGGCCGATCCTCGAGAAATACGAGCGCGAAGGGCATCCCCTCTACTCCTCGGCGCGCCTGTGGGACGACGGCATCGTCGATCCGGCAAGAAGCCGCGAGGTGCTCGCGCTGTCGCTGTCGGCCGCCCTCAACGCGCCAATTCCGGATACGCGCTTCGGTGTCTTCAGGATGTGACAGGAGCGGTGTCGCACCCTTTGCGCCAGCCCTCCCCCACGCCTAGGATGGAGAGGGTGGCGCTTTCTCAACCCCTCACCCCCGGAGGCTGTAATGCCCGACAAGACCCCCCAGAAATTCGTTTGGTACGAGCTGATGACCAGCGACCTTTCGGCCGCGGAGACCTTCTACAAGGCCGTCGTCGGCTGGACCACCGAAGACTTCCCCGGCCAGGACTTTCGCTACGTCATCGTCAAGGCGGGCGAGCGCGGCATTGCCGGCCTGATGACCCTCCCGGATGACGCCGTCAAGATGGGCGCGCGGCCGGCCTGGCTGGGCTACATCTATGCCGACGACGTCGACCAGGCCACCGACCGGCTGGCCAAGGCCGGCGGCAAGGTCCACCGCCAGCCCGCCGACATCCCCGGCGTCGGCCGCTTCTCGGTGGTGGCCGATCCGCAGGGCGCCATGTTCATGCTGATCACTCCGCAAGGCGAGGATCAGCCGCCGCTCCCCATGTCGACGCCAGGCAACGTCGGCTGGCACGAGCTCTATGCGGCGGATGGCGCCAGCGCCATGGCCTTCTACGCCGATCAGTTCGGCTGGCAGAAGAACGACGAGATGGATATGGGCCCGATGGGCAAGTACCTGCTCTTTTCGACCGGCGGCAGCGAGTCGGCGGGCGGCATCATGACCAAGCCGGCAGAGATCCCGCATCCCGCCTGGGGCTACTACTTCGTCGTCGGCAACATCGACGACGCCGTGCGGCGGGTGACCGACAATGGCGGCAAGGTGCTGAACGGACCGATGGAGGTGCCGGGACCTGCCTTCATCATCCAAGGCGCCGACCCGCAGGGCGCCATGTTCGCGCTCGTCGGTTCGCGCTGACGGAGCCTGGATGTTCGAGAGGATCCTGATCGCCAATCGCGGCGAGATCGCCTGCCGCGTCGTTCGCACGGCGCGGCGGCTCGGGCTTGGGCACGGTCGCCGTCTATTCCGACGCCGACCGTCACGCTCTGCATGTCGCGATGGCCGACGAGGCCGTCGCGATCGGCCCGGCACCGGCCGCCGAGAGCTACCTGCGGGGCGATGCCATCGTCGAGGCCGCTCTCCGCACGGGCGCACAGGCGATCCATCCGGGCTACGGCTTCCTCTCCGAGAACCCTAACTTCGTCGATCAGGTCGAGGCGGCCGGGCTGGTGTTCATCGGCCCGTCTGCCGAAGCGATCCGCGCCATGGGCCTGAAGGACGCCGCCAAGCGGCTGATGGAAAAGGCCGGCGTGCCGGTCGTACCCGGCTATCATGGCGACGCCCAGGAGATCGTCGTGCTGGCCGGCAAGGCCCAGGAGATCGGCTACCCGGTCCTCATCAAGGCGCGTGCGGGCGGCGGCGGAAAGGGCATGCGCCGGGTCGACCATCCGGACGACTTCGCCGACGCGCTCGCCTCGGCCCGCCGCGAGGCCAAGGCCGCGTTCGGCGACGATCGCGTGCTGGTGGAGAAATACGTCGCCACGCCGCGCCATGTCGAGGTCCAGGTCTTCGGCGACCGACACGGCAACGTCGTTCACCTCTTCGAGCGCGACTGCTCGGCCCAGCGCCGCCACCAGAAGGTGATCGAGGAGGCCCCGGCGCCTGGCATGACCAACGAGATGCGTGCCGCCATGACCGCTGCGGCGGTCAAGGCCGCCAAGGCGATCCGCTACGCCGGCGCCGGCACCGTCGAGTTCATCGTCGACGCCTCCGAGGGCCTGCGGGCCGACCGCTTCTGGTTCATGGAGATGAACACCCGCCTCCAGGTCGAGCATCCGGTGACCGAGATGGTTACCGGCGTCGACCTGGTCGAGTGGCAGATCCGGGTCGCCGCCGGCGAGGCCCTGCCCCGGCTGCAGAACCAGATCGCCCTCGACGGCCATGCCTTCGAGGCCCGCATCTATGCCGAGGACCCGGCGAAGGGCTTCCTGCCGGCGACCGGCACGCTGCATCACCTCCGCTTCCCCGAGGCCGCGCCGCGCGACGCCGAGCTGCGCGTCGAGACCGGCGTCAGGGCGGGCGACGCCATCTCGCCCTTCTACGATCCGATGATTGCCAAGCTGGTCGTCCATGCGGGAGACCGCACCCAGGCGCTGACCGCCCTGCAGTCTGCCCTGTCGAGCACCGAGATCGCCGGCTCGGTCACCAACATCGCCTTCCTCGCGGCGCTGGCGGCAGACCCCGACTTTGCCGCCGGTGCGGTGGACACCGGGCTGATCGGCCGCAAGCAGGAGGTCCTGGTTGCCGGTGACCCGCCGGGCGACGACGTGCTGGCCATGGCAGCGCTCCTGGCCTCGGGCGCACAGCCCGCGGCTGCCGGGCGCGACCCGTGGGATTCCGTCGCCGGCTACGCGCACTTTCATCCGCTGATGCGTCGCACGCGCTTCCAGTCCGGCGGCGCCGAGCTGTCGGCGCAGGTGGCGCCTCGCCCCGATGGCCGCTTTGAGGTGACGCTGCTGCCCGACGGCCCGACTTCCGTCGTCGCCGTTCCCGGCGGCACGCTCGAGCCCGGCGGGCAGGATGGCATCGGCGTCGCCCGCTGGCCGGGCCACGTGACGCTTTTCAGCCGCGGCCACGCCTACGATTTCGCGATCCCCGACCCGCTCGCACAAGCGGCAGAGGCCGCCGGCGGCAGCGCCACCATGCGTGCCCCGATGCCCGGTTTGGTCAAGCTGGTGCGCGCTGCAGCGGGCGATCCGGTGACGCGCGGTCAGCCGCTGATGGTCCTGGAGGCCATGAAGATGGAGCACACCATCGCCGCGCCGCAGGATGGCGTGGTCGCCGAGATCGTCGGCGAAGGTGCCCAGGTCAGCGACGGCACCGTGCTCGTGCGCTTCGCCGAATGAAGTTCCGGCGCGGTGGCTTTTCGCCATCTCGCGCCGGCAGCACACCCTGTCGTCATGCGAAGTACTGAATTAGTGGGCCGTCATCCACTCGCGCGCCTCGCGCAGCGCACGGGCGAGCTCCGGCTTGCTCATCGTGGTCGACAGCTCGGCGCGCACTTGCGCCGCGCGGTCCGAACCCTTGATGGCCGCGATGTTGAACCATTTGTGCGCGGCGACCATGTCTGCGGCGCAGTCGCGTCCCGTCGCAAACATCATGCCGAGCTCGTAGAGCGTGTCGGCCTCGGCCGCACCCTTGCCCCCGAAATCGGCTCCAAGCATTTCGATCCGTGCCATGTTCGTCCCCTGTCCTGTCCCGAGAGCGGTGCCGTTTTTTCCGTCCAGCCGGCCTGCTCTTTCGATGCTTGCGAGCATGCGGCAGAGCCTTGAAGCCGTCGTTAAACGGCGTCCTTAACGGCCGGCGAAGAAACTGCCAACAAGCCGTAAACCTCGGATTTCATTAAGGATAGAGAGCCCACGATCACACGGGTTCCGCCCCCGCGACGATTAAAATGCCTGCCCTTGGCGGCAACCATTCTCTAACCACGAAACCACGCTTTCTGCAGCCCTGGTGGGGCCCCGGGCGGCTGACGCGCTTCCGCTGGGCCGCCGCCTGGACTAGATGTGGGGTGGCTTTTCAAGGGAGGATTGAGATGGCGAGATTGAGCCTGGCGATCTTCGGTCTGCTCGTCGCCACGGGTGTGGCGGCCGCCGATCCCATCGAGGGCAACTGGCGCACCCAGGCCGGCTACACCGCGGCCATCACCGATTGCGGCGGCAGTTTCTGCATCACGCTCAAGACCGGCCCCAGCGCCGGCAGGCAGATCGGCGCGATGAAACCCACCGGCGGCGGCAACTATGCCGGCAAGATCACCGACCCCGCCAACGAACGGACCTATGCCGGCAAGGGAGCCCTCTCGGGCGCCACGCTGACAATGTCTGGCTGCGTGCTCGGCGGCCTCATCTGCCGCAGCCAGACCTGGACGAGGCTCTAAGCGGAGCCCGGCGTCACGCCCTGGCGCGCTGGCCGAAAAGGATCTTCTGCGCTTCCTTGTCGTCGGAGAGGCTCGCTTGGCGCTCGCGCTCTTCCCTGCCCACGTCGAGACCGCGGATCACCGCCGGCCGCGCCATCAGCGTCTCGAACCAGCGCTTGAGATTGGGAAACTCTTCGAGGTCCTGGCCCTGGTTCTTGTACGGCTTCACCCAGCCGAGCGACGCCATGTCGGCAATCGAGTATTCGCCGGCCAGGAACGGCCGGTCGGCGAGCCGCTTGTTCATCACTCCATAGAGCCGGTTGCATTCATTGGTGTAGCGGTCGATCGCATAGGGGATTTGCTCCGGCGCATACTGCCTGAAATGATGCGCCTGCCCTGCCATCGGCCCGAGCCCGCCCATCTGCCAGAACAGCCACTGGTCCACCTCGACGCGCCCGCGCTCGTCGGCCGGATAGAAGCGGCCATGCTTGCGCCCCAGATATTGCAGGATGGCGCCGGACTCGAAGACCGAGATCGGCTTGCCGTCCGGTCCGTCGGGATCGATGATCGCCGGCATGCGGTTGTTGGGCGCGATCTTCAGAAACTCCGGATCGAACTGCTCGCCGCGGCCGATATTGACGTATTTCACCTCGTAGGGGATCGCCAGCTCTTCGAGCATGATGCTGATCTTCCAGCCGTTGGGCGTCGGCCAATAATAGAGCTCGATCGGCTTGGGGGCTGCCGCCATGACGCGCACTCTCCTTCGAAGGTATTCAGGTTTGGATCGGCGGCCACCTTGCCCCCGCCGTCGGGAGGCGTCACGTCAAACTTTTTGAACGTCGGATGAACGGCGCTCTCAGGGTCGGTTCAGTGCGGCGTCGGTAGTCTCTCCTCATCATCTGAGGGAATGACCGCCATGTTGCCCCGCCGCTTCGCCACCACACGCCTCGCTGCAGCGCTCTCCATCCTGCCGCGGCTCGTCTTCATCCTGTTGCTCCTGGCGTCCCCGCTGGCCGCCATAGAGACGGTCCATGCCGACGATGGCGCCACCATCGAGGCGCCGGCCGCCAAGAAGAAGGGCGCCGGCCTGGTGCTTCTCGTCACCTTGCAGCGCGCCTGAGCGGCCGCGACCCCGCGCCCCCTCCACAAAGGCGGGCAAGTCACTATAATGGGTCATGGAAAAGCGAATCTATCCTGAACCCATCGAATCGATCGCCAGTCCGGAGCCCTTCGCGCGCAAGAGCTTTCGCGAAGCCGGCGAGGCCGTCGCCGCACTGAAGGCGCTCTACGACCGCAACACGGCGTTCCTGCGCCAGTCCTTCGAAAACCTGGCCGAAGGCGACCGCCAGCCGCGCCGCTACCGTGCCTTCTATCCGGAGGTCAGCGTCACCACCAACTCCTTCGCCCAGATCAACTCGCGGCTGGCCTACGGCCACATGCCCTCGCCCGGCCACTATGCGACCACCGTGACGCGTCCCGATCTGTTCGAGAGCTACCTGACCGAGCAGCTCCGGCTGATCATGCGAAACCACGGCATCCCGGTCACCGTGTCCGAATCCGAGACGCCGATCCCGCTGCACTTCGCATTCCTGGAAGGCACGCATGTCGACGCCGCGTCGGCCGAGAAGATCAACCGCCCGCTGCGCGACATCTTCGACGTGCCCGACCTCAATGCCACCGACGACCACATCGCCAACGGCACCTTCGAGCCGATCCCCGGCGAGCCGCTGCCGCTGGCGCCGTTCACCGCACAACGCATCGACTACTCGCTGCATCGCCTGTCGCACTACACGGCCACCAGCCCGCAGCACTTCCAGAATTTCGTCCTGTTCACCAACTACCAGTTCTATATCGACGAGTTCTGCGTCTACGCCCGCAACCTGATGGCCAATGGCGGCGGCGGTTATTCCTCCTTCATCGAGCCGGGCAATCTCGTCACCAAGGCCGGCGAGGCGGCGCCGGAGACCGGCGCCTCTCCGCCGCGCATGCCTCAGATGCCGGCCTACCACCTGACCAAGCCGAATCATGCCGGCATCTCGATGGTCAACATCGGCGTCGGCCCGTCCAACGCCAAGACGATCACCGACCACATCGCGGTGCTGAGGCCGCACGCCTGGCTGATGCTCGGCCATTGCGCCGGCCTGCGCAACACGCAGGCCCTCGGCGACTACGTGCTGGCGCACGCCTATGTCCGCGAGGACCACGTGCTCGACGAGGACCTGCCGGTCTGGGTGCCGGTGCCGCCGCTCGCCGAGGTTCAAGTCGCCTTGCAGGAGGCCGTCGCCGAGGTCACCGGCCTTTCCGGCTACGATCTGAAGGCGATCATGCGCACCGGCACCGTCGCCACCATCGACAACCGCAACTGGGAGCTCCGCGAACAGCGCGGTCCCGTCCAGCGGCTGTCGCAGTCCCGCGCCATCGCGCTCGACATGGAGTCGGCCACCATCGCCGCCAACGGCTTCCGCTTCCGCGTGCCCTACGGCACGCTGCTCTGCGTCTCGGACAAGCCCCTGCATGGCGAGTTGAAGCTCCCCGGCATGGCGACCGAGTTCTACAAGCGGCAGGTGGCGCAGCATCTGACGATCGGCATCCGCGCCGTCGAGAAGCTCGCCGAGATGCCGCCCGAGAGGCTCCATTCGCGCAAGCTGCGCAGCTTCTCGGAGACGGCGTTCCAATAGGATCAACCTGTCCCAGCGCCAACGGCCCATCATGAATGGGCCGCATTCTTCCCTCACTGAGCGAGCGCCATGCGTCACCTGGGTTCCGCCAACTCGCTCCTCGTCTGGCTTCCGCTTGTCCTGTCGGTGCCTCTGGCGCTGGGGTTTTTCTCCCATGTGCATCCCTTCTTCGACAGCTTCGCGCACCTTCGGATCCACCTCGCTGCCCTGCTGATCCTGCTGTCGCTGCCGCTGTTGGCAAGCCGCCATTGGAAGCCTGGGGCCACCGCGCTGGCCGTCGCGACGGTCGCGCTGGCGACGGTTCTGCCGGCCTCGACGCTGTTCGGGCCGAACCCGGTCAACGCAGCCGGCAGCCCGGGCGCGCCGCGCGCCGTCTATCGTCTGCTTCACCTCAACCTGCGCTATGACAGCCCCGAGCATGCGCGCATGCTTTCCGAGGTCGCCAGGGCAAACCCCGACGCCATCCTTCTCAACGAGGTGTCCGAGCAGTGGCTGCCGACGCTCGACCGGCTGACGGCGGCCTACCCGTTCCGGCTGGTCTGCGGCAGCGACAGCCTCTATGGCGGCGTCGCCATCCTGTCGCAGGCGGCCCTTCGATTCGAGCCGTTCGCCATCGTGCTTCGGCGGCTCCCTGGCGATCGCCAGCGTCAATTTCGGCGGCCAGCCGGTGGACCTGGCATCGCTCCATCTCACCTGGCCCTGGCCGTTCCGCCAGGCCGAGGAGATCGACGATCTGGCGCCGGAGCTGGCCGGCCTGGCACCGTCGGCGATCCTTCTCGGCGACCTCAACGCCACCGCCTGGAGTGCCGCCGTCGACCGCGTCGCGACGACCGGCGGGCTGACGCAGATCCGCTCGATCCGCCCCACCTGGTTCGCCATCGGCCTGCCGAAGGCGATGCGGCCATGGCTCGGCCTCGGCATCGATCACGCCTTCGTCAAGGGCGACGTCGTCGTCGACCAGCTTGCGATCGGCCCGGATGCCGGCTCGGATCACCTGCCGTTGCTCGTCGAATTTTCGCTGCTCAATGGCGCGCCGACCGGCGAGCGCGACCGTCAGACCGCCGGCACGCTCGCCGCTTTCCAGGGCTGACGCTTCCCGGGCTGTGCCCGACGGCCGGCTTCAGTCGCCTCTCAGCCCGATGATGAGCTTCTCGACCGCCCCGCCGTCGCCGTGCTCCTTGGTGTCGAACAGCATCTGCCGCCGCTCGAACTTGGCATAGATGGCCTCCGCCCGGCGCTTGGTCTCGGCGCGCGTCTTGGCGCAGCTCGGATCGCGCGGCGTCTTCAGGTCGGCCACCGCCTTTTCGGCAGCCACGACCATCTGGCGTGCGATCGCTCCGTGCATCTCCTCGTGCTTCTTCACGCCTCTCATGAAGCGCGCCCAGCGCGTGGCGAGTGCCGGCGGCACGCCGCCCGCGATCTTCGGGTAGGTATAGGTGATCATCAGCCGCGCATCGGCGGTCTCAACCGAGCACGTGCCCTTCTCGGTCGCCCAGCTGATGTCCCAGCCAACCGAATAGCGCGTCTGCGCGATGGCGCGCGTCAGCAGGCCGTGCTTGGGCCCGTGCCGGTCCATCTGCGCCAGCAGCGCATCCCCTGTTCTGCCGGCAATCGAATAGCTTGCATTCTTCACGCTGACGGTCACGGCCGCCGACGCGCCGCCGGCTGGCCCGGTCAGGGCCACCGCCACCAGGGCTGCGAGCGCGACACCACGCATGACCGTTCTCCGCGAGAGTCCCTACGAGCACAGCATAGAAGCCGCCTCGAATTCAAGCGGCGCCGCGACCTGCGCGGCGCGCGGCGAACTCTGTCTGGAAGCGTCACATGTTGATGTAGACCGGCCCTTCGCCGCCCTGCGGCGGCACCCAGGTGATGTTCTGGTTGGGATCCTTGATGTCGCACGTCTTGCAGTGCACGCAGTTCTGCGCGTTGATCACGAATTTCGCCTCGCCGCCCTCTTCGACCCATTCGTAGACGCCGGCCGGGCAATAGCGGCTCGACGGTCCCGCAAACACGTCATGCTCCGAGCGCTTTTGCAGGTCCATGTCGCGCACCTTCAGGTGAACCGGCTGATTTTCCTCGTGATTCGTGTTGGACAGGAACACCGAGGAAAGCCGGTCGAAGGTCAGCACGCCGTCGGCCTTGGGATAGACGATCGGCTGATGCTGCGAGGCCGCATCCAGCGACGCATAGTCCGCCTTGCCGTGCTTCATCGTGCCGAACGGCGACACCGAAAACAGCGTGTTCATCCACATGTCGAAGCCGCCCAGCATCGACCCCCGCCCAGGTGCCGAAGCGCGACCACAGCGGCTTGGCGTTGCGGACCCTGTGCAGGTCCTTGCCGATGTCGGAGCTTCGCCATGCCGCCTCGTAGCCGGCCAGCTCGTCCTGCGCACGCCCCTCGGCGATCGCCGCCGCTGCGTGCTCGGCCGCCAGCATGCCCGACAGCACGGCGTTGTGGGACCCTTGATTCGCGGCACGTTGACGAAGCCTGCCGCGCACCCCACCAGCGCGCCGCCCGGAAAGGTGAGCTTGGGCACCGACTGGAAGCCGCCCTCGGTGATCGCCCGCGCCCCGTAGGACAGCCGCTTGCCGCCCTCGAAGGTGCCGCGGATGGCGGGATGCGTCTTGAAGCGCTGGAACTCTTCGAAAGGCGACAGATAGGGGTTCCGGTAGTTCAGGTGGACGACGAAGCCCACCGCCACCTGGTTGTCCTCGAGATGATAGAGGAACGAGCCGCCGCCGGTCTTCATGTCGAGCGGCCAGCCGAACGAGTGCTGCACGAGGCCGGGCCGGTGATGCTCGGGCTTCACCTGCCACAGCTCCTTGAGGCCGATCCCGTACTTTCCGGGTTCGCGCCCTTCCGCCAGTCGGTACTTGGCGATCAGCTCCTTGGCCAGCGAGCCGCGCGCCCCTTCGCCGATCAGCACGTACTTGCCGAGCAGCGCCATGCCGGGCGTATAGCCGGGACCGGGCGTGCCGTCCCGCTCGATGCCCATGTCGCCGGTCACGACGCCCTTGACGGCGCCGGCTTCGTCGTAGAGCAGCCCGGCTGCGGCGAAGCCCGGATAGATCTCGACGCCCAGCGCCTCCGCCTTGCCGGCCAGCCATTTGCAGACATTGCCCAGCGAGACGACGAAGTTGCCGTGATTGTTCATCAGCGGCGGCATCATGAAGTTCGGCAGCCGGAGCGACCCGCTGCCGGTCAGCACGAGGAACCGGTCGTCGGTGACCGGCGTCTTGAACGGGTGGTCCGCTTCGTCGCGCCAACCCGGCAGCAGCCGGTCGATGCCGATCGGGTCGACGACCGCCCCGGACAGGATGTGTGCGCCGACCTCGCCGCCCTTCTCGAGCACCACCACCGTCAGGTCGGGCTGCAGCTGCTTCAGGCGGATCGCCGCCGCCAGCCCCGCCGGCCCCGCGCCGACGATCACCACGTCGAACTCCATGCTCTCGCGTTCGATTTCGTCCATCAAATCTCCTCCGCCTCGCGGCGTGTCGCCCTCGCTTGCCGAACGCTTCCGCGCCCGCTTGGCTCGGCGACGACCCTGCACCGCCAAGGCGCTCTGCTTTCCCTCGCCGCCACCGTGGCCGCCCGGCGGCCCGCCGTCAACGCGGCTCGCTGCCGCTGGCGCCATACCCCGACCCTTCGCCTCTCCTCGCGCCCTCCCACGATCTTACGTATACGTCAACGTCAAAGTCACGGGCCCTCCCGTTTCCCGTTTGCGATTCATTCGAACTCGTCCATAGTCGCGCCATGCGGCATTGCCTGACGAGGAAAGCAGCGGCATGGCTGGTCGGCGCCGGGCTGCTTTTGGGCACGGGCGCGCCGGCATGCGCCGAGGGCCAAACCTCCACCGCAGGCGTCTTCGCAGCCGGTGCTTACACCTTTTCCGACGAGCTTGGCGGCTTCCACATCCTGTCGGCGCGGGGCAGCGGCACCCGCGCCGACCCGATCGTCATCCGCCAGGAGCTCGAATCGTCCAGCCCGGTTACCTTGGTGATCCGCGCCAACGGCCCGATCGAGCCGTACAGCAACGCCCGAGGCGTCGCCAACGGCTTCATTCACCTGCGCGCCGAGGTGGTGAACAACAGCGGCCAGGCCTGGATCGAGTTCGAGTTCGAACTGCAGGAGCAGCTGCGCAAGGCGAGCGTCTTCGGCGACGGCCTCTCCTTCGACCAGCGCCGTTCCGACAGCGACAACATCGGCTCCGACAGCTTTGCCGACTACACCCGCGACTTCGAGCCCTACGACCGCCTCCTTTTCCGCAACGGCCGCGTCGACCCGTTGAAGGACGCGTCGTTTTCCTTCCTGATCACCGACTTCACGCCACGCTGGCAGTTCTTCCTCGTGCTCGATCCGCGCATCCCATCCTCGTGAAGCGCCGGGTTCCCGGCCTACGCATTCGTGCTATGGAAGCCGTCGCCGACATCGACCGACCGGGCAGGACCGCCGTGCCGCATCCATCCGACATCGCCGACCTCCTGCGCTTCTATGCCGAGGCGGGCGTCGACGCGGCCCTGGACGAGCTCCCCCGCGACCGGCTGGCGCCGCCCGCCGCCGCGCCCTCGACGAGCGCCCCTGCTGCCCCTCCCTGGGAGCCCGGGGACGTCGCCCCGCAAGGCGAGGAGCCCGCCTCGTTCGACCGGGCTGCGCCGGCCCCGATCGGCCTGCCGCGCGCCGCCGTTCCGGACGAGGCCCAGGCCGCCCTGGCGCGCGAGGCGGCGCGAAGCGCTGCCACTCTCGACGAGCTCTACCGCACGCTGGCTGCGTTCGAAGGCTGCAACCTGCGCTTCACCGCCAAGAACCTGGTCTTTGCCGATGGCAACCCGGCGGCGCCGCTGATGCTGGTGGGCGAGGCGCCCGGCCGCGACGAGGACCTGGAGGGCCTGCCCTTCGTCGGCCGCTCCGGCCAGCTGCTCGACCGCATGCTGGCGGCGATCGGCAGCGACCGCAGCTCCGCCTACATCGCCAACGTCATTCCCTGGCGGCCGCCGGGCAACCGCACTCCGACGCCGCACGAAACCGAGATCTGCCGTCCGTTCATCGAGCGCCAGATCGAGCTGGCGGCGCCCAAGGTGCTGGTGGCGCTGGGCGGCCCCTCCGCCAAGTTGCTGCTCGGCACCACGGAGGGCATCCTGCGCCTGCGCGGCGGGTGGCGCGTGCACCGCACGGCGGAGGGGCGGGAGATCCCGACCATGCCGACGCTCCATCCGGCCTATCTCCTGCGCAATCCGGCCCACAAGAAGCTCGCCTGGCGCGACTTCCTGGAGGTCAAGGCGAAGCTCAGGGAACTGGCCTGATCCCGCGCCGCCGCTAGGCTGCCAGGCCCGGCGGGGCAAACAAGGTGCCGAGCGCCTCCTGTTGGACCCATGTGTCGCCTGGCTGGTGGTGGAACGCCGCGATGGCCGAGATCAGCGACAGGGTCGCGCCGCCGCCGAAGCGCATCGCCTCGAACTGGCTGAACCGGAAACTGTCACCCGCCGCATTGGCGACCGTGAAGCGGTCGCCCTCGCCCCACAGGAAATAGTCCGAAACCAGGCCGCTGAACACCACCGTGTCGTCGCCGAGCCCGCCCCGCGCGAAGGCGCCGGTGCCGCCGGTGAACACCACCGTGTCGTCGAACGCGCTTCCCTCGAAGGCGAGATCGTGCCCGGCGCCGATCTCGGCAGTGATCCCGGGAGTTTCGGTCGACAGGCTCGCATGGAGCGGCTGGCCGCCATAGGCCGGCGCCTGGATTTGCCCCGGCGCCTCCGGCAGATCGACATACGCGCCGCCATTGTGGATGTGATCGATGCCAGCGGCGTCGGCCGCGTAGCGCCCCTCTCCCTCATACTGCGGCTGATCGAAGAAGAAGTTGAGCCAACCCTGCTGGAAAGGCTTCAGGTCGAAGAAGCGGATGCCGAAGTCGCCCTCCTGGAAATCCTCGATGACGACGCTGGCGATTTCGCGTTCGGGGTTGAACCATCTGATCGTCAGCTGCGCGTCGTCGGTCAGTTCGTAGGAGATGTCGTTGCTGATGATCCGATCGGCCGTGTGGGTCACCGATCCGGAGCTTTGCACATTCCAGGGTTCGTTGCTGTGGGGAACGAACAGCGGATAGCTCGCTCCACGGCGAAGGCCCGACCGAGCTGGCATAGCGATCCCAGCCCGCACCCTCGGCGCCGATCCCCTCGAAAATGGGAGCAACCACGGCTTCGAGCGAAGGCACGTAGTGTGCACTTCTCAACGACCCAGTGTCCGGACCACCAATCGAAGTATGGGGCCTCGTTCGGGGTCCTTGAAACCACCAACAGCGGAATGCCAGTGCGGGCCGCCACATCCGGCTCTAACCCGGTCGCCCCTGAAGCAGGTGCGCGATGGCCACCACCACGGGATTCAGTCGATTATCCACTCCGTCGTGGGGATCCAGAAGTTGCTCGCCCGCACCACGAGGCGATCCTCGGCGCCACCTCCGACAATGTGATCGTGCCCCTCGCCGACGATCACGACGTCCCGATCTCCGTCTTCGGTCAGGAAAATGACATCGTCGCCCTCCCCGCCGTCGAGCACGTCCTCGCCGCCGTCGTCGTTGAGCTCGTCCGCCCCCGCGCCGCCAAGCAGATGGTCCGCGCCCTCGCCGCCGTGGAGGTAATCGGCGCCATCGCCGCCGGAGAGCACGTCGTCGCCGTCGAAGCCCATGATCACGTCGCTGCCGCTGGTGCCGCCCAATTGGCCCGAGCCCTCATCGTGCCCGATCACATGCGTCCCGCCGTCGGTGACGACGTCGTAGAGCCCATAGTCGTTCGAATGGAAGTCTTTGGAGCGGTAGCCGGCCAGGCTGAGTCTGTCTCAGATAGTCGTAGGCGTCGCTGTCGACCAATCCGGCTTCGGACAGCACGCTCGTGAACACCTGGATCCATGCCGGGAACGAATAGCTCGTGAGCAGGCTGTCCCAAAGCCACTCCTTTTGCGCGTCGGACTCGAGCAGGTTGAGCACATAGTTGGGCGTCCAGGCGTCGGCAGGGATGTGGTGCTCGCTGAAGACAGTGTTGTGGTATCGCTGAATTTCCTGCCATCCAAGCGAAACACCGGATTGCCTTGCATCGTAATCCGCCGCTAACAGGTCCAGGCTGAGGGAAGCCAACTGGTTCGAGCTGATTTCCATTCCGCAGTTGCCGACGAGAAACAGGTTGGCGGCAGCGCCGGCAAACGTGTCGCCATTGACGACGCCGAGCGCCATCTGCGCGTAGGCATCGCCGGAACCGGCAAGCAGCTCGTAGTAGCCAACTCGGTCGCCTACAGCCGCGTAGTTATCGAGGCGGACCTTTTCTTCCGAAGAAAGCGACATGGCAAATCCCTCATTTGCTTGGTCAAGATCTTCTAAGTAAATACAATCCAGAAAGTCGGTTACAGTTGACTTTATCTTCTTCCAATCGCCCAAATATGATTTGGAATAGTCACCGACAACGAACAATGACTGATACTGAAACCAGAAAGTACACTGCGGCTGTCTATCCTGGCCTGTCTGGGGAACAGACAGAACAGATCGTCGAACCGATCTGCCGAAACCGACACGAAGTGATCGAGATGAGCCGAGCATCTTCCAATCGCGACTTGGGATCTTGCGAAGGCCCTCGAACTCGCTTGGAACCGTTCGCAAGGTCGAGGGCGTCATGGGAGCGGTCTCTTTCAGCGTCACTTTGGCGATGTAGTCGTCGAGCCACCACCCGAAGCTCGGCCCGCCCTTGACGAGCACGGCGGCGATCGGCGGCAGCTGGTCGAGGGTCTTTCCGCGTCGTTCCCGCCAGGGGATGGCCGACCCGTCGAGCTTCAGCCGGAAGAGCTCTGCATCCTGGCGTGTCCCCGAGCGGTCTCCCAAGGGTACTCGAGATAGTCGACCGGGAAGCGGATGCGCACGTCGACGTTCTGCCGCCCCGGATCCGGCTTGATGCCGCTGTCGGCGATGACCACCTCGACCATCTCGCCCGCATTGTCGAAGGCGCTGCAGTCGCGCGCCGCCGCATGGCCGGTCGCCAGCGAAAGGATGAATGCGAGAAGGTGCTTGAACATGGTCAAGCGCACCGGTTTTGAAATGACCTAAAGCATTGCTTTGAATGAAGAGGACACGGGCAGCAAATCGACCCGCCGAACCCACCTACTCACCTTAGCCGAAACAGTACACTAAAGCGTTGCGTCGTTCAAGCCGTTTCACGCAATGCGCGAGCAAAATTAGCGGTCACATCCAACGGTCCGCTCCGCCCAGCCCGCCGCCGCGGCGATCGCCGCGCCCCGCTCGTCAGTTCAGCCGGGCGCCCGGCCGGCGGCCCTTGGTGCGGATGATCCTGGCCAGCTTGAGGCGGGCGCCGCCGTCGGGGAAGGTCTCCACCACGGCAGGCTCCTTCACCGTCGGGTTGGCGGCGATCGGCCGCTTGGCGGCAAGCCCGTCCTCGACCATCACCAGGCTGTCGTAGAAGGCCGCACCCGTTTCCGAGCGCGGCGGCTCGGCCTCGTGCATGATGCTGACCACCGTGATGCCGGGGCAATTGTCCTTCAGCGTCTGGTGGAAGGCGATACGCGCCTCCGGGTCGAGCGCGCCGGTGGCCTCGTCGAGGAACAGGATGCCGGGCTGCAGCACGAGCACGCGCGCCAGCGTCAGCTTCTGCTTCTGCCCGCCCGACAGCACCTGGTCCCACTGCTTGCCCTCGCGCCCCTCTTCGGCGAGGTATTCGATGAAGTCGCCCAGGCCGGCCTTGTGCAGCGAGGCCGCCACCTTGGCGTCGGAATGGTCGAGATGGCTGTCCGGCAGCGCCACCAGCTCCTTGAGCGTGAGCGGCGGCAGCTTGACGTCCTGCGCGGCGTAGTAGCTGCGCACGCCCTCCGGGAAGGCGACGTCGCCGTGCCCATAGGGCCACAGGCCGTTGATCGCCTTGACCAGGCTGGTCTTGCCGCTGCCCAATTCGCCCTTGATCAGCGTCCACTCGCCGCGGCGGAAGCGCAGGTTCTCCACCGTCAGGAAAGGCTGCGCATCATGGCCTTGGTGCATCAGCTCGAGCTGCCGCACGGTGAGGCCGAACACCGGATGCTGCACGCCATAGGTGAAGTCCGAGCGGCCGGTCGTCCGGTAGAAGCTCTGCGGCTGCTGGACGGCCTCGATGGCCTCCGCGAGGTCGGTGATGCGCCGCGCATTGGCGCGCAAGGTGGCGATCGACGGCATCACGTGGATGAACCAGGAGCACTGGGCGATCAGCGAATTCACCAGCTCGGCGCCGGTGATGTAGCCCTTGAGGTCGATCTGGCCGTGCATGTAGGGCACCAGGCCGGGCGTATAGGCGATCACCCGTGCCGCCAAGAAAGTCGTAGATCAGCTCGAACGACATGTAGGTCGAGTTGACCAGGTTGAGCCGCGTCCAGGTGCGGTCGATGCGGTGATAGAGCCGCCCGTGCATCGCCTTCTGCACGCCCTCGCCGCCGGCGGCCGAGACGTGGAAGCTGCGCCGCAGCAGCGTGGTGAGCTCGGCACGGTAGGTGCCTTCCGCTTGCTGCATGGCGATCGTCAGCCGCTCCAGCACGCCGCCGAGCTTGAGCGCGATCAGCGTGTTGACCGGCACGTACAGCGCCACCGCCATGAACGCCAGCACCGCGCTGCCATAGCTGCCGAGGAACTCCAGCCCGGCGACCTCGGTCGAGGTCTGCAGGAGCTTCTGGCCGACGAAGAACAGCGAGGCCACCACCCCCATCACGCCCATCGCGAGGCCGATGGCGCCGCCGGTCATGCCCTTGATCAATTCCTGCACCCGCTGGTCGACGTTGTCGGGCGCTCCCTGCGGCCGTCCGTCGGCCTCCTGCGCCCCGTGCTGCAGGTGATAGTGCGTGTGGTTGTCGTCGAGCAGCGCGTCGTTGAAGCGCGCATTGAGCCAGCCGCGCCACTTGCGGTGCAGCGTGCTGGAGAAAAGGTTGCGGATGCCGATGAAGGCGACGTCCTTGAACACCACCAGGAACACCAGGAGCCCGGCGCTGGCGAGCAGCGAGCCGAGCGGCGTCAGGTTGCGCGGGTCGTGGAAGAAGGCGATCGAGTTGACCAGCTCGCCGGAGGTCTCGGCGATCCAGACGCTGGCCTTGCTCGACGCGGCGGTCAGGATCGCGATGATCGCCGTCAGGCCCCAGGCTTCCCTCCAGCGCTCCGAAAACCAGTAGGCTCGCATGAGCCCCCAGAAGTCGCGCATGGAGGAGACCGGGGTCGACGGCGGCGGACGCGAGCCCTCCAGGCGCCGAGCGTAGAACAGAGATGGTAGAGGCCCTTCGGCCGTTACCCGAATCACGACGATCCCACCCATTCCCTTTTTTTGTTACATCATCGTAACACAATTTGATCCTATGGGAATCCCTAACTTCGGGTGGTTTGCCCCAGCCCTCATGAATGGTCGCTTAATTCGTTAGAATTAACCCTGCGAATTAACCCTGCAGGTTAACCTTGAGGCGGCGTGAGCTTGCGCGCGGCGCCGCGTTTGAGCCCGAGTTGCCGCTCTCGCCAGATGATGAAGATGCCCGCGGCAACGACGATTGCGCCGCCTGCCAGCGTGTTCGCCGTCGGCTTGTCGCCGAACGCCGCATAGCCCACCGCGATGGCCGAGCAGCATCGAGGTGTACTCGAACGGCGCCACCGTCGAGGCCTCGGCATGGCGGTAGGCCTCGGTCATCAGGATCTGCGCGATGCCACCGCAGATGCCGGCTCCGACCAGCAGGGCGGCCTCTTGCGGACCGAGCGATTCCCAGCCGAACGGCAGCGGTCAGGAGCCCGATGAGGCTGGCGGTCAGCGAGAACCAGAGCACGATCGTCGCCGTGCGCTCGCTGCGCACCAGGTTGCGCACGAGCAGCAGCGCCACCGCCGACATGCCGGCCGCCACCAGCGCCGCCGCCACGCCGAGCGCCTGCGCGTCGTCGATGCCGCCCGGCGTCGCGAACAGCGTCAGGCTCGGCCATGAGATGACCAGCACGCCGAACAGCCCGATCGCCACCGCGCTCCACCGGTAGATGCGGATCCGCTCGCCGAGGAACAGCGCGCTGAACACGACCACCAGCAGCGGCTGCGCATAGTTGAGGGTGATCGCCTCCGGCAGCGGCAGGCGGGTCAGCGCGAAGAAGCCGAAGCCCATGGAGAACACGCCGACCAGGCCGCGCAGCAGGTGGCCGAGCGGCCGCCGGGTCTCCAGCGCCGTATGCAGCTCGCGCCGCCACGCCAGGAAGGCGAGGATCGGGAACACCGCGAAGAAGGAGCGGAAGAACACGATCTGGCCGGCTGGCAGCGCGCCCGCCGCCTTGATGCAGGTCGACATGCCCACGAACACCACCACCGACAGGATCTTGAGCAGGATGCCGGTCAGCGGATTGCGCAGGTCGACCGGCTCGGCGGCCGCCGGCGGTTCCTCCTGCTCGCTTTCCCCCTCCCCCATTTCGGCCTAGTCCTGCGGCGAGCCGCCCTCCCGTGCTTCCTGGATCGCCGCCCAGACACGGCTCGGCGTCGCCGGCATGTCGATGTGGCGAATGCCATAGGCCCGATAGAGCGCGTCGGTGACCGCGTTGAGCGTCGCCGGCGTCGAGCCCACGGTGCCAGCCTCGCCGGCGCCCTTGATGCCGAGCGCGTTGGTGGTCGACGGCACGTTGCGCGTCTCGAAGTGGAACGACGGCATGCCCTCGGCGCGCGGCACGGCGTAGTCCATGAAGCTCGCCGAAAGCAGCTGCCCGTCCTCGCCGTAGACCACCGTCTCGGCCAGCGCCTGGCCGATCCCCTGGACCACCCCGCCATGCACCTGGCCGGTCAGCAGGATCGGGTTCACCGTGGCGCCGAAATCGTCGACGATCGTATAGCCGACGATCTCGGTGGCGCCGGTTGCCGGGTCGATCTCGACCTCGCAGATGTGGGTGCCGTTGGGATAGGTCGCCTCGTCCTGGACGAAATTGCCGAACCCCCGAAGGTCCTCCGGCGCCCTGGCTGCCCGGGCGATGTCGGCGAAGCCGATGACGCGATCGGTGCCGACGATGCGCGCATTGCCGTCCGCGAGCTCGATGTCGGCGGCCGCCGCCTCCAGCTCGTCGGCGGCGATGCGCCGGATCTTCTCCGCCAGGTCCTCGCCGGCGCGTGCCGCCGAGACGCCACCCAGCGGCACCGAGCGCGAACCGCCGGTGCCGCCGCCTTCGCCGAGCTGGTCGGTGTCGCCCTGCTCGGTGCGCACCAGCGCCACGTCGATGCCGAGCTTTTCGGCGATCAGCTGTGCGTAGGCAGTGGCATGGCCCTGGCCGTTCGACTGGGTGCCGATGCGCAGGCTGACCGAACCGTCGCCGTTGAGGCGGATATGGGCCGGCTCCGAGCCGGCGAACGCGCAGGCCTCGATATAGGTCGCCATGCCGATGCCGCGCACCTTGCCGCTCGCCCGCGACCGCTCCAGCCGCGCCGGAAAGCCGGCCCAGTCGGCCCGCGCCAGGGCCAGCGTCATGTGCCCGTCGAACTCGCCGACGTCGTAGAGCCGCCCGGTCTGCGTCCGGTAGGGGAATTGCTCCGGCTTGATGAAGTTGAGGCGCCGCATCTCCTCCGGCCCCATGCCGCGCTCCCGCGCGCAGGCGTCGACCAGCTTCTCGATCAGGAAGGCGGCTTCCGGCCGCCCCGCCCCGCGATAGGCGTCGACCGGGCAGGTGTTGGTGTAGACGCCGGTGATCTCGACGTCGAGCGCCGCGATGTCGTAGACGCCGGTCGACATCGTCGCTCCGCCATAGGGGATGTAGGGGCCGAATTGCGAGGCATAGGCGCCGATATTGGCCGTCAGCCCGATGCGCAGCGCCAGGAAGCGGCCGTCGGCGTCCATCGCCATCTCCGCGACCACCAGATTGTCGCGGCCGTGCGCGTCGGTCAGGAAGTGCTCGGTGCGGTCGCCGGCCCACTTGACCGGCCGCCCGAGCCGCTTCGCGGCCTCCAGCACGAGCGGATATTCCCGATAGGCGAAAGCCTTCGGGCCGAAGCCGCCGCCGACGTCGGGCGTCACCACCCTCAGCTTCTCCACCGGAATGTGCAGCACCTGCTTGGCGATGATCGAGCGCACCGAATGAACGCCCTGCGTGCCGGTCGTCAGCACGTATCGGTCTTCGTCGGGCAGCCATTCGCCGATCGCCGCGCGCGCCTCCATGTAGTTGCTGACCAGCCGGTTGTTGACGAACTCGATCCGGGTCACCGAGGCGGCGCGGGCAAACGCCGCATCGGCCTTCTTGCCGTCTCCCATGCGATAGGTGAAGGCGCGGTTCGTGCCCAGCGCCTCCCACACCAGCGGCGCATCCGGCTCCAGCGCCTCGCGCGCCCCGGCCACCGCGTCCTCGGCGGCATAGTCGACGGCGATCAGCTCCGCCGCGTCGAGCGCCAGCGCCCGGCTCTCGGCCACCACGAAGGCCACCGCGTCGCCGACATAGCTGACCGCGTCGCGGCACAGGATCGGGATGTCGTGCGTCGGCGCCTTGCTGCCGTCCGGCTGGCGCTGCATCATGTGCGACTTCAGCGCCCCGAGATGCGCCACGTCGTCGCCCGGTCAGCACCAGCTGGACGCCGGGCGCTGCCCGCGCCGCCTCGGCGTCGATGCCGGCAATGCGCGCCTTGGCGACCGGCGAGCGAAGCACCACGCCATGCAGCAGCCGCTCCGGCTGCACGTCGTCGGTGTAGCGGCCTCGGCCGGTGATGAACGCTTCGTCCTCCAGGCGCAGGACTGACGCGCCCATCCCGAATTTCGGCGTGACGAGGGACATGGCTGCTCCAGGCGATGATCGGAAGGGCGAAGGGGAGATAGGATCGCCCATAGATTTGTCGAGCGGGTGCCCCATTTCAAGGCCGGTACGCGCTTTTTGTTGTGCCAGTGCGACGGGAGCGATAAACGGCAGGGGTCCGCTGCGGAACATCGCGACGCGGATCTCCGCTCGAGGGCGGGAAGGCGGAAGGACGATCGATGCGTACCGATTCCGGCCAGGTCTTCCGTCTCGAGGACTACCGGCCGAGCGATTATCTGATCCCGGAAACGCACCTGACGGTCCGGCTCGACGGCGCAGCGACCGCGGTCGTGGCGCGCCTGACGGTCGAGCGCCGGCAGGGCGTATCCGAAAATGCGCCGCTGGCGCTCGACGGCGACGAGCTGCGGCTCGGCAGCCTGAAGGTCGACGGCCTTGCCGGTCCCGCCCGACGCCTTCGAGGCCGCGCCCGACCGCCTGCTGCTGAAGCGCCCACCGGCCGCGCGCCGCTTCGTCGTCGAGATCGAGACCGCCCTCGATCCGGAACGAAACGAGAAGCTGATGGGGCTCTATCGCTCCAACGGCGTCTACTGCACCCAGTGCGAGGCCGAGGGCTTCCGCCGCATCACCTACTTCCTCGACCGTCCCGACATCCTCTCGGTCTACACCGTCCGCCTGGAGGCCGCGCTGGCCGAAGCGCCGCTGCTCCTGGCCAACGGCAACCCGGTCGGTGCCGGCGCGCTGCCTGACGAGCGGCATTTCGCCGAATGGCACGACCCCTTCCCCAAGCCCTCCTACCTCTTCGCCATGGTCGCCGGCGACCTCGGCAGCGTCGAGGACAGCTTCGTCACCCGCTCCGGCCGCACCGTACGCCTTGCCGTGTATGTCGAGCACGGCAAGGAGGGCCGCGCCTCCTACGCGATGGACGCGCTGAAGCGTTCGATGCGCTGGGACGAGGACGTCTACGGACGCGAATACGACCTCGACGTCTTCAACATCGTGGCCGTCTCCGACTTCAACATGGGCGCCATGGAGAACAAGGGGCTCAACCTCTTCAACGACAAATACGTCCTGGCGGACCACGAGACAGCCACCGACGCGGACTTCGCCAAGATCGAGGCGATCATCGCCCACGAGTATTTTCACAACTGGACAGGCAACCGCATCACCTGCCGCGACTGGTTCCAGCTCTGCCTCAAGGAGGGGCTGACGGTCTTCCGCGACCACGAATTCTCGGCCGACCAGCGTTCGCGCGCCGTCCGTCGCATCGCCGAGGTCCGCACCCTGAAGGCGCACCAGTTCCCCGAGGACCAGGGCCCGCTGGCGCATCCGGTGCGTCCGCGCCGCTACCGCGAGATCAACAACTTCTACACGGCGACTGTCTACGAGAAGGGCGCCGAAGTGGTGCGCATGATCCGCACCATCCTCGGCGCGGAGGCGTTCCGCGCCGGCATGGACCTCTATTTCCGCCGCCACGATGGCGAGGCGGCGACCGTCGAGGACTTCCTCAAGGTGTTCGAGGACGTCTCCGGCCGCGACCTGTCCCAATTCGCCCTCTGGTACCATCAGGCAGGCACGCCCAACGTCACCGTCGCGCAGTCGTGGGACCCTGACACCGGCACCTTCACGCTGGAGATCGAGCAGTCGGTGCCGCCGACGCCGTTCGACAGTCGCAAGCGCCTCATGCACATCCCCCTCGCCTTCGGCCTGGTCGGCGCCGACGGCCGCGATCTCGGCTACGCCGGCGTCGATGGCGCCGAGGTCGAAGCTGGGGTGATCCACCTCAGGAAGCGTCGCCATCCGATCCGCTTCCAGGGCCTCGCCGAACGCCCGGTCGTCTCGCTCAACCGTGGCTTCTCGGCGCCGGTGACGATGTCCGGCGGCGAGAACCGCGCCGACCGCATCTTCCTCGCCCGCCACGACAGCGATTTGTTCTCGCGCTGGCAGGCGCTGAACGTCATCGAGACCGAGGCGCTGATCGCCGCCTTCCGCATGCAGCGCGGCGGGCGGGAGCACCGCTTTCAGCCCGACCTCCTCGCGCTGCTCGGCGACATCGCGGAGGACGAGCGTCTGGAGCCCGCCTTCCGCGCCCTGGCGCTCGCTCTGCCCGGCGAGGCCGACATCGCCCGCGAGATCGGCACCGACATCGACCCCGACGGCCTCTTCGCCGCGCGCGAGGCGCTGACGGCGGCCGTCGCCGAGGCCAATCGCGACCGCTTCGAGCGGCTCGCCGCGAGCCTGCGCCACGCTGGTCCGTTCAGCCCCGATGCCGAGAGCGCCGGTCGCCGTGCGCTGTCCGGCGCGCTCCTCGACTATGGCTCGGTGGCCGCCGGCAACCCCACAGCGGCGGCCGCCGCCTTCCGCGCCGCCGACAACATGACCGACCGGATCGCCGCCCTCACCGTGCTCTGCCACCGTTTCCCGGCGTCCGACGAGGCGCGCGCGGCGCTCCAGGCCTTCGAGGCGAAGTTCGAGCACGATCCGCTGGTCCTCGACAAATGGTTCCAGATCCAGGCCTCGGCGCCAGGGCCGGACACCGTCGGCACGGTGACTGCGCTGATGAGCCACCCCGCCTTCTCGCTGGCCAACCCGAACCGCGTCCGCGCCCTGATCGGCACCTTCGTCACCGCCAACCAGACCGGCTTCCATCGCCGCGACGGCGCCGGCTACAAGCTGCTCGCCGACACCGTGCTGGTTCTCGACCGTCGCAACCCGCAGGTCGCTGCGCGGCTGGCGACGGCGTTGCGCTCCTGGCGATCGCTTGAGCCTGCCCGGCAGGAGCTCGCTCGTCGCACCCTGGCCGGCATCGCCGGCCAGAAGGGGTTGTCCACCGACCTCGCAGACATCGTCGAGCGCACGCTCGCCTGACCCTGAGCGTGGCTCTGCATCGCATTTTATGAAAAATTTACCGGCCTGCCTCTGGACAAGCCGAATCACCTTTGATTCTTTGTGGACGATTCGGATGTGCGGCGTTTCCGGATCTGTCCATCAAGGGGAACAAGCTGGGGAGCCATTTCATGGCGAAAGCGGACGCGTGGGGCGCGCCCGGGGGAGCCGCCGTGTCGAAACGGCGCAGCGGCAGTCAGTCCGGGCTGGTCGGCCACGCCCGCTTGCTGGCCGAGCCAGCCTATCGCCGCCTGTTGGCGGCCGAGCCCATCCTGCGCCGCTCGATCCCCACGCTGATCATCATCTTTCTCCTGGTCGTCGCGGCGGCGCGCATCATGTCGCTGCTCGCCTGGCGCGACGACGTCGAGCGAAACGCCAAGGCCGTTCTCGGCTTGGCCGCCGGCGAGCTGGTCAACGCCTTGATGCTCACCGACCGGAACGCCGCCGACGGCAGCCTCGACCTCGAGCTCCTGCAGCGGACCGGCCGCCACGGCGGCCTCGGCCCCGGCTACCACCTCGCCGTCACCGACGGCAGCTTCAAGGTCATCGCGGCAACGCCCGAGCAGAGCGGACTCGAAGGCAAGTCGCTGCCGTCGTTGCTCTCCGGCGCCCAGCCGCTCTTCATGTTCGGCGAGCGGGCCGGCGTCATCAGCGTCCGCCTGGGCGGGCAGGACTGGTTCGCCGCCCTGAGCTTCACCGACCGCCGCGACGGCGCCGCGCTGGCGCTGATCGCCGAGGAGACCGTCTTTGCCGAATGGCGCAAGACGCTGTCGCTCAACGTCTCGCTCTACGCGCTCACCTCGGGCATCCTCATCATCATCCTCTACGCCTATTTCAGCCAGGCGGCACGCGCCGAGGCGGCCGACCGCATCTACCTGGAGGCCCATCAGCGCATCGACCTCGCTCTGGTGCGCGGCCGCTGCGGCCTGTGGGATTGGGACATGGTGCGCGGCCGCATGTACTGGTCGCGCTCGATGTACGACATGCTGGGCTACGAGCCCTGCGATTCCATGCTGTCCTTCGGCGACGTCGCCGAGATCATCCACGCCGAGGACGAGGACCTGTTCGCGCTCGCCAACCGGATCGTCTCGCGCGAGGTCGACCACATCGACCAGGTCTTCCGCATGAAGCACGCCGAGGGCCAGTGGGTATGGGTGCGCGCCCGCGCCCAGGTGGTCGATCCCGACGCTCCCGAGATCCAGCTGATCGGCATCGCGGTCGACGTTTCTGAGCAGCGCCATCTCGCCCAGCGCTCGGAGGCCGCCGACCTCAGGCTGCGCACGGCCATCGAGAACATCACGGAAAGCTTCGTGCTCTGGGATTCGGCGAACCGGCTCGTCATGTGCAACACCAAGTACCAGCAGGATTGCGGCCTCGCCGAGCGCGACATCGTGCCGGGCGTCGTCCGCGGTGCGCTGGAGACGCGGATGTTGGCGCCGGCGGCCGAGCGGCGCCTCGCCCATGCCCATGGTGCGCGGGGCGGCGCCAGCTTCGAGCGCCAGCTCGCCGACGGCCGCTGGCTGCAGGTCAACGAGCTCCGGACGCGCGACGGCGGCACCGTCTCGGTCGGCTCGGACATCACCCAGCTCAAGCAGCACCAGGAGAAGCTGGTCGACAGCGAGCGCCGCCTGATGGCGACCATCCACGACCTGTCGCTCGCCCGCAAGGCCGAGCAGGAGCGCGCCCGCGAGCTCGTCGAGCTCAACAAGAAGTACATGCGCGAGACCGAGCGCGCCGAGGCGGCCAACCGCGCCAAGTCGGAGTTCCTCGCCAACATGTCCCACGAGCTGCGGACGCCGCTCAACGCCATCATCGGCTTTTCGGAGCTGATGGAATCCTCGCTGTTCGGCCCGCTCGGCTCGGATCGCTACTGCGAATATGTCGGCGACATCCATTCCAGCGGCACCTACCTGCTCGGCGTCATCAACGACATCCTCGACATGTCGAAGATCGAGGCCGGCCAGTTCTCCATCGATCGCGAGGAGATCGATCTCTGCCCGCTCATCCGCGAGGCGGTGCGCGTGGTCTCGCTGCAGGCCGCCAAGAAGGCGATCAACGGTGGAGACGCGCATCGCCGATGCCATGACGCTCTACGCCGACCGCCGGGCGATCAAGCAGATCGCCCTCAATCTGCTCTCCAACGCCGTCAAGTTCACCGGCCAGGACGGCCGCATCCTGGTCCGCGCCCGCAAGGTTGCCGGCGCCGTCACCGTCACCATCGAGGACACCGGCTGCGGCATTCCGCGCAAGGGCTCTGTCCAAGCTCGGACGCCCCTTCGAGCAGGTGCAGAACCAGTTCTCCAAGAGCCACACCGGCTCCGGCCTCGGACTGGCGATCTCCCGCTCGCTGGCCGAGCTGCATGGCGGCGCGCTGAAGATCCGCTCGTCGGAAGGGGTCGGCACCATCGTCTCGGTGCGCATCCCGGTCCTCCAGGGCTCGGCCGGCACGCAAAGGCCGCCGCCTGAGCCGCCTCAGGGCCGGCCCAGCAGGCGCTCGAAGATCGCCCGCACCGTCTGCGCCGTCTCCTGGAGCTGCGCTTCCAGCACGCGGAAATCCGGCAGGTCGGTTGCGCCGACCAACAGGTCGGCGAGGCCGGGCGGCACGTCGTCCGGCTCGAACGGTCCGGTCAGGCAGAGCCGGATCATCTGCGTCAGCGCCGGAGTAGAAGCCGGTGCGCCGCCACCAGCGCCAGCCGCTATTCCTCGTCGGCGAAGTGCGGCGCGCCAGCCTCGGCGAGCGTCTCCCCGGTCGCGGTCGTCCGCTCCTCGGTCTCGACGCGATGGCCGAGCACCGCCACCTGGGCGATGAATTCGAGATCGATCAGCCCGCCGGGCATAAGCTTGAGGTCCCAGCGGTCGCGCGGCGGCTTCTCCTTGCCGATCAGCGCCCGCATCTCCGCGGCCTCGCGAGCGACAGCGCCGCGAGGTCGCGCGGCTCGTCGAGCACGGCGCGGATCTCCGCGCTCGATCGCCGCCTGCCAGCCCGGCGTCGCCGGCCATCGGGCGGGCCCGCGTCAGCGCCATGTGCTCCCAGGTCCAGGCCTCGCTGCGCTGGTACTTGCGCGAAGGCCTCGAAATGCGTCGCCACCGGACCCTTGTTGCCCGACGGTCGCAGCCTGAGATCGAGCTCGTAGAGCACGCCCTCGGCCGTCGGCGCCGACACCGCCGCGATCAGCCGCTGCGTCAGCCGCGCATAATAGTGCGACGGCGCCAGCGGCTTCTCGCCGTCCAACTCCTCCGCGTCCGCGGTCATGGTCGTAGAGCAGGATAAGGTCGACGTCGGAGCCGGCGGTCAGCTCGCGGCTGCCGAGCTTGCCCATGCCGAGGATGGCCGCGCGGCCGCCCGTGACGCGTCCGTGGCGGATGCGCGAACTCCGCCTCCACGGCGACGAGCGCCGCGCCGATCGTCAGGTCGGCGAGGTCGGAGAAGGCCTTGCCGGCGCGCTTGGCGTCGATCGACCCGGTGAGCAGCCGCACGCCGATCAGGAACTTCTGCTCCGCGGCAAAGATGCGCAGCCGGTCCAGCCTGCTCCTCGTAGCCCTCGGACGTCGCCATGAACGCCGCCAGCCGCGCGCCGAGATAGGCGCGGTCCGGCAGCTCCGACAGCAGCAGCGGATCGAGCAGCCCGTCGAACACATGCGGCCGCCGCGTGATGATCGCCGCCAGCCGGGGTGCTGCGCCCATGATCGTCGCCACCAGCCTGAGCAGCGGCCGGATTGGACTGCAGCAGCGAGAACAGCTGGATGCCCGCCGGCAGCCCGGCCAGGAACTCGTCGAAGCGCATCAGCGCCTCGTCGGCGCGTCGCGTCTGGCCGAATGCCTGCAGCAGCGCCGGCGTCAGCTCGGTCAGCCGCTCGCGCGCCTCGGCCGAGCGTGTCGCCCGGTAGCGGCCGAAGTGCCAGCCGCGGATCACCCGGCAGATGTCGCTCGGCCGCCGGAAGCCGAGCCGCGACAGCGTCTTGCAGCGTGTCCGGGTCGTCGACGTCGCCGGTGAAGACCAGGTTGCCGACGCCGGCCGACAGCTGCGGCGCCGCCTCGAACAGCGCCGCATAGTGCCGCTCCACCCGCTTCAGGACCGTCCGCAACGCCGCCTCGAAGGCGGCGGCGTCGGCGAAAGCCGACAGCCGCGCCACCCGCTCGAAACCCTCGTCGTCCTCGGGCAGCATATGCGTCTGCTCGTCGGCGATCATCTGCACGGCATGCTCGACGCGGCGCAGGAACCAGTAGGCATCGATCAGCCCGTCGCGCGCCTCCTCGCCGATCCAGCCATGCGCCGGCGAGCGCCGCCAGCATCGGCACCGTTTCGCGGCCGCGCAGGTCGGGGAAGCGGCCGCCGGCGATCAGCTGCTGCGTCTGCACGAAGAACTCGATCTCGCGGATGCCGCCGCGCCCGAGCTTGACGTTGTGTCCGCGGACCGCGATCTCGCCATGCCCCTTGTGCGCATGGATCTGGCGCTTGATCGAATGGACGTCGGCGATCGCCGCATAGTCCATGTATTTGCGCCAGACATAGGGCTCCAGCTCCTTGAGAAACGCGGCACCTCCGTCGAGGTCGCCGGCGACCGGCCGGGCCTTGATCATCGCCGCGCGCTCCCAGTTCTGGCCCCGCCCCTCGTAGTAGGTGAGCGCCGCCTCGACCGGCACCGCGAGCGGCGTCGAGCCGGGATCGGGCCTGCAGCCGGAGGTCGGTGCGGAAGACGTAGCCGTGCTCGGTGCGGTCCTGCAGGATCCGCACCAGGCGCCGCGTCAGCCTGGAGAACAGCTCGACGCTCTCCAGCGGGTCGACCACCGCCGGCGCAAACGGGTCGACGAAGACGATCAGGTCGATGTCGGAGGAGAAGTTGAGCTCGTGTGCGCCGAGCTTGCCCATGCCGAGCACCATCATGCCCGACCCTTCCGCCGGGACGCTCCGGACCGCGGCAGCTTGAGCTTGCCGCTGCGATGAGCGTCGCCGAGCAGGAAGTCGATCGCCGCGGACACGCACGCATCGGCAAGGTCGGAAAGCCGCCGCACGGTCGCGCTTTCCGGCGCGTGCCCGGCGAGCGATTCCAGCGCGATCAGGAAATGGACTCCCCCTTGAGAAGCCGCAGCGCGCGCATGACACCGGCCTCGCTGGCAGCCTCGTCCTTTGGCAGCGCCTCGATCTCGACCAGGATCTCCGCCAGTCGCGCGTCGAGCGGCGCATCGAGCAGCCGCTCCAGCCATTGCGGCGCGCGGCGCGCCATGTCGCGCAGGAAGGGCGACAGGCTGAACGCCGCACCGAGGAAGGCCGGCGCCGGGCCGCCTTCCTCGAGCCAGGCGGACGAGCCGCGTCAGTCCGTCCTCCTGCGGCCTCCTCGGCGAGGTCGTCGAGCGCGTCCTGCGCTTCGCCAGGGTCGAGCGGCGCCAGCGGCGCGAACTCGGATGTCGCCAGCCAGCCGGCGTCGCTCATGGCCCGTCCTTCGAATCGGGAAAGATCATCGTGACCTTCAATCCGGGATCGTTGTCCGACAGGTCAAGCTGCCCGCCATGGAAGCGCATCACCGCCTTGGCCAGGCTGAGCCCCAGGCCCGAGCCCGGCCGCGTGCGGCTTTCCTCGAGCCGCACGAAACGCTCCGTCGCACGCTGGCGGTCGGCCGCATCGGGGATGCCGGGGCCGTTGTCGGCGATCTCGAGGCGGACCGCCCCGTCGGCATTCGACAGGGCGACCGTCACCTGCGGCGCCCCCGCGCCGTCCGCCGAGTACTTGATCGCATTGTCGACGACGTTGGACAGCGCCTGTCCGATGAGCTCGCGATTGCCGTCGACAACCGCCGGCCCGGGCGCTCTCGATTCGAGCGTAACGCCCATTTCCTCCGCCGCCGGCTCGTAAAGCTCGACCACGTCGCGCACCGCGTCGGCGAGGTCGACCTTGGCCACCCGCTCGGCCGAGTAGCCGGCCTCCAGTCGCGAAATCATCAGGATCGCGTTGAAGGTGCGGATCAGCTGGTCCGATTCGACGATGGCGGCTTCGAGCGCCGCACGATGCTCGCCCGCGTCGGCGCCCTTCGCCAGCGCCGCCTCGGCGCGGTTCCGGAGCCGGGTGAGCGGCGTCTTCAGATCGTGCGCGATGTTGTCCGACACCTGCCTCAGCCCCTCGTTCAGCGTGCCGATGCGCGCCAGCATGGCGTTGAGGTTCTCCGACAGCCGGTCGAATTCGTCGCCGGCCCCGGCCACCGGCAGCCGTTGCGAGAGATCGCCCTCCATGATCCGCGCGCTCGCCTCCGACACGCTGTCGATGCGCTTCAGCGCCCGCCTTCCGACGAAGTACCAGATCGCCAGCCCGCCGAGCGCCATCGCGCCGAGCGCGGCGGCCAAGGCGCGGCGCACCACGGTGCGGAACTGCTCGGGCTCGCCGAGGTCGCGGCCGACCATCATGATCATCTGGTTGGGCAGCCTGAGAACCACGGCGATCGCCTCGTGACGGCGGGTCGCGGTCGGCGTCTCCCGCCCGGCTGCGGTAGCGCCCCCGCGCCCTTCCCCCGCCTCGCCGAAGCGCTGGTAGGCGAAGGGGCTGGCCGTCCAGCCCTCGGTCTCCAGCACGCCGGCGTCGAGGCTCTCGACATTGCCGGAGAGGATCTGCCCGTTGGGATCGGCGATCAGGTAGAGGTTGGCGCCGGGCTGTCGGCCGCGGCGGTCGATCGTGCGCACCAGAAGCGGCAGGCCGCCGCGCTGATACGCCTGGCCAAGGCCCTGCACCTCCTCGTTGATCGTCTCCATCGTCTGCGCCGTCAGCATGCGCGCCGACAACGATGTCATGTAGAACACCAGCGCCACGGCCGCCGAGGCGAACAGGATGAAGTAGAGGGCCGAGAGGCGCGCCGCGGTCGTGCGCATGATCGCCGGCAGCCTGGCCGCCATCAGCCCGCCTTCAGCATGTAGCCGGCGCCCCGCACGGTGTGCAGCACCGGGCTGTCGAAGCCCTTTTCGATCTTCGACCTCAGCCGCGACACATGCACGTCGATGACGTTGGTCTGCGGGTCGAAATGATAGTCCCAGACGTTTTCCAGCAGCATGGTGCGGGTCACCACCTGGCCGGCATGCCGCATTAGATATTCGAGCAGGCGGAACTCGCGCGGCTGCAGCGCGATTTCCTTGCCGGCGCGCTTGACGCTGTGCGACAGCCGGTCGAGCTCGAGGTCGCCGCTGCGATAGACGGTCTCGACCTCCCGCGATCCCACCCGGCGGCTCAGCACCTCGATGCGGGCGAGCAGCTCCGAGAACGCATAGGGCTTGGTGAGGTAGTCGTCGCCGCCGGCGCGCAGGCCGGTGACCCGGTCGTCGACCTCGCCCAGCGCCGAAAGGATCAGCACCGGCGTCTTGTTGCCGCGCGACCTGAGCGCGGCGATCAACGACAGGCCGTCGCGGCGCGGCAGCATGCGGTCCACCACCATCACGTCGTAGTCGCTGGCATCGGCGAGCTGGAAGCCGGCGTCACCGTCGGCGGCGAGGTGCACCATGTGCCCGGCCTCCGACAGCGCCTTCTGCAGGTAGTCGGCGGCTTCGCGGTCGTCCTCGATGACGAGAATCTTCATGGCTTCCTTATACAGCCAAAAAGAGAACGGCAGCAGGCCTGCTCGAAGGCCTGCTGCCGCCGAAACCGGCTCAACGCGAGAACGCTCCGGCTTCGGACCCCGCCCAAGCTACCCCGGAAACGTTGCCGCCATTCCCGGGGAGCCGGTCGGAGAGGTCTTGCTTCAGCCCTTGGCGACCGGCAGGGCGACGAAGCGGCTCGCATCGTCGCGGGTCACCTGGACCAGCACAGCCTTGCGGCCGGCCTTGGACGCGGCTTCCATCGCCTGGGTGACGTCCTTGGTGCCGGTCACGTCCTTGGAGTTGACCGAGACGATCACGTCGCCCGGCTCCAGGCCGCGGTCGGCAGCTTCGCTGTCGGGATCGACATCGGTCACCACCAGGCCCTTGCCGTCCTCGGACGGCGTCACGGTGATGCCGAGCGAGTCGAGCGTGTCGGCGCCGGCGCTTTTCTTGTCGCCCTTGTCGTCTGCGCTCGCCTGCTTGTCGTCGCCGGGCAGCGCGCCGAGGTCGACCTTGAAGGTCTCGCTCTTGCCGTCGCGCCAGACGCTCACCTCGACTTCCTTGCCGGGCGCCATTGCGGCGATGGCACGCGACAGCTCCTTGGGCGAAGCGACATCCTTGCCGTCGACCTTGGTGATCACGTCACCGGCCTCGATGCCGGCCTTGCCGGCCGGGCTGTCGGCCTCGGACTTGGAGACCAGCGCACCCTTGGCGCCGGTCAGGCCGAGCGAATCGGCGATCTCGGCATTCACCGGCTGGATCTGCACGCCGAGGAAGCCGCGCTGCACCGAACCGTCCTTCATCAGCTCGCCGACCACCTGCTTGGCGGTGGAGGCCGGGATGGCGAAGGCGATGCCGACATTGCCGCCCGACGGCGAGAAGATGGCGGTGTTGACGCCGACCACCTGGCCGTTGAGGTCGAAGGCCGGGCCACCCGAATTGCCGCGGTTCACCGCCGCATCGATCTGGATGAAGTCGTCATACGGGCCGGCTCCGATGTCGCGGCCGCGGGCCGAGACGATGCCTGCGGTGACGGTGCCGCCGAGGCCGAACGGATTGCCCACAGCAACCACCCAGTCGCCGACACGCACCTTGGCGTCGTCCGCGAAATCGACATAGGTGAACTTGCGGCTGTCATCGACCTTGAGCACAGCGAGGTCGGTGCGCGGGTCGGTGCCGACCAGCTTGGCGTCGAGCTCGTCCTGGTTGTCCATGACGACCGTGAACTCGGTGCCGCCTTCCACCACGTGGTTGTTGGTCACCAGGTAGCCGTCCTCGGAGATGAAGAAGCCGGAGCCCTGGGAGACCGGGCGCGGGCCCTGGTCGCGACGGTTAGACCGGTTGTCGCGGTCGCCGCGCTGCTCGCCGTCGCCGCGGAACTCCTTGAAGAAGCGCTTCATCGGATGGTTGTCCGGCAGCTCGTCGAAGCCGCGCGGCATGCCCTGCATGCTGGAGCCGTCGTCGGAGGCCGGTTCGATCTTGGCCTTGACGCGAACGCTCACCACGGCCGGCGAGACGCGCTGCACGACATCGGCAAAGCCGGGCGCCTGCGGGCTGTCGATGCGAACCGCATCGGCAAGCACCGGCACCGTGCCGCTGGTCACCGCGGTGAAGCCGATCGCGCCCGCTATGGCAATCGAAGCCGCGGCGGCCATCAACCGGGCGCGGGTCTTGGGGTAAGTGGAGTTTGGCATCGGTTTTGTACCTCTTCGAGCTTTGGAATTCTGGTCGGAACGCCGCGGGGCGAATGGCGTCCACTGCTCGAACAGATAGGAGTCTGCACATTACGGCGCCATTTCCGGCGGATGAAACTTTGGTAATCTTCCTGCCCGCATTCGATGCCGTTGCATCGTCCTCACTGCGCCCTCGAAAGTTGCATTCCGTCAAGACATCGTATATACGTCGTTCATACCCCCTCGCCCAGGGAACCCGAACCATGCCGAAAGAGGCTCTCTTCACGATGAAGCTGGAATCCGAGCTGCGCGAAGCGTTCATGGCCGAAGCCAAGGCCGCCAATCGCCCCGCTTCGCAGATCATGCGCGAGCTGATGCGCCGCTACGTCGCGCGTCAGCGCAAGAAGCGGGAATACGAGGCATACTACCGCTCGGCAGTCGAGGCAGGCCTTGCCGACATCAAGGCGGGCCGCGTCTACAGTAGCCAGGAAGTTGAAGCGCACTTCGCCGAGCTGCGAGCCAAATTGCTCAAAGACATGGAAGGCGAGTGAAAGGTGAGGGTGGTTTGGACTGCCCTGTCGTCCAAGCAAAGGAAAGACATCCTCGAATACATCAGTATGGATGACAAACGCGCCGCGTACCGTCTCGACATGCGGTTCGACAAGGCTGCCGCTCGCTTGGCGAAATATCCTTTCATGGGGCGTCCGGGCAAGATCTCAGACATGCGCGAATTGGTTCCCCATCCGAACTACCGGATGGTGTACCGTGTCGAGGAAGCGAAGGGCGTCGTTTGGATATTCGCCCTTCTCCACGTCGCGCGTCTCTGGCCGCCTGTCGGATCATGATCCGCCGCCGTCCTCCAGCGCCTTCGCCAACCGCTCCCTCTCGCCGGCGCTGAGCGGCTCTTCGGCGCCAGCCTGCGCCCGCCGGCGCGCCGCCAGGACGAGAACCGTCCCGCCGACGAGCAGCAGCGCCGCTGGCGTGCCCCAAAGAAGTGCGTTCCGCAACGAGAGCCGCGGCTTGAGCAGCACGAATTCGCCGTAGCGCGAAACGACGTAGGCAAGCACGGCCTCGTCGCTGTCGCCGGCGGCAAGCCGTTCGCGCACCAGCACGCGCAGATCGCGAGCGAGCTCGGCGTCCGAATCGTCGATCGACTGGTTCTGGCACACCATGCAGCGGAGCTCGGCCGACAGCGTGCGGGCCCGCGCCTCGAGTGCGGGGTCGGCGAGCATCTCGTCCGGCTCGACCGCCAGCGCCGCCCCACTCTGCGCCAACCCCAGCGCCAGGAACGCCGCCGCGAGGCGCCACCTCGTCATGCCGACGCCGGCCCCGGCTACGGTCTTCCTGCGGCCGGCTGGCGCTCCGACACGCAGCCGGCGATCGGCGAGCGAGGCCGCGCCTCCCGCCATCATCACCAGGCCGCCGAGCCAGATCAGCGTGACCAGCGGCTTCCACCAGATGCGCACCACGGTGCCGCCGCCGGCGACGGAATCGCCCAGCGACACGTAGAGCTGGCTGAGCCCCAGCGTGCGGATCCCCGCTTCGGTGGTCGGCATCTGCCGCACCGGGTAGAAGCGCTTGGCCGACAGGATATCGCCGAGCGGCCGGCCGTCGCTTCCGGCCAGCAGGAAGCGGCCGCGATCCTCGGTGAAGTTCGGACCTTGGAAGGGATGCATGCCCTCGAAGACAAGGCTGTAGCCGCCAATGTCCACGCGCTCTCCCGGCTTCATGGCGAGGATCGCCTCGCTCTGCAGCGTCGTCGCGCCGGCAATGCCCGCCACGGTCAGCCCCAGCCCGAGATGGGCGAGCGCTGTTCCGAACACCGAGCTCGGCAGCCCGGACAGCCGCCGCGCCGCCGCTCGCCACCCGACGGCCGGCAGCCCGGAGCGCAGGACGATGTCCGACAGCGCCCCGAGCACCAGCCACAGCGCGAGCCCGAAGCCGAGCACCGCCGCGGCGCTCTTGGCATCGCTGAAGAGGAGGATCGCCAGCATGCCGGCGACCGCAAGCCCGAAGGCGGCGGTGAGCCGCTGCCCCGCCGCCAGCAGGTCGCCGCGCTTCCAGGCGAGCATCGGCCCGAACGGCACGATCAACAGGAGCGGCACGATCAGCAGCCCGAAGGTCAGGTTGAAGAACGGCGCGCCCACCGAGATCTTGTCGCCCGACAGCGCTTCGACCACCAGCGGATAAAGCGTCCCCACCAGCACCGTCGCCGCGGCGGTGGTAAGGAACAGGTTGTTGAGCACCAGCGCGCCCTCGCGCGAGATCGGATGGAAGATCCCGCCGCCCGAAAGCTGTCCCGCGCGCAGTGCGAACAGCGCCAGCGAGCCGCCGATGAACAGCGTCAGGATTGCCAGGATGAACACGCCCCGCGTCGGGTCCGTGGCGAAGGAATGCACCGAGGTGAGCACGCCCGAGCGCACCAGGAACGTGCCCAGCAGCGACAGCGAGAAGGTCAGGATCGACAGCAGCACGGTCCAGATCTTGAGCGCCGATCGCTTCTCCATCACCAGTGCCGAATGCAGCAGCGCCGTGCCCGCCAGCCACGGCATGAACGACGCGTTCTCCACCGGGTCCCAGAACCAGAAGCCGCCCCAGCCGAGCTCGTAATAGGCCCAGTAGGAGCCCATCGCGATGCCGCCTGTCAGGAACATCCACGCCACCAGCGTCCACGGTCGCACCCAGCGCGCCCAGGCCGCGTCGATGCGCCCGTCGATCAGCGCCGCTACGGCGAAGGAGAAGGAGATCGAGAAGCCGACATAGCCGAGGTAGAGCAGCGGCGGATGCACCGCCAGGCCGATGTCCTGCAGGATCGGGTTGAGGTCGCGGCCCTCGAACGGCGCCGGCGAAAGCCGGGCGAACGGGTTGGAGGTGACCAGGATGAACAGCATGAAGGAAGCGCCGATCATCCCCTGCACCGACAGCACGCGCGCCGCCAGCGTCGGCGGCAGGTTGCTGGAAAACAGCGCCACCAGCGCCCCGAAGAAGGTCAGGATCAGCACCCAGAGCAGCATGGACCCTTCGTGGTTGCCCCACGTGCCGGTCAGCTTGAACAGCGTCGGCTTCAGCGAGTGGGAGTTCTCCCACACATTGGCCACCGAGAAATCCGATTGCAGGTAGGCTGCCGTCAGCGCCGCGAAGGCCAGCGCGACGAGCACGAAGCCGCCGAGCGCGGCCGGCCCCGCCACCGCCATCAGCCGCGGCTGGCCGAGCCGCGCGCCGGCCAACGGCAGGCTCGCCTGCACCAGCGACAGCGCGAAGGCCAGCACCAGGGCGAAATGGCCGAGCTCGGGGATCATGGCGAGGCTTCCTGCCATACGCCCTTGGCCTTCAGGCTGTCGGCCACTTCCTTCGGCATGTAGGTCTCGTCGTGCTTGGCCAGCACGCTGTCGGCGGCGAACACGCCGTCCGGCCGAAAGCTGCCCTCGGTGATCACCCCCTGCTCTTCGCGGAACAGGTCCGGCAGAATGCCGCGAAAAACTACCTGCACCGATTTCTCCTTGTCGGTCACCTGGAAGGCGACGTCGGTGCCTTGGCCGCGCACGATCGTCCCCTTCTCCACCAGTCCGCCGAGGCGGATCCGCTGGCCGGGCGGCACGGTCGCCTGCTGGAGGTCGGCGGGCATGTAGAAATACGAGGCCTTCTGCCCCAGCGCATAGAAGGTCATCGCCGCGGCCAACCCGAGGAAGGCCATGGCGCCGCCGATCACCGTCAGTCTTTTCTGCTTGCGCGTCACCGGGCCGCTGCTCCTTCGATGCCGAGCTCCGTCGCCAGGGCGGCGAGCGCCTTGCCCTCGTCGCTGTCGGGGCCGAGCGCCGCCAGGCCGCGCGACAGTGCCGCGCGGGCATCGTCGCTGCGGCCAAGCACATGGTACGAACGCACCAGCCGCCGCCAGCCTTCCCCGTCGTCTGGTTTTTGGCGCAGACGGCCGTCGAGCTCGGCCACCATGGTCTCGACCATCGCCGCCCGGTCCTCGTCCGACATGGCAGCTGCCGCCTCGATCTCGGCCTGTCCCGGGCCGCGCTCGGCAGCAGCGGTGCCGGCGGAGAGCCTGGCCTCCGTGCCGGCCAGCGCCTCTGCCACCGGCGTCTGCCACGGCGAGCCGGCGGGCAGCGAAGCCGCCAGCTCGCGCCAGGCGCGGGCGGCGTCGGCGAGCTTGCCCTCCTGCACCAGCGCGCTCGCCAGGTAGAAGCGCGCCTTCGCTTGGCCGGGTTCGAGCGTCAGCGCCCGCTCGAAGGCTTCCGTCGCCTCCGCCGAGACGATGCCGCCGGCCTCGTAGGCCATGGCTTCGCCGAGCCCGCTCTCGCGCTCGGCGCTCGCCCCGTTGATCCTGATCGCATTCTGGTAGGCCCGCACCGCGTCGCCTTCCCGGCCGAGCCTCAGATAGATCGGCGCCAGCACGTCCCAGCCGCGCCCGTCGGCCGGATTGGCCGCGAGATGCGCCTCGGCGCGCCCCACCAACTCTTGGATGCTGCTATCGGTGGGCGATTTCGCCAGCCGCAGCGCCAGCGGCTCGCCCGGCAGCCCCGGCGAGCCGAGTGCCGCGTAGAGCCCCCAGGCGACCGCCGGCACGGCAAGCACGGCCGTCATCCCGGCCAGCCTCGGCATCATGGGCGAGCGTGCGGCGGCCTCGCCGCCGGCGCCTCCTGTCAGCCGCAGGATGCGGCGGGAGATTTCCGCCCGTGCCTCCTCGGCCTCGGCACCGCCGATCAGCCCCCGCCCCTCGTCGCGCCGCACCTCGTCGAGCTGGTCGCGATAGACCTCCAGGTCGTGGCTCCGCTCCGTGCCCGCCCCGCCTGCCGCCGGCCGGCGCACCAGCGGCACCAGCACCGCCAGGCAGGCGGTCAGCGTCATCAGGGCGGCAATCAGCCAGAACAGCATGAAACCTCGTCGAGGCGGATGGGTACGGCCGTTTCCGGCGCCGCCCCTGCTTATGCCATCGAGGAATGCCCTGCCAATGCGGCCATTTGACGAGAGACGCCGGCTGGGAGGTCGCTACGTCAGCGGCGTCCAGCCGCCATCGGCGTTGCGGCAGGCCGTGCCGCGCGCCTTCTGCGGCTGCCCGCCCGTAAACACCGTATGCGCATACTGTCGGCAGTCCTGCGATCCGACCCGGTAGGGCGAGCCCGCCACCACCTCGCCATAGCGGCCGCCCGCTCTGTTGCCCCAGACCACCGGCTGCCCCGCCGGCGTGTATTCGAGCGCCCGGTACTCGGCCTCCAGGGCCTGCCGGCGCTCGTCGCGATCGAGGTCGCGGCCGATCGCCCCACCGACCAGGCCGCCATGCATGGCATTGATGATCGACTGGGCGACCGCGCCGCCGCCTGCCTTGCCGGCCTGCGGCGACGGCCCCGGCGCCGCCGGCGACACCAATGCGCCCGGCTCGCCGCCGCTCGACAGACAGCCCGCAAGGGCAAAGGAAAGCCCGGCCAGGAACGCCAATTGGATCTTCATCAACTCACCGGATCGAGAGAGGGCAGCCGGGCGCCCCGCTAGGGACCATCTTTGGCCGAATTTTGGCCCGAGCCGCGACGCGAGTCTAGCTCACCGTGGGCAGCGTCGCCGTCGCCTTCAGCCCGCCCATCGCCGACCGCCCTAACGACAGGCTGCCGCCATACTCGCCGACCAGCTCCGAAACGATCGCCAGCCCCAATCCGCTCCCTGGCTTGCTCTCGTCGAGCCGCTTGCCCCGCTTCAGCACGGCCGCCGCCTCGGCGTCCGGAATTCCTGGCCCGTCATCCTCGATGACGAGCTCGAAGCGCCCGCCCGCAGCCCCGTCCTCGCGCGGCAGCGGCCTCGCCGCGATCCGCACGGCTTGCTTGCCCCACTTCATCGCGTTTTCCGCCAGATTGCCGACGATCTCCTCGAAATCCTCCTGCTCGCCGGCGAAAAGCAGCTCCTCCCGCGGCAAATCGAGGCTGAGCCGGATATCCGGATTCAGCTTCTGCATCACCCGCGCCAGCCGCGACAGCGAAATCGCGGTCGGCGTGCGATAGACGACGCTGTCGCGCTGCGCTGCGATGCGCGCCCGCTGCAGGGAGTGGTCGAGCTGCTCTTGCATGGCGCGCGCCTGGCCGGCGATCAGCCGCCCCTTGGCGCCGCCCATCGCGCGCGCCTCGTTCAGCATCACCGCGAGCGGCGTCTTCAGCGAATGCGCGAGGTTGCCCACCTGCGTCCGCGCCCGCTCGACGATCCGCCGGTTGTTGTCGATCAGCTGATTCGTTTCCTCCGCCAGCGGCTGGATCTCCGCCGGAAAGGTGCCGACCAGCCGGGTCGCCGTGCCCTCGCGCACCTTGGCGAGCGCGTCCCGCACCCGAGCGAGCGGCCTGAGCCCGATGAGGATGGCGACGGCGTTGATGACCACCATGCCGACGCCGAAGATCGTCAGATAGGAGAACAGCCGCCGCTGGAACGCGCCGACTTCGGCGGCGAGCTCGCTGCGGTTGCCCATCACGCGGAACCGCGCCACCCGGTTCTGGGCGTCGAGCACGAACTCGCTTTCCACCACCTGCAGCTCCTCGCCGCCGATGCCGGTCGCCTTGTAGCTGCGCCGGAAATCGCCGGTGAACGGCACCTCGATCGTCGACGGCGATGGGATCGGCCGGCTCATCGACAGCGAGCGCAGCTGGCCGGAAAGCCCGCCCGAAACCGGCTCGACCGCCCAGTACCACCCAGAGCTCGGCTCGGAGAAGCGCAGATCGCCGAGGTCGACCGTCCCGGTCAGCGTGCCGGCCTCCGTCACGCCCACCGCGCTGATCAGGTTGAACAGATGCGCCGACAAGAGACTGTTGAACCCGCGCTCGCTCGCCTGCCGATAGAGCGTCGAGATGATGGTCGACGTGGCGATCAGCGTGACGATCGCCCACAGCGTCGACAGCGCCACGATGCGCGCCGCCAGCGAGCGCGGCACCAGCGAGAGCCGTCCGTCGGCGCCGCGGCGGAGAAAGCCGGGCGGCGCCGTCGCCTCGCTCACGGGCCGGGCTCGCGCATGCGGTAGCCCATGCCGCGCACCGTCTCGATCATGTCGATGCCCATCTTCCTGCGCAGGCGCCCGACGAACACCTCGATCGTATTGGAATCGCGGTCGAAATCCTGGTCGTAGAGGTGTTCGACCAGCTCGCTGCGCGACACCACGTCGCCCGCGTGGTGCATGAGGTAGGCGAGCAGCCGGAACTCGTGCGAGGTCAGCTTCAGCGGCACGCCGTTGACGTCCGCCTTCGAGGCCTTCGTGTCGAGCCGCAGCGGCCCGCAGAGCAGCTCCGACGAGGCGTGCCCGGCGGCCCGCCGGATCAGCGCCCTCAGCCGCGCCAGCACCTCTTCGATGTGGAACGGCTTGGCCACGTAGTCGTCGGCGCCGGCGTCGATGCCGGCCACCTTGTCGCTCCAGCGGTCGCGCGCCGTCAGCATCAGCACCGGCATCTTGCGCCCGGCCCGCCGCCAGCGCTCGACGACGCTGATGCCGTCCATCTGCGGCAGGCCGATGTCCAGCACCACCGCGTCATAAGGCTCCGTCTCGCCCAGGAAGTGCCCTTCCTCGCCGTCATAGGCGCGGTCGACCACGTAGCCGGCATCCGTCAGCGCGCCGGCGATCTGGCGATTGAGCTCCTTGTCGTCCTCGACCACGAGTATCCGCATCGAAAAGCCGTCGCCTCAGTTCTGCGGCACCACCATCTGGACGCGCCGCGGCCGCTGGCCGTCCTTGCCCGGCACCAGGATCACCACCACGCAGACCGACTGGCCGCCTTGGGTCGAGGGCGACGCCTTGGCCAGCGTGCCGCCGTTCTGCGCGGCGATCTGCTCGCCGATGGCATAGCAGTCGCCCTGCGCCAGCACCACCGGGCTTGCGGTCTCGAGCGGCGGCAGCGGCACGGCAAGGGCCTCGCCCGACAGCATGGCCAGGCCGGCCAGGGCCGATATCGCCAACCGATAGGGGAAACGGGTCAGGCTCATGGCGCTCTTCTATGGCATTGCGGCTGAACGACAAATGAACACCACCGGCGGCCTCTTGCAAGTTGCGGCAGCCGCCTTTCCGCTCCTTCCTTCGGCGGGGTCAGAGCGCCAGCCGGGCCCGCGCCGGCAGGCCGGGGCCGGCAACCGCGCTAAGCTGCACCACCGTCACGTCGAGTGCCGCCGGGCGCACCGCGAAATCGGCGGCGAGGTCGGCCGCCCGGTAGGTCCAGCCGGCCGCCGTCGTCGTCGCCGTGCGCCTGACCGGACCGCCCGGCGCGGCGATCTCCACCTGGTACGCCTCGCTTTCCTCGCCGAGCGGAATGTCGCCGGCCATCCACGCGTCGGCGTCGAGCCGGCCGCGCCGCACCCAGCTCAGCCGGGCGCCGCCGTCGCTCGTCGTCACCAGTCTGAGATGCACCGGCGACAGTGGCTTGGCGGCCCGCAGGCCGCCAGCCACCACGCTTTCCACGAAGCTGCGGTCGGAGACGTCGCTGCCGGCCGGCCCGACCCGCCAGGTCAGCGTCAGGCCGCATTCGTCGGGGCGCAGGCCGGCGGCCTGGGTGGCGCCGTCGAGCAGCACGAACTCCGCCCCCTCCGGCGCGCCGGAGAGCATCGCGTCGCCGCTGCCGAGCTGGCCGCGCAGCAGGCGCGACAGACGCCAGGTCGACGGCGCGGTCTCCTCGGCCGAGCCGAACTGCAGCACCTCCCAGGCGCCGCTCGCCGAGCGCACCGCCGCAAGGTTGGCGCCGTTCATCAGCTGCAGGTCGCCGACGCTCTGCATCTCGCCCGAAAACAGCGTCACGCAGAGCGCGCGATGCCGGTCGATCAGCCCCTCGCGACCGGCCGCCAGCGGCGCCGTCAACCGGCCCACCGTCGCCCGCTCGACGATCTCGGCACGCTCGGCGAAGCCGCTCTGCTCCGGCGACACCAGCGCGCGCTGCGGGCCCCAGTGGCGGTTCCACAGCGCCAGCCGGAAGCAGCCTTCCGGCGCCCGCACGCCCGGCAGCAGGGGCAGGTCGAGGAACAGCGCCAGCGGCCGCCCGGCGATCGCCGTCGTCGGCGCTTGCACCGTCGCCGCGAGGCCTGCCGTCACCTGCGCCGGCGCCAGGCGCGCCGTCTGCCGGGCGACGACGCGGCGCAGCAGCCCGTCCTCGATCTCCGTCACCACGAATTCGCGGTCGCCGAGTTGCTCCGGCAGCCGGATCAGCGCACCCGGCTCCACCCGCGCATCGGGCGCCGCCAGCGCGAACCGCACCGTCTGCCGCCGCACCGCCCGCCGCTCCAGCCAGTCCTCGAGCAGCGCCGCCGCCTGCTCGGAATCGAGCGCGCCGGGAAAGCCGATCGTCTCCTGTGCACCTCCGCCGCCTCCGGCGCGCCGCTGGTGGACGGTGGCGTTCTGATAGGCCGCCAGCGGGTCGCGGAAGGTCAGCGTCGCCTCGCCGGGCGCTTCGTCCGCGCTGCGCACCACCTCGATCACCGGCTGCCCCTCCTCGGCGGCCAGCTCGACCACGTCGGTGGCGGCGCCGGCCTGCCAGCCTTCGCGCCCGAACGTCGCCACACCGTCGCGCTCGCCGGCGACCAGCCCGAACAGGTCGACGATCGGCTCCAGCGCCGCGCGAACCGGCCCCGGATCGGCGATGAGATAGCCCTGCACCGTCCCGTCGGCGTGTGCGACGGCGGCCGGCGGCAGCCCGTGATCGGCCAGGATCGTATTGATCAGCGCCCCCACCTCGATCCCCGACAGCCGCCCGTTCAGCCAATGGCCGAGCCGCCAGTTGTCGCCGTCGCGCCAGCTCGCCGCGTCGAGCGGGAAGGCCGGATAGGGTCGCGCGTCCCATGCCCAGGCATAGAGCCGCGAGGCGTCCACCATCCGCCCGCCATAGACCGGCGAGCGCGGATTGGCCGCCTCCGAGAACCCGGCCGCCGTGTCGTCCCAATGGCTGAGATGCGCCGCGAGGAAGCGCTCCATGGCGAGGTCCGATCGCCCGCCGGTCGAGAAATAGGGCTGCCCGCCTTCCGAGGATTTCGGGTCGGGGAACACATTGGGCTGGTTCGGCCCCTTGTCCACCGCGGGACAGCCGATCTCGGTCAGCCAGATCGGCTTCGAGCGCGGCACCCAGGCCGTCGGCTGGCCGAGCTCGCGCCCGCCCACCCGGTCGTGATGCGGGTTCGACCACCAGCCGACCAGGTCCTTGAAGCGGAACACCCACGGCTTGCCGGAAGCCCCGTCGAGGATCGCCGCCCGCTGCCGCGCCGCGCGCGCCGCCGGCGACGGATAGTACCAGTCGAACCCTTCGCCGCCGGCGATCCCCTGCCGCAGCCCCGCGGGGTCGTAGGGCCCCGCGAAGCCGTCCGGGTTTCCGCCGCCATAGTCCTCGTCCCGCCAGTCGGAGAGCGGCATGTAGCAGTCGATCCCCACCGCATCGATCGCCGGATGCGCCCACAGCGCGTCGAGATGGAAGCGGACGTCGCCGCTGCCGTCCTGCCGGTGATGGCCGAAATACTCGCTCCAATCCGCCCCGTAGGTGAGCTTCGTGGCCGGGCCGAGCAGCGCCCTGCACTCGACGGCCAGCGCCGCCAGCCCTTCGACGAACGGGTAGCGATCCGCCTCATCGCTGAGCGTCGTCAGCCCCACCAGCTCGGAGCCGATCAGCATCGCGTCCACCCCGCCGGCCGCCGCCGCGAGCGCCGCCAGGTGCAGCACGAACCGCCGGTAGCCCCAGTCCGCCGGGTTGCCGCGGAAGCCGCTCCCGTCCTCCGCGCCCGCCACGAAATTTGTCGCCCTCGCCTGGCCCAGGAAGGCGTTCGCCTCGGCGCGCGCCACCGCGCTGCGGTCCGGCGAGCCCGGCCGGCCGGGCGCCGGATGGCAGGTGATGCGGCCGCGCCACGGATAGGCGGCCTGCCGCGCCCCGCCATAAGGGTCGGGCAGCGCATTCTCCGCCGGCACGTCGAGCATGACGAACGGATAGAGCGTCACCGCCAGGCCGCGCGCCTTCAGGGCGCGGATCGCCGCGATCACCGAGCGGTCCGAAGGCGAGCCGCCATAGGCTGGCGCGCCGCCGCTCAGGCTGATAAGCGGCGCCGTCGCCTGGTCGAGCCCGGCCGCCGTCCAGCGCTCCGACGGGCTGCCCGCCTCGCGCTGCATCACCGCCGGGCGGATCTGGCAGCGCCCGGCCCTGAGGTCGTCGCCGAACCAGGAGACCACCAGCGCCACCCGGCGCAGCCGCGGGCACAGCGCCTGCAGCTCGTCGAGCGAAGCGGCGAGGTCGGTGGCGGCATGCAGCATGTGCCGGTTCACCGCGCTGGTGTCGCCCGGCATCGCCTCCAGCGTCACCAGGTCGGGCGCCAGGCCGTGCTCCGTCGAGCCGGGGATCAGCGCCACCGCCTGCAGCGCCGACGCCACGGTGCCGACCGGCCGCATCACCTCGAATTGCAGCTGCGGGATGCGGTTGCCGTAGGCGCCGATCGGCATCCGCTCGACCACCGCATAGGCAGTCCCGCGATAGGCCGGCGTGCTGCCTTGCCGCGCCGCGATCAGCGGGTCGGCGAGCTGCGCCTCTCCGCCGTCGTGGATGCGGATCTCGACCGTGTCCCGGTCGAGCTCGCGTCCGTCGGCCCAGATCCGTCGCACCCCGGCGATCGGCCCCTCGGCGAGCGCGAAGGCGGCGTTGGCGAAGTAGCTGTACTCGGTCGTCTTGCTCCCGCCGCCGCCCTTGCCGCCTTGCCGCCGCGTCGTCTTCGTCTCCTCGAAGCGGGTCGCCCAGATCAGCGTGCCGCCCACCCGCATCGTCCCGTAGACGCGCGGCAGCGAGGCGCCTTCCTCGGCCGCGAAGGGCCGCGGCCCGCTGAGCCGCGGCCCCTCCACATGGCGCGTCGGCGACAGCAGCGCCCGGTCGATCAGGTAGCCGGCCAGCGCGCCGGCGGCGCTGCCGATCGCGCTGCCGACCGGCCCCAGGAAGCCGCCGATGAAGGCGCCGGCGGCCTGCAGCACGAGCGTCGCCATCGGCTACCTCCTGTCGCTGTCGGGAAACGCGAAGCATCCGGCGATGCGCCGCCGCCATTGCGGGACGAGGCTCGAAACGGTCACGGCATGGCCCTCATAGGCATGGATGAAGCTGTCGGTCGTCGCCAGGATGCCGGCATGCTTGGCCGGCAGATGCGGCCGCCAGCGGAACAGCACCAGGTCGCCCGGCTGCGCCTCCGCGACCGGCACCACCGTGCAATGGCGCCGCGCCGCATCGATCAGCCGGTCCTGCGCCGCCGGCTTCCGCCCAGTCGGCCTGGTAGGGACCGGGGTCTTCCGGCGCCACGCCATAGACCTCCAGCCAGACGCCGCGCACCAGCCCCAGGCAATCGGCGCCGACGCCCCGCGTCGATCCCTGGTGACGATACGGCGTGCCGAGCCAGCGCTCGGCCGCCGCGATCACCCGCGCCCGGGTCGACACCGCCTCGCCGCTCATGGCACCAGCGGCCCGCCGTCGAACACGCCGCCCTCCGTCACATAGGCATAGCCGCTGTCATTGCCGGGCAGATGCGGAAAGCCGCGGAAATTCAGCGCATTGCCGAAGCGGTCCCGGCAGGTCGCAAACCGCTTGTCGCATCCCGCCGTCACCGTGAAGCGGTCGCCCGTCGCGAGCCGCGCCCACCGCGCCGTCGTCGCGCAGCCACAGCCCGCTGCCGCCGCCATCGCGTCGATGTGCCATCAACCCTGAAGGTCAGCCCCAGACTGGCGCCCGAACTCGGGCTGAGCCGCCCGCCCTTGAACCAGCCGTCGGCAAAGCCCTCCAGCCCGGCCGCCGCGATCCGCCCGTCGCGCGACAGCGAGAGCACCCGCCCCTCGCCCGTGAAGCCCGGCGTCCCGAGCGCGAAGCGGCAGCGCTGGTCGCCCAGCTCGGCATCGCAGCTGCGCCGCACCATCCGGCCGCGCGTTTCGCCGAGCGCCGAGGATGTGCCCACCAGCTCGGCCACGAAGCGATGGTCGCTGGCGGTGATCTTGCCGATCGTCCCCGTCCGCAGCCGCGCGTGCTGGCTCGGCTCCCGCCAGTTGACGATCAGCGTCTCCACCGTCGCGCCGTCGAACCGACCGGCCGCGATGTCGGCCTCGCCGATGCCGTCGGACGACAGCGCGCCCTCGACGTCCATGCTGTCTCCGGCCAGGCCGAGCGTCTCGCGCGCCTCGCTCGCCGTCAGCCCCGACTGCGGCTCGAACAGCGTGCCGTCGAGCGCCAGCGCCCGGTCGTGGTCGGTGAAGCCCATCACCGTCCCGTCGCGCCGCGTCAGGCGCCAGCAATGGCAGAGCGTCGTGACGGCGCCCTGGAAATGCGCCTCCAGCTCGGGCCCGAAGCGGCTCATGAGAACACCTCCACCAAAGGGATCGACGGGATCTGCCCCGCCTTGAAGCTGGCGATGCTCGCCTCGATGCGATCGGCATCGAAGCGCACCGCCACGTCGAACTCGAACCCCGCCGTCACCGCCGCGCCCGCCGCCGGCACGTGCGCCGCGGCGAAGTCCAGCATCCCGCTCTGCAGGTCGACCGCGAACGTCCCCGGCGCGCGCTCGCGCCCGTCGACCGCAACCCGGACCGTTCCGCCGACCGGCTTGCGGATCTCGCGCCGATAGGCATCCGCGCCCTCGCCATAGAGCTTGACCAGCTGGAAGCGCCGGTTGGCGCCGTCGCCGGCCCCCAGCGCCTGGTCGAGCGGCTGCGGCGCCTGGCCCGGCCGGCACGACGCCCAGTCGAACGGGTCGCGAAAGCGGAACGCGTGCAGCGAGCCGCGCCGCGCCTCGAAGAAGGCGAGCACGACGTAGAGGTCGTCGAGCGAGCGCAGCCCGGTCCCGGCGTCGAAGCGGCGCCGCGATTGCGAGAAGCGGACGTTGCGGCGCTCGCGCCCCGATACCATGCGGACGATCTCGTTGACGCGCTCCGGCCCGCCGGTTGCGCCAAACGAGACGCCGAGCGGGAAGCGCACGTCGTGGAAGGCTGAAAGCTCGGCCATACAGCTTACTCTCCTAGAGCAATTCCAGCGAAAGTGTGAGCGGTTTCGCGTTCGGAATTGCGTGAGAAAACAATGATCTAGATCGTTTCCGCGTTTCGAAGAAAAGCGGAGAGGATCTAGAACGTCCGCGCGCCGCGCGAGACCGCGCGCGCCAGCATGCCCGTCACCTGCGCTTCCGATTTGCGGAAGCCCGCCGCGTCGGGCGTCGTCACGTTGAACACCACGCTGACGCTGCGCCCGCCCCCGCCCCCGCCGCCACGCCGAGCCGCCCGTCGGCGCCCCGCTGCAGCGGCAGCACCGCTTCCGGCCCCGCCTCGCCCATCAGGCCGATGGCGTTGCCTGCCGGAAAATAGCTCGGCTGCGCCACCACGCCGCCCTTGGCGAAGGGCAGCACCGCGCCGCCGAGCCCGCCGACCACCTTCTGGAACAGCGAGCTGGCCAGCCCCTGCAACGGCTTCAAGCCCTGCGACAGCGCCATGCCGGCAAGGTTCAGCCCGACCTGCCTCAGCACGTCGTCGAGGTCCTTGCCGCTCACAGCAGCACTCCTCAGGGCTCCGGTGAGCTCGGCACCGAAGCCGCGACTCAGCCCTTCCAGCTCGCGCAGCGCCGTCCGGAACGGCTGCGTGTCGGCCGTGATGGCCACGCTCACTTCGTCGTCCATGCGTCCTTGCCTCCGTCGGGAAACAGTCTCATCAGTCGCGCCAGCTCGCCGGCGTCCGGCGGCTCGCCCTGCGCCGGCAGCAGCGCAGCACGCCGCGCGCTCGAACTCGCGCGGCGTCATCGCCCAGAAGTCCTCGGCCCCGAGCCGCAGCAGGCCGAGCCCGATCGTCATCGCCGCGTCCCAGGGGAACGGCGCCGCCGGTCGGCCTGCTGCGGCAGTCAAGGGTTTGCGCGGATCCCCCGCCGTCGCGCCGAACGTCGCCGTCAGCAGTCCGGCGACAGCCTTGGCGAGGCCGCCGACGCCGCCCGCCGCCGCCATTCCTGCCACCGCCTCGTCGGCGATGTCGTGCCCCGCGCCCTCTGCAGACCCGCTCCGAGCACGCGGATCAGGTCGCCGGCCGAGAGTCGTCCGCGCGAGAAGCGTTCGACCAGCGCGCCGAGGTCGTCGGCCTCGTACGCGGCCTCCAGCTCGGCCAGCGCGCCGAGCGTCAGCCGCAGCCGATACTGTCTGCCGTCGAGCTCGACCGGCACCTCGCCGCGCCGCTTGTTGACCGCCATCACAGCGCCGCAAAGCTCAGCGCGCCGGCCGATTCCAGCGCGATCTCGAAGCTGACCGCGCCGTCATGGGCGCCCTGGTATTCGAGCCCGGTGATCAGGAACGGCCCTTCCAGCGTGCCGAAGTCCGGCAGCGCCAGCTGGCAGGCGCATGAGCTCGCCGGCGAAGAAGACGGCGCGGATCATCGCGTCGGAAGCGGCGTCCTTGAACACGCCGGCGCCGCTGAGCGATGCCCGCTGCACGCCGCTCCCGGCGATCAGCTCGCGCCATCGCCCCGCCGATTCGGCGTCGGTGACGTCGACCGTCTCGCTGTTGAAGGCGAGCCGCTTCGATCGCAACCCCGCCACCGTCACGAAGCTGCCATAGCCGTCGGAATCGATCTTGAGCAGAAGGTCCTTGCCACGCTGTGCGGCCATGCGTCGTCTCCTGAGTGATGGGGTTTCGGTCCGTCCGCCTCGAACGCGGCCCCCTGTCCGGCCGCGCGAACGGCAGCTGTCGAACGCTGAGAGCGGTGGCGTGGAGAGGACGTGTGGAGGTAGGTGGGAGAGCGAGAGTCAGGCCTGGATAGCCGCCCTGCGACGGTCCTGGCCACGTCACGGCATGAGTCTTCGGGTCAAGCCCGAGGATGACGATCGTTCTGGGAGGCCGGGAGAGCTTCGGGCGGCGCGGAGTGTAGAGTCTAGGCCCGAATGCCTACCCTGCGGGACGATTCTCGAACACCGGCTATCGTCCAGTCTTCGTCATCCTCGGGCTCGCCCAAGCACCCATGCCGCGCCGCGCAAGACCCCTCACGCCGGCGGCGGCAGCGGCTCGCTCAGCGCCCGGAACCGCAGCAGCCCGTGATGCACCGACAGGTCCTCGTCATGGCGCGCTTCGGCGAATTCGAGCGTCAGGTCGACGAGGTGCTCCGTCGCGAGCGGCAGCCGCGCCCCTTCCAGCACCGTGCGCGCCGCCTCCATGATCGCCAGCGTCTCCTTCTTCCCCTTGGCCTTCGACCACACATGCAGCGTGAAGAGCTGCTCGGTGCCGCTCTCCGTCCCCGTGCTCCAGTCGTAAAGGCTGGTGCGGCCGAACGTGACATAGGGAAACGGCGTCGCCCCCGGCGGCTGGTCGTAGACGCGCCCGTCGATCAGCCTCGACAGCGCCGCGTCCGCCGTCAGCGCCTCGAACACCGCCCTTTGCAGCTCAGCGGCCGGCGCGCCCATCGGCATCCCTCCTGCGCGGCTCCCCTCGCGGCGCGCCGCTGCGCCGCGGCAGCTCCGCCTTCCCCGTTCTCCGCCGCCGACGGTAGCCGTCTTCGGCCTCGTCCGCCAGGGCATGCGCCTTTCCCCTGAGCGCCCGGACCATGCCCTCGAGCGTCAGCGCCACGCTGAGCTTCATGTCGCCTCCTCCACTTCCTCGACCTGACAGACCAGGTAGCGGCCGCTCTCGTCCGGGTCGTGCGCGGTGAGGATCAGGAACCTCCGCCGCCGCCTTTCGAGCCGCATGCCGCATCTCACGCCGTCGCGGTGGCGCAGCGTCACCTGGTGGGTGACCGTCGCCAGCCGCTGGTCGGCGCGGACCACGCTCCGCGCCCGCACCGGTTCCACCATGCCGTGGACCAGCGCCACCTCCCGCCACGCTTCGCCATGGCCGCCGAGCCCGTCGCCGACGGGTGTCGCCGCCTGCAGCGAGAAGGCGTGGCGCAGTCGGCCGGCGTCGATGAGCAGCACGCCCATCAGAGCCGCCGCGACTGGTAGAACGCGACGAGCCGCTCGAAGCCGGCCGGGTAGAGGCCCGGCCGACCCTCGCCGCCCGTCGGGCCGCGCACCTCGTGCCAATGCGCGGCCAGCACGAGCACCGCGCGCCGGAGCGGATCCGGCACGTCGACGCCGGCCTCGCCGAAGCCCGCCTGCAGGTCGACCTCCAGCCGCTGCCCCGTCCCGAACCCCGCCGGCGGCGAAAGGGCGAAGTGCAGCCTAGCCGGCCGCGACACCGGGTCGAGCACGCACGACCCGGCCGGCAGCGCCGCGCTCGCGCCGTCCGCCCCGAAGAGCGTCACGGCGAGCACGGCGCGGAGCGGGTAGAGCGGCACGCAGCGCCGTGCCGCCGGGCGGCCAGCCGTCGAGCGACAGGCGGAAGCGCTGGGTGATCAGCGCCAGGCCCGTCGCCTGCTCGACCTCGATCCGCGCCGCGCGGATCAGTCCGGACAATCAGCGCCGCGTCGCTGTCCGCTTCGTCGAGCCGCAGGAAGGCCCTGAGCTCGGCCGCGCCCACCGGCTCCGCGGCCGGCTCCATCGTCCGCACCAGGCCCATCGTCGCCTCACGCGACCCCGAAGCGGATCAGCTTGATGGCGTCGAAGTCCTGGACGCCGCCGCCCACCCGCTTGGTCGTGTAGAACAGCACGTAGGGCTTGGCCGAGTACGGGTCGCGCAGCACGTGCACGCCGCGCCGGTCGACCACCAGATAGCCGCGCTGGAAGTCGCCGAAGGCGATCGCCGCGGCGTCCGGGGCGACGTCCGGCATCTCCTCGGCCTCGACCAGCGGGAAGCCCATCAGCATCGCCTTCTGCCCGACGGCCGCCGGCGGCTGCCACAGATAGTTGCCGTCGGCGTCCTTCAGCTTGCGCAGCATCGCCTGCGTGCGGCGGTTCATCACCCAATGGGCGTTCTGCCGATAGCCGGCCTTCAGCGCGTAGATCGTCTCGATCAGCACGTCGGACGGGTGCTCGTCCGGCAGCGCGCCCGCCACGCCGGTGACCACCGCCCCGAGGCTTCCCCAGCGCCACGCAGCCTCCGCCACCACCGCATAGTCGAGGAAGCCGCGCGGCTTGTTGACGCCGTCGCCGGTCACGAAGGCCGCGCCTTCCTGCTCGGCGAACGCCGTCTCCACCTCGCCCGAGATCCACTGGTCGAGGTCGACGACGCTGTCCTCGAGCAGCGACGCCGTCGCCGCCGGCATGGCGTAGAGCTCCATCGTCGGGAACTGCAGCTCGGTGAGCTGCGGCGAGGCGGTCTGCGGCCTGCGCCGCCGTTTCGCCGACCCAGCCGGTCGCCGGGCCGCTGAGCGCGAAGGGCTTCTTCAGCACCGCGCCCGACACCGTCCGCACCCCGGCGATGCCGCGGATCGGCGACAGCTGGGAAAGCCGCTTGCCGATCGCCGCCTCGGTCTCCGGCGGCACCAGATAGCCGCCGTCCTGCGGCGAGCCGAGCGACATCGCCTTCGCTGTCGAGGCCCCGCAGCGCCGCGTCGTCGCCGCGCCGCACATAGGCCTCGAACGCCTGCTTGTGCTCGCTCGGCATCGCCTCGCCGCACGCCGGCGAGAGCGTCGGCCGCGCCTCCTTCAGCGTCAGCTGGTCGAGCCGCGCCTGCTGCGTGACGAGCGTCCGCTCGACGCGTTCCATCTGCTCCGTGGTGACCACGTCGGCGCTCATCCGCCGCTCGAGCTGGGCCAGGCGGTCGTCATTGGCCTGCCGGAAGGCTTCGTAAAGGCGCATGAACTCGTCGTGCGACGCCGGCGCTTGCGGCGTTCCGAAGGCCTTGGTCTCGGCGGCGTAGTCGGTGGGGACTCGTGTCGTTCATCTGCAGCGTTCCTTTCGGTTGGGGGGAGTAATGAAGCGGGTGCCCGACGCCGCCGCGACACCGCCTTCGAGGCGGAAGACGCGGGCGCCGGGCATCATCGGGAAGGTGACGATCGAGATTTCCCACAGGTCGGCCTCGAGGATGCGGCGCGCTCCGGCCGCCGCGTCGCGGCGCGCCCGCGCCGTGCGGAAGCCGATCGACAGCCCGTCGAGCGCGCCCTGGCCGATCAGCTCGGCGAGCTCGCGCGCCCGCGCCACGCCGCCCGCCAGCCGGCCGCGCACGAAGAGCCCGTGCGCATCCTCGAAGATGTCGGTCCACACGCCGACCGGCTGGCCGGGATCGTGCTGGAAGAGCATGCGGATGCCGGCCGCCCCGCGCCGGCCGAGCGAGGCCGCGAACGCGCCGCGCTCGACGATGTCGCGCGACAGGTCGGGCCGGCCGAACAGGCTGGCATAGCCGCTGATCAGCCCGCCGCTCATCGCCCGTCCTCCTCGCCGCGCGGAGCGGCCGCGCCGCGCGCCCGCTCCAGCCAGCGCCAGCCGAGCCCCAGCGCCCACCACGCCGACAGGCTCGCCGCCGCCGAGCCCATCAGCATCAGCTCGCCGCCGCCGAGCGCGTCGACGACGTCGAGCTCGGTGGCGATCTTCACGCCGGCCGTGCCGCCGAACACCAGGCCCGACACCACGCCGACGGCGAACCGCAGCGCCGCCTCGCGCCGCCGCTTGGGCAGCATGAAGGCCAGCGAAACCGCCGAGCCGGCGACCGCGCCGGTGCCCTTCGCCGCCCACAGCCAGGCGGCCTCCGAAATGTCCGTCATGATCGTCAAAGCCCCGTTGTTTTCCCGCCGCCTCGAGCAATTCCAGCGAAAGTGTGAGCGGTTTCGCGTTCGGAATTGCGTAAAAACAATGGCTTAGATCGTTTCCGCGATTCGAAGAAAAGCGGAAAGGATTTAAGCTTCGTCGCCCGCGCTGGGCGGCGTGCCGCGCGGCGGATAGCCCACCGCCTCGCGCTTCTCGTCGTCGCTGAGGAAGCCGGCGCGCCCGAGCCGCGCCCACAGCGCCTCGCGCTCCGCCGACAGGCCCTCGATCTGGTCGGCGTCGAACCACAGCCTGAGCTCTTCGCCGAACACCTGCGACAGCCAGGGCGACAGGTCGCCGGCGGTGCGCGCGATCAGCGGCAGCACGGTCAGCCGGTAGAACGCGCGGTTGGCCTCGGCATAGTTGGCATAGGTGTTGTCGCCGGGAATGCCGAGCAGCATCGGCGGCACGCCGAAGGCCAGCGCGATGTCGCGGCTGGCCGCGTTCTTCGCCTCGATGAAGTCCATGTCCTTGGGCGTCAGGCTCATCGCCTGCCAGGCGAGCCCGCCTTCGAGCAGCAGCGGCCGCCCGGCGCGGCCGGCGCCCGGCATAGTTGTCCTGGAGCTCCGCCTTCAGCCGGTCGAACTGCTCCTCGGAAAGGTTGCCGCCCTCCTTCGGCTGGTAGACCAGCGCGCCGGAAGGCCGTGCCGAATTGTCGAGCAGCGCCTTGTTCCAGCGCCCCGCCGCATTGTGCGTGTCGAGCGCCGTCAGCGCCGCCTCCAGCGGCGCGAAAGCCGTAGTGATCGTCGAGCGGATGATAGAGGCTGAGCTGCAGCGCCCGGCCCGCGCCGCCGGCCGCCAGCTCGAGCCGCCGCCGCTCGGCCGCCGCTGCGATAGTCGAGCGCCAGCGGCCAACCCTTGCGGTCGGTCACCACCGTCACCCGGTCGGCCCTCAAGCAGATGCAGCTCGCGCGCCCCGCCCGCCGCCTCGGCCAGCTCGAGATAGGCGTTGCCGGCCAGGAGCAGGCTGCCGTAGAGCGCCTCGCGGAAGCTGCCGCCGGCCTGCCGCAGGTTCGGCCGCGCCAGCAGGTCGAGCGCGGCGTGGCGGGTCAAGCTCGTCCGCCCCGCGATAGAGAGCCACGGCACCGCCGCCGCCGCCTCGGCGACCAGCCGCACCGAACGGTGGACGACCGGGTTCAGCATGTAGCCCTGGCGGGCCAGCGTCGCGAAGTCGCGCCGCGACCATTGCGTCTCGCCATGCACCGGCAAAGGCCAGGAAGCCCTGCCGCGGATCGCTTTTCAGCTGCGGCGCCGCCGCCGAGCCGGGTGGTGTCTTCCACGGCCAGCTCAACGCCATGCCGGTCTCCTTTCCCTGAGGGTAGAGTTGCTTCCCGAGACCGTGCGTGCAGGGGCGACGCGTTACGGTGGGAGGGTTTGAACGGACCCTTTGAGCACGACCCCAGTGAGGGTTTGACGCTTGAGGGCGGCCTTGGAGGAGCGCTGCGCCGTGAGGCTCGGCGACGCCACGGTGCGCTCGGGCGGCCTGCTGGCCGCAGGAGTCCGCGACTGCGCACCCTGGCAGGAGGCACCGCCCTCCTCTCCCCGCCAGCCGCAGGAGTCCGCGACCGCGCACCCCAGGCAGGAGGCACCGCCCTCCTCTCCCCGCCGGGGAGAGGGTGGCCGGAGCGAAGCGGAGGCCGGGTGAGGGGCGACGGCGCGAGCCGTGACGGGGGAAAGGCTTGAAGTGGCTTGGGAGAGCGCTGCGCCGTGAGGCTTGGCGCTGCCCCGGACCGCTCGGGCGGCCTGCTGGCCGCAGGAGTCCGCGACTGCGCACCCTGGCAGGAGGCACCGCCCTCCTCTCCCCGCCGGGGAGAGGGTGGCCGGAGCGAAGCGGAGGCCGGGTGAGGGGCGATCGGCGCGAGCCCGGGACGATGGAAAGGCTTGAAGTGACTTGGAGTGAGCTCCGCCGTGAGGCTGGCGCTGCCCCGGACCGCTCGGGCGGCCTGCTGGCCGCAGGAGTCCGCGACTGCGCACCCGGGCAGGAGGCACCGCCCTCCTCTCCCCGCCGGGGAGAGGGTGGCCGGAGCGAAGCGGAGGCCGGGTGAGGGGCGATCGGCGCGAGCCCGGGACGATGGAAAGGCTTGAAGTGACTTGGGAGAGGCTGCCCGCCGAGAGGCTCGGCGCCGCCGCCGGACCGCTCGGGCGGCCTGCTGGCCGCAGGTCTGCGACTGCGCGCTCCAGGCAGGAGGCACCGCCCTCCTCTCCCCGCCGGGGAGAGGGTGGCCGGAGCGCAGCGGAGGCCGGGTGAGGGGCGATCGGCGCGAGCGCCTCAAACTGCCCGCCCCTGCCTCAGCTGCTCTCAGGTCGGCCTACTGCGCCACCCGGATGCGCGGCTCGCCCATCGCCCGCGGCATCAGCTCGCCGATCGCCCACACCAGCGCGTCGACGCGATCGGGCGAGCGCCCGCCCGACAGGCCGTTGGGGCCGAAGTCGCACATCTCGTCCTCGAGCTCCGGAAACCGCCCGGCATGCCGGACCCGCCCCTGCCCGTAGAGCGCCGCCACCGGCTCGGCGCGCAGCCACTTGCCGCGGCGGGCGCGCACCCCCTTCACCGGCACCCCCGGGTCGACGGTGGCGATCACCGCCGCGACCATGTCGCCGCCCTGGTTGGTTTCCGCCACCAGGCAGTCGGCCTCCAGCCGATGGTAGAGCAGCACCGCCGCGCTCGCCCATTCGCGCGGCTTGGCGCCCGAGACGGTCGCGTCGGCCAGCACCACGGCGCGCCCGTCGCGGTCGAGGCCTGCCGCGACGATGCCGCAGGCGTCGGAGGCGCGTCCGGCGCTGGCCGGCGGGTCGACGGCCACGACGATGCGATTGAGCTCGCCGGCCTGCCGGCACGCCACCTTCTCGATCAGCGCCCGCGACCACAGCGCGTCCTGCCGCTCGGTGATGATCTCGCCGTCGAGCTCCTGCCGGCCGAGCCGCGATCCGGCATAGCGCGAGCGCACGGCGTCGAGGAACCCGGCCGCCAGGTGCGCGGCGTTCTCCGCCGTGCGCATCCGCGTCACCGTCACCGCCCTGTCGCCGGCGAGCCGCCGGATGAGCGGCAGCGGGCGCGGCGTCGTCGTGATGATCTGGCGCGGCCGCTTGCCGAGCCGCAGGCCGAACTGCAGCATGTCGAAGGTCGCTTCCGGATGCCGCCATTTGCCGAGCTCGTCGCACCACGCCGCCTCGAACTGCGGGCCGCGCAGGCTGTCCGGGTCCTCGGAGGAGAAGATCTGCGCCACCGCGCCATTGTCGAAGGAGACCCGCCGGCGGCTTGGCTCGAAGCGCGGCCGGTCGTCGCGTGCCGTGGCGAGGATGCCCGAAGGGCCCTCGATCATCACGTCGCGCACGTCGGCGAGCGTCTCGCCCACCAGCGCCACCAGCCCGTAGGCATGGTCGGCGAATGGCGGCAGCCCGCGCGCCATGGCGTTCACCCATTCCGCGCCGAGCCGCGTCTTCCCGGCGCCGCGGCCGCCCAGCACCAGCCAGATGTCGCGCGTCCCGTAGCAGCGGATATTGCGATGCCCGCGCCGCCGCGAACCATTCGCCGGCCACCAGCGCGCCTTCGCTTTCCGTGAGGTGGGCCGCCGCCCAGCCCGGCGCCGGCGCTCATGCCGTGGCCCTCCCGGCTTGGCCGGCATCGGCGTCGCCGCCCGTCGAAAGGCCCCGCCCCGCGCTCGTTCTCCAGCGAGAGCGTCCGCCTGCCCAGCCCGGCCCGCCGCTCATGCCGACGCCCTCGCGGCTCCGCTGCCGGGCCGATCCGTCGCCTCGCCCGCGCCGTCTTCCCGGCCGGCGATCTGCCGCGCGAATTCGCGGGCGAGCTCGACGATGCGTTGGTCGATGCGCTTCAGGATGCCAGCCTTTAGCGCGTCTCGCCGGGCCTGTCCTTCGCGGGCTCCGTCCAGGCTGCGCGCCACGTCGCCCAGCCGTTCCACGGTGCGCATCAGCACCGAGACCGCCTCCACCTCTTCCCGGTCGATCGCCGCCCCTGCCTCGGCACGGCGCCGCACGGTTTCCAGCCGATGAACGATCCAGTCGCTGAAGGCGCCGAGCCGCGCCAGCCGCTCGCTTTCGCCGAGCGCCGCGAGCCGCTCGCCCCAGCCGTCGCGCGAGGCGAGCCGCGCCAGCGAGCGCGCATTCCGCCCGCAGGCTTGCGCCAGCCTGTCATAGCTCGGCGTCGCCCCCTCGAAGAGCTCCCTCAGCGCCGCCGTCCGTCTCTCGCTGTAGCCGGTCATGCCTGTGCCGCTCCTTTCCGACCGCCCAACCCAGAAGGTCGCCGCGGCTCCGCTTTGCGTTGCAGATGATGGTTAGGATGAATTGAGGGTCGCAACAAAAGCCGATCGGAGATCGCCGATAGCGACCTGCCGAGGCTACCACCGCAGCAAGACAACCATGGCCGACTCGCCGCCAGGCGAGGACCATCCCCAACCGGTCACCCCAACCACCCCTGGCAATCCCCCAACCACCCTGCCCCGATCAGCCCGATCCAAACCGACGAAACCTCAGCACAAGCCGATGCTTGTGCCGGTTCCCGGAATCTCTTTGCGAAGTGGGTTAAGCTCTTTCGCGAGGCTTATCAGGCCCGCCCTGGGGTTTCTTGACAATGGCAAGACCCTACCAATTCAACGTCACGTTGTCAAGAAAAAATTCCTACCATCTCCGACGAAATTTCGCCGCCGTCGTCAAACCCTAGCGCGACTTCGCAGCTCCCTCATCGGCATAGGGGTCCAGTCCCAGCCTGATGCGCATGGCCGGCAGGGAGACGTTCAGAGCGTCAGCCATGGCTTGCGGAGCCGTGATCTGATCCGTCTTCAAGCGCTCGATGAGGTGCGTGGGCATCAACAGGTTAGCCGCGAAGCGGTTCGCTTCGGTTTCCTCGCGCGGACCGATCCTGGTGTTGTGATAGCGGCCGGCGCCGGTGCTGCGGTAGGCGCGGTCGTCGCCGATACCGGTGCCGATGAGATGGCGATGATGAAAGAAGTGCCCGAGCTCATGGGCGATGGTGAAGCGCTGGCGGCGCTCGCCATGGTTCGCGTTCACGTTGATCTGATAGTGCCCGTCGACAGGAACCAGTTCGCCCGACACCTCGTCGCCGAGCCAGGCCGCATGCGTGCGGATGCCAAGCTCGCGACAGAGGCCCTCGACGTCGACAGGATAGTGGCTCTGAGCCCTCCTGAGCGCGCTGATCATGGTCGTCATCGACCGGCGTCCTTCGATTCCGCCTCGGCGATCTGATCGCCCTCTTCTGCTCTGACCGAATTTTTCACGAGCTCCATGTATTCGGTCACCAATGTAGGAAGCATGGACTCCAGCTTGGAGATGGCAAGGGACTCGACGCGGTCCTGAGCGCCCTTGAGCGCCTCGCTCGCAGAATCGGCGGCGATTCGGGCCGCCCTGTGGCGGACGAAGAAAAACAGCGGAAAGGCGCCCAAGCCCAGGATGACCACCAGGACCGAAAGCGTGGCGGTCAATATGTCGAGGCGTCCGATCTGCGCGGCGTATTGAACCGCGTCGTACGATACGCCCATGGCTTCACCCCGCGCCGCTGTCGTGCCCCTGCCACCCATGGCAGCAGGATACCGATGATTCTGCAACCTGGAAATGTGGCCTCTCGCGTCCCTCGTGCCGGCGTCCACCGCCGCCACGCCTCTCCCACGCCCCTCATCCAACCGTGATCATCACACCCTCACCCTCCCCATCGATATGTGGTACATTGATCATTCCGCTTAACCGTAATCGTTCGTTGAAGCCCTCAGACCGCTGATTTTCCTTGTTGCGTGAGCGGAATTGGAGGAAAAGAGGGCGCCCGGGCGATCACGCAATCTTTCGCCCTGAAATCGCTTGTAAGCGGTTTTTTAAGTCGAATGCAGGGATGCTGCGCACCGCCCATGCTCCAGCCGCTCCCCCCGAAAAAGAGCCCGCGCCGCCCCAGGGCGGGCCGTCTCCTCGCCATCGACGCCTGGATCGATTCCACGCTCTATGAGGCGGGCTTCAGACTGTCTGAGGCGTGGGAGAACCTGACCATCTTCTTCCGCCGCTTCCGCCTCACCGGCTGGCGCCGTGCCCTGGCCGAGCTGGCCAGCGAAGGCGTGACGCTGGGCGCCGCCGGCTCGGTGGTCATGCTGGCGCTCGCCATGCCGGCCTTCGAGGAGACCGCCGGCGACTGGAAGAACCAGGGCGATTTCGCCGTCACCTTCCTCGACCGCTACGGCAACGAGATCGGCCAGCGCGGCATCATCCAGCGCGAATCCGTGCCGGTCGACGAGATGCCGGACCATGTCATCCAGGCCGTGCTGGCCACCGAGGACCGCCGCTTCTTCGACCATTTCGGCATCGATTTCCTCGGCCTGTTCCGCGCCATGCAGGAGAACGTCCGCGCCAACTCGGTCGTCCAGGGCGGTTCCACCATCACCCAGCAGCTGGCCAAGAACCTGTTCCTCTCCAACGAGCGCACCGTCGAGCGCAAGGTCAAGGAGGCGTTCCTGTCGCTCTGGCTGGAGATGAACATCCCCAAGAAGGAGATCCTCCAGCTCTATCTCGACCGCGCCTATATGGGCGGCGGCACCTTCGGCATCACCGCCGCTTCCGATTTCTATTTCGGCAAGGACGTCAAGGACCTGACGCTGCCCGAGGCGGCCATGCTGGCGGGCCTCTTCAAGGCGCCGGCCAAATACGCCCCGCACATCAACCTGCCCGCCGCCCGCGCCCGCGCCAACGAGGTGCTCACCAACATGGTGCAGGGCGGCTTCATGACCGAGGGCCAGGTGCTGTCGGCCCGCCTCCACCCGGCCACCGCCGTCGACCGCGGCGACTTGAAGAGCCCCGACTACTTCCTCGACTGGGCCTTCGAGGAGGCCAAGCGCGTCGGCGCCAAGAAGGGCATCCACTCCATGGTGGCGCGCACCACCATCGACATGAACATCCAGCGCGCCGCCGAGGAATCGCTGGAGTTCCACTTGCGCCAGCACGGCAAGGAATACCGCGTCACCGAGGGCGCCATCGTCGTCATCGAGACCAACGGCGCGGTGCGCGCCATCGTCGGCGGCCGCGACTACGGCGCCAGCCAGTTCAACCGCGCCACCCGCGCGCTGCGCCAGGCCGGCTCCTCCTTCAAGCCCTATGTCTATGCCACCGCCATGGAGCACGGCTTCACCCCCGAATCGGCGATCTCCGACGGGCCGATCTCCTGGGGCCGCTGGTCGCCCAAGAACTATGCCCGCTCCTATTCCGGCCGCATGACGCTCACCACCGCGCTGGTCAAGTCGATCAACACCGTGCCGGTGCGTCTCGCCAAGGATCATCTGGGCGTCGAGCCGATCGTCAAGATGGCCCGCGACATGGGCGTCGAATCGCCGCTCGAAGTGTTCAAGACAACCGTGCTCGGCACCTCCGGCATGACCGTCATGGACCAGGCGACCGGCTATTCCACCTTTGCCACCGGCGGCTTCACCGGCAACCGCCACGCCATCAGCCAGCTGCTCAGCCGCTCCGGCGAGGTCATCTACGATTTCGACCGCGACGGTCCCAAGCCGCATCGCGTGCTGTCCGAGCAGGCCACCGCCGCCATGAACTCGATCCTCGTCCAGGTGCCCGAATGGGGCACCGCCCGCCGCGCCGCCCTGCCCGGCATCCGCACCGCCGGCAAGACGGGCACCACCCAGGGCTACCGCGACGCCTGGTATGTCGGCTTCACCGGCAACTACACGGCCGCGGTCTGGATGGGCAATGACGACTTCACGCCCACCAACGACATGACCGGCGGCACGCTGCCCGCCATGACCTGGCAGCGCATGATGGAATATGCGCACCAGAACATCGAGCTGAAGCCGATCCCCGGCATCGAGAACCCCTTCCTCGACCCGGCGGCGATCGCCAAGGCCAAGGAGGAGGCGTCGAAGACCGCGACTGCCGAGCCGCCCGAGGCGATCGAACGGCCGCCCGTCCTGTCGGCGGCCACCACCCGCGTTCTGAAGGCAATGTCCGACGAGTTCCGCTCGGCGCCGCCGATCCAGCCGCCGGCGCGGGCGGAAACCCTTTCTGCGCTCTGAGCAATTCCGGCGGAAGTGTGGGCGGTTTCGCGTTCGGCATTGCGAAAAAAGAACCTAGATCCCGTATCTGCGAGCCGATACACCGAGACGTGCGAGCGCGAATCGGCCGCAAAAGGCGACCCCGCCCAGTCGGCGTGACGGCTCTCCAGCTCGAAGCCGGCGAGCTGGCCCATCAGGTCGAGCTCGGCCGGCCAGATGTATCGGTGCGGCGAGCGATAGAGATGCGCCTCGCGCCCCTCGCCGAACCGGAAATGGTGCGACACGACCTGCTGGGCGAGCACGTCGTAGGTGTCGAGGCCGAGATAGCCCGGCTCCGAATGCCAGACGACCGCACTTTGCCCCGGCGGCAGCTTGCGCAGCTCCGGCACCCAGAGCTCGACCGCGAAGCGACCGCCCGGCGACAGGTGGCGCGCCGCATTGCGGAAGCAGGCCACCTGCGCGGCCTGGGAGAGCAGGTTGGAGATCGTGTTGTAGACGAGATAGACGAGCGAGAACCGCCCGGGAGCCGTCGGCGGTCGCCATGTCGCCCAGCACCACGGGGATCGTCTGCTTCGTCGGCCTTGGCCCGCAACTCGGCGATCATCGCCGGCGCCATCTCGATTCCCGCGACCTCGATGCCACGCGCGCGAAGCGGCACCGCCACGCGGCCGGTGCCGATGGCGAACTCCAACGCTCGGCCGTCTCCTGCCAGCTCCGCCAGCCGCCGAACGGTCGGTTCCAGCACCTCGGGCGAAAACATCCAAGGCTGCATTTTGTCATAGGAAGTGGCGGTTTCTAGGTCATAGAGTTCGCGGTCGTGCATGCCAGACCTTTATGGCGCTGCCCGTCCCTCGTCTATCACCTTCGTGACGCGGGACGAAGCTCTTAGGCGGGTTGCCATGCCGCCGCTCGACAGCTATCCCGGTGGGCGCCCCCGTTGTCCGTTCCCCCGGTCGATGCTCAGAACCATTTCTCTTGCCGCGCTCATCCTGACGCTCGCCGTAGTCGGCGGGGCGTTGAGCGTCTACTGGTCGCTCGGCGCCCGCGAGGGCGTCGGCGCCGTCTCGATCGGCCCTTGGGTGAGCTTCCCCGATTTGGGCACGCCGGGCGCCGACCCCTACTCCAAGGCGCGCATCGCCCGCCAGGGCCTGCTGTCGCTCGGCCTGGCCGAGGGCCTGACCTTCGCCGCCGATCGCGATTCCGACGGCCGGGCGCTCGACCGCGACTGCCGCTACGAGATTGAAGGCACCTTCCCGCCGGCGCGCTTCTGGACCCTCTACGCCGCCGATTCCAGCCACCGCATGCTGCCGCCCGAAGGCCTGCCGCGCCGCCCCGCGCTCAGCTCGCTGGAGGCGCTGAGGCGCCAGGACAATTCGCTGACCATCGCGGTGGCGCGCCGGGCAGCGCCCGGCAACTGGCTCGCCGTGCCGGGCAGCGGCCCGATGATGCTGGTGCTCACGCTCTACGACACGCCGTCGGCGAGCAGTGCCGGCATCGCCGACCTCGCTCTGCCGGCGATCCGCGAGATCGGCTGCGATGCTTAGGCAGATCGCCTATGCCGTGCTCGTCGGGCTGGTCGGCGCCGGCGTCGTGCACATCGTCATCCTGTTGATGCTGCCCGCCTTTTCGGAGCGCGACGCGTGGTCGAACCTGGCTGCCCGGGCGCCGCTCTACCAGGTCGCGCGTGTCTCCGACCGCCCCGGCGCCCCGGCGCTGCTGCAGTCGCCGGACCCGTTCGTCGACGCCGTGGCCTGCCGCTTCGACCTGAACGAAGGCATCGCCCACCTGTCGGCGCCCGGCGGCGTGCCCTTCTGGTCCGCCTCCGTTTACGACCGCAATGGCCAGAACATCTATTCCTTCACCGACCGCACCGCGACGGCCGGCGCACTCGATTTCGTCGTCGCCACGCCGGTGCAGATGACGGAGGTTCGCAAGGCGTTGCCGCAGGAGTTCCGCGCCTCGGTCTTCGTCGAGGCGCCGCTGGAGGAAGGCATCGTCGTCATCCGCTCGCTGGTGCCCGACGCCAGCTATCGGCCCGAGATCGAGGCCTTCCTCGACGGCATCGCCTGCCGCAGCGTGCTGCCAGAGCCCGCCGGGCTCGACTAACCCCGGCAAGCTCGCCGCGCCCCCAGTTGCAAGCCGCCGCTCCGTGCGCTACATACTGAACCACATGGTTCAGTATACCAAAACCCGTCTCGATGGCTCGTTCGCCGCGCTCGCCGACGCCACGCGACGCGGCGTCCTGGAACAGCTCGGACAGGCAGACGCTTCGATCACCGAGCTCGCCGGCAAGTTCCACATGACCCTCACGGGCATGAAGAAGCACGTCGGCGTTTTGGAGCAAGCGGGGCTCGTCACCTCTCGCAAGGTCGGGCGCGTGCGGACCTGCAGGCTCGGCCTGTTCGGGCTGGCGGAGGAGGCGGCATGGATCGAGCGGTACCGCCAGCTTTGGGACGCCCGCTTCGCCGCGTTGGACGACGTTGTCGAGGAATTGAATCGGAAGGAGAAAATCGATGGCCGAACGAAAAGAAAGTGAGCCCACCTCGAACCGCACGACGGTCGAACGAAAGTCCGAACGTGAACTCGTCGTGACACGAACCTTCGACGGCCCGGCAAGCCTCGTGTTCGAGGCATGGACCAATCCCGAGCTGTTCATGCGCTGGTGGGCGCCCAAGTCGATGGGCGTGCCCATGCTGTCCTGTCAGATGGATGTCCGTGTCGGCGGCCGGTACCGTGTCGAGTTCGGCCACGATGCCGCGACCGCCATGGCGTTCGTCGGCAAGTACGTGGAGGTGGTCCCGCACTCGCGCCTCGCCTGGACGAATGAGGAAAGCGACGATGGCCCCGTGACCACCGTGACCTTCGAGGAAAAAGCCGGCAAGACGCTGCTGGTCCTGCGCGAGCTCTATCCCTCGAAGCAGGCTCTCGACGATGCGATCTCCGGGATGGAAGGTGGTTTGCCCGAGCAGTTCGAGCAGCTGGACGAGCTTCTCGTCACCCTGGGTGCAAGCTAGAGCATGATCCCAAAAAGTGGATGCCGTCAGTGCTTGACCGGCCGCGGCCCGCTCGGCGTGCCTTTGGGCGCCGGCGCTTGCGCCGGCTCCGCGGTCCGCTCATAGCGGACGCCGGGAAAGATGATCACCGCCGCCGCGGCGCCGTCCTCGGCAGCGCGGGGCTTTGCCGCCTGGCGCGGCGTGAAGGACAGGATGCACCCCATGGTCTTCGTCCCCTCTCGGCAGGATCGGGCCAGTCGTTTTTGCCTCCCTATCGATTAGGCGCGGCCGAGGGTTAACAGGCTCTTAACGGATCGCCGCTAAATTGAACGAAAGGCCGGGCGCGGGGGCAAGCCGCCTTCCGCGAGGGGTCGGCCTTCCGAACTCGTGTTGCGTCAGGCGTCCAGCGTGTCCTCTTCCGATTTCAGGCACATCGCGATCAAGAACGACCCCGGCAGGCCCGACCGGCTGTTCCGGGCGGCCGCCTCCGCCTTCTGCTCGCTCACCCGGCCGTCGCGGCGCGAGATCGAGCAGCTCGAGGACCTCGCCCTGCCGTTGTTGCCCTCGGCGTCGGTGGAGGCCCGCCGCTTCGTCGCCGCGGCGCTCTCCGAATGCGCCTACCCGCCCGCCAACCTGGTCCGCCGGCTGGCCGCCGAGACCGTCGACATCGCCGCCCCCTTGCTGATCCGCTCGGTCGCCCTCACCGACGTCGACCTGATCGCACTGATCGGCCGCGCCGGCCTGCCGCACGCCCGCGCCATCGCCCGCCGCCGCAAGCTCAACCCCACCATCGCCGCGCTGATCCGCGCCCTCCAGGCGAGCGCCGACGCCGAAGCCGGCGTGCCCGTCAACGACCAGCCCGCGGAACCCGCCACGGCCGGCGCTGCCGAGGGCGTCCGGCGTCGTCTGCGCAGCTTCATGCGGCCGGCCCGCCCGCCGGCCGATCGCAGCACCTGGACGGCAAGGCCGGCCGGCGCGGCCGGCTTCGCCAGGCTGCTCGACACCGCCTTGAGCGGCAATCCCGCGCTGTTCCACACCGCTCTCGCCGATCTGCTCGACATCGGCCTGCCGCGCGCCCGCGACATCGCCGCCGACGTCGAGGGCAGCGAGCTCGCCGCCGCCTTCGGCGCCCTGCGGCTCAACGAGGAGCAGGCCTTCCTGCTCGCCGCGCTGCTTTCCCCCGCCCGCTTCGACAGCGTCGAACGCATCCGCGGCTTCGTCGAGGCCTGCCGGGCGCATCTCGGCACCGCCGCGGCAACGTCGTCCGAGAAGGCTCAGCGCTCGGTACCCAAGCGCTAGCTCATTCCTCCGACACCGCGATCAGCGCCTCCACCGGGTCGCTGCCGGGCTCCAGATCGAGCACCCAGATGTCGGCGTCGAAGCGGCGTTCGCGCGCCAGCCGCGCGTCGACCTCGCTCTCCTCCACCGCATCGAGCAGCAGGCTGAAGCGGCGCTCCTCGGGCGTCGCGCTGTCATAGGCGGTCTGTGCTGCCGGGCCGTAGAGCCTGAGCTGGCCGAAACGATCGCGGGTCACGATGAAGATCGCTCCGGCCTCGGCAGAGCCGCGGCTGGTCACGGCAGCGAATCCGCCGGCCGAGAAGACGCGGCGGATGATGGCGGAGACGAAGATGTCGGTGGTGAGGCGCATGATGAGAGGCAGATGCCTCCTTCAATCGCCCGTCAAGCCCACGTCCTTCATTTTGGCGACCAGCGCCGCGTCCGGCTGGCCGGTGACCTTGAGCCCGAACAGCGTCTGAAACTCGCGGATGGCGGACTCGGTGCGGCTCCCCATGACCCCGTCCACCTCGATCCCCTCATTGCCGAACGCCTTGAGCCCGGCCTGGATCCTGGCGACGGTCGGGTCGCCTCCCGCCGCCGGTGCGCCCGGCTCGTCCCGCGGCGCCGGCTCCGGCGTCGGGCCGACCGCCGCCGTGGTGGGGGCGCCGCCGAGCTCGGCGAGCAGCGCCGCGTCGATCGCGTCGCCCGCCGGCAGGCCGACGCGCTCCCGGTAGGCGGCGACGGCGCCGCGCGTGTTGGGGCCGCGGATGCCGTCCACCGGCCCTTCGTAAAGGTCGAGCCCGGCCAGCGCCGACTGCACCATCTTCACCGTCTCGTCGGGCTTCGGCGCCGCCGTCTCCTGCGGCCGCACCAGGCGGAACGTCGTCTCGGGCTCGTCGCGGCCGAGCCCGCGCCGGCCGAGGTCGGGGCGCGCATAGGCCTGGCTGCGCGTGGCGAAGAAGGCACCGTCGTGGAAATGCGGCTGGTACCAGAGCGCGTTGGCCGACACGAAGGACAGCGCCACCAGGAAGGCCGTTCCGCTGCCGACCAGCACGGGGTTCCGCGCCACCGCCGCGCCGATCGCCGACGCCGCCTCCTCGATCAGCACGCGCTGCGTCGATCGCCTAGGCCGTCTTGCGGAGCGCGCCATCGTTTCTCTCTTTGGCCATCGGAAGCTCCGGCGCCCCTGCGTCCGAGGGGCGGTCGCCCGGTCGCGGCGCCGGTCCGGCGATCGGCAAGCTGATCGTCACCGTCGTGCCTTCGTCGGGCGCGCTGTCGATCGTCATCGTGCCCTCGTGCAACGCCACCAGCCCCTTGACGAGCGACAGGCCGAGGCCTGTCCCCTCGTGATGCCGCGTATAGTCGTTGCGCACCTGCACGAAGGGCTGCCCGAGCCGGGCGAGGTCCTCCGCGCCGATGCCGATGCCGGTGTCGGACACCCAGAAATGCAGCCGCGAGCCGATCCGCCGCGCGCCGATCACCACCGAGCCGCCTTCGGGCGTGAACTTGATGGCGTTGGCGGCGAGGTTGATCAGCATCTGCTGCACGGCCCGCCGGTCGGCAGTGATCTCGCCGGCCTCGCGCCCCAGCTCGGTCGTGAACGCCAGCCGCTTGGCGCCGGCCTGGAAGCTCAGCATGGAATGGCACATGGCGACCGCATCGGCGAAGCGGAACGGCTCGGCGAAGATCGGATAGGTGCCGGCCTCGATCTTGGAGACGTCGAGGATGGCGTTCACCACCGACAGCAGATGGTGGCCCGAATCGCGGATCAGCCCCACATACTCCTTCTGCCGCTGGTCGGCGAAGCTTCCGACGAGCCCCTGGTCCAGCATGTCGGCAAAGCCGATGATGGCGTTGAGCGGCGTCCGGAGCTCGTGGCTCACCGAGGCGAGGAAGCGGCCCTTGGCGACTTCCAGCGCCTGCAGCGAGGTGCGCGCCGCGACGGCTGCCTGGCGCAGTTCGGCGAGCTCCCCGATCGGCCGCGCCACCGCCACCAGCTCCGGCTCCTCGCCGCCGCCGCTGCCGATCTCCAGGGAAAACGCCTGGTAGTTGCCCGTCTTGCGGCTGACGCTAGCGGCCGGCAGGCGCAGCCGCGCCTCGACCTTGCGATGCTCGGCGGCACCTTCCCTGAGGTCGGCCAGCGCACACAGATAGCCGACCCGGTCGGCGACATGGATGCGGTCGAAGAAGCCGCTGCCGATCAGCAGCTCCGGCGCCAGCCCGAACAGGCCGAGCGCCTTGGCCGAGGCGTCGAGCACTTCGCCGTTCGGCGTCATGCGGATCACCACCGCGTCGAGCGCGCGGTCGAGCCCCGAGGCCTGCACGCCGGCATCGCGGCTCAGCCGCTCCTCGGCAAGCGTCGCGAGCCGCACCGCCACCGTGGCGGCATAGAGCACCGGCATCAGCCACTGCCAGGCCGACGGGACAGCCGCCGGCGACGCCGCAGCCACCCACGGCGCGACGAGCGTGGCAGCGACGATCGCTACGCCGCAGGCCGCCAGGCCGACGAACACGGCCCGCCGGCTGCGCCACACCCAGCCGGCCTCGAAGGCGAAGGCTGCCACCAGCGCGGCGACTGGCGAGCCGCCGCCGCCCGCGGCGAGCGCCAGCGTGGCCGGCACCAGCGCAGCCGCCATCGCCAGCGAAGCGGCCGTGCGATCGCTGCCGGTCGCGGCCACCAACACGACCGCGGCGAAGGAAACCCCGAACACGCCGAAGATCAGCGCCAGCATCAGCGCCGGCCCGGCGCCGACGAACAGCGTCTGCGCGAGCGCGCCAGCGATGAAGAACGGTGCCGAGAGAAGCACGCCGATCAGCCGCGCCTGGCGCGCGCGCACCGTCGCCTCGCCCACCGAAGGGTGGACCAGCCGGGCGCACCCGGCGGCAAGGCCGGCTAGCCATCCGTTGGGACTGGTGGCGAAGAAACTCAAGGCGGACGCACTCGCAACTCGCCGGCAGCGCCGGTTTCGGTGTTCGCTAGAACCCTCGCACCCAGCGTTTAAGGAAACGATAAAGCGAGCCTTTTGCTGCGCTTCCGGGCGCCTTGTGCCAAGGCCTCGCGGCCCCGCCGCCGAGGGAAATCGCCCCCGTGGTAAACATCTGCTTATTGGCTGGCAGCCCGGCCTCGCCAGCGCCTTTTTGCGGCGCACTCCCTCGATCGATCCAATTTGAATCGAATTTCGCGAAAATCCGACCGGTCGCTGCAAGCCGTCCTTCGCAGGGCCTGCGCTATGCATGTCTCGACAAGGACGGCGCCGCGCCCTCGAGCGCCCTCCGCGACGGGTCGAGGTGAGACGATGGGGTTCCTGCTGAGAAGCGCATTCTGGTTTTCCGGCGTCCTTTTGCTCCTGCCCTTCGGCGAGGTCGGCGGCGAGCGGGCGGTCGGTCCGGTCGATACCTTCTTCGCCGCCAAGGCCGCCCTCACCGACGTCGGCGCGCTGTGCGAGCGCCAGCCGCAAGCCTGCGTCGTCGGCAAGGCCGCGCTGGAAACGATCGGCCTGCGTGCTCGTGAAAGCGCCCGCGTCGCCTACGAGGTGCTCGACGAGCGCTTTGGCGACACCGCGCCGACGCTGACCACCGGCAGCGTGCCGGGCGAGGACGCGACCGCACTCGCCCGCCGGGCCGCTCGCGCCGCGATCGCCGATCCGGCCACCGCCAGGCTGGTCGCCGCCACCCTGACCGGCGCCGGCGCGACAGTCGCCTCGCTGCCGGAGCAGGCGCCGATCCCGGCGCCGCGGCAACGCCCGGGCAGCTGACGCGCGCCGCCGCGCTCGGCCATTTTCCCCGTGACCTGACGCGCCGCCATGCCTATATGCATGGGCATGGCCTCCACCATCGAAGAGATCTTCGACGACTTCGCCTTCCTCGACGAGTGGGAAGACCGCTACCGCTACGTGATCGACCTTGGCCAGGCCCTGCCGCCCTTCCCCGAAACCCGCCGCACCGCCGACAACAAGGTCCAGGGCTGCGTCAGCCAGGTCTGGCTCGCCACGGCGCGCAGCGAGGGCGTCGACCCAGTGGTCGACATGCAGGGTGATTCGGACGCCCACATCGTCAAGGGTCTCGTCGCCATCATGCTGGCGCTGTTCTCGGGCCGCCGCGCCAGCGAGATCGTCGCCACCGACGCCGAAGGCGTGCTGCGCCGGCTCGGCCTCGACGAGCACCTCACCCCGCAGCGCGCCAACGGGCTGCGTGCCATGGTCCGCCGAATCAAGCAGGAAGCCGCGCAAGCGCTCGAGCCGGCCGGCTGAGGGGTCCCCTCAATTCACCGCATCTCCTTGCAATGGCTGCACATTTGCGAATCGGTCCGACCCCCGTCCGCAAGCAAAGATGGCTCTTTTCAAAGACTCCGTGACGCGTTGAAACATGAGCAAGCGCTAATTCTAAGATCGGCGGTCGCAAACTGGCTGACCTTAGGTGAGCTGAGGCCCATAAGTCTGCTAATTCGGCGCTCAGAGGCAAAAATAGAAGTGGAGTAGACCAGTTCTGGGACATTCATGGATTAAAGTACTTTTTTACAATTGACTTGGAATACTGAAAGCCCCATTTAAGCCAGGCGATCGGAATCGTTTGATCGATCTCCACCTGGAATCGCCTGATACCCCGGAGCGATATCGGGGACAGTCCACGTCCAATGACCTGTTGGGGCCTGATAAAGATGGATATCTCCGAAACACCTGGCAAGAACAACGAAATGCTGATCGAGCTCACCGCCGATGTGGTGGCTGCCTATGTCAGCAACAATCCCGTCCCGGTCGGCGAGCTGCCGAACCTGATCGCCGACGTCCACGCCGCGCTGGGTCGCGTCGGTGGATCTGGCGAGCAGCCGGTGGCCGACAAGCAGAAGCCGGCGGTCAATCCCAAGAAGTCCGTCCACGACGACTACATCGTCTGCTTGGAGGACGGCAAGAAGTTCAAGTCGCTGAAGCGTCACCTGATGACCCATTACGGCCTGACGCCCGACCAGTACCGCGAGAAGTGGGGCCTCGACGCGAGCTACCCCATGGTGGCGCCGAACTACGCGGCGGCACGCTCGCAGCTGGCCAAGAAGATGGGCCTCGGCCGCAAGCGCAAGGGCCGCTGAGCCGCTTCGTTATGGCATGACCGCGGAGCGGGCGACCGCTCCGCCGGTTTGCTTTGCGTTCGTCGACGCGGCAGCGCACCCACCCTCCCGCTATTATCGCCATTCTCGGGCCTGACTCGAGCTCCCCAGCCATGACCTTGCCGTAAGCTCGCCCGCTCATGGCCGCGCGCAGCGCCTGGCCGCCTCGCACGACATTGCGCCATCCGCGGCGCGGTGCGTTCCGCCTCCGCGTCCTCGGCTGCGGCGTCTTCGCCTCCGCGGTCAAACTCTCGACCGCCTGTGCCAGGGCGATGTGGCGGTTGAGGTCGTAGGACCAGTGCTTCGTCAGGCCTTTCAGCCGCTCGCGTTCGAGCAGTCGCTTGAGGCGTGCGGCAATCGCCTGCCGCTCGGCCGGCGCTGCCGCGAACGCCGCTTCCAGGTCGATTCCGGCCATCAGCCGGAATGCCACTCTTTGCCTGGCCTCCCGCTCCTGCCCCAGCCGGGCGGCGCGGAACTCTTCGATATCTTTCCTGAATAGCGTCATGGGGCTCCACCGTGGGTTGAACGACCCGAGTGTGCGGCCATGCGCAGAAGCGTGGATAAAAATCGCCCGAAGCCCTGCGACTCCGGGCGCGGGAACATATCGGCCTCCGCGCGTGTTTAGGGGGCAGCTGCAACCAGTTGCGCAACAGGCAACGAATCATCGGAGGTCGTCATGGGACGTGGGATTCTGCTTTGGCTCCTTGGGGTGCCGATCCCCATCATCATCCTGCTCATGCTTTTCATGCGTTGAGGACTGCACCATGGCCGTTACGGACAGCAGCGTCGGCGTCGCCCCCGTCAAATCCTCCAAACCCGCCGTCAGCTGGGGCCCGATCATCGCCGGTGCCTTCGCTGCCTCCACCGTCAGCGCCATCCTGATCCTGGTCGGCGCCGGCCTTGGCCTCACCATGGTGTCGCCGTGGGCCGGTGACGGCGCCGGCGTCACCACCATCGCCGCTTCGACTGCCGCCTGGCTGGTCCTCGTCCAGTGGCTCTCGGCCGCCGTCGGCGGCTACCTGGCCGGACGGCTGCGCACCAAATGGGTCGGCGTCCACACCGACGAGATCTATTTCCGCGACACCGCCCATGGCTTCCTCGCCTGGGCGCTGGCGACCCTGCTGGTGGTCGGCCTGCTGAGCTCGGCGCTGAGCACCGTCATCGGCGGCGGCGTGCAGGCCGCCTCGACGGTTGCTTCCGGCGCCGCAATGGGTGCCACGGCGACGGCCGGCGCGGCTGCCTCGAACGCCGGCTCCGGCGACGCGGCAGGCCAGGCGATGGCTTATTTCTCCGACCAGCTGTTCCGCCCCAACGACCCGGCCCGCCTCGCCGCCCCCGGCGCTGAAGGCGATGCCGCGGCGGCCGCCCAGGCCACCCGCGTGCTCGCCACCAGTGCCGCGGCCGGCGAGATGGCGCCCGAGGACCGCACCTGGCTCGCCCAGCTGGTGGCCGCCCGCACCGGCCTCTCGCAGCCGGACGCCGAGGCGCGCGTCGACCAGGTGATGGCGCGCGTCGACGAGGCCAAGACCAAGGCCGCCGAAGCCGCCGACGCCGCCCGCAAGGCCGCCGCCACCTTCGCGCTGGTCACCGCGCTGTCGCTGGTCATTGGCGCCTTCATAGCCAGCGCCGCGGCCGCCTATGGCGGCAGCCAGCGCGACGAGGACGAGGACGTCCGCATCGTGCGCCGCTAACCCCGGCGCGCCCACCACGCCGTTGACCGACCCTCCGCTTGGCCGCATAGTCCTGGCGGAGGGCAACAGCATTAAGACGATGTCCAAGGTCCTCACCAGCGACCTGCCTATCCCCGAGGACGCCCCCGCCCCGCGGCTCACCTCGTCCGAATTCGCCAACACCATGGCGCATTTCCACCGCGCTGAGATCGCCCGCATGGCCGGTTGGCGCGACCGCCTCGACCGCACCACGAACTGGGCGATCACCGTCGTGGCGGCGCTGCTCTCGGTCTCGCTGTCGACGCCGACCGCCCATCACGGCGTCCTGCTCTTTGCCATGCTGCTCATCCTGCTGCTGCTGTGGATCGAGGCGCGGCGCTACCGCTTCTTCGACGTCTACCGGGCCCGCGTACGTCAGTTCGAGCGGCATTATTTCGCCCAGGTCTTCTCGCCGCAAAAGGATTTCGCCGCCAACTGGCTGGTCATCCTGGGCGAGAGCCTGCGCAATCCGCAGTTCCTGATCTCGCATCGCCAGGCTTTCGTGCGGCGGCTGCGGCGCAACTACATCTACCTGTTCGACATCCTGCTTCTGGCCTGGATCATCAAGCTGTCGACGCCGAGCCTGCAGGATCCGGCCGCCCGGCATGGCTTCTTCGGCTCGATTCGCGACACCGTCACGGCGGCATCGCTCGGCCCCTTGCCGGGCTGGGCCGTGGTGGCGGCCGTCGCCGGCTTCTACGTCGTGCTTTTCGCGCTGGTGCTGCAGGCGCGCGTCGACCAGGGCGAGCTTGCCCATGGCGATGTGCACGTCTGACCAAGGAACCAACCCGCCTGCGCCGCGTTTGGCTTGACCCGACCGCAGGCGAAGGCACCGAGCATGTTGGCGCGCATCTACCAAGCATTCTGCCGCATGATGGCGAGCTGGCCAGCCGAGCCCGCCGATTTCAGGCCGATCCGGAGGCGCCGTTCATGACCAGGCTTTTGCTGCTGCTTGTCTTCGGCTACGTCGCCTACCGCGTGATCCAGGAATCGAGCGCGCACGGCTCTGGCGTCCCGGCCACGCCTGCCCCCCGCCCCCGTAGCAGGCCGGCCTCCGCGAGCGCCGCACGAACGTCTCGCCGCGACGGCTGAACTCGGGCCCCGATCGCCCACATCAATCGCTTCATTGCCCGCGACTTGGCAGGTCTCGCATTCAGCCCGACGCCCCAACCTCGATCTGCGGCCGGAAGTCGTCGGCGCCCCAGTGCAAGATCGGCGCCGCTTTAGCGCGGCGGGGTGGCGGCTGGTAGTGGCGATGGAGCGCGCCAAGCGCCGTCTTCAGCACCACCTTGGCCGAACGCACCGGCCAGCTGCGCTCCATCTCCACTTGCGCGAGGCTTTTCAGGAAGCAGCAGATGTCGATCAGCACGCCGGCGAGCTCCGGACCGACCGCGGCCAAGGCGTGCTCGACGCGCTGGCGGGCGGCGAGCGCAGCGTCGGTCAACTCGGCGATGCCGCCGCCAGAGCGCCGGCCGGAAGACACCGGCGCCGTCCAGCTGGCGCCAAGGCTCGGCATCAGCCGGCCCGTTGCATAGTCGGCGCGAAGCCGCTCGCCGGCAGCCCGCTCCTCCCCGGTGAGGAACGGCAGGCCGTTCCGCCCCTTGCGATGGGCGAGCATGGACAGCGTCGATTCGGCGGCGTTGACGGCGAGGTTGACCGCCTGGCCGTCGCACTCGTGGCGGACCCCTGTCATCTCGCGGTGCTGCGCTGAGAAGGCTTCGCCCGGCGTTGCGGCCTTGCGACGGGCGAATGCCCGCCCGGTCTCGCTCAAGCGGCAGGCGCCGCCGGCATCCTCGACGAGGCCGGCCCGGCGCAACGCCTTCAGCGCCGCCGCCTCGACCGAGATCGTCCCGCGCTCGCCGCCGTCGAGCAGAATGTGGCCGTCGGCGCAGGGGGCCGGGCTGGCCTCGCCGCGCGCCAGGAAGCGGACGATCCTCGCCCGCGCTTTGTCTGAGGGCTTGCGGGCGACCATCACGCGGCCTCCCTGCTGCCGAAGGCGGCCAGGCTGACCCGTTCGAGCGTCGCCACGATAGCGTCGAAGTCGCGGTCGTCGCGCAGGTCCTCGACCAGATGGCAGGCGTGCAGCACCGTCGTGCGGTCGCGGCGAAAACCCTTGCCGACCTCGGCCATCGGCAGGCCGAGCGCCACGTGGGTCACATACATCGCGATCTGGCGGACGCGCGCCACCGCCATCCGCGTTCGGCCGGTGCGGCGCATCTCCTTGCTCGACACGCCGAACAGGGCGGCGGCAACGTCGATCACGCCTTCGCAGAGCAAAATCGCCTGCTCGCCATGGCGAAAGCCGCCGGCGCCGCGCAGCCTCGAGGGCCGCGGCCGGCCCTGGTCCGCCGCGCCAGGCGCGGCCATCGGAAAGACGGAAAGTGGCTTGAGGGCACGCACCGGCATATCCTTCTGCGGCTATAGGAATATGTTCTTGTACCCCAGGTTGCGAAGAAAGTGAACAAAAAAGGAACTCGGATTCGGCAATTTTTTCGCTAAGCCGCTGGGCGCGTTCGGCTTTGTCGACGACCGGCGCGACGAGCCCGCGCAATCGATCCACTTAAGCTGCTCTCAATCTTCGGTTGTATCTTCGTCGACAAACGGACGCGCATCGCGCCGCCGCAAAATCGGCGCCGCCAGCTTGACCCCACGGCGCGGCTGCGCTTTGTGTGGGCGACAACCGGCGGGGAAATTGGACGAGCATGCGCCACGCGGCCTACGTCTTCGATGCCTATGGCACGCTGTTCGACGTGCATGCCGCGGCGCGCCGCCATGCCGAGGCGATCGGCCCCGACTTCCGCCTGCTGTCGGAGATCTGGCGCGCCAAGCAGCTCGAATACTCCTGGGTGCGGACGCTGATGGGCTCCTACAGCGATTTCTGGGCGCTCACCGAGCAGGCGCTCGACTTCGCGCTGGCGGTTGTACCCGGTGTCGACGCCGGCCTGCGCGCCGATCTGCTCGATGCCTATTGGCGGCTCGACTGCTATCCGGAGGTGCCGTCGGTGCTGAAGGCGCTGAAGGCGGAGGGCGTGCGCCTCGCCATCCTCTCCAACGGCTCGCCTGAGATGCTCCAGGCGGCGGTTCGCTCGGCCGCGCTCGACCAGGTGCTCGACGCGGTGTTCTCGGTCGATGCAGTGCGTCGCTTCAAGACCGATCCCGCCGTCTACGACCTGGTCACCACGGGCTGGCGGCTCTACCCGGATGCCGTTTCCTTCCAATCCTCCAACCGCTGGGACATCGCCGGCGCCGGTCGCTTCGGCTTCCGCACTGTGTGGATCAACCGCACCGGCCAGCCGGACGAATACCGCGACCTGCCGCCGGCGCTGATCCTGCCGTCGCTGGAAGGCCTGCTCGCCCGCGGCTGACTCCGTTGCGCAAATGCAACAAGCCGGTCGGATCACGCGAATGTCACGCTTTCTTCAACTTGCGGCCTCAAAGGACCACGCTATCTCCTTGCCAATGCGAGGTTGGAAGGGGGGCACCCGGCCAGTCCGCGCGTCTCATTGAGTGTCGAGTGGTCGAGCGGAGCGAGATGTCCGGGAAATTCCATGGGTCCATGACCCTCAGTCGTCGGTCGTTTCTCGCCGTGGCGGGTGCCGGCGCCGCTGCCGCGGCGTTGTCGGCCTGCACCACCTATGCCGACCATCCCGTCATCAACGTCCAGCCCATGGCGGACGAGCCGCCGCTGCTCGGCTATGGCGACATGTACGGCCCGCTCTTCGACGAGGGCTTCGACCTGCCGGCCATCCCGGTCGGCAAGATGGACCCCCGCTTCTTGAGGCAGGTCGTGCAGGACCCGACCGGCGAGATGCCGGGCACCGTGGTCGTCGATACCCAGAGCCATTTCCTCTATCTCGTCCGGCCCGGTGGCCAGGCGATCCGCTACGGCGTCGGCCTCGGCCGCGCCGGCTTCGAATGGTCGGGACGCGCGGTGATCCAGTGGAAGAAGAAATGGCCGCGCTGGAACCCGCCCGACGAGATGGTGGCCCGCCAGCCCGAGCTCGTTCAGTATTCGATCTCCAATGGCGGCATGGACCCTGGGCTCAAGAACCCGCTCGGCGCCCGCGCGCTCTACATCTTCCAGAACGGCCAGGACACGCTCTACCGCATCCACGGCTCGCCGGAATGGTGGTCGATCGGCAAGTCGGTCTCCTCGGGCTGCGTGCGCATGCTCAACCAGGATGTCATCGACCTCTACGACCGGGTGCCCAACCAGACGCCGATCGTGGTTTACTGAGGCCGGGTTACCGGCGCCCTAAAATCCCTTCTTCAGGCTGCCCAGGATGCCGCGCACCAGCGCCCGGCCGACCGATGTGCCGACCGAGCGCACCACCGACTTGATCGCCGCCTCGGCGACCGTCTGCCGGTTGGACGCGCGGGGTCTCGGGGCGGCCCGCTCGCGGCTGCGCGGCGCCTCGGTGGGCTCGTCGGAGCTTCCTTGGCCGAAATCGGGCAGCGTCCAGCGCGTCCGCCCGGCGTCTCCCTGCTGGGTGTCGCGGCGCTGCGCCGCGGCCTCTTTCTCGGCCGACTCGGACGCCCGCTTCTGCAACGTCTCGAAGGCCGACTCGCGGTCGACGGCGGTGTCGTATTGGCCGGCCACCGGGCTCTGCGCCATGATCGCCGCGCGCTCGGCCTCGGTGATCGGCCCGAGCCGCGACGCCGGCGGCCGGATCAGCGTCCGCTGGACGATCGACGGCACCCCCTTGTCCTCCAGCGTCGACACCAGCGCCTCGCCGGTGCCGAGCTTGGTGATCGCCTCCGCGCAGTTGAAGTCGGGATTGGGGCGGAACGTGTCGGCGGCGGTGCGCACCGCCTTCTGCTCGCGCGGCGTATAGGCGCGCAGCGCGTGTTGCAGCCGGTTGCCGAGCTGCGCCAGCACGCTTTCCGGCACGTCGAGCGGGTTCTGGGTGACGAAATAGACGCCGACGCCCTTCGAGCGGATCAGCCGCACCACCTGCTCGACACGGTCGACCAGCGCCTTCGGCGCATCGTCGAACAGGAGATGCGCCTCGTCGAAGAAGAACACCAGCTTCGGCCGCTCCGGGTCGCCGACCTCGGGCAGCTGCTCGAACAGCTCCGACATCAGCCACAACAGGAAGGTCGCGTAGAGCCGCGGGTTCATCATCAGCCGGTCGGCGGCGAGGATCGACACCGCGCCGCGCCCGTCGCGGGTGGTGCGCATCAGGTCGGCGATGTTGAGCGCCGGCTCGCCGAAGAAATGGCTGCCGCCCTGCTGGTCGAGCACCAGGAGCGTGCGCTGGATCGCCCCCACCGACGGCTTGGTGACGTTGCCGTAGCGCGCCGAGATCTCGTCCGCCCGCTCCGCGATGTTCGACAGAAGCGACTGCAGGTCCTTCATGTCGAGCAACAGCAGCCCCTCCTCGTCGGCGATCTTGAAGGCGATGTTCATCACGCCTTCCTGCGCTTCCGTGAGGTTCATCAGCCGCGACAGGAGCAGCGGCCCCATCTCGGACACCGTCGCCCGGATCGGATGCCCTTTCTCGCCGAACAGGTCCCAGAAGATCACCGGGAACTCCTGGAACTCGTAGGGGTCGAGCTTCACCTGCTCGGCCCGCTTGATCAGGAAATCCTTGGCCTCGCCCATCTCCGCGATGCCCGAGAGGTCGCCCTTGACGTCGGCGGCGAACACCGGAACGCCCGCATTGGAGAAGCCCTCGGCCAGCACCTGCAGCGACACCGTCTTGCCGGTGCCGGTCGCCCCGGTCGCCAGCCCGTGCCGGTTGCCATAGGCGAGCAGCAGGCTTTCCGGCTTCTGGTAGCTGTCGTCGGGCTTGCGGCTCGCGCCGATGAAGATGCTCTTGTCGTCTGCCATGGCGCTCCCCGGGGCTTGCGACCGCTCTCGGTCGTCTCATCCCAATTGCTTGGCGCCAAGGCGCCTCCGGATTGGTATAGTCAGCGGCGCGCGTGGCGACAATGGCGCGCATGCCGCCCGGGCAGCGGTACGGCGGCGAAGAAATTGCTCCTCCAGGGTTGCAGGATGGCGCGAGCTTTGGCAATCGGAGAGGCAGAAACGTCGTGCGAGTAGCCGCAGCCGGCGCCCTGCCGCCGCTTGCGAGGAGGAATGATGGACGCAGGTGCGGTATTCAGGAGTGCGGTGTTCCCGCCTTTCGACGAGGCCGGCTGGCGGGCGCTGGCCGGCAAGGCGCTGACAGGCGCCGATCTCGAGACGGCGCTCTCCTCGCGCACCGACGACGGCATCGTGATCGAGGCGCTGTCGCCGCGCGTCAAGGATCCGCACCCGGCCGGCCGCGTCAGCGCCGGGGGCCGCATCATCGTCACCCAGCGGATCGACGACCCCGATCCGGCGCGCGCCAACCGCCAGGCGCGCGAGGACGTCGCCCAAGGCGCTTCCGGCCTGTCGCTGGTGTTCGCCGGAGCGCCCAACGCCTTCGGCTACGGCCTGCCGCCGACCGCCGAGGCGATGGACGCGGTGCTCGATGGCATCCCGCTCGACCAGACCTACCTCAGGATCGACGCCCATCCGCTGAGCCGCGTCACCGTCGACTGGCTGGTCGCTCTGATCGGCCGGCGCCGCGTCGACCCGGCCCGGCTCAGCCTCTCCTTCGGCATCGATCCGGCCGCCGTCTTCGCCGGCACCGGGCGCTTGCGCATGTCGATCGAGGCGCTGCAGGCCTCGATGCCACAGTCGCTGGCGCATTTCTTCGCGCTCGGCGTGCCCGGCGTGCTCCTCGAGGCCGACGGCCGCGTCTTCCACAATGCCGGGGCGACCGAGGCCGAGGAGCTCGGCATCGTGCTGGCCTCCGCCGTCTCGCATCTCCGAATGTTCGAGGAGGCGCGTCAGGCGCTGATCTACGCCGCCCCGCACATCGGCTTCGCGTTGGCGGTCGACCAGGACCAGTTCCTGTCGATGGCCAAGCTGCGCGCCATGCGCCGGCTCTGGGCGCGCGCCCAGGAGGCCTGCTCGATCATGCCTTCGGCCGCCAACGTCCACGCCGAGACCTCCTACCGCATGATGACCGCCCGCGATCCGGAGACCAACATCCTCAGGGCCGCCGTCGCCGCCTTTGCCGCGGCCACCGGCGGTGCCGATTCGCTGGCCATCCTGCCCTATACGGCGGCCCACGGCCTTCCCGACGCGGCGGCGCGTCGCTTGGCCCGCAACACGCTGCTGGTGATGGCCGGCGAGAGCCGTATCGACCATGTCGTCGACCCGGCGGCCGGCGCCGGCAGCCTGGAGGAGCTGACCGATCGCCTCTGCGAGGCAGCGTGGAGCGTCTTCCAGGAGATCGAGAAGGAGGGCGGCGTGCTGAAGAGCCTCGCCGCCGGCAAGCTCCAGGGCCGCATCCGCACCGCCCGCGAGACGCGCGCCGAGGCCTATCGCGCCGGCAAGCGGACGCTGGTGGGCACCACGCTCTACCCGCTCGCCGCCGAACGGCCGGTCGCCACGCTGCCGGCCATCCAGCCGGCCTTCGCCGACGACGGCGTGGCTTCCTGCGAGCCGCTGCCGGCGGTGCGCATCGACCAGGCGCTCGAAGGCCGGGGATGATCCCGGACTTCGCCGCGCTGCCCTGGTCGCCGCCGCAGACGGCGAAGCCTTCCGCCGCCCGCCCCGGCGACGCCTGGGAGACGCCAGAAGGCATCGCCGTCAAGCGCCGCTACGGCGCCCGCGACCTCGAGGGCCTGCCCTTCCTCGACAGCTATCCCGGCCTGGCGCCGTTCCTGCGCGGCCCCTACCCGACGATGTACGTGAAGCAGCCCTGGACCATCCGCCAGTATGCCGGCTTCTCGACCGCCGAGGAATCGAACGCCTTCTACCGCCGCAACCTGTCGGCCGGGCAGAAGGGTCTGTCGGTGGCCTTCGATCTCGCCACCCACCGCGGCTATGACAGCGACCACCCGCGGGTCGCCGGCGATGTCGGCATGGCCGGCGTGGCGATCGATTCCATTCTCGACATGCGCCAGCTCTTCGACGGCATCCCGCTCGACGAGATGACCGTCTCGATGACCATGAACGGCGCCGTGCTGCCGGTGCTGGCGCTCTACGTGGTGGCAGCCGAGGAGCAGGGCGTGGCCGAGAAGGACCTCGCCGGCACCATCCAGAACGACATCCTCAAAGAGTTCATGGTGCGCAACACCTATATCTACCCGCCGCGCCCCTCGATGCGGATCGTCTCCGACATCTTCGCCTATACCTCCGAGCGGATGCCGCGGTTCAACTCGATCTCGATCTCCGGCTACCACATCCAGGAGGCGGGCGCGACGGTCGACCTGGAGCTCGCCTACACCATCGCCGACGGCATCGAATATGCGCGTGCCGGCGTCGCCGCCGGCCTCGACATCGACCGCTTCGCGCCGCGGCTTTCCTTCTTCTGGAACGCTGGCATGAACTTCTTCATGGAGGTGGCCAAGCTGCGCGCCGCGCGGCTGATCTGGGCCGCCCTCGTCCAGAAGAACTTCCAGCCCAAGGATCAGCGCTCGCTGGCGCTGCGGGCGCATTGCCAGACCTCCGGCTGGTCGCTCACCGCCCAGGACCCGATGAACAACATCGTGCGCACCATGCTGGAGGCGATGGCCGCCACCGAGGGCGGCACCCAGTCGCTGCACACCAACGCCTTCGACGAGGCGCTGGCGCTGCCTTCCGACCATTCGGCCCGCATCGCCCGCAACACGCAGCTGGTGCTGGCCAGGGAGGCCGGCATCACGCGCCTGATCGATCCCTGGGGCGGCTCGGCCTTCGTCGAGCGGCTGACCCACGACCTCGCCATGCGCGCCATGGCGCATATCGAGGAGGTGGAGGCGTTGGGCGGCATGGCGGCGGCGATCGAGAAGGGCATCCCCAAGCTGCGCATCGAGGAGGCGGCGGCCCGCGCCCAGGCGCGGATCGACTCCGGCGCGCAGCCGGTCGTCGGCGTCAACATCCACCGGCCCGGCGCCGACATCGAGGTCGACGTGCTGAAGATCGACAACCACGAAGTGCGCGCCCGCCAGCTTTCCAAGCTGCAGCAGCTCAAGGGCACGCGCGACGTCGCCGCCGTCGAGGGCGCGCTCGAGGCCCTGGAGGCGGCGGCCCGCGCCGACGGCAACCTGCTTGACTTCTCGATCAAGGCGGCGCGCGCCGGCGCCACGGTGGGCGAGATCTCGCTGGCGCTGGAGAAGGTGTTCGGCCGCCACGTGGCCGAGGTGCGGACGATTTCCGGCGTCTACCGCAAGGCGATCGGCGACCATCCGGCGCTCGCCCGCTTGCACGGCAAGGTCGAAACCTTCGCCGTGCGCCGCGGCGCGCCGCCGCGCATCCTGGTCGCCAAGATGGGCCAGGACGGCCACGACCGCGGCCAGAAGGTGATCGCCACTGCTTTCGCCGACCTGGGCTTCGACGTGATCGTCGGCGCTCTCTTCCAGACCCCCGAGGAGGTGGCGCGCCTCGCCGCCGACCACGCGGTGGACGTCGTCGGCATCTCCTCGCTCGCCGCCGGCCATCTGACGCTGATCCCCGAGCTGAAGGGATGCCCTGAAGAAGCTCGGCCGCGACGACACGCTGATCGTCGCCGGCGGCGTCATCCCGCCGCAGGACTTCGCCGCGGTGCTGGAGGCCGGCGTGGCCGAGATCTTCCCGCCCGGCACGGTCATCCCCGAGGCCGCCGAACGGCTGGTCGACCGCCTGCTGGCGGCGGGGCTGTCGCTATCAGCAAGATGACATGCGACGTTCCACCTCGAATCATGCAGGATGGGTTGACAGGAGCATGATGTTCTGCTTCTGTTCTGCCTGCACAAGGGGGTGGGGACATGAACGCTGAAGCCATGAGCGCTTCCATCGATCTCGTCAGGAAAACTGAGGGACGGCGCTTTGGTACGATCCTCGCCGATCCGCCATGGCGCTTCATAAACCGTACTGGCAAGGTGGCACCCGAACACCGACGCCTGTCGCGCTATCAGACCCTCACAACGGACGAAATCTGCAAGCTGCCGGTCTCTCAGCTCGCTGATCAGCCAGCGCATCTCTATCTGTGGGTGCCCAATGCACTGTTGCCAGACGGTCTTCGCGTACTCGAATCTTGGGGATTCGAGTATAAATCAAACATTGTATGGCACAAAATAAGGAAGGATCGGGGCTCTGACGGTCGTGGTGTCGGCTTTTATTTCCGCAACGTGACCGAGCTTTTGTTGTTCGGGGTCCGGGGCAAGAATGCCCGCACCGAGGCGCCGGCGCGCAGTCAAGTCAACTATATTGCATCTCGCAAACGCGAGCACTCGCGCAAGCCCGACGAGCAATATGAGCTGATCGAAAGTTGCTCAAGGGGGCCGTTCCTGGAGCTATTTGCGCGCGGCGCGCGCGACGGGTGGACCTATTGGGGCAACCAGGCGGACGAGGATTATCGCCCAACTTGGAAAACCTACTCCTACAATTCGTCGGTTGAAACGTCGGAACCCTCGGCCTGATCGGCGACCGCGGCGAGGATTGGCCGGAGCCGCGCGACGTCCTCGCCGAAGGTCACGATGCTGGCGGGGAGACCGATCGTGACCAGCGGACACGGATTGCCAACGCCGCGCCGAATGCGGTCCTCTAGTTTGCGCCAATGCGTGGTCGCCTCGCCGAACTTGTCGGCTACGAATTTGGCAGCAAACGCGTCGCGAAACGGGAGTGGGTTGCGAGCGCGTTCGACGTAGCTGAGGATCGCGCGACGTTGGCGCGAAGTGGGGTCGTACTCCCAGCTCAACAAGTCGTCGAAACTCTGAATGTTACGTTCATCGCAAAATCGTTGAACCAACTTCAGCATTTCCTCGTGCAGCGAACGACCGCGCGTGACGATGACGCCCACCGAAATGGCTCCCTCAGCATGAAGGCGTTTGAAGTTTTCCAAATCGCGGTCAAAGAAGGGGTCCTTGTTGTTCCATTCGATCTCGAGAGCGATAGACGCATCCGGTCCACGACGTTGAGCTACCTGCTTCACGTGATCCACTTTGTGCGAAATGGCTTCGCGAGGTTGACCATTGATGATCTTCGAAATGGTGAACGTTGTCGTTCGCCAACCGGCAGCGGCGAGACGTCGCCGAAGCCGCTGCGTGTTTTTCGTTTCGCCGCCGCCGCCTGCAATAATCTCTTCGATGGGAATGGAGGCACCAGCCAGAACGGCTTCGAGCTCTTCGACTGCCGAAGGAAAATCGGCGCCCAGGATCGCCTCTGCGTGCGAGTGAAACTCGACCTGAAACCCTAGGTCGGAGAGGCTATCGAAAAGCCCCACCGCCCCCTACCTCGTCAGCCGCTTATACGTCACCCGCTTGGGATTGACGCTGTCGGGCCCCAGCCGCCGGATCTTGTCCTGCTCGTAATCCTCGAAATTGCCCTCGAACCACTCGACGTGGCTGTCGCCCTCGAAGGCCAGGATGTGCGTCGCCAGCCGGTCGAGGAACATGCGGTCGTGGCTGATGATCACCGCGCAGCCGGCGAAGTTCTCCAGCGCGTCCTCCAGCGCCGCCAGCGTCTCGGTGTCGAGATCGTTGGTCGGCTCGTCGAGCAGGATGACGTTGCCGCCGGCCTTCAGCATCTTGGCGAGATGCACCCGGTTGCGCTGGCCGCCCGACAGCGTGCCGACCTTCTGCTGCTGGTCGCCGCCGCGGAAGTTGAACGAGGAGCAGTAGGCGCGGCTGTTCACCTCGTGCTTGCCGAGCTTGATGATGTCGTTGCCGCCCGAGATCTCCTCCCACACCGTCTTGTTCGGGTCGAGCGAGTCGCGGCTCTGGTCGACATAGCCGAGCTTGACCGTCTCGCCGACGCGGATGGCGCCGTCGTCGGGCGTCTCCTGGCCGGTGATCATGCGGAACAGCGTCGTCTTGCCGGCGCCGTTCGGCCCGATGACGCCGACGATGCCGCCGGGCGGCAGCTTGAACTCCAGGTCCTCGATCAGCAGCCGGTCGCCATAGCCCTTGTCGAGCTTGTCGGCCTCGATCACCATCTGGCCGAGCCGCTCGCCCACCGGGATGATGATCTGCGCGTCGCCCGGCCGCCGGTCGTTGGCCGCCTTGACCAGCTCGTCATAGGCCTTGACGCGCGCCTTGGACTTGGCCTGCCGCGCCTTGGGCGAGGCCTGGATCCACTCGCGCTCGCGGGCGATCGCCTTCTGGCGCGCGTCGTCTTCGCGCCCCTCTTGCGCCATGCGCTTGGACTTGGCCGTCGAGATAGGCGGTGTAGTTGCCCTCGTAGGGGATGCCGCGCCCGCGGTCGAGCTCGAGGATCCAGCCGGTCACGTTGTCGAGGAAGTAGCGGTCGTGGGTGACGATCAGCACCGCGCCGGGATACTCGCGCAGATGCTTCTCCAGCCACGCCGTGGTCTCGGCGTCGAGATGGTTGGTGGGCTCGTCGAGCAGCAACAGATCGGGTTGCCTGAGCAAGAGCTGGCAGAGCGCCACGCGGCGCTTCTCGCCGCCCGACAAGCTGCCGACGTCGGCGTCGCCCGGCGGGCAGCGCAGCGCTTCCATCGCCATCTCGACCTGGCTTTCCAGGTCCCACAGGTTCTTGGAGTCGATCTCGTCCTGCAGCTTGGCGGCTTCCTCGGCCGTCTCGTCGGAGTAGTTCATCATCAGCTCGTTGTAGCGGTCGAGGATCGCCTTCTTGGCGGCCACCCCTTCCATCACGTTGCCCAGCACGTCGAGCGCCGGGTCGAGCTCGGGCTCCTGCGGCAGGTAGCCGGAGGTCGCGCCTTCGGAGAGCCAGGCCTCGCCGGTGAACTCCTTGTCGAACCCGGCCATGATCTTGAGCACGGTCGACTTGCCGGCGCCGTTGGGGCCGAGAATGCCGATCTTGGCGTCGGGGTAGAAGGAGAGATGGACGTTCTCGAGCACCTTCTTGGTGCCGAAGGCCTTGTTGAGGCCCGACATGTGATAGATGAACTGGCGTGCCACGCGCGCTTTTCCTGTTCGACCGGGGTTCGGAGGTTTGCGCGCTATGTAGGCGAAGCCGGCCGTCTCGGCAATCGCTTTCGCCTTGCCCGACGCGAAGGTGTGTAGGTCCCGCCGGCCGCGACGCGGCGGTTTGCCGCGGTTCTGCCATTGTGCGATGCAGTATGACGGGCGACGCGGCAATACTTCCGGTTGCGCTCATGTGAGCGGCCGCTTTGCAAGCCGGCGAAACTGGCATAAACGCAAGTCAGGGACATTCCAAGGCCGCCGATTCCGGAGTCGTGACCCGGGCAAGGGCGGTTGAAGGAACACGGGACGATCATGAACCGAGTCACGATCAGCGGATTGGGAGTCGTCATCCCTCCCGAGTTCGATCGCCAACGACGAGCTCGTCGAGAGTTTCAACCGGTGGGTCGACGCCGAGAACCCGCGACGGCTCGCCGCCGGCCAAGAGCCGCTGCAGCGATCCGACGCCGATTTCATCGTCTATGCTTCGGGCGTCCGGCGGCGCCACGTCATCGAGCGCGAGGGCATCCTCGATCCGACGCGCATGGCGCCGCGCATCCCGGCGCGCCCCGACGAGGCGCTGTCGCTGGAGGCCGAGTTCGGCGTCGCCTCGGCACGGAAGGCGCTGGCCCATGCCGGGCGCGAGCCGGCCGACGTCGACATGGTGATCTGCGCCGCCTCGCATCACCAGCGGCCCTACCCGGCCATCGCCATCGAGATCCAGAGCGCGCTGGGAACGCGCGGCGCCGGCTTCGACATGGGGCTCGGCTGCTCCTCGGCCGTGGCCGGCCTGCACGTCGCGGTCAACCTGGTGCGCACCGGCGCCCAGAAGCGGGTTCTGGTGGTCACGCCGGAGATCATCACCGGCCACCTGAACTTCCGCGACCGCCAGACGCACTTCATCTTCGGCGACGCCTCGACCTCCATGCTGGTGGAGGCGCTGCCGGCCGATGGCCGCCTGCCCGGCCGCTTCGAGGTGCTGGACACCCGCAGCTGGACGCAATTCTCCAACAACATCCGCACCAATCTCGGCTACCTCACCCGCACCGCCGCCGACGACCCCTACTTCATCGCCATGGAAGGCAACATGATCAAGCAGGTCGGCAACAAGGTGTTCAAGGAGGTCACCGTCGCCGGCCACCGCTTCATCGTCGAGTTCCTGGCCGAGCACGGCCTGACGCCGGAAGGCATCCGCCGCTTCTGGCTGCACCAGGCCAACGCCCGCATGAACGCCATGATCCTCAAGCTCGCCTTCGGCCGCGAGGTCGGCCACGACCGCGCGCCGATGGTGCTGGAACGGCTCGGCAACACGGCCGCCGCCGGCGCCGTGATCGCGCTCTCCGAGAACCACGCCGACATGAAGGCCGGCGAGTACGGCCTGCTCTGCGCCTTCGGCGCCGGCTATTCGATCGGCGGCGCGCTGCTCAGGATGATGTAGCGCATGGCGCACGCGCTGCCGGAGATCGTCGCCGGCAAGCGGCGGCAAGGCAAGGTCGCCGCGCTTTATCGCTCGGCGCCCGATCATTTCGTCAGCCACCGCGTCGACGCGCTCGACCTTGGCTTCCACGGCATCGCCGGCGACGTGCACGGCGGCCCGACGCGCCGCACGGGCAGCCGCGAGCCCTGGTATCCGCGCGGCACCGAGATCAGCAACGAACGCCAGCTGTCGATCGTCGCGCCGGACGAGCTCGCTCTGGTGGCAAGCCGCATGGAGCTCGACGAGATCAGGCCCGAGTGGATCGGCGCCAACCTCCTTGTGGAAGGCCTGCCGGCGTTGTCGATGCTGCCTGCCGGCACCTTGCTGTTCTTTGCCGGCGGCGTCACGCTCAAGGTCGACGCGCAGAACGGCCCTTGCCGGATCGCCGGCCGCTCGATCGCCGAGCATGCCGGCCTCTCCGACCCGATCGCCGCGGCGCTCGCCTTCCCCAAGGCCGCGAAGCGGCTGCGCGGCCTGGTGGCCTGGGTCGAGAAGCCGGGCCTCGTCCGCGAAGGCGAAAGCCTCACGGCGAAGATCCCCGAGCAGTGGATTTACCCCGGCTGAAACGTCGCCGCGCGGCGCCGCGCGAGCCCAGCAAATTGGCGCGTTCGGCGAGCACTATGGCACGTTGTGCAAGTGCCAAGCCTCCCGCGCTGGTTTATGGTCCAGGCTTCAGAATGTCGCTGAAAGCAAGGTTTCAGCCATCGCGAGCGCGTCTCCGAGACGGGCTCTTTGAGTCACCTTCTTTAGGTGGGTGAGCAGCGGCGGCGGTCGGGGGCGAAGGCCGCTGCGTCGGGGCTTGTTTCTACCTAAGGAGTCAGTTAACATACCAAGCCATTGATATCATTGACAAATTGCTTTGACGTTAGCGCTGAGCATATTTCTTTTCATAACGGCCCCGGATGGCCGTCAACGTGGCGTAAACAGTCCGAGCGCATGGTGGCTGGTCACCACGGAGGCGCGCATGGAAGGCACCCACAAGAAGGACGTGCTTATCGTCGTCCTGCTGGGCCCGCTAATCTGGTTCGGCGCGGCGCTGGTCCGGGTTGAGAACGAGCGCTACGCCCTGCTGTTGGGCATGTGCCCGCGCGCCAACAACGCGGCGCTGGCCGTTCAGGACTGCCGCGACGTTCGGACCCGGACCAACTGGGCGTGGCACCTAGCCTATGGGCTCGGAATCCTGTGACTGGTCACCCTTTGCCGATGATGAACTTCAGGGCTCGGGGGCTGTTCATGTCCGACGCCGAGTTCATAGCAGTAATGGAATGGCTTGACGGGCAGACGGCTTTCATCAGCCGGGCATGGATATGGGGGTCGCGCCGCACCGGCATCCGGCGGATCAAGGACAGCGCCGCTCCGCCTGACATAGACCTTGCCGTCGAGATACGAGCAGACTTCGCGGACAATGAGCCGGAGCTTGCTCGGCATCAGCTTCGCCACAGCATCCGAGAGTTCGTCCGGGACCATCCCCAGGCCGGGTTGTCAGCCCACGAAGGGCAACCGGGTTTCGTGCAGCTCGAATTCCACGAACCGGGATCGAACGTCAGTCGGTGGATGGAGGAGAACGGCGCCACACAGATCTGGCCGCGGTCTAGGTGTCTGGTCCCATTGTGTGATGGAATCAGTTTAGCTGTTCCCGGTTGGAGGGATCGGCTATGGGACAGGTACTTCACGGCAGCGCCACGACCACGCACGCTATCCGAACTGCGATACAGCGATCGAAGGCTCCGCTCAAAGAGCTAGCGGCTCAATACGGGCTCAACCAGAAGACGGTCGCCAAGTGGCGCAAGCGGGCCTTCGTGCACGACGCGCGGATGGGACCGAAGGTGGTCCGCTCCACGGTGCTGGCGGCGGAGGAGGAAGCTGCCGTCGTTGCCTTCCGCAAGCATACCTTGCTGCCGCTCGACGACTGTCTCTACGCTCTGCAGGCGACGATCCCGCATCTGACCCGCTCCTCGCTGCACCGATGCTTGCAGCGCCACGGCATCAGCCGGCTGCCGCAGGTGGAGGGCGACAAGCCCAGGAAGGCCTTCAGGAGCTATCCTTTGGGCTACTTCCATATCGACATCGCCGAGATCAGGACCGAAGAAGGCAAGCTACATCTATTCGTGGCCATCGACCGAACATCCAAGTTCGCCTTCGCCCAGTTGCATCAAGTCGCCAACGTCAAGACCGCAGCCGGCTTCCTCAAAGCCCTTGTCGAAGCCGTTCCCTACCAGATCCACACCGTGCTCACCGACAACGGCATCCAGTTCGGCGACGCCATCCAGCACCGCTCGGGACCGACAGCCCGCTATCGCATCCACATGTTCGATCGCATCTGCCTCGAACACGGCATCGAGCATCGCTTCACCAAGCCCAATCACCCTTGGACCAATGGGCAGGTCGAGCGCATGAACCGCACCCTCAAGGAAGCCACCGCCAGGCGCTACCACTACAGCACCCGCCGGCAGTTCGAGGCTCACCTCTCGGCCTTCCTCGATGCCTACAACTTCGCCAAACGCCTCAAGACCCTCAACGGCCTCACGCCATACGAGGCCATCTGCAAGGCATGGGCTGCCGAGCCAGACCGATTCCTGCGCGATCCATGCCTCCTCACATCGGGACTGAACACCTAGACGGACTCACCCGCAATCTAGGCTACTTCGAATGCAAAGAGGCAGCGATAGCAGCCCGCTGTAAGGCGGAGCGGAACTATTTCGGTGACTTCGCAACTCAGGTTGCCCTCTACGCTGGTGGCCAGCTATGAGCGCGCGAGAATTCAGCAAGGTCTCCCCGGCCGTATGGAGGTCGGGCAGATTCAAGGAACTGACCGACCGCGGCAAGGTCGGCTTTCCGTACTTCATCACCAACGCCCACGTGCCTCGTGCGGAGTTTACTTCCTGCATGAGGGCTATGCCTGCGCGGATCTCAGGTGGTCTCCGGAGGAGTACCGGTCGGTCTGCGCCGAACTGGTGGCCGCCGAGCTGATCGACCACGACGCCGAACAGTCCGTGGTGCTGATCGAGCGCTGGTTCGATGGCTGATGAGAAAGCTAAATTCAGACTAACCGCTAGGAGAAGTGTCTTCATCTGGGTTCGCACTGAATTTGTTGGAGCGTTTGACACGGGACGACAATGCTCGGTCACGTTAGCTCTGGTCGAAGCCACGTTGAACCTTAGTTTCCCTTCTCAACCAACGAGGCATCGCAACCACGAATGAAGCTCAGGATTCAGCACAGGACTACCTATCGCTACAAGCGTCCGGTGGAGCTTCAGCCGCACCGGATGATGTTAAGGCCGCGTGGCGGACAGGACATCGCCGTGCTCGCGAGTTCTCTCGTCTGTTCCCCATTGGCAGAACTCGATTGGGCGCAGGACGTGTTCGGCAATTTGATCGCCACCGCTACGTTCGCGGACCAGTCTTCCGAACTTGTTATCACCAGCGAGTTGGTTATCGAACAATTGGCCGTGGAATGGCCGGTATTTCCGATTGCGCTCGAAGCGCATTCCTTTCCATTCGCATATTCATCCGATGATGTCGGCGACCTAGGCGTACTAATGGTTCCAGAGCATGAGGATCCACAGGGTTCGATGGAAGTGTGGTCGCGGGAGTTCGTCCGCGGTTCCCGGACCGACACGCTTTCCCTGCTCAAGGATCTGAACGCGGGGATCTTGGGTCCGGTCGCCTATCGCGCCCGTGACGAGGAAGGCACCCAGACACCGCTGCAGACGCTGGCACTGGGAAGCGGCTCCTGCCGGGACATCGCCGCTCTGTTCATCGAGGCAGTTCGCCACCTTGGTTTTGGTGCCCGCGCCGTGTCTGGTTATCTCTTCGACCCCAATGCAAGCGCAGACGATCCAGGTTCGACCCATGCCTGGGCGGAAGTCTATCTTCCCGGCGCAGGATGGATTTCGTTCGATCCAACACATCGGCGGCTCGGCGGGGCGCGGCTGATACCGGTTGCCGTTGCGCGTAGGAATGGCCAGATCATGCCCATAGTTGGTGGCTATGTGGGCTCCTCAGAGGATTTCACCGCGATGGAGGTGGCGGTAAGCGTCACGCTTGAAGACGAGCAGCGTTAACTAGTCGCGAAGACGTGCGTAGGGCCGCCGAACCTTGCATTCGCACTCGCTCTTGAAACCTCCATATGTTCACTTCCGGCAGGCGCTACGCGATCGCCGTTGGGTCCGACCACAAAGTATCCTTCGAAGCAGATTCGACAGTCTCACCGCTTCGCAGCGTCATCTCCATTCGTTCACCCCGTCCGGTAGCAGTGAACGTGAATGGTTCGGGGTCGAGATTGGTCAATGTCACTGCGGCCGATGGCGCTGAGCCCAACATGAAGAGCCCTGGCAACTGAATCTGACGTCTGTCGAACATAGATCACCTCTTCGCTGTCGAATTCACCCGACAATGCAAAGTTTCCGACCTCTCACTTGTTAGTGCCCGCCGAGAACCAGCGTCTGAACTGGAAGCAGTAAGGCTTGAATTCTCAGTATGAGGGCGTGAACCACCCCAACGGCATCGACCATGTGCAGGAAAAACCATTTGGGCGTGCTGATATTCGGATCGTCCAACAGATCGTGGTTGCTGGTATAGGCGTTGGCAATGCAGTGGCCCCCGGGCGCCACGCCCTCGAAGCCGCCTTCGAAGAGCGGCTCCAGAAACACCGTGATTGTTCCCGGCTGGATCACATCCTGGGCATCGATTAACTGATCAGAAGCTTGGACCTGACCGCTAGCGATCAGATCTTGGACTTCGGTCACCACCATTGGGATGATGGTCATCGGCTTCGATATGCAGGTAGCCTCCGCCACCATGCCAACGCGCATAACCTGGGCCTCAATCTGGTTGAAGCCGGCAATGAGAGCCTGTCTGCCGGCATTGGCGGGAATCAGCACGCCGGCCGGTCGCATCATGCGATTGACCACGTCGCCCTTGCGCAGTGTGAACTGCTCCAGCGTACCATCAACACCAGCATAGACCGTGGTCTTCTCAAACTCGACCTGCGCCTCTGCAAGCGAGGCCTCGGCGCTGGCACGCTGTGCCGGCAAGACGGATGATATCTGCGTCTCGACGGTCTGCTTGGAAGCCAAGACGGCGGCCACCGCGGCCTGCTGGCCATCGACGAGGTTCTGCAGCCGCTCAATCTCGCGTGGGGCGACCGTCGAGGGGCTTCGCCGCTGAAGTTCGGTCCTTGTTTCCAGCTCATCGAGTGCCTGCTGATAGGCGCTCTGCGCTTCCTGGATGCGAGCGTCGCTCGCTGCCAACTCCGTCTGCGCCAATTCTAGCTCCGCCTCGACTTCCGCTATGCGACGGCGCGCCGTCTCCAGCGCAGCCGTCTGCTGAGAACTGTCCAGCTTAAAAAGCGGCTGACCGGCCTTCACCTTATCGCTGATATCGACATAGATTTCCTCAACGCGTCCGGAGCCCTCGGGAAGGATCGCCACCGTCCTGAAGAAGAATACGGCGCTCTTGGTCGAAGGGTGAAAGTAGAGGATCAGCGTCAGCAGCGCGATCGTCAGCCCCAGGCAGGCCGTGATGCCGTAGCGAAGTTCGTACCAGACCGAGTAGAGCGTGATCTCGCGCCCAAGCCGTTTTCCTTGCGCGAACCGCCTGTACAAATAGTCGGGCACGATGGTGAAGAGGGAGCACAGGAAGAGTTCGATCATGTCTCAGATCTCTTTCTCGTCGCCAGCGGTTCCAATCGGTAGAGCGGGCGTTCGTCACCATCCTCGGTCCGATCGACCACGCGTGAGTTTCTGATCGCCTCGCTCTCTGTTGTCGCCCGCTCGATGCCGTTGGCCTCTAACGGCGGGACCTGGTCTTCAGGGAGCTCTTTGCCTCGCTTGCGTGCAGGCGAATTTTCGCCAAAGAAGTTGCTATGTTGGATAGAGGTGTCCAGAAATCCGGAATCGGAATGATCGCAAGCAGAAGGGCCGCAATCCAGAATGCGTAAATATGGGTAAAAAGGGCCAGCAGCGACAACACCGCTACCAGCTCGAACTGCAGCTTGCTGGTGCCGTGAGCGATGCGCTCCGGCAAATTGTGCACGGAGAAATAGATCACTCCCATAATAAAGATCAGGATGACGAGAAACACGGTCGCTCCCGTCATCAGCCCGTCGGATTGACCGGGATGCACAATAAACCATGGCAGATAGTGAGGCGCGGCGGCATGCATGGCAGCGGCCATCACGACAATTCCCTGATTTCATCAAACATAAGCAGCAGCCTTCAATCGACGAGGTGGTTCTCGGCAGGGGAGCACATTTCGCCTCGCTTGGCTCGTAAAGTTTCGCCCGAGCCTTAGGAAGCTCAGCCTTGATCGGCAGGCATCGCCACCAGGAAGCCGCTCGTCAGCAGATATTCGTAGAGATGCCGTAGAGGTGGTGCGGGACGAATTTGCTTGGCAGTTTATCCACCCGCCGCCAGCGTTCCTGTTTTAGTCACACTTTCCACTTGGAATCGTTCTTGATGGTCACAGTCCAGACTCGGGATGGCTCACTGTGAAGGACTTGGAACCCGTTCATCTCGGTCGGTATCCACGAAAATGTGGTCCGGAGATCACCGAGATTTATTTCGTCGCTGCCGAATTTCCCCCGGACCATCCGAAATTCATGCACCCGCTGCCGCCGGTCATCGTCGATGTTGAAGCGGAGGATTGCCGCAGCCATGCAGAACACCAGGCATTCGCGATGGCAAAGCCGCATGAGCCGGACGAGAGTGCGAATAATTTCCAGCCCGCCCAGCGCAACGCGCACTGATCGAGCATGTTCGAGGTGGACAATAAACAGACGCCTCGGGCCTACGACATCACTCGGATCGGGGTCGCCCGTGTTGATGGCAAAGCCGACATATGTTTTCCCGCTGGGCAAGCTACTCCCAACGCAGATCCGACGATCACTGGTAACTATTAATTAACCATCTGAGAGCACCCTGCGGGTGCCGGGGTCGCGCGAAACCACTCCGGCAAGCGCCCGGCGAGAGCTCGACGAGATCCACCTCCGCCTCCCTGGCCGCCCCCGGCCACCACCCGGACCTCGCTTCTCCCGGGCGCCTCAAAACCTCTCCGTCTCAGCAGTCAGGTTCGAACCCACCGCCTGTAGCCTGTTGGCCAAGTGGCCCCCGTACTACGATGGCCTGCACCGCTAGGATGGCCAGCACGACGAGCATGAGGCGGGGCCGCTGTTAGGGTCAGAGACGAAATCGATGAGACTGCGGATATTATCGTGGGCGCGATTTACGATGACACCCTCCGGGGAAGTTTTAAAGTGTCGGTGGTTGCGGCCGGGGTTGGCCGGCTTACCAGTTCGACCACGCACTTGCCGAACGTTTCAACCTTGGGCGGGGGCGGTAGCTTCGCGGCGGAATGGGATAACGGTTGGAAGTGATGACTGCCCGGAGGCGGCCGAAGGAAACGACCCGAGTTCCAATAGGACGCAGGACGCGGCCTTTAGGAGACGACTCAATTCTGCATCCGTATCCAGGTGGCTTTGTGCGAGCGCTATAACCACTTTGGCGAGACGCTCCCTGTCACCAGCGGACACGGTTTGGCTAACGGTGACATTGTCGAGAAATGCCTCCAGGGTTTTTAGTTGGGTCGGGGTGAAATAGCCGTTTGAACTGAAAAGAGATGACATCAACGTGCTCCGAGGGCGGGAGCACAACTTCGTCTCTCAAAAGCAGGCAGCCAGTTGAATGGCCCGCTACCCAGTGACCATATCTCAGCCTACGCTGTAGTGCATTCCAATTCGGGGCCCGATGGAATTTAAAGTGAGCCCGCTGCGGGTCCTCGGGGAGCAACGAGCCCTGAGGCCTGGTTCGGCAATGGGCTCGCCATCCGCATGTGTTCTGCAAGTTGGTCAAGATGGCTCGGCATTGGTCTGAGGCCTCCGGGCCAAAAGTCCCTGCTTTCACGCCTGAGGTGATTTGATGGCCTGTCTTCCTGCGAGCGTCAGCGCCAGGCATCTACGCCTTCAGCGCACCTTTCCTGACAGCTGGCGGCCGGGGGGCGAAGCTTCGGCACTGCGCAACCACGGAGACTGATCCTCAGCCATGGACGCTGATTTGATGCAAATGCAGAGGCCCGTGAAGGCCAGTAGCTGGAACGCTGTTTCCCGGCCGGCGCGGTCGCGCCGCTCGCCTCGCCGGCATGGCGCCCAGTGGCAAACGGCGCGCCGTATCAACGGCGCCGCTGGCAATCAAACTACCGAATATGTAAGCCAGCAAACCGCTGGCGGGTCCAGTAGGCGACGAGCCAAACCACCTCGCGCCAACTAGGAGACCTCTCGCCTAATCTCGCTGATCCGAATTGCCGCCACGAGGCTCAGGATTAGGAGGGAAACTCGCACCATTTGATGCGTTCATCAATCATCGTTCGTCGCGTTGAGCTCGTCGGGGCGCAGGCCCTCGTCCGTGCGGGCACCTGGAGTGCTTCGGATTGACCGCTCCATTTCCAACAAAGAGGCCGACAGCCGAGCCATTTCTCTGCTGCTCATTCTATCAACGACACTCATGAGCCGGGCCTTTCGGTCGTCTGACACCTCCGCCAGGACTTGACGTATGACGTCGAACTGTTCGTCGAGTTTATGAAAGATGGCGAATTCGTCGGGGGTGATTGCTGCCAGGTGAGCAGTGGCCATACGAAGGCGGCCCCGCAAATCTCCTGCCTTGATAAGTTCGTCTACGCAATTGCTCAGAATTTGCTTGGCGTGCGACAGTCCGGAGTTCATTGCAGCGACCTTGCGATTGAAATCACTCGACACATAAGCGCCCGCATACTTCTCATGTTCGGAAGCGTGCATCGCGGTAAGCATTGCATTCGAATGCGTTGCTGTTCGCATGTACAGTTCGGTTGCGGAGCCCCTCCAAACCCCGCAGTCGCGTCAGCAAGCTGACGGCACACTAGCACAGTACACGGTCCGTCCCCCTCCCATCAACCTGATGCTGGGGATCGTCACGACAGAAGTGCGGAAGCATTGGTCGCACGGTCGCTATGATCAAACTCTCGAGATCCATCAGCCGTGTCCCAGGATTAAATAAAAGTACTAACAGCCTTGTTTACGAACCAAACGAGGCGCATATGTAAAACTCGTTGATTTGGCCGATTTGGCTTTCGCGGTGTCAGACTACGACCCGCCATTCACCTCCGAATTCTCGATAGCGAGTGAACAAGCGCCCATCCGGTGAGCATGTGCTGTGTTCCAACCAATGAAGACCGGCGCTGACGACGGATGTACTGGCAGCATCGGCTTCGTTCCGGCTCGGATGGATGATCCAGGAGGCGCCTCCGCGTGCTCTTGCGGAGGTATCTGAGGATGACAACACGCACGACGCAGACCGTTGCCCGTTTCTCTTCGCCCTTCCAACTGCCTGGCTTCGACGCGCCGCAGCCGGCGGGAGAATATCGCGTCGATCAAGACGAGGAGGCGATTGAAAGCCTTTCCCGGCTCGCCTGGCGGCGTGTCGGCGCCTTCATCCACCTGCCGGCAATTGCCGCAAACAGTTCCACCCAACAGATGGTGCCGATCAATCCCGAGGATCTCGACGCCGCACTCGAACAGGATCACCAACAATCATGACCGCAACAAGCATCCGGAAACGCGGCACCCGTCCAATCCGGCCCGACGCCGCAACGCATCACTTCATGGTGGGTCAGGCTGTCCGGCTGAAGGGCGGCTTCGGAGGACCGGCCCTGCCTGGGGAGATCTACCACATTACCGGCACGCTCCCGCCGCGGGGAGGTTCACCGCAATACCGCATCCGCAACGATGACGAACGTCATGAGCGGGTGGCGACGCAGGATAGTCTCGAGCTGGTCGGCATATCGCGGTCAGACGAAGACGCAACCCTCATCGGAAGGACGTTCGGCCATGGCTAAGGGGCAGAAACGCAGCAACCGCGAGATCAGAAAGCCCAAGCAGGAAAAGGCGCCTCCCAAGCCTGAAAACACGTTCGGCAACCAGATCAAGCTTACCGCGAACGCCAACGTCCGTCGCGGCAAGAGCTGAGAGCGGGTGCCACGCAACCGAAGATGCCGATCTTCATGACGCGAGCGAATTTGCGCGACAGCTTTCGCGGACCACACTCGACATGCCGCAGCGGTCGGACGCAGTGACGATCGCCGGCGCGAAGGGCCTCCACGCTCTATTCCGATATTCTCGAAACCGAAGCGATTAACAAAGGAAGGCTGCCATCATGAACGCCGGCAACGAAACCGAGCATCTATGGAATGTCTTCGCGATCGGCGTCTGGGAGAACGAGGGTGGCGCACTGGATAGCGTTGCCTTGCATCGACAATATGGCCGCCGCGAACCGGATCGCTCGTGGACCGTCTACCACGTCTTCACCGGCGTTCCGGCGCATGCAAACGGTCAGATCATGACCGGCCTTAGTCGGTCAGAGGCAACCGATGGCATGTTGTCCCTCAATCGTCGCAACGACGGGATCATGAAAATCGAGGCAGCCTGACGGCACGCGTTCGCGCCGAACAACCGAACGCCGCACCTGCTCGCGCCGTCGACCGGGGAACGGCCTGCCGATGAAGCGGGTTCACTCTTCAAGGAGACAAGTCGATGATTGGCGTTACCAGGAACCATGTGCCCCTCGACAGCGAACACCACGGAGAAGAGGGCGCGCGTAAGTATCCAGCGATCTCAACGGGGAGCGATGTCGACGACGGCATAGTCCGCGGGGGCACAGACACCGGGGATCCCAAGGACAAGCCGCCCAAAGTGGGTTACGGCTTGACCGAGGCCGCCAACGAGGATCCTCTCTCGACCGGCAAATCCGACGGCCGCGAGCCTCGGCGATAGCCGATCAAAGCCTAAATCTGACGTTATGGTCTCGGTCCTACTCACCAAAAGATCACGCCCAAGGACAGACCTTTGCTACGCGCGGCGCGGGGAGACCATTGGTTAACATTTTTGCGCCGTTGGTCGCACCGCCACAGACCTGGTAGGCACCCCGGCTCAAACGTAAAACAAACAGCTGGAAAGTTCCCCGGCCGCGGGTTGGCAGAGCCCGGTGATCGTGCACCGACGACGCCGTTCTCGAGGTCATCGCTGGGGGCCGGAGCCTCGACACCGAAGCGAAATCGCTGGCTGTGTTCGACGCCATGAATGCAATCACCAGTGAGGCATCCAGGGCAGGCTTGGAAATCGAATATGACGTTGCCAAGGTATCCGAGACGCTGAAGCGGAGGTCGCTAGAGCGGTGGGACAACGAGGGCGGCGCGATAAGCAAAGCGCTGCGGCCTAGTCCCAGTGACGACTCGACAACGACACCAGCGGAGCGAGGCGGAGAGCCAAGGCCACCGACCGAAACGACCTAAGTTAGCCCCTCAAGCAGAAGGATTCGAGCCGCAGTATGCCGAGCGCGCTTTGCCTGGTTCGGCGAGTGTCCGGTCAATCGCGCTTATTGCGCCATCCCGCTCAACGCCGGACAATGAGGCCTGATCCAGTAGGGAACGCCAAGCGGCGCGTGCTACGATCTGAACAATGGTAGAATTTGGCAGGCGCCTGGGCCCGATCTGCGCGCGAAAAGGGGGCTTTTAATGCCCGAACTTCAAGACATTTCTGGCGCGAGCGGCCCGATCACGCTAAAGCAGCTAGCTCGGGCAATCGCAAGAGCGCGCCACAACGCAGATGACAGGTGGGCCGATTACTTGGGGGATGCGGCTGCGGTCCTGGAGGCTCTAATGCAGGGCGCTGTCCGCCAGTCTTACATGAGCGCGCCCAATTTCCTGCACGCGATAATCAAAGTTCAACGATCCGCTTCTTGAGGCACTCGATCCGTGTGTTCATAGCTGGGTTATACGCCTGAAAGCTCCGCAGTGCCACTACGCGGCTTCTCACCGATCAGCGCAGGACTAAGTTGGGGCTTTTTGGACGCGTGGCTCCAAGGCGAGCCTCGGGCGCTGGCCCACAGGATCCTTACCTCGGGGCTCACTCTTGCTTACCTTTTGTCAGCACGGTCAGCTCGCCGAGGTCAAAGAAAGCCCGCGCAGCGAAGAGGCTTGACGCCGCACGGGCCTGGTTTTGGTCCTCTCTCCCTGACCGGAAGGCCGAGCGCTGGGAGCCGCTAGCACATCCCCGCGAGCCTCGGGAGATCGCGATTTTCCGTCTCAGTCGAAGTTGGATAATTGGATGTGAACGAAAAAAGCGAAGATTGCCCGATCAGTGCATGTTCGCCGGCACCACCCGCCATACCTTATTACCGACGTCGTCGGCCACCAACAGGGCGCCGCGTTTGTCAATTGCGACGCCGACGGGACGGCCGAGCACGTCAGATCGTTAGATTGCGAGCGAGTTGGTGCCAGGAAATTGATGAATGCCGAGGAGGGCCCCAAAGCGGGGTGGCATGGACGATGGCAAGGCGACGTCGACCGTTGCGATTTCAAAAGGGGGGATATTGGCCTCCTTTATGAGGCGCGACACTGGATACAAGACCAGCTCTTCTCATTCCAAACCGACTGCAGATAGAGGGGCCGGCTGGTCAAGCTTCTCGGGAAGGTCTTATCCGCGATCCACCTCCGAACAGATCTACTTGGCAGAGTCAGTGAAGTCGTTGCAAGCAACCGTTGGCCGTATGGAGGCAAAGGGGTTCGTCGACATCGCACCAGCGTGAGCATGCGGACGGGGTTCATTCCTGCGCTGTCTTGATGGCTTCGAGGGGCACCACGAACCAGCAATGAGGCTCACGAGCCAGGTGCCAGGACGGTCGATCTTCTGGCTCTGCGGCTAGCTCCCCGCCGAAAGTCTCGAGGTAAAGGATTCGGATTTCCCGGTCGGCATTGGTGCTGCTCGCTAGCTCGACAAGTGACTTTTCGCTTTGACGAGCTTCGGCGATTGTACAACCGAGGAGCTCCGCCAGCTGTCGCGCTGTGAGATCGAGCTCTCGCCTGAGATATTGAAACTCTACACCCAAAAGAGGTCGAGGTAGCGCCACGACCAATTGCCCAATCAGCCGATGCAGCTCCTCGGGCGCGGTTATTATGGCCTCTTCATCGGCGGCCTCGCCAACCAAAAAGCCGTTCTCGAGCCACACATTGTTGAGACCGCATTGGGGGTAATGCATACTGATGGCCTGTGTACTCCCGCAGCCAGAACTTAATCCAAGCCCAAATCTGACCTTGTAGGCAGTCGGGTACCATCGACTAAAAGACAACGCTCACGCGGCCTCGCATAAGATTCGGTGGCGCCCCCACTGTGCTTCGCCCACCGGCCATACGCGTCTAAAGCGCCCGACCGCGTGCACTGGGATGGGTAGCTATGGTCTCGGGGGTGATGCGGAACAGTCCCTCTCCGCTGGCAACGCGATTGATTTTGCAGCACTAGCAGCCGGACCGGGTCGTGGGTGGGTTGATGCTCGAAAAGTAAGAGCAAGCAGAGGAACGCTGCGCCGGTTAGTGTTCAAGCCGATGAGGGGAAATGCTATGCTAGGTCGGGTCTCTCTGAAAGTTCGCATCTAATGCCTCGCTTAGCTGGTCCTGGTGCACCTATTTGCGCGGTCGCCCTACGAAGCGCGGCCGACCGAAGGAACCTCGTCCTTTCCCAACCAAGGGGCGGGGCAGCCAACGCGAACGCCGAATGCGAGGACACTGCGCGTCAACTCACCGACTATATTCAAAGGTGGCGCAGGATCCTTCTTGAGGCAGCGGATCGCTGACGGCTTCTAATGGTGCGTCACTTCCATCGAAAATTTTCATGAAAAGTTCTCCGCCTTGCCCTTCTGCTAGGACGACGAAGGTGACATCCTTCATGCAAAGACGCTTCCCACTGTGAAGGAGTGGGTTTGATGGCGGAACTGCCTCGAAGACGCCAACACGCCCTTTCAAGGGCACCAGTTTAAGGCTCGCCCCGTTGGCAAAGCGGATCCTGTCCGTCTCCATGGTGATGTTGCCCGTTACCGAAATGGCGGTTTGGCTCGAAGCGGTCCACCCATCAGGTTCCGCAAGCAGCGATGATGAGCTCAGCATGACCAGGACCGAAGTAAGAAAGAGGCGCATATCGAGGCTTCCCATTCTCTGCCACGTCGTCAACGATTCGAGCCATTGACGCTGATGCGCCGGCCGTTCCTTCAAGCATGACAAAGAAACCGGCAGCTCCTCCCAGCGACTCGCCATCCCAAATGAAAGCTGGACGAGTTGAGCGACGTGGCTCTCGTCCCGTCCCGCGCACCACGCTATCGAAATTCAGGTGAAAAGGCGGTGGTGAGTTCTCCGACACTGCGGAAGCCAGCTAGGCCAAATCGTCGAACATTGTATGTGGGCTTCGTTTAAGTATGTGGGCTTCATTTGAAGCAAAACAAGGTGCGTAGCGGTATTTATTTTGGATTGCGAGACAAAAGTGAAATGTTTTCTGAAATTCACCGTGGAAGGCCCATGAAAAACTGCGCCACTGCAAGCACGTGGCCGAGTTCCCAATGCTTTACACTTTTATTTGAAACTCAATGAATGAGACCTCTTATGCCTCGAGCGCCCGAGCGCGTACAACATGTTGTGGCTGGCACACGCCTGTTCCACGAACAAACTTGCTAGTCCGAACATCGAGGCAATTCAATCACGATCCCGGCCTGTCCGGCGTATTGATCTAAGCACCCGAAGGGACACGACTTGTTCTCCACTTCCCAATGCAAGCATTCTCTGTCTCCGAACGAAATGGAGATGCTGGATCGTGTGCTCGACAAGGTTTGCGACGAGAATTATTTGGCGAGCCACGGCTCCGATGCGCACCGTATTGCCATCCTGCTTCTGCGGGAGTTCGACCATGGGGTTACAGAGGAAGTTAACCTCTTATTCAATTTTACTGGGGACATGAGTTTTAGTTTCGAGGTCCGAGATGCAGTCACCGGTGGAACATCCACGGCAGGCTTTGAAGTGGAGTATGACGTCGCCAAGGCTCCCTGCGAAGTCGCTTCATTCGCCTGGCTAGATCGAGCGTAGACAGCGGTTCCGCTTGTCTGGGCTGGTCGAAGTCGTCGCCTTCTCCCTTCTGGAAGGGGCGACCTGATGAAATCACATTCCACGAATTTGCTCTGGCCAACTGAGTTCAGATTTTGATTTGTGGTTGATCGTGCAGGAGGCGCAAGTTGTTCCGATCATGTCGACAAGCGTTTCCTGACTGATCTTAGTCTCGGAGCGCACGATTTCTTCGGAGAAGCACTACCGCCGGGAGACGAACCCGACCGGATCAAGAGCATCGACGTTATCATGCTCGCGATTACTGGCGGTATGGAGAGGACGCAGGCCCAGTATGCAGGGTTGTGTGATGCCGCTTCGCTCCGGCTTGATCGAGTGATTCACACCCGAGGGCCTATTTCATCCTTGAGGCAATTCCAGCCTAACGAAGGATGGGAGTCGGACTCGAAGGTATGGGCCTGTCGGGCCGCATGGCACTCTGAACGGTGAACCTATATATGGCGCTTGGTTGCCCGCTTCCATGGCAACAGCACCAGCAACCCGCCGTCAGTCGCCAAGGAGCCGAACTCCGACGAACGATCAGTTGCTGCGGAAACCGCCCTGGAGGGGATTGCAGTCTTCGTCCGGTCCAGAGAAGTCGACTTCAAAGACCGCGGCCGCGGCAGCAAGGAAGTCCTCGGTGGCGAAAAAGACTTGGGCTGACAACAAGAAAAAGATCTGGAGGGATCAGTATCGGGTCGGCGCCGATCCGGAACTTGAGCTCCGCGACTTCGCGGTGAAGTTTGGAATCCCCCAGTCGCAGGCCCGAGAGTTGATCAAGGCGCATGGCAACGACCGTGAAAAGCTCGAGGCGGCCGCGAGGAAGCTCTCGCAGGAATGAGCGACGACCTTAAGCGGCTGCACGATGAGGCGACGCTATTCTGGAAAACCTTCTGCAGAGGTTCGGCTCGGCGACCGAGACCATGCATCGGGTTCAGCTGATCGCCGGCCTGTTGGTGGTTCTCGTCCAGCAAAAGAACAAAATGGCTCCCCAAGGCCGTGACAAGCTCGCCGACGCCTTTTGCGAAGGGTGAAGCACATCGCGGATAGCATGGAGATCGAGACCGACGGCACCATTCCGAAGCGGCAGCAGCACTAGTTCTCGTCGACCACCAGCTTCACCAAGCCGACGATTTCCTCACCGTTTCTAATCCGCACGGCTATATCCATGTGCGGGCCGTTGGGGAGCGCGTCGCGCACCATGTCCGCGAGTGCCGACTGAGCCATTTCGCGCGCAGCCTCGAGGTCAAGCGCCTCCGCGCCGGTCGTGTCGTGATCCCAGACCTCTCCATCGAACGTATCAAATAGGTAGAGCACGGCGCATCTCCGCAGGCTGATTCTTCGATCAAACTCCGCGGATTGGCGCTTGTTCCTCGCGCACGTGAGGTGGTTGCAAGTCGGAATGCGGGGACCGGCATCCTGCTGTGAGGGCTGTCGTTGACGACGGGTGCCGGACCCCCGAGCGCCATCAAGAGGCTGTCGAGAGGGGCGCCCAGCTTGCGAACTCGGGCGCGAGGCGGCTGTTCCCGAAGGAAGCAACTGAACCGCCGACGGCGCATTGAGTCCGATTCTGTTGTTGGAGTTCAGTATGCGTATCGTAGGCCTGTCTTCACCCCCATCGGATGACAAGTTCGACAAACCGGTTTTCATCGAGCTGGAACCAGGCAAGCGTCAGGTCATTCGCAACGTCGAGCAGGCGCTTGAAGCTCTGGACGCCAACGGCTGGTCTTCGGACGGCCGTAAGCACCGCCAGGCGCGAGCGGCGAGCCTTGATGCTCTGCTGGGGCTAAGGAAAGCGGCCATCGCGCGCAAGGCGTTCCAAGAGGCAGCCTTTGAGAGCGACGTGCTGCGTGACGAGGACGAGTAGCTGCCTAGCTAGTTCGAGGCATTCGGGTAGCGTCGATGAAGGAGGGCATTCTTGAGCCATGCTTCATCGCGGGGACCGCCCTTATAAAAAGCGATCAAACGGTAGGCCAGATCTTCGCGTTGCGGCGAGCCGCGAGCATACCCTCGCGTCAGACAAACCTCATCAAGGATCGCCTGCATCGCCGCCAACTCTTCAGGCGTTCATCTACAAGCGTAGCCACCGTCATGCGGGGAGAATAGCACTAACCGCGCGAGGGGCGACGTTCCGTCCAAGACAAATGTGGTTGGAGTTCTGGTCGACAAGGCCGCGAGCTCGCGCATGAGAGGCCCCAGCGGCGTTGTTCTAGACTAGGTCCTGTCTGACAGCCAGTAGACGCCAGAAGACAAGTTCACGGTCCTACTGTATGATTGCAGCCGAGGCAGAGCCGCCAAGGTCAACTCCCTCAATTTGCTTCACCAGCCTCAACCGCTGCGACAATGACAGAATTGAGAGAAGCTCTCGCCCTTGGTCTGGGCTTGCTGTGCGCCTCGCCGGCTCTCGCCTTGGACGAGACGTTCAACGTCCCGACCCGCACCGTCTCCGACGAGGACTTCCTTCGTGGGGACGACAATGCCGGTGTCCCAGTAACGATCACAGGCCAGCTCTCGGGGCCGGACAGCACCGAACCGGTGCCAGTCGTCATTCTTCTGCATGGCTCAGGGGGGCCGAAGAGTGGGGCCATCGGCGCCTGGCGCTACTATCTGAATGGCCTTGGGATCACGACGCTTCGCCTCGACAGCTTCACGGCTCGGGGGATTGATGAGGTTTCAACAGGCCCGGCGGCGGCAATCGGTCTCTTTACGCAGCTCTACGACGCCTATCGCGCAGCCGGCGCTCTGGCGACCGATCCGAGGATCGACGGCTCGCACATTGCGTTCCTGGGCTCTTCGCTCGGCGGTGTTGCGTCCCTGTATTCGGCGATGACCCGCTTCGAGGAGGCGTTCGGCGCCAAGGACGCGACGATCGTGGCGCGCGTTGCCTTCTATCCACTCTGTAATTTCGAGCTCCAGGGCGAGCTCGATGTCGTCGACGGACCGATCCGTGTGTTCCATGGGGCCGAGGACGACTGGGCGCCGGTCGCGCCCTGCCAGGATTACATCAAACGGCTCCGGGCTGTCGGCGCGGATGCTGCAATAACCGTGTATCCCGATGCTCTCCACAACTTTGACAATGTGAGCGGCCCGGCCCTCAACACTTATCCTGAAGGGGTGACGACACGGAACTGCATGCGCCGGGAGGAGAACGGCCAACTCATCAACGTCGACACCGGTCGACCGTTCTCCTACCAGGATGCCTGCGTGGAGAATGGCCCTACCACGCAATACAACGACGCCGCTTCGACGGCCGCGCAGGAGGCCGTCCAGTCCCTGCTGAAGGATGTCTTTGACCTGAGTGCCGCCCCGTAAGCGGAACCTTAGGCCTGTGGATCGCACCGTTGATCGTTAGGTCCGTCCTATCTCCCGTCCCGTGCGTCCAGAGGTATTGGTGCGGGAAGGCGAGCTTCAGCATGGCGGCAAAGTTGACGGCCAGCTTCTCATGCCGGTTCGCGATAGAGCGGCAACTTTTAGGCATCCCACGCAGCGCTCTATCGCCTTGCGTCTGCGGGGATGACAGGCCGGATCCGGCGTCGGCGCGGGTAGGCCAAGCGAGAGGTTCACCTCCAGTCGCGCTAGCTGGCCTTTTCCCGTTCGAGCCGAGTTAGCACTCGCTCCAGCGTTATCTTGAATGCAGACGTCACGGAGCGCGGATTTCTCATGGCCAGAACCTGTGGAGGGATCCGGATCCAGATAGTAGCCGTCGCGCGCACCCAACCGGAAGCGCGTTCGCCGTGCTTGCTTGGGTCGCCACAGACGCCATCAGATGGACCAAGGGAACCCCGACGTGGCGGCGGTCCTCGCCGATCGCAAGGAGGGGATCCTGCCAGATGTGCGGGACGCCCCTGGCGCTGCCCTATGACAACTCCTCTTAGGCCGCACTTAATATTGGCTCGCTCGACCAGCCCGAGCGCTTCGAGCCGCAATACAACTACGGATCAGAAGTCACGGCTGCCCTGGGCGAAGTGTGGGGAGGGTCTCCCAGACCGTGAGACCGAAGAGCGCTGGTAGCGGGATCTGCACCCCTTAGGGCGAACCGAAGCGGCTCCGCACTGCCATGTCGGCGGCGACGATTGAAGGGAAACGCTTCGTCCCGGGCGTTTAGTATCCTGAAAGGAATCACGCTCTCGTTGCGGGCGGGCGATACCGAAAAGATTTCGCCTTGTTCAATGGTTGCCAAGGCGTTCTCGATATGCGCGCGACCACTCGCGACGAGCGCAAGAAAGCTAGGAGCAATGGGGTGACCCGCCGGACAAACTTAACTCTTCGAGCAGAGCATTTCGGGACAAAGGCACGAGAAAGCCAAGCGGGCCGGTTCATTGCGTGCTAATGTCGGAGCTCGCAGGAGTAGCTGCAATGGCTGAATCGACGCACGTGCTCGACGTGGACCCGGTAAAACAGGTCAAATGGCGGCTGGAGCAAAACAGAAGCCCCTCGTTCAATCGGGAGGTTGTGGAGAAGCTGGTCGACGAGATCGAGCGCCTGAAGGCGAAGGTTAAAGAGCTGCAAGAGAACAGCGACATCGCCGGGGCGGAACATACCGCACTGTGCGACGCAGTAGCGAGCCAAGTCTAACTGTTCTTAGCGGCACGCGGCAGACCAGATGTCCCCAATGGCGGTAGCCTGTCTGTCAGCTTTTTCGACCTCCACGAGGTGTGCCCCACGGTGGAGCAGGTCTCTGTCGCCATGCTCAGTCGGATGCGGGAGAGCAAATTGCGGTCATTCGGACATGGGAATGTGATTGTGCCGCATGTCGCGAACTTACTGATCGTTCTCGGTCTTGCAATCGTGCCTCCCTTGACCTTCGTCTATGCCGACGACGCCACTCTCCGGAAGTGTGAACGGGCGCGGGATGACAAGCGCGCAAGTTGTCTCCAAGCCACCACCGAGCGAAGTCTTGGAATGCCAGCGCAAGTGTCCGTCCGACGCCAAGAAATCGAATTGCGAACGTCACTGCGAAGATACTGAACCTTTGGAGCGGGCCAAGTGCTACGCTGAGGAGAAAGCCACCGCATGCAACTGATTGCTCTCCGCGAGCACCTGTCAACGACTGGCAGCGGCAGTTCCCGGTCCTGAGATCACTTCCGAAACACGGGCATCAGTAAATAGTAAACGACCGCGGCGAAAGCCATGATAGCAATAACGGACATGACAACGTCCATTGTTATTATTCCTTTAAGAGGTTTACCCTCAGGGCAGATCAAAGTTACCCGACAGGCCCTTGGAAAAGGCGCTGTAAGTTCAACCCCTGGTTTGGTCGATGGTTCCGCAGCATCATAAATAAGCCAGGTCACTCAGCGCGGCCTAGTTCGCCAGATGCAAAAAAACCCCGTGTAGCGAAGAGGCTTTACGCTACACGGGACGGTCATGCGGGTTGTTTTGTAGGCCCCGTCTCACGTAACGCGTCTATATCGAGCGGTGACGACCTTGCATATCACCCCGTTTGACTGTGCCGCCTACTCCTATTGCTAGTTTACCGTCAACACCGAACTCCTGCCGCCAGAGGTTACTGATCGTCCTTGCGTGGGTCCGGCCGATCGTTAAGCGGGTCGAGCGCCACATGTGCGGGTTCCGGAACAATCCGATTGGCCTCGTTAGGCTCGCAAAAGGAGCTTCATCATGAATGGCGTGATCTATCTCATCGGCCTCGTGGTCGTGGTGCTTGCGGTCCTTTCGTTTCTTGGCCTTTCCTGAACAAGAACGACATGCACGACGATCCGGATATCAACAATCCTAGCAACAGCCTGAAGGCAGCCACCAACGAATTGGCGCGTGGCTACAAGAAGGAAAAGAGCGCCGCCAAAAGAGTTCTTCATGACGCGCAGGACGCCGTCACGGAAAAACCAAGCGAGGTTGCCAGCGAGGCCAAGGACGCCCTGATTGAGCAGGCCGCCGACAAGCAAAAGGATATTGGCGCCAGCTTGGAGGCGCACTCAGGGCAGCCAGCGACCACTCGCAACAGTGACTAGCGCAGCGCTGCAACGATGATGCTGGATGCCGCCGGCGGCCTGGAGCGGCAGTGAGCGCCCACCGTCCGAACGACGGGTATGGGCGAATGTTCCACTCAGGGCGCCATATCGGCCCGAACCCAATAGCAGACGTCATCTTCGGCCGTGCGAACACAAGCTACCGTCCCATCGCGCGCTTCGACTGTCACCTCTAGCCCGCCGCTGAAACCGCGACAGGACAGGTCCTGAATACCCTGCGCCCAGATTGAGATGTAGCGGGCATGGGTCTCCTGAAGCGAGGCCAGTTCGATCCCCAGTGCCTTATCCTTGCAGCCGGGTCCGTCACCTTTCAGCGGCTCGGCGGCAGCCATCCCAGCCGACACAAGCACCAGCGCACAGATCGAAATCAACTGTTTCACTCAATCGTCTCGGTCACCTACCTAAAGTGAATGCTATCGCCCCCAACAGGAGCATCGCTGCGATTGCCACCACCCAAAGAAGAGGGTTGCTTCCCCATAGCGAGCGCCGGGCCGGATAGTTCGTCTCGGGGTCAGGAAGCGTCATCTCAGCGTCACGCTCCCTGGCTCTCGGGGCTGCCGTGCCCTTCCATCATCTGCCCCTCCAGAAGACCGAACTTCTCTACGTCGTCGATCTCCTCCATCGTGATCCTTGAGACGCCGGTTCGGTCTCCAACCGCTACCGACTTGGCGGCATCCTTGTCGCTGATCCCGACCAGAAAAATGTGCAGATGATCACCGTGAATGAACTTAACTCTCCAGCCCTTGAGCATGGCATTTTCTCCCGCCTGCGGTGCGACGTCTGGCCCTTCGAGCAATCGTTCCAAGTCGGCGCGGTGCCGCCCCAACTCTTCCGTGCATGCTCCGAGGAGATTTCTTGCGTCGTCAGAATTATTCCCATGCAGCTTCAAGGCGGCTACGACTGTGGCTTGTTGTTCGACGATTTGCTCGGCTTGGCGAATATGGCGACGAACTCGCTGCAGCCGTTCAGTGGGACGCATCTCCGGTCTCCTTGAACGTACAACTTTTTGAATAGCGTTGCGGTTCACCCCTGCAATAAAATCTGTTTTAAGCCGCCGCTGAGCGGCTGGCCGTGTCAATCGTCTTGAGGGAGGGTCGCGTGTCTTTCAACGGCTACGCCAATCCTGATCAACTGAAGGTGATGTCCCAAGCGCTAAGCGAATATTGCCGGGCGAATGGCATCGAGGAAAACACGGCCGAGCTATGAAGAGGCAGCAGAGCTTGTAGTCATCTTATTTCAAACCGGGATTGCAAGCGCCGAGGCTTTCCAAGGCACTGCAAGCCAAGCATTCGTCGGATCAAGCGGCCCGGCGCGCCTAGGCGTTTGGTTGTCCTAACGGCTTTCGTCTTCGCGCCAATCGCGGAGCGTCGCATGGCGCAGCGGCGCCTCGCCCTTCAGATAGCGCACCCGGCCGACGATGCCCGGCTTGACCAGCTCGATCGGATTGGCCTGCGCGGGCTTAGCGGGCAGCTGGACGCGCTCCCAAAGCCGCTCGCGGATGCCGGCCGGCAGAGTGATGAAGGCGCTGCTTGCGGGCCGTCCATTGCGGGCTAGCAAGGCCATGGCGGGCTTGCCGCGCTCGCGGCGCAGGCCGACCAGTTCGAACTCCGCCTCCTCGAAAGCCTTCGCCTTGAGCCACGCCTTCGTCTTGCCCGAGACGTAGCGGCTGTCGGCCTGCTTGCAGACCACGCCTTCAAGGCCGGCTCGATCGACCACCTCGAATACCTGCCGAGGCGTGCCGGGCAGCGCCTCGCTGAACTGGACGCGGCCGCCATCGGCCGTCTGCACCAGCCGCTCAAGACGCTCCCGGCGGACGACCAACGGCAGCTTGCGCAGGTCCATGCCGTCGAGGTGCAAGAGGTCAAAGGCGATGAACACGAGGCGGTTCGAACGGCGCGCCGACAACTCGGCCTGCAGCTCGCTGAAGCTGGAGCGGTGCATGTCGTCGAGCACGACCACCTCGCCATCGAGGATGCCGTTCTTGAAGGGCATGACGGAGGCGGTGAGCGTGATCGGCCAGTAGCGGGTCGACCAGTCATGGCCGTTGCGAGTGAACGTCCGCACGCCGCGATCATCCTTGACGAGCTGCGTCCGATAGCCGTCCCATTTGACCTCGGTGATCCAGTCGCCCCCAACTGGCGGCTCGTCCACCAAGGTCGGCGACATCGGCTCGATGAAGGATAGATCGACAGAAACGCGGCACTCGCCACCCACCCACTACACCCGGACAGAAGTCCCATTTGGGCACAGGGCGCAGCTACTGGTCGACTCCGCAGCGGTTGTAACCAGCAATCAGGGCGGCCAGAGAGGCGGGCTGGAGCGCGGCGGGCGGTTTTGCCGCATCGGGGAAGCCCGCCAGCCCGCAGATCGCGCTGTAGGGCCGGTCTCCGCGGCGAGGCGGGCGCGGGAACCAGCCGACCCTCCCGAAGTTGCCTTCGACAGCGAAGGAGACGGTCATGGAATGGATCATGAATTGGTGGTGGATCACGGTGCTCGGGCCGATCGTGCTAGGCGGCGTGATCGCCTACGCGCTCATGACCGACCGCCGGCTGACACCGGAAGAGCGAGTCGCCCAGAAGAAGGCCGTCAAACGCCTGTACGGGCACGACCCGGAGGACAGCCGCGAGAGCGCGGACGAAGTCGACCGAAAGGACTGACCTTTGGTAACCCCGGCCGTGCTGATCTAGCGCGGTTGACACGATCAGTGCAGCACGCTCCTGTTGTGAGAATAGCGGTTGAGGGAGCGCGCTATGCCTATCAGGAGGGCAAGCTCAGACGCGGGCATCGTCTCGCCTGCCGAGCTGAAGCTTCTAGCCGATGTCTTCGAGGCCACGAGCAAGCGCAATGAGAGCGCGGTCGAGCGCGAGAACCGCGCCTTCTTCATTATCAGTCGCTATCAGGCTGGGGTGGTCGACCGGGACGTGCTCATCGCACTGGTCAATCGGACATTCACGTAGAAATGCCTTCGTCGGTCGAGGTTGACGAGCTATGACCGACCGCCGCTTCCTCTACGAATGGTCCCGCACGTGGGACGACAAGGCCGAGGACTACGTCTGCGCCGACGGCGAGGTGAAGGTCGGCCGGGTCTACCGCATAAACAGCATTGCCGAGGGTGGGTGGTTCTGGGTCTGCTATGCGTTCATCGGCAATTGCTCCGGCGCCAGCTTCGGGCAGGTGTCGACGCGGGATGAAGCCTGCGATCTCGTCGAGGCGGCCTATGATGATCTGAAGGCACGCGTAGCGAACGCTGAGGCTTCCGGGACTGGACCGGGTTAGTCTAACCCACCCTGAGCCCGCAGCGACTGTTCGACCGAAGCCCGGTTCTCTCGCTCGACAGCTTCGGCTGCTCTGCGGAGACACGACGCGAGGCCCTTTTCGGGATCGGCCATGAAGGTCGTCAACACGGGACCACCGTCGACCGAGATGAACCAGAGGGCCGGCTTCCGGTTCGGTGTTTTCAGACTTAGCTTGATATCCATCGTCGAAACCCCCGCTGGCCTAAACCCGTGCCGGGCGCCATCCTGCCCGCCGCGCGTCGGCCTCACTGCAAAACCACCGCTCGCCCCGGAACGGGTTCACCACCGTCTCCATGTAGTAGTCGTCCGAAGGCCGGTGGTAGATGCGCTCGCCGCTGGCGCTGACGTTGCCTTTGATGCGGCAGTTCGGATCGCCGCTGGCGACGAGGTAGAGACCTCCGAAGATCGTTCCGATGATCGCGAGGGCGGCCACGAAACCGCGGCGATCGACGGTAGCATGGGATGGGAGCATGTGCCGCAGCCGCTGAGGCGGGCGGTAGGCCTGCCGCCTTGGCACTAGCTTAAGCTGTCGCCTTCTGACCGCCATCAGGAAGCAATATCGCCGGCCAAGCTGCCGGCAAGTGAGATCATCGAGAAGCGTTAACAGGGTATGCCGACCGGGCCCTCAAAGGCGACCACAAACAGCCTCAGCTACCATCTTCGATTGCGCGGTTCTTCGCCAACGCCGAAGCGTGTCATCCCTTTTGCGGTGCTCGCCATCAGGGCGAGGCGTTCCTCGATCCTCTCCTCGATCCGTGCAAACTCGATCACGCCTAGCAGGCGCGTTTCAAATCTGAAGGTGAAGAAGGCCAGCACCGGGTCTCTTCTGGCCTCGCGCGCCGCAACGGCGGCCAGCGAGTGGATGTTCTGGACGGTGTTGAAGGTGCTCATGATCGCTTCCCTACACGCCTTTGGGAAGGCCAGCGGTCGGCTGGTCGTCCTGCCGCAGCACCATGGGTACGCCCAACGCGTCGCACTGGCGAACGATGGCCTCTGCGACTTCGTCCTTCTCAAGCTTGAGATGAGCGCCCAGAGCCTCCGCAAGAAGATGGACGTCGACCGGCTCCTTTGGGTTGGCCCGAGTCCGGAGATGTTCGCGGATCACGAGCGCGAGGATTTTCTGATCGTTAGCGTCCATGCCTTACTCCACGAACTGACGGGGACCGCCATCGAGGGTGATCGACGGTGAGGCTACTACCGGCCCCCGGCGCTCCATTGCTGAAGGCGCCCTTCAGAACACAGGCCGGGCGTCAAATGTTCCTCATCCACGATGCGGAACACGCGCTCGGGCCTGCCATTGTCTTTGCGGCCGATCCGAGAGCGTCGGCCCGAGCCCGTCAGCATAGGCCGCCGACCCCACCCCGTTCGGTGCCAGCTGACGGGCTCACAGAGGGCGTCAAACTTAAATGCCAGCCTCTGGGATGGTTGCTAGAAAGCGAAATGCCCCTTCGCCGGTCCGGTGCTCCTAGGACACTGCTCGACTTCCTGAGCGAGCTGGTTCGTGCGGACGACGGCGAGCAACGGATCGCCAGCTGCGATTTCACCGAAGAGGACATTGGGCACCTCTACGAGGCGCGGCACTGGATTCAGGACCAGCTCTTCTCATCCAACATCGATTTCCGACAGAGAAATCGACTGGTGAAGTTGCTGGGTAAGGTCGTTGGGGCGATCCACTTTCGAACAGATCGACTAGGGAGAGACAAGAGAAACGACGAGTAGCACCGGCGAAGCTGGTGGAACCTTCCCGTCTGCGACCAGTTTGGGCGAGAGCCTCCGTTCCCGGACGACGGTTCACGAGCCCGTCGGCGGACTGGCACACCCTTCTAGATCGACGGGCTCATTCCCCTATTCAAATGGGAGCCCACCATTCTATCGGGCTCTCAGGGCCCGCCGGCTGAAATCAACTCCCTCCTGCAGGCCGGCGGGCTCATGGTGGCGGGAGAGTGTCGTGTTGTGGGGCCTGACGGGGCCGACTTCTCCGTTGGCTGCAACCGACAAAGCCGTCCCCGACGCCCAATGCCTGAGCGTCCTTAGGAACACTGGCAGTTAAGCGGAGTTCTACCGGAGCGGTCCGTCGATCACATTTGGCCCCAGAAGTAATGCGCGTAGCTGATGGCGCTTACGATCATCGTGAAAACAAATAGTTGCCAAAGGAAGCCACCCTTATCAGGCGGCGCCGGTTCGGCGGTTGAAGGTCGATCGGCATCAGAGCATGATCATGCAGACGAGGACGAAAACGGCCACAACCCAGACCGACATCATCAGGAGCGTCACTACTCTGACGTCGCTAGGCGTGTTGACATGGTGGTCCATGGCCGCTCTTACCGTCCCTAGCGATCTTTCGCCGCGTCGCGGACGGCGTCCTTCACCCCGCCGACGGCGTTCTGGACCTTGCCCTCGGCCTTGTCCGCCTTCCCCTCAGACTTCACCTTGGCGTCACCGGTGGCCTTGCCGGCGGCTTCCTTGACGGCGCCCTTCGCCTGTTTGGCGGCGCCCTTTACGCGGTCCTTATCCATTGCATCAGCTCCCTTTGGTGAAAAAAGAAGCCCGGGTAGGTGTCCACAAACCCCTCCCGGGCAGTTTCTTGGATGAGGCAGTCTCCAGAAGACGAGACTGTCTGGGTTACCAACGAGCCACCGGACCGTCGTTCCGGCGGGCGGGTGCTGGCGTGCCGGCATCGGCCAGCCTTCCACCGACCAGCACTAGGTAGATAGCCGCTCTAGCCCTCCCTCAGCGCCATGGGCGCGCCCAGCGCATCGCAATGGCGCACGATGGCGTCGGCAACTTCATTCCTGTCCAGCTCAAAGCTGACCGCCAAAGCGTCTGCAAGCGCATGGACCTCCACCACGTCCTTCGGGTGGGGCCGGGCCTCCAGATGCTCACGGATGGCCAGCGAGAGCCGCTGTTGGCGTGAAGGCAGCGCGGTAGGGACAACCGCTCGGTGTGAGGTTCTGCGTTTAACCGGCTGAGTTAATGGATCGAGATGGCACCGTGCGGCGATGCTCTTGAAGAACGAGGTGATCGCAATGCGAAGAACTTCTCCAAAGGCGCTCGGCGCCTGTCAAGCTATCCTTACAAGAAGATCCTGGTGACCTGTGCCCGCTGCAATCTGCGGGTCCAGTACGACCGAGATGCGCTGCTCATGGCAGCGGCGACCGCGGGCTTCCGGACCTCCTGACCAGGTCAAGAGGGTTGTCCCGCACTGTCTCGGGCGCCGATGTCTACGACCGATGCCTCCTGATGCTGCCTGACCTCCGCTGGCGCCAGGCGCAGCGGCTGGCGGATCGTGGTCAGGTCCGCCGCCGCGGCGGCGGCCACGTCGTCGAAGCCCGTGACCGAGACGTCGCCGGGGACGTCGAGCCCGCGCTCGCGCAGCGCCTCGATCGCGCCCAGCGCGAGCACGTCGGTGGAGCAGAGGATCGCCGTCGGGCGCGGCGAGAGCTCGAGCAGCGCGGCGACGGCACGCTCGCCGCACTCGGGGAAGTTGGCCAGCGCCTCGAAGACCGGCACCGGCTCGAGGCTGTCCAGGCCGGCGACGTAGCCGGCGACCCGCTCGCGGCTGACCTTGCAGTTGCTGCGCGCGATCCGCTCCGGGGCGGCGAGTCCCTCGGTGTGGTCGTCGATGAGCCGGTCGGCGACGATCGCGACGTGCCGGTGGCCGAGCGACGCGACGTGCGCCGCGCAGAGGCGCGCGCCCCCGTGATCGTCGATCCCGACGAAGAAGGCGCCCGGGGACCGCGGCTCGTCCACGATCACCACCGGCAGGCGGCGGTCGTAGGCGGCCGCGACCGCGGGGTGGCCGTCGGGCATGCAGTACAGGCAGAAGGCGCCGACGACGGCGTCGCGCACGGAGACCACCTCGCGCTGCTCGCCGCGCATCCCCGGCAGCAGCAGCAGCTCGTAGCCCTTGGCCTCCGTGGCCTCGGTCAGCCCCTGCAGGAAGCGCGATCGCGCCCGGATCCGTGAACGCGTAGGAGAGGCGCTCGGAGAACATCAGGCCGATCGCGCCGCGGAGCCCGGACCGCAGCCGGCGCGCGGCCGGGTCCGGGCCCGCATAGCCGAGCTCCCGCGCCTGCTCGAGCACCTGCTCGCGCAGCTCGGGGGCGAGCTGGTCGGGACGGTTGTATGCGTTGGAGACAGTCGTGCGCGAGACGCCGAGTGCGTCGGCGATCGTCTGCAGCGTCACCCGCTCGCCCACCGGGACCGTTCTACCGGTTCCGGCGACACGCGGTCGGCAAGGGTGAGCAGCGCGATGGCGAGCGCGCGGCGCGGCGCGGCCGCCGCGGCCGGCTCGCGCACCGGCAGGACCGGCGCGCCGGGGAGGGCGGAGCGGGCGCGGGACCCGATGCGGTCACGTGTGGCGAGGGCGTAGACGGGGAGCATGGGAGACCGTCCTTTCGACGGGGGAGGGGGATCTGGGGAGGATCTGTATCGATACAGTACCGCACCCTTCTGAATCGGTCAAGAGACGAGCTCATGCACGACACGTGGCGGGCGGCGGGTCGCTCCAGCCGCCCGTTTCGCCCTTGTAGAGCCCGTGGCGCCGAGCGACCATCCGCACCGTCCGCCAGAGGATCCGCAGGTCCAGCGCCAGCGACGCGTGCTCGACGTACCAGAGGTCGAGCTCGATCCGCTCGCTCCACGGCAGCGACGCGCGTCCCTGGATCTGCGCCCAGCCCGTGAGCCCGGGCGGGACGCTCAGGCGGCCGCGCTGGCGCGGGGTGTAGCGGTCGACCTGCACCTGCACGGTCGGGCGCGGGCCGACGATCGACATCTCGCCGCGCAGCACGTTGACGAGGTTGGGCAGCTCGTCCAGCGAGGTCCGGCGCAGGATCGCGCCGAGCCGCGTGATGCGCGAGTCGCCCACGTCGATCGCGAGGCCGGCGCCCATCGTCTCGGCGCCGCTGACCATCGTGCGCAGCTTGTAGAGCTCGAACGGCACGCCGTCGCGGCCGACGCGGCGCTGGCGGTAGATCGGGTGGCCTGCGACTCCAGCCGGATCAGGAGCGCGGCGACCGCGAGCGCCGGCGCGCCGGCGGCGAGCAGGACGCGCCGCGACGGTCACGTCGAGCGCGCGCTTGCCCGCGATAGCTCACCGCGTGCCCTCCGCGGCCTCCCACTCCGCGGCCGTGCCGTGGCGCAGGTGGTCGTAGAGGCCGGCGCCGAGCGCGGCCGTGGTCGCGACGTAGTAGCGGGCGACGAGCAGAGGGCCGGAGCCGGACGCTGCCGCCCGCCGCCGCCGCCGCGAGCAGGCCGGCCTGGGCGAGCGCCGCGGCGCGGTAGGCGTTGCCCTGGCGCAGCAGCGCGAGCGTCGCGCCGGCCGCGGCGAGGTGCAGCAGCGGCGACGCGTAGCGCAGCACGCGGTGCGAGGCGATCATCAGCGCGTACAGCGGCGGGTAGCCGCGCGGGGAGAGCATCCCGCCGCGCAGGACGATCGCCCAGGCGTGGCTCATCATGCGCCGCTTGCGCGCGCCCTCGCCCTCGATCGTGGGCACCATCTTCTCCGTCGCGCGCGCGTCCGGGCGCGTAGACCGCGCGGCGGCCGCGCTTGACGACGTTGAACGGGAACGAGAGGTCGTGGCCCATGACCGCGTCCACGTGCATGTACGCCTCGCGCCGCAGCGCGTAGATCGCGCCGTTGCCCGCGGTCACCGACGCGAGCGCCGACTCGCCGCGCGCAGCCACATCTCGTAGCGCCAGTACAGCCCCTCCTGGTTGGTGCCCTCCGCGTTGACGAAGCGGACCTGGCCGCAGACGTAGCCGACGCCGGGGTCGGCGAACGGGGTGACAGCGCGCGCAGGGCGCCCGGCTCCCAGATGGCGTTGGCGTCCGAGAACGCGAGCAGCGTCCCGCGCGCGGCCGCCACGGCGGCGTCCTGCGCGCGCACCTTGCCGCCGCGCGGCAGCTCGAGCACGAGGTCGGCGCCGGCCGCGCGCGCGCGCTCGGCCGTCGCGTCGGCGCCGGGTCGCGCCGCCGTCGACCGCGACGACGATCTCGAGCCGGTCGCGCGGCCAGTCGAGCGCGAGCGCGTTGGCGACCTTGGCCGCGATCACGCGCTCCTCGTCGTAGGCGGCGACGATCAGCGAGACGAGCGGCGTGCCGGCGTCGCCCGCCGGGCGCGACCGGCGGGTTGCCGCGCGCGCGCCGCAGCAGCGGCGAGGGCCAGGCCGTAGCCGACCTGCGTCCACGCCAGCTTCGCGGCGGCGACCCAGAAGATCGCGCGGGCGAGCGGTCGTTCCATGGCGGCGCATGCTGGCAGGACTGCGCCACACTTGGGCCCATGCCGGCCATCGTCGCGCCCACGCTGTCGGACGGGGGGATCGGCGTGCGGCCGCTCGCGCCGGGCGACATCCCCGACATCGTCGCCGCGTGCCGCGATCCCGAGATCCCGCGCTGGACGCGCGTGCCGTCGCCGTACACGCGCGAGGACGCCGAGCAGTTCCTCGCCGATCGCCGCGGCCGAGGCCGCGCGCCGGCGCGGGCGTCGCGCTCGCCGATCTGCGACGCGGCGAGCGACCGCCTGATCGGGACGATCGGGCTGATGGAGGTCGACCGCGAGCGCGGCTACGGCGAGATCGGCTACTGGACCGCCGCCGCTGCGCGCGGCCGCGGCGCGGCCAGCGCGCGCCGTCGCGCTGCTGCGCGACTGGGCGCACTCCGAGCTCGGGCCTGACCGAGATCGAGATCCTCTCCCACCGCGACAACCGCCCCTCCCAGCGCGTCGCCGAGCGGGCGGGCTTCGCCGACACGGGCGAGGTCCGCGCGGTGCCGCGCATGCCGCCGGGCAAGCGCGACGGCTACAAGCGTCTTCGCCTGGCGGGCGGCCTGACGTGCGCCGCGGCGCCGCGACGAGCCCGGCGGCCCGCCGCTGCTGCTCCTGCTGCTGCCCGCGCAGCTCGAGGAGTTCGAGCTGCGCGAGCGCGCGCGAGGAGCTGCTCGCCGCGCCCGGCGCGGTCGCGGTCGAGCCCGCGCGCGTCTCCTACCGCGCGCTCGGCGCGCTGCCGCCCGCGCTCGCTTCCGGTCGCGCGCCGGCAGGCGAAGCGGATGCGGCTGCCCGGCGTCCCGGCCGCGATCGCGATGTTCGATCGCGCACCAGGTGCCGCTCGCGGTCGCGCTCACGCAGCGCCACGTCGGCGCCGAGCTGTGGCAGCTCGGCGCGGAGCCGACCGACGGGCCTCGAATCAGCGTTCGTGCTCGACCTCGGCGCGGCGACCGACCTGCGGGGCGTCTGGAAGCGGGTCGAGGCGCTCGGCATCGAGTCCGGGCGGCTCGGCTCCGAGCGCGAGCTGCTGAGCGTCCGGCGGCGGCGCGGGCGCCGCGCGAGCACGGCGCCGACGGCGAGCAGCGTCCACGTGACCGGGTCCTCGAGGAAGGCCGCGTAGAGCCACGTGTGCACGACCACGGCGACGAAGCCGGCCGCGACCACCGCGCGATAGGGGTCGTCGCGCGCGCGGCCGAGCAGCCGCGCGAGCGCCGCCGCGAGCAGCGCGAGGTAGACGGCGAGCCCGATCAGGCCCTGCTCCGCGGCGACCGTCGAGCGGGATCGTGTGCGAGGCCGAGACCGCGTCCGCGCGCGCCCCGAAGCCCTGCTCCAGGTACTCCTCGGCGAACGACGCCCGAGCCCCAGCCCCAGAGCGGGCGGTCGGCGGCGAGCTCGATGCCGCCGCGGATCAGCTCGTAGCGCCCGGAGGTCGCGTCGTCGAGCGACTCGGCGTTGTCGAGGTCGAGCCGCAGCGCGGACGGGAACGCGAGCACGAGCACGACGCCCACGACCGACCATCGCGACGATCGACGGCAGCACCTTCGCGAGCGGGTAGCGCAGCGCGGCGAGCACGAACAGGCCCGCGAGCAGCGCCGGCGAAGCTCGACTGCGACAGCGTCAGCAGCAGGCCGCCCCAGAGCACCGCGAGCGCGGCGGCGGCGAGCGCCGACCGTGCGCGGCCGCCGCTCCCACAGCAGCACCGCCGCGAGCCCGAGCATCACGAGCACGAGGAAGCGGCCGTAGATGTTGGGGTCGAAGAACAGCGAGTTGACGCGGAAGTACGCCTCGAGCTCGTTCGAGGCGATCACCTTCGGGTTGAGCAGCAGCCGGCGCGTCGCGTACTCGACGAAGCCGACCGCGACGAACGCGAGCGCCAGCGCGATGAGCACGCCGAAGCCGGCGCGCAGCAGCCGCGGCGACCAGTCGATGTCGCGCAGGACCGCGAACAGCAGCGCGAACGGGACGTAGAAGAAGACGGTCTGCTCGAGCGCCTTGTCGAGCGAGGTCGAGTACGCGGCCTGGAGCGTGTAGAGCACCATCGCGCCGGCCAGCAGCCACTCCATCGCGCCGTTCGCGCGCGGCGGGTCGAAGTCGCTCGCCGTCGCGGATCCGCGGCACCGCCCAGGCGAGCGCGCCCGCGGCGACGACCAGGTAGAGCGGGACGAGCAGGTTCGCGGTCGAGCCGCCCGCCTCGACCGGGATGCGGAACGGCAGCGCGGCGAGCGCGGCGAGCGGCAGCGCGGCGCGGCGGCGGGCGAACAGCAGCGCGAGCGGCACGACGACGAGCGCCGCCGCGACGAGCCCGCCGGCGAGCGCCGGCAGCGTGTGCTCGCGCACGACCTCGAGCTGCGGCGTCTCCCAGATCGACAGCACCAGCAGCACCGGCGTGAGCGCGAGCGCGCCGAGCATCGCCCAGGCGCGGCCGCGCGACGTGGGCGCGAGGATCGCCGCCGCCGCGAGCGCCGCCGCGATCACGATCCCGAGCGCGCGGACGACCTCGGGACCGGCCGCGGTGTCGACCTCGAGCGGATCACTCGAACGTCCGGATCTCGGGCGTCGCGCCGCGCAGGATGTCGGCGATGTTGCGCGTCAGCTGCTGGACCGGCACCGAGCCCTGCTTCAGCCGCGCGCCCCACTCGGGCAGCCCGACCCGGATCACGATCCCCTCGCCGACGTCGCGTGAGCGCGAGCGCCGGGAGGCTCGGGCGGCAGCTCCTCGCCGGCCGCCTCGGCCGCGTCGAGCGCCTCCTGGTCGATCGCCGCGAGCGCGACGCGCACGCGCTCGGACGGCTCGGACTCCTCGAGCGCCGAGAAGCCCGGCAGCTCCGCGACGCCGGTCAGCAGGCCGATCTCCGGATCGTCGGCGATCGGCTGCAGCGGCTGCGGGCCGCCCTCGAGCCTGCGCAGCGGGCGCAGCGTGGCGCCGAACGGGTCGGCGTCGGTCGGCGGCAGCGGGCGCAGCAGCCGGTCGCGCGCGACCGCGACGCCGCGGCGCATCGAGTCGGCGCCGAACGACGCGACGCCGGCCGCCGTCGGTGGCGTAGCGGCGCAGCCGGCGCGCGACCTCGGTCGGGATCCAGCGCAGCGGCCCCGCGAGCAGCACGCCCTCGCGCTCCCCGGTGAGCCCGCCGCGGGACGCCGCGAGCGTCAGGTCGGTGGTGACGTCGTAGTTGACCTTCTGGCGGTCGAGGAACGCGAGCAGCGGCGCGACCTGGTCCGAGAAGCCCTCGGGCAGCCCGTCGGCGAGCAGCCGCGGGTAGTCGGCGGAGCTGCCGTTCTCGAGCGTGTTGGGCAGGCCGTCGCGGTCGTCGTCGAGCGTGTCGCGCCCGAACCACGTGATCGCCGGGAGCACGACGAGGATCGGCGCCGGCCGTCGCGTCCTGGACCGCGAACGGAACCGTCGCCGAGCGCTTCGCCGTGCGCACGTTGAGCACGTAGAGGCCGGACGAGCCGCGCGGTGCGCGCAGCTTCAGCTCGCCGCCCGACGCCTTGCGCCCCTTGCGCCGCGGCTTGGTCTCGCCGACGCGGAAGATGCGCCAGCGGTACGGGCGCCCGCGCGAGTCGACGGCGAACGCGCACGAGCTCGCCGGCGCGCACGGGATCGGCCGGCGGCCGGGCGAGCAGGCCGCGCACGCTGACCCCGGGCTGGCCGCGGACCGTGCCCGGCCGCGGATCGGCCGGGGCGGAGAGGCCGACGTTGCCCGCGACGTCGCGCACCGCCGCCACGAGCTGGTAGGTCCCGGGCGGCGCCGGGCGGCCGCCGGCCTTGCCGTCCCACTCGCCCTCGCGCTCGCCCGGCGGCAGCTCGAACGCGCGCGACCTGCTCGCGGCTTCCCCGCGTCGGTCCGCAGCACGCGGATGCTCGTCGGGTAGCGCTGCGAGACGACGCGGACGCGGAACGGCGACCGGCCCGGCGACCGGGCCCGTGATCCACTCGCTGCCGTCCGGCCCGCCGGCGAACACGCGTCGGCCGCGGGGCGGTCGTGTCGAGCCGGAGCCCGGGCTCGAGCGTCACCGCGCGGCCGCCGCGGCGCAGCCCGACGCGCACGCGGTAGACGCCCTCCGGCGCGCGGCTGCCCGCCTCCGTCCTGCCGTCCCAGCGCGACGCGCACGGACTGCCGCGCGACCGCCGGGACGTCCGTCGGCGAGCCGCCTGACCTCGTTGTCCGCCTCGTCGACGATCGTGATCGTGACGTCGTCGTCCTTGCGCACGCGCACGCTGATCCGGCTGACGTCGCGGCGGCCGTCGCCGTTGGGCGAGAAGTGCTGCGTCATCTGCTTGATCGACCGCCACCTGCGGCGCGCTCTTCAGGCGCTGGGCGACGAAGAAGGCCGCGAACGTCGCCGCCACGAGGAGCACGAAGACGGCGCGCGCGAAGAAGCTCACCGGCGCGTCTAGGGCGCCTGGTCGGCGCCCGCGAGGACCACGACGTCGGCCTCCGGCGCGAGCGCCTGCGTCTCGTCGTCGAGCGGCTCGACGGCGGAGATCGAGAGCAGCTCGGCCACCTCGCGGGCCTGCGAGCGGAAGCCGTCCGCGTAGAAGACGGTCGAGGTCTGGATCGTCTGGTCGCGCGTGTTGGTCTCGGTGGCGCCGCGCTCGTAGCCGCCCTCCTGGGAGACGCGGTCGGCGAGCTGGCCCGCGAGGCCGGTGAAGGTCGTGCCGTTCAGCACCGCCACGTTCGTCTCGGCCGGCGTCGGCGCCGGCCTCGCCCGAGCCGCCGTCGGTGCCCGTCGCCGGTCTGCGCCGGGCGCCGGGGCCGCGCGGTTGGGCGCGCGGCGGCGCGTCGTCGCCGCCGAGTTGGGAGATGACGAACGTGCCGCCGCCGAGGATCAGCACCGCGATGCCGACGAACAGCGCGATCGTGCCCGCGGAGCGGCCCTCGCGCGGCGGCGTCCGCGGGCCGCCGGGCCGCCGGCGCCGGCGGGCGGCGCGGCGGCGCCGCGCCGGGGCGTGGCCGACGGCTGCGGCTTGCGCAGCGGCAGCGGCGCCGGGCGGGGCGTGACGCCGACGCGCTGCGCGGGCGTCGCGCGCGGGACGGCGGCCGGGCACCTCGCCCGGGGCGGGATGCGGTCGCGCGGCTCGCCGGCTCGCTCGCCGGCGCGCGGCCGGCGCGGGCTCGGCGCGCCTCGGCGGCGGCGCGGCGGCGCCCGGTCGCGCGCGCGGGCTCGCGGCGGCTGGCCGCGGCGCGGCCGCGCGGCCTCGCGCCCGCGGGCGCGTCGTCGCCGCCTCGGGCGCCGCTCGGCGCGCCGGCGGTCGCGGCGGCGCTCGGCTCGGCTCGGCCGGCCGCCGTCCGTCGGCCGCCGCTGCGCCGCAGCCGCGCCGCGGCGTCCTCGGCGCCGTCGCGCCGCCCGGCGTCGTCCGCGCGCTCGGCAGCGTCGCCGCTCGGTCGCCTCGCCGTCCGCCTCGCCGTCCGCCGGCGCGGCGGCGCCGTTGGCGGCGCTCGCCGCCTCCGCGCCCGCGCGGCGGGGCGGGCACGTTCCCGTTCGTCGCCGGCTCGGCGGTCTCCTCGACGGCCTCGGCGAGCTCGGTCGCCTGCGCGCCGGCCGCCGTCTGCGCGCCCGGCGGCGGCGCCGGCATCTCCGCCAGGCGCCGCGGCGGCGCGATCGCGCCCTTCGCCGCCGGGGTGCCCGGCATCGCGGGCGCGCGGCGCGCGGCGCTGGCCGCCGCCTGGGCGACGACGCGCTGCTCGAGCTCCTGCGCGCGCTCCGGCGCGCGGCCGGCCCATTCGCGCAGGCGCTTGAGCTCGCGCGCTTGCGAGAAGTACAGGAGCGAGAGCACGGCCAGGCCGAAGAAGGCGGCGATGCCGACGTACACGCCGTACTTCTCTACCTGGCCCTGGAAGGAGAGCGCGAACAGGACCATGTGGAGCGAGCCGCTGATTCTAGGCGCCGTCCCGGCTGGCAGGAAGCTCGAGCGCGCACCGCGGCGCTCGGATCGAGCGCCGGCGGCACCTGCCGCACCGCTGCCAGCTCGGCCACCTTCGCCGCCAGCGCGGCGGCGTCGCCGTCGAGCACGAGCCAGCCGACCTGGTCGAACGTCTCCTGCTCCCAGGCCGGATCGAGGCGCGGATGCTCGGCGCGCAGGATCTTCTGCGCGGGCGTCGGCTGCGGGCGCTCGTACGGGTTGAACAGCTCCTCGTGCAGCTTCTCGCCGGGCCGCGGCCCGATCACCTCGATCGCGATGTCGCGCTCGGGCTCCAGGCCCGGAGAGCCGGATCATGTCGCGCGCGAGGTCGATGATCTTCACGGGCTCGCCCATCTCGAGCACGAAGACCTCGCCGCCGCTGACGAGCGAGCCGGAGCGGATCACGAGCTGGACCGCCTCCGGGATCGTCATGAAGTAGCGCGTCATCTCGCGATGCGTGACCGTGACCGGGCCGCCGGCGGCGATCTGGCGCCGGAAGATCGGCACGACCGAGCCCGACGAGCCGAGCACGTTGCCGAAGCGCACGGCGCAGAACGCCGTGTCCGGGTAGCGCTGCTCGGCCGCCTCGACGGCCCACTCGGCGAGCGCCTTGGAGGCGCCCATGACGGTCGCGGGCGAGACCGCCTTGTCGGTCGAGACGAGCACGAACGCCTTGCAGCCCGCCTCGCCCGCGACCTGGCACATCAGCCGCGTGGCGAGCGCGTTGTTGCGCACGGCCTCGACCGGGTTCTCCTCCATCAGGTGCACGTGCTTGTAGGCGGCGGCGTGGAAGACGATCGCCGGGCGGTGCTCGGCGAACACCTCGCGCATCCGCTCGCCCTCCTTGCAGTCGGCGAGCACCGCGACCGTGTTGAGCACGTGCCGGTCCTCGACCAGCTCGCGGCGGATCTGGAACAGGTTGTCCTCGGCGTGGTCGAGCAGGACCAGCCTGCTCGGCCCGACGCGCGCGATCTGGCGGCACAGCTCGGAGCCGATCGAGCCGCCGGCGCCGGTGACGAGCACGACGCGCCCGGTCAGGTAGCCGCCGACGCGGTCGAGGTCCATCCGCACGGGCTCGCGCCCGAGCACGTCCTCGACCCTGACCTGCGCGCACCTGGCGCAGCAGCCGGCCGCTCGTCTGCAGCAGCTCGAACACCGTCGGCATCGTGCGCACGGGCACGCCGCGCTCGCGGCACGCCGCGACGACCCGCGCGCGCATCGTGCCCGGCGCCGACGGGCACCGCGATCAGGACCTCGTCGGGCTCGACGTCCTCGAGCACGCGCGCGCAGCTCCTCCGTCGTCCCGAGCACCGAGAGCCCGCGGTCGATCCGCGCGCCCTGCTTGCGCGGGTCGTCGTCGACGAAGCCGACCGGCCGGTAGCCGAGGTCCGGGTTGCGCAGGATCTCGCGCAGCAGCAGCCGGCCGCCGTCGCCGGCGCCGACGATGATCACCGAGCGGGCGTCGCGGCGGGCGCGGAAGCCGCGCAGCGGGCGCTCGTAGAGCAGGTGGACGAGGAAGCGCGAGCCGCCGATGAAGACGAGCATCAGCAGCCCGTAGAGCACGAGCACGCTCGCGGGGACGTTGACCGACGCGAAGCGCGTGCCGTTGAACTCGAGCCGCGGCTGCACGATCGCGACGTAGGCGACCAGCGCGAGCGTCGCGAGCGACGCAGGCCTGCGCGATCTGCAGGTAGTCGCGCTGGGACGCGTAGCGCATCCAGTGCCGGTAGAGGCCGAACAGCGCGAACACGAACACGCTGCCGACGATCACGAACGCCGAGCGTGCGCTCGAACAGGTCGGAGTAGAGCGCGGGGACGTCGCCGTCGAAGCGCAGCAGATACGCGAGGTAGTAGGCGAGCGCGACCAGTCCGGCGTCCACCGCCACCTGCGGCAGGCTGTGGCGATGGAACGGGAGGGCGGCCGCCGAGCGGATCCGCCGGCGCATCGGCGGGATTCTACCCGCGAATCGCGCTAGCGCAGACCGCGCATCAGGCCGTCGACCAGCAGGTCGGTGAAGAGCTCCGGATCGCGCCGCACGCGCTCGCGCCGCGGATCGCGCCGCGCCGCGCTTGACGACCTCGACGTCGTCCGCGCGCGCGAGGCGGCGCAGCCGGCCCTCGGCGATCAGGCGCTCGTCGACCGCGCCGAGGCGGCCCTCGAACGTCGTCCAGACCGGCGTGCCGAGCGCGACCGCCTCGCGGTTCATCGTCCCGCCGGCGGAGACGACGACGTCCGCGCAGCGCGACCAGCGACTGCGCGTCGACCGCGCGCTCGGGGACGACGTAGCCGCCCGCGGCCGCCAGCTCCGCGCGCTGCTCGGGCGTGCGCGGGAGCACGACGACCTGGGCCTGCTCGCGCAGGCGCTCGAGCAGCTGCGCGAACAGCGGGTGCTCGAAGCGGTGGTAGAGCGAGACGGCCGGCGGCGTGCGCACGACCGCGATCGGGTCGGCGGCGGTCGAGCCCGAGCTCGGCGAGCACCGCCGCGTCCGGCTCGAAGTCGGCGAGGTAGTACTCCTCCTTGAGCCCCGGGTAGCGGCGCAGCTTGCGGTCGTGGCGCCGTAGCGGGCGAGCCGCTCGGGCGGGATCGCGTCGGGCACGACGACGCGCCGCGCGAGCCGGCAGTTGACGCTGTGCTGGACCGTCGCCCACTCGTAGTCGAACGTCGTCGCGCTCGGGATCCCGAGCAGCTTGGCGGCGATGCTGACGTCGTTGGAGCCGTGCCCGAGCGCGGCGTCGAAGCGGCGGCCCTTGGCCCAGCGGCGAGCGCGAGCGAGCGCGACGCCAGGCCGGCTCCCTTGGCCGCCAGCCCGCCGCCGCGGTGATGCCCGATCGCCTCGTGCGCGATCCCGAGCCGGTCGCACAGGCCGAGCGTCTGCGCGAAGTCGCGCGCGGTGACGAGCACCTGCGCCCCGCGCCGCTCGAGCGCGCGGATGACCGGGCGCATGACGAGCACGTGCGGCGAGTTGGTCAGGTCAACCCAGATCCGCATCGCGCACGGCGGCGACGACCTCGCCGGCCTGCTCGCGGGTGAGCACCGGGCTCATCGGGATCGCAAGGTGCGTGCGCGCCGCCTCGTCGGTGCCGGGCAGCGTCGACGTGCGACCACGGCCGCATCGCCGCCTGGCGGTGCAGCGGCACGCGGTAGTAGGCCTTGCAGCCGATCCCGGCGGCGGCGAGCGCCGCGGCGAGCGGCGTCGGACCGCTCGTGCCGGATCACGTACAGGTGCCAGGCGGGATCGCAGCCGTCGACCGGCTCGGGCAGGCCGGCGAGCTCGCCCAGCCCGGCCTCGGCGTAGTGGGCCGCGGCGGCGCGGCGGCCGTCGCACCAGGCGTCGAGCTGCGGCAGCTCGAGCCGCAGCAGCGCGGCCTGCAGCTCGTCCAGGCGCGAGTTGTGGCCGACGAGCTCGAACGACACCTTGTCGCGCGAGCCGTGGAAGCGCAGCATCCCGACGCGCTCGGCCAGCGTCCGCGTCGGCCGTCGCGACGGCGCCCGCCGTCGCCGAACGCGCCGAGGTTCTTGGAGGGGAAGAACGAGAACGTCGCCGCCGTGCCCAGCGCGCCGGCGCGGCGCCCGTCGGCGGTGCGCGAGCCGAGCGCCTGCGCGGCGTCCTCGAGCACCGGCACGCCGAGCGCCTCGATCTCCGCGACCGGCGCGATGTTGCCGAACAGGTGCACGGCCATGACGACCTTCGTGCTGCGGCGTCAGCGCCGCGCGGACGGTGTCCGGCGTGACGCAGAACGTCGCGCGGGTCGACGTCGCAGAACACCGGGTTGGCGCCGATCACCGCGATCGCCTCGGCGGACGCGTAGAACGTGAACGAGGGCACGACGACGTCGTCGCCCGGGCCCGACGCCCATCGCGCGCAGCGCCAGCACGAGCGCGTCCGTGCCGTTGGCGACGCCGACCACGGACGGCGTGCCGAGGTACTCGGCGAGCTCGCGCTCGAACGCGGCGACCTCCGGGCCGAGGATGTAGCGGCCGGCGTCGAGCACCTCGGCGAGCTTGGCGTGCAGCGCCTCGCGCAGCGGCGCGAGCGGCGTCCTGGTGTCGAAGAGCGGAACGGCCATTCGCGCGAGAACCCTAGAACAGCCATACTGAGGAGGCGGCCCACCCGCCATGTTCACCTCGCAATCGCTACGTGCCGTCGTCCGGCCGGGAGCGCTCTCCGTCCGCGAGCAGCGGCTCGACGACGTGGTCCACCAGCTCGACGTGCGCGGGCACGCTCGACGCGACGACCGTCGGGGAGCTCGCGCGGCGGATCGACGCCGCGCTGGCCGGCGGCGTGCGCTGGCTGATCGTCGACATCGCCGAGCACGGTGACGGTCGCCGACGAGGCGCTGCAGGCGCTCGTCAAGGCCGGCGCGCGAGCTGCGCTCCCGCAAGGGCGAGCTGATCGTCGCCGGCGCCCCGGCCGACGCCTCGCAGCGCCTCGCGGCGTTCGAGGTCGCCCACCGGCCGGCGCAGGCGGCGAACGTCGACCAGGCGATCATGATCCTCAAGATGCTGCGGCCGAAGACCGACATCCAGCGCCCGCAGCCGCGCGCCAAGCAGCGCATCACGTCGCTCACGCTGCCGCGCATCGAGCCGACGACCTAGCGCGTTCTTCTACCCTGAGGCGCTCGCGTGCTGGTGCTCGCCTCCCTCACCGACCCGATCGTCGAGTTCGCGGTCGACGTCATCGACGCGCTCGGACTGCCGGGGATCTTCCTCCTGATGGTGGCCGAGAGCGCGTGCATCCCGATCCCGTCCGAGACCACGTTCCTGTTCGCCGGCTTCAACGTCGCGCGCGGGGAGTACTCGCTGTTCGCGGTCGTCGCGACGGGCACGGTCGCCAACGTCGTCGGCTCCTGGATCGCCTACGCGGTCGGCTACTACGGGCGCGTCGACGTGCTCGAGAAGCACGGGCGCAAGCTGCACATCAAGCCGTCGCACCTGCGCTGGGCCGACGACTGGTTCGCGCGCTACGGGTCGGCGACGGTGTTCTTCGCGCGCATGCTGCCGATCGTGCGCACGTTCATCTCGCTGCCGGCCGGCGTCGCGCGGATGCCGTTCTGGCGCTTCACGGTGCTGACGACGCTCGGCTGCATGCCCTGGATCCTGATGCTGACGCTGATCGGACGCGAGGTCGGCGACAACTGGGAGCAGTGGAAGGACAGCCTGCACTACGTCGACTACGCGGTCGCGGCGATGCTCGTGCTCGGCGCGCTGTGGCTGTTCCTGCGCCGGCGCCGCGGTCGCGGCGGCGCGGGCGAGGCGACCGGCGAGCCGGCCGCCGATGCGCCGCGCTGACGCCGAGGCGCTCGCGCTCGGGCTGCTCCACGGGCCGGTCGGAGCTGGTGCCGGTCTCCTCGTCGGGCCACGTCGCCGCGCTGCCATGGCTGCTGCGCTGGGAGGTCGCCGGCTGGGACGGCGCGCGGCGCAAGGAGCTCGAGGTCGCGCTGCACGCCGGCGCGGGCGCCGCGCTGCTGATCGTGCTGCGGCCCGCGCGCGTGCGGCCGCGCGCTGCTGGCCGCCGCGGTGCTGCCGCCGGCGGTCGGCGGGACTCGTGCTCGAGCGGCGGATCGAGGAGCGGCTCGGCACGCCGGCGACGCTGGCCGCCGGGCTGCTCGCCGGCGCGGGCGCGCTCGTGCTGGCCGACGGCACGGAGGCGACCCGCGACGGCCGGCGACGCGCGGCTCGCGCGACGGCCTCGCGCTCGGCGGCGCCCAGACCGCGGCGCTCATGCCCGGCGTCTCGCGCAACGGCGCGACGCTCGCCGCCGGCCGCACGCGCGGCTTCGCCGCGCGGACGCCTCGCGCCTGTCCTGGGAGGTCGCCCTGCCCGATCCTGGCCGGCGCGAGCGCGCTCAAGGGCTGGCGCGTGTC
>CAWKFT010000022.1:0-13037 GCA_963848975.1 uncultured Alphaproteobacteria bacterium
ACTCTAACCGACTGAGCTACACCCGCGCGCTTCGACATGTGCCTTGATGGAGCAGCGTCGATGCGCGGTGAATAACGTTTTCGGCCCACCAGTGTCAAGCTCCAAGGGCTTGCGAGCGGGTCGCCAATTCTGGCGTCGCCAATACGGGTGAAGCGCCGGCCTTTCCGCTTGCGAAGCCCTGCTCGAGCGCCTAAAGCTCCCGCCGCAGGGGCGATTAGCTCAGCTGGTAGAGCGCTTCGTTTACACCGAAGATGTCGGCGGTTCGAGTCCGTCATCGCCCACCAATGTCTCGATTGTACAGCCCGGAGACATGGGTGACAGATCGTTCCTAAGACATGGGTGACAACCTCGTGCCGAACGGGTTGTCGATGGTCTGCAAGGTTCTCTGCTCCAGATCGATATAGCCGAGATCATAGTGCATGAAGGAGACGAGCCAAATGGCGTCGTCGACTTCGGTGATTCCGAGCCTGTGGCCGGCGAGCACGGTCGAGATGTTGATCTTCTTGCGGTGCATGCAGATGCGGCCGCAGGCGGTGACGAGGATGTCGCGGTCGTGGAATGGATATTCCAGGTCCGGCAAGCCCTCATAGGCTCTTGAGGGGGGCTGATAGAGTTCGGCTGGCACCTTCATGCCGATCGCTTCGTGCGGTCGTTCGGCATTGAATTCGCTGACGAAAGCATCGAACCTGGCCTGCTGCTGCAGAATGTTGATGCCCGGCGGCCGGGTCGTCTCCTGCTTGAGGGTTCGGTGCATGCGTTCATGCCTGCCGTTCTGCTGCGGGTTGCCGGGTTTGATGCGCTCGAGCGCAATGCCGAGCCGCAGCCAAAAGACCGAGAGCCTGGACAGATTGTAGAGCCCGTTGGGAGAGGCGAAGGGCAGCCCATTGTCGCTTCTGATCGCCGCCGGCAGACCGCGCTGCTTGAACAACCGCGCGAAAGCTTCGAGGACGGGCCCCTCCCGCGTCGTTTCGAGGGCTTCGCACATGAGGATCATGCGCGAGGCCTGGTCGGTCACCGTCAGGGGGTAACAATACTGGCGGTTGCCGAGCTTGAACTCGCCCTTGAAGTCGGCACACCACAGATCGTTGGGACGGGACGCCTGCGACAGCAGCGTGCCCTCGGCCTTGTAGCGCCGCCTCTGGCGGGCGCGCTTGACAAGGCCGTGGCGGTCGAGCACGGCATGGACCGTGCTGGTCGACGGCAGCCGAACGTCGCCGGCCAGCTTGCGTACCAGGAGCTCACGGATCTTCCTGGCGCCCCAATGCGGCTTGTCCTTCTTGGCCCGCACGATCAGCTGCTCGATCTGACAGGGCAATTGGTTGGCATAGCGGACCGGCCGCCGCGACCGGTCCGTCAGCGCCTCCAGGCCTTCGTCCTTGTAGCGGTTGAAGATCTTGTAGCCGGTCTTGCGAGAAATCCCGAACTCCCGGCACACGTCGCTCATGCCTTCGCCGTCCAGAAGCCGAGCAACGAAACGAAGTCGTTCCTCCATCGCCGAACACTCTCTCCACGGCATCAACACCTCCCGGAAAAACCGAAAAGTGTTACCTATGTGTCCGGTACGTTCCGTCACCTATGTCTCAGGTCGCTCAGATCAGGCCAAGCTCGCTGCGCTCGCTGGCTCCGCGGGGGCGGGCGAAAAGCCTGGGCCGCAGTCGCGGCCTTGTTCGGCTGACGCTAGATGACGTTCAGCACGCGGCCCCCGCCATCGACACGGCAGTCGACGCGCGCCTGGCGGATCTCGATCGCGCCTCGCTGCGCGTAGTGGATGCGCACGAAGAGCGGCGCCGAAAGCTCGCCGCCGCGCTGGCGCGGCCGGCCGGCGCTGACGGCCTCGACCCTCACCGAACCGAGCGGTTGCGCCGCCGCGGCGATCGCCAGGCGGCAGGAGCGCACCATCTGGCGCGGCGTGCCGAGGACGGCTGCGAGCGGCTGTGTGGCATGGGGGATGATCAGTCCGCCCCGGCGGATCGGCCTCAGCGCGCTCGGCAGGCTCACCAGCCCGGCCGTCGCCGGCCGGATGCGGTTGGTCATCGCCGAAAACCCGAGGAACCGCGGCTGGGGATCGGCCGAAGGTTGCGCGCTGCCGCCATTGTCGTGGCTGCGCGGCGACGAGGAGGTGCCGCCGCCGCCCGTTCCCTTGGTTCCCTGGCCGCCGGCCGTCATGCCGCCGCCGGACGTGCTGCCGCCACCTGAGCCGCCGCCCCCCGAGTCGCTGTCGCCGGATGGCGAACCGATGGCGGCCGAGGTGCCGACGCTGGTGCCGCCCAGGTTGGCGCCTGCGCCCAGGCCGGCGCCGCTGCGCCCGACCGAGGCACCGGCATCCGCACCTGCGACGTCGCCGACATCGGCCCCGAGCCCGACCGACGCGCCCTGGCGACCGAGCCCGACGCCCGCGCCGACGCCCAGTCCGCCGGCCTTGGCGCCGAGCCCGACGTCGAGCGGGAACGCCGGCGTTACCGACATGGCGGCGAGCAAGGCCGCTGCGAGGAGGGCGCCGGTGGATCCCTGAAGGCGTCTCGATTTTTGAACGGAGGGCGTCATGCGCAATTCCTCATGGGGCTGGCGGCTGCGTCGGCAGCAGCGCGTCTGGAAGCACGATGGTCGTCCAGCGGGCGAGCCGCGACTTGGGCCGCGGCGCGGCCTGGGCCTCGCGGATGACTTCGCGGGCCGCCGGCGGCCGCCGTTTCGTGGTGGTGGCTTTGGCCGGCCGGGCCTCCTTCGGCGTCGGAATGGGCACGACAGCGGCCACCGGCGGCGGCGCAGCGCGGAGCTCGGCCAGCTCGCGGGCCAGCGCCTCGTTCTTGGCGCGGGCCTCGTCGAGCGCCCGCCTGGACGCTCGACCCGCCTCCGCGGTCCTGGCGACCTCGCTGAGCGCCGCGTCGCGCTCGTCGCGGGTTGCGGTCAGCTCCTGGCGCAGCTCCCCTTCACGGGCTTCTGCGGCGGCCTTCTGGGTGCTCAGCGCCGCCGTGGTCTCGCGTCGCAGCGTCTGGAGGGCTTCTTCCAGCCGGGCGACGTTGTCCTGCGCCCGCGCGGCCGCCTCCTGCGCATCCCCGGCCAGCGTGTTGGCCATGCCCTTTACCTGGGCGGCGGTGCGCACCTCCTGTTGAAGCCGGACCTTGGTCGTCTCGAGCTCGCGCTTCGCGGTTTCGAGCTGCCCGGCGATCTCGGCCTGCCGCATGCGGTCGCCGGCCGCCCCTTGCTCGGCGGTCTTTGCAGAATCCCGGGCGGCGGTCCGGGAGGCCTGCGCCTCCTTGCGGGCCTGGCTCGCTTCGAGGCGCGCCGCGTCGAGCTCGCGCTTCAGCGCGTCGGCGCGGGCCCGTTCGCGGTCCAGCGCCACCGCCTCGGCCGACGGGGCAGCCACCGGCGGGGGCGTCTTGGCCGCGTCTGTGACCTTGGCCTGCGCGGCTGGCTTTTGCTTGCGGCTCAGCTGAACGCTGGTGATCGGCCGCTCCTTGAGCCCGCTCCGGGCTTGCAGCCTGTCGGTGATCTGCTTGGCCAGCGCCTCCGGGCTCATCCCGGCCGCCGTGATGCTGCCAATGAAGGGCAACTCCAGCGCGCCTGAATGGGCGATGGTGAAGTCGTCGTTGAGCACGGACGCCTCGGCGACGCCGCCCTTGAGGGCCGTCCAGCCGGTGACGCGCAACTCGACCGTGTCGTCGGCCTTCAGCGGGCCGCTCGGCTCGTCGGCGCTGGCCGGCTGGGCCAGCAAGACCAGGCCGGCAACGGCGAGCGCCCGAAGGAGCGGACGAGGGTGCCGGAACGCACCGCCCGTTTCGCTGGTCCGATTTCGTGCCTGCATGTCCCAACCCCATCCGCTCGATTGCGGACCCCGGCGCGTCGACCCCAAATGCCGACTGCGCCCCCGGCCCCCGAGTCTGGGCCGACAGCACAACGCCGACCCTAGGCAGGCTGGTTCCGACCGGGGATCACCCGAATATGGGGGAGGGGGCGGCTTCTACGCTCGACCGTCCGGATGAGCCGCAGTCCAACCTACCGCTTTCGGCCGATGTTGCCGCCCTCAGCCGTGCTTGAGGCCGAACCAGTCGCCCACCAGATAGGGGCCGAGCCCCCACAGAAGCGACCACAGCGCGCCGCCCACCATGTTGGCCGCCAGGAAGCGGAGCCAGGGCATGCCCATGCTGCCCGCGACGATGCCGTTGAGCTGCCTCAGCACGACCACGAAGCGCGCCCCCACCACGATCAGCGGGCCGCGCCGGCGGAACAGGGCTTCCAGGTCGGCCAGCCGCTCCGGGGTGAGCTTGACGATCCAGCCGTAGCGGGCCAGCAGCGGCCGGCCGCCGAAGCGGCCGATGGCATAGCCCGTGCTGTCGCCGAGCACGGCCGCCGCCCACACCACCACGACCAGCGCCGAGACCGGGAACGCGCCATTCGCCCCCAACAGCGACGAGGCGACCAGCGCGCTCTCTCCTGGCACCGGCGCGCCGAGCAATTCCAGGTAGATGATGACGAAAAGAGCCGGCAATCCGTAGTGTCGGATGGCTGGCTCCAGGAAATGCCCCGCCTCGTGCAGGGCGTTCAAGATCTCGCCGACGATCGCCCCGCCTCCCTCTTTGCTTCGGGCCCAGTTACGACGCAACCGGGCCCGAAGGCAACGATGGCCGGGGTCAGGCGACCGTCTGCGCCACGATCGACGACAAAGCGAGGTCGGATATCGTGGCGACGTCGTTGGCAAGGAAGCCCGAATGCCCGAACGTCGCCCCGCCGCCGGCGACGCCGAACGTGGCGAGCGACTGCACGAGGGTGGCCAGCGAGATCACGTTCTGCTTTCCGTCCGAGGCATCCGTCCAGGCGAGATAGGCGTTGCCGAGGCTCTCGGTGCCGCGATAGTTCACCGTCTCGACCAGGTTGAGCTTCGGGTCGGCCCCCAGCTTCAACGTCGTAGGGTCGCTCTTCCAGGTCTGGATCTGCAGCATCTTGCCCGAGCCGTCCTGCACCTGGTGCACGGTGATGCGTTCGCTCTCGACGTCCTGCAGGTTGATCGTCACAGCAGCACCCACGCCGCGCTTGGTGTCGGTGAGGTTGACGACGCCGCCCAGTTTGCCGTTGCCCTCGGCGTCCGCCAGTTCGAGGTAGAGCGCCTGTCCCTGGTTGGCCGCGATCGAGACCGTGCCGCCGCCGCCGATCATGAAGCTGTTGTCGGAGCCGACGCCGTTGATGTTGACCGTGCCGCTGCCCTGCAGGTAGCCGGTGAAAGCCGCCGTCTGGTCGAGGGTGAGGGTGAAGCTGCTGTTCGTGCCCGTGGTCAGGGTCGCCGTGGTGTCGCCGGCGAAGCGGACAGTGCTCGACCCGTCGCCCATCGCCGTGAAGACCTCGCCGGCATTGGTCAGCGACAGGATTTCGTCGCCGGCGCCGAACGCGAAGGCCTTGAAGGTGTGCCCGGTCAAGGTGACTTCGTTGGTGTTCTTCTCGTCGCTGATATAGGTCCCGAACCAGCCGGCCGCATAGTCGAAAGTCATCATTCCGGTGTACGAAACGTTGTACGAAGGATCGCGGTAGCGAGTGCGAAGACCCACTCCGAAATCGGAACGCAGCTCGATGACGTGTCCTTCGGCCGCCGAGACCTTGAGCGCATCGTCCGACGACCCCCGCAGAGTGCCATATCCAGATTGTGTCTTGGTGCGGGTTAGATCGACGGCGACGAAGCCGTTCGCACCGTTCATGCGGATGTCCGAGCTGCTGTTTCCATAGACGACCGCGTCCTGCCCGATGATCGTCACTGTGGCAAACTGGGAGTCGACGACGTTCACGCGAGCTTCAGCGCCCGACATCGTGACGATGTCCTTGCCGCCTCTGGAGTCGTAGAGCTGCTCCTTGGCCGTGCCGGTCACCGTGTCGTCGCCCGGCGTGCCGTGGACGGCCAGGACGTTGACATAGTTGTCGAGCTGGATCGCCACGCCCTTGGAGGCAACCTTGGCGTCCGGCGGCCTGATGAAGACTTGGTCGGTGTAAGGCGTCGTCTGGGCCGCGATCTTCACCGTCACGTCATTGGAGCCCGAGACGAGGAAGGAATCGCCGTTGTTCTTGCCGGTCAGCGCCACGCTGTTGGTAAGCACGTTGTAGATCCGACTCTTGCCGTCGCCCGGGGCCTCGATGTTCATCGTCCCGAGATAGCTGCTGTCGCGATCGATCAGCACCAGTTCGGGACCGTCGCCGGTAGACGTGCGGGCGAAGTCGGCCGCCGAGAACCAAACCGGCTTCCAGGTCGACTCCACCTGCAAGATCTTGCCGGTGCCGTTGCCGCCGTCGGCCACGGTGATTGTCCCGTCGGCGGCCTTGCTCACCTGCACGCTGTAGATGGAATTGGTGAACTGGGTGTCGCCCGCGAAGTAGTTGAACGTGTCGGTGCCACCGAGGAGATAGCGGACCCGGGAGTACTGGCTTCCCATGTTGTCCAGCAGCGAGTTGACCAGCGCGCTTCGTCCATTCGCCTGAACATCACCCACCAGGCCCCAGTGGAGCCGTTCCATCGTGGCGTCCCTGTAGTAGCTACTATCGGCTTGCACCAATCTTTTCATTCCCTTGATCGGGTTGGCGCCCAAAAATTTGGCCACGAACCCGATTGCGGAAAGCGCCTCCAATCCCGCGTCCTGTTGATACACGAACATGATCGCTGCGTCGTGGTCGAGGCCTTTCTTGGCCAGTTCGTGTCCCTTGTTCATGTACTCGATCGACGCCGCGGCAGCCGCGAAGTTGGGGAGGATTGCGCTGAGCGCGCCCACGATGAGGCCGATCGGCGGCGCGACGACCATGGCCGCCAGCGTGCCCAGCGCCAGTGTCGTGTTGATGACCGACTGAGCGACATATGCCTGGCTGCTCACGTCGTCGCGGTCGGCTTCGAACTTCTTGACCGCGTCGTAGATCTGGTAGGTCGAGGTGCCGATCGAGATGACGATGCCGGCAACGTTCATGCCCATCACCGCGCGCAACACCTTCGTGCCGCTCGCCACGGTGTCGAGCACGTCTGCGGCTAGGAACACGGTGCTGGGAACCAGCCCGCCGACCACGTCCAGGGCGGTCCTGGTGGCGTCGGCGCCGTTCTTCTGGTTGATGACGATGTTGTAGATGCTTCCGGCCAGCGACAGCAGGTCGGCGATCACGAAGATGCCGTTCTGGCCAATCGATTGCGAGAGCTTCTGGCCGGTCCTGAGCTTGTTCTCGCCCTCTCCGGCCAATCCCCACAAGCGGGGGGCGCCGAACTCATAGAGTGTCTTGCGTCCATCGTAGAGGGCGAGCGCATCCCTCTTGATATCCGCGGTGGTCAACTCGGGAATAAGCGAGCTGAAATTCTTCGCCAGCATCGAGCTGAGCGACGGCGCTTCAACTCTGTTAATATCCCAAGGTATGGGCGACCCTGTTTTTTGAGCCTCATTGATCCTGGCCACTATGGACGCTTGAGTGTTGGCCGTTTTCTCCATGTAGCTCTGATACACGGCCGCGATGCGGTGGATGGGAAGCTGCACGCTGTAGGCGAGATAGGTGAAGGCCTGCAGGATCAGCAAGTTCTGGACATCGCCTTCCGCCTGGGCGGCCCCCGCTCCCGTGGCCATCACGGCGAGCAACGAGTAAAGGCTGCCGGCGGCCTCCCCGCCTTTCAGACGATCCTGTCCGGTGCCGAGCGCCTTTCGATACTCGATAAGCGCCACGATGGTCTCGCGCGACCCCTTCGATCGCAGCTGCTCCACACTTCCTCCGAAGAGCTGCATGATAATCTTTTCGGTTTGGATGGTGAGGCCCAACGGACGCGCGGGCGCATTGCTGTCCGCGGTGACTACATTGTTCACGGGCGGACGCCAGGCAAGGTATGAACGGACCTTGCTGAGTTCGTCTCCGGAGAGATTGATCGCGTAGCTGTAGGCTTTTGACAGATCGTCGACCATTGCCTCAGGCAGCATCGCCCCTTCGAGGGCGAGCCCCAGCCGTGCCATGACGGATTGACCGTAGAGCGCCCGCGCCGTCCCTAGCTTGTACGTCGCGTTGTTGGCCTCGACCTGCAGCACGTCGGCGATTTCATCGTTGATCTCCTTCAAGAACGTCTCGCTGGGCACCCCGACCACCCCGAGCATCTTGTTGAAGATCGCCGCGCGCCGCGCCGCGAAGTCGGTCGACGCGAGCAAGTCGGCACTGGCAAGCGTCGTCGGGGCCGTCGTCCGCTTGTCGGCAAGCCGCTGGGCGGAGAAATCCAGCGACATCTCGACGCTTTCGTCGGACCGGCCCTGGCCCGAGGCCAGCTCGGCAAGGGCCATTTCCAGCAACTGGTTCGGCCCCGTCCCCTTGCCCTTCATGGCCGCTGCGACCGCGTTGAACTGGTAAAGCGCCGCCGGTGCGTTCGCCGTCATGAGGAACGGCGAGGTGGCCGCGACAGACAGGAACGCCGCACCCTCGCTGCCGGTGATCAGGCCGTAGAGCGTGCTGCCGAACAGCTTGGTGCCGAGCGTCGCGGCCGCAGCCTTGGCGCTCTGGACAGCGGCGTCCGTGCTGTAGCCCGTAGGGCCGGCAACGGTGGCGATGTCGCGGAAGGCCTGCATGAGGCCCTGGACGTCCGCCCCGGTGAGCGCGGCCAGGCCGTTGCCGCTGTCGAGCGCGGCCTGCAGAGACGTCAGCGCCGTGCTGAACTTGGAGATCGCCGCCGTGTACGCGGCTCCGGGCGGCGCATAGCGCAGCCCTTGTAGGGCACTCGCGATGACCGGCAGGGACTGGCCGATGTCGAGCGACGGCCCGAACTGCGACGCCTCACGGACGACCAGAGAAGCGTAGAACGCGGCGCGATCCTGTCCGACGGGGAGGGCATCGATCGCCGCCTTCATCTGTGCGATGACGCTGCCGAAGGCCTTGGACTGCGGGGTGGAGGAAGCGACGCCGGCCGCGCCCGTCAGGAACGGAATGGAATCCGTCAGTGCCGAGGCAAGCGCGTTGACGATCGTCAGGTGAACACCGGGGTTTGCGTCGCCGCCGGCGGTCAACGTCGCGGTCAGCGCCTGGTAGGCGGCAGCCAGGTCCTTGCCCTTGGTGCCGGCAAGAGCCGTGCCGACGCGCATTCCCAGGAACCGATCGGCCAGCGACGTCACGGTCGCGTTGGTCCCGCCCAGGGCTGCGATCTGGGTCAGCGCCTCGGCGATCATCGGACCGCTGGACTTCGGGGATCGTCTGGCGGCCGACGAGGTCGGCGAGCAGGGCACCGAACGCCGGCGCGACGGCCTTGGCCACGGCAAGGTCGTTCATGAAGCCATTGCTCACCGGAAGGATGCCGCCGACATACTTGGCGAAGAGGACCGAGGCGGGATCGCTGCTCGGCACCGACTTCAGCTCGTCGAGCGCGGTCAGGATATCGGTCCGTGTCAGGCTGTCCTTCGGCTGGGTAGCCGCCTTGCCGATCAGGGCTGCCATGGCCGACCCGACGTGGGTCGCGGCCAGCACGATGTCCTTGCTGAAGGAGGTCGACGCCAGCGGCGTTCCGCTGAAATACTTTGTCAGGAAGGGTGTGACGCCAGCGAGATTTCTTGGCGTCGAGCTTGCCGATTTCGAGTGCCGTCGCCAGGAGGTCTGCGGTGTTGACCGAGCCGACGATCGCCTTCTCGAACATCAGCGCCGCCAGTGCCGGGCTCGACGCGACGGCACCCGTGACGTCCTGGTAGAAGGTGGCCGAGAACGCGACGGACGGATTGGCGACGTATTTCTGCAGCAGCCCCTGGATCTGCGCGTCGTTCCGCAGCCCCACCAGCGCCGTCGAGGCGGCCCAGACGGTGGCGGGATCGATGGTGCTGCGGTCAGCGTGGAAGATCGTCTCGACAAGCAGCTTGCCGACGGCGGTGCTCTTGATGGAGGCACTCAGGAGGTCGCCCTGCACGCTGCCGTTCAAGCCCGACTTTGCAGAATTGGCGACGAGGCGCGCGGCGAGCTGGTCCCGGGTCAGCGAGGGTTCGACAGCGAGAATCTGCGTTGCCTGCTGGGTGAGGCTGGCGACGAAGGCGTCGTACGCGGCCGTGACCGTTCCGACTTGCACCTGGACGAGATCCGCCATCTTGGCGAGTGCAAGCTTGGCATAGGCGCCCGGCCCAGTCTTCGCACCCGTTTGAGCCGTCGCGACCGCTGTCCCGATGGCGGCCATCAGCAGGTTCTTCTCATCCTGCCCCGCCGACTTGAACGTCGCATCGAGCGCCGCCGTCACGCTCGCGCCGAACGTGGCGCTGCCGTAGAGCATGCCGATGCGGGCGACCTCGTCATACTCGTTGAGCCCGCAGGCCACCTCTTGTTGGGCGGAGTTGGTGGAATTGAACACTGAAACGCCGGCGAGATAGCTGCGCTCGGCCGCGGTCAGGTATTTGTCGGCGATCGACAGTCGCGAGGGGTCCAGCTTCGCGACAGCGTAGGCGCGACTTGCGTTGAAGATGTCAACTGTCGACAGGGTCCCGAGGCTTGGATCGAGCGCCTTCTTCACGACGAAGCTCGTCAGGTCGCTGCCAGAGCTCAGGAGGGAGAGATCCTTGAAGAAGGCGAGGGTGATGGGCGTCGAGCCCGCCGGCATGTACTTGGCGAGAAGCGGCCCGAGAGGCGCGTCGTAGTAGGGCCAGAGCGCATTGATCCAGGGCGCGGCGGCGATCACATCGGCAGCCTGCAAGGTTCCCGCGGCGGCTTTCGTGAACAGCGTGATGATCTCGGGCGCCGTTTGCCGCCCGTATTGCAAAGTCTGCAGGGTCTTCAGATCGTTCGGATCGACCATCCCATTCGTAACTGCAATCGCCATTTCGAGTATCCCCTTAATCGATCAACGTTTTTTGTACCGACCGGCAAAGCTTCCGCCGGTGAAAGCAATGAGCCTTCACAGCAAACCTGCTGGCAAAGAGGGCGACTATTCTACTCGCGAGGAAGATTTTGCGTTTCTTCTTTGAGGGTTGACCCTCCTCGGCAAACGAAGCCTAGGAGAGATCCCTTCCGGAGCAACACTCCGGCAAGAGTACACGAAGATAACTGCCGCTTCGGAACAAGCGGTGCGCAATACGTACCGGCAGCGCGGATTCTTCTCGAATAGGTTGCAGAAAGGCGAGCGTCTGCTCGCGTATGGCTACGTCCAGGATGAGCGTCGGACGGTCAGGATTCGTCTGGAAGAGTGGAAAGTTCGGCCTCGAGTTTCGGCCATCTCGTCCGCGGCCGCGTCAAGCGCCGAGCGCAGCGTGGTCGACGGATGCTCGCCGAAGCGCTCTCTATACTCCGCCGCGAAGCGTCCGAGGCAGGTGAAGTCCGAGGGTGGACGCCACGTCGGCGACGCGGCGATAGGTACCGCTGCGCAGCAGCGCATGGGCGCGGTCGAAGCGCACGCCACGCAGATAGGCGGTCGGCGTCGTGTCGAGATGCTTGCTGAAGGACAGATGCAGGTTGCGCAAGCTGCAGCGCGCTGCCTCGGCGAGGTCGCGGGCCGAAATGCGGGCGTGCAGATTGTTGCCGGCGAATTCGACGGCCCGCCGCACATAGCGGTTGCCGAGCGCTTCCGACAGGGAGGCGATGCCCGGCACGTGCGCCGACAGCCACGCCGCCATCAGCTCGTCGATCAGCGAGGCCGCCGTCTCGGCATTGCGGTCGCGCGCCAGCGGCGTCATCGCCTCGATCGCCGCCTTGACGGCCATCGGGCTCGGCCCGGCCCACGGCAGCGCGCGGCCGCGCGGCGCCGGCGACAGCAGCGCCGACGATTGCCGCCGCAGCGCCTCGCTGGGCAGGCTCATGACGAGGCAGCGGGCCCGCGCCTCGATTTTCACCGTCCGCACATGGGCAAGGTCGACGACCAGGCAGGCCGGGTGGGCGGCCGAGCGCTTGGCGGTCGCCGTGAGGCCCTGGTCCAGCTCCAGCGAGCCACGGTCGATGATGAACAGCGCATGGCGGCCCGGAACCGGCTGCGACCGCCCTTGCAGGGCCGGCTGGCGCTCGATCCAGAAGCCGAGGCAGCCGACGGCCGGCAGCGGCGCCGGCGCCGAACCGTCGCGGGTCGCCGCCTGCCAGTCGAACCCGTCGAGGAAGCTGCGGGCCGAGTGACCGTCGCACGCGTCGGTCCGCGGCCTGCCGCGGCCCTGGTCGTTTGATAGGGGGAGGGCGAGCGCGGTCATGTGCGGCGGCGCGTCCCGGCTGGGGCTTTGGAGGCGGCGGCACCGCGAATTGTCGAGATCATGTAGATGCGTTCGATCGGTCTCAGGCCGCTGGCAAGGCGGTCGGGCAGAGCAGTCCGCCGCCGCGCGCCCGCACGGTGGCATGCCCTGTCCTAGACCGGTCGAGAGGCGATTTGTGTCACGTCCGGCACTGTTACGCGCGGTTTGCCGGCGATTGCGCGGTCAGCTGGGGGTCCGTTCCTGTGGCGAGGAAAGCGCTGGCTTGCTGCTCGGGAAGTGGTGGATCGTCGCGCTCGGCCGCCACACCCGGGTCAGCACGCTGCCTGAGCCCGGCTGCAGGACGAGCACGACGTTCTGCGGATAGAGCCAGTCGAAGGTCGCCACCAGCGCGATGAACTCGTCGGCGGGAAAGCCGCAATAGCCGCCGCCGAAGGTGAAGGCCTGCGGCCGCCGGCAGCGCTGCATGCTCCAGGTCATCTCGGACAGCGGCGGTTGATGATGTCGGGCGAGCAGGGCGTTGACCATGGCCAGGCCGTCGGCAACCCCGAACCTCGTGTCGAAGCCGATTTCGAAGGAGCTCATCGTGAGCAGCACGGAGATCTTCTTGCGCATCGAATCCCATCGCAGCGTTCGAGATGGCGGGCAACGGGCCGCTCTCGCCATCGACGACGTTCGTTCGTCTCCTATCCTTGTGGCTTGTCGCGTCGGCGAGCCGAGCATCGAACTCCGTCGATCGCGTTCGCGAGCAGGCCTCTTACCTGGAGAGGGCGGGGTGCCCAGCGGCCCCGGTCACGCCCTCTCCGAGAGGATATCGCTCCCGCTTGCGCCGGCAAGGATGTGCGTTGCCGGCATCGACGACATGGTCCTCGATCATAGGTCCGCCTCCACTCGGAGGCGGACTTATTCACTATCCGGCAGGCT
>CAWKFT010000023.1:0-364256 GCA_963848975.1 uncultured Alphaproteobacteria bacterium
CGTTGCTCTACCAACTGAGCTACCTGGGCCTGGCTGCGGCCGACCGGCCGGCCAGCACGGCCTCGGGCGGCTTGGCGCCGCCCCGAAAGCGCGTGGTTTATAGCATGAGTTTCCGGGCTGTCCAGCCGTCCGCCACCGATTTGCCGGACCCTGGCGATCAGTCCGCCGGCACGGTGTAGCGGCGCAGCACGGCGTCGATGATCGCCTCGCGCGAGCCGGCCGCCTCCATGGCTTCGTCCTCCTCGATCGCCGCGGCCTCATCGGCCAGCTCCGGGTCCTTCACCTTGTCGCGGAACCAGGCCGAGTAGTCGCCCGCCCTCAGGTGATGCTCCCAGCTGGCGTCGTCGATGCCTTCCGCGAGCTGGACGAAGATCATCAGGTTCTGCGCCTTCAGCTTCAGCTTGCCTTCCGGCCCGGTGAACAGGAAGCTGTGGTCGCCCAGGTCGCCCTCGGCATATTTCCGGCGGTGCCGCTTGCGCGCCTGCAGCGGCCGTTCCACGGCGATCGTCGCGACCGCCTCTTGCCCGCCGCGGTTCCAGAACAGCACCTTGTCGTCGACCGGCGCGCGGTTTTCCTTGGGCACGGGCACCGACACCAGCTCCGCGAAGGTGGCGATCACCTTGTCGGCCTCCGGGCCGAGCGCGATCACCGTCTCGACGTCGGCCAGCACGTCGGGCGAGACGAGGTCCGGATGCACGGTGATCAGGATGGTCGCCGTCAGCGACTGCGGCACGGCGAGCGAGGCGCCGTCACGCGCCGTCGGCAGCAGGTGATGGGCCTCGTCGACGATCAGCCAGTGCGGCCGGCCGGTCCGGGCACGCAGGCTGGCCAGCTCCGGCAAGAGCTTGGCGAAGTAGTTCGGCCGCTCGTCGATCTTCAGCCCCAGCATGTTGACGACCACGTTGTTGGCCGGCTTGCGGAGCACGTCGAGGATCTGCTGCGTGCTGGGCGCCGTCTTGGCGTCGCCCACCATGACGACCTTCTCGAGCTCCTCGTAGTCGCCCTCCGGGTCGATCACGCAGAACTGGAAGCCCTGGTCGGCGAAGCGCTCCATCAAAAGCGTCGCCAGCGTCGACTTGCCGATGCCCGAGGTGCCGGCGATCAGCACGCCCTTGCCGTAGGGCGATATGCGGAGGAGATCGCCGTCGGCCGGCGCGCCGACCGTCACCTGGTGCCGGTCGCCCGCAAACAACCTTGCATCGTCCTCGATCAGGCGGTCAACGAGCTCTATGACGCCCTCGCCGCGTGCCCCGCGCGTCACCAGGTCCGCCGTCTTCTTGACCTGCGGCAGGGCGTTCTCGACCGCGACGCCATAGCCGACAGCGCGTAGGAACGCATGATCGTTCTCGGCATCGCCGACGCCGACCACGTTGTGCGCCGAAAGCTCCAGCTCCTCCAGCGCGGCCGCCAGCCCGAACGCCTTGTTGACCCCGCTCGGCAGGATCATCACCGCCCCCTTGTTGAAGACAATCTCCAGCTCGAGCCCGAGCCGCTTGATCTCCTTGAGCGCCGCCGTCTCATGCGGTTCCCAGGTGGCGATCACCGAGCGGCCGACCGAGAGCGGCGCGACGCCCCTGGCTTCCAGCGCTTTGACCAGCTCGACCGAAGGCTTCGGCGCCAGCTCGCGCTCCGTGTGCGAAGCCGGCGTGTAAAGCAGCGCGCCGTTCTCGGCGACGATGCGGTCGAAGATGTCGAGCCTCGGAAACACCTTTTCCAGGTCGGGCAGCTCCCGCCCCGTCACCAGCAGCAGCTTTCGACCCGTTTTTGCCAGCCGCTCGAGCGCGGCCAGCGCCTCGTCGGAGACGCGGCCCTCCTTGGCGAGCGTCCCGTCATAGTCGGTGGCGAGCGCGAGAACGTACATCGGCGTCCTTCCGGTGGAACTTCCGCTGTTCTCTAAGCGGAAGCCCCGCGCTCTGGTTCCCGCACGCCCGCGCTTTTCGTCGCCTAGAAGGCGAATCCGCGCAGCCGCGCGACGTCGGCCTGCGTGGCAGGTCGTTCGACCACGGTGCGGCCGGCGGCATTCTTTTGCTCGAAGCGGCCGTTCTCGATCTCTTCCTTGGTCCCGTCGGGGTGGACCACCTCGATGCTGTTGCCGGCGACTTCCACCCGGTCGCCCGTCGCCGGGTTGACGTGCTCGGCGCCGTTGCGACGGTCGTCGTTGCGGGCGCGGTCGTCGCCGCCGCGGCGGCCGCTATGATCGTCACCCGCGCCGTCGTCGCCACCGCGGCGCCCGCCATGGTCGTCGCCGCCGCTGCCGGAGCGGCCGCTGCCCGAGCCGGAACTGTCGCCGCCGCCGCCCGAATGGCCGTCCTTGGCAAAGGCGGCCGCCGGGGCGAGCGTGGCGGTGCCGTGCACCTTGGCGACATGATAGGGGGCGGCCGCGAGCAGTGCTGCCACCGAGGCGCTGAGCGCCGCTTTCCCAACGAGCCTCGAAATTCGCATCCTTCGGTCCTCCTGTGATTGAAGCGGACGTCGCCGCCCTTCGACGCGAAGGAGACTGGTCCGGCCCCGTCGATCCGGAAAGGTCGGCCCGACCCCTGCCGTCCGCTTCCGGCCTGCTGCCGCAGCGCCCTCCCGACCTTGGTCGGGTCGATGGCTGGCGGATGGCAGGCCAAAGGCGCCGCGCGAGCCGGCCTTGGTCCGATTGTCGAGCCGGGGGATGTTGGGTAACGTCGCGCCATGGAGATCGAGGCATCGCGCTTGTCAGGCATTCGGACGCGCCTCGCCGCGCTGACGCTCGTGCAGCGCTTCTCGCTCGCCGGCGGCGCCGTGATGCTGGTGTCGATGATCGTCATCGGCAGTTGGGTCACGTCGGTCATCTCGGCCCGCGTGGTGGAAAGCACCGGCGCGGCGACGGCCCTTTTCATGGACAGCTTCATCGCGCCGCTGGCGCAGGAGCTCGACGAGGCCGACATGCTTTCCATCGGCCCGACCAGGGCGCTGGAGGAGCTGCTGGCGGGCAGCGCCTTCGGCCAGCGTGTGCTGTCCATCAAGATCTGGAAGCCGGGCGGGCTGATTGCCTACGCCGCCGAGCCCGACCTGATCGGCCGGCGCTTTGCGCCGTCGGCGGGGCTTGCCCGTGCGCTGGAGGGCCATCTCGTGGCCGAGCTCGATCAGCTCGACGATCCCGAAAGCGCGGCGGAGCAAAGTGCCGGCGTGCCGCTGCTGGAGGTCTACAGCCCCATCCGCCAGGCGTGGTCGGGCAAGGTGATCGCGGTGGCCGAGTTCTACGAGAACGCGAGCGGCCTGGCCGCGGCGTTGGGGGCGGCGCGCCGTCAGAGCTGGGCGCTGGTAGGCGCTGTCACCTTGCTGATCGGTTTCACTCTGTTCGGCATCGTTCACCAGGCGAGCCGGGTGATCGAGGACCAGCGGCGCGAGCTCGAGCGCCGCGTCGCCAACTCCGAGCGCATGTCGCGCGAGAGCCGGGCGCTCAAGGTGCGGGCCGAGCGCGCCTCGAGCCGCCTTGCTGAGCTCAACGAGAGCTTCCTGAAGCGTATCAGCGCCGAGCTGCACGACGGCCCGGCCCAGCTGATCGGCCTGGCGGCCTTGCGCCTGGCGAGCCTGGGGCGGTCGCGCAACAAAGAAGAGCGGCAGCATGAGCTCGCAGTGGTGGACGGTGCGCTGACCGAGGCCATTCGCGAAATCCGCAATCTTTGCAAGGGCTTGTCGTTGCCGGAGATCGACGGCGTGCCAATCGGCAGAACGGTGGAGCGGGTCGTCCGCTCGCACGAGGCCCGCACCGATACCAAGGTCGCTGTCGACGTCGACATGCCGACTGCGGTCCCGCACCCGGTGGCGATCTCGGTCTTCCGCTTCGTTCAGGAGGGGCTCAACAACGCCTACCGGCATGCCGACGGGGCGGGTCAGGCAGTGCGCGGGCGCATCGCCGACGGCCGGCTGACGCTGACGGTGTCGAACCGCCTCGACGGTGGGAGCAGCGGCCCGGCCGAGCCCGCAGTCCCGCGTGGCCTTGGGCTGGAAGGGCTGAGGGAGCGCGTCGAGAGCCTCGGGGGAAGCTTCGACTTCCGCATCGCGCCGGGACGGCAGGCGGAGATGACCATGACCATCGCGTTGGACGCAGAGGCATTCCATGTCTGACCGCAAGACGGTGGTCGTCGTCGACGACCATCCCCTCTATCGCAACGGCGTCATGCGCTCGATCGGCGAGGATCCGCGCTTCGAGGTCACCGGGGAGGGCGCGTCCGCCGACGACGCCGCAGCCTTGGCCGAGGCCAGGCTGCCCGACCTCGTGCTGCTCGACATTTCGATGCCGGGCAACGGCCTGGAGGCCGTGCGCCGCGTGCGTGCGGCCGCGCCGGCGGCGCGGATCGTCGTGCTGACCGTCTCGGAGGAAGACGACGACATCATGGAGGCGCTCGACGCCGGCGCCTCGGCCTATGTGCTGAAAGGCGTCGGGGCGCCGGAGCTCCTGTCCATCCTGGCCAGGGTGGCGGCCGGCGAGAGCTATGTCGCGCCGGGCCTCGCGGCCCGCCTCCTGGTCGCCATGCGCGACCGCCGCGATTCCTCCGCTGAAACGCCTGCGCCGCCCGCCCTGACCCAGCGCGAGGAGCAGATCCTGAGGCTCGTCGCCGAGGGCCTGAGCAACAAGGAGATCGGCCGCAAGCTCGATTTGCAGGAGAAGACGGTGAAGTACTACATGTCCGCCGTCTTCCAGAAGCTCGGCGTGCGCAACCGCGTCGAGGCGGCCATCAAGGCGCGCGACCTGTTCGGCGACCGGGCGGGCCCCTGAGCTAGCGGCTGGGCGCTGCTCTGCGCAGCCTGTCGAGGTCGACCCGCTTCGAGGGTCGCTCGATCACCACGCGGCTCTCCGGGTCGCGCAGCCGGTAGCGGCGGCCGGCCACCTGCTCGCTCCATCCGTCGGAGTAGCGGACCTCGGCGCTGTCGCCGCGAACCCGCGACCACACGACACGCCCGCGCGCCTTGCCGGACCCGCCGCCCCGGTCACGTCCCGCGTCGCCGCCGTGATCGTCGCCGCCGAGGTCATCACCGCCGCCGCCGGGACCAGAATTGTCGCTCCCCGACCCGCTAGAGCCGCTTCCCGGGCCGCTGGAGCCGCTTCCAGACCCGCCGGAGCCTGGGCCGCTGGAGCCCGACCCGCCCGAGCCGCCCCCCGAGCCGCCTGACCCCGACCCGCCGCTGCCGCCGTCCTTGGCGAATGCCGGCAGCGCGACGGCCGCCATGGCCCATGCGGCCAGGAGGCTGCCGAACAGCCTGCGCCGGGTCATCCTCGGGTCACTGCACATGGCGGCATTCTAGCCGCCGCGGCGTCGTGCCGCGAGCCGGGCAGGACCAATGCCCCGGCTTCCCGACCTTGGTCGGGCCGCGAGCCGGCAAAGCGTCAGGTTTCCGCCGTTCGCCCGACGACGTTCTTGCGGCTGAGCAGCTTCTCCCAGGCCAGCGCATCGCCGACGATGCGGTCGAGATCGTCATATTGCGGCACCCAGTTGAACTCGCGCCGCGCCAGCTCCGAATTGGCGATGACGGCGGGCGCATCGCCCGGCCGCCGCGGGCCGATGCCGACCTCGAAGTCGGCGCCGTGGACGCGGCGCACGCTGTCGATCACCTCCAGCACCGAATAGCCGTGGCTGTAGCCGCAATTCGCCACCAGGCTGCTGCCGCCGGCGCGCAGGCGATCCAGCGCCAGCCGGTGTGCGGCGACGAGGTCGCTGACGTGGATGTAGTCGCGGATGCAGGTGCCGTCCGGCGTCGGATAGTCCGTCCCGTAGACCTGCATCGACGGCCGCTTGCCGAGCGCCGTCTCCGAGGCGACCTTGATGAGATGCGTGGCGCCCGGGCGTGGATTGCCCGGTGCGGCCGCGCGGGTCGGCCCCGGCGACGTTGAAGTAGCGCAGGGCCGAATAGGTGAAGCCATGCGCCGCGGCCGCGTCGCGCAGCATCCACTCCGTCATCAGCTTGGAGGCGCCGTAGGGCGATTCCGGCTTCAGCGGCGCATCCTCGCGCACCGGTTCGAGCCCCGCCCCGCCATAGACGGCGGCCGTCGACGAGAAGATGAAGTGCGGCACCGCCTCGCGCACCACCGCCTCGAGCAGAGAGCGCGTCTTGACCGTGTTGTTCTCGTAATAGCCGAGCGGGTCGGCGACCAATTCCGGCACCACGATGGAGCCGGCGAAGTGGATCACCGCATCCACCTGGTGAGTTTTCAGGATATCGCGCACCAGGCCGACGTCGCCGATGTCGCCGACGATCAGCTTCGCCTCGGGCGCGACGGCCCAGTCGAAGCCGGTGGACAGCCGGTCGAGCACCACCACGTCCTGGCCCGAGTTCGAGCAGTTCCCACACCATGTGGCTGCCGATGTAGCCGGCGCCGCCCGTGACCAAGACCGCCATTCGATCGCTCCTGCTGACGCGCTGCGCCTTTGCGAGCGCCATTTTCGCTGCGATGGTCCTTAGCGGATCGCGGGCCGCTTGCCCAACCCCTCGATGCCGGGGCGTGGCATTTTGACCCCATTGGTACAATAGACCTTCCGGCGGGCTCTGATTATGATCCGCGCCCGGAAAGCCGGGATATCGCCATGAACTACCAGCGGTTCTTCGAGGAAGCGATCGATCAGGTCCATGCCGAGAGGCGCTACCGGGTGTTCGCCGACCTGGAGCGCATCGCCGGGGCTTTTCCGCGCGCCATCTGGCGTTCCAACGGCCATGCCGAAGAGATCACGGTCTGGTGCTCCAACGACTATCTCGGCATGGGCCAGCACCCGGACGTCATCGCCGCGATGCAGGACGCGGCCGGCCGCATGGGCGTCCGGCGCCGGCGGCACCCGCAACATCTCCGGCACCAACCACCCGCTGGTCGAGCTGGAGCAGGAGCTCGCCGACCTTCACGGCAAGGAAGTCGGCGCTGGTCTTCACCTCCGGCTTCGTCTCGAACGAGGCGGCGATCTCGACCATCGCCCGGCTGCTGCCCGACTGCCTCATCCTTTCCGACGAGCTCAACCACGCCTCGATGATCGAGGGCGTGCGCCGTTCGGCCGCCGAGAAGAGGATCTTCCGCCACAACGACGTCGCGCATCTGGAGACGCTGCTGCGCAGCGCCGGGCGGGAGCGCGCCAAGCTGATCGTCTTCGAATGCGTCTATTCCATGGACGGCGACATCGCGCCGATCGCCGCAATCGCCGACCTCGCCGAGCAGATACGGTGCGATGACCTATATCGACGAGGTCCACGCGGTCGGCATGTACGGCCCTCGCGGCGGCGGCATCGCCGAGCGCGAGGGCCTGGCCGACGAATCGACATCATCGAAGGCACGCTCGCCAAGGCTTTCGGCGCGCTCGGCGGCTATATCGCCGGCAACGCGCATGGTCGTCGACGCGGTCCGCTCCTACGCGCCGGGCTTCATCTTCACCACCGCGCTGCCGCCGGCGATCGCCGCGGCCGCCGCCGACCTCGATCCGCCACCTCAAGGCCTCGCCGGCCGAGCGCGAGGCCAGCAGCGGCAGGCCGGGCGCACCAAGGATGTCCTGTCGGCCGCCGGCCTGCCGGTCATGCCGTCCGAGACGCACATCGTGCCGATCCTGGTCGGCGATCCCGAGCTCTGCAAGACGGCGAGCGACCGCCTGCTCGACCAGCACGGCATCTACATCCAGCCGATCAACTACCCGACCGTGCCGCGCGGCACGGAGCGCCTGCGCATCACGCCGACGCCCTTCCATGCCGACGGCCTGATCGACGCCCTGCGCGACGCGCTGGTCGAGACGTGGGACGCGCTGGGAATCCCCTACCGCGAAGCCGGCAAGCCGGCGGTCGCCAAGTCGGACCGGATCATCCCGCTGCTGGTGCCGAAGTCGGGCGGCTGAGCATTTTGCAGCCAGGTGGAATCACCTGGCGTCGCACAAATGCGTATAAAACAAAGAGATAGAGCAGGTCATCCGTTTCTGTGAAACGGTGAACTGCTCTAGTCTAGCCGCCCTTCGTCTCGATCCAGGTCGCGATCCGCTCGGCGGCCTCTTCCAGCATTGCCAATTCGCGGTGGAAGCAGAGCCGCAGATAGCCTTCGCCGGCCGCGCCGAAGGCGCTCCCCGGGCGCAAGCCCCACTGCGGCGTCGTCGATCAGCGCGAACGCGACCTGGCGGCTGTCGGGCTGCCCGTCGATGGCAAAGAACATGTAGAAGGCGCCCGGCGGCACGCTGAGCCGCACCTTCCCGGTGGCGACCAGCCGTCCCGCCACGCGGTCCCTGGCGAGGCGGGCCCGCTTGATCTCGCTCCGAGAGGAAGGCGTCGCCCTCGTCGAGCGCCGCCACCGCGCCGCGCTGCATGAAGGACGCAACGCCTGAGGTCGAGTACTGCACCAGGTTCTCGAACACCTGCTGCAGCGAGGGATGCAGCGTCAGCCAGCCGATCCGCCAGCCGGTCATCGCCCAGTTCTTGGAGAAGGTATTGACGAACAGGATGCGGTCGTCGGCCTCCATGACGTCCATGAAGGAGGGCGCGCGGCCGCCGTCGTAGTGGAACTGGCTGTAGATCTCGTCGGCGATGATCCACAGCCCGCGCCGCCGCGCCAGCTCCAGGATCGCCGCCAGGGTCTCGCGGTCGGCGGTCCAGCCGGTCGGGTTGGACGGCGAGTTGACGAAGATCGCCCGCGTCCGCGGCGTCACCGCCGCAGCCAGCCGGTCGACGTCGAGCGTCCAGCCATTGCCGGACTGGCCGAGCTCGACGGCCACCGGAATGGCGCCAGCGATGGCCGCCGCGGCCGGCAGGTTCGGCCAGGCCGGGCTCGAGATAGAGCACCTCGTCGCCCGCCCCGGCAGTCGCCTGCAGCGCCAGCTGGATCGCCTGCATGCCGCCGCCGGTGACGATGAACCGCTCCGCGGCGAAGGCGTGCCCGAAATGCCGGCTGTGGTAGCGGGCCAGCGCCTCGCGCAGCTCCGGGATGCCGCGCTGGCAGTGTAGAAGGTCTCGCCCGCCGCCAGCGACCGCGCCGCCGGCTCGGCAGATGAAGTCCGGCGTCGGCAGGTCGCCTTCGCCCGCCCAGAGCGGGATGAGCCCTTGCCGGCCGCGGCCGTGGGTGAACACTTCGACGATGCCGCTTTCCGGCGCTTCGCGCGCTTCGGCGCGCAGCTGTTCGATCAGGCTCATTTGGTGGCTTCCGTTTCCCGTCATGCTCTAGATGTCGTTTCCACGGAGGTTGTCCGTGAGTTTTGAGATTGGTGGCTTCCCGCCGAGTGCGGCATGTGGGTCGAGTGTGTTGTAGTCGCAGAGCCAGGCGGGCATGGCGTCGGTTCTGTGAGCGGAGCTTTCGAAGGGGCGGGCGTAGAGCCATTCGCGCAGGGATGTCTGGATGAAGCGTTCGGCCTTGCCGTTGGTGCGGGGCGTGTAGGGCCTGGTGCGCTTGTGGCTGATGCCGCGAGCTGCGAGGCGTTTCGGAAGAGGAAGCTCTTGTAGGCCGAGCCGTTGTCGGTCATGACCCGCTCGACCGTGACGCCATGGCGCTCGAAGAAGCCAAGCGCCCGCTCGAGGAAGGCGGTCGCGCTCGTCTTCTTCTCGTCGGGCAGGATTTCGGTGTAGGCGAGCCGGGAAGCATCGTCGACGGCGACGTGGAGGGCCTCCCAGCCGAGGCCCTCGCCGCGGCCGCGGCGATTGCTCTGGCCGCGCCGGTCGCCGGTGATGCGGTGGCCGATGCCGTCGATCCGGCCGAGCTTCTTGGTGTCGATGTGGATCAGCTCGCCGGGCTTCTCCCGCTCGTAGCGGATGACTGGCGCGCGGCGGGTCGAGCGCCTCGAGCCGGCCGAGCCCGAGCCGGCGCAGCACCTTGCCGACCGTCGAGACCGGCCGGCCGAGGCGGCGGGCGATCGCCGGTCCGGACAGGCGCTGGCGCCGCAGCGCTGTCGATCTCGGCTTCGGCGACGGCATCGAGCCGGCACGGGCGAGGAATGCGGCCGCGACGAGCGGTCGCCCAAGCCCGGCAGCGCCTTCGGCCTGGAAGCGGTCGCGCCACTTGCGCACCGTCTTGCCGTCGACACCGAGCGCCGACGGCCACGGCCGCGACCGTCCAGCCTGCCTCCAGACGTTCGATCATCAGCATTCGACTGCGCGGCGTGGTTCTGGCATTCTCATGAATGTCCATCCGAGGCTCCTGGGTGGCGGTCGCGTGTGTGGTAACCGCAACCTCGCATCCAAGCCTCGGACGGACAACCTCCATAGCAACGACATCTAGCCAATTCACTGCACGACGGAAATCGCAAACCCTGTGCCTTTCGGCACAGGGTCGTTGGTCCAGGCCGGCGGGCAGTGTCAGCGCGGGCGGGCAGCCAAGAGGTCGCGGATCTCGGTCAACAGCTCGATGTCGGCCGGCGGCGCGTCGGGCTCCACCGGCTTCTGGGCCGCCATGCGGCGGCGCATCGTGTTCACGCCCTTGACCATCAGGAAGACGATGAAGGCAAGGATGATGAAATTGATCAGCACGGTGATGAAGCTGCCATAGGCGAAGACATTGCCCTGCCGCTTGGCCTCCGCCAGCGTGGTCGCCGTGACGGTCGACGACAGCGGAAAGAAATAGTCGGCGAAGTTGATGCCGCCGCGGAAGATGACGCCGATGATCGGCATCATGATGTCGTTGACGAGGGAGTCGACGATCTTGGCGAAGGACGCGCCGATGATCACGCCAACCGCGAGATCCATGACGTTTCCTCGGGCGATGAACTCCTGGAATTCCTTCAGCATTCTGCGGTTCTCCTTCGCTTCACCCGCGCCCGGCAGCGCGCCGCGGTCGAATGCGGCCTGCCGTCAGGGCACCATAACAAATCGCGCCCTCGGGAGAACCGTCAAGTCGCGGCCGACTGCGCCGAACGTCGCGGTGGACTTGGCGCGCCGCCTGTGATTGCCTCTTCGTCGCCGCGGAGCATCGGCTCCGCATGGGTGGAGGATCGGGTCGGACGGTGCAGGGCTGGATCGTCGTCATCATCGCGATCGCCTATGTGACGCTGCTCTTCGCCATCGCGAGCCTGGGCGATCGCGCAGCCGCCGCAAAGGTTGCCGGCAATTCGCGACCTTTCATCTATTCGCTCAGCCTGGCCATCTACTGCACGTCGTGGACCTTCTTCGGCTCGGTCGGCCTGGCGTCGGAACGCGGGCTGGAGTTCGTCGCCATCTATGTCGGCCCGGTCCTGGTGTTCCTGTTCGGTCTGCCGCTGCTCAGCCGCATCGTGCGGCTCGCCAAGGCCGAGAAGATCACCTCCATCGCCGATTTCCTGGCCGCCCGCTACGGCAAGAGCTTCGCCGTCGGGCTCATCGCCACGCTGATCGCCATCGTCGGCGCCGTGCCCTACATCGCCCTGCAGCTCAAGGCGATCTCCGGCTCGGTCAGCCTCATGGTCGAGCACTACAGCGGCGCTCCGCCCTCATTCGACCCGTTCTTGAGCGACATCTCGCTCATCGTGGCGATGCTGCTCGCCCTGTTCGCCGTCCTGTTCGGCACCCGCCACGCCGACGCCACCGAGCACCAGGATGGGCTGGTCCTCGCGGTGGCGGTCGAATCCGTGGTCAAGCTGGCGGCGTTCCTGGCCGTCGGCCTGCTCGTCACCTTCGTGCTGGCCGGCGGCCCCGGCGGGCTGATCGCCGCGCTCGCCGCCGACGAGCGGGCCGGCCTGGCGCTCGCCCACCCGACGTCGCTCGGCACCTGGCTGGTCATGACCGGGCTATCCGGCTTCGCCATCATCATGCTGCCGCGGCAGTTCTACGTGATGATCGTCGAGAACCGCAGCGAGCTGGAGCTCCGGACGGCCGGCTGGGTCTTCCCGCTCTATCTGGTGCTGATCAACGTCTTCGTGCTGCCGATCGCGCTCGCCGGCGTCGTCATGGTGGGCGACCGCACCAGCGCCGACCTCTACGTGCTGTCGCTGCCCTTGCTCGCCGGCCACGACCTGCTCGCCATGGTCGCCTTCATCGGCGGCCTGTCGGCGGCCACCGCCATGGTCATCGTCGCCAGCGTCGCCCTGTCGATCATGATCTCCAACGACCTGGTCATCCCGCTCTTCGTCCGCCGCCTGCTCAAGAACGAGGGTTCCGAGACCGAGGACTGGTCGGCGCTCATCCTCAACATCCGCCGGGCGGCGATCTTCACGCTGCTCTTCATCGCCTTCCTCTACTACCGGGAAAGCACCACCAACATCCGCCTGGCCTCGATCGGGCTGATGTCGTTCGCCGCGATCGCCCAGTTCGCCCCGGCCTTCTTCGGCGGTCTCGTCTGGCGCGGCGCCAATGCGCGCGGCGCCGCCCTCGGCATGGCCGCCGGCATCGCCGTCTGGGCCTACACGCTGCTCTTCCCGTCGCTCGCCGGCCCCGGCACCGACATCCTTGTCCACGGCCCGTTCGGCCTGGCGGCGCTGCGCCCGCAGGCGCTGTTCGGCACCGTCGCCGAGCCGCTCAACCACGGCGTGATGTGGAGCCTGTCGATCAACGCGCTGTTCTTCGTGTTGGGCTCGCTGTCGCGCGCCTCGGTGCCACTGGAGCGCATCCAGGCGGCGATCTTCGTCCCGCGCGACGCCAGCCCGATGCCCAGCCTGCGCCGCTTCCGCACGGCCGTCACCGTCAACGACCTCAAGGACACCATCTCGCGCTACCTCGGGGTGGAGCGGACCGAGCGGTCGTTCCAGTCCTTCGAGGCGACCGATGGCGTGGGGCTCAGCGGCAACGACCCGGCCTCGATGTCGATGATCCGCTTCTCCGAGCAGCTCTTGGCCAGTGCCGTCGGCTCCGCGTCCGCCCGGCTGATCCTCTCCTTGCTCTTCCAGCGCAACGACAGCGCCTCGCGCGACACCTTCCGCCTGCTCGACGACGCGACGGAGGCGTTGCAGCACAACCGCGACCTGCTGCAGATTGCGCTCGACCAGATGGAGCAGGGCATCACCGTCTTCGACAAGGACTTCCGCCTGACCTGCTGGAACCGGCAGTATCGCGCCCTCTTCGACCTGCCGGACGAGATGGGCCAGGTCGGCGTCTCGCTCGACCGCATCCTGCGCTTCCTGGCCGGCCGCGGCGACATCGGGCCCGAGGCGCGCCTGAGCACGCTCGATCGCCTCACCAGCTTCGGCAAGCCCTGGCAGGTGGAGCTGAGGACCAGCGGCCGCATCCTGGAGATCCGTTCCAACCCGATGCCGGACGGCGGCATCGTCGCCACCTATGCCGACATCACGGCCCGCGTCGGTTCCGACATGGCCCTGAAGCGCGCCAACGAGACGCTGGAGCAGCGCGTCGAGAGCCGGACGGCCGAGCTCACCCGCGTCAACGAGGAGCTGGCGGAGGCGCAAGTCCTGGCCGAGGAGGCCAATCTCGGCAAGACGCGCTTCCTGGCCGCCGCCGGCCACGACATCCTGCAGCCGCTCAACGCCGCCCGCCTCTATTGCTCCTCGCTGATCGAGAAGGCGGGCAAGGGCGATGTCGGGGCCGCCGCGACCAGCATCGAATCCTCGCTGAAGTCGGTGGAGACGATCCTCGGCGCCGTGCTGGACATCTCCCGGCTGGACGCCGGGGCGATGAAGCCGTCGCCGACGGTCTTCGCGCTGGACGGCCTGCTGCGCCAGGTCGGTACGGATTTCCGGCCGATGGCCGCCGCCAAGGGGCTCGACCTCGTCATCGTGCCGTCATCGCTGGCGGTCAAGACAGACCGCAACCTGCTGCGCAGGTTGGTCCAGAACCTGGTCTCCAACGCGGTGAAGTATACCCGCAGCGGCCGCATCCTGGTCGGCGTCCGGCGCCGCGACGGCATGGCAGAGCTGCAGGTCTTCGACACCGGCATCGGCATTGCCAAGGACAAGCTCAACACGGTGTTCCGCGAGTTCACGCGCCTCGACGAGGGCGCCCGCGAGGCCCAGGGCCTCGGGCTCGGCCTGTCGATCGTCGACCGCATCGCGCGCGTCCTGCGCCTGCAGATCCAGATCGGCTCCGACAAGGGCAGGGGCACCCGCTTCTCCGTGGTGCTGCCGGTGGCTGCGGCGTCGGAGGCGGTGGTCGTGGATTCGGCGCCGCGCCCGGCGCCGGCAGCCGCCGCGCTGGACGGGATTACCGTTCTGTGCATCGACAACGATCCGCGCATCCTGGACGGCATGCGGCGGCTGCTCGAAGGCTGGGGCTGCACGGTCCGCACCGCTTCGGGCTCCGGCGTGCTGGCCGGGGCCGCCCGCGGCGGGCCGCCGCCCGACATCGTGCTGGTCGACTATCACCTCGACGGCGAGGACGGCCTTTCCGTTATCAAGGGGCTGCGGGCCGCCTATCGCACCGAGCTGCCGGCGGTCCTGGTCACCGCCGACCGGTCGACCGAGGTGCGCCGCGCCGCCGACGCGCTCGACGTGGCGGTGATCAACAAGCCGGTCAAGCCGGCGCCGTTGCGCTCGATGATCACCCGCGCGCGGCGGATGGCGACCGCCGCGGAGTAGCTACCCTGCCGTCTGCAACGGATCGGCGCCGATCTTCGACAGGAGGATCACCGCCTGGGTGCGGCTGTCGACCCCGAGCTTCTGCAGGACCGCCGACACATGCGCCTTGATGGTCGCCTCGGAGACGCCGAGCTCGTAGGCGATCTGCTTGTTGAGCAGGCCCTCGGCGAGCATGCCGAGCACCCGGGTCTGCTGCGGCGTCAGCGACTGCAGGCGCTTGATCAGGTCCGAGATCTCCGGGTCGCGCTCGACGCCGAGCTCGATCCCCGAGGGCGCCGCGATGCCGCCCGAAAGCACCGTCTCCACGGCGCTGCGGATTGCTTCCATGCTGGCCGATTTTGGGATGAAGCCGGACGCGCCGAGCTCCAGCGCGCGGCGGATGATCTCCGGGTCGTCATGAGCCGACACCACCACCAGCGGCACCGAGGAGTGGATGCCGCGCAGCGACACCAGGCCCGAAAGGCCGCTGGCGCCCGGCATCGACAGGTCGAGCAGCACCAGGTCCACGTCGTCATGGCCGACCAGCAGCGCCTTGGTGCTCTCGAAATCGCCCGATTCGAGAAGCGCTCCGCTGTCTGCGAAGCTCGCCAGCGCCTGCTTGAGCGCGCCGCGGAACAGCGGATGGTCGTCGGCGATCACGAACTTGTAGCCAGGCGGCAACTGGTTCTCCCCTTCCACGGGCCGTTTCCCGGCCTCTTCGAGCAATCTTCTTCAACTTATACGCGAGCGCGGCGCCATTCAAGCGACGAAACGGCGATCAACGAGCAGCGCCGTTTCAGGTCTTCTGCGGCTCGCTCTGCGGCGTCTCGCGCAGCCAATCCTTGTCGAAATCGCGCACGATGTCCATGAAGCGCCGGAAGAAGCGCTCCATGTAGCCGAGCGATCTTCTCGAACTGCTCGTCGGTGGGCAGCATCGCCTGGGGATCGATCCGCTGCACCGTCTCCAGCTCGGCGACCCGCTTCTCCAGCCCGGTCAGCCGCTCCTGCAGCCGGTCGACCTCGTCCTGGAAGGCGGAGCGCTCGTCGGCCGCGAGCTTGCAGACCAGCTGGCCGGTGCGCTCGGAGCAGATCGACATCTCGCCGGTCCGTCGATCCATGCGCACATAGCCGTCGCCCGACCGTTCCAGCGTGTAGCGGTCGGTGTCCTGCGCGGCGGCGCTGGCGGGCAGCGCGGCGGCGATGGCGAGCGAGGCGATCAAGGCAGCAAGGCGCATGGCCATCCTCCATCGGTGTCGCCCTCGACTTTGCGGCGCCTTTGCGCCGGAAATAGGGAGAGCCGGCGCCGCCCGCCCTCTTTCGCCGCCGCGGCTTTGCGCCTATGAGGGCCGGCATGGACCTCGACGCCATCCTCTACAAGATCGTGCCCAGCGCCACCTGGAGCGCTGCCGAGCTGGAGGGCGCGTTTCGCGGCGCCGGAGTCGACCTCGCCGACGGCTACATCCACTTCTCCACGGCCGACCAGGTCGAGGAGACCGCGGCGCGCCATTTCGCCGGACAGGCCGATCTCATGCTGGTGGCCGTCGATCCGCGCCCGCTAGGTGTTGCGCTGCGCTACGAGCCGTCGCGCGGCGGCGCATTGTTTCCCCACCTCTACGCGCCGCTGCCGCTGTCGGCCGTCGTCAGCGTCGATCCGCTTCCGCTGGGGGCCGACGGCCGCCACGACTTTCCCAGCCTTCGGCGATGAACGGGCTCGCCCGCTGGCTCGGCCACCGGGCGCTCCTGGCGCTCGACCCGGAGAGAGCCCACGGCCTTTCCATTGCCGCCCTGCGGTCGGGCCTGACGCTTTCCGCGCCGCCCCCGGCTCCTTCCGAGCGGCTTCGCGTCCGGCTTTGCGGGCTCGACTTTCCCAATCCGCTCGGCATGGCGGCCGGCTACGACAAGAACGCCGAGGTGCCGGACGCCCTGCTGTCGCTGGGCTTCGGCTTCGCCGAGGTCGGCACCGTGACCCCCTTGCCGCAGCCCGGCAACCCGAAGCCGCGCATCTTCCGCCTGACCAACGACCAGGCGGTCATCAACCGGCTCGGCTTCAACAACGAGGGTCATGACGCCTGTGTCGCCCGCCTGCGCGCGCGGCCGCAACAGCTCGGCATCGTCGGCGTCAACATCGGCGCCAACAAGGACAGCGCCGATCGGCTGGCCGACTACGAGCTCGGCGTGCGCCGCTTCGCGCCGCTGGCGAGCTACCTGACCGTCAACGTCTCCTCGCCCAACACGCCGGGGCTGCGCGATCTGCAGGCGAGGGGAGCGCTCGCCGAGCTGCTGTCGCGGGTGATCGCCGCCCGCGCGTCGGTCCGAAAGGCCAGTCGCAAGGTGCCGATCTTCCTCAAGATCGCGCCCGACCTGGGCGACGACGACCTGGCGGATGTCGCGGCCGAGGTGAGCGACAAGGGCATCAGCGGCGTCATCGTCTCCAACACGACGCTGTCGCGCCGCCACGTGGCCTGGACCGCCCGGGCGCGCGAGGCCGGCGGGCTGTCGGGCAAGCCGCTCTTCGAGCGCTCCACCGCGGTCCTCGCCAGGATGCGTCGGCTGCTCGGCCCGCAGCCGGCGCTGATCGGGGTCGGCGGCGTCGCTTCGGCCGACGCCGCGCTGGAAAAGATCCGCGCCGGCGCCGACCTCGTCCAGCTCTACACCGGGATGGTCTACGAAGGCCCCGCTTTGCCGGCCTCGATCCTCGCCGGCATGGACGACTACCTGGCCGCGCGCGGCCTCTCGCAGCTCCGGGCGATCCGCGACGAACGCCTCGACTTCTGGGCCGACAAGCCGCTCGACTGACGCTCAGCGCGAGAAGGTGAAGGCGGCGCGTCGCGGCATCACCGACAGCAGCGTCAGCCCGCGCACGATGAGGAACAGGTGGAGCGATGCCCACAGGCCGGGATTTCCGGCCAGCCGGCCGAGGATGAAGATCGCCGCCGCGAAGACCGCCAGCGAGAGAAGCATCATGTTGCGCATGTCCCGCGACCAGGTCGCCCCGATGAACACGCCGTCCATCTGGAAGGCGAGCACGCCGCTGACCGCCGTCAGCGCCGCCCATGGCAAGGCCTGGATCGCCGCCTGCCGCACCTCCTGCGCGGTGGTGATCCACGCGATGACGTCGGCGCCGAACATCAGGAAGACGAGGCTGGCCAGGCCTGCCATGGCGAAGCCCCAAAGCGCCGTCAGCCGCACAGCGGCGTCGAAGCCGGGCCTGTAGTCGGCGCCGACAGCACGGCCGGCGAGTTGTTCGGCTGCCGTCGCGAAGCCGTCGAGGAAATAGCCGGCGACCATGAAGAAATGCATGAGCACCGCATTGGCGGCGAGCGTCACGGTGCCGAGTTGGGCGCCCTGCCGCGTGAACAGCGCGAACGCCGCCATCAGCGCGAAGGAGCGGATCATGATGTCGCGGTTCAGATGAAGCATGCGGCGGAGCGGGCCGCGCTGGAAGGTGCGCGCCATGTCGAGCGGCGGCATCCGCCGGAAGCGCACGACGAGCAGCGCCACCCCGGCCGCTGCCGCGACCGCCTCGCCGCACACCGTGCCCCAGGCGACGCCCGCCACGCCCCAGCCGAGATGCAGGCCGAAGAGGATGGAGAGCGCGATGTTCACCCCGTTGAGCAGGATCTGCAGCGCCAGGCCGAGCCGTGCCTCGCCGCGCCCCAGCAGATAGCCGAGGACGGCATAGTTGATGAGCGCTGCCGGTGCCGAATAGAGCCGGATCGCCACATAGATCTTCATGGCCGCCGTGACGCGCGGCTCGGCGTCGATCAGCACCCCGCCAAGCGCCGCCACGGCCGGCGCGAGCAGGATCAGCACCAGGCCGGCCGCGATGGCGATCGCCACGGCGCGGCAGAACACGGCGCGCTCCTCCAGGCGGTCGCCGCGCCCGAAGGCCTGCGCCACCAGCCCGGTCGTGCCGGCGCGCAGGAAGTTGAAGCTGGCGAAGACGACGTCGAAGACGATGGTGCCTGCCGCCAGGCCGCCGAGCAGTGCGGCGTCGCCGAACTGCCCGATCACCGCCGTGTCGACCACCCCGAGCAGGGGCGTGGTCAGGTAGGCGAGCATCATCGGCACGGCGATGCCGAGCACCAGTCGGTGGCCGACGGCGAAGGGTCGCTCCACGCTCTGTTCCGCCTCGGTCATCGAATTCGCCTTCCGTGCATGCCCTGGCCATGTGCACGGCCGAGCCGGAAGACACAAGGTTCAGCAGCGGCTCGGGAGGGAGCCAGCGACGCCCGCCCGGCTTGCCACCGCGGCGCGGTGCGCCCATTCTGGGCCATGGTCCTGCCGATCGTGCACCATCCGGACTACGACGCCCGCCTGCCGCCGACCCATCGCTTCCCGATGAGCAAGTATCCCATGCTGATCGAGGCGCTGGAGGCGCGCGGCCTCGGCGGCGGGCTGGTGCGCGTGCCGACGCCGGCGGCGCGCGACTGGCTTGAGCGCGTCCACGATGCGGCCTATGTCGGCCAGGTCCTGGCGTGCCGGGTGGAGCCTGCGATCGAGCGCGAGATCGGCTTTCCGGTCGGCGAGCGTGTCGCCCGCCGCGCCAGCCTGGCCGCGGCAGGCACCGTCATGGCCGCCCGGCTGGCGCTCGCCTCGGGCCTTACCTGCAACGCCGCTGGCGGCAGCCACCACGCCAGGCGCAGCCAGGGCGCGGGGTTCTGCACCTTCAACGATGTCGGCGTCGCGGCCGCGCTCCTGCTCGCCGAGGGGGTGGTCGGAAGCGTGCTGGTGGTCGACCTCGACGTCCATCAGGGCGACGGCACCGCCGACATCTTCGCCGACGAGCCGCGGGTCTTCACCTTCTCGATGCACGGCGCGCGCAACTATCCGGTGCGCAAGATTGCGTCGGATCACGATGTCGGCCTTGCCGACGCGACCGGCGACGCCGCCTATCTGGAGGCGCTTGCCGCCGCGCTCGACCGCCTGTCGACGCTTCCGAGCCCCGACCTCGTCTTCTACAACGCCGGCGTCGACCCGCACGGCGCCGACCGCCTCGGCCGCATGAGCCTCACCGATTTCGGCCTGCGCCGACGCGATCGCATGGTGATCCGCCACTTCCGCCGTCGCGGCGTGCCGGTCTGCTGCATCATCGGCGGCGGTTACTCGACGGACGTCCCGGCGCTGGCGGCTCGCCACGCCATCCTCTTCGAGGAAGCGGCCGCGGCCGCCGGTTAGCGCCGCCGGCTTTGCGGCGAGACGCTATAGGTGGAAGACGGCGATGACGTTCAGCACCATATGCGCCAGGATCGCCATCGGCGTGCCGCCGGAGAAGATGCGGATGACGGAGAGCGCCGCCGCGACCGGCACCAGCAGCAGGATGTGGGCGGGGTTGACGTGGATCGACAGCCACAGCACCGACGTCCACAGCGCCGCCGCGCGCACGCCGCCGGCCGCCTCCATCCGCTCCCACAGGAAGCCGCGGAAGAAAGTCTCCTCGCAGATCGGCGACACCACGCAGACGACGACGACGAGCACGGCGAACATCTGGCCGTGCTCGGGCGCGGGCAGGTCGAGCAGCCGGGTGAGCATCATCTGGTACGCCGCCACCAGGCCGACCAGCGCCAGGCAGCCCGCCGTGTTGCGCAGCGCGAAATAGTCGGTCGCCCACCGCTTGTGGCTCGCCACCACCGACAGCAGGAAGATGGATGCGCCCAGCGCCCCGCCGGCGGCGAACAGGATGGTCCTCTCCTCGGCCGGCAGCACGCTGCGCACGGCCAGGAAGCCGAGCATCAGGCCTGCAAGCACCGCCGCCACGAGCGCCAACGCCGTCCAACCGACGGCGCCGACGAGCACCCGCAGCGTCGTTTGCGCGGGTGGGTTGCCTGCCAGTTGCGATTGCGTCATCGGTCAGCCCTTCCGACCGACGACAGTAGGAAATCTTCCCTCCGGCCGCACTTGCGGTGCGTGCCGAAATGCTTGCCGAAAGCGCCAAAATTGTCCCTTGCGGGCGCTATTTGCGGAGGTTGAGCAGCCGCAGCACGAGGAAGGCTGGCACGACGATGGCCGCGCCGAGCAGGAAATAGCCGACGAAGCGGTCGATGGCCCGGAAGCCCATGCGCCACAGGTCGAGAAAGAAGTCGCGGATGCCGGTGAGCACGTCGAACGGCGACCAGCCGAAGGCGCTCATCACGATGCCGACCAGGAACGAGATGATGACGAGCTTCAACAGCACCCGCAGCGGGCTGTCGCCCAGGAACCGCGCCAATCCATTCATGCGTCAATGCCTCCGTTCCGCCTGCTGAATAGGCATTCGACGGCGCCGGTGCAAGCGCCGGCGCTTCCGTTGCTTTGCGGTTGCCGGGCGAGGGCCGCGCGTGATACCAGAGGGCCGCCGCGGGTATGATGTAATGGCAGCCTGTCAGCTTCCCAAGCTGAACGCGCGGGTTCGATTCCCGCTACCCGCTCCACCTTGCGACGCAAGTGCGGCAGTGCCCTCCTGCCAATAAATGCAATAGCCGGCATCTCTTCTCGAGAAATTGCACACCCTTGCCAATCTGTAGCCCATAGGATACGTTCTCAATTTGATAGTCGTTCGTGAGACCGACAGCTACGCCCGCTGGTTTCAGTCAGTTCGAGACCTCAATGCACGCTCACGCATCCTCACTCGCGTGCGTCGGTTGTCGCTTGGGAATCCAGGGGACGTCGCGCCTGTCGGAGAAGGCGTGAGTGAACTGCGCATTTCCTACGGCCCAGGCTATCGGGTCTATTTCGTATCTCGCGGTGCGTCCGTGGTCATCCTGTTGGGCGGTGGAGACAAGGGTTCGCAAAGAGAGGATATTGTAGCTGCCAAGAAACTGGCAAGAGAGCTGGAGGAATGATCTGGGGATGGCTGTGAAAACCAGAATTTGGGATCCTTCCGAGCATCTCGACAATGAGGAGGCGGTGTTCGCATACATCAATGCGGCACTCGAGGACGGTGATCCCGCTCTCATCGCAGCTGCGATCGGAGACGTGGCCAAGGCGCGTGGCATGGCAAAGGTCGCGCGGGATGCCGGCCTATCCCGAGAGAGCCTCTACAAAGCGCTTCGAGCGGAAGGGAACCCGGAGTTCGGGACGATCTTGAAGGTGCTCAGAGCGCTCAACATCCATTTGTCGGCAGAACCCCAGCAAGGCGCCGGGAACGGAAGCTGAACCTACCCCAAAATCGCTGGACCTTGGTCCGTCGACGCCGGCTCGGCGGCCGGCTTTGATGACCCCGCTGCGGGAAGTCCCGACCAAGGGGCCATACCTTTCCCGCAGCCTTTCGGGAGCCGCTGGCCAACCGTGGGTTCGGAGCCGCGGCCTCCCGCTTTTTCTGCCTCATCCAGCTCTCGACAGCCCGGCCCACGCGCCCCCGATTGAAACCCGGGACGAGCCCGCTAAGTTGATCGTCACCGGAAACCCGAAGCATCGAGCGAGACATGGACACCCGCAACGCCTCACAGGAAGCCCGTCCGGAATTCGCCTCCGACATCGCGACCCTCTTGGCAGACGGCATTGTCGGCAAGAAGGGCGCCTTCTCGCGAGACTTCGCCGAAGCGATGCGAGAGGACATGATGACCGCCTTCTGGAAGGCGATCCAGCGTCCCGGCGGCGCCGTCGGCCGCGGGCCGCGGCGCTGGTACGTGGAGATTCATCCGCAGGAATTCTCGGGCTTCGTCGAGCTGTGCACCCATCCGTGGGTCGTCGGCATGTGTCGCGAAGCCCTTGGTCCGAACTACCAGATCGTCGAGATCGGCTTCGACACGCCGTTCCAGGGCGCCAAGAACCAACCCTGGCACCGCGACTTTCCGTCCCCGCCCGACACCTATGAGGAGAAGCGCATCACCTCCCTGGCGTTCAATCTTACCGGCGTCGACGTCACCCCCGACATGGGTCCGTTCGAAGTGGCGGTCGGCACGCAATATGTCGACGGCCGGCTTTGGAACCACGAGATGTTCCCGCCGAAGGAGAGCTGGGACGAATTCGCCGCGAAGGGCGTCAAGAAATACCCGCAGATGGGCGACATATCCTGCCGCTCAGCGCTCACCATCCACCGCGGCACCGCACATCCCTCGCCGGTGGCGCGGCCCGTGCTGGTCCTCGGCGTCGACGCGCCCGGAGCCGGCCACGACAAGCTGCACGATTTGATGGTGACGGCCGACTATCACGCGGCGCTGCCGCCCGCGTTGCGCGATCGCCTGGTCTGCCGCATCGTCGACGAGCTGGTGCCGGTCACCCAGAAGCACGACATCGAAGGCCTGGTCATGGGCGTCGAATAGCGCGCTGGACGCGAGGCGGCTACTTCCCGAGCAGCACGGCGACCCACCGCCAGGCGGGGTTTCCCGCGCAATAGACGACGAGGACGATCATGATCGGGACGCCGATGAAGGCCCCCGGCAGTCCCCACATGAAGCTCCAGAAGAAGACGGCGAAGATGACCCCGAACGGCGAGATCGACAGCGACGCCCCGGTGAGCAGCGGCTCCAGGTAGCTGCCGATGATGAACTGGATCAGGTTAAGCACCACGAAAACCAGCGCCGCCATCTGCCACTGGTCGAACTGGGCGATGGCGAACAGCGTCGGGAAGACGGTGGCGATCAGCGGGCCGAGGAAAGGGATGTAGTTCAGCGCAAAGGCGATCGCTCCCCACGCCACGGCAAGCTCCAGGCCCGCCACCGACGCAAACCCCCAGACGACCAGCCCCGTCAGCACGCTGGCCAGGCTGCGGACCATCATGTAGCGGCGCAGCTTGTCGCCGATCTCGCGATTGGCCTGCAAGGCGCGCTCGCCGAACGGCTGCAGCACCGGCGACCGGAGCCGCCGGTTGAAGTCCTCGACTTCCAGCAGCCCCAGCATGACGAAGATGAACACCAGGACGGCGAAGCCCGTGAAGCTACTGAGCCGATTGGCGATCCCCTGGGTGAAGCCGAGCAGCCATCGCACGTCGAACCGGTCGGCGAGCGGCCCGACGATCGACACCCCATGCTCCTCGAGCCAGCTCGTCCAGTCCACGTAGATGGCCTGGAACTGGCCGGCGTTGAGGAAAAGCCATTGCGCCAGCTTGCCGAAGCCCCAGATGACGGCGGAGCCGACGACCCCGACGATGGCCATCGTCACCGTCATGGTGATCAGCAGCGCCAGCAGCTTCGGCATCCGCTGCTCCAGCCGGGCCTGCAGCGGCCAGACCAGCGCGATCACGAAGATCGAGAAGAACATCGGCACGAAGACGGACTGCGCGAAATAGAGCAGCCCGAGCAGGAGGACTGCCGCCGATACGGCCGAAACGGATCGATTCTCGCTGATCACGGCGGCATTCGGTAGAAGCGCCGACTTTCGTCAGGTGCGGCGCCGGAGCCCCAGCCCCAGCCCGATCCAGCCGGCTCCGGCCAGGACGAGGTCGACTCCCAGGAACACTCCGAGGATGTAGATGCTGGAGACAGGCCAGCGTGCGAGGATCATCAGGCCCAGCAGAACCGTGATCACCGCCGACAGCGCGACCCACCCCCATGACTGCTCGCTCTTGACGCTGAACGCCAGGAAAAGTCGGATGACGCCCGAAGCGACGAGTGCGATGCCGAGCGTGAAGGTCAGCACGACGGCGGCCAGGACAGGGTTCTGCAGCGTGACCACGCCGGCGATGACGTAGAGCAGGCCGACCAGCATCCACAGCACGAAGCGTCCCCAGCTCTTCACCTGGAAGGCGCTGATGACCTCGCTGATGCCGGCCACGATCATCATCACGGCGACCACGAAGACGCTGACGACCGTCGCCGTCACGACGCTGCCGAGGGCGATGAGGCCGGCGATCAGGTAGACGACGCCAAGCGCGACGATCCACCCCCATTTGGCCCGTAGAGGCGTGAGGTCCATCGAGGCGTCGGGCAGTCCTGCGGAGAGGCTCATTTGCTTCGCTCCCGTTTCCGATCTTGCACTTCTAAAGTTGCGCTGGCTGCTCGCCACGAGGACCGCTGGAAGAACTCCAGCTCTGCGCCATCCGAACATCTTGGGAACGCGGCAGCGAGTACCGGTCCTATCTTGCAACGATTATGCTACATCTGGCAGGAGAATCCAAGGTTAGGTTGTTCCTCTGCATCCGAGCCGGGACCGCCGATCTTGAGGTCTCGCAAAGCTTCCAACCGGGCGAGGCCATCGGGATGATCATCGATCCGCGCGACGGCGATGCCGAGGACGACGCCTCGAGCACCAAGAGCCGTTCGCTCCTCGCGATTGCGGGCAGCCTGCTCGCCGAAATCAGCCTGCCGAAGCTCGTGCTGGCCTGGATCGTCATCCTGATCGTCCCCGGCGTGCTCCTCGGCATGTCCCTGCTGGTGGCCACCAGCTGGCTTTCGACCCTGTCGACCAGGATCGCCGCACTGGCCGGACTCGGACCGCTGATCGCCCTCGCGGCGATCGCCGCCATCGGCTGGTTCGGTTTCCGGCCCCTGATGCGAGGCGCCGAGCGGGGCTTCTGGTCGCTGAATTCGATCGTCGTGCAGCCCTACTACGCGCTCTGCCGCGAGGGTTTGCGTCACCTGGCGGAGCTCTTCCTGATAAGCGGCGCCAGCGAGGCCGCGCGGGCGCGCCTGCGCGCCGCGACTGCGGCGGGGGCCGGGCTCGTCGCCTGCGCGATCGCGCTCGCCGTCGTCGCGGCGGTGTGGCCGGCAACGCTGTGGGCGACGGGCGTCGAGGCGCTCACCCGCCCGCTGCACCTGATCGTGCCGGCACTGGCCAACGCCGCCGCCATCATCGGGCTCTATCTGGCGGCCGCGTCGCTTCTGTGGGGGGCGGCCGACGCCACCATGGACCAGCCGCGCGACCTCCAGGCCTTCGACGAGGCGCCAGCCGAAGCGCCGCGATGGCGCGTCGCCCACCTGTCGGACGTCCACGTCGTGGGGGAGGAGTATGGCTTCCGCATCGAAAGCGGCCGCCTCGGGCCGCGCGGCAACGAGCGGCTCGGCCTTGTCCTCGACAGGCTCGACGCCATTCACGCCAGCGACCCTCTCGATTGCGTGCTGGTCACCGGCGACATGACCGACGCCGGGCGGTCCTCCGAATGGGCCGCGTTCCTCGACCTCGTCTCGCGCCACCCGGCGCTGGCGGAGCGCATGTTCATCCTGCCGGGCAACCATGACGTCAACATCGTCGATCGCAACAATCCGGCCCGCCTCGAACTGCCCATGAGTCCGGCGAAGCGCCTGCGGCAGATGCGGGCGCTTTCCGCCATGGACGCCGTCCAGGGGAGCCGCGTCCGCGTCTTCGACCACGCGCGCCAGCAACTCGGCGGCTTGCTTTCCGAGGCGCTGGATCCGCATCGCCGATCCATCCGGCAGTTTGCCGACGCCGGAACGCCGCGCCTGTCCATCCCGCTGGCGAACCTCTGGGCGGATCTTTTTCCGATGGTCGCCACGCCGGCCAGCGACGACGGCCTGGGGCTGATCCTCCTCAATTCAAACGCCGAGGCCAATTTCTCCTTCACCAACGCGCTTGGCCTGGTGTCCGCCGAGGATACGATGGCCCTGCTGGCGATCGTCCGGACGTTTCCGCGTGCCCGCTGGATCATCGCGCTGCATCACCATCTGATCGAGTATCCGAAACCGGCGAAGACCTTCTCGGAGCGCGTCGGCACCGCGCTGATCAACGGCAGCTGGTTCACGCGGCAGCTCGCGCCCATCGCGGCGGCAGCCGTCGCCATGCACGGCCATCGTCACATCGACTGGATCGGCACCTGCGGCAGTCTGAAGATCGTCTCGGCGCCTTCGCCTGTCATGGAGGCGACCGACGACCAGCCCACCGGCTTCTACATCCACACGATGGCCCCGGGCGCCGACGGCTCGCTGGCGCTGCTGCAGCCCGTCCGCGTCGAGATTCGGCCGGGGCCGAAATCATAGCGGCCAGATCAGCGGCACGACGAAGACGGCGACGACGAAGAACCAGATGAGCAGCGGCAGGCCGAGCTTCCAATAATCGCTGAAGACATAGCCGCCGGGTCCCATCACCATCAAATTGGTCGGCGTGGCGATCGGGGTGAGGAAGGCGCCGGCAGCGGCGACCGCCGTGCTCATCAGCACCGGGCGGGGCGAGATGCCCATGGCGGTGGCTGCGGCGACGCCGATCGGGATCACGATCAGCGCGGTCGCCGTGTTGCTGATCAGCTGCCCCATGACGGCCGTCATCAAGAAAAGGCCGGTCAGCAAGGCGAACGGCCCGGCGTCGCCGATGTAGTAGACCAACGTCTCGGCCATCAGCTTCGCCGCTCCCGTCTCGCTCATCGCGGTGGAGAGGGGCAGCATCGCCGCCACCAGGATGACGGTGGTCCAGCCGATAGCGCGGTAGGACTGGTCGACCGTCATGATCCCCGACAGGATGATGGCGCCGGCGGCCAGCAGCCCGGCCACCGGCGGCGGCACGAGGCCGGTGGCCAGGAGGAGGACCATCGCGATCAGGATGACCACCGCCTGGCGGGCGCCGGGTCCCATCGGCACCGCTTGGCGCCGCACCAGGTCCGGCGAATTGACGACGAGGACGTCGGGGTCGTTCAGATGGACGTCGAGCGCCTTCCACGTCCCCTGTAGGAGCAAGGTGTCGCCGGCCTGCAGCACGCCTCCACCATGGGCCTTGGTGTCGCTGTACTCGATTCCGGCGCGTTGCATGGCGAGAATGATAAGGTTGCCGCTCTCGGTGACCATGCCGGGGAAGACGTGCTGTCCGATCAGGTTCGAACGCGGCGGAACGACGATCTCGGCGAGCCCCGATTGCCGGTTGAACAGCGTGTCTTCCGGGTCTGTCGCCGCCTTGTCCTCGCGGAAGGCGAGATGCATCCGCGCCGCGAACACCGCCGCCGCCTCGGCGTCGCCGCGCAGCAACAGGTGGTCCCCCTCGGCTATGACCTTGCGACGCAGTGGCCCCGAGGTCTCGCCATCCTGGATCCCGACGAGCTGCAGGTCGGCCTGCGGGTCGATGCGGACGGCGTCCGGCGCGGCGCCGATATAGGGCGAGCTGGCGCGCACCCGCATCCGGTGCAGGCCGCTGTCGAGCCCGTACTGCTCGACCAGCGTCTTGGCGTGGCGGCTGAAGTCGGCCGGCATGGCGGCGCCGTTGCGTTCGGGCAGCAGCTTCTGGCCGAACAGCACGATGATCGCCATGGTCCCGGCCAGCAGCGGCACGCCGACCAGTGCGAACTCGAAGAAGCCGAAGCCCTCGACCCCGGCGTCGACGGCTGCCTCGGAAACCAGCACGTTGACCGGCGTGCCGGTCAGCGCCAGCATGGAGCCGGCATGCGCGGCGAACACCAGGGGCATCAGCAGTTGCGAGGCGTTGCGCTTGAGCCGGACGGCGATGACAACCACCACCGGCAGCAGCGCGGCGACTGCGCCGTTGAGGCTGATCAGCGCGGTGAGCAGGGACACCAGGCTCATGGTCAACAGCAGCAGGCGGGTGCGGCTCTCCTCGCCGGCGAAGCGGATTAGCAGCTGGCCCGCCCAGGCGGTGACGCCGGTGACCTCCAGGCCGGAGCTGACGACGAATAGCGAGGCAATGAAGATGACGGCCGGATCCCCGAAGCCGCCCAGCGCCTGGCCGAGCGTCAGCACCCCCGTCGCCCAGAGCGCCAGCGCGGTCGCCATCGCGATGACCACGACCGGCAGCCTGTTCCAGACGAACAGGACGACGGCAGCGGCGATGATCAGTGCCGTGTAGCCGATCGGACTCAACCGTTCGGCTCCGCCGGCGGTCGCTGAAATTGGTCTGGTTGTCTAGACATCCAGCGTCGCCATCAGCACGCCGAGGCGGCAACCCTTCTCGAATTCGGCGAGGTTCACATACTCCTTGATCGTATGGATCTCCGCCTGGCCGGAGCCGATCGTCACGGTCGGCACCCCGTGCTTGTCCAGCCAGTTGGCGTCCAGCCCGCCGTTGGAGAACAGGTAGTTCGGTTCGATGCCAAGCATTTTCAGGGCCTTGCTGGCGCGCTTGACGACCGGGCTGTCCTTGTCCAGCTCGAAGGGCGGGTACGAGGTGACATGGCTGAACTTGACCTTCGCGGTGTCGCCTTCGTGGTCCTTCACCTCGCTCTGCGCCTTGGCGAAGGCCTGTCCGTAGCCTTCGGCGATCTTGGTCGCGAAAGCCAACTCCGGGCTGCGCGCCTCGCCCTTGATGAAGGCGAAGTCGGTGACCACGTTGGTCGCGTCGCCCGCCGGCTTGCCGTCCTTGCCGCCGAAAATCCCCACATTGCTGGTGCCGCGGCCGTCCGGCTTGACCACCTTGCCGAACCAGCCCTCCCGCCGCGCCTCGGCCAGCGCGATGGCGCCGACCATGGTGGCCGAGATGCCCCGTTCGGGCGCCACGCCGGCATGCGATGCGCGTCCGGTGATCTCGACCTCCCAGTTTTCCTGGCCGACGGCGCCGACGATCAGGTCGGAGGCCAGCTGCCCGTCGACGTTGACGCACATCTCGGCGCCGCCGAGCTCGGCCGGCTTCAGCTCGCGCGCCCCGTGCAGGCCGCTTTCCTCGCGCACCGTGAACAGCAGCGTCATCGGCGGATGCGGCAGCCCGTGCTTGAGCAGCGTCTCGACCACCGCCACGATGAGCGCGACGCCGGTCCGGGCGTCGCCGCCGAGCGCCGTGGTGCCGTCGGACACGATGCGGTCGCCCTCGCGCCGCGGCTTGGCGCCGGCGCACAAGGGCACGGTGTCGAGATGGGTGGAGAACAGGAGATGCGGTCCGGCGCGGGTCCCCGGCAGGTCGACGATCAGGTTGCCGGTCTCGGTGGGCAGCGGAATGCGCTTGTTGGCGTCGTCGAACCGGATGGCCGACGCCGGGACGCCGATTTTCTGCAGCGCCGCCTTGACCGCCTCGGCGATCTTCGCCTCGTGCCCGGTGATCCCCTCGACCGAGAGGAAATTCATCAGATGCGCTTCGGCTGCCGCGACGTCGAGTGGAATGGCGGGAGTGCTCATGACGGTCTCCGATCGTTTCAGCTCGGTCGCTGGCTCGGCTGCCAGGCGTCTAGAGGCCCCAGGGCAGCCCGAGCGCCTGCCAGGCCGCAAACAGCAAGGTCCACAGCACGAAGATCCACACCACGTAGGGCAGCATCAGCGACACGATGGTGCCGACGCCCGCCGAGGTGTCGTATTTCTGCGCGAAGCCGACGACGAGCGCGAAATAGGCGTTGAGCGGCGTGATCGCGTTCATCGGCGAATCGCCCACCCGGTAGGCCGCCAACACCGCCTCCGGCTCGACGCCGAGTTTCATCAGGAGCGGCACGAAGACCGGCGCGAAGATCGCCCATTTGGCGATGGCTCCGGTCAACAGCAGGTCGATGATGGCAACCACGATGATGAAGCCGATCAGCAGCGGCAGGGCGCCGATGTTGGCCGCCTGCAGGGCGCCGGAAAGGCTGAGCGCCATCACGGTTCCCATATTGGTGTAGGTGAAGTAGGCGACGAACTGGCTGAGCACGAAGAACAGGAAGATCGTGCCGCCGAGGTTCTTGATCGACTTCTCGATGGCGGCGATGACCTCGCTCAGCGTGCGCAGCGTGCCGGCGCCGATGCCGTAGGCCCAGCCGGTGACCAGGAACATCAGCATGATCAGCGCGATCAGCCCGTTCATGAATGGCGAATTGCCGATCAGCTCGCCGGTGTCCGGGTTGCGCAGCGGTGCCCCGGAAGGCAACGTCAGCAGGCAGAACACCGCCAGCAGGCCGATCAGCCCGAAGAGCGCGAACCGCAAGCCGCGCGACTCCGCTTCCGACAGCCCGCCGCTCTGGTCCTGCACCGCACCGGCGGCCGACTTGCTCGGGTCGTAGGTGCCGAGGCGCGGCTCGATCATCCGATCGCTGATGACGGCGATGACCACGGTCAGGAACAGCACCGAGGCAAACGAGAACCAGACGTTGGAGGCCAGGCCGATCGACCGGTTGGGGTCGACGAGATGGGCGGCATCGTTGGTGAACTCGACGAGCACCGCGTCGAGAGGCTTGATCAGCATGTTGACCGTAAACGCCCCGGCCACGGCGGCGAAGCCGAGCGCCAGCCCGGCCAGCGGATGCCGCCCGACCGCCATGTAGGCGACGCCGGCGAGCGGGATCAGCACCAGATAGCCGGCATCCGCGGCGATGCTCGCAAGGATGCCGACGAACGACAGGATGTAGGTCAGCGCCCAGGCGGGCGACACCGCGACCAGCTTGTGGATCAGCGCCGTCACCAGCCCCGATTCCTCGGCGACGCCCGCACCCACCATGGCGGCGATCATCAGCCCCACGGCTGTGAAGCTCATGAAGTTGGGAATGAGCGAGGCGTAGAGGAAGCGGATCCCGTCGATGTCGAGCAGGCTGCGGATTTCCGTGGTGGCCGTCTCGATCTGGTTGGTGTCGGGGTTGATGCGCTCGAAGGACACCGCGGCGCCGAACGCGCTCAGCAAGGCCGACAGCACGATGACGATTCCGATGAGAATCAGGAAGATGACCACCGGGTGAGGAACCATGTTCCCCACCGTTTCCACGCCGTCGAGAAACCTCTGCATCGCCGTTTTAGACGGAGCGTCACTTGTAGCCATGGCTAGCAGTCCCTCAAGACTGCAAGCATAGCGCCAGCAATGTTAGAATCCAAGGCGTTGTTTAGGGACCGGCCGACATTCTAACGACCAAGAGCATCCTTGAAGATGCGCCCGTCTTTCATGATGATCTTGAAATTCTTTTCAGGGTCTGAGACGAGGTCGAGGTTCTCCAACGGATTGCCTTCGACCAGGATGAGGTCGGCGAACGCCCCTTGCTCGACGACGCCGAGCTTCCCTGGATAGGGGTTGATAAAGCCGGACATCGCCAGCAGCTCGCCGGCATTGGCGGTTGCCGACGTCAGCGCCTCGGCCGGGCTCATCCAGCGCGAAAGCATGGCGAGATAGCGCCCCTGCCTGCTGGCGGCCACGGGGTTGAAGAGGATGTCCGAGCCGAAGGCGGTCTTGATGCCGTATTTTTTCGCCAGTTTGTAGGCGTTTTCGGTCCCGGCGAACACCTTCAGCGCCTTCTCCTGCGAAAGCGGGCTCATCTGCGCAAAGACGTCGGCGTCGTAGGTCAACGGCTGGAGGCTCCACCAAATGCCCTTGTCGGCCATCAGCTTAGCGGTCGCGTCGTCGATCAGCTGCGCGTGGTCGATGCATTTGACGCCGGCGTCGATGGCCCGGCGAACCGACCGCGGCGTATAGGCGTGCACGGTGACGTAGGTGCCCCAATCTTCGGCCGCCTCGACGGCGGCGTGGATCTCCGCCTCGGTGAACTGCGTCGACTCGATCGGGTTGTGCTGCGAGCTGACGCCGCCGCCGGCCATCAGCTTGATCTGGCTGGCGCCGTTGCGCAATTGCTCGCGCGTCCTGAGGCGCACCTCGTCGGGGCTGTCGGCAATGGCGGCGATGCCTTCGCGCTCCGAATGGCTCAGCGGCCCGCCCGGCTGGCGCGGCAACTCGAACAGGAAGCGGAAGTCGCCATGGCCGGAGGTTTGCGAGATGAACGCCCCGGACGGGTAGATGCGTGGCCCGGCGAGGATGCCCTCGTCGATCGCCCGCTTCAGCCCGAACACCGGGCCGCCGAGGTCGCGGATGGTCGTGAAGCCGCGCATCAGCGTCGCTTCGGCCTCCTCGGCGGCTCTGAAGTGCAGGTAGGACGGGTCCGCGCTCATCAGCACCGGCTGCGGCGTGGCGGCCATGTAGGCGTGCCAGTGCGCGTCGATCAGCCCCGGCATGAGGGTGCGCCCCTGGCCGGCGATCGTCCTGGCGTCTGGCGCCTCGATCGGCTCGACCGAGATGCGCTCGATTTTGTCGCCGCGAACCAGCACGTTGGAGGGCTCCGAAAGCCGGTCGCTCCTGCCGTCGAAGATCCGCACGTCCTGGAACAGCGTCGCACCGCCGGGGGGCGGCGCCGGCGTTTCCTCGTCGAGCCCGGGCACTTCGATGTCGAAGTCCTGCGCCAGCGCGCTGCCAGGCCCCAGCAGGAGGCCCAGAAGCGCCACGAAACGCAGCAGGACGCGCCGCGAAGGTCGAGCATAGGTCATCTCGAGGCTCCTTTTTCCCCTGCCTCTAGCAAGTGCCAACCGCACGCGCGGGTCAAGTGAAGGTTTCGCCTTCCCTCAGGACGCGCGGAAGTGCTTGGAGAGCTTCAGGCCTTGCGCCTGGTAGTTCGATTTCAGGTCCAGCCCGTAGAGCGCCGTCGGCCGCGACCGCATCTGCTCGTAGACGAGCCGGCCGACGATCTGCCCATGCTCCAGGATGAACGGCACTTCGTGGCTGCGCACCTCCAGCACCGCCCGGCTGCCCGTGCCGCCGGCCGCCGAATGACCGAAGCCGGGGTCGAAGAACCCCGCATAGTGGACGCGGAACTCGCCGACCAGCGGGTCGAACGGCGTCATCTCGGCGGCGTAGAGCGGCGGCACGTGGACCGCCTCGCGCGAGACCAGGATGTAGAACTCGTCCGGGTCGAGCACCAGCTCGCCGGCGCCGTGATCGTGCAGCGGCTCCCAGAAGTCGGCGACGGCGTAGGCCGCCCGCCTGTCGACGTCGACCAGCCCGGTATGGTGCTTGCCGCGGTAGCCGATGAGGCCCGTCGCGTCGCCCGTCAGGTCGATGGAGAGCGCGATCCCGCCGCCGGTGACGTTGGGGCGCTCGGCGGCCACCAGCACCTCCGCCTCGTGCAGGGAGACAAGCGCCTTTTCGCCGAGCAGCGCATGGCCCGAGCGGAAGCGGATCTGCGACAGGCGCGAGCCGGTCCGCACCACCACCGGGAAGGTGCGCGGGCTGACTTCGAGATAGAGCGGGCCGCGATAGCCGGCGGGGATCTTGTCGAACTCCTGCCCGAGGTCGGTCATCACCCGGGTGAAGATGTCGAGCCGCCCCGTCGAGCTCTTCGGATTGGCCGACGCCGAGATATCCTCCGGCAAGGCGAGCTCTTCCAGCAGCGGCACGATGTAGACGCAACCCGTTTCCAGCACGGCGCCGTCGGCGAGGTCGAATTCGTGCAGCTTCAGGCGTTCGAGCTTGTCCGCCACCCGGTTGCCCGGTCCCGGAAGGAAGCTCGCGCGGACCCGGAAAGCGCGCGCGCCGATCCTGAGGTCCAGGCTTGCCGGCTGAATCTGGTCGTCGTCGAGCGGGCGGCCGGCAGACAGCGCGCCGGCGCCGAACAGCGAGGCGATTTCGTGATCTGGAAGGATGCCTGAAACCGGCAAGCTCATGCTCCGATGGCTGGGTCGGGCAAGTTACGCATGGTCCCGATTGACGCAAGCCGGCGCAAGGTCTATTTGAAAGGTTATCCCGTGGTGATTTGCCGGTCGGCTTGCAGCCACGTAAAACAAGTCGCTAAAGGACCGTCGACGGACCGGTTGCGACTTCGCGGCCGGTTTTTTTGTGTCTGGACGAGGACGATGAACGACAAGACGCGCAATTTCCGGCCGCAGACCAAGCTGGTGCATTCCGGCACCGCGCGGTCCGAATTCGGCGAGACTTCCGAGGCGATCTACCTGACGCAGGGCTATGTCTACGACACGGCCGAGGCGGCGGAGGCGCGCTTCAAGGGCGAGGAGCCCGGTTTCATCTATTCGCGCTACGCCAACCCGACCGTCGACATGTTCGAGAAGCGCATGTGCGCGCTGGAGGGCGCCGAGGATGCCCGGGCGACCGCCTCCGGCATGGCCGCGGTCACCAGCGCCATCCTGTGCGGCCTGAGGGCCGGCGACCACATCGTGGCGGCGCGCGCGCTGTTCGGCTCCTGCCGCTGGGTGGTCGAGACGCTGGCGCCCCGATACGGCATCGAGGCGACCCTGGTCGACGGCACCGACATCGCCAACTGGGAAAGCGCGGTCAGGCCCAACACGCGCCTCTTCTTCCTCGAAAGCCCGACCAACCCGACGCTCGAGCTGATCGACATCGAGGCCGTTTCGCGGCTCGGGCGGTCCGTCGGCGCCCGCGTCGTCGTCGACAACGTGTTCGCCACGCCGTTGCAGCAGAAGCCGCTGGAGCTCGGCGCTCACGTGGTGGTCTACTCGGCCACCAAGCACATCGACGGCCAGGGCCGCTGCCTGGGCGGCATCGTGCTCTCCGACAAGGCGTGGATCGACGAGAACCTGCACGACTATTTCCGCCACACCGGGCCTAGCCTGTCGCCGTTCAACGCCTGGACGCTGCTCAAGGGGCTGGAGACCTTGCCGCTGCGCGTCAGGCAGCAGACGGAAAGCGCCGGCCGCGTCGCCGAATTCCTGGCCGGCCACCCGCGCATCGGCCGGGTGATCTATCCCGGCCGCCAGGACCATCCCCAGGCCGAGCTGGCGGCCCGGCAGATGAAGGGCGGCTCGACCCTGGTCTGCTTCGACGTCGAGGGCGGCAAGCGCGCGGCGTTCGCCTTCCAGAACGCGCTGCAAGTGGTGCTCATCTCCAACAACCTGGGCGACGCCAAGAGCCTGATCACGCACCCGGCGACCACCACCCACAAGAACCTCAGCGAGGAGGCGCGGGCGGAGCTCGGCATCGATCCGGGGACGCTCCGGCTGTCGCTCGGGTCTGGAGGACGTCGAGGACCTGATCGAGGACCTGGACGCCGCCCTCAAGGCCGCGGCGTAGCCAGCCGGCGTGGCGCCACCGAGCGCCACGCCATGGTCATCGCGTGGCGCACCGTCTCCGCGTCGGCACTGGCAAGCGCGACCCGCGTCCAGCCCTTCTGCCCCCACGAGCCCTTGATCGGCTCGAACAGGCCGGGCGACGTCTCCATCAACAGGCGTTGCTCGTCGGGCGACAGCTTGAGCACGGCGCGCCCGTCCTTCGGCCTGAACGTCGCGAAAATCCGTTTGGCGACGCGGAAATCGGTCACGTCGAAATGCCCGGATTGCTCGCTTTCGGGGAATTCGAGCGCCATGGCGCGGTATTCGTCCTCGGTCATTGGGTTCCTCACGTGAAGCTGCGCGCCGCGAGCCGGATCCGCGACAGCGCGGTGTAGAGGCAGATGGCGGCGAAGCCGTAGGCGATCGCCGCAAACCAGCCCGGCCACAGGCAGAAGGCGACGAACACCGCGAGCGTCTCGGTCGCTTCGGCGAGGCCGGTCGTGAACAACAGCGATTTCTCGCCGCGCGGGCTGGCTTCGATGCCGCGCCGCGCGGCGATCGCCGCAAAGGCGAGGAAGCTCGACCCGTTGACGTAGAAGGAAAAGAGCAGCACCGCCCCCGCCAGCGCGTTCTCGGCCGGGTCGGCGATCACGAAGCCGAGCGGCACGGCGCCGTAGAAGGTGAAGTCGAGCACGATGTCGAGATAACCGCCGAGGTCGGTGCGCCCGTTCACCTTGGCCACCGCCCCGTCGAGGCCGTCGCCGAGCCGGCTGGCGAGGATCAGCACCAGCCCGGCCGCCGTCGATCCGGCGGCAATCGCCGCCGCCGCCGCCAGGCCGAGCCCGCAAGCGGCGAGCGTCACCATGTCGGCGCTGACGCCACGGCGGGCCAGGCGTCCGCCCAGGCGGTCGAGCAGGGGGTCGATGCGGCTTCGCGTCCAGCCGTCCAGCATCGTCGTCGTCCGGTTCCTCTCGTCCCCAGGAATAGACGCCTTCTGCGGCGGCTGGGAAGCCACGAAATTGCCGGCAGGCTGAATAAGGATGTTGACCCGACCGGCGCTCGGCTGGGAGAGTCACCAGACGCGGAGGCCTTCGATTCGCCCCATGTATCGTGCCGTCACCCGCAACATCGCCGTCAGGGTCGAGCCCTTCTACCTGGACGATCGCTCGGATCCGGCCGAGAGCCGCTATGTCTGGGCCTACCGGATCACCATCGACAACCAGTCGGACGATTTCGTCCAGCTTCTCTCGCGCTATTGGCACATCACCGATGCGACGGGCCATGTCGAGGAGGTGACCGGGCCCGGCGTGGTCGGCGAGCAGCCGGAGCTCAACCCCGGCGACAGCTACCAGTACACGTCGGGCTGCCCGCTCTCGACGCCGTCGGGCATCATGGTCGGGCACTACACGATGCGCAACGAACGCGGCGAGACCTTCGACGTCGAGATACCGGCCTTCTCGCTGGACATCCCCGACCGCACGCGAACCGTCAACTGACGGGCTACTCCGCCGCCGCGAACTCCTCCGGCTCGAAGCGGTATTCCTTGGAGCAGAACTCGCAATTGACCCGGATCTCGCCGTCCTCGACGCTGTCGGCGATCTCCTCGGCCGAGAAATTGTCGAGGATGCCGCGGATGCGCTCGCGCGAGCAGGAGCATTCGTCGACGACGTGCACGCCTTCGAACACGCGCACGCCGTGCTCGTGGAACAGCCGGAAAAGCAGCCGCTCGGCGCCCACGGTGGGGTCGATCAGCTCCGACGCCTCGATGGTTCCGATCAGCGCCAGCACCTCTTGCCAGGAATCGTCGGTCGGGTCGTGATCGGGTCCCTGGTCGCCGTCGCCACCTGGCAGGTCGGGCAGCCGCAGCCGCTCCGGCGACTCCGGCAGGAACTGCGCAATCAGCCCGCCGGCGCGCCAGCGCTCGCCGGCCTGGCCGGGGATCACCATCTTGGCGACCGACAGGCGCACGTCCGTCGGGATCTGCTCCGACTGGCGGAAGTAGATGCGCGCCACCTCTTCCATCGAGGTGCCGTCGAGCTCGACGATGCCCTGGTAGCGCTGCGTGTGCGAGCCCTGGTCGATGGTCAGCGCCAGCACGCCCTTGCCGAGCAGCTGCTCGGGCGCCGCCTCGCCGGCCGCGACCGCCGCGGCGAGCCGCGTCTCGTCGTAGCGCGCATAGGCGCGCAGCGCGTTGGGCGTCGAGAAGTCGGCAACCAGCATGTCGACCGGCCCGTCGGACCGCGTCTGCAGGATGAACTTGCCCTCGAACTTGAGCGACGTGCCAAGCAGCACCGTGAGCACGATCGCCTCGGCGAGCAGCCTTGCCACCGGCTCCGGATAGTCGTGGCGGCCCAGGATCTGGTCGAGCAGCCGCCCGAGCTGGACGCTGCGCCCGCGCATGTCGAGCGGCGCCACCTCGAACGGCACGACGTGATCGTCGCCGGCGAACCCGAATTCGCCCAGTTTTCTTTCTGTCTCAGCCAAGGCACAAACTCCGGCAGCGCGTCAGGATCCTGCCCTGGACGCGGCTTTTCAAGTGGAACGTCGCGGATTTCGCTGTTCAGATAGGAACGGCGTCGCGGCAGGTCAACCGGCCGCCGGGGCGCCCAGGCACCAGGCCAGCACCGCCTTCTGGGCGTGCAGCCGGTTCTCCGCCTCGTCGAACACCACCGAATGCGGCCCGTCGATCACCTCATCGGTGACCTCCTCGCCGCGATGCGCCGGCAGGCAGTGCATGAACAGCGCGTCGTGGCGCGCCCGGCTCATCAGCGCGTCGTTCACCTGGTAGGGCACGAACACGTTGTGGCCTCTGGCCCGGTGCTCCTGGCCCATCGACACCCAGCAGTCGGTCACCACGCAGTCGGCGCCGGTCACCGCCTCCTCGGCCGTGCGGGTGAAAGTGATGTCGCCGCCGTTGCGCTCCGCCCAGTCGACGAAGCGGCGGTCGGGCTCGCTCCCCTTGGGCACCGCCACGTTGAGCCGGAACGCGAACCGCGCCGAAGCCTCCAGCATCGAGTGCAGCACGTTGTTGCCGTCGCCGGTCCAGGCGAAGGTCTTGCCCTCGACGGGGCCGCGATGCTCCTCGAAGGTCATCACGTCGGCCATCAGCTGGCACGGATGCGTGTCGTCGGTGAGCCCGTTGATCACCGGCACGGTGGCATGCTCGGTGAGCTCTAGCAGCCTCTCATGCGACGTCGTGCGGATCATGATCGCGTCGACATAGCGCGACAGCACGCGCGCGGTGTCGGCGATCGTCTCGCTGCGGCCGAGCTGCATTTCGGCGCCGGTGAGCATGATCGTCTCGCCGCCGAGCTGGCGCATGCCGACGTCGAAGGACACCCGGGTCCGCGTCGACGGCTTGTCGAAGATCATCGCCAGCACCTTGCCGTCGAGCGGACGGCTCCGCCGGCCGGCCTTGAGCTCGGCCTTGCGCAGCGCTGCATCGTCAAGGATGCCGCGCAGCTCGCCGGCGGACACCGCAGAAAGGTCAGTGAAGTGGCGTAGCGCGCCGCTCATGCCGTGGACGCCTCGCTGGCGGCGACCCGCTTTTTCGCCTCAACCGCCTCGATGCCGTGGCGCAGCCGGTCGAGCCCGGTGCGGATGTCCTCGTCGGTCACCGTCAGCGGCGGCAGCAGGCGCACGACGTTCTCGCCGGCCGGCACGGCGAGCAGCTTCTCGGCCCTCAGCGCGCCGTTCACCTCGCCATTGGGCTCGACGCATTTCAGGCCGAGCATCAGGCCGATGCCGCGGATCTCGGAGACGATGTCGGGATGGGCGTCGACGATCGCCGCCAGGCCTTGCTTCATCACCAGGCCCTTGCGGGCGACCTCGTCGAGGAAACCGTCGGCCAGCACCACGTCGAGCACCGCATTGCCGACCGCCATGGCCAGCGGGTTGCCGCCGAAGGTGGTGCCGTGCACGCCGGCCGTCATGCCTGCGGCGGCGTCGGCGGTGGCCAGGCAGGCGCCCATCGGGAAGCCGCCGCCGATGCCCTTGGCGATCGCCATGATGTCGGGCGTCACGCCCGACCATTCATGCGCGAACAGCTTGCCGGTGCGGCCGATGCCGCACTGCACCTCGTCGAACACCAGCAGCAGGCCGTGCTTGTCGGCGATCTCGCGCAGCCGCCTCAGCGACGCGGCGGGGAACTGCCGGATCCCGCCTTCGCCCTGCACCGGCTCGAGCAGGATGGCCGCCGTCTCGGGGCCGATCAGCCGCTCCGCCGCGTCGACGTCGTCGAAGGCGACCTGGTCGAAGCCGTCGACCTTGGGGCCGAAGCCTTCCAGGTACTTCTGCTGGCCGCCGGCGGCGATCGTCGCCAGCGTACGGCCGTGAAAGGCGCCTTCGAAGGTGATGATGCGGTAGCGCTCGGGCCGGCCGTTCACGTAGTGGAAGCGTCGCGCCGTCTTGATCGCGCATTCGAGCGCCTCGGCGCCCGAATTGGTGAAGAACACCTTGTCGGCGAAGGTCGCCGCGACCAGCCGCTCGCCGAGCCGCGCCTGGCCGGGGATCTGGTAGAGATTGGAGACGTGCCACAGCCGGGCGGCCTGCTCGGTCAGCGCGGCGACCAGATGCGGGTGGCCGTGGCCGAGCGAGTTGACGGCGATGCCGCCGGCGAAGTCCAGGTAGCGCTCGCCCTCGGCGGTGATCAGCCAGCTGCCTTCGCCGCGCTCGAACGCCAGCGGCGCGCGCGCAAAGGTGTCATACAACGCCGCCCCACTCATCCGACAACTCCCACCAAGCCCATGCGATGACTCCTGGGGCCGGGGCAGGGGACGCCCGGCGCCGGCCGGCCGAAACCAAAAAGCCGTCCCCACGGACGGCCCAATTCGCCGTCTTATCGGAGTTTTCCGACGCCGTGTCAACGCGCTGCCAGCCGCCGCCTGGGGGTTGCGGCAGGCCTTGCATGGGCGGAAAATATCCCTATCTTTGCCGCAGTTTGCGACAGCTGCTCGCATCGCCCCTTGGGCCGGCCGAAACGCCTCTCGGCCGCAAGTTGTTGAAAACCGAAAAAAGCAGATTCAGCCTGTGGCGCTGACTCTTGTCACGGAGTCACCGGATATTGTAGGTATGAGGCAAGAAAAGACTAGATTTCGTGCGGCGGACCTAATCTCACGCGTCATGTGGTGTGTCCCCGGCAGTCGCCGGGTCGTGGAGGGATTTTGACCGTCGCCGGCTGGAGCAGGAGAATCGTCTCATGAACTGGAACGATGAACGCGTGGAGCTTCTGCGCAAGCTATGGGCCGAAGGGCTGAGCGCCAGCCAGATCGCGGCGCAGCTCGGCGGCGTCAGCCGCAATGCCGTCATCGGCAAGGTTCATCGCCTCAAGCTGTCCGCCCGCGGCAGGGCGACGGCCGCGCCGACGCGGCAGAAGAAGGCCTCGCACGCCGCCGGCCCGGCCAAGAGCGCCCCGCGCGCCGCCGGCACGGTCCGTGCCATGCCGTCCTCGATCGGCGCCACCGCCCTGCAGACCCATTACGAGATCGAACCGGTTGTCCGCCATCATGTGCGGCCGGTGGCGAACGTCGTCGTTCCCATTTCCCGCCGTCTGCAGCTGGTCCAGCTCAGCGAGCGCACCTGCAAATGGCCGAACGGCGACCCGCTGTCGGAAGAGTTCAGCTTCTGCGGCAACGACATCTCGGCCGGCCCATACTGCGCCTACCATGCGCGCATCGCCTTCCAGCCGGCCTCGGAGCGGCGCCGCAACCGCTGACGGCGGCGCTTACAGCCAGCCGTTGCGGCGGAAGCGCCAATAGAGGATCGAGCAGGCGACGGCCATGCCCGTCAGCACGGACTGGTAGCCGAAGCTCATATGCAGCTCCGGCATGTTGGAAAAGTTCATCCCGTAGATGCCCGCCACGGCGGTCGGCACCGCCAGGATGGCGGCCCAGGCGGCCAGTTTCTTGGCGATCGCCGTTTCCTGGCTCTGCCCGACCAGCAGGCTTGCCTCGAAGGCGAAGGCGAGCACCTCTCGGAGGTTGTCGATCTTTTCCTGCACGGTCCGGATATGGTCGGTGACGTCGCGAAACAGCGGGTGCATGGCCGGCCGCACCTGCGGCAGGTCGGCGCTGGTCAGCCGGCGGCACACCTCGACCAGCGGCCCCGCCGCGTTCCTGAGCCTCAGCAGGTCGCGCCGCAGCATATAGAGCCGCTCGATGTCGGCCGTCGTCATCGGCTTGACCAGCACGCGGTCCTCGATCGCGTCCACCTCGTCCTCGATGGTCTCCAGCACCGGCATGTAGTTGTCGACGATGAAGTCGAGGATGGCGTAGAGGATGAAGTCCTCGCCCTTGGCCAGCACCGACGGGCAGCTCTCCCAATGCTGGCGCACCGCGGTGTAGGAGGTCGACGGCCCATGCCGCACGCTGACCAGGTAGCCGGCGCCGACGAAGAGGTGGGTCTCGCCGAAGGTGACGCGCCCCTCGATGAGCTGCGCCGTGCGCGCCACGATGAACAGCGCATCGCCGTAGATCTCGAGCTTGGGGCGCTGGTGGGGATGCTCGGCGTCTTCGATGGCGAGGTCGTGCAGGGCGAACTGGCTCTGCACCCTGAGGAGCAGCTCGCGATCCGGCTCCAACAGGCCGATCCACACGAAATGCCCTTCCTTGCGGGCCCAGGCGCCGGCGTCTTCGATCGGGATGTCTGCCACCCGGTGGCCGGCCGAATAGACGCTGGAAGCGACGACGCCCGCTTCGGCGGTGCCGTCCGGTTTCAAGTTCCGTGCCAGTTCCATGGCCTCTCCCTCGGTCACGTTTCGGGCGTGCCGCCGAGCACGACGCGGTGGCTCTTGTCTTCCTTCGGCCGGTCCGGCGGCATCAGCGCGCCGGTCGCCACGTAGTAGACCGTCTCGGCGATGTTGGTCGCGTGGTCGCCGATGCGCTCGATATTCTTGGCGCAGAACAGAAGATGGGTGCAGGCGCTGATGTTTCGCGGGTCTTCCATCATGTAAGTCAGCAGCTCGCGAAACAGCGACGTGTACATGGCGTCGATCTGGTCGTCCCGGTCGCGCACGAAGGCGAGCCGGTCGACCGAGCGCGAGGCATAGGCGTCGAGCACGTCCTTGAGCTGGGTGAGCGCCAGCTCGGTCAACGCCTGCAGGCCGCGGAACAGGCTGAACGGATGGCGTGCCTCGCTGACGGCGGCCACGCGCTTGGCGATGTTCTTGCCGAGGTCGCCGACGCGCTCGAGGTCGCTCGAGATGCGGATGGCGCCGATGATCTCGCGCAAATCGTCGGCCATCGGCTGCCGCTTGGCGATCACCACGATCGCCTTCTCGTCGATCTCGCGCTGCCCGTCGTCGAGGAAGCCGTCCGCTTCGATCACCTGCCGCGCCAGCGCCACGTCGGAATTGGCGAGCGCCGCCATCGCTTCCTCGACCATGCGCTCGGCGTGGCCGCCCATGGCCGCGATGCGGTTGGCGAGGTACTTCAGGTCCTCGTCGAAAGAGCGGACGATATGCTGCGACTGCATCCCGCTTGCGCTCCTCTCCGGCGCCCCGGCCGACGCCGGTCAGCCTCTGCTTACCCGCGGGGGATGACGGAAAGACAACTCTCCGCCCGGCCCGACTTCGCTAGCCTAGAGCATTTTGCCGCCAGGTGGTATCACTTCGCGTCGCACAAATGCGGTCAAAACAAAGAGATAGACGAGATCGTCGTTACCGCGGAACGGTGAGCAGCTGGAGCGCCTGAAGGCCTGAAGGCAAACCGCGAACGGCACCTTCGGCTGCCGGCCCCTGGGGATCGGCTGGTGACGACCACCCGCCCGGCCCCTTTGCTTTTTGCATTTCTGCCTGTCTATACTCCGGCATCCGCAACCTTCTTCGGTGATTGATGCCTGCCGGTAAAAAGGACAGCCGACCCGCGAGCCCTCGGCGCGCGCGTCTTCCCGCCTTCGTCAAAACGCTCCGCGGTGTCAAGCATTGGAAAGAGGTCGGGCCCTGGCTGGAGTGGCGGGGCATCGAGGACATCGAGTGCATCACCCCCGACCAGGCCGGGGTGGCCCGCGGCAAGATGATGCCGTCGAAGAAGTTCACCTCCAACACCTCGCTGGCGCTGCCTTCGGCGCCGTTCATGATGACCATCTCGGGCGACTATCCGGAGGACGGCAACGGCTTCTCCTACCCGGAGGACGACGGCGACCTGAAGCTGGTGCCCGACCTGTCGACGCTGTCGGTCGTGCCCTGGGAGGAGGACCCGACGGCGCAGGTGATCTGCGACCTCGTCCACCAGGACGGGCGCAGCGTGGAGTTCACGCCGCGCAACGTGCTGAAGCGCGTGCTCGCCGCCTATGCCGATCGCGGCCTGCGGCCCGTGGTGGCGCCGGAGATCGAGTTCTATCTGGTGCGCAAGAACCCCGACCCCGACTACCCGCTCGCGCCGCCGGTCGGCCGCTCGGGCCGGCCGATCGGCGGCGGGGCCGGCTACTCGATCGCCGGCGTCAACGAGTTCGACGAGTTGATCGACGACATCTACCATTTCTCCGAGAGCCAGGGCCTGGAGATCGACACGCTGATCCATGAGGAGGGCGCCGGCCAGCTTGAGATCAACCTGCGCCACGGCGACCCGATCGAGCTGGCCGACCAGGTGTTCCTGTTCAAGCGCACCATCCGGGAGGCGGCGCTGAAGCACGAGACCTATGCCACCTTCATGGCCAAGCCGATCCAGGGCCAGCCGGGCTCGGCCATGCATATCCACCAGTCGGTGCTCGAGCGGAAGACCGGCCGCAACGTGTTCGCCGCCGACGATGGCAGCGAGACCGAGGCCTTCTTCAACTTCATCGGCGGCATGCAGAGGCACGTGCCCAACGCGCTGGTGATGTTTGCGCCCTACGTCAACTCCTACCGGCGGTTGACGCAGGCGGCCTCGGCGCCGGTCAACACCAAATGGGGCTACGACAACCGCACCACCGCCTTCCGGGTGCCGCGCTCCGATCCGATCGCCCGGCGGGTGGAGAACCGCATCCCCTCCTCCGACGCCAACCCCTATTTGGCGCTCGCCGCCTCGCTCGCCTGCGGGCTGGCCGGCATGATCCACAAGCTGAAGCCCGACGCGCCGGTCGGCACGACCGTCAACGAGGACGAGATCGACCTGCCGCGCGGCCTGCTCGAGGCGGTCGACCTGTTCGAGGAGGACCGGGTGCTGCGCGAGCTGCTCGGCGAATCCTTCGTCTCCACCTATGCGGCGATCAAGCGGGCGGAGTTCGAGACCTTCATGGAGGTGATCAGCCCGTGGGAGCGGGAGTACCTCCTGCTCAACGTGTGACGCGGCGGCCGCCCTGTCCATGACCGACCAGAGCCCGATCTCGCCCGGCTATTCCTGGTACGAGGCGACCGTCGGCGAAAGGCACCGCTATGAGCGGCTGGAAGGCGACGCGGTGGCCGACGTGGCGATCGTCGGCGGCGGCTTCACCGGGTTGTCGGCGGCGGCGCACCTCGCCAAGTCGGGCGCCAACGTGGTGCTGGTCGAGGCGCACCGGTTCGGCGACGGGGCGTCGGGCCGCAATGGCGGCCAGCTCGGCACCGGCCAGCGCGCCTGGGCCGAGGAGCTGGAGGCCGAATACGGCTTCAGCCGCGCCAAGGCGCTGTTCGACCTCGCCGAGGAGGCGAAGCACCATTTGCTCGACTTCGCCGAGACGCACAGCATCGAGATCGACTACCGGCCGGGGCAGTTGTCGGTGGCGCACAAGAGGCGCTACGTCGCCGACTACAAGGCGCATGCCGAGATCATGGCGGCCCGCTACGGCTATCCGCACATTGCCTTCATGGACGCCGCCGAGACCGCCGAGCGGTTGGGATCGACGCACTATTTCGGTGGCACGCGCGACACCGGCACGGGCCACATCCACCCGTTGAAGCTGGTGGTGGGGACGGCGCGCGTGGCTGCCGCCGCGGGGGCGCGGCTCTACGAGGGGACGCCGGCGACCCATATCGCGCCGCAAGGCGGCAAGGTGCGCGTGACGACGCGCTACGGCGCGGTGACGGCACAGAAGTGCCTGGTCGCCGCCGACGCCTATATCGGCGGCATGGAGCCGGTGACGGCCTCGCACATCATGCCGATCGGCTCGTTCATCGGCGCCACGGCGCCGCTGCCCGACGATTCGCCGGTGCTGCCGGGCGGCGAGGCGGTCGACAACTCGCGCTTCGTCATCCGCTATTTCCGCAAGTCGATCGACAACCGCCTGCTGTTCGGCGGCCGCGAGATCTATGCGGTCAAGGACCCGCGGGACATCCACATCCACATCCGCCGGCAGATCGCCGAGGTCTATCCGGCGCTCGAGGACGTCGGCATCGACTATGGCTGGGGCGGCTATGTCGGCATCACGGTGCCGCGCAAGCCCTTCGTGCGCGAGGTGATGCCGCACGTGATCTCGGCCGGCGGCTATTCCGGGCACGGGGTGATGCTCTCGAACTTCGTCGGCAAGCTCTACGCCGAGACGATCGCCGGCAACCGCGACCGGCTGAAGCTCTTCGAGGAGCTCAAGATCCCCGCCTTCCCCGGCGGGCAGCGCCTCCGGGCACCGCTGCTCTTCCTGGCGCTCAACTGGTTCGCGCTGCGCGACCGGCTGTAGCTGCGGAGCTAGAGCTCCTCCATGATGCGCCGCACCTGGATCTCCGCCTCCACGGCAACGGCCGGGACTGTGCCGGACTTGCGGGTCGAGCCGAAGTCGATGCCAGCGAAAAAAAGCCCCGGCAGCGTGCCGACGCCGTCCTCGTGGATGGGCTGGCCGGCGGTGTCGAGCGCCCCCGGAAGCTTGAGCCAGGAGAAGTCGCCGGCAAAGCCGGTGCACCAGACGATCGAGGAGATGCCGCTCCGCGCCATCTCGATCGAGCGGATCGGCGGCTTTGGCAAGCGAGGCGCGACGGTTTCTGCCGGATCGTCCTCGGCCGGCGGCGCGTCGAGGCCGGCGCGCTCGATATAGGCGTCGATGGCCCGCTTCGCTTCCGCCGAGGCCTGGTCGGCGTAGCGCATGTGCTCGTCGAGGCTGTCGCCGAAAGCGAGGTTGCCGTTCGCCACGCCCTCGAACCGGCCGAGCAGGATCACGCCTTGGGCGCTCAGCGATTGCAGGCTGATCGTGTGGGTCGCGCCAAGCAGCGGGCGGCGCGGCAGCCTGCCGTCCTCGAGGAGGATTTCGCGGCGCGGCACGTCCGAGGAGCCGGATATGGTGAGCCAGTTGAAGCAGTCGCCGCCGCGGTAGCGGCGGACCAGGCGACCGGTGCGGCTCGTCGCCAGGAACACGCGGCGGCCGGCCAGCACCAGGTCCTCGGCGATCTGGCCGCCCGACTGCCCGCTCCCCACCACCAGCACGGCGCCGGCGGGAAGCTCGGCCGGGTTGCGGTAGTCGGACGAGTTCGACCTGGCGGATTGCGGCCGGCAGGTCGGCAGCCCATGGCGGCCGGACCTGGCGGCTCTGGTTGCCGCCGGCGACCACCACCGAACGCGCCAGCAGCGTCTCGCCATCGGTCGTGACACGATAGAGCCCGTCCTCTCGCTCCAGCCGTGCGACCGCGGCGCCGGTGCGCACCGGCAGGCGATGCCGCTGGGCGTAGCCCTCCAGATAGGCGACGAATTCGTGGTGGGTGATCGCCCCCCAGGGATCCGAGCCGTCATAGGCGTCGCCGGGCATGATGGTGCGGATGTTGGTCGAGTTCAGCCGGAAGGAATCCCAGCGCTGCGTCCGCCACGTCTCGCCGATGCGGCCTTTCTCGAAAACCAGGTGATCGCAGCCATGGCGCTGCAGAAAATAGCTCACGCCCAGCCCGGCGGAGCCGGCGCCGATCACCACCGCCTGCAGGACCCCCTCCATGCTTCCCCCCTAGATTATTTCCGCTTTTCTTCGAATCGCGGAAACAATCTACGTTCTTTTCTACGCAATTCCGAACGCGAAACCGCTCCCACTTTCGCTGGAATTGCTCAGATGCAGCGGCCTCCGTCGACCTCGAGCGCGACACCGGTGATGAACTCGGCTTCGTCGGAGACCAGGTAGAGCGCCGCATTGGCGATGTCGTCCGGCGTCGACAGCCGGCCCAGCGGCACCGAGGCGCGGAACAGCGCGCGCCGCTCCGGCGTGTCCTCGCCCAGGAACATCTCCAGCATCGGCGTCTCGCCGGCCACCGGGCACAGGCAGTTGACGCGGATCTTCTTCGGCGCCAGCTCGACCGCCATCGACTTGGTCGCGGTGATCGCCCAGCCCTTCGAGGCGTTGTACCAGGTCAGGCCGGGCCGCGGCCTGAGCCCGGCCGTCGAGGCGGTGGTGAGGATGACCCCGCCGCCCTGGCGCTCCATGATCGGCACCACGGCCAGCGCCGCATGGTAGATCGCCTTCATGTTGACGGCGGTGATCAGGTCGAAGGTCTCCTCCGGCACGGCGAGCATGTCGCCGTTGCGGTGGGTGTAGCCGGCATTGTTGACCATGATGTCGATGCGATCGAAGGCAGCCATGGCGGCACCGACCATCTCGTCGAACTCGGCCCGCTGCGAGACGTCGGTCTGCACGGCGATTGCCGCGCTGCCGATGTCGGCGGCGACGCGCTCGGCGCCCTTGACGTTGAGGTCGGCCACCACGACCTTCGCCCCCTCTTCGGCGAAGCGGCGCGCCATCGCCTCGCCGAACCCCGACGCCCCGCCGGTGACGATCGCCACCTTGTTTTCAAGCCTGCCCATGACGTCCTCTCAGCCGTGGTGGAAGACGACCGTCTTGGTCGCCGACATGTGGAACAGCGCCTCAAAACCCTTCTCGCGGCCATGGCCGGAGCGCCTGAAGCCGCCGAAGGGCAGCTCGATGCCGCCGCCGGCGCCATAGGCGTTGACGTAGACCTGGCCGGCGCGCAGCCGCTTGGCCAACCGGTGCTGGCGGCCGCCGTCGCGGGTCCAGACGCTGGCGACCAGCCCGTATTCGGTGCCGTTGGCGAGGCGCACCGCCTCGTCCTCGCCGTCGAAGGGGAACAGCGCCAGGACCGGCCCGAACACCTCCTCGCGGGCCAGCGGCAGGGCCGGGTCCACCGGGCCGAACAGCACCGGCGCCTGGTAGTAGCCGCCCTCGGGCGCCTTGGCCTTGACCTTGCCGCGGGCAAGCACCGGCACGCCGGCCGCCTCGGCCGCGGCAATCATGCCGGCGACCCGCTCCTTCTGGCGCGGGTTGATCAGCGCGCCGAGATCGAGGTCGGCGTCGTGCGGACCGGCGACCAGCTTGGCGAAGCGCTCGGCCAGCGCCGCCGCCACGCGCTTATAGATGGAACGCTCGACCAGCACCCGGCTGCCGGCCGAGCAGGTCTGGCCGCCGTTCTGGATCACCGCGTTGACCAGCACCGGCAGCGCGGCGTCGATGTCGGCATCGGCGAAGACCAGCTGCGGCGACTTGCCGCCGAGCTCCATGGTGACGCCGCGATTGTGCTCGGCCGCCGCCTGGGCGATGGCCGTGCCGGTCGGCGGCGAGCCGGTGAAGGTGACGAAGTCGACGCCGGGATGGGCCGACAGGGCGGCGCCGGCCTCGCGGCCATAACCGGTGACGACGTTGAAGACGCCGGGCGGCACGCCGGCCTCGAGCGCCAGCTCGGCCATGCGGATGGCGGTCAGCGAGGCGTCCTCGGCCGGCTTCAGCACCAGCGTGTTGCCCATGGCGAGCGCGGCGCCGGCGACGCGCGACAGGATCTGCAAGGGGTAGTTCCAGGGGATGATGCCGGCGACGACGCCGTGCGGCTCGCGCAAGGTGAGCGCCGTGTAGCCGTCGAGGAAGGGGATCGTGGCGCCATGCACCTTGTCGCCGGCGCCGCCGTAGAACTCGAAATAGCGCAACGTCGCGGCGACGTCGGCCCGCCCCTGGCGCAACGGCTTGCCGGTGTCGCGCGATTCGAGCGCGGCGAGCGCCTCGGCCTCGCGCTCGACCAGCTGGCCGAGACGGGTCAGGCAGCGGCCGCGCTCGACGGCCGTCATCCGCGCCCACGGGCCGTCCTCCAGCGCGTGCCGGGCCGCCTTGACGGCGCGGTCGACGTCGGCCTCGCCCGAGGCCGGGATGGACGCGAAAACCTTGCCGTCGGAAGGGCAGACGACGTCGATCCTCAGCCCCGACAGGGAATCGACGGACTTGCCGCCGATCAGCTGCATGAAAGCGCGGCTTTCGGAGGCGGCCCGCGCGGAATGCCTGCCCATGCTGTCGCTCTCCCCTTGGTATCCGGCCGCAAGCAGATTATGTTGCACCTGCGAAGGCGGGTGCCGAGATAGTGGCCCTGACAAACCCGCGCCATGCAGCGGTGTCAAGGTTCCAGCACATGCCCAACGCATGTGACACCATGGCACTGGTAGATTTAAATCGATTAGAATATAGGGGTTCGAGCTGAAAAGCTCGGGTTAGCACAATGACCAGTCAAATCATTCCGGTCGATCCGTTCGACTTCATCATCTTCGGCGGCACCGGCGACCTCGCCGAGCGCAAGCTGTTGCCGGCCTTGTTCCACCGCCAGCAGGCAGGGCAGTTCTCCGAGCCGACGCGCATCATCGGCGCCTCGCGGGCGCGGATGAGCGACGAGGAATACCGCGCCTTCGCGCACGGCGCGCTGATCGAGCACGTCAAGGCGGAGGAGATCGACCCGGCAGAGCTCGAGCGCTTCGTGGCGCGGCTGTCCTACGTGTCGGTCGACGCCAAGTCGGGCGAAGGCTTCTCCGACCTCAAGGCAGCGCTCGGCGACAGCGAGCGGATCCGCATCTTCTACCTGGCGGTGGCGCCGTCGCTGTTCGGCGACATCGCCGAGAAGGTGGCGCTGCAACGGCCTGGTGACCCCCAATGCGCGGATCGTCGTGGAGAAGCCGATCGGCCGCGACCTGGAGTCGGCGAAGGCGCTCAACGACCAGATCGCCAGGGCCTTCGACGAGCAGCAGATCTTCCGCATCGACCACTATCTCGGCAAGGAGACGGTGCAGAACCTGATGGCGCTGCGCTTCGCCAACGCGCTCTACGAGCCGCTTGTGGAACTCCGCCCACATCGACCACGTGCAGATCACGGTGGCCGAGACGGTCGGGCTGGAAGGCCGCGCCGGCTACTACGACAAGGCCGGCGCGCTGCGCGACATGGTGCAGAACCACATCCTGCAGCTGCTCTGCCTGGTCGCCATGGAGGCGCCGTCGTCGATGGACGCCGACGCGGTGCGCGACGAGAAGCTCAAGGTGCTGCGCTCGCTGAAGCGCATCAACGGCAACGAGGCGCCGAAGATGACCGTGCGCGGCCAGTACAAGGCCGGCGCCTCCGAAGGCGGCCCGGTGAAGGCCTATCTGGAGGAGCTCGGCAACGGCAAGAGCGACACCGAAACCTTCGTCGCGCTGAAGGCCGAGATCGCCAACTGGCGCTGGGCCGGCGTGCCGTTCTATCTGCGGACCGGCAAGCGGCTGGCCTCGCGCGTCTCCGAGATCGTCATCGAGTTCAAGCCGATCCCGCATTCGATCTTCGGCGAGCAGGCCGGCAACGTGATCGCCAACCAGCTGGTCATCCGCCTGCAGCCCAACGAGGGCGTCAAGCAGTGGATCATGATCAAGGATCCCGGCCCGGGCGGCATGCGGCTCAAGCACGTGGCGCTCGACATGAGCTTCGCCGAGCTTCCACCAGCGCAACGCCGACGCCTATGAGCGGCTGGTGATGGACGTGGTGCGCGGCAACCAGACGCTGTTCATGCGGCGCGACGAGGTCGAGGCCGCCTGGCGCTGGATCGACCCGATCCAGGCCTCGTGGGAGTACAACAACCACGAGGTCGCAGGGCTACACGGCCGGCACCTGGGGTCCGTCGGCGTCGATCGCGCTGATCGAGCGCGACGGCCGCACCTGGCACGAGAGCAACTGACCATGGGCGCGGAAGCGAAGGTCTCCTGGAACCGCTTCGCCGGCCAGGCGGAGCTGGCCGAAGCGGTCGCCGACGCCGTGGCGCAGCGGATCGAGGGGGCAATCGCGGCGCGCGGCGCGGCCTTCATGGCGGTCTCCGGCGGCACGACGCCGGCGCCCTTCTTCCGGGCGCTGTCGGGCCGGCCGCTCGCCTGGGACAAGGTGACGGTGACGCTCGTCGACGAGCGATTCGTGCCGATGAGCTCGCCGCGCTCCAATGCCTCCCTGGTCGCCGACGACCTGCTCCAGGGACCTGCCGCGGCGGCCCGCTTCGTCGGGCTCTACCACGCGGCGGCGAGCGCCGAGGCCGGCGCCGGCCTGGCCAGCCAGGCGCTGGCCGGGCTCGCCTGGCCGCTCGACATCGCCGTGCTCGGCATGGGGCAGGACGGCCATACCGCCTCGTTCTTCCCCGACGCCACCGACCTGCCGACGCTGCTCGACCCGCACAGCCAGGCCCTGGTGCTGCCGGTCGAGGCGGCGAGCGCCGGCGAGCCGCGCCTCACTTTGGCGCTGCCGAGGATCGCCGGCGCCGGCTTCGTGGCGCTGCACATCGAGGGCGAGACGAAACGGAAGGTGGCCGAGGCGGCGCTGGCGCCGGGCAGCCGGCTGCCGATCCGCGCCGTCATCGACCACGCGCAGAGGCCGGTCGAGATCTTCTGGGCGCCCTGAGACTTGCCGGAAAGGACGGAACGATGACCGCCAGACGCGCGATCGAAGACATCACCCACCGCGTCCGCGAGCGCTCGAAGGCGGCCCGCGAGACCTACCTTTCCCGCATCGATGCGGCGGGCGGGCGCAGCGCCAACCGCGCCGTGCTGTCGTGCGGCAACCTGGCGCACGGCTTCGCCGCCTGCGCGCCGGCCGACAAGGAGGCGCTGGCCGGCGACCGGGTGCCGAATGTCGGCATCATCACCTCCTACAACGACATGCTCTCGGCGCATCAGCCCTACGAGACCTATCCGCAGCTGATCAAGCAGGCGGCGAAGGAGGCCGGCGGCATCGCCCAGGTGGCGTCCGGCGTGCCGGCGATGTGCGACGGCGTCACCCAGGGCCAGCCGGGCATGGAGCTGTCGCTGTTCTCGCGCGACGTGATCGCCATGGCGACGGCGATCGGCCTGTCGCACAACATGTTCGACGCCGCGGTCTATCTCGGCATCTGCGACAAGATCGTGCCCGGCCTGTTCATCGGGGCGCTCACCTTCGGCCATCTGCCGGCAGTCTTCATCCCCGGCGGACCGATGACCACCGGCCTGCCCAACGACGAGAAGGCGAAGGTCCGCCAGCTCTACGCCGAGGGCAAGGTCGGCCGCGACGAGCTGCTGGAGGCCGAGTCGAAGTCCTATCACGGGCCCGGCACCTGCACCTTCTACGGCACCGCCAACTCCAACCAGATGCTGATGGAGATCATGGGCCTGCACATGCCCGGCGCCTCCTTCGTCAATCCGGGCACGCCGCTGCGCGACGCGCTGACCCGCGAGGCGACCAAGCGGGCGCTCGCCATCACCGCGCTCGGCAACGACTACACGCCGGTCGGGCGGATGATCGACGAGCGCTCGATCGTCAACGCGGTGGTCGGCCTGCACGCCACCGGCGGCTCGACCAACCACACGATCCACCTGATCGCCATGGCGGCGGCGGCCGGCATCAGCCTGACCTGGCAGGACATCTCCGACCTTTCGGACGTCGTGCCGCTATTGGCGCGGGTCTATCCGAACGGGCTTGCCGACGTGAACCATTTCCATGCCGCCGGCGGCATGGGCTTCCTGATCCGCGAGCTGCTCGACGGCGGCTACCTGCACGAGGACGTGCGCACGGTGTGGGGCGAAGGGCTGCGGCCCTACACGATCGAGGCGAAGCTCGGCGCCGACGGCAATGTGGTGCGCGAGCCGGCGCCGGCGGAAAGCGGCGACGCGCGCGTGCTGGCGACTTCGGCCAGGCCGTTCCAGCCGACCGGCGGGCTGAAGGTGCTCAGCGGCAATCTCGGCCACGCCGTCATCAAGACCTCGGCCGTCAAGCCGGAGCGTCGGCTGGTCGAGGCGCCGGCCGTCGTGCTCGACAGCCAGCAGGCGCTGCACGACGCCTTCAAGGCGGGCGACGCTCGATCGCGACTTCGTCGCCGTGGTGCGCTTCCAGGGGCCGAAGGCCAACGGCATGCCGGAGCTGCACAAGCTGACCACCGGTGCTCGGCGTGCTGCAGGACCGCGGCCACAAGGTGGCGCTGGTCACCGACGGCCGCATGTCGGGCGCCAGCGGCAAGGTGCCGGCGGCCATCCACGTCACGCCCGAGGCGCTGGAGGGCGGCGCCATCGGCAAGGTGCGCGACGGCGACATGGTCCGCCTCGACGCCGAGGCGGGCACGCTGGAGGTGCTGGTCGCCGCCGACGATCTCAAGACCCGCATGGCGCCGCGCATCGACCTTTCGGAGAGCAGCCACGGCTTCGGACGCGAGCTGTTCGCCGGCTTCCGCGAGCTGGCGCAGCGCGCCGACCACGGGGCGAGTGCGTTCGGGTAGGGGCGGCCGACTGAACCGCCGTGCAACCGCACTGGCTGAAACGGCCATTCAATTTCGGCGCGAGCGGCTACCGTGGTCGGCACCGCCAGAGCGATCACGCTTAGGACGAGCAGCGTTGCCTATTCGCAGCCGACGCCGTCGCCGTCGCGGTCAAGCCCATAGATGTCGGTGCCGATCACATATGACCGGGCCTTCCACGTAGGCCGGACCATTGCCGCTACCTGATGCGCAATCGACATCCGAGGCAATAGGGACACATGGAGTGTAGTTCGGATCACAAGCCGCCGAAGCCGCGTGAGCAGTGGCGGTAAGCCAAGCAAGAAGAGCGAGTGCAAGTCTGATCATTTCAAAGAGTCCTTGATTGGGCTGTGGGGTCGCGAGGAATGACTTCACATCGCCGACCCTTGCTTCGAAGCTGCCGAATAACACGGGTCAACACGCTACAGTTGTGCTGCGCAGCCAAGCTCTTGCCTTCCGGAGCCAGCGGTCCTGAAGTTCCGCTATGGTAAATCCCCCCAAAATCTGGGGTGGAATGGCCATGAGCTCGTCGGACGGCGCGATCGATGCCTGCAACCAAAAGTGTATGTTAGCGACCCTGCAACCTGCCACTGGGGAGCGGTTGCCAAATTCCGGTCACGAAGATTTCAGGAGGTCGTGCGGCGCTCTTCCGAGGGCGGGCGGCAGTCATAGTTGCGCAGAAACAAGTCTGATCTCTCTCGGAGGGCGGGACATGGTCGGTAGGAACGAGAATCAGACTTGCTCGGCTCCGGTATTTTCATGGTATCGGAGGCTGCACAGATGTTCGCCGGCTTCCGCGAGCTGGCACGGCGCGCCGACCATGTCGCCAGCGCGTGTGGGGAGGCGCAAGTTCTGATTGAACCGTCATTCAGTGGAAGGCGATTTCCGCTGATCGCTCAGGGGCTTCCTACAATAGAGCGTCGGCGTCCATGCGTGTCCGGCCGACGAGGCTCGGCGCCGCCGCGCATTTGGTGCTGGTTTCGATGCGGAGATGGCGCTCGGCACCGTGCGACGGGCTGAGGACAGCAACTCTTCGCGCACAAACTCAATACGTCGTGCGGCGCTCTTCCGAGGGCGGGCGGCCGAACTGCAGCCGGTAGCTCTGGGCGAAGTAGGAGTGCGAGGTGAAGCCGGTGGCGATCGCCACGTCGAGGATCGGCATGTTGGTCTGCCTGAGCAGCTCGCGCGCCCGCTCGAGCCGCAGCCGCATATAGTAGCGGCCGGGGGTCACGCTGAGGTGGCGCAGGAACAGCCGCTCCACCTGGCGCACCGACAGGCCGGCCGACTTGGCGAGCTCGACCGCCGAGTAGGGCTCGTCCAGATGGTCGGCCATCAGCTCGACGATCTTGCGCAGCTTCTCGGACTTGCCGGTCAGGTCGCGCTCCGGCCCGACCCGCTGGCGGTCGCCCGCCGAGCGGATGCGCTCGTGCTGGAACTGGTTGGCCACCCCGTTGGCGAGGTTGGGGCCGAAATCGGAGCGCACGATCTCCAGCATCAGGTCGATCGAGGTGGTGCCGCCGGCGCAGGTGTAGCGGCGGCGGTCGATCTCGAAGACGTTGCCGGTGCATTCGATGTCGGGGAAGCGCTCCGTGAAGCCGGCGCGGTTCTCCCAGTGGATGGTGCAGCGGTGGCCCTCGAGCTGGCCGGCCTCGGCCAACAGATAGGAGCCGACCGACAGCGCGCCCAGCGCGCCGCCGCGGCGGCCCCAGCTGCGCAGCGCGCCGAGCACCTTGCTCTTGCCGGGGAACTCGGTGGTGAGCCCGACGCAGGCGAAGAGGATGTCGACCGGCGGGATGTCGGCCACGCTGTAGTCGACCTTGAGCGGCAGGCCGTTGGAGGCGATGACCGCCTCTCCGTCCGCCGAGATGGTGGTCCAGCCGTAATAGTCGCGGCCGAGCAGCCGATTGGCCGAGCGCACCGTGTCGATCGCGGCGGCCAGGGAGAACATGGAGAACTTGTCGACCAGCAGGAACGCGAACTGCCGGCTGCCTTCGATCGGATCGGACATGGGCGGCTCTTTACATGAGCCGGGCGCTTCGGCAAAGACGGCCGAAGGGCGGCGTCCGCTTTATCAGAACTGCGGGCGCGGCAGCCCGGCCGCCAGATAGGCGGAGGCCACGGTGTTGGCCATCAGCATGGCGATGGTCATCGGCCCGACGCCGCCCGGCACCGGCGTGATGGCGCCGGCGACCGCCTTCGCCGCCGCGAAGTCGACGTCGCCGACCAGGCGGCTCTTGCCTTCGCCCTTCTCCGGGGCGGGAATGCGGTTGATGCCGACGTCGATGACCGTCGCGCCGGGCTTCACCCAGTCGCCCTTGACCATCTCGGGCCGGCCGACGGCGGCCACCAGGATGTCGGCGCCGCGGGCGACGGCCGGCAGGTCGCGCGTCCGGCTGTGGGCGATGGTCACGGTGCAGTTGGCCGCCAGCAAGAGGTTGGCCATCGGCTTGCCGACGATGTTGGAGCGGCCGACCACCACCGCATTGAGGCCCGACAGGTCCTTGCCGCGGACGCGCTCGATCAACAGCATCGCGCCGGCCGGCGTGCAGGGCACGAAGGCCGTCTCCAGCGCGCCGGTGCCGAGCTTGCCGACATTGACGTAGTGGAAGCCGTCGACGTCCTTCTCGGGGGCGATCGTCTGGATGATGCGCCCGGCATCGATGTGGGCCGGCAAGGGCAGCTGGACCAGGATGCCGTTGATCGCCGGGTCGGCGTTGAGCGCTTCGACGAGCTCCACCAGGGCCTCCTCCGAGGTCTCGGCAGGCAGCGTGTGCTGGACCGAATGGAAGCCGCACTCCTTGGCCTTGCGGCTCTTCGAGGCGACATAGACCTGGCTGGCCGGGTCCTCGCCGACGATGACCACCGCCAGGCCCGGGGCCGGCCTGCCGGCGGCGGTCAGCTCGGCAACCAGGCGGCCGACCCGCTCGGCGACCCCGTCGCCGATCGCCTTGCCGTCGATGATCTCGGCCATTGCCGCCCCCTTCCGGTCCGTTTCCCGCCGCGCATTGTCACGAAAATTCGGCGGCGCAATCCCATAGCAGCGCCGTCCGCTGCCGCAGAAGCGAACTGTCGCGGGGCTCAGGAGCGGCGGCGGGTGCGGCTCTCGGAGAGCTCGGCCAGCGCCTCGCGGAAGGCCCGGAGCTCGGCGCGGATTTCGTCGATGCCGGAATTTGCGCCGCTGTCGGCCGGAAACTTCGCCATCGGCGGCGGCGGCGGCGCGGCGGCGACGACGGGAGGTGGCACGGCCACCGCGACCGGCGGGGGGGCCGGCACGGGCACGGCGACCGGCAGTGGCGCAGCGGCGCGGCGGGCGGCCGGCCGCGGCCTTGCCGGCGGGCGGCGCCGCATGCCCTCCCAGGCGCCGCGCATCGCGCCGAGGCCGACGCCGGCGCAGAAGCCGAGCGCGGCGCCGGCCAGCACGATCATCGAGCGCGACGGGCCGGTCAACTCCAGCGGCGGGAAGGCGCGCGAAATCACGCTCATGTTGGCGGTGTTCAAGTCGCGCTGCTCGCCTGTCTCGCGGGCCCGCAGCAGGAAGGATTCGTAGACCGCCCGCTTGGCGGCCGCCTCGCGTTCCAGCTCGCGCAGCGTCACCAAATCCTCGCTGACGCCGCCCTGGCGCACCTTGATCTGGGCGAGCCGCGCGGCGAGGTCCTGCTCGAGCTGGACGGCGCGTTTCAGCTCGACCTGGATCGACGAGACGATGCGCGACAGCTCGGCCTGGATCTGGGCGCGCGCACCGGCCAGCTGCGCCTCGGCGGCCTGGCGCGTCGGGTGACGGGGGCCGAGGCGGATCGCCATGCGGTCCGACTGCTGCTGCAGGGTGGCGTATTGGGAGCGCAGCTCGGCCATCAGGCTGGAATTGACCTGCTCGGGCAAGGTGCCGCCGATCACCTGGTCGACGTCGAGGCCCCTGGCCGAGGCGGCGCGGGCGTTGAGCTCGATGGTGCGGGCGCGCGCCACCGACAGCTGGTCGTTGAGCTTGACCAGCTCGTCCTGGCTGATCAGCCGCCCCTGGGCGTCGACCAGGTCGTGCTCGGCCCGGTAGGCCTCGACCTTGCGCTCCGCCGTCTCGACGCCGGCGCGCAGCTCGTCGAGCCGCGCCGTCAGCTCGTCGGCCGCGCGGCCGGCGGTGCCGGACTGCATCTCGCCATAGGTGTCGAGGAAGACGTCGGTGACGGTGTTGGCGACGAGCGCCGACTTCTCCGGATTGGTGGTGGTGGCGGCGATCACCACGACGAAGGTCTTGCCGCCGCGCTCGACGGACAGGCTGCGCGACAGGTTGCGCAGCGCCACCTCGCGCCGGGTCTCCGCCTCGCGCGGGCCGGGGCGCGTCAGGATGGCGCGCAGCAGGGAGACCGGGTTGAGGTCGAGCGAGGCCGCCTGGCCGTTGAACTCGGGGTCGCTCATGAGGTTGAGCTCGTCGACCACCTTGTTGAGCACCGAACGCGAGGTCAGCACACGCACCTGGTTCTCGACGATCGCCAGCGTGGCGTCGGAGGGCAGGCCGGGCTGCGTGAGGTCGCGGTCGACGATCTTCAGGTCGCGCGGGTCGATCAGCAGCTCGCTGTAGGCCTGGTACTTCTTGGGGATGGAAAGCGCGACGCCGACGCCGATTGCGGCGCCGAGCAGCGTCAGCAGCAGGATGAGCAGCTTGGCGCGGCCAACGCCCCTGGCCACCGCGACCGGATCGACCAACGGTCGCCAGGCGCCGTCGTCCTCGTCTTCGTCCTCCGCCTCGACCTCAGGGGTGGCGGTGGGCTCCACCGGCTCCGGCAGGGGACGCGGTACCCGAGGCGCGGATGGCTCGGCGCGCGACGGCCAGAGGTCGCGGAACGACCAGCTGGCGGCGGCCGGGGCAACAGGCGGCGTTGCGGAGGGTGCCGGCGCAGGCGGCGCTTCGGGCTGCGGCTTGGCGCGGCGCGGCGCTTCGGCGGCGACATCGCGGACGGGCGCCGGGCGTGGCGGCGCGGCGGCAGGCTCGGCGCGCCGAAAGGGCGCCGGCTTCTCCGCGCGCCCCAGGGAGAGCAGCGACCCCGCCTGCCTGCGGCCTTGATCCGTCTGATCGCCCATCTTCCTGTTGCCTCGCCTCCTGGCCGTCGTCGCACGTTGGGCGTACCGCAACCATGAACAATTATGGAAAACAAAACGTTAATGCCAGGCTTTTAACGCAACCGAAGCGTGCAGCGGAAGGCCGGCCCGGCAGAACCCGCCGTTAAACATTGTCGACTACTTTGCGGCGCGTCGATGACCGAGGTCAATCATTCCGTGTCCAAGGGTGCGGCGGGCAGGATCGCCGACCTGCTGGCCAGGGAAAAGGCCGTGCTCGTCGACTACGCCAGCGCCATCAGCGGCTCGGCGGGACGCCTGGTGTTCTCGCTCGCCTATTTCGTGGCGCTCGCCAACACGCTGACGATCGCCGATTTCGGCCTCTTCGCCACCGCCTCGGCAGCCGGGGTGATGCTGTCCAGGCTGCTCGCCTTCGGCTTCATCGCGCCGCTCTACCGGGTGGCGACCGTCCGGCCGCAGCTGATCGGCGCCTTCACGGCCGGCTTCCTCATGCTGTCGGCGCTGTCGCTGCCGGCGATCGCCGCGGCCGGCTGGGCCGTCTACGCCCTGTTCTTCGCGACGACGATGCCGGTGGCGATCTTCGCCGCCGTGGTCGCCGCCGAGGCCCTGCTGTGGCGCCCGGTCGAGGTGGTGGTGATCGTGCTCAACGGCACCGGGCGCTTCGGGCTGGCGTCGGTGATGGTGGTCCTCGGCACGGTGCTGAGAGCGCTCGCGGCGCTTGCCTTCATGGCATGGCCGGGCCGCGACCTCGCCGCCTGGAGCGGCTTCTACCTGGCCGCCAACGCGCTCTCCCTGGCGGTCGCCGCGGGGTTCCTCTATCCGCGCCAGCGGCTGCGGCTCCGGCCGGCGCTCTACTGGCGGCGGCTCGGCAACTCGCTCGCCGTGGCCGGCGCCGACATGCTGTTCTACCTGCAGATGGAGTTCGACAAGCTGGTCGTGCTGTCGCTCGGCGGGGCCCACCTCGCCGGCGTCTACGCCATCATCATGCGGCTCGTCGACCTTACGGCCATCCCGATCCGCACCTTCACGATGATGCTGGTGCAAAAGATGATGCGCACCCCGGCGATGCTCGCCCGGGCCGGCGTCCGCGCGGCGATCGAGGGCAGCGTGTTCGCGGTGTCGACGCTGGCGCTCGGGGCGCTGGCGCTGGTGCTTTCCGTGTTCCCGCGGCTGCTCGGCGACAACGTCGCGGAGGCGGCGCCGCTGGTCGCGCTCGCCCTTTTGGTGCCGGGTTTCCGCAACCTTGTCGAGTACCAGGCCGAGCTGCTCTTCGCCCGCGGCCAGACCGTCGTGCGCGCCGTCAACCTGGCGCTGCTCGCCGCCCTCAAGGGCGGCCTGCTGTGGCTCGTGCTGGACCGCGCCGCCGAGACGTCGACGATGGTGCTGTCGCTGAACCCGGTCTTCCTGACCCTCTATCTGGCCTCCACCGTGCTCACCTACGGCGCGATGCGGCGCGGGCGGGCCGGGAGGCTCAGCGCGCCTCGATGAGGCGGCGGATGCGCGCCAGGTCGGTGCCGATGAAGGATTGCAGGCCGATCGCCACCTGACCCGGCTCCATCGCCTCGACGAACCGCCGCAGCGCCGCCTCGTCCATCGCCTGCCCCTGCCAATGCACCTTGCAGAGCTCGTGGGAGTCGTGGAAATGGCCGCTCCGCAGCACCTCGTCGGCGTAGCGGCCATAGAGGATGCATTCGGAGAACCGCCGGTCGCGGCCGAGCGCCTCCGGCCAGGCGCGGCCGGTGACCGCCTCGATGCGCTCGCACATGCCGAGCACGGCGTCGCGGCGCCAGGCGATCAGCGTGTTCACATAGTCGTGCGGCGAGACGGCCGGAGCGGCGATGCCGAGCACGGCGCCGGCGTTGCGCGACCAGACCCGGTGGTTGCCGGGGCCGCCCTCTGGCAGCCCGCCGTCGCGGCGGAAGAGCCGGGCCTTGCCGTCGCGCCAGAAGGCACCGCAGTCGAAGGGCCGCAGGAAGGCGACGTCGGAATCGCAGTAGGCGAGCAGCCCCTCGCCGACATGCGAGGCAATGGCGATGCGGCGCAGCTGCTGGACGTGCCAGCCGCGCATCGGCTGGGTGCGCAGGCTGACCCAGACGCGGCGCCGGAACAGGCTGGACGGGTCCCACCAGGCGTGCAGCCAGGGCGGCAGCAGGTCGCGCTCGTCCACCACGGTGCGCCGCGGCCCTTCGAGCTGGCGAAACAGCGCCACGTCGCGCGGCTCGACCAGGATGTAGTGGCGGTCGCTGCCGGTGACGAAGCGATCCATGGTGTCGCACAGCAGCCGGCAGCGCTCCAGGTCGGCGGCGTAGCTGGGCGTCACCATCGCCGTCGGCGGCCGTGTCGCCACCGCCCCGCCGAAGGCCATGTCCGGGTTGCGGAGCACCGTCTCGTTCACCGTCGCCTCATGTCGCTCCGCTGGCGCAGCACGCGCCAGAGGAACAGCGGATTGCCGATGAGGTAGCGCCGCCAGAGTCGACCGGGCTCCAGCGCCAGCCGGAACAGCCATTCCAGCCTGAGGAAGCGCAGCAGCGCCGGCGCCCGCGGGATGGAGCCGCTGAGGAAATCGAACAGCGCGCCGACGCCGATCGGCATGGTGCAATGGCTGGAGCGGAGCTTGCCGCCGATCCACAGCTCCTGCCGCGGCACGCCCATGGCAACCAGCAGCACGTCGGGACGGAGCGCCGCCAGCCGGGCCAGGATGGCCGGCTCCTCGCGCTCGTCGAAGAAGCCGTCGTGAATGACCTCGACGCTGTGCTGGGGGGCGATCTCGGCGAGGCGGAAGGCGGCGCGCTCGACGTTCTCCCTGCGCGCGCCGAGCAGCGCCACCTTGAGCGGGAAGCGCGCCGAGCGCAGAAGCGCGGGGATGAAATCGGTGCCGTTGAGGTTGGCCGGAAAGGGCGACCCGTAGAGCAGCCGCGCAGCGAGATTGACGCCGACGCCGTCGGGTAGCACCAGGAACTCGGAGAACATGGCGGCGACCCGCGGGTCCGTAGCCGCGACGTTGGCGTTGTGGGCATTGAGGAACGACACGCGGGTGAAGCGGCCCTCGGCAAGCCGCCGCTTGAGCAGCGCCGCCGCCTGGTCGGCCGTCAGGCTGGCCACGGCGACGCCGAGGATGTCCTTCACGTCGAGCGGCTCGCTCGCTCCGCGCATCGAGTGGGTGGTCACGCCGCCGCCCTCTGCCCGGCAGCCAGGCAAGAGAGCCCGACGCCGAGCGCGCGGTCGAGCGCGGCGCGCTGCCTGAAATAGAAGTTGCGGCCGTCGGCGTCGCCGGGCGGCCGGCGGACCTGGCGCACCAGCGCGGAGGCGAACTGCTGGGGATCGTCGGCGACGATGCAATTGTCGGGCAGGCTGTCGATGCCGCGCAGCGAGCGGGTCGTGGCGACGGCCGGAAGGCCGAGCTCGAAGGTCTCGAGCGTCTTCAGCTGGACGCCGGTCCCGGCGCGGCTGCAGAGCGGCACGACGGCGGCGCGGCGCACGAAGGCGGCGGCATCCGCGACGCGGCCCACGAAGGCCACCGTCGGGCTGTCGCTCTTGACGCCGGCCGGCTGCTGGCCGGCGATCTCGACGCGGAAGTCGGGCGGCAGAGCGGGGACGACGGACTCCAGAAACCAGTCGAGGCCGATGCGGTTGGGCTGCCAGGTCCAGGTGCCGATCAGCGCGGCGTCGCAGCTGGCCTGGCGGGGGCCGGGTGGCGGAGGCGGGGTGGTGCGGGTGACCAGCGGCAGGACGACCGAGCGCCCGGGCCGGTCGACGCCGAGCGGCGCCGCGGTCCTCCTCGGCCAGCACGTAGACGAAGGCGGCGCGGCCGCACAGCCGCGCCTCGATGCCGCGCAGCAGCCGCGCCTCGCGGCGGAAGAGCAGCCTGGCCACCCAATCCCGAGCGGCGGCCGCGTTCTCCTCGGCGGAGCGGTGCTCGACATTGTGGGCGACGTAGAGGGCCGGCCGGTCCTGGAAGAGGTCCGGGAAGGCAGCTGCCATCTGCGGACCGTTGATCACATAGCCGTCGAACGGCTCGAGAGCGGCGAGCGCCGCGCGGATGCGGTCGGCCGGCACGGCCCGCAGCTTGACCGAGGCGAAGGTCAGGCCGGCGGCCATCGCCTTGCCGAGCCACTGAAGCTTGCGGGGCAGCGAGGCATTCTCGGTGCGCACGTCGACGGCGCCCAGCGTCACCGTTTGGTCCGGATCGGCCGGCCGTCGGCCGGGCCATGCATAGCCGAGCACGGTGACGCGGTGGCCGGCGCGGCGCAACGCATCGACGATCACCGTGTTGGCGATCTCGAAGCCCGACATGGGCTCCTCATGGTTGACGATCGACGTCACGAAAACCAGGTGCATGGCTTCTCCCATGGCCTTCCATAGCAAAGCGCCGTTAAACTCTGGATTAAGGAAGCCAGAATGACGAGCAGCCGGGCGAAAGGCGCCGTTCATTTGACGAGGTGATTAATGGAACCTCACCACGTGCGGCCGGCGCGGCGGCTGGGAACAAAGCGGCGGGGCGATCGATTACGTCTCTCGGGACGCGATGCCGTTCCTCGAACCGGCGCCGCGTGCCATCTTGTTGATCGGGCATGATCTTTTCCAGGAAGGCGGACGGCCGCATCGTTTCGGATCATGGTTCCGGCGGAGGACGACGATGAGCGACGCAATCGCCGATCGGGGCCGGCAGGCCCGGCAGCCGCTGGATTTCTCGGCGCTGGCCTGGAAGGACATCCTGTGGCGCGTCTATACGGAGATCAACCAGGACCGCATCCTGCTGGTGGCCGCCGGCTCGACCTTCTATCTGCTCCTGGCGCTGTTTCCGTTCCTCGCCGCCTTCGTTTCGCTCTACGGCTTCGTGGCCGATCCCAAGACGATCGCCGAGCACATCGCCTTCCTGGGCGGGCTGATGCCGAGCGGCGGCCTCGACCTGATCCGCGACCAGCTGCAGGCGCTGATCCGGCAGGACCGCGGGGCGCTCGGCTTCGGTTTCCTGTTCGGGCTGGCCTTTGCCCTGTGGAGCGCCAACAGCGGGGTGAAGGCGCTCTTCGACGGGCTGAACATCGCCTATGAGGAAGACGAGAAGCGCAGCTTCCTGAAGCTCAATCTCGTGTCCCTGGGCTTCACGCTGGGCGCTATCCTGATCGGCATCGGCTTCATCGTCTCGGTCGGCGTCGTGCCGGCCATGCTGGCGCTGCTGCGGCTCGACCGCTGGACGGAGATCCTGGTGGCGTGGGGGCGCTGGCCGGTGATGTTCCTGGCCATCGCCGTCGGCATCGCGCTGCTTTTCCGGTTCGGCCCGAGCCGCGCCAAGGCCAAGCTGCGCTGGCTGAGCTGGGGCGCCGTGATCGCCGCGGCGGTGTGGATCCTGGCCTCCATCGGCTTCTCGTTCTACCTGCAGAACTTCGCCGACTACAATGCCACCTACGGCACGCTGGGGGCGGTGATCGGCTTCATGGTGTGGGTGTGGATCTCGGTCATCATCCTGTTGGCCGGCGCCGAGCTCAACGCCGAGATGGAGCACCAGACCGAGGTCGACACCACCACCGGAAGGCCGCTGCCGATGGGCGCGCGCGGCGCGACGATGGCGGACACGCTCGGCCCGACTGCGGAGGAACAGGAGGTGGCGCTGGCGCTCGACGAGGACCGGCGGGTCAGCGCAGGCGAGATCGCGCAGGTGGCGGTGCGGCTTTCGGCGATCCTGCTGGTGGCGCTGCTGATCGGCCAGCTGCGGTCGACGCGCCCGCCGCTTCGCTGGCGCCGGCGCCCCTTGCCGCCACCGCCTCCGCCGAGCTTGCGCATGCGGGCCGAAGCGGCGTTCCAGCGCCTGCGGGAGGGCACGTTAGGCCGACGTTAAGCCACCGCATGCGTTATGGAGGCCTCACCCCCAGCGCCCGGCCGCGACATGTCGTCTCTCACCGCCCAAGGGTCCGTCTCCGTGATGGCGCGCTCGCCCGGCCTGGAGCCGGCGACGATCGACGCGGTGGTGACGGTGCCGACCTTCCGACGACCGGCGCAGCTGCTGGAGACGCTCGCGTCGCTCGAAGCCCAGACGACCGACCGCGCCTTCGCCGTGATCGTCATCGAGAACGACGCCGAACGCCGTGAAGGCGCCGAGGCCGCCCGGCCGGTCTTCGAGGGCGGACAGCTGCGCGGGCTGGTGATCGCCGCCCATGACCGCGGCAATTGCAGCGCCTACAACGCCGGTTGGGAGACGGCGCTGGCGACCTTCCCGGCCTTCCGGCACCTCTTGGTGATCGACGACGACGAGCTCGCCGAGCCCCAATGGCTGGACCGCCTGTGCCGGGCCAGCGAGACGCTCGGCGCCGACATCGTGGGCGGCCCGCAAGTGCCGCGCTTCGCCGACCCGCGGCATGCCGGCTGGGCGGCGCATCCGGTGTTCGCGGCGCCCTACGCGGCCACCGGGCCGGTGCCGGCGCTCTATTCTTCCGGGAACCTGCTGCTTGGCCGGCAGGTGCTGGTCGCCATGGGACCGCCCTTCCTCGACCTCCGCTTCAACTTCATGGGCGGCGGCGACGCCGATTTCCTGAGCCGGGCCCGCCAGGCCGGGTTCTCGCTCGCCTGGTGCGACGAGGCGCGAGTCGTCGAGACGGTGCCGGCGCGGCGGGTCGAGGCCGACTGGATCCGGGCGCGGGCGCTGCGCAACGGCGTCATCTCGACGCTGGTTGAGAAGCGGAAGCGGGCCGGCACGCCGCTCGCCGGCGCCAAGGTGCTGGCGAAGAGCCTGGCGCTGCTGGCCGCCTCGCCGCTGCGCGGGGCCGCGCGGCTCGCACGCACCGGATCGCTTTCCACCGGCCTTTATCCAGTCTATGTCGCGCTCGGGCGAATCCTGGCAGAGTTCGGCTATGCGCATGAGCAGTACCGCCAGCCCGAGAAGAACTGAGCACAGCACCGCCGGCGCGGCCGCGATCGCCGGGCGGGTGGCCGCGGTGGTGGCGGCGCTCATCCTGACCATGCTGTTCCTGTCGTTCCGGCCCTTCCAGCTGACGGGCGAGCTCGACCAGACGGGCGGCGACGTGGTGAACCAGCTGGGCTACGGGGCGCTCGGCGCGCTGTCGCTGGCGGCGATGCTGATGCTCGCCGATCGGCGACGGCTGGCGGCGCTCGCCAGCCCATGGTGGCTGGCGATGCTTGTCTTCCTGGCGCTTTCGGTGGTGACGGCGTCCGACCCGAACGCGGCGATGCGGGCCGTCTCGTTCACGGTGATCGGCATCCTGGCGGTCGCCGCCGTGCTTTCGCTGCCCCGCGACGGCGAGGCGCTGTCGCTGGTGTTCGCCTTCGCCGCCTTCGCCGTGCTGGCGATCAGCTATGTCGGCCTGGCGATCCTGCCTGACATCGCCCGCCACACCGCGGCGGACACCTTCGAGCCCGAGCATGCCGGCCTGTGGCGCGGCGTCTTCCAGCACAAGAACGTCGCCGGCCCGGTGATGGCGTCGTTCTCCTTCGCCGGGCTTCTGCTGATGCGGCGCGGCTGGCGCGCGGCGGGGCTGCTGATGCTGGCCCTGTCGCTGGTGTTCGTCGCCAACACCGGCTCCAAGACCACGCTCGCCCTGGTGCCGGTGGCCATGGCGATGGTCATCGGGCCGGGCATGATCGGCCTGCGGGCGCTGACGCCGCTGCTCTTCGGCCTGGCGGTGACGGGCACCGCGCTGGCGACGCTTGGCATCGTCTTCGTCGGGCCGCTGCATGCGCTGGCCGACCAGATCGCCCCCGGCCTCACCTACACCGGCCGCACCACGCTGTGGGAGTTCGCCGGCGATCTGATCGCGGCGCGGCCGTGGACCGGCTACGGTCTGGAAAGCGTGTGGGGAACGCCGCTGGTGACGGATTCCGACCATCCGTTCGACCGCGACTGGGACATTCGCGGGGTGGTGCACGCCCACAACGGCTACCTCGACCTGGCTCTGGCCATGGGTCTGCCGGGGCTGGCGGTGGGGGTGGCCACCTTGCTCGTGGTGCCGGCGCTCGACTATCTGAGGACGCCGCTCTCCAAGGACAACGCCGAATTCGCCGATTTCTTCATGATGATCCTGCTGTTCACCAGCCTGAACTCGTTCCTGGAATCCTATTTGTTCCGGCGCGCCGACCCGATCTGGATCCTGTTCGTGCTGGCCGCGCTGGGGCTCAGGCTGACGTCGCGCATGCCGATGCGATCGAAAGGGAGACTGCGATGAATGCGACCGTCGTGCTGGCCGGCGCCGGAAACATGGGCTTTGCCATGCTCGCGGGGTGGCTCGAGGCAGGCAGGCTGAGCGCCGCCGAAGTCGTCGCGGTGGAGCCCAACCGGGAGCTGCGGGAGCGGGCGGCCGCGCTCGGCGTGGCGGCCGTCGAAGCCGCCGAGGCGCTGCCCGCGGGGCTTTCGCCAAAGCTGGTGGTGTTTGCCGTCAAGCCGCAGGTGATCCGCGCCGTGGCGGCGGAATACCGGCGCTTCGCGGCCGGGACGATCTTCCTCAGCGTCGCGGCGGGCACCCGCATCGACGCGTTCGAGGCGGTGCTCGGGCCGGTGCCGGTGGTGCGCTGCATGCCCAACACGCCGGCGGCGATCGGCAAGGGGATGATGGTGGTGGTCGCCAACGACAAGGTCGACGAGGCCGCGCTGGCCTTCGTCAACGGGCTTCTGGCGACCAGCGGCGCCGTCGCGCGGGTGACCGACGAGGCTCAGATGGACGCGGTGACGGCGGTGTCGGGCTCCGGGCCCGCCTACGTGTTCCACTTCATCGAGGCACTGACCGCCGCCGGCGAGGCGGCCGGGCTGCCGCGAGGAGACGGCGAGGCAGCTGGCGCTGCAGACCGTCTACGGCGCGGCTTGCCTCGCCCATGAGAGCGGCGTCGACCCCAGGACGCTGCGCCAGCAGGTGACCAGCCCGAACGGCACCACCGCCGCGGCGCTGGCGGTGCTGATGGGCGAGGAGCGGCTGACGCGCCTGGTCACCGAGGCGGTGGAGGCGGCACGCCTGCGGGCGGTGGAGCTCGGCCGGTAACAGCCCTCAGAGCGCCGCGAGCAGCGCGTCCTGGCGCCGCCGCAGGCGGTAGAGGTTGGTGCTCTCGTCCGGCGCGGCGTTCAGCGTCGTCAGCAGCTCGCCCTTCGCGACCGGCCGCAGCACCTTGCCGCCCTCGAGCAGGCCGACGGGCACGGCCCGGTTGGCCCGCGCGTCGGCGACCGTCATCGTCCACGAGCGGTAGCAGGTCTCGCCGATGGCATCGAAGGTCTCGCCGGGGGCGAGGTCGCGCTTGGCGAGCGCGCACACCTCGGCCACCGGCACCGGCAGCGGCACCATGTCGGGGCGGCCGTAGAGCGCGATGCGCGCCGCCGTGAGCGGCACCTCCAGCGAGGTCAGGTGATAGGGGCGGAAGAAGCTGTAATACGGCCCGGTGCCGATATGCAGGTCGTCCATGCGCTCGATGATGCGCGGATGCGTCGGCCTCGACGATGACGAAGACGCCCGGCGCCACGCCCTTGCCGACCGTGTAGTCGACCACGCCCTTGCGCGACAGGATGCCGCCATCCTCGCGCGGCACCAGCACCTTCACCATGTCGTCGCGGTCGGCGCGCGGCCCGTGCATGCCGGGCACGTCGGGCACCAGGCCGGTGGCGTTGGCGATCGCCGCCATCTCGACCATGGTCTTGGAGCCGTCGACGAACTCGACCAGCATGCGCGGGTTCATGTTCCGCCGCTCCGCCTCCTCGCGATAGTCGTCGGGGACGGCGTCGTGGTCGAGCGGGTTGTTCTTGCCCTTGCCGGCGGCGACGATCGTGTAGCCGAGCGCGGTGGCGAACTCGATCAGCTCCATGCAGCTCGACGGCTCGTCGCCGGCGCCGACCGAATAGACGACGCCCAGCCGGTCGGCCTCGCGTTTCAGCAGCGAGCCGATGGTGACGTCGGCCTCGACGTTCATCATCACCAGGTGCTTGCCGTGCTCCATCGCCATCAGGTCGAAGTCGGCGGCGACGCCCGGCTTGCCGGTGGCGTCGACCACCACGTCGATGAGCGGGTTCTGGACCAGCAGCTCGTTGGAGGTGATGGCGATGCGGCCCGCCTCGATGGCGCGGGTGACCGCCGACGCCGTGTCGGCCTCGGCGGCCTTCTCGTCGGAGCCGTAGGCGATGCGCACGGCGGCGCGCGCCGTGTGCGGGCGGCGCGTCGACACCGCCGCGATCTGGATGCCGCGCATCAGCATGCCCTGGGTGACCAGGTCGGTGCCCATCTCGCCGGAGCCGATGACGCCGATGCGCACGGGGCGGCCCTCGTCGGCGCGTCTGGCGAGGTCCCGGGCGAGCCCGGTGAGGGCGATGGTGCTCATGCGAAGGTCCGCCATGTCGAGGCGAATTGCAGCAACGGCGGCGGCTTGTCAATCAAGCCGCGCCGCCGGATCGTCGCGACGTCGACGCAGGCGGTCCCGCTTCAGAAGCGGAACACCGCGCCGATGATCGGCCCGTGCTCGACGACGTCGAACATGAAGCCGTCGTCATTGCTGTAGTCGACGCCCATCGCGCGATAGCCGGCGACGGCCGAAATGCGGTCGGTGAAGCGGTAGCCGAGCGCCCCGGCGACGTCCCAGTCGAGGTCGGCTTCGCCGGCGCCGATGAGGCCCCAGCCGGTGACGTAGAACTTCGGCGTGAAGTCGTAATTGCCGCGCAGGCCGATCAAGCCGTCGACCCAGGTGGCGCCGTCGTCGAGCTCGACGCCGTCCAGGATGCCGCCGGTGAAGGAAAGGTCGGTGTCGACCGACCAGACGCGGGCGCCGACGGCGAGGTCCAGCCGGCCGCGGTCGCTCTGCAGGAGGCTGTATCCGGCGCCAAGCGTACCGACGAAGGTCGAGGTGGAGAGGTCGACCCTGGCTGGCGAGGATGCCGAGCGGCGTGGTGTCGCCGGTCGAGATCTTCACGTATTGCAGGTCGCCGAAGATGCTGAAGCGGTCCTTGCGCGCCTCCAGGATGCCCATGGCGCCGAAGTCGAGGTCGCCGAGGATGTCGCCGAAGCTCTGGTCGATGTCGACGACGGGCGCCCCGAACTGCGACGTCTGGCCGTTCAGGCCGGCCATCCAGAAATAGGGGGCGACCACGAAGGTCCAGCCGCTCTCGGTGACGATGGGCTGCACGTCCGGCGTCACCGGCGAGACGACATCGGCGGCGCGCGCGGCGCCCGTCGCGGCCAGAAATGCCGCGGCCATCCAAAGAACTTTGGCCCTCATGTCCCTCTTCCCTCTCCTTGCCTGTCGCCTGCCGGTCGCAGAAGAGTCCGTCCCCAGGACTGCGCCCGTAAGGTTGCGCAATGCGATCCAACCCTGACGGGAAAGTATCAGACGACCTAGGACTGTCAAACGAAACCGGCCGGGCAAATAGCCCGCGTCAAGCGGAAGATTCAAGGGCTTCCAGGCATCGCCGATGCTGGCGCCGCCAAGTCGAAGCCGCGAGAATTCGCACCGAAGCTGTTGAAGCGAATAGAAATTTCGCGGCGCGCAACACGACGATCGGCGGCGGTCTATACCGCGCCGACGAAGTTTCTCAGGCGAGCGAGCCGCTCAAGGCGCTAAAGAACGAGCGGCGCCAGTGCCTTCCACGCAACAGCGCAGAAAAGCCCAACATAGGCGAACCGATAGAGGGCCCACCCGATATAATGCCCAGAAGATTCCAAGGCGTCACCTGCTAAAAGGACTAGGGATAGCCGGGCAAATAGGGCAGCAGGGCTGTCTCGGCAAGTAAACAACGGATTCAAAACTGTAATGTAGCGTGGCGGAACCGCCCGCTCCCGCGGCATTCAGGCCATGAATTCGGCGACCAGCTTCGCGCAGTCGGCGGGGTGCGTGGCGATCGGGAAGTGGCCCGCTCCGTCGACGACGCAGGCGCGGGCGGCCGGCAGCAGGCGCTCCATCGCCTCGGTCATCGCCACCATGGCCGCATTGGCCCGTGCGCCGCGCCCCAGCACGACCGGGCAGCGGATCGAGGCCAGTTCGTCCGCGGCGAAGCCGAAGTCCGACCGCCAGTCGAGGACGTTGGTGGACGCCCGCTCGCGGCAATAGTCGCGGACCGGCGCAGGCAGCCGGGCGAACGAACCGGGGCCGTCCCAGTAGTCGATGACCAGCGCCGGCGCGTCGGGGACGTTGGCGGACACGGCGGCCTCGAAGGCGGCGGCCAGGAAGCGCCCCTCTTCCAGCAGGCGCTTTTTGCCGGCCAACCGAAGCACGTCCATCGGATTTGCCTCGAACAGGACGAGCCCCGCCACTTGCTCCGGCGCCTGCAAGGCGGCGGCCAGCGCAACGGTGCCGCCGAACGAATGGCCGACCAGGGTGACCGGCGTCGCCAATTGATCGAGGGCGGACCGAACGACCGCCACCTCGTGGGCGATCCCGTGATTGCCGAGCGACCGCGTCTCCACCGTCTGGCCGTAGCCGCACAGGCTCAGTGTCGCCGTTCGCGCCGCGAGCGGCAGCTCGGCGAGCAGCGGGCGCCACGCCGCCCCGGTGCTGAACGATCCGGAGACGAAGAGCAGCGTCGGGCCCTCGCCGCGCACCGCGAGATCGATCTGCGCGGGCGGCGCGGCATGGGCGATCGGCAACGCGCTTCGCGTATGGGGCCGTCGCGCATCGATGGCGCCCTGCGCCAGGGGCGCCGCGGGATCGCGCCAGGCGCGCGGCGCACGCGGGGCTTTTCGATATGACCGATGCATGATGCCTATCCCTTTGGACCGACGAGCGGCGTGCGGGCGACCATGATCGCGGCATGTATCGGCTCGATGCCGCCCGCGCCAACCTTCTTTTGCTGCCCGGACGCAGGGCTGAAACAGAGCGGGTTAGAGCATGATCCCAAAAAGTGGATGCCGGTTTTTGGAAAAGATCATGCTCGAACAAGAGGATAGAGTGCAAGGACGATTCGAAGAAGCGTCATTGCGCTCTAGGCGCCAAGCCCGGGATTCGCGGCGTCGCCGAGGAGCGAACGAAGCAGCCGCTCGTAGCGCGACGCCTCGGTGACGAGCCAGTCCGCCATCGCCGGCCAGTTGTCCTCGGCGAAGCAGTTCACCTGCCAGGACGACACGAACGGGAACTCGACGGAGCTCTGCCTGGGATCGAGGCCGAGGGCCTGGTTGATCTCGTCGGCGTGCGGCTTCAACCGCTGCGCCACGGCGGTGGCGCCGGCGCGTTCGTTGCGGCCGAGGAAGACGCCGCAGCGGTCCTTGTCCGGCGAGACGTACATGGTGACGACGAGGTCGAGCTCGGGCAGGCCGCGCTGCCAGAAATAGCGCATGCGCATCACGCGCCGCGCGCGCTCCTCCGGATGGCGGGCCTCGAGGACCGCCCAGAAGCGCCCGCTGGGGAACTCGGAGGCGAGACGCGGCTGCTGCATGACGGTGGCTCCGAGGGTTCGGGAGCGAGCTCGTCGCTCCGGACGCTGTCCGACGCCCCGCCGTCGTTGCGAGCTTTACGGCTGGGCGGGTGACGGTCTCGTCGGCTGTGCCGCCGAGTTGCCAACAGCCCGTTCGGCGGCGCTGTCAATTCTATCCAGCATAGCATCAGCCACCCCGCTGACCGCGGCTGCACCCAGGATAATCCCTGCAATGGCCAAGCTGATGAGCCAGGCAGCCAGGTTGATCGCAATGGCGGCGCCAGTTCCGGTGCGGTTGGTCACGTGGTTCACGATGTTGCTCTCAGCTGTCGCTATTTTATTGAGAGCAGCGGACTTTTGGATTTCAGGTCTCGCTTCATCGATCGCGCTCGTTGCAAAGGCATTGAGCATTCTCTCAGCCGATCCTCGATAGAGGCTCACGGTATGCGCGCCCGGATCGCGAAAGGCTGATTTTACCAAAACTCCTTTGGCAGCCTCTTCGCGAAGGCTCTGCTTCAGCAGCGCATAAGCCAAGAGACCGACAATGTCGTCGGGACCCTCGACGACCATCCTTTCGAAAGCCCTGCTGTAGGGGGCCTGCTGCTCTGTCGCGCCGGCAGCCTGCCGGGATGGATGAGATAGGCCTTGAGTGAGATCGAGTGGATCAGCCTTTTCGACGGTCATCTTTGCTCGCCGTGATGGCGCGTCGAAAGGCATCCTCGCGCATGATCCGCTTCACCTTGCCATCCGGCATCGTGAGGTTTCTCACGACCCTCACGTCTCCTGCCACCTTTTGCTTGGTCGTGAATCGGTCGACAGCACTGTTGCGGTCCGTTCGCTCTGACATGCGACTTTCCTGTTCGGCACGATTATAGTGTGAAGCGGTACTCGGTTCAACTCGGAGGCGAGAGCAGCTGCATGATGGTGGCCTCTCAGGACGAAGCCGGCGCTTCGACCCGCCCCGCATCGATCAGCGCCGAGACGGCCTCCTGCACCGCCGCCAGGCTGGAATAGCGGGGCTCGTAGCCGAGCAGCCGTCGCGCCTTGTCGATCGAATGGCAGGAGCTGCGGACGATGTGCTCCCAGCTGGCATGGGCGTCGTCCGGCGATTGACCCGTCTTCCATTCGTCGAACGGCTGGAAGCGGAGCCTCGGTTCGTGCCCGAACCATCGGAACATCGCCTCGGCGTAGCCGCGCAGGTTGAGCGCCTGCGGCGAGACGGCGTTGAACGCCTCGCCAACGGCATGCGACCGGCGCAGGATGGCCTTCATGATCAGCTGCGCGATGTCCTCGGCGTGGACGTGATGCACCGTCTCCAGCCCGAAATTGGGCAGCGCCAGCTCCTCGCCGCGCGCGATGCGCGAGAACACCTCCGGATTGACGTTGCCGACAGGATTGATCGGCACCCAGCCCGGCCCGACGATGTGGCCTGGCCGGAACACCGTGGCCGGAAAGCCGGTGCGCCGCGCCTCGTGCAGAAGCCAGGTCTCGATGGCGGCCTTGTTGGTGCCGTAGTCGCCGAAGGTGTCCAGCGGGTCGTCCTCGGTCGCCGGCACCGCGGCGTTGTGGCCGTAGACCCAGATGGTCCCGCAATGGAGGAGATGCTCGACGCGCCCGCGCAGGGCCTCGACCAGCGCTTGCGTGCTCGGCAGGTCGAACGAGATCATGTCGACCACGATGTCGGGTCGGAGCGCGGCGATCCGCGCCCCGAAGGTGCCATCGGCGTCCTCGACGGTGCGGTCGGCCGCGACCTGCTCCACCGCCGCCCAGGCGGGGTCGGAACGATAGGGCGCGGCCTGCCCGCGGCTGACGTTGACGACCTCGTGCCCGCGCCTGACGAGCGCCGGGACGAGGTAGGTGCCGACATGGCCGCTCCCGCCGATCACCACCACCCGCGCCATGTCCGCTTTTCCTCGCCAGGGTTTTGTCCCGAGGCGTATCGTAGCATAGTCGAGTGGAGGGAGGCTTCCTGGTGCTGCCGGACAGGATTGAACTGTCGACCTCTCCCTTACCAAGGGAGTGCTCTACCACTGAGCTACGGCAGCCTCGCGCGGTGCGGCGCCTTCTGCCATATCGCTCCGGCCGGTGCAAGCCGTGCTTTGAGCGGCGGTCATCGGCGGGCCACATTGCCGGATAGGCTGGGCGAGGGAATTGACGTTCGAGGGGTGGCCCGATGGCCGAGAAACCGACCGGCAAGGCCGGCAAGCGCGGCGAGCGCAAGGCGCGGCTGGCCGATGCGCTGCGGGTCAACCTGCAGCGGCGCAAGGGCCAGGCGCGGGCGCGCCGCGCCGGCGAGGCCGACGGGCGCGACGACGGCATCGCCGCCGCCGAAACGCCGCCGCGCAAGTAGTATTGCCGGGGCGGCCACGCGCCGGCCGCGCTTGAACCTTCCGGCCCGATGGTCTAGACCGGCCGCTGACCTGACATCGCTCGAACCCCGGCAGCCGTTCGGGAGAAACGCCCCTTCATGGATCGCATCCGCATCGTCGGCGGCAAGCAACTGACCGGCCGCATCCCCATCTCGGGCGCCAAGAACGCGGCGCTGCCGCTGATGATCGCCGCGTTGCTCACCGACGACACGCTGACGCTCGACAACGTGCCGCATCTGGCCGACGTGGAGCAGCTGATCCGCATCCTCGGCAATCACGGCGTCGACTACTCCGTCAACGGGCGCCGGGAGCGGCAGAACGAGGGCTATTCGCGGACCATCCACTTCTCGGCCCGGCATATCGTCGACACGACGGCGCCCTACGAGCTGGTCTCCAAGATGCGGGCGAGCTTCTGGGTGATCGGGCCGCTGCTGGCGCGCGCCGGCGAGGCGCGCGTCTCGCTGCCGGGCGGCTGCGCCATCGGCACGCGGCCGGTCGACCTGTTCATCGACGGCCTGCGGGCGCTGGGCGCCGAGATCGACATCCACAGCGGCTACGTGCACGCCAAGGCGCGAGGCGGCCGCCTGACCGGCAATCGCTTCGCCTTCCCGAAAGTCTCGGTGGGCGCCACCCACGTGCTGATGATGGCGGCGACGCTGGCCAAGGGCGAGACCGTGCTCGACAACGCGGCGCGCGAGCCGGAGGTCGTCAACCTCGCCGAATGCCTGAACGCCATGGGAGCGAAGATCCAGGGGGCCGGCACGCCGAGGATCGTCATCGAGGGCGTGGATTCGCTCGCCGGGGCGCGCCATTCGGTGATCCCCGACCGCATCGAGACCGGCACCTATGCGATGGCGGTGGCGATGACCGGCGGCGACGTGACGCTGGAGAACGCGCGGCCCGACCTGTTGCAGACGGCGCTGGAGGTGATCGCCAGCACCGGCGCCGAGATCATTCCGGTGAACTCCGGCATCCGGGTGCGGCGCAACGGCTCCGGAATCGCCCCCGTCGACGTGACGACGGAGCCCTTCCCGGGCTTCCCGACCGACCTGCAGGCCCAGTTCATGGGCCTGATGACGATGGCGAGGGGCCGCTCGCGCATCACCGAGACGATCTTCGAGAACCGCTTCATGCACGTCCAGGAGCTGGCGCGCCTGGGCGCCCAGATCACGCTCAACGGCCAGACGGCGATCGTCGAAGGGGTTGAGAAGCTCAACGGCGCGCCGGTGATGGCGACCGACCTGCGCGCCTCGGTGTCGCTGGTCATCGCCGGGCTGGCGGCGGAAGGGGAGACGGTGGTCAACCGCGTCTATCACCTCGACCGCGGTTTCGAGCGGCTGGAAGAGAAGCTCTCCGGCTGCGGCGCCACCATCGAGCGCCTTTCGAGCTAGGCAGGACCGGCCGCCGCCTGGGCGGATCGCCGGGAAGCTCCTAAAATCGATTCCGCTCGGCGGAGCGATGCGCTAACAAGAGCGCAATTTCTGCGTTCAGCGCGAAGGCCCGCCCTTGTCGAACACCATGCTCAAGCTCGCTGCCCTCGACGCCACGGACCTCGAGATCGTCTCCGCGCATGTGCAGGACGCGGTCATGAAGGTCGGCGAGATCGCCTTCCTGCCCAAGGAGGGGCGCTTCGTGCTGCCGATGAACCGCCTGGCATGGGAGACGGTGAGCGGCCTGGTGCGCAAGCGGGCGGAGCGGCGGCGCAGCGTGCTTTCCTTCGACCGCGTGGTCTCGGTGCGCAGCGCCGGCATCGCCCGCGACCGGCCCGCCGAGGTGCTGTCGCTGCTGGCCGTGCGCTTCCACCCGGACGACACGTCGCCGGCCGGGACCGTCGAGCTCGTCTTCTCCGAGGGGGCGGCGATCCGCCTCGTCGTCGAGTGCATCGAGGCGCGGCTGGCCGACCTGGGCGGCGCCTGGCAGGCCTCGTCGCTGCCCGCGCACAAGGCTTGAGACGAGCGCCATGGCGATCCGGCTCCACCACTCCGATGCCGACTTCGAGGCCCGCTTCGCGGCGCTGCTCGGCGCCAAGCGGGAGGCGGCGGCCGACGTCGACGCCGCGGTGCGGGAGATCGTCGCGCGGGTGCGCGCCGAGGGCGACGCCGCGCTGGTCGAGCTGACGCGCCGCTTCGACCGCAACGACCTCGCCGCAGACGGGGATTTCCGTCACCGCCGAGGAGATCGACCGCGCCCGGCACGCCGCCGATGCCGAGACGGTGGCGGCGCTCAGGCTGGCGCGCGACCGCATCCAGGCCCATCACGAGCGGCAGATGCCGCGCGACGACCGCTATACCGACGCGCTGGGCGTCGAGCTCGGCTCGCGCTGGACGCCGCTGCAGTCGGTCGGGCTCTACGTGCCGGGCGGCACGGCGAGCTATCCGAGCTCGGTGCTGATGAACGCGCGTGCCGGCCAAGGTCGCCGGCGTCGAGCGCGTCGTCATGACGGTGCCGGCGCCCGACGGCGTGCTCAACCCGCTCGTTCTGGTGGCTGCCGAGCTCGCCGGGGTGAGCGAGATCTATCGGGTGGGCGGCGCGCAGGCGATCGCCGCGCTCGCCTATGGCACCGAGACGATCCGTCCGGTGCACAAGATCGTCGGTCCCGGCAATGCCTATGTGGCGGCCGCCAAGCGGCAGGTCTTCGGGGTGGTCGGCATCGACATGATCGCCGGCCCGTCGGAGGTGCTGGTGGTGGCCGACGGCGACAACGACCCGGCCTGGCTCGCCGCCGACCTGCTCGCCCAGGCCGAGCACGACGCGGCGGCGCAGTCGATCCTGATCACCGACGACCCGGCGCTGGCGACGGCGGTCGAGGCGGCGGTGGCGGCGCAGCTGGTCGGCCTGCCGCGCGCGGCCGCGGCTTCGGCCAGCTGGCGCGACTACGGCGCGGTGATCGTCGTCGCCAGCCTCGCCGAGGCGGTGCCGCTGGCCGACCGGATCGCCGCCGAGCATGTCGAGCTGGCGATGGCCGACGCCGAGGGCTTTCTGTCGAAGCTCCGCCACGCCGGGGCGGTGTTCCTCGGGCGCTACACGCCGGAGGTGATCGGCGACTATGTCGGCGGCTCCAACCACGTGCTGCCGACCGCGCGGTCGGCCCGCTTCTCCTCGGGGCTGTCGGTGCTCGATTTCGTCAAGCGGACCTCGGTGCTGAAGCTCGGCGCCGAGCAGCTCAGGGCGCTGGCGCCGGCGGCGCTGGCGCTGGCGCGGGCCGAGGGGCTGGAAGCGCATGCGCGCTCGGTGGCGATCCGCCTCAACCTGCCGGACTGAGCGATGACCGACGGGGCGCCAGATCGCGGCAGGCTCATCGACATCGAGCTCGACGAATCGATCGGCCGCTCGACGCCGGACGTCGAGCACGAGCGCGCCGTCGCCGTCTTCGACCTCATCGAGGAGAACAGCTTCTCGCCGGTCGGCGATGCCGGCGACGGACCCTACCGGCTGAAGCTGTCGCTGGCCGAGCAGCGGCTGGTGTTCGCGATCTCGCGCGAGAGCGGCGAGGCCGTGGTGACGCATATCCTGTCGCTGACGCCGTTCCGGCGGATCGTGAAGGACTATTTCATGGTCTGCGAGAGCTATTACGAAGCGATCCGCGCGTCGACGCCCAGCCAGATCGAGGCGATCGACATGGGCCGGCGCGGGCTGCACAACGAGGGCTCGCAGACGCTGATGGATCGGCTGACCGGCAAGATCGTGATCGATTTCGACACGGCGCGCAGGCTGTTCACGCTGCTCTGCGTGCTGCATTGGCGCGGCTGAGCGAAATGGACGACCCCGCGGCCTCCCCGGCGGGCGACCCGCCGCCCGGCGCGCCGCGCTCGGTGCTCTTCCTGTGCGGGATGAACGCGGTGCGCTCGCCGCTGGCGGAGGCGCTGGCGCGGCGCGCCCTGCCGACGACCTTCGTCGCCTCGGCCGGGGTCAGGGCCGGCGAGCGCGATCCCTTCGTGGATGCGGTGCTGGCCGAAGACGGCCTGTCGCTCGGCGACCACCGGCCCCACACCATCGAGGAGCTGGAGGACGACTATTTCGATCTCATCGTGACGCTGGCGCCGGAAGCGCACCACAAGGCGCTGGAGCTCACCCGGGCGATGGCGGTCGAGGTCGAGTACTGGCCGACCGCCGACCCCACCGGCGTGTCGGGAACGCGCGAGCAGATCATGGCCGCCTATCGCGACGTGCGCGAGCGCCTGAAGGCGCGCATCGGCAGCGCGTTTCGGGGGTGGCGGCGGCGCCGTCCCGAGCGGCTGAAGAAGCATGTTCACAAAGACGGCCATATCATATAGGTTCCGCGCCAAATCGGCCCTGGGCGGCCGATGAATCCATCCGAAAAGGTACCGCATGCCGAAGGAAGAAGTCCTCGAATTTCCGGGCGTGGTGACAGAGCTGCTGCCCAACGCCATGTTCCGGGTCAAGCTCGAGAACGAACACGAGATCATCGCCCATACGGCCGGCCGCATGCGCAAGAACCGCATCCGCGTGCTGACCGGCGACAAGGTTCTGGTCGAGATGACACCCTACGACCTGACCAAGGGGCGCATCACCTACCGCTTCAAGTAGCGCCTCGCGCGCCTCGCTGCGTCTTTCCGCATCGACAGGATCCACCGCCCCCATGAGCGTCCTCCCGAAGCTGGTGCTAGCCTCCGGATCGCCGCGCCGGATCGAGCTCTTGCAGCAGGCCGGGATCGAGCCCGACCGGCTGTTTCCGGCCGATGTCGACGAGACGCCGCTGCGCGCGGAGCATCCGCGATCGCTCGCCAAGCGGCTGTCGCGCGAGAAGGCCGAGCGGGCCGCCGCGGCGCTGAAGAGCGACCCCGAGGCCGCCGGCGCCTTCATCCTCGCCGCCGATACGGTGGTGGCGGTCGGGCGACGGATCCTGCCCAAGGCCGAGGTGATCGACGATGCGAGCAATTGCCTGAAGCTGCTTTCGGGCCGCTCGCACCGGGTCTATTCCGGCATCTGCGCTGGTCACGCCGGGCGGCAAGGTGCGCCAGAGGCTGGTGGAGACGCGGGTGCGCTTCAAGCGGCTGTCGCGCGACGAGCTGGACAGCTACCTCGCATCCGGCGAATGGCGGGGCAAGGCCGGCGGCTATGCCGTTCAGGGCCTGGCCGGCGCCTTCGTCGTCAAGCTCGTCGGCTCCTACACCAACGTCGTCGGGCTGCCGCTCTACGAAACGGTGGGCCTGCTCGCCGGCGAGGGCTTCCCGGTGCTCAGCAGCCGGCTGTCGGACAGCAAGGGTTAGGACGGATGTCTGAAGCCACGGTCACCCCGCTCAGACCGAAATTGCCCTGCCCGATCTGCGGCAAGCCGTCCCAGCGCGAGACCTATCCGTTCTGCTCCAAGCGCTGCAAGGACGTCGACCTCAACCGCTGGCTGTCCGGGCGCTACGCCATTCCGGTCGCCGACGACGAGGAGCCGGGTTCCGAAGGCGAGCCGCAGGGCAGCTGAGCCGCGTTCGGCGCGCGCGCAGAGCGCTGCCAGCCGGCACAACCCAGATGCGAGAAACTGCGGGGGCGCGGTTGACGCTCATGCGTGTATCGTCTATGGTTTGCTACCTAAAGGAGAAACCTTGGGTAGGGGCGGGCTTCCATCATGGGGGGTGGGATCGTGGCGGATATTGCGATTATCGCAATTCTTGCGGCACTCGGCTTGATGCTCTGTGCCAAGGCTGACGGCGCTCGGCCTCGTTCGCCGCGATGGCGTCCCTTTGCCGTTCAAGCGGATTTTCCAGGCCTGGACCCTGATGACCGAGCATCGTCTCGCAACCTGCGCCCTCCACGTGAGCCGAGGCCATTGGATGTCGCGCTCCGACATCCATGGCCAGGGGCGTTGACGGGCTAGCGGCCCCGCCCTTTTGGCAGCGCGACGAAACAGGCCTGCCAAACTCTATCCCATTGAACTCGTTCGCATTTCTCGATGCCCTGCCCGGGGACTGGCAGTGCTCGCTTGAGACGTAACTTTTCGCTTTTCGCCGGAGTCGCCTTTCCGCCCATCATTGCCAACCAGCATCCCGGTCCGTGCCGTGCCTCATTGCGTCATCACTGCCCCTCCCATGGCCGACACACAGCCTTCCGGCAGTCCGCTCGAATTCGCCGAGCTTGCCGACTGGCGGCCGGTGCTCGAAAGCTCCGGGCTGTCGGAAACGGATATCTTCACCGTCGCCACGCAGGCGCGCATCCACGATGTCCCGTTCGCCCAGGAGCTCCGCTGCTCCGGCAGGATCGGCGAGGCTGAGCTCTGCCATGCCTTGTCCACCGTGCTCAAAGTCCCGGTGGTCGAGCGGGTGGACCAGGATTGGCTCAAGGTGCGCGACCGCGACGGGCTGGTGCTGCTCGGGGCGCCGGCGGGGTCGCTGCCCGTCTCGCTTACGGCGTTCGGGCCGCGGGCGGTCGCGCTGGCGCTGGACCGGCTCGACCTCTCCGAGATGAAGCGCTGGCTGGCCACCGCGCCGAGCCTCGCCCGGCGGATCAGGATCGCGCCGCCGGGGCTCATCCGGCAGGCGCTGCTGTCGCGCTTCCGCTGCCAGCTCGCGGCCGTCGCGGTGGGACGCCTGTGGAATGCCCGGCCGGCGCTGTCGGCGCGCCACGTGCTCGGAGGCTGGCAGGCCTTCGCCTTCGGCGCCCTGGCGATCGCCCTGCCGATCGGCCTCGCCACGCATCCGTGGACGACGACGCTCGTCGTCCACATGCTGGCCACCCTGTTCTTCATGGGCTGCGTCGGCCTGCGCATCGCCGCCGCGAGCGAGATCGGACAGGTGTCCACTTTCAAGCCACGGCCATTCGCAGCGGCGGAGATGCCCGTCTATTCGATCCTCGTGCCGCTCTACAAGGAAGCGCAGCTGGTGCCGGAGCTGCTGGTCGCGCTGGGGCGACTGGTGTGGCCGCGCAGCAAGCTGGAGATCAAGCTGGTCTGCGAGGCCGACGACGGCGCCACGCTGGGAGCGATCGCCGCGCATGCGCTGAGACCCGGCGTCGAGGTGATCGCGGTCCCCAATGTCGGCCCGCGGACGAAGCCGAAGGCGCTGGCCTATGCGTTGCAGGCCACCAGCGGCCAGCTGGTCGTCGTCTACGACGCGGAGGACCGGCCGCACCCGCTCCAGCTGATCGAGGCCTGGCAGGCGTTCGGGCGGCTGCCGGAGCGCATCGCCTGCCTGCAGGCGCCGTTGTCGATCGCCAATGGCGGGCGCGGCTTCATCGCCGGCAACTTCGCCTTCGAATATGCCGGCCTGTTCGGCAGGCTGCTGCCCTGGCTGTCGGCGCGCGGCCTGGTGATGCCGCTGGGCGGAACGTCGAACCATTTCCGGCGCAGCGCGCTGGAGCGGGTGGGCGGCTGGGATCCCTTCAACGTCACGGAGGATGCCGACCTCGGCGTGCGCCTGGCCCGCTTCGGGCTCGGCTGCGCGATGATCACCTCGCCGACGCGGGAGGACGCGCCGGAGACCTTCCGCGCCTGGCTGCCGCAGCGATCCCGCTGGCTGAAGGGCTGGATGCAGACCTGGCTCGTGCACACGCGCAACCCTGGTACGCTGCTCAGGGAGCTCGGGCCGGCCTCTTTCATGGTCGTCCAGGCCATCTTCGCCGGCGTCGTCGTCTCATCGCTCGTGCATCCGCTGATGCTCGTCACGGCGATGTGGCTCGGCGCTTCGCTGGCATGGGGCGGCACGCTGGACGGTTGGCGCGCGGCGCTCCTGGCGCTCGACGGGGCGAACATCGGTTGCGCCTACGCCTCCTATCTGGCGCTCGGGCAGCGCGGCCTCGCCGGGGGTGACCCGCCCGCCCCGTTGTGGCGGACGGCGCTGCGCACGCCGGCCTATTGGATCGCCATCTCGGCCGCCGCCTGGTGTGCGCTGTTCGACCTGACGTTCCGGCCGCATCATTGGGCGAAGACCGAGCACAGGCCGTCGCGCCGCACGGCGGCGCCGGCCGAGAAGGAGGAGGATCGCCGCCCGCCAGGCGGCTGACTCAGAGCAACTCTAGCGAAAGTGTGAGCGGTTTCGCGTTCGGAATTGCGTAAAAATAAAGACCTGGATTGTTTCCGCGATTCGAAGAAAAGCGGAACGATCTAGGCGCCACGGAATGTGCCTCGCAGCTGTCGCACGGGGTGGAACGGGCCATCATTTTTCCTCTTCGAGACTGTGCTGGTCACGCAGGCGTGGTATGGGCTTCCGGCGGATGAGCAGGAAGGTCGGGCGGCGGCGAAGCGGCATGGACGACGAGCCTCAGGCGAAGAGCGGTGCGCGGTGGCCGGGTCTCGGGGAGCGGGCAGCGGCGCTGGCCGCCGCCCTGTTCCCGCAGCGCGGCAGGGCGGGCGGCGGCACTGCCGAGGCGGCGAGCGACGGCGCCCTCAACGGCGTGGCAGCGGCCGACATCGTGGAGGCCGTGCCCGACCCGCTGATCCTGTTCGATGCCGAGGGGCTGGTGGTGCACGCCAACAGCGCCGCAGCGGCGTCGTTCGGCACGCTGGCGCCGGGCATGGTGCTGTCGATGAAGTTCCGCACGCCGGAGATGCGGCAGCTGGTGCGCGACGCGGTCGCCGAGCGCCAGGCGGTGGCCATCGACTATGCCGAGCGCGTGCCGGTCGAGCGGGTGTTCCGGGTGGTGGCGACGCCCGTCGGCGCCGCCAACGGGCATTTCGCACTGATCTTCCGCGACCAGAGCGAAGCGCGGCGCATCGACCGCATGCGCGCCGACTTCATCGCCAATGCCAGCCACGAGCTGAGGACGCCGCTGGCCTCGATCGCCGGCTTCATCGAGACCTTGCGCGGGCCGGCGAGGAACGACGCGGCGGCGCGCGAGAACTTCCTGCAGATCATGCAGAGCCAGACGCGCCGCATGGCCCGGCTGATCGACGACCTCCTGTCGCTGTCGCGCATCGAGACCAGGCCGTTCCTGCCGCCGGGCAGTTCGGTCGACGTGCGCGAGACGCTGGAAAGCGTCATCGACACGCTGAGCCCGCTGGCCGCCGACTCCGGCGTGGCGATCGTCAAGCAGCTGCCGCCGGGACCGGTCGAGGTGGCGGGAAACCGCGACGAGCTGTTCCAGGTGTTCGAGAACCTGCTCGAGAATGCCTGCAAGTACGGCCAGTCCGGCGGCAAGGTGATCGTCTCGGTCGAGCGCAACGATACCGGGCCGGATCCCGAGGTCGACGTCTCCTTCCGCGACTTCGGCCCCGGCATCGCCGAGGAGCACATCCCGCGCATCACCGAGCGGTTCTATCGCGTCGACGTGGAGACCAGCCGGGCGCAGAAGGGCACCGGCCTGGGGCTGGCGATCGTCAAGCACATCCTGACCCGCCATCGGGCACGCCTGTCGATCCGCTCGGAGGTGGGCGACGGCGCGCTGTTTACGGTCCACCTGCCGGCATTCCGGCGCTGAGCGGCGGCGTGGCGGCAACGGCGCGCCCCGAGACGATGATGGCCGCCGCCTCCGGCGCCTTCTCAGAACGATCGTCATCCGCGGGCTTGACCCGCGGACCCATTCCGGATCGAGCCAAGGTTCGCGCAGACGGGCGCAGCTTCGACGGCAGAAGGCGCGCAACGGCATGGCTTCGTGACCCCCGAAACGCGGAGGGCCGTGGCCTGGGTCCGCTGGTCAAGCCCGCGGATGACGATAGTTCTGCGAGCTCGGCGAGGGCTGACAGGCCAATCAGCACAAGCGCGTGCGACGCAAGCCGACGGGGCGCCAGCACGGCGGATGGGACAGGGAGTGAGCCGCCCGGAACTGTCGTCATCCGCGGGCTTGACCCGCGGACCATTCCGGATCGAGCCAAGGTTCGTGCAGACAGACACCCAGCTTCGACGGCGGAAGGCGCAACGGCATGGCTTCCTGACCCCCGAGACGCCGAAGCCCGTGGCCTGGGTCCTCGGGGTGCGGCCCTCGGTCGACGAGGCCGGCGAGGCCGGCGCGGTCAGCTCCGCGCCGAGACCAGCCGGTCGATCACCGGCTGCAGCGTTTCGGGCGTGATCGGCTTGGTCACCACGGCGTCGACCACATGCGCGGACTTGAGCATCTCTGTCTGCGCGGTGGAGAGCGACAGCAGGATCACGCGCGGCAGGTTGGCGGGGGACGCGCGACGGTGGTCGCGCAACGCCAGCAGGAGGTCGTCGCAGTCTCCTTCGACGTCGACGATCACCAGCTCCGGATCAAGGCCGCCCAGCCGCGCCGGCGCCAGCGCCGGCATCTCGGGAACAGCTTTCAGGCCGGCACGCTCGACGATGCCCGACACGACGATGCGGCTGATCGGCGACTTGCTGACGACCAGCACGTGGGAGGCACCAGACGATAACCGCATCCCATCAGGCATCGGGTCAGCACTTCTCCGGTTAGGGATGCCGGAGACTAAGGCTGGCACCGCGTGGGCAGCGCCAACTCAATGTCCGGTTGTAAGCAGCGACCCTTGATAGCGAGGGTAGGTCGGCCTTGTCAAGACCGGAAAAATCTGTTCATGAGCAATGTCTTAAATGCGAACGGCACGGTGCGCGCCAAGGTTGCGGCGCCGCCCGGAGGCAAAGCGGGCCGGAAGCACGTGCTTCGCGCGCTTCCGGCCTGCGGCGTCGAGCAAGTCCTGCTCAGCTGCCGCCCTGGGTCACGATCACCGGCACCAGGAGGTCGCCCCAATTGCCGTCGCCGGCGTGATGGCGGGCCGAGCGCACCAGCTCGACCGAGACGCCGGCTTCCACGGCCTTCATGACCGACTGGTTCAGCCGGTGCAGGTCGTTGGCGACGATGCGGATGGCCGCCTGCTGGTCGTTGTTCATCGACGAGGCCTGCTCTTCGGCCCGTTCCTTGACGCGTGTCCTGGGTGGCATGTCGGTCGACTCCTTTGCCTGATCGTTCTATTCCGCCGCCGGCCGGAACTGAGCGTGCTCGGTCGAGCCGTGCATCGCCGTCGTCGAGGAGCGGCCGCCGCTGATCGCCATCGACACCGCGTCGAAATAGCCGGTGCCCACCTCGCGCTGGTGCTTGGTGGCGGTGTAGCCGTTGGCCTCGGCGGCGAACTCGGCCTCCTGCAGCTCCGAATAGGCCGCCATCTGCCGGTCGCGGTAGCCGCGCGCCAGCTCGAACATGCCGAAATTGAGCTGGTGGAAGCCGGCCAGCGTGATGAACTGGAACTTGTAGCCCATGGCGCCGAGCTCGCGCTGGAAGCGGGCGATGGTGGCGTCGTCGAGGTTTTTCTTCCAGTTGAACGAAGGCGAGCAATTGTAGGCGAGCAGCTTGTCGGGATGCTCGCGCCGCACCCCTTCCGCGAACCGCTTGGCCTGGGCGAGGTCGGGCTTGGAGGTCTCGCACCAGATGAGATCGGCGTGCGGCGCATAGGCGACGGCGCGCGCGATGCACGGCTCGAGCCCGTTCTTCACCCGGTGGAAGCCCTCCACCGTGCGCCCCGCCTCGCTGTCGACGAACGGCCGGTCGCGCTCGTCGATGTCGGAGGTGATCAGCGTCGCCGCCTCGGCATCGGTGCGCGCGATCACCAGCGTCGGCACGCCCATGACGTCGGCAGCCAGCCTCGCTGCGTCGAGGTTGCGAATGTGCGCCGCGGTCGGGATCAGCACCTTGCCGCCCAGATGGCCGCACTTCTTCTCCGATGCCAGCTGGTCCTCGTAGTGCACCCCCGCCGCGCCGGCCTCGATGAACGCCTTCATGATCTCGAATGCGTTGAGCGGGCCGCCGAAACCGGCTTCCGCATCGGCGACGATCGGCGCGAACCAGGTCTCCACCGAGAGCCCCTTGCCCTCCGCCGTCTCGATCTGGTCGGCCCGCTGCAGGGTCCGGTTGATGCGGCGCGCCAGCTCCGGCGCCGCATTGGCCGGGTAGAGCGACTGGTCCGGATACATGGCCGAAGCGGTGTTGGCATCCGCCGCCACCTGCCAGCCGGACAGGTAGATCGCCTTGAGCCCGGCACGCACCATCTGCATGGCCTGGTTGCCGGTCATCGCCCCCAGCGCGTTGACGTAGTCGTCCTCGTGCAGGAGCGTCCACAAGCGGTTGGCGCCCATCTCGGCCAGGCTGTAGCGGATCTGCACCGAGCCGCGCAGCTGCCGTGCCTCGGCCGGCGAATAGGGTCGCTCGATGCCGTCGAAGCGGCCCTCCGGCGCCGAGGGAACGAGGTTGTAAAAATCGGTCATTCAGGTCTCCATCCGCAGCAGGTGGAAAGGCGCATCTTGTTCAGACAGAATTTACATGGCGACGCATCGGAGCTCCAGAAAAACGAGTGAAACCCGCGCGCAATTCGGGTCACGCTGTCTTGCCTTTGACTGGTTTCGCTTGTAAATTTGTAAAGACTGTCAACGCCGAATAGGCACGGTCATCCTGTAAATGTTGTAAAGCATGGCTGAGCAGAAGATCTTCGCGGGGCCTCGCATCCGCCGCATTCGCAACGCCAGGGGGCTCACCCAGACGGCGATGGCGGAGGGGCTCGGCATCTCGCCGTCCTATCTCAACCTCATCGAGCGCAACCAGCGTCCGCTGACCGTGCAGCTGATCCTGCGGCTGGCGTCGGTCTACAAGGTGGAGCCGGAGGACCTTCACCAGTCGGCCGGCGGCGCCGTCTCGGCGCTGCGCGAGGTGTTCGCCGACCCCTTGCTCGCCGGCGAGCTGCCGGGCGACCAGGAGCTGATCGAGGTTGCCGAGGCCGCGCCCAACGCCGCCGCCGCGGTGGTCAAGCTGCACCGCGCCTATCGCGAGCAGGCGGCGCGCCTCTCCGACCTCTCCGAGCTTTTGGCCCGCGAGGGGCGGGCGATGTCGGTCTCGGCGGCGCGGCTGCCGGTCGACGAGGTGCGCGAGACGTTCGACCGGCGTCCCAACCACTTTCCGGCGATCGAAGCGGAGGCCGAGGCCTTCACCGCGCTCCTCGACCCGGGCGACGACCTCTCCGGCGCGCTCAAGGCGTGGCTGAAGCGCGAGTTCGGCATCGCCGTGCGCGTGCTGCCGGTGGCCACCATGCCGAACTGGCGCCGCCGCTACGATCGCCACTCGCAGCGGCTGTTCATCTCCGAGCGGTTGTCGCCCTTCGACCAGCTGCGCGAGATCGCCATGGAGGCCTGCCTGATGCGCATGCGCGTGGCGATCCCCGCCGAGATCGAGGCGCTCGGCCTGTCCAGCGACGAGGGGCGGCGGCTGGCGCGCTTCGAGCTCGCCCGCTATGCCGCCCATGCGCTGATGATGCCGTATGCGGCGTTCCTGGGCGCCGCGCAGCGCGCCCGCTACGACCTCGACGTGTTGCGCGCGCGCTTCGGCGTCTCCTTCGAGCAGGCCGCCAACCGGCTGACCATGCTCGCCCGCCCCGGCAGCGCCGGCATCCCCTTCTTCTTCATGGAGGTCGACCAGGCCGGCAACCGCGTGCGCCGGGCCGGCGCGCAGGGCTTTCCGCAGAGCCGCTTCGGCGGCGGCTGCCCCAAGCTGCCGGTGCACGCCGCCTTCGGCCAGCCCGGGCAGATTCTGGTCGAGCCGGTCGAGATGCCGGACGGCGCCGAGTTCCTGCTGCTCGCCCGCACGCTGGAGGGGCCGCAGGGCGCCTTCGCCGAGCGGCCGCGGCGCACCGCGCTGCTCGTCGGCTGCGACATCGGCTTCCGCGACGAGGTCGTCTACGGCGCCGCACTGCCCGGACCGGCGCCCGGCAGCCGCGCCGCCGGGCAGGGGCCGACGCCGGTCGGCCCGGCCTGCCGGCTCTGCGAGCGCGTCGGCTGCCTGGCCCGCGCCGAGCCGCCGGTGACCCGCCCGCTCGGCCTCGACGAGATGGTCACCGGCCTCAGCGCCTTCGATTTCCAGTAGCAAGCGTTCTCCTCGCGGTGGGGTGGGTCCTCGGCTTCCCTGTGTCGGCGCCGCCTTGTCCCAATGCCCGCCTGCCGGCTGGACCACGCGGCGCCGTCGCGACTTCGCTAGGCGTGCCGCTTCGCCGCCTCTACCGGGCCGAGCATGACCGAACACGCACCTGCCGCCGCATCGAGCTCCAGCGGCCGCTCGCATCGCGACGAGCGGCTCGGCTACCTGCTGGTCTTCCTGTCGGCCCTGATATGGAGCTTCGGCGGCGCCATCGCCCGCTTCCTCGACGCCGACGACAGCTGGACGGTGGTCTTCTGGCGTGCCTTCTGGGCCGCCTGCTTCCTGATCTGCTTCCTGCTATGGCGCGACGGGCGGGCCGGCACCAGGGCGGCCTTTCGCGGCATGGGCCTGCCGGGGCTGGCCGTCGCCGTCTGCTTCGCCACCGCCTCGACCTCCTTCGTCGTGGCGCTCGCCTACACCACCGTCGCCAACATCCTGCTCCTGCAGGCCGGCGTGCCGCTGTTTGCCGCGCTCATCGCCTGGCTGGTCTTCCGCGAGCGGGTCCGCTTCGCCACCTGGCTCGCCATCGCCGCAGTCATCTTCGGCGTCGCCATCATGGTCTCCGACGCCTTCACCGGCCGCGTCTCGCCGATCGGCGACGGCCTGGCGCTGCTCATCGCCACCTCGCTGTCGATCGCCACCGTCATCACCCGCCGCTACGCCCATGTCGGCATGACGTCGGCGACCTGCCTGGCCGCCGTGCTTGCCGCAACGCTGGCGGCCACCCAGGCGGCGACGCTCGCCGTCTCGGCCCGCGACATGGGCTTCCTGTTCGCCTTCGGCGCCATCAATCTCGGCCTCGGCCTGGCCTGCTTCGCCTCCGGCGCAAGGCTGATTCCGGCCGCCTTCGCCGCCCTTCTGGGCACGCTGGAGACCGTTCTGGCGCCGATCTGGGTGTGGCTGGTGCACGGCGAGCTGCCGTCGACGCGCACCGTCGTCGGCGGCAGCGTCATCTTCACCGCTCTGCTCGTGCACATCGGGCTGGAGTTCCGGCGCCTCAGGAAGCCAGCTCGGCCGGGCGCGATCGGCATGCCTTCGCCCAACTGACCTGACGTTGCGGCAGGGCGATCGGCGGGGGCGCATGCCGCCCGGCGTCCCAATTTGACGCTTGTCGCCTCCGGAAAACAAAAATACGCTGACTTGCAGGAAACCTGGCCGAGCGAACTGCAAGGAGCCAGGGTGGGGCACTTGAAAAGGAGAGTATCATGATCCGTACGCTGCTTCGGCTGTCCGTCGCATCGGCAGCCATGCTCGCGGTGACCACGCTGGTCGCCGGGGCGCAGGACCGCACGGTCAACGTCTTTAACTGGTCCGACTACATCGACAAGTCGATCATCTCCGACTTCACCAAGGAGACCGGCATCAAGGTCGTCTACGACGTCTTCGATTCCAACGAGATCCTGGAGACCAAGCTGCTCGCCGGCGGCAGCGGCTACGACATCGTGGTGCCGACCCACAACTTCCTGGCCCGCCAGATCGAGGCCGGAGTGTTCCAGAAGCTGGACAAGTCCAAGCTGCCGAACCTCTCCAACATGTGGGACGTGATTTCCGAGCGGACCGCCAAATACGATCCCAACAATGACTATTCCATCAACTACATGTGGGGCACCGTCGGCCTCGGCTACAACAAGAAGAAGGTCAAGGAGGCGCTCGGCCTCGACGCCATCACCAGCTGGGACGTCTTCTTCAAGCCGGAGAACCTCGAGAAGCTCGCCGGCTGCGGCGTCTACGTCCTCGATTCGCCGTCCGACATCGTTCCGACCACGCTCAAATATCTGGGCCTCGATCCCGAGAGCACCTCCAAGGAAGACATGGCGAAGGTGGAGGAGACGCTGATGGCGATCCGTCCGCACATCCGCAAGTTCCACTCGTCAGAATACATCAACGCGCTGGCCAATGGCGACATTTGCCTGGCCGTCGGCTGGTCGGGCGACGTCTTCCAGGCCCGCGACCGCGCCGCCGAAGCGGGCCAGGGCGTCGAAGTCGACTACGTGGTGCCCACGGAGGGCGCCGAGATGTGGTTCGACCAGATGGCCATCCCTGCCGACGCCAAGAACGTCGCCGAGGCGCATGAATTCCTCAACTACATGATGAAGCCGGAGGTGGCGGCCAAGGCGTCGAACTTCGTCTACTTCGCCAACGGCAACAAGGCCGCGCAGCAGTTCCTCGACAAGGAGGTGAGCGGCAATCCTGCCATCTACCCCGACGAGGCGACGCTCGCCAAGCTGTTCACCGTGCAGCCCTACGATCCCAAGACCCAGCGCACGGTGACACGCATGTGGACCAAGATCGTCACCGGTCAATGAGCTTCGGCAGGCCCCGGCGCCGCCGCCGGGGCCTCGCCCGCCTTGGCAGATTGGGGGAGCGTGGGATCATGAAGTCGCTTGGCAGCATCCGCAGGGCGTTCGCCCCCTGGAACGACCCCGAGGCACGCCCCTACATCGCCTTCGACAACGTCACCAAGCGCTTCGGCGAATTCACCGCCGTCAACGACCTGTCGCTCAAGATCTACGAGAAGGAGTTCTTCGCGCTGCTCGGCGCCTCCGGCTGCGGCAAGTCGACCCTGCTCAGGATGCTCGCCGGCTTCGAGGAGCCGACCTCCGGCCGCATCACGCTCGACGGCCAGGACCTCGCCGGCATCCCGCCCTACCGTCGTCCGGTCAACATGATGTTCCAGTCCTACGCGCTGTTCCCGCACATGACCGTGGAGCAGAACGTCGCCTTCGGCCTCAAGCAGGAGGGCATGCCCAAGGCCGACATCGACAAGCGCGTCACCGAGATGCTGCGCCTCGTCAAGCTCAGCGAGCTCGCCCGCCGCAAGCCGCACCAGCTTTCGGGCGGCCAGCGGCAGCGCGTCGCGCTGGCCCGTTCGGTGGCCAAGCGACCCAAGGTTCTGCTGCTCGACGAGCCGCTCGGCGCGCTCGACAAGAAGCTGCGCGAGGAGACGCAGTTCGAGCTGATGGACCTGCAGCAGAACCTCGGCCTGACCTTCGTCGTGGTCACCCACGACCAGGAAGAGGCGATGACGATGGCCGACCGCATCGCCATCCTCGACAAGGGCGAGGTGATGCAGGTGGCGACCCCGGCCGAGATCTACGAGGCGCCGGGCTCCCGCTTCGTCGCCGGCTTCGTCGGCAACGTCAACATGTTCGAAGGAACGGTGGCCAGCCGCGACGCGGCCGGTGCCCGCATCGCCGGCCGCGACGGGCTGACGATCGACACCGAGAACCCCGGCACCGCCGAGCCCGGCAACACGGTCGCCTTCGCCATCCGGCCCGAGAAGATCCGCGTCTCGTCGCGACCTCCCGAGCGCGCCGACGTCAACGCCGTCGAGGGCGAGATCTACGACATCGCCTATCTCGGCGACATGACGGTCTATCACGTGCGCCTGGAGAGCGGGCAGGTGGTCAAGGCGAGCGCGCTCAACGCCGCCCGCGTGACCGACGATCCGCTGACCTGGAACGACCGCGCCTGGATCTCCTTCCGCCCCGACGCCGGCGTCGTGCTGACGCGCTGAGGACGGACCGATGACCGACGCCGCGCTCACCGAGAGACCTGCCGCCGCCTCCGCCGAAGCGCGCCCGGCGCTCGCCAGCCGGCTCGTCTCGGCCATCACCGGCCGGTTGGTGATCCTCATTCCCTATCTCTGGCTGCTGCGTCTTCTTCCTGGTTCCGTTCGTCATCGTCTTCAAGATCTCGCTGTCGCAGACGGCGATCGCCATGCCGCCCTACATGCCGGTGCTCGACCTTGCCGACGGGCTGTCGGGCCTCTGGGAGCAACTCGGCGAGCTCAACTTCGACAACTACGTCTGGCTCGCCGACGACCCGCTCTACTTCAACGCCTACGTCTCCAGCGTGGTGATCGCCGGCATCTCGACCTTCCTGACGCTGCTGGTCGGCTATCCGATCGCCTACGGCATGGCGCGCGCGCCGGCGACGCTCCGGCCCGATGCTGTTGATGCTGGTGATCCTGCCGTTCTGGACGAGCTTCCTGATCCGCGTCTACGCCTGGATCGGCATCCTCAAGCCGGAGGGCCTGCTCAACCAGGCGCTGCTCGCCGTCGGTCTGATCGACGAGCCGCTGGTCATCCTCAACACCCACACGGCGATCTTCATCGGCATCGTCTATTCCTACCTGCCGTTCATGATCCTGCCGCTCTACGCCAGCCTGGAGAAGATGGACTATTCGCTGATCGAGGCCGCGCAGGACCTGGGCTGCCGGCCGATCGGCGCCTTCTGGAAGATCACCTTCCCGCTTTCCATCCCCGGGCGTCGATCGCCGGCTGCCTGCTGGTGTTCATCCCGGCCGTCGGCGAGTTCGTCATCCCCGACCTGCTCGGCGGCTCGCAGACGCTGATGATCGGCCGCACGCTGTGGAACGAGTTCTTCGCCAATCGCGACTGGCCGGTCTCGTCGGCGGTCGCGGTGATCCTGCTCCTGCTGCTGGTCGTGCCGATCATGATCTTCCAGCAGGCCCAGGCGCGAGCCCAGGAGCAGGGCCGATGAACGCCGGCTGGACCCGCTTCAACATCGCCTCGATCGTGCTCGGCTTCGCCTTCCTCTATCTGCCGATCGTGCTGCTGATCATCTTCTCCTTCAACGAATCCAAGCTGGTCACCGTGTGGGGCGGCTTCTCGACCCAATGGTACGTCTCGCTGTTCCACAACCAGGGGCTCCTCGATGCCGCCTGGGTCACGGCGCGCGTCGGCGTTATCTCGGCCACCGTGGCCACCGTGCTCGGCACGCTGGCAGCGCTCGCACTCACCCGCTACACGCGCTTCCGCGGCCGCGTGCTGTTCTCGGGCATGGTGTTCGCGCCGCTGGTCATGCCCGAGGTCATCACCGGCCTGTCGCTGCTCCTGCTGTTCGTCGCCATCGGCCTCGACCGCGGCTTCCTGACGGTGACGCTTGCCCACATCACCTTCACCATGTGCTTCGTGGCCGTGGTGGTGCAGTCGCGCCTGGTCACCTTCGACCGCTCGCTGGAGGAGGCGGCGATGGACCTCGGCGCGCCGCCGGTCAGGACGTTCTTCCAGATCACCTTGCCGGTCATCATGCCGGCCATCGTCTCGGGCTGGATGCTCGCCTTCACCCTGTCGCTGGACGATCTGGTCATCGCCTCCTTCGCCTCCGGGCCCGGCGCCACGACGTTGCCGATGAAGATCTACAGCCAGGTGCGGCTCGGCGTGACGCCCGAGATCAACGCCGCCTGCACCATCCTGATCGCCGTGGTGGCGGTCGGCGTCATCGCCGCCTCGCTGGTCAACAAGCGCCGCGAGGTGCAGCGTCTGCGCGACGAGCAGGCCGCATTGCGGCTCTGACCGCATCTTATTCCGGCGCCGCCACCGGCAGGATCGGCGACACGAACGGCACGCTCCACGATCCGCCGACGAAGAACGTCGCCTGCGCCGCCGTCGCGGCCGGATCGGCGCCGGCCGGGAAGATCCGGCCCGACAGCGCCAGGCCGCCGCCGACATAGGGGACCAGCCCCGACAGGAAGATGTCGTGCGCCTCGGACCTGGCTTCCGCCGTCTCGATGCGCAGCACGCCGCTGGCGACCTTGGCCTTCACCGTCACCGCGCTCACCGGCAGCGCGCCGCCCGCCACGTCGCGCAGCGCGAAGAAGCCGGCCTGGTTCGACCGCTTGAGGAAGGCCGCGATGTCGATCCCCTTGATCTGACCCGCCCCGAAAGCCGCCTCGACCTGCCCGTCGGCGCTGTCCAGCAGGCCGCGCCACGACGTGGCGAGCCCCTTGACCGCCCCGGTGATCGTCCCCCGCCCGGTCGGCACCAGGCCGAGCCCGGTCGCCGCGCCGAGGATGTTGCCGTCGACGTCGGTCGCCTTGACGGTGATCTCCGCCAGGTCCTCCGGGCCCTTGTGGTCGAGCCTCAGGCCCGCCTGCAGCGTGCCGCCGAAGGCCATCGCGTCGGAGATGTCGAGCGCCGCCAGCCCGTCCTTGACCTGCGCCGTCGCCGCCACGTCCGTCATGCCGATCGAGCCGGCGGTGGCGCGCGCCGCCGACAGCCTGAGGTCGAGCGCCAGCTGGTCGACGAAGCTCGTCTCGAAGGCGCCTTCCGCGGCCGGATCCGTCGGCAGCGGCGTGAAGGCCGACAGGAAAGAGGCGAGGTCGAGCGTTTCGAAGGCCAGCGTGCCGGCGATGCTCGGCACCGGTCCGGCCAGCGAGACGTCGAGCACGCCGGTTCCCGGATTGCCGTCGAGCACCAGCTCCGTGTCGTCGAACTTGACGCGTTCGGCATTTCCGGTGAGGTGGCTGGACAGCGAGACCGAGCCGATCGCCGCCTTGGCAGCGATGTCGGCCTGCGACCATTCCACCAGCCGCCGGAGCGACGGCGAGGCGAAGGTCAGCTGGCCGTCCAAATAGGAGTTGGCCGCCAGGTTGAGGCTGCCCTCGAAACTGGCCGAAGCCGGGTTCGACTTCACCTGCGCGGTCACCGGCGCCTGCCCGCCGGCAAACAGCACCAGCGGGTTCGGCGAGGCGAGGTCGAGCGTGATGCTTTCGCCCCGCCAGATGCCGGTGGCGTTGAGCTTGCCGGCGCCGTTCACCGACGCCCAGTCGACGCGCCCCGACAGGCTGGTGACCACCTCGCGGTCGTCCTTGCCCACCGCGACGACGATGCGGCCGTCGTTGAACTCGATCGTGCCGAACGGATCGGCTGGCAGCCGGCGGAGGTTCGGGCTTGTTCGGGTCCGCGGCGACCACCGCCCTGGCCGCCTCGACGGCGCGCGCGATGCGGCCGCCGCCCGGCCAGGTCGGCAGGTAGAACGGCCCGGCCGGCACCACGCGCAAGGTCGGCCGCACCAGCCTGACGTCGGAGAACACCACGTTGCCGACCAGCGCCGCCATCGCCGACAGCTCGATCTCCACCCTTTCCGCCTCGACCACCGGCCGGCGGTCGGCATCCTGCCAGTCCGACAGCGTCACATTGTCGAGCGTCGCCTTGAAGACCGGGAACACGTCGAGCACCGGTGCGGCGCCGATCTGCACCCGGTAGCCGCTCCAGGCGCTCATCTCGAGCGCCACGCGGTCACGCACGATCTGCGTGGAGGCGATCAGCGGCAGCAGGGCGATGGCGACCACCAGGGCCACCAATGCGGCGACGAGCGCCCAGACCGTCTTCCTGACCACCGGTGATGGCATGCTGCCTCGTCGACTCGGGTAAATCGGCCCCCCAAGAGCCGGCATTCCATGCGCGGCGTCCGTTTGCGGGCCGCGGCGCAAACGGACAATACCTTGTTTCGCGACAATGCAATATGCATAAGCCGGAAGTTGGACGGGAGGAGACGATGAGCGACGACACGCCGCTGTGGACCCCCACCGCCGAGGCGGTCGAGCGGGCGGCGCTGACGGCCTTCGCCAGGGCGGCCGAGGCGCGCACCGGCCGGCGCTTCCCGGACTTTCGGGCGCTGCACGCCTGGTCGGTCGAGGACCGCGCCGCCTTCTGGGAGCTGCTGTGGGACTTCTGCGGCGTCGTCGGCACCCGCGGCGCCCGCACGCTGGTCGACGGCGACCGCATGCCGGGCGCGGCCTTCTTCCCGGACGCGCGCCTGAACTTCGCCGAGAACCTGCTAACGCGCACCGGCGACGGCGACGCCATCGTCTTCCGCGGCGAGGACAAGGTCGAGCGACGGCTCTCCTGGGACGGGCTCTCCGCTCTGGTCTCGCGCTTGCAGCAGCTGTTCCGGGACGCCGGCGTCAAGCCCGGCGACCGCATCGCGGCGATGCTGCCGAACCTGCCGGAGACCGTCGCAGCCATGCTGGCGGCCGCTTCGCTGGGCGCCATCTGGTCCTCCTGCTCGCCCGATTTCGGCGAGCGCGGCGTGCTCGACCGCTTCGGCCAGATCGAGCCGGTGCTGTTCCTGGCTCCCGACGGCTACTGGTACAACGGCAAGCGCATCGACGTGCGGGACAAGGTGGCGGCGGTGGCCGCCGCTCTTCCCACCGTCCGCCGCACGCTGATCGTCGACTATCTCGGCGAGGCCGCCGCCGTGGCGTCCGCGGTTCCCGGCGCCGAGGCGCTCGCCGCGGCGCTGGAGCCCTATGCGGCCCGCCAGCCGACCTTCGAGCGGTTTCCCTTCTCCCATCCGCTCTACATCCTGTTCTCGTCGGGCACCACGGGCGTGCCCAAATGCATCGTCCACTCGGCGGGCGGCACGCTGCTGCAGCATCTGAAGGAGCACCGCCTGCATGCCGGGCTGACGGCGGGCGACCGCTTCTTCTACTTCACCACCTGCGGCTGGATGATGTGGAACTGGCTGGCCTCGGGCCTCGCCTCGGGCGCCACGCTGCTGCTCTACGACGGCTCGCCCTTCTACCCCGACGGCAACGTGCTGTTCGACTTTGCGGCCGCCGAGAGGATGACCTTCTTCGGCACCTCGGCCAAGTTCATCGACGCGCTGCGCAAGTCCGGGCTGAGGCCGCGGGAAACCCACGACCTGTCGACGCTACGCACCGTTTCCTCGACCGGTTCGCCGCTGTCGCCGGAGGGCTTTGCCTTCGTCTACGAGGCCATCTCGCCGTCGGTCCACCTCGCCTCGATCTCCGGCGGCACCGACATCATGGGCTGCTTCGTGCTCGGCATTCCCACCCAGCCGGTCTACATCGGGGAGATCCAGGGTCCCGGCCTCGGCATGGCGGTCGACGTCTGGGACGACGAAGGCCGTCCGCTCGCCGGCGACAAGGGCGAACTCGTCTGCACCCGCGCCTTCCCCTCCATGCCGCTCGGGTTCTGGAACGACCCGGCCGGCGAGAAGTACCACGCCGCCTATTTCGAGCGCTTCGACGGCGTCTGGTGCCATGGCGACTTCGCCGAATGGACGCCGCATGGCGGCATGGTGATCTTCGGCCGTTCCGACGCCACGCTCAATCCGGGCGGCGTGCGCATCGGCACCGCGGAGATCTACAACCAGGTCGAGCAGCTGCCGGAGATCGCCGAGGCGATCTGCATCGGCCAGGACTGGGACGGCGACGTCCGCGTCGTGCTGTTCGTCCGGCTGGCGCCCGGCGTCGCCCTCGATGCTGCGCTGGTCGACCGCATCAAGGGGCGGATCAGGGAGGGCGCAAGCCCCCGCCACGTGCCGGCCAGGATCGTCGCCGTGGCCGACATCCCGCGCACCAAGTCCGGCAAGATCACCGAGCTCGCCGTGCGCGAGGTCGTGCATGGCCGGCCGGTCAAGAACAGGGAGGCGCTGGCCAACCCCGAGGCGCTCGACCTCTACCGCGACCTGCCCGAGCTGCGGGCGTGATGGTTAACGAGACCTTGCGGCTAAATTTACCGAGATTCGGCGGGCTTCCGGGCTCCGGTGCATTCTCGGCAATCCGGTAACCCCTTGTTAGGGATTGGGCCGGATAGTCGTGCGTAACTTGAGGTGAAATCCTGCCCGTTCGAATTCCCCGCTCGACGGCTAGCTCAAGCCCCCGTTGTAACAGCTTCCTTGATCAGGCGCCCTTTCGGGCGCCTCTTTTTTTGTGCCGTCAGATCGGCGTCGCCTCGCGGTCGCCCTTCAGCGCGCCCGACAGCAGGATGACCGGCGCGATCGCCGTCAGGATGATGACGATCGCCGCCACCGCGCCCTCCTCGGGCACGCCGCGCGAGGCGTTCTCGTAGACGAAGGTGGCGAGCGTGTTGAAGCCGAACGGCCTCAACAGGATCGTCGCCGACAGCTCCTTCACGGTATCGACGAAGACCAGCACCAGCGCCGTCATGAGCGCCGGCTTGAGCAGCGGCAGCAGGATCCGGAAGGCGCTGCGCCCCGGCGAACGGCCCAGGCTGCGCGCCGCCTCGTCGAGATGCGGCGGCAGCTTGTCGAGCCCCGCCTGCACCGCGCCCTCGGCGAGCGCCAGGAAGCGGATCGTGCAGGCCAGCACCACGGCGGCGGCCGAGCCGGTCAGGAGCAGCCCGGTGGAGACCCCGAAATGGGCGCGCATCAAGCCGTCGAGCCCGTTGTCGAAGCGCGCCAGCGCAAACAGCAGGCCGAGCCCGAGCACGCCGCCGGGCAGCGCGTAGCCGACCGAGGCCAGCCGCACCGCGACCTGCATCGCCGCCGAGCGCGACAGCCGCACCGCATTGACCAGCAGCAGCGCCAGCCCGACCGTCAGCGCTGCCGCCGCCAGCGCCGTGACGAGGCTGTTGGCGAAGGCGTCGCGCAGCGCCGGCGCGGCGAACTGCTCGAGCCGCCGCGACGCGTACTGGCCGAACACCAGCAGCGGGATGCCGAAGCCGACGGCCACCGGCGCGGCGACGGCGAGCACCGCCGCGGCCGCCCGGCCGCCCGCGAGGCGGATGCGCGACGGCCTGCGCGGCGAGCTGCGTCGCCCGCCCGTGGTGGAAGCGCTGCCGCCGCCGCGCCCAATGCTCGGCGCCGATCAGCAGGAACACCAGCACCAGCATCGACAGCGCGATCTGCGCGCCGCCCTCGAGGCTGCCGCGGTTGAGCCAGGTCGTGTAGACCGAGAAGGTCAGCGTCCTCACGCCGAGATATTCGGAGGCGCCGATGTCGTTGAGCGTCTCCATCAGCACCAGCGCGACGCCGGCGACGATCGCCGGCCGCGCCACCGGCAGCAGCACCCGGAAGAACACCTTGGCCGGCCGCGCGCCCAGCGTGCGCGCCACGTCGGCGATGTCGCGGCCCTGCATCAGGAAGACGACGCGCGCCGTCAGGTAGACATAGGGGTAGAGCACGGCGGACAGCACGAAGGCCGCGCCCCGGCGTCGAGCGGATGTCCGGAAACCAGTAGTCGTGCACGGTGGCAAAGCCGAACAGCCACCGCACCAGCGACTGCACCGGGCCGGAATAGTGGAAGAACTCGGCGAAGGCGTAGGCCGCGAGATAGGGCGGCACGGCGAGCGGCAGCACCAGCGCCCAGGTGAACGTCCGGCGCAGCGGAAAGTCGAACGCCACCACCAGCCACGCCGAGGTGACGCCGATCGTCGCCGTGGCGACCGCCACCATCACCAGCAGGGCTAGCGTGGTCAGGCTGGCCCCCGGCAGCACGTTGCGCACCAGATGCGGCCAGTCCTCGGCGGTGCCCGACAGCGCCACATAGGCCAGCGAGGCGACCGGCAGCAGCACCAGCGCGGCGGCGGCGAAGGCCGCCGCGAGCAGCACCGGATGGCCCGGCCGCCTGACCTTGAGGGGCGGCGGCCCTGCGGCGGCGGCGAGCGACGCCGCCCGGCCGTCCGCCGGCAGGGCGAGCCGTGTCATGTCGGCGCGCCGGGCTCGCCGCGCCCGAGCGTCTCCGTCCGGGTGGCGCGCCTAGCTGCTCGGGCCATCGTCGAGGCCGACGCGGTCGACCATCTCCGAGGCCTCGCGGCGATGCTTGGCGATGTCGGCCAGCGCCAGCGTGTCGGCCTTCAGCGCGCCGAACTACTTGACGATCTCCGACGGCTCGAGGCCCGGCTCGACCGGATATTCGAAGTTCCGCTCGGCATAGACCTGCTGCGCCTTGTGGCTGGCCAGGAACTCGATGAGCTTGACGGCGTCGTCGCGGTTCGGCGCATGCTTGGCCAGCGCCGCGCCCGAGATGTTGACGTGGGTCAGGCCGTTCTCGAAGGTCGGGAAGATGACGTTGATGCCGTAGCCCCACTCCTTCTCCTTCGGGTCCTTCTCGTTGGTCCGCATCAGCCCGACATAGTAGGTGTTGCCGAGCGCGATGTCGCACTCGCCGGCCGCGATGGCGCCGGCCTGCGGCCGGTCGCCGCCGTCCGGCTTCTTGGCCAGGTTGGCCTTGAGGCCCTTCATCCATTCCTCGGTCTTCTCCGGCCCCCAATGCTCGATGGCCGCCGAGAACAGCGCCAGATTGTAGTCGTGCTGGCCCGAGCGCATGCAGATCTTGCCCTTCCACTTTGGATCGGCGAGCTCGGCATAGGTGATCGACTTGTCCTTCACGCGCTCCTTCGAGGCATAGACGACGCGGGCGCGCTTGGTGACGCCGAACCAGTGGCCCTCGGGATCGCGATACTCCGCCGGCAGCAGCTTGTTGAGCGTCTCGTCGACCAGCGGCTGGGTGATGCCCTTCTCCTTGGCGGCGGTGAGCCGCGAGATGTCGACGGTCATGATCACGTCGACCGGCGAGTTCTCGCCTTCGGCGGCGACGCGCTCCTCCAGGCCCTTGTCGAGGAACAGCACCTCCGTCTTGATGCCGGTCTCGGCCGTGAAGGCGTCGAGCACCGGCTGGATCAGCTCGGGCTGGCGGTAGGTGTAGATGTTGACCACCCCGTCCGCTGCCGCAGCGCCCGCGACGAGCGTCGAAACCGCGAGCACGGCTAGGCCGGCCGCCAGGGGCCGGGCGTTTGCTGCTGTCATCCTGTCTCTCCCTCACAGGCGAGGCCGTTCGGCCCGGGCGATCGGCAAGGCAACGCCGAACCGCTCGTGTATTCGCGAAAACGGACACCGCGTCAAGAGAAAGCTCAATGAATTCAAGTAGTTTAGAATTATTCTAAACTGGAGTGTTTCTCACTGGTTTCAAGGGGTTGAAGACGAAAAGAGCCGCGTCGCGCGGCAGGGAAAATCTCCGTGATCGCCCACCGCCGGCGGCTATTCCGCCAGCACCCGCGTCGACGGGAACACCACCTCGACCAGCGTTCCCTCGCCCGGCGTGGAGACGATCGCGAACCGGGCGCGGTTGGCCTCGACCATCGCCTTGGTCAGCGGCAGGCCGAGCCCGGTGCCGTCCTGGCGGCCGCGGCGCAGCGTGCTGACCTGCTTGAATGGCTTCAGCGCCTGCTCGATCTCGGCCGGCGTCATGCCGACGCCGGTGTCGCGCACCCGCATCACCACGTCGCCGCTCGGCTCGTAGGCGGTGGAGACGATGACCTGGCCGCCGGCCAGCGTGTAGCGCACCGCGTTGGAGAGCAGGTTGAGCGCGATCTGCCGCACGCTGCGCAGGTCCGCCACCACCTCGGGCAGCTTGGCGGCCAGGCTGGAGCGGATGATCACCCGCTCGCGATTGGCCTGCGGCTGCATCATCGCCACCGTCTCGGACAGCGTGTCGTTGAGCGACACCGCTTCATAGGCCATCTCCTGCTCGCCCGCCTCGATCTTGGAGATGTCGAGCAGGTCGTTGACCAGGTCGAGCACATGGTTGCCGGAGCGGTTGATGTCGCGCAGATAGTCGCGATAGCGGTCGTTGCCGACCGGCCCGAACTTCTCGTCCATCATCAGCTCCGAAAAGCCGATGATGGCATTGAGCGGGGTGCGGATCTCGTGGCTGACGCGGGCCAGGAAGTCGGTCTTCTGCGAGGAGGCGCGCTCGGCCTGGGCGCGCGACTGCGTGAGCTCCTCCTCGGCGCGCTTCCACTGCGTGATGTCGCGCACCACGGCGCAGAAGCCGCTGTCGTTGGGCAGGCGGCCGATGGTCATGAACAGCGGGATGAACCGGCCCTGCGCCTCGCGGCCGATCACCTCGCGGCCGTCGTTGAGCACGCTGGCCACGCCGTGCTCGGTCAGGCCCGCCAGATAGTCGCGGGCGGCGCGCTGGCTCTCGATGGCGAACAGCGACACGAAGGGCTGGCCGAGCACCTCGTCGCTGTCGAAGCCGAACAGCGCCTCCGCCGGGCGGCTGATCGAGCGGATCATGCCGTCGCGGGTGATCAGCACGACGCCGTCGGTGGCGGTGTCGACGATGGCGCGCATCTCGTCGATCCGCGCCTCGATCTCGGCCCGCTCGGCGGCGGTCGCCGCCGCTGCAGCCGCGGCGATGCGGTCGGCCTCGACGGGCGCCCGCTCGGCCGGGCGCAGCGTCAGCAAAAGCGCGTGGCCGCCGTTCCACGGCACCGATTGGAGCCGCGCGTCGACCGCTCGCTCTTCGCCGTCGCGGTCGATCAGCCTCAGCTTGCGGTCGCCTTCCTCGGCCGGATAGGGCTCGCCGAACAGCCGGTCGAGGCCGCCCTCGGCGGCCAGCTCCTCCACCGACGGATAGCCCGACAGCGCCGTGAATTCGTCATTGGCGAAGTGCAGCACGTCACCCGAATGGACCAGGATGGCGATCGGCAACCGGGCGAGCAGCGAGGTGTCGAGCGGCGCCCGGCGATCGCCGAGCGGGAATGCCGAGGGCAGGAACCCGTCCCGCGCCAGGACCGGCCGATCGGCTTCCGCCGCGACGATCTCCGGCACCGGCGCTTGGGGCTCGGCGGCGGCCGGCTGTTCCGTGGGCTCCGGCGTACCAGCCGTTACGCTCGGCGCGTGCTCGTCCGGCGTACCCGGCGGTACGGCGACGGCGTCTCGGCCTGATCGCCACGGTGTCCGCCGAAGCCGCGGGCACCGCCTCCGCCTCGGAGGCCGTCTCTTCGGGCGTACTGGATGGTACGCCAACGTCGGCGTCCGGCGCCTGGCTGTCGCCTTTCAGGCGGTCGCCGATCTCGCGGAAGGCGCTGCGCTCCACCGCCGTCAGCGCCTTTTCCGCGGCGTGGCCGCGGTGTTCGGCGAGGCGGATGATCTTGTCGCTGAAGCGGCGCTCGGTCTTGGGCACGATGCTCAGCACCGGCACCTCTCCCTTGAACGGGTCGGCAGTCGGCGTGTCAGCGGGCGGCGCCGGCGGGGCAGGGGCCTCGTCGCGCGGCTCTGGCGCGGCGGCCGGCACCGACACGGCGTCGCCGCCGCGCGCCACGCCGAAGCCGCGGAAGCCTTCGAAGCGGCGGTCGCGCTTGTAGATGGGCAGCGCCGCCAGGTCGACCGGCACCTTGAGGTCGCTCTCGGGCACCGGCCACAGCACCGTCCTCCCCGACCACGTCTCGCGGCGTTCCAAAAGGCCGGCGATCTCGCCGTCGGCATCGAACCCAAACTCGGCCGCCACCTCGGCGAACGGCTTGCCGACGATGTCGGCCGCCCGGCTGCCGACGGCCAGCGCCAGCTCCGGAGAGATCATGCTGAAGCGGCCCTCGTCATCGGTCCGCCAGGTGAAGCGCAGCGGCCGCGTCACCCGCTCGCCCTCGGCCTGCGGCGCCGTAGCAGCCGCTGCGGCAGGCTTCGCCGCGCGGTCCGCCTCGAAATACCAATGGTGGTCCTGCGGTCGGGCGGCGCCGATGCCGCTGCCTCCTGGGGAGCCGGGGCCGCCTCTTCCTCGACCGGCACCGCCGCCGGTTCCGGCTGCGCCGCGTCGATCACGATCAAGAGATGCGTGGCGGGCGCGTCGGTGAGGCGTCCCATGCCGGCCGGCAGCCGCCCGCTGAGCGCCGGGATCAGCCGCTTGAGGAGCCGCTGGTTCGTCTCGCGCATCTCGGCTGTCATCGCGGCCAGCGTCTCGGTGGCGATCCCCAGCCGCTCGAAGCCGTCGGAGGCCGCGGAGAGGCCGCCCTCGGCGTCGACCAGCGCTGCGAAATGGCCCGGCTCGCTGATGCCGCCGATCACCCGCTGTGCCGCGGCCGCGGGGTCGGGCCCGCGCGCGGCCTCGGCGGGCACCGAGAGCAGGATCGCCTGCTCGCCCCCCGGCAGCGTCAGCCCGCTCGCCAGGAAGCGCACCGCCCGGCTCGCCAGCCGCACCAGCACCGCCTTGTCGCGGCCGATCTCGGGATAGCCGGGCGTCGCCATCACCTGGCGGCGCGCGACCGGCGTCAGCCGCGACGCCGCGCCGATGATCTGCTCGATGTCGGCGGCGCCGAAAAGCCTGGCGCCCGGCCCGTTCGCCCACAGCACCGAGGCCAGGTCGCTGGACAGCACGGCCAGCGCATCGCCCGCGGCGAAGCGCTGCCTGACCTCGTCGAGCACGGCGATATCCAGGAACGAATAGCTCTGCAGACGGCATGTCCAGATCAGGCTTCCCCTCGATGCAGGCTGAGCGGGACCGCCTGCGGTTAACATTTCGTTAATAACAAGCCCGGCCGGCACCCGTCCACAAACCAGCACCGTTCCGCCCCGAAAATTCCGGCGCTTTGGTTAACCGGACGGACAATTTTGATGCAGCGCAGCAAAAATGTTGCAATGCACAACGAACAGCTCCTATATGGACCCCATCAACAATGGTGCGGTCGAAATCGTCACCGCCAACGAAAGGATAGGAAATGTCCAAGAGCGCTACATCTGCCAAGCTCGGCGAAGTCGCCGAGACCATCGAGTTCCCCTCGTTCGACGCCAGCAAGGCCACCGATCAGCTCCGCTCCTTCGCCGAGAAGGGCGTCGAGCAGTCCAAGGAGGCCTATGCGAAGCTCAAGGTCGGTGCCGAAGAGGCCCAGAAGGCCTTCGAATCGACCTATGAGACGGCCCGTTCGGCCGGCAGCGAGCTGTCGCTGAAGACGATTTCCGTCCTGCGCGCCAACGCCGAGGCCAATTTCGCCCATCTCGAGGCCCTCGTCGCCGTCAAGTCGCTGTCGGAGCTCGTCGAGCTGCAGACCGCCTTCCTGCGCCAGCGGGTCGAGACCGGCATCGAGCAGGCCAAGGACCTCCAGGCGCTGACCGGCAAGGTCGCGACCGAAGTCTCCAAGCCGATGAAGGACGCCGTCGAGAAGGCCTTCAAGCAGCTCAAGGTCGCCTGACCTATCTTAGACACCCCGGGCCGGCTTCGACCGGCCAGGCATAAAAGGAAAGGCCGGGTCCTCCCCCCGGCCTTTCTGCTTGATGGCGCTTGGCCTCGCAGACCGAACCATGCCATGGCCCGAACGACCGTCCTCGACGACCGGGCTTGAAAATCGGTGGCTTTGTCCGTAAGGGAGCCTCTTCGGCAGTGCCGCGGGCGGTTGTAGCTCAGTTGGTTAGAGCGCAGGATTGTGGCTCCTGAGGTCGGTGGTTCGAGCCCACCCAACCGTACCACTTCGCCCGTCGCCGTGCCTCGGCGCCGCCATGCGGCATCCCGCCCCTTAAGGCAGCCCTCGATTCTCCAAGAGCACCGACAAGCATTACGGCAGATGTAATGCTTTCTTGTGCCTGTCGTTGCCCCGGCACCAAGAGTATTCTTTGACATCATCCAACAAAGACTCGGGTCGATGTCAAAAACGTCGCGTTTTGCACCTGCGATCGTCGGTTGTTTGCTTTTGCTTGCCGCACCTGCGCATGCAGCGGACGTCGACGCGGCCATCGTATTCGCCGTCGATGCATCCGGCTCGGTCGACGAAGCCACCGCCGAGCAGCAGCGCGTCGGCCATGCGGAGGCGCTGGTCTCGCCCGAGGTGCTGGCGGCGTTCTCCGGCGGGGCGAGCGGCTGCCTCGCGGTGACCTATTTCGAATGGTCGAGCTTCGGCCGCGCGCGCATGGTCCTGCCGTGGACCACGCTGTGCAGCCCGGCCGACGCCGATGCGGCCGCGGCCGCCATCCTCGCCCGCCCGCAAGGGTCCGGCGGCCGGGTGGTCGGCCAGACGTCGCTGTCCTTTGCCATCGACGCCTCGGTGGCGCTGCTCGATGCCATGCCGGGCCGCGCCGGCCGCACCGTCATCGACATCGTCGCCAATGGCGAGAACAATGACGGCCCGCCCGTCGCCGCCAGCCGCCTGAAGGCGATCGCCGCCGGCCACACCATCAACGCGCTCGTCATGGCACCGACGGTGCGCGGCGTCCCCACCGACCTGACGCGCTACTTCGCCGATGAGGTGATCGGCGGCCCCGGCGCCTTCGTCATCGCCCCGTCGCGCAAGGAGGACTTCGCCCGCGCGCTGCGCCGCAAGCTCTCCGACGAGATCGCCATGGCGGTCGGCAAGGGCAGGCGGGACGGGCCTGTCGAGCCGGCGCCCGCCCCGATAGCCGGGTTCAGAACAGCGAGCCTTGTCCGCCCGGCCCCTTGAGCTTCGCTCTGTCCTTGGCCTGCGGCCGTCGCGCCGCCTCGCCGGTGGCGATCGCCTCGGCTTTGCCGTCGGCGAATTGCAGGGTCAGATGGGCACCCGGCGTCACCGCCTCGGCCCGCTTGACCAGCGTGCCGGCGGCGTCCGTCACCAGCGCGAAGCCGCGCTCCAGGATACCCTGGTGCGACAGCGTGGCGAGCAGCCGCTCGCTCTGCGCCAGCCCGGCCCGCTGCCGTTCCAGGCGCGCGTCGATCGCCCGCGGCAGCCGTTCGGCGAGGCGCGCATGCTCGCGAGCGGCCAGGCCGACCCGCCGCATCAGCGGCTCGGCGGTGACGCGGCTCGCCGCGGCGGTCGAGCCGTCGCCGCCGCTCCTTGAGATAGGCGCCGGCGCAGCGCGGCAGCTGGCGCTCGGCGCGGGCGAAATGCTTGCGCGCCTCCTCCAGGTGCCGCCGGAGCAGCGACGGCGCGAGGCGCATCGCGCCGAGCCGCGCCCGCTTGCGCTCGGTGCTGACCACCAGCGCCCGGGCGAGCCGCGTGGTCGCCTCGTCGTGCCGCCGCCGCGGCAGCGCCAGCAGCTGGTCGGCCGAGGGCAGGGCCCGCGCGGCGGCCCGCAGCGCCTGGCGGCGCCGGTCGACGGCCCGCCCGCGGCACCGGCCAGCCGGGCGCCGAGGCCGGCGAGCGCCGCTTCCAGCTCGGCCTTGACCGGCACCGCGAGCTCGGCCGCGCCGGTCGGCGTCGGCGCCCGCATGTCGGCGACGAAGTCGACCAGCGTCCAGTCCGTCTCGTGGCCGATGGCCGAGATGACCGGGATGGTCGACGCGGCCACCGCCCGCGCCAGCGCCTCGTCGTTGAAGCCCCACAGATCCTCCAGGCTGCCGCCGCCGCGCGCCACGATCAACAGGTCGGGCCGCGGCACCCGGCCGCCCGGCGCCAGCGCGTTGAACCCGTTGACCGCCGCCGTCGCCTCGGCACCGGCCGTCTCGCCCTGCACCCTGACCGGCCACACCAGAACGTGGACCGGGAAGCGGTCGGCGATGCGGTGCAGGATGTCGCGGATCACCGCGCCGGTCGGCGAGGTCACCACCCCGATCACCCGCGGCATGAAGGGCAGGGGCCGCTTGCGGGCGGCCTCGAACAGGCCCTCCGCCGCCAGCCGCCGCTTGCGCTCCTCGAGCAGCGCCATCAGCGCGCCGGCACCCGCCGGCTCCAGGTGGTCGATGACGATCTGGTACTTGGACGAGCCGGGATAGGTGGTGATGCGGCCCGTCGCGATCACCTCCATGCCCTCCTCGGGCCGGAACCGCAGCCGGGCCATGGCGCTGCGCCAGACCACGGCCTCGATGCGGGCGCGGTCGTCCTTCAGCGTGAAATAGGCGTGGCCGGAGGAATGCGGCCCCCGGTAGCCCGAAATCTCGCCGCGCACCCGCACATGGCCAAAGGCGTCCTCGACCGTGCGCTTCAGCGCGCCGGAGATCTCGCTCACCGTGTACTCGGTGGCGTTGCTGCGCCGAATCGCCGGGCGTGAAAAGCTCGCTCATCGGTGGATTGAGAGCCGCCGCGCCGGCGCCGTCAAGCGCGCCCCGGCCGTCGATCGCTTTTGGACCCTAACCGCTTGTTAAATAAGCATGCGCTTAATTGCCTGACCTCGAACGGACCACGGCAGTCCCATGACCCAGCACGGCCAGCAGCGGCCGCTCACCACGCAGCTCACCTTGACGGTGCTGGCGCTGGCGCTGTTCGGGCTGCTGACGGTAGGGGTGTTCGGGGTCTACGCGGTGGTGCACACCGACCGCGTCTCGCTAGCCAGGCAGCGCCTTTTCGTCGAGGACGGCATCAAGGACCAGTTCGCCACGCTCAGGCGCGAGCAGGAGACGGTGGCGGTGTGGGACGACGCCATCCTGTTCGCCCGCGCCGGCGATCAGGCCTGGATGTCGGACAATCTCGGCCTCTGGTTGAACACCTATTACGGCCACGACCGCATCTTCGTGCTCGATCCCAAGGACCAGCCCATCCACGTCGTGCGCGACGGCGAGACGCTGCCGGCCGCCGCCCTCGGCGACGAGGAGCGCGTCATCCAGCCGCTGATCGCCGAGGCGCGGGCGCGGCTCGCCCGCGGCGCCGATGCCGATGCCGCCAACGATCCCGAAGACCTGGTGGTCGAGGACCTGGTCATGCTGGGCAGCCGCCCGGCGATCGTCAGCGTGGCGCCGCTCGTCCCCAGCTCCCAGCGGCTGACCCAGGCGCCGGGCACCGAATATCTGCACGTGAGCATGCAATATGTGGACGACACCCTGGTCGGACACATCGCCCGCCAGTACCAGCTGTCGGGCGCCCGCTACGTGCCGGCGGGCGAGGCGGCGCCCGGACTGGCGCTGGTGCCGCTGACGGATGCCGCCGGCGCCGCGCTGGGCTATGTCGGGTGGCAGCCGGAGCGTCCGGGCATGGCGCTGGTCAGGCAGGCCGCCCCGGCCATCGGGCTGGCGCTGGCGCTCGGGCTCGGCATGCTGTTCTTCCTGCTCCGCCGGCTCCGCCGCGCGTCCTCCCAGCTGCAGCGCAGCCAGGACCAGGCGCAGTACCTGGCCTTCCACGACACGCTGACCGGCCTGCCCAACCGGGCGTTGTTCGAGGACCGGCTGAAGCGCGCTTTGGTGGCGGCGGGACGCGAGCGCGGCAAGATCGCGCTGCTCTATCTCGACCTCGACCGCTTCAAGCACGTCAACGACACGCTCGGCCATCCGGCCGGCGACGAGCTGGTCCGCCAGGCATCGGCCCGGCTGGAGCGCGCGGTGCGCGCCGTCGATACGGTGGCGCGCCTCGGCGGCGACGAGTTCGCGGTGATCTTGGTCGGCATCAGGGACGCCCGCAACGCCGAGGACATCTGCGAGGAGCTGCTGCAGCAGTTCGGGCTGCCGTTCCGCCTGCTCGACGACCAGGTGTTCATCAGCGCCAGCATCGGCGTCGCCATCGCCCCCGACTCGGCGGCGGATTCGGAGGACCTGCTGCGCAAGGCCGACATCGCGCTCTACGAGGCCAAGCGCAACGGCCGCGGCCGCTACCAGGTGTTCGCCGGCGACATGGACGACATCGTGCTGCGCAAGCGGCTGATCGAGAGCGACCTCAGGGCGGCGCTGATCGCCGGCGAGCAGATATCGCTCGACTACCAGCCGGTGTTCGGCGCCGACGGCCGCAGCGTGGTGGGCGCCGAGGCGCTGATCCGCTGGAACCACCCCGTGCATGGCGAGCTGCCGCCGGCGCATTTCATCTCCATCGCCGAGGAGCGCGGCATGATCGGCCTGCTCGGCGACCAGGTCCTGGCGATGGCGGCCCGCTTCGGCGCCGAGAGCCGGCTGCCGTGGATCGCTGTCAACGTGTCGCCGCTGCAGCTTCGCGACGAGGGCTTCGCCGCCAACCTGTTCGCCATTCTGGACGAGGCCGGCCTGGAGCCCGGCCGCCTGCAGATCGAGATCACCGAGAGCGTGCTCCTGGAGAACAACGCGGCGACCCGCAGCGTGCTCGCCGAATTGCGCGGCCGCGGCGTCAGGATCGCGCTCGACGATTTCGGCACCGGCTATTCGTCGATCAACTATCTGCGGCGCCATGCCATCGACAAGCTGAAGATCGACCGCTCCTTCGTGCGCATGCTGGATGGCGACGAGCGCGCGGCGGCGATCGTCAAGGCGCTGATCGAGCTCGGCCGCGCGGTGCGCGTCAAGGTGACCGCCGAGGGCGTCGAGACCGCCGAGCAGCGGGACCGGCTGGTGGCGATGGGCTGCGACGAGCTGCAGGGCTTCCTGCTGTCGCCGCCGCTCGATGCGGCGACCATGCTGTCCTGGGCAGCGCCGGCCGCGGCTGTTCGCACGCCGCCGGCCGCCTCCGCTTCCTGACCTACCAGCCCGGCATGACGTGGGCGGGCTTCAGCCGCCGGCCGCGCAAGCCCGTGAGGGCGGCGAAGTCGAAGCCGCCAGGCTGCTCCGCCACCGGCACCGAGATGTTGTCGAGGCTTTCGGTGATGTGCCGCGCCAGGGCCTCCACCACCTCGGGCCGCGCCGAGTGCCCGCGCATGATGCCGATCTGGATGTCGGCCAGCGCCGTGAAGCCGTCGGCCTCGCCGAGCACCCGCATGCCGGGCCTCAGCGCGCATTCCGGCAGCACCGAGATCGCGATCCCCGACATCACGGCAGCGATGATGACGGTCGCCGACCAGCTGGTGAACAGCACGCGATAATCGCGGTTCATGCGGTCGAGCGCCTCGCAGGCGTCGCGCCGCCACTGGCAGGTCGGCCGGCCGAACGCCAGCGGCAGCACGTCCTGCTCGTGGGTCGCATGGTTGGCCGACGTCACCCACAGCAGCGGCTCGCGCCGCACCACCTCCGACTGGCTGCGCACGTCGTCATGCGTCACCAGCGCCAGGTCGAGATTGCCGCGGCGGATGTGCTCGACCAGGTTGGCGGTCGGCTCGCAGACCACCGACAGCTCGACCCGCGGGTTGGACCGCGCGAAGCGGGCCATGATCTCCGGCAGGAAGCGCTCGGCATAGTCGTCGGGCGTGCCGATCCTGACATGGCCCTCCAGGCTCGTCTCGTCGAAGGCGGCCATCGTCTCGCGGTTGAGCCGGATCATCCGCCGCGCATAGCCGAGCAGCTTCTCGCCATGGTCGGAGAGCCGGTTGTTGCGCCCGTCTTTCAGGAACAGCGGCTTGCCGATGCGCTCCTCCAGGCGGCGCATCTGCATCGACACCGCCGACTGCGTGCGGTGCACCTCCTCTGCAGCCCGCGTGAAGGAGCCGGTGTCGGCGATGGTGACGAAGGTCTGCAGTTGGTCGAGATCGAGCGGCGACATGAGGCGTCCATTCATCATCTTGGTTGATCGCAAACATTAAAAACATTCGCTGGACTGATCAATAGGGCGTGAGGCATCATCCGAAGCGTCAACAGACAGCGTCGAGTTTTCTGCGCCTCGCGCGGCCCGTTCCCTGGCCGCCGCGACCGCAGTGCTTGGCGCTTGAAGAAAGGAGAACGGTCATGACCACCCTTCTACGCAGCCCGCTCGCGCTCCGCGCCGAGACCAGCCAGGGTCTGGCGATGCGGCTGGCCATCGCCGTATCCGCCGCCTACCGAGGCTGGAAGAATCGCCGCGAGTTCCGTCGCCTGGGCGAGATGTCGGACTATGAGCTGGCCGATGTCGGCCTGACGCGGGCCGACATCCATCTGGCGATGAGCTCGCCCTTCGACTTCGACCCGACGGCGCGCCTGGGCGTGCTCGCCGAGGCGCGCGTCGAAACGATGCGCAAGGACGCCAAGGAGGCGGCCTGACACGAGACTGCAGGCGTTCCCCACACTCCCACCGGCTTCCCACCGGTTGCCTGCAAGCTTGCCCGGCCCTTCCAGGGGCCGGGCTTTTTTTCGCGTCTGGAGCGAGGTCGGTTGTCGTCTTCGGCAAGCCGAATGGCATGTTGGGCTAGTGACCTTGCCGCCCATGCGGTGGCATGGGAAGAATCATGAGCGCCCCCTCGACATCCACCACCGCCGCACGCATGCCTCTCGCCTCGACCAAGTCGAGGACGCTGTTCGCCAGCCTCCGTTTGTGGTGGCAGGGCAAAAGGGACCTCAAAGCGCTGGACCAAATGTCGGGCCACGGGCTGGCCGATGTCGGGCTGATGCGCCACGAGCCGCTGCCGCGCGACGCATCCATGGTCCTGCATGCATCATCCAACCTGACGCTGCGCGAAAGGCCCCGGACCGGCCAACGGCGGCCCTAGAGCATTTTTTTCGGCCAGGTGAACGGCTCTACCGGGAGCGGTCCATGCCCTGCTTGAATTGGTCGAAGATCGATTCCATGCCGCGCTGATAGTCGTCGCGCTGCTGGCTGCCGGTCTCGAACATCCGCCCGAACAGATCGTCATAGGGGTTGCGCGCCCGTCCGGACGGGTTGCTGCGCGGCTCGGGCGCCGCCTGCGGCTCCGGCTCCGGCGCTGGCGCCTGTCCGCCCTGCCCGCCGCCGAGCATCTCCTCGAAGATCCGTCCCAGCGGGTTGTCGGCATAGGGATCGGCATCGGGCGCCGGGCGTCGCCGCTCGGGCGCTGCCTGCCCGCCGCCACCGAACATCTCTTCCAGCACCTTGCCGAACGGGTTGTCGAACGGGTTGTCCGGCGTCGGCGCCTGGCGCCGCGGGGCCGCGCCGCCGCCGCCAGCCATGCCGCCGCCCTGCCGCATCATCTCGCCGATGATGTCGCCGAGCGGGTTGTTGCCGGCGCCGCCGAAGCCGCCCGCCTGCGCCTGCCCGGTCGACTGCTTGAACAGGCCGCCCATGATCATCGCGGCGATCACCGGCAGCATCTGCTGCAGCACCTGCTGGCCGATGCCGGTCGCCTGTGCCGCCTGCGCCGCCACCGCGCGCGACAGGTCCTTGGAGCCGAACAGATGGCCGAGGATGCCGTTGCCCTCGTCGACGCCCGGCTGCGCGAAGGCCTGCGTGGCGTCCTCGAAATACTTGCCGTGCTGGCCGCTTGCCATCGCGGTCAGGAAGGCGCCGACGCCGTAGGGATCCGACGCGTTGCGCTTCAAGCCCTGGCTGAACGCCGGCAGCAGCGCCTCCACCGCCGCCTGGGTCTGGGCCTGGGAGAGATTGAACTGACGGGCCAGCGCATCCATCGCCTGGCCGTTCTGGGCGTTGTTGAGCATGTCGAACAGGGGCAGCATGGGCGGATCCTCCTTCCAGCCGACGTTTCGCCCCAATCTAGCGCAGTCCGCCCCGACCGGCCATGGTCTGCTGGAAGGTCGTTGCGCTACAGCAATTCCAGCGAAAGTGTGAACGGTTTCGCGTTCGGAATTGCGTAAAAACAAGAACTTAGATCGTTTCCGCGATTCGAAGAAAAGCGGAAATGATCTAGTAGGCGTATTCGAGGAACACCGGCTCGATCGAGCCGCCCCAGCGCGTGTGGAAGGCGCTCACCATCTCCTCGGCGCTCGTCGTGCCGCGCGCCACCACCTCGTCCAGCGGCGACAGGAAGTTGGTCTCGTCATAGCCGTCGCGGTTCTGGCGGTCGCGATTCCTCAGCCCGGTGTGGGCGATCGCCAGCGCCTCGCGGGCGATGTCGCGCAGCGGCCGGCCGCGGAACGTCGCGCCGAGGCCCGCGGCGGGTACCGCGTCGCGCAGTTCCGAGACCTCGGCGAAGCTCCAGTCGGCGGTCAGCGCCTCGGCCGCGTCGAGCGCTTCGGCGTCGTAGAGCAGGCCGACCCACAGCGCCGGCAGCGCGCAGATGCGCCGCCAGGGCCCGCCGTCGGCGCCGCGCATCTCCAGGAAGCGCTTCAGGCGCACGTCGGGAAATAGCGTCGACAGGTGGTTCGCCCAGTCGCCGATGCGTCGGCCAGCCGTCGGGGATCTCCGACTTCAACGCCCCTTCCATGAATTGCCGGAAGGTGACGTGGGTGACGTCGTGGTAGTGGCCGTCGCGGATGACGAAATACATCGGCACGTCGAGTGCCCAGGCGACGTAGTCGGCGAAGCCGAATTCGGGCGAGAAGCAGAACTCCAGTAGGCCGGAGCGCTGGTTGTCGGTGTCGCGCCAGATCTCGGCGCGCCAGCTCTGCAGGCCGTTGGGCCGGCCCTCGGTGAACGGCGAGTTGGCAAACAGCGCCGTCGCCAGCGGCTGCAGCCTGAGCGACACCTGCATCTTGCGCCGCATGTCGGCCTCGCTCTCGAAGTCGAGGTTCACCTGGATGGTGCAGGTGCGGTACATCATGTCGAGGCCCATCGTGCCGACCTTGGGCATGTAGCGCGTCATGATCTCGTAGCGCGACTTGGGCATGCGCGGCGTCTCGGCCAGCGTCCATTTCGGGCTGGCGCCGAGGCCGAGGAAGCGGATGCCGAGCGGCTCGGCGATCTCGCGCACCTGCGCCAGATGGGCGTTGCCCTCGCGGCAGGTCTGGTGGATCGTTTCCAGCGGCGCCCCGGAGAGCTCGAACTGGCCGCCCGGCTCCAGCGAGATGGCGCCGCGGCCGGTGGGCTCGACCAGGCCGATGATGCGGTCGGCGTCGAGGATGGGGTCCCAGCCCAGCGTGCGCTGCATGCCCTCCAGGATGGCGCGGATGCCGCGGTCGCCGCCATAGGGCACGGGCGAATGGCCGTCGATGTAGAACGGGAACTTCTCGTGCTCGGTGCCGATCCGCCACTTGTCGCGCGGCTTGTTGCCCTGCGCCAGGTACTCGACGAGGTCGTCGAGGCCTTCCACGGGCCGGTTGTCGGTGGTGTCGCGCGCCATTCTGCCTCCGGATGCGCCTTGTCGCCGGCGCCTGGGTCAGCGTTTGATGAGCGCAACTGCCGGCGTCGATCAAGCGAAAAATGCTGATCGCTGCCGCAAGCCGGGTTGATCCTCGGCTACCAGTCGCCCGCCGCCGCCTGGAGCACCGCCAGCGCCGCCACGGCGGCGGTGTCGGCGCGCAGGATGCGCGGCCCGAGCGGGATCGGCGTCACGAAGGGCAGCGCCTTGAGCTGCCGCCGCTCGTCGTCGGAAAAGCCGCCCTCCGGGCCGACCAGCAGGCCAAGCCGCTGGCCGGCGAGCGGCCTGAGCAGCGGCAGCGGGTTGTTGGTGCCGGCGCTCTCGTCGCAGAACACCAGCCGTCGGCCGGGCTCCCACTCCCATAGCACGCGGTCGAGCTTGACCGCCTCGCCGACCGTCGGGATCGCCAGGATGCCGCACTGCTCGGCCGCCTCGATCGCGTTGGCGCGCAGCCGGTCGAGCCCGACCGTCGACATCTGCGTGTGCTGGGTGATCACCGGCTGCAGGTGACCCGCCCCCATCTCCACCGCCTTCTGCACGAGGTAGTCGAGCCGGCCCTGCTTGAGCGGCGCGAAGCAATAGACGAGGTCGGGGTGCGGCGGCTGCAGCCGCGTCTGGGTCACCGGCGACAGCACGGCGCGCTTCTTGTGGGCGGCGGACAGCCGCGCCAGCCACTCGCCGTCGCGGCCGTTGAAGACGAGCAGCTGCGCGCCCTCGGCGAGCCGGAGCACGGTGAGCAGATAGTGGCTCTGCTGCGGGTCGGCCTCGACATCGAGGCCGGCCGCCAGATCTTGCGGCACGAAGAGCCGCTGCATTCGGTAATTGGCGCGCATGGCGGCGAGACTTTGCCGAAGCGCCGGCCGCGGTCAAGGCCCGGCCGTAGGATGCCAGTCAGGCCGGTAGCCGTCGGCGAGCACCTCGACCGTGGTCAGCGGCGTGACCAGGGAAAGTGGCGGCCCGAGCAGCGCCGACAGCGGCTGTGGCGGCGCGTAGCCGGCAAACCGCCAGGGCAGGGCCTCGCCGTTGCGCAGCGCGAACGGGCGGTCGCCCGCAGCGACGATGGTGCCGTCGGGCAGGGTCGCTAGCGCGTCCGGCGAGAGCGGGCGCGGCGCTCCCCCGGCGGCGCGCCGCTCGAGGTGCAGCCGGCGGTCGAGCTCTGGCGTCGGCGCGCCGGCGAGCCCCGCTACATTGCGGAAGCGCTGCAGGAACTCCGCTGCGCGCGGTCGCCTGCAGAAGAAGCAGGGCCGATGCCCGGCGGCAAGCGCCGTCGGCTCGTCGAGGAAGAACAGCTCCGTCCAGCCGGTGCGGCCGCCGTCGCGGTTCCTGCCCATCGGCACCCGCCGCCGGCCCTGGAAGTCGCAGGCGCAGATCAGCCAGGCCTTGAGCGCCCACCGCTTCCTGAGCAGCGTCCTCGTCTCCGGGTCGTGGATGATGCCGCGGTTGCCGGTGAACAGGCCGCGCTCCGGCACGGCATGGATCTCGCCGAACGGGTCGACGCGGTTCTGGAGGGGCATCGGCGGGAGCGCTCCTTTTCAGCGGCCTGCCGCCTATGCTACCCGTCGGCCTAGCATTTTGCAGCCAGGTGGAATCACCATCCATGGCTCGTCAGGAGGCCCCCCGCATGCGCGTTCTCGTCGTCCAGAACTATGACGACACCGGTCCAGGCCAGGTCGGCACCGCGCTCGCCGACGTCGGCGCCGAGCTCGACATCGTCACCGCGCAGCGCGGCAGCGACCTGCCGGCCGACGCCAGCCGCCACGATGCGCTGCTCGTGCTGGGCGGCGCCCAGCACGCGCTCGACGATGGCCATTCGCCCTATTTCCCGGCGCTGCTGTCGCTGATCCGCGCCTTCGCCGAGGCCGACCGCTCGGTGCTCGGCATCTGCCTGGGCAGCCAGCTCATCGCCCGCGCCTTCGGCGGCGAGAACCGGCTGGGCGTCGCCGAGGAGTTCGGCTGGCAGCCGGTCCGCCTGGCGCCCGCAGCCGCCGAGGACCCGCTGTTTGCCGGCCTGCCTGCCGAGTTCCCGATCTTCCAGTGGCACGACGACACCTTCAGTCTGCCGCCCGGCGCCCTGCCGCCTGGCATCGAGCGCGGCGGCCGAGAACCAGGCCTTCCGCATCGGCCGCGCCGTCTACGGCATTCAGTTCCACTTCGAGGCCGACCGGCCGCTGGTCCGCGCCTGGAGCGATGCCTTCGCCGCGACGATCGCCAAGCGCCAACCCGACTGGGCCGCCCGCCACGATGCCGAAGCGGCGCGCTTCGGCCCGACCGCTGACGCTATCGGCCGGCGGCTCGCCGAGGCGTGGATCGCCACCGTCGGCGCCGGCGCCCGGGCGCCCGCCAGCGTGGCATAAACGCCACGCAGGCGGATTCATTTGCGGCCGGCCGGCGGTGCGCTGGCTTTGTTAAGGTCTGATCAATAGGAAGAGCCGGCCTCGCGCGGGAACCGGGGCGCCCGCCGCGACGTTGGCGGGTCGACGAAACCGCGCGCCGGCATCCAGTTGTACTTGTCTTCAACTCAGGCAGAGTCGCAGGAAGTCGAAACCGAGATGAATCCCTTGAGAGCCACGCTGCTGTCTTGCTTCATGCTCTTCGCCATCACCGCTTGGGGTGTGGCGATCTATACCGCCGACGCGGCCGGCGGCCATGCCGTCGACGGCTATGGCGTCACCGCCATGACCCGCTGACCGTCGGCGTCGACCGTCAGCACCCACTTCTCAGCGCCGTCGATCACCAGCGCCGTCAGCCGTCCGCTGAGGAAGGCGCCGGTGTCCACGTTGACCCGGTTGGGCAACAGCTCCGGCCGCGTCACCGGCGTGTGACCGTGGACGATGACCTTCTCGTAGAGTCCGGTGTGGCTAAGAAACGCCCAGCGGATCCAGATGAGGTCGGCGGGGTCCTGCTCGTCGAGCGGCACGCCCGGCTTCACCCCGGCATGGCAGAAGAAGAAGTCGCCGAAGCTCGTCCGGTCGGCCAGCCCGCTCAGGAAGTCGATATGCGCCTCGGGCAGCGCCTGGACGAGCGCGGCGTGCCCCGCTCTGAGCGCCACCGGATCGAAAAAATCGAGCTCGACGCCGTAGGACCGCGCGGTGCGGTCGCCGCCATTGTGGGCGAACAGGCCGTCGGCGCGCGGCTCGGCCAGGAAGTCCAGGAAGCCGACGTCGTGGTTCCCGCAGAGAGCGACGATGCGGCTATCCCGAACGCTCGCCTCGACCAGCCGGTCGAGCACGCCCTTCGAGTCCGGCCCGCGGTCGACATAGTCGCCGAGATGGATGATGCGGTAGTCGCGGCCCGGATGGCGGGCCAGATCGTCGCCGATCGCCACATGCATCCGCGCCAGGAGCTCGGCCTCGCCATGGACGTCGCCGATGGCGTAGAGCCGCACGCCGTCCGGCCCTCTCGCGTGCTTGAAGCTGATACCCGTCTTCGCCAATCAGCCGTCGCCTATCACGATCACGTGCAGCGCCCGCGGTCCGTGGGCGCCCAGGATGATCTTCTGCTCGATGTCGCCGGAACGCGAGGGCCCGGAGATGAAATTGACTGTGCGCGGCATCTTTCCCTTGCCGACGGCGTCGCGCACCTTGCCGAGCGCCGTCTCCAGGTCGGGCACCACGTCGGCCTCGGACACCACCACGATATGATGCTCCGGCAGGAAGTTGATCGTCGAGGGGTTCTCCGCGCCCGACATCATGACCAGCGTGCCGGTCTCGGCGACGCCGGCGAGGGCATGGCTCACCCCCACCTCGTCGTCGCCATCGGAGGCGCCACGGCGGATCTCCAGCGACCGCTGGCCGTCCCATGGCAGCGCCGCCAGCCGGGCGTCGGCGCCCATGCGGAAGTTCGGCGCCAAATTGCGGGCGCGCAGATAGTCGGCGACCGCCTTCGGCACCTCGTCGGCGCTGCGCACCGAGGCGACGCTGGCCGACAGCCCGCCGAGCATGGTCGAAAACAGCGCCGTGCGCGCCACAGGTTCGAGTTGGCCGCGGGCCGGGATCACCCCCTTCGGCGCCTCGGCGAGCCGCGCCGCCACCGCGTTGCGGCGCGCCGCATCGTCGGCTGGCACCTTCAGCGCCGTCCGCACCTTGGCGAGGATCGCCTCGCGGCCGCTCACCGGGCGGCCTCGGCGCGCGCCGCTTGCCGGTACTGCTGCATGAAGGTCCGCCCTTGCGGCGCCGGCAGCTCCCGGTGCTTCGTCCACCCGCCGGCGAGCGGCAGCGAAGACAGCCGTCCCCTGGCGCCGGCGAGCCTGGAAAGCAGCGGCATGGCGAGCCCGGTCGCCGCGCGATAGAGCGCCGGCCGCCGCGCGAAGAACGCCCACAGCCTGAGCCCGGCGCGCTGCGTCGCCGGGTTGAGGCCGCGCTCGAACTCGCGCTCGCGCCAGTGCCGCATCATCCTCGGCAGCGGGATGCGCATCGGGCAGACGCTCTCGCAGCGGCCGCAGAAGGTCGAGGCGTTGGGCAGGTGCCCGGCCTTGTCGACGCCGATCAGCGACGGCGTCAGCACCGCGCCCATCGGCCCCGGATAGACCCAGCCATAGGCGTGGCCGCCGACCGCATGGTAGACCGGGCAGTGGTTCATGCAGGCGCCGCAGCGGATGCAGCGCAGCATGTCCTGGAACTCGGTGCCGAGCATCGACGAGCGGCCGTTGTCGAGCAGCACCACGTGGTACTCCTCCGGCCCGTCGAGGTCGCCCGGCCGCCGCGGCCCGGTCGAGAGCGTGGTGTAGACGCACATCTCCTGGCCGGTCGCCGAGCGCGCCAGCACGCGCAGGATCTGCGCCGCGTCCTCCAGCGTCGGCACCACCTTCTCGAGCGAGGCGACCACGATGTGCACCTTGGGCAGGATCTGCGTCAGGTCGCCATTGCCCTCGTTGGTGACGATGATCGAGGTGCCGGTCTCGGCGACCAGGAAGTTGGCGCCGGTGATGCCGACATCGGCGTCGAAATAGGCGCCGCGCAGCACCCGCCGCGCCTCGTTGAGCAGCGCCTCCGGCTCGTCGAGGTCGCGCGACGGCGGCAAATGGTCGTGGACGCGGCGGAAGTCCGCCTCCACCTGCTCCTTGTTGAGGTGGACCGCGGGCGCGATGATGTGGCTCGGCTGCTCGTTCCGGAGCTGGATGATGTATTCGCCGAGGTCGGTCTCGACCGGCTTGATGCCGTGGGCGTCCAGGAATTCGTTGAGCCCGATCTCCTCGGTGATCATCGACTTGCCCTTGGTCACCGTGCGCGCCCCGGCCGCCCGGCAGATGTCGAGCACGATGCCGCGGGCATCCTCGGCGGTCTCGGCCCAATGCACGTGGCCGCCGCTCTCCTTCACCTTGGCCTCGTAGGCCTCGAGATAGAGGTCGAGGTTGGCCAGCGTGTGGTCCTTGATGTCGCGCGCCCGGTCGCGCAGCGCGTCGAACTCCGGCAGCGCCTCGACCGCCCGCCGCCGCTTCTCGATGAAGCCGGAGCGCACATTGCCGAGCGCCTTCTGCAGCTGGGCGTCGGCGAGCGCGGCGCGTGCATTGTCCTTGAAGGCGGGGGAGGTGATGTCCATCCTCAGCTCCCTCCGGCGATCGGCGGCGTGGCGGTCATGCCGGCCAGCACCTCGGCGACGTGCCGCACCGCGACCCGCGAGCCCTGGCGCTTCAGCTTGCCGGCCATGTTCATCAGGCAGCCGAGGTCGCCGGCCAGCAGCGTGTCGGCGCCGGTCGCCTCGATCTGCGCCGTCTTCTCCGTCACGATGGCGTTGGAGATGTCCGGATACTTGACGCAGAACGTGCCGCCGAAGCCGCAGCAGACGTCGGCGTCGCGCATCTCGACGAGGCTCAGCCCCTCGATCGTCTTCAGCAGGCGCCGCGGCTGCGCCTTGACGCCGAGCTCGCGCAGCCCCGAGCAGGAATCGTGGTAGGTGACCGAGCCCGGCTCGCGCACTGCCACGCCCGTCATGCCGCGGACGTCGACCAGGAAGCTGATGAGCTCGTACGCCTTGGCCGCGAAGGCGCGGGCGCGCTCCTGCCAGGCCGGGTCGTCGGCGAACAGGCCGGGATAGTGCTTCTTCAGCATGCCGGCGCAGGAGCCCGACGGCGCCACCACGTAGTCGAACGCCTCGAAGGCCGCGATCGCCTGCTCGGCGATCGCCCTTGCGTCCCGCCGGTCGCCGGAGTTGTAGGCCGGCTGGCCGCAGCAGGTCTGCGCCATCGGCACCTCGACGCGGCAGCCCGCCTCCTCCAGCAGCTTGACCGCCGCGAAGCCCACGCTGGGCCGGAACAGGTCGACCAGGCAGGTGACGAAGAGCCCGACCCGCGGCCGTGAAGCGTCACTGTCTGCCATCGTCTCCCATCCGCCTCGAACCCGGCTGGCCGTTGCCGTCCAGCCTCTGCTTGAGCCTCAGCCGCGACACCCGCTGCCAGTCGCCGGTGCGCTCGGCCTCGGCCATGGCACCGCCGACATAGTCGATGTGGTCCATCGCAGCGCGCCGCGCCGCCGCCGCGTCGCCGCTTCTCACCGCCCGGTGGATCGCCTGGTGCTGCTCGAGCAGGCGGTCGCGGGCGCCGGGCAGATGGTAGATCAGGACGCGGCTGCGGAAAACGCCGTCGGAGAGCAGCCGGTAGCAGGAGCGCAGCGTGTGCAAAAGGATGATGTTGTGGGCGCATTCGCCGACCGCGCTGTGGAACTCGACGTCGATCGCCGCCTCTTCCTCGAAATCTTCCCGGCCGTGCGCCGCCTCCATCCGCGCCATGATCTGGTCGAGCATCGCCCGGTCGTCGTCGGTCGCCCGCCGCGCCGCATACTCGGCCGCCACGCCCTCGATCTCGCGCCGGTACTCCATGTAGTCGGCGGCGGCCTTCTTGTTGGTGGCGATCAGCTCGACCACCGGCTTGGCGAAGACCTCGCCGGTCACGTCGGCGACGAACGTGCCGCCGCCATGCCGCGTCGTGATGAGCCCGCGCGCCTCCAGCGTCTTCAGTGCGTCGCGCAAAATCGGCCGCGACACGTCGAGCCGCGGCGCCAGCTCGCGCTCGCCGGGCAGCCGGTCGCCAACCCTCAGCACGCCTTCCAGGATCAGCCCCTCGATCTGCTGGATCACCTCGTCGGCGCTGCGAAAGTGCTCTATCCTGGAAAAGATGTCGCCCAAGCGAACCCTCCGACCCGTGTCTCTCGGCCGCCCCACTTTAGAGGGCTCGGCCTTGGCTGGTCAATTTGTTTGTCCACTTCGACCGTATACGCGGAACAACGCCTTCCCCTCGGCTTCGAGGGCTGGTAAATCCGGCTGACCACATCCCCGGAGGCCGCTCGATGTCCGGACCCGTGATGCCGAAGCCCGACCCGGCGACGCTCGCCAGGCGGGCGGAGATCGCCGCCGACCTGCGCGCCATCGTGCCGGGCGAGGGGGTGGTCGACACGGTGACCGAGATGCGCGCCTTCGAGAGCGACGGGCTGACGGCCTATCGCCAGCTGCCGCTGGTTGTGGTGCTGCCGCAGACCACCGACGAGGTGTCGCGCATCCTCGCCTACTGCAACGCGCGCGCGATCAAGGTGGTGCCGCGCGGCTCCGGCACGTCGCTCTCCGGCGGCGCCCTGCCGCTCGAGGACGCGCGTGCTCCTGGTGCATGAGCCGCTTCAACCGCATCCTCGACGTCGATTTCGCCAACCGCACGGCGGTGGTGCAGCCGGGCGTCACCAATCTCGGCATCACCGCCGCGGTCGAGCACGAGGGCTTCTACTACGCGCCCGACCCGTCCTCGCAGATCGCCTGCTCCATCGGCGGCAACGTGGCGGAGAATTCCGGCGGCGTGCACTGCCTGAAATACGGCCTGACCGCCAACAACGTGCTGGGCATCGAGATGGTGCTGATGGACGGCGCCGTGGTGCGCATCGGCGGCAAGCACCTGGACGCCGGGGCTATGACCTGCTCGGCCTGATGACCGGCTCCGAGGGCCTGCTCGGCGTCGTCACCGAGGTGACGGTGCGCATCCTGAAGCGGCCCGAGACGGCGCGCGCTTTGCTGGTCGGCTTCCCGACCTCGGAAGCCGCCGGCCGCTGCGTCGCCGAGATCATCGCCGCCGGCATCATCCCCGGCGGCATGGAGATGATGGACAGAGCCGGCCATCCGCGCCGCCGAGGATTTCGTCCATGCCGGCTATCCGCTCGACGTCGAGGCGCTGCTGATCGTCGAGCTCGACGGCTGTGCCGACGAGGTCGACCACCTGATCGAGCGCGTCGAGGCGATCGCCGAGGCCAACGGCTCGACCTCGCGCCGGGTCTCGCAGTCGGAAGAGGAGCGGCTGACCTTCTGGGCCGGCCGCAAGGCGGCCTTCCCGGCGGTCGGCCGCATCTCCCCCGACTACTACTGCATGGACGGCACCATCCCCCGCACGGAGCTGCCGCGCGTGCTGGCCGGCATGCGCGAGCTCTCGGAGACCTATGGGCTGGCGTCGCCAACGTCTTCCACGCCGGCGACGGCAACCTGCATCCGCTGATCCTCTACGATGCCAACCGCCCCGGCGAGCTGGAGCGGGCGGAGGCCTTCGGCGCCGACATCCTGCGGCTCTGCGTCGAGGTCGGCGGCGTGCTGACCGGCGAGCACGGCGTCGGCGTCGAGAAGCGCGACCTGATGCTCGAAATGTTCAGCGAGGTCGACCTCGACCAGCAGATGCGCGTCAAATGCGCCTTCGATCCCGCAGCATCTGCTCAACCCCGGCAAGGTCTTCCCGCAGCTCGCCGCTGCGCCGAGCTCGGCCGCATGCACATCCATCGGCGGGCAGGCTGGCCTTTCCCGACATTCCGCGGTTTTGACGGGTGGACGCACGCGACTTTCGACCTGCCGACGCCGGAGGAGGTGCTCGCCGCCGTCCGCTGGGCGCTCGCCGAGGCGTCGCCGCTCGAGGTGGTCGGCCACGGCTCCAAGCGCGGCATCGGCCGGCCGGTCGAGGCCGACCGCCACGCTCGACCTGTCGCGGCTGACCGGCGTCACCCTCTACGAGCCCGAGGAGCTGGTCCTGTCCGCCCGCGCCGGCACGCCGCTCGCCGAGATCGAGGCGCTGCTCGCCGAGCACGGCCAGGAGCTCGCCTTCGAGCCGATGGACTACGGCCCGCTGCTCGGCGGCGTCGCCGGCCGCGGCACGATCGGCGGCGTGCTCGCCGCCAACGTCTCCGGCCCGCGCCGCCTCAAGGCGGGGGCGGCGCGCGACCACGTGCTGGGCGTCGCCGCCGTCTCCGGCCGCGGCGAGGCGTTCAAGGCCGGCGGCCGGGTGGTGAAGAACGTCACCGGCTACGACCTCTCCAAGCGGCTCGCCGGCTCCTGGGGCACGCTGGCGGTGCTGACCGAGGTCACCTTCAAGGTGCTGCCGGCAGCCGAGACCGAGGCCGACGCTTGTGCTGCCCGGGCTGTCCGACGATGCAGGCGGCCGCCGCCATGGCGCTGGCGATGGGCTCGCCGGCCGAGGTCTCGGGCGCCGCGCATCTGCCCGAAGACATCGCCGCGCCGCGTGCTCGACGGCGCGCTGGCGGGGGCGGCCGCCACCGCTGCTCCGGCTGGAAGGCGTCGCGCCTTCGGTCGCCTACCGGCTGGGCGGCCTGACGGCGGCGCTGTCCGCCGCCTCCGGCCGCCGGCATCTGACGCCGACCGCAGTCGCGGCGGCTCTGGCGCGAGCTGCGCGACTGTCCTGCCCTTCGCCGACGGCACCGAGCGCCGGTCTGGCGCGTCTCCGTCGCCCCGACCGCCGGCCCGCCGCTGGTCGACCTGTTGCGCCGCGAGGCGGCCGTCGACGCCTTCTACGACTGGCAGGGCGGGCTGGTCTGGCTGCGCATGGACGCCGATCCGCCGCCGAGGCGCTGCGCGCGGCTGATCCGCGCTGTCGGCGGCGGCCATGCCACGCTGGTGCGGGCCGCCGGCGATGGCGCGCGGCCGTGCCGGCCTTCGAGCCGCAGCCGGCGGCGCTGGCCGCGCTGTCGGCGCGGCTCAAGGAAGCAGTTCGATCCGCAGGGCATCTTCAATCCCGGCCGCATGGCGGCGGCGCCTGCCGACGGAGCGAGCGCCTGATGCAGACCAACTTCACCGCCGCCCAGCTTGCCGACCCGCATGTCGCCGAATCCGAGAAGATCCTGCGCAACTGCGTGCATTGCGGCTTCTGCACCGCCACCTGCCCGACCTATGTGACGCTCGGCAACGAGCTCGACAGCCCGCGCGGGCGCATCTACCTCATCAAGGACATGCTGGAGAACGGCCGGCCGGCCGACGCGCGAAGTGGTCACACATATCGACCGCTGCCTGTCCTGCCTTGCCTGCATGACCACCTGCCCGTCCGGCGTGAACTACATGCACCTGGTCGACCACGCCCGCGCCCATATCGAGAAGACCTACGACCGGCCGCTGCCGGACCGGCTGCTGCGCGCCGTGCTGGCGGCGGTGCTGCCCTATCCCGCCGCTTCCGCGCTGGCGCTCGAGGCTGGCCCGGCTCGGCCGGCCCTTTGCCGGGCTGCTGAAGCGGGTGCCGGCGCTGAAGCCGCTCGGCGCCATGCTGGAGCTGGCGCCGCGCGCGCCTGCCGCCGCCTCGTCCGCGCGCAGCCGGCCGTGATCGCGGCCGCAGGCGCCGAACGGCGCGGGCGCGTGGCGATCCTGACCGGCTGCGCCCAGCCGGTGCTGAAGCCGGAGATCAACGAGGCGACGATCCGGCTCCTGACGCGGCTCGGCGTCGAGGTCGTGGTGCCGGACGGCGAGGGCTGTTGCGGGGCGCTCGTCCACCACATGGGCCGCGAGGAGCAGGCGCTCGACGCGGCCCGCCGCAACGTCGACGCCTGGATCGCGCGAGGCCGAGCGCGGCGGGCTCGACGCGATCGTCATCACCGCCTCCGGCTGCGGCACGACGATCAAGGACTACGGCCACATGCTGCGCCTCGACCCGGCCTATGCGCGACAAGGCGGCACGCGTCTCGGCGCTGGCAAAGGACATCACCGAATATCTGGCCAGCGCTCGATCTGCCGCCGGCCGGACGCGCGAAACGGCTGACGGTCGCCTACCACTCGGCCTGCTCGATGCAGCACGGCCAGAAGATCACCACGGCGCCGAAGCAGCTGCTGGCAAAGGCCGGCTTTACGGTGCGCGACCGGCGGAGGGCCATCTCTGCTGCGGCTCGGCCGGCACCTACAACATCCTGCAGCCGGAGATCTCGGCGACGCTAGGCGACCGCAAGGTCGAAGAACATCGAGGCGACCGAGCGCCGACATCATCGCCACCGGCAATATCGGCTGCATCACCCAGATCGCCGACCGGCACCGGCATGCCGATCGTGCACACGGTGGAGCTGCTCGACTGGGCCTATGGCGGGCCGAACGGCCGGCGCACTTGCCGCCTGATTCGGCGGCCAGCGGCGTCGGCGTCATGCGGTGCCGTACGGCGGCACGAAAAAGCGCCCGCTGGCGGGTCAGCGCCACCATCGATGTTGCGCAGAGGATCGCCGCCGAAGATGGTGCGCAGCGCCGTCCACGCCGCGATCGCAGTAGGACACATGCCCTGCTTGTTGCCGGGGCCGACGACGCTGACGATGCCGTGTCGGCCCGTCGGCGGTCGTCATCGGTGTTGATGCCATGCCGATGCAGCGCCGGATGACATGTTCTGGCCTGATCGTCCAGGCGGTTGTGCCGATGGATACGAAATCCGGAATCGCTCGCCCCTTGTAGCGGTAGGAGCGCCCGGGCGCCGGCGGATTGTCGATGCCGCCTTCCTGATAAGGCCGGAAGGATGCGGCTTCCTGCGTTCGCGGATGATCACCGGCGGCGGCGTCCAGCCCCGAGGTCCAGTCCGCTTGCGCTGCACACTTGACGACGCGCGCCGTGACGGCGCCAGGTCGAGCTCGTTAGACGATGTTGCCGACCGAGGCCGAATGCTCGACGTCCTAGCGGGTGGACGCGCTGTTCGGGCCCTCATAATAGAGGATTGTTGTGGTATCGACGGGATGATGATGCCGGTGCGCGCGCGTCGGCGTTCAGCCGCACCTTGGTGCGCCAGAATTGCTTCGCCGGTTTCTTCTCCATCGCCACCAGCGTGACATCCGATCGTGGACTTCGCGGTTTCGGCCCGGCATGAAAGCCGAAGCGCTCGACGCGCCAAAAGTAACAGCGGCCGCAAACCCGATTGCGGCCAATGTCTGCAAGGCATATTTCATCGACAGATTCCCTCATCCAGCCCCAAGCTGCGAGAACGCTATTCAATATTGCGTCTTACGCAAGTCTAACGGGCGTCTTGGATAGAGTAAATGTGACCGATACAAGTGTAACCGTGGGAAGGGCTGCCCTGTTGCCGAAAGGCCACGTTCGGGCCGTTCGGCAGATAGCGGGGCTAGATCACGACGACCTTGGTGCCGATTTTGACGCGCTCGTAGAGGTCGACGACGTCCTCGTTGCGCATGCGGATGCAGCCGGACGAGACGGCGAAGCCGATCGTCCAGGGGGCGTTGGTGCCGTGGATGCGGTAGAGCGTCGAGCCGAGATACATGGCGCGGGCGCCGAGCGGGTTGGCCGGGCCGCCCTCCATGCTGGACGGGCAGATGCGGCCCTTGGCCGCTTCGCGCGCGATCATTTCGGACGGCGGCGTCCAGACCGGCCATTCGGACTTGCGGGTGACCTTGTGGACGCCGGCCCATTCGAAGCCCGGCTTGCCGACGCCGACGCCGTAGCGCCGCGCTTGCCCCTTGCCGGTGACGAGATAGAGGAAACGGCTGTTGGTATCGATGACGATCGTGCCGGGCCTTTCCTGCGTTTCGTAGGCGACCGTCCTGCGGCAGGAATTGCGGATCGAGCGGCGCTGCGCCGGCTTCTGCGGCCCGGCGTCATGGCGGCCGGCTGCGCAACGGCGCGCCGGGGCGATTGGCCCGGCGCTGGAGCAGATACTGTTTTCGGGTGGCGCGCTCGCTCTGAACCCGTCGTAGCGGCGCTGCTGGCGGTAGACGACCGGCTGGACGCTGCCGCCGAGCTGGGTCACCCAGGGGGCCGTGAGGTCGGGGCTGATCACGACCGGCGGGCGGTTCTGATAGCGGTCCATGCGCTTCCGCAAGGCTGGAAAAGCACGAACAGGGACGTGGCAAGGATCAGGGTTTTCTTCATCATCGAGCGGCTCTGCTACCTTTCGCCGGGACTGTCTCATAGCTCCGCCGTCCGCCGGTGGCGGAGGCGGGATGCATAAGAACGCCAAAGGCTTGGCGGAATGCGATGGTGGCACCGGTGGCGACCGAATGGTAAATGGCGGTTCATTAAAAGGCTTCGGCGGCGGTAAAGCTTTGGGTAGGGTTATCGCCCGCTTTAGGACTATGGTTGGCAGATGGTAAAGCACGGCAAAAACAGGGAGAAACGCATGACGGCAAGGGGGACTGATCACCGGCGAGGACGGCCTCGCTGCGCTGCGCCTGGCATGGCAATCTGAGAGGACTACCAGCGCTACCACGACGAGGAATGGGGCCGGCCGGTGGCCGACGATACCGGCTGTTCGAGAAGATCTGCCTCGAAGGGTTCCAGTCCGGCCTGTCCTGGCTGACCATCCTCAGAAAGCGTGAGACCTTCCGCGCCGCCTTCGCCGGGTTCGATTTCGATGTGGTCGCCAGCTTCGGCGACGCCGATGTCGAGCGCTGCTCGCCGATGCCGGCATCGTCCGCCATCGCGGCAAGATCGTCTCGACGATCAACAATGCGAAGCGGGCGCAGGAACTGAGGGCCGAGTTCGGCACGCTCGCCCCTTTTTCTGGGGCCACGAGCCCGGCCGCGAACGAGCGGCCGAAGGCCGTCGACCTACGAGGCGATCGATCGCCAATGCCGACGACGCCGACCTCGACTCGCGATATCCAAGGAGCTGAAGAAGCGCGGCTGGACGTTCGTCGGCCCGACCACGGTCTATGCCTTCATGCAGGCAATGGGTCTGGTCAACGACCATCTGGAGGGCTGCTACTGCCGCGCCGAGGTGGAGGCCGCGCGGCGCCGCTTCGAGCGTCCCGGCTAGCCGAGCCCGTTGGCCATCGCGGCCGCCAGCAGCACGGCCACCGTGCCGATCACCGGGTACATCACCAAAAGGCTGGTCGCCAGCGCCGCCGCGACGTCGCTGCTGCGCCGCCCGGCCTCGGGGCCGAACGGTCCCGGTCGCGGCGTCCCGGCCGTCCCGTCGCTGCTATGGCTGCTGCGCATGACCTTTGCTCCTTCGGCTTGGCGTTTTCAGCCGATTCGGTTTCCGGTCGATGTCGCGGAGCTGCGCCGAATGTATCGCGCGCCTCATCTGGAATTGCGTCGCCCCGTCGTGTAGAGGCGTGCGCATGAACGACAAATCCCAGAAGACCAAGGCGCGGCTGCCGCGCGGCTTTGCCGACCGCACCGCCGGCCGATATCCGCGCCGTCGACGCGATGATCGCGAAGATCCGCGACGTCTACGAGCGCTATGGCTTCGAGCCGGTCGAGACGCCGCTGATCGAATATACCGACGCGCTCGGCAAGTTCCTGCCCGACCAGGACCGGCCCAACGAGGGCGTCTTCTCGTTGCAGGACGACGACGAGCAGTGGATGACCCTGCGCTACGACCTGACGGCGCCGCTCGCCCGCTACTTCGCCGAGAATTTCGAACGAGCTGCCGAAGCCCTACCGCAGCTACCGCGCCGGCTAGGTCTTCCGCAACGAGAAGCCCGGCCCGGGCCGCTTCCGCCAGTTCATGCAGTTCGACGCCGACACGGTCGGCGCCGCGGCGTCGCGGCCGACGCCGAGATGTGCATGATGATGGCCGACACGATGGAGGCGCTGGGCATCGGCGCGGCAAGTACGTGATCAGGGTCAACAACCGCAAGGTGCTCGACGGCGTGCTGGAGGCGATCGGCCTCGGCGGCGACGAGCAATGCCGGCGCGGCTGACCGTGCTGCGCGCGATCGACAAGCTCGACAAGTTCGGGCCGGAGGGCGTGCGCGCTGCTGCTCGGGCGCGGGCCGCAAGGACGAGAGCGGCGACTTCACCAAGGGCGCCGGGCTTGGCGAGCGCAGCAGATCGGCGACGGTTCATGTTCTACGTCGACGTCGAGGACAGTCGAGCGGCGACCGCCGAGCCGCGGCCGCTCGAACGCCGGCTCGGCCAAGCGAGCGTCGAAGGCGTCGAGGAACTCGACAGATCCGGCTTGGTCGTCGACGCCGCCGGCTATGGCGACGATCGCATCCAGATCGACCCCTCCGTCGTCCGCGGCCTCGAATACTACACCGGCCCGGTCTTCGAGACCGAACTGCTTTCGAGGTCACCAACGAGAAGGGCGAGACGGTGCGTCTTCGGCTCGGTCGGCGGCGGCGGCCGCTATGACGGCCTCGTCTCGCGCTTCCGCGGCGAGCCGGTGCCGGCGACCGGCTTCTCGATCGGCGTCTCGCGCCTGATGACGGCGCTGAAGAACCTCGGCAAGCTCGGCACGCCGGACGCTGTCGGGCCGGTGGTGGTGCTGGTCATGGACCGCGACACCGACAGCCTCGGCCGCTACCAGAGCATGTCGCGCGAGCTGCGCCAGGCCGGCATCCGCGCCGAGATGTATCTCGGCGGCAACCGGCATGAAGGCGCAGATGAAATATGCCGACCGCCGCGGCGCGCCGCTGCGCCATCATCCAGGGCGGCGACGAGCGCGCCGCAGGGCACGGTGCAGATCAAGGACCTCGATCGAAGGCAAGCGCCTGTCCGGCGAGATCGAGGACAACGCCGCCTGGCGCGAAGCGCGCGTCGGCGCAGGTGACGGTGCCCGGAGAGCCGAACTCGTCGCCAAGGTGCAAGCGAGATCCTCGCACGCCGCAGGCCGGAGGAGCGGCAGCGCGTGGCTGAGCTGGGCATCGAGTGCGCGTCCGGCCATGACCTCCACCGGCCTACGCCGCGATCTTCTCGCCGCCGGACTCCTCGAGCGCTCTTTGCCGCGCGCGAGCGCGGACGCTGGTCGACATGCCGGTGATCCAGCCGGCCGAACCTTCCTCGACATGGCCGGCGAGGATCTGCGCCGCCGCATCTTCCTGACCGAGAGCGAGACCGGCGAGAGCCTCTGCCTGCGCCCGGAATTCACCATTCCCGTCTGCCTCGCCACATCGAGACGCGCGCCGGCACGCCGCAGCGCTATGCCTATCTCGGCGAGGTCTTCCGCCAGCGCCGCGAGGGCGGCAACGAGTTCTTCAGGCCGGCATCGAGGATCTCGGCGATACCGATCGTCGCCGCCGCCGACGCCCGCGCGATCGCCGATGCGCATGCGCTCTTGGCACTCGCTGCCCGGCCGCGCGCTTGCGCGTGACGCTCGGCGACCAGGCGGTGTTCGAGGCGGTGCTTGCCGCGCTCGGCCTGCCGCGCGGCTGGCAGAAGCGGCTGGTCCATGCCTTCGGCGAACCCGGCCAGCTCTGGCAGCCGCGCTCGCCGATCTCGCCATCCGGCCGGTCGCGCCGACCTCGACGACGCGGTCGGCGGCGCTGGTCGCTGGCGGGCGAGCCGAGCGCTGGTCGCCCATGTCGACGCAGCCATGGAGGCGACCGGCTTCTACCACCGCCGGCCGCTCGCCGGACGAGATCGCCCGCCGGCTCAAGGAGAAGCGCGTGCTGCGCCGGTCCGCCTCGCCGAGCCGGCGCTCGACGTGCTCGAAGAAGTTCCTCTCGCTCAACGTGCCGCTGGCCGAAGCGCCTGCCGCACTCGCGCATTTCGCCCGACGCGCGCCGGCCTCGACGCTCGGCGCCGGCGCTCGCAGCGCTTCGATGCGCCGCGCCGAGCGCGATCGCCAATGCCGGCGTCGACTGTCGCCGACATCCGCTACGCGCCGCCTTCGGCCGCCCGCTCGACTACTACACCGGCCTCGTCTTCGAGATCGCCGCTGCCGGCGCCGCCGCGGCCGCTGGCCGGCGGCGGCCGCTACGACCGGCTGCTGACCCTGCTCGGCGCCGGCAAAGCCGATTCCCGCCGTCGGCTTCTCGCTCTGGCTCGACCGCATCGCGAGCTCAGAGGCGAGGGCGCGCGCATGACGCTCACCCTCGCGCTGCCCTCCAAGGGCCGGCTGAAGGACGAGGCCTGGCGCTCTTCGCGCGCGCCGGCCTGACGATCGAGCATGCCGGCGACGACGCGCCGCTATCGCGGCCGCGTCGAAGGCCGTGGCCGGTGTCGAGGTCGCCTTCCTCTCGGCCTCCGAGATCGCCCGCGAGCTCGGCCGCGGCACCGTCGATTTCGGCGTCACCGGCGAGGACCTGCGTCGCGCGAAGACGGTCGCCGATGGCCGACGCGCGCGTCGAATCCTGCGCCCGGCTCGGCTTCGGCCATGCCGACGTCGTGGTCGCCGTGCCGGAAATCTGGCTCGACGTCGACACCATGGCCGACCTCGACGACGTCGCCGCCGATTTCCGCGCCCGCCACGGCCGGCGGCTGCGCATCGCCACCAAATACTGGCGGCTGACCCAGCAGTTCTTCTCCGCCAGCACGGCATCCAGCTCTACCGCATCGTCGAAAGCCTCGGCGCCACCGAAGGGGCGCCGGCCGCCGGCTCGGCCGATATCATCGTCGACATCACCACGACCGGCTCGACGCTGCGCGCCAACCACCTGAAGGTGCTGGCCGACGGGGTCATCCTGCGCTCGCGAGGCCTGCCTGGTCGCGCCCGCCGGCCGCGCGCCGAAGCGGACGACGCCGCGCTCGCCGAGATCGCCGCGCGGCTGGGGGGCGTGGTGCCTCCCGTTCGCTGAACGAGACGGCCTGGCAAGACATGGTTCCCACCCGCCGGAGCGTGGTCCGGCGGGTGGGAATGGTTGTCGCGACGCTCGGCTAGTTCGAGCCGACGGGCTTGTTGTTCCAACCAGGGAAACCTGACTTCTGCGCCGGAGCGGCGCCGGGGAGGACCGCGTCCCGAAAAGTGGCCATATCGTTGACGATCTTAGCTCTTGCCACACTGCTGTCTTGGCCGATGGCACGCCCGAGTTGCGGGGCTCCACTGAATGCTTTCGAAACCTCGTCGAAGTCGTACCCCGTGAAATCGATTCCCGATTTTTGCGCTGCATTCTGCAGAGTAGTTACAACAAACACCTTCACATCGGCTACGTTGTCTTCGTCGACCATACTGTACAGCTGTTCCATATTGTTCAGGAACTGTTGTGGTTTACCATCCCGGATTGCCCCCACGACGCCTCCGGCCAATGTCGCTGCCTTCTTATCGAATTGTTCCTGATTCTGGATCGACGAGGTGGCTTTCTCCTCCCGCTCCGCGTTGAGCTTTCGCAGGTCGCTGTCGATCTTGGCGAACATTCGGCCTTGCCCTTGATCGGTGTGAAAGTGCTTGGCAGCAAACTTGCTGAAAAGCTCGTAGGAACGGTCGACTTTCGCTTTGATTGACTGGCGTGCGGCGGCGTCTTTCTTCGGGTCAAGTCCGGGCCCTAGGATGTCGACCGCATTGTTCCTGGTCTTCTTGTCGGCTTTGAAACCCGAGAGATCGGCTCCCCCTAAACTCTCGTTCAATTTTTCATGGATGAACGTGTCCACCTCCTTGCCGTAGTGGCTGGAACCCTTGTCACCGACTACATCCGAGGCCGTTTCCTCGAGCTGACCCATGAACCTGACGAAGCTTCCGTCGTCGTCCTTGTCGAAGACGTGCAAGACAGCCTTGGCCAAGTCTTTTGCCTTGGTTTCGTTAGCCACCCAACTCGGCTCGTAGTCCGCTCGGTGAGCGTCGAGGATGTTTTGGTATTCCGCCATGAAATCCGCAGAGTGCATCTCGGTCTCGGGGCCTGTCTCGGCGACCACCTGAGCGGCCGGCCGTGCCTTGCGCTCCACGTTTAAGCCCTGGGAGCTGTTCGTCGTTAACAAGGCCTTGAACGCCTGCGCCTTTTTGACGCTCCGGCCCGCTGAGATTTTGGAGGAGATGCCGGTTTCGAATTTCTTCTTTATTTCCGAGAAAGCCTTCTTTCCCGGGCGCAGGAAGGCTCTTCCCGCTTTTCGAAGAGCATGTCCATCGAGTTTCATCACGATCTTCCTTCATGATAGCTGCAGTTTTATTCCCGCTGCAACCTACCGCCCCGCCCGCAGGCCGCGTGTCGCGTCCATGACAGCGCTTGCCGCTTCGGTCTGGCGGGGCGATCGAGGTGCAGCGCGGGCAGACATCGCAGCGGGCTGCCGAGGCAATCGGCCTCGATGGTCCGATGCGCCACTTGCGAGAAGCAATTCGCCCGCCGGAGTGTTCGTCCGGCGGGCGTCATCATCTCGGTTCCGACTTGGCCGATCGCCGCTCGGGGTGGCGGGAGGTCTCGCAGTTTCGAATTCGACCGAATGAAGCCGCCCTCAGCGGCCCCCTCACGCCTCCACCACCTGCCTTCGCCCGTCGACCGACAGGCTGCCGGGGCCGAACACGGCGAGGATCAGGAAGGCGCCGGCCAGGCCGAGGTCCTTCATGAAGGCCTGCGTGTGCATCAGGCTGAGCATCGGGTCGTCGCCGCCCTGCCCGTAATGGCCGAGATAGCCGGCCGAAACGCAATAGGCGGCGAGCAGCACCGCGACCGGCGTCGTCTGGAAGCCGATCAGCACGCAGAGCCCCGCCGCCACCTCGAACACGGCGCTCGCCCAGGCGGTCATCTGCGGCACCGGCAGCCCGAGGCCCTCGAAATAGCCCGCCGTGCTGGCGATGTCGGTCAGGCTGTGGATGCCCGAGATCAGGAAGATGGCCGACAGCAGGATGCGGCCGACGAGGACGGCGATGGCATTGGGCATGACCGGGGCTCCTCTGCTCACGACACGCGTGAGAATGCCCTTTCGGCCCGCCGCTGTCACCCGAAGGCATGAAAAAGCCCGGATCGCTCCGGGCTTTCCGCTCTTTCGACCTGGGGGTGGAGGGTCAGCCGCGGCGCGCGTCGAGCGACAGCGCGCCGGCGCCGAAGGCCGCCAGAAGCAGCAGGCCGCCGGTGATCGCCAGGTTCTTCTCCAGCATCAGCACCTGCACCTGGTCGCTGAAGTCGAGATGGGCGAGCGCGGTGGCCGCCAGCGTGAAGACGGCGAGCGCGATCGCCGCGACCCGGGTCTGGAAGCCGGTGAGCACCGCCAGGCCGGCGCCGAGCTCCAGCAGGCCGACGAGCACGGTGACGACGGTGGGGAAGGGCAGGCCGAGGCTGCCGAACCAGGCGGCGGTGCTGCCGATGGCGGTCAGCTTGCCGAAGCCGGCCAGGATGAAGATGAGCGACAGAAGCACGCGGCCGGCAAGCACCAGGCCGGCGTGGTTGGCAAGGCCGGCCTGAGGCGCGGCAATGGATTGAGCAGACATGGCGATTTCTCCGAGCGTGGGTTTGGTTGGCGTCCCACCAGGAAATAGGCCAAACCCATCGTTCACAAAAGAACCATATGTGTCGACAGATCGTTCACACTTGGAAGGATTTTCCGCCAAGGCCCTCAGCCGGGGCGGGTCATGTCCTCCGGCCGCACGAGGCGGTCATAGTCCTCGCTGCTCACCAGCCCGCTCGCCAGCGCCTCCTCGCGCAGCGTGGTGCCGTTCTTGTGCGCGGCCTTGGCGATCTTCGCGGCGTTGTCGTAGCCGATGCTGGGCGCCAGCGCGGTCACCAGCATCAGCGAGCGCTCGACGCCGGCTTTGATGTTTTCGATGCGCGGCTCGATGCCCACCACGCAATTGTCGGTGAAGGAGATCGCCGCGTCGGCCATCAGCTGCACCGACTGCAGGAAATTGTACGCCATCAGCGGATTGTAGACGTTGAGCTCGAAATGGCCCTGGCTGCCCGCCACGGTGATCGACGGTCTGGTTGCCGAACACCTGCACGCAGACCTGGGTCAGCGCCTCCGACTGCGTGGGATTGACCTTGCCGGGCATGATCGAGGAGCCCGGCTCGTTCTCGGGCAGGTCGAGCTCGCCAAGGCCGGAGCGCGGACCCGAGCCGAGCAGGCGGATGTCGTTGGCGATCTTGAACAGCGCGCAGGCCGCCGCGTTGATGGCGCCATGCGAAAACACCATGGAATCATGCGCCGCCAGCGCCTCGAACTTGTTGGGCGCGGTGACGAAGGGCAGCCCCGTCAGCGCCGCGATGCGGTCGGCCACCTTCTCCGCGAAGCCGATCGGCGCGTTGAGCCCGGTGCCCACCGCGGTGCCGCCCTGCGCCAGCTCGTAGAGCCAGGGCAAGGTCGCCTCGATGCGCCGGATCGACGACCGCGACCTGCGCCGCATAGCCCGAGAACTCCTGGCCCAGCGTCAGCGGCGTGGCGTCCTGGGTGTGGGTGCGGCCGATCTTGACGATCGGCTGGAACGCCCGCGCCTTGGCGTCGAGCGCCTTGTGCAGGTGCTTGAGCGCCGGGATCAGGTCGCGCACCACCCGCTCGGCCGCCGCGATGTGCATGGCCGTCGGGTAGGTGTCGTTGGACGACTGGCTCATATTGACGTGGTCGTTGGGGTGCACCGGGTGCTTGGTGCCGAGCGTCCCGCCGAGCAGCTCGATGGCCCGGTTGGAGATCACCTCGTTGGCGTTCATGTTCGACTGCGTGCCCGAGCCGGTCTGCCAGACCACCAGCGGGAAATGCGGGTCGAGCTTGCCTTCGATGACCTCCTGGGCGGCGGCGACGATGGCCTCGCCGAGCTTCGGGTCGAGGCGGCCGAGCTCCATATTGGCTTCTGCGGCGGCGCGCTTGACGATCCCCAGCGCCCTGACGACCGACAGCGGCTGCTTCTCCCATCCGATCTTGAAATTGCCGAGCGAGCGCTGCGCCTGCGCCCCCCAATAGCGGTCGGCGGGCACGTCGATCGGCCCGAACGTGTCGGATTCCTTACGGGTGTGGGACATGGGAACGTTCCGGCATTTGCTGAGCGCCGCCAACATAGGCAGTCGTATCCCAATGTCCATATTTTCGTTTCAGCGAAGCCGCGACCCCGCCGTCGGCGCCAGGTGCAGCGTCTCGAGCGGCCGGGCGAGCCGGCCCTCGAGCCACCCGGCAAGCGGCGCCAATGCCTCCGCAGGCGTCGTCCCCGCCGGCAGGCGGGCGAACCAGACGAGCACGCTCTCGCCTTCGCGCACCGGCAGGCGAGGATAGGTGTTGCGCGCCGTCTCGGTGATCAGGATCGCTTCGACGGGCACGCCTATGCGCGGCGAGTCGCGGCATCGCCTCGCGCCGGAACGAAGCTGTAAAGCCAGCCAGCGCTGCCGGCTCGAGCGCCGCGATGGCCGCCGCCCAGCGAGCGGGCGGCCGCGACGGCGCGGCTTTGCCAGGTCGAAGCCCAGCACCGGCCTTAAGAGCAGCACGTCGTCGAAGGCCGCCATGGTGCGGTTGGCCGCCTCGCAATGCGTTGCCCAGTCGGGCCCGTCGTAGAAGGCGAAGTCAGCGCCCGCTGCCGCGCATCCATGTCCTCAAAGCCGCGCAGCCAGACGAAGCGGTCCGGCCGCTCGACGTCGCGGAACTGGCCGATGATCGTCATCCCCAGCGCCTCCTGCGGGCCGCACCAGCGCAGCGTCGAACAGCGCGACCAGTGCGTCCCGCTGCCCCGGATGGAGCGTGTATTGCCTGAGCTCGACGACGTTCAGCGGCATCTCCATCGCGCCTGCTCACGCATCCCCGCAAAACAAACCGGTCATCCTGTTTTACCAAAAACAGACCGGTTGCCCGGTTTTGTCAATGGGGTAGAGTTCCTTGCGGAGATCGCGCGAAGGCGGTAGAGCGGATGAAGACATGGGCGGGAAGAGGGCATGAATAAGCGAGACGAGGCAAGGCGAACGCCGCCGGAGCCGGCGAACGCCGCCGCGGAGCCGGCAGGCAGCGCCGCGCCGGGCACCCGCGGCGCAACGATCCTGCGGGGCTGCGCCGCAAGGTGCTCGACATCGCCGACGCGGTCTTTCAGGAGCGCGGCTACCATGCGACGAGCCTGGCCGACGTCGTTGCGGCGGCGGGCGTCACGGGCGGCGCGCTGCACCATCACTTCGCCAGCAAGAAGGCGCTCGGCCTTGCCGTCGTCTGGGAGCGCGTAGCGCCGGAGGTCGAGCGGACATGGGCCGACACCATGGCGGCTGCGCCCAGCGCGCGCGCCGGCGTGCGCCAGGTCTTCCTGGATGTCGCCGAGGCGCTGGAGCGGCAGGGCTTCGTGCGGGGCTGTCCGCTCAACAATTTGGCGCTGGAGCTGTCGCTGGCCGATCCCGAGTTCCGCGTCGCGATCGCCGGCATCTTCCAGGCGTGGCGGGTGCTGATCGCCCGGCGGTTCAAGGACGACCAGCGGGTCGGCCGCGAGGACTATGCGCGCCGACGGCGAGATGTTCGCCGTCCGGACGATCGCCGCCTATTCGGGGGCGATGGCGATGGCCAAGGCCGCGCAGGACCCGTCCTATCTGCGCATCTGCGCGCCCTGAAAAGGCGAGGACGCACCGGCTGGGCCGATGCGTCCTCGAGCGTCCGGGGACCGCCTGAGCGGCCGCGTGCCGGCGCGACTACTCCATGATGCGGACGATCCTGCGCGTGCCGGGGTCGACCAGCACGGTGCGTCCGTCGACCACCACGTAGCGATACTGGATCTGCGGCTCGTCGATCGGATAGAGCTCGATCGCCTCGGGCAGCGCGGTGCCGACCGAGATGTTGACGCCCGGATCGACGACCACCGGGTTGACGGGGTGCTTCACCACATATTCGCGGATCACCGTCTCCTGCTCGGGAACGATCACCACGTCCTGCGCGAAGGCGGAACCGGCGAAGGCAACCAGGAGCCCGGCTGCTGCGGCTTTGAGATGCATAGGCATGTTACCCTCCTTGCATTGTCTTGCTGCAGCTAAACACCTGAGCCGGCCAGTCGTTCCGATATCGCCGGAGGGTTAGGAGACCCAACAAAAAAAGCGCCTCTCGCAGCTGTGGAGTGCGGGAGGCGCCTTTTTGTCGAATGCCTGTCTTGCGGATTGCTCCGTTCGATGGCTTTCGAACGGGAGAACAACGTCCACGCCGGCTTCCGGTTCCGTGGCCGGCAAACTTTTTTTGGGCCGATGCGCCAAAAAAATGGGGCGCCCGCGGGCGCCCCTGAAATGCTGTCTGGATGGCCGGACCTTAGAAATCCATGCCGCCCATGCCGCCCATGCCGCCGCCGGGCATCGCCGGGGCGCGCGAGTCCTTCTTCGGCGCCTCGGCGATCATCGCCTCGGTGGTGACCAGCAGGCCGGCGACCGACGCGGCGTCCTGCAGCGCGGTGCGCACCACCTTGACCGGGTCGACGATGCCGAACGCGATCAGGTCGCCATACTCGCCCGTCTGGGCGTTGTAGCCGAACGTCGCACCCTTGTTCTCCAGGATCTTGCCGGCCACGATCGACGCCTCGGCGCCGGCATTGGCCGCGATCTGGCGAGCCGGCGACTGCAGGGCACGCCGCACGATGTTGATGCCGGCGTCCTGATCGGGGTTGGCGCCGGTCGACTTGAGGGCCGCCGAAGCGCGCAGCAGCGCCACGCCGCCGCCTGCCACGATGCCTTCCTCGACCGCCGCGCGGGTGGCGTTGAGGGCGTCGTCGACGCGGTCCTTCTTCTCCTTGACCTCGATCTCGGTCGCACCGCCGACGCGGATCACCGCGACGCCGCCGGCCAGCTTGGCCAGCCGCTCCTGCAGCTTCTCGCGGTCGTAGTCGGAGGTGGTCTCCTCGATCTGCTGCTTGATCTGGGCGACACGGCCCTGGATCTCGGCCTTCTTGCCGGCACCGTCGACGATCGTCGTGTTCTCCTTCTCGATGCGCACCTTCTTGGCGCGGCCGAGCATGTTGAGCGTGACGTTCTCGAGCTTGATGCCGAGGTCCTCGGAGATCACCTGGCCGCCGGTGAGGATCGCGATGTCCTCCAGCATGGCCTTGCGGCGGTCGCCGAAGCCGGGCGCCTTGACGGCGGCGATCTTCAGGCCGCCGCGCAGCTTGTTGACGACGAGCGTGGCGAGCGCCTCGCCCTCGACGTCCTCGGCGATGATCAGCAACGGACGCGACGACTGCACGACCGCCTCGAGCACCGGCAGCATCGCCTGCAGGTTGGAGAGCTTCTTCTCGTGGAGCAGGATATAGGCGTCCTCGAGCTCGGCAACCATCTTGTCCGGGTTGGTGATGAAGTAGGGCGACAGGTAGCCGCGGTCGAACTGCATGCCCTCGACCACTTCGAGCTCGGTCTCGGCGGTCTTCGCCTCTTCGACCGTGATGACGCCCTCGTTGCCGACCTTCTGCATCGCCTCGGCGATCATCCGGCCGATCAACTCCTCGCCATTCGCCGAGATGGTGCCGACCTGGGCGACTTCCTCGGAGGTCTTGATCTTCTTGGCCCTCTTGACGAGGTCGGCGACCACCTCGATGACCGCGAGGTCGATGCCGCGCTTCAGATCCATCGGGTTCATGCCGGCGGCCACCGCCTTGGCGCCCTCCTGGACGATCGCCTGGGCGAGCACGGTCGCCGTCGTGGTGCCGTCACCGGCGATGTCATTGGTCTTCGAGGCGACCTCGCGGACCATCTGGGCGCCCATGTTCTCGAACTTGTCCTCGAGCTCGATCTCCTTGGCGACGGTGACGCCGTCCTTGGTGATGCGAGGCGCGCCGAACGACTTGTCGATGACGACGTTGCGGCCCTTGGGCCCCAGCGTCACCTTCACCGCGTCGGCGAGGATGTTGACGCCGCGCAGCATGCGCTCGCGGGCGTCACGGGAAAATTTAACGTCTTTGGCAGCCATGATTTACTCCTGGACCGAAACCGGTCCGATCTTCGGATAAAAGGTTCGTATGGAATGGCGACCGGTCAGCCGATCACGCCCATGATGTCGGATTCCTTCATGATCAGAAGGTCCTCGCCATTGAGCTTCACCTCGGTGCCCGACCACTTGCCGAACAGGATGCGGTCGCCGGCCTTGACGTCCAGCGGCACCAGCTTGCCGGTCTCGTCGCGGGCGCCGGAGCCCACCGCGATGATCTCGCCTTCCTGCGGCTTCTCCTTGGCGGTGTCGGGGATGATGATGCCGCCCTTCGTCTTGTCTTCCGATTCGACCCGACGGACGACCACGCGGTCGTGGAGCGGGCGGAATTTCGACTTTGCCATCGTTGTTGACCTCGATTGGGAAGTTGGAACTGTGTCTCGCCCGGGGATCGGGCGGTGGTTAGCACTCGCCCAGAAGGAGTGCTAACGTGGCTCGCAGATAGTCGCACCCCTCGCGCAAGTCAAGCGCGGGAACCCAGCTTGGATAAGGTTTTTTCGCCGAACGCGGCGGCTTCTCGCCGAACTCCGCGACGCTCTCTTTGCTGCAACGCAAAAAAGTTGTCAATCACCCCTTGCTTGATAAGCATGCTCACAATATATGCAGCTCATGGAATTGGACGGCACCGAAAGACTGGGATTTCTGATCCACGACGCCGCTCGCCTGATGCGCCGCCGCTTCGAAACCCTCGGCTCGGCCTATGGCCTGTCGGCGGCCCAGTGGCGGCTGATGGTGCGGCTGGTCAAGGAGGAGGGCGTCGCCCAGGCGCGGCTTGCCGAGCTCCTCGAGATCGAGCCGATCAGCGTCTCGCGTCTGCTCGATCGGATGGAAGAGGGCGGCTGGGTGGAGCGGCGCCAGGACGCCAGCGATCGCCGCGTCAGGATGATCTTCCCGACCGAGAAGAGCCGCAAGACATTCGGCGAGGTGAAGGGCGTGGCGGTCGAGGTGTTCGACCAGGCGCTGGCCGGGCTGTCCGCCGAGGAGCGCCGCGCGATCATCCACGGGCTTGCCACCATCGTCGAAAACCTGGGCGCTGCCGAGACGGCAGCGGCCCGCGAAGTCGAAGCATCAAAAGGTTCCGCAGCATGAACGCCGTATCGAAGGTCAATCCGGGCGAACCCAAGCTCGAAGTCGTCAAGGAGGCGCCGCCGCTGGCGCCACCCGCGGGCGACAGCCCGGTGCAGGAGGCGATGGCGCCCGCGCCGCGGCGCCGCGTCAGCCGCCGCGTCGTGTGGATGGCCGCCGTGCCGCTGCTGATCGCGCTGGGCGGCGGCTACGTCTGGGTCACCGGCGGCCGCTACCAGGAGACCGACAACGCCAACGTCCGCCAGGCCAAGGTGTCGATCGCCACGGAGGCGAGCGGGCGCATCGTCAAGGTCGCCGTCACCGACAACGCGCTGGTCAAGGCCGGCGATCTCCTGTTCGCCGTCGACCCGCAGCCCTATCAGATCGCGCTGTCGCAGGCCGACGCCTCGCTGGCGACGGCCAAGCTCAACGTCGAGCAGCTCCGGGCCGCCTACAGCCAGGCGGTCGCGCAGGAGCGCGTCGCCGCCGGCGAGCTCGACTACGCCAAGGCCCAGAACCAGCGCGCCACCGAGCTCGCCGCCAAGGGCATCAACGCCAAGGCGAACCTCGACGAGGCGCGCCGCGACCTCGACAAGGCCGAGGAGGAGCGCTCCGCCGCCGCGCAGGGCATCGCCAGCGCGCGCGCCGCGCTTGGCGGCGACCCCGACATCGCCGCCGACCGGCACCCGATGGTGCTGCAGGCGCAGGCCGCCCGCGACAAGGCCGCCTACGACCTTGAGCAGACCACGCTCGAGGCACCGGCTGACGGCATCGTCTCGCAGGCGTCGTCGCTGAAGCCCGGCCAGTTCGTTACCGCCGGGACCCCGGTCTTCTCGCTGGTCGAGACGGGCGACACCTGGGTCGAGGCGAACTTCAAGGAGACGCAGCTCACCCACATGCGCGAAGGCCAGTCGGCGGAGATCGTGCTCGACACCTATCCCGGCCGTCCCTTCCACGCCACCGTGGCGTCGATCGGCGCCGGCACGGGCGCCGAGTTCTCGCTGCTGCCGGCGCAGAACGCCACCGGCAACTGGGTCAAGGTCACCCAGCGCATCCCGGTGCGGCTCAAGGTCGACGACCCGGCGCTCGACGTGGCGCTGCGCACGGGCATGAGCGCCAACGTCACCGTCGACACCGGCGTGGCGCGCGGCTTCGGCAGCCTGTTCGGCCACGCCTACGCGGGCCAGGCCAAGTAGCGGAGGCGGCCGAGCGGCCCTTCCGAAGCACCCGGCACGACCATGATCCCCGACCACACCGACGTTCCGCATCGCGGCCTGATCACCATCTCGATCATGCTGGCGACCGTCATGCAGGTGCTCGACACGACGATCGCCAACGTCGCGCTGCCCACCATGATGGGCGATCTCGGCGCCTCGCAGGACCAGATCACCTGGGTGCTCACCTCCTACATCGTCGCCGCCGCCATCATGACGCCGGTCACCGGCTGGCTCGCCGACCGCATCGGCCGCAAGGAGCTGTTCCTCACCTCGATCGTCGGCTTCACGGTCACCTCGATGCTGTGCGGGCTGGCCTGGTCGCTCGAAGGCATGGTGATGTTCCGCGTGCTGCAGGGCGTGTTCGGCGCCGCCATCGTGCCGCTGTCGCAGACCTTCCTGCTCGACATCAACCCGAGGGAGCGGCACGGCTCGGCGATGGCGCTCTGGGGTGCCGGCATCATGGTCGGCCCGATCATCGGGCCGACGCTGGGCGGCTGGCTGACCGAAAGCTTCAACTGGCGCTGGGTGTTCTTCATCAATCTGCCGGTCGGCATCATCGCCTTCCTGGGCTCCGCCGCCTATCTGCCGGCGATCGCCCGCCGGCTGCGCGGCTTCGACTTCTTCGGCTTCGCCATGCTGTCGCTCGGCGTCGGCGCGCTGCAGCTGATGCTCGACCGCGGCGAGCAGATCGACTGGTTCTCGGCGCCGGAGATCTGGATCGAGCTGGCGCTTTCGATCACCGGCTTCTGGGTTTTCGCCGTGCACTCGCTGACCGGCCGCGAGACCTTCATCGACCCGAAGATCTTCGCCGACCGCAACTTCGTCACCGGGCTGGTCTTCATCTTCGTCGTCGGCATCATCCTCTTGGCCAGCCTGGCGCTGTTGCCGCCGATGCTGTCGCACCTGTTCAACCACCCGACGGTCACCACCGGCGTCGTCATGGCGCCGCGCGGCGTCGGCACCATGATCTCGATGCTGCTGGTCGGCCGCCTCGTCCAGAAGGTCGACGCGCGGCTTTTGGTCGTCGTCGGCCTGCTGCTGACAGCGCTGTCGCTCTACTACATGACCGGCTTCTCGCCGCAGATGGACGACTGGTGGATCGTCGCCACCGGCGTCATCCAGGGGCTCGGCCTCGGCCTGGTCTTCGTGCCGCTGTCGACGGTCGCCTTCGCCACCCTCGACGTGCGCTTCCGCACCGACGCCGCGAGCCTGTTCAGCCTGGTGCGCAACATCGGCTCCTCGATCGGCATCTCGGTCGTCACCATGTTCCTGATCCGCAACACGCAGGTCAACCACGCCGAGCTCGCCGCCCATATCACGCCGTTCAACCCGGCGCTCTACGTCGTCTCGCCGCTCGCCGCGCAGGGCGATCCGACCGCGCTGTCGCAGATGGACCTGATGGTCAACGCCCAGGCCTCCATGATCGCCTATGTCGACGACTTCAAGCTGATGATGATCGTCACGCTGTGCGCCATCCCCCTGGCGCTGCTCCTGCGCAAGCCCAACGCCGCACCGGTGGCCGCCGCCGCGGCCGCCATGGAGTAGCCGCACCTCGCTCCGGAATGATCCCGCCGCGCCCGTTTTTGATCCGGGCGGAGCCTGACTTTGCCCCGGCCGCGTGAGAACAGTCGCGCCGGGCGAATGCGGGGCAGATGGCATGGACGAAACGGGCAAATCGCGTCGGGCGGCGCAAACCAGGCTGTCGCGCCGCCGCTTGCTCGCGACAGCGTCGCTCGGCGCCGCCGGCGCAGCGCTCTCCAGCCGCGCTTCGGCCGACTCCCTGGCCGACGTGCCCGCGCGACAGGTTGGCGAGCCGCTATCCGGCCACAGCGAGCGGTCGCCCTTCGTCGACATCTCGCGCGTGCCCGAGGCGGGGCCGGGCATCCGCGACATCGACCCGAGCGACGCGATCAACGCCAAGACCCCACTGCACAAGCTGGTCGGCACGATCACGCCGTCCGACCTGCACTATGAGCGCAGCCATTCGGGCGTGCCCGAGATCGACCCGGCGCAGCACCGGCTGCTCGTGCACGGCATGGTCAAGGAGCCGCTGGTGCTGCGCGTCGACGAGCTGATGGCCATGCCCTCGGTATCGCGCGTTGCCTTCGTCGAGTGCTCCGGCAATGGCTGGGAGAACTGGAAGAAGGCCGACCCGAACCTGACGGTGCAGAACACGCACGGCCTGATCAGCACGCATGAATGGACCGGCGTGCCGCTCTCCTTCATCATCGATCTCGTCGGCGCCGACCGTGCCTCGACCTGGATGCTCGCCGAGGGCGGCGACGCCGCCGGGCTGGCCCGCAGCATCCCGCTCACCGACGAAATCATCGCCGAGGCGATCGTCGCCTACGGCCAGAACGGCGAGCCGCTGCGGCCGGCCCATGGCTTCCCGGTGCGTCTGCTGCTCCCCGGCTGGGAAGGCAATCTCAGCGTCAAATGGCTGCGTCGCCTGGAGTTCGGCGACCGCCCCTGGATGACGCGCTGGGAGACCGCGCGCTACACCAGCCTGATGCCCGACGGCAAGGCGCGGCAGTTCCAGCTGGTGCAGGAGATCAACTCGGTCATCACCTCGCCGTCCGGGATGATGGAGATCCATCCGGGCAGGAACCGCATCACCGGGCTCGCCTGGAGCGGCCATGGCACGATCGTCAAGGTCGAGGTCAGCACCGACGGCGGCGGCACCTGGCGCGAGGCGGCGCTGAACCACCCGGTGCTGCCCAAGGCGCAGACGCGCTTCCAGACCGATTGGCACTGGGACGGGCGCCCGACCAAGATCGTCAGCCGCTCCACCGACGACAAGGGCCATGTCCAGCCCGACCGCGCGTCGCTGGTCGCGCGCATGGGCACCAACGCACTCTTCCACTACAACGCCCAGCAGACCTGGGCGATCGACAGCCACGGAAAGGTCCGCAATGCGCTGGCGTAAGGCGACGCTCCTCTGCGGCTGTCTGGCCGCCATCGCAGCCACCTCGGCGCTCGCTACCGATTTCGGCCGCGTCCCGACGGCCGACGAGGTCGCGCTGTGGGACATCGACGTTCGCCCCGACGGCAAGGGCCTGCCGCACGGCAGCGGCACTGTCGACCGCGGCCGGACCGTCTTCCAGGAGAATTGCGCCGCCTGCCATGGCGATTTCGGCCGCGACGGCATCAAGGACCGGCTGGTCGGCGGCCAGGGCACGCTTGCCACCGGCAAGCCGATCAAGACGGTCGGCAGCTACTGGCCCTATGCCACCACCCTGTTCGACTATGTCCACCGGGCCATGCCCTACCAGGCGCCGGGCTCGCTGAGCGTCGACGACACCTATGCCGTGACCGCCTACATCCTCAGCCTCAACGGCATCCTGCCTAAGGACGCCGCACTCGACCAGGAGAGCCTGCCCAAGGTCGAGATGCCCAACCGCAACGGCTTCGTTCCGGAACCCGAGTTCCGCTCCATCACCAACTCGCGCTGAACGGATCGGCGGCGCCCGAGCGCGCCGCCGCCCCGAGGGCCCGAAATCCCCTCAGGGCGACGGCGCGTCGCCTGGCGGCACGCAAGCCGCGACGGCTGTCGCCAGCCCCGCATAGGGGTCCTGGCTGGCATCGCTGCCTTCGGCCCCGGCTTCCTTGAGTGCCTTGCGCTGCTTGAGGTAGAGCAGGCGCTCCTGATAGCCGGCGAAGGCCATGCCGATGGCGTTGCCCGGCACCGCCAGCACCCGCTCCACGGCGTTGATCGGCAGCTCCGACAGCCCGAGCATTTCGCTGTCCTTGCGGATGCGCACGGTGGTCAGCGCTCCGTCGGTGAAGTCGAGCAGCGTGATCCGCTTGTTGAAGGTGGCCGTCTTGACGCTGATGAAGCCGATGTCGCGGCGGCTCGCCACCGTGGCGTGCTCCTGCCGGAAGATCCTGCCGCCCGGCCCGCGCAGCGAATACTGGAACGTGCTGTTGGTTGCAAAGCACACGCCGTAGGGCGGGCATTGGAACGTCGGCAGCGCCGCGCCGCCCGAGAAGTCGGGCACTTCGACGCGGTAGCCGCACAGCGTGGCGTTGAAGCGCCGCAGCGCCTCGTGGTCGTAGGGGTCCATCCATTCGGAGATGACGGTGCCGCTGCACTCCGCCCGGGTCACCCCGCGCTCCAGGCTTCGCATCTCCTCGGCCACCGGCGATCCGCCCTGCGCGATCACCTCGAGCACGTTGAGGATGACGTCCGGCAGCCGGTCGTGCGAGCCGAAATAGATCTTCCGCAGCAGCCCGTCCTCCGTGCGGTCGACGCAGATGTTCTCGTCGGCGAAGGCGTTCTCGGAATAGGACAGGTAGAGCGGCCGCGACCGGTCCGGCACGCTGATCGTCTCGATCTTCGTTTCGGCCGGCTCCTCGAGGTCGACGAGGTAGCGCACCTTCGTCAGCGGCAGGAAGTAGGGCACGCCCTCATGGACCGAGGTCGATGTGGTGACGGCGGCGCAGGCAAGCAGCACCGACAACCCGCCGATCGACACCGTCGCGCCGACGGCAAGCCGTTTGATCGTCCCCACGCACCACCTTCTTAAGTTGTATTTGCCGATGTATGATGCAATTGCTAATAGAAGAGTCAACCGCAAAAAAAGCGGTCTCGGGGCGTCGCGACAAGGGGGAGGAGCGATGAGGCGCGGAAGGCTGAGGCATGCCCGGCGGGGCGGCGGCGCGGCTGGTTTGCTGGCCGTCGCACTCGTTTCGACAGCACTTTGCCCCGCCTGGGCGGCCGAACCGCTGGCGATGGTGGAGGCCGAGGCGGGCGCCGACGTCCAGGTGTCCGGCGCCACCCCGGCGGCCTTGGGCGAGTGGCCGGCCACCTTCCGCTTCTTCCACGGCGGCAAGGCCTGCACGTCGACGCTGGTCGGCGAGCGGGCGGTGCTGACGGCGGCGCATTGCGTCTCCGACGGGCAGACGGGCACCATCAAGGTCGCCGGGCGCTCCACCGCGCTTCGCTGCGACCACCACCCCTCTTATGCGCGCAACCGCAACTTCGACATCGCGCTCTGCCTGGTCGACAACCGCATCGCGCTGCCCAACGGCGCGCCGTCCGACACGCTGAACGGCGATGCCGCGCTGCCGGCAGCCGGCACGGAGGTCACCTTGCTGGGCTATGGCTGCCGCAGCCTCGACGGCGGTCCGTCGGGCGCGCTCTACCAGGGGTCGGCCGACCTCAGGGTCGCCCGCTTCATCATGGTCACGACCGTCGGCGGGGCCGCGCTCTGCTTCGGCGATTCCGGCGGCGCCGGCTATTTCCAGGATGGCGGCGAGCGCCGGATCTTCGGCGTCAACGCGCTGGCCGTGACGGCGAAGGTGTCGCGGCTGGTCAATATCGGCAACCCGAAGATCCGCGGCTTCATCAAGGGCTGGGCGGAGCGCCAGCAGGTCGGCATTTGTGGGGTAACGGGAGGTGCGGGACCATGCCGGTGATCCGGTTTCTATGCGGCATCACTGCCGCCTTGCTGCTGCCGGTTGCGGCCGCCTCGGCCCAGTCGTTGAGCTTCACCGTCGAAGGCGACGTCGGCCCCGCGCTCACCGCCAAGGTCGCTGAATACGGGCTGCCGAGGCAGGTCGGCGTGCCGGCCGGCAAGACCTTGCTGGAGGCCGTCGTCGCCCTGTGCGGCAACAACCCGACCTATCTGACGCTGGTCGGCTCGGAGCGGCTCAAGGCGGTCGCCGACGTGCCGCGCGTCGAGACGGTGCCGGCCTGCATCCAGCCGGCCGCCCCCGACGTGGCGGTCGTGGAGCCAGGCGACACGCTGACCAAGCTTTTGGCGCGCAACGGCTTCAAGGGCGCCGAGAGCCTCGATCACTGGCCGTCGTCGCAGGACCAGGCGCTCGCCACCGCCTGCGTGCGCTCCGGCTTCGCTGGCACCTGCTTTCCCGCCGACGCCATGGCGGACAGCGCCCAGGTCCCCGAGAATTTCAAGGTCAACTGGCTGACCGCCGACCGACCCCTCGAAGGCCAGCTGAGCAACATCGCCGAGGTCGCGCTGGCCACGGCAAAGCCGGCGCTGGAGTCTCCTGCCGAGACCACCGGCGCCGCGCCAGGTGCCGGCCAGACCACTGGCGCCGCGCCCGCTCCCTCGCCTGACGCTTCGCCCATTGCCGCGGAGGAAGCGAAGAGGATAGCCGAGCAGGCGCTCAAGCAGGCATTGCTGCTTGCTGCCGCCCACAAGGAGCTCGCTCGGCTCGGCGACCGCAGCCTCGTCGCCGCGTCGGTCGGCGACCCCGACCGCATCGCGCCCGGCATGCAGGTGACGGTGCCGCTGCAGCGCGCCAGCTACTCGACGGTCTTCCTGCGCGACCTGCCCAACAAGCTCGACGCCATCGCGGATTTGCAACGCGTGGCGTCGCTGGAATCCGAGGACCGCACCACGCTTCAGGCCGAACCGACCGACGCGCTCCTGGTATCGCCGGCCGACGAAGGCTGCGAGGGCGTGCCGGCCGACTACCGGCCCTTCGACGGGGCGGAGCTGGTGAGTCAGATCGGCCTCAACCGACGCCTCAGGCCGTCGATACCCAGCGAGCGGCGCGCCGTGCTGGTGCTCGACACCGGTCTCGACCAAGAGATCGTCGATCGCGGCAGCCCGTTTCCGTCCGCTTATTTCAAGCGGATCCAGCGGCCGAGCGGCGTCGCCGGGGCGCCCCGCGCGCTCGGCGTCGACGGCCTGTTCGGCTTCAATTTCGCGCTGTGGTCGGATGCGGTGAACTCGCCCGAAAGCTTCGCCGACCGCTGGCACGGGCTGGAGGTGGCCGGCGCGGTGCTCGGCGGCAGCGAGCTCGAGGACTACCGCTATGCGCTCGACCTGCCATTCGAGGTCGCTGTGGGCAGCCTCATCGCCTATCACGGCGGCGAGCCCAGGATCGACCCCAACGCGCTCTCCTCGGCGATCGACCACGCCCGCGGCGACCGCGAGATCTCCATCGTCAATGCCAGCTTCATGGCTGGGCGGAAGATCGCCGGGCTGGAGAATGCGGCGTTGCTGGCCGACAATGTGCTCCTGGTGGTGGCGGCCGGCAACGAGAAGCGCAATCTCGACGACTGGGCCGTCTGGCCCGCCCGCTACGGCGGCGATCCCAAGAACAGCACCGGGCTCACGGCCGTCACCGTCGGCGGCCACCGCCCCGACGGCGCCATCTGGCCGCGCTCGGCGCGCAGCGCCACCTATGTCGACCTGCTGGCGCCGGCCTGCCGCGTTCCGACCTACACCGGCACCAGCCGCGCCGGCGCCGACGGCAAGCCCTCTCTCGCCGCGATCCGCAAGGCCGACAACGGCACCTCGCTGGCGGCACCGATCGTCAGCATGGTGGCCTCGATCCTCAGCAGCTATGGCCTGAAGCCTTGGGAGATCAAGCAGCGGCTGGTCTTCTCCAGCGATTTCGACCCGGACCTCGCCGATGTCGCCTTCTCCTCGGGCCGGCTGAACGTGCGCCGGGCGATCGCCGCGCCGCTCGACGTCGTCGTCGTCCGCGACGCCGACGACCGCTTCCTGCGCGCCACCTTCCTGGACCACGGCGCGGTCGACCTGTGCGGCAAGTCCTATGCACCCGAAAAGCTCGGCAAGATCACCGTCTACGAAACGCCGGCGGGCAAGCGGGTCCGCTACTGGCTGCGCTCGTCCAATCCGGGCACGCCGCATCTGTTCGAAGCCGAGGAGTGCGCGCTCGCGGACACCGCGGCAACGTCGATCGAGCTGGAAGAGGAGGACGGCACGCGGCTCTTGGTGCCGATCGCCGACCTCGTCGACTTCACCCCCGCGATGACCCGCTGACCGAGGCTAGTGAACCACGCGCAGGTTGGAGAGTTCGTCGGCGATGTCCTTGAAGGTGGCGCTGAGCGTCGCCCCCGTTGCGTTCCAGAACAGCTTGCGCTTGGGGTCGATGCGCGAATTCGAGGCGCAGTCTTCCAAGAGCTTGATCTGGTTCTTGCCCGCCGCAGCCTGGGAATTGAGGTCGAGCCCCACCGTCATGACGATCAGGTTGGGACGCTTGTCCGTGGCCGAACGCGGCTGGCGGATGTTGTTGCACAGGTTCGCGAAGTGCTGGTTGAGCGCTTCGGCGCCATGGGCTGTCGTACCGTAGGAAAGACGCGGCCCGTTGGTGCCCTTGTAGGGCTGGTAAATCGTGCCGTACGCGGCATAGTCGGTTCCGTACGTGTTGGCTCCGTCCGTCAGCACGATGACCACCTTGTCGTTGCCGAGTTCCTCGTCCGGCCGGCCCTCGGTGAAGGGCTCGCCGTTCGACAGCACGCGCCATCCCCACGCCAGGCCTTCGGGAACGTCGGTGTTCGATGTCGGAGACATCGCATTGATCGCTGCCTTGATGCTGGTCTTTCCCTGGAGTGTCGTGATGTCTGTCAGCGGGGTGATCGGAGCCGTCGAGCACGAATAGTTGGGGCCCTCATAGTAAGTATTCCGGCTGGGCTTTGCGCCGAAGAACTTTGTCACGTCGCGTTGCGTCTTAGGGTCCGACAAATAGCTGTTGGATGGGTGGTAGTCCCATCTTGGATCCGGATCGTCCGGCCCGAACGACGGAACGAACATCAATTCCGGCCTGCGCGAGTCCGCCGCTGCGTCGTTGATGTTGTAGGGCCATGGGCGAGCCTCGACGCAGCCGGCCCAGGGGGTGCTCTTCATGGCATCAAATAGTGTAAGCCGGGTCACCGCCTTCCCGTCCTGGTTCGGCCCCCAGCCGGAACCGCGCTTGACCCAGCCGCCATTGAGGAATTCAACCTTCTTGTTCGATCCGAGGCTTCCATTCTTGACGCCTTGCCAATCGAAGAACTCGTGATGGATCGGCGAAAGCCCGAAGGGATCAAGCCATGGCTTGTCGCGATTGAGTGGTCCGACATTCACCGTGGCTGAGAACGGCACGAGCGCCACCCGAACCGGCTCGGCAATCTGCTTCAGGCCATCCCCTTCATGCGCCAGGGTATCGATGAGCTGAGTGGCGGCCGCCTTCAGCAGGTCCATGCGCTTCTTGCCGGTGCCAGAGCCCGAGTCGCTCATCGACCCCGAATTGTCGAGCACCAGCGCCACCTCGATCGTGTTGCGCGTGGCGACCCCGCTGCAGGTCGAGATCTCGAAGGCCTTGCCGATGCGGCCGAGCATCCGGTTGACCACCGGCAGGATGAGCGGTTGGTACACGAGCTTGGCGCAGAGCCGCACCGGCTCGCCGCCCTTGGTGGGGAGGGTCAAGGTCAGCGCGACGTCCTTCATGGGCACCGTCGGCAGGTTCTGGTGGAAGAATTCGGAAGCGTAGACGTTGAGCTTGGCCGGGTCGGAGACCTTGATCATCTCGCGGCCGGTGGCCAGCGCCGCCGCATCGAGCGCGCTATGCATCTCCTTGCGGCGCCGCGACAACTCGGAATAGTCGACGGCCAGCGCCAGCGCACCGAACACCACGACCAGGCCGGTCACCATGAGGATCGCGAACTGCCCGCTCTGATCGTGCCACAGGCGACAGGCCGCGTGGAGGAGATGGCGCATCACTGGACCACCCGCAAATTGGAGAGCTCGTCGGCGATGTCCTTGAAGGTGGCGCTGAGCGTCGCTCCCGTGGCGTTCCAGAACATTTTCCGCTTGGGGTCGATGCGAGAATTCGAGGCGCAGTCTTCCAGAAGCTTGATCTGGCTCATCTGCACGCCATCACGCGAATCGAGATCGAGCGCCACCGTCATGACGATGACGTTGGAACGCTTGTCGGTCGACGACCGCGGGAGCTTGGCGTTCTTGCACAAATCCGCGAAGTGCTGGTTCATCGCCGCCGTGGTGTTGTAGGAAGACATATCCTTGGGATTGAGCTTGGTGCCCATGAACAGCCGAGGAACGCCCGTCGGAAGATAGGGCTGCTCTGCATAGCCGTAGGCGCCGCGAAAACCAGTCTCGTAGAGGTTGGCGCCGTCGGTCAGCACGATCACCACCTTGTCGTTGCCACGCTCGTCGTCGGGTCGTCCCTCGGTGAAGGGCTCGCCATGCGACAGCACGCGCCATCCCCACGCCATGCCCTCGGGCACGTTGGTGCCGTATCGTTCAAGCATGTTGTTGATCGCGGTCTTGAGTGCCGATCGGCCAGCGACAGTCGTCGCGTCGGTGAGCGGCAGAATCGGCGCAATCCTGCACGAGCCGTTCGGTCCGAGGCCGGTTCCTTCCACAGCCGTCGTCGCATTCTTGAAGTAGTCCACCATCCTTCCCCAGGCGAGATCCCAGTACCGGAGATAGTAGTTCTTGTAGCGCCCGCCCGAGGACGAGCTTTCCGGCGGCGGGTTGAACCCGTTCTTCGTCGGTGGCGATGGCGAATAACGGGACAAAAAAAGTCTCCGGTTTGTTCAGGATGGGCGGATCGTCGTTGACGTTGTAGGGGTAGGGCCGGCCCTCGACGCACCCGCCCCAAGGCATGTTTCAGAACCTTGTTGAAGAGATCGAAGCGGGTGATCGCCTTGCCGGCGTCCGTTCCCCAGTCGGTGCCCTTGCGCACCCAGGTCCCGTTGCGGAACTCGACGGTCTTGTTGGGCCCCAGTCCGCCGTCCCGGACGGAGCTCCAGTCGAAGTTTTCGTGCTGGACCGGCGACACGCCGTATTGGTCCATCCATTTGTCGATCTCGTGGCCCGCCCCGACGTTCACCAGGTGGTTGAACGGCACGAGGGCAATCTGCACTGCCTTGTCGAGCTGCGTGAGGCCGTCGGCCGCGCCGCCCAGAAGGTCGACCAGCTGGGTGGCTGCTCCTTTGAGCAGGTCTATGCGCGTCTTGCCGGTGCCGGTGGCGATGTCGCTCATCGACCCCGAATTGTCGAGCACCAGCGCCACCTCCAGCGTGTTGCGCGTGGCGACCGCGCTGCAGGTCGAGATCTCGTAGACCTTGTCGAGGCGACTGAGCAGCAGGTTGACCGCCGGCATGGTCGGCCGGTACTTGGCGCAGAGCCGCACCGGGTCGCCGCCCTTCTTGGGCAGGGTCAAGGTCAGCGCGAAATCCTGCTTGGACATCGTCGGCAGGTTCTGCTGGAAAAAGTCGGAAGCGTAGATGTTGAGCTTGGCCGGGTCGGAGACCTTGATCATCTCGCGGCCGGTGGCCAGCGCCGCCGCATCGAGCGTGCCCTGCATTTCCTTGCGGCGCCGCGACATCTCGGCATAGTCGACGGCCAGCGCCAGCGCGCCGAACACCACGACCAGGCCGATCGCCATGAGGATCGCGAACTGACCGCTCTGATCGCGCCATAGGCGACGGGCCGCTTGAGGGAGACGCCGCCTCACTGCACCACCCGCAAATTGGAGAGCGCGTCAGCGATGTCCTTGAACGTCGTCGTGAGCGTGGCGGTGGTGGCGTTCCAGAACAGCTTCTTGTTGGGGTCGTTGCGCGACGGCGAGGCGCAGTCCTCGAGAAGCTTGATCTGCCCGCCCTCATCGGCCTTCTTGCTGTCGAGGTCGAGCGCGATCGTCATGACTGTGAGGGTCGGCCGTCCGTAGGCCACCGCCTTCGCGTTCTTGCACAGCGCTGCGAACTTCTCGTTCAGCGCTGCCGCCATGTTGGTCAAGGACTGGTCGGATGGCTTGGCTTTGGTGCCGAGGAAGAGGCGGGGGACGCCGGTCGTCCCATAGGGCTGGTCGGCGCGGCCGTGCGAACCGGAATCCACGCTATAGGTGTTGGCGCCGTCGGTGAGCACGATGACGACCTTGTCGTTGCCGCGTTCGTCGTCGGGCCGGCCTTCGGTAAAGGGCTCGCCATGCGACAGCACCCGCCAGCCCCAGGCCATCGCTTCCGGCACGTTGGTCATGCCGTTCGGCTTCATCGCGTTGATGGCCGCTTTCATGGTGTTGCGGCCCGCGACGGTCGAGATGTCGGTCAGCGGCGTGATGGGGGTCAGGATGCAACCCTGGTTGGGCCCGTAGCCGGGCATGATCGTTACGGCGGGGGGGAGCAGATAGCGCGTCATGTCTCTCGGAGGACGCACCTTTCCGCTGCTGTCTTTGGCCTTGTCATCGGGAATGTAGTCGTTGCCCGGCCGGTCCTCCTGGAAGGCCGTCACGTAGAGGGTCTCGGGCTTGCTCGCCACGGGCGGTGCGTCGTTGACATCGTAGGGGGAGGGTCGGCTCTCCATGCAGCCGTCCCACCCGAGGTTGAGAAAGTAGAAAAGTTCGACGCGGGTCATCGCGTGGGTGTTCCAGCTGCCCGGCCAGCCCGGGCCGGCCATGTACCAGGCGCCATTCTTGAACTCGACCCGCTTCTTGGGCAGGTTGAGTCCATCCAGCGCGCCGTCCCGAATGGCGGACCAATCGAACTTTTCATGCTGGACCGGCGAGATGCCCAACGTGTCCATGTAGCTGTCATGCGCCTTCCACCAGCCGATGTTGACCATGTGGTCGAACGGCACCAGCGCAAGCTGCACGGGCTTGGCGAGCTGCTTGATGCCGCTGGCCTGGGTCCCCAGCATGTCGACGAGTTGGGTGCCTGCCGATTTGAGCACGTCGATGCGCGCCTTCCCCGAGCCGATGCCGGGCGAACTCATCGACCCCGAATTGTCGAGCACCAGCGCCACCTCGATGGTGTTGCGCATGGCGACCGTGCTGCAGGTCGAGATCTCGTAGGCCTTGTCTTTGCGACCGAGCAAAAGATTGACCGCCGGCAGGATGAACGGCCGGTACATGAGCTTGGCGCAGAGCCGCACCGGGTCGCCGCCCTTAGCGGGCAGGATCAAGGTCAGCGCGACGTCCTGCTTGGGCACCGTCGGCAGGTTCTGCTGGAAAAAGTCGGAGGCGTAGACGTTGAGCTTGGCCGGCTCGAAGACCTTGATCATCTCGCGGCCAGTGGCCAGCGCCGCCGCATCGAGTGCGCTTTGCATTTCCTTGCGGCGCCGCGACATCTCGGAATAGTCGACGGCCAGCGCCAGCGCACCGAACACCACGACGAGGCCGATCGCCATGAGGATGGCGAACTGCCCGCTCTGATCGTGCCACAGGCGACGGGCCGCGTGGAGGAGACGGCGCCTCACTGCACGACGCGCAAGTTGGAGAGCTCGTCGGCGATGTCCTTGAACGTAACGCTAAGCGTTGCCCCCGTGGCGTTCCAGAACATTTTGCGCCTGGGATCGATGCGAGAATTCGAGGCGCAGTCTTCCAGAAGCTTGATCTGGTCCTTCTCGACGGCCACCCGGGAGTCGAGATCGAGCGCCACCGTCATGACGATGACGTTGGAGCGCTTGTCGGCCGACGACCGCGGAAGCTTGGCGTTTTTGCACAGCTCCGCGAAGTGCTGGTTCATCGCGGCCGTAGTGTTGGCATCCGTCAGATCGTTGGGGTCGAGCTTGGTGCCCCTGGAACAGCCGAGGGTACCCCGTTCGCGGCGGCGAGGGTTGATCGGCGTAGCCATAAGCGCTGCGGTTGCCGGGCTGGTAAAGGTTGGCGCCGTCTGTCAGCACGATCACCACCTTGTCGTTGCCAAGCTCCTCGTCGGGCCGACCTTCGGTGAAGGGCTCGCCATGCGATAGCATCCGCCAGCCCCAGGCCAGTCCCTCGGGCACATTGGTGCCCCGTGTCGCGCTCATGGCGTTGATGGCGGTCTTGAGGGCCGTCCGTCCTGCGACGGTCGTGGCGTCGGTAAGCGGCCTGATCGGCGCGATCGTGCAACTGAAATTCGGCCCCGTTAAGGTGCTGTTCGAAGCATATGCAGCCTGGAAATAGTCGATCATCGTGCCCGGCTGCACGATCGGGTAGCGGTAAGCATCAGCCCTGTAGAGATATTCGTTCGTCCAGTTGTAGTTCTTGATGATCTCCCAATCGAGCAACCGACGGGCCGCAATCGCGAACATGGGGACAAAAAAGGTCTCCGGTTTGTTCAGGATGGGCGCATCGTCGTTGACGTTGTAGGGGTAGGGTCGGCCTTCGACGCACCCAGCCCAGGGCAGCTTCAAAACCTTGCTGAAAAGATCGAAGCGGGTGATCGCCTTTCCGTCGTCCGTTCCCCAGTCCGTGCCTTTGCGCACCCAGGTTCCGTTGCGGAACTCGACCCTCTTCTTCGCTCCCAGCCCGCCGTCTCGGATCGCGCTCCAGTCGAAACTTTCGTTCTGGACCGGGGACAGGCCGTTTTGGTCCATCCACTTGTCGCCTGAATGGCCCGCCCCGACGTTCACCAGTTGGTTGAACGGGACCACGGCAAACTGCACCGCCTTGTCGACCTGAGTCAGCCCGTCGGCCGCGCCGCCTAGAAGGTCGACCAGCTGGGTGGCGGCCCCTTTCAGCAGGTCCATGCGCGTCTTGCCGGTGCCGGTGGCGATCGAGGTCATCGACCCCGAATTGTCGAGCACCAGTGCCACCTCCAGCGTGTTGCGCGTGGCGACCGCGCTGCAGGTCGAGATCTCGTAGACCTCGTCGAGGCGACTGAGCAGCAGGTTGACCGCCGGCATGGTCGGCCGGTACTTGGCGCAGAGCCGCACCGGCTCGCCGCCCTTCTTGGGCAGGGTCAAGGTCAGCACGAAATCCTGCTTGGACATCGTCGGCAGGTTCTGCTGGAAAAAGTCGGAAGCGTAGATGTTGAGCTTGGCCGGGTCGGAGACCTTGATCATCTCGCGGCCGGTGGCCAGCGCCGCCGCATCGAGCGTGCTCTGCATTTCCTTGCGGCGCCGCGACATCTCGGCATAGTCGACGGCCAGCGCCAGCGCGCCGAACACCACGACCAGGCCGATCGCCATGAGGATCGCGAACTGCCCACTCTGATCGCGCCACAGGCGGCGGGCCGCCCGGACGGCCGCCGGAAAAAACTTCGTCATGCCAAAATCGGTTCGTTATTGTCGCCGAGGCGACCGCCGGGCGCTGCGGGCTCCGTCCTCCGCCCATCCAGTAAGCGACAGGAAGCCCCCGCGATGGATTTGACGTTTATTCGGCCGCGCGGCGCTCGCCACTAGCCGCGCGCGCCAAAGCGCTTGCCGAACCTGCCAATCCGGCGCCGCCGGCCTGCACCCCGACGCGAAAAGGCTAGCGTCCCGGTCGAACCGGAACGCTAGCCCATTATGAGTCTCTCGAGTTGCTTCAGCTGACCACGCGCAGGTTGGACAGCTCGTCGGCGATCTCCTTGAACACCTTGTCGAGCTCGCCGCCGGTGGCGTTCCAGAACAGCTTCTTGGTCGGGTTGACGCGCGAGTAGGACGAGCATGCCTGCAGCGCGTCGATCTGCTTTTTCTCGGTCGTGTTGTTGATGTTGAGATCGAGCGCCACCGTCATCACGATGACGTGCGGGTCGTTGAAGCCCGGCGTCTTCGGCTTCTTGGCGTTGGTGCACAGCGCCGAGAAGTGCTGGTTCATGGCCTCGGTGTAGTTGCCGGCCGAGAACGTCGTCTTGGTGACAGTGGTGTCCTTGTAGATCCGGGTGTCGGCGCCGCCATTGTACTTCATGCCGGCATAGCCGTAGGCGGCATAGGTCGAGCGGTTGGGGATGGGGTCGTCGCTGCTCGTGTTGGACAGGTCGCCATAGGTGTTGGCGCCGTCGGTCAGCACGATCACCACCTTGTCGTTGCCGCGCTCCTCGTCGGGCCGCCCGTCGGTGAACGGCTCGCCGTGCGACACCGTGCGCCAGCCCCAGGCCATGCCTTCCGGCACGTTGGTGTTGCCGCCGGAGGTCATGGCGTTGATCGACGCCTTGACGTCGGCCTTGCCGGTGCCGGTCGTCACGTCGACCAGCGGCGAGATCGGCTGCGTGGTGCAGGAGAAGTTCGGGCCGGCGCCCCACCCGGCGACGCTGCCGGCCTTGATCTTATAGTACTTCTGCATGTCGCGCTGGCGCAGCACCACCGACGTCGTGTCGAAGTCCGAGAACCAGCTGTTGTCGTACTCGCTATAGCCGTCCGGCTCGTCGGGCGCGAACATCGGCACGAACAGCGAGGCGGGGTTGGAGACTTTCGGCTCCTCGTCGGTGACGTTGTAGGGCGAAGGCCGGGCCTCCACGCAGCCCTGCCAGCTCGAATAGGGGACGTTGGAGGTCACGTTCTTGCCGTTGACCTTGGTCGTCACCTGCACCTGCAGGTCCTTGAACAGGCTGAACCGGGTCAGCGCCTGGTTCTCGGTCGCCCCCCAGCCGGCGCCGCGCTTGTACCAGACGGAGCCCACCTTCTCGGCGTATTTGTTGTTGGCGAGCTTCTTGTTCTGGACGTTGGTCCAGTTGAAGTTCTCGTGGTGGACGGGCGAGATGCCGGTGGTGTCCATCCAGCTCGCCGTGTCCTTGCCGGAGCCGACGTTCACCGAGGCCGCGAAGGGCACGACGGCGAACTGCACCGGCTTGGGGATCTGCTTCAGCGTCTCGCCTTCCTTGGCGATCGTGTCGACCAGCTGCGTCGACGCCAGCTTGAGCAGCTCGAGCCGCGTCTTGGTCGAGCCCGACCCCAGCTCGCTCATCGAGCCCGAATTGTCGAGCACCAGCGCCACCTCGAGCGTGTTCTTGAGGCGAATATCGGTGCAGGTGTCGAAGGTGAAGCTCTCCGAATCCTTGCCCAGCATGGCCGTGAAGGCCGGCAGGAAGTAAGGATGATAGGTCAGCGTGCCGCACAGCCTGAGCGTTCCGCCGCCGGTGTTGTTCTGCGGCAGCGTCACGTGCAGCGACGTGTCCCCGGGCTTGACCGTCGTCAGCGAGGACTGGAAGAAGTCCTCGGCATACTTGATCAGCTCCGTCTCGCTCGACACCTTGACGATCTGGCGTCCGGTGGCGATGCCCGCCGCGTCGAGCGCGTTGTACATCTCCTGCCGCCGCCGCGACATCTCGCTATAGTCGATGGCGATCGTCAGCGCGCCCATCACGGGAAGCAGCGCAACCGCCGTCATGACGGCAAAGTTGCCGCCTCTGTCCTTCACAAATCTGCGAAGCATGGTCCAAACACCCCTGTCACCCAGCCTGAGCGCCGGAGCATGCCTCAAATGCTTAAATTCCACGTTTTACTAATACATTGAAAGAACATTAACGGGCACACAGGGTGTTAACCACGTTCCGCCTGGAGAGCGCTGGGCGCCGCTGCGGCAAGGCGGGGTGACACGCTGGGCGGCTTCGGGTAGAGGTCCAGCCGCTCGTGGCGGACCGCCGGACAGGATCGGCTCAGGGAGACATCATGGCGGGATTGCCAAGGATCATCGGCTCGCTCGACGAATTGACCGGCGACTATGCGGTGCTGCTGTGCGACGTGTGGGGCGTCGTCCACAATGGCGAGCGCGCCTTCGAAGGCGCCAACGCGGCCTTGCGGCGGGCCCGCGAGCGCGGCCTCGCGGTGGTGCTGATCACCAACGCGCCGCGCCCTTGCGGCTCGGTGGAGGCGCAGCTCGCCGCGCTCGGCGTGCCCGCCGACGCGCGCGACCGCGTGGTGACCTCCGGCGACGTCACGCGCGACCTGATCCGCGCCGGTCCGCGCCGCGTCTTCCACCTCGGTCCCGAGCGGGACATGGTGATCTACGACGGCATCGAGGTGGACCTGGTGGAGGAGCCCGACGCCCAGGCGGTGGTCTGCACCGGCCTGTTCGACGACGACACCGAGACGCCGGAAGACTACGCGCCGATGCTGGCCCGGCTGCGCTCCCGCGACCTGCCGTTCATCTGCGCCAATCCGGACATCGTCGTGGAGAAGGGCGACCACCTGATCTTCTGCGCCGGCGCGCTGGCCCGCGACTACGGCCAGCTGGGCGGCCGCACGGCGATTGCCGGCAAGCCGCACCGGCCGATCTACGAGGCGGCCCTCGGCGCTGCCGGCGAGGTGCTCGGCCGCCCCGTGACGCCGGCCGAGACGCTGGCCATCGGCGACGGCGTGCTGACCGACCTGCGCGGCGCCGAGACCAACGGCATCGACGCGCTCTATGTATCGGGCGGCATCCACGCCGGCGAGTATGGCGACCCGCAGGATCCCGAGCCGGAGAAGCTCGCGGCCTTCCTCGGCACCCACGGCCACCATCCCGTGGCCGTCATCCCGCGCTTGCGCTGACTAGAGCATGATCCCAAAAAGTGGATGCCGGTTTTTGGAAAAGATCATGCCCAAACAAGAGGATAGAGTGCAAGGACGATTTAAGGAAGCGTCATTGCGCTCTAGGGCCGCGGCGTGAGCCGGTTCGTCCACCTGACGGATCCCACGGGCCTGCCGCCGTCGCTGGCCGGCGGCGTCGTGGCGATCGGCAATTTCGACGGCGTCCACCGCGGCCACCAGGCGGTGCTGCAGAAGGCGCTCGACGAGGCGGCGCGCCTCGCTGCGCCGGCCCTCGTGCTCACCTTCGAGCCCCACCCGCGGACCGTCTTCAACCCTACCCAGCACCTCGACGTGCTGACGCCGCCAGCGATGAAGGCTAGGCTCGTCGCCGCGCTCGGCTTCGACGCTTTGGTCGAACAGCCGTTCACCCGGGCCTTCGCCGAGCGGTCGGCCGAGGATTTCGTGCGCCTGACGCTGAAGGATACGCTCGGCATCGCCCATGCGGTGACCGGCTTCGACTTCCATTTCGGCCGCCATCGGCAGGGCGGCCCCGCCTTCCTGATGGAGGCGGGCGCCCGCTACGGCTTCGGCGTCACCCTTGTCGACGCCTTCCGCGACGAGGCGGCGGACATCGTGTCGTCGAGCCGCATCCGCGCCCTGCTCGCCGAGGGCGACGTGGCGGGAGCCGCCGGCCTGCTCGGCTATCGCTACACGGTGGCGGCGGAGGTCGGCCGCGGCAAGCAGCTCGGCCGCACGCTCGGCTTCCCCACCGCCAACATGGCCTTGCCGGCCGCCACCGGGCTCAGGCACGGCGTCTATGCGGTGCGCTTCAGGCGCGCCGATGGCACCCTCTACGACGGCGTGGCGAGCTTCGGCCTTCGCCCGACCGTCGAGTCCGACGGCGGGCCGCTGCTCGAGACGGTCTTGTTCGATTTCGCCGGCGACCTCTACGGCGAGCGCTGCGCCGTATCCTTCTTCGGCTTCCTGCGCGGCGAGGAGCGCTTCGACGGTCTCGACGCGCTGGTCGCGCAGATGCGCCGCGACGAGACGGAAGCGCGGGCGCTGCTTTCCGGCGTGCGCCCGCTGTCCGATCTCGACCGGATGGTCTGCTTCTAGCGCCTGAGCGCCAGGCCGAAGGCGACGAACGACCAGCCCTGGAAGATCAGGTCGATCGCCAGGAACATGCCGAGGATCCACAGGCTGTTCACCGGCCAGCCGATGGCGATGACGATGCCGGCCAGAAGCGTGATCACGCCGCCCGCCACCATCCATCCCCAATTGGCCTGCGGCCGCGCATTCATGCCGACCCAGATGCGGAAGATGCCGCCGGCGATCAGCGCCACCGCGAGCAGCAGCGTCAGCACGCCGGCCGCCAGCATCGGGTTGATGAGCGCCACCACGCCGGCGATCGCATAGACGACGCCGGAAAGCAGCCACCAGAAGAAGCTTCCCCAGGTCTTCACGCCGAAGGCGTGCGCGATCTCCAGCACCGCGCCGATCAGCATCATCATGCCGACCCAGTAGACGGAGACCACCGTCGCCAGCACGACATTGAAGAAGGCGATCGCGCCGAGCACGAGAAAGGCGATGCCGAGAGCGACGAACCAGCCCCATTTCGATCGCACTTCGGCGATCGACGATCCAAGGCCCCTAGGCGATTGCGCAACGTCTGTCATCATTTGCCTCCATGCCTCGGCAATGACGGGAGGCCGAGGTCCCTCAACGGCGCCACCTTAACGCGAGTGCGCGAGGCCGTCCATCAGACGTCTTAAGCTTCGAAGTTTAATCAAATTTTACGGATCGCGACGTCGCCGTCGACGCCTTCACCGACTCACGCCGCGCATCCGCTGTCCGGCGGCCCGCGCGCCTCCTTCGCCGACATTCCAGCCTGGTCCGGCTGCGCGGCTCCGACAACCAGTTCCTGCTTGGCGTTTCCGCCACCTATCGGTTCGATTTCAGGCTCTGAACCGCCGAATCCCGCTTTATTCTCGTCGCCGGCTCCGGTAAAAGCTCGCTTCATGAAGCACGACGTCCGGCCTGTCGCACATGCGACCCGAATTACCGGCCCGGTCTTGCGGGCGGCCTGAGCGTCGCCCGGAAGAGCCGGGGCTTGGCGCGCGCCGTTTGGCGCTTTCATTCAGGATCGTGATGGTTTTCAAGGGCCCGGCCGCCGCCGGCGGGCCGGGTGACATGGTAAGACGATGACCGAGACGTCGGAAAAGATCGACTATTCGAAGACGCTTTATCTGCCGCAGACGGATTTCCCGATGCGCGCCGGGCTGCCGGAGAAGGAGCCCCAGCTGGTCAAGCGCTGGCAGGACCTCGGCATGTACCGCCGCTTGCGCGAGGACGCCGCCGGCCGCCCGCTCTACGTGCTGCACGACGGGCCGCCCTACGCCAACGGCCACATCCATATCGGCCATGCGCTGAACAAGGTGCTCAAGGACGTCATCAGCCGCTCGTTCCAGATGCGCGGCTTCGACTCCAACTACGTGCCAGGCTGGGACTGCCACGGCCTGCCCATCGAGTGGAAGATCGAGGAGGAGTACCGCGCCAAGGGCAAGAGCAAGGACGAGGTGCCGGTCAACGAGTTCCGCCAGGAGTGCCGCGACTTCGCCGCCCACTGGATCAAGGTGCAGACCGACGAGTTCCGCCGGCTCGGCGTCGAGGGCGATTTCGACAACCCTTACACCACCATGGCCTTCCACGCCGAGGCGCGCATCGCCGGCGAGCTGCTCAAATTCGCCATGTCGGGCCAGCTCTACCGCGGCTCCAAGCCGATCATGTGGAGCGTCGTCGAGCGCACCGCGCTGGCCGAGGCCGAGGTCGAGTACCAGGACTACGAGAGCGACACGGTCTGGGTGAAGTTTCCGGTCAAGGCGGTTGAGCGCGACGGAGCAAAGGCAAGCGACCTTGCCGACGCGTCGTCGTCATCTGGACCACCACGCCCTGGACGATCCCCGGCAACCGGGCGGTGAACTACTCGCCGCGCGTCGCCTACGGCCTCTACGAGGTGACGGCGGCCGAGAACGACTTCGGCCCACGGCCCGGCGAGAAGCTCGTCTTTGCCGACGCTTTGGCCGCCGACGCGGCGGCCAAGGCCAAGGTGACGCTGGAGCGGCGGCGCGGTGTCTCGGCCGACGAGCTGGCAAGCTCGACGCTCGCCCATCCCTTGGCCGGCTTGGGCGGCGGCTACAACTTCCCCGTCCCCGTGTTGGCCGGCGAACATGTCACCGACGACGCCGGCACCGGCTTCGTCCACACCGCGCCCGGCCACGGCCGCGAGGATTTCGACGCCTGGATGGCCGCCGCCAAGGCGCTGGCTGCCCGCGGCATCGACACGGCCATCCCCTTCACCGTCGACGATGCCGGCTTCTTCACCGCCGACGCGCCGGGCTTCGGGCCGGACCGCGATGGCGGCGCGGCGCGCGTCATCGACGACCACGGCAAGAAGGGCGACGCCAACAAGGCAGTGATCGACGCGCTGATCGCCAGGAACATGCTTTTCGCGCGCGGTCGGCTGAAGCATTCCTATCCGCACAGCTGGCGGTCCAAGAAGCCGGTCATCTTCCGCAACACGCCGCAATGGTTCGTCCACATGGACAAGGAGCTCGGCGGCTTCGGCCTCGACGGCGCGCCTGCCGGTCGCTCCGACACGCTGCGGACCCGGGCGCTCGCCGCCATCGACGCCACGCGCTTCGTCCCGGCGGCCGGCCAGACCCGGCTGCGCGCCATGATCGAGGAGCGGCCGGACTGGGTGCTTTCCCGCCAGCGCGCCTGGGGCGTGCCGATCGCCATCTTCGCCGATGCCGAGGGCGAGGTGCTGAAGGATGAAGCGGTCAATGCGCGCATCCTGGCCGCCTTCGAGGAGGAGGGCGCCGACGCCTGGTTCGCCGAGGGCGCCAAGGAGCGCTTCCTCGGCAATCACGACGCCTCGCGCTGGATGCAGGTGACCGACATCCTCGACGTCTGGTTCGATTCCGGCTCCACCCACGCCTTCACGCTGGAGGATCGCCCCGACCTCAAATGGCCGGCCGACCTCTATCTGGAGGGCTCCGACCAGCATCGCGGCTGGTTCCACTCCTCGCTGCTGGAAAGCTGCGGCACGCGCGGCCGCGCCCCCTACGACGCCGTCGTCACCCATGGCTTCACCATGGACGAGGAGGGCCGCAAGATGTCGAAGTCGCTCGGCAACACGGTCGTCCCGCAGGACGTCATCCGCCAGTCCGGCGCCGACATCCTGAGGCTCTGGGTCGTCACCACCGACTACTGGGAGGATCAGCGGCTGGGCAAGACGGTGCTGCAGACCAACATCGATGCCTACCGCAAGCTGCGCAACACGATCCGCTGGATGCTCGGCACGCTGGCCCACGACGAGGGCGACGAGGTGCCGCTTGCCGCCATGCCCGAGCTCGAGCGGCTGATGCTGCACCGGCTGTCCGAGCTCGACGACATCGTCCGGGCCGGCTACGACGCCTTCGAGTTCAAGCGCATCACCCGCGCCTTGCTGGACTTCATGGTGGTCGAGCTGTCGGCCTTCTACTTCGACGTCCGTAAGGATGCGCTCTACTGCGACGCCCCGTCCAGCCTGCGCCGCAAGGCGGCGGTCCAGGTGGTGCGCGCGCTGTTCGACCGGCTGGTCACCTGGATGGCGCCCATGCTGCCCTTCACCATGGAGGAGGCGTGGCTGGAGCGCTACCCGTCGGCGGTGTCGGTGCATCTCGAGCAGTTCCGGCCGACGCCCGCCGAGTGGCGCGACGATGCGCTCGCCGCGCGCTGGGCGAAAATCCGGCAGGTGCGCCGCGTCGTCACCGGCGCGTTGGAGATCGAGCGTGCCAAGAAGACCATCGGCTCCTCCCTGGAGGCGGCGCCGCAGGTCTTCGTCGCCGATCCCGAACTCTGGCGTGCCCTCGAAGGCGTCGACCTCGCCGAGGTCGCCATCACCAGCGGCATCGAGGCGCTGAACGCAGAGCCGCCCGGCTGGCGCCTACACCCTGGACGAGGTGAAGGGCGTTGGCGTCGTGTTCGCCCCTGCGAGCGGCAGGAAATGCGCGCGGTCGTGGCGCTTCACCGACGATGTCGGCAGCGATCCGGCCTTCCCCGACGTGTCCGCCCGCGACGCCGCCGCCTTGCACGAGCTGGCGCGCCTCGGGCGCATTTGAGGGCCGCAATGCCCCTGGCACGCATAGCGCCATGTTATCGCCGGATTTTTCGGCAATGGAGCGTCGGGCGGCGAGAGGGCTGCGGAGTGGGACAGTTTGGGATCTTCTCGATGAGAACAGTGCGGTTTGGGCTCGGCGCGCCGATGCTGATCGCTTGCTTCGGCCTGGCCGGCTGCATCGGCTCGCCGACCTACGGCACTGACAGGAGCGCCGGCGCGCAGCTGGCATCCGACCTCACCGGCATTCTTTCGCCGGCGGCCAAGCGACGCGAGCCGATCGACTACAAGCCGCGGCCGGAGCTGGTGAAGCCCGCGCCAGGCACCAAAACGGCCGCGTTGCCGCCCCCGCAGGCGTCCGTCGCGGCCGCCTCCAACCCGCAATGGCCCGAATCGCCCGAGCAGACGCGTGCCCGGTTGCGCGCCGAAGCGACTGCCAATCAGGACGACCCGAGCTACCGCTCGCCGATCGTCCAGGACGTGGCGCTGGCCCAGCCGTCCGGCGATCCGACGCTCACCAACAACCGTGGCGAGGATTCCGGCGTCAATGCCGGCAAGAACATGCGTGCCAACCGCAAGGAATTCAACAAGCGCCTCGCCGACACCAAGCAGGGCAGCCCCAACACCCGCAAATATCTGAGCGAACCGCCGCTCGGCTACCGCCAGGCCGCCGGCTCGGCTCCGGTCGGCGACATCGGCGAGGACGAGTGGAAGAAGGACCGCCGCGCCAAGGCGGCGGCCCGCACCGGCGGCTGGTCGCTCCGGCAGCTCATTCCCGGCATGTGACGCAGGCGGCCGCCCGGCCGCTCTATCGACGCTCCCTGAAGAAGCCCTTGAGCAACGCGGCCGCGCGTCTTTCGGCGATGCCGGAATAGACGTCCGGCGCATGGTGGCAGGTCGGCGAGGCGAAGAACCGCACGCCGCTCACCACGCCGCCCCCCTTGTCGTCCGTCGCCCCGAAATAGAGCCGCCTCAGCCGCGCGAAGGAGATCGCCGCCGCGCACATGGTGCAGGGCTCCAGGGTGACGTAGAGATCGGCCCCGTCCAGCCTTTCGCTGCCGAGCGCGGTCGCTGCGTGGCGGATCGCCAGCAGCTCGGCATGGGCGGTCGGATCGTTGAGCTCGCGCGTGCGGTTGCCGGCGCGGGCCAGCACCGCGTCGCCGCGCACCAGCACGGCACCGATCGGCACCTCGCCGCGCGCCGCCGCCGCTTCGGCCTCCTCGAGCGCGGCGGCCATGAAGTCCGGATGGGTCGTGGTCATCGAACCGACAATTCCCTCGCGCCGCGATAGCCTTCCTGTTATCTACCCGGCCTGAGGTGCAAAGGCCAAGATGACCGACAGACGAGACGACAAGCCGAGGCGCGGCCCACGCGACGCGCGGCGGGGTCCGGGCGAGCGCCCTGGCCCGCGTCCCGGCCGTCGCGAGCGGGCGGAGGGCAAGGCTGCCGAGGCGACCGAGCCCGGCGAGCGCATCGCCAAGCGGCTGGCGCGGGCGGGCATCGCCTCGCGCCGCGACGCCGAGACGCTGATCGCCGCCGGCCGCATCAAGCTCAACGGCAAGGTCCTCGACTCGCCGGCGATCAACGTGATCCCGTCGGACGTCATCGAGCTCGACGGCACCCAGATCCCCGCCATCGAGCGCACGCGGCTGTTCCTCTTCCACAAGCCGGCCGGCGTGGTCACCACCAACCGCGACCCGCAAGGCCGCCGCACCGTCTTCGACGCGCTGCCGGCCGACTTGCCGCGCCTGGTCACCATCGGCCGCCTCGACATCAACACCGAAGGCCTGCTCCTGCTCACCAATGACGGCGGCCTGGCGCGCGTGCTGGAGCTTCCGGCCACCGGCTGGCTGCGGCGCTACCGGGTCCGCGTCCACGGCGCGCCCGACGAGAAGGCGCTCGCCGAGCTGAAGCACGGCATCGCCGTCGACGGCGTGTTCTACGGCGCCATCGAGGCGGCGCTCGACCGCACGCAGGGCAGCAATGCCTGGCTCACCATCGGGCTGCGCGAAGGCAAGAACCGCGAGGTCAAGAACATCCTGCGCGCGCTCGGGCTCGAGGTGGCCCGGCTCGATCCGCGTCGTCCTATGGCCCGTTCCAGCTCGGCGAGCTGCCCGAGGGCCATGTCCAGGAGATCCGCGGCCGGACCCTGCGCGACCAGCTCGGCGAGCGCCTGATCGCCGAGGCCGGCGCCAATTTCGAGGCCGAGCTCGCCCGTCCCTTCTCCAACAAGCCCACCGCCCGCGGCGACGGCCGCAGCGAGCGTCCGCCGCGCCGCGACAGCCCGGGCGCGGCGCCCCGCGCGGCGTTGCGGGTCGGCGAGGGCGGCCTGGTGAAGTCACGAAAGCGCGAGCGCGAGGAGCGCCGCGAGACGGCCCTCGAACGCCTGTCGACGCGCCCCGACGCCGGCGCGCGCAAGCCGGCCCGCGGCGCCCAGGCGCCGCGCGAGGAGCGGCGCGACGAGCCGCGGCGGCCGCGCACCTCCAACGTCTGGATGGCGCCGGGCGCCCGCCCGCAGGGCAAGGGCGCCGACAGGTCCGCCCCGGCGCCGGGCAAGCCGGCCAAGGCCGCCGCCAAGCCGGGCAAGGGGTCTCGGCAAGCCGAAGGGCAAGCCCGACAAGGCTGGCAGGCCCGACAGGCCGGGCAAGCCGAAGGGCAAGCCCTCCGGGCCCGCGGCCCGGCGGCGATCGCCGCCCGCACGGCGGCGGCAGGCGCGATGCGGATCGTCGGCGGTGAGTTCAGCGGCCGGCCGCTCGCCGCGCCTGCATCGGCCGCCATCCGCCCCACCAGCGACCGCACCCGCGAGGCGCTGTTCAACGTCCTCTCGCACCGCCATGCCGACAAGCTCGCCGGCCGCGCGCGTGCTCGACCTGTTCGCCGGCACCGGCGCGCTCGGGCTGGAGGCGCTGTCGCGCGGCGCCGCCTTCGCGCTCTTCGTGGAGGACAGCGCGGCGGGCCGCGCGCCTCGTCCGCCAGAATGTCGAGACCCTCGGCCTGACGGGCAGGACGAAGATCTTCCGCCGCGACGCCACCCGCCTCGGCCCGCTCGGCCCGCTGGCGCCCTTCGACCTCGTCTTCGCCGATCCGCCCTACGGCAAGGGCCTGGCCGAGCGCGCGCTGGCCGGCGCGGCGGCCGGCGGCTGGCTGGCGCCGGGCGCGCTCTGCGTGGTGGAGGAAAGTGCTGCCGCTGACTTCCGGCCGCCGCCGCGGATTCGCCCTGGTCGAGAGCAGGGCCTATGGCGACACCCGGCTCTTCCTTCTCGACGCCGCCTGAATCCGGCCTTGTTTGCGCGCGACAGGGTCGCTTGCCGGGCGTGCCCGGCCACGATGTTGCGTTAGCGGGTTTCGAGACAATGAGTGATTGGCATGGACGCCGTTCGCAGACTTTTCCTCTGGGTCTGCCTCGCGGCGGTGGTTGCGGTCGTTCCGGCGCAGGCCGAGGCGCCGGGCAAGCAGCGAGGCGATCGAGAACTTCCTGCTCGGCAACGGCATGGAGGTGGTGGTGATCCCCGACCACCGGGCGCCCATCGTCACCCACATGGTGTGGTACAAGGTCGGCAGCGCCGACGAGCCGCCCGGCAAATCGGGCATCGCCCATTTCTTCGAGCACCTGATGTTCAAGGGCACGAAAAACCACAAGGCGGGCGAGTTCGGCGCCCGGATCGCCGAGATCGGCGGCAACGAGAACGCCTTCACCTCCTACGACTACACCGCCTATTTCCAGACGGTGACGCCCGAGGCGCTCGGCACCATGATGGAGTTCGAGGCCGACCGCATGCGCAACCTCGTCCTCACCGACGAGGTCATCGCCACCGAGCGCGACGTCATCCTCGAGGAGCGCCGCTCGCGCGTCGACACCAGCCCCGACGCGCTGCTCTCCGAGGAGATCGACGCCACCCTCTACCAGAACCATCCCTACCGGATCCCGGTGATCGGCTGGATGCACGAGATCGAGAAGCTCAACCGCACCGACGCCGTCGCCTTCTACGACCGCTACTACGCGCCCAACAACGCCGTGCTGGTCGTCGCCGGCGACGTCGATGCCGAGACCGTGCGGCGGCTCGCCGAGGAGACCTACGGCAAGGTGCCGCGCGGCCCCGATCTGCCGCCCCGCGTCAGGCCGAGCGAGCCGGAGCAGAACACCAAGCGCACCGTCACCATGACCGACCCGCGGGTCAGCGTCCCGAGCTTCCAGAAGAGCTGGGTGGTGCCCTCCTACGGCAAGGCCGAGCCGGGCGAGGCCGAGGCCCTCGACCTCCTGTCCGAGATCCTCGGCGGCGGCACCCAGAGCCGCATCTACCAGGAGCTGGTGGTCCGGCAGGGCATCGCCTCGTCGGCCGGCGCCGCCTTCCAGGCCACCGCCTTCGACCCGACCGGCTTCACCATCTACGGAGCGCCGCGCGGCGAGGCGGGGCTTGCCCAGGTCGAGGACGCCATCGACGCCGAGATCCTGAAGATCGTCCGCGACGGCGTCACCGACGAGGAGCTGGACAAGGCCAAGAACCGCTTCGTCCGCTCGATGATCTTCGCCCGCGACAGCCAGTCCGGCATGGCCAACATCTATGGCGCGACGCTGTCGACCGGCGGCACCGTCGGCCGACATCGCCGCCTGGCCCGACCGCATCCGCAAGGTCACCGCCGAGCAAGTCCAGGCGGCGGCCGCCAAATATCTCGATCCCGACCGCTCGGTCGCCGGCTATCTCCTGCCGGTCGACCAGAAAAAGAAGAACTGAGGCCGCCGCGATGCGCTCCCTTCCCGCCGTCCGCCGCACGGCCGCCTTCCTGGCGGCGCTCAGCCTGGCGCTGGTCTTCCTCGTCCTGCCGGCGGTGGTCTCGGCGCGCGCCGCCATGGCCATCCAGGAGGTGGTCTCGCCGGGCGGCGTCAAGGCCTGGCTGGTCGAGGACTATTCGGTGCCGATGGTCAGCCTGCGCTTCGCGCTTGCGCGGCGGCAGCACCCAGGATCCCGCCGGCAAGGAGGGCCTGCTCAACCTGATGACCGGCCTGTTCGACGAAGGGGCGGGCGATCTCGACAGCCGCGCCTTCCAGGCGCGCCTCGACGACGCCGGCGCCGAGATGCGCTTCGATGCCGGCCGCGACGCGCTCTACGGCTCCATGCGCATGCTCGCCGACCAGAAGGACGAGGCGCTGGAGCTGCTGCGCCTGGCGATCGCCGAGCCGCGCTTCGACCAGGCGCCGATCGACCGTATCCGCGCCCAGATCGTCTCCGGCATCGACGCCAGCGCCAAGGATCCCGAGCAGGCGGCGCAGTTCGCCTGGGCGGCCGCGCTCTACGGCGATCACCCCTATGCGCGCCGCGACGAAGGCAGCAAGGAGAGCCTTGCCGGGATCACCGCGGCCGACCTGCACGAGGCGCATCGGCGCCTCTTCGCCCGCGACGACCTGGTCATCGCCGTGGTCGGTGCCATCGATGCGGAGACGCTTGAAGCGGCGATCTCGACCGCCTGTTCGGCAGCCTGCCGGCGGCGCCGGAGCTGGCCCCGGTGGCCGATGTCAGCCCGCGCCTCGACCAGGAGATCCGCGTCCCCTACGATCTGCCGCAGACGTCCCTGCGGCTCGCCTATCCGGGCGTCCCGCGCGACGATCCGCAGTTCTTCGCCGCCTTTCTCATGAACCACATCTTCGGCGGCGGCACCTTCACCTCGCGCCTGTTCGACGAGGTGCGCGAGAAGCGCGGCCTGGCCTATGGCGTCAATTCCTCGCTGATCAACAGCGACCATTCCAACGGCCTCGTCGTCAGCACCGCGACCCGCTCCGACCGTGCCGCCGAGACGCTGGCGCTGATCCGCGCCGAGGCCCGGCGCATGGCCGAGCAGGGCGTCACCGAGGCGGAGCTGGAGGCCGCCAAGCGCTACGTCGTCGGCTCCTATGCCATCAACAACCTGAATTCCTCCGGCTCCATCGCCAGCACCCTCGTCGAGCTGCAGCTCGACGGCCTCGGCATCGACTATGTCCAGCGCCGCAAGGCCGAGATCGAGAAGGTCACGCCTGCCGAGGTCCAGGCGGCGGCGCGGCGCCTGCTGCTCGCCGAGCCGGCCGTGATGATCGTCGGCCCCGCCGGGACCGAGGGGGGCAAGGGGTGAACGAACCCGTCCGCCCCGCGCCGGCAACGACGCCCGGCCTGGCGGACGGGCCGCGCTTTGCGGTCGCCTTCGGCGGCGGCGGCGCGCGCGGCCTGGCGCACATCCACGTGGTCGAGGCGCTCGACGAGCTCGGCATCCGGCCGGTGGCGATCGCCGGCAGCTCGATCGGCGCCATCATCGGCGCCGGCATGGCCGCCGGCATGCGCGGCAGCGACATGCATGCCTATGCGCGCCGCATCCTCGGCCGCCGCTCGGAGGTCGCCTCCCGCATGTGGGCGGCCAGGCCCGGCAGCCTCGGCGAGCTGGTGTCCGGCGGCATCCGGGTGCCCCAGTTCAACGTCGAGCGCATCCTCCGGTCGTTCCTGCCCGACATCGTCCCGGACAGCTTCGAGGCGCTGCAGATCCCGCTCAAGGTCACCGCGACCGACTTCTTCGGCCACCGGCTGGTGGTCTTCGACAGCGGCGATCTGCCGTCGGCGCTGGCCGCGTCGGCCGCCATCCCGGCGGTCTTCCGCCCGGTCCGCCGCGACGGCGTGCTCCTGGTCGACGGCGGCATCACCAACCCGGTGCCGTTCGACCTGATCGAGGCCGACGGCGACGTCACCATCGCCATCGACGTCGTCGGCGCGCCCACCGAGAGCGACCGCCGGCGTCCCAACTCGCTCGACTTGATGCTCGGCGCCAACCAGCTGATGATGCAGTCGATCGTCGCCATGAAGCTCAAGCTGCGACGTCCCGACATCTTCCTGAGGCCGCCGGTGCTGCGCTTCCGTGCCCTCGACTTCCTCAAGGTCGACGCCGTGCTGGCCGAGACCGCCAGCATGAAGGACGAGCTCAAGCGGGCCGTCGCCGACAAGCTGGAGCGCATCCAGCGCCGCAAAGCCTGACCTGGGCCGCCCCTCACCCGGCCTCCGCTACGCTCCGGCCACCCTCTCCCCGCCGGGGAGAGGAGGGCGCGAACTCTCGATCGTTGCAGTGCTCGAACCCATCAGAAGGCACCGCCTTTCCTCTCCCCGCCGGGGAGAGGACGGCGCGGGCGAAGCCCGCGACGGGTGAGGGGGCATTGGCGCGACCTGACCGAGCCTAGCTCTCCGCCGGCTCTGGCGTCTCCACCCCCGGCGCCTTGTCGATCCGCCGCGATTCGCGCGACGGCTTGATCAGCGGCTCCGGCGTCACCGGCCTGGTCAGGAACCGGTCGCGGCCGGCCTGGATGCCGTCCACCGCCTGCAGCGCCAGCCGCTCCTCGTCGCGGCGCCGCACCTCGGCGCGGATCGCCTCGGCCGTCGCCTCGTCCATGCCCAGCGCCTGCAGCGTCCGCTGCCCGAACAAGAGCCCGGACTCGAAGGTCTCGCGAAGCTCGTATTCGACGTTCCTGGCCCTCAGCTCCAGCGTGTGCGTGCGGTCGTAGGAGCGGACGAACAGCCTTGCGTCGGGGAACTCGCTCTGGATCAGCTCGACCACCTTGTCGGTGATCTCGCGCTTGTTGGTGGCCACTGCCACCACCTTGGCCCGCCTGATGCCCGCCGCCTCCAGCACGTCCTTGCGGGTGCCGTCGCCGAAATAGATGCGGAAGCCGAACTTGCCGGCGCTGCGCACCCGCTCGGCCGAATGGTCGATGATGGTGACGTCCGACCCGCCGGACAAAAGCATCTGCGCGGCGATCTGGCCGAAGCGCGAGAAGCCGATCATCAGCACGTCGGCGCCGGCGCCGTCGAAATCCTCGTCCAGCTGCTCGGGTGGCGCCGCCGCCAGCAGCGCCTTGGCGGCCATCGAGAACAGCGGCGTCAGCGCCATCGACAGCGTGACGACGGCGATCAGCACCGAGGCCGTCTCGGCCGGGAAGATCGCCGCGGACGCCGCCGCCGAAAACAGCACGAAGGCGAACTCGCCGCCCTGCGGCAGCAGGAAGGCGATGCGCACCGCATCGTTGCGGCTGCAGCCGAAGCTCATGCAGCAGGCGTAGAGGCAGGCCGCCTTGACCAGCATCAGCACCGGCACGGCGAGCGCCACCAGCGCCCAGTTGTCAGCGATGACCGCCAGGTCGAGCGACAGCCCGACCGCCATGAAGAACAGGCCGAGCAGGATGCCGCGGAACGGCTCGATGTCGGCCTCGAGCTCGTGCCGATAGGATCGATTCGGCCAGCATCACGCCGGCGATGAAGGCGCCCATCGCCATCGACAGGCCGGCCGCCTGCATCAGCGTCGCGGCGCCCAGCACGACCAACAGCGCGGCGGCGATCATCGCCTCCCTGGCCCCGGTGTTGGCGATGATGCGGAACAGCGGGTTGAGCAGGTACCTCCCGGCAAGCACCAGGGCGACGATGGCGCCGAGCGTGACCGCCAGCTCGGGCAGCAGCGAGGTCGGCTCGCCGGCGGGGCGCGGCGACAGGAGGGGGATCAGCGCCAAGAGCGGCACGATCGCCAGGTCCTGGAAGAGCAGGACCGAGAACGCCGTCTGGCCGTATTGCGTGTTGGTCGAGCCGTCCTGCTCCAGGATCTGCAGCGCGAAGGCGGTCGACGACAGCGCCAGTCCGAAGCCGATCACCGTCGCGGCGGGCGCCGGCATGCCGATCAGCGTGAACGCCGCCAGGCCGAGCACGGCGCCGGTCAGCAGCACCTGGGCCAGCCCGAGCCCGAAGATCTGCCGGCGCAGCGCCCACAGCCGCGACGGCTTGAGCTCCAGCCCGATGAGGAACAGCAGGAACACGATGCCGAGCTCGGCGACGTGCAGGATCTCCCGGCCACCGGTGATCAGCCGCGCCGCCGGGCCGATCGCCACGCCGGCCGCCAGATAGCCCAGGATGGTGCCGAGGCCGATGCGCTTGAACAGCGGCGCGGCGACCACCGCTCCGCCGAGCAGCAGCAGCGCTTCCGTGTAGATCGTTCCCTCGACAGCCACGTTCCTCGTCCTTCTTCCCGGGCCGGCCCCGCCACGCCTGTCGTGCCTTGCTGCCGACCCATTGCACAAGCACGCTGCCGACAATAGATGGTTCCGGCAGGTGGGTGGACAAAGTCGCCCGCGAAAATCTGAAATTCAGGATCAAGTCCATGAACGAACCCGTTGATGCCGCCAAGCTGGTCGACCGCGTCGCCGCGCTGGTCGACGCTGCCCGCCGCGCCGGCGCCGACGCCGCCGATGCCGTGGCGGTGCGCGGCCGTTCCGCCGCTGTCTCGGTGCGGCTCGGCAAGGTCGAGAGCACCGAATCGTCGGAGAGCGACGACATTTCCTTGCGCGTCTTCGTCGGCAAGCGCGTCGCCAGCGTGTCGGCGACGGCCGCCGGCGATGCCGCAGAGCTGGCCGCCCGCGCCGTCGCGATGGCCAAGGTCTCGCCGGAGGACCCCTTCCAGGGGCTCGCCGACCGCCGGCGCCTCGCCTCGTCGATCCGCGACCTCGACCTTTTCGACGGCACCGCGGTCTCCGCCGACCGGCTGCGGGAGGATGCGCTGGCCGCCGAGGCAGCGGCGCTGGCCGTGCCTGGCGTCACCAATTCCGGCGGCAGCAGCGCCTCCGCCGGCTTGGGCGGCCTCGTCCTGGCCACCTCCGATGGCTTCCTCGGCCAGTACGTCGCCTCCCGCTTCTCGCGCTCCGCCAGCGTGATAGCCGGCGAGGGCACCGGCATGGAGCGCGACTACGAATACTCCTCGCGCCCGTATTTCGCCGATCTCGACGCCCCAGAGGCCATCGGCCACAAGGCCGGCGAGCGCGCCGTGCGGCGCGTCGGGCCCCGCAAGGCCAAGACCGGCCGCGTGGCGGTCGTCTTCGACCCGCGCGTCGCCCGCGGCATCGCCGGCCACCTGGCCGGGGCGATCAACGGCGCCTCGGTCGCCCGCAAGACAAGCTTCCTGCGCGACAAGATGGGCGAGATGGTCGCCAATGCCGGCATCACGGTCACCGACGATCCGCTGCGCCGCCGCGGCCAGGCCTCGCGGCCGTTCGACGGCGAGGGGGTCGAAGGCGTGCCGCTGTCGATGGTCGAGGCGGGCGTGCTGCACCACTGGTTCCTGTCGACCTCGGCGGCGCGCGAGCTCGGGCTGGAGACCAACGGCCGCGGCGTCCGCTCGGCGTCCTCGGTCACCCCGTCCTCCACCAACCTCGCCATCGAGCCGGGCACGGAGAGCCCGGAAGCCCTCGTCAAGGCGCTCGGCACCGGCTTCTACGTCACCGAAGTGTTCGGCCAGGGCGTCAACATGGTCACCGGCGAGTACAGCCGGGGCGCCAGCGGCTTCTGGATCGAGGACGGCGCGCTGGTCTACCCGGTGGCCGAGGTCACCATCGCCTCCAACCTGAAGGACATGTTCCTGGCCATGGTGCCGGCCGACGACCTCGACCGCAATTTCGGCACCGCCGCGCCCACCCTCGTCATCGAAGGCATGACGCTTGCCGGCAGCTGAGCGCCCGCCCGGGCCGGACCCGGCCGCCGGGGACCTGGAGCTGGTCCGCGACGCGGCGGCCGAGGCCGGCCGCATCGCCATGCGCTATTTCAAACGCGACCAGGAGGTGTGGCTGAAGGGCGGCCAGTCGCCGGTCAGCGAGGCCGACTTCGCCGTCGACGCATTCCTGCGCGACACCCTGACCACCGCCCGGCCGGACTATGGCTGGCTGTCCGAGGAGACCGCCGATTCGCCCGACCGGCTGGCCGCCCGCCGCACCTTCGTGGTCGACCCGATCGACGGCACCCGCGCCTTCCTGGAGGGCAAGAGCACCTGGTGCGTCTCGGTGGCGGTGGTCGAGGCGGGGCGCCCGCTGGTCGGCGTGCTCGAATGCCCGGCCCATTCCGAGACCTACCAGGCGGAGCTCGGCCAGGGCGCCTTCCGCGGCGGCGTCAGGTTGCACGTCTCGACCCCCGGCAACGCGCTCGCCGTCGCCGGCCCGAAGCCGCTGATCGCCGCCACGCCGGAGCCGCTGCGGCGCCGCTTCCGCCCGGTCTCCTACATTCCGTCGCTCGCCTACCGCCTGGCCATGGTGGCTTCCGGGGCGCTCGACGCCACCTATGTCAAGCCCAGCGCCCACGACTGGGACCTCGCCGCGGCGGACCTGCTGCTCGGCGAGGCGGGCGGCGCGCTTCTCGACCAGCAAGGCCAGGTCCTCCGCTATGCAGGCCCCCATTCGGCGCATGGCGCGCTGGCGGCCGGCCACGGCGACCTGCTGCGGGCCATGGTCGGGGTGATCGCCCGCGCCGGCGACTGAATTTCCGAAGGCAGTTCCCCGCCGCTGCAATTTGCTCTAAGCAGCGTCCAAGGAGTGGGATCAGGCACGATGGCTGAGCAGGCACCGAGGAAGCAGCTTCTGCACCTTGTCTTCGGCGGCGAGCTGGCGCGGCTCGGCGGCACCGAGTTCCGCGACCTCGAAGGACTTGATATCGTCGGAATCTTCCCCGACTACAAATCCGCCGAGCTCGCCTGGAAGGCAAAGGCGCAGGAGACTGTTGACAACGCGCATATGCGCTATTTCATCGTCCACCTGCATAGATTGCTCGAACCGGACGCCGACAGGGCCGGCTAGGGTCGCTGCGTGTATTGAGTAGAATGGACCCTCGATTGACGTGATGGAGGAACAGACGTCCACGCCGGCGGTGCGCCAGTCAGCTGCCGCTCGCCGTCCCACTGCGCTCAAGGCGTTCTGGAGGGCCATCCGGAAGCCTTTGGCGCAGTCGCGCCTTGCCAAGCGCGTGGTGACGAGCCTGCTCGCCCGCAGCCTGCGCTTCATCAAGCTGACCAATCCCCTGGTCGAGGGCTCCTCCGACCTCGCCAAGGGCTATGGGGACCTGTCGCCCGGCATCATCGCTTTGTGGCACGGCCAGCATTTCCTCACCCCGACCTATTATCCGCGCGACCGGCGCCTCGTCGCCATGGTGTCCAAGAGCGCCGACGCCGAGCTCAACGCCATGGTGTTCGAGCGGCTCGGCTTCGAAGCGGTCCGCGGCTCTGGCGGCCGCCAGCGCGACGGCCATCTGGACAAGGGCGGGGCGCGCGCCCTGATCGCCCTCAAGCGGGTGCTCGAGCAGGGCAGCAACGTCGCCATGATCGCCGACATCCCCAAGGGCACGCCCCGGCAGGCGGGCCTCGGCATCGTCACGCTGGCCAAGCTCTCCGGCCGGCCGGTCATCCCGGTCGCCGTCGCCACCAGCCGCCGCAAGGTGCTGGAGCGCAGCTGGGACAAATCCACCATCAACCTGCCCTTCGGCCGCGGCGCCGTGGTCATCGGCGACCCGATCTGCGTCCCGCGGGAGGCCGGCGAGGCCGAGCTGGAAGAGAAGCGGCGCGCCATCACCGATGCCCTCAACGGCGCCACCGAGCGCGCCTATCGCCTCGTGGACGGCGCCCGATGAGCGAGAAATGGGCGCGCGCCATGCTCTCGGCCTATCGCTTCGCGGGTGCGGCAGCCTATCCGCTGGTCGGCGGCTATGTCGGCTGGCGCGCCAGCCGCGGCAAGGAGGAGCGCGGCCGCCGCGGCGAGCGCTACGGCTTCGCCAGCCGGCCGCGGCCCGTCGGGCCGCTGGTCTGGGTGCATGCCGCGAGCGTCGGCGAGACCATCGCCGTGGTGCCGCTGATCGAGCGGATCCTCGGCTTCGGCATCAACGTCGTGCTCACCACCGGCACGGTGACCTCGGCGCGAGTCGCCGATGAGCGCCTCGGCGAGCGCGTCATCCACCAATACGTGCCGCTCGACCTCAAGCCGGCGGTCAGCCACTTCTTGAACCACTGGCAGCCCGACCTCGCCATCATCGCCGAATCGGAAATCTGGCCGATGACCATCCTGGAGCTCGGCGCCCGCCGCGTGCCGCAGGTCCTGGTCAATGGCCGCCTCTCCGACCGCTCCTTCGCCTCCTGGAAGAAGCGCGCCTTCATCGCCGAGGCGCTGTTCGAGAACCTCGCCCATGTCGTCGCCCAGTCGGAGGTCGACGGCGAGCGTTTCCGCGCGCTTGGCGCCCGACCCGTCACCGTCTCCGGCAACCTCAAGGTCGACACCGACCCGCCGCCCGCCGACGAGCGCGCTTTGGCCGAGCTGAAGGCGCAGATCGGCAGCCGCAAGACCTGGGCCGCCGTCTCCACCCATGACGGCGAGGAGCAGGTCGCCGCCGAGGTGCACCAGATCCTGAAGCCGCGCCACAAGGGCCTGCTCACCATCATCGTGCCGCGCCATCCCGACCGCGCCGACGCCATCGCCGAGGCCTTCGCCGCCGACGGCCTCGACGTGGTGCGGCGCGGCCAGGGCGAGGCCGTCACCGATCGCACCGACATCCTGCTCGGCGACACGATCGGCGAGATGGGCCTCTACCTCCGCCTTACCGAGATCGCCTTCGTCGGCCGCTCGCTCACCTCCGAGGGCGGCCAGAACCCGCTTGAGCCGGCCATGCTGGACACCGCCGTGCTGGCCGGCCGCAACGTCCAGAACTTCCGCGACACCTACCAGCGGCTGATCGACGGCGGCGGCGCCAGGCTGGTCCGCGACCGCGACATGCTGGCCGGCGCCGTCAATTTCCTGCTCAAGAACGAGCAGGCGCGCGAGGAGATGATCGCCGCCGGTGCCGCTACGGTCGACGACATGCGCGGCGCGCTGTCGGCCACCCTGAAGGCGCTGGAGCCCTATATTCACCCGCTGATCGTCAAGTCGCGGCTCAAGGAGACCAACGGCACCGGCGGCCACGGGGCGGTCTAGACCATGATCCCGAGAAGCGCGGCTTGAGCATGGCCACCGAGGCGCCCCCATTCTGGTGGGAGAAGCCCGACTGGCGCGCCCGCGCCCTGCTTCCGCTCTCCTCGGTCTACGGCGCGGTGGCCCGCTTGCGCCTCAAGGGGGCGCCGCGCGTCCGCGTCGGCGCGCCGGTGCTGTGCGTCGGCAATCTCACCGTCGGCGGCGCCGGCAAGACGCCGGTCGCCCTGGCGCTGGCCGCTGCAGCCCGCAGCGCCGGGCTTTTGCCCGGCTTCCTGTCGCGCGGCCATGGCGGCAGCTTCCGTGAGCCGCATAGGGTCGATGCCCGGGATGACAGCGCCCGCCATGTCGGCGACGAGCCGCTGCTGTTGGCCGAGGCGGCGCCGACCGTGGTCACCGCCGACCGCGCCGCCGCCGCCCGCCTGCTGATCGCCGACGGTTGCGATTTCCTGATCATGGACGACGGCTTCCAGAGCGCCCGCATCCACATGGATTTCGCGCTCCTGGTGGTCGATGCCCGGCGCGGCCTCGGCAACGGCCACGTCATCCCCGGCGGTCCCGTCAGGGCGCCCGTCCTCGACCAGCTCAGGCTCGCCGACGCGGTGCTCCGGATGGGCGAGGGGGGAGCGGCAGACGCGCTGGTGCGCCGCGCCGCGCGCGCCGGCCGGGCCGTCTACGACGGCGTCGCGCGGCCGCGCGCCGGCAGTCCGGTGGCCGGCCGCCGCTTCCTCGCCTTCGCCGGCATCGGCAACCCGGCCAAGTTTTTCGACAGCGTGACCGAGGCGGGCGGCACCGTGGTCGAGACCCGCTCCTTCGCCGACCACCACGCCTTCACCGACGAGGAGCTGATCGAGCTGGCCGGCGCGGCGCGCGATGCCGGCCTCGACCTGGTCACCACGGGAAAGGACGCGGCGCGCCTGCGCAACGGCTCGGCCGCCGCCGGCGCCATGCTGGCGCGCGCCCTGGTGCTGGAGATCGACGTGGCGTTCGAGCCGCCGGATCTGGCCGACCGCATCGTCGCCGAGACGCAGCGCAACTGGCGCCGGCGCCTGCTGGCGGACACGGTGCCCGGGGCCTGATCGCCGATCGGCCGATCAGGCTCTAGAAGCGGATCCTCATCACCGGATTGGCGTCCATTTCGCGCTGCAGCGAGACCGTCGCGCTGACATAGGCCTCCTGGCGGGCCACGCTCCAATAGCGCAGCTCGTCGAGCGGGATCGACTCGCCGGTCACCGCGCAGCGCACGAAGGCACCGGGACTGATGACCTGGAAGTCGCCGTCGAGATAGCGGATGCGGGCCTCCCGGGAGCCGGGGCCCTCGAAGCGGTTCATCATGAGGACGCCTTTCGGAGCCTTCCCTTCTCCACAAAACGCCGGCGAGGTCAAGCCGAAGGCGGCTTAGCGTCGCCCGAACAGCCGCTCGATATCGGCCAGCTTCAGCTCGATATAGGTCGGCCGGCCATGGTTGCAGGTCGCCGAGCCCGGCGTCGCCTCCATCTGCCGGAGCAGCGCGTTCATCTCGTCGGGCTTCAGCCGCCGGCCCGCCCGCACCGAGCCGTGGCAGGCCATGCGCGCGGCGATGGCGTGCAGCCGCTCCTTCAGGAGCTCGGCGGTGTCGGCGTCCGCCAGCTCGTCGGCGAGGTCGCGCACCAGCTGGCCGGCATCGACCTCGCCGAGCATCGCCGGCGTCTCGCGCACCGCCACCGCGCCAGGCCCGAACCGCTCCACGGCGAGCCCGAAGCGGCCAAGCGTCGGCGCGTTGAGGGCGATGCGCTCGACGTCGTCGGCCGGCAGGTCGACGATTTCCGGCATCAAAAGCAGCTGCGAGGGCACTGGCCGCGCCTCCAGCGCCGTCTTCAGCGCCTCGTAGACCAGCCGCTCATGCGCCGCATGCTGGTCGACGATGACCAGCGAATCGGCCGTCTCGGCGACGATGTAGGTCTCGTGCAGCTGCGCCCGCGCCGCGCCAAGCGGCGCTTCGGCCGCCGCCGGCTGCGCCTCGCTCGTCCCGGCGCGCGCGTCGGCGCTCACCATGCCCGGCCCGGCATCGAAGGCCGCTTGCTCGGCCTCGCCGAAGCCGCCGAACAGCGGCCGGCTGGGCGAGCTCGCCGGCGCGTGCCCGCCCGCCTGCGCCCAGGCGCGGCCTGCCGCCGTTGCGCCGGGACGGAACGCCGCCGCCATCGCCGCCGCCGCGCTGGTCGCCGGGCGGATGCCAGCGCCGGCCAGCGCCTGCCGGATGGCGCCGACGATCAGGCCGCGCACCAGCCCGGGGTCGCGGAAGCGCACGTCCGCCTTGGCCGGATGCACGTTGACGTCCACCTCGGCCGGGTCGAGCGTCAGGAACAGCGCCGTGACCGGATGGCGGTCGCGCGGCAGCACGTCGGCGAAGGCGCCGCGCACGGCGCCCGCAATGAGCTTGTCGCGCACTGGCCGCCCGTTGACATAGGCGTATTGCTGGAGGCTGTTGGCGCGCGTCAAGGACGGCACCGAAACGAAGCCGTCCAGCCGCACGCCGTCCCGCTCGGCCGCCAGCGCGATCGCATTGTCGGCGAACTCCGCCCCGACGACCAGCGAAAGCCGCCGCTCCAGGCCGCTCGGCGGCAGCTCCAGCGGCATCCGGTCGCTGCCGGTCAGCGTGAAGCGGACCCCTGGGAAGGCGAGCGCGATGCGCCGCACCACGTCGGTGATCGCCGCCGCCTCGGCGCGCTCGCTCTTCATGAACTTCAGCCGCGCCGGCGTGGCGTGGAAGAGGTCGCGCACCTCGACCACCGTGCCGCGGTTGGCGGCCGCCGGCCGCACCGGCGACACGCTGCCGCGCGCCACCCCGATCTCCGACCCCGCATCGGCGCCCGCGGTGCGCGAGCGGATCGTCAGCTGCGACACCGAGCCGATCGACGGCAGCGCCTCGCCGCGAAAGCCCAGGAAGCGGATGTCGGCGACGTCGTCCACCAGCTTCGAGGTGCAGTGCCGGCCGATCGCCAGCGGCAGCTCGTCGGCGGCGATGCCGGCGCCGTCGTCGCTGACCCTGACCAGCGCCAGCCCGCCGCCGGCGGTGACGATCTCGACCGCCGCGGCGCCGGCGTCCAGCGCGTTCTCCACCAGCTCCTTGACCACGCTCGCCGGCCGCTCCACCACCTCGCCTGCGGCGATCTGGTTGACGACGGTCTCGGGCAGCGGGCGAATGGGCATCGTGCCAAGTCTAGGCGGATTCGGGGTCGCTCCGATACTGCCGCAAGCCGGTTGTCCACGTCGCGCTGGCACCAGACCGGGGCGCGAATGACGCTGTCGGCACCCTTGACAGCGCGCTATGTTCTGTCCTGCCGGACTTTGCGGCACCAGGGAGGCGACGCGCGATGGAAGCAGTCACATCGGGGCAGGCAGCGGAAACCGGCCGCCGCGGCGGGCGGGTGGCGCGCCGCGACCAGCGTTCGCACGGGTCGCGCGACCTCGGCCGCCCCTTCATCCTGCGCAACATCCCGACCTATGACGTGCTGTCGGAAGAGAGCCTTTTGCGCATCGAGGCCACTGCCGACCGCATCCTGGCCGAGATCGGCATCGAGTTCCGCGACGACCCAGAGGCGATCGAGCTGTGGCGCGGCGCCGGCGCCTCGGTCGACGGCCTCAGGGTCCGCTTCGAGCCCGGCATGCTGCGGGAGGTGCTGCGCACCGCGCCCGCCGAGTTCACCCAGCACGCCCGCAACCCGGCGCGCTCGGTGCAGATCGGCGGCCGGGCGGTCGTCTTCTCGCCGGCCTATGGCTCGCCCTTCGTCATGGACCTCGACCGCGGCCGCCGCTACGGCACCATCGAGGACTTCCGCAACCTGGTGAAGCTCGCCCAATCGTCGCCCTGGCTGCACCATTCCGGCGGCACCATCTGCGAACCCGTCGACCTGCCCGTCAACAAGCGGCATCTCGACATGGTCTACAGCCACATCCGCTATTCCGATCGCGGCTTCATGGGCTCGGTGACCTCTCAGGCACGCGCCGAGGACTCGATCGAAATGGCCCGCCTGGTGTTCGGGCGCGATTTCGTCGACCGCAACTGCGTCATCCTGGGCAATGTCAACGTCAACTCGCCCTTGGTGTGGGACGGCACCATGACGCTTTCGATGCGCGCCTACGCCCGCGCCAACCAGGCGGCGGTCATCGTCCCGTTCATCCTCGGCGGCGCCATGGGCCCGGTCACCAACGCCGGCGCGATTGCCCAGTCGCTGGCCGAGACCATGGCCGGCTGCGCGCTCACCCAGCTGGAGCGGCCGGGCGCGCCGGTCATCTTCGGCAACTTCCTGTCGTCCATGTCGCTGCGCTCGGGCTCGCCCACCTTCGGCACCCCGGAGCCGGCCATCGGCTCCATGGTGATCGGCCAGCTGGCGCGCCGGCTCCGCCTGCCGCTGCGCTGCTCTGGCAATTTCACCACCTCGAAGCTGCCCGACGCCCATGCGATGAACGAGGCCACCATGTCGATGCTGGCCGCCGTCCATTGCGGCGCCAACTTCATCCTTCATTCGGCCGGCTTCGTCGACGGGCTGCTTTCCATGTCCTACGAGAAGTTCGTCATGGACACCGATTTCTGCGGTGCCCTGCACACCTATCTCGACGGCGTCGTGGTGGACGACAACCAGCTCGCCCTCGACGCCTTCCGCGAGGTCGGCCCCGGCAGCCATTTCTTCGGCTGCGCCCACACCATGGCCAATTACGAGACGGCCTTCTGGGATTCCGACATCGCCGACAACGAGCCGTTCGAGAAATGGGAGGCCGCCGGCTCCGAGGATGCCGCCATGCGCGCCAACCGCCGCTGGAAGAAGCTGCTCGCCGAGTATGAGGCGCCGCCGCTCGACCCCGGCATCGACGAGGCCCTCCAGGACTTCATGGCCCGCCGCAAGGCGGCCGCCGAGGATGCCTGGTACTGATGCGGCCGCCAGCCGCCGTCGCGGTCCTCTTGCTCGGCGCCGCCGAGGCGCAGGCCGGCGCGGCGTCGGACGCGGTGCGGCTGTTCTACGAGAAGCCGGGCCTGGAGCTCACCCCGGAGGCGCGCAACCTCTTCATCGACCCGGCGCGGCACGTCCTGCTGATGGACGAGGCGATCCGGCAGGGTGGCGAGGAAGGTTGCCTCGACCCGTCGCTGCCCTTCGACGATGCCGACTACGACCCGGCCAAGGTGCTGTCGACGCTCAAGCTTTCGGAGGCGGTGGACGGCGACCGCGCCGTGGTGACGGCCGGCTTCGAGACGGAAGATGGCGCGGCCAAGGTCGAGTGGCGGCTGCGCAAGATCGGTGCCGTCTGGAAGGTCTCCGACCTGATCTCGCAGACCAAGGACTGGGCGCTCAGCCAGTTCCACTGCGAATGAGAAGCGCGATCTGCCTAGAGCATTTTGCAGCCAGGTGGAATCACCTGGCGTCGCACAAATGCGGCCAAAACAAAGAGATAGAGCAGTTCGCCGTTTCTATGAAACGGCGAACTGATCTAGCCGCGCCCGCGATAGGGCGCCACGCCCGTCTCCGGCAGCCAGGCGTCGGCGGGCGGCGCGCCGGTCTGCCAGAACACGTCGATCGGCATGCCGCCGCGCGGATACCAGTAGCCGGCGATGCGCAGCCACAGCGGCGCCGTCGCCTCGACCACGCGCCTGGCGATCTCCGTCGTGCACTCCTCGTGGAACGCGCCATGGTTGCGGAAGGATGTGAGGAACAGCTTCAGCGACTTCGATTCCACCAGCAGCCGGTCCGGCGCGTAGTCGATCACGAGGTGCGCGAAATCGGGCTGGCCGGTCACCGGGCAGAGCGAGGTGAACTCCGGACAGGCGAAGCGCACGATGGTCGCCGGCCCGGCCGGGCGGCTGAACGGCACCGTCTCCAGCACCGCTTCGTCGGGCGAGGCGGGCGCGGCAGCCTGGCGGCCGAGCTGGCTGAGCTTGCTGGTTTCGGTCATCGGCCCATATACGACCGCGGCGCATCCCGCCGCAAGGCGGCAACCGCTTTCCCGAGGCGATCCCGATGACCACCGATCCGCTGCTCCAGCCCTACCGCCTCAAGCACCTGACGCTGAAGAACCGCGTCATGTCGACCGGCCACGAGCCGGCCTATTCGGAAGACGGCATGCCGAAGGAGCGCTACCGGCTCTACCATGCCGAGAAGGCCCGTGGCGGCATGGCGCTGACCATGACCGCCGGCTCGGCGATCGTCTCGCGCGACAGCCCGGCCGCCTTCGGCAACCTCGAGGCCTATCGCGACGAGATCGTTCCTTGGCTCGCCGAGCTCGCCGACGCCTGCCACGAGCACGACTGCAAGGTGATGATCCAGCTCACCCATCTCGGCCGCCGCACCGGCTGGAACAAGGCCGACTGGCTGCCCGTGCTGTCGGCCTCGCCGGTGCGCGAGCCGGCCCACCGCGCCTTCCCCAAGGAGGCCGAGGACTGGGACATCGAGCGCATCGTCGCCGACTACGCCGCCGCCGCCCAGCGCATGCAGGCCGCCGGCCTCGACGGCATCGAGTTCGAGGCCTACGGGCATCTCATGGACGGCTTCTGGTCGCCGGCCACCAACCGGCGCGACGACGCCTTCGGCGGCTCGCTCGACAACCGGCTGCGCTTCACCTTCCTGGTGCTCGACGCGGTGCGCGAGGCGGTCGGGCCGGACTTCGTCGTCGGCATCCGCCTGGTGGCCGACGAGAATTTCGAGCAGGGCCTGTCGCGCGCCGAAGGCGTCGAGATCGCCCAGCGGCTCGCCGCCTCCGGCCGCATCGACTTCCTCAACGTCATCCGCGGCCGCATCGAGACCGACGCTCTGCTGACCGAGGTGATCCCCATCGCCGGCATGCGCTCGGCGCCGCATCTCGACTTCGCCGGCGAGGTGCGCGCGGCGACCCGCTTCCCGGTCTTCCATGCCGCCCGCATCGCCGACGTCGCCACTGCCCGCCATGCCATCGCCGCCGGCAAGCTCGACATGGTCGGCATGACGCGCGCCCATCTCGCCGAGCCGCACATCGTCCGCAAGGTGCTGGAGGGCCGCGAGAACGAGATCCGGCCCTGCGTCGGCGCCACCTACTGCCTCGACCGCATCTACGAGGGCGGCGAGGCGCTCTGCATCCACAACGCCGCCACCGGGCGCGAGGCGACGATCCCGCATGTCATCACGCCTGCCGAAGGCCCGCGCCGCCGCGTCGTCGTGGTCGGCGCCGGCCCGGCCGGGCTGGAGGCGGCGCGGGTCGCCGCCGAGCGCGGCCACGCGGTGACGGTGCTGGAAGCCGCTCGCCCAGGCCGGCGGGCAGATCCGCCTGGCCGTCCAGAACCCGCGCCGCCGCGAGCTCATCGGCATCGTCGACTGGCGGCTGGCCGAGCTGGAGCGGCTGGGCGTCGGCATCCGCTACGACCTCTGGGCCGAGGCCGAGGACGTGCTGGGCCTCGACCCCGACACGGTGGTGGTCGCCACCGGCGGCCTGCCGCAGAACCCGCCGCTCGTCGCGGGCGACGACCTCGTCGTGTCGAGCTGGGACATCCTCTCGGGCAGCGTCAAGGCGGCCGAGACGGTGCTGCTCTACGACGACAATGGCGGTCACCAGGGGATGAGCGCGGCCGAGCGGATCGCCGGTTCCGGGTCGCGCCTCGAGCTGGTCTCGCCCGAGCGCTTTTTTGCCCCCGAGATGGGCGGCATGAACCACGTGCCTTACATGCGCGCCTTCCAGGAAAACGGCGTCCGCGTCACCATCAACACGCGCCTGTCGGCGGTCCGCCGTGACGGCAACGCGCTGGTCGCCACGCTGTCCTCGGACTTCGCGCCGGGCTGGCAGGAGGAGCGGCGCGTCGACCAGGTGGTGGTCGAGCACGGCACCCAGCCGCTTGACGAGCTCTACCAGGCCCTGAAGCCGCTGTCGAAGAACGCCGGCGCGGTCGACTATGAGCGCCTGGTGTCCGGCGGCGAGATCTTCCCGGATCGCCAGCCTGGCGCCTTCCGTCTCTTCAGGATTGGCGACGCGGTCGCCTCGCGCAACATCCACGCCGCCATCTATGACGGCATCCGCTACGCCATCAGGATCTGAGCGCCTCGACGGCCACCCCGGCCAGCGCCGCCGCGACGACCAGGAGATGCCGGAGCGGTGACGAGGTCAGCGCGGCCCGGCTCCCCCTTACGCCGCGCCGCCCTGGACGAGCGACAGCCGCGCCTTTCGCGAGCCGCGCGCAGCGAGCCATTCGCCGGCCTGCGGCCCGGGCATCGGGAAGGCGATGGAATAGCCCTGCACCTGCTCGCAGCCGATGGTCAGCAGCGAGGAGAGCTCGGCCTCGGTCTCGGCGCCCTCGGCGATGATGGAGATGCCAAGCCCGCGCGCCAGCTCGGTGATCGCCCGCACGATCTTGGTGTTGTCGCCGTTGGCGTTGATGTTCTGGACGAAGCGGCGGTCGATCTTGAGCCGGTCGATCTCGTTGGGGTTGACGTGGCTCAGCGAGGCATAGCCGGTGCCGAAATCGTCGAGCTCTAGATGCACCCCGGCGGAGCGGATGTGGCGCAGCTTGGCGGCGATGCCCGTCTTCTCGTCGTCGAGGATCACCGATTCGACGATCTCCAGCGACAGCCGCTCGGTCGGCAGCCCGGCGGTGGCCAGCGTGTCGAACAGGAAGCGGTCGAAATCGTGCTCGCGCAGCTCCGCCCCCGAGACGTTGACCGCCAGCCGCCCGAAGGGGATCTCGGCATGGTGCCACTCGGCCGCCTGGGCGATCGCCTTGCGCACCACGATGCGGCCGATCTGCGCCATCATGCCCGATTTCTCGGCGACCGGAATGAACTCGGACGGCGAAATCATGCCGCGCTCCGGGTGCTGCCAGCGCACCAGCGCCTCGACGCCGGTGATGCCGCCGTTCCTGAGCGACACCTGCGGCTGGTAGTAGACGCTGAACGCCTCCTCGGCGATCGCCAGCTTGAGGTCGCGCTCCAGCTGCTTGCGGTGCTCCAGCTCCTTGCGCAACTCGTCGGAGAAGAACGAGAAGCCGCCGCCGCCCTGGCGCTTGGCCGAATAGAGCGCCAGGTCGGCATGCACGATCAGGTCGTTGGCGTTGTCGGCGTCGATCGGATAGACGGCGATGCCGGCGCTCGCGCCGGGATGGATGGTCGCCCCCTGGAAGCTGATCGGCTCGTTGATGCGGTCGAGGATGCGCCGCGCCACGCTCTGGATATCGTCGCCGCTGCCGGCGCCGCTGAGGATCATCACGAACTCGTCGCCGCCGAGCCGCACGCACAGGTCGGAGGCGCGGCACGCTTCGCGCATGCGCTGCGCCGTCATCACCAGCACGTAGTCGCCGGCGGCGTGCCCGAGCGTGTCGTTGATCTGCTTGAAGCGGTCGAGATCGAGCTGCAGCACGGCGAGCCGCTCCCGCCTGCGCTGCGCGCCCTTGATCAGCGTGTCGAAATGGTCGGTCAGGAAGGTGCGGTTGTAGAGCCCGGTCAGCCCGTCGTGCACGGCGATGAAGGCCATCGAGTTGCGCGCGTCGACCAGCTCGTGGGTGCGCCGCATGATCACCTTGGACATCGGCCGGAAGATGAACAGCGCCACCAGCACGATGACGGCCAGCGTGGCGAAGAACAGCCGCCGGTGGATGCGCAGCATGTCGGCTAGCCGCGAGTTGGATTTCGCGGTGATGCGGTCGCCGAGCGCCGTGTAGCCCTGCAGCGTCGCCTTGGCGACCGTCTCGTCGAGCCGCGCGCGGTCGCGGCCGGCGAGATAGCCGGAGGCCGGCCCGCCGATGCCGAGCTCCGTCTGCACGGCGGAGATGAAGCGCCAACCATTGGCAGCGAGCCCGAGCGAGAAATAGTCGAGGTGGTACGGCTTGCCGAACAGCACGCTTTCCACCGAGCTCGGGTCGAGCCGCGCCGGCGCGTCGGGGTCGGCGCCGGTCCGCTCGAGCAGCTCGTCATAGCCGTTCTCGAAATCGGCGGTGGCGATGCGCAGCGAGTTCGAGCAGCGCCGGCTTCTCGTGCGCCGTCGCCGTGTCGGCGGCCGCGGCCAGGAACATGACCCGCTGCGACAGCGCCTTCTGGGTGTTGATCAGGGCGAGCAGCCTCTCGTCGCTCTGCTGCGCCGCCATCATCTCCTGCAGCAGCAGGTAGGAGGCGAGCGCCATCGCGGCGACGATGAGCAACGCCACGCAATAGGCGGCGGTGAACAGCGCGATCAGCCGGCCAGAGCCGGTCGTTGCCTTCTGCTGAGACATTGCCCCTTTGAGTTCCCCCGGGTGCGAATGCTTTTGAGTTTGTGATGAGACCTTGTGAGGCCAGGCGTTAACACGCCGGAAAGGTCATCGCCGCCGCTCCTTCGCTGCCGCGACAATTCGCCGGCAATGGTTAGCACCGCGTTTCGGGAAAACATCAAATGATAAGGGTGGACGCCGCCCGGCCGCGACGCGTAAGACCACTCGCGGCGGCCGCCTTCCGGCGGTAGGATGGACGCCGCAAGCAAGCGAACCCTGGGATTTCACGTCATGAGCGCAAGACCCGAGTCCGTCGACCGGCCCGCCGGCAGTGCCGCTTTCTCCTGGAGCGATCCGTTCCTGATCGACGACCAGCTCGCCGAGGACGAGCGCATGATCCGCGACGCAGCCGCCGCCTTCGCGGCCGACAAGCTCGCCCCGCGCGTCGAGGCGGCCTATTTGGAGGAGAAGACCGACCCGGCGATCTTCCGCGAGATGGGCGAGGCCGGCCTGCTCGGCGTCACGGTTCCGGAGGAATATGGCGGCGCCGGCGCCGGCTACGTCTCCTACGGCCTGGTGGCGCGCGAGGTGGAGCGCGTCGATTCCGGCTATCGCTCGATGATGAGCGTCCAGTCCTCGCTGGTCATGTATCCGATCTACGCCTATGGCGACGAATCGCAGCGCCGCAAGTTCTTGCCAAAACTCGCCTCCGGCGAGTGGATCGGCTGCTTCGGGCTGACCGAGCCCGAGGCCGGCTCCGACCCGGCCGGCATGCGGACGCGTGCCGACAAGACCGCCGGCGGCTACCGCCTCACCGGTTCCAAGACCTGGATCTCCAACGCGCCGATCGCCGACGTCTTCGTCGTCTGGGCGAAGTCGGCCGCCCATGAGGGCGCCATCCGCGGCTTCGTCCTGGAGAAGGGCATGAAGGGCCTGTCGGCGCCGAAGATCGAGGGCAAGCTGTCGCTGCGCGCCTCGGTCACCGGCGAGATCGTGCTCGACGGCGTCGAGGTGCCCGAGACGGCGCTGCTGCCCAACGTGTCCGGGCTCAAGGGGCCGTTCGGCTGCCTCAACCGCGCCCGCTACGGCATTTCCTGGGGCGCCATGGGCGCCGCGGAGGATTGCTGGCACCGCGCCCGCGAATACGGCCTCGACCGCCGGCAGTTCGGCAAGCCGCTCGCCGCCACGCAGCTCTTCCAGAAGAAGCTCGCCGACATGCAGACCGAGATCGCGCTTGGCCTGCAAGGCTCGCTGCGCGTCGGCCGCCTGCTCGACGAGGGGCGCATGGCGCCCGAGATGATCAGCCTGGTCAAGCGCAACAATTGCGGCAAGGCGCTCGACATCGCCCGCCAGGCCCGCGACATGCATGGCGGCAACGGCATCCAGATCGGCTACCATGTGATGCGTCACGCTCAGAACCTTGAGACGGTGAACACCTATGAGGGAACTCATGATGTTCATGCACTGATCCTCGGCCGCGCTCAGACCGGCATCCAGGCCTTCTTCTAGGAGCCGGCGATGGGCAATCGCTACCTCACCCACATCGCCGCCGAGCTCGACGGGCTGAAGGCCGCCGGCCTCTACAAGGCCGAGCGCGTCATCACCTCGAAACAGGCCGGCGCCATCGAGGTGGCGGGCGGCCAGCAGGTGCTGAACTTCTGCGCCAACAACTATCTCGGCCTCGCCGACAGCCCGGAGCTGACGGAGGCCGCGAAAGCGGCGCTCGACCGCTACGGCTATGGCATGGCCTCGGTGCGCTTCATCTGCGGCACCCAGGAGGAGCACAAGGCGCTGGAAGCCCGCATCGCCGGCTTCCTGGGCTTCGAGGATGCGATCCTCTACTCCTCCTGCTTCGATGCCAATACCGGGCTCTTCGAGACGCTGCTGTCGGAGGAGGACGCGGTGATCTCCGACGCGCTCAACCACGCCTCGATCATCGACGGGGTGAGGCTCTGCAAGGCGCGCCGCCTCCGCTATGCCAACAACGACATGGCCGACCTCGAGCGCCGCCTCGAGGAGGCGGCCGACGCGCGCTTCCGCTTGGTCGCCACCGACGGCGTCTTCTCGATGGACGGCATCGTGGCCAATCTGGCCGGCATCTGCGACCTGGCGGAGAAGCACGACGCCATGGTGATGGTCGACGACAGCCATGCCATCGGCTTCGTCGGCGAGAACGGCCGCGGCTCGCCGGAGCATTGCGGCGTCGAGGGCCGCATCGACATCGTCACCGGCACGCTCGGCAAGGCGCTGGGCGGCGCCTCCGGCGGCTACACGGCGGGCCGGCGCGAGGTGGTGGAGTGGCTGCGCCAGCGCTCCCGCCCCTATCTGTTCTCCAACACGCTGGCCCCGGCCATCGCCGGCGCCTCGCTCACCGTCTTCGACATGATCGAGGCGGGCGGCGGGCTGCGCCGGCGCCTCTACGACAATGCGGCCCGCTTCCGGCAGAAGATGGAGGCGCTGGGCTTCCGCCTCGCCGGCGCCGGCCACCCGATCATACCCGTCATGCTGGGCGACGCGGCGCTGGCCCAGGAGATGGCGGCGCGGCTGCTCGAGCGCGGCATCTACGTGATCGGCTTCTCCTTCCCCGTCGTGCCCAAGGGCCAGGCCCGCATCCGCACCCAGATGTCGGCCGCCCATTCGCCCGGCGACATCGACCGCGCGGTCGACGCCTTCGCCGAGGTCGGACGCGAGTTGAGAATAATTTCCTAGGAACTATGAAATGTCCAACATGATGCGCGCGCTGGTCAAGGCAAAGCCCGAGCCGGGGCTGTGGATGGAGGAGGTGCCGGTCCCCGACATCGGCCCCAACGACGTGCTGATCAAGGTTCGCAAGGCGGCGATCTGCGGCACCGACGTCCACATCTGGAACTGGGACGAGTGGGCGAAGAAAACCGTCCCGGTGCCCATGGTGACCGGCCACGAATTCGTCGGCACGGTCGCCGATTTCGGCGCCGCGGTAACCGAATACCGGGTCGGCCAGCGCGTCGCGGGCGAGGGGCACATCGTCTGCGGCCACTGCCGCAACTGCCGCGCCGGCCGCGGCCATCTCTGCCGCAACACGCTGGGCGTCGGCGTCAACCGTCCCGGCGCCTTTGCCGAATATGTCGTCCTGCCGCAGCACAACGTGGTGCCGATCCCCGACGACGTTCCCGACGAGATCGCGGCGATCTTCGACCCGCTCGGCAACGCGGTGCACACGGCGCTGTCCTTCGACCTCGTCGGCGAGGACGTGCTGGTCACCGGCGCCGGGCCGATCGGCATCATGGGCGCCCTGGTGGCGCAATGCGTCGGCGCGCGAAAAGTGGTGATCACCGACATCAACCCGGTCCGCCTGGCGCTGGCCAAGAAGCTCGGCGTGCAGCACGTGGTCGACGCCTCGCAGGAGAAGCTCCCGGATGTCATGAAAAAGATCGGCATGACCGAGGGTTTCGACGTCGGGCTGGAGATGTCCGGCGCCGCGCCGGCCTTCCGCGACATGATCGACACCATGAACAATGGCGGCAAGATCGCCATCCTCGGCATCGCGCCGACCGGCTTCGAGATCGACTGGAACAAGGTGATCTTCAAGATGCTGACGTTGAAGGGCATCTACGGCCGCGAGATGTTCGAGACCTGGTACAAGATGATCGCCCTGGTGCAGGGGCCGCTCGACGTCTCCGGGCTGATCACCCACCGCATCGGCGCGGCCGATTTCGCCGACGGTTTCGCTCTGATGACGAGCGGCAAGTCCGGCAAGGTGGTGATGGACTGGGAGTAGGGCATTTCCTGCCCGTCCTCCCCTTGTTACAAGGGCAAAAGCCGCCGACGGGAGGATGCGCCATGAGCCTTCGCTACATGCCGGGCTTCGGCAACGATTTCGAGACCGAGACGCTGCCCGGCTCCTTGCCGCAAGGCCAGAACTCGCCGCAGCGCCCGGCCTACGGCCTTTATGCCGAGCAGCTGTCCGGCTCGCCCTTCACCGCGCCGCGCGGCATCAACGAGCGCTCCTGGCTCTATCGCATCCGGCCGAGCGTCCGCCACAGCGGCCGCTTCGAGGCCACCCGCTTCGACAATTGGAAGTCGGCTCCCAATGTCGGCGACCACCGCCTGGCGCTGGGCCAGCTGCGCTGGAACCCGCTGCCGCTGCCCGCCGCCGAGACCGATTTCCTGTCCGGCATGGCGACCTTCACCACCGCCGGCGACGTCTACACCCAGGTCGGCATGGCAGCGCATGTCTACGTCGCCAACGCGTCCATGGTCGACGACCATTTCTTCAACGCCGACGGCGAGATGCTGTTCGTGCCGCAAGAGGGCGGCATCCGCGTGGTCACCGAGATGGGGGCGATGGAGGTGTCGCCCGGCGAGCTCTGCGTGGTGCCGCGCGGCATGGTGTTCAAGGTGGAGCTGATGGACGGGCCGGTGCGCGGCTATGTCTGCGAGAATTACGGCGCCAAGTTCACGCTGCCCGACCGCGGGCCGATCGGCGCCAATTGCCTGGCCAACCCGCGCGACTTCAAGACGCCGGTCGCCGCCTACGAGGACAAGGAGACGCCCTGCCGGCTGTTCGTCAAATGGTGCGGCGGCTTCCACGTCACCGAGATCGGCCATTCGCCGCTCGATGTCGTCGCCTGGCACGGCAACTACGCGCCCTACAAATACGACCTCTCCACCTTCTCGCCGGTCGGCGCCATCCTGTTCGACCATCCCGACCCGTCGATCTTCACGGTGCTGACGGCGCCGAGCGGCGAGGAGGGCACCGCCAATGTCGATTTCGTGATCTTCCCGCCGCGCTGGCTGGTGGCCGAGCACACGTTCCGGCCGCCCTGGTACCACCGCAACGTCATGAGCGAGTTCATGGGGCTGATCCGCGGCGTCTACGACGCCAAGGAGGAGGGCTTCGTGCCGGGCGGCATCAGCCTGCACAACATGATGCTGCCGCACGGGCCGGATGCCGACGGCTACCGCAAGGCGACCTCGGTGGAGCTGAAGCCGCAGAAGCTCGACCACACCATGGCCTTCATGTTCGAGACGCGCTATCCGCAGATGCTGACGCGCTTCGCCGCCGAGACGGAGACGCGCCAGGACGACTATGTCGAGTGCTGGTCGGGCCTGAAGAAGCACTTCGACGGCACGCCCGGCGGCGACTGGTCGTGAGCCGCGCGGATCGAGGAGGAAGACGAGCATGAAGCTGGCGAGCTTGGACGACGGCACCCGCGACGGCCGGTTGGTGGTCGTCTCGCGGGACCTCACCCGCTTCACCGACGCCGCCTTCCTGGTGCCGACCTTGCAGGCGGCGCTCGACGACTGGCGCCGCATCGCCCCGCATCTGGCCACCCTCGCCGAAAGCCTGGAGCACGGCGCCGTGCCGTCCGAGCGCTTCCACGAGCACGACGCGCTGTCGCCGCTGCCGCGGGCCTACCAATGGGCCGACGGCTCGGCCTATGTGAACCACGTCGAGCTGGTGCGCCGGGCGCGCGGCGCCGAGATGCCGGAGAGCTTCTGGACCGATCCGCTGATCTACCAGGGCGGCTCCGACGCCTTCCTCGCGCCCGCGCGACGCCGATCCCGCTCGCCGACGAGGCCTGGGGCGTCGATTTCGAGGCCGAGGTCGCGGTCATCGTCGGCGACGTGCCGGCCGGGCTGCCGGCCGACGCTGCCGGCGCGGCGCATCCGCCTGGTCATGCTGGTCAACGACGTCTCCTTGCGGCACCTGGTCCCGGCCGAGCTCGCCAAGGGCTTCGGCTTCTTCCAGTCGAAGCCCTCCTCGGCCTTCTCGCCGGTCGCCGTCACCCCGGACGAGCTGGGCGAGGCGTGGGACGGCGGCCGCCTGCATTTGCCGCTCGCCGTCGACCTCAACGGCGAGCCGTTCGGCCGCGCCGCATGCCGGGGTCGACAAGATTTTCGGCTTCGCCGACCTGATCGCCCATGCGGCCACGCACGCGGCCACTTGTCGGCCGGCTCGATCATCGGCTCGGGCACCATCTCCAACAAGCTCGACGGCGGCCCCGGCAAGCCGCTCGCCGAGGGCGGCGTCGGCTATCTCCTGCATCGCCGAGCTGCGCACCGTGGAAACGCTCGGCCGGCGGCGAACCGAAGACGCCTTTCCTGCGTTACGGCGACACGGTGCGCATCGAGATGAAGGACGGCGCCGGCCGCTCGATCTTCGGCGCCATCGAGCAGACCGTGGTGCCCGCCGGCCAGGACCCGCGCTGACAGGAGGCCGCATGGCGAAATCCTTCGCGTCCACCGGCGACGTCGCCGAGAAGCGGGTCGCCTTCGACGAGATCGGCCCCGGCCTCTACGCCTTCACCGCCGAGGGCGACCCGAACTCCGGCGTCATCGTCGGCGACGACAGCGTCATGGTGGTCGACGCCCAGGCGACGCCGCGGCTCGCCCGCCAGGTGGTCGACAAGATCCGCAGCGTCACCGACAAGCCCGTCAAATATGTCGTGCTGACCCACTATCACGCCGTGCGGGTGCTCGGCGCCTCGGCCTATGGCGCCTCCGAGGTCATCATGTCGCAAAGGTCGCGCGCGCTGGTGGCCGAGCGGGGCGAGGAGGATTGGCAGTCGGAGTTCGGCCGCTTTCCCCGCCTGTTCGAGGGCCATGAGGAGATCCCCGGCCTCACCTGGCCCACCCTGACCTTCGGCGATGCGATGACGCTCTATCTCGGCCGGCGCCGCGTCGACCTTGCCTTCCTCGGCCGCGCCCACACGGCGGGCGACATCGTCGCCTCGGTGCCTGACGCCAACGTGCTGTTCACCGGCGACATCGTCGAGTATCGCTCCGCCTGCTATTGCGGCGACGCGCATTTCGGCGACTGGCCGGCGACGCTGGAGCGCATCCGCGGCATGGCGCCCGACGCCATCGCGCCCGGCCGCGGCGCCGCGCTGGTCGGCTCCGCCAAGGTCGGCGAGGCGCTGGACAGCACCGCCGATTTCGTCACCTCGACCTTCCGCCCGGTCGCCCGGGTGGCGCGCGGCGGCGGCAGCCTGAAAGAGGCGTGGGACGCCTGCCGCGCCGCCTGCGACCCGAAATTCTCCGCCTTCGCCATCTACGAGCACTGCCTGCCCTTCAACGTCGCGCGCGCCTATGACGAGGCGCTGGGCATCGACACGCCGCGCATCTGGACGGCGGAGCGCGACCGCCGCATGTGGGAAGCGCTGCAGGGATAGCCGCCATGGACCTGACGACCCACCTCCGCCGCATGGCCGAGAACAGCCTCTGGTCGAACGACCGCCTCTACCGCGCCGTGCTGGCGCTGCAGCCGGGCGAGTTCGAAGCCGAGCGGACGAGCTTCTTCCCGTCCATCGAGGCGACGCTGAACCACATCCTGTCGGTCGACATCTTTTATCTCGACATGCTGGAGGAGGGCGGCCGCGGCCTCGGTGTCTTCGACGATTTCAAGGACTTCAAAGACCCCGCCGCGCTGGCCGCTGCGCAGGCCGCCTTCGACCGGCGGCTGCTCGACTTCTGCGCCCGGCTGCGGCCGGCCGACCTCGACCGCCGCGTCTTGACCGACCGCGGCGAGGACGGCCAGGTGCCGGAATCGATCGCCGATCTCCTGGCGCATCTTTTCCAGCACCAGATCCACCATCGCGGCCAGGTCCACGCCATGCTGTCCGGCACCTCGGTGGCGCCGCCGCAGCTCGACGAGTACTTCCTCGACTTCGACGCCGACCGCCGGCGGGCGGAGGTGGCCCGCCTCGGGCTTCCCTGATGGCCGAGCACCAGGTGGCGATCGTCGGCGCCGGCCCGGTCGGCCTCGCTCTGGCGATCGACTGCGCGCTGCGCGGCCTTTCCGTGCTGGTCCTCGACGACCACGGCGCGGCGAAGACCGGCAGCCGGGCGATCTGCTGGTCCAAGCGCAGCCTGGAGATATTCGATCGCCTGGGCGTCGGCGCGCGCATGCTGGAAAAGGGCGTCACCTGGAAGGTCGGGCGTCTCTACCGCGGCGACGAGGAGCTGTGGGCCTTCGACCTGCAGCCCGAGCCCGGCCATCGGATGCCGGCCTTCGTCAACCTGCAGCAGCACTATGTCGAAGCGTACCTGGCCGAGCGCGCCGCCGAGTTCCCCGGGCTGATCGAGCTGCGTTGGCAGCACCGCGTCGTCGGCCTCGCGGCAGATGCGCAAAGCGCTGCCCTGACCGTCGAGACGCCGCACGGCTCCTACCGCCTCGACGCCGAGTGGGTGATCGCCTGCGACGGCGCCCGCTCGACCTTGCGGCGGCTGCTCGGCCTCGACTTCGCCGGCCAGCGTTTCGAGGAGCGCTTCCTGATCGCCGACGTCGAGCTCGACGCCGATCTGCCCCCCGAACGCCGGTTCTGGTTCGATCCGCCGTTCCACGACGGGCGCTCCGCACTGCTCCACAAGCAGCCCGACCGCATCTGCCGCGTCGACCTCCAGCTCGGGCCCGACGCCGATCCCGAGCTCGAGCGGCGGCCCGAGAGCGTCTTGCCGCGCCTCGAGCGGATGTTCGGCCACCGCCGCTTCCGGCTCGACTGGGTGTCGGTCTATGCCTTCGAGTGCCGCCGCCTGGAGCGCTTCGTGCATGGCCGGGTGATCTTCGCCGGCGACGCCGCGCATGTCGTGTCGCCCTTCGGCGCCCGCGGCGGCAATGGCGGCATCCAGGATGCCGACAACCTCGCCTGGAAGCTGGCCCTCGTGGCGAGCGGCGCCGCCCCGCTTGCCCTGCTCGCCACCTATGACGAGGAGCGCCTCGCCGCGGCCGACGAGAACATCGCCAACTCCGCCCGCGCCACCGCCTTCATGACGCCGAAGACGGCGATGGATGCGATCTTCCGCGACGCCGTGCTCGACCTTGCCCGCGACCACGACTTCGCGCGCCGGCTGGTCAATTCGGGCCGCCTGTCGCAGCCGGCGAGCCTCGCCGGCCTGTCGCTGCAGACGCCGCCCGCCGACGACGCGCCGGCCGGCTTTCCCGTCGGCGCCGCCATGGCCGACGCGCCGATCGCCGATGCCGGCTGGCTGCTGCACCGCTTCGGCAGCGGCTTCGCGCTGCTCGCTGTCGCCGCCGAACCGCCGCCCAGCCTGCCGCCGGAGCTGCCGGTGGTGCGGATCGACGACCCGCCGGCGCTCTTGGCGGCGCGCTACGGCAAGGGCATGCTCTATCTGGTGCGGCCCGACCAGCATGTCGCGGCGCGCTTTTCGGCGCCGGCCCCGGCGGCGGCCATCGTCGCCGCCTGGCAGCGGGCGCAAGGGAGGTCGACATGACGGCAGGCAAGGCGATCGGCGACGACCGGCTGGGCACGGCGGGCGACGCCTTCTACGCGGCGCTGATCGCCGCCCATGACGAGCTCTCGCCCGAGGACAGCGCGCGGCTCAATGCGCGCCTCGTGCTCGTCCTGGCCAATCTGGTCGGCGACGCCGAGGTGCTCGTCCGCGCGCTGGCGGCGGCGCAGGCGGCCTTGCTCAGGCCGCCGCGTTCGCCTTGAGCACGCCGCGCCGGATCTGATCCTCCTCGATCGATTCGAACAGGGCGCGGAAATTGCCTTCGCCGAAGCCTTCGTCGCCCTTGCGCTGGATGAACTCGAAGAAGATCGGCCCGATCACCGTCTTGGAGAAGATCTGCAGCAGGATCTTCGTCGTCCCGCCGTCCACCACGCCCTCGCCGTCGATCAGGATGCCGTGCCGCTTCATGCGCTCCACCGGCTCGTCATGGCCGGCCACCCGCTCGACGCTCTTCTCGTAATAGGTGTCGGGCGGCCCCGGCATGAAGGCCAGCCCGTTGCCGGCCAGCCGGTCGGTGGCGTCGTAGATCGCCTCGGTGCCGACGGCGATGTGCTGGATGCCCTCGCCGCGATACTTCCTGAGATACTCCTCGATCTGGCTGCGGTCGTCGGTCGACTCGTTGAGCGGGATGCGGATCTTGCCGCAGGGCGAGGTGATCGCCCGGCTCACCAGCCCGGTCAGCTTGCCCGCGATGTCGAAGAAATGGATCTGCTTGAAGCCGAACAGCTCGCGGTAGAACGCCCACCATCTGTCCATGTTGCCGCGATAGACGTTGTGGGTCAGGTGGTCGAGATAGTAGAAGCCGACGCCCTCCGGCTGCGGGTCGCGCTCGCCCAGCCATTCGAACTCCGCGTCATAGGCCGAGCCCTTCTTGCCGTAGCGCTCGACGAAATAGAGCAGCGAGCCGCCGATGCCGACGATCGCCGGCACGTCGAGCGCCTTGTCGTCGCCCTCATAGGGCGTCGCGCCCTTGGCGACGGCGTGCTCGAAGGCATGCCGCGCGTCGACCACCCGCCACGCCATCGACGGCGCGCAAGGGCCGTGCGTCTCGACGAAGCGCATGGCATGCGAGCCGGGCTCGGCATTGACGAGATAGGTGATGTCGCCCTGGCGCCACGACGGTGATCGCCTTGTCGCGGTGGCGCGCCACCGGGCGGTAGCCCATGCGCGTGAACAGCGCCTCGAGCTTCTCAGGCTCGGGATGCGCGAACTCGACGAACTCGAAGCCGTCGGTGCCGGCCGGGTTCTCGGCGCTGATCGTTGGCGGGCGGCGCATCGTGCGGGAACGGTCCCATCGCGGGTCTCCAAATTCGGTTCCGCCAAGGATACGCCTTTCGCCCTGCAAGGAGCTTGCAAAAGCCTGCCGGGAGTGCTCCCCTCTTGCACGGATCGTGCATCCATCGGAGAGTTCTCAATGGAAGCGGAGCAGCTCGACGGATTCGACCGCAAGATTTTGGCACTCCTGCAGGAGGATGCGCGGCTCACCAATGGCGACCTGTCGGCGCGGGTGAACCTGTCCCCCTCGCAATGCTCGCGCCGCCGCCAGCGGCTGGAGGAGGAGGGGCTGATCCGCTCCTACCGGGCCGTTCTCGACCGCGACAGGCTCGGCTTCTCGCTGGTCAGCATCGTTTCGGTGACGCTCGCCACCCACAACCGCGACAATGCGCGCCGCTTCGCCGAGCTTCTGGCGCGCCTGCCGGAGGTTCAGGAGGCGCATGCGCTGACCGGCGAGATGGACTACATCCTCAAGGTGGTGACGCCCGACCTGAAGGCTCTGTCGGCCTTCGTCAACGGCGTGCTCCTGCCGCACGATTCGGTTCAGCACGTGAAGACGGCGATCGTGCTGGAGACGCTGAAGGAGACCGGCGCGCTGCCGCTTTAGAGCAGCCCGCGAAAATTGCGCTGCGCGGGCTTTATTGTTGCGGAGGCGGCTGGCACCATGCCGCCTTCGGCAGAGAGGAGACGGGCGATGCGGCATTTCACCTTGCGGGCGCTGGCTTTGGCGGTGGCGCTTGCCGCCGGGACGGGCTCGGCGCTGGCCCAGGAGGTCACGCTGCGCCTGCACCAGTTCCTGCCGGCGCAGGCCAACGTGCCCAAGCACATCCTGGATCCCTGGGCCGACAAGGTGGAGAAGGAGTTCCGGCGGCCGCATCAAGATCGAGCGCTACCCGGCCATGCAGCTCGGCGGCAAGCCGCCGCGAGCTGATCGACCAGGCGATCGACGGCACGGTCGACATCGTCTGGACCTTGCCGGGCTACACCCCAGGCCGCTTCCCGTCGACCGAGGTCTTCGAGCTGCCCTTCATGATGACCGATGCCGAGGCCGTCTCGCGCGCCTACTGGGACATCTTCGAGGAGAAGATGAAGGACGGCGAGTTCAAGGACGTTCACGTCATCGCCGCCTGGGTGCACGGGCCCGGCGTCATCCATTCGCGCGAGCCCATCGCCAAGCTGGAGGATCTGCCGGGCAAGAAGCTCCGCGCGCCGACCCGCATCGTCAACGCGCTGCTCGGCCAGCTCGGCGCCACCGCGGTCGGCATGCCGGTGCCGGCGATCACCGAAAATCTCTCCAAGGGCGTCATCGACGGCGCCGTCATCCCCTGGGAGGTCACCACCGCGCTCAAGGTGCCGGAGCTGGTGACCAACCACACAGAGTTCGGCGGCGATCACGCCCTCTACACCAGCACCTTCGTGCTGGCCATGAACAAGGCGCGCTACGACGCGCTGCCCGACGACCTCAAGAAGGTGATCGACGACAATTCCGGCCAGGAGGTCTCGGCCCTGTTCGGCAAGACGCAGCAGGCCGACGACGCGCCGGGCCGCAAGATCGCGGTCGACCGCGGCAACAATATCATCGAGCTGTCGGCCGCCGACGTCGAGCCCTGGAAGACCGCCGCCCAGCCGGTCATCGACAACTGGGTCGTCGAGATGCAGGGCAAGGGCGTCGACGGCCAGGCGCTGCTCGACGAGGCGCGCACGCTGATCGAGAAATACTCGGCGAAATAGGCCCAAAAGCTCGGCGCGGACGATTTCGACAACCGATGGAAGGCTTTGTGCCGATGCCGATGCCGCCCCTCACCGGCCTGCCGGCCTCCTCTCCCCGGCGGGGAGAGGAACGCTGGCCGCAGCCTTGCCGCTTGTTCTGCAGCGCTTGCGATGATGCATATGCGTCGATGACGGCCTTCTTCTCCCCGCTTGCGGGGAGAAGTGCCCGGCAGGGCGATGAGGGGCAGCACAGGCAGGAGACCACGTCGATGACGGCCTTCTTCTCCCCGCTTGCGGGGAGAAGTGCCCGGCAGGGCGATGAGGGGCAGCGCAACGGGCCCAAGGACTTCGGCCGCCAATCGCCAGAGCCGGCATGAGCCTGCCGCGTCTCGTCGAGGCCATGGCGCGGGCGCTGGCGCTGATCGGCGGCGCCGCGCTCCTCGTCATCGTCGGCGTCACGGTCGTCAGCGTCGTCGGCCGCGCGCTGCTGTTTGCCGGGCTCGGCCCCATCCCCGGCGACTACGAGATCGTCGAGGCGCTCACCGGCTTCGCCGTCTTCTGCTTCCTGCCGTATTGCCAGCTGGTCAGGGGCCACGCCATCCTCGACGTGTTCACCAACCTGATGGGACCCGCGGCGGTGCGCTGGATCGACGCGGTGGCCGAGATCGTCGCTGCGCTGGTGCTCGCGCTGATCGCCTGGCGGCTCACTTACGGCTTCCTCGACAAGTGGAAGAACGGCGAGACGAGCTTCATCCTGCAGTTTCCCATGTGGTGGGCCTATGGCGCCTGCCTGCTGCCGGCCTACGCGGCGGTGGCGACCGCCATCCTCACCTCGACGCGCGCGGCAAGCGCGGCGCTGTCCGGCCGCGATCTGTTGCCCGACCACCGCGGCATCGAGTGATGAGCAACATCACGCTCGGCCTCGTCTCCTTCGTCGTGCTCCTGGCCATGGTGTTCCTGCGCATCCCGATCGGCCTGTCGATGTTCCTCTGCGGCGTCGGCGGCTCGTGGATCATCACCGGCTCGCCGTCGCCGATCCTCGGCCAGCTCAAGCAGATCACCTATTCGACCTTCTCCGACTACAATCTGTCGGTCGTCCCGCTGTTCCTGCTGATGGGCCAGTTCGCCGCCTATGGCGGCATCTCCGGCAAGCTCTTCGCCACCGCCGAGAACTGGCTCGGCCACCGCCGCGGCGGCCTGGCCATGGCCACCATCGGCGCCTGCGCCGGCTTCGGCGCCATCTGCGGCTCCTCGATGGCCACCGCCGCCACCATGGCCCAGGTGGCGCTGCCCGAGCTCCGCCGCGCCGGCTATTCGGGGGCGCTGTCGACCGGCACGCTGGCGGCCGGCGGCACGCTCGGCATCCTCATCCCGCCGTCGATCATCCTGGTCATCTACGCCACGCTCACCGAGCAGAACATCGCCAAGCTGTTCGTCGCCGCCTTCGTGCCGGGGCTGCTGGCGGCCATCGGCTACATGATCGCCATCCGCATTTTCGTCTGGCGCAACCCGGAGGAGGCCGGCGCGCTCCGGCCGCGCATGCCTTATGGCCGGCGCCTCCTCGAGCTGGTGCGGGTCTGGGACATCGTGATCCTGTTCGCCGCCGTGCTGGGCGGCATCTATGGCGGCTATTTCACGCCCACCGAGGCGTCGGCGGTGGGCGCCTTCGGCACCGGGCTGATCGCCATGGCGCGCCGCACGCTCACCCTCGCCAAGCTCAAGGAGGCGATCTACTACACCGCCGCCGCCTCGGCGATGATGTTCTTCATCGTGCTCGGCGCCATGCTCTACAACAGCTTCCTGGCGCTCACCCAGCTGCCGCAGGAGGCGGCCGCCTATGTCGTCGAGCTCGGCCTCAACCCGTGGCTCGTGCTGTCGGTGATCCTCGTCCTCTACCTGATCCTCGGCGGCCCGATGGATTCGCTGTCGATGATCCTGCTCACCATCCCGATCTTCTTCCCGATCGTCATGGGGCTCGACTTCGGCCTGCCGCCGGAGGAGCTGGCGATCTGGTTCGGCATCCTGGTGCTGATCTCGGTCGAGGTGGGGCTGATCTCGCCGCCGGTCGGCATGAACCTCTTCGTCATCCAGTCGATGGCGCGCGACGTGCCGACCCGCGCCGTCTTCCGCGGCGTCATGCCCTTCATCGTCTCCGACATCTTGCGCACCGCGCTATTGGTCGCCTTCCCGGCGATCACGCTGACGCTTGCTGCGCTGGGTCTACGGCTGACCTGAGCCAGTCAGCTCCGGCCGGTCGCCATCATGTAGAGGTTGGTCGAGCGGGCGCCCGAGCGGCAATAGGCAAAGACCGGCCCGTTGAGCTCGTCGAGTGCCGCCGCGACCTTCTCCACGTCGGTTGGCGTGATCTGGCCGCTCACCACCGGGATGTGGCGGAACGCCAACCCGGCGGCTTCGGCGGCGAGGCCGATCTCGGTCGCCGTCGGCTGGCCTGGCTGCTCGCCATCCGGCCGGTTGCAGATCACGCTTTTGAAGCCCGCCGCCTTGATCTCCGCCATCTGGTCGGCGGTGATCTGGCCGGACACGGCATAGCGGTCGTCGATTGAACGGTAGTCCATGGGAGATCCCTTCGCGTTTTGGACGGCCGGGTCAGAGTTCGTTGACCGGCACCTTCAGGAACGTCTTGCCATCCCCGTCGGCCGGCGGCAACTGCCCGGCTCGCATGTTGCACTGCAGGGAAGGCACGATCAGCCGCGGCATGGCGAGCGTCTTGTCGCGCGCCTCGCGCATCGCCACGAACTCGTCCTCGGACACCCCGTCCTTGACGTGGATGTTGTGCGCCCGCTCATCGGCCACCGTCGTCTCGAAGATTATGTCGCGGCCGTTCGGCCCGTAATCGTGGCAGATGAAGAGCCGCGTCGTCGGCGGCAGCGACAGCACCCGCCTTATCGAGCGGTAGAGCGTGCGCGCGTCGCCGCCCGGGAAATCGGCCCGCGCCGAGCCGCCGTCCGGCATGAACAGCGTGTCGCCGATGAAAGCGGCGTCGCCGATCACATGCGTCATGCAGGCCGGCGTGTGGCCGGGCGTGTGCATGGCGTGCCCGGTCAGGAAGCCGACCGTATAGGCGGAGCCGTCCGCGAACAGGCGGTCGAACTGCGATCCGTCGCGCTGGAACTCGGTGCCCTCGTTGAAGATCTTGCCCCAAGTGTCCTGCACCACGGTGATCTGCTCGCCGATGCCGAGCTTGCCGCCCAGGATCTGCTGGATGTAGGGCGCCGCCGACAAATGGTCGGCATGCACATGCGTCTCGATGACCCATTCGACCTCCAGCCCGTGCTCGCGGATGAAGGCGATGATCCTGTCGGCACCGTCATGGGTGATGCGGCCGGCGGCATAGTCGATGTCCATCACCGAATCGATCACCGCGCAGGCCTTCGAGGCCGGGTCCCGCACCACATAGGAGATCGTGTTCGTCTGGCTGTCGAAGAACCCGGTCACCTCCGGCTTGACCGTCAGGTCGGGCGTGAACGGCACGGGCTTGGTCATGGCGGTCGTCTCCCGGGACGAAGCCCGATCATAATCCCGCCAGGGGTCGGCCGCCAGTCAATTGGCGCCGTTCGGCCCTTGTCGCTCGCCCTCGCTGCCTGGCATCGTCGCGAAGGAGCCGCCCAGTGCGGCGAGCGACAAAAGGAGCAGCGAGGGGTCGAACTGCGGCCTTCCGGTGCGGCCGTACCACGCCTGCAGCCGCTCCACGATGTGGGAAAGCCCCAGCCGCTCGGCATGAAACATCGGCCCGCCCCTGCCGACCGGAAAGCCGTAGCCGTGCACCCAGACCAGGTCGATGTCGGATGAGCGCTGGGCGATGCCCTCCTCCAGGATCCTGGCGCCCTCGTTGATCATCGGATAGAGGGTGCGCTCGACGATCTCCTCGGCGGCGATGTCGCGCCGCTCGATGCCATGCCGCGCCGACTGGTCCTCGATCAGCCGCTCCACCTCCGGGTCGCGCACCGGGTTCCGCGGCCCGTCGGGATAAAGATAGTAGCCCCGCGCCGTCTTCTGGCCGAAGCGCCCCATCTCGCACAGCGCGTCGGCGATCGCCGCCGTCTCGCCGCGTGCCCGGCGGTTGCGCCACGAAATGTCGAGCCCAGCCAGGTCGGCCATCTGGAACGGTCCCATCGGCCAGCCGAAATCGGCGAAGGCGGCGTCGATCCCGGCCGGCGTCGCGCCTTCCAGCAGCAGGTGCTCGAGCTCGGCCGAGCGGGCGGCCAGCATGCGGTTGCCGACGAAGCCGTGGCAGACGCCGACCACCACGGGCACCTTGCCCAGCCGCTTGGCCAGCGCGACCGCGGTGGCCAGGACGTCGGGCGCCGTTGCCGCGCCGCGCACGATCTCGATCAGCCGCATCACATGCGCCGGCGAGAAGAAGTGCAGGCCCACCACGTCGCCCGGTCGGCCGGTCGCCGCCGCGATCTGGTCGAGGTCGAGATAGGAGGTGTTGGAGGCGAGCACCGCGCCGGGCTTGGCGATGCGGTCCAGCCCCGAAAACACCGTCCGCTTGGCCGCCATGTCCTCGAACACCGCCTCGATGACCAGGTCGGCCCCCGCGAGGCTCGCGAAGTCGGTGCTGCCGGAGATCAGCCCACGGCGCCGGTCGCGATCGGCCTGGTCAACGAGCCGCGCGAGACCGAGGCGTCAGCGTGCGCTCCACCGCCGCCATGCCACGCTCCAGGGCCTCGCGGCTGATCTCCACCAGCGTCGCCGGCAGGCCGGCCTGGGCGAGCGCCAGCGCGATGCCGCCGCCCATGGTGCCGGCGCCGACCACGCCGATCCGGCCCAGCGGTCGCGCTACCGCCTCCTTGGCGAGCCCGGCGATCTTCGTCGGCCTCCCGTTCGGCGAAGAACAGGTGCCGCTGCGCCTGGCTTTCCTCGCTGGCCTCCAGGCGCACGAACAGCGCCCGTTCGGCCGCCAGCGCCTCGTCGAAGGGCAGGGTGACCGCGTTGCGAACCGCCTGCGCGGCGGCGAGCGGCGCCTCCAGCCCGCGCGACCGGCCCGCCAGGCGCGCCGCCTCCGCTTCGAAAGCCTCGAGGTCGGTCGCCTCGAGCTTGTCCCGCCGGTCGCGCACCGGCACCGCCGGCGTTTCCTCGGCCAGCCTCGCCTCGGCGAAGGCCACGGCCTCGTCCACCAGCTCGCCTTGCGCGACGGCGTCGACCAGCCCCAGCGTCTGCGCCTCCGCGGCGCCGATCATGCTGCCGGAGACGATCATCGTCAGCGCCTTGGTGGCGCCGATCAGCGCCGGCAGCCTGATGGTGCCTCCGGCTCCCGGCAGCAGGCCGAGCTTTACCTCCGGTAGCCCCAGCCTCGCGTCGCGCGCGGCGACGCGGAAGCTGCAGCCCATCGCCAGCTCCAGCCCGCCGCCCAGCGCGGTGCCGTGGATTGCCGCCACCGTCGGCTTGCCCATCGCCTCCAGCAGCGCCACCAGGTCGCGCAGGTTCGGCCGCTGCATCGGCTTGCCGAACTCGGTGATGTCGGCGCCCGCCACGAAGGTGCGGCCGGCGCAGGCGAGCACGATGGCGCGCACATGCGCCTCGTCGCGCAGCGTCTCCAGCCGCTGCATCAGCGGGTGCCGCACGCGGAAGGACAGCGCGTTGACCGGCGGATTGTCGATGGTGACGACGGCGACGTCGCCGATCAGCCGTGTCGAGATGAATTGGCCCATCGCCGTCACCGCGCGCTGCCGCCCGCGAAGGCGGCGATCAGCTCGGCCACCGCGTCCGGTCGCTCGATGCAGGCGATGTGGGCGGCCTTGGGGACGACGCGGAAATCGGCGCCGCGGATCAGCGCCGCGGTCTGCCGCACCAGCTCGGGCGGTGTCGAGCCGTCTTCCTCGCCCACCATCGCCAGCGTCGGCACGCCGAGCGCCCGCGTCGATTCGGTGAGGTCGGCATCGCGCAGCGCCGCGCAGGTGCCGACATAGCCGGTCACGGGCGAGCGCAGCAGCATCGTGCGGTAGCCGACGAAGTCGGCATTGTCCTCGCGCCGGTAGCCGGCGGTGAACCAGCGCTCCAGCACGCTCGCCGCGATCGACGCGATGCCGTTTTCGCGCACGGCCGCGATGCGCGCGTTCCAGGATTCCTCGGTGCCGATCTTGTGCGCCGTGCCGATCAGCACCAGCCGGCCGACGCGCTCGGGCTCCAGCGCCGCCAGGCCCTGCGCGATCATGCCGCCGACCGACAGCCCGACCACCGTCGCCCCGGCGATGCCGTGATGGCCAAGCAGCGCCGAAAGGTCCTCGACATGGTCGGTCATCCGCGTCGGCGCCGGCGTCTCCTCGGAAAGCCCATGGCCGCGGCTGTCGTAGAACAGCAGGCGGAAGCGCCCGGCAAGCCGCGCCGCCACGGCGTCCCAGATGCGCAGGTCGGTGCCCAGCGAATTGGAAAACACCAGCGTCGGCGCCCCCTCGGCGCCGAGGAGCCGATGATGAAGCACGATGCCGTTCACCCGCTGAAACGCCACGGCCGCCTCCTCGAAGCGCCCCTCCGCTTCCTCAAGCAAGTGGCCTAATCTGTTGGAAAGCTTCGGCCGGGTCAACTTGGCCGGCTCGCCCTCAGCTGCCCAGCACCGCGCCGCGGATGGTGGCGATGTTGTGGCGCATCATCTCCAGATAGCTGGCCGCCGGCCCGCCAGCGGGCGACAGCGCGTCCGAATAGAGCGTGCCGCCCACCGTCAGCCCGGTTTCGCGCCCGATCTGCTCGATCAGCCGCGGGTCCGTCACGTTCTCCACGAACAGCGCCGCCGCATGGCTGTCGCGCACCTGGCGGATCAGCCGCGCCACGTCGGCGGCCGAGGCCTCGGCCTCGGTGGAAACGCCCTCCGGCGCCAGGAAGGTGATGCCGTATTCGTGCGCCAGGTAGCCGAAGGCGTCGTGCGAGGTGATGACCACCCGCTTCTCGGCGCGGGATCTGCGCCACCGCCGCACGGATCTCCCGGTCGAGCCCGTCGAGGCGCTTGTCGTAGGCGGCGGCATTGGCGCGGTAGCTGCCGCAGCCTTGTGCATCGGCCGCACAGAACGCCTCGGCGACGTTCCTCACATAGATCCTGGCATTGGGCACCGACTGGAAGGCGTGCGGGTCGGCATTGCCGTCGCCATGCGTCGCGTGCCCGTCCCCGTCGCCCATCGGGATCGTCTCCACCCCCTCGCTCAGCGTGGCGATCCGCGCCCGGCCGCCGCTCGCCTCGGCCAGCCGCGGCAGGAATCCCTCGAAGGCGAGGCCGTTGACGAGCACCAGGTCGGCCCTGGCCAGCGCCGCGGCGTCGGCCGGCTGCGGCTGGTAGACATGCGCGTCGCCGTCGGGGCCGACCAGCGTGGTGACATGGACCCGCTCGCCGCCGACCGCGCGCGCGAAGTCGGCGATGATGGAGAAGCTGGCCACCACCTCGAGCTCGGCGGCGCGGGCCGGTACCGCGAAGGCGAGCGTCAGGCCGGCGGCGAGTGCGGTGAGAAGGCGGCGCATGGCGAGGCTCCTGTCGGTTTCAGGCGGTGCGGTGGCGATGGCTGGGATGGGCGCTGGCGATCAGCCCGCGGGCTCCGAAGACGAGCGACACGACATAGGCGATGCCGGCGCCGAGCACGATCGCCGGCCCGGAGGGCAGCGACAGATGGTAGGAGAAGAGCAGCCCGGCGACCGAGGCCAGCGCGCCGATCGCCACCGCGAGCGCCACCATCGGCATCAGCCTTACGGTCCAGAAGCGTGCCGCCGCGGCCGGCAGCATCATCAGCCCGACCGACAGCAGCGTGCCCAGCGCCTGGAAGCCGCCGACCAGGTTGAGCACCACCAGCGCCAGGAAGATGAAGTGCACCGGCGGGCCGACGCGGCTGACCGAGCGCAGGAAGAGCGGGTCGAGGCATTCCGCCACCAGGCCGCGCCAGATCAGCGCCAGCGTCGCCAGCGTCAGGGCCGCGATCGCCGCCGATCAGCGCCAGCGCCGGGTCGTCGAGCGCCAGCACGGTGCCGAACAGCACGTGCATCAGGTCGACGCTGGAGCCGCGCAGCGACACCATCAGCACGCCGAGCGCCAGCGAGATCAGGTAGAAGGCGGCGAGCGAGGCGTCCTCCGTCTGCACGGTGGGCCGCGACACCGCGCCCGGCGCCGAGCGCCACGACCATGCCGGCGGCGAGCCCGCCGACGGTCATCGGCAGCAGCTCCAGCCCGAACAGCAGGAACCCGGCCGCCGCGCCGGGCAGGATGGCGTGCGCCATGGCGTCGCCGGTCAGGCTCATGCGCCGCAGCATCAGGAAGACGCCGACCGGGCACGCGCCAGCGAAAGCATCAGCGCAGCCGGCGAGTGCGCTGCGCATGAAAGCGAATTCGACGAACGGCGCGACGAGCAGCGCATACATCGGCCTGGCCTCAGCGTGCGTCGCTGCCGGCGGCAAGCCGCGGCGTGGCCTGGTGCGCATGGCCGTGGGCGTGCGCATGGGCGCCTGCCGCGTCGTGGCCGAGGTCGTGGTCGTCGCACCATGGCGCGTCGTCGGCCCAGGCCTCCGTGAAGCCGCGGGCGCGGGCCAGGTTCTCCGCCGTCAGCGTCTCGCCCGTCGCGCCCCAGGCGACCGGCCGCCGGGCGATCAGCAGCGTCTCGGGGAAATGCCGTCGCACCAGCTCGAGGTCGTGCAGCGACGGTGACGATCGTGCGGCCTTCGCCGTGCCAGCGCTCGATCAGCGCCACCAGGTCGCCGACGGTCTTGGCGTCGACGCGTTGAACGGCTCGTCGAGCAGGATCAGCTCGGCGTCCTGCACCAGCACCCGCGCAAACAGCGCCCGCTGCAGCTGGCCGCCCGACAGCGTGTCGATCGGCCGGTCCTCGAAACCGGAGAGGCCGACGGCGGCGAGCGCCTCGTCGAGCGCCTTGCGGTCGGCCGGCCGTGAAGCGGCCGAGCAGGCCGCGCCGCGGCCACAGGCCGAGGCCCACGAGGTCCGCCACCCGCGCCGGAAAGCTGCGGTCGATCTCCGACTGCTGCGGCAGGTAGGCGAGCGTCGTGCCGGCCTGGCGCGAGACGCGCCCGGACATTGGCTCCAGTACGCCGACGATGCCCTTCATCAAGGTCGATTTTCCGGCGCCGTTGGGTCCGACCAGCGCCGTCAGCGAGCCGCGCGCCAGCGTCCCGCTGAGATGGTGCACGGCCGGGTGGCTGCGATAGCCGAGCGTCAGGTCCTCGAAGGTCAGGCAGGGGTCGCTCATGCCGTCATGGACTCCGGCGGCCGCGTGCCGCGCGTCGAACGCATAGGTAAGCGTGCTACCCCTGTCAACCGGCCCTGGAAGGGCTTCCTCGAGCGAGGCCGCCGCTCCTGGTCGGCCCTGCGGCTGCTCCGGCCATGTTGCCTTTCCTGCCGCGAAGGTTCAAGGAAGGCCGCATGGTTTCGATGGGCACCGATGCCGTCGACCGCATCGAAGAGGTGATCATGACCATCCGACGCATCGAGGCCGGCCCGCGCATGAGCCAGGTCGTCATTCACGGCAACACCGTCTATCTGGCCGGCCAGGTCGGCGCGCCGGGCAAGAGCGTGACCGAGCAGACCAAGGCCGTGCTGGCCTCGGTCGACCGGCTGCTCGCCGCCGCCGGGACCGACAAGTCCAAGCTCTTGCAGGCGATCATCTGGCTGGCCGACATGAGCGACTTCGCCGAGATGAACGCGGTGTGGGATCAGTGGGTCGATGCCCCCAACGCACCCGCCCGCGCCACCGGCGAAGCCAGGCTCGCCGGCCCCGAATACCGCGTCGAGATCACCGTCACCGCGGCGCTTTAGCGGCCGACCGAACCACGGATCGTAGACTCCCCTTTCGCCCTTTCTTAAGGTGCGAGACATACCAGCGCCAACCAGGGAGGCTCCTGTGGGACGGGAGAACACGGTCCGCCGGCTCGCCGCGATCCTGAGCGCGGACGTGGTCGGCTACAGCCAACTCATGGGCATAGACGAGGCTGGAACGCTTGCTGCGTTGAGAGCCCATCGCGCCGAACTGATCGACCCGACGATTGTCGAACACAACGGACGAATAGTGAAGCTGATGGGCGATGGCCTGCTTGTCGAGTTCGCAAGCGCCATCGACGCCGTGGAATGCGCTGTCGCAATTCAGCGAGGCATGACGGCACGCAACGCCAATTTGCCTCATCAGCGCATGGTGGACTTTCGTGTCGGCATCAATCTGGGCGACGTCATCATTGATGGAGACGACATCTATGGTGACGGCATAAATGTCGCCGCTCGCCTTCAGGAATTGGCGGAGCCGGGCGGCGTTGTTGTCTCCGGCACGATGTTCGAGCAAGTTGAGGGAAAGATAGGTCAGAGTTTCGCCGACTTGGGTAGCCGGCAGATGAAGAACATCAACAAGCTTATCCGCGCATACAGTGTGAGTTTTTCGGACGCATCGTCGGCAAGTGAGCATCACCCCATGCTCGATATAGTCGGTGGCAAGAAGGTGCCAGTCACCGGCGGATGTCTGTGTGGCGGAATACGATACAGGGTCACCGAATCGGCGCTTGACACCAATTTTTGCCACTGCCGCATATGTCAAAGGTCCAGCGGCGCCCCAGTCACCGTCGGATCGACCTACCCAATCAAAGCCGTCCAGTTCACCAAGGGTGAACCGAAATACTACAAATCTTCTCCCTTTGCCGAGCGTGGGTTCTGTTCCAACTGTGGGTCTAGTTTGACGTTTAGACCTTGCTTACCGCCCGTAACGCCGGCTTGGGCAAATTGGATCTTGATTTACACTGGGAGTCTGGACAATCCGGCCCCCAATGTCCCCACCTGGCATTTGGGTGTGGAAAGCCAGATGCCGTGGCTCGATATACAACACGCGCGCAAGCGAATACGCACCCAAGATTCCCCTGACATTGTGGAAGCTTGGGCAGCGTTCAATCTGCCCGTCCCTTAAACTGTATTCGATGTGGGATTTGCCAGGGCATCGTCCAGACATGGAATGCTCGTTACTGTGTCTGGCCGGAGAAGACGCCCGAATAACCCCGTTCAGGGGTTCCCGTCGTTTGCTCGAAGACGAGCTGGCAGACATACATGCCCGGCGTCAGCTCGACCTCGTAAGGGCCGAAGTTGAACATTTCCAACTGGATTTGCCCCATGAAGCCGGAATGGATGATCGGCGCGGTTACGTGGATGCTTATGCCGAGGCGCGCGAGCGAACTCTTGCCCTCGACGCGGGCGGCAAGCCTGGATTTGAACGGAATGGTAACGGTTTCCCGCGTCCAACCCAGCACGAAGGAGCGCGGTTCGAGCTTGAAGTGGCCTCTGTGTTCCTCCTGAAGCGTCACCAGCTTGGAATAGCTGTACCCCTTCCTCCCCGGACAGATCGACATGCCGGGAGTGTCGATCCACGTCTTGAACACGTCGGAAAGAGTGAGGTCTATGCTGGTGGAGGAAACAGCGATCTCGAGGTCTGGAAGCGGGACGATTTCGATACTTTTCTTCTGCAGTTCGGTTTTGATTTCGCGATCCGTTAAAATCATCCCGCTCCCCTGGTTCCATGCTAGGCCGCGACGTCTTCTTACTTCACGCTTTCCGTAGATACCCAAACCCTGTTTCGGCCCGAGACGCTTTCACGCGGCAATTCGATCAGGATGCTGCCGTTGCGTTTGGCAATTGGAAAACCGACGTCCACTCTCTCATTCTTCAGAATATCCCGGTGGACAATGATCTCCTCCCAGCCGTCTTCCGTATCGACTCGGATGATCACATCGGACGGGCCAGGACCGAATGCGACCTGTGTGCATCGCAAGTACATGATGGAGACCTCCAGTTGTGTGTGCGCACGAATCAAGCCCCGCTGATCCGGCATGACAGAATGAGTTCTCTCGGCCTCGGCTCGCCAGCCCATTTTTTTGGACACGATCGTTCTGCCTACCAGGGCGCGAGCATTCGATTATTTTGCTGAAAAGGGGACAACATCAAAAAAAGCGCGATACCACCACAGGATGCATCAAAACGCCGCCCTTGGCAACGGTGCAGAAGGACGCCCCTGTCTCGGGCGCCCCTACTGCAGCGGTGGCTTGCGCAAAAAACTCGCGCGGTCGGCGGTCTTGATCCTGAGCCAGGTCTCGCGCCCGTCGCGCACGATCCGCATCGGCACTTCGGCGCCGGCCGGGCCGCTCTCCCACAGCTTGCGGTAGAAGTCGGCAAGGCCGTCGATCTCGGCGTCGCGCACGTCGGAGATGACGTCGCCGCGCTGCAGACCCGCCTGCGCAGCCGGGCCGCCTTCGGCGACGCTCATCACCACCACCTCGCCATTGCTTTCGGCCGAGAACGCGCCGAGCCACGGCCGCGCCGGCTTGTCGACGCCGCCGCGCCGCACCAGGTCGTCGATGATCGGCCGCAACAGGTCGATCGGCACCACCATGTTGATGTCGGCGACCTCGTCGTTGCGGCTCATCTGCAGCCTCAGCGAGCCGATGCCGAGCAGCGTGCCGTCGACGCCGATCATCGCCGCGCCGCCCCAGGAGGGGTGCGCCGGCGCCGTGAAGATCGCCTCGTCGAGCAGATACTCCCAGTAGCCCGCGAACTCCTGCTTGGCGACGATCTTGCGCTTCGACGAAGCGGCCGGTGCCGTCGGCCAGCACCACCGGGTCGCCCACCGCGCTGTCGGTCGACGAGCCGAGCGCCAGTGGCGGCAGGTCGAGCGGCGCCAGCGCCTGCACCAGGCCGAAGCCGGTCTCCTGGTCGTAGGCCATCGCATGGGCGGGCACGACGCGCCCGTTGCCGCCGGTCAGCCACACCTCGTCGGCCTCGGTGATCAGATAGCCGATCGTCAGCACCAGCCCGCCATCGCCGATGACCACCCCGCTGCCCTCGCGCAGCGTGCCGAGCGCGTTGGCGGTGAAGGCGTCGTCCGGCACGGTGGCCCGCACCGTGACGATCGATCGAAGCTTGGAATTGTCTGGCATGGTGTCGACCCGTGGCGTCTGTTCTTGCACACCAAGTATGAAGCCGGACCCGCTCCGGCAAGGGTCGATCGCCGCTGTCGCCTATCCCGAAGGCGTGAAGCGCGCCACCAGCGTATGGCTGTTTCCGGGATAGGTCAGGCGCACCTGGGTGACCGGAATGCCGGCGCTCCAGGTGCGCCGCTCGATGGTCAGGCAAGGGGCGCCCTGCGACAGCCTGCAGCCCCGCCGCGACGCCGCGGTCGGCACCCACCGCGCGGATCGTGTGCTCGGCGGCACTCCACGGGATGCGGCTGGTCAGGAACGGCCCGGGCGCGATGCCCTCGAAGCTCTCCTCGGCCGCCTCGGGCACCGCCGCCAGGCTGATCAGCCGCTCCTCCAGGCAGAACGGCCAGTCCGCCGCATAGTGCCGGCATTCGAGCTCGAGCAGCGGCGTGCCGGTCGGCACGTCGAGCCGCCGCCGGTCGCTCTCGTCGGCCTGCCGCTCCCGGCGCGCCGTGCGGCGGTAGCGATAGTCGAGGCCGAGCGCCTGCACCTCCGCCTTGATGTCGTGGATCTCCAGCACCGCCGACTGCAGCCGAGGCTGCTCGCACGAAGCTGCCGGAGCGCCGCCGCCGTTCGATCAGCCCGGCCCGGGAAAGCTGCGACAGCGCCTTGTTGACGGTCATGCGCGAGCATTTGTAGCGCTCGGCGAGCTCGCTCTCGAACGGGACGCGGTGTCCGGGCGGCCAGGCGCCCGACAGGATCGCGTCGCGGATGTCGGCGAAGATGCGTCCGTAGAGCGAAAGCCCTTCGGCCTCTGCGATGTCGGTCATGTCTCCCCTCCGCTGAGCGCATCCATGGCGGCGCGGAACCGCCGGCCGACCGCCTCGCGGTCGAGATGGCGGCCGCCCTCCACCCGCTTGGCGCCGCCGGCCCACACGCAGTCCACCTGCGTCCCGCGGGCGAAGATCAAGGCGTCGAGCAGGCCGTCGCCGTGCTTGCCGGCGAGCGACACCGGGGCTGGCGTCGAGCGAGACGATGTCGGCCGCAGCGCCCGCCGCGAGCCCGGCCGGGCCGGCGCCGAGCGCCCGTGCGCCGCCGGCCAGCGCGCCGGTCGAACAGCGCGCGGCCGTTGCTGCCGCCGGGCGGCGCCAGCACGTTGCGCTCCCGGTGGTTGAGCCGCTGCGCATATTCGAGCTGGCGCAGCTCGTCGGAAAGCCCGATCAGCACGTTGGAGTCGGAGCCGATGCCGAACGCCCCGCCGCTCTCCGTGAAGGCCCGCGCCGGGAAGATGCCGTCGCCCAGATTGGCCTCGGTGATCGGGCAGAGCCCCGCCACCGCGCCGGTGCCCGCCAGGCGGACGGTCTCGTCCGGCGTCATGTGGGTGGCGTGGATCAGGCACCAGCGCGGCCCGAGGTCCTGGTGGTCGAGCAGCCATTCGACCGGCCGCTGGCCGGACCAGGCGAGGCAATCCTCGACCTCCTTCACCTGCTCGGCGGCGTGGATGTGGACGGGACCGTCGCCGGCCATCGCGACGACCGCGGACGAGCGCCTCCGGCGCCACCGCGCGCAGGCTGTGCGGCGCCACCCCCACCACCGTCCCCGGCAGGCCCGCGGCGAGCCTGCGGCTCGCCTCCATGAGCCGCGCGAAGCCGTCGACGTCGGACAGGAAGCGCCGCTGGCCCTCGCTTGGCGCGGCGCCGCCGAAATTGCCATGCGCGTAGAACACCGGCAGCAGCGTCAGGCCGATCCCGGTCGCCGGCGGCCGCCGCGGCGATGCGCTCCGCCATCTCCGCGAGGTTGGCGTAGGGCCGGCCGTCGCGGTCGTGGTGCAGGTAGTGGAACTCGCCGACCCGCGTGAAGCCGGCCTCCAGCATCTCGACATAGAGCTGCGCGGCGACCGCCTCGGCCTGGTCCGGCGTCATCGTCAGCGCGAAGCGGTACATCACCTCGCGCCACGTCCAGAAGGTGTCCGGCCCCGGTCCGCGCCGCTCCGCCAGCCCCGCCATGCCGCGCTGGAAGGCGTGGCTGTGCAGGTTCGCCATGCCGGGCAGCAGGATCGCGTGGCGCTCGTCGCCGCGCTGCGCCGCTGCCGCTTCCGGCTCGACGGCGGCGATCCGCCGGCCGTCGATGGCGAGCCGCACGTTGCGACGCCACCCGTCGGGAAGCAATGCCTGCTCGGCGAACAGCGTCGTCATGGGGAGCCCCTTGCGCCTCTCGCGATTATGTATATACATATTAACGAAAGGGCACAACGGAAATCACGAGAATGTCGGGAGAGGAGACGGTCCGAGGCCGTCCGCGTGTGGGTCAACGCCCGCCTGATGACGGCGGTCGCCGGCGCGCCGCGCCTCGGTCTGGTGGGCGACGGCGCCCTTGCGGCGGGCGACGGCCGGCTTTTCTATGCCGGTCCGCGGGCCGGCCTGCCGGCCGAATTCGCCGGCGCCGAGCGGATCGACTGCGGCGGCCGGCTGATCACGCCGGGCCTCGTCGACTGCCACACCCACCTCGTCCATGCCGGCAACCGCGCCGCCGAGTTCGAGATGCGGCTGGCCGGCGCCACCTATCAGGAGATCGCCCGCGCCGGCGGCGGAATCGTCAGCTCCGTCAAGGCTTTGCGCGAGGCCGACGAGGCGGCGCTGGTGGCCCAGTCGCTGCCGCGGCTCGACGCGCTGATCGCCGAGGGCGCGACCACGGTGGAGATCAAGTCCGGCTACGGCCTGTCGCTGGCGGACGAGACGAAATCGCTCGCCGCGGCGCGCCGGCTGGGCACGCTGCGCGACGTCGACGATCCGCACCAGCTTCCTCGGCGCCCATGCCTTGCCGCCGGAGTATTCGGCCGACCGCGCCGCCTATGTCGACCGCGTCGTCGACGAGATGCTGCCGGCGGTCCGCGCGGCCGGACTGGCCGACGCGGTGGACGGCTTCTGCGAGACGATCGCCTTCACGCCGGCCGAGATCGGCCGCGTCTTCGAGGCGGCGCAAAGGCTCGGCCTGCCGGTCAAGCTGCATGCCGACCAGCTGTCCAACCTCGGCGGCGCCGCGCTTGCCGCCGGCTTCTCGGCGCTGTCGGCCGACCATCTCGAATACACGGACGAGGCGGGCGCGGTGGCGATGGCGGCGTCCGGCACGGTCGCCGTGCTGCTGCCCGGCGCCTATCTATTTCCTGCGCGAGACCCGCAAGCCGCCGGTGGAGCTGTTCCGCCGGCATGGCGTGCCGCTCGCCGTCGCCACCGATTGCAATCCCGGCTCCTCGCCGCTCACCTCGCTGCTGCTGGCGATGAACATGGCGGCGACGCTGTTTTCGATGACCGTCGAGGAATGCCTCGCCGGCGTCACCCGCGAGGCCGCGCGGGCGCTCGGCCTCGGCGCCGAGACGGGCACGCTGGAGGCCGGCAAGCGGGCCGACTTCGCCATCTGGGACGTCGCCGAGCCGGCCGAGCTGGTCTATCGCATGGGGTTCAACCCGCTGCACCGGCGGGTCTGGAGGGGACGATGACGGACATTCTGCTGCGGCCGGGCGAGGTCAGCCTCGCCGACTGGCGCGCCATCTACCTCGGCGCCGTGCCGCGCCTCGATCCGGCGTGCCGGCCGGCGGTGGAGGCGAGTGCTGCCACGGTCGCCCGCATCGTCGCCAAGGGCGAGCCCGTCTACGGCATCAACACCGGCTTCGGCAAGCTGGCGAGCGTCCGCATCGAGGCGTCCGACCTCGCCACCCTGCAGCGCAACATCGTGCTCTCCCACGCGGCGGGGGTCGGTCGGCCGATGTCCGAGCGGGTGGCGCGCCTGATGATGGCGCTGAAGCTCGCCAGCCTCGCCCAGGGCGCTTCCGGCGTGCAGCCGGCGACGCTCGACCTGCTGCAGGCCATGCTGGCGGCCGAAATCGTCCCGGTGGTGCCCGAGAAGGGCTCGGTCGGCGCTTCGGGCGACCTCGCTCCGCTCGCCCACATGACCGCGGCGATGCTCGGCGTCGGCGAATGCTTCACCCGGAACGGCCGCGTGCCGGCCGAGGCGGCCCTGGCGGCGGCCGGCCTGGAGCCGGTGGCGCTCGGCCCCAAGGAAGGCCTGGCGCTGCTCAACGGCACCCAGTTCTCGACCGCCTACGCGCTGGCCGCGCTGTTCGAGGCGGAGACCCTGTTCCAGTCGGCGCTGGTCACCGGGGCGCTCTCCACCGACGCGGCGCGCGGCTCCGACGCGCCGTTCGACCCGCGCATCCATCGCCTGCGCCGCCACCGCGGCCAGATCGAGACCGCCGCGGCGCTGCGCGCCCTGATGGACGGCAGCGCCATCCGCGAATCGCACCGGCTGGGCGACGAGCGCGTCCAGGATCCCTATTGCCTGCGCTGCCAGCCGCAGGTGATGGGCGCTGCGCTCGACGTCCTGCGCCAGGCGGCGACGACGCTCGCCACCGAGGCCAACGGCGTCTCCGACAACCCGCTGATCTTCGCCGAGGACGACACGGCGCTGTCGGGCGGCAACTTCCACGCCGAGCCGGTCGCCTTCGCCGCCGACATGATGGCGCTGGCGGTGTGCGAGATCGGCTCGCTCGCCGAGCGTCGCGTCGCCATGCTGGTCGACCCCGCTCTGTCCGGCATGCCGGCCTTCCTGACGCCGCGCCCCGGCCTGAACTCGGGCTTCATGATCCCGCAGGTGACGGCGGCGGCGCTGGTCTCGGAGAACAAGCAGCGCGCCACGCCGGCAAGCGTCGACTCGATCCCGACCTCGGCCAACCAGGAGGACCATGTCTCGATGGCCGCGCACGGCGCCCGCCGCCTGTCGGACGATGGTGGAGAACGCCGTCGCGGTGGTCGGCATCGAGCTCCTGGCGGCCGCCCAGGGCTGCGATTTCCACGCGCCGCTGGCCTCCGTCGGCGCCGCTGGAGGCCGTCAGGGCGCTGCTGCGCGCCGAGGTTCCGCATCTCGACCACGACCGCCATTTCCACCCCGACATGGAGAAGGCGATCGGCCTCGTCGCGCGCGGCGCCGTCACCGCTGCCGCCGGCGCGGTCGCGCTGCCTTCGATCACGGGGTCGGCATCATGAGCGGGCAGGACTGGCTGACGATCCGCCGCGGCCAGTCGCCGCTGCTGGTCAGCCTGCCGCACACCGGCATCGAGCTCGGCGAGGTCGAGCCGCGGCTCGTCTCGCGCTGGCTCGGCCAGCGCGACTGCGACTGGTGGATCGACCGCCTCTACGACTTCGTCGTCGAGCTCGACGCCACGGTCGTGCACACCGCGCTGTCGCGCACCGTCATCGACGTCAACCGCGACCCGAGCGGCGCCTCGCTCTATCCGGGGCAGGCGACCACCGGGCTGTGCCCCACCGAGACCTTCGACGGCGACCCGCTCTACCGCCCGGGGCAGGAGCCGGACCCGGCCGAGATCGACCGCCGCGCGGGCCGCCTTCTTCGCGCCCTACCACGCCGCGCTGACCGACGAGCTGGCGCGGCTGAGATCGCTGCACGGCAAGGTCGTCCTCTACGACTGCCATTCGATCCGCTCGGTGATCCCGCGGCTGTTTGCGGGCACGCTGCCGGTCTTCAACCTCGGCACCAACGACGGACGCAGCGCCGACCCGGCGCTGCAGGCGCTGGTGGCGCAGCTGCATCGCCGAGAGCGGCGAGACCTCCGTCGTCAACGGCCGCTTCAAGGGCGGCTACATCACCCGCCACTACGGCGACCCGGCGGGCGGCGTGCATGCGCTGCAGATGGAGCTCAGCTGCCGCTTCTACCTGCGCGAGCCGGTCGGTCCCGTCGGGCCGGCCGTCTGGCCCGCCCCCTACGATGCCGACTATGCAGCGCCGGCGCGCCGTGCGCTGGCCAGGATCCTCGAAGCCGCGCTCGGCTGGGCGCGGTCGTGAACCGGAGTCACCCCCGATGAACACCCGCATCGACAACGCCCGCATCGTCCGCGCCGCCACCGGCACCGAGCTTACGGCCAAGAGCTGGCTGACCGAGGCGCCGCTGCGCATGCTGATGAACAACCTCGATCCCGGCGTCGCCGAGAAGCCGGGCGAGCTGGTGGTCTATGGCGGCATCGGCCGCGCCGCCCGCGACTGGGAGAGCTTCGACCGCATCGTCGCCGCGCTCAGGCGGCTGGAGGCCGACGAGACGCTGCTCGTCCAGTCGGGCAAGCCGGTCGGCGTGTTCCGCACCCACGCCGACGCGCCGCGCGTGCTGCTCGCCAACTCCAACCTGGTGCCGCACTGGGCGACCTGGGACCATTTCAACGTGCTCGATCGCAAGGGCCTGATGATGTACGGCCAGATGACGGCCGGCTCGTGGATCTACATCGGCTCGCAGGGCATCGTGCAGGGCACCTACGAGACCTTCGTCGAGCTCGGCCGCCAGCACTATGACGGCGACCTCGTCGGGCCGCTGGATCCTCACCGCCGGCCTCGGCGGCATGGGCGGCGCGCAGCCGCTGGCGGCGACCATGGCCGGCGCCTCCTGCCTGGCGGTCGAGTGCCAGGCGAGCCGCATCGAGATGCGCCTGAAGACCGGCTATGTCGACGTCGAGGCGAAGGACCTCGACGAGGCGCTGGCGATCGTCGAGCGGGCCGGCAAGGAGAAGAAGGCGGTGTCGGTCGCTCTGCTCGGCAACGCCGCGGAGGTGTTCCCGGAGCTGGTGCGCCGCGGCGTGCGACCCGACGCGGTGACCGACCAGACCTCGGCCCACGACCCGGTCAACGGCTACCTGCCGGCCGGCTGGACGGTCGCCGAATGGGAGGAGAAGCGGGAGCGCGACCCGAAGGCGGTCGAGAAGGCGGCGCGCGCCTCGATGGCCGTCCAGGTCCGCGCCATGCTCGATTTTCACAGGATGGGCGTGCCGACCGTCGACTACGGCAACAACATCCGCCAGATGGCGCGCGACGAGGGCGTCGACCGACGCCTTCGACTTCCCGGGCTTCGTGCCGGCCTACATCCGGCCGCTGTTCTGCCGCGGCGTCGGGCCGTTCCGCTGGGCGGCCCTGTCCGGCGACCCGGAGGACATCCGCAAGACCGACGCCAAGGTCAAGGAGCTGTTGCCCGACAACCGTCACCTGCACAACTGGCTCGACATGGCCGGCCAGCGCATCAAGTTCCAGGGCCTGCCGGCGCGCATCTGCTGGGTCGGGCTGGGCGACCGCCACCGGCTCGGCCTCGCCTTCAACGAGATGGTCGCGCAGCGGCGAGCTGTCGGCCCCGGTGGTGATCGGCCGCGACCATCTGGATTCCGGCTCCGTCGCCTCGCCCAACCGGGAGACCGAGGCGATGCGCGACGGCTCCGACGCCGTCTCGGACTGGCCGCTGCTCAACGCGCTGCTCAACTGCGCCTCCGGCGCCACCTGGGTCTCGCTCCACCATGGCGGCGGCGTCGGCATGGGCTACTCGCAGCATTCCGGCATGGTGATCGTCTGCGACGGCACGCCCGAAGCGGCGCGCCGCATCGAGCGTGTGCTGTGGAACGACCCGGCGACCGGCGTCATGCGCCACGCCGATGCCGGCTACGAGATCGCCGCAGGACTGCGCCAGGACGCACCAGCTCGACCTGCCCGGCATCCTCGGGCTAGAGCAGTTCGCATGCGCGTCAGGACATGGCAGAGGGAAGGCCGGCAGCTCGCCTTTACCGAACTCGGCTTCGGCGCGGCGCCGATCGGCAATCTCTACCGCGCCGTCTCCGACGAGGAGGCCGACGCCGTGCTCGCCGCCGTATGGGACAGCGGCTGCCGCGTCTTCGACACGGCGCCGCTCTACGGGCTCGGCCTGTCGGAGACGCGCCTCAACCGCTTCCTGCGCGACAAGCCGCGCGACGCCTACGTGCTGGCCACCAAGGTGGGGCGCGTGCTCGAAGTGGTGCCGCCCGGTGAGCGCACCGGCATCGGCAAGTTCTTCGACGTGCCGTCGCGCCGCGAGCGCTACGACTACAGCCGCGACGGCGTGCTGCGCTCGTTCGAGGCCTCGCTGGAGCGGCTCGGCGTCGACCGCGTCGACATCCTCCACGTCCACGACCTCGACCTCTTCACGCACGGCACCCAGGAGCGGCTCGACGCCCACCGCCGGACGTTCATGCAGAGCGGCCTCCAGGCGCTGGTCGAGCTGCGCGACCAGGGCGTCATCGCCGCCATTGGCGGCGGCATCAACCAGTGGGAGTCCGCCGCCTGGCTTGCCGAGCGCGGCGATTTCGACCTGTTCCTGCTCGCCGGGCGCTACACCTTGCTGGAGCAGGAGGCGTTGGAGAGCTTCCTGCCGATGTGCGTCGCGCGCGGCATCGGGCTGGTGATCGGCGGGCCGTTCAACTCGGGCATCCTGGCGACCGGCGCCCGCCCCGGCGCCTTCTACGACTATGTCGAGGCGCCGCCCGCGGTGATGGAGCGCGTCGCCCGCATCGAGCGTGTCGCGGCGCGCCACGGCATCGCGCTGGCCACCGCCGCGCTGCAGTTTCCGCTGCGCCATCCAGCCGTCGTCGCGGTCATCCCCGGAGCGCAGACGGCCGACCAGGCCTTCGCCAACCGCGCCATGCTGGAGGCCGAGGTGCCGCCGGCACTCTGGGAGGAGCTCAAGGCCGAGGGCCTCGTCCGCGCCGACGCACCGGTTTAGGGACGCCGGCGCCACTCACATCGTCGCGCCGATCTGCCAGGGCACGAACTCGTTGTCGCCGAGGCCGAGCGCCTCGCTCTTCGACGGCTTGCCGGACGCCACCTCGACCATCTTGGCGACGATCTGGCGGCCCTTCTCCTCGATCGACACGCCCTGCCTCGACGATGTCGCCGCAGTCGAGGTCCATGTCCTCCTCGAGCTTGCGGTACATCGCCGAATTGGTCGCCAGCTTGATGGTCGGCGCCGGCTTGGAGCCGAAGGCCGAGCCGCGGCCGGTGGTGAAGACCACCAGCTGGGCGCCGGCGGCGATCTGCCCGGTCGCCGAAACCGGGTCGTAGCCCGGCGAATCCATGAAGACGAAGCCCCGCTTCCTGACCTTCTCGGCATAGAGAAGCACGTCGGCGAGCGCCAGTGTGCCGCCCTTGGCGGCGGCGCCCAGCGACTTCTCGAGGATCGTGGTGAGGCCGCCCGCCTTGTTGCCGGGCGACGGGTTGTTGTCCATCGAGCCGCCGTTGACGGCGGTGTAGTTCTCCCACCAGCGGATGCGCTCGATCAGCCTCTCGCCGACGTCCTGGCTCTCGGCGCGGCGAACCAGCAGCTGCTCGGCGCCGTAGATCTCCGGCGTCTCCGACAACAGGCGCCGTGCCGCCCTGGCGCACCAGCATGTCGGTGGCGGCGCCGAGCGCCGGGTTGGCGGTGATGCCCGACAGCCCGTCGGAGCCGCCGCATTGCAGGCCGACCACGAGCTCGCTGAGCGGTATCGGCACGCGCTCGACGGCGTTGACGGCCGGCAGCAGCTCGGCGATCGCGGCGATCGCCGCGGCGATCGTCTTGCGCGTGCCGCCGGTCTCCTGGATGGTCAGGCCGTGGAAGCGCTCCTCGCCGGAGGCGCCGAACGCCTGCCGCATGCGCCCCACCTGCATCACCTCGCAGCCGAGCCCGATGAACAGCGCGGCGCCGACATTGGGGTGCGTGGCGTGGCCCCACAGCACGCGCTGCAGCGTGTCGTAGCTCTCGCCGGAGGCGGCCATGCCGCAGCCGGTGCCGTGCGCCAGCGCGATCACCCCGTCGATGTTGGGATAGGCGTCGAGCGCGCCGGAGCGGTTGAAATGGTCGGCGATGTGGCGGACCACCGTCGCCGAGCAGTTGACGGTGGCGCAGAGCGCGACGTAGTTGCGCGTCGCCGCGCTGCCGTCGGCGCGGCGGTAGCCCATGAAGGTCAGCCGCTCGGCCTCCGGCAGGTAGTCGACCGGCCTGTAGTCCTCGCCGATGCGGTAGTTCTGGTCGTGCGCGCCCATCACGCAATTGTGCGTGTGGACATGCTCTCCGGCGCCGATCGGCCGGCTGGCATAGCCGATGATCTGCCCGAACTTGACGATCGCGCTGCCCTCGGCGATGTCGGCCGTGGCGATCTTGTGGCCGGACGGGATCAGCCGCTCCAGCGCCGCGCCGCCGCCGGCAGGACGCTCGCCGGCGCCAAAGGCGCGGGTCAGCACCACAACGTTGTCGTCGGGATTGAGGCGGATCACCCCGCCCAAGCCAATCGTGTCGGCCATCGGACCGCTCCCTACCTTGCCGCTCCGAGGTCCCATATCGCCAGGCGGCGGCGACCGCAATCTACTTGCAAGGCGAGGCCACGAACTTGTTGCCGAACACCCGCTTCATGCATTTGTTCTTGATCACCGGCACTTTCAGGTCCATCGGCGCGGTGCCGATGACGCTGCGGTCGATCTCGCGGTTGAGCTGCTGCTGGCTCTGGAACGCGCGGCCCCGCTCGGTGCGCTCGACGGCCTGGATCTCGGCGGGCGTGCCGCGCAGCCAGAGCTGGTTGCGCTGGGGCGGCGTCAGCGGCTGCTGCGACCACGAAGGCACCGCAGGCGCCGCCCAGGCGGGCCGGGTCGGCTGGCTCGACCAGTTCTGGGCTTCAGCCGGCATTGCCGCGGCGAGCGCCAGCAGCGCGGCTGCGAAGGCGAGGGGGCGCATCATCTCGGCGGCTCTCCGGGGCGGAAGGCCCCTGACCTCAATTTAGGCGCCCGCCGCCAGGAATTCCACTATCGAGCATGATCCCAAAAAGTGGATGCCGGTTTTTGGAAAAGATCATGCTCGAACACGAGCACTCTAGAGGCGAGACCGTCAGGCGCAGCAGGCATGTGCGGCTGTCGCCGCGTAGCGGTCGTGGTGCTTCACCCAGTCGGTCAAATTGCCGTTCGGGCCGGTCTCGTCGCGGCCCTTGGGTGTCAGGTCGAGATAGTTGTAGGCGCCGATCAGCATCTCGTCCCCGCGGCCGTAATAGGACGCGACGCGGAAGATGGCGCCGGCCGCGTCGCGCACGAAGACGCTGATGCCCGGCAGGTCGGGGCTGCCGCTCTCGATCAGCCGGTAATTGTAGCGCACCTCGCCCTCGGCCATCTGCTGCGGCGTGAAGGAGACGTCGAAATCGTAGTTGAAGTCGCTGTCGGCCGAGGACACCCAGGCGAACTGCCAGCCCATGCGCTTGCGGAACGCCTCGATCCGGTCGATCGGCGCCCGCGACACGGCGGCGAAGGAAAGGTCGCGCTGCTCGAAATGCTGGCGCGCGGCGTCGACGTGGTCGGCTTGGAACGAGCAGCCGACGCAGCCTTCCTCCCATTCGGGCGCGAACATGAAATGTTGCACCAGGAGCTGGCTGCGGCCGGCGAAGAGGTCTGAGAGCAAGACCTCGCCCTGCGGCCCGCGGAAGGCATAGGCCTTGTCGATCCTCAGCCGCGGCAGCTTGCGGCGCGCGGCGGCGAGCCCGTCGCGGGCGCGGGTCAGCTCCTTCTCCTTCTCGAGATGCGCCTTCTGCGCGGCGATCCATTCTTCCCGGCTGACTTCGGCGGCGTCGGTCATCATCGGTCTCTCCTTCCTGCGAGCGCGTCTCAGGCAAGGACGATCGAGCGCGGCGCCATCCGACAATCGGCGGAGAGATTTCGGCGGAGGGTCAGGCGGCGGAGGCGGCGCCGCGGCGGTCGAGCCCGCCAAGCTGCAGCCGGATGTGGTCGGCCTCGGCGGCCGTGTTGGCGAGCGCCAGCGCGCGCTCGAAGGCCTCGCGGGCCTCGTCGTGGCGGCCGAGCTCCTTGAGCAGCGCGCCCTTGACGCCGTAGAAGTGGAAATAGCTGGTCAGCGGCTCGCCGAGCGGCTCGATCATCGCCAGCGCCGCCGCCGGGCCGTGCAGCTTGGCCACCGCGACGGCGCGGTTGAGCGACACCACCGGCGACGGCTGCAGCGCTTCCAGCACGGCATAGAGCCGGTCGATCTCGCTCCAGTCGGTGGCCGCCGCGGTCGCCGCCTCGGCATGCACGGCAGCGATCGCCGCCTGCACCTGGTAGGGGCCGGGCCGGCCGGCGGCGCAGCGCGGCGCGCACCAGCCGCGGTGCCCTCGGCGATCATCGCGCGGTCCCACAGGCCGCGGTCCTGGTCCTGGAGGAGGACGATGGCGTTGTCGGCATCGAGCCGCGCCGCCGCGCGGGCATGCTGGAGCAGAAGCAGCGCGGCGAGCCCCATGATCTCGGTCTCGGCCGGAAACAGCGACAGCAGCAGGCGGGCCAGCCGGATCGCCTCCTCGCAAAGCGGCACGCGCACATGCACGCTGCCGCCGCTCGCCGAATAGCCCTCGTTGAAGATCAGGTAGATCATCGCCGCCACAGTGCGCAGCCGGCGCGCCCGCTCCGCCGCGTCCGGCACCTCGTAGGGCAGGCCGGACTCGCCGATGCGGCGCTTGGCGCGGGTGATGCGCTGCTCCATCGCCTTCTCGCCGACCAGGAAGGCGCGGGCGATCTCCTTCACCGAAAGGCCGGAGACGACCCTGCAGCGCCAGCGCGATCTGCTGGTTGGCCGGCAGCTCCGGGTGGCAGCAGACGAACAGCAGCCTCAGAAGGTCGTCCGGATAGCTGCCCGGCGTCGAGCGCCTCGACGAGCGCCGCCTCGCGGTCTTCGAGGTCCGACAGCGTCTCCTCCGGCGGCAGCGCCGTGCTGCGGGCGTCGCGGCGCACCGCGTCGAGCGCGGCATTGCGGCCGACGAAGATCAGCCAGGCGGCCGGGTCGCGCGGCAGACCCTTGTCCGGCCAGTTGCGCAGCGCCCTGAGGCTGGCCTCCTGGAAGGCGTCCTCGGCGGTGTCCAGGTTGCGGAAGTAGCGCAGCAGCGCGCCCATCGCCTGCGGCCGCGCCGCGACGAGCGCCCGCTCGATGGCGCCGCGGCTCTCCATCAGCCGCCGCGCCCGGGCCGGAAGAGGCCGACCGGGCGGATCTCGTAGGCACCGCTGCCGTGGGTGGCGGCGCCTGCCAGCTGGCGCGCGAAGTCCACCGCCTCCTCCTGGCTGTCGCACTCGACCATGTAGAAGCCGAGCAGCTGCTCCTTGGTCTCGGCGAACGGACCGTCGACCACCAGCGAATCGACGCCCTTGCGCAGCGTCACCGCCTCGGTCGTCGGCTGCAGCCGCGCGACGGGGCCCATCTTGCCCTTCTGCGCCATCGGCTCCTGCACGGCGATCAGCCGCTCCATCAGCGCGGCGTCTTCCTCGGGCGACAGCCCTTCGGTCACCGCTTCCCGGTCGTAGCAGAGGATCGCATAGAGCATCGTGCCCGCCTCCTTCCCGCGCGGCGGCCGGAGTATGCCGATCGATGCCCGGAGGGGCAAGCTCGACCCGGCGCGCCGACCGGTGCTAAGCCTGGGCCAGCCGACCCGCCTCGAAAGGAGCCCCGATGGCCAAGGAATTCCGCTGGCTCAACCCGCCCGCCCGCTGGTCGGGCGACGCCCGCCGCCTGGAGCTGGTGACAGCCGAGAAGACCGACTTCTGGCGCCACACCTTCTACGGCTTCGTGCGCGACAGCGGCCACGCCTATCTCGGCTCGGTTTCCGGCGACTTCACGGCCGCGGCGATAGTGCAGGGCGACTACGAGGCGCTCTACGACCAGGCCGGGCTCTATCTCAGGCGCGACGAGCGGACCTGGATCAAGGCGGGCATCGAGTTCACCGACGGGCTGATGCATTTCAGCGTGGTGGTGACGCGGGAGGTCTCGGACTGGTCGGTGATCCCGCTGCCGGACGCCGCGCCGAGCGACCGCCTGTCGGTGCGGCTGACGCGCCACGACGACGCGGTGCGCGTGCAGTTCAACCTCAACGGCGGCGCCTGGCAGATGGCGCGGCTCTGCCCGTTTCCCGCCGACGACGCCGAGATCGGCGTGATGGCCTGCTCGCCCGAGCGCGGCGGCTTCCGCGCCAGCTTCGAGGACATCGAGATCGGCCCGCCGATCGCCCGGCGGCTGCACGACTGACCTATCCGCCACCTGCGGTTCGCAAGAGCGAAAGCAGGTCGATGCCGGCGCTGCCCCTCACCTGCCTGCCGGCTTTCCTCTCCCCGCAAGCGGGGCGAGGAGACGCTGGCCGCAGCCTTGCCGCTTGGCCTGCAACGCTCGTGATTTGCGAAAGCATCGATGACAGCCTTCGCCGGGCGTGCGGGGCGTCGATGACAGCCTTCTTCTCCCCGCTTGCGGGGAGAAGTGCCCGGCAGGGCGATGAGGGGCGGCGCTAACGTCCATTACTGGCCGTCAATTCGATTGTGGCAACGGGTCCCGGGCGTCGCTTCCCCATGCGCCGGAGAGAACTCGCTCGTAAGTTGAAGTAGATTTTTGCTCGTGCCTACAGCGGCCGGCAGGAGCTGCGGACGACCAGCCGCCCCTGCAGGGTCAGGCGGCGCGGCGGCGCGTCGGCGAGGCGGCCGGCCAGCCGGTCGAGCACGATCTGCGCCGCCTGCTCGCCGATGGCGCGCACCGGCTGGGCGACCGTGGTGAGCTGCGGGCGGAACACGTCGGCCCAGGGAAAGTCGTCGAAGCAGGCGACGGAGACGTCCTCCGGGCAGGAAAGGCCGATGTCGCGGATCGCCTTCATGACGCCGATGACCATCAGATTGTTGGCCGAAAACAGCGCCGTCGGACGGTCGGGCAGCGTCAAGAGCTGCATGGCGGCGTTGTAGGCGTCGGCCTCGCGGAAATTGCCGAGCCGCATCAGCGCATCGTCCGCCGGCAGGCCGGCGGCCTCCAGCGCCTGGTGGTAGCCGGCGAGGCGGTCGCGGCCGGTCGACGTGTCGAGCGACCCGGAAATGTAGCCGATGCGCCGATGCCCGAGCTCCAGCATGTAGGTCGTGGCGTCGAACACGGCGCGCTGGTTGTCGAGCACCACCGCGTCGGTGTCGACGCCGTCGCAGACGCGGTCGATCAGCACGACGGGGATGCTGGTGTCGGAGAGGATGCGCTTCAAATTGGCGTCGTCGCCGGCCGGCGCGATGATCAGCCCGTCGACCATGCGGTCGAGCAGCAGCTTGATCTGCTCGTCCTGCGTCTCGACGTCCTCGTCGTTGCAGCACAGCATGACGCCGTAGCCGGCGCGGTGCAGCACCTCCTGCACCACCGAGACGACGTCGGTGAAGAACGGATTGGTGATGTCGGCGACCGTCAGGCCGATCGTGCGCGTGGTGCCGAGCTTCAAGCTGCGGGCGATCGCATTGCGCTTGTAGCCGATGTCGCGGATCGCCGTCTCGATGCGCTGCGTGAGCTCCGGGCTGACGCTCGGCGGTGCCGTTGATGACCGCCGAAACGGTCGCCACCGAGGCACGCGCCGCCTCCGCCACGTCCAGCATGGTCGGCGCGCGCGATCCCCGTCCTGACCTGCGAATCTTCCTCCATGATCGAAACGTTTTGAAACCCCCGACCCCTAAGACAGCAATACGAAACTTCGGCCCATTTCGCAAGAAAGCCCCGGCTCTCCGCTTGACTTCTTCGAAACGTTTAGATTAGCTGACGAGACCGTCGACTGGCGATGGCCGGAAGGGAGGCCGGCATTGTCATGCGCCCATCCGCCGAGCGGCCCGACGCGGCTGCGCCTCCGTCACGTCCGATCCTGCAGGCGACCGCGGTCTCCAAGCGGTTCGGCGGCGTGCTGGCGCTCGACGCGGTCGATTTCGAGCTCAGGCCGGGCGAGATCCACGCGCTGATGGGCGAGAACGGCGCCGGCAAGTCGACGCTGATGAAGATCCTGTCCGGCGTCCACACCGACTACGAGGGCGAGCTGACGATCGACGGCGCGCCGGTGCGCTTCGCCAGCGTCCGCGACGCCGAGGCGCGCCGGCATCGCCATCATCCACCAGGAGCTCAACCTGGTGCCGGAGCTCAGCGTCGCCGACAACATCTTCCTCGGCCGCGAGCCGCTGATCGCCGGGCTGATCGTCGACCGCAAGGCGAGTGCCGCGGCGGCGCGCGGCCTGCTGCAGCGGCTGGGCATCGAGCTCGACCCCGAGGCGCGGGTCGGCGCGCTGCGCGTCGGCGAGCAGCAGCTGGTCGAGATCGCCAAGGCGCTGTCGATCGCGGCGCGCATCCTGATCATGGACGAGCCGACCTCGGCGCTGTCGCCGGCCGAATGCCAGCGGCTGTTCGCGCATCATCCGCCAGCTGGCCGCCGACGGCGTCGCCGTCGTCTACATCTCGCACCGCATCGAGGAGGTGATGGCGCTGGCCGACCGGGTCACGGTGCTGCGCGACGGCCGGCACGTGCTGACCCGCGCCGATCGGCCGAGCTCGACCGAGGACCGCATCATCGCCGCCATGGTCGGCCGCAGCCTGCTCGACGTGCCGCGCGAGGCGCGGCGTCCGGGCGGCGAGCCGGTGCTCTCCGTCTCGCGGCCTGTCGCTCGACGTGCCCGACCGCAGCGGCTGGCGCCGGGTGCTGCGACGGCGTCAGCTTCGAGCTCGCCGCCGGCGAGATCCTCGGCATCGGCGGGCTGCTCGGCTCCGGGCCGCACCGAGATCCTGGAGACGCATCTTCGGCTCGGCCGCGGGGCGCCGCGGCGGCGAGGTCCGGCTCGACGGCGAGGCCGTCGACATCCGCTCGCCGCGCGAGGCGCGCCGCCTCGGCCTGGCGCTGGTCACCGAGGACCGCAAGACGCAAGGGCCTGCACCTGCGACGCCTCGATCGGCGACAACGTCGCGCTGCCGCTGGTCGGCCGGCTGGCGCGCTTCGGCGTCCGCTCCTTCGCCGGCGAGGCGGCGCTCGCCCGCGCACGCGGTGGCGGCGCTCGGCGTGCGCTGCGGCAGCATCGAGCAGCCGGCCGGCACGCTGTCGGGCGGCAACCAGCAGAAGGTGGTGATCGGCAAGTGGCTGGCGACGCGGCCGCGCGTGCTGCTGCTCGACGAGCCGACGCGCGGCATCGACGTCGGCGCCAAGCGCGAGATCTACGACCTGGTCTTCGAGCTGGCCGCGCGAGGGGCTGGCGATCGTCGTGGTCAGCTCGGAGATGCCGGAGCTGCTGCTGCTCGCCGACCGCATCCTGGTCATGTCGGAGGGCCGGCAGACGGGCATGCTGTCGCGCGCCGAGGCGAGCGAGGAGCGCGATCATGCAGCTCGCCGCGCCGCGCCGCCGCCACGCCGCGAGGCGGGCGGCATGAGCGCGCTGCGCGCTCCTCTCGCGCACCAAGCTCTATTGGGGGCTGGTGGCGATCTTCCTGATCGGCGTGCTGCCTCGCCGGTCAGCTCCAAGGGCAACAACATCTTCCTCTCCTACGGCAATCTGCTCGACGTGCTGCGGCAGGTGTCGACCACCGGCCTGATCGCCACCGGCATGACCGCGGTCATCCTGACCGGCGGCATCGACCTCTCGGTCGGCTCGCTGATGGCGATCTGCTCGGTGGTCTGCGCGATGCTGCTGACCGTGCCGGGCGACACGCCGGCCGTCTGCATGGGCGTCCCGGCGGCTGGCGCTGGCCGCGCTGGTCGTCGGCATCGCGCTGACGCGCTTCGTGGTCGCGCAACCTGGAGACGGAGCCGCGCAGGCGGACCCGACGGCGCGCGAGGCGCGGCTTGACGCCTTCGCGCGGCGCTGATCCTGCCGACCGCGGTCGGCGCGGCGCTGGCGGCGCTGGCGTCTGGCCTTCCTGCTGCCGCAGATCGCCGACCAAGTTCGGCGTCGCGGGCGTGCTCCTGGTGGCGCCCTGCGTCGGCCTGCTTTTCGGCGCCATCAACGGCCTGATCATCGTCGGCGGCCGGCTGCAGCCCTTCATCGTGACGCTCGCCATGATGGTGACCGCGCTCGGCATCGCCCGGCTCACCGCCGGCCAGAACAACGCCGTGCTGCCGGTCTACACCGGCTCCAACGCGGTCGCCGAGTTCGACGTGCTGCGCTCGCTGGTGTTCGGCGTCATCCCGATGCCCGGCCTGTTCTTCATCGCGGCGATCGTCATCTACGGCGCGGTGCTGCGCTTCACGCCGTTCGGCCGCTATGTCTACGCGATCGGCGGCAACGAGGAGGCGGCGCGGCTTTCGGGCATCGATGTCGGGCGGGTCAAGATCGTCACCTATGCCGTCTCCGGCCTGCTCGCCGGCATCGCCGCCGTGCTCTACGTGGCGCAGTACCGGCAGGGCAAGCCGGACGCCGGCGCCGGCCTGGAGCTCGACGCGATCGCCGCGGTGGTGATCGGCGGCACCAGCCTGATGGGCGGCCGCGGCAGCCTCGCCGGCACCTTCTGCGGCGTGCTGATCTTCGGCCTGCTCTCCAACATCCTCCAGCTCCACAACATCAACTCCAACCTGCAGCTGGTGCTGAAGGGGCTGATCATCATCGGCACCGTGCTCGTCCAGGAGCGCAACGCCGCCGACCTTCTCGCCACTCTGCGCCTGCCGCTCCGCCGGCCGGCGCGCACCGAAACGGCCGCCGAAGAGCGGACGTCGGAAGAGACACCGTCTCTCAAACTAGGAGGAACCGCAAAATGAAACGCCGTGACTTCACGAGGCTCGCCGCACTCGCCGCAGCGCTCGCTCTGTCGACCGCGCTGCTGCCCATCGCCGACCGATCGCGCAGGACAAGAAATGGAAGATCGGCTTCTCGCAGGCGACCACCATCGAGCCCTGGCGGGCGCAGTTCAACAAGGACATCATCGCCGAGGCCGAGAAGCATCCCGACGTCGAGCTGATCATCACCGACGGCGAGGACAAGACCGAGAAGCAGGTCGCCGACGTCGAGAACCTGATCCGCCAGGAGGTCGACGCGCTGCTCGATCTCGCCCAAGGAGTCGGCCGGCCTCACCGGCGTCGTCCAGCAGGCGATCGACGCCAAGATCCCGGTCTTCGTGCTCGACCGCAACGTCGAGACCGACCAGTACACCCAGTTCGTCGGCGGCGACAACAAGCTGATCGGCCGCGCGGCCGGCGAGTATGCCGTCGAGCTGCTCGGCGGCCCGGGCAAGGCCGCGGGCAACGTCGTCGAGATCTGGGGCGGCATGGGCACCCAGCCGGCGCACGACCGCCACGACGGCTTCCACGAGTTCACCGACAAGGAGCCGGGCATCAAGAACCTGCTCGACCAGCAGTCGGGCGACTGGAAGCAGGACCAGGCCTACAACATCATGGCGACCGCGCTGCGCAACAACGAGGACATCGACCTCGTCTACGGCCACAACGACCCGATGGCCTACGGCGCCTATCTCGCCGCCAAGGACGTCGGCCGCGAGAAGGACATCAAGTTCATCGGCATCGACGCGCTGCCGGCCGAGGGCGTGACCTGGGTCAACAACGGCGAGCTGACCGCCACCTTCCTCTATGCCACGCCGGGCGCCGAAGGGCTTGCGCCAGGCGATCAAGCATCCTCAACGGCGAGAAGGTCGAAAAGACGATCACCCTCGACACCATGAAGGTGACCAAGGACAACGCCGCCGAGATCATGAAGCAGAACGGGCTCTGAAAGGCTTGGGCCTGCCGGGCGGGTGCCGCCGCCCGGCAGGCCTCGGCGAACGGCATGCCGAAGCAGGGAGGCGGCGGATATGAGCGACGCAATCAACATCTTCTGGCCCGGCGACTACCGCGCCATGCCCAACCAGACGGCGCTGCCGATGCTCGAGGCGGCGACCGCCCAGCTCGAGAAGAGCCTGTCGCGGCTCGGCCGCAAGCACCGCCGCGTCGGCGGCTTCATGACCAAGCCGAGCGAGGCGATCGAGACGCTGTCGCCGCTCGACGGGCCGATCGTCGGGCTCTACACGCACTGGGTCTACGGCCCGCACACGGTGGACGGGGTGATCGGCCATGACCATCCGCTGCTGATGGTGTCCAATTTCTCCGGCAAATGGCCGGGCCTGGTCGGCCTGCTCAACACCGGCGCCTGCCTCGCCGCCGAGGGCCGCAAGGCCTCGCGCCTGTGGACCGACGCCACCGACTGGAGCGACGACCAGCCCTTCCTCGACCGCCTGGCTGAGTGGTGCGAGACCGGCCGTGTCGAATACGACGCCTCGGCCGTCCGCGGCGCCCCCAAGGCGTCGGCCGCCGCGGCTGCGCTCGCCGGCAAGGTGCATGAGGAGATCCGCCGCCGGCGACCGATCGCGCTGATGCTGGGCGACACCTCGATGGGCATGACCAACGGCTACTTCGGCGCCCGGCTGGTCCACCGGCTCGGCTTCGCCGAGCACAAGGTCGACCAGGCCTGGATCATCGACTACGGCAAGCGGATCGCCGACAAGCGCCTCGACGACGCGCTGAAATTCGTCAACGCCAAGGGCATCACCTTCCACTATGGCGGCGCCGGCGCCGAGGATTTCGACGCCGCGGCCACCCGCGAGCAGCTGCGCGACTATCTGGCGGTGCTCGACCTGGTCGAGGAGTTCAAGGCCGATTGCGTCGGCTGGCAGTACCAGCTCGGCCTGATCAAGCTGCGCCCGCCCTCCGATTTCGCCGAGGGGCTGCTCAACTCGACCTGCCGGCCGGAGGGCAATGGCGACACGATCGCCGACGCCACCGAGGCCGACCAGGGCAATCTGCTGCCGATGGAGATGATGAAGCGGCTGCTCACGGCCAAGGGCCTGCACCAGAGCGTCGCCTTCCACGACGTGCGCTGGGGCGGCGAGCACGACGGACGCTTCCTGTGGCTGCTCAACAATTCCGGCTCGGCCGGCGCCTATGCCTTCTCGCACGACCCCGACACGCTGAAGGGCGTCCACTCCTTCCGCCAGCCGCAGCAATATTTCCCGGTGCCCGGCGGCACCTTCGCCGGCGCCAGCCTCGGCGGCAAGGTCACCTGGGCGCGCGCCTGGCTCGACGACGGGGCGCCGGTCATGGACATCGGCCGCGGCGAGGCCGTCGAGCTGCCGGCCGCCAAGCTCCGGCAATGGTGGGACGGCACGACGCCGCAATGGCCGATCATGATCGCCGACCTCGGCATGGCGCGCGACACGCTGATGGCGCACTACATGAGCAACCACGTCGCCGTCGCCTATGGCGACATCTTCGAGGAGATGGCCGAGCTCAGCCGCCTGCTTGGCTACCGCGTGCGTCACCTGGCGGATTGAGGTGTGGGCCGGCGTCTGCGCCGGCGCCCGGTTGGGCGGAGAGCGGACTCCGCCGGCTCATTCTGTCCGGTCTCACGATCAGCCAGAACGTCGCCACCGCAATCAGTGAACAGCCCAAGGTGAACAAGAAAAGGTCGAGCTTTACAACGCGGAAGCCTAAGCTGGGCCCCCAGCTGACAGTGACGAGCGGACCGACGCTCATCAGGGCACCGGCAGCTAGATAGGCAACAATACCGTTCAAATTATACTTCCTCATCAAGAGGAATGCAGGGATTCCGAGGATCACAGTTGTCGGATATGCCACGATACCGGAAAAGACCATGCCGAGAGGAAACACAGGCAGCAGCTCGGGCAAAGATGTCAACGGGGGTGGCTCGATCAGCATCATTTCGGAGATGACGAAAATTGCCGGGCAAAGCGGAGCGATCACAAATCCCATGACGACCCGGAATCTGTACCAGTTTCGGCTATTCATCGGCCTGAATATTTCCAAATTAGTATATTCGAAAACGCTAATTTAGAACTGACAAGTAATATCGACCATGAAGACTAGCGGAATTTCGGAGTCACAGCAACGCCCATGCCACGCGGCCCGGTTCGGTCGATGGGATGAAATGTTTTCATTCGACCCGGCCCAGCCAATCAGCAGTTGCTAATATTCAATCTGAGGTTGACTCGCCTCGCACGCCGGGCGACGTTTGCCCATGCCTCCTCGGCCTTACGCTTTGGTCCTGTCAAATCCGGATCTTCGCTTGCTTCTGACAAGTCAGGCGCTGGCCACCGTTGGCAGCAGGTTCTTCGACGTCACTTTGCTCTGGCTCGCAGTGGGTGCATCCGACGACTACAACGCAGCCGGTTTCATAATCTTCTTCCGGTTCCTGCCATACGCACTCCTCGGGCTGGTCGGCGGCTGGGTCAGCGACAGGTTCGATCGCAAGCGCATCGTCGTCGTCTCGGACATGTCGAGGGCATTGCTGCTGCTTTCCTTGTCGCTTCTCTTGCATCGTGAATGGGCAACCGTGCCGCTTTTGGCTGGAACGGCATTTCTTCTCACGGTCGCTCGAACCTTCTTTCAGCCGGCGATACAAGGCCTGCTCCCCGACATGGCTCCTAGAGAGCTGATCCAGCATGCCAATTCAGCACTTCACGCCCTGAACGAACTGACCGGAATCGTCGCCCCGATCCTTGCGGGCGCCGCTCTCGCCTTCATGCCGCCCCAGGGCCTGGTGGCGGTCACGGGATTGCTGTTCTTTCTCGCCGCCATTTGTATCCTGATGCTGAGCAGACGCCAGACCGGCGGCGCTGAACATATTGCGGGACGCGGCCTGTCGGCCGTACGTCAAGTTGTTCTCAGTATTGTATGCTGAGCATCGACATACTCTGTGGGCGATTGCGCTCAATGCGTTGGCGATACTTGGCATTGGCGGAATTCTGAACCTGCTCGTGCCCGTGATGGTCAAGGTGCGGTTCCTGGGCAAGCCGGAATTGCTGGGAATGCTGATGGGAGCGGTGGCTTTCGGGACGGTTCTGGGAGCCTTCGCGGCAGCTCGCATGGGCGACAGGCAGCGCAGCATGAGCATGTATTTGTCATGGGCAGTCTACGGAGCCTTGATCGCGTTGTTGGGCTTGCCGATGTCCATTGAACTGGCCCTCGGCATTGGCGCGCTTTGCGGATTTGTTGGTGCGATAGCCGACATATTGTTTGCGACGATCATTCAGACCGAACTGCCAGCCGACCACGTGTCGAGTCGTTCGCCCTTTTCTCGACCTTGGCCAACAGTGCCGAGGCGCTCTCGGCGCCGTTGCTTGCCGGCATACTGAGCGTCTTCGGCCTCGCGGCTGCATTTGCGGTCGGCGGTGGCCTGGCAGTCCTCGTGGCATTGATAGGCTTGGCCCGAGGCTCCTCGAAGCCGCTCCGGCAAGTGGCACCGTCGAGCTGAGGCACCCACTTCCGCACCTCCCGCCAATGCTCTAGCATCCCGGCCGCATCTGGGAGGACCGCATTCATGCTCAAGGGACTGAGCCCCCTGCTCAACGCCGACGTGCTCTACGCGCTGCGCGCCATGGGGCATGGCGACGACCTGATCGTCGCCGACACCAACTTCCCGTCGGACTCGATCGCCCGGCAGACGCGGCTCGGCCGCCTGCTGCGCATAGACAACGTCACCGCTGCCGAGGCGGCGGCGGCGATCCTCTCGGTCTATCCGCTCGACACCTTCGTCGACGATGCCGCCGCCCGCATGGAGATCGTCGGCAGCCCCGACGAGGTGCCGCCCGTGCAGGCCGAGGTCCAGAAGGCGGTGGACGCCGCCGAGGGCCGCGCCTGGCCACTGATGCCGGTAGAGCGCTACGCCTTCTACGAGCGCGCCAAGCAGGCCTATTGCGTGGTCCAGACCGGCGAGCGTCGCTTCTACGGCTGCTTCGCGTTCCGCAAGGGCGTCGTGCCGCCCGACGCGACGTGACGGCGATGCCCGCCGGCCGTCCCGTCGTCATCCTCGGGGTCTTCGTCGCCGACACCGCCTACCGGGCCGAGCGCCAGCCGCGTCTCGGCGAGACCATCCTCGGCCGCTCCTTCAAACTGGGGCCGGGCGGCAAGGGCTCCAACCAGGCGGTCGCCGCCGGCCGGCTCGGCGCCGAGGTGTCTTTCATCACCCGGCTCGGCCGCGACACCTTCGCCGAGATGGCGCTGGCCGCCTGGCGCGAGGCCGGCGTCGTCCCGGCGGTGATCGAGACGCCGGAGAGCTACACCGGCGCCGCCTATATCTTCGTCGACGAGGCGACCGGCGACAACGCCATCATCGTCGCGCCGGGTGCTGCAGCGCTGCTCGGTGCCGAGGACATCGACCGCCATGCCGGGCTGATCCGCGGGGCAGGGGTCTTCGTCACTCAGCTGGAGCAGCCGATCGAGGCGGCGCAACGCGGGCTGGAGATCGCCCGCGCGGCCGGCGTCGCCACCGTGCTCAATCCGGCGCCCGCGGCAGCGCTCGAGGATGCGCTGTTTGCGCTTTGCGACTACGTGACGCCCAACGAGAGCGAGGCCGAGGCGCTGACCGGGCTGCCGGTGACCTCGGTCGAGGAGGCACGGGCGGCCGCAGCGCGGCTCGTGTCGCGCGGCGCCGGAGCGGCGGTGATCACGCTCGGCGAGAAGGGCGCCCTCTTCCATGGCGACGGCCGCTCCGAGCTGGTGCCGGCCTATCGCGTCGGACGGGTCGCCGAGACGACCGGCGCTGGCGATGCCTTCAACGGCGGCTTCGCCGTCGGGCTGGCACGGGGCATGGCCCCGCTGGAGGCGGTGCGCTTCGGCTGCGCCGTCGCCGGGATCTCGGTGACGCGACCCGGCACCGCGCCGTCCATGCCCACTCTCGCCGAGGCCGAGGCGGTGTTCCGCAGCGGTTGAGGCTCGGCCGGCCGTCGTATCGAGAATCGGATCCTCGATGAGCTCGGCCAGCGATTTTCCGCTGCGACAGCTGTCGATCTCGCGGCTCCCGCTCGCCGCCGAGCGCAGGATGGCGTCGATCAGCCAGTGCAACCTTCAGCGCCTCGCGGCCATCGACGCGCAGGCGGGCGCTGCTCGGCGACGGCGTCCACGGAAATCGGCGAGCACGCGGCGGTGGTAAAGTCGTGCGCGAACGCCATCGGACGGCCCCGGCGCCGCAGCCTGGCGAGGCGTCGGTCAGCGTCTCCGGCGGTGCCGTCACTTCGCGGACGAAGCGTCAGCGATGGTGAACCGGTCGAGCCGCCCGTGCTGGCGCTGCCGATCACGCTCGACCAGCATGCGTCGTGGAAGAGGTGCCGGTGTAGGCCGGCGGTGGTCGAGATCGAGGTCGCCGGCAGGCATCGGCTCAGCCGCTCGTGTCAAGAAAGGCGGTTCAGCGCCGTCGAACTTGGCCTGGTCCTGGATGCCCAGCCTGTTGCGCAACACCGTCGTGCCAGGGTAGCAAGCCGGGTCTGGTCGCTGCATAGGTCAGCCGAGTTGCTTCTGGCCGGCAGGGCGGCCGATGAGCGATCGTCAGGTCGCCGCTCAGCGTCGTGGATCGGCCTCGGTGAGAAGCGCGCTCATGCGTTTGGACAGTCTCAGGCCCTCGACCGCGCTGATCTTTTCACCCATGGCCCGTCCGAGAACGAAGCGACCGGTCTCGGATGAACGGTCTCTGGTCGGGCTCTTTTCATGACAGCACCGTACCATGGTACGCCTAAAAGAGGCCAGAAACTTTGCTGGCCGCCGACGGCCTGCCGCGCCGAGGCGGCGACCAGCGTTCCCAGCCGCCCACCGCGGACCGCCTCCACCAGCGCCTCGCCCACCGGACGGAACCGGTGCTGCAGCACCACCGCCAGCGTCACCCCGGCCGCCTCGGCCGTCTCGACCAGCGCCGCGGCGCGCGACAGGCTGGTCTCCAGCGGCTTTTCGAGCAGGATGTGCTTGCCTGCGGCTGCCGCCTGGCGGACCAGCTCCAGATGGCTGCTGGGCGGCGTGAGCAGCATCACCGCATCGATCGCCGGGTCGCCGAGCACCGCCTCCAGGCTGTCGACGGCCGGGACGCCGTGCTCGGTCGGCGAAGGCGCTGCGGCGCTCGGCGCTCGGGCTGTAGACCGCTGCCACCTCGACGCGGTCGGCGAGGTCGGCAAGGCTTCTGGCATGCGGCGCCGAGGCCATGCCGAGGCCGATCACGCCGAGCCGCGTCCGCTTCATGCGCCCTCCGCCAGAAGCCCCGCCACGCCGCGCGTGCGCAATGTGAGGAGCGCCTCTGCCGCCAGCGCCTCCAGCCGCGGGCGTTCCGCCCGGCCGGCCGCGAAGCCGGCGGCGTCGAACGCTGCCGCGACGGTCTCCGCCGCGCCTGCGCCCCGCTCGGCGATGGTTGCCAGCCTGGCGTCGAGCGGGTCGGTGAAATGGCCCGCCGGAAGGCTGCGGCCGCGCGCCTCGCAGGCGGCGATCCAGGCCGCCGCGACGGTCATCAGCCGGCCGGCCGATCCGCCCTCGGCAAGCGCCGCCAACGCCGGCGCGACGATGCGCTGCGGCAGCTTCTGGCTGCCGTCGGTGGCGATCTGCGCGGTGCGGTGCTTGAGCGCCGTGTTGTCGAACCGCCGCGTCAGCTCATTTGTATAGACATATGGATCGAGCCCGTCCGGCAGCGTCGGGATCGCCTCTTGCCACAGCGCACCGACGAAGCGGCGGATACCGGCGTCGCTGAAGGCGGCGGCGACCGTCTCGTGGCCGGCCAGCAGGCCGAGATAGGCGATCCCCGAATGGGCGCCGTTGAGCAGGCGGAGCTTCATCTCCTCGAACGGCCGCACGTCGTCGACCATGGTCACGCCGGCGCGCTCCCAGCCCGGCCGGCCGAGCGGGAAGGCCTCTTCCACCACCCATTGGAAGAACGGCTCCGTCGTCACCGGCCAGCGGTCCTCCAGGCCGAGCGCCGCAGCGATCCTGTCGCGGTCCTCGTCGGTGGTCGCCGGCACGATCCGGTCGACCATGGAGCAGGGGAAGGCGACATCCGCGGCGATGCGCTCGCCCAGCGCCGGGTCGACGAGCCCGGCATAGGCGACGAGCAGCCGGCGGAGCGTGGTGCCGTTCTCCGGCAGGTTGTCGCAGGACAGCACGGTGAACGGCGGCGTGCCGGCCGCGTGCCGCTCGGCGAGCGCCTGCGCCAGGAAGCCGAGCACGGTCTTCGGCCGCTGCGGCTGCTGCGAGGTCTGCGCGCAGGTCGGGATGGTCGATGTCGAGCGCGCCGTCGCCGGCCCTGAGATAGGCCTTCTCGGTCACCGTCAGCGTCACCAGGCGGGTCTCCGGCCGCACCAGCGCGGCGAGCAGCCGGGCCGGGTCCTCCGGCGCCACCAGGACCTCGCCGATCGAGCCGACGACCCGCAGTCGCTCCGCGCCGCCGTCGCGCACCGACAGCGTGTAGAGCCCGTCCTGCGGGCCGAGCGCATCGCGGGTCTCCGCACTCCTCAGCGACGCCGCGACGATGCCCCAGTCCCGGTCGCCCGCCGCCAGGCAATCGTCGATCGCGACGGCCTGATGGGCACGGTGGAAGGCGCCGATGCCGATGTGGACGATGCCAGGGCTGACGGCGCGCCGCTCATAGGCTGGGCGGGCCACTCCGTCGGGCAGCATGCCGAGCGTCGCCTCGCTGAGCCGCCGCATCACGAGCCGCCCTCCCGGCGTCCGAGCCTGTCGCTCATGGTTCTCCTCCCTGGTCCCGCCAGGGTTAGCATGCGCCGTCGCAAAAAGTCATCATACAACTTTTGAGTTTTTGTATGTTGACATCGCACTGAGCCCCGCCGCACCATGAACCTCTGACCGAAGAGGAGGCGGTCCGCCGGCGATGAGCGCACTCGTCCATCCCGATCGCCTGTTCCCGGCGGAGGAGCCGGTGAGGAGCCTCGCCCGGACGCTCTACGAGGGCGTCTGCGACCTGCCGATCGTCAGCCCGCACGGCCACACCGACCCGCGCTGGTATGCGCTGAACGAGCCGTTTCCGGATCCGGCGCGGCTGCTCATCGTGCCCGACCACTATATCTTCCGCATGCTGTTCAGCCAGGGCGTGCCGCTGGAGGACCTCGGCGTCGCCCCGCTCGACGGCGCCGCCGCCGAGACTGACGGCCGCAAGATCTGGCGCCGCTTCGCCGAGCGCTACACTCTGTTTCGCGGCACCCCGACCCGGCTCTGGTTCGACCACGTGCTGTTGGGACTGTTCGGTATCGGCGAGCCGCTGTCGGCCGAGAGTGCCGACAGCGCCTACGACGCCATCGCCGAGCGGCTTGCCGACGATGCCTACCGTCCGCGGGCGCTGTTCGAGCGCTTCGGCATCGAGGTGATCGCCACAACGGACGGCGCGCTTGACGATCTGGCCTTTCACCAGATGATCCGCGACAGCGGCTGGCCGGGCCGCGTCGTGCCGGCCTATCGGCCGGATTCGGTGGTCGACCCGGATTTCGACGGCTTTGCGGCCAATCTCGACCGGCTGGGCGAGCTGACCGGCTGCGACACCGGCAGCTGGCAAGGCTATCTCGACGCGCACCGTGCCCGCCGCGCCGTCTTCAAGGCGCACGGCGCCACCTCGACCGACCACGGCCATGCGACGGCCGACACCGCCAACCTGTCTCCGGCCGCCGCCGAGGAGCTCTTCAACCGCATCCGTCGCGGTTCGGAGGACGAGCGCGAGCGGCGGCTCTTCCGGGCGCAGATGCTGACCGAGATGGCGCGGATCAGCCTCGACGACGGGCTTGTCATGCAGATCCACCCGGGCTCGTTCCGCAACCATTCGCCCGCCATGCTGAAGCGCTTCGGCCGCGACAAGGGCTTCGACATCCCGACCCGCACCGACTACGTGACCGCCCTGAAGCCGCTGCTCGACGCCGTCGGCACCGAACCTGGCCTCACCGTCGTGCTGTTCACCCTCGACGAGACGAGCTATGCGCGCGAGCTGGCGCCGCTCGCCGGCGTCTATCCCGCGCTGCGGCTCGGGCCGGCCTGGTGGTTCCACGACAGCCCGGAGGGCATGCGCCGCTTCCGCGAGATGACCACCGAGACCGCCGGCTTCTACAACACCGTCGGCTTCAACGACGACACCCGCGCCTTTCCGTCGATCCCCGCCCGCCACGACGTGGCGCGGCGGGTCGACTGCGCCTTCCTCGCCCGCCTCGTCGCCGAGCATCGGCTGCGCGAGGACGAGGCGCACGAGGTGGCGCGGGAACTCGCCTACACGCTCGCCAAGCAGGCGTACCGGCTCTGAATCGAAATTCAGCAAAGGGAGGAACTCGACCCATGATCCATTTTGGCAAGCTCGCGGCGGCCGCGCTCGTCGCCGCCTCGATGACCGGTGCCGCCGCCGCGCAGACGGTGCTGAGATCGTCCGACACCCATCCCGACGGCTACCCGACCGTCGAGGCGGTCAAGTATTTCGGCGAGCTGGTCAAGGAGCGCACCGGCGGCCGCTACGCGGTGGAGGTGTTCCACTCCGCCCAGCTCGGCGAGGAGAAGGACACGATCGAGCAGGTGCGCTCCGGCGTCATCGATCTGAACCGCGTCTCCATGGGGCCTTTCAACGGCCTCATCCCCGAGACGACGGTGCCCTCGCTGCCCTACATCTTCCGCTCCACCGACCACATGCACAAGGTCATGGACGGCGAGGTCGGCGAGCAGATCCTGGCGGCCTTCGAGCCGCACGGCATGATCGGCCTCGCCTTCTACGACGGCGGCTCGCGCTCCTTCTACAACTCCAAGAAGCCGATCCAGTCGCTCGACGATCTCAAGGGCATGAAGTTCCGCGTCATGCAGTCCGACATCTTCGTCGACATGGTCGACGCGCTCGGCGCCAACGCCACGCCGATGCCCTATGGCGAGGTCTATTCGGCGATCGAGACCGGCGTCATCGACGGCGCCGAGAACAACTTCCCGAGCTACGACACCGCCAAGCACTCCGAGGTGGCGAAGTTCTACGCCATGGACGAGCACCTGATCGTGCCCGAGGTGCTCGTCATGGCCAAGTCGAGCTGGGACAAGCTGACGCCGGAGGACCAGGCGATCTTCAAGCAGGCGGCCAAGGACAGCGTCGCCAAGCAGCGCGAGCTGTGGACGGCCAAGGAGAAGGAGTCGCGCGCGCTGGTCGAGAAGTCCGGCGACTGAGGTGACGACGCCCGACAAGCAGCCCTTCATCGACGCCATGAAGTCGGTCTACGACAAGCACGTCACCGACCCCAAGCTGAAGGACATGGTCGCCCGCATCCAGGCGACCAACTGACGAGGCGTGGCGCGGCGGGCCTGCCGCCGCGCCGCCATCGGGACAGGGAGGGATCATGCAGACGCGACTGGAGAGGGTGGCCGGCATCCTGTCGAAGCTGAGCACGGCGGCGCTGTGGCTGGCCGGGCTCGGCCTCGTCCTGATGACCGCCTTCGTCGCCTGGCAGGTGTTCGGCCGCTACGTGCTGAACCGCTCGCCGAGCTGGACCGAGCCCGCCGCGGTGATGCTGATGAGCTGGTTCATCTTCCTCGGCGCCGCGGTCGGCGTGCGCGAGAACTACCACTCGGCTTCGACGTGCTGCTCTACGTGCTGCCCGACGGCAGCAAGGCGGTGTTGCGCACGGTGTCGGACGTCGCCGTCTTCGCCTTCGGCCTCGGCATGGTCTGGTACGGCTGCCAGCTGGTCGGCCTGACCTGGGACGCGGTGCTGCCGGCGCTCGGCCTGCCCGGGCGGCTTCGACTACCTGCCGCTGGTGGCGGGCGGCGTGCTGACCTGCCTGTTCGCCGCCGAGCGGGCGGCGCTGCGCCTGTCGGGCGCCGACGTCGACGCGGAGGTCCATCTCGACGAGGTGCCGCCGCTCGACACGGTGAAGGAAGCCTGAGCGATGGAGCTGTGGATCCTGTTCGGCGTGCTTCACGCTGCTGATGCTGATCGGCACGCCGATCGCGTTTTGCCTCGGCATCGCCAGCTTCGCCACCGTGCTCTACATGGGCCTGCCGCCGCTGGTCGTGTTCCAGCGGCTGAACTCCGGCATGAGCGTCTTCACGCTGCTGGCGATCCCCTTCTTCATCTTCGCCGGCGACCTGATGGTGCGCGGCGGCATCGCCCAGCGGATCGTCGCCTTCGCCGGCTCGCTGGTCGGCCATCTGCGCGGCGGCCTCGGCCAGGTCAACATCGCCGCCTCGACGCTGTTCGGCGGCATCTCCGGCTCGGCCGTCGCCGAGGCGGCGGCCGTCGGCGGCCTGATGATCCCGCAGATGAAGGCGCGCGGCTACGGCGCCGACTACGCGGTCAACGTGACGTCGATGGCGGCGCTGATCGCGCTGCTGATCCCGCCGTCCCACAACATGATCATCTATTCGATCTCCGCCGGCGGCAAGATCTCGATCGCCGACCTGTTCACCGCCGGCATCATGCCCGGCCTGCTGCTCGCGCTGGCGCTGATGGTCACCGCCTACATCGTCGCGCGCCGCCGCGGCTACCCGACCGAGCCGTTTCCCGGGCTGCGCACGCGTGCTGCATTTCGCCCTGGTCTCGCACACCCGGCCTGCTGCTCATCGTCATCATCTTCGGCGGCGTGCGCTCGGGCGTCTTCACCGCCACCGAGAGCTCCTGCATCGCCGTGCTCTACGCCATCCTGGTGACGCTTCTCGTCTACCGCTCGCTGACCTTGGCCGGCTTCGTCGAGGCGACGCTCGGCGCCGTGCGCACCACCGCCATGGTGCTGCTGATCATCGGCACGGCCGGCCGCCTTCTCCTGGCTGATGGCCTATCTGCGGGTGCCGGCCGCGCTGATCGGCTGGCTCAACGCCATCTCCAGCGATCCGCTGGTCATCCTGCTGCTGCTCAACCTCCTGATGCTGTTCCTCGGCACCTTCATGGACATGGGGCCGATGATCATCATCACCACGCCGATCTTCCTGCCGGTGGTCGCCGCCTACGGCATCGACCCGGTGCATTTCGGCGTCATCATGATCCTCAACCTCGGCATCGGCCTCAACACGCCGCCGGTCGGCGCCGGTGCAGTTCGTCGCCTGCGCGGTGGGCAAGATCTCCATCTGGGAGGCGATGCGCTCGATCTGGCCGTTCTACGCGGCGGGCCTGGTGGTGCTCGGCCTCGTCACCTACGTGCCGGCGCATCTCGCTCTGGCTGCCGGGCGTCTTCAGGTGAGGGGGAAGGGCATGGCCGAACCAGAACCCGGCGTCAACGAGCGGAAGCCCAAGCTTTCGCACCGCGTCGTCGCCGCACTGCGCGAGAAGATGCTGGCCGGCGAGATCGCGCCCGGCCACAAGCTGCCTACCGAGAGCCGCCTTTCCGAGACCTTCGGCGTCAGCCGCACCGTGGTGCGCGAGGCCATGGCGACGCTCGCCGCAGACGGCCTGGTGGAGGCGCGGCAGGGCGCCGGCGTCTTCGTCACCGACCGGCCGTCGCTCGCCTTCGGCTCGATCAGCCTCGATGTCGGCCGCAAGATCTCGCAGGCGCTCAACGTGCTGGAGGTGCGCATCGGCATCGAGATCGAGAGCGCCGCGCTGGCTGCGCTGCGCCGCAGCGCCGCCCAGGAGGCGGCCATCCTCGAGGCCTTCCTCGAGTTCGAACGGCTGCTTGCCGCCGGCGAGGCGACCGGCAAGGCCGATTTCGGCTTCCACCGCGCCATCGCCATGGCCACCGGCAACCCGTTCTACGTCGAGGTCCTCGACGCGCTCGGCAGCCGCACCATCCCTTGCGACGTCACTTCGCCCTTCTCGACCGACGCGGCGCTGTCCGTCGACTATCAGCGCGGCCTGCAGCGCGAGCACCTGGCGATCCTCGAGGCGATCGCCGCCGGCGACGCCGCTGCCGCCCGCGACGCCATGCGCGCCCACCTGTCGGCCAGCCAGCAGCGCTATCGGGCGCGGCTCTCCGGGCAGCAGGCCGAAGCGGCGGCCGGCATGGCCGTGCTGCCGCGCATCCGCACCCTTCCCTGACCGAGAAACAGCGAGCCCGCCCCATGTCCGAGCCCGAACCGAGACTGTCCTCCCGCTACGCCGTCGACCCGATGGCCGCCGCCGCCATGGGCACCGACGAGCTGCGCCAACATTTCCTGCTGGACGACCTGTTCCAGCCGGGCCATGTCAGCCTGACCTACACCCATTACGACCGCATGGTGGTCGGCGGTGCCGTGCCGCTCGCCACGCCGCTCGCTTTGCCGGCGGTCAAGCCGCTCGGCACGTCGAGCTTCCTGGAACGGCGCGAGCTCGTCGCCGTCAATATCGGCGGCCCGGGCAGCGTGACGGTCGGCGGTAAGCGCCACCCATTGGCGCCGCGCGCCATGCTCTACGCCGGCATGGGAGCCGGCGAGCTCGAATTCGCCTCCGACGACGCCGCCGCGCCGGCGCGGGTCTATCTGCTCAGCGCGCCGGCGCATCGCGCGCTGCCCACCGGGACGCTCGGCATCGCCGAAGCCAAGCGGCTCGATCTCGGCAGCCGCGACACCTCCAACGAGCGGTCGATCTTCCAGTTCGTCCACGCCGAGGGGCTCGAGACCTGCCAGCTGGTGGTCGGCATGACCGAGCTGGCGCCGGGCTCGGTGTGGAACACCATGCCCTGCCACCTGCACGACCGGCGCATGGAGGTCTATCTCTATTTCGGCCTGCCGGAGGGCGCCCGCGCCTTTCACATGATGGGCGAGCCCGACGAGACGCGCCATCTGGTGGTGAGGAACGAGGAGGCGGTGCTGTCGCCGCCCTGGTCGATCCATTGCGGCGCCGGCACGGCGAGCTACGCCTTCGTCTGGGCGATGGCTGGCGACAATGTCGACTATACCGACGTCGACGCCGTGCCGATGGACGCGCTGCGGTGAGCGACCTCTCGGCCTTCGGCCTCGCCGGCCGGCGCATCATGGTCACCGGCGCCAGCACCGGCATCGGCCAGGGTATCGCGGTGGCCGTCGCCCGCGCCGGCGGCAGCGTGGTCGGGGTGAGCCGCTCGTCGATGGCGCAGACGGCGGCACTCGTCGAGGCCGAAGGCGGCAGCTTCAAGGGCATCCATTGCGACCTTGCCGCCGCCGCGGCCGGCGTCGCCATGCTGGAGGCGGAGTGGACCGCCGGTGGCCCGCTCGACGGGCTGGTCAACAACGCCGGCACCATCCGCCGCGCCGACGCGATCGACTATCGCGAGGCCGACTGGGACGCCGTCGTCGACCTCGACCTGAAGTCGCTGTTCTTCCTCAGCCAGGCGTTGGGCAAAGCGGTCCTCGCCGCCGGCCGGCAAGGCCGCATCGTCAACATCGCCTCGGTGCTCTCCTTCCAGGGCGGCATCCGCGTGCCGGCCTATGCGGCGGCCAAGCACGGTGTGCTCGGCGTCACCCGGGCGCTGGCTTGCGAATGGGCGGCGCGCGGCGTCAACGTCAACGCCATCGCGCCCGGCTATGTGATCTCTGACAACACCGAGGCCTTGCGCGCCGACCCGGAGCGCTCGTCGGCGATCCTGGCGCGCATCCCGGCCGCGCGCTGGGGCGAGCCGGACGACATCGCCGGCGCCGCGGTCTTCCTTCTGGCCCCCGCCTCGCGCTACATGCATGGCGCGGTGGTGCCGGTCGACGGTGGCTGGCTGGCCCGCTAGAGAGCATCGGACCGAAAAGTGCGAAGCGGTTTTCGGAATAATCCGATGCTGAAACAAAGAGATCAAAGTGGCGAAGGCGATTCCAATCGAGCGTTCGCCGCGCTAGGAGAGCTGCGATGAGCGACATCTTCGCCCATGGAGTCGACCGGCCCTGGACCGAGACGGCGCCCGGCAACCGCCGCCGCGTGCTGGTGAGGACCGACGTGCTGATGATGGTCGAGTTCGCCTTCGACGAAGGCGCGGTGGGCGCGCTGCATTCGCATCCGCACGTCCAGGCGAGCTATGTCGCGGCCGGCCGCTTCGAGGTGACCGTGGGCGGGCAGACGCGGACGCTCGACGCCGGCGACAGCTTCATCGTGCCGCCCGACATCGTGCATGGGGTGAAGGCGCTGACGCCCGGCCGCCTGGTCGACAGCTTCACCCCGCAGCGCGAGGATTTTCTGGGGTGAGGGGGTATGGCTGGCGCAGGGTGGCTTCTTCAAGATCGGATCGATGCGGAGGCGCAGAGGCCGACCCGGAGCCGCCAAGACTTTGACCGCATTGGGCACGGTCAAAGATCGAGCGACGCCTGCCGAGATTCGTCGACGCGAATGACGCCGAGCAGCTGCCACGTCTGCGGCCGCTTGAGTTGGTTGCCTACCGCGAAAAGCATGCCTCGGCTCGGGTAGTCCTCGTTAAAAACGCTGTCCATCCAATCGAGCGCTTCTTGGTGGCTCTTGCCGCGAATGCAAGCCTTGAAGAACATAGCGTGAGCCTCCCAGTCGCCATTCTCGAAGTCGTGCTCGGAGTCGTCCTGAAACTTGAAACGGAATTGATAAGGCGTCGGGTTCAGCTCGGAGAGCTCCTTGTCCAGAAGTGAAGTTTGTCTGGCCGCCAGCCTGAATGCCTCGCGTTCCTTTTCGATCTCGGCCGCCGACTTCCTCTTGTAGTAGAACCGGGTTTTCACTGGCCGGATCAGGGCAAGAGATTTCCCTTGACTGGTGGCCGCGTTGATCGATGGAAGAACCATGGGTTCGAGCAAGCGGGAACGCTCACCCTTTGGAAGAACCCCGTCACGCTCGATGCTCTCTTCGTGAACGCGACAGCTCTCGTGACGCCTGTCGCGCGGTGGCGCCGTATGTCGGAACTTCACCCAGTCCCAACGGCTGAAAGCACTCTCTCCGGACAGATGGCGGAAACGCACCGGAAACAGGCGTTTCCATTGGCGCTCTGCGGTCACGCCAGCGCAACACACGGTCTCACCGTAGCTCTTGCTAGGCTGTGGAAGCGCCTTCACGAGAATGACGACGCGGCAGTCTTGAGGCGTTGCTGGCATGGTGCTGTCGCCCGTCGGCGTAGAGATGGCAAACTTCGAAACCGGAAGCCGCCGACATCCTCTCGGCGACCATCGACCTGTGGCAAGCTTCGGGCGCACGTTCGAAGCACAGAAGGCAGGTCCACTTCTGCTCCGCCACGCGGGCCAGTCGCTTCAGGGCTTCTGTTGCAGCTTCCGATTCGAGATGTGCTGAATAGATAGCATGAAACTTGTGGTAGAGTCCACGACGAGCAGCTTCTCGTCCTGGTTTTGGATCGCCCAGCTCCACGAAGTGCAGGTAGTCGATGCCTTCCGACCGCATTCGCTCGCCGAGAGCCCGCTTCGAGAAGCCCTTCTTGCGCGACTGTGCGACCGCTCTGACATCCGCCAGCCGTTCGATCCCTGCCGCTTTCATGCATGCGACGAACCGATCGATGTCGGTTCCTTCATAGCCGATCGTGTAGACGACGCTCACCGACTCGCGGGCCTCCATGGACGTGACCAGGCTTTACGCGCTTGCCTCGGCCGCGTCGACCCTCACCCGCCCGCCACCCTCTCCAGCCACTCGGCCCCCACCCCGCGGTCGCGGACGATCGCCAGCGGGTCCTGCCGGTCGAGGCGGGAGCAGATGCGGTAGACCTCGAGCACCTCGGCGCTCATCTCGCCGCGCTTGTAGAAGTACATCGCCGCCGCATAGCGGGTGCGGCCCGACCACTCCTCGCCGAGCGGCGCGTTGACCAGCGCCCACTGCTCTTCCGCCTCGCGCTCGGCCTCGTCCATCTCAAAAATCCGCCGGCGGGTTGGCGGTCCGCCGGTCGAGCTTGATGAACGGCCGCGGCACCACCTTGGCCCGCTTCATCAGCTTGACGTAGCGCAGCTCGCGCATCGCGTAGATCTCGACCCACAGATCGTCGAGGACGGTGTCGCCATAGGGCCGCTCCAGGCTGGCGATGGCGATGTTGCGCTTGGCCATCGGCGACCAGATGCCGGCCGTCACGATGCCGACTTCCTTCTTGCCGCGATGGTAGACCAGCGCGTGCTCGGCCGGCACGTTGCCTTCGATCTCCAGCCCGACCAGCACGTGGCGGAGCCGCTTGCCGGCGCGCGCCGCAAGGATGGCGCGGCGGCCGTTGAAATGATCCTTGCCGGGATCGACCATGAAGCCGAGCCCGATCTCGTCGGGCATCCGCGGCCGGTCGGCGCGGATCGCCTGCTCGGCGGTGACGAAGTCGGCATTGGCGACGATCAGCCCGGCCTCGATGCGCGCCCGGTTGAGCGCCGTGTAGCCGATCGCCGCGATGCCGTACGGCCGTCCCGCCTCGAACAGCCGGTCCCACAGCGCCAGCGCCCGCGCCGCCGGCACGAACAGCTCGTAGCCGAGGTCGCCGGTGAAGCCGGTGCGCGAAATGGTCACGCTGCCGCCCGGAAAGGCAAATTCTGCGAGGTCGAACACCTTGAGCCGCTCGACGCCGTCGAAGCCCGCCGCCTTGAGCACCGAGAAAGCGGTCGGCCCCTGCAGCGCCAGGCCAGCCAGCGCCTCGGTCTCCTCCTCGACCTCGACCGCGTAGCCGAGCGCGCTGTCGAGCAGCCACGGCAAGTGCCGCTCCTGGCAGCACAGGCGGAAGCGCGTCTCCGACAGGCGGAACAGCGTGCCGTCGTCGAGCACGTGGCCGGCGTCGTCGCACCAGGCCGTGTAGTGGACGCGGCCCGGCTTCAGCTTGGCCACCGGCCGCAGAGTGAGGCGGTCGAGATAGGCCTCGGCGTCAGGGCCCTCGATCCGGTACTTGACCATCGGCGAGATGTCGAAGACGGCCGCCTGGCTGCGGATGGCGAAATATTCGAGCTCCTCGTCCCACAGCGAGTGCGGCGCCTTGATGCCGGCCCAGTTGTACCAGTCCTCGGTGCGCGCCAGCGCCTCCAGCCGCGGCTGGAAGGGCGAGGCGCCGAGCAGCCTGCGGAAATGGCCCTGGCCGGCGGCGCGCGGCGACGGCTCGGCGTGGCGGGGGAGCGCTGCGGTGCGGGCCATGTCGTCTCAGCCTTTCGTCGCGATGACGCGGCGCGCCGCGTTGAGCCCCGGCACGCCGGAGATGCCGCCGCCCGGATGCGAGCCGGCGCCGGCGAGGTAGAGCGCCTCGATCGGCGTGTCGTAGCCGGCGGCCTCGGGCACCGGCCGCGCCATCAGCATCTGGTCGGCCTGCAGCTCGCCATGATGCCAGTGGCCGCCCGGCATGCGGAAGCGTTCCTCGATGTCGGCAGGGGTCAGCAGCTCGGCATGGCGGACCAGCCCGCCGATGCCGGGCGCATGCGCCTCGAGCTGCGCCATCACGGCGGCCAAGAGCTTCGGCTTTCCGGTCGCCCAGCCTTCCTTGAGCTGGTAGGGCGCATACTGCACGACGGCCGACAGCACCGCCGCGCCCTGCGGCGCCAGCGTCGGGTCGCCGATGCTGGGCAGCACGATCTCCATCACCGGCTCGGGCGAGAACTCGCCATACTTGGCCGGGTTGAAGGCGCGCTCCACATGGTCGACCGAAGGCGCGATCACCAGCCGCCCGCCGAGCTCGGCCTCGGCGACGCCGGGAAACTCGGGCGGCCGGTCGAGCGCCAGATGCAGCTTGGCCGCGTCGCCCTTCATGCGCACATGGCCGATCTTGCGCACGAAGCCGGTGTCGAGCGCGCGCGGTCCGACGAGGTCGAGGAAGGTGGTCTTCGGGTTGATCGCCGACAGCACGGCGCCGGTGCGGATCTCCTCGCCGTCGGCCAGCACGACGCCGGCGGCGCGGCCCTTCTCCACTGCGATGCGCGCCACGGGCGCCGCCGTGCGGATCTCGACGCCGGCGCTTTCCGCCGCCGACGCGAAGCTCGACAGCAGCGTGCCGAGCCCGCCGCGCGGCACGAACTGGGCGCCCGGCACGCCGCCGTCTCGCCGGCCAGTCGATGGTAGAGGCCGAGCAGCGAGGTCGGCGAGCGCGGCCCGAGATGGCTGCCGAGCACGGCGTCGAAGGCCAGCAGCCCCTTCAGCCGGTCGTCGCCCAGATGCTCGTCGACGACGTCGGCGACGTTCATCAGGAGCATCCGCAGGAAGTCGCGCATGTCCTCCTTGCCGAGCCGGCGCAGCGACAGCGCCGCCATGCCGAGCGCCGAGCCGTCGGCGAGGCTCGGCCGGTCGAGCGCCGGCGGTCGCCGCGCCAGGAACGGCTTGAGGATGCCGGCATAGCGCAGGAGCTGGGCGCGCAGCGCCGCCCAGGCCGCCGCCTCGGCCGCGCTGGCGCCGCCGAGCCGCTCGCCATAGGCGCCGTGCAGCGACAGCGGCGCGCCGCCGGCTGCCAGCGCCACCGAGGGGACGCCGCCGGCCGGGCCGGTGTCGAGCCCGTGGCGCTCCAGCTCGAGCGCCGCCACCACTTCCGGGTGAAGCCGGTTGACCAGATGGGCGACCGGCGACACCCGGAAGCCGGGGGCGAATTCATGCGTGCGGGCGCGCGCCGCCGAGCTCCTGGTCGGCCTCCAGCAGCGAGCACCTTGCGCCCGGAGCTGGCCGAGCACCGCGGCGGCGACCAGCCCGTTGTGGCCGCCGCCGACGACGATCGCGTCAAATGACTTCATGGGCCTCGCTCATCACTTTGGCGCCCTGGCGGAGGTCGCGCAGGATCTCGCTCGCCGCGTTGCGGCCGGGCGCGCCCATCACGCCGCCGCCCGGATGCGTCGACGAGCCGCACATGTAGAGCCCGCCGACCGGCGAGCGGTATTGCGCATAGCCGGGCACCGGCCGGTTGAAGAGCAGCTGGTCGAAGGTCAGCTCGCCCTGGAAGATGTTGCCCTCGGTCAGCCCCACCTCGGCCTCGAGCTCGCGCGGCGTGCGCACCTCCATGTGCACGATGCGGTCGCGGAAGCCCGGCGAATAGTCGGCGATCTGCGAGATGACGCTCTCGGCGAAGCCGTCGCGGTCGGCATCGGTCCAGTCGCGCCCCTCCACCTTGGGCGGGGCGTACTGCACGAAGACGCTCATGAAGTGCTTGCCGGGCGGCGCCATCGTCGGGTCGAGCGTCGTCGGGATCATCATGTCGAGGAACGGATCGGCCGACCAGCGCCCGGCCTTCCAGTCGTCATAGGCGCGCTCCATCCGCTCGACCGAGTCGGTGAAGTGCAGGTCGCCGCGGATGCATGGCGAGTCCGGCGGCAGCGCCGGGAATTCGGGCAGCGAGTCGAGCGCGATGTTGACCTTGCCGGACGAGCCGCGGATCTTGAAGTTCCTGACCCGCCTGAGGAACGGCTCGGGCAGCTCGCGCGGCTCGACCAGCTTCAGGAAGGTGCGCTTGACGTCGGCGTTGGAGACCACCAGCCGGCCGTAGATCTCGTCGCCGCCGGCCAGCGCCACGCCGCTGGCGCGCCCGTTCCTGACCAGCACCCGCTCGACCTCCGCCTCGGTGCGGATGGTGCCGCCGGAGGCCTGGAACGACGCGGCGAGCGCCTTGGTGACGGCGCCCATGCCGCCCCGCGCATAGCCCCAGGCGCCGACCGAGCCGTCGACCTCGCCCATGTAGTGATGGAGCAGCACATAGGCCGTGCCGGGCGACATCGGCCCGAGCGCGGTGCCGATGATGCCGGAGATCGAGAACATCGCCTTGATGACGTCGGTCTCGAAATATTCGTCGAGGAAATCGGAGATCGACATCGTCCAGAAGCGCAGCGTCAGCGCCATCTCTTCCGCCGAGAGCCCGGCGAACTTCTTGCCCAGATAGAGCAGCTCGCCGAGGTCGCGCGGCTTGAAGCTGGTCGGGTCGGGCGCCGTGCGCATCAACAGCGGCTGGATGAAGCGGCACTGCCGCGTCACGTCGCGCGAATAGCGGTCGTAGGCCTCGGCGTCGCGCGCCGAGAAGCGGGCGAACTCGCGCCGGTGCGCGTCGTGGTCGCGGTAGTTGGCGAGGTAGTCGCCATCCGCGTGTCAGCACCGCGCCGCCCTCGTAGGAGATCACCTGCAGGCCGAAGCGCGGCAGCTCCAGGTCGCGCATGATCTCCGGCCGGAACAGCGAGCAGACATAGGAGCAGTTGGAATAGGCGAAGCCCGGCGTCAGCGAGCGGCTGACCGCCGCGCCGCCAACCCACGCGTTCTTCTCGACGACCAGCACGTCGAGACCGGCGCGCTGCAGATAGCAGGCGTTGACCAGCCCGTTGTGGCCGCCGCCGATGACGATCGCATCCCAGGTTTTCATGACCGTGTCGCCGCTGTCCGAGGCGGCGCCTCCGCCGGCCGCGCGAATGCTCGCCGGCCGCTCTCTCCGATGCCGCTGATTTGCCACGAGGCGGCCGGTCCTGTCCAGTCATTTTGAATGAATGTTCAACAAATATGCTTGCGTTTTTCTGCGCCGCGGCTAGGATTTTGGCGAACTCGAACACACGACGGCCGATGTCAGAGGCAGGCGAACAACAGACCGAATACGACGACGCGGCGATCCGCTTCCTGGCTGCGCTGTGGGGCGAGGGCTACCTGTCGCCGGGCGGTCCCGAGGAGGTCGACCGCGTGCTCGACGGGCTGCCGCTCGAGGGCCGGCACGTGCTCGACGTCGGCTGCGGCGCGGGCGGCATCGCGCTGCACCTCGTCGAGGCGCATGGCGCGGGGCATGTGACCGGCTTCGACGTCGAGGCGCCGGTGATCGAGGCGGCCAAGCTGCGCGCTGCCGAGCGCGGCCTTTCCGACCGCGCTCGACTTCGTCCAGGCGCCGCCCGGGCCGCTGCCTTTTGCCGATGCCGCCTTCGACATCGTCTTCTCCAAGGACGCGCTGCTGCACGTGCCCGACAAGGAGGCGCTCTATCGCCGAGCTCTTCCGCGTGCTGAAGCCGGGCGGCGTGTTCGCTGCGAGCGACTGGCTGACCTCGCATGACGGACCGCCTTCGCCTGCCATGTCGGCCTATGTCGAGGCCGAGGGCCTGTCCTTCGCCATGGCCTCGCCGGAGCGCACGCGCCGCGCCATGGCGATGGCCGGCTTCGTCGACATCGCCATCGTCGACCGCAACGCCTGGTACCGCGACGTGGCGCGCGAGGAGCTGGCGCGGCTCAAGGGCCCGCTCTACGAGACCGCCGCGGCGGCGGTCGGCACCGCCTATGTCGACAAGAACATCCGCACCTGGGAGGCCATGCAGAAGGTTCTTGACAGCGGCGAGCACCGTCCCACTCATCTCAGGGCCAGGAAGCCTGGCTGACGATGCCCGCGATGCTGGAGAACAAGAACGACATGAAGCCTGCATCGCCGAAGGAGCCGGCCGAGCCCGGCGAGCGGCGCGGCCGCAAGGCCTCGAAGGAGATCCGCCGCCAGCAGCTGATCGAGGCGACCATCGATTCGCTGGCCAGGCGCGGCTATTCCGAGACGACCATGGCCGACGTCGCCGACGGCGCCGGCCTGTCGCGCGGCATCGTCAACTTCCATTTCGAGAGCAAGGAGAAGCTGCTCGTCGCCACGCTGCAGCACATGTACGAGGAGTATTCGGCACATTGGCGCAACGCGCTGCAGCGCGCCGGCGACGACCCGGCCGAGCAGCTCAAGGCGCTGGTCGCCGCCGATTTCGACCGCGCCATCTGCGACCCGCCGCAAGCTCGCCGCCTGGTGCGCCTTCTGGGGCGAGGCGAAGTCGCGTCCGACCTATCAGGCGCTGTGCGGGGCCCGCGACGCCGCCTACCAGGATGTCTTCGTCCAGCTCTGCACGCGGCTCGGCGAGGAGGGCGGCTATCCGTTCGAGCCGCAGGGCATCGCGCTGGCGCTGACCGCCATGCTCGGAGGGCCTGTGGCTGCGGCTGATGATGGGCACCGAGGACGTTACCCGCGAGATCGGCCCTGCAGGCCGCCATGGAGTTTCTGTCTTCGGTGTTTCCGAAGCACTATCCGCGTGCGCCGCGCCGCGTCTGCCGCCGTGCCGCGGGTCAAGCAGCTGTAGAGCGATAACAGGGACTAAGGGAGCGAGATTGGACATGCGACAGATCTGGAAAAAGAGGCTGGCGGCACTGGCGCTGGCCGGCGCCGTGGGCGCCACGCTTGACCGGCTTCGCGCCGGGCCGCCGATGCGGACCTCACCATCTTCGACTGGTCGGGCTACGAGGCGCCCGACTTCCACCCCGGCTACGTCGAGAAATACGGCGATTCGCCGACCTTCACTTTCTTCGGCGACGAGGACGAGGCCTTCGAGAAGCTGCGTTCGGGCTTCAAGGCCGACATCGGCCATCCCTGCTCGCAAAGCGTGGTGAAATGGCGCGAGGCCGGGCCTGCTGCAGCCGCTCGACACCTCGAAGATCGCCGGCTGGAACGACCTCCTGCCGGGCATCATGGCGATGAAGAACCTCGCCACCACCGAGGACGGCAAGGCCTGGTTCATGCCCTGGGACTGGGGCAACACGCTGGTCACCTACAATTCCGACAAGGTCGAAGGAGAGCGAGGTCCAGTCGCTCAAGGCCTTCGCCGATCCCAAGTTCAAGGACCGCGTGTCGATCGGCGACAACGTCGACGACGCCTATGCGCTGGCCAGCCTGGCCATCGGCCTCAAGGACTGGACGGCAGATGACCGACGAGCAGTTCAAGCAGGCCTCCGACTTCCTGCGCCAGGTGCACAAGAACGTCCGCCTCTACTGGACCGACAACACCGACATCGTGCAGGCCATGTCGAGCGGCGAGATCGACCTCGCCTGGGCCTGGAACGACGCCAGCGTCCAGGCGCAGCTCGCCGGCGCCCCGGTCAAGGCCAAGCGCGACACCGACGAGGGCCTGTCGACCTGGGTGTGCGGCTATGTCGTGCTGAAGGACGCGCCCGGCAACATGGACAAGGTCTACGACTATCTGAGCGCGGTGAACGACCCCAAGGTCGCCAACTACATGCTCTCCGACTGGGGCTACGGCCACGGCAACGCCAAGGGCATGGCGGCGATCGACCCCAAGGTCCTGGCCGAGAAGGGCTATGACAATGTCGACAAGTTCGTCGACAAGACGCTGTTCCAGTCGCCGGTGCCGAACGAGCTGAAGGCGAAGATGATCGCCGAGTTCGAGAAGATCAAGGCCGGCTATTGAGCCGCTCCAGGGCGGATGTCGCCGTCGTCGGGGCCGGCTTCACCGGCCTCGTCGCGGCGCACCGCCTGCGCGAGGCGGGGCGTTCCGTCCTGCTTCTCGAGGCCTTGCCGAGGGTCGGCGGCCGCGTCGAGAGCGCCGTGCTCGCCACCGGCCGCGTCGTCGACACCGGCGGGCAGTTCCTGTGCGAGGACATGCCGGAGGCTATGGCGCTGGCGCGCCGCTTCGGCAAGACCTTCGTCGAGACCCGCTTCGACGGGCAGCGGGTGGTCCAGCCGCCGCAGCCGCCGGCGCGAGGCCGACCGGGTCTCCGATGAGGCGTCACGGCCTGCGCCGGCGCATGAAGGCGCTCGACCTCGACGATCCGGCGCTCGCCCGGCTCACTGTCGGCGACGTGGCTCGAACGCCAGCCCGCCGACGCCGACGTCAAGGCATCGTTTCGCGCCGATGATCGAGGGGCTCTGGTGCGCGCCGATCGGCGCCGTTCCGCTGTGGTACCTCGTCGCCAACGACCGGCGCATCACCAACCGGGTCGGCGAGCTGCAGTATTTCCTGGCCGAGACCATGCATTCCCTGGCCGCGACCTGGCCGCCGCGCTGGGCGACCGCCTCTGGCTCGGCGCCGCCGGTCGAGGAAATCGGCCACGGCCCCGGCGGCGTCGCGCTGTCGCTCGCCGACGGCCGACGCGTCGAGGCCGGCGCTGCGCTCGTCGCCGTGCCGCCCTCGCAGGCGCGTCGCGATCCGCTTCGCGCCGGCGCTGCCGCCGCCGCTCGCCGCGGCGCTCGACGCCTGGCAGAGCGGCAGCGTCATCAAGGTGCTGGTCGGCTACGCGCGCGCCTTCTGGCGCGAGAGGGGACTGAGCGGCATGGTGGCCTGGCGCGAGCCGACGGGCCTCTTCGCCTGCGACGCCAGCGCTGACGATCGCCGGCCGACGCTGGTGGTGTTCGTCGGCGGGCCGCTGGCCGGGCGATGGGACCGCCTGGGCAAAGCCGGCGCTGCGCGCGAGGTGCTGGCCCGGCTGGCCGCCGCGCTCGGCCCGGCCGCCGGCGAGCCGCCGCCTTCCTGCGCCGCGCCTGGGTGCCGAGGACGCGGGAGCGGGGCGGCTACAGCGACCTCGTCATGGACATCGACGCGCCAGCGACGCCGAGGACGTGCTGCGCGCCGGCCTGCCGCCGCTCCACTTTGCCTCGTCGGAGCTGTCGCCGTCCTTTCCGGGCTATATCGAAGGCGCCATCGTCGCCGGCCGCGGCGCGGCGGATGCACGCGAGCCTGGATGCGGAGCGACTGGCTCGCATGCGGACGGCCGGAGCGCTTCCGAGTGACCGCGATCGCCTAATCCGCCAGCGCCACCAGCGCGTCGGGGTCGTAGGCGAGGCGGATCGGCGCCCCGACGGGAATGTCGTCGGCGCCGAAATTGTTGGTCTCCGACACCGACAGCGGCTTCTCCAGACCCGGGATGTCGACGATGAGATGGGTGATCTCGCCGAAATAGTGCCGCTCGACCACCTTGCCGGCGATCTCGTGACTGCGTCGTCGCGTCGTCCCACAGCACGCGCAGCCGCTCCGGCCGGATGCCGAGCGTCGCGCCCTTGCCGTTGCGCTGCGAAGTCGTGCGGGCTTGTCGGCCTTGACCCGGCCGAAGCCCTCGGTGTCGAGCAGCATCGTCGCGCCGTTCTCCTCGACGATCTCGGCGTTGACGAAGTTCATGCCGCCGAGGAAGTCGGCGACCTGGCGGTTCACCGGCCGCTGGTAGATCTCCTTCGGCGAGGCGACCTGGGCGATCCGGCCGCCGAACATCACCGCGATGCGGTCGGACATGGCCAGCGCCTCGTACTGGTCGTGGGTGACCAGCACGAAGGTGATGCCGACCGCCTGCTGCAGCCGCCGCAGCTCGACCTGCATCTGCTCGCGCAGCTTCTTGTCGAGCGCCGACAGCGGCTCGTCGAGCAGCAGCACCTTTGGCCGCATCACCAGCGCGCGGGCCAGCGCCACGCGCTGCCGCTGGCCGCCGGAGAGCTCGGTGGCGCCGCGCTTGCCCAGCCCGGCGAGCGACACCTGCGCCAGCGCCTCCTCGACCCGCCGCTTCTCCTCCGCGCTGCCGAGCCTCAGCCGGCTTCAGCCCGTAGGCGACGTTCTGCTCGACATTGAGATGCGGGAAGATGGCATAGCTCTGGAACACCATGTTGGTCGGCCGCCGGTTGGCGGGAATGCCGTCCATGCGGCTGGCCGTCGATGGAGATCGAGCCGCTGGTCGGGCTGTCGAAGCCGGCGATCATCCTGAGCAGCGTGGTCTTGCCGCAGCCCGACGGCCCGAGCAGCGAGAAGAACTCGCCCTCGCGGATGGTCAGCGTCGCGTCGTCGAGCGCCTTGAAGGCGCCGTAGCTGCGCGTCACGTCGGCGATCTCGATCATCGGCGTCGCCCGCCGCGTCCGTTCAGACAAAGGCGCCTCCCGCGTTCTGCGTCCGCCGCGCCGCGCGCCGGCGCATGATCTCGGCCAGGGTGAGAAGGATGAAGGAGCCGACCAGAAGCAGCGAGCCGAGCGCCAGCACGCTGGGCAGCTTGGCGGCGAAGCGCAGCTGGCCCCAGATGTAGATCGGCAGCGTCGCGTCGGTGCCGGTCAGGAAGAAGGCGACGATGAACTCGTCGAGCGAGATGGTGAAGGAGACGAGCAGGCTGGAGATGATGGCCGGCGCCACCATCGGCAGCGTGACGCGCCGGAAGGTGCCGAAGGCGCTCTCGCCGAGATCGGCCGAAGCCTCCTCCAGGCTGCGGTCGAACCCCTCGAAGCCGGAGATCAGCACGGTCACCGAATAGGGCACGCAGATCAGCACGTGGCCGAGCACCACCGTGAACAGCGACAGGCTGAGCCCGAGCTGCAGCAGCACCAGCAGCAGCGACACCGCCACGATGATCTCCGGCAGCACCAGCGGCGCCATGATCAGGCCGCTGATCGCCCGCTTGCCGGGGAAGCGGTAGCGCGTGATGGCGCGCGCCGCGCAGATGCCGAGCACCGTGGCGAGGATCGACGGCCGCCACGCCCGACCACCAGGCTGTTCCACGCCGCGTCGAGCAGCGCCGGCGTGCTGGGCAGGCTCTCGTACCATTTCCAGGTGAAGCCGGAGAGCGGGAATTTCGGCACCGCCGAGGTGTTGACCGAGAAGATCGGCAGCAGCATGATCGGCAGATAGAGGAAGACGACGTAGAGCGCGGCATAGGCCGGCAGCCAGCGCGCGGCGATGCGGCCGAGCGCCGCGCTCATCGCGCCTGCCTCGCTGCCCAGCGCAGCACGCAGCACGGTCGACCCCGGCCATGACGCAGACGACCACCATGGTGGTGACCGACAGCGCCGCCCCGAGCGGCCAGTTGGCGCCCTTGCCGAACTGCGCCTGGATGGCGTTGGCGATCATCACGCCGTCCTTGCCGCCGACCAGCCGCGGCGTCACGTAGTCGCCGACGGTCGGGATCATCACGATGAGCAGCGCCGAGATGACGCCGGGCATCGACAGCGGCAGCGTGACGCGCAGGAAGCGCGCGCAGCGGGCCGTCGCCGAGGTCGGTCGCCGCCTCGATCAGCGTGCGGTCGACCTTCTCCAGCGAGACGAAGATCGGCAGGATCGCGAACGCCGCCCAGGCATGGGTCAGCGTGAGCACCACCGCGCTGGTGTTGTAGAGGAAGGCGGTCGAGGGCTCGTCGATGATGCCGAGCCCCATCAGGCCCGAATTGAGCACGCCGCCATAGCCGAGGATCACCTTCCACGACATCACCCGGAGCAGGTAGCTCGTCCAGAACGGGATGGTGATGAGGAACAGCCAGAGCGGCTTTCGCCCGCCGCCGTGGAAGGAGATGTAGTAGGCGATCGGATAGGCCAGCACGACGGTGAACAGGCTGACCAGCGCCGACACCACCAGCGAGCGCACCAGCAGGTCCTGGTAGATCGGCTCGAACAGCGCCAGCCGGTAGTTCTCCAGCGTGAAGGTGTGGTCGATCGTCAGGTAGTGCTGGGTCCAGAAGCTGTGCGCGAGCACCACCAGGATCGGCACCGCCAGAAGCACCAGCGCATAGAGGAAGGTCGGGCTGATCAGCGCCAGCCCTTGCCCTTCCTCGCGATCGAAGAACGCCATCCATCGGGGGCGTGGCCGCGCCTGCGGCACCGTCGCGCGCTCGGCGGCCGCCGTCACCGCTGGCCCACCCGCAATCGTCCGGTTGCTGGCGCGGAGGTCTCCGCCATGCTGGCACCCCGAGCAGGGCGGCCGGTCCCTGTCGGCCGCCTTCTTTTCGTGAGTTGATCCCATCCGACGATTGAAATCAAGCTGAATTTCTGGGATATTGATTGAACAGACATTCAAAATAGAACGCAAAATCCTTTAAATTCAGGAGCTAGGTCAAAGCTCACGAATTTGGTTTGATAGCGAAAACGAAGAGGTGATCGGATGGCGGCCCAGAGAGAATGGCAAGCTGCGGAAGAGTGCGGACGAGCCGGACGGCGGAAGCGGCGGTCGGTCTGGCGACGCGCCATCTGGTGCAGCCCTGGCCGCTCGCCGGCTCCATCGGCGCCGAGGCGCGCAGCTTCATCGGCGAGGGCGATGGCATCTACATCACCGACGGCGACGGCCGCCGCCTGATCGACGGGCCGGCCGGCATGTGGTGCGTCAATGTCGGGCACCGCCGGCGCGAGCTCGCCGAGGTGATGGCCGAGCAGGCGATGGCGCTGTCCTACAACACGCCCTGGTACACGATGAACGCGCCGTCGGCGGTGCTCGCCGAGCGGCTCGCCGCGCATGCGCCTGGCGACCTCGACCACGTGTTCTTCACCACTGGCGGCTCGTCGGCGGTGGAGACCGCGCTGCGCTTCATGCAGTTCTACAACAACGTGCGCGGCCGGCCCGAGAAGAAGCTGATCGTCTCGCGCGGCGGCGCCTATCACGGCTCGACCTATCTGTCGGCCTCGCTCAACGGCCGCCCGCGCGACCGCGACTGGATGGACGCCGCCGACGAGCTGGTCGTCAAGCTGTCGTCGCCCGACCCGTTCCGTCGCCCGGCCGGCATGAGCCTCGAGGCGTTCTCGGCCTTCCTCGTCGGCGAGTTCGAAGAGACGGTGGCGCGGCTCGGCGCCGAGCGCATCGGCGCCTTCGTCGGCGAGCCGATCCAGGCCTCGGGCGGCGTCATCGTGCCGCCGCCGGGCTACCTGGCCGGCATCCGCAAGCTCTGCCGCGACAACGACATCCTCTTCGTCTCCGACGAGGTGGTGACCGGCTTCGGGCGGCTCGGCGAGGTGTTCGCCTCCGAGACGGTGTTCGGCATCGATCCCGACATCGTGACCTTCGCCAAGGGCGTCACCTCCGGCTACTTCCCGCTCGGCGGCATGATGGTGTCGGCACGCCTGATGGAGGAGCTGCGCCGCTCCAACCATCCCGACGCCATGTTCGGCCATGGCCTCACCTATTCCAGCCACCCCGTCGGCTGCGCCGTGGCCCTGAAGAACCTCGACCTGCTCGAGGACGGCGTGCTCGACCATGCGCGCAAGCGTGGCGCCCTATTTCCAGGCGCGGCTGAAGACGCTGGAGGCGCTGCCGCTGGTCGGCGAGGTGCGCGGCGACGGGCTGATGGCCTGCGTCGAATGCGTCGCCGACCGCGACAGCCGCAACCCGCTGGAGCTCGACAAGAATGTCGGCCAGCGCATCGACGCCCATTGCCACGAGCTCGGGCTGCTGGTGCGCCCGCTGATCAACATGTGCGTGATGTCGCCGCCGCTGATCATCACCGAGAGCCAGGTCGACGACCTCGTCGCCATCCTGCGCGAAGGCATCTCGCGCACCATGGACGATCTGCGGGCGGAGGGGCTCTGGCAGGGCGTGAGGCGTCCGCAGGGAGGCGAGGGATGGACACGATCGAGGCCATCCGCGGCCGCCGTTCGATCCGCGACTACAGCCCGCGCAAAGTCCCGCGCCGGCTGATCGAGCGCATCCTCGACGACGCCGCGCAGGCGCCGACGCCGCCGCTGAGCGGCGAGCATCCTTTCGCCTTCGTCGTCATCGAAGGGCAGGAAGCGCGTCGCCGAATGCGGCGCGCTGGCCTTGCGGCACGCCCGCGAGAGAACCGTCCGGCCGGTCCCGGCTACGATTGGGTCGAGCGGCCCGGACTTCCGGTGTTCTTCGATGCGCCCGCGGCGGTGGTGATCTGCGGCGCCGACGACGCGCATCGACCAGGCGATGCAGGACTGCAGCCGCGCCGGCCAGAACCTGATGCTGTCTGCGCATGCCCGCGGGCTCGGCACCTGCTGGGTCGGCTCGCCGATGCTCTGGCTCGTCATCGCGGCACCTCTGCCGGGCTCGGCGTCCCGGCTGGATATCGGCCCCTGCGCCGCCTTCGCGCTCGGCTATCCGGCGACGCTGCCGCCGCCGCGCGGCGCGTCCGGCGCCAGGCCGTGGTCTGGTCGGCCTGAGGCCCTCTCAGGCAGCCTGGCCGCGCGACGAAAGCGCGTCGTTGAGGCCCCAGATGTCCTTCTCGTCGGGCGCCGCCTCGAGGTCGAGCACCGGCACCAGCCGCCGCAGATGGTCGTGATGGGTGCGCACGCCATATTCGAGGTCGGACAGGAAGAAGCCCGGCGAAGGCGTTCGACAGCATCGATTCGTTCGACCACACGGTGAGCTGGATGTCCTCCTCCTGGGTCTCGCGGTCGATCCGCATGGCGAGGTAGCGCGCCAGCTTCTGGCGGCGGCTTTCCTCCGGGTAGCGGTAGACCGCGCCGCGCAGCAGCGTCTCGCCCGTCGACAGCGGGAACTCCTGGTAGAACTGCACCGACTCCGGCGTCAGCGCCAGCGCCCCGTTGGGGAACAGGCCGTAGTAGAGCCAGGCGCGGCGCAGATATTCCGGCAGGCGCTCCGGGACAGGCGCGATCTTGACGTAGTTGCGCACGCTCCAGCGGCGGCCGGCATGCGGGTTGTAGGTGGCGAAGGAGCGCGACACGCCGTCGACGAAGGGCTCGTCGAAATAGGTCGCGCCGTAGAGGTCCTGCAGCGCCGGATGCGCCATCGCCACGTGGTAGCCCTCGTTGTCGACGTCGCGCACCGACTTCCAGTTGACCGGCGAGCGCTGCGTCCAGATGCCGGTGGCGGGCACCATGCCGGCAATGTCGTAGTGGGAGATTTCTTCCTCGAAGGGCTTCATCAGCTCGGCCACCGACGGCTGCGGGCCCTTGCGGAAGCGGATGAAGATGAAGCCCTGCCAGATCTCCAGGTCGAGCGGCATCAGGCCGAACTCGGTCTTGTCGAGCTCCGGGAAGGAACGCGGCCGCGCCGCGCCGCGCAGCGTGCCGTCGAGGTTGTAGACCCAGCCATGGAACGGGCACACCAGCGCGTTCTTGCACGAGCCCTTCTCGGCCGCGACGACCCGCGAGCCGCGATGCCGGCAGATGTTGTGGAAGGCGCGGACGACCTTGTCGCGACCCCTGCACGATCAGCGCCCGCTCGCCCACCACGTCCATGGTCATGTAGTCGCCGGGCAGCGGCACGTCGCAGACGTGGCCGGCGATCTGCCAATGGTTCCTGAAGACGTGTTCCTTCTCGACCTCGAGCAGGGCCGGGCTGTGATAGGCCCAGCCGGGGAGGCCACGGCGGTCCCACTCCGCGGGGACCGCAACATCGCGAACGTGCGGGTTCATCATCGTGCTTTCTAGTTGAATATTCATTCAATATAGACATATTTGCCGTTGTTTGGCAAGAGCTTACGGGTTGCAGGATGTGGATGACGCAAGCCACGTCGGCGAATTTCACCTGCGCTTTCAACGCCCTGCGTCGGCGGTCTAGACCGCAGCGTGCTGGGCCCGGCGGCGGCCTGGACCGGCCGGGCGCGGAAAAGAATCCTTCCCCCTTGGCGGCTTAGCGGCTAGGGTCCCGCCGTCGTCGGCTGGCATGGCCGGCGACAGCCTTCGCACCCGCCCCATCTTCCGCGATGCCGATCAGCTCCAAAGCCTTCCTCCGATCCAACCTCGTGCTTCTCGCCGCCGGCCTGGTGGCGCTGCTGGCGATCGTGTCTGCCTCCGTCTGGCTGGTCGGCCGCACCCAGGCCGAGGTCGAGGGCGTGCTGGCGGTGCGCCAGGTGCGCAGCGCCTTCGCCGACCTGCGCAACCTGATCCAGGAGACCGAGACCGGCCAGCGCGGCTATCTGCTGACCGGCGAGGATCCTTACCTGGCGCCCTATACCACCAGCCGCTCGCTGGTGGCGCCGCAGGTCGAGCGCCTGAAGACGCTGGTCACCCCGTTTCCCGACCTGGTGGAGCCGACCCGCGAGCTGATCGGCGTGATCGAAAGAAAGCTGGCCGAGCTCGACCGCACCGTCGACCTGCAGAAGAGCGGCCAGCGCGATGCCGCCCTCGCCATCCTGCGCGACAACAGCGGCCAGGCGCTGATGGACCGGGCGCGCGCGCTGTTCGACAGCCTGGTGTCCGCCGCCGACCGCAAGCTGGTCGACCACACCGAGAGCCAGAACCGCAGCGCCGCGGCGCTGCGCCTGGTCAGCCTGGTCGGCGCCGCCGTCATCATGGCGGTGGTCGGCGGCTCGGTGTGGACGGTGCTGCGCTACACCCGCGACCTCGCCGAGGCGCGCACGACGGTCGAGGCGCTGAACGTCGGCCTGGAGGAGCGCGTCAAGGAGCGCACCGCCGACCTCGCCCGCGCCAACGAGGAGATCCAGCGCTTCGCCTACATCGTCACCCACGACCTGCGCGCGCCGCTGGTCAACATCATGGGCTTCACCAGCGAGCTCGAGGCCGGCCTGGAGCCGATCCGCGGCCTGGTCGACCGACATGGACGAGAAGGCGACCGGCGATCGACGAGGCGGCGCGCACCGCCGCCGCCGAGGACCTGCCCGAGGCGATCGGCTTCATCCGCTCCTCGACGACGCAAGATGGACGGCCTGATCAACGCCATCCTGAAGCTGTCGCGCGAAGGGCGGCGGCCGCTGAAGGCCGGAGCCGGTCGACCTCGGCGCGCTGACCGCCAACGCGGCCGCGGCGCATCCAGCACCAGCTCGACGAGGCCGGCGGCGACGATCGACGTCGACGTCAGGCTGCCGGCCGATCCATCAGCGACCGCCTGGCGCTGGAGCAGGTGTTCGGCAATCTGCTCGACAACGCGGTGAAGTACCGCGACGACGGCCGGCCCCTGACGATCCGGGTCGACCGGCGCGCCCGAAAAGCGCAACCGGATCAGCGATCGAGGTCGCCGACAACGGCCGCGGCATCGCCGCCCAGGACCATGAGCGCGTCTTCGAGCTGTTCCGCCGCTCCGGCGCCCAGGACCAGCCGGGCGAGGGCATCGGGCTCGCCCATGTGCGCTCGTCGCTGCGCAATCTCGGCGGCGACATCACCGTGCGGTCGGAGCTTGGCAAGGGCACGACCTTCGTCGTAACCCTGCCGCGCAGCCTGCCAGCGGCACTCAGGAGGACCGAGACGTGAGCCAGAACCGAAAGCCCGTGTCGATCGTCATGATCGAGGACGACGAGGGCCATGCCCGCCTGATCGAGAAGAACATCCGCCGCGCCGGCGTCAACAACGAGATCATGCCCTTCGCCGAACGGCACCGACGCGCTCGCCTATCTGTTCGGCACGGACGGCTCCGGCGCAGGTCAGCGCCGGCCGCCATCTGCTGATCCTGCTCGACCTCAACCTGCCCGACATGACCGGCATCGACATCCTGGAGAAGGTCAAGAGCAACCCGCACACTCAAGCGCACGCCGGTGGTCGTGCTGACCACCACCGACGACAGCCGCGAGATCCAGCGCTGCTACGATCTCGGCGCCAACGTCTACATCACCAAGCCCGTCAACTACGAGGGCTTCGCCAACGCCATCCGCCAGCTCGGCCTGTTCTTTTCCGTCATGCAGGTCCCCGAAACCGATCTGATGCCCGAAGACAAGGTCCACGTCCTCTATGTCGACGACGACGTCGGCCTCGCGCGGCTGGTCGGCAAGGCCGCTCGGCCGCCGCGGCCTGGCGCTGACCCATGTCGTCGACCGCCGAGGAAGGGCTGGCGCTGCTCGGCGCCGGCGCATGTCGACGTCGTCGCGCTCGACCATCATCTGCCGACCGGCACCGGCCTCGACTTCCTGGCCGCGCTCGGCCGAGCTGGAGCCGCGCCCGCCGGTCGTCTACGTGACCGGCTCGGAGGACCTCGCGGTGGCCGTCGACGCGCTCAAGGCCGGCGCCGTCGACTATGTCGCCAAGACGGTGTCGGCGACGATTTCGTCGAGCTGCTCTTCAACGCCGTCGACCAGGCGGTCGAGCGCGGCGCGCCTGCGCGCGCGAGAAGGAGCGCGCCGAGCGCGAGGTGCGCGAGGCGCGCGACCGCGCCGAGGTGCTGCTGCGCGAGGTCAACCACCGCGTCGCCAACAGCCTCGCGCTGGTCGCCTCGCTGGTCCGGCTGCAGGCCTCGGTGCTCGACGACGCCAAGGCGATCGACGCGCTGGCCGAGACGCAGGCGCGCATCGCCGCCATCGCCGGCGTCCACCGGCGCCTCTACACCTCGCCGCAGATCGGCGTGGTCGAGATCGACGACTATCTCGGCGGCCTGCTCAAGGACCTCGAGACCTCGATGAACACCGCCGGCCACCGGGCGCTGATCCGCCTCGACGTCGATCGCCTCAACGTCAACACCGACCGCGCCGTGTCGCTCGGCGTGATGGTCACCGAGCTGGTCACCAACGCCTTCAAATATGCCTACGGGTCGGGCGTCGGCGAGGTCCGGGTCCGCCTGGCGCGCACCGGCGACGCCACCGCGCGGCTCGAGGTGGAGGACGACGGCATCGGCTGGCGCGGCGAGGGCCGCCCGCAGGGCACGGGCCTGGGCAGCAAGATCGTCAAGGCGATGGCCATGAACATCGGCAGCGACCTCCGCTACGCCGAGATGCCGAAGGGCACGCGCGCCGTGCTGGAGTTCCGCACGCACTGACGGGCGCTCCGCCGAGATGGGGACAAAAATCGCCGCTTCCGCGCTCGGCGTGCGCTTCTGTCGACTCGATCGACGAGTACGAGTCGCCGACGATCGAAGTCCCGACGGAGCCCCCGCGTATTTCATAGACCGATCGCGCGGGTTTGACCCGAGCATCCGCGTCAGGGCGTGGGAGGTCTTGCCGACGACCCTGGGCAAGCTCACTCGCCCGCTGGCGGCTCTTCGCGCTTGCGGCGGGAGATGTTCATCTCGCGCCGCTCGCGCGCCTTGCTGCTGACGGCGGCGCGCAGCTTGGGATGCCGCGACATGAACAGGTTGAAGTCGCGCCGGTCGAGCACCAGGAACTGGCAGAAGTCGACGGCGATCACGTCGGCGGTCCGCCGCTCGCCGGTGAGCAGCGCCATCTCGCCGAAGAAGGCGCCCGGCTCCAGGCGGATCGCCTGGCTGTCGAGCCGCACCTCGACCGCGCCCGAGACGATGAAGAACATCGCGTCGCCGCGGTCGCCCTGGCGGATGACGCGCTCGCCCGGCGAGGCGGTGCGCGGCCGGAAGAGCAGCAGCAGCTCCTCGCGGTCCTCCTGGTCGACCTCGCTGAACAGCGGGAACGTCTCGAGCAGCATCTGCAGCTCGGCCTGCCGCTGGCGCTCGCGCTCGACGCGCGCCTCGTTGATGCGCGACAGCTCGCGGCCGAGCGCCTCGGAATTGCCGCGCCCGTAATCGGCGTAGAAGGCCGGCCAGCGCTGCCTGGCCACCTTTTGCAGGCGCTCGGCGGTGAGCAATATCAAGCGGGTTGAGGGTGATCGCCAGGATGGCGCCGGCCAGGATGAGGTCCTGGCCCTCGCGCGGCAGCACGCCCAGGCCGACCCCGAGCCCGGCCAGGATGAACGAGAATTCGCCGATCTGCGCCAGGCTCGACGCCACCGCCAGGCCGAGCCGCAACGGGTAGCGCATGGCGAGGATGATCATCAGCACGTTGAACGCCTTGCCGAAGATGATCAGCGCCACGACGGCGAGCACCGGACCCGGCTCGCGGGCCAGGATCGCCGGGTCGAACAGCATGCCGACGGAGATGAAGAACAGCACCGAGAAGGCGTTCTGCAGCGGCAGCGAATCGGCCGCGGCGCGATGGCTGAGATGCGATTCGCTCATCACCACGCCGGCGAAGAAGGCGCCGATGGCGAAGGACACGCCGAAGATCTGCGCCGAGCCGAAGGCGATGCCGAGCGCGGTGGCCAGCACCGACAGCGTGAACAGCTCGCGCGAGCCGGTGCGGGCGACCATCGTCAGAAGCCACGGCACGACGCGCGGCCCGAGCAGGATCGCCATGGCGGCGAAGGCGCCCACCTTGAGCAGCGTGAAGGCAACGGTGGCGACCAGCGCCATGCCGCCTTCCTCGGCGGCGCCATGCGCCGCCTTCCGCCCCCAGCATGGTGGCGAAGGCCGGCAGCAGCACCAGCGCCAGCACCATCGTCAGGTCCTCGGTGATCAGCCAGCCGACGGCGACGCGGCCATGCGGCGCGTTGAGCAGGTTGCGCTCCTCCAGCGCCTTCAGGACGACCACCGTGCTGGCCACCGACAGGCTGAGCCCGAACACCAGGCCGGTGCCGGCGCTCCAGCCCCAGGCCATGCACAGCAGCGTGCCGTAGAGCGTGGCGAGGCGCGATCTGGATCACCGCGCCCGGCACCGCCAGCCGGCGCACCGCCATCAGGTCCGAGGCCGAGAAATGCAGGCCGACGCCGAACATCAGCAGGATGACGCCCATCTCGGCCAGCTGCGACAGGTCGCCGTCGGCCACGTAGCCGGGCGTGAACGGCCCCATCACCATGCCGGCGAACAGGTAGCCCACCAGCGGCGGCAGGTGCAGCCGGTCCGCCCGTAGCCGAGCACGGCCGCCAGCACGAAGCCGACGGCGAAGGTGGCGATCAGCGCGACTTCTTGATGCAACGGGAGTCCTTGCGTTTGCCGTCGCCTAGCGCGCGACGACGCTTCCCTCGAATCGCCGTCGCACCCTATGCTCTTGCTTGAGCACGATCATTTCCGGAATGCGGAATTGGCGTTCCGGGATCGTGCCCTAGACTACCGGCAAAGAGCCTCGCCTGAAAAGCCGCGTCGTTCGATTGCCACCGATTTGGCCGTCGGTGGTCTAGACCGCCACGAAATCGGCATGGACCACCGTCGACTGGTCGATCATCGCGGTCTGCAGCGAGTCGACGTCCAGCTCGATGGCGCCGTTGACGTCGCGGACGCCGAGCACGACGTCCTGTTCGGCGTCCACCGCCTGGATGATGTCGACGTCGACGGTGACCAGGTAGCGCTCGGCGAGATCGTCCTCGATGTCGATGTCGATGTCGACGTCCTGGTCCATGGTCAGGCTCTGGTCGATCACCACGTCGCCGCCGGGTTCGCCGTCGGTCACCGCGAGGTCGAGCGTCGCGTCCTGCTCGACCAAGATCTTGTCGGTGATCGCGATGTCGAGGTAGAGCACCCCGTCGACGTCCCAGATCTTCACGTCGATGTCGAGCGTCTGGTCGATGAACGTGTCCTGCGCGATGTGCGCCTTGAAGTGGCCGTCGCCGTCGAGCGTGAAGGAGATCGCCACGTCCTGCAGCATCACCAGGTCCTGGTCGATGGTCAGCCGCGCGACGACGTCGCCGACATAGCCGGTCACCAGCACGCTGGTGTCCTGGTGGACCTCGGCGAGCTGGGTGACCGTGATGTCGTGGATGCCATCGCCGTCGGTGTCCTCGTCCGTGGCCGGCGCCGAGGCATCGCCGTGCTGGGCGTCGTGGGTCTGCGCATCGTCGTCGGCGTCCGGCCCGTCCGACCGCGCCGAGCCGCCGCCGTCGCCGACGCGGGCGACCGGGCCGCCTTCGGACACCCCGAGCGGCGCCGAGGAGGGCAGGTTGACGGTGATGGTGACCGGCGCGGCAAGCGCTGGCGGGCCGTCGCCGCCGTCGACGCTGTCGCCGCTGCCGGGGTCGATCGGCTTGCCGAGCCCAGGGTCGTCGCTGCCGGCGTCGGCCCGGTCGTCGTCCTCGGCGCTCGCTTCGGGCAGCTGGGCCTCGGCTTCGCGCCGGCGCCTCGGCGCTGGCCGCCAGCGGCTGCGCAGGGGCGGGGCTGCCGTCGGCGTCCTGCTCGACGATGTCCGGGGCGTCTTCGCCCGCCGCGATCGGCGGCGCGAGGTTGCGGCTGTCAATGCCGGAACGCATCGATCAATCCTCCCGGAAGGCGCGGTTGAAGCTCTCGAACAGCGGCCTGACCATGTAGTAGCCGACCGTGTAGACGCCGGTGTTGATCATCACCTCGGCGGGCATGCCGGGCATCATCTCGACGCCGGGCAGCGCCTTCAGCGACGCCTCGTCGATGCGCACCCGCGCCGTGTAGAAGGCATGCTGGGTCTCCGGATCGATCACCCGGTCCGCCGAAACGTAGACCAGCTCGCCCTCGACCGGCGGCACCCGGCGATGCTTGTAGGCGAGCAGCCGGACGCGGGCTTCGAGGCCGGGGCGGACGAGGTCGATGTCCTCCGGCTTGACCAGCGCCCTGACGATCAGCCGGTCCTGGCGCGGCACCAGGTCCATCAGCGGCTCGCCGGCCACCACGACGCCGCCCAGCGTGTGCACCTTGAGGTCGGTGACGGTGCCGTCCTCCGGCGCCCGGACCACCGTGCGCCCGAGGATCTCCAGCGCCGACTGGATCTTCTCGTCGAGCTCGAAGATGGAGGCCTGGGTGTCGCGCAACAGCTTGGCGGTCTCGGTGTCGCTGTCGCTCTTCAGCTGCAGGATCTGCGCGTCCTGCTCGCCGATCGACTGCTCGGCCCGCGCGATCTGCGCCATCGTGTCGCCGACCCGGCCGTCGATCTCCGCCTGCTCGCGTTCGAGCTGCAGCAGGCGGGCGCGCGTCTGCAGGCCCTTGCTGACCATCTTGCCGACTGTCGACAATTCGTCCTTGATGATGAGGGCGCGCCGGTCGGCCGCCTGCGACTGGTACTTGAGCGCCGCGATCTCCTCGCGGGTCTGCGCCTTGCGCTGCTCGATCACCTCGACGCGCGAGGCGTTCAGCTCGTGGCGCGTCTCGAAGATGCGCACCTGGCCGGCCATCGTCTCGGCGAGCTCCTGGTCGGTCCGCGCGGCGGCTTGCAGCGCCGACGGGAACTCGACTTCCGGGCGCCCGTCGCGCTCGGCGACCAGCCGCGCCTCCAGCGCCTTGGCCTCGCGCAGCTGCGCCTTGAGGACCTGCGCCGAGGCGCGGGCCCGCGTGTCGTCGAGGCGGATCAGCGGCTGGCCGGCGGTTACCTTGTCGCCGTCCTTGACCAGGATGCGGGCGACGATGCCGCCTTCCAGGTGCTGGATGGTCTTGCGGCTGGTCTCGGCCTCGACGGCGCCGCCGGCGATCGCCGCGCTCTCCAGCGGCGCGAAGATCGCCCACAGGCCGAAGCCGATGATGAACACGCCGACGATCGCGAAGGCGGCGGCGGCAAGCTGCTTCAGGCGAGCGAACGGCGTGCCGGCGGGCTGCGGCAGGATGGCGGCGAGCTCGTGGGCAAGCGTCCCGGAATGGCTTCTCATGACAACACCCTCGGCATGGATTTCTCGACGGTCAGGCTGCGCACGGTGGCGAGCGTCGGACGCTGTGCGATGATCGGCTCGGCCGGCGCCGTCTCGCCGTCGCCGCACAGCGCCGCGATGATCCGCTTGTTGCGGGCCGGCAGGCTGGTGCGGCCGGTGTAGATCTTGGCGGCGACGTCGCGGCGCTCGCCGAATGCGTCGAGCTTGCCGTTCTCCAGCACCAGGATGCGGTCGGCCATGCTGAGGATGCTGAGCCGCTGGGCGATCATCACCACCGTCGAGCCGCGCGAGCGCATCTCTTCGATCGCCCGCTTGAGCGCTTCCTCGCCGTCGCTGTCCAGGCTGGCATTGGGCTCGTCGAGCACCACCAGCCGCGGCATGCGGAACAGCGCCCGCGCCAGGCCGATGCGCTGGCGCTGGCCGCCGGAGAGGCGTGCGCCGCCTTCGCCGATGTCGGTGTCGTAGCCGCGCGGCAGCCGCATGATGACGTCGTGCAGGCCGACCATCGAGGCCGCCTCGATCACTTCGCCGGCGTCGGCCTGCTGCAGGCGGGAGATGTTGTCGCGCACGCTGCCGCCGAACAGCTCGACGCCCTGCGGCAGGTAGCCGAGGTGGCGGTGACCGCCCGAGGAAAGCCACAGGCCGATGTCGGCGCCGTCGAGCCTCACATGGCCGGAGCTCGGCTGGATCGTCCCGGCGATCAACCGGCCGAGCGTCGACTTGCCGGCGCCGGAGGCGCCGATGATGCCCAGCACCTCGCCCGGCTCGAGGGCGAAGGAAAGCCGCTTCAGCGCCGGCGATTCCATGCCGGGGGCCATGAAGGTGAGCTGCTCGACGGCCAGCCGGCCGGTCGGCCGCGGCAGGTCCATCGCCGCCTGCGTGGTCGCCGGCACCGCGGCCAGGATCTTCTTCAGCCGGGCGAAGCCGAGACGGACGCCGGTCACCGCCTTCCAGGTGCCGATGGCGCCTTCGACGGGGCCGAGCGAGCGGCCGAGCAGGATCGACGTGGCGAAGATGGCGGCCGGGCTGACGTCGTGCAGGATCACCAGCCAGGCGGCGCAGGCCATGACGACGACCTGCGCGAGCAGCCTGACGAAGCGCGCCAGCGCCTGGATCGACGAGCCGCGCACCGCGGCGGCGAGCTGCGCCTCCTTGGCGCCGGACTGGCCCTTGCTGAGCGCCCGCGCCACGCCGGGCAGCATGCCCATGGCGCTGATCGCCTCGACGTTCCTGAGCAGCGATTCGAAGTGATGCTGCGAGTTCGGCCCACGCCGCGCTGGAGCGCGAATAGTGCTTGCGCGTCACCATCTCGTTGAGCACGGCGAGGCCGAACAGCACGAACGAGGCGAAGAAGCCGATGGCGCCGAGCAGCGGGTGCACGAGGATCATCGCCAGGAGGAAGATCGGCGTCCACGGCAGGTCGAACAGCGCCGTGCAGGCGGTGCCGCCGAAGAAGGTGCGCAGGCCGCCGACGTCGCGCCAGGCTTGCGCGGCACTCGCCGAATCGCCGCGCAGCGCGGCTTGCACCGAGGCCGTCAGCACCGGCGCCTGCAGGCGGTCGTCCAGCCAGATGCCGATGCGCGCCAGCATGGTGCGGCGCAGCGTCTCGAGCAGTGCATGGACGCCGAGCGCCACCACCACGATGCCCGTCAGCATGACCAGCGTGTCGAGGCTGCGGCTGGCCAGAACGTGGTCGTAGAGGTGGAGCAGATAGAGCGGCACGGTGAGCTGCAAGAGGTTCACGAAGAAGGACAGGCAGAAGATCATCAGCCAGCGAGGCGCGCGTCAGGCTGAGCGCGCGCTCGATCTCGGTGCGGCCGCTGCCGACCGGAACGATGGCGTCGGCCGAAGCCGTGGGGCGGCTTCCGAGGCCGACCAGGTCGCGTGCCCGCATGACGACGCCGACGCAGGCCGCAGCCGCCGGCGCGAGGCTTGTTCTCAGACGTCCTGCAGGGTCGGCTGAGTTGTTCGCGGGCGTGTCGAAGGCCATGACGATATCCGTGTTCGGGGTGCTTTCAGGAAAAGTGGCGCCCGGGGGGAGGATGGCCCGGGCGCCTCGTCAGATCGAAGGGGATCGATCAGCCGAAGTCGATGTCGATGTCGACGTCCTGGTCGGCATGCTGTTCCTGGTCGACGTCTACGTCGGCGTCCTGATCCTGGTCCTGGTCGGTGTCGTTGTCGTTGCTCTGGTCGGTGTCGTTGTCGTTGTCGGCATCCGCATCGGCATCCTGGCGTTGTCGTCGCCATCGGCGTCGTTGTCGGCGTCGGCATCGGCATCCTGGTCGTTGTCGTTGTCATTGTCCTGGTCGGTGTCGTTGTCCTGGTCCGCGTCCTGATCGACGTCAACGTCGCTGTCCTGGTCCTGGTCGAGGTCCTGGTCGATGTCGAAGTCGATGTCGATGTCTTCGAAAGTAGGCATTGGGGTCACTCTCCTGTTGGTGGGACGCCGCCCAAAGCCTTTTGCTCGTGGGGCGGACCGGCGGCTGCAGGGGCCTTGGGGAGGAACCGACCTGGCGGTGTTGCCGTCCGATGGGATGGAGAATGACCGTTCGGCGGCCGAGAAAATAGTTACCAAAGGGCATTCGCCCGAAGGTGAAAATCCGCCCCCAGAAACGACCCGATGCGGTGATGCCGGACCGCCGAGGATTAACCCGATCGGGCGACATGCGCCCAAAAAGCAGCCGCCCCAGCCATGGGGATGGCTGGGGCGGTCTCACCCGCTGCATTGGAAGGGGAATCGGTCGACGGCGGGCCGGGCCGCCCGCCGCTGTTCCGTCAGAGCGTATCGCTGAGATCGACCACGATGTCGATCGCGCCGTCGGCGCTGGCGAGCTCGTCGAGCTCGACGTCAAGGTCGTCGCCGTCCTCGCCTTCCTTCAGGTTCGCCGCTGCATTGGCGATCGCGTCGAGCAGCGAAGTGACATCCACGTCCACCTCGGCGTCGAGGTCGTCGCGGATCTCGACATCGACGTCGACATCCGAGTCGGTATCGGTGTCCTGGTCGAAGTCGAAGTCCAGGTCGTCCTCGTCGTCGCCGCCGATTTCGATGTCAAGATCGCTTTCGATCTCCTCGTCGTCTTCCACCTCGACATCGATCTCGACGACGATGACGCCGTCGTCCTCGCTCACCTCGACATCGACCTCGATCTGCTGGTCGACCTCGACGTTCTGGGTAGCGTCGAGCGCGGTGCCATCGCCTTCGTCGTCGACGTCGACATCGGCGTCCTGGTCGATCTCGCCGTGCTGGTCGAATTCGGTGTCGATCTCGACCACCACCGGCCGCGGCGAAATGATCTGGACGTCGAGATCTATGTCGTCGTCGAGCTCTCGATTCCTGATCGGCGTCGACGTCGAGATCGCCGCCGTCGCCGTCATTCAAGTCGTCGTTCTCGTCCATTTCCTCTGGCTGCATGTGTGCCTCCATGCGTTTGGCGCGGGAAAGCCCCGCACGGACCTAGTAAGTGTCCCACCGATGGCCTGTGGCAGATAGACGCCAATGCGGGCAATGAAGGCACCGCAATGGGCGACAAGCCGCGGGGGGACGGCGAAAAAGCCACGATCCGGTCGGATTTCTCCGACCGGATCGCGCCTTCCGGGAGGATGGGCCTGCAGGGATCAGGCCTCGGCGGAAAGGAAGTTGCGCTGGACGGCGAGCGCCGCCTCGGTGCGATTGGTGGCCTTGAGCTTGCGCATGATGCGCGAGATGTGAACCTTGACGGTGTTCTGCGAAAGGTTGAGCTCGTTGGCGATGATCTTGTTGGACAGCCCGCGCTGCAGCGTGGCGATCACTTCCTGCTCGCGCTGGGTGAAAGCGACCTGGATGCGCGGCGCCGGAGACGCGACCTCTGCCACGACGGCCACCACGTCCTTGACGTCGAGCAGGCGCGTCGGCACCGCCGCCAGCGCGGCGTCGCGCAGCGCTGCGGTCGCCGCCGCCGCTGCCTCGTCGAGGCCACCCGTCATCGGCCGCGGAAAATAGACGCCGCCGGCGATCACCAGCTTCATGGCGGCGATCGCGATGTCGATGGCGTCGCGGTCGGTGACGTAGCCGCGGACCCCGGCACGCGCCACTTCGGTCAGCGTCGGATCGGAGATGGTGGCTTCGCTCTGCTGGGTCAGCAGCATCAGCGCCTCGCGGGGCAGCTTGCGGCGCAGCTGGCCGATGTGCTCGAGCACGCAGCTCTCGCTCATCTCGTGGCCGTGTATGTTGAAGAGGACCAGCGCGACCGGTCGGTCGGCGAGCTCGGCCATGGCGTGGGTGCAGGCGATATCGAGGATCTCGTAGCCGACGAGCTCGCTGCGCAGCACGCGGGCCAGCGCCGTGCGGGAGAGGGTCTGACGGTCGATGATGACGATGGCCGGGCGTTCGCGTGCAAAGCTTGTCAGATCGGACGACATCATGACAGTCATCTCTTCCCTCCTGTATCGACCTTCGCCACTGCCTCTGTTCGGCCGCCTGGGCGGCGATCGGCGCAGTTGCGGCTGGTCCGCCGGCGCCGGCCTCCCGCCTTTGGCGGGGGCGGTGCGGGAAGGGTGGGTCCCTGTCGGGATTTCCTTCGAGCACTTGATGCACACTAGTCATTCACAAGAAAGATGACTGTGAAGAGTATCACAGTAAGATAGATGAACTTTTTCTGGCCCCTGCAGCGGAGGAACAATCGTGCCCAGGATAAGACTTGAACGTTCTCTGACCGTCTGTGTGGCCCTGATCTTCGTGTGGGCCGTATCTCTGAGTGGCGCCCGGTCAGCCTCTCCGGCGCCGGTGCGCGGCGAGCACGGCATGGTCGTCACCGCCCAGCGACTGGCCAGCGAGGTCGGCGTCGACGTGCTGAAAAAGGGCGGCAATGCGGTCGACGCGGCGGTCGCCGTCGGCTACGCGCTGGCCGTGGTCTACCCGTCGGCCGGCAATCTCGGCGGCGGCGGCTTCATGACCGTGCGCATGAAGGACGGCCGCACAGCCTTCCTCGACTTCCGCGAGCGCGCCCCGCTCAAGGCGACGCGGACCATGTATCTCGATGCCAAGGGCGAGCCGGTGGAAGGCGCCAGCCTCGACGGCTACCGGGCGGTCGGCGTCCCCGGCTCGGTGCTCGGCCTGGAGACGGCACGGCAGAAATTCGGCACGCAGCCGCGCGAGGCGCTGATGGCGCCGGCGATTCGCCTCGCCGACGAAGGCTTCGAACTGACCGACGCCGACGCCCGCATCCTGGCGGCCGGCGTCGAGCGCCTGTCGAAGGACCCCGCCGCCGCGGCGATCTTCATGTCGCCCGACGGCAAGGCACTTGCGCCGGGCGCCAGGCTGGTCCAGGCCGACCTCGCGGCCGCTTTGTCGGCGATCGCCGAGAGCGGCCCCGACGCCTTCTACAAGGGCCGGCTGGCCGACGCCATCGTCGCCGCCAGCGCCGCCCATGGCGGCATCCTGGAGCGGGCCGACTTCGAGGCCTACCAGGTGCATGAGCGCGAGCCGATCCGTTGCGACTATCGCGGCTACACGATCGTCTCGGCACCGCCGCCGAGCTCTGGCGGCGTCATCATCTGCGAGATCCTCAACGTGCTGGAGGCCTATCCGCTCGGCTATCTCGGCTGGGGCTCGTCCGACTCGGTGCATCTCATGGTCGAGGCCATGCGCCACGCCTATGTCGACCGCAACTCCGCCCTCGGCGATCCCGACTTCGTCGACAATCCGGTCGAGACGCTGCTCGACAAGGCCTATGCGGGCAAGATCCGCGAGAAGATCGATCCCTACCAGGCGGGCGAATCGGCCGGGCTGAAGCCGCAGGGCTTCGGCGAGAGCAGCGAGACGACGCACTATTCGATCGTCGATGCCGACGGCAACGCGGTGGCCGTCACCTACACCTTGAACGGCTCGTTCGGCGCCGGCGTCGTGGCGCCGGGCACCGGCATCCTGCTCAACAACGAGATGGACGACTTCACCGCCAAGCCCGGCGTGCCCAACCTCTACGGGCTGGTGCAGGGCGAGGCCAATGCGATCCAGCCGAAGAAGACGCCGCTGTCGTCGATGAGCCCGACGATCGTGCTCAAGGGCGACCAGCCCTTCATGGTGATCGGCAGCCCCGGCGGGCCGCGCATCATCACCATCACCCTGGAAGCCATCGTCAACGTGATCGACCATGGCATGACGATCAAGGAAGCGATCGACGCCCCGCGCATCCATCACCAATGGCTGCCGGACAAGGTCTTCGCCGAGCGCTTCGCGCTGTCGCCCGACACGCTCGAAGATCCTGTCGGGCATGGGCCATCAGGTGACGGTGGCGCCGAGCTGGGGCCAGGCGGCGGGCATCCTGGTGGGCGGCGCCAGCCTGGAGGAGATCGGCAAGGGCGGCGGCGCCCGCTACAACGGCGCAATCGACAGCCGCGCCTCTGCCGGCGCGGCTGTGGGTTACTAGAGCATGATCCCAAAAAGTGGATGCCGGTTTTTGGATAAGATCATGCTGTAAAAGTTCAGGCCGAGCGGCGCTCGGCCTCGCGCCGCGGCAGGTGCCAGTTCGGCCGCGGGAAGTGGCAAGTGTAGCCGTTGGGGTAGCGCTCCAGATAGTCCTGGTGCTCCGGCTCGGCCTCCCAGAAGTCGCCGACCGGCGTCACTTCGGTCACCACCTTGCCCGGCCACAGGCCGGAGGCGTCGACGTCGGCGATGGTGTCCAGCGCGGTCTGCCGCTGCGCGTCGGAGGCATAGTAGATCGCCGAGCGGTAGCTCGCGCCGACGTCGTTGCCCTGGCGGTTGCGGGTGCTCGGATCGTGGATCTGGAAGAAGAACTCCAGGAGCTCGCGGAAGCTCAGCCGGGCCGGATCGAAGACGATCTCGATCGCCTCGGCATGCGTGCCGTGGTTGCGATAGGTGGCGTTCGGCACGTCGCCGCCGCTGTAGCCGACCCGCGTCGAGACGACGCCGGGAATCCGCCGGATCAGGTCCTGCATGCCCCAGAAGCAGCCGCCTGCAAGCACTGCGCGTTCGTTTGTGGAGGTCATCGGATGGTCACTCCTTTTGACGCATAGATAGGGCGTCGCGGTGCGGATTTTTAGCCCTGGCGCGCGGCGAGACAAGGCGAATCTCGCCGCGCTCCGGCTTCGCCGACCGTCGGTCAGGCCGCCTCGGCCTTCGCCAGGCCCTCGGCGACGAGCGCGTCGCGCACCGCCGGCCGTGCGGCCACCCGGCCGAGATAGGCGCGGATCGCCGGATAGGCCTTGATGTCGACATGGAGCACGTCGGCCCAGTTGAGGATGGTGAACAGGTAGGCGTCCACCACGCCGAACGAATCGCCGAGCAGGTAGCGCCGTCCGGAAAGCTGGCGCTCCACCAGCGCGAAGCGCGTGTTGAGCTTGTCGATCACCTGCGCCCGCGTCGCCTTCTCCGTCTCCTTGTGCCACAGCCAGGGGGAAAAGCCCTTGTGCAGCTCGGTGGCGATGAAGTTCAGCCATTCGCGGGCCCGCTGCAGCTCCATGGTGCCGGCGGCCGGCAGCAGCTGGCGGTCGGGAGCCTGCTCGGCCACCCATTGCAGGATGGCCGCAGCCTCGGTCAGCACGGCGCCGTCGTCGGTCTCCAGCGCCGGGACGTAGTTCTTGGGGTTGACGTCGCTGAGCGGCGCGCCGCCCTCCAGGCGGTGCGCGAAGAGGTCCACCTTGGACAGTTCGAAGGCAAGCCCGGCCTCGCGCAGCGCGATGTGCACGGCAAGCGAGCAGGCGACGGGGAAATAATGGAGTTTCATAGGTCCGATCCTTGGCGTTCGAGGGTGCGGCGGTGCCGATGGATCGGAATGTGGCTGCACCTCCCTTGCAAATCCATCAGCAGTTTTGAAAGCTGCGCTTGCGCAGATGCAAACGGCCGATGCTACCGCGCGTGGTAGGCCAGGGCATCGCGAGGAGGCCTCGATGGACGACTGGAACGATCTCAGGCTGGTGCTGGCGGTGGCCCGGGCAGCCAGCCTGACGGGCGCGGCGGAGACGCTGCGCGTCAACCATTCCACCGCCTACCGGCGGCTGGGGCAGCTGGAGGAGCGGCTGGGCGTGCGGCTGTTCGAGCGGCTGCCGGGCGGCGTCTACGCCCCGACCGCCGCGGGTGAGCGCGCCGCCGCGGCCGCCGAGCGGGTCGAGACGGAGACCGCCACGCTCGGCCGCGACATCGCCGGCCACGACCTCCGGCTGACCGGGCGGCTGCGGGTGACCTCGTCGGAGACGCTGGCCTTCCGGCTGCTGACGCCGGCCATCGCGCGCTTTCGGCAGGCTCATCCCGGCATCGCCGTCGAGCTGGTCGTCGACAACCGGCTGCTCAGCCTGTCGCGGCGCGAGGCGGACGTCGCGCTTCGCGTCACCCGCCCTGCCGACGGCGATCTGCATGGCCGCAAGCTCGCCGACGTCGCCTGGACCACCTATGCCAGCCGCGACCTCGCCGGCGGGCGGCCGGGCAAGGCGCCGTTCTCGGACCTGCCGGTGATCGGCTGGGAGGAGGGGGTGCGCGGCATCAACGCCGCCGACTGGCTGGGCGCGGCGCTGCCGGAGGCGCGAATCGTCTACCGCACCAACAGCCTGGTCAACCAGCTGGTCGCCGCCCGCGCCGGCATCGGCGCGGCGGTTCTCCCTTGCTACCTGGGCGACCCGGAGCCCGATCTCGTCCGCCTCGCCGAGCCGGTGCCCGAGCTGGCGCGCGAGCTGTGGATCGTCACCCACGCCGACCTCCGGCGCACGGCGCGCATCCGCGCCTTCTTCGACATCGTCGGCGAGGCGCTGCTCGCCGAGCGGCCGCTGCTCTCGGGCGACTGGCGCCCGCCGCCCTAGCGCAATTCCAGCGAAAGTGTGAGCGGTTTCGCGTTCGGAATTGCGCAAAAACAAAACCTAGATCGTTTCCGCGTTTCGAAGAAAAGCGGAAATGATCTAGCGGCGGCTACATCTGGTCGGGGTCGGGGAAGTCGTGCTCGCGCGCCGCCACGAACTCCTTGATCTCGCTAGCAAATTTCGCGAAGGGCGCGCCAGCGGCAACCAGTGCGGCGGCGAAATCGTCCGCATCGGCCGACGGAAAGGCATCCTCGAGCGCCGACAAGACTTCGATGGCCGTCCGGTCGGCGTAGTCGGGATGGGCGCGGATATGGTCGACGATCTCGCTGTTGGGCATGGGCACTCCGTTCGGCCTCGTGGGGATGCGCCATCATAGCCGATGCGCTGCCAGGATCGCCAACCGGAAACGCCCTGCCAGCTTGACAAGCTTCCGCTTCGCAGGCGCAATCCAGGAGAACCGGCAGGAACGGAGCGGTGGCCGAGATGCTCCTGGGTGTCATCGCAGACGATTTCACGGGCGCGGGGGATATCGCCAACACGCTGGCCAAGGGCCTGCCGGGCGAGGGCGGGCTCGACACGGTGCAGCTGCTCGGCGTGCCCGAAGACGCCGCCCGCATCGAAGCCGAGGCGGCGGTGATCGCCTTGAAGAGCCGGTCCATCGCCCCGTCGGAGGCGGTCGACCAATCGCTGCAGGCGCTGCGCTGGCTGCTTTCGCAGGGCTGCCGGCAGGTGGTGTTCAAATACTGCTCGACCTTCGATTCGACGCCGCGTGGCAACATCGGCCCGGTCGGCGAGGCGCTGGCCGAGGCGCTGGGGGCGTTCGGCGTCGTCGCCTGTCCGGCTTTCCCGGCCACCGGCCGCACCGTCTACCAGGGCCACCTGTTCGTGCACGACCGGCTGCTCAGCGAATCCGGGCTGGAGAGCCATCCGCTGAACCCGATGACCGACCCCGACATCCGCCGTTGGCTCGGCCGGCAGGCGACGGGACCGGTCGCGCTCGTCGCCCTTGAGGTCGTCAGGCAAGGACCCGAGGCGATCGCCGCCGCACTGGCCGAGGCGGCGGCGCGCGGCGAGCGGCTGGCGATCGTCGATGCGCTGACCGAGGACGATTTGGTCGCCATCGGCCAGGCCGTCGCGGACGCCCCGCTGGTCACCGGCGGCTCGGGGATCGCGCTCGCTTTGCCACACAATTTCATCGCCCGCGGCTTGGCGAAGCCGCGCGCCGAGCCGGCGGCGCTGGGCGTCGACGGTCCCGAGGCGATCCTGGCCGGCAGCTGTTCGGGGGCGACGCGCGCCCAGGTGGCGGTCCATGCTGAGCGGCACCCGACCCTGGAGATCGACGTCGAGCGCGTGCTGGAGGGCAGTCTGGGCGCCGACGACATCGCCGCCTTCCTGCGCGCCAACGAAGGCCGGGCGCCGCTGGCCTTCTCCTCGGCCTCGCCCGACAAGGTGAGGGAGCTGCAGGACCGCTTCGGCCGCGAGCAGGTCGCCCAGCGTCTCGACCGGCTTTTCGCCGAGACGGCGGCGAAGCTGGTGGCGGGCGGGGTGAGGCGGCTCGTCGTGGCGGGTGGCGAGACCTCCGGCGCGGTCGTCTCGGCCCTCGATCTCGGTCCGCTCGCCATCGGCCGCGAGATCGACCCGGGCGTGCCGGTGCTGGTGTCGCGCGGCGCGCCGCCGGTCGCCCTGGCGCTGAAATCCGGCAATTTCGGCGCTCCCGATTTCTTCTCCAAGGCGCTCGCCAGGCTGGCCGGACGATGATCGACGAAGACGCCCTGCGGCGTGACATGGTCCGCCTCGCCAAGTCCTTGTACGACCGCGGCTTTTCGGTCGGCTCGGCCGGCAATGTCAGCGCCCGGCTGGACGACGGCCTGCTGATGACGCCGACCAATTCTTGCCTCGGCTTCCTCGATCCCGACCGCCTCTCCAGGCTCGACGCGGAATGGCGCCATGTCGGCGGCGACAAGCCGTCCAAGGAGGTCTTCCTGCATCGCGCCTTCTACGAGACGCGGCCGGCCACCGGCGCCGTGGTGCATCTGCACTCGACCTATGCGACGGCGCTCTCCTGCCTGGCCGACATCGACCCGGCCGACTGCATCCCGCCGCTGACGCCGTATGTGGTGATGCGCGTCGGCGCGGTGCCGCTGGTGCCCTATGTCAGGCCGGGCGACGCCCGCGCCGGCGAGCTGATCCACGCCCTCGGCGGCCGCCACGCGGCCGTCCTGCTCGCCAATCACGGACCCGTGGTGGCCGGCAAGGACCTGGCATCGGCGGTCTATGCGGCCGAGGAGCTGGAGGAGACGGCGAAGCTCGTGCTTCTGCTGCGCGGCGCACCGGTGCGCCTGCTCACCGAGGCGCAGGTCGCCGAGCTGAAGGCAGTGTTCGGCGAATCGGACAGGAAGGCGTAAGGGCGGCGCTCAGCCGCCGGCGGGCTGTGTCCGCTGCCGCCAGAAGGTGCTCGCCAGCTGCTCCAGATGGTCGCGCATCGCCTGCTCGGCGCTGTCGGCGTCGCGCGCGGCGATGCCGTCATAGATCGCCTTGTGGGCCTGGTAGGCGGTCTGCTCCTGGCCGCTGGCGGCCAGCGTCACCGTCCGCTGCTCGGTCAGCCAGTCGGAGATCTGGTCGTGCAGGGCGATGAAGACCGGGTTGCGGGCGATCTTGGCCAGCTCGAAATGAAAGGCGATGTCGGTCTGCGTGAAGCGCTTCGCGGTCGCCGATCGCCTGCCGGTTGGCGAGCAGCGCGCCGCTCAGCGCCTTGAGGTCGGCGTCGGTGGCGTGGCGCGCCGCCTCGCGGGCCAGCCCCACCTCGAAGAACAGCCGCGCGCCCTGGAAGTGGCGGTAGCCCTCCTCGGTCGACAGCATCTGGCGGACGGCCGGCGCCATGCCGGTGAAGATGTGCGACGCCGTCGGCATCAGCACCCGCGCCCGCGCCCCGTTGGTGAGCTCGACCAGCCCCGCCTTCTGCAGCGCGATCAGCGCCTCGCGGATCGCCGGACGGCCGACCCCGAAGCTCGCCTGCAGGTCGCGCTCCGGCGGCAGCTGGTCGCCGGGCCTGAGCTTGCCGGCGAGGATCTGCGCCTCGAGATGGGCCGCGACGTGCTCGAAGAGCTTCTTGCGCTCGATGATAAGCGGTTCGACCATAGACCTTTCATACCATCATGCTTGACAACTATGCAACAGCTTGCAAGGATCGGCTCGCAATCAGGGAGGATCTGCATGCGCATCGCCATTCTCGGCGGGGGCGGAGCCATGGGCGGGCTGTTCGGCGGCTACCTCTCCCGCGGCGGCCACGACGTCACCTTGATCGACGTCTCGAAGCCGGCGCTCGAGGCGATCAACGCCGACGGCCTTTCGATCGAGGAGAAGGACGGCTCGCAGCCGGTGATCCGCGTGCCGGCGACCGACGATCCGGCCTCCGTCGGCCCGGTCGACCTGGTGATCAACTTCGTCAAATGCTACCACACCGACGCCGCGGTGCGGGCGGCCGCGCCGATGATCGGCCCCGACACCGCCGTGCTCAGCCTGCAGAACGGCTGGGGGAACGCGCCGCGCATCGCCGGCATCGTCGGCGAGGACAAGGTGCTGGTCGGCCTCACCTATCACAGCGGCACGCTGCTCGGGCCGGGCAAGGTCAAGCATCCGGGCTCCGGCATGACCCATATCGGCGAGCTGTCGGGCCAGACGAGCGGCCGGCTGGCCAAGGTGGTCGAGGCGTTCGGCCAGGCCGGCATCGAGACGACGCCGTCGCCGCGCATCCTCGACGAGGTGTGGAAGAAGCTGGCGCTCAACGCCTGCACGCTGCCGACGGCGGCGCTGCTGCGCTTCTTCGCGCACGAGCTGGTCGCCTACGAGGGCACCCGCAAGGAGATGGCGGCCATCCTGAAGGAGGTGGTCGCGGTGGCGCAGGCGCAGGGCATCGCCCTCGACTACGACGAGCGCTGGACGGCCATCACCGGCCTGCTGGAGAAGGCGGTGGGCGCCAAGGCGTCGATGCTGCAGGACGTCGAGGCGAGGCGACGGACGGAGATCGAGGTGATCAACGGGGCGATCGTCGAGGCCGGGCGGCGGACCGGCGTGCCGACGCCCCACAACGAGGCCATGGTTTGGTTGATCGAGGCTGCCGAGAAGCACTACCTCGAGGGCCGGACCGGGTAGGCTCCCGATGGCGCCGCGGCTCGAAGCCAGGGACCGTTTCCAAGGACTTTCCCCGGAGTGCGGGCGCTCGACGGCGTCTCCATGTCGGTCGAGGCGGGCGAGATCCGCGCCTTGCTCGGCGAGAACGGCGCCGGCAAGTCGACGCTCGGCAAGATCGTCGCCGGCGTCTACCGCCAGAGCCAGGGCAGCGTGCTGCGTCGACGGCCGCGAGCTCGGCGAGATCGACGAGAAGGCGGCGGGCGACCTCGGCATCGGCATCGTGCACCAGGAGGGCTCGCTGGTCTCGCAGCTGTCGGTCGCCGAGAACATCTTCGCCGGCCGCCAGCCGACGCGCTGGCTGGGCCAGGTCGACGTCAAGGCGATGCGCGACAGCGCCACGGCGCTGATCGCCCAGCTCGGCGTCGTCATCGACCCGGCGCTGAAGGTCGCAGCGCTGTCGCCCGCGCAGGCGCAGATCGTCGAGATCGCCAAGGCGCTGTCGCGCGACCTGAGGATCCTGATCCTCGACGAGCCGACCGCCGCGCTGACGCTGACCGAGACGGAGAAGCTGTTCGACGTCGTGCGCCGGCTGGCGGCGAGCGGCGTCTCGGTCATCTACGTGTCGCACCGCCTGGCCGAGATCTTCGCGCTCTGCGACACGGTGACGGTGCTGAAGGACGGCAGGCTCGCCGGCACGCGCCGTGTCGCCGAGACGTCGACCGACGAGCTGATCCGCCTGATGGTCGGCCGCGACGTCCACTTCTCGCGCGAGGCGGGCCGCCGCACCCCTGGCCAGGTGGTGCTGGAGGCCGACGGCATCGCCGCGCCGCCGCTGGTCGAGGACGCGTCGATCCGCCTGCGCTCGGGCGAGATCGTCTGCCTGGCCGGGCTGATCGGCTCCGGCCGCAGCGAGTTCTGCGAGGCGATCTTCGGCGCCCGGCCGCGCCGCGCCGGCACCGTGCGCATGGAGGGCCGCGCCGATCGATCCGCAAGGCCCGTGGGACGCCAAGGCGGCGGGCATCGGCATGGTGCCGGAGGACCGCAAGGCGTCGGGCCTGTTCCTCGGCATGGACATCGTCAACAACGTCGCCGCCACCGTGCTGCGCAAGGTCTCGTCCGGGGCGAACTTCTCCGAGCCCAAGGCCGAGGCGCTGGCCGGCACCTTCGTCGACGAGCTGAGGATCGTCACGCCGAGCGTCCGTCAGCTGGTCGCCAACCTGTCCGGCGGCAACCAGCAGAAGGTGCTGCTCGCCAAATGGCTGGCGATGGAGCCGAAGGTTCTGATCGTCGACGAGCCGACGCGCGGCGTCGATGTCGGCGCGCGCTCGGAAATCTACCGCCTGCTGCGCGGCCTCGCCGATCGCGGCGTCGCCCTGCTGGTCGTCTCGTCCGACCTGCCGGAGGTGCTGACGCTCGCCGATCGCATCGTCGTCATGGCCGAGGGCCGCACGGTCGGCGAGCTGCCCGGCGACGGCGCCAGCGAGGAGCAGGTGCTGAGGCTCGCCACCAAATACACGGCGTCGGTGGCGGAAGTCCGCGAAGAGACGGCGAGCGAGGCCCTGTGATGGCGACCGAGATCAGTCAACCCGTCGCGGAAGGCATCGAGGCCAGGCGCGAGCCGCTGCCGCTCAGGATCGTGCGGCGCCTCGCCAATTCGCGCGAGCTGACGCTGTTCGTGCTGGTGGTGGTGCTCGCCATCGCCATGAGCATCGTCTACCCCAACAATTTCCCGACGGCGCCCAACATGCGCGCCGTGCTGCTCAACCTGGCGCCGGTCGGCATCCTCGTCGTCGGCATGATGCTGTTGATGATCGCCGGCAGCTTCGACCTGTCGGTCGGCTCGACGCTGGCCTTCTCCGGCGTCTGGGCCGGCGTCGTCGCCGGCTGGTGGGGCTGGCCGGCCGAGATCGCCATCCTCGCCGGCGTGCTGGTCGGCGCCATCTGCGGCCTGATCAACGGCCTCATCGTCACCCGCATCGGCATCAACGCGCTGATCGCCACGCTGGGCACGCTGACCATCTACCGCAGCCTGACCTACGTGACCGCCGGCACCGGCGTCACGCCGATCACCGACGCCTTCGCCGCCTACGGCCGGGCGGCCGATCCGCTGTTCCGCATCCAGTCGCCGTTCTGGGTGATGCTGGTGCTGGTCCTGGTCGGCGGCTGGCTGGTGGCGCGCACCCGCTTCTTCCGCCAGTTCTATTTCGTCGGCGGCAACCCGCGCGCCGCGCAGCTTTCCGGCATCCGCGTCGACCGCCTGGTGCTGATCGGCTTCGTCATCATGGGCGTGCTGGCCGGGCTCGCCGGCGTGCTCGGTGCCGCCCGCCTGAACAGCGCCGTGGTCAATGCCGGCGTCGGCATCGAGCTCAAGGTCATCACCGCCACCGTGCTCGGCGGCGCCAGCCTGAAGGGCGGCGAAGGGACGATCCTCGGCGGCATCCTCGGCGTGCTGTTCATCGCGCTGATCGAGAACGCCATGATCATCAACGCCGTCGGCGTGTTCTGGCAGGGGCTGGTCGTCGGCCTCGTGCTGCTCTTCGCCGTCTCGCTCGACCGCTTCAAGACGGGCGGCAGCGGTGTGACCGAAAACCTGTGAAGAACCGAGGGAATGAAACTGTGGAGGAGACGAAAATGGCACCGAGCTTGAGAAGCATCCTGGCGGGCGTTGCGCTCGCCGCATCGGCCCTGGCATGGACCGGCACCTGCAGTCGCGCAGGAATCGTCCTACGGCCCGGCCGACGCGAAGGAGACCTACTACTGGATCTCCAACAAGGCGAACCTGCCGCTGTTCGTGCAATACGACTATGCCGGCATGAAGCGGGTCGCCAACGAGCTCGGCGTCAAGGTGCGTGGTCGCCGGACCGACCGACTTCGACATCCCGGCCTATATCGCCGCGGTCGACCAGGTCTGCGCCCAGAAGCCCGACGGCGTGATCGTCAGTGGGCGGCTGGGATCCGTCGCTGACCGAGCCGGTCAAGCGCTGCCTCGAGCAGGGCGTGCCGACCGTCGTCGACGACGGCGACCTGCCGGATTCGGGCCGTCTCGCCTATATCGGGACGATCTGGACCCAGGTCGGCGTCGCCCAGGCGAAGAAGATGATGGAGGCGCTGCCGAACGGCGGCAAGATCGGCCTGATGTCGATCATCAACGCCGGCAACATGCGCGAGGGCGTGGCGGGCTTCAAGGCCTACCTGGAAGCCAATGGCGGCGGCAAATACGAGATCGTCGCCAACGAGGACGACAAGGGCGATGCGCAGGAGGCGGCGCGCGGTCACCGCGGCGATCCTCGCCGCGCATCCGGACATCGCCGGCCTCGCCGGCTTCGACTCCGAATCGGGCGCCGGCATCGTCACGGCGCTTCGCGAGGCGGGCAAGAACCCCGGCGACATCAAGGTCACCGCGATGGAGCAGACGCCCGACTTCTTCAAGACCGCGAAGGAAGGCTGGGTCGACGGCATCATCGTGCAGAACCGCGAGCTGTTCATCTACTACGCGGTGAAGATGCTGCACGACTACAAGCATGAACGAGCTGAAGTCGGCCGGCCTGACGGCGACCGAGGGCGGCCGCCCGATCCCCGAGGTCGTCGACACCGGCGTGCTCGTCGTCACCAAGGACAATGTCGACAAGGTGCTGACCGCGCTCAAGGTGCAGTAGCCTTGGAAGACTCGCGGGCCCTCGCCGAGCGGGCCTGCTGCGGACCTCCGGCGGCGCCACTCCCGAGCCGCCGGAGGCCATTCGATCGGAGGCCGACATGGCAAACCCTCACACCCGCATCCGCTTCCACGGCGTCGCCGCCTACGAGATCCTGACGCGCGACGGCCTGCGCATCCTGTGCGACCCGTTCCTCGACCAGAATCCCGGCGCCGCGACGAAATCCGACCGAGTTCGACCGCGTCGACCTGGTGGTGGTGAGCCACGCGGCGTTCGACCATCTCGGCGACACCGACAAGATCGCCGCGAAATATCGGCTGCCCGGTCGTCTGCGGCGGCGAGGTCAAGGCCTGGCTGATGGACCGCGGCATCCCCGCCGAGCAGGTCCGCGCCACGACCTGGGGCATCCGCGTCAAGGTCGCCGGCATCGAGATCCAGCCGCTCGAATGCCATCACTGGTCGCAGATCCGGCTGCAAGGACGGCAGCTTCATCTCCGGCGTGCCGATGGCCTTCATCGTCTATGCCGACGAGAACCTGCGCTTCTACCACTATGGCGACACCGCGATCTTCTCCGACCTGAAGCTGCAGGCCGAGCTCTACCGGCCCAATGTCGGCTGCATCGGCATCGCCAATCCGCAGGAGATCCTGCACCTGAACCCGATGCCGGGCGAGATGATGACCGGCGAGATGAGCCCCTACGAAGGCGTGCTGGCCACCCAATGGCTCGGCCTCGAGACGGTGCTGCCCTGCCACTACATCACGCTCGACGGCGACCAGGACGTCGCCGACTACATGCGCCACCATCGCGCGGTGCGCGACCGCGGCGAGCGCATCGCCGACCCCTATCTGCTGAAGGCGGGCGAGTGGATCGAGTTCGACGCCGCCGGCAAGGTGGTGCGGCCGGCAAAGGCCGCCTGAGCCATGCGTGCGGCGGTCTTCGACGAGCCCTTCGCGCTGCGCGTCACGGAGGCGGCGAAGCCGGCGCCGGGCCCCGGCGAGGCGCTGGTGAGGGTGCGCGCCGCCGGCGTCTGCGCCGGCGACCTCTACATCTACACCGGCCGCAACCCCTATGTGAGCTATCCGCGCATCGGCTGCCACGAGATCGCCGGCGTGGTCGAGGCCTATGGCGAGGGCGCGGCGGGACCGCCCGTCGGCAGCCGGGTCGTCGTCGACCCGTTCATCGGCTGCGGCCGCTGCTATCCCTGCCGGATCGGCAAGCGCAATTGCTGCGCCAACCTGACCATCATCGGCGTCCACCGCGAGGGCGGCTTTGCCGACTACGTCGCCGCACCGGCCGGAAACCTCAACGCCGATCCCCGACGGCGTCGGCGACTTCGAGGCGGCCTTCGCCGAGCCCGTCGCCATCGGCGTGCAGGGCTGCCGCCGCGGCGCGGTCGACGGCCGAGGACACCGTGCTGGTGCTCGGCGCCGGGCCGATCGGCCTCGCCATCGTCGAGGTGGCGCGGGCGCGCGGCGCCACCGTCTATGCCACCGACATCTCCGACGAGCGGCTGGCGACGGCCGCCGACCTCGGCGCCATGCCGATCGCCGGCGGCGACGGTCTGCTCGAGCGGGTGCTCGAAGTGACGCGACGGCGAAGGCATGCCGGTGGTGATGGAGGCGACCGGCGCGGTCGCCGCCATGCAGCAGACGATCGACCTGGTGGCGGCGGGCGGGCGCATCGTCATCCTCGGCCTGGTGAAGACTGGCGTCGGCGTGACCTTTCCCGGCCTCGATTTCACGCGCAAGGAAGTGACCATCCTCGGCTCTCGCGCCTCGGTCGACTGCTTCCCGGAAGCGCTCGACCTGCTCGCCTCGGGCAGGATCCGCTACCCCAGGATCGCCTCCTCCTTCGCCCTGTCGGAGGCGCCGGAGGTGTTCGCGACGCTCGCCAAGAACCCCATGGCCATGCACAAGGCCGTTTTCGTCTCGGAGGACTGAATGAAGCTCGTCACTTTCTCGCATCGAAAGGGAGGCCATGACGGCCATGCCGGCGTGCTCGACGGCGAAGAGATCGCCTGCCTGACCGAGGCCGGGCTCGCCGGCAGCGTGCTGGAGCTCGCCCGTGGCGGCAAGAGCGCGCTCGACGCGGTCCGCAAGGGGCTCGCCAAGGCGCCCCGCTATGCGCTTGCCGACGTCAGGCTGGAGGCGCCGATCCGGCCGGGCAAGGTGCTGTGCTCGGGCATCAACTACAAGGGCCATGCCGACGAGAACCCGAACGCCAAGATGCCGAGCGAGCCCTTCTTCTTCGCCAAGCTCCCGACCTCCGTCGTCGGCCCCGACGTCGCCGTCGTCGAAGCCGCCCGAGACCGACCAGATGGACTATGAGGTCGAGTTCGCCGCCGTGATCGGCGCCAGCGCTGCACAAGGCGCGCGAGGAGGAGGTGATGCCGGCGATCTTCGGCTACACGCTGCTCAACGACATCTCGGCCCGCGACGTGCAGTTCAAGGACAACCAGATCACCATCGGCAAGAACTTCGCCGGCTTTGCGCCGATCGGCCCGGTCATCGTCACTGCCGACGAAATGCAGCGGCCCGACGCGGTGGCGCTGAAGACGCGGCTGAACGGCCGCACCTTGCAGGACGGCTCGACCTCGGACTGGCTGTTCTCGCTGCCGCGGCTGATCGCCTTCCTGTCGCGCTACGTGCCGCTGGAGCCCGGCGACATCGTCAGCACCGGCACGCCGGCCGGCGTCGGCTTTTTCCAGAAGCCGCCGGTCTTCATGAAGGCCGGCGACGTGGTGGAGATCGAAGGCGAGGGCATCGGCGTCCTGAGGACCCCGATCGTGGCAGGCTGATCGTGGCGGCCCGCCCGGTTCGCATCGGGGTCGTCGGCTGCGGCTTCTATGCCGACAACCATCTGCATTCCTGGCGCGATCTCGAGCCGGCGGGCGCCGTGCTGGCGGCGGTGGCCGACATCGACCCGGCAAAGGCCGCCGCGGCGGGCCGCAAGTTCGGCGTCCCCTGGTATGGCGACGCCGCGGCGATGCTCGGCGCCGAGCAGCTCGACGTGCTGGACATCGTCACCCGCCACGACACGCACCGGGCGCTCGCCGAGCTGTCGATCGGCCGCGGCGTGGCGACGATCGTCCAGAAGCCGTTCGCCACGACCTGGGAGGACTGCGTGGCCATCGTCGACGCCGCCGACAGGGCGGGCGTCTGGCTGGCGGTGCACGAGAACTTCCGCTTCCAGGCGCCGATGCGGCGCGTCGGCGCGCTTCTGGCGAGCGGCGCCATCGGCGCGCCGAGCTGGGCGCGCATCCGCTTTCGCACCGGCTTCGACGTCTACCGCACGCAGCCCTATTTCTACGACGAGGAGCGCCTGGCGATCGCCGATGTCGGCATCCACATGCTGGACCTCGCCCGCTTCTTCCTCGGCGAGGTGGAGCGCATCGCCTGCGAGACGCAGCGCCGCAATCCGAAGGTCAAGGCCGAGGACACGGCGACCATGCTGCTGCGCCACCGATCGGGCGCCGTCGGCGTCGTCGAATGCACCTATGAGGCGCGGCGCGGCGAGCCCGATCCGTTTCCCGAGACGCTGCTCGAGATCGAGGGCGAGCGCGGCTCGATCCTCGTGGAGGCGGGCTGCCGCATGACGCTGGTCAGTGGCGAGGACCGCAGCGTCGAGGACATCGGCGCGCCGCTCCTGTCCTGGACCGCGCATCCCTGGCATGTCAGCCAGGAGGGAGCCTTCGGCGCCTGCCGCCACTTCCTCGATTGCCTGCAGCGCGGCGTCCCGGCGGAGACCTCGGGCGCCGACAATCTGAAGACCTTCGCACTGGTCGACGCCGCCTATCGCGCGGCGCAGAGCCACCGCTCGGAGCGGCCGGCGGAGCGGGGGCGGCCGTGAGGAAGGGCCTCGCCAAGGGAGAAGCCGGCCGGCTTCGCCATCACCGTCGCCTTCGAGCTGGCGGAGGGCGCGCTTGCCGAGTTTCACCGGCTGGTGACGGAGAACGCCGCCATGTCGGTCGAGCGCGAGCCGGGCTGCCTGCGCTTCGACGTGCTGACGCCGACCGAGGACGGGGGCGCGCCGCAGGTCTTCCTCTACGAGATCTACCGCGACCGCGCGGCCTTCGACCTCCATCTGGAGAGCGAGCACTACAAGGCCTTCGATGCGAGCACACGCGGGCTGGTCAGCCGTAAGACGGTCCAGGCCTTCAATGTGGCTGAAAACGCAAAGACTTCAGAGATTTAGATAAGCGGTCGCCAGGATCCCAAGGGGCCCGCCGCGGAAATTCCCCTCCCGTTCGAGCTCGGGCGTCGCGGCGGGCAAAGTGTCCGCCCTTGGCGGGTGGGGAAGGGCGGACGCGGGATCGTAGACGCCACGACCGCCCGTGTCACCGAAATTCGACCTCAAATGTGCTAGGAAAGGCTGCGGCTGAAGCCGACGCTGGCGCGCAACAGGTTCCGCGTGTAGTCGGCGGTGACGTTCCTGGCGGCGAGGTCGGCCGCCGCCAGCCGTTCCACCTCCTCGCCGTCCTGCATCACCATCAGCTGGTCGCACATGTGGGTGATCACCGCGAGATCGTGGCTGACCATCAGGAAGGTCAGATGGCGGTCGCGCCGCACCTCTTCCAGAAGGTTCAGCACCTCCGCCTGCACCGAGGCGTCGAGCGCCGAGGTCGGCTCGTCGAGGAGCAGCATCGACGGCTGCAGGATCAGCGCGCGGGCGATCGCCACGCGCTGCCGCTGCCCGCCGGACAGCTGGTGCGGGTAGCGGAAGCGGAAGCCGGAGCCGAGCCCGACCTCCTCGAGGGCACGCACGATGCGCGTCTCGCTGTCGCCGATGCCGTGGATCGCCAGCGGCTCCAGCAGCAGCCTGTCCACCGTCTGGCGTGGGTGCAGCGACCCGTAGGGGTCCTGGAACACCATCTGCACCGCGCGGTAGAAGGCCTTGTCGCGCCCCGCCCGCAGCACCTTGCCATCGATGGCGATCGACCCCGAATGGACCGGCGCCAGCCCGGCGATGGCGCGCAGAATGGTCGACTTTCCGGAGCCGGACTCGCCGACCAGGCCGAAGGACTGGCCCTTGCGGACGTCGAAGCTGACGCCTTTCAGGGCGCGGAAGCCGTCGAACACGACCTCCAGGTCGCGCACGGCGAGCGCCGTCGTCACGCCGCCCACTCCGGCCGGCGGTTGAGCACGGGCAGCGGATGCCGGTCGGCGCCGATCCTCGGCATGCAGTCGAGCAGCCCCTGCGTATAAGGGTGTCGGGCCCGCGGCAGCTCGGCCGCCGGCAGCTCCTCGACGACCTTGCCGGCATACATGACGACGACGCGGTCGCAGAAGGACGATATGAGCCGCAGGTCGTGCGAGATGAAGATCAGCCCCATGCCGCGCTCCGACACCAGCCGGTCCAGGATGCGCAGCACGTCGAGCTGCACGGTGACGTCGAGCGCCGAGGTCGGCTCGTCGGCGATCAGCAGCTCCGGCCCCGCCACCAGCATCATGGCGATCATGGCGCGCTGGCCCATGCCGCCGGACACCTCGTGCGGATAGAGGTCGAAGACCCGCTTCGGCTCGCGGATCTGCACCGCGGCGAGCATGTCGAGCGCCCGCTCGCGCGCCTCCGCTTTCGCGATGTCCTCGTGCGCGCGCAGCGTCTCGACGATCTGGCGGCCGATGGTCATCACCGGATCGAGCGAATATTTCGGGTCTTGCAGGATCATCGCGATGCGCGTGCCCCTGAGGTCGCGGCGCAGCCGCGGCGGGGCGGCGAGCAGGTCGATGCCGTCGAACTCCAGTTTCTTTGCCGTGACCTCGCCGCGCGGATCGGTGAGGCCCATGATGGCGCGGCCGGTCTGCGACTTGCCGGAGCCGCTTTCGCCGACGATCCCCAGCCGCTCGCGGCCAAGCGCGAAGGAGACGCCGCGCACCGCCTCGATCGTGCCGCCGCGCGTCGTGAACCGCACGTGTAGATTGTCGACAGTCAACAGTGCACTCATTGCTCGCCCCGCGGATCGAGGGCGTCGCGCAGCCCGTCGCCGAGCAGGTTGAAGCCGAGGCTGACGGCCAGGATGGCCATGCCGGGCATCGCCGCCACCCACCACTGGTCGAGGATGAAGCGACGGCCCGAGGCGATCATCGCGCCCCATTCCGGCAAGGGCGGCTGGGCGCCGAGGCCGAGGAAGCCCAGGCCGGCGGCGATGATGATGATGCCGGCCATGTCGAGGGTCACGCGGACGATCAGCGACGAGATGCACAGCGGCATGACGTGGCGTAGCACGATGCGCGCCGGCGAGGCGCCCATGATCTCGACCGCCTTGATGTAGTCGGAGCGGCGCACGGTCAGCGTCTCGGCGCGGGCGACGCGAGCGTAGGGAGGCCACGAGGTGATGGCGATGGCGATGATGGCGTTCTCGATGCCCGGCCCGAGCGCGGCGACGAAGGCCAGCGCCAGGATGAGCTTGGGGAAGGCCAGGAAGATGTCGGTGATCCGCATCAGGATCGAATCGGTCCAGCCGCCCGCATAGCCGGCGATGGTTCCCATGGCGAGCCCGATCGGCGCGGCGATGATGGCGACCAGGATGATGATGTAGAGCGTCAGCCGCGAGCCGAAGATGACGCGCGAGAGGATGTCGCGGCCCTGGTCGTCGGTGCCCATCCAGTGGGCCGCGCTCGGCGGCAGGAGGCGCATCGTCTTCAGGTCGCCGGAGATCGGGCGAATAGGGCGCCAGCACGTCCGCCAGTGCCGCCACCACGACCAGCGCCAGGATGATGGCGAGCCCGACGACGGCGAGCCGGTTGACCGTGAAGCGGCGCCAGGTCCGTAGGCCCGGCCGAAGCCGTGCCTGCGCCCGCGACTGCGGCCGTTCCGACAGCAGCCAGGCGCGCCAGGGAAGCGGCTCGGTGCCGATGGCGCTCACGCGCGCGTCCTCGGGTCGAGCAGCTGGTAGAGCAGGTCCGACAGCAGATTGAGGGCGATGAAGACGCCGCCGATGACGATCGTCGCGCCCAGCACAGCGTTCATATCGGCGTTCTGCAGCGAATTGGTGAGATAGAGCCCGATCCCGGGCCAGGAGAACACCGTCTCGGTCAGCACCGAGCCTTCGAGCAGGGTGGCATAGGAAAGCGCGATCACAGTGACCAGCGGCACGGCGGCATTGCGCAGCGCGTGGCCCCAGACGATGCGCGCTTCCGACAGGCCCTTGGCGCGCGCCGCGACGATGTATTCCTGGCCGAGCTCGTTCAGCATGAAGGAGCGCGTCATGCGGCTGATATAGGCCATCGAGAAATAGCCGAGCAGCGAGGCCGGCAGGATGATGTGGGAGAAGATGTCGCGGAAGGCTGCCCAATCGCCCTGTAGCACCGCATCGAGCAGGAAAAGGCCGGTGATCGGCGTGAACGTGTACTCGTAGGCGACGCCGATGCGCCCCGGGCCCTCGACCCAGCCCAGCCGGGCGTAGAACACCAGCAGCGCCAGCAGCCCCAGCCAGAAGATCGGCATCGAGTAGCCGATCAGGCCGACGATCCGCACCGCCTGGTCGACCAGGCTGCCGCGCCTCACGGCGGCGAGCACGCCCGAGCGGAACGCCGAGCACGAGGCCGATCAGCGTGCCCAGCGTCGCCAGCTCCAGCGTCGCCGGAAACACCCGCCGGATGTCCTGCATCACCGGATAGGTCGACAGCACGGACGTGCCGAAATCCCCTGTCAGCGCCTTCTTCACGTAGAGGAAGAACTGCTCCCAGAGCGGCAGGTCGAAGCCGTATTGCTTGCGCGCCGCCTCGACCACGCTGTGCGGCGCGCGGTCGCCGACGATCGCCAGCACCGGGTCGATCGGCACGACGCGGCCGATGAAGAACGTCACCGCGATCAGCCCCAGGAAGGTGATCGCGGCGACCACGACGAACCGTCCGACGGCCCATGCGAAGGAGGAAGCGCCGTGGCGCTTCCCCTTGATCACCGCTGCCGGAGAGGCGAGCGACAAGGAACCGGACTTTCGCGTCGGCTACTTGCTGACGGGCGAAAGGAAGTTGGTGTCGAAGGTCGGGCCGAGCTTGAACCCCTGGACGTTCTTGCCCAGTCCGGCCACCTCGGTCTGCTGCCAGAGCAAGATGAAGGGACCTTGCTCGCGGATCTTCTTCTGCAGGTCGTCGTACATCTCCGCCCGCTTCGCGGCGTCCCGCTCGAGCAGCGCGTCCTTCGATTCCTGCTGGATGTCGGCAGGCACGTCCCAGGCATTGCGCCAGGCCAGCGTCTTGTTCATGGAATCGTCGGCATTGTTGGGATTGGTCGCGAAGGTCTCCGAATTGGAGTTCGGATCCCAATAGTCGACGCCCCACTGCAGGATCGCGATGTCGTGCTGGCGCGCGCGGTAGCGGGTGAGCAGCTGCTTGAAGTCCTCCGGCACCAGCTCGATCTTGATGCCGGCCTGCGCCGCCGTCTGCTGGATCGCTTCGGCGACGCCCTGCTCCGGCTGGCCGCTGCGCGTGTCCATGGTGACGGAGAAGCCGTCGGCAAGGCCGGCCTTGGCCAGCAGTTCCTTCGCCTTGGCGACGTCCAGCTTGTAGGGCTTGTCGTCGAGCGCGCCGAGAATGCCCTTCGGCAGGAAGTTCTGGTGGATCACGCCGATGCCCTTGAGCAGCGTATCGCCGAGCGCGTCGTAGTCCATCAGGTACTTGAACGCCTCGCGCACCTCCGGCTTGGCCAGGTTCTCGTTCTTCTGGTTCAGGCTGACATAGAAGACCGTGCTCTTCGGCGTCGAGGTGACCGCCAGGTCGGCATTCTGGCCGACGGCTTCATAATCGCCGGGCTGCAGGTTGCGTGCGACGTCGATGTCGCCCTTCTCCAGCATCAGGCGCTGCGTGGCGCTTTCCTTGACATGGCGGTAGACGACGCGGGCGAGCTTCGGCTTCTCGCCGTAGTAATTGTCGTTGCGCTCCAGCACGACCGCCTCGTTGGCGACGCCATTCGCGGGTCTTGAACGGCCCGGAGCCGGCATGGTTGGTCTTCAGCCAGCCATTGCCGAAATCGTTGTCGAACTTGTACTCGTCGCTCGGCGTGACGGCAGCGACATGCTCCTTGACCAGCTTGCTGTCGACCACGGCGGCGACGGTGGCGGTCAGGCAGTTGAGCACGAAGCTCGGCGCATAGCCCTTGTCGACCGTGAACACGAAGGTCGAGGGATCGGCGGCCTTGGCCTTTTCGGCGACGTTGTCGGCGCTGAGCCCGAACTGCTGCAGGATGAAGGCCGGGCTCTTGTTGAGCTTGACCGCGCGCTCGAACGACCAGGCGACGTCCTCGGCGGTGATCGGATTGCCGGAGGCGAAGGTCAGGTTGGGCTTGAGCTTGAAGGTGTAGGTCAGGCCGTCGTCGGACACGGTCCAGCTCTCGGCAAGCGCTGCGACCACCTTGGTGGTGTCGTTGATGTCGAGCCGCACCAGCATGTCGTAGGTGTTGCCGGTGATCTCGCCGGTCGTAATCTCGAAGGCTTCGCCGGGATCGAGCGAGATGATGTCGTCGATCGCCCAGGCCTGGACCAGCGTGTCGGGAGGCGTTTCGGCGAGCGCCGGCGCCCCTGCAAGCACCAGCGCGGCAAAGGCGGCGCCAGCCAGCAGGCGGCGCGAACGATAGGTGATTGTCTCCAACATCATCGAAATGTTCCCTTTTGTTGATTGTCGTTCCCGTCAGGCGGTCGCGCCTTGTCGTCGCGGCCCGCGCACTCCCATTTGAGCGAACCATATCCGGCGGCTTCGAGGGCGGCAACGAGCTTCTGAGGCCTCACGGGATTCCTCAGAGGGCCGATCGTCACTCCTCCGGCGCGAACACGGCGCATGGCTCGGCGATGCCGCGCAGGTCGTGCTCCCCGAGCTGCAGCATCGGCCGACTGATGTCTCCGCCGCGAAGGCGCCCGAGACGAGCACGGTGCGACCGAGCGTCCGGCAAAGCCCTTCGATACGGCTGACCAGGTTCACGGCGGGGCCGATGGCGGTGAAGTCGAGGCGGTCTGCCGTGCCGATATTGCCCCACAGCATCTCGCCGACATGCAGCGCCGCCCCGAACGGCAGCGGCGGCAGCCCTTGCTCGGCGCGGGCGCGGTCGAGGTGGTCCATGCCGGCCCGCGCGGCCGCGACCGCCCGCAGCGCCGCCTCGCAGGCGGCCGGCGGCGCCCCGCTCGCCGATCGGGAAGATCGCCAGGATGCCGTCGCCGATGAACTTGAGGACCTCGCCGCCGAACGCGTGGACGGCGCCCGGCGATGCGGTCGAACCAGGCGTCCAGCGTGGCCACGACCTCGTGCGGCGGGATGGATTCGGAAAGCGCCGTGAAGCCGCGCAGATCGGCATAGAGCAGAGCGGCGCGGATGGTCTCGCCGGAATCCCGCCGCAGCCGCCCCGCCAGCACCTGCGCCGCGCTGCGCCGGCCGAGATAGGTCTCGAGCAGCGCGGCCAGCGTCGAGCGCGAAGCGATCAAGGCGAGCGGCGCGGCGGCAAAGCGCGCCACCTCGCCGAGCAGCTGCGTTTCGGCCTCGCTGAAGGGTCTGGTGGCCGCCCAGGCGAGCACGGCGCCCTCCGCGGCGCTGCCGGTGGGCGTCTCGACCACGTTGCCGGTGCCGAGCCCCAGAAGCCAGGCGCGGCCCGTATCGGCCCGGTCTGGCTCGACCGAGCCGGCCAAGCCGAGGCCGAGCGCCTCGATGACGCGGCCGGTGTCGGCGCGCCAGAGCCAGGTGCGTTGCGCGACGATCGGATGCGGCGCCGCCTGCGTCAGCGCGCCTCCCGCCAGCGGCAGGCCGTCGGCGACGAGCCGTTGGCCGAGCGCCGACAGGAAGGCCTCGGCGCTCGCCATGTCGATCGCCTCGTCGACCAGGAAGGCGTGGGCGGTGCTCTGTCGCATGGCGGCGATCATGGGGCCGTGTCAGCCGGCTGTCATGAGGCTTGAGCCGCCATTCTTGTGTGGCACCGGCATCGACCTACATTGAGACCCCAAGGGAGTTCGGCTGCCTGGAGGAGACAGACAATGACCGAAACGCTTCATAGCCGAGATCGAGATCGCTGCCCCTCAGGCGACGGTCTTCGCATTCCTGACCGATCCCGACAAGCTGCTGCGCTGGCTGGGAACGGCGACGACGGACGCCCAGCCCGGCGGCATCTATCTCGTCAGCGTGGGCGAGAAGCATGTCGCGCGCGGCCAGTTCACCGAGGTGATCCCGGTGCATCGCCTCGCCTACAGCTTCGGCTGGGAGGAGCGCGACGACATGCCGCCGGGCTCCAGCCTGGTGGAGATCGACCTGCTCGAAAAGGAAGGCGGCACGCTGGTGCGCTTCACGCACAGCGGCTTGCCCAACGAGACGGAGCGCGCCAACCACGAAGAGGGCTGGAAGCACTACCTGCGCAGGCTGTCCATCGCCGCTGCCGGTGGCGATCCCGGCCCAGACCGAACGATGGACGCCACTGCCGAGGCCTGATCCGACCTCGTCCATCCCGGGCTTTCAAATTCGTGAAAACCGGGATAGTCGATGGCAGTAGCACCTCCGTTCGAGCCGGTCTGGCTGCGTCCCTCGGGAAACGCCGCTGCACGCTCCGCTGGAGGCGGGCGAGGCGGCGGATGTCGCGATCGTTGGCGCCGGCCTGCTCGGGCTCTCCACCGCCTATCACGCGGCTAGGCTCGGCCTCGCCGTCCGCGTCCTGGAAGCCCAGGAGGTCGGGCAGGGTGCCTCCGGCCTCAATGGCGGGCAGGTCATCCCAGGGCTCAAATTCGACCCTGACGCGCTGATTGCCCGCTTCGGCAGCAAGCAAGGCGAAGCGCTCGTCGCCTTCGCGGCGGCGACGGCCGACACGGTGTTGGACCTCGTCGAAGCGCGGGCCAGGCCGTCTCGGACTCGCGGCGCATCCTAGTCTACTACCGCCGCGCGATAGGATGGACAGGCCTTCACATCTGTGAATAAATAGGCTCCTGTTTCATGAACTGCAGTCAGGCTTGCCATGACGTCATCGACGCAGGCGACCGCCGTGAGCCGCTCTTCCCTGGCCTTCAGGGTCGGCATGCTCTTGCCGGGAGGCGTGGTCACGTTGCTGCTGATCGTCTTCGCGCTGGCGCTGGTCGTCTTCCTGGCGTTCCGTGCCAATGACGGGTCGCTGCTGGGCGCCGGGTTCACCTTCGCCAATTTCCGCGACATGGCGACCGACCCGCTCTATTCCACCGTGGTGCTGCGTTCGCTGGCGATCGCCGGCTTGGTCACGCTGGCGACGGTGGTGACCGCCTATCCGGTCGCCTATTTCCTCGCCTTCCACGCCGGGCGCCATCGCGCCCTGCTGCTGTTCCTGGTCACGCTGCCGTTCTGGACGAGCTATCTCCTGCGCGTCTTCGCCTGGAAGATCGTGCTCGCCTATAATGGCGTGCTGAACTCGTTCCTGACCTCGACCGGCATCCTGTCAGAGCCGACATTGGCCTTCCTCAACACGCCCGCCGCGGTCGTCGTCACCCTGGCGCACGCCTACGCGCCGTTCGCCATCCTGCCGATCTACGTCGCGCTGGAGACCATTCCGCGGTCGCTGATGGAGGCGGCGAGCGATCTGGGCGCCAGGCCGGGCACGACGTTCTGGCGCGTCATCCTGCCCAACTCCATGCCGGGCGTCATGGCCGCCGCGCTGGTGGTGTTCGTGCCGACGGTCGGCGACTACGTGACGCCGGCGTTGGTCGGCGGGCCGTCGAGCACGATGGTCGGCACGCTGATCCAGGCGAACTTCGGCAAGGCCAACGACTGGCCGTTCGGGCCGGCGCTGTCGCTTGGCGTCATGCTCGTCATCCTCGTGCTGATCCTGCTCACGCGGCAGGCGGACAGGCGCTTCGGGAGCAGGACGTGACGATGCGCCGCTCGTCGGAAGGCTCGGCGTCGCTCACGGCCTATGTGGTCGGCTATCTGCTCTTCCTTTATCTCCCGGTTGCGCTGATCCCGCTGTTTTCGTTCAACGATTCGATCCAGGCGGCATTCCCGCTGCAAGGGCTTCACGCTCGACTGGTATGGCAAGCTGATCGGCAACTCCGCGCTGTCCAGCGCCTTTGCAAACAGCATGATCGTGGCGATCGCCGCCGCGTCAGGCGCCACGCTGGTCGGCATCACCGTCGCCTACATGGACCTCTACGGACGCTCGCCGGCGGCGCTCTGTCGTGTCGTCGCTGGCCCGGCTGCCGATCCTCATACCGGGCGTGATCGTCGGCATCGCCCTGCTCGTGCTGGTCAATCTGGCGGGCCTCGGGCTTTCGCTGTTCTCGATCGTGCTCGGCCACATCCTGGTCGCCCTGCCGACTACGGTGGTGGTGATGCGCGGCCGCTTTGCCGCCATTCCGCGCAGCGTCGCCGAGGCGGCGCTCGACCTCGGCGCCGGCGATTGGCTGACGTTCCGCCGCATCATGCTGCCGCTGAGCCTGCCGGCCGTCGCCTCGGCGTTCATGCTGGCTTTCCTGACGTCCTTCGACGAGTTCGTCGTCGCCTTCTTCCTGGCGGGAACGGAGCAGACCTTGCCGCTCTACATCTGGGCACAGCTGCGCTTCCCGACCTCCCTGCCGCTCGTCATGGCGCTCGGCACCGTGCTGCTCGCCGTCTCGATCACCATCGCCTCGCTGGCCGAACTGTTGCGCCGCCGAGGCAGCGCGCGGCAGCTGCCGCGACCTGCAACGACCTGAACCAGAAACATGAGACGAGAGGAGAACCGAAATGACCTTCGCATCGGAAATCGAAATGGAGCTCCTGCGCCAAGATCGGCTTGGCAGCGCTTGCCGTGACGTTCGCAGTGGGGATGCCGCCTGCCGTCGCCGAGGACAAGCTGCAATACTTCACCTGGTCGGGCTACGAACTGCCGGACTTCAACAAGAGCTTCCTCGAAGCGCATCCGGACGCCGTCGACATCAGCTTCTTCGGCGATGACGACGACGCCTTCACCAAGGTCAAGGCCGGTTTCCGGCCGGACATCGCCCATCCCTGCTACGACAAGGTCGCGCGCTGGAACAAGGAAGGGCTGCTGCAGCCGATCGACACGGCGCGCATCAAGAACTGGGACTGCCATCTTCCCGGTCTTCAGGAATCTGCCCGACCTCCAGGCCGGCGACGGCAAGGTCTGGATGGTGCCCTGGGACTGGGGAAACACCTCGATCCTCTACCGCACCGACCTCGTGAAGGATCCCGAGGCGAGCTGGAACCTGTTGTGGGACAAGGAATATTCGGGCCGCATCGCGACGATCGACGCCGTCCACGACACGCCGGTGGTGGCTGCGCTGCTGGCCGGCGTCAACCCCTTCGACATGACGTCGGAGGAGCTGGAGAAGGTGGCCGAGAAGCTGCGCGAGCAGCGCCCGCTTCTGTCGGCCTACACGACCGACATGACGTCCGTCGAGCAGTCGCTGGCGAGCGGCGCGCTCGTCGCGGCGATGACCTGGAACGCCTCGGCGAATGCGCTCAAGAAGCAGGGCCTGCCGGTCGCCTTCATGAAGCCAAAGGAGGGCATGCTCACCTGGGCCTGCGGCTTCGTGATCCTGAAGGACGCCAAGAACGTCGACCTCGCCTACGACTTCATCAACAGCCGCCTGGAAGGAGGGCTCCGGGAAAGTACCTGATCGAGGCCTATGGCTATGGCAGCTCGACGAAGACGGCCTTCGACGCCGTGGAGCCGGCCACGCTGGAGCAGGTCCAGCTGCCGTCCGACCCGGAGGTCATGCTGAAATCGACCGTCTTCACCGGCCCCATGAAGCAGAACGACGACCTCGCCAAGATGTTCGAGAAGGTCAAGGCAGGGGGCTGAGCGTTCGCCATGACCGATGAGGCGAAGCCGATCAGCACCGACAGCCTGGATACGCTGGCGGCGCCCGCCGAGGGCGCCGCCAGGGACGTCAACGAGGCCGACCTTCGCGTCGGGCGCCGCTTGCGCGCCCTGCGCCTGGAGCGAGGGATGGCGCTCTCCGAGCTCGCCGCCAAGGCGGGCATCTCGATCGGCGCCCTGAGCCAGATCGAGCGCGGCATGTCGTCGCTCAGGGTCAGGGTGATCTGGCCCTTGGCGGCGGCCCTCGACATCGAGCCGTCGGCGCTGATCGTCGACGGCGACGCCGCGATCAGCGACCTCTATTGCGTGCGGGCCAACGATCGGCGGCCGCTTCCCGTCCGCTCCGAGGGCATCGTCAAGCAACTCCTGTCGCCGCCAGGCGCGGCACTGACCGGCATGTCGGTGATCGTCGAACCCGGCGGTGGCACGGCGGAGGCCTACGCCCATGCCGGGCACGAGTTCGGCCTCGTGTCGAGCGGTCAGGTCGAACTGACGATCGACGGCACCGCCTACCTGCTCAAGGCGGGCGACAGCTTCGCCTTCAAGAGCACCTTGCGTCACGCCTTCCGCAACATCGGCGCTGAGCGCTGCGTCATCGTCTGGGTCAACACCACCAAGCCGTCGGAGGCGCGCGACGGCGCGGGCTCCGCGGCCGACGCGCGACGGAAAATGAGCGCCTCGCCGCCCTTGCTTCGGCTGGACGGGGTGTCGAAGCGCTTTGCCGGCGACGTGGTCGGCCTCGACCAGGTCGATCTCGACATCGCCGAGGGCGAGTTCCTGACGCTTGCTCGGCCCTTCCGGCTGCGGGAAGACCACCAGCCTCAGGGTGATCGCCGGCTTCGAAAGCCCGTCGGACGGCCGCGTGCTGCTGGCCGGCGCCGACATCACGGGGCTGCGGCCGTTCGACCGGCCGGTCAACACGGTGTTCCAGGACTATGCCCTGTTCCCGCACATGGACGTCAGCGCCAATGTCGGCTTCGGCCTGTCGGTGCGGGGCATCAGCGCCGCCGACCGCCGCAAGCGCGTCGCCGACGCCCTGGACATGGTCGGCCTGGCGGACAAGATCGCGGCGCGCGTGTCGGAGCTGTCCGGCGGCCAGCGGCAACGCGTGGCGCTGGCCCGCGCCATCGTCTGCGAACCGCGCGTTCTCCTGCTCGACGAGCCCTTGTCGGCGCTCGACGCCCATCTGCGCCAGCAGATGCAGGTCGAGCTGAAGCGCCTGCAGTCGCAGCTCGGCACGACCTTCGTGATGGTCACGCACGATCAGACGGAGGCTTTGTCGATCTCCGACCGCATCGTCGTGATGAACAAAGGCCGCATCGAGCAGGTGGCGGCGCCGGCCACGCTCTACGACCAACCTCTGACGCGGTTCGTGGCGTCGTTCATAGGCACGATGAACATCCTCGACGCGCGTCTGGTGGAGTGCAGCGATGCGCGTTGCAGGCTGGCGGTGGGCGACCTCATGCTGGAGACGGGCGCGAACGAGGCAAGAGACGTCTCGCGCCGGGCGCCGCGGTGACGGTCGGCGTGCGGCCGGAGGATGTCGAGGTCGGCCGCGATCCGCGGCCCGGCAGCGTCCAGGCGGTCGTCGAGAGCGTCGTGTTCCAGGGCAGGAACGTCCGCCTCCACCTGGCGCTGCCGGACGGGTCGAGGCTGATGGTCGACCGGCCACGTGCCGGCGCCGCTTCATCGGCCACCGTGGCGACGGGCGACGCATCTCCACGTCGCCATGCGCGCCGGCGCAGAGCCGGTGATCCTCGACGCCTAGTCGTGCTATGAGAGGCTCTCGAGAGAAAAGAGGGTCGAGGCGTGACGAAGAACGACAAGGACTGCCACGTGGTCAGGACCGGCGAGGCGTTCGTCGGCAAGCAAGGGCTTTCCTATCGGCCCGCCATCTCGGCGGAGAGCGTCGGGGCAAGCGGCCTCCACATGCAGCTGGTCGTGCTGAAGCCGGGAATGGTCGCCAACGCGCACAAGCACCAGGCGCATGAGACCGCGATCTATGTGCTCAGCGGAAAGTCGGCCATGTATTACGGCGAAGGTCTCGACCGGCACCTGGAGGTCGGGCCTGGCGATTTCCTCTACATTCCGGCCGACATGCCGCACCAGCCCTACAATCCCAGCGACAGCGAAGACTGCGTGGCGTTGATCGCCCGGACCGACCCCAACGAACAGGAGAGCGTCGTCCTTCTGCCCGAGATCCAGAGGCGATCTGAGGCCTCACTGGCGACTTCGGTCGGATCAGACGCCCTTCAGGAACGCGAAATCGCAGCCTTCGTCCGCCTGCAGGATCTGTTCGCGGTAGAGGCGCGCATATCCGCGCGCTGGCAAAGGCTGATCGGCTCGCAGGCTGCTTGGCGCGGCGCTCGAGCTCGGCCGGGTCGACCAGCATATCGAGCCGACGGCCCTCGACGCTCAGCCGGATGCGGTCGCCGCTGCGCACCAGCGCCAGCGGTCCGCCCGACGCCGCGTCGGGCGCCACGTGCAGGACGACCGTGCCGATAGGCCGTGCCGCTCATCCGCGCATCGGAAATGCGCACCATGTCCTTGACGCCGGCCTTCGCGAGCTTCGCCGGGATCGGCAGGTAGCCGGCCTCCGGCATCGCGGAGGCGCTGGTCGGACCGGCATTCTTGCAGGACGAGGAAGTCGTCTGCCGACACGTCGAGCGCCGGGTCGTCGATGCGGGCGGCGAGATCCTCCAGCGATTCGAACACCACGGCGCGTCCCTCCGACTCGAACAGGCCGGGATCGGCAGCCGAGCGCTTCAGGATCGCGCCGCGCGGCGCGAGATTGCCGAACAGCGCGACCAGTCCCCCTTTGTCGTGCAGGGGATCGTCGACGAGCCCGGACGACCGCGCGATCCACCCAATCGCGGCGTGCGGTCGAGGCGCTCGCCGAGCGTCTCGCCGGTCACGGTCAGGCAGTCCAGATGGAGCAGCGGGCCGAGCTCGCGCAGCACGGCCGGAATTCCGCCGGCGGCGTGCAGATCCTCCATATAGCCGGTGCCGGTCGGCTTGAGGTCGACGAGGACCGGCGTCGTGTCGCTGAGCTCGTTGAGGCGGTCGAAGGTCGATCGCGACAGCCGAGGCGACCGGCGATCGCGGTCAGATGGATGATCGCATTGGTCGAGCCGCCCAGCGCGAGCAGCAGGCGCAAGGCGTTCTCGAAGGCGGCCTCGGTCATGATGCGGCTGGGGCGGAGATGGTCGGCGCCGATCAGCGACACGGCGATGCGGCCGGTTTCCTCGGCGACGCGCAGCCGGTCGGCGTCGACGGCCGGCACCGCGGCGGCTCCCGTCGGCATCATGCCCAGCGCCTCGGCAAGCGCGGCCATGGTGCTCGCCGTGCCCATCACGGCGCAGGTGCCCGCCGTGGAGGCGAGCCGCTGCTCGACCGCGGTCGATCTCCTCGCGGTCGATCTCGCCGGCCCTGAACCGCGCCCAGAAGCGGCGGCAATCGGTGCAGGCGCCCAGGCGCTCGCCGCGGTGCCGGCCGGTCGACATCGGCCCGGCGACCAGCTGGACCGCCGGCAGGTCGGCCGAAGCGGCGCCCATCAGCTGGGCCGGGACCGTCTTGTCGCAGCCGCCGAGCAGCACGACCGCGTCCATCGGCTGGGCGCGGATCATCTCTTCGACGTCCATCGACATCAGGTTGCGGAACTTGAGGCTGGTCGGGTTGAGGAACACCTCGCCGAGCGAGATCGTCGGAAACTCGATCGGCAGCGCGCCGGCGGCGAGCACCCCGCGCTTCACCGCCTCGATCAGCTCCGGGAAGTGGCGATGGCAATTGTTGAAGCCGCTCGCCGAATGGGCGATGCCGACGATCGGCCGGTCCAGCATCTCGCTGCCATACCCCATCGAGCTGGCGAACGAACGCCGGAGAAAGAGGCTGAAGTCGCGATCGCCATAGTTGGTGAGGCCGCGTCTGAGGCCATGAGACGGGCTTGGAGCCGCTCATCACCGCACCTGAACCATCAAAGCCCTCATGGGCGCATTCCCGAGACCGTCACGAACTCGCCTGGAATGCGATAGCTGCCGTCCGGACGGCGATGCTGACGCACCGAATCCAGGAACTCCGCCTCGACCTCGGCCATCACCGTCGGGGTGAAGCGCTTGGCGGCCAGCGCGACCGGTCCTCCGAGCAGCATGGCCGTGAGCAACGTCCTCTCGTCTTTGAATTCAAGCGCCTCGGATTGCCGCTGCTCGCGAAGCTCGACGAGACCCGCCGCTTCGAAGTCGCCCCGAAGGCCGCGGGGGGCTCCGGGCGCGAAGAACATCGGGCACACTTCGGAGGCCACGCGGGCGTCGACGATCGGAAAAATCTCCGCCCAGCCGCAATTCCGTCGCTCGCCCCAGACGGTCGCCGCCACGCGGCCGCCCTGGCGCGCCGCCCGCCCCATCGATTTGAGCGCGCGCCGAGGGTCAGGCACGTACATCAGGCCGAGCGCGCAGAGCACCGCGTCGAACCGCCCTTCGTCGACCGTCAGTTCCTCGGCGCTCATACGTTCCGCTGTGACCCACCCCAAGCCTTCCACCGCGCAGCGCCGCGCCGTCTCGTCGGCCATCGCCTGGGACAGGTCGGTGGCCAGCACCGAGCCGCCGGGACCCACCGCTGCGGCGATCGACCGGGTGACCAGGCCGCTGCCGCAGGCGACCTCCAGAACACGCTCGCCGGGCACCAGCGCTGCCATCTGAAGCAGGGTTCTCTGAGCCGGCGCGAGCGGCCCGCGCCAACCGTCCTCATAGTAGGGGGCCGCGGCGTCCCAGCCGTATCGCTGCACCCGGATCTGCAGCTTGGAGTCCATGGCTAGGCGCCTAAATTCAGTTGGGTCTTCACGTTCTGGGCATCACGCAAGGCGATGAAGTAGGGGTCGGCGGCGAGCGCGCGATCCACCATGGCGGCCAGCCGATCGGCGGGCGCCGCGCTTCTGAGCTCTATGACGATTCGTGTCTCCAGTGGGGCAGGGGAGTTCGACCCGACGCCGAACATCGCGCTGTCGTCGAAATCCATCTCCACGTCGACATCCACCTGGTCGACGGCGATGCCCTCGCGCGCGGCGGCGAGCTTGATGCCGATGGCGACGCAACCGGCAAGGCCCGCGCGGATGAAGAAGCCCGGCGTCGGACCGGCTCGTCGCCGCCGCGCGCCTTGCTCATGTCCATGGTCGCCTCGTGCTCCCCTTGCCGCACCTTGCAGGCGAGGCCTTCCGCAATGCGGGCGGTCAGGGGCTGGTGCTGAAGGCAAGCTTGGGGCCGTTTGCAAAGGCCTCGACGACGCGCTGCTGTGCCGCCTTGATTTGCGCGTCCCGGTCCATTCGTCGCCCTCCTGCGATGCCTCAGGATAGCCGCCAAGCCTGCCGAGAGAAAGCGAGCCCCGGGAGCGGAAAGGATCCTCGCAATTCCAGCGAAAGTGTGGGCGGTTTCGCGTTCGGAATTGCCGCTAAAAACAAGAAGCTAGATCGTTCCCGCGGTTCGAAGAAAAGCGGAAAGGATCTAGTCGCGCCGTCGGCGCTCCACCTTGTCGCGCTCGATCGTATCGATCAGTTCGAGCACCGTCATTTGCAGCAGGTAGACGATCATCGGACGGCCGAGGCCAGACGCCATGTCGCGCAGCTCCGACGTCATGTCGCGCAAATAAACCAGCGTGGCTCCGGGATCTTCCCGCCCACCTCCACGATCGTTTCCTTGATCACGCCGCCCCTCCGGCTGAGCAACCCGAGAAAGCGCCATCTAAGCGAGAATCACACGGGGATGCAAGTAATAGTTGTGGAAATAGTGTGCGAAGAAACGAGATTTCCGTTCATCGATCGTTTGCTATGCCGATGACGTCGAGAGCGTCGCATTGCCGGCAAGAGCGCCGGGTCGAACGCTGTTGTCGGCCGCAGCGAGCTCATCGGCGAAGAGACGCGCGGCAAGCTATTTGGCGTCGAGCCGTGTCATCCTTGCCTCTGGCGAAATCGGGTCATCACCGCCGCCTCGCCTGGACCAGGTAGGCGGCGATCGTCTGTTCGCCGAGCAGGATGGACGCTTCCAGCCTGTGCAGTCCTTCGACGAGCACGTAGCGCTCCCCGTCATTCCTCACCATGATCGGCGTTCGCAGCCCGTTCTCGAGGATGTCCTCCGCCAGCAGCCGAACGGTTTCGGGATGAAGGGTCTTCCGACGTGCCATCGGGACATAGATCTTGCCGACCGCGAGTTGATGGACCTTCAGCACGTCAAATCCCGCTTTCTGAGCGCGCGCCCGACGCGCCCGGCCCCGCGGCAAGGCCCCTCGCCGGCAGGCGCAACCGCTTGATTCCATGAGGTATAGCACGCGCCGCGACGATCGTTCGGCGCGTTTCTATTTCGAGCGGCGCGGCGCTGCTTTCTTCGCGCGGGGCTTGGCAGGCTTCTCGTCCGGCACCGCTTGCGCTTCGCTGGCCAGGCGCGCCTTGCGGAGCCTGGCGGTCTTGGCGTCGCGCCGTTCCGCCTCCGCCCCGACGATGGATCGGGCGGTTTGATCGGTGATTTCGGCCTTGGTCTCGGCCTTCGACCGCACCGGGCGGAACAAATTGTCCTGTGTGATGACGCGGCTCATACTCTGGTCCTTGGGGTAGAAAAAATCAAAAAGGCCGGGCGAACCCGGCCTCTCCACGCGCTTCGACGATGACTGCCAGTACATCCGTGGTCAGCCTCATGAGCGCAATCGGTTAGGCGGCCTGAAGGTTGTCGGCCGCGCTCTTGCCGTTGCGGTTGTCCTTCACGACGTCGAAGCTGAGCTTCTGGCCTTCGGTGATCGTGCGCATGCCGGCACGCTCGACGGCGGAGATGTGGACGAACACGTCGGCGCCGCCATCATCCGGCGCGATGAAGCCGAAACCCTTGGTGGTATTGAAGAACTTCACAGTTCCAGTGCTCATGACGATTTCCTTTCAATCGGTCACAGTTGATGTCTGCCCCAGTGCAATCATGGCAAACGGTTCAGATCGATATTGAGAGAAGAAAATCGCCGAGAGCGCGAAGAGCGCCAGAGAACAAAGTTCGACAAGCAAGATCGATACCCCGACAATAGGCGGAATACGTCCCGGAATCAAGGCGGTGCCCGGAAATTGGCTGCCAAGGCCTGGGATTATTGGGGTTGTGATGGGCGCGGTTTGGGCAATCGCCGACAAGGCGCGACAAGGCGAGGCTGTCGTGATAAGGATGCGGCCCAGTTCCCGTCGCCCTCAAGTGCGAAAGTCAGGCTTTGTCCAAATCTCACGCCGCGGAGAACCGTCGCTTCCAGCTCGTCCTCATCAAGCCATCACACTACGACGATGATGGCTATGTGATTCGGTGGTGGCGAGCCATGATCCCGTCGAACTCGCTGGCGGCGATCTATGGCATTGCCGCCGATTGCGCCGAGCGAGAGGTGCTCGGGCCGGGCATCGGCATCGACATCGACGCCATCGACGAGACCAACACGCGGGTCGATACGGCCGCGCTCTTGGAGCGGTTTCGCCGAAACGGCAATTTCGGGCTCGTCGCTCTCGTCGGCGTCCAGTCCAATCAGTATCCGCGGGCGCTCGACATCGCGCGTCCGTTCCGCGCGGCGGGGATTGAGGTCGCGATGGGCGGCTTTCACATCTCCGGGCTGCCTCGCCATGCTGGACGGCAAGGCGGTGGGCCTCGACGAATGCCGGGAGCATGGGCGTTTCGATGTTCGCCGGCGAGGCCGAAGGGCGTCTGGACGGCGTGCTGCGCGACGCCGCTGCCGGAAAGCTGCAACCGCTCTATGATTTCATGGCCGACCTGCCTGGCATCCAGGGCACTCCGGTGCCGTTCCTGCCGAAGACCTATGTCGAGCATACGCTCGGTCTCAGCACCAGCTTCGATGCCGGACGCGGCTGTCCCTATCAATGCTCGTTCTGCACGATCATCAACGTGCAGGGCCGCAAGTCCCGCTTCCGGTCGGCCGACGACGTCGAGCAACTGGTCCGCATGAACTGGGCCGAAGGCATCCACAAATTCTTCATCACCGACGACAATTTCGCGCGCAATCGCGAGTGGGAAGCGATCTTCGATCGTTTGATCATGTTGCGCGAGAAGGAGGGTCTGCCGCTCGGGCTGATGATCCAGGTCGACACGCTCTGCCACAAGATCGAGAACTTCGTCGAAAAAGCCAAGCGGGCGGGCGTCACGCGCGTCTTCATCGGGCTCGAGAACATCAATCCCGACAATCTCGCGGCGGCCAAGAAGCGGCAGAACAAGATCACCGAATACCGCAAGATGCTGCTCGCCTGGAAGGACAAGGGCATCATCACCATCGCCGGTTACATCTTGGGCTTTCCCGCCGATACGCCGGAGACAATCAGGCGCGACATCTCCATCATCCAGCGGGAGCTGCCGCTGGACATCGTCGAGTTCTTCTGCCTCACGCCCTTGCCCGGCTCGGAGGACCACCAGGACGCTGTGGCGCTCCGGCATCGAGATGGATCCCGATCTGAACATCTATGACGTCGAGCATGTCTGCACGGCGCATGACAGGATGTCCAAGGAGCAATGGGAAAGTATCTACCGGGAGGCCTGGGCGCTCTACTACTCGCCTCGCCACATGCGGACTCTGTTGCGCCGGGCGATCGCCACCGGTGTTCCGGTTCACAGCCTCGTCAAATTGCTGGTGACCTTCGGGACGTCTGTCCGGCTGGAGAACATGCACCCGCTGCAGACGGGAATCCTCAGGCTCATGCGCCCGTCGGAGCGCCGGCCCGGCCTGCCGCGCGAGAACGCGATAATCTTCTGGCCGCGGCTGGCGTGGCGGACGCTGAGGAACAACGCCATCATCGCCGGTCACATCGTCAGCCTGGTGATTTCGGCGCAGCTCATCAGACGCCAGGCGGGCAGCGAAGCTTACATGGATGAGGCGCTCACGCCCGTCATCGACGGCGATGAGTCACTCGACCTCATGACCATGACGACGGGCGGACTGGCCGCGACGGCCCATCTGAAGAAGGTCGCGCGACTCACAGCGGGAGCCAAGCGCGAGCCGGCCCTTTAGCGTCTCCGTCGGTGCGCCGGTTTCGGCGGACCTCACGCTATGACCTTCGACTTCGAGAGCATGAGGGTTTACCTGCCATAGCTCTGAATCGATCTTCGGCACCTGGTGCGGAGGAGGGTCGGGGAGGGGACCGATGAAGATAGTCGCTCATGGAGACCGGCAGCGAGAGCAATGGCGGCCCGGCGTCGAGACCCGCATGCTCGTGTCAGCTTGCAACGGCGCCGACGAGCTCTGCATCTTCGAGCAATGGGTGACGCCGGGGGCAGGAGCACCGACGCATTGGCATCCGGTCGAGGAGGTGCTCACGGTGCTCTCGGGCGTCGCCGAGATGTGGGTCGACGACGAGCGTCGGGTGGTCGAGGTCGGCCATTCCTTGATCGTGCCGGCCCGCAGAGATCATGGATTTTCGAACGCGGGCACGACGCTCCTCCACGTTCATGCCGTGCTCGCCTCGCCCGTCTTCGACGCCACGTTCGGACCGTCGTCGGAACCGGTGCAGCGGTGGCATTCGGTGCGCTGAGCCAGGCCACCGGCGGCCGCCTGCATCAGGGGCGGCCGTCCTCCGCCTCGGGAACCCAATAGGCTCTGAGCCCGATCGCGGCTCTCAGAACCGTACGACCACTCGCATCGCGCACCGATATGACGATATCCCTGCGACCGTCGGGCGGGACCTGCTGCTGGATCGTTGGAAGCCTGTCCAAGGCGGCCTGCCAGACGGCTTGCTTGTCGGGCAGCTCGACGCCCTCATCGTCTCTGAGGCGCCTGGACCCGTCGTCGAAGTCGAAGAAGTAGCGCGGCATGCCTTGTCCTGCGCGCAATCGCCTGAAATCGCAATCAACTTTGACGTAGTGCGCACCTCCGGCGACGCACGTCTCAGAGAATCACAATCAGCCAGGCCCCGGCGGGGAGAGGATGGGCGCGAAACCGCGATGATTGACGCCGGTTCTTGGAAAACGGCGAGCTACCCTAGATGTCATTTCCACGAAGGTTGTCCGCAAGTTTTGAGATTGGCGGCTTTCCACCAAGTGCGGAATGTGGACGTCGAGTGTTGTAGTCACATAACCAGCCCGGCATGGCGTCGGTTCGGTGAGCCGAGCTGTGGAACGGGCGGGCATAGAGCCATTCGCGCAGGGATGTCTGGATGAAGCGTTCGGCCTTGCCGTTGGTGCGGGGCGTGTAGGGCCTGGTGCGCTTGTGGCCGATGCCGCGATCTGCGAGCGCCTTTCGGAAGAGATGGCTCTTGTAGGCCGAACCGTTGTCGGTCATGACGCGCTCGACCTTGACGCCGTGCCGCTCGAAGAAGCCGAGCGCCCGCTCGAGGAAGGCGGTCGCGCTCGTCTTCTTCTCGTCGGGTAGGATCTCGGTGTAGGCGAGCCGAGAAGCGTCGTCGATGGCGACGTGGAGCGCCTCCCAGCCCAGGCCCTCGCCGCGGGCGCGTCGATGGCTCTGGCCGCGCCGGTCGCCGGTGATGCGGTGGCCGAGCCCGTCGATCCTGCCAAGCTTCTTGGAATCGATGTGGATCAGCTCGCCCGGCTTCTCCCATTCGTAACGGATGGCGGGCGGCCGGGGGTCGAGCGCGGCCAGCCGGCCGAGCCCCATCCGTCGCAGCGCCTTGCCGACCGTCGAGACAGGCCGCCCCAGGCGGCGGGCGATCGAAGGACCAGACAGCCGTTGACGCCGCAGCGCTTCGATCTCGTCTTCCGCGAGTGCGCCGAGCCGGCAGGGCGAGCTATGCGGCCGCGACGAGCGATCGGCCAGGCCCGCACGACCCTCGGCCTGGAAGCGCTCGCGCCATTTGCGCACCGTCTTGCCGTCGACACCGAACGCCGATGCTACGGCCCCCACCCGCCAGCCAGCTTCAAGACGTTCGATCATAACCATTCGACTGCGCGGCGTGGTTCTGGCATTCTCATGCATGTCCATCCGAGGCTCCCGGGTGAAGGTCGCGTGTGTGGTAACCGCAACCTCGCATCCAAGCCTCGGACGGACAACCTCCATAGCAATGACATCTAGGTCTTCATTTCGATGCGGATGCCATGGACCAGCTTGCCGGAGGCATTGAGGACCCGTCCGGCCGGCTGAGGGGCCATATGCACCACGAGGCACCCCTTGCCGTCCCATGTCTCGACTGCCCTGATGACATCCCGGTTGGGCGGCAGCATGGCGCCGTCCGGCGTGAAATCGTGAAGCGGCGGCTGCACCTGGTCGAAAACGAACACCGAAGGCCAGCGATGATGATGAACGGGCTCTTCCTCGTCCGGGCCGAGTATGACCTCCAGAACGCGCAACCGCTCATTCTCGAACAGAACCCTGTGATTGGCAGGCGCCGCGACGACGGCGTCGAGCGCGGGGTCCCATGTCGAAGGGTCTTCGGCAATGTCGATGTCGTCAGCCAAGCCATTTCCTCCCTCATAGACTGTCACGCGTGGTCCCACTTTGGCATGACCTGTGACGCAAGAAAATGGCTTGGCCTCCTTGTTGAAACCTCGCTCGCGGAGACTCGACTTCCTTGTGCAAGCCCCTCAGCCGCGCGCCTGACCTCCTTGTGCAGGCTCCCATCAGTCGCCTGACCCCTCAGCCTCGCCAGGCTTGTCGACCGCTCCTACCCGAACTGGTCGGAATCCTCCTCGTCCCCATCGATCGTCTCCAGAATTTCCAGCGTCGCCATTTGCAGGAGATAGACGATCATCGGACAGCCGATGTCGGCAGCCAGATCGCGCATCTGAGCTGTCATATCGAACAAGTACGCCAGCGCCGCTTCCGGCTCTGACAGATCGCCGTCCAGGACCGTTTCCTTGATCACGCCGCCCCCCAGGCTGACCAACGCCAGAGGGCGCCACCTAAGCGCGAATCAGGTCTGATTACAAGTCATAGTTGTCAGAAAAACCGCCCGAAGTTTTACGGTCGCCCCGCGCAGGTCGGCACCTCGACCCTTCCCCGAAACGACCTAGCCGCCCCTGTTGTCGTACGGCTCTAATTCGGCCATCGTCGCAGCTTGGCCGAGATGCTGCCCGAGCGCTTCCAACTGCTGGGGCGACCAGCCGGGCGCACCGGCGATCGCCGCCCACGCATCGACATAGTGCTTGGGCGCGTAGACATGGCCGTATCCGATGGGCGTGGTGGTGGCGACCGCCATGTCGAGGGCCAATTGAAGCATGGAGACGACCGGATACCATCGCAGCTCCTTGGAGATGTCGGGGCCGACCGGCGGCTCCATCCAGGCGGGGCGGCGATAGAAGTCGTGATAGTCGAAGAAGGTCACGGGATCGCTCGCATACTGCAGGTAGACGACGCGAATGGGCCCCCAGGGCGTGTCGGCCGGGAGGCTTGCGCCATCCTGGTTCATGAAGCGCACGAAACTGCCGTCGCGGAATTCGGGGCGCCATTGCGGCGAACCGGCCTTGCGGGCGTCGGTGATCCGCCGCCAGACGCCGCTCTCGAAAGGCGGTCCGCTCCACAGCGCGCCGTCGACTGGATCGCCGATCATGTCGATCAGACCGGCCGACCGCTCTGAGTTCATCGCCCCCAGGCTGAGGCCGTGAAGGTAAAGCTTCGGCCGATCCTGGCGCGGCAACGTCGTCCAATAATTGTAGATCTCCAGAAACAGCGCGCGCGCCGTCTCGGCTCCGTACTCCGGCTCTGCAAGCAACGACAAGGGACTGCTGAGATAAGAATACTGGACCGCCACGCTGGCAATGTCTCCGTCGCGCAGATACTCGATCGCGTCCATCGCCGCCGGGTCGATCCAGCCGGTGCCCGTCGGCGTGACGATGACCAGCATGGAGCGGTCGAACCCGCCGACCCGCTTCAGTTCCTCCAGTGCTAGCTTTGCGCGGGCGGCCGGCGTCGATGCAGCGGGAAGGCCGACATAGACCCGGATCGGCTCCATGGCCGGTCTGCCCGCCAGCGCGCCGATGTCGGCGGCCGACGGTCCGTCGGCGATGAACTCCCTGCCGGCGCGGCCGAGATCCTTCCAGGCGACCAGCGATGCGGGGCTGCCGGTCTTGCCGGAGGCCTCTGGCCGCGGCCGCTCGGGCTCCAGCAGGGCGTCGAACTCCCTGAACGAGGCGTCCAGCACATGAAAGACGCCGCGGGCGAGCAGATTGTTTGCCAGCAGCCAGAACAGCAGGACCGCCAGCCCGACACCGAGCACGTTGGCGACCCTCACGGGTATGAAGCGCCGGGTGACCCGTATGAGCGCGAGCGCCACCCAGCGGAAGATGCGCGCCAGCACGAGCACGACGACGAAAGTCGCCAGGGCTATGCCGGAGACCTGGAGCGGATGCGCGCTGTCGACCGGCGCCATCCCCATGGCCGCGCGGACCGAGTTCTGCCAATCGGCCGACCACCACAGGAAGAGCAGCGCGATCGACAGGCAAAGCGCCGCGATCACCCCATTGGCGACGAGGCGAAGCCGAGCCCGCGGCCCTGGCAACTCCAGGTACTGCCAAAGCCATCTCGAGAACACGCCGAGCCCGTACCCGGCGGCAAAGCACGCGCCGGCGAGGACCCCTTGCGTCAGGCTGCTGCGGGGCACCAGCGTCGGCGTCAGCGAAGCGGCAAAGAACAGCGTCCCGAGCCCTAGCCCGACGCCTGAGAGCAACTCCACCTGCTTTCGGATCATCCGCCCCTCCGGACGTGGCGATTGCGCAGCGCGTGTGCGCGGCTCCGCAAAGAAGGCCCGGAGGCTGCTTCTGTCAACGCCCCGTCTTGCCTCGACGGTCGGCATGGGCGGATCTGCCCATTTCGCGCCGCGACGGGACTGAGGCGGCGCAGCTATCGATGGCTTGGAGCTATCTTCCCACGATAGAACGGCCCTATGGTGAGCTGGGGCGGCTCAATTCGGGCGGTAGCGCAAAGCGATAGGGGAAAGACGGGCATGGCGGAGACCCGGAAAATTGCAGCGATCCTGGTCTCGGATGTCGTCGGATACAGCCGGCTCGCAGGCGCTGACGAAGATTGGATTTTGGCGCGGCTGCGGGCTCTGCGCGCCGATCTGATCGATCCCACGATCGCGGTGCATCACGGTCGAGTGGTCAAGCGCACAGGCGACGGAAGCCTCGTCGAGTTCGGCAGCGTGGTGGAAGCCGTGCGCTGCGCGATCACGGTGCAGAACGCGATGGTCGAGCGCAATTCCGGCCTGCCAGACGACCGCCGCATCGAGTTTCGGATCGGCATTCACCTAGGCGACGTCGTGCAGGAGAATGACGGCGACCTGATGGGCGATGGTGTAAACATTGCCGCGCGCCTCGAAGGCATCTGCGAACCCGGCCAAATCTGCCTCTCCGAGCAGGCCTACTGGCAGGTGAAGGCGACGGCTCGACATCGCGATCGACGATCGCGGCGCAGTGCGACTGAAAAACATCGCCGATCCGGTCCGAGTCTATTCTCTGCAAGTCGGCGTTTCCGCCCAGGCCAGGCCCGCAGCAACGGCGGAGCCTGCGGTGCCGGAAACCGCCGCAGCCTGCCCTGCCCGACAAGCCCTCGATCGCGGTGCTGGCGTTCCAGAACATGAGCGGCGATCCGGAGCAGGAATACTTCGCCGACGGGATGGTGGAAGACATCATCACCGGGCTGTCGCGGATCAAATGGCTGTTCGTGATCGCGCGCAATTCGAGCTTCGTCTACAAAGGCAAGGCTGTGGATGTGCGGCAGGTGGGACGCGAGCTTGGCGTGCGCTACGTTCTCGAAGGAGGCGTGCGCAAGGCGGGGAACCGTCTGCGTATCACGACACAGCTGCTCGAAGCCGAGACCGGCGCGCACCTATGGGCCGATCGTTACGATGGCGAGCTGGAGGACGTGTTCGATCTCCAGGACCAGATCACCGACAAAGTCGTCGGCATCGTCGAGCCAAGTCTGCAGCGCTCGGAGATCGAACGCTCGCGGCGAAAGCGCCCCGAAAACCTGGACGCTTACGACCTTTATCTACGCGCCGTTCCGCACATGGCGACGGCCATGCCCGCCGATGCCAAGATCGCAGCGGGGCTTCTGGAGGACGCACTGAGGCTTGACGGAAGCTACGCTGCCGCCCATGCGCTTCTGGCGTGGTGCTATGAGATTTCCTTCACGCGCGCCGGGCTCGACCCGGCTGACAAAGCCGCCGGAATCAAGCATGCGCGCGCTGCTATCGCCAGCGGTGCCGATGACGCGACGGCGCTGGCGATTGCCGCGCTCGTGATCACCCATCTGAGCAAGGACCATGCAACTGCGTTGAGCGCGATCGAACGCGCCTTGTCCCTCAATGCTTCGTGCGCCACGGCGCTTTACTTCGGCGCATACATCCACGCCATAAGCGGTCATCCTGACACCGCAACCACGCATGCGCAGCGCGCGCTTCGGCTGAGTCCCTTCGATCCCTTTTCCTTCGCCGCTCACTGCGCGCTCGGGATAGCAGCTGCACAGCAGAAAAACTTCGACTCCGCAGCATCGCATTTTGCAAGTGCAGTCCAAGCAAACCCCCAATTTAGCACGCTCCATTTCTTCCAGGCGGCGTCGCTGGCCTTGGCCGGGCGCCAGGAGGAGGCACGGCCTATCGTGGAGCGATTGTTGGAGCTCGAACCAGGATTTCGACTACGCCTGATGCTCGAGATCGGCATGGTGCCGGCAGTCGCCGACACGCTGACAAACGGTGGACGCTTGCTGGCGTTGCCCGAGTAGGAACGGGACCAGTCCACGGCTAGAAGTCGTCCGTAGAATGAGCTAGGTTCTCGACCAGCGCGATGTACAAGTCCGCTGCCGAGGGGATTCAGCCGAGAAGACGATGGAGCAGCCGCTGCATCCAGCCGTTACCCACAGCCTAGCGCCCTTCATGTCGGCGCCAGGACAAACCGATGTTCTGCTCGTTGCAGTGGGCGTGTTTCTTTTCCTTGCCGTGTTGGGCCTCGGCGTCTTCTACCTCAAGCTCCATGCGCTGCCGGAGCAGATGGCACACGGCGGCCAAAAGGTGCAGTTCGAGATCGTGGCAACGCTGGCCTTGTTGGCGTTGTTCACCCACAACCATGCCTTTTGGATCGCCGGGCTGCTGCTCGCCTTGGTCCCGATGCCGGATTTCACCACGCCTCTGACCTCGATGGCCAAATCGCTCCGCCGTATTTCCAGACCGGCCAGGCTTGCCAGTGAACCGCCGTCCGCCGAGGCTGAGCTTCTCCAGGCAGGCGATGGGCAAAACAGGCTCGGTGGAGCTTGAGCGATGCTGGAGCTCTTGCTCTGCGCCATCTTCACGGTCCTGCCAGATTATCTTTACCGGCGTTACGGCCAGGGAAAGCGGTTCGGCCGCGAGATTACGCTCTTTACTGTCTGGTACGAGCTGCGCTGGGGGATCACCGGCTGCCTGATCCTGACGATCCTGATGCTCACGATGGTGTTTTATTTCCATCCGATGACCAACAGCGTCGCCTCTGTGTTTCGAACGATCACGATCCTGCCTGAGCGGGGCGGACGCGTGGCAGAGACTTTCGTCGACCTCAATCAGCGCGTCGCCGCAGGCCAGCCATTGTTCCGCTTGGATAGCTCAGAGCAGCAAGCCGCCGTGGAGGCGAACCGTCGCAAGATCGCCGAGGTCGACGCTAGCCTGGTCGTTGCCCAGGCGCAGTTGAAGGAAGCCGATGGTCGCATCGCACAGGCGAGGGGCGCCTACCAGCAGGCAAAGGACGAGTACGACACGCGGGCCGAATTGCAGCGTCGCAATCCCAGCGCGGTTTCGCAGCGCGAGGTAGACCGCATGTCGGTCCGGGTGGCGACTGAGCAAGGGCAGGTCGACGCGGCATTGGCAGCCCACGAAGCCATCCTCGGCCAGATCGAGTCCCTGCTGCCCGCCCAGAAGGCGAGCGCCGAAGCTGCAATGCACTTGGCTCAGGTCGAGCTTGACAAGACGACCGTCGTTGCCGGCACGGCCGGGACGGTCCAGCAGTTCACGCTGCGTGTGGGCGACGTCGTCAACCCGATGCTCAGGCCTGCCGGCATCCTCGTGCCAGAACGCTCGAGCGTCGCGCTCGTGGCTGGCTTCGATCAGATCGAAGCCGAAGTGCTGAAGGTCGGGATGCTCGGCGAGGTCACCTGCATTGCCAAGCCCTGGAGCATCATCCCGGTGGTGGTGACCCAGGTGCAGGACGTCATCGCCTCCGGCCAGTTCCGGCCTTCGGACCAGCTGGTCGACGCCCAGCAGTTCGCCCGGCCCGGAACGATTACCGCTTTCATGGAGCCGGTCTACCAGGGCGCGCTCGACGGCCTGCCCCAGGGCGGAAACTGCATTGCAGTGGCCTACGCCGACAATCACGATGAGCTCGAGTCCGGAAACGTCGGGGCGCCGCGGTGGCTGTTCCTGCATGCCGTGGACGCAGTCGCATTCGTGAAGGCAGCGCTGTTGCGCATCCAGGCGCTGCTCCTGCCAATTCAAAGACTGGTTCTGACCGGCCACTAGATCCTTTCCGCTTTTCTTCGGATCGCGGAAACGATCTAAGTTCTTGTTTTTACGCAATTCCGAACGCGAAACCGCTCACACTTTCGCTGGAATTGCTCTAGACTGAGGGAGCTCTCGGCAGGCACGAGAGGGCGGCCATGAATGCGATCATCGATTTTCTCAACGACATCTTCTGGGGCTACATCCTCATCTACGGCCTGCTCGCAGTCGGGGTCTATTTCACCATTCGTCTCGGCTTCCAGCAGATCGTTCATTTCGGCGAGATGTTCCGGGTCGTCACCGCACGCGACACGACGGGCGACAAGGAAGGCATCTCGCCGGTGCAGGCGCTCTGCACCAGCCTCGCCAGCCGGGTCGGCACCGGCAATATCGCGGGCGTCGCAGTGGCGCTGAGCCTTGGCGGACCTGGTGCGATCTTCTGGATGTGGCTGGTTGCGCTGGTGGGGATGGCCACGTCCTACGCGGAGTCCACGCTCGCCCAGCTCTACAAGGAGCACGAGGCGGAAGGCGGCAGCACGGGTGTCTACCGCGGCGGCCCCGCCTTCTACATCGCCAAGGGGCTCGGCCTGCCTTGGCTCGGGTCGGTCTTCGCCGTCTGCCTGATCCTTTCCTTCGGGCTGGTGTTCAACGCCGTTCAAGCCAACTCCATTGCCGATGCCATGGTCGGCGCCTTCGGCATCCCGAAGCTCGCGACCGGCCTGGTGCTGGCGGCAATCACCGGCATCGTGATCTTTGGCGGCATCCGCCAGATCGCCACCGTGGCGGGCTATGTCGTTCCGTTGATGGCCGGCATCTATCTGCTGATGGCACTCTATGTCCTCCTCACCCACCTGACTTTGGTGCCGAGCATGCTCGCGCATATCGTCAGCTCGGCCTTCGGGCTCGAGGAGGCGGCAGGCGGCGTCGTCGGCGGGGTGGTCGCGGCCATGACCAACGGCATCAAGCGCGGGCTGTTCTCCAACGAAGCGGGCATGGGGTCGGCGCCCAACATTGCAGCGGCCGCGACGCCCGTGCCCCATCATCCCTCCAGTCAAGGCTTCGTGCAGGCGCTGGGCGTGTTCATCGACACGCTCGTGATTTGCTCGAGCACGGCGCTCATGATCCTGCTCTCGGAAATCGACCTTTCAGGCAGCGGGCTGACCGGCACGCAGCTCACCCAAGCCGCGATGGGGCATCATGTCGGTTGGATCGGCCCCTATTTCATCGCCGTGGCGATCTTCTTCTTCGCCTTCACGTCAATCATCGGCAACTACTCCTATTCCGAGATGGCGATGGCCTTTCTCGGCCTCGGCACTCCGACCGGACTGGCCGTGCTGCGCGCGCTGGTCCTGCTTCTTGTCGTCTGGGGTGCGCTGCAGGCAGTGGCAACGGTCTTCAACGCCGCCGATGCGTTCATGGGGCTGATGGCAACGATCAACCTGGTCGCCATCGTCGCGCTCTCCGGAACCGTCGTGAAACTGACGCGGGACTATTTCGCGCAACGCAGGGCCGGGCGCGAGCCGCGCTTCCATGGCCGCGACTTTCCCGAGCTCGGCGACCAGATCGACCACAGCATCTGGACGCGGGACTGACGGGCGTTGACGCCAATCCTCGACTGAGAAGAAGGTCTTGCCGCCCATGACAGCAAAAAAAACGCCATGGTGGGCTTGGGTGTGGCCAGCAGTGGCCTGGGCGATTCTTCTGACGACCTTATTTGCAGGTGTCGGCGGGTTCCTCGCGGCGATAGCAGGAGTGGTCTTGATCGCCACCGTGTTTGCGGCCGTGTATCACGCCGAGGTGATTGCCCACCGCACTGGTGAACCGTTCGGAACTCTCGTCCTGGCCATTTCGGTCACGGTGATCGAAGTGGCGTTGATCGTTTCGGTCATGATCTCGGCCCCGGCTGAGAAGGCAGGGCTAGCCCGCGACACCGTGTTCGCCGCCGTCATGATCGTGATGAACGGCATCGTCGGCGTCTGCCTGCTTTGGGGAGGCATGCGCCATCACGAGCAGGGGTTCCAGATCCAGGGAGCGAATGCCGCCTTGGCCGTCCTGGCTGCGCTCACCACTCTGACGATGGTCGTCCCCAACGTCGTCGCGACCTCCGCGGGTCCGATGTTCAGCACATCCCAGCTGATCTTCGCTGGCGTCGTCTCGCTGGTCCTCTATTGTTCGTTCGTCTTCGTCCAGACCGTGCGCCATCGCGACTACTTTCTTCCGCTCGAAGCGGACGACGTCGATGCGCATGCGCCACCCCCTTCGAACAGGACGGCAGCGATCAGCACGGTCTTGCTTCTCGTCGCGCTCGTGGCGGTCGTGGGACTTGCAAAGTCGTTGACGCCAACCGTCGAGGCGGGAATCGCCTGGGTCGGCATGCCAAAGGCCGTGGTTGGGATCGTCATCGCGGCTGTGGTTCTGCTTCCGGAGCTGCTGGCAGCGCTCCGAGCGGCCCAGGCCAATCGACTGCAGACCAGTCTCAACCTGGCATTGGGGTCCGTTCTCGCGGCCATCGGCCTGACGATTCCCGCAGTCGCGCTCGTTTCGATCGTGCTTGGCCAACCCTTGGCGCTTGGACTGGACGGCAAAGATCAGGTTCTGTTGACGCTCACGCTCATTGTCAGCGTGATCACCTTGGGTACCGGCCGGACAACGGTCCTCCAGGGCATCGTCCATTTGGTGATTTTCGCGGTTTTCCTGTTTTTCGCCGCCGTTCCATAATCGCGGGTTCGGATGCGGGCGATGCTCGATGGGTAGGGTTGCTGGACCTCCCGGTGGTTTCCCGCCAGTTTGCAAGCTAACGTCAATGCGATGAGGACCCTCGATGATTCGACACACCGTCGTCTTTCGGCTCAAGCACCCGGCCGGCTCGCCAGCAGAATCCGATTTTCTTTCTGCGGCTCGCGTGTTGAAGGAAATCCCCGGCGTGGAGAGGTTTGAGCAGCTGCGTCAGAGCAGCCCCAAGAACGATTTCCGTTTCGGCTTCTCGATGGAGTTCGCCGATCAAGCCGCCTACGACGCCTACAACTCTCATCCAGATCACGTCGCCTTCGTCCGCGACCGATGGGTGCCCGAGGTCGAGGCCTTCCTCGAAATCGACTATGTGCCCTTGGACTGACACCGGCAACCATCGGCGTGCTCGCCGGATCCCGCAGACTGGCGTCGTGCGCGTGCAGGGCGGAGCCACGCTCGGCGACCTGGATCGGGAGACCCACCTTCACGGGCTGGCGGTGCCGGTCGGCATCGTCTCGAAAACGGGGGTTGCCGGGCTCACGCTGGGCGGCGGCGTCGGCTGGCTGGTTCGCAAACACGGTCTCAGCTGCGACAATGTCATATCGTTCGAGGTGGTGACGGCCGAGGGCGAGCTGGTCGTCGCGAGCGCCGAGAGCTATCCCGATCTCTTCTGGGCCTTGCGGGGAGGCGGCGGCGCTTTCGGCGTCGTGACATCCTTCACGTTCCGGGCACAGCCGATCTCGACGATCCTGGGCGGGTTGATCGTTCATCCGCGCGAGAAAGCCCGCGAGCGTCCTCCGCTTCTATCGCGATTTCATGGCCACGGCTCCGGAGGAGCTGACCGCGCATGCTGCCTTGATGACGACCCCGGATGGCATGCCGGCAATCGCTGTCATCGGCTGCTGGTGTGGCGACATGGACGAGGGCGAGCGGGTCTTGCGACCGCTGCGCGCCTTCGGTGCGCCGCTGCTCGACGCTATCCAGCGCATGCCCTTCCCGACGATGCAGACGCTGCTTGATGAAGCGTTTCCGGATGGCACCTACAACTATTGGAAAGCGAGCTTCGTGCCGAAGCTCTCGGACGAGCTGATCGACTTGCTTCTCGAACATGGCAACCGGATGGCGTCGCCGCGGTCGGCTTGCCTGATAGAGTTTTACGGAGGAGCGCCGGGGCGGGTCGGTGCCGAGGAATTGGCCTTCGCCCAACGTGGAGCCGAGTACAACATCGGCATGACCGGACAATGGACCGACCCTGCCGAAAACGACCTTCACACAGAATGGGTCCGCAAGATGTACGACGCCTTCGAGCCGCACTCGACGGGCATGCACCTGCTCAACTTTCAGAGCGAGGCGAACGATGACGTCGTCCGCGCAGCTTTCGGCGAGAACTACGCCCGCCTGTCGGAAGTAAGGCGGAAACTACCAGCCCGCCCCCATGGCGAAGACGCGGTCGATCGTCCAGTAGGCGCCGAGCGAGCCCACCAAGTAGGTGGGCAGCCGCGTCACAAGCGGCAGCCGGCTCAGGCTGAGCTGCTTGGCGCCGAAGCTCAGCGCCACCACGAAGCCGACGAACAGGAGCTGGCCGATCTCGACGCCGACGTTGAAGAAAAAGAGGGCCAAGGGAATTGCCGAGGGCGGCAGTCCGAGCGTGCTCAGCCCGCTGGCAAAGCCCAGGCCGTGCAGAAGCCCGAAAGCGAAGGCCATCGCCCAGGGCTGCCTGATCGCGAAACTGGTCTCGCCAGACTGGGCCTTGTAGACCTCCACGCCGAGGAAGAGGATCGACAGCGCGATCGCCGCCTCCAACGGCCGGGACGGCACATGGATCAAGCCGAACGTGGCGGCCGCCAGGGTCACGCTGTGGGCGAGCGTGAAGGCGGTGATGGTCTTGAGCAGCATCCAGGGGCTTCTGACGAGCAGCATCAGACCCAGCACGAACAGCAGATGGTCCCACCCTTCCAGGATGTGCCGGATCCCCTGCTTCGTATAGGTCGCGGCAATCGAGCCGAAGCCGCTCGACGCGCCCACGTCGAGATGCGGTTGCGACGGGCGGACGATCTCGGCGATCTGCCGGCCGTCGAGCATCTGGATGCGGACCAGAACATCGGTGATCGTCGCCTGCAGGCCGGGGAATTCGATGCGCTTGTCGGACAGGCCGCCGGGGATCTCGACCAGCTTGCGCTCGCTGACGGAATCCGAGCGCTCCAAGACGGACGGCACCGACACGTCTCGCGCGCCTTCCGGCAGGGCCAGGGCGACCGGCAGCCGCATGCCCGACATGAGCGGCGTCCGCCAGGTGACCTGGTATTGGTCCTTGGCGAGCTCGGTGATCTCGAGATAGGCCGGGCGGATCTCGTGCGCGGTGGCGCTCCGGCTGCCGAACGCCGCCAGCGCGGCGACGACGGCGACCAGGATCGTCGCCAGGCGGAGTGCGGCGTTCATTGAGACTGCTCGACCGGCAGCGGCTGGACGAGAGCGGGATCGTCGAGCGGCGGCGTGACGACGGTGTAGCGCGCCCGCATCTGCTCATACGCCTTGCGCTTCAGCTCGCGCCCCTGCTCGTCGAGCCAGGCGGTCTTGATCTTCGGCGCGATCTCTTCGAAGGCCGGCGTCGAGCCCGGCACCGACGCATCGACGAACACGACATGCGCGCCATAGCCGGAGATGACCGGGCCTTCCCATTTGCCGGGCGGCAGCGCCAACAGCGCGCGCGCAAATCCCGGGCCGAACTCCTTCGCGACCTGGTCCGGCGTCACGTCACGGTAGGTGGCCTGGAACATGAAGGGATCGGCATCCACGCCTTCGACCATGGAAGTGTTGGCGGGCTCGTTCGCAAGCATCCGCTCGGCCTTCTCCGCCTTTTCCTGGCTCGCGCCGTGATCGAGGGCGAAATAGACGTGATGGAAGTCGAGCCGCGGCGGATTCGCAAACTGCTCCGCATTGAGCTTGAACCAGGCTCTGAGGTCCGCCTCGGTCGGCTCCTCGGCCTGGGCGATGCCCTCCAGCAGGAAGTCCATCTTCTGGGCCAGGCGCCGCTTGATGACCTCGTCGCCCTTGTCGAGCCCCATCGCTTCCGCTTCGCGGACCATGATTTCCAGCGCCACCTTCTGGTCGACAAGGCCCTGGAGCTCCGCTGGACTTGGCGCCGGACGGCCTTGCGCCAACCAGGAGACACTCAGCTGGCGGACATCGTCGGCCGTCAGCTCGATCTGCAGCGGCTCGGCGCTCTCGGTGTCGCTCCGCATGAACCAGTCGGCGCCGAAGAGGAGCGAGCCGACCGCCAGGAACAGCAACAGCGGCTCGCGCGAAAATCGCTTCACGGCAGCTTGGATTCGCGAGCTTTGCATGTCAGTTCGAACCTTGAGACGAGGCAGCATCGGCCGCGCTCGGCGCTTCCTTGAGATAGCTCAGCACCGCAAACTGGGAGCCCGGATCCTTGATCGCTCCGGAGCGCAGCGCCGCCTCCATGTCCTTGGCGGCGGAGAAGTCTCGCCAGTCGCCGAGGTCCGTCGCCACGAACCCCGCCATCGCCGCATGGACCTGCACGAAGCGGCGATACGCGGCGACGATGTCGGCACGGGGAATGGCGGCGTCGGCGGTGCCCTGCACGCCGAGGGCCACCAACACGGCCTCGATCTCGGCCAGGCTGCGCGGCGTCTTTCCGAGATAGGCCTCCTCGATCCAGGGCAGCCGCGAGGGTCCGCCGAGCTCCAGGTCGGCGGCAACGATAGCCGCGAGGTCCGTCGCCTCGCCGGCTTGTGCGAGGCTGGTCAGCGTCGCGCCGATATTTTCCTCCTCGGGCGGGCCGCCGACGATGCCCAGCAGCAACAAATAGGCGGAGCGCCGTTCGGGCGGGGAATGGTCGAGCCAGGATGCGACCGTCCGCGGGTCCAGCGCGCCCTCGAGGCTCCGGGCGGCGGCATAGGGGGCACGCGCGAGCTCGCCGAAGGCGATCGCCGCCGAAAGGCGGTCGGGGCTTTCGAGCAGCGGCGCCACCAACGCAAGGCGGGCCGCCCAGGCAGGCTTGTCTGCTTCGGAACTTGGCAAGGGAGCGCCGGGCCAGGTCCACCCGGCCGAGCCGGCGACCGGTGCCGTCTCGGCGAACTGACGCAGCCACCCCGCTTCCGCGGCTCGGGTGCTGCCGAGCGACATCCAGCGATGCGACGACTTGTTGCGCACCAGCAACTCCACGTCGCCGGAGGTTGCGGGGACGACTTGCCCCGCAGCGACATCGGGAATGACCTCGCCGGCCGGGAACGTCGCCCTTGATCGCCTGCGCGACGCGATAGGTGCCTGGCGTCGTCCCGGGTTCGGCCAGGACCACCAGATCGGCGGCGTCGATCCGTTGGCCGGGCGCTACGGTCTTGCCAGAAAAGCAGATCGGGCACGCCCAGGCCTGGGTCGACATCAGCGCTGCGGCAAGCAGCGCCAATGAGAGCATCCGGATTCGGCCGGCGATGATCATCGTCTTGGCCCCCGGCTATTGAAGCTGGAAATCGACCTCGGTGCCCAACTGCGTCTGGGTCGGGATGACCTCGTAGTTGGCAAATCCGAACTCGTTGCTTCGCGAGGCGAAGTACTTGTCGCCAAGCTTGTAGACCGCGATCTCGAACGGCGCGTCGCCGACGGAGGTGACGATCTTCCCGTCCTTGATCTGGTAGGGGCTGGACAGGCCCTGATACGCGCCTTCGACGACATTGCCGATGTCGCTCGGCTGCAGGACCCGCGGATCGACGTTCCTGATCTGATAGAGGCCTTCGGGGCTCCAGATGGTCACGAACTTGCCGCCGGTCACGTTGTTCTGCAGGAACATCGACTTGCCGACGATCAGCTCGCGGATCTGCTCGTCCGACAGCTCGACCGCGCCTTGCTCGGTCAGCTGCGCGACGGTCTGGCCGCTCGTCGCCTTCTCGCGCTGGTCGGGGCTCGGCGTGTACCAGATCGGCGAGCTCCAGGCCCGCTCCTGAACCGTCGAGGCGACCGTCTCGGGCGGCGAAATCCCCAGCTCATGGGCCTGGATCGTCGTCCACCGCGGCGTCGGGATCTCCAGCACGCGGGCGTAGTAGAACGCATCCAGGGTCGGATCGAAGTCGGGGTCGGTCCAGACGCTCTTCAGCTCCACCCCGCCGATCGAGTTGGTGTAGGTGGCATTCGGGATGTCGACGGTGCGAGCCGATCGGCGGGACCGCGCCGGTCATCGGGGTCGGGCTTGCGGTCGTCCGACCCAGGCGACGTCATAGACCTTCTCGAAGCTCTGGCCGCTCTTGGTCCAGCCCTTGACGATCTGGATGCGGTCGAGATTGCCCGATGTCGGGTCCTTGACCGCCCAGACGGCGAAGGACGGCGCCTTCTTGTCCGCCGGCAAGGTGCGCAGGTCGCTGCCCATCGGCACGCCGCCCTCATAGGCCTTGCGGGTCCATTCCTTGTCCTTGACCCATTCCGGCATCACCTTCCAGAACTCGCGCTTCTGTTCCAGCTTCGGATCGTTGTCGAAATCCCAGCCGCCGAACAGCCGCACCTGGATGCGCGGGCCGCTGGTGGCGAAGGTCTCCTTGCGCTGCATGGCCTCGAACAGCGAGGCGCGCGTGTTTTCCTCCGCCCACACGCCCGTCAGCCCGGCAGGGTTCTCGTAGCGAACGTCGAGGCCGGCGAAGACGTGGCCGGACATCCGCTCCTTGATGTTGCCGTCGTTCAGGCCATGGCCGCCGTAGAAGTTGTTCTGGCGATAGGGCACGCCGGTGTTGTGCGAATCCGAGCCGCCGACGAAGCCGAGCTTGTAGGGATTGTACCCCTTGGTCGCCTGCATCGTGAGCCCGTCCTTGAGGGCCTGGCGCACGAAGCTGCCGGGGATGGTCGGCGATGCGGCCCTGCTGGGTTGCCGAGCAGATAGTTCAGCAGCTCGTAATTGGCGAACTCGTCGTTGGGCGACAGCAGCGGGGTGCGTCTCCGACTGCGCCCTTGATCTGCTTGATCTCGGTCAGCGACTCGTTGCGGTCGCGCGACGCGGCCCAGGCGGCGTCGATCGGACGCCCCTTCTGGTCGACGTCGGTCGGGAACATGTGCCCGTCCGAGAGGTTCGCATTGTGCGAGATCGCCAGCAATTCGTTGCCGGCCTGTGCGCTGCTCGTCCATCCAGTTCCAGAGATCGCTCGGATCGCGTCGAATCCAGCGAGCTGAACGGCGCCTCCGGGACCTTCGCGCAGTCCTTGAAGAAGACGTTGCGGTGCATGTTGCGGTTGTCGGGAGTGGAGGTCCACTCATAGGAGCAGAACGCCGTGAACTTGCCCGGCTCGTTGGCCTTGTCGGCCATGTCGTTGTTCTGCTTCCAGACCGAATCGGCCACCGCCGGCGAAACCAGCGCCTGGATTGGCTTCTGGGTCGATCATCGTGTCGCCGAGGAAGAGGTAGATGCGCTGGATGTCCGCGGCGTCGTGGACGATGAGCTCCTTGGCGATCGGCAGTTTCGAGATGTCGGAGCCGGGCGTGTTGGCCAGCGCGACCGTCCCGACATACTCGGAGTGATCGGTCACGCCCATCCAGTCGAGCGGCGTGTCGATCTTGATGTCGTAGCCCATCGGATGCTGGATCGTCTCGCCCTTGGCGTAGCGATAGGCGTCCTCCGGCGTCGATCTTGTGGTTGCCGAAGATGTAGGCGTCGAAGGACCACGCGGTGTGGACATGGGTCTCGCCGTAGAAGGCCTTGCGGTCGGCTTGTTGGGCATAGGCGGTTGCCGGAATCAGAGCTGAAGTCAAACTGCAGGCTAAGATAAAGGGTAGAGATTTCATTAACTTACCTCCAAGCCGGCAGCGGCTTATTCGATTCCTTCAAGGTCGAGCAAGGAACGCGAGCGTTCCGCTCCGAAGCTAGACTTGCCACGAGGGTGAATGATCGCACCTTCCACCACAGGTGAAGTACTAGCCTGACAAGACACAGACTGTAAATTCCGATCGCCTCTTGTCGACACAATATCCCTGGCTTGGCCCAAGCGTCCCTTTTCGCGCCGACCAAGGCCAAACATTGTTCCTCTATTTTGCCATTCAGAGTCGCGGTCACCATGGCCAGACAACGCTCGAATGAGAAGGTAACTTACGGTCAATTACGTGGGGGCGGCCGGCGAAGGGAGCCTGCCGGCCGTCGGCTCTGCGACTGGACATCCGGCGGTGCTGGGCGGGGCAGCCGAACGACGTAGGGTGATCGACCCTTTCCCGTGCTTGCGACTGACAGGCCGACTGCGCACAAGCTTGCGACCATCCCAAATCGCTCGCCATCGCAGCCGCGGGAGTCGAGGCATGCCGCGGTTCTTCTTCGACACGTTCGACGGGCAGGAATGGATCCGCGACACCGACGGCGTGGAGTGCGGCAGCGGCGACATCGCCGTTCAGGAGGCGCAGGCTACCTTGCCGGACATCGTGCGCGAGGAATGGCCCGACGGCCGGGCGCCAACCATCTGGGTCCGCGTCAGGGACGAGGCCAACCAGGTGATCGGCGTCGTCAGCCTGGACATGGGCGCGAACGGCTCCGGCAACGGCGGCTACGGCACCGCATAGGCTTCCCTCGGTCAACAGTCGACCGTCGACAATCCCTCGACGGGACAACAAATGTTCATTGGCCTTTCGCACGCCCTTGCGCCAGTTTCTGCGGCTGAGTGAGAAGGAGAACGATCTGATGTCGCCAGATGCGCCGAACCGTCGCGAACTGCTTGCCACCGCCGCTGCTGTCGGCGCCATCGGCATGCTTCCCCGGGCCGCGCAGGCGGCCGGCGGCGATGCGGTCCAGCCCTTCAAGGCGAGCTTCCCCCAAGCGGAGCTCGACGACCTCCGCCGCAGGGTCGCGGCAACGCGCTGGCCGGACAAAGAGCTCGTTCCGGATCATTCGCAAGGTGTCCAGCTCGCGACGACCCGGAAGCTCGCGGACTATTGGGCGACTGATTACGACTGGGGAAAGATGGAGGCGCGGCTCGCCGCGCTGCCGCAGTTCACCACCGAGATCGACGGGCTGGACATTCATTTCATCCACGTGCGCTCCAAGCACGAGAATGCCCTGCCGATCATCGTCACGCATGGCTGGCCCGGCTCGATCATCGAGCAGCTGAAGATCATCGAGCCTCTCACCGACCCGACGGCGCATGGCGGAAGCGAAGCGGACGCGTTCCATGTCGTCATCCCGTCGCTGCCCGGCTACGGCTTCTCCGGCAAGCCGACGGAGCCCGGCTGGACGCCGGTCCGCATCGCCAAGGCCTGGGCGACGCTGATGGAGCGCCTCGGCTACACGAAATACGTCGCGCAGGGCGGCGACTGGGGCAATGCGGTGTCCGAGCAGATGGCGCTGCAGGAGCCGCCGGGGCTGCTCGGCATCCACACCAACATGGCCGCCACGGTGCCGGCCGACGTCTCGAAGGCGCTCGCCGCCGGCGGGCCGCCGCCGGCCGGCCTCTCGCCGGACGAGACACGCGCCTGGGACCAGCTGGTCGACTTCAACGCGAACGGGCTGGGCTATGCGATCGAGATGAACAACCGCCCACAGACGCTCTACGGCATCGTCGATTCGCCGGTCGGACTGGCGGCGTGGATGCTCGACCACGACATCCGCAGCTACGACCTCATCGCCCGCGTCTTCGACGGCGAGGCGGAGGGCCTCACCCGCGACGACATCCTGGACAACGTCACCCTCTACTGGCTGACCAACACGGCAATCTCCTCGGCCCGGCTCTACTGGGACAATGCGCACTTCCCGTCGGGTGGCTTCTTCGATCCGCGCGGCATCAGGATCCCGGTGGCGGTGAGCGCGTTCCCCGACGAGATCTACCAGGCGCCGCAAAGCTGGGCGGAGAAGGCCTATCCCAAGCTCATCCACTACAACCGGCTACCCAAGGGCGGCCACTTCGCCGCCTGGGAACAGCCGGAAGCTTTCACCGACGAGCTGAGGACGGCGTTCAGGCCGCTTCGGCAGAACCTCTGAGGTTGCGCGCATGAAAGCCGTCACGACCCCCGGCCGCATCGATCGCCGCCGCCGGCGCCTCCTCGGCGTTGCGGCGGCGGGTCTTGCCGCGGCCGAATTGGGGCGCGGCGCCGGCGCGCGGGCCGATGAAGCGGGTCTCGACCCGATGGTGGTCAACGCGACGGCGAGCGCGTTCGGATCGCCACGGCAGGTCCAGGCCGGGCTGCTTGACGTCGGCTATGTCGAGCTCGGCCCCGCCGACGGGCCGCCGGTGCTCCTGCTCCACGGCTGGCCCTACGACATCCACACCTATGTCGACGTCGCGCCGCTGCTCGCCGGCAAGGGCTACCGCGTCATCGTGCCGTACCTCAGGGGCTACGGGACCACGCGGTTCCTTGCCGAGGAGACGATGCGCAACGGCCAGCAGGCGGCGCTCGGCGCCGACGTCATCGCGCTGATGGATGCGCTGCGCATCGAGACGGCGACGATCGGCGGCTGCGATTGGGGCGCTCGCACCGCCAACATCGTCGCCGCGCTGTGGCCCGAGCGCTGCAAGGCGCTGGTGTCGGTGAGCGGCTACCTCATCGGCAACCAGAAGCTCGGCAAGATGCCCCTGCCGCCGCAGGCCGAGCTGCAGTGGTGGTACCAGTACTATTTCGCGACAGAGCGCGGCCGGGCCGGCTATGAGAAGTACAGGCACGACTTCGCCAGGCTCATCTGGCAGCTGGCCTCGCCACAATGGCACTTCGACGAGCCGACCTTCGAGCGGACGGCCGCCGCACTGCAGAACCCGGACCACGTCGACATCGTCATCCACAATTATCGCTGGCGGCTCGGCCTTGCCGAAGGCGAGGCGCGCTACGACCCTTTGGAAGAGCGCCTCGCCCTGGCGCCGGTCATCGGCGTTCCGACGATCACCCTGGAAGGCGACGCCAACGGCGCTCCGCATCCCGATCCCGGCGCCTACGCCAAGATGTTTTCGGGGCGCTACGAGCATCGGCTGATCAAAGGCGGCATCGGCCACAACCTGCCTCAGGAGGCGCCGCAGGCCTTCGCTGAGGCGGTCATCGCGGCCGATACGGCCTGAGGGCGGCGAGGGAGGTGCGGATGAGAAGGCGAGGGATCATAGCGACGGTTTCGCTGGTCGTTGGAGGCCTCGTCGTGTCGCAAGGCGCGCCGGCCCAGCAGGCGGGGGTCAGCCGAACCGACCTTCAGAGACACGATTTGAGCGTTCCCGGGCGCGAAGTCATCCAGGCGCTGGTCGAGTTGGCGCCCGGCGTCGTCGCCCCGAAGCATACGCACCCCGGCGAGGAGATCATCTACGTCGTCGAAGGCTTGCTGGAATACGAGGTCGAGGGCAAGCCGCCCGTGACGCTGAAGGCCGGCGACGTGCTGTTCATCCCCTACGGCGTCGTCCACTCGGCCAAGAACGTCGGGACGACCAAGGCCGCGGAGCTCGCCACCTACGTGGTCGAGAAGGGCAAGCCGCTCCTGGTGCCGGCACCGTGAGCGGCTTGGCAGCTCGGTCGACTGTCGACAGTTGACCGCGATCCGCCGACTACATCGGCTTTGCCTTCTGCTGGCACTCCCGCAGGGCCTTGAAGGCGGCATCGGTGCCTGACAGGTTCACGACGATCGGGTCGCGCCCGTCCGGAGTGATCGTCAGCGTCTTCTTCTTCGCCAGGTCGTAGATGAAATCCAGATTGTTGACGGCAACGGAAGCGCCGCGAAACCCTTCCATCTGCAGGCCCTTGGCTTCGCCAGTGAACTTCTGGCCGTCGACGTCGAAGACCACGGACAGAACGTCGCCAGGGTTCACCTGGGCCGGCGCCTTCGTATAGACCGCCATGTAGCCGAGCGGCGTCGCGGTGGCATCGATGCCCATCTGAACCTGCGTTTCGGGGTTCAGTTTTTGGGCGATGAGACAGCCGGGACCCATGGTGTCGTTGACGAAGATGTCCCAGCCGGCCTCCGATCCAACCTTCTTGGCCTCGGCGCTTGCCGAATTGGCTCCGCAAATGGCAATGCCAAGTGCAATACTGATCTTTACGACGCTTTTCATTCGATCCTCCCAGTTGTCGAGCAAGCTGCCCCCCGCACGGAACTGCGACCTCGAAGCCGAGTTTGCTCCCGGTAACCGCCGCTTACAAGCGGAGTAGGCATGAGGATCGTCGTTTTGACGTGCAAGGCGCGTGCTATGGTCTCGGACGCAGCGGCCGAGCATCCGTTCGGCCGATTTTCCCCGGAGAGCCGAGATGGACACGCTTCTCGTCCTCAACGCCGGCTCGTCGAGCCTGAAGTTCCAGCTGTTCGGCTTCGACGCGGCCGGCGCGCTCAGACGTGTCGCCAAGGGCCAGGTGGACGGCGTCGGCACCACGCCGCGGCTCCACGCAGAGGACGCGCGTGGCGGGACCAAGGCCGACGCCAGCTATCCGGCAGCGGAGGTGCCGGACCTCGCCGCCGCCACCCGTGTCGCGACGTCCTGGCTGCGCGAGACATACGAGCTTGAGCTGGTCGCGGTCGGGCACCGGGTCGTCCATGGCGGGCCCGACCTCTCCGAGCCGATGCGGATCGATGCGGCGCTGGTCGAGCGCCTGGAACGGCTGGTGCCGCTGGCTCCCCTGCACCAGCCGAACAACCTCGCGCCGATCCGGGCGCTCCTGGAGCAGCGGCCGGAGCTGCCGCAGGTCGCCTGCTTCGACACCGCCTTCCATCGCGGACATCCCGAACTCGCCGACTGGTACGCCATCCCGCGCGAGCTGCACGAGGCCGGCGTCAGGCGCTACGGCTTCCACGGGCTTTCCTACGAGTTCATCGCCGGCCGACTGGCCGAGCTGGCGCCAGACCTGGCCAGGGGCCGCGTCATCGTTGCCCATCTGGGGAGCGGGGCCTCGATGTGCGCGCTCGAAGGCGGCCGGTCCGTCGACAGCACCATGGGCTTCACCGCACTCGACGGACTGCCGATGGGCACGCGCTGCGGGCAGATCGATCCGGGCGTGCTGCTCTATTTGCTCGCCGAGCGGAAGATGTCGGTCGCGGCCCTCCAGGACCTTCTCTATCGCGATTGCGGGCTCAAGGGGCTTTCCGGGATCAGCAACGACGTGCGCGACCTCATGAAGAGCGACGATCCACAGGCCCGCTTCGCGCTCGATTACTTCGTCCACCAGGTGGGCCGCACAGCCGGCAGCCTGGCAGCAGTGCTCGGCGGCCTTGACGCTTTCGTATTCACGGCCGGCATCGGCGAGAACGCGCCCGTGCTGCGCGCACGGATCGCCGAGCGGCTGAGCTGGCTCGGCCTCGTCCTCGATGCCGGCGCCAACGAGGAAGGCCGGACCGTCATCTCCGATCCGGCGAGCCGCGTCGCTGCGCTGGTGATCCCGACCGACGAGGAGCTGGTCATCGCCCTTCATACGCAACGGCTGCTGCGGGTCTGAGCCATAGACAGCGGCGTGCCGCTTGGGCAGGATGCCGGCAGGCCGGATGGGGTTTTGAGGGAACCGCATGAGCGCGCGCATCGTCATCTCCGCGATCCTCCTGTCGATGCTCGGCGATGGAGCGTCCGCCGCTTCCCTGAAGGCACTGGAAGGCGCCTGGACGCTCTCCGGCAGGAGCTGCAGGGACACGTTCGTCGAAGCCGGCTCCGGCTATCAGTTCCGCCTCCGCAGCGGCCCGCATCGCGGGGTGATCGTCCGCGGCGATAGGATCATCGGCGCGAACATGACGTGCCGGATGTCGCGCGTCGAGCAGATGGAGCCGAATGCCTACTCCGTCATGCTCGACTGCTCGCCGGCGCTGGCGTTCCCGACCATCTCGACGGTGATCAAATTGCTCGGCGAGACGCAGTTCGAACGTTTCAATCCGGGCTTTCCGGACGTCCGCTTCACCTACGACCGCTGCGACTAGTCGGTGTAAACTGTCGACAGTCGGCTATCTCCCCTTACCATCGAGCGTCGCCAGCGGCGCGTAGAGTTCCGGCCGACGGTCGCGGAAGACTCCCCAGGTCCGCCGGATGGCTTGCGCTTCATCGAGGTCGAAGGTGGCCATGACGACCTCTTCGGTGTCGCGGCTGGCCCGAGCCACCAACTTGCCGCTCCAGTCGGCGACGAAGGACGAGCCGTAAAAGGTCAGCTCGACGCCCTCCGGCGAAGCCTCGCCGCCGATGCGGTTGGATGCGATGACGGGCAAAAGATTGGCGCCGGCATGGCCGCGCATCACCGTTTCCCAATGCGGCTGGCTGTCATAGCCCGGCGCCGGAGGCTCGGACCCGATCGCTGTCGGATAGAGGAGCGCCTCGGCACCCATCAGCGCCATGGCACGCGCTGCTTCCGGAAACCATTGATCCCAGCAGATGCCGACGCCCAGGCGACCGAAAGCCGTCTCCCAGACCTTGAACCCGGTGTCGCCGGGCGAAAAATAGTACTTCTCCTGGTAGCCCGGGCCGTCGGGGATGTGCGATTTCCGATAGACGCCGAGCGTCCGGCCATCGGCATCGACTATGGCAACGCTGTTGAAGTAGGCCTGCCCGGCCTGCTCGAAGAAGCTCACCGGCAGGACGACACCCAGTTCCTTGGCCAACGCCGCAAACCGGGCGACCAAACGGTTGCCTTCCAGCGGCGATGCAAGCCCGAAATAGTCCGCTCGCTGGGTCTTGCAGAAATAGGGCGTCTCGAACAGCTCCTGAAGGAGGATGACGTTGGCGCCCTGGTCCGCCGCGCGGCGAACCAGCGCCTCGGCACGATCGGCGTTCTTGGCTGCATCGTCGCAGCAAGCGAATTGAGTGGCGGCAAAAGTGACGGTGCGGTTCAAGGATTTCCTCGCATGAGTGGTGGATCGGCTGGCCGATGCCTTAGCCTAGCGGCCCGGTTCGAGTATAGTATTCTGAAGAGCTGTCATCAGAGTTGTTCTTCTTGAGGGGGCTTGGCCAGCGATGATCGATTACTGGCTCCGTTCGGGCACGGTCGGCATCGTCGTTGCGCCGTTCGTCGTGCTCTTCGCGCTTTCGGCCCTGATGACCTGGATCACCCACCGATCGCCGGCCAGGCCGTTCTTTGCCAGCTGCATCGGCATCGCCGGGCCGTTCTTCGTCTCGGTCGGCGTGCTCTTCAGCCTGTTCGCGGCCTTCCTTGCCAACGACGTCTGGCGCCAACTGGAACGCGCCCAGCTGGCGGTGGCGCTCGAGGCCGACGGCGTGCGGACCATCCTGCGCCTTGCCGAGGCGGAAGGCGAAGTCGGCAAGCCGCTCGAAGCCGCGGCGCTCAACTACACGAACCTGGTGCTTAAGAGCGAATGGCCGGCGATGGAGAACGGCACGGAGTCGACCGAGGCGTTGGCAGCGCTGCAAGGCCTGGCGCTTGCGCTCGTTTCGAAGGAGTTCGCGGCGAACACGCCTGCGGCCTTCCACCAGGCGGCGGTCGACGCCTTCGTCGAGATCCGGCATGCGCGAACCGACCGGATTGCCATATCGAGCAGGCACGGGCAGTCGATCAACTGGCTGGGCATGGTGTTCCTGGGCGTGCTCACCCAGGTCGCGGTGGCGGTCGTGCACCTCGAGAAGCTACGTCCGCAGGCCCTGGCGCTGGCCGTCTTCACCTTCGCCTTTGCGGCGACCGTCGCCTTGATTGGCCTCAACGAGCGCCCTTTCGCGGGCGTGCCGATCAATTCGGCCCCGTTGGATGCCGCAGCCGCCACGGCTGCCAAGTGACCGGCGTCACTGCACCGAGGTGACTTTGCCTTCGTTGTCGACGACGCAGCTGTGCCTGGCGCCGCCTGCGTCGAGCTCCACCTTGAAGGACTGGGCGTCGACCTGGCTCGAGCTCACCGGCAGCACCTTCTCGGCGGCGACGCCGGTCTGAGTCGCGACTGCATTGGCGCAGAGGAGCTGCAGGTCGGCCGGCGCGGTCTGCAAGGTCGTCCGCGCCATCTGCGCCGGTTCGGGCGAGGACACGCAGCTCGCCGCCGCAAGCAGCATCGCGCCCGCGGCCACGAGAAAGACGGTTCGGCCAATCGCCATCAGTTTCGTCATCGATCCTCCCCTCGTCGGACCTGTCAAACACCCTTGTAGAGCGCGGCTCCTTGCATCAATACGATCACCTTGGCACCGACCTGGATGCGGGAATGAAGGTCGGTGATGTCGTCATTGTTCATGCGGATGCATCCGGACGAGACGTCGAGACCGATCGTCCATGGTTCCGGAGTGCCGTGGATGCGGTAGATCGTGTCCTGGTCGCCCTCGTAGAGATAGAGCGCCCTGGCCCCCAGCGGATTGTCGGGGCCGCCGGGCTGACCACCGGCCCATTTGCGCGCATTGGGGTCGCGCGCCACCATCTCGGCGGGCGGCGTCCAGGTGGGCCATTCCGCCATGCGGCCGACGCGCACGATGCCAGCCCAGCCGAACCCTTCGCGGCCGACGCCGATGCCGTAGCGGATCGCCTGCTGGCCCGGCTGGACGAGGTAGAGGAAGTGCTGGTTGCCGTCGATGATGATGGTGCCTGGCTTCTCGGCGGTGCGGAAGCGGACGACCTGCGGCCGGAAGGCTTCTGGCACCTTCTTGTGCTGCCGCCAGTATTTGTAGGCCTTGGTGCGGTCGTAACTGATCCACTGGTGGGTCTTCGGGTCATAGACCTGGGTCCCCGCCGCCCAGGCCACGACCGTGGCCAGCGCCAGCGCACCGGCGACGACCGCGCCGAACCTGGTCGGCCGCAGCCGGCCGGCCGAAAGCATTCTGCCGATCGCTCTGGTCATGGCTTGGCCCATTCGTCGACGCGCGCCTTGTTCTTGGCTACCCATTGCTGCGCGTAGGCGTACGGGTCCTGCCGTTCGACCTGCAAGGCGTAGCTCATGTCGATCGCCTCTTCCGGCTTGAACTCGACACGGTCGAGAAAGCGCGCCACCTCGGGATGATCTTTGCGCAAGGAGGCCGCATAAGCGATGTGGTAGTGCGCGGCATCCCAGCCGACCCGGGCGCTCGACTTCGACAGCCAGCGCGGATCCTCGGTCGGCAGTACGATCTTCCATTTGGCGGGGTCATAAGCTGGCTCTTTGAGCCGCACGATGTCGTGAAGCTTGAACACCACGTGCGGCGCGTAGCAGGCGAAGACCATCGGCTGGCCGGACGCTTCGGCGGCATCGACGGCCGCCATACCGACGTCCTCCGGCATGGCCAGCAAGCGTCATCGACTGCGCGTAGCCGTAGCTGTAGGCGCGGATGCGCTCGATCGTCGTCGACGACCAGGTCGTCGGCGCCGATCCACATCTCGCCGCGACCATCGCCGTCGGTGTCGAGCGCCACCGTCTTCTTCTGGTTTTCGAGGTCGGCGATGTCGCGGATGCCGTCCTTGTCGGCGGCGGTGCGGTTGGCGCAGATGCCTTGCCAGGCCGGGACGCCGACCGGGCTCATGGCGACCGTCTTCGCCTCGTCGACATAGCGCTTGACGAGATTGTCCAGGTTGGGAAGCCAGACCTCCGGATGGATGTCGACGGTGCCGGAATCGAGGCCTGCGAAGGCGATCAGCGTGCCCATCTCGACGGCATCGGCGTCGAGATTGAATTCGTCCTTGAGGCTGACTTTCAGAATGTTCGCGGTGGCCTGACCCGAGGACCAGTTGGGCATGGCGATCACCAGGTCGGCGGCCGTCGACCGCTCCCCGCTCGTCAGAACGGCCGCCAGGGCCAGCAACAGCGACCGACAGCAAACGGAAACTCTGGGCCAGTTCATTCTTGGCTTCCCTCGATCGCCAACAGCCGCATCCGCACAGCAACGCCATATTGTTGGCAGTCGCAGCGAGACGCAAGCCTTCATGGGCGAAGTTCTGATGAAGCCAGCGAGGCAATCACCTGGCTTCTGACCCAGTCTGCTCTATATGGGTTCGCGAATGGGAAGGAGGCGGAACCAAATCGGGCCGCCTCAAGTTTTCGATCCGAACCCCTCGAGCAAATGGGAGAAACGCTATGGCGAACGCAAACCTTGGCAAGGTGGCGCTGGCGATGCTGGGAATTCTGGCGTTCCAGAACCGCGACAAGATCGGAGACCTGCTGCGCAAGGGCTCGGCATCGCCGGACGGCGACGGATTGATGGACCAGCTCTCGAAGGGGGTTTCGGGAACGGCGCTCGGCGACGTGCTCGACCGCTTCAGAAACGCCGGCGCACAGGACAAGGTCGACAGCTGGGTGGCCAAGGGGCCGAACGCGCCGGTGAACAGGTCGGACGTCGTGGCCGCGATCGACGACGAGACGCTGAACGCGCTGGCCCAGCAGACCGGCATGTCGCGCGACGAGCTCATCGAGCGGATCACCCGTGACCTGCCCGAGGCGGTCGATCGCATGACGCCCAACGGCGCGCTTCCGGACGATCGGCGGCGGCGAAAGCAACGAGCCGAACCTGCTGGACGACGTTCCGCCGACGCGGCCGATGTGAGCGAGCGTCGGCTCACGCCGAGCGATCACAGACGACTGAAGCGTGGGCGGCGCAACAGCGGCACCGTCATAGCGCAGTGACCGGGAGGATGAGGTCGCCATCCGCCGAAGACTGAGCTAGTGTGCCGGCGGAATCGACCCGACCCGCCATGAAAGGTGCCCGTTGATGTCAGTTGCCTCTGAGGTCTCCCTCACCAGGGAGCTCATCGAGTCTGCCTCGGCCAGCATCATGGCGGCAGAGACCTCCTCGACGCCGTTCCCATACATCTTCTTTCGCGACTTCTTTCCTCCGGACTTCTACGCGCGCCTGGCTGCCAGCATTCCTACGAACGGCTATGACCGCCTCAAGGGCGATGGCACACGCATGGCGCTGCGCCTCTATGAGGACCAGCTCGACAAGATCGAGCCGGCGATCCGTTCGGACTGGGTCGCCGTCTCCGAGATGCTGCGATCGCCGGAGGTGGAGCGCGCAATCCGCCACAAGCTGCGCGAAGGCCTGGTGACGCGGGCGCGCGGCGACAAGGTCGCGGGCCCCGACGCCCTCAGGCTGGTGGCGAAGCCGGTGCTCTACAGCGACAAGGACGGCTACCAGATCAAGCCGCATCCCGACACGCGCAAGAAGGTCGTGACGATGCAGCTCTATTGTCCGACCGACACCTCGCAGCAGGACCTCGGCACGACGCTCTACCAGGCATCGCTCAAGGGGCTGCTCAACGTCGGCTCATATTGCCTCGAGCCGGTAAAGACCATGCCTTTCCTGCCCAATGTCGGCTACGCCTTCGTGGTGCTCAAGGCCTATCATACGCTGACCGGTATGAGCTGGCACGGCCGACCGAAGATCACCGCTCCGGTCGAGAGGCCGCGCGTGTCGATACTCAACACGTTCTATGTCGACGAACAGTTCGGGTTCTGAGGCCGAAAGGTCGGCCATTCGGAGCTATGGGTAGTTCTGAATGGTTCCGTAGAGCGGGTAGGCCATCCGCACCGTCCGTGCTTCCTTCGCGATCGTCAGCCGGTCGCCTTCGGAGGTCGCGAAGTCGATGGTGCCGGCCACGGTGAATCTTTCGAAGACGAAGGGCAGGCTCCGCCCCGCGATGAGGTCGGGCTTGTCGGAGATGCCGAAGTGCAGATGCGGGCCGTCGGACGGGCCGCTGTTGCCGATCCTGGCGAGCGGCGCGCCGGCCTTCACGACATCGCCGACCCGCACCGCGACGCTGCCCGGGTGCAGATGCACATAGAGCGCGAAGACCTGCGGGGCGATCTCGAGGAAGACGTGGTTGCCGCCGTAGTCCGCTAGCGATTTCGGGACCATGGCGTGAAACGGCGCCTCGTCGGGCATGCCGTCGTGGACGGAGACGACGGTGCCGTCGGCGACGGCGAAGACCTGCTGGCGGAACGCATAGTGATCCTCGACCGTCTTGCCGTCGGCGTCGAAGATACGGCCGTTCCTGACCAGCGCCCAGTCGATGGCGAAGGTCTCGGGCGTCTCGATATGGCGGCCGTCGATCGCGATGCGAAGATCCCGGTGGAGGTTCGGCTTGCAACAGCCGCTGGTGGCGAGCCAGCCGTCGCCCTTCACGGGCGGCTTGAGGACGATGGGCGGGCGCCGGTCAATTGCCACGTCGGGCAACTCGACCACCGGGGTGCCGATCATCGTCGCGAGCTCAGAGCCAGCCGCCAGGGTGTAGGTGATCCTGTGACTGAGCTTCTCCGGCGCCGTACCGGGCGGCAGGATCAGGTCGATATCAACCGAGACCGCTGCCGATGCAGGTATGACGGCCGTCGGCGTCTTGGCGAAGAGGGTCTGAGTGGCGGCCGTGAGCTCATCCCCGTCGAGCCGCATCAGCGCCTTGCCCGCCGGGTCGAGCACGACGACGCTCGACAAAGTCACCGGCTCGGAGAAGACGCTGACCACCAAAATCTCGTACTCGACATGATCCATGCCGTCGTCGCCGCGAACCAGCTGGGCCTCGTGGATCGGCATCGCCAGGATCGCGCTGGCACGGTCCGACGCTGCGGCCGGCGCGGCCGCCGCAACGGCAAGAAGGGCGGCCACCATGACGCCGATGCGCATCCGTCGCTCCATGATTTCGCGTGAAGCTCTTGGCCGGCGGGCCAACTCCAACGACGTCCCTGGAACGAAAGGCTACAGAAGTCCTTTCGTGGTTGCAAAGAATTGGCGGGGACGAAGCGCCCTGATCCTGGACCTTTTCCACTCTCGACCGATGCGCTGGCGCGTCGAGACGATATTTGTATAGTGCCGGGGCGGGCGACAACTGGACCTGATCATGGCGGGGATAAGCGAGCGGGCTGCGCGTGAGCAGCGAACCATGGGACCTCTGGTGGTCCTGGCGGTGGTCCTCGGACTGATCGGCCTGCCGATCGCGGTGTGGCTCGACCTGCGCGACCTCTCGGAGCGGATGCTCAGGGCGCAGGCCAGCGAGATCAGCCGGATCATCGACGAGATGCGCGGGTTCTACGGCAGCGACGTCGTCGGCCGCGTTCTGCAGGCCGATGGCGTCGTCACCACCACGCACAACTACCGGGACGTTCCCGGCGCCATTCCGATCCCGGCGACGCTGTCGATCGAGCTCGGCAAGCGCATCAGCGCGCATGACGGGTCCGTGAAGTATCGCTTCGTCTCCGACCTGCCGTTCAAGGGACGCGAGCCGCACTCAGCTCGACGCGTTCGAGGAGGGCGCGCTTGCCGCGCTTCGCGCGATCCGAAGCAGCCCATCGTCGAGGTCTCCGGGACGCTGCTCAATCGGCATGTCCGGGCGGCCGCGCCGGTGCGTCATGGGGCAGGTCTGCGTCAACTGCCACAACTCCCATCCCGACAGCCCCAAGACGGACTGGAAGGTCGGCGACGTGCGCGGCATCCAGGAGATTTCCGTCGCCCAGCCGATCGCCGCGAATGTCCTCTCCTTCAAGTATCTGCTGGTCTATTTCGGCGTGGCGACGGCGGCCGGCCTGGCCTTCATCCTCCTGCAGCGCCGGCAGTCGGCCTTCGTCCAAGGCATGAACAGGGAGCTCGCGGAGGCCAACGACTTCCTCGCCTCGATCTCGCATGAAGATCGCCAAGTACCTGTCGCCGCAGATCTACAAGAGCATCTTCAGCGGCCAGAAGGACGTCACGATCGCCACCGAGCGCAAGAAGCTCACGATCTTCTTCTCGGACATCAAGAATTTCACGGCGATCACCGAGCGGCTGCAGCCGGAGGACCTGACCGCGCTGCTCAACGAGTACTTCACCGAGATGTCGGCCATCGCGCTCAGGCATGGCGCGCACCGTCGACAAGTTCATCGGCGACGCGATCCTGGTCTTCTTCGGCGATCCCGAGACGAAGGGCGTCGAAGGAGGACGCGCGAGCCTGCCTGCGCGATGGCCGTCGACATGCAGCGGCGGCTCGAACAGCTGAACAACGATCTGGCGCGAGCGCGGCATCGAGCAGCCGTTCCGGGCCCGGATGGGCATCAACACCGGCTATTGCAATGTCGGCAACTTCGGCAGCGACGACCGGATGGACTACACGATCATCGGCGCCGAGGCGAATCTCGCGGCCCGGCTGCAATCGATCGCCGAGCCCGGCGGCATCTGTCTCAGCTACGAGACCTATGCGCTCGTGCGCGACATCGTGCGGGCGCGGCCGCTGCCGCCGATCGCCATGAAGGGCATCAGCCGCGAGGTCGTGCCCTACGCGGTCGAAGGGCTGCTCGGCGAGCTGGCGCAGCGCCCGCAGGTCATCAGCGAGCACGCGACGGGCCTCGACCTGTTCCTCGATCTCGATGCCATCGACGAGAACGGCGATCGAGCGCGCCAAGAAGCGCCTGTCGGAGGCGCTGATGGCGCTGACGGCGCGAAACAGGCCCGCCGCTTAGCCCCGCTGCAACAGCGCCTGGAGACAACCGCGACGACCAGGGGCGATCTCGCGGATCGCGGCGTCGCTCATCGACGCAAGGGCCGGGATCGCGGTCATTGGCCCGCCGGTTCAAAGAGCTCCACGAAGTTTCCGGATGGATCGATCATCAGAATTTGCGAGCCGCCTGGCCCTTTGACGATGTCATTGCGGAACCGGACGCCGGCGGCACGCATTCGCGTCACCTCACCAGCCAAATCATCGACTATGAGGTGGATGCGGTTCCAGCCACCGGGCCGGGGTTGTTCGCCGTCAGACATCGGCCGTCCCGCCGAACTCGCCGGTCCGCTGAGCAGCAGCCGCAAAGCGCCTCGCCGCACATCCGCAAAGGCGGGAGCATGGTTTGACATGACCTCAAAACCGAGATGATTGGCGTACCACGTGATGGAAGTTTCCACGTCGTCCACCATGTAGCGAACATTGACGGTGGTTTCCGACATTGCTTCCTCCGCTGACCAGATTCCTCCGCCAACCCATGCGGCATCGTACCACCCTGATTCGTGATCCGGTACCGTTCAATCTTGCGGCTAGACGCTCGCTCAAAGAGCTACGCCCGGCTCGAATGAACCGGGCGCGCCAATTGGGGCCGGCGGTGGATTGGAGGACCCGACGATCAGGATGCTGAATTCTTCCTATCGCCGCTTGGCTCGCCCGCACGGTTGGGCGATTTCGACCGCAGAGCCTCGTCCCACGAGCGTCGAATTTTCCTGAGTACGCTGTACCAAAATGCAGCTACACCTGCATCCGCCCAGTTCAACCAGAAAATCGCCATGAATGAGGCCGCTGCCGTGCAAGAATTCGACCTCGTATTGAAAGGAGGCCGTGTTCTTGACGAGCGGAACGGGGTCGACGATGTGCTGGACGTCGGGATCAAGGCCGGCAGGATCGCCGCGGTCGGCAAGGAGCTCGCGGGGCGCTGCAGCCGCGTCGAGGATATGAATGGCGCCATCGTCGCTCCCGAACTCATCGACGTTCACACCCACGTCTATCACAAGGCCACGTCACTCAGCGTCGAGCCAGGCTTCATTGCGCGGCGGTCCGCGACGACGACCCTGGTGGATGCCGGCAGTGCGGGCGCCGGCAACTACGACGGCTTCCGCGACTATGTCATGTCTCGCTGCCCCTACCGGTTATTCGCGTTCCTCAACATCTCGTTTCCGGGCATCTTTGGCTTCGATAAGGGCGTGTCGATCGGCGAAGCGACGCTCCGCGAGATGTTGCCGGTCGATCGCTGCGTGGCAAAGATCCAGGCCAATCGCGACCGGATCGTCGGCGTCAAGGTGCGCATCGGCGGACCGGTAACCGGTGATCTCGGTCTTGGGGCATTGGAACTTGCGCTCAAGGCGGCAAATGCGGTCGGGCTGCCGCTGATGACCCACATCGGACCGGCGCCACCAAGCTACGCCGATGTGGTCTCGATGCTGAGGCCGGGCGACATCCTCACGCATTGCTTTCGTCCGGCCCCAAACTCCCTTCTGGGACCGGATGGAAAAATACTTCCGGCGGTCCGCGCAGCCAGGGAGCGGGGTGTGCTGTTCGATATCGCCCACGGCATGGGGGCCTTCAGCTATGAGACGATGGAAGGTGCGCTCGCGCAGGGGTTCCCGCCTGACCTGATCTCCTCGGACGTGCATGTGATTGCAGTAGAAGGACCGGGGTTCGACCTTTTGCACACGATGAGCAAGCTGCTCAATTGTGGGCTCGAGCTGCCGCAGGTGATCGGCATGTCGTCGAACCGGCCGGCTCTTGCCATTCGACGCCCCGATTTGGGCCATCTCGGAGTTGGTGCGCTAGCCGATATCACAGTGCTGCATCAGGTCGACAGCGACTACGTGTTCGAAGATGTCACGGGTGCGACCCGGCAGGGCGCGACCATCCTGCAGCCGATCGCGGTTTACTTGGAGGGTCGGCAGATGGAAGTTGCCCGCAGGCCGTTCGAGGAACCGTTCGTCCTTTCCCGGGACCATGTACGTTATTAAGAGGGCTCAGCTGCAATGAGCTACGGCGGCGAGACCGGGTAGTTACCTTCATACGCGGCATAGGCGGTGCAGGGCGTGATCGACTTGGACGAGATACGAAACTTTTTTTTCGCCATCAGACCATGCCCGGTCCACCATCGACCCGCACGGAAACAATGCCGGCACCTGTCGCGGCGTCTCGTTGGTAAGAACGATCTTCATTCCAGCCTTTCAGTGCCGGGCCGGGAGCTCCAGTCCGAGCACCTTTGCTCGGTCTAGGACGCGCTGCAGTTCAAGATCGCGGTCGATCATGGCTCGACCGAGCTCATGGCGCAGTCTGCGCCTGAGTCCATTGGAGAGGCATCGTGATGGCAGGCCTGAATGCGATGGATCGCGATCTCGATGAACTCACGCGTCTGTTCAAGAACCTCGACGACGTGAAGGACCGTATCGTAAGCGGACCGCACGTCATCAGGATCGCCAATGGGTAGCGTTTGATCGAACATATCGGTGACCTCGCTTCGGTCCAACTCTGCAATAATGTGAAGGCCACCAATAGCTCGACCAACGGCATCCAGTGCCGACGCAATCTTCGGATCGGTGGGGGGTTCTGCCATCAGTGCATCGTGAGCTGTCACAGGGACACACGTCCGCGAGATGGGCCACAAGGGGCGCCTGGCGAGAGCTGAGCCAGGGTGGTGGCGCCGTTTCGGGCTGACACGCCACGCGCCCGACAACCAAAGGCTGCGCCGAATTGGTTAACGAATCGTTGCTAGCCAGAATTCCCAAATTGCGCAGTCCCGCAGGTCGATCAGCAACCGGCCATCTCGCATTGCCCCGGACATTGCTCGAAGCTCGCGAAATGTGCTCTCCGAGAAGCGACTAGGCAGCGAGAAGTTCGCGGACAACGCCCGTGATTTCTTCATCCTGGGGCGCCGTGTCCGACCCATAGCGGGCCACGATTTTCCCGTTCCGATCGACAACAAATTTCTCGAAGTTCCAGCTCACCTCGCCCGGCGCCGGGATCAAATTGGATTCCGTCAATTCGCGCAGAAGCGTGCTACCCGGCTTGAATGAGGCCCTCGATTGGGCCTCGATAAGTATCCGATAGAGTGCGTGCTTCTCTGGCCCTTTGACAACGATCTTCGCAAAAACCGGAAAATCGACCCCGTAGGTCAAACGGCAGAAGTCCTGGATAGCAGTGTCGGTGCCCGGCTCTTGGCCAGCGAAGTCATTGGCTGGGAACCCTAGGACAACTAGGCCCTGATCCCTGTAAGTGCGATATAGCTCCTCGAGCCCTTCATATTGCTTGGTAAAGCCGCATTTCGAAGCGACGTTGACGATAATCAGCACCTTGCCAGCATAGTCTGCAAGAGTCGTTTGGCTACCATCAGCGCGTAGGACCGAAACGTCATATATTGATGCAATCATCCTAGATCTCCTACTTGGTGAACTCGTGCCACACATTGTCTTGGCCGCCAACATGCGTGCCCAAATCTCAAGCTATTCGGCGGAATCGGCCTCCCTTCAGGACCCACGTGGGCGGTTGTTCTGGGCACCCGGATCAAGATCGCTATGATGTGGATGCGGAAACCCGCCTTGCTGAAGCTCAATCTGGAGAAGTCCAATGGCAGATAGCGTTTACAAGATCATCGAACTGGTCGGTACGAGCACCAAGTCCTGGGATGAAGCCGCGCGCGCTGCGGTAGAGCGCGCATCAAGTAGCTTGAGAGACTTGCGCATCGCCGAGGTCGTCAAACTCGATCTGCAAATTAAGGACGGGAAGGTCGAAGCCTACCGGGCAAGGATCAGCGTATCCTTCAAATACGAGGACCAAGCATAGCTAGGACGCACATCAGGAGAAGATCGCCCAAAGCCGCGACTACGAGCTGAAAAGCAATCGATCCCGCTCTTTGATGTGGCCTGAAACGTAGACCTCCCTGAACCATGGGCGCTCGCCTGACCTCGGGGGCAACGCCAGCTTGAGCACCCTTCGCGTCTGGTCGGCCTCGCGCAATGCGACGCGGAAGTGGAAATGATCGAAGCTCCTCAGAGCTTCGACCGCATAGGCTGTCGCCACTCTGCTGTCTTCGATCATGATCAGGTGGTCACCATTCTCCTTCTCTCCACCGGCTGCCATGTTCGACGATCCGGTAAAGACCCTCGCGCTTGGTGTGTTGAAGTCGGTGACCACGAACTTGTGGTGGAGGACGTTCGCCGTCTTTCCGTCGCCAGAGTAGCTCGACCATTCCGATGAGAAGGGCTCAGGAGCCTCGTTGGCGAGGTATGCAAATGAGACAAGTCCGCGACTGCCATCCGGCTTGAAGACCGACAGACTGCCTCGGCGTTGCGAAATCCCATAGGAGAAGGTCGTACGGTGAACGAGTTCTTCCAGCGTGTCGCGCACTCTTCCCGTCAGCTGGTTGAGGAACACGACGGCGTATAGAACCGAGCTCTGGGCTCTCTCGATCGCGTCGGCCACTGGTCCAAGCGATAGCAGCGGATCTGCGTGTGGTGAAATCGCTATTCGGACGACCGGCCCCCCAGGTGGACTGCAGTCGTGCCACATCTGCGACAACGGATCGTTGCGGAACTTACTCGCCGCGCCCCGCTTGTCGATGATCTCAAGATACTTCTCAAACACCGAGGCGAAGAGCGCCGGGGTTTTGGGATCGGTGAAGACGACCGTGTTGTTGCTCTGGACGTAGAAGCCGCGCAGGGTGAAGTTGGTTGATCCCCCCAGAACCTTGAACGGGTTTCCGTCGCGCCGCAGGAGCAACACCTTGTTGTGCTGTTGCCGCCCGAACTTGCCGCGCTTTATCTGCGCGCCGGCCGCCGCGAGCCTCCCGGCCGCAATGCTTTCATTTGAACCTTCAGCTCCGTGGTCGTCGTGATTGTCGACGATCGCTCGCAGCCGAGGGCCCAGTCTCTCCAACTTGCGAACGATTTCCGGTTCTCGCAACTCATAGAGCAGAGCGTCGACCGTCACTGCGGAATCTTCGAATGCTTCGTCCAATAGCCCGTAGACGGTCTCGCGGCTTTCAAAACCCAGCCAGGAGTATTCGGTCTGACATCGCGACATGTCATGTTCAAGGTCAGCCGGCGGAGGGCTATCCTCCGGGGGCAAAATGCGCTCCTGGCATGGAAATCTGGTGCGGTTGGCATAGGCCTGCGACGAGGCGTAGCCGCGGGTAAATCCAACATCAATCGCGCCTTCGATTGTTGCGTGGCTAAGGTCGATCGCCGCCTCCGCCACCTCTCCACGCATCAGGGAGCCGTCGGCGCGCATGTACATCGGGGTCGCCCGGTAGCGGTATTCGCCGTCCCTTGCGTCAAAGGGAAAGTGGATCCAGCGGAACTTCTGTATGGGAGCTTCGGTCGATGGAGCTCCGGCCTTGATCTGGGTCTCGCTCAACCCCTCATAGGAGAAGCGCAGCCTGTTGAACACACGGCTCCAACTTCGGGATCCTGGAGGGCGGAACTCCAGAGCGAAGCCAACAAAATCGTCGGTTGCATTTTCACGATCGAGATCAAACCCGACGAGGCATTTTCGTTCGCCACGGTGGAGCTTGATCGTCGTCCCCCTGTTCGACGCCTTCACGATGAAATCGCTCATTGAGCAGATCCCCCTCACATAGCGCTGCGGCCATCGTCCCATCGCATCGACGTCTTAGGGATGGACAGTGCACTATCCTTTGGGAAGTAGGATCGTGAACCCCGCCCGGGCGCCCCAGCCTGTCGGCCCGCTGCCTTCCGGCGTCTCGGCCCAGTAGCGCGCGCCTGCAAAGAGCTGCACCGGCAACTTGTCGAATTTGACGATCTTGGCAACCACGAAGTTGATCGGCACTGACCAGTCGTGCGTATCCCAGTTGTAGGTGGATTCGGTGTTGAGCGTAAAGCTCCAGGCAGTCTTCGTCGTGTAGGAGATGAAGGGCTGCACGAACGTCGAGTTGACGTCAGGTTGGTCGCCATCGCCGGCAAAGGACCAGAGATGGTTTGCCAAAGCGCCGATTGTCCATCCATGACCCTGCCAAAGCGCGACGCCGGTCGGACCAGCACTCCACTTCTCCGACCCAAGCAGGTCATCGGATGCGGTGGGTATGCCGAAGGCCGGGCCAACGCCCCACACTAGGCCGTGAAAAGGCTGACGAGGCGAGAAGAAGAAGCTCTGCGTGATGTCGCCGAGGCCAAACTGGGTGCCAGAACCCGGGAATATCTCCTCTTGGTAGACGACCGGCAGGATCGTCCTCGAGATCAGGTTCCAGTTCTCGTTGAGGGTAAATGGAACGACCGGCTGGAAGTTCAGGTAAGTCTGCGACCCTTCCTCCAGCGGGCCAATCCCTTCATTGTAGTTGAACTGGAAAGGGACGCTGATGAGATCGGCAACCGGGTTCGAAAGCTTCTTCGCGAGATCGGCAGCGTTGTCCTGCTGGCTGTGAGCGTTCGTCATGCAACCGAACACCAAGACACCTGCAGCTAGATATCGGCGCATCGGAACTCTCCAGAACAAGGTCTTCGTGAAAGTAAACCAAGAACCGCAGTTCTCTGAGTCCGGAATGCGATTTGCAAGCAAGGGAAGGTCCGCATTCCGCAGTTGTGTGACCCAAAGGCAACTTCTGGCCGTAAGCCCAACTTCTGTTGTTGGGCGTTCAGAACGCGACAGCAGACATTGCCGGCCTTTGAGCATCTATTCGGCAGGCAGCCCAATAGACTCCTGCCCGTTGCAGAAATAGCATCGGACGCTAGGACATCTAGGCAAATTGGATGACTGAAACTCGACGTCGCCTCGCTGCCATCGTCGTCGCCGACGTGGTCGGCTACTCGCGCCTGATGCAGATAGATGAGGCTGAAACTCTCTCGTCTTTGAAGCACCGGCGAAAAGCGATTGTAGAGCCAATCGTGCGCCGCTTTGAGGGTCGCATCGTGAAGGTCATGGGCGACGGCGTCCTGCTGGAATTCGCCAGCGCGGTCAACGCGGTCAAAGCAGCGCTGGAAATTCAGGAGGGCATGGACGATGCCAACGGCTTCTTGGAACAAGACCGGCGCATTCAACTGCGCATTGGCGTTAACCTCGGCGATATTGTCGGCGAGGGCTCGGATATCTATGGCGACGGCGTAAACATTGCTGCGCGGCTAGAAGCATTGGCTGAACCAGGCGCCATCTGCGTATCAGCCAAAGTGCGGGAGGAGGTTCGAGGCAGGGAGCATTATCCCTTCGAGGACATGGGGGAGGTCGCTCTCAAGAACATCGCCAAGCCGGTACACGTTTTCAGGCTGTCGGGTCGTGCCTTGCCCACACTGTCCGAACCCCCGCCGCTCCCAGAAAAACCGTCGGTCGCCATCCTGCCGTTCGACAATTTGAGCGGCGATCCGGAGCAGCAATATTTTTCGGACGGCATTTCCGAGGACATCATCACCGAGCTTTCGCGCTCGCGTTCCCTGTTCGTCATTGCCCGCAATTCGTCTTTTCAATATCGCGGCAAATCCGTTGACGTGCGACGCGTCTCACGCGAGCTAGGCGTGCGGTACGTCGTCGAGGGCAGTGTCCGCAAAATGGGGAAGCGGATCCGCATCACGGCGCAATTGATCGACGCCGGCCTAGGAAACCATCTCTGGAGTGAACGTTTCGACCGCCGCATCGAAGAGCTGTTCGACGTCCAGGATGAGCTTACGAACACGATCGTCGCGACACTGACCGGGCGACTGGAGGATGCCGAGATCAGGACGGCATCCAACAAGCCAACAGAGAGCCTAGCGGCCTATGACTGCCTTCTCGCTGGAATCCAGCATTTGCGTGGTATCGGTATGGAAAACAACCGCCGCGCTCGGGAGCTGTTCGAACAGGCCGTGGTTCTCGATCCAAACTATGGCCTGGCGCATGCCTATCTGGGCTTGGCACTGCTGATCGAGAACGGCCACGGCAATGCGCCCGATTTGGTAAAGCGGCGGGCATTGGACGTTGCGACCACCGCGGTCCGGCTGGACCCGCGCGAAAGCCGATGCCAGACGTTCCTCGGGCAGGTCTACCGTCTATGTGGTGAGTACGATCTGGCGATTGCGCACCTTGAAAATGGGATCGTTCTCAACCCGAACGATGCCGTCGGCCTTGTCCATTTGGCCGCCGCCCTTGGCGTCGTTGGTCGTGCCGAGGAGGGCATCGAAATGGCCGGCAGGGCGATCCGGCTCGATCCATATGTGAAGTTTGGCTGGGGCACCATGGCGGTCTGCCTCTACTTGCTGAGACGCTACGAAGAAGCACTCGCGGCAAACCGGAAACTCAGGCACGAAATGTCCCCCTGGGTGATGGCCCGTGAGGCAGCATGCCTAGCGCAGCTCGGACGCCTCGACGAAGCTCGCGCCCAGGCCGCCGAGGTGCTCCGACGCAAGCCGGGTTTCAGCGTGCGAGCGGAGATGCCGCACTACAAATACCCTGCCGACGCCGAACATCTGCGAGAAGGGTTGCTAAAGGCTGGCCTCCCCGAATAGGCTCGAAAAGCTGGTCGCGACGCGCGCCTCTTCAGCCATATTCGCACACTTGGCGACCCGACATCGGCATGGCCAGCTCTGGATTCCAGGTTGTGTGCCCGCTCGCGGGTTTCATCGTGCTGGCACCAGTGGCAACGTGGCTTTAGGATAGTCTTTCCTGTCGACCACAGGCAGATAGACGATGAAGGCAATCGTTGTGACGGACCAGGCCGCGGGAACGGCCGGAATGAAGCTGGTGGAGCGGCCGGAGCCGCAGGCAGCAATAAACGACGTCATCGTTCAGGTTCATGCTTCGGGATTCGTCCCGACAGAGCTGGCGTGGCCCTCGACCTGGACCGATCGCCTTGACCTTGACCGAACACCCTCGATCCCCGGACACGAGCTGGCCGGAGTGGTCGCCGCTCTCGGCTACGGCACAACGGGACTGTCGCTGGGACAGCGGGTGTTCGGCCTGGCCGACTGGTATCGTGACGGCACCCTTGCTGAATACACGACTATGGAGGCACGCAACCTCGCGCCGCTGCCGGGCGACGTCGATTTCACGGTGGGCGCGAGCCTGCCGATCTCGGGACTGACCGCATGGCAAGGGCTGTTCCAGCATGGCCGCCTTCAGGCGGGTCAGAGCGTCCTCGCCCATGGAGCGGCCGGCGCAGTCGGTTCGATGGTGGCGCAACTCGCGCGCGAGGCCGGCGCCTACGTCATCGGCACCGGACGCACTGCCGACCGTCAGACGGTGCTCGACTTCGGTGCGAATGAGTTTGTCGACCTCGAAAGCGACCCTTTGGAGGACGTTGGCGGCGTCGATCTGGTTTTCGACGTCATCGGCGGCGACATCCAGAAGCGATCTGCAGGCCTGGTTCGCGCTGGAGGAATACTGGTGACCGTCGTCGGACCGCCGGAAGCGCGGCCCGCCAACGGCCTGGCAGTCGACTTCGTTGTCGAGTCCGATCGTGCCCAATTGAGTGAGATCGTTCAGCGCGTGCGCGACGGTCGAGTGCGGACGAACATCGGCAACGTCTCGACCCTCGACGATGCCGTGGCCGCCTTCAACTCGACCGAGCGACGCCAAGGGAAAACAATTGTCAGAGTCCTTCCGTGAGCGACACGCCCTCATCGTTGCATGCGACCGGCAAACATCCACGTGTCTGCCTGAGCCGCCAATTCACATCACGCGCGACCTTGAACCTTCGTTTATCGGCGTGGTGACTTGCTCGGGCTGCGCCGGCTTTTCGCGGATTGGGATGCCTTTCAGCCAGAGCCAGAGCGCATGCCAATGAATCGCGGCCATGACCTTGATCGGCTGGAGCGGATAGAGCAGCAGGCCGCGAAGGAGGTGGGAGGACAGAAAAGGCGCGGCAGAAGCTGTCAGGAAAGCGTGGATCAGGATGCCGTGCGCATCCGAGCCGCGAATGGCCAGTGCGACGTGCTCACCCGGAGGCAGGGTCCTGAACTCATAGTTCATTTCCATATCCATGAATGGCGAGACGTAGAATTGTTTGCCACATTCGTGGTCAACGCGCCCAGGCACGAGCTTCGTGTCGAAAACGTAGCTGTGACGTTCGCCGAACGTGTTGTGAACTTCGTAAACGATCGCCGTGAGCGCCTGGTCCTTGCGATAGCAGAAGTACACGCTGATGGGATTGAACCCGCGTCCAAGCACACGCGGCATGCACAGCAACCTGATTGGACCGCTGTCGAACGGAATGTGATTGCGGGCAAGGATCGCCTCGATCTGCGGCCGTAGGGGTGTGCCGGTACCGTCGCCGTGGTCTTGATCGTGGAAGCTCAGCAGGTTGAAGCGGTTGTAGGAGAACAGTGCGCTTTTCGTTGAAAGCTTCGGTATTTCGTCGAGGTCGAGCAACGTCCAGAAGAGCCGATAGCGCAGCGAGTGCTCGCGAGGCCGCAGTCGACGGTGCATGACCGTACCGAAGTATAATCTTGACCCGTTCATGCCGCCATTTCCTGACGATGGGAAAGTCCCGGGGGAGGCCACGAAGAGGGAATGGATATTCGCGACGATTCTTGTGCGACGGTCCATGGACGCCTCACACCGCCCAGCGCCTCAGCCACGGCGAGGCCTGATTGCAGGCCGTCCTCATGGAAGCCGGAACCGAAGTAGGCTCCACAGAACCATGTGCGACGCTTTCCTTGCAAGGTCCACAATCGGTCCTGTGCGTTGATTGCCTTGAGATCGAACAGGGGGTGATGATACGTCTCGCAGCGCAAGACGAGATCGTCGCGGAGCGGCGCGGGCGGGTTGAGCGTCACGAGTAGCGCCCTGTCGGTATCGAGCGGCTGCAGCCGGTTCATCCAGTAGGTGACGCTGACGGCTTTCTCTTCCGGTTGGCCGTCAACATGGTTCCAACTCGACCAGACCGTGCGACGAAGCGGCATGGCAGTTGTGTCAGTGTGCAGGACAGCCTCGTTTCGACAGTAGCTGAAAGCGCCGAGGATCGATTGCTCTTCCACCGACGGATCGGCGAGGATGGTGAGAGCCTGGTCGGCATGGGTTGCGAGCACGACGTCATCGAAATGGTCGACGCCCGAATTTCGGTCGACGATGATGACATCGTGGTCGCGGCGGATGACTGCAGCGATGTCCGCGTTGAGCCGGATAGTGCCTGAAAAGTCGGCCGCAAGCTTCTGTACGTAGGAGATGCTCCCCCCTTCGACGGTCCGCCATTGCGGCCTGCCGCTCAAGTTCAACAGTCCATGATTGTGGAAGAAGCGGAGAAAGGAGCTGGCCGGATATCCGAGAATGGAAGCGCAGGGCGCTGACCAGATTGCCCCTGCCATCGGAAGCAGGTGGTCGTCGCGGAAGGCTCCGCCGTAACGGCCTCGGTCAAGATAGTCGCCCAGCGTGTGGGATGCCGGCATCGCCGCGAGGTCTGTGGCGGCGGACCTGTAGAACCGAGCGAGGTCGCAGTAGCATCGACCAGAAGCGTGGGCTGGCAAGGTTGCGCCGCTGAGCGAAGAGGCCTCTGAGGCTGGAGCCGGAATATTCCAGCCGGCCGCGATTGCGCGACACAGCGAAGGACATATTGGAAGGCGTGCTTGGAACGCCAAGATGGCCGAGCAACGCCCGCAGATTGGGATAGGTGAGCTCGTTGTAGACAATGAACCCGGTATCGACCCAAACCGGTCCACGCGACCCTTCCACCTCGACCGTGTTGGAATGACCGCCCAGTCTAGAGTTGCGCTCGTATAGGACGACGTCGTTTCGGCGGCTCAGCAGCCAAGCGGCAGAGAGGCCTGAGATGCCGGCACCCACAACGGCGACCCGCTTCCTCGCCTCCTGCATTCACACCTCCGGTGATCACGAAATGCGTCCTGGTGGCGTAGATACGATCGGAGATCGGATTTGGATCATGTGGGTGATCCAACGCGCGTCGCGAAGCGTATCAGGTTCTAAGACGTGCCGAAGAAGGCATCGTTCGGCAAAAAGTTTGCAGTCCGGGGCGCGCTTGAACGTATACTGCAGAACAATGGTGGAATTTAACCCCGCCCGGCTGATCACCCGGGTTGCCGAGTCACAGGACCGTGCGGCATTCGCGGAGCTATTCCAGCACTATGCCCCAAGGGTGAAAGCGATGATGATGCGTCGCGGCGCGAGCCCCGACGAGGCTGAAGACCTCGCACAGGAAACCCTGTTGCGGCTCTGGCGAAAAGCTGGGCAATTCGATCGCGCGCGTGCCAACCCTTCGTCCTGGGTTTTTGCGATCGCCCGCAACGTGAGCGTCGACATTGGCCGGCGTGCGGTCCGCGCATCCGCGTGGCTCGAAGAGCAGCATCCTCTCGAAGAGCAGGACCCTGCAGAACCCGAATTTTACCTTCTCGTCACCGAGCGCAACGATGTCATCCGGTCGACGATTGCGACGTTGCCAGAGGAGCAGCTGCGCGTCATACGGCTATCCTTTTTCGATGGCTTTGCTCATGCCGAGATCGCGGAACTGCTCAAGCTCCCGCTGGGCACCGTAAAGTCTCGTATTCGACTTGCCCTGCAGCGCCTTCGTGAACGGCTGGGTGAGCTGCAATGACATCCTCCATCACCCACCATCCGACCGATGAAACACTCGCTGCCTGGGCGGCCGGATCGCTCGATCGCCCGCGCGGCCTGATCGTCGCTATGCATCTTGCGCGCTGCCCGTCATGCAGCCGTCAGATAGGGCTGTACGAGGCGATTGGGGGTACTCTGCTTGAAGCAGCGCCTGCCACGTTACTTGGCCCGAAGGCCCTGGAGGAAGCCTTGCGTCGCGTCGACGAGGGTGGAGCGCCCGAGCCTGCCGCTGCGGCTGATCCGCTCGCCAGCTATCGACTGGGGCCTTGGCGCTGGGTCGGGCCGGGCGTCTACCGGAGATCGGTATCGGTAGGGGAAGCCGACGGAATCAAGGTGTTCATGTTGAAAGCGGCGCCACTGACAAACCTCCCGCACCACAAGCACACCGGCATCGAATGGACTTGTGTCCTTGAAGGGGCTTTCGAGCATCAATATGGCCGTTACGGGCCGGGGGATTTCGACGAGGCGGACGAGACGATGGAGCACAAGCCGACCGTCTGCGAGGGGGTTCCCTGCATCTGCATCGTCGCGCTCCAGGGTGGTATTGCCCTTCAGAGTTGGCTCGGCCGCCTGCTGCAGCCTCTGATCAGGCTCTGAGCGAGCGGCCTACATGACGCCTATAGAGTTTCTGCTCGTACTGCTGTGTGTCGAGATCGCCCTTGCGGCGGGCATGTCGATCGCGTGGCTCGCTTGGCGCTCGACCGGGAATTCTGGCTGGGTCGACACGATCTGGACGTTCAGCGTCGGCGTAGTCGGCCTGGGTGGCGCCCTGTTGCCACCCACGGGCGCAGACTTTTCCGGTCCGCGACGGGTCATGGTTGCCGCCTTCGCCTGCGTCTGGGCGCTACGGCTCGGACTCCATATCGCCCGACGCACGCGCGGTATTCAGGATGATCCGCGTTATGCGAAGCTGGTTCGTGGATGGGGCTCGGACGCGCCCCGACAGATGTTCATCCTCCTGCAGAAGCAGGCGCTGGTGAGCGTTCCCCTCGGGCTGGCGATGGTGCTCGCGGCCGCCAACCCGGAAGCGTCCCTCAGGCCGCAGGACTGGCTGGGCGCAATCGTGGTGACCGTGGCAATCCTTGGCGAGGCGACGGCGGATCGCCAACTGCGCCGTTTCGCGGCGGACGCTCCCGACAGTCGCCAGGTCTGCGATGTGGGACTTTGGCGGTGGTCGCGCCATCCCAATTATTTCTTCGAGTGGCTCGGCTGGCTCGCCTACCCCTTGCTCGCCATCGGGCCTTGGGAATGGGGCTGGGCAGCCCTTGCGGCCCCGGTCTGCATGTATTGGCTTCTGGTGCGCATCTCGGGTATCCCGCCGCTCGAGGAGCACATGCTGGCAACGCGGGGCGACGCCTACCGCACCTATCAGGCACGAACCAACGCGTTTTTTCCGGCGCCTCCGAGAGACCGATGATGGTGTGCCAATGGGACTGATCGACGGGATCGCGAGGGTCGGTGAGGCCTTGCCCTGGCCCGACCCCTTGTTGAGACGTGCGATCGGCCTGCTCGTGGCGCGGACTGACAGGCAATTGAGGACCGCTTCTCCGGAGGCGACCCGACTGTTCGCCGAGACGATGCGACATTTCCCCGTTGCGACACATACGGCGGCCGCCAATGAACAGCACTATGAACTGCCCGAACGCTTCTTCGGCCTTGTTCTCGGTCCGCACCGCAAATATTCCTGTTGCATCTTTCCAACCGCAGCAGCCACCCTCGCCGAAGCCGAAGAGCACGCCCTGGCGCAGACGGCCGAGAATGCGGCACTCGAGGACGGCCAGACCATTCTCGAGCTCGGCTGCGGCTGGGGGTCGTTATCTCTGTGGATGGCCGAACGCTTTCCCCGCGCCCAAATTACGTCAGTGTCCAGTTCGCATTCGCAGCGCGCCTATGTCGTCGACGAGGCGGCGCGCCGCGGCTTGACCAACCTGGCGGTCTTGGTTGCGGACATGAACGCATTTTCCGTCGACAAGACGTTCGATCGCATCGTGTCGATCGAGATGTTCGAGCACATGGCGAACTGGCCACTATTGCTGTCACGCCTCAGAGGCCGGCTCACACCCAACGGACGCGTCTTGGTCCATGTCTTCAGCCACGTCGAAACGCCATACCGCTTCGATCACAGCGACCCTAACGATTGGATCGCAAAGCACTTTTTCACCGGCGGTATCATGCCAAGCCACCGTCTCATGCACGCATTTCCCGAAAGCCTTTCCGTCGAGCGAGATTGGCGGTGGGGTGGCGAGCACTACCGCCGTACCGCCGATGCCTGGCTGTCGAACTATGACGCCAACGCCGATGAAATCGACGACATTCTTCGCCATGTCTACGGCCGCAATGCGGAGCTTTGGCGTCGCCGGTGGCGCCTCTTCTTCTTGGCGACGTCGGAGCTGTTTGGCCACGCGTCGGGTCGTGCATGGGGGATTAGCCAGTATCGGTTGGCGACAACGGAAACCCAGACTTGCCCCGCTCAGCTGCCCAACCAGTTCATGGTGACGCGAGTGACGTAGTAGGCGGCCAGCGACGTTAACGCCGCGACCACCGTACCGTAGAGCAAGTCGACGAGGGTAATCTGCATCGTCCAGTTGCGCAGCGTGGCGTAGTTGGTGAGGTCATAGGTTCCATAAGCGATAAGTCCCAGAAGCGCGCCGTAGCCGATCGCCATAGCGAAAGAGCCGCTTTTCAACGCGGGTGCCACAGCAAATACGACAAGCCCAAGCGGAAAGAGCAGATAGAAGGTTAGCGCCGGAGTCGATCTCAAATTGTCAAGCAGGATCTCGCCAAGCGCGGGACGGTAGAGCCTGCTCGTCATCGTCATCAGCCAAATCCCGTCCAGAAGGCCAAAAACGATGAGCGAAGCCACATAAGCGATAAAGTAGGTCACGAGCATACGCCCCTGGAGCAAACAGGACGCGCGAATTGGCGCCCGATTCCGTCAAGTTGTTCGGATCCTCCGGCCAAGCAACGACCTATCTCTCGGGCGTCCACGACACGTCCTTGCACAGCAGCTTTCCTACGAAGCAACCACGAGTAACCAAGCCTTCCTTTTGCCGCGTGACCACAATCGAGTAGCGAAGACTGCGCTTTGGATCGTAGGCCACCCCGGTGAAAGAGCGATCGGAGCTGGCCTCCAGCGACATCACGAGCCGATCTCCGACCTCTTCGCCTGTGCTCGTATCGCCTATCCAGAGGTTTGTCGCGCATATGTGCGCTCCACACGGTGCAATGAGCACGAGAGCATTCCCATCGTCGCGTATCCATTTGCCTTCGATGCCCGCTTCACTGGCCCGCACCGCTCCAGCGGCGAGCACCAAGAACCCGGCTGTGATCACAGATCCTCGCATGGCCGCTCCTCCGACTTCCTGGAATACGATCTGAAGTCGGCGATGGATCAGTTGGGCGACAAGATTCGACGAAGGGTCTTCGCCTAGTCTGCGAACAGCGCGCTTGCCAAAATTCTGGCATCCGACCATGTGGGCCGGCCGTTGTCCGCCTGCAAAGCAATCAACTCGCATCGAGTCTGAAAACGTTTGTGGCCGCATGGCGTCCGCGCAAAATATGCGGGCCGATGGGTTGTGCCGAAAATTCCGGCCCGACGGATCGCTGCACGACATCGCTGATCAGAACAACAGCCTCATCATCATCGGTCATGCACTCTTTGGCGACATCTTCGATGCGTTGCGCCGTGTTCACAACGTCTCCGACCAGCGTATAGTTGATGCGCCCCGGGGCCCCGATGTTTCCCACCATTGCGGGGCCGGCATGTATGCCTATTCGGATTCGCACGGTTGGCTGGCCGAGCCCTCTTCGACGCCGATTGTCACCAACGATCGCGGCCGCGATCGCTCCGGCTGCGCGACAGGCTCGGGCAGAATGATCCAGCTGTAATTCAGGCGCTCCCCAAAATGCCATCAGCGAGTCGCCGATGTACTTGTCGATGGTGCCGCCTTCCGCCTCCACGCAGGCGGCGAGGAGCCGAAAATGGTCATTGAGGAACGTTGCCGCATCTGATGCCGATAGCTTTTCTGCAAGGCTTGTGAAGTCGACGATGTCGGTAAACAGCACAGTGACGTCCCGCTCGACAAGTGCGGTCGCCTGTTCGCCTTGTGCCATCAACTGCTTGACCAGGCGTCGCGGTACGTAGGTTTCGAACCAGTGCAACGTCGCGATGAGCGAGTTGTAAGCCCTGATCGCCTCGTCCAGTTCGCGAAGACGACTGCCGGCGAGCGGGCGAGCTGCGGTGAGATCGAGAGTGCGAATTGCTGCAGTCGCTCGCGCCAGCCGCAGATATCGGTTTTCCGATCGAATAGCCGACCAGCCAGGCGCTGGCGACGGCAGCAAGGACGGCCGCCAGCCCGAGCCAGGCCGCGTGCTCAAGTCTGCGGACTTCGCTGCCAAGTTCGTCGAGCGGCAGATAGCGGCCGACCACCCAAGGCTGGTCGCTGTACCCCGAAATGTCACGGTAGATGAAGACATAGGGAATGTGATCGACAGTGACGATATGGCTTTTCGAAGAACCGACGAAAGCAGCCGCGCCCGTCTCTGCGTCAGGATTCCAGATCGACGCCAGCACCGGATCTCCGATCTCGCTCACTTCCGGAAGGGGCTTGTCGCGCTTGAACAGCTGAGGGTTGTGCGCAAGCGCTGCGTGGGCGAGGACATGGTTGCGGCCAAGAAGAATGAATGCGCCCACGTTTGACCCAGCGGGCGACTCGGCGAGAAAACGAGACAGTTCCGCGACCGTGACCGTGGTCAACAAGATCCCGAGAAAAGAATGTTCATGCCACAAGGGGGTGCGGACGTTGACGAGAGGCTGGTTCAGCCGCTCACTCCACAGAAGCTCTCCCCAGACGGGCCGTCCTGCGCTTCGCGCCATCTCAAATGCTTCGTCAAGGCCGGGCACCGTTCGCATATCGATCTTTCGCATGACGACATCGTCGCCATGGCGTTCGACGCGCAGCTGCTTCAGATCGGTGCGGATGACGGCGAGCGCTGCGATCTGTGGAATACCGGCGAGCGCTGCCCGAAGCTGGCTCAGCAAGGTCGCTTCATTCTGCGTGTCGATATCGCCGTCGCGGAAAAGCCTGGCCAGGAACTCCGACTGGTCGCGTGCCGGATCGAGGTGCAACTGCGTCCGTTCTACAATCGTGTCGATAATTCGCTCGCTGCGGTCGCGAACGAGTTCGATGGTGTTCTGACGGCCGCTTTCCAGGGCGAGGATCAGCGCGGCAGCGTTACAGCGATGATGAGACCGAACGTGAGGGCCAATGCAACGCGTATCGGGACACGAGGCAGATGCCACGGTGGTGCTTCCTCGCCGCAAGTGGACCGAGCTTTTTCGCCGCCTGGCAGACCTTGCCCCGGGAAGGAGCTTCCAGGCCAAAACCCTTCGCAATTTCGGGCCGACAACGGACATCCGACGATCAGCGAACCGCGAGCAAGAGAAAGGATACGAAGTGGTCCTGGACACTACCTTCCGTAAGGGCCGCTCGCTGTGCCCTCGGCTCTAGTTTCAGTAGTGAAGGTGCAGCACAAGCGGGTGCTCGCCCCTCGGGATAACCACGAACAGGTTGTCATATGCACTTCGTTCGATCTTGACTTCCTCGGGATATCCAAGCGCCTTGAGAATCTCTGGGATGGTGCTCCAATGCCCGACCACAAGCACCCTGTCTTTGCCGTTCTCGGAGCGGAGGAGACGGACCAGGCCGTCGGTGTCCTCATAGGCGTGGATGCGAATTTCGAGTCCAAGGGCTTTCGCGAGAGGCTCGGCCGTCTCCACTGTGCGCTTGGTTTGCGTAGCATAGATGGCAGTGATACCGGCATCTTTTAGTCGCTCGGCCAGCATCTTCGCCCGTTGTTGTCCGGACTCCGACAGCGGGGTTTCATCGAGAATCTCATCAAGGTTCAGCGTCGACGGCGGATCACTGTGCCGAACGATGTAGATCACCTCCTGCGCACCGACTGCATGTGGCAATAGGAGGATGCCGGCAGCCAAGCCGATCAGAAATCCGATGGCCCTGAGATCCCATGGCGGTTGCTCCTGCGTCCGCAGCGCCCAGAAAGGAACTCTCAGCGTAGCATGCAAGGCGGGTTGCAGATAGTCAGTTGGCTATTGTCAATCCTATTGTCAAAGCAGACAACAGTTTCCGGCAACCCAAGCCTAGGTCAACGGCAGCAGGCGGCGGCTGAACGGTCGCTGCTCGGCTGACCACGACATTAGCGCGAGATGCACGCGACATAGAGGCAAAAAGCTCAAGCAACCAAAGCTTTTAGACG
>CAWKFT010000024.1:0-1026050 GCA_963848975.1 uncultured Alphaproteobacteria bacterium
ACGAAGATCACGGCGACGACCAGCACGATTGTAAGAAGGAGCGTTCTTTCCACGTCTGCCACCGACGCTCTGATCGTCGTCGTGCGATCGCTGAGCAGCGAGATATGGAGCGCCTGAGGCGCGAGCGCTTGCAATTGGGGCAGCATCACCTTGATTGGATCGACGGTCTCTATGACATTGGCCCCGGGCAGCTCAGAAACGGGCAACAGTATGGCCGGCGTGCCATTCGCCCATGCGGCAAGCTGCGTGTTTTCTGCCCCATCGATCGCACGACCTATGTCGCGTACGCGAACCGACGCGCCTGCGTGGTAGGCGATGATCGCATCATTCCAGGGGCCTGCCGACAGAAGCTGGTCATTGTCGTAGATCGCATAGGTTCGCGTCGGCCCCTGGATACTCCCCTTCGGCGAATCAGAGGTGGTCGATACGATCACCGAGCGAATGTCCTCGAGCGACAGCCCCCTGCTGGCAATCTTGCGGGGATCGACCTGGATTCTCACCGCCGGCTTCTGCTGGCCAAGTATCCCGACCTGCGAAACGCCTGGGACCTGGCTGATGCGCTGCGCGAGCACGTTCTCGGCATAGTCGTCCACTTGGGTGAGTGGCAGCACGTCGGAGGTCAACGCCAAGACCAGGACGGGAGGATCGGCCGGGTTCACCTTGCGATAGGTCGGCGGCGAGGGAAGGCTGGTCGGAAGCTGGCCCGCGGCTGCGTTGATGGCGGTCTGGACGTCCTGTGCCGCGCCGTCGATATCTCGATTGAGGTCGAACTGCAGCGTGATGGCGCTTGTTCCGAGCGTGCTGACAGAGGTTATCTGGGTGACGCCTGGAATTTGCCCGAACTGTCGCTCCAGCGGCTGCGTGACCGACGAGGCCATGGTTTGTGGGCTGGCGCCGGGCAGTTGCGTCGAAATCTGGATTGTCGGGAACTCGACCTCCGGCAGGGGCGCCACCGGCAGCAGCGGAAATGCCGCAGCGCCGATGACAACTATAGCCAATGCCAGCAGTGACGTGCCGATGGGGTGACGGATGAACCACGAGGAGATCGACATCGGTCAGTCCCCTGCGGTGCCGCTCGCAACGCGATCGCTGTCCTGTGGCACGATCCTGACGCCATCGCTCAGGCGATACTGGCCAGCAGTCACCACGCGCTCGCCGGAAGCAAGGCCGCGCTCGATGATGGCAAGGCCACTGGCGACCTGTCCCGGCTTGACCGCCCGCGCTTCTACGGTGTCGTTGGTCCCAACGACGTAAACAAAGAACCCGCTCGCTCCGCGCTGCAGCGAACTAGACGGCACGGTGGTCGCGTTTCGTTCGACATGCTGGAGAAGACGAATTTGCACGAACTGGCCCGGCCATAGCTTCTGCGCTGCGTTTGGAAAGGTCGACTTCAGTCGGATCGAGCCAGTAGTCTGGTCGATCTCATTGTCGATGAGAGTCAGGGTACCTTGCCCAAGATCGACCGCGCCGTCCGAAGTAAATGCAGTTACTGGCACTGGCCCTGACTTTAGAGCCTCGATCAATGCCGGAAGGTTGTCCTCGGAAAGGGTCGAAATCACGGAGATCGGTTCGATCTGGTTGATGACTACAATGCCCGTCGCATCGGTAGCGTGAACGATGTTTCCTTGATCGACCAGTCGGATGCCAGTGCGCCCTTCGAGCGGGGAAGTCAGCTGCGTATATGAAAGTTGTGTCGCTGCGTCGCGCTGCGCGGCTTGGTCCGCCGCAAGCTGAGCCTGCAGCTGCTCTACTGCGGCTCGTTGGGTATCGGTCGTCTGAACGGTAGTGAATTGCTTGGCCGTGAGATCGGTATCGCGGCTCAGGATGAGTTGGGCATCCTTCAGACTGGCCTGGTCCTGGGCAATCTTTGCATTGGCCTGATCGAGAGCGGCCTGGAATGGGCGGGGGTCTGTGACCGCAAGCAAGTCGCCCTTCTTCACGGTCTGACCCTCGGTAAACAGCACCTGCTGGAGCTCGCCGTCGACCCTTGCCCTGATCGTCACAGTGTTAAAGGCCTGCACGGTACCGAGTCCCGACAGGTAGATAGGCACGTCCTCTCGCTTAGCCGTTGCGACCTGCGCTCGAATCGGTGGCGGCTCTGTTGGTGGAGTGGCCATCGCCTGGTCATCACGCGTGAGCCAAACCGCGGCAGCACCTCCTGCAGCGACAAGCATCAGCAAGGCGAGAATGCCCGTCAGCGAGGAGCGGCGCGGCAGGATGTCCGGGGTCAACCGTGTCATGGGTATGCCTGTCTCGAAGAGCCGGCGAGGTCCGCCCAGTTCGATCCATCAGCGGGCACTTCGCACTGCTGCTGGACTGGCTGCAGCGCATCGGCGTCCATCGGAACCGCGCTGACCCCTCCGCATGGGCGAAACGGTGGGACGAGCGAGGCTTCTGTTCATGTAGGGCGGTGGTTGGCGGTGCGCCAGCGGCGCGAGGTCGTGCGACCAAGCGCGTGTTTTTCGGCGCCCAGCTGGCCGCTTAGTCGCGATAGACCGTTGTCAAGTTCTCCTAGACTAGGTGGCAGGCTTGCCAAGTTGGTTGGAAGAGTTGGCGCCGGCTTACGAGGGTGGGGTATCGCCTACTTGGGCAAACTCAACCTTTGACAGCCCTCTGCAAACTTGTCGGCAAGTTCGGAGTCCATCAGCTCGGAAAACATCAGGTAGCGGAACGTCCCTTCCATCTGGAGACCAACTTTGGCCAACGCCCTGGCATCGGACAGCTGTCCGGCCATAGCCAGCGCAGCGGCAGTAACAAAATAGAGCGAACTCAAGTTGGAATTGAGCTGCAGCGCTGTTTGCAATTGCACAGCTGCGTCGGCAAATCGCTCAGACTGAATTGCTGCCGCACCCAGCGCAAAGTGGCCCTGGCAGGCAAGGAAGTCGAAGGGACTTAGCCGTAGCGCTCGCTCCGCCAGAGCGGTCGCAACGGACGGGCGACCCGCGAACGCGTTTGTGAGTGATCCAAGATACATCGCTGTGGCGCAAGAGGGGTTCTGTTGAAGAGCGCGCTCGGTCGCGGTCAGGCCCGCCGAATGATCCTTACTCAGCATGGTGGTGACGAAACCCACGATTGCGAGCGCAGTCGCATCATCGGTGCTGCTAACAAGCGCTGTACGAGCATGCCGAATGGCCGCCAACTTGTCGGCCTCGACTAGACCGCCCCAGCGCGAAGCACAACTCGTAACACCATGAAGCAGGGCATGAGCAGCTGCATAGTCGGGATCTATGCGGAGCGCGCTCTCCAGAAACTGAATTGCCACTCGCGCGTCAGCAGGCATCTGCGACGCTGCGGTGTATGGCACGGCTCGAAGATAGAGATCGTAGGCATCGAGGCTTTCGGGATGCTTCCGCCGGGACCGCTCTATCTCGGATTTTTGGACACTCGGCTCGACTACTGCAACCACCTTTTCGGTGATGTCGTCCTGCAGTTTGAATAGGTCCAAGATGTCGCCGTCGAAGCGTTCGGCCCAAAGGTGTGCACCGGTGGCGGCATCCAGAAGGTCGGCATTGATTCTTAGTCGATTGCCGGCCCTTCGCACCCCTCCTTCCACTACGTAGCGGACGCCTAGCTCGGTCCCTACTTGGCGAACGTCAACGGACTTACCCTTGTAGATGAAGCTAGAGTTGCGAGCGGCCACCAGGAGCCACTTGATCCTCGACAGGCCGGTGATGATGTCAGACACCACCCCGTCCGCGAAATAGTCCTGAGCGGCATCATCGCTGAGATTGGAAAATGGGAGCACCGCGATCGTTGGCCGGCTGTCGGACTGCGCACCTTGAATTCGCATCGCGTCAGGCCGGAAGCGGACCGTCAGCCTTCAGGACATCATTTCCATGAGCAGAATTGCAGCTTCCTTGGGCAATCGACGTACGATTTCGATTGCTGCTGGCGCGTCACGAAAAGCGGCTATTGAAGCTTGCCACCCAGCGCCCCGCAAGGGTCTTTCCGTAGACAGTCTTTTCGAACTAAATTACCATCAATTTCTACGTTAGTGCAAAACTTAGTAAGGCTGTAACTAGTTCCAAGGCGTCTAGCGGCTAATAAGAGGATCTACAAATGCCGAGTCAGAAGCAGGAAGATCACCACCTACGTCCCCATCCCTTGCTCAGCCGTCTCCTCGCGGTCGGCGCCGACGTCAAGGCTTTCCGAGGCTACGTCGGGCCGGAAAGGGATGGCAAACGCGTCAGGCTGTATCCGTCACTGGGCGACCTCGGCTTCTGCATCGAGATCGATAAGAGTGATATCGTCGCATCGGCCCAGGCCCCTGAAACGTTGCTGCCGCATGGAGGGACAGTCATCTGGGTCAGACCTGATGCCGATGTCGTCTGCCGCGGCGACCGGGTCAACACGGTCGCGGCGCGTGGCCCTCGCCGTGAGGCGGCCCACAACGCAACCACCGTCGGTGCGACCGAATTGAGCCGCCTTGTCGAGGTGCAAAAGGGCCGTCTGAGCGTTCAACTGCGGCGGCGCGTCATGAGTACCTGTGCGTCGTGTTCTTGTTCAAGCTGTGAAACGCATCCAAGTTGCACCTCGGATTGCAATGGTTCGCAGCCCCAGCGTACCGTCGTGGTAGGACCGTGAGAGGCGGAGATCCGTCCTTCGTTGCTCCAAGCGACCGGGGGTCGGTGAAGACCTACGAGCCGGTGCTCCAGTTCGAGGCTCCCTACCTCATCGAGAAGCTAGTTAAGGACCGGATCGTCGACACTGAAGAGGAAGGAGAGGCTCTCTTCTCTGAGGCGAAGAAGTTCCTCATCCTGTCCTTTGTTGACGAAGATGTGTCCTGGAACATGTATTCCGCCCGCGTTGACGAGGCATGGCATCAGTTCGTACTTTTCACCGGAGAGTATATCGATTTCTGTCATCGGCACTTCGGCCAATACCTTCATCACAATCCGAGCAATGCACCGGCGGCGCCGGGGCGACCCATGCTGAAGCAGACGACTTTCGAGGACTTCCGCGCTCGCTATCAATCGTTCTTCGGCCAGCCGTTGCCCGATGTGTGGATGGACAGCCTCTCGGTGACGTTGTCACGCCGCGTCATCAACGCCAATTGTGGGCGCTCGGTTGTCTCTGTCGTAGATGGCATGGCCTGTCTCGAAGGTCCCGACGGGAGGGACGACGTTATCGTCAGCGACATTGCGCGAGACGCGCTAGAGTTCATTGCCCGCACGTGTGCGTTCTATGTTCGCGAACTCCCGGATGCACTTACCGATGAGGAGAAGATTGGGCTTATCGCAACGATGGTCGAACATCGAGTCCTGCGGGTTGCTAGCTGAAGGCCGCGTGATCCGTCACCAGCATTCCGCAATCTCTTCGCGCGGAAACCTCATGCCTACTCGCGCCCATTGTTCAGAGACGCGACGTATTGAAGGTTCAGCCCGTGCGATCCACCGCGGATGGCGTTGACGGCGATCGAATACGTGAAAGGGCTCAGCCTCGAAAGTCGAGGCTCCGAAATGCTCGGCATTGCGCCGCGCCTCACTCATGAACCTTTCGGCGCCGTAAGCCACGATCCTGTAGTTCCGAGAGAGATTGGAACCGCCCATGGCCAGGCGCAGATGATAGTCTTCCCAATAGCGAAGATAGGCGTCGAAATAGTCCATCTTAGCGATATCTCCCTCGCTCCATCCTGCGGCGAGCAAGTCGCGAGCACACAGCTTTTCGATGTTTCCGCGCTGCGCAAATCGTTCGCCGACCGGAAGGCCTCCCGAAGCCTCGTACGTTGAAATACAGGCCGGGACTGGATGGCGCACTGTTACTACGCCTTCCCCATCCTCGCCGAGAACAGATTGGAAAAGGCCTGGCGCATAAACGGCCTTGGTCGCCTTCTTCGCGACGATGACACGACCCCTGTGCCGGCCGGCTTCGGCGAAGAAGATCTCCACCATGGCGAGATACTCAGCCATGGCGTGCAGACTTTCGATCCATGTCGTTCCCGCTTTGGAGAACCGCCACGGTCCAGCCTCAGGAAAACCGTCATGCGCGAGGACCGCTGGAATGCGGCTAGGAACGTGGCCTAGCGCCCGAAATAACTCCTTGGTTAGATATTTGCCGCCAGAGCGCGGAGCCCCGATCACCAGATAGAAGCAAAATCGTCGCTGCACGGCCATGATCGCGTCGACGTCGCCAATAAGTAGCGCCACAAAGAGCTCGTAGGCGCGTCCAAGATGACGCACTCCTACATCGCTGCCAGCAACACGCCGCCACAGTTCCTGCGACGCGCCAAGCGACATTGGGCGTCCGATGGGCTCCGGTCGCTCTTCCCCAAAAGTGGCCCAGTTCGAACTGTCAAATTCCCTGGCGGTGATCAAGGAAACCAAGAATTCTAGAAACTGCTCCGACGGCGGCAGCTGCGCCTCGGTCAGGCTGATAAGAACGCTCATCTGGCCTCCTCCAATGAACACCGTGGGGGGAAGGGGTAGCTGACCACAGGAGTCGGCCATGCTAGCGTAGCAACGACGGTGCGTCGCGAAGGAAAACTATGATTTCCCACTCTGACTTCGGCCTCGAATTCTGGCACGCCCAATGGGCAAAGGGTGGAAGCGCGTTCACCGCAGGCGAACGGGGCCGCCTCGTCGCGACGCATTGGCCAAGCCTCGGGGTTCCGGCGGGGGGCAAAGTTCTGGTGCCCTTGGCGGGAAAATCGCCTGATATGGCATGGCTGGCGGGCGAAGGGTTTGACGTTGTCGGAGTGGAGATCTCGCCCATTGCCTGCGAGTCGTTTTTCTCCGAGCGTCACCTCGATGCGCAACGCGTGAAGAACGGCCCCTTCCTTGCCTGGAACGGCGGCGGCGTAACCATCCTCCAGGGCGATTTCTTCGACCTATGCGGCTCCTATGCGGCAGTCCTCGATCGAGGCGGGCTAGTCGCTCTGCCCAGTCAGTGCCGGTCGCTCTATGCCGAGCGGCTCAAGCGGTTGCTGGAGCCAGATGGGGCGATGCTCTTGGTGACTATCGAATATGATTCTCAGCGACGAAGGGGTCCGCCATTTCCAGTGTTCCCGGATGAGGTCCGCCACCTCTTCCCCGGCTCGCACGAACAGGCGCGCCAGCCGCTCGGTCGACCCCGCTGGACGTCCATCGGCGGCGCCGATGCCGTGGTCTGGGTGACGAAAGGGAAGCCGCGCCGTCGGTAACTTGACTACGCCCGACGCCGGCCAAAAAAACGTCTCCGAGAACCCTTGGCGGTATTGTGGGATCGACGGCGCCCGCGTCCCCGGTACGCGATCGCGTTTTGTCACGCACTGGCCGACCATACTCGCGCATCTCGGCCCGTATCTCGGAAGGGGTGGCCTCTCGCAGTAGAGGGCGAGATCGCTACGGACAATCCAGAATAGCAGTTTAGGCCCAACTGCGAACTCAAGTGTGGTCGCCATATGTCTGCTTTTCCGCAACCGGAAGATTGGCCTTCACGACCGAATGGGGCGCAAAGCGACACCGTGGCTACGCTATGGGCACTGGGCGTATTCAGGTTGTACCCGAGCGGTAGTGTTACCAGATCCCCGGCAACAGCCGGTAACGGACCGTTTGGGTGTACTCCGCGTAGCCGTCGAGCTCACGCAAGAGCATTGCCTCCTCATCGAGGATACGCAGCGCAAGGAGCGGCACGAATGCGAGTACAAGAACCAAACCCCAGTAGGAGCCTAAGGTAAGCGGGATGCCTAGCATCATGACCAGTGCACCGACGTACAAGGGATGCCTCACGAGGGCATATGGACCCTCAGAGATCACTCGCTGGCCTTCCATCGTCTCGATGGTCGAGGCACCGAAACTGTTTTGACGTAAGACGAGCAGGTCGCCCAGGAGGCCGAGCGCCACAAGGAAGGCACCAAAGATCGACATCCATCCCGGCACATTCGACCACCCGAGGCGATGATCGAGCGACGAGACCACCGGCAGGGCATAAAAGGTGACAGCCGCCAAGGCTACCAGGAGTTTCTGAATGGGGCGTGTCTCGGCATGCGGGCCGAACTTCATGCGCCGTGCAAGCAGAGCGGGATCATTGCGCGCCAAATAGACGCCGATCAGGTTGGTAACCAGCGCAAAAACGGCGATGAAGAGCCAGCCTTGCCAATATGCGAACGTGCCGGCAGGAACGAAGACGAGAATGCAGATGACAACCAGCCCAACGATCGAAGTCAGCAGGGTGCGTAGGGTCACGGCTGTCTCGCTACAGGCGTCCAGTTGGATCTCACCCGTGTAGACGATGTAGTGGATCTGAAGCGCGTTGCAATCGCCTCGAGCATGCCAAGGCGTGGCCAATGAGCGTGAGCAGCCGCCTGCCTGAGATGGCAGATCAACAGCGTGTGGCGGGAGCGCCACTGTCTGTGCTTTGACCTATGCGTGGAGCCAGTCCAGAACAACACCGATCCCGGCCACACCTGCGAGTGCCGATGCTGCGACGAGGGCAGTGACAAGCGAGGTGAGGATCCCATCCTTCAAGGTCGGGTTTCTGGATTCGCATTCACGTGAGCGCTCCTCTGTTGGCGAGCAGCGCTAGGAATGGGTTGGCACGTCCAGGGCCGATCGGTTCTGTGAGATGCATCATCTGGGCGAGAGGCACCTTGACCCGACGTTCCAGGGCCTTCAGTTCACGTTCTTCCGACGGTAGCAGTTTCACTCTCGTCGAAGGGTCTCGGGCAATGTCGGCGATATGGACTAGGCTACCGCTGACCGTTTCCCAATAGGCGCGGGGGCTCCACATGTGTGTGACGATCATGTCCAGTACTCCTGACAATTTCTGAACAGCGCTTTTCGTACCTGTGCTCCAACAGGAAGTATTCCAACGACGAGAGAAATATCGAGCCTGACCAGCGCAGCGTGATACTCGTCCAACAATACAAGGGTTCGCTCCAAAGGCTTAAACAGCATGCACCCCCGCGCGTCGCAAATTAGCTCCCTGGTCTCGCTCTTGTCGTGCTGAACCCGTTGATTCTCAACGAGATTGGTTGGGTTGCCGGAACCATCAAATGCAGAGTCGACGAAGTACTGCGACAGTTCCTGCTGGACCTTTGCGGGGCGCAGGAGGGACCAATGGCTATGGCAGTGACGGCCCTTTGTCTCATCGCCACCGATCCAAGCTGCAGCGGTCCACTTGAGATTGGCTAGCGGCGGACGAGCTGATGTTGCAGTGGCGCGCATGGCTCTGTAGCGGAGTCGCCTTCACTCGCGCATGCAGAGCAAAGAGGGCGGCCCCCAAGCGGTGGGAGTAAATGATTGTCTCGGGGGCCGAGGTGCAGACCGCCCGGGCATAGAGGGTTTGAGGCGATCTGTGAAAACAGAGTAGGACTCACTGCTGCGTATGACGAGCGAATTAGCTACTTCAGACCAATGCTTCGCTCGCCATGGCCGATGGTCCCGATCGGGTCGCGATGCCATGGGGAACAAGTAACTTCGCTTTGGCGCATGTCCATCAGCAAGGACTTTTTGCGAGCTCCGCATGGACCAACGGCCGGGAACCAGCACGCAATGGTCCCGAGGATCTCGTTCTCGCGTCCGACTTCTAGTATGAGTAGCAGTCGTGCGGAGGTTCTTCAAATGCGATACATTAACTATATTGGCCTGGGCGCAGGTGCTCTTTTTCTCGCCAACGTTTGCCTGGAGCAAGTGGGTTTATCCTCATTTGCTTTGTCATCGGTAGCTTACGCCAAGGATGGCAAAGGCGGAGGCAATGGAAATGGTGGAGGAGGGGGCAACGGCAAGGGCGGCGGCCACAGCAATTCAGGCGGCGGTAAGAGCGGCTCGGGCGGACAGGGTGCCAAGAGCGGATCGGCGGCAAGGGAGCAAGAGTCGCACTGGTGGCCTCGCCAAGGCATCCCAGGCAAGGAACGGCGGCAACAAATCCTTCGCCCGCTCAATCGGTAATCATTCGACGAGCCGGAAGGTAGATGCTCGTCTCGTAAAGTCTTTTGGCACGCAGAATCTCGCTCGCCTTGAAAAGCCGGCACATCACAAGCGGGTCGCCCTCCCGGACAAGGTCGCAGCTCCCGATTGGAAGGAGGACGACAAGGCGAAGAACTTCCACGCCAAGCTGGGGCGGCTGAATTCGCTCAACCGCAACTACCATGCCTATCTCAACACCCAGTCGCCGCATTTCGCCAGCCTGGCGGCCTTCGTGCGCGCATCGGCCGAGCTCGACCTCGCGCAGGCCGATCTGACTGCAGCAAGAGACCGCCTTGCGGCGGCCGAGGACGACCTCGGCGCTCTGGTCTCCAGCAGCGGCATCACTGCGTATGACGATGCAGTAGGGATCTATGACGATCCGACACTGGCCGACCTTCAGGATCGTCGTGGACTACCTGGATTCGGTGACAGTGGCGCCAGAGGACGAGGAGGCGTTCAGTGACGAGCGCGATGCTCTCCAGTCTATCCTTGACAGTGAGACGGCCAACGAGGTCACAGAAGCTCAGGCGGATTTGACAGGCGCGGACGAGACGGCAGCAGGAGCATCGATCGGCACCGACGATGATGCGCTGAGGCAAGCCTTGTTGGATGCCGCCAACGACAATCGGGTGGCAAAGTATGGCGAAGACTATGTTGACGCGGAGATGATGGATTGGGCGAAGGACGTCCTGGGGGTCGGCGAGTCCTTTGGCAAGATCGATGAGGTGAGGCAGGTGCTCGAGGCCGAAAGAGGCAGCGAGTGATCAAAGCTTCCAGCTGCCCCAGACCGTTTTGTGTCGCCTCTCTGCGGGGCTGGAAGCCGCTCTTTGCGGGCCTGGGATACCTGGCCGCAGCCGTCGTGCTGTGTTGCGAGCCCGCCAAGGTCGATGGCGACAGCCTGGCGTTCTGGATGAGCTCGGCCGCGGCCAAGGAGGGCAACAACGGCAACGGTGGCGGCGGAAACGAACGGCAAGGGGTCCGGCAACACCGCTGGCAAGGGGGACAGCAAGGGTTCTGACAAGGCTGGCGGGTCGCAAGGGCAAAGTTGGGGATCGAGTGGCAACTCCTCGCAACACGGACGCTCGAGCCTTGCTTCGGTCGGCACTTCAAGTTCCAACAAGGCCGGCGCTGCTAGTTCACGCGTCGGCGTTATCCACCGCAATGGTTTTCGCGAGGCTGTGGTAGGCGGCCGCTACAGGATGCTGGATAACAAGGGTCGCACGATCGTCGACCGGCCGGCCGTTCAGGCGGATTTGCTTCGGCTTCGGCAGCTGGTTCGGTAGTGCCGGACAACCTCGCTAGACAGGAAGCGGTAGGCACGGGCTCACTGGGACGATTTTTCCGCAAGCAACAATTCCATGCGCGGCGGTCATTGGCCTGCCGGTTCAAAGAGCTCCACGAAGGTTCCGGATGGATCGGTTCCTCGACGAGGTCAAACGAGAGTTGAGGTGAGGTTCGACTGGCGCGTACTGCTTCTTCAGACGATTTTAGCCGCGCCCCTGAGGCTCAGCGAGCCGGCAAGATAATACTCGTACTGGAGCTACGCTCCTACCGCCCAAGCTCCGACACTGCTGACATCATCTCTTCAGAGTTGGGAGCCGCGCCTAAGCCGCCATCGAGAACCTCGGAGAATGTCCAGCGAACGACGCCATTTCTGTCGAGCAGGAACTGGCCGACAAGCTGGCCTACGCCGGTCGCAATAACGTGCTGGTCCGCTTCAGTAATTTCGTAGCCGTCCTTCTTATTCAGATATTCGAGCGTGGCAAATGGGTCCATCGGCTCCGGCATCTCGCCCGGCAAATTGAGCCGCATCGCTTTCACATCGGTCATTGCAACCTTTTGCGGCCATGCGGTCTCGTTCTCGGTGATCTGAAGGTTCGGTAACCCAAAGGCGCGTTGTGAAATTCGCTCGGGATCGGACGCCGCGAGCAGCGCCGGCATTGGATGATACCGGAGATAGAGCCGCGCTCGTTCGATGGGCGTGTTCACGACCGCCAGGCTTTCGATGCCTTTCGCATTGAGCGCTGGTGTGAGCTTCGCGATTGTCGCGATGTGACGCCTGCAAAAGGGACAATGCAAGCCTCGATACAGTCCAACGAGCACTGGCTTCTCGCCGCGAAAATCATCGATTGCTATCTTGCCCTCCCGCGTAATCGCATCGAGCACGACATTCGGCGCTCTCTCTCCCAGTTGGAGTGGGGCAGCACGGTCAGGCATGACGATCCCCTCGCTGTCTGTCCGACTTAAGCAGGGCCGACGTGTTGAATTGAGCCCGTGCTCGGCACGAACTTCTTCGGCCTTCTGGTGACGGTCGAGCGCCACAGACAATAGGATATCGCCGGGACCGACGCTAGCTGGAGGCCACCGCGCGGAACCAACGGCACCGTGACTATGTCTTTGGTTGTCGACGCCGCCAAGTATCCAGCGTAGGTCGACGAGATGCTTCTCGTCCCCTGGGTGGCACGTCAATCGGAAGCGGCCTGTAATGCGGCTTGCCGAGCTGGAGGCAACTTTACCTCTCTTGACCGGCTCTAGCTCAACCCCAGCCAGTCGCTTTGCCCAGGGGTGAGGCGCCCCGGTCAATCCCGGTAGCGGGGGGCAGCGTGTAAGTGTGGGGCCCCAAACTGATGCGCGGACGTCGTGTTTGCGCGGTCAGCTGGTTCATCGCTATTCGAGAACCCCTTCAAGGATGAGTAGGTCGCGCTTCGAGGCCCGCAATGCAAACTGCCGGGCCTCCTGATAGGCCGGATCCTCGTAGCAGGCCTTGGCCATCTCGTAAGAAGGAAATTCGGCAATGATGACGCGCACAGTGTTGCGCGCTTCCTTCAACAACGGCGGAACCTTTGTGGGATTGAGGCGCGCTCGATATTTCTCGGCGATAGGTGCCCACAGCCTGCTATATTCACCTTGTGCCGCCTGGTCGGTCACTTCGGTTCCCAGAATGAGCCAATAACCCTTCATCGGTTCCTCCTAACCTGGGCCCATGAAGGGCGCGCACAAACAAAAGGGTTGGTTGGTAGCTATGATACTGATCACCGGGGCAACAGGCCAAGTCGGAAGCGCGGCGATGAATGCACTTGTTGCAGCGGGCACTGAGGTTCGGGCACTTGTGCGGACGCCATCCCGCTTCACCGGACTTGAAGGTGTCCAAGTTGTTCACGGGAGCTTCGACGACGATGGATCGCTCGCCAGGGCACTAGAAGGCGTCGATGTCATGCTGCTAACCGGGAGAGATAGTCCGGACTCCGTATCTCAGCATCACCGCGTACTTGCGCACGCCCGTCCAGCCGGAGTGCGGCACATCGTCAAGTTGTCCGCCATTGGCGCATCTCCCAAGTCCCCCATAGCCTTGATGCGCGAGCACAACGAAATCGACGATGAAATCCGGGAAAGTCCAGCGGAGTGGACTCTTCTCAAGCCGCACCTCTACATGCAGAATCTGCTGCGCGCGGCAGATGCGGTGCGGCGCGAGGGAAAGCTTGCAGCCCCAATGGGGCACGACCGTTTCCCGCTCGTCGACACCAACGACGTTGGCGCTGCCGCAGCTGCCGTTCTAAGCAACCCGGCACCGCATGCCGCGAAAGAGTACACGCTGACCGGCCCCGTCGCGCACAGCTATGACGAAGTTGCGTCTGTGCTTGCTGCGGTCGCCGGCCATGCGGTCGCCTATGAGCCCCTTACGCCGGAAGTTTCCGAGGCCCGTCTGCTTGCGGCCGATACCCCAAGCTGGCGCGCATTTGACCTGGCCCATATCGCCTCGGCCTACAACGCTGCCGATCATGCAGTCTCTCGCGATCTCCCGATGCTCCTCGGCCGAGCGCCGAGGTCACTCTTCGAGTTTCTCAAAGATCACCACAACGCCTTTTCTTCCTGACATCAGGGATGTGCCACCCGAGCCGATCCAGGTGGCGGGAATAGGGGTCAATGTGGGGCCCCTGATACGCGTGAAGCTGGATTTGTCAGTTCAAACCATATCCTCGAGCTCGCGAACAGCATCTTCCACGCTGGGCATGGCGGCCATTTCGTTCGCCATTTGGGTCGCCTCGGTGCGCATCTTCGTGTCATTGAACGCCTGCGAGATTGCCGCGCGTAGAGGTTCTGTATCGGGTGCGGCGAGAACGATGGCAGCGCCGGCATTCTCCATCAGGCTTGCACTGCCTGTTGATCCGATGGCCAGTGGGCAGGGGGACTGCCGGCTTAGATACTTGGTGGGATCGATGCATTCGCGAACATGCCGAAACAGGTCTATGCTGAACTTTGCGGGCCGCGTGTAGGCTCGAGTAGTGCCGACAGTCGCGCTTCCCGGGGGCGTGAAAGGGTTCAGGCGGTTCGGTTACGTCGATCGACCCAAAGCCCTCACGGCCGCCGAGCTCGCAGTCGCGCCAGAGAGGACTCCTTAGCTTCAGCGGTTGCGCTTAACGCCTCCTAACCCCAATATCGGCGATCAAGGAGAAGTCGATGGCGACCAACTGGTACATCGAGGCAACCACGTTCGGCAATTGCAATTGCGACTACAATTGCCCCTGCCAGTTCGAATTGCGCCCAACCCACGGAGGCTGTCGCGGCTTCGAAGTTGGCCGGATTGAGCGAGGCCATTTCGGCACAGTACAGCTCGACGGCCTTCACTATGCAGCGACCTATGCCTGGCCGGGCGCGATCTTCGAAGGAAACGGGTCCCTCCAGGCCGTCATCGACGAGCGCGCGGATGATCAGCAGCGGCAGGCGCTGATAACCGTGCTTCATGGCGGTGAGACGGAGGCGGCGACGACCCATTGGTGGGTATTTCATGCGATGTCGAGCACCGTGCACGAGCCAATCTTCAGGCGGTTCGAGTTTGCAGTCGATATCGGGCACCGCACCGCGAGAGTTTTGATTGCGAATGTGCTTGAGTCGACTGGACGCCCCATCATCAGCCCGGCGACGGGTGGAGAGCACCGGGTCCGGATCGATATACCGGCCGGAATCGAATTCGACATTGCGGAGATTGGCAGCGCCTCGACGAAAGCGAGCGGAGCCGTTCCGCTGGACCTCGAAGCCACCTACGGCCAGTTCAACATGGTCCGCCACTCGGGGACCGGGGTGGTTCGCGACCGCGCTTGAGAACTCCCCCTTAGCGCCCGTAGAAGCGGCCATTGGATCGCAAAGAGCTGACTCCGATGTCGAGGCGTTGCTATCGAAACGCGGCTCCAATAGCTCTGGCCCCAATATCGCTTCTTTGTCCTGGGAGCCCCCTGGATGCATTTTCAACTCGCCGAGACGTCTTGCTGGGATCCCATCCTTTTGCCCCATGCTTCCAGCACCAAATCGCTTTTGACACGGGGCAAGGGGATGACCGCGTCAATTGTCTGGCGGTGAGGCAATTGGTATTGCCGCGCATGACTGCTTTGTGCCCCATATCGGTCGCCAACGACGTCTTTGCCATCGAATGGGCATCCTGGGAATGTGGCGATGGATGTTGCAGCCTGGCTGCGGGACCTGAGACTAGAGGCTTACGCCGAGGCCTTCGCCGAAAACGGCGCCGATGCCGACTTGCTCGGCGAGCTTACGGTTGCGAACGCTGCGCGCCCATTGCGTCGCCGGTGAAGACGGTGTGATAGGTAACGGTCGGTGTGTTGGCGTTCGGTGAATAGCCATAAAGCCATGCGGTGCTCAAATCCTGGATCATGGCTTTTCCAATCGCCCAACGTTTGATGTTGCGACGGCCTGGACTTGGCGAGGTTGGTGCGGCTGTTTGGCTGCTGGCTTATCAAGTAGCTTTTCGAGCAGCCGTCTTAGTTCCGAGGGTGTCGTGTGCCCCGAGACCACCTCGTGGTAGCTAATGCCGGCACGCCGAAGGGCCTCCTTCTTGACCGCATCCCGCGCCGCAGCGGTGCCTTGATGGTGGCCGGTGCCTTGATACTCGAGTGCGTGCAGGGGCTGGCAGTTTTCGTCGACCACCAGCAGGTCGACCCGCTTCGAGTTGATGCAGCGATAGGCATCCGGGTCCTTGCACGTCAGGATCTCGCCCAATGAAACCTGAGCCATCACCTGCCAGCCCGGCTTCAAGCTCAAGACGATGCGATCAAGCTCCTTGAAGACGCGCGCCTCGCTTCTATTGAGAAGCGGCTGGAGCGTGAAGTCGGCCGCCATAACGACCCTCAACTGATCCGTAGCGTCGAATTGCTTGAATGTTGCGGGCTCGGATTTCGGCGTTGGCTGGAAGGGTTTGCCGGGGGTAGGATACTGATCCAAACGCTGCTTTCGCTTCAGCCAAGCGCGGCGCCTCATCCCTGACCGGATCTTCTCGAAAGCGATGCCGACTGCTACGCCGACCACGAGGCCTGCGAGCAGGAGAGTGTGTTCGTCGGTGAGCGCAATGATCTCGCTCGGCATGGTTGAGCATAGGCCCGTTGCGTGGAACCGCCGCTTAACGTGGGTGCTCAAATTGTACGGAACCTCCACTGAACAGCGAAGGTGGAGAGTGGACGGCAGACGGATTCCGATCCTCTTGGAGAAAAGCCTGCAAGGCGATCGGCGTTGTCGGGCTGACTTTCAACGACCTTCGGGGGACCGCTGTCACGCGCCTTGCGCTGGCCGGGTGCGAAGTTCCGGAGATCGCGACGATTACGGGACACACCCTTAAAGGCGTGAACGCAATCTTGGATTCGCACTATCTGAATCGGGATCAGCGGCTCGGCGACAGTGCCATCACGAAGCTCGAAAAGAGAACGAGTTCTTCCAACCGAGTGCCCAACCGACCTGACATGTTCCTGATGAAGCGGGAGAAAAGTGTAACGAATTCAAGTGGCTGTGCTGCCAGTCCGTAGCGAACCGGTCTCCATTCGCCGAGCCGAGATACAGGGAATTTTGGGCGTGTTCGGGTCGTGACCGGGCATCCACGGCCCCAGCTCCACCATGCCTCTCACGCGTTTGTTCACTGCTCTCGCCGTGAAACTTCCAGGGAAAAATTTGCGTCCAAACTCGGATAACCAACGCAGGAGCAGGGCGAAGATGGAGCAGATTCGATTTCGGTTGACAGCCGAGTTTGGCACCGACTAGAGAGGGCATAGGACGGACTGCTCTTGCGGTTCTCCTTCATGTCAGCAGCGCTCGACCACTCTTTACGGGGGCAGCAGACGACAAAACCGGATCTCCGTGTCGGAGGTCGGGATCGTCGTTGCTTGCCTTTTGGTGGGACACTGACGCCTCCCCCTCGACACTCAGATCTTCATTCGCAGCTGTTTCCGGCGCGCTGTCCGGACCGAATATGAAGGAAGTCGAGAATGGAATTGAAGCAACGCCAGAGGCCGCCCGCCCGTATTGGCACCCCGCAAGAATCGCTGCGCGGCGGCACATACTTAGCCAGCGCGATCGAACATTTGCAGATCGACAAACTGAAAGCCTATGAGCACAACGCCCGGGCTCACAATGACCGTCAGGTCAAGAAGCTTGCCGGCGTCATCAAGACGGTCGGCTTTCTCGTGCCGATCATCGTCGACGATACTGACACGATTGTCGCCGGGCATGGCCGGTGGGCGGCCGCGAAGGAACTCGGCCTGAAAGAGATTCCCGCGATCCGGGCAACTCACCTTAGCAAGGAACAGGTGCGAGCGTTTCGCCTCGCCGACAACAAGCTCGGGGAACTCTCCACTTGGAATTACGCATCACTGGCGATCGAGTTAAAGGCACTCGCGGCGGTCGAACTCGACCTAGAGATCCTTGATCTGACGGCGTTCGAAACAGCAGAGATCGACTTGATCATCGAACCGATCAATGACGCCGGCGCGAAGACTGACCAGGCGGATATCATCCCGGAACCGGATCCCACAGACGTTGTCTCCCGGGCCGGTGATATCTGGCTTCTTGGAGACCACCGCCTGCTTTGCGGCTCCTCGCTCGAACGGGAGAGCTACGAAAAGCTTCTGCGCGGGACGAAGGTCCGCGCCGTCTGGTCGGATCCGCCTTACAACGTCCCGATCTCGGGTCACGTCAGCGGCCTTGGCAAGGTCCAACACCGCGAGTTTGCAATGGCATCCGGCGAGATGAGTGAGGACGAGTTCACTGCCTTTCTCGCCGGATATCTTGGACTAGCAAAGGAGTTTTCAGAGGCGGGCTCGCTTCACTATGTCTGCATGGATGGAGCCCATGGCTGGGAGCTTTTGACCGCAGCAAGGCAGGCAGCGCTTCCCTTCAAGGTCACCTGCACGTGGGCCAAGACAAATGCCGGCATGGGCAGTCTCTACCGCCAGCAGACCGAGTTCGTCCACGTCTTCAAGAACGGTGACGACAGCGTTTCCCACATCAACAACGTCCAGCTTGGCAAACACGGGCGCTACCGCACGACGCTATGGACCTACGCCGGCGTCAACACCTTCCGGAAAGGACGCAGCAGCGATCTCAGCGCCCACCCCACGGTGAAGCCGTGGGCCATGGTCGCTGACGCGATCAAGGACTGCACACGGATTGGCGACGGCGTCCTCGATTGCTTCTGCGGATCTGGAACGACTTTGATCGCAGCCGAGAAATCGGGCCGCGTCGGCTACGGCATTGAGCTCGACCCCGCCTATGTCGATGTCTCCGTCCGCCGCTGGCAGAAGCTCACCGGCAAGGAGGCCGTCCACGCCGAAACGGGAAAGAGTTTTGATGACGTTGCACAGCTTCGCGACGCGAACTCTGCCGATGTAGGTAACCGCTACGCGGAGGGCGATCATGTCTAAGCAGCAGAAGGCAAAGCGGGCCTCCGGCAAAAAAGGTCTGAACCTGATCAAGCTGGCCCGTCAGAAAATGGAGTCCAAAGTTGACGTACGAGACGGAGAGCGTACGCGGCGCATGTCGAAAGGCGAGCTTGGAGTGATAAAGCTCGTCAACCGCTTCATGGAAACTGGCGATCCTAAGATCTACTGGGAGCTGGTGGACATTGTTCACCCTGGTGGCGGCGGACCAGAGGTCATCCAACTGCCACCCTCTTCTGACGTGACCCAATGGAGCGATGACGACGTCCGCGAAGCCGCCCTCCAATTTTTGCACCTGGCTCCAGAGCAATTGACGGAGGAAGATATGAGGGACGCCGAGGACGTCCTTGAGGAAGATATGGCCATCCTGAAAGAATGGAGCAACTAAGATGGAGGATTTACCGACAGAACCGCTAACGGACGGGCACCAATCCAACGATCCTCCCTATGAGGTCGGCTACGGCCGGCCGCCTGAGGCGACGAAGTTCAGACCCGGCCAGTCTGGCAACCCTAGTGGAAGGCCAAAGGGATCAAAAAACCTCGCCACGCTCGTTCTCAAGCATCTGCAAACGAAGGTAACTGTGCGGGAGAATGGTCGTGAACGTCGGATGTCGAAGCTAGACGTCGGGTTGACGAAGATGATGAACCGTTTCGCAGAGAAGGGCGAACTCAATTTGTTCAACGACCTGCGAAAGCTGTTCGACCGGCCGGAGGCTCAAACGATCGTGATTCAGCTTCCTGTCGACGTCACGCGTTTGACTATGAAGCAGTTGCTTCGTGCCTTTGACGAGAATTGGGATCGGGTAGAGTACCGAACGATGTTGGCTCGACAGGAAATGGCTTCAGCGGACACCGGAAAACCTGCTTCCAAAGAGCCCCCTTCGTCGGATACGCTACACTAGCTCCTTTCTTGGCCCAAACCCCAAGCCCTGTCGCAACTGATGGCGACAGGCCAAATCCTCCGGTCTGTCGTTACGTGGACGCTGGATCGCTTGATAGGAATGGTGAACTCCATCGCCGAACTCGAGAGCGACCATCCCATTGATGCTGCGCCACTGCTGGCTCTCCGCTTGGGGCAGCTTTGTCAATGACGGCATGGCCGCAAAGTGTGCTCGGCCTCCGCTACCGGAAGACCCCAGCAGAAGGCGGACCCATCGATACGCGCATACACAGAGTGGTCAGTAAAGGAGCGTCGTTCAAATGCCTGAAGGCGTTCCAAGGAACCCGAGCCGAGCCCACAGGCGCACTCAACGAAGTGCAGTGCAGCGTGACTCAGGCTATGCCTAGGCCGATCGGGCGCTAAATGTTCAGCAGCTTCAATGATGATTGAATCTGCGGAGCGTGCCAACGCTGGCGCTTCATGAAGTCCGCCCCTCGCGCGCGCGACATGATGGAACATGGCCAGACCCTTAGGTTTCACCATCATGTCACCATCGACGACGGTGCAACCCATTCCGATCAGATTTGCCTGTCCCGCGGCCGCGGTCGCTGACCACGTGGGTGCGCAGGTTTCCTATAGGGCTGCGACTGCATCGACCGTTTCCGGCAGGGTTTGGCCGCCGTCGACTACGATGGTCTGACCGGTGATGTAGGCAGCTTCGGAGCTAGCGAGAAATAGGGCAGCGTTCGCGACATCGTCGACCGACCCAAGCCGCTTCAATGGAATACCGGCCGCCGCATTCTTCAAATATTCTTCGCCGAGTCCTTCCAGGCCCTCGGTGAGGATGTTTCCGGGCATGACAGCGTTGATCGTAGCACCATACCGGGCGAGTTCCATCGCCGCTGACTTAAGGAACCCGAGTTGACCTGCCTTAGATGCCCCGTAGTGCGTCCAGCCAGGATAGCCAGTGATCGGTCCGGTGATCGAAGAGGTGATCACAACACGCCCCCCAGCTTTACGTTCGAAATGGGGAATACTTGCTTTGACGCATAAAAATGCACCTTTCAGGTTGGTGGACATTACAAAGTCCCATTCCTCAGGCGTCAAATCATTCATCCTCGCCTGAGGAAAGATCCCAGCATTGGTGCACATCACGTCGATGCCGCTGAACGATGCGGCCGCTTCATCGACAAGGTTCTGGACAGACGCCCAGTCCGTGATGTCGCACACGGTTGCACGAGCAATACCGCCCAGGCTCCTTATCTCATCGACAACGGCCTGCAATTCGGGCATGTGGCGCGCTGCGACCGTTACGAGCGCCCCATGCTTGGCGAATTTGCGCGCGAGCCCTCGCCCTATGCCTTTCGACCCGCCCGTGACGATGACGCTCCTACCCCTAAAATCCGTAAACATGCACGTCACCATCCAATCAGGGACTTGCCGGCTGTGAAGAGGACCGCGGTGACTATGGCACCCACGGCGACATCACGCCAGCTGAGCCGCCGGTCAGGTAGGACCTCATAGATCGCAGCGATAGGGCGGCGATCAGGATGAGGCCAATGAACTCGTTAAGGCGGCAAGAAGGATCTCTTCAAACGGGAGCTACGTGTTCAGGAATTTTGCCGAACGACGACATTGCCGCGCTCACGACCAGGGACACAATGAGCAGAAAGCCGAGCGACGCCACCAACCCCGAGCTACATCCAGGATGAAGCCATGGCCAAAATGCATGACGTCGATATCGTTTCCCCCTCTTTTCACGCCAACCCCTTTCCGACGCTTGATCGGCTGGGGATGGTGGCGCCGATCGTGCGCATCAGATTGCCGATCATCGGCCAGACATGGCTCGCCGTCACCCACGATGCTTGTGCAGCCCTGCTGAAGGACAAAGGCCGGTTTGCTCGTGACGCCGAAAATGCCGGTAGCATGACTTCAGGCGCGCATATTGAGACTCTTGCCGAGGACAATCGGCCTTCTGGCATTGAACATGCTCGGACACGTCGATCCCGAGCACCGACGGTTGCGCTCCCTTGTCGATCAAGCCTTTCATCGCCGAACGATCGCCACGATACGGCCGACGATCGAGCAGATTGCCGACCGGCTGCTCGACAGGCTCGATGGCCGTGCGGAGGCAGATCTGATGGCCGATTTCTGCAGAGATCTGCCCCTTTCCGTTACTTGCGCGCTACTCGGTCTGCCGGAACGCGACCACGACGCGTTTAAAAATTGGCTAGGGGGATTGAAAGACACGGCCAATATTTTTGCCGTGATCCGTGCTATCCCAGGCGTGGTTCGCGTTGTCCGTCATCTGCACAGGGTTTCGCGACCGGGTGGCGGAGCTCTTCCGGACGGCCTAATTGCCTCTTTGGGGGATGTTGAAACGAATGGACATTCGCTAAGGAAGATGAGCTTGTCTCGATGATCTTTCTTCTCTTCGGGGCGGGACAGGAAACAACCACTCACCTTCTTGCCGGTGGACTTTTTGCACTCCTATCGCACGGGGCCCAACGGCAAGATCTGAGGCGTGACCCAAGCCTCCTGCCGAGCTGTGTCGAGGAATGCCTCCGCTTCGTCTCGCCCGTCCAGCTGACCAAGCCACGCTTTGTCACCCAAGAGCTGACTTGGAAAGGGCAAAACTTCAATCGCGGCGAGATGATCACCGGTTTGTTGGCAGCCGCCAATTCAGATCCCGCAAAGTTCGACGACCCGCATCGCTTCGACATTGCGCGCCGACCGAACCCGCACCTTTCGTTCGGTACCGGCGTTCACTTCTGCCTTGGCTTCCAACTCGCGCGGGTGGAAGCGGAAATTGCGTTTGAAAGGGTCTTCGAACGGTTTCCTAGGCTTCGCCTTGCAACTCCTGCTGATTCGATGAAGTGGCGCAAACGTCTTGGAATTCGCGCTTTAGTGCAGCTGCCTGCAACGCTCGCCGGATGACAAAAATGCTTCGGGTTTGCCCTGATTGGTCTAGATGGCCGATCACTGAGGGAGCATACCACAGCACTTGGCTGAGGGTGAGGTCATGGGAACCGGTGTAGGATCGAATCCGACCAAGTCGAACATCGTGCTCTACGGCGCCCTTTGCGCGAACCTTGGAATAGCGGCTGCCAAGTTCATTGCGTCCGCGATCAGCGGGTCGTCGTCGATGCTGACTGAGGGCATTCATTCGCTGGTCGACAGTGGGAACCAGCTGTTGCTTTTATACGGGCAAAGCAGAGCCAAGCGTCCGGCAGACGCTTTGCATCCGTTCGGCTATGGACGCGAGCTCTATTTTTGGGCGTTTGTCGTGGCGATTCTGATCTTCGCCGCGGGCGCGGGTGTTTCGATCTATGAGGGCTGGGTACATATCCGCCAACCCGAACCCCTCGGCAATCCGCTGATCAACTATGTAGTCCTAGGCGTGGCGGCATTGCTCGAGGGTGCCTCATGGGCCATTGCAGTAAAGGAGTTCGACGCGAAGCGGCGGGGCGTCGGTTGGTGGCGTGCTGTACGCCGCTCGAAAGACCCCACCGGGTTCATCGTGCTGTTCGAAGACAGTGCCGCACTCTTGGGGCTATTGATTGCCGGAACCGGAATTTGGGCTAGCCATGCATGGTCAGATTCGAGGATTGATGGGGTTGCATCGATTGCTATTGGCCTCATTCTGGCGCTGGTTGCGGTCCTCCTGGCCCGTGAAGCCAAGGGCCTGCTGATTGGTGAGTCCGCTGACCCTGCTCTCGTTGCCGGTATCTGGGATGCAGTTGAGCGCGGACCGGGCATTGTCGGCATCAACCACGTGCGCAGCATTCACACAGCACCGGACTCGATCTTCGTGGCGATTAGTGCCGACTTTGAGGATCACCTGCTCGTGGGTGAAGCCGAAAGCCTGATCGAACGCATCGAGGATGACCTTAGGCGGAGTTTTCCGCTACTCTCCTCGATCTACATAAGACCCGAAAAGGCTGAACTGGCAGTCCGAATGGATCGGCCGCGATAGACCGGCCAGCCCAAGCGGTTGTATTGCCGGTCAGCATACAGCGCGACCGCCAATGGGCAATCTCGTTGAGGACAAGTCGCATTCTCACGTGCAAGGCTGCCTCATCTGGCCAGAGACAATGCTTTTTCAGAAATCGCTTGCTTCTCATATTCGGGGTCGTTTGCGTACTGGCGGCTTGGCCTTAGGCATACAATTGCGGAACCTCAATTCTCAGCGCCTAGACTACCGGCGAAATCGCCATCAGCGCGGGCAACGCCTGCCAGCAATCGCTCGTGAGCAGGCGTTGCCGACGACCTCTGACAACAGCCGGTCGAGCTGCTCCATGACTCAAGGCCTGCCGTTTCCAGCACCTTCAGATGCTTCGAGATCGTCGGTTGCGCGGAGCGGCAATGATCGGTCACAGTGTCGTATTCGTATTGAGGTTCCGTCCCGTTCGTGCTCGTGGCATTGCTGCTTTGTTGCGATGACACGCTTTCTCTTCGGCGTGGTTCCGATCAGCTCGTCCGAGAGTTCGCAAGCTTCTCGAGCTGAGAGCGCAAACCTGCATTTTCGGTTTCGAGTTGGACCAGCCTATCACGGAGCGGACGAACCGCTGCGTTGACATTTTGTTCGGTGAAGCGTGGGGTGATATGCTGCGAGCAATTCCAGTCGAAGTTTTTAAGGCGCAACCGGAACACACGTTCGAGTTTGGCTTTGTAGTCTCCCGCGGCAACAATTTCGGTCAGCGTCGGGTCTGCATCGAGCGCTAAAGTCTCTACATGGGCGTAAACCTTGAGCCGTGCGCGGCGGGAATAGTCCATAAGGAAGAGACAAGCTCGATCGTCGGCTGCTAGATTGCCGGTGCTGATATACTGGCGGTTGCCGCGATAGTCGGCAAAGGCGAGTGTGCACTCGTCCACCAACTTGAGGAAGCCGCGCGGGCCGCCTCGATGCTGAACGTAGGGCCAGCCCGTTTCCGAAACTGTCGCCATGTAGAAACTGTCACGGTCGGCAATAAAGGCAGCTTCATTGACGGTGAACCTGTCAAACTCGCGATGCCCCTTGAAATCTTGCCACACTTGGTCGACGCCCATCTGGGTCTGCACTGCCCGGACACTGGGCGTCACTGCAATATCGAGAAAGCCATAAGACATGACGGGGCCCTACCCTGACACCATGAAAGGCCGGGCTGTGCCAGCCAGCCCGTTTGGCGTTACGCAGCTTCTGCAGCGCACACAACGGGGAAATCGATCTCCGTCTTGGCGGCTTCGTTAAGATAGTTCGTGAAGCTGTTTTCCGCGACGAGGCCAATAATCTCGACCATTTGGGCGTCGGTGAACCCGGCATCGCGCACCGCCTTGATATCGGCGTCGCTGACGTGGCCGCGTTCCTTCGCCACCTTGGCTGCAAACTGGACGGCCGCGCTCGCCTTAGCGTCGCCAGACGTACCTTTGCGGTTCATTGCAACCTCCTCGGGGCTAATCTTCGCGAGATTCAGGCCGAGATAAGTGTGAGCCGACAGGCAATAGTCGCAGCCATTGACCTGGGCGACAGCGAGCGCGATCCGCTCGCGGGTCTTTGCATCGAGGGTCTTCGAAAGAGCGCGCTGGAAACCGGTGAACGCAGTGAGGGCGGCGGGGCTGCTCCCAATGAGGCGAAACAAATTAGGGACGACGCCGAGTTGCTCTTTGACGGCGTCCAGTATGGCTCTTGAACCTTCCGGCGCAGCGTCGAGGGCGGGAATCGAGATGCGGGACATGATGAACAATCCTTGGATCGGAATTGGATCGGCCGGATGAACAATGCCTCCTTTCAGTTATCTATATAATCCCCTATTATTGAGAACCATTTCACCGAATTATGGTAGGCTGGATGGACCGCTTCGAAGCCATGTCGATGCTGGTGACGGTTAGCGAGACGGGGAGCCTCTCCGCCGCAGGTCGCACTTTGAGAGTGCCACTAGCAACGCTAAGCCGAAAAATTACGGACCTTGAGGCGCTGCTGGGCACCAAGCTGCTGATCCGGACGACGCGAAAGCTCACGTTAACGGATGCAGGAATTCTCTACGTCGCAGCGGCGCGCCGTATTGTCGAACAGGTCGAGGAAGCGGAGCGGGAAGCGGCCGGAGAATTCACAACGCCGAAAGGCGAGCTGGTCATTACTGCGCCAATCCTGTTCGGACGGCTGCATGTGTTGCCTGTCGTCGCAGACTTCCTAGCTTTGTTCCCGGAAATCAACGTGCGTCTAATGCTTGCTGACCGCAATGTCGATCTGATCGACGCGCATGTGGATATGGCCGTTCGGATTGGCAATTTGCCCGATAGCACGATGGTGGCAACGCAAGTTGGCCTCATGCGGACGGTGGTATGTGCAAGCCCTTCAATCATAGGCGGGCGAGGCGCACCTAGGACCCCAGACGATCTGCTGAAATTGCCCTGTGTAACGGTCGATACGCCATTGCCCTCCCCGAGTTGGCGCTTCAAAATGCCAAAATCAGGAGCCATGTTTGAAGTTCCTGTTGTGCCGCGTCTGTCGGTAACGACTACCGAAGCCGCAGCACAAGCCGCCATCCTCGGTGTAGGGGCTACGCGGCTATTGCACTATCAGGTCGCTGAGGCGGTCAAGAGCGCCGCGCTCCGCATAGTCCTGGTCGAGTTCGAGCCGGACCCCGTTCCGGTAAACCTATTGCACATCTCACGCGGGCAAATGCCGCTCAAAATGCGCCGCTTTCTGGACTATGCCACCCTGCGGCTGCGGGATGTGCTCAGGAGCTAATCCAATGCGGCTCCGCTGAGAAGCGCGATGGCCATGATCGTCGGGTCTGCCGCATCGATCGCTCTTGCCGCCTTCCGCAAGCACGCGGCAAGCCCCTTGCCCGGATCGGCGTCAAACGACGCAATGACCGGTCCACCATCTACCCGCACGGAAAACAACGCCGGCACCTGTCGCGGGGTCTCGTTGGTGAGAACGATCTTCATTGCAGCCTTTCAGTGCCGGGCCGGGAGCTCCAATCCGAGCCCCTTTGCTCGGTCGAGGACGCGCTGCAATTCGAGGTCGCGATCAATCATGGCGCGACCGAGCTCGTGGCGCAGCTTGCGTCTAAGTCCATTGCAGGGTTCGGCCGCCTCCTGATGGCGGGCCTGAGTGTGATGGATCGCGATCTCGATGAACTCACGCGTTTGTTCAAGAACTTCGACCACCTGAAGGACCGTAACGTAAGCGGACCGCACGTCATCGGGTTCGCCAATGGGTAGCGTCTGATCGAGCATTTCGGTGACCTCGCTTCGGGCCAGCTCTGCAATGTTGTGAAGGCCGTCAATTGCTCGACCAACAGCATCCAGTGCCGACGCAATCTTCGGATCAGTGGAGTGTTCTGCCATAAGTGCGTTGTGAGCTGTCACAGGGACACACGTCCGCGAAATGGGCCACAAGGGCGCCCGGCGAGAGCTGAGCCAGGGTGGTGGCAGCGGCGAGCCCACCGGGGGCCGTTTTCGGGCTGAAACGCCACGCGCCCGACAACCAAAGGCTGCGCCGATTTGGTTAACGAAAAGTTTGCAAGGCTCTCGACAAGATGTCCGCGAACATCTTCAACCGGCCTTGGCACGCTCAAGCGCCTGACGAGCCGTTTGAAGGTCGCGTTCTGCCTTCTGCAAGAGCGCGGCGGTGACCTCATCGTCCCGCTTCTGGAGCTCTTGGACCACCGCAAGAAGCCAATCGATCCTGGCTTCGACCCGTTCGATCTCGGCTCGCACGTCCATAGGCGGGGGATATAACGCTGGCGGCCCTCTCTTGCTATCGAAATGGTCGCTCGCGACTGCGTTCGGACGGCTGCGGATGAGGCACAAATTTGGGCTCCGCATGAGCATTGGGAGGTGGATTTCTTGCCCGTTCCAAAGGGGGGGCCTAGGCGGGCGCCTAGTTGTCAAAGGAAATCAATGACCCATTCCCCTCATCGCCTGTTGGCCTGGCCGATCAAGCCGATCCGCGGGGTCAGCCGCTCGCCAGGACCATGGACGGCCGCGAAAAGAGGTCCGGCGAGGAAAGTGAAGTGGTCGACGAAGAAGCCGAACTCTGTCTGGTTCCCGGCCCAGCGAGACGGCCCGTGAAAGGCGAAGGCGAGGAAGACAACATAAAGTGCGGCTGAGAGGGCCGCTTCGCTGAAAAAGGCACCTGTCAGGAAGGCGAGGGCGAGCGCCAGTTCAAAGAGCGCAGCAACCCAGGCAAGAAGCAGCGAAAAAGGAAAGCCGGCAGCGGAAATGTAAGCAGCGGTGTCGGTCATCCCCATGAAATTGAAACTGGCTGCCATCAGGAAGACGGCGGCAAAGATGAAACGTGCAAGAAGGATGGCGATCGTACGGGCCATGATTGTCGGTCATTGGCCGGCAGCGAAGGCGGTATGGTGTGGGCGGGTGCGCCTTCGCTGCCGGTATGGTCGTCGGGTCGACGCGGAGCACTAGGCAGCCCGACACGCCGAAGTTGAAGCGATTCGGTTAACCAAAGGTCGCAGAGGTTGTTTTTGCATGCTTCGGCAAAGGACCAAAGCGCTCCGTTGATCGCTTTGCCCGGACCCATCGGACGAACTATGATCGTTTCGCGCTTTTAGCGGCGGAGCCGAGCAGGCAACCGTTCGAGTTCGAGTTTAAACGAATGACTTTCCGGTTCGCATTTGTGCTCACCCGCGAGTTCACCCTTTCGCCGCTGGCGATGTTTGTCGACACACTACGTCTCGCCGGCGACGAGGGTGATCGAAGCCGACGTGTTCTGTTCGATTGGCAGATCGTGGGGGATCGCGGCTTGCCCCTCCGATCGAGCTCAGGCCTCGAAGTGATGCCCACGGCAACAATCGGCAATCCCGGCCAATACGACCATATCGTGCTTGTCGGTGGCCTGCTTGAAGCGCCCAAGAACCTCGGTTCGGCAACGGAAAAATTCCTTCTAGACGCCGCCGATCGGGGCCTGCCTTTGACGGCGCTCTGCACGGCATCGTTCCATTTCGCGCGATTGGGATTGCTCGACGGCTACGATGTCTGTGTCAGCCTCTTTCACTTGGCCCAGTTTCAGGAGGAGTTTCCAAACGTTTCGGCGCGTGCAGTTTCCCTTTTTTTGGTCGACCGCGATCGCGCGACATGTTCTGGAGGAGCTGGAGCAGCGGACCTCGCGAGCCATTTCGTGCGCGAGCAGGTGGGTGACCAGCCAGTCGAGAAGGCAGCCAAGATCCTTCAACTCGATCGGGTGAGGAGTCTGAACGATCTGCAGCCGGGCGGCGAGCTATTCGCCAACGCATCGAACCGCACGGTCCGTCGCGCCCTCCTTCTCATGCGGAGCGTCATCGAGGACACCATCGATGTCGGGCAAATTGCCGAACGTCTGAATGTATCCAGACGGCAACTTGAACGGCTGTTTGCGGAGGACATCCAGATCAGTCCGAAGGTGGCGCTCCGAAGGATACGCATCGGTGTCGCAGAAAAACTGCTGAGGACCACTAACCTTCCAATCTCGGAAGTGGGCCTCCGATGTGGCTTCGTGAACCCCCAGCATTTCACCAGAGTCGTCGCCGCCTACAAGGGTCAAACGCCCACGCAGCTGCGTCAGAGAGCGTGATGGTGTAGAGATCACAGCACCCTAGCGCTAGACGAAGAGGTAGCTGGAACAACATGCTTATGACTCGCCTGAGCCCAGGAATTTAATGTCGCCTGAACATGTGAGGAGTGCATGATGTCAGCGATTGTCAGGGCCATATTTTTTCTCGTGCTGATCACTCTTGCAGGCACCGCGTGTGCGGAGGAGCGGTGGCAGACCTTGCCGGAGCCTGCCGCGATGCCGACCCCCGCCAAGAGCGGCTATGCTCCGGTGAACGGCATCGAGATGTATTATGCTGTGTATGGGGCTGGGGACCCGATCCTGCTCATCCATGGTGGCCTGGGACACGCAGATGTTTGGGCCGGTCAGATTGCGGAGCTGTCGAAGAACCATACGGTCATCGTCGCCGACAGTCGCGGACATGGCCGCTCAACTCGGACCGCCGATCCCTATGGCTACGATCTCATGGCATCCGACTACTTGGCACTCCTCGACTACCTCAAGATCGACAAGACGGCTCTCGTTGGCTGGAGCGATGGCGGTATCATCGGTATCGACATAGCGCTCCATCATCCTGAAAGGTTGACGCAAGTCTACGCGCAGGCCGCCAACGTGACGGTCGATGGTGTCGACCCGGGCGTGATGAACAACAAGACGTTCGCCGCCTATATCGAACGGTCCGGCCGCGACTACAAGAAGCTGTCAAAGACGCCAGACGAATACGATGCATTCGTTGCACAGATCAGTCACATGTGGGAGAGCCAGCCCAACTGGTCGAAGGAACAGCTCGCCACCATCAAGACGCCGATCGCCGTCGTGACGGGCGATCACGACGAGGCAATCAAGCGCGACCATACCGAGTACATGGCCTCGGCGATCCCTGGTGCCAAACTTGTCATCCTGCCGAACGCCAGCCACTTCGCCATGTTGCAGGCGCCCGACGAGTACACGCAGTCAGTGTTGGAGTTCATCGATAGCAAATGAACCTGCATGGGGCATCAGATGAGGCTGCATATCTTCGCCATATTGAGGATTGGTGGGCTCGCCGCATTGCCGCGCTTAGCGCCGAAGATGGATGGCTGAACCTCGTCGGGCGATGGGAAATCAGCAGTAGTGACAACGATTGGGGCCGCTCCCTCGAACGACATTGTGCTTCCCCTTGGCCAGGATCACATCGGCTCTATCGAGATTGCCGGTGACCGAGCGCTGTTCCGGCCCGTCGGAGGCGCCAGCGCCTTGACCCTCACCTTGGACAAGCGCCGCCCGCCGCGCTTCACTGTCGACGCGCTGCTTCTCGAGATAACCACTATGAATGGGCGGCATGCCCTGCGCGCCCGCGACCGGTTCTCGCCGAAGCGCGCGTCGCCACCGATGCTAGAGTATTTTCCGGTCGATCCGCGATGGCGCATCATGGCGCGATGGAAGTTGCTCGATGAACCGCTGGTCATGACGGTTGACACGATGATTGGTGAGCCGACAGAGGTTGTCGTCACTCGTACGGTGCGGTTCAAAGTGGCCGAAGGTACCTTCGACATTCTGGCCACGCATGGCAGCTCAGAATCGCCGCAGTTTGTCTTCCGCGACGGAACTTCGGGGTCCGAAACCTATCCGGCCTCGCGGTTTCTCTTTGGAGAACCGCAGGAAGACAAGGACGCAATCGTGCTCGATTTCAACAAGGCCATAAATCCGCCCTGCGCGTTCACCGACTTTGCGGTTTGCCCCTTGCCACCGCAACGGAACGTTCTGCCGTTTCGTATCCCCGCCGGTGAACGTTTGCCTCCGGCAGTTAGTCCCTGAGGATTTGCGCGGAACAGAGCCGTTGGCTGTGTTGAATTGAGCGCCAGTGCGGAAGCGCTGCCTCACGTGAGGATTGAGCGGTCCTCGGGCACGCAACGGACCTGCTCACACGCGATTGATTCGGTCGTCCCGAGGCGATGGCTGGACTATACGGTCCATTTCCCACAGAGCCGACAGGTCTTCGCTGATCTAGAGGGTGGCTGGACCGAAGCGGTACAGAGCGCGTACATCCCTGAAGGGACACGAACGCCTTCTGGAAGTTGTCCTACCGTGGGGGCTACGATTGAAGCTCTGGCCTTCGGTTGAATCACCAACTGGGCTGTGCGGCGTCGGTGTGGATGTCGAAATCCGCGGCTGGGAGTAGCCAATTGACCACGCACCGGCCTGGATCGAGTTTGACGTCTATCACCGAAATTGCTTCGCCGTTTCGCCACCTGACTGTGGGTGTCTCATCCTGGCCGGAAGGAGACCGTTTGCTTTTGGCGAGACAGACGCGTAGCGGAAATTTGGCGAATAGGACCACTGCTTGCGAGTGACCAAGATTGGCCGTCGACATAGTCCCGAAAGGTAAGGACGAAACTCGCTCATCGACGCCGGCAATGTTTCATTTTGGTTTTGCGAAATGCCAGTAGTGTCTCAGACGCCGCTGTCGCGGCCAGCCGCGAGCTCCTGTATGCTCACCGGAAAGCAAGGGAGCGTCCAACTATGACCAAGGGCTATTGGGTCGCGTTTGCCGACGTAACGGACCCAGACGGCTATAAGGCCTATCTTTCCGAGGTTCAGAGCGTATTTCGCAAATACGGTGGCCGCTATCTAACGCGCGGCGGCCAGGGAGAGAACCCAGAAGGCCAACCACGATCTCGCGTCGTGGTCCTTGAGTTCCCCACATTCGATGCCGCAATAGAATGCTATCACTCCCCTGAATATGCGAAGGCGAAGGAGCTTAGGGCGGGCAAGTCCGTTATGGATTTGGCGATTGTGCCTGGATACGAGGGCAAACAACCCGACGAGGCGGCCTGACATGCCCACCGGACCAACGCCAGAAGCGCCCCGCCGACCTAGTCGGCAACGTCCGCGTCATGCGGATCGCTTGGCGAGGAAGCGGACACCGTCACTGAGGACGGCAAGGACCCGGCCGCCAAGTCGCTAGGCGCGACTTGCGAAAGCAAGCGCTGGGTCGATACCGTTGTGGAGATCGAGACGCGCAAATGGAGGCGGGACACCGTTCGCGTCTGGATCATTGCTCGCCACTACGCCGCCGCGCCCGAATTTTGTCGAGCTTGCCGAATTCAGTCATGATGTTCACGAGGACGCTGCCGGTCCATCCAAAGGTGAATAGACCTGACATCGCAATGATGGGTCCGACCAAGCGCCACCGATCAGGCAGGCTGACACTACCTTCGCCAAGGGTCGTGTAATTTTCGAGAACGTAGTAGTAGCTGTCGCGCATCGATTGAACCTGCAGCATCGCATAGGTGGGAACGGCCCAAAGGAGGGTTTCAAAGAAATGCAAGGCGGCGAGACCAGCAATCGTAAAAGAGAGTAAGAGGTTCAGGCGCCAGTAGGGGGTGGTCTCGCTCATTTGTACCCAAGAGTTACTGAAACGTTCGTTGATGGTTCGAATGCCGATGCCATGAACAAAAATGATGACGATCAGGAGCAGCGTACCGATGACGATCTCCAAGACTGGGCGGGAAGTTGAGAGTTCGTCCATGTGTAGCTCCTGCGGATGATGATCCGACCCCGTACTTCCCGGTCCCATCCTAAGCGGCACCGGTCACTCGGACGATAGGATTGCAACGGGGCCGAAACCACGCTGCTGCCAGAATGGCCGCAGAACGTCATCGACAAACGGTCCGAACTTCCACAGCTATTCGCCTTTAGCAGTCGGCCGTGTCGATGGCATTGAAGCCTGCGTCGATGAAGGCATCCAAAAACCGCGAAGCTGGTCTTGTCGTCGATCGTCCAGCCAAAACATTGCCGCCGAAAACAATGGGTGCGATTTCGAGTCCTGTATCGCCGAGGGCACGCGTTTCCATTCTGATCTCCTTTGCCAACCGCTAGTCGGTCGCATCCCCAATGGCGAAGCCGCGGACGATTTCCAGATGGTCGGCGAAGAATTGATCGTCGGCGAAACCTGGAAAGTCTTCAATCCGTACCCACTCGGCTTCCATCGCGTCATCGCCTGCGGAGGCGTGCAACTCGCCAATGTTGAACGGCAGGACAAAATAGTAGGCGACCGAGATCCAGCGGCCGCGCGGATCCCTGCCGGGCTGGTCGTTCACCACATAGCCCGCCAAGGCGGAATCCCAGTCGATCTGTTTGACCTGTCCGTCCACTGCGGCGACCAGCCCGGTCTCCTCCTTCAGCTCGCGGAGCGCCGCCTGGTAGAAAGTTTCGCCGTTATCGAGCTTGCCGCCGGGCAGCGCGTGGAAGCCGCGTTGGGGAGCCTTGCCACGCCGGATCAGCAGAATATGTCCGTCGCGCGACTGCACCACGGCATCGGCGGCCAAGAAGGGGCCTTTACCGTACTTGAGCTTCAGGTCGGCGATCGCGCTCTTGTCTTCGTCGATGGCTTGCTCAGGGTTGCGTGCACGCGATCGTTTGCGCTTCTCGCGCCGCTCCAGAGAGCGCTGAGTAGGTCGCTTCAGGTAATTTTGCTTCCGTGCCTTGTCGTTTCCCTGCATGTGTCCTCCGATGAAAACGTCACTGCCAACAGCCAAACACTATGCGAGGCGGGAAGGCGGTTGTCTTTACAGCAGCCATAGCAGCATCACATCCACGAAGTAATCGGAAAGCTAGAGCTCGTGCTTGAGGAGCAATTGCCGCGCAACTTGCTTCGCCTTCACGTCCCCCGCGCGCGGCGTAGTGCGGCCCCATCGCATCAATAGCGAATGTCCGTTTCTGGCCGAAAGCTGACCGTCCGCTTTCGGCGACGAGCCAGCAACAGCAGACGCTCGGCGCACATCGCCTAACCGGTCGCAAGATCATGCCTGAGCTAGTGCCTTGTTCGGCGGCACCTCCGAGAAGTGATCCGGGACAGCAACTGACAATAGACGCTCCACTCGTCGTTGATTGCTTCGCTTTTTTTGGCCATGCCTCAGACAGACTGGCAACGGTCCCCATGCTGAAGTCTGATCAAGCAGAGGTTCTTTTCGTACATCGCTTTTCTGAGGTCGGCCTGACATTATGAATGTTCGTGAGAACACACGACCCGCGTCAAGGATGACGTCCCCTATGAGTTCTCAGAACGATTTGCTCCAGTGGACTTGCGTTCCAAAGGAGAATAGGAATCGTGCTCGCTCCTGTTAGGTAACGCGGGACCGTCTCTTGAAGTTTGTTGTTCGCAAGCTGACCGTTCCCTGCGACGCCGATGGCAGCATCCGGTCCACACCCGGCGACTCGAAGTCCTGCAAGTACGAGCGCGTCGGCTACTACCTCGATTTCGGGTTCTTTCACCGCTTCTGGCCGATGAGCGATCCACGGCCCATGACGCCATCCTTCCGAAAAGCTCTGGAGCGGGCGTTACCTCGTCTCGTGCGTGAGAAGACCACCTGGCGCGACTGGAGGTGACCTGCTGTATTTCTGCCCGGCGACTACCTTAGTCCATTGCGGCCCCGCTGAGGAGCGCGATGGCCATGATTGTCGGGTCGGCCGCATCGATCGCTCTTGCCGCCTTCCGAAGGCACGCAGCAAGCCCCTTGCCCGGATCGGCGTCAAACGACGCAATGACCGGTCCACCATCAACCCGCACGGAAAACAATGCCGGCACCTGTCGAGGTGTCTCGTTGGTGAGAACGATCTTCATTGCAGCCTTCAGTGCCGGGCCTGGAGCTCCAATCCGAGCCCCTTTGCTCGGTCAAGGACGCGCTGCAATTCAAGGTCGCGGTCGATCATGGCGCGACCGAGCTCATGGCGCAGCCTGCGTCTGAGTCCATTGCAGGGTTCGGCTGCCTCCTGATGGCGGGCCTGAATGTGATGGATCGCGATCTCGATGAACTCACGCGTTTGTTCAAGAACTTCGACGACCTGAAGGACCGTGTCGTAAGCGGACCGCACGTCATCGGGTTCGCCAATGGGTAGCGCTTGATCGAGCATTTCGGTGACCTCGCTTCGGGCCAGCTCTGCAATGTTGTGAAGGCCGTCAATTGCTCGACCAACAGCATCCAGGGCCGACACTATCCTGGGATCGGTGGGGTGTTCTGCCATGAACACATGATGAGCTGTCACAGAGACACGTCCGCAAAAATGGCCACAAGGGGCGCCCGGTGAGAGCTGGGCCGGGGTGGTGGCAGCGGCGAGCCAACCCGGGCGCCGTTTTCGGGCTCAAACGCCACGCGCCCGACAACCAAGGCTGCGCCGATTTGGTTAACAAAAAGTTGGCGTCGTCACTCTGAAGGCGGCCCTGCGAGGGGGGGTCAAGCAGCGTTGTCCAAATCCGAAATGCGCTGAAATTCAGCGAGCAGGTCGGGATGCCTCTGCGCGAGATATCGGACTATAGACGCATTCTCCAGAAGCCTCGCAATATAGGCGGTTGCAAGTACGACCTCCAAATGATCGCTCCCGTAGGTGCGCTCTATTGCTCGAAACGCGAGATCAAGTGATCGTGATTCTGCCTCCATGGTTTCAATCTGCGCATTGTTAAGGCTGTTTATTCGCTTCGCTTTTGCCAGCTGAGAATTGGGCGTAGCAGCAACCAGAGATTTAGCATAGCTAAGGGAATACTTGTTCATCGCAATCATCAGCTCGACGGCTTCCAATTGCCGAACGGCCTTTGGCTTCTTCAATTCAGTAAACGTATTTATAGGAACATGCTTGTCCTTTAGAAGATTTTCTGCCTCCGGGCATATTCCATCTAACAAAGACAGTTTGCGCCTTATACTGAGCACGTTAACGTTCAGGGCCCGGGCAATCCTCTCCTCGGGAACGCCCTTCTCAATGGCTCTAAGTATCATCTTGTGCTCTTGGACAGGCGCGATGCGGTTTATCCTCTTGTTGTAGGTGAAGGCCTCGTCCTCTGTTGCCACAAGGCAGACTACGTCGCGCTTACCCATCTTCACTAGGACATGAACTCTCACATGGCCGTCCAGAAGGTGGAATCGCTGCTCGTCAGATACGTCCCGGCGCACAACTGGCGGCTCGATGATACCAACCTCGGCGATCGAGGCCTCGATCTGGGCGTACTTAACCGATTTCAGAATGCGAGAAGACAATTGCCGGAGAGGAAGGATGTTACCGATGGGAATTCTTAAGCTCGCCGGCTCGAAGGCTCGTTTCACCCGCGTCACAACACTTCCACCGCTTCGTGTAGACTTGGCCGAGCTAACCTTTTTGCAAGGCTCTCCGGAAGTGTCGTCAGACCCTCTTTGACAAGAATTGCCCTGAAGTCTTCATCAGCGACTAGTCGTTGAAGCGCCTCTGCAATGAAAATCAATCGGTTGCGAGCTGCTTGAGCACTACGGATAAGCATTCTCTTACGCTCTGCATCCTCTTGATAGGCCTTGACCAACGCACTAGAAGACATCGGTTGGGTTTGCGGCTTGGGCGCTGGGAGGTGTCCTCCTCGTCGCCGACGTAGTTGTACTACTCGCTTGGCGAGTAGCAGCTTCCTACCTCGCAGCAGGTTTTGCTCATATGCGTTTTGAAGGGCGGTCTGGACCTCGTCCTCTTCGCTTTCCGCGATATCCAAGGCGACGCTGAATGGGATATGACCGGCTTCGACGGCATTCAGAAGACGGTGTTCGTTCGAATTGAGAAGCTTGGTCACCGCGCTCACGTATTCGAAGGAGAGCCCCGTTTTCTCTGCGATGGCTGAAGTGCTATGTCCTCGCTTGCTCATTCCGCTTATATCTTCGAGTAGATCTATCGCCTTATGTTGGCGACGAGCGCAGTTTTCGACTAGGCTAGCAATTAGGCAATCCTCCGTTTCGGCGGCGACTACCAGAGCAGGCACATCGGTTTCGCCAAGAGCTCTAAAGGCTTCGAGTCGGCCCTGACCACAGACCAACTCATAGTGTTCGCTTAGCCCCTGTCGGTTCCGACGTCGGCTCACTGTGATGGGTCGCTTTAGGCCGATGGCGGCAATGTTATCAATAATTTCCTTGAAAATGCGTTGGTTTCGGGACCGGGGATTGACGATGGCAATCTCATCGATTGGTATCATCTCAACAAGCTGGGCTGGAGCGGCTTGCATCATGCCGCTCCCGCCAGCGAACCTCGTCGTGCCAGGTCGCAAACATCATCCAACGAACTAAATCTGAAGGCGTCGAGCGAAAGTCCGTTGTATTCGCAGAGCCTCAAGGTTGCAGAAGTCATGGTCATCCGAGGCAGCACATAGTAATCGAGTGCTTGCTCGTTGTTCAGCCCCATCCTCACGGCCACCGTCATGTCTGGACAGAGAGCCGTGTCCAGTCGGATTTTCCATCGGAGCGATCCTGCGCTGGTCTGGAAGCAGCGAGAGAGCACTATTGAGATCGTGAACTCCTGATTTACTCGAAGCACGTCGGTTTCCGCATCGACTTCAACGTCGCCACCTGCTCTTCGGACACCTGCTATGGTCACTTCAACAAGCTCGGGATGCATGCGGCGAAGCTGTCGATTGATCTCCACATAGCGATAGTCGTGGTCCGGCTGGTATCCAACCAGAGCGTAGGCCCGTAACAGACAGCCAAACCTATACTGGTATGAACTGCTGGATGGACAGTCCTCCGCCTCATCGATGATCAGACCGGTTAGGTAGCCGGATCGCTTCAGTACTTCTGCTAGGAGCTCCAGCATCCGCTCGTCCGAAACGTGCGCTGATCTAGCTTGGATGACGGCCCGCGCCCTAGAAAATAGGGTTCGGTCTATGACCGCAGGAAAAGCGTTGTCAGCTCGTATCCAACTCTCTTGTGGATTTCTAACGAAAACCTGCTTGAGCTTGAAGGAAGTTCGGCCCCACACGTTAGCTCCGCAGTATTTTTCGTTGATGAGAACCTGATGGACAGTTCCCCGCGTCCAGGGCCTCCCAAGGTCTGTCGCCACACCACGGCTATTTAGGACAGCCGCAATTTCGCCCTCTGGCAGACCTCGTTCAATGAATAACTCATAGATTTCTCGAACCACCGCTGTTTCGGAAGCTGGGCCAGGAACTAGCACCACGCGGTCGGTGGCTAAGCTCTTTTGCTCACCTCGCCCCAGTTCGCCCTTCGGATTTCCAGCCTGATCGACCAACCGGCGTCTGAGTCCAAAACCGGCGGCACCGCCCTGCCGGAACCCCAATCGTATCAGGTGCGACTGTCCAGTGAACACCTTCACTGAAAGTTCCCGGCTATACTCTCCCGCCATAACCCTTTTTACTGTTTTGACGATAGAGGAGCCTACGCTCCCATCGTTCTCGAATTGCTCAGCGCAATAGTGAATTGCTATCCCAGCCCTCTTGCATTTTAACTCGATCGCAGCGGCTTCGTCCGGATCCTGAAATCTACCCCAGCGACTAACGTCGTACACCAGAATCACTTGATAATCGGCGCGTTGATTTTCGATATCTGCGAGAAGATTTTGGAGGGCGTGGCGCCCCGCTACACGCAGACCGCTTTTTCCTTCGTCGGCATAGGTCCTCACAATCGCGAAATTCCGTTCATTGGCGTATGTCCGGATGACTGAGGACTGGTTCTCCGTGGAGTACCTTTGATGCTCTGTGGACATGCGAACGTACTCGGCGGCACGAAGCTTCGGGTCCCGACTAGATGCTTTCCCGTTCGACTGACTCCAGTCGATGACCATGTTCGACCACCGGCGTGACAGAGGTAGAACCTTATTTTAAGGAGGCGGAAAAATGTTTCCGAAAAACGGCAACAAATTGCCGAGGCTCAACGACAAGCAGCAGGAGGCTGACTTTGCAAAAGCAATCTCAAAGGCGCTGGCGGCCGACGTCGGTGGGAGTCACATTGCCGCCAAGACTATCGTTCTTTGGACTGGAGCGAGCGAACGAAGCGCGCGTCACTGGCTAAACGGTGACTACGGTCCGAAGGGGTGGCATCTCCTCATGCTCGCCCGAAATTCACCCACAACAATGCGGGCCATCCTAAGCTTGGCTGGTCATCCGGACATAGAGCTTAACATCGAGGTCGCTGTAGCGAGAGCAGCTCTTGCCCGGGCTATCTCGATGCTCGATGCGTTGCTCAAGCGCAGCCGATCTAGCTCAGTATCTAATCGAAGTTGATGCAGCTCAGAGCCGACGAGACTAGTTCGGGCGCATTTGGCCAAGCGCTCCGCGCATAGCACACTACGCGGATCCTTGCGCTTGCAGGCCGCTTCGTCAGAGTTCAATGCCCTCAGCCAGCGCCAGTGCATCCTCCACTTCTACGCCTAGATACCGGATGGTGTTCTCAATTTTGGTATGACCAAGCAAAATCTGCACCGCTCTGAGGTTTCCAGTCGCCTTGTAGATAATTGACGCTTTGGTACGCCGCAATGAATGTGTCCCGTACTCCTCTCGTCGCAAGCCGATGCTGGTCACCCACTCTTCGACCAACCGCGCGTACTGACGTGTACTAATGTTTTTGGAATGATTGAGGCGGCTCGGGAAAGCATAGTCATTAAGAGTCCCGCCTCGCCGATCAAGCCAAGCTAGAAGACTGTCTCGCGCGTCCGTTCCCAACTCGAATTGAACAGAGCGCCGAGTTTTCTGCTGCACGACGATCGCTCGCATACGGATTTGATCGCCCGCGACGAGATCGCGAATCCTAATCTTCACCAAATCGCAACCGCGCAGTTTGCTGTCGATGGCCAGGTCGAACAACGCGCGGTCACGAATGCGATGATGCTGATCGAGGAAGAAGCGTATTGCCCAGACTTGACGTGGCTTGAGTGATCGCTTGGCTCCCACCTTGAGTCCAACATTCCATGGTCGACGATTGCGTTCGCCGTGTTTGAACTCCGACGTTTCCATGTGTTTTCTCCATCGGCTGTGATGGCCGAGAAGGAGGACGACAATGGGACTAGGATCGAAAGCGGTCACGACTGTGGCAAGGCCGGGGGCGAAGGATTGCGCTTCAACAGGGTCAGCGTCGATTTTTCAAACTTGCCCGTGGCTAGTCACCTCCATGTCCGCTTTTGGTGATCCGCCGGGAGGGCTGGAATGGCGGACATGGGCGCAAAACGGACACCGCGGCTACACTATGGGCTCTGGGCGTCTTCAGGTTCTGCCCGAGCGGGTAGTGTTACCAGACGCGCGGCAACAGTCGGTAACGGACCCTTTGCGTGTACTCGGCGTAGCCATCAAGCTCGCGCAGGAGCATTGCCTCCTCGTCGAGGATACGCAGGGCAAGAAGCGGCACGAAGGCGAGCACAAATAGCAGGCCCCAATAGGAACCAAGCGTGAGCGGTACGCCTAGCAGCATGACCAGCGCCCCAACATACATGGGATGCCTCACAAGAGCATATGGACCGGTCGAAATCACTCTCTGGCCTTCCATCGTCTCGATGGTCGAGGCCGCGAAGCTGTTTTGACGAAAGACGAGAAGGTCTTCCAGGAGGCCGAGCGCCACAAGGAAGGCACCAAAAATCGACATCCAGCCCGGCACATTCGACCACCCGAGGCGATGATCGAGTGACGAGACCGTCGGCAGGGCATAAAAGGTGACAGCCGCCAAGGCTACCAGGAGTTTCTGAATGGGGCGTGTCTCGGCATGCGGGCCGAACTTCATGCGCCGTGCAAGCAGAGCGGGATCATTGCGCGCCAAATAGACGCCGATCAGGTTGGTCAACAGCGCAAAAACGGTGATGAAGAGCCAGCCTTGCCAATATGCGGGCGTGCCGGCGGGAACGAAGACGAGAATGCAAATGACAATCAGCCCAATGATCGAAGTCAGCAAAGTGCGCAGGGTCACGGTTGTTCCGCTAGAGGCGTCCAGTTAGATCTCAGCCGTGTAGACGATGTAGTGGGTCTGAAGTGCGTTGCAATCGCCTCGAGCATGCCAGGGCGTAGCCATGAGCGTGAGCCGCCGATCAATTCCATGTGCTAGCGATTGCCTGAGGTTGCAGAGCAACAGCGGGTCGGTGGAGCACCGGTCTCTGCTTTGACCTAAGCGTGGAGCCAGTCCATGACGACACCGATGCCTGCGATGCCTGCGAGTACCGATGCTGCAACAAGGGCAGTGACAAGCGACCCGAGGACCATTTCCTTGAAATTCGGGTCTCCAGGATAGGCGCTCACGTGGCCCTAACGGCGAGGAGAGCCAGGAAAGGATTTATGCGTCCAGGCCCGATCGGTTCTCCTAAATGCATCATCTGGGTGAGAGGTAGCTTGATCCGGCGTTCCAAGGCCTTCAGTTCACGTTCTTCCGACGGTAGCAGCTTCAGTCTCGTCGAAGGGTCTCGGGCAATGTCGTTGATGTGGACCAGGCCACCGCTAACCGTTTCCCAATAGGCACGTGGGCTCCCCATATGTGTGATCATCATGTCCAGTACTCCTGACAATTTCTGAACAGCGCTTTTCGTACCAGTGCTCCAACAGGAAGTATTTCAACGACAAGATAAATATCGAACCTGAGCAGCACGGCGTGATACTCGGCCAAGAATACAAGGGTTCGCCCTAAAGGCTTAAACAGCATGCATCCCTGTGCGTCGCAAATTAGCTTCCTGGTCTCGCTGGTGTCCTTCTGAACCCGTTGATTCTCAAAGGAGATTGATTAGGTTACCGGAAACATCAAATGCAAAGTCGACGAAGTACTGCAACAGTTCCTGCAGGACCTTTGCGTAACGCAGGAGGGACCAATGGCCATGCCGGTGAGGGCCCTCTGTCTCAACGCCACCGATCCAAGCTGGAGCGGTCATCCTCTTGAGATTGGCTACTGCGAATGAGTTGTATGTCGGTAAGGCGCGAATGGCTCTGTAACGGAGTTGCCTTCACTCGCGCATGCTGACCAGAGAAGGCGGCCCCCAAGCGGTGGGAGTAAATGATTGTCTCGGGGGCCGAGGTGCAGACCGCCCGGGCATAGAGGGTTTGAGGCGATCTGTGTAAACAGAGTAGGCCTCACTGCCCGCTATGACGAGCAACTTGGGTCACTTCAGACCAATGCGTCGGTCGCCATGGCCGATGGTCCGGTCGCGTATCAATGCCATGGCGAACAAAACCTTCGTTTTGGCGACATGTCGATCAGCAAGGACTTTTTGCGAGCTCCGCATGGACCAATGGCCGGGAACCAGCACGCAATGGTCCCGAGGATCTCGTTTTTCCACGTCCGACTTCTAGTATGAGTAGCAGTCGTCTGGAGGTTCTTCGAATGCGTTACATTAACTATATTTGCCTCAGCGCAGGTGCTCTTTTTCTCGCCAACATTTGCCTGGAGCAAGTGGGGACAGCCTCATTCGCTTTATCATCGGTGGCCTACGCCAAGGAGGGCAAAGCGGGCGGCAACGGGAATGGAGGAGGAGGGGGCAACGGCAAGGGCGGCGGCCACAGCAATTCAGGCGGCGGCAAGAGCGGCTCGGGCGGACAGAGTGGCAAGAGCGGATCGGGCGGCCAAGGGAGCAAGAGTCGCACTGGTGGCTTGGCCAAGGCATCGCAGGCAAAGAGCGGCGGCAACGAATCCTTCGCCCGCTCAAACGGTAAGCATTCGACGAGCCGGAAGGCAGATGCTCGTCTCGCAAAGTCTTTGGGCACGCAGAATCTCGCCCGTCTTGAAAAGCCGGCACATCACAAGCGGGTCGCCCTCCCGGACCAGGTCGCAGCTCCCGATTGGAAGGAGGACGACAAGGCGAAGAATTTCCACGCCAAGCTGGGTCGGCTGAATTCGCTCACTCGCAACTACCATGCCTACCTCAACACCAAGTCGCCGCGCTTCGCCAGCTTGGCGGCCTTCGTGCGCGCGTCGGCCGTACTCGACCTCGCGCAGGCCGATCTCACTGCAGCAAGAGACCGCCTCGCGGCGGCCGAGGATGACCTCGGCACTCTGGTCTCCAGCAGCGGCATCACCGCGTATGACGATGCAGTCGGGATCTATGACGACCCGACACTGGCCGACCTTCAGGATCGTCGTGACTACCTGGATTCGGTGACAGTGGCGCCAGAGGATGAGGACGCGTTTCGTGACGAGCGCGATGCTCTCCAGTCTATCCTTGACAGTGAGACGGCCAACGAGGTCACAGAAGCTCAGGCGGATTTGATAGGCGCGGACGCGACGGCAGCAGGATCATCGATCGGCACCGACGATGATGCACTGAGGCAAGCCTTGTTGGACGACGCCAACGACAATCGGGTGGCAAAGTATGGCGAAGACTATGTCGACGCGGAGATGATGGATTGGGCGAAGAATGTCCTGGGGGTCGGCGAGGCCTTTGGCAAGATCGATGAGGTGAGGCAGGAGCTCGAGGCCGAAAGAAGCAGCGAGTGATCAAAGCTTCCAGCTGCCTCAGACCGTCTTGCGTTGCCTCTCTGCGGGGCTGGAAGCCGGTCTTTGCGGGCCTGGGATACCTGGCCGCAGCCGTCGTGCTGTGTTGCGAGCCCGTCAAGGTCGATGGCGACAGCCTGGCGTTCCGGATGAGCTCAGCCGCGGCCAAGGAGGGCAACAACGGCAACGGTGGCGGCGGCAACGGCGGCAAGGGGTCCGGCAACACCGCTGGCAAGGGGGACAGCAAGGGTTCTGACAAGGCTGGCGGGTCGCAAGGGCAAAGTTCGGGATCGAGTGGCAACTCCTCGCAACACGGACGCTCGAGCCCTGCTTCGGTCGGCACTTCAAGTTCCAACAAGGTCGGCGCTGCTAGTTCACGCGCCGGCGTGACCCACCGCATGTCCGTCCACCAGCCGTGCACGGATGCCGCTTGCGTCATCCTCACACACGATCATGAAGACGCGCAGCCAAGCCGTAGTCCGATCGAGGCTTCCGACGGCCCGCTTGAGGCCTTGGCGCTCACACGTGAAAGTCGAGTGTAAGCTGTTTCACATGAACAGTCAGAAAAAAGTGTTACCGTTCATGAATCTCGATTGCACCCAGTCAGGCATCGGGTGGTGTCTTTGAAGTTGACGCTCTGGGGAGTGAGAACCATGAAAGCCATTGTACTAGTGGCCATACTATTGAGTTTAGGGTCTATGGGCGACGCCAGCGCACAAGATTGCCCGAAGGGTAGGCCTTGTGGGGCGGTTTGCTGCCCGTGATGGGCGGGAGCACCAGAACATCTATCCATAACTTGATATTCGGGAGGCTGGCATGCGGCGGACCATCATGCTGTTACTCGCGGTTCTCGCCATCGCGGCAATACCGAGCGCTCTCGCGGCATTTGTTTGGTTCAGGAACCCTGATCCGGAGCAGCTAGACGCCGCGATCCGGCGCCTGGGCTTCTACCCGATCAAGCCACCGAACCTCCTTCGGGCGCCCGGCACGATTTATCACGTTACGAGCGATGGTCGATTTACCTCAGCCTTGTGCGAGGTAGGCCCAGACCGACTGAAAGACTTCGTAGAAGAATCTCCCACTGAGGCGACGATCTCCGAGGAGCTGCGGAAAGTGACTGTGCGTATTGATGCAAGACTTCCGGAAATGGCGAAATCGAAGTCTGATGCGTCGTTGCTGCAGGCGGTCAACTATCAGCTGGATGACGTGAAGGTACTAGAGGTTTCCATCGAGGAGTTGGCTGACATTGCCACTGAGCTGCAAAAACGACCGGGATGCCAATCGGCGATCCTGCAGTATCTCAAGGCCGGGGAATACGTCTGCCAAGTGCAGCAAGTGCTGCTGGCAAGCGCCAACTACAAGGTTTCGACAGAGGCAATCGCGAACGGCTCGGGCAGCCTGGATAGGATCCTGCATGTTATCAATACGACTATCAGACCCCAACGCGCAGATCACGGGCAGCACCAAAGTGACGGGAACCGGCCTATACTATGGAATGAAGATTGCGCCGAGATGCATGTCGCTGATCGGGCACACCCCTCCCCGACCTCCGATCACGTGGCGGGACGGGATGCTGAACCTCGTCGGTCTCTGAACTGAGCACGGGGGATCGCGCGGTGCTCAGCTCTTAGTTCATGCATCAGGTGAGTCTCCCGATGAGAATAACTCTTGCCCTCATGCTCTCGCTGCTTGGAACAGTCGCTTGGACTGCAGAACTAACGATTGCCACCTTCAACACCGAGTTTCTCACAAGGCCAAAGGTCCACACGAAGTTTGGCTTTCCGCTCACACTCGTCAAACCTGCGGACATCGCGCTCTGGACTCCCGCCTTTCGCGACCAGAAGTTCGCTGAGGGAGCGGCCGAGGTGGCCAAGGTTGTGGCCAGCCTCCAGGCGGATATTGTAGTTCTTACTGAAGTCGGAGACCAAAGGGATGTAAACGAACTGAATGCCGCGATCGGTCAGCTCGGTGTGTCCTATCCCCAAAGCTTTGTATGCAGCTGCACCGACTTCAACACACAGCAGCGCGTCGCCGTCCTGTCCAAGCTTCCACTGTCGAAAATAAAACCATCAATCGAGGGTGCAGAAGGCTACTTCGAGGAGCAGGATGACGACGATTCCGAGAACCAGACAAGCCTTACAAAGGGCCTCGCAGTCGATTTCCAGTTCGCCGGAAGACCAGTGACCCTTTACGGAACGCACCTCAGGAGCGAGGGCAGCGGGGCCGAGGCCGATGAACAGCGAATTGCACAGGCCTCTATCCTAAGGCGCTATGCGCTCAAGCATATCGAAGCTGGCGAGCTCTTCATAATCGCTGGCGATCTCAATGACGGGCGAGGCCAGCCAGCTATCAGGCGCGTTCAAGGTTACGACGACATCTGGGAGGACTTGCTACAGACCGGCGATACAGCCTTCTTTGCCGATGAGGACTCTTGGGGAAGTCGATGGACCTACGAATTCGAGGGGAACCGAAATCAGATTGACCATATCCTGCTGGCTCCAGCCTTCCTTGCAATCATGCGCAGGTCCGATATCGCCACCACAATACCTGACCAACCGAACAAGGCGGCCTCCGATCATCGCCCCATTATTGTGAAGCTTTCGACTGGCAACTAGTAGACTGAGGGGGAGTGGTCGGCGCCGGGTCGCTTGCGGCTTCCGCGACCGCTAATACATGCAGCGGGGATGAACTCATAGTCGACGTGGCCGAACTCGTTGCTGCGCGCCCCTAGACCTTATCACCGAGCTTGTATGCAGTGACCTCGATCGGCGTGCCGGCGAGCGTCGTTACGATCTTGCCGTTGTTCGCGCCTAGCCCGCCTCCTCGATCGCCTCGGCAGGAAATTTTTCGTCCGAGGTCTTGAGTTCCTGACGACAGACGGTGTCGTAGTTGGATTGGCCGAGCCACTTCAGTAGCACAGGCAGCCTGCTATTGACGCCGTCCACGTTGAAGGTGGCGATCCAGCTCCTCAGCTCACCTTTCGAAGCCTGGTTACGGGCTGGGGAGCGAGCATGCGGCCTGATCCATTGCCAACTTCGGGCTCCACAACATCTAGGTCGGAGCGTCCTGGAGGTTCCCCACCTGACACATCTGAGTGTCGGCTCTTGGCCGAAAGCCGACAGTCAGCTATTTGCGTGCAGAACGCGATAGCAGACATGCGGCGCGACAAGATCGACCTCTTTAGCTCGGCACCGCCCCATGAGTGCTGGCCCGAAGCCTTTCCACGGCCAGGGTATCACCTAGTCGCCGCGACCGGAGTAGGGGAATGGCAGGTGTATCTCGGCGGGCCGTCATGACGCTGCTGATGACGGAAATCGTCAATCCCATGCAGCATCACATTTGTCTCATAGTCTGCGCTGCGGCGTGAGCCTGTGCCCCATAGCGAGCACGAAAAGCGAACGGGCTGCCTGTGACGAGGATCGGGCCGGACTGATAGCGTAGTAAGCGGGCACGGAGATGCCCCGTGAAAATCGGCCCACTTTTTCAAATCACCCTGGCCCGTGAGAATTTTACACAAAAGACACCGCGATAACTTCAATTGATTTTTCAAATCGCCTGCCTCATCAAGTCCAAGGCACGCAACTCGGCCAAATCAGACCGAGGTGGCGTCGACGACCTCTTGCGCCACCGTGATTGCTCGAATTGCATGAGACCGACACCGGGGCAGGTAAAATGGGATGATCCCGCGCCAGCCTAAAACATAGTGGTTACAAAAAAGGGGAATAGCCATGATCACGTACTTACGCCTCCGATCTTTCCTCGTTGCCGTCATCGTGCTGGGAGCAACTTGCGGCCTCGTATCGCAGGCCAGTGCCGACGCTATCGACGACATCACCGCCGCAGGCCAGATCAATGTCGGCGTCTTTTCGGATTTCCCGCCATTTTCGTCGGCAAGTGCCGACATGAGCCTAAAAGGCTACGACATGGACGTCGCCCAGGCGATCGCCAACTCGTTGAACGTCAAGCTCAATCCGGTTTCCGTGACCGGCCAGAACCGCATACCCTACCTTACCGAAAAGCGCGTCGACATGCTGATGAGCGTCGGTTACTCGAAAGAGCGCGAAGAGGTAATCGACTTCGCCGCCGCCTACGCACCCTACTACATCGCTGTGATCGGCCCAGCTGCGCTGAAGGTGGAGGGCAAGGACGACCTCGCGGATAAGTCAATCGCGGTCAACCGCGGTACGCTCGAGGATACCTCACTCACCGAGGCCGCCCCGGCTTCCGCTGACGTTAAGCGCTTTGACAACTACAACGCAGTGATTCAGGCCTTTATCTCGGGCCAGACCCAGCTCATGGTCGTCGGCAACGACGTCGGTGCGCAGGTACTTGCCAAACAGGAAGGCCTCAAGCCGGAACAGAAGTTCCAATTGATGACCTCGCCTTCCCATATCGGTCTCAACAAGAACGAGGAGCGGTTGAAGGCCGCGATCAACGATGTGGTGGCCAAGATGCTCGCCGACGGTAGGTTGAACGCCAGTTCGGAAGCTTGGCTCAAAACGCCGCTGAACCCGGAAAACCTCAAGGACTGAACCCTTTGGGTTACACCCTCCAGTTCGGGTGGCTATATTTCGCACTCGGCGCTATCGCGCAGGGTGCGGCCATGACGATCTTCCTGATCGCCGTGACGACGGTTGCCGGAACCGTTCTGAGTGTTTTGGGCGCCGCTGCGCGCCGCAGCGGGTATAGCCTACTCCGGCAGGCTGTCGCCCTCTATGTGGAGCTTGTCCGCAATACACCTTTTCTGGTTCAGTTGTTCTTCATCTTCTTCGGACTGCCGGCGATCGGCATTCGGCTCGATCCGGTGGTGGCGGCGATCCTCGCCATGACGCTAAACATGGCGGCCTACGCCATCGAAATTGTAGGCTCTGGCCTCGACGCCGTACCCATCGGGCAGCGCGAGGCCGCCCTTGCGCTCGGCCTGCGGCCGCGGCAGGTATTCTTGAAGATCGTACTGCCGCAGGCGATGAAGATCATCTTCCCCGCGCTTTCCAGCCAGATAGTCATCATGATGTTGGAATCGGCTGTCGTGTCGCAGATCGCAGTGCGCGAGCTTACCTACGAGGCCGACATGCTGCAGGCGCGCACCTTCCGTGCCTTCGAGACGTACCTCGTCGTCACACTGGTCTATCTCGGCATGGCGGTCGCGCTACGGAAACTCCTCTTTATAGGGGGCAAACGCTTCTTCCAGGTCAGCGCGTGATGGTTGAGTTCACGTTCTGGGACATATTGCGCAATCTACTTCTCGCCGCTCGCTGGACGGTCATGCTGTCGGCGGTAGCTTTCATCGGCGGCGCAGTCGTCGGCCTTGGCATTTTACTGCTCAGGATCTCAAAGCGGAAATGGGTCCGACGCTTCTCGGTGAGCTATATTTCACTGTTCCAAGGCACTCCGCTGCTTATGCAGCTTTTTTTGGTATTCTTTGGCTTGCCAATGCTCGGCTTCCGAATTGAGGCGTGGACGGCGGCCGCGATCGCTCTGACGCTTTGTGCCAGCGCCTATCTCGGCGAAATCTGGAGAGGCGGCGTCGAGGCGCTGCCCCAAGGCCAATGGGACGCCGGCGCAAGCCTCGGCCTTCACTATGTCCAAGAGCTCATTCTCATCATCTTGCCGCAGGCATTCGTCATCACGCGGGCGCCAGTCGTCGGCTTCCTGGTGCAGTTGATCAAGAGCACGGCCCTTGCCTCGATCATCGGCTTCGAGGAACTAATGCGTACTGCCAACGCCATCTCGAATGCGACCTTCGAGCCATTTACGGTATATGGCCTTGTCGCGCTGATCTACTTCGCCCTGTGCTTTCCCTTGACCAGCTACGCACGGGCGCTGGAGCGCCACTCCGACTTCGCGCGTTGAACACTCTGCTCCGAAACACAGGGCGATGGCGCCGACCTTCGACGCCTGGATCGTCCGCACCGACTTCGCTGAGAAGCACCCAGAGGCGATGCGCTCCTTCGTCAAGGTCACTGGCGACGCCTATGCCTCTTATCTGAAAGACCCGCAAACCTGGTCGGCTTCGTCCGAACCGGCAGCCAAGATCGCCAAGCTCACCGGCGCCAAGTAGGATGAGGTGCCGACGCTGCTCAAGGGTTACGTCTTCCCGACGCTCGAGGAGCAGGCCTCGCCTGCCTATCTTGGCGGTTCCACCGTCGAGGCGGTCAAGGCGACGTCGGCCTTCCTGAAGGAACAAGGCAAGATTGACGCGGTGCTCGACGACTATGCGCCTTACGTGACCTCCAAATTCGTCGCCGAGGCGCTGGCCTCGAACTGAGCCGGATCGGTGACGCTCGTTTCCGATCGATTGCAGCCGCAGCGAACGGCGGCCGACGGCACTGTCCCGGCGGCTGTCGTTCTGCGGTGGCCGACAGGCTGGTCGCCGCGCATGCTGAGCGCGGCGACGCTGCTTGTCCTGCTTCTTCTCTTGGACCCTTGCGTCGGCCGAGGCGTGGGTCTCACCGGTCTTCCTGCCGGGACCGGTCGCCGTGTGGCAGAAACGGCTGTCGGTGGAGGCCGATGGCTTCGTCGACGCGACGCTTCTGCAGCATGTTGGCGCGAAGTCTTAGGCCGCGTCTCTCGGCCGCTCTGGGGCCGCTTTTTTGATCGGCGTGCCGGTCGGTCTGGCGATCGGCGTCAGCCCAGTCGGACACGGGATCTTCGATCCGCTCCTGGAGTTCCTTCGTCCAATCCCGCCACTGGCCTACCTCCCTCTCATCGTCATCTGGTTCGGGATCGGCGAACCCTCGAAGGTGCTGGTGATCTTCTTGGCGATGCTGGCGCCGGTCGCACTCTCCACGGCGGCGGGCGTGAGGCCGTCAGACAGGAGCGCATCGAGGCGGCAAGGTCGCTCGGGGCCGGCGAATGGCAAGTGCTGCGCTACGTCACCGTTCCGGGCGCGCTGCCGTCGATCCTGACGGGCGTCCGGATCGCACTCGGTGCAGGCTGGTCGACGCTCGTCGCCGCTGAGCTGGTCGCCGCGACGCGCGGATTTGGTTTCATGATCCAGTCGGCCGCGCAGTTCCTGGTCACCGATGTCGTGCTCATGGGCATCCTGGTGATCGCGGCTGTCGCTTTCGCGCTGGAATTCGCGCTTCGTTGGCTGGAAAGGGTGCTGGTGCCCTGGGCAGGGAAACAACTCGAGGCAATCCAACCGCATCGCACGATGCTGCGCCGCGCAGCAACCAAGATTTCGCCGTAAGGGCGACCTCGCTTGCCTGGTCGCCAGGTGCAGTGGCGTCTGCGATTGGCGAGGAGCTTGTAGCGGCACGCGAACCCCTCCTCGTTGTGCGCTGCAGCAACGATTGTCCTTGCGTTGTTTAGTAATTTCTGCATCACTGAACAAAATCACTAAACATCGTCGCGGCGCGCTCGCCGCGCCGCACTGGCACTCAAGGGTGCAGGCGAGAGAAGCTTTTGGGAGCGCCAGCCGGCGCATCCCGTCAATGGGAGGGAATCGATGGCATCGCTTGCGAACACGACATTTGCATTGGCTTCGGCGCTCGTCGCGTCGACCGCACTTTCCACCGGCGCCAAGGCCAAGGAGCTGACGCTGTGCTGGGCAGCCTGGGATCCGGCAAATGCTCTGGTCGAGTTGTCGAAGGAGTTCACGGCACAGACCGGCACCGAGATGAAATACGAGTTCGTGCCATGGCCGAACTTCGCCGACCGGATTCTCAACGAGCTCAATTCGGGCGGCAAGCTGTGCGACCTCTTGATCGGCGATTCGCAATGGCTCGGCGGGTCGGCGGAGAACGGCTACTACGTCAAGCTCAACGAGTTCTTCGACAAGGAGGGCATCAAGATGTCCGACTTTGCCGATGCGACCGTCTACGCCTACTCGACCTGGCCGAAGGGCACCCCGAACTACTGGGCGCTGCCGGCGATGGGTGACGCCAACGCCTGGTTCTACCGCAAGGACTGGTTCTCGCGGCCGGAGATCCAGGCCGAGTTCAAGGAGAAGACGGGGCGCGACCTAACGGTGCCCAAGACCTGGCCGGAGCTGATCGAGACGGCCAAGTTCTTCCAGGGCAAGGAAATCGACGGCAAGAAGGTCTACGGCGCGGCCATCTTCACGGAGCGGGCTTCGGAAGGCGTGACCATGGGCGCCACGCAGGCGCTCTACGCCAACGGCTTCGCGTACGAGAAGACGCCCGGCAAGTACGACATGGACGGCGCGGTCAACTCGCCAGACGCGGTCAAGGGGCTCGAGGAGTACAAGGAGCTCTACAAGTGCTGCACGCCGCCCGGCTATACCGATGCCTACATGGGCGAAACGCTGGACGCCTTCAAGTCGGGCCAGGCGGCGATGGCGATGAACTGGTTCGCGTTCTTCCCAGGCCTGGTCAAGGACGAGAACGTGGGCGGCGACAAGATCGGCTTCTTCGTCAACCCCAAGGGGACGACCGAGGCCTCGACGCTCGGTGGGCAGGGCATCTCAGTGGTTGCCAACACCGACAACATGGACGACGCGCTGGCCTATATCAAATGGTTCGCCCAGCCGGACGTGCAGAAGAAGTGGTGGGCGCTGGGAGGCTATTCCTGCCACAACGCCGTGCTCAACGACCCGAGCTTCAAGGACTCGCAGCCCTTCGCCGCCGATTTCCTGGTCGCCATGAACCAGGTCAAGGACTTCTGGCAGGAGCCGTCTTACGCGCAGCTCCTGCAGTCCATGCAGAAGCGGCTGCACGACTACGTGGTCGCCGACCAGGGAACCGCCCAGGAGGCGCTCGACAGGCTGATGGCCGACTGGAAGGAAGTGTTCGAGGACGACGGCAAGATGTAGCCGAGCATCCTCCCGGACCGTCCCCCGCTGCGCTAGAGTGGCGGGGGACGGAGCCTCGCGACCATGGTCGATCTCAGCGGCGGAAAACCCCTCGTGGCGGACACCAACGCATCCATGCTGGACAGGGCGGCGGAAGCCGCGGCACGCGCTACGCCCGAGGACGTGGCCCGTCAGGTGCGGGGCCTCTCCGACCGCGGGGTCGGCTGGCTGTTCATCCTGCCCACCATCCTGCTGCTGCTCGCCATCAACATCTTCCCGTTGATCTGGGCGATCCGGCTATCCTTCACCAACTACCGTGCCAACCGGCCGAATGCCGACGTGATGAATGTCGGGCTGGACAACTACCGGCGCATCCTCACCGACAGCGATATCTGGATCGCCATGCAGACCACGGCCCATTTCGTGTTCTGGACGATCCTGCTGCAGACACTGATCGGCTTCACGCTGGCCTATCTGATCGACCGCAAGTTCCGCGGCCATGCGTTCTGGACGACCATCATCCTGATCCCGATGATGCTATCGCCGGCCGTGGTGGGCAATTTCTGGCGGTTCCTCTACCAGCCGCAGATCGGCCTCTTCAACTACATCGTCTCGTTCTTCACCGGTGTGCCGCCGTCATCCTTCGAGATGCTCGGCTCGGTCAGGCTGTCGCCCTGGGCCATCATCATCGTCGACACCTGGATGTGGACGCCCTACGTGATGCTGATCTGCCTGGCGGGGCTGCGTTCGATCCCCGGCTACATCTACGAGGCGGCGGAGGTCGACCGCGCCTCGAACTGGCGCCAGTTCTGGTCGATCACGCTGCCGATGGTGCTGCCGTTCATCATGCTCGCGGTGCTGTTCCGCGGCATCGAGAACTTCAAGATGTTCGACATGGTCAACCTGCTGACCGGCGGCGGCCCCGGCTCGACGACCGAGGTCGCCTCGATCACGCTCAAGCGCGAGGCCTTCGAGAAGTGGCGTACCGGCATCTCATCGGCCTTCGCCATCATCCTCTTCGTGGCGGTGTTCGGCCTCGCCAACATCTACGTCAAGGCGTTGAACCGGGTGAAGAACCGATGAGCGCCACCGCCCATTCCGTCGTCGAGCCGAGCCGCGGCTCCAAGCGCGTCGCCGGGACGATCGTCGTCCTCTATGCGCTGGTGTCGATGATCCCGCTCGCCTGGATCCTGCTCACCAGCTTCAAGTCGCCGCCGGATTCGATCTCCTACCCACCCAAGCTCGTCTTCCAGCCGACGCTAGAGGGCTACTGCAACCTGTTCACCACTCGAACGCGGCAGACGGCGGAGTACATCCAGTCGCTCGGCGCGCCGACCTCCACCTGCGACGAGATCACCCGCAGCCGCAACATGGTCATCGCCGGCCCTTCCAACTACTGGCCGCGGTTTCAGAACTCGGTGGTGATCGCCTTCGGCTCGACCTTCCTCGCCGTCTTCCTCGGCACGCTGGCCGCCTACGGCTTCTCCCGCTTCAAGGTGCCGCTCGCCGACGACCTGTTGTTCTTCATCCTGTCGACGCGCATGATGCCGCCGATCGCGGTAGCCATACCGATCTACCTGATGTACCGCGAGCTCGGCCTTTCCGACACGGCGCTCGGCATGATCCTGCTCTACACCAGCGTCAACGTCTCGCTGGCGGTCTGGCTGCTCAAGGGCTTCATCGACGAGATCCCGCGCGAATACGAGGAGGCGGCGATGATCGACGGCTACACGCGGCTGCAGGCGTTCCGCAAAGTGGTGCTGCCGCAGGCGACGACCGGCATCGCAGCCACCGCCATCTTCTGCCTGATCTTCGCCTGGAACGAGTATGCCTTCGCGGTTCTGCTCACCTCCGGCGCAGCGCAGACCGCGCCTCCGTTCATCCCCACCATAATCGGCGAGGGCGGCATGGACTGGCCGGCGGTGGCGGCAGGCACCACCATCTTCCTGCTGCCGATCCTGGTGTTCACCATCCTGCTTCGCCGCCATCTGCTGCGCGGCATCACCTTCGGGGCGGTCCGCAAATGAGCGCGGCGACCACGTCCCGCAAGCGGTCCTGGCCGCCGCTTCTCCGGCGCGGCAGGCTGGAGGGGTTGGCGACCGCCATCATCGGTGCCGGCTTCGTGATGCTGTTCCAGCCGTTCTCGATGGCGCTTTACACCTGGTCGTTCGTGACGCTGCTCGTCGGCACGGCCATGTTCATCGTCGTGTCCAAGTTCCCGGAGTAGGCGATGGCGGAAATCAGGGTCGAGCATCTCAGGAAGCAGTTCGGGTCGTTCGTCGCGGTCGGCGACTCCTCGTTCGTGGTCGAGGATGGCGAGTTCTTCGTCATGCTCGGGCCTTCCGGCTGCGGCAAGACGACGACGTTGAGGATGATCGCCGGGCTGGAGCTGCCGACGTCGGGCCGGATCCTGCTCGGCGGCGAAGAGGTCGCCCAGAGGCGGGCGCGGGAGCGCGACATCGCCTTCGTGTTCCAGCTCTTCGCGCTCTATCCGCATATGAACGTGAGACGCAACATCGGCTTCCCGCTGCTCGCCCAGGGCATGCCCAAGGCGGAGATCCGGCAGCGGGTGGAGGAGACGGCGCGGTTGTTGCGGATCGACCATCTGCTCGACAAGTCGGTCTCCGGGCTCGCCGGTGGCGACAGGCAGCGGGTGGCGCTCGGCCGGGCGATCGTCCGGCGACCTAAGTGCTTCCTGATGGACGAGCCGCTCGGCACGCTGGACACCGAGTTCCGCGACTTGATGGTCCATGAGCTGCGCGAACTGCACAACAGGATCAAGGCGACCACCGTCTACGTCACCCACGACCAGCTCGAGGCGATGTCGATGGCCGACAAGATCGCCGTCATGAACCACGGTGTGATCGAGCAGTTCGGCACGCCGCGCGAGATCTACGACCGGCCGGCCTCGATGTTCGTTGCCGATTTCATCGGCTCGCCGCCGATGAACTTCCTGTCCTTCCATGGCGGGCTGGAACGCGGCACGCGCGCCGTCACCGTGCAGGGCGCCAGGATCGACGTTCCGGAGGTGCTGGAAGCGCTGGAGCCGGCCGACATGGCGCTGGGCATCCGGCCCGAGCACGTCCGCTTCGACGAGCGATCGGGGCTGCGGGGTGCGGTCTACGGCAGCGAGTATCTCGGAACCACCCAGGTGGTGGCCGTCGAGACCGCCGACGGCCTGGTCAAAGCGCGGGTGCCGGCCGACATCAAGCTTTCGATCGGCGAGCCGGTCGGGCTGGCGCTCAACCCGACGCGGCTGTCGCTGTTTCACCGCGCGAGCGGCCGGGCCATCCGCACGGCCAACCGCGAGGAGGCGCTGCATGGCTGACATCCGGCTCAAGGGCGTGAGCAAGGCCTTCGGCGATCGCCAGGCCGTCGAGGACCTCACCCTGTCGATCGCGCATGGCGAGTTCGTGGTGCTGCTCGGCCCGACGGGGGCCGGCAAGACGACCACACTGAGGCTGATCGCCGGGCTGGAGAAGCCCGAACAGGGGACCATCCACATTGCCGGGCGCGACGCCACCGAGCTGACGCCGGCGGGGCGCGACGTCGCCTTCGTCTTCCAGCAATACTCGCTCTATCCGCATCTGTCGGTCTACGACAACCTCGCCTTTCCGCTTCGTTCGCCGGCCCGCAAGCTCGGCGAGAAAGACATCAGTGGGCGTGTCGAGCAAGTGGCGCGGATGGTGCGCATCGACCACAAGCTCGACAGCAAGTCGACCAGCCTCTCCGGCGGCGAGATGCAGCGCGTCGCAATCGGGCGTGCGCTGGTCAGGCGGCCGGCTATCTACCTGATGGACGAGCCGCTGTCCTCGCTCGACGCCAAGCTGAGGGCCGAACTCAGGCTGGAACTGAAGCGCATCCAGGCCGACCTGGGAGCCACCGTGCTCTACGTCACCCACGACCAGATCGAGGCGATGACGCTCGCCGACCGCATCGGCATCCTCGCGGAGGGGCGATTGCTGCAGATCGGTACGCCGCGTGCCATCTATTCCGAGCCGGCCAGCCTGCACGTGGCCGCGCGGCTCGGGCAGCCGGCGATCAACCTGCTGCCGACCGGGCTCTTGCCCGATGCCGAGGCGCCCGCCGGCACGGCCACCATCGGCGCCCGCACCGAGCACCTGCTGATCGCCAGGGCGGCGGGCGGCCAGGCCGACGGCACTGTCGAGCGGGTTGAGCATCTCGGCGACCAGAACCACCTTCACCTGACGGTCGGCGGCCGCAAACTGGTGACGCTCACCGATCCGGAGACCGATCTCGGGGAGGGCGACGCGGTGCGGATCCGCTACCGGGCGCCGCTGTTCTTCGACGGCGCCGGCAATCGGATCGCGGTGTCGCCATGAGGGCGCTGATCCAGGCCATGGCCGACACCATCGCGGCGCATGCCGGCGAGCTCACCGCGCTCGACCAGGCGATCGGCGACGGCGACCACGGCGCCAACATGAAGCGCGGCTTCGACGCTGTCGCGGCGGAGGCCGAGTCGATCGCCGGCAAGCCGCTGCCTGACGCGCTGAAGGCGATCGGCACCAAGCTGGTGATGACGGTGGGCGGGGCCTCGGGGCCGCTTTATGGTACGCTGTTCCTGGCGCTCGGCAAGGAGATGCCGGGCAATGCCGACAGGCAGACGCTGGCCGTCGCCTTCGGCAAGGCGGTGGATGCGGTGGCGGCGCGCGGCAAGTCGGAGCGCGGCCAGAAGACCATGCTCGACGTCCTTTATCCAGTCGCCGAGGCGCTGTCGGCCGGCAAGGAGCCCGGCGAGATCGCCACGCTCGCCGAGCAGGCCGCGGCGGCGACGGCGCCGATGAAGGCGATCCGCGGGCGCGCCTCGTTCCTGGGCGAGCGGTCCGTGGGCCATCTCGACCCCGGCGCGCGCTCGTCGGCGCTGCTGGTGCGCGCGGTGATCGAAGAGCTGGCGGGGGAACGGAGATGAGCAATGTCGGGATCGTCATCGTCTCGCATTCGCCGCTGGTCGCCGAAGGAACGGCCGACATGGTGCGCCAGATGGTCGGCGACGAGGTGCCGCTCGCCTGGTGCGGCGGCAACGGCGCCGGCGGCCTCGGCACCAGCGTCGAGGCGATCATGGCGGCGATCGACCGCGCCTGGTCGGAGGCCGGCGTCGCCATCCTCGTCGACCTTGGCGGGGCGGAGACCAACAGCGAGATGGCCGTCGAGATCATCGGCGCTCCGCGGGCCGAGCGAATCGCGATATGCAATGCGCCGATCGTCGAAGGCGCCGTCATGGCCGCCACCGAGGCGTCCGGAGGCGCCTCGCTGCGCGATGTCGTGGCGACGGCGCACGAACTGTCGCCGGCCTGAGAATGAGTGACGAGCCGAGAATGACCGCAACCGTTGCAGCCACGGTGCTGATCACCCACGAAGTCGGGCTCCACGCCAGGCCCTCGGTGAAGTTCACCAAGCTTGCCAAGCGCTTTCCGGCGGAGGTGGAAATCGCCCTCGACGCGGGCGGGCCCTGGTTCGATGCCAAGAGCATCGTCAAGGTCATGGCCGCCAAGGCGCCGCAGGGGACCTTGCTTCATGTCAGGGCGACTGGCGAGCGTGCGGCCGAGGCCGTGGACGCGCTGGTTGGCCTGGTGGAACGCGACTTCGACGAGGGCAAGGGCCATGCCTGCTCCGCTTAGCCTTGCCGGCACCCCGGCCTCCGCCGGCTATGCCGAGGGCCCGCTCTTCTCGCTCGACCGTTCGGCCGGCGCCTATGTCGCCAAGGGATCGCAGCAGGACGAGCGGCTGGCGCTCGAGGCGGCGATCGCCGGCGCGTCCGCACGACTGGAGAGCCTGATCGGCGGAGCAGCCGATGACGCGGCCGAGATGCTGGAGTTCCAGCTCGCCATGCTGCAGGACGAGGCGCTGACCGGCCCGGCCTTCGCGGCAATTGCCGAAGGGGCGCAGGCCGACGATGCCTGGGGCGCCTGCCTGGAGGACGAGATCGCCGGCTACGAGACCGCCGAGGACGGCTATTTCCGCGCCCGGGCAGCCGACCTCAGGGACATTCGCGACCAGGTGCTGCACCATCTGACGCCGCATGGCGCGACGGCGCTGCCGGCCGGCGCGATCGCCTACGGCGACGACATGGCGCCGACCCGGTTCCTGGAGATCGACTGGAGCCAAGGCGGCGGCATTGCGCTGTCGGCCGGCAGTTCGGCGAGCCACGTCGCCATGCTGGCGCGGGCCCGGGGCGTGCCGATGGTGGTGGGGCTCGGCGTCGGCCTGGAGACGAATGGCGGCCCTGTCCTGCTCGACGGCGAGAATGGCCGGCTGGTGCTTGACCCCTCTGACCTGGAGCGGGCGGCGTTCCAGCGCGCGGTCGTTGGCCTTCGCCGAGCGCCGGGCCTCCGCCGAGGGCTATCTCGGCCGGCCGGCCGCGACCGCCTGCGGGACCGCCGTCAGGGTGATGGTCAACATTGCCGACCCGTCGGAGGTCGACCAGATCGATTGCTCTCATTGCGACGGCGTCGGGCTGATGCGTACGGAGTTCCTGTTCGGCGGGGCGCGCGGGCTGCCGGAAGAGGAGACGCAATACGAGGCGTACCGGCGGGTACTCTCGTGGGCGGGGGACCGGCCGGTCACCATCCGTACCGTCGATGCAGGCGGCGACAAGCCGGTCTCCGGGCTGACGCAGGCGGAGAGCAATCCGTTCCTCGGCCTGCGCGGGGTGCGTCTGTCGCTCGCCCGGCCGGACGTGTTCCGCGTGCAGATCCGGGCGCTGCTCAGAGCCGGGGCGCATGGCTTGCTCAAGGTCATGCTGCCGATGGTCGCGGTGCCGGACGAGGTCGGGCGCGCCAGGGCTCTGTTCGCCGAGGAGGCGGATAGGCTGGTGGCGGAAGGCGTGCCGCACGCCCTGCCACCGCTCGGCATCATGGTGGAGGTGCCTTCGGTCGCCGTGATGCCGGAGTCGTTCGCCGATGCGGCCTTCTTCTCGATCGGCTCGAACGACCTCACCCAATATGTGATGGCGGCGGCGCGCGACAACGCGTCGGTCGCGGCGCTAAGCGTCGCCAGCCAGCCGGCGGTGCTGAAGCTGATCGCCGAGCTGGCCCGCTTCGCTGCGGCACGCGCCATCCCACTCAGCCTGTGCGGCGACGCCGGCGGCGACCCGACGATCATTCCGCTGCTGCTCCAGGCGGGGCTGCGCGAGCTTTCCGTCGCTCCGGCGCAGCTGGCGCTCGCCAAGGCGGCGATCGCCGAGACGTCGCTCTAAGGAGGGCGCGGTGGTCGACAGCGAGCGCCATGCCCCAGGCGGAATCGACGAGGCGATTCGCGCCTACAAGACCATCCTGTCGGCCATCATCGACCAGCGGCCGTCCGGCATGCGACAGAGGCTCGCCGACGCGCTCGGCAAGCATCGCAGCTTCGTCACCCAGATCATCAGCCCGGCCTATGGCGTGCCGATCCCGGCCAAGCACCTGTCGACGATCCTCGCCGTCTGCCATTTCAGCGCCGCCGAGCGGGACCAATTCCTGGCCGCGTATCAGCGGGCGCATCCCGGCAAGGCGCCGGCGGGCCTCGGCATGCGGCGCACGCGCCACATCTCGCTCACGGTGCCCGACCTCGGGGACGAAAAGCAGAACGCCGCGCTCGACAGAGCGATCAACGAGTTCATCCAGCGCATCACCAGCATCGCCGGCAAGAGCGGTTAGCCCGCCAGGGGAGGACGAGATGAAGAAGTTCATGAATTCGGTGGAGACTGTGCTGACCGAAAGCCTCGACGGGTTCGTCGCGGCGCATTCGGATATCCTGGCGATGGGTGCGGAGCGCAAATTCGTCCGCCGCAAGTCGCTGAAGCCGGGCAAGGTGGGGCTGATCTCGGGCGGCGGCTCCGGCCACGAGCCCCTGCATGGCGGCTTCGTCGGCGAGGGCATGCTGGACGCGGCGTGTCCCGGCCAGGTGTTCACCTCGCCTACCCCCAACCAGATGGCCGCGGCAGCGGCCGAGGTCGACACGGGGGCAGGGTGCCTGTTTATCGTCAAGAACTACGAGGGCGACGTCATGAACTTCGACATGGCGGCCGAGATGTCGGAGGGGGTAGCGCAGGTGATCACCAATGACGACGTCGCGGTGGAGGACTCCCTCTACACGACCGGGCGCCGCGGCGTGGCGGGCACGCTGTTCGTCGAGAAGGTTCTCGGCGCCGCGGCAGAAGCCGGCATGCCCCTGGAGGCGCTCAAGGCGCTCGGCGAGCGGGCCAACCGGGCGACGCGCTCGATGGGGGTGGCGCTCACCAGCTGCACCGTGCCGGCGGCCGGCAAGCCGACCTTCGACATCGGCGATGCGGAGATGGAGTTCGGCGTCGGCATCCACGGCGAGCCGGGACGGCGCCGCGACGGGCTGAAGAGCGCCGACGCCATCGCCGAGGAGATGGTCGCAGCAATCGCCGGCGACTTCGGCGAAGGCGTCCGCGGGCCGGCGCTGCTTATCGTCAACGGCTTCGGCGCAACGCCGCTGATGGAGCTCTACCTCATGTACAATGCCTGTCGCCGGCTGTTCGAGCAGCATGGCGTGACGGTGGTGCGCTCGCTGGTCGGCAACTACGTCACCTCGCTCGACATGGCGGGATGCTCCTTCACGCTGGCGCGGCTCGACGACGAGCTGGCGCGGCTGTGGGATGCGCCGGTCAGAACCGCCGCCCTGCGGTGGGGAATCTGAGCTCCCAACCGGGTACGGGGGCCCAATGAGGTCCTGACAGGGCCGGCTTTTGGCAGGCGGTCGTGCCCCCATGCAGACGAAGGCGGCGCAACTGGCCGCGCAGCCTGCCAGCGTGGAATGGGGCCGCAGCCTGTGACGCCGCCGGAGCGACTGCTGTCGTCTTCCTGAGGTGGGGGCGGGCACCAACGAGGACCGCACCGTCACTTCCGTCATAATCGGTCCTGGCCGCTTACTTCAGCGCTGGCGAGAAGAGCGGCTTCGAACCGCGCCGGCGGGCTGGGAGGTATAGCATTTCCGCCCCAGCCTCAGGAGTCGCGGGACAACCCCTTTCAGTCCATTGAAATGCGTGTGCCGGTGGTGCCGTTCAGCAGGCGCTTCAGGTGGAACGCGGCAAGGCGATCGTCCGGCCGCATGCCGACATCGGCGGCGAAGGCGCCGATTGCCCCCGGATGTTCGGCTTCCAGCAGCGTGAAGGCCTTGGAGTAGGATTCCAGCGCCAGGGCGGCCTCCGACGAGACCGGCTCGAAGGCGCGCAGCGGCTGGCTCCGACCTTTGAGGACGAGGTCGCCGACGGGACGGCCGCGGAAGCCTGGCACCTGCCGCGCCGCGCTATCGCTGACGCAGATGCGGGTGCCGAGCTGCTTGTTGGCAGCCTCCAGCCGGGCAGCGATGTTGATCGTGTCGCCATAGGCCGTGTAGTCGAAGAAGCGGGTGCCGCCGAAATTGCCGACGATCGCCGGCCCGGTATGGACACCGATGCGCGTCACGTCGAGGTCTATCCCGCGGGCCTGCCAGGTCTGCCGGAAGGCCTCGGAAAAGGCGTCGAGCTCGAGCGTGCAGGCGATGGCGCGGGCGGCGTAGTCGTCCTGGTCGCCGGGGGCTCCGAACAGCACGTGCAGCGCATCTCCCACCACCTTGGCGACGGTCCCTTCGTGGGCAAACACCACGTCGGTCATGCCGATCAGATAGTCGTTGAGGAGTTCGCCCAGCAGCTGCGGGTCGATCGTCTCGGCGAGCGTCGTGAAGCCGGCGATGTCGGTGAAAAGCGCGGCGATCTCGCGCTTCCGTCCGGCCAGGCTGGCGATATCGTCCTCGCTGGCCAGCCGCTCGGCCAGGTTGGGCGAAAAATAGCGCGACAGCGCCGCATGGGCCCGCTCGGCGGCCGCCTGCTTGCGCTGCGCCTCGCGCCGCTGCTCGACGTGGCGCAACGTCTTGGCGATCGTCAGCTCCAGGTCGGTGAAATCGATCGGCTTGGTCACGAAATCGAAGGCGCCCCGGTTCATGGCGGTGCGGATGTTGGCCATGTCGCCATAGGCAGAGACGATGATCGTTGTGAGGTCGAAGCTGCCTTCCTGGAGCCTGGCCAGCAGCGCTAGGCCGTCCATGCGGGGCATGTTGATGTCGCTGATGACCAGGTCGGCGAGGCCGGGATCGGCGTCCAGCAGCGCCAACGCCTCCATGCCGTCACCGGCAAACGATAGGCTGAACGAGCCGTCGGCGATCTGGCGGCGGAATTTTTGGCGCATCAGCGCCTCTAGGTCCTGTTCGTCGTCGACGACGAGAATGCGCGCGGTCACGGGCCGCACTCCACCAGTGCGTCGATCTCGCGGCGCAGAGCGAGGAAATCCACCGGCTTGGTCATCAGACCGGCGGCGCCGGCGTCGATCGCCCGCCGGCGCGTCTCGGCGTCGCCATAGGCGGTGATCATGATGACCGGAACGTCCGGGCGCGAGGCGCGCGCCTTGGGCAGGAACTCGATGCCGCTCATGCCCGGCATGTTGATGTCAGACAGGATGAGGATGATGGTGACGTCGGTCGCGCCTTCCAGGTAGTGCAAGCCAGCGGCCGCCGAGAGCGCGAATTCAAGGCGGAAGCGGTCGCGCCGGATGTCGTGCCGGAACTGCTGACGAAACAGCGTCTCCACGTCGGGCTCGTCGTCCACGACGAGGATCAGGAGCGTCATGCTGCCGCTCCTGTGGGGTTCGGAGGGGCGGCATGGCGAGGCAGGACGATGCGGAACTCGGTGAAAGCGCCGAGCTCGGTCGAGACCTCGATGGTGCCGGCATGCTGCTTGACGACGATGTCGTGGCTGAGCGACAGGCCGAGCCCGGTGCCTTCGCCGGCCGGCTTGGTGGTGAAGAAGGGCGCGAACATCTTCTGCGCGACATCGGCCGGGATGCCGGTGCCGTTGTCGCGGATGCGGATCTCGACGCGGTCGCCGAGGCTCCGGGTCGTTGCACGCAGCGACGGTTCATACGGCCCGTCGGCCTCGGCGGCGCGCCTGGAGATGGCATAAAAGCCGTTGGCGATGAGATTGAGCAGCACGCGCGTGATGTCCTGGGGGTAAAGGTCGGCCTCGCCCGCCTCGGGGTCGAAATCGCGGTCCAGCGTGATGCTGAAGCCTTGCCGCTCCGCCCGTGCGCCGTGATAGGCGAGGTTCAGGCTCTCCTCTACGACCGTGTTGACGTTGGTCGGGCGATGCTCGCCGGAACCCTGGCGGGAGTGGAGGAGCATGTTCCTGACGATCGAGTCGGCGCGCTTGCCGTGCAGCTCGATCTTGGCGAGGTTGCCCTTGAGCAGGCCGAACAGCTCGGCGACCTCTTTCTCGGCCGCTTCGCCGCGCGCCAGCGCTTCGTCGAGCTCGCCCACCAGCTCGATCGACACGGATGCGAAATTGTTGACGAAATTCAGCGGGTTCTTGATTTCATGGGCAATTCCGGCAGTGAGCTGGCCGAGCGAGGCCAGCTTCTCGGTCTGGATCAGCCGGTCCTGTGCTCGCTGCAAATTGTCGATTGTCGACGATAGCTCGCGCGTCCTCGCCTGCACCTCCTCGAAGAGCCGCACGTTCTCCATGGCGATGCCGGCCTGGTCGGCGAGGGTCTGCAGGGTGTCGACCTGGCGGGGCGAGAACTCCCGGACGACGGAGCGGACGAGCGCGAAGACGCCGACGGGCGCACCCTCCCGGAGGATGGGGACGCAGAGGATCGTCCGGTAGCCGCCGATCCGCTGCATGTCGGTCGCCCCGTATTCCGCATCGGCGAGCACGTCGGCCACCTGGATCGGCCTGGCCTCCAGCGCGACGCGGGAGGTGACCGAGTAGCGGCCGGGGTAGAGGGGATGGGCCCTCGTATAGTCTTCGAACTCGGACGAATAGCCGAACAGCGCCGACAGCCGGTATTCGTCGCCGACCCGCTTGAACACGATCGCCGCGTCGGCGTCGCAGAGCCTCGAGGCGGAATTCGGCCAGCGTGTCGAGGATGACCTGCAGGTCGAAGGTGGAGCGGCTGATGGCCTTGAGCACGTCGGCGGTCGCCGTCTGCTGCTCCAGCGCCTCGCTGAGATTGGCGGTGCGCTCCTGCACCTGCTCGAACAGGCGGACGTTCTGGATGGCGATCGCCGCCTGGTCGGCGAAGGTCCTCAACAGGTTGATCTGCTTGGCGCTGAAAGGCCGGACCTCGGTGCGACGGATAAGCAGCACGCCAATCGACTTGTCGTCATGCAGAAGCGGCGTGCCGGCCAACGTGCGATGGCCGGCCTGGATGGCCAGCTGCCGGCCGAGCGGGTATTCGCTTTCCTCGATCACCAGATCGTCGACGCAAACCGTCTCGCCGTCGATGAAGCATCGGCCGGCCACCCAGTCTCGGCCGACCGGCAGCGGCGGCAGGTTGATGGGGATCGGTCCGCAATGGGCCTTCATCTCGAGGCGGCCGCCGCTCTCCAGGAAAATGGCGGCATCCTCGGTGTCGCAGAACCTGGCGGCACTCTCGACCACCACGTCGAGCACCGGCTGGATGTCGGTCGGCGAAGTGGCGATCACCCGCAGGATGTCGCCGGTCGCCGTCTGCTGCTCAAGGGCCTCGGAGACCTCGCTGTTGCGGGCCTGCACCTCCTCGAGAAGGCGCGCGTTCTCGATGGCGATGGCGGCCTGGGCCGCGAAGGTCTGCAACAGGCCGATCTGCTTGTCGCTGAACGGCTTGACCTCGAGGCGCCGGATCACCAGCACGCCGATCGCCTCGTGCTCGCGCATCAGCGGCGTGGCCGCCATTGTGCGATGGCCGAAGCGGTCGGCCAGCGACCGGCTGATCGGGTACTCGCCTCCCGGAGCCGAGATGTCGGTGACGTGCAGGGTCTGGCGATCGATCAGCGCTCGCCCGGTCACCCAGTCGCGCGTCGCTGGCATGACCGGAAGATCGAAGGGGATCGGGCCATAGTGCGACTTCGGCACGAGCTGGCCCTCGCGGGCGAGGAAAATGATGGCGTCGTGGGTGTCGCAGAAGCGGGCCGCGCTTTCCGAGACGACGTCTAGGACAGGCTGGATGTCGGTCGGCGAGCCGGCGATCACCTTGAGGATCGCGCCGGTCGCCGTCTGCTGCTCCAGCGTCTCCGAGAGTTCGCGGTTGCGCGCCTCGAGCTCGGCGAGGAGGCGGGCGTTCTCGCGGCGCAACTCCTCGTCCCGCTCGCGGCGAGACCGCGAGGTGGCGTGTGCGGACTGGGCTAACCTGTCCTCCACGGTATCCTGCTCTGCGTGACGGATCCCTCGCCGGGAATACTAGTTGCAGTTTAGGTTGGAATCCAGGGTTGCTTGTTCAAGCATATGGCGAAGCAGGTCGAAGGAGGATCAATATGGTGAGGAGCGGTCTTTTTGCGTTCCAGTGCGTTATGAGACGCCGGCCGAGACGATTGTGACTCGGCTTCACTGGTGTCCAAAATAGCGTCTGCTTTTATGTGATCAAACAGCTACGTAGAACGGCTGATGTGGGCGCAAAGCTGCCCTTCAGGTCCCACGACACGTAAGTCGGCTTCTGGCCGAAAGCGGACTGGCTGCTTTGACGCTCCGATCTAAGGAAGCAGACCTCTAGGTACCGGTAGGTTGGACATGTTTCGACCGGAGCGAACGTGGCTGACTAAGGTCAGTCGAGACAATAGATGTCCACCTCGGCCACTCTACCCCGTACCAAATAGCGGCCTAGAGGCCTGCCGCCAGCGCTGCTGCCGGCCTCAGCTATCGTCATCGCGCTGGCGACGATCTCGACGCTGTGCTCCTTCGCGAAGCCCACCAGGCGGCTGGCGAGGTTCACCGTGTCGCCGATGGCCGTGTAGCTAAGCCGCTCGTCTGAGCCGATGTTGCCGACCAGCGCCGTGCCTGTGTTGATGCCGATGCGGACCCGAGAACCGTCGCCCGAGCCTGCCTCAAGCGGCGGCACGGTGTGCATGGCCGCGTGGATCACCCGGGCGGCGCGACATGCCCTGAGGGCATGGTCGTCGATCGGCTCGGGGGCGTTCCAGATCGCCATGACGGCGTCGCCGATGAATTTGTCGACCGTCCCGCCCTCCGCGTGGATCGCCTCGACGGCAAGCGTCAGGAAGCTGGTCAGATAGGGCTGGACATCCGGGCCGAGACGCTCCGCCACAGAGGTGAAGCCGGGTAGGTCGGCGAAGAGGACCGTGATCTCCCGCAGCCGGGCATCGGGAACCGGCTCGACGCCCGCCGTGACCAGCGGCTTTACGACGTCGAGCGGCATGTAGCGCGCGAAAGCGGCAATCCCGACAGCCATGCGCTTGAGCGCCCCCGAGAAATCGTCGAGCTCTGCGAGGAAGGTCGGCTGGTGGCGGACTTGGTCGAGCGCAAACCGTTCGACGGCGCGCAATTGCTTGGACAGGCGGCGGAACGGGCGGGCGAACAACATGTGGGCGAAGAGAAGCGCCGTCGCCGAGGCGAGCAGCACGAGGGCGCCGACGCCGAGCAGCACCTTCCTCACGCTGCGGTCGATCTCGCCGGCGAAGTCGGATCGCGGGGTAGCGGTCAACAGTCGCCATTCCGCAAAGGGCAGGCTGAAGGACGACACGTAGGTCGGGCCGATCGGCAAGCCGCTTTCGACTGCGCGGAATTCGCGTTCCCGGTGGCTCGAGGCCGCCCGATCCGCCGCCAGCGCCAGGCTGTCATCGGCAGGAAAGTCTCGGAGCCGCGCCGGCATCTTGTCCGCCTGCTGGTAGGACGCTGCGAGCACCCTGCCTGTGCCGTCCAGCACATAGGCGGCGCCGCTGCCGCCCTGCAGGTCGCGCAGGCTCTTCGACAGGCCGCCGAGGCTGACGGCCACCATGACGACGCCCTGGTAACGTCCGTAGAGCTCGACCCGCTGCGAGACGATGACCGATGGCTCGAAGCCGTTGGGCAGCACCTCCACCACGCTCCAGACAGGCTGCTTGGCATCCTTCGCGGTCCGATACCATGCCGAGCCCAGCGGAACGTAAGCCGCGCCCTCGTGCCGCCGCTCCTCGAAGAACACGTCGCCCGGCAGCGGACGGTAGATGTCGCGCCGCAACGGCCTTTCGCCGTCCGGGCCGGGCTGGCCGATCTCCACCATCTCGAGCTTGCCGTCGCGACGCTGGTGCGATCCGAAGAAGCGCCCGTCGGGGAAGCCGAACCCCACCCAGCCGATCGCCGGCTGGGCGCGCAAGAGCGACAGGAAGAGGAACTCGCGCTTGACCTCGTCGTCGGCACGGATCGTCCCCTGGAAGAGGATCGAGCGGATGATCTCGGCTGTGCCCTCGACCAGCCGCAAGGTCGCGGTGAGGTCGGCGCGAACCGTGCCGGCCGTCTTGGCATCGAGCGCGGCGATGGCGCGATCGACGTTGGCCGATGCGGCGCGTTCCCAGATGACGTGCACGAACCCGGCCGTGGACAGCACGGCTAGGAGCAGCACCCCGGCGAGCGCCCGGCCGAGCGGCACGCGCGGCCGCCAGGCCTCAGCGCTCGGAGGCGTCGGTGATGAGGCGGGCACCACGTTCGAATGTCGCATAGGCTAGGGCCCAATCGAGGAAAACCACGAGACGATTGCGGAAGCCGACCAGGAACCACAGATGCGCGAAGCTCCAGAGGAGCCAGGCCAAGGGGCCGGCGAGCGCGAAACGATAGAGGTCGGCGACGGCCGCCCGACGCCCGATGGTCGCCAAATTGCCGAAATCCATGTAGCGGAAGGGCGGCGAGCGCCCGTCGGCGAGGAGAGCGCGGATGGCACGTGCCGCGTAGCGGCCCATCTGCTTGGCTGCCGGGGCCACGCCTGGGACCGGCCGCCCGTCGGCGCCCGACACGGCGGCCGTGTCGCCGATGACGAAGATCTCCGGACGGCCGGCCAGGCTGAGGTCGGCTGCGACCTGAACCCGCCCCGCGCGGTCCGCCGGAGCGCCGAGCCAGTTGGCGGCCGGCGACGCCATCACCCCCGCCGCCCAAAGGATGCAGCGCGACGCGATGCTCCGTCCGTTCGCAAGGGCGACGCCGTGGGCGTCGCAGCGTGTCACGGCCGACCCCAGGCAGAGGCTGACCCCCAGCGCCTGGAGCTGACGCTCCGCCGATCGCGACAGCCGCTCCGGGAAGCTCGGCAGCAGGCGATCTCCCGCCTCGACGAGGAGAATCTTCGCCGCTGACGGATCGATGCTGCGGAAGTCGCGGGCCAACGCCTTCCGCGCCAGCTCGGCGATCGCTCCGGCGAGCTCCACGCCGGTCGGGCCGCCGCCGACAACGACAAACGTCAGCAGCTCCTGGCGCAAGGCCTCGTCGCTCGTCGCCTCCGCGCGCTCGAAGGCGGCGAGGATGCGGCTGCGGATGCGGGTGGCGTCGCCGATCGTCTTGAGCCCCGGCGCGTCCTTTTCCCATTCGTCATGGCCGAAATAGGCGTGGCGCGCGCCGGTCGCGACCACGAGATAGTCGTAGCGCAAGGCCCGACCGCTCTCTGTCAGTACCTGGCGGGCGTCGGGGTCGATGCCCGACACCGTTTCCATGAGCACCCTCGCATTGGCCTGGCCGGCGAGAATTCGACGGATCGGCGTGGCGATCTGCGCCGGCGACAGGCCGGCGGTCGCCACCTGGTAGAGCAGCGGCTGGAAGAGGTGATGGTTGCGCTGGTCGACCAACGTCACGTCGACCGGCGCTCTGGCCAGGCCAAGCGCTGCGTTCAACCCGCCGAACCCGGCGCCGACGATGACGACATGAGGCCGTGCCATCGCTCAACCCCGACAATCGAACAGGCGGCTCGCCAGGCCGTCGAGCGAGACGCTCCCGGCTCCGCGAGCCAGCACCAGGACGAGAACGGACGCCCAGAGCAGGTGCTCGGCCCAATGGGTGGGATAGACGAACAGCTGGATGACGGCCACGACGCCGAGCAGCATGAGAGCTCCCAGCCGGGCGAACAGGCCCAGGAACAGGAGCACGGCGCCGGTGAGCTCCGCGGCTGTCGCCATGGCTGCCGCCGACCCCGGGTCGATCAACGGGACCCGATACTCGAAGGCAAACAGCTGAAGCGTCACCGGCCAGGAGGCTAGCTTGGTCTGGGCGGACTGCCAGAAGACCATGCCGACGCCGACCCTGGCGCCGAGCTGGATCACCGACAGCGGAATCCTCTCGGTCAGCTCGACGGCGTGACGATAGATGCAGATGAGCCCGGTTCGTGGGCGGGGCGCAATGGAGACGGCGGTCATGGGAGATCCTCCTGGGGTCGGTCCGAGTTGGCAAAGGCGACGCCGGTGACCAGGCCGTCGGCAAAGAGGCCGACGAGATTGGCGGCGAGGTCGAACATCGGGTCGTGGGTGAGGGCTCGCGACACTGCCTTGGGCAGGCCGAGACCAGCTTTGAGGGAGGCGCGGAAAGAGGCGGTTGCGCCCTCCAGGAGGGCGAAACGCACGGCGTCGCCGCTCCGCCAGAGGGCGACGCGCTCGCCGCGCCGGGAAAACAGCCCCGGATCGAGAGGGACGGCATCGCCCTGGTGCGCCCTCCAGATCGAAAAGACGGGCCAATGCGAGTTGACGAACCTCAGCGACGGCTGGAGCGCGATGTCGGGAGTGACGGCCACCGGCCCGCCGTCGAGCGCCTCGATCGTCAGCTGCGGCAGGGCCGCGACGTCGAGCGCCTCGGCGATCGCCCATTCGAGCCGTGCGGCCTCTGCCACGAACGGCATCTCGGCAAGGCCGTCGAATTCGCGCAGGAAGGCAGGAAACGCCGCTCCATAGCGGACCAGCCGCGGTTCCGAAGGCGGGTTGGCGCGGATGAAGGCGTCGGCCGCGTAGCGGAAGAAGCGCTCGTCGACCATCCGGACCGTGACGGGAAACACCGCCATCAAGGTCGCGGTGAGCGATTCGCGGGTGTTGTTCTGGTAGATGCAGAACCGCCGGGCCGCATCGCTGCATCCGCCAAGGAGGCAGCCGCCCAGTGCCGCCGGCGCGCCGCTCAGGATCGCCGCCTTGACCGTGCTTTGCAGATGCTCAAGCGACAGCATGACTGAGCCCCCTCCAGCTCGGCAGCGACGGCTGCGGCGCCGGCTTGATCGCCTCGAAGGCGGCAAGTGCCGGCATTCGGGACGAATGGTCGCGCTCGAACGGCAGGATCTTGGCGGATGCCGCAGACGGCGCGGCGCGACGCTCTTTCTCGCGCCTCAGGAAGCCGATGGATGCCGCCAGCATGTCGGCCCACATGGCCTCTCCGAGCAACACGTCGAGCTCGGGCACGGCGGTGTCCCACTCGATGAGGGTCGGCCGCGGACCGAACTTTTCGATCGCCGCGGCATAGAGCTTCCAGACCGCCGGCGGCACCCGCGAGCCGTGGTCGTCGATCAGCACCGTCCCGTTGCCCACCTCGTTGACGGCGTGGCCGGCCAGGTGGATCTCGCCGATCGCCTCCGCCGGCAGCGTGTCAATGAAGCGCTGCGCGTCGAAAGCCAGGTTATGGGCGGAAACGTAGACGTTGTTCACGTCGAGCAGCAGGCCGCAGCCGGTGCGGGTCACCAGTTCGGCCAGGAATTCGGCCTCGGTCATCGTCGACCCGGCGAACTCGACATAGGCCGAGAGGTTCTCGATGAGGATCCGCCGCTGCAGGACGTCCTGGATATGGTCGACGTTGCTGGCCACGATGGCAAGCGCGGCCTCGTCATAGCGGAGCGGCAAGAGGTCGTTGAGGTAGGCGCCGTCGGCAACGCTCCAGGCGAGGTGCTCGGAGACCAGGTCCGGCTCGAACCGCCGGCAGGCCCTGCGCATCCGCTCCAGATGGTCGCGGTCGATCCCGGCGGCGCCGCCGAGCGACATTCCGACGCCGTGCAGCGATAGTGGATAGAGGGCCCGCAGGCGCTCCAGCGCCGCGACGCCCGCGGCTTCGCCCATATAGTTCTCGGCGTGGACCTCGAGCCAGCCGGCCGACGGCCGGCGCTCGAGCATTTCCGCGATGTGGGCGGACCGGAGGCCGATGCCCGCGGCCTGCGGGATCCTGAGAGCTGGGAAGGTGACGGACATCGGTTCCTCCTGGTCGGTCGTGGGTTGGGGAGCGCCGCAGGCCTCAGGCCTTCGGCTCCATGCTGCCGCCGGCGAGCTTTCCGCAGGTGCCGGCGGGCACGTAGATCCAGGCGTCGCCCTGGTTGTCGGCGGTTGAGGTCCCGGCGCAGGAATGGGTGGCCGTCTGGCAGTCGTTCTGGCCGGCCTTGACGACGCCGTAGCACTTCTCGAACGAGAAATCGGGCTGCGGCGCCGGCTCGGCGAAAGCCGCGCTGGCGGCAAGCGAGGTGGCGGCAGCGAGCGCCGAGCTGATGAGGGACTTGGTGTAGATCATCGGTTCATCTCCGTTGGTTGGCGAGAGACGGCCATCGGCCCGTCTGCAAGGGAAGTGTCCCAGAACGGCGCCGGCAGCTGAAATGCTGATCAGGCATGAATTCGATACGGGCGCTCTATGCGCAGCAAAGAAGAAGCCCTCCAGGATGGCGCTGGAGGGCTTCAGGCCGGCTTCGGGACGAGCCGGCTCGGGGGACATGCAATTTCAGAGATAGCGTTCGCGGATGTCGACGCTCGACCGCTTGCCGATCGCGGCGTAGTTGTCGCGCAGCCATTCGTCGGCGCGCTGGCGGCCGCGGTCGCGCAGATCGGTGAGCAACGCCCAATCTGCATTGAGCTTGCTGGACACGCCGAGCTTCTCGCATGACCTCTTCGTCAGATACTGCATGGACGAAGACCCGCTTGAGATCGAGCGCCATCTTCTCGTCCTTGTCGATGAGATCGGTCACGAAGGCGATCGCCCGCATCTCGCGCAGGAGCGAGGAATTGAAGCTTATCTCATTGATCCGATTGAGGATCTCCATCGCCGAACGAGGGATGTCCTCGCGCTCGATCGGATTGATGTGAATGATCAGCACGTCCGGGGTCTCGCAGGAATAGATCAGCGGGAAGATCGCCGGATTGCCCATATAGCCGCCGTCCCAATAGGCTTCGCCGTCGATCTCCACGGCCTGGAACAGGAACGGCAGGCAAGCCGATGCCATGATCGCCTCGACCGACAGCTCGTCGTTGGAGAAGACCTTCACCTTGCCGCTGCGCACGTTGGTGGCGCAGATGTGCAGCTTCAACGGGCAGCGAGACATCCGGAGCGCGTCGAGGTCGATCGACTGCTCGAGCACGCTCTTCAGCGGATTGAAGTTGAGCGGGTTGAACTGATAGGGCGACATCAGCCGCGTCACGAGGTCGAGCGCCACGAAGGCGGGTGACAGCTCCAGCGACCGCGACCCGGTGAGGCGGTCGAGCAGGCTCGGCTGCAGCGGGCCGAACGCCGCCGCATGGCTGACGCGCCGCCAGAAGTTCGTCAGCGCGGTCTGCGCGCCGCGCCGGCCGCCGTCTGCCAGGCCGTAGGCGAGCACAGCGGCGTTCATGGCGCCGGCGCTGGTCGCCACGACACCTTCGAAGGCGACTTTCTCCTCGTCGAGCAGGCGGTCGAGAACGCCCCAGGTGAAGGCGCCATGGGCGCCTCCGCCCTGCAGGGCCAGGTTGATCATGCGCTCGGCCTGCATGGGCGCGGCCCTGCGGCGTGCGCCGGTGGCAGCCTTGACGACGTTAGCGTGGGTGTTCATGGCCTCTCCTCCTCAATGGGCGGTCCAGCCGCCGTCGACCGGCAACGCCGTTCCGGTGATCGAGGCGGCGGCGTCGCTGCACAGGAAGACGGCGAGCGCGCCCATTTCCTCGACCGTCGCGAAGCGCCGCGTCGGCTGGTTCTTCAGGAAGACGTCGCGGATGACGGCGTCGCGCGCGATGCCGTGCGACTTCGCCTGGTCCTCGATCTGCTGCTCGACGAGCGGCGTCCAGACATAGCCCGGGCAGATCGCATTGGCAGTGATGCCGTGCTCGGCGCCTTCCAGCGCCACGACCTTGGTCAGGCCGACCATGCCGTGCTTGGCCGCCACATAGGCCGATTTGAAGGGCGAGGCGATCAGGCCATGCGCGGAAGCGATGTTGATGACCCGCCCCCAGCCGCGCGACTTCATGGGCTCGAAGGTGGCCCGCACGAGGTGGAAGGCTGAAGAGAGGTTGATCGCAAGGATGGCGTCCCATTTGGCCAGGGGGAACTCGCCGATCGGCGCCACGTGCTGGATGCCGGCATTGTTGACGACGATATCCACTTGCCCGAACCGCTCGACCGCGCGCTCGACCATGGTGCGGATGGCCTCGCCGCTGGCCATGTCGGCGCTGTCATAAGCGACGTCGACATCGTTCTCGTCGGCGAGCGCGCCGCGCTGCCGCTCGATCTCCACCGGATCGCCGAAGCCATTGAGCATCACGGCCGCGCCGCTCTCCGCAAGGGCGCGAGCGATGCCGAGGCCGATGCCGCTGGTCGAACCGGTGACGATGGCGGTGCGGCCTTCCAACGGCCGACGTGCCGCGAGGCCTTCGATCTTGGGATTGCTGACGTTCAGCATGGTCATTTCTCCGTGGGTGATCGCCGAAGAGCGACTTGTCGACCGTCAGGGTGGCTGGCCGCCGCGGAAGAAGGAAATGCCGCTCAGCTATCGAAACCATACGCCCGCGGCATTGGCCGGCCGGCGCCACGGCGACTATCGCTATGCCATGGACATCCACCACATCCGGTACTTCCTGGCCGTCTGCGACACCCGCAACTTCACGCGCGCCGCGGAAAAGTGCCACGTGACGCAGCCGGCGCTGTCGCGCGCCGTCCAGCAGTTGGAGGACGAGGTAGGCGGCCTGCTGTTCCGGCGGGAGAGGAACCTCACGCACATCACCGACCTGGGCGCGCTGCTGAGGCCGCGCTTCCAGCAGGTCGTGGACGAGCTTTCAGGCGCACGCCAGGAGGCCTCGCGCTTCCTGTGCCTGAAGGACGCGCCTCTCAAGGTCGGCATCATGTGCACGATCGGCCCGCGGCGCTTCACCGGCCTGCTCGGCGACTTCAACATGCGGCACAAGGGCATCCAGCTCCAGCTCGTCGAAGGCGTGCCGGCTCGCCTCTCCGAGCTGCTGGAGACCGGCGAGATCGACGTGGCGATCATGGCCTCCAGCGACAGCTTCCCGGCTCGCTTCGACGTGACGCCGCTGTTTCGCGAGCGCTTCGTTATCGCCTTCCCGACCGGCCACCCGCTCGCCCGCCACGAGGCGGTGCCGATCCAGGCGATCGACGGCGAGACCTACCTGAAGCGGGTCAACTGCGAGTACTGGGACCACCTGTCCGAGATCTGCGTCGCCAAGGGCGTGCGGCTGCGGATCTCCTATTCCAGCGAGCGCGAGGACTGGATTCAGAACATGGTGGCCGGCGGCCTCGGCATCTGCTTCATCCCGGAATTCAGCGCCGTCGTTCCAGGCCTTCAGGTGCGGCCGGTGAGCGAGCCCGAGGTGAGCCGCGACGTCTGCCTCGTCACCGTTGCCGGGCGCCGCTTCTCGCCTGCCGTCGCGACCTTCGTCGCTGCTGTCAAGTCCTATGGCTGGGCCGATGGACCGTCCTCGACCATGCCGCGCCTGAGCGCGGCATAGCTCCGGAGCCATACCTTCCGGTCATCGAAACGGAAAGCACCCGGCATTTCAGTCCTCGCGGCGCATCGCGCACTCTCCGACCAGAGCCCACGATGATCCAACCGGGCTCAGGAGACAGGAGACATCCACATGCCCTCACATGCCATTGCAATCCGCCGCCACCTCGGCGTTCAAGTCGCCAGTGCGGCGCTCGCCGCCGCCATCTTTGCAGCGATGCCGGCGCATGCCGGCGAATGCCCGGCCGACCAGGTCGAGGCCGGCGCCATGAAGCCGGGCGCAACCGCCCCGGAAGGCGTGACCGACGAGGTGATCAGCAGCATCGATCTCACCGCCAAGGGCGACGCCTGGCGCGGCAACATGTTCCGCATACGCAAGCTGGTCGTCCAGCCCGGCGGCGTCGTGCCTTGGCACGAGCATTCTGCGCGCCCCGCCAACATCCTCGTCGTGGAAGGCGCGATCACCGAATACCGCAGCACCTGCAAGGTTCCGATCGAGCACATTGCCGGCGACGTCACTGCCGAGTTCGGCGACCTTGCCCACTGGTGGAAGAACAACGGCAAGGAGCCGGCGGTCCTCTACTCTGCCGACATCCTGCCGCCGGCCTCCAACGACCAGAACGCCATGTAGCGCGCCCGAAGGCCTACCCGAACGTTCCCGGCGGGCGCCGCCGGGGACGCGACGTTCCAACGGAGAAGCAGACAATGTCCACCCTCGAACGGGCGTCGCAAGCCGTCCGGCCGCACGAGTCCGGCGTTGCCCCGGCTGTCGTCGGGCTCATCGCCTTCCTGACATTGGTCGACCTCTTCGCCGCGCAAGCCATCCTGCCGTCGCTGGTAGCGAAGTTCGAGGTGAGCCGGGGGACGATGGGCTTCGCCGTCAACGCCAGCACCTTCGGCATGGCCGTCGCCGGCATTGCCGTTGCGCTCTTCGGCGGATCGATCGACCGGCGAAGCGGCATCTGGATCAGCCTGGCTGCGCTCTCCGTGCCGACGACCATGCTCGCCTTCACCGATTCCATCGCCCTCTTCGCGCTTCTTCGCGTGGCACAGGGCATCTTCATGTCGGCAGCCTTCACACTCACCATCGCCTATCTCGGGGAGCACCTGCCGCCCGAGAGGGCTGCCGGGGCGCTCGCTGCCTATGTGACGGGCAACGTGGCGAGCAATTTCTTCGGCCGCGTGCTTTCCGCGGCGCTGGCAGATAGCGTGGGCATCGAAGGCAACTTCCTGAGCTTCGCCGCGCTCAATCTTGTCGGTGCGGCCCTCGTCGCCGCTGACGCTCCAGGGATCGCCCCACGCATGCCGATGGCCATGCAGGCCGTCTGGCGCCAACACCTCGCCGATCGGCGCCTGCGCGCCTGCTTCGCGCTCGGCTTCCTGATCCTGTTCGTCTTCATCGGCACCTTCACCTACGTGAATTTCGAGCTGGTCCGCCCGCCGCTCGGCCTGTCGCCCATGGGGCTGGGGCTGGTCTACCTCGTCTTCTTGCCATCGCTGCTGACGACGCCTCTGGCCGGACGGATCGTCGCCAGGACCGGCGTGCGGCGAGGTCTTCTCGCTGACGCTGATGCTCGCCATGCTCGGGCTCGCAATGCTGCTCGCGCCGTCGCTGCCGATCGTGCTCGCCGGCATGGCGTCGGTGGCCGCCGGAACGTTCCTGGCCCAGGCAATCGCCACCGGGCATGTCGGCCGCATCGCCAAGGTCGGCCGCGCCTCGGCAAGCGGCATCTACCTCGCCTCCTACTATGCCGGTGGTCTCGTCGGCAGCTTCGTGCTCGGTCAGGTCTATGACGGGGCAGGCTGGACAGCCTGCGTCGCGGTGCTCGCCACCGTCACTGCGGCGGCGGCTGTGTTGGCGGTCGCTCTCGAGCGCAGCGAGCAATGACCGAAGGTCATGGAAACCGGACGGCAACGGCATTTCCCGCCGCGGCCGGTGTCGACCAAGCTGGACACGTCGCCCTTCCGGGCCCTTCAATGGAGATCTGAACATGCGCATTCTGCCAACTGCAATCGCCGCCGGCCTGCTGGCCATCGCGGCTTTCATGCCTGCCGTCGCCGCTCCCGACAACGGCGTCGTCGTCGTCAAGAGCAAGTATTCGGTCGGCGAGACCGTCTCTCGGATCGAGAAGGACGTCGCCCAGAAGGGGATCATGCTGTTCGGCGTGATCGACCAGGCGAAGCTCGGAAACGCCGCCGGCAACCGGGTGCGCCCGTCGCGGCTCGTCACCTTCGGCAATCCGGCGCTCGGCACCACCTTCATCACCGCCAACCCGACCGCCGGTCTGGATTGGCCGGTCCGCGTGCTGGTCTTCCAGGATGCCGACGGCGAGGTCTACGCCGCCTATACCGACTTCGAATGGATCGCCCGGCGCCACGGCATCGAGAACCGCTCCAAGGAGTTCGACATGGCGACCGAGGTGATCCGCTCGGTTACATCCGTGCTCGACCGCTAGGATGAGGTTGAAGAAGGGCGGAGCACCAAAAGGCCCCGCCCTTGACCACGCCGACGATGCAATTCTTGTTGAGTTGCCTCAACTCGACCTTCCGGAATACCATCCGGCAGATCGAGGGATCGGGGTTCCACTGCATGGAGATGCACCAGGTCAGGTATTTCCTGGCGCTTTCGCGAACGCTCAACTTCACGCGCGCGGCGGAGGAATGCCATGTCACCCAGCCCGCCCTCACCAGGGCCATCAAGCAGCTGGAAGACGAGCTCGGCGGCGACCTTATCCGCCGCGAGCGAAACCACTCCCATCTGACCGAGCTCGGCCGCCGGATGGTGCCTATGCTGCAGCAGTGCTACGATGCGGCGGTCTCCGCGAAATCGCTGGCCAAGTCCGTCCAAAGCCGCAACTTGACGCCGATGAACCTGGCTGTCTCGAACTGTGTCAACATGACAGTCGTTGCCGGTTGTGTCGCCGAACTGCTTCGGTCCTACCCGGGCATCGAGCTCAGGGTCAGGCGCGGTCCCCCCTCCAAGGTCATCGAGGCCCTGAAGAGCGGCGACGCGGAGGTGGCGATCGGCGGGCCGCTCGAGGCTTGGGATAGGCTCGACGCCTGGCCGCTATTTCGGGAGCCGATCGAGGTCGCCGTAGGTCGCGAGCACAGGCTTGCACGCCAGAACGTCTCGCAGGTGGCCATGCAGGAGCTGGCTGGCGAAGCGTTCCTGCGCCGGGCCGAGTGCGAAACCCGGAAGGACCTGGAAGCGGCCTTTCCGGACCTCGGCGCCATCGGCGCGCACGAGGTCGAGACCGACCACGATCTCGTCGCCCTCATCGAATCCAACGCCGGCGTCGCCTTCCTCTCGACCACAGCGCCGCAATCCGCCAAGACGCGCCGCCTGCGGCTCGCCGACCTCGATCTCTGGCGGACCACGACCGTCTACGCGGTTGCCGGGCGAACGCGTTCCGTGGCGGCCGGCCTGCTCCTCAACCTGTTGAGAGCAGCCGACTGGTCGTCTCACGGCGTCAGCGAGCCCGCCTGACCGCTTCGACGATCTCGTCGACCTCCATGCGGAGCCTGTGATCCGGGTCGACGTGGCGGGCGACGATGATGCCTTTCCGATCTAGCACGAAGGTGGCTGGAATCGGCAGCATCCAGGCCTGGTTGCCCTGATAGCGCGGCAGGTCGATGCCCGCTTCCGCCAGGATTTCTTCCATCTCGAGCCCAATCCAGATGGCCAGGTTGAGCGAAAGCGCATAACCGTTGGCCGCGTCGGTCAGGAAGGGGAAGCGGGCACCGGCTGTCTCCTTCATCAGCCTCGAGAAGCGGGCGTGCTCCGGCACGATGGCGACGATGTGCCCGCCGAGGCCGAAGATCGCGTCCTGCGCAGCCGCAACCCCGACCGAGCTCAGGCGACAATAGGGGCACCAATGGCCCCGCTGCAGGGAAACGACGAGCGGACCGGCGGCCAGGAGCTCGCCGAGCCGGGTCACCTTGCCGGTCTCGTCGGGCAGGACGAAGCCCGGCAGCCTTTCGCCGACGGCCGGAGCAAGCCCGCCGGCGTGATGGCTCGTCAGCCTCGTGACCAGCCGGCTCACTGCGTCGGCCTGGTGCGGCCGATAGCGCTGCACCGCCTCCGCAACTAGGCTCAGCCTCTCCTTGAGAGGCCCGTCGAGCTCGATGGCTCCTTTGATTGCCGCAGCCAAGGCGGGAGCGCTGTCTTCAAAAGTCATCGATGACCCGCACCGTGTTCACACAGTTGTAGGTTGGCTGGCGACAGTAACCGGAGTTCTCCGCCATCTTGCGTCATTATGGCCCTCACAAGCCGGCGATAGATTACATTTGGAAACCTGGCTACATCTACATCGAAGGTGGACTGACGCCAACCGCGATGACCTTTCACTGCACAGCGATACCGGAGGGCCGCTTGCGTAGATCCGTTGAAGACGCACCGCGGAAAACTGCCGCCTCCAGCCTCTCGCAGGCACGGTCCGCCTTCAGGCGGCGACCAATCTGTGCCGATGTCCGATTTGGGGCGCTAAGCGGGCATGCGCGGCAACACTAAATTGCCTCACCACCAGACAAACAACGCTATCACCCCTTGCTCCCGTCAGAAGCATTTTGACGTCGAAGGTGTTATCGGCCTAGGTAGGATACCAGCTATAGGTATCGACGAGTTGAGTATGCACCCAGCGGGCAGTCTCATGACAAAGAGAAGACTCCACAGCTAAACCTCGGCACCGGTTTGGCGAGCATAGCCGTTCCGCGACGGTGATTCGCCAGCGTCTATCCGTCGAGCGCTAGGCTCACCGTGCCGTCTGGGTGAAGGGCAGTAACACGCCCTCGATGCCATCCTGTCGCTTTCAATGATGCCCGTCGCCGCCTTCGCCATGCCCTTGCCCCAAGGTGCCCGCTATCAGAATTCATGGCGCCCATGCCGCCGGAGGCAAGGGCAATCTAGCCCGGCCGCGGCCAGACCAGCGTGGCGCCGTGCTCCTCCATCCACCGGGTAACATTCGATCCCGGTTCGTGGAATTCAAGCTGCACGAAGCCCGGCTTACCTTCCTCTGCTGATAGTCGGGCCTCGGGGTGCTCGTATGCGAACTCCCTGAGGCTGTGACGGAGTTGGTGTCGAGCAAGCTCAGGCTCGCCGCCGCCCGGGAGGTCCGCGGCAATTTCCACGGCTAGGTCTATATCGGGCGGAGCGACGTCGTCCTTGATGCGCCTGACGCCTGAGCGGCGGGAACCCCATATCCAAGCCCGCGAGATGAACGCCTCCTGCGCGCCGAGCCACTTCATGACGCCGGCATACTCGGTGTCAGTCATGAAGAGTCCCTGCGCCTTGAAGTTCATCATTGGCATTGGATGCCCGGTCATAGGATTCCGAGCCCGTAGGCGAGGTGCCACGCCCAGTTGGTCCGGGTCCGGACGTCGCGGCAGTCCGGGACGGCCAGCGCCGCGTTGTGTGGGCGCGGGCACATGTCCAGCAGGAGGGCGTAGCGCTCGTTTTCGACCCGGACGAGCGCGGAGCCGAACCACACTAGCAGGCCGAGCAGGATGACGATCAGGACGTCCTTCACGGCGCTCCTCCCGCGGACCAGCCCCAGAAGGTGCGGCCGAACTCTATGACGGCGATCACCAGAGCGGAGGCAGTGGCAAGCCCGGCAAGGATGCGCTCCGGCCACGCGAGGCGGCGGTCCATCGTCACCCTCTGCCCCTCCCAGTGCAGCTCGCCCGTCCTCCAATTGACGCCCATCCTTTCGATGGCGTCGTTGGTGATAGGGATGACGTCCGGCGGGAACCCTAGCTCCCGGCCCCGGTCCAAGAGACTCTGATCGGTCGCTGCATGGCGCAGATGATGCGCTCGGGCGGTTTACGCGACGTTGAAGGCCCGGGCCGACCGGGCATGATCCGGCATGCCTGAGAAGCGATCCCGCCATGCGTGGACTCGGACGTGGGAGGAAAAGGCCGAGGACTATGCCTGCCGTGACGGCGAGGCGCCGGTCGGCCCCGTGTCTACCGGATCAGCAGCCTTGCCGAGGGCGGTTGGTTCTGGACGATGAACGGCACCATCGCGAATCGGTCCGGCTCCGCCAGCGGGCAGGTGCGGACCCGGGACGAGGCGTGCCGGTTGGTCGAGGCGGAGTGGGACAAGATAAAGCTCGGTGCGGGAGGATGGCGTGTGAGCCCGTTACTGCACGAAGGCAACCCCTTGGGTGCCGCAGCGGGCTCCGCCCGTGTGAGACTTCGTGGCGAGCACGTTACGGTAGGCGATAGGTACCTGTGACCTAGAAAAAGTCCCCGAGAACAATGTAGGAGGCTAAGGCCACCATGCTTGCGTAGGCCAGCGTAAAGAGCACCGCTCCCCATAGGCGACGGCTGCGGAGGTTCATTTGTCCACCCGAGATAAATCCCACCGTTCGCCTCCAGCGGGGACCGTCCCTTCTGAATCTGCCCATGGGCACCGATCAGGGCGAAATGAAGGAGCCCCGGCGAGCCAAGGGTCGGCAGGCAAAATCAGCAGGCGACCAGCCTTTCGCCGTGAAGACGCAATTCTTCGCCAGCAGGCAGAAGGCTCGGAGTATTCCGAACCGGAATAGTCTTCAGTTGAAGTTGATCGGCTTGCCGACGTGCCACCGCGTTTGATGGGTCTCGACGTCGAAGCGGGCCGCCTCGAAGTTGGTGCCGGTGGTGACCTTGTTTTCGCCGTCGATCAGCCGATTTAGCTCGTCGACATCGTCGGCAGTCTGGGTCGATCGTCTCACCCGCAGCCATAGCGATCGCGTTCGATCGCAAACGTCCTTTACCCTGCTCATTTCTTCCTCCCGTCAATCTCCGGGGTGTTCAGGCTAGGCCGATTTTCCGTTACGTCAACTTCCGTGAGCAGCGGGCGGGCTCCTGGCGGCCGTGCAGCGCACGGCGCTTGCTGGCGGCTGCGGCTGGTGCCCGGGCTGAAGCGGAATCCCCGGCAAGGCAGCAGCTCCGCTCGACCTTGGGCGTCGTGGGGCTTGCGCGGCGCCTTCTCCTCGGCCGTCACGGCAGCGCACGAGACGGACCCGGCCCGTTCCATCTCTTAGGCGTAGGTGCCTAACGCGGGGAATCGCCCGTGCGCCTTGCCGGCTCGATTGGGTACTTTTTGGGCACCGGGGAAAATATTGAAGCTAGGTGCTTGTATTTGCTGGCACGCACAACGGGACTCGAACCCGTGTTTCCGCCGTGAAAGGGCGGCAATGGGGGCAGCACTGCTCGCCTTGCCGTCGGCGAGGACGCGCGTATGTCACATTGGGGTCGACCTGACATGGTTGCTGCCGAAGGATGGCGGCTCGCATGGTCTACCTCGATGCCCGCATTCTGGAGCAGGTCGCTCAGCTTCGATCAAGGTTGTTCCGACCAAACCAGCAGTGCTGTCCTTCCGCTTTCGGTGAGCTCGTAACTGCCGCGGTCGACCCGGATGAACCAGCCATACACGTTTCGCCGCACGATCTTTGTCGCTGCCTGCCTGATCATGCGAAGATCGCGAAGCCGACGGGGACCTTCCAGGAGGGCCATGGCGACGGCAAGGGCGTCCTGCCTGTATGCGGTCATGATGGGCTTGCGGCTGCTACCGCCGACTGCGGGGTCGCCCCGCCGACGGCGATGTTCCTCAACGATGGCCGAGCGTCGGCTCGGATTGCGACGCGGCGGCAGCGCTGCTGGGCTCAAAAGCACCTCAGCCGCTCCATTCCGGCTGACTCCGAGCAGCCCGAACCCGAGGCGACGGCAAAGTGCGCGAAAGCGAGGATCGTGTTCGCGGCCCTTGCCATGGCTCGATCGGCGCGCGGCAAGCCAGACTTCGTCGCACGCCGCCGCTCGCTCGATGCCCTGCAGGACAAGCTCCAGGTTGAACCGGACCTTTAGTTCGCAGACTACGACCAAAGGAGGCTCGTTGGCGCTTACGCCAACGATGTCGCAACCGCCGATCTCGCCTTTGATCGTGAGGCCGTGCGCTTCAAGAAAGCGCTTCACGGGCGCATAGAGAGCAGCTTCGCTGTCTTCTTTGACGTCGAGCATTTTCAGGGTCGACCAATCAGCTTCCCGAATCGGCGTGTTCAATGATGCAGTTTCCCGGTCGGTTTGAAAGCTGGCGATCACCCAGGGGCTGGCAGAGAGCGCTTCGACTAAGCTCAAGCGGTAAATCGCCAACGGAGGGTGAGTGGACCCAAAAATGGCCCCAAATTTTGCGAACTCCAATCCTCGCAGGAACGGCCACAAAGTTAAACATCTGGAATATTTAGAGAAATTTGGTGGGTGATGCAGGGATCGAACCTGCGACCCGCTGATTAAGAGTAAGTCTGGAAGCGTTTTCGATCAGTGACTTAGCCTTTTTCAAGTGTTTGATATTGCTGCATAACTTGTTTTTATATGGCTTGCTATGTCGGGATATGTTATGGACGGCTCATGTCCAAATTTGTCCAAAAAGACCGGAGCCGCTGACCGAAAATGAAGACCGCCGCCCGTCTGAAACTCACCGCCTTGAACCTCGATAGCCTGCCGCCCGGCGACTACACCGACCACCTGGTGCCCAACCTGGTCTTCCGCCCCGGCAAGAAGCGCAAGCCGTGGGTGGTGCGCAGCAGCGCCCTCAAGGAAGGCCGCAAGATCATCGGCTACTATCTCGGCCGCAACGTCCTCGCCGACGACAACATGGGCCTGGCCAGCGCCCGTGAGATGGCCCGCAAGGCGCTGGAGAAGATAGACGCCGGCGCGCCGCTGGTCGACAAGCCGTCGCACCCGAACACGGCGGCAAGACGCTCGGCGAGGTCATCGATGCCTACGAGAAGACGCGGCGAGCGAAAGGCGGCAAGGGCATCAAGACGCTCGACGCCTCGCTGCGCACGGTGCGCAACAACCTCGACGCCCACTTGAGGCTGCCGGCCAAGACGTTCAGCAAGGCTGATCTGCGCGGCGTCCGCGACCAGATCCACCGGCGCGCGCCGCAACAGGCATCCCGGTTCTTGAGCTATCTCGGGCCGGTCATGCGATGGGCTGCCCAGGAGGACCTCGTCGAGACCAACATCGTGCCCGACGTGCTCAAGATCGCCGGCATCAACAAGCGCGAACGGACGCTCACCCACGACGAGATCGCCGCCATCTGGCACGCCACGTTCAAGCTCGACAAGGGCGACAGCTCGCGCGCCTTCGGCAGGCTGGTCCGGTTCCTGCTGCTCAGCGTCCAGAGGCGGAGCGAAGGGACGGCGCTGAAGTACGGGCACCTGCTGGATGGCACATGGCGGCAAAAGCACAACAAGGCCGAGCGGCCGCAGCGGCTCAAGCTGCCGCAGCAGGCGCTTGACCAGATCGGCAGCGGCGAGCCGACCGAGTTCGTCTTCACCGGCATGCAGGGCAAGGAGATCAGCGGCTTCTCGAAGCTCAAGCCCGAGCTCGACCGGCTGTCCGGCGTCCAGAACTGGCGGCTGCACGATCTTCGCAGGACCGGCGCGTCCGAGATGCAGGAGCTCGGCATCGACCGCATGGTCATCGAGGCCGTGCTCAACCACGCGATCGCCGGCGGCGCCGCCGCCCACTACCTGCATGCGATGCTCGACAGGGCCAAGGCGGACGCCCTGCAGGCCTGGGCCGATCATGTGGATAAGATCGTCACCGCAAAGACGCGGGCTGTGTCGTGAGCGAGCCGCGACCGAAACTGGAGGATTACCAACTCGATACCCTCTGCCTGCTCGTCCTCGATCAGGGCAAGCTGTTCCCGGAGATCTTCCACCCGCAGCTCGCGGCGCGGCTCCACGAGCTGCTGCCGAAGCGACCAAAGCGGCGCGGCCGGCCGCCCAGCCGAACGCGGCAGGCCGTGATGCTGGTCCACGACGCCATGCAGGCGGGAGATCCGAACTTTTCACAGGCGCTCATCTGCAGCGCCGTCGCCACCTCTTTCGGGCTCCAGCCAAGGACGGTGGAGCGCGAGTACCAGAAGCTGAAGCAAGCGAATCAAGGGGCGGGGAAATTAATCTGATTTTCCCCGGCTGCACGGCGGAAATATATTTGTATATGGGAAGAGTTGCGCTTTTGGGAGGGCGCGACTTATGTCACGGTTTCTCGATCTTGGCCTGCCGATAAAGGTCTATCACAAGGACCTGAAGGCGCGGGGCATCGTTAAGTCCCGCTACGATCAGCACATGAAAATCAAGGCCGGCAAGCTGCGCCCGCCGAACAAGGACGGCAACACCATGCAGGCCGGTGCCTGGTGGTGGGGCACAGACATTGCCGAAGACCTGGAGCGGGAAAAGAACTCGACGGACACGACAACAGCCCCATAAGTCCGCCGGCCGCTGACGCGACCGACGGAGGAAAGGGCATTCCAAGCATGTCGAGAAAAGTGCTCGGAATCTAAACAACTCTCCCCATGGCGCGTCAAGGCCGACGGTCTTCCAACCCGAAGGAGACCAGCCATGAAGGTGCATGCCAAAGGCACGAAGAAGCCAGCCTGGCGAAACGTCGTTCGGATCCATGAGGCGGCGGAGCTCTATCCGATGCTCGAGGAAGCCGAGCTCGCCGCGCTCACCGCCGACATCAAGCGAAATGGGCTGCGCCAGAAGGCGACGATCGTCCCCGACTTCGACGACGACAACATGTTCACCCTGCTAGACGGCCGAAACAGGGTCGCCGCATTGGAGCGGCTGCGCTGGCCGATCCTGGCGCGGGACGGCCGTCCCAACCCCGACTACTTCCAGCTGGCCGACGAGGCGGCGCAGCAGAACCCGGAGGCCTATGTCACCTCCCTCAACCTTCACCGCCGACATCTGAGCAGCGAGCAGAAACGGGCCATCGTCGCCAAAATCCTGGTGGCTAACCCGGAGGTCAGCGACCGGCGCATCGGCACAGTGGCCGGCGTCGATCACAAGACTGCCGGGGCGGTGCGGAGTGCCATGGTGGTAACTGGGGAAATTCCCCAGTTGACGGAAACGGTGGGCGCTGACGGCAAGGCACGCCCGCGCCGCAGGCCGCCTCTCAAGCCCCTCGGCCGCAATGGCAGGGCCAAGCTGTGGGCCAACAGCGCCAAACTGGACGAGGTGATTCACGACATCCACCGGCTGGCCGGCAACGGCCTCGACATCAATCCGAAGGACCTTACCGCCTACCTCGACAGCGAGACCAAGCGGACCAACGTGCGCTCATCAGCTCGCCAGGCGCGTGACTGGCTCGACCACTTCCTCGAGGCCGCCGGATAGCTATGAGCAACGTGGCGCTCGACTGGGCATACGCGCAAACCGTCGGCAACTCATCGGCCAAGGCGGTGCTCGTTGCGCTGGCCAATGTGCACAACGGCGCGACCGGCCGCTGTAACCCTTCATTGGCGTACCTCAGCTTCAAGACCGAGCTCAGTGAGCGCGCCGTGCTCTACAAATTGCGTCTGCTCGAGGACGCCGGCCTGGTCGCTGTCCGGCGTCGGAGGCGCGCGGCGAGCGACTATGAGCTGGCTGGCCTTGAACCGCAAACTGTGCGGGACAAGGGCGAAGTTAAGAACCGCAAAATACGTCTTGAACCGCAAGGGAGCGTACGTTGCCTTGCGCCGCTCTCTAAAGAGGAACCGGAATCAAAGAACCGGAATCAAGATAGTAAGCGCGCGAGCGCCGATCGGCTCGAAAAGAAGGCAGAGGAACGGGCGACAGCCTCGCCTCGTGAATCAGCCAAGCCCTCCGCGCGTGAGGCGCTGCTGTCAGTCCTTTCCGAGGCCCAGGCCGACGCCATCATCGAACACCGGAAAGCCTCAAGATCGCCGCTCACCCTGCGCGCCGCCGAGCTGTTGGCCACCGCCTACGCCAAAGCACCCGACACCTGTGGTCTGACGCCGGATCAGGCGGCTGATTATCAGATCGCCCGCGGTTGGCGCGGATCTCGACGCGCGCTGGGTGGCCAACGCGGAGAAGGAAAGACCGGCCCATGGCGAGCGCGAACATCCCGAAGACCGTCGGGCGCGGGAGTGGCGCGAAGGTCTGGCGAAAGTCATCGCCAAGGCGAAGGCCGAGGAGGAACGGGCCAACAAGGAGCGCAAGCCATGAGAAACCAGCGCACCGTCCAGCCGCCTTACAGCGACGAGCAGATGCGCTCAATCGCCACTCAGATCGTCTGCCAGGCCGGCTCGCCCACCTGGGATCACGTGTACGCCCTGGCGGCCGCCTATCTCAAGCTGCAGCGCGTCATCGAGCGGCGCGACCGGCTGCAAGTCGTCGAGGGAGGAAGGACGTGAACGACGCCCGCCCATCGACTCGATCACCGTCGGCTCCCGCTTTCGCAAGGACTTCGGCGGCGTCGACGCACTTGCCGCCTCGATTGCTGATTTGGGGTTCTTGATTCACCCTATCGGCGTCACGCCGGACGGCCGACTGCTATGGGGCGAGTGCCGTCTACGTGCGTGCCGCAAGCTCGGCTGGGCCGAGATCCCGGTGATCGTGCGCCATGTCGATCCGGCCGACTTCGTGGCCATTGAGGCCGCTGAAAACTTTGCGAGGCGGAGCTTCACGCCGAGCGAGGCGGTCGCCATAGCGCGCGCCCTCGAGCCGCGGCTGCGCGCCGAGGCCGCCGAGCGGCAGAGGGCGGGCCGACCTTCCGCAAAGTTTGCGGGAGGTGAGACACGGCGAATGTCAGCAGCCCCTACCGGCTTTTCCCATGAAACCCTTCGCAAAGCCGAGGCGATCGTCCAAGCCGCCCAAGCCCAACCCGAGCGTTTCGGGCGACTCCTCGAAGAGATGGACCGCACCGGCCGTGTCGAAGGAGTGCACAAGCAGCTTCGGGTGACGCGAGAGCGGGAGAATTGGGAGCGACGGCGGCGCTCCGACGGCGAAACGATCGCTGATCTGCATGGGCTCCTAGCAGCGGGCCGTCGTTTCGGTCTTCTGTACGCCGATCCGCCCTGGGTCTGGGAGGTGTACTCTCCAAACGGCAGAACGCTCGATCAACACTATGGCCAGATGACAGCCGCCCAGATCGCCACATTGCCGATCGCAGAGCTGGCGGCCGAGGACTCGGTCCTGCTGTTGTGGACGACGTGGCCGCGGCTACTCAATTCGATCCAGGTCATCGAGGCCTGGGGCTTCGAGTACAAGACGCTCGGATTCCTGTGGGTGAAGACAACCCTTAAGGGCGTGCACTGGGGCAACGGATACTGGACGCGATCGAACAGCGAACCGTGTTTGTTAGCGACCCGCGGGGCTCCTCATCGCATGGCCTTCGATGTGCACCAGGTTGTCGACGTGCCTGAGATCGTGACCACGCCTGTGGGCGCGCATTCGGTAAAGCCGAGTGAGGTCCATGAGCGCATCGAACGGGGTTTTCCGGGCCCTTACCTCGAGCTCTTCGCGCGGAAGCCGCGGCCTGGCTGGACAGTATGGGGCGACGAGATCCCACCGCCGCCACTTCCGGAGTGAGCCATCGCCGAACCAATCAAACCAGCCATTAACTTCGGTGGAGCATCCTGTCGGCACTACGCAGTGGATTGGCATCATCTATGGCAGTTCAGCTCGATCACCCAGACTTTCCTGCGCCGGATCCCGATGCCGTTCTTTGGCGATACACGCCGCTCAACAAGCTACTGGCTTTGCTAACAAAGCAGGTGCTGTACTTTCCAAGTCTAGAGACGCTACGTCGTGACGACCCGCTGGAAGGCATGCCTACAGCTGCCACCCGGCGGCTCAACTCGTTGCTCAAGCAGTCGCCTGAAGCGAGAAAGCAGTTCTTCGGCGAGGACATGCCCGAGTTTGTGGTTGAGTTGATGTTTGGCGGGCTCGCGTTGTTCTCTGACATCTGTTTTGTGAGCTGCTGGCATGAGAACAGACATGAGTTTGCCGCGCTGTGGAACCTCTACTCTGGATTTTCGGACGGGGTTGCTATCAAGAGCTCGGTTCGAAGAGTGGCAAAGTCGATTGCGTCAGAGCGCAACTTCATTCTCGGCAGAGTCAAATACGAGGACTACGATCTGAAGATAACCAACCCAGGACAGGCATTTGATGCAGCTTTCATGAAGCGACTCAGCTTCAGTCATGAGGCAGAGGTACGGGTGCTACACCGCGCGGAGGAATTCATCGACATGTCGGGTGAGGTTCCAACGCCTGGATCCGGTGGGAGTTGGAATGCGAAACTGGTCGAGAAGCGGCCGCCCGGGTTGACCTTCGAATGCAATGTCGATCAACTCGTCGAGGAAGTGGTTGTAAGTCCGTATACCGACCCTTGGGTGACTGAGGTGGTGGCGGCGGTCCTTGCTAAACTCGGCTGCAAAGCGCGAGTATCACGATCCAAGCTGATGGAATCCCTCCCCTAAAGCAAGACAGAGCGGCTCGACCTTGCCGCGCCCATCCCGTCGCGCCAAATTCCATCCCGGCGGGCAACTCTGGCTTGGGCGAGACGGATGGCAAAATCGGGCATCGTGGAAGGCGATCGGGTGGCGATTGAGGGCGTGGTGACGGGCACCAATTCGGACGGCACCGTCAGCCTGGCGCTCGACGGTTACACGCTGGCGCGGATTACCGTCGCCGAGCATTGGCTCACCTTGGTCGAGAAGCGCGCCACGGCGCCTGCCAAGGGCAAGCAGCGGCGGTTGTTGGACTCCGCGCTCCACCGCCGCCTTCATCCGGTCCCAAGCCACCTCGACCAGCCGGCACGCCTCGTCGCGGTCTGCGACCTGGCCGCTGTCAGAGCCGAAGCGGTTGCCGGACCTGCCGTTCATTGTCCAGAACCAGCCGCCAGTAGAGATCGAGTTGATGCGGTAGACGCGGCCGATCGATGTCTCGCCGTCGTGCGCCAGGTAATCCTCGGCCTTGTCGTCCCAGGTGCGGGACCAGGTGTAGCGGAAGCGGCGCGGTCGCTCAGGATTTGCCATGCCGGATCTTTCAGTCGGTCTTGGCCCAGCGTCAACGTAGGTCGGTGTTAACCTCGCAAGTGCATCTTGTTGACAGTCTAATCGACCTGACGAGCCAGGTAGCTGACGTGGTCAGAAAAGCGGACAACCGCACTGCATTTCCAATTTTCCTAACGGGCGTCCTGGCGGGCTCGATCCTCTTCCCGACGATCCTTATCCTCTCCGGAGAAGGACCTTCGTCGATCGCGCGTGTCGGTGTCACCGACTTTTCAACCCTTCTTGCTGGGTTCGGTGGCGCGCTAGTAGGTGGCCTGGTTTCTTGGCTAGTTGCGAGGGAAGCAACCGCTGAGACGCTACGGCGCGACCAGGATCAGCGAACGGCAGCGGAACATGCAGCAGCAAATAGTTTTCTCTACAAGAATTTCTCGATATAGCAAACGGAACCCATACTATTGCTTCACATATAGCAGACGCGCGGGCAGAAACGCCCAAAGGCTCGCCGCTCTGGCAGTTCGCCCAGTCGACCGTTGGCATATCTAGACCCGTCCCGGTGATTGAAAGCTCCGACTTCGGCGTCTTTCTGGATCGGGATAATTCCCACCTGGTGAACCGCGCAATACTTGCCGCCAATCGCTATGACTCGCTCGACACGAGCTTGAAGGCATACGTGAGCCGGCGCGTCGACCTGCAGGATATCCTAGCACACTACTCTAAGATCGAGCCTGGAACTGGGCGCAGGGTCACTTTGATCCCGCCGGACAAGATGGGATTCGTGGAAGTCCGCACAGATGAATTGGAGGGTCTCATCTTGCAGATTGAGCACTATTCCAAAGAGCAGATTGAGGAAGTTCGGAGCCTATGTAGAGAGATCGCAGCCGCTATCACAAAGAAATTCGGGACTCCGATTGATATCACGTTTGAGAAGGGCGCAGGCAAAGGGTCCCCGAAGGAAGGGGTGTAGGCTGAGGATTTGTCGTGGCGGTCGCAAATGCCGTGCACGGAGTTGGGGAGCGGTCATCGCACCCAGATGAATGGCTAGCGGCGGCAAGTTTTTACCAAGGTCTGCTACGGTTGCGGCCCGGGACCGAGTCACGTGGAACAGCATTTGTAGGGCGGCTGGCAAGGTTATTGCGAAGCGCCGCTTTCGAGTTTTTCACCGTGGAAAAAATCCGCGCGTGACTGCGGCGCCGCCTGGCAACAGGGCCTTCGCCAAGCTTCTTCACTACCCCCCCAAGGAGGGAAACCGAAACTTAATTGCTCTTGTAGGAAGCTCCCTCGGATGTCTGCGAGGGAGGCCGATGACGAAAGCTGTTCTGGCTCTCCTGGGGGTGTTGTCGAGTTCACTACCATTTCCCGCCGGGGCTGCCAGGCTACACTGTCAGATCAGCGCACTACTCACATGCGGTGACGATCAACACTGCTCGGTGCCTCCCCGACCGCCTGCAGAATTTTGGGTGGTAATCGACACAGAGCTGCCGAAAGTGGACCGTTGCACACGCGACAACGGGTGCGAGACAGTCGAGGGGGTCACTGTCACGAGTTCATATGGCGGGCTTGTTTTCGCCGCACCGGCTTTAGCTTGGATTGGTTCGCTCAGCAAACCGGGGGACAAGGGCAATCGAAAGTACACTGCAGTCGAACCACTCGTTTCAGGCGGTATGGTTTTTATGAAATTTGGTGAGTGCTATCCGAGCCCGTGAGGGACGGTAGCCGAGCAAGCGGAATGCATTACTGCAGCCAGCCGTCCCGATGCGAAGTTGACTTCGCATTTGCTTCGCCCTCGCGCAGCCATTTGACGATCTCGGCCATCGCCTCGTCCTTGGCCGCGGCATAGACCTCGCGCTGGCCCTCGAGGAAGGTGGCGACCTCATCCTCGGTGGCGCCCAGCGAGCGCATCAGCGCAGCGTCACGGTCGAGCAGACGATGGAGGGTGGTGCCAAACTCGCCATCGATCATGGCGACATCGACGCTAAGGCTCACGGTGCACGCTCCTTGCCGTTGAAGGTGCCCGACTTGACGGCCAGCGTCCAGTTGCTGTTTGGAGTGCCGGGCCGCTCGCCGGTGGCCTCGTTTGCGTACCAGAGCGCTCCAGCATGAGTGGCCAGCGAAGCCTCTGGGTACGGCTCACCGGCCTTCCATACGCCGACATACTTCGGCACTGGCCGCGCCTCGAGCTCGGCGAGCTTGGCCTCCATCGACTTCAGCCGCTCGTGGAACTTCGACAGCGGCTTATCGACAGCATCAAGGACGGCGTCGGCCATCGCATCGGCCATTTTGGCAAAGTCATCCATCACGGCGTCGTCCAGATGGCACCATCGAGCACGGCAACGGCACTCGGCGGCGCCAAGAAGCCGATGTAGCGCTCGGCGCGCAGGCCGTAGAGGTTGTTCTGCCAGAGTGAGACGGTCGCCGGGCCTCCGGCAGTCGGCGTATCGCTCAGCTCGACGCTGGCATGGCTGGCGCTGTCGAGCACGATGGCATCGCTGTTGGCGGCGACCTGGCTGGCGTCGATCAGCATCACGCGACCGTCCGGGAGCTGATCGGACGCCAGAGCGGGAACGCCGGCCAGCGTGCCGCCTTGCGGCGACATCGAGCCGAACACGAAGCCTTCCGCTCCAGTCACCGAAGCCGCTGCGGTGGCCAGCTCGGGCGTGGTGGCCAGGTAAAGCCTCGAGGCGTCGCCTATGGTGATGGCACCGAGCAGCGCTGCGATGTCGGCCGAGACGGAAGCCGAGCCCGCAAGCGGCGTTTCGCCGAGCGCCAGGCCGTCGAGAAGAAGCTTGTCGGTCCCGGCCTGGACGGCGCGCCGCAGCTCATTGCCCAGGAAGGCCATGGCGGCACTGCCGCTCGAACTCCACGAGCTCGCGGGAGAGCACGAGGATCGATGTCACCTTGGCGATGTCGATGGCTTGTGCGGAGAGGCTCAACTGGCGGATCGGCTTCGGTGCGGCCTCGGCAGGCGCGTCGCCCACCAGCACCGTCGAGTTGGCGACGACGCGCGAGCGCAGTGGCACCCCGAGCATGTCGGCGAGCATCCTGTCGAAGACGCCGCCATGACGCAGCGTGTCGAGGAACTGCTGCTGCATCACCTGGTAGTCGACCAGGCCGGCCGCCCAATCGGTGTCGGTGGTGGTGCCCGCGGTGACTGCGGCCTTCAGGACCGCCGCCGGGCGCGACACAGCGCCGAGCATCACCTCGGCCTGCGTCATCGCGTTGAGTTTGTCACCGCGGCCCAGCATCAGGCACTTGGCATAGGCGTTGAAATCAGCGGCCGAAGGCGGCCGCGGTGGCAGGTCGAAGGATCGGACGGGCGTGTTCATGGCCGGGAGCATGGCACGGATTCGCGGTGACATGTGTCCATGCGTAGACAATCAGTGCGAGGCTACTTGCAAAACGCCTCTCTCACCGCGACGCCAACTACTGAGGCAGCATTAAAGTCGCGACTTTCAGGGTGCGCGCGGAGATAATTCACAACCACGTCCACCAACTGCGACGAGTTCACGCCATTGCGGAGGCACAGCGATTTGTTGTTTCCGTCGATGGCACCCTCGATATACGCCCCGCAAAGGAAGCGAGCGATGCGCACGTCGTCCTGTTCGCTCTTTACCTTGGTTTCTGCGGTGCAAAACCAATAAAGTTCGTTGCCTTTCCTAAATGTAGGAGCACCGGCATGGGCGGAGCTAATGCCGGCGAGGCCGACGGCAGCGGCGAGTAGGATCCGTTTCATTTGGGTTTGTTGCTCTCGTGGGCGTGGTTTCCATACAGATAGGTCGCTCGTGCGCGCGGCTTGCTGTTGCTGGCTGCCAATCTCTTGCTTCTTAGCGCCACCCCGTCGATTTCAGTCCTTCAGCGCCTTCCCGGCCCAATCCTGCAAAGCCTCCTCGATCGCCGAGGCCAGAACTTCTCTTTGGCGGGAAGTCTCGTCGGTGACCCATCCCCGCACGAGCATCGCCTCGATCACCTCCGGGCCGACCTCGATGGAAAGTACCTGGCGGCCGGATCGGCAGCGGGCTCGGTAGCGCGCTTTGCGTGCTGTCGATAGGGCCACCAGGCGGCCAGAAAGGGCGCCCAGGGCGCGATCGCGTTGGGACGGGTGAGTGATCGCCCCAGCCTCCCACCCGCGCTCCTGGCGCGCCTGTCGGGCGCTCATGGCCGCGCCTCGTGCTGGATCGACACCCGCGGCAAGGTGACCGGCCCGGGTGGTGGCGGTGCATGATGGCTGCCCGGCTTCGGCGCCGCCACCGACTTACGCGGCGGAGGATTCCGGATGCGGTACCAGAGGCGGCGCAGTCGCCGCTCGCTTTCGCGATCGAGCGGGCTGCCAGCTTCCACGAGGTGAAACAGCGGCGGCGGGCTGACGAAAGCCTCGTCGGCGATCCGATGAAGGCCGTAGCCGCGACCACGGAGCTCACGCAGGATGGCGCGATTGAGCGCGGTGCTCCTCGACTGGGTCCCCATGGCCGGCACATTGCCACCGACGGCTACGACTGAAAAGAGCTATGCAAATTTGGGGTGGCTCGCGCGACCTGGTGCTCGGAGTCCTGCGCCAGGCGCTAGTCTCCAATGTCCAAAAGCGCGTCCAAAACCGGATTTGGCCTTTCGGCGTTAAAGCCGGCAAAGTCCTATCCGTTTGTTATTATTGAACAAAGTTGGTGGGTGATGCAGGGATCGAACCTGCGACCCGCTGATTAAGAGTCAGCGGCTCGGCGCGATCCACCTTCGCTTGGAATGGTCGATCAGCTAGAGAAGGTCCACCCCCACGTGAGGATTGCACGCACTCCAAGTGAGGATTGCACGCACTCCAAGTGAGGATTGCACTGGACTTCGTACGCCAACCGAGCATTGCTTGATAGGATACCACGAGGAAACGGCTGTCGCACACTCGGCAAGTTCTCCGGCCCGCCAATGCGGGCTTCAACCAGTACAGGCACCGATCCGGGCCTGAACCGAATGGAGAACCTAGATGCCATCTTCCTATCCCAAAGACCCAATGAGCCTCACTGATAAGCCAGAGGCACGAAGGCTTGGCCGCGGACGTCGAGAGACTGGCAGGCAACCGAGTTGAGCACGGAGGTCACTGTCGAGACACCCGACCCTTCCACGATGACGAGAAAGAAGCATCAAAAGCGACCGAGGAAGATCAAGGACAGCGCAGCGTTGGTCACCAAAGAGCCTGCCACGACCAAGTCTGCGGCGGTACTGAAACTGCTGCGTGGCAGCAAAGGCGCTAGCCTTGAGGCGATCATGCAGGCGACCGGCTGGCAGGCGCATTCGGTGCGCGGCTTCTTGTCAGGCACGGTGAAGAAGAAACTCCGGCTCAACCTGATCAGCGAGACCGGCAAGGACGGCGTGCGTCGCTACAAGGCCGCGTAGGTCAGCTGATGCCGCGAAAGACAAATCTTGAAAGCGGCCCGGCGATGGAAATCGCCGGGCTCTCCGCCTTGGAGCTCGCAGAGCTGCGCCGGCTCTGGACGCTTCTCCTCGGCTCGGAGCCGCTCGCCAGGATCAGTCGCGATTTGCTGGTTCGCGCCATTGCCTATCGGTTGCAGGAAAAACGGCACGGCGGCCTGTCCAGCAAGGAGCTTCGCCTCCTTGATCGGCTCGCGAGCGGGTTGGGGAGCAAAGCGGAAACCTCGTGCGTCAAGCCTCGGGTCTCGGCGAGAGTGGGCACATGCTTCGTGCGCGAGTGGCAAGGCGCGATCCACGAGGTTGTCGTGATTGAGGACGGTTATTCCTGGAAGGGCAGGACGTACCGGTCACTGTCCGAGACCGCCCGAGCGATCACCGGCGCGCGGTGTTCGGGACCACGCTTCTTCGGGCTGATTGAGGATGGCAAGGCGGCTCGGGGGCAACTCGTGCTAGAACGGGACGTCGCAATGCTGCCTAGCCGCCCGCTTTGCTGCGCCGTCTACACCCGCAAATCCTCAGAGGAGGGGCTGGAACAGTCTTTCAACTCGCTTCACGCCCAGCGGGAGGCTTGCGAGGCCTATATCAACAGTCAGCGGCATGAAGGATGGTCCATCATCCCGGCCGCCTATGATGATGGCGGCTTCTCCGGTGGGACGATGGAGAGACCTGGGCTGAAAGCGCTGCTCGACGACGTGAGAGAGGGGCGGGTGAATGTGGTGGTCGTCTATAAGATCGACCGGCTTACGCGATCGCTGTTCGACTTCGCCAAGATCGTCGAGGTGCTCGATGCGGCCGGCGCCTCCTTCGTTTCCGTTACTCAGTCCTTCAACACCACAACATCGATGGGCCGGCTGACATTGAATGTGCTGCTTTCCTTTGCCCAGTTCGAGCGCGAGGTCACTGGTGAGCGCATCCGCGACAAGATCGCGGCGTCGCGCCGCAAGGGCATGTGGATGGGGGGCAACGTCCCCTTCGGCTATGACCTCCAGAACCACAGGCTCATTTCCAATAGCCAAGAAGCCAAAACGGTCCGCCTGATCTTCGAATGCTACCTTCGTCTCGGCACGGTGCGATTACTTAAACAGCGTCTCGACGGCGAGAACGTTCGGACCAAACAACGACTAAGCCGGAAGACGGACGGATCCGAGATCCAGGCCGGGGGCTTGCCGTTCGGGGTGGGGCCACCTCTACACCGTCTTGCGCAACCCGATCTACATCGGACAGGTCCGGCACAAGGGGAACGTCTACCCCGGTGAGCACCAGGCAATTGTTGGCGAAGAGCTATGGTCAAAGGTTCAGTCGCGGCTCGATGCGCAGGCTGTCGAGCGCCGAACCGGCACGCGCGCCAAGCATCCCAGCCTCTTGACCGGTGTCGTCTTTTGGGAAGATGGCCGCCGGCTCACACCAACCCATGCCATCAAAGGTCACAAGCGTTATCGCTACTACGCAACTTCTGTGTCCAATGGCTCCGACGTCGTTCGACTGCCGTCCAGGGAAGTGGATAAGCGCTGTCAGCCGGGCTCTGATCCAGCATCTCTCGGATGCAAGCTGGCTGGCCGATGTGCTGCGCGTTGGTGATACGCTGCCCGCCAACTTCACTGATGCCATCGCAAGAGCTGCGGACCTATCCGAGCGGCTCGCACAACCGAATGCCGCGATCCTTCGCTCGATTCGTCAGTCGGGTGGTTATAGCCGACAGTCACATCCGTCTGACAATCGAAGCTGCAGCGTTGCATGCGACGCTGGGAGTTAGCATTGAGAAAGTTGATCTGCACGGCAGTAAGATCGTCATCGAAGCCGAGACGACCATTGCCCGCAGGGGCCGGGCTCAGCGCCTTTTGATTGCGACGGCAACCACTACTTCAGCCAAGCCAGAGCCCTCGCTAGTTCAGGCAGTGGTTCGTGCCCGCCGCTGGTTCAAGATGCTGGTCGATCACAAGGTCAAATCCATTGCCGACCTTGCCCGTCTGGAAGGTGTCAACCGTGGCTGGATCAGCAATCAGATGGCGCTCGCTTTCCTCGCACCAGACATCGTGCATTCCATCCTCGCCGGCTCGCAGCCCGTCTCACTGACGCTCGACCGCATGATCGAGATCTCAGCCATCTCAAACTGGTCCGAACAAAAAATAGCGTTCGCACGGCCGTAGGCCTTCCCCTTGAACGGGCGTTCGCGGCGCGCCCCAAGCATCCTCGTGCATCGTCGATCTGGCCAGCGTTAGTCGCAAAATCGGCTCCAGAGACAGCAGGGCCAACTGGCGCCCTAAATGGGCTCAAATCCGGTCTCCGTCTGAACGCGGGAGGCACGAATGCGGTGCTAACCCGCGGAAAATCACGAAGAATTCTCCACCGCCAAGAGACGCGTCGTTTCGCTGGGAAGTGGCTGGCTGGGGAACCTGGATTCGAACCAGGACTAACGGAGTCAGAGTCCGTGGGTCTACCGTTAACCTATTCCCCAAAAGCCTTTGAGATCAGAGGCTTAGCAAAACCGTCGCGGCCGGGCGGACATTATGCTCGCGGCGGGTAGACAAATTGCGTTCCCGTTCCGGTCGGCCTTGTAGCACATTGGCCATGTCGATCAAGATCAGTCAAGCCTCGATGGGCCATCCGGCCAAGCGTCGCCGCCCTCGCTCAGCGGCCGGCGATGACCCGTTCGAGCATGCCGCCTTTGCCGAAATGCTCCTTCTGGACGCGGTCCCAGCCGCCGAAGGCATCCTCCACGGTCACCAGGCGGATCGTCGGAAAGCTCTCCGGCAAACGCCTTCGCCACCGCCTCGTCATGCACCCGGTTGCCGTGCTCGGCGGCAATGCGCTGGCCCTCCGGCGTGTAGAGGAACTCGAGATAGCTCTTGGCGAGCTCGCGCGTGCCGTGCTCGTCCACCACCTTGTCGACGATCGCCACCGGAAACTCGGCGAGCAGGCTCATCGACGGCACGACCGCGTCGACCTTGTCGGTGCCGTACTGCTTGGCGATCGACTGCGTCTCCGACTCGAAGGTGATCAGCACGTCGCCGATCTCGCGCTCCAGGAAGGTCGTCGTGGCAGCCCGGCCGCCGGTGTCGAACACCGGCACGTTGGCGAACAGCTTGGCGACGAACGCCTCGACCTTGGCCTGGTCGCCGCCGAATTTCTCGTTGGCGAAGGCCACCGCCGCCAGGTAGGTGTAGCGCGCATTGCCCGAGGTCTTGGGATTGGGAAAGATCACCTCGCACGTCGTCGCGCACGAGATCGTCCCAGTCCTTGATCCCCTTGGGGTTGCCCTTGCGCACCAGGAACGACGGCAGCGAGTAGAAGGGCGAGGAGGCATTGGGGAAATCCTGCTGCCAGTCGGCGGAGACGAACCCGCTCTTGACCAGGAAGTCGACGTCGGTGACCTGGTTGAAGGTGACCACGTCGGCCGCCTAGGCCTTCCGAGACCGCCCGCGCCTGCTTCGAGGTGCCGGCATGCGACTGGTTGATCGTCACGCCGGGATGCGTCGCGATGAAAGCCTTGTTCTCCGCCGCGAACAGCTCGCGCCCGACGTCGTAGGAGGCGTTGAGCAGCGTATCGGCGGCCTGCGCTGCCTGCGCGCCGGCGAGGAGGAGGGCGAACGCGGCGCCGAAGCAGGGATGGTCTCATCGGGATGGCCTTTCGATCCGGCAGATGGGGTCGCCCAAACCTCGCCCCGCGCCGGCGCGAAGACGAGGCATCGCTTGCCGCTGCGCCTTGGCCCGGCGAACGGTTTTGCCCGCCGGACGGCCGCCGGCGCAATTCTGTTCCCGCCGGAGGCGCTTGCTCAGCGGTGGCGGATCTCGGTCCCCAGCACGGCCAGGCATTCGCGCATGAAGGCGGCGAGCGCCGTCCAGCCCTTGGCCGACACCATCGTGCCGTCGACCAGCGCCTCGGTCGGCGACAGGTCGACATAGGTGCCGCCGGCAAGCGTCACCTCCGGCTCGCAGGCGGCGAGCGCGCCCACCTTCTTGCCGCGCACCACGCCGTCCACCGCCACCAGGATCTGCACGCCGTGGCAGATGGTGAAGATCGGCTTCTTCGCCTCATGGAAGTGCCGCACCATCGCCTGCACCCGCTTGTCGGTGCGGATGTATTCGGGGCCGCGGCCGCCGGCGCAATACACCGCGTCGTAGCGCGCCGGGTCGACGTCGCCGAACGTCTTGTTGATGGTGAAGAAATGGCCGAGCTTCTCGGTGTAGGTCTGGTCGCCCTCGAAGTCGTGCAGCGACGTCTTGATGCGGTCGCCCGCCTTCTTGTCCGGGCACACCACGTCGACATGGTGGCCGACCGCCTCCATCGCCTGTTGGAACACGAAGATCTCGTATTCCTCGGTGAATTCGCCGGTCAGCATCAGGATCTTCTTGCCGGGCATCCTCGTTCTCCTCCGCTTATCTTGTTGCTCTACAGACGGTAGACGCGTTCGGCCGTCTCGCCAAGCGCCGCCCGCTGGGTCGTCTCCGGATAGGCGGCCAGCGCGTCGCGATAGGCCGCCGAGAGCTCGCCATAGGAGCACCACAGCTTCTCGATCGGGAAGTTGCTGCCGAACAGGCAGCGCTCCGCCCCGAACAGGCCGATGGTCTCGCCGACCACCTCGGCGATATGGGTGCTGTCGTTCTGATGCAGGAAGGTGCCGAGCCCCGACAGCTTGGAGACCACGTTGGGCTGGTCCGCCAGCCGCCGCATGCCGTCCTTCCAGGCGCCCCGGCCCGCGACGGACAGATCCTCCAGCATGCCGGCATGCTGCAGCACGAAGGTGACGTCGCGGTTGTCGGCGGCAAGCCGCGCCGCATCGGCCATTTGCGGCGCGAACACCTGCAGGTCGAACGACCAGCCGCGTTCGGCCACCAGGCGCAAGTTTTCGCGAAAGCGCCGCCCGTTCATCAGGTCGGGCGCGGCGGCGAAGCGGTACATCTCGTTCTCGTGCCAGTGCAATTGCATGCGGATGCCGCGCATCCTCGGAAACGCCGCCAGCGCGGCCAGCGCCCCGCGCGGCGTCGTCGCCGGCCAGGTCGGCATAGCCGACGATCGCCGTGCGGGAAGCCGTGCGCGTCGGCCATGCTCTGCACCCAGGCGACCTCGTCCGTCGCGCGGTCCTTGGCCCAGTTGGCCTGGACGTAGACGGATTTCACCACCCCCGAACCGGCAATGTCGGCGAGATACTCCTCGATCGGATAGTCGCGGCGGATCGGCTCGTAGGGGCCGAAGATGCGCGGCACCATCGGCCCTTGCAGCCACGGCAGGTCGGCCTGGCGCCAGATGTGGTGATGGGCGTCGACGATCGGGGTCATGCGGCGGGCCTTTCTCGCGCGAAGCGGGCGCCGGCGCGGCCGCGCGGCGCCTTGTCGATGCCGTCGAGCGCGTCGAGCAGCCGCCCCATGGCGGCCAGGCCGCTGCCGTCGCACAGCGCGTCGAGCGACGGCAGGACGGCCGCCATGGCCCGCGTCGCCGGCCGGTAGCGCGGGTCGGCGGCCAGCGGCGTAGCCCAGATCAGCCGCCGGCTGAGGCGTGCCAGCCGGGCGACGGCGGCGGCCATCGCAGCCGGATCGCCGCGCTCCAGCCCGTCGGAGACGATGATGGTGATGGCGCCGCGCACCAGCGCCGCATGCCGCGACGCCGCCAGGAAGCTCTCCAGCGAGGGGCCGATCTGCGTCCCCCCGTCAAAATCGAACACCAGCCCCGACAGCGCGGCGAGCGCGCTGTCGGCGCTCGGATGCCGGAGCGTCGCCGTCACCCGCGAAAGCCGCGTGCCGAAGCAGAACGTCTCCACCTTGGGCAGCCGCCGGGTCGCCAAATGGGCGAAGCGCAGCGCCGTCTCCGAATGCGCCTTCATCGAGCCGGACACGTCGATCAGGATCAGCAGGCGCCGCGGCTTCGGCGGCCGCGCCTCGCGCATCAGCCTGATCGTCTCGCCGAAGCTGCGCCGCGCTTCGCGCGCGGTGCGGGCAAGGTCGATGCGGCTGCCGCGGGTCGACGCGACATGCCGCCGCCTCAGCACCGTCGGCAGGCCGTCCAGCCGCCGCGCCAAGGCCGCCAGCGACCGCCGCTCCGCCTCGCCGGCAGCACCGAAGCTCTTGCGGCGGGTCAGCTGGTCCGCGGCGGCGACGCGGCCGCTCGCCGCGCCGCCGGTCATCTCGAGGAGCTGCGCGCCCTCCGGCTGCGGCGGGCGCTCGCGCGGCGCGCGGTCCTCCTCCGGGTCCGGCACCTTGCCGGCGACGGTCGCCTCGCCGAACACCGCGTCGAACGCCTCGTCATAGGCCGCCAGATCGTCGCGCGTGCCGACCAGGGTCAGCCGCCCGATCCGCCTGAGATCGTCGATTGTCGACGGTCGACAGGCGGCGACGGCGCGCAGGAAGACCGCGCTGCGCCCCGGATCGGCCGGCAGCCCCGCCGCCCGCAGCGCCGCCGGCAGCCGCATCAGCAGCGTCTCGGCATGCGCCAGGCGGGAGGAGGGGCTCATAGCAGCGCCGCCTCCTCGATCACCGCGATGTCCTCCTGGTCCTTGACGATCAGCCCCAGCGAGCGCCGCAGCGCCTCCGGCCAGGCCGCGCCGTGGCCGTGCAGCACCGCCGCGCCGCGCGCCCAGTCGATGCTCTCGGCGATGCCCGGCCGCTTGATCAGCGGCAGCTCGCGGATGCCGGCCACCGCCTCGACCAGCCGTTCGGCCGCTTCGCCCGCCACGCCGGGCGCGGCGCGCTCGACGATCGCCCGCTCGCGGGCGCGGTCGGGATAGCCGATCCAGTGGTAGAGGCAACGCCGGCGCAGCGCGTCGTGCAGCTCGCGCGTGCGGTTGGAGGTGAGGATGGTGATCACCGGCTGGCTGGCGCGAACCGTGCCGATCTCGGGGATCGAGATCTGGAAGTCCGACAGGAACTCCAGCAGGAACGCCTCGAAGGCGTCGTCGGCGCGGTCGAGCTCGTCGACCAGGAGCACGCAGGTCCCGGCATTGCGCAGCGCCTTGAGCAGCGGCATCTCGATCAGGAACTCCGGCGCGTAGAGGTCGGCCGTATGGATGGCGCCGCGCTGCTCGGCGAGCCTGACGGCCAAGAGCTGCCGCGCATGGTCCCAGTCGTAGAGCGCCTTCGTCGCGTCGATGCCCTCGTAGCACTGCAGGCGGATGCACTGGCGCGACAGGATCGCCGCCAGCCGGTTGGCGACCTCCGTCTTGCCCACCCCCGGAACGCCTTCCAGAAGCAGCGGCTTGCCGAGCTCCAGCGCCAGATAGAGCGCCGTCACCAGCGTCTCGTCGGCGAGGTAGCCGGCCTTGGCGAGTTCGGCGTCGAGCGCGTCCTGGCTGAGCGGCGAGGGCATGTTCAGAACTGCGGCTTCTCCTGGCAGACCATGCGGAAACGGTTGGAGCAATGGGCGGCGGCGTCGCCGCCCGCCGCCTTGCCGGCGTCGGTCGCGAAGGCCGCGGCCATCGCCGCTTCGTCCTCGAAATACATCTCCGAGACGCCGTCGAACGGCGCGTCGGGGTTTTCCGACAGCAGCACGTTGGAGGTGTACTTCTTCAGCCCCGGGAGGTTCCGGGCAAAGGCCACGTGGTCGTCGAGGATCCACTTGCTGAAGTCTTCGAAGCTCATGTCGTTCCGGCGCTTCATCAGGGCCATGACCTTGATCATTCCTTTGTCCTTTCGGAAATGGGAGGGGAGGGTTCAGTGGGGCCGGCCGGCGATGTCGTCCAGTCCGCGCAGGATCTTCTCCGGCGTGATCGGCAAGGTGGTGACCCTCACCCCGCAGGCGTCGAAGATGGCGTTGGCGATCGCCGGGATCGGCGAGTTGGCGGTCATCTCGCCGATGCCCTTGGCGCCATACGGGCCGTTGGACGACGGCCGCTCGATGATCACCGAATCCATCTCGGCAAGGTCGCCAGGCCCCGGCATCAGGTACTGGGAGAAGTCCGTCGGCCCGCATTTGCGGTCGGGATAATACGGCTCGGTCGTCTCGTAGAGCGCGTGGCTGATGCCCATCCAGGCGCCGCCGACGATCTGCTGGTGGGCCAGCGCCGGGTTCATGGCGCGGCCGATCTCGTAGGCGTTGGTGAGCTTCACCACCCGCACCTCGCCGGTCTCGTCGTCGACCTCCACCTCGGCGACCGTGCAGGCATGCGCCTGGCAGGAGTCGGGGTCCATCGCCCCGGTCTCCGGCACCACCTCGCTCTTCGGCTTCATGTACATGCCGCGGCCGGCGATCGTCCGGCCATGCTTGAAATGTGCGGCGAGCGCCACGTCGAGCACCGAGACGCCCTTGTCCGGCGCCCCGTTCACATGGATGCGTCCCTTGCCGTCCGTCACCAAATCGTCGGGGTCGACCTCGAGCTCCGTGGCCGCGACGCTCATCATCACCTCGCGAGCCTCCCGCGCCGCCATCATGATCGCGTTGCCGATGCGGTGCGTGCCGCGGCTGGCGAAGGTGCCCATGCAATGCGGCCCGGTGTCGGTGTCCGCCGTGTCGATGACCACGCTCTCATAGGGCACGCCCAGCGTCTCGGCGGCGATCTGCGCGCCGACCGTCTTGATGCCCTGGCCGAGATCGACCGAGGAGAGCGTGACGACGAAGCCGCCCGTCGTCGTGGCGTGGATCAGCGCCTGGCTCGGGATCCCCGCCCAGATTCATGCCGGTCGGATAGTTCACGGCGGCGATTCCGACGCCCTTCAGCCAGGCCATCTCACGCCTCCCTTTTCATGGACGACATCTGGGCGAAGCGCGGCGGCAGCGTCTTGCCGGTCTGCCGGGCCGCCGCCTGGATCACCTCAACCAGCGCCGCGCCCTCGACGGTCTTGCGATGCGCCTTCATGTCGCCGTCCCGGTAGGCGTTGATCAGGCGCAGCTCCATCGGGTCCATGCCGAGCCGGCGGGCCACCTGGTCCATCTGCGATTCCAGCGCGAAGTCGCCGATCGTCACGCCGAATCCCCGCATGGCGGAGGACGGCGTGCGGTTGGTGTAGACGCAATAGGCGTCGACATGGACGTTGGGGATCGAATAGGGCCCCGGCATGTGCGCCGCCGCCTTGGTCGTGCCGTAGGTCGAATGGCGGCAATAGGCGCCGGCATCGACGTAGAGCGTGATCTTGCGCGCCACGATCCGCCCGTCCTTCATCACGCCGTCGCGAATGGTGAGCCGCTCCGAGGCACGCGGCGAGGAGACCTGCATCTCCTCGGCCCGCGAATAGGCGTATTTGACCGGGCGGTTGGTCAGCATGGCGCCGAGCGCGGCGATCGGCTCGACGATGACGTCGACCTTGCCGCCGAAGCCGCCGCCCACCGTCCCGCCGACCAGGCGGAGCTTGTTGAACGGCACGCCGAGGATCAGCGCCATGTTGTCGAGCGTGAAATAGAGCGCCTGGGTGTTGGAATAGACGGTGACGCGGCCGTTGCCCTCGGGCTTTGCCGTGCAGCCCGTCGTCTCGGTCGGCGCGTGCTCGATCGGCGAGGATTCGTAGCGTTGCTCGACGATGTGGTCGGCCGCCGCGAACGCCGTGTCGACGTCGCCGAAGCGGATGCGCCGGCAATTGTGACCCTCATAGACGAAATAGTTCGTGCCGTGCTGCTTGAAGGGCGGCGCCGTCATCGCCTCCTCGACGTCGAACACCGGCGGCAGCGGCTCGTATTCGACGGCGACGCGCCGCGCCCCTTCGAGCGCCGCCTGCGGCGTCTCGGCGAGCACCGCGCACACCTGCTCGCCCATGAACAGCACCCGGTCCTCCGGCAGCACCGGCTCGTCGTCGGGGCCGACGCCGATCAGCTTCAGGATCGTGTACCAGTTGTTGGGCACGTCCTGGTGGGTCAGCACCTTCACCACGCCGGGCACCGCCAGCGCCGGCGCCGTGTCGAGCCGGCGGATCAGCGCGTGATGATGCGGCGAGCGCACCATCTTCAGATGCAGCGTGTTGGGGAAGGTGACGTCCTCGTAAAACTGCGTGCGGCCCGTCACGTGGCCGCGCGCGTCGGCGCGCTGCACGCTCTCGCCGACCACCTGAAGCTCGGCGGCGCGCTCCTTGGCGAAGAAATCGGTGTCGATGCGTTCCATCCTCGTCCCCTCAGGCGGCTTCGGCGCGGTTGGCTTCGCCGACGCGGCGGGCAGCGTCCAGGACGGCGTCGATGATCGCCTCGTAGCCGGTGCAGCGGCAGATGTTGCCCGAGATGGCCCGCACCGCGTCGTCCCGCGTCGGCGCCGGGTTTTCGGCCAGGAGGGCGGCGGTCGCCATGATCATGCCCGGCGTGCAGAAGCCGCATTGCGTGGCGAAGCCCTCCAGGAACGCCTCCTGGATCGGGTGCAGCCCCTGCACCGGCGTCAGCCCCTCGATCGTCGCCACCCGCGCCCCTTCGATCGTCTCCACCGGCAGCAGGCAGGACAGCATCGCCTTGCCGTCGACCAGCACCGTGCAGCTGCCGCAGGCGCCCTGGTCGCAGCCGCGCCGCGTCCCGGTCAGCCCCTGGCTCTCGCGCAGCGCCTCGACCAGCGTGGTTCCCGGCGCCACCAGCATCTCGCGCTCGGCGCCGTTGATGGTGAGCGAAACGACCGTCTTCTTCATCGCTGCCTCTTTGGGTGGCGGTGTCGCGAAGTCATGCGCCGAGAAGGGCGCGGCGGATGTGGACCGGCGTCACCCGCCGGCGGTACCAGGCGCTGGCATAGGCGTCGTCCGCCGGCTCGATGTCGGCATCGGCGAGCGCGGCGGCAGCCTCCACCGTGGCCCGGTCGAGCGGCTTGCCGGCGAGCGCATTCTCGACCGACGCGGCGCGCACCGGCCACGGCGCGACGCCGCCCAGCCCGATCCGGCAGGCGGCCACCTTGCCGTCGGCGACCGCGACGACCGCCGCCACCGTCACCACCGCGGCGCTGTTCAGCGCCTTGCGGCCGGCCTTGGCGAACCGGAAGCGTGCCGTCGGCCGGCAGCGGGAAGGCGATCTCGACGACGATCTCGCCCGGCCCGACGCCGCTCTTCACCAGCGCCTCGACGGGCACGCTGCGGCGTTTCCCGCCGGCCGAGACCACCGCCGTGGCGTCGAGCGCCACCAGGCAGGCGGCGAGGTCGCCATAAGGCGGCTTGACGAACAGGTTGCCGCCCACCGTCGCCATGTTGCGCACCGTCGGCGAGGCGATGGCGTCGAGCGCCGGCGCCAGGAAGGCAAGGTCGGGATGGGCTTCGAGCGCCGCCAGCGGCGTTGCCGCGCCCACGGTCGCCGTGCCGCCCTCGACGGCGATGCCGTCGAGCCCGGCCCGCCGCAGGCTGACCAGCCGGGTGAACGCGTCGGTGCCGAGGTTGAGCACCGGCATCACCGCGGTGCCGCCCGCCACGAGCGCAGCGCCGGCCTCGGCGAGCGCGGCATGCGCCTCCGCCAGCGAACGCGGCACGGCAATGGCCTGGAGCATCGTCTCCTCCCAGAAACGTTTCCTCACGGGCCGTTCGCGGCCTCTTGATTATCTATTATCGATAAACAACAATCCTTCACTGTCAATGGCGGAGTGACGAACGGCGACATGGACGCTCAGGAGACGGAGTTCGCGCCCGCGCCGCTGCCGCGGCGGCTCAAGGAGGAGCTGCTGCGCCGCATCCTGGGCGGCCACTACGATCCCGGCGAGCGGCTGGTCGAGCTGCGGCTCGCCGAGGAGTTCGGCACCAGCCAGGGCCCGGTCCGCGAGGCGCTGCGCGCGCTGGAGGCGACCGGGCTGGTCACCAACCTGCCGCGCCGCGGCACCTACGTCGCCGACGTGCTCGGCGAGGGGCTGCGCGAGATCTACACCGTGCGCGGCGCCTTGGAGGAGCAGGCGACGCGGCTCGTCACGCGCGCCGGCAGCTGCGACATCGGCATCCTGCAGGCCGCCGTCGACGCCATGCGCGCCGCCGCCGCCGCCGGCGACGTGCGCGGCGTCATCGACCAGTCGGTGATCTTCCATCGCACCGTCATGGCCGCCGCCGGCAACCGGCTGCTCTACAACATCTGGCAGTCGCTGCAGATCGAGACCCGCACCACCATCACCATGCTGGTCGACGGCCTCGACCTGGTGGAGATTGCCGACAGTCATCAGCCGATCGTCGACGCCATCGTCGGCGGCGATGCCGAGCATGCGGCGCGCGTCGCCCGCGAGCACCAGGATTATTTCGAGCGCCTGCCGCTGCCGGCGCGGGCCGGCGACAAGGCGCGTTGAGCTCCTCGAAAGGCGCGTCGCGCCCCTGTCGAGGGCGCGCACGCGCGCCCCTATATGAGGGGACCCCAGCGAAAGGACCCCTCCCATGGCAAACCCCGACGCCTCCCAGTCCGGCACCTTCGAAGTCGGCGGCAAGATCCGCATCAACCGCCTCGGTTTCGGCGCCATGCGCGTCACCGGCCGCGGCATCTGGGGAGAGCCGGCCGATCGCGACGAGTCGCTCCGCACGCTGCGGCGGCTGCCGGAGCTCGGCGTCGACTTCGTCGACACCGCCAACTCCTACGGCCCCGACGTGTCCGAGCTTTTGATCCGCGAGGCGCTGCATCCCTATCCGGGCATGCTGATCGCCACCAAGGCCGGTCTCGAGCGCGCCGGCCCCGATCGCTGGTCGTCGCGGGGCGATCCCGACTATCTGATCTCGGAGGCCAGGCGCAGCTGCGAGAAGCTCGGCGTCGAGCAGATCGCGCTCTGGCAGCTGCACCGCATCGACCCGCAGGTCGACCGCGGCGAGCAGTTCGCCGCCATCCGCACCCTGATCGACGAGGGCGTCATCCTGCTCGCCGGGCTGAGCGAGGTTTCGGTGGAGGAGATCGAGGCGGCCTCCCGGGTGTTCCCGGTCGCCACCGTGCAGAACCGCTACAATCTCGTCGACCGCCAGAGCGAGGACGTGCTGGCCCATTGCGAGGCCAAGGGCATCGGCTTCATCCCCTGGTATCCGCTCGGCGCCGGCAGCCTGGCGCGCCAGGGTTCGCCGCTCGACGAGATCGCCCGCAAGCACGGCGCGGCGCCCAGCCAGATCGCGCTCGCCTGGGTGCTGAAGCGCAGCCCGGTGATGCTGCCCATCCCCGGCACGTCGAAGGTGAGCCACCTCGAGGAGAACGTCGCCGCCGCCGGCATCGAGCTTTCCGACGAGGAGTTCGCCGCGCTCGACCGGGCCGGCCGCGCGGGCTAGCGCCATCACTGGAAGGCCGGTCGCTTACTGCGGGCTGTAGCTCTTCGGCGAGGGACAACTCCTCGCAGAAAAATCGTTGGGGATGATCAAGGTTGCGGAGGCACAGAGCCCGCGATGGGCTAGCATTCGAATCTAGGTCGGGGATAGACCGCGACCGACTAACATCGCGAACGACGTAAACCTGCCCAAAAAAAGCAATTACCCCGGCCGCATGCCTAGGGCAGAGACGGTACCGGGGTTTACCGCCTCACCATAACCACGGGTGGGGGAGAAATCAATCCCGCGCGGACATGGACACGGATAGAGACATCTACCCAGGCCTGGAAGACACGTTGTCCCTAGATAGGTTCGGCACCTATCTACGGTGGGCTGCCGGTAGTCGCAACCGTGCGGTCGACCTATACACCCTCAATGCCAAGCTCTCCGAGAGCCTCTATACCCCCTTGCATATGCTCGAGGTGGCCCTGCGCAATCGCATCCATACCGTTATGAGCCTGTCGCAAGGAGCGGCCTGGTTCAACATGCCGGAGCATCAGCTCAATCCCGTGCAAGCCGACATGTTGGCCAAGGCACGGGCAGACCTTGCCGAGAAGAATAAGGTCGAGACGTCGGGCCGCATGGTTGCTGCGCTCACCTTCGGCTTCTGGACGGCAATGCTAGGCAAGGAGTACGAGGCGCTGTGGCAGACCACCCTCAAAGACATTGCCAGGCGCGAGGACGGAAAAGGGCTTCGGCGAAAGGACTTTGCCAGGTCCCTTGGGGCGATTCGCAGCCTGCGCAATCGTCTCGCGCACCATGAGACCGTATTGCATTGGGACCTGCCCAAACACTACGGCACCATCATGCAGCTGACGGGATGGCTTTCCCCCGTCGCAGCGGAGTGGTGCCATAGCTGTTCGCGTTTCCAAGCGCTTTATCCAGCGGAGGGTTTCGTGCTGCACGAGCCGTTTAAGTCGCCGGAGTAGCATTGCGCGGCCGCGAAGAGGGCTAACCCCCCGTGACGCGCCAGATCACGTCGCCGACGTCGTCGGCCACCAGCAGCGACCGGCCGTCGGGGCCGACCGCCACGCCCACCGGGCGCCCATAGGCGTCCTTCTCGTCGTCCGACAGGAAGCCGGCGAGGATGTCGCGCGGCGGTCCCGCCGGCCGGCCTCCCTCGAAGGGCACGAACACCACCTTGTAGCCGGACAGCGTGCTGCGGTTCCACGATCCATGCTGGCCGATCGCCATGCCCTCGGGAAAGCCGGGCAAGGTGCCTTCGGGCATGAAACAGAGGCCGAGCGAGGCGGTGTGGCCGCCGAGCGCGTAGTCCGGCGTCAGCGCCGCCGCCACCTTCGCCGGGTCCTGCGGCACGCGATCGTCGACGATGCGGTTCCAGTAGCAATAGGGCCAGCCATAGAAGCCGCCGTCCTCGACCGAGGTCAGATAGTCGGGCGGCGTCTCGTCGCCGAGGCCGTCGCGCTCGTTGACCACCGTCCACAGCCGCCCGGTCGTCGGCTCGAACGCCATGCCGACGGGATTGCGCAGGCCGCTGGCGAACAGCCGGCGCACGCCGCTCTCCAGGTCGATCTCGTGGATGGCGGCGCGGTCCTCCTCGGCCTGCATGCCTTCGTCGGCGATGTTGGTGAGCGACCCCACCGCCGCATAGAGCCGCCGCCCGTCGGGGCTGGCGATCAGGTTGCGCGTCCAGTGGCCGCCCGGCTTGAGGTTCGTCACCTTCTGCCCGGCGGTGCGGATCTGCGTTGCGCCCTCGGCATAGGGGAAGGCGAGCACGCCGTCGGTGTTGCCGACATAGAGCGTGTCCTTGACCAGCGCGATCCCGAACGGCTGGGCGAGCCCTTCCAGGAAGGTTTCCCGGGTCTCGGCCGTCGCCGTCGCCGTCGGCGTCGCGCAGCAGGGTGATGCGGTTGGGGCTGGCGCCGACCGCCGCGGCTCGCCGCATCGTCGTCAGGATCGCATAGTCGAACACCGACCGGATGCCGCCCGCGACCGACAGCGCCTCGGCCGTCAGCACGTCGCCGTTCGGCAGCACGAGGATCGACCGCGGATGCTTCAGCCCGCTGGCAAACGCGTTGACGGAGAGGCCAGCGGGGGCCGTCGGCGTCCGCCCGGCGGTCCAGCCGCGCGCCGTCGGCATCTTCAGCGTCGGGATGCCCTGCGGACGGGCGGCGGGGATGTCCGGCGCGCTGCCGAAGGCCGGCGCGATGCCCTTGTCGCCGCGATGGCGAAAGTGGATCGTGCCGGCGCCGACCAGGGCGACCAGGCCCGCAAAGAAGTTCGAAAACGCCATTCCAGCCCTCCGCCGACTTGCGCGCACGCTATATGGCGGTGAAACCGTTGTCGACGAACAGCTGGGCGCCGCTGACGAAGCTCGCATCGTCGCTCGCCAGATAGAGCGCCGCCTTGGCCACCTCCTCCGGCTCGCCGATCCGGCCCTGCTGCGCGACGATGGCCGCCTCGGAGACGTCGATGCCCAGCCGGTTGAGCTCGTCCAGCTCGCGCAGCCCGTGCGGCGTGCGGATGAAGCCGGGGCACACCGCGTTGCAGCGGATGTTGCGGTCGCGGAACTCCACCGCGATCGCCCGCGCGAACATGTGGCAGGCGCCCTTGGTGGCGTCGTAGAGCACCTCCATCGGCGTCGCCGCGACGGCCGAGATCGACGACGTGCAGACGATCGACCCGCCGCCGGCCTCGATCATCTGCGGCAGCACGGCCCTGGTCATCAGGAACATCGACCGCACGTTGATGGCGAACAGCCGGTCCCAATCCTCCACGCTGGTCTCCAGGAACGGCTTGATGACGATCGTGCCGGCGTGGTTGAACAGCACCGTCGCCGGGCCGAAGCGCTCCAGCGCGCCGGCCACCGCGCGCGCGACCTCGGCTTCGTCGGAGACGTCGGCGGCGAAATGGGCGGCCGCCCCGCCCGCCGCCTCGATCGCCGCCTGGGTCGCCGCCGCCTGCTCGGCATTGCGGTCGACGATCGCCACCTTGGCGCCTTCCGCCGCAAACAGCAGCGACGCCGCCCCGCCCATGCCGGTGGCGCCGCCCGAGATGATGGCGACCTTGCCTTCCAGACGCTTGCCCATGCTGTCCTCCTACTGCCGGTTGGCGGCCGCTGCGGGCCGCGAATAGTCCTCGTCGGAGACGTGCTCCAGCCAGTCGACATGCTTGCCGTCGAGCGCCTCGTGGATCGCCAGGTGGGTCATGCCGGTCGCCGGCGCGGCACCGTGCCAATGCCGCTCGCCGGGGCCGAACCACACGGTGTCGCCGGGCCGGATCTCCTCGACGGGCCCGCCCTCGCGCTGCGCCAGCCCCAGCCCGGCGAGCACGTAGAGCGTCTGCCCGAGCGGGTGGGTGTGCCAGGCGGTGCGGGCGCCGGGCTCGAAGGTGACCACCACCGAGCGCACCCGCGCCGGCTGCGGCGCCTCGATCACCGGGTCCATCCGGACCGCGCCGGTGAAGTACTCCGCCTGCCCCTTGCCGGAGGGCCGGGAACCGCAACGCTTGATGTCCATCGCTTTTCCTCCCTGTGCTGCCGCCGAGCCTTGGCTGGGAGCCTAGAGCCTTTAGCTGGTCGGAAGCGGTTCCGTCTGGCGGGCCTCACCAGGGCCCAGAAACCCCCTCACCCGGCCTCAGCTTTGCTCCGGCCACCCTCTCCCCGGCGGGGAGAGGAGGGCGCGAACTCTCGACGCTTGCAGTCCTTGAACCCCATCAGAAGGCACCGCGTCTCCTCTCCCCGCCGGGGAGAGGTCGGCGCGGGCGAAGCACGCGTCGGGTGAGGGGGCCGGTCGGCGAGGCGAGTTCTCGACAAGCGGTTCGTCGTTTGGTTGGATGCATCGAACCGCTCGAGCCAAGATCAACCCCGGCAGGTCGAAGATGACGCAAGGACCGTTTCGTGCGTTGCTCCTGCACGGGTGCGCTCCTGGCAGGCCTGTGCTTCGGTGCCGCTCGCGCCGAGCCCGCCCTGACGCCGATCGTCGCCGATGTGCTTGCGCCCCGCACGCCGTGACCGGCACCGATGGGCAGAGCCATCTGGTCTACGAGCTGCGGCTCGGCAACGTCACCGGCGGCAAGGCGGCGCTGCAGAGCCTGGAAGTCGTCGACCCGCAGTCCGGCAAGGTGCTGGCGACGCTCGACCGCGACGCGCTTTCGCAGCGCCTGTCGCTCGGCGGCAGCCGCGGCGCCGAATCGTCCGATCTCGGCCCGGCGCAGTTCGGCGTGGTGTTCCTCCATGTGCCGCTGCCGGCCGGCGAAGCGCCGCCCAAGAGCCTGGTCCACCGGCTGTCGGGCGAGTTCGCGGTCGGGCCCGGCACGTTCGCCATGACGCTGGCGCCGACCCCGGTCGAGACGCGCCCGCCGGTCGTGCTCGGCCGGCCGCTCGCCGGCGGCGGCTATGTCGCCGCAGACAGCTGCTGCGATACGATCCGCCATGTCCGCGCGCTGCTGTCCCTGGACGGCCGCTATCACCTGGCCCAGCGCTTCGCCATCGATTGGGAGCGCATCGGCGACGACAACCGCCTCGTCGCCGGCGATACGAAGAACGTCGCCGACTATGCCATCTTCGGCCAGCCGGTGCTGGCCGTGCGCGACGGTGTCGTCGTCGCCTCGCGCAACGATCTTCCGGAGCAGGTGCCAGGCGCCTTGCCGGCCGGCATCACCATCGGCGAGGCCGACGGCAACTTCGTCGTGCAGGACGTCGGCGACGGCAATTTCGTGCTCTACGCCCACATGCAGCCGGGCAGCGTGACCGCCAAGGCGGGCGACCGGGTGACCAAGGGGCGGTGCTGGGCAAGGTCGGCAACACCGGCAACAGCCAGGCGCCGCACCTGCATCTGCACGTCATGGACGGGCCGTCGCCGCTCGCCTCCAACGGCTTGCCCTACGTGTTCGAGGCCTTCGCGGTGACCGCCGTCGACGAGGCGGGCACGGCGGACTTCGACGAGGCCGAGGCGACCGGCAAGCCGCTGACGCTGACGCCGGTGTCGCCGCCGCGCAGCATCGCGAGGCGCTGCCGCTCGACCTGACGGTGATCGATTTCGGTTCATGAGCCCGTAGACGGGCAGGGGAGGTCGCCAATGACGGGAACGGCAGGGCAGGGGAGGCGCGCGTTCGGCGCCGTGCTGGCGATCGTCTTGGCGCTGGCGGCCGCGCCGGCCGCGGCCGACGGCGACATCTTCGTCACCAGTCCGGCCCAGCCGGGCAATGTCGGCGACGCCATCCTCGCCGCCGTCGCCTATCATGATTCCGGCGCCTACGACCGCGACGTGGCGATGGTCGCCGGCCGCGCCGCAGCCTGGGTGAAGGAACGGGCGGCGCAGGGCGTGACCCGTCCAGCCATGGTGTTCGACATCGACGAGACGGCGCTGTCCAACTGGGAGGTCATCAAGCGCGACGATTTCGGCCGCCCCGTCCCCGGCCCCTGCGACCGCGCGCTCGACGGGCCATGCGGCTGGGCCGCCTGGGACCAGCTCGGCGTCGACCCGGCGATCGGCCCGACGCTCGACGTCTTCAAGGCCGCCACGACGGCCAAGGTTGCCGTGTTCTTCATCACCGGCAGGCCGGAGGACCAGCGGGCGGCCACCGAGCGCAACCTGAGCGAGGCGGGCTATGACGGCTTCGTCAAGCTCCATATGGTGCCGCCCGGCGCCAAGTTCGGGTCGGCGGCCGACTACAAGACGCCGATCCGCGCCGCCATCGAGAAGGAGGGCTACACGATCGTCGCCAACATCGGCGACCAGCCCTCGGACCTGCTCGGCGGCTTCGCCGAGCGCATCTTCCTGTTGCCCAACCCCTTCTACCGGGTGCCTTGAGGGCTCCCTTAGCCGAGATCGACCTTGGCGACGCTGTCCTTGTACTCGTCCTTGGGATCGTAGCCGAGCATGATCTTGATGCCGGCGAACAGGCTGGAGCCGTCGAGCCAGATCTGGCCGCGGTCGGGGTCGAGCCGCAGCAACACCAGCTTGGGATCGTCCTTGCCGCCCTCGTACCAGGCGGCGACATAGGGGTTCCACAGGGCGTCGACGACGGCGCGGTCGGTGTCGACCGAAAGGTCGCCATGGACGGCGGCCCAGAGGTCGTGGCCCTTCGAGGCGAAAGTCGCCAGCGCTCGGCTGCCGGCGCCGTTGCCGACCTGTTGGACGAGCTCGGTCTCGGTGGAGCTGAAGAACCAGATCGGCCCGCCTTCGTCGCCTTCCATCTGCGCAGTCATCGGCCGGCTGTGCGTCTCGTCGACGCCGGTCAGCCCGACCATCATCGTCATGTCCTTCTTGAGCGCCTTCCAGAACCGCGCCTCGAGTTCGGCTTCCTTGGCCATCGGATCCTCCGTTCGGGGTGTCTTCCGAACAGAAATGGCCAGGGGGCGGCTCGGTTCCGGTCGCCGGCGCGTTCAGGCGTAGGCGCCGCGCCGCAGCCCCTCGATCCAGCTGCGGCAAAGCGCGATGCCGTCCTGCGGCCGAAAGGCCTCCGGATTGAGGCACCAGGCAAGCCACAGCCCGTCGAGCAGCGCGGTCAGCGCCACCGCCGTCAGCCGCACGTCGCGGATGGCGAAGCCTTCGCTCGTCGCGAGGTCGGACAGCAGGCCCTCGACGGTCTTCACGTAGGACGAGTACTCGGTCTTCTGCGAGGCGCTCATGCGCGGCGAGTGCAGGATCATCCCCCAGAACACCACCCAGGTCTTCAGCACGTCCTGGTCGAAGATGGCCGGCGAGAAGGACGCCTCGACATAGGCCTCCAGCCGCGCCTGCGGGTTCGGCGGCGCGGCATTGGTGCGGGCGACGATGGCGTCGAGGATGCCGTCGGACATCAGGTCGAAGGCATAGGCGACGAGCTCGCCGATCTCGCCGAAATGGTGGTTGATCAGCCCCTGGGTCACGCCGGCCTCGGCGGCGATCTGGCGGGCCGACACGCCGGCCGTGCCCTTCTTGAGGATGCAGCGCAGCGCCGCCTCGCCGAGCTGCCGGCTGCGGTCGTCCGGGCTCTCCCGGCGAAACTGCGCGCGCGGCTTCCTGGATGGCTTGCGCTTGGTCACGAGAAAGCCTGCCTCACCGCTTCGATCGAACCCCTTGATGGTCCCTTCTGGAGAGCACAATGTCAACAGCATCAATGGCTTAAAAAGAAATTATATGATCGTATAATTTCGGCTTGCGCGGGCATTCGTTTCGCTTATCCTTGGCTTCGGGACAACCCACCGGACAAGGCAGGGACAGGTCGAGCCGATGGCCGAGAATTCCCGATACGACGTGCTTTTCGAGCCGGTCCGCATCGGTCCGGTGACGGCGCCCAACCGCTTCTACCAGGTGCCGCATGCCAGCGGCATGACCAACGCGCTGCCGCGGGTGCGCGCCGCCTTCCGCGAGGCCAAGGCCGAGGGCGGCTGGGGCGTCGTCTGCACCGGCGCCTGCTCGATCGCTCCGAGCTCCGACGACAGCCCGCTGCCCTTCGCGACGCTCTGGGACGACGCCGACATTCGCGCCCATGCGCTGATGACGGAGGCGGTGCATCGCCATGGCGCGCTGGCCGGCGTCGAGCTGTGGCACGGCGGCGCCGCGACCATGAACCGCACCAGCCGCCTGCCGCCGCTGTCGCCCTCCGGCATCCCGCTGGATGGCGACGCATATCGGCTTCATGGGCAATCTGAAGCCGAAGATCATGGACAAGTCGGACATCCGCGACGTGCTGCGCTGGCAGGCCGAGGCGGCGCGCCGGGCGCGCTCCGCCGGCTTCGACATCGTCTATGTCTATGCCGGGATGGGCTATCTCGGCTACGAGTTCCTGCTGCCCGAGTACAATCACCGTACCGACGAGTACGGCGGCTCGATCGAGAACCGCGTGCCGCTTCGTGCGCGAGATGCTGGAGGCGACCAAGGAGGCGGTCGGCGCCGATTGCGGCGTCGCGCTGCGCATCAGCCTGGAGGAGCTGCGCGGCCGCCCCGGCCGCGCACGCCGAGTCCGAGGCGCACGAGGCGATCGCGCTGCTCTCCGACCTGCCGGACCTGTTCGACGTCAAGATGGACTCCAGCCCGACCGACTGCGCGCCCTCGCGCTTCGCGCCGGAGGGCAGCCACGAGCCGGTGATCGACTTCGTCAAGACGCTGACCGACCGGCCGGTGGTCGGCGTCGGCCGCTTCACCTCGCCCGACACGATGGTCTCGCAGGTCCGGCGCGGCATCCTCGACCTGATCGGCGGCGCGCGGCCGTCGATCGCCGATCCGTTCCTGCCGGCGCAAGATCCGCGAAGGCCGCGACCGACGAGATCCGCGAATGCATCGGCTGCAACGTCTGCATCTCGAGCTGGCACGACGGCGTGCCGGTGCGCTGCACGCAGAACCCGACGGCCGGCGAGGAGTGGCGGCGCGGCTGGCATCCCGAACGCGTCGCCCCGGCCAAGCGCCGCGAGCGCGTGCTGGTGGTCGGCGGCGGGCCGGCCGGCCTGGAATGCGCGCTGACGCTAGGCCGCCGCGGCCACGAGGTGACGCTGGCCGATGCCGGCCGCGAGTTCGGCGGCCGGCTGACCTTCGAGACGCGGCTTCCCGGCCTCGCCGCCTGGCGGCGCGTCGCCGACTATCGCCTCGGCCGGCTGCGCGAGATGGCCAATGTGGCGCTCTACCTGGACAGCGGGATGGGCGCCGACGAGGTGCTGGAGCTGGCGCCCGACCGCGTCGTGGTGGCGACCGGCGCCCGCTGGACCAACATGCTCTATTCGCCCGAAGGAGATCCCCGTCGGCACGCTCGACGGGCCGCAGGTGTTCACGCCCGACGACCTCGCCGCCGGACGCCTGCCCGAGGGGCCGGTGCTGCTGTTCGACTTCGACAACTACTATCTGGGCGGCGTGCTCGCCGAGCATCTGGCCGCGGCGGGTCTGACGGTCGCCTACGTCACCCCGGCCGGCCAGGCCTCGGCCTGGACCATCATGACCAACGAGCTGCCGCTGGTGCACCGGCAGCTGGCACGGCGCGGCGTCTCCGTCGACACGCTCGAGATGGTCACCGCCTTCGACGGCGAAGCGGCCACGCTGACCCACCTCTTCACCGGCGAGGCGCGCCGGCTCGCCTGCCGCTCGGTGGTGATCGTCGGCGTGCGCCGGCCCGTCCGCGACCTGGCGCTGGCGCTCGCCGCGCGCGCCGCCGACGTCGAGGCGGCCGGCATCCGGAGCGTCGACACCGTCGGCGACGCCTTGGCGCCCGGCGCCATCGCCCATGCCGTCCACTCCGGCCATCGGCTGGCGCGCGAGCTCGGGACCGAGCTCGGCGAGCGGCCCTATCGCCGCGACGCGCCGATCGTCGTCGCCGACCCCGGCCCCGCCTGGCGCGACGCGGCCGAGTGAGGGAGGGGAGCGTGCACGACACCTTCCAATCCCCCTCGACGATGCCCTTCGCGGTCGACTGCGTCGATCCGCTGTGGATCCCGATGTCCGACGGCGTGCGCCTCGCCGCCACGCTGTGGCGGCCGGTGACGCCGTCGCCCGTGCCGGTGGTCGTCGAGATGGTCCCCTACCGGCGCCGCGACGGCACCGTCGCCCGCGACATGGAGATCCAGCCCTATCTGGCCGGGCATGGCGTGGCGACCGTGCGCATCGACGTCAGGGGATGCGGCGATTCCGAAGGCGACCTCGCCGACGAGTACACGTCGCGCGAGCAGGAGGATGCATGCGAGGCGATCGCCTTCCTCGCCGCCCAGCCCTGGTGCAACGGCCATGTCGGCATGACGGGCATCTCCTGGGGCGGCTTCGCCGCGCTGCAGGTGGCGGCGCGCCGCCCGCCGGCGCTGAAGGCGATCATCACGCTCTGCGCCAGCGACGACCGCTACGCCGACGATATCCACTACATGGGCGGCGCGCTGCTCACCGAGCAGGAGATGTGGTCGAACTTCATGCTGGTGAAGAAGGCGATGCCGCCCGATCCGCGCGTCGCCGGCGCTGGCTGGCGCGACATCTGGCATGACCGCCTGGCCGCCACCCGCTCGCTGTCGGAGACCTGGCTCGACCATCAGCGGCGCGACGCCTATTGGCGGCAGGGCTCGGTCTGCGAGGACTATGCGGCGATCGACTGCGCCGTGATGGCGGTGTGCGGCTGGGAGGACAGCTACTCCAACTTCGTGCCGCGCCTGCTCGCCAACCTGCCCGGCCCGAAGCTCGGCATTGTCGGCCCGTGGTCGCACTCCTACCCTTGCCGGGGCGCGCCGGGGCCGCTGATCGGCTATCTTCAGGAGGCGCTGCGCTGGTGGCGCCATTGGCTGGCCGGCGAGGAGACCGGGATCATGGACGAGCCGCTCTACCGGGTGTGGATCACCGGCGAGCACCGCCCGCGTCCCTTCACCTTGCCCGACCAGGTCGGGCGCTGGGCGGCCGAGGAGGCCTGGCCGTCACCGCGCATCGAGGCGCGCCGCCTGCATCTCAACGACCGCCGGCTCGGCGCGGCGGCGCTGCCGGTGGGCCCGCTCTGCGTCCGCTCGCCGGCCACCGCCGGCCGCGATTGCGGCCGCTGGGGCGGCTATGGCGGCAGCTGCCCCGACCTGCCCATCGACCAGCGGCGCGAGGACGGCCTGGCGCTCGCCTTCGACACGCCGCCGCTCGACGAGGAGCTGACGCTGCTCGGCGCCCCGGCGCTGGACCTGCACGGTCACCGTCGACGAGCCGCACGTCAATCTCTGCGCGCGGCTCTGCGACGTCTATCCCGACGGCACCTCGGCGCTGATGACCTATGGCGTGCTGAACCTCAGCCATCGCGACGGCCACGAGCACCCCGAGCCGTGCCCGGTCGGCACGCCGTTCCGCGTCCGCCTGGCGCTCAATGATTTCGCCCGCACGGTGCCCAAGGGCCATCGCATCCGCCTGGCGATCGCCAACCAGCATTGGCCGATCCTGTGGCCGCAGCCTCGGCTGTCGACGCTTGCCGTCGCCACCGGCGACAGCACGCTCGTCCTGCCGGTGCGTCCGCCGTCGCCGCGCGACCGCGACGTTCGCTTCGCCGAGGCGCGCACCGCGCCGCCGGTCCCCTCGACAGTGCTCGTGGAGGCCTTCGACCGGCGCGTCGTCGACCGAGGATGTCGGCGCCGGCGAAGAGACGATCGCGCTCCTCTCGGACCATGGCCGCCTGCGCTACGACGACCGCGGCGATCACCGTCGCCTCGTCCAACGCCGATACCTTCTCGATCCGCCCCGACGATCCGCTGTCGGCTCGCCTGGTCACCGAATATCGCTGGGCGATCCAGAACGGCGAGGCCGACACCGAGAGCCTCGCCCGCACCGAGCTGACCGCCGACGAGACGCATTTCACCTTGAGCTGGCGGCTGGAGGCCCGCGAACGAGGCAGGCTGGTCCACAGCGCCGCGGCGACACGGCGAATTAGGCGCGATTTCGCCTGAGGGAGGCTCCGGGACCATGCTCACCTACGCCGCCAAGCGAATCGGTCTCGGTCTCCTGATCCTCCTCTTCGTCATGGTGGTCATGTATGCGGCGGTGTTTCTCGTTCCGGGCGACCCGGCCACGGTGGCGCTCGGGCCGCGCGCCACGCCGGAGCTCAAGCGGCTGCTGATCGAGCGCATGGGCCTCGACCAGCCCGTCTGGTGGCAGATCGTCGAGTTCTTCCGCAACGCGCTGACCGGCAACCTCGGCTACGACGTCTGGTCGAACCGTCCCGTCTCCACGCTGGTCATGGACGCGCTGCCCAACACGCTGGTCGCTCGGTGTGGCCGCACTCGCCACCGCGCTGCTGGTCGGCGTTCCGCTCGGCTGCCTGTCGGTCATGAAGCGCGGCACGCTGGTCGACGCCTCGATCGGCGTGCTGTCGGTCGGCGTGATCGCCGTGCCGTCCTTCGTCGTCGCCATCTATGCCATGCTGGTCTTCGCGGTCATGGCTGCGCTGGCTGCCGGCCATCGGCGCCGGCGAGCCCGGCGACATCGCCAGCCAGGCGCGGGCGCTGGTGCTGCCGGCGCTGGCCATCGCGCTCGGCTGGATCGGCTACATCTCCCGCATGGTCCGCGCCTCGATGATGGAGGTGATGGGCGAGCCGCACATCCGCACCGCCCGCGCCTTCGGCCTGCCGGAGTGGAAGATCGTCTCCAAATACGCGCTGCGCATCGCCATCATCCCGACCATCTCGCTGGTCGCCGTCGGCCTGGGCAGCATCCTGTCGAGCGCCGTCTTCGTCGAGGCGGTGTTCGCCCGGCCCGGCATCGGCAAGCTGATCACCGATGCGGTCAACACCCGCAACTATCCGGTCGTGATGGGCACGGTGCTGATCATGACCGCCATCTACGTCTTCATCACCATCGCCGCCGACCTGTTGATCGCGCGGCTCGACCCGAGGGTGCGCGATGTCTTCCGTGGCTGAGCGCGTCCGCATCTCGGGGCCGCCGCGCTTCACCTTGCTGCGCGCCCTTGCCGCCGACCCGTTCACCTGCGCGGCGCTGGTGATCGTCGTGGTGCTTCCTCGCCACGGCGGCCTTCGCGCCCTGGATCGCGCCCTATTCGCCGGTCAAGATCGACGTCCTCCACAAGCTCCAGCGGCCGTCGGCCGCCCATCTGTTCGGCACCGACCATCTCGGCCGCGACCTCTTCTCGCGCATCGTCTACGGCGCCCGGACGGCGCTGACCATCGCCATCGTCTCGGTGGCCATCGCCGGCGCGCTCGGCCTGCTGCTCGGCCTCGATCGCCGGCTACGGCCCGCGCTGGCTCGACGGCATGCTGGTGCTGCTCTTCGACAGCCTGAACTCGCTGCCGATGATCATGTTCGCGCTGGCCATCATCACCGTGCTCGGCGCCGGCACCGGCACGCTGATCCTGGTCATCGCCGCGACCTCCTTCCCGAGCTATGCGCGGCTGATCCGCGCCCAGACGCTGGCCTTGAAGAACAGCGACTTCATCCTCGCCGAGCGCCTGATCGACGCCAGTCCGCGCCACGCATCCTGTTCGTCCACCTTCTGCCCAACGTCGTCGGCCCGCTGATCATCCTGCGTCAGCATGGACATCCCGGTGGTCATCATGGTCGAGGCCGGCCTGAGCTTCCTCGGCCTCGGCGTCCGCCCGCCGACGCCCTCCTGGGGCAGCATCCTCTACGACGGCTACACCTCGCATCCGCTCGGCGCCCTCATGGTGGTGTTCGGCGGCCTGCCGCTGGTGCTGGCGACGCTCGGCTTCACCTTCCTGGGCGAAGGCCTGCGCGACCATCTCGACCCGCGCCTCAGGTCGCGGCGGCCGTCATGAGCGGCGCGTTGCAGGCCCGCGACCTCAGCGTCCGCTACGAGACGCCGCAGGGCAGCGTGCACGCGCTGCGCCACGTCGACCTCGAGGCGCACCCGGGCGAGGTCGATCGGCATCGTCGGCGAGAGCGGCTGCGGCAAGTCCACCCTGGTCACCGCGCTCGCCAACCTGCTGCCCGACAATGCGCGCGTCGGCGGGCAGATCCTCTATGGCGGCGTCGACCTGACGGCGCTCGACGCGGACCAGCGGCGGCGGCTGCGCGGCGACGAGATCGCGCTGGTCTCGCAGGACCCGATGACCGCCTTCAACCCGGTGCTGACGATCGGCGACCAGCTCGCCGACTTCCTGCACCACCGCAAGGACCTCGGCCGCCGCGAGACGCAAGGCGCTGATCGCCGCCATGCTGGAGCGCGTCGGCATCGCCGATGCCGACCGCCGCATGGCCGCCTATCCGCACGAGCTGTCGGGCGGCATGCGCCAGCGGGTGGCCATCGCCGCCGCGCTGCTCACCGATCCCGGCCTGCTGATCGCCGACGAGCCGACGACCGCGCTCGACGTGACGATGGAGGCGCAGATCATCCATCTGCTGCGCGAGCTGCGCCGCGACTTCAACGGCATCATCGTCGTCGTCTCGCACCATCTCGGCGTCATCGCCGAGCTCTGCGACCGGGTCTATGTCATGTATGCCGGCGAGGTCGTCGAGGCCGGCGACGTCGACGCCATCTTCCATGCCGCGGAACATCCCTACACGCAAGGCGCTGCTCGCCTGCGATCCCGCCCGCTTCCCGGAGCGGCTGGACCGGCTGCCGACCATTGCCGGCAGCCTGCCGAACCTCGCCGAGGTGCCGGCCGGCTGCGTCTACGCGCCGCGCTGTCCGACCGCGCCTTCGGACCCTGCACTGCCACGAGCCGCCGACTGGACCGTGCTGCCCGCCGACCATGCCGTCCGCTGCCATGGGGTGGCGCCATGAGGCCCGCTGCTGGCGGTCGAGGACCTGTCGGTCACCTATCGCGCGCGGCGGCCTGCTCAGCCGCCTGCTCAACCCCTTCCCGCTGCCGGCCTTCAACGTGGTCGACCGGCGTCAGCCTGGCGCTGATGCCGGGCGAGACGCTCGGCCTGGTCGGCGAGTCCGGCTCCGGCAAGACGACGCTGGCGCGCGCCATGCTCGGGCTGACGCCGATCGCCGAGGGCCGCATCGTCTTCGAGGGCAAGGAGGTGACGAGCGCCGGCGGACTTCCGCGCCATGCGCCGCAGCTCGGCGATGATGTTCCAGGATCCGGTCGGCTCGCTCAGCCCGCGCCTGCGGGTCGGCACGCCTGCTCACCGAGCCGCTCGTCATGCAGGGCATGCCGATTCCCGACCGCGACGCCACCGCCCGGGCCATGCTGGCGCAGGTCGGCCTGCCCGGCTCCTTCGTCGACCGCTTCCCGCACGAGCTGTCCGGCGGCCAGGCGCGCCGCGTCGGCGTCGCGCGCGCGCTGGCGATGCGCCCGCATCTGCTGCTCGCCGACGAGCCGACGGCCGGCCTCGACGTCTCCGTGCAGGGCGACGTGCTCAACCTGATCCAGGACCTGAAGCGCGAGCTCGGCTTCGCCGCCATGGTCATCACCCACAATCTGGCGATGATCCGCCATGTCGGCGACCGCCTGGCCATCATGTATCTCGGCCGCCTGGTCGAGACCGGCCCGACCCAGGCGGTGTTCGCCGCGCCGCTGCATCCCTACACCGCGACGCTGATCGCCTCGGAGCCGGTTCCCGACCCGCGCCGGCGGCGCGCCGACCTGGCCATCCGCGGCGAGATCCCGAGCGTGTTCCGCCGGCCTTCCGGCTGCGAGTTCCACACGCGCTGCCCGATCGCCCGCGACCGCTGCCGCAGCGAGGCGCCGCCAAGGCGCGCTGGATGGCGCCGGACCGCATGGTGCACTGCCATTACCCGCTCCAGCCGGGCGGGCAAGAACAGGAGGCCTTCCAACGCGCCTCCGCCAACCGCAGGGGAGAACGACATGATCAGATGGAACACCGACCGGCGTAGCTTCCTCAAGGCCGCCGGCGCGCTCGGCGCCGGCCTGCTGGCGAGCCCGCGCTTCGCCTGGGCGGCCGACGGCGACACGCTGCGCATCCGCATGGATGGCGACCTGCAGATGCTCGATCCGGCCTTCATGATCGGCGGCCTCGACGACGTCGTCATGCGCGGCATCTACGTGTCGCTGAACCGCCTCGGCGACCTCAGGGAAGGCTCGCCATGGTCGCCCTGGGGCGCCGAGAAGCTCGAGCAGAAGGACCCCAAGACGATCGCCTTCACGCTGATCGACGGGCTGAAATGGTCGAACGGCTTCGGCCCGGTGACGGCCGAGGACGTCAAGTTTTCCTACGAGCGCATCGCCGATCCCAAGCTGGCCTCGCCCTGGGCCTACCAGTTCGAGATGCTCGACCGCGTCGAGGTGGTCGACGCCAGCAACGGGATCATCCACCTGAAGCAGCCCTACCAGCCGATCTTCGTGACCTCCTTGCCCTATTATGGCGGCCACATCATCTGCCGCGAGGGCACCGAGAAGGCCGGCGGCAAGTTCACCACCGAGCCGCCGGCCACCTGCGGCCCCTATGTCTTCGCCGACTGGCAGCAGAAGCAGAAGCTCACGCATGGCCGCCAATCCCGACTGGCCGGGCCCCAAGCCGGATTTCGCCAAGGTCGAGGTCTACATCGTCGCCGACGACCAGGCGGCGCAGCTCGCCTACGACGCCGACGCCTTCGACTTCACCAAGATCGCCGTCTCGGCGACCAAGGCGCTGAAGGAGAGCCCGCCGGAGAACACCGTGCTCGTGGAGGCGCAGTCGACCCGCTACGTCTGGCTGACCATCAACATGCTGAGCCCGCGGCTCAAGGACGCCAAGGTGCGCCAGGCCGTCCAGTACGGCGTCGACGTCGACCAGATCCTGGCCGGCGTCTACGACAATCTGACCGGGCGCTCCACCGGCGTCGTGCAGCCGGGCACCAAGTTCGCCCGGCCGAAGAACCTCATCCCGGCGCCCGACTACGAAAAGGCGGCGTCGCTGCTCGCCGAGGCCGGCGTCTCCGACCTGACGCTCACGCTGACCGTCATGAACGACTCCATCCGCACCGCGACGGCGCAGATCATCCAGGCGAGCCTGGAGCAGGCGGGCATCAAGGTCGAGATCCAGCCCTATGACGAGGCGGCCTTCTGGGGCGTCGGCGACAAGACGCAGGGCGACCGCTACAAGGAGCTCGACCTCGCCCTGATGGACTTCGCCGGCGGCGTCGACCCGTCGGAGAACCTCGTCTGGTTCCGACCCGAGCCAGATCGGCGCCTACAACTGGTCGGGCTTCGACAGCCCCGAATTCGAGACCAGCTACCAGCAGCTGGTCGCCGAGACCGGACGAGGCCAAGCGCATCGCGCTCTCCAACCGCATGGAGGATCTGATGGAGGAGTCCGGCGGCTTCGTGTTCATCTGCCACCAGCCGCTGATCGCCATCCACCGCCCGAGCTTCGAGCCGGTCATCTATCCGGACGGCCACCCCAACCCGGTGCTGTTCAAGAAGAAGGCCTGAGCCGGCTGCACCTAAAGCATGATCCCAAAAAGTGGATGCCGGTTTTTGGAAAAGATCATGCTCAAACAAGAGGATAGAGTGCAAGGACGATTCGAAGAAGCGTCATTGCACTCTAGTTGAGCGGCGCGCCGCCCTCGCGCTTGCGCCGCTCCATATAGTCGCGCAGCGCCTCGTCGATCGCCGGGTCGAGAGGCGGCTGCTCGTATTCCTCCAGCATGCGCTTCCAGACGGCGTTGGCGCGCTCCCGCGCGGTCACCTGGCCGCGCTCCATCCAGGTGTCATAGTTGTCCCAATTTGAGACAATCGGCGCATAGAAGGCCCGCTCGTAGCGCTGCATGGTGTGCGCGGCGCCGAAGAAATGCCCGGCCGGCCCGACCTCGCGCACCGCGTCCAGCGCCAGCGTGTCGGCGTCGACGGTCGGCGGGTCGAAATAGGCGGCCATCATCTGCAGCATCTCGGCGTCGACGATGAGCTTCTCGAAGGACGCGGTGAGGCCGCCGCCCAGCCAGCCGGCGGCGTGCAGCACCAGGTTGGCGCCGCCCATCAGCGAGCCCCACAGCGACATGCCGCTCTCATAGGCGGCTTGCGCGTCGACCGCGTTGGCGGCCGTCACGTTGCTCGAGCGGAAAGGCACGCCGATGCGCCGGCAGAGCTGCCCGGTGATCTGCGCGGCCTGCGTGTATTCGGGCGTGCCGAAGGCCGGCGCGCCGGTCCGCATGTCGACATTGGAGGTGAAGCCGCCATACATCACCGGCACGCCCGGCCTGACGATCTGCGTCAGCGCGATGCCGGCCAGCGCCTCGGCGTGCTGCTGGGCCAGCGCCCCGGGCAGCGTCACGGGCGACATGGCGCCCGCCAGGGTGAACGGCGTGATGATGTTGACCTGGCCGTGGCTGGCCATGGCGATCAGCCCTTCGGCCATCGGCTCGTCGAGCTGCAGCGGCGAGTTGGTGTTGATCACCCCGGTGAAGACGGGCGCCTCTTCCGCCAGCCTGTCGCGCGTGGTGCCGAGCGAGATCGCCACCATCTCCAGCGCGTCGATGGCGCGCCCAATGCCCAGCGTCTGCGGCTGCCAGTTCTTGTCGAGCAGCGTGATCTCGGCGTAATAGAGGTCGAGATGGCGCGTGTTGGCGGGCAGGTCGAGCGGCTCGAACGGCCCGCCGCCCTCCTGGTGCAGCACGTTGAGCGACTGGATCAGCCTCAGATAGTCGCACATCTCGGCATAGGTGCCGGGCCGCCGGCCGCGGTCGTTGTCCATCACGTAGGCCGGCCCGCCGACCGAGGAGAAGATGGCGTTTCGCCCGCCGACCTTGACGTTGCGCTCGCGGATTGCGGGCGCTGAGCTCGAACGCCTCCGGGGCGGTGGCGATGCGCTCCATTACCATGGCCCGGTCGAAGCGCACCCGCAGCTGGGCCTCGTCGACCTCGGCCCCGGCCTGCCGGTAGAGCCGCCGCGCCTCGGGCTGCAGCACGCGCATGCCGATCTCTTCCAGGATGGTCAGCGCCGTCGCGTGGATCGCCTCCACCTGGTCGGCCGACAGGATCTCGATCGGCGCGTAGGGTCGCGTCAGTTGCCGGAAGGGGCGCTGCGGGATGCTCCCCGCCTCGCGCGGCGCGCGTCCCGGCCTGCGGCGTGCCGAACTGCGTTGCATGGCGGAAAAGCCTGTTGAACGATCGTTAAACAGGCTAGTGGGAATCCCTTGCGGAAGCAAGGGCGGGGCGGGTCTCGATGACGAAAAAGGACGAGCGCGTGGGCAGGATCCGCGGCGGCTCGAAGCCGGCCTTGGCGAACAGCGCGGCAAATTCCTCGGCGGTGCGCTCCCTGGCCTCGCCGAACAGCACCATCATGTGCATGTCGGCGAGGTAGTTGGCGGCCTTCGTGGCGTCGGGCACGGGGTCGAGCACGCGCTCGACCACCAGCAGCCGCGCCCCCTCGCGCATGGCGCGCCGGCAGTTGCCGAGGATGGCGAGGCAGCGCTCGTCGCTCCAGTCGTGGATGATCTGCGACAGCGTGTAGACGTCGCCGCCGTCCGGCACGGTCTCGAAGAAATCGCCGCCCGCGAGCTGGCAGCGGCCGGCGAGGACGGGGAAGGTCGAGATCGCCGGGGCGATCACCTCGGGATGGTCGAAGAGCACGCCGCGTACCGTCGGGTACGCCTTCAGGATCGCCGCCAGCAGCGCCCCGTTGCCGCCGCCGATGTCGACCACCACGCCGGCGTCGGAGAACTCGTAGGCCGCGGCGACGGCGGCGTGCCGGTCGTCGGGGCTGTTCTGCATGAAGCTGTCGAACCGCGCCGCCTCGTCGGGGTGCTCCTTCAGATAGGCGAAATAGGGCTTGCCGAACATCGCCTCGAAGGCCGGCTCGCCGCTCGTCACCACCGCTTCGAGGCGGCTCCACACCTCCCAGGTGCTGGGCATGCCCCAGTAGCGCACGGCGTGGTGCAGTGTCGGCCGCGCGTCGGTCCGCAGCCACCGGGAGCGCTCGTTGTGCGACACCCGCCCCTCCGCGTCGACGTCGAACACGCCGCAGGCGGCGAGCGCCCGGCACAGCCGGGCCAGCATGGCGGGATCGGCGCCGACCGCCGCGGCGAGCTCGGCCACCGGCTTCGGCGCCTCGCCGATCCGGTCGGCGAGGCCCAGCGACGCCGCCACCTCCAGCATCCGCGTGACCTGCATGCCGCGGACCAGCAGTCCCATCTCCGCGAGCCCGCTTCTGTCGTCCACGGCCATCGAACCCTCCCCGCGCTGCCGCAACGCCATAGCACGAATGTCGCCGCGCGGCATCTTAGGGCTCGGATCCGGCGGACGCGTGGCGTGGGTCCAAACATGCGCGCGCCCGCCGGACTGGCCTCCGATAGGGCGTCGGGGGCCGGCCAAGGATGCGCCCCGGTGGCGGCCGGCGCCATGGGCAGATTTGCCTAACCCGATCGCATGAGGGGCGTCAGATCGGACCGTCGCTGTCGGTCGGCAGCGGCCGGCTCCACTGGCGGGCGAATTGCGAGCGCTCGAAGATGAGCACCACCACCAGCGCCAGCGCCAGCGGCAGCAGCAGGTAGAACAGCCTGAACACCAGCAGCGCAGCGATCACCGCCGCCGGGTCGACCTCCGGCATGCCGGACAGGAAGACGATCTCCAGCACCCCCAATCCCCCCGGCGCATGGCTGATCTGGGCGACCGAGAACGAGGCGATGAACACCCCGAGCACGGTGATGAAGCCGGGGTGACCCGCCTCCGGCAGCGCGAAATAGATGATCGAGGCGGCGCCCAGCAGCTCGAGCGGCCCGATGATCATCTGCCGGAGCACGATCGGCGGCCGCGGATAGTGGATCTCCAGGCCGCGGATGTGCAGCGGCTTCAGGTGAAGCAGGCTGCCGAACACGTAGAGCCCGACCAGCCCGAGCAGCACCACGCCGAGCGCGAAGGCGGCGACGGGCGGGGCGTCTTCGAAGTAGCGGGTGACGATCGACGGCTGCAGCACCAGGACCAGCCCGGAAAGCGTCACCGTGGCCAGCACGAAGGTAAACCAGCACACCGCCACCAGGATGCCCACCTCCGACACCGACAGCCCCCGCGAGCCGTAGGCCCGGTAGCGGATCACCGCGCCCGACAGCACCGAGCCGCCGATGTTGTGCGACAGCGCATAGGTGGTGAACGAGCAGAGCGTGATGAAGAGCCAGGAAACCCGCTTGCCGATGTGCAGGAGCGCGATGTGGTCGTAGCCGGCCAGCGCGGCATAGGCGGCGAGCGAGCTCAGCCCGGCAAACAGCCACTGGTGCAGGGAGATGGCGGACAGCCCTTCGCCGACGTCGTCGAGCGAGATGCCGCGCAGCTCGCCGTAGAGCAGCCACGCCGACAGCGCGACGGCCGCGAGGCCGATGGCCGGCCAGACATAGTCCTTCCACTTCATGCGGCCTGGCCGGCTCCCGTTGCCCGTTGCGGATCGTCCGGCGTCGGAGAGCCGGCTTCACGACAGATAGACCGTCTCGCTTGGCAATCAAACCGGAAAAGGTTTCGCGCCATGCGGGCAGGGGCTTGGTGATCGGCTGCCGCGCTGTTAGGGTGGCGGCAACGACAAACGAAGCGCCTGCTGCGTCCCCCAAGGGTTCGCGCGGCGCCAGAAGGATTGAGCCTGTGAACGACTCCGAAGCCGGCACCCCGGCCCCGGGTCCGGTTGCGGCAGGCAGGGACGATCGGGCCTCGGGTCCCGGGCGTCCCGCCGCCCATCCGAATGCCGAACCCCTGCATGCTGCCGCCTCCGGCTGGCATGGCGGCGGCCAGCGCCCCGCCGAACGCCCCCGCTCCAAGAAGCGCAAGCGCCGCCGCGGCCGCAAGGTGTTCGCGCGCGACGCCGCGCCGCAGCCGGCCATGGCCGAGCCCGTCGCCGTCCCGCCCGAAAGCCTGCAGCCGCCGCCCGAGCCGTCCCCGCCCGTCCGGGCGCCGGAGCCTGCGGCCCCGCATCGCCCCGGCCGGTTCCACGAGCTGCCGGTGTTCGCCGCGCTCGATCTCGGCACCAACAATTGCCGGCTGCTCGTCGCCATTCCCACCCGGCCGGGCCAGTTCCGCGTCATCGACGCCTTTTCCCGCATCGTCCGGCTCGGCGAAGGCCTGGCGGCCAGCGGCCGGCTCGGCGAGGCGGCGATGGAGCGGGCGATCGATGCGCTCAAGATCTGCGCCGACAAGCTCGCGCAGCGCAATGTCCGACGCGCCCGGCTGATCGCCACCGAGGCCTGCCGCTCGGCCGACAACGGGGCCGCCTTCCTGGCCCGCGTCGAGGCCGAGACGGGGCTGGCGCTGGAAATCATCGATCGCCGCACCGAGGCGCGGCTCGCCGTCTCCGGCTGCGGCTCGCTGGTCGAGCGCGACACCCAGGGCGTCGTGCTGTTCGACATCGGCGGCGGCTCCTCGGAGATCGCCCTGGTCGACCTGTCGCGCCAGCGCACGCCGCGGCTGGCCAACCATATCGTCTCCTGGACTTCGCTGCCGGTCGGCGTCGTCTCGCTCGCCGAGCGCTTCGGCGGCCGCGAGGTGTCGCGCCAGGTGTTCGGCGCCATGGTCGACGAGGTGGCGGGGATGGTCATGGCCTTCGAGGGCCGCTCCCGCCTCGATCACGTCAACGGCCGCGCCTTCCACCTGCTCGGCACCTCCGGCACGGTCACCACGCTGGCCGGCGTCCATCTCGGCCTCGACCGCTACGACCGCCGGCGCGTCGACGGCCTGTGGATGGAGCGGCCGCATGTCGACCGGATGATCGAGACGCTGCTCGGCTGGGACTTCGAGGCGCGCGTCGCCAATCCGTGCATCGGCGCCGACCGGGCCGACCTCGTGCTGGCCGGCTGCGCCATCCTCGAGGCCATCCGCCGCGTCTGGCCGGCCGAGCGCCTGCGGGTCGCCGATCGCGGCCTGCGCGAGGGCATCCTGAGCGAACTGATGGCCGAAGACGGCGTCTGGCGCCGCGGCCGCCGGCCCGAGCGGCGGCCGTGAGCCGCAAGCCGGGGGGCCTGGGCGGCGGCGCTTCGCGCGTGCTGCGCACCCGCGTCAAGAAGAAGCACGGCCTGAAGGACTCCTCGCGCCGCTGGCTGGAGCGCCACCTCAACGACCCCTACGTGCAGCGCAGCAAGGCCGAGGGCTACCGCTCCCGCGCCGCCTACAAGCTCATCGAGATCGACGACAAGCACCATCTGCTGAAGCCGGGCCTGAAGGTGATCGACCTCGGCGCCGCGCCCGGCGGCTGGTGCCAGGTGGCGGCCGCCCGCACCCGCTCGGACGAGGCCGCGCCCGGCGTCGTCGGCATCGACTATCTGGAGATGGACCCGATGCCGGGCTCCGCCTTCCTGCTGCTCGATTTCCTCGACCCGCAGGCGCCCGAGCGGCTTGTCGAGGCGCTCGGCGGCGCGCCCGACATCGTGCTGTCCGACATGGCGGCGCCGACCACCGGCCACCGCCGCACCGATCATCTCCGGACCATGCACCTCGCCGAGGTGGCCGCCGACTTCGCCATGTCGGTGCTGAGGCCGGGCGGCCATTTCCTGGCCAAGATCTTCCAGGGCGGCACCGAGGCCGAGCCTGCTCGACCGCCTGAAGCGCAGTTTCACGGCCGTCCACCACGTCAAGCCGCCGGCCTCGCGCGACGAATCGGTCGAGCTCTATCTGCTCGCCAAGGGCTTCAAGGGTCGCGGCTGACGGCGGCTTCGCGCCGGCCGCCGCCGGCGGCACCTGCTGCAGGTCCTTCAGGCGATGGCCGGACACCGCGTTGCCGGCAGTTGGCGACAGCGTCAGGAAGACGAACAGCGAGGAGCCGGTGATCGCCGCGATCACCACGAAGGCGGCGGTGAAGGCCGAGCGGTCGAGCGCCCCGCCCGACCAGGCGGCAAACGCCTCCAGCACGCCGCCGCCGATCGCCACGCCGAGCGCGATGCTGATCTGCTGCGGTGACGGCGCCGATCGCCGTGGCCTGGCTGGCGTCCTTGTCCTCGATGTCGGCGAACACCAGGGCGTTGACGGAGGTGAAGAGCAGCGAGCGGAAGAACCCGGCGGTGACCAGCACGGCGATGATCGCCCAGCCCGGCGTCTCGGCGGTGAACAGCCCGTTGGCGGCGATCAGCAGCGAGCTCAGCACCGCCGTCGTGGCGAGCGTGGTGCGGAACCCGCCGAGCCGCAGCGTATACGGCGCCAGGAACTTCATGGCGAAGGCGCCGATCGCCGTCGCGAAGGTCAGCATGCCCGACTGGAAGGGCGTCATGCCGAAGCCGAGCTGCAACAGCAGCGGCAGCAGGAAGGGCACGGCCCCGTTGCCGATGCGAAACAGCGCGCCGCCGACGACGGCGGTGCGGAACACGGGGTTGCTGAACAGCCTGAGGTCGAGCAGCGGCCGCGGCGAGCGCCGCGCATGCCGCACGTAGAGCACTGCCGCCACCGCGCCGAGCAGCATGGCCAGGATGCCGACGATCGGCGGCAGCGCCGGCAGGCTGACCACCGAGAGGCCGAACACCACGCCGGCCGCAGCCAGCGCGGAGAGCACGAAGCCGAGCCAGTCGATCCGCCCCGTCCCGGCCGGCGGCACCTCCGGCAGGAAGGCGCCTGCCAAAAGGATGCCGGCAATGCCGATCGGCACGTTGATGATGAAGATCCAGTGCCAGCTGAAGAAGGTGGTGATGAAGCCGCCGACCGGCGGGCCGACCATCGGCCCGATCAGCGCCGGGATGGTCAGCCAGGCGAGCGCCGAGACCAGCTGGCGCTTCGGCGTCGAGCGCACCAGCACCAGCCGCGCCACCGGCGTCATCATCGCCCCGCCCACGCCCTGCAGGAAGCGGGCGAGCACGAAGGCGCCGAGCGAGCCGGAGAAGGCGCAGGCGACCGAGCCGAGCGACGAAGACGGCGATCGCCGAGCGGAAAACCCGCTTGGCGCCGTAGCGGTCGGCCATCCAGGAGCTGATCGGGGATGAAGATCGCCAGCGACACCAGATAGGCCGTCAGCGCCAGCTTGAGCGCCACCGGGCTGGTGCCGATGTCGGTGGCGATCGCCGGCAGCGACGTCGCGATGACGGTCGAGTCCATGTTCTCCATGAACAGCGCGACCGCCAGGATGAGCGGAACAGTGCGGTTCACCGGCCGTGTCCGAGGTTTCTGCCTGGCGCGAACGCGCCAGGGCTGTGGCTGGTTGCCGGTTATCACGCCGGCCGCCGCCGCGGCGTTCAATTTTTCGCGACGGCAGGCGGTGGGTCAGTTTGAATTGCAGCCAGCGAATATTCGCGTTTCAGTTCGTATTTCGCAGTCTCGGTGTGAACGGGACGACGCGTGTATCTATGTGGCCCCTTGGATGCCCGCAAAACCGCTCGACCTCGCTGAGACTTAAGGGAAAGGGCGCGTTCGCTTATCAAGGTGAGGGGCGAACCGCGTTCAGTGCTTGGACTGCATTCTGTTGCGAAATTTAGAATACGTTCGTGGGCCTTAGGTATTGATAAGAAGGGTTTTGCACTACCTGCGGTACAACGGTAAGGTGTATAAACGCGGGATGACAAGCAACGAGCCGTATGTCCCGTTCTCCCAGCGCACTGGCCTTAAGGCGATCCCGCCTCAGGCCCATGTTCCCATACCAAATGTAGTTTCGAACGACATCTACGTCCGTTTGAAAAACGGACGTCATCATGGCAGGTCAAGGGGTGGGTGACATGTCGGCCGACACTGAGGACAAGCGCTTCCGAATACTCAGCCTGGATGGCGGCGGAGCCAAAGGCTTCTACACGCTTGGCGTGCTTCACGAAGTCGAGGCTATGCTTGGGAAGCCGCTGCATGAAGCGTTCGATCTGATATTTGGAACGAGCACTGGGTCGATCATAGGCACGATGCTGGCCATCGGCATGCCTGTGAAGGACATTCACAAGATCTATCGTGACAACGTGCCGACTGTGATGAAGGCTACGAAACGAACTGAGCGTTCGGCACAGCTCGCTACCGTTGCATCCACCATATTCGGAGGTACCGGCTTCGACGCTGTGAAAATCCCACTGGGAATCGTTGCCACCAAATGGATGATGGGGACACCTCTCATTTTCAAAGCCTACGCAAAGCAGGCACACGGTCGGTCGGCTTCATTCGTTCCCGGCTTTGGCTGTACGCTCAGCGAAGCGGTGCAGGCTTCGAGTTCTGCCTATCCGTTCTTTGCCAAGAAGACTGTCGCGATAAACGGCGACAACCTTTTGCTTCTGGACGGCGGTTATTGCGCCAACAATCCTACCCTTTATGCAATTGCCGAGGCCGTCGGGGCCTTCAAAGTAGCCCGCTCAAACATTCGCATCTTGAACGTCGGAGTTGGAGACTATCCAACGCCTCGCATAAAGAAGATGAGCAAGGCTTGGTTCATGTCGTTCGTTGAGGAGGCCGAACTCACTCAAAAGACATTCAATATTAACGCCCAGTCAATGGAACAGCTTAGGCGCATCCTCTTCCCGGACGTCCATACCGTGCGAGTTAGCGAGGCATTTACCGAGCCCGCGATGGCTACCGACTTGCTCGAATACAGGATCGACAAGCTCGACATCATTCACACCCGCGGCAAAGAATCGTTTGGAAAACAAGAAGCGGACCTTAGAGCGCTTCTCTTGTGAGGCTGCATGGCAATCCCTGAATACCAGTTGGACATCTGGTCACACACAGGAGCCGGCGTTAGTTCCGCCAGCACATATCAGACAGTCAGGAGTGTTCTCCTAGACCCAAATGCGCCCTACGCTGGCCAAGGCGTACATGTGTTCCTGCAAGGCTCCTACGGCAACGACACCAACGTCTATGCCGAGAGTGATGTGGACGTGGTGATCCGGCTTGATTTAACGTTTCACTTCAACATCGACGCATTGCCACAGGTGGCACAGCAGCACTATCGGCAGGGCGCCGCTGCCCCCGCTTATCCTATTGAGCAGTTTCGGCCACAGGTCATCCAATGGCTTCAAAATCAGTTTCCGGGCGACGTGACCGTTGGCAACAAGGCAATCGAGATAGCTTCGGAAGGCAATCGAAGGTCCACCGACGTTTTGATTTCTCAAATTCACCACGACGTTCGTCCCGCAGGCTTCATGACTTAAACTATCGATGGCGTTCGCTTCCTAACCAGGGATGGCGAATCCATCATCAACTATCCAATCCTTCACTCCGACAACCTCACTGCCCGCCACCAACTGACGAACGAGTGGCTTAAGCCGGTTGTTCGCATCTTTAAGAACCTACGAAACCGCATGGCAGACGATGGCCGGATAGATCGCGCCCTAGCGCCCTCCTACTACATTGAGGGAATGCTCTACAATGTGCCCACAAACCTCTTCGGACAGAACTACGCCACCACTGTGCTCAATTGCCTACAATGGGTATGGGGCGCGCAGGCGGCGACGCTCATATGCGCTAACGGGCAGAGCCTGCTCCTCGGGGATAACTCGCCGACCGCTTGGCCGGGAGCAGATTACAGAGCGTTCATTCTTGCTGCAGCAACGTTTTGGGATGAGTGGGGAACCTAACGCTTTGGAGTGCTGCCTGTAGCAGGTTACAACATATGTGTAGACCTTGGCTCTTACGCCGCAGTTACTATAGCGCGTATGCGAGGGGAGACCTCTATCAGTTCTTCGGTTGGCTTTCAAACGTGGCCGCTCCTGAGCGCTTCATCTGCCTACCGGGCTGTGGCTGGTTGCCGGTTATCACGCCGGCCGCCGCCGCGGCGTTCAATTTTTCGCGACGGCAGGCCGCCTTTCCAAGCCGCGCGAAGCATGGTACCAGCCGGTGCCAATCCTGAAAGGGAAGACGAGCTGTCGCTGTCTTGTCGGACGAGCGCGACGCCCGCATTCAAAGGAGCGGCAATGGCGAAGATCATCGAAACGGCCACCGGCGCCCTGGCGCTCACCTTCGACGACGTGCTCCTGCAGCCGGCGCATTCCGAGGTCCTGCCGGGCGAGACCGACGTGCGCACCCGCATCGCCGGCGACATCGAACTCAACATCCCCATCCTCTCGGCCGCCATGGACACCGTCACCGAATCGCGGCTGGCCATCGCCATGGCCCAGGCCGGCGGCATCGGCGTCATCCACCGCAACCTGTCGCCCGTCGAGCAGGCCGAGGAGGTGCGGCAGGTCAAGAAGTTCGAATCGGGCATGGTGGTCAACCCGGTCACCATCGGCCCCGAGGCGACGCTCGCCGATGCGCTGGCGCTGATGCGCCGGCACGGCATCTCCGGCATCCCCGTGGTCGAGAACGGCGCCACCGGCCAGCGGAGCGGCCGGCTGGTCGGCATCCTCACCAACCGCGACGTCCGCTTCGCCTCCGACCCGGCGCAGAGCGTGTCAGAGCTGATGACCCGCGACGGCCTGGTCACGGTGCGCGAGTCGGTGAGCCAGGACGAGGCCAAGCGGCTGCTCCACCAGCACCGCATCGAGAAGCTGCTGGTGGTCGACGGCGATAAGAACTGCGTCGGCCTGATCACCGTCAAGGACATCGAGAAGTCGCAGCTCAACCCGCACGCCGCCAAGGACGCCCAGGGTCGCCTGCGCGTCGCCGCGGCGACCAGCGTCGGCGACGACGGCTTCGAGCGCGCCGAGCGGCTGATCGACGCCGGCGTCGACCTCTTGGTCATCGACACCGCCCACGGCCATTCGCAGCGCGTCATCGACGCGGTGGCGCGCGCCAAGACGCTGTCCAACTCGGTGCGCATCATGGCCGGCAACGTGGCGACCGCCGACGGCACCAGGGCGCTGATCGACGCCGGCGCCGACGCGGTGAAGGTGGGCATCGGGCCGGGCTCGATCTGCACGACGCGCATCGTCGCCGGCGTCGGCGTTCCGCAGCTCTCCGCCATCATGTCGGCCGTCGACGCGGCCGCCCGCGCCGGCATCTCCGTCGTCGCCGACGGCGGCATCAAGTTCTCGGGCGACGTCGCCAAGGCGCTCGCCGCCGGCGCCAGCGCCGCGATGATCGGCTCGCTGCTCGCCGGCACCGAGGAAAGCCCCGGCGAGGTCTACCTGCACCAGGGCCGCTCCTACAAGGCCTATCGCGGCATGGGCTCGGTCGGCGCCATGGCCCGCGGCTCGGCCGATCGCTACTTCCAGGCCGAGGTGCGCGACACGCTGAAGCTGGTGCCCGAGGGCATCGAGGGCCAGGTCCCCTACAAGGGTCCGGCCTCTGGCGTCCTCCACCAGCTGACCGGCGGCCTCAGGGCGGCGATGGGCTATGTCGGGGCGAAGACCTTGCCCGAGTTCCGCGAGCGGGCCGCCTTCGTGCGCATCTCCAATGCCGGGCTGCGCGAAAGCCACACCCACGACGTGACGATCACCCGCGAGAGCCCCAACTATCCCGGCGTCACCTGACCGCGGCAGACGGCGGCGAGCTTGTTGCCGTCCGGGTCGCGGACATAGGCCGCGTAGAAATCTGGCGCGTAGTGCCGCCTGAGCCCGGGCTCGCCTTCCGAGCGTCCGCCATGGGCGAGCGCCGCCGCGTGAAACGCGTCGACCTCGCCCCAGGTGCCGGCCCGAAACGCCACCATGCTGCCATTGCCGACGCTGGCCGGCCGGCCGTCGAAGGGGATGCCGATCCAGAAGGCGCGCTCGGTGAGCCCGCCTTCCTCGTAGAGCCCCCAGCCGGCGGAGACGCGGTCCCATTCCGGGTCGCCGGTGACGCACCGCGCCATGCCGAGCCTGGAAAGCACGGCGTCGTAGAAGGCGATCGCCCGCGCCAGGTCGGCGGTGCCGAAGTAGACGTAGCTCAGCATTCGAGCAATCTATGGCTGGCGGGTGCGCTGCCACGCCCACAGGCCGATCAGCACGATCAGCGAGCCGACCAGCGCCGAGACGATGTCGCGCAGCGAGATCGAGATCATGTCGAGCGAAGGGAACAGGTTGAACAGGCGGAACAGGAAGCCGCCGACGATCGCCCCGACGAGCCCGAGCCCGAGGTTGCGCGCCATCCCGAAGCCCTCGCGCCGCCATCGCACCATAAGCCCGGTGAGCGTGCCGCCGATGAGCCCGACGATGATCCAAACGATGAACTGGCTGAGCGTGGGCACGTCGCATCCCTCCTTGTCGGCTGCCGCTTGCTTTTGCCCGACCCGGCTGGAACAGTCGGCGTCGAACGCAAGATCGCCGCGGGCGGTCCCTGAGAAAGGCTCCGAACCATGAACCAGACGGCGATCTTCTGGCCGATGATGGCACATGTTCTGCTCGTCTACATCGTCTATCTTGTCCTGCTGCGCCGTCGCTCGGCGGCGGTCCGCGCCGGGCATGCCAAGGCGGCCGACTTCCGCGAGCGTTCGGCCGAGCCGGCGGAGAGCGTCACCGCCTACAACGACCTGGTGAACCAGTTCGAGCTGCCCGTCCTCTTCCACGTCGTCTGCCTGTGCTTCTTCGTCACCAACGGGGCGAATTTCGTGGTGCTGGCGCTGGCCTGGCTGTTCGCGCTGTCGCGCTACGTGCACGCCGCCATCCACCTCACCGGCAACCGGCTGCGTTATCGCCATCCGGTGTTCGTCTTCGGCATCGCCGTGCTTGGCGCCATGTGGGTGTTCTTCGCCCTGCATCTGCTCGGCCTGACCTGAGTCTCCCAATCCAAGTTCTTGTTTTTGAGCAATTCCGAACGCAAAACCGCTCACGCTTTCGCTAAAATTGCTCTACTGGAGGCGTCGACGGGTTCACCGAAGGGGCGTTTTGCGATGCGGCTTGGCGGAAGGCTGGCGGGGGCCATCGAGGTTCTCGACGACATCGAGCGCCGGCACCGGCCGGCCGCCGAAGCGCTGCGCGACTGGGGCCTCTCGCACCGCTTCGCCGGCGCCGGTGACCGCGCCGCCATCGGCAACATCGTCTACGACGCGCTGCGCCGCCGCCGTTCGGCGGCCTGGCTGTTCGACGCCGACACGCCGCGCGCCCTCGGCTTCGGCGCCATCCTGCTGGAATCCGCCGAGACGCACCAGACGCTGGCCGCCGCACTGGAAGGCGATCGCTTCGCTCCCGAGCCCCTGTCGCCCGCCGAGCTTGCGTCGCTCGCCGCCCGTCCGCTCGAATCGGCACCCGAGGCCGTGCGCGCCGACTGCGCCGACTGGTGCCAGCCGCTGCTTCGCGCGACCTTCGGCGATGGCTGGCTCGACGAGGCCAAGGGCCTTGCCGCCCGGCCGCCGCTCGATCTCAGGGTCAACACGCTGAAGGCCGACCGCGACCGGGTGCTGGGAGCTCTGCAGGGCGTCGGTGCCGCGGCGGCTCCGCTGGCGCCCGACGGCATCCGCATCCCGCCGATCGCCGGCCACGGCCGGCACCCCAACGTGCAGGCCGAGCCGGCCTTCCAGAAGGGCTGGTTCGAGGTCCAGGACGAGGGCTCGCAGCTCGTCGCCGCCCTGGCGGCGCCGCCTCGGCCGGGCCAGGTGCTCGACTATTGCGCCGGCGCCGGCGGCAAGACGCTGGCCATCTCCGCCGCCATGGGCAACCACGGGCAGGTCTTCGCCCACGATTCGGACAAGGCGCGGCTGGCGCCGATCTTCGAGCGCTTGCGCCGAGCCGGCAGCCGCAACGTCCAGGCGGTCGGCAGCTCCGACGCGGCCCTGTCGGGGCTGGCCGGCGAAATGGACGTCGTGGTGGTCGACGCCCCCTGCACGGGCAGCGGCACCTGGCGCCGCCGCCCCGATGCGAAGTGGCGGCTGACCGAGCGCCAGCTGGAGGCGCGCATCGCCGAGCAGGCGGAGATCCTCGAAGCCGCCGCCCGCTACGTTCGGCCGGGCGGCAGCCTGGTCTACATCACCTGCTCCGTCTTCGAGGCCGAGAACTATGGCCAGCTCGCCGCCTTCGCGGCGCGACGGCCGGATTTCGCGCCGATCGACCACCGCCAGCTTTGGGCGGAGCGCTTTCCCGGCCACCCCGATGCCGCGTGGATCGATGCGGTCGGCGGCATCCACCTGTCGCCGGTGCGCACCGGCACCGACGGCTTCTATCTCGGCACCCTGACGCGCGGCCGTTGACGAGCGGCTGCGGCGCCCCACATTGCCTGGGCCGTGATCGGAGGGTCGAACGTGTCGAAGCAACTGTCCCTGTGGCTGTTCATCATCATCGTGCTGGGAATCGGCCTGTCGATCGGCTTCGCCACGGCACCCGGCACCTGGTACCAGGGCCTGGCCAAGCCGTCCTTCAACCCGCCCGACTGGCTGTTCGGGCCGGTCTGGTCGCTCCTCTACGTGCTGATCGCCATCGCCGGCTGGCGCATCTGGCGCGTCGCTCCCGACAGCGGCGCGATGCGGCTCTGGGGCCTCCAGCTGGTCCTCAACTACCTCTGGTCGCCGATCTTCTTCGGCCTCCAGCGCCCGGGATTGGCGCTGGTCGTCATCGTCGCTTTGTTGGCCGCCATCCTCGGCTTCGTGGCGCTGGCGCGCCGGCTCGACCGCCCGGCGGCATGGCTTTTCGTGCCCTATGCGCTCTGGGTGGCGTTCGCCACGCTCCTCAACGCGGCGATCTGGCGGCTCAACTGACCAGCCTGTTGCATCGCACCATTTGCCGGTTGCAAGCCGCCGCAGCTTTGCGCTAAGCCACGGGAAACGAGGGCAGAGCGGTGGCCGCCAATCCCGTCCTGGATCCGGACTACGAAGAGCGCGTGCGCGCCTCCTTCGCGCGCCAGAATGCCATGAAGACACTGGGCGCCGAGCTGACGGTCGTGCGGCCCGGCACGATCGAGATCGAGATGCCGTTCTCCGACGCGCTGACCCAGCAGCATGGCTTCCTGCATGCCGGCGTCATCTCGATGGCGCTCGATTCGGCCTGCGGCTACGCCGCCTTCTCGATGATGCCGGCAGACGCGGCCGTGCTCACCATCGAGTTCAAGGTCAATCTCCTGGCCCCCGGCAAGGGCGAGCGCTTCCTGTTCCGCGGCTCCGTCACCAAGCCCGGCCGCACCATCATCGTCGCCGACGGCCAGGCCTACGCCTTCGGCCAGGACGGTGAGGCGCGGCTCATCGCCACCATGACCGGCACCATGATGACGGTGCAGGGCCGCCAGGGCCTGGAGGGCTGAGCGATGGCCGAGCTCACCGACATCGCCGGCAAGGGCGTGCTGTTCGTCATGGCGGCGGAGGCCGAGTACGGCCCGCATCTGCGCCGTCGCTTCGTCCCGCTGATGACCGGCGTCGGCCCGGTCGAGGCCGGCGTCGTGCTGGGTGCCGAGCTCGGCCGCCGGCAGGTGCTGGGCGAATTGCCCGACCTCGTCGTCTCCCTCGGCTCGGCCGGCAGCCGCACCCTCGAGCAGACCGGCATCTACCAGGCGATTCTGGTCTCCTATCGCGACATGGACGCCTCACCGCTGGGCTTCGAGAAGGGGCGCACGCCGTTCCTCGACCTGCCGGCGATCGTCCCGCTGCCGCATGTCGTGCCCGGCATTCCGCCGGCCAGCCTGTCGACCGGCGCCGCCATCGTCTCCGGCGCCGCCTATGGCGCGGTCGAGGCCGACATGGTCGACATGGAGACCTTCGCCGTGCTCAGGGCGTGCCAGCTGTTCGGCCTGCCGCTGATCGCGCTGCGCGGCATCTCCGACGGCGCCGACGAGCTCTCCCATGTCGACGACTGGACCCAGTATCTGCATGTCGTCGACGAGAAGCTGGCCGAGGCCGTCGATCGCCTCGAGGCGGCTCTGGCCGACGGCTCTCTGACCATCGATCCAGCTTGATTCTTTGCATCAGCGTCTTCGTCTTCTGCGCGAAGACATTGAATCAGGGTGTGAGCAAGGCGCATCCAGGACTTGAATCGAGCCCGCAGGAAAGCCGGCTAAGCCGCTGATCCGACTCAGCCATTCGACCTACTTCCGTTCCGGCTCGGTGATGCGCACTTCCACCAGCGTTCCGTCGTCCCCGAACAGGCACAGGAAGTTGCGCGTCTCGCCCTCGACGCTTGTGCCGACGCTGCCGGGGATCTCCCATTTGCCGCCGACCTCCTTCTCGGGCTGTAGCGCCACCGACTTCGCCGGCACCGCATACATGCCGGCGACCGCGTTGATGCAGCTGCCTTCGCGGATGTCGGACGGCATGGCGAGCGCGGTCCCGGGGAGCAGCGCCGGCAGGGCCAAGCCAGGCGTCGGACGGTCTTGAAAGGCATCGGCGGCTCCCTTCGCGGTGGCGCAGGGCGAGCAGGAAACCACGCCGCGGCGTGCTGCGCAACGGGCAGCCGGCGCCGCCTCGCCCTTGCCAGATCGGGCGCGAATCTATAGACGCCCGACATGGAGAACCCAGCGCATTCCGACACCGTCCTGATCATCGATTTCGGCAGCCAGGTCACCCAGCTGATCGCCCGCCGCATCCGCGAGGCGGGGGTCTATTCCGAGATCGTTCCCTTCCAGTCCGCCGAGGAGGCGTTCCGGCGCATCCGGCCGAAGGCGGTGATCCTTTCCGGCGGCCCGGCCTCCACGATGCAGACCGGCAGCCCGCGCGCGCCGCAGATCGTTTTCGAGGCCGGCGTGCCGGTGCTCGGCATCTGCTATGGCCAGATGACCATGTGCGTGCAGATGGGCGGCGTCGCCGAAAGCTCGGACCATCGCGAATTCGGTCGCGCTTTCGTCGAAGATCGACAGGGACTCGCCATTGCTCGACGGGTTGTGGCGGCCCGGCGAGCGCCACCAGGTGTGGATGAGCCATGGCGACCGCGTCGTCTCGCTCCCCGAGGGCTTCGAGGCGATCGGCCATTCCGAGGGCGCTCCATTCGCCATTTTCGGCAATATCGAGCGCAGGATCTACGGTCTGATGTTCCATCCCGAGGTGGTGCACACGCCGGACGGCGCCAGGCTGCTTGCCAATTTCGTTCACCGCATCGCCGGCATCTCCGGTGACTGGACCATGCGGACCTATCGCGAGCATGCAGTGGAGGCGATCCGCCGCCAGGTGGGCGACGGCCGCGTCATCTGCGCCCTGTCCGGCGGCGTCGATTCCTCGGTGGCGGCGGTGCTGATCCACGAGGCGATCGGCGAGCGGCTCACCTGCATCCTCGTCGACCATGGCCTGATGCGCGAGCGCGAGGCCGACGACGTGGTGGCGATGTTCCGCGAGCACTACAACATCCCGCTGATCAAGGTCGACGCGGCGGAGCGCTTCCTGACGGCGCTCGAGGGGGAGGCCGATCCCGAGGTCAAGCGCAAGACGATCGGCCGCCTGTTCATCGAGGTCTTCGAGGAAGAGGCCGCCAAGCTCGCCGCGCAGGGCAAGGCGCCCGACTTCCTGGCCCAGGGCACGCTCTACCCCGACGTGATCGAGAGCGTGTCCTTCACCGGCGGCCCGTCGGCGACGATCAAGTCGCACCACAATGTCGGCGGCCTTCCCGCGCGCATGAACCTCAAGCTGGTCGAGCCGCTGCGCGAACTGTTCAAGGACGAGGTGCGGGCGCTCGGTCGCGAGCTCGGCCTGCCGGAGCACTTCATCGGCCGCCACCCGTTTCCGGGGCCTGGCCTGGCCATCCGCTGCCCGGGCGGCGTCACCCGCGACAAGTTGGACATCCTGCGGCAGGCGGATGCGATCTACCTCGACGAGATCCGCCAGTCCGGCCTCTACGACGCCATCTGGCAGGCCTTCGCCGTGCTCCTGCCAGTGCAGACGGTCGGCGTGATGGGCGACGGCCGCACCTACGAGTTCGTCTGCGCCTTGCGGGCGGTGACGTCGATCGACGGCATGACCGCCGACTTCTACCATTTCGACATGGACTTCCTCGGCCGCGCCGCCACCCGCATCATCAACGAGGTGAGGGGCATCAACCGGGTCGTCTACGACGTCACCTCCAAGCCGCCCGGCACGATCGAGTGGGAGTGACGTTCTTCGATAAGCTATTGATTATATTTATGAAAGTCATAATGAGCAACCGCTTTTCCCCGCGTCGTCAATGGTATCTTTCATCGTATCTGAACGGCGTGCGATTGAAATATTCGCCGATTCCATGAACGAGAGTCGGGCCCCATCATGGCATCGGGTGAGCCTCACGACGGCGTAGAGAGGAGCGTACTTGCAGCCAGTCACAGCGAACATAAGCCTGCGTCCGGTGCGTCTAGGATATCTCGTCAATCCGCGCGACAAGCAGACCGTGCGGGACGTTATGCGCATGGCGACCACGATGTGGGGCGGCACAATGTCTCCGCTGATCCCCGTCATGAAACGTTTACCTGCGGAGTGGAATGACAAGCATCTGTCTCACGGGTCGCAGCAAATCAGTCGCGGCTACATCCGATTTTTCGAACCGGATCTCCTTGTACAGACTAAGGCGGGTCAGCTCGCTTCGTTGGGCCTGAGTGAAGAGCCAAGCCGGTCAGCCAACCAACGCTTTTTCAATTTCGATAACCTGATCCGCAAGGACCACGGATTGGTCGCCGACCTGAATGTGGGTATGAATATTTCCTACATTTATCAGCGGCTATTCAAGGACGAGTTCCAGTTCAAAAAGCGCGTCGAACCTGCCATCTTTCATTTTGCTGAAGGTGCATCGGACGACACGGCTTTTTTCGAGGCGGCTTTCGGGTGTTTTCCGAAAAGTCGACAGCTGTCCTATTTCAAAAGCAACTATAAGCAGGCGTTCGACGCCAAGCAAAAACCCCCAACGTTCGAGACTTGGTGCGTTATAGTGAAGGGTGCCGGTTATCCGCTCTATTACACTGTACGGGATACCGAACTTCATTTCGGTCGATCCGATCCCTCCATTTTCATTTTTGACCCATCGAAGCCGACGGATTTGATCGATTTCTGGAACTACCGCCTGTTCACGCGAGATGTTTTGCCAGTCAACGTCAATTGGCTGGCCGAGTTACGCGATTTGATCCTGCGGGCGGTCCGGAAGAACCACCGCCCGCTGCCAACAAATCCTAACGGCGTTATGATCCACACCTCGATCGAGGTCGCGCGCTCGTTGAAGATAGAGGATGTATCGAGGCAACTCGATCTTGCTTCGGCCAAGCTGCCAGAACACAGCGTTTCGATGCGGGGATGGTACGAGCCGATCTGGCGCGAGCCACAAGCGGATGAACAGGTGTTTCGGCCGAGCGCGGTGACGATCACGCAAAAATCTCGGCAGGTTCAGCTGACACCCAGCGGCGACAAAAGGATCATGTTGCAGTTTCCGGTGCAATCGCCTGACTTCGATATTGGGCGACTCGGCAAGGGGCCGTCCTTCGTCAATGTCGTGACGCTGAGACAGTATCAAGCCCAGAAAAGCATCGCGGAAGCCTTGCCTGCCGCGACCTTCAGCACGCGGGATTCTTATCCGACCCGGAGTCGGGACCAGTTCGTGTCGCGCGAAGGCTATGTGACCTTCCACCGCTATTCGCATGACGATGCTTATCTGAACCTTCCCTCGCCAAAGGATGCGATTACCTCTTGGCTTGAGGCGAAGGGGATCACGGCAACACCTTCCGATGCGGGCCGTGTTGCGGAACAGGTGATCGCGTCGGTGGGGGGCTTGAGCGGCACCCACATCTTGCGCGAGCGCGGCATCCTCGAACAGCTGGACAGCATGGCTCGAAGCCGTCGCGAGTGGAAGGACGGCAGCGCCCACGAGTTTACCGACCGAACGGCGTCGGTGCAGGATTGGATAAGGACATTACGGCCGATCCAGAAAAAGACGTTCGGCAACTGGAAAATCTTGGATCGGCTTGTGGCCGATGGGATGCTGCGGCTCGGTCTCGCTCCGCGTTGCCCGCATTGCACACAGGAAAACTGGTACAGCCTTAATGATGTGGCTGATCAATTGTCCTGCGCGCGGTGCCTTAAAACCTACCCGTTTCCTCAGGGCAATCCTGACCGGAAGCTGTTCAAATATCGCGTGGTGGGACCGTTCGCGACGCCCGGTTATGCGCGGGGCGGCTATGCCGTGGCGCTGACCCTCCGGTTCTTGGAGGATGAACTGGGCAGCATGAACGAATTCACTTTCTCGACGGGACTTGAGTTGCAGCACGCGGGAGGAAAGTCCGAGACGGACTTCTTCGCCTGGTATGGCAAGGACAAGCTCGATCGCGCGTCCCGCGATCCTGTAACCGTGGTGGGTGAGTGCAAGAGCTTTGCTGCTGAATTGTTCAGGGCTGCCGACGTAACGCGCCTCCGCGAACTTGCAACCTTGTTGCCCGGATCCATTATTGTGGCAGCGACGCTCAAGGACGAATTTTCTGCTACCGAGAATAAGGCTCTGCGAGCCCTCGCCAAGTGGGGATGGACCCAGCTTCAACCCAGCCCCGTAATCGTGCTAACCGGTCAGGAACTCTTTTTAGAAGGTCCGCTTGCCAACGCTTGGAAGGAATGTGGCGGCACGCGAGCTGCGACGGCCGAGAGGCAGCGATACATCTTCGACCTTGTCACCTTGGCGGATGCGACCCAACAAGCTGTCTTAGGTATGTCATCTGAGGAAGTGGCAACCTCACGGTACAAGCATTCCCGCGCGTTGGCTTCGAAGCGCCTTAAGCTTGAAAAGGAAATATAAGTTCATTCGAGCCAATAACGCCGGAAGGATCCTGACCCGAGACGCACCCCCAAAAGGATCCCCGGCGGTTGCATACGTCTATCCTCAACGCAAACGCCGTCCAATTTAAAGTAGATTTGCGTCCGATTTAAATTCTTCAGGGGCGATTTGCTCGCCCCGAGCGTCTGGCGGTTGCGGGCCAAGTCTGCTACACGCGCCTGAGCCATTTTTCCTGCGCTTCCCGACCGGGAGGCAATATTTTGAACGCCGATTCAATATCCTGCAAATGATTGATATCGCTATAAATTTCGAGAGGTTCAGGGGCAATGAGCGCGGCAGGTGAAGGGAAAGCCATCACCCCGCCGGACGTGACGGCCCGCAAAGGCGGCACGCCGCTGGTCTGCCTCACCGCCTACACCACGCCGGTGGCGCGGCTCGTCGACCGCCATTGCGACATCGTCCTGGTCGGCGACAGCGTTGGCATGGTCCTCCACGGCATGGCGTCGACGCTCGGCGTCACCCTCGACATGATGATCCTGCACGGGCAGGCGGTTCGTCGCGGCCTCGAACGGGCGCTGATGGTCGTCGACCTGCCGTTCGGCGCCTATGAGGAGAGCCGCGAGCAGGCGTTCCGCAGCGCCGCCAGGCTGATGGCGGCGACCGGCTGCGCGGCGGTCAAGCTGGAGGGCGGCGAGAGCATGGCCGGCACGATCCGCTTCCTCGTCGCGCGCGGCATCCCGGTGATGGCGCATGTCGGCATGACGCCGCAATCGGTGCACGCCCTGGGCGGCTATCGCGTGCAGGGGCGCGGCAATCATGCCGAGAGCGTGGCTCGCGATGCCGCGGCGGCAGCCGACGCCGGCGCCTTCGCGGTCGTGCTGGAGAAGGTGCCGCAGCCGCTGGCGCGTCGCATCACCGCCGACATCGCCGTTCCCACCATCGGCATCGGCGCCTCGCCGGCCTGCGACGGCCAGATCCTCGTCTCCGACGACATGCTCGGCCTGTTCACCGCGTTTCGGCCGAAATTCGTCAAGCGCTATGCCGAGCTCGGCCACGCGGCCGAGGCGGCGGTCGCCGCCTATGCGGCCGAGGTGCGCGAACGGCGCTTTCCGACCGCCGAGCACCTCTTCGGCGAGGTCCCCGGAGACGCCGGATGACGCCGCCGCCCGTCGCCAGGACTGTCGCCCAGCTCCGGCAGGCGGTGGCCGGATGGCGCGCCGAAAAGCCTGGCGCTATCGTCGCCGTGGTGCCGACGATGGGCGCGCTGCACGACGGCCATCTCAGCCTGGTTCGCGCCGCGCTCGACAGGGCGGACCGGGTCGTCGTCACGCTGTTCGTCAACCCGCGCCAGTTCGACCGCGCCGCCGACCTCGCCGCCTATCCGAGCGACGAGGCGGCGGACCGCGCCAGGCTGGCGCCGCTCGGCGTGCACCTCCTCTACGCGCCCGACGCCGGCGCGATGTACCCCGCCGGCTTCGCCACGACCGTGTCGGTCGGCGGCATCGGCGAAGCGCTCTGCGGGGCCTCCCGGCCGGGCCATTTCGACGGCGTCGCCACCGTCGTCGCCAAGCTCTTCATGCAGGCCGGCGCGGACCTCGCCTTCTTCGGCGAGAAGGATTTCCAGCAGCTCCAGATCGTGCGGCGCATGGCCGGCGACCTCGACCTTCAAACCGAGATCGTCGCCTGCCCGACCGTGCGCGAGCCCGACGGGCTGGCGCTCTCCTCCCGCAACGTCCGCCTGTCGCCCGCCGAGCGGCAGGTGGCGCCGCGGCTGGCGTCGGCACTTTTCGATGCGGCGGAACGCATGGCGGGCGGTGCCGACGTCGACGCGACGCTGGCGAACGCCCGCGCCACGATCCTGCAGGCTGGATACGCGCGGCTGGACTATGTCGAGCTGCGCGCCGAAGCCGATCTTCGGCCGATGGCCTGCCTCGACAGGCCGGCGCGCCTGCTGGCGGCCGCCTGGCTGGGCGAAACCCGGCTGATCGACAATGTCGCCGTATCGCCGCGCGGTCACATGGATCGCGCAAGCCGGGCGAAAACGTAGTCCTTGGCCTTCCGCACGCTGGCCTCGAGCGGCATGCCGCGGGCGAGGTGCACGGCGACGGCGCTGGCGAGCATGCAGCCGGTGCCCCGCAAGGTGCCCGCCAGCCGCAGGCTGCAAAGCCGCCGGGGCGGGTGGTTCGGCTCGACCAGCAGGTCGGCCGCCTCGATGCCGGAGGCGTGGCCACCCTTGACGAGCACCGCCGTCCGCGCCAGGCGCGACAGCGCCTCGCCTTGCTGGCGCGCCGCGCTTTCGTCGGCGGCGAGCGGCGACCCGGTCAGCACCGCCAGCTCGGGCAGGTTGGGCGTGACGAGCCGGCAGATCGGCATCAGGTCCTCGGCCAGCCGCCCGAGCGCCTCGTCGGCCAGCAGCGCCGATCCTGAGGACGCGGCGAGAACCGGGTCCAGCACGGCCGGGAGATGCGCGAAGTCGCGCAGCACCGACACCACCTCGTCGACCGCGGCGGCGGTGCCGAGCATGCCGAGCTTCACCGCCTTCACCGCGTTGCAATCCAGCGCCGCGCGCATCTGCTCCGCCACCAGGCCGGGCGGCATCGGCGCGATGCGGCGCACCGCGGTGTGCGTCTGCACGGCCACGGCCGTCACGGCGATCGAGGCGCGCAAGCCCAGCGAGGCGATCGTCTCCACGTCGCGCGCGATGCCGGCGCCACCGCTGGAATCGACGCCGCCGACGACCAGCACGTGCGGCTCCGGCCTCATCGCCGCCATGCCGTGGCATGAAGCCAGGCACGGGCGCGCCCCTCGGGATTGTCGCTGCCGACGATGTCGGTCGCCACGGCGGCGCTGTCGGCGCCATGCGCGAACACGCCCACCAGCCGCGCCGGATCGAGGCCACCGATCGCCACCAGCGGCAGCGACCCGGCGAGCCGCTTCCACTCGGCGAGGCGCTGCAGGCCCTGCGGCCCGCAGCGCATCGGCTTGAGCGCCGTCGGGTAGATCGGCCCGAGCGCCACGTAGTCCGGCTCGACGGCCAGCGCCGCTCCCAGCTCCGAACGGTCATGGGTGCTGATGCCGAACCGCAGGCCGGCCCGCCGGATCGCCGCGAGATCGGCCAGCGCCAGGTCCTCTTGCCCGAGATGGACGGCGACGCAGCCCTCCTCGATGGCGAGCCGCCAATGGTCGTTGACGACCAGCGTCGCGCGATAGCAGTCGCAGACCGCCTTCGCCCTGCGGATCTCGGCGCGCAACCCGTCCTCCGCCACGCCCTTGATGCGCAGCTGCACCAGCCTCACGCCGAGCGGCACCAGCCGCGCGACCAGCGCCGCGCTGTCGACGATCGGATAGAAGGGATCGAGCCTCACGAGAACACCGCCCTGCCGATCAGCGGCGTCGACGGCACCGCCATGTCGCGCGGCTCCAGGAGGCCGGCCTCGAAGCCCTGCCGGCCGGCCTCGACCGCCTGGGCGAACGCGACGGCCATGGCCACCGGATCGCGCGCCTGGGCGACCGCGGTGTTGAGGAGCACGGCGTCGTAGCCGAGCTCCATCACGGCGGCGGCGTGCGACGGGCGGCCGATGCCGGCATCGACGATCAGCGGAACGCCCGGCAGGTGGCTGCGCAGCGTGCGCAGCGCGGCGATGTCGCGCGGTCCCCGGGCCGAGCCGATCGGCGCGCACCAGGGCATCAGCACCTGGCAGCCGGCGTCAAAGCAGCCGTTCGGCGACGACCAGGTCGTCGGTCGTATAGGGGAACACCGAGAAGCCGTCGCCGCTCAGGATGCGCGCCGCCTCGACCAGCTCGAACACATCGGGCTGCAGCGTGTCGTGGTTGCCGATCACCTCGAGCTTGATCCAGCAGGTGCCGAACACCTCGCGCGCCATCTGGGCCGTGGTCACCGCTTCCTTGGCGGTGTGGCAGCCCGCGGTGTTGGGCAGCACCGCCGTGCCGAGCCCCTGGACGAGCGACCAGAACTGCCCGCCGGCGCGGCCGCCCGGGCTCTCGCGACGCAGCGACACCGTGACCGACCGAGGCCTGCGAGGCGCCCACCGCCTCGGCGAGGATCGCCGGCGACGGAAAATGCGCGGTCCCGAGCATCAGTCGCGACGGCAGCGCCCGTGCCGTAGAGCGTCAGCATCCCTAACCGCCTTTCATCGGCGACAGGATCTCGACTCGGTCGCCCTCCGAAAGCCGGCAGCGGCAGCGCTCCTTCGCCGGCACCACCTGGCCGTTATGCGCCGTCGCCAGCCAGTCGCCCCGGCAGTCGAGCTCCGCCAGCAGCTCGGCGAGCGAGCGCCGCCGCGACCTCGCAGGCTTCGCCGTTGACGATGACCTTCATCGATCGCCCCGCCCGAGGATCATCTCGGCCGCCCGCTGCGCCATGGCCGGCGCCAAGCAGGAAGCCGTGGCGGTAGAGGCCGTTGATGCTGATCGTCGCGCCTCGCCTCTCCACGCGCGGCAGGTTGTCGGGATAGGCCGGCCGGATGCCGACGCCGGTCTCGACGATCTCGGCCTCGCCGAAAGCCGGGTCGAGCGCATAGGCGGCGTTGAGCAGCTCCATGGTCGAGCGGGCGGTGATCGGGCCGGCCCTGCCGGTCTCGATCATCGTCGCGCCGACCAGGAAGCAGCCACCGCCGCGCGGCACCACGTAGAGCGGGAACCGCGGATGCAGGAGCCGCACCGGGCGCGACAGCCGGATCTCGGAGGAGCGCAGCAGCAGCACCTCGCCGCGCACGCCGCGCAGCGCCGGATCGCAGCCGATGCGCGCCGAGCCGGTGCAGTCGACGACGACGTCGAATCCCGCCCCGCCGGCCTCCGTCGGCCGCTGCAACGCCACGCCCATGCGCGTCAGCGCGCGCTCCAGCCGCGGCAGCAGCTGCCGCGGGTCGACATGCGCCTCGCTCTCGAAGAACAGCGCGCGGCCGAAGCGGCTTGCCAGGTCCGGCTCCAGCGCGGCGAGCGCCGCCTTGCCGAGGCGCCCGGCACCGCGGGCGCGGCCCGCGAAGCGGTCGAGCTCGCCGCTGTCGCGCGCCGGGCTGACGACCAGCGTGCCGCGCCGCGTCACGCTGCCCGGCAGCGTCGTCTCCCACCAGTCGGCCGCGCCGCGCCCCAGCTCGAGCACCGCCTCGCCGGCGGTCTCGCTCTCGCAGCAGGGCGCCAGCATGCCGCCCGCCACCCACGACGCGGTCTCCTCCATGCGCCGCCGCGTATCCACCACCGCAACCGTCGCGGCGCGCCGGGCGAGCTCGTGGGCGACGGCCAGGCCTGCGACGCCGGCCCCCTTGACCAGCACCTTCATGGCAGCGCCGGCTCGGCCGCCGCCTCGCGGATGTCCTGCGAGATCTTCATCGAGCAGAATTTCGGGCCGCACATCGAGCAGAAATGCGCCCGCTTGTGCGCCTCCTTCGGCAGCGTCTCGTCGTGGAAGGCGCGCGCCGTGTCGGGGTCGAGCGACAGGTTGAACTGGTCCTCCCAGCGAAACTCGAAGCGCGCCCGCGACAGCGCATCGTCGCGCAACCGCGCCGCCGGATGCCCTTTCGCCAGGTCGGCGGCGTGGGCGGCGATCTTGTAGGCGATCACCCCGGTCTTGACGTCGTCGCGGTTCGGCAGGCCGAGATGCTCCTTCGGCGTCACGTAGCAGAGCATGGCGGTGCCGAACCAGCCGATCATGGCGGCGCCGATGCCGCTCGTGATGTGGTCGTAGCCCGGCGCGATGTCGGTGGTCAGCGGCCCGAGCGTGTAGAACGGCGCCTCGCCGCAGACCTCGAGCTGCTTGTCCATGTTGTCCTTGATCTTGTGCATGGGCACGTGGCCCGGCCCCTCGACCATCACCTGGCAGTCCTTCGCCCAGGCCACCCGCGTCAGCTCGCCGAGCGTCGTCGAGCTCGGCGAACTGCGCGGCATCGTTGGCGTCGGCGATCGAGCCGGGGCGCAGCCCGTCGCCGAGCGAGAAGCGCCACGTCGTAGGCGCGCGCGATGTCGCAGATCTCCTCGAAGTGCTCGAACAGGAAGCTCTCGCGGCGGTGGGCGAGGCACCAGGCGCCATGATCGCGCCGCCGCGGCGAGACGATGCCCGTCACGCGCTCGGCGGTGAGCGGGATGTGGGCGAGCCGCACGCCGGCATGGATGGTGAAATAGTCGACGCCCTGCTCGGCCTGCTCGATCAGCGTGTCGCGGAAAATCTCCCAGGTCGAGGTCCTCGGCCACGCCGCCGACCTTCTCCAGCGCCTGGTAGATCGGCACCGTGCCGATCGGCACCGGGGCGTTGCGCAGGATCCACTCGCGGGTCTCGTGGATGTTGCGGCCGGTGGACAGGTCCATCACCGTATCGGCGCCCCAGCGGATCGCCCACACCATCTTGTCGACCTCTTCCTCCATCGACGAGGTCACGGCCGAATTGCCGATGTTGGCGTTGATCTTCACCAGGAAGTTGCGGCCGATGATCATCGGCTCCAGCTCGGGATGGTTGACGTTGCAGGGGATGATCGCCCGGCCGCGCGCCACCTCGTGCGCGCACGAATTCGGGCGTGACGATGTCGGGGATGGCGGCGCCGAAGCTCTCGCCGTCGCGCCTTTCGTCGGCAAGGAGCCGTTCGCGGCCCACATTTTCGCGGATGGCGACGAACTCCATCTCCGGCGTGACGATGCCCGCGTCGCGCATAGGCGAGCTGGGTCACCGCCGCGCCGGCCCGCGCCCTGAGCGGCCGCCGCCTGTCGCCGGCCTCCGCCGGCGCCCGGTCGGATAACATACGTCGCCGCGGGCGAGGATCGCCGCCGCGCGAGCGGCGCGGCAGCCCCTTGGCGATGTCGATGGCGACATCCGGGTCGGTGTAGGGCCCCGAGCTGTCATAGACGGTCACCGGCGGCTCCAACGCGCTCGGATGAAGCGCGATCTCGCGCATCGGCACGCGGATGTCGGGATGCAGGCTTCCCCGCTTGTGCACCTTGCGGGAGGCCGGGAATGCAGCAGTGGAAATCGCGACAGGCTTCATGCGGAGCACCATCCCTACGCCAGCATGAACTGGATCAGGTTCGAAGGGTCACTGCGCTGCCTCGGCGAGCAGAATCTCGGCCCCTTGTCGAGGCTCCCCAGGCGAGATGGGAGGTTGGCCGGCGTCGGACGGCGCTGTCAACTGCCGGTTGAGCAACCCACAGGCCAGGATTCGCCTTTGGCACGTCCGGCGAGAACTTTGGCACGCTCGGCGAGTGACGACGCAACCGCACCATGCGATCTTTGGGGCGTAAACCGAGCTCCCAAGCCGACTGACCTCCAGCCCGTCTTCCTTCCGGAAGGCGGGTTTTCTCTTTTCTGGCTGCAGGCACAACCCAAATCGCACTTCTCGCCGGGAATACACCTATAGGTAGATCTGCCCATGGAGCGCACGAGCGATTGCCCGCACACTCGGCACGTCCGACGATGGTCGTGATCTGGTCCGGCGGGCCGTGCACCCACAGGCCCCCGGGCGGCCCGCCGGATCGAGCCTCAAATCGTCTAGCGGTCCTCGACGATGCGCAGATAGGCGGCGGTCACCAGGAGCACGATCAGCCCGAACAGGATGCGGCGCGCGCCCTCCGGCATCTGCAGCACCGTCAGCAGCGTCGTCAGCACGGTCAGGATCAGCGCGCCGACGATGGTGCCGGCATAGCCGCCGCGGCCGCCGAAGATCGAGGTGCCGCCGATCACCGCCGCGGCGACCGAGGGCAGCAGCAGCGGGTCGGCGAGCGACAGCGACGGCGCCTTGATCAGGCCGACATAGAGCAGGCCGGCGACGCCGGCGAGCAGCGCCGGAGACGATGTAGAGCGCGAGGATGACCTGCCAGTAGAGGACGCCGGAGAGGCGCGCCGCCTTCTCGTTGTCGCCGACCGCATAGAGCAGCCGGCCGAAGCCGGTGCGCCGCAGCGTGAAGATGATCAGCGCCGCCAGCGGCACGAACAGCAGCAGCGCGTTCGGAACCCCATAGGTGAGGCCGGTGCCGAGCCAGGCGAGGCCGGCGGGGATCTTGGCGCCCGAGGCGATCACCGTGCGCTGGTAGACCTGCAGGCAGCCGGTGCCGACCAGGCTCGTGCCCAGCGTCATGATCAGCGGGTGGACGCGGAAGACGCCCGACGCCGATGCCGTTGGCGAAGCCGATGAGCACGCGCCGGCACCAGCGCGATCGCGATGGCCACGGCCGGGTCGTGGTGCACGACCTGGGTGGCCATGATGAAGGCCGCCATCGTCGCCACCGTGCTCACCGAAAGGTCGATGCCGCCGGTCAGCATGGTCATCGTCTGGCAGCCGCGCGAGCATGGCGAGCGGGATCGCGAACTTGATGGTGTTGGCGATCCAGCGCTCGTTGACGATGCCGGGCCGCAGGATCTGCAGGATCGCCGACCAGGAGCGACGAGCAGGATCGAGCAGCGGCACCAGCGGCTGGTCGCTCATGAAGCGGCGGACGCGGCGGCCGACGGAGACGTGCGGCGTGGCGGTCGCGCTGTGCGTCATGGCGAGCGGCTCCTCATGGCGATGAAGGCGCCGAGCATCACGACGATGACCATGATCACGCCCTCGATGATGGTGGTGACGTTGGGGTCGACCGCCAGCAGCGTCAGGTCGGTGCGCACCAGCCGGAGCACGAAGACGGCGACGATCGGGCCGAGCAGGCCGCCCCGGCCGCCGCCGAGCGTCGACGCCGCCGAGCACCACCGCCGCCACGCTGGCGAGCAGATAGGGGCCGGGGATGGGCGCGCCGATGCCGGTGCTCATGGTCAGCGCCAGCCCGCCCATGGCGCGCGAACAGGCCCGCCAGCGCATAGGCGGCGATCTTGGTGCGCGCCACCGGCACGCCGCTGCGGAAGGCGGCGAGCTCGCTGCTGCCGATGGCGTAGATCGACAGCCCGAGCCGCGAGCGCTGCAGCGGGATCCAGACGACGCCGAGGCACACGACGAGCACCAGGACCAGCGCCTTGGGGATCCACTGGGTGATCGCCTCCGGCACGCCCGGGATGGCGACGGTGCCGACGATCGAGCGCCTTGCAGCCAGTCGGCGGCGGCGCCGCCCGGCGCCTCGAGCACCAGCAGCGCCGCGCCCTGCAGCACGAACAGCGTGGCCAGCGTGACGACGATGTCGGGCACGCGCGTGACGACGATCAGCAGGCCGTTGAGCGCGCCCGAGCAGCAGGCCCATGAGCGAGCACGAGGGGCACGACCAGGAGCGCGAACTCCTCGCTGGCGCCGTTCATCAGCGCGGCGGCGGTGACGCTGGTCAGCGCCATCATCGAGGCGACCGACAGGTCGATGCCGCCGGCCGATGCACCACGATCGTCTGCGCCGCGACCGCGAAGGCGTAGGGCAGCACGGCGCGCGCCAGCGAGCCGAAATCGCCGGCGCCGTAGTCGGGCTGGATGATCCTGGTCAGCACGAACAAGCAGCGCGAACAGCACGAAGAGGCCGATGACCCAGCCCTGGCGTTGCACGAAGCGCGTCACGGCGCGCTCATCGCGGCTTGGCCGGGCTCGGCGAGCACGCCGACGTCGACCTTGACGCCGCGCGGCAGGCCGTAGGCGGCGCGCGTCAGCGCCGCTTCGTCGGCGACGCTCGGCCGGCAGCACGTCGACCACGCGCCCGCCGAAGATGACGATCGCCCGGTCGCAGACGAGCTGCACCTCCTCGAGCTCGGAGGTGTAGTAGAGGACCGAGGTGCCCTGCCCGGCGAGCTCGCGCAGCAGCCGGTAGATCTCCTGCTTGGTGCGGACGTCGATGCCGCGCGTCGGGTCGAAGCACAGGATGGTGCGCGCCTCCGGCGGCGATCCAGCGGGCGATCGTCACCTTCTGCTGGTTGCCGCCCGACAGCCGCTGCACCTCCCGCTGGGCCCGCGTGTCGATCTGCAGCCGCTCGATCGCCCGGTCGACGACGGCCGCGCTCGCGCCGCATGTCGATCGGGCCCCAGCGGCGGAAGCGGGCGCTGAAGGGCAGCGCGATGTTCTCGCGCACCGAGCGCTGCATCAAGCAGCGCCTCGGTCGCGGTCGCCCGGCACATAGGCGAGCCCGGCGGCGATGGCGTCGGCGGGGTGGCGAAACTGCACCGGCTGCCGTCGACCTCGATGGTGCCGCCGGACGGCCGGATCGAGCCGGACAGCGCGGCGAACAGCTCGTCCTGCCCCTGGCCTTCCAGCGCCACCACGCCGGCGACCTCGCCGTCGAGGAGATCGAAGGAGACGTCCTCGCAGCTTGCTGCCGAGCTGCAGGCTGCGCACCGAAAGCCGCGGCGGGCCAGCCGCCGCGCGGCCGCGGCCGGCTGCCGTCTGCCGCACCGCCGCGCGCGCCTTCTCGATGCGCGCGCCGAGCATCAGCTCGACGATCTTTTCCTCCGCTCCCGGCGCGATGTCGACGACGCCGACCGTCTCGCCGTCGCGCAGCACCGTGGCGCGATCGCAGAGCGCCGAGATCTCCAGGAAGCGATGCGAGATGAAGATCACCGAGCGTCCGGCCCGGCTCTGGCGCCGCACGACGTCGAGCACGCGCTCGGCGAGGTTGGCCGGCAGCGCGGCGGTCATCTCGTCGAGCAGCAGCACGTCGGGCTCGAGCGCCAGCGCGCGCGCGAGGTCGAGCACGCGCAGCACGGCGAGCGGAATGTCGCGGGCCGGGTCGCGGATGTCGAGGTCGGTCACGCCGAGCTCGCGCACCCAGGCCAGGAAAGGCTCGGCCGGCGTGGCCGTCAGCCGCAGATTGGCCGCCACGTCGAGGTCGGGGATCAGCGCCGGCTCCTGGTAGACCGACACCAGGCCGGCCCGCCGCGCCGTCGGCCGGCGAGGACACGTCGCGCGCTTCGCCGCGGATCAGGACGCGCCCGGCGTCGGGCCGCACCGCGCCGGTCAGGATCTTGACCAGCGTCGACTTGCCGGCGCCGTTGGCGCCCATCAGCGCATGCACCTCGCCGGGCAGCACGCGTGAGCGATGCGTTGCGCAGCGCCGCGACCGCGCCGTAGGACTTGGCGACGCCGGTGGCGTCGAGGAGCGGGTGCTTGGGTCACGATGCCAGCGACGATCGGTCCGCTTGGAAGGGGGCAGGGGCGCCGGCAACCGATCCGGCGCCCGTTCGGTGCGGACCTATTCGCCCGGGCCCTTGCAGGCGACGATCTGGTCCTTGGTGTAGGTCGTCCAGTCCGGGATCGAGATGCTGACCGGCCATTCCGGGCTGAGCGAGGGGTCGACCGCCGCGGCGAGCTTCTTCTTGCCCTCGTCGGTGGCGTTCTCCCACAGCTGCGGCTCGACCAGCACGGTCTGCTCCTCCGGCTTCTCGCCGCCCAGGATCTTCAGCGCCAGCGTCACGCCGGCGCCGCCGATCGAGCCCGGATTGGTCACCGCAGCGCCCTTGAGGCCCTCGACGGAGCTCAGCTGGCCGACGAAGCCGGCATTGTCGGCGCCGACCACCGGCACCAGCGGCGTCTGCGATTCGACCAGCGCGTCGACGATCACGTTGTCGATGCCGGACGTCCAGATGCCGTTGAACGGCGTTCCGGTGGCGATGAAGTCGAGGATCTGCTGCTTGCCCTGGTCCTGCTGCCAGCCGGTGAACACCTCGTGCGCCACCTTGACGTCGGGGAACTCGGCGAGCGCCCGCTTGAAGCCCTTGTCGCGGTCGCTGTCGGCCGAGGCGCCGGCGGCGCCGCGCATGTAGACGACGTCGCCCTTGCCGCCCATCTGCTCGAACAGCCACTTGGCGCCGAGATAGGCGTATTGCTCCTGGTTGTTGGAGATGACGTAGGCCGACGGCTCGGTCACCGCCTGGTCGACCGCCACCACCACGATGCCCGCCTTGGTGGCCTCGGCGAGCGCCGCGTTGATGCCGGCCGGGTCGGCGGGGTTGACGACGATCGCGTCGACCTTGGCGCTCACCAGGTTGCGGATGTCTTCCAGCTGGCCGGCCGCGTCGGTGTTGCGGTGCGCGATGTTGAGCTTGGCCACCTTGCCCGAGGCGAGCGCCTGCGCCTTGATCGCGCAGATCATCTCCTCGCGCCAGCCGTTGCCTTGCACGGTGTTGGAGACGCCGATCGTGAACTGGTCCTGCGCCGCCGCTCCGGCGACCTGGCCGATCAAGGCGACGCCCGCCAGAAGCGGCAGCAGCGCCAGTCGTTTCGCATTCCGCATGGGATATGTCCTCCGCATTGGATTGTTGTCCTTGGTTTCGTTGCTCTATTTGACGAAGGGGCTGAGCACGTCGCGGGCCAGCAGGAAGCCGCGCTTCACCAGTTCGTCGCTTCCCTCGAATCTCCGATCCTCATGCTCGATGACGACCGGTCCATCGTAGCCCGCCCGGTAGAGACCCGAAAAGATCACGTTCCATTCCACCTCGCCCAGCCCCGGCATGCGCGGCACCTGCCAGCCCATGCCGGCCGACAGGATGCCGCGCTCGTAGAGGCCGTCGCGGTCGATCATCAGGTCCTTGGCATGCACGTGCAGCATCGCCGGCCCGAACTCGCGGATGAACCGCGCCTGGTCGATCATCTGCCAGACCAGATGCGAGGGGTCGAAGTTCATCCCCACCGCGCCGTCCCAGGCCTCCAGGATGCGCCGCCAGACCTGCGGCGAATAGGCGATGTTGTGCCCGCCCGGCCACTCGTCGTGGCTGAAGATCATCGGGCAGTTCTCGAACGCCAGCCGCACGCCGTGGTCGCGGGCATGCGCGATGATGTCGGGCCAGACCTTCAGCGCCTCCTTCCAGTTGGCGTCGACAGGCTGCGCCGCATCGCCGCCGCAGAACGTGTTGACCAGCGGCACGCCGATCCGCCCGGCCGCCGCGATCACCGCCTTCAGGTGGCCGATCACCGCCTCGCGATGCGCCTTGTCGGGCGACAGCGGGTTGGGATAGTAGCCCAGCGCCGAGATCGACACGCCCTTGTCGGCCAGCCGGCCGGGGATCTCGCGGGCCTCGCCGTCCGACAGCGCGGCGACGTCGATGTGGCAGGTCCCCGCATAGCGCCGGCTTTCGCCCGCCGCCTTCGGCCAGCAGGCGATCTCCAGCACCTGGAACCCGGCCTCGCCGGCCCACGCCGCGACCTCGTCGAGCGGCGTGTCCGGAAACGGCGCCGTCAAAATTCCGAGTTTCATGGCCTGCCTCCCACTCCTCTCTAGCCCGTTTGACGCGCCGGCTTCAATGGCCGTGCCGCCATGAAATCCTTGAGGAAGCCGACCGGGTCGGCGCCGACCAGCCCGCCGAGGCTCCGGCCGAGCCCGTTGCGGAAGCGGCCGTCGGCGGCCAGCGCCGGGTCGAAGATCGCCTCGATGCCGAGAATGCCGTCCACCAGCCCCGCGATGTCGCCGCTCGCCTCGGCGATCGTCGCGATGCGCGCCGCATAGGGGTCGTCCGCCGTCCAGGCCGCCCCGAAGCGGCGCGCCGCGCGCACCAGATAGGCCAGCGCCCCGGCCGTCGCGAGCGTCAGGCACTCCGCCTCCTCGCCCCGCGCCAGCCGTTCCTTCAGCGGGTTGAGCAGTCGCTGCACGATCTTCTGCGAGCCGTCGGTGGCGATCTGCTGGTTGCGGTGGCGGATCGCCCTGTTGCGCAGCCGCTCCAGGCTGGTCTCGACATAGGCCGCCGCGTCGACGCCCGGCACCGGCCGCAGCGTCGGCAGGCTCTCCTCCACCAGCATGCGGCGCACGAAGGCGCAGAGCAGCGGGTCGGCCACCGCCTCGAACGTGTGGTCGTGCCCGGCGAGCAGGCCGAGCGTCGCCAGCGTCGACTGCGCGGCGTTGAGCACCCGCATCTTGAGATGCTCGAAGGCGGTGACGTCGTCGACGAAGGCCGCGCCCGCCAGGTCCCATGGCGGCATGCGCCCGGCCGCCCGGCTCTCGATCACCCATTGGCGGAACGGCTCGCCCGCCACCACCGCCGCGTCGCGATAGCCGAACCGTTGCTCCACCGCCTCGATGTCGGCCGCCGCCGTCGCCGGCACGATGCGATCCACCATGGTCGAAGGAAAGGCGGCATTGGCGCGCATCCACGCCGCCAGCCCGCCGCCGCGGCGCTCCGCCAGCGCCGTCACCACGCGCTCGAGCAGCGCGCCGTTGGCGGGGATGTTGTCGCAGCTCACCAGCGTCAGCGGCCGGCCGTGCGATTGCATGCGCATCTCCAGCGCCCGCGCCAACAGTCCGGGCAGGCTCCGCGGCGCCTCCGGATCCGCAATGTCGTGCACGATCTCCGGCCGTTCGCCGTCGAGCGCACCGTCGGCCGGCCGGTGGCAGTAGCCCTTCTCGGTGACCGTCAGCGTCACCACCTCGATCTCCGGCGAGGCCAGCACGGCCAGCGCCGGCCCCGGCTCCTGTTGACTGTCGACGATCGACACCAGGTTCCCGATAACCCGCGCCTCGATCTGGTCGTCGTGCTTCAGCAGCCGGGTATAGAGCCCGTCCTGGCGGCCCAGCGTCTCGCCGAGCCGCGGCTCGCGGATGTTGATGCCCACCACGCCCCAGCGGTCGAAGCGCTGCGCAAGCATGTCTTCGGTGTAGTCGGCCTGGTGGCAGCGATGGAAGGCGCCGACCCCGATATGCGCCATGCCCGCTTGCAGCGCCGTGCGGTCGTAGCCGGGCTTGCGTAACGCCAGCCGGCAGCCGCGCTACGAGCGACGCCGCAAGCGCGTCCGGCGGGCTTGCGCCAGCGCTCATCTCCTCCACCCGCGTCGCGCCGCCACGCCCTGCACCAGCGCCATGCCGACCGCCATCGAGGCGGCGAGCGAGCGGAACCCGGCGAAGTCGAATTCGATCACCTCCACCCAATGGTCCGCCAGCGAGATCAGCGGGCTGAACGTCGAGTCGGTGATGGCGGCGACGCGCGCCTGTCGCTCCCGCGCCACCGCCACCAGGTCGGGCGTGATCGAGTTGTAGGGGCTAAAGCTCACCGCCAGCACGGCGTCGTCCGCGCCTGCGCAGCCCATCTGGTCGAAGGCGGTCGAGCCGACATTGTCGACCAGCACGTTGCGCACGCCGAGCTGGGCGAGCGCCAGCGAGACATAGGCGGTGACCGGGAACGCCCGCTTGCTGCCGACGACGTAGATGAGGCCGGCGCCGGCGAGCAGCCCGACCATCGCCTCGAAGCGGTCGGCATCGAAGCCGCTGGAAAGCCGGCTGAGCGAGGCCTGGGAGGCGGCGACCAGCCCGGTCAGGACGTGCAGGTCGTGACCGCCCGCGGCCTCCGCCGGCCCGCCTGGGAGCCCGCCCGCCGGCCAGGATTCCTTGACATGATCCTTGAAGATCGCCTGGAAGTCCGAGAACCCCGCATAGCCGAAGGCCTGCGCGAAGCGCACCAGCGTCGACGGCTGAACGCCGGCCTGCTGCGCCACCTGTCCGATCGTGCCGAGCGCCACCTGGCCCGGATGCTGCCACAGGAAGATCGCCACCTGGCGCAGCCGCTTGGGAAAGTGCACCGTGCCCGAAGCGAGCACGGCGCGCAGCTCCTCGTAGGTGCGCGGCTTCGCATGCCCCAGCGCCGCCCGGCCCTTGCTCTTTTCGGGCGCCTCGCTCATGGCGCCAGCGGCACCGTCCGCTTGGCCGCCGCCGACTCGAGCGCGCTGTCGATGATGCGCTGGCCGACGAGGCCGATCGCCGGGTCGAGCGGGCCGTCGATCGGCGCGCCGTCGTCGCGCCGCGACAGGACATATTCGACGGCGTTGCGGCGTCCCGCCGGCAGCGGCGCCGCCTCGATGCGCACCGGTTGCGGCGCCGTCCGCGTCTGCAGCGTCACGAACGGCTCGTAGTCGTAGCAGGAGAGGCTGCCCTCGCTGCCGACCAGCACGAAGCCCGTCCTCGGCTGCGGCTGCTGCGTCCACGGGTCGGAGAGCATGCCCCACCGCGTCTCGAACACCGACAGCCCGCGCCGGTAGCGGCAGACGGTCACCGAATGCTGGTCGACCTCGATGCCGGGCGTCTCGTCGACCACCGCCGTGACCTCGATCGGCGCCTCGCCGTCGAGCAGCCAGGTGCCGAGCGTCGCGCCGTAGCCCAGATAGTCGAGCAGGCTGCCGCCGCCGCTCGCCTTGCGGTACCACCAGGAGGTGGCCTTCTGCGCCTCGACCTCCGCCGGCGACACCTCGACCTTGTCGGCCAGATGGAACAGCGGCCCGCGATTGCCGCCATAGTAGTGCAGCTCGACCAGCGCCCCGACGGCGCCCTCCTCGACCAGCCGCTTGGCCGTGTTGAGGGCGGGCGACCACGCCAGCGGCCAGTTGATCGCCAGCCGGCGGCCGGCCTTGTCCAGCGCCGCGATCATCCGCCGCGCATCGCCGGCATTCGCCGCGAAGGGCTTCTCGACCATCACGTCGAGCCCGTGCGGCGCCAGCCGCTCGACGGTCCTGGCATGCTCGGCGGTCGTCGAACAGACGATGGCGAGGTCGGCGGGCGTCGCCGCGAGGCAGGCGTCGAGGTCCGTGAAGACGCGCTCATCGGGGATGCCGAAGGCTGCCACCGCCGCCTCCATGCGCTGGCGGTCGGGGTCGAAGACGGCGGCGATCTCCGCCTCGGGATGCTCCGCCACCTGGCGCAGCAGGTCGCCCATATGCATGTGGTCGAAGCTCACCCCGATCACGCGATGCTTCGCCATGCCCTGGTCTCCGCGCTCGACGCAGCGAGCCTAGCGTGGCATGCCAATTTCACAAACCGGAAAATGGAAATCCGCTTCGAACTTGGCGCGCCCGCCTCTATAGTCCAGCTGAAGCGCCGCATCAGGGAGGGTAGGGGATGGTCTACGCGACGGCCGAGGCAACGGCAGGCGATCGGCTCCGCGTCGGCATGGTCGGCGGCGGGCAGGGCGCCTTCATCGGCGCCGTGCACCGGCTGGCGATGCGCCTCGACGACCGCATCGCGCTCGTCGCCGGCGCGCTCTCCTCCGATCCCGACGGACGGCCGCCGCCTCGGCGGCCGAGCTCGGCCTCGCGCCCGACCGCAGCTATGCCGACTTCCGCGCCATGGCGCGCGCCGAGGCGGCGCGGCCCGACGGCATCGAGGCGGTGGTCATCGTCACCCCCAATCATTTGCACGCGCCGGTCGCTACGGCCTTCCTGGAGGCCGGCATCGACGTCATCTGCGACAAGCCACTGTCGACGACGCTGGCCGAGGCGGAGGCGCTGCTGGCGCTGACGCGCGACCGGCAGCGCAAGCTGCTGGTGACGCTCAACAACACCGGCTACGCCATGGTGCGCCAGGCCCGCGAGATGGTGGCGGCGGGCGAGCTCGGCACGCTGAAGGCGGTGCACGCCGCCTATATCCAGGACTGGCTGACGCGGCCGATCGATGCCGAGGGCCACAAGCAGGCCGATGGCGCACCGACCCCGACCGTGCCGGGCAGTCGGCGGTGCTCGCCGACATCGGCGTGCATGCCTTCAACCTTGCCTGCTTCATCTCGGGTTGCCAGGCGGAGGCGGTCGCCGCCGACCTGTTCACCGCCGTGCCGGGCCGCCGGCTGGACGACAACGCCCACGTCCTGGTGCGCTGGACCGGCGGCGCCCGCGGCACGGTGCTGGCCAGCCAGACCTCTCCCGGCCATTACAACGACCTGTCGGTCCGCCTCTATGGCGATCGCGCCGGTCTGGAATGGTCCGGCAGCCGACCCGAGGAGCTGCGCTTCGCACCCTATGGCGAGGAGGCACGCACCCTCGTTCGGGGCGGCCACGGCGCCACCGGGGCGAGCCAGCGCGTGTCGCGCATGCCGGCAGCCCATCCCGAAGGCTATATCGAGGCCTTCGCCAACCTCTACCGCGATGCCGCCGAGATCATCGGGGCGCACCGCACCGGCGCCGCCGTGCCCGTCGAGCTGGCGCGTCTGGTGCCCGACGTGACGGACGGCGCGCGCGGCGTGAAGTTCGTCGCCGCGGCGGTCGCCTCGCAGGCCTCGGGCGGCGCCTGGACGCCGGCCTTGCTCTCCGCGTGAGATCGGCAGGACGTCAGCCGGGCAGCGGCGAGCGCGTCGCCAGACAGGGCGTCGAGCAGCGCGATCAGCCGGCCATAGGCTTCGGCCCCGCCGACCCGCTCGCTGAGCTGATGCTCGAACTGTTCCCACACCGTCGCCATCTCTTCCACGCGGCGCTCGCCCTCTTCGGTGAGATAGAGCGCGTGGGCGCGCCGGTCGTCGACGGCCCGCCGCTCGGCCAACCCGAGGCTTTCGATGCGATCCATCAGGGCGACGAAGTTGGACCGCTTGATGCCGAGCCGGGCGGCAACCTCGCCCTGCTTGCGGCCCGGCTGTTCGGCGATGAGCGCCAGGGCGGAGAATTCGGGGGGACGCAGGTCGACGGCGACCAGGCTGTCGCACAGGTCGCGGAAGACGTCGTGCGTGGCGCGCCGGAGCTTGAAGGCGACCGCATTCTCGATGTGTGGAAGACCGGGCGGGATCAGCATCCCGTCGTTCTGGCCGTGATTGTCGTCAGGGCCAAACGGTTCGTCGTTTCCACCGTCATGCGCAGTCATGTCGACGGCCAGCCCCTCAAATCTGGATGACCACCATGCCGACACCTATACCATGGAATAGCAATCCGCGACTACCCTAAGATGTGGCAACCAACGCCTTTGTCACGTTTTACTGCGGTTTTTGCGTGCTATCGATAAGAATGGCTAAATTAGCATATTAGACGATCCGAAAACTCTAAGTTGCGGACGCGTTCGGTCACCGGCGTTTCCGTGCGACGAGGTCGGCATTCGCGAGCTCGACAACCGCTGATCGCGGCCGATTGAAATCGCCTCGGCAAACGCCGCCGGCCGCGGACGATCGTTGCAAGGATCGTTCGCGCTCCGTTCGATCAGCGCGATCAGACTGGTCGTCCGGTTTGCCGGTTTTCGAATCCGGTCAGGAAGGAGGTGAGGTTCTGGCCGAGCTCCGCGCACAGATAGCCGCCCTCCTGGACGATTACCGTCGGCAGGCCGATGCCGGCGAGCGCCGCGCCGATGCGGCCGAACCCGGCGGTCGAGACGGCGAGGCCGCCGAACGGGTCGCCTTCGAACGCGTCGAGGCCGAGCGCGACGACCAGGGCGTCGGGCGCGAAGGACCGGACCCGCCTCAGGCCTGCCTCCAGCGCCTCCAGGAAGCCGTCGTCGCCGGTCTTTCGGGGCAGCGGCAGGTTGAGGTTGCAGCCCCGGCCGGCGCCGCTCCCGCGCTCATGCGCATGGCCCCAGAAGAACGGATAGAAGCGCGCCGGGTCGGCATGCACGGACACGGTCAGCACGTCGCCACGCGCGTAGAAGATGCCTTGCGTGCCGTTGCCGTGGTGCAGGTCGACGTCGACGATCGCCACCCGGCCCGCGGCGCGACGCAGCCTTTCGGCGGCCACCGCCGCATTGTTGATGAAGCAGAAGCCGCCGGCGACGTCGGCGAAGGCGTGATGGCCCGGCGGCCGGCTGAGCGCATAAGCGGCCGGTTCGCCGGAAAGCACGGCGTCGGCGGCCGCCGTCGCCGACCAGGCGCTGAAGCAGGCGCTGGAGAAGGTCTCGGCCGAGATGGGGCAAGCGGTGTCGGCCATGTGGTAGCCGGCCTGGCCGACCGCCGAGGCGGGGTAGGAGGCGTCGCGCCCGAGCGGGTGGATGTTGGGGATGACCTCCGCGGAGGCGCCCTCGATGCGCAGCCAGCGCGCATGGATGGTCTCGAGGAACGCCAAATATTCCGGCGTGTGCACGGCGGCGATCGGCGCCAACCCGTAGGCTTCGGGCCGCTCCACCGAGCATCCGGCGGCGCGCAGCGCCCTCGAGCAGCAGGTCGACGCGGGCCGGCTTTTCGGGATTGGGCCTGGGCGAGCCGCTCGACAAGAAAGCCTGCGGGTCGTGCCGCTTCTGCTCCTCGGCGTAGAAAGCTCTCATGCGCCGCCTAGGCCTTGAGCGAAGGCCCGAGCAGCGACAGGTCGGCCGCGCCGAGCCGGTCGCTCGCCGTCCACAGCTGGTGCCAGTAGGGATAGAGGATCGGCGGCGCGCTGACCTCGTCGAGCCGCTGCCCGCTCCTCGGCGCCGAGCGTCAGGCTGGCGGCGCCGAGATTGTCCTCGATCTGCGCCTCCGTGCGCCCGCCGATGATGACCGAGGTCACCGCCGGCCGGCCGAGCAGCCAGGCGAGCGCGACGCGCGCCGGCGAGACGTCGCGCGCCTCGGCGATCTCGACCAGCGCGTCGACGATCCGCCACAGCCGCTCCTCGTCGCGGATCGGCGGCTCGTTCCAGCCGGCGAGCTGCCGGGTGCCTTCCGGGCGTGGCCTGGTCGCGGCGGTGCTTGCCCGACAGCAGGCCGCCCGCCAGCGGGCTCCAGACCAGGATGCCGAGCCCCTGGTCGATGGCGATCGGCACCAGCTCGTACTCGGCCTCGCGCGCCTCCAGCGTGTAGTGGATCTGCTGGCTGACGAAGCGCTGCTTGCCCTCGGCCGCGCTGACGCCGAGCGCCTTCATGATGTGCCAGCCCGAATAGTTGGAGCAGCCGACGTAGCGCACCTTGCCCTGCCGCACCAGCGTGTCGAGCGCGTCCAGCGTCTCCTCGAGCGGCGTCAGCCCGTCCCATTGATGGACCTGGTAGAGGTCGATGACGTCGGTCCTGAGCCGCTTCAGGCTCGCCTCGCAGGCGCGGATCAGGTAGTGGCGCGACAGGCCGCGGTCGTTGGGCCCGTCGCCCATGGGGAAGCGCGCCTTGGTGGCGATCAGCACGCCGCCCTTGCGCTTGCCGCCCAGCGCCTCGCCGATGATCTCCTCGCAGGCGCCGGTCGAATAGACGTCCGCCGTGTCGATCAGGTTGACGCCGGCGTCGAGGCACAGGTCGATCTGCCGCCTTGCCTCGTCGACGCCCGGCATTGCCGACCTTGGCGAAGGGACCCTTGCCGCCGATCGTCATGGTGCCGAGGGTGAGGGTCGAGATTTTCAGGCCGGAGCGGCCGAGCTGGCGGTATTCCATGGCGGGATCTCCCCTGTGAGCGGGTGAGGCGCAATCTGCCTCGCGCCAGCGGTCGCCGCAAGCCGCGAGTGGTCAGATCTCCGGGATGTTCTCCTTGAAGACAACCTGCAGGCGCGGCGGATGCGGATCGATCGCCATGCCGCGCACCGCGGCGGTCAAGAGGTTCAGCGCCTCGCGCGCCTCGACCCGCGGGTTCTGGTCGATGACCGCGTCGAGCGTGCCGTCGAGCAGCAGCGCCTTGGTGCCCTCCGTCGCCTCGTGGCCGATGAAGACGACCTGGTGCTGGCGTCCCCGCTCCTTGAGGGCGCGCGCGATGCCGGCATTGCCGGCGCCGATGTTGTAGATCGCCGGCCAGGTCGGGATGGCGGTCGAGCAACGCCGCCGCCTCCTGATAGGCCTTCTCGCGGTCGTCCAGCATCTCGCGCAGCTCGACGATCGCCAGGTTGGGCAATTCCTCGGCCAGGATGTGGCGGAAGCCCATCTCCCGCTCCTCATGCCCGCGATAGGACAGCGAGCCGGCGAACAGCGCCACCTTGCCCGGCCGTTCGGCACCAGCGAAGCGGCCGCATCAGATAGCCGGCCAGCCGGCCGGCCGCCCGGTTGTCGATGCCGACATAGGCGATGCGCGGCACGTGCAGGATGTCGGAGGCGAGCGTCACCACCTTGACGCCGGAGGCCGACAGCGAGCGGATCGCCTCGCGCACGGTCGGATGGTCGAGCGCGATGACGCCGACGCCCTGGGTCCGGCCCTGCAGCTCGTTGCAGCGTCTCGCGCCAGCGCTGTCCGGGTTGAAGCCCTCGATCGCCGAGACCCTGCACATCGAGCTCCGGCCGCGCCGCGCCCTGCGCCTCGAGCTGGCGGGCGAGCATCTTCATGAAGCTGTTGGTGCCGGCGGGCAGCACGAAATCGAGGCGGATCGTCCGCGCCTGCGCGGCAAGGCGGTGGGCGCGTTGGCGTTCTCGGCGATGTAGCCGAGCCGCTGCGCCGTCTCGAGCACGATGTCGCGCGTCCGCGCCCGCACGCCGGGCCGGTTGTTGAGCACGCGGTCGACCGTCGCTGCCGAAACGCCGGCCTCGCGCGCCACGTCGACAAGGGTTGATCGCATCGCCTTTCCCCCGGGCTTGGCGCGGCGCGGGCTAGGCGACGCCGACGGCGTCCGGCCCGGACAGCCGAATCCGCCAGCAAACAATGGAGCCTGGGGACCGCGGCGCGCAAGTCGACGAGCCATCGGCCCCGCTCGCCTCGTGTTCGAAAAAACCCATCAGAATGAGGTGTTTGGCGAAGTGAGGCAGGCCTGGCTTCATCGCTGATTCCTCCCGGTGATTTCTTCTGAGGTATTTTGACTATTATGATGTTGACAGCCTCAAAGCTGGCCGTCAATATCCATCACGAGCCAAGGAGGATTGGCTCGAGGGAGGATTTTCCAATGTCCGACAAATTCCGCATGTCGCGGCGCCGGTTGCTGACGTCATCAGGCAAGGCCGCGCTCTACGTTGCCGCCGTCGGCATCGCGCCGCAGATTCATCCGTCCGGGCCGCGCCTTCGCGGCCGACGCGCTGGCCCCCGGCATGATCGGCGGGCCGACCGGCTTCGACGGCGCCGAGCGCTACCAGTACGGCGCCGACACGCCCGAGGGCCGCGCCATCGAGGCCGCCAAGGCGATGAAGGCGGACGGCCGGCCCCCGCCAAGATCGTGCTCGGCCTCTCCGACGGCTCGATCGGCCAGCTGACCCAGCCGTTCCCGGCCGGCGCCCCGTCGATCAAGGACTGTGGGAGAAGGAGACCGGCATTACGCTCGAGATCGTCGGCGTGCCGAACGGCCAGGAATTCACCAAGACGATGCAGGACATCTCCACCAAGGGTGGGGCCTACGACATCTACGCCGTCGAATGGAACCGCCTCGGCGACCTCGCCGAGACCGGCGGCATCGTCAAGCTCGACGACTACGTCGCCAAGCACAAGCCGGAATGGGACGATCCCGAGCGCGGCTACGTCAACGGCGCCAAGGGCGTGTCGCTGCTCAACCAGTATCGCGGCTCGACCTATGGCGTGTCGCTCGACGGCGATTTCCAGATCTGGGTCTACCGCAGCGATCTGTTCGGCGACGAGGCCGAGAAGAAGGCCTTCGCCGACAAGCACGGCTACGAGCTGGCGCCGCCGAAGACCTGGAAGCAGCTCGACGAGATCGCCGCCTTCTTCCACCGCCCGGACAAGGGCCTGTTCGGCTCGACCGACCTGCGCAACCAGGGCTGGGGCTACACCAACTGGTACCAGCGCTACGTCTCGATGGGATCGCCCAACCAGTTCCTGTTCGACGATGACGGCAAGCCGCTGATCAATTCGGAGGCCGGCGTCGCCGCGACCAACGAATATATCGCCTCGCTCGCCCACCATTCGCCGGACGCGATCTCCTGGGGCTGGCCGGAGCAGTACGGCAATTTCGCCAAGGGCGGCGCGGCCATGACCTGCGCCTTCTCCAACCTGCCGAAGTTCCTCGACAATGCCGGCAACGCGGACTCGCAAGGTCACCGGCAAGATCGGCTCCATGCTGCCGCCCGGCCGCGAGGTCGACGGCAAGCTGATCAGCCGCTCGGTGCTGTGGCTCAATCTGTCGGCCTCGGTGTCATCGCAGACCAAGAATCCGGAGGCCTGCTACCTGTTCCTGCAGTGGCTCGGCTCGAGCCGCATCTATGCCTGGATGACGGCCAATCCGGGCGGCTATTTCGATCCGTTCCGGCTGTCGGACTTCTCCGATCCGCTGGTGCGCCAGACCTACCACGCCTACCACATGGACGTGGTGCGCGAGACGGTCGCCCGCACCGTGCCGACCATCAACTATCCCGGCGCCACGGCCTTCCACAACGCGCTCGACGAGAACCTGGTCGCCGCGCTCACCAAGGCCAAGACGCGCCGAGCAGGCGATGGCCGACACCGAGACGCGAGTGGAAGACGCATCGCCCGCCGCACCGGCGAGGACAAGCTGCTCGAGGCGATCAAGACCAACAAGGAGGCCTGGCCGACCGTGACTCGATCCGATCGGCTGAACCTCCCAAGCCAGCCGCGCAGGAGGGGAGGGACGCCAAGCGGCATCCCTCCCGCTCCGCCTACCGACGCCACCGCAAGCCATCGACGACATGAAGCGTTCCATTCCCTTCGAGATCTTCCGCTACGCGGCGATCCTCGCTGGCGTTGGCGCTGACGCTGGTGCCCGATCCTGTGGATGGTGTCGATGGCCTTCAAGCCGATCGCCGAGTGGTCGGCGACCGGCGCCGAGCTCACCTGGTGGCCGAAGGAGCCGACGCTCGCCAATTTCCGCTTCATCTTCGGCAAGTCGACCACCAACCTGATCGTCGCGCTCGACCGCACCGCGACTGAAGCCGATCGTCGCCTCGCTGCTGTCGGCGATCTTCGGCACCGCCATCGCCATGTCGGCCGGCACCGCCGCGGCCTACGGCCTGTCGCGCTTCGGCTCCGGCCAGAACCTGCCGCTGGCGCTGATCCAGCTGCGGCTGTTCCCGCCGATGGCGGTGATGATCCCGGTCATGATCATGTGGGCTTTCCTCGACTTAACCGACACCTGGTGGGGGCTGGCGCTGATCTACGGCATCGTCACGCTGCCCTTCGCCTTCTGGCTGATGAAGACCTTCTTCGACGACATGCCGCGCGAGATCGAGGAGGCGGCGCTGGTCGAGGGCTGCTCGCGCTGGCGCGTCTTCACCCGCATCACGCTGCCGATGATGCGCGCGCCGCTGGCCAGCGCGGCGCTCTTCGTCTTCATCCTCAACTGGTCCGACTACCTGATCGCGCTGCTGCTCACGACGCGCGACTGGGTGACCATCCCCGTCTACATGGCCTCGCTGTCGTCCTCGATGACCGGCCAGCTCTACGGCGCCAAGGCCGCGCTCGGCCTGATCGCGGCGGTGCCGCCGGTCATCATGGGCATCGCCATCCAGCGGCATCTGGTGCGCGGCCTCACCTTCGGGGCGCTGAAGCAATGAGCGCGGTGCCGGCATCCGCGAGGACGCCATGACGGCGCGGCGTGTCGCCGCGGCCGGTCGGCGGCGACGAGGCGGCGCGGCTCGGCTTCCGCCTGACGTTGCCGGCGCAGGTGCTGGTGCTCTTCATCGCCGTCTTCCCGCTGCTGATGCAGCTCTACATCAGCCTGACCGACTGGTCGCCGCTCGACGGCATCGGCTGGTGGAGGGCCTGGGAGCTGTGGAACAGCTTCGCCAATTACACCGACCTGATCGCCGACGATCGCCTGTGGAGCGCGCTCTGGCGCACCGCGCTCGTCATGCTGGTCTGCGTGCCGGCCGAGTTCCTGCTCGGCCTCGGCGCTGGCGACGCTGTTCGCCGACGAGTTCCCCGGCAAGCGGCTCTTCTACTCCATCCTGCTGATGCCGATGATGGTGGTGCCGGCGGTCGCCGGCTACATGTTCTTCATGCTGTTCCAGTCGGGCGGCCCGGTGAACGACATCCTGTCCGCGGCTCACCGGCCGGCCGGTCGCGATCGCCTGGCTCTCCGACCCGACGCTGGCGCTGGTCGCGGTGATGGTCGCCGACATCTGGCAATGGACGCCGCTGATGTTCCTGATCCTGCTCGCCGGCCTGGTCGGCGTGCCGGAGGACCAGATGAAGGCGGCGACGCTGCTCGGCGCCAATGCCTGGCAGCGCTTCGTCACCATCGTGCTGCCGAAGATGAAGACGATCATCATCATCGCGCTGGCCATCCGGCGTGATCGAGAACTTCAAGATCTTCGACACGCTCTTCATCATGACCGGCGGCGGCCCGGGCGTCGCCACCGAGACGATCTCGGTCTACATCTACAAGGTCACCACCCAGGACCTGATCTGGGGCTATGTCGCGGCCATCGCGCTCGCCATCCTGGTCGTGCTGTCGATCGTCGCCGTCTTCGCCATGAAGCGCATGGCCGCGCGCGAGGATCGCCGGCATGAGCGCGATCCATCTCGACAACCTGGTCAAGACGCTTCGGCGACTTCACCGCGCTGAAGACCATGGACCTGGAGATCGCCGACGGCGAGTTCATGGCGCTGCTCGGCCCCTCGGGCTGCGGCAAGTCGACGACCATGAACATGATCGCCGGCATGGAAGAACCGACCGAGGGCGGATCCTGTTCGGCGGCCGCGACATGGCCGGCGTGCCGATGGGACGGCGCGGCGTCGGCTTCGTTTTCCAGAACTACGCCATCTTCACCCATATGACGGTGCGCCAGAACCTCGCCTACGGGCCGCGCATGCGCGGCTGCGCCGCAGAGCGAGATCGAGCGGCGGGTCGGCGCCATCGCCGAGCTGCTGCAGCTCACGCCGCTGCTCGACCGGCAGCGCCGACCGGCTTGTCGGTCAACATCCTGCAGCGCATCGCCATCGGCCGCTCGGCCATCCTCGAGCCGGCGATCTTCCTGCTCGACGAGCCGCTGTCCAACGTCGACGCCGCCTTCCGCGCCGTGATGCGCACCGAGCTGAAGCACCTGCAGCGGCAGTTCAAGCAGACCATGGTCTATGTCACCCACGACCAGCTCGAGGCGATGACCATGGCCGACCGCATCGCGGTCATGGACCATGGCGTGCTGCAGCAGGTCGGCACGCCGCTCGAGGTCTACAACAACCCGGCCAACATCTTCGTCGCCCGCTTCATCGGCGCGCCCGGCATGAACCTGCTGACGGGCCGTCCTGCCGAGAGCGACCGCGGCCTGGTCGTCGACCTCGGCCCGCTCGGCGCTTCGCCGCCGCTGCCGGACCGCCTCGCCGCCGCGGCGCGGGGCCATGGCGGCGAGGTGCTCTACGGCTTCCGGCCCGGAGGCGCTGGACGCTCGCGGCGCGGGCCGGGCCTCGCCTTGCCGGTCACCTTCGTCGAGCGCATCGGCGCCGCGCACCATCGTCCATCTCGGCGACGGCGCGACGGCGGTGAAGGCCGTCTTCGACAACGATGTCGGCCTGGCCGTCGGCGAGACGGTCATCGCTGCGCCCGGACCGCGCAGCTCGGTGCGGCTGTTCGACGCCGCCATCGGCCGCGCGCTGGCGGGAGCGGGCTGAGCCATGGCCGAGATCGCCTTTCGCAACGTCACCAAGCGCTTCGGCGACACGCTCGCCGTCGACGATGCCTCCTTCACCGTCGACGACAACGAGTTCTTCTGCTTCTTCGGCCCGCCGCTGTCGGGCAAGTCGACGATCCTGCGTCTGATCCTCGGCCTGGAAACGCCGGATGCGGGCGAGATCCTGATCGGCGGCCGCCCGGTCAACCGGCGTCGGCCCGGCTGCGCGCAACGTCGCCATGGTGTTCCAGAACCTGGCGCTGTTCCCGCACATGACGGCGGCCGACAACATCCGCTTCCCGCTGGTCGAGCGCCAGGCTGCCCGAGGCCGAGATCGCCAGGCGCGCTGGCCGCCGTCGCCGAGAAGCTGCACATCGGGCATATCCTGCACAAGCCGCCGGCGCAGCTCTCCGGCGGCGAGCGGCAGCGCGTGGCGATCGCCCGCGCGCTGGTGCGCGACCCGGCCGCCTACCTGATGGACGACCCGATCTCGGCGCTCGATGCGCGGCTGCGCGAGGAGACGCGGGTCGAGCTGAAGCGCATCCAGCGCGAGCTCGGCAAGACGCTGGTCTATGTCACCCACGACCAGGAGGAGGCGATGTCGGTCGCCGACCGCATGGCCATCCTCGAGGATGGCCGCATCCGCCAGATCGGCGCTCCGGCCGAGATCTACGACCGCCCGGCCAGCGTGTATGTGGCGCCGCCTGCTCGGCTCGCCGATGATGAACATCCTGCGCTCCGGCAGCGAGCGACGGCCGGCCTCGAGGCGGCCGGACGGCGCGCATCCGCGTCGCCGGCGCGTCGGTCCCGTCGACCGTCGCCGAGATCGGCGTGCGGCCGGAGGACGTCAAGCGTCGACCCGTGGCGCGACGGCCGACGCCGGCCGCCCGGCGCGCGTGTTCGAGGTCGAGCCGCTCGGCGGCTACACGGTGGTGACGCTCGACGCCGGCGCAGGCGCGGCTGCGCGCGCTGCTGCGCGGCCAGCCCGACATACGGCCGGAGGCGCTGGTGGCGCTGTCCTGCGAGCCGGCGCGGGTGCATTATTTCGGCCGGCGGGCGGCAGCGCCGCTCGGCCGCACGGAGAACGGGAGGATGACAGATGGCGGTCAGGGAGTTCGAGCCGGACGTGAAGGTCCGCACGCGCAAGTTCGGCATCGGCTGCGTCGGCGCCGGCATGATCATGGCCGAATGCCATCTCGCCGCCTACAAGGAGGCCGGCTTCCGGTGGTGGCGATCGCCTCGCGCACCCGCGCCAACGCCGCCAAGGTGGCCGAGCGCTGGGGCATCCCGACGCGTCCACGACACGCCGGAGGAGCTGATCGAGGACCCCGGCGTCGAGATCCTCGACCTCGCCTTCCCGCCCGACCAGCAGCCGGCGCTGATCCGCCACGCGCTGAAGCAGCCGCACATCAAGGGCATCCTGGCGCAGAAGCCGCTGGCGCTGTCGCTGGAGGAGGCGGTCGAAGCTGCGCGACGAGGCGGCGGCGGCCGGCAAGGTCCTCTCGGTCAACCAGAACATGCGCTACGACCAGTCGATGCGGGTGCTGAAGCAGATCATCGACGGCGGCGACGCTCGGCGAGATCGTCTTCGCGCAGATCGACATGCACGCCATCCCGCACTGGCAGACCTTCCTCGAGGACTACGACCGGCTGACGCTCGTCCAACATGAGCGTGCACCACCTCGACGTGCTGCGCTTCCTGTTCGGCGATCCCGAGCGAGATCACCACGCTCACCCGCAAGGACCCGCGCACGACGTTCGACCATTCCGACGGCATCACCGTGTCGACGCTGCGGTTCCCGTCGGGCGTGCTGGCGCGTGTCGCTGGAGGACGTCTGGTCGGGCCCGCGCCAGGAGGGCTACCGCGACGACCAGCACATCAACTGGCGCGTCGACGGCACCGAGGGCGTCGCCAAGGGCACGATCGGCTGGCCGACCGGCAGCGCCTCGACGCTGACCTACGCCTCGACGCGCACCACCGGCGGCGAGTGGGTGACGCCGAGCTGGGAGACGATGTGGTTCCCGCACGCCTTCATCGGCGTCATGGAGCAGCTCCAGCACGCGGTGGAGAGCGGCAGCGCCGCCGGCGCTCTCCGTCGCCGACAACGTCAAGACGATGGCGCTCGTCGAGGCGGGCTACCGCTCGATCGACGAAGGCCGCACCGTCAAGCTTTCAGAAATCTCGACCGAACTAGACCTGCAGGGAGGACTTCGACCATGATGCAAGCCGGAATATTCACGGGGTATTTCCCCTATGGCCTCGAGGAGACCGCGAAGAAGATCCGCGAGCTCGGTTTCAACACCGTCCAGCTCGACCTGCATTTCAAGGATGTCGACCTGTCGGCCGGCCAGATCACCAAGGAGAAGGCCAAGCAGGTGCGCGACGTCTTCCGCGACCACAACCTGCCGGTCTGCTGCGTCTCGGGCTACACCAACATCATCCATCCGGACAAGGCGGAGCGCGAGAAGCGCGTCGGCTACCTCAAGGAGATCATCCGCAACGCCCGCCACTTCGGCTCGCCCTACGTGATCTCCGAGACCGGCACCTACAACACCGAGAGCGACTGGGTCGCGCACCCCAAGAACAAGACCGAGGAAGGCTTCGAGGAATGCCGCAAGGTCATCGCCGACCTGGCCCAGACGGCCTATGATCACGGCGCCGTCTTCCTGCTCGAGACCTATGTCAACAACGTCGTCGGCTCGGTCGAGGAGACGGTGCAAGATGTTCGCCCAGGTCGATCATCCGGGCCTCGGCCTGCTGATGGACCCGACCAACTACTTCGAGACGCACAACATCGACAAGATGGACCAGATCCTCAACCAGGTGTTCGACACGCTGACCGACAAGATCAAGATCGCCCACGCCAAGGACGTCAAGCGCTCGGGCGACGACAAGTCGGAGAAGCATGCCGACATCGGCGACGCGGACGCGCTGGAGAGCCACACCTTCCGCGGCGTCGGCGAGATCGAGCTGCCGGCGCCCGGCCTGGGCTCGCTCAACTACGACCTCTATCTGCAGCGCCTGGCCGAGAAGCACCCGAACATCCCGGTCATCATCGAGCACCTGGCCGAGGACGACGTGCCGCGGGCCAAGAAATTCCTCGACGGCAAGTTCCGCGAGAACGGCCTGTGAGCCGACTGGACAGGAATCGGAGGAGGACGAACCATGATCAGCAACACCTTGAAATCGGTTGGCGCTGGTCGGCTTCGCCGCCGGCCTTGCTGGCCGGCGCCCCGGCGCTGGCCCAGGACGGGCAGAAGACGTTCTTCCTGCTCTCGCATGGCGGGCCGTCGGACGCTTTCTGGATCGACTGGAACGACGGCGCGACCAAGGCCTGCGACCAGCTCAAGGTGACCTGCAAGATCTCCTTCAGCGGCGGCGACATGGCCTCGCAGAAGGAGGCCTTCAACTCGGCCATCGCCGCCAAGCCCGACGGCATCGCCACCACCTCGGCGCAGCCCGGGCTGTGGACGGAGGAGGTCAAGGCGGCCAAGGCGGCCGGCATCCCGATCATCTTCTTCAACACCGACGACGTCGCCACCGGCCGCCAGGCCTATGTCGGCGCCGATCTCAAGGAAGCCGGCGCCACCTGGGCGCGCTATCTGGTGGACAACAAGCTGGTCAAGGAAGGCGACAAGGTGTTCCTGCCGGTCGAGGTGCCCGGCGCCAGCTACCAGCAGCTGGAGACCGAAGGCATCGCCAGCGTCTTCGATCCGCTGGGCATCAAGTACGACGTCGTCGACTGCGGCACCGACCCGGCCGGCATCATCGCCAAGATGACCGACTACATGGTGGCCAACAACCCGCCGGCGATCATCGCGCTCGGCGACTCGGTGGCCGCCAGCATCAAGCGCGTCTTCGACGGCGCCGGCGTGGCGGCCGGCAAGGTCCCGGTCGTCGGCTGGGGCAACTCCAAGGAGACCGCCGAAGCGGTGAAGGAAGGCTATGTCAACGCCGCCGCCTGGCAGTTCCCCTCGGCGCAGGGCTTCATGCCGGTGGCCTTGCTGGGCCTTGCCGCGTCGGGCGAGCCGATCGGCTACGACATCCACACCTTCAGCCTCTACGACGCCTCCAGCGTCGAGCCGATCCTCAACCTCTACAACAAGAAGCAGTGAGAAAAACGGAGCCCGCGCCGGCGCGGCGCGGGCTCTCCCCGGAAGGACCGCGGATGACGAGCATCACCGAGAGGGAGACGAGGCAGCGAGCGGCCCGCTGGCCGTCGATCGCGCGCACGCCGCAGGTGGCCTCGCTGATCATCCTGATCGTCGTGCTCGCCGCCTTCGGCATCGCCGACGCCAACTTCCTGTCGCCGCTCAACGTCTCCAACATGATGGCCTTCCTGCCCGAGCTCGGCATCATCGCGCTCGGCATGACGCTGCTGCTCACCGCCGGCGAGTTCGACCTGTCGGTCGGCGCCGTCTTCGCGCTGGCGCCGGTCGTCGTCATGCTGTTGGTGCAGAACGGCGAGATGGGCATCGGCCTCGCTCTGCTGGTCGGCCTGCTGCTGTGCATCCTCATCGGCGCCGCCAACGGGCTGATCGTCACCAAGGTCGGCATCTCGTCCTTCCTGGTGACCCTCTCCATGCTGCTCATCGTGCGCGGCGCGGCCCTCTACATCACCCAGGGCTTCCCGCTGAAGTCGTGGAGCCAGCCGGGCTTCTTCGTCACCCTGCTCGCCGGCAGCTTCGAGGTCGGCCCGTTCCGCCTCTACACCTCGCTGTGGTGGTTCATCGGCCTGGCGCTGCTCAGCGTCTACATCCTCAACTATTCCAAGCTGGGCAACTGGATCAGCGCCATCGGCTCCAACCGCAGCGCCGCGGTGGCGCGCGGCGTTCCGGCCGACGCCGTCAAGGTCTGGCTGTTCATCCTCACCTCGGTGCTCGCCGGCCTTGCCGGCATGATCAGCGCCTTCCGCATCTCGGCCGCCTCGCCGGTGGCCGGCACCGGCTACGAGCTGGAGGTGATCGCCATGGTCGTCGTCGGCGGCACGGCGCTCACCGGCGGCCGCGGCACCATCCTCGGCACCGTGGTCGGGTGCGCTGATGCTGCGCGCCATCCGCAACGGCATCGTGCTCGTCGGCGTGCCCGGCCTCGCCTACAACATCTTCGTCGGCGGCATCATCCTGGTCATGCTGATCCTGCATGCCCTGCTGCAACGCGACGCGGCGAGGGGCTGACATGAGCGAGGAGCTGCTCCGCCTGGAAGCCCTGCAGAAATCCTTCGGCAGCGTGCGCGCGCTGAAGAACGCCTCGCTGGCGCTCTACGAAGGCGAGGTGGTGGCCTTGCTGGGCGACAACGGCGCCGGCAAGTCGACGCTCATCAAGGCGATCTCCGGCGTCTTCCCGGTCGACCGCGGCGACATCTACGTGCGCGGCCGCAAGGTGTCGATCCGCTCGGCCCGCGACGCCATGGACCTCGGCATCGAGACCATCCACCAGGACACCTCGCTCGCCCCGGACCTGTCGATCGCCCGCAACCTGTTCCTCGGCCGCGAGCCCGTCCATCTGCCCTGGCTCGGCGTCTTCGCGCCGCTCGACCTGGCCAAGCTGCGCGGCTCCGCCCAGGCCCTGCTGAGGCGCGTCGGCATCTCCAAGAAGCTCGACGCGGACCAGCGGGTGAGCACGCTGTCGGGCGGCGAGCGGCAGTCGATCGCCATCTCGCGCGCCATGCAGTTCGCCGCCAAGGTGATCATCCTCGACGAGCCGACCAACAATCTGGGCGTCGAGGAGACCCACGGCGTGCTGCGCTTCGTCAAGGAGGTGCGCGCCGCCGGCCACACCGTGCTCTTCATCACCCACAACATCCACCACGTCTTCCAGGTCGCCGACCGCATCATCGTGATGCGGCGCGGCGAGATCGTCGCCGAACGCACCGTCGCCGACACCGATCTCCTGACCGTGGAGGCCTTGATCATGGGCGTCGACGTCTCGACCCTCGTGAAGGACGCAATGGCGAACTGAATGGTGAAGCTCTACGGCAGATCGCTTTCGCGAAACGAGGTGGCGGAGCGCTCGGGCGCTCTCTCGCAATTCGCCGGCGTCCGGCTGATGACGCTCGGCGACGGCGTCGAGCGCGGCATGCGGCTGCTCGAGTTCCGCACCGGCAGCGGCCTGCGCTTCACGGTGCTCGTCGACCGCGCTCTCGACATCGCCGAGCTCGACCACAAGGGCCGCGCCATCGGCTGGCACTCGCCGGCCGGCTTCCGTCACCCAGCCCTCCACGAATACGAGGGCGAGGCGGGGCTCGCCTTCACCCGCTCCTTCTCGGGCCTGCTGGTGACCTGCGGGCTCGACCATATCCTCGGCCCGGGCGAAGTGCCGGCCGACAACTACAACTATCCCGGCCGCGCGACGATGAAGCATTCGCTGCACGGCCGCGTCAGCTTCATCCCGGCGCGCCTGACCGGCTATGGCGAGACCTGGGACGGCGATCGCTGCGTGCTGTGGGCCGAGGGCGTCGTCCAGCAGTCGACCGTGTTCGGCGAGGACCTCCATTTGCACCGGCGCATCGAGGCCGATGTCGGCGGCGACGAGGTGCGCGTGCTCGACCGCGTCGTCAACCATGGCTTCCGGCGCACCCCGCATATGTTCTTCTACCACGTCAATGTCGGCTACCCGCTGCTCGACGAGGGCGCGCGCTATCTGGCGCCGATCGCCGACGTGGTGTGGGCCGCGCATGCCGGCGAGCGCTACCGCGCCCAGGAGGTCGGCTACCGCGTGGTTCCGCCGCCCCGCCACAATTTCGTCGAGCAGGTCTGGCAGCACGAGCTGAGTGCCGGCGCCGACGGCGCCGCGCCGGTCGCGCTGCTCAACGATCGGCTCGGTCTCGGCTTCGAGCTGGTGACCCGCAAGGACCAGCTGCCCTGCCTCTACCAATGGCAGAACTACCAGGCCGGCGAGTATGCGCTGGGCATCGAGCCGTCGACGCATCACGTGCTGGGCGACCTGGCGGCCCGCGAGCGCGGCGAGATGATCTGGCTGGAGCATGGCGAGGAGCGCCGCTACGACGCCACATTCCGCGTCCTCGACGGCCCGGCGGCGATCGCCGAGGCCGAGGCGCGCATCCAAGCGATCGCCCGCCAGCCCGACGCGGACTTTCCCGAGCCATCCGGACGCTTCGCGCCGCTCGGCGCGGACCGTGAAGCAAGCAGTGCCTGAGTTGGAGACCACGATGACCGTTGCGACCATCGAGAAGAAGAAGCGCGACTACAGCCTCGTCGGCGAAAGCACGCGCAGGGCGATCGAAACCGGGCTTGCCTCGGCGGAATGGTACCACACCGACATTCCGCGCAAGACCATGAAGGAGCTGATGCAGCGCTCCGACGGCCCGGCCATCCGCGACACCGTCGTCTGGCTGGTGGCGCTGATCGGCTCGGCGGCCGGCGCCATCTACTTCTGGGGCAGCTGGTGGTGCGTCCCCTTCTTCGCCGTCTACGGCGTCCTCTACGGCTCGTCGAGCGACTCCCGCTGGCACGAATGCGGGCACGGCACCGCCTTCAAGACCCGCTGGATGAACGACGTGATCTACCAGATCGCTTCCTTCATGCTGATGCGCAACCCGGTCACCTGGCGCTGGAGCCATGCGCGCCACCACACCGACACCATCATCGTCGGCCGCGACGCCGAGATCGCCGTGATGCGCCCGCCCGACCTGTTGCGGGCCGCGCTGGCCTTCACCGGCCTGCTCGACTTCCGCTATTCGCTGCCGACGCTGTTCCGCAACGCCATGGGCAATCTGTCGCCCGACGAGAAGAGCTTCATCCCCGAGATGGAGCAGCACAGGGCGGTCGTCGCGGCCCGCTGGCATGTCGCCGTCTACCTGGCCACCATCGCGTTGGCGCTGGCGACGCGCTCCTGGCTGCCGATCATGCTGGTCGGCGTGCCGCGCCTCTACGGCACCTGGCACATGGTGCTGACCGGCCTTCTGCAGCACATCGGCCTCGCCGACGACGTCACCGACCACCGGCTCAACAGCCGCACGGTCTATATGAACCCGATCAGCCGGTTCATTTACTGGAACATGAACTACCACGTCGAGCATCACATGTTCCCCATGGTGCCCTATCATGCCTTGCCCAGACTGCATGAGCTGATCAAGCACGACCTGCCGGCGGCCAATCCGTCGATGTGGCATGCCTATCGCGAGGTCTGGCCGGTGCTTCTCAGGCAGCTCAGGAACGAGGATTATTTCCTCGAGCGCGAGCTGCCGCCGACGGCGCGGCCCTACCGCGACGAGTTCCACAATCTCACCGTCACGCCGGCGGCAGCGGAGTAGGACCGGGGCATGGCAGAGTGGATCGACGTTTGCGGCAGCGAGGAGATCGACGAGGAGGACGTCATGCGCTTCGACCATGGCGGCCGCACCTTCGCCGTCTATCGCAGCCCCGAGGACGCCTATTTCGCCACCGAGGGCCTCTGCACGCACGAAAAGGTGCATCTGGCCGACGGGCTGGTGATGGACGACATCATCGAGTGCCCCAAGCACAATGGCCGCTTCAACTACAAGACCGGCGTCGCCAAGGGCGCCCCGGCCTGCGTCAACCTGAAGACCTATCCGGTCAAGGTCGAGGCCGGCCGCGTGCTGATCTCGGTCGACTGAAGCGGAGCGAGCAGCCATGACAAGCGCCCCGGGCATGGTGATCGTCGGCGCCGGCCAGTGCGGGGCGCGCGCCGCGCTGACCTTGCGCGAGGCAGGCTATGAAGGCCCGGTCACGCTGGTCGGATCAGAGCCTCATTTGCCCTATGAGCGCCCGCCACTTTCCAAGCAGGCGATGCAGGACGAGAGCGAGCCGTCGATCGCCGCCGTCGCCAGCGAGGCGCGGCTCTTCGAGGCGTCGGTGCTGCATCTCAACAACAACAAGGGGCAGGCGATCGACCGCGCCGAGAAGGCGCTTCGCCTGGCCGGCGGCGCCGTGCTCCACTACGACAAGCTGTTGATCGCCACCGGGGCACGGCCGCGCCTCTTGCCGCTGGCCCCGTCGAGCCGGCGCTGCCTCTACCTTCGCACCTTCGACGAGGCGCTGGAGATCCGCTCGCACCTCAAGGCGAAGGCGCTGCTGGCGGTGATCGGCGGCGGCTTCATCGGGTTGGAGCTGGCCGCCTCGGCGCGGCTTCTCGGCTGCGCGGTGACCGTCGTCGAGGCGCAGCCGCGCATCCTGATGCGCGGCGTTCCGGCGCCGATCGCCGAGCGACTGGCCGCCGAGCACGTGCGCCAGGGAGTGACGTTGCTGACCGGCCACGGCATCGAGGCGATCGAGGATACCGGCCACGAGGTGCTGATCCGGCTGGCCGGCGGCGCGACGGTGGCGGCCGACCTCTGCGTCATCGGCATCGGCGCGGTCCCCAACACCGCGCTTGCCGAGGCGGCCGGCCTGGCCATCGACAATGGCGTCGCTGCCGACCAGTTCCTGGCCACCGCCGACCCAGACATCTTCGCCGCCGGCGACTGCTGCTCCTTCCCGCTCGCCATCTATGGCGGGCGCCGGGTGCGGCTGGAGGCATGGCGCAACGCCGAGGAGCAGGGCGCGCTGGCCGCCCGCAACATGCTCGGCGCCGCGGAGCCGCACCAGGCCGTGCCGTGGTTCTGGTCCGACCAGTACCATCTCGGCCTGCACATCGCCGGGCTGGTCGACGAAGGCTCCGAGACGGTGCGCCGCGAGCTCGGCAATGGCGGGTTCCTCCTCTTCCACCTCGACGACGGCCGGCCGTCTGGTGGCGGCGAGCGGCATCGCCGAGGGCAACGCCGCCGCGCGCGACATCCGGCTCGCCGAGATGCTGATTGCCCGCCGCGCGACGCCGCCGCGCGACGGCCTTGCCTCGCCTGACGTCAAGCTCAAGGCGATGCTGGCCGCATGAGACGCATGAAACCGAATGGGAGAGAGAGTTTCGATGAGCCGCAAGAGGCCGACCGTCGCCGATCTTCGCGCCATGAAGGGCAAGCGCCAGCTGACCATGCTGCGCGTGCTGACGCTCGACGAGGCTGAGGCCGCCGAGCGTGCCGGCGTCGACATCGTGTCGATCCCGCCCGAGCTGATGCTCGACCCGCGCTACCGCGAGGTGGCGCCCAGCCTGTTCTCGATGCCGGGCGACAATTTCTACGAGATCGGCACCGCCGACGACTTCGTGCGCTGGGCCTTCCGCCTCTACAAGGCTGGCGCCGACGCCGTCTACTGCAGCGCCGGCTACGCCACCGTGAAGCGCATGGCGGACGAGAACATCCCGGTCATCGGCCATGTCGGGCTGATCCCGTCGCGCGCCACCTGGACGGGCGGCTTCAAGGCGGTCGGCAAGACCGCCGACACGGCGATGGCGATCTTCGAGGCGGTCAGGGCCTACGAGGCGGCCGGCGCCTTCGGTGCCGAGATCGAGGTCGTGCCGGTGGAGGTGGCCTCGGCGATCTCGGCCCGCACCTCGCTCTTCCTGCTGTCGATGGGCGCCGGCACCGGCTGCGACGCCCAGTATCTGTTCGCCGAGGACGTGCTGGGCCAGAACCGCGGGCACATGCCGCGCCATTCCAAGGTCTACCGCAACTTCGCCGCCGAATACGACCGGCTGCAGCAGGAGCGCATCGCCGCCTTTTCCGAGTTCGTCGCCGACGTCGACAGCAAGGCCTATCCGGAGGAGCGCCACGTCGTCCGCATGGACGCCGCCGAGCTCGACGACTTCATGGCACGGCTGAAGCGTGCCGCCGGCGCCTGAACGCCGCCGTGGTCACATCTGGTCGTTGTAGGGCCGCTTGGTCTCGCCGACCATGCGGGCCAGCTCCGAAAACGGCGGCACGCCGTCTTCCGACTGCGCCTGGTTGGCGAGCCTGCAGCACGCGGACGGGAAAGCACAGCGCATCCCGGTTGGCGGGCGACATGTCCTCCCAGGCCCGCTCTTCGCTGGTCAGGTCCGCCTCCGCCCGGTGAAGCGTGCGCTCGATTTCGTCGATCGACACGAGCCCCTTGCGGACGAGCAGTTGATTGAGCGAGGCGAGGGCCATCACCAGGCCTTCGAGCTGCAGATTGGCGACGTTCATCTTGGCGCTCCCGGCTTTCCGCGGAGAGAACGCGCGAGCCGGCGATCCGATCCGCCCGGCCGGCTGGGCCGCGCTCCTGCCGGAACGGATCGGACGCTCTGTCGTTCTTCAGGCGGGCTCGGCGTCGTCGGCGCGGTGCGAGCCTATGGCTATGGGACCCGGCACATGCATCGACTTCATGCGATCCTCATCGAGCTCACCCCCGATTGGCTGCTTCGCCGTGTCAGGCGGCATTGATGCGGATCGCCCAGGTCACGCCGCTCTACGAAGCGGTTCCGCCGCGCCTCTATGGCGGCACCGAGCGGGTGGTTTCCTACCTCACCGAGGAGCTGGTGGCCCTCGGCCACGACGTGACGCTGTTCTCCAGCGGCGATGCCGTGACCACGGCGCGGCTGGTGCCGGTGCGCGACAAGGCGCTGAGGCTGGACCCGTCGCCGCTGAAATCTGCCACCGCGGCCCATCTGACGATGCTCGACGAGGTCCGGCGGCGCGCCGACGACTTCGACGTCATCCACTTCCATCTCAGCCATTTCCTGCATTTCCCGATGTTCGAGCACATGCCGGAGCGCACCCTCACGACCATGCACGGGCGGCTCGACTACCGCGACCTTGCCGGTGCCTATGCGCGCTGGCCGGCGTTTCCCCTGTCGTCGATCTCGATGAGCCAGCGCCGCCCGCTGCCGCGCGGCCAATTGGGTCGGCAACGTCTATCACGGCCTGCCGCTCGACAAATACCTGCCGCCGGCCGACCCGGAGCCCGGCGGCGAGCCCTATCTCGCCTTCGTCGGCCGCCTGTCGCGCGAGAAGCGGCCCGACCGCGCCATCGAGATCGCCCGTCGCGCCGGCCTGAAACTGAAGATCGCCGCCAAGATCGACGTCGACGACAAGCCCTACTACCACGAGGTGATCGAGGGCCTGATCGACGGCGACGCGGTCGAATATGTGGGCGAGATCGGCGACGACGAGAAGGCCGACTTCCTCGGCCGCGCCAGCGCTCTCGTCTTCCCGATCGACTGGCCGGAGCCGTTCGGGCTGGTCGTCATCGAGGCGATGGCGGTGGGTACGCCGGTCGTCGTCTGGCGCCAGGGCGCGATGCCGGAGATCGTCGACGAAGGCGAGACGGGCTACGTCGTCGATTCGATCGACGCCGCCGTCGAGGCCGTGGAGAAGGCGGCGGCGCTCGATCGCGGCCAGGTGCGCGCGGTCTTCGAGCGCCGCTTCGCGGCCGAACGCATGGCGCGCGACTATGAGGCGGTATACCGTGGATGCGTCGAGGCCGCGGCCGCCTCGCGACCGGTGCGCACCGCGACGAGCGGCGCGCTCGTCTGAACGGCGTTCACCATCGAACCCCGGAGAGGCGAGGGGACCCTCATGGCAGAGCTGAACGAACGCCAACTCGATCCGGCCGCCGCGCTCGCCGACGGCGACGAGCCGCCGCGCGAGCCGCACCGCCAATACGCCCTGAAGCACGAGGATTGCTTCATGGTGGCCGACGGCTATGGCGACATCCGCGGCCGCGGCGACGGGCTGTTCCTCGACGACACCCGGCTCCTGTCGCACTACCGCCTGCTGGTCGGCGGCCGGCCGCCCTCGCTGCTGGGTGCCTCGCTGTCGCAGGACAACATCCTGTTCACCGCCAACCTTACCAACATGCCGCTCGCCACGCCGTCCGGCAGCCCGGCGCCGCAGGGCGTGCTGCATGTCGAGCGCACGCGCTTTCTCTGGCAGAACCGCATGTATGAGCGCATCGCCCTGACCAACTATTCGGGTCGCGACATGGAAATGCCGCTGCGTCTCGAATTCGCCGCCGATTTCCGCGACATGTTCGAGGTGCGCGGCTCGCAGCGGGCAAGGCGCGGCCGTGCCTACGACCCGCTCGTCGGGGACGACCAGGTGGCCTTCCGCTATGACGGCCTCGACGGCGTCACCCGCTGGTCCTACATCGCCTTCTCCCGCACGCCGTCGTCGATCGCCGCCGCAGCCGCCGAATTCAACCTCGCGGTGGGCCGTCGCGGCCGCGAGACGCTGTTCCTCGAGATCGGCTCCGAGCCGCAGCAGCCGAGCCGCGAGCGCTTCCGCGCCGCCGCCGCCCGGGCCCGCTTCGCCATGCGCACCAAGCGGCGCAGCGGCGCCACGGTGGCGAGCTCGGGGCGGGTGTTCAACGACTGGCTGGCGCGCGCCCGCGCCGACATCGCCCTTCTGACCACCGACCTCGAGACGGGGCCGTACCCTTATGCCGGCATTCCCTGGTTCTCGACCGCCTTCGGCCGCGACGGCGTCATCTCGGCGCTGGAGATGCTGTGGCTCAATCCGGCCCTGGCGCGCGGCGTGCTGGCCTTCCTGGCACGCCACCAGGCCACCGAGACCTCGCCTTTCAGCAATTCCGAGCCCGGCAAGATCATGCACGAGACCCGCAAGGGCGAGATGGCGGTCCTGCGCGAGCTGCCGTTCGGCCGCTACTATGGCGGCGTCGACACCACGCCGCTCTATGTCTATCTCGCCGCCAGCTATGCCGACCGCACCGGCGACATGGCCTTCATCGACGCCATGTGGCCGTCGCTCGTCGCGGCAGCGGGCTGGATGGAGGAGGTCGGGCGGCGCGACGGCGCCGGCTTCCTTACCTACAAGCGGGCCGCCGAATCCGGCCTGTCGAACCAGGGCTGGAAGGACAGCTGGGACGCGGTCTTCCACGCCGACGGCCGCATCCCGCCGGGGCCGATCGCCCTGGTCGAGGTCCAGGGTTACGTCTTTGCCGCCTATCGCGGGCTCGCCGCGCTCGCCGAGCGGCGCGGCGAGGCCGAGCTCGCGGAGCGCTGGAGCCAGCGGGCCGAGGCGGTGCGTGCGGCGGTCGAGGAGCATTTCTGGATGGAGGACCACGGCACCTATGCGATCGCCCTCGACGGCGAGGGCGCGCAATGCCGCGTCCGCGCCTCCAATGCCGGCCATCTGCTGTTCGTCGGGCTGCCCTCGCCGGAGCGCGCCAAGCGCGTCGCCGAGCAGCTGCTGTCCTCGGCCTTCAACAGCGGCTGGGGGGTGCGCACGCTGGCCGAGGACGAGGCGCCGTTCAACCCGATGTCCTATCACAATGGCTCGATCTGGCCCCACGACACGGCCATTTGCGCCGTCGGCCTTTCCGCTTACGAGGAGCGCGACAGCGTCGTGCGCCTGATGAGCGCCACCTTCGAGGCGGCCGTGCATTTCAACATGCGCCTGCCGGAGCTGTTCTGCGGCTTCGCCCGCGCTCCCGGCGAAGCGCCGGTGGCCTATCCGGTGGCCTGCCTGCCGCAGGCCTGGTCCGCCGGCGCCGTCTTCATGCTGATGCAGGCCTGCCTCGGCCTGAAGATCGACGGCTGGAAGGGCGAGATCACGGTGACGCGGCCGCGCCTGCCGATCGGCATCGACAATCTGTTCATCCGCCATCTGGAAGTCGGCGAGGCGGCGGTCGACATCGTCTTCGAGCGGGTGGGCGACCGCGTCGTCTCCTACCTCCACCGCCGCCATGAAGGGCTGGTGCCGTTCGTCGTGCGGTCCTGAGCTGCCCGGATAGGAGTCTTTTCTCGGAACATTGCCGGCGCTGAGGTGTTTGACCCCTGTGTGCCGGCCCTGGTCGGCACGATGGAACTTGCGGTCGAGGCTCTGGCGAGCGGCCGCAGGCGAGAAGGGAAAAATGCCGATACCTGCTTTCGAAGCCCCGTGGATCATCGGGGCCGCCTTCGTCTTCGTCCTCATCGTCCTGGCCGCCTTTGCGCTCGGTTTCTACCGCAACCGAGGGCAGACGGCGCGCCCGGCGGCCAGCGAACCCGAACCCATCTTGCGCGAAGGCGAGCGCAACACGCAGAACGACGAATCGCTGGTGCAATGGTCGGCCGACACGCTGCGCCAGATCCTCGGCCAGGAGCTCCCCGACACGGAGGTCATCGTCGTCTCCAACCGCGAGCCCTACGTGCACGAGATGGTCGACGGCGAGGTGCGCGTCCAGGTGCCGGCGAGCGGCCTCGTCTCGGCGCTGGAACCGGTGACCCGCGCCTGCTCGGGCATCTGGATCGCCCATGGCAGCGGCTCGGCCGACCGCCAGACGGTCGACGCCAGCGGCCATGTCGCCGTGCCGCCGGACGACCCGGCCTATACGCTGCGCCGCATCTGGCTGAGCGAGGAGGAGCACAAGGGCTACTACAACGGCTTTGCCAACGAGGGGCTATGGCCGCTTTGCCATATCGCGTTTACCCGGCCCGTGTTCCGCGCCGCCGACTGGGAATGCTACCAGGCGGTCAACCGCAAGTTCGCCGACGCGGTGGTCGAGGAGGCCAAGAGCAGCCGGCCGGTCGTGCTGATCCAGGACTACCACTTCGCGCTGCTGCCGCGACTGATCCGCGAGCGCCTGCCGGAGGCGGTGATCGTCACCTTCTGGCACATTCCCTGGCCGAATTCGGAGGTGTTCAGCGTCTGCCCCTGGCGCGACGAGCTGCTGGACGGCTTGCTGGGCAGCTCGATCCTCGGCTTCCACATCCAGTTCCACTGCAACAACTTCCTCGACAGCGTCGACCGCTTCATGGAGTCGCGGATCGACCGCGACGCCTCGGCCATCAGCTACCGGGGCTCGACGACGCTCGTCCATCCCTATCCGATCTCGATCGAATGGCCCGAGGACAAAGGCCCGCCGGCGAAGGACGCGCGGGCCCGCCTCCTCGAACGCTACGGCCTGCCGCCGGACGTCAGGCTCGCCGTCGGCGTCGAGCGCCTCGACTACACCAAGGGCATCCTCGACCGCTTCGAGGCGTTGGACGAGTTCTTCCACCAGCATTCGGACTGGATCGGCCGGCTGGTCTTCCTGCAGATCGCCGCGCCGAGCCGCAGCGCGCTGCCGGCCTACCAGCAGCTCCACCAGGAATGCCTGGACTACGTCGCCGACTTCAACGAGCGCTACGGCATCCGAAGGCTACCAGCCGATCGTGCTCATCCCCGAGCATCGCGACCAGGCGGAGCTCTTCGAGCTCTACCGGGCGGCCGACGTGTGCGTGGTCAGCAGCCTGCATGACGGCATGAACCTGGTCGCCAAGGAGTTCGTCGCCAGCCGCGACGACGAGCAGGGCGTGCTGGTGCTGAGCACCTTCGCCGGCGCCTCCAAGGAGCTTCTCGAAGCGCTGATCGTCAACCCGTTCGACGCCTCCGCCATGGCCGACGCCTATTTCGCGGCCGTCACCATGCCGCCGGCCGAGCAGGCGGCCCGGATGCGGCGGCTGCGCGAGGTCGTGCGGAGCAACAACGTGTTCCGCTGGGCCGGCAGCATGCTTCTCGACGCTGCGCGGGTCCGCAAGCGCGGCCAGCTGCGCGCCCTCCCGGGCGGTGGCGGCGCCGCTTCGCCGGGGCGCGCCGCGATGCCTCCACCGGGCAAGATGGCCGCAGGCGCGTGGGGAAGACGATGAACGCGGCGCTCTTCCTCGACATCGACGGCACCCTGATCGAGCACCATCCCCACCCGGAAGGCGTGGCCGTCGACGAGGAACTGCGCGAACCTGCTCGTCGACGCCGAAGCTGGCCTGAAAGGCGCCGTCGCCTTCGTCACCGGCCGCACCGTCGCCATGGTCGACAGGCTGTTCGGGCCGATGGCAATGCCCGTCGCCGGCCTCTACGGGCTGGAGCACCGGCTAACGCGGGGAGGGCCGATCGAGGCGGCCGACGAGCCGGAGGACGTGCGCGCAGTCGCCGAGGCCCTGCAGGCCGAGTTCGCCAGCGCCAAGGGGGTCTATTTCGAGCGCAAGGGCCCGGTGCTTGCCATCCACACCCGCGCTGCGCCGGAGGCGCTGCAGGCCGTCGCCCAGGCCGCGGAGCGCGTGCTTCCCCAGCTGCCGGAGGGGTACCGCGTCGTCCTCGGCCACGCCGGGCTGGAGTTCATGCCGGTCAACGCCCTGAAGAGCGCCGCCATCCTGCGCTTCATGGACATCGCGCCGTTCAAGGGCCGCACCCCGGTGTTCATCGGCGACGACGTCTCGGACGAGAGCGGGTTCGAATGCGTCAACAAGCTCGGCGGCGTGTCGATCAAGGTGGGCAAGGCCGGCGACACCGCGGCGAGGCGCCGCCTTCCCGACGTCGCGGCGGTCCGTCAATTCGTCCGCGATGAGTTGCTCGCCGAGGCCGGAATGCTTAGGCAGAGCGCCTGACTCCTGCTGTTGCATCCGCGTCCCTCAATCATTTGAAGTATCCGTCCGAGGGTCTCCGGGCACGCCCAAGGCCAACTCTACGCCCTATGGCGGCATTTACCTCGCCGGGGGCTCGCGTAGATTCCCACGACAGCTTCGGGCCAGGCAAGTCGAATCCGGGCACGGTCCGCGTGCTTTCGGATCGCCTGCTATTTGCGGGAATTGGGAATGGACGCCATCATCGCACGCCAGTGGCGGCAGGCCGGAGACCAGCAGCCTCAGGCGGCTCCGCAGCGCGACTATCTCAGCCTCAAGGACATGCTGGCGCTGCTCAAGCAGCATTTGGCCACCATTGCGGCGTTTCTCGCGCTCGGCCTGCTCGGCGCATGGTTCTACATCGCCACCACCGATCCGATCTACACCGCCACCACGCAAATCCTGATCGAGCCGAAGCTGTCTCAGCTGGCCCAGCAACAGGTCAACGAGGTGAACCTGTCGCTCGATACGGCCCAGATCGAGAGCCAGATCGCCGTCATGCAGTCGGAGAAGATCGCCTCGATGGTCATCGCCCAGCTCAAGCTGCGCGAGGACAAGAAGTTCAACCAGTCGAGCTCGCCGACGCTCGCCGAGCGGCTGGCCCGGTTGCGCGCCAGCGCCGCCGCGGCGCTCGGCCTCGAGGGCGGCACCTGGTTCCAGTCCGTCCGCGGCTTCTTCGGCAGCGCCGAGCCGGTGGAGCCGGCCCACCACCCGCTCAAGGAGTTCGAGCAGGGCCGCCGCACGATGCGGATCTTCAACGACGGCCTCGACGTTCGCCGGGTCGGCGTGTCCTACGCCATCGACATGTCGTTCAGCTCGAACGACCCGGACCTGGCGGCCAAGGTGGCGAATTCGGCCGCCGATGCTTTCGTACGCGAGCAGGTGGAGACCAAGGCGGCGGCGGCGCGCGAAGGCGGCGCCTGGCTGGAGCGGCGCCTGCGCGAGCTACGGACTCAGATGAACAACGCCACGCAGGTGGCCCAGGAGTTCCGCTCGCGGCACGACTACCGGGTGGCCCGGCCGGCCGAAGAGGCGGCCGGCGAAGCCAGGCCCAAGCAGGCGGACGGACCGACGCTCGAGGAGCTCGAGGTCACCGCCGACACCTACCGCAAGATCTATGAAAGTTTCCTGCAGGCCTATACCAGCTCGGTCAGCCAGCAATCCTATCCGGTCGCCGACGCGCGAGTGATCACGCTGGCGACGCGTCCGTTGCTCGCCTCGCATCCGCGCCCCAAGCTGGTCATCGCCTTCGGCGTGCTTGCCGGCATCGTCGCCGGCGTCGGCTTCGCGTTCCTCCGGCACACGCTCGACCGCACCGTGCGCTCGCCGCATCAGATCCGCGAGGATCTCGGCCTCGAATGCATCGGCGAGCTGCCCGTGGTGGGCGGCCGGCGCGGCGGCTTCGCGCGGCTGGACGAGGTGGTCCGCTCGCCGCAATCGCGCTTCAGCGACAGCATGCGAAGCGTCAAGACGGCGATCAGCCTCGCCGACACGGCGCATCCGATCCGCTGCATCGGCGTCACCTCCGCGCTGCCGGGCGAGGGCAAGAGCCTGTGCGCCAGCAACCTGGCGATGCTCTATGTCCGCTACGGGCTCCGCACGCTGGTCATCGACGCCGACACCTACCACTCGGCGCTCAGCGAAGGCTTCGGCGCCGGCCCCGATGCCGAGCGGAAGTCCGACCGCTCCAACTCCATCAAGAAGCACATCAAGTTCGTCACCACCTTCGGCTTCGACCTCCTGCCGAGCGCGGTCGTCGACTCGCGGGGGCTGCTGTCGGCCAAGAACATGGAAGCGCTGCTGCCCGAGCTCGGCGACTACGACATGATCGTCGTCGACCTGCCGCCGCTCACCTCCGGCGCCGACCGCCTGTCCATCGGCACGCTGCTCGACGGGGTGATCATGGTGGTCGAGTGGGGCAAGACGCCGGCCGGCCTCGTCGCCGAGCTGGCGCGGGCGCTGCAGGCCGGCAAGGCCTCGATCATCGGCGTCCTGCTGACCAAGGTGCGCATCATGTCGACGCCGCGCTACCGCCGCGTCGGAACCCTGTTGCCGCGCTGATTCGAAAACGAATCAGTCGGGCTTGCCGAGAGCCGCCGGGCGCGTCCTGGCGGCTCTCGGCCGTTCTGCCGCCCGGAATGGCCCTCCGCGGGGCACCGCCTTTAAGGCTAAGGGCTTAGGTCATACCCCCGCGACAATCCCGTTACCTCCTTTGCCGTTCTTGCCGCAACGCCTTGGAAACTGGAAAACTTCGCTTGAAAACGAGCGATCCGTCTTAGCCGCAGATGACCATGAACGCCTTCAACATCGGACCCATCCAGCGCAACGTCCGCAACCTCCTGGCGCCAGCCCCGCAGGTGGCGACGCCGGGTCCATACGCGGCGCCGCTCGCCATGGAGGCCGCGCTGCCCGCCCTGTCGGGCGCTGCAGCGAGCGGCGAGCAGTCGGCCGTTGCGACCGCCACCGACCAGGACAACCGCCAGCTGGCCGCCGGCCACGTCGACAGCGCCCCGCCGCGCCCGCTGGGCGGCTGGGTGAAGCGGGTGGTCGACCTCGCCGTCTCGCTCACCGCGCTGGCGCTGGCCGCGCCGATCATGCTGGTGATCGCACTGGTCGCTCAAGGCGACCTTGCGCGGACCGGTGATCTTCTCGCACGGCCGCGTCGGCTTCAACGGCCGCATGTTCAAGTGCTACAAGTTCCGCAGCATGGTGACCGACTCCCAGCGCGTGCTGGAGGAGCACCTGGCGCACAATCCCGACGCCGCCCGCGAGTGGCAGGCGACGCAGAAGCTGCGGCGCGACCCGCGCATCACCGTCTTCGGCCAGATGCTGCGCAAGTCGAGCCTCGACGAGCTGCCGCAGCTGTTCAACATCGTGCTGGGCGACATGAGCTGCGTGGGGCCGCGCCCCGTGGTGGCCGACGAGCTGCAGCGCTACGGCATCTTCGCGGCCGACTATCTGCGCACCCGTCCCGGCCTCACCGGGCTGTGGCAGGTCAACGGCCGCAGCAACACCGACTATTCGCGCCGGGTCTTCCTGGACAGCCAGTACGTCCGCACCTGGTCGCTCGGCGGCGACATCGCCATCCTGGTGCGTACGGTGTTCGCGGTGATGCGGTTCGACCAGACGTCCTGAGCCGCCAAGGCGATCTAGACCTGGCGCCGCCAGATCAGCGCCAGGCAAAGCCCGACCAGATAGGCGCATTGCAGGGCGAGCACCATCACCAGCGTCGTCCAGAAGAAGCCCCACGGGAAGTCGCCGGTGCGGCCGAGCACCAGGCAGGCCGCGACCACGAAGCCCGTGGCCGCCAGCAACGCCGGGGCCCGAAAGCGGAGGCCGAGCAGGATGCCGGTCAACCCGACTGCGACAAGGCCCCAAAGCAATGCGATCTCCCTGGACGTCCCGCGGGATGTGAGCGGGGCAGGACCAGAGCAGACTATCACGGCTTTGTGAAGCCTTGCGACCCGACCATCGTTCCCGTCGCAGACGGCTCCGTGCGCCCCGACCGAGCCGACCGGGGCGAAGACCCTGCGTGGGTGACGGGCGAACTACTGGGTGGCGCCGTCGTCCGCCGGCGGCGTCGAGGACGACAGCTCGGGCAGGCCGGTCAGGTCGGAGAGCGCTGCGCCGGCGTCGAAATCCTCGAGCCCGAGCGCCAGCGGCAGCGCCACCTTGACCGTATCGCCCGGCTCGACGGCCGTCGCCTCGGTCGCGGCGATCTCGACCGGCCCGGATTCCGACTGGCGCACGATGGTGAGCTTCGGCTCGGCCGTCAGCGACTGCTTGCGCAGCGCCAGGAGCCGCGGCGCCGAGCTCTCCGCTTCGTGCAGCAGCTCGATCGCCGTGTCGGCCTTGCTGCGCAGCTCCTCGAGCTGCGCTTGCGTCTCGCGCAGCGACACGGCCACCTCGTTGGCCTGCTGGTTCTTCAGCTGCAGGATGGCGATGTCGGTGCGGCTGATCTCCTGGCGGGCCCTGAGCAGGCTGGTCTCGGCCGACAGCCGGCCGGCCTGGATTTCGGCCAGCGTCCGTTCCAGGCCGATCTCGCGCGGCGCCGCGGCAAAGCCCTTGTTCACCAGCGACGAAACGCCGGACAGCTCCTTGCGGACCAGCTCGATCTGGCGATCGTGGAACACCAGCTGGGCTTCCAGCGAGGAGACTTCCTTTTCCAGGAAGTCGCGCAGCCCGGTCAGCGCGCTGACCTGTGTCGCCAGGCCGTCGCGGCGGGCGAGGAAGATCGACTTCTCCTGCTCCACCACCAGCTTGACGACGCCTTCCGACTTCCGTCGCTCGAGCTGGTCCGGAAAGGTGATCGAATCGGCATTGGCGAGCTCCGCCTCAAGCCGCGCCTTGCGGGCCAGCATGGTGACATTCTGCAAGGCGTAGACGCCGACGTCGCCGCGTCCGGCGATGACCTCGCGCTCCAGCCTGTTCTCGCCTTCCTCGCGCCGCTGCAGCCCGCCGGCGATGCTCATCGCCTGCAGGACCGTCAGGCCGGGCCGGAAAGGGAACTCACCGGGCTTGGTGACGTGCCCGACGATGAAGAAGGGCCTGTACTCGACGACCTCGACGGCGACGTTCGGGGCCCTTCCCAGGCCCATCTCGTCGCGCAGGCGGTCGCCGATCGACTTCGAGAGCTCGCTCGGCGTGGCGCCCGCCGCCTGGACCTGGCCGGCGAAGGGCAGCGACAGGGTGCCGTCGGCCGCCACGATGAAATCGTCGTTCATCGCCTTCCACTCGAAGAAGGCATCGCGGGAGGCGCGCCATTCGAAGATCTTGAGCCGCACCTTGTCCTGCGGGCCGAGCTGATAGTCGGCAGCGCCCGCCGGCGACAGGCCCGAGACGGCGATCGTCAGGGCGGAGGCGCCGACGAGCAGCAGGTGTCGCCAGCCGCGCGGCCGGTTGGACGAGGACGTGTTGGGTCGTTGCATGTTTTGGCAAGCCTCCGCCAATGGCTCGGTGCGCGCGAACGGGCGCGCGCGACAGTGGGCAAGAAACTAGGCGCCCGCCGCCCGTCCGGCACCTTGCAAATAGGGCTACGGTCGCCGTTGTGCCGTCATGAGACTGGGGGTGTAGGGGGTAGGCAGACCGCCTCCGGGGGTAGGCAGCCTACCCGTTTGGGATAGGCCGATCGGTGAGGCACCGCATCCCACCCACCCATTGTCGACTTGGCTCGACGATGTCCCGGAAGCCAGACTTCGCACGGGTTCTGGGGCGAGAGAGATCGCACCTGATTCGCTAGACACAGGGAACGCGTCACTCCTCATGCGCCACGAACGCTCACTCGAACTCGCCGCCATCCCCTCGATCGACCGCGGCACGGAACCGCTGCCGCTTGTCATGGACGCCGGCCTGCGCGTCGCCGTGGTGCACGACTGGTGCCCGAACTTCCGCGGCGGCGAGCGCGTCCTGGCGCAGATCTGCAAGCAGTTCCCGAACGCCAACGTGTTCACCTTGTTCGATTTCCTGCCACGACGATGTCAAGGAGCAGTATTTCCGCGACGTGGAATTCCACACTTCGGCCGCCGACAAGCTGCCGATGATCGAGAAGTACTACCGGCACCTGTTCTTTCTCTGCCCGTTCCTGATCGAGCAGTTCGACGTGACCGACTACGACGTCGTCATCTCGTCCTCGGCCGCCTTCGCGCGCGGCGTGCTGACCCGCCCGGACCAGCCGCATCTGTGCTATGTCCACAGCCCCGTCCGCTACGCCTGGGACGAGCAGTTCTCCTATCTCCAGCAAGGGCGCATGGGCTTCGGCCCGAAGGGGCTGCTGTTCCGCTACATGCTGCACAATCTGCGCACCTGGGACACGCGCACGGCGCACGGGCCCGACCTGATGCTGGCCAATTCGAGCTTCGTTCGCTCGCGCATCCGCCACATCTATGGCCGCGACGCGCAGGTGGTGTTCCCGCCGGTGGCCGTCGACGAGCTGACCTACACCGGCGAGAAGGACGACTACTACGTCGCCGCCTCGTTCCTGGCCCCCTACAAGCGCACCGACCTCGTCATCCAGGCCTTCAACGAGATGCCGTCGCGCCGCCTGGTGGTCGTCGGCGAGGGCCAGCAGTCGAAGGCGCTGCGGGCGCTCGCCGGCCCGAACGTCAGCTTTGCGGGCTATCTGCCGCGCGAGGACTACGTCCGCACGGTCGCCCAGGCCAAGGCCATGGTGTTCGCCGGCTGCGAGGATTTCGGCATCGCGCTCGCCGAGGCGCAGGCCTGCGGCACGCCGCTGATCGCCTTCGGCCGCGGCGGCGCCTGCGACATCGTCCGTCCGCTGGGCAGCGCCGAGCATCCGACGGGCATCCTGTTCACGCGTCAGACGGTCGCCGCCCTCAAGGACGCCGTGGCCGCGTTCGAGGAGAACCCGCAGGCCATCGCCCCGCTGGCGTGCCGCGCCAATGCGAGCCGCTTCTCGGAAGACCGCTTCGACCGGGCGATCCAGGACGCCGTCGCCGACGTCCGCGAGAAGCACGCCTACCGCTGATTTCCGCCGAGAGACGCCTATTCGGCCGCCACCGCCAAAGGTGGCGCCTCGGCGAGGCCGTCGGCCTCTGCCATCGCCTTGAGATAGCGCTCGGCCGTCGCGCGCCAGCTGAAGAGCCGCGACCGGGCGAGCCCGCGCTCCGAGAGGTCGGCCCGCAGCGCAGGCGTTTCGGCGAGCCGGACGAAATGCCCGATCCACGCCTCCGGGTCGTCGGGATCGGCGTAGAGCGCGGCTTCGCCGCAGATTTCCGGCATGCAGGCCCGGTCGGATGCCACCACCGGGCAGCCGAGCGTCATCGCCTCGAGCGGCGGCAGGCCGAAGCCTTCGACGTAGGAGGGGAAGGCCAGGCAGAGCGAATCGCCGAGCAGCGCCGCGAGCTCGTCGTCGGAGAGCCGGCCGAGCCAGGCGACGTTGTCGGCCTGGGGCAGGGGGCGCGCCGCCTTGAAGACCCTGGCGATCCGCCATGCCGACGACCGCGACCTTGAGGCCGGCCGCCGCCAGGCGGTCAGCCATGCCGACGATCAGCCCGGTGTTCTTGTGGGGCGCGTTGCTGCCGATGAGCACGATCGTCCGCGGCCCGGCGGCGCCGCGCGTCGCGGCGGAATGGCGCGGCTCCAGCGCGCGGCGTGCTCGTGGCCGTTGGGCGCGACGAAGATCTTGCGCGGCTTGGCAATGCCGAACCGCGCCAGCTCGCCGGCCGAGAAATGCGACACGGTGGCGACCTGCCGCGCCGCGCTGCCGATCGCCGGCATCAGCATCCGGTAGAGCGAGCGGAAGGCGCGCGAATAGCTCTCGGGATAGTTGCGCGTGTTGGCGTCGTGGATGCAGACGATCTGCTTGCGAACGCCGAGCGGGCCCGTGTTGCACAGGCTGACCAGCCCGCCCGCGCAAGCGCCGACGGCAGCACCGTCTGCTCCCACAAATGACCGCCGGCGCGTCCGACCACGCGGCTGCCGATCGCCGACAGGCCCATGGCGTCGACGGCATCGGGCGGCGCCACGATCTCGATCTCCAGGCCCTGGACGAGCGGCGATCGCGAGGCGACCAGCCGGTCAAGCTCGCGCACCACTTCATGCGCGTAGCGCTGGACCCCGGTGAGCGGCTGGGACAGGAAGCGTCCGTTGATCGTCCAATGTCGTGTCATCAGGCGCTGGCCGTCCCAAGAAGGAAACGGGACCAGTCCCGCCGATGGAAGGCCCGGCCCCGTCATACTGACTGGAGTTCCAGCATGGTGCCGTTCCTGGCGTGCCGCGTCACTACGGCCATTGGGAGGGTGTCGGCGAGCATGCGCGGCCGCAGGCCCGGAATTACCACCAAGGGGTTAGCGCTCGCGATCCGGCCGCGGTGTTAGACTGCGCCGTCGCCGCGCATGCCGGGGCGGCATCCTCTCGTATGGCGGGCGCCAGGGCAACATGACTTCGATCGATTCTGGGCACAGCCGTCGCTTGCCGGCAAGCGAGCCCCGCGCGACCGCCGCCGGAGGCGCGCGAGCAGCGCCGCCGCCGGCCCGGTGCCGCTGTTGCGTCGCTGGACCATCAACGGCGACTTCCTCGCCCTGCAGCCGACCGGCGTCGCCCGCTATGCGCGCGAGGTGACGATGGCTCTCGACGCCCTCGTGGCGGCCCGGCATCCGCTGACGGCCGGCCTGGAGATCGACATCGTCGCGCCGCGCGAAGGCCGCGAGCCGCTTCCTCTGAAGGCCATCCCGCTGCGCATCCTGCCCGAGTTCGAGCCGGCCGCGCCTGCCGCAGTTCTGGGTCCAGGCGCAGCTTCCGGCGGCGGTGCCGGGCGGCCTGCTCAGCTTCTGCAATCTGGCGCCATTGCGCGTGAAGCGCCAGATCGTCTGCATGCACGACCTGCATACGCGCCTGATGCCGGAGAGCTACGGCTTCTTCTTCCGCTGGGTCCACCGCCTGCTGATGCCGGCGCTCGGCCGTCGGGTCGCCCGCGTCACCACCGTGTCGCAGCTGTCGGCCCGCCATCTCGTCGAGTTCGGCGTCGCGCCGGAGGAAAAGATCGTCGTCACCTACAACGGCGCCGACCACGCCGCCCGCTGGCAGGCCGACCGCTCGAGCTTTCCCGATGCCGCGACGCGGCCCTATGCGCTGGCGATCGGCCGCAGCCAGAAGTACAAGAACGTCGCGCTGCTGCTGGAGCTGGCGCCGCTGCTCGACGCCATGGGCATCGACCTTTGGATGGCCGGCGACATCGACCTCGGCGCCGCGGCGCTGCCGCCCAATCTGCGGCTGCTCGGCCGCATCAGCGACGACGACTTCGCCAAGGCGCTGCAAGGCGCGCTGTGCTTCCTGTTCCCGTCCCGCATCGAGGGCTTCGGGCTGCCGGCCGTCGAAGCCATGACCTGGGGCTGCCCGGTGGTGGCCTCGACCGCGCCCTGCCTGCCGGAGGTATGCGGCGACGCGGCGCTCTACGCCGACCCCGACGACGTCGTCGGCTGGGCCGAGGCGGTGCGCCGGCTGCGCGACGATCCTGGCCTGCGCCGCCGCACCGAGCGCGCCGGCCGGGCCCAGGCGCGCCGCTACACCTGGCGAGGCATCGCCGAGACCTATCTCGATCAGATGATGGAGATCGACGGCGAGCCGGCAACCCGAAAGTGGTAGTTGCCACGACATCTCAGCCCATTGGCAGAATTTGCCGGCAAAGCCCGGCTCTCTACCTTTAGACATCCGATACGCGAAACGGAGTCGCAAATGATCAGACCACTGCTCTTGGCCCTCGCAACGCTTGCGGCGACCGCCGCCGGCGCGCGAGCCGACATAGCCTGGGGCCTGAACGGACACCCGCTCGCCAGCTATCCCGGCGTCTCCATCGACCGGCAACTCGACTACCTGGCCGATCTCGGCGCCCGTTCCTATCGGGTCGACATTTCCGGCCTCGACCAGGCGGACGGCCTGGCCGCCATCATCGAGAAAGCCAAGCCGAGGGGCATCGAGGTGCTGCCGGTGATCACCCCGGCGATCGACTACGACAAGACGCCGCCGGCGCAGATCTACGAGAAGGCGCGCGCCCTGACGGAGGCGCTCGGCAAGCGCTTCAAGAAGGACGTCCGCGTCTGGGAGCTCGGCAACGAGCTGGAGAACTACGCCATCATCCGCCCCTGCGAGATGCGCATGGACGGCACCAAATATCCGTGCGAATGGGGCCCCGCCGAGGGCTCCGGGCCGCTCCACTACTACGGCCCGCGCTGGGACAAGGTCAGCGCTTCGTTGAAGGGCATGTCCGACGGCATGATCTCGGTGGACCCGACGATCCGCAAGGCGATGGGCACCGCCGGCTGGGGCCATACCGGCGCCTTCGAGCTGATGCAGCGCGACGGCATCCAGTGGGACATTTCGGTCTGGCATCTCTACGGCGACGACCCTGAATGGGCGTTCAAGATCCTCAAGGGCTACGGGCACCCGATCTGGGTGACCGAGTTCAACAATCGCAAGGGCAGCCAGGCCGGCGACGACCAGCAAGCCGCCGGGCTGAAGGCGATCATGGAGAAGCTCGAGGCACTCTCGGACGCCTACGACGTCGAGGCGGGGCAGATCTACGAGCTTCTCGACCAGTCCTATCTGAAACCGGACTCCGAGGCCTACTACGGCCTCGTGCGGCTGATGGGCAGCAACGACAAGGGGTGGTGGGCCGGCGAGCCGAAGCCCGCCTACACGCATGCTGCGCGAGATGCTCGGCCGACCTGGGCCGAGCGCGTCGCCGAAGCGCGATTGCGACCTCGCCAAGGCCGCGCTGGGCGACAGCCCGACGGTCCGCCAGGTCGGCTTCGCCTATTGCCTGGTGCTCGGCCGCGCGCCGGACGGCGGCGGCCTGGAAGGCTGGGCCCAGTCGCTGGAGAGCAAGTCGACGACGGTGGCCGGCATGCTCGACGCCATGGTCTCGTCCGACGAGTTCAGCAGCCGCTTCTCGACCTATACGATGACCAACGCCGAATACGTGCAGTTCCTCTATCGCACGCTGCTCGGACGCGACGCCGACGGCGATGGCCTCGCCGCCTATGCCGCCGACCTCACCAAGGGCAAGCTGAGCCGCGACGCGGTGGCCGAGGGCCTCATCGGCTCCGACGAGTTCCGCGCCAAATATCCGGAGCTGTTCGCGAGCTAGGGCGGATCGCCCCTCACCCGGCCTCCGCTACGCTCCGGCCACCCTCTCCCCGGCGGGGAGAGGAGGGCGCGAACCCGTCAAGGCTAATAGCGTTTGGTCTCTCTGGATCACCCTCGAAGGGATTCTGACGCAGAAGGCACCGCCGCTCCTCTCCCCGCCGGGGAGAGGTCGGCGCGGGCGCAAGCCCGCGACGGGTGAGGGGAACGGCGCGGCTCAGCCGAGCCGCGCTTTGCGCATGGTGAAGGCCTCGGCGTAGAGCTCCGGCGCGCGGCATTCCATGCCCCTTAGCCGCGCCAGGCCCTGGAAGGTCTCCTTGTCGAACCAGTCCTTCGACCGCTGCGTGCCGAAATGGGCGTCGAGCAGCGCCGACTTCTTCTCCATGACCGCCTTGCTGAGCGGCATGTAGGCGTTGGGCTGGCCGAGGTCGCCGTCCCATTTGGGAATCTCGTATTCGAGCACCAGGTGGTCGCGGAAGACGTTCCAGGTCAGCTGGTTGACCTCCCGGTGGTCCTGGTGGGCGTCGGCCCTGCTGATGGGTGAAGACGACGTCGGGCGTGAAGCGCCCGCGGACGTCGATGAGCCATTGCTTGATGGCCCGGCTCTGCGAGGGAAAATAGCTGTCCTCGAAGGACGCCACCTCGACCTGCCGCTCGGCCGCGCCTTGCAGGAAGGCCTCGGCCGCGGCGGCGGCTTCCGCCGCCCGCACGCCGCCGCCCGACAGCACGCACCAGCGCACGTTGAGCCGTGCGCCGGCCTCGATCATGCTGAGGATGGTGCCGCCGGCGCCGATCTCGATGTCGTCGGAATGCGCGCCCAGGCAGAGCACCGAGAGGCGCTCGCCCGGCCGCGCAAGGCCAAGGCCGAACATCAGCCGGCCTTGAGGAGGTTGCGCCGCGCCTGCTCGGCCGACACCTTGCGGTCCCAGGGCATGTCGCCCTTTTCGACCATGTCCTCGAGCGATCTGCCAGTCGCGCATCGTGTCCATGGACCGCCAGAAGCCTTCATGCTTGTAGGCCATCAGCATGTCCTTCTCGATGAGCCGCTGGAACGGGTTCGAGCACCAGCTCCTCGCCTTCGCGCATGTAGTCGAAGATCTCCGGGCGGAACAGGAAGTAGCCGCCATTGATCCAGATGTCCGAGCGGTCCGAGCTGCGGAACTCGCGGACGCGCCCGTCTTCGGCGATGTCGGCGAGATGGTAGGTCAGCGGCGGGCGCACGGCGAGGAAGCAGGCGAGCTTGCCGCTCGCCTCGAACTTCTCGACCATGTCGTCGAGGTCGACGTCGGTCAGCCCGTCGCTGTAGTTGGCGAGGAACATCTTCTCGTTCTTCACGTGATCCTTGGCTGCCCACAGGCGCTCGCCGATGTTGCGCCAGATGCCGGTGTCGAGCAGCGTGATGCGCCAGTCCTTGGTGTTGTCGTCCAGGAGCTGGACGTCGCGGCCGCCGCTCGTCACGATGCAGTCGGCAAAGGTCTGCGGCCGGCTGTTCAGGAAGAAGTCCTTGACGATGTTGGCCTTGTAGCCGAGGCAGAGCACGAAGTCGTCATGGCCGTAGTCGCTGTACCACTGCATGACGTGGCGCAGGATCGGCTGATGGCCGAGCGGGATCATCGGCTTCGGGATGCTCTCGGAGTACTCGCGGATGCGGGTTCCGAGCCCGCCGCAGAAAAGCACGACCTTCATCTTCGTTTACTCCGCAGGATCGATGATGGTGACGAATGGGATCGGCACGACGAACTTGGCGCCCCAGGCGGCGACGTGATGCATCTGCTGGATGATCTCGTCCTTCAGGTTCCAGGGCAGGATCAGGATGTAGTCGGGCTTGACCACGTCGATCGCGTCGACCGGGAAGATCGGGATGTGCATGCCCGGCGTGAAGCGGCCGTGCTTGTACGGATTGCGGTCGACCGTGAAGTCCAGGAAATCGGTGCCGATCGCGCAGTAGTTGAGCAAGGTGTTGCCCTTGCCCGGCGCCCCGTAGCCGCAGATCGTCTTGCCCTCGTTCTTGGCCGAGATCAGGAAGGCGAGCAGGTCGCGCTTGGCGCGCCGCGCCTTCTCGCCGAACGAGGCGTAGGTGGCGATCTGGGTCAGCCCGTGCCGCATCTCGCGCTGGACGAGCAGTCGAGACTGCCGCCTCGACCGGCCGGTTGCTTCCCTGGTGGGCGAGATAGACGCGCAGCGATCCGCCATGCGTCGGCAGCTCCTCGACGTCGATCACCTTGAGCCCGTGCCGCGCCGCCATCTTCTCGATGGTGAGCAGCGAGAAGTAGGAGAAATGCTCGTGGTAGATGGTGTCGAACTGGTTCTCCTCCATCAGGCGCTCGATGTGCGGGAACTCCAGCGTGACGACGCCTTCCGGCTTGAGCAGGATGGCGATGCCGGCGACGAAGTCGTTGAGGTCCGGCACCTGGGCGAGAACGTTGTTGCCGACGATCAGGTCGGCGCCGACGCCTTCGGAGACCAGCTGCTTGGCAAGCCGCACGCCGAAGAAGTCGACGCGCGTCGGAATGCCCTTCTCCACGGCCGCCCGCGCCACGTTGGCGGCCGGCTCGATGCCGAGCACGGGCACGCCCAGTGGCCGGGAAATGCTGCAGGAGGTAGCCGTCATTGCTCGCCAGCTCGACGGCCAGGCTGTCGGCGCCGAGGTTCAGGCGCTTGGTGATCTGCTCGCAGTAGCGCTTGGCGTGCGCCACCCAGCTCGTCGAGAAGGACGAGAAATAGGCGTACTCGGTGAAGATCGATTCAGGGCTCATATACTCCTTGAGCTGCACGAGGTAGCAGGTCTCGCAGACCAGCACGTGCAGCGGGAAGTACATCTCCATCTGATCGACTTCGCCGGCCTGCAGGAAGCTCTCGCAGGGCGGAGACATGCCGAGGTCGACGAATGTGTGCTTGAGCCGGCTGCCGCAAAGCCGGCAGTTGGCGGCCTGGGGCTCCGATTTGGTCTCTCGGCCAAGGTCAACTGCTTGAATGTTCATTCCTGATAGCTCCGGTCGTCGCCATGGTTCCGTGCAGCCAGGTCGCGAAACTGGTTAGCTTTGCCTGAGAACTCGCCGCCCCACATGCAGTGGCGTCTTGCATGCCGGGCACCAAGCTATGCGAAAGCCGGTTTTCAGCCAATTCCACCATGAGGACGGGTTGGTCATCCGATCGTGCAGTGCCATGGGGAGGGGAGTGGCGGAATGGCCGACGGGAGGTGCCACCACCTCCAAAGTCGTGCCCGTGCGTCGACCGCTAGGCGCAGGCATGCTCCATTCGGGTGAGCCGGCCTACCCCCTAGGATTCTCGCGCCTGGACCTTCCACGCGCGGCGCGATCGCGGCAAAGTGCGTCGGACCTCGTGCTTGGAAGGGCTTCGATGCAATTTGTACCGACGGAACTCGAAGGCGCCTGGCTGGTCGTGCCGACCCCGGCCCGGCGACGAGCGGGGCTCGTTCGCCCGCGTCTTCTGCGAGCGTGAGTTCGGCGAGCACGGCCTGGAGACGCGGTTCGTCCAGCACAGCCGCTCCCATTCCGTCGAGCGCGGCACGGTGCGCGGCCTGCACTTCCAGCGCGCGCCGCACGCCGAGGTCAAGCTGGTGTCTTGCCTGCGTGGCGCCATGCACGACGTGATCGTCGACCTGCGGCCCGCATCCCCGACCTATCGGCGGTGGATCGCCGTCGAGCTGACGCCCGACAACCAGCGGCAGCTCTACATCCCGGCCGGCTTCGCCCACGGCTTCCAGACGCTGACCGACGACACGGTCACCTCGTACCTGATCTCGGAGTTCTACACGCCCGAGGCGGCGACCGGCGTTCGCTGGGACGATCCGGCGTTCGCCATCGACTGGCCGATGCCGCCCACAACCATGTCCGAGAAGGACCGCGCCTGGCCGCTGCTGGACTGATCCGCCGGGCCTGAGCGCCGGCGCTTCGGCGTCGGCGAGCAGGCCGTGGTCCGCCAGCATCCTCGCCGCCGCCGCGACCTCGGCGAAGCTCAGGCCGGATCGTTCGGCCATCGACAGCAGCGAATGCTCTCCGTCGGCCAGGTTCAGCACCCAGAGCAGCGACATGGTGTTGACGCCGACCGACTTGTTGCCGCCCATCGCCGCGTAGAGGCCGCGCCGGCCGAGCTGCGGCTCGCCCTTCGGAAACAGGTTGAGCGGCGTCCAGTCGCCCTCGACGATGTCGATCGCGTCCATGATCATGCGGTAGGAGCCGGCCAGATGCTCGGGGCTGATGAAGTCGAGATTGTCGCCGGAGGTATGGTATTCCGGGAAGGTGCCGAAGGCGCTGCGCTGGAACAGGCCGACCGGCAGGTTGAAGCCCGGCGAGCAGTACTGCCGCTCGTCATAGCCATAGGGCGAGAAGTCGGCGATGTTCGCGCCGCCGGCCGCGCCGCGCACGACATGCGCCATGGCGCGGTCGATCGTCGCATTGCCGCGCGCGGCTCCTCTTGTAGGTGGGGCCGCCGCCGTCGCCGACGCACGACACCACCAGCCCGTGCTTGATGCGGTCGAGACCGTGCCTCGTTGGCGGCAAGCCAGGCCAGCGACCCGATGGTGCCGGGCGCGAAGAGGAAGCGGTAGCTGTAGCGGGTCTGCGACGCGACTTGAGCCGGCTCGCCAGATGGCCAGCAGCGCCAGCCCCGAGCAATTGTCGTTGGCGAGCGACGGATGGCAGATGTGGGCCGAGAGCAGGAACTCGTCGTTCGGTCTCGCCGCGGTGCAGGTATTCGCCGTAGGTGAGACTGCCGTCCTCGAGCGTCGAATCGATCACCACCTCGTAGAGGCCGTCCGGCATGGCCATGCAGCCGGTCGTGCGCCATGCAGAAGCCCCAGCGTCTCGGCAGTAGTAGGACGTGCGGTAGGGGATGAGGTCGGGCTGCTCCGGCAGGGTGTGGATGATGCCGCTTGAGCTCGGCGAGCGGCATCGTGGCGCGGACCGGCGCGCTGTAGTTCACGCACGTGCAGGTTGTGGTCGCGCGAAGTCGACGACGCGCGTTGCCGGCCGCGTCCTTGATGATAGGCGTCGCGGATGTTCCACTCGCTCGGGATCGTCCAGTCGAAGGCGGCGCGTGCCCGTCGGCACCTCGTGGCGGCTCAGCGCGATGTGCCGCGAAAGCACGTCGAGCGTCTCGCGGACGCCGTCGCCGGTGATGCTGCGGCAGATCGGGTAGAGCTCGCGCCGCCAGCGCGATAGATCTCCGCGCCCGAGCGACGCCGATCGGCTCTCGGCGTCGCGGGCGGCCTCCGGTCGCATGCCGTGCATGGCGAGCGCCTCAGCTCGCCAGCGGCACCAGCGCGGGCGCCTCCTCGACGATCCGGCGGAAGCGCAGGTCGCTGCCCAGCAATCCGTCGGCAAGCAGCTGCCGGATATGGCTGATGCGCTGGAAGCGCGGACCCTCGAACTCCTCGAGCGTCAGCTTGGAGCTCGTGTAGGCGGCGTAGAGCTGCTCGGCGCCCGCGCGCGCGTCCCACTGCGGCTTGAAGTCGGGCAGCACGCGGGCGATCTTGTCGAAGCTCACCCGGTAGGACCGCTTGTCCGGGCCCGGCGTCGGCGGCGAACTCCAGCCGGCAGCCCGGGCACCACCTCGGCGACGACCTCGGCGATCTCGCGGATGCGGTAGTTGTGCGTCGGTCTGGCCGACGTTGAAGGCCTCGTTGTGGACCTTCTCGCGCGGCGCGCCGAGGCCGGCGATGAAGGCGCGCGAGATGTCCTCGATGTGGACGATCGGCCGCCACGGGCTGCCGTCGGACTTGAGCAGGATGACGCCCTGCGTCACCGCCCAGGCGACCAGGTTGTTGAGCACGATGTCGAAGCGCAGCCGCGGCGACAGGCCGTAGGCGGTGGCCGGGCGGAAATAGGTCGGGCGAGAAGTTGGTGTCCGCCAGCTCGCGAGATGTCGCGCTCGGACAGCACCTTGGACCAGCCATAGGCGGTGACCGGGTTGAGCTCGCCGGTCTCGTCGATGATGTCCTCGCCCGACTGGCCGTAATTGCTGCACGACGAGGCGAACAGGAAGCGCGACACGCCGGCGTCCTTGGCCGCCTTGGCCATGCGCACGCTGCCGCGATGGTTGATCTCGTAGGTGATCTCGGGATCGAGGTTGCCGAGCGGGTCGTTCGACAGCGCGGCGAGGTGGATGACCGCGTCGAAGCCCTCGAGGTCGCGCGGATCGACTTCGCGCACGTCCTTGCGGAGGATCGGAACGGCCGCCGATGGCTGCCGCCCGGCGCATAGGTGCAGCGCTGGTAGAGGTCGCTGTCGTAGCCGGTGACGGAATGCCCCGCCTTGAGCAGCATCGGCACCATGACCGACCCGATATAGCCCTGATGCCCCGTGACAAGAACCTTCATGGCGAGACCCTTTTCGCGCGATGGAAAATCCGTGCGTGCCCCCCGCGGGCGCGCGACGGTTCGAAATTACCGTCACTTTGCTGTTCCGGCGAGAACTCCGATGGGAGAGCCCGGCGGGCGGTCGGCTACGACCGTCGTGCACCTTTCGGCCTAGTCTTCATCCTTCTGCGCTGCGGCCGCTTGGCCGTCAGCGGTTGGCGACCCGCGGTTCCGGCTCGTTGCCGACCGGCGCCTCGTTGAAGCGGCGGAACACCACCTGCGAGGGCCGCCCGACCAGGAACCGCTCCACGCCGTCGTTCAGCGCCCGGGCATAGACCGCCAGCGCTGCGTCGACCGCCTCGAGCGTCTCGGCGATCGCCGCATTGTCGTGCGTGTAGCTGACCACCAGCGACGGCATCAGCAGGCCGCGCCGGATCGTCTCCTGCAGGAACAGCGTGCGGAACGCCTGGTTGGGCTGGCGCTGCGCGTCGAGCGCCGAGTAGATGAGGCAGCTGTCGCGCCCCTCCACCTTGAAATGGTCCTCGATGCCGTGCCGCTTCGCCGCCTCCAGGATGCCGATGCGGAGCTTGCGGCCCTGGGCATGGAGATGCTCGATGACCGGCTCGTTCTGGTAGATGCGCATCGTGGCGATCGCCGCCGCCAGGGCGTGGCCTTCCGCGCCGTGCGTCGTCGACAGCAGGAACACGCGCGGCCGGTCGGTGTGCTCGATGCCGCCGAGCCGCATGAACTCCCGCTTGCCGGCCAGCGCCGAGACCGAGAAGCCGTTGGCGATCGCCTTGCCGAAGCAGCTCAGGTCCGGCTCGATGTCGTAGACGCGCTGCGCGCCGCCATGGTGCCAGCGGAAGCCGGTGATCATCTCGTCGATGATGAACAGCGCACCGTGCTCATGGGCGATTCGGCGCGCCTCGTGCAGGAAGCCGTTCTGCGGGTCGCTGCCGCGCGACGCCTCCATGATCAGCCCGGCGATCTGGCCGGGATGCTCCTTGAACAGCGCCTTGACGCTGGCGATGTCGTTGTAGCGGAAGGAGACCGTGAGGTTGCCGCACCGCTTCCGGAATGCCCGCATTCATCTCGGTGGTGCCGATGAACCAGTCGTCGACCGAGAAGAAGGGATGGTCGGCGCAGATCGCGATCAGGTCGCGCCCCGTATAGGCGCGAGCCAGCCGCACGGCGCCCGACGTGGCGTCGGACCCATCCTTGCAGAACTTCACCATCTCGGCGGCGGCGATCGTCTCCAGGAAGGTGTCGGCGCAGTCGAGCTCGATTCGCCCCGGGCGGGTGAAGTTGCAGCCGTCGGGCAGTGCCTTCTCGACCGCCCTCAGCACCGGCGGATAGGCATGGCCGAGCCCGACCGCCCGATTGCCCATTCCGTACTCGATGTAGCGGTTGCCATCGACGTCGAACACGTGGCAGCCCTGGCCGCGCTCGATGAAGCCAGGCGCCAGCACGGGATATTGGTCGTCGCCCTTGGCATAGGTGTGGCTGCCGCCCGGGATGATCCGGTGCGAGCGCTGCTGGAGACGGATGGATTTGTCGAATCGGGGAAATTGCTCGGTCATCGGTTCGTCCTGCGATTGACAGGGAGTGTACATGCCCGCCCGGGTTTCGGCTTTTCCCAATAAGGTCCACATTCGCTCGCACAAAGGGCGTAGCGGCGGGACGCCGCAGGCGGCTGGGCGGCCGATCTAGATCATGATCCCAAAAAGTGGATGCCGGTTTTTGGAAAAGATCATGCTCAAACAAAAGGCTAGAGTGCGAGGACGATTCGAAGAAGCGTCATTGCGCTCTAGACACCAGGTCCATGAAAAAGGGCGCCGCGAGGGCGCCCTTTCTCGAACCGAAAATCAGATCCTGCGATCGCTCATTCCGCGCTGGAGATGTTGGATTCCAGCGGGAACAGGTCGTTGATCTTGTAGGCGACTTCCGTGCGGTTCGTCGCCTTCAGCTTCTTCATGATGTTCCGGATGTGAACCTTGACGGTGCTTTCGCGGAGGTTGAGCTCGTAGGCGATGATCTTGTTCGCCTTGCCCTTGCGCAGGGCCTGAACCACTTCCGCCTGGCGCATCGTGAACATGCCCGACAGCGGACGCGCTTCCTGGCCGCCCGAGTCGATCAGGTGGCGCATCGCCAGAACGCTGCTGGCCGGCACGAAGATACCGCCTGCGATGGCCAGGCCGATCGCCTCGACGCAGACATCGATCCCGACCGAGGTCGGAATGTAGCCGCGTGCGCCGTACTCCAGCGCCTTGAGGATCTGCGTCAGGTCATCGGTATCGGCGAGAACCACCACCGGCACCGTCTTGAACTCAGAGGTCAGCCGGGTGATCTCGTTGGCAACCGTGCTGTCCGTCACCTTGCGGCCGCCGAGGTTGAGCAGGATGGCCTTCAATGGAGGATGAAGCTCTTTTTCCCTGCGCCATTCGTCGATCGAGCCGAGTGCCGAGATGTCCATGCCGAGATTGTGGCTGTTCAAGCTCTGGGCCAGGCATTCCCGGTCCAGCGCGCGGCTGTCTAGGATAAGCAGGCACTCCTCCTGCTCCCTGGCACGGCCTCTTGGTGTGATGCCTTCGATTTTTGCGACGCCCGAACCATTTCTATATGATCCGTGCGAATTTCCTTCATGTCGTCCGAGTGTGGAATCCATACTGCTACCCGCCTTCCAACTAGGATCGCCCAAGCGATCGTTGCGCCCCTTGCACAGAATTATTCAGTTTATTGCTACTTACCCCGCATGCGACTGTGGGTCGTTGACGCCCACATACACTTTTTTACGTGTCCTTCGCCGTCGCGAACGAGAACACTCCATCAGAATAGGTAAAATTTGAGACCTTTCGCTAACCTAGGTTAACTTACCGAAAAAAGAATCACTTGACTGGCTGTGACTGTTGTAGGGGCAAAAAGTAACGGAAATGATAAACCGCCGGCGAGTATATCAAATTCGAATTAACCTTTAAATCAGACCGCTTAATAGTCAAGGCCAGAGTAAGTCTTGGTGATCGTTAACCGTAGAAAGAGCCTATTTGTATCCGATCTCTATTGTCAGGTCATCTTCAGGTAGTCGGCATCGAAAGAAGTGAGCTTTGTTAGCTTCTGCTTATTTAGGAATTCCACAAAACCAGAACGAAATGAAACCAATTCGTTCTCGCGCAGCTCTCGTAACGTACGGTTAACATGAATGGCGGTCAGACCCAGCACATCGGCCAATTCGTGCTGTGTCAGGGGGCATTCATACCCCATTTCGTTGCCTTCCCCCACCGCAGTGAGTCGCGCGCCGAGTTCTTGCAGGTAGTGGGCGGTGCGCACCAGCGCATTGCGCCTCCCCGTATTGGTCAGGTGCTCGGTGACGATGGAGTATTGCCTTGCCGCTGCGCGCATGAAGAGCCGGCTCAGCCCTGGCAGGTGCTGCAGCGACTTGGCGAGCGCATGGCGGGAGATCTCGAACACCGACAGATCGGTGATCGAGCCCAGCGAATTGTAGTTCGGTCCGTCGGCGGCGCGGATGCCCACGATGTCGCCCTTGAGCGGGATGTCGATGATCTGCCGGTCGCCGTTCGCCAGGTCGCGATAGACGCAGGCCCAGCCGGAATTCAAGAAGAAGATCCGCGGCTCCACGTCGCCTTGGCGGCTGATCACGGTGTGCGACTGATAGTGCTTCGGGCCGACGTTGAGCGACTGGATGGCGTCGCGCTCCTCGCGCGTCAGGACGGCGCCGACCGGCGGCGCTTCGAGGAACTGGGCGAAGGTTGGAGCGAAGAAGGTCATCTCATTGTCTTTTCAGCCAATGATACAACTTATAATCTGCATGGCGGCAGATGTCTTCCCGGGCCGGACATACATCCTTCGGGCGAGTTTCGCGGGCGCCACGCCTTGCGATGCAACGACTTCGCATGTTCCGTGCCGCGTCGGCTGGCCACCGTCTTCCGGTTGCAGGAAGCAACGCCGGACCCCTGAAGCGATCGGCGCAAACCGACGCTGCAGCCCTTTGCGATGCAAGGAAACCCAAGGATTTGCCGTGGCTGGTCCCATGCGGCGACACGCCGGAACATCCACCCAACGTCAGCACTCGGCATGCTCTTAGCGCGTCGACGCCCCCGATTTCGCGGACCGCGCGCCACGCCCTGGCACACGCTCCGCTTTGCGAAGACAAGTATAGCGGTTGAGCATCATTCCACCCCTCGAACGCGCGCCAAGTTGATCACAAGTTCGTGAGGAGCGTTCGCGCCGGCTTTGCTTTGCAGCGGCGCGGTGGACCGTGATTCGGCCATGCAGCGGGCGGGGGACGGCGTCGCGGCAGCGCGCGACGCCGTCCCCTGGGTCCTAGTGGCGCGTCGCCGGCTCCGGCTCGCCCGTCGCCGCCTGGTACAGCTGGCCCAGTTCCTCGCCAAGCCGCGTCTCGTCGATCGCGTCGGCGGCTGATGAGGCATGGACCGAGCGGTTCGGCTGCGCGCTCTCCGGGAGCGTCACGCCCTCGTCGGCGCTGCGTTGTCGCCCGCCGAGTTCGAACAGGGCCAGGTCGAGCGCATAGACCATGCGCTCGAAGTTCGTCGACCGCGCCTTGACGCTGATTCGCCGCAGCATGCCGCGGAACTCCTCCAGCGTGTCGCGCAGTTGCGGGTTAAGCGGCATGCTGGTCACTCCCCGGCAGGCGGATGTCGCGTTGCGGCACGAACGGCTGGTAGGGCCCGCGATGCACGAGAATCGAACGGTCGAGCCCGCCGGCGGCCAGCGCCCGGTCCCGCGCATCCGCCGTCACGTCGAAGAAGGCGGCGATGCACCAGCGGCCGTCGACCTGCTCGGGGTTGCCGGCAGGGCGCACCGCCCATTTGTAGCGCTTCCAGACCGGCAGGAAGTAGAGGTCCTGGATGCCGCCGATCCGCCCGACGCCTTCGTTCAGGCAATACTCCATGACCGAGCCGCAGATTTGCCCCTTGATCGGGCCGATCCCCCGCTCGCGATATTCCGGAACGATGAAGCCGCGCGTCCACTCGGCGACGTCGTCCGCGCGCAGCACGCCCTGGAAGCTGCACAGATGCGGGAAGACCTCGCTCAGCATGTGTGGGGCGCTGGTCGGGATCAGCCGCGTCCCGGTGATCACGTCGTCGTTCTCGATGCCGATGAGGTAGGTCGCCTCAGGCGTGTCGAACTGGTCGATCTCGAGCCCGGTTCCGTCGTCGTCGCGCCACTCCTTCTCCTCGACGTAGATCCGGTGCCGGGCCTTGAAGAAAGCCTCCAGCTCGGCCTCGTAGAGATGGCGGTTGGCTTCGTTGATGACATGGATTTGCATGGTTGGACACCTCGCCTTGATTCACGCAGGACGAGTGTCGCCCGAAAGGCGGCGAATAGGTATGGGTAATACTACCCATACGAGTGGAGTCGCTAAAGAAAGGGGGTCGCCTAGATGTGCAGCTGGCGGGTCCTGAGAGCCTCCACGACGGCCTGCGTCGTCGAGCTCACGTTAAACTTCAGGTGGATGGCGTTGAGGTGGTTGCGGACCGTCTTTTCGGAGATCTTGAGGATTTGCGAAGTCTCCCACGCCGTCTTGCCCACCGCCGTCCACTGCAGCACCTCGCGCTCGCGCGGCGTGATCGAGACCGCCTTCTTCTCGGTCGTCATCAGGTCGGTCGCGGCCATCTGGAAGTAGATCGAGGCCATCAGCAGCATGCCCTCGTCGCGCTTGCTCACGTCGACCAGGCGTTCGCTGGCCAGCGACATGACCGCCTGCCAGCCCCGCGACGTGCGCATCGGAAAGGCGATGCCGTCCGCCATGCCGAATTCGCGCGCCTCGCCGTCGATCTGCTCCACGCGGTCGGTGCGCTCGGTGGCCTGGCGCGCCTCCGACCACTGGAAGGGGCGGTCCTTGGTCAGCGACCATTTGCTGACCGGATCGTCGGGGAAATAGTTCTGCTCCACGTAGCGGTCCGTCCAGTCGGTCGGCCAGTGGTTGCAGATCACCAGCTGGTCGAAGTCCGTGCCGACGACCGGCAGGCCCGTCATCACGAAGGTGCCGAAGCCTTGCCCGGCGACCATCTGGCTGAAATCGTCGATCAGCGGCTGCAGAGCCGTGTAGTTTTGGCTGCGGTCGACGAAGTCGAGTGCTTCGGCATGGACTTTGAGCATGTCAAAGGACCTCGCGACAGGAGGAAAGTCGAAGTCGGAACGGCCACCGGGCGACACGGGCGCAGCCCGCCTCGCGGCCGTCGGGCCGGGCGAATTTCAGTGTGTCGCCGAGAGGGCAGCGCCCTTTCAGATCATGGCGTGATGACGTCATCTGCGTGCCCCAGCGCTCGACCCCAGGATCGTATACTCAAAACACCCCCAAATCTATAGCTCGGTTGAGCCGGCTTTACACCCGCACAGCGCGTGGAAAGTTGCAAACGTTGGGGTCATACCAGATGTTATGAACAGATAATAGTTCCATATGAACTTTGATGCAGCAGTCGCCGAGGCCGCCGGGAGGCCGGCGCAATTCCTCCGAAGGGCTGAATTGGGGAGCGTCCGTGCCCGCTTGGACGAGGACCTTCCACCCGCCTAACCCGTTTGCGGCAGGCGACCACGCCTGACGGACGACTGTCGGTGGCGCTCGACCGCGCTCATCCTTTGCCTAGGGCAACCCTTGAGAGCCCGGAAAGGTCGGTCGATGGCGTCGCGCGCTGTTGGTCAGTCGTTCTCTTTCTCCCGGCAGGGAGGCGACCGGTGAACGTCGCTCCGCCCTTTGCCGTAAACGCCGCCGGCGCCCGCATTTTGCTGGCCACCTCCACCCGATCCGGTCTATGGCGTCCTCCGCGCCGACCGGCAATCTTGGAGCGGAGGATCGCAGCCGTTGACCGTCACCATCTATGGCATCCCCACCTGCGACACGGTCCGGAAGGCAAGAGCCTGGCTCGATCGTCGCGGCGTCGCCTATCGCTTCCACGATTTCCGGGCCGATGGGCTGGAGCAGCCTCGGCTCGACGGCTGGCTCCGTCGGCTCGGCTGGGAGGCGTTGCTCAACCGCTCGAGTGCGACCTTCCGGGTCTTGGACGAGACGGATCGCAGCGCGCTGGACGCGGCGAAGGCGACACGCCTGATGCTGGCCAGTCCGACGATGATCAAGCGCCCGGTCCTCGAACGCGACGACGAGGTCGTGGTCGGCTTCCGGCCGGAGCGCTACGAGGCGCTGTTCGGCGCCGCCGGCTGAGGCCGCCTCAGGCCCATTCGCCCTTGCGCATCACTGGCACGCGGCTGCCGTCTGCCATCAGCCCGTCGACGTCGACCTCTCCCGAGCCGATCATCCAGTCGATGTGGATCAGGCTCTTGTTGCCGCCGCGCCCGCGATCTCCTCGGCCGACAGCGAGCCGCCGTCGCGGAAGCAGGTCGAGTAGCACTGGCCGAGCGCGATATGCGAGGCGGCGTTCTCGTCGAACAGCGTGTTGTAAAAGAGCAGGCCGCTGCGCGAGATCGGCGACGAATGCGGCACCAGCGCCACCTCGCCCAACCGGCGCGCGCCCTCGTCGGTGTCGAGCACCTTGGCCAGCACCTCCTCGCCGCGGCTCGCCCGGGCCTCGACGATGCGGCCTTCGGCGAAGGTCACGGCGATGTCCTCGATCAGCGTGCCCTGGTAGGAGAGCGGCTTGGTGCTGGCGACGTGGCCGTCGACGCGGTGCGCATGCGGCGTGGTGAACACCTCCTCGGTCGGGATGTTGGGGTTGCAGACGACGCCGTTCTTGGCCGTCTCGGCGCCGCCGTTCCAAAGGTGCCCGTCGGCCAGCCCGACCGTCAGGTCGGTGCCCGGCCCGCGGAAGTGCAGCGCCTGGAAGGCCCGCTCGTTGAGCCAGGCGGTGCGGGCATGCAGCGTCGCATTGTGGTTCTTCCAGGCGGCGATCGGATCGTCGGCGTCGACCCGCGACGCGGCGAAGATGGCGTCTGCCAGCCGGCCGACCGCCACCTGCTCGTCCTCGTCGGGAAACACCACCTTCGCCCAGGCCACGCTGGGATAGGCGACGATGTTCCAGTTGATCTCGAAATCGGTGATGCGCTTCAGCGCCGGGCGGTAGGCGATGGAGTTTGCCCGGTTGGCGCGCGCCACCTTCGACGGGTCCTCGCCGGCCAGCAGCATCGGGTTGTCGCCCCGCACGGCAAGCCGCGCCGTGCCGGCGTCGAACGCCTTCGCCATGCCCTCGAACAGCCACCCCTCGGCGCGATCGAAGCTGAGGTCCTGGCCGTGCCGGTAGCGCAGCAGCACCGCCTCCTCGTCGCTGTAGAGCGTCGTCACCAGCCCGGCGCCGGCGCGATAAGCATGCTCGACGATCCGCCGCACGAGATCGAGCGCGTTCACCGGCGCAGTGAGCAGCAGGTCCTGGCCCGGCTCGAGCTGCAGCCCGACCTTGATCGCCACTTCGGCGAGACGGTCGAGCTTGACCGGGTCGATCGGATGAGATGGCGTCATGCTGGCGGTCCTCGGGGCGTCTTCGGGGGAGGGTTCCTCTCATAGCGCCTCGACGTGCGACCGGCTACAACCGCGCGGCGAAAAATTCACGCGGCGGCGGCCTCCTCGGCCAGCCAGCGGGCAAACGCCGCGACCGGCCGGCGCTGCCGCGCTTGCTCGGCCGCCACGAGATAATAGCCAAGGCCGCTGTCCGCCCTGACGTCGAACGGCGCCACGAGGCGCCCCGCCGCCAGCGCGTCGGCGGCCAAAAGCTGCCAGGCGAGCATGACGCCATAGCCGGCGATCGCCGCTTCCAGGCACAGCATCGGGTCGGTGTAGACGGTGCCCGGCATCAGGCTCACCGGCGGCGAGCCGGCCGCCGCGAACCAGGCGCTCCAGTCGATCATGGTGCCCTGGTCGCTGATCGCGCAGACCTGCCTGAGGTCGGCGATCGCGCCGAGCCGCGCCGCCAGCGACGGCGCGCAGACCGGAAAGATCCGCTGCGTGAGGAGCAGCCTGGCCGACACGCCGGGCCAGTCGCCGTCGCCGAGCCGGATCGCCAGGTCGACGTCGTTGTCGCCGCCGAGCTCGGCGAGCCTGGTCGACGCGTCGATCCGCAGCATGACCTCTGGATGCGCGGCATAGAACCGGCCGAGGCGCGGCACCAGGAAGCGCGCCGCGAAGGCCGGCGCCACCGACACCACGACCGTGTCGTCCTCGCGCCGCCGCGCCATCGCCACCGCCTCGGACAGCGCCCCGAAGCCCGCCGCCAGGCGGGCGGCGAAGGCGGCGCCGAACTCGGTCGGCTTCAGCCCGCTGCGGGTCCGTTCGAACAGCTGGCGCCCCAGCTGGCGCTCGGTGCGGTTGACCTGTTGGCTGACCGCGCTGGCCGACACGCCGAGCTCCTCGGCAGCCCTGGGAAGCGAGCCGCAGCGGGCCACGGCGGCCACCGCCCTGAGGCCGTTGAGATGCACCGAGGAGAGATCGCTCATGAAGATTTTCTTGACCTGGGGTGGAACAAATCTCGATTGCGAACGCCCAGCAATGCTAGCACACTCAGGCAAGTTCAGCCAAATGGGAGATTCCCACCATGAAGTTTCTCTCAATTCTCAAGACCCCCTGGCTCGCCCGCGGCAGCCGTCCATACGACGATGGCGACGAGCGCGAGGCATGGCTCCGGGACCCGCTGTCGCACCCTGTCCTCGACCGCATGTCGCCGACCGAACTGGCCGATCTGCCGCTCCGCCAGGCACCGGTTCCGCATCGCGACGCTGACGGGCGGCTGGCTCAACGGGTCGCCTGCATCAATCGGATTGTGCGCCGGGGCCGCTCCCATAGAGTGCGCGGATGGTCGCCAATCCTTCGCCGCTTCGCGATGCGATCGCCGGAATGCTGGCTATGGCGGTCGCCATGGGCATCGGGCGGTTCGTCTACACCCCGCTTCTGCCGGGCATGATGGAGGGGCTGGGCCTCACGGCCTCGGCGGCCGGCCTCGTCGCCTCGGCCAACTTCATCGGCTACCTGGCGGGCGCGCTTGCCGCCGCCGGCGGCTGGGCGGCCGGCCATGAAAGGCGGCTGATGCTCGCCGCGCTGCTGGCGAGCGCGTTGCTCGCTGCGGCCATGGCGACGACCGGCTCGCTGGCCGCCTTCCTGGCCATTCGCTTCGCCGCCGGCGTCGCCAGCGCCTTCGTGCTCGTCTTCGCCACCACCATGGTCACCGCACGGCTCGCCGCCGCCGGCCGCGGCGACCTGCGCGCCGTGCATTTCGGCGGCGTCGGCCTCGGCATTGCGGCTTCGGCGGTGATGACCGGCCTGCTGGTCCTCGACGGTGCGCCCTGGCAGGCCGGCTGGCTGTGGGCCGGCGGCCTGTCGCTCGCCGGCTTCGCCGCCGTGCTGGCGCTCGCTCCGCGCGGTCCGGTCGTCGCCGCGGCCGGGCACACCGAAGGCAGGCTTGCGCGCAGCCCGGCGCTCGCCCGGATGATCCTCGCCTACGGCCTCTTCGGCTTCGGCTACATCGTCACCGCGACCTTCCTGGTCGCCATCGTCCGCGAAGGCGGCGGCGGCAGGCTGTTCGAGCAGGCGGTTTGGCTGCTCGCCGGCCTCGCCGGCATGCCTTCCGTCGCCCTGTGGAGCGCGGCGGTGCCGCGCTTCGGCGTCGCCGGCGCGTTCGCGGCCGGCGCCGTGCTGGAGGCGGCGGGCGTGGTCGCCAGCGTCTCCCTCGGCGGCGTCGCCGGCCCGCTGCTCGGCGCGCTGCTGCTCGGCGCCACCTTCATCGCCCTGACCGCCTTCGGCCTCGAGGCGGGGCGTCGCCTGGCACCCGGGGCGCCGCGCCGGGTGCTGGCGCTGATGACGGCCGCCTTCGGCATCGGCCAGATCCTCGGGCCGCTCGCCGCCGGCCTTCTGGCCGACTGGTCGGGCAGCTTCGTCCTGCCGTCGCTGGTGGCAGCCGCCGTGCTTCTTTGCGCCGCAGCCTCCGCCTGGAGCGCCGGCCGCGACCCGCGGCTTTCCAAGATGTAATGTTTCAAAGCCCGATTTCGCCGCAATCCTCGTCAGAAGAGGTCTTCCACTCGGGGGCCATTCATGCCTTATGCCCTTGGCTCGACCCCACTATGTCCGCACGAGGACTCGCCCGATGTTCGTATCCTTTTTCCCGCGCCCGCGCCTGTTCTTCATTTCGGCGGCGGTCTGGAGCCTGGTCCTGGTCATCCTGTGGTTCCTCGGCGGTTCCCAGCTTGGCGGCAGCCTGGGCCTCGCCTCGGCGCCGGGCGGCGAGCCGATCATCGGGCCGTCGCGCTTCCTGACCGCCGACTTCGTCTGGTTCTACCTCTATTTCGCCATCGGCATCGGCCTCTTCTACCTGTTCTGGGCGTGGTTCGAGCCGCATCCCTGGCAGAACTGGTCGATCCTCGGCTCCGGGCTGATCATCTTCGTCACCAACTTCTCGGTCCAGGTCAGCGTGGCGCTGAACGATTGGCGCGGCATGTTCTACGACATGGTGCAGCAGGCGCTCACCACGGCCGGCTCGGTCACCCCCGGCGAGCTCTATCTCGGCGTCTGGCAGTTCCTGTCGCTGGCGCTGGTCGGCATCACCGTCGCCGTGCTCAACCTGTTCTTCGTGCGCCACTACGTCTTTCGCTGGCGCACCGCGATGAACGACTATTTCGTCTCCTACTGGCCGCGCCTGCGCCATATCGAGGGCGCCTCGCAGCGCGTCCAGGACGACACGATGCGCTTTTCGTGCACCATGCAGGGCGCTGGGCGTCAACTTCATCGATTCGGTCATGACGCTGATCGCGTTCCTGCCGCTGCTCGCCTCGCTTTCGACCCATGTGACAGCGCTGCCGTTGGTCGGCGCCATCCCCTATCCGCTGGTGCATCGCCGCGGTCGCCTGGTCGCTGTTCGGCACCGTGCTGCTGGCCGTGGTCGGCATCAAGCTGCCGGGGCTGGAGTTCAAGAACCAGCGCGTCGAGGCGGCCTTCCGCAAGGAGCTGGTCTTCGGCGAGGACGACGCCGGCGCGCGCCGCGCCGCCGACCTTGTCCGAGCTGTTCTCCAATGTCCGCAAGAACTACTTCACGCTCTACATGCACTACGTCTATTTCGACGTCGTCCGCTACCTCTACATCCAGGCCGACGTGGTGTTCGCCACCATGATCCTGGTGCCGACGATTGCGGTCGGCAAGATCACGCTCGGCATTTTCCAGCAGATCGTCTCCGCCTTCACCCAGGTGGCGAGCTCGTTCCAGTATCTCGTCAATTCCTGGCCGACGATCGTCGAGCTGATCTCGATCTACAAGCGCCTCGGGCGTTCGAGGCGACCCTCGAGGGCGCGCCGCTGCCGGTGCTCGACCAACGCTATCTGGCCCGGCAGGGCCTGGAGCCGAGAAGCCTGAGCATTTTGCAGCCAGGTGGAATCACCTGGCGTCGCACAAATGCGACCAACAGGGAGATAGAGCAGGTCGCCGGAACGGTGACCTGCTCTGAGCTCGTCAGCCGCCGACTGGGCCTGCCGGCCGGAGGCCAGGCCGGCCGTGGCGGACGGCGTCGAGATAGGCGCCGTAGGTGACGCAGGCCACCTCGGGCTTGCGGCAAACCGTCTCCGCGAAGCGCTCCAGCGCCCGCCAATAGGCGCCGCCATTCATCAGCGTGAAGTGGAAGCCGATCTGCAGCGGCCGCCGCGCCCCGTCATATTCGGCCTGGAAGGAGGCGAGGAACGCCTCGTAGGCCCGCGCCTCGAAGCGCTCGCCCTCGCCGGGGCGCTCGCGCCCGCGCGAATGGCGGACGAACAGATTGTAGTCCATGGCGATCACCCGCCGCGCCCGCGGGCCCTCGGCGATCTGCGGCAGCGCGAACCGCGCCAGCCGTCCCTCGAGATCGGGCGCCGCCGGCCCCTTCGACACGCCGCTGGCGTCATAGGCGAAGCCGGCGCCTTCGAGCGCCTGGTAGAGCGCCGCGCCGGCCGACAGATAGGGAGCGCGGAAGCCGTGGATCTCGCCGGCCGCGAAGCTGCGCCAGCCGACCGGCTCGCCGATGATGCCGTTGAGCGACCAGGCATTGGCGAGGATCGTCGAGAAGGCGGAGAACTCGGCCGTCCAGTCCTCTTTCGTCCAGCGGCCGCCGTCGAAATGGCCGCAGCCATGGCTGGCCATCTCGTGGCCCTCGCCGCGCGCTCCCCAGATCTCTGAAAGCCTGGCGGCGACGTCCTGCCGGTCCGGCGCGAAGCCGACATTCGACCGTCCGGGCGGCCGGCCCGGCGCCTGGTAGGCCTTGCGGGTCTCCGGCGTCAGCAGGAAGACGCAGGACAGGAAATAGGTGAAATGCGCGTCGGCGCGGCGCGCCAGCGCCCGGCTGCCTGGCCCATTGCGCCACGTCGTGGGCGCCGTCGAAGGAGATCAGCACATATTGCGGCGGGCGCTCGGCCGCCGCGGCCGGCGGCGGGGCGACGGCGAGGATCAGGGCGGCGAGAGCGCCGCGGAGGCGGGCGTGGCTTGGCATGGCGGCGGATGATGGCGGTGAACCCCTGCCAAACCGTTGATGGGCGAATGTGGCAGGGGTGAGTCGACGGACGCTCGGCGACTTCCGCGGCGGCAAAACGCCGAACGCCTCTTCCCTGAGGCGCAAATTGCGCTTAAACGCCTGTCCGACCGGCGCCGCCGGCGCCCCAACGGTGGTTTTCTGATGTCGGACGACAGTTTTATCCGCGAGGTCAACGAGGAGATTCGCCAGGACCGGGCGAAGGCCTTGTGGGACCGCTACGGCCCGGCGGCGATCGTCGTGGCCGTTCTGGTGGTGCTCGCCACCGCTGCCTGGGTCGGCTACGACTACTGGCGGGAAAGCCGCGCCAGCCGCTCCGGCGACGCCTTCGCCCAGGCCCTGCAGCTCGCCCGCGATGGCAAGAGCGACGAGGCGCTGAAGGCGCTGGAGGCGATCGAAACCGAAGGCCACGGCGCCTATCCGGTGCTGGCCAGGATGCGCGCCGCGACCGTGCTGGCCGACAAGGGCGACTTCACCGGCGCCGTCGCCGGCTTCGACGCGGTGGCCAATGACGGCGCCGTCCCGATGTCGATCCGCGACATGGCCCGCTTGCGTTCCGGCCTGCTGCTGGTCGATCACGGCAGCGCCCAGGACGTCGCCACGCGGGTCGAGGTGCTGGCTGTCGACACCAACCCGCTGCGCCACTCCGCCCGCGAGCTGATGGCGCTGTCGGCCTGGAAGGAGGGGCGCTTCTCCGACGCGCTCAAATACCTCGACCAGATCGCCGCCGACCCTGCCGCCCCGCGCAACGTTCGCGAGCGCGCCAACCTGCTTTCCGAACTGATCCACGGTTCGGGCACTGCGTCCTGATGCCCGCCGCATGGGCTTCAAAGTCGCCATCATCGGCCGGCCCAACGTCGGCAAGTCCACGCTCTTCAACCGGCTGGCCGGCCGCCGGCTGGCGCTGGTCGACGACACGCCGGGCGTGACGCGCGACCGCCGCGTCCACCCCGCCAGGCTTTACGACCTCCGCTTCGACGTCATCGACACCGCCGGCTTCGAGGATGCCGCGCCGGAGTCGCTGGCCGGCCGCATGCGCCAGCAGACCGAGCGGGCGATCGACGAGGCCGACCTGGTCTTCTTCCTGGTCGACGCCAAGGCCGGCATCCTGCCCGACGACCGCACCTTCGCCGACCTGGTGCGCCGCTCCGGCCGGCCCGTGGTGCTGGTTGCCAACAAGGCCGAGGCGCGCGCCGCCGAGGGCGGCCTGATCGAGGCCTGGGAGCTCGGCCTGGGCGATCCCGTCGCGGTCTCCGCCGAGCACGGCCAGGGCCTCCCCGACCTGCGCGACGCCGTCGTCGAGGCGCTCGGCGCCGAGCGCGTGCTGGACCCCGAGGAGGACGACGACGCGCCGCCGCTGCCGGCGGCCGACGAGCCGCTGATCGGCGAGGACGTGCCGATCCCGACGCCGAGGATCAGCCGACCTACGATGCCGGCAAGCCGCTGCGCATCGCCGTGCTCGGCCGGCCCAATGCAGGCAAATCGACGCTGATCAACGCGCTGATCGGCGAGGAGCGCCTGCTCACCGGCCCGGAGGCGGGCATCACCCGCGACTCCATCTCGGTCGACTGGCAGTGGAACGGGCGCCCGGTCAAGCTGTTCGACACGGCCGGCATGCGCCGCCGCGCCAAGGTCCAGGAGAAGCTGGAGAAGCTCTCGGTGGCCGACGGCCTGCGCGCCATCCGCTTCGCCGAGGTGGTGGTGCTGGTCTTCGACGCCACCATCCCGTTCGAGAAGCAGGACCTGCAGCTCGCCGACCTCGCCATCCGCGAGGGCAGGGCGCCGGTCATCGCCTTCAGCAAATGGGACATGATCGACCATCCGCAGGCGCGGCTGGCCGAGCTGCGCGAGATGACGGATCGCCTGCTGCCGCAGGTGCGCGGCATCCAGGCGGTGCCCGTTTCGGCCGAGACCGGCCGCGGCCTCGACCGGCTGATGGTCTCGGTGATGAAGACCCACGAAATCTGGAACCGCCGCGTGCCCACCGGCCGGCTGAACCGCTGGCTGGAGGGCATTCTCGCCCATCACCCGCCGCCGGCCGTCGCCGGGCGTCGCCTCAAGATCAAGTACGTGACCCAGGCCAAGACGCGGCCGCCGGGCTTCGTCGTCTCCTGCTCGCGCCCCGACGCGATGCCGCAATCCTACGTGCGGTATTTGGTCAACAATCTGCGCGAGGCGTTCGACATGCCGGGGGTGCCGATCCGGGTGGCGCTGCGCACCTCCGAGAACCCTTACGCCAGCCGCGCCAAGAAGCGCTGACGCCGCCTGGATCGCATCAAACCGGGCGAGCGGTTTGTTTTCCCCCAGGTGCTGGCTCCGAGGCCTGGTCGATGCTGGCGCTTGTCACTGCCGTCTAAATCTGGATTCCTCTTGCCGCTGACCCGCGGGAGGGGGCTCGACAATATGGCGACATCGCAGACGCCGCCCGGCGCGCCGGGGATTCCGTCGCGCTGGACGTCCAGCGCCAAGAGCGGCGTCGGCACCGCCTTGTCGTCGGGCTGCCGCATCTGGTTCACCATCAGCCACGGCATCCTCAACGAGGTCTACTACCCCCGGGTCGACCACGCCTGCACGCGCGACCTCGGGCTCATCGTCTGCGGGCCCGACGGCTATTTCTCGGAGGAGAAGCGCCACACCGCCCACCTCGTCCAGCCTTTCGAGGAGGGCGTTGCCGCCTATCGGCTGGTCAACACGGCGCTCGACGGCCGCTTTCGCATCGAGAAGCGGATCCTGGTCGACCCGACCCGGCCGGCGGTGCTGCAGAAGATCGTCTTCACGCCGCAGGTCGGCGCGCTCGCCGACTACCGCGTTTATGCGCTGCTGGCCCCGCATCTGGTCAATGGCGGCGCCGACAACTCGGCCTGGCTCGGCGACTACAAGGGCACCGACGTGCTGTTCGCCTGCGGGCGCGGCCGCACCTCGCTGGCGCTGGCCTCCTCGGTGCCGTGGAAGAGCCGCTCCGCTGGCTTCGTCGGCGTCTCCGACGGCTGGCAGCAGCTCCATGCCAAGGGCTGCCTCGACCCGGCCTATGCGCGCGCCGAGAACGGCAACGTCGCGCTGACCGGCGAGATCGGCTTCCCCGCCGATACCAGGGAGGCGGTCCTGGCGCTGGCCTTCGGCCCCGGGCCCGAGGAGGCCGCCTACAACGCCGTGGCCAGCCTGGAGGCAGGCTTCGACGCCGCCGCCGCGCCGCTCGTCGCCGGCTGGCGCAGCTGGCAAAGGACGCTGTTGCCGCTCGATCGCCAGGCGGCACCGCCCGCGCTCAACGCCTACCGCATCAGCACCGCCGTGCTGGCCGCGCATCGGCCGCGGGCCTTTCCCGGGGCCGCGGTCGCCAGCCTGTCGATCCCCTGGGGGTTCAGCAAGGGCGACGAGGACATCGGCGGCTATCACCTCGTCTGGCCGCGCGATCTGGTCGAGACGGCGGGTGGCTTCCTGGCAGCCGGCGCGGCGGGCGACGCGCTGGCGATCCTCGCCTATCTCCGCGCCATCCAGGAGGCCGACGGGCACTGGCCGCAGAATGCCTGGCTCGACGGCACCGCCTACTGGGCCGGCATCCAGATGGACGAATGCGCCTTCCCGATCCTGCTCGCCGAGGCGCTCTATCGCGGCGCCCACCTGTCCGACGCCGCGTTGCGGACGTTCCTGCCGATGGTCGAGCGCGCCGCCGGCTTCCTGCTGCGCAACGGCCCGGTCACCGGCGAGGACCGCTGGGAGGAGGACGCCGGCTACAGCCCGTTCACGCTGGCGGTCGAGATCGCCGCCCTGCTCGCCGCGGCGGACCTGCTCGAGGCCTGCGGCAAGGCGGATCCGGCGTCCTACCTGCGCGACATCGCCGATTCCTGGTACGACCAGATCGAGCGCTGGACCTACGTGACCGGCACCGACCTCTGCCGCTCCGAAGGGGTCGACGGCTACTACGTGCGCATCGCGCCGCCCGACCTGGCCGACGCCGCCTCGCCGAAGGACGGCTTCGTGCCGATCAAGAACCGCCCGCCGGGCGACGGCGACGACCGCCCGGCCGCCGCCATCGTCAGCCCCGACGCGCTGGCGCTGGTCCGTTTCGGGCTGAAGGCGGCCGACGATCCGCGCATCGTCGACACCGTCAAGGTCATCGACGCCTTGCTGCGCTGCGACCTGCCGCAAGGGCCCGTCTGGTACCGGTACACCGGCGACGGCTATGGCGAGCACGCCGACGGCGCGCCCTTCGACGGCACCGGCATCGGCCGCCCCTGGCCGCTTGTTGACCGGCGAACGCGCCCATTACGAGCTTGCGGCGGGGCGTCCCGACGAAGCGGCGCGCCTGCTGGCGACGCTGGAGGGCTGCGCCGGCGGCGGCGGCCTGCTGCCCGAGCAGGTGTGGGACGGCGCCGACCTGCCCGAGCACCAGCTGACGCGCGGCGGCCCGACCGGCAGCGCCATGCCGCTGGTGTGGGCGCATGCCGAGCACATCAAGCTGTTGCGCTCGCTGCGCGACGGCGCCGTCTTCGACATGCCCCCGCAGGGCATGAAGCGCTACGTCGAGGACAAGACGGCCTCGACGCTGCGCTCCTGGCGCTTCAACAACAAGGTTCGCTCGATGCCGGCCGGCAAGGCCCTGCGCATCGAGGTGCTCGCGCCGGCCATGGTCCATTGGAGCGCCGACGGCTGGGCGACGTCCTACAACAGCCACACGGCTGAGAACGCCTTCGGCGTCCACTGGGTCGACCTGCCGACCGACGGGCTGCCGGCCGGCGCCGCGGTCGTCTTCACTTTCTGCTGGCTCGCGGACGCGCGTTGGGAGAATGTCGATTTTCGGGTCGAGATCGAAGGCTGAGCCCGGCCGCCCGCTGGGCGCCGGGTGCGGCCGAGCCTGCAACAGGAGTGGCACCATGCAGATCGGAATGATGGGACTGGGCAGGATGGGCGCCAACATGGTCCGCCGCCTGCTGCGCGCCGGCCACCAATGCGTGGTCTACGACATCGATCCGGCCAGCGTCGCCGCCCTCGTCAAGGAAGGCGCCATCGGCGCCGCCTCGGCCGAAGAGTTCGTCGGCAAGCTCGAAAAGCCGCGCAGCGCCTGGCTGATGCTGCCGGCGGCGATCACCCCGCGCGTGGTCGACCAGGTGGCGGCCCTGATGGAGCCGGGCGACATCGTCATCGACGGCGGCAACTCGCCCTACCAGGCGGCGGTCGACCAGGCGGCGCGGCTGGCCGCCAAGGGCGTCCACTTCGTCGACGTCGGCACCAGCGGCGGCGTCTGGGGCCTCGATCGCGGCTACTGCCTGATGATCGGCGGGCCGCCGGCGGCGATCGCCCATCTCGACGCCGTCTTCGCCACGCTGGCGCCGGGCGCGTCGCCCGGCGAGACCGCCGACGCGGCCGCCGGCACCGCGGCGCTCGGCTATCTGCACTGCGGCCCGAGCGGCGCCGGCCATTTCGTCAAGATGGTCCACAACGGCATCGAATACGGCGTCATGGCCGCCTATGCCGAGGGCATGAACATCCTGAAGGCCGCCAACGAGGGCAAGCGGCCGCGCGCCGCCGATGCCGAGACGAGCCCGCTGCCCACCCCGCAATACTACCAGTTCGACATCGACCTGCCTGCTGTGGCCGAGGTGTGGCGCCACGGCAGCGTCATCGGCTCGTGGCTGCTCGACCTCACGGCGCAGGCCCTGAAGGCCGACCCGGCGCTCGCCCTGTTCGGCGGCCGGGTCTCCGATTCCGGCGAAGGGCGCTGGACCTTGAAGGCGGCGATCGACACCGGCGTGCCGGCGCCGGTGCTGGCGGCGGCGCTGTTCGACCGCTTCAGCTCGCAGGGCGAATCCGAGTTCGCCGACAAGCTGCTGTCGGCCATGCGCTATGCCTTTGGCGGCCATCTCGAGAAGCCGAAGACCCAACCGTGACGCGAGCCGGGAGAACGAGATGACGATCGAACGCTCCGACGTCCTGGTGCTCTTCGGCGCCACCGGCGACCTCGCGCACAAGAAGATCTTCCCCGCCCTCTACGCGATGGTCGAGCGCGGCACGTTGAGCGAGCCTGTCGTCGGCGTGGCCCTCGATGCCTGGGACCTGCCCAAGCTGGTCGCCCGCGCCCGCGACGGCATCGAGCATGCCGGCATCAAGGTGGACGAGGCGGTGTTCGCCAAGTTTTCCGGCCTGCTGCACTACGTCAACGGCGACTACCGCGACCAGGCGACCTTCGACCGGTTGAAAGAGACGCTCGGCCCGGCGCGGCACGCGCTGCACTACCTCGCCGTGCCGCCCAGCATGTTCGAGCCCGTCGTGCAGGGGCTGGAGCAGTCCGGCTGCGCGGCGGGCGCCCGCCTGATGGTCGAGAAGCCGTTCGGCCGCGACCTGCAGTCGGCCCGCTGGCTCAACCGCGTCCTGCACATGGTGTTCGACGAGGACGCCATCTTCCGCATTGACCACTATCTCGGCAAGGAGGCGATCCAGAACCTTGTCTACTTCCGCTTCGCCAACTCGTTCCTCGAGCCGATATGGAACCGCAACTTCGTCGACAGCGTGCAGATCACCATGGCCGAGAATTTCGGCGTCGAGGGCCGCGGCCGCTTCTACGACGAGGTGGGCTGCATCCGCGACGTGATCGAGAACCACCTCCTCAACGTGCTCCTCCTGCTGGCGATGGAGCCGCCGGCCGGCCGCTCGGCCGCCGACCAGATCGACGAAAAGGTGCAGGTGCTGAAAGCGATCCGCACGCTGACCAAGGACGACGTCGTCCGCGGCCAGTTCGTCGGCTACCTGAACGAGCCCGGGGTGGCGCCCAACTCGCCGGTGGAGACCTTTGCCGCGGTGCGCTTCGCCGTCGACACCTGGCGCTGGCAGGGCGTGCCCTTCTACATCCGCGCCGGCAAGAACCTGCCCGTCCATGCCACGGAGGTGGTGGTGCGCCTGAAGCCGCCGCCGCTCGGCGTCTTCGACGACATCGCGCCTGGCCACGCCAACTACGTGCGCTTCCGCATCCAGCCGCAGATGGCGATCGCCGTCGGCGCCCGCCGCAAGAAGGCCGGCGACGAGATGGACGGCGAGCAGGTCGAGCTGATCGCCGTCGACGACGACACGGGCGACATGGAGCCCTACGAGCGGCTGATCGGCGACGCCATGAACGGCAATTCCCAGCTGTTCACCCGCCAGGACGCCAGCGAGATCGCCTGGCGCATCGTCGAGCCGATCCTCAACGATCGAACGCCGCCGCATCCCTACCAGCCCGGCACCTGGGGCCCGGCCGAGGCGATGGCCGGCTTCGCGCCGCCCAATGGCTGGATCGACCCGACCGAGCAGGGAGGGGCGTGATGGCGGATGGGACAGGGCAGGCGCCGCGCGACCCCGTCGTGCTGGCGATCGACGTCGGCGGCTCGCATGTCAAGATCAAGTCCAGCGCTTCCGACGAGGAGCGCCGCACCGACTCGGGTCCGACGATGACGGCGACGCAGATGGTCAAGGCGGTGAAGGCGCTCGCCAAGGGCCTCGACTTCGCGGTCGTGTCCATCGGCTATCCCGGTCCCGGTGCACCACGGCCGGCCGGTGGTCGATCCCGCCAACCTCGGCAAGGGCTGGGCCGGCTTCGATTTCCGCGCCCGCTTCGGCAAACCTGTGAAGATCGTCAACGATGCGCTGATGCAGGGCATCGGCAGCTACCAGGGCGGCCGCATGCTGTTTCTCGGCCTGGGCACCGGTCTCGGCGCCGCGATGATCGTCGAGAACGTGGCGCAACCGATGGAGATCGCGCATCTGCCCTACAAGAAGGGCCGCTCCTTCGAGGATTATGTCGGCGAGCGCGGCCTGGTCGCGCGCGGCCGCAAGAAGTGGCGCGCCTCCGTGTTCGACGTCGTGGAGCGGCTGAAGCTCGCTTTGGAGCCCGACTACGTGGTCATCGGCGGCGGCAACGTGAAGGAGCTGGAGGCGCTGCCCGACGGCTGCCGCCGCGGCGACAACCGGCTTGCCTTTGCCGGCGGCTTCCGGCTCTGGCAGGACAAGACGCTGGTCGTCTAGCGTCCAACGATGCGGCAGCCCCCCAACATCGTCATCGGCGTCGACCAGCGGCCGCCGCTGCCCGATCTCGTCCTGCTCGGGCTGCAATACGCCTTCCTGCTCTGCGTCTATCTCGTCATCGTCGTCATCATCGTGCGCGCCGCCGGTGCCGGCCCGGACGTGCAGCGCAGCGCGGTCAGCATGGCGATGATCGCCATGGCGGTCGGCACGCTGCTGCAATCGCTGCATCGCGGGCCGATCGGTTCCGGCTTCATGGCGCCGCCGGTCTACTCCGCGATCTATCTCGGCCCGTCGATCCTCGCCGCCAAGGCCGGCGGCCTGCCGGCAGTGCTCGGCATGACGCTTGTCGCCGGGCTGACCGAGCTCTTCCTGGGAACCATCCTCCACCGGCTGCGCATCGTCATGCAGCCGACGATCAGCGGCCTGACGATCTGCGTCATCGGCTTCCAGCTCGGCATCGTCGGCATGGAGCAGGCGCTGGACATCTCCGACACGCCGGACGGCAAGCTGGCGGCGCACACGCTGGTCGCCATGATCACGCTCGCCACCTGCATCGGCCTCACCATCTGGGGGCAGGGCGTGTGGCGGCTCGTCTGCTCGCTGCTCGGCATGATCGCCGGCGTGGTGTCGGCGCTCGCCTTCGGCCTGTTCGCAGACGATGCCTTCCGGCAGCTCGCCGCACAGCCCTGGTTCGACCTTCCCGACCCGTCCTACGTGTCCTTCGCCTTCGAGCCCGGCCTCGTCCCCGCCTTCCTGGCCGCCGGCTTCGCCGCCATGCTGCGCACCGTCGGCGTCGTCACCACCTGCCAGAAGGCCAACGACGCCGACTGGAACCGGCCCGACTTCGCCAACATCCGCAAGGGCGTGCTGGCCGACGGGCTGGCCTGCGCCGGCGGCGCCGTGATGGGCGCGCCGGGCATGAACATCGCGCCGAGCCTGGTCGGCGTCTCGATCGCCACCGGCGTCACCTCGCGCGCCGTCGCTCATGCCTGCGCCGCCCTGCTGGCGGTGCTGGCCTTCGTGCCCAAGGTGGCCGACGCCTTCATCCAGCTGCCCATCGCGGTGGCCGGCGCGCTGCTGGTGTTCACCGCGTCGATCATGCTGGCGAGCGGCCTCCAGCTGATGCTGTCGCGCCCGCTCAACACCCGCACCACCTTCGTCGTCAGCATCGGCCTGCTGTTGCCGCTGACCCGGCTGGTGGCGCCCGGCTTCTTCGACCGCCTGCCGCCGGCCTTCGGCGTCTTCGCCAACAACCCGCTGGCGCTCAGCCTGCTCGCGGCGATCGGGCTGCTGCTCGTCTTCCGCATCGCCACCGGCCGCCGCCAGCTGATCCTGTGGCAGAAATCCGCCGATGCGGTGACCGAGCTGCGTGCCACGCTCGACCGCAACGCCGCCGAATGGGGGCTGACCAAGGCGGCGATCGAGCGGGCGGTGGCCAACACCGAGCAGGCGATCGAACTCATCAAGGACGCCGGCCTGCTCAACGCGCCGCTGTCGATCGCCGCCGCCGAGCGCGACAACGCGCTGGAAGTCGAGCTGCGCTACAAGGGCCAGCCGCTCTTCCTGCCCCATCTCGACGCGGCGGGCGCCGATGCACATGAGGAGACGTCGATGGCCGCCGGCCTTCACCATGTGGCGTCCGGCGTCTATCCCGACCGTTCGGCCACCATCGCCCGCGGTCCCGAGACCACGATCCGCCTCAGCTTCGACATGTAGTCGGGCCTCCGCGAGAACGATCGCATTAACTCTCCGTCAAGGTTAATGGACCAGTGTTTCTCTCCAATTGCGGTTGCGTGCGTCCCGGAGAGGCTCCTTGCATCGTTGTCAGTTTCTGCGGCTGCCGACCGCCGCCGGCCTCGCTGGGCCGTCCCTTCTGCCGCGCCTTCTCGTCGGGTTGGGCCTGTGGATCGGCTTTCCGACCGCCGTCGCCTATCAGGACATGACGAGCCTGGTGAGCGGCGTCGATTCCGGCGGCGCCCGCTGGAACGCCTATGTCGAGCGGGCGGTGGCCGGCTCGGTGCACGCGGCGGAGTTGCCCTTCGCCGACCAGGACGCCACCGCCGGCGCCATCTCTGGCTCCGGCGTGTCGACCAGCGCCGTCGGCAAGGTAGCGTTCCGCGGCAAGGCGAGCGCCAACCCCGTTCCTGACGAGGCGCGCGTCACGCGGGCCGACAAGCGTGGACGCGTCGTCAGGATCGCGCCGGTCGCCCCGCCCCGTGACTTCAGCGCCGGCTCGGTCTTCGAGCGCACCAGCTCGCTCATCGCCGTGCCGGGCCCGGAGGACGGGCCGCGGATGGCCTTCGCCAGCCCCGCCATCAAGGGCAAGGAGGTGGTCATCGCGGCGGCGTTCCACCCGCGCCTCGACCGGCGGTCCGACCCCGGCGTGCCAGCGGTGCTGGCGAGCCTGGTCACCAGCGACACCGCCGACGTGCTGGCCAGCGCCTATGCGCCGCCCGAGCCCGACTATGCGCGCGCCTCGCCCTTCGAGAGCCTGCTCCAGGACGAGGACCCCAATGCCGGGCGCTTCGTCCCGCCGCTGGCCAAGGGCGATCACCCCTGGATGAAGGTGCCGCTGCCGCCGTCGGTGTTCGGCAAGGCCGAGCAGAAATGCCTGGCCAACGCGATCTATTTCGAGGCGCGGGGCGAAAGCTTGAAGGGCCAGGCCGCGGTGGCGCAAGTGGTGCTGAACCGCGTCCGCAACCCGGCCTATCCGAGCACCATCTGCGGCGTCGTCTACCAGAACGACAACTGGCGCAACCGCTGCCAGTTCTCCTTCGCCTGCGACGGGCGGAAGGACCGCGTGCTGTCGCCCCGCAACTACCGGATGGCCGAGCAGATCGCCATGGCCGTCACCGCCGGCAAGATCTTCATCCCGGAGATCGGCTCCTCGACCCACTATTATGCCACCTACGTCCGGCCGGGCTGGGCGCGCACCATGCAGAAGATGAAGAAGATCGGCCTGCATATTTTCTACCGCACCTATGGCGGCGGCTGGAGCTGAGGCGCCGATTCCGCGGCCTGCTCCGTCCTTTTTCGGCGGGCAGGATGTCGCATCCGCGTAAGCGGCTGATTTGCAATGGGAAAATTGTCCCTGGCATATGCCCGCCCACGGCTTGACTGGGGCAGGGCTGAAAACTATGTTGCCGGCGACTTTGGAGCGGAATCCAGCCTGAAGAGGGGCCGGGGAGGGAGTTTCTGGTGGCCAAGCCCGGACGCCCGCGCAAGCCGGCCGTCGGCAAGCCCGCGGGGGCAGGCCGAGCCGGACCGGACGAGGCCGGGATCCGCGACGAGGAACTCGAACGCCGCCGGCGCGAGCTCGAGGCCACGTTGGCCGCGAGGCGTCCGGAGCCCGAGGAGAGCGGCACCGCCGCCTCGTCGGGTGCGACCGGCTACGGCCAGGCCCTGAAGCTTTCCAGCGAGTTCATCGCCGGGGTTGCGGTGGGAGCCGGCCTCGGCTGGGCGGTTGACCGCGTGGCGGGGACGTCGCCTTGGGGTTTGATCGTCCTCTTGCTGCTGGGTTTCGGCGCCGGCGTGCTGAACGTGCTTCGTTCGGCCGGGCTGCTCGCCCAGCAGGGGCGGAAGCGGTCGCCGGGGGAAGGCAGTTAGCGCCGTCGGCGCATTCGTGAACGGCGCGGTTTTCGCGCCATTGAGAGAGACGAGAGGGGTTCGGCGGTGGCCAACGATCCGATCCACCAGTTCCAGATCGCCAAATGGGTGCCGATCGAGATCGGCGGCCTCGATTTCTCGTTCACCAACGCCTCCGCCTTCATGGTGGCCACCGTCGCGGCGGCCGGTGCCTTCCTCTACCTGACGACGTCGGGCCGCGGCCTGGTGCCGAGCCGCCTGCAGTCGGTCTCGGAGATGTCCTACGAATTCGTCGCCTCGATGCTGAGGGACGCCGCCGGCTCGCACGGCATGAAGTTCTTCCCCTTCGTGTTCTCCCTCTTCATGTTCGTGCTGGTCGCCAACCTGTTGGGGCTGTTTCCCTATTTCTTCACCGTCACCAGCCACATCATCGTCACCTTTGCGCTGGCGCTGCTGGTGATCGGCACTGTCATCGTCTACGGCTTCTACCGCAACGGCGCCTCCTTCCTGAAGCTCTTCGTGCCCTCGGGCGTGCCGGGCATCCTGGTGCCGCTGGTGGTCCTCATCGAGGTCATCTCGTTCCTGTCGCGGCCGATCAGCCTGTCGGTCCGCCTGTTCGCCAACATGCTGGCGGGCCACATCACGCTGAAGGTGTTTGCTGGTTTCGTCACCTCGCTGAGCGCGCTCGGCATCGCCGGCGTCGCCGGCTCGGTGCTGCCGCTGGCGATGACGGTGGCCATCACCGCGCTGGAGTTCCTGGTCGCCTTCCTGCAGGCCTACGTGTTTGCGGTGCTGACCTGCATGTACCTGAACGACGCCATCCATCCGGGCCACTAGAGCATGATCCCAAAAAGTGGATGCCGGTTTTTGGAAAAGATCATGCTCAAACAAGAGGATAGAGTGCAAGGACATTCGAAGAAGCGTCATTGCGCTCTAGCCGCATGAGTTCGCCGGCGGTCGCGCCGGTGGTCGGACTGAACGCCAATTCACGAAGGAGTAGGACATGGAAGTAGAAGCAGCACGGGCAATCGGCGCGGGCATCGCCTGCCTCGGCATGGGCGGCGCCGGCATCGGCCTCGGCCACATCTTCGGCAACTACCTGGCGGGCGCGCTGCGCAACCCTTCGGCCGCGGACGGCCAGTTCGGCCGCCTGATCTTCGGCTTCGCGGTGACCGAGGCGCTCGGCATCTTCTCGCTGCTGGTGGCGCTGCTGCTCCTCTTCACCTGAGGACGGGCAGGCCGCAATCCGGCCGCCAGGCGCGGCCGGCCAAGGCCGTCGGGCCGCGCTGGCTCTTGAGAGGTAGGAAGAAATGTTCGTGACGCCGGGCTATGCCCAGGAACATGCGCCCGCCGAAGGCGAGGTCCACACCGAGACGGGCGCGGCGCCCGAGGCCGGTCACGCCGAAGGGGCGTTCCCGCCCTTCGACCCGTCGACCTTCCCCTCGCAGCTGTTGTGGCTGGCGGTCACCTTCGGTCTCTTCTACCTCTTCCTCAATCGCGTCGTGCTGCCGCGCATCGGCGGCATCCTGGAGGTGCGGCACAACCGCATCCAGCAGGATCTCGACCAGGCCGGCCGCCTGAAGGGCGATGCCGACGCAGCGGTCGCCGCCTACGAGCAGGCGCTCGCCGAGGCGCGCCAGAAGGCCAACGCGATCGGCCAGGACGCCAGGGACGGCGCCAAGGCCAAGGCCGAGACGGCGCGCAAGTCGGTCGAGGCCGAGCTGGACGGCAAGCTCTCCGACGCCGAGGCGCACATCCAGTCGATCAAGGCCGCCGCCATGAAGGAGGTGGGCACCATCGCCGAGGACACCGCCGGCGCGATCGTGCATCAGCTGATCGGCAGCCGCCTCGACAAGTCGGCGGTCGCTGCCGCCGTCAAGGCGGCGAAGTAGGAGAGCGCCATGGACGCGACATTCTGGGCCTTCATCGCGCTGATCATCTTCCTCGGCATCGCCGCCTACATGAAGGTGCCGGGCATGATCGGCAAGTCGCTCGACGAGCGCGCCGCCCGCATCCGCGCCGAGCTCGACGAGGCGCAGCGCCTGCGCGAGGAGGCGCAGCAGCTGCTGGCCGAGTACCAGCGGCGCCGCAAGGAGGCCGAGCAGGAGGCCGGCGACATCATCGCCGCCGCTCGCCGCGAGGCCGAGCTGCTGGTCGAGGAAGCCGAGAAGAAGACCAAGGACTACGTCGCCCGCCGCGCCGCCTTGGCCGAGCAGAAGATCGGCCAGGCCGAGCGCGACGCGGTGAACGAGGTGCGCTCCAGCGCCGTCGACATCGCCGTCGAGGCGGCGCGCGCGCTGCTCGCCGCCAAGGTCGACGCCAAGGCCGGCGCCGACCTCTTCCGATCCTCCCTGCAGGACCTGAAGTCGAAGCTCAACTGACATCCCTCGCTAGACGAGCGTGACGAGGCGCGAGCCTCGCGCGCGCTGTTTGCCCTTGCCTCGGACGGTCTCTGTCCCTTGCCTCGGACAGTCTTGGCGGCGCGCGCTTCTCGCCGCCAAGGTCGACGTCAAGGCCGGCGCCGACCTCTTCCGATCCTCCCTGCATGACCTCAAATCGAAGCTCAACTGACGTCGCCCGCGCAAAGGGCGTGACGAGGCGCGAGCCTCGCGCGTGCTCTTTGCTCTTACCTCGGACGGCCTTTGGCCTTGCCTCGGACAGTCTGAAGGGCCACAGCGCTGAAGAAGGCCCGCCACGAGCGACGTCAGCGCCGCACTTGCACCAAGCCGGATTCAGAGACCGATGCGCTTAAAGGACGCCGACCAATGTTGCGCAGCGCTTACCCTGGCTGCATGAGGCCATCGGGACGAACGCCGTTCCCTGCTAGCCCCTCCTTTCTTTGGTTTGACCAGCAAACGTCCCATCATAACCTCTAGCTGGAGTGCCGAGGGTCTGTTCGAATATCAATTGGCAAATCTTCATGCCCGCCCGAAGCCTGACAGGCGTCGTTTTGTGGTTCACCATCTCGAGGCGAATTTGGCCAGCAAATCCGGCATAAATCGTAGGAGCAGTCAGGTGAACGCCGACGCCGAGGCGAGCAAGCGAGCTTTTTCCTTCGACGCGGGCGGCGATCCTGGATTGGTACTTCAGTTCGACTGACTGCTGGGTCCAGGCCAGCACCATTTGCCGGTGCCCAAACTCGTAGCCCTGCTGCGGATCGATCTCGATGACCTCGGTCGTTTCAGCCATGATCGCTTCGTGTTCGTAGCCCGACTGAGACGGGTCGATACAGACGCTAAGGCCTCGCCGGGGCGGTTTGAAGATGGTCAACCGGCCATCCAGGGTCAGATCGAGGCTGGTTGAACTGTAGTATGAAAGGGCTGGGTTAGGTTGGACTTTGATAGCCTCGGTCTGAATGGCTATCTCTATCTCGCGATCGGTCAGTATCATCCCTCGCCTCTGCCGATCTCATGACACGAGAGCTTGCGGAACCCAGAACTCTCCAGGAGCCATTTTGGGTCTCGCGAGGAAGTTCCACTAGGTATTCCGAGTCTCTGGAGCTGATGGGGTAACCAACTTCCAAACTGCTGTCTTCCAATGAAAGCGAATGAACCACCAGAAATTCTTTCCCTGCAACAGTATTGACCGCAACTACAACTTCATTTGGATTATTTGATGTTCTTATGGTTTCGACCTTCACTCGCATCTTTCGTCCTCCTTTATTGGGCACTAACAAGCAATTCTAGCGGCTCACGGCGCTCGGAGATCTCCAGCGGCTCGAACATAACATGAACACACTGGCATACTTCCTAGTGCGTGTCGAATCAAATCCTGTAACCGGAGGTTGAAATTTTCAATAGTCGATTCGCCGCACACGAGTTCGCTCAAAGTCGCCCGGCAACTCCGGCGCTCCACATCCGCTATGCGCGTCTCGCATGCAGAGTTGGGCCCGCCGCACACTCCTCACTCGAGCTCGGCCTCGACCACCCCTCCGTCCTTGAACGGCGCGAAGGACGCCCGGTGCAGGCGGGCGATCGGCCCGTGGTCGCCGATGGCGCTGCGGTGGCGGGCGGTGGCGTAGCCCATATGCGCCTCGAACCCGTAGTGGATGTGAATCCGCCCGCAGCCTGACATCATGCGGTCGCGCATGACCTTGGCGACGATCGATGCCGCGGCGATGGATTGCGACCGCTGGTCGCCCTTCACCAGCGCCCGCGCCTGGCATGGCAGGCCCGGCGGGATGTCGCGGCCGTCGGCCAGCGCCATTCGCGGCCGGAGGCGCAGCCCGCACGCGGCCCGCCGCATCGCTTCCAGGCTGGCGCGCAGGATGTTGACGGTGTCGATGCCTTCGGCGGCGATCGAGGCGAAGGCGATCCCCAGCGCGCTGCCGAGGATGTCTTCGAACCGCGCCTCCCGCTCCTGCGGCGTCAGCCGCTTGGAATCGTCGAGGCCTTCGGGGATGCGCTCCGGGTCGAGGATCACCGCTGCCGCCACCACCGGGCCGGCAAGCGGCCCGCGACCTGCCTCGTCGAGGCCCGCCACCGGCCACAGGCCTTCCTTCATCGCCCTCGATTCGAAGGAGAAGTCGGGCCTCTCGATGATCTCGAAGAGGGGCGGAGAATCGGAGCGCGCGCGAGCCATGTGCGGCGATGCTCGCATCGCCTCCGATTCTCCGCAAGCCCTTGCCGGCCGGTGGGGCGGCAGCCGGCAGGGCAGGCCGTCGGGCGGACAGGAGCCTGACGGAAGATCGTGCCGTCGCCCTTCCGTGATGGCGCGGCGTCATTCCAGGTGGTCGGTGTGGCCGACGGGTCGCCTTACAACAGCGACAGCTGGTCGCCAGCCCGCGCCGGCGGCCGGAAGAGGTCCTTCCTGAGGCTCGTCCGCTCCGCGTTGAGGCCGAGCCGCCGCGCCGCGATCTCGAAGCGCCGGCCGATCTGCCAGGCATAGGGGCCGACGCCCTTCATCCGCTTGCCCCATTCGGAATCGTAGTCCTTGCCGTCGCGCATCGAGCGGATCAGCGACATCACGTGCCGGTAGCGGTCGGGATAGTGCCTGAGCAGCCAGTCCTTGAAGATCGGCGCCACCTCGAGCGGCAGCCGCAGCAGCACATAGCCGGCATCGCGAGCGCCAGCGGCGCGCGCGGCGTCGAGGATGCGCTCGATCTCCTGGTCGGTCAGGCCCGGCAGGATCGGCGCCACCATCACCGAAGCGGGGATGCCCGCCTCGCTGAGCTCGCGGATCGCCTCCAGCCGCTTGCTCGGCGTCGAGGCGCGCGGCTCCATCACCCGCGCCAGCGTGCGGTCGAGCGTCGTCACCGAAAGCGCCACCTTGGCGAGGCCGCGCTCGGCCATGCGCGACAGGATGTCGATGTCGCGGGTGACCAGCGCCGACTTGGTGACGATGCCGACCGGGTGGTTGTGGGCGTCCAGCACCTCCAGCACCTCGCGCATGATGCGGTACTCGCGCTCGATCGGCTGGTAGGGATCGGTGTTGGTGCCGATCGCGATGGTGCGCGGCTGATAGCCCTCCTTGGCGAGCTCGCGCTCCAGCAGCTTCGCGGCATCCGGCTTGGCGAACAGCTTGGATTCGAAGTCGAGCCCCGGCGACAGGCCCATATAGGCATGGGTGGGACGTGCAAAGCAGTAGACGCAGCCATGCTCGCAGCCGCGATAGGGGTTGATCGAGCGATCGAAGGAAATGTCGGGGAACTCGTTGCGGGTAATGATGGTCCGTGGCCGCTCGACCTGCACCTCGGTCTTGAAAGGCGGCAGCTCCTCCAGCGACTCCCAGCCGTCGTCGAAGACGTGGCGGCTGATCGGCTCGAAGCGGCCAGACGGGTTGATCGCCGCGGAGCGCCCGCGGTTGCGGTCGGGGCGGACCCGGATCTCGCTCTCTTCGATCATCGCATTGGCCATCTCGGCGCGTCCCTTGCTGAAGGCAGCAATGTCCGCGCGGACGATCTGTTCCACCTTGGCGCGTTCCCAAGGCTTGTCGAGGGGCGTTCGAATCATCGTGTTCATGAAACTATTCCTAGGCCATCGCTAGGAACAAAGCAAGAACTTTGTCACGCTCCAGCGTTCGCCCCGAGCCGAACTGGCCTTTGCCGCGCGTTTCGGCTATCCGGCGGCGATGCTGTCGGTGCTGATCGAGACGCGGAACGACGAGGAAGGGCTGGCGCGCACGCTGGCCTCGTTGGTCGGCGGCGCCGTCGAAGGGGTGGTCCGCGAGGTGATCGTCTGCGACCTGGGTTCCACCGACCGGACCCATGTGGTGGCCGAGCATGCCGGCTGCCACTACCTCGCAGGCGGCGGCATCAAGGCCGGCATCGGCCTCGCCAAGGGCGACTGGCTGCTCTTCCTGGAGCCCGGCGCCCGCCTCGCCGAGGGCTGGATCGAGGATGCCGTCGCCCACATGGCGCGGCCGGCCGGCGCGGCCCGCTTCTCGCCCTCGCGGCGCGATCGCCCGCGCTTCCTGCGCCGCGTGTTTTCGTCGAGGCGGGCGCTGTCGCATGGCCTGCTGATCACCAGGCGCCAGGCGGCCGCCCTGTCGCACCACGCCAAGAGCGCCGAAGCGATCGCCCGCGGCCTGGCGACGCGGCGGCTTGCGGCGGAGATCGTCGTGGCGCCGGACCGGCGCTAGAGCATTTTGCAGCCAGGTGGAATCACCTGGCGTCGCACAAATGCGGCTAAAACAAAGAGATAGAGCAGGTCGCCGTTTCTATGAAACGGTGAACTGATCTAGCCGCGCTTCAGGTGCTCGTCGAGCCGCGGCATGATCTCCACGAAGTTGCACGGCCGGTGGCGATAGTCGAGCTGCGCCGCCAGGATGCCGTCCCAGGCGTCGCGGCAGGCGCCCGGCGAGCCCGGCAGCACGAAGACGAAGGTCTGGTTGACGATGCCGCCGGTCGCCCGCGACTGGATGGTCGAGGTGCCGATCTTGTCGTAGGAAATGCGGTGGAACACCGCCGAAAAACCCTCCATGCGCTTCTCGAACAGCGGCTCCAGCGCCTCCGGCGTCACGTCGCGGCCGGTGAAGCCGGTGCCGCCCGTGGTGATCACCACGTCGATGGCAGGATCGCGGCTCCACGCCTCGACGGCCTCGCGGATCGCCGTCGCGTCGTCCGTGACGATGGCGCGCCCCGCCAGCCGGTGGCCGGCCGCAACGATGCGCTCGGCGAGCGTGTCGCCGGAGCGGTCGTCGGCGGCACGTCGCGTGTCGGAGACCGTCAGCACGGCGATCCCGACCGGCACGAAGGGGCGCTCCTGCTCAGCCATCGACGCTGTCTCCCGAGGCGAGGCTCGTCGTCGCCGCGACCCACCAACGCGGCTGCGCTGCGGGCGATCGCCGCCGCTGCCGCTTCGGCCGCGGCAGCGCTGCCGAAGAGCCCGAAGCAGGTGGCGCCCGACCCGGACATGCGCGCCAGCCGCGCGCCGGCCTGCCGCAGCGCTGCGAGCACGTCGCCGATGGCCGGCGCGAGCTGCAGCGCCGGCGGCTCCAGATCGTTGCGCGCCGCGCCGAGCCACGCGGCGAGCCCATCGGCAGACCAGGATCGAGGCAGCGGCGGCAGCGGCGCGTTCTGGCGCGCCTGCAAGGCCGCGAACACGGCGGCCGTCGGACACGGCCACGCCCGGATTGGCGAGCACCAGCGGCAGGGCAGGGAAGCCGTCGAGCGGCGCGATCGTTTCGCCGATCCCCTCGGCCATCAACGGCCGCGCTGCCAGGCACATCGGCACGTCGGCGCCCAGTTCGAGGCCGATCTCGCCCAGTCGCGGGCCGGCGCCGATCCCCGCCAGGGACGCGAGCGCCCGGAGCGCTGCCGCCGCATCGCTCGAGCCGCCGCCGATGCCGGCGGCCACCGGCAGCACCTTGTCGAGCCGGATCGCCACTGGGCCGAGCCGGCCGGGAAAGGCGGCGCGCAGCGCGTCGCGCGCGGCGAGCACCAGATTGCCGTCGCCAGCCGGCACCGCCGACGCAAAAGGTCCGCTGGCGGCGAAGCTGTCCTCGGACGCCTCCTGCACCGCGACCCGGTCGGCGAGCCGGGTGAACACGGCCAGGCTCTGCAAAAGGTGATAGCCGTCGTCCCGGCGGCCCCTCACGGCCAGTGCCAGGTTGATCTTGGCCGGCGCGCTGCGGCCGATCGGCGTCGCCGCGGCCGCTTCCCCGGCAAGTGCTGCGTCAGTCCTTGGCAAGCCGGTATTCGCCGGTCTTGGGGTCCTTGACCAGCGTCCCGGTGGTGCCCGTCTCGGCCTGCCGCTCCTCGCGGCGCACCCGCGCGGTCACCCGCTCGGCCTCCTTGACGAATTGCCGGTAGCCGTACCAGGCGATCAGGACCACGAGGGCGAGGAAGATCAGCTGCGGCATGGTGGCTCCTCCCTGGAGAGCGCCGGCGTCGGACCCCGCCGAAGGGTGCGACAGCGCCATGATAGCGGTCGACGGATGCGTGTCAAAGCCCGAAGCGGCTCCATAGGGCCCGCTCCTCCAGCGCCTCGACCAGGCTGCCGGCGAGCGAGCCGGCCAGGTCCGGCCCCGGCGCGTCGCCGCGCGAGCCGAAGAAGCCGAGCCCGCGGCCGAACAGGCCGCGCGGCGGGGCGATCAGCTTGAGGCGTGTCCGCGGGCCGTAGCGATCCTTGAGCACCGAGCGCAGGTCGCCGAGCCCGTCCACCAGCCCCAGCGCCAGGCCGCGCCGGCCGGTCCAGAACAGCCCGGTGAACAGGTCAGGGTCGTCGGCAAGCTTGGCGCCGCGGCGCTCCTTCACCAGCGCGATGAAATCGTCGTGCACCTCGATCTGCAGCCGCTTGAGCCGCTCGACGTCCTCGCGGCGCTCCGGCTGGAACGGGTCGAGCACCGCCTTGTTGCGGCCGGCCGTGTGGACGCGCCGCTCGACGCCGATCTTCTTCAGCAGCTCCGGAAAGCCGAACGAGGCGGAGACCACGCCGATCGAGCCGACGATCGACGAGGGGTCGGCGATGATCTCGTCGCCGGCGGCGGCGATCATGTAGCCGCCCGACGCCGCGACGTCCTCGACGAACATCAGCACATGCTTGTTCTTCTCGGCGGCGAGGTCGCGGATTCGCTTGTGGATCAGCCGCGACTGCACTGGCGAGCCGCCAGGCGAGTTGACGGCGATGGCCACCGTCGGCGCATCCGAGGCCGAGAAGGCGCGTCTCGATCAGCCCCGCCGTCGAGGCCAGCGACAGCGTCGGCCGCAGCTGGCTGCCGCCGGTCATGATCGCCCCTTGCAGCCGGAGGACCGGGATCGTCAACCGATCCGGCCGCATGGATCGGGGGAGCAGCCGGCCGAACAGTCGTCTCAACAAATGGATCTCCCGCACCTTGGATTCCCCCACGCATGTAGGGATTTGCCGGCGCCGCGCAATGGCGCTGCGCCGCCTCAATCGCCGAAAAGCGAGGCCCGCCCGTTGTTTATGGCGTCGGCTTCGGCCGAGAAGCGGTCGTCCGCCGCGTGCAGGACGAGCGGCGGCAGCAGCGCCAGCGCCGCCCGCGATCCGCGGCGGGCCCGCACCACGATGCGGATCGCCGGGCGGTCGGCGCGCGGCAGCACCGGCAGGATCTCCGCGCCGCCGAAGCGCCCCTCGAGCCCGGCCAGGATCGCTCCCAGCGCGTCTGGCCGGGCGATCAGCGCCAGCGCCGCCGCGCGCCCTCAGCACCGCCGCCGCGCTCCTCAGCCAGGCGCCGAGCCCGCCATCCGGCATGACGTGCGCCGCCTGGCGCAGCGCGTCGGGGCTCGCCCGGTGGCGGGCGCTGTTGAAGGGCGGGTTCATGATCACGAAATCGAACGTCCGGTCGGCGAGCCCGGCCGCCGCGCGCGGCCGCCCGGCCAGCGCCACGTCGGCCGAGATCGCGCTCAGCCGCCGGGCGAGATGGGCATTCTCCGGCAAGGCCAGGCGTCGCCGCGGCGAAGGCCGCCATGGCGGGCTCGCGCTCGACGAGCACGACGTCCGCCGCCGGGCAGCGTGCCGCGACGGCGAGGCCCGCCGCGCCCGCTCCGGCGCCGAAATCGGCCAGCCGGCCGGCAAAGCTCGACGGCACGGCGGCGGCGAGCATCATCGCGTCCATGCCGGCCCGATGCCCGCGGTCGCTTGGCTGCACCAGGAAGAAGCGGCCGCGGTGAAAGGCGTCGATGGTCTCGGCGGCCGCCGGCATCGCTGCGCTCCTCAGCCGTCCTTCATCTCTTTGCCGATCCCGGCGTCCGCCAGGATCCGCCGCGCTTCGTCGGCGTCGTCCTCGGCCACCAGGATGCGGCGCGGCAGCACGCCGATCGACCCGTCGAGCACGCTCATGTTCTGGTCGGCGACGAGGCATTCGATGGCGGCGTCGCGCAGCAGCACCTCCACGAAGGAGATCAGGACGGCATCGTTGGTGCGCAGAAGCTCGATCATGGCCAAGCGTCGCAGGTTGCGCCGGGCTTGTAAACGCCGCCCTCAGCGCGGCGCCGGAAGGCCGTAGGCGCGGGCCGACATGGCGCGGATCTCGTCGAAGACATGCGGCCCGCCGGCGATCGCCACGGTGCCCTCGCGGACCGGATCGGCATGGTCGAACGGCTCGACGCGCCCGCCGGCCTCCTCGATCATCAACAGCCCGGCCAGGCAGTCCCAGCCGTTCATGTGGTTCTCGGTGTAGCCGATCAGCCGGCCGGCGGCGACATAGGCCAGCATCAGCGCCCCCGAGGCGTTGCGGAAGAACACGCCGCCCGCCTCGATCAGCGCGCCGATGATCGCCAGCACCTTGGCGGCCGGCGTGCGGTTGTTGAAGCCGGTGCCGACCGAGCCCTCGCGGAGGCTGCCGGCGTTCGACACGGCGATCCGCTGTCCGTTGAGGAAGGCGCCGCCGCCGCGCGACGCCCAGAACGTCTCGCCGGTCGACGGCTCGTGGATGACGCCGACTACCGTCCGGCCGTCCTTCACGCAGGCGATGACCACCGCCCAGGCCGGGATGCCGCGGACGAAGTTGGCCGTCCCGTCGATCGGGTCGATCACCCAGACATAGCCGCTGCTGCCCTCCACCGCCGCATGCTCCTCGCCGACGATGCCGTCGTCGGGATAGGCTTCCGCCAGGGCCGCCCGCACGAACAGCTCCACCTCGCGGTCGCCGTTCGACACCAGGTCCTGATGGCCCTTTTCCTCGATCTTCAGCCTGTCCGGTGCCCGGAAGAAGGAGAGGCCGAGCTCGCCCGCCCGTCGGGCGAGATCGACGGTGAAGTTGAGGCGCTGGGCGAGGTCGGCATGCATCGGCGGCTCCTGGTGGTTTCCGCACGGAACGGCGGCGCGCACCCCTAGCAGCCGGCGCCTGCCGGCGGAAGACCCCGCGCCCGCCGCGCCAATTCGCCGCTTGCCGGGCCTTGCTTTGCCGATAGAATCCGAAGTTTAGGACGTGCTGGACGTCCGCCAGGCGCGCGGGGTCGGGAGAAAAGCGTGGGCGTTGTTCTCAACATGGAAGGCGGCAAGCGCGGTCAGGCGTCCATCAAGGCGCTGATCGATCTCACGGCCGCCGACATGGGTCGGGTCAACGAGCTCATCCTGTCCAAGGCCGGCTCCGAGGTGGAAATGATCCCCGAGATCGCCAACCACCTGATCTCCTCGGGCGGCAAGCGCCTGCGCCCCATGGTGACGCTCGCCGCCGCCCAGATGTTCGGCTATGCCGGCGAGGGCCACGTCAAGCTCGCCACCAGCGTCGAGTTCATGCACACCGCCACGCTGCTGCACGACGACGTCGTCGACGAGAGCGACATGCGGCGCGGCCGCAAGACCGCCCGCATGATCTGGGGCAACCAGGCGAGCGTGCTGGTCGGCGACTACCTGCTCGGCCAGGCCTTCCGCATGATGGTCGACGTCGGCTCGCTCGACGCCCTCGACATCCTGTCCACCGCCGCCTCCATCATCGCCGAGGGCGAGGTGATGCAACTCGCCGCGGCCAAGAACCTCGACACCACCGAGGACGAGCATTTCGCGGTGATCAAGGCCAAGACGGCGGCGCTTTTCTCGGCCGCCGCCGAGGTCGGCCCGGTGATCGCCAAAGCCTCGCGCACCGACCGCGCCGCCTTGCGCTCCTACGGCATGAACCTCGGCCTGGCGTTCCAGCTGATCGACGACGCGCTCGATTATGGCGGCTCCTCGAGCGAGCTCGGCAAGAATGTCGGCGACGATTTCCGCGAGGGCAAGGTCACCTTGCCGGTGATCCTCGCCTATCGCCGCGGCGCTGCCGCCGAGCGCGGCTTCTGGAAGGCGGCGATCGAGGGCGAGGCCAGCGACGCCGCGGCGCTCGACAAGGCCATCGGCCTGATGACGCGCCATGCGGCGATCGCCGACACGATCGGCCGCGCCCGCCATTTCGGCGGCATCGCCCGCGACGCGCTGGCACCGCTCGGCGCGACGCCGCAGAAGGCCGCCCTGCTGGAGGTGATCGACTTCTGCATCAGCCGGGTCTCCTGATCGCCCGCGTCGCGGCGCCGGCATTTGTTAACCGGAATCGGTGCATGGCCCCGATGAGCGGATTGTGAGAGCCTGGCAGGTTGAACCGCGACCGCAAAAAGGCCATGCTTTGCAGTGAAGTCCCCCACAGGAGTCCGGCTTTGACACGGACCCATCCAGATGCGGGAAGGATGAGAATGCCGCAACAGATCAGACATTGGCTCGCCGGCATCGCCATGGCGGGCCTGACGCTCGCCGGCCCGGCGGCCGCCAAGGAAACCGCCGAGCCGCTCGAGATCGGCTCGTTTTCGGGGGCCTTCCTGGCCGCCCGCATCGCCGAGGTCGACAACGACCTGCCCGGCGCCATCGCCTATTACCAGCGCGCGCTGTCGTTCGATCCCGACAACCAGCAGCTCCAGCAGAGCCTGATGCTCGGCCTCATCGCCGAGGGTCGCTTCGAGGAGGCGCTGCCGCTCGCCCGCAAGCTGAAGGCGGTGCCCGAGGTCGAGCGCTTCTCGCGCGTGGCGCTCGCCGTCGACGCCATCAAGCACAAGGATTTCAAGGCCGCCGACGATTGGCTCGAGCTGACGCTGGAATCCGACCTCGACCGGCTGATCACCGGGCTGCTCTCCGCCTGGTCGAAGGCCGGCGCCGGCCAGCCCAAGGAGGCGCTCGCTGTGCTCGACAACCTCGAAGGGCCCGACTGGTACGGGGTCTTCGTCGGCTATCACCGCGCCTTGATCGCCGAGAACGGCAACCTGAAGGACGAGGCCGACAGCGCCTACAAGGCCGTGGTCGACAACGTGGCGGCCGGTGGCGGCGCGCCCGAGACCTGGCTGCGGGCCGCCGAGGCCTATGCCGGCTACCTCGTCCGCAACGGCCGCAAGGCCGACGCGCTGAAGGTGCTCGACGCCTCCGACGAGATCTCGGTCGGCCGCATTCCCGTCGAGGAGCTGCGCAAGGACATCGAGAAGGGCGTCGCCGTGCCGCCTCTGGTGAAGGGCCCGAGCCAAGGCGCCAGCGAGGTGTTCATCAACCTCGCCACGGCGCTGAACCGCGGCGGCGGCGAGGCCTTCGTCCGCCTCTATCTGCAATACGCGCTGGCGCTCGAGCCCGACAGCGACATCGCCATCATGCAGCTCGCCGCGACCGCCGAGCAGCAGGAGCGGCCCGAGGAGGCGATCGCGCTCTACGCCAGGATCAAGGAGGACTCGCCGCTGAAGCGCGTCGCCGACCTGCAGCGCGGGCTGAACCTCGCCGACCTGAAGCGCCATGACGAGGCGATCAGCCAGCTCCAGAAGCTGGTCGAGCGGGCTCCCGACGACATGCGCGGCTACCTCGCGCTGGGCGGCGTCTATGCCTCGAAGGAGGACTACCGTTCGGCAGCCGCAGACCTACGATCAGGCTGTCGACCGCCTCCCGAAGCCGAAGGCCGAGAACTGGAACGTCTTCTACCAGCGCGGCATCGCCTACGAGCGGCTCAAGGAATGGGACAAGGCCGAGCCCAATTTCCGCAAGGCGCTGGAGCTCTACCCCGACCAGCCGCAGGTGATGAACTATCTCGGCTATTCCTGGGTCGACATGAACCGCAACCTCGACGAGGGGCTGCAGATGATCCAGAAGGCCGTCGACCTCAGGCCGAGCGACGGCTACATCGTCGATTCGCTGGGCTGGGCCTATTACCGCCTGGGCAAGTGGGACGACGCCGTCCGCGAGCTGGAGCGCGCCGTTTCGCTGAAGCCCGACGACCCGATCCTCAACGACCATCTGGGCGACGCCTATTGGCGCGCCGGGCGCCAGCTCGAGGCGACCTTCCAGTGGTCGCACGCGCGCGACATGAAGCCCGAGGCCGACGTCCTGGCGAGCGTCCAGAAGAAGCTCGCCGAGGGCCTGCCGCCGGTCGAGCCGAAGGCTGCCGGCAACGTCCAGCCGGCCCCGCCGGCCGAGGCGCCGGCGCCCGCCGCGCCCGACAAGCGCACCGAGCTCAGGCCGACGGTGAAGCCGCAGGCCGCCACGGTGGTGCCTGCCGCCTACAAGGTGCTGCCCGGCCAGTCGCTGTGGTCGATCGCCGCCGACCAGCTGGGCAACGGCAACCGCTATCTGGAGATCCTCGACCTCAATCCCGAGCTCCAGCGCGACCCCGGCCGCATCGTGCCGGGCCAGGAGCTGAGGCTGCCGGCGCCGTCCAACTAGCGCCTGTTGGGCTCCGCCTGAGCGTTTCGCAGCGGGGGCCGCTCATGCCCCTCACCCGTCGCGGGCTTCGCCCGCGCCGACCTCTCCCCGGCGGGGAGAGGAGCGGCGGTGCCTTCTGCTCGGATTTTGCGCACTGCAACCGTCCCTGGCTCGCGCCCTCCTCGCCCCCTTTGGGGGAGAGGGTGGCCGGAGCGAAGCGGAGGCCGGGTGAGGCGGCTTTGCCCCCGCCCAAACACACCAACCACCGCGATTTCGCGCCCTCCTCGCCCCCTTTGGGGGAGAGGGTGGCCGGAGCGAAGCGGAGGCCGGGTGAGGGGCCTTGCCCCCGCCCAAACACACCAACCACCGCGATTTCGCGCCCTCCTCGCCCCCTTTGGGGGAGAGGGTGGCCGGAGCGAAGCGGAGGCCGGGTGAGGGGGCCTTGCCCCCGCCCAAACACACCAACCACCGCGATTTCGCGCCCTCCTCGCCCCCTTTGGGGGAGAGGGTGGCCGAAGCGAAGCGGAGGCCGGGTGAGGGGGCCTTGCCCCCGCCCAAACACACCAACCACCGCGATTTCGCGCCCTCCTCGCCCCCTTTGGGGGAGAGGGTGGCCGAAGCGAAGCGGAGGCCAGGTGAGCGGGCCTTGCCCCCGCCCAAACACACCAACCACCGCGATTTCGCGCCCTCCTCGCCCCCTTTGGGGGAGAGGGTGGCCGGAGCGAAGCGGAGGCCGGGTGAGGGGCTCCGCGTCCGCGCCGACCTCGCTTGGGTGCCTCCTTCACGGCCCCTGCTTGACCGCCTGCCGCCCGGCCACTAGAGCAAGATCACAAAAAACGGATGCCGGTTCTCGGATGGAGCAAAGCTCCCCGAAGGCCGGCCGGCGGAAGAAATCATGCGGCAAAGCAACGACTTCCAAGAGAGCGGCGCGGCCGCGCCGTCGCAGCGCCACGACCCCCGGCGCTCCTTCCAGGGGCTGATCCTGACCTTGCACGACTACTGGGCGGCGCGCGGTTGCGTCGTGCTGCAGCCCTATGACATGGAGGTCGGCGCCGGCACCTTCCATCCGGCCACCACCTTGCGGGCGCTCGGGCCCAGGCCGTGGAAGGCCGCCTACGTGCAGCCCTCGCGACGCCCCAAGGACGGCCGCTACGGCGAGAACCCCAACCGCCTCCAGCACTATTACCAGTACCAGGTGATCCTGAAGCCCAACCCACCGGACCTGCAGGAGCTCTATCTCGGCTCGCTGGAGGCGATCGGCATCGATCCCCTGCTGCACGATATCCGCTTCGTCGAGGACGATTGGGAGAGCCCGACGCTCGGCGCCTGGGGGCTCGGCTGGGAATGCTGGTGCGACGGCATGGAGGTGTCGCAGTTCACCTACTTCCAGCAGGTCTGCGGCATCGAATGCGCGCCCGTCTCTGGCGAGCTCACCTACGGCCTGGAGCGGCTGGCCATGTACGTGCAGGGCGTCGACAGCGTCTACGACTTGAACTTCAACGGCGGCGAGGGCGACGCCGAGGTCACCTATGGCGACGTCTTCCTGCAGGCCGAGCAGGAATACTCCCGCCACAATTTCGAGTTCGCCGACACGGCGATGCTGCTGCGCCATTTCGAGGATGCGGTCGGCGAGTGCCGCGCCTTGCTGGCGGCCGGCGCGCCGCGGCCGAACGACAACCATCCGGCCCACCGCCTGGTGTTCCCCGCCTACGACCAGTGCATCAAGGCCAGCCACGCCTTCAACCTGCTCGACGCGCGCGGCGTCATCTCGCCGACCGAGCGCGCCCGCTTCATCCTGCGCGTCCGCGATCTCGCCAAGGCCTGCGGCGAGGCTTTCCTGTTGACCGAAGCCGGCGGCCTCGCCGCCCCGCTGGACTGAGGCGCGCGATGCCCGACCTTCTGCTCGAGCTGCGCTCCGAGGAGATCCCCGCCCGCATGCAGCGCAAGGCGGCGGCCGACCTGAAGCGCATGGTCACCGACGGGATCGTCGACGCCGGCCTCACCTACGAGGCGGCGCGCGACTATGTCACGCCGCGCCGCCTCGTGCTCGACCTGCGCGGCGTCACGGCGCGCTCGCGCGACGTCGTGGAGGAGCGCAAGGGCCCGGGCGTCAAGGCGCCCGAGCAGGCTATCCAGGGCTTCCTGCGCGCCGCCGGCCTGGCCTCGCTCGACGAGGCCGAGGTGCAGTCCGATCCCAAGAAGGGCGATTTCTACGTCGCCCGCATCGCTCGGCCGGGCCGGCCCGCCGAGGCGATCTTCGCCGCCCTGCTGCCGGCGGTCGTCCGCGACTTCCCCTGGCCGAAATCGATGCGCTGGGGGCGTGCCTCGGCCGAGCCGGGGTCGTTGAGATGGGTGCGGCCCTTGCAGTCGATCGTCTGCACCTTCGGGCCGGAGACGGAGGAGCCTGTCGTCGTCGATTTCCAGGTCGACGGCATCCGCTCCGGCGACGTCACCTATGGCCACCGTTTCCACGCGCCGGGGCCGATCCGCGTCCGCCGCTTCGACGACTACCAGGCGAAGCTCGAAGCGGCCAAGGTGATCGTCGACGCCGAGCGCCGCAAGGCGATCATCCACGACGATGCCAAGAACCTGGCTTTCGCCTCCGGGCTGCAGCTGATCGAGGACGAGGGGCTGCTCGAGGAGGTGGCCGGGCTGGTCGAATGGCCGGTCGTGCTGATGGGCGACTTCGATCCCGCCTTCCTGGAGATCCCCGCCGAGGTGATCCGCCTCACCATCCGCGCCAACCAGAAATGCTTTGTCTCCGCGCCGGCCGACAGCCGGGGCGGGGGCGAGCCGCAGCTCGCCGACCGCTTCCTCCTAGTCGCCAACATCGAGGCGAAGGATGGCGGCCGCGAGATCGTCCACGGCAACGGCAAGGTGGTGCGGGCGCGCCTCTCCGACGCGCTCTACTTCTGGAAGACCGACCAGGCCGACCTGCCCGACCTCGATCGCCTCGCCGCGTCGGCCGCGCGCTTCGACCTCGACCTCGAAAAGCCGCTCGACCAGCGCATGGCCAGGCTCGACCTTCTGGGCGTCACCTTCCACGCCAAGCTCGGCACGCAGGGCGAGCGGGTGCAGCGCATCCGCGAGCTGGCCTCGACGCTGGCGCTGTCCGTCGGCGCCGACCCGGCGCTCGCCGATCGCGCCTCCGTGCTCGCCAAGGCCGACCTGCAGACCGAGGTGGTGGGCGAGTTCCCCGAGCTGCAGGGCACGATGGGCCGCAAATACGCGCTGTTGCAGGGCGAGCATCCGTCGGTCGCCGCGGCCATCGAGGAGCACTACCGCCCGCAGGGCCCGTCCGACAGCGTGCCGGCCGACCCGGTGTCGATCGCCGTGGCGCTGGCCGACAAGCTGGACATGCTGTCAGGCTTCTGGGCGATCGGCGAGAAGCCGACTGGCTCCAAGGACCCCTTCGCGCTGCGCCGCGCCGCGCTCGGCGTCATCCGCATCGTCGTGGAGAACGGGGTCAGGCTGCCGCTCTCCGTCGAGCCCGACCTGCTCGCCTTCTTCCACGACCGGCTGAAGGTCTACCTGCGCGATCAGGGCGCGCGCCACGACCTCATCGACGCGGTGATCACGCCTGGCGCCGACGACCTTTTGACGATCGTCCGTCGCGTCGAGGCGCTCGGCACCTTCCTTGACACCGAGGATGGCGCCAACCTTCTGGCCGGCACGCGCCGGGCGGCCAACATCCTGGCCGCCGAGGAAAAGAAGGGCACGGCCGTCGCGCCGGCCGTCGATCCGGCACTGCTGGCCGAGCCGGCCGAGGAGCGGCTCTACCGCGCCGTGAGCGAGGTGGCCGGCGCCGCCGAATCCGCCGCCGGCAAGGAGGACTTCGCCGCCGCCATGAAGGCGCTCAGCACCTTGCGCGGCCCGGTCGACTCATTTCTTCGAGGACGTGCTCGTCAATGCCGACGACGCCGCGGTGCGGGCCAATCGGCTGGCGCTTCTCACGCTGGTCCGCGCGGCGACCGGCAAGGTCGCCGACTTCTCGCGCATTGCCGGCTGAAACGCCGCGCCTGGCCTACTGGCCGGCGCCGCTTCCCGTCTCTCCGGCATCCCGCTTCAGGATCTCCGGGCCCGGCGCCTGACCGCCGCCGCTCGGCTGAGGCGCCGCGCCCTCGGACGCCACGGCAGGCGCCATGGGCGCCGTCGGCGCGCGCGGGATCGGCTGGCCATTGACCGTCGGCGGATTGTCGGGCGAGGCGAAGGCATCGCCGACCAGCCCGCCGCGGATCACCATCGGCATCTGGTTGGGCGGCCCCGACGACGGCGTGTCGACGGCCGCCACCGGCTCCTTGTCGACCTGCTGCCAGTCGCCGCGCGCCACGATGGAGGGGGCCGAAGGCGATGCCTGCAGCCTGAGGATGGAAGGTCCGTCGCCGGTCGCCGCCGGCAGGCTGACGATCGACGCCGCCTGCGCCGTGCCGGCCGCCGCGGCCGTGAGGAAAAGCACTAGGCTGCCGCTTGCAATGCCCATGGTCGTGATCCCGCTTCGAGTTGCCCCGTCATCCACTCTAGCGCGACGAGATTGACGCCCGGTTTCGCGCTTGGCTGCAATTTAAGGCATCGTCTCGGCCTTGCGGGCCGCTCCGGCCTTCGGTAATCGGTCCGTGTGATGGCTGAGCTGGTGCATGCGAACGACGCGCTGGAGAAGGCGCACGCCCTGCTTGTCCGGGGCGACATCGTCGCCATTCCCACCGAGACGGTGTACGGGCTGGCCGGCGACGCCACCAATGGCAGCGCAGTGGCGCGCATCTTCGAGGCCAAGGGCAGGCCGCGCTTCAATCCGCTGATCGCCCATGTCGCCGACCTTGCCATGGCGCGGACCATCGCCGTCTTCGACCCGCTGTCGGAGCGGCTCGCCGCGCATTTCTGGCCGGGTCCGCTGACGCTGGTGCTGCCGCTGGCCGACGGCGCGCCGGTGCACGGCCTGGTCACCGCGGGCCTCGGCACGGTGGCGATCCGCATGCCGCGCGGCTTCGGCGCCGACCTGATCGCCCGCCTCGGGCGGCCGCTCGCCGCGCCCAGCGCCAATTCGTCCGGCCGCATCAGCGCCACCACCGCGGCCGCCGTGGCGGCCGATCTCGGCCCCCGCATCCCGCTGATCGTCGACGGCGGGCCGACCCCGCTCGGCCTGGAATCGACCATCGTGAAGTCCGCCGACGGCACGCTCGGCCTGCTGCGGCCGGGCGGCATCGGCGCCGCCGAGATCGAGGCCGTCGCCGGCGTCCCGTTGCGTCGCGGCCGCGCCGCCGTCGTCGAGGCGCCGGGCATGCTCGCCTCGCACTATGCGCCGGCGGCCGCGCTTCGCATGAACGCCGTCGCGGTCGGGCCCGACGAGGCGCTGCTCGGCTTCGGCCAGCATCGTGTCGAGGGGGCCGGGCAGGCGCACGCCTTCCTGAACCTTTCCGAGTCGAGCGACCTGCGCGAGGCCGCCGCCAACCTGTTCAGCCATCTCGGCCAGCTCGACCGCAGCGGCGCCGGCCGCATCGCCGTCGAGCCGGTCCCCGATGTCGGCCTGGGCGAGGCGATCAACGACCGGCTGGCGCGCGCCGCCGCGCCGCGCGAGAAGCCTGCCATGCGAGCGCGGCCGTGAGCGGCATCGCCCCCGATCTCCTGGAGCGCTTCGCCGCCATCGTCGGCCCGCGCCAAGCGCTGCGCGAGGCCGCCGACGTCGCGCCCTACGTCACCGAGCGGCGCGGCCTGTTTCCGGGCCGCGCCGCGCTGGTGCTCAGGCCGGGCAGCGTCGAGGAGGTCAGCCGCATCCTGGCGCTGGCCACCGCCAGCGCGCACGCCGGTGGTCCCGCAGGGCGGCAACACCGGGCTGGTCGGCGGCCAGGTGCCGGACCTCAGCGGCCGCGCCATCGTGCTGTCGCTGTCGCGGCTCGACCGCATCCGCGAGATCGACCCGCTCTCCAACACCGCGACCGTGGAGGCCGGGACCGTCCTGCAGACCTTGCAGGCGGCCGCCGAGGCCGCCGGCCGCCTCTTCCCGCTGTCGCTTGCGTCGGAGGGTTCGGCGCAGATCGGCGGCAACCTCTCCGCCAATGCCGGCGGCACGGCCGTGCTCGCCTATGGCAACGCCCGCGAGCTCTGCCTCGGGCTGGAGGTGGTGCTGCCGACCGGCGAGGTCCTCGACGACCTCCGCAAGCTCAGGAAGGACAACACCGGCTACGACCTGAAGGACCTGTTCATCGGCGCCGAAGGCACGCTCGGCGTCATCACGGCGGCCGTGCTGAAGCTCTACCCGCTGCCCCGGGGGCGGGAGGTCGCCTGGGTCGCGGTGCCGTCGCCGCACGCCGCGCTGGCGCTTCTGTCGTCGGCGCTCGACCGTGCCGGCGTCGCGCTGACCGCCTTCGAGCTGGTCTCCGGCCGGCGGCCTCGACTTCGTGCTCGCCCATACCGCCGGCGCGCGCCCGCCGCTCGCCGCCCCGTCGCCCTGGCACGTGCTGATGGAGGTGTCGTCGGGCCGCTCCCCGGAAGATGCCCGCGGCCTCGCCGAGGACATCCTCGCCGACGGCCTGGAGGCGGGCCACGCCACCGACGCGGTGCTCGCCGCCAGCCTCGCCCAGGCCGGCGAGCTGTGGGCGCTTCGCGAGGGCCTGTCGGACGCGCAGCGGCCGGAAGGCGCCTCCATCAAGCACGACGTCTCCGTGCCGGTGGCCGCCATCCCCGAATTCCTGGAGCGCGCCGACAAGGCCCTGGAAGAGGTCGCGCCGGGCGCCCGCCCGGTGGCCTTCGGCCATATGGGCGACGGCAACCTGCACTACAACGTCTCGCAGCCGGTCGGCGCCGACCCGCAGGCCTTCCTGTCGCTCTACCCGCCGGTCAACCGCGCCGTCCACGACGTGGTGCGGGCGCTCTCCGGCTCCATTTCGGCCGAGCACGGCATTGGCCAGCTGAAGCGCGACGAGCTTTTGGCCACCGAGCAGCCGCTCGCCATCGACCTGATGCGCCGCGTCAAGGCCGCCTTCGATCCGGCCGGCATCATGAACCCCGGCAAGCTCATCTGAACCGACCTGGATCACCCGTCGGTGGCGATTTCATAACCATGCGACGCATCAGCAAAATTTAACCGAACTTCTTAAGCGCGGCGGTAAGCGGCGGCCCCTAGCCTGCAACCATAACGAGACCGGAAAAACCCGGTCCGCGAGAACCGACGGTTCTCGGGCGTTGACAGGAAGGCCACCGATGAACACCGGACTGAAGCCAGTCTGGGCAGGCCGCGACATGCGGCTCGACCCGTTTCGCCTGCCCCAGATCGTCAGCTATGCGGCGCGCGACGACTTCGGCGACGTGACGTTCACCATCGACCCTCGCGGCGCGGTGATCCGCCGCGTCCTCGAGCTGAGCGGCCTGCCGGCCACCGTGGTGCTGCCGGCCCGCGCCTTCCGCGGCGTTGCCGCCCGGGCGCTGGAGGACGAGACCGGCGCCGTCACCGTCACGCTCGAGCTGCTCCACAACGATCCGATGCTGTGCGTGCCCCTGCTGGTCGCCCACGACCTCGACGACGTGGCGGCCGACTGGCGCGCCTGGGCCGATGCCTACCGGCTGCCGATGCTGCTGGTCGAGTCGGATGGCGTCGCCCGCACCCTCGAAGAATCGCTCGGCGCCGCCGCCAGGCCGCCGCGCCCGCGCGAGCGCCGCAAGGGCCGCGCCTCGCTGCGCCGCCGCCCGCGCTTCCTGGCCCGCCGCAAGACCGGCGACCTCGGCCTCCGGCTGGTGATCGGCGGCGTCGAGATCATCGCGCGGCGCTGAGCCAGAGCAATTCCAGCGAAAGTGTGAGCGGGTTTCGCGTTCGGAATTGCGTAAAAAAAGTTCTAGATCAGCGGCCGCAGCGCCATCCACAGCCCGCCGCCGACCAGGCCGAGGAAGATCAGCCAGCCCACGACATTGTTTGACTTGAAAAGGCGCAGACACTGATTGGGGTCGTCGATGTCGAGGCTCCGGATCTGCCGCGTCATGTGGGCGCCGGCGGCGAGCAGCCCGGCCAGCGCCGGCATCGGCACCTCGGCCGCCGCATAGGCGAGCGCAAACAGCATCAGCGCCCCGCCATAGAGCCCGACCAGCCAGACCTTGGTGCGCTCCCCGAACAACCGCGCCGTGGAGCGCACGCCGACCAGCGCGTCGTCCTCCTTGTCCTGGTGGGCATAGATCGTGTCGTAGCCGATCACCCACAGGATCGACCCGGCATAGAGCAGCAGCGCCGGCTCCGCGAGGCCGCCGAACGCCGCCGCCCAGCCCATCAGCGCGCCCCAGGAAAACGCAAGCCCCAGAACGAGTTGTGGCCAGTCGGTGAATCGCTTCATGAACGGATAGATGGCCACCACGCCGAGCGAAGCGATGCCGAGCAGGATGGTGAAGCGGTTGAACTGGATCAGCACCGCGAGCCCGACCAGCGCCTGCGCCGCCAGGAACAGCCAGGCTCGCCGCCGCGTCGCCTGGCCCGACGGCAGCGGCCGCGAGCGCGTCCGCTCGACCTTGGCGTCGATGTCCTCGTCCACCAGGTCGTTGTAGGTGCAGCCGGCGCCCCGCATGGCGACCGCCCCGACCAGGAACAGCAGCAGGTGGAGCGGCGAGGGCAGCAGGGAGAGCAGCGGCTCGCCCGCCCGCCCGTGCGCGGTGGCCGCCAGCGCCGCCGACCACCAGCACGGCCATAACAGCAGCTGCCAGCCGATCGGCCGGTCCCACCGCGCCAGCTGGGCATAGGGCCACAGCGGCCGCGGCAGCACCCGGTAGACCCAGTGCCCGCTCGGCGCGTCGGCGACGCGCCCCTGGCCGGACAACGATTGGATGACGTCCATGACGCTGACGTGGCAGCCATGCGCGCCCCCGTCAAGCCCGCGCCTCGATTGCCGCTTGACCCGCACCCCCGCGGCCTCTAGCCGAGGGTCAGAATGGCCGAAGGAGGAGTTGCCGGCATGAAGGTCCTGCTGATCGGCTCCGGCGGCCGCGAGCACGCGCTGGCCTGGAAGCTTGCCCAGTCGCCGCTGCTCGACCGCCTCTATGCCGCGCCCGGCAATCCGGGCATCGCCGAGCATGCCGAATGCGTCGCCCTCGACGCCGCCGACCACGCGGCAGTCGTCACCTTCGCGCAGGACGAGGCGATCGACCTCGTCGTCGTCGGCCCCGAGGCGCCGCTGGTCGCCGGCCTTGCCGACGCGCTGCTGGCCGGCGGCGTCGCCGTGTTTGGCCCCACCGCCGCCGCCGCCCGCCTCGAAGGCTCCAAGGGCTTCACCAAGGACCTATGCGCCCGCATGGGCATCCCCACCGCCGCCTACCGGCGCTTCACCGAGGCCGCCGCGGCAAGAGACTATGCCCGCGAGCAGGGCGCGCCGATCGTCGTCAAGGCCGACGGCCTGGCGGCGGGCAAGGGCGTCACGGTCGCCGCCACGCTCGACGAAGCGCTCGCCGCCGTCGACGCCTGCTTTGCCGGCGCATTCGGGGGCGCCGGCGCCGAAGTGGTGGTGGAGGCGCTTCTTCAGGGCGAGGAGGCGAGCTTCTTCTGCCTCTGCGACGGCACCACTGCGCTGCCGTTCGGCACCGCGCAAGACCACAAGCGGCTGGGCGACGGCGACACCGGTCCCAACACCGGCGGCATGGGCGCCTATTCGCCGGCGCCGGTGATGACCGACGCCATGGTCGCCCGCACCATGGCCGAGATCGTCGAGCCTACCTTGCGCGGCATGACCGAGCTTGGCGCACCGTTTTCCGGCGTGCTGTTCGTCGGCCTGATGATCGGCGAGGCCGGTCCGCAGCTGATCGAGTTCAACACGCGCTTCGGCGACCCCGAATGCCAGGTGCTGATGCCGCGCCTGCGCGACGACCTGCTCGTCTTGATGAAGGCGGTGGCTGATCGCCAGCTCAAGCATCTGTCGGTGCGCTGGCGCGCCGAGGCGGCACTCACCGTCGTCATGGCCGCCCGCGGCTATCCCGAGGCGCCGGTCAGGGGCTCGATGATCCGCGGGCTGGAGCGCGCCGCAGGCGAGGGGGTCACGATCTTCCAGGCCGGCACGGCCCTCGAGGATGGCGACCTCGTCGCGGCCGGCGGTCGCGTCCTCGACGTCACCGCGCTCGCCCCGACGGTGGCCGAGGCGCAGGCTGCGGCCTATCGCGCCGTGGACGCCATCGATTGGCCCGACGGCTTCTGTCGGCGCGACATCGGCTGGCGCGCGGTGGCTCTAGAAAAGTCTTTGCCGTCAGAGGGTTGAGCGGCCGGCCTGAATCAGCTCGCGAGCCCGGCACCGGTTTCGGCGGGCGGAGGCCGGCGGATCTTCTGCGTCGCTTCCAGCACGAGCGGCTTCAGCCCCGCCCCGCCCGCCTCGACGATCTCGAAGAATTGGCGGCGCATCCTCGGCTCCCAGAAGTCGTTGATGTGCTTTGCGACGCCCGCCACGGCCTCTTCGTGCGGCATCGTCTCGAAGAAGCTGGCGATCTGGTTGGCCATGTAGACGAGCCTGTCCGCCGTCGTCTTGTGGATGGTTTCGTGGCCTTCAAGCGACATCTTTTTCGGCTCCCCGCGTCACCCGCTCGGGGTGGGTGAAAACGTCATGCTCCTCGCCGCGCACCAGCGCGACCAGCGTCAGGCCGGCGGCCTCCGCCGTGCGGATCGCCAGCGCCGTCGGCGCCGAGACGGCCAGGATCGCCGGCGCGCCGATCGCCGCCGCCTTCTGCACCATCTCCACCGACAGGCGCGACGTCACCGCGACCGCGCCGCTGGCGCCATCGATCCCGGCCCGCGCCAGCGCCCCGGCAAGCTTGTCCAGCGCGTTGTGGCGGCCGACGTCCTCGCGCGCCGCGACGATGCCCTTGCCGGGCTGGTAGAAGCCGGCGGCGTGCACCGCGCCGGTCTCGCCATGCATGGCCTGCCGGCCGGACAGCTCTTTCATCGCCAGCGCGATCTCGCCTTCGGCGAGCGGCAGCGGCACGCCGGCGACGCTCGGCACCGCGCGCATCGCCTCGTCGATCGATTCGATCCCGCAGAGCCCGCAGCCCACCGGCCCGGCAAGCCGCCGCCGCCGCGCCTCGAAGCGCCGGTTGGCCTGGTCCTTGAGGCGGATCTGGATGTCGATGCCGTCGCCGGCCTCCTCGACCTCCACCGCCTCGATCTCGTCGATCCCGCCAACGATGCCTTCGGTCAGGCTGAAGCCATAGGCGAAGTCCTCGAGGTCGGCAGGCGAGGCCATCATCACCGCATGCGTGGTGCCGCCATAGGAGAGCGCCACCGGCGTCTCCTCAGGCACCATGCGGTCGGCCCTGACGGTGCCGTTGCGCCGGCGCGCGAGGCGCGAGACCTGGGTGACCGGCGGGCGTGCGGCCAAGGCGCTACTCCGCGGCCTCCAGCCGACCCTCGATGCGGCGGCTGCGGCGGGCCAGCGCGTCATATTCCTCCTGCCAGTCCGTCGGCCCGTTGGAAGGCGCCACCTGCACCGCCGTGACCTTGTATTCCGGGCAGTTGGTCGCCCAGTCGGAGAAGTCGGTGGTGATCACGTTGGCCTGCGTCGACGGGTGGTGGAAGGTCGTGTAGACGACCCCCGGCGACACCCGCTCGGTGATCAGCGCCCGGAGCGTCGTCTCGCCCGCGCGGGAAGACAACCTCACCCAATCGCCGTCGTTGACGCCGCGGTTCTCGGCGTCGAACGGATGGATCTCCAGCCGGTCCTCCTCGTGCCACAGCACGTTGTCGGTGCGCCGCGTCTGCGCCCCGACATTGTACTGCGACAGGATGCGCCCGGTCGTCAAAAGCAGCGGATAGCGCGGCCCGGTCTTCTCGTCGGTTGCCAGATATTCCGTGCGGATGAACTTGCCCTTGCCGCGCACGAAGCCGCCGATATGCATCACCGGCGTGCCCAGTGGCGCCTTCTCGTTGCACGGCCACTGCACGGAGCCTTCGCGGTCGATGAGGTCGAAGGAGACGGAGGCGAAGCTCGGCGTCGTCTGCGCGATCTCGTCCATGATCTCGGAAGGATGCGTGTAGGCCCAGGCAAGGCCCATCTCCTGGGCGAGGCGCTGCGTCACCTCCCAGTCGGCCAGCCCGTTCTTCGGCTCGATCACCTTGCGCACCCGGTTGATGCGCCGCTCGGCATTGGTGAAGGTGCCGTCCTTCTCCAGGAAGGTCGAGCCCGGCAGGAAGACGTGCGCGTAGTTGGCCGTCTCGTTGAGGAACAGGTCGTGCACCACCACGCACTCCATCGCCTCCAGGCCGGCGGCGACGTGGGTGGTGTTGGGGTCGGATTGCAGAATGTCCTCGCCCTGGATGTAGAGGCCCCTGAAGCTGCCGTCGACGGCCGCGTCGAGCATGTTGGGGATGCGCAGCCCGGGCTCCGAATCCAGCGTCACGCCCCACAGGCTTTCGTAGATGGCGCGGGTGGATTCGTCCGAGATGTGCCGGTAGCCGGGCAGCTCGTGCGGGAAGGAGCCCATGTCGCAGGAGCCCTGCACGTTGTTCTGGCCGCGCAGCGGGTTCACGCCGACGCCTGGCCGGCCGATATTGCCGGTCAGCATGGCCAGGTTGGCGATCGCCATCACCGTCGTCGAGCCCTGGCTGTGCTCGGTCACGCCGAGCCCGTAATAGATCGCGCCGTTGCCGCCGGTGGCGTAGAGCCGCGCCGCCTGGCGGATCAGCTCGGCCGGCACGCCGGACAGCTTCTCCACCTCTTCGGGGCTATGCTGCGGTTCGGCGACGAACGAGGCATAGTCCTCGAACTCCGACCAGTCGCAGCGCTCGCGGATGAACGCCTCGTCGAACAGGCCCTCGTTGACGATCACATGCGCCATCGAGGTGACGACGGCGACGTTGGTGCCCGGCTTCAGCGGCAGGTGGTACGCCGCCTCCACATGCGGCGTGCGCACGATGTCGATTCGCCGCGGGTCGAGGACGATCAGCTTGGCACCCTGCCGCAGCCGCTTCTTCAGCCGCGAGGCGAACACCGGGTGGCCGTCGGTCGGGTTGGCGCCGATGATCACCACCACGTCGGTCTCTTCGACCGAATCGAAGTCCTGCGTGCCGGCCGAGGTGCCGAAGGTCGTCTTCAGGCCGTAGCCGGTCGGCGAGTGGCAGACGCGGGCGCAGGTGTCGACATTGTTGTTGCCGAAGCCCTGCCGCACCAGCTTCTGCACGAGGTAGGTCTCCTCGTTGGTGCAGCGCGACGAGGTGATGCCGCCGACCGCGCCGCGCCCGTACTGGTACTGGATGCGGCGGAATTCCTTGGCGACGTGGGCGAAGGCCTCCTCCCAGGAGACCTCCTTCCACGGGTCGGAGATCTTGTCGCGCACCATCGGGTTGAGGATGCGGTCGCGGTGCGAGACATAGCCCCAGGCGAAGCGCCCCTTCACGCAGGAGTGGCCGCGATTGGCCTTGCCGTCCTTGTAGGGGACCATGCGGATCACTTCCTCGCCCCGCATCTCCGCCTTGAACGAGCAGCCGACGCCGCAATAGGCGCATGTCGTCACCGCGGAGTGCGTCGGCCGGCCGAGCGCCAGCACGGTCTTCTCCCGAAGCGCGTCGGTCGGGCAGGCCTGCACGCAGGCGCCGCAGGACACGCATTCCGACGACAGGAAGGTCTCCGCCATGCCCGCCGCCACCCGCGATTCGAAGCCGCGCCCTTCGATGGTGAGCGCGAACGTGCCCTGCACCTCCTCGCAGGCGCGCACGCAGCGCGAGCAGACGATGCATTGCGAGGCGTCATAGGTGAAATAGGGGTTGGACTCGTCTCGGGCCATATAGTCAGGATTCTCGAAGCCCACCGAGGGTGTCACGTGGTTGCGGCCGTCGAGCCCGTAGCGGATCTCCGACAGCCCGACCTGGTCGGCGATCTTCCGCATCTCGCCGGCGCCGTTGTTGGCCTCGCCGTTCCAGCCCAGAGGATGGTCGGAGATGTAGAGCTCCATCACGCCGCGGCGGATGGCGGTCAGCCGGTCGCTGACGGTCTTCACCTTCAACCCGTCCGCCACCGGCGTCGTGCAGGAGGCGGGCGTGCCGCCGCGCCCTTCGATCTCGACCAGGCAGACGCGGCACGAGCCGAAGGCGTCGAGCATGTCGGTGGCGCACAACTTGGGGATCTCGACGCCGGCATCCATCGCCGCCCGCATGATCGACGTGCCCTCCGGCACCGTCACCGCACGGCCGTCGATCTCCAGCGTCACCAGTTTCTCCGAATGGGAGGCCGGCGTGCCGTAGTCGGCTTCCTCGACCAGCGAAAGCGTTCCAAACATGGCGTTCATGACGGCTCCTATTCCGCTGCGTGGGCGACGTGGCGGGGACGAAAATCGTCCGGGAAATGGGTGAGCGCGCTCATCACCGGATATGGGGTGAAACCCCCGAGAGCGCAAAGCGATCCGAATTTCATCGTGTTGCAGAGGTCGGTGAGCAGCGCGATCTGCTTCTCCGGCTCGACGTTGCGGGCGATGCGGTCGACCACCTCGACGCCGCGCGTCGAGCCGAGGCGGCAGGGCGTGCACTTGCCGCAGCTCTCGATGGCGCAGAACTCCATGGCGAACCGCGCCATCCTCAGCATGTCGGCCCGGTCGTCGAAGACGACGATGCCGGCATGGCCGATCAGCCCGTCCTTGGCCGCGAACGCCTCGTAGTCGAACGGCGTGTCGAACAGCGCCCGCGGGAAATAGGCGCCGAGCGGCCCGCCCACTTGCACCGCCTTGACCGGCCGGCCCGTCCGCGTGCCGCCGCCGATCTCGTCGACGATTTCGCCGAGCGTCAGCCCGAACGCCGCCTCGAACAGGCCGCCATGCTTGACGTTGCCGGCGATCTGGATCGGGATGGTGCCGCGCGACCGCCCCAGTCCGAAATCCTTGTAGAAGGCACCGCCCCGGTCGAGGATCACCGGCACCGAGGCCAGGCTGATCACGTTGTTGATCACCGTCGGCTTGCCGAACAGGCCCTTGTGCGCCGGCAGCGGCGGTTTGGCGCGCACCAGCCCGCGCTTGCCTTCGAGCGATTCCAGCAGCGACGTCTCCTCGCCGCATACATAGGCGCCGGCGCCGACCCTTACCTCCATGTCGAAGGCGTATGGGGAGCCGAGCACGCTGCCGCCCAGCACGCCGGCGCGCCGCGCCACGGCGATCGCCGCGTTCATCGTCGCCGCCGCATGCGGATATTCGGAGCGGATGTAGATGTAGCCCTTGGTGGCGCCGACCGCGATGCCGGCGATCGCCATGCCCTCGATGAGCACGAACGGATCGCCCTCCATGATCATGCGGTCGGCAAACGTGCCGGAATCGCCCTCGTCGGCGTTGCAGACGATGTATTTCTGGTCGGCCGGCGTGTCGAGCACCGTCTTCCACTTGATGCCGGTCGGGAAGCCGGCGCCGCCGCGGCCCCTCAGGCCGGATTCGGTCACCTCCTTGACGATGTCGGCCGGCGCCGTGGCCACCGCCTTTTCCAGCCCGTTCAGCCCGTCATGGGCGCGGTAGTCGTCGAGCGACACCGGGTCGGTGATGCCGCAGCGCTGGAAGGTGAGGCGCGTCTGCCTGGCCAGGAACGGGATCTCCTCCGGCCGGCCGAGCGCCAGCGCATGCGCCTGGCCGTCGAGGAAGCCGGCGTCGAACAGGCCGCCGACGTCGTCGGCCGCCACCGGGCCATAGGCGACGCGGCCCTCGGCGTCTCCACCTCGACCATCGGCTCCAGCCAGTAGAGCCCGCGCGAGCCATTGCGAACGATGGCGACGGCCGCGCCGCGCGCCGCCGCCTCGCGCTCCACCGCGCGGCAGACCTCTTCGGCGCCGAGCGCCAGCGCGCCGGAGTCGCAGGGCACGTAGACCGTCGTCGTCATGCCTTCACCTGTTCGGCGATGCGCTCGATCTTGGCCTCGTCGAGCCGGCCGATCACGTCGCCGTCGAGCATGGCGGACGGCGCGCAGGCGCACAGCCCCAGGCAATAGACCGGCTCCATCGTCACCGAGCCGTCCTTGGCCGTCTCGTGGAAGCCGATGCCGAGCCGCTGCATGAGCCGCGCCGTGGTGTGGTCGGCGCCCATCGACTGGCAGGCCTCGGCCCGGCAGACCTTGAGCACGTGGCGGCCGGCCGGATGCTTGCGGTAGTCGTGGTAGAACGAGAAGACGCCGTAGACCTCGGCGCGCGACAGGTTGAGCGCCTCGGCGACGATCGGCAGCGTCTCTTCCGGCACGTAGCCGAACTCTTCCTGAAGGCCGTGCAGGATCGGCAGCAGCGGCCCTTCCAGCCCCTTCAGCCCGTCGATGATGGCCGTCGTCCGCGACGCCATCTGGGTACCTGCTGGCTGCATCGTCATGCAGCGCCCTCCCTGGTGCGCCGGCTTCGCGCTAAGCCCTTATCGAAGCGGAGAAATACGGCGAAATCAATAAAGCTGATCCGTCGTTTGATAGGAAATTTCTATCAATAGCCTCTCCGGCGGCGATCATTTAACCCGACGGGCGCGGCCGAAATCGTCCGCCTGCGGCATCGCCTCGTCGGAAAGCGCCATCGGCAGTGGTCCGCGTTTGTGCTAGCATGTACACAAATTAGCACAGGAGCGATTCGATGACCGCGTCCACCAAACCATCTCCATCCGCATCAGCCCGGCGGTGAAGGCGAAGCTCGACAGGCTGGCCCAGGGCACCCAGCGGAGCAACTCGTTCCTGGCCGCCCGCGCCATCGAGGCCTATGTCGACCGCGAGCTCGAGATCGTCGAGGGTATCCTGCGCGGCATCGAGGACGTCAAGGCCGGCCGCGTCGTGCCGCATGAAGAAGCCATGGCCGAACGTTTGCCGTGGTTGAGAAGGCGAAGGCCGCGCAAGCCGCCAAGGTCCGCAAACGGTGAGGCGCCCGGTCGTTTGGGCCGTGAGCGCACAGGACTGACATCAAGCAACAGGTGGAGTTTATCGGATGCCGACAACCCAGCCGCGGCGTACACGCGTCGCTGAGCGCATCCGCGACGCCGGCGACTGCACTGGGAGACATGGCGATCGGCCGCATCGGCCGGTTGACGGACACCTATGAGAAGCCCGTCTCCCGCTTGCCCTACGTCATCATCTACGCGCTGGTGCTCGACCAGGGCCGCGAGACCGTCTTCATCCTGCGCGTCATCCACGCCGCGCGCGACTGGCCGCCCGAGGCCTGGCCGAACTAGCGCAATTCCAGCGAAGGTGTGAGCGGTTTCGCGTTCGGAATTGCGCAAAAACAAAGACCTAGATCGCTTCTTCGATTCGAAGAAAAGCGGAAATGATCTAGCCCGCCCCAGACCTCTAGCCCGACCGTCCGCGGCTGAAATCCTCCGCCAGCGCCACCGCCTCGTCGAGCAGCGCCGCGACCAGCGGCGTATGCGGCTCGCGCCGCGCCGCGACCAGGCCGACCAGATGGCTGGCGTCCGGCTCGACGATGGGGATCGCCCGGATCGGCTCGTCGAAGCCGAACGTCTCGGCCAGGTTGAGCGGCATGATCGACGCCCATTTGCCGGTCCGGATATGCGAGAACAGCACGATCATCGAGTTGGATTCGAGCGTCGGCCGCACCTCGATGCCGGCTTCCGCCAGGTGCTGGTCGATGATGCGGCGGTTCTGCATGTCGGGCGTCAGCAGGCAGAGCGGCAGCTGGGCGAGGTCGGCCCAGCGCACCGTCTTGCGCTCGGCGAGCGGGCTGCCGGCGGCGATGATCAGCTGGTAGCGCTCCGAATAGAGCGGCACGCTGGTGACGCGGCCGAGCGGCTCGTGGTCGAGATAGGTGATGCCGGCGTCGATGTCGAAATTGCCGAGCAGCGACAGCACCTCGATCGACGTCCGCGACAGCACCGAGAAGGTCACCCCGGGGTGCTTTTCGCGGAACGGCGTCGTCAGCCGCGCCACCATGGCGAGCGCCGTCGGGATGGCGGCGATGCGGATGCGGCCGGAGAGCCCGTGCCGGGCCGCCCGCATCTCTTCGCGCATACTTCGTGCGTCGCCGGCGATGCGGCGCGCCCAGGCGAGCACCTGCTCGCCCTCCGGCGTCAGCCCCTGGAAGCGCGACCCGCGCAGCACCAGCATCACGCCGAGCTGGTCCTCCAGCTGCTTGATGGCCGCCGAAAGCGTCGGCTGCGTCACGCCGAGCGTCTCGGCGGCGCGGCCGAAATGCCGTTCCTTGGCGAGCGCGATGAAGAATTCGAGCTTGTCGAGCATGGTTTCGGCCTCGTCGGGGCCAATCCTGCCCATGCGCCCCGCCTGCCGCCTTAAGCTCCGCGGTTTGGCCCGGCGATGCAAGCGGGCGATGCGGTCTCACCGGACACGTGCGAGCGCGCATTCCTCATACGGCCATGCTTGCTCGCAATTCTGATCACCGGACAAGGCCATGCTGCTCGCAATTCTGATCACCGGCCTTCTCGCCAGCGCGCATTCTATCGCCCGGCGGCTTCTTTCACCCGCCGCCATGTCTCCAAAGTATTGCTCCCATCCGCACCAACCCCCTCTACCCCGCTATGATTTCTTTCCTATAAAAACCAATAGCACTAAACCGAAGGTTGTCAACAGGCAATGTTGCACCTAGAAAAGGCAAGCATAGTCTGTCATCCCTCCGCGACCTCAACACCTCGCCCGCGAACATCGTCTGAAGCCACGTTTCACCCCCGCCATCCCACCCATTCCCCTTTGCCGGCTGCCTGATCGGCGGCGGTCGGGCTAAGATGGCTGCGTTGCCGATCTCTCGCTGATTCGAGGAGTTCCCCGATGATGGCATGGTTCCGAGCGCTGCTTCCTCGGGAGGAACGCTTCTTCGACCTCTTCGAGGCCCATTCCAAGATCCTCGTCGAGGGGGCCGCCGCCCTCCAGCAGCTGCTTGACGGCGGCCCCGACACGGCCCGGCACGGCCGCACCATCGTCGAGCTCGAGCACCGCGCCGACGACATCGCCCGCGAGGTGCTGCTGGCCGTCCATCGCAGCTTCATCACGCCGTTCGACCGCAGCGACATCCAGGACCTGATCCAGTCGATGGACGACGCCATCGACACGATGAACAAGACCGTCAAGACCGTCGCCTTGTTCGAGCAGACGACGTTCGAGCCGGGCATGCGCGAGATGGGCGACGTCATCGTCGAGGCCGCGCGCCTCGTCGCCGAGGCGATCCCGCTGCTTGCCAAGCCGGGCGCCAACTCGGCCCGCCTGCAGCAGATCGCGGCCGAGGTGATGCGGGTCGAGGGCCGTGCCGACGAGCTGCACGAGGCCGGCCTGAAGGAGCTCTTCCGCCGCCACGGCCACGCCGACCCGATGTCCTTCATGATCGGCAGCCAGCTCTATGGCGAGCTCGAGAAGGTCGTCGACCGGTTCGAGGACGTCGCCAACGAGATCAGCGGCATCGTCGTCGAAAACGTCTGATGGACGCCACGCTCGCCCTTCCGCTCCTCGTCGCCCTCATCGCCGTGGCGCTGTTCTTCGATTTCCTCAACGGCCTTCACGACGCCGCCAACTCGATCGCCACCATCGTCTCGACCCGCGTGCTGCGGCCGCAATACGCCGTCTTCTGGGCCGCCTTCTTCAACTTCATCGCCTTCCTGTTCTTCGGCCTGCACGTCGCCGAGACGCTCGGTCGCGGCATCATCGACGTCCTGGTGGTCGACCCGCGGGTCATCTTCGGCGCGCTGACCGGCGCCATCGTCTGGAACATCGTCACCTGGGCCTACGGCATCCCGTCGAGCAGCTCGCACGCGCTGATCGGCGGCCTGGTGGGCGGCGGCGTCGCCAAGGCAGGCACCGGCGCCATCGTCTGGGCCGGGCTCTTGAAGACGGCGGCGGCGATCGTGCTCTCGCCGCTCACCGGCTTCGTGCTCGCCCTTTTTCTGGTGCTGATCGTCTCCTGGATCTTCGTCAGGGCGACCCCCTTCGCGGTCGACTCGACCTTCCGCTCGCTGCAATTCGTCTCCGCCGCGCTCTATTCGCTGGGCCATGGCGGCAACGACGCCCAGAAGACCATGGGCATCATCGCCGTCCTCCTGTTCTCGCAGGGGCATCTCGGCGAAGAGTTCTACGTGCCGTTCTGGGTCGTGCTCTCCTGCCAGGCCGCGCTCGCCTTCGGCACCCTGTTCGGCGGCTGGCGCATCGTCCACACCATGGGCTCGCGGATCACCCGGCTGAACCCGATGCAGGGCTTCTGCGCCGAGACCGGCGGCGCCATCACGCTCTTCGCCGCCACCTGGCTCGGCATCCCGGTGTCCACCACCCACACCATCACCGGCGCCATCATCGGCGTCGGCGCCGCCCGCCGGGCGACGGCGGTGCGCTGGGGCATCGCCGGCAACATCGTCTTCGCCTGGATCGTCACGCTGCCGGCCGCCGGCCTCATCGCCGCGCTGGCCTACGCCGCTGTCGGGCTGTTCGACTAGCGCCCGCTGGCGTTGGGCCGAGGCACGCGCCGCTGGCGAAGCGGAGCGGTCGAGCATGACATTCAGCCATTCGACCGCGTCTTCAGAATATATGTCGTTCCGTCGAAATGCTCTATCCTGTAGCTGGCCCTCTGATTGAACGGCTCTCGGAAACGCACCGCGAAAAACCGTCGCCCACCATCGAAGCTCGCTACGACGACGTCGTCCGCAGGATCGAACGGCATGCGGCAAAGGACATAGCCGAGCCGATAGTTCCGGACCGGCCTTCCCTGCGCGTCCCAGCACGCGTCGAAGTGGACGAAAGTCGGGATCTGTCGAAGCTCCAGCGGATCGCCGACGTCGGGCTCCCAATAGTTCCGCCGCAACAGCGCGAGCGCGCATTCCTCCAGGGCGATGTTCACACATCTGATCACCTGTCCCCCAGCCGGCAGACGATGGCCTGGCCAGTGGCCCCAGCAATCCGCCCTTGGCAGTTGCGCTTCCTTCCCTCCGCCACGACTCCAACGCCCGCTTCCTTCCGCGCCGTCACCACCCATTCCCGCGTCGATAAGATTCCTTTCCTATGAGACCCTATTCCTAAACCGGTGATTGTCAACGGCTATTTTCGCACCAATAGAATGCAGACACGGAGAACTGGCGCCGCCAGCCAAACCCCGCCATGCCCCAGAACCGCCTAGCCACCGTGCGGGGAGGCGGACGTTGCTACTCGTATTGAGGGCATGAAGTAGAAAAGCAATTTTTGATTGAAATTTGCAAACTGCCCACCTATTTTTCGATTGCCGCTGGGCATGGCCAGACGGCTTGGTTGTTTGAAACGTCAACTCTCGTTGACAGCGATATGCTTACAAGAACGATCGGGCCGGCGATGCCGTCCCAGAAGCTCGTGAACATCGTTTCAACTCCTACGGCTACATCGTAGCACGCTGCATTTGTGAAACCCGCGTTGGTGCGGCCCGCTCTTCAAGAGCGGGGTCGAGGCCGACGGAAAGGCCAAGGATTGAAGAGCCAGTGACTTGGCGCGTGCGATCGGGGGACGTTCGGAAATCATCCGAGGTTCCGGGTTCGAACCAGTCCCCCGATCTTTGCAGCAAGCGTTCAGGCCCGGCTTGGTTCAGACCGCGTCGCTATTGTCATCTCGACGTGCCGGTTTGTCCCGCCTATGCCGACAGGACTGCGTGTCCCGTCTTCGTCGCCCAACACCCTCGGCGCCGTTGATCGCTGAGCGCCGGGTCGAGCTCAAGCCTCGGGATAGGCGACCGTTCCCACCGACGGCCCGATCATGATCGCATCGCATCGCGGGGCTTGCATCATGTCGACAACGCCGCGAGATCGTGCGTCCTGACGGACTGCCGCGCCAGGCTGCACGACCACATCACGCGTATCGCAAGCTGGGACGTGCAACTACCATTTTCCGCCGACGCCCGGCACTACGGGATCGTGCGCGGCCGGGTGATCCGGCGTCGGCGCACCGACTCGCGCGCCAATCCGCTGACCGCGCAGCCTGAAACGGTCTCCTATGCCGTGTCGAACGTGCGAAGCCGGCGGACCGGCAGCCGGCATCCGCATGTGACGAAGTGCCGCTGTCTCGAACGCTCGCCCTCAGACGCATGGGACATGACCAGCGGCCAAACGAAACGTCGTCAGCCGGCGAGCGGCGGCTGAAATCCGCCAGTCGGCGAGCCCGATCCTGCAAGGTCGCTGCAGGCAGCTTCGGGGACGCGATGAGCGGCGGCCACACGAATGCCTATGACGCCCTGGACGGAGATCGTTGAAGGTCGCGCAGAGGCCTCATCGGCCATCGCGCTCCAGCCGCATGACCTGCCGTACCATTCTTTTCGATTTGAAGGCTACGGCAGCGCGGCGCGCGTAGGCAGCGAAATTGCGGGCACCGACAGGGGAGAACCGTTTGCGCAGCCGCTTGGTATAGATCTTCTCCGCTCGTCCCGCGGCGATCGCTTTCGCTCCGACAGATTTTGCCCTCCTGATAGAACGTTTTGCCTTGCGCCATTGTCTGGACAGCGACGCGGGACGGATCACTGCACCTTCCGGCGAGATGTTGAAACCCAGATATTGAAACGCGCCGGCCCGACCAGATTCGAAGTGGAAGCGCTCTGTCTTGTCCGCGTGAATTACGAGCTTGTGGAGTTCGATCTGCGCGAGGAGGCGCCGCATGATCTCGTCCTCGAATGAACACGCGCAGATCCTCGACCTTGCCGGCGATCGGCGCGCGGATCGACAGGTCGGCGAGCCGCCGTTCCGCCGCCCCGAGCTCGGCCTTCAGCCCGGCGAGCGCGATGCCGGCATCGCTCGCCTGCTTGCGATGGGCGGCGATTGCCGCCGAGACGACGCCCGCCCGCTGCCTGAGAAGCGCTTCCGCAGCGGCCGCCAGGCTCGCCAGCTCGCGCTCGGCGATCGCCACGTCGGCGTCCGCCGCCTTGGTCTCGCGCAGCCGGTCGAGGAAGTCGGCTTCGCTGATCGTCCCGCCCTTGCGGAGCGCCTCGGCCGAACGGAACCGCCGGCCGGCGATGTCGCGGTCGACGCGCGACCGGTCGAGCCGCGCCTGCTGGGCGTCCTGGCTGCGCGCGATGCGGGTCGTCTCGGCATCGAGCTGGGAGATTTGGTCCTCGAGCGCCGTCAGCTCGGCGGCCAGCCGGGCCTCCGCTTCCGCCGCCCGCGGGCCGCTGCCGCTCATGCCTCGCCGCATCGCCGACCGCCCGAGCCCGACGAAGGCGCCGTCGGCCGGATCGGCGCGCGTCAGCGCCTCGACCTGCGCGGTTGCGTTGGCCGCCTCGAGCGCCTGGCGCTCGATCTCCGCCGCCAGCCGCTCGATGTCCGCCGCCGCCGCGGTCGGGTCCATCTCGACCAGCAGCTCGCCAGCCGCCACGCGCTGCCCTTCGGCGACGGGGATGCCGACGATGCGGCCGTCGGCCTGCGGCTGGATCGACTGGGTTCGCGAGGCGGCGATCACCTTGCCCTGGCCGCGCGCCACGATCTCGGTCGTCGCCACCGCGCTGCCGGCGACGATCGCCGCCACGAGGGCGATCATCGACCAGGCCGTCAGCCGGAGCGTCGGGGAAACGGCAGCCGGCAGCATCTCGCTCATGCGGGGATCGCCTCCGGCACCGGTCGGCCGATCAAATCGTCGAAGTCGATGCGGCGCGCGCCGGCGCCGAGCAGCCGCGGATTGTGCGAGATGACGATCAGCGTGCGGCTGCGACCGATCTCCTGCAGCGTGTCGACGACGATCGCCGCCGAGGCCTCGTCGAGCGCGCTGGTCGGCTCGTCGAGGATGAGCACCGGGTGCTCGGCGAGAAGCGAACGGGCGAGCGCCACCCGCTGCCGCTGCCCGCCAGACAGCCGGTCGCCATGCTCGCCGACATCGGCGTCGATGCCGCCCGGCAGCCCGTAGACGAACAGGTCGCAGCCGCTCGCCGCCAGCGCCGCCTCGATCTCGGCGGGGCCGGCATCGGCCCGCCCCATCAGGAGGTTCTCGCGGATCGTCCCCGAGAAGAGCCGCGGGTCCTGCGGCAGATACCCGATGGCACGGCGCACGCTGCGCGGATCGAACTCGGCGATGTCGCGCCCGTTGGCCAGGATGCGCCCGCCTTGCGGCTGGTAGAGCCCTGCCAGCAGCCGCGCCAGCGTCGATTTCCCGCAGCCGGACTGGCCGACGATCAAGGTCGGCCGGCCGGCCGGGAAGGCCAGGCTCAGCGCCGAAAACAGCGGCCGCTCCTCGTCGTAGCGGAAGCTCACCGCCTCGAGCTCCAGCCCGACCGGCCCGCCGAGGCGAAGCGGCGGCTTCGCCGGCTCGCTCTCGCCCGCCATGTTGAGGAAGTCGCCGAGGCGCAGCCGGGCGATCTTCAGCCCTTGCCACTCCTCCCAGATCCTCGACAGCGACAGCACGGGGCCGGCCACCTTGTCGGCCAAGAGGTGGAACGCGATGAGCTCGCCGAGCGTCAGTTGGTTGGCGAACACCAGCTGCGAGCCGAGGAAGATGATGACGATCACCGACCCGTTGGCGAGGATGTGGTCGATCGCTCCGGCGGCGATCTTGATCCGGGTCACCCGGAAGCCGGCCGTCAGGCTGCCGGCCAGCGTCTGCTGAAAGCGGGCGGCCTGCAGGTCCTCCGCGGCCAGCGCCTTCACCGTCATGGCGTTGCCGAAGGCTTCGACGAGCCGCGACTGGTGGCGCGAATTGGCCTCGAAGGACTCCTGCAGCCGCTTGCGCAGCAACGGTCCGATGATCGCCGAGGCGGCGATCTGCAGCGGCAGGATGATCATCACCACCACCGTCAGCAAGGGGCTGATGGCGATCAGCGCGCCGACATAGACGACGGCGAACAGCGCGTCGAGCGCGATGCCCGAGACGCTGCCAGTCAGGAAGCCTCTCACCGTGTGAATCTCGCCGATGCGGGCCAGCGTCTCGCCGATCTGCCAGCGCTGCAGGAAGCCGAGCGGCAGGTCGAGGATGTGCCGGAAGATGCGCCCGCCGAGCTCGGCCGTCAGCCGCACCGCCATGTGGTTGCCGAGATAGGAGACCAGCGCGTCGAAGGCGGCCGAGAAGGCCGTCGACACCAAAAGCACGACCAGGATCAGCACCAGGCTGGCCTCGCGCTGGAACGGCAGCACGCGGTCGATGAGCGCCTGGAAGACGAAGGGCTGCACCAGCCCGAGCAGGCGCAGCACGGCCGACACCACCATGATCTCGACGACCATCGGCGTGTAGCGAGACGTGGATTGCGTGAACCAGCTGAGCGGCGCCGGTCGGTCGCCTGGAGGTTTCAAATCGGGATATCCAAGGCAAAGGAAAGCGTGATCTCAATGCCGCCGACCATGGCGGATTTGCCGCCCGAAGAAAAGCCGGCAAGCGCGTCATCCGACCCGTTGTACGAAGGATTTCTGCCGATCGCGTACGCCCCGAGCGTTTACACGCCGCCGCCGCCGAACCAAGTGTAGGCGACCGGCCTGGCAACTATGGGTAGATTCTGTCCGCATTGCCAGTCTGGCGCGAGAGGGCGGTTCGACGAGGGTCGAAATGCCGCTCTCGAGACTGAAAACAAGATCGAAAGGAAGCGAACGATGATCATCAACACCCAGTCCACCATTACCTCGAGCCTCGCCGCGGCTGTCAAGGAAGCTGAGCTCGCCAACGCCTATGCTGACTTCGTCAAGAGGCTGCAGGGCATCGCCCTCACCGAGGCGAAGCAGAACCGTCGGGCGGTGGGCGGCGCCGGCGGTTTACCGGCGGAATTGCCGCTCCCGAGACACACAGAACAAGCATCGAAAGGAATCGAGAACATGATGAACGACTATCCGGCCCAGGGCATACGCGTTAGCACGGGCATCAGCGGGGCTGGCAGAGCAGTAGCGCCCGTCAGCGCATATGCGGAGATGCTCAAGTGGGCCACCGGCCCAACCGCCCAGGAGCTGCTAGCGGCGCAGGTCCGGCAGCCGATGGGCAACTCCTGACGCTCCGGCGGCGCCCGTCGGAAGGCGGCGCCGCGTCTCAAAATTGCTTGCCAACCCTCACTTCGAAAACCATCGAAAGGCCAAGACCATGCTCTTTTCCCCAGAAAGCAAATTGAAAACTCTTGGAACGTCGCAAGATTCGCCCGTACCGCCGTTGAACTTCGACCCCAAGGAGTTGAAGCGCGTTCACGATCTTCTCGGGCTTTCGCCCGCCGAAAGGTACGCACAGCAGCAGCTGAATCTGGTCGTCGGCTATCTCGGTAAGTAGTATCTGACCAGGTCGGCGGCGCCGTCGCCACGGCGCCGCCGGCCGAGCTCCCAATTATGTATATACATATTTCCGCTAGTCGGCGGATTTGGTCGTCGTCACCGTGCTGGTGACGGTCTGGTCGAGGCCTGGAGCATCGCCGGCCAGGCTCGCCAGCGTCGCGAAGCGGGCGGGAAGCGCCGCCACATAGGCCGAGACGCGCTCCAGAAGCGTCGCGTCGCGCCCCGTTTCGAGCGCGTCGCCGGCCCTCGCGGCGGCGGCGCGGCCGGGGTAGCGTTCGCCGCCGGCGTAGAAGGCGGCGGCCAGCGCCAGCACCGCCGGCGCCTCGGCGACCGGCGCATAGGCCAGCGCCACCGGCCCGGCCAGTCCGTCGGCGCGGGCGATCGGCACCGGCACCGTGGCGATCGACTCCAGCGGCACGTCGATCAGCCCGCCGAACGGCCAGGCCTGCGCCAGCTCCGCCGGCGTCAGCGCCGCCACGTTGACGTCGATGTCGGTCGGCGTGCCGGCGATGCGGATCGGGCAGCGCCGGTCGTTGCAATTGGCCTGCGAGGAGAACTGCCAGAGCGCGAAGCTTTCCCAGTTTCCCTTGGGAAAATGCATGCCGATCTCCGGCTTGTAGCGGGCGTACCAGAGCGGCAGGCGCGACAGAAGCGGGTACTTGTCGCGGTTGGCGGCGATGTATTCGGCCGTCGCCCCGTTGGTGTAGAGCACCGGGAAGCGGCCGAGCCGGCGTTGGATATGGCGGGCGAACTCCTCCGCGTCGGTCAGCGACATCCACTCGTTGGGGTCGTTCTCCTCGATGTCGATCGCCACCAGCTCGTCGGGCTGCGGCTCGGCGAAGTCGATGAAATTGTTGGCCTGGTCGATCGGGTTGCCGGGCCGGCCGAGATGGTAGGCGCCCCATTTGAGCCCCAGCGACTTGGCCATGGCGCGCCGCGTCTGGAAAAGCTCGCGGGCCACCGCGTGCCGCTTGAACAGCGCCTTGCAGAGCTTCACCTCCGTCTCGTCGCCCGAGCAGGCATAGGGCGGCGGCAGCCCGTCCGAGGCCTTGTTGATGAAGCCCGCCACGCGCTTGTCGGTGGCCAGCTTCTCCCACTGGATCGGATTGTACTCGTAGGCGTCGAGCACCAGCGCGCGGTCGCCGCGCAGCCACGGCCGCGAGAAGTCTGACGCCATGGCAGGCCCGGCGGCGACCATGCCGGCGAGAGCGAGAAGGAAAGCGCGCGTGAAAAGGGCCGGGGCTGGCACTGCAACGAACTCCGCCGGGTCGAGCTGTCATCCTGCAGGATCGTGGTTAACGTTTTCCTTTCTCGGCGCCGCCCGGCGCAACCCCGGGAAAGGCCCCTGTTGGGCGTAGGTCGGGGCATACGATCGGACTAAGGTCCGTGTTCGCCCGCCCGCCGATCTGCTTTTCTGCGGCCTCGACCAAGCTCGGCCCGCCGCACCAAGACACCTCTCCGCGGCGGGCATTTTCTTGGCCTCTCCCCGGCCTTCCCGTCCCCTGCCGTCGGCGATTTTCGCCTTGCATTGTCCGATGCCGGACGGAATGATCTTGGCCTCGAACAGCAAGGCGGAATGCGGATGTACACGGCGCCCGTCGAGGAGATCGCCTTCACTCTGAAGCACGTCGCCGGCCTTGCCGCCGAGCTCGACGCCGGTACCTTCGGCGAGCTCGGCGAGGACCTGGTCGACGCCATCCTGGTCGAGGCCGGCCGCTTCGCCGGCGAGGAGGTGGCGCCGCTGGCCGCTGCCGGCGACCGCGAGGGCGCGGTGCTCGACGGCGGCGAGGTGCGCATGCCGACAGGCTGGAAGGACCTCTATGCCCGCTGGCGCGACGCCGGCTGGAACGGTTTGTCCGCGCCGATCGCCTATGGCGGCCAGGCGCTGCCGACCATGCTCTCGGTGGCGGCGATCGAGATGTGGAACGGTGGCTCCATGGCCTTCGGCATCGGCCCGACGCTCACCATGGGCGCGGTCGAGACGATTGAGCGCCACGCCGCCGAGCCCCTCAAAGAGCGCTACCTGGCCAAGCTCGTATCCGGCGAGTGGATGGGCACCATGAACCTCACCGAGCCGCAGGCCGGCTCCGACCTCGGCGCGCTGACGGCGCGGGCCGAGCCGGCCGGCGACGGCAGCTTCCGCCTGTTCGGCCAGAAGATCTTCATCACCTATGGCGACCACGACCTGACCGACAACATCGTCCACCTGGTGCTTGCCCGCCTGCCGGACGCGCCGCCGGGCACCCGCGGCCTGTCGCTGTTCCTGGTGCCCAAGATCATCCCCGCCGCCGACGGCGGACCGGACAAGCGCAACGACGTCTTCTGCGCCGGCCTGGAGGACAAGCTCGGCATCCACGCTTCGCCGACCTGCACCATGGTCTATGGCGACGGCATTGCGGGCGACCCGCCCGGCGCCGTGGCCTGGCTCGTCGGCGAACCCAACCGCGGGCTGGCGGCGATGTTCACCATGATGAACAACGCCCGCCTGGCGGTCGGCATGCAGGGCGTGGCGGTGGCCGAGCGCGCCACCCAGCTCGCCTCCGCCTATGCCGCCGAGCGCCGCCAGGGCAGGGCGGAGGGCTATGACGGCCCCGGCATGGCGCCGATCGCCCGCCATCCCGACGTGCAGCGCATGCTGTTGACCATGCGCTCAATGACCGCCGCCGCGCGCGCCATCGCCTATTGCTGCGCCCATGCCATCGACCGGGCGCGGCCGGGCGGCGAGCGCACGGACCACTGGCAGGCGCGCGCCAACCTTTTGACGCCGGTGGCCAAGGCGTTCTCCACCGACGTCGGCGTCGAGGTCGCCTCGCTGGGCATCCAGGTGCATGGCGGCATGGGCTACATCGAGGAGACCGGTGCCGCCCGCCTCTACCGCGACGCCCGCATCGCGCCGATCTACGAGGGCACCAACGGCATCCAGGCGATCGACCTCGTCACCCGCAAGCTGCCGCTGGAAGACGGCGCGCACGTCCATGGCTACATCGCCGAGCTCGGCCGCACGGTCGAGGCAGTCCGGCATGCCAACCGCCCCGGCTTCGGGCAGACGGCCGAGCGGCTGGCCGCGGCGCTGGCCGAGCTGGCGGCAGCGACGCGGTTCCTGCAGGGCTGCCTCGCCGAGGGCCGCAGCGACGCGGCGCTCGCCGGCGCCACGCCCTATCTCCGCCTGTTCGCGCTGACGGCCGGCGGCGTCTATCTGGCCAAGGCGGCGCTCGCCGACGCCGGCGACCGCCGCACCCCCCTCTGCCGGTTCTTCGCGGAAAACCTCGTCGACGAGACCGCGTCGCTGGCGCGCCGGGTCACCGGCGGCGCCGACAGCCTTGCCGCGGCGGCCGCCGCGCTCATCGCCTGAACACCCCCGCCCGGGAGGCCTTCATGACCGATCATGTCCTCGTCGAGCGCCGCGAAGCGGCCCAGCTCGTCCGCCTGAACCGCCCCGAGAAGAAGAACGCCATCACCCGCGCCATGTACGCCACGATGGCCGCCGCGCTCGCCGAGGGCGATGCCGACCCGGCGGTGCGCGTCCACGTGATCCTCGGCCTGCCCGGCGCCTTCTCGGCCGGCAACGACCTTTCGGATTTTCTGGCCGTGGCGATGGGCGGCGAGACCGGCAGCGAGGTCTTCCAGTTCCTGGCCGCGCTGGCCACGACGGCGAAGCCGCTGCTCTCCGGCGCCGACGGCGTGGCGGTCGGCATCGGCACCACGCTGCACTTCCACTGCGACCTCGCCTTCGCCACCCCGCGCACCGTCTTCCACACGCCCTTCGTCGATCTCGGGCTGGTGCCCGAGGCGGGCTCCAGCCTGCTCGCCCCGGCGCTGCTCGGGCGCCAGGCCGCGTTTGCGTTGCTGGCGCTCGGCGAGCCGCTGTCGGCCGAGCGGGCGCGCGACGCCGGGTTGATCCACGCCGTGGTGCCGGAGGAGGGGCTCGAGGAAGCGGTCTTCGAGACGGCCGCCCGCCTCGCCGCCAAGCCGCCCGAGGCGTTGCGCATCTCCCGCGACCTCATGCTGGGCGACCGCCGCGCCGTGCTGGATCGCATCCGCGTCGAGGCGGAGCAGTTCCTCGGCCGGCTCGGCTCGGACGAGGCGAAGGCCGCCTTCATGGCCTTCATGCAACGAAAAAAGGCGGGCTGAGCCCGCCTTTCGTTCGGCTTCGGGTCGCCTTAGCCGTAGGGCGAGATGCACTGCCGGCGCGGCCCGGCGTTCGGGGTGGCGGCACCGCCGCCGCTGGGCTAAAACACCGGCAACAGCGAGGACGCGCCATGTCGGCAACCCGCCGCAAGCTGACCACGATCTTCTCCGCCGATGTCCAGGGCTATTCCAAGCTCATGGAGACCGACGAGGAGGGCACGCTGGCCACTCTCAAGGCCTATCGCGACGCCATGGGCGGCCTCATCGAGGCGCATGGCGGGCGCGTCGTCAACACCTGGGGCGACGGCCTGATCGCCGAGTTTCCGAGCGTCGTCGAGGCGGTGCGCGCCGCCGTCGACGTGCAGGGCGAGCTGGCCGAGCGCAACGCCGGCCGCGCCGACGCCAGCCGCATGATGTTTCGCATCGGCATCAATCTCGGCGATGTCATTGCCGAGGGCGACGACATCTATGGCGACGGCGTCAACATCGCCGCCCGCCTGCAGACCTCGGCGGCTCCCGGCGGCATCGTCATTTCGAGGACTGTCTACGATCAGGTGCGCAACAAGGTGACGGTGGGCTTCGAGTTCCTGGGCCAGCTGTCGGTGAAGAACATCGACGAGGCGGTGCCGAGCTACGCCGTGCGGCTGGGCGGCCCCGAGGCGACGCCTGGCGAAGCCCCGCCGGCCGGGCCTGCGCCGGCTTTCTTCGGCCGGCCGGCTGAAAAAGCCCGGTCCCGCCGCGGCATCCTGAGCGACCGGCCGATGGCCGGGCTGGCGCTCACCGGCGCCGTGCTGGTCGCCATCAACCTCATCAGCTGGGATGGCGTGTTCTGGGCCGGCTGGCCGATTCTGGTGCTGGCGTTGATCGCCGGGCTCGCCTGGGCGCGTCGCACGCAGCGCCTGCCGACGAGCATCGCCTCGTTGCTGGTGGTCGCCCTGTTCATCATCGCCATCAACCTGGCCACCTGGAGCGGCAGCTTCTGGGCGGTCTGGCCGCTGCTCGGCATCGGCGTCGCGGTGGCCATCCGATTCATCGTCCGCGGACGTCCGGGCGACCGCCCAGCGTGAAGACATTTACCCAATCTATTCAAACGCTTGGGAGTTTTCCCGAATCAAGTTAGGAGCCACTTGATTCAAGGGTAGAGGCGCGCCCGGTCCCAGCCGCCGGCCGCGTTGCGGCTGAACGTCAGCCGGTCGTGCAGGCGGAACGGCCGGTCGTGCCAGAACTCGATGCTGAGCGGGTCGAGGCGGAAGCCGGACCAGTGGGCCGGCCGCGGGATCTCGCCGATCGCATAGCGGGCCGAGTACTCGGCCACCGCCTTCTCGAGCGCGAAGCGGCTTTCCAGCGGGGTCGACTGCTTGGAGGCCCAGGCGCCGATGCGGCTGCCGCGCGGCCGCGAGCGGAAATAGGCGTCGGCCTCGTCGTCGGCGACGACCTCCACCGGTCCGCGAACGCGCACCTGCCGCCTGAGCGACTTCCAGTAGAAGCACATGGCGGCCTTGCCGGTGGCGATGAGCTCGCGCCCTTTGGCGCTCCCGAAATTGGTGTAGAAGACGAAGCCCGCCTCGTCGAAGCCCTTGAGCAGCACCATGCGGACGTTGGGCAGGCCGTCGGCGTCGACGGTCGCCAGCGCCACCGCATTGGGGTCGTTGGGCTCGCTCTTCGTGGCGTCGTCCAGCCATTCGGCGAACAGCCGGAACGGCTCGTCGCGCTGGGTGAAATCGCTGCTGGATTTCTGACATGCCTATTCAATTCAATAGCTTAGTGGAAGTTCGCACCATGGTGGCACGAACACGATCGCATAGCGTACCTGGGCTGGGAAGGGGTTGCGACTAATTCATCTATTGCGTTTATTGCATTTGCGTCTATATGATTTCACCAAGGGTATCGGCACTCCCCCGCCTCGAGGGAAGCGCAATGCAATGGGGAGAATCAAATGCACGGATTGATCGATCAGGCGCAGCCAATCACGCCGACCGAAGCGACCATCGCCCGCACGGCGGTTGATCGGCTATCCACCGTTGCGCAACGGCAATGACATCACCGTTCATGTCGAGGGCGTACCGAATATCGACGTGCCGCTGCCAGCCAAGGTCGTCACGATGATGCTAAGCATCCTGAAGGCGATGGCCGAGCGCACGCCCGTTTCCATCATCCCGCATGAAGCCGAATTGACCACCAAGCAGGCGGCCGATTTCCTCAACGTGTCGAGGCCGTTCGTCATCAAGCTGATCGACGAAGGGAAACTGGCGGCGAGGATGGTGGGCACCCATCGGCGCATTCGCTTCGCCGACCTGGTCGAGTTTGAAAAGGTTCAGCGACGGCGTACCGACGAGGCCATGCGCCACTTCAGCGCCACGGCGAAAGAGCTTGGGCTCGACGATTGATCTCGACGTTCACCGCCTTCTTCGACGCGACCGTCTTCTACAGCGTCAAGCGTACCAGCCTGATCATCTATCTGGCTCGGACCAAGCTGTTTCGCGCGCGCTGGAGCGAGCGCGTTCACGACGAATGGACCGGCGCCGTGGCGAGAAAGCGCGGAACCGACCCCGGCAAACTGGCCGCTCTTAGGCACGACATCAATTCGGCTATCCCCGACTGCATCGTCTCCGGCTTCGAGCATATTGAATCGGGACTCGATCTGCCCGATCCGGACGACCGCCATGTGCTCGCTGCGGCCATCGTGGCAGGCGCAGACCTGATCGTGACTTGCAACATGAAGCACTTCCCGGCCGCCAAGCTGGCGCCATTCGGCATGGAAGCCGTACATCCGGACCAGTTCCTGACCAATCAACTCGACCTGGCGCCCGACCTTTTCGTCGCTGCGGTAAAGGACGACATCGCTCACTACGAAAATCCAAAGCCCGATCTGGGCACCTACGCCGGATGGCTGCGGCGAGCCGACTTGGCGGATACGGCGGAACTGATAGAGCGACTGCGTATCGTCATGGAACCGTAGTGCCAGGATCGCCCTCGATTTGAAGACCTGACGAGGGCGAGATCAAGAGGTCTCGGCCGCGGACGGGTCGAAAGGCGCCTGTCGTCCTGCGAGCGGTTCCGTTCCGACCCCGTGCCGCCTCGACCCGCTCGGCGGCCTGCTTGACAATCCAAGCGTGCAAACTTAGGCACCATCAGTGATTGCATGAATGCCCTTCGCGCCGTTTCCTGAGCAGCTCCGCCAGCTGGTCGATCGCAGAGGGCGAGCGTCCGCCTGGTCGGTACGTTTCTGGCCGGCGCCGTCTCCCGGCTTCTTGGCCGCCCGCAGACGGTCGTGGCGAGTGCCTATCTCGCAATGGCGCTGCTGGCCGCCTTCGTGCCCTTTGCGGGACCGAACCCCGTTCTTTTCGGCGTCCTGGCTTCGGCGCTGCTCCTGGTGTCCGGCATGGTGCAGGGAGCATGCTTCGCGACGATCCCGTTCATTGCCCGGGGTGCGGCGGAGCAAGCTCGCGCCAACGGCACGGTCGCGCAACTCGGAAATCTGGGCGCGACCGTCGGCCCGCCGGTCTTTGGATGGGCGATAGGGATCGATGGCGCCACGGGATTCGCGATCTTGGTGTCCGCGTCGTCGCTTTGCGGCCCCGTCGTGGCGTGGGCTGCGCGTGGCCTCACGGCGAACCGGGCGATTCTGGGTCGGTCGGCCTGAGGCCGTCGGGCTGCCGGCCAGCCCCTTTCGCAGTCACGGCTTGTTAACTGGATTTCGTTCATGTTTTCCGCTTCGCCGAGGTCTGCCCAGCCCTGGAGGTTGCCGATTGCCGCGCCGAGCGCATGACCATCCAGCAAGGCGAGGCCACACGAGGGTCACCGTCGCGACGATGCTGGCGAGCTTCGCGGCCTGCCTGGCCGTCGCCGCCTGCGGCGCCGGCTTCGGCTCCTCGGAGCCCGAGGTCGACCGCTCGGTGGTCACCGGCGCACTGTCCGGCGAGGCGCCCCCGCCCGGCGGCGACCCGGCGCGCTCCTCCGACATCGCCACCATCCGCAATGCGGTCTCCTCGGTCGACGTCGAGGAAAGCGCGGGCCAGCCGCTCGCCTGGGCAAACTCCGACACTGGCTCGCGCGGCTCGATCAGCGGGCTCGTCCAGTACACCGACCAGGGCACGCTCTGCCGGCGCTTCGAGGCGACCCGCGAAAGCTTCGACGGCGTCGCCCTGTTCAAGGGCGATGCCTGCCAGGCCGGGCAAGGTGCTTGGCGGATGCGCGCCTTCGATGCATTCTAGCGCGAATCGGGCCGTCGCTCGCGGCGCCCGGTCTGGAATTTGTTCCTAGGCGTGCGCATATAGGCAGTTCCGAAGTTTTCAAGCGTCTGGCAGTGAGAAGGCATGCGCGATCCTTATGAGGTTCTTGGCGTCGGCAAGGGCGCGTCGGCAAAGGAGATCAAGTCGGCGTTCCGCAAGCTGGCCAAGAAGTACCATCCCGACCAGAATCCCGACGACCCGAAGGCCAAGGAGCGCTTCGGGGCGGCCAACCAGGCTTATGAGATCGTCGGCGACGCCGAAAAGCGCGCCGCCTTCGACCGCGGCGAGATCGACGGCGAGGGCAAGCAGCGCTTCCAGGGTTTTGAAGGCGCTGCCGGCGGCGGTGGCGGCGGCGATCCGTTTGCCGCCTTCCGGCGCGCCCAGGGCCAGGCCCACGGGCCCGGCGGCGCCCGCTACGAGTTCCGCAGCGCCGGCCCGGGCGGCGAGGCGTTCGGCGAGGACATCTTCAGCCAGCTCTTCGGCGAGGGCTTCCAGCAGCGCGGCGGCCCGCGCCGGCCGGCCCGCGGCGCCGACCTTTCGGCGACGCTGGACGTCTCGGTGGAGGATGCGGCGACCGGCGGCAAGGTCAACGCACTGTTCCCCGACGGGCGCCGCATCGCCGTCAAGATGCCGGCCTATGTCGAGGACGGCCAGACGATCCGCCTGAAGGGCCAGGGCGAGCAGCTGATGGGCGGCGAGCCGGGCGACGCGCTGGTCACCATCCGCTTCAAGAAGCACGGCCGCTACCGCGTCGACGGCCGCGACCTGCACGCCGACCTGCCCGTCGCGCTGAAGGACGCCGTGCTCGGCGCCAAGGTGCCGGTGGAGACGCCGACCGGCCGCCTGGCGGTCAACGTGCCGGCCGGCTCGAGCTCCGACAAGGTGCTGCGCCTGAAGGGCCGGGGCCTGCCGGTGAAGGCCGGCGGTCATGGCGATCTCTATGCGCATGTGAGGATCATGCTGCCCGAGGGCGGCGATCCGGAGCTTGAGGCGCTGATGCGGAAGCAGGCCGGCTGAGGCACGCGGCCGCGCCCCTCACGGAAGCTTGAAGCCGCCTTTCGCCTGTGCGATAGCCTGCCGCGAGCTGTTCGAACAATGCGGGAGACTAGTCGCTATGGCAGGTTCACAAGGCCTCATGGCGGGCAAGCGAGGCCTCATTCTCGGCGTCGCCAACAACCGGTCGATCGCCTGGGGCATCGCCAAGGCCTGTGCCGATCACGGCGCCGAACTGGCGCTCACCTACCAGGGCGAGGCCTTCCGCAAGCGGGTGGAGCCGCTGGCGGCCGAGCTCGGCGCCCATGTCGTCGGCCATTGCGACGTCGCCGAGCCGGCGACGCTGGACGCCGTCTTCGCCGACGTCGCCAGCCGCTGGGATCGGCTCGACTTCGTCGTCCATGCCATCGCCTTCTCCGACAAGGAGGAGCTCGACGGCCGCTATGTCGAGACCTCGCGCGACAACTTCCTGCGCACCATGGACATCTCCGTCTATTCCTTCACCACCATCGCCAAGCGCGCCGAGCCCTTGATGAAGGACGGCGGCTCGCTGCTCACGCTGACCTATTACGGCGCCGAGAAGGTGATGCCGCACTACAACGTCATGGGCGTCGCCAAGGCGGCGCTCGAGGCCAGCGTGCGCTATTTGGCGGTCGACCTGGGCGGCGGCGGCATCCGCGTCAACGCCATCTCGGCCGGACCGATCAAGACGCTCGCCGCTTCGGGCATCGGCGATTTCCGCTATATCCTGAAGTGGAACGAGTACAACGCTCCGCTGAAGCGCACCGTCAGCCCCGAGGAGGTCGGCGATGCCGCGCTCTACCTTCTGTCCGACCTGTCGCGCGGCGTCACCGGCGAGGTCCACCATGTCGATGCCGGCTACCACGTCGTCGGCATGAAGGCGGTCGACGCGCCCGACATCTCGACGGTCAAGGACTGAGCATTTTGCAGCCAAGATGGAATCATCTGGCGTCGCACAAATGCGGCTAAAACGATGATTGGCCGGCAGAGCTGGGAAGGACGCCGGGCATGACCCCGCTCGTCTATTTCGTGCGCCATGGCGAGACCGACTGGAACGCCGAGGGCCGCCTGCAGGGCCAGGCCGACACCGACATCAACGCGCTCGGCCGTGGCCAGGCCGACCGCAACGGCCGCCGCCTGGCCGCGCTGATCGCCGACGCCTCGGCGTTCGACTTCGTGGCGAGCCCGATGCGCCGCACCCGCGAGACGATGGAGCGGATCCGCCATGCCATGGGCCTCGATCCGCACGGCTACCGGCTCGAGCCGCGGCTGATCGAGGTGCATTTCGGCGGCTGGCAGGGGCGCACCTTCGCCGAGATCGAGGCCGACGAGCCGGGCGCCGACCAAGACACGCCGCCGCGACAAGTGGAACTTCCGCCCGCCGGGCGCGGCGGGCGAGAGCTACGCCATGCTGGAGGTGCGGGCGATGCCGTGGCTGGGCGAGGTGACGCGGCCGACCGTCTGCGTCACCCATGGCGGCGTGCTGCGGGTGCTGTTCCGCGCCGTCGCCGGCTGGAGCGAGCGCGAGGCGGCAGCGATGGCCGTCCCGCAGGACCGTATCCTGAGGCTCGAGGCGGGCCGGCTCGACTGGCTCTGAGGCGGCCGGCCTATTGCGAGATTTCCATGTCGGTGATGAGGTTCTCGCCGCCGACCTCGTCATAGGCCAGGATCACGTCCATCCCTTCCTGCAGCGCATCGACGTCGAACTCGCCCGGCAGCTTGTAGGATTTGCCGTCGGAGAGCGTGATCGTCAGGTTGTCCTTGTCGATCTCCTGGATCTGGCCCTCGGCCTCGGCGGCAGCGGCGACGCCGGCCATCATCGCGACGGCAAGAATGGCGCCGAGCAAGTGTCTGAGCATGGTTTCTCCTCCAATCGTTCCAGGCGTGGGAACGTCCCCCGGGGCAGGGCGAGAAGATCAGAAACATCCCTATTGTGTCAAAACTTAAGCCCGCGCTCCGCCATTTGACCGTCGTGCCAAACGCCAATAGAACGCAGCTCACGCGCGCCGGCCGGCGCGTGCCGGCATCGGACCCGTCGAGCATGTCGCACAACACCTTCGGCCATCTCTTCCGCGTCACCACCTGGGGCGAGAGCCACGGTCCGGCGCTCGGCTGCGTGGTCGACGGCTGCCCGCCCGGCCTGACCTTCACGCTCGCCGACATCCAGGCCGAGCTCGACCGCCGCCGGCCCGGGCAGTCGCGCTTCGTCACCCAGCGGCGCGAGCCCGACCAGGTGCGGCTGCTGTCGGGCGTGCTCGCCGACGGCGAGACGCTGACCACCACCGGCACGCCGATCTCGATGCTCATCGACAATGTCGACCAGCGCTCCAAGGACTATGGCGAGATCGCCCGCCAGTACCGGCCGGGCCACGCCGACTACACCTACGAGGCCAAGTACGGCCTGCGCGACCATCGCGGCGGCGGCCGTTCCTCCGCCCGCGAGACGGCGGCGCGGGTCGCCGCCGGCGCCATCGCCCGCCGCGTCGTGCCGGGCCTCAAGGTGCGCGGCGCGCTGATCGCGATGGGCGAGAAGTCGATCGACCGCGACCGCTGGGACTGGGACTTCGTCGGCGATCCCGACAACCCCTTCTTCACCCCCGACCGCGGCTCGGTGGAGGTCTTTGCGACCTATCTGGACGGCGTGCGCAAGGCCGGGTCGTCGGTCGGCGCGCTGATCGAGGTGGTGGCCGAGGGCGTCCCGCCAGGGCTCGGCGCGCCGATCTACGGCAAGCTCGACCAGGACATCGCCGCCAACCTGATGTCGATCAACGCCGTCAAGGGCGTCGAGATCGGCAACGGCTTCGCCGCGGCGCGCATCACCGGCGAGGCGAACGCCGACGAGATGCGCAGCGGCAATGACGGGCGGCCGCGCTTCCTGTCCAACCACGCCGGCGGCATCCTCGGCGGCATCTCCACCGGCCAGCCGGTGGTGGCGCGCTTCGCCGTCAAGCCGACCTCGTCGATCCTGACGCCGCGCCGCTCCGTCGACGCCGACGGCAACGAGGTCGAGGTGGTCACCAAGGGCCGCCACGACCCGTGCGTCGGCATCCGCGCCGTTCCGATCGGCGAGGCGATGGTCGCCTGCGCCATCGCCGACCACTATCTGAGGCATCGCGGGCAGACGGGCAGGGGGCAAGCGTGAGCTACGACCAGAAGCGGACCGTAGAGGCGTTGCGCGCCTTCGAGCGCGGCGAGATCGTCGTGGTGATGGACGACGACGGCCGCGAGAACGAGGGCGACCTGATCGTCGCCGCCGTGCACTGCACGCCGGAGAAGATGGCCTTCATCGTCCGCCACACATCGGGCATCGTCTGCACGCCGATGTCGCGCGAGGAGGCGCGGCGCCTCAACCTGGCGCCCATGGTGGCCGACAACGATTCGCCGCACGGCACCGCCTTCACCGTCAGCGTCGATTTCCGCCACGGCACCACCACCGGCATCTCGGCCGAGGACCGCACGCTCACCGTGCGCAATCTGGCCAACGGCAATGTCGGCGCCGCCGATTTCGTGCGCCCCGGCCACATCTTCCCGCTGGTCGCCCGCGAGGGCGGCGTGCTGATGCGCTCCGGCCATACGGAAGCCGCCGTCGACCTCTGCCGGCTCGCCGGCCTGCCGCCGGTCGGCGTCATCTGCGAGCTGGTCAACGATGACGGCACGGTGATGCGCGGCCCGCAGGTCGCGGCCTTCGCCGCCGAGCACGCGCTGAAGCGGGTGTCGGTCGCCGACCTGATCGCCTACCGGCAGCGCCAGGAAACGCTGATCGAGCGGGTGGAGAGCTTCGACATCGACACCCCCGGCGGCGCCGCCAAGGCCCACACCTACACGCTACCGTGGGATTCCATGCAGCATCTGGCGATCGTCTTCGGCGATATCCGCGACGGCGAGGAGGTGCCGGTCCGCCTGCATTCCGAAGACGTGGTGCACGACGTCTTCGGCACCGAGTACCGGCTGCACGAGGTCATGAAGCGGATGGGCGCGGCCCGGCGCGGCGCCATCGTCTACCTGCGCGAGGGGTCGGTCGGCGTCGCCCACCAGGCGCGCAGCCGCCCGCAGCAGGGCGACCGCGAGGACCATGCCGAGGCGCTGCGCCGCGAGAGCGAGTGGCGCGAGATCGGCCTCGGCGCCCAGATCCTCAGGGACCTCGGCATTTCCTCGATCGTCCTGATCGCCTCGCGCGAGCGGCACTATGTCGGCCTGGAGGGCTTCGGCATCCGCATCGCGAAAACCGAGATTATCTAGCTCAGCCGCGGCTCAGGATACGCCGCATCTCGTCGATCGCCGCGTCGCGCTGCGGGTCCTTGCCGGCCGCGTAGGGCAGGCTGAAGGGCACCGGGATGTCCGGCGGCACGCCGCTCCCTTCGAGCCGGGTGTCGTCGCCGATCACCGCGTCGGACACAGCGATCTCGAGCAGGCTGTCGTCGGGCAGGAGGTAGGCACGACCAGCCAGCAGCGCGCCGGCCGTGCGCGCCCCGACGAGCGGGATGTCGTTGACCTTGAGCGCATAGGCGAACACTTCGAGGCCGCTGCGCGAGCCCTCGTCGATGATCGCCACCAGCGGCTTCTTCCAGCGGACATTGGCGAGATAGGCCTCGCCGTCGCGGTCGACGAGCCGGAACGGCGGCGTGTCGCCGACGAACAGCTCCGCCGCGTCCGAGGAGCCGCCGCCCCAGCGGCCGCGCAGGTCGAGCACCAGGCCGTCGACGTCCTTCAGCCGCCCCTCCGCCAGCGCCTCGGCGACGGCGCCCATGGAGTTGCGCGCCGCCAGCGTCCACAGGCGGATATAGCCGATCTTGCGCCCATCGTGCTCGACGACTTCGGCGCTGTCGGCGATCGCCTTCTCGAACATCGGCAGCGGCTTTAGGCGCTCGACGTCGACGGCGATCTTGATCGGCGCCGCATCGGGCCGACGGCGGATCGCGACGTCGACCTTCTTGCCCGCCTTGCCGGCAAAGGAGTCGATCTCGCGATACGGCGCCCCGTCGACCGACAGCACCTGGTCGCCGACCTCGATCCCCGCCCGGTCGGCCGGCGATCCGTCATAGACGTCGGTGACGAACCACAGCCCGTTGCCTTCCCGCGCCACCATGCCGATGCCGGCATAGCTCACCTCGCCCTCGGGCGGGAACAGCCGCTTCAGGTCGTCGCGGATGCCGAAGCGGAACACGTCGGCGAGCTCGTAATAGTCGATCGTGCCCGGCTTGAAGCGGCCGGTATGGGAGGCGCCAAGGCTGGCGAGCACGGCGTCGATAGCCCTGTCGACGCGCGCCGGCGGGCTCTTGGCGTCGAGCGGCGCGCTCGGATCCTGGATCTCGTCGCGCACCGCCTGCGCAAAACGGTCGAGCGCCTTCTCGTCGTGGAAATGATCGACCACCAGCCTGACCGCCCGGTCGAAGACGGGCTGGCCCGATCGCGGCGGCTCCGACGCGGCGGCTGGCCAGGCGACGACGACCAGCGCCAGGAGAAGGCTGCGGAGAGGAAAAGGCGCCATCGGGTGGGCTCCATGAAGGGATCACGCCATTATTGTGGCCAGCGGGGCTGGAAAAAGGCGACAGATGCCCTACCTGCCCGCCAATGCCGCAAAAGTGATCGGAGGCAACGAATGCTGATCATCATCCTGGGGGCATGCCTGATCATTGCCGGCCTGCTCCTGCTGGCTCGCGAGGCGCTCGACAGAGGCCGCCTTTCGGGCACCGCGGGCGAACCGCTCAGTCCGCCGCGCGACGGCACCCTCGAGCCGCAGGTGCGCGGCATGCGCTTCCTCGGCATCGCCGGCAGCTGGCCGGGCATCGCCATGATGGTGGTGGGGGCGGCCCTGCTGTTGATCGCGCCCGCGATCTGAAGCCGCGGGCGTGCCCGCTTTCCCCAGACTTCGGCGGTCGGTGGCATGGCCTGCGGCCTCCGAGCTGATAGACTGCGCGCCATGACGACCCGGCTCTATGCGCATTCGATCTACCTCGAGCACCTGACGCCGCCCGGTCATCCCGAGCGGCCCGACCGGCTGCGCGCCATTTCCCGCATCCTCGACGACGAAGCCTTCGCCGCGCTCGACCGCGCCGAGCCGCCCGATGGCGAGGAAGAGGCGGTGCTAAATGCCCATCCGGCCGCCTATGTCGAGAGGATCCGCCGCGCCATCCCGACCGAGGGGCTGGCGCAGCTCGACGCCGACACCACGGTGAGCCCCCGCAGCTGGGAGGCGGCGATCAAGGCCGTCGGTGCTTCGACCGCGGCGGTCGACGACGTCTTCTCGGGCGCCGCCGACAACGTCTTCGTTGCCGCCCGTCCGCCCGGCCACCACGCCGAGACGGCCACCGCGATGGGCTTCTGCCTGTTCAACAACGCCGCCATCGCCGCCCGCCACGCCCAGCGACGGCACGGCGCGGAGCGGGTCGCCATCGTCGACTGGGACGTCCACCATGGCAACGGCACGCAGGACATCTTCTGGACCGACCCGTCGGTGCTCTACGCCTCGACGCACCAGATGCCGCTCTACCCCGGCACCGGGGCCAGGGACGAGACCGGCGTCGGCAACATCGTCAACGCCCCGCTGGCGCCGGAGACCGGAAGCGACAGCTTCCGCGACGCCTTTCTGTCGCTGGTGCTGCCCGCCATCGACCGCTTCCAGCCGGACCTCATCGTCGTCTCGGCCGGCTTCGACGCCCACCACCGCGACCCGCTGGCGCAGATCAACCTCACCGAGGAGGATTTCGACTGGGCGACCGGCCAGCTGATGGATCGGGCGGCGCGCTTTTCGGGCAACCGGCTGGTCAGCCTGCTCGAAGGCGGCTACGACCTGCAGGGCCTGGCCTTCTCGGTCGGCGCGCATGTCAGGCGAATGATGAAGGGGTGAGGATGGCCGACGAGCCCAACGACGACATCAAGGCGATGAGCTTCGAACAGGCGCTGAAGGCGCTGGAGACGATCGTCGACGACCTGGAGCGCGGCGAGGTGCCGCTCGACCAGTCGATCCGCATCTACGAGCGCGGCGAGGCGCTGAAGGCCCATTGCGACGGCCTCCTCAAGGCCGCCGAGGACCGGGTCGAGAAGATCCGGCTGTCGCGCGATGGGCGCGCCACCGGCACCGCCCCGCTCGACGGCGAAATCAACGGTTGACGCCAGGGCGCCGCTTCCCCAACTCTTGTGCGAGCCGAACAAGGGAGTTGCCCGCCATGTGTCGCAACATCAGACCGCTGTTCAACTTCGAGCCGCCGGCCACCGACGCCGAGGTGCGAGACGCCGCCTTGCAGTTCGTGCGCAAGCTGAGCGGCACCACGCACCCGTCCAAGCGCAACGAGGCGGTGTTCGAGGCCGCGGTCGAGCGGATCGCCGCCGCCGCCCGCGAGCTGATCGACCAGCTGGAGACCTCGCAGGAGCCGAAGAACCGCGAGGAGGAGGCGGCCAAGGCCCGCGCCCGCTCGGCGCTGCGCTTTGCCAGCTGAGCGCAACCGTTGAGCTTCTTTCCCGCCCGCGACCCCGAGCCAGGCGACGCCTTTTCCTGCGACGCCATCGAGCTGATGGTGGTCGCCAATGCCAAGGATCTCGGCGGTTTCGAGGTGCGACGCGCTTTGCCGACGGCGCGCCGCCGGCTGGTCGGCCCGTTCATCTTCTTCGACCGCATGGGCCCGGCGGTGCTGAGAGGCGGCCAGGCCATCGACGTCAGGCCGCACCCGCATATCGGGCTGGCCACTGTCACCTACCTCTTCGACGGCAGGATCAGGCATCGCGATTCGCTGGGCACCGAGATGGTGATCGAGCCGGGCGACGTGAACTTGATGACCGCCGGCCGCGGCATCGTCCACTCCGAGCGCACGCCCGCAGGAGCTGCGCGGCAGCCCGCTGGCGATGTCGGGGCTGCAGACCTGGCTGGCCCTGCCCGACGGCAGGGAGGAGCTGCGCGCCGCTGTTCGAGCACACGGTCAGGCAGGCGCTGCCGACCGTCGACGAGCCAGGCATGACGGCGCATGTCGTCATCGGCCGCTTCGGCGGGGCGGCGTCACCCGTCACCACCCAGAGCGAAACGCTGTTCGTCGACGTGACGCTGGCCGCCGGCGCCACGCTGCAGATCCCGGCCGACGCCGAGGAGCGGGCGGTCTACATCCTCGACGGCACGATCGCCATCTCCGGCGATCGCTTCCGCCCGGACCGGCTCCTGGTTTTCCGGCCGGGCGACGAGATCGTCGTGGAGTCCGAGAGCGGCGCTCATTTCATGCTGTTCGGCGGCGCCTCGCTGGGCTCGCCGCGCTACATCTGGTGGAATTTCGTCTCCTCGTCCAAGGAACGGATCGAGCAGGCCAAAGAAGAATGGAAGACCGGGCGCTTCGACATCGTGCCCGGCGACGACCAGGAGTTCATCCCTTTGCCCGAAAATTGACGTGTCGTCGATATCAGGCGCGGCACGAACGCACATTTACTTTCGCCGAGACAAGCTTCTATCTCCGCTTGAATTGTGCCGAAAGCAGGCCCTCGAACGTGACACAGCCTTCCAACACGCCACTCCTGGACACCATCAGCGTCCCCGCCGACCTGCGCCGCCTTCCCGAGGCGCGCTGCCCGAACTGGCGGCGGAGCTGCGCGACGACCTGATCGAGATCGTCTCCCACACCGGCGGCCATCTCGGCGCCGGGCTCGGCGTGGTCGAGCTGACCGTGGCGCTGCATCACGTGTTCGACACGCCGCGCGACCGGCTGATCTGGGACGTCGGCCACCAGGCCTATCCGCACAAGATCCTCACCGGCCGCCGCGACCGCATGCGCACGCTGCGCCAGGAAGGCGGGCTCTCCGGCTTCACCAAGCGCGCGGAGAGCGAGTACGACCCGTTCGGCGCCGCGCATTCCTCGACCTCGATCTCGGCCGGCCTCGGCATGGCGGTGGCCCGCGACCTCGCAGGCGGCAGCAACAACGTCATCGCCGTCATCGGCGACGGCGCGATGTCGGCCGGCATGGCCTACGAGGCGATGAACAATGCCGGCGCGCTCGACGCGCGGCTGATCGTCATCCTCAACGACAACGACATGTCGATCGCCCCGCCGGCCGGCGCCATGAGCGCCTATCTGGCGCGGCTGGTCTCCGGCCGCACCTATCATTCGCTGCGCGAGACGGCCAAGCAGCTCGCCAAGCGGCTGCCGCAAGTTCCTCGAGGAGAAGGCCCGCCGGTCCGAGGAGTTCGCCCGCGGCTTCTTCACCGGCGGCACGCTGTTCGAGGAGCTCGGCTTCTACTATGTCGGGCCGATCGACGGCCACAATTTCGACCACCTGCTGCCGGTGCTGAAGAACGTGCGCGACACCGTCACCGGGCCCGTCCTGATCCACGTCGTCACCCAGAAGGGCAAGGGCTACGCCCCGGCCGAGGCGTCGGCCGACAAGTATCACGGCGTCAACAAGTTCGACGTCATCACCGGCGCGCAGGCCAAGGCGTCGGCCAACGCGCCGAGCTACACCAGGGTGTTCGCCGAGAGCCTGATCCGCGAGGCCGAGGAGGACGACCGCATCGTCGCCATCACCGCGGCGATGCCGTCGGGCACCGGCCTCGACCTGTTCGGCGAGGCCTTCCCGCGGCGCACCTTCGACGTCGGCATCGCCGAGCAGCATGCGGTGACCTTCGCGGCGGGGCTGGCCGCCGAAGGCTTCCGGCCGTTCGCCGCCATCTATTCGACCTTCCTGCAGCGCGCCTACGACCAGGTCGTGCACGACGTCGCGATCCAGCAGCTGCCGGTGCGCTTCGCCATCGACCGCGCCGGCTTCGTCGGCGCCGACGGGCCGACCCATGCCGGCGCCTTCGACACCGGCTTCCTGGCGACGCTGCCCGGCTTCGTGGTGATGGCGGCGGCCGACGAGGCCGAGCTTCGCCACATGGTGCGCACCGCGGCCGCCTATGACGAGGGGCCGATCGCCTTCCGCTACCCGCGCGGCGACGGCATCGGCGTCGACATGCCGGAGCGCGGCGCCCTGCTCGCGATCGGCAAGGGCCGCATCGTCAAGGAGGGCACCAAGGTCGCGCTGCTCTCCTTCGGCACCCGGCTGCAGGATTGCCTCGGCGCGGCCGAGGAGCTCGACGCCGCGGGGCTCTCCACGACGGTCGCCGACGCCCGCTTCGCCAAGCCGCTCGACCGCGACATGATCGGCCGCCTGGCGCGCGAGCACGAGGTGCTGATCACCGTCGAGGAAGGCGCCATCGGCGGCTTCGGCAGCCACGTGCTGCACTTCCTCGCCACCGACGGCCTGCTCGACAGCGGCCTCAAGGTGCGGCCGCTGGTGCTGCCCGACGCCTTCACCGACCAGGCGCGGCCCGAGAAGATGTATGCCGATGCCGGGCTCGACTCGGCCGGCATCGTGCGCGCCGTCTTCGCGGCGCTGGGCGGGGCGCGCGCCGCGGCGCGCGCCTGACCCGCCGAACGCCGGCGCCGCCATGCCCGGCAGCAGGCACGGCCCGAGGCTGGACGCGCTGCTGGTCAGCCGCGGCATGTTCCAGACCCGCTCCAGGGCACGCGACGCCATCCTGCGCGGCACCGTCCGCGTCGACGGCATCCCGGCCGGCAAGCCGGGCCTGCAAGTGCCCGACGATGCATTGTTGACTGTCGACGATCCGGCCAGCCACTACGTGTCGCGCGCCGCGCTCAAGCTGCTGGCCGGCCTCGACCGAGTTCGGGCTGGATCCGCGCGGCGCCGAGGCGCTCGACATCGGCGCCTCGACCGGCGGCTTCACGCAGGTCCTCCTGGAGCGTCGGCGCGGCCCATGTCACGGCGATCGACGTCGGCCACGGCCAGCTGGCTCCGGCGCTGGCGTCGGACCTGCGGGTCACCGCGCTGGAGGGCGTCAACGCCCGCCAGCTGACGGCGGCGACGCTCGACGGCCGCACGCCGGATTTCCTGGTCGCCGACGTCAGCTTCATCTCGCTGGAGCTCGCGCTGCCGCCGGCGCTCGGGTTGGCGGCGCCCGGCGCGCGCGGCCTTTTTCTGGTCAAGCCGCAATTCGAGGCCGGCCGCGCCATGATCGGCAAGGGCGGCGTGCTGCGCGACCCGGCTGCCGCACTGGCGGCCGCCGAGGCGAGGGCGGCCTGGCTCGACGCTTTCCCCGGCTGGCGGACGCTCGGCCTCGCTGCATCGCCAATCGAGGGCGGCGACGGCAACCGCGAGTTCCTGCTCGCCGGGGCCAAGGACCGGTGAGCGCGCGCCTCGAAATCGCGCGGCTCGGCGCCCAGGGCGACGGCGTGGCCGACACCGAGCGCGGCCCGGTCTACGTTCCCTTCGCCTTGCCGGGCGAGGTCGTCACGGCGGCGATCGGCCGCGACAGCCGCGCCGACTTGATCGCCGTGCTCGAGCCTTCGCCCGAGCGTGTGACCCCGCCGTGCCGGCATTTCGGCGAATGCGGCGGCTGCGCGCTGCAGCATCTGGAGCACGCGGCCTACCTCGACTGGAAGCGCGACAGGCTGGTCTCGGCCCTTGCCCGTGCCGGCCTCGACGCGCCGGTCGAGCCGACCGTGCCTTGCCCGCCGGCATCGCGCCGGCGCGTCGTGCTCGCCGCCCGGCCGACCGAGCACGGCGTCGTGCTCGGCTACCACCGGGCGCTGTCCCACACGGTGATCGACATCGTCGAATGCCCGATCGCCGAGCCGGCGATCGTCGAAGCGCTCGCCACCCTGCGGCGGCTGGCCGAGCTGATCGGCGCCGCGGCCCGGCAGGCCTTCGCGCTCGCCGTGACGCGCACCGCCTCCGGCCTCGACGTCGCGGCGACGGGCAGCGGCCCGCTCTCGGCGGCCGCGCGCCGCGCCGCCGCCGACTTCGCCATCTCCGCCGGCCTGGCGCGCCTCGCCGTCGACGGCGAGGTGGTGATCGAGCCGCGAAAGCCGCAGATCCTGTTCGGACGCGTGCCGGTCTCGCCGCCGCCCGGCGGTTTCGTGCAGGCCGTGGCGGTGGCGGAGGACGCCATGGCGGCGCTGGTCTGCGGGCATCTCGCCAAGGCGAGGCGCGTCGCCGATCTCTTCGCCGGCGCCGGCGCCTTCGCGCTTCGCCTGGCCGCCACCGCCGAAGTGCATGCCGTGGAGGCCGACGCAGCGGCACTGGCGGCGCTCGACCAGGGATACCGCCGCGCTTCAGGGCTGCGGCGCGTCGCCGTCGAGCGGCGCGACCTGTTCCGCCGGCCGCTGACGGCGAAGGAGCTGGCGGCCTTCGACGGGCTCGTCTTCGATCCGCCGCGCGCCGGCGCCGAGGAGCAGAGCCGGCAGATCGCCCGCTCGGACGTGCCGCTGGTGGCGGCGGTCTCGTGCAATCCGGTCACGCTGGCGCGCGACCTGGCGCTGCTGACCGCAGGCGGCTATCGGCTGACCCGCGTCGTGCCGGTCGACCAGTTCCTCTGGTCGGCCCATGTCGAAGCGGTGGCGCTGCTGGAGAAGAAGCCGCTCAGGCGCGCTTCCCGGCGATGAGCCGGATGGCCACGGCGATGAACAGGAACGGCATGGCGCCGTAGAGCAGCAGCGCCGGCAGATTGGCTTCCGTGGTCGGCGTGTGGAACACCAGCCGGTAGAACGCGAAGCCCGTCACCAGGCCGACGCCGGCGCACACCAGCAGCCGGTCGAGCCTCAGATGGCGCAGCAGCAGGAAGGCCGGCAACAGCACCACGAGGCTCGTCGCATAGCCATAGGCGAGCGACGAGGCGAGGTAGAACCAGAAGCCCTCGCGGCCGGCGCCGGTCAGGCCGACGATCGCCGCATAGAGCGCCGCGCCGACCAGCGGCCCGAGCAGGAAGCCCGCCACGAGGCGCTGGTCGATCGGATGAGCGCTGGTGCGGCCGCCTGGCGTTCGGGCTTGGGTGGGCTCGCCATCAGGCCTGGGTGCCGCCCACGGTGATCTGGTCCATCCTGAGATGCGGCTGGCCGACGCCCACCGGCACGCCCTGTCCGGCCTTGCCGCACATGCCGATGCCGGTGTCGAGCTTCATGTCGTTGCCGACCATGCTCACCCGGTGCATGGCGTCCGGGCCGTTGCCGATCAGCATGGCGCCCTTGATCGGCTGCGTGACCTTGCCGTCCTCGATCATGTAGGCCTCGGTGCAGCCGAACACGAACTTGCCGCTGGTGATGTCGACCTGGCCGCCGCCGAAGGAGACGGCATAGATGCCGTGCTTGACCGAGGCGATGATCTCCTCGGGCGTCTTGTCGCCGGCCGTCATGTAGGTGTTGGTCATGCGCGGCATCGGCTGGTGCGCATAGGATTCGCGGCGCCCGTTGCCGGTGGCGCTCATGCCCATCAGCCGCGCATTCTGCCGGTCCTGCATGTAGCCGACGAGCATGCCGTCCTCGATGAGGACGGTGCGGTTGGTGGGCGTGCCCTCGTCGTCGATGGTCAGCGAGCCGCGCCGCTCCGGGATGGTCCCGTCGTCGACCACGGTGACGCCCTTGGCGGCCACCTGCTGGCCCATCAGCCCGGCGAAGGCCGAGGTCTTCTTGCGGTTGAAATCGCCCTCCAGCCCGTGGCCCACGGCCTCGTGCAGCATGACGCCGGGCCAGCCGGAGGCCAGCACGATGTCGAAGGTGCCGGCCGGCGCCGGCACGGCGGAGAGGTTGACCAGCGCCTGCCGCAGCGCTTCGTCGGCGGCGAGGTGCCAGCTGTCCTCGGCCAGGAAGTCGCCGAAGCTCTTGCGCCCGCCCATGCCGTAGGAGCCGGTCTCCTGCCGGTCGCCGTCGCCGACCACCACCGCGACGTTCATGCGCACCAGCGGCCGGACATCGCGGACGGTCTGGCCGTCGGCCCTGACGATCTCCACGTGCTGCCAGGAGGAGGCGAGCGAGGCGGTGACCTGCCGCACCCTCGGGTCGCGGCCGCGCAGATAGGCGTCGATCTCGGTCAGAAGCTTGGCCTTGGCCTCGAACGACGGCGCCAGGATGGGGTTTTCCTCGCCGTAGAGATGGCGGTTGGTCCGCTGCGGCGGCTCGGCCAGCACGCCCGAATGGCCGCCCTTCACGGCCGACACGGCGTCGGCCGCCCGGAGAAGCGCCGCCTCCGACAGCTCGCTCGAATGGGCATAGCCCGACGCCTCGCCGGCGACGGCACGCAGCCCGAACCCCTGGTCGGTGTTGAAATTGGCCGTCTTCAGCCGGCCGTTGTCGAACATCAGCGCTTCCGACTGGCTCTTCTCCAGGTAGAGCTCGCCATCGTCGGCCCCGCTGACCGTCTCGGCGACGATGCGGCGCACGGCCTCGCCTGAAATGTCGAATTGGTCGGTGAGACTGTCCATGGCTGATCGCTTCCCGCTTGAGGCTCGGAGCCTCGATGTAGGCGCGCCGGCGCCCGGCGGCAATGCCGGCGGATCAGGGGAGTGCCGCGAAGCCCTCGCCGAAGCCCTTGAGGTCGACCGGGATGCCGACGCCTTCCTCCGGCGTCTGGAACACGATGAAGGTGGCCGACGTGCCGGTCTTGAGCGTGTCGAGCAGCGGCTTTTCGAGGATCACCTCGGCATAGCAGCCGTCCTGGAAGCAGCGCACGAAATAGGCCCGCCCGATGTCCTTGCCGTCGACGTTGAGGCCGAGCCCGTTGGGCAACAGCACGCCGAGCGGCGCCAGCACGCGCAGGATCTCGGCCTTGTTGTCGGCGGTCCTCAGCACCACCACCGAAAGGCCGATCTCCGGCCGGTCCTCGGCGACGACGTTCTGCATCATGGCGCATTGCTCGGCGGTGGCGCCGGCCGGCGTGTCGCAGACGATCGACCAGGCCCCATGCGTCGCCTTGACGTTGCCGGACGGCGGCTTCTGCTCCTGGGCCGCCGCCGCGGAGGCGAGGCCGGCCGCGGCGGCGCCGAAAAGGGCGGCAACCAACGGTCCTGAAGGCCTGAAGGTCATGTCAGCTCCATCCGAATCAAGGGCACTTTAGACCGCGGCGCCGGCCGGTGGAAGAAGAGGCGGCGCCATGCGCCGGGCCGGGCCGCCGATTTCCCCCACATAAGGGGCGAAATGGGCCCGAAATGCGACGCCGGGAAGGGGCGCCGGCCGCCGCCGCTCGCGCGCAAAAATGCCGCACGGTTTCCTCCGCTCCTTCCTTGCGGTCCGAAAGAGAGTATGGTTTGAACGCCTCGACAGGCCCGGGATTCCCGTTCCGGGGCAGTGGCAAGGTCGCGGGATGCGTCCCCGGGCGCGTCGAATTCGGGAGATGGTGAGGCGATGCGGAAATTCTATGCGGGTGCCACGGCCCTGGTGACCACCTTCGGAGCCGCCGCGACTGCCTTCGCCGACCAGCCGCATCCTTGGCAGATGCGCTTCCAGGAGGCGGCCACCGCCATCATGGAAGAGACCACCTGGTTCGAGAAATACACCTTGTGGTTCATCGTTCCGATCACGCTGCTGGTGCTGGTGCTGCTCGCCTGGTGCATCTTCAAGTTCCGCGCCAGCATCAACCCGACCCCCTCGCGCACCAGCCACAACACGCTGATCGAGGTGATCTGGACGGTCGGCCCGGTGGTTGTGCTGCTGTTCCTGGCCGTGCCGTCGTTCCAGCTCTTGACCCGCCAATACACGCCGCCGGAAGAGCCCAAGCTGACCCTCAAGGCCACCGGCAACCAGTGGAACTGGGACTACGAGTACCAGATCGACGACCCGCTCTCCTTCAATTCGGCGCTGCTCGCCGACGACGCGCGCCAGGCGGCCGGCAAGGCCGACCTCGCTGTCTATCCGCGACTGTTGGCAGTCGACAATGAGGTGGTGGTGCCGGTGGAGACGACGGTGCGCGTGCTGGTCACCGCGTCGGACGTGATCCACGCCTTCGCCATGCCGGCCTTCGGCGTCAAGACCGACGCCGTCCCCGGCCGCATCAACGAGATCTGGTTCAAGGCCAAGCGCGAGGGGCTCTACTACGGCCAGTGCTCGGAGCTGTGCGGCAAGGACCATGCCTTCATGCCCATCGCCATCCGCGTGGTGTCCGACCAGCAGTACGGCACCTGGCTGGCCGCCGCACGCACCAATCTCGACGGCGCCAACCGGGCTCTCGTGGCGGAGATCGAAGGCGACCGCAAAGTGGCGGCGGCGGGCGAGTGACGCCTCGCGCGGCCGATCGGACGAAAGACCTTAGGAGCGTAGCATGGCAGGCGCGGCAGCAACCCACCACGACGATCACCGGCCCCATGGGTGGGTCCGCTGGGTCTATTCGACCAACCACAAGGACATCGGCACGCTCTACCTGATCTTCGCCATCTGCGCCGGCATCGTCGGCGGCTTCCTGTCGGTGATGATGCGCTGGGAGCTCGCCGAGCCGGGCGTCCAGATCTTCACCGGGCTCGCCGAGATGGTCTATGGGGTGGGCGGCGACGCCGCGGTCGACGCCGGCCGCAGCATGTACAACGCCTTCACGACGGCGCACGGCCTGATCATGATCTTCTTCATGGTGATGCCGGCGCTGATCGGCGGCTTCGCCAACTGGATGGTGCCGATCATGATCGGCGCTCCGGACATGGCCTTCCCGCGCATGAACAACATCTCCTTCTGGCTGCTGCCGCCGGCCTTCACCTTGCTCATCCTGTCGGCCTTCATGCCGAGCGCGCCCGGCGCCTACGGCGTCGGCGGCGGCTGGACGATCTACCCGCCGCTGTCCAGCTCGGGCCAGCCGGGGCCGGCCATGGACCTCGCCATCCTGTCGCTGCACATCGCCGGCGCCTCGTCGATCCTCGGCGCCATCAACTTCATCACCACCATCTTCAACATGCGCGCCCCGGGCATGACGCTGCACAAGATGCCGCTGTTCGCCTGGTCGGTGCTGATCACCGCCTTCCTGCTGCTGCTTTCGCTGCCGGTGCTGGCCGGCGCCATCACCATGTTGCTCACCGACCGCAACTTCGGCACCACCTTCTTCGTGCCGGACGGCGGCGGCGACCCGATCCTGTTCCAGCATTTGTTCTGGTTCTTCGGCCACCCCGAGGTCTACATCCTGATCCTGCCGGGCTTCGGCATCGTCAGCCACATCGTGTCGACCTTCTCGCGCAAGCCCATCTTCGGCTATCTCGGCATGGCCTACGCGATGGTGGCGATCGGCGTCGTCGGCTTCGTGGTGTGGGCCCACCACATGTACACCACCGGCCTGTCGCTCGACACGCAGCGCTATTTCGTCTTCGCCACCATGGTCATCGCGGTGCCGACGGGCGTGAAGATCTTCTCCTGGATCGCCACCATGTGGGGCGGCTCGATCTCCATGCGCACCCCGATGCTGTGGGCGATCGGCTTCATCTTCCTGTTCACGGTGGGCGGCGTCACCGGCGTGCAGCTCGCCAATGCCGGGCTCGACCGCTCCTTGCACGACACCTACTACGTCGTCGCCCACTTCCACTACGTGCTGTCGCTCGGCGCCGTCTTCGCCATCTTCGCCGCCTGGTACTACTGGTTCCCGAAGATGACCGGCTACATGTACTCGCCGCTGATCGCCCGCACCCATTTCTGGATCACCTTCATCGGCGTCAATCTGGTCTTCTTCCCGCAGCATTTCCTCGGCCTGGCCGGCATGCCGCGCCGCTACATCGATTACCCCGACGCCTTCCACGGCTGGAACATGGTGTCCTCCTACGGCTCCTACATCTCTTTCTTCGGCGTCTTCGTTTTCCTGGTCGGCGTCTTCGAGGCGCTGTCCAAGAAGCGCGTGGCCGGCGCCAACCCGTGGGGCGAGGGGCAACCACGCTGGAATGGCAGCTGCCGTCGCCGCCGCCGTTCCACCAGTGGGAACAGCTGCCGAGGATCAAATAGAGGTTCGGAGAAGCGCGAGAGAGCAAGACGATGTCCGTCACCCAGAACGAGCGCCTCGGCGACACCGGCCTCCGGCTTTCGGAAGCGACGGCCGGCGACTATTTCGCGCTGCTCAAGCCGCGCGTCATGTCGCTGGTGGTGTTCACGGCGTTCGTCGGGCTGGCCGCCACCCCGGTCGCCGTCAACCCGCTGCAGGCGATGATCGCGGTGCTGGCGATCGCCGTCGGCGCCGGCGCCTCCGGCGCGCTGAACATGTGGTACGACGCCGACATCGACGGGCGCATGCGGCGCACCGCGACGCGGCCGATCCCCGTCGGGCCGCGTGCGGCCGGACGAGGCGCTGGCCTTCGGCCTGGTGCTCGCCTTCTTCTCGGTGATGACGCTCGGCCTGCTCGTCGACTGGCTGGCCGCCGCCATGCTCGCCTTCACCATCTTCTTCTACGTCTGCATCTACACGATGTGGCTGAAGCGGCGCACGCCGCAGAACATCGTCATCGGCGGTGCGGCCGGCGCCTTCCCGCCGATGATCGGCTGGGCCGCCGCGACCGGCGCGGTGAGCCTGGAGAGCGTGATCCTCTTCCTGATCATCTTCCTGTGGACGCCGCCGCATTTCTGGGCCCTGGCGCTCTTCAAGTCGGACGAATACGGCCGCGCCGGCATCCCCATGATGCCCAACGTCGCCGGCCATGAATCGACCTGCCGGCAGATCTTCGCCTATGCGCTGGTCGTCGCCGCGGTCGGCGTGTCGCCCTGGGCGCTCGGCTATGCGGGCGCCGCCTATGGCGCGGCCGCCGCGCTGCTCGGCGCCGGCTTCGCTTGGTATGCCTGGAAGGTGCTGCGCATGCCCCGCGACGACGCCGCGATGGCGCCTGCCAAGGCGCTGTTCGCCTTCTCGCTGCTCTACCTGTTCGGCATCTTCGCCGCCTATCTGGCCGACGCCCTGTTTGCGCGCTGGGCCGCGCTGGCGGGGGCATGACCATGCAGGACGAGGACCGCATCACCTTGACCGAGACGCCAGAAGAAGGCGCGCCGCAACCGTTCGGTGGCGATCGGCCTGGCGCTGGCCGCCTTCGTCGTGGTCGTCTACCTGGGCTCGATCGCCAAGTTCGGCCCGGCGCTCTTCGACCGGGCGATGTGAGCGGCGGCGATGCAGGGCTCCCCCGACACCGCACGAGACCAGCGCCGGCGCAACCGCGTCGTCGTGGCCGCCTGCCTGGCCTTCTTCGGCGGCATGCTCGGCATGGCCTTTGCGGCGGTGCCTCTCTACCAGGCCTTCTGCCAGCTCACCGGCTATGGCGGCACCACGCAGCGGGTGGACCAATATGCCGACCGCGTGCTCGACCGGCCGATCACCGTTCGCTTCGACGCCAACGTGGCGGGCGGCCTGCCATGGCGGTTCCAGCCCGTGCAGCGCCAGGTGACGATGAAGATCGGCGAGACCGCGAAGATCGCTTACCGGGCCGAGAACGTGCTCGACACGCGCACGGCCGGCCGCGCCTCCTTCAACGTCACGCCGGAGCTCGCCGGCGCCTATTTCAACAAGGTGGAGTGCTTCTGCTTCACCGACACCACGCTCGAGCCGGGCGAGGGCGCTCGACATGCCGGTCGTCTTCTATGTCGATCCCGACATCGCCGACGTGCCCGAGCTCAAGGACCTGAAGACGATCACGCTTTCCTACACCTTCTTCCCCATCGAACCCGACGGCCCGGTTGCCGCGGGCGCGGTCAGGGCGAAGAGCTCCACCGGGGGATGACATGGCGGACGCACACGCAAAGCATCACGATTACCACCTCGTCGACCCGAGCCCCTGGCCGTTCATCGGCTCCGTCGGCGCGCTGGTCATGGCCATCGGCGGCGTCGCCTTCATGCGATACCTGCAGGCCGGCGACTTTCCCTTCTTCGGCGTCAACCTCGCCAATCCCTGGCTGTTCTTCATCGGCCTGCTGATCGTCCTCTACACCATGTATTCCTGGTGGTCGGACACCATCAAGGAATCGCACGAGGGCTACCACACGCGGGTCGTCTCGCTGCATCTGCGCTACGGCATGATCATGTTCATCGCCTCGGAGGTGATGTTCTTCGTCGCCTGGTTCTGGGCCTTCTTCGACGCCAGCCTGTTCCCCGACGAGGCGAATCAAGTGGCGCGCGCCGCATTCACCGGCGGCGTCTGGCCGCCCAAGGGCATCGAGGTGCTCGATCCCTTCCACCTGCCGCTCTACAACACGATCATCCTGCTGCTGTCCGGCACGACGGTGACCTGGGCGCACCATGCGCTGCTTCACAACGACCGCAAGGGGCTGGTCTGGGGCCTCGTCCTGACGGTGGGGCTGGGCGTGCTTTTCTCGATGGTGCAGGCCTACGAGTACATCCACGCGCCGTTCGGCTTCAAGGATTCGATCTACGGCGCCACCTTCTTCATGGCCACCGGCTTCCACGGCTTCCACGTCTTCATCGGCACCATCTTCCTGCTGGTCTGCCTGCTGCGCGCCATGTGGGGCGATTTCACGCCGCAGCGCCATTTCGGCTTCGAGGCGGCGGCCTGGTACTGGCACTTCGTCGACGTCGTATGGCTGTTCCTGTTCGCCTGCATCTATGTCTGGGCCTCGTCGGGCGCCCCCATCGCCCACGGCCATTGACGGCGGCCGGGGGAGGGAACCCGTCCAGCCTCGCCGGCGCGTGCCCCGAACGGACGGCCTTCGCCGGCTGAAAGGCTCCGATGAGCGAGGATGAACAGCGCTTTCCGCCGGTCGAGCCGATCATGGCCGGCCTGCGCGGCCTTTGCCCGCGCTGCGGCCGCGGGCGGCTCTTCGCGGGTTTCCTGAAGGTGGCGCCGTCCTGCGAGGTCTGCGGGCTGGACTACGACTTCGCCGACCCGGCCGACGGGCCGGCCATTTTCGTCATGCTGATCATCGGCTTCGTGGTCGTCGGCCTGGCGCTGTGGACCGAGGTCTCCTACAGCCCGCCGCTCTGGCTGCATTTCCTGATCTGGATTCCGCTCGCTCTGTTGCTCTGCCTGCCGCCGCTGCGGCTCATCAAGGGCGTCCTGATCACGCTTCAATACGCCAACAAGGCTGCCGAGGGTCGCTGGGACCGCCCGCAGTGAAGGCAGACGAAGCCGCAGGCCGCCGGCCCGTCTGGCCGGCGCTCGTCGCCGCGGCCCTGCTGTTCGTCTGCCTGGTGGCGCTGGGCACCTGGCAGGTCGAACGTCTGGCCTGGAAGGAAGCCCTCATCGCCACCATCGATGCCCGCATCCACGCCGCGCCGGCGCCGCTCGCCGAGGTGGAGCGTGCCTTCGCCGACACCGGCGACGTGGAGTACCGGCCGGTCTCCGTCCGCGGCACGTTCCGTCACCAGGGCGAGCGGCACTTCTTCGCCACCTGGCGCGGCGCGGCCGGCTACTATGTCTATACGCCGCTCGAGCTGGCCGACGGCCGGCTGGTGTTCGTCAACCGCGGCTTCGTCCCCTTCGACCGCAAGGACCCGGCGACGCGCGCCGCCGGCCAGCTTGCCGGGCCGCAGGCCGTGGTCGGCCTCGCCCGTGGCCCGCTCGCCGCCAAGCCGTCCTCGCTGCTGCCCGACAACGATCCCGCGGCGAACATCTTCTACTGGAAGGACCTCGCCGCCATGCGAGCCACGGCCGGCCTGCCGGCGGACGACCGGGTGCTCCCCTTCTTCATCGACGCCGCCGCCGAGCCGGCGAACCCCGGCGGCCTGCCCGAGGGCGGCGTCACCCAGGTCGATCTCCCCAACAGCCATCTCCAATACGCGCTGACCTGGTACGGGCTGGCGGCGGCGCTGGCCGGCGTGGTCGGCGTCGTGCTGTGGCGGCGCCGCCACGCCGCGGCTGCACCCCGCCGCTGACATCGGCTGGGGGCTTCAGCGGGCATCTGAGGACGCGTCTGTCGGCATTTCCTCTAGTCGAGGTAGCCTGCAACGAGCTCGGTGTAGTCGAAACCGCCGGAGCGGCCGCCGATCTGGTCGGCGAGAAAATCCTCGATCAGCCGAGCGTGAAGAAGACGAGTTTGCCAACGGCTGTAGCCATGGCCCTCATTCTCGAAATAGACGGCCTTGACGTCCTTGCCGGCGGCCGCGAGCGCCCGTTCGAATTCCTCGGTTTGTTCAAATCCGACGACGTTGTCGTCCTTTCCCACGGTGAGCAAGATCGAGCCCTCGGCGTTCGATGCCTTCCCCAGCGGCGACATCTCCCACATCGCCTGCAGGTCGGAAGGGGAGGAGGGGTCGCCGAAGAACCGTTTGATCTCGTCGAGGGAAAGCTCCCACGAGAACGGCCTGTTCTTCATCTGGTACGGGACGTCGAGGAGGGCGTAGTCCACGACGGCCGCTTTGAAGGTGCCGGGGTCGCGTGTCATGGCAAGCGCGGCGGAATATCCTCCGTAGCTTCCGCCCATGACGGCCATGTTGTCGGGGTCTGCTATGTCGTTGTCAGCCAACCACTTCGCGGCGTCGACGATGTCGTCCTGCATCGCCCCGCCCACTTGGCCGTAGCCAGCGTCCCTGAACGCTTTGCCATAGCCGGTAGAGCCTCGGAAGTTCACCGACAGAACGACGTATCCCCTTTTGCAAAGGAATTGATAGTCGGGGTTGTATCCCCAGACGTCCTGCAGGAGAGGTCCGCCGTGAACCACGACCACGGCCGGCAGACGCCTGGCGGGGATTGCGTGGGGCATTACGAGGACGGCCGGGATTTCCAGACCGTCTCGAGCGCTGAACGACACTGGTTTGCTTTCGCACGGCCCTTCATTGTCGAGGAGCATGTCCTGAGCGAGTGGGAGGGCTGTCCCGTCTCTGAGATCGTAGAGGAGGAAAGCATAGGGCCGATCGTGCGCCGAGCGCGCGACGGTGACGAATCGCCCATCGCTCGACGAACCGATAATCACGACGTCGACCGGATCCTTGTCGCCCCCCAAAAGCTTCAGGAAGGCCTCGCCAGCAGGCGTGAAGGCTCGCCGCTCGGGAAATCCGTCCCAGACGGTCACGACATCCGGAACGAACCCCTGTTGGCCAAGCCACGTCAAGCTTCCGACGTCCACCTTCGGGTGCTCGAAGATGACAGTTTCCCCGCCGGTCGTCGGGTCCACTCGAACGAGAGCCAACCGGTCGCGGCCGCGATTGGAGATCGCAAGAAAGGGTTCCGCCAGCGTCGGCGTGCCCGAAACGAGGAACTGGTCTCCCGAGGCAACCTCCAGCAGTGGAGTCCAGCCTTGGCCGCCTTGCCGATTTGCGAGCAACCGGGAACTGCCATCCTCCGCTCTGTCCATCCTGAGGATCGGGATGTTGTTCTGGTCGAACCACCAGTTGACGGTGCGCCCCTCGTTTCGGAAGAGCAGTTCTTTGCCTCCCCCGTCCTGGCGGACCTCATAGACGTCTTGGAGGGCCGCCTCTCGATCGTTGGAAAAGACCACGAGGCGATGGTCCGGCTCCAAGGGCAAGCGCTGGATGGTCCAGGCGTTGAAGCCGCGCGGCGTGATATCGACCCACGCGTCTTTTGTGGGATGGAGGGGGTCGACCTTCCAGAACTTTCCCCCCATGGCGAGCAGAAGGAGGTTCTTGAAAGGATCCCAGTAGAACTCATCGACATCATTTGCGGGCAAGGTCGCCAGCAACCCGCTCTCGCCGACGGTCCCGACCCGAATGACGGTCTTCTCCCACTCGACGGCGTACCAGGCGATCATGCTGCCGTCATGCGACGGCTGAAACCCCCACTGCCGCGATGCGTTCGCGTAAAACTGCCGGACGGGTATCAACGGGGGCAATCTGGCTGCCGCCAACGAAGCTTGCGTCGCAGGCGTGCCTCCAGCGAGATACCCGTTGATGCCGACGGCGAATACGACGAGGGCGAGGATGGCAAAGAGCAACCGGGTCGACACTGGAACGGGGTAGGCCAGCCGGAAGCGTCTGGGTCGTATCATCGCATCAGCCCCGCCTGATCGTGAGTTCAGTTGAATTCGATCCGAGGAAAGAAACGGGGGTCACTTGCCCCGCTTCTTTCTCGGCGATCGATCAACGGCGGCTTGTTCTGTCCGACGATGTGGTTTGTCGTTTCGAAGGTTCCACCGGCCGCCCTCCGGTGTCCTTGGTAACGCCACTCATAGGCCAACCGGACAAGAGGTTCGAAACAGCTCCTCCGCCACGAGGGTCGACGATCTCGCGGCCTCCGCTGCTGCTATTGCTGTTGCTTCCAGTGCTCCCACCCATGCCCACTCTCCTTTATGGAAGTTCATAAGTCTCAGTTTCGATCCGAACATTCTTCTTTGGCTCGTCCCAGTTCACTAGGTTTCACCTCGAAATTTCGCGAATAGAGGAAAGCATAGCGCCAGGACTAGTCTGGAAATTTTCTTGGAACCCACCCACAATCCCAACATTCCAAGGAAGAATGCCAAGAAGGCGACGAAAAGCGACGAAACAATGCCAAGAACGGACAAAAACGGGTCGCTTTCCAGTTTCATCCGAGTTCGATTGGGAAATTAAGCTGGAAACATTTACACCGAACCCATGCGTCGCAACCTGAACAAATAGAGCGATAGATAGAGAAATCATTATCATGACGGCCAGAGCCAACTCAAGACATGAAGAAATCTCCCTTTGCCGACCAGGATGATCCATCGAAACGGTCTTTTAGTTTATTCTTATATTAGCATCATACCTTATACTTCTTCAAAGAGTTAACCCGATCGCCGGCGGGCCGTCAATTGCATTTCTAAAGCCCCGGCAACTATCGGTGGCAAGCAGACCGCATCGTTGGTCCGTGAACGCTCCTGGCGCCACCGGCCCGCGGCGCTCCGCGCCCTTGACATCGACCCGCCCGCCACGCCATTTCGCCTTCCATGGACGCCACCCCCACGCCCAAGCCGCCGCTCGTCGTCAGGCTCTGTCAGCCGCGCGGCTTCTGTGCGGGCGTCGACCGGGCGATCCAGATCGTCGTGCTGGCGCTGAAGAAATACGGCGCCCCGGTCTATGTGCGCCACGAGATCGTCCACAACCGCTATGTGGTGGAGGGGCTCCAGAACCTCGGCGCGGTGTTCATCGAGGAGCTGTCGGAGATCCCGCCCGAGCATCGGCACTGTCCCGTCGTCTTCTCGGCGCACGGCGTGCCGAAGTCGGTGCCGGCCGATGCGGCGGCCCGCAACCTGTTCTATCTGGACGCGACCTGTCCGCTGGTCTCCAAGGTGCACAAGCAGGCGATGCGCCACCAGCGCCTCGGCCGCCACGTGCTCTTGGTCGGCCATGCCGGCCATCCCGAGGTGATCGGCACCATGGGCCAGCTTCCCGAGGGCACGGTGACGCTGATCGAGACCGACGCCGACGCCGCATCCTTCCGCCCTGCCGATCCGTCGGCGCTCGGCTTCGTTACCCAGACGACGCTGTCCGTGGAGGACACCGCCGGCATCCTGCGCGTGCTCAGGGAGCGCTTTCCCGAGCTGATGGCGCCGGCTGCGGAATCGATCTGCTACGCCACCACCAACCGCCAGGAGGCGGTCAAGGAGACGGCGCCCGGCGCCGACCTCTTCCTCATCGTCGGGGCGCCGAACTCCTCCAATTCGCGCCGGCTGGTCGAGGTGGCGGAGCGCGCCGGCGCTAGGCTGTCGCTGCTGGTGCAGCGCGCCTCGGAGATCCCGTGGGACGAGCTCGGCAACATCGCCACGCTCGGCCTTTCGGCCGGCGCCTCGGCGCCCGAGATCATCGTCGACGAGATCGTCGACGCTTTCCGGGACCGCTTCGACGTCACCGTCGAGCTGGCGGTGACCGCCACCGAGACCGAGAACTTTCCGGTCATGCGCGCGCTGCGCGATGTCGAGCTGACGGCGGCCGACATGGCGTTCGTCAACGGAATGGCGTGAACCGTGGCCGTCTACACCGACATTTCCGAGATCGACCTGGCCGCCTTCCTGAAGAACTACCGGATCGGCGAGCTCTACTCCTACAAGGGCATCGCCGAGGGCGTCGAGAACTCCAATTTCCTGCTGCATGCCGAGAGCGGCGCCTACATCCTCACCCTCTACGAGAAGCGGGTGAACCGCGACGACCTGCCTTTCTTCCTGGCGCTCATGCAGCACCTCGCGGCGCGCGGCATCAGCTGCCCGCAGCCGGTGGCGCAGCGCGACGGCACCGCCATCGGCGAGGTCGCCGGCCGGCCGGCGGCGATCGTCACCTTCCTGGAAGGCATGTGGATGCGACGGCCGACCGTCGAGCACTGCCGCGCCGTCGGCGTCGCGCTGGCCTCGATGCACCTGGCCGGCCGCGACTTCGCCCTCAGGCGCCAGAATGCCCTGTCGGTGGGCGGCTGGCGGCCGCTCTGGGCGATGTCGAGCGCCCGCGCCGACGAGGTCGAGCCGGGCCTCGCCGCCGAGACGGAGGCCGATCTGGATTTCCTCGAGGCGAGCTGGCCGCAGGGGCTGCCGCAAGGCGTCATCCACGCCGACCTGTTCCCCGACAACGTCTTCTTCCTCGGCCGGGGGCTGTCGGGGCTGATCGACTTCTACTTCGCTTGCACCGATATCCTGGCCTATGACGTGGCGGTCTGCATCAATGCCTGGTGCTTCGAGAAGGACCATTCCTACAACCATACCAAGGGCACGCGCGCTGCTCGGCGGCTACACCTCGGTCCGGCCGCTGGCCGCGGCGGAGGCGGCAGCGCTGCCGGTGCTGGCGCGCGGCGCTGCGCTGCGCTTCATGCTGACCCGCCTGCACGACTGGCTGACCGTGCCGGCCGGCAGCCTCGTGGTGAAGAAGGACCCGATGGAATATGTGCGGCGCATGCGCTTCCACCGGGCGATCCGCTCGCCGGCGGAGTACGGCCTGGACGAGGCGGAGACGGTGCCATGAAGGCGGTCGAGATCTTCACCGACGGCGCCTGCTCGGGCAATCCGGGCCCCGGCGGCTGGGGCGCGGTGATGCGCTACAATGGCACCGTGCGCGAGCTGTCGGGCGGCGAGCCCGTCACCACCAACAACCGCATGGAGCTCACCGCCGCCATCTCGGCGCTGAACGCGCTGAAGGAGCCGTGCCTGGTGGACCTCCACACCGACAGCGAATATGTCCGCAACGGCATCCGCAGCTGGATCGACGGCTGGAAGCGCAATGGCTGGAAGACGTCGGCGAAGAAGCCGGTCAAGAACGCCGAGCTGTGGCAGGCGCTGGACGAGGCCAGGCGCCGCCACGAAGTGGTCTGGCACTGGGTGAAGGGCCATTCCGGCCACCCTGAGAACGAGCGCGCCGACGAGCTCGCGCGGGTCGCCATGGCGCCCTACAAGCCGCAGAAAAAGCCTGTCGGCGAAGGCAGTTAGCCGGAAAGCCGGACTCTCTTCCTGAAAGCCTTAAAGCGCTTCCAGAATGCGCGCCGCGCCCGATTCCACCGCCTGGCCCGGCTTGTCCTCGATGTTCAGCGCAGTCACCACGCCGTCCTCGACGATCATCGAGAAGCGCTTGGCCCGCAGCCCCATGCCGGCGACGGTCAGGTCGGCGTCCAGGCCGAGCGCCTTGACGAAGGCGCCGTTGCCGTCGGCCAGGAAGTCGAGCTTGCCCTCGCCACCGGTGAACCGCGCCCAGGCGCCCATCACGTGGTGGTCGTTGACCGCCACGACGGCGATGCGGTCGACGCCGCGCGACAGGATGGCGTGGCGGTTCTCGATGAAGCCGGGCAGGTGGTTGTTGCTGCAGGTCGGCGTGAAGGCGCCCGGCACGGCGAACAGCACGACCTTCTTGCCGCCGAAATATTCGGCGACGGTGACGTTCTGGGCACCCTCCGGCGTCATCGTCTTGAACGTCGCGTCGGGCAGCTTGTCGCCGATCTTGATGGTCATGGGGTCCTCTCGAGAAGGGCTATGGGATCGCCAGCGCGCCGGACACGGCGCCCTGCGGGGTGACGAGCGTATAGGGCAGCGCGCTCCCGGCAGCCGGCGTCTCGGGCCGCGCCAGCACCGGCAGCGAGAAGCCGACGCCGCCGTCGCCTTCGAGCCGCACGGGCGTGCCGAACGTGAAGCCCTCGGCGCCGGCCACGAACAGCTCCGCCGAGGGAGTACCGGCCGGTACGCTCGCCGCGACGGTCAGCGTCTTGTCGTCAAGCGTGACGATGCGCGCCGAGAAGTCCGATCGCTCGGCGCCGGGCAAAGCGGCGGTCGCCGTGGCGACCAGCTCGGCATCGACCGGGTCGTCGGCGCCAGCAGCGGGATCGACGGTCAGGCTGGCCTGCAGCGGGATGCAGATCGCCTTGCAGACGCCGAGGAACACGTCGGCGGCGACCGTCGTCGGCGCCGCCGGGTCCGTCAGACGGAAGGACACGGGAAACGCGACGGGCCGCTCATAGCCTGCCCACGCGGCGACGCCGTCGTCGAAGCGCTCCGGCGCCGGAAAGCTGAGCGTCGCGGAGGCGACGTTGCGGCTCCTGGAGACGTCGATCGACGGCGGCACGCCGGCGTCGCCGGGATCGCGCCAATAGGTCTTCCAGCCGGGCTCCAGCGCGATCTCCAGCGCGCCGTCGATGACGCCTGCGGCAGTCGGGCCGCCGGCGGTGACCAGCCTCACGCGGGCGCCCTCCACGGCGACCCAGTCGCTCGACGCCGCCGCCACAGGTTGCGGAAGGGCGAGAAGCGCGACGAGGCAGCATGCGGCGGCTGGGCGAACGACCATGGCCGCTTTTTTTAAGGCTGGCGCGGCGTTTCGCAACCCCCGCCGGCGCCCGGAAACGGTCATTTTGCCGTGAGGGAGTGCCCTTCGTTACACGAAAAGCGCGAAAAGCCGGCTTCCAAGGACGCCCGAAAGAGGGTACCTTTCACGCATGGATCTTTTGCGGCAAAAAAGGACCGCAAAACGCGGGTTCCTCGACGACCAGTTCATCATCGCCATGCCCGGCATGAAGGACGACAGGTTCGCTCGTTCGGTGATCTACATCTGCGCCCACAGCGAAGAGGGCGCTATGGGCTTGATAATCAACAGAACTCAGCCGCTGCGCTTTCCCGACCTCCTGGTCCAGCTCGGCATCATGAACGAGCAGGAGGCGATCCGCCTGTCGCCGCCGACGCGCGATTTCGTGGTGCGCAACGGCGGCCCGGTCGACCGCAGCCGCGGCTTCGTTCTGCACAGCGACGATTATATGGTTGAATCGTCATTGCCGGTCTCCGAGGACATCTGCCTCACCGCCACCATCGACATCCTGCGTGCCATCTCCAGCGGGCGCGGCCCGACGCGGGCGCTGATGGCGCTCGGCTATGCCGGCTGGGGCGCCGGCCAGCTGGAGAACGAGATCGCCGAGAACGGCTGGCTCACCTGTCCGGCGAGCAGCGAGTTCCTTTTCGATTCCGACATGGACGGCAAGTACGACCGCATCCTGGCCTCGATCGGCATCGATCCGGCGCGGCTGAGCCAGTTCGCCGGTCACGCCTGAGCCAGCGGGTACTGCTCCTTCAGGATCTTCAGCACCGCCTCGCCCGGCATCGGGCCGCCGAACATGAAGCTCTGCACGTATTCGCAGCCCATCTGGCGCAGCCTGAGCGCATCGTTCTCGTCCGAGACGCCCTCCGCCACCACTGAGAGACCGAGGTCGTGCGCCATGTTGATCATCGAGCGCAGCAGCACCTCGCGCTTCGGCGTCGTGTCGTCGACGAAGCTCTTGTCGATCTTGATGGTGTCGAAGGGGAAGCGGGTGAGATAGGCGAGCGACGAATAGCCGGTGCCGAAATCGTCGAGCGACAGGCCGATGCCGAGCTTCTTCAGCTTGGACAGCACGTGGTTCGACTGCTCGGGATTGTCCATCACCAGCGATTCGGTCAGTTCCAGCCGGAAGCAGCGCGGCTTGAGGTTGGCGCGGGCGATCACCGAGCGAACGTCGGTCACCAGGTCGCGGCGGATCAGCTGCCGGCTCGACAGGTTGACGGACACCGAGAGCGGCGCGTCGCCGATCTGCTTCTGCCAGCTCGCCAGGTCGTCGGCCGCCTTCTGCATGGCGAAGAGCCCGAGCTGGACGATCAGCCCGCAGCTTTCGGCGACCGGGATGAAGTCCGTCGGCGGGATGGCGCCGCGCCGCGGGTGCTCCCAGCGCAACAGCGCCTCGAAGCCGGCGACCGAGCGGTCCTCCAGCCTGACGATCGGCTGGTAGGCGAGGCTGAACTCGCGCCGCTCGATGGCCCGCCGCAGGTCCGATTCGAGCTGCAGCCGGTCGGTTCCGACCGAGCGGAAGGCCGGCCGGAACGGCTCGATGCGGTCGCCGCCGAAGCGCTTCGCCTGGTGCATGGCGAGCTCGGCGTCCTTGACCATGTCCTGCGCGGTGGCCTGCGCCTGCGTCCAGGTGATGAGCCCGATCGAGGCGGTGAGCACGATCTCCCGCTTGGCGAAGGTGATCGGCGCCCGGATCGCCTGCTTCACCGCATCGGCGACGGCGGCGATCCGCGCCGGGTCCTGCTCTGACAAGAGCATCAGCGCGAACTGGTCGCCGGCGAAGCGGGACAGCGAGTCGCGCGGCTTCAGGAGCCGGTGGAGCCGCCGCGCGACGGTGAGCAGGATGGTGTCGCCGGCCGAGATGCCGAGCCCGTCATTGACCTGCTTGAAGCGGTCGATGTCGATCACGAACACCGTCGGCTTGATCGTCTCCTCGCCCTTGGCGATGGCGATCATGCCGTCGAGCCGGTTGAGGAACAGCTCGCGATTGGGCAGGCCGGTGAGGTTGTCGTGCACGGCGTCGTGCAGCAGGCGCTCTTCGGCCTTCTTCTGCTCGGTGACGTCCACCAGCGTGCCGACGCAGCGGATCACCTCGCCGTCGGAGCCGATCACGGGGCGGGCCCGCAGCGAGAACCAGTGGTAGTGCCCGTCGGCGCCGCGCAGGCGGAAGTTCTGCGAGACGCGCCCGCGCCGGTGCTCCAGCACCACGTCGAGCGTCGTGCGGAAGGTGTCGCGGTCGTCCGAATGGAGGACCGGCAGCCAGTTCCGCGCCGGTCCGGTGAGGCTGTTGGGCGACAGGCCGAGCTGGTGGCTGATGTCTGGCCGGGTCACCACGCGGTCGCGCAGCACGTCCCAGTCCCACACCGTGTCGCCGGCGCCGGTGACTGCCAGCGCCTGCCGCTCCATGTCGCTGAACAGGCCCTGGTAGAGGCCGCCGCCGGCGAAGGCGTGCTGCATGATCGTGAAGCCGATCAGCAGGATGATGAGGATCAGCGCGCCGCCCAGCGCCGGCTGCACGATGTCGTTGTCGAGCATGCCGGTGATCGCCATCCAGCTGCCGGAAAGCCAGACCAGCACCATCAGCCAGCTCGGCACCAGCATGATCGCCCGGTCGTAGCCCTGGATGCCGAGATAGACGACCAGGCCGATGCCGACCAGCGCCGTGGCGGCGAAGGAGAAGCGGGCGATGCCGGCGGCCACCGCCGGGTCGACCACCGCCACGCCGGCGATCATCACCAGCCCGAACACCCAGACCAGCGCCCCATAGCTGAAATGGCCATGCCAGCGGTTGAGGTTGAGATAGGTGAACAGGAACACCACCAGCGTCGCCGCCAGCGCCACCTCCGTGCTCGCCCGCCAGATCTGCTCGTTGCCGGGCGAGATCTCGATCACCTTGTTGAGGAAGCCGAAGTCGACGCAGATATAGGCGAGCACCGACCACGCCAGCGCCGCCGTGGCCGGGAACATGGACGTGCCCTTGACCACGAAAAGGATGGTGAGGAACAGCGCCAGCAGGCCGGAAATGCCGATCACGATGCCGCGGTAGAGCGTGTAGGAGTTGATCGAATCCTTGTAGGCCTCGGGGTCCCACAGGTAGACCTGCGGCAGCTTCGGCGAGGCGAGCTCGGCGATGAAGGTCACCACCGAGCCCGGATCGAGGGTCACCCGGAAAACGTCCGCGTCGGGGCTCGACTGGCGGTCCAGCGCAAACCCCTCAGAGGGCGTGATGGCCGCGATGCGGCTCGAACCGAGGTCGGGCCACAGGAGGCCCGAGTTCACCAGTCGGAAGTGCGGCGCGACGATCAGCCGGTCGAGCTGTTCGTCGGTGGTGTTGGCGAGCGCGAACACCGCCCAGTCGCCGCTCGAGCGGGCGTCGTTGGCCTCCACCTCGATGCGCCTGACGATGCCGTCCGGCCCCGGCGCCGTCGACACCTGGAAGTTCTCGCCCTGGTCGCGGTAGATCTCGACCGCGCCGGACAGGTCGAGGGCCACGTCGTCGCGAGCGATCTTGATCGGCTCGATGGCCAACGCCGCCGATGACAGGCTGAGGAGCGTCAGCACCGCCGCCGCCAGTGCGACCAGCGGGTTCCCTCGCCAGAGAAGACGTTTCAAGGGGTTAGCCTCGTTTCTTGCCGCCGCGATCGTCGGCGATCAGGGCGTAGAGATAGTGGTCCTGCCAAAGTCCGTTGATTCGGAGATAGGAACGCAGCAGCCCTTCGCGCTGAAATCCGGCTTTTTCAAGCACGCGCACCGAACGGACGTTGTCGGGGATGCAGGCCGCCTCGATGCGGTGCAGCCTGAGGGTATCGAACGCAAAGCCAGCCACCAGCGTCACCGCCTCCAGCATCAGACCTTGACCGGCGTAGCGCTCGCCGATCCAGTAGCCGATCTGGGCGGACTGGGATACCCCGTGCCTTACGTTGCCGACGGTGATTCCCCCGACCAGCTTGCCGCCGCGATTTTCGAAGATGAAGAAGGCGACCGCAAGCCCCTGCTCGAAATCGTCCCGGTAGCGGCGGATCCGCTGCCGCCAGGCGCCGCGCTCCAGCTCGTCGGGCGACCAGCGCGGCTCCCACGGCTCCAGGAAGGCCCGGCTGGCCTGCCGGAGCGCCGCCCATTCGCGGTAGTCGTTGGGTTCCGGGAGCCTCAGCGTGATGCGCGCTCCGCTCAGCGCCGGGTGCTCTCGGCGGAAGAAGGGCAGCGGAAACATGAGGCCTGGTAAGCCGGTCAGACGGCCAGCCTGCGGGCGGCGACGTCGGCGGCGGGCAGCGCGTCGCGGATCGCCTCGTAGGGTGCCAGCGTGCCGACCGGGCCGACGGCGGTGACGGTGGGCTTGGTCGAGAAGAGCCGCGCCGACAGGTCGGTCAGCCGCTCGACCGTCAGCTTGGACAGCCGGTCGACCAGCTCGTCCATGCCGATCGGCCGGCCGAACAAGAGCATCTGGCGGGCGATCTGCGAGGCGCGGCTGGCCGCGCTCTCGGCCGACATCACCAGCCCGGCGCGATACTGGGCGCGTGCCCGGTTGAGCTCCTCCTCGTGGATCTGCTGGCCGGCCCGCTGCAATTCGTTGACGATCACCGGCACCAGCTGGGCGATGTCGCTCTGCCCGGTCGCGGCATGGATGCCGAAGATGCCGGTGTCGGAGAAGCCCCAATGGAAGGCGTAGACCGAGTAGCACAGGCCGCGCTTCTCGCGGACCTCCTGGAACAGCCGGGACGACATGCCGCCGCCGAGGATCATCGACAGCACCTGCGAGGCGTAGAAGTCGCGCACGTGATAGGCCCGGCCCTCGAAGCCGAGCACGATCTGCGCGTCCATCAGGTCGCGGTTCTCGCGATAGTCGCCGCCGACATAGTGCGCATATTGCGGCATCGCGCTCTCGGCCTTGGGCCGGAACCCGCCCAGCCGGTGCTCCACCTCGCGCAGGAAGCGCTCGTGGTCGATGGCGCCGGCCGCCACCACCACCATGCGCTCGGCGCCGTACTGCCGCTCCATGTAGTCGTGCAGCTGCTTGGAGGTGAACGACTTGACCGTCTCCGGCGTGCCGAGGATCGAGCGGCCGATGGTCTGGTGGCGGAAGGCGGTCTCGGTGAAGCGGTCGAAGACGATGTCGTCGGGCGTGTCGTGGGCAGCGCCGATCTCCTGCAGGATGACGTGCTGCTCGCGCTGCAGCTCCTCGGCGTCGAACTTCGATTCCGTCAGGATGTCGGCCAGGATGTCGATCGCCAGCGGCACGTCGTCGGCCAGCACGCGGGCGTAGAAGGACGTCGTCTCGACGCTGGTGGCGGCGTTGATCTCGCCGCCGACATTCTCGATCTCCGAGGCGATCTTCCAGGCGGTGCGCCGCTTCGTGCCCTTGAAGGCCATGTGCTCCAGGAGATGGGCGATGCCGTGCTCGTCCTCGCGCTCGTTGCGGGCGCCGGATTTGACCCAGATGCCGAGGGCAACGGATTCGATATGGGGAAGCGTTTCGGTGGCGACTGTCAGGCCGTTCGACAGACGGCTTACCTCAACACCCATGTAGGACCAACTCCCTAACGCGCTGCTCGCGAGTGGCGGTTGACATAATCTTCCACCATTTCGAGCTCCGATGGAAGTACGGCAAAGCGTTCCGTACGTTCCAACAGCCCATCAAGCCATGCCGGGAGGCCGGGCGCAACCCCCGTGGCCTCCGCCACCGCTGCGGGGAACTTGGCCGGATGGGCCGTGGCGAGCACGATCATCGGCACCGCCGGGTCTGCCTTGGCGCCTGCCACGGAGACGCCGGCGGCCGTGTGCGGGTCGATCAGCACCCCGCAATCGGCGAGCATCGCCTTCATCGCGGCGGCGGTCGCCGCCATGTCGGCGCGGCCGGCGTCGAACTCGCCGCGGATCTGCGCCAGCTCCGCCTCGCCGAGCGTGAAGGCCCCGGATTGCGCCAGGCTGGCCATGGAGCGGCGCACCACAGCCGCATCGCGGCCCGACGCCTCGAACAGCAGGCGCTCGAAATTGGACGAGATCTGGATGTCCATCGACGGCGAGGTCGTCGCCACCACCTCGCGGGTCCGGTATTCGCCGCTCTCCAGCGCCCGCGCCAGGATGTCGTTGTCGTTGGTGGCGATCACCAGCCGCTCGACCGGCAGCCCCATGCGCTTGGCGGCGTAGCCGGCGAAGATGTCGCCGAAATTGCCGGTCGGCACCGTGAAGGAGACCGGCCGGTCCGGGCCGCCCAGCGCCAGCGCGGATGCGAAATAATAGACGATCTGCGCCATGATCCGCGCCCAGTTGATCGAGTTGACGCCCGACAGCGCCACCCGGTCGCGGAAGCCATGGTCGTTGAACATGCCCTTCACCAGCGCCTGGCAGTCGTCGAAATGGCCCTCGATCGCCAGCGCGTGCACGTTGGCAGCACCCGCCGTGGTCATCTGGCGCTGCTGGACCGGCGACACCCGTCCCTTGGGAAACAGCACGAAAAGGTCGGCCCGCTCGCGCCCTGCAAAGGCCTCGACCGCCGCACCCCCCGTATCGCCCGAGGTGGCGCCGACGATGGTCGCCCGCTGGCCGCGCTCGGCCAGCACGTGGTCGACCAGCCGCGCCAGCAGCTGCATGGCGACGTCCTTGAAGGCCAGCGTCGGCCCGTGGAACAGCTCGAGCAGGAACCGGTTGGGCCCGACCTGCACCAGCGGGCAGACGGCGGCGTGCCTGAAGGTCGCGTAGGCCTCGCGCACCAGTCGCTCGAGCACCGGCGCCGCGAGCTCGCCGGCGACGAAGGGCGTCAGCACCTGGATCGCCAGGTCGGGATAGGGGAGCCCGCGCCAGCGCCGCATCTCGGCGGCGCTGAACTCGGGCCAGCGCTCGGGCACCATCAGCCCGCCGTCGCGCGCCAGGCCGGCCAGCACCGCGTCGGAGAAGCCGAGCGCAGGGGCTTCGCCGCGCGTGGAGACATAGCGCATCGGGTTCACCTTCTCTTCTGCAGGGGCCGCAGCAGGCGGCCTCTGGATAACCGCGCCCTGCCGTCGCATTTTGGTCGCCGGGTTGCTATAGACGGCACGATCCGGAGAGGGAAGGGCAGCATGGCATTCAAGAACTGGGGCTATTTCGCGCTTTTTCCGGCCGCCGGCTTTATGCTTTTCGTCGCCGGCTGCCAGTCGCACGACAAGAAGGCGGCCGAGCAGGCCGAGGCCATCAAGGCCAACGACCAGGTGCTGGAGAGCGAGCTTCGCGCCTTCTGCCCGCGCGTCACCTTGCGCGAGGGAACCGCCTTCCTGAACAATTACGAGAAGGGCGGCGACGGCGATCCGGCAAAGTTGGTCTACCAGGCCTCGATTTCCGATGCCACGCGCAGCTGCTCGCGCACCGCGAGCCAGCTCACCATGAACATCGGCGTCGCCGGCAAGGTGATTTCCGGCCCCGTCGGCAAGGGCGGCACCATCACCATGCCGATCCGCATCGTCGTCCTGCACGGCGAGGACGTGCTCTACAGCAACCTCTTCAAGCACCAGGCGACCGTCGGCGCGCAGGCCTCGCAATGGCTGTTCAGCCAGCCCAACGTGACCATCCCGCTGCCGTCCGACCAGAACGTGCAGGCCTTCGTCGGCTTCGACGAGGGCCCGCCGAAGAAGGCCGAGTAGCCGCCTTCAGGCGTTCTCCGACCACGCGGAGAGCGCGTCGAGCGTGCTCCTGAAATCCGCCCAGCGCCTGATCGTCGTCTCGGCGCCGGCGTCGGTCAGCGCGTCGGCATGGCCGGGATAGGTGTGGGAAGCGCCGGTGAAGCCGATCACCCGCATGCCCGCCGCCTTCGCCGCCGCCACGCCGTGCACCGAATCCTCGACCACGAAGGTCGCCGCCGGATCGGCCCCCATGGCCTCGGCCGCGAACAGGAAGACGTCGGGCGCCGGCTTCGGCTTGCGCGTCGGCGTCTCCAGCGCCGAATAGATGCGGCCTTCGAAGAACGGCAAAAGGCGCGTCTTCGACAGCGTCAGCTCCAGCCGCTCGGTGCGCGAGTTGGAGCAGATGCAGCGCGGCACGCGGGTGGCCGCCACCGCCTCGTGGGCGCCCTCGATGGCGCGCACCTCGGCCGCCAGCCGGCGATCCGTCAGCACTTCTGCCTGGTCGATCAGCGAGGCCTGGAAGGGGATCTTCGCCTTCTCCTCGATCCGCATCAGGATGTCCTTGAAGGTCAGGCCGGCATAGGTTTCGGCGAGCTCCTGGGCGGTGATCTCGTAGCCGGCCGAGCTCACCAGCTCCGCCTCGACGCGCGCCGCGATGATCTCGGAATCGACGAGCACGCCGTCGCAGTCGAAAATGACGAGTTGGGGCTGGGTCATCGGGTCAACGCGCATACACCAAGCCGGCCGGCCTCGCAAATGGGCGCGGCCGGCTTCACCAATTCTTTACGCCGGTCGGTAACCATAACGGGGAGTGAACAGTCCCGTGTAAATGCCGAGTATCGTTGTGATGTCCGCGTTGCCCAAGCTTGTCGTCCCGACTCTGTCCGAAAGCCGTCCGGCCTGGCTGGACACCATCATCAGGGGCGACTGCGTCGCCGCGCTCGACCGGCTGCCGGAAAAATCCGTCGACCTCGTCTTTGCCGACCCGCCCTACAACCTCCAGCTCGAAGGCACGCTGCACAGGCCCGACCAGTCGCTGGTCGATGCCGTCGACGACGCCTGGGACCGCTTCGACAGCTTCGAGGCCTACGACGCCTTCTGCCGCGCCTGGCTGCTCGCTGTCCGCCGCGTCATGAAGCCCAACGCCACGCTGTGGGTGATCGGCTCCTACCACAACATTTTCCGTGTCGGCTCGGCGCTGCAGGACCTCGGCTACTGGATCCTCAACGACGTGGTCTGGCGCAAGACCAACCCGATGCCCAACTTCCGCGGCCGCCGCTTCCAGAACGCCCACGAGACGCTGATTTGGGCGAGCCGCGACCAGGCGAGCAAGGGCTACACCTTCAACTACGAGGCGATGAAGTCGGCCAATGACGACGTGCAGATGCGCTCCGACTGGCTGTTCCCGATCTGCACCGGCTCGGAGCGGCTGAAGGACGGCGACGGCAACAAGCTGCACCCGACCCAGAAGCCGGAGGCGCTGCTGGCCCGCATCATGATGGCCTCCACCCGCCCCGGCGACGTGGTGCTGGACCCCTTCTTCGGCTCCGGAACGACCGGCGCGGTGGCCAGGCGGCTCGGCCGCCATTTCGTCGGCATCGAGCGCGAGACGGCCTATATCGAGGCTGCCGAGGCGCGCATCGCCGCGGTGAAACCGCTCGACGACGCCGACCTGGCGGTGATGGCTGGCAAGCGCGCCGAGCCGCGCGTCGCCTTCGTCAGCCTGATCGATTCCGGCCTCATGAAGCCCGGCACCATGCTCACCGACGTCAAGAAGCGCTGGACGGCCCGCGTTCGCGCCGACGGCACGCTGGAGATCGGCGGCCGCGCTGGCTCGATCCATCGCATCGGCGCCGAGGTGCAAGGGCTCGACGCCTGCAACGGTTGGACCTTCTGGCACTACGAGCGCAATGGCGGGCTCACCTCCATCGACGAGCTGCGCCGCATCGTGCGCCTCGGCATGGAACGCGCCGGCGGCTGAACCGCCAGCAAGCTCAATGGCTTGCCGCTAGACCTTGACTCCGAGCGAGAGGAGGTCGGCCGACAGCCGCGGCGCGTCGGTGAAGAGCACCGCCTGCCAGCCGGCCTGCCTGGCGCCGTCGACGTTCTTCTGGCTGTCGTCGATGAACAGCGTTGCCGCCGGCTCGAGGCCGAAGGTCCGCGCATGGCGGTCGTAGATGCCGGGCTCCGGCTTGATCATGCCGACCTCGCCCGAGACGGTCACGCCGCGCGCCCGCTCGAGGAACGGAAAGCGCCGGCGCGCCTCCGTGAAGGTGTCGGCTGCGAAATTGGTGAGCAGCGTCACGTCGTGGCCGCCGTCGATCAGCCGCTCCATCACCGCCACGCTCTCCTCGTAGGCATGCGGCACCATCTCGTGCCAACAGGCGCGGAAGTTGCGGATGTTGTCGGCATGGTCCGGGTGATCGGCGATCAGCAGGCGCTCGGCCTCGGCCCAGGAGCGCCCGCGGTCCTGCTCGACGTTCCAGTCCGGCGTGCACACATTGGCCAAGAACCATCGCCGCTCGGCCTCGTCGGGGATCAGCCGGCTGAACGGCAGGTCGGGATCGTAGTGGATCAGCACCTTGCCGATGTCGAAGACGATGTGGCGGACGGGTTCCGTCAAGTCAGGTTCCTCTCGGTTGCGGAAGCGTGGCGCCCGGTTTGGCCGCCTCGATGGCCTTTTTCATGACCGTCGGCAGGGCCTCGCCGCCGAGCGTGCGGGCGTCGGCCCACCAATGCCCGTCCGGCGCTGCCGCGCCCTGGTCGAGGTCGGCGCGGAACACCGAAAGGTCGAGCGCGAAATGGGTGAACACATGGGCGACGCTGCCGGCGCGTCGCCAGGCCGCCGGGAACGGCGCCGCCTCGGGGCCAGTGGCCCCGTCCGTCCGCGCCGTCCAGCCCGAGGTCGGCACCTCGGTCATCCCGGCGAGCAGCCCGCTCCCCGCCCGCTTGCGCAGCAGCACGGCGCCGTCGGCCCGCACCGCCACGAAGGCGGCACCGCGTCGCAGCGGCCGTTCCCGGCGCGGCGCCTTGACCGGGAAGTGCTCGGGGTCGCCGGCGGCGAGCGCCTGGCAGTCGTCGTTGACGGGGCAGGCGAGGCAGGCCGGCCGCCGCGGCGTGCACACCGTGGCGCCGAGGTCCATCATGGCCTGCGCGAAGTCGCCTGGCCGGCGCGTCGGCACCATCGCTTCCACCGCCGCGCGGATCGCCGTCTTGGCGGCCGGCAGAGGCGTCGCGATGGCGCAAAGCCGCGCCACCACCCGCTCGACATTGCCGTCGACCACGGCCGCCGGCCGGTCGAAGGCGATCGCCGCGATCGCCGCCGCCGTGTAGGCGCCGACGCCCGGCAGCGCCCGCAGCCCCGCTTCGTCCTCGGGAAAGCGTCCGCCGAGCACGCCCGCGACGTGCTCGGCGCACCGCTTCAGGTTGCGTGCCCGCGAATAGTAGCCGAGGCCGGCCCACGCCTTCATGACGTCCTCCGTCGAGGCCCGGGCCAGCGAGGCGACGTCGGGCCAGCGCGCCAGGAAGCTGAGGAAGTAGCGCTTGACGGCCTCGACCGTGGTCTGCTGGAGCATCACCTCGGAGAGCCACACCGCGTAGGGGTCGGCCCGCGCCCCGGCGGCCGCCGCCGGTGGCGTCACCCGCCACGGCAGCTCGCGGTGATGGCGGTCGTACCAGGCCAGCAACCGTTCGGCGACCGGACCGCGCGGTTCGACGGCTGGGCTGGCGCGGAAGTTCGCTGATGCCATGGCTTCGGCGTTGGTCTATGGTTCGGGCGGCGCGGCGCGGGAGAGAGGAAAAGGTTCATGGCAGGGAAAGCGCCCTTCGGCAATCCCGTCGCCGTCAGCGACCTCCTCGGCGGCCTGCTCGACCCGATGCTGCGCCGGCGCACCGGCATTTCGGTCGGGCTGGTGCAGTCCTGGGACGAGATCGCCGGGCCGCGCCTGGCCGGCTTCACCCGCCCCGAAAAGCTCGCCTGGCCGCGCCGGCTGCACGAGGACGATCCCTACGAGCCCGCCACGCTGGTGATCGCCTGCGAGGGCAGCCGGGCGCTGGAGCTGCAGCATCAGACCGGCGAGGTGATCGCCCGCGTCAACGGCTTCCTCGGCTTTCGCGCCGTCGGGCGCATCCGCATCGTCCAGAAGCCGGTCGCCCGGCTCGAGGAGCGCAAGAAGCCGGCGGTGCGGGCACTCGGCGAGGCGGAAAGCCGGCGCGCTGGCCGCCCGCGTCGACGCCATCGAGGACGAAGGCCTGCGCGAGGCTCTGGAGCGGCTCGGCCGCACGGTCCTCGGCACCCGCAGCTGACGGATTTTTGATCGGCGTCCGCAGATTTTCCCGGTTGGCTTGGGGACATCGGCGCCTTATTTCGCGCCAACTCTAGGCTTTGTGTGCTGCCTCATTGCAAGATCAAGCCCGCTGTCAGGTGATTCGTATGCTTCGCCCCACCTCCCGTCGTACCGTTCTGTCCTCGCTGGCCGCGCTCGCCGCCGCCGTTACCTTGGCTGCCTGCAGCGACGACGGCGACGCCGTCGCCGAGAAGGTCGCGCAGGCCACGACGGACCCGGCCAAGCCCGCCGAGCCTGCCAAGGCTGCCGCCGCGGCGCCGGAGCCCGCCGGCAAGGTCGACATGGCCAAGCTGCTGGAGCCCGGCCCGCTGCCCGACATGGTGCTCGGCAAGCCGGATGCGCCGGTGGCGATCGTCGAATACGCCTCGATGACCTGCCCGCACTGCGCGCATTTCCACGCCACCACGCTGCCGGCGCTCAAGGAGAAGTACATCGACACCGGCAAGGCCAAGCTCATCCTGCGCGAGTTCCCGTTCGATCCGCGCGCCGAGGCGGGCTTCATGCTGGCCCGCTGCTCGAACGACAACTACTTCCCCATGGTCGACGTGCTGTTCAAGCAGCAGCCGAGCTGGGTCGCGGTCGAGGATGCCAAGTCGGCGCTGCTGCAGATCGCCAAGCTGGCCGGTTTCTCACAGGAATCCTTCGAGAAGTGCTTGACCGACCAGAAGCTCCTGAACGATGTGAGGGCGGTGCGGGAGCGGGGTGCCAAGGATTTCGGCGTCGATTCGACGCCCACCTTCTTCATCAACGGAAACCGCTATCCGGGGGCCATGTCGATTGACGAGATGTCGGCGATCATCGACGGCATGCACTGACGCCTCCGCTGCGGGGCGGCCGCGCCGTGACCGTTTCCGCGGCCCTGGCGGGGGCCCGCCGATGAGATTTTCGAGGCTCCGCCTGCTCGGCTTCAAATCCTTCGTCGAACCCGGCGAATTCGTCATCGAGCGCGGGCTGACCGGCATCGTCGGGCCCAATGGCTGCGGCAAGTCCAACCTGGTCGAGGCGCTGCGCTGGGTGATGGGCGAAAGCTCGTACAAGAACATGCGCGGCTCCGGCATGGACGACGTGATCTTCTCGGGCTCGTCGACCCGGCCGTCGCGCAACACCGCCGAGGTCACGCTCTTCCTCGACAACAGCGACCGCTCGCGCGCCGCCGGCCTTCAACGACGCCGACGAGCTCCAGGTGTCGCGCCGCATCGAGCGCGAGGCCGGCTCGGTCTACCGCATCAACGGCCGCGAGGCGCGCGCCAAGGACGTCCAGCTTCTGTTCGCCGACCAGTCGACCGGCGCCCGCTCGCCCTCGATGGTCGGCCAGGGCCGCATCGGCGAGCTGATCCAGGCCAAGCCGCAGGCCCGCCGCGCCCTGCTCGAGGAGGCGGCCGGCATCTCGGGCCTGCATACCCGCCGCCACGAGGCCGAGCTGCGGCTGCGCGCCGCCGAGCAGAACCTGGAGCGCCTCGACGACGTCGTCGCGCGAGCTGGAGGGCCAGATCGACAGCCTGAAGCGCCAGGCCCGCCAGGCCTCGCGGTTCAAGAACCTGTCGGGCGAGATCCGCCGCGCCGAGGCGACCCTGTTCCATCTGCGCTGGACGCTCGCCAAGGCGCACGAGGCGGAGGCCAAGTCGGCCCTGGCGGAGGCCACCAGCGCGGTCGCCGAGCGCGCTGCCGGCCAGATGACCGCGGCCAAGGAGCAGGCGGTCGGCGCCCATCATTTGCCGGAGCTGCGCGACGCCGAGGCGCGCGCCGCGGCGGCCTTCCAGCGGCTGACCATCGCCCGCGCGCAGATCGAGGAGGAGGCCGGCCGCACCGCGTGCCCGCCAGGCGGAGATCGACAAGCGGCTCGCGCCAGCTCGACGCCGACATCGAGCGCGAGGAGCGCATGGTGCGCGACAACGCCGAGACGCTGGAGCGGCTGGCCGCCGAGGAAGTCGTCGCTGGCTGTCGACGAAGCCGGCGCCGGCGAGCGCGAGGCCACGGCCCGCGCCGCATTCGAGGCGGCGAGCGCGGCACTTGGCGGCAGCGAAGCGGCGCTCGGCGCGCTCACCGCCGAGCGGGCCGAGGCGGCAGCGGCTCGCCAGTCGGCCGAGCGGGCGCTGCGCGACGCCACCGAGCGCCGCGACCGGCTGCACCGCCAGCTGGCTGACATCGATCGCGAGGCAAGCGAGATCGCGAGCCGCATTGCCGGCCTGCCGGACCCGGCCGAGAAGCGGGCCGAGGTGGAGGCGGCGACGACCGCGCTCGGCGAGGCCGAGCAGGCCGCCGTCGCCGCGGAAAAGGCCGTCGCCGACGCCCGGCAGCGCGAAGCCGGGCTGCGCCCGCCTGTTCAGGAGGCCAAGGCCGACCTGGCGCGGGTCGAGACCGAGGCCCGCACCTTGCAGAAGGTGCTCAACGCGGCCTCCGGCGGGCTCTTTCCGGCGGTCGTGGAGAAGCTCAAGGTCGAGCGCGGCTTCGAGACGGCGCTCGGCGCCGCGCTCGGCGAGGACCTCGACGCGCCGCTCGACCGCAGCGCGCCCGCCCATTGGGGCGACGTCGCCGCGGACCCGGCCGATGCCGCGCTTCCGCAAGGCGGCGCGCCCGCTGTCCGACGTCGTGGCCGCGCCGCACCAGCTGGCCCGCCGCCTGGCGCAGGTCGGCGTCGTCGACGCAGCCGAAGGCTTGCGCCTGCAGGCCCAGCTCAAGCCCGGGCAGCGGCTGGTCAGCCGCGAGGGCGCCCTGTGGCGCTGGGACGGCTTTACCGCCTCGGCCGATGCGCCGACGCCGGCCGCCCAGCGGCTGGCCCAGAAGAACCGGCTGGCCGAGCTCGACGCCGACGTGATTTCGGCGACGCGCCGCCTGCGCGAGGCCGAGGAGGCGCTCGCCGCAGCCGAGGCGTCGCGTACGGCAGACCGGCGAGGCCGAGAGAGCGGCGCGGCAAGCCTGGCGCGACGCCCAGCACGGCCTCAGCGAGGCTCGCGACGCCCTGTCGCGCGCCGAAAAAGCGGCCGGCGACCTGTCCAGCCGCCGAGCCGCGCTCGACGAGGCGAAGAGCCGCGCTTTCGGAGGGTCACGAAGAGGCCGCCGCGGCTCTGGGCGAGGCCGAGGCGCTGGTGGCCGCCGCGCCCGATCTCGCCGAGCTGCAGGCCCGGTTGGACCGGCTCTCGACCGACGTCGCCGGCGAGCGTGCGGTGCTTGCCGACGCACGGGCCGCCCATGAAGGGCTGAAGCGCGAGGCGGCCGCCCGCGCCGCCCGCCTTGCCGCCATTTCCAGCGAACGGCAGGGCTGGACGGCGCGCGCCGAGAACGCCGACCGCCAGATCACCGCGCTGGCCGAGCGGCGCGACGAGGCACAGCGCGAGAAGGACGCTCTGGCCGACGCGCCCGACGAGATCGAGGTCCGCCGTCGCGCCCTCTTGTCCCAGCTCTCCGAGGCGGAGAGGCTGCGCCAGGCCGCCGCCGATCGCCTGCAGGACGCGGAGAACCGCCAGTCCACGCTGGACAAGGCGGCCACGGCGGCCATCCAGGCGCTGTCGGAATCGCGCGAGACGCGGGTGCGCGCCGAGGAGCGGCTGACCGCCGCCGACGAGCGCCGCCGTGAGATCGAGGCGCGCATCCAGGAGGCGCTCGGCACGCCGCCGCATCTCGTCGTGCGCCAGGCCGAGCTCGATCCGGAGAAGCCGCTGCCCGACATGGGCGACGTCGAGCGCCGGCTGGAGCGGCTGAAGATCGAGCGCGAGCGGCTGGGCGCCGTCAACCTGCGCGCCGAGGAGGAGCAGCGTGAGCTCTCCGAGCGGCTGGAGACGCTGGTCACCGAGCGCGAGGACGTGCTGGAGGCGATCAGGAAGCTCAGGCAGGCCATCCACAGCCTGAACCGCGAGGGTCGCGAGCGGCTTCTCGCCGCCTTCGACGTGGTCAACGGTCATTTCCAGCGGCTGTTCACCCATCTGTTCGGCGGCGGCACCGCCGAGCTGCAGCTGATCGAATCCGAGGACCCGCTGGAGGCCGGCCTGGAGATCCTGGCCCGCCCGCCCGGCAAGAAGCCGCAGACCATGACGCTGCTCTCGGGCGGCGAGCAGGCGCTGACCGCGATGGCGCTGATCTTCGCCGTCTTCCTGACCAATCCGGCGCCGATCTGCGTCCTCGACGAGGTGGACGCGCCGCTCGACGACCACAATGTCGAGCGCTTCTGCAACCTCATGGACGAGATGGCGGGGACGACGGAGACCCGCTTCGTCATCATCACCCACAACCCCATCACGATGGCCCGCATGAACCGCCTCTTCGGCGTCACCATGGCCGAGCAGGGCGTCAGCCAGCTGGTGTCGGTTGACCTCGAGGCGGCGGAAAAGATGCGCGAGGCGGGGTAGTCCGCTGCACGCCGCAGGCCCGCGACAAGTTCCCGGTCGACAATCCGCAACAGACCCCGCTATAGGGCCTGCGAACAAAAGCGGCTCGAGGACGACCGGTAATCGATGACGATCCAGTGGGCGAGGCGCCTGCCCGTCGCGGGCGGAAGCGGCACGGTGGCGGTGGTCCTGGGCGGGCTGAGCATGCTCGCCTATGCGCTGTCGCTTGCCCTGCTCGGCACGAGCAAACTCTATGGGCACTTCCTGCTGCTGTCGATCGTCGCCGCGCTGCCGCTGGTCCCGTTCATGTCGTTCCGCGCCATGCGGATGAGCGGACATCTCATCGCCTACATTGCGGTCTTCGTCGCGCTCATTCTCCTCTATGGCCTGCACGTCGCCTTCTTCGGGTCGTCGACGACGCAGCTCGACAACGTGTCGCGGATCGGCCTGGGCCTCGTCAACGGCGGCTTCTTCTACGTGCTGCTCGGCCGCCGCCGGGACCATCTCTTCCGCTTCGTGATGCTGCTTGCCGCCTTGCATGCCATCGTCGCTTCGGCGTCGAACTTTTACGCGGCCTTCGAGGCGATCGGCACGGCGGAATGGCGTTTCAGTGGCGAAACCAACCCAATCCCGTTCTCGGAAATGCTGATGACCTCGATCGGCCTCGTCGCCATCGTCTGCATCGGCCACATCGAGGGAAGGCATGCATCGGCGAGAGCGTTTGCGCTGGTCGCCTTCGTATCGCTTGGCATGCTGGCCCTGGTGCTGACCGGGACCCGTGGCACCTTGCTGGCGCTCGCGCCGCTGGCGCTGTTGATGATGGCGAATGCGCGCACCCGCTCGGCCAGGGCGACTTTCGTCTTGGCCGTCGTTTTGCTGGTAGCGCTCGCCCTGACCTTCCCGTCGCCGCTGCGAGTGCAGTTCGGAGTGCTCTTGACGGACTTGGGCCAGCTTTGGTCCAAGGGGGAGGCTGCCGACGGCCTCTCGGGCTCCACCGGGCTGCGGGTGATGATGTGGGAGATGGCGCTTGGCCTTGCCAAGTCGCGGCCGCTGCTGGGCTACGGCGCCGGCAGCTTCCCGGCCCTGCTGACCGATCCGGCACTCGGCTTGGCCAAGGACTCCCCGATCGCCGGCTTCAACCAGCTGCACAACCAGTATCTGGATTTCCTGCTGGAGACCGGCGCTATCGGCCTGATCCTGTTCGTCCTGCTGCTCGGCGTCGCCTTTTCAGCCGGCCTCCGGCTTTATCGCCAGGGAGTCCATCGCGACCGCGCCTGCACGCTGATGTGGGTGTCGGCCTGCTATGCCTGCTTCGGGCTCAGCCAGGCCTTCCTCAGCCATGCCAACACCAGTCTGCAGTTCGGCGTCTATATGGGGCTGCTGATGTGGACGGTGCCCGCCGCTCGCGACGAGCCCTGTCCGACCGAGAACTAGCCGCCGGCTTTTTCGCGGGCTTCCTTCTCGGCCAGCTTCTGCTTGCGCGTCTTCGGCTTCAGGCTGCGGAAGAACCGGTCGACCGAGCGGCCGAAGCGCGTCGCCGAGATCAGCTTGTCGATCTCCATGTTGGAGGCTTCCAGCCGCTGCGACAGCACCTCGGCGGCGGCCAGCGAAACGTCGGCCGCGCCGATGTCAGGGAAGCGCCGGGTGAGGGCGGCGTAGTTGGAGACGATGCCGGTGTCCCACAAAGCGAGCCGGCCGGACCGTGCCAGCACGCGCTGGATCACCTGCTCGTAGGTCCAGTCGTGGATGTGGAAGACCTTCCAGCGGTCGCTGCGCCGGGCGGTGAAGCCAGCCAGGACGATGCGGGCCGGCAGGCCAAGCTCGCACAGCCAGACGGCCAGCGCAAAGCCGCTGCTCGGCAAATGGTCCTCGGGATAGAAATCGGCGAAATAGCCGGTCAACTCGAGATGGCCGGCCGGCGCGCCCTTGAAGTCGCTCGCCGGGCTGAGCTTCTCCCAGCTTCCGGAGGCGAGGTTCAGGATGCCCTTGAAGCCTTGGCCCGGGAAGAAGGCGAGCACCGCGTCGACCTCCCGGCGATAGACGATATTGGCCCCCGTGGTGCCGCTTCGCGCGACCAGAAGCGATTCGCCGTCAAAGGGTTGGTCCAGGACCTTGTAGACCTTGTTGAAGAAGACGTAGAGCGCGTCGGCCGGCTGCGAGGCGCGGATGGCGGGAAGATCGACCTCGTCGCTGTTGGCGACGAGCACGATCGCCGGAAACCGCGAGAAGAAGCGCCGCCATTCCTCCGTCGAGGCCAACCCGTGGGTGGTGGCCGGGCTCGGCGCGTCGCCTTCGGTCATGTCCTCCCGCGCCAGCATGGTCAGGACGCCGCCTCCCGCTGCGTCACGTGCAGCATCCGGTCGCGCATGGCGAACCACTCCTGCGCATAGTCGTCGTTTCGGTACTCGTCGAAATAGGGCCCGCCGTCGGTGAAGTGCACCAGCTTGGCGTCCGCCCTGTAGTCGTATTCGTTGACCAGATGGTTCCAGGCGCTGGGCAATTCGCCGATGTTCTCGTCGCCGTCGAGCCATTTGAACTGGTGCAGCTGGAGCCCGGTCGCGGTGTTGACGAAGTCGGGCGACAGCGCCCGGCAGCGGGCATTGTTGAACAGCATCACGCTCGACCAGTTCTTCTTCTCGTACTTGGTCTGCGTCTGGCCGAGGAACTTGGTCTCGGTCTTCGGCTGGTAGTCGTGCTTGACGCACATGACCGCGAAGCGGTCGTCGCGCAGCGCCCATAGCTCGGCGATGTCGGCCCGCGCCAGCATGTCGCAGTCGACGAACAGGCTCCAGCCCGCATAGCCGCTGAGATAGGGCACCATGAAGCGGGAGAACGAGAACTCGGTCGACTGCAGCGCGTTGCGCTCGCGCGTGAACAGCCCCTCGAGGTGGGCGAGCACGATCGGCGAGAAGGCGACGGGGATGGAGGCATGCTCGATGACGCTCTGCGAGAGCACGTGATAGGCCACGACCTCCTTGGTATCGAAGCCGATGAAGATGCGTGCGGTCTCAGCCATGCCTGCTCCAATCTGGGGTGGCGATCGAAAATATGGGCGGTTCGAACGCGGACAATGCGCCGTCGACGGTGATTCGGCCACGCTAGCGTGCCCGGATGTCAAATTTGGCGCAGCCGGCAAGTTTCTCAATGGCTGGGGCGCCAGGATTCGAACCTGGGAATGGCGGTACCAAAAACCGCTGCCTTACCACTTGGCGACGCCCCAACGCGGCCAGCCGGTGCCGGTTCGCGGCCCCTTCTATAGGCGTCCGGGAAAAAGCACAATCTCTTGCGTCGAGCGACGAGATTCCGCTTGCTTAGGGCACGCTCGTGGTCTAGAACATACCAAGAACGAAAGGAGCGGGGCGATGCGGGCGACCGGCAAGCTGGACTATCTCGAACTGCCTGCAGGCAATGGCAGTCTCGACAGCGTCAAGGCTTTCTACGCCAGCGCCTTCGGCTGGGCCTTTACCGACTACGGCCCGACCTATGCGGCCTTCGACGAAGGGCTGGAGGGCGGCTTCCAGGCCGAGGGCGGCGAGGCGCCGGCCAAGCCGCTTCCTGTGCTCTATTCCGACGCGCTCGAGGCCACGCTTGCGGCCGTGGAGAGCGCCGGCGGCACGGTGGTGAAGCCGATCTTCGCATTTCCGGGCGGCCGCCGCTTCCATTTCGTCGACCCCGCCGGCAACGAACTCGCGGTCTGGGGGCCCTAAGCCCAGAAGGCCTGCCATTCTTCATTCTGGGGTGTTGTTCTATTGATTTCGTGCCGGGTCGCCTCGTTGGGCTCGGCGGCGGCTCGTCGCAGCTAATCGATTCGATCGCTCCTTGGCCTTTTCGGCGCCTTGCCTTTCCTTTACGCGCACCCTATCGCTCACCGTCGTGGCGCCGGACGGCTTGCCGGCCACCTTTCATGTCCTAGGAGGGTCGATGCCAAAGTGGGTCTACAGCTTCGGCGACGGGGCGGCTGAGGGCCGCGCGGGCGACCGCAACCTGCTCGGCGGCAAGGGCGCCAACTTGGCGGAGATGTGCAGCCTGGGGCTGCCGGTCCCGCCCGGCTTCACCATCACGACCGAGGCCTGCAACTGGTACTATGCCAACGGCAACGCCTACCCGGACGGCCTGCGCGCCGAGGTCGAGGCGGGCCTCGCCGAGGTGAGCCGCATCGCCGGCCGGCGCTTCGGCGACCCGGCGAGCCTTCTCCTGGTGTCGGTGCGCTCCGGCGCCCGCGCCTCGATGCCCGGCATGATGGACACCGTGCTCAATCTCGGCCTCAACGACGAGACGACCGCGGCGCTGGCGCGCGACGCCGGCGACGAGCGCTTCGCCTATGACAGCTACCGGCGCTTCATCCAGATGTACGGCAACGTCGTTCTAGATCTTGACCACGAGGTCTTCGAGGAGATCCTCGAAGACGCCAAGGCCCGCTTCGGCCACGAGCTCGACACGGACCTTTCGGCCGCCGAATGGCGCGAGGTGATCGGGCTCTACAAGGCCAAGGTGGAGGAAGAGCTCGGCCGTCCGTTCCCGCAGGACCCGCAGGAGCAGCTTTGGGGCGCCGTCGGCGCCGTCTTCTCGAGCTGGATGAACCCGCGCGCCATCACCTATCGCCGCCTGCACGACATCCCAGAAAGCTGGGGCACCGCCGTCAACGTCCAGGCCATGGTGTTCGGCAACATGGGCGACACCTCGGCGACGGGCGTCGCCTTCACCCGCAACCCGTCGACGGGCGAGAAGAAGCTCTATGGCGAGTTCCTGGTCAACGCCCAGGGCGAGGACGTGGTGGCCGGCATCCGCACGCCGCAGGCGATCACCGAGGCGGCGCGCATCGAGGCGGGCTCCGACCGTCCGTCGCTCGAGAAGGTGATGCCCGAGGCCTTCGCCGACTTCGTCGACATCGCCGCGCGGCTCGAAGCCCACTATCGCGACATGCAGGACTTGGAGTTCACCATCGAGCGCGGCAGGCTCTGGATGCTGCAGACCCGCTCCGGCAAGCGCACCGCCAAGGCGGCGCTGAAGATCGCCGTCGACATGGCGGCGGAGGGCCTGATCGGTCGCGAGGAGGCGGTCTCGCGCATCGATCCCGCCTCGCTCGACCAGCTGCTGCATCCGACGATCGATCCCAAGGCCGAGCGGCAGGTCATCGGCTCGGGCCTGCCGGCCTCTCCGGGCGCGGCGACCGGCGAGATCGTCTTTTCCTCCAACGACGCCGAGGAGCTGAAGGCCCAGGGTCGCAAGGCGATCCTCGTCCGCGTCGAGACCAGTCCGGAGGACATTCACGGCATGCACGCCGCCGAGGGCATCCTGACCACCCGCGGCGGCATGACCAGCCACGCCGCGGTGGTGGCGCGCGGCATGGGCAAGCCTTGCGTCTCGGGCGCCGGATCGCTGCGGGTCGACATGAAAACCGGAGTGCTGATCGCCCTTGGCGTTTCGCTGAAGAAGGGCGACGTCATCACCATCGACGGCGGCACCGGCCAGGTCCTCAAGGGCGCCGTGCCGATGCTGCAGCCCGAGCTGTCGGGCGATTTCGCCGCCATCATGAGCTGGGCCGACGCGCTTCGCCGGATGAAGGTGCGCACCAATGCCGAGACCCCGGCCGACGCCCGCATGGCGCGCTCCTTCGGCGCCGAGGGCATCGGGCTTTGCCGCACCGAGCACATGTTCTTCGACGACGACCGCATCGTCGCCATGCGCGAGATGATCCTCTCCGACGTCGAGGCCGACCGCCGCGCCGCGCTGGCGCGTCTCTTGCCCATGCAGCGCTCCGATTTCCTGGAGCTTTTCGAGATCATGGCCGGGCTGCCGGTGACCATCCGGCTGCTCGACCCGCCGCTGCACGAGTTCCTGCCGAAGAGCGCGGAGGAGATCGCCGAGGTGGCGGCCGCCATGAAGGTGTCGGCCGAGAAGCTCAGGCAGCGCACCGAGGCGCTGCACGAGTTCAACCCGATGCTCGGGCATCGCGGCTGCCGGCTCGCGGTGTCCTACCCGGAGATCGCCGAGATGCAGGCGCGCGCCATCTTCGAGGCGGCGGCCGAGGCGGGCCGGCGCACCGGCGCGCCGGTGGTCCCGGAGGTCATGGTGCCGCTCGTCGGCCTCGTCGAGGAGCTCGATTTCGTCAAGGCGCGGATCGACCGCGTGGCCAGCGAGGTGGCGAAGGAAACGGGGACCGTCGTCGACTATCTCATCGGCACCATGATCGAGCTGCCGCGCGCGGCGATCCGCGCCGGCTCGATCGCCAGCGCCGCCGAGTTCTTCTCCTTCGGCACCAACGATCTCACGCAGACCACCTTCGGCATCTCGCGCGACGACGCCTCGTCCTTCCTGGAGACCTACCGGCAGAAGGGAATCATCGAGCAGGACCCCTTCGTCTCGCTGGACATCGACGGCGTCGGCGAGTTGGTGCGCATGGCCGCCGACAGGGGCAGGGCGACTCGCCACGACTTGAAGCTCGGCATCTGCGGGGAGCATGGCGGCGACCCCGCCTCGATCCGCTTCTGCGAGACAGTCGGGCTGGACTACGTCTCCTGCTCGCCTTTCCGCGTGCCGATCGCCCGCCTGGCAGCCGCCCAGGCAGCGGTGAGGGCTCGCTGAGCGCGACGCGGCGCGCGCCGAAGGCAAGATTCTAAACCGAAGACCTGCTCGCTGCCAACTGTCGACAATCTACAGATCGTCTCCGATCTCTACCTACGTGGGATTGGCCTCGATTCTCACCTTGTTGGGGTAGAACGCGCCGTGGTCCTTGATGGCCGTCATCTCGTCATAGGGTGCAGGGTAGGCCCACATGGCGTCCTTCACCGACTCGCCGACGGCCGTCACCGTCCAATAGCTGGCATCGCCCTTGAAGGGGCAATGGGTGTGGTTGTCGCTCGGGCTCAGAAGCTCGAAATAAACGTCCTTGAAGGGGACGTAGTAGACCGGCGGGTAATCGGCCTCGCGCAGCACCAAAGCTTCGTCGCTGGAGGCGATGATGGCGCCGGAGAAGGTCACCGTCACCACCCCGTCGAACGGTTCGACGGTGATGCGATGGCCGGGATGACGCTTTAAGCCGGGCGAGGGGTTGGCGGCGGCGGTGTCCATGGCGAGGTCTCCTGTGCTTCGTCTCCCTAACGTGGGGTGCTCGAGCCCGTTCCGCCAGTCCGCGGGACGATCGGAAGGCGACGGCCGGCGAGGTTCGGCGGGCGACGCGACAGGGGTCGCGCAGGGTCGGGGAAGGCAGCGGGCTCGCCCGCCGCGTGAGCCTCAGGCGGCGACGCGCAGGACGTCGGCCAGGCCGGCATAGGCGGCCGCGATGCGGGCCAGCGGATTGTCGCTGCTCTCGACCGGCTCGACCCTCAGCACGCCGTCCGACGACGGCAGGATGATCAGAAAGAAACGTCGCTCGTCGCCCGCGCCGATGCTGATGGCCGCGACGTTCTCGTGCTGGTCCAACTGGTCGATGCGCATCTGGAAGAGCAGGAGGCCGCCGGTGGCAGCCAGCGCAGACTGAAGGGATTGCTCGAAATCCTGCGCCACGATGTCTTGGCCCTGCAAGGCGGCCGTTATCTCGGCTGTTTCGGCGCTCGTTGCACTCTGGGCACTGGTTTGCGCGTCCATGCGAAACCTCGTCTACTTGGTTACTCGTACAACCCACTGTCCTCTATTTATAACGAATTCCACCCGACTGTGGCAACGTGCAGTCGAATCCGGCTTTCCCACCGCGGTTTTCTTGCCGCCATCAGGCCTTTGGGCTCGCCGCGGGCTCTGGACAAGCCGGCTATTCGGCTCAAGATGTCGGGGCTGGAAGCAGGGGAGGGAACCATGCTCGGGCTGATGCAGGAATGGCCGTTGCTGTGCCACAAGATCCTCGATCATGCGGCGCGCCAGCACGGCGACCGGGAGGTCGTGACGCGCTCGGTGGAGGGGCCGATCGTGCGCACCACCTATTCCGCGCTCAGGCAGCGCGCCCTCAGGGCGGCGCAGCGCCTCGACAGGGAAGGCTACGGCATCGGCGACCGCATCGCGACGCTGGGCTGGAACACCGCCCGCCACCTGGAGGCCTGGTACGGGATCATGGGCGTCGGCGCGGTCTACCATACGCTCAATCCGCGCCTGTTCCCGGAGCAGATCGCCTGGATCATGAACCACGCCGAAGATCGGATGCTGTTCGTCGACCTGACCTTCGCTCCGCTGGCCGCGAAGCTGCTTCCCGCCGTCAAGAGCATCGAGAAGGTCGTCGTCATGACCGATCGCGCCGGCATGCCGGCCTCGGCCCCGGCCGGCTGGGTCCCCTTCGAGGAGTGGCTCGACGAGGCTGACGGCGACTATAGCTGGCGCGAGGTCGACGAGAACACGGCGGCGGGCATGTGCTACACGTCCGGCACGACCGGCGACCCCAAGGGGGTGGTCTACAGCCATCGCTCGAACGTCCTGCATGCGATGATCGTCGCCCTGCCCGACGCGATGGGCGTGTCGTCGCGCGACGTCGTGCTGCCGGTGGTGCCGATGTTCCACGCCAATGCCTGGGGTATCGGCCATGCGGCGCCGATGGTCGGCGCCAAGCTGGTGATGCCGGGCGGCAAGATGGACGGCGCCTCGATCTACGAGCTGCTCGACACCGAGAAGGTGACCTTCACCGCCGCGGTCCCCACAGTGTGGATGATGCTCTTGCAGCACCTGGAGGAGACCGGCAAGCGGCTCCCTCATCTCAAGAAGGTCGTCATCGGCGGCTCGGCCTGCCCGACCGCCATGACCAAGCGCTTCCAGGACGAGTTCGACGTCCAGGTGGTGCATGCCTGGGGAATGACCGAGATGTCGCCGGTGGGCACGCTGGGTACGATGAAGCCCGGCCAGGCCGTGCTGACGGGCGATGAGCGCCTGGCGGTCCAGGCCAAGCAGGGCTTCCCGCCCTTCGGCGTGGAAATGAAGGTCACCGACGACGACAACCGCGAGCATCCGTGGGACGGCCGGACCTTCGGCCGGCTCAAGGTGCGCGGCCCGGGCGTGGCGCGTGCTTACTATGGCGGCGCCGGCAAGGAGCAGTTCGACGACGAGAACTGGTTCGACACCGGCGATGTCGCCCATATCGACGCAAACGGCTACATGCAGATCACCGACCGCGCCAAGGACGTGATCAAGTCGGGCGGCGAATGGATCTCCACCATCGACCTGGAGAACCTGGCCATCGGCCATCCCGACGTCGCCGAGGCGGCGGTGATCGGGGTGCGGCACAGCCGCTGGGACGAGCGTCCGCTGCTCGTCGTCGTCAGGAAGCCAGGGCGTGAGCCAGCCAAGGAGGCGATCCTCGGCTTCATGGAGGGCAAGGTGGCCAAGTGGTGGATGCCGGACGACGTCGCCTTCGTCGACGAGATCCCTCACACGGCCACCGGCAAGATCCAGAAGACGACGCTGCGCGAGCAGTTCCGCGACTATCGTCTGCCGACCGACTGACCGCCGGCGCCTATTCCCGCTGCTCGGCGGAATGACTATGCCGGCCGAAAGCGTCCCTGAGGCGGCCGGAGGCGATGACGGTCCATATCGAGCAGTCCGATCACCCTGTTGATAGCCGACGACGTCAGATGGGGACCTGAACGATGCCAAGCTTCTTCAAACACGACTCGGCAATTGTCGATAGCGGGGCACGGGTCGGAGACGGAACCCGCATCTGGCATTGGGTTCATGTCTGCGCCGGCGCGGTCATTGGCGAGCGCTGCACGATCGGCCAGGGCGTCTACGTGGGCAACGACGTGGAGATCGGTAGCAACGTAAAGATCCAGAACAACGTGTCGGTCTATGACGCCGTGCGCCTGGAGGATGACGTTTTTTGCGGCCCGTCGATGGTTTTCACCAATGTTCGCAACCCGCGTTCCGCCATACCTCGCAAGGGAGAATACGATCGAACTCTCGTTAAGAAAGGCGCCACACTTGGCGCCAATTGCACGATCCTTTGCGGCGTGACAATTGGCGAACACGCGTTCATCGGAGCCGGAGCAGTGGTCACCCGGAACGTGCCTGCCTATGCATTGGTCGTTGGCGTTCCGGCCCGTCGGGTAGGATGGATGTGCATTTCCGGACATCAAATCAGAGGCACCGGCTTGGTCACCAGCGACGTAGGGTTTACCTATCGGGTTTCCGAAAATCGCTGCACGCCTGTGTAAGAGCCACTCGAAAGCCATCCTTCGTTGGAGAATACCTGTCGAGAGCTGCGGCCCCGCCTCAGAACCAAAGCTGGCGCGGCGGCGTAGGGAGTGAAAAACGCGACGAGACCATGGAAAGCGATCACGCAACCTACCAGAATGAGAGGCTCAATAGGCTCCGCGTATCTTGGGATAAATACGGTTGTGGCGGCAACAAGCAATATTGAGGCATGCACGTAAACGCTCAGTATTCCAAGAACAACCAAATGCTTGTGTCGCTTTCCCGCGAGAAGGCCTGCAGGTATGGCGAGCGCCGATCCAACGGCAACACATTGAACGAACCAGGTCCCGACTGCGTAGTCGCGACCTGCAGCATAAAACCAGTTCAGCAATGCTATTAGTAAAAGATTGTCGCTTGATCCCGGAGGAAGATAATCAGTTTGCTCAACGGTTACCGGAAGTCGATTGCTAGTGATAAGGTTAATTCTATTTTCGCGCCCTTCACGACCGGTCTGGAACTCTCCCTCGACAGTCTTCCTCCATGGAAGGATGGCTTCATTCCAGGCCCCAAAGACCTGTTCAAAGACTGTATAAGCAAATCCAGATGGAGTTCGGGCGAGTGTCGAAAAAAACAGCTCTCGTTGAGTTCGATCAAGTAATTCATCGGTTATTGTCCCTGAACGTCTTGACAGGACATTCCTGATTGCTGCCTCAGTTTGAATCACTCTCTGTCCATAGGTGTTCATCCCATATCGGTATCGATCGCCCCACCCAGTAAGGTCGTCGTATCGGTCTTGGAAAGGGCGCAGGGCCTGGCCGACAGCTGCAGCGAGTTCGGGATCTGAGCTGTGAAACTCATGGGAGAAATGCAGCGAGAGCTGCGAGAACAGCACGAGTCCCACTTGCGATATTTTCCCGCTGCCCCTCTCGACGAAATTGATCGCGACGGTCGCTAGCGACAAAGCGGCAATTGGAATGAAAAGCCACTTTATGAATTGCCCAAAGGTAAAAACACGAAGTATAAGTAGGTAGAGTATTATGATTGGTGAGAAGTATCCCGCAGGTCTCAAGAAAAAAAGACCAACTGTAGCTGCCGAAAGGACAATCGCCTCGATAGGCCCGAAGGACCTAGTCAGGCCGATGGCTGCAGAAATAGCCACTATCCCAAGTGCCGTGTAGAGCGGTTCGGTGACGGCAAAGCCGGCACCCCAGAGCGTCGGTGTATAGAGAAGAAGAATTACCAGAGAGCAGAGCCCGAGAACTGGGCTTCGAAAGTATCTAGCTATGTTTGCAGATAGGTAGAAGTATGACATCATGGTGAGAATGACTTGCAATACGGGAACTAAGACCAATGAATTGGTTAGTCGAAAGACGGCGCCCAAGAACAGGGGGTATCCAAGCGGAACGCGCCAGGAGCTGCTGAAATACGTTGCGGTATCGGGAAAAATGAACACCTTTCCCCAGAACAATGCGATCCAGGAGCCCGCGACCATCAATCCAGCGGCCGCGCCAAATGCGTATGTCCAATTAGCGACCTTCACCGTAGAGGGAATGCTCGAATAAGCTGGAAGATGCAAGGGCCTAGATGGCGCGAGACTTACCGCTGATGAATGCATTCGGAAGCTCGGGCCTACGTCGGGTTCGATCGAGGCTTTCTTCGCCAGGACACCCCGCCCGTTTCTCATACAAGGGTCCTCGCATGAAGCCGCCGATCTAGAGGCATCGATAACATCGCCACATCGACAGCCGCGCGATCTCAATCTCTCCGCGGACCGTTCAGGCTCGGCCGCCAGCGCCTATTCCCTCTGCCGGGCGGAATGGCTATGCAGGGCAAAAGCGTCCCTGAGGCGGTCGGAGGCGATGACGGTCCATATCGAGCAGCGAACCTCGCGCCTGGCCGGCTGGTGCCGGCTCACCGCCTACTTTTCCGCCGTCCTGCTGCTGGTTGCCGCTGCGTCCCATCGCTTCGGGCTCCTCGAGACCGGCGATTTCCTTGCCGTGCTGGCCCTGACGGCCGCTCTGGCCGTGTTGGCGCTGATCTTCGCTGCGCTGAGCTTTCGCCGGGTGTGGACGCGCGGCGACCTCGGCGCGGCCGACATCGCCAAGGGGACCCTCGTCGGCCTCGCCGTCCTGGTGCCGTTCGGCGTCGCCGTGTTCTGGGGGCTGACGCGGCCGCCCTTGAACGACGTCTCGACCGACACCGTCGACCCGCCGCGCTTCGTCCGTGCTGTCGGCGACCGCACCTTCGGCATGAACCCCATCCGGCCGATCGGCGGCGCGTCGGCGCGCCTGCAGGCCGAGGCCTATCCGGAGGTCACCGGACGCCGCTACGCGGCACCGGACGACCGCGTGCTGGCGACGGTGCTTACGCTCATCGAGCGCCATGGATGGCGGCTCTTGAGCGATCCCCGCGGCGAGCTGGACAATCCGGAGGTGACCGTCGAGGCGGTGGCCCGCACCTTCGTGCTCGGCTTTCCCTCGGACGTGGCGATCCGCGTGACGGACGAGGGCGGGACCACCTATATCGACATGCGCTCGGCGTCGCGCTACGGCAACCGGGACCTCGGCGACAATGCCGATCGGGTCGCCGGCTTCCTCGGCGAGCTCGATGCCGAAATGGCGACCCAGGCGGGCGCGCCGCCCGCCGAGTGACCTCAGGCCGGCGCGAAGCGGACGTCGAGCGCCGGATCGCCTTCGCTCCGCACCAGCCCGCGGGCGACCAGGTCCTCCAGATGCGCCAGCACCGACAGGGCCGCAGCGCCATGCAGCGCCGGATCGGTGTCCCTGTAGATCGCGCCGACCAGCTCGGGAAGCGTCCGGTCGCCGGCCGCCAGGCGCTCCAGGATCGCCCGCTCGCGCATCTTGCGGTGTGCCTTGAGCCCTCTCAGGTAGGGTTGCGGATCGGCGACAGGCCCGCCATGGCCGGGCAGGAAGAGGCGGTCGTCGCGCGCCAGCAGCCGGTCGAGCGAGCGCATATAGTCGCCCATGGCGCCGTCCGGGGGCGCCACGATGCTGGTCGCCCAGCCCATCACATGGTCGCCCGAGAAGAGCACGCCGCTTCCGGCCAGCGCGAAGGCCGCATGATTGGCCGTATGGCCAGGGGTCAGCACCGTCTCCAGCGCCCAGCCGTCGCCGGCGACCGCCTCGCCGTCGGCAAGCGCCAGATCCGGCCGGAAGGCGGTGTCGGCGCTGGCGTCGAGCGGGTTCACCTCGCCGATCCGCAGCGGCCGCGCCGGGCGATGCGGCCCTTCCGCGGCGGTGACCGCGCCGGTGAGCGCCTTGAGCCGGTCGGCGAGCGGCGAGTGGTCGCGATGCGTGTGGGTGACCAGGATGTGGCTGACCGGGCGCCCGTCGATCGTCGCCAGAAGGGCAGTCAAATGGGCTTCGTCGTCCGGCCCCGGGTCGATGACGGCGAGGCCTTCGGTGCCGACGATGTAGCTGTTGGTGCCGTAAAAAGTGAACGGCCCGGGGTTCTTCGCCGTGACGCGGACGATTCCCGGGGCGACGGGGACGGGCGTCCCGTAGCCGGGCTCGAAGGCGGTGTCGAAATGGAGGGCCATGGCGGGCTCCGGCTGCGCGTCCGGGGGTGGGCCGTTGCCCGATAGCACGGAAGGCGCTATGCCGAAACCGCCGGCCCGCGGGGGGCCGGCGAAATTTGAGAAGGGAGTTCTTGCATGTCCACTGCTGTCCTGTCCCGTCCGCTCGCCACGCTCGCTCTGCCGGAAGAAGGGGCGTCCCGGCTCTTTGCCCAGGTGCTTCTCGTGCTCGCCGGGTCCTTCGTGATGGCGCTTGCAGCGCATGCCAAGGTGCCGTTCTGGCCGGTCCCGATGACGCTCCAGACGCTGGCCCTGTTCGCGATCTCGGCGCTCTACGGCCGCAAGCTGGCGGTGGCGACGATGCTCGTCTACCTCGCCCAGGGCGCCGCCGGCCTTCCCGTCTTCGCCTCGGGAAGCGGCCTGGCGTATTTGGCGGGCCCGACCGGCGGCTACCTGGTCAGCTATGTCGTGGTGGCTGCGCTGGTCGGCTATGCGGCCGACCGCGGCCTCGGCCGGAACCTCTTAGCGTTGTTCGGCGTGATGCTGCTTGGCGAGGTGATCGTGCTGTCGATGGGCGCGGCCTGGCTGGCCGTGGTGCTCGGGCCGGAGAAGGCGCTGGCAGGCGGCGTCGGCCCGTTCGTGGTGGTGGATGTGGTGAAGGCGGCGCTGGCGGCCGCCGGCGTGCGCGCCGGGACCTCGCTGGCGGACCGGAGCTAGTTCCGACGGCAGGCGACGGCGCCGCCGGGCGCCGTCTCCGATCCTACACCGTATCCTTGGTCGTCTGTTCGCTCGAGGCCGCGGTGGGTTCCGCCGGAGCCGTCGTCTCGACGCCGTTGCGCCGATATTCCGGGACGATGTGGGACAGGAGCTCGACGGCGCGCATGGCGTTCTCGCTGGCCGCCGCGGCCTCGATGCCGGAAAGCGTGCGCATCAGCAACGGCTTGTCGATGACGCGCGGCGAGGCGACGACATAGCCTTCCTCGGTGCGTCCGTCCTGCACCTCCGAGGGGTCGAACAGCTCCTCATAGAGCTTCTCCCCCGGCCTGAGGCCTGAATAGACGATCTCGATGTCCTTGTGCGGCCGAAACCCGGCCAGCTGGATCATCCGCTCGGCGAGGTCGGCGATGCGCACTGGCTCGCCCATGTCGAGCACCATGATCTTGCCGCGCTCGGACAGGTGTGCGAGCGCGTGGGCCGACGCATGCAGCACGAGCCGCACGGCCTCGGGAATCGTCATGAAGAAGCGCACCATGTGCGGATGGGTGACCGTCACCGGCCCGCCCTGCGCGATCTGCTCCTGGAAACGCGGCACCACGGAGCCGTTGGAGCCGAGCACGTTGCCGAAGCGGACCGTCTTGAAGCGCGTTTTCTTGGAAAAGACGTCCAGCGCCTGGCAATAGGCCTCGGCAGCGCGCTTGGTTGCGCCCATGACGTTGGTGGGGTTCACGGCCTTGTCGGTCGAGATCATGACCAGCGTGGACGCCCCGTTGTCGAGCGCCGCATCGGCCACGTTGCGGGTTCCGAGCAGATTCGTCTTGATGCCCTCGAGCGGATTGTCCTCGACAAGCGGCACATGCTTGAGCGCCGCGGCGTGGAACACCACTTCGGGCTTCACCTCCTTGAACAACCGTTCGACTCGCGGAACGTCGCGCACGTCGACGATCCGGGTGACGATCTGAAGCTGCGGGTGGCGCTCGCGCAGCTCCGTGTCGAGCAGATAGAGATGGAACTCGGAGCTGTCGGTTATGGTCAGCACCTTGGGCCCGAACATGGCGATCTGGCGGCAAAGCTCCGAACCGATCGAGCCGCCAGCCCCTGTGGCGAGCACGACTCGATCGTTGATCAGCCCTGCCACTCCCGCGAGATCGGCGCGCACTTCAGGTCGTCCGAGCAGGTCGCCGAGATCGATCGGCTTGGGCTCGATGCGGCCGTCACTGGAAATCTGGGAGGTTTCGGTCAGGCTCGGCAGGCGAGAGGCCTTGAGCCCGAAACGCATGCTGAGTTCCACGATCTCTCCCAGCCGCGCACGGTCGGCCTCGGTGACGACCAGTTCCGTGATCTTGACGTCGTTGCGTCGAAACTTCGCGAGGACCTGTTCGAGTTCGCCTAGCGTACCGACCACCTTGACGCCCTGGACGATCCGGCGACGGTGGGTCTCGCCGTCATCGACGATCCCTGCGACGACCGTCTCCCGGTTGACGTCGCGCCGGGTCGAGCGAATAAAGCTGTCGGCATTGTCGGTCAGGCCGTACAGAAGCACCGTCCGTTTGGGCCTGGCCTGGCTGGGCGCTTGGAAGGAGAGGCTATGCTCGAGGAAGAGCCGGTAGGCCAGCCTCGGCGTGACAAGTCCCGCGATCATGTAGAGACCGGTAAGAATCGGCACCGAGCGGGGCACATTCGATCCACGAGTCAGCAGAAAGGCTGCCACCGTGTACACGACGACGGTCGCGGTCGTGGCTTTGATGATGTTGAGCAGGTCCGGGATCGACACATAGCGCCACGACCCGCGGTCCATGGCAGTGAAAACATAGAAAAAACCGCTGAGAGCCACGAACGACACGGTTTTTTCGACTATCCCCGGCGTCCACCAGGTCAGAGAAACGCCGAGAACCGTCAAATAGGCCAACACGAGGGCCAATCCGGCGATGAGAAGGTCGTGCGTGAGGCCGAGATAGCGTTTCAACAGCATCTGTCCTGCAGCGGAGATTTGCTCACCTCGAAAATCTATGCCTAGTTAGCACACTACCAGGATCGTACAACTCTTCGCCTCAGCAGCTTCCCTCGCTGTGGCTCTTCGGGCACGCTAGCAATGTCGGGAGCCGCTTCTCCTCTGACCAGAGCCCCCGGCAATCGGGTTCTCCTCACCGGAGCGACCGGTCTCGTTGGACGGACGGTCCTGTCAAACCTGCTTTCAGCGGGGTTCAACGTCACTACGGCGGGCCGAGGGCCGTCAACCGCGAGGATTGGCGAAGTGCACCACGTCGCGGTCGGAGAGATCGGAGCGGCAACGGATTGGCGGCAAGCCTTGAAGGATTGCCGCACCGTCGTCCATCTGGCCGCGCAGGTTCCTTTTCGCGATGTTGCGAATGAACGATTTGACGAGGTGAACGATCGAGGCACTGCGCGCCTGATCGACTGCGCCCGTGACAGCCAAGTGGATCGCTTCGTTTTCATGTCGAGCGTTTTCGCGATGACCGGCAACGCGGCCGAGTGCGTGGTCGACGAGCAAACCCCGCCGCGGCCGACCACTGCTTACGGCCGATCCAAGCTTGCCGGAGAAACCCATGTACTCGACTTTGGGCAAGGCGGCAGAATGGCGGTCGTACTGAGGCCTCCCCTCGTGTACGCAGCCCACGCAAAGGGCAACTGGCAGCTGCTTCAGAAGTTGGCCGCTTCGGGCATGCCGCTTCCGTTTGCCTCGATACGCAATCGCAGATCTCTCATCGCGCTCGACAACTTGGCAGATGCCGTCATGCGCGTGCTGATGGCATCCGCGGAAGCGCTTGCTTCGAGAGCGTATCTCGTGGCGGACGACGAACCGGCGAGCCTCTCCCAGGTCGTCCTTTGGTTGCGCGAGGGTATGGGATGCGATCCCCGGCAGTTCCCTTTGCCTCCAACTGCGATAAACGGTGTGCTTCGCACAATGGGCCTGGGCTCGGTTGCTGACAGCCTTTTGGGGGATCTGGTGGTCGACACCAGCTTGTTCCGACGCAGCTTCGCTTGGCGACCTCCACACGCGACTGGCGACGCCGTCAGGCAGGCGGGTGCGGCATTCCGAAGCTAGGGTCAGAGGTCGGGGCCATGATCGCCAAGCGCATCTTCGATATCCTGATTGCCGCGAGCCTTCTCGTCCTGGCCGGCCCGGCGATGGGGATCATCGCGATCGCGATTCGCCGCGGATTTGCCGGACCGGCGATTTATGTCCAAGCCCGCCTCGGACGGCTGGAGAAAACCTTTGCCTGCTACAAATTTCGGACGATGTCGGTCGGTGCACCCGTCGCGGGGTCGCACGAGGTTTCGGCCAGTTGGATCACCCCGATTGGAAAGCGCCTGCGGGCGGTGAAGCTGGATGAGCTGCCGCAACTGGTGAACGTGCTGCGGGGCGAAATGAGCCTGGTCGGTCCGAGGCCCTGTCTGCCTTCCCAGTTGGACGTCATCATGGCGCGGCGCAAGATGGGCGTTTTCCAAATCCGCCCAGGGTTGACGGGTCCGGCACAATTGGCCGGGGTGGATATGTCCATGCCGAATCAGTTGGCCGAGGTGGATCGCCGATACATCGATCGTCGGTCGTTTCTGGGCGACCTGCGAATTCTGTTGGAAACGGCCGCAGGCAAAGGGCAGGGCGACAGAACCGCCGCCTAGTGGGGGTGGACATTCCGCAGATTTAGCGGCAAGAGGCGTTTTTTTGGGGCAGGGTCGAGAAATTCCAAGGTGCCTGACATGAATTCGCGTTATGATTTCGGGCGCAACTGGTCCGAGCTCGCCGAGCGATTTGACATCGCGCATGTCGAACAGGCGACCGCCGATCTTTCCCGGCTCGTGGGCGACCTGCAAGGCAAGACGTTCCTCGACATCGGCAGCGGATCGGGACTTCACTCGGTTGCCGCAACTCGCCTAGGGGCATCCAAGATCTACGCGCTGGACTATGATCCCGATTCGGTCGAAACGAGCCGTGCCGTGCTTTCTAGATTTGCCTCTTCGGCAGATTGGCAGGTCGAGCGTGGGGACGCGCTAGACCCGTCCAAGCTGCCGGCCACCACCTACGACGTGGTCTATTCGTGGGGTGTTTTGCATCACACCGGTGACATGTGGACCGCCATCCGCAACGCCGCGGGATGTGTCGCTCCGGGCGGTCGACTCGCTTTGGCCCTCTATCTCGAGACGCCCTTCTGCAGTGCCTGGAAAACGGAGAAGCGGCTTTACGCGAATAACCGTTGGCTACGGCCCTTGATCAAGTGGCCCTACGTAGCTGCATTTCTTGCCGCCAAGCAGCTCCGGTCGGGCAAAGCCTTGGCGTTTGTCCGCGACTATCGACAGACGCGCGGCATGGAATTTCTAGTGGACGTCGACGATTGGCTCGGCGGCTATCCTTACGAGTCCGTCGAGCCCCGCAAGCTCGAACGCTTCATCGAGGATTCTGAATTCACAACGATCGGCCGGCACAACACTCGGGCCGGCTCCGGCCTTTTCGGGACCGGCTGCGGCGAATGGCTCTTCCAGAAGTCGGCCTGACCGTCGGCGGCGCCATCATGTCGGCCTCACCGCCCGCCGCCCACATCGTCATCGCCATCTCCTCGTTGGGCGGCGGTGGCGCTGAGCGGGTGGTCGTCGATCTCTGCGACTATTTGATCACGCAAGGCCGAAAAGTCACATTGATAACCCTGTCTGGGGAGGACACCGACGCCTTTGCCCTCCCCACCGGGGTCGATCGCATGCGTCTGGAAATCAGGCGCGATGCGCAGTCGATAGTTCAAACGACCGTCAACACGTGCCGACAGCTGCGTTCCATTCGCGCCGCTGTCGTCTCGCTTCGGCCTGATGTCGTCGTCAGCTTCGTCGATCAGACCAATGTGCGTGTGGTCACCAGCTTGCTGCTGTCGGGCATCGCCGTAGTTGTCTCGGAACGGACGACTCCTAGCGAACACGGCTTGGGGCGGGCATGGTCGGCAGCGCGCAAGCTCGTCTACCGAAGGGCCGCCGCGGTCGTGGTCCAGACAAGGAACACGGCAGCTTGGATGGTCGCAAACGTGGCAACTCGGCGTGTCGTCATTATTCCAAATGCGTTGCGGCTTCGCCCGCATACAGTCTCGACCGGCGTGCAACATTCCCACCCGTTCGCGCTCGCGGCGGGACGCCTGACGCGTGAGAAGGGAATGGACCTACTGATCGCTGCATTTGCCGGATCGAACCTCGTCGAAATGGGCTGGAGGCTCGTCATTCTTGGCGACGGCCCGGAAAAAAATCGACTGCAGGAGCAGGCGCGGCAACTTGGCATAGCAGAAAAGGTCAGCTTCCCTGGCTTCCAGCGGAATGCAACCGGCTGGATTCAAGCCGCCGATATCGTGGCACTTCCCTCCCGTTATGAAGGTTTTCCCAACGTGCTGGTGGAGGGGATGCAGCTGGGACGCCCCTGCATTGCCTTCAATTGCCCAAGCGGCCCGTCCGACATCATACAGAACGAACAAAACGGGCTATTGGTGCCACCAGGAGATGTCGCTCGCCTGAGCGAAGGCCTGGCGAGGCTGGCGTCTGATCCGGACTTGAGGACGAGGCTCGGCAAGGCGGCGCTGCGCGTGAACGAGACCTTGGCGCCGGCAAAGATCTATAGCCAGTGGCTCGCTTTGCTAGACGACGTCGCCGGTGGCCGAAGACGGTTGCGGCATGACAGCTAGCGCCCAAGACCCTGGCCGCGCCTTTGCCTCCAATAAGCGCATAACCTTCGTCATCGGGTCCTTGGAAGCTGGCGGGGCAGAAGGGCAGCTTGCCATGCTTGCGACCGAGTTGGCCCGGCTGGGCTGGTCGGTCGACATCTTCGCGCTTCAGAAGTCAGGGCCCCTACTGGAATTTATCGATCCAGCGATCGGTGTGATCGACGGAGGCTATCGCTTCAACGCGAAGGGCAAGTTGGGGAAGCTCCTTAAACTCGCGGCCTGCGAGATCAAACTCTTTCGACATCTGCGCCGAACGCGCCCGGATGTCCTTCATGCCTATTTGCCGCTGACCAATTTCATGGGGGCCGTGGCCGGCCGCTTGGCCGGCGTCCCGATGGTCGTAACATCCCGCAGAGCGCTGGGGCGACATCAGGAGCGCCGCCCCGCAAGCCGGTGGCTGGACTATGTCGCGAACGCAATGTCAAACGCCATCACGGCCAATTCGCAAGCTGTCGCAGCTGACATGGCTGTGCGTGACAGCTATCGTCTCGAACGCATTCGCGTCATCCGCAACGGCGTCGATTTCTCGCGTTTCGACGGATTGACCGGTGGCAGAGCGTCGATGCGCCATCAACTACGGATAGATGACGGAAAAATAGCTCTTGTCAAAGTAGCGAACTTGATATCATACAAGGGGCACGCCGAGTTGCTGTCGGCGTTCGCAAGGGTTGCGGCAAACAACCATGACCTGATGCTGTTCCTCGTGGGGGAAGACCGGGGCATGGGACCGGCTCTGCATTTCCAAGCAGCGCAGTTGGGCATCGCTGGGCGGGTCGAATTCCTGGGCCGGCGGAGCGACATTCCCCAGCTCCTCGCTGCAATGGACATCGGCATTCTTGCCTCGCACGAGGAGGGTTCTTCCAACGCTCTGCTTGAGAAGTTGGCTGCCGGCCTTTCTGTGGTGGTCACCGACGCGGGCGGCAATGCGGAAGCGATCGAGGGCATGCCTGGATGTTGGCTGGTACAGTCCTCCGACGCGGAGGATGTTCTAGCTCGGGGGTTGGAAGAGGCTGTGGTACAACTCGAGGAGTCTCGCGCTATGAGTGGCAAGCGCCAGGCACTTCTCCGTGATCGCCATTCGATTGCCTCGATGGTCGACGCTCACCTGGCGCTCTATGCGGGCCATGCATAAGATCCTTGCGTCACCTGCCACGAGGCGCGCTCAGTTGCACGGCTGGGCTCAGACAACGACGATCACGATCGTCACCATTCTCGTCGTCTCTTTTCAAATTGGATTCCTGCCACTGATCGACAGGCTGCTGTCGCATAGCACCTTGCTTTGGCCGGCCGTGTACTACCTTTTCTGGCTCGTAGCGTTGGGCCTATCGTTTTTCTGGCTGGCGACCAGCGGTAGGGTCAGACGCGCCAGCCTTCCGATCATTTTGGTCAGCATCGTCTCAGTGGCTCTAGCCTTGATGCACCCTATCGGATGGGTGACGAAGAACTTCGTCGTCTCGATGGTGATGCTCAGTGCCGTTACGGTTCTCTCGCTTGGGTCATCGCCGTTTTTGCTGCTCAGACTGGCCGCGTGGTCGACTGCCTTCAACGCCCTGGCCTGCTTTCTGGACGCATTCTATGTCGACGGCTTCACCAATTCGGCGGGTCGAGGCGCCGGCCTGGGGATAAATCCAAACGTTGCCGGGGCAATGCTGGTCATCGGTGCGGCTGCCTCGTTCTGGGCCGTGTCAGCGCGCTGGCGGCCGAGCTTTCTCGTTCTCATCGCCGCCGCCATCTTCGTGACCCTGTCGCGCTCGACACTCCTCGTGGGCATGGGGGTGGTCGTGGTGTCCGCGGTTGTTACGTTCGTCGCTCACTTCGAGTTGCCACGGGGCTGGACTTCCCTGCGCCTAGCAATCGCTCTCGGCGTCGCGCTGTTCGCGTTAATAGTCACCCTAACGGTGGTCAATCACCGGTTCCTGGTTGCCGCCAGTCATCGTTCAGCGCCGTCGGCACGGTAAAGGATGCGCTAGGCCTCGTGGTCGAAACGGTTACGGGGCGAGATCTAGCGTTGGACGAGAACGAAAGGTCGTTGGCGGAGCGGCAACTGACCCTTGGCCAGGAAGCCGAGGATGAGGGGCAGCGAAACTGGATTCTCGCCCGAGCCCTCCTGTTTAAACGAGCTTTGCTGTCGTACCAGCACGGACCGCCACTCGGGCAAGGGCTGGAAGAGGCGCACCGCCTGGTTCCTCACAACACGTTCTTGTTGGAAGCGGTTGCATTCGGCACGCTGGGCTGGTTCGTACCCCTCGCCCTGACGGCGCTGGCGTTGTGGTCGGGCAGGAAGCACAGGCGGTTTGAACTCGGCTTGGCGCTATTCGGAATGTTGATGATGTCGCATGACATTCTCCTGCTGCCTTCGCTGATTGTCCCGATTGCGCTCGGCATGGCTGGCTTGCGGTCAGCCGAGGGTCCGCACGAGCTACCTTCTGAGACCGTTGCTGCGGCGATGAGCACGACTTTGCTGGCTATCGTCACGGCTTTCGTCGCTTCCTCGGTGGCAGCTGCGCTACAATTTTCCGGCGATCTGAACGCGCAAATCGATAAGCGGGATATTCAAAAGGGACCAGGCCACGCGTTCTATTCGCCGGTCCGTGAACACCGTCTCCCCGGCCTCACCAGGGTGGCTGCGACGGCTCAGGGAACTTCGGAAGGCTTCGCGCTGCTCGAGAACGAGAAGCCCATGACGCCCTCGCATGATGAGGCACTTCCGGTCATCGAGTTGGGTCAAGGCCGGTTCTGGCTGTGGGATCACGACACCGCCATCTTTGCCAGCACCGACAACAGCGATCCGCGGGCAAACGGAAAGTCCTATCGGCTGGTGACCCGGACTTCGCCGCATCCCTTGCTCTACCTCTTGGCCATCGCTGCCTTGATTTGGGCTCTGGCCGCGACTAGAGCTTTGAGAACAAGGTTTTAATCGAAGAGGCCGTCCCTGCAATGTGTGGCATCGTCGGATTCTTCGGCAAATTCGGAACTGCCCTGCCACCGTCCGAGCTCGTCCGGCGGATGGCTGGAACGTTGGTGCATCGCGGGCCTGACGACTTTGGCGAATGGGCCGACCCCGATGCCGGAATCGCGCTGGCGCAGCGTCGGCTCTCGGTAGTGGACCTTTCCCCTGCAGGTCACCAACCGATGCAATCGCATTCCGCTCGATACGTGATCTCTTTCAATGGCGAGATCTACAACTACGAGTCCATCAGGCAGCAGATCGACGGCGTTCATTCTGTTGCATGGCGCGGTCACTCCGATACGGAGGTCCTCCTGGAGGCGGTTGAACTCTGGGGTGTAAGAGGCGCTCTGGATCGGCTTGTCGGAATGTTCGCTTTCGCGCTGTGGGATAGGCGGGAGCGGACCCTCTTGCTTGCCCGGGACAGGGTAGGGGAGAAGCCGCTTTACTGGGGCAGGGTCGGCTCGTCTTTTGTTTTCGGCTCCGAGTTGAAGGCGTTGCGCGCTCATCCGGCGTGGTGTGCGGAGATCGACCGGGATGCCTTGGCCCTGATGATGAGGCACAACTACATTCCAGCGCCATACACCATCTATCGTGGCATCTCGAAGCTGCGGCCGGGCCACTTTTTGCAGATCAGACAGGGCGAAGAGCCGACAATCGAGGCCTATTGGAGCGCCGCCCGTGTCGCCGAGCGCGGCAGGATGGAAGCGTTCGAAGGTACGCCTCGAGCAGGCGGTCGACGCATTGGACGGGCTGCTGCGCCAGTCTCTCTCAGGACAAATGCTAGCGGATGTCCCGCTCGGAGCCTTCCTGTCCGGCGGTATCAATTCCAGTGCCATCGTGGCGGTCATGCAGTCGATGTCGAGCCGCCCTGTCCGTACGTTCACGATTGGCTTCGATCAAGAGGGCTACGACGAAGCTGTTCATGCCAAGGCAGTGGCAAAACATCTCGGCACCGATCACACGGAACTCTACGTGACGGAAAGGGAAGCACGGGACGTCATTCCGAAGCTGCCTCAGATCTACTGCGAGCCGTTCTCCGACAGCTCGCAGATTCCGACCTACCTGGTGTCGCGGCTCGCCAGGCAAAGCGTAACCGTACTCGCTGTCCGGCGATGCGGGTGACGAGCTTCTTCTGGCTACACCCGCTACGCCTTCGCGGACGCATTCTGGGCCAAGCTTTCCCTCTTTCCCGCGCCTCTGCGCGCCGCTGCTGCAGGGCTTGCGAAGTTGCCTTCGCCCGCACTCTACGACCGGATCGCGGGTCCGTTGATGTCCATGCTTCCGAACCGCCAGCGTCAGGCGCGCGTCGGGACCAAGTACACAAGCTAGCCGACATCCTTGCCCTCAGGACACCTGCCGAGCTCTACAAAAAGCTATGCTCGCACTGGGACGACCCTTCCCAGATGGTCATCGGAGGGCATGAAAGGCCCACTATGTTGACCGGCTTAGAGACCTTGCCCGACCTTCCCGGCTACGTCGAGCGCATGATGCTGACCGATCTGGTCAGCTATCTTCCGGACGACATTCTAGTGAAGGTAGATCGGGCGGCTATGGCCGTCAGCCTCGAAAACCCGGGTACCCCTACTGGACCACCGCATCGTGGAGTTCGCTCTCTCGCTTCCGCTGTCCGTATTGCGCTTCGAGAACATTTCCAAATGGCCGCTGCGACAGATCCTGTACAGGCACGTGCCGCCTGCCATGGTCGAGCGGCCAAAGAAGGGCTTCGGCGTTCCAATCGACAGCTGGTTGCGGGGCGAACTGCGTGACTGGGCGGAAGGGCTGCTGACCGAAAGCCGTCTGAAGGCGGATGGCTTCTTTGATCCGGTGCCCATCAGAAAGGTTTGGCAGGATCACATCTCCGGGCGCCGCAACAACCAGTATCTGCTATGGGACGTCTTGATGTTCCAGGCTTGGCAGGATGCACAGCGAGACCAAGCCCCAGCGCTTGCTGCCTAGAGACAGAATGTCGTTCACGGCTTCGCCAGAAACCAGCGATACCAGCCGGTCAGCCAAAGCATTGCTGCCGCGATGGTCGTGAACGCGGCGCCGCGAAGGGCAAGCAATAGCAGGTCTGGTCCATCGAAAGCCCACGCGGAGGTGAACAACACGTCCCCGATGACCGCTGGAGTCAACACTACGGTGGTGCGTAGGCCTGCGACTACGATGTCGATCAACAGTCCGCGGATCGAATAGTGGCGACCCAGCCAATAGAACCACACCACCGTTGCTGCGGTGACCGCAGCAGCAGGAGCCAGACAAAGGATCACGAGGCTCTCACGCGAGGCCCCGACCTTCGTGACGAGCAGCGTCGCTAGCAGGGACGCACAACTCGTTGCCAGAATGAAGTAGACGTGTCGCATCGCCTGAGCGAGCTTTGCAACATAAGTTCCGAACGCGAACGGAAAGAGCGAGAGGCTGAGGATTGCCCACGCCTCTCCTACGCTGCTGGCCATAGCGGCATCGAACCGGCCCCGCGCCAACAAAGTGGCAACGGCTGCTTTGCCCATCAGCGTGATCCCTACCGCCAAATAGGCTGTCACAAGCACACCACCACGTGCCAATCGACGGAGCAGGCTCATCACCTGCTGTTGCCCGCCGCGGGCGACCAACGCCGCGAAATGAGGCAGAAGTACCGTTCCAAGCCCGCTCACAAGGACCTGCATGACTGCGCCGTGCAGGCGATAGGCATATCCGTAGATAGCCACTACCCCTTCCCCCAGGCGGGCCGCATTGAATTGGACTAAGGGCAACACCGCATTGCTGAACATGATGGCGGGCAGCAGAGGGAGGGCGATCGACAAGGTAGCACGCACCTCGCTGCTGGCGTCACCCGCACGGCGGATGGGAAAGCCAAGACCGAGCCGCGCCACGACGGGAAGAATGGTGGCTAGCTGAGCGATACTGCCGATCAGCAAGGTCACGACAAGTGCCGTTAGATCTGGCGAGTGCCACAACCAGAGCGCCACGACTGACACAAAGGCGTTCACGAGCGGCGCCGCCGCTGCCGCCAGGAAATATCCGTGGCAATTGAGGATCAGCCCAAGGAAGTCTCCCAGCAGGGTAGGCAGAAGCATCCAACCGGCATAGGCGAGAGCGGCTGCGGACGCAGTCGCGAGGGTTTCCCTACCAGCCGGAAGGAAGAAGCTCATGACTTGCACTGGGAAAAGCCAGCATATGGCGACTGCCGCCACACCAATGCAGCACACGAGAACCAGCATTCCGGCGCGAAACGCCTCGGCCAGGTGACGTTCGCCCGTCGCGACCAGCGCTGCATAACGACCGACGAAACTAACCTGGAGCCACCCCCCAACAACGTTGGTGATGAATGCAGGTGCAAGGATTGCAATGTTATAGGCGTCCACATCGAGCGAAACACCAAGTGCCGCAGCGATGATGACGGTTCGAAGGAATCCGACGAGTTGCACCGCCACGCCCAGCAGCGTGACGATTTGCGAAGATCGAAGCATGTCGGCTACCCGGTGCGCGCCCGACACGCTTACTGCCTGATGTCGCCGCCTTTCGCAACCAACTCGCGAACCAAGGTCCGATCCTTTGCCGGCCTGCCCTTCTCGAAGAGGAATTCGCTGCAGGCTTCCCCCGTGGAAACTCTCACCAGCTTGTAGCCTGACTTGCTCTCGAGCCGATCGACGACGTCTTGATCGTCGGCATACTCCATGGGCCACCCGCCCAGCCAGTCACGCACGTCGGTCATGTAGTCCATGCCGCGGCTCTGGCGTTTGCGATACATGTCACGCAGGAGCAGTGGCAGTCGCAACGGGTTGCGGCCGATGCCAAATCGCCAGAGATACCACCACTCCAAGCGCCGTTTGCCAGCTGCGTCGGCCCGATTGTATCGCTTCTTGACGTCTAGCCAGAATTCAGGAGAAGGCCGGGCGACATTTGAGGAATATAAGGCGATGAACAGGCTGCCGTCCGGTTTCGTCAGGCCAGCGGCATTGTCGACCGCCTCCCACATAGACCCTGTGTGGTGGAGAACGCCCCAGGAATAGACGATTTTCCATTGGCCCAAACCGTCGACATAGGCCCTGTCGAGGATATCGCCGCGCTCGACCGTCCAGTGCGGCGGCTTACCCGCCAGTTCCCAAAGCCGCTGGGTCGTCTGAACCGACATAGGGTCGTAGTCGAAGCTGTGTATCCGAGCCGCCCCCGCGTCGAATGCGGCAAGCGAATGCAAGCCGCTCCCGCTGCCTATGTCGAGAAAGGTTAGACCTTTCAGGTCAGGCATCCCGACGAAGTCCAGCAGGTTCCGCTTGGCGGACTCTCGACGCTGTGGCGTGTAGTTTTTTTCGATGAAGTTCGCCCAGTTCGATCCGAACTCATAGCGATCTGACATTGGCGGTTCCCCACTCGTAGGCCCTGGGCCCTAAGGTTTGTACTTGAACGAGTTCAACGGCCAATGCGTGGTGTTCTCATACCCCCGGTTCAAGGAAGCATGGACAGTGACGAGGTCATCGGTCAAAACGGCTTCTCAGTCGGAAGGTGGCAATTTGTGCGGAATCGCAGGAATTGTTAATTTTGACGGCCGGCCGGTGGATCGCGCCGATTTGCAGAAGATGACCGACACGTTGGCTCACCGCGGGCCGGACGCCCAAGCGGTCTGGATCGACGGTCATGTCGGATTCGGACACCGGCGACTCGCCATCCGCGACCTTTCGGATGCCGGCGCACAGCCGATCCAGGATCGATCGGCGGCTGCAACTGTGACTTACAATGGCGAAATCTACAACGACCTCAGCATAAGGGCGGCCCTCGAGGCACGGGGCGTCGCACCGTTTACCTCGACCTGTGACACCGAGGTGATTGCGCCGGGCTACCGGGAATGGGGTCTGGAAGCATTCTTCAGACTTGAAGGCATGTATGCGCTCGGTCTCTGGGATCACCGCGAGCAGCGCCTGGTCCTCGCCAGGGACCCGATCGGCATCAAACCACTCTACTATTCTCGGGTCGGACGGTCCCTGAGGTTTGCTAGCGAGATCAAAGCATTGCTGTCGCTTGCCGACCAACCGAGGTCGCTGAATTCTGCCTCGCTCCATAGATACTTTGCGCAAGGCTACGCGGGACCTGAGCGCACGCTGGTCGAGGGGATCTTTCCCTTGCCGCCCGGCTGCATACTGGTTGCGGATAGACAAAGCTTTCGGATTGAACGCTTCTGGCAGCCCAAACGATCGGCGGTCACTCGAAATCTGGATGAGGCTTTGTTTGAGTTCGATGCGCTCTGGGACCAGGTCGTAAAGGATCAATTGATCAGTGACGTGCCGTTGGGGCTCCTTCTCAGCGGGGGTATCGACAGTGCTTTGGTTGCGTCAGCGTTGAAGCATCATCCGGAGGTCTCGACCTACACGGCGACCTTTGGCGACCGGTCGTTCGATGAAAGCAGTCTGGCGGCGGTTTCGGCCCAACAGGCGGGTTTGAGCCAAGAGCTAATCGCGATCGACACGCAGGCCAACCTCGAGGCGGTTTTCCGCGACGTTGTGGCCAAGACGGACGGACAACTCGCGGATTCCAGCTCGCTTGCATTCTACGCGCTTTGCCAGCGGGCAAGCAAAAAGGTGAAGGTTCTGCTGACCGGCGACGGTGCGGACGAATTTTTCGCCGGCTATGAGACATATGGTGCGACTATGCTGGCCCACATTGTGGGCAACTTCGTCCCTTCGCACCTCGCCCGGCTTTCGTCCCTTGCCCTCTTCGCCTCGTCGAGCAGAAAGGATGGTCGCATCAGGCCAGCCGAGAAGGCGGCACGCTTCTTTGCCGGGTTGGCAAACGGGAGCGGCAACGCTCATCCGCAATGGCGTCGATATCTGTTCCCCGAGGCTCAGAACAAGGTCTACGGATCTGCTATGCGTTCGCTGCTGACTGAGGACCCTATGGCAGACTACGCGTCCTCCCTCCAGGGGAAAGGCGGGGTCATCGACCGTGCCCTGATCGCTGACCAGAGCTACTACCTCCCCGGCGATCTGTTGATGAAGTCGGACTCCATGAGCATGGCACATGGTGTGGAAGTGCGGGTTCCCTTCCTGGATCGGCGTATCATGGAGTTTGCGAACGGCCTGGACCTCTCCTTGCTGCGGACGAGCGCAGGACAAGGGAAACGGATCCTTCGCCGAGCCCTGACACGGCGCGGTCTTCCGCCGGGCGTTACGAAGGCGCCGAAGCAGGGCTTCAACATCCCGGTGGCTGCCTATCTGGCCGGACCTTTGCGGACGGTTGGAGACAAGCTGCTGGATGCGGAAGCCGATTGCCTAAGCCCATTTCTCGATGCGGGCGAGGTGCGCCGAATGTGGCGACGGCATATTGACGGTGACCTTGCTGGAAGCTATGCGCTCTGGACCTTTTTAAGCCTGGCCGTGTGGCGCACTTCAGCCGGGATATGACGGCAAAGCAGGTAGGTTACCCTTGAAGAAGCTCTACGACGATCTTTCGATCGTGATACCTGCCTACAACGAAATGGACGGGATCGGTCCCACGCTGCGGCAGCTTCTTGCAAGCATGTCGAAAGCCGAGATCATCGTCGTCGACGACGGCTCCACCGACGGCACAGCGGGGGTGGTCGAGAGGCATGGCGAGGTTCGTCTGATCCGGCACCGCTTCAACCGCGGCTATGGCGGGGCTCTGAAGACTGGGATGTCGAATGCGAAGCGGCCTCTGGTCGCGTGGTTCGACGCAGACAACGAACACCGGGTGGAAGACCTGATCGCGATGATCGATGCTATCCGCCAGCAAAAGGTGGCCGCCATCATAGGGCAGCGAGTCACGGGCGGTCGCTCGGTCGTGCGAGGCTTCGGCAAGACCATGATCCTGGTTCTTGCGCGGCTGCTCGGGTTCAAAGGCGGGCGTGACATGAATTGCGGTCTGCGCGTATTTCGTACGGAAGTGATCAACCGTTACCTTGCTCTCCTCCCCAATGGTTACAGCGCATCGACCACGAGCTTGCTCATCATGTTGGAGCGTGGCTACCCCATCGACTACTGTCCTGTTCATGTGTCTGCCCGAATTGGGTCTAGCAAGGTCACCCTAAGGGCAGGTTTCCAGGCACTTCTTCTGGTTCTACGGGTCATGATGCTATTTGCGCCCATGCGCATCTTCCTACCGGTTTCCTTGCTACTTTTCACAGTGGGAGCGGTGTACAGTGCCTATATTGCTCTACACGTTGGCACTGGGTTCCCTGTTTTTGGGGTATTCCTCATGCTCGCCGGGTTGCTGATCGGAATGCTTGGCCTCATCGCGGATCAACTGAGCCAAATCCGACTTGCCCAATACGAAGCTGCGAACCTGGGCCTGGGCTCCGTGGAGCCGCCGTGAGCGCGATCCTTTGATACGGTCGCTGATGCCCTTCGCCGCTACGGCTTGCCTGCTGGCCATCCTCTGGTTTGCTGGTGACGTTCGAGGTGTTGCGGCGCAAGTCGCTAACATAGAGCCCATCCATTTCGGCCTGGCCGTCGGGACGATGCTTCTGGTCATGGTCATCGCCACTGTCCGATACTATCGAATCCTGCGGCTGGCGCGCGACGGTGCACATATCTCGTTCGCTACGTTGCTAAAGCTAAACTTCGTCACTTTGTTCGCCGCCTATTTTTTGCCCATGAGTATCATGGCTGATGCAGGCAGGGCGGCCGCGTCGCGCGTGTTGTTCGGTCTCGGCACCGCGCAAGCGGTGGAGGCCATTCTTGCGGATCGTGGTCTCGCGGTGATCGGACTTGCCGCTACTGGACTGTTGTTTTTGCCACTCCAGTTCTACTATGGCTGGGCGACGGGCATCATCCTAATGCAGGCCGCATTGTTTGTTTCGATATTCGTCATAGTGGCATTCGGCAGCCTTGCTCGTCATGTCTTGCCGAATTCCTTGGAAATCATTTGCCGGGCTATTGAACGCTTCTTGCGCCACACCGGAACCCTGGAAAACTTGGTATGGCAGTTGGCGATGGCAATCGGAAGCTCAATTCTGTTTGCAACGATCCTCGTAATCCTAGCTGAAGGATTGTCGTTGGACTTGCCATTCCCCATTGCTCTGACCACGGCGTCGGGGATCTACCTTGCGCAGCTAGTCCCGTTTCTTTACGCGGGGTTCGGGTCCAGGGAAGCTGCCGTCGTCGCGCTTCTGGTACCGACGGGTGTCATGAGCGCCAGCGATGCGGTCACGCTCGCGATCTGCGTAGGTATCTGCAACCTGGTTGCGAGCGCGCCGGGCGCGCTGTTCGCGGCCGATGTCGTAGGCAGCATGAGGACAGGCCGCCTGACACGCAGCGACAGAAGGGACAGTCGCGAATGACAAATGCAACCATGGCCACGCATGACGGCAGCTTTCCTCCGGACTGGGCTTTGTCGCGGGACAAACCCATCATACAGACCGCCTGGGACCTGGTCGGTGCACCTCTTCGCATGATGCTGTTGCCAGATGCTCAGGCAGAGCGGCTTCATCTGACCTCTCTACGAGCTGAAAGATATGCGGCAGTTTTACCGGAACTCTGCGGGCGCGTTCTCGACGTCGGGGCCGGAGACAACACGCTCATAAAGCTCTATCGTAAGCACCTGCAGGATCGGGGGCTCGGCACAGCTGCCGCTGATCGCAGCGTCGGAGTCGATGTCGTTGATTGGGGCGGCGACATCGTCTTGATAGAGTTGTCCGACAGGCTGCCGTTCGAGGACGCCAGCTTCGAGACCGTGGCCTTTGTCGCTTGCCTCAACCACATCCCCGAACGGCTGGGTGCCATAAAGGAAGCTCATCGGGTATTGCGGCCCGGGGGTCGGCTCATCGCCACCATGATCGGCAAATTCATCGGGGATATCGGGCATGCCATCTGGTGGTACAGCGAGGACAAGCACCGCGAAGTGGCCGACGGCGAGGTGATGGGAATTGATCCCGACGGTATGGTTCGGTTGTTTGAGAGTGGCGGTTTCGAAAACATTCGCGTGAAAGGCTTCGTCTATGGCCTGAACAGGCTTTACCTCGCGTCTCGGCCTTGAGCGAAACTAAGAGGAACGCGAACCGTGATTGGAAGGACTTCGGTCGATCGCAAGACAATCTCGGATTTTGGCGATCAATGGACCCGCTATACCGACAATTCCGGCTACTACGGGTCGGCAGGCCTGTTTCATGATATTTGCGGACCCCTTCTGGCCGAAGAGGATATAAGCGATAAGGCGGTCGCCGATATCGGCGCCGGGTCCGGACGCATCGTGAACATGTTGCTGGATGCCGGTGCGGCGAACGTCACCGCGATCGAGCCATCCGATGCTGCGGAGGTGTTGCGGACCAACACCGCCGGTCGAGCAGCCCAAGTGACGGTGATTCGAGGCGAGGGCACCTCGATCCCCCAGGACGCCCGCTTCGACCTGGTCGTCTCGATCGGGGTTCTTCACCACATAGAGGATCCAGCTGCCGTAGTGGTGGCGGCCGAGAAAGCTCTCAAGCCCGGCGGCAAGCTGTTCATCTGGCTCTACGGGCGAGAGGGCAACGCGTTCTACCTGGCACTGGCCAAGCCCCTTCGCACCCTGACCAAGCGCATGCCTCATCGCGCTCTCGCAGCTTTCTGCTGGGGGGCTGATGGGTTGGTCTTAGGTTATGCCTTCCTGGCGCGCCACATACGCTTGCCGATGCGCGACTACCTGGACACGGTCTATTGTCGCCTGGCGCCGGACAAGCGTCGCCTCGTCATCTACGATCAGCTCAACCCAGCCTATGCCAAGTACTACCGCCGAGAGGAGGCCACTCGCCTGCTGGAGGAAAATGGGTTCCACAACGTGGCGGCCTATCATCGTCACGGCTACAGCTGGAGCGTGGTCGGCGAGAAGCGGCAAAGTGAAGCTCAGCCGTCTAGGGCGTTCGGTGGACAATAGGCATATTGCTCAACGGATACGATTGAGCGCACTTTGCCTAGCAGGTTTTTTGGCGCTCCTCCTCGGCCTGTTGTTGGCCAACCAACTGCTGCGCCCTTTCCAGTTTCGGCTACGGCTCGATCCTGCCCGCATGGTCCATATCGAAGGGCTGAGTTATCAGCATCCGGTCGACCCGCGTCCACCATTTTGGGGCATGATTGCTCGCTCGGACTCTTCCGACAACCAAAGCGGGTCGGACATCGAGTTAACTCTAGACGGCACGGTTTTGGGTCCGCCGCACAGCAGACATGATGAAATTGCCGCCCTGGGAGGCGGCAGGTTCTCCCATTGGCGAGGACAGCTGTACTTTTCGAGTCCGACCGGGACAGATCCGCGAAGCGATGGGCTGGACTATGCCATAGCAGGACGGTTCGTGGCCCCTATCTGGCTACTCTGCACTGTGTTCGCCGGGGCCATGCTGTCTTTCGCGATTGCAAGAGGTGGAAGGGCCGCCTCCGTCACTTCAGCCAAAACGCGCAGTCATGTTGTGCCGCTTTTGGTGCTCGGCGGCTTTGTCCTGGTTAACACGGTCCTGTTGCACCAGGCTCATCAGAGCCCGGTGGTCCTCAACAGCACGGATGCCGGAAACATCGCTGGCTGGGTTGCAGGTTCCCTTTATCCTGATCGCATGGCCGAGGACCCGCTTGTTTCCGACCCGCGCAACACCGACTTCTATGTCTCCGTTTTCGTACCGATGGTGCGGTTCTTCGCATGGCTGAGCGGCGACATCGGCCGCGGCTACCTGTGGACGGGCCTGCCGGCTCTAGTTTTGCAAGTACTCGGGTTTTACGTTTTGGGATTTTGTCTCACTCGAAGTAGGACGTGGGCCTTCCTTCTCTCGGCCATGACGTTGTCTCCCATTTGGGTTTGGGGCCAGAACGACCTGTTCGGGCAGTTCTGGGTGCCGCTGGTTCGCAACGCTTTCGATGCCGCCATCCCATATTTGCTTTTGCTCTTTCTTCTTTTTGCGCACCGCTCGCGCTTGTTGCCACTTCTTTTCGGAGCATGCGGACTGACCATCTACATCCATCCGGTCAGCGCTCCTGCCATGGCCGCAGGCCTCTGGCTTGGCGCATTCGCATTGCGAGATTCCGCCGAGCGGTTCTTGCCTCGCCTGGCATGGATGGTAGCCGGGGGCGTCGTGTTCGTAGCCTCGGCACTTCCTTTCACCGTGCCGTTCTTAGCCTCGTTCTCCGGAGGCGAGCCCGTGAACCCAGCACAGGGAAACGCCCTTGCTGCCTTTCAAAAAGCCAATGGGCCCATCTTCTATGACGCGTTTCTGGCGCTGGAGAGGTTCGTGCTGGAGACCGGTGCTGCAGCGTGGCCGGTGTGGCTGATCGGGCTCGCGGGACTATGTGCGTCTGCCACGGGACGCCTTGGCGACAGGCGGGAAGGTCGCTTCTTCCTCCTTTTCATATTGGGTTGTCTGATTGCATCGGTCGGTCTATGCGCCATTGACCAAGCGATCTCTCATTGGCGCGGAACGACCCCCACGCAGCTCGATCTCATTCGCGGCTTGCGCTTGATCATACCGGCAACGCTGGTCGGTTTCGTCATGACCCTGGCGGCAATACAGCGCAGCCTCGCCCGGCTACGGTTGTGGCCGTCCGCCATGCTGGGGCCGATGGTCGCCGCGCTGATCCTGGTTCAGTGGTGGTCCGTGTATCCCAATCGCATCTCGGACATGCTCGGCGTCGCCTCCATTCCATCCGGCCACCGCGAACAGGATACGAACGTAACCCGCCTGCTGGCTTTCCTACGCCAGCGGCCCGTCCAAGGGCGATACTTGCCCATCGGAGATGCCACTGTCGGCCTGGCCGTGCGCTATGCCGGCCTCCAGCCGCTTGCGTTTATACCAAATGATATGAACGCCCTTTTCTATGCGGGCAGTCCACTTGTCCCGGAGTGGACGCGCCTATTGGAGCTCAACCGTGAGATGCGTGAAGGTAGTGACCCCGCTCAAGCTCTGACCTCTTTGATAGAAAGCTCAAAGGCAAGCCACGTCGTCGTCGAAGATGGGGCGCTGCCGCCCCCGGCCATGGCGAACCTGAATCAGTCGGCCCGTGCAGCACATCGCTTCGGGCGCTGGTCGCTTTACGACTTGGCGCAATAAGCTCGTGAACGATTTCAAGCCGTCGACTTCCTCATCGACATACCGCCCCGGATTGTCCCTTTCCAGAAGCCGGTGGGGTCCTCGTCGCCCATGGCATCGCGGCTTCGGTGAACCGATGCTTTCCAGCCTTGCATTGGCGGGTGCTAACGATTAGTGGTCACCCGCCTCTAAGCTAGGCGTGCAGGAGATTGCTGATGGCGTTGACAAGCCTCGCCGACGTTCGGATCGGTGTCATCGGATTGGGATATGTCGGCCTTCCGCTTGCAGTCTATCTCGCGCGTCAATTCCCGGTCATCGGCTTCGACATCAGCGAGAGGCGGATCGCCGAGCTGAAACAGCATGTCGACCGCACGCGCGAGGTGACAAGGGAGGAGTTCGACGCCGCGCGCAACCTGCAATTCTCGAGCCGGATCGAGGATCTCGAAGAACTCAATTTCTATATCGTGACCGTGCCGACGCCAGTGAACGCGGCGCTCCAGCCCGACCTCACGGCCTTGGAACGAGCGTCCGAGATGGTCGGTGGGGTGCTTTCGCCGGGCAACGTGGTGGTGTACGAATCGACCGTCTATCCAGGCGCCACGGAAGAAGTTTGCGTTCCCATTCTCGCCAAGAAGTCAGGGCTGACCTTCAACGAGGATTTCTTCGCCGGTTACTCCCCCGAGAGAATCAACCCAGGCGATCACAAGCACCGCCTGTCTGACATCGTCAAGGTAACCTCCGGCTCAACGCCTGCGGCTGCGGAACTCGTCGATGCGGTCTACGAACGGGTGGTCTCGGCCGGAACCCATCGGGCCAGTTCCATCCGTGTGGCAGAAGCGTCCAAGGTGATCGAGAACGTGCAGCGGGACGTCAATATCGCGCTTGTCAACGAACTCGCTCAGCTCTTCAAGAAGCTCGGCATCGAGTCGCGCGAGGTTCTCGCGGCGGCGGGCACCAAATGGAACTTCCACGGCTATTCGCCAGGACTGGTCGGCGGCCATTGCATCGGCGTCGACCCCTACTACCTGACACACAAGGCGCAATCGATTGGATTTCCATCCGGAGATGATCCTGGCGGGACGGAGAATCAACGATAGCATGGCCGAGTGGATTGCTTTTGATGTGGTCAAGGCCATGCTACGAGAACGATTGGAGGTCGGGCGGGCCCGTGTTCTGATACTTGGCCTCACCTTCAAGGAGAATTGCCCCGACATACGAAACACCAAGATCGCCGATCTTCGAACCCGCCTTTCAGAACTGGTCGGTGATGTGACGGTTCATGACCCATACGCCGACCCCGACGAGGTCAGGGAGGAGTTTGCGTTCGAGCTTGCCGAAACTCTGCCCGAAGGTCCGTTCGAGGCAATCGTGCTGGCCGTTCGCCATGACCCCTTCCGGGAAATCGGAGCGGCCGCGATGCGGAAGCTCCTCGTGCCTGGGGGCATTATCTACGACGTGAAGCAAGTCCTTCCGATTGCCGAAAGCGACGCTCGGATATAGCCACGCAATAGGAAATAGCGCATGAAAGTTCTTGTTACCGGTGTGGCCGGTTTCATCGGATCGCACACGGCGCGCCGCCTGCTGGATAGGGGCGACGAGGTGATCGGGCTCGACAACCTGAACGATTACTACGACGTCAGTCTCAAAGAGGCCCGACTTGCACAATTGGTAGGTCGGAACAAGTTCCATTTCGCCAAATGTGATCTCCAGGATAGGAACGCCATCGCGAACATTTTCGCCACTCATAAACCGGATCGGGTGATCAATCTCGCGGCGCAGGCTGGCGTTCGATACGCGTTCGAGAACCCTCACTCATACATCGATTCCAACATCGTCGGCTTTCTGCACATCCTCGAAGGGTGTCGGCATCACGGCGTCGAGCATCTGGTCTATGCCTCCTCCAGCTCGGTCTACGGCGCAAACACGAGGATGCCTTTTCGCGTCCATGACAACGTCGACCATCCTGTCAGCCTCTACGCGGCCACCAAGAAGTCCAACGAGCTGATGGCGCATTCCTACGCCACCTGTACGACATCCCGACCACGGGACTGCGGTTCTTCACCGTCTACGGCCCATGGGGCCGGCCCGACATGTCGCTCTTTCTGTTCACCCGCAAGATCCTCGCCGGCGAGCCGATCGACGTCTTCAACTACGGCCAGCACTCCCGGGATTTCACCTACATAGATGACATTGTTGAAGGCGTTATCCGGACGTTGGATCACCCCGCTGAGCCGAACCCGGCTTGGAACGGCGACGATCCCGATCCGGGGACGTCGTCCGCACCCTATCGCCTCTACAACATCGGCAACAATCACCCAGTCGAACTGATGTACTTCATCGAGTGCATCGAGAAGACGGTGGGAAAGTCCGCGAAGAAGAACATGCTGCCTCTGCAGCCGGGAGACGTGCCGCGGACCTATGCGGATGTCGACGCTCTCATTTCCGACATCGGGTTCAAGCCAAAGACGCCGATCGAGGAAGGCATCCGCAGGTTCGTGGCATGGTACAAGGACTACTATGGCGTCGGCTGAGGGAACGCGCGGCGCGACCCAAGGCGGCGCTGATTGCGCTCGAGAAATAGGCCACATGGAAGAGGCGTTAGATGATCCCGGCTTCACGGCTGGGCGGATCGTTGAACGACCTCGGCTTCTGTTTATCGTCACCGAGGACTGGTATTTCGTCTCGCACCGCTTGCCGCTCGCCGTCGCCGCCAGCCGTGCTGGCTTCGAAGTGGCAGTTGCCACACGCACCGATTGCCACCGGCAAGTTATCGCCGAGGCCGGCATTCGCCTGTTCGAGGTCGCCTTCAATCGCGGAGGACTGGCGCCCTTTGACGATCTTGCAACGTTGCAACGTCTTACCAAGATTTGTCGCGCTTTTAGTCCCCACCTCGTTCACAACGTCGCTCTGAAGCCAGTCGTCTACGGCTCGTTGGCCGCAAAGCTGGCCGGGGTGCCCGCAATCGTGAATGCGCTGGGTGGGCTTGGTTTCGTCTTCTCCTCACCATCGCGAAAGGCACGCATCTTGCGCCGTGCGGTTGCACGGCTACTTCGATTGGCCCTGAGCGGCCGGCGGTCCCGGTTGATCGTGCAGAATGCGCACGACCGTGATCGGCTCGTCACGAGCGGTCTGGTCGAACCCGATCGGGTTCGAGTTGTGCGCGGTGCTGGTGTCGAGCTCGCAAGATACCGCATCGTCGATTGCCACGGGTCCCCACCGTTGGTCGTCTTTCCGGCTCGCTTCCTGGTGGAAAAGGGAATTCTCGAATTCGTCGAGGCAGCTCGGCTGATCCGCGCGACCGGGATTTCGGCTCGGTTTGCCTTGGCAGGCAAGGTCGATCGAATGAACCCAAGTAGTGTCACGACAGCAGACGTCGAGGCTTGGTCCTCGGAAGGCGTGGTCGAAGTGTGGGGGTGGCGCGAGGACATGCCTGCAGTGTTCGCTCAATCGCAGATCGTCTGCTTGCCATCGCACCACGAAGGTCTTCCGAAAGCTCTGCTCGAGGCGGCCGCGAGCGCCACGGCGATAGTCGCTACGGACATTCCTGGCTGCCGCGAAATTGTCCTGGACGGGGAAACGGGCCGCCTCGTTCCCGTTGGCGATGTTGAAGCGCTTGCCGCGGTCTTGAGCGAGTTGCTCGGCGACGCCGAGCAGCGCTGCCGCCTGGGCAGAGCGGCCCGCCGGCGGGTCGAGGCCGAATTTGTGCTAAGCAAAGTTGTCGACGAGACCCTTGCAATCTACGGCGAGCTGCTTGCTTGACGCGTATCCGGACTGCGTTGGGTATGAGTGCCCCTTGCGAACACTGGATTTGCCAAGGCGGCGCCGATGATCAGCCAAAAGGTCCTCTGGTAGAGCATGTCGGCTGGGCCCGACATGACCGCGAACGCGATACAGCACAGGACGATAATTTTCGCCGTATCCTGGTCGCGCCATTCCATTCGAGTTCGAAAATGTTAAGTGCTGGAATTGTGAATATCAGGAACCCGAACAGCCCGAGTTCCGCCAGCAGCCACAATGCGGTTGAGTGGATCAAAAGCGGGATGCCCGTCGTATTACTAATGAACATCTCATTTCGAAAGGCCCCGAGGCCTGCTCCGAATATCGGATGCGATACGAACAGCTTCCAGCCTTCCCTGAGCGTCAGGATTTGCTTGAGTTGATTCCTCGCTTGGGACGATCTCTGGCGCCATCTTCTGGAACCGGTGCGTGAGCACAGGCGGTGTCGTGGCCGGGGACGTGACATTCTGCACCTCGACACCGTCGGCGGTCTCGTAAGTCAGGGCGTGGGCAAAGAACTGGGGCGACGCGGCAAGTATTGTAACGCTAAGGGCAACGAGCAGTTCGCGTACCGCAATGGTTCTTAGATAAAGTCCAAATCCAACGACGAAAAGGGCAGCGATCCACCCGGAGCGAGACCCGGCGAACCACAACGCAATAAGCACGAAGGACAGTAGGATAAGCCGCGAATAGCTGCCCTTTGCGAATACAAGAATTGCACACATCGCCATAAGCAACTGAAACGCGAAAAAATTGTGGTTCTGCGAAAATCCCTCGATCGAGATCGGGCCGTCTAGATCAAGGCCCATGATACGAAGCCCCATCATTCCAAGTTCCAAACCGATCACGCCGACTGTTGCGCCTATGTAGGTCAATAGGAAAATACGAAACGCATCATGGCCCTGCCGGACGATCAGGGCACCGGTCGCCCCGTAGGCGAGCAAGACAAACCATCCCAGGTATCTGTTCACCCAGGCCCACTGCGTCAGCCCGAAGGCGCCGAATCCGATAAAAAGCGCGAGCGTCAGGGAGGCTGTAGCCAGGCCCACTGCTCGATTTAGAGTCGGCACTCGCCATCGTGGCATGTGTCCATCTTTGACCTGCGCCAAGATGAACAGAGCTGCGGCGATCAAGGCTATTGGGTCTGCAAGGTTGACATTGAGCAATCCGGAGCCGACCGGAATGTACACCTGAAACAGAACCAGCGTTGCCGCGGCAAGCGGAAGTGCCCAAGCGAGTGCCTTTGTGTAGTCGATCGATGGGTCAGCGGCCGCAGGCTCGATCCTAACTTTGATTGGTAGTGACGCGGCGGCGACAATGCCCATGGAAATGAGCGAGCCCAGGCCGACGACAATGGCGGTTGTGAACGCCGCGTGACCAGAGACGCCGATCAGGCCTAGGGCCGCCACTGCGCTCATTTCTCTCACGCCCCACCCAGCCAGGCTAATGGGTACGCTTGCGGCAAACATCACGATAGCCGTCGCCGCGGTGAGATCGAGTATCGAGACTTCCGGTGACAGGGCGTGTGCCGTCACTACATAAGCGACCATGATCGGCAGCTGAACGAGGATTGTGAGCAACACCACGCGCAGGATGCTCCTCGCGAAGTGCTCGGAAATGAGAGGAAGCACTGAGCCGATCGCAATTCGGCCATAGCCGACGATCGCTCCAACTGTGGTCGCGGCGATCAGACCGACCATCAGTTTGATCAGTTCCGCGCCGCCAGCGTACGGATCGACATAGATTCGACCGAACACGAAGTACGCGCCCGCGATTGCGGCGAGCGCAGCTACGATGGCTGCGACCACGCGTTCGTAGAGAGTGATGACGACGACGTCGGAGAAGGGGACTCCGCCGCGTCCCATGATCGCCCCGCGAGCGATCAGCTGACCGGCGAGTTGGAAGAACAACGCCCCGGCAAGGCTCCCTGCACTCACGGTGGCCATCGAGCTTCGGAAGAGAACCTGGTGCCCCATGTCGGACGCAATGAGCTTGAACCTCAGTACGGCGATGAGTGCATTGGCAAGGAGCACCAGCGCAACAATCGCAAGCGTTTCGACACCGAGCCGGCGCACGTCGCCGATGATTGCGGTCGTTTCGTAGCTAGAAGCGATGAAGACCGTAACCACGACGAGCAAAGACAATGATACTGCAATTTTCGCATGCGGTATCACCCGCGCAATTCCAGTACGCGGGAGTTCCAATTCCGTCCTGGCCATTGCGCCCCCTGTTCACCGAAATGCTACCAAATAGCCATTCCTGCGGGCAACAGAATACTCGCGGGATACCTGATGACTAAAGGTGAAACAGGTCCGGGCGCGACCCCCTACTTTGCTGGCAGCGATGAGATTGCCGTGAGAAGTTGGTGACGAGCGGTCGAAATTTGACCGATCCGAGTGAAGAAGAGTCCGCGTGGCTGTTCGATCGCTATTTCCATATTTTTCCCTGGCAGTCTCTGCCGTCTGAAGCTGACGCTGGGCCCTGATTCTGCTAAGCTCTCGCCCCGATGCCGACTCGCTACCTGATTCCCTCGGTCGCTTTCGCGCTGGTCGCATCGGGCTGCGCTGAGCGGCAGGATCTGGGCGTCCACTCCGCCGCCGCCCCTCCGCCCGCTGTCGCGGTGTTCCAGGACATCCCGCAGGCTGCCGTCGATCTCGGGGCCGTCACCACGACCTCTTGCCTCAACCGCATTTGGGACGCCCGCCCCGGCTGGGAGCTCGCGCTCGACGATCTCAAGCGCGCCGCCGCCGGGATGGGCGCCAACGCCGTCGCCCATGTTGTGTCCGAGGAAGGCAACGTCTTCTTCTGTCCCTCCAGCCTCAAGCTGACGGCCCGGGCGTTGCAGGCAAGCCAGGCGAGCCTCGATGCGCTCGCCGTGGCGCCCGCCTCGTCGCGCCGCTGCGGCTCGGACGACGACAGCCTTTCCGACTTCCTGACCTGCAAGCTGGACGGTCCGGTTTAGCGTCGCGCCCATCCATCCGCTCAGCCAGCTCCTGCACCGCCCTCACCAGCGGCGCCACGAACTGCCAATAGTCGAGCATGTGGCTCGGCGGCGCGTCGGGCTCGTTGACCGTGCTGTCCTTGTAGCCGCCGAAATCTGCGCCGAGATCGCGTGCCGTCGCGGCCACCTCTTGCGCGAGCAGCCCCTGATGGGCGCGCTCCGGCGCCGTCTCGGCGGCCCCGGCACGACCCGCCTTCCAACGGAACGTCACCGGGTTGAGGCGCCGCACGAAGGCCAGGCCGAGCGACGGCCCGAGCACCACCTTCTCCGCCGCGTCCGACACCTGCGAGACGGCTGTGCAGCGCACGCTGCCCAGCACATCGAGGACGAAGCCGCTCGTCACCTTGGTCTGCTGCACGGCCACCCCGCCGCCCAGCCGGTTGAGCGCCAGCGGCACGCCGGCACTCGTCGAGGCCTTGCGCGCCGTAACCTCTGCCATGGCGACGCCGGCCGCCATGTCCAGCCGGCTGTCCAGGTCGAGCAGGGCGTGCTGGAAGCCGATCGCGCTTTGGGCGGAAGCCAGGCTGCGTCCCGCCGGCGACCCGAACACCACCGTTCCGCCCGCCGGGTTGAGGGCCAGCGTCTTGGCTCCGCTTCCCGCTTGCACGCCGCCGACGAAGCCGAAGTCGCCGGTCTTGTCGTAGCCGATGGCCACGCCGGCCGGCGTGCCATCCGCCGGGTCGAACGCACCGCCGGTCACCAGGAGCCGGCCTTCCACCAGGGCCCGCGTCGGCGCCTTGCTGCTCGCCGGCAGCTCCAGCCGTCCAGAGCTCGTCCGCACGACCACCGCGGTCGCCCAGGCGGCGCCGTCCGCGCTGGTCTTGAGCGACCAGTCGTCGCTGCCGGCGAGCCCCATCTCGGCGCGTCCTGCATACGACGTCTGGAAGACGATGGTCGCCGTCGCCGTGTCGCGCGCCTTGTTGACGGTGATGCGGTGGTCGTTGCCGGCATGGTCGAACAGCGCGGCGTCCGATTTGAGCGCCAGGCGCTTGCCGGCCTCCGGCGCCGTGTTGATGCCGAGCATGGCGAAGCGGGGCGTCTGCGTCATGCCGGGCAGTATCGTCCAGCCGGCGTCGGTGCGCACGAAAATCGCCGCCTCCGCCTCGACCCAGGCGATCCAGCCCGCCCGCGGCGCCATGAAGTTCCAGCCGCCCTCCTGCCAGACCGCGACCTGCCCGGCCCGTCCGGCCCAGGGGCCGGTGGTCGCGGCAGCTGCCGACACGATGTGGCGTTGCCCCTCGGCAGGCGCCGGCGGCGCCTCGCTGCGGTCGCGGTCGGCCACGCTGAGCTGCACCAGCGCGTCGAGCATCTGCAGCGCCTCGTTGTGCGTCACGTGCTTCTGCGCCTGGGAAGGCAGGATCAGGGGGAGGGCGAGGTTGGTGGATTGGGACATGGCTGCGGCTCCTGCATCGTCGACCGCGTCCATTGTCCGCCACCCCGGGGAGGGCGTGGATAAAATTGTTCCGGGACCCGCGATGCAGGGGCCAGAGCATGATCCCAAAAAGCCGGTTTTTGGAAAAGATCATGCTCAAACAAGAGGATAGAGTGCAAGGACAATTCGAAGAAGCGTCATTGCGCTCTAAACCCGCAGAAAGGATCGCGCGCGGTCGAGCAGGCGACGCGCGACGGGCGGCTCGAAGATCACGTTGAACAGGCGGCGGTAGCGCTCCGCGGGGCAGGTGAGGGCCGTAACGCCGTGCCAAGCGTCAGGGGTGTTCTTGAACAGGAAGCTGTGATTGTCGACGATCCGCGCGGCCTCCTGAACCGTGAAATCCTTGAAATCCGGGTTCATGGCAGCCGCTTGCTTGCCGCCGAGCACGAGCGTCGCACCACCCCAGGCTGGGTCCCACTCGTCGCTGGTGTTGAAGTAGAGGATGTGGGTCCCGAGCTTCTTGGCCACGTCGATATGCGGCGAGACCTCGGATCCCTTGGTGCCCACGTGCCAGGCGTAGCGGGCGACGAAACCCGGAATCCCCAGGGCCTGCCGAATGAAGCGGTGGTACTCCTCGCTTTCCTCGAGCTCGTCCATGAAGCTCTGCCAGGCAGCGGGCAGCTGGTCATGGCGCACCACGCCGCTGTCTCCCTTCTTGTGGTAGATCGAATCTTCGTAGGCGAGATAGTACCGGTTGTGAGGTCGCTGGCCGTGGCTACGCTGGATGTTGTTGTGGTATTCGAACAGCGAGAGTGGGGGAAATTCCTTGCAGAGCCGGTCGAACCCTTCGGCAGTCAGGAAGCCTTTCAAATTCTCCCAGGGAAACGGCTGCCTATTCTGGAACTTGTCGGCATCGAAAGTGCGCAAAGCGTCGTAATCGATAAAGGTGCTGGCCATGAGATCTTTCTCGCCAGTCCACCCAATTGATCCCCATGCTTTGCAAAGCCTAATTCGCGGCCGAATTATGTCCAGGCGTAGCCGGTGGAAAACGATCCAGCGCTGAGGCGTGGTCGGTCGATCGCGGGTGAAACAGGTGGCGCGATGCCGGAGCGTCGCGAGGCCGCTCAGTTGGCGGGAAGCTCCGTGGTCGTGTCCACGAGGTCCGCCGCATGCGCCTTTCTGTCGTGGCGGAAATTGATGATGCTCACCGGGATGCTGGCCAGATAGCTCACCGTGAACAGCACCAGGAACTGCCGCGGAAACAGGAACACCAGCACGCAAAGCGCCGCCGCGCCGAGAAGCATCGCGGCCCGCGCGCGCCGGCCCCGGCCGAGGCTGAGCCCCTTGCCGGAGAAGGTGGGGATGGTCGACACCATGAGCGCCGCGATCATCGCGGTGTAGAGCGCCACCATGTAGAGCGTGGTCGGCGTCGGGCTGGCCACCGAGACCGGCAGCAGCACCGCCAGCGCCGCGCTGGGCGTCGGCATGCCGGTGAAATACGCTTTTCGCCAAGCCGCATGGACCTCGTCCGCCTTGACGTTGAAGCGGGCAAGTCGCATCGCCGAGGCAAGCGCGAAGGCGGCCAGCGCCAAAAGGGCGACGCCCGGCATGACGCCGCCGCTCCAGAAATAGAGCAGCACGATCGGCGCCACCCCGAAGCTGAGAAAATCGGCGAGGCTGTCGAACTCGGCGCCGAATCGGCTGGAGACGTGGAACCGCCGGGCCAATCGGCCGTCCAGCCCGTCGAGGATCGCCGATGCAACGATGGCGCCGAGCGCGAGGTCCAGGCGCCCTTCGATGGCGAAGCGGATCGAGATCAGGCCGCAGCACAGTGCCAGCGCGGTCACCGCGTTGGGGAGCGACTTGACCGCGATGTTGGGCGTTCTGCCTTGTTCCGGCGCGTACGGGTAACTCATGACCGTTCCCTTCCACGAAGCTCCGCGTCGGCGATCGGCATTCCTCCCAGCTGACCGCTGCGAACTCGCTTCGCATTGAGGGGCCGGCCGGCTTTGCGGTCAACTCACCGGCGCAGGATCACAAAGGAGGCGAAAGCCGCTCCCGCTCAGCCGGGGAGTGAGGGCGGTTACGCCTTTTGGCGAACTCGACGCGGCGCGGCCTACCGCTCCGAGGCGCCTCCTTCGGCCCGCCAAAGCGCCTCTCGCTCGCGGCAGGCGACGCGTTGACGAGCACTCGCCGCGAGGATGCGCGCCGCCCGGCTTCGCCCTACGCCTATCGGGGGTCCCCCAAAGTGCCCACTTTCCAAGCCTCTTAGCCGGCAATAGAGAATCTCGTCGCTTAGCCGGCAAGGGAAGAGCCGCTCGTTTATTGTGGGGGACGCCATGAAGAGAGCGACGATCGTTGCAGTCAAATGCGCGCTTCTGATCGCCTTGTTGGTCCTCACCAACTACGGTCTCGGCACGCGCCTCAGCGTCATCCTCGAGGGCCGGAAATACGTGGTCCTGGCGGTGCTGGCCGTCATCTGGGGGCTTTCCGTCCTCGCGGTGCTGGCCGCCGCCTTCCATCCGAGATGGCCGGTCCGCCTCGCCTGGGCGATCCCCATCGCGCTGTCGAGCGCCTTTGCCTACGGCTACTTCGCCGCCCAGGGCGCCGAGTTCTTCGTCTTCGACCTCATGAACTTCTGGACAAGCCGCCACGAGATGGGCCGGGCGTCGGAGTTCTTCGCCGGGGCGTTCCATGCGGCGATCGCCCTGTTCTTCCTTGGCGTCGTTGCAATCGCCATGCGCCCGGCGCTGCCGCGGCGCATCCCTGCCGCGATCCAGGCGGCCATGGCCGTCCTGCCGGTCCTGCCGGTGGCGCTGATCGCTGCCATCGTCGTCCACAAGAGCGGCGCCGGCTCGGAAGGCATGCCCAAGCAATTCTCGCCGCTCTCGCTGGCGGCGATCGCTGCCTACAAGCTCCAGGGCGGCGCCCTCGGCGAGCGCGAGAAGGTGGCGATCGCTCCGGCAGCGCCGCTCTCGCGCGCCATCGTGATGTTGGTCGACGAAAGCGTGCGCAGCGACTTCGTCAGCCTCCAGCCCGGCAACCCCTTCACCCCCAAGCTGGCCGATCTGCGCGACCGCTGGGTCGATTTCGGCCCCTCGGTATCGAGCAGCAACTGCTCGGCCTTCTCCAACGCTTTGCTGCGCTTCATGGTCGATCGGCGGAACCTCGTCCATTCCGTGCACACCAGCCCCACCGTCTGGCAATATGCCAAGGCCGCCGGCTACCGCACCGTCTTCATCGACGGCCAGGCCGGCGAGTTCCGCGGGGCCGGCCGGCTGCAGAACTACATGACCCCCTCCGAATTGTCGACAATCGACAATTTCTACCAGATCGGCAGCGAGGTCCCGCCGCATTCCCGCGACGATGAGGTCATGAAGATCGTGCTTGCCGAGATCGCCGTCGGCGACAAGGTGTTCGTCTACGCCGACAAGAATGGCGCGCATTTCCCCTATTCGATGGGCTCGCCGCAGCCGGAGTCGGCGCCCAAGGTGGCGGCGCCGGCCGGCAGCGAGCTCGCCATCAAGCAGTATGGCGACGCCATCCGCTGGTCGACGGACCGCACCCTGGCGCAGCTCACCAACGAGGGCGACTGGCAGGGCACCACCGTCATCTACACGTCCGACCACGGCCAGAATCTCGAGCCGGGACACCTGACGCATTGCAGCACCTACACCAACATCGACGACCGCGAGGCCATGGTCCCGCTGCTCGTCGCCTCGGGAGACGCCGGCCTTCAGCAGCGCTTCGCCGCGGTTGCCGGCCAGCATTTCGGCAACGGGACCCATTTCGCCATCGCCCCGGCGCTGCTCGAGCTGATGGGCTACCGGCCCGCCGACATCGCGGCCCGCTACGAGGGCTCGCTGCTCACCGACCTGTCCTGGCAGCCGCAATTCGTCACCGACGACATCCTGGGCTTGTTCTCGGATCAGCCGGCCTGGCACACGGTCGACCCCGTTCTGATGGCCCGGAAATAGCGCGCGGCAGACGGCCAACGGGCAACGTCGCCATCTAGTACTTCCGGCCACCCTCTATCCTTTTTCGCAAGGCCCGTGACCGGCGCGGGGAATTGCGAAAGGCGGCGTTTCGCGAGAGTTCTCGCAATCCCGAACCTCCTTCCGGAAAGCCCGAAATGCCGACTGTCGACGTGCTCATTCCTGTCTACAACGCTGCCGCCTACCTCGCGCAGGCGGTCGCCAGCGTGCTCGACCAGGATGTCGACGGCGTCCGCATCGTGCTGATCGACAACGCCTCCACCGACGGCAGCGTCGAGCTCGGGGCGGCGATGGCCGCCGCGGATCCGCGCATCGAGTTGGTGCGGCATCCCGAGAACCTCGGCGCGCAGGCCTCGTTCAACGAGGCGATCGACCTGGCGCGCGGCGACTACATGATGATCCTCTGCGCCGACGATTTCCTGACCCCGGGCGCGCTCGGCCTCGCCGTCGCCGCGCTGGAGACGTCGCCTCGCGCCACCTTCGCGATCGGCGCCGACCTGGTCCAGATCGAGGGGCAGCGGCCGCTGCAGCCCGAGCCGCCGGCCGGCTGGCGCGTCGTGCCGGGCCGCGACTTCATCGAGGAAGCCTGCCGGTCGACCGGCACCAGCCTGGCCCTCGGCGCCGTGCTGGCGAGGACCTCGGTCCAGAAGCGCATCGGCCACTACCGCCCCGAAATCCCCTACACCGACGATCTCGACATGGCGCTCCGCATGGCCTTCGAGGGCGACGTCGTGACCTTCGATGCCGCCCTCGGCATCCGCCGCGAGCATGCCGCCCAGCAGTCGGCGACGCGGTTCTCCAACGAGGTGGCTCGCCTCGAGCAGCGTTTTGCCGCCTTCGACGGATTCTTTTCGCGCGAGGGCGGCGCACTGCCCGACGCCCGACGCCTGCGCGCTCTGGCGCGGCGGCGGCTGGCCGTGATCGCCTACCGGGATGCCGTGAAGCGCATGCTCAGGGGCTCGGCGCGTACCGCTGCGGCGATGGCGGCCTATGCCTTCAAGCTAAGCCCGTCGGCGCTTCTCAGCGTGCCGGTCCCGCGCCGGCCGCGACCGCTCTGATCGTAGACTCACCCTCCGCCCTTTCTTAGACTGCAAGGGACTAGGCACGGCCCAGGGAGGCTTGCGTGGCACGGGAGAACACGGTCCGCCGGCTCGCCGCGATCATGAGCGCGGACGTGGTCGGCTACAGCCGGCTCATGGGCATCGACGAGGCGGGAACGCTCGAGGCGTTGAGAGCCCATCGCGCCGAGCTCATCGACCCGGCGATTGTCGAACACGACGGCCGCATCGTGAAGCTGATGGGCGATGGCCTGCTCGTCGAGTTCGCGAGCGCCATCCAGGCGGTGGAATGCGCTGTCGCGATTCAGCAGGGCATGACGATACGCAACGCCAACGTGCCTGATGGGCGCATGCTCGACTTTCGCATCGGCATCAACCTGGGCGACGTCGTCGTCGATGGAGACGACATTCATGGCGACGGCGTAAATGTCGCGGCGCGCCTTCAGGAATTGGCGGAGCCGGACGGTGTTCTGATCTCCGGCACGATATTCGAGCAAGTCGACGGCAAGGTCGATCAGCGTTTCGCCGACTTGGGCAGTCAGCAGATGAAAAACATCGATAAGCTGATCCGCGTATACAGCGTGATTTTTCCAAGTGTAGAATCGGCAAGCGAGAACCATCCCATGCTCGACATGGTCGGTGGCAGGAAAGACCCAGTCACCGGCGGGTGTCTGTGTGGCGAAATACGATACAGGGTCACGGAATCGGCGCTCGATACCAATTTTTGCCACTGCCGGATCTGTCAGCGGTCAAGCGGCGCCCCGGTCACCGTGGGATCGACCTACCCCATCGAGGCCGTGCAGTTCACCAAGGGCGAGCCGAAATATTACAAGTCGTCACCGTTCGCCGAACGCGGGTTCTGCGCCAACTGTGGGTCTAGCTTGACCTACAGGCCCTTGCGGCCGCCCGTAACGCCGGCCTGGGCAAATTGGATCCTGATCTACACCGGAAGCCTGGACAATCCGGCGCCCAATGTCCCGACGTGGCATTTGGGCGTCGAGAGCCAGATGCCATGGCTGGATATCCACCACGCTCGCAGGCGGGTGCGTTCGCAAGATTCTCCTGACCTCGTAGAAGCCTGGGCGGCGTTCGATCTGCCCGTCCCTTGAACCGGAGCGTCGCGATGTCAGGCCGCGTCTTCGGGCGCTGCCAGGCGGCTGCCCACGGAAGGCGCTTGCCCCGCCGGCGAGCCGAGTTGGCGCTCGAACAGCGCGCTCACCAGGACCCGGTCCTGCGTGGCGATCCGGCGCGCCATCTCGTCATTGGCCTGTTCGAGCCGTTCCCGGATCTCGTCCCGCTCCGCGACGAGGCGGTGGAACTGCTCGTCGAGCAAGGCGACGTCCAGCGTCTCGATGTGCTGGCAGTAGTCGCCGAGGCCTCGCTCCTCCATGAGAACGTCGTTCTTCTTGGCATAGCCGATGGAGATCGTCGGCACTGCCATCTTCAGCGCGCACAGCACGTTGTGGAAGCGCGTCGCCACCACCAGATCGGTGCGGCCGGCTTCTTCCATCAGGGTGGCCAGCGAGGAGCAATCGGCGACCGCGATGCGGTCCGGGGCGTCGCCGTCGAGCCGCCGCCGGAGCAGCGCCACGGCGGTGTTGTCGCCTTCCTCGCCGGTCAACAGGCGGATCGAGTGCCCCTCCGCCAGGATGCCCTTGGCGAAGCCGCTGAGCTTTTCGATATAGGTCTTGAACTTCTCTTCGCCGGCGCGACCGGCATTGGTCCAGCCGCGATACGTCATCACGCCGAGCCCGACCACCAGCTTGTCGTGGCCCCGCGGCGGAGCGACCCGCGGCGATTTGAGGCGGAAGGCGAGGTCGGGAAGGATTGGATCGTCGGCCGTCCGCACGCCCGCTTCGGTCATGAAAATCTTCGAGATCTCGTCCCGGTAGGATCGGAAATGCGCCAGCTTGGCGCCGTTGATCATGAACCAGCGGCTCACCGGGTGGCGGATCGGGCCGGCCCCCACGCTGACGAAGGCGACGCGGGCCCCGAGCAGCCGGGCCATGAGGCACCACTTGAAGACGTCATAGGGAACGCCGAGCGGCTGCTCCCCGAAATCGTCGAGCACCCCAGTGCCGGGCATCACCAAGAGATCCGTCGTCCACATCAGCGCGATGCTCGCCGCCATGTCGATGATCTTCGACGGCACCTTGAACAGCAGCCTGTTCAGGAGCCGGAACCTCGAGCCCTCATCAGTGATGCGGCTGGGCAGGCTCTTGATGCCGAATTTCCGCTCGACGGCGGTCGACCCCGGCGAAATGCAGCGAACGTTGGCATCGGGTTGCGCCTTGGCGATGAATTCGATCATCGCCTGCAGCGATCCGTCGTTGCCGATATTGCCGACCCCGAACAGGCCGAGCAGCGCAATCCGAGACGGCTGCCGAGATTTGCTACGCATGTCGTCGTCCCTGAGGGATACAGCCGGTGGCGATCACGAGACATGCCCTTGAACCGCGCGACCTCCGGCAGGTCGGCAATCTAGAAGAACGCCGAGGCGGCGCGCAATCTTATCTGCCTTACGTCTTCAGGTGGACGATCCCCCGTTTTGCTCAACCGGCCGACCGGCCGTTTCCCCCTCACGGGGCCGCTCCCGTCATCCGAACGTCACAAAGGAATCAAATTCCCGAAACCTGGCCTATTCCGGAAAATTGATCCGGCCACCTCGGCCAGAATGGTCGGCCTCTCCTTGAGGAAACGGCTCGCGGCATGACATTGGTGACGCTAGTCCCGCTGGCTTCGTCCGCCGGCGCACCGGCACTGCTTCGAAGGCCTACCATGCTCGCACGGCTCACGCATCTCGACCGGCTGGAAGCCGAGGCGATCCATATCTTCCGCGAGGTTGCGGCGACCTTCCAGAAGCCGGTCATGCTCTACTCCGTCGGCAAGGATTCCTCGGTTCTCCTCCATCTCGCGATGAAGGCCTTCTACCCCGCCAAGCCGCCCTTTCCGTTCCTGCATGTCGACACCACCTGGAAGTTCCGCGAGATGATCGCCTTCCGCGACGAGATGGCGACGCGCCACGGCTTCGACCTCCTCGTCCACATCAACGAGGAGGGGGTGCGCCAGGGGATCAACCCCTTCGACCACGGCTCCAGCACCCATACCCACGTCATGAAAACGCTGGCGCTCAGGCAGGCGCTCGACAGCCACGGTTTCGATGCCGCCTTCGGCGGGGCCCGCCGCGACGAGGAGAAGTCGCGCGCCAAGGAGCGCATCTTCTCGTTCCGCAATGGCAGCCATGCCTGGGACCCCAAGAACCAGCGCCCCGAGATGTGGAGGATCTTCAACACGCGCGTGTCGCCCGGCGAGTCGATTCGCGTCTTCCCGCTGTCCAACTGGACCGAGCTCGATATCTGGCAGTACATCCTGCAGGAGGACATCCCGATCGTCCCGCTCTATTTCGCCCGGCCCCGCCCGGTCGTCGAGCGCGACGGCATGCTGATCCTCAAGGACGACGACCGCATGGTTCTGAAGCCGGGCGAGCGCGTCGAGCAGAAGATGGTGCGCTTCCGCACCCTGGGCTGCTATCCGCTCACCGGCGCCATCGAATCCTCTGCCGCCGACCTCGAATCGATCGTCGCCGAGATGCTGACGGCCCGCACCTCCGAACGCCAGGGGCGGCTGATCGACCAGGATGAGGCCGGCTCGATGGAAAAGAAGAAGCGGGAAGGCTATTTCTGACATGCAGCACGTGAAGTCCGGGGAGCTTGCCGGCGCCGGCGACATTCGCGGCTATCTCGCCGCCCAGGGCGAGAAGTCGCTGCTGCGCTTCCTCACCTGCGGCTCGGTCGACGACGGCAAATCGACGCTGATCGGCCGCCTGCTCTACGACACCAAGCTCATCTTCGAGGATCAGCTGGCGGCGCTGGAGCGCGATTCGGCTCGCCACGGCACCAACGGCGCCGACATCGATTTCGCGCTGCTGGTCGACGGCCTGGAGGCCGAGCGGGAGCAGGGCATCACCATCGACGTCGCCTACCGGTTCTTCGCCACCCCGAAGCGCAAGTTCATCGTCGCCGACACGCCTGGCCACGAGCAGTACACCCGCAACATGGCGACCGGCGCCTCGACGGCCGACCTTGCCGTGGTGCTGGTCGACGCCCGCCAGGGCATCCTGCGCCAGACCCGCCGCCACTCCGTCATCGCCTCGCTGCTAGGCATCCGCCACGTCGTGCTGGCGGTGAACAAGTTCGACCTCGTCGGCTACGACCGCGACGCGTTCGAGGCCATAGTCGCCGACTTCACGGCCTTCGCGGCCGATCTCGGCTTCCGCACCGTCGCCGCCATCCCGATTGCCGCCCGCTTCGGAGACAACGTCACCCGCCGCTCGGAAAGCACTCCCTGGTACGCCGGGCCGACGCTGCTCGAGCATCTGGAGACGGTCGACGTCGACGCCGCGGGCGAGGACCGGCCGTTTCGCTTCCCGGTTCAATACGTGAACCGTCCGAACCTGGATTTCCGCGGTTTCGCCGGCACCGTCGCCTCCGGCTCGATCGCCCGCGGCGACGACGTCGTCGTGGCCAAGTCCGGCAAGCTGTCGCGGGTCAAACGCATCGTCGCCCAGGGCGGCGATCTGCAGCGCGCCACCGAGGGGCAGGCCGTCACGCTCGTGCTCGAGGACGAGGTGGAGCTCTCGCGCGGCAACATGCTCGTCTCGCCCTACGCCCGCCCGCATGTCGCCGACCAGCTGGCCGCCAGCCTCGTCTGGTTCGACGAGGCGCCGCTGCTGCCCGGCCGCGCCTATCTCTTGCGCACCGAGACGGACCAGGCATCGGCCACCGTCACCGACCTGCAATATCGCTTGAACGTCAACGACTTCGCCGAGGAGGCCGCGACCACGCTCGCGATGAACGAGGTGGGCGTCGCCAGCCTGGCGCTACAGGCGCCCATCGCCTTCGACAACTTCGCCGAGAACCGCGCCACCGGCGCCTTCATCCTCATCGACCGGCTGACCAACCGGACGGTCGCTGCCGGGATGATCCGCCACCCGCTCCGGCGGGCCGCCAACGTCCACTGGCAGGCGCTCGACGTCGACCGCAAGGCGCGCGCCGCCGCCAAGCACCAGAAGCCGGCAGTGCTGTGGTTCACCGGCCTCTCCGGCTCCGGCAAGTCGACGCTTGCCAACCTGCTCGACAAGAAACTGCACGCCGCCGGCCACCACACCTTCCTGCTCGACGGGGACAATGTCCGCCATGGCCTCAACCGCGACCTCGGCTTCAGCGACGCCGACCGCGTCGAGAACATCCGCCGCGTCGCCGAGGTGGCCAGGCTGATGGCCGATGCCGGCCTGATCGTGCTGGTCTCCTTCATCTCGCCCTTCCGCGCCGAGCGCCAGGTGGCGCGCGAGCGCATGGAGGAGGGCGAGTTCGTCGAGATCTTCGTCGACACGCCGCTGGAGGAATGCGCCCGCCGCGACCCCAAGGGCCTCTATGCCAAGGCCTTCGCCGGTGAGATCGGCAACTTCACCGGCGTCTCGTCGCCCTACGAGGCCCCGGAAAAGCCCGAAATCCATCTCAAAACGGTAGGCGCCTCGCCCGAGGAGCTGGTCGAGGTGCTGGAGGCATGGCTTCGTGAGCGCGAAAGTGGCGATCAGCAATACGACAGCGGCGGCGGCATCTGACGATGCCACGGTCCTCGCCGTCTTCGAGGCCCTGGCGCTCGCTGCCGGTCGCGTCGTCATGGACGTCTTCCTGGCCGGCGCCAAGGTCAGCCACAAGCCCGACCGCTCGCCGGTCACCGAGGCCGACCGCGCCGCCGAGCGGCTGATCCTCGCCGGCCTTCGCGAAGCCTTCCCAGCCCTGGCGTGCGTGGCCGAGGAGGAGTGCGGCGCCGGCCTGGTGCCACCAGCCCTCGGCGACACCTTCCTGCTGATCGATCCGCTCGACGGCACGCGCGAATTCGTCAGCGGCTGCGCCGACTTCACCGTCAACATCGCGCTGGTGCGCGACGGCTGGCCGGCGATTGGCGCCGTCTTTGCCCCCGTCGCCCGCCGCCTCTATCTCGGTCGCACCGGCCTCGCCGAGCAGGTGGACGTCGGCGAGGACTTCGCGGCCGGGCGCCGTCGGCCGATCGCCGTCCGCCAGCCGTCCGAGCCGCTCGCCATCGTCGCCAGCCGCTCGCACCGCACGCCGGCGACCGATTCCTTCCTGCTCGGCTTCGGCTCGGCCGAGATCGTCTCCGTCGGCTCGTCGCTCAAATTCTGCATGATCGCCGCTGGCGAGGCCGACCTCTACCCGCGCTTCGGCCCGACCATGGAATGGGACACCGCCGCGGGCGACGCCGTCCTGCGCGCCGCCGGCGGCACCACCGAGACGCTCGACGGCGTTCCGCTCGCCTATGGCAAGCGCGGCGAGCCGGGACGGCTCGACTTCGCCAACCCCGATTTCATCGCCCGCGGCGCGGCCTGAACCTCACTCCGCCGCCGCGGTCGCTCCCGCTTGGCCTTCGAGGAAGCTGCGGATGGCCTTGATCACCCGGTCCTGGTCGGCGATCGACAGATAGGGGTGCATCGGCAGGCAGAGGATCTGCCGCGGCAGCGTCTCCGACACCGGCAGCCCGCCGGGCGTCCGCGGAAAGCGCTCATAGGCCTTCTGCAGGTGCAGCGGCTTGACGTAGTAGATCACGCTGGGGATCCCCTCGGCCGCCAGATGCGCCTTCAGCCCGTCGCGGTGCGCCGTCTCGATTGCGTACTGGGCATAGGCCGAGCGGTTCGCGCCGGCGACCGACGAGATCTTCACCAGGTCGCCCAGTCCTTCCCCATAGCGCCGGCCCACCGCCTGTCGGGCCACCATCTCCTCTTCCAGGATGGCGAGCTTCTCGATCAGGATCGCCGCTTGCAGCGTGTCGAGCCGAGAGTTCACCCCGACATGGATGTTGTCGTACTGGGTCTCGCCCTTGCCATGGAACGCGTAGGAGCGCAGCAGCGCCGCCAGCGCGCCGTCGTCGGTCAGCATGGCGCCGCCGTCGCCATAGCAGCCGAGCGGCTTGGCCGGATAGAAGCTGGTGCCGGCGACATGCCCGAAGCTGCCGCACAGGCGGTCCGCTGCCTTGCCGCCGATCGACTGGGCGGCGTCCTCGATCACCAGCAGGCCCTCGCGGCGCGCGATCGCGTCGATCGCCGCATAGTCGGCCGCCTGGCCGAAAAGATCGACGGGGATGACGGCGCGCGGCTTCAGCCGCCCCTCTGCCTTGACCATCGCGATCGCCGCCTCGAGGCTGGCAATGTCGATGTTGTAGGTGTCGGCGTCGACGTCGACGAAGACCGGCTCGGCCTTGGCCAGCGCCACCACCTCGGCCGTCGCGGCGAAGGTGAACGACGGCACGAACACCGCGTCGCCAGGCCCGATGCCGTGCGCGTAGAGCGGCAGGAGCAGCGCGTCGGTGCCGTTGGCGCAGGCCACCACATGCGCCACCCCGACATAGTCGGCGAGCTTCTTCTCGAACTCGGCCACCTGCGGCCCGAGGATGTACTGTCCGCCCGCGACGGCCCCGTCGATCGCCTTCTTCAGGCGCTCTCCGAGCCGCTCGCGCTGCGCGCTCAGATCGATGAACTGCATGGCTTGTCTCCCGTGGCTGCCGCTGGATAGCAAACGGGGCCGGCCGACGAAAGTCCCTCGCAGTCAGCGCTGTTCCTTGAAGGTGCGGGAAAAGCTGTCCCGCAGCGGCCGTATCAGATAGCCGAAGAAGGTCCGCGACGGACCCTCGATCTGGACTTGGCCGGCCATCCCCGGCTTCAGCACGGTCTGAAGTTCGGTCGGCACGCCCTCGAGTTGGGCGCGCGCTTCGAAATAGCGCTCGCCGGTCCGCTCGTCCGTCGTCGCATCGGCCGCGACATAGACGATTTGGGCCGGAACGGCATCGTAGAGCCGACTGTTCAGGGCACTGACGGTCATCTTCGCCGATTGCCCGACATGGACGTCGGTGATGTCGTGCTGGGCGATCCGCGCTTCGACTTGCAGTCCGCTGCCGGACGGCACGATCTCGCCGAAGACCTCGCCGGGGGTGACGACGCCGCCGACGGTGGTCAGCTTGGAATGCACCAGCGTTCCTTCGACGGGGGCCCGCACGACGCTGTCCGCCAAAGCGAGCTCGGCGGCCCGGATCTGATCGTCGAGCTCGGCGATCTCGGCCAGAACTTCGGTCAGCGCCTCCGACGTCCGCTGTTCGTCGCTCGACCGCGCTCTGTCGAGCTGGGCATGTGTTTCGCCGATGCTGTTGGTCAAGACGTCGTGCTGAGCGCGGATCTCGTCGAGTTCGGCCTCGCGTTGGAGAAGCTGCGCGTCCATCTCCCACAACTGCCTCTTGGCCACGTAGCCCGGCCCGACCAGTTCGGCCAGCGCCTGCCTCTGCTTGCCGAGCAGCGCCAGCTGTGCGACGACGCGCCCTTCGCGGTCGGCAAGGCCCTTTTGCTGGCGTTCCAGCCCTTTGGCGCGCTGCGCCAAGCCCTCCAGCTCCGCGCGGATGGCCGCGCGGCCTTTCTCGTATTCGCGCTTCTGTTCCGCGCCGAGCAGGGATGCCGTCTCGCCGTCCATCTCGAGGTCGAAGCCAGCCATGGCGGCATCGCCGTCGGTTCCAGGCGACAAGCTGCCGCGCAGTCGCGCCGCCGATTGGAGCGGCTCGCCAGCGTCCGGCTCGAAATAGCGCTTCTCCGCGTCGAGCCGCGCCTTCTGGGCCTTGGCCTTGGCCTGCTGGGCGCGCAGCCGCGTCAGCTGCGCGCGGTCGATCTCGGGGCTGAGCACGGCGATTTCCTGGCCGGCCCGCAGCACGTCGCCTTCGGCCGCCAGGATCTCGCGCAAGACGCCTCCCGCCCGGTGCTGCAGCACCTTGTTGTTGCCCTGCGCCATCAGCGCGGCAGGCGCCACGACGGCGGAGCTGAGCGGCGCCGTCGCTGCCCAAAGAGCGAACACGCCCGCCGCGATCAGGGCCAGGCGACCGCCGCGCCCTAAAATATCGGACAGGTTCGTCTGGACCGACGCCGACCAGTCCTGGGCGGCGTCCTTGGACGGCGGCGGGGATGGCGCTCTCACGATGCCTCCGCCCGCTTGATGGCGCCCGCCATGACGCCGAGATTTTGCGCCGCGAGAGCGGCAGGTCGCGACCTTCCGTCGGCCTGCTCGAACCGCACCGCCGCCTGTCGTGGAGGCAGCGGCATCGGCTCGAGACGGCCCTCCCGCATCAGATAGGCGCGATCGGCGACATTGAGGGCCATGCCGCGGCGCGACACGACAAACACCGCCGCCCCGCGCCGCTTGGCGGCCATCAGCGCGTTGAAGAGCTGACCTTCGCCCGCCTGATCCAGGTGCGCGGAAGGATTGTCGAGCACGAACACCTTCGGATCGCCGTAGAATGCGCGCGCCAGCGCGATCTGTTGCTGCTGCCCGGCCGACAGCATCGTCGCGCCGTCGCCGAGCTTGGTCTGGTAGCCGGCCGGCAGCCGCAGGATCATCTCGTGCACGCCGACTTGTTGTGCTGCCGCATAGACGGCCGACAGGTCGCGCAACGGGTCGAACCGGGCGATGTTGGCCGCGACCGAGCCGGGAAACAGCGTCACCTCGTCCGCCGCATAGCCGATGAGGCGGCCCCATTGCTCCGCCGGCCAGCGATCGCGCGCCGCGCCGTCCAGCTGCACCTCGCCGGAGGTCGGTGCCAGGGCCCCCGCCAGCATGCGCGCCAGCGCAGATTTTCCCGAACCGGTCGGACCGACCAGCACGACCAGCTCGCCGGGCCCGATCGCAAGGTCGACGCCATCGACGACAGGGCGGCCGTCGGCCTTCCCGTCGCCCGTCAGCGTCAAACCATGCGCAGTGAGCGATGCGGCGGGCTCCGGCAAGGGCGGCCGCTTCGAGATGCGCTTGTCGCTCCCGGTCATCGCCTCCACCGCCCTGTAGGCATCGACGGATTTGGACAGGCTGTCCCAGCCGCCGATGAGCTGTTCGATGGGCGCAAGCGCCTTGCCGGAGATCATCGAGCACAGGAACATCATGCCGCCCGACATGTCGCCCGCCAGGACCAGCCAGGCACCCCAGGCCATGAGAGCGACCTGCAGCACCTGCCGGAACGATTTGCCGAGCGCGTAGCAATCGGCGGCGGCGACGGCAGCCTGCTCCGAAGCCACCAGCGAGGTCGCCGATTTGATGCCCCAGATCGAGATCAGATTGGGCAGCAGGCCCAGCGCGCGAACGTCTTCGCCGCGCGAGAAGGCCGTCTGGGCGAAGCCGAACGCATCGCCATCCGCCTGGCGGGCGGCGGCGCGCGGTGCGTCGGTGGCGCGGTGGTTGAAATAGCCGATCGCGGCCATCACCGCGATGCCGAGCAGCGTCACCAGGGCGACCGTCGGATGGACGATCCACAGCAGCATGATGAACAGCGGAATGAACGGCAGGTCGAACAGGCCGACAAACACCTTGCCGGCGAGAAAATGCTTCACCGTTCCGTAGTCGCGCAGCACGCGGCCGGCCGCCGGCGAGCCTTGCGGCAGGCTGGCGAACCGCGCGAACATTTTCTGCGCCACGTCTACGGCATAGCGTGCCGCCAGCCGCTGCGCGATCTTCGACCGAGCCGCCTCCGCCACCCCGTAGACGGCGAGTGCGAAGACCGCGATCAGGGTGATGTAGAGCAGCGTCGCCCCCGACCCGGAGGAAAGCACCCGATCGTAGACCTGCAGCATATGGAAGGACGGAGCCAGGATCATCAGATTGGTGACGACCGAATAGATCAACAATGCCCGCAGGTAGGGCCGGCCATACTCGCCGATAAAAGCGCTCAACACCGGAGATTTCGAGTCGACGGTCGGGCGATGCAAGTCGTGATGGGCCAAGGTCTAGCTCTCGAATGTCGGAAAACACACGGTCGACGTGCAGCGGCGCGAGTTAGCCTCGCGCCTCCCGGCTCCTCGCAGTTGCAGGAGCCGGGACGCAAAACGCGTCGTCCCTGCTCAGGTCAGCGGGATGTCGTCGATCGAGTGCCAGGCGTCCTGGTCGCCGAACCATAGACCGTCGATGTCGTGCAGCACGTCCTTGCCATAGTGGGCGTGCGACGCGGTGATCGAGCCGTCGGAGTTCCGCGCGAAGCTCCAATCCTCGAACCGGCCCTGCAGGTCGACCTGGTCGTAGCCGCCCTTGCCGCCCTTGTAGGTGTCGTCGCCCTTGCCGCCGAAGAACGTGTCGTTGCCCTTGCGCCCGACGAAGGTATCGCTGCCGTCGGTCCCCTCGATGTAGCCGCCGTGAGAGTTCGCCTTGAAGACCACGCCGGGAGTCGCCGTCGGAGTGGGCGTCGGTGTGGGCGTCGGCGTCGGGGTGGGGGTTGGCGTCGGCGTCGGAGGCGATGCTGCCGGCCCGGCCTTGGCCAGCTGGTCGGCGTCGTACCACTTCTCCTCGCCGTAGAACCAGAAGCCTTGAATGTTCTTCAGCGTGTCCGTTCCGTAGGCGGCCGACTTCATGGTGATGGTGCCGTCGGCGTTGCGGATGAAGCTGTAGTCGGAGGCCTTGCCGTTGAGGTCGACCTGATTGTAGTCGCCGCCTTCGCCGTCGATCGTGTCGTCGCCCTTGCCATGGACATAGACGACGTCCTTGCCGCCGCCCGCCCTAATGGTGTCGTTGGCGTCGGTGTCGGCGAGATAGTCGACGCCGGCGGTGCCGAGAATGACGTTTGCCGGCGTTGGCGTCGGCGTGGGCGTTGGCGTCGGTGTCGGATCGATCGGATTGGCGCCCGCCACCGGATGGTTGGCGACGGCGAAGGAGACGTTGTCCAGCAGCCCGCCGACATCGTCGAGATCGCCGGCGACCGCCCGGAAGGCCAGCACGTCGCTGCCGCCGGTGCCGACCGCATGCAAATGATGGTTTTTCATCGTCGCCGCCTCCGGGACGATGGTGGCGATGACGGCGCCGTTCCACAGCACCTCCATCTTCGAGGACGCGATGGCGCTCGGCTGTCCGGCATAGTCGAAGGTGATGGCATAGCCCTTGCCGGCCTCGGTCTTGATCGTCTGCGACAGCACGCCGCTCTTGGCGCTCACCTCGGCGACGTTCTTGCCGTCGCTCCCCGCGACCCCGTTGAAGCCTTCTGTCCACACCTCGATGCGATTGGCCGAGGATTGCCACGGGCCGACCTCGCCGTTCTTCGCCTCGATCGCCATCGCCATTCCGGCATGCGCCCCGGCGACCGTCTCGAAACTGCCATTGCCGAGCAGGCTCGGCGCGGCCGGCGTCGGCGTGGGGGCAGGGGTCGGCGTCGGCGTGGGGGCGGGACGGTCGATCGAGCCGTCGGCGGCGGTCACCGCCACATTGTCGAGATCGATGTCGAAATCGAGCTGGTCGTCAGGGCTGACGTCGGCGAAGCGGATCGTCGTCTTGGCGCCGGTTGCCGTGAAGGTGACCGAATGGTCGTCGACGCGGCCCAGGGAGAAGCGGGTGCTTTCGATCGCGGTCGAGCCGTTGAGGACGTCGACCAGGAGCTCGGCTTTGTAGGCGCCCGTCGCAAAGCCGACGCCGGCGGCGAAGGTCAGCGTGTAGGTCTTGCCGGCCACCGTGTCGATCGTCTGCTCGATGGCGCCGATATTAGACCCGGACCAGCCGCCGATGGCGTAGAAGCCATCGCCGCCCGCCGCGCGCTTCGCATCCTTGGCGAAGCCGCCGCCGCCCGCCGTCGTCCAGCCATCCGGGGCGCGGCCTGGCCCCGCCACGTCGTAATGCTCGAAATTGCCGTTGACGACCAGGTTCTGCTCGGCGCCGTCGAAGGTCATCTGCTTGCGACCGAAGTCCGGACCGGCCCAGTCGAGGTCGAGCCGGCTGTCGCCGACCGCGTTCAGATAGCGCAGCTCGATGGCGTGCTCGCCGGCCGCGAGGTCGATCGTTCCCGTCAGGTTCTTGATGGCGTTGACGCCGCTCTGCTCGATCACCGTCTTGCCGTCGACCAGCAATTCGACAGCATCGTCGGCCGTCAGGTAGAAGGTGTGCCGGCCGGCGCCGTCGACGCTGAACTCACCCGAATATTTGACGGCGAAGTCGGCGCCGGGGCCGCCCCGGAAATGACCGTTCGGGCCCGCTTTGTCGATCGAGGAGGAGCGGTCTTCATGGATCCCCGCGCTGTCGAAATTCACCGCTTCGAGGGTGGAAGCGTCGACGTTGACGGCGAAATATTCCGCCCTGAGCTCGCCGATGCCGTCATAGGCCGGCTGGCTCGGCTCGACCGCGACGATCGGCGCGACCGACGGCACCCCCTTGTCGTTCCACGCAAACAGCATCCAGGAGCCGGCGGTGACGTCGTTGGCGTTCTCCGGAACCTTGACCGTGATCGTGTTGCCCGCACCTTTCGTGAATTCGAGCTCGACGAAGCGTGCGTCCATGTTGAACGTGTGGGTGGTTGCACCCGTCTTGGCGAAGGTCAGCTTGCTGATGGCGGCAGCGTCGTCGACCGTGATCGTGAAGGTGTCGCCGGGCTCGATCGACTTCGGCGCGCCGCTGATCGTCGGCCGTGTCGCCGGATTGCCGCCGGCGTCGAAGAGATAGGGCGGCTTGTAGATCTGCGCGTCGAGATAGTCCTTGCCCGTACCGAGGCCGCCGCTGCCCGCCGACATCACGGTGCCGTCCGGCAACAGGATTGACGTCGAATGGTAGAGACGCGGATGCGCTTCCGCCGGCGTCTTGGTCATCGTGCCGGTTTCGGGGTCCCAGATCGTCGCCGTCAGGACGGCTCCACTCTCCTCGGCCCCGTTCCAGGTGCCGCCATTGATCAGCACCTTGCCGTCGGCCATGACGGTCATGTTCCCATAATTGCGGTCGGCCTCCGCCACGCCGACCTTGGCGAAGATCGGCGCGGTGCCGTTGATGTCCATCGTCCACAACTCGCCATCGACCGCCATGATGAGCACCTTGCCCTTGTCGTACATGATGGCCGGCGAGCCGAAATCCGTCGCGAAAGGCACCTCGCCGATGGTTCTGAGCGACCCGTTGCCCGCCGGATCGAGCGCCATCACGTCGGTGCCGCCGCCAGCGCTGAAATAGATGACCTCGCCGGTGCCGCCGACCCAGGCGCGCGGGTACCAGGTGTTGACCGCGAGATTGCCGTCCGTGGCACCCGGCAGCTTGCGCCAGCCTTCCCCCTCGGTGAAGATCTCGACCAAGCCGCCGGCGCCGGCGCCGCCGAGGTTCAGCACCTGCCCGGTCGGCAGGCTGACCATGGTGTTGTACCAGCGCGGCACAGCCATCTCGCCTTCGGGCGAGGAAGCGATCTGATGCGTGGAGGTCGAGAAGACGTTCGAATCGTTGACCGGCTGGTTCTGCGCGCCGAGCGGACGGGCATCGCCGCCCGAAATCAGGATCTTGTCGGTGCCGGGGATGATCAGCGCCGCCGAGCAGAAGACGTCCGTCGGCGTGTGCATCGCGTGGTTGAGGGTCTCATGCCGACCCGTCACCGGGTCCCACAGGTCGTGATACATGGTCGCGCCCTGCGTGCCTTTGAGGTCGGTGCCGAATGTCAGCACCTTGCCGTCCTGCGTGACGATCGTGTGGATGGCAACGACGGGCCATGGAAGGATGCCGCCCCACTGGCCGGCGGTGGATTTATTCGCCATCGAAAAATTCCTCATCAAAAATTCGGTTCAAAAATTGTCTTGCTTTGGCACGGCCTTTGGCACAATCGGTGCCAGCCGTGGCTGAAATCATTGCGTTTGGGTCGGTTGCGTCCTCGTTTGCCTTTCCTTCCGAAACGGGTATGCAAGCTCTATGCCAGAGGAAGCTTTACGATCTCTGCATGGCCGCTCTCGGAGGCTCGCCCCTGCGATGTCTTCGTGTCGGCACGGTTTCGAAAAGCCTACGCGCGCCGCTAAAAACTTCACTTCGAGGCTAGGCTCGCGCAACGTCTTTTCTCCGGAGCTCGCGCCCTTCGATCGGCGGCGCTCGGCTGCGAAAAACCCTAAAAAATGGTTGATTGATCAATATCTTATGGGGGACGAGCAAAGCTCCCATTGACCGAGGTTTCGAAATCGTTAAGGTACTCGCAAAGCGAGCAGCGACAGGCGACAGCAATCTTAGACTGCACGGCCAATGGCTAAGTCGCAGGCCGCCGGCCGGCGCCGGACCAAGCGCTCGATGACGGCTTGTCCAGGAGACGATGAAGAACATGGTCGGGTTCGTAAGTTTTTTTAGCCATGGCGGTTTGAAGTTGGTGGGGGAAGTCAAGCGGAACCCTGCGACGGGCGACTTGGAAACCGTCATCAAGGGTCTCGAGGTGAAGGGGCCGGAAGGGACGAGCCTAGAAATCGATGGTTCCAAGGGGCAGATCGAAGGCGTCGCCGGAGGTCCGATCAAGGTGGGCGGCGCGACCGAGATGCAACCGGCAGACCGGCGAAATCTCGGGCTACAACCTGACATTTGAGATTCCGATCGCCGCGGAATTGGCGCCCTCAAGTTCAAGATCCAGCCTGGCCCACCGATCCCCCAGTCTCACCGATCCCAATGCAGCGCCGTTGCCCTCGGTGACGTTTCAGCCGCAGCTTTCGATTCGGGCCGTTCAGCATCGACCTTCCCAAGTCGGGCCCGGTAGCACCGACCAATTCTTCGATCCGGACTATCCGGGATCGCCGTTGTCCTTTATTGGTCGGTCAGCGCCTACGGCCCGCTGCGCCATAGGAAGAGGGAACTCGATGCGCAAATCGACGCCGCGGTCAACGGCTCGTTCAGAGACGGCTCGTGCGTGGCGCCGGCCCGTCGACCCGCTGATGTTGGATCTCGACGGCGACGGCCTCGAATTGTGCGTGCCGACGGAAAGGTGCTGTTCGATCACGACGCCGACGGCATCCGAACCGGAACGGGCTGGATCGGCGCCGATGACGGCATCCTGGTGCGCGACCTCGACGCCAACGGCATGATCGACATCAGGCCGAGAGCTTTCGGCATCGACACCCTCAAGCATGACGGCAAGAACGCCGTCGATGGCTTCGAAGCCCTTGCCGATCTCGACACCAAGCCGACGGCAGCTGACCGCTGATCGATCTCGCCTGGGGCCGTCCAGGTCTGGCGCGATGCTCGATCGCGACGGCGTCTCCGATGGCGGGCGAGCTCTTCGGCCTGGACCGCTCGGCATCACCCGCATCGGCCTCCAGGGCAGCACGACCAACGGACCGGCGGCAGCCAGGCCGGCAGCCACCATCAACGGCAACCTCATTGCCCAGAGCGCCACTTCACGAGAAACGTCGACGGCGCTGAGGTCGCCCGCACCATCGGCGCCATCGATCTGGAGACCAACAACTTCTATCGCGAATTCACTGCGCCGGTCGCGCTGACCGAGAGGCCGAGGCGTTGCCGCAGATGCAGGGTTCCGGCCGTGCAAGCGACCTTGCCGAGGCCGCGAGTCCGAACCCCGAGCTCGCCACCAGCCTGATGCGCCTTCAGCGTAAGCGACGACCCGGGACGGCCAGCGGGCCTTGCTCGATGATCTGATAGCCAATTGGGCCCGCAGCTCGCGACTTCTGGCGAAAGCCTCGAGGATACGCTCGACGGCAACGTCGAGATCGCCGGCCTGCCCGCCGGCATGACCGAGGCGCGCTATCGCAACCTGGTCGGCGTCTGGAGGTGTTCAACGGCGAGCGCTTTTACAGCACCGGCGCCAAGCGGCACGGTCATGACAGTCGGCACCGTCAAGACCACGAGCATCGATTCCGTCACCTTGGTCACCCGCGCCCGCTACATCATCACGCCGCCGGCGGCGCAGCTGCGCTTGTTGCAGCAGGGCTACGAGGCCTCAAGGAGAGCATCTACGGCGCGCTCGTGCTGCAGACGCGGCTCGAGCCCTACCTCGACGCCATCGAGCTAGTTTCGACGAGAAGGGCATCGGGGTCGACACCAGCGGGCTCGCAGCCGGCTGGAGGACCGCAAGGCAACAAGCGAGCGCGAGGCGATCCTCGATCTGGTCGAGCTCTATCGCTATGCGCAGCCGACGTTGCAGGCCGCGGGTTTCCGAGGCATCGGCAAGTTGCGCGGCTGGGTCGAAGCGTTGCCCACGACATCGCCGCTGCGAACCGAGCTCGCTACTTGAACGTCTAGGCGGGGCAGCCAGACCGGGTCGGCCGCGAGCGACATGTACCTGGGCGATGCCAACGGCAACTGCTTCATGGCGGCAATTCTGGCGATGACTTGCCTCGCGGCGGCGCCGGCAACGACACGCTCGACCGGCGGCGACGGCAACGACACGCTCGACGGCGGCACCGGCAACGACACGTTGAACGGCGGCGCCGGCAACAACATCTATCTGTTCGGCCGCGGCGACGGGCAGGACACCATCCGCAGCTAGACGCCACGGCGGGCAAGCTCAACATGCTGCAGTTCAAGGACGGCGTGCGGCGGCCGAGATCGTCGTCAGGCAGGCCTATGACAGCTACTGGGGCGGCAACGGCCTGGAGCTGTCGATCGCCGGCACCGCCGACAAGGTCTTCGTCGGCGGCTTCTTCTACGGCGACAACCCGGCCCGACGCCAACAACCCGATGCAGCAGGTGGGCTTCGCCGACGGCACCAGCTGGGACCTGGCGAGCCATCCTGGCCCAGGCTCTATGCCGGCACCGCTGGCAACGACAGCCTGACCGGCACCATCGGCAACGACGCCATCATCGGCGGCCTCGGCGACGACACGCTCAATGGCGGCGCTGGCAACGACACGCTCGACGGCGGCGCCGGCAACGACACGCTGAATGGCGGCGCTGGCGACGACACGCTGATCGGCGGCGACGGCAACGACACGCCTCGAACGGCGGCGCCGGCAACGACACGCTGCGGTGGGCCGGCAACGACAGCTTGGCGGCGCCGGCAACAACATCTATCTGTTCGGCCGCGGCGACGGGCAGGACATCATCCGCAGCTACGACGCCACGGCGGGCAAGCTCAACATGCTGCGCTTCAAGGACGGCGTGGCGGCGGCCGAAGTGGTCGTCAGGCAGGTCTATGACAGCTACTGGGGCGGCCACGGCCTGGAGCTGTCGATCGCCGGCACCGCCGACAAGGTCTTCGTCGGCGGCTTCTTCTATGGCGACAACCCGGCCTCGACCGCCTACAACCCGCTGCAGCAGGTGGGCTTCGCCGACGGCACCAGCTGGGACCTGGCGGCGCATCCTGGCCCGGCTCTATGCCGGCACCGCCGGCAACGACGCCCTGACCGGCACCGTCGGCAACGACGCCATCACCGGCGGCCTCGGCGACGACACGCTGAATGGCGGCAATGGCAACGACACGCTCGACGGCGGCGCCGGCAACGACACGCTCTCCGGCGGCGACGGCAACGACAGCCTCGACGGCGGCACCGGCAACGACACGTTGAACGGCGGCGCCGGCAACGACAGCTACCTGTTCGGCTGGGACCTGGCGGCCATCCTGGCCCGGCTCTATGCCGGCACCGCCGGCAACGACGCCCTGACCGGCACCGTCGGCAACGACGCCATCACGGCGGCCTCGGCGACGACACGCTGAATGGCGGCAATGGCAACGACACGCTCGACGGCGGCGCCGGCACGACACGCTCTCCGGCGGCGATGGCAACGACAGCCTCGACGGCGGCACCGGCAACGACACGTTGAACGGCGGCGCCGGCAACAACAGCTACCTGTTCGGCCGCGGCGACGGGCAGGACGTCATCCGCAGCTCGGACGGCACGGCGGGCAAGCTCAACGTGCTGCGCTTCAAGGACGGCGTGACGGCGGCCGAGGTGGTCGCCCGGCAGACCTATGACAGCTATTGGGGCGTCAACGGGCTGGAGCTGTCGATCGCCGGCACCGCCGACAAGGTTTTCGTCGGCGGCTTCTTCTATGGCGACAACCCGGCCTCGACCGCCTACAACCCGCTGCAGCAGGTGGGCTTTGCCGACGGCACCAGCTGGGACCTGGCGGCGCATCCTGGCCCGGCTCTATGCCGGCACCGCCGGCAACGACAGCCCTGAGCGGCACCGTCGGCAACGACGCCATCTCCGGCGGCCTCGGCGACGACACGCTGAATGGCGGCAACGGCAACGACACGCTCGACGGCGGCGCCGGCTACGACACGCTCTCCGGCGGCGATGGCAACGACAGCCTCGACGGCGGCACCGGCAACGACACGTTGAACGGCGGCGCCGGCAACAACAGCTACCTGTTCGGCCGCGGCGACGGGCAGGACGTCATCCGCAGCTCGGACGGCACGGCGGGCAAGCTCAACGTGCTGCGCTTCAAGGACGGCGTGACGGCGGCCGAGGTGGTCGCCCGGCAGACCTATGACAGCTATTGGGGCGTCAACGGGCTGGAGCTGTCGATCGCCGGCACCGCCGACAAGGTTTTCGTCGGCGGCTTCTTCTATGGCGACAACCCGGCCTCGACCGCCTACAACCCGGTGCAGCAGGTGGGCTTTGCCGACGGCACCAGCTGGGACCTGGCGGCCATCCTGGCCCGGCTCTATGCCGGCACCGCCGGCAACGATGCCCTGACCGGCACCATCGGCAACGACGCCATCACCGGCGGCCTCGGCGACGACACGCTCAATGGCGGCAATGGCAACGACACGCTCGACGGCGGCGCCGGCTACGACACGTTGAACGGCGGCGATGGCAACGACAGCCTCGACGGCGGCACCGGCAACGACAGCCTGGTCGGCGGCGTCGGAAATGACACCTATGTGTTGGGCAGGGGCTCTGGAGCCGACACCATCGTCGACTACGATGCCACGGCCGGCAATGCCGATGTGCTGTCGACGGGAGCTGGCGTGTCGACGAACCAGCTGTGGTTCCGCAGGACCGGATCCGACCTGGAAGTCAGCGTGATCGGCACTTCGGACCGGGCGACGATCGCCAACTGGTACTCGGGCAACGGTTGTCATGTCGAGCAATTCAGGACGGCGGACGGCCAGACGCTGCTGGACACGCAGGTCGCGGTCCTCGTCTCGGCGATGGCTGCCTTCGCGCCGCCTGCTTCCGGGCAGACAACGTTGAACACGGACTATCAGACGGCGCTCGTCCCGGTGATTGCCGCCAGTTGGCACTAGCCTTTTCCCGCGCCTTCCGACCTCGGCGCTAATCCAGCTCGTCGCGCCAAGGGGGGTTGGCGCCGGCGCGCGAAACAGTCACCGCGGCGGCCTTGACGCCGAGGGTCAGCGCGGCGTGGATCGTCTCTTCAGGCAGGTCGGCCAGCGCCGCCTTGCTGAGCGCCCCGCTCTCGTGCAGGGAGGCCAGCAGCCCGGCGTTGAAGGTGTCGCCGGCCCCGACCGTGTCGACCACCATCACCGTGCGCGCCTCGGCCGTCACCGTGCGGCGCTTGGTGTAGGCGACCGCGCCGCGCGCGCCGCGCGTCATGACGATCATCTTCGGCCCCTCGTCGAGCCAGCGCGCGATCACCTCCTCGGCGGTTCCCGCCTCGCCGAACCAGCCCAGGTCCTCGTCGGAGAGCTTGACGATGTCGGCCATCGCCACCATCCGCCGGATGCGCTCCTGATGCCTGGCGCGGTCGGGAATGAAGCCCGGCCGGATGTTGGGGTCGAGCATGATCACCCGGCGCTCGTGCTCGCGCCGCATCAGCGCCTCGTAGGTCGACCCGCACGGCTCCGGGATCAGGCTGATGGCGCCGAACAGCATGGCGTCGACCGCCGCCGGCAAGGCCGGCAGGTCGGCCTCGGTCAGCATGCGGCCGGCGGTGTTCTCGTCGTAGAAGGTGTAGGTGGCGTGGCCGTCGACCAGCCGCACGAAGGCGAGCGTGGTGGGGCGGTCGGAGATCGCCGCAAGCTCGACGCCGACATGGCTGGCCGAAAGCACGTCGCGCAGCTGCTGGCCGAACAGGTCGGACGACAGGCCGGAGAAGAAGCCGACCGGCACCCGGAGCCGGCCGAGCGCGATCGCCGAGTTGAACACCGCGCCGCCGGCATAGGGCGCGAACGCCGGCTCGCCGGCGCGGCTCTCGCGCGGCAGCATGTCGATCAGCGCCTCGCCGCAACACAAGATCATCGCTTGCTCCTTGTCGTTCCGCCGTCCATGCGGCCAGCCACCCGCCGCTCGACCGCCGCCATTCAGCGCCCCTTGGAGAGCGTGTTGCGTCAGGAAGCGCTCCGACAGCGGCAGGCTGGCGCCGCCCAGCGCCCGCGCGTGGATGCCCACGGTCCCCTCGCGCACCGAAGGCACGGTCAGCCCCTCGATGTCGATGCGGCCGATCGCGGCGCGCGTCTCCTCGACCAGCGCGGCGCGCACCGCTGCCGGCATCCAGCCGTCGATGATCGCCGCCTCGAAGTCGATGACCGCCGAAGCGGCGACGATGCAATAGCCGAGCGCCGCGCCCGCCGAGGCGATCCAGCGGTCGAGCGCCGCGCCGAGCTCGCCCCAGTCCTCCGGCTCGTTCCACAGCCGGCTGGCGTCGCGGCCCTCCGAAAGCAGCGCCTGCTCCAGGATCGCCACCGAGGCGACGTCGATCAGCTGCGTCGGCCGCCCGTCGCCGCCCGGCACCGGCATCGAGCCCAGTGCGCCGGCATTGCCGGAAGGGCCGCTGTAGAGGCTGCCGTTGAGCACGATGCCGCCGCCGGCGAAGGCGCCGATATAGAAATAGATGAAGTCGCGCAGGCCGCCGGTCTGCCCGAACACCAGCTCGGCGCCGCATGCCGAGGTCGCGTCGTTCTGCAGGTAGACGGGAAAGCTGCACTCGGCCTGGATTTCCGCCCGGATGTCCAGCGAGCGCCAGGCCTCCATCACCGGGCGCGGCGCGCCAGCGGTGTCGGCCCAGTTCCACAGCTCGTACGGCATGGCGATGCCCAACCCGGCGATCCGCTTGTCCTGCTCGGGCGAGAGCGTGCTGCGGATCTTGGCGATGCCGCCGCGCAAAAACTCCACCGTGTCCTGCGGTGCCGGATAGCGGTAGGACATTTGCTGCGAAGCCCTGACGCTGCCGAGAAAGTCGATCAGCACAAGCTCGGCGCTGCGGCGGCCGATCTTGAGGCCGAGGAAATAGGCGCCGTCGGGATTGAGCGCCATCGGGATCGACGGCTGGCCGACCTTGCCGCGCACCGGCTCCTGTCTCAGGAGCAGGCCTTCCTCCTCGAGCTCGCGCATGATGACGGAGACCGTCTGCGCCGACAGACCGGTGATCCGCGCGATCTCCGTCTTGGCGAGGCTGCCGTGCTGGCGCACCAGCGACAGCACGAGCCGCTCATTGCTGTCGCGCATGCCGCTCTGGTTGGTGCCGCGCCGAAAGCGGCCGTCCGCCGGGTCGGCGGAACGCGTTGAGAGATTGCCGCTCTCCACCGGATTTCTCCGTTCCCGAAGCCTGGTTTTGGGCGCCACAATGCCGCCTCCCAGGCCGGGCTGTCAATATTAAATAAGAGTGATTTAATAATTGACAGCCCACATTTTTTGGTGTCTTGTGACGGTGCTGCGACCCGACGAGGGTCGGCGAAAGCAATCCACCGGGAGGACTATCGTGACGAGATCCGCTTTTCTGAAATCCTGCGTCTTCGCGGCTGCGGCCGCCGCCTTGTCGGCCTTCGCGGCCCCTGCATCGGCCCAGGATGTCGGCGCCTGCCTGATCACCAAGACCGACACCAACCCCTTCTTCGTCAAGATGAAGGAGGGCGCGACCGCCAAGGCCAAGGAGCTCGGCGTCAACCTCAAGGCCTATGCCGGCAAGATCGACGGCGACAACGAGAGCCAGGTGGCGGCGATCGAATCCTGCATCGCCGACGGCGCCAAGGGCATCCTGCTGGTGCCGTCCGACTCCAAGGCGATCGTCGACTCCGTCAAGAAGGCGCGCGACGCCGGCATCCTGGTGATCGCGCTCGACACGCCGCTGGAGCCGATCGACGCGGCCGACTGCCACCTTCGCCACCGACAATTTCAAGGCCGGCGAGCTGATCGGCTCATGGGCGAAGGCGACCCTCGGCGACGCCGCCAAGGACGCCAAGATCGCCTATCATGGACCTCAACCCGAGCCAGCCGACCGTCGACGTCCTGCGCGACCAGGGCTTCATGACAGGCTTCGGCATCGACACCAAGGACGTCAACAAGATCGGCGACGAGGACGATCCGCGCAACGTCTGCCACGACGTCACCAACGGCAACGAGGAAGGCGGCCGCAAGGCGATGGAGAACTGCCTGCAGAAGGATCCGGGCATCAACGTCGTCTACACCATCAACGAGCCGTCGGCTGCCGGTGCCTACGAGGCGCTGAAGGCCGTCGGCATGGAAGGCAACGTGCTGATCGTCTCGGTCGACGGCGGCTGCCCGGGCGTCAAGAACGTCACCGAGGGCGTCATCGGCGCCACCTCGCAGCAATATCCGCTGCTGATGGCCTCGATGGGCATCGAGGCGATCAAGAAGTTCGCCGATTCCGGCGAGAAGCCGGCTCCGACCGAAGGCAAGGCCTTCTTCGATACCGGCGCCACGCTCGTCACCGACAAGCCTGCCGCCGGCGTCGAATCGATCGACACCAAGGCTGGCATGGACAAGTGCTGGGGCTGATTTGACGGGTTGACCATACGTCAATAGTCTCAACCTGGGGTGAGAGCGGCCTTCCGGCCGCTCTCGACAAAACACCGAAAAAACCCCGCGGGGAGGAGTGAGCGATGAGCGATGCCACGGCGAGCGGCCACGCACAGCCGCAGGAATTCGAGAAGGTTCTCTCGGGCAGCGACACGTCGGTCGCCAGCTTCGACACCCATCACAAGACGCCGCTGGAGAAGGCGCAGCATTTTCTGCACTCCAATCCCGCCGCCGTGCCGCTGATCGTGCTGGTGCTGTCGATCGCCGTGTTCGGCGTGCTGGTCGGCGGCAAGTTCTTCTCCGCCTTCTCGATGACGCTGATCCTGCAGCAGGTGGCGGTCATCGGCATCGTCGGCGCCGCGCAGACGCTGGTCATCCTGACCGCCGGCATCGACCTCTCCGTCGGCGCCATCATGGTGCTGTCCTCGGTGGTGATGGGCCAGTTCACCTTCCGCTACGGCCTGCCGGCGCCGATCGCCATCCTCTGCGGCTTTGCCGTCGGCGCCCTGTGCGGCTGGGTCAACGGCGTCCTCATCGCCCATATGAAGCTGCCGCCCTTCATCGTCACGCTCGGCACCTGGCAGATCATCCTGGCCGCCAACTTCCTCTACTCGGCGCAACGAGACCATCCGCTCGCAGGACATCGCCGCCCAGGCGCCGATCCTGCAGCTCTTCGGAGCCAATTTCCGCATCGGCAACGCCGTCTTCACCTATGGCGTGGTCGCCATGGTGCTGCTGGTCGCGGTGCTATGGTACATCCTCAACCACACGGCCTGGGGCCGCCACGTCTACGCCGTCGGCGACGATCCCGAAGCCGCCGCAGCTCTCCGGCGTCGGCGTCAAGAAGATGCTCGTCTCGGTCTACACCATCTCGGGCCTGATCTGCGCGCTGGCCGGCTGGGTGCTGATCGGCCGCCTCGGCTCGGTGTCGCCGACCTCCGGCCAGTTCGCCAACATCGAGTCGATCACCGCGGTGGTGATCGGCGGCATCTCGCTGTTCGGCGGCCGCGGATCGATCCTCGGCATGATCTTCGGCGCGCTGATCGTCGGCGTCTTCTCGCTCGGGCTGCGGCTGGTCGGCACCGATCCGCAATGGACCTACCTGCTGATCGGCATGCTGATCATCATCGCGGTCGCCATCGACCAATGGATCAGGAAGGTAGCAGGCTGATGACCACAGGAACCCATCCTCACCGCCCGCGGCCTGGTCAAGCGCTACGGCCGCGTCACCGCCCTCGACAACGCCGATTTCGACCTCTACCCGGGCGAGATCCTGGCGGTGATCGGCGACAACGGTGCCGGCAAGTCGTCGCTGATCAAGGCGATCTCCGGCGCCATCCACCCGGACGAAGGCGAGATCAGGCTGGAGGGCAAGCCGATCGCACTTCAAGTCGCCGATGGAGGCGCGCGACGCCGGCATCGAGACCGTCTACCAGAACCTGGCGCTGTCGCCGGCGCTGTCGATCGCCGACAACATGTTCCTCGGCCGCGAGATCCGGCGGCCGGGCTTCCTCGGCGAATGGCTGCGCATGCTCGACCGCCCGGCGATGGAGAAGCGGGCCCGCGCCAAGCTCACCGAGCTCGGCCTGATGACCATCCAGAACATCGGCCAGGCGGTGGAGACGCTGTCAGGCGGCCAGCGCCAGGGCGTGGCGGTGGCCCGCGCCGCCGCCTTCGGCTCCAAGGTCATCATCATGGACGAGCCGACAGCGGCGCTGGGCGTCAAGGAATCGCGCCGCGTGCTCGAGCTGATCCTCGACGTCAAGAAGCGCGGCGTGCCGATCGTGCTCATCTCGCACAACATGCCGCACGTCTTCGAGGTGGCCGACCGCATCCACATCCACCGGCTCGGCCGTCGGCTCACCGTGATCGACCCCAAGGAGTATTCGATGTCCGACGCGGTCGCCTTCATGACCGGCGCCAAGAAACCGCCCGAGCAGGCACTGGCGGCGTAGCATTTCGGAAAGGCTGCGGCCGTTTTGCGGTTTCCAAACCGATTGAATAATCGTTAGGGTCGCACCGGGTTGCGCCCCGACCCGCCGGAATCCGGCCCGCGGTGGGCCGGAAACAGACAGGGCTGACTGAATGAATGGGACTGTGACTGCCGCGATGTTGAAGCCGATCCTGCACGAATCCGACCCCAAGACCCTGGCCAAGGAGATCCTCCAGAGCCTGACCTATCGGCTCGGCAAGGACGCCTCCGTGGCCACCGAGCACGACTGGCTGACCGCCTCCATCAAGGTCGTCCGCGACCGCATCATCGAGCGCTGGATCGCCTCCACCAAGGAGGCCTACGACCAGCAGGAGAAGCGCGTCTACTACCTGTCGCTGGAGTTCCTCATCGGCCGCCTGATGCGCGATGCCTTCTCCAACCTCGGCCTGCTCGACAAGATGCGCGAGGCGCTGGCCTCGCTCGGCGTCGACCTCGACGTCATCGCCCGCCTGGAGCCCGACGCCGCCCTCGGCAATGGCGGCCTCGGCCGGCTCGCCGCCTGCTTCATGGAGAGCATGGCGACCGTCGACGTCCCGGCGCATGGCTACGGCATCCGCTACGTGCACGGCCTGTTCCGCCAGGAATTCTCCGACGGCTTCCAGGTCGAGCTGCCCGAAACCTGGCTCGACCACGGCAATCCGTGGGAGTTCGAGCGCCGCGAGCGCTCCTTCGAGGTCGGCTTCGGCGGCCAGGTGGAGAGCATCACCTCCAAGGACGGGCGCCTCGAGCGCCACGTCTGGAAGCCGCACGACCGCGTGCTGGCCGTCGCCTACGACACGCCGGTCGTCGGCTGGCGCGGCAGCCGCGTCAACACGCTGCGCTTGTGGTCGGCGATGCCGGTCGATCCGATCCTGCTCGACGCCTTCAACGCCGGCGACCACATCGGGGCGCTGCGCGAGAGCAACCGCGCCGAAGTGCTGACCCAGGTGCTCTATCCCGCCGATTCCGCACCTGGCCGGCCAGGAACTCAGGCTCCGCCAGGAGTATTTCTTCTCCGCCGCCTCCTTGCAGGACATCGTGCAGCGGCACCTCAGCCAGTATGGCGAGCTGATGTCGCTGCCCGACAAGGCGGCCATCCATCTCAACGACACCCACCCGGCGGTGGCCGTGGCCGAGCTGATGCGGCTCCTGATGGACGTCCACGGCATCGACTTCGACACCGCCTGGGACTTGACCCGGCGCACCTTCGCCTACACCAACCACACGCTGTTGCCGGAAGCGCTGGAGAGCTGGCCGGTGCCGCTGTTCGAGCGGCTGCTGCCGCGCCACATGCAGATCGTCTACGCCATCAACGCCCAGCTGCTGCTCGAGGCGCGGGGCTCGGGCCGCTTCGACGACGCCCAGATCAGCAACATCTCGCTGATCCACGAGGGCGCCGACCGCCGCGTCCGCATGGGCAATCTGGCCTTCGCCGGCTCGCATTCCATCAACGGCGTCTCGGCACTCCACACCGAGCTGATGAAGCAGACGGTGTTCGCCGACCTGCACCGGCTTTATCCGGACCGCATCAACAACAAGACCAACGGCATCACGCCGCGCCGCTGGCTGATCCAGTGCAATCCGCGGCCTGACCGAGCTGATCCGCGAAGCGATCGGCGACGGCTTCCTCGACGACATCGACCAGCTCGTCCGCCTCGACCCGCTGGCCGACGACCCTGCCTTCCGCGAGCGCTTCGCGGCGGTCAAGCGCGCCAACAAGGAGCGGCTGGCGACGCTGGTCAACGAGCGGCTGGGCATCCGGCTCGACCCCTCGGCGCTTTTCGACATCCAGATCAAGCGCATCCACGAGTACAAGCGCCAGCTTCTGAACATCATCGAGGCCGTGGCGCTCTACGACCAGATCCGCTCGCATCCGGAGAAGGAGTGGATGCCGCGCGTCAAGTTCTTCGGCGGCAAGGCGGCGCCGAGCTATCACAATGCCAAGCTGATCATCAAGCTGGCCAACGACGTCGCCCGCATCATCAATCGCGACCCGGCGGTGCGCGGGCTGCTCAAGGTGGTGTTCATCCCCAACTACAATGTCAGCCTGGCCGAGGTGATGGTGCCGGCGGCCGACCTGTCGGAGCAGATCTCGACGGCCGGCATGGAAGCGTCGGGCACCGGCAACATGAAGTTCGCGCTCAACGGCGCCATCACCATCGGCACGCTCGACGGCGCCAATGTCGAGATCAAGGAGAAGGTCGGCGACGACAACATCGTCATCTTCGGCCTGACCACCGAGGAGGTGGCCGAGCGCCGCGCCAACGACTACCGGCCGCGCGAGGTCATCGAGCGCTCGCCCGAGCTGTCGCAGGCGCTGTCGGCGATCGCCTCCGGCGTCTTCTCGCCCGACCAGCCGGAGCGCTACCGCGAGCTGATCGACGGCCTCTACGATCACGACTGGTTCATGGTCGCGGCCGATTTCGACGCCTACGCCGCCGCGCAGCGCGAGGTCGACGCGATCTGGCGCAACAGCCCGGTCTGGACCGCCAAGGCCATCCACAACGTCGCCCGCATGGGCTGGTTCTCCTCCGACCGGACGATCCGCCAATATGCGAGCGAAATCTGGAACGTACCGGTCTGAGCGCGCGTTGAGATTCCGGCCCGACCGGATTGTCGAAACGCAGCGGAAGAGCATACTGTCTGGTCAGGGGAGGAAGCCGGATGAAGAGGCCCCAGGCCAGTGTGGCGACCGGGACGCGGCCGGAGTGGACGTCGCCGGAGGACGTCGCCGCCATCGTCGCCGGAACCCATGGCGACGCCTTCGGCGTGCTCGGCCTGCATGAGGCCGACAAGGGGCTGGTGGCCCGCGCCTTCGTGCCGCATGCCGAGTTCCTCGAGGCGCTCACTCTGGCCGGCAAGCCGGTCGGCGAGCTGCAGCGTGTCGACGATGCGGGCTTCTTCGAGGGCCGGCTGACGCTCAAGAAGCGCCAGCCGATCCGCTACCGCGCCCGCAACGCCGGCGGCGAGTGGACGCTGGCCGACCCCTACAGCTTCGGCCCGGTGCTCGGCCCGATGGACGACTACTACATCGCCGAAGGCTCGCATCTCAGGCTGTTCGACAAGCTCGGCGCGCACCTGATCGAGCACGAGGGCGCCTTCGGCGTCCATTTCGCGGTCTGGGCGCCGAATGCCCGCCGCGTCTCGGTGGTCGGCGACTTCAACGACTGGGACGGCCGCCGCCACCCGATGCGGCTGCGGCAGGACACCGGCATCTGGGAGATCTTCATCCCCGACATCGGCCAGGGCAGGCCCTACAAGTTCGAGATCGTCGGCGCCGACGGCGTGCGCCTGCCGCTGAAGGCCGATCCCTTCGCCTTCCGCTCCGAGCTGCGCCCGGCCACCGCCTCGGTCACCGACGCGCCGCCCGACCATGAATGGGGCGACGAGGCGCACCGCGCCTACTGGCGCAGCGCCAACGCCCGCCGCGAGCCGATCTCCATCTACGAGGTGCATGCCGGCTCATGGCAGCGCCGCGACGACGGCACGCTTCCTGTCCTGGGACGAGCTGGCCGACCGGCTGATCCCCTACGTCGCCGAGATGGGCTTCACCCACATCGAGTTCCTGCCGATCACCGAGCATCCCTACGACCCGTCATGGGGCTATCAGACCACCGGCCTCTACGCGCCCACCGCCCGCTTCGGCGAGCCGGCCGGCTTCGCGCGCTTCGTCGACGGCGCCCACCGCGCCGGCATCGGCGTCATCCTCGACTGGGTGCCGGCGCATTTCCCGGCCGACGAGCACGGCCTCGTCCGCTTCGACGGCACCGCGCTCTACGAGCACGCAGGACCCGCGCCAGGGCTTCCATCCGGACTGGAACACCGCGATCTACAATTTCGGCCGTCGCGAGGTGGTGTCCTATCCTCGTCAACAACGCGCTCTACTGGGCCGAGAAGTACCACCTCGACGGGCTCCGGGTCGATGCGGTGGCCTCGATGCTCTACCTCGACTATTCGCGCAAGGCCGGCGAGTGGATCCCCAACGAGAAGGGCGGCCGCGAGAACCTCGACGCGGTCGAGTTCCTGCAGCGCATGAACGTCGAGCTCTACGGCCACCAGCCGGGCGTCATCACCATCGCCGAGGAGTTCGACCTCCTGGCCCAAGGTGTCGCAGCCGGTCTACGAGGGCGGGCTCGGCTTCGGCTTCAAGTGGAACATGGGCTTCATGCACGACACGCTGGAGTACATGGCCCGCGAGCCGATCCACCGCACGCACCACCACGACGAGATCACCTTCGGCCTCGCTCTATGCCTTCAGCGAGAATTTCGTGCTGCCGCTTCAGCCACGACGAGGTCGTGCACGGCAAGGGCTCGCTGCTCGCCAAGATGTCCGGCGACGACTGGCAGAAGTTCGCGAACCTCCGCGCCTACTACGGCTTCATGTGGGGCTATCCCGGCAAGAAGCTGCTGTTCATGGGCCAGGAGTTCGCCCAGCGCGACGAATGGAGCGAGGAGCGCGCGCTCGACTGGGGCGAGCTCGACCATCGCGCCGCATCGCGGCGTCGCCAAGCTGGTGCGCGACCTCAACTACCTCTACCGCTCGCGCCCGGCGCTGCATGCCCGCGACTGCGAGCCGGAGGGCTTCGAATGGTTGATCGTCGACGATCGACAGAATTCGGTCTTCGCCTGGCTGCGCAAGGCGCCGGACGGCAACCCCGATCGCGGTGGTCTCGAACTTCACCCCGGTGCCGCGCGACGACTACCGGCTGCCGCTGCCACTGGCCGGCGCCTGGCGCGAGATCCTGAACACCGACGCCGCCGACTATGGCGGCTCGGGCAAGGGCAATGTCGGCCGGGTCGAGGCGCGCGCCAGGGACAAGGGAGGCGGCGCCGAGGCGGTGCTCGTCCTGCCGCCGCTGGCGACCGTCATGCTCGAGCACGTGGCGGAGTAGGACCGGGCGCGGTCCGCGTTTTGGGAGGATGAAGATGGAGGCGAAACGGAACCAGCCGCTGGCGCGCGACGCGATGGCCTATGTGCTGGCCGGCGGCCGCGGCATCCGCCTGAAGGAGCTGACCGACCGGCGCGCCAAGCCCGCGGTCTATTTCGGCGGCAAGACCCGCATCATCGACTTCGCGCTGTCCAACGCGCTCAACTCCGGCATCCGCCGCATCGGGGTCGCCACCCAGTACAAGGCGCACAGCCTGATCCGCCACCTGCAGCGCGGCTGGAACTTCCTGCGGCCCGAGCGCAACGAGAGCTTCGACATCCTGCCCGCCAGCCAGCGCGTCTCCGAGACCCAGTGGTACGAGGGCACCGCCGACGCGGTGTTCCAGAACATCGACATCATCGAGAGCTACGGCCCCGAATACATGGTCATCCTGGCCGGCGACCACATCTACAAGATGGACTACGAGCTGATGCTGCAGGCAGCACGTCGACGCCGGCGCCGACGTCACCGTCGGCTGCCTCGAGGTGCCGCGCATGGAGGCGACCGGCTTCGGCGTCATGCATGTCGACGAGCAGGACACGATCATCTCCTTCGTCGAGAAGCCGGCCGACCCGCCGGGCATGCCCGGACCAGCCCGACATGGCGCTGGCCTCCATGGGCATCTACGTCTTCCGCACGCAGCTTCCTGATCGACCAGCTGCGCCGCGACGCCGCCGAGCCGAACTCGAGCCGCGACTTCGGCAAGGACATCATCCCCTGCATCGTCGAGCACGGCAAAGCGGTGGCGCACCGCTTCGCCAAGTCCTGCGTCCGCTCCAGCTACGAGGCCGAGGCCTACTGGCGCGACGTCGGCACCGTCGACGCCTACTGGGAAGCCAACATCGACCTCACCGACATCATCCCCGAGCTCGACCTCTACGACCGCGACTGGCCGATCTGGACCTATGCCGAGATCACGCCGCCGGCCAAGTTCGTGCACGACGAGGACGGCCGCCGCGGCTCGGCGATCTCGCTCGCTGGTCTCCGGCGACTGCATCATCTCCGGCGCCACGCTGCGGCGCGCGCTGCTGTTCACCGGCGTCCGCGTCAACTCCTTCTCGGTGCTCGACGAGGCGGTGGTGCTGCCCGACTGCGACATCGGCCGCAACGCCCGGCTGAAGCGGGTGGTCGTCGACCGCGGCGTGCAGCATCCCCGAGGGCCTGGTCGTCGGCGAGGACCCCGAGCTCGACAGCGCGCGCTTCCGCCGCACCGAGAACGGCATCTGCCTCATCACCCAGCCGATGATCGACCGGCTCGAGGCCTGACGTGGAGGTCCTGTCGGTCGCCTCGGAGGTCTTCCCGCTGGTCAAGACCGGCGGCCTCGCCGACGTCGCCGGCGCGCTGCCGCCGGCGCTGGCCGGCGCAGGCGTCGAGATGCGCACCCTGGTGCCCGGCTACCCGCGGTGATGGAGGCGCTCGGCGCCAAGCGGCAGGCGATCCACCGCTATGCCGACCTGCACGGCGGCAAGGCCGAGCTGCGTGGCGGCCGAGGTGGCCGGGCTCGACCTCCTGGTGCTCGACGCGCCGCATCTCTACGACCGGCCGGGCAACCCCTATGTCGACACCGCCGGCGCCGACTGGCCGGACAACTGCGCGGCGCTTCGCAGCGCTCTGCCGGGCCGCCGCCGACCTCGCCGCGGGCGCGGTCACGGGCTATGCGCCCGACCTCGTCCACGCCCACGACTGGCAGGCGGCGCTGGCGCCCGCCTATCTGCGCTATGGGCCGCGGCCTGCCGTGCCGACCGTCATGACCGTCCACAACCTCGCCTTCCAGGGCCAGTTCCCGGCCAACGTCTTCCCCTCGCTCGGCCTGCCGCCGGCGGCCATGGCGCTCGACGGCGTCGAGTATTACGGCGGCGTCGGCTTCCTCAAGGCCGGCCTCGCAGGCCGCCTCGGCGATCACCACCGTCAGCCCGACCTATGCCGCAGGAGATCCACACCGCCGCCTTCGGCATGGGCCTCGACGGCCTGCTCACGCTCGCGGGCCGACGACCTGCACGGCATCGTCAACGGCATCGACGTCGGCGTCTGGAACCCCGCAGACCGACGGCCACCTCGCCGCGCACCTACGACGCGAGCTCGACTGCCGGACGCAAGGCCAACAAGCGCGCCGTCGAGGAGCGCTTCGGCGCTCGACGCGCGACGACGGCCCGCATCCTCGTGCGTCGTCAGCCGCCTGACCTGGCAGAAGGGCATGGACATCCTGGCCTGCGGTGCGTCGACGGCTCGTCGGCGGGCGGCCGGCTGGCGGTCCTCGGCTCGGGCGACCAGGCGCTCGGAAGGCGCCCTGCTGCGCCGGCGCAGCGCGCCATCCGCGGCCGGGTCGGCGTGGTGATCGGCTACGACGAGCCGCTGTCGCACCTGGTGCAGGGCGGCGGCGACGCCATCCTGGTCCCGTCGCGCTTCGAGCCCTGCGGGCTGACCCAGCTCTACGGCCTGCGCTACGGCTGCGTGCCGGTGGTGGCGCGCGTCGGCGGCCTCGCCGACACCGTGATCGACGCCAACGAGGCGGCGCTGGCCGCCGGCGTGGCCACCGGCTTCCAGTTCGTCACCGAAAGCGGCAACGCGCTGCTTCACGCCGTGCATCGCGCGCGTCGACGCTCTATCGCGACGCCCGAGGCCTGGAAGTCGCTGCAGGCAGGGCATGAAGGCCGACGTTTCCTGGGAGCGGAGCGCCGCACGCTACGCCGAACTCTACCGCAGCGCTCTTGTCGAGAGGATCCGCCGCAGCATGATCAAGACGGTCGACGACCACGCCCTATCGCCGACCAGAAGCCGGGCACCTCGGGCCTGCGCAAGAAGGTGCCGGTGTTCCAGCAGCCGAACTATGTCGAGAACTTCGTCCAGTCGATCTTCGACAGCCTCGACGGCTTCGCCGGCAAGACGCTGGTGATCGGCGGCGACGGCCGCTACTACAACCGCGAGGTCGTCCAGATCGTCATCCGCATGGCCGCCGCCAACGGCTTCGGCCGGGTGCTCGTCGGCCAGGGCGGCCTCCTGTCGACGCCGGCCGCCTCCAACGTCATCCGCAAGTACAAGGCCTTCGGCGGCATCATCCTGTCGGCCAGCCACAATCCCGGCGGCCCGCACGGCGATTTCGGCATCAAGTACAACATCGGCAATGGCGGCCCGGCGCCCGAGAAGATCACCGAGGCGATCTTCGCGCAGCACGCAAGGCGATCGACCGACTACCGCATCGCTCGACGCGCCGCCGACGTCGACCTCGACACGCATCGGCACCGCCAGCGCTCGGCGACATGACGGTCGAGGTCATCGACCCGGTCGCCGACTACGCCGAGCTGATGGAGACGCTGTTCGACTTCGCCGCGATCCGCGCGCTGTTCGCCGGCGGCTTCCGCATGCGCTTCGACGCCATGCACGCCGTCACCGGGCCCTACGCCACGGAGATCCTCGAGCGCCGCCTGGGCGCGCCGGACGGCACCGTCCTCAACGGCACGCCGCTGCCCGATTTCGGCGGCCACCATCCCGACCCCAACCTCGTCCACGCCAAGGCATCTCTACGACGAGATGATGGGCCCGAACGCGCCGGATTTCGGCGCCGCCTCCGACGGCGACGGCGACCGCAACCTGATCATCGGCCGCGGCATCTTCGTCACCCCGTCGGACAGCCTGGCGATGCTCGCCGCCAACGCCCATCTGGCGCCCGGCTACGCGCGCCGGCCTCGACGGCATCGCCCGCTCGATGCCGACCAGCGGCGCCGCCGACCGGGTGGCCGAGAAGCTCGGCATCGGCCTCTACGAGACGCCGACCGGCTGGAAGTTCTTCGGCAACCTGCTCGACGCCGGCCTCGCCACCATCTGCGGCGAGGAGAGCGCCGGCACCGGCTCCGACCACGTGCGCGAGAAGGACGGGCTCTGGGCGGTGCTGCTCTGGCTCAACATCCTCGCCGCCCGCGGCGAGAGCGCCAAGGCCATCGTCCGCGGCGCACTGGGCGACCTACGGCCGCAACTACTACTCCCGCCACGACTACGAGGAGGTCGACGACGGACGCCGCCAACAGGCTCGATGGACGACCTGCGCGGCAGGCTCGCCGTCGCTGCCGGGCACGGCCGTCGGCGGCCTCACGGTCGCCACTGCCGACGACTTCGCCTACGACGACCCGGTCGACGGCTCGGTGAGCCGCCACCAGGGCATCCGCATCCTCTTCGAGGGCGGCTCGCGCATCGTCTTCCGGCTGTCCGGCACCGGCACCTCGGGCGCCACGTTGCGCGTCTACATCGAACGCTACGAGCCGCCGGACGGCGATCTCGACCAGGAGACGCAGGCCGCGCTGGCCGACCTGATCGCCGCCGCCGAGACGCTGGCCGGCATCCGCGCCAGCACCGGCCGGGCCGAGCCGAGCGTCATCACCTGATGGCGGCGACACGGCGCGGGACCCCGCGCTTCGGAGCCACGACCGACCGCGCGACGGCGTGCGCTTCGCCGTCTGGTCGGGCGCGGCCGAGCGGCTCTGGCTCTGCCTGTTCGACGCTTCCGGAACGCGCGAGACCGAACGGCTGGCGATGCAGCCGAGGGCGATGGCGTGCACGCCGTGACCGTTCCCGGGCTCGCCGCCGGCACCCGCTACGGCCTGCGCGCCGACGGCCCCTAGGACCCCGGCAGGGCTACTGGTTCGACCCGAGCAAGCTGCTCGTCGATCCCTACGCGCTCGAGCTCGACCGGCCCTTCGCCTACGACCCGCGGCTGGCGGCGCCGCGCGGCGAGGGCGGCGACACCGCGCCGCTGGTGCCGAAGGCCGTGCTTCGCGAGCCTGCGCCGCCGATCGCGCCGCGCCCGCCGCTCTTCCGCCCCGGCGGCCTCGATCTACGAGCTCCCGTGCGCGCCTTTCACCGGCTCCACCCGGACATTCCCGAGGCGCTGCGCGGCACGGTCGGCGCGCTGGCGCACCCGGCGATCCTCGACCATCTCCACCGGCTCGGCGTCGACGCCGTCGAGCTGATGCCGATCACCGCCTGGATCGACGAACGGCACCTCGGCCCGCTCGGCCTCACCAATGCCTGGGGCTACAACCCGGTCACCTTCATGGCGCTCGACCCGCGGCTCGCGCCGGGCGGCATCGCCGAGCTCGCGCGACACCGTCGCCGCCTTGCGGCGAGCCGGCATCGGCGTCATCCTCGACGTCGTCTTCAACCACACCGGCGAGGGCGACGCAAACGGCCCGACGCTGTCGCTGCGCGGCCTCGACAACCGCGCCTATTACCGCCATCTGCCCGACGATCCGGGCGCGCTGGTCAACGACACCGGCACCGGCAACACGCTCGCCACGCAGCATCCGGTGGTGCGTCGAGCTGGTCCTCGACGCGCTGCGGCACTTCGTCGACGCAGGCCGGCGTCGACGGCTTCCGCTTCGACCTCGCCACCGTGCTCGGCCGCGACGAGGCGGGCTTCGACCCGCAACGCGCCGCTGCTTGCGGCGATGCGCGCCGACCCGCTGCTCGGCGACCGCGTGCTGATCGCCGAGCCCTGGGACATCGGCCCCGGCGGCTACCAGCTCGGCAATTTCGGCAAGCCCTTCCTCGAGTGGAACGACCGCTTCCGCGACGACGTCCGCCGCTTCTGGCGCGGCGACGCCGGCATGATCGGCGCGCCTCGCCACCCGGCTCGCCGGCTCGTCCGACGTCTTCGGCGGCTCCAGGGCGCCGGCGGCACCCGCACCGTCAACTTCCTCGCCGCCCACGACGGCTTCACGCTCGCCGACCTCGTCGCCTACAAGGCCAAGCACAACGAGGCCAATGGCGAGGGCAACCGCGACGGCCACGCCGACGAGCTGTCCTGGAACAACGGCGTCGAGGGCGACAGCGCGGCGCCGAAGGTGCTCGACGCCCGCCGGCGCGACGTCAGGGCGCTGCTCGCCACGCTGTTTGCCGTCGCGCGGCACCATCATGCTGACCGCCGGCGACGAGTTCGGCCGCACCCAGCGCGGCAACAACAACGCCTATGCGCAGGACAACGAGATCGACCTGGCTCGACTGGCAGGGCCGCGACCGCGAGCTGGAGGCGTATGCGGCGGCGCTCGCCGGCCTGCGCCGCGGCTTCCCCGGCCTTTCCGACACCGCCTTCCTGACCGGCGCAGCCGGCCCCGACGGCCTGCCCGACGTCGAATGGCTGTCGGAGCTCGGGCGTCCGCTGTCCGAGGCGGACTGGAACGACGGCAAGCGCGCTCGCCTCGCCATGGTGCTGGCGCGGCCCGGCGGCGGTGGCCGCCTGGCGGTGATGGTCAATGGCGACCGGCGCGGCACCGTCTTCACGCTCCCCGAGCGCGATGGGTTCTCTTGGCAGCTCGCTGCCGAGGCCAGTTCCGGCGCCGCCGCGGTCGCCGATTTGGCGGTGTTCCGCTTGCCCGGCCGGACCGTCGCCTTCGCCGAGGAAAGCTCGAGCATGATGAGAGGATCCCCATGACCGACAAGGATTGGTGGCGCGGCGCGGTCATCTACCAGATCTATCCGCGGTCCTTCCAGGACACGACCGGCGACGGCAGCGGCGACCTGGCGGGCATCGCGCGCCGCCTCGCCCATGTGGCGTCGCTCGGCGTCGATGCGATCTGGCTGTCGCCGTTCTTCAAGTCGCCGATGGCCGACATGGGCTACGACGTCGCCGACTATTGCGCCGTCGACCCGATGTTCGGCACCCTCGACGATTTCGACGCGCTGGTGGCGGAGGCGCACCGGCTCGGCCTCAAGGTGATCATCGACCAGGTGCTCTCCCATACGTCGGACCAGCATCCCTGGTTCGTGGAGAGCCGCGCCTCGCGCGACGGCGACAAGGCCGACTGGTACGTCTGGGCCGAGGCGAAGCCCGACGGCACGGCGCCCAACAACTGGCTGTCGGTGTTCGGCGGCCCGGCCTGGGAGTGGGACAGCACGCGCCGGCAATATTACCTGCACAACTTCCTGACCTCGCAGCCCGACCTCAACTTCCACAATCCGGCGGTGCAGGACGCGCTGCTTCGCGCCGTGCGCTTCTGGCTCGACCGCGGCGTCGACGGCTTCCGCCTCGATGCCGTCAACTATTGCTTCCACGACGCCAGCCTGCGGGACAATCCGCCGCTGCGTGAGGCCCGCCGGCAGCGGCGATGTCCCCGAGACCAACCCCTACGGCTTCCAGGACCACCTCTACGACAAGACGCAGCCGGAAAACCTCGGCTTCCTGGCAGCGGTTCCGCGCCCTGCTCGACCGCTACGAGGCGCGCGCCTCGGTCGGCGAGGTGGGCGACGGCGAGCGCTCCCTGCGCACCGTCGCCGCCTATACCGGCGGCGGCGACAAGCTCGACATGTGCTACACCTTCGATCTGCTCGAGCCCGCCTTTCTCCGCCCAGCACGTCAGGCAGCAAGGTCGAGGCCTTCGAGACCGCCGTCCGCGACGGCTGGGTGTGCTGGGCCTTCTCCAACCACGATGTCGTGCGCCATGTCAGCCGCTGGGCCCCGGAGGCGGCACGACCTCGATGCGGTCGCCCGCTTGTCGATCGTCCTTCTTTGCGCGCTGCGCGGCTCGATCTGCCTCTACCAGGGCGAGGAGCTCGGCCTGCCGGAGGCCGAGCTCGCCTTCGAGGACCTGAGGGACCCCTACGGCATCCGCTTCTGGCCGGGCTTCAAGGGCCGCGACGGCTGCCGCACGCCGATGGTCTGGGAGGCGGCGCGCCCGCATGGCGGCTTCTCGACCGCCGCCAGGACCTGGCTGCCGGTGCCCGAGGCGCATCTGGCGCGAGCTGTCGACTGTCAACAATCCGATCCGGACTCCGTGCTGACGGCCTACCGCCAGGCGCTCGCCTTCCGCCGCGAACACGAGGCGCTGCGCTCCGGCGCCATCGCCTTCCTGGCGGCGCCCGAGCCGGTGCTGGCCTTCGTCCGCCGGACGGCAGGCGAGGCGCTGCTCTGCCGTCTTCAACGTCTCCGCTTCGCCCGCCGAATGGGTGCCGCCCGCCAGCCTCGGGCCGATCGGCCGGCTCGATTTCCCCGGCGCGGGCCGGCTCGTTGCCGACAGCGTCGTGCTGCCGGCCTACGGCGCCTACTTTGGCCGTCTCGGCGCCGGCGCCGCCTCAGCCTGACCCGGCGAAAGCATGTGGCTCGAAAGGCTTGCGCCGCGACGCGCCGAGGCCCGTCGGGTCGCCGCCTCGCGCAACTTTGTTGCCCAGCGCGCCCATGCAATCAAACCGTGTTGCCATGGTCGCTTCTGTGGTGATAATCGCCCCCCAGCGCCGGCTCATGCCGGCCACACAAAACGGGAGTGTGTCAGATGAATAAATTCCTCAGGGCGACGATGCTCGCCACGAGCCTCGTCGTCGCGGGCGGCGCCTTGATGACGCCGGCTTTCGCCGAAGTGGTCTACAACCGCGGCAACTCCGCCGATCCGGAGTCGCTCGACCCGCACAAGACCTCGACCGTCTATGAAGGCCACATTCTGCGCGACCTGTTTCAAGGGCCTCGTCATGCAGGATCAGAAGGCCGATCTGATCCCCGGCGCCGCCGAGAGCTGGACCGTCTCGGACGACGGGCTGGTCTACACCTTCAAGCTTCGCGAGGGCGGCACCTGGTCGGACGGCAGCCCGGTCACCGCCGACGATTTCGTCTATTCCTTCCGCCGCCTGGAGGACCCGGCCACGGCGCCGAATACGCCTCCATGCTCTACGTCATCAAGAGCGCCGAGGAGGTCAACACCGGCAAGGGCAAGCCGGAGGACATGGCGCGTCAAGGCGATCGACCCGTCGACGCTGGAGGTCACGCTCAAGGCGCCGACGCCGTACTTCCTGGAGATGCTGACCCACCAGTCGGCCTATCCGGTCAACAAGGCCTCGATCGACAAGCTCGGCGCCGACTGGATCAAGCCCGGCAACCTCGTTTCCAACGGCGCCTACACGCTGGCCGAGTTCGTCCCCAACGACCACATCAAGCTGGTCAAGAACCCGAAATTCTTCGACGCCGCCAACGTCAAGATCGACGTCGTCAACTACATCCCGACCGAGGACCGCTCGACCGCCATCAAGCGCTTCGAGGCCGGCGAGCTCGATTCCAACGACGACATCCCGACCGAGCAGCTGGCCGAGCTCAAGGCCAAGTTCGGCGACCAGCTGAAGATCGGGCCCTATCTCGGCACCTACTACTACTCGATCAAGACCGACAAGGAGCCCTGGTCGAACCCGAAGCTGCGCGAGGCCATCTCGATGGCCATCGACCGCGACTTCCTGGCCGAGAAGGTGTGGCAGAACGCGATGATGCCCGGCTATTCGATGGTGCCGCCCGGCATCGAGGGCTACACGCCGGCGGTCGCCAACTATGCCGACATGTCGCAGATCGACCGCGAGGAGGAGGCCGAGAAGATCCTCCAGGAGCTCGGCTACGGGCCCGACAAGCCGCTGAAGATGGAGATCCGCTTCAACACGTCGGAGAACCACAAGAACACCGCCGTCGCCATCCAGGAGCAGCTGAAGCCGCTGGGCATCGAGGTGTCGCTGATCAACACCGACACCAAGACCCACTACGCCCATCTGGAGCAGAAGGGCGACTTCGACGTCGCGCGCGCCGGCTGGATCGCCGACTACAAGGATCCCGAAATCCTTCCTCGGCATCTCGCGCAAGGCGAGCGGCAACAACTACTCCAACTACAACAGCCCCGCCTATCGAGGCGGCCATGGACAAGGCTGCCGCGGCCGGCGGCAAGCCCGAGGAGCGCATGAAGGACCTCGCAGGCGGCCGAGCGCATCCTGGTCGACGACCTCGGCAACATCCCGCTGCTCTACTACAGCTACAAGAACCTCGTCTCGCCGAAGCTGAACGGCTTCGACGAGAACGTGATGGACGTGCATCCGACGCGCTTCATCAGCAAGGAATAGTCCCGGACCGGCCGCCGCCCCGCGCGGGGCGGCGGCTCGCTTCGCTTCCTCCGGGGGGACCCTTCCATGCTGCTCTACGTGTTCCGGCGGTTCCTGACCGCCATACCGACGCTATTCGTCATCGTCACGCTGGCCTTCTTCCTGATCCGCGTGGCCCCTGGCGGCCCGTTCAACCAGGAGCGCGGCCTGAGCCCGGAAATCCGCGCCAACCTGGAGGCGCAGTTCGGCCTCGAACGAGCCGCTCTGGGTCCAATATCTCAACTATCTCAACAACTTGCTGCACGGCAATTTCGGCCCGAGCTACAACCTGCCCGACTTCACCGTCACCGAGCTGTTCGCCGCCGGCCTGCCGATCTCGGTGCAGCTCGGCGCCTCGGCGCTGGTGCTGGCGCTGCTCTTGGGCAGCATCGCTCGGCATCGTCGCCGCGCTCTACCAGAACCAGCCGGGCGACTATGCGGTGATCGCGCTCGCCACTGCCGGCAGCACCATCCCGACCTTCGTCATCGCGCCGGTGATCCAGCTCGTCTTCGGCCTCTCCTGGAAGCTCCTGCCGATCGGCGGCTGGGGCGACGGCGCCTTCCTCAACAAGATCGGCCCGGTGGTCACGCTGGCGCTGCCGCAGATGGCGATCGTCGCCCGGCTGATGCGCGGCTCGATGATCGAGTCGCTGCGCTCCAACCACATCCGCACCGCCCGCGCGCTCGGCCTCTCCGACTGGTCGGTGGTGGTCAAGCACGCGCTGCGCGGCGCCGTGCTGCCGATCATCTCCTTCGCCGGGCCGGCCGCTGCGGCCCTGCTCACCGGCTCGATCATCGTCGAGACGATCTTCTCCATCCCCGGCGTCGGCCGCTATTTCGTCGAGGCCGCGCTCAACCGCGACTACACGCTGGTGATGGGCACCGTCGTCGTCATCGCCCTCTTCACCATCGTCTTCAACCTGATCGTCGACATCCTCTACGCCGTCGTCGACCCGCGGGTGCGCTATGACTGAGCTCGCCGCGGGCGAAGCGCCCGTCCGCCTGGTCGCCGGCCGCTCGCTGTGGGGCGACGCCTGGTCCCGCCTGCGCGCCAACAAGGCGGCGATGGCCAGCCTGATCTACCTGGTGGCCATGACGATCGCCTGCATCGTCGGGCCGTTCTTCGTGCCGCATCTCTACACCACCATCTATCCCGACTATGTGCGCACCCCGCCCAGCCTGTCGCCCTATCCGACCGAGGCGACGGTCGAAGACCGCGCTCTCCGACGCCGTGAAGCGGATGCGCGCCGACATCAAGGAATGGCACCGCGAGGGCGACCGGGTCTATCGTCACGGTGACCTCCTCGCGCGAGATCGACGAGCGCAACGTGCGCTACCTCGACCGCTCCGACACCTTCGACGACACCCGCGTCGAGGGCGTGCTCGAAGGCGGCCACGAGATGGTGATGAGCGCCACGATCAAGCAGCAGTACTTCCTCTTCGGCACCGACAACACCGGGCGCGACCTGCTGTCGCGAACGCTGATCGCCGGCCGCATCTCGCTGGCCATCGGCCTGCTCGCCGGCGTCGTCGCGGTGGTGATCGGCGTCATCTACGGCGCCACCGCCGGCTTCATCGGCGGCAAGACCGACGAGGTGATGATGCGCATCGTCGACGTGCTCTACTCGCTGCCCTTCATCTTCTTCGTCATCATGCTGGTGGTGTTCTTCGGCCGCAACTTCATCCTGATGTTCCTCGCCGTCGGCGCCGTCCTGTGGCTCGACATGGCCCGCATCGTCCGCGGCCAGGCCCTGTCGCTGCGCCGCCAGGAATATCGTGCAGGCGGCCGAGGCGATGGGCGTCGCGCCGCGCGGCATCGTGCGCCGCCACATCATTCCCAACCTGCTGGGCCCGGTGGTGATCTACATGACCTGCTCGTCCCGCAGGTGATCCTGCTCGAAAGCTTCCTGTCCTTCCTCGGGCTCGGCGTGCAGGAGCCGATGACCAGCTGGGGCGTGCTGATCTCGGCCGGCGCCAAGAACATCGGCACCGCCAACTGGCTGCTGCTCTTCCCCGCCTTCTTCCTCGTCTCGACGCTGTTCGCGCTGAATTTCATCGGCGACGGGCTGCGCGACGCGCTCGACCCGAAGGACCGCTAGCATGGCGACGGCCACCGAAGAGCCGCAGACCGTCCTCGAGGTGCGCGACCTCCACGTGCGCTTCCGCACGCTCGACGGCGTCGTCGAGGCGGTGAAGGGCATCGGCCTCACCGTCGCCGCCGGCGAGACCGTCGCCATCGTCGGCGAGTCCGGCTCGGGCAAGAGCCAGACCATGATGGCCGCCATGCGCCTGCTGGCCTCCAACGGCGAGGCCCGCGGCGTGGTCGACTATCGCGGGCACAACCTCCTCCGGCTCCCCAAGGCGGCGCTCAACCGGGTCCGCGGCCGCCGCATCACCATGATCTTCCAGGAGCCGATGACCTCGCTCGACCCGCTCTACACGGTCGGCAACCAGCTGATCGAGCCGATCCGCCGGCATCGCGGGCTCGGCGCCGCCGCCGCGCGGGCCGAGGCGCTGCGGCTTCTGGAGCTCGTCAAGATCCCCGACCCCGAGCGGCGGATGGGCTCCTATCCATACGAGATGTCGGGCGGCCAGCGGCAGCGGGTGATGATCGCCATGGCGCTCGCCAACGACCCCGACATCCTGATCGCCGACGAGCCGACCACGGCGCTCGACGTGACCATCCAGGCGCAGATCCTGTCGCTGCTCGCCGAGCTGCAGAAGAAGCTCGGCATGGCCATCGTCTTCATCACCCACGATCTCGGCATCGTCCGCCGCTTCGCCAACCGCGTCTACGTCATGCGGCGCGGCGAGGTGGTGGAGCACGGGCCGACCGAGGCGGTCTTCACCGGCGCCGTCGCATCCCTACACCAAGATGCTGCTGGCCGCCGAGCCGACCGGCCGCAAGGCGCCGCCGGCGCCCGACGCACCGGTGCTTCTCCAGGGCCACAATGTGGAGGTGGTGTTCCGTCTGGGCGGCGGCTTCCTCGGCGGCGCGCCGATGCTCCTCAAGGCGGTGGACCGCATCAGCCTGTCGCTGCGCCAGGGCCAGACCATCGGCGTCGTCGGCGAGTCGGGCTCCGGCAAGTCGACGCTCGGGCGCGCGCTGCTGCGCCTGCTGCCGAGCGAGGGCGTCATCCGCTTCGAGGGGCGCGACATCTCCCACACCGATCGCCGCGCCATGCGGCCGCTGCGTCGCGAGCTGCAGCTGGTCTTCCAGGACCCGTTCGGCTCGCTGTCGCCGCGCATGACGGTCGGCCAGATCGTCACCGAGGGCCTGCTGGTGCACGAGCCGTCGCTGTCGGGCCGCGAGCGCGACCGCCGCGCCTCCGCCGCGCTGGAGGAGGTCGGCCTCGACCCGGTGATGCGCAACCGCTATCCGCACGAATTCTCGGGCGGCCAGCGCCAGCGCATCGCCATTGCCCGCGCCATGATCCTCAAGCCCAAGGTGGTGGTGCTCGACGAGCCCACCTCGGCGCTCGACCGATCGGTGCAGAAGCAGATCGTCGAGCTGCTGCGCAATCTGCAGAAGGAGCACGACCTCTCCTACCTCTTCATCAGCCACGACCTTGCCGTGGTGCGCGCCATGGCCGACTATCTGATCGTCATGAAGCAGGGCCAGATCGTCGAGCAGGGGCCGACCGACGAGGTGTTCGACAACCCGCGCGAGGTCTACACGCGAACGCTGATGGCCGCCGCCATGGACCCGACGCACTTCCGGCTGAGCGCGTGAGGGGCTAAGCGACGAGGGGGAGGGGCCGGTGTACACGCTCTACGGGGGTGACTTCACCCGCGCGACGCTCGTCCAGTGGCTGCTCGACGAGGGCGGCATCGCGTACGAGCTGAGGAAGATAGACCTCCTCGAGGGCGAAAACCGCTCCGCCGCATTCCTCGCCATCAACCCTGCCGGCCTGGTCCCGGTGCTGGTGACCCCGGAGGGCGTCGCGCTCCACGAGGTCGCGGCGCTGATGCTTTATTTGGCCGACCGTCACCAGCTTGTGGAGCTTGCTCCGTCGGTGGCCGACCCGGACCGCGGGGCCTTCCTCTCGGCCGTCTTCCATGTGGCAAGCGACATCCAGCCGGAGATGAAGCGCTTCCATTACCCGCACCGCTTCTCGCTGCGGCGCGCGGACGACGCAGCGACCCAGGACTTGGCGAGATCGCTCCTCCTTGGCCGCCTGGGCGTCTTGAATGTCAGGCTGGAAGCGCGAGGCCCCTATCTTCTTGGCCCGCGCTTCTCGCTGGCAGATTTCTACCTGTGCTTCTGGATCGCCTATCTCGACCGCCAGGCCGCTTGCAGCCAGTTCCCGTCGATCGGCAGGCTGTACGACCTCGTTCGATCGCGCCCGCTCGCCGCTCGCTACCTCGAGGAAACCGAGGGGGCGGCCGACGAATACGCTCGGCTGATGAGGGAGACGCCGGGCGGCGTCATCGCCTGAGCCGGCGGCGGTCAGCCGAGCAGGATGAGCATCAGGTAGGCGGCAAACAGCACCAGGTGCACCGCGCCCTGCAGGATGTTGGTGTGGCCGCTGGCGAAGGTCACCACGGAGACGGCCAGCGTCAGCAGCAGCATCAGGAGGTCGGTGCCGGTCACTCCGAGCACCAGCGGATGGCCGATCGCCAGCGCCACCAGGATCATCGTCGGCACGGTCAGGCCGATCGTCGACAGCACCGAGCCCAGGAAGATGTTGATCGAGCGCTGGATCTGGTTCCCGGCTGCAGCACGCACCGCGCCCACCGCCTCGGGCGTCGCCACCATCAGGGCGATCAGCACGCCGCCGAGCGCTGCCGGCATGTGCACCGTCTCGATGAGGTAGTTCACCGGCGCCGCCAGCCGCTCCGCCAGGAAGACCACCGGCGCCAGGTAGGCGACCAGCAGGGCCGCATGGTAGCGCACGCCGTGCTCCGCTGCCGCTTCCGCATGCCCGGCGGCCCCCTCGCCATAGACGAAGAAATCCCTGTGGCGGCCGGTCTGGTTGGCGACGAAGACGGTGTAGAGCACGAGCGACGTCGCCACCAGGAACACCTGCTGCGCGCCCGACAGCGCCGGCGTGTCCGGCTCGCCGGCGAAGGTGGGCAGCACCAGGCTCAGCACCACCAGCGGAATGATGGTGCCGAGATAGGCGTTGGCGCCCTGCAAATTGTAGTGCTGCTCCTGGTGGCGCCAGCCGCCGAGCAGCAGCGACAGCCCGACCATGCCGTTGAGGATGATCATCACCACGGCCAGCATGGTGTCACGCGCCAGCGTCGGGTTCTGCTGGCCGTGCAGCATGACCGCGGCGATCGACACCACTTCGATCAGCGTCACCGAGATGGTCAGGATCAGCGTGCCGTAGGGCTCGCCGAGCAGCAGGGCCAGGCGATCGGCGTGGCGGACGGCCGACAGCGCCGAGCCGAGCGTGGCGGCAAACAGCCAGGCCAGCAGCAAAGCGAGCGCCGCGCCCGAAGACACGTTGTCGACGAAGTCCTCGCCGAGCAGGACAAGCGCCAGGCAAGACCCATAGGCGACGACGAGAAACCACTCCCTGCGCAGGAAGGCCAGCGGGTCCACCGCCCGTTCCGGCCTCAAGCGCGGCCCTTCCGTCCGGCGATGGTCCTGTCCATGGCGGCACCCCTCTCCTGGTCGATCATGCCAGAGATCGGCGCCGGCATCCAAGGGGCGCCTACGCCGTGGGCCGCAGGTCGGCTGAGCCCGCCGATCGCGGGTGGTTGGGGTAATCGGCGGGCTCTTGGTCCGCCGAATCGAGAGGTTTGGCGGGCGCCGGCCGCCGTCGAGGACGGCAGCCAGATGGTTAACATATGGCAACTAGTCAATATGGTCTAGATCAAATGGGTGATCTGCTGTTCAGGACTGTTCCCGGAGTTCGTCCAGCCGCTGCCTGATCTGTTCTGCGCGTTCGGCGAGCTCGTTCAGGTAGGTGGCGCTGGGCATCGTTTCTTGCACCGAAAGCTCGCGGATTTCGTCGGCGATGCGCCGCTCTTCCTCTTCGAGCCTTTCGATCTCCTCCTGGTCGTCGCCCATGGCCTTCTGCCTCGCAAGTTCCTCGCGGATCGCCAGGGTGGGCCCTTCCGGCGCGGCTGGCAAGACCAGCGGTTGAAAGTCCGAGTTTCCGCTTGCGGGGAGCAAGTCTTGCGTAAGATGTTCTCGATGAACGAGGTGAGGGCAGGGGAGGCGCGTGTGACCGGGCTGGCCGATCGGGACGCCGGCGTCGCGGAGCCCGCGGAGCGTGTCGCGACGGCCCGGCCGCCGCTGGCCGCCTGGGCAAAGCCGCTGCGCGTGCATCTCAGCGTCGTCATCGTCGCGCTGCTGATCGCCATCTCGGCGCCGCTGATGTGGCTGACCTATTCCCAGGGCACGCGCGAGGCCATCGACGCGGCGGAAAGCCAGATGCGGCTGCTCAGCCAGCAGGCGACCGGCCTCTACGAGGCGATGCTTTCCGACGGCGCGTCGGTGGTCAAGATGGCCTCGGTGCTGCCGTCGATCGCCGCCGAGCCGCCCGCCTTCCTCGACGCCAAGAAGGCCTTCATGATGGAGGCGCTCAAAGGTTCGGTCCATCTCGACGGGGTCTATGTCGGCTATCCGAGCGGCTCCTTCGTCCAGCTGATCGACGTCGCGCGCAACGAGCGCTGGCGCCGCGAGGTGTCGGCGCCGCCAGCCACCGACTTCGCCATGCGCACGGTTCTGCGCGGCGCCGGCGGCGTCACCTCGACCTGGCAGTTCCTCGACCGTGAAGGCATGGTGCTCGACGAGCGGGTGACCGCCGACGCCTCCTACGATCCGCGTCGCCGCCCCTGGTACCGCGCCGGGCTCGGCGCTTCCGGGCCGGTTTCGCTCGGCCCCTATGTGTCGGCCAGCACCAACTCGCTGACCTATTCGGTCGCCATGCCGATGGCGGCCGACCCGGAGATCGTGCTGGGCGCCGACGTGCTGATCGAAACCATCGGCCATCTCTTGGCCGAACGGGCCGTGTCGGACAATTCCGTAGGCTTCGCCTTCAACGACGACGGCACGCTGATTGCCCATTCCGACCCGAAGGTGATGGCCCGTCTCGTCGGTTCCTATCTGGGCGCCGCCCGCGCCGATCAGTCAGCCGAGGGGAATGACCCCGTGCTGGCCGCCGTGCGCGGCCTGTTGTCCGCCGGCCGGCAGGACGGCCTCGTCGAGGTCGATGTCGCGGGCAACCCCTATCTGGCGCGGCTCTCGTCCACCGCCACCGCCGGGCTGCTCGACGGCAACCGCATCGTCGTCGCTGCGCCGCTGTCCGACTTCACGGCCGAAAGCCTGCGCCTCGTGAAGAAGACGGTGGCGATCGCCGCCGCGCTGGTGCTGGCCGGCGTGCTGGTCGCTCTGGCCCTGGCGCGGCTGATCAGCCGGGCGCTGGTGGCGCTTGCCGACGACGCTCGCCACATCGGCAACCTCGACTTCCAGGGCGCCGCCGTCGGCCATTCCTGGATCAGCGAGATCAACCTCTTGGCCGGCGCGCTCGGCTCGGCCCGCGACGCCATCCGCACCTTCGCCCTCTACGTCCCGCGCGAGCTGGTGCGGCGCATCGTGGCCTCCGGCCAGGCCGAGGCCGGGCGCGCCGTGCGCCAGGAGGTGACGATCCTCTTCACCGACATCCAGGACTTCACCACCATCTCCGAGCGCAACTCGCCGGAGGCGGTGATCGACATGCTGACCGGCTATTTCCAGCGCATGAACGAGATCGTCGAAAAGAACAACGGCGTCATCGTCCAGTACCTGGGCGATTCCGTCTACGCGATGTGGAACGCGCCGATCCCCGACGCGCACCATGTGCGCGACGCCTGCCGCTGCACGCTGTTGCTCCGCCAGGCCGTCGATGACTTCAACGCCGAGGCCCGCCAGGCGGGTCGGCCGCCGCTCGTCACGCGCTTCGGCCTGCACACCGGCATCGCCGTGGTCGGCAGCGTCGGCGCCGAGGCGCGGCGCCAGTATACGGCGATGGGCGACACCGTGAACGTCGCCTCGCGCCTCGAAGGGATGAACAAGACGTTCGGCACCTCGATCCTGGTCAGCGCCACCATCCGCAGCCGCTGCGAAGGCGCGTTCCGCTTCCGCGCGCTCGGCCAGGCGCATGCCAAGGGCCGCCAGGAGGACATCGAGGTCTACGAGCTCGTCGGCTTCGCCGAAGGATGAGGCCGCTCAGAACCCGCAGTCGGTCGGTCGCGCCGTGTTGATGCTGGCGGTGCGGCCGTCGGTCGTCACCACCCGCGCGCAGCTCTTCGTCGCGGCTTTCCACCAGAAGACGATGGGGTCCTGCCGGCGCGCGGCCACGTAGCCGCGCGACTGCAGCAGCGCGTCGCCGCCGGCCGGCGTCCCCACCAAGTCGGCGAGGTCTGCGGGCGGCGGCCCGGGCGGCGGCGGCACCACCGCCTCCGGCGTCGCCACGGTCGGTCCCTTGGTTTCGCAGCCGCTCAGCGCGGCAAGCGCGACGACTGCAGCGGTCAGTGCCAGTCTCATGGTCCCTCCCTCGGGTTTGGCCCCCGCCCGACAGGCTTTCCCGGCTACCAAACACGCCGGCATGGCGGCAGCATGGCGACACCGCGTCCCGGCCGGCGAGACCCGGGCATTCTTGCTGAACGCTCATTCAGAACGTCAATGAATTCGGCTTGTAAGTCAGGAAGATGATGGTGGGCGATGCAGGGATTGAACCTGCGACCCCACGCGTGTGAAGCGTGTGCTCTCCCGCTGAGCTAATCGCCCGTCCGCCGGCCTGGCAGGCCGGAAACTGCGGCGATATACGGGAGCGTCGGGCGGCAAGTCAAGGCGAAGGCGCCGGGCGCCGCGGTTTTTCGGCCGCCGCGCCGGCGCCGATCAGCCGCTCGACCAGCTCCACGGTGAGCGCGTCGAAATGCGAGATGACCCGCGACGGCTCGAATTCCCGCACATGGCGGTCGGTGTAGCCGAAGTCGACCGCCACCACGGGGATGCCGGCGGCCTTGGCCGTGTCGATGTCGGTGCGCGAATCGCCGACCATCAGCGCCCGCTCGGGATCGCCGTCGGCCCTGGCGATCGTTTCCAGGAGATGGCGGGGGTCGGGCTTGCGGAAGGGGAAAGTGTCCTGGCCGCAGATCGCCACGAAGTGTCCGGCCATGCCAAGCCCCTCGACGAGCCGCCGCGAGAACCCTTCCGTCTTGTTGGTGCAGATGGCGAGCCGGTAGCCGGCCGCCTCGAGCCTGGCGATCGCGTCGAGCACGCCCGGATAGGGCGCGGAGCGCCCCGGCAGGTTGGCGCCGTAATGCTCCAGGAAAAGCTCGTAGAGGCGCTCGAGCTCGGCCGCCGGCAGAGCGCGCCGCGCCACCGCGAAGGCGCGCTCGATCAGCGCCTTGCCGCCATGGCCGAGATGGGTCCGGAAGCCGGTCGGATCGGCCGCGCCGAGCCCGCCGACGGCGAGGCTGTGGTTGAGGCTGTCCATCAGGTCCGGCGCGGTATCGACCAGCGTTCCGTCGAGATCGAACACCACGATCGGCTGCAACGGCATCTCCTCGCCTCGCTTTCGCGCCGCCGCATAGCCTGCGCCTCTCGCCCTGGCAAGCCCGAAAGCTGGCCCGACGCCGCGCCGCCCGCTTTGCCGCCGCCGCCAAAGCTGCTACCAGCGGACCGCCGCAACGGAGGGACGCGCCGATGGACGCCCAGGCCCTGAAGATCGAAGCCGCGCGCGCCGCGCTCGGCTACGTGGAGCCCGGCATGCGGCTCGGCATCGGCACCGGCAGCACCGCCGAGGCCTTCGTGCGGCTGCTCGCCGAGCGGGTCGCCAGCGGTCTCGACGTCACCGGCGTGCCGACCTCCGAGCGGACCGCCGCGCTCTGCCGCGAGCTCGGCGTGCGGCTGAGCACGCTGGACGACATGCCGGAGCTCGACCTGACCGTCGACGGCGCCGACGAGGTCGCCCCCGACCTCACCTTGATCAAGGGCGGCGGCGGCGCGCTGCTGCGCGAGAAGATCGTCGCCGCCGCGTCGGCGGGCATGGTCGTCATCGTCGACGCCTCGAAGCTCGTCGGCCCGTTCGGCCGCTTCCCGCTGCCCATCGAGGTCAACCGCTTCGGCCTTGCCGCCACCCGGCTGGCCATCGAGCGCACCGCCCGCGGGCTCGGCCTTTCGGCCGCTCAGACATTGAGGATGACGAGCGGCGAGCCTTTTGTTACAGACGGCGGGCATTTGATCCTCGATGCATCTTTTGGCCGCATTCCGGAGCCAAGAGCGCTCTCCGAGGCATTGCACGCCATTCCCGGCGTCGTCGAGCATGGGCTGTTCCTGGGGCTGGCAAGCACGGTCGTCGTCGCCGGCGCCGACGGCATCAGCATCCTTCCGGCGACGCGCTAAACAGGAGTTCGACCCGATGATTCTCGCCCGACCGGTCCGTCGCTTCGCTCTCGTGCTCGCAACAGCGGCGAGCCTCGCCGCCGCGGGCGCCGCCGGCGCCCAGGAAGTGACCGCGAGCCACCTCAAGGCGGCGCGCGCCGCCGTCGACGCCATCAATGCGACCGACCAGTACGACGTCATCTTGCCAGCTGCCGCACAGGCGCTGAAGACCGAGATGATCAACAAGAACCCCGACCTGCAGGACGAGATCGGCCGCATCGTCGACGAGCAGACGCTGAAGATGGTGTCGCGGCGCGGCGATCTGGAGCGCGAGGCGGCACTCGCCTATGCCCGCGTCTTCAACGAGAAGCAGCTCAACGAGATTGCCGCCTTCTACCAGTCCGAGGCGGGCTTGAAGCTGCTCTCCGACGGCCCGATCGTCACCCGCGAGCTCATCAAGGCGGCGCGCATCTGGCAGAACGGCGTGGCGCGCGACCTTGCCCAGGCGGTGAGCCAGACCATGGACAAGACCGTGGCGATCGCCAAGCCGGCCCCCGTGGCAGCCCCCGAGGCCGCTCCGGCCCCGGCCCAGAAGGCGCCGGCGGCCAAGCCGGCAGCACCGGCGGCCGAGGAGCCGGCGGCAGCGCCGGCCGAGCAGGCACCGCTCCTGCTGCCCGAGACCGGCCTGCCGGGCGTCGACCTCGGCGGCAGCGGCACGGCCAATTGACCTGCGGGCTTTCATGACACGTCGAGACAAGCCTGGCGCCGTCCGGGCTTTTCTTTTGGGCGCTCCGCCAGTACCTGTGTCGCAGGCCGACCACCCCGGTGGACGCCGCCCGGGCCGGCGCAGATTGGACGCGAACCATGAGCACCTATGACTACGACCTCTTCGTCATCGGCGGAGGCTCCGCCGGCGTGCGCGCGGCGCGGGTCGCTGCCGGCCTCGGCAAGCGGGTCGGCATCGCCGAGGAGTTCCGCTACGGCGGCACCTGCGTGATCCGCGGCTGCGTGCCCAAGAAGCTCTATGTCTACGCCTCGCAGTTCCCGGAGCATTTCGCCGACGCCGCCGGCTATGGCTGGTCGGTCCCGGAAGCGTCGTTCGACTGGGCGCGGCTGGTCGCCAACAAGGAGCGCGAGATCAGCCGGCTGGAAGGGCTCTACAAGCAAGGCGTCGAGGATGCCGGCGGCGAGGCCTTCCATTCGCGGGTCGTGCTCGTCGACGCCCACTCGGTCCGCATCGAGGCCACCGGGCGGGTCGCCACCGCCGACCAGATCCTGATCGCCACCGGCGCCCGCCCCAATCCGCACGCCGCACTGCCCGGCCACGAGCTGTGCATCTTCTCCAACGAGGCGTTCGACCTGCCGGAGCTGCCGAAGGCCATCGTCATCGCTGGCGGCGGCTACATCGCGGTCGAGTTCGCCAACATCTTCCACGGCCTCGGCGTCGAGACGACGCTGGTCTACCGCGGCAAGGAGATCCTGCAGCGCTTCGACATGGACATGCGCCGCCTCCTCCACGAGACCATGGAGAAGAAGGGCATCACGGTGCGCTGCCACGAGCATTTCACGCGCATCGCGCGGCGGCCGGACGGACGCCTGGAGGCCCACCTGTCGCAGCACGGCCCGGTGGTGGCCGACCAGGTCATGCTGGCGCTCGGCCGCATCCCCAACACGGAGAAGCTCGGCCTCGAGGCGGCCGGCGTGGCAACCGGCAAGCGCGGCGAGATCCTGGTCGACAAGCTGTCGCGGACCAACGTTCCCAACATCTGGGCGATCGGCGACGTCACCGACCGCATCCAGCTCACGCCGGTGGCCATCCACGAGGCCATGTGCTTCGTCGACACCGCCTTCCGCGGCAAGCCGACGCCGCCCGATCATCGGACCGTGCCGACCGCGGTGTTCTCCCAGCCGGAGATCGGCACAGTCGGCCTGTCGGAGGACGATGCCACCAACCGCTTCGACGAGATCGAGGTCTATCGGGCCGTCTTCCGGCCGCTGCGCCACACGCTGTCCGGCCGCGACGAGCGCATGCTGGTGAAGCTGGTGGTCGACTCGGACACCCGGCTGGTCCTCGGCGCCCACGTGCTCGGCCCCGATGCCGGCGAGCTGGCGCAGGTGCTGGGCATCGCGCTCAAGGCCGGGCTCACCAAGGACGATTTCGACCGCACCATGGCCGTCCACCCGACGGCGGCCGAGGAGCTGGTGACCATGTACCACCCGACCTACCGCGTCAGGAACGGGCTTAGAACCTCTTAACACATTGATTTGGAAGCATTTTATGGTTTAATTGATTTCACTATTTTTTCCGCATGAGTGACGCGGGCTGTGCCCAACAGCGCTCAAGTGCCTTCCTTGGCGACGACTACGAAGGCCCAGTAGCGCAACAGGTTGGCATCCAAGAGCAAGGGCTCGGGCCGAAGCTTCACTACATGACAATCGCTCTAGACAGCCTTCGATTGCGTTGGATGGCTGCCTCGAGACCCCCGGAATGAAACGCTTGCCACGGCTGCGGCACCCGCTTGCGGCTCTCCCATGACGCGGCTCACGCCGCCCACGAAAGTAGGAACCTGCGATCGACATTTTGCTGTCTTGAGCTTGCGCCGCGAGCCAGCTAGCGGCTGAAACCCCACCCCTCCACGGCGGCCCTCCCGGTCGCCTCCTCACATCAAATGGTCCCCGAAATGCTTACCCTCGCGAAGGTCTGCGTGATCTTCTTCGCCAACGATATGGGTGCGATGACGACGCACGCTATTCGCACTCATGAAATCGCCCACTGCGTCTGCCCCGACTGGAAACACCCTCCCCGACCAGGCATGTACGCCAAGGACACAAAGCCGCCCAAGCAGTGCCTTGGTGCGTTTCGGGGGACGCTGTATGAGCGGCCCGTCTCCCAAGCTGAAGCGATCCGGATATGCGGCAGTCTTGGCTGTGCATTCCCTGAAGAGTGGTGACGGCCTCGGCACGCTGCCCCGCGGCCGCGAATGCTGTAGAATAGGCCGGTGTCTTCGTGTAAGGAGCCGCCTTTCCGGGCCCCTTGCCCGGCGTTTTCAGGCTCATGGGTGCGACGATGGCGAAATGGTCACCGAATTCCTGGCGCGGCATGCCGATCGAGCAGGTGCCGGACTATCCGGACCAGGCGGCGCTCGCCGAGACCGAGGCGCGGCTCGCCACCTTTCCGCCGCTGGTTTTTGCAGGTGAGGCGCGCAAGCTCAAGAAGCAGCTTGCGGCCGTGGCAGCCGGAGACGCTTTCCTGCTGCAGGGCGGAGACTGCGCCGAGAGCTTCGCCGAGCACGGCGCCGACAACATCCGCGACTTCTTCCGCGTCTTCCTGCAGATGTCGGTGGTGCTGACCTTCGCCGGCTCGCAGCCGGTGGTCAAGGTCGGCCGCATCGCCGGCCAGTTCGCCAAGCCGCGCTCTTCCGGCAGCGAGACGCGCGACGGCGTGACCCTGCCGGCCTATCGCGGCGACATCATCAACGGCACGACGTTCGACGAGAAGTCGCGCATCCCCGATCCGGCGCGCCAGGAGATGGCTTACCGGCAGTCCGCGGCGACGCTCAATCTGTTGCGCGCCTTCGCCCAGGGCGGCTATGCCAGCCTCGAGAACGTCCACAGATGGATGCTCGGCTTCGTCGCCGACAGCCCGCAGGGCGAGCGCTACGAGGCGCTGGCCAACCGCATCACCGAGACGATGGACTTCATGGCCGCCGTCGGCATCACCTCGGAGACCAACTACGCGCTCCGCGAGACCGACTTCTACACCAGCCACGAGGCGCTGCTGCTCGGCTTCGAGGAGGCGCTGACCCGCGTCGATTCGACGTCGGGAGACTGGTACGCCACCTCTGGCCACATGATCTGGATCGGCGACCGCACGCGCCAGCCGGACCATGCCCATGTCGAGTTCTGCCGCGGCATCAAGAACCCGCTCGGCCTCAAATGCGGGCCCTCGCTCTCGGCCGACGGCCTGATCCAGCTGATCGACCTGCTCAATCCCGACAACGAGCCGGGGCGGCTGACGCTGATCGCCCGCTTCGGCGCCGACAAGGCGGCCGACCACCTGCCCAGGCTGGTCCGCGCGGTCAAGAAGGAGGGGCGCTCGGTCGTCTGGTCCTGCGACCCCATGCACGGCAACACCGTCACCGCCGCCGGCTACAAGACGCGGCCGTTCGAGCGCATCCTGAAGGAGGTGCAGACCTTCTTCGACGTCCACCGCGCCGAGGGCACGCATCCCGGCGGCATCCATGTCGAGATGACCGGCAAGAACGTCACCGAATGCACCGGCGGCGCGCGTGCCATCACCGCCGACGACCTGCAGGACCGCTACCACACCCATTGCGACCCCAGGCTCAACGCCGACCAGGCCATCGAGCTCGCCTTCCTGGTCTCCGAACTGCTCAAGAAGGGCCACTCCCGCCAGCCGGAGCCGCGCGTCGTCAACGGTTGAGAGTCGCTCGCCGTCAACCGGCGATCTGGGCCAGCCGCGGGTCGCCGGCAAAGTCGGCATGCGTAGAAGGCGAGACGCAGCTCCGGAAACTCGCACACCGCGAGCGCCCCGCCTGGCGTCAGCCTGATCCGCCACGACTGGCGCTTGAGCGGCGCCCGCGAGGCGAAGGCGCGGCAGGTGAGCAGCGCCAGGTTGGCGCGGCCCTGCGGGTCGCGGACGGAGCGGTAGCGGATCGCCTCGATGCCGGCCTCGCGCGCCATGTCGGCAAGGTCTTGGCAGGCGCCAAATTGCGCCGGCGCCGCCCATAGACCGGCGTCGCGGTCGAACGGCGGCCGCCAGAGATCGATTGAACGTTCAGTCAAAATCGCCGCTGAGAATGCGGTATGCTCCGCCGCATTTTCGGGCAGGGGCGTGGTGGGCGCTCGGCGAAGAAAAGCAGCCGGTAGAAGGCCATCTCGGCGACCGCCGTCTCAACGTGCTCGCAACACCGCCTTGCTGACGGCCACAACCAGTGAACGATGCGTCGAACCCTGACCGTCTCGCCTGCCGCTCGGCAACGGCGTAGGGTGCGTGAAATGGAGAACGCGATGACCCTGATGCCGACGCTGTTCATTTCGCATGGCGGGCCCGACATCGTGCTCAACGACACGCCGGCGCGCCACTATCTCGAGACGCTTCCCTCTCTGATGCCGCGGCCGCGCGCCATCGTCGTCGTATCGGCGCATTTCGAGACCAAGGGGGTGGCGGTGGTCACCGACCCTAGCCCGGCGATGATCTACGACTTCGGCGGCTTTGCGCCGGAGCTCTACGAGATGGTCTACGCGGCGCCCGGCGACCCGCCGCTCGCCGAACGCGTTGCCGGCCTGCTGGAGGCGGCGGGCCTGGCGCCCGAGCGTCTCGACCGGCGCGGCTACGACCATGGAACCTGGACGACCTTGAAGCTCGCCTTCCCGGCTGCCGACATCCCGGTCGTGCAGGTGTCGATCGATCCGGAGCGTGACGCTGCCTGGCATTTCGCGCTCGGCCGCGCGCTGTCGCCGCTGCGATCCGAGGGCGTGCTGCTGCTCGGCTCCGGACACATCACCCACAACCTGCGCGCCTTCTTCTCCATCCGGAAGGGCGGCGCGCCGGACCCCGCGCTGCCAGGCAAGGTCCAGGCCTTCACCGACTGGTTCGCCGAGCGCTTCGCCGCCGGCGACGAGGCCGCCATTCTCGACTGGCGGCAGGCGGCGCCGTTCCCGGCCGAGAACCATCCGACCGACGAGCACCTGATGCCGATCTTCTTCGCCTATGGCGCGGCCGGCGGCTCCGGGGCGACCGCCAAACGTGCCCACGCCTCGGTCGAGCACGGCTTCTTCGCCAACGATTCCTGGCTGTTCCAGTAGGCGCCTGCACGGCCCCTGTGGACGAAGCCCCCTTGCATGTGGGATGAGAGCCTCGCTCGAACCGGCTCATCGCCTGGACAAGGGGGGACGACGTTGCGCATGACAGGGGCAAAGCTCGATCGATCCGTCGAGATCGGCGGATCCTGATCGCCATGCATCGCTTGCTCAAGGCATTCCAGAACTCGCTGCGCGCGGCCTCCCACCTGATGGGCCACGAAACCGCCTTCCAGCAGGAGGTGGTGCTGCTCGCGCTGTCCTTGCCGCTCGGCTGGTTCCTGGCGACGAGCTGGCGCGACTACGCGCTGCTCGTCGGCGCAGTGCTGTTCCTAATCGCCGTGGAGGTGCTCAACACGGCGATCGAGGCGGCCTGCGACGCGGTCTCGCGCGAGTTCAACATCGACATCAAGCTGGCCAAGGACTGCGGCTCGCTGGCCGTGCTCATTGCCGTGGTGCTGGCGGCCGGGGTGTGGGCGATCGTGTTGGCCGAGCGCCTGGCGGGGCTGTGGAGCTAGGCTGGCTGTCCGCGCCCGCGGGCGGGCTCTCCTCCTGCACGTCCTTGCCGTTGTCGTTGTGGAAGAAATGGTGGGCGGCGTACCAGGCGAGTCCGCCGGCCGCCACGCCACCGGCCAGCGCGAAGAGCAGCCGCTGGTGCTCGACCATCGTCTGGCCGAGCAGCCGCTCGGCGCCGACCCCGAACACGTAGCCAAGGCCGCCGAACAGGATCGCCCAGACCAGCGCCGACAACGCATTGAGCAGGATGAAGCGCAGCATGCGGATGCCGGACAGCCCGGCGGTGATGCCGCCGATCATCCGCATCCCGTAGGCATAGCGGTTGAAGAACACGAAGCTGTTGGGATAGCGCCGCACCAGCCGATGCGCGTGGCGGAAGCCCGGCTTGCGCTTGAGCCTCAGCACCCACGGGTGGAGCGCGTAGCGCCGGCCGACGAAATAGAGCAGCGTGTCGCCCAGGAAGGCGCCGGTGAAGGCGACCAGGAAGGCCTGCCAGGCCACGAACACCTTCTGGTGGGAGAAGAAGCCGGCCAGGATGGCTGCCGTCTCGCCTTCGGCAAGGCTGCCCAGGAAGACCGCCAGCAGCCCGTAGCGGGCGACCATCTCATGCAGGATGTCGCTCACGCGGCCGAACCCCGGCCGGGCATCGCCGCCTCGATGCGGGAGATCTGCGAAGCCAGCGCCTCGAGGCGCTCGGTCATGCCGATCAGCTCGCGGTGGCGCAACTCGTCCATCTTCTCGTGCAGCGCCATGATCTCGATCTCCGACTTCAAATTGACCTCGTAGTCGTGCGCGGCGTCCAGCCGATCGCGCTCGGTCTGCCTGTTCTGCGACATCATGATGACGGGAGCTTGGATTGCGGCCAGCATCGATAGGACCAGGTTGAGGAAAACATAGGGATAGGGGTCGAACGCGCCGCTCGACAGGAGCATCGTGTTGATGCCCGCCCAGGCGAACAGGAAGACCAGGAAACTGATGATGAAGCCCCAGGAGCCGCCGATTCGGGCGATCAAGTCGGCGACCCGCTCGCCCATCGGGGTCTTGTTCAAGTGTGTCCTGCGAGCGGTCGCGCGACAGCGGCTTGCGGTCGATGGCGCTTTGCAGCACGCGCCTTTCGGCTTCCGTGAGGGCGTCGGCATTGCGGGCCAGGTAGCGGAGCGCGAGTTCGGCGACGGTCTTGTTCATGGGAAGCCTCGACCCTAAGAACGGTTGCCTATCGCGGCCGGACTATAGGAAGATCGCGCCCGGCGCCAGCATCGGCGCCGTCGCACCGGGGAGGGCAAGGCGGTCATGGCGAATTTCCAGGCGATCCGCGCCCGCGCGGCCAAGCGCAAGGGCGGCGAGGCGGTGCTGGCCGAGCTGCTCGGGCCGCCGCCGGAGCGCTCCGCGCTGGCCACCATGCCGGACAACCGTATCCTCTCGACCATGGCCGAGCGCGTCTTCTCGGCCGGCTTCGTGTGGAGCGTCATCGAGCAGAAATGGCCGGGCTTCGAGGCCGCCTTCCTCGGCTTCGAGCCGAAGCGCCTGCTTTTCGAGCCAGAGGAGTTCTGGGAAGGGCTCGTCGCCGACAAGCGGATCGTCCGCAATCCGCAGAAGATCCGCTCCGTTCGCGACAATGCGGCCTTCGTCGAGCGCATGGCCGACGAGCATGGCAGCTTCGGCAAGTTTCTCCTGACCTGGCCGCACGACGACCAGGTCGGGCTGATGGTCTATCTCGGCAAGCATGGCAGCCGGCTGGGCGGCAACACCGGGCAGTATTTCCTGCGCTGGGTCGGCTGGGACGCCTTCATCCTGTCGAAGGATTTGGTGGCAGCGCTTCGCGACGCCGGCCTGACGCTCGGCGACACGCCGACGTCCAAGCGCGACCTGGCGCTGGTCCAGGAAAGGATGAACGGCTGGGCGATCGAGACCGGTCTGCCCTACCAGCACATCTCGCGCATCCTGGCCATGTCGATCGGCGAGAACCACTCGCCCGAGGCGCTGAGGGCCTATATGGGCGGCGACTGAAAGCCGGTCGCGCCGCCATTGCCGAGGTGAGGGGTGCGCGCTAAACCCTTGGTCATGAACACCCCGCCCGACATCCTGCGCATCGCGGTCGCCCAGCTCAACCCGACCGTCGGCGACGTCGCCGGCAACCTGGCGCGGGCGCGCGAGGCGCGTGCCGACGCCGCCCGGCAGGGCGCCGACCTCGTCCTCTACACCGAGCTGTTCCTCGCCGGCTATCCGCCGGAGGACCTGGTGCTCAAGCCCGCCTTCCTCGCCGCTTGCGAAAGGGCGGCCAACGACTTTGCCGCCGACACCGCCGACGGCGGGCCGGGCATCGTCGTCGGCGTCCCGCTCAAGCGGCCGTCCGGCACCCACAATTCCGTCGTCGTCGCCGACGGCGGCAAGGTGCTCGCCGAGCGCTACAAGATCGACCTGCCCAACTATGGCGAGTTCGACGAGAAGCGCGTCTTCCAGCCCGCCCCGGACATGCCCGGCCCGGTCAGCTTCCGCGGCGTGCGCCTGGGCATTCCGATCTGCGAGGACATCTGGGGCGAGCTCGGCGTCTGCGAGACGCTGTCCGAGAGCGGCGCCGAGATCGTCCTGGTGCCCAACGGCTCGCCCTATTATCGCGGCAAGCAGGAGGTGCGCCAGCAGGTGGTGCTGCGCCAGGTCATCGAATCCGGCCTGCCGCTGGTGTGGGCCAACCAGCTCGGCGGCCAGGACGAGCTGATCTTCGACGGCGCCTCTTTCGCCATCGGGCGCGACAAGTCGCTGGCCTTCCAGATGAGCCAGTTCGAGGAGGCCGTGGTGGTCACCACCTGGCGCCGGCGCGCCGACGGCTGGGTCTGCGCCGACGGGCCGATGGCCAAGCTGCCCGAGCGCGAGGAGGCCGACTACCGCGCCTGCATGCTGGGGCTTCGCGACTACGTGAACAAGAACGGCTTCAAGAATGTCGTGCTCGGCCTGTCGGGCGGCATCGACTCGGCCATCTGCGCCGCTTTGGCCGTCGACGCGCTCGGCGAGGAGCGCCTGCGCGCCGTCATGATGCCCTATCGCTACACGTCGGAGGCCTCCCTGAAGGACGCCGAGGCCTGCGCCCGCGCGCTCGGCTGCCGCTACGACGTGGTGCCGATCTTCGAGCCGGTCGAGGGCTTCACCAAGGCGTTGACGCCGCTCTTCGAAGGCACCCAGCAGGGCATCACGGAGGAGAACCTGCAGTCCCGCGCGCGCGGCACCATCCTGATGGCGATCTCCAACAAGTTCGGCTCGATGGTGGTGACCACCGGCAACAAGAGCGAGATGTCGGTCGGCTACGCGACGCTCTACGGCGACATGAATGGCGGCTTCAACCCCATCAAGGATCTCTACAAGATGCAGGTCTACGGGCTGTCGCGCTGGCGCAACGGAAATGTGCCGCCTGGCGCGCTCGGCCCCTCCGGCGAGGTCATCCCGGCGTCGATCATCGACAAGGCGCCCTCGGCGGAGCTGCGCCCGGACCAGACCGACCAGGACTCGCTGCCGCCCTATCCGGTGCTCGACGACATCCTGGAATGCCTGGTCGAGGACGAGATGAGCGTCGACGACATCGTCGCCCGCGGCCACGACCGAGCGACGGTCGCGCGGGTCGAGCACCTGCTCTACATCGCCGAGTACAAGCGCCGCCAGGCCGCACCCGGCGTGAAGATCACCAGGAAGAATTTCGGCCGCGATCGCCGCTACCCGATCACCAACCGCTTCCGCGACAAGGGCTAGAGCATTTTGCAGCCAGGTGGAATCACCTGGCGTCGCACAAATGCGGCTGAAACAAATAGATAGAGCTGATCGGCGTTTCCGTGAAACGGCGACCAGCTCTAGGCCGAAGTCCGACCGATCCGCTCGCCTGCGGGCTTCCTGTCGGGCGCATCCTGTGCTTCCATGGCGAGCAACGACGGGCGAGGGGGCCAGCCGTGGAAGACGTGGTTGCGCGAGCAATTCTGGACGGATTCGAGACGGCGATGTCGCGCGCCGACGATCTGACGACGCCGAAGGACATCGCCGAGGAGATCAGGCGCGGCTTTCCTGCCTGTCCTCTTTCAGACGCCCAGCTCGAGGGCGTCGTCCATCTCCTGCTCGGCCACTATCTGGCCCCCACGCGGCCACGCGGCGACGCGCCGCGCCGCAAGTCGGGCAAGGATGCGGAGCTGCCGCCGCGCGGCCGCACGCCCAGCCGCCCGCGTTAGCCTACAGCCGTTCGTGGCTGTGCATCGCGGGATCGCCGCGCCAGGACTTGGCGAGCGCCGCGCCGGCCTTGGCGACCCAGGGGTTGTGGACCGTCTCCGCCGGCCGCGGAGCGATCATCCACTCTGACGCGCCGAAGGCGACCTGCGCGCTTCCGATCGACGTTCATCCAAATCCAGAACCACCATGCCGAGCAGGTAGGTCGTCATCTCCAACCCCGGCCTTTCGCTCAGCCTCAGCATCTGCATTGCCAAATCATGCAGGTAGTCGACAATTTTCTCTTGGTCGGAGAATGCGTCGCTAGACATTGCCGACCACACCCACTTCCTCGCGTTGCCAGGCGGCGCTGGCGACGATATCGGGAATGACACGGCCAGATTGCAGGGACTTACTACAACAATGAAGAGTTGTCGACATGCCAAATTGCTCTCTTTCACCTCCCGCGCGGATTTGCCTGCGACCGTGTGCTTGGTGGATTGCGTTACTGTTGGTGGGACTTTGAGGGAGCCCATGGGGCTCGAAGAACCAAGCGGCCGCTCGTCTGCCGAGGGACGCGCTGGATGAGCTTGTGACTGCAGGCATCGATATCGAAGCTGCTGCAAGGAGGTTTCACAGGCCGTCAAGAGATGAAGGGAAACATGGCTCGCAACGACGCATTTCAAGCGGCTCTATGTTAGTCTTCTCGTTAGTGCGAACTCTCTCGTATTTGCAGGCCTGTATGAACTACTATCTGTTTTTCTAACTCATTGTAAAAGGGCGCCGTGAGGATCATCTAAGGCCGCCTCAGGCACTCTCCTCGACTTGGCGGATTCACATGCTTGTTCGGTAACGGCTTAATGTCGCCTTGAACCGGCACCGCGACAACAATCGAAAAAGGAGGATTTGGCTGGAAATTGCCGAACTTAACCCTCTTCGACCAGATCTTCCATGCGAAAGATGGGCCCAGGGGACTATGGGACCCACGCCTGTCAAAAAGGACCCGGCCAAAGCCGGGTCCTTGCTTCGTCTGCTGAGCCTCTTTCGGGGTCAGCGCTTCGGCCAGTTTTGAAGTCGCCACTGCGGCTGGATACCTTCACCTTCAAGATGTTGCGAGAGGTCTACCACCGGGCTCTTCAGATTTGTCGCTGCCATCTTTTCGCCTTCGGTAAGTTCGCTGTCAGGAATGTCTCCGACGGTTCGCTGAAGTACCTCTAGGAAGTAAAGGGCTCGGCCTTGTGAGAGTGGATGTCGGGCCAGGCGATCTCGACCGGCCAAGCTCGCGTCTTTAAAGTCCTTGTTCTTAAAGCTCGGCCTATCGTCCATGGAATCTGCCGCCTCTTTCAGGGCTGACTTCACAATCTCGACAGGCTCATGATTTGTACTTCTAAGTCGATCAATATCGGCCTGGTTATTGTTCTCAACAGCAGTCTGGTATTCGCGCTCGTCCTCAACTCCGTCGATCTCACACTGGACATCCGCGGCTTGAAACAGCGAAGTCATAGCCTTCACAAACTTGACAAAATCTCCGTCTCTGAACCCTTCAAGAGCCTGGTGACCGACTGCCTTCATGTCGATGTTGGTGTCGACTTTGTTCGTCTTGATCTTTCCCGCGGCCACCTGTCTGTCGAAGTTCTTGATAGCCCCGCTCCACTCCCTTTTGTTCTTTCGTTTATAGAAGTTTTCGGCCTTTCTCTTTTCCGTGGCTTCATGGGTCTCGGATAGAATTTCCTTGAGTTTCTGGCGCGGCGACCTTTTTCGATACGCATTTGCCATCTGAGATGGCAGTTCGTTCTTCGTTGCTTTCTTCGCATACTTGAAGAATGCCTTTGTCGGCGTAACGATCGCCTCATCCACGAAGCCCGTTATGCGCTGGCGTGGGCTCATCTTATCGACAGGTCCCGGCATGCTGATTTCCTTCTGATCACCTGAGTTAGCAATAGTGGGGACGGTAGCGCTTGCCTTGTGGGCAGGTGTGCCCGACGACACAGGGCGCGGCTTGATTAGTCTCGGGGAATGGACCAGCCCGAGTTCGCCGGCTCTTCCAACGCAGCGGCGACCTCCTCGGCGGAAAGGACTTCCTCGGTACCGCTCGCCATCTCGGCCATGTTCGGGCGTGCGCATGGATGTCGAGGGCTTCTTGATGGGCCTCGAAATCGGCGCGCGGCATCGCGCCAGCTCCTCGCAGCCAGGTGACGTGATAATCGTATGGCCCCCAGTCCTTGCTCCTCTCGGGCGCCTGTTCCGGCGAATCGTACGAGGGATCAGGCCAATCTGATCGAGGCAGCCAAAGTTCCTACCGCAAAGACCAGCAAGCCACCCATGCGGACTGTCGGCGTCAAGGTCTGGCGCTCCATCAGGTGCTCGAGGCGGGCCACGTGCGCGTTCACCGAGGCTTCCAGGCTTGGATGTCCGATTTGGTGACGATCTGCGGCATGAGGAAATCCCGCGCGGCTTCGTCATGCGCCTCCGTTTCCGGCGCAGTCGGTGCGGAGAGGTTTTGCGGCGTGTTCGGGAGCGCCCTAACCCTCTGTGAGCGACCTGAGACATAGGTGACGGAACGTTCCGGACACATGGGTAACACTTTTCGGCTTTTTCGCGGGAGGTGTTGATGCCGTGGAGAGAGAGTTCGGTGATGGAAGAACGACTTCGTTTCGTCGCCCGGCTTCTGGACGGCGAAGGCATGAGCGACGTGTGCCGGGAGTTCGGGATTTCGCGCAAGACCGGCTACAAGATCTTCAAGCGCTACAAGGACGAGGCCTGGAGGCGCTGACGGACCGGTCGCGGCGGCCGGTGCGCTATGCCAACCAGTTGCCCCGCAGATCGAGCAGCCTGATCGTGCGGCCAAGAAGGAGAAGCCGCACTGGGGCGCCCGCAAGATCCGCGAGCTCCTGGTGCGCCGGCTGGCCGGCGACGTTCGGCTGCCGGCGACCAGCACCATCCATGCCGTGCTCGACCGCCACGGCCTGGTCAAGCGCGCCCGCCAGAGGCGGCGCTACAAGGCCGAGCGGCACGCCGCTGTCGCAGGCGTCGCGTCCCAACGATCTGTGGTGTACCGACTTCAAGGGCGAGTTCAAGCTCGGCAACGGCCGGTACTGTTACCCGCTGACGGTGACCGACCAGGCCTCGCGCTATGATCCTGCTGTGCGAAGCGCTGGAATCGACCCGGGAGGAGCCGGTCCATCGAGGCTTTCGAGCGCCTCTTCAGCGAACGCGGCCTGCCGCGCGCCATCCGCAGCGACAACGGCGCTGCCCTTCGCCTCTCCCAACGGGCTCTTCAATCTCTCCAAGCTGTCGGTCTGGTGGCTGCGGCTGGGCATCGCGCATCGAGCGCATCCGGCCCGGCCATCCGCAGCAGAACGGCCGGCATGAACGCATGCACCTAACCCTCAAGCAGGAGACGACCCGGCCGCCTGGCATCAACATCCTCCAGCAGCAGGCGCGGTTCGATGCTTTCGTCAGCGAATTCAATGCCGAACGGCCGCACGAGGCGCTCGCCATGAAGGTGCCCGGCCGAGCTCTATCAGCCCCCCTCAAGAGCCTATGAGGGCTTGCCGGAGCTGGAATATCCCTTCCACGACCGCGACATCCTCGTCACCGCCTGCGGCCGCATCTGCATGCACCGCAAGAAGATCAACATCTCGACCGTGCTCGCCGGCCACAGGCTCGGAATCAAGGAAGTCGACGACGGCATTTGGCTCGTCTGCTTCATGCACTATGATCTGGGATATATCGATCTGGAGCAGAGAACCTTGCAGCCATCGACAACCCGTTCGGCACGAGGTTGTTACCCATGTCTTAGGAACAATCTGTTACCCATGTCTCCGGGCTGTACATGATTTCTCTGGTCGGAGTGGCAGGATTTGAACCTGCGACCCCATCGTCCCGAACGATGTGCGCTACCAGGCTGCGCTACACTCCGCGACCAGAGGCGGGGTATATAACTGCCCCCCACTTTTACCGCAAGCACCAAAGGCTTATGCCCATCATCAAAAACAGGAGCTTGTCGACAACCGTGAATTGCCGTCTAGATGGGGCTTCGAAGGGGCCGGCTGCGTGCGGCGGAAATGTGCGGCAAGCCTCTCGAAGTTCAATCGGAATTTCGCCTGGGTTCCGACCCGTTTTCGAGGAGAGGTAGGCCGTGACCCTTAAGCCTGTCGGCGATGCGAGGCCGAACACCTTCCGCTTCGAGACCACTGCCCTCGTGAAGGCCTCCGGCTTCCGCGAGTACGACGCGCGCTGGTGGTTCGGGCATCCGGGCTCGGACAAGCCGCCGGAGCTCAACCTCATGGGCGTGCAGGCGCTCGGCATGGGGCTGGGCACGCTGATCCGGCGCCTCGGCGTCGGCCCCGAGATCGTCACCGGCCACGACTTCCGAGGCTATTCCATGAGCATCAAGCTGGCGCTCGTATCCGGCCTGATGGCGGCCGGCGCGCGCGTCAAGGACATCGGCCTGGCGCTGTCGCCGATGGCCTATTTCGCGCAGTTCGCGCTGGACGCGCCGTCCGTCGCCATGGTCACCGCCTCGCACAACGAGAACGGCTGGACCGGCGTCAAGATGGGCGCCCGCCGCCCGCTCACCTTCGGCCCCGACGAGATGAGCGCGCTGAAGGACATCGTGCTCGACGGCGACTTCGACCTCGCCGGCGGCGGCAGCTACGCGTTCGTGCCGGATTTCCGCCAGACCTATCTCGACGACGTCACCGCCGGCCGCCGGCTGAAGCGGCGCCTGAAGGTGGTCGCCGCCTGCGGCAACGGCACCGCCGGCGCCTTCGCGCCCGCAGATGCTGGAGCGCATCGGCTGCGAGGTCGTGCCGCTCGACACCGAGCTCGACTTCACCTTCCCCAACTACAACCCGAACCCCGAAGACATGGCGATGCTGCACGCCATCCGCGACAAGGTGCTGGAGACCGGCGCCGACATCGGCCTCGGCTTCGACGGCGACGGCGACCGCTGCGGCGTGGTCGACAACGAGGGCAACGAGATCTTCGCCGACAAGGTCGGCGTCATGCTGGCGCGCGACATCTCCTCGCTGCATCCGGGCGCCACCTTCGTCGTCGACGTCAAGTCGACCGGCCTCTTCGCCACCGACCCGGTGCTGAAGCGCGAACGGCGCGGTCACGGACTACTGGAAGACCGGCCATTCCTACATCAAGCGGCGCGTCTCCGAGCTCGGCGCCATCGCCGGCTTCGAGAAGTCCGGCCACTTCTTCTTCAACCCGCCGATCGGCCGCGGCTACGACGACGGGCTGGTCACCGCCATCGCCGTCTGCGAGATGCTCGACCGCAACCCCGGCAAGTCGATGGCCGACCTCTACCGCGACCTGCCGCTGACCTTGGGCTCGCCCGACCATGTCGCCGCATTGCGCCGACGAGGTGAAGTACGGCGTCGTCGAGCGCGTCATGGCCGATTTCCGCCGCATGAAGGAAGAGGGCCGGGCGCTCGCCGGCCAGGGCATCCGCGACCTCGTCACCGTCAACGGCGTCCGCGTCGTCGCCGAGGACGGCACCTGGGGCCTCGTGCGCGCCTCCTCCAACAAGCCGGAGCTGGTCGTCGTGGTCGAAAGCCCGGTCTCCGCCGACCGCCGGCGCGAGATGTTCGAGGCCGTCGACCGGGTGCTCCGGAAGAACCCGGAAGTCGGCGCCTACAACCAGACCTTCTAGAGCATGATTCCAAAAAGTGGATGCCGGTTTTTGGAAAAGATCATGCTCAAACAAGAGGATAGAGTGCAAGGACAATTCGAAGAAGCGGCATTGCGCTCTACAGCCTCGGCTCTCCCCTCCCGTTGCGAACCGAACGGAATCGATCATGCTTGAAGACAAGACCTTGATGCGGGATGCCGAACCGGGCGACGATGCGCCGGCGGCGGGAACCGACGAGAGTGCCGGGATGGCCGAACGGATCGTGAGTTTCGTGATGAGCGGCGGCATCGGCTCCCGCTTGTGGCCGCTGTCGCGCGAGGACAACCCCAAGCAGTTCCACGACCTGTCCGGCAACGGCTCCATGCTGGTCAAGACGCTGCGCCGGCTCGGCGCCCGCAAGGGTGGCGAAACGCCGATCTATTTGATCGCCTCGGAGCGCCATGCCGACCGCGTCAGGAGCGACATCGCCTCGCTCGACCTCAAGGGAGGGCGGGCGCTGTTCGAGCCGGCCGGCCGCAACACGGCGGCCGCCGTCGCCGTCGCCACGCTGCAGACGATCGACGCCTACGGTCCGCAATCGCTGGTCCTCGTCGTGCCGTCCGACCACGAGATCTCGACCGACCGCCAGTTCTGGTCGACCGTCGAGACCGGCGTGGCGGCCGCCAAGGCGGGCCGGCTGGTGGTGTTCGGCATCCGCCCGACGCAGCCCGAGACCGGCTACGGCTATATCGAAGTGGCCGACGCCGAGGGCGCGGTATGCGACGTCGCCCGCTTCGTCGAGAAGCCGGACCTGGAGACCGCCAAGGCCTATCTGGCGGCTGGCACTTTCTTCTGGAACTCGGGCATCTTCCTGTTCGAGGCGGGCGCCATGCGCGACGCCTTCCGCAAGTTCCAGCCGGAGATCTGGGAGTCCACTCTGTCGGCCTGGCGGGCGCAGGTGAGCGACGTGTCCGGCGTCTACATGCCGCTCGACCGCTACAACGAGATCCCCTCCGATTCGATCGACTATGCGATCATGGAGCATGCCGAGGGCATCGCCATGGTGCCGGCGGGCTTCCGCTGGAACGACCTCGGCTCCTGGCAGTCGCTGCTCGACGTCAGCCCGTCCGACGAGGCCGGCAACGTGGTCGTCGGCGACGTCGTCGCCATCGACTGCGAGAACTCCTACCTGCGCTCCGAAGGCCGGCTGCTGTCGGCGATCGGCCTCAAGGACGTCGCCATCGTGTCGACCCCCGACGCCACCTTCGTGGCGCCGGTGAGCCACAGCCAGAACGTCAAGAAGATCGTCGAGCAGCTCGAGAAGAGCGGCCGCCTGGAGACCAAGTTCACGCCGGCCCACGACCGGGCGATCGTCAGCGGCGGCTGGGTGAAGCGGGTCGGCCACTGGCTGTTCGACGAGACGCTGCCGCTATGGTCGACCATCGGCGTCGACGAGGTCTATGGCGGCTATCACGAGGCGCTCGGCTTCGACGGCCGGCCGATGAGCAAGCCCAAGCGCATGCGCACCATGGCCCGGCAGATCTACGCCTTCGCGGTCGCCAAGGAGCGCGGCTGGACCGGCCCGGCCGACGATGTGATCGAGCACGGCATCGACTTCATCGTCCGCAACGGCCGCACGCCGCGCGGCGGCTTCGTGCGCACCCTCAACGTCGACGGAAGCGTGCTCGACCCGGTCGAGGACGCCTATGACCATTCCTGCGTGCTGCTCGCTTTGGCGCATGCCCACAAATCGGGCAATCGCCGGGCGCTGGCGCTCGGCGAGGAGACCTTCGCCTTCATCGACGCGCACCTGGAGGATGCCCGCCTGACCGGCTTCCTCGAGACGCCGGAGGGCAAGGGGCTGCGCCGCTCCAACCCGCATATGCATCTCTTGGAGGCGTTCCTGGCCTGGCATACGGTGACCGGCGAGCGCTCCTACCTGAGGCGTGCGGCGCGCATCATCGACCTCTTCCGCAGCCATTTCTTCGACGCCGACAGCTGGACGCTGGGCGAGTTCTTCGACGACGAGTGGCGGCCGGCGCCCAACGGCCAGGGCGACTGGACCGAGCCGGGCCATCACTTCGAATGGGCCTCGCTGCTGGTCGATTTCGCCGGCAAGAGCGGCCAGGGCGATCTCGTCAAGTTCGCCCGCAAGCTCTACGCCTCGGCCATCGCCAACGGCCTCAACCGGGCGACCGGGCTCGCTTATGCGGCGGTCTCCCGGCAGGGCATGCCGCTCGACCGGCTGTCGCGCAGCTGGCCGCAATCCGAGGCCATCAAGGCGGCGATCGCGCTCGACGGCACCGGCGGTCCGGAGATGAAGCCGGAGATCGAGGCCCGCGTCGGGCGTCTTTTCCGCTGGCACATCGACCCGGCGCCGCAGGGCCTGTGGATCGACCAGATCGACGAGCGCGGACGCGCGGTGGCGACCGAGGTGCCGGCCTCGATCTTCTATCATCTGGTCTCGGCGCTGACCCAGTATCTCGACAGCGAGGCGGCCGACTGAACTTCCCGGGAGTTCAACAATGACAAGCACCGCACGGTCCTACGACGAGTCGCTGCTGCGCAAGGCCTTCGATGTGGCGCGGCGCGCCCGCGAGGCAGGAGATCACCCATTCGGCTCGATTCTCGCCGACGGCGACGGCAATGTTCTTCTCGAGCAGCGCAATGCCTACAGTTTGGAAGGCAGAGACCGCACGGCGCACGCAGAACGGCTTCTCGCCTCGCGCGCCGGCAAGGCCTATGACCTGGAATTTCTAGCCGGCTGCACGATGTACACGTCTGCGGAGCCCTGCGCCATGTGCTCAGGCGCCATCTATTGGGCGGGCATAGGGCGCGTCGTGTTCGGCTTGTCGGAAAGACAGATGAAACAACTGACGGGCGATCACGCTGAAAACCCGACCCTCGATCTCCCTTGCCGCACGGTGTTCGCGGCCGGCCAGCGCGCCACGGAAGTCGTGGGCCCTATGCTCGAGGTCGAGGCGGCGGAACTCCACGACGACTACTGGTCTCGCCCTTGATAGCCCTAGTATGGGCTCGCCACGTCGCCGGTCTCGACATAGACCGATTTCAGCTGCGAGTAGTGCGCCAGCGCGGCCAGCGAGTTCTCGCGGCCGACGCCTGACTGCTTGGCGCCGCCGAACGGCATCTCGACCGGCGCCAGATTGTAGGTGTTGATCCAGCAGGTGCCGGCCTGCAGCGCCGAGATCACGCGATGGGCGCGCGGCAGGTCGCGGGTGAACACCCCGGCCGACAGGCCGAACTCCGTGTCGTTGGCGCGGCCGACCACCTCTTCCTCGTCGGCGAACGACAAAACGCTCATCACCGGCCCGAAGATCTCCTCGCGGGCGATCCGCATCTCGTCGCGGACGCCGGTGAAGATGGTCGGCTCGACGAAGAACCCACCCTCGAAGCCCTGCAGGGAGGGCACGCCGCCGCCATGCGCCAGCACGGCCCCTTCCGCCTTGCCGACGGCGATGTAGCCCAGCACCTTCTCCTGCTGCGCCTTCGAGACCAGCGGCCCCATCTGGGTGTCGGCATCGAGCGGATCGCCGATCCGGATCGCCTTGGTGCGCTCCCCGAGCCGCTCGATGAAGCGGTCGTGCAGCCTTTCCTGGACGAACACGCGCGTGCCGTTCGAGCAGACCTGGCCGGTCGAATAGAAATTGCCGAGCATGGCGCCGCCGATGGCGTTTTCCAGATCCGCATCGTCGAAGACGATCAGCGGCGACTTGCCGCCGAGCTCCATCGTCGCGTGCTTCATCAGCGAGCCGGCCAGTGCCAGCACCTTCTTGCCGGTGCCGACGGAGCCGGTGAGCGAAACCTTGGCCACCGCCGCGTGGCCGGCCAGCGCGGCGCCGACGTCGCCGAACCCCTGGACGACGTTGAACAGGCCGTCCGGCAGCCCCGCCTCGCTGTAGATCTCGGCCAGCGCCAGTGCCGAGAGCGGCGTGTTCTCCGACGGCTTGAACACCATCGCATTGCCCATCGCCAGCGCCGGCGCCGACTTCCAGCCCGCGCCCTGGATCGGATAGTTCCAGGCGCCGATGCCCACGCACACGCCGAGCGCCTCGCGCCGCGTGTAGGCAAAGGGTCCGCCGAGGTCGATATAGTCGCCGTTGAAGGCGGCCACCGCGCCGCCGAAGAACTCCAGCGCCTCGGCCGCCGAGGCCGGGTCGGCGACCAGCGTCTCCTGGATCGCCTTGCCGGTGTCGAGCGTCTCCAGCCGCGCCAGCTCGGCATTGCGCTCGCGCAGCAGCGCCGCCGCCCGGCTGAGCACGCGGCCGCGCTCGACCGGCCTCAACCGCGCCCAGGCGGGTTGCGCCTCGCGCGCCGCTTCCACCGCCAGCTCCACCACGTTGGGCGTCGCGGCGAACAGCGTCGCGATGGTCTCGCCGGTCGCCGGATAGATCACCGGCAGCGGCGCGCCCTGCTCGTCCTCGACATAACGGCCGTTGATGTAGTGCGAGGCCTTGGGCTGCGCCTTCATGCTCGTCTCCGGTTTCGCGCCATGATGGCCTAGCGGTCCGAATTCCGCCAGCGCGGATTGATCCACGGCTCGAGGTTGGAGGGCGCCAGCATGCCGCGGCCGAGGATGTGGTCGGCCGCCTTCTCGCCCGCCATGATCGACGGCGCGTTGAGGTTGCCGTTGGTGATGCGCGGGAAGATCGACGAGTCCGCCACCCTGCAGCCCCTCGACGCCGATCACCCGGCATTCCGGGTCGACCACGGCGTGCCGGTCGTCGGCCCGGCCCATGCGGCAGGTTCCGCACGGATGGTAGGCGCTCTCGACATGCTCGCGGATGAAGTCGTCGAGCTGGTCGTCGGTCTCGCATTCGCGGCCCGGCGCGATCTCCCGTCCGCGATAGGGGTCGAAGGCGCGCTGGCCGAACATCTCGCGGGTGAGCCGGATGCAATGGCGGAAGTCCGCCCAGTCGTCCTCGTGCGCCATGTAGTTGAAGCGGATCGCCGGCTTCTCGGCCGGGTCGGCCGAGCGAAGCGTCACCGACCCGCGCGACTTCGAGCGCATCGGCCCGACATGCGCCTGGAAGCCGTGCGACTTGGCCGCCGCCTTGCCGTCGTAGCGGATCGCCACCGGCAGGAAATGGTACTGGATGTCGGGATAGTCGACGCCGGCGGCCGAGCGCAGGAAGGCGGCGCTCTCGAAATGGTTGGTGGCGCCGAGCCCCGACTTGAAGAACAGCCACTGGGCGCCGATCAGCGCCTTGGAGAACAGGTTGAGCTTGGAATAGAGAGTGATCGGCAGCACCGATTCCTGCTGGATGTAGAGCTCCAGATGGTCCTGCAGGTTCTGCCCGACGCCCGGCCGGTCCGCCTTGACCGCGATGCCGTGCTCGGCGAGATGCGCCGCCGGGCCGATGCCGGAGAGCATCAGGAGCTTCGGCGAGTTGATCGACGAGGCGGCGATGACCACCTCGCGCCGTGCCCGGACGACCTGGACCTGCCGGCGCGCCTCGATCTCGACCCCGACCGCGCGTTGATTCTCGATCACCACGCGCCGCGCCAGGCCATTGACGAGGCTCACGTTCTTTCGCTTCAGCGCCGGTCGGAGATAGGCGTTGGCGGCCGACCAGCGGCGGCCGAGATGGATCGTCTGCTCCATGACGCCGAAGCCTTCCTGCTTGGCGCCGTTGTAGTCGGCGGTGGTCTCGAACCCGGCCTGTCGCCCGGCCTCCACGAAGGCCTTGTAGAGCGGGTTCCATTGCCGGCCGCGCCAGACGTGCAACGGGCCGTCGCGGCCGCGCCAGCCTTCGTCGCCGCCATGCGAGGTCTCCATCCGCTTGAAGTAGGGCAGCACGTCGGCGAAGGCCCAGCCGGCGGCGCCCATCTCGGCCCAGTGGTCGAAGTCGCGCGCATGGCCGCGCACATAGACCATGCCGTTGATCGAGGACGAGCCGCCGAGCACCTTGCCGCGCGGCGTCGCCAGCACGCGACCGCCCAGATGCGGCTCGGGCTCGGTCGCGAACCCCCAGTCGTAGCGGCTCATGTTCATCGGGAAGGAGAGCGCCGCCGGCATCTGGATGAACGGCCCGTAGTCGGAGCCGCCATGCTCGATGACGATCACCGAGTGGCGCCCGTCCTCCGACAGCCGGTAGGCCAGCGCCGAGCCGGCCGAGCCGGAGCCGATGACGACGAAATCCGCCTCCATGGCTACTCTCCGCGCGGAAAGCGCTTGCTTTCCTCCAGCACGTTGAGGTCCATGTGGTTGCGCATGTAGCGTTCGGACGCCCTCGCCGTGGCTCGAAATCCCACGGCGTGTAGGTGCCCTCCCGCAGCGCCGGGTAGACCACCCAGCGCCGCGCCTGGCTCTCGCGCACGGCGCGGTCGAAGGCTTCGAGGTCCCACTGCGCCTCGACCTTGGCCATGAAGGCGGCCACCAGCGGCGCCTGGGCAGGGTCCGCCGCGAGGTTGACGAGCTCCTGCGGATCCGATTCCAGATCAAAGAGTTGCGGCGGGTCGATCGCGCAGTGGACGAACTTGTAGCGGCCCTCGCGCAGCGCCACCATCGGCGCCGCCGATCCCTCCGCCGCATACTCCATCGGCACGGCGCCGGTCCGCTTGGCGCCGGCGATCACCGGCAGCAGCGACTGCCCGTCGACGAAAGGCAGCACGCCGGCGAGGTCGATGCCGGCGAGGTCGCAGAGCGTCGGCGCGATGTCGAGGTTGGAGGTCGGCTCGTCGACCGTCCCCGGCTCGACGCCGCCGCCGGCGATCAGCAGCGGCACCCGCGCCGAGCCCTCGTAGAAGCACATCTTGAACCACAGCCCGCGCTCGCCCGCCATGTCGCCATGGTCGGAGCAGAACACGACCACCGTGTCGTCGAGCCATGCGCGTCGCCTCGAGCACGGCGAACAGCTCGCCGATCTTCTCGTCGACATAGGAGATGTTGGCGAAATAGCCGCGCCGGGCGCGCCGCACGTCCTCGGGCGTCACCGCGAAGCCCTCATGGTCGCAGGCGTCGAACAGGCGCTTCGCGTGCGGGTCCTGCGCGTCGTAGGGGATCGCCGGCACGCGCCGGCTCCAGCGCCGGGCAGTCCTCGTAGAGCTCCCAGTGGCGCCGCCGCGCGACATAGGGGTCGTGCGGATGGGTCAGCGACACAGTCAGGCACCAGGGCCGGCGGTCGGCGGCGTCGCTGTCGCGCGCCAGCTGGTAGAGCTTCTGCGCCGCCAGGAACGCCACCTCGTCGTCGTATTCGAGCTGGTTGGTGGTCTCGGCGATGCCGGCGCCGGTCACCGAGGAGAGCGTGTGGTACCACCAGTCGATCCGCTCGTGCGGGCTTGCGATAGTCGGGCGTCCAGCCGAAATCGGCCGGGTAGATGTCGGTCGTCAGCCGCTCCTCGAAGCCGTGCAGCTGGTCCGGCCCGACGAAGTGCATCTTGCCCGCGAGGCAGGTTGCGTAGCCGGCGCGCCTCAGATGGTGGGCGAAGGTCGGGATGTCGGAGGCGAACTCGGCCGCGTTGTCGTAGACGCCGGTGCGCGACGGCAGCTGCCCGGTCATGAAGGCGGCGCGCGCCGGCGCGCAGAGCGGCGACGCCGTGTAGTTGGCGGCGAAGCGGGCCGATCGCTCGGCCAGCGCCCTCAGGTTGGGCACGTGCAGGAAATCGGCCGGACGCCCGTCGGGAAACAGCGTCCCGGCAAGCTGGTCGACCATCAGGATGAGGAAGTTCGGGCGGGTCATCGGGCTTTCTGGGTGAGGGTGGTGGCGAGATAGTCTTCGACGAGCGCCACGGCGCTGTCGGCGTTCGGCGTGCCGTCCATCAGCGCGCGGCGGATATAGAGCCCGTCGATCAGCGCTGCGATGCCTTCGGCGGCGAGCTCGGCGTCGCGTGGCGGCAACAGGCCGCCGAGCGCGCTCCTGAGGTTGGAATGGAGGCGCCGCGCGTAGATGCGCAGCAGCCGCCGCAGCTCCGGCGCGCGTTGCGCCTCGACGTAGAAAGCGAGCCATGCGGCGATCGTCGACGGGCGGAATTGGCTCTCCGAGAAGTTGACGGCGATCACGGCAGCGACGCGTCGCCGCGGATCGGCTCCCGCCGCGCGCAGCGCGGCGCGCGTGTCGGCCCCGAGCTCGGCCAGGATATGCCGCATCGTTGCCTGCAGCAGCTCGTCCTTGGCGCCGAAATAGTGATGCGCCAGCGCCGAGGACACGCCGGCCCGGCCGGCAATGTCCGACATGGTGACGTCGAGCGAGCCGCGCGCGCCGATCGCCGAGATCGTCGCGTCGATCAGCGCCTTGCGGCGCAGCGGTTCCATCCCCGTCTTCGGCATTCCCAAGCCTCCCAGGCGCACCGTATTTTTAGTTGACTGATCAATCAACCAAAATGTGAGAGGCCTCGTGGCGTCGTCGCCTTGAAGCTCGGCCTTGCCGTGAATAGGTTTGGCCTGGACGACGAGGAGACCGACATGACCGCCTGTATCGTGGGCTGGGCCCATTCCCGTTTCGGCAAGCTGGAAGGCGAGACGCTCGAGAACCTGATCGTCACCGTCGCCCGCGAGGCTATGGCCCATGCCGGCATCGGCCCCGAGGATGTCGACGAGATCGTGCTCGGGCATTTCAACGCCGGCTTCTCGCCGCAGGACTTCACCGCGAGCCTCGTGCTGCAGGCCGACGATCGGCTTCGCTTCACGCCGGCGACGCGGGTGGAGAACGCCTGCGCAACCGGCTCGGCAGCCGTCCGCCAGGGCATCCGCGCCATCGAATCGCGCAGCGCCAAGATCGTGCTGGTCGTCGGCGCCGAGCAGATGACGACGACGCCCGGCCCGGAGATCGGCCGCAACCTGCTGCGCGCCTCCTACCTGCCCGAGGATGCCGACATCCCGGCCGGCTTCGCCGGTGTCTTCGGCAAGATCGCCGATGCTTATTTCCAGCGCCATGGCGACCAGTCGGACGCATTGGCGGCGATCGCCGCCAAGAACCACAGGAACGGCGTCGACAACCCCTATGCGCAGATGCGCAAGGACCTCGGCTACGAGTTCTGCCGCCAGGAAAGCGAGAAGAACCCGTTCGTCGCCGGCCCGCTCAAGCGCACCGACTGCTCGCTGGTCTCCGACGGCGCCGCCGCGCTCGTGCTGGCCGACATCTCGACCTCGCTCGCCATGCGCCGGGCGGTGGCATTCCGCGCCAACGAGCACGTGCAGGACTTCTTGCCGATGTCCAAGCGCGACATCCTGCTCTTCGAGGGCTGCGAGGAGGCCTGGACGCGCGCCCTGAAGCGCGCCGGGGTGACGCTCGACGACCTCTCCTTCGTCGAGACGCACGACTGCTTCACCATCGCCGAGCTCATCGAATACGAGGCGATGGGCCTGGCGAAGCGCGGCGAAGGCGGCCGCCTCGCGCTCGAAGGCCAGACCGCCAAGGACGGCCGCCTGCCGGTCAACCCGTCGGGCGGGCTGAAGTCCAAGGGCCACCCCATCGGCGCCACGGGCGTTTCCATGCACGCCCTGACCGCCATGCAGCTCACTGGCGAGGCCGGCGGCATCCAGGTCGAAGATGCGCGCCTCGGCGGCATCTTCAACATGGGCGGCGCGGCAGTCGCCAACTACGTCTCGATCCTGGAGAGGATCAAGTGAGGTGCGAGGGCCCCACGGGGCTCCGGGGACTTCAGCACCTAGACGACTGCGTGGCCTTGTCCGTTACTTGAGCTTTGCAGAAGAAGTTCCTCTTCCATAAGCCGCTCGGCTGCGCTTTTCAAAGGTTTAGCGTCTGACTCGTGAAGCTTAATATTAAACTTTGCGGCATGCCCACTGATAGGCGGCGCCTGATTCTTCTTTATCTCACTGTCAACAAAATGCAGGAAACCAGTGACCTCCCTGCCGAAGGTCTTACCTATGCTGGAAATCGACATTTCACACCTCCTAAACGTGAACTTCGGATTTCACGATCGTAGCCAATCGGCAGGTCGCTGCTGTGCTCAACATCACAGGCCGCGCTCGCGTCGAAGCGCCGCCATCAGCCGTGCCGGATTTCTAGGATGTGGTTTGCGGTTCCGCGGGTGTCGCTTCGGGTTCAATGGCATTGCTGGTGAAGAATGGGCTCTTGGCAGGATTGGACGAAGAGGAAATGCCCATGTGGTAGCGGAACTTCATAAGCTGAATTTGATTTCCCGCACTGGCCAGAGCCTTCTTGGCGAAACCGGCCGGTACGGAATAGAAACGTGCGAACTTTTCTCCGATCGCGCGAGGAGCGTTTCTAGCAAAGGAGCTCCTGCTGAAGTTGTCGTGGAGCCCATCTATCTCGCGACGAACATTGTGTGCGAATTGGTGAACAAGCTTGGAAATAGTCATCTAGCGGATCCTTTTCAGCTCCAGTACGTAGTGTGATCGTATCCATCGCCCCCACATCCGCTGTGCTCAACATCACAGGCCGTGTTCGCGCCGACTCCGCCATCGTCAGCGGCAGCCGTCCATCGGCCAGCATCTTGAGAAGAAGCCCTTGTGCAAACCCCATGCCGAGAATCCCTTTGCCTTGGGGAAGGGGAGCAGGTAGGTGCTGCGCGAGTTGAGGCGAAGCATTCTGGTTTCTTCATGAACGATCCCGTGCTGGTCGAGGTGCTGCGCGGCGACCTCGTCGAGAGCGCCCACCGCGGCGCCGTCGCCGTCGTCGACGCCGATGGCCGCGCGCTGCTGACGTTGGGCGACACCGACCGGCCGGTCTTCCCGCGCTCCGCCGTCAAGGCCATCCAGGCGCTGCCGCTCGTCGAGTCGGGCGCCGCCGACGCTTTCGGCTTCGGCGAGCGCGAGCTGGCGCTCGCCTGCGCCTCGCATGCCGGCGAGCCGGGCCACACGACGCTGGCGGCCTCCATGCTGGCGGCGGCGGGGCTCGATCGCACGGCGCTCGAATGCGGCGCGCACTGGCCCTCCAACCACGCAGCCACCATCGCTCTTGCGCGCGCCGGCGGAGAGCCGACCAGCCTGCACAACAACTGCTCGGGAAAGCATGCCGGCTTTCTCTGCGCGTGCCGTCACAACGGCCTGCGCCTGGCCGGCTATGTCGGCTACGACCATCCCTTCCAGGCCGAGCTCCGCGCCGTCATGGAGGCGGTGACCGGGGCGCGCCACGCGGCGGAGAACGCCGCCGTCGACGGCTGCTCCATCCCCACCTATGCGGTGCCGTTGGCCAGCCTGGCACTGGGCTTCGCCCGCCTGGCGACGGGCGTCGCCCTGCCTGCGGCCCGCGCCGCGGCGGGCAAGCGCCTGCTTGCGGCTTGCATGGCCGAGCCGTGGCTGGTCGCCGGCACCGGCGCGGCGTGCACCAAGCTGATGGAGGCGGCGCCCGGCCGGATCTTCGCCAAGGTCGGCGCCGAGGGCGTCTACTGCGCCGCGGTGCCCGAGCTCGGGGTCGGCGTGGCGCTGAAATGCGACGACGGCGCCGGCCGCGCTGCCGAGACGGCGGTCGCAGCGGTGCTTGCCGGCCTGTTCGCCGGCGATCCGGCGCTCGCCGCGCGCCTCGATGCGCTGGCGCGACCGCCGGTCCTGAGCCGCAAGGGCGCCATTGTTGGAAGGATAAGACCGGCCGGCGCACTTCTTTCGAGCGCGCCGGCCGCCTCCGTCGAATCAGCCCACCCGATTCCGTTCGACGGTGATGTTGGCGGGCCTGCCGCCTGAGCCCTGGGCGAGGTCGCCCGTCGCCCGCTCCGCCCAGCGATGGCCGACGATGGCACCGTTGGCCGCTCCTTCGATGATGTTGTCGGCGATGAGCGCAGCGCCCGTGCCTTCCACCACCGACACGCCGATGCCGGTGCCGGAGCGGCGCACGACGTTGCCGGTCGCCACCACGTTGCGCATGAATTCGCCCCAGCCGATGTTGATGCCGGTGTTCGGCGCGTTCTCGACGACGTTGCCGGTCACCGCGCAGTCGGCCTCGACGGCGATGCCGATGCCGAAGCCCGGCGGATCGGGCCGGTAGGGGCCCTCGGTCGACAGGTTGCGGACGATGTTGCCCGAGCACACGCCCATCCGCCCGCCATGGTCGAAGTTGACGATCGAGATGCCGTTCGCGGCGCCGTCGACGATGTTGGCGTTGATGACCGCCCCTTCGAAGGCGAACTCGGCATAGATCGCCGTCTCGCCCGATCGCAGGCAGGTGTTGGTGCCGATCTGCAGGTTCGAGGCGCCGTTGGCGCGGATCGCCGAGAAGGCGCAGTCGCTCACCTGGTTGGAGGCGACGGTCACCGCGTTGGCGCGGAAGACGTTGATGCCGTTGCCGTTCTGGCCGGTGCCGCCGGCCCGCGCGGCGATCTGCGAGACGCGGTTGCCGACCACCAGCGTGCCGTCCTCGCCAGGCGCGCTGCGGTGCACGAGGATGCCGCCATTGCCGCAGCCCGTCACCGCGTTGCCGTTGATCTGCAGGCGCCCTGCGGCGTCGAGGGAATAGAGGCCGGCATCGGCCGCGCCGGCGATCTCAGATCGCTCGACGCGGCCGGCCACCCACTTCAGCGACAAGCCATGCTTGCCGCTGCCCACTATCTCGCATGCGTCGATCGCCAGATGGGCGACGCGACGAAACTCCAGAAGCCCGTCCACCTCGTCGGACAGCCAGCGCTGCGCCCCGTCGAAGGCGATGCCCGACATCTCCAGGCGCTCGGCGCCGTCGGCCAGCAGCAGGTGCCCGTCGCCGCCATAGACGATGCGCGTCTCGCCCGGCACGCCGATCCAGTGCAGCCGCCGCGGCAGCACCAGGTTCGACACGACATAGGTGCCCGCCGGCAGGAAAAGCGGCGCCCGCCGCCGCTCCGCCTCGGCGAACATTGCCGCGAAAATCCTGCTCTGGTCGGCCGCAGCGTCCGGCAGGGCGCCGAGCTCGGCCGCATCGATCATGCCGCGGACTCCATACGTTTGCGCAGCACGATCGGCGGCCGAGCTCTCCCCGCCCGGGACTGTAAAACCCAATGCAGCGGCTCCGGCCCCTGCCAGCAGTTGGCGCCTGTTCAACAACGGCACAGCTCCCGCTTCGCTCGCAAAGTGCTAAGCAGGTTCCGTGCCAGTTCCAAATGGCTTGAGAAATGTCGTTCAGCACCCTAGATTCGGAAAATGAGCAGAGCTTTCACACGCGAAGACGACAGCGAGAACGTGTTGGCGGATATCGGCGAGCGTCCGGTGAGCCAGCATCGCAACTTGGTGACCCAAAGCGGCCTGGCGTCGCTCGATGCCGAGGTGGGCGCGCTGCGCGCCGACCTGGCGCGGGCCGAGGCGGAAGGCAACCGCGAGCGCATCGCCCTGGTGTCGCGCGACCTTCGTTACTGGAACGCCCGGCGGGAGACGGCGGAGCTGTCTGTCCCGGATCGGGACAGCAAGGTGGTGCGCTTCGGCATGACGGTCGTCATCGAAAGCGAGGACGGCAAGCGCCAGTCCTGGAGCATCGTCGGCGAGGACGAGGCGGATGCCGCCCATGGCCGCATCTCGCATGTCGCGCCCGTCGCGATGGCGCTCTTCGGCAAGTCGGTGGGCGACGTCGCCACGATCAACGGCAAGGAATGGGAGATCGTCGACCTGTCGGTCGATTCCCCAGCTGCGTCAGCCAGTTAGCCGCGTTTCCGGAATCAGGTCGGAAGCTGTCCCTCGACCGGCTGGGTGTGGTCGCGTAGAAACGCCGCCGCACCCGCCTCGTCGAGCTCGCCGGCCGCCACCATGAGGACGAGGGTCACGACTTCGCCGTCGGTCGCCATCACTCGATGACCGTGCAGATGCAGGAACGTGTAGGCCGCCAGCCATCCAGTGCGCTTGTTGCCGTCGGAAAACGGGTGGTTTCGGGCAATGCCGAACAGATAGGCCGCGGCGAGCTCGAACACGTCGGGTTCGCCATAGACCGATTTGTTGATGGGCCGCGCCAGAGCAGCTTCCAGGGCATGCTCGTCTTTGAGCCCGGACAATCCGCCGTGCTCTTTGAGCTGCATGTCGTGGATGATCTCGATGGCCGGCCGACTGAGCCAGCGCCAGGTCATTTTGCAAGTTCCCGAAGGGCAGCCCGGTACTGCTCCATGCCCTCGCGCGCGGCTGCTAGCTGAGCCGCCAGGTCAGCCGTCGCCGGCACCAATTGAAACCCTTCGGTCGTCTCCACCACGGTCAGCTCGTCGCCCGCCCGCAGATTGAGGCGGTTGAGGAGCTCCTTGGGGAGGATGACGCCTTCCGAATTGCCGATCTTGCGAAGCTTCACATTCATCGATCACTCCAGTGTTATAACCAGCGATATAACATGGGGCGAGTTGCGTTGCATTTCAAATTCTAGAGATTTGCCAGCAGCGCCGGCGTCGGCCAGCCATCGACCGGCAGGCCGAGGCGCATCTGCTCCTTGCGGACGGCCTCGCGGGTGCCGGTGCCAAGGATGCCGTCGATCTTGCCGACGTCGTAACCGAGGTCGGAGAGCTTCTGCTGCAGGTGCTTCATCGTCTCTCCCACCAGGCCTTCTTCCGGGTTGCGGCGGTCGAAGGCGGGTGCGCCGGCGAGCCGCGCGGCGAGATGCGCCGCCGTCAGAGTGTAGATGAAGGACTGATTCCACTCAAGGTAGACGTCGTAGTTGGCGTAGCTGAGGAAGGCCGGGCCTTTGTGACCCATCGGCAGCACCAGCCCGGCCGTGAGATCGCTCTCGGGCAACGGGCTGCCGTCGCGCTGGGTGACGCCCCAGGCCGCCCATTGCGACAGCGGCAGCTTGTTGGTGCGCCCCGTCTGCTCCCAGGGCAGCGCGTCGGGGATGCGAACCTCCTCCAGCCAAGGCTCGCCGGCGCGCCAGCCGCGCGACTTGATCTTGTTGGCGGTCGTCAGGATGACGTCGGGCACGCTGCCGCGCAGGTCCACCCTGCCGTCGCCGTCGCCGTCGACACCGCGCGCCAGGTAGTCGGTGGGCAGGATCTGCGTCTGGCCGATCTCGCCCGCCCACGCGCCCTTGGTGTCGGGCGGCAGCACGCCGCGGTCGATGAGCGTCAGCAGCGGCACCAGCTGCGGCCGGAAGAGCTCGGGGCGCCGGCAGTCATGCGCCAGCGTCACCATCGCGTCGAGCGTGTCGAAATCGCCTTGCACGGCGCCGAAATCGGTCTCCAGCGCCCAGAAAGCGGCGATCACCGGCCCCGGAACGCCGAACTCCTGCTCGCCGCGGGCAAAGATTTCGGCATATTTCTGAAGGTTGGCGGCCCCTTGCTTCAGCCGGTAGCCGTTGATCATCCGGTTCGAGAACTCGGCGAAGGTCTGCGTGAAGACGGTCTGCGCGCGGTCGCGCGCCAGCACCTTCGGATCGACGCGGGCACCGGCCAGGGCCGTCAGCCCTGCCTCGCCGACGCCCGCGGCGCGCGCTTCGTCGGCGACCGCGGCCTTCCAGGCTTCGAATTCCATGCCGCAATCCGCCGCTTGCGCATTGCTGCCCGCAATGCCTGCGATCAGCGCAGCCAGCGCTGCCGTTCGCAACCTCATCGGCCCGTTCTCCCGCTCTTCCCGCCTGCGAGCCTTCGCTTTGCCCAATGGCTGTGGCGAAAAGCGGGCAGCCGCAGCCTATGGCGTCAATGCGTGTTGGCTTTCAGCCATTTCCGCCACGACGCCACGCTGCCGTTGAAGACGTTGATGTCGGCATTGCCGTCGATCCCCGGCACCACGCCGGTGCCGGTATACTGCCAGAAGGTGAAAGGGTGGCTGCCATACTTCTCCTGCGGGTGACCTGCCACCGAGCGGAGCCAGTAGGGATAGCCCTGGAAGGTGGACAGGTCGTTGTCCTCGAAGAAGTCGATCGAGGTGTAGATGATCGGCTTCTTGCCATAGTGGCGCTCGACGATCTCGAGGAACGTCCGCATCTCCTTCCGCACCGTCGCCGGCGACGGCCTGAGCTTGCAGGTCGGCGACAGCGGGTTCCATTCCATGTCGAGCACCGGCGGCAGCGCGGCCTTGTCGCGCGGCACGTTGCGGATGTACCAGGCGGCCTGCTCGGACGCCGGCCGGCAGAAATAGTAGAAATGATAGGCGCTGCGCGGCACTCCGGCCAGGCGCGTGCCGTGCCAGTGGTGCTCGAAGCGGTCGTCCAGCCGGTCGCCGCCCTCTGTCGCCTTGACGAAGGCGAAGGAGATCCCGTGGGCCTTGGCCTTCCCCCAGTCCACCGTGGTCTGATACTTGGAGACGTCGGTGCCATGGACGGCATAGCGCCACGGCGAGCTGCCGCGCCACTCGTGCGGGTCGTTGTCACCGAAGCGCGGATAGGTGGTCGTCGCAGTCGCGACGACGGACGTCTCGGTGCGGCTCGCCACCGGCGCCAAGTCTTCCACCGTCGTGCAGGCGGCCAGCATCGCCAGCCCCGTCAAACCCACCCACGCGCGCATAAAGATACCTCTCCATCATGCGGGCCCGTCGGCCGGAGCATCGCTTATTCCGCGCCGGCCGAAAAGTCCCCTTGCCGCGGCGTCATCGCGCAACATCGTTGATTTTCGGTTGAGAGCGCTCGACAGCCGACGGATTCTCAGCCAGCAATGGCGGCACTTCGAATCGTGCCCCGTGTGCACGAGGGGTGGGCGAATGCGCATCTTCCTCAAGATCGTGGTGGTCCTGGCGGCCCTGTCGCTGATCGCCGTGGTGGGCCTGGCCGCTTGGCTGACCGCCGCTCCGCCGGCGCTGATCCGCGTCGCCTCCGGCTACACCGCCAAGATCGTCTGCTCCAACGTCTTCGTCGCCGGGCGCAAGCCCGATGCGGTGCTGCGGGTCGACGTCCAGGCACCGGGACACCCGGTCCTCAAGCTGATGCGGGTCGAGGTCGACAAGCAGCGCCACACCGTCGAGGCCGCGCTGCTGGGCGTTTTCGGCAAGTCGGTCGCGGTCGCCCGCGACGGCCTGGGGTGCGCCTCGGTGCCGGACGGCCAGGTGGCGCGGGCCGCGTCGGTCGCCCTGGCGGAGCCGCCTGCCGCCGCGCGGCCGGACGCGCTTTGGCCGGAGGGCAACCGGGTCGAGCTCTCCCAATCCGCCGACCTGATGACGATCCTCAACGATCCGGCCTTGACCGGCCCGGACATGCGGGCGCTGGTGGTGGTGGAGAACGGGCGCATCGTCGGCGAGCGCTACGCCAACGGCTTCTCCGCCGAGACGCCGCTGCTCGGCTGGTCGATGACCAAGACGGTGACCGCGGCCCTGGTCGGCACGCTGGTCGCCGACGGCCGCCTGCCGATCGACCGCAAGGCCTTGTTGCCGGCCTGGGAAAAGGACGGGCGCAGCGCCATCAGCGTCGCCGACCTCCTGGCCATGCAGAGCGGGCTTGCCTTCAACGAGGACTATGGCGACGTCACCGACGTCACCCGCATGCTCTATCTGGAGCCCGACATGGCGACCTTCGCCGCCGCCAAGCCGCTGGTCGGCAAGGTCGGCGCGACCTGGAGCTACTCCAGCGGCACCTCGCAGATCCTGTCGCGCCTCTGGCAACAGGCTTTCGACGATCCACAGGCGGCGCTGGCCTGGCCGCGCAAGGCGCTGTTCGGTCCGCTCGGCATGGCCAGCGCCGTGCTGGAGACCGACGAGTCCGGCACCTTCGTCGGCTCCTCCTACCTCTATGCCACGGCCCGCGACTGGGCGCGCTTCGGCCAGTTCCTGCTGCAGGACGGGACGTGGGACGGCGCCCGGATCCTGCCGGCCGGCTTCGTCGGCATGATGCGCGAGCCGGTGGAGGCCTCGAACGGCGACTATGCCAAGGGCAGTCTCTGGCTGCGCGACGACAATGCCAAGCCGGGCAGCGAGCCGCCGCTGCCCGCCGACACGTTCTGGCTGCTCGGCCATGACGGGCAATCGATCGCCGTCGTGCCGTCGCGGCGGCTGGTCGTGGTGCGCCTCGGCCTCACGCCCTCCCGGCTCGGCTATTCGGCGTCGTCTCTGGTCGCCTCGCTCGCCGCCCGCATCGACTAGGCCGGCGGCTTGCCGGGCGTCCTCACGATGGCGTGCACGGCATAGCCGCGATGCAGCGTCGTGAAGGAAAGCTCGGCACCCCGGCGGTGGCATTCGCCCTCCAGCACCGCCAGCAGGGTGTCGCGCGGCACCACTTGGAAGGCCGCCAGCCAGCGCCGCAGGCCCAGCCTGAACCATCGCGGTAACGCCTCCTGGCGGCCGAAATCGACGATCGACAGAGTTCCCTCAGGCGCCAGCCGGTCGAGCGCAGCGGCGATGGTCCGCTCCCAGGCGGGGATCATCGACAGCGCATAGGAGACGAAGATGCGATCGAACTCGGCGCGTCCGAACAGCCGCTCCGCGTCGAATGCCGTCGCATCGCCGATGCCGAGGCGCACCCTCCCGGCGATCCCGGTCCGGCCGAGCGAACGGGCGGCCGTCGCCAGCATCTCGGCCGAGATGTCGAGGCCGTAGAGCGCGGCCGTCGGATAGCGCTCTGCCGCGAGCACCAGGTTACGGCCGGTGCCGCAGCCGAGCTCCAGCGCGCTGCCGCCGGCCGGCACGTCGAGATGGCGGATCAGGCGATCGCGGCCCAAGAGGTAGAACTTGCGCGTGGCGTCGTAGACATGGCGCTGCCGCCGATACACCGCGTCCATCAGCGCGGCGTGCCGGAAGCTGGCCTCGGCGCCGTTCATCGATCGTTCTTCACGTAGAGGTGGAAGCCGCCATAGATCGCCGAGCGGTCGCGGGCCGACAGCGCGCTGGAGGCGTCCTCCTCGTAGGTCCAGGCGTCGAGGAGATGCGCGGGGATGCGGCCGGGCAGCAGGCTGGGTGCTGCTGCGGTGCGGAAGATGACGCGGGCGCCCGGAGCGGCGGTGCGGGTGATCTCGGACCACAGCTCGGTGAGCTGCCGGTCGGTCATCCAGTCCTGCGCGTCGAGCAGCACGAAGCGATCGACCGCGGCGGCCGCCTTCTGCCGGAGCAGCGACGTCACGTCCCGCTGGTGGAGGCGCACGCGCCCGGCATGGCGGCGGATGGTGACGAAGTTCCCAGGCTCGAGGTAGGCGGGCAAGGCAGCATCGCCGACCCGCGGATAGCGGCGGGCGAAGGCCTGCCAGGCGAAGTAGTTCTCGTCGAGCGGGAAGCCGCAGCTGAGCTTCTCCAGCCTCGCCTTGAGCACCGCGGACATGTCGGCGCCGGCCGACAGCAGGCGGTCGTACTGCGCCGGCGGGATGCCGAGGCCGAACAGCGAGGCCTTGCGGCCGAGCGCGAACCGGATGAGCGGGCGCTCGAAGAGCGGCGCGATCTCCGCCTCGAAGAAGCGCTTCTGCGCGCTCAGCGTCGGCGCCTCCATGATGCGTGAAACGTCGACGCCGTGCAGGCGCGCGATGCGGTGGCCGGCCGCGATGAACAGGCCGAGCAGGCCGGTGCGGTAGAAATTGCGGGTGAAGACGGCGATGCGGCGCCGGCCGCGCCAAGTCCTGCCCTCCCAATAGGCCCGCGTCGCGCGGTCGAGATGCGGCGCCAGGAAGCGATCGTAGGCGGCGACGTTCGCCGCATGCCCCTCGCCGCCGAAGAAGCGCATGAAGTCTGCCTGCTGGGGCAGCCGCGCGACCGCGGCGAGCTTGAGCCGGTTGAGCGCGATGTGGGCCGGGTTGAGGTCGACGGCGTCGATCGACGCCGGCGCGCGCGTCAGATAGGCGAGCACGTTGCAGCCGCCCGACGCGATGGCGACGATCCGCTGGCCCTCGGCGAGCTCCATTGCGGCCATGTCGACCTCCGGATCCTCCCAGATCTGCGGATAGACGAGGCCGGAGAAGAGCCAGGTGAAGAGGCGCTCGGAGAGGCCGGCCCGGCTGAGCGCCCGGTTCTGGTGCACCGCCTTGGCGAGGCCCCGGCCGTCGGCCAGGGGGACGTGGGAGGCGAAGTCGGACATGGCGAATCCCTCGGCGTTTCCACTGCGAGGGGACTAGCGAATGCCGATGACAGGGGGGTGACAGGCCAATTGAGCCTGGCGCTGCGGGCTCAGGCGGCGTCCGCCTCGTTGCGCCTGGCGATGTCGCGCGACGAGCACAGCATCCAGACCATCAGGAACGATCCGGGAGCGTAGGCGCCCAGGAAGTCGACCTCGACGAAGGAGCGGACGAGCATCATCACCAGCAGGCCCATCAGGGCCGGGGCGTCGCGATGCTGGCTCGTGAGAACCGACCTCGTGTACCGCGACGCGATGAGCACGATCATGATCACCAGAAGAACAAGCCCGACGACGCCGACCTCGACGGTGGCCTCCAGATAGAGATTGTGAAAATGAAACCCGCTCTTCGAGGTGATGTAGAAGAGCTCCCAAAGTTCTTCCGCCTTGGATCGTCCTTCGATCCACCACGCCCGGTATCCATATCCCAGGAATGGCTTGTCGAAGATCTCGTTGAGACCTTCCGCCCAAAGATAGGTTCTCCCGGTCAGCGTGGCGTCCCTGCCCATCAGGCCGAGGACCAGGTCGAATCCGCCCTCCACGGCAACAAACAGGACGCAGGCCAACGCCGCGACGGCGAGCACGCCTGCGCGCACCATGGGAGAAAAGCGCATGCACAGCATGAGGCCGAGGCAGGTCGCGACGCCGGCGACCAGGCTGGCGATCGAGGTGGCCGATCGGCACCAGGCAAGCGCAACGCCCGCGGCGACCAGCGCGGCAACGCAGAATATGCGGGTCGGGATCGGGATGCGCATCGAAAAAAGCGCGACGATCGCGAAGTAGATGCAGAGCGACGAGAAGAAGCCGAGCTGGTTCTTCGAGCCGAAGGCTCCGACGAACGTGAAGGAACCATCCAGCGTGTCGACCGCATACTCACCGACGCTGAACGAATACAGGACGACGAAGAAGCATCCGACGACCGCTCCCAGTGCCAGGGAACGGAAACTCGCCACGCGGGCGGCGATCACGGCGCACAGGATATGGCTGGCGAACTGGAATCCTCCCCTCAGCGTGATCGACGGCGCGTCCGACCAGATCACCGAGGCGAGGCACCAGAGCGCGATGAAGAAAGGGAGCAGCAGATCCTGCCACGCGCCAAGCGTCTGGCGATAGCCGACAAAGATCAGCGGCAGCCACAATGCATAGTAGATGACGATCGGCACCTGGCCGAGCCGGATGGAATAGGCGAAGACGAAGAACGACACGGCAACCGCGCTGACGGCAAAGAAGCCGTTGAGCTGCGGGTCGATCAGGACATTTTTTCGGAGTCGCAAGTCTTGTCTCGCTCTCGCCCGCGCGACCCCTTTGCTTTCGGGCGCCGCGCGGCATCTGCCGCCAGCTAGCCGGCCTCGCCGAACCCTCCCGCCGTCGGCGTCGTGACGATCACCGCTTCGCCGGCCTCCAGCACCGTCTGGTCGCAGGCCTTGAGCGTGTCGAGCCGCCCGTCATTGCGCCGGACCTGCGTGGTTCCGACCGCGCCGTCGCCGCCACCGGCGGCGCCGCGCGGCGGCCGGCTGCGGTGCGAGGACAGGATGGCGCATTCCATGCGCTCCAGGAAGCGGATCGTGCGGCGCGTGCCGTCGCCGGCACTCCAGCGGCCTTTGCCGCCCGACCCGGCGCGGATGTGGAAGTCCTCGAGCAGCACCGGAAAGCGCAGCTCGAGGATCTCCGGGTCGGTCAGGCGCGAATTGGTCATGTGGGTGTGCACGCCCGAGGTGCCGTGAAAGCCCCGGCCCGAATTCATCCGGCCTGCCGGCGAGCCCGAGCAGATGGTCTCGTAGTACTGGTAGGTGGCGTTGCCGAAGGTCAGGTTGTTCATCGTGCCCTGGGCATTGGCCAGCGCCCCCATCGCGCCGAACAGCGCATTGGTCACGTGCTGGGAGGTCTCCACGTTGCCCGCCACCACGGCGGCCGGATAGGCAGGCTTGAGCATCGAGCCGTCGGGGATGACGATGTCGATCGGCCTCAGGCAGCCGGCGTTCATCGGGATCTGGCCCTCGACCATCACCCGGAAGGCATAGAGCACCGCAGCGCGTGCCACCGGCTCCGGTGCGTTGAAGTTGTTCTTCATCACCGGCGAGGTGCCGGTGAAGTCGACGGTCGCCTGCCGCTTCGCGCGGTCGACCGAAATCCGCACCTCGATGACCTGGCCAGTGTCGGTGGGGTAGGCGTAGTCGGCCACGTCGGGCAGCCGGTCGAGCACGCGACGCACGCTTTCGGCGGCATTGTCCTGCACGTGGCCCATATAGGCGTGGACCACGTCCAGCCCGAAATGCGTCACCATCTTGCGCAGCTCGGCAACGCCCTTTTCGTTGGCGGCGATCTGCGCCTTGAGGTCGGCGATGTTCTGATGCGGGTTGCGGGCAGGGTAGGGGTGGTCGGTCAACAGCCCGTGCAGCTCCGCCTCGCGGAACCGGCCGCGGGCGACGATGCGGAAATTGTCGAACAGCACCCCCTCCTCGTCGACGGTGGTAGCGAGCGGCGTCATCGAACCCGGGGCCGTCCCGCCTACGTCGGCGTGGTGCCCGCGCGATGCGACATAGAACAGGATGCGGTCGCCCGCATCGTCGAAGACCGGCGTCACGACGGTGATGTCCGGCAGGTGCGTGCCGCCATTGTAAGGCGCATTGAGCGCGAAAACGTCGCCGGGGTGGATGTCGCCTTCGTTCAGCCGGATGATCGTCTCGACCGAGCGGTCCATCGAGCCGAGATGCACTGGCATGTGCGGCGCGTTGGCGACCAGCGCCCCGTCGCGATCGAACACCGCGCAGGAAAAGTCGAGCCTTTCCTTGATGTTCACCGAATAGGCCGTGTTCTGCAGCGTCACGCCCATCTGCTCGGCGATCGACATGAAGAGGTTGTTGAACACCTCCAGCATCACCGGGTCGGCCTCGGTGCCCAGCGCCGCCTGGCGCCGCTTCTTGTGCGGGCGGCGCAGCAGCACGTGGTCCTTGGCGGTGATCTCGGCCTGCCAGCCGGGCTCGACCACGATGGTCTGGTGGCTTTCGATGATGAGGGCCGGCCCGGCGATCCGCTGCCCCGGCGCCAGCTCCTCGCGCCGGTGGATGCCGGCCTCCTGCCAGCGGCCCTCGCAGAAGATCTGCCTGCTGTCGCCGGCCTCCGCGGTGCCGGGAGCGAGCGGCCTGTCCTCCTCGTCGCGGCCGTGCCGGCGCCTGTCGACGCCTTCGACGGCGACCGCCTCGATGATCATCGGCTTGTCGTCGTAGATGAAGCCGAACTGTGCCTTGTGCGCCTCCTCGAAGTCGCGCCTGGCGCGCCCGATGTCCTCGCCCTGGAGAGGCACCGGCAGCGCCGTGTCGGTGCCGTCGTAGCGGATGTGGAGGACAGCCCGCAGCGTCGCGTCGCGCCTCGCCGATCCCCTGCTCGCCGAGCTCCTTCAGGACGGCTGCGCCAAGCTCGCGGATCAGCGTCGACATGGCCGGGACGGACGTCTCGGCGAGCGGCTCGATCAGCGCCTGCTGACGCGATGCGAACACCGAGGAAAGCCCGATGCCGTAGGCCGAGAGCAGGCCCGAGAACGGGTGGATGAGAACCGCCTCCATGCCCAGCGCGTCTGCCACCAGGCAGGCATGCTGGCCGCCGGCGCCGCCGAAGCAATTGAGCAAATACTCGGTGACGTCGTAGCCGCGCTGCACCGAGATCTTCTTGATGGCGTTGGCCATGTTCTCGACCGCGATGGTGATGAAGCCCTCCGCCACCGCCTCGGCGCTGCGGCCGTCGCCGATCTCGGCGGACAGCGCCGCGAACGCGCCCTGGACCACCGCGAGGTCGAGCGGCTCGTTCTGGCCGGGTCCGAAGATCGCCGGGAAGAAGTCGGGCTGCAGCTTGCCGAGCATGAGATTGGCGTCGGTGACCGCCAGCGGGCCGCCTCGCCGGTAGCAGGCGGGCCCAGGATTGGCGCCGGCCGAATCCGGCCCGGCGCGGAACCGCCCGGCCTCGAAATGCAGGACCGAGCCGCCACCGGCCGCCACCGTATGGATGCGCATCATCGGCGCCCGCACGCGCACCCCCGCCACCTCGGTGTCGAACGCCCGCTCGTAGTCGCCGTCATAGTGGGCGACGTCGGTCGACGTGCCGCCCATATCGAAGCCGATCACCTTGTCGAACCCGGCGAGCCTCGCCGTCTCCACCATCCCGACCACCCCGCCGGCCGGCCCCGACAGCAGCGCGTCCTTGCCTTGGAAGAGATCCGCGGCGGTCAGCCCGCCAGACGACATCATGAACATCAGCCGCGGCGCCTCGGCCTGCGCCACGCCGGCCTTCATGCCGAGCGCGTCGGCCACCTGGCCGACATAGCGCGACAGGATCGGCGACAGATAGGCGTCGACCACCGTCGTATCGCCGCGACCGACCAGCTTGACCAGCGGCGACACCTCGTGGCTGACCGAGACCTGGGCGAAGCCGATGTCGCGGCAGAGCCTCGCCACGGCCTCCTCGTGAGCCGAGAACTTCCAGGCATGCATGAAGACGATGGCGACGGCGTCGATGCCATCGGCCTTGGCCTGCTCGATCGCCGACCGGATGCCGTCGATGTCGAGCGGCGTCTCGACCGTTCCGTCGGCGCGCACCCGCTCGTCGACCTCGACGACCCGCTCGTAGAGCTGCTCGGGCAGCAGGATCTCCTTGGCGAAGATCTCCGGCCGCGCCTGGTAGGCGATCCTCAGCGCGTCGCGAAAGCCGCGCGTGATGAGCAGCAGCACCCGGTCGCCCTTGCGCTCCAGCAGCGCATTTGTCGCCACGGTGGTGCCCATCTTGATGTCGCCGATCGTGCCGGTGGGGATCGCCGCACCCTCGGCCACGCCGAGCAGCTCGCGGATGCCGTGGATGGCGGCGTCGCGATAGGCCTCGGGATTTTCGGAAAGCAGCTTGCGGGGATGCAGGCGGCCCTGCGGGTCGCGGCCGATGACGTCCGTGAAGGTGCCTCCGCGATCGATCCAGAAATCCCACTTCGCCGCCATCGCCGTTCCGTTCCGCATGGACAATACAGGTTTTGACGCTTATAGAAGCCGAGCCAGTTTGTCGACACTTTATCGACGTTTTATCGAGGAAACTACGCGATGACCGCTCAACCTGCCCCTGTCGGCCCCGTGGTGTCCGCCGCGCATCTCGCCGATGGCGCGATGCCGGCGCTTTCCGAGATCGAGTTCTCCCTCACCGTGCTTGGCAACGGCTTCCAGCGATGGATCGTCCGCTGCATGGCGGCTGCGGGGCATCCTGGCCTGGCGGCGGTCGACGTGCTGATCCTGCACGCCGTAAACCATCGAGGGCGCGACAAGACGCTCTCCGACCTCTGCATGATGCTCAACATCGAGGACACCCATGTGGTGGCCTATGCGCTGAAGAAGCTCGAGGGCCTCGGCCTGGTGGCGACTGGCCGGCGCGGCAAGGAAAAGGCCGTGACGACCACCGAGGCCGGCGCGACGGCTTGCCGTCGCTACCGCGAGCTGCGGGAGGCGCTGCTGGTCCGCAGCATCCGCGACCTGGGCTTCGACGAGGCGGCCGTCAGCGACGTGGCACGGCTGTTGCGCGCCCTGTCGGGCCAGTACGACCAGGCGGCGCGCGCCGCCGCCAGCCTTTGATCTTCGGGTCGAGCCGCCGGAAAACCGTTTAGCACGCAATGTTAAGCCCGGTTAGTGGAAGTGACGCTGGAATCGGAGGCGGCCGATGCTATGGTAAATGTGGCGGGCCGCACCAGGGACGGCTTGCGCTGAAGACAAGGAGGATCCGATGAGGAAACTTGTTCTTGTGTCCGTTTCGAGTATCGCGTTCCTGGCACTGGCCGCCTGCAGCGAAAAAAAGTCGGAAGAGACCACCCCGCCGGCGACCACGGAGACGCAGCCCGCGCAGCCGCCGGCGACCGCTCCGGCCACCGAGCCGGCAAAGCCCGCCGAGCCGGCAAAGCCCGCCGAGCCAGCGCAGCAATAGCAGCAGCCATCGCCTCGCGTGCCGACGCCGCTCGTTCGCGAGCGGCGTCGGCCGTGGCAACAAGCCGTCTCGCCTTGGCGCCGCTTTCGCCTTAGAAGGCGGCCATGTCCATCTGGCAGCGAATAGGCGAGTTCGTCGCCCGCGTCTCGGGCGCGGCGAAAAGCGGCGCCACCGATCTCGTCGAGGGGGTGCGCACGATGTTCGCCGGCGATCCGGACCTCAGGCGTCGGGTCGCCTTCTCCGTGGCGATGATCGCGCTTTCGGCCAAGATGGCCAAGGCCGACGGCGTCGTCTCGCAGGCCGAGATCCGCGCCTTCCAGGAGATATTCGACGTGCCGCCCGAAGAAGCCCGCAACGTCGCTCGTCTCTACGACCTGGCCAAGGCCGACGTCGCCGGCTACGAGGCCTATGCGGCCCAGATGGCCGCGCTCTGCGGCTCGGGCCGGGTCAATTGCGGCATATTGGAGGACATCCTCGACGGGCTGTTCCACATCGCCAAGGCCGACGGCGTGCTGCACGAGCGGGAAGGCACCTTCTTGAGGCGCATCGCCGACATCTTCAGGATTAACGAGGCCCATTACGAGCAGATCGTGGCGCGCCACCTGGACCTCGGCGAGGCCGACCCCTATCGCATCCTCGGCGTGGCGCGCAACGCGCCGTTCGACGAGGTGCGGCGACACTATCGCCGCCTGGTCGCCAGCAACCATCCCGACCGGCTCATCGCCCGCGGCCTGCCCCAGGAATTCATCGCCATCGCCACCACGCGGCTCGCCGCCATCAACGCCGCCTACGAGCTGATCGAGAAGGGCCTCAGGGCGGCATGACAGGCTTCGCTCCCGACCATCCCGGTGCCGATGTGCGCGTTTCGCCCAATTTCGGCATGCGGCGCGAGGCGGCCCGGCCGGAGCTGATCGTCCTTCACTACACCGGCATGGAGACCGGCGAGGCGGCGGAAGCCTGGCTCTGCGACCCGGTCAGCGAGGTCTCGTCCCACTACCTGGTGCACGAGGACGGGCGGATCACCCAGATGGTGCGCGAAGCCGATCGTGCCTGGCACGCCGGCCGCAGCTCGTGGCGGGGAGAGCGCGACGTCAACTCGCTGTCGATCGGCATCGAGGTGGTGAACCCCGGTCACGCCTTCGGCTATCGCGATTTCACCGATTCGCAGGTGGCGACCGTCATCGCGCTCTGCGGCGGCATTGCGGCGCGTCATGGCGTCCGCCCGGACGGCGTCCTGGCCCATTCGGATGTGGCACCTGGTCGCAAGGTCGATCCCGGCGAGCGGTTTCCCTGGTCCGCGCTCGCGGCGGCCGGCGTCGGCCATTTCGTGCCGCCGGCACCGCCTCAGGAAGGCGCATTCCTCGCCGAGGGCGACCGTGGCGCCGCCGTCGAGTCTCTCCAGTCCATGCTGGCCCTTTATGGCTACGGCGTTGAGATCAACGGCATTTTCGACCGCCAGACGACGCAGGTCGTCGAGGCCTTCCAGCGCCACTTCCGGCAAAGCGCCGTCGACGGCATCGCCGACAGCTCGACCCTGCTGACGCTACGGAACCTTCTGGAAAGTTTGCCGAAGAAGTCTCGTTTGAGTCACTTCCGCTCCGCGCGACGTGGTTACAGCACGTAACCCAATGTGACTTGGGTTGCCCTGTTTGGCGCAAGATCCGCGGCCACAGCCCCACCTGTTCAGTCAACGGGGGTCACAGGCCCGGAGTTCAAAGAAAAACCTCCGCACGCGTTTCGCGAAGCGGCTTTAGAAGAGAACGGGAATACATGAAAAAAATTATGGTTGCGGTGGCCGCTCTGGCCGCCGGCATGACGACTTTTGCTGCCGTCGCCCAGCCGCGTGGCGGTGACCGGCCGACGGTCAAGGCGGCGCCAACGAAGAAGGGCGCGGCCTGTGCCTACCTGATGGGCTGCGGGGATACCTCGGGCAAGCAAGCCGCCTCGACCAAGACCAGGGCTGTGTCGCCGCGTGCCGGCGAGTCCCGGACGGCAGCCAGTGCCGAAGCGCCTGCAGTGTCGGCCAAGCGCAAGACCGCATCCGTCGCCCCGAAGCCGGCGGCCAAGAAAAAGGTGGCAGGCAAGGCGAGAAAGCCCAGGCTCGACACCATCAAGACGGCCTCGGTGTCCAAGAACTCGCGGCCGAAGCTGGCCGCTCGGGCGCGCCTGCAGGCCTCCATGCTGCCCGGCGTCGAAGACAAGCCGATCATGCTGCCGCGCGCATCAACCAAAATGGTGGCGGCGTCTGCCGCCGGCGCGGTGCCGGCCGCCCGCTATGGCGCGATCGTCAGCCGCTACGCGACTTCCTACGGGGTTCCGGAGCAGCTCGCCCACGCGGTGATCCAGGTGGAAAGCAACTATCGCGTCGACGCGCTCGGCAGCGCCGGCGAGATCGGCCTGATGCAGATCAAGCCGGACACCGCCCGCATGATGGGCTACACCGGCTCCATCCAGGGGCTCTACGATCCCGAGGCCAACATCAAGTTCGGCATCAAATACCTCGCAATGGCCCACAAGCTCAGCGGCGGCACCACCTGCGGCACCATCCTCCGCTACAATGCCGGCCATGCGGCAACCCGCATGAACCCGATCTCGGCCGACTACTGCTCCAAAGTGAAGCAGCATCTGGCCGGCATCTGACGCTGCCCGCCGATTGTCATGGAAAGCCCGCCTTCCGGCGGGCTTTTTCGTTTGCAATTCGCCCGGCGAAACCCTTTATACGGCGTGCCAGCTGGCCGGGCGGCCGCACCCGCACCGGTCGAAAGGCCGCGGGTGAGGAAAGTCCGGGCTCCATGGAAACACGGTGCCGGCTAACGGCCGGCGGGGGCGACCCCAGGGAAAGTGCCACAGAGACCAGACCGCCACGAGCTTCGTGGCAAGGGTGAAAAGGTGGAGTAAGAGCCCACCGCGCGACTGGCAACAGGAGCGGCATGGCAAACCCCACCGGGAGCAAGACCGAATAGGGGCGGCGCGAGGGGCGACCCTCGGGGCAGTTTCCGGCCCGCCGCCCGGGTTGGTTGCGTGAGGCGACGGAGCAATCCGCGCCCAAGAGGAATGGCCGCCACGTCGCGGCGCTTCGGCGCCAGGCCATACAGAACCCGGCTTATAGGCCAGCTGGCACTTTTCCCTTCGCTTCGAGGGAGGGGAAAACTCTTTACCGCGCCATCAGGTCGCGCCGCCGACCTATCGCTCTGCTCTCGACAAGACGGGCATTTCGCCGTTTTCTGTCGCTGCCGTCGGGCGGGCGAGGAACCTTTCGGGGGCGATCTGCGTCGTGACTCACGGCAGAACGAGGAGCGAAACCGATGCGGCATCTACCGACCCTGGCTTTGTTGATCGCCACCGCCGCGCTGTCGGCGTGCCAGTCGGTCCCGCAGTCGATGCGGTCGATCCCGGTTCCCTATTATGATGGACGCTGCTTCCATCGGCCGTTCGACGCCGGGCTCTGCGAGCAGCCCAACAATTTCTGGGTCATGGACGCCATCTTCGGAGGCCGCTGAGGCAGGCGGGCCTGGCCCCCCGACCTGACCACCGCGGTCCCTAACCCTTCGTTAGCCTTAATGGACGATAAACGGGAATCGTCCGCTCCGCTGCCCATCGGCGGGGCGTTCGAACGTGCTTTGTGTGCCCCGTTCCCGTTGACGCCCATAAGGTCCCATGCTATCCCACCAGCCCAATCAGGCTTTCGTATCAGTGACAGGTGATGCGTCCCGCCACCCGGCAGCCGCGGCGGCTTTCCGGGAGCGAGATCGCATGGCCTGGGCGGGGGCAGGCCGGGAGGACGGCCTGCCAGGGCGGGCCGTTTGGAGGGGCACGAGAATGAGGGGCGCAGCGGTACGCGCTGCCATGCGGGACGATGGAACGATTTCTGTCGAATGCGCTGAACAGGATCGATGCCAAGGGTCGGGTCTCCGTCCCGGCCCATTTCCGCACGGTCCTGCAGAAGCGCGGCGCTGCCGAGCTTTATGCGCTGCGGGCGCTCGACGTGCCGGCGCTGGACGTCGGCGGGCTCGACCTGCTCGACCGCTACGAGGAGCGGATCGCCCGCGAGGATCCGTTCCTGCAGACCGCCGACGACATGTCCTTCTTCGTCCATGGCGACAGCACCTTCCTGAAGCTCGACCAGGACGGCCGCATCATGGTGACCGACTTCATGCGCGAGCATACTGGCATCGTCTCGGAAGTGGCTTTCGTCGGTCGCGGCACGTTCTTTCAGATCTGGGAGCCGGAGCGACTGAAGGCGCATGGCGCGTCCGTCCGCGAGCGGCTACGGCGGCTGAGGCAAGGGGCGGGGCCTGGCGGCTCCGGTTCCGGCCCGGCTGGAGATACGGGATGATGGCGGGCCACGGCGACCAGCTCGGCGCCGTTGGCGGACCGGCCCGCCACGTCCCGGTCCTGCTCGAGGAGGTGCTGGCTGCCTTGCAGCCGCTCGCCGGCGCGCGCATCGTCGACGGCACCTTCGGCGCCGGCGGCTACACGCGGGCGCTGCTGGCAGCGGGAGCGGAGGTCGTGGCGATCGACCGCGATCCCGACGCGGTGGCCGCCGGGCGGGCGCTGGAGGCCGAGGCGGCCGGCCGGCTCAAGCTGGTCCACGCGACCTTTTCCGAGCTCGACCGCCACGCCGGCGCGGCGGACGGCGTCGTCCTCGACATCGGCGTCTCCTCCATGCAGATCGACCAGGCGGAGCGCGGCTTTTCCTTCCGCGCCGACGGGCCGCTGGACATGCGGATGGAGCGGTCGGGCGCCACGGCGGCCGATGTGGTCAACCATGGCAAGGCCGGCGATCTTGCGCGCATCTTCGGCCTGCTCGGCGAGGAGCGCCATGCCGGCCGCATCGGGCGAATGATCGAGCGCCGCGCCGCCGAGCGCCCGTTCCTGCGCACCCGCGACCTGGCCGAGGCCGTCGAGCAGCTGGTCGGCCGCAAGCCCGGCGACAAGATCCACCCGGCGACCCGCGTCTTCCAGGCGTTGCGCGTCTACGTGAACGACGAGCTCGGCGAGCTCGCGCGGGGCCTGGAGGCGGCCGAGCGCGCCTTGGCGCCGGGCGGCCGGCTGGCTGTCGTCACCTTTCACTCGCTGGAAGACCGCATGGTCAAGCGCTTCCTGGCCGATCGCTCGGCCGCTGCGGCGGGCTCCCGCCATTTGCCGGAACGGGAAAGCCGCATCGCGACCTTCGAAAAGCCGGCGCGTGCGGTGGCGCCGTCGGACGCCGAGGTCGAGGCCAATCCGCGCGCCCGCTCGGCGCGGCTGCGCTCCGCCATCCGCACCGACGCGCCTGCCCGCGCCACCGATCCATCCGTCTTCGGACTTCCCAAACTGCCTGGCATTCTTCGGGCGGGAGAGAGGTGAGCCTTGTTTCGAACCAGTGACACCGTGCTGATCGCCGTCATGGTCGCCGCTGCGGCCTTCACCTACAAAACCAAGCACGAGGCCGAGAACCGCCGCGACGAGGTGCGGCGCATCGAGGCGGAGATCAAGCTGGAGGAGGATACGATCACGCTGTTGAAGGCGGACTGGAGCCTTTTGACCCAGCCCTCCCGCCTGCAGCGTCTGTCGGAAGTCTACCAGTCGGAGCTGGCCCTGCAGCCGGTCGACGCCCACCAGATCGTCGGCCTGGATGCGCTGCCGGCTCGGCCGCTGACCATCGAGGACCTGACGGACGAGCGACTGGGCGGCATGGCCGACAGCGGCCAGGACCCGACGGTGACCGGAGGAGTGGTGCAATGATCGGCCGCTGGCGGAGAAAGCGGCACGCCGACGGCCCGGCCGGCCGCATCGTCGTGGACGGCGCCCGCAAGCGCACCGGCGGGCGCGCCAAGACCCGCGTGGTGATGACCATGGCGGCGTTCTTCGGCATCTACGGCGTCATCGCCGGCAGGCTCGTCTACCTCGGCATGCTCGACCCCAACGATTCTGGCGGCCCGGCGAGCCGGGTGACCGCCTCGCGGCCCGACATCGTCGACCGCAACGGCGAGGTGCTGGCGACCGACATCAAGACCGCCTCGCTGTTTGCCGAGCCGCGCCGCATCGTCGACGCCGACGAGGCGATCGAGCGGCTGGCGACGGTACTGCCGGACATCGACTACGAGCAGACCTACGCCAAGCTGAAGAGCGGTGCCGGGTTCGTCTGGCTTCGCCGCCAGCTGTCGCCCAAGCAGCAGAACGACATCATGCAGCTGGGCATCCCGGGCATCGGCTTCCGCACCGAGAAGAAGCGCTTCTACCCGGGCGGGCCGACCGCCTCGCACATTCTCGGCCTCGTCAATGTCGACAACCAGGGCATCGCCGGCATCGAGAAATACATCGACGAGCAGGGGCTGGCCGACCTGCAGGCCAGCGGCCTCGCCATCCCGACCGACCTGAAGCCGTTCCGGCTGTCGCTCGATATCCGCGTCCAGCACATCGTCCACGACGAGCTGGCCCGCGCCATGGAGAAGTACCACGCCATCGCTGCCGGGGCGGTGGTGCTGAACGTCAAGACGGGCGAGGTGCTGGCCATGGCCTCGCTGCCCGACTACGACCCGAACAACCCTTACAATGCCCAGGAGAAGGACCGGCTGAACCGCATGTCTGCCGGCACCTTCGAGATGGGCTCGACCATCAAGAGCTTCACCACGGCGATGGCACTCGATTCGGGCAAGGTGACGCTGGATTCGACCTTCGACGCGCGCCGTCCCATCACCATCGGCCACCAGACCATCCGCGACTTCCATGGCAAGGGACGCATCCTCAGCGTCCCCGAGGTCTTCATCTACTCGTCCAACATCGGCTCGGCGCGCGAGGCCGACGTGGTCGGCATCGCGGGCCACCGCGAATTCCTGAAGCGCATCGGCCTCCTGGACCGGGTGGTCACCGAGCTGCCGGAGGTCGCCCGCCCAACCGAACCAAAGGTCTGGAAGAAGGTGCACTCCATCACCATCGCCTTCGGCCACGGCATGTCGACGACGCCCTTGCAGACGGCCGTCGGCGCCGCGGCGCTGATGAACGGCGGCCGGTTGATCCCGCCCACCTTCCTGCCGCGCAGCTCAACCGACGCCGACAAGCTGGCGACCCAGGTGGTCAAGGCGCAGACCAGCGCCGACATGCGCTACCTCTATCGGCTCAACGCCGAGAAGGGCTCCGGCAAGAAGGCCGAGGTTCCCGGCTTCCGCGTCGGCGGCAAGACCGGAACCGCCGAGAAGGTCGTCAACGGCCGCTATGCGTCCGACAAGCGCTTCAACGCGTTCCTCGCCTCGTTCCCGATGGACGACCCGCAATATGTGGTGCTCAGCGTCATCGACGAGCCCAAGCCGGAGAAGCCCGGCATGGGTGCCACGGCGGCCTCCAACGCGGCGCCGATCGTCGCCAATGTGATCCGCCGTTCGGCCTCCCTTCTTGGCGTCAAGCCCGAATTCAGTCATGAAAATGAGGCAACGCTTGTATCCTATCAGTGATTCTCCAGGCGTTCCGGGGACGAACGAGGGACGCCTGACGGCCTAGACGATCGGGAATCCGATGAAATTGAACGATTTTTCCGGGATTCTGCCTGTCCGCGGGAGTGCGACGGGCAGCATCGCGGTTTCCGGGATCACGTCGGATTCTCGCCAGGTCGCTGGCAGCACGCTGTTCTTCGCCCTGCCGGGCTCGAAGGCCGACGGCGCCACCTACGCCGACGACGCCGTGCGGCGCGGCGCCGTGGCCGTCGTGGCGGCGGCCAACGCCGTCCCCGGGCCGCTCGCCGTTCCGCTGATCGAGGTGGACGACCCGCGGCGCGCCCTGGCGCTCGCCGCAGCCAGGCTCTTCGGCCGCCAGCCCGCCACCATGGTCGCCGTCACCGGCACCAGCGGCAAGACGTCGGTCGCCGCCTTCACCCGGCAGATCTGGGAGCGGGCAGGCTTCCCGGCGGCCAGCATCGGCACCACCGGCGTCACCGCCCCCGGCCGCAACGAGTACGGCTCGCTGACGACGCCAGATCCGGTCGCCCTGCACCGCCTGCTGGCCGAGCTGCAGGCGGCCGGCGTCGAGCATGCGGCCATGGAGGCGTCGAGCCACGGGCTCGACCAGCGGCGGCTCGACGGCGTCAGGCTCGCCGCCGGCGCCTTCACCAATCTCGGCCGAGACCACATGGACTATCATCCGACCGTCGAGCACTACCATGCCGCCAAGCTGCGTCTGTTCGAAGCGCTGCTGCCCAAGGGCGCGCCGGCGGTGATCTTCGCCGACGACAGCTGGTCGGCCGCCACCGCCGAGGCCGCCCGCCGCGCCGGCCTCGACGTCTTCACGGTCGGCCGCCGGGGCGCGGGGCTCCAGCTGAAGCGGGTCGAGCACGAGCGCTTCCGCCAGCGCGCCGAGATCAGCGCTTCGGGCACCATCCACGAGGTGGACCTGCCGCTCGCCGGCGACTTCCAGATTTCCAACGCCCTGGTTGCCGCCGGCCTCGCCATCGTCACCGGCACGCCCGCCGAGATCGCGCTCCGCGCCCTGGAGACGCTGAAGGGCGCCTCCGGCCGCCTGGAATTGGTCGGCACCACCTCGGCCGGCGCGCCGGTCTATGTCGACTACGCGCATAAGCCGGACGCGCTGGAAAACGTGCTCAACGCCGTGCGGCCGTTCACCACCGGCCGCGTCGTCGTGGTGTTCGGCTGCGGCGGCGACCGCGACCGCGGCAAGCGGCCGATCATGGGCGAGATCGCGACGCGGCTCGCCGACATCGCCATCGTCACCGACGACAACCCGCGCTCCGAGGTGCCGGCCGAGATCCGCGCCGCCATCCTGGCCGCAGCACCTGGCGCGGTCGAGATCGGCGACCGTCGCGAGGCAATCCACCACGCCGTCTCCCTGCTGCAGCCCGGCGATACGCTGATCGTCGCCGGCAAGGGTCACGAGGAGGGGCAGACGATCGGCGGCGAGACCTTCCCCTTCTCCGACCACGCCGAGGTGCTGAGCGCCCTCAAGGAGCGTGCCGCATGAGCCTTCTCTGGACCACCGACGATCTCATCCAAGCGACCGGCGGACGCCCGTTCGGCCAGCTGCCGGCGGGCATCTCGGGCATTTCCATCGACACCCGGACGCTGGTCCCCGGCGAAGCCTTCTTCGCCATCCGCGGCGAGCGCTTCGACGGCCACGACTTCGCCACCGCCGCCATCAAGGCGGGCGCCGGCCTGCTCGTCGTCTCGGAGGGCAAGCTGCCGGCGCTGGGACGCCTGACCGCCCCGATGATCGTCGTGCCCGACGTGCTGCAGGCGCTGGAGAGGGTCGGCGCGGCGGCGCGCGCCCGCAGCCGCGCCAAAATCATCGCCGTCACCGGCTCCGCCGGCAAGACCACCACCAAGGAGGCGCTTCGCCTCGCTTTGTCGGCCGTCGGCAAGGTGCACGCGGCCGACAAGTCGTTCAACAACCATTGGGGCGTGCCGCTGACGCTGGCCCGCACGCCCAAGGACTGCGACTTCGCCGTGTTCGAGATCGGCATGAGCAATGCCGGCGAGATCCGCCCGCTCGCCAAGCTGGTGCGGCCTCACATCGCCATCGTGACGCTGATCGCCGAGGCCCATCTCGGCCAGTTCGACAGCCTCGACGACATCGCCCGCGCCAAGGCGGAGATCTTCGAAGGCATCGAGCCGGGCGGCTATGCCGTGCTGAACCGCGACGACCCGCGCTCCAAGCTGCTCGGCAAGCTCGCCCGGGAGGCCGGCGTCGACCATGTCGTGGGCTTCGGCGAGAACCCGCGCGCCCATTTCCGCCTCACCGGCTGCACGCTGTTCGGCGACAGCTCGACCATCACCGCCAAGATCGGCGGCACCGAGGTCTATGCCCGCATCGGCGCGCCCGGCCGCCACATGGTGCAGAACGTGCTGGCCGTGCTTGGCGCCGCCTACCTGGCAGGTGCCGACCTGGAGAAGGTGGCGCCGGCGCTGGCCAACCTGACGGCCGAGAAAGGCCGCGGCAAGCGCACGCTCCTGCCGCATCCGGAGGGCGTGATCGCGCTGATCGACGAGAGCTACAACGCCAACCCGACCTCGATGAAGGCGGCGCTCGAGCTGCTCGCCGCCACCCCGGTCACCGGCACCGGCCGGCGCATCGCCGTGCTCGGCGACATGCTGGAGCTCGGCGCCCAGTCGCGCGCCCTGCATGCCGGGCTCGCCGACGCGCTCGTCGCCAGCGGCACCGACCTCGTCTATCTCGCCGGGTCCGACATGGCCGCCCTCGCCGAAGCGCTGCCTGAAGGGTCCCCCGTCGTCCACCGCGCCACGGTCGACGAGTTGATCGCTCTCCTGGTCGACGGGGTCGGCCCAGGCGATGCCGTCATGGTCAAATCGTCGAACCGCATGGGGTTTTCCCGGCTGGTCGACGCGCTCATCAATCACTTCCCGGCGACGAGCCGTGCGAACGAAGCGCGCCTGACAGCGCCGTGAGGGGAACCGCCGCATGCTGATGCTGCTCGTTGAGTTCGCCGACGAGGTCTCGGTCTTCAACGTCTTTCGCTACATCACCTTCCGCACCGGCGGCGCGCTCGTCACCGCGGCGATGATCGTCTTCCTGTTCGGCCCCGTCATCATCGACTCGCTGCGCATCCGCCAGGGCAAGGGCCAGCCGATCCGCGCCGACGGCCCGCAGACCCACTTCAAGAAGGCCGGCACGCCCACCATGGGCGGCCTGATGATGTTGTGCGGCATCATCGGCGCCACGCTTCTGTGGGCGAACCTGTCGAGCGTCTATGTGTGGGTCGTCCTGATGGTGACCCTGAGCTTCGGCGCCATCGGCTTCTACGACGACTATCTCAAGGTCACCAAGCAGTCGCATCTCGGCGTGTCGGGCAGGGCGCGCCTGGCGATGGAGTTCGTCATCGCCTGCCTCGCCGCCTGGATCATCATGCGCAACGGCCAGGTGCCGTTTTCCTCCTCGCTGACCTTTCCCTTCATCAAGGACCTGATCGTCAACCTGTCCTGGTTCTTCATCCCCTTCGCGGGCTTCGTGGTGGTGGGCGCCGGCAACGCGGTCAACCTGACGGACGGCCTCGACGGCCTGGCGATCGTGCCGATCATGGTGGCGGCCGCCTCCTTCGGCGTCATCGCCTACCTGTCGGGCAACGCGGTCTTCGCCGAATACCTGCAGATCCACTTCGTGCCAGGCACCGGCGAGCTCGCCGTCGTTTTGGGCGCCGTCATCGGCGCCGGCCTCGGCTTCCTCTGGTTCAACGCGCCGCCGGCGGCGATCTTCATGGGCGACACCGGCTCGCTGGCGCTCGGCGGGCTGATCGGCACGATCTCGGTCGCCACCAAGCATGAAATCGTCATGGCCATCGTCGGCGGCCTGTTCGTCGTCGAGGCGCTTTCGGTTATCATCCAGGTCGCCGTGTTCAAGATGACGGGCCGGCGCGTCTTCCTGATGGCGCCGATCCATCATCACTTCGAGAAGCTCGGCTGGACCGAGAGTCAGGTGGTGATCCGCTTCTGGATCATCGCCGTGATGCTCGCCCTGATCGGCCTGTCCAGCCTGAAGCTGCGGTGAGGAGACCAGCGTGATCCCGGCGCACGCATTCTCTGGCAAGAGGGTTGCCCTGTTCGGCCTCGGCGGGTCGGGCACGGCCACGGCGCTGGCGCTGGTCGCCGGCGGCGCCGAGGTTCTCGGCTGGGACGACAACCCCGAAAGCGTGACGCGCGCCGCCGAGGCGGGCATCGCCGTCGTCGACCTCCATCAGGCCGACTGGGCGGGCTTCGCCTCGTTCGTGCTTTCCCCGGGCGTGCCGCTCACCCATCCCAAGCCGCACTGGACCGTCGAGCTGGCGCGCGGCGCCGGCGTCGAGGTGATCGGCGACATCGAGCTGTTCGCCCGCGAGCGGCGTGCCGCTGCCCCGGAGGCGCCGTTCATCGCCATCACCGGCACCAACGGCAAGTCGACCACCACGGCGCTGGCCGCCCACATTCTCGCCAGCGCCGGTCGCGACACTCAGATGGGCGGCAATATCGGCCGCGCCGTGATGACCCTCGATCCGCCGCAGGGCGGCCGGCACTACGTCGTCGAGTGCTCCTCCTACCAGATCGATCTCGCCCCCTCGGTCGACCCGACGGCCGGCATCCTGCTCAACCTCACGCCCGACCATCTCGACCGCCACGGCACCATGCAGCACTACGCGGCGATCAAGGAACGCCTGGTCGCCGGCAGCCAGACGGCCATCATCGGCGTCGACGACGTGTTTTGCGCGCAGATCGCCGACCGCCTGGAGCGCGCCGGCCACGAGGTGATCCGCATCTCCAAGCGGCTGCCGCTGACCGACGGGCTGTTCGCCGACGGCGCCAGCATGATGCAGGCCGACCATGGGCGCTTCCGCAGCATCGCCACGCTGGAGGACATCGGCTCGCTGCGCGGCCAGCACAACGCCCAGAACGCGCTCGCCGCCATCGCCGCCTGCATGCGGGTCGGCCTCTCCCTGCGCGACATCCAGTCGGGGCTGGACAGCTTCCCGGGCCTCGCCCACCGCATGGAGCAGGTCGGCCGCAAGGACCACGTGCTCTTCGTCAACGATTCCAAGGCGACCAACGCCGACGCCGCGGCGCCGGCCCTGTCGAGCTTCGGCCGCATCTACTGGATCGCCGGCGGCCTGCCCAAGGAGGGCGGCATCGAGCCGTTGCGCAGCTTCTTTCCGCGCGTCGCCAAGGCCTATCTGATCGGCGAGGCGGCTCCCGGCTTCTCGGCCACGCTCGGCGAGACCGTGGCCTACGAGATATCGGGCACGCTCGACGCCGCCGTCGAGCATGCGGCAGCCGACGCCGCCGAGGACGACAGCGAGGAGGCGGTGGTGCTGCTCTCGCCGGCCTGCGCGAGCTTCGACCAGTTCAGGAATTTCGAGGTGCGCGGAGACGCCTTCCGGGCGGCCGTGCACGCCATCGACGGAATGCGGGCGATCGGAGGAACGTTCAGATGATGAGCCGCGTGGACAAATCGCCCGTCGCCACCTGGTGGTGGACCGTCGACCGCTGGTTTCTGGCCGCCTTCCTGTCGCTGATGGGCCTCGGCATCGTCCTGTCCTTCGCCGCGAGCCCCGCGGTGGCGGAGCGCATCGGCCTGGACAGCTTCCATTTCGCAACCCGCCAGATCGTCTTCACCTTACCCGCGCTGGTCGCCATGCTGGGCGTCTCCTTCCTGGAGGCTCGGCAGATCCGCCGCATGGCGCTGGTCGTGCTGTGCGTCTCGCTGGTGCTGATGGTCGCCGCGCTCTATGTCGGCGTCGAGGTCAAGGGCGCGCGACGCTGGGTGTCGCTCGCCGGCCTGTCGATCCAGCCGTCGGAGTTCCTGAAGCCGGCCTTCGTCATCATCTGCGCCTGGCTGTTCGCCGAGCACGCCCGCCAGCCCGACATCCCCGGCAACCTGTTCGCCATGATCCTGCTCGGCATCGTCGTGGCGCTTGCTGGTCGCCCAGCCCGATCTCGGCCAGACCATGCTGGTGCTCGGCACCTGGGGCGTCATGTTCTTCATGGCCGGCATGCCGTGGCTGTGGATCATCGTGCTCGGCGCGGCTCGGCGTCGGCGGCGCCTTCGCCGCCTACACCATCTTTCCGCACGTCGCCGGCCGCATCGACCGCTTCCTGACCGGCGAGGGCGACACCTTCCAGGTCGACATGGGGCGCGACGCCGTCATCCATGGCGGCTGGTGGGGCGTCGGGCCGGGCGAGGGCACGGTCAAGCGGGTCATTCCCGACAGCCATGCCGACTTCGTCTTCGCCGTCGCCGGCGAGGAATTCGGCATCGTGCTGTGCTTCGTGATCATGGCGCTGTTCGCCTTCATCGTGCTGCGCGGGCTGTCGATCGCCCTCAAGGAGGAGGACGACTTCACCCGCTACGGCGTCGCCGGCCTGGTCTCCATGTTCGGCTTCCAGTCCATCATCAACATGGGCGTGAACCTCCAGCTGATGCCGGCCAAGGGCATGACGCTGCCTTTCATCTCCTATGGCGGCTCCTCGCTGATCGCCATCGCCGTCTCGATGGGCATGGTGCTGGCCCTGACCCGCCGGCGGCCGGAGCGCCGCAAGCAGCCGGGCGTGCTCGCCTTCGCCGAGCGCGCGCTGGCCGCCGAGTAAGATGGCGGCGCGCACCATCCTGCTGGCGGCCGGCGGCACCGGCGGCCATCTCTTTCCGGCGGAGGCGCTGGCGCACGAGCTCATCGCGCGCGGCTGGTCGGTGCAGCTCGCCACCGACAGCCGCGCCGAGCGCTTCGCCGTCAACTTCCCCGGCGCCCTGATCCATCCGATCGCCGCCGCCACCATCGGCTCGCGGAACCCGCTGCGCTTGGCTCAGGTCGCTCTGGACGATCTGGCAGGGCGTGCGGCAGGCCTCGGCGGTGATCGCCCGCGAGAAGCCGGCCGCCGTGGTCGGCTTCGGCGGCTATCCGACGCTGCCGCCCGTCTATGCGGCGACGCGGCGCGGCGTGCCGACGCTGATCCACGAGCAGAACGCGGTGATGGGGCGCGCCAACCGGGCGCTCGCCGCCCGCGTCAGCGCGATTGCCGGCGGCTTCCTCGACGACCACGCCGGCGCTTTCGGCGACAAGACCGTGCTGACCGGCAACCCGGTCAGGCCGGCGGTGATGGAAGCGGCTGAGGTCGCCTTCGCCGCCCCGGCGGCCGACGCGCCGTTCCATCTCCTCGTGTTCGGCGGCAGCCAGGGCGCCCACTTCTTCTCGGAGACGATGCCGCCGGCCATCCGCTTGCTGCCGGAGGAGCAGCGGAGCCGCCTGAGGATCACCCAGCAGGCGCGCCCGGACGACCAGGCCACCGTCGAGGCCGCTTATGCCGAGATGGGCGTCGAGGCCGAGGTGTCGCCGTTCTTCGGCGACATGGCGGAACGCATGGCCGCCGCCCATCTGGTCGTCTCGCGCTCCGGCGCCTCCACCGTCTCCGAGATCTCGGTGATCGGCCGCCCGGCGCTGCTGGTGCCCTATCCCCATGCGCTCGACCACGACCAGGCGGCCAATGCGGCGCGCCTGGCGGCGGCCGGCGGCGCCGAGCTGCACCAGCAGGCGACGCTCTCGCCCGAGCGTCTGGCGCGCGCTGATCGCCGCGCTGATGACCGACCCGGTCCGCCTCGCCGCCATGGCGGCAGGCGCCCGCTCCGCCGGCAAGCCCGACGCGGCGCGGTTGCTCGCCGATCTGACAGAGGCTATTGCCTCCGGCCGAGCGGTTGCGGAATTCAAGAAGGGGGTGCGGCCATGAAGATGCCGCAGACGATCGGGCTCGTCCATTTCATCGGCATCGGCGGCATCGGCATGAGCGGCATCGCCGAGGTGCTGTTCAACCTCGGCTATCGCGTGCAGGGCTCCGACCAGGCCGACGGCGCCAATGTCCAGCGCCTGCGCGACAAGGGCATCGCCGTGCTTCGTCGGCCACCGCGCCGAGAACCTCGGCGACGCCGAGGTGGTCGTGGTCTCCACCGCCATCAAGAAGAGCAATCCGGAGCTCGCCGCCGCGCGCGAGAAGCTGCTGCCCATCGTGCGCCGCGCCGAGATGCTGGCCGAGCTGATGCGCTTCAGGCAGGCGGTGGCGATCGGCGGCACCCACGGCAAGACCACCACCACCTCGATGGTGGCGACGCTGCTCGACGCCGGCGGCCTCGACCCGACCGTGGTCAATGGCGGCATCATCAACGCCTACGGCACCAATGCGCGCATGGGCGCCGGCGAATGGATGGTGGTGGAGGCCGACGAGAGCGACGGCACCTTCCTGAAGCTGCCGGCCGACATCGCGGTCGTCACCAACATCGACCCGGAGCATCTCGACCACTACGGGTCGTTCGACAAGGTGCGCGAGGCCTTCCGGCAGTTCGTCGAGAACGTGCCCTTCTACGGCTTCGGCGTCATGTGCACCGACCACCCGGAGGTGCAGGCGCTGGTGGCGCGCATCGAGGACCGGCGTGTCATCACCTATGGCGGCAACGCCCAGGCCGACGTCCGCTTCTTGAACCACCGTCCCGAGGGGGCGGGCTCGCGCTTCGACGTGGCGATCCGCAACCGCAAGACCGGCGGCGAGACGCGCATCGACGATCTGTCGCTGCCGATGCCGGGCCGGCACAACGTGTCGAACGCCACCGCGGCGATCGCCGTCGCCCACGAGCTCGGCCTGTCGGCGGAGGCAGTCCGCAAGGGCCTGTCCTCGTTCGGCGGCGTCAAGCGCCGCTTCACGCCGACCGGCAGCTGGAACGGCGTCCGCATCTTCGACGACTACGGGCATCACCCGGTGGAGATCAAGGCCGTGCTGAGGGCGGCGCGCGACTCCTCGGCCGGCCGCGTCATCGCCATCGCGCAGCCGCACCGCTTCACCCGGCTGCGCGACCTGTTCGACGAGTTCTCGGCCTGCTTCAACGACGCCGACACGGTGATGGTCGCCCCCGTCTATCCGGCGGGCGAGGACCCCATCGAGGGCATCACCTCGGAGGCGCTGACGGCCCGCATCCGCGCCGGCGGCCACCGCGACGCCCGCTTCATCGCCGGGCCGGAGGCGATCGCGCCGGCGGTACGCGAGCTGGCGCGGCCCGGCGACTTCGTCGTCTTCCTCGGTGCCGGCAACATCACCCAGTGGGCCTACCAGCTGCCCAAGGAGCTCGGCGGGGAGGCCGCATGAGGGGCGACGCCCTCCTGACCAGCCTCGGCGACCGGCTGGCCGGCCTGCGCGGCCGCATCACGCCCAATGCGGAGATGGAGAAGATCACCTGGTTCCGCGCCGGCGGCACCGCCCAGGCGCTGTTCCAGCCGGCCGACGAGGAGGACCTCGCCGCCTTCCTGCGCGCCGTGCCGGTCGACGTGCCGCTCACCGTGGTCGGCATCGGCTCCAACCTGCTGGTCCGCGAAGGCGGCATCGGCGGCTTCGTGGTCCGCCTGTCGGCCAAGGGCTTCGGCGAGGTCGAGCAGGCCTCGCCCACCGCCATCCGCGCCGGCGCCGCTGCGCCCGACAAGCGGCTGGCCGCCGTGGCGCTGGAGGCCGGCATCGGCGGCTTCCATTTCTACCATGGCATACCGGGCGCCGTCGGCGGCGCCTTGCGGATGAACGCCGGCGCCAATGGCGTCGAGACCCGCGAGCGCGTGGTCGAGGTGCGCGCCCTCGACCGGCAGGGCAACCTGGTGACGCTCTCCAACGCCGAGATGGGGTATTCCTACCGGCATTCGTCGGCGCCGCCCGGCCTGATCTTCACCTCCGCGCTCTTCGAGGGCTATCCGGAGGACCGCGGCGACGATCAAGGCCGCCATGGACGCCGTCCAGCATCACCGCGAGACCGTCCAGCCGATCCGCGAGAAGACCGGCGGCTCGACCTTCAAGAACCCCGAGGGCAGCTCCGCCTGGCGCGAGATCGACAAGGCCGGCTGCCGCGGGCTGATGATCGGCGGCGCCCAGATGTCGCCGATGCACTGCAACTTCATGATCAACACCGGCACCGCGACGGGCTACGACCTCGAATATCTTGGCGAGACGGTGCGGGCGCGCGTGCTCGTCAATTCCGGCATCCGCCTGCAGTGGGAGATCAAGCGAATCGGCACCTTCAAGCCGGGCCGCGAGGTCCAGGAATTCCTCGGCCAGCTGCTTTGACGGCCGCTCTTCACGCGAATGCGTGGCCGCCTTGCAGCAATTTGACGACGCCCGCGCCTTAAAAGATCAGTTTTGAATAGTCTCGGTCTGTTCAGGACTTGTCACGGAATCAACTCTCTGATTCTTTGGGTCATCAGCGTTTCCTGATTTGAGTCGTGCGGCGCGTTACGGCGCGTTGGGTCTGGGGGTCAAGCCGCCGGAAGAGCCCGATTCAACGTCCGGAAACCGGGGAACGGAACCCTGCGCGCTAGGGGTGGTCAGGGAATGCGGGACAAGCACGTGGCCGTGTTGATGGGGGGCTTCTCGTCCGAGCGACCGGTCTCGCTTTCGTCGGGGAATGCGTGCGCCGATGCGCTGGAGAAGGAAGGCTATAGGGTCACCCGCGTCGACGTCGGTCGCGACGTCGGCCAGGTGCTGTCGGCGCTCGCGCCGGATGTCGCCTTCAACGCCCTGCACGGGCCGTTCGGCGAGGATGGCACCATCCAGGGCATCCTGGAGTATCTCGCCATCCCCTACACCCATTCCGGCGTCCTGGCTTCGGCGCTCGCCATGAACAAGGAGCAGGCCAAGCGCATCGCCCGCTCGATCGGCATTCCCGGTCGCCGAATCCAAGGTGCTGAACCGCATGGCCATTCGCCGCGAGCACCCGATGAAGCCGCCCTACGTGGTGAAGCCGGTGAACGAGGGGTCGAGCTTCGGCGTGGTCATCGTCAAGGAGGACCAGTCGCATCCGCCCCAGGTGATCGCCTCGTCGGACTGGAAGTACGGCGACGTCGTCATGGTCGAGCGCTTCGTCCACGGCCGCGAGCTGACTTGCGCGGTGATGGGCGACGTGGCGCTCGGCGTCACCGAGATCATCCCGGTCGGCCATTCCTTCTACGACTACGATTCGAAGTACGTGGCCGGGGGATCAAAACACGAATGCCCCGCAAAAGTTTCACCGAATATTTACCAAAAAATACAGACACTGTCGCTGAAGGCTCATCAAGCAATCGGCTGCCGGGGCGTCTCCCGATCTGACTTCCGCTACGACGACCGCCATTCGCGAGAATGGCGAGCTCGTCTGGCTCGAGATCAACACGCAGCCGGGCATGACGCCGACGTCGCTGGTGCCCGAAATCGCCGCCGAGGCGGGACACTCGTTCGGCGATCTGTTGAGTTGGATGGTGGAGGACGCTTCGTGTTTGCGTTGAGGTCGGGGCAGGGCGGGCGGCGGGGCGCACCGAGGGGCGCGGCATTCGGCCGTTCCGCTCTCGGTCGACGGCTTCGTGCTGCCGCGCTGGCTGCGTCGGCCGGCCCGGCTCCTGTCGCGGCTCGACGACGGCGAGTTCGCGCCGCCGCGCTTTGCGGCCACCATGGCGACGGCGCTCTACCTCGGCGGCTTCAGCCTCTACGGCGCCTATCTCGGCGGCCATGTGCCCGCCATCGCGCAGAGCGTGACCGCCCGGCTTGGCTTCGCCGTCGACGAGGTGCGGGTGGCCGGCCACCGCGAGACGTCGGAGATCGACATCCTCGACCGGCTCGGGCTCGACGGCTGGACGGCGCTGATCGGCTTCGATGCCGAGACGGCGCGCGCCCGCATCGCCGAGCTGCCATGGGTCAGCTCGGTCGAGGTCCGCAAGATCTATCCCGACGAGATCGACGTGACGATCGAGGAGAGGAAGCCTTTCGCCATCTGGCAGCATGGCCGCGAGCTGGCCGTCATCGAGGAGTCCGGCAACGTCATCGCGCCTTTCTCCAGCGAGCGCCACGCCACCTTGCCGCTCGTCATCGGCCTCGGCGCCCCCGAGGGCGCCGCCGGCTTCATCGCCACGGTCCGCCGCTATCCCGAGCTGTCGTCGCGCGTGAAGGGCTATGTCCGGGTCGGCGAGCGCCGCTGGAACCTGCGCCTGGAGAACGGCATCACCGTCAAGCTGCCCGAGCACGACCCGGTCGGCGCCATCGAGGAGGTGCTGGCGCTCGACAAGGAGAACGGCCTTCTGTCGCGCGACATCTCGGCCGTCGACCTGCGCCTCGACGACCGGCTCGTCGTCCAGCTGACGCCCGAGGCGGCGCTGCGCCGCGAGGCGGCTCTCAAGGAGAAGCCCAAGGCCGGCAAGAAGCTGGAGCGCAAGATATGAGCTGGCTCGGCAAGGGTGAACTGCCCGCCCGCCGTGCCGGCGTCGTCACCGTGCTCGACATCGGCTCGAGCAAGGTCTGCTGCATCGTCGCCCGCATGAAGCCAGCCGAGCCCAGCCAGCAGCTGCGCGGCCGCACTCACAAGGCCCAGGTCATCGGCATCGGCCACCAGAAGTCGCAGGGCGTGAAGTCGGGCGTGATGATCGACCTCGACCGTGCCGAGCAGGCGATCCGGCTGGCCGTCGACGCGGCCGAGCGCATGGCGGGGCTGACCGTCGATTCCCTTCTGGTCAATGTCAGCGCCGGGCGGCTGAAGAGCGAGACCTTCTCGGCCACCATCAAGCTCGGCGGCCACGCCGTCGACGAGGCCGACATCAAGCGCGTGCTCGGCGCCGGCGCCAAGCAGGCGCTGAAGGCGGAGCGCGAGGTGGTGCACTCGCTGCCCACCAACTTCACGCTCGACGCCGAGCGCGGCGTGCGCGATCCGCGCGGCATGGTTGGCGACACGCTGGGCGTCGACATGCACGTGCTGACCGGCGACGCCGCGCCGCTGCGCAACCTCGAGCTCTGCATCAACCGCTCGCATCTTTCGGTCGAGCGCATGGTGGCGACGCCCTATGCCAGCGGGCTCGCCGCGCTGGTCGACGACGAGCTGGAGATGGGCGCCGCCTGCATCGACATGGGCGGCGGCACCACGACGATCTCCGTCTTCGCCGACGGCAAGTTCGTCCATGCCGATGCGGTTCCGATCGGCGGCAGCCACGTCACCATGGACCTGGCGCGCGGCCTGTCGACCCGCCTGGAGGATGCCGAACGCCTCAAGGTGATGCATGGCTCGGCGCTGCCCGGCAGCGCCGACGACCGCGACGTCGTCACCATCCAGCCGATCGGCAACGACGATGGCGAGGTGCCGTTGCAGGTGCCGCGCTCTGTGATGACGCGCATCATCCGCGCCCGCATCGAGGAGACGCTGGAGATCCTGCGCGACCGGCTGAACCAGTCCGGCTACGGCAGCGTCGTCGGCAAGCGCGTGGTGCTGACCGGAGGCGCCAGCCAGCTGGCCGGCCTGCCGGAAGCGGCGCGCCGCATTCTCGGTCGCAATGTCAGGATCGGCCGCCCGCTCGGCGTCGGCGGCCTGCCCGAGGCGGCCAAGGGGCCGGCGTTCGCCACCCCTGTCGGGCTGTTGATCTACCCGCAGCTCGCCGGCCTGGAGAACATCCAGGCGAGGGGCGGCGGCCTGCGACTGAAGATGACCGGCACCGGTGGCACCTTCCACCGGATGGGCCAGTGGTTGAGGGACAGTTTCTGAGTATTCGACGAGTTTGACGGGGTGAGCCCCACGAGGCGCCGCGCGGCGAGGCGGCAGGAAAGGCGAAAAGGACGAGGACAATGACGATCAATCTGCAGAAGCCGGACATCACCGAGCTCAAGCCCCGCATCACCGTGTTCGGGGTCGGCGGCGGCGGCGGCAATGCCGTCAACAACATGATCACCGCCGGGCTGCGTGGCGTCGAGTTCGTGGTGGCCAACACCGATGCCCAGGCGCTGACAATGTCGAAATCCGAGCGCCTGGTGCAGCTCGGCGCGCATGTCACGGAAGGCCTCGGGGCCGGCTCTCAGCCGGAGGTCGGCCGGGCGGCCGCCGAGGAATGCCTGGACGAGATCATGGACCATCTGTCCAACACCCATATGTGCTTCGTCACCGCCGGCATGGGCGGCGGCACCGGCACCGGCGCAGCGCCCGTGGTCGCCCGCGCTGCGCGGGAGAAGGGCATCCTGACCGTCGGCGTGGTCACCAAGCCGTTCCATTTCGAGGGCCAGCGCCGCATGAAGACGGCGGATTTCGGCATCGAGGAGCTGCAGAAATGCGTCGACACGCTGATCGTCATCCCCAACCAGAACCTGTTCCGCATCGCCAACGACAAGACCACCTTCGCCGACGCCTTCGCGATGGCCGACCAGGTGCTCTATTCGGGCGTTGCCTGCATCACCGACCTGATGGTCAAGGAGGGGCTGATCAACCTCGACTTCGCTGACGTCCGCTCCGTCATGCGCGAGATGGGCAAGGCGATGATGGGCACCGGCGAGGCATCGGGCGAGGGCCGCGCCATGGCGGCGGCCGAAGCGGCGATCGCCAACCCGCTCCTCGACGAGACGTCGATGAAGGGCGCCAGGGGGCTGCTGATCTCCATCACCGGCGGGCGCGACCTGACGCTGTTCGAGGTCGACGAGGCGGCGACCCGCATCCGCGAGGAGGTCGACCAGGATGCCAACATCATCCTCGGCGCCACCTTCGACGAGGACCTCGAGGGCGTGATCCGCGTCTCCGTCGTGGCCACCGGCATCGACAAGGCGGCATCCGAGATTTCGGTCCCGCCGATCGCCATCCGCCAGCCGGCCAAGCAGCCGCAGGGGCGTCCGGCCGGCGAGGCGCGCCCCGTCACCGAGCCTGCCCGCGCCGCCGACCCGGTGGCCGAGGCGATCCGCGCCGCCGAGCAGCATGCGGCCGAGGCCGTCGCCGAGGTGCGCCACGCGGCCGCCGCATCGGCCGACGAGTTCCGCCCGCAGTCCAAGCTGTTCCAGCCCGTGCCCGGCGCGCAGCCGGTCCAGGCGCCGGTGCAGCACTATCAGCAGCCGGCGCCGCAGCCCGCTCCGGCCCCCGTCCAGCCGCAACCGCAGCCCCAGCCTGCCGCCGCGCAGCCACGCATGCCGCGCGTCGACGAGTTCTCGCCGCTCGTCAAGGCCGAGCTCGAAGCCGACCGTCGCGCGCCGGAGCCGCACGAGGACCGCGGGCCGATGGGCCTCCTGAAGCGCCTGACGACCGGCCTGTCGCGCCGCGAGGAAGAGCCGGCGCGTCTCCAGCCTGCCCAGCCCCGCGAGCCGAAGCTGCGTCAGCAGCCCGAGGCGCGGCGCCTGCCGGCCCAGGATCCGCAGCTCTACGCGCCGCGCCGGGGCCAGCTCGACGAGCACGGCCGCGTCGCCCCGCAGGCCCGTCCGCAGGACGACGACCAGCTGGAGATCCCGGCTTTCCTGCGCCGGCAGGCCAACTGAGCGGGGACAGACAGGGCGGGCGGACGCGCGTCGTCTGCCCCGACTTGCGTCAATGCCATCAACCGTTTCCGCCGGATTGCTCAAGCGCAGCATGAAGTTACACGAAGTTAGAAAGCGTGATTTTGTGAGCGATGCGCCGGCCGCCTATGTTCCCGCCTGACGAAAAGTGAGTCCCGGCGCAAAGGGCGGCAAGGAGACGAGCATCGTCGCGCCGCCCGGGCCACCGCCTCGCAGGCCGCGCGGGTGAATTTGGGGACCGAGTTGAGCCACAACCAGACGACGATCCGCTCCCGGGTCGCGCTCACCGGCGTCGGCGTCCACACCGGCAAGCCCGTCAGCATCGCAATGTCTCCCGCCGACACCGATACCGGCATCCTCTTCCATTGCGTCGGTCCCGACGGGTCCGACCACGAAGTCCGCGCCCTGGTCTCCGAGGTCGCCGCGACCGACTTCGCGACCGTGCTGGGCGACCCGACCGGCCGCTCCGTCGCCACCGTCGAGCACCTGATGGCGACGGTCTTCGCGCTCGGCATCGACAATCTGTCGATCGACGTCGAAGGGCCGGAAGTGCCCATCCTGGACGGCAGCGCCGCCGTCTTCGTCGAGGCGATCGACCAGGCCGGCATCGTCTCCTTGCCCGCCAAGCGTCGCTATATCCGGGTTCTCAAGCCGGTGCGCATCGAGGCTGGAGCCTCCTGGGCGGAGTTCCGCCCGCATGCCGGCACCCGGTTCGAGATCGAGATCGACTTCGAGAGCGCCGCCATCGGGCGCCAGTTCTTCGCCGCCGAGATCGATGCCGACCTGTTCCGCAACGAGATTGCCCGGGCCCGCACCTTCGGCTTCATGAAGGACGTCGAGCGGCTGTGGGCGGCCGGCTACGCGCTGGGTTCGTCGCTGGAGAACTCGGTGGTCATCGGCGACGACAACCGCGTGATCAACATGGAAGGCCTGCGCTATCCCGACGAGTTCGTGCGCCACAAGGTGCTCGATGCCATGGGCGACCTGGCGCTGGCCGGCGGCGCGGCTGCTGGGCTGCTTCCGCTCCTATCGCGGCGGCCACAAGCTCAACGCGCTGGCGCTGCGGCGGCTTCTGTCGGACCGCGCCGCGTTCGAGATCGTCGAGGAGGGCCGGCGCGAGCGTGGCCGCTCCGCGGAGATGGTGGCGGTGAACGGGCCGGGCTACGCGCCCTGGATGAGCTGAGGCGGCCGCCTGCGCGTCGGCCCTTGCCACAAAAATGCACGATTGCAGGACGATAGCGTTGCTGGGACCCAGGCAAGTGTGGTCTATGCGCCGCATTTGCCGCTGCTGCCGCCGGAGGGGCGAAGTCTGAACATGCTCTTTGCTGATCGAGCCCGCGCCGCTCCGCGCGCCCTGAGGGCCGCCGCGATGCTTCCCGTCCTGCTGGGCTCCGCGTTTCCTGGCCTCTTGCGCGGCGAGCGCGACATCGACCTGGCGACCTATGTCGAGCAGACCGATCCCGCCGACGTGCTCTACAACCAGGGCCTCGCCAACATGAACGCCGGCCGCCTCAACGAGGCGTCGAAGAAGTTCGAGGCGATCGACCGCCAGCATCCCTACTCGGAATATGGCCGCAAGGCGCTCGTGATGGGCGCTTTCGCCGACTATCGCCAGGGCAAGTACGAGGAGGCGATCAACGCCGGCAAGCGCTACGTGCAGCTCTACCCGACGGATCCGGACGCGGCCTACGCGCAGTACATCGTCGGCCTGTCCTATTTCCGCCAGATCCGCGACGTCACCCAGGACCAGAAGGAATCGCGCCGCGCCATCGAGGCGATGGAGGAGGTCGTCCAGCGCTGGCCCGATTCGGAATATGTCGAGGATGCCAAGACCAAGATCCGCTTCGCCCGCGACCAGCTGGCCGGCAAGGAGATGCAGGTCGGCCGCTATTATCTCGAGCGGCGCGAATACATCGCCGCGATCAAGCGCTTCCGCTATGTCGTCGAGAACTACTCCAACACCCGCCAGGTCGAGGAGGCGTTGGCCCGCCTGACGGAGGCCTACTACGCCATGGGCCTCGACCTCCGAGGCGCAGACGGCCGCGGCGGTGCTCGGCCACAACTACCCCGACAGCCAGTGGTACAAGGATTCCTACCAGCTGCTGCAGACCGGCGGCCTCCAGCCGCGCGAGGATGGCGGCTCGTGGATGTCCAAGGCGGGCAAGATGATCGTCGGCGGCGCCTGACCGCGCCGACGCCGCCCGCATGCTCGTCCAGCTGTCGATCCGCGATATCGTCCTGATCGAGCGGCTCGACATCGACTTCTCGGACGGACTTTCCGTGCTGACCGGCGAGACCGGCGCCGGCAAGTCGATCCTGCTCGATGCGCTTGTCGCTGGCGCTCGGCGCGCGCGGCGACGCCTCGCTGGTCCGCCACGGCGCCGCGCAGGGCCAGGTCACGGCGGTCTTCGACGTGCCCGGCAACCACGCCGCGCGGTCGCTTCTCTCGCAGAACGCCATCGACGACGACGGCGACATCATCCTGCGCCGCGTCCAGACGGCCGACGGGCGCACCCGCGTCTTCGTCAACGACCAGCCCTCCAGCGTCGCGCTGATGCGCGAGCTCGGCCGCGCGCTGGTCGAGATCCACGGCCAGCACGACGAGCGCGCGCTGGTCGACGCGTCGGCCCATCGCGACCTGCTCGACGCCTTCGGCGGCCATGGCGGCGCCGTTCACGCCACCGCCGAGGCGTGGCGGCTGTGGCGGGCCGCCGACCAGGAGCTCGCCCGACACCGCGCCAAGGTCGAGGCGGCCGCTCGCGAGGCCGACTATCTGCGCGCCGCCGTCGCCGAGCTGGCGAAGCTCGACCCGCAGCCCGGCGAGGAGACGACGCTGTCGGAAGCGCGCACGGCCATGATGCGGGCCGAGAAGATCGCCACCGACATCGACGATGCGCGCGAGGTGCTCACCGGGCCCATGGCGCCTGCGCCGCCGCTCGCCAGCCTGCTGCGACGGCTGGAGCGCAAGGCGGGCGACGTGCCGGGGCTTCTCGACGAGGTGGTCAAGGCGCTCGACGAGGCGCTGGTCGCGCTCGACGCGGCCGAATCGGCGGTCGAGGCGGCGCTTGAGGGCGACCGAATTCGACCCGGCGAAGCTGGAGCGCGCCGAGGAGCGCCTGTTTGCGCTGCGCGCCGCCGGCCGCAAGCATCAGGTGCCCGTCGACGAGCTCGCCGCGGCTGCGCGACACCATGGCCGCCGACCTCGCCGACCTCGACGCCGGCGCCGAGCGGCTCGCCGTGCTGGAGCGGGCCGCCACGGAGGCAAAGGCAGGTCTACGACGCTGCCGCTGCCGCGCTGACCGAGGCGCGCCGCGCGGCCGCCGCGCATCTGGAGACGGCGGTGATGGCCGAGCTGCCGGCGCTGAAGCTCGAGCGGGCGGCATTCATCGTCCAGCTGGCCAGCGAGCCCGACAAGCGCGTCGGTCGCCGGCATCGACGAGGTCGAGTTCTGGGTGCGCACCAACCCCGGCACCCGTCCCGGCCCGCTGATGAAGGTGGCTTCCGGCGGCGAGCTGTCGCGCTTCCTCCTGGCGCTCAAGGTGGCGCTGGCCGACCGCGGCTCGGCGCCGACCCTGGTCTTCGACGAGATCGACACCGGCGTCGGCGGCGCGGTTGCCGATGCGATCGGCCAGCGGCTGGCGCGGCTTTCCGAGCGGGTCCAGGTGCTGTCGGTGACGCACGCGCCGCAGGTCGCCGCCCGCGCCCGCACGCACTACCTCATCTCCAAGATCCGGCGGCGCCGACCGCGTCGCCACCGGCATCGCCGAGATGGACCGCCCGGCGCGCCAGGAGGAAATCGCCCGCATGCTGGCCGGCGCCACCATCACCGAGGAGGCGCGCGCCGCCGCCGAGCGCCTGCTCAGCGAGAACCCGGCGCTGGCGTCTTGAGCGGCCGGCGCGGTTCGCTAGTGTAGCGCTCCGCCAGTATGCCTGGAAGCCGGAATGACGATGAGCATCGCCGAGAACCCCGTAGAAACCCTCACCGCCGAAGCAGGCCGCCGCCGAGCTGGAGCGGCTCGCCGCCGAGATCGCCGAGCACGACCGCCGCTACCACCAGGAGGACGCGCCGACGATCTCCGACGCCGAATACGATGCGCTGCGCATGCGCAACGCCGAGATCGAGGCGCGCTTTCCCGAGCTGGTGCGCGCCCGATTCGCCGTCGCTCAAGGTCGGTGCGGCGCCGTCCGGCACCTTCGGGCCGGTCGCGCCACGCCCGGCCGATGCTGTCGCTGGACAACGCCTTCTCCGACGAGGACGTGCTCGATTTCGTCGCCGGCGTCCGCCGCTTCCTCGCCTGGCCGGCCGGCGAGCCGCTCGTCTTCACCGCCGAGCCGAAGATCGACGGCCTGTCGATGTCGCTGCGCTACGAGCGCGGCCGGCTGGTCACGGCGGCGACCCGCGGCGACGGCACGACCGGCGAGAACGTCACCGCCAACATCCGCACCATCCGCGAGATCCCGCAGCGACTGCCGAAGGACGCGCCGGACGTCGTCGAGATCCGCGGCGAGGTCTATATGCGCCGCGACGATTTCCTGGCGCTCAACGAGCGCATGGCGGAGAGCGGCCGGGTCTTCGCCAATCCGCGCAATTCGGCGGCCGGCAGCCTGCGCCAGCTCGACCCCGAGGTGACCACGCTCCCGGCCGCTGAAATTCTTCGCCTATGCCTGGGGCGAGACGAGCGAGCCGCTCGGCAAGACCCAGTACGACGTGGTGCGCCGCTTCGGCGACTGGGGCTTCGCGGTCAACGACCGCATGGTGCGCTGCGCATCGCCGGAGGAAATGCTGGCCCACTACCACGAGATCGAGGCCGAGCGCGCCGAGCTGCCCTACGACATCGACGGCGTCGTCTACAAGGTCGACCGCCTGGACCTGCAGGAGCGGCTCGGCTTCCGCTCGCGCAGCCCGCGCTGGGCGATCGCCCACAAATTCGCCGCCGAGAAGGCGATGACCGTGCTGAACGGCATCGACATCCAGGTCGGCCGCACCGGGGCGCTGACGCCGGTGGCGCGGCTCGAGCCGGTGACGGTCGGCGGCGTGGTGGTGACCAACGCCACGCTGCACAACGAGGACTACATCAAGGGCATCGGCAACAGCGGCCAGCCGATCCGCGGCGGGCGCGACATCCGCATCGGCGACACGGTGATCATCCAGCGCGCCGGCGACGTCATCCCGCAGGTCCTCGACATCGTCGAGGAAAAGCGGCCAAGCGATTCCAAGCCCTACGTTTTCCCGGACCGCTGCCCGGCCTGCGGCAGCCATGCCGTGCGCGAGGAAGGCGAGGCGGTGCGCCGCTGCACCGGCGGCCTGATCTGCCCGGCGCAGGCGGTCGAGCGGATCCGCCATTTCGTTTCCCGCAACGCCTTCGACATCGAGGGGCTCGGCGAGAAGCAGATCGAGTTCTTCTTCACCGCCGAGCGACCCGGCGCTGCGGATCGCCGCGCCGGCCGACATCTTCACGCTGCAGCCGACGGCAGGACGGAGCGACGCACCAAGCTGGAGGAGATCGACGGCTTCGGCGCCGTCTCGGTGAAGAAGCTCTTCGACGCGATCGACGCCCGCCGCAGGTCGCGCTCTGGCGGTTCATCCATGCGCTCGGCATCCGCCATGTCGGCGAGACCAACGCCAAGCGGCTGGCGCGCGCCTTCGGCGACTTCGCCGCCCTGCGAGGCCGCCGCCGAGGCCGCCAGCCTGCCCGGCGAGGCCGAGCCCAAGGGCAACGCCGCCTGGCAGGAGCTGCTGTCGGTCGGCGGCATCGGCGGCGTCGTCGCCGAGGCGATCGTCGAGTTCTTCGCACGAGGACGCACAACCGCGAGGCCGTCGCCGCGCTGCTGCGAGGAGGTCGCGCCCGAGCCGGAGGCGCCGGTCGAGGCCGTGACGTCGCCCGTCGCCGGCAAGACGGTGGTGTTCACCGGCTCGCTGGAGAAGATGACGCGCGACGAGGCCAAGGCGATGGCCGAGCGGCTCGGCGCCAAGGTCGCGGGCTCGGTGTCGAAGAAGACCGACCTCGTCGTCGCCGGCCCGGCGCCGGCTCGAAGCTCAAGCAGGCGGCCGAACTCGGCATCGAGGTGATCGACGAGGACCAGTGGTTCGAGCGGGTCGGGCAGGGGTGAAGTGCGGCCTTCAATCCGGCTGATCGTCCGCCTCAGGCGAATTCATGTGACAGGCGGCGCCGGCTTCGACCTGACGCTTCAGGCTCATCAGCCGCAGAGACCGAGCGCAGGGAGCCTTCGATGTCCGCCAGCACCGAGGCCGAGACCGCCGAGGAGCGCAGCTTCGGTGCCTTCCGCGAGGGCATGCGCGCCAGCCTGCCCGTCATCGTCGCGGTGCTTCCGTTCGGGCTGCTGTTCGGTGCCCTGGCCGTCGAGAACGGCCTCACGGTCGCCGAGGCGGTGCTGATGAGCGCCACCGTCTATGGCGGCGCCAGCCAGATGGTCGGCATCGAGCTGTTCGGCCAGAAGATCGCCCCCTGGCTGATCGTCCTGTCGATCTTCGCCGTCAATTTCCGCCACGTGCTCTATTCGGCGGCGCTCGGCCGCCGCATCGACGCTGGCCCCTCGTCGAGAGGGCGGTGGCCTTCTTCCTGCTCAGCGACCCGCAATTCGCCGAGGCCGAGCGGCGGCAGGAGGCGGGCGCCCGGCTCAGCTTCGCCTGGTATTTCGGGCTCGGGCTGCCGATCTGGGTGACCTGGGTCGCCGAGACGGCGATCGGCGCCTATTTCGGCGGGCTGATCGCCGACCCGCATGCGCTTCGGCCTCGACTTCCTGCTGCCGATCTATTTCCTCGGCCTGGTCATGAGCTTTCGCGGACGGCCGCTCTGGCTGCCGGTCGTCGCTGGCAGCGGGGTCGCATCGATGCGTCGCCTTCCGCTATGTCGGCTCGCCTTGGCACGTCTCGATCGGCGCCGCTTGCCGGCATCGCGCTGGCCGCCGTCGCTGCCGGCCTGCCCGACAGGACGGCCGAGAGCAGGCCATGACGACGCGTCTGGATCATCCTGGCGGGCGCCGTGCTCACCTATCTCACCCGCATCGGCGGCCATCTCGTGCTGTCGCGCTTCGAGCGGCTGCACCCGCGGGTCGAGGGAGCGCTGGACGCGGTGCCGGCGGCGGTGCTGACCACGCTGGTCGCGCCGTCGCTGCTCTCCGCGGGGCCGGCCGAGCTGGCTGCGCTGGTCGTTGCCGGCCTCGTGGCGCTGCGCGGCGGCCTGATGACCATGTTCCTGACCGGCGCCGCCGTGCTGATCGCCGCACGCATTCCTGTTCGGCTAGCCTTCAGAGCGGCGCCGTCGCCGCCTCCAGCCAGGCCACGTCCGCGCCGTCGAGCAGCGGGGCGATCTCGGCGCGCACCCGCGCATGATAGGCGTCGAGCCATGCGCGCTCGCCTTCCGTGAGCAGGTCCGCCACGATCAGCCTGCGGTCGATCGGCGCCAGCGTCAGCGTCTCGAAGCCATCATCGGGATGTCGCCCCCGGCGATCGGCTCGGGCGGCGACGACCAGCACCAGGTTCTCGATGCGGATGCCGTAGTCGCCTTCCTTGTAGTAGCCGGGCTCGTTGGAGAGGATCATGCCCGGCAGCAGCTTTTCGGTGCCGGTCTTGGCGAGCCGCTGCGGCCCCTCGTGGACGGAGAGGTAGGAGCCGACCCCGTGGCCGGTGCCGTGCGCAAAGTCGAGCCCCGCCTGCCAATGGGCATGGCGGGCGAAGGCATCGAGGTCGGCGCCCCGCGTGCCGGCCGGGAATCGCAGCCGCGAGATGGCGATCAGGCCCTTGAGCACGATGCGTGAATCGCTGCCGCATCTCCTCGCTCGGCGTGCCGATCGCCACCGTGCGGGTGATGTCGGTCGTGCCGTCCTGGTACTGGCCGCCGGAATCGAGCAGGAACAGGCTGTCGCGCTCGATCCGCCGGTTGCTCCCGTTGGAGACGCGATAGTGCATGATGGCGCCGTTGGGCCCGGCGCCGGCGATGGTGTCGAAGGAGATCTCCTTGAGCGGCATCTGCGTCGTCGTCGCCCAGCCCGACGCGGCTCTCCTCGAGCCGCTTGACCACCGCGATCTCGTCCAGCGTGCCCGGCTGCTGCCGGTCGAGCCAGGCGAGCAGGCGGGAGACGGCCGCGCCGTCGCGCCGGTGGGCGGCGCGCGCCCCGGCGATCTCGGCGGCGTTCTTGGTGGCGCGCGGCAGGCGGGCCGGGTCGGCCATCGCCACCACCGTCCCGCCATTGTCCTTGACCAGCAGCCTGAGCCGCTCGGCGGCGAGGGCAGGGTCGAGCCCGATCCTTGCCGCCGGCCTTGGCGATGCGCGGCCAGCTCGTCCTTCCAGCGTGGCGGGCGCCCTGAGGTCGGCGAGCTGGGTCAGATAGGCCTCGGTCTCGCGCGGCAGCTTGCGCTTGTCGAGGAACAGCAGCGGCAGCCCTTCGGCCGCGATGATGGCGAAGCCCAGCGCCAGCGGCGTGTGCGGCACGTCGCTGCCGCGGATGTTGAACGCCCAGGCGAGCGAGGACGGGTCGGTCAGCACGGTATGCGTGGCGCCTTCCTTGGCGAGAGCCGGCGCCGAGCCGGGCGAGCTTCTCCCTGGCGAGCTCGCCGGCGTAGTCGAGCGGCTGGATCGCCACCGGCGCCAGCGGCGGCGCCGGCTGGTCCGTCCACAGCCGGTCGATCGGATTCTCGGCGACCGGCACCAGCTCGGCCCCCACCTTGCCGGCGGCCGCCGTCAGCGCCTTCACCTCGGCGATGGTGTGCAGCCAGGGGTCGAAGCCGATCCGCGCGCCCTTGCCCAGCCTCTCGCGAATAAAGGTCGGCGGCGGCGACTCGATCAGGTGCTCGATCGCAAACAGCGTCGGTGTCGACCTCGCCGCGCACCTGCAGCTGGTAGCGGCCGTCGACGAAGATGACCGCCTGGTCGCGCAGGATCAGCGCGACGCCGGCCGAGCCGGAAAAGCCGGTCAGCCAGCGCAGCCGCTCGGAGCGTTTCGCGACATACTCGCCCTGATGCTCGTCGGCGCGCGGCACCAGGAAGCCGTCGAGATCGTTGGCCGCCAGCCATTCTCTGAGCGCCGCGACGCGCGGCGGCCCGACCGAGGGATCGCTTTCGGCGTCGAAGCTCTGGAACATTCGGGCTCTCCCTGCGCTGAGGCGAACGTCGTCAACGCTTAGCCCCGGCGGATGCCGCTTGCAACGTCACCGCTTGAGGTGCAGCGTCACCCAGCCCTCGCGGCGCAAGGTGCGGACATGGCGGAAGCGCTGCCCGACATAGGCGGCGAGCACCGCCTCGCGCTGCCGCTCCAGGATCCCCGACAGGATCAGCGAGCCGCCGGTCGCGACATGCGCCGCCATCTGCGGCGCGACCCGCATCAGCGGCCGCGCCAGGATGTTGGCGACGATGAGGTCGAACGGCCGGGCGGCCGCCAGCGCCGGATGGTGGAAGCCGGCGGCGGTGACCGTGCGCACCCGGGCCCGGACTCCGTTGAGCCTGGCATTGCCGGCCGCGACCCGCGTCGCCACCGGGTCGATGTCGGTCGCCAGCACGCGAGCCGGCAGCAGCTTGGCGATGGCGATCGCCAGCACCCCGCTGCCGGTCCCGAGGTCGAGCACGCGCCGCGGCCGCTCGCGCCGCGCCACGTCGAGGATCATCTCCAGGCAGCCGGCCGTGGTGCCGTGATGGCCGGTCCCGAAGGCCAGCCCCGCCTCGATCTCGATCGCCAGGTCGCCCACCTGGCGCCGCCGCCGGTCATGCGCGCCGTGCACGAGGAAGCGGCCGGCGCGCACCGGCTTCAGCCCCTCCAGCGAACGCGCCACCCAGTCGATGTCGGGCAACGCTTCCCGCTCGACGACCAGGTCGGGGCCGATCTCCGCCGACGATCCTGGCGAGCCTGTCGCTCGATCGCGTCGAGGTCGTCGAAGGCGTAGAGCGAGACCTCGTGGATGCCGGCAGCCTCGTCGAACTCGACGATGGCGAGCGGCAGCCCGTCCTCCTCGAAGGCGGCGTCGAGAGCGGCATAGAGCGCCTCCGCCTGGCGCCTGGGAGCCTTGACGTGGAAGCGGACCTGACCGCCGTCGGCGGTCATCCCTCGGCGGCCAGCCGCTTCAGCTTGGCCAGCGCGGTCTCGCGCATTCTCGCCATACGCGATGGTGCCGGCAAATTGGCCGCCTCTCGAAAGCAGCAGCACGGAGGCGGTGTGGTCCATCGTGTAGTCGCCGCCGTCGAGCGGCACCTTCTTGGCGTAGATGCCGAACGACTTCGATCATCGCGGCGACGTCTTGCGGGCTGCCGGTGACCCCGGTGATGCGGTCCGACACCGCCGTCACGTAGTCGTTGAGCACTTTCGGCGTGTCGCGCTCGGGATCGACGGTGACGAAATAGGCCTTGATGTCCTTGCCCTCGAGGACCCAGCGTCTTCAGCCAGCCGTCGAGCTCGACGAGCGTCGTCGGGCAGACTTCCGGGCAATGCGTGAAGCCGAAGAAGACGGCGCTCGGCTGGCGCGGAACGCCTTCTCGGTGATCGGCGCCGCCCTTCTGGTCCACCAGCGTGAAGGCCGCGCCGTAGGGCTCGCCGCCATGCACCGTGCGATACCACTGGAAGGTGAGGAAGCCGACGCCGGCGGCCATGAGCACCAGGATGCCGATCAGGATGGAACGCATCATTTCGGGAGGGTCCGCGGAATGAGGAGGTCGCTTAGAAGCACCAGGACAGGCCGCTCTCGGCCATCGTCATGAGGATGGCGCTGCCGTTCTCGACCCAGGCCGCGAAGGCGAGGCCGGTCGCCGCGGCGAGCGCCAGCACGCCGAGCGCGAGCTTGACGGCCGGGAGAACGAGCTTTCGAGGCGCCGTATCCATGGCCGGCATGATAGGATAGCCGATGCCGTCAGGCAAAGGCGGTTTGTTGCCGCGCCCCCGCAACGTGAACGACACGAGGACTTTCCACGATGATCCGCATTCTCGCCGCCGCCGCCCTCTGTCGCGGCCAGCGCCGCCGTCGCCTACGCCGAGCAGGTGGGTGAGGTGGGCGTCGACTGGCTCGGCAACGACATCATCGTCGAGGCGATCCGCGACCCGGGCGTCGAAGGCGTCACCTGCCACATCTCCTATTTCGAGCGCGGCATGGTCGACCGCCTCCAGAAGGGCAACTGGTTCGAGGACCCGTCCGATACCGCCATCTCCTGCCGCCAGACCGGGCCGATCAAGGTCGGCGACATCGCGCTCGGCGCCGGCGGCGAGGAGGTCTTCAAGCAGGGCATCAGCCTGATCTGGAAGAAGCAGGTCGTGAACCGCATCTACGACAAGGCCAACGACACGCTGATCTACCTCTCGCATTCCCGCCAGGTCCAGGACGGCTCCGCCAAGATGGCGATCTCGACGGTGCCGCTGTTCGGCCAGGACGTCGTCTGGGCGAAGGGCAAGCCGCAGTGACCGTCGACGACCCGGGCGACCTGCGCTTCACCGACCCCGAGCCGCGCATCCATCCGACGGCGGAACTCAAATCGTGCCGGCTGGGGCGCTATTCGGCGGTCGGCGAGCGCTCCGTGCTTCGCGAGGTGACGCTTGGCGACTTCTCCTATTTCGAGCGCCACGCCGAGGCGATCTATGCCGAGATCGGCAAGTTCTGCTCGATCGCCGCCAACAGCCGCATCAACGCCCTGGAGCACCCGCTGGAGCGGCCGACGACGCACAAGGTGAGCTATCGGCCGAACGAGTATTTCCGCTTCCTGGGCGTCGACCAGGGCTTCCGCGAGCGACGTCGCGGCCGCCGGGTGACCCTTGGCAACGACGTCTGGATCGGCCACGGCGCGGTGGTCATGCCGGGCGTGACGATCGGCGACGGTGCCGTCGTCGGCGCCAACGCCGTCGTCACGCGGGACGTCGCCGCCTACGCGATCGTCGCCGGCGTGCCTGCCGCGCCGCTGAGGCCCCGCTTCCCGGCCGAGATCGCCGACCGCCTGTCGGCGCTCGCCTGGTGGGACTGGCCGCTCGAACGCCTCTTCGAGGCGATCCCCGACATGCAGGCCTTGCCGATCGAGGCCTTCCTGGTCCGCTGGGAGCGCAAGCTGGGCTAGCGCCTTGAACGGGCTTCCAGGACGGCGGTGCCTTCTACCTGGCCTGGGGCCTGCATCGGCTGAATGCTTCAGCCGTGACGGGCTCGCGCCCTCCTCTCCCCGCCGGGGAGAGGGTGGCCGGAGCGAAGCGGAGGCCGGGTGAGGGGGAGCCGGCTCTACCCCCTCTGCAGATAAGCCGTGAAGGCTTGGCTGAAGTCGGGATGCCAGCGCGACAGCGCCGGTCGGTTCTCGATGATGTCGCCGGCGGCCCACGCCATGCGACGCTCGTCGAGCGCACGTGGCGTCTCGTTGTCCGGGCACAGGATGTAGAAATCGCCGCGGTCGAGGCTTTCGAGCATGAAGCGCGCCACCTGGTCGGCCGTCCACGCTCCGGCCGGCTTCTCGCTCGCCCCGGTGGTCAGCCCCGTATAGGTGAAGCCGGGAATGAGCAGATGCGCCGAGAGCCGCGCGCCCGGCTGGTTGCGCAGTTCGTGTGCCAGTCCCTCCGTGTAGACCTTCAGCGCCGATTTGGAGACGTTGTAGGCGAGATTGCCCGGCGGCGTCGTGATGCCTTGCTTGGAGCCGGTATTGACGATCAGCCCCTCGGTCCCCTGGGCGAGCATGCGCGGAACGAAGGCGGCGACCCCGTGCACCGCGCCCCAGAAGTTGATGTCGATCAGCCGCCGCCAGCGGTCGAGGTTTTCCCACGGTTTGCCCGGATTGTCGCCGACGCCGGCATTGTTCATCAGGAAGGAGATCTCGCCGAACCGCGTGAATGCGATGTCGGCCAGCCGTTCGAGCTCGTCGGCCCGCGACACGTCACAGGCGACGGCCACGGCGTCGCCGGCCTCCCCGTCGCCGGCCAGCGCGATCGCCGCCACCTCGCCGACCGCCTTCTCCAGCGCCTCCGGGCTGCGATCGGCCAGCACGACCTTCATCTGCAGCGACGCCAGCTGGCGTGCCGTGGCAAGCCCGATGCCGCTCGCCGCCCCGGTGATGACGGCGGCGCGGCCGGGTTGCAGGGCAGGGTGGGGGGCTTCGGCACTGGGCATGGGGCTCTCCGCGGGGCTCGACATCAGGGGCGCCGAATGTAGCGCGATTGCGTCGCCATTGGAACCTGCGCGGCGAACGGCGGTTTTCCTTGCGAAGGGATCGCACCGTCCCGAGGAGGGAACCATGAAACGCATCGCTGCGGCCGCCGCCGCTTCGCTGATCGCCCTGGCCGGACCGGCCCTGGCCGAGGACGCCGCACCCGCGGTCAAGCAACAGGCCGGCTCGACCGCCACCATGAGCCCCGACCCCGACCCCACGGCGAGCACGACCGCCTCCGGCTTCACGGTCGACCTGGCGCTCGCGGCGCATCGCGGCCAACCCGACCACCGCCGAGCAGATCCCCACCATCGCCAAGGTCGGCAAGGTGAAGGTCGTCCGCCTCTCCGAGCTTGCCGCCGACCGACGACGAGCGGCCGCGCCTCGACAAGGCGCTCGCCGACGGCCAGGCCGGCATCGACGGCCTGCAGGCGGCCGTCGCGGCCAGCCAGCCGCTGAGCGAGGAGCTCGGCCGCCAGAAGGTCGAGCTGAAGAGCATCGTCGCGACGCGCTTCGAGGCCGACGGCTCGGTGACCGTCTTCGCGCGCTGAGCGGGCCTGCGGAACCCACGTGACCCCAGCGGGTTATAGCGGATGAGGGCGGATTGATGCTGTTCGAGAAGGCTTTCACCAAGATCGCCAACAAGGTCGCTTACGCGACCGGCACGCCGCATGGCGTTCGTCGTCTGCTGCAGCCATCGTCGTCGTGTGGGCGGTGACCGGCCCGCTGTTCGGCTTTTCCGACACCTGGCAGCTCATCATCAACACCGGCACGACGATCGTCACCTTCCTCATGGTGTTCCTGATCCAGAACACGCAGAATCGCGACGGCGCCGCCATCCAGGCCAAGCTCGACGAGCTGATCCGCGTCGGCCGCGGCCACAACCATTTCATCGGCATCGAGCACCTGACCGAGTTCGAGGTCGAGGAGTTCAGGGACAAATGCGAGCAGGCGGCCAAGCAGGCCGACCGCGACGAATAAGAAGCTTCTCGAGGAAGGCCGGCGCGAGGGAGCAGGTCGAGGGCCGCAGGCAGGGTCGTGCCGAGGCAAGCAAGCAGGGCAAGGCCGGCAAGCTCAAGGGCGCGGCCGAAGGCGACCGCCTGAGCGGCCTCACGACTGGCCTGACGAAGCTGTCCAGCACCTTCTTCTGCCCGGCCTTGTCGAAATCGATCGTCAGCTTGTTGCCCTCGATCGCGGCGACGTTGCCATTGCCGAACTTCAGGTGGAACACCCGGTCGCCGACCTGGAACAGCGACGGCTCGGACGAAACCGACTTGGCCACCAGCTCGCCCTCGATGGTGCGCCCCTTCACCGAGCCGCGCCCCGCGCCATAGCCCGAATCCGTCTCGCCATAGCCGATGCGTTCGACATGGTGGACCGGAACGCGTCCCCCAGTTGCGGTCGGTTGCCTCGGTGCGGTTCTGCTGGGCGCGCTGCCAGCCCGGCGTCGCGTAGCTGTTGGAGAAGGCCGCGCCCTGCACGTCGTCGAACCGGGACGGGCCATAGGGGTTGGACCGCCGCGACCCGCGCTCGGCAAACGCCCATAGCCGTAACCGCCATAGGCGCTGTCGGCCTCGACCACCTCGACATGCGCCTCCGGCAGCTCGTCGAGGAAGCGCGACGGAATGGTCGATTGCCACAGCCCATGGATGCGCCGGTTGGAGACGAACCAGATGTGCAGCGTCTTCTTGGCGCGCGTCAGCCCCACATAGGCCAGCCGGCGCTCCTCCTCCAGCCCGGCGCGGCCGCCCTCGTCGAGCGAGCGCTGGTGCGGGAAGAGCCCTTCCTCCCAGCCCGGCAGGAACACCGTCTCGAACTCCAGCCCCTTGGCCGAATGCAGCGTCATGATGTTGACCGCGTCGAGCTCGTCGCTCTGCTCGGCCTCCATCACCAGCGCCACGTGCTCCAGGAACGAGCGCAGCGATTCGTATTCCTCCATGGAGCGGATCAGCTCCTTGAGGTTGTCGAGCCGCCCCGGCGCCTCGGCCGAGCGGTCGTTCTTCCACATGTCGGTGTAGCCGCTCTCCTCCAGGATGACCTCGGCCAGCTCCGTATGCGGCGTGTTGTCGAGCATCGCCTGCCAGCGCTCGAAATTGGCCGTCACCTGCCGGAGCGCCGCGCGCGGCTTCGGCTTCAGCTCGTCGCTCTCGGCGAGCTCCGCGGCGGCCTGCAGCATCGGCACGCCGCGCGCCCGCGCCGTGTCGTGCACCTGGCGGATCGTCGCCTCGCCGAGCCCGCGCTTGGGCACGTTGATGATGCGCTCGAGCGCCAGGTCGTCGGCCGGCTGGGCGACGACGCGGAAGAAGGCGAGCGCGTCGCGGATCTCCATCCGTTCGTAGAAGCGCGGTCCGCCGATGACCTTGTAGTTGAGGCCGATGGTGATGAAGCGCTCCTCGAACTCGCGCATCTGGAACGCCGCCCGCACCAGGATCGCCATGTCGGCGAGGCGCTCGCCATTGCGTTGATGGCGCTCGATCTCCTCGCCGACCGCCCGCGCCTCCTCCTCCGAGTCCCAGGCGGCATGGACGTTGACCTTGGCGTCCTCGGGGTCGGCCGCATCGGTGAACAGCGTCTTGCCGAGCCGCCCCTCATTGTGGGCGATCAGATGCGAGGCGGCGCCCAGGATGTGCGCGGTCGAGCGATAGTTGCGCTCCAGCCGGATCACGGTGGCGCCGGGAAAGTCCTTCTCGAAGCGCAGGATGTTGTCGACCTCGGCGCCGCGCCAGCCATAGATCGACTGGTCGTCGTCGCCGACGCAGCAGATGTTGACCGGCGACGGCTCGCCGCGCGCCGCGTCCGGACGCTGCGCCAGCAGCCTGAGCCAGAGATATTGCGCCGTGTTGGTGTCCTGATACTCGTCGACGAGGATGTACCGGAAGCGCCGGTGATAGTCCTTGAGCACGTCCGGATAGGCGCGGAAGATGCGGATCGGATGGCAGAGCAAATCGCCGAAATCGCAGGCGTTGAGCGCGGTGAGCCGCTCCTGGTAGGCGCGGTAGAGCTGGCGGCCGCGGCCGTTGGCGAAGGCGCGCGCGTCGCCTTCGGGGATCTCGTCCGGGCCGAGCCCCTTGTTCTTCCAGCCGTCGATCATCATCGCGAACTGCCTCGCCGGCCAGCGCTTGTCGTCGAGCCCATCGGCCTGGATCAGCTGCTTCAGCAGCCGCACCACGTCGTCGGTGTCGAGGATGGTGAAGTCGCGCCTGAGCCCGGCCAGCTCGGCATGGCGGCGCAACAGCTTGACCCCGATCGAGTGGAAGGTGCCGAGCCACGGCATTCCCTCCACCGCCTCGCCGACCAGCACGCTGATGCGCTGCCGCATCTCGCGCGACGCCTTGTTGGTGAAGGTGACGGCGAGGATCTGCGACGGAAAGGCGCGCCCGGTGGCCAGGATATGGGCGATCCGCGTGGTCAGCACCCGCGTCTTGCCGGTGCCCGCGCCGGCCAGCACCAGCACCGGCCCTTCGGTGGTCTCGACCGCCAGCCGCTGCTCCGGGTTGAGCCCGTCGAGGTAGCGCGCGGCCGCGCCGCCCTGCCGCGCCGCCATGGCGCGTGCGGCGATGCCGCCGGCCGGCGGGCCTTGCGGCGGTTGAGCTTCGTGGCCGCCGGGCGACGGCTCGTCGAAGAAGGGGAGGTCGTCCGGGAAGCCTGACATCAGACCCCGAATGTAGTGATTCGGACGCGAAAGGCCAGCAGCGTTGCTCTTTTGTACCGGGGGATGAGGGGGGTGCGGATGCTGCCGAAGAGCCCCGCAGCCTCGATTCCACCGTTGGCTCGGATATAGGCTCCGGCTTTCGAATCTGATTTTGAGATAATCTGGAATTCAAACCCAGCAGCTGGAGCGGGGTAAGTGACGAAATCTATCGGGACTGCGCGTCATCGGGCGCTGATCGCCTTCTTGATCGTCAAGCGTGAGGCGGCCGGTCTTTCGCAGGCGGAGCTCGCCGAGAGGCTTGGAGAGTACCAGTCCTTCGTTGCAAGGCTGGAAAGCGGCGAACGTCGGGTCGACGTGGTCGAGTTCCTGACCTTGGCCGAGGTGCTCCGCTTCGATGCAAGAGAGGCGCTGGAGACGGTGCAAAAGGCGAGAGAGCAATAGCATAGAGGACAACTCAGAGGCAGGTTTTGTTCCGATTCGACGGAACATATTATACATAGCCCGGTTCGTCTCGTCAGGGACATTTCGTTCGCATGGACCCCGAGATATTGTCGGGAGCTGGGCCGGCGCGCGGCGGCAACGCCGGCGCGGCGATCGGTCGAGCCCTATGGCTCGTCGCGCTCGTCGCGCAGGTTGGAGACCACCCGGCGGTTCTGCACCTTGCAGGAGTTCTCCGTGCAGGTCCGCACCTGGCGATCCTTGCCGTAGCCCTTGGCCCACATGCGGTTGGCGTCGACGCCGCCGGCGACCAGATAGGTCATCACCGCATCGGCCCGCTTCTGCGACAGCGCCACCTGCTGCGGCTCGCCGCCCGGGTCGTCGGCGAAGCCCTGCAGCTTGACCAGCCACTTCGGGTACTTCCGCAGCCAGGCGGCCTGGCTGTCGAGGGTCGTCTTGGCCACCGTGTCGAGCTCCGCCGAGCCGGACGTGAAATAGGTCCGGCGGCCGACATTGAGGATGAAGTCCTCCTCGCTGCCCGGCTGCATGTTCTGGAAGCCGGCCGCCGGCGCGTTGGTCACGTCGGGGCTCGCGGTCTCCATCGCCGTCTGCGTGCAGCCGGCGAGGCTGAGGAGAAGCGCAGCCGCCAGCAGGGGCCGCGCCAGGGAAATGCCAGCGCTCATCGTCGATCCTCCCGAACTCATTGCATCGTGATGTCGTCGGGAAGCTGGTTGGCCTTGTCGGCCTGGTCGGCGATGTGCGGCAGCACCTGGACATAGGTGCCGATCGGCGCCCGCTGGTAGAGGTCGATGATGTCCTCGGGGAACATGCGGATGCAGCCGCTCGACGCGTCGGTGCCGATGCTCCACGGCTCGAGCGTGCCATGCAGCCGGTAGCCGAGGTCGCCGCCGTTGCGATAGAGATAGAGCCCGCGCGGGCCGAGCGGATTGTCCGGCGCCCCGCCGGCGATGAACGGCGGCAGCTCCGGCCGCCGCTTCAGCATCTCCGGAGGCGGCACCCAGCGCGGCCACAGGGCGCGACGGTCGATCGTCGCATGGCCATACCACTTGAACCCTTCCTTGCCGACGCCGACGCCGTAGCGGATCGCCGTCTTGTTCTCCAGGATGACGTAAAGGAAATGGTGCTGCGTATCGACGACCACCGTGCCGATCGGCTCGGTGCTGTAATACTTGACGATCTGCCGCTGCCACTTCTTGTTGACCTTGGCGAAATTCGTCTTGCGGAAGGTGACGCCATTGTCGACTGCCGTGCCGGCAAACCACGAGCTGGCAGGCGACTTGACCTTCTTCGACATCTGCGAGGCGGCATCCGCGCCGCTGCCCGTTGCGGCGACGGCCAGTGCGGCGAGCCCGCCGAGCAGGATTTCTCTACGACTAAGTACCATCGGCTTATTGTCCCCTCGGGCCGAAAAGCTGCCGAAACATAGATGAGAATTCGGCGCTGTCAAAACGAAAAGAGTTTTACCCAGGCACCTTCCCGCCGGGGAAGAGTGGCGCTCAAGAAACGTTGAGTGGACCGGGTGGCAGCACAGCCTATCTTGCCTTTTTGGACCACGAACGACGGGAGCCGAGACATGAACGGACCGACCATCACCCAGGCGATGATCGACGCCTATGACGAATACACCCATCTGACGCTCGATCGCCGCGGCTTCATGGACAAGCTGACCAGGCTCGCCGGCTCCGGCGCCGCGGCGGCGGCGATCGCCCCCTTGCTGGCCGCCAATTCGGCGAGCGCCGCCATCGTGCCCGAGGACGACCAGCGCCTGAAGGCCGAGGAGGTCAAGTGGCCGGCCGACGGCGGCGAGATGACGGGCTACCTGGTCCATCCCGCCAACCAGACCGGCAAGCTGCCGGCCGTGATCGTCGTCCACGAGAACCGCGGCCTCAACGACCATATCCGCGACGTCGCCCGCCGCGTGGCGCTCGAAGGCTTCGTCGTCTTGGCGCCGGATTTCCTGTCGCCGCTCGGCGGCACGCCCGCCGACGAGGACAAGGCCCGCGAGATGTTCAACGAGCTCGGCACGGAGAAGCCGGTGGAGGATGGCGTCGCCACGGTCGCCTTCCTGAAGGACAACGAACTGACCACCGGCAAGGTCGGCGCCATCGGCTTCTGCTGGGGCGGCGGCACGGTCAACGCGCTGGCGGTCGCCTCGCCGGACCTGTCGGCCGCCGTGGCCTATTACGGCCGCCAGCCGAAGCCGGAGGACGTGGCGAAGATCCGCGCCGCCCTGTTGCTGCACTATGCCGGCCAGGACGAGCGCATCAACGCCGGCATCGATGCCTTCAAGGCAGCGCTGGAAAAGGGCGGCAAGGACTACCAGCTGTTCGTCTACGAGGGCGCCCAGCACGCCTTCAACAACGACACCTCGGCCGCCCGCTACGACAAGGATGCCGCCGACCTGGCGTGGAGCCGCACCGTCACCTTCCTCAAGGACAAGCTCGGCTAGGCCGCGACACCCTCGGCTGCTGCGTCGGCCGGGGGCCGGTGCAGAGCCACGCCGGCCACCACCAGGGCGATCCCGGCAAGGTCGGTCGGGCTCGGGATCTGCGCCAGCACCAGCGCGCCGATCAGCGTCGCGGTGACCGGCAGCAGGCACAGCATCAGCGCGAAGCTCGCCCGCGGCAGCCGCGCCATCGCCAGCTGGTCGCAGACATAGGGGATGACCGAGGAGCAGATGCCGACGCCGATCGCCGCGCCGAGCAGCAGCGGGGAGTCGAAGGCGGTCAGCGCCTCGCCGATCCCCACCGGCAGCACCAGCACGAAGGCGATCGCCATGGCGGCGCCGAGCCGCGCGATGCCGTCCGCCGCGCCGCTGGCGGCCAGCCGATGCCCGAGCACGACATAGCCGACGAACAGCCCGCCATTGGCCAGCGCAAACGCCAGCCCGGCCGGGTTGGCCGCCCATTCGACGTCGATCAGGATCAGCGTGCCCGCCACCGCCGTCGCCAGCGCCGCCAGGTTGCGCGGGCTGCGCAGCCCATAGAGCGCGACGCCGATCGTGCCGACGAACTCGATCGCCGCGACCAGCGAGATGGGCAGCCTTGCCAGCGCCAGGTAGAAGCAGCAGTTCATCGCCGCCAGGCAGGCCCCGAACGCCAGCAGCAACAGCCGATGGCGGCGATCGGTGGCGGCCAGCGTCCGCCACGGGCGCGTCCAGGGGGCGAAGATCGCCGCCGCCGCGGCGATCCGCAGCCAGGCGACGCCGAGCACCCCGACATGCGGGAACAGCAGCACCGCGAAGGCCGGGCCAAGATAGTGGAACACCGCGCTGACCACGAAGAACGCTTGCGGCGGCAGCCGCGCCGACAGGGGAGGCGAGAGACGGCTGGGAGACGCTTCGAGCATGCCCGCATCATTGCAGGCCGGCTCGGGCATCTCTATAATGGATCGCAGACATCAGGCTCGATCTCCCTGTGCTCTGAAGGCGACGACCCATGAAACGGCTGCGATACGAAAATGGCGCGCTCGATGCGGTCGACCTGCGCATCCTGCGGCTTCTGGTCGACGACGCGCGCATCAGCGTGGCGGAGATGGCGCGCAAGGTGAGGATGTCGGCGCCGAGCGTCTCCGAGCGCATCCGCCGCCTCGAAGAGGCCGGCACGATCGAGGGCTACACGGTCCGCATCGATCCCGCCGCCTTCGGCTTGCCGGTGGCGGCCTGGCTGCGGATCAGGCCGGTGCCGGGGCAGCTCGCCGCGGTGGCCGACATCGTCCGAGCCATCCCCGAGATCGCCTCCTGCGACCGCGTGACCGGCGAGGATTGCTTCATCGCCCGGGTCCATGTCGCGTCGGTCGCCGACCTGGAGCGCGTCATCGACCGCATCATCCCCTATGCGATGACCCATACGGCGCTGATCCAGTCGTCGCCGGTCCCCGGCCGGCTGCCGATGCCGGCGAACCTCGCCGAGGCCTGAGCCTTCAGGCGTTGCCCTGGCGCTTGATGCGCGCCCGGCTGAGCACGGCGCGCCAGCGGATCAGCTCCATCGGGATCGGGTCGTTGTTGTTGGCGATGTCGAGGATCTCGTTGTTGAGGTTCTTCAGCGTCCGCCAGAAATCGTAGTCCGTCAGGCTGGGATCCGCTGCAAGTCTCTCCGACAACTCGTTGATATCGATCTTCATTTCCGCGGCCCGGCAGCTTGCTGTGAAGCGCTTCCCTGATTCGACATGGACCGAGTGTGGAGGAATTTGCCGCCGCGTTGAGAGCCGGAGCGAGAAGACCTGTTAATGATGCACTAACGCATGTCCTTAAGGTTAACGGACGGTTAACTCAGGCCGCTCTTGCGGCGGATGCCGATGGAGCGGCCGGCGCGCTCCGGCATCGGCCAGGTCGGCATGCGCGGCGGCGAGGTTGTCGAGCAGCGCCTGGACGTCGGCCGGGAAGGGCGCCACCCTCGGGCCCGTCATGTCGACATGCAGCGACAGCGACTCCGCCGTGGCCGCCAGCCAGCCGTCGACGTGGCGGATCTCCTGATAGGCCCGGATGCGCTTCTCGTCATGGTCGAGCAGCTGGTAGGTCACCGTGACGCGGTCGGCGAGATGAAGCTCCTGCACGTAGCAGACGTGCAGCTCGGCGGTGTAGATGGTGAGCTTGCGCTCCCGCGCATAGTCGGGCCCCAGCCCCAGCAGCTCGAAGACCTCGTCGGCGGCCCGGTCGAACAGCACGTTGTAGAAGGCCATGTTGAGATGGCCGTTGTAGTCGATCCAGTCCGGCTCGATTCCCATGACGCGCGACGTAAAGGGCGGCATTCGAGCTCATTTTGATCATCCTTGGTGCGGGGCCGGCCGGCGCTCTGGACAAAGCGCCCAGGAACGGCAGACTACGCCAGCCATAGGTGATCTCAAGGACCGCCGCTGGTCCATCCGCGGAGGAAAGCATGGCTCTGAGCGACCTGAAGGTCGTCCCCCGCAACGAAGAGGGCATCCGGCTCGCGCTCGGCGTCCTGAAGCAGCGTTTCGGCGAGCGGCTGGAGGTCGGCGCCGCCATCCGCGCGCAGCACGCCCACACCACCACCTACATTCCGACCCAGCCGCCGGACGCCGTCGTGTTACCCGCAATCCGCCGAGGAGGTGCAGGACATCGTCCGCGTCGCCGCCGAGTTCCGCGTGCCGCTGATCCCCTTCGGCACCGGCTCCTCGCTCGAAGGCCACGTGAACGCGCCGGGCGGCGGAATATGTATAGACATGATGCGGATGAACCGGGTGCTGGCCGTCAACACGGAGGATCTCGACTGCACCGTCGAGCCCGGCGTGACCCGCGAGGACCTCAATCGCGAGCTCCGCGCCACCGGCCTGTTCTTCCCGATCGACCCCGGCGCCAATGCGAGCCTCGGCGGCATGGCGGCGACGCGCGCCTCCGGCACCAATGCCGTGCGCTACGGGACGATGCGCGAGAACGTGCTGTCGCTGACGGCGGTGATGGCCGACGGCCGCCTGATCCGCACCGGCCAGCGGGCCAGGAAGTCGTCCGCCGGCTACGACCTGACGCGCCTTCTGGTGGGCTCGGAGGGCACGCTCGGCATCATCACCTCGCTGACCTTGAAGCTCTACGGCATCCCGCAGGCCATCTCCGGCGGCGTCTGCCCGTTTCCGAGCGTCGAGGCGGCCTGCAACGCGGTGATCGCCACCATCCAGATGGGCATTCCGGTGGCCCGCATCGAGCTCGTCAACGCGCTGCAGATGCGCGCCATGATCGCCTATTCGCACCTCGACTATCCCGAAGGGCCTTGCCTGTTCGTCGAGTTCCACGGCAGCGACGCCGGCGTCGCCGAGCAGGCCGAGAGCTTCGGCGAGATCGCCGGCGAGTTCGGCGGCGGCCCCTTCCTGTGGACCAGCGTCGCCGAGGAGCGGACCAGGCTCTGGAAGGCCCGCCACGACGCCTATTGGGCCTCGATGGCGCTGCGGCCGGGCGCCAAGGGGCTGTCCACCGACGTCTGCGTGCCGGTCTCGCGGCTGGCCGAGTGCATTGCCCAGACGGAGGTCGACATCGCCGAGATGGGGCTGGTGGCGCCGATCGTCGGCCATGTCGGCGACGGCAACTTCCACGTCCTGGTGCTGATGGACGCCGACGACCCGGCCGAGATCGCCCGCGCCGAGGCGTTCGTCGGGCGCCTCAACCTGCGCGCCATCGGCATGGAGGGCACCTGCACGGGCGAGCATGGCATCGGCCAGGGCAAGGTGGCGTTCCTCGACCGCGAGCTCGGCGGCGCCACCGACGTCATGCGGGCGATCAAGCGTGCCCTCGATCCCTACGACATCCTCAATCCGGGGAAGGTCCTGAGCGCCCGGAAGGGTTAGACCGGCCACCCGCATTTGCCACTTTATCGACACGCGGATAAGGCTACATTGATCAAACTCTTCAACGCTTTGTGGAGATGAGTCGCTGGCGCGACTGTTCGTGATCATAGGTGGGCTCTTCGTTCTGGCGCTGACGTTGGCGCTGGTCGGGCCGCATTTCGTCGACTGGACGTCCTACCGGGCCGATTTCGAACGCGAGGCGACCGCCGTGCTCGGCCGCCGGGTGACCGTCGAGGGCGACGTCACGGCCCGCATCCTGCCGTTCCCATCGGTGAGCTTCTCCCAGGTGGTGGTCGCCGGCAACCACCCGGACGAGCCCGCGATGACCGTCGAGACCTTCTCCATGGATGCCGAGCTGGCGCCGTTCATGCGCGGCGAGGTGCTGATCTTCGACATGCGCCTGGATCGCCCCCGCGGCGACGATCGACATGGCCGCCGACGGCACCGTCGACTGGGCGATCCGCCCCTCGACGCCCTTCGATCCGGGTCAGATCGCGCTCGAAAGGCTGACGGTGACCGAAGGCGAGGTGACGCTGATCCATGCCTCCGCCGGCCGCATCCACAAGGTCGAGGCGATCGAGGCCGAGATTTCCGCCCGCGCGCTGACCGGTCCGTGGCGCGCCGACGGTACTGCCACGGTCGACGGCACGCCGACCGCGCTCGGCATCTCCACCGGCAAGGTCGACGAGAACGGCGCCATGCGGCTGCGCATCCGCGCCGAGCCTTCGGGCCAGGCCATGGTGCTCGAGGCGGATGGCGAGACGCGGCTCGAGGACGGCGCCCTGCGCTTTGCCGGCGGCTTCAACCTGGGACTGGGCCGGCCGCAGAACCTCGCCGCCGCCGCGGACGCCGAAGCGGCCGACGGCGCTACGCCCAAGGCGGCGGTGCCCGAGGGGCCGCGCCCGTACCGGCTGAACGGCCGCTTCGCGCTCGACCATGAGCGCCTGACGGTCGAGGAGTTCCGCTTCGAGACGGGTCCCGCCACCGATCCCTACACGGCGGACGGCAGCGCCCTGGTCGATCTCGGCGGCAAGCCGCACTTCGAGATCGAGGCCAAGGGCGCCCAGGTCCGCATCGACGAAGGCAAGGCCGCCGGCGCCGGCGCCGGCCAGGCGCTGGCCGCCCGCCTCGCGGCAGTCGAAGCCGCCTTGGCCGCGCTGCCCCGCCCTTCGATCCCCGGCAACGTCGAGGTCGCCCTGCCGGCCGTGGTGGCCGGCGACACGACCATCCGCGACGTCCGCGTCTCGGCCGATACGGCGCCCGACGGCTGGGCGGTGAAGACGTTTGCCGCCACCTTGCCGGGCCGCACCACGCTCGAAGGGTCGGGCAAGCTCAAGACGGCGGGCGGGCTGGCCTTCGACGGCGACCTTTTGCTTGCCGTGGCCCAGCCTTCCGGCTTCGCGGCCTGGCTGTCGAGCGACGTCGACGAGGCGGTGCGGCGGCTGCCGGCGGCCGGCTTCAAGGCCGACGTCTCCCTGACGCCGGAGCGGCAGCGTTTCAGCGCGCTCGAGCTGATCCTCGGCAGCGCCAAGTTCAAGGGCGAGATCGATCGCCGGCAACCGCCGGACGCCAAGCCGTCCATGCTGGTCAAGCTCGCCGGCGGCGCCCTCGACGTCGACGGCGCCCGCGCCTTCGCGTCGCTCTTCGTCAGCGATGCCGGCGTCAACCGGCTGGCCGACCACGACCTCGACCTCGACGTCAAGGCCGGCCCCGTTTCCGCCGGCGGCCTGACCGCCGAGACCGTCGACACGGCGCTCAGGCTGCGCGACGGGACGCTGGAGATCGATCGCCTGTCGCTCGGCGGCCTGGAGGGCGCCACCGTCAGCGCCACCGGCACGCTGAACGGCTTCCCGGCGGCGCCGTCCGGCAGGATCGACGCCTCGGTGATCGCCGTCGACCTGGCGCAGCTGATGGGCGTGCTGGCCGAGCGCTTTCCGGACAACCCGCTGCTGAGGGAGGTCGAGTCGCGCGCCGCCGCCCACCCCGGCCTGTTCGCCGACACCGCGCTCGACGTGGTGGGCAGCGCCGAGCCGGCCGGCGACGGCAAGAGCCTGGTCCGCCTTACCGCCAAGGGCAGCACGGGCGGCAGCGACGTCACGCTGTCGGTCACCGGCACTGGGGCCCGCGACGCCATGGGCGAGGCGCCGCTCGAAATCTCGCTCAGCGCCCAAAACCCCGACGCGGAGATGTTGCTCGGCCTCTACGGCCTGCCGGTCCTGCCCCTCGGCCAGCTGCCGGCGGGCGAGGCGACCTTCGAGGCCAAGGGGACGCTCGCCGGCGGCCTCGACGCCGGGCTGACCTTGACGGCGGGCGATTTCGTGGCCCGCTGGAACGGCCGCGCGACGGCCTGGGACGACCGGTTGACCGCCACCGGTCCGCTGAGCATCGAGGCGGCCGACATCGAGCCGTGGCTGAGGACGACCGGCATCGGCCTGCCGGGCATGGGCTTCGGCCTGCCGCTGGCGCTCGCCGCCGAGCTCGACTATCGCGACGGCGTGCTCTCGCTCGCCGGGCTCAAAGGCACGGTCGAGGAGGGTGCCGTCGGCGGCGACCTGAAGCTGGCCCTCGAAGGACGGCGTGCCGGACCTCACCGGCAGCCTGTCGCTCGACACGCTCGAACTGTCGCCGCTCGCCGCGCTGGTCCTCGGCGACGGCGCGCTGGACAGCGCCGACGGCGGCTGGCCACAGGGCGCCTTCCGCCAGGACGTCTCCACCCCGTTCACAGCCGATCTCGACGTTACGGCCGCCTCGCTCTCCGCCGGCGCCGTGGCGACGGCCAGCGACGTCCGAATGAAGGCCCGTTTGAACGGCGAGGGGCTGCGCCTGGCCGATCTCGAGGGCAAGCTCTTCGACGGCACGCTGAGCGGCCTCTTCGAGCTCAGGAACACCGACGGCACCGGGCTTTTCTCGACCCAGCTGAAGCTCGACGGCGTCGACCTCGAAACCGCGCTGCCCGACGCCGGCCTGGTCGGCAAGAGCAGCCTCACGGCCTCGCTGTCGGCGACCGGCAAGTCGCTGGAGGCGATGGCGGCCGGCCTGTCGGGCTCGGGCACGGCCTCGCTTTCGGGCCTGACCGTGTCCGGCCTCGATGCCGGGGCCCTGCCGGCGCTGATCGCGGCGGCCGACAAGGTGGGCCGCGACATCGACGCGGCGCGCACCGCAGCCTTCGCGCCGCCCATCCTGGTCGCCGGGACCTTCGCGCCGAAGGATGCCGAGTTTGCCTTCTCCGTCGCCGGCGGCGTGCTGCGCGCCCCGCCGCTGACGCTCGACGCGGGCGCCGCGCGGCTGACGGCCGAGCTGCGCGCCAACGCCGCGACGGGCCGCGTCAACATCGACGGCACCATCGCCTTCGATCCGGGCGAGGAGAAGGTGGCCGGCTCGGAGCCGGTGGTCGGCTTCTCGCTGGAAGGCACGCCTTCGGCCGCCGTCCGGCGGCTCGACACGGAACCGCTGGCGCAATTCCTCACCCAGCGCGCGCTGGAGATCGAGCAGGCGCGGGTGGAGGCCATGCAGGCGTCGCTTCTGGAACGGCAGCGGCTACGCCGCGAGGTCCGCTATTTCGCCGCCTTGCAGACCGAACGCGACCGCGTCGCCGACGAGCTGAGACGCGCCGACGACGCGCTGAAGCGCAAGGCCGCGGAAGAGGAGCGGCGTCGCGCCGAGGAAACGGCGCGTGCCAAGGCGGCGGAGGATGCGGCCCGGGCCAAGGCGGCCGTAGAGGACGCGGCGCGCGCCAGGGCTGCCGCCGCCGAGGAGGTGGCCCGCGCCAAGGCCTCCGACGAGGCCGCGCGCCGCAAGGAAGCCGAGGACGCCGCCGCCCGCGCCAAGGCCGCGGCCGAGGAAGCGACGCGCGCCAAGGCCGCCAACGAGGAGGCTGCCCGCGCCAGGGCGGCGGCCGAGGAGGCCGTCCGCCAGAGCAACACCGGTGAAGCGCCCGCGCGGCAGAGCGAGACCAACCAGGCGCCTGTGCCCCAGAACAACGCCGGCGACGAGGCGGCGCGCGCCAGGGAGGCGGCGGAGGAGGCGGTGCGCGCCAGGGCCGAGGCCGACGAGGCAGCACGCAGCAATGCCGCCGCGGAAGCCGAGCGCAAGGCGGCCGAGGACGACCTGGAACGGGCCCGCGCCGACGTGCGTCGCGCTGCGGAGGCCGCCGCGGCGCGCGCCGCCGAGGCCATCGAGCATGCCGAGCAGGAGCGCGCCCGGGTGGAAGCCGAGCGCGGCCTGGAGGGCGACGATGCGCTGCCCGGCGTCGACCGCTCGCCCTTGCCGAGCGTCAACTCCATCCGGCCGCGGGGCGACCAGCCGCCGGCCCGCCGGCCGTTCTCCATCGATACGATCCTGAGATCGCTCAGCCAGTAGCGCCGGCGCTCGTCGTACCGGACTTGACCCAGGCGAGAGCCGCCAGCCGCAGCGCCGAAGACAGGTTGGTGTCGCGCGGCCGCGACGCGTCGATCTCGGCGACCAGCGCCGATAGCGGCTGGCCCCGCGCGGCCGCCATCGCTGCGAGCTCGTCGAAGAAAGGCTTTTCCAGGGAGAAGCTGGTGCGATGGCCGCGGATGGTGACCGACCGCTTCAGGACGCGGCTCACGGCCTGCCGTCGTCGTCGCGCTCCCGGCGATGTCCGTCGAGAAAGGCTGCCCGCCCCTCGGCCTCTGCCCCTTGGCGGGTGCGCTCGGCCTTGGTCAGCCCATGGCGGGCGCGATTGGCCTCGGCAAGCTCTTCCGCCTCGGTGCGCCGCTTGCGCTTGCGCATCTGGCGCAGGTTGACGAGGTCGCCCATCGTCACTTCTTGCGGAAGGCGTCGAGCGAGACCACGTCGGCGCCCTTGGCGGGCTCGCCGGCCGCCTCGGCGGCCTTGGCGTCGGTCTTGCGCCGCCCTTCGGACTTCTTCGGAGTAGCCGCCGGGCGGGCCGGCGTCGCCTTCTCCGGCTTCTCGGGCGCCGGCTCGGCGGGCAGCTCCACCACCGCATCCTGCTTGACGTCGAACTCCAGCTCGAAGTTCACGGAAGGATCGTAGAAGCCGCGCACGGCGGAGAAGGGGATCTCGAGCTTCTCCGGCACGTCGGAAAAGGAAAGCCCGACCTCGAAGCCGGTATCCGAGACCTTCAGGTCCCAGTACTGGAACTGCAGCACGATCGTCATTTGCTCCGGGTAGCGCTCGCGCAGGCGGCTCGATATCCGCACGCCCGGCGCCCCGGTCAGGAAGGTGATGAAGAAATGATGGTTGCCGGGCAAGCCGGTGCGCGCCACTTCCGCCAGCACCTTGCGCATGACGCCGCGCAGGGCCTCCTGGGCCAGGATGTCGTAGCGGATGTGGTCTTCGGCCATGGTTTCGCGGCAGTCTCTTGAATCGGTCGTCTAGCTGTAATCAAGCTTGGGTCTGCCGTAAACCTGGATTTGCGGCCCAGGCGGACGGCCCGACCGCGGAGCATCCGGCGCGCCTGGCGATGTTTCGCATGGCCTGACGCCAGGATTGTGCCGGGCAGCACACACTTCCTCTCCGGATTGCCTGGAGACGGCGCCTCGGACGCGTCGTTTCCAAGGGGGAGCAGGAAGGCATGTTCAATCCGAAATTCGGGACCGTATCGGCCAATAGCGCCTCTTGGCAGGGCAATACTGCCTAATTCCACCACCACCTTTCGCGACGCTGCACCTGCCAATGCTTGTGCTCGTCGAAGCGTTGAAGGCGCACGGGTCAAGAATCACGTCGAGATTGTGCCGAGCGTCACATGCTTCCACTCCAGATTGTGTAAAAGCAGCGCCTCGAAGCGTCTTTCAGGGGGAGTGGAAGGCATGTTTTCTCCGAGGTTCGGGAGCGTACCGGGCAGCACCGCCGCCCCTTCGCAGCGTGGCACCGGCCCTTCCGCCAGCGATCGAACGCAGACCACCACCACCCCGCCGAGCCGGCCGGCGGGCGGCCCTGCCGCGATGCAGGCGAGCGGCGCGCCGGCGCCGCCGCCGCGGCAGGCGATCGTGCCGGTCCCCGGCGCGACGCATGGTGACGCCGAGTCGGCTCTTGGCGCGAAACTGGCAATGCGTCTCGCCGACCTGTCGGAAATCTTGCGAGACGCCATCTCCTCCAAACCGGGGGGAGCGTTCTCGTTCCTGACCGGCCGTCTGGAGGGCTTCGATTTCAACGCGATGAGAAGGGATCTCCGATGCCTCGGCTTCGATGTCGTTTTCAGTTCCGCGCTCGAGAATGCGCAGAGCTGGAACGACGGCGCAGCGGCCCCGCTGGAAGACCTCATCAACCTCCGAAGGGAGGTCGCGGAGCTGGAGGCGGAACTCGCCCACGTCCTTGGGCATGACGACCGGGTCGCGCCGCCCGCCAAGCCCGCCCCGCTTGTCAAGAAGACAGGAGCGGCCGGCGGACTCGCGCAGCCCGTTTTGCCTGGCCTGAACTCGCTTCGCGCAAGACGCTGTGAACTTGCTCGAAGCCGATGCTGCCGACCTCCGGGTGAAAATGGGTTCGCTTGCGGTCGAAACTAAGGGCGGCGAAACCGACTTCCAACGCGAAATCGTGCGCTTGGCATTCAACATCGGAAGATGCTGCGAGACGCTCGAGCGTGCGGGCGTCTACACAGGAACTCTGCAGCAGCGATGGGACGATTTCCTGAAACCCTCCTTTAAAGTCGACCATTCATACAGGCGCGCGTTCCGGGACAAGATGGACGGTCTGGCCCGGGAGGCCGAGCACGTCGTCAGGACCGTGCGGAGCGGCGCTGGCCTGTCGGAGCGGACCGAACTGGCAGGCCGCGTCGACCATCTGGTCGCACCGCCCGCCAAGCCCGCGCCACTTTTCGGGAAGACAGGGGCGGCCGGCGAACCTGCGCTGCCCGTTTTGCCTGGCCTGGATCGCGATACGCAAAAGGCTGTGGACTGGCTCGAAGGCGCTGCTGCCAACCTCAGGGTGAGAATGGGTTGGGGTGCGGTCGAAACTGAGGTCGAAACCGTGGGCGAAGCTGGCTACCTCAGCGGAATGATGTGGTTGGCAGGCGCAATCATAGGCGCCGGCGCGAGGCTCGAGCGCGCGGGTGTCGACACAGGGAATCTGGCGCAGCGATGGCACGATATCATCGAACCCTTCCGTGCAGTCGAAGAGATCGCGACCGTCAAAGCCGGGCGGCGCCGGACGGCCTGGCGGTCGTTCCGGCACGCGATGGGCAACCTGGCCCGGGAGGCCGAGCACGTCGCCAGGACCGTGCGGAGCGGCGCTGGCCTGTCGGAGCGGGACGAGTTTGCAAGCTGGGGCGACCAGACTACGATCCTCGACGGCCTTCTCAAGCTCAACTTGGCGGATCTCAAACGATACCCGCTCGGGCCTAAACTCAGGCAGGATTTGTCGAGTTACCTGGATCGCCTAGACACGGAACTCCTGGCCGCTGGCCGCGACAACCGGGCGTCTAGTCAGCGGTTCAAGGAAGACCTCAGAAACCTCCTTCTGGAGGCCGAAGCGCTGGAGGCGACGCTCGCCGACGTCCTTGGGCATGACGACCATGTCGCGCCGCCCGCCAACCCCGCCCCGCTTGTCAAGAAGACAGGGGCGGCCGGTGGACCTGCGCAGCCCGTTTTGCCTGGCCTGGATCCCGATACCCAAGACGCTGTGAACTTGCTCGAAGCCAATGCTGCCGCCCTCCGGGTGAAGAATCGATTCGCTTGCGGGTGACAAAGCTGACTTCCTCAACGACACCATGTCGTGGGCAGGCAACATCAGAAGCTCCTACGGGCAGCTCGAGCGTGCGGGCGTCTACACCGGGGGTCTGGCGCGGCGATTGGACGATATCGAGGAGCCCTCCTTTGCAGTCAGAGAGAGCGCGACCGTCGAAACCGGGCGGCGCCAGGAGACCTTGCAGTCGTTCCGGGACGCGATGGACAGCCTGGCCCGGGAGGCCGAACACGTCGTCAGGACCGTGCGGAGGCTCTTTCTGCCGAGGCGGAAAGAGGTGGCACGCCGCGTCGACCGCCTGGCCGCGATCCTCGACGGCGTTTACAAGCTCGAACTCGGCGGGTCTCGAACGGTACCGGCTCTGGCCTAGGTTCAGGCAGGATTTTGCGAGCTTCGACGTGGATCGCCTCGTCACGGATCTCCTGGCCTTGGGCATCGACGCCCGGCGGCTGTTCAGTGGCTCCAGGAGCATATCGTCCAGGTTATCGTCGACAAAGAGCGCGAGGAAACCCCTTCCCGCCGTCAGACGGCTCACCTCCTCACTATGCTCGGCCATTTCAGCTCCAAGCTGAAGGAGATCAGCAAGACGCTTCGAGCGGGCTAGCCCGCCGCGCGGGCGAACTGTGAGTTCCCGAGGGCGCAAGCGAGGGCGACCACGATGCCGCGCCGGGGCTCATGACAATCGCTCGCTCCATTCGCGGAACGCCACGTCCCGACGGCTGAGAGACCTGCTGGACATGGCATCACGCCAGGATTGTGCCGGGCAGCACACCCTTCCCCTCCGGATTGCCTAGGGACGGCACCTCGGACGCGTCGTTTCCAAGGGGGAGCAGGAAGGCATGTTTAATCCGAAATTCGGGACCGTATCGGGGTCGGGCAATACCGCCGCCTCTTCGCCGGGCAAGCCCGCCGGCCCTACCACGACCACCATTCAACCGCCGAAGAGCAATCCGCCGTACCGGCCGCCGGGCGGCTCTGCCGCGATGCGGACGAGCGGCGCGCCGAGCGCTGAGCCGCCGCGGCATGCGATCGTGCCGGTATCGACAGACGGTGGTCGCCCCGCCGCAGTCGATGCAATCCCGCCGGCCGCTGAACTGCCGCCGCTGAACTGGTCGTCTCGGGTCGAATTCGAGGGGCAACTCCCGAGCATGCTGCAGGATGAACTCGCGTGTTTTCTTGGCAGCCTCGATACTGCTGTGACTCTCATCTCGTCCCAGGATCTCGGCAGACGCGATTTCATCGCATACTGCTCGATGCGCCTGGCACGTGCGAACCTCGATCTGCCTGTTGCATACCTGAAGACGCTCGGTCGCGACATCGGCGGCGCCATCGACGCCTATCGGCAAGTCGTCGCCGCAGCGGAACAGGTCGCCCAGCGGCTCGACCCCAACCTCGACCCGCGCGATGACCTGGCGGTCGATCTTTGGCGGGCGAACTGGTGGCTTCGCAAAGCCGTCGACAACCTCGCCGACCGCATCTCGACAATCACGGGAATGAAGCGGCTGCCGGGGGGAGACTGTTCTAGGGTTCAAGTGTCGAAATCCGAGCTGGGACCGGCGATACGACGGCTAGCTTTCATGCTGCGGGCATCCTTAAGCACTGATCTCAGCAACACGTCTTTTCTGGAAAAGCTCTGCCAGGCTTTCAGAACGCTGCGCGTCGCGGACTATGACCTCGTCGAAGGCCTGAAGGCGCATGGGCACCATATCGGCGAGCGGTTCTACCGACTGGATGCAGCGATCGAGGCGGCGCGACCCCGTGAGGGCGCGAGAGAGGGCAACCATGATGCCGTGCCGGGGCTCAGGCGGGAGGTCGAGAAGTCTCGCTCCGGTGCTCATGGCCACCTATCTCTCCCTTCGCGGAACACCGCTGCCCGACGGCTGAAACCACCCAGACATGGCATCACGCCAGGATTGTGCCGGGCGGCACACGCATCCCCTCTGGATTGCGTAGAGACGGCGCGTCGAAAGCGTCATTTTTGCAGGGAGCAGGAAGGCATGTTTTCTCCGACGTTCGGGACCGGATCGGTCAATACCGCCCCTTCGCAAGGCAATACCGCCCAATCCCCCACCAGCGATCCGCTGCAGACCACCACCACCCCGCCGAGCCGGCCAGTGGGTGGGGCTGCCGCGATGCAGACGAGCGGCGCGCCGAGCGCCGAGCCGGCGCGGCAAGCGATCGTACCGGTCCCTGGCGGAACGCATGTCGCCGCCGCGTCGACGCTCGGCACGGGGCTGGCATCCCGTCTCGCTGCCCTGTCGGAGATCCTACGAGACGCCACCTCCCAGAGCGCGCCCGGAGGAATGGTCTCGTTCCTGACCGGCCGTCTGGGCAGTTTCGACCTCCAGTCGTTGGCCAGGGATCTCGGGCGTTTGGGCTACGATATCGGCTCTGAGGTCACCGTCTTCGGTCTCTCGCTCAAGAACGCGAAAAGCGTCAACGACAGCGGAGCTAAGCGGCTCGAGAACCTTCGAAACCTCTTTTCGGCGACCAGAATGCTGGACGAGAAGCTCGCCGGCGTCCTTCGGCACGCCGCTTCCGCCAAGCCGGTCGCGCCGCCCACCAAGCCTGCCCCGCTTTTCGAGAAGACAGGGGCATCCGCGGCCGGCGCCCCGGCGCGGCCAGCCTTGCAGGACCTGGACCCCCAAACGCGAAGCGCCGTGGTGGGGCTCGAAACCATCGCCGCCATCCTGCTTGCGAAGAGCGGTCCAGGTGGCGTGGGGACTGAAGGCGAAGCCAACGACGTGCTCAACCTCATCTGGTTCGGGGCAGGCGGGATCATCCCCGAGGCAGGCGGGATAAAGCTCATCCTCGAGAACCTCAAGCGTTCGGGCGTCGACATCGGGGAGCTCAAGCAGGGGATCAACGAGATCGCCGATGATTTCCAAGCTCTCGAAGGAATCCCGACCGCCGACACCGAGAAGCGCCAGGAGGCGTTGGCTTCCTTTCGGGACAAGATGCGCAGCCTGGCCCACACGGCCGAGCGCACCGCCAGGGCCGCGCGGACGGGCGCCGGCGCGTCGAAGCGGACAGAGGTGGCGGACCGCGTCGGCCGCCTGGTCGCGATCCTCGACGGCCTTCCCAAGCTCGACTCGGCGGGTCTCGGACGATACGGGTTCGCGGCCGGGCTCCGGCAGGAATTCTCGAGCCTCGGCTTGGATGCCCTGGTCGTGGATCTCCTGGCCTTTGGGGTCGACATACGGTCGACGGTCCAGTCGATCAAGGAGCTTGTCGACCGCGCTGTCGACAAGGCCGAAGAGCGCAACCGATCCAAGGTAAAGACTCCCAGGCTCCTGGCGGTGCAGTCCAGGCTTCTCGTTGAACTCGGCATGTTCGGCTACAGGCTGAAGGAAATCGGGAAGACGCTTCGGGCCGGTTGAGCGGGTCACGATCGCTCGACGAACTTTCAACCTAGGAGGGAAACGAGATGATACCAGGCTTGGGCTCCAAGAAACCGACGAGCGGCACGCCGTCCGGATCGCGATCCACGTCACCGTCGCCGTCGTCTTCAGTATCGGAATCGTCTTCCCGGTCTGCCTCGACGACGCCGTCTCCGGCCACATCGCGAACCCCCTCGCGGTCGGCGTCGCCGTCAGCCTCGCCGCCGCCGCGGCCGGGCAGATTGACGACCTCGCATGGGGCGCAACACGCGATGCAACGCAGCGATAGAACAGAACTCCCCAGCGGGGATGAGGAGGAGCGAGGTCGCGCAAGGGAGCGCGCCGCCGAGCCGACCGACCATCCTGATGACCCTGAGGGTATCGATGCCCTTGCGGACTATGCCGACCAAACCGAGTTGGTGGGCATCGCCGAGGACCTGCTCAAGATTTTCGATCAATCCTTCTGCGATCAAAGCCCGCTGAAGCAATCCCATAGAGTGAGCCAGTACATCCTCAACGAGCTCGAGGCCGTCGACTTCGAGACGCTGGCTACGGCACTTAGCAGCAAGGGCCATCACCTCAATCTGCTGGTGGACCGATGCGACCCTGAGGTCAGGGACCATCTCAATCTGTATCCCTCGATGCAGAGCACCTACGACGCGTCAACCGAGCGGCTCCGCGGCAAGTTCACCCCGGCCGAGGCAAAACTCCTGGTGGCGCTGGACGCCGCCGGGATCCTTTCGCTCGGCACGATCGAGCGCATCGAGAATCCCCCCATGATCAAGGGCGCCTGGCGAACGACCCCGGCGGCCCGGCAAGACATCGAGCCCGTGGCTTGTCCTGAAATGAAAAGCCCGTCGCCCGCCGCGGAGAAGAGCGATGTCGCGAGCTCGAGCGCGTCCGACCCCGACGCACCGTTCGACCTGCTGGCCGATGTCGACGGGCTCCTGCGCCTCCTCGAAGAGGCGTCGGATACCTTGCAGTCGGGCGGCGATCCCTCGGACTATGTCGACATGATTGCCGGGAATCTGCCTCGGTTCGAGTTCGGGGACCTCGTCGAGGGGCTGCGGGCCAAAGGCCACGATGTGGACGGGGCTGTCGTCGATTTCGTGCAGGCTCTGGCGCGCGCGGAGCAAGCCGTAAAATCGGGCGACAGGAACCTGCTGGTGGTCGCCACCGACCTCGTCGAAAGGACGGCCGAGGACCTTTTCCGCGCATTGAAAGAGGCGAAGAAGAGCCTCTAGGCCGTCGGGCAGGGCGTGGCCGATACGAAATCCAACAGGAGACGACTGATGAAACTGAACTCCAATGACAAAACCCGCCGGGCGTCGGACGGACCCCCGAGACCACCACGAGAAGCGCCTCGCAGAAATTCGGCCCCGCCACCAAGTCGGCGTCCAGGCGCCGACGTGATGACGACGTCCCGTTCGGGCGGCGATGGGACGCCTTCGCCGCACCAGCTGATCCTGCCGATTGGCCTCGCCGACCTGCTGGACAATGCTTCTCTCGAAACCTCCGAAGGCTCCGAAAGCGACTTCAGTTCGGAGGAAAGTTCCAGCAATTCGAGCCATGGCTCGGAGCGGCCTGTCCGAGGCGACGAGGCCGAGCTTGCAGCGAAGTACGAGCTCCTCAAGGAGGTCATCGACATCCAGGCTTCCACGCCTCGTGGAGCCGGCTGCGCCTTGCAGCTTGCGAAAGGTGTCGGAAAGGCCCTCGCCATCCTCGGCGGTCCCGGATGGCTGCGGGTCGCACAGTATGCCTGCTGTCGGATCCTCGACACCGGGAGCGCCGCGCTCCTGACCCTCGATCCGGCAGCCAGGGGCCAATGGACTGCACCGGTATGGGGCTTCCGGCAAGAGCTTGAGGCGTTGATCGACCAGTTCGAAATCACCCCAGCCGGGGAAGTCGATGAATACGGAGTCCGGGCTCGTACGCCCGAGGCCGAAGAACTCGAAGCCCAGCTGGGGAATACGTTCGCCTGGCTGGTCAAAGTCGGCGTTCTCGATCAGAACGAGCTCGATGCGGCAATGCGTCCCAATGTCAAGCCGACGCAGGGCGGCGCAGAGCCGGTCGAGCAGGCCGAGGCTTCGCCGGAGCCGTCTGCCGATCCGCTCGCCGAGGGGATCACGGCGCTGTTCGCCCTGTTCCACGATGCGATCAGGACCGCTGAGATCGGCCCGGACGAGCTGATGGCCCTGAGCACCGCGCTCGCAGGATTCGACATGGGCCACCTGCAGCGGGAGTTGGCGAGCGGTGGCCATCGCGACGTCGCGTTGCGGCTTCAGAACTTCCAGCGCAGCGTATCCGACGCGGTGTACGCCCTGGGCACGGGGGACCATGCGCTGGTGGCCGGGCTCTGCGCGGACCTCGATGCCGCGCGGCGACGGCTGACGGCCGATCTGACGACGATCGCGACGAGGCGTTGAGCGCGGATTGTAAGGGGAAGTGGAGGCTTCTGTTGCCAGGTGCCTCCGAACCCCGCCTAGAGATGCGAACCCCTAGGACTTAAATCTGAGATCCGAGGCCGCATTACGCAGCGTAGGAAAGCTCGTCCGTCAACGTTGTCGTTGGCAGCTATGATTTTAGCCCGATAACGGTGGTACAATGCCGGGCAAAAGTCCGATCTTTACACCCTCGTCGATCCTATTTCGCCCCCATCACAAGCCGCCCTTCGCCGGCGGTTTGTGGTGGAGGCGCCGGGTACCGCCCCCGGGTCCGAATGGTTTATTGCATCGGCCGTTTATCGCCATAGTCAGACGAGCTGACGGACCGAATATAGGGTCCGCCGCGCGGAAATGGAAGGGCCTCGACGGCGCTTGACAGCACCGTGCGGCCGACATAAATCTCCCGCGCCGTCCAGCCGCAATCAGAAGAGGATCCCCATGGCCGTCGATCATTTCGCCGACATCCGGAAATACGACGCCACCGCCGATCCGGAGATCGTCGCCAGGATCGTCAAGCATCTGGGCATCGCGCTGCAGCAACCGCGACTCCTCGCTGGTGTCCTGCCAGGACCCCAAGGAGCTCGGCCGCGTGCGAGACAATTGGGTGGGCAAGAAGCTCGGCGTCGACGGCACCCGCGCCGACACGGCCATCGAAAAGGCCTGCCAGACCATGGCGTCAGCGTCGGACGGCTCCAAGAGCCGGGTCACCTTCTATTACCTGGTCGCCAAGCAGCTCGGCCGGCTCAACGCGCTCTGAGGCTGGGGACGCCTTATCGTCGACCTTGCCGCCAGCCGCCCGCGGTCTAAGATCGCCAGCCTGAAAGGCCGCCCCGAATCATGCGCCAGTATCTCGATCTTCTCGCCCACGTGCTCGACCACGGCGTCGACCGGCCCGACCGCACCGGAACCGGCACCCGCTCGGTGTTCGGCTACCAGATGCGCTTCGACCTGTCGCAGGGCTTCCCGCTCGTCACGACCAAGAAACTGCATCTGAAGTCGATCGTCTACGAGCTTCTGTGGTTCCTGTCCGGCGACACCAACGTGCGGGCGCTGCAGGAAAACGGGGTGACGATCTGGGACGAGTGGGCCGACGAAAACGGCGACCTCGGCCCCGTCTACGGCCGGCAATGGCGCTCCTGGCCGGCGCCCGACGGCCGCCACATCGACCAGCTGTCCGACCTGCTGAAGGAGCTCAGGCGCAACCCACAGTCGCGGCGGCTGATCGTCTCGGCCTGGAACCCGGCCGAGGTCGACGCCATGGCGCTGCCGCCCTGCCACTGCCTGTTCCAGTTCTACGTGGCCGAAGGGCGGCTCTCCTGCCAGCTCTACCAGCGCTCGGCCGACATCTTCCTCGGCGTGCCCTTCAACATCGCCTCCTATGCGCTGCTGACCATGATGGTGGCGCAGGTGAGCGGCCTGAAGGCCGGCGATTTCGTCCACACGCTGGGCGACGCGCACCTCTACGCCAACCATTTCGGTCAGGCACGCGAGCAGCTCCAGCGCATGCCGAAGCCGCTGCCGACGATGCGGATCAACCCCGAGGTCAAGGACCTCTTCGCCTTCCGCTACGAGGATTTCCGCCTCGAAGGCTATGTCGCCGACGCCCATATCCGCGCGCCCATTGCTGTCTAGGGCGGCGCCGATGCGCGTCGCCATCTACGTCGCCATGGCCGAAAACGGCGTCATCGGGCGCGACAACGGCCTTCCCTGGCATCTGTCGAGCGACCTCAAGCGCTTCAAGGCGACGACGATGGGCAAGCCGATCGTCATGGGGCGCCGGACCTTCGAGTTGATCGGCCGCATCCTGCCCGGCCGGCTGACCATCGTGGTGACGCGCGACCGCGCCTACCGGGTGGAGGGCGGCGAGGTCGCCGGCTCGCTCGACGAGGCGATCCGGCTCGCCACCGCCCGCGCCCGCTGCATGCCGGGCGCCGACGAGATCTGCATCGTCGGCGGCGGCCAGATCTATGCCGAGGCGCTGCCGCGCGCCGATCGGCTCTGCGTGACCGCATGTGCTGGGCGAGTTCGAGGGCGACACGCGGTTTCCGCCGATCGACCCCGCGATATGGCGTCTCGTCGAGGCCGAAGAGCATCCGGCCGGCCCGCGCGACAGCCATGCGACACGCTATGCCGTTTACGAGAGGCGGGCGTCTGTGGGAGAAAATCCCCATAGCGCATAGGCCGAAGACGCGAAGGATCGCGCGCCCTCGTTGAAAGCGGTGCCCGGCATCCCTATAGATGGCAGAACGACATTCCGGCGCGGGCAACGGGCCAGGGATGACTGAGATCGAGAGGAATTTTATGCCCTGGAACAATCAGAGCGGCGGAAGCGGCGGCCCATGGGGCAGCGGCAATGGCGGCGGCCCGTGGGGGCAGGGGCCGCGCGGTTCCGGCGGCCCGCAAGGCTCGCCGCCCGACCTCGAGGACATCATTCGCCGCGGCCAGGACCGGCTGAAGCGCGCACTGCCCGGCGGCGCCGGCGCCAATCCGGCCTTTCTCGGGCTGGTCGCGCTGGCCGTGCTGGTGCTCTGGGTGTTCCAGGCGGTCTACACCGTCCAGCCTGACGAGCGCGCCGTCGAGCTGCGCTTCGGCAAGCCCAAGCAGCAGCTTTCGGAGCCCGGCCTGCATTTCCACTGGTGGCCGGTCGAGACGGTCGAGAAGGCCAAGATCTCCGAGCAGCTCATCAACATCGGCGGCGGCGCCCGCGACCCCGGCAATTCCGGCCTGATGCTGTCCGGCGACCAGAACATCGTCGACGTCAAGTTCTCGGTCGCCTACCAGGTCTCCGACCCCACCGCCTACCTGTTCAACGTCTCCGACCCCGACAACATGCTGCGCCAGGTGGCCGAGAGCGCCATGCGCGAGTCGGTCGGCCGCCGGCCGGCCCAGGACATCTTCCGCGACGACCGCCAGGGCATCGCCCAGAACGTCCGCGACATCCTGCAGGGAACGCTCGACGAATACGGCGCCGGGCTCACCATCAACGCCATCTCGATCGAGGATGCCGCGCCGCCGCGCGAAGTGGCCGACGCCTTCGACGAGGTGCAGCGCGCCGAGCAGGACGAGGACAAGTTCGTCGAGGAGGCCAACCAGTACTCCAACCAGAAGCTCGGCCAGGCGCGCGGCGATGCCGCGCAGATCCGCGAGGAGGCCGCCGCCTACAAGAACCGCGTCGTGCAGGAGGCGGAGGGCGAGGCCCAGCGCTTCATCTCGGTCTACGACGAATATGCCAAGGCCCCCGACGTGACGCGCAAGCGGCTCTATCTCGAAACGATGGAGAACGTGCTCAAGGATTCCACCAAGGTGATCGTCGAGCAGGGCAACGGCCAGGGCGTCGTGCCTTACCTGCCGCTGCCCGAGCTGCAGAAGCGTCCCCCGGCGGAAGGACAGAACCCATGACCAACCGTCTTCCCGTCATCGGCGTCATCGTCGCCGTCATCCTCTTCCTGGTCTGGTCGTCGATCTTCGTCGTCAACGAGCGCGAGCAGGCGATCGTGCTGCGCTTCGGCGAGATCGTCGACGTCAAGACCGAGCCGGGCATCTACTTCAAGGCGCCGTTCGGCTTCTTCGAGGCCGACAACGTCCAGATCATCGAGGACCGCGTGATGCGCTTCGACCTGGACGACATCCGCGTCCAGGTCTCGGGCGGCAAGTTCTACGAGGTCGACGCCTTCGTCGCCTACCGCGTCAGCGATCCGCGCAAGTTCCGCGAGGCCGTGTCCGGCGAGGTCGAGCTCGCCGAATTGCGCCTGCGCACCCGCCTCGACGCGGCGCTGCGCCGCGTCTACGGCCTGCGCGGCTTCGAGGCCGCGCTTTCCGAGGAGCGCGCCGACATGATGCGCGAGGTGCGCGACCAGCTCCGTCCCGACGCCGCCTCGCTCGGCCTCGAGATCGAGGACGTCCGCATCCAGCGCACCGACCTCACCGCCGAGGTCTCGCAGCAGACCTACGACCGCATGAAGGCCGAGCGCCTGGCCGAGGCCGAGCGGCTGCGTGCCCGCGGCCGCGAGGCGGCGCAGCGCATCCGCGCCCGCGCCGACCGCGAGGTGGTCGAGATCGTCGCCGACGCGCGCCGCGAATTGGAGATCCTGCGCGGCGAGGGCGAGGGCGAGCGCAATCGCATCTTCGCCGATGCCTTCCAGCGCGACCCGCAATTCTTCGATTTCTACCGGTCGATGTCCGCCTACCAGCAGGCGCTGGAGAATTCTGGCACCACCATGGTGCTGTCGCCGGACTCGGAGTTCTTCCGCTTCTTCCGCGACCCGGGCGGCGTGCCTCTCGCCCGCCGCCCCGACCGAGGCGCCGCCTGCGCCAGGGGCCTCCGCGCCGGGTGCCGTCACCGCTCCCGGCACCGCCGGCTCTGCCGCGGCGGAGGAGCCGCCCGCGCAATAGGGTGGGGGGAAGCGACTTTGTGGTGGGTGATTTCGCTGAGGGGACGTCGATGACCGGAAAAAACAAGGGACGGGAGCTGGCATCGGACTGGATCGATCCTGACGATGCGCCGGAGCTCACCGATGAGTGGTTCGCAAGAGCGACTCTCATGGTTGGTCGCGACGAAATCGCCAGGCGAGACCGATCGTCGGCCGAAGACGCATCACCCAAGGCCAGCGACGCCGCGAAGAAGCCTCGCTGAAAAGCGCCGGCGATCGTTTGGCTGGCGCAAGCGTCACGGAGGATTTATCCTCGGCGCCTGGATGAGGCCGCAAACACGCCTTAATTCTTGCCAACATGGCCGGGCGCCGCTCGCCGGACGCCGATTTCCCTTTAGGACAGCCGGGAGACATCAGATGACACCGACCCTTTCCCTGCCGGGACACAAGCGGGCATGGCGCGCGGCGGCAGCTCTCCTGGTCGCCAGGCACGCTCGTTGTGCGGCGCGCCAGCCCTGGCGCAGACCGCGGCGCCCGCCACCCCGGAGGTGGTTCCGGTCGAGCCGCTGCCGGTGCCGCCGACGCCCGATGCGCCGCGTGCCGCTCCGGCGCCCGTCCAGCCTGGCGTTCACGGCCCGGCCTCGGTCGCCGACCTGGCCGAGAGCCTACTGGAATCGGTGGTCAACATCTCGACCTCGCAGACGGTCAAGGGCGGCGAGGGCCCGGGTGCCGTTCCGATGCCGCAGCTGCCGGAGGGATCGCCCTTCCAGGACTTCTTCGACGACTTCTTCAAGGACCGCGAGGGCGGCCAGGGCGGCTCGCAGAAGGTGCAGTCGCTGGGCTCCGGCTTCGTCGTCGACGCGGAGCAAGGCATCGTCGTCACCAACAACCACGTCATCGCCGACGCCGACGAGATCGAGGTCAACTTCTCCGACGGCTCGAAGCTCAAGGCGGAGCTGGTCGGCAAGGACACCAAGACCGACATCGCCGTGCTCAAGGTCGATCCCAAGAAGCGCAAGCTCAAGGCCGTGAAGTTCGGCGATTCCAACGCCATGCGCATCGGCGACTGGGTGATGGCGATCGGCAACCCGTTCGGCCTCGGCGGCACCGTCACCGTCGGCATCGTCTCGGCCCGCAACCGCGACATCAACGCCGGCCCCTATGACGACTTCATCCAGACCGACGCGGCGATCAACCGCGGCAATTCCGGCGGCCCGCTCTTCAACATGTATGGCGAGGTCGTGGGCATCAACACCGCCATCATCTCGCCGTCGGGCGGGTCGATCGGCATCGGCTTCTCGATTCCCTCGCAGCTCGCCGCCAACGTCGTCGACCAGCTGCGCCAGTTCGGCGAGACCCGCCGCGGCTGGCTCGGCGTGCGCATCCAGCCGGTCACCGACGAGATTGCCGAGAGCCTCGGACATGGCGACCGCCAAGGGCGCGCTGGTGGCGGGCGTCATCAAGGGCGGTCCGGTCGACAACGGCTCGATCCTGCCGGGCGACGTGATCATCAAGTTCGACGGCAAGGACGTCCGGGACATGCGCGACCTGCCGCGGGTCGTCGCCGAAAGCCCGGTCGGCAAGGCCGTCGACGTGGTCATCGTGCGCAAGGGCAAGGAGCAGACCGTCAAGGTCACGCTCGGCCGCCTGGAGGACGGCGAGAAGCTCGCCGAAGGCCAGGAGGAGAACCCCGCCGAGGGCACCCAGGAGGGCGACCAGGAGGCGGTCGCGACGGCCTCGGTGCTCGGCATGACCATCGCCGAGCTGGACGAGGCGGCGCGCAAGAAGTTCGAGATCGCCTCCGACGTCGCCGGCGTCGTGGTGACCGAGGTGGCGGCCAACTCGCCCGCCGGCGAGCGCGGCATCCAGGCCGGCGAGGTGATCACCGAGATCGCTCAGGAATTGGTGGGCACCCCCAAGGAGGTGATGGACCGCATCGCCGCCCTCAAGGAGCAGGGCCGCAAAAACGCGCTCCTGATGCTTGCCTCCAAGACCGGCGAGCTGCGCTTCGTGACCGTGCGGATGGATTGACGGGGGCGACAGCCGGCCCCCGCCGCTCCACGCTACGCGTCAGCGCATCTTGCCGACGATGCGGCCGAACTCGACCGCGTCGAACGCCCGCATCGTCTGCGTCCTGACATTGCCGAGCGCCGAGATGGAGAGGCTGAGCGCCGTCGCCGTCTCGTCGTCGTCGGCTTCGGCGATCGTCACGACGTCGTGCTGGCCGAGCGTCCAGTAGAGCGAGTGGACCTTGACGCCGGCCTTGGCCGCCATCTCCTTGAACGCGTCGGCGCGCTTCATCGTATCGCGCACGGCGCGCGTACCCTGATCGGTGAAATTCGCAAGAATGACATAGTGTGCCATAGGAACCTCCCTCATCGGTTGCGGAGGCGTGCGAGCCGTCACGGCATTCGCCGTGTCTCCGGCCCGCATCATAGCACGGAAGGCGACTTGCCGCTTCGCCGCGAGGCGCGCCATTCGGCCTCGTCATCCGATAGAGCACGTGGTGCCGCAGCGCGGCATGCGCCTCGGCGAGCCCGGGCAGGTCGAAGTCCCGCGCAGGGTCGCGCTGCATGCCGAGTCGCCGCATGACGGCCGTCGAGCGGTGGTTGTCGCGGACCGCGAAGGAGACGATCTCGCCAAGCCCGAGCGTTTCGAAGCCGAAGGCCAGCCAGGCCTCGGCCGCCTCCGTCACATAGCCGTGCCCCCAGAATTCCGGTGCCAGGCGCCAGCCGATCTCGATCGTGCCCTCCGGCAGCATCGGCTGCAGGTCGGTCTCCTGGATGCCGACGAAGCCGATCGGCTCCCCGCTGTCGCGCAGGGCGGCTGCCGCGAAGCCGTAGCCGCAGCCCTCGATGTCTGCCTTGAGCTCGTCCAGCAGCGCGTCCGCCTGCGCCCGGTCGCGGCGAAACGGAAAGAACGCCATCACCGTGGGGTCGGAGTTGATGCGGTGAAACAGCGGGCGGTCCTCGTCCCGCCAGTTGCGCAGCACGAGCCGCGGCGTCTCGATCGGGGTCATGCGACGAAAGCCTCCCGGCGATAGCCCTGGATGTAGAGCAGCGCGGTCAGGTCGCCATGGTCGATCCTGGCTCCCGCTTCGGCGGCCACGGCCGGCTTGGCGTGCAGCGCGACGCCGATGCCGGCAAGGCGGATCATGTCGAGGTCGTTGGCGCCGTCGCCGACCGCGATGGCCTCGTCGGGCGACAGGCCAAGCCGCGCCGCGATCTCCCTCAGCGCCTCCGCCTTGGCCAAGCGGCCGAGGATCGGCTCGGCGACCTCGCCCGTCAGCTTCCCGCCTGCCTCGATCAGCCGGTTCGCCCGCTGCTCGTCGAAGCCCAACTTGGCACCGATCGGCCGCGTGAACAGGTCGAAGCCGCCCGAGACCAGGGCCGTCCAGGCGCCGTGGGCCTTCATGGTCGCCACCAGCGCAGGCCCGCCGGAGGCCAGCGTCAGGCGCCGCTCGACGATGCGGTCGACCACCGTCGTCGCGAGGCCGGCCAGCAGCGCCACCCGTTCGCGCAGCGCCGGTTCGAAGGCGATCTCGCCATTCATCGACCGGCGGGTGATCTCGGCGACATGCGCCTTCAGGCCAACCTCCGCCGCCAGCTCGTCGATGCACTCCTGGTCGATCATGGTGGAGTCCATGTCGGCCATCAGCAATTTCTTCCGGCGGCCGGCCGCCGGCTGCACGACGACGTCGACCGGCGCCAGCGCGAGACGATCCCTCAACGCCTCGATCGCCGACGCCCTTTCCGCTCCTTCGGGCAGGGCGATGTCGCAGGCGACGCCCTCGTCGAGCCAGTCGATCCCGCTTGCACCGACCGCCGCTTGCGCACTAGAGGCAAGCTCCGGCGTCACGGCGCGAGCGGCCGGATGGGAGATGAGCGTGGCGACGAGCGACATGGCTGGATCCGCTGGACGGACGGGCAGGCAGGTGCCCATCCGGAACGCGATCCTGATAGCCGGGCCGACCGCGAGCGGCAAGTCGGCACTCGCGCTGGAGATCGCCCGCCTCGTCGGGGGCGTGGTCGTCAATGCCGACGCGATGCAGGTCTACGGCGTGCTCGACGTGCTGACCGCCAGGCCCGGCCAGGCCGAACTCGCTGCCGTCCCGCACCGCCTCTATGGCCACGTCGACCCCGGCGAGCCCTATTCGGCCGGGCGCTGGCTCGACGACGTGGAGGCGCTGGCCGCTGCCGGCACGTTCGATCGGCATCGCCCGATCTTCGTCGGCGGCACCGGGCTCTACTTCCGGGCGCTGACGGAAGGGCTGTCCGACATGCCCGCGGTCCCGGCCGCCAATCCGCGCCGCCTGGCGCGGCAGGCTGGCGGAGGATGGCGCCGCATCCCTCCATCGCGTCCTGGCCGAGCGCGACGCCGTCGCCGCCGCTCGGCTTCGCCCGACCGACAGCCAGCGCATCGTGCGCGCGCTGGAGGTGCTCGACGCCTCGGGGCGCTCGATCCTCGACTGGCAGGCGCGCAAGGGAACGCCCCTTGTCGAGGCAGACAGCGCCATGCGGCTGGTCCTGGAGCCCGATCGCGCCTTGCTCGCCGCCCGCATCGACAGCCGCTTCGACGCCATGATCGCCGGTGGCGCGCGCGACGAGGTCGCCGCGCTGGCGGCGCTCGGGCTCGATCCGAAGCTTCCCGCCATGAAGGCGATAGGCGTGCGCCAGCTTCAATCAGTGATTGCGAATGCATCCACGCTCGAGCAAGCGGCAGAACGCGCCAAGGCGGCGACGCGGCAATATGCCAAGCGCCAGTCGACCTGGTTCCGCCACCAGCTCGGTCCCGAATGGCTCAGAATCGCGCCTGCCGAGGGCATCGAACCGGCCGCGCTCGCCCGCCGCCTGGTGGACGCCTGATCACGGGCAACAGCACATGCAGGTTCGCCCCCAGGTTGCCAAAATTAACCTCCCATAAGGCGGTGCATGGCATAAGGACGGTGCTGAGTGCGCGGGGCAAGCATGCGGTTACACAAGTCGGAGTCGGCTTTTTTCGTCTTCATGACGGTCATCCTGACGGCCGGCGTGCTGATTCTGTATGCCTACGGCATTATTGCCGCCCAGGGCGCCGACCTCTTCCTGCCCGGCGAAATCGGCATGGCGCGCTATCTGGCCCGGCTGCTGTTCGCCAGCGGGGTGATGGTGGCGACGGCGCTCTTCTTCGGCGCCTTCCTGATCTATCCGCTGATCCGCACGCAGGCCCAGGAAGAAGGGAAGCTGCGCGCCATGACGGAGACGCTGAGCGCGCGCTCCGAGACGCTGGAGCACGCCGCGCTGACCGACGGGCTCACCGGCATGCAGAACCGTCGCTATTTCGACGACGCGCTCAAGGAATACATCGACGAGTTCCGCCGCATCGACAAGCCGGTCGGCCTGATAGTCCTCGACCTCGACCACTTCAAGGCCGTCAACGACACCCACGGCCACGATGTCGGCGACGACGTGCTGAAGGCGGTGGCCGGCTGCCTGCGCGATATGACGCGCTATCACGACGTCGCAGCCCGCCTGGGCGGCGAAGAATTCGCTGTCGTGGCGCCCAACATGGACGTCGACCAGCTGCGCAAGTTCGCCGAGCGGATCCGCAAGGGGATCGCCGGGCTGCAGGTGTTCACCGGCGACGTCAAGCTGAACATCACCACCAGCGTCGGCCTGGCGGTATGGGACAAGCGCAAATCGGCCGAGGACTTCTTCCGCCGCGCCGACCGCCACCTCTACCAGGCCAAGCGGCTCGGGCGGAACCGCGTCTGCGCCTGACGCTCCGGCTCTGCCGTCAGGTCAGCCCGTCGCTGAGCCGCCGCCGCAGCCCGCCCAGCGCATGCTCGCCGCGCCGCTCCGTGTCGGGGCGGATCGGTTCGTCGCGCTCGCCGGGGCGGCGGTAGCTGGCCTCGCCCGCCTGGGCGACGGGACTCACCATGTCGCCGAGATTGGTGTTTGGCATGTGCGGGCGCTGGACGTTCCGCAGCCGCTCGACGATGCCGACGAGGTCGACTTCCTGCGCTTCGCCGCGATCCGCCGCCTCGGCCTCCGGCTTGCTGGTGCCGGGAATGAGGTGGGCAGGCAGCCGCTCGAACTTCAGGCGCATGGTCGCCGCCACGCCTTCGCCGAAGGCGATCGCTTCGCGCTGGCCCATGGACGACAGGAACGACAGCGTCGAAGCGGAGGAATCGGCGATCGCCGATCGGATGATCGCCTGGTCCTGCTCGTTGGCCAGCCGCATCGAGAACACGGTCGAACATTGCGACAGGATGGTCGGGTCGAGCTCGCCCGGCCGCTGCGTCACCACGCCGAGATAGCAGCCATATTTGCGCCCTTCCTTGGCGATGCGCGACAGCGCGTGGCGGGTCGGCGCAAACCCCAGCCGCAGGTCCGCCGGCATGTAGCGGTGGGCCTCCTCGCACATGAAGAGCAGCCGCAGCTTGCCTTCGCTCCACAGCGCCAGGTCGAAGGCGAGCCTCGCCAGCACCGAGCAGACCGAATTGACCACCTCCGACGGCAGCCCGGCCATTTCGAAGCAGGTGACGCGGCGACCGTGGTGCGGGACGCGGAAGATCTGCCCGATCGTCTCGTGGATCGTGTCCTCGATGAGCCGCGAATTGAACATGAAGCGATAGCGCGGATCGGCCAGCGCCGCCTCGATCCGCGTCCTCAGCGCCCGGTAGACGGGCCGGTCGTTCTTGGAGTCGAGCAGGCCCATGCGCTCGTCGATCTGCTTGATGAGGTCGGCCATGCGGTAGGGCACGGGCGTGTCCGCGGTGACCGCATCCCCGCCGCGCCGGACATAAGCTGCTCGGCTGCGGGTTGCGGTACATGTTCTTGGCCTGCGGGATCAGGTCGCGCAGCACGTCCAGCTCTTCGGGCACGGTCTCGCGCCCGCGGAACAGGACTTCGGCGAACTCCTCCAGCCGGAACAGCCAGAACGGCAGGTCGAGCGACGAGGTGTCGATGCGGATGCTGTGATCGGGCAGCGACGAGGCGAACTCGTTGTGCGGGTCGAGGATCAGGACGCGCAGGTCGGGCCTTGCCTCGATGGCCTTGCGCAGGAGCAGCGAGACGGCCGTCGACTTGCCGACGCCGGTGGTGCCGACCACCGCGAAGTGACGCGCCAGCGTGTCCTCGATGGCGATGTTGGCCTGGATCGACTCGTCCTGCGACAGCGTGCCGATGGTGACGCCCTGGCGGCCGCCGAGATCGTAGATGGCGGCGAGGTCGCGCACGCGGATGCGGTGGGCGACCGCGCCGACATGCGGATAGGCGGTGACGCCGCGGTCGAACACCGGCTTGCCGGTGCGCTTGTCGTCCCGCACCTCGCCCATCAGCTCGACGGAGACCTCGATCGCGTTCGCCCCGTCTTCGCTCCACAACCGGTCGGCCTTGTTGATTTCGTAGACCAGGCCGACGGCCCGCGTCTCGAGCAGGCTGATCGAGATCATCCGGCCGACCGTCCAGGTGTTGGCGATGGCCGTATCGCTGCTGTGGGCATAGGCGGCGATCCTGGCCCGCGCGCCGTCGCACTGAATGACGTGACCGATGATGCGGCGGTCGTTCTGCGCGCCGTCGCGGCGCTCCTGGGAGACCGTCTCGCCGGTCGACTTTTCACCGTCGATGAACATCACAAGCCCCGTCCTTGACCTTTACTCAACGACGATAAGAGCTCGTCGTTAAGGTGGCGTGAGACGGGATGGTTGACGCGGTATGAAGCCGATCGATCGAATGTCCCGCACCGGCCGAGCATCGCGCTATGAGGAAATCGCAATCTGCCGGTCTGATTGTCGAACCGGCGACCCGCCCTGGGTGGGCGCGGCATGAAAAGAGCCCGCTGCTCCGCTGAGGGGTCGGAGCGCGGGCTCTGATCCGCCCCGCGAGGGGCAGCGCCGGCATGAGATTCTGCGCTTCGTCGACACCGGCAAAGGCTAGAACACCTGCTGCGCGGGGAAGTTCCCTCGCGGCAAGGCGATCGCGCTCGACGGCGCTTACATCAAGCCCGGAGGGGCAAAGAAGCAGCGTGTCTCGCCACTGCGGTAGAGCCGGCCGGCGCCCTGGCTGATCGTCTGCCTGTAGACGCAGCGGTGGAAGCTCCAGTCCGGACTCCGCTGGACGCGCCGGTAGGGGATGAACTCGCCGGTCGGCAGGTAGCGGAACCCGCCGGGCCGTTCCTCGACGTCGCGCGAGCGGATCGGCGCGCAGTCGTCGCCGCCGCAGCAGGCCAGCCGCGTCTGCGGATCGCTGGTGTTGGAGTAAAAGTCATGGGCGGCTGCCGTGCCGCCGCCTGCCGCGAGGAGGGCGCTGAGCGTCAGGGCGGCCAGCGCAGGGCCTCGGAAGCCTGACGTCCGGCTCTGAGCCCCGCTCGAGCGGCGGCGAGGCGCCTGGCGGCGGCTGGCACGCATGCTCACCCCTTGTGGTGGACCTCCTGCAGACCATAGACCGGCGTGTCGAGACCTTCCATCCGCGCCTTGAGCTGCAGCGCCAGGAACTGCGAATAATGCCGCGACTGGTGCAGGTTGCCGCCGTGGAACCACAGCGCTTCCTGCTGCGTCGGCTTCCACATGTTGCGCTGCTCGCCTTCCCAGGGCCCCGGATCCTTGGTCGTGCCGGAGCCGAGCCCCCAGCATTTGCCGACCCGGTCGGCCACCTCCTGCGAGATGAGGTCCGCCGCCCAGCCGTTCATCGAGCCATAGCCCGTGGCATAGACGATCACGTCGGCCGGCAGCTCGACGCCGTTGTCGAGGATCACCGAATGCTCGGTCACCTCCTTTACGTTCGCGCCGCTGACCAGCTTGATCGCCCCGTCGATGATCAGCTGCGAGGCGCCGATATCGATGTAGTAGCCCGAGCCGCGCCGAAGGTACTTCATGAACAGGCCGGAATTGTCGTCTCCCCAGTCGAGCATGAAGCCCGCCTTCTCGAGGTCGTCATAGAACTTGGCGTCGCGCTGCTTCATCTGTTCGTAGAGCGGGATTTGGAACTCGTGCAGGATGGCATAGGGGATCGAGGCGAAGATCAGGTCGGCTTTCGCCGTGGTGACGCCGGCGGCTACCGCCTGCTCCGAATAAAGCGCGCCGAGGCCGATATCCATCAGCGAGTCGGACCGCACGATATGGGTGGACGAGCGCTGCACCATGGTGACGTCGGCGCCGGCTTCCCAGAACGCCGCCGCGATGTCGTGGGCGGAGTTGTTGGAGCCGATCACCACGGCGCGCTTTCCGGCATAGGCATCGGGCCCGGGATGCTGCGAGGAGTGGTGCTGGTCGCCTTTGAAGCGCTCCATGCCCTTGAAGCGGGGCAGGTTCGGCTTGCCCGACATGCCGGTGGCCAGCACCAGCTGCTTGGGCTTCAGCACGATCTCCTTGCCCTCGCGCTCCACCACGACGGTCCATTCCTTGGCCTTCTCGTCATAGGTGGCGCTCTTGGCCTCGGTGGAGCCCCAATAGTTGAGCTCCATGACCTTGGCATACATCTCCAGCCAGTCGCCGATCTTGTCCTTGGGCGAGAACACCGGCCAGTTCTTGGGGAAGTCGATATAGGGCAGGTGGTCGTACCAGACGGGATCGTGGAGGCAGAGCGACTTATAGCGCTTGCGCCAGGAATCGCCGGGCCTCGCATTCCTCTCGACGATCAGCGACGGCACGCCGAGTTGGCGCAGCCGCGCGCCGAGCGCGATGCCGCCCTGGCCGCCGCCGACGATCAGGCAGTAGGGCTGGCGCGAGCGGCCGAGTTCCTCCGCCTCCGCCTCGCGCTCTTCCTTCCAGGTCCTACGGTTCTTGCCCGCCCCGTGGAGCGCCCCAAGCGGGCGGCCGAAGCCGGCGCGCTCCTCGAACCCCTTGAGCTCGACGAGCGTCGTCAACAGCGTCCAGATCTGCCCGTTCCGCACGCGGATCTGGCCGAAGCCGCGGCCGGTTTTCGTCTCGAACCGGATCCAGCCCTCCAGCAGCCCGTCGGCCTCCGTCGCTTCCTCGCCCTCGGCCACGGCGAAGCCCGACGGCTGGATGGCGGGCAGCTGCTGCGCCAGCATGGCGCGGATCTGGTCGCGCCCTTCCAGCGTCTTGATGTTCCAGGTGAAGGCGACGAGGTCGCGCCAGAACCCGTCCTCCTGGAACAGCGCGGCGGCGGCGTCGGCATCGCCGGACGCGAGTGCGCCGCCGAACGCGTCGAGGAGCTGCGTGAGCTTGGCGGTGGGCGTCTTGTCGAGCATAGGTCTCCTCCCGGCTTGTCTGGCCCTGCCTGCATGGAGTATCGCCGCGAAATCGCGGCCTCGTCATGCTGCACCTTAGTTTGCCGCGGTTTCAAGGGGTTAGGGTGGGCAACCTAGGTGGCGACGCAATCGGCGGCCGGCGTCACGTTCGGCATTGACCGGCGTGCGGTTTCCGCTCTATTGTCCGCGCCATGAAGACGAACGGCATTCTCGTGGTAGGAAGGCGCATGGGCAAGGCGGTGTAACCGCCGGGCACGTCCTCCCATGCGCACTCGCAGGCTCCCGATCCGGGGGCCTTTTTTAATGCCTTCGACAGGATTAAACGACGGGACGGCCGCGACGCGGCGACGAGCAGACAGGACGAGCCGATGAGCAACAGACAGGACGAGACCGGACGCCGCGAGATGTCGGGCGCCGAAATGGTGGTCCAGGCGCTGCGCGACAATGGCGTCAAGCACATTTTCGGCTATCCGGGAGGCGCTGTGCTGCCGATCTACGACGAGCTCTTCCAGCAGGAGGAGGTCGAGCACATCCTGGTCCGCCACGAGCAGGGCGCCGGCCATGCTGCTGAGGGCTATGCGCGGTCGACCGGCAAGGCCGGCGTGATGCTGGTGACGTCGGGACCCGGCGCCACCAACGCCGTGACGCCGCTGCAGGACGCCTTGATGGACTCCGTCCCGCTGGTCTGCATCACCGGCCAGGTGCCGACCAGCCTGATCGGCTCGGACGCCTTCCAGGAGTGCGACACGGTCGGCATCACCCGGCCCTGCACCAAGCACAACTGGCTGGTCAAGGACGTCAACGCGCTGTCCGGCATCCTCCACGAGGCCTTCCACGTCGCCACCACGGGGCGGCCGGGACCGGTCGTCGTCGATATCCCGAAGGACGTCCAGTTCGCCAAGGGCATCTACACGCCGCCGCAGACGGCGCCGCGCACCAGCTACCAGCCGAAGGTGCAGGGCGATCTCGATAAGATCCGCGCTGCCGTCGCGTTGCTGTCCGAAGCCAAGCGGCCGGTCATCTATTCGGGCGGCGGCGTCGTCAATTCGGGCCTCGAAGCGAGCCATCTGCTGCGCGAATTCGTCGACCTCACCGGCTTTCCCATCACCTCGACGCTGATGGGCCTCGGCGCCTACCCGGCTTCGGGACGCAACTGGCTGGGCATGCTGGGCATGCACGGCACCTACGAAGCCAACATGGCCATGCACGATTGCGACGTCATGCTGTGCATCGGCGCCCGCTTCGACGACCGCATCACCGGCCGTCTGAACGCCTTCTCGCCCAACTCCAAGAAGATCCACATCGACATCGACCCTTCGTCGATCAACAAGAACGTCCGCGTCGACATCGGCATCCTGGGCGACGTCGGCCGCGTGCTGGAGGACCTGGTGCGCCTGTGGCGGGCCACCGCCAAGGCGGACAAGAAGGAGCTCTATCCGTGGTGGGAGCAGATCGCCCGCTGGCGGGCGCGCGAACTCGCTCGCCTACAAGCCCCACGACGAGGTGATCATGCCGCAATTCGCGGTCCAGCGCCTCTATGCGGCGACCAAGGACCGCGACACCTACATCACCACCGAGGTCGGCCAGCACCAGATGTGGGCGGCCCAGCATTACGGCTTCGAGCGCCCAACCGCTGGATGACCAGCGGCGGCCTCGGCACCATGGGCTACGGCCTGCCGGCAGCGCTCGGCGTCCAGATCGCCCATCCGGACGCGCTGGTCATCGACATTGCCGGCGACGCCTCGGTTCTCATGACCATGCAGGAGATCTCGTCGGCCGTTCAGTACTCGGCGCCGATCAAGATCTTCATCATGAACAACCAGTACATGGGCATGGTGCGCCAGTGGCAGCAGCTGCTGCACGGCAATCGCCTGTCCCATTCCTACACCGAGGCGCTGCCCGACTTCGTCAAGCTGGCGGAAGCCTATGGCGCCCACGGCATCCGCTGCGACAAGCCGGCAGAGCTCGACGACGCCATTGCCGAGATGATCGCCGTCGACAAGCCGGTGATCTTCGACTGCCGCGTCGCCAATCTCGCCAATTGCTTCCCGATGATCCCCTCGGGCAAGGCGCACAACGAGATGCTGCTGCCGGACGAGGCGACCGACGAGGCGGTCGCCAACGCCATCGACGCCAAGGGCAGGGAGCTGGTCTAGCGCCATTGTAGAACGGCGCCGCGGCGCGCTATTCGCCAGAATCCGCCCGCCGCTACGAAGTCCAGACCACGATGCCTGTGGTCGCCCCTAGACTCAACCCATGAACGCGCACCTTCAACCGACCGGCTCCGCCTATTTCATCGCCAAGGAGACCGAGAAGCCCGAGACCCACACCCTGTCGGTGCTGGTCGACAACGAGCCCGGCGTGCTCGCCCGCGTCATCGGCCTGTTCTCGGGCCGCGGCTACAACATCGAGAGCCTGACCGTGTCGGAGACCGAGCACGAGAAGCACCTGTCGCGCATCACCATCGTGACCCGCGGCACGCCGCACGTGCTGGAGCAGATCAAGCACCAGCTCGAGCGCATCGTGCCCGTCCACCGGGTCGTCGACCTCTCGGTGCGCGCCGCCGAGCTCGGCCAGGAGCGGCCGCTGGAGCGCGAGCTGGCGCTGGTCAAGGTGACCGGCACCGGTGACCACCGCGTCGAGGCTCTGCGCCTTGCCGAGGCGTTTCGTGCCGACGTCATCGACGCCAACACCGAGCACTTCATCTTCGAGATCACCGGCAAGGTCGCCAAGATCGAGCAGTTCATCGCCATCATGAAGCCGCTCGGCCTGGTCGAGGTCTGCCGCACCGGCGTCGCGGCCATGAACCGCGGCCCGCAGGGCATGTAGGACAGCCGCGCTGCGTCACCGCGCATGTCCACGGAGGTCTTCCTGGCGCCTCGTCGTCTACGCGTTCGTCACCTCGGTCACGCCCGGACCGAACAACTTCATGCTGCTCGCCTCGGGCGTCAATTTCGGCTTCTTCCGCACCATCCCGCATATTCTCGGCATCTCGGCCGGCTTTGCCTCGCTGCTCGTCGCGGTGGGGCTGGGGCTCGGCGCTTTGCTCAGCGCCTATCCGGCCCTTCACACGGCCCTGAAGATCGCCGGCGCCGCCTATCTGCTCTATCTCGCCTGGCGCATCGCCCGGTCGCGCTCGATGGGCGGAGGCGGCAACCAGACCCGGCCGATGTCCTTCCTCGAAGCGGCGGCATTTCAATGGGTCAACCCGAAGGCCTGGGTGCTCGCCGTCACCGCCATGGCCGTCTACACCGACCCGGCGCAGCCCTTCCTCTCGGTGGCGATCGTCACCGCCGCCTTCACGCTCGTCAATCTGCCCAGCGTTTCCTCCTGGGCGGGCTTCGGCATGGCGCTGCGGGGCTTCCTCGCCGACCCGGTACGGCTCAAATGGTTTAATGTCGCCATGGGCGTCCTCCTCGCCGCCACCTTGTGGCCGATGCTGCGATAGGGCTCACGGCGCGAGCGGCAGGATGCTCACTCGGTCGACGTCCATGGCGTCGGCATAGGGCATGTAGTCGCGATAGTGCCCCAGCTTGAACTTTGTCGATGGTGGGCGCTCCGCATCGGCCTGGTAGCCGATCCTGCCGCTCACCCGGACGATGAAGCGCCCATCCTGGTAGACCTCGATGGTCGCCGGCTTCTCCGGGTCGGCCTGGACGCGGTAGGTCATCTCAACCCAGTCGTGGAGTGGCGAGGCGAGCACGGGGTCGGCGCCGTAGGTGGCCTCGAAGCGCGGCGTGCATGCCTCCCCCTCATGGTCAGGATGGATCGACGGCACAGCGGCTGGGCGTCCCGTCCTGCCAGTCCTGCCGCGTGCCGTCGGGCAGCGGCGCCGAGGCGACCATGCAGCTGCAATGCTCGTCGAGCACGGTGACGTGCAGCACCCCGTCGTCGTAGCGCTGCGCCAGGAACGGGCTCGGCCCCCAGCCCTTCTTGAACTCGTCGTCATAGCGCGCGCTGATCGGCTCCTGCTTCCATTGGGCGGTCACCCAGCGCACCGAGTTGCGGGTGTCGTGCACCGGCTCGGGCATGCGGAAGCGCAAGGAATAGAGCATCGGCCGCGATGAGCGGACCCGGTATTCGGGCCGCAGCCTGAGCTCCTGGCGCTGGATGCATTCGCCCTCCCGGCCGGCTTGCCTCGCCCGCTCCAGCACCTCGGGCGTGCAGTAGGGGTTGCGGCCCATGCCGGCGAGCGGCCGCGGCGTGCCGGGGTCGGTCAGCGCCCTGAAGGTGCGCCGCTCCGCCTCTTGGCGCATCGCATGGCGGATGAAGGAGGGGCCGAGCGACTCCGGCTCCTCCTGCAGGGCGAGCGGCAGGGCGGCCGCTTCGTCGCGCGGCGCCGCGGAGACGGCGCGGCCGATCATTTCGCGCGGCCGCTCGCGACGCGCCGCCTCCGCGACGGCGGTCCCGCCCTCGTGGCAGGCATTGCCGCCGAGCGAGGACTGGTCGGCGACGATCCGCATGAAGCGCACCGGAGGCGCCCCCTCCGCGTCGGGAAACTGGAGCGGCGACGCCGCGCTGATCTGGCACGGGTCCCAGACGGTCGGTTCGAGCCCGCCGCGGTCGAAATGCTCGACGACGAGCGGCGCGCCGACCCAGTGGCAAGCCGCCACCGCCAGCGCAGCCAGGCCCGGAAGGATCGCCGTCTTGCGCAGCCTCGTCATCCCGCTCGACCCCCGATTGTCGGCACTTAAGCACACACGCCCGGCGTCGAGAAGCGCTTGCGCGCGGCCATCGTTCCCGCTATGTTCCAAGCTTCGCAAGGCGATCCCGCCTTGCCCTTCGCCCGCGAATCCTGTCTCACGGTGCCATGGACTTCTCTCCGCAGCAGGACGAAGCCTTGAAGGCGGTCGGCGCGCTGGCTGAAGGCCGGCAAGCCGCAGCTCTTCCGCCTGTTCGGCTATGCCGGCACCGGCAAGACCACGCTGGCCCGCTATTTCGCCGAGCATGTCGATGGCCAAGTCCAGTTCGCCGCCTTCACCGGCAAGGCCGCGCAGGTGCTGCGTTCCAAGGGCGCGGTCAATGCGCGCACCATCCATTCGCTGATCTACCGGCCGCGCGGCGAGGAGGCGGTGGCCGACGAGGCGACCGGCAAGACCTCGATCTCGCCGACCTTCGCGCTCAACCGCCAGAGCCCGGTGGCGCGCGCCAAGCTGATCGTCGTCGACGAATGCTCGATGGTCGACGAGGCGCTGGGCCGCGATCTGATGAGCTTCGGCACGCCGATCCTGGTGCTCGGCGATCCCGGCCAGCTGCCGCCGATCTCGGGCGGCGGCTATTTCACCGATCACCCGCCCGACGTGCTGCTCACCGAGGTCCATCGGCAGGCCCGCGACAACCCGATCCTGCGCCTGGCGCTCGACGTCCGCGAGGGGCGGGAAGTCCTGCGCGGAGACTACGGCACCGTGCAGGTGATCGGCCGCGACCGCGTCGACCGCGAAGCGGTGCTGCGCGCCGACCAGGTGCTGGTCGGCACGAACCGCACCCGGCGGCGCTACAATCAGCGCCTGCGCGAGCTCAAGGGCTACGCCGCGGCCTATCCGCAGGCCGGCGACAAGCTCGTCTGCCTGCGCAACGACCCGGCCAAGGGCCTGCTCAACGGCGTCGCTGTGGAAGGTGATGACGTCGGCCCGCGAGACCGTGAAGCCTGGCATCAACCTGCTCGTCTCGCCCGAGGAGGACGATCCCGATCGCGGAGTGGCCAAGATCAAGCTCCTGAAATCGGCCTTCGACGATCCCGATGCCGACATCCCCTGGTCGCAGAAGAAGCGCTTCGACGATTTCGACTACGGCTACGCACTGACCGTTCACAAGGCGCAGGGCTCGCAATGGGACGAGGTGGTGCTGTTCGACGAAAGCTTCGCCTTCAAGGACACCCGCCAGCGCTGGCTCTACACGGCCATCACCCGCGCGGCGGAGCGGCTGACGGTGGTGCGCTAGGCTTGTGTCGGGCTTCCATGCCGCCCACCCATGCCCAGGCCTCGGCCTCCCTGTCGGGCGCGAAGTGCCGTGTCTTGATGGAGGTCAGCGGCCCGAACACGGTCAAGACGGCCCGCATCCAGGTCGGCCCGCCGACCACCGCATAGTTGCGGATGTGGCGCAGGGCCTTCGCCTTGCCGCGGATCGTCGCCTTGTGGAAGACTGCGCTCCAGTCGAACCCGTCATAGTCGCGGATGCGCACCAGGAGGTCCACCACTCATGCTCGCATAGGCGGCCTCCAGCGCCAATAGGCGTTCTCGAGATCGGCGGCGGTGAAATGGCCGACGATCTCCAGCGCGCAAAGGTCGATTCTGGTGGTGTCGATGCGGCGGATCGCCGGCAATGGATCGGTGGCGCTCATCGGCTCGTCGTTGAGGCACGAAGTGAGTTCCGAGCAAACGGTCGACCCCCTCGCTCCGTTCCCATCGAGGCGGGCGACCAAAGCGATCTCCGCCCGCGCCAGGAGCCAACGGCACGCCCTGCGCGGTTTGACCGACGGATTGCCAGCCGCGGCCCAAACCTCAGCGCGGGGCTTTCTCTTTCGCGCGCAGCCGGCCTATAGCTTCGTCGCCGTACTGCCACCAGGTCCGACCATGCCACCCAAGCTCTCCGTCAACCTCAATGCCGTCGCGCTTCTGCGCAATCGCCGCGACCTGCCATGGCCGAGCGTCGCCGGCATCGGCCGCCTGGCGCTCGAGGCGGGGGCGCATGGGCTCACCGTCCATCCGCGCCCCGACGAGCGCCACACGCGCCGCGCCGACCTGCCCGAGCTGAGGGCGTTGATCGACGACCAGTTCCCCGACGCCGAATTCAACATCGAGGGCTATCCGACCGATGATTTCCTGCGGCTCGTCGAGGCCAACCAGCCCGACCAGGTGACGCTGGTCCCCGACGACCCGTCGCAGGCCACCTCGGACCACGGGTGGGACACACGCACGCATCGCGCCGTCCTGGAGCCGATCGTGGCCCGGCTGAAGCGCGGCCGCTTCCGCGTCTCCCTGTTCGTCGACGCCGATCCCGTGGCGGCGGCCGGCGCAGCCGAGCTCGGCGCCGACCGGGTGGAGCTCTACACAGGCCCGTACGGGGCCTGCCACGACAGCCCGGAGCGCGCCGCCGAGGCCCTGGAAAGGCTGGGAGCCGCCGCCGAGGCGGCGCGCGCCGCCGGGCTCGCCGTCAATGCCGGCCACGATCTGACTGTCGCCAACCTGCCGCCGCTCGTCGCGCGCATCCCGTTCCTCGCCGAAGTGTCGATCGGCCACGGCGTTGCGGCCGACGCCCTGGAATTCGGCATGCCGGCGACGGTCCAGCGCTTTCTGGCCGCTGCCGGCTGGCCGAGGCGGCGTCATGAGTGATCCCGCCTTCCGCAACGAAACCATTGCTTTTGCGTTGCAACAGGACTATCGCACCCCGCCAGTTCTGGATGGAGTCAGTTTTGATGGCTAGTGCCGAAGCGGGTAGGCGCGCCCAGGCGGGTGCGCATCCGGCACCGCACGCCGAGCCGCGTCAGCAAAGCCTGTCGATCCTGGTCCTGGGTGCCCTGGGCGTCGTCTTCGGCGACATCGGCACCAGCCCGATCTACGCGTTTCGCGAGGCGCTGCATGCCTCCTCCGGCGGCGGCACGGCCACCCGGGCCGACGTGCTCGGCGTGCTTTCGCTCATCGTCTGGGCGTTGACGGTGATCGTCACCGTCAAATACGTGGTCTTCGTGCTGCGCGCCGACAACCGCGGCGAGGGCGGCACGCTGTCGCTGATGGCGCTCGCCCGCAGCGCCTATCCGCGCGCCGCCGGCGCCATCCTCACCCTCGGCATTTGCGGCGCTGCGCTTTTCTACGGCGACGCCATCATCACCCCGGCGATCTCGGTGCTGTCGGCCGTCGAAGGCCTGGAGGTGGTCACCCCGGCCTTCGACCCCTACGTGGTGCCGATCACCCTGGTGATCCTGGCCATTCTGTTTGCCGTCCAGCGCTTCGGCACCGGCGGCGTGGCGATCGTCTTCGGTCCGGTCACGGCGCTGTGGTTCGTGGCGATCGGCATGGCAGGGCTGAGCCACATCGCCGACGACCCGACCGTGTTCTTCGCGGTCAACCCCTATTATGCGTTCGCTTACCTGACGAGCCAGACGGACGTCGCCTTCATCACCATCGGTGCCGTGTTCCTGGCCGTCACCGGCGCCGAGGCGCTCTATGTCGACCTCGGCCATTTCGGCCGGCGCCCCATCGTCGCCGCCTGGCTGGCGATCGTCTTTCCATGCCTGCTGCTCAACTATTTCGGCCAGGGCGCCTTCGTGATGGCGCATGGCGGCACGCCGCACAACCCGTTCTTCCAGATGCTGCCCGAATGGTCGCTCGTGCCCATGGTGGTGCTGGCCACGGCCGCCACGGTCATCGCCAGCCAGGCGGTCATCTCTGGCGCCTATTCGCTGACCCGGCAGGCGGTTCAGCTGTCGATCCTGCCGCGGTTCGAGATCCAGCACACCTCGGAGATGCAGTCCGGGCAGATCTACATGCCGCGCGTCAACCTGCTGCTCGCGCTGGGCGTCATGCTGCTCGTCGTCGGCTTCGGCGAGTTGAGCGCGCTGGCCTCCGCCTATGGCATCTCCGTCACCGGCGAGATGCTGGTCACCACCATGCTGCTCTTCGTGGTGATGCGTTGGCGCTGGAAGTGGACGCTGCTGGCCTCGCTGGCGCTGGTGTGCCTGTTCGGCACCATCGACACCGGCTTCTTCCTGGCCAATGCCGTCAAGGTCACCGAGGGCGGCTGGGTGTCGATCACCGTGGCGGCGATGATGGGGCTGGTGATGATGACCTGGGTGCGCGGCACCCGCATGCTCTTCGAGAAGACCCGCAAGAACGAGATCCCGCTCGATTTCCTGACCGAGCAGCTGCGCAAGAAGCCGCCACAGCTGGTGCCCGGAACCGCCGTCTTCCTGACCAGCGACCCGACCAGCGCGCCGACGGCACTGATGCACAGCCTCAAGCACTACAAGGTCCTGCACGAGCAGAACGTCATCCTGTCTGTGGTCACCGCACAGGAGCCGACCACGCCCGACGCCGACCGCGTCAAGATGGAGCCGATCAACGACCTTTTCATGCGCGTCACCATGACCTTCGGCTACATGGAGCAGCCGAACATCCCCAAGGCCATGGCCATTTGCCGCAAGCGAGGCTGGAAGTTCGACATCATGACGACCTCCTTCTTCCTCTCCAGGCGGTCGCTCAAGGCCTCGCCGAGCTCCGGCATGCCGCTCTGGCAGGATCGCCTGTTCATCGCGCTCGCCCGCACCGCCGCCGACGCCACGGAGTATTTCCAGATCCCCACCGGCCGGGTGGTCGAGGTCGGCACCCAGGTCACCGTCTGAGCTTCGACGCCACACTGCCGCTTGGCCGCAAATTCGACGCTTGCGCGCGCCGCGCTTCTCCGTCATAAGAGCGTACCGTACCGTACGGTACTCCTCGGCTCGGAGCCGCGGCGGAGGCAATCGAGACCATGGACAAGCCGGAAGCGGAGCTGACGACGCGCCAGGAGGCGGTGCTCGAGGCCGTCCTCGACCTGATGGTGGAGGAGGGCGACCAGCTCACCATGACGGCCGTCGCGCGGCGCGCCAGCTGCTCCAAGGAATCGCTCTACAAATGGTTCGGCGGCCGCGAAGAGCTGCTCACCGCGACCGTCCGCTGGCAGGCCGCCAAGGTGCGGGTGGCGCCAGTCGACCGCGCCAGCCTCGACCGCGCATCGCTCAGCGCCAGCCTGCAGCAATTCGCCTCCGCCTGGCTGTCGGTGATCGCCACGCGCACGTCAATTGCCCTCAACAGGGTGGCTGTCGGCCAGGCCGCATCCGACGCCTCGGGGCTTGGCGCCATCGTGCTGGAAAACGGCCGCTTCGAGATGGGCCGTCGCCTGAAGCCGGTGCTCGAAGCCGGCCGCGATGCCGGGCTGCTCGGCTTCGACGACGCCGAGGAGGCGTTCCGCACCTTCTTCGGCCTCGTCGCCCGCGACATCCAGATCCGCCTGCTGCTCGGCGACCGGCTGGAGCTGACGCCGGCGCTGATTGCCCGCGATGCCGAGCGCGCCACCCGCCAGTTTCTCGCTCTCTTCGGCGCCTCCGGCGAGCGCCCGAAGATCCGTTCCGTCTGATCCGTCGACTTCACTAGGGAAGGAAGCTCTCCATGCGCGTCTATTACGATCGGGATGCCGATCTCAATCTGATCAAGGGCAAGAAGGTTGCCATCATCGGCTATGGCAGCCAGGGCAGGGCGCATGCCCTGAACCTCAAGGAGTCCGGCGTCAAGGAGATCGCCATCGGCCTCAAGCAGGGCTCGCCGACGGCCAAGAAGGTCGAGGCCGACGGGCTCAAGGTGATGACCGTCGCCGAGGCGGCCAAATGGGCCGACCTGATGATGATGGCGACGCCGGACGAGCTGCAGGCCGACATCTACCGCAACGAGATCGCCCCCAACATCCGCGACGGCGCGGCCATCGCCTTTGCCCATGGCCTCAACGTGCATTTCGGGCTGATCGAGCCGAAGGCCTCCGTCGACGTCCTCATGGTGGCGCCGAAGGGCCCCGGCCATACGGTGCGCGGCGAATACCAGAAGGGCGGCGGCGTGCCCTGCCTGGTGGCCGTCCACCAGGACGCCTCCGGCAATGCGCTCGACCTCGGGCTTTCCTATGCCTGCGGCGTCGGCGGCGGCCGCTCCGGCATCATCGAGACCAACTTCAAGGAGGAGTGCGAGACCGACCTGTTCGGCGAGCAGGTGGTGCTCTGCGGCGGCCTGGTCGAGCTCATCCGCGCCGGCTTCGAGACCCTCGTGGAGGCCGGCTATGCGCCGGAAATGGCCTATTTCGAGTGCCTGCACGAGGTGAAGCTGATCGTCGACCTCATCTACGAGGGCGGCATCGCCAACATGAACTACTCGATCTCCAACACCGCCGAATGGGGCGAGTACGTCTCCGGCCCGCGCATCATCACGGCCGACACCAAGGCGGAGATGAAGCGCATCCTGAAGGACATCCAGACCGGCAAGTTCACCTCGGAATGGATGCAGGAGTACCGCTCGGGACTGTCGCGCTTCAAGGGCATCCGGCGCATGAACGACTCCCACCAGATCGAGCAGGTGGGCGAGAAGCTGCGCGGCATGATGCCCTGGATCGCCAAGAACAAGCTGGTCGACAAGGCCAAGAACTGAGCCCTATCCTAGACGTCGTCGGGCGATTTGAATTGCCGTCGCCCGACGGCACTCTCGTCGCTACAGGCTCCCGCGCCCTCTACCGATACGGCGAATAGCACTGGCGCCGCGGCCCGTTGTAGGGCTGATAGGTGTTGTCCCAGGCGCGGTACGACCGGTAACGGGAATAGCACCACGCCGTGTGGCCGCCGCCGCCCCGATAGATCTGCCGGACCGGCGGCCCGTAGGCCCAGGGCGCGTAGTAGCCCATGCCGAGCAGCGGCCCACCGAACCCGAGGTAGAAGCCGCTGCCGTAGCCGCCGCCGTAATAGGGATAGCGACCCCCATAGCCGCCGCGATAGTAGGGCCGCCCGTAGTACCCGCCATATCCGCCGCGATAGTAGGGCCGCCCGTAGCCGCCGCCACGGTAGTAGCCACGGCCGTAGCCGCCCCGATAGCCGCCATAGCGATAGAAGTTCTCGCCATGGAAGCCGCCGCCGCGGCGATAGAAGTAGGGGCTCCTGGAGCCGCCATAGACGCGCCCGCCATTGCGCACGTCCTGGACGAGCGGCGACCGCCCGGCGTCGAAGGTCGGCAAGCCGCCGGCCATCCCGGCCGGATCGGCCTCGGCCGGCAGCGATAGCCCGAGGAGCCCGATGGCAACCAGGCTCGACCGCAAAAGGGAACTGAAATCCGAGATCATCGAGGTTCTCCCGAAACGAATGGCAGCCAAGCCGCGCCGAGCATCGAGAAAGAAAGGCGAATTCTGGCTCTAGTCACCTGAACGGCACATGAACGAAATGGTTCCTCCTGGCCCGGCGAGGGCCGCGGGGTTGTCTTCCGCCGGCTTAGCCTGCAAAGCTCGCCGCCATGTCGCTGCGGCTCGCCACCTTCAACGTCGAGAACCTGATGAACAGGTTCGATTTTTCCGGCTATCGCAATCAGCTCAACCAGGACCGCACGCTGGCCCTTTTCGCTATCAAGGACGAGGCGGAGTACCGGTTTCTGGAGCAGGCACGCGCCATCGCCCATGCCGACGACACAAGGCAGCTCACCGCGCTGGCGATCGCCGCGACGCGCGCCGACATTCTGTGCCTGCAGGAGATCGACAATCTGGAGGCCCTGAAGGCCTTCGAATACGGCTATCTGTTCAAGATGGTCGGCCAGGGCTACCGCAACAAATACACCTCGACCGGCAATGACAGCCGCGGCATCGACGTCGCCGTCATGATGCGCGACGAGACGGCGCACGGCCAGAAGATCGATTTCGTCCGCATGACAAGCCACGCGGCCGTCACCTTCGAGGAGTTCGGCCTCCTGACCCCCGACCTGGAAGGCCTCGGCCACCCCGGGAACGAGCGGATCTTCCGGCGCGACTGCCTGGAGATCGATGTGCGCATCGGCGGCCGTCCGCTCACCATCTATTCCGTCCATTTGAAATCGATGGGGTCGCCGCGCAACGGCCTGACGGGACGCGACGCCTCGATGCCGCTCCGCTTCGCCGAGGCGCAGGCGGTTCGCCGCATCATCGAGGACCGCTTCGGCAAGGACCACGCATCGAACAAGAACTGGGTGATCTGCGGCGACTTCAACGACTACCGCCAGCGCGTGGCGATCGAAGGCGACCAGCATTCCGGCTACCGCTTCGCGGTCGTCGCCGAGCCGCGTTCGTCCCTCGACGTCCTTTTGGCCGACGGCTTCGCCGAGAATGTCGTCGAGCGTCGCCCCGAGCTCGACCGCTGGACGCTCTACCACTCGCGCGGCCCGCAGGAGCGGCATCTCTGCCAGCTCGACTACGTGCTGCTGTCGGCAGCGCTGTCGCGGCACAATTCCAAGGCGGTGCCCGACATCGTGCGGCAGGGACAGCCGTGGCGGACGATCTTCCCGCCCGGCCAGGAGGTGGAGCGTTATCCCCGCGCCGGCTGGGACCGGCCCAAGGCGTCGGACCACTGCCCGGTGGCCGTCACGCTGGATATCGGGTGAGCGCCGCCATGGCCTTCGACATCCCGCGCGGCGTCGTCCTTCCCGTCGACGCGGTGGACGTGCGCCTCGACCCCGGACCGCACCCGTTCGAGATCGCTCATCGCGTCGCGGTCGCCGCCAATTGGCAAGCCGAGAAGGCCGCCAATCCGGCCCTCTACGATGGCGAGATGGTGCTCCTGTCGAGCCTCGCTCTTCGTGGGCGGCGGCTGGTCGGCGTCTGCCACGCGGTGCGCTACGCCACCTTCCTCTATTGGCGCCGCCATCGCGACGTCTCGGCCGCCGAGCACGCCTTTGCCCATGCCGCCCTGGTCACCGCGGACGGCGCCTTGCTGGCCATCCGGATGGGCGCCGACACCGTCAATGCCGGTCGCGTCTACTTTGCCGCGGGCTCGTTCGAGCCGATCGACTTCCGGGACGGCCAGGTCGACCTGGAAGGCAACATGGCGCGCGAGGTCCGAGAGGAGACCGGCATCGACATCGCGCCGCTGCCGCACGAAGCAGGCTACCACGCGCTGTCGGAGGCGACCGGCACGGTGATCTTCCGCCGCTACGTCCTGCCGCTCACCGCAGACGAGGCGGCCCGCCGCGTCGCCGCCTTCGTGGCCGCCGAGCCGGAACCGGAGATCGCCGGACCGGTGGTGATCCGCGGCGCCGACGACCTGCCGGAGGGGATCATGCCGCATATGGCCGAGATCGTGCGCTGGCACTTCTCCGCGGCCGGCCGGTTCAGTCTACCGGCTGACTGAAGCGGGCCTTGCGCAGCGGCAGCTGCCGCACGCGCTGCCCCGTCAGCGCGAACACCGCATTGGCGACGGCGGGAGCCACCGGCGGCGTGCCGGGCTCGCCGGCGCCGCCCACCGGGCCGTCCGACGACAGGATCGCCACCTCCTGCCGAGGTGCGTCCGCCATCCGAACCATCTCGTAGTCCGGAAAGTTCTGCTCCACCACGCGCCCGTCCTGGATCGTGATCTCGCCGTAGAGCGCCGCGCTCAGCCCGAAATTGGCGCCGCCGCGGATCTGCGCCTCGAAGGTCGCCGGGTTCACCACTTCGCCCGGGTCGCAGGCCGAGAACAGCCGGTGGACCTTGACCGCGCCATAGGCGTCGAGCGACACCTCGGCGACTTGCGCGACGACCGTCCCGAAGGATTCGCGAACCGCGATGCCGCGCGCCCGGCCGGCCGGCGGCGGGGTTCCCCAGGCCGCCATCTCCGCCACCCTTTCGAGCACGCCGTGGGTGCGGCTCCCCGTATCGACATGCGCCAGGCGGAACTCCAGCGGATCGGCGGCCGCGGCGTGCGCCAGCTCGTCGATGAAGCTCTCGATGAAGAAGCCGTGCAGCGAGGCGTCGACGCTGCGCCACGACGCCCAGGGGACGGGGCTTTCCGTCTCGACATAGCGGAGGCTCTGATGCGGGATCGCGTAGGGGATCGCCGTCGCTTCCTTCGGCTCGTGGCGGTCGGTGAAGCTCGATCGGAAGGCGACGATGCGCCCGTCCGGTCCGAGCGCGCCCTCCATCCGCGCCACGGCGGCGTTCCGGTAGAAGCCCTTGGCGATGTCTTCCTCGCGGCTCCAGGCCAGCTGGACCGGCGCGCCGGCCTGCATGGCGATCGGCACTGCCCGCTCCAGATAGTCCATGAAGCTGCCGCGCCGCCCGAAGCCGCCGCCCATCGCGACATGCACGATTCTCGACGTCGGCAGGGTCGAGCCCGGCGACCTCGGCCGCCAGCTTGCGCGCCATCAGCGGATGCTGGAAGCCGCCCCAGACGGTGAGCTTGCCGCCTTCGAAGGAGACGGTACAGTTCATCGTCTCCATCGTCGCATGCGCCAGGTAGGGGAGCCGGTACACGGCTTCGACGCGCCGCTCGGCCTTGGCGAGCGCGGTTTCGACGTCGCCGGTCGACGCCTCCTCGACGAACTCGCCCCGGTCGAGCGCTGCATCCATGGCGGCGGCGATCGACTGCGACGATGCCTGCCCGTTCGGTCCGTCGCTCCACTTGGGTTGCAGCGCCGCGAGCGCATTGCGGGCCCGCCAGGTGTTGTCGGCGAGCACGACCACCGCGTCGCCCTGGCGCACCACCCGCTTGACGCCCGGCATGGCCAGCGCCGGCGTCTCGTCGACGTCGTCGAGCGCGCCGCCGAACACCGGAGCGGTGCGGATGGCGCCGAACAGCATGCCAGGAACCCTTACGTCCATGCCATAGACCAAAGAGCCGTCCACCTTGGCGGGGATGTCGAAGCGCGGCAGCCGCCGGCCGACGATCCGGTAGCGGCCGGCGGGCTTGAGGGCGACGTGGCCGACGGAGACGTGCGAAGCGCGCTCGGCCAGCGCGCCGAAGGTCTCGCGGCGCCCGCTCGGCCGGTGGTGCAGCATGCCCGCCTCGGCCTCGACCTCGCCTTCCGGCACCTGCCACGCCTTGGCCGCCGCGGCGACCAGCATGGCACGCCCCGCGGCGCCGAGCCGCCGCATGCCCTGGATGCCGGTGAAGCGCACCGACATCGAGCCGCCGGTCAGCTGCAGCTCGGTGAACTCGGCGATCCGCCGCATGCCGGCCTCGACGGCGCCTTCGGCGGGCCAGGGGTAGCTTCCTTGCCCGAGCAGATAGCCGCGAGCGAGCGCGTCGTTGACGAAGGCGAGATCGGCCGGCGCCTGCTCGACGCGCACCTGCGACCAGTCAGCGTCGAGCTCTTCGGCCAGCATCATCGGCAGCGCCGTGTGGATGCCCTGGCCCATCTCGGCATGCGGCACGATCACCGTCACGCTGTTGTCGGTGCCGATGCGCAGCCACGGACCGAACAAAGCGGCGTCGGTGCGCCCGGCCAGCGCCTGCACGCGCTCCATGCGGCCGAACGGATAGAACAGCCAGCCGACGGCAAGCCCGCCGAGCGCCGCAGCACCGCCGACGATCAGCGACCGCCGCGAAAGCCTGGCCGGGCTCACGAGCGCTTCTCCTGGCCCGCTGCGGCGGCGATCTTCACCGCCCGGCGGATGTCGTCATAGGCGCCGCAGCGGCAGATGTTGGTCATCGCCGCGTCGATGTCGTCGTCGCTCGGATCGGGAACCGCCGCGAGCAGCGCCACCGCGGCCATGATCTGGCCCGACTGGCAATAGCCGCATTGCGGCGCCTGCGCAGCGATCCAGGCCTCCTGCACCTCGTGCAGCCCGTCGAAGCCGCCAAGCCCTTCGATGGTGAGCACCGAGCCGTCGGCGCAGGCCGAGACCGGCATCACGCAGCTGCGCTGCAGCGCGCCGTCGACGATGACCGAGCAGGCGCCGCAGGCCCCGACCCCGCATCCATATTTGGTGCCCGTCAGGTTGAGCACGTCGCGCAGCGCCCAGAGCAGCGGCATGTCCTCCTCGACATCGAGGAAATGCAGGGTTCCGTTGACAGTGATTTGCATGAAGTCGCTTGGCCTTGAATGTCTGTTCAGTTCTTTGGGCAGGGCTGGCCGCGTTCCACCCAGCGCGCCACCAGCGCGACGAACACATCGTGCGCCACCGGCGGCGCCTGGCGCAGCGGCCCGCCCGCCCAGCCCGACAGCACCAGCGGATCGCTCGCCATGTGCTCGACGAGCGCCGCGCCGTCGCGCCCGCCATTGCTGGCCGGGGAGCGCAGCGCTTCGCACAGCGCCGCGGGAGACAGCCCTTGCCAGGCCATCTCCGCCGGCGCGAGCTGCCAGTGCGGCGCGGCGGGGATGCTGCGCTTGCGGCCATCCGCATTGTGGCAGCGCTGGCACGCGTCGCCGCGCTTGACCGGCGGGACATGGCGCCAGCCGCTGCCTTGCAGCGGCGTGTCCGGCTGGTGGCAGTTGAGGCAGCGCGGGTGAAGCAGCGCCTCGGCGATCGGCGCAAAAAGCGCGTCCTGCCCCGCCGCGCCGGCATGACCGCCGGTGCCGATCGCGACCACCAACGCCGCGGCGGCCAACAGCCACCGCGCGCTCGATCGCGCCCCTTTCGCCCTGATTTGCCGCACTGTCGCCGACCCCGCGCCTTTCGGGTCAGCCTAGGCATCGCCGACCTTCAGCGGCACTCGCCGACAGCGCCATTCTGCATGCGCGGGCCGCCAATCCGGCTATTCGTGGCGAAGCGCCTCGATCGGGTCGAGCCGGGCGGCGCTGAGCGCCGGGAAGAAGCCGAACACCATGCCGATCAGCGCCGAGAAGCCGACCGAGACGAGGATCACCGCAAGGCTCGGCACGAACGGGATCGTCAGGCTGTAGGCCGCGGCGCCCGCGAGGCCGAGGCCGAGCGCGATGCCGATCAGGCCTCCGAACAGCGACAGCACCGTCGCCTCGACCAGGAATTGCACCAGGATGTGCCGCTCATGCGCGCCGATCGCCAGGCGGATGCCGATCTCGCGCGTCCGCTCGGTGACCGAGACGAGCATGATGTTCATGATGCCGATGCCGCCGACCAGCAGGCTGACGCCGGCGACCGCCCCGAGCATGCCGGTCATGGTGGCGGTGGCGCTGGCCAGCGTCTCGGCGACCTGGGTCAGGTCGCGGACGGTGAAGTTGTCCTCGCCCTCCGGTCCGATCCGCCGCGTCTCGCGCAGGATGGTCTCGATGTCCTCCTGCACCGCCGCCGTCGACACGCCGTCGTCGGCGGCGACGAAGATGTTGTCGACGTCGCGGTTGCCCGGCGATGCGCCGCTGGAAGGCGCCGAGCGGCATGATCACCACGTTGTCCTGGTCCTGGCCGAAGCTGGAGAAGCCCTTGCGCTCCAGCACGCCGACGACGGTGCAGCTGGTGCGGTTGACGCGGATCGCCAGCCCGGTCGGGTCGCCGGCGCCGAAGAACGCCTGCCGCACCGTCTCGCCGATGACGCAGCTGTTGGTGCCGGCGCGCACCTCGGAGTCGGTGAACAGGCGGCCCTCGGCGGCCGACCAGTCGCGGGCGATGAAATAGTCGGTGTCGGTGCCGGTGACGTCCGCCGAGACGTTCTCCGCCCCGTAGACGACCCGCACCGTCTTCTGGGCGGCCGTCGACACGGCCTTCACGCCGCTCAGCCCCTTGGCGAGCGCCGCGGCGTCCTTGGCCTCCAGGGCGCGCGGCGTGAACGAGGTCGAGCCGCCCCGCTCGGGCCGCGCGGCCCGCACCACGAGAAGGTTGCTGCCGAGCTTGCCGATGTCGTCCCTGACCTTGGCGGTGGTGCCGTTGCCGATGGTGATCATGGCGATCACCGCCGCCACGCCGATCACGATGCCGAGCAGGGTCAGGAAGGAGCGCAGCGCGTTGCGGCCGACCGAGCGCAGCGCCAGCCGGAGCGTCTCCCACAGCATCAGGCAGCCTCCCGCGCCGCCGTGTCCGACTGCACGTGGCCGTCCATGAAGCCGATGGTGCGCTGCGCATAGGCGGCGATGTCGGGCTCGTGGGTGACCATCACGACGGTCAGGCCGTGGCTGGCATTGAGCTCCGAGATCAGCGTCATGATCTCGTGGCTGCGGGCGCTGTCCAGATTGCCGGTCGGCTCGTCGGCCACCAGCAGGGTCGGCCGGGTCACGATCGCCCGGGCGATCGCCACGCGCTGCTGCTGGCCGCCGGACAGCTCCGACGGCTTGTGATGCTCGCGCCCGGCCAGGCCGACCTCGGCGAGCGCCGCGAGCGCGCGCGACCGCCGCTCCGCCGCCGGCACCCCGCGATAGACAGCGGCAGCTCGACGTTCTCCGCCGCCGTGGTGCGCGGCAGCAGGTTGTAGCCCTGGAAGACGAAGCCGATATGCAGGTTGCGCAGCACGGCGCGGCTGCCGCGGTCGAGCCGGCCGGCGTCGATGCCGCCGAAGCCGTGGCGGCCGGCGCTCGGCGTGTCGAGGCAGCCGATGATGTTCATCGCCGTCGACTTGCCCGACCCCGACGGCCCCATGATGGCCACGAAGGCGCCGCGCTCGATCTCGAGGTCGACGCCCGCCAGCGCATCGACGCGCGCCTCGCCATGGCCATAGGTCTTCCAGACGCGTTCGAAGGCGATCAGCGGGGACATGCCGCGCGTCAGTCCTGGCGCCCGGCGACGCCGGTCACCACCCGGTCGCCTGCCTTGAGCCCGGACAGGATCTCGATCCGCTCGCCGTCGCCGTCGCCGGCCTTCACCCGCACCGGCTGCGGCACGCCGTCCTCGAGGACGTAGAGCGTGCGGCTGCCGTCGGCCGCCGGCCTGGCCTCGCGGCTGCCGCCGGACGGACGCCCCATGCGCGGCATGAGCAGGCTCTGCAGGCTGAAGCCGCGCCGTTCCGTCGTCGGCGGCGGGACGGAAGCGGAAGGCCGCCGCCGGCACCGTGAGCACGCCGCTGTCCTGCCTGACGACCACGGCCACCGTGGCCGTCATGCCGGGCCGCAGCAACAGCTCGCGATTGTCGACGTCGAGCCGCGCGTCATAGGTGACGACCCCTTCCGTGGTGACGGACGCGAAGGCGATGTCGCGGATTTCGGCGCTGAACCGGCGCTCCGGGAAGGCGTCGACGGTGAAGCGCGCATCCTGGCCCGGCCTGACGCCGCCGATGTCGGCCTCGTCGATCGCCGCCTTCAGCTCCATCTGCGCCAGGTCGGCGGCGATGACGAACAGCACCGGCGCCTGCAGCGAGGAGGCGACCGTCTGCCCGGGATCGACCGAGCGCGTCAGCACCATGCCGTCGATCGGCGCGTAGATGGTGCTCTTTTCGAGGTCGGCCTGCTGTAGCTTGAGCTCGGCCTCGGCGATGGCGAGGTTGGCCTCTTCCATCGCCACGGCGCTCTGCGCGCGGTCGCGCGCCGCCTCGGCCGTCTCGCGGGCCTGGTCGGCCACCATTCCACGGCTGGACAGCTGGGCGGCGCGCGAAAAGGCGCGTTCGGACTCCGAAAGCGTCGTCCGCGCATCGGCGATCTTGGCCTTGGCCGCGGTGACCGACGCCTCGGCGCGCTCGATCTGGGCGGCGAGCCGCGCCGTGTCGAGCACGGCCAGCACGTCGCCTTTGCGGACCTTCTGGTTCTCGGTGACGGCGACCGAGCGGACGACGCCCGAAAGCTCGCTGGAAATGTCGACCTGGATCAGCGGCTGCAGCGTGCCCGTTGCCGAAACCTCGACGGTGAGGTCGCCGATCTCGGCCGGGCTCGTCTGGTAGGTCGGCCGCTCGGCGGCCGGCCCGCCCCAGGCGATGAGAGCGGCCACGCCGCCGACGATCGCCGCCGCGAAGAGCATACGGCCAAAGCCTGCGCCGCCGGCGCGGAAGCGCGAGCGGTTCGAAGTCGGGCGCTGCGGCGGCGGGCGGTTGAGTGGCCTTCGGTCGTGAGACGAGCTGGTCGATGACAGACCCCTGATGCGCCGAAAAAGTCCCTTCGGAGAGAGACATTGTGCCGATCGGCGCAGATTTCAAATTAAATTTCGCTCACCTTCGCGGGCAGGGGGCCCGCGAGACCGCTATTGGCAGCCGCCTTCGCCCCAGCGCTCGAGGACGTGCTTGAACTCGAGTCCATAGGGATGCCGGATGCGCTCCACCATCTTTTTGGCCTCCACATAGGTCTTGGCCTGGGTGCAAAGCCGTTCCTTGGTCCATTGGTGGCAGGTGCCGCAGTTCTTGTTCTTCCAGATGCTCGGGTCGAGCCCGTCGATCGGCGGAAAGACCGGCTGGCCGACGATCAGCTCCTCGAGGGACTTGTCGTCCATCGGGGTGCCCGGCTCGCTGAGCTTCTTGTCGTAGCGGATCGGCTCGTCGCCTGGCTCGATGATGATGCCGGCGCCGCCGCTCTCGGCCTGGGCGAGCAGCGGCCCGTCGCGGCCCGCCACGTCCTTCAGCGCATCGAACACCGCGGCAATCGGCGGCTCGCCGCCGGTCGCCGGTTGCTCCGCGGCCGCAAGCCCGGAAAGCGCCGCGAGGGTAAGCCCCGCGGCGATGGAGGCCAGGATCATCGGTCTCATTGCGCTGGACCTGCGCCTTGCCTGCCGTTCACTCTGTCGCGCATGCGTAGCTCCGGTCATCCCCCGCTCGCATGGAATTCGATCCGCCGGTTGCGTGCCTTGTTGTCGGCGGTGCTGTTGTCCGCGACCGGTTTCTGCTCGCCGAAGCCGATATCGCTCGAGGCGTGCGGGCTCGACGCCGCGCTTCTCGAGATAGATGGCGACCACCGATGCGCGCTGCTCCGACAGTCTCTGATTGTAGTCGTCAGGCCCGTCGGAGTCGGTGTAGCCGGCCACCTCGATGCGCAGGTCCGGGCAGCGCTTGGCGATGTCGACGACGGTCTCGAGCAGCGGCCAGCTCTCTTCCTGCAGCTGGAAGCTGCCGCTGCGGAAGTAGATCGCCTGCGTCTGCGACAGCACGTCGAAGCGCGTCGTGCACTCGTTCTGGGTGAGGTCGCCGCTGCTTTCCAGGGCGGCTTTCTCGGGCTCCGCGACGGCCGCAACGACTTCCGGCTCGGCCGGGGTCGCACGGTTGAAGACGAGGTCGAACGATATCGAGGTGCTCGGCGTGATCGTGATGTTGCCGACCGCATTCTCGAGCTTGGTGATGTTCTCGGCCAGGTTGAAATCGGCCACCGGGATGATGATCGGCGCTGCCGAGGCGACCGACACCGAGCCCGGATCGATCATCGTCACCACAATGGGTGACTTGTAGTCCTTTTCGACGCCGTGCAGCGACACCTTGTAGTCGAGGTCCATCCGCATGCGGTGCTTCTGCTGCAGCTCTCCGAGGATCGCCGGATCGACCTTGGTGGTGATGGTGGCGATCGGGAACTTGTAGGTCTCGAAGAACAGGAAGCGCATGCGCACGTTGCGCAGGTCGACACCAGTATCCACGGACTCCAGCACCACTTTGATTTCGGCTGTACCATCGTCGGCGATGGTTCCGTCGAGCGTCGCGAACTTGCTGGTCTCGACGACCGTTCCCTTCTTGACCGACTGGAAAGTCAAGCTGCTGGACGGCAGATCGAGCCGCCAGGGTTCTGTTGTGCTGCCGCTCTGGGCGGAGGCAAAGACGACCCCCGAAAGTAAGCAGAACACGGTGACAGCGGCCAATGCTGCCGCTTGCCAATAGAACGCGATAGGAGAAATTCGGCTGACCCTCATTGCCACTTTCCTCTTTCGAATGGAAACGGTGGATTCCAGCGTAACCCTCTCCGCTATGCTACGGCAGGCCAGCAAATTTATCAAGCGCTACAAACGGGTACGCAGCTGGCTTTGATCGATTGCGCGGCCGGGTGGAGCGCCGTAAGAACCATTCGACGGGGCGACGAGGGCCGGTTTCGCAAGGGATGAGGACGATGAAGGCGCGCAGCTACGTGGTCTACGACGTGTTCACCGACAAGGTCCTCAGCGGCAACCCGCTGGCCGTCGTGCACGATGCCGAAGGCCTCGACACGGCGGCCATGCAGAGGATCGCCGGCGAGTTCAACCTGTCGGAGACCGTCTTCGTGCTGCCGCCGGAGAACCCGGCGCACCGCGCCCGCATCCGCATCTTCACGCCGCGGGTCGAGCTGCCTTTTGCCGGCCACCCGACCGTCGGCGCGGCGATCGCCATCGCCGAAAAGCGCGGCAAGGGGCGGATCGAGGCGGGAATTCTGATGCTGGAGGAGGATGTCGGCCCGGTGCGCTGTGCGGTCTCGCACGCGCGAACGGCAAGGCCTATGCCGAGTTCGACCTGCCGCGGCTCGCAGAGCCCGTGCCGTTCCAGGCCCTGCCGGAGGCAGTCGCCGCGGCGCTCGGCCTCGGCGCCCACGAGATCGGCTTCGAGAACCACCGGATCGGCGCCTGGTCGGCCGGCGTTCCCTATGTCACCGTGCCGGTCCGCGGCCTTGCCGAGGCGGCCAAGGCGGCGCTGAACAGCGATCACTGGCTCGAGCTCGCGCCGCGGCGCGGCGACACGGTCGCGGCGCCCTATGTCTATTGCCGGGACACCGTCAACCACGATTCGACCTTCCACGCCCGCATGTTCGCGCCGTTCGACGGCATTCCGGAAGACCCGGCGACCGGCTCGGCGGTCGCTGCGCTGACCGGCGCGATCATGGTCTACGACGCGCCGGTGGAGGGCCCCTCGCAGTTCCTGATCGAGCAGGGGATCGAGATGGGCCGGCCGTCGCGCATCCGGCTGGAGGTCGAAATGGCCGGCAATAAGATCGTCGCGGCCCGCATCGGCGGCCCTGCGGTGAAGGCGGCCGAAGGCACGCTCTTCGCCTAAAGCGTCTCGTCTAGGCTCCGGCGAATCGGTAGCGCTCGATCGACTGCGGTCGCATCTCGATCGAGAAGCCGGGCGCGGCGGGCGGCATGTAGGCGGCGTCGCGGATCGTGCAGGGATCGAGGAAATGCTCGTGCAGGTGGTCGACATACTCGATCACCCGGCCGTCCTTGGTGCCCGACACCGCCAGGTAGTCGATCATCGACAGGTGCTGCACATACTCGCACAGGCCCACCCCGCCGGCGTGCGGCCAGACCGGCAGGCCGAACTTGGCGGCCAGCAGCAGCACCGCCAGCACCTCGTTGAGGCCGCCCATCCGGCAGGAATCGATCTGCACGATGTCGATCGCGCCCGCCGGCGATCAGCTGCTTGAAGACGATCCGGTTCTGGCACATCTCCCCGGTCGCCACCTTCACCGGGGCGATCGCCTGGCGAACGGCCCGGTGGCCCGGCGATGTCGTCGGGGCTGGTCGGCTCCTCGATGAAGAAGGGCTTGGCGAACGCCAGGTCCCGCATCCAGTCGATCGCCTCGCCGACCTCCCAGACCTGGTTGGCGTCGACCATCAGGAAGCGGTCCGGCCCGATCACCTCGCGGGCGATGGTCAGCCGGCGGATGTCGTCGGCCCGGTCGCGGCCGACCTTCATCTTGATGTGGCGGAAGCCCGCGTCCACCGCCTCCTGGCAGAGACGACGCAGCTTGGCGTCGTCATAGCCCAGCCAGCCGGCCGAGGTGGTGTAGCAGGCGTAGCCCTCGCGCTCCAGCGTGGCGAGCCGCGCCGCCTTGCCGGGCTCGGCCTTGCGCAGGATGTCCAGCGCCTCCTCCGGCGTCAGCGCGTCGGTGAGGTAGCGGAAGTCGACGATGCGCACGATCTCCTCGGGGCTCATGTCGGCGACCAGCCGGAACACCGGCTTGCCCGCCTCCTTGGCCCACAGGTCCCACACGGCATTGACCACGGCGCCCACCGCCAGGTGCATGGCCCCCTTGTCCGGGCCGATCCAGCGCAGCTGGCTGTCGCCGGTGACGTGGCGCCAGAAGCGGCCCGGGTCCTCCTTGATCCAGTCGAGCTCCAGCCCGACCACCAGGCGCCTCAGCGCCTCGATCGCCAGGCAGACCACCTCGTTGCCGCGCCCGATGGTGAAGGTCAGGCCGTGCCCGGCGAGCCCTTCCCGGTCGGTCTCCAGGACGACATAGGCGGCCGAATAGTCCGGGTCCGGGTTCATCGCGTCGGAGCCGTCGAGGCTCTGCGAGGTGGGGAAGCGCAGGTCGAAGACGGAAAGGCCGCTGATGCGGGTCATGCGGCGGGCCTCCGCTCGACGACATAGATGTGGTCGGCCGCCAGCACCACCTCGTCGCGCTGGTTGATCACTTCGCAGCGCTCGATCACCCGGCCGGCGCCCGGCCGCTTCGGGTCGTCCTCCTTGGCGGCGATCGTGGCGCGCGTCTGGATCGTGTCGCCGATGAACACCGGCCGGATGAAGCGCAGCCGGTCGTAGCCGTAGGAGAAGGCGACCGGGTTGATCGACGCTCGCCGTCAGCCCGACGCCGATGGAAAAGACCAGCGTGCCATGGGCGATGCGCTGGCCGAACGGCGTCGTCTTCATGAACTCGGCGTCCATGTGGTGCGGGAAGAAATCGCCGGTGTGGCCGGCATGGACGACGAAGTCGGTCTCGGTGATCGTCCGCCCGGTGGTCGGTGCGCGACGAAGCCGATCTCATAGTCCTCGAAATAGCTGGTCTGTTCCATGCTCACGGCCTTTCCGCGAATCGGCGTGGCCGGCGCGGCGCTCGACCGGTAGGCGGCCTCGACCAGCGCCATGGTCTACCAGGCGTCCTCGACCGAGCTCACCAGCTCGGCGTCCTCGCCGGCGGCGAAGCGCTGCAGATTGGCCATGCGGCCGACGAAGGCGTCGGGGAACCAGGCGCCCTGCAGCGGCACCGCGACCCATTCGTTGCCGCCCTTCGGGATGGATCTCCAGAATGTCCGGCTCGCCGCGCGGATAGTCGAGATTGACGCCGAGCTTGCAGGATAGGCCGCGCCCTCGGTGCCGCAGATGCGGAACTCGCAGGCCTGGTGGCTTGCGGCCGAAGTCGTGGTCGTGGTTGACCGACAGCGCGCAGCGCACGTCGTCGCCATAGTCGAGGATGGCGCTGGTGCGCGTCTGCGCCACCTCGTGGTCGGGATGGCCGATCGTCTTGGCATGCACGCCCTGCGGATCGCCGAGCAGCTGCCGGATCAGGTCGAGATAGTGGATCGAGTGCATGGCGATCTCGATGCGCGGCAGCCTTTGCAGGAACGGCCAGAGCTGCCACGGCGTCGCGAGCGCCAGCCAGGCGTCGAAGTCGACGACCTCGCCCAGCCAGCCCTTGGCGATGGCGTCCTTCAGCGCCAGCATCATCGGCGCGAAGCGCAGCTGGAAATTGACGGCGGCCATGAGCTGCTTGCTCGCGGCAGATTCGCAGGATTTCGGTCGCCTCGGCGAGGTCGCTGCCCATCGGCTTCTGGATCAGCGCCACCGCGCCGTCGCGGCGAGCCGGCGAGCACCTCGGCATGGCGCTGCCGGCGGCGTGGCGAGGTCGAAGATCGGCGCCGGCCTCGATCGCCGGCCGCCTCCGCCGCCTCGGGCTGCATAGGCGTTCACGCCCCAGGTCTCGGCCAGCGCCTGCGCCTTGGCCTGGTCCGGATCGTAGAGCGCCGAGCACCGGGAAGCCGCCTTTCCGGTAGGCCGGGAAATGCGCGTCGCCGACGATCGAGCCGGCGCCGAAGGTGACGATCGGCCGCGGCGCCGATGGGCAGGGGCCACGCCTGCGCACGAGCGTAGGCCGGATCGAACTGCCTTCAGTCATGATGGAAGACCTCCTCCATCATCGCCCACCATTCGCCCTCCTTGCGCGTCGCGAGCGGCTCCTGGCAGGGCATGCACACGGCCCACCATTCCTGCGTCTTGGGGTCGGCGGCCATCTTGGCCGCGTCGGCGGCGAAGTCGCGTGCCGTGATACTCGCAGTAGCCGAACAGCAGGTTCTCCGGCTCCTTGAGGAAGATCGAATAGTTGCTGATGTTGCAGGCCGAGATCATCGCCAGCACGTCCGGCCAGACGGCCGCATGCAGGCGCTTGTACTCCTCGACCTTTTCCGGCTTGAGGCCGAGCACCATTCCCATCCGCTGCATGCAGTCGCCTCCCGATGCTCGCGTGGTGAACTCGGCGACGCTCGTCGCTCTTCACCGCGTCCCAGTCCCAGTCGATGCCGATGCCCGGGCTCGTTCGGCGCATAGCGCGTAGCCGTCCTCGATGCGCATGCCGCTTGCCGGTCAGCTCGTCGAGCTGCGGAATGTACTCGACATAGCTGCCGTTCTGGCACGGCGCAGGCCAGGCTGACATGCAGTTCCATCAGGAAATGCGGGCAGACCGGCATGTCGAAGGCCTCCGCCGCATGCGCCACCTTCAGCCAGGGCGTGATGCCGCCGATGCGGCCGACATCGACCTGCACGATCGAGCAGGCGCCCTTCTGCATGTATTCGCGGAAATGCCGGATCGAGTAGAGCGACTCGCCGATGGCGATCGGCGTCGCGGTCGAGCGCGACAGCCGGACATGGCCGTCGATGTCGTCGGCCGGCAGCGGCTCCTCGATCCAGGCGAGGTCGAGCTCGCGCAGCCGCTCGGCGCGGCGGATCGCCTCGTCGACGGTAAAGCCCTGGTTGCAGTCGGTCATGATCTCGTAGCCGTCGCCGACCGCCTTGCGCACCGCCGAGAGCCGCGCGAAATCCTCCGAGCCATGCGGCTTGCCGATCTTGACCTTGGAGCCGCGGAAGCCCTTCGCCTTGGCGGCGAGCGCGTCGTCGACCAGCGCCTGCGTCTCGATGTGCAGCCAGCCGCCCTCGGTGGTGTAGAGCGGGCAGCGGTCCTTGGCGCCGCCGGCGAGCTTCCACAGCGGCAGGCCCTGCTTCCTGGCGCGCAGGTCCCAGAGCGCGGTGTCGATCGCGGCGAGCGCGATCGCGGTGATCGCGCCGATCGTCGTGGCATGGGTGGCGAATTCCAGCTCGTGCCAGATCGCCTCGATCCGGTCGGCGTCGCGGCCGATGAGGCGCGGCGCCAGATGGTCGGCGAGCAGCCGCATCACCGAGGAGCCGCCGGTGCCGATCGTGTAGCTGTAGCCGGTGCCGACGGCGCCGTCGGCATCGGTGATGGTGACGATCGGCGTCTCCTGGCTGACGAAGCTCTGGATGGCGTCGGTCCGCTTGACCTTGGGCACGAGGTCGACCATGCGCAGTTCGACTTTTTCGATCGTCGCCATGCGTCAGCTCCTCAGCGTCTTGCCGCTGTCGGCGTCGAACAGATGCGCCTGCGACAGGTCGAAGCTCATGCGTCACCGCTTCGCCCGGCCTCGAGCGGCTTGCGGGTTGAGCATGCGCGACGACCCAGTCGCGGCCGTCGAATTCGGCGAACACCAGCGTCTCGTTGCCGAGCGGCTCGGTGATCGTCACCGGCAGCTCGATCGTCGTGGACCTCGCTCGGCCTCGCCCGAATGCAGGCCATGGCCGGTCGGGTAGAGGTCGTCGGGCCGCAGCCCGAACACCACCTTGCTGGCCGGCCGTCGACGCTGCTCGCGAACTGCGCCGGGCAGCGGCAGCGTGGCGCCGCCGCCAGAAGCCAGCCTGCCGTCGTCGACCGTCGCCTCGTCGCAGGTTCATCGGCGGCGAGCCGATGAAGCCGGCGACGAAGCGCGTCGCCGGGCGGCGGAACACCTCGTCCGGCGTGCCGACCTGCTCGATGTAGCCGTCGCGCATGATGACGATGCGGTCGGCCAGCGTCATCGCCTCGACCTGGTCGTGGGTGACGTAGATCACCGTCGAGCTGCACCTTGGCGTGCAGCTTCTTGATCTCGGTGCGCATCTGGCGTGCGCAGCTTGGCGTCGAGGTTGGAGAGCGGCTCGTCGAACAGGAAGACGTCGGGGTCGCGCACGATGGCGCGGCCCATGGCGACGCGCTGGCGCTGGCCGCCGGAAAGCTGCGAGGGCCGGCGCTCCAGCAGCGGCTCGAGGCCGAGGATCGCCGCCGCCTCGGCGACGCGCCGCGTCGATCTCGTCCTGCGGCCGCGCCGGCGATCTTCAGCGAGAAGCCCATGTTCTCGCGCACCGTCATGTGCGGGTAGAGCGCGTAGGACTGGAACACCATCGAGATGTTGCGCGAGCGCGGCGGCAGGTCGTTGACCACGCTGGCCGCCGATCTCGATCATCGCCGCCGCTGATCTCCTCCAGCCCGGCGATCATCCGCAGCGTCGTCGACTTGCCGCAGCCGGACGGCCCGACCAGCGCGATGAATTCGCGGTCGGCGACGTCGAGGTCGATGCCGTGCACGATCTCCGTGGTGCCGTAGCGCTTGACGAGCTTCTTGAGCGAGACGGTTGCCATGGTCAGCCTTTGACCGCGCCGGAGGTCAGGCCGGACGACGAGGTGCTTCTGCACGATGAAGGTGAGGGTGAGCGCCGGGATGATCATCACCACCGCCAGCGCGCACATGCCGCGCCAGTCGATGGTGAACTCGGCGGTGTAGTCGAGCAGGCCGACCGGCAGCGTCTTGGAGTTGATCGAGCGGGTCAGCTGCGAGGCCAGCGCGAACTCGTTCCACGAGGTCAGGAAGGCGAAGATCGCCGGCCGACGCGATGCCGGGCCCGGCGAGCGGGAACTCGACCTGCCAGAACGCCTGCCAGCGCGTGCAGCCGTCGATCTGCGCGGCCTCGGCGAGGTCCTTCGGCACCTGCCGGAAGAAGCCGTCGATCAGCCAGATGGTGAACGGCACGTTGAGCGCGACATAGGCCAGGATCAGGCCGAAATGCGTGTCGATGATGCCGAGCCGCGCGTAGACGAAGAACAGCGGCAGCGACAGCGCGATGCCCGGCACGGTGCGGGTCAGCATCAGGCCGAGGAACATCGCCGACTTGCCGCGGAAGCGATAGCGCGCGAAGGCGTAGCCGCCGGCCATGCCGATGGCGATGGCGATCGACCGTCGAGGTGATCGAGATGATCAGCGAGTTGCGGAAATAGTCGATCACCGGGATGCCGCCCTGGCCGATGCCGGAGAACATGGCGACGATAGGCGTCGAGCGACAGCTCCTGCGGGATCCACACCGGCGGCTTCGCCATGATCTCGACGGTCGGCCTGCAGCGACGACAGCACGATCCAGATGCCCGGGCAGGCAGATGACCAGCATGGCCAGCGAACAGGCCGACGGCGTGCGCCACGGCAAGCGAGCCGCTTGCGGAGCCGGTGGGAGGTGTTCTCGTCCATCTACCACTCCGCTCCGATCTGGCGCGCGCGCCGCGGCGAGCTTGCGGAAGAAATAGACGGTGAAGAGGATCGACAGCAGGATCGAGAAATAGGCCATGGCGTTGGCCAGCCCCATCCTGCGCGTCGCTGTAGCCGGTGCGCGCGACCAGCGTCCACAGCAGCTCGGTGCGGCCTGGCCGGGCCGCCGTCGGTCATGATCTTCACGATGTCATAGGCGCGCGCCACGTCGAGCGAGCGGATGGTCATGGCGATGTAGGCGAACGGCATGATGAACGGCCAGGTGACATAGCGGAACGTCTGCCAGGGCGTGCAGCCGTCGACGCGCGCCGCCTCGATCGGCTCGCGCGGCATGGCCAGCAGGCCGGCCAGGATGAGGATCGCGAACACCGAGGTCGACGACCAGACCTCGGCGACCAGGATGGCGATGAAGGCGAGGTTGCCCGTCGATCAGCCAGGGGATGGCGCGGTCGGTCAGGCCGAGCGCCTGCAGCGCGTTGTTCACCAGGCCGATATTGTCGTTGAACATGAACTTGAACTGGAAGCCGACGAGGATCGGCGAGAACATCATCGGGAACATCATGATGCGTGCGCAGCACGCGCTGGCCGCGCGACGCCTTCTCGACCAGCAGCGCCAGGCCGAGGCCGAGCAGCATCTCGAGGTTGAGCGCGATGGTCAGCAGCAGCACGGTGCGGCCGAAGGCGACCCAGAAATCCCAGTCGGTGAGGATGTTCGACGTAGTTGCGGAAGCCGATGAAGACGAAGAAGGTCTCGGGCTTGGTCAGCCGGAACGGCGTGAAGCTGGAATAGAAGCGACAGCAGCAGCGGCACGACCACCACCGCCGCCAGCACGATGATGGCCGGCAGGAGGAGCAGGAACGGTGCGGAGAGTCTCGAGCCGTTTCATGTGCTGATCACGGCTCTGCGTTGGCGCCGTGATGCCGCAAGCCGTGACGGCGAGCGGCATCCGAGCGCATCTCGCCGTCGGAAAACGGTCGCGGCGCGCCTGCTCCTTCGGAGAGGTGCGGCGCCGCCGGTGGCAGCGACTCAGAGCTTGCCGGCGTCCTCGAGGATCTGCCGTCGCCTTGGCGGCTGCGTCGTCGAGCGCCTGCTTGGACGTCTTGTCGCCGAGGATCGCGGCCTGCAGCTCCGGATAGACGGCGTTGGAGATCTCGATCCACTCGGCCGTCTGCGGCACCGGGAAGGCGTTCTGCGCGGCCTCCTGGAAGGCCGTCAGCACCTCGGTCTTGTAGGGGTCGCGACTTGGCCTGCTCGATGTCCCACTGCCAGACGGCGGTGCGGGTCGGCAGCGGGCCGGCGGCGGCCTCGAGCTTCTGGCTGTCCTCGTTGGTCAGGAACCAGACCAGCGAGGCGGCGGCTTCCTTGTTGGCGCAGTTCTCGGTGACCGAGAAGCCGTGATGGCCGGACCAGCCGGTGCGCTTGCCGGACGAGCCCTTGGGCTGCACCTTGACGCCGACATTGCCGGCGACCTTCGACGACTTCGGGTCGTTGAAGAAGCCGGCCCAGCCCGGCCAGTCGAGGTTGATCGCGACGGTGCCCGAGGCAAAGCCCTGGCCGAGATCGTCCCACAGATAGTTGGTCGTGCCGGCCGGCACCGCCTTGGCCTTGTAGAGGTTGACGAACCAGTCGAGCGCGCGGACGCCGGCGTCGGAGTTGAAGGCCGGCTTGCCGTCCTTGTCGAGATATTCGCCGCCCTCGGCGACCACCATCTCGTAGAAGCGGCCGTTGATCGCCTCTTCCTTGCCGGCGAACTGCGTGCCGTAGAAATCCGGCGGGGCGGCGAAGAACTCGGCCTGCTCGCGTCACCTCTTCCCAGGTGTCCGGCGGCACCAGGTCGGTGCCGTACTTTGTCCTTGTAGGCCGCCTTCTTGGCTTCGTCGGCGTAGAGGCTCTTCTGGTAGTAGAGCGCCGAAACGTCGAACTGGGCGCGCGGCAGCATCACCAGCTTGCCGTCGAGCGTCGAGGCGGCGATGTTGGCCGGCACGAAGGCGTCGATCTCCTCCTTCGGCAGCAGCGCGGTGAGGTCGGTGTAGATGTCCGGGATATTGCGGCGCGAAGGACGAATGGTTCGAGCCGACGCACCAGTTGATGCTGCCCGAGGCGATGTCCGACTTGATCTCCTTGTCGAGCTCGAAATGGTTCTTCTTGGACAGGACGTTGACCTTGGCGCCGGTCAGCCTTCTCCCACTCGGCGATGCGCGCATAGAGCGCCTCGTATTGCTGGCCGCCGATCAGCTTGGCGTCGATCGTCACGCCCTCGAACTTGCCGGGCAGCTCGCGCAGCGGCCGCGCCGCCTGCCAGGGCCAAGCAGCACGGCTCCGGCCGCGACGCCGGAAAGCAGTCTGTTCATCGGTGATCCTCCCTTGAGCCTGCGCCGCACGCCGGGCGCGCGATCGCAGCGAGCGCTCACTTATGAGCGCTTCATTCATATACAAACAGGTTATTTTCATAGAGCGTCAAGCCGAAATTCTCTTGCTCGCCGAGCGCTCTGTGCGTATATGCAAGGCGACAATTCACTGGAGGGGAGCGAGCTTTGGACGAGGAACGACGACGACCGCTACCGCGCGCCGGCGCTGGACAAGGGGCTCGACATCCTCGAGCTGCTGGCCGGCGTCGACGGCGGCCTGACCCAGGCCGAGATCGCCAAGCGGCTCGGCCGCAGCCCCAACGAATTCTACCGCATGCTCGACCGCCTGGTGCGGCGCGGCTACGTCACGCGCATCGACGGCGACCGCTATTCGCTGACGCTGAAACTGTTCGGCCTGGCGCAGCTGCATGCGCCGGTGCGGCGGCTGGTCTCCTACGCCACGCCGCTGATGCGCGAGCTCGCCGAGACGCTCGCGCCAGGCCAACCAACTGGTCGTCTTCGACCGCGGCTCGGCCGTCGTCATCGCCCAGCAGGAGGCGCCGGGCTATTGGGGCATCTCGATCCGCGTCGGCTCGCATATCAGCCTGTTCGACACCGGCTCCGGCCACGTGCTGCTTGCCTTCCGGCTCGCCGGAGGAGCGGCAGATGATGATCGCCGAGCATGTCGAGCAGCACCGAGAGGCCGGCCGCAGCCGGCCGAGTTCTTCGAGCGGCTCGACCAGATCCGCGACCGCGGCTACGAGATGATGGCGAGCCTGCAGACGGCCGGCGTCTACAACCTGTCGGCGCCGGTGCTCGGCCCGGACGGCAAGGCGATCGCGGCGCTCACCGTGCCCTACATCACGCTGGTCAACGTGCCCGGCGGCGCCCGACATCACCGCGCACCATCGAGCTCATCCTGGCGACCGCGGAGACGCTGTCGCAGCTCGCCGGGTCGGACGTCGACGGCAGGCCCAGCTGAATTCGTATTTGAATGACGGATTTTTCTGTGAGAACATTCGGCAGCGCCAGGAGGACAGGCATGATCATCGACACCCATCTGCACGTCATCGACCAGTCGGCGCTGCGCTATCCCTGGCTGGCCGGCGTGCCGGCGCTCGAACCGCGATTTCCCCTACGAGGAATACGCGCGCGAGGCGAGGCGCGCCGGCATCGGCAGCGCGCTGCACATGGAGGTCGACGTCGACCGCGGCCGACATCGAGGCCGAGACCGCCTATGTCGCCGGCCTCGCCGCGGCAGCCGGGCAGCCTGCTCGTCGGCGCCATCGCCGCCTGCCGGCCGGAGGACGACGGCTTCGCCGCCTCTCTCGAACGGCCAGAAGCGAACCCCTTCGTCAAGGGGTTTCGGCGCGTGCTGCACGTGATGCCGGACGAGCTGTCGGAGAGCCCGCTGTTTCGCGAGAACATCAAGCGGCTGTCCGGCACCGGGCTGACCTTCGATCTCTGCGTGCTGCCGCGCCAGATCCCGCAGCGCGATCGGCGCTCGCCGACCTCGCGCCCGACGTGCAGTTCGTGCTCGACCATTGCGGCGTGCCGGACATCAAGGGCGGCGCGCTGCATCCCTGGCGCGAGCACATGACCGAGATCGCCCGGCGCCCGAATGTCGTCGGCAAGATTTCCGGCGTGGTCGCCTATGCCGACCCGGACAACTGGACGGTCGAGACGCTGCGGCCCTATGTCGAGCACACGATCGGAAGCTTCGGCTGGGACCGCGTCGTCTGGGGCAGCGACTGGCCGGTCTGCACGCTGGGCGGCGGGCTGTCGACCTGGGTCGCCGCCACCCATGCGCTGACGGCCGGCGCCAGCGCCGAGGAGCGCGAGAAGCTGCTGTCCGGCAACGCCCGGCGCCTCTGGCGGCTGTGAAGCGCGCACGCGCTCAGAAACTCAGTTCGAAACAGCCGGTTGAGGTCGTCGACGACGGCGCGCGCCGTGTGCCGGCCGGCGAGCCCTTCCATTGAGCTGGTCGGACGCGGCCTGCTGGAACGCCATGTAGCCGTCGTGGCGCGGCCGCACCCAGGCGCCCTCCAGCGTCGCGCGCGTCGCCCGGTAGAAGTCGCCGGTCGCGGCGTTGACCGCCTCGTCCTCCCAGGCGCGGCATGGCCGGGCTGGCCGCCCGCCGCGGCATAGGGCCCGCGCTGGACCTCGCCGCTGGCGACCCAGTAGGCGAAGTCGATCGCCGCCTCGCGCTGCCGCCGAGAAGGCCGACACGGCGATGCCGGTGCCGCCCAGCGCCGAGCCGACCGGGCCGTTCGCGCCGACGGCGGGGATGTCGGCAAAGGCCAGGCGGTGCGGCCGAAACCCCGCCATCGCATAGCTGACATAGCCGTAGATCAGCGGCGACGCAGACGATCTGGCTGATCCGCCTGCGGCCATGCGTTCGAAGACGGCGATCGGGTCCATCGTCGAGGCACGCCGGCGTCGATCAGCGCGGCGATCTCGCGGATCGCCTCGAAGACCTGCGCTGCCTGCCTCCGGCGTCGATCAGCTCGCCCGGGCCCGTCGGTCGCGCAGGGCGCGCCGAGATTGGCCGGCGAGCGTGAAGAAGCGTCATCAGCGAATGCGGCGGGCGCAGCGGCAGCAGCACCCTGCCCTGCCGCGCCAGCGCCAGCATGTCGCTCCCAGCGCGCCGGCGGCGCTGCGAGCAGCGTCCGGCCGCCAGGCCTGGACCTGCGCTCGCCGCGTCGATCGGCAACGCCCATTGCCGCCCCTGCCAGATGATAGCTCGGGTAGGATCGGCCGACGCTGCCGCTCGCGAGCGCCGTCGCGCTCCGCCTCGCGGCCGGGGACGTCGAGCGGCGCCAGGCAGCCTTCCGCGGTGATCTGGCCGACATGCGGATGGTCGATGACGATCAGGTCGTAGCGCGCGCGCCAGCTCCTCGACCGGGAAGGATTCGAAATCCTGCAGCGAGCGCTTGTCCCAGTCGATCGCGACGCCGGTCTGCTCCTGCCCAGAGCGCCGAGCAGGCGACCATCGGGTCGTAGCCGCGCGGATGGCTCCAGGTCATGCCCTTGAGGGTGAGCGTCACAGGCCGAACTCCGCGCGGATCGCCGCGCTGTGCTCGCCGATCCGCGGCGCGGCGCGGTCGACTTCGGCCGCGCACGCCGTCGACGCGCAGCGGCGAGCGCGTGGTCAGGATCGACACGTCGTCCTCGCGCGTCACCGTCTGCAGCATGTCGAGCACCTGGAAGCCGTCGCTCTCCATCAGCTCGGGCCAGTCGAGCACCTTGGCGCACCAGATGTCGGCGGGCTCGAGCATGGCCAGCCAATCGTCGATCGGCTGCGCGTGGCGATCTTCTGCGGCGATGATCGCCTTGATCTCGTCGCGCGCCGTGAACCAGGTCGCCGGCTGGTCGCGGTAGGGCGCGAGCTCGGCTCGAGGCCGAGCAGGTCGGCGAGCTTGGGGATCGGCGTCATGGCGATGGCGAGGAAGCCGTCCTTGGCCGGATAGACGCCGTAGGGCGCCGACGAGATAGGCGTGCGCGCTGCGAAAGCTCGAGCGTCGCGGCAGCCGCCGGCCGTCGTTGAGATGCGTCGTCAGCACCTCGAACTGGAAGTCGACCAGCGCTTCGAGCAGGCTGGTCTCGACATGCGCCGCCCTGGCCGGTCACGCCGCGCCGCACCAGCGCCGCCAGGATGCCTTGCGCGGCCGCCGCGCCGGCCAGCATGTCGCCGATCGCCAGGCCGAACGGCACCGGCCCCTGGTCCTCGTCGCCGTTCAGCCACATGACGCCCGGAGCGCGCCTGCGCCAGCAGGTCCTGGCCCGGGCGCTTCACCCAGGGCCCTTCCTCGCCATAGCCGCTGATCGAGGCGTAGACCAGCCGCGGGTTGATCGCCTTCGACCGCCTCGTAGTCGAGGCCGAGCCGCTCGATGACGCCCGGCCGGAAATTCTGGATCAGCACGTCGGCCTTGGCGAGCAGCGCTCGCAGCGCGGCCGAGGTCGGCGGGGTCCTTGAGGTCGACCGCCAAGCTTTCCTTGGCGCGATTGATGGCGTGGAAGATGGTCGAATCGCCGCCGATCTCGGTGTCGCTGAGATAGAGCCGGCGCGACAGGTCGCCGCCGTCGGGCCGCTCGATCTTGATGACGCGCGCGCCGAGGTCGAGCAGCCTGCAGCGAGCAGTAGGGGCCGGACAGGAACTGGCTCATGTCGACGACGACCAGGCCGGCGAGCGGCAGGTCGTCGGCGTCGTTCATCGGGCTATTTCTCTGTCTTGCCGGCAAAGTCTGCCGGATTGCGATACTTCACCGTCTGCAGATGCTCGCAATAGAGCACCAGCTCGCCCTCGCCCTTGAACACCTCGTAGCTGGCGCGGATCAGGCCCATCTCCTTGTAGCGCGGCGTCTTTTCGAGGTTGGTGCGGATCGCGTAGATCGTGTCGCCGACGAACACCGGCTTGATGAAGCGCAGCCTGTCGTAGCCGTAGGAGAAGGCGTTGACGCAGTTGGTCGCGACCAGCCCGAGCCCCGCCGAGAAGACGAAGGCGCCGGCGACCAGCCGCTTGCCGAAGATGCCTTCGCGCTCGGCGAACATCTGGTCCTGCACATAGGGGTGGATGTCGAGCACCAGCGCGTTGAAGAGGTGGCTGTCGCCTTCGGCGATGCGTGCGCCGCAGCGAGCGGATCTTCTGGCCGACCGGCCAATCCTCGTAGAACCAGTTCTCGGCGTTCCACACCGGAATGGCGGCATGGTCGGCAGGCATGTCGGTCGGAAAGGTCGACGAAACGCCGACGGTCGGCGCGATTTCCGTCATGACGCGGCTCCTCTCGCCGAGCTTGGAGCGGCGTTCATGCAATCCTCCCGCGCTCTTCTTGTATGAATAGTATTTTCACATATGCATGAGAGTTTCAAGGCCGCGTTCGGCCATCCCGACCTACATGGCCGGCTGGGCACTCATTCACGAATGAAAGAAGAGGGTCGGCGAGGGTGCCGATCAGCCCGTTGCCGCGCCCGCTCGACGCGCCGCCGCGATCACCGCACGCACGGCGTCCTCGTCGGTGACGGTGGTCGTGTACTCGCGCGTCAGGGCTGTGCCGCCCATCCCGACCGTCGGATTGCGGAAGCGCATGGCGCTCGGCAGATCGCGCAGCGCCGCGAAATGCACCTCTTCCGCTCCCGTCGCGTCGATGACGGAGCCGACGTTTTCGGCGTTCAGCCCGCCGCAGACCAGGACGGTCAGCCGGCTACCAGCAATGCGAACGGTCTCGGCGAGCACGCCGAGCCCTTCCAGCGCGGTTTCGTGACGGCCCGAGGTGAGCACCCGGTCGACGCCGGCGCGCACCAGCGCCTCGATCGCCTCCGCATGGTCGCGGGCCATGTCGAAGGCCCGATGGCAGGTCACCTTCAGCGGCCGCGCCGCCTCGACCAGCGCCCGCATGCGCGCCTCGTCGATGCTGCCGTCGGAGGCCAGGCAGCCAACCACGACGCCTGCGACCCCCATGTCGCGGAACTGCTTCACGTCGTCGACCATCGCGGCGAACTCGACGTCGCTATAGAGGAAATCGCCGCCGCGCGGCCGCACCATCACGAAGAAGGGCACCGTGGCGACACGAAGCGCCTCGCGGACCATGCCGGCCGAGGGGGTCAGCCCGCCTTCCAGCAAGGAGGCGCATAGCTCCACGCGATCGGCGCCGGCATTCTGGGCGGCGATCAGGCCGTCGGTGTTCTCCACGCAGACTTCGATGGCGAGAAGCGGCGGCACGGCCGCGCCTAGCCGAACTTCGGGTCGAGCTTGCCGGCGCGGTAGCGCTTGGCCATCTCGCCGAGCGGCAGCGGCTTGATCTTGTCGGCATTGCCGGCCGTCCCGAACTGCTCGAAGCGCTCCTTGCAGAGCTTAGTCATCGCCTCGCGCGCCGGCACCAGGTATTTGCGCGGGTCGAACTCCGAGGGGTTCTCGCTGAGCACCTTGCGGATCGCCCCGGTCATCGCCATGCGGTTGTCCGTATCGATGTTGATCTTGCGCACGCCGTGCTTGATGCCGCGCTGGATCTCCTCCACCGGAACGCCCCAAGTGGCTTTCATCGTGCCGCCATAGCGGTTGATGATCTCCTGCAGGTCCTCGGGCACCGACGACGAGCCGTGCATCACCAGATGCGTGTTGGGCAGCTTGGCATGGATGGCCTCGATCACCTGCATGGCGAGCACTGCGCCGTCCGGCTTGCGCGAGAACTTGTAGGCGCCGTGGCTGGTGCCCATGGCGACCGCCAGCGCGTCCACATGCGTGTCGCGGACGAACGCGACCGCCTGGTCCGGATCGGTCAGCAGCTGGTCGTGGCCGAGCGTGCCTTCGACGCCGTGTCCGTCCTCCTGCTCGCCGCCGCCGGATTCCAGCGAGCCGAGCACGCCGATCTCGCCCTCCACCGATACGCCGCCCCAATGCGCCATGTCGACCACGCGGCGGGTAATGCCGGCATTGTAGTCGTAGTCGGCCGGGGACTTGCCGTCCTCCTTCAGCGAGCCGTCCATCATCACCGAGGTGAAGCCGTACTGGATGGCGGTGACGCAGGTCGCTTCGTTGTTGCCGTGGTCGAGATGCATGCAGACCGGGATCTCGGGATGGATCTCCACCAGGGCATCGATCAGCTTGGCGAGAACCACGTCGTTGGCGTAGGCCCGCGCGCCGCGCGAAGCCTGCAGGATCACCGGCGAGCGCGTCGCCTCGGCCGCCTCCATGATCGACAGGCCTTGCTCCATGTTGTTCATGTTGAAGGCCGGCACCCCGTAGCCGTGCTCGGCCGCATGGTCGAGAAGCTGCCTCAACGTGATCCGCGCCATGGTCGTCGTTCCTTGTCTCGAAGCGGCGAAGCGGGGCGCCGCCAGCCGGGGGGTGAGGGTTTCGCGCGCACCCTAAGGGTTCCGCCGCGAAGCTCAAGCCATTTGTGCCGCAGGAGAGGGCTTTGGCGGGCGATCCGGTTTCGCCGCGGGGGTCCGGCGAGCGATGGGGGTTGGGGGTTCGGGTGGTATCGCTCGCCGGACGGGGCAGGCTCTCGGGTTGGGCGTTCGAGAGCGCCCGGATTGTGCGCCGCGGAGACTCCCCACGCCATGGGCAATTCTACCTACACTGCTTGCAAAGGGGCTGGGGGCGGCCCGCAGCCCCGTCCGCTCTCCGGATTGCGCCGAACGCGGCCTGCTCCTAAGACTTGAACGTGCTGCGCTGCCGAGGATGGAGGGCTCCGCCAGATGACCGAAAGACCGCGACTGACGCCGCTGGTGGATGCCTTGCCGGCCAGCGTCCCCTTCGTCGGGCCCGAAGCCCAGGAGCGCGCGCGTGGCCGTCCCTTCCGCGCCCGCATCGGCGCCAACGAGTCGAGCTTCGGTCCCTCACCTGCCGTCATTGCGGCGATGCGCGAGGCGGCGCCGGACATGTGGATGTATTGCGACCCCGACAATCACCAGCTGAAGGCCGACCTGGCGGAGCATCTCGGCGTCTCGATCGACAACGTCGTGGTCGGCGAAGGCATCGACGGCCTGCTCAACCTCGTCGTCAGGATGTTCGTGTCGCCCGGCGCGCCGGTGGTGACCTCGCTGGGCGCCTACCCGACCTTCAACTTCCATGTCGAAGGTTTTGGCGGACAGCTGGTCGCCGTGCCCTTCGAGCGCGACCGCGAAAACCTCGACGGCCTCTCGGCTGCCGCGCGGCAGCACGAGGCACCGCTGGTCTACCTCTCCAACCCCGACAACCCCATGGGAACCTGGTGGGAGGCAGCCGACATCGCCCGCTTCGTGGACGACTTGCCGGAGCGCACCCTCTTGGTCCTCGACGAGGCCTATGGCGAGACCGCGCCCCAGGGCACGCTGCCGCCGCTCGACACCGCCCGCCCCAACGTCGTGCGCATGCGTACCTTCTCGAAGGCCTACGGCCTGGCCGGCATTCGCTGCGGCTATGCGGTGGGCGAGGCGTCGCTCATCCGCGCCGTCGAGAAGGTGCGCAACCACTACGGCGTCAGCCGCATGGCGCAGATCGCCGGCGCCGCCGCGCTGGCAGACCAGCCCTACCTCGCCGAGGTCGTCGCGCGCGTCGCCGCCGGCCGCCGCCGCATCGCCGCAATCGCCAGCGAGAACGGCCTCGCGCCGATCGACTCGGCGACCAACTTCGTAACCATCGACTGCGGCCGCGACGGCGCCTTTGCGCTCGAGGTGATGAAGGGCCTGCTGTCCCGCGACGTCTTCGTCCGCAAGCCGATGGTGCCGCAACTCGACCGCTGCATCAGGGTCAGCGTCGGCCGCGACGACGAGCTTGACATCTTCGCCCAGGAACTGCCTGCGGCGCTCGCCGCGGCTGCCAAGCCCTGAGCGAAGCCAGGTCACTAAAGAGACACTTTTTTCTTCGATCATGCATTATCAGCATTGACACAGAGGTGGTTTTTATTCATCTCCCCGCTGTATTGTTGAAGTAATATTAGAAGGGCTTAATATAATGCGGCCTTGCCGGCTTTCGCACGGCTTGCTTTTCCCCGATGGGTCCACGCGTCCCCAGAAGCGTCGCCGCGGTAGGCCTCTCTGAGTCCGTGCATATCCGCCTTGGCGACAGTCTGGCGGAAGACGCGCAGCCCAAGCCAGCATTCCACCCGTTGATGATCACGACAACATATTCAAGAACATATTCAAGGAGATAGAAAGAATGACAAAGTTTCGCTTTTTCACCCCGGCCAAGGCCTCCTATGCACCGTCGAACATGCGGGCGCGTTTTGCGAGCCTCGCGGCAGTGGCGGTGATCCTCCTCGCCCAGGGCGCCGTGTTTCCCGCGGCGGCTGACGACAAGGCTGCCGCCGGCAAGGCCGCCAAGGCCGAGACCGCGGCCGCCCCGAATCTCCAGCCGTGGATGGTGTCTTGCGCCTCGGCCGGTGCCGACGATGCGCTGGCCTGCACGGTGTCGCAGACCTTGATCGCCAAGCAGACTTCGCAGCGGGTCCTCACGGTCACCGTCGCCAAGGATCCGGCTTCGGGCGAGCTCGTCGCCACGCTCGGCCTGCCGCACGGCCTGTTGCTGACGGAAGGCGTCGACGTGTTCGTCGACGATGGCAAGCCGACCCGCTTCCCCATCGTGACGGCCGACCAGAACGGCAGCTATGCCAAGGTTCCGCTCGACGGCACTCGCCTCGGCGAGCTGAAGCACGGTTCGATCCTCAACATTCGGGTCCGTTCGGCCAGCAACGCCGAGATCGTGATGCAGATCTCGCTTGCCGGCTTTACGGCCGCGACCGCGAAGATCTGATCCCGGCGAGCCCCAGCGCAGCGGCGCGGTCTGCGGTGCACGGAGACCGCTCCGCCTGCGGATGGTCGGAACGGCCACGCGCTCTGGACGATGCCCCATTGCCGCGCAGCTCCGCCCGCCAGCGGCCGGAATGGCACTGGTGCTTGAGGCGCACCGGCGGCTCGGCTTCCGCGCGCCGGATCGCCAGGCTGGGCCGTCGTGCGCGCTCGGAGTGTCGCTTGGCGCGTCGCCGCCGGAGCTTGAGGCCCTCTAGAAGCGCCCATGTGGCGCCGCACGCGGCTGGCTGGTGTTCGTGCATGCTTGTACGGCCGTGCCTGTCGGGGAGGGGAGGTGGCCGTTGCTTCACGCCCCCGCCCGTCCGCGTCGTGAACGGGCGCGCGACACGTGATCCCCGTCCCTGAAAGGTCCATGCCCGACCTAAAGCCAAGGGCTACGGCCCCTCAGGGCGGCCGCCGGCGCCACGGCGCATCCTGGACAGCGCGGACGCTCCGAGCGCCGTCGCACGGGCGGCTAGGCGCTCCGCCGGGCCTTGGTGGCCGGCCGGCAGCGGTTTCGGTCGAGCACGTTCAGGCAGGCGTCGAGGTCGTTCGTCGCCAGATGCGCATAGCGCATGGTCATCTGCAGGGTCTGATGGCCAAGCCACATCTGAACGCGTCTGATGTCGATTTCCACCCTGCACGAGTCGCGACGCACAGGTATGACGCAGGATATGCGGCACCACCTGGTGGTCGGCGCCCAACCCGACCTCGGCCTTCGCCTCGTTCCACAGGGCCCGGTAGCGGACGGCGGTCAGCATGGCGAAGGGCCCTCCGCGCGCGCCCTTTGCCTGGGCGACGCTCGCCCCCGCGCGCTCCGTCAGCGGAATGGTCCGGCTGCGCCCCGATTTGGTGATCCAGAAGCTCACCCTGCCATCCTGGACGTCGCTCCAGATCAGCCCGAGCGCTTCGCCGAGGCGGCAGCCCGTGTCGACCAGGAAGACGCTGAGGCGGTGGCTGTCCTCGCAGCGGGCTCGCACCGCCTCGAACAGCCGGTCCTCTTCGTCGAAGTCGAGGAAGCGGATTCGCCCGGCGCGCTCCTTTTGTCGGCGGAACTCCGGCAGGCTGTGAATGTCGCCCATCTTGTACGCCTTTCGCAGCAATTTGCTGAGCGCCGCCACCTTGCGGTTGATCGTCGCGTTGCTGTTGCCACGTTCGCGTAGCTTTCCGACGAGCTCGTCGAGCGTGCCCTGGTGGAAGGCGCTGAAGCGCTCCCCGCAAAGGATCTCGTTCAATTCGCCGATGAAGAAGGTGACATTGTACTTGTGGTTCCCGTCTTCCCAAAGGATATGGTTGTATTTCTCAAACAGCTCGGATAGCGAGTATCTTGCAACGACGCTAAAATAGGAATCAGTAAAGGAACCGCCAATTCCCAATGAAGCGGAGTAGGTATAGGAGTGCGCGGCACGCCGCTCTTCAAGACATCTCTTCATTAGCTGATGGCAATACCAAAGCGGGCAAATTTTTATTTGTACGCCGGGCAGTGACCATAGAACCATTCGGGAAGCAAGAGAAGAAAACTTCTCTCGAGAACGACAGCCTGGCCGAAGTGGCGCGACCTTCGGCCAGGACCTGTCTCACCTCTTCCGGACGCTCGACCGCCCGGCGCTCGCAAACGCATTCAGGGTGGCTCCGGCGTCAGCCGAAGCCGGTTCTTGTTGGGTTCAGAAGTTGCGCTGCAACCTCAGGAACCCGTTGACCTCACCGTCCTTGTCGTCGGCCAGGTCGTCGAAATTGTCGACGAAGCCGACTTCCGGCGTGATGGTGAATCCCGGGACGAGCTCGTAGCCGACATTGGCGATGGCGGCGAAGTTCTCGAAGTCGTCGTAGGAGATCTGCACGTTGACCTTGGCGCGCGGCGACACGGTGGCGGTCACGCCGCCCCAGACGGCCCAGTCGCCACCCCAGCGCCCATAATTGTTCGGGCTGTTGATGTAGCGCTCGACCTGTCCGTCGCCGTTGACGTCTACGGTGTACTCGTCGGCCGATTTCCACCCGGCCATGATGAAGCCCGTGAACGTCTCGTTGAGCTCGGCGTCGAGCCGTGCCTTGACGGCATACTCTTCCCAGACCGAGTCATAGGCGCCGACGACCTTCACGCCGCCCCAGCCCGCCGTATAGCCCAGCCCCGCCACCACGTGCGGCATGTAGCTGTCGATGGCGTAGATGTCGCCGCTCTTGACGAATGGAGTCGGCCAGCCCGTCGTCGTTGAAGTCGTCGACGAGTTCGCCAGTGCCCTTGCCTTCTTCCAGCGACAGCCCGGCCGTGAAGCCGCTATCGCCTTGATAGGTATAGGAAAGGAGGTGCGTGTCGAACGGCCCGTAAGAGACGATGTCGTCGTGGATGACGCCGCCCGCATAGTCGGTGAAGGTCGAGAAGTAGGAGTCGGTCTTGCCAGCGCGGAAGCCGCCGAGATCGATATGGGCATGCTCGATCGACTGGTCGAAGGTGGCCGTCGACCCATCCGCCGAGACGACCCGCCGCAGCTCGGGGTCGAAATAGTCGCCCTTCGCTTTCTCCGTGGTGTACTGCATGTTGTAGGCGACATAGGCCCGCAGCGTGCCGAGCTCGGTGTCGGAGCGGGCGTCGACGCGGAGCTGGAAGCGAGCCCGCTGGAACCAGCTGTCGTCCAGGTTCTGCTGCCCGATATCGTCGAGCGGGTCCTTCTTGTCGATGACGTTCGTCAGACCCCAATTGTCGCCTGCGCCGATGTCATAGCGCATGTAGCCGCTGACCTTGAGGCAGGTTTCAGTCCCCGGGATGTAGTAGAAGCCGGCGCCGTATACGTCGCAGACGCGAACGTACTCGACCGGCTCCGGCTCGGCGACGACGACCGCGTCGGCGGCGCGCGCACCGGAGACTGCGACCAGGGCCGCAGCGGAGCCGAGAAGTAGGCTCTTGATGTTCATTTTCTGACCTCCAGTCAGAATCAAGAGCCGTCCGGAGCGCGCAGCATCGCAAACGCCTGGAAGCCAGGCTCCGGACAGAGGAAAGACCTTGGAAGCTAACGAGGTCGGGGGGTGCTCGATCGCCGCTGAGGGCCGAGCATGCTGGATGGGCCGGAAAGTCCGGACCCGAGCAGGCGCGTTGGGGACGAGGCTGGCGGAGAGGATGGGATTCGAACCCACGAGGCCCTTTTGAGGCCTACTCCCTTAGCAGGGGAGCGCCTTCGACCACTCGGCCACCTCTCCGGCGCATCGCTCGATAAAGAATTCCGACCTCACAATCAATAAGGCGCCTTGGTGCAGCCGCGACAAAAAGCGGGATTCGATCAGACTTCCTGGATCGAACCTGAATCTAGCCATTGCCCAACCCGAACTCGGATGGCAGAAGGAGCTCGAAACCCAGCTCAAGGGCTGCTTGGCTGTTGCGCCCGGACTGTCATGGTTATCAACCTGTGAAGAAGCTGGGCCAAATCGTGTCATTTGTGCAACAGCCTTGGGGCATAGCAGCCGGCAGGCCGCCACAAAACGCCGAAGCTTGTTGAACGGCCGACAGTCATCGGTAAAAGTCTGCAGCGAAGAAGCAGCGCGGTGCGCGTCTTTTTCGCCATTGGGGATGGGGCAGGGAACGCTGTCCTTCAGCAAAAATACCCAGACCCGCTTACTAACTTTGACTGGAGGTCAGAAAATGAACATCAAGAGCCTACTTCTCGGCTCCGCTGCGGCCCTGGTCGCAGTCTCCGGTGCGCGCGCCGCCGACGCGGTCGTCGTCGCCGAGCCGGAGCCGGTCGAGTACGTTCGCGTCTGCGACGTATACGGCGCCGGCTTCTACTACATCCCGGGGACTGAAACCTGCCTCAAGGTCAGCGGCTACATGCGCTATGACATCGGCGCAGGCACCCTGGAGTCCTACCCCTACCTCAACACCGCTTCGGGCCAGGGCGTCGGCTACGACATCGGCCTGACGGACATCATCGACAAGAACGAGCCGTTCAATGCCGATGGCTCGCAGAACACGCAGGACGCCTGGTACAAGCGCGCTCGCTTCCAGCTCCGCGTCGACGCTCGTTCGGAGACCGAGCTCGGCACGTTGCGCGCCTACGTGGCATACAACATGCAGTTCACGACCAGCAGCGAGGCCGCCGCGGCCTTCAACCCGGTCACCGGGGACCTTGGAAGTGGTCAACGGCTCGACCAGCAGCTTCGACCAGTCGATCGAGCATGCCTACCTCGAGCTCGGTGGCTTCCGCGCTGGTAAGACGGACTCCTACTTCTCGACCTTCACCGACTATGCGGGCGGCGTCATCCACGACGACCTGATCCCGTACGGTCCCTTCGACACGCACCAGATCTCCTATACCTATGACGCCGGCAACGGCTTCACGGCTGGTGTCGCGGTCGAAGAAGGCTTCGGTGGCAGCGCTGTGGTCGGCGTCGAGGACATCGACGGCGACGGCATCTTCCTCCCGCAGGTGATCTACGCCGGCGATCTGTTCACGCTGGACAGCTACGCGCCGCACGTCGTCGCCGGTGTCGGCTACACCGCCGGCTGGGGTGGCATCAAGGCAGTCGCCGCCTACGACTCGGTCTGGGAAGAGTTCGCCGCCAAGGTCCGCGTGGACGCCAAGTTCAACGACATGTTCTCGGCGTTCATCATGGCCGGTTGGGCTGACAAGGACGACGAAGCGATCGACGTGAACGGCGATGGCGTCAACGACGTCTTCTACGTGCAGCCGAACTACTACGGTGGTTGGGGTGGCGAGTGGGGCATCTGGGGCGGCATGACCGCTCCTACTTCTCAACCTTCACCGACTATGCGGGCGGGGTGATCCACGACGACCTCATTCCTTACGGTCCGTTCGACGCGTTCCAGCTCTCCTACACCTATGATGCTGGAAACGGGTTCACTGCCGGTGTCGCCCTTGAAGATCCGATTGGCGGCGACGACCAGTACTACGGTCCCGTCGTTCTACACGCTCGACGACTACGCGCCGAACGTTGTTGCCGGCGTCGGCTACACGGCTGGCTGGGGTGGCATCAAGGCGGTCGCCGCTTACGATGCCGTCTGGGAGAATTTCTCTGCCAAGGTTCGCGTGGACGCCAAGTTCAACGACGCCTTCTCGCTGTTCGTGATGGGTGGCTGGGCGGACAAGGATGAGATCGAATTCTTCCCGGGAACCACGATACCGGTCGGATGTTAACCTGGCGGAGCCCAACTACTACGGCGGTTGGGGTGGCGACTGGGCGATCTGGGGCGGTGGCACTTGGCAGGTCACCCCGAAGGCTGCGATCAATGTCCAGATCTCCTATGACGATTGGCGAGAACTTCGCGGCCGTCGCCAACGTTGCTTACGAACTCGTTCCCGGCTTCACGATCACGCCTGAAGTCACCTACACCGACAACTTCGAGCGATCAGTGCTTCGTCGGCAACTTCAGTAGTCTGTGCAGCATCAACGACGATGGCAATGCGGAAACGGACGGCGGCTTGGCGGCTTCCTGCGTCTGCAGCGCAACTTCTAATCAGGGTATCCTGATCGGTCGAAGACCCGGCGAGGCAACTCGCCGGGTTTTTCTTTTTTCGCACGGGGTCGCGGTCGCCGAGACTCGCAGGCTCAGGTCTGGAGGCGCGCCGCCACGTCGGCATGCGCCAGGAAGGCCCCGATGGCGTCCGGCAGGTCGCCGGTCTCGAGCAGCGGCGGGTGCCCCTGTCCCTCGACCGTCACGGTCCGGCAGTCGGGATGCCGACGCGCCATCTCCTCGACCGTCGCGGCCGACAGGAGCATCGAGCGGGCGCCGCGGATCACCATCAACGGCGCCACGGCGAGCCCTTCGAACTGCGGCCACATCGTCGGCACCGGCTTGGAGAGGTCCATCGCCCTCACCACCTCGACCAGCTTCGGGTCGTAGTCGGCGACCGGCACGCCATCCTCGTCGCGGTAGATCGCCCGCGTCATGCGGTCCCAGTCGGCGTCGGACAGGGCCGGGAAGGCCGCGCCATGGGTCGCCTTCTGGACCGCCACGGCCTCGGCGAAGCTTCGCGGAGACGGCGCCTGTTCCAGATAGGCGCGGATATGCGCCAGCCCTTCGGCCTCGAGCGCCGGTCCGACATCGTTGAGGACCACGCCCTCGAGGACCGCCGGACGCGTGGCGGCCAGCAGATGCAGGATGAGCCCGCCGCGCGAGGTGCCGATGAACGCCGCCTGCTCGATGCCGAGCGCGGTGAGCCCGTCGAGCACGTCCGCCGCCTCGACGCGGATGTCGTAGCGGCGCCAGTCCGCATCGTAGGCCGACAGCCCGCGGCCGCGATAGTCGAAGGCGTAGACCCGCCGCGGCCGCGACGCGTCCTGCGCGAGAAGCTGCGCCAGTGCCGTGAAATCGTTCGCCGTGCGGGTCAGCCCGGGCAGGCAGACCACCGGCAGCCGGCCGGGCTGATCGTCGCCCCAGCTCGCCACGTGCAGCTTGAGCCCGTCCTCGGCGGAATAGAAGATGTCCGAATGCGCGGCCGCCGCGGCCATCAGCGGCCGTTCATCAGGTCGGCGACGATGTCGAAACGGCCGGCGAGCCGCATCTTATAGACCTGGTAGTTCTCCATCACCCGCTGCACGTAGCTGCGCGTTTCGGTGAACGGGATGCGCTCGATCCAGTCGACCACCGTATCGATGTCCTTGCCGCGCGGATCGCCATAGCGCTTGATCCATTCCAGGGCGCGACGCGGACCCGCATTGTAGCCGGCGAAGGTCAGCACGTAGGAGCCGTCGAAGCGGCCGAGCTGCTCGCCCAGGAAAGCCGCGCCGAGCGTGGCGTTGTAGGCGGCATCGGTGGTCAGCCGCGCCTTGGAGTAGGGCAGGCCGGAACGCTTGGCGACCTCCTTGGCCGTGCCGGGAAGCAGCTGCAAGCAGGCCGCGCGCCCCGGCGCCCGACACCGCGCCGACGTTGAACTCGCTCTCCTGGCGGGCGATCGCGTAGGCGAGCGCCATGCCGGACCCCGAGATCCGCGCATCGGCCGGAATGGCGCCGAGCGGGTGCGACAGCGCCCCGATGTCGACGCCGCGATTGGCGGCGATCTTGCCGACCTTCAGCGCCAGGAAGTGATTGCCGCGCTTCTCCGCCATGACCGCCAGCAGCGCCAGCTCGCCGGGGCTGTCGAGCTGCTCGGCGAGCGCGCGGTAGAGGATCTCCGCCCGCCGGGCATGCCCGGCGTCCTCCAGCCGGCGGATCGCCCGCACCGCCTCGCGGGAGGCGAAGGCCTGGCGGTCGCCGGCGCCGGGCTGCGGATAGGCGACCGTCGGCCCGCCGCGGCCGATCTTGGCCGCCGCGAGCTGGCCGTAGAACGCCGTGCCATAGGCCGCCGCCTTGAGATAATAGTCTTGCGCGGCGCCCGGGCCGCCGGCCTCGGCGGCGCGGCCGAGCCAATAATAGGCGCGCGCCCGCGAGATCGGCCCGTCGGCCAGCTCGGCGATCCGCCGGAAATGCTGCGCCGCCGTCGATGCGTCGCCGAGGCCGCGCAGCGCGTACCAGCCGGCGTGGAACTCGGCGTCGGCGGCGTTGGTCGGGCTCTCGGCCGAATGGGCCGCGGCGATTCGGTAGGCGGTCTTCAGGTCGCCATGGTCGACCAGTTCGCGCGACAGGGCCCGGCGTTCCACCCACCATGCATCGGGATCGATCAGCGAGGCGCGATCGCGCGGCGCCTCGAGAACGAGCGCCGCCGCCTTGCGGTACTGCTCCTTGCGGCGCAGATGGCGCGCCTCGGCGAACAGGAAGCCGGTCGAGCGCTGCGCGGCCGGCACCTTGTCGAGCAGCTTGCCGGCCTTCGGGTCGCCCTTGATCACCGCGCCCCACGCCTCGGCCAGCGCCTTGGCGCCGGCAAGCGTCGCCACCCGCTGCGCCGACGTCACCCGTTCGGCATAGAGCATGCGCTCCATCCGGATGCGGTGGTCGGCCCTGGGGATGATGCTGCCGAATTCCCTGAGGATCGCCAGCTCGTCCGCCGCGTCGAGCTTCTCCGTCCGCCAGACGGGCCTCAGCACCGCAACGGCTCTGTCCCGGTCGCCGAGCGCCACCAGCGCGCGCGCCAGCACGATGGCGCCGTCGGCGGTCTGCGGCGCCGTATTGCCGAAGGCATCGACGACGACGCGGGGCGCCGGGTCCTCGCGCCGCAGCGCGCGTTCGCTGTTCCTGCGCAGCGCCTCCATGCCGGGCCAGCCCGGGAAGCGCCTGCGCCGCCGTCGCGATCTCGCCGCTGGTCACCGCCTGGCCGCCCTCCATGGCGATCGCCCAGGTCAGGATGTGGCGGTCGAGCGAGGCCACGGACAGGCTGTCGCGCGCCGCCCGCGCGGCCGCGACGTTTCCGCTCGCCAGCGCGTCGAGCCCTGCCTTCAGCCGCGCCACCGACTCGCGCGAAGCTCCGGGCACCAGCCGGTCCTGCTTGCCGACCGAAGCCGTCGTGCCGCCGTCGAGAGCGTCGATCGCCGCCTGCGGCCTCGCCTTCGGGGCGGGCGCATAGGCCGTCGTGCCCGTCTGGGCTGCGGCTGCGGCAGGCAAGGCGGCAAGAAAGGTGGCGGCCAGCAGGAGATGGCGGCCGGCATGGCGAGGCGGCATGGTCGTCTTCAATCCCTGTCCAGACAAGATACAGAGCGGAGGGGGCGGAGGAAACCTACTTTGTCCGTGGTGAAGGGGACGTAAACGAAACGTTAGCGCCGCGCCGCGCTTTCGAGTGAAAACGATCGCCGGCCGGGCCTTGCCGGGCTCGCAGCGCGGCATTATGGTGCCGCCGCCCTGCGACGCGCCGCCCCGGCGGACCCGGTCGCGCGCAAAAACTCAGTCTGTCCAAGGAGTTGGATGATCATGTTGAGAGGCTCGTTGACCGCGTTGGTGACGCCGTTCGGCAAGGACGGGCGGTTCGACGAGAAAGCCTTCCGCGGCTTCGTCGAGTGGCAGATCGCCGAAGGCACCAAGGGCCTGGTGCCGGTCGGCACCACCGGCGAGTCGCCGACGCTGTCGCATGACGAGCACCGCCAGGTCGTCCGGGCCTGCGTCGAAGTGGCCGCCGGACGCGTCCCGGTGGTGGCCGGCGCCGGCTCCAACAACACGGAGGAGGCGGTCGGCCTGGTGCGCTTCGCCGAGGAGGTCGGCGCCGATGCGGTGCTGGTCGTCACGCCCTACTACAACAAGCCCACCCAGCGCGGCCTCTACGAGCATTTCGCCGCCGTCGCCCGCGCGACGCGGCTGCCGGTGATCATCTACAACATCCCGCCGCGCTCGGTGATCGACATGTCGCCCGAGACGATGGGCCGCCTGGCCAACGACTTCGCCAACATCGTCGGCGTCAAGGACGCGACCGGCAAGATCGAGCGCGTGTCCGAGCAGCGCATCACCTGCGGCAAGGAGTTCATCCAGCTCTCCGGCGAGGACGCCTCGGCGCTCGGCTTCAACGCCCATGGCGGGGTGGGCGCCATCTCGGTCACGCTCCAACGTCGCGCCGCGGCTTTGCGCCGAGTTCCAGGAGGCCAGCCTGGCGGGCGACCGCGACCGGGCGCTCGAGCTCCAGGACCGCCTGATGCCGCTCCACAAGGCGATCTTCATCGAGCCCGGCGTCTCCGGCGCCAAATATGCCCTGTCCCGGCTCGGCAAGGCGGAGAACGTGGTGCGCTCGCCGCTCGTCACCGTCGAGCCCGCGACCGCCGAGCGCATCGACGCCGCCCTGCAGCACGCCGGGCTGATGAACTGACGGCGCCCGGCGTCTCAGGTCCCGCCATGGTGCAGGTCAGGAAAGATCCCAACAGCAAGGTCGCGGCCGAGAACCGCAAGGCGCGCTTCGCCTACGAGGTGCTGGACACCTTCGAGGCCGGCCTGGCGCTCACCGGCACCGAGGTGAAGTCGCTGCGCCAGGGCCAGGCCAACATCCAGGAATCCTATGCCACCGTCGAGGGCGGCGAGATCTGGCTGATCAACGCCTACGTGCCCGAATACCTGCAGGGCAACCGCTTCAACCACGAGCCGCGGCGCCGCCGCAAGCTGCTGCTCAACAAGCGCGAGATGGCGCGGCTGGCCCAGAGCGTCGAGCGCGAAGGCATGACGATGGTGCCGCTGAAGATCTACTTCAACGACAAGGGCCGCGCCAAGCTCCTGCTGGCGGTCGCCCGCGGCAAGAAGCTGCACGACAAGCGCCAGACCGAGAAGCAGCGCGACTGGGCGCGCGAGAAGGGCCGCCTGATGAAGGAACGCGGCTGACTCTAGCTCGCGCAGCTCTTCGGCCACGCTCTTGAAAACGTTGACGAACATGGCTTCCGTCAGCACGCCCGTATTGGTGTTGTAGCGCGAGCAGTGATAGCTCGGGAAGACGGCCAGCGCGCCGGCGTCGTAGCGGGCGCCGTGGCGGAACGGCATCGCCGACACCCGGATCCCGAGCGCCCGCGCCACCGACTGGTGGGCGATGGCGCCGAGCGTCACCACCGCGCCGAGATTGGGGAAGCGCTCGATGGTCGGCTTGAGGAACCCGCGGCAGGTGTTGATCTCGTCGCCGACCGGCTTGTTCTCGGGCGGCACGCAGCGCACCGCGTTGGTGATCGCGGTGCCGACCAGGCGCAGGCCGTCGTCGGGCCGCGCCTCGTAGCGGCCGACCGCGAAGCCGAAGGCGCCAGCGTGCGGTAGAGCAGGTCGCCGGCATAGTCGCCGGTGAACGGCCGGCCGGTCCGGTTGGCGCCGCGCAGCCCCGGCGCCAGCCCGACCACCAGGAGGCGGATCGCCGCCTCGCCCTCGGGCGCCATGAAGGTCGGCACCGGCGCGTTGAACCAGCCGGGCTCGCGCTCGCGCCAGCCGGCGATGAAGCCGTGGAGGCGTGGGCAGAGCGGGCAGTCCTGGGCGGGTTCGGCAAGCAGCGACGGGTTGTCGCCCATCGTCAGAATTCGTCGTCCTCGACATGGGCCGGCTCGGGCCGGCGCGCCGGGCGCTCGGAGGGGTCGCGCCCGACCTCCGCCTTGAGCGACACGAGGTCGATGAAGTGGTCGGCCTGCCGGCGCAGATCGTCGGAGATCATCGGCGGCTGCGAGGCCAGCGTCGACACGATGCTGACCTTGCGGCCGCGCCGCTGCAGCGCCTCGACCAGCGTCCGGAAGTCGCCGTCGCCGGAGAAGATCACGAAGTGGTCGACCACCTTGGTCAGCTCCATGGCATCGACCGTCAGCTCGATGTCCATGTTGCCCTTGATCTTGCGGCGACCGGTCGAGTCGGTGAACTCCTTGGCCGGCTTGGTCACCACCTTGTAGCCATTGTAGTCCAGCCAGTCGATCAGCGGCCGGATCGAAGAGTATTCCTGATCCTCGATGAGCGCCGTATAGTAATAGGCGCGCAGCAGATAGCCGCGCTTGTGGAAGCTGGCCAGCAGCTTCCGGTAGTCGATGTCGAAGCCAAGCGCCCGCGACGTGGCGTAGAGGTTGGCGCCATCGATGAACAGTGCGAGCTTTTCGCGGGGATCGAACATGGGCGGAAATCCTTGCGGTTTCGAAACGAGCATAAATTATCGGACCTTGGCTTACCGACGTGGATCAATTCCGCCGTCCAATCGGCACATAACCCGGCGGCGGCGGCATTCCAAGAGGTATCGCTAATATAGCAAAAAAATGTGATGACGGCGCTGCGGCTTTGCGAAGCGCCCGCCTGACCCTCGCCGCGCTTGAATTCCTGGTGGGATCGGTTTATGGACCCCGCAGATTCCCAGGACATCCACCGCTGAAAGGGGCAATGCATGGCCCGTGTAACCGTTGAAGACTGCATTGACAAGGTCGAGAACCGCTTCGAGCTGGTGCTCCTCGCCGGCCATCGCGCCCGGCTGATTTCGCAGGGTGCGCCGATCACCGTCGAGCGCGACAACGACAAGAATCCGGTCGTCGCGCTGCGCGAGATCGCCGACGAGACGCTGTCGCCGGGCGACCTCAAGGAGGACCTGATCCACTCGCTGCAGAAGCATGTCGAGGTGGACGAGCCGGAGGCCGACGGGCAGGAGATCACCGACCAGTCGAGGCCGTCGTGGCGCAGGCCGACGACCGCGAGGACGACACTGTCGCCTTCGACCGCATGACGCGAGGAAGACCTGCTGGCCGGCATCGAAGGGCTGGTGCCGCCGGAGAAGAGCGACGACTACTGAGCCGCCTGCGCCGCGGGCTTCCGCGGCCACTTGCAATGATGCTATGGATGGGATGCGTCGCCCGCTCGGGGCGGCGCATCGTTCGTTTCGACCGGCTGGAATCCGCCCATGATGCGTCAATACGAGCTTGTCGAGCGCGTCCAGCGCTACAAGCCCGACGTCAACGAGGCGTTGCTCAACAAGGCCTATGTCTACGCCATGCAGAAGCATGGCCACCAGCGGCGCGCCTCGGGCGATCCCTATTTCTCCCACCCGCTCGAGGTCGCGGCGATCCTCACCGACATGCACATGGACGAGGCGACGATCGCGGTCGCCCTTCTCCATGACACGATCGAGGACACCTCCGCCACCCGCCAGGAGATCGACGAGCTGTTCGGCAGCGACCTCGGCAAGCTGGTCGAGGGGCTGACCAAGCTCAAGAAGCTCGACCTCGTCTCCAAGAAGGCCGAGCAGGCCGAGAACCTGCGCAAGCTGCTGCTGGCCATCTCCGAGGACGTGCGCGTGCTCCTGGTCAAGCTGGCCGACCGGCTGCACAACATGCGCACGCTCGACCACGTGCCGGCCGACAAGCGGCTGCGCATCGCCGAGGAGACGATGGAAATCTATGCGCCGCTCGCCGGCCGCATGGGCATGCAGGGCATGCGCGAGGAGCTGGAGGAGCTGGCCTTCCGCACCATCAACCCCGAGGCCTACCGCACCGTCACCCAGCGCCTGGCCGACACCTCCGAGAAGAACCGCGGCGTCGTCGCCGAGATCGAGCAGGCGCTGTCGGCGCTGTTCGCCAAGGCCAAGCTGAAGGCCGAGGTCAAGAGCCGGCAGAAGAAGCCATGTTCGGTGTTCCGCAAGATGGAGGCCAAGGCGCTGTCCTTCGAGCAGCTTTCCGACATCTTCGGCTTCCGCGTCGTCGTCGACAGCGTCGAGGATTGCTACCGCGCGCTCGGCGTCATCCACACCACCTGGTCGATGGTTCCGGGCCGCTTCAAGGACTACATCTCGACGCCGAAGCAGAACGACTACCGCTCGATCCACACCACCATCGTCGGCCCGTCGCGGCAGCGCATCGAGCTGCAGATCCGCACGCGCGAGATGAACAAGGTCGCCGAATACGGCGTCGCCGCCCACACCATCTACAAGGACACCGGCGGCAAGGTGAACGGCGCCTCGCACGCCATCTCCAAGGACACCAACGCCTATGCGCTGGCTGCGCCGCACCATCGAGGCGCTCGCCGAGGGCGACAACCCCGAGGACTTCCTGGAGAACACCAAGCTCGAGCTCTTCCAGGACCAGGTCTTCTGCTTCACGCCCAAGGGCAGGCTGATCGCGCTGCCGCGCGGCGCCACCCCGATCGACTTCGCCTATGCCGTCCACACCGATGTCGGCGACACCTGCGTCGGCGCCAAGGTCAACGGCCGCATCATGCCGCTGATGACCGAGCTGAAGAACGGCGACGAGGTGGAGATCATCCGCTCCAAGGCCCAGGTGCCGCCGGCCGCCTGGGAATCGGTGGTGGTCACCGGCAAGGCGCGCTCGGCCATCCGCCGCGCCACCAAGAACGCCATCCGCAAGCAGTATTCCGGGCTCGGCATGCGCATCCTGGAGCGCACCTTCGAGCGCAGCGGCAAGACCTTCTCCAAGGACGGCGTGCGGCCGGTGCTGCACCGGCTCGCCCGCAAGGACATCGAGGACGTGCTGGCCGCGGTCGGCCGCGGCGAGCTGGCCTCGACCGACGTGCTGCGCGCCGTCTATCCCGATTTCAAGGACGAGCGCATCACCCAGGCGCCGCCCAAGGCGCGCGAGGAGGGCTGGTTCAACCTCAGGAACGCCGCCGGCATGCTGTTCCAGATTCCCGGCCGCACCACGGCGCGCCGCGCCCGCAAGGAGGCGCGCGAAGCCGCCCGCGAAGGCCGCGACGCCGTCCCGATCAAGGGCGTGCGCGGCGACCTGCCGGTTCGCTTCGCGCCCGAGGGCGCGGTGCCCGGCGACCGCATCGTCGGCATCATGCAGCCGGGGTCGGGCATCACCATCTATCCGATCCAGTCGCCGTCGCTCACCGCCTTCGACGACCAGCCGGAGCGCTGGATCGACGTGCGCTGGGACATCGACGAGGACACCAAGGAGCGGTTTCCGGCCCGCATCTCGGTCACCGCCATCAACGCGCCGGGCTCGCTCGCCGACATCGCCCAGGTGATCGCCGCCAACGACGCCAACATCCACACGCTGTCGATGGTCCGCACGGCGCCCGACTTCACCGAGATGCTGATCGACCTCGAGGTCTGGGACCTGAAGCATCTGAACCGGCTGCTGTCGCAGCTCAAGGACAATTCGAGCGTCAGCGAAGCGCGGCGCGTCAACGGCTGAACGCGAGGGAAGGGGCTCCATGAAGACCGAAGAGGTGCTGCAGATCTTCCGCGACGCCGGGGCGGTGCTCGAGGGCCATTTCGTCCTGACGTCGGGCCTGCGCAGCCCGATCTTCCTGCAGAAGGCGCGCGTCTTCATGCATGCCGACAAGACCGAGCGGCTGTGCCGGGCGCTGGCCGAACGGATCCGCGCCGAGGTGCCCGGCCGCATCGACTACGTGGTCGGCCCGGCCGTCGGCGGCCTGATCCCGGCCTACGAGACCTCCCGGCATCTCGGCGTGCCGGCGATCTGGGTCGAGCGCGAGGGCGGCAGCTTCCGCCTGCGCCGCTTCGAGATCGAGAAGGGCGCCCGCATCGTCATCGTCGAGGACATCGTCACCACCGGCCTGTCGATCCGCGAGACGATCGCTTGCCTGCGTCGACCTCGGCGCCGAAGTGCTCGCCGCGGCCTGCATCATCGACCGCTCCGCCGGCAAGGCCGACGTCGGCGTGCCGCTGGTCGCGCTCGCCGAATACGAGGTGCCGGCCTATCCGCCCGACCTGGTGCCGCCGGATCTCGCCGCCATCCCGCCGGTCAAGCCCGGCAGCCGCGAAGCTGATCTGACGTGGAAGATCATCCGAGCCGGCATGATCCTCGGCATCGGCAGCGATCTCGATCGACATCCGCCGCATCGAGAAGTCGCTGGCGCGCCACGGCGAGCGGTTCCTGTCGCGCATCTTCACCGACGTCGAGCGGGCGCGCTCCGAGCGCCGGGCCGGCCGCGCCGCCTCCTATGCCAAGCGCTTCGCCGCCAAGGAGGCCTGCTCGAAGGCGCTCGGCACCGGCATTTCCGAGGGCGTCTTCTGGCGCGACATGGGCGTCGTGAACCTGCCCAGCGGCAAGCCGACCATGCAGCTCACCGGCGGTGCCGCGGCGCGGCTGGCCAAGCTGCTGCCGGCGCGGCCACCGCGCGGTCATCCACCTGACCATCACCGACGAGTTCCCGATCGCCCAGGCATTCGTGATCATCGAGGCGCTGCCGGTCGAATAACGGCCACAGTCCTGCGCTCCACCGCTGGGCTTGCCGGCTGGACCAATGGCGTTGCTCCGTCGGCCGCAACTGGCTAAGACGAACCGGCGGTAAATTGAGGACGACATGAGCGTGGCTGAAAAAACGGCAAAGAAGTCCGGCGGGCTCGGCGAGACCGTCAGCGTCATCGTCCAGGCCCTGCTGCTGGCGCTGGTCATCCGCACGCTGCTCTTCCAGCCCTTCTCCATTCCGTCCGGCTCGATGCGGCCGACCTTGCTGGAAGGCGACTACCTGTTCGTCACCAAATGGGCCTACGGCTATTCGCAGCTATTCGCTGCCCTTCTCGCCGCCGCTGTTTTCGGGCCGCATCTTCGGCAGCGATCCGGAGCGCGGCGACGTCGTCGTCTTCAAGTTCCCGCCCAACCCCTCGCTCGACTACATCAAGCGCGTCATCGGCCTGCCGGGCGACCGCATCCAGATGCGCGACGGCCAGCTCTTCATCAACGGCGAGCCGGTCAAGCGCGAGAAGGTCGGCCAGATCGACAATCCCGACGTCACCGAGCTGAACCGGCCGGTCGACGTCTACCGCGAGACGCTGCCCAACGGCGTCTCCTACGACACGCTGGACCTGTCGCCGAATGCCATCACCGACAACACCCAGGAGTTCGTGGTGCCGCGAAGGCCACTACTTCATGATGGGCGACAACCGCGACAACTCGACCGACAGCCGCTTCCCGCCGCCCTCCGGCGTCGGCTTCGTGCCGGCCGAGAACCTGGTCGGCCGCGCCAACATCATCTTCTTCTCCATCGCCGACCGCGCCAGCCCGCTGGAGATCTGGCGCTGGCCGAGCGTCGCTGCGCCCGAGCCGCTTCTTCAACCCGGTGCACTGATCGCTGCCGGCCATGGCGACGCGCAGACTGACCGGAGAGGCGCTGGCCGAGGCGCTCGCGGCGCCGACCGGCCATCGCTTTCGCGACGTCGAGCGGCTGCGCCGCGCGCTCACCCATGCCAGCGCGCGCGGCTCGACCGGCGCCGACTACGAGCGGCTCGAGTTCCTCGGCGACCGCGTGCTCGGCCTGGTCATCGCCGATCTGGTCTTCCGGGCGTTCCCGCAGGCGCCCGAAGGCGAGCTCTCGGTCCGCCTCAACGCGCTGGTCAACGCCGAGACGCTGGCCGAGATCGCCGAGGAGATCGGCCTGCCGCAGCTCATCCACACCGGCAGCGAGCTGCGCACGCCCGAGGGGCGCAAGCGCGTCAACCTGCGCGCCGACGCGCTGGAGGCGCTGATCGCCGCGCTCTATCTGGAAGGCGGCATCGAAGCCGCCAGCGGCCTTCATCGCCCGCTACTGGGAGCCGCGCTCGAGGGCGCTCGGCGCGGCCCGCCGCGACGCCAAGACCGAGCTGCAGGAATGGGCCCACCAGCACGCCTCGGCGCTGCCCGCCTATGCGCTGGAGAGCCGCGAGGGGCCCGACCACGACCCGCTCTTCACCATCAGCGTCACAGGTCGGCGAGCTGCCGCCGGCGACCGGCATCGGGCGCTCCAAGCGCGAGGCCGAGCAGGCCGCCGCGATGGCCGTCCTCTTGCGGGAGGGCGTGTGGGCGCAGGCCGAGGACGCCTGCCCGTGACTGAGAGCCGACGCCGCACCGCCCACGCGCTCCGGCTTCGTCGCGCTGATCGGCGCGCCCAACGCCGGCAAGTCGACGCTGGTCAACCGGCTGGTCGGCGCCAAGGTGTCGATCGTCACCCACAAGGTGCAGACGACGCGCGCCATCGTGCGCGGCATCGTCATCCACGACCGCGCGCAGATCGTCTTCGTCGACACGCCCGGCATCTTCGAGCCGCGCCGCCGGCTCGACAAGGCGATGGTCGCCACCGCCTGGGGCGGCGCCAAGGATGCCGACGTCGTGCTGGCGCTGATCGATGCCGAGCGCGGCCTCAAGGGCGACGCGGCGCGCCTGCTCGACGGGCTGGAGGGGGTCCGCCAGCCCAAGATGCTGGTGCTCAACAAGATCGACCGGGTGCGCCCCGACAGCCTGCTGGCGCTCGCCGCGGAGGCCAATGCAAAGGGTCGCCTTCGAGCGCACCTTCATGGTCTCGGCGCTGACCGGATCGGGCTGCCAGGACCTGCTCGACACCCTGGCCCGGACGCTGCCGGAAGGGCCCTGGTACTATCCCGAGGACCAGATTTCCGACCTGCCGATGCGCCAGCTCGCCGCCGAGATCACCCGCGAGAAGCTCTTTCTCCGGCTGCACCAGGAGCTGCCCTATTCCTCGCATGTCGAGACGGAGCAGTGGGAGGAGAAGAAGGACGGCTCGGTGCGCATCGAGCAGGTGATCTATGTCGAGCGCGACAGCCAGAAGAAGATCGTGCTCGGCCGCAAGGGCGAGACCATCAGGGCCATCGGCCAGGCGGCGCGCCAGGAGATCGCCGCGATCCTGGAGCAGCCGGTCCACCTGTTCCTGTTCGTCAAGGTGCGCGAGAACTGGGGCGACGACCCCGAGCGCTACCGCGAGATGGGGCTTGAATTCCCGCCCTGAACCGTGGAACGCTCGCGCCTCATGGAGTGGCGCGACGAAGCAGTGATCCTGGGCACCCGCCGTCATGGCGAGACGAGCGCCATCCTCGAGGTGATGAGCCGCGCCCACGGCCGCCACCTCGGGCTGGTGCGCGGCGGCCGGTCGCGCAGGCGGCTGCCCGTGCTGCAGCCCGGCAACCATGTCGAGATCGTCTGGCGGGCCCGCCTCGACGAGCATCTGGGCACCTTCCAGGTCGAGCCGCTGACCCTCCATGCCGGCCGGCTCTTCGACAGCGCGGTCGCCGTCTACGGCCTGCAGACCCTGGCGGCGCATCTGCGCCTGCTGCCCGAGCGCGACCCGCACGCCGCGCTGTTCGAGACGCTGCTGGTCATGCTCGACCATCTCGAGGACCCGGCCGCCGCTGCCGAGCTGGTGGTCCGCTTCGAGCTGCGTCCTGCTGGAGGAGCTCGGCTTCGGGCTGGACCTCTCTCGCTGCGCCGCCACCGGCAGCCGCGACGACCTGGCCTACGTCTCCCCCAAATCCGGCCGCGCCGTGTCGCGCGCCGCCGGCGATCCGTGGGGCGAGCGCCTGCTGGCGCTGCCCGCCTTCCTGACCGCCGGCGCCGGCAGCCGCGCCGCCGAGCCGGCCGAGCTCGATCGAGGCCTTCCGGCTGACCGGCTACTTCTTCGCCCGCCACGTCTACGAGCCGCGCGGCCTGGCGCCGCCCGAGGCACGGACGGGCTTCCTCGGCGCCCTCGACCGCTCCTTCTCGGCCTCCGGCAGGGGCGGGGGCGCGAGCCTGGCACGACATCGACGATAGGGCCGGCTGCGCCGGGGCCGGGGGTGCGATGTTCGAAGGCGTGATCGGTCTCGTGGCTGCGGTCGCCATCCTGCTGCTCCTGAGGCGGCAGCAGTCCCGCCTGCGGATTGTCGAGCGCGAGCTGGCGGTGCTGCGCAGCCTCGTCCTCTCGAAGCACGGCGACGCACCCGCCGAACTGGCGCAACGCGCCCCCGAAACCAGCGCGACGCCCTCCGAAACGAGCGCGACGCCCGTCCGAAACGAGCGCGACGCCGCCCGAGGAGGAAGAGGAGGTGCCCGCCGGCCCGTGGAGCACTCCCGCGGCCGTGCCGCAAGCGCCGCCGGCCCCCGTGCCGCCCCGACCTGGAGACGGCGCTCGGCACCCGCTGGGCGGTCTGGGTAGGCGGCATCGCGCTGGCGCTCGGCGGCATCTTCCTGGTCCGCTATTCCATCGAGGCCGGCCTTTTCGGCCCCGCCGCCAGGCTGACGCTCGCCGCGCTGTTCGGCCTCGTGCTGGTCGCCGCCGGCGAGTTCTTGCGCCGGACCGGCTACCGGCTGCCGCTGGAAGGCTTCGAAAGCGCCTCGCTGCCGGGCATCCTGACCGCTGCCGGCGCCTTCACGCTGTTCGGCGCCATCTACGCCGCCCATGGCATCTACGGCTTCCTCGGCCCCTCCGCGGCCTTCGCGCTGCTCGGGCTGGTCGCGCTTGGGACGATCGCCGCGGCCCTGGTGCACGGCCGGCTGCTGGCGGGCCTCGGCCTGCTCGGCTCCTATGCCACGCCGGTGCTCGTCGCCTCCACCGCGCCCAACCCCTGGGCGCTGTTCGGCTTCCTGGCGGTGGTGCTGGCGGCGAGCGCCGTCATCGCCGCGCGGCGCGCCTGGCGCGGCCTGATGACCGCGGCGATCGCCGGCATCGGCCTCTGGTGCCTCGCCTACCTCGCCGATGCCGACCCGCCCGCGCTGGCGCCCATCGCCTTCGCCGCCGCGGCCGTGCTGGCGGCGCTGGCGGTCGTCTGGCTCGGCAACCGCCGAGCCGTCGACGCCACGGCCCCGGCCGGCATGGATTGGCCGTCCGCCGCCGCCGGCCTGGCGGTCGGCCTCGTCGCCCTCGCGATCGCCCTCGACCCCGACCTCGCCGCGGCCGGCGGTGCCTGGCTTTCCCTGCTGCTCGTGGCAGCCATGCTCGCCGCCGCGCTGTGGCGCGGGCCGGCGCTGCCGCTGCTCCACGCGGCGGGCGCCGTCGTCGTGCTCATCCACCTGCGCATGGCGCTCTCCGCCGACGTCTCGCTGGCGCTCTGGCATGGCACACTTGGAGATCGCGGGCCTGCCGCCGACGCCGGCCGTGCCGCTCGCCTGGCTGCGCGGCCTGGCAGCCGGGCTGCTCTTCCTCGCCGCGGGACTATGGCAGGCGCGCCGTCTCGTCGCCGCGGTGCCGCTGCGGGCCGCCGCCTGGGCGGCCTGGGCGGGGCTGGCGCCCCTGCTGGTGGGCGCGGCGCTGTGGATCGCCTTCGGCGATCTCGACCGCGACCTCGCCTATGCCGCGCCCATGCTCCTGCTGGCGGTCGCGCTTGCCGCCGGCGCCGAATGGGTCGCCGACGCCGAAGCGCCGCCGCGCACCGGCGGCCGCGCGGTCTCGCTCGCCTCTGGCAGGCGCTGCCGCGGCCTGGGCCATGGCCGTGACGATGGCCTTCGGCCCTGGCGCGACGACCGTCCTGATCGGCCTGTCGGCGGCCTTGCCGGCGCTGGCGACCGCCTGGCGCCGCTATCCGGCGCTCGGCTGGCTCGCCGCCGCGGCCGCCGCCCTGACGCTGCTGCGCGTGGCGGTCGACCCGACCATCGTCGGCCCCGCCGAGCTCGGCACGACGCCGGTCCTCAACGCCCTGCTGCCCGGCTATGGCTTGCCGGCTGCTCGCCTTCGGCTTCGCCGCCTGGCAGCTTCGCCGCACCACGGGTGGCCGGCCGGCGCTGGTGCTCGAGGCAGCCTCGGCGCTGTTCGCCCTGCTGACGCTCGCCATGCTGGTGCGCCACGCCATGCATGGCGGCGTCATCGACGACAGCGCGCCGACGCCTGGCCGAGCAGGCGATCTACACGCTGATCGCGATCGGCGCCGGCGCCATCCTGGTCGCGCTCGACGGCCGCGCGCCGAGCCCGGTGTTCCGCTGCGGGGCGCTCGCCGCGGCGGTCGTCTCGGTGGCGCTGGTCGGCCGTCCAGCACCTCGTCCTGCTCGATCCGCTGTTCACCGACGAATCGACCGGCACGATCCCCGTCTTCAACCTCCTCTTCCTGGCCTATCTCCTGCCGGCCGCCGCGTTCGCGGCCCTGGCGCTCTACGCGCGCGGCACGCGGCCCGCCTGGTATGTCGGCATGCTGGCCGGCGCGGCGGCGGTCATGCTGTTCGCCTATGCGACGCTGTCGCTGCGACGTCTGTTCCACGGCGAGTTCATCGGCGTCTGGAAAGGGGCGAGCCCGCTCGAAACCTACGCCTACTCGGCGCTCTGGCTGCTGCTCGGGCTGGCCCTGCTGGTGGCGGGCGTGCGCCTGAGCTCGCGTCCGCTGCGCCTCGCCTCGGCGGCGCTGGTCATCGCGGCGGTCGCCAAGGTGTTCCTGATCGACATGTCGGAGCTGGAAGGGGTGCTGCGCGCGCTCTCCTTCATCGGCCTCGGCGCCGCGCTGATCGGCATCGGCCTGTTCTATCAGCGCATGCTGGCCGGCAGCCGCAATCGCGAGCCGCCACAACAGGTTGCGGCCGGACCCTGATTCGAATTGCAAGCGTCGACGGCTATTCCGCGGCGGCGAGCGCGGGCTGCCGCACCACCGGCTTCTCGGCGATCGGCCAGTGCACGACGGCGGCGAACATGCCGAGCGCCACGCCGAGCCACCACACCGGGTCGTAGGTGCCGAAATGGTCGTAGAGGTAGCCGCCCAGCCAGACGCCGAGGAACGAGCCGATCTGGTGCGAGAAGAAGACGACGCCGCCGAGCAGCCCGAGATGGCGGGTGCCGAACATGATGGCGACCAGCGAATTGGTCGGCGGCACGGTGGACAGCCACAGAAGCCCCATGGCGATGGCGAACAGGATGACGCGTGGTCGGCGTCTGCGGGAACAAGCAGGAACAGCGTGATCGACGATCGAGCGGCCGATATAGATCAGCGCCAGGAAGATCGGCTTGGAATAGCGCTGGCCGATGATAGCCCGAGGCCAGCGAGCCGATGATGTTGAAGAAGCCGATCAGCGCCAGCGCGATCACCGCATAGGCGGGCGCGATCCCGAGATCGCCGATATAGGCCGGGAAGTGCGCCGTGATGAAGGCGACCTGGAAGCCGCAGACGAAGAAACCCGAGGTGAGCAGCAGGAAGCTCTGATGGCCGAAGGCCTCGCGCAGCGCCTGGCCGACGGTCTGTTCGATCTCCGCCTGGCTCGCCTGACCGCTCTTGGCGTTGCCGACGAGCGGGATCGCCAGGACGGGGATGACGAGCATCATGACGCTCATGATGACCAGCGTGTCGGACCAGCCGAAGCTGTCGATCAGCCCCTGGCTGATCGGGGCGAAGAGGAACATGCCCGCCGAGCCGGCCGCCGTGCCGAGGCCGAACACGAAGCTGCGGCGCTCGGCCGGCACGTGGCGCGCAAAGGCGGCAAGCACGATGCCGAAGCCGCCCGCCGCGACGCCGAGCCCGACCAGCACGCCGCCGCCGATCGACAGCATCAGCGGGCTGTCGGCGATCGCCATCAGATAGAGGCCGATCGCGTAGATGATGCCCGACAGCGCCAGCACCCGCCAGGTGCCGAAACGGTCGGCGATGGCGCCGAAGAAGGGCAGGCCGGCGCCCCAGAAGAAGTTCTGCAGCGCCATGGCGAGGCCGAAATCGGTGCGGTCCCAGCCCTTTTCGGCCAGCATGGGCAGCTGGAAAAAGCCCATCGCCGAGCGCGGCCCGAAGGTCAGCGCCGCGATCAGGCAGCCGCAGACGATGATCAGCCACGGCAGGCTGCTCGACTGGGGACGGGCGGAGGCCGCAACGCTGGCCATATGTGCACTCTCCTGCTTGGCGGGCGATACCCTTACAGCGGACGTCTCGACGGTCAAAATGAATTGCTTGGATGCGACAAATCAATTCCATTGATGGCGCGATCGGAATAAAAACCGGCAGGGTTCGTTGATGCCGGAGAGGGCGGCGTCGCGGCCCGACAGGGGTCGCCACGTCAACGGGCTCTCTATGGACGAGAAGAGAACGGCCATTCTTGCTGAAATTCCCAGGATGCGCCGCTATGCGCGGGCGCTTGTGCGCGACCGCGACGCGGCGGACGATCTGGTCCAGGACAGCCTGGAGCGGGCGCTGTCGCGCCTCGACCACTGGCGCACCGGCGACAACCCCCGCCGCTGGCTGTTCACCATCATGCATCACCTGTTCGTCGACCAGATGCGCCGCAACGCCCGCCGCGGCGCCAACGCCACGCTGCCGCCGGAGGCCGCCGACAGCCTGGTCGCCGCCCCCTCGGCGCCGGAGAGCTTTGCGGTGCGCGACATCGTCGATGCGCTGGAGACGATCAGCCCCGAGCGGCGCGCGGCGATCCTGATGGTCGCCGTCGAAGGATTCTCCTATGCGGAAGCCGCCAACATCCTGGGCATTCCGGCCGGCACGCTGATGTCGCGCATCGCCCGCGGCCGCGAGGAGCTGCGCGGCCTGCTGGACGACGCGGCACGCCGCCGCACCATCAGGATCGTCGAGAAATGAGCCGCCGCTCCTACACGATCCGCGACATCCACATGGCGCTCGACGGCGAGCTGCCGCCGGACGACCGCGAGGAATACGAGGTCTGGCTCGCCGCCAATCCCGACATGAAGGCGCTGTCGGTGCGCTTCGCCGCCGACCGCGCGCGGCTGCAGGGCGTGTTCGCGCCGGTGCTGAAGGAGTCCGTGCCGGAGCGCATGGTGATGCTGGTGGCCACCGGCGAGGCGCCAGGCCGCTCGCCGCTGCTCGGCGCTGCTCGGCCGGGTGCCGTGGCGCGCGGCAGCGGTGGCCGCGCTCATCGTCGCCAGCGCCGGCATCGGCTACATGGCCGGGCTGGAGGAGGCGAGGCGCGCCGAGAACGGCAACCAGGCGATCGTCGAGCGGGCGCTCCAGGCGCATACGATGTATGCCGCCGAGAAGCTCCACGTGGTCGAGGTCGGGGCCGACCAGAAGGATCACCTGGTCGGCTGGCTCTCCAAGCGGGTCGGCACGCCGCTGGTGGCGCCGGACCTGGAAGCCGAGGGCTTCTCGCTGGTCGGCGGCCGCCTGCTGCCCGCCTCCGGCAAGCCGGCGGCGCAGTTCATGTACCAGGACCGGTCCGGCACCCGCATCTCGCTCTACGTGACGCGCGACGCCGTCAACGAGGAGACCGGCTTCCGCCTCTACGAGGAGGACGGCCGTCGCGCCTTCTACTGGCTCGACGGCGGTTTCTGCTACGCGGTCGCCGGCGCCGTGCCCGAAAATACCTTGCTGTCGATCGCCAATGCGGCCTACCGCCAGCTGCTCGAGGGCATTGCGAGCTGACGCTTCGGTCGCCGTCCACAATTCGGCCCCAATCGGGGTGCCGCTTCTGCGCCCCGCGGAACTGGATTTCCCTCCGCCAATTCGAGGTCCCCGCCCCCAATGCCTGCCGACATTCGTCTGGCCTCCATGGCCGATGTCGACGCCCTGACGTGCATCGAGGACGCCGCCTTCGACGGCGACCGTCTCTCCCGTCGCTCCTTCCGTCATCTGATCGGTTCGCCGAGCGCCGCGGTCCTGGTGGCCGAGGACGGCCCGCGGCTGCTCGGCTACGCGGCCGTGCTGTTCCGCAAGGGGGCGGCCGCGGCGCGGCTCTACTCGATCGCCATGGCGCCGGACGAGCGCGGCCGCGGCAACGGCCGCACGCTTCTCGCTGCGGCCGAGGCGTCCGCCAGCGCCCGCCACGCCGCCTCGCTGCGGCTCGAGGTGAAGAGCGGCAACGACGGCGCCCGCCGCCTCTACGAACGGGCAGGATACCGCCGCATCGGCAGCATTCCCGGCTACTACCACGACGGCGCCGCCGCCGAGCGCTTCGAAAAGCCGCTCGGCCGGACGAGCCCGCCTCGAAGGGCATTGACGAACCATGACCTGGGTCATCCTCACCGGCCGGCAGAACGACATCGACCAGTTCGCGACGCCGCACAAGATCATCACCAACCGCGACTACCTGGCGCATCCGGCGCTGTTTCGCGGCCAGCGCCCCAAGGTCATCAACCTGTCCAACAATTACGGCTACCAGTCGCGCGGCTACTATGCCTCGCTGCTGGCCAGCTCGCGCGGCCACAAGGTGATCCCGACGGTCGAGACGATGATCGACCTGTCGGAGCGCAAGCTCTACGAGAACGCGCTGCCCGAGCTCGAGGTGGCGCTCAACAAGTGCCGCAAGGAGCTCGGCGAGTTTCCCGAGAAGGTGGCGGTCTTCTTCGGCATCGGCCCCTCCAAGGCCTGGGACCGCTTCACCAAGCTGCTCTTCGACTGGTTCCGCGCCCCGGCGCTCGAGGTCACGCTGAAGGACGAGGCCGACCGGGCGACCATCCGCAAGATCGGCTTTTTGCCGCTCGGCCGCATGACCGACGACGAGAAGAAGCGGTTCCTGGAGTGCCTCGACACCTACACCGGCCGCGAATGGCGCGACTCCAAGGAGCGGGCGGCGCCGTCGCGCTACACCTTCGCCACGCTGGTCGACCCGCACGAGGAGCTGCCGCCCTCGGCGATCTCCTCCTTGCGCTACTGGTCGAGGATCGCCGGCAAGATGGGCGTCGAGGTGGAGCCGATCGGCCGCCGCGACCTCGCCCAGCCTGGCCAATTACGACGCGCTGTTCATCCGCGAGACGACGTCGATCTCCAACCACACCTACCGCTTCGCGCGCCGCGCCCAGCAGGAGAACATGCCGGTCATCGACGATCCCCTGTCGATGATCCGCTGCACCAACAAGGTCTACCTCAACGAGCTGATGACGGCCAACAAGGTGCCGGTGCCGCCGACGGTGATGATCGCCGGCCCGGCCGATCTCGAGGTGGCGGCCGACACGCTCGGCTTTCCGCTGGTGCTGAAGATCCCCGACAGCGCCTTTTCGCGCGGCGTCAAGAAGGCCTGCAGCATCGACGAGCTCAAGGCGCTCGCCACCCAGTGGCTGGAGGATTCCGACCTGCTCATCGCGCAGAAATACATCCCCACCGACTTCGACTGGCGGGTCGGCGTGCTGGGCGGCGAGCCGCTCTTCGCCGTCCACTATCTGATGGCCAAGAAGCACTGGCAGATCGTCAACCACAAGGCCAACGGCAAGGCCGACCAGGGCGGCATCAAGACCTTCACCTTGAAGGAGGCGCCGGCCCACGTGGTCGACACCGCGGTCCAGGCGGCCCGCTGCATCGGCGAGGGGCTCTACGGCGTCGACCTCAAGGAGACGGACGACGGCGTCTACGTCATCGAGGTCAACGACAACCCCAATCTCGACCACGGCTGCGAGGATTCCGGCGAGAAGGACGAGGTCTGGGTGCGGCTCACCCAGTGGTTCCTCGACCGGCTGGATCGCTAGAGCATGATCCCAAAAAGTGGCTGCCGGTTGTTGGAAAGATCATGCTCAAACAAGAAGATAGCGCACGTCACCGCGATCAGGCTCGCTGCTTTTCGATCGCCTCGAAGCGGGCGAGGAAGCGCCGCTGCACCGCCTGGGCCGGGCGCGAGTTCGAGGTCGAAGCGGTCGGCCGCGATGCCGCGCGGACGGCCGAACAGGCGGGTCGCCTCCGCCACGGAGAAGCCCGCCAGCGCCGTCGCCTCGAAATAGGCGGCCACCTGGTCGGCCCTCTTGATGGCGCGCGTCAGCCCTGCGGGAAGCTCGGCCGGCAGCGCGAACCGCAGGTGGACGGCCCGCTGCAGGCGGCGTTCCACCGCCTTGTAGTCGCCGCCCATCACCGATTTGAACGGCGAGATCATGTCGCCGATGACGTATTCGGGGGCGTCGTGGAGCAGCGCGGCGAGCCGCTCGGCCGGCCTCGCCAGAGGCTCGGCGGCGGCGAAGATCGCCTCGACGAGCAGCGAGTGCTGGGCCACCGAGAAGGCATGCGCCCCGCTGGTCTGGCCGTTCCAGCGCGCCACGCGGGCCAGCCCGTGCGCGATGTCGGCGATCTCGATGTCGAGCGGCGAGGGGTCGAGCAGGTCGAGGCGGCGCCCCGAAAGCATGCGTTGCCAGGCGCGCGGCGGCGCGCCCGCCCGGTCGGCCGCCATCAGGCCTCCTCCGCGGCCCCGGCCGCGGAGACGGGGAAGCCGAAGCTGGCCCATTCGGGGATCGACAGCGCCACCGGCACGCCGCCTGCCGCGATCGGCAGGCCGGCATCCAGCGCATCCTTGACCCTGTCCAGCCGGACGATCGCCAGCCCGTCGCTGCCCGCCACCGTGCCGAGCTGGCCGAGCACGCGGCCGCCCGCCGCGATCTCCGTGCCGGCTGGCGGCAGCGGCGCCGCGCCGGCGGCGATCAGCAGGCGCCGGCGGGCGGTGCCGCGATGCTGCATGCGCGACACGACCTCCTGGCCGACATAGCAGCCCTTGCGAAAGCCGACCCCGCCGAGCTGGTCGAGCAGCACGTCGTGCGGAAACGCCTCGCCGAGCCCGTAGTCGGTGCCGCTCTCGGCCACCGCCGCGGCGATCCTCAGCCGGTCCCAGTCGGCGCGTTCGCCGCTGGCGGGCGGCACCTCGCCGTAGAGGCGACGCACCGCGGTCGTCTTGAACCGCCTGTCCAGCAGCGCCCGTTGAATCGCCGTCCCAGGAAGCGGCCACAAGCCCTTGATCGCGCTTGTCGATCGTCACCTTGGCGCGCAGCCGGTAGAGGCCGAGCCGGCGCACCAGATCGTCGGCGGCATCGGCGCGGCAGTCGAGCCGGAAGCCGTCGGTGCCGTCGCGCGACACCAGGAAGTCGAACAGGATCTTGCCTTGCGGCGACAGCAGGGCGCCGGGCCAGGCCTCGCCCTCCGCCACGCCGTCGAGGTCGACGGTGACGAGGTTCTGCAGGAAGTGCTCGGCCTCCGGACCCGCCACGGAAACGACGGCGCGGTCGGCGAGGGGAACGACGGTCATGAGCAGCCACGCCTTGCAATTCGGGAGGCCATTACGTAAGCCGCCGGCAAAGGCAGCGGCAAGTCCCGGGGAGCGCCATGGCAGCCACCTTCGACGTCATCCTGACAGGCGGCACCGTCGTCAACCAGGACGGCTCGGCCCTGCGCGACATCGGCATCGTCGGCGGCCGCATCGCCCGCATCGGCGCGCTCGGACAGGCCAGCGCCGGCGAGCGGATCGACTGCCGCGGCCTGCACGTCCTGCCGGGCGTCGTCGACAGCCAGGTGCATTTCCGCGAGCCCGGGCTGGAGCACAAGGAGGACCTGGAGACCGGCTCGCGCGCCGCCGTGCTGGGCGGCGTGACGGCGGTGTTCGAGATGCCCAACACGCGGCCGCTCACCACCAGCGCCGAGGCGCTGGCCGACAAGCTGGCGCGCGCCGCCGGCCGCATGCATTGCGACTTCGCCTTCTGGGTCGGCGGCACCCGCGACAACGCCGCCGAGCTCGGCGAGCTGGAGCGGCTGCCCGGCGCCGCGGGCATCAAGGTGTTCATGGGATCGTCGACCGGCGACCTTTTGGTCGAGGACGATGCGGGCGTCGCCGCCATCCTGTCCCGCACGCGGCGCCGCGCCGCCTTCCATTCCGAGGACGAGTACCGCCTGCGCGCCCGGCTCGGCGAGCGCCGCGCCGGCGACCCCGCGTCGCATCCGGTCTGGCGCGACGAGGCGGCGGCGCTGACCTCGACGGAGCGGCTGGTCGGCATCGCGCGCCGGCTCGGCGCCCGCATCCACGTGCTCCACATCTCGACGTCCGAGGAGATCGCCTTCCTCGCCCGCCACAAGGATGTCGCCAGCTGCGAGGCCACTCCGCACCACCTGACGCTGTCGGCCGACGATTACGCGCGCCTCGGCACGCTGGTCCAGATGAACCCGCCGGTGCGCCAGGCGCGCCACCGCGAAGGCATCTGGCAGGGCGTGGCCGACGGCGTCGTCGACGTGCTGGGCTCAGACCATGCGCCGCATACGCTGGAGGAGAAGCGAAAGCCCTATCCGGACTCGCCGTCCGGGATGACCGGCGTGCAGACCCTGGTGCCGATCATGCTCGACCACGTCAATGCCGGGCGCCTGACGCTGGAGCGCTTCGTCGACCTGACCAGCGCCGGGCCGCAGCGGCTGTTCGGCATGGCCACCAAGGGCCGCATCGCAGCCGGCTACGATGCCGATTTCACCATCGTCGACCTGAGGCGGCGGGCCGTTATCCGCAACGCCGACCAGGGGTCGCGCGCCGGCTGGACGCCCTACGACGGCAAGGAGGTCGTCGGCTGGCCGGTCGGCACCGTGGTGCGCGGCCGCCGCGTCATGTGGGAGGGCGAGATCGTCACCCCCGGCGCCGGCGCGCCGGTGCTGTTCGGCGAGGCGCTGCCTGGGGAGGAGCAAAGGGGATAGGCCACCGCGAGCTATGTCAGACTGCCTACTGTCGATTGTCGACAATCATAGAGGGTATTTTCAACTTTAAAACAATCAGGCATTGTATTCGACTGAACATTTCAGCATGGAGCGAATTGTTGCGGGGATCCGAATTGCTGGGGATCGTCTGGTCCGAAATGGCCAGGAGCAGGCGACTTCAAATCCTGTTTGTCGTCGTCGTGGTGACGATTGCGCTGACCGCCGCGCTGTCGGCGACGATCCCGCTGCTTTTCGCATGGGGCATCGACGCCCTGGCGGCACCGACGCGCGATCCCGAAGCGGTGCGCTACGTGATCGCGTTCGGCGCCGGCCTCGTGCTGGTGGGGGTCATGGAGCAGGCCCAATGGTTGACGTTCGGGCCGCTGAACCTTTTGCTCCAACGCAACCTGACCACGCGCGTCTTCTCGCACGCGCTGTCTTTGCCGCACTATCGGCTGAAGGGCTTCACGACCTACGAGATCGGCAGGATCGTCGAGAAGGGGCTGGATGCGGTCCGCGAGATCACCTCCAACCTGGTGTTCTTCGTCGTACCGACCTTCATCGAGCTGGCCATCGCCGCCTGGGTGATCGCCTATGCCGTGGACGCCTGGATCGCCGCATGGCTCTTCTCGGCTCTGCTCGTCTATGGCGCGATCACCAATTTGGCGGCAGCCAAGCTTCGCAGGTCCACGGGAGAGGCGATGGAGAAGGGGATGGATGCCTGGAGCTTCGGCCTCGACGGGGTGGCGAATTCGGAGCTGGTCCAGCAATCCAACTGGGTCGGCCTGTTCGGGGCCCGACTAGACGAGAAGCTGAGGCAGAGCGATCGCGCTTGGGCGGCGACCTTCCGGCAGCGGACGCTCTATGGCGTCCTGCAGGCGCTCGTCTTCGGCATCGTCGTGCTTGCCGTGCTGTGGCGGGGCGCGACCGACGTCGAGAACGGCGCCCTGACGATCGGCGAGCTGGTTCTGCTCAACGGCTATATCATCCGGCTTCTCCAGCCGGTCGAGACCTTCGCCAGGGTCTATCGCGAAATCCACGCCTCGACCGGCGAGGTCCGACTGCTCGCCGACCTCCTGTCGCTCCCCGCAGCTCCCGCGCCCACCGCGCTGCATTTGTCGCCGACGCCCTTCTCCCTGGAGCTCGCTGGCGTCTCGCTTTCGGTCAACGATCGGCGTCTTGTTTCAGGCCTGAACCTCGCCGTTCCGAGCCGCTCGACGCTCTATGTCGTGGGACCGTCCGGCGTCGGCAAGTCGTCCTTGCTGAGGGTTCTGTCCTGTCTCGCCATGCCCGACCGCGGCCGCTATCGGATCGACGGCATGGCGGTCGACGAGCGCACGATGGCGGGCTTCCGCGAACACATCGCCGTGGTGCAGCAAGAATGCCTGCTGTTCGACTGGACGGTGCGCGAGAACGTCGCCTTCGGCGGAGGCGACCCCTGCCGAGATCGACGCGGCATTGCGGCAGGTCGGCCTGGACGAGGTTGCCGCCCGTCATCTCGAAGCTGGGGAACCCACCGTGGGCGAGCGCGGAAACCGGCTCTCCGGGGGCGAGAAGCAACGCATTTCGCTCACCCGCGCCCTGCTGCGCAAGCCTCGCCTGCTTCTCCTCGACGAGCCGACCTCGGCGCTCGACGAAGGCAACCGGAAGCGCGTCATGGCCGCGATCGAATCCTTGCAGCGGGAGTGCACGACGGTGGTGGTGACGCATGACATGCAGATGATCCCTGCCGATGCCGCGGTGCTCTTCCTGGCCGCCTCGACGCATCCCATTCACGGCAATCACGCCGAGCTCACCCGCACCTGCCCGAGCTACCGCGCTTTCTTAGATGGTCAATCCCCGGCCACGAAGAACGACCAGTGGCCGTCCGGCGTGATGCCGACCCGGTAGAAGATGTAGGCCCCGTAGGTCTTCATGTCCTCGTAGTCGCCGGCGGTGACGATCTTGAACAGCTCGACCCGCTGCCTGGGATCGAGCTTGTCGAGCGGGATGGCGAAGAAATAGGGCCACACATAGAGCTCGTTGGGCGTGCCGACGTCGACATGGACGTAGCCGGCATTGAGCACCTCTTCGAGGATCGCCAGGATCTCCTGGCCCTCCTTGTCGCCGGAGAGCTCGCGCAGGAAGGCGACCGGGTCTCCCTCGACGCCGCCCAGTGATAGCTGCGTGCCGCTGTCGCCGGTGCCCAGCAGCGGCCGCAGCGCCTCGATGTCGCCGGTCTTGGCCGCCTCGATGATGAGCTGGCGCATGCGCTTGACCGGCTCCGGCAGCGATTCGGTGTCGTACATGATCTGCGGCAGCGGCGCGTCGGGATCGACGGCCGGCCTGCCGACCGTGCCCTGACCGGGGCCCTCGTCGGGCTCGGCCTCGCCGGGCTCGCCTTCGTCCGGCTCCGCCTCGTCGGGCTGGGCGCCTTCCGCGCCCGGCGCCGACTGCAGCGGATCGGGCATCGGCACCGCACCCGGCTCCTCCTGCTCGTCCGGCACGGCCTGCTCGGCCGGCGGCGGCGCGTCCTCGCGCTTGAGCTCGCTGAGCGCGCTGGCCGGCGGCGCCGGCATCGACAGGCCGGACGCGAGAACCACGCTGAAGAGAAGGAGAAGCAGTCCGCAGATCGAGCCGCGGCGACCGCCGGTCGCCGCACCTGCCCGTTTTAATCTCGATGTCATGTCCGCACTTTCCGGGCGCCGAGTGCCGGCGCCATACCCGCATGCGATCATGCCATCAAAATGTGGCGTTGGGGATGCTGAACGGCAACACTCCGGCGGCGATCCGCCGACCGGCCGCACTCAATGGCAGCTGTGGTCCTCGAACTCGCCAGCGACCACCTTGTCGCGCATCCGGTCGATCAACGAGAGCGCGGCCATTTCACCGTTGGTGCGGAACAGCTCGAGGAAGGTGGTCGTCAGCGCCGCCTCGGCGATGATCTCCGGCTCGATGCCGGCCGAACGGCCCTCTGCCCATGCTTCGCTGTGGCTTTCGATCGCCGTCAGGCGCTTCTCTTCCCTGACCAGGGCGTCGATGTCGCAGATCGCGTGGTCCATGGCTTTCACTCTCTTCCTGGAGGAGCCGACCCGGCGTGAGCGGGCCAGTTCCGAGCGTCCCTTGACCGTCTGAGCCTTATCCTAGTCGATCGTGGCGGCGCCCGACATCGAAAGCTCAAATTTGAGTTAATCGGGATTTTTGGCCTTAAGGGATCCTTCACGGCTGTGGCAGATCCGCCACATTCGTCAGTTGCCGTAGCGGCCGGCGATCTCGCGCGACAACGCCTCGCCCTCGGTCATGTAGCGGCTGATCGCCTCGGTCGCCGAGGCGGTGCAACTGGCGTAAATCTCGTCGAACGTCCGGTAGCCGCGATTGAAGCTGGCGACGAAGCGGGCGCGGCGCTTATCGTCGGGCTTCTCGACCTCCAGCAGCTTCTCCATCTGGGAGCGCCAGCGATTGCCCTTCTCGCCGCACAGGTTGCGCAGGTAGTGGAGCGAGCCCAGCACTTCGGCCAGCCGCATCAGGCGCCCCTCGAACGGCGCTTCGACGGCCCGTGCCGGGCCGATCGCAGCGGAAATCGCCAGCACGGCGGCGAGGAGTGCGGTGGCAAAGCGCATCGTCGACCTTGTCGAGGGGAATTTTGTCGGCTGCAAGGCGGTCATTGCGGCCCGAGGAGCTCTTCGGCGACCTCGCGCACCGACGGTATGACGGGCAGATTTTCCATCTCGGCCAGGCTGAACCAGCCCGCCTCGTCGGCATCGTCGCCGGCCACCGCGCTGCCGCCCGCGAAACGGCCGGAGAACACCATGAGACGGAAGCCGGTTGCCGCCGGCTCTTCGCGCTCGATCCGGTACTCGCGGTAGAGGCTGAGCGGCCCGGCCGCGAGGCTGGTCTCCTCCGCGAGCTCCCGCCGCGCCGCCGCTTCCGCAGTCTCGCCGGCTTCGACGCGGCCGCCAGGGAAGGCGTAGAGCCCGCGCGACGGCGCCCGCCCACGCCGCACCAGAAGCACGCGGTCGCCGTGCACCAGGGCGACAGAGACGGCGGGCACCAGGTCGGGATCGTTGCGCGGATCGTCCAAGCAGAACCTCAGCGGCGCGGCATGTCGGCCGATGGGCCGCCGCTGGCCCATTGTCGCGACGCCGGGCGGCTGTGACAAGGCCGCCGATGCCGCTCGTCTCCGCCGCGATCTCGGGATTTCTGCTCGGCGCCTCGCTCATCCTGGCGATCGGCGCCCAGAACGCCTTCATCCTGCGCCAGGGGCTTCTGCGCCAGCACGTCTTCGTGCTCTGCCTCATTTGCGCGCTGTCCGACGCACTGCTGATCACCGCCGGCGTGGCCGGCCTCGGCACGCTGGTCGCCAGCTCGCCGAGGCTGATCGCCTGGGTCACCGTCGGCGGCGCGCTCTTCCTCTTCGCCTACGCCGCGCTGGCGCTCCGACGCGCGCTCCACCCGCTGGCCCTGCATGCCGCCAGGAAGGGCGAGGCACGCCTCGGCCCGGCGGTCGCTGCCTGCCTGGCGTTCACCTTCCTCAATCCGCATGTCTATCTCGACACGGTGGTGCTGCTCGGCGGCCTGTCGGCCGCCTTCGAGGGCGCTGAGCGCGTCGCCTACGGCATCGGCGCGGCGACGGCATCCTTCGTGTGGTTCTTCGGGCTCGGCTACGGGGCCCGGCTGCTTCAGCCGTTGTTCGCCAGGCCTTCCGCCTGGCGCGTGCTCGATGTCCTGATCGCACTCGTCATGGCCGCGATCGGCATCGGGCTCGTCGCCCGCATCGCCTGAAGGTCAGGCGGCCTTGCTGGTCTGCGGCGGCGTCTTGGCGATGCGCTTCTTCGGCGTGCAGATCAGAGCGGCAAGGATGGCTGCGGGGCCGATCGCACGATAGTGCTTGGCAAGGTCGAAATGTTGAGCGCGGGCTCGTTCCGCTTCGCTCTTCTTGCGTGGCATGGTCTCTTCCCTAAGGTCAGGCGTTGCGTTGAGGCGGATGCACGATGGTGGCCGAATGGGTCGAAATCGTGACACCGGTCGATTTCCGGTTCTGTACAGCCTTTCATTTTCCGCGACATATTTAATAAACTCTTATGGAACCTTCCCGCGCGCGCTTGCTGCTGAACTTTGCTTGCCGAATGCGGCTTGACGGCAACAGGTGGCAGGACGATAAGGCGGTCATGAAGACGTCGTCCGCCATTTGCGGTATCTGCATTATCGGCTAGCGCCTCACGCTGGTCCGGACGTTTTCGCCGCTCTCACCAAAGCCAGAACGCCCCGGCCAGCAGGCCAGGGAGTACGTATGTCCGAACCGGTTCGGGAACTCAGGCTCTACGACACGCAGTCGCGCGAGAAGCAGGTCTTCCGCCCACTCGATCCCGACCATGTGCGCATGTATGTCTGCGGCCCCACCGTCTACGACTTCGCCCATATCGGCAATGCGCGGCCGGTGATCGTCTTCGACGTGCTGTTCCGGCTGCTCCGCCACATCTACGGCGCTGAGCACGTCACTTATGTCCGCAACATCACCGACGTCGACGACAAGATCAACGCCCGCGCCGCGCGAGACTTTCCCGACCTGCCGCTCAACGCGGCGATCCGCCGCGTCACCGAGGAGACCAACGCCCAGTTCCAGGCCGACGTCCGGGCGCTGGGCTGCCTGGAGCCAACCAGCCAGCCGCGCGCCACCGAGCACATCGACGGCATGCGCGCCATGATCGACCGCCTGGTCGAGCGCGGCGTCGCCTATGTCGCGGCCGACCACGTGCTGTTCTCGCCCTCGGCGATGAATGCACGGCCGGGCGGCCCTCGCTACGGCGCCCTGTCGCGCCGCTCGCTCGACGAGATGCTGGCCGGCGCCAGGGTCGACGTCGCCTCCTACAAGCGCGACGAGATGGACTTCGTGCTGTGGAAGCCCTCCAAGCCCGGCGAGCCCGGCTGGCCGTCGCCCGCCGGCATCGCGGTGCTCGGCCGGCCCGGCTGGCACATCGAATGCTCGGCCATGTCGATGGCCGAGCTGCTGGAGCCGTTCGGCGGCGGGCTTGCCTCGGACGACCCCACGAAGAACGTCTTCGACATCCATGCCGGCGGCATCGATCTCGTCTTCCCGCATCACGAGAACGAGCTCGCCCAGAGCTGCTGCGCCCTGGGCACCGACCGCATGGCCAGCATTTGGATGCACAACGGCTTCCTGCAGGTCGAGGGCCGCAAGATGGCCAAGAGCGAAGGCAATTTCGTCACCATCCGCGATCTCTTGGAGACCGACGCGTTCGGCGGGTTCCGTTGGCCGGGCGAGGTGGTCCGCTACGCGATGCTGAAGACGCACTACCGCCAGCCGATCGACTTCTCCGTCTCGGCGCTGGAAGAGGCGTCGCTCGAACTGGAGAAGTTTTCGCTTGCGGCGGAGGCTGACGCGGAAGGCGATCGACCGTCGGAGGAGTTCATGTCGGCGCTGTGCGACGACCTCAACCTGCCGAAGGCGATCGCCGAGCTCCACCGGCTGGCGGGAGAGGGGCAGGTCCTGGCCAATCTGAAGCTGCTCGGCATCGACCTGAAGCATTTCGACCGGAATTGGCGCGCCGGGGAGATCGATCCGCAACGGGCCGCCGGGATCGAAGCCTCGATCGCCGAGCGCCTGGCGCTGATCCGCGACAAGAACTGGGCCGAGGCCGACCGCATCCGCGACGCGCTTCTGGCCGAGGGGATCCAGCTCAAGGACGGCAAGGATCCGGCCAGCGGGGAACGCGTGACCACCTGGGAAGTCAGGCGCTGAGGCTTTATCGCCGCGCCGGTTTTCTCTATCGAAGGACGAGCCAAGGAGGACAAGTCTCGATGATCGACCACATCGGCATCACCGTCTCGGATTTCGAGGCATCGAAGGCCTTCTACGACAAGGCGATGGCGCCGCTCGGCGCCTCCCTGATGATGATGGTGCCCGAAGAATACACCGGCGGCGTCAAGGTCGGCGGCTACGGCCGCGAGCGGCCCTGCTTCTGGATCCAGCAGGGCGAGCGCCAGAAGGACCATCAGCACGTCGCCTTCACGGCGCGCAGCCGGGCCGAGGTCGAGGCCTTTTATGCCGCCGCCCTCGCTGCCGGCGGCCGCGACAATGGCGCGCCCGGGGCTGCGTCCGCACTACCACCCCGACTATTACGGCGCCTTCGTCTTCGATCCCGACGGCAACAATGTCGAGGCGGTCTGCCACCAGCCCGAGGGCGCTCGATGAGCCTCGACAACAAGCCCGTCTATTCGGGCGGCTGCCAGTGCGGCGCCGTGCGCTTCCGCGTCGAGGGCGCGCTCGGCACGGCTTCGGTCTGCCATTGCCGCATGTGCCAGAAGGCGAGCGGCAATTTCTATGCCGCGCTGGTGTCGGTGCGCGAGGCCAGGCTCGCCTGGACGCGCGGCGCGCCGCGCCGCTTCCGCTCGTCGAGCCACGCCTGGCGCGGCTTCTGCGAGGCCTGCGGCACGCCGCTCACCTTCGAGGCGCCGGAGGGCCTGGCGCTGGCGATCGGCGCCTTCGACGATCCCTCGGTCGTCCCGCCGACGATCCAGTGGGGCATCGAGTCCAGGCTGCCCTATGTCGATTCCGTCCCGGCCCTGCCGGGCGAGGAGACGCTGGCCGACCAGGAGGCAACCTCCTACCTGTCCGATCTGGTCTCCTACCAGCACCCCGACCACGACACCGAGACCTGGCCGCCGGAGGGCCACCGCTAGATGACGGACGATTTCACCGGCGGTTGCCAATGCGGTGCGGTGCGCTTCCGCGCCAGCGCCTTCGGGCGCGCCGCCATCTGCCATTGCCGCATGTGCCAGAAGGCGTTCGGCAGCTTCTTCGGGCCCGTATGTGACGGCGCTGGACTTCCAGTGGACGCGCGGCGCGCCGAAATACTTCCAGAGCTCCGATGCCGGCCGGCGCGGCTTCTGCGCCGAATGCGGCACGCAGCTCACCTTCGAGGCGGGCGGCGGCGTCGAGCTGGCCATCGGCGCGCTTGACGATCCGAACTGGGCGCCGCCGGCCATCGAGGTCAATCCGCGCGACAAGGTCGCCTTCTTCGCCGAGCTGTGCAGCCTGCCGCCGCGGCCGGCCGCCGAGCAGCCCGCGACCGACGCGCGGCTGGCCGGCATCGTCAGCCGGCAGCATCCCGATCGCGACACCGACGCCTGGCCGCCGGAGGCAGGACGCCCATGAGCAAGGCCTTGCGCAGCTTCTACCCGCCGATCGAGCCGTTCGAGACCGGCATGCTCGACGTCGGCGACGGCCACAGCCTCTATTGGGAACGGGCGGGCAAGCGCGGCGGCAAGCCGGCCGTGTTCCTGCATGGCGGGCCCGGGCGGCGGCATCTCGGCGCGCCACCGGCGGCTCTTCGACCCCGAGCTCTACGACGTGCTGCTCTTCGACCAGCGTGGCTGCGGCCGTTCCAGGCCGCATGCCGAGCTCGACGCCAACACCACCTGGCACCTGGTGGCCGACATCGAGCGGTTGCGCGAGATGGCAGGCTTCGAGCGCTGGCAGGTGTTCGGCGGCTCCTGGGGCTCGGCATTGGGTCTCGCCTATGCCGAGACGCATCCGGACCGCGTCAGCGAACTGGTCCTGCGCGGCATCTTCACGCTGCGCCGCTTCGAGCTGGAGTGGTACTATCAGCATGGCGCCTCGCAGGTCTTTCCGGACAAGTGGGAGCGCCTGATCGCTGCGATCCCGGTCGCCGAGCAGGGCGACCTCATGGCGGCCTTCCGCGAGCGCCTGACCAGCGAGGACCGCTGCGGTGCGCCTCGCCGCGGCCAGGGCCTGGAGCGTCTGGGAGGGCGAGACGATCACGCTGCATGCCCGACCCGTCGACCAGCGGCGCCTTCGGCCACGACGCGTTCGCGCTCGCCTTCGCCCGCATCGAGAACCACTATTTCGTGCATGGCGGCTGGGTCGAGGAAGGGCAGCTGTTGCGCGACGCAGGCCGGCTTGCCGGCATCCCCGGCGTGATCGTCCAGGGCCGCTACGACATGGCGTGCCCGCCGATCACCGCCTGGGACCTCCACAAGGCGTGGCCGGAGGCCGAGTTCAACCTGGTGGAGGGCGCCGGGCACGCCTTCTCCGAGCCGGCCATCCTCGACCGGCTGATCCGCGCCACCGACCGCTTCGCGGGGAAGCCCGAATGACCCGCGAGCGCGTCCATCTCTTCGACACCACCATGCGCGACGGCCAGCAGACGCCAGGCATCGACTTCTCGCTGCAGGACAAGATCGCCATCGCCGAGATGCTGGACGCCTTCGGCATCGACTATGTCGAGGGCGGCTATCCGGGCGCCAACCCGACCGACACGGCCTTTTTTGCCGAGAAGCGGACGGCCAAGGCCCGCTTCGTCGCCTTCGGCATGACCAAGCGGGCAGGGGTCTCCGCCTCCAACGATCCCGGCCTCGCCGCCCTGCTGCAGGCCAGCTGCCGACGCGGTCTGCTTCGTGGCGAAGAGCTGGGACTATCACGTGCGCGTCGCCCTCGGCGTCGACAACGAGGAGAACCTCGCCGCCATCCGCGCCTCGGTGGAGGCCGCCCGCGCCGCCGGCAAGGAGACGATGGTCGACTGCGAGCACTTCTTCGACGGCTTCAAGGCCAACCCGGACTACGCGCTGGCCTGCGCCAGGACTGCCTACGACGCCGGCGCGCGCTGGGTCGTGCTCTGCGACACCAATGGCGGCACCCAGCCGGACGAGGTGCGCCAAGCCGTCGCCGCCGTCATTGCGGCCGGCATTCCCGGCGCGTCGCTCGGCATCCACGCCCATGACGACACCGGGCAGGCCGTCGCCAACTCGCTGGCCGCCATCGATGCCGGGGTGCGCCAGGTGCAGGGTACGCTGAACGGCATCGGCGAGCGCTGCGGCAATGCCGATCTCGTCACGCTGATCCCGACGCTGGCCCTGAAGCCGCACTTCGCCGAGCGCTTCGAGACCGGCATCTCGCCCGAGGCGCTGGCCGGGATCGCCCGGCTGTCGCGCAACTTCGACGAACTGCTCAACCGCGCGCCCGACCCCCAGGCGCCCTATGTCGGCGCCTCCGCCTTCGCCACCAAGGCCGGCATCCACGCCTCGGCGCTCGCCAAGGACCCGGCGACCTACGAGCACGTGCCGCCGGAGACGGTCGGCAACCGCCGCCGCGTCATGGTCTCCGACCAGGGCGGCAAGGCGAACTTCGTCGCCGAGCTCAAGCGCCGCGGCATCGAGGTGCCGCGCGACGACCACCGGCTGGACGCGCTGATCGCCGTCGTCAAGGATCGCGAGGCCGAGGGCTACGCCTATGAGGGCGCCGACGCCAGCTTCGAGCTGCTCGCCCGGCGCATGCTGCACGGCGTGCCGGATTTCTTCGCCGTCACCAGCTTCCGCTGCATGATCGAGCGCCGCTTCGACGTCAACGGCCAGCTGAAGACGGTGTCGGAGGCGATCGTCAAGGTGATGGTGGACGGCGAGGAGAAGATGTCGGTCTCCGAGGGCCACGGCCCGGTCAACGCCCTCGACATCGCGCTGCGCAAGGACCTCGGCAAGTACCAGGCGGAGATCGGCGACCTCGAGCTGGTCGACTACAAGGTGCGCATCCTCAACGGCGGCACCGAGGCGATCACCCGCGTGCTGATCGAATCGCACGACGCCTCCGGCGCCCGCTGGTGGACGGTCGGCGTTTCCGACAACATCATCGACGCCTCCTTCCAGGCCTTGATGGATTCGATCGTCTACAAGCTGATGAAGAACCGCGACCTGGCCGGGCTCGTCGCCGCCGAATAGGCTTCCGGATCAGCGGCTTACGGGACGGCCTGGACTCACTGCGCGAGCCTCTCCCGGTTGATCCATCAAGCAAATTTCGCCGAGCCATCAGCAGATTGAAATGGCGCCGGGCGCCATCAGGGTCCCATATAGCCGCGCCATGTCCATAGCCTCTTCCTCCCCCACCACCACCTCCGACGGCGACGCCACGCGCGGCTTCCTGTTCGCCCTGGCGGCTTATCTCCTGTGGGGCTTCCTGCCCTTCTACATGAAGGCCGTCGGCCATATCCCGGCCGTCGAGGTGGTGGCCCACCGCATCGTCTGGTCGGTTCCCATCGCCGCCTTGCTGCTGCTCTGGCTCGGCCGCACGGCCGACATCAAGCAGGCGCTGAAGACGCCGCGCACGCTCGCCATGGGCGCGCTGACGGCCGCCCTGATCACCGTCAACTGGGGCATCTACGTCTGGGCGATCGGCGCCGGCCGGGCGTTGGAGACAGCGCTCGGCTACTACATCAACCCGCTGTTCAGCGTGTTCCTGGGCGCCGTCGTGCTGGGCGAGAAGCTCACCCGCGCGCAGGTCGTGGCGATCGCGCTCGCCCTGGCGGCGGTCGCCATCCTGACCTGGGAAAGCGGCGGCCTGCCCTGGGTGTCGATCGCGCTGGCCCTGTCCTGGGGCTTCTACGCCCTGTTCAAGAAGACGCTGCCGATCGGTCCGGCGCAGGGCTTTTTCCTGGAGGTCTTGCTGCTGAGCGTCCCGGCGCTCGCCTATATCGGCTGGCTGCAGGCGAGCGGCGCCAGCCATTTCGGCCACACCGGCATGGCGGATCTCTGGCTGCTCCTCGGCTGCGGCGTCGTCACGGCCGTGCCGCTGATCCTCTACGCCAACGGCGCCAAGCTGTTGCGCCTCTCCACCATCGGCATCATGCAGTACATCGCGCCGACCATGATCTTCGTCATCGCGGTGTTCATCTTCCGCGAGCCGTTCAGCAGCGAGCGTGCCGTCGCCTTCGCGCTCATCTGGGCCGCCCTGGCGATCTATTCCTGGTCGATGCTGAGGGCGGCGACGGCCCCTACAGCCGCCCGATGATGGCGGCATCCCCCTCCGAGGCCTTGCCGGACGCCAGCACGGCCTGAACGGCCGCCTCGGGCGTCGCGACGACCAGCGGCCTCACCAGGTGGGCGGTGTGGATGAAGCCCTCGGCCGCCATATGGTCGAGCAGCGCCACCATCGGATCCCAGAAACCGTCGATGTTGCAGAACACCACGGGCTTGGAGTGATGGCCGAGCTGCGCCCAGGTCATGATCTCGACGATCTCCTCGACCGTCCCGATGCCGCCCGGCAGCGCCACAAAGGCGTCGGATTTCTCGAACATGGTATGTTTGCGCTGGTGCATGTCATCCGTAACGATGAGCTCGTCGAGTGCGCCCAGCCCACTTTCGGTTGCCTCACGGTTCATCAAGAATCGCGGTATGATGCCTGTGACGTGGCCGCCGCCTTCGGCCGTCGCAGCGGCGACAGCACCCATGATTCCCCTGGTGCCGCCGCCGTAGACGAGCCTCAGGCCGGCCCTGGCGATCGCCCGCCCGAGTGCGGCTCCGGCACTCATGTAGTTGCCGCCGCGACCGGTTGACGAGCCGCAGTAGACGCAAATGGAGCGAATCTGATCCATTCGCGTGATTGATGACGGGGTGTGTTGAAGGTCAAGACCTGTGAGGCGTTTTTCTTGTCGGTCTGGGGAAAACAGGCTAGAGGGGGCTTAGGCGGCTAAGGGGGACTGGGAAATAGGATGGTGATCAACCCATTGAAGGCTTTTCTGTTCGTCACCTGTGGGGCAGGTGCGGCAGTGGCCACGGCTTATGTTTCCGGAGCGCTGGATCCCTATCTGGCGAAGGCCGAGGGCGAAAAGGTCGCCGTCGCCACGCTGGCCGAACCGCAAGCGGCCTCCAAGCAAGCCCGCATCGGCGAGACCGCCACGGCCCCCGACGGCAGCGTTCCGCTGCCTGAAGCCGCCGCGCCGGCGGCTCCGGCGACCCCCGCAGCGCCCGCCGAATCCGAGGCCAAGCCGGCCCAGTCGCCCGCCGAGCCCCAGGTGCTGGCCCCGTCCTTCGACATCGTCCGCGTCGAGCCTGACGGCTCCCTCGTCGTGGCCGGCAAGGCCGCTCCGAAGTCGACGGTCGAGATCGTCGCCGGGTCCGACGTGGTCGGCTCGACCAAGGTCGGCGACGGCGGCGATTTCGCGATCGTCCTCGACGAGCCGCTGAAGCCGGGCGGCCACGAGCTCGTCCTGCGCTCGACCACCGAGGACAAGGTGGTGGCGACCTCGCCGGAGACCGCAGTGGTCTCGATCCCCGAGACCACCGACGGGCAGGTGCTGGCGCTGGTCGAGCGGCCGGGCGAGCCCAGCAAGCTGATCACCGTGCCCGCGCCGCAGCAAGGTGGCGCCCAAGGTCGACGCCAAGCCGGCCGAGCCGGCGGCCGAGACGGCTGCCGCTGCAGCTCCGGCGGCGCCCGCCGCCAAGCCGGCACCGGCCGAGCCCGCTCAGATCGCCGTGTCGGCAAAGCCGGCTGCAGGGGCGGCCGGCGTGACGGTCGACGCCGTCGAGATCGAGGGCCGCAAGGTGTTCGTGGCCGGCGCCGCCGAGCCCGGCCGTCGCGTCCGCGTCTATGCCAACGACATCCTGCTCGGCGACGCGCAGGCCGCGCCGGGTGGCCGTTTCCTGATCGAGACCGAACGCGACCTCCCGGTCGGCGACTACATCATCCGCGCCGACGCGCTCGACGCCGACGGCGCCAAGGTGATCGCCCGCGCCGCCGTGCCCTTCGAGCGCGAGCCGGGCGAGGCGCAGGCCGCCGTCGCCCCCGAGGCGGTTCCCGCCGCGCCCGAGACGCCTCCGGCCGCCAGCGAGCCCCCGGCTGCCCAGCCGGGCGAGACGGCCTCCGGCACCACGACCGGCGCCGGCACCGCCCCCGAAGCGCCCGCCACTGCCGCGCCCAGCGAGGGCGGCTCCGCCGTCGCTGCCGGCGAAGCGCCGGCCGCCGACGTCGCCACCGAGCCGCAGGCCAAGCTGCAGCACGTCGACGGCTCCGTCATCATCCGCCGCGGCGACACGCTGTGGCGCATCTCGCGGCGCGTCTACGGGCGCGGCGTCCGCTACTCGACGATCTACCTCGCCAACCAGGATCAGATCAGCGATCCCGACCGCATCTGGCCCGGCCAGGTGTTCAACGTGCCGGGCCGCACCGCCGAGGGCGAGCCGGCCGACATGACGGCGGTGAAGGAACAGGCCGCCCCTGGCGACGGCAAGAGCGCCGACGGCGCCGCTCCTGACGGAAAGGGGCTGCCCAAGACGCCGCTCTGACGCGACAGGCAGAACAGGAAGCTTTTGGCCGCCAAGACCGTATCCGCCGAATCCGGCTCGACGCTCGACACCCTGCGCAATCTCTGGCCGTATATGTGGCCGGCGGAGCGGCCGGACCTGAAGCTGCGCGTCGTCTGGGCGACCCTTTTCCTGGTGTTCGCCAAGCTGACGCTGGTGGCGGTGCCCTATTTCTTCAAATGGGCGACCGACGCGCTGGCTCACGATGCGAGCACGCCGCCGCCACTGCCGGCCTTCCTGCTGGCCCCGACCATGCTGGTGCTCGCCTACAACGTGATGCGCGTGGTGCAATGGGGCCTGAACCAGCTTCGCGACGCCCTGTTCGCGCGCGTCGGGCAATATGCGGTGCGCCAGCTCGCCTACCGCACCTTCGTCCACCTCCACGACCTGTCGCTGCGCTTCCACCTGGAGCGGCGCACCGGCGGGCTGTCGAGGATCATCGAGCGCGGCACCAAGGGCATCGAGACGATCGTCCGCTTCACCATCCTGAACACGGTCCCGACCATCCTCGAATTCGCCCTGACGGCGGCGATCTTCGCCTTCGCCTACGGCTGGAGCTATGTCCTCCTGGTGGCGGCGACGGTCTGCGTCTACACTTGGTTCACGGTACGGGCCAGCGACTGGCGCATCTCGATCAGGCGCGAGATGAACGACAGCGACACCGACGCCAACACCAAGGCCGTCAATTCGCTGCTCAACTACGAGACCGTCAAGTATTTCGGCAACGAAGGCATGGAGGCCGAGCGCTTCGACCGCTCCATGGCGCGCTACGAGGTGGCGGCGACCAAGACCTGGACCTCGCTCGGCTGGCTGAACTTCGGCCAGGGGCTGATCTTCGGCGTCGGCATGACGATCGCCATGTGGATGTCGGCGCGCGAGGTCATGGCCGGCACGCAGACGGTCGGCGACTTCGTCTTCATCAACGCCATGCTCATGCAGCTCTCGGTGCCGCTCAACTTCATCGGCTTCATCTATCGCGAAATCCGCCAGGGGCTGACCGACATCGAGCAGATGTTCGACCTTCTGGACGTGCCGCAGGAGGTGGTCGACCGGCCGGGCGCGCGGCCGCTGGACGTGGTCGACGGGCGAGGTCGAGTTCCGCGACGTCCACTTCGCCTACGATCCGGAGCGGCCGATCCTCAAGGGGATCAGCTTCACCGCGCCGGCCGGGCGGACGGTGGCCATCGTCGGGCCGTCGGGGGCCGGCAAGTCGACCATCTCCCGGCTGCTCTTCCGCTTCTACGACATCCAGCAGGGCTCGATCCGCATCGACGGCCAGGACATCCGCGACGTGACCCAGGACAGCCTGCGCGCCGCCATCGGCATGGTCCCGCAGGACACGGTGCTGTTCAACGACACCATCCTCTACAACATCCGCTACGGCCGTCCCGACGCCGCCGAGGAGGACATCCGCAAGGCGGCCGCACTCGCCCAGATCGGCGGCTTCATCGAGACGCTGCCCGCCGGCTACCGCACCATGGTGGGCGAGCGCGGCCTGAAGCTGTCGGGCGGCGAGAAGCAGCGGGTGGCGATAGCCCGCACCATCCTCAAGGCGCCGGCGATCCTGATGCTCGACGAGGCCACCTCGGCGCTCGACACCCGCACGGAGCAGGAGATCCAGGCCGCGCTCGACCTGGTGAGCCGGGGCCGCACGACCATCGTCATCGCCCATCGCCTGTCGACCGTCATCGGCGCCGACGAGATCATCGTGCTGCAGGACGGCGCTGATCGCCGAGCGCGGCAAGCATGCCGCGCTGCTGGCCGAGCGCGGCCTCTACGCCGAGATGTGGGACCGCCAGCGCGAGGCGACCGAGGCCGAAGAGCGCCTGCGCAAGGCGCGGGAAGACGATGCGCTGGGCGTCGTGGTGCGCAAGCGGCGGCAGGACGCGTGAGCCGGCCGACAAGCGCCGTCGGCGCGGCGTGCGTTGCGGGGCCGGTCCATATCCGTTAATCAGCGCCTTGCGTGAAACTGGGAGCCACAAGTGCGATGAGCATCGTCGACACGGTCCGCAACGTCTTCGTGCCGATCCATCGCGAGGGCTGGCCATTCATCGCCGGCTTCGCGGCGGTCACCCTGGTGCTCGGCCTGTTCTCCGACTTCCTGTTCTGGATCGGCCTGATCCTGACCGCCTGGTGCGCCTATTTCTTCCGCGATCCCGAGCGGGTGACGCCGATCGACGACCGGCTTCGTGATCAGCCCGGCCGACGGCGTCGTCTCCTCGGTCGGGCCGGCGGTGCCGCCGCGCGAGCTCGGCCTCGGCAATGAGGAGCTGACCCGCATCTCGGTGTTCATGAACGTCTTTTCCTGCCACGTGAACCGCGCCCCGGTGCGCGGCCGGATCCGCCGGGTGGAGCACCGGCCGGGCAAGTTCGTCAACGCCGAGCTCGACAAGGCCAGCACCGAGAACGAGCGCAACGGCCTGTTGATCGAGAGCCCCAACGGCACCGTCGCCGCCGTGCAGGTGGCGGGCCTGGTGGCGCGGCGCATCGTCTGCTGGGTCAAGCCGGAGGACAGCATCGGGGCAGGGGAGCGCTTCGGCCTGATCCGCTTCGGCTCGCGCGTCGACGTCTTCCTGCCGGCGGCAGGCGACGCCGCGCGTCGCCGTCGGCCAGCTGGCCGTCGGCGGCGAGACCGTGATTGCCGAGTTCGGCGGCAGCGCGGCGACGCCGCTGGTCCGCATCTCCTAGGGCTGCGTGGCTCCGATGGCCGGATTTTTCCACCGCTTCGAACCGCACGGCAGGGGCGGCCCGCGCATCCGCGAGATTCCGCTGCGCATGCTGATCCCCAACCTGATCACCGTTCTGGCCATCTGCGCCGGCCTTTCGGGCATCCGGCTCGCCTTCGAGCACCGCTTCGAGATCGCCGTGGCGATGGTGCTGTTCGCCGCCTTCCTGGACGGCGTCGACGGCCGCATCGCCCGCCGCCTGAAGGCGCAGACCAAGTTCGGCGCCCAGATGGATTCGCTCGCCGACATCGTCAATTTCGGCGTCGCCCCGGCGCTGGTGCTCTACGCCTATCTGCTCGACAGGGCGGGCTCGATCGGCTGGATCGCGGCACTGCTCTTCGCCATCGCCTGCGGCCTGCAGGCTCGCCCGCTTCAACGTGCTCGACGACGACACCGAGCGGCCGGCCTGGCAGGCCGACTATTTCGTCGGCATGCCGGCGCCGGCCGGCGCCGTGGTCGTCATGCTGCCCGTCTATCTGGGCTTCATCGGCCTGCCGCTGACCGTGCTCACGGCCTTCGTCGGCGCCTTCTTCACCATCGTCGTGGCGCTTCTGATGGTGAGCCGCCTGCCGGTCCATTCCGGCAAGACCTTCGGCGCCCGCATCCCCGGCGACCGGGTGATGCCGCTGCTGCTCGGCGTGGTCTTCTACGTGCTGCTGCTCGCCACCTACACCTGGCAGACCATGTCGGTGTCGGCGCTCGCCTACCTGGCCTTCCTGCCGGTGAGCGCAGCCGCCTATGCCCGCCGCGCCAGGCTGGCCGAAGCCGAGCCGGCCGCGCCGGCTGACCGCAGGCAGCCCCGAGGCGTGACTCGCGCTCACGCCGCGGCGTCGAGCCCGAGCTTCTCCAGGGCGATGCGGCGGGCCGCCGCATAGTCGGTCTTGCCGGAGCCGAGCAGCGGCATCGACTCGATCTTGACGATGCCGTCCGGCACCATCAGCTCGTTGGCGCCGGCCTTCTTGCCGTATTGGCGCAGCGCCTTGGCGTCGGCCTGCTCCGCCGTGGTGACCAGGATGATGCGCTCGCCCTTGCGCTTGTCGGGAACGGAAACGGCCGCGTGGTGCTCCTCGGGCCACAGCGCCTGCACCAGCATCTCGACGGCGCCGAGCGACACCATCTCGCCGCCGATCTTGGCGAACCGCTTGGCCCGGCCGCGAATGGCGATGAACCCCTCGCGGTCGACCGACACGATGTCGCCGGTGTCGTGCCAGCCGTCGGCAGGCGCCTGCAGCTCGCCCGGCCGGTCGGGGCTCATATAGCCGAGCATCACGTTGGGCCCCGCCAGGAAGAGGCGCCCGCCATCGGCGATGCCTTCGACCGGCTCGAGCTTCAGGCGCATGCCGGGCAACAGCCGCCCCACCGTGCCGTCGCGCCCGTGGATCGCCGTGTTGACCGCCACCACCGGCGCCGCCTCGGTCATGCCGAAGCCCTCGACGATCTCGGCGCCGAAGCGCTCGCGCCAGATCCGCCGCGTCTCGGCCTTCACCGCCTCGGCGCCGGCCACGACCAGGCGCAGGCTCTGCGAAATCGCTGTCCTTGGCCGTCCGCGCATAGCCGTTGAGGAAGGTGTCGGTGCCGACCAGGATGGTCGGCTTGGCCTTGGCGGCGACCTCCGGGATCAGCTTGTAGTGCAGCGGCGAAGGGTAGAGGAACAGCCTCACCCCGATCAGCAGCGGCAGCACGGTGCCCGCCGTGAGCCCGAACGAATGGAACACCGGCAGCACGTTGAGCAGCTTGTCCTCCGGCGTCAGCGTCAGCCGTGCCTCGGCCTGCAGCGCGTTGGCGAGGATGTTGCGATGGGACAGCACCACCCCCTTCGGCAGGCCCTCCGAACCCGACGTGAAGAGCAGCACGGCCGGCTGGTTCGCGTCGCGGCGCACCACCGGCCAGTGCCAGGTCAGCGCCGCCAGCGCCTTCTCGGCCAGCGTGACGCTGTCGCGGAGGTCCTCGATCCAGAGGATCCGGGCGCCGGCCTCGCCGATCGCCTCGACGACCGCGCCGAGATCGGCCTTCTCGACGAAGGCCCGCGACGAGATCACCGTGCGCATGGTGGCCAGGCGCACCGCAGCCGCCACGTTGGCCGGCCCCGCCGTGTAGTTGATCATCGCCGCCACCCGGCCCGCCGACTGCAGCGCCAGGAAGGCGACGGCGACGCCGTTGGCGTTGGGCAGCATCAGCCCGATCGCCTCGCCCGGCTGGTCCATCGCGGCGAAACGGCGGCCGAGCACCCTGGCCGCGATGAGCAGCCGCCGGTAGCTCATCTTGCCGGCGATCACGTCCTCGACGATGTCGCGCTCCGGGCCGAAGCGGAGTGCCGCGTCGCGGATCGCCGTGAACAGCGTGCGCGTCGGGTCGGTCGCCGCGAGCCGCGCCTCGGCGATGCGGTCGAACAGCGCCATGGCGGCCGTCGACCACTGGCGTCCGCCGCGGTCCACCAGCTCGTCGAGCGTCAGCGGCTCCAGGATGCCGAGGCTGAGCGGCTCCAGCCAGCGGCGCGGCGCGCTGCCCCTCCGGCGTCAGCGACATCGGCAGGTGCCGCGCGCCGCCGACGACGACCGGCACGATGCGCGCATCCGCCTTGACGGCGATCCGCGCCACGGCCCGGAAGAGGCGGAACGTCTTGGTGTCGGGCTCGACCGCGTCGGGGAAATAGACCGCCAGCCTGCCCTTGCCCCTGAGATGGCGCACCAGGCGGCGGCTGACGAACACGTGCTCGGCGTTGAAGGCGATGGTGCGCGCCAGCTCGCGGTAGGGCTCGAGCCAGATCGACCGCGCCGAATCCTCGTCGAGGATGTGCAAGGTCTGCTCGGGCAGGAGCGACAGCATCAGCGCCGGATCGATCCGCGACTGGTGGGCGACGGCATAGATCACCGGCGCCGGCGCATCGCGGGCGATGCCGATGCTGCGGTCGTCCACCCGCCAGATCAGCTTCAGCGGCGCGTAGAGCACGCCCTGGGCCAGGCTGAGCCCCAGTTGCGCCTTGAGCACGACGCCGACGACCACGATCGCCGCGACGAAAGCCAGGAGCATTGCACCGGTAAGGATCATGCCGCACCTCCCGATCGCCGTGTTCCGCACCTCGGCGGGCGCTTGGCGAGCAAAGGTAGCGGAAGCGCCGCCAAGGTCAATCGGCTGGCGGCTGACGACGCTTGAGCTGCTCGCTGGCGATGATGATCAGCCCGGCGGCGACGATCAGCGCCGCGCCGAGGAACACCGCGCCCCGCGGAACATCGCCCCAGATGAGGGCGCCGAGCACGAAGGACCACACCAGGGAGGTGTATTCGAACGGCGCGATGACCGACACCGGAGCCCGCTTCATGCCCTCGAAGAGGCAGGCTTGCGCCAGCCCGCCCAAGGCGCCGACTCCGGCCAGGAGCACGAATTCGACCCCGCTCGGCGTCTGCCAGAGCCACAGCAGCGGCACGCCAGCGATCGCCAGGAAGAAGGCGTTGTTGAGCACCAGCTGGATCAGCGTGCGCTCCTGGAGCGCGATCTTCCTCAGGAGCACGACCGAAAGCGCCCACAGGCAGGCGGCGGCGAGCACCAGCGCCACCGGCACCGAGAGGCCGAGCCTGGCCGGGTCGCAGGCGATGAAGACCCCGACGAAGCCGATCAGCACCGCCGCCCAGCGCACCGGCGGCACCTTCTCGCCGAGCAGCGGGATGGAGAGCACGGTGACGATGACCGGGGCGGCGAAATAGATGGTGGTGATCTCGGCCAGCTGCAGATGCGCGATCGCCGTGTAGTAGCAGAGCCAGGCGCCGAGGATGATCACCGAACGCACCAGCATCGCCTTGACGATCGGCGAGCGGGCGGCGTCGACGAACAGCTGCGGCCCGCCGATGATCGCCGAGCCGGCCAGCACCGCCACGCTGCGGAAGAACAGGATCTGCCAGACCGTGTAGCTGGTGACCAGGAGCTTGATCGAGGCGTCCTGCACGGAAAACAAGAGATAGGCGAGGCTGGTGAAGAGGATGCCGGCGAAGACGCGGTCGCTTGTGTCGAGGACGGCGGTATCGGCCATGGCGCCCGGACGCGGTTGGAGACGGCCGCGGCTCGGTGGCGGCTGGGAGAGGCTATGCCAGCGGTCCGGCGGCGGCGCTCAGCCACAGCCGCCGGAGCGTGGGGCCAGGCGGCAGGCCTATTCGGCCGCGAAGCAATAGAGCAGGCCGTCGCCGCCGCTCTTGCGCAGGTCGGCCTGGCTGCAGCCGCGCGACGGATGCGAGGAGTTCCACGATTTCGCCGGCGCGCTGTCGTCGAGCCCCGTGCGGTCGTGGTGGCCGACCATCGCCTTGCCGGCGCCGTCAGCCGTCCAGTTCTCGCAGGTGTCGGGCGCCGCCGTGCCGTCCGGCATCGATCCGGTCAGGATGTCGTGGCGGTTCGGCTCGTCGCCGCGCCCGTTGACGACGTTGCCCTTCTCGTCCAGCGCCGTCTGCTTGCTGATCTTGTTGGCGTCGCTGTGCAGGGAGGCGACGTCGTCGGCGATCTTCTCGCCCTTGGCGTTGAACCACGGCCCGCTGCCGATGCGGTCCTTGGCGTTCACCTCGTTGGTCGACAGATAGGCCCGCCAGGTCTTCGGCCCGGTCACGCCGGCCGCTTCGGCCAGCGCCTGGCAATGGGCGTCGGCGCCCGCCAGGCCGCCGAGATTGGCGCCCTTGCCGGGGCCCTGGCTGGTGACGAAGAAACTCATCGTGGTGTCCTGGGCGGCGGCGCCGAACGCGCCTCCCGCCGTCAGCATCGCCGCCAAGATCCATGTGCGCTTCATGACGTCCTCCCGTTTCGTCTCGCCACCTGCCTATCGCGGAACGCCGTCCGGGGCATGGCTCTTCCGCGGCCTGCCCGTCACGAATCCGTGTGGGCTGCGTTACCGCATCGGCCACACGAGCATCAGCGCCGGCACGGCGACCAGCACGACCAGGATCGACAGCGGCAGCCCGAGCCGGAAATAGTCGCTGAAGCGATAGCCGCCCGGCCCCATGACCAGCGTGTTGCACTGGTGGCCGATCGGCGTCAGGAAATCGCAGCCGGCGCCGATCGCCACCGCCATCAGGAAGGCCTCCGGCCGAAAGCGCAGCGATTGCGCGAAGCCGGCGGCGATCGGCGCCACGACCAGCACGGTCGCCGCGTTGTTGAGGAAAGGCGTGACCGCCATGGCGACCATCAGGATCAGCGCCAGCGCGCCGGCCGGCGGCAGGCGGCGCCGATCTCGGCGAGCTGCGCGGCGATCAGGTCGGTGGCGCCGCTGCGCCTGAGCGAGTCGCTGACCGGGATCAGCGCCGCCAGCATCACCAGGATCGGCCCGTCGAGCGCCCCGTAGACGTCGCGCAGCGGGATGACGCGGAACAGCACCATGGCCACCGCCGCGGCGAAGAAGGCGATCGCCACCGGCACCAGGCTGGTCGCCGTGGCCGTCATGGCCACCGCCAGGATGACCACCGGGACCAGGCCGCGCCGCACGCTGCCGAGCAGGATCGGCCGCTCGGCGAGCGGCAGGACGCCAAGCGCGCGCAGCACCTCCGGCATGCGCTGGGCATTGCTCTGCAGCACCACCACGTCGCCCATCCGGAGCGGCGTCGTGGACAGCCGCTCGGCGATGCGCTCGCCGCGCCGCGACAGCGCGAGCAGGTTGACCTTGAAGCGCTCGTAGAGGCCGAGCTGCTGCGGCGTCCTGCCGATCAGGCTGGAGTGCTCGCCGATCACCGCCTCGATGGCCGTGGCGCCGCCTTCTTCCGCCTCTTCGTGCGGCTGCCGGTGACGCTGAGCCCGGCCCGCGCGACGATCCGGTCGAGCGCCTCATGGGGGCCTTCGACGAGCAGGATGTCGCCCTCGCGCAGCACCGCGTCGGGCAGCGGCGCGACGCGCTGCACCCGGCTCCGGATGAGCGAGGTGACGGCGACCTCGCCCGCCGGCGAGCCCCAAAAGGTCGGCCACCGTCTTGCCGAGCACCGGCGAATTCGGCCACCACGCGCGCCTCGGTCACGTAGTCCTCGATGTCGATCGCCTCGTGCAGCGAGGCCGACTCGCGCTTGCGCACCGGCACCAGCCAGTAGAAGACGCCGAGGAAGACGATCCCCACCACCGACAGCAGGGCGCCGACGGGGGTGAAGTCGAACATGGTGAAGGCCTGCCCCGTGATCTCCTCGCGCACCCGCGAGACGACGATGTTGGGCGAGGTGCCGATCTGGGTCATCAGCCCGCCGAGCAGCGAGCCGAATGCCATCGGCATCAGGAACACCGAGGGCGACGTCCCGGAGCGGCGCGCGAACTGGAAGGCGATCGGGATCATGATCGCCAGCGCGCCGATGTTCTTGACGAAGGCGGAGAGCACCGTCACCACGGCGACCAGCACGAGCAGCTGGGCGCGCGGGCTGGTGACGTTCGGCGCCCAGCGCTGGATCGCCGCCTCCATGATGCCCGACCGCGCCACGCCGGCGCTGACCAGCAGCGCGCTGCCGACGATGATGACGATATCGTCGCTGAACCCGTCGAACGCGGCGTCTAGAGGCACCACGCCGACGGCCAGCGCCAGGATGAGGGCGCCTGCCGCGACCAGATCATAGCGGAAGCGCCCCCACACGAACGCCGCCATCATCAGCCCGATCACGGCGAAGGACAGGAGCTGCTGGGAGGTCATGTCTTGATGTCGTCCCGCCGCCGACCGCGGCTCGGCTCAACGCCCGGCCCCCCGCCTTGGTTGCCGCTCGCGATCGCTATCGCCAGCCCCCCGCGATCTCTATCGCTCCTTGGGCAGACCCTCCCTCACGGGTTCGGCGTTCCGCCCGCGACCCGAGCCTTTGATTGCGTTTAGGGCCTAGCGTGAAGCCAACCCCGAAGAGCACCGCCACCGCCAGATCGGCCCCGCTCCATTCACGGCGCAGGATAGTCCAACCCGAAAAGAACAGCGCTGCCGATGTCACGGCCGAACGCAAAAAGGAAGTGATCTTTCTGCCATCGTCCACCTCGCGACGAGTGCCCCCTCCAGATGAGAGCCTCTCCCAGAGCCCCGCGAACCTCAGGCACCACGCCCTGCCTTGCAGATTTCTTCCGATAGACTCGACCTCTCAGAACAGTTGTTCATAGCGCTGCCCTGAAACGTTAAATTGTAGCTAGAGTACGACTAGGTAGATCTCTCTGCTGGAAATTGCTCCACAAGTCTTTTAGTTCGGTGGTATCACTACCCGCTACTCCGCGCCGGGATACCGCACCCAGCGGTCGTGCTTGGCCAGATAGAGCTCGCCGGTCCGGGTGAGCTGAGGGTCGGCGAGCGGCAGGATGCGCGCCGCGGTCTCGGCGGGCGAGGGCAGCGTCGCCGGGTTCTCGCCGGGGAACGCCTGGGCTCGCATGGCGGTGCGCGTGCCGCCGGGATCGGCGAGGTTGATCCTGAGCGGCAGGCTCTTGGTTTCCTCCGCCCACGACCGCGCCATGGTCTCCACCGCCGCTTTCGAGGCCGCATAGGGGGCCCAGAAGGCGCGCGCCGAGCGGGCGACGCTGGAGGTGAGCAGGATCGCGCGGCCGGCGTCGGCAGCCCTGAGCAGCGGGTCGACCGAGCGGATCAGCCGCCACGTCGCGGTGACGTTGAGGGTGATCACCTTCTCGAACACCTTCGCCTCGACATGGCCGATCGGCGCGATGACGCCGAGCATGGCGGCATTGGCGACCAGGATGTCGAGCTTGCCCCAGCGCTCGTGGATGGCGCCGCCCAGCCGGTCGATGCCGGCCATGTCGGCGAGGTCCAGCGGCACCAGCGTGGCGCCGCCCTTGCCGGTTCGGCGTGCGTCGCCTTGATCTCGTCGTCGAGCTCCTCCAGGCCGCCGACGGTGCGCGCGACCGCCAGCACGTGGGCGCCGGCCGCCGCCAGCTGCTTGGCGAGCTGGTAGCCGATGCCGCGCGAGGCGCCGGTCACCACCGCGATGCGGCCGCTGAGGTCGGGGGCTGGCGGCATCGCCGGCTTCGGCTATTGCCCGCCGGTCGCCAGCAGCGACAGCGTGCGGACATTGTCCTGGCCCTCGTGGTCGAGCAGCCGGGTCGGGTAGTCGCCGGTGAAGCAGGCGTCGCAGAACTGCGGCTGCTCGGCCTCGCGGCCTGCCTCGCCGACCGCCCGGTAGAGCCCGTCGATCGACAGGAAGCCGAGCGAATCGACGCGGATGAACTCCGCCATCTCCTCGACCGACATGCGCGACGCCAGGAGCTTCGCCTTCTCGGGCGTATCGACGCCATAGAAGCAGGAGGCGCGCGTCGGCGGCGAGGCGATGCGCATGTGCACCTCGCGGGCGCCGGCCTCGCGCACCATCTGCACGATCTTCTGGCTGGTCGTGCCGCGCACGATCGAATCGTCGACCAGCACCACCCGCTTGCCCTCGATCATGCGCCGGTTGGCGTTGTGCTTGAGCTTGACGCCCATGTGGCGGATGGAATCGCCGGGCTGGATGAAGGTGCGGCCGACATAGTGGTTGCGGATGATGCCGAGCTCGAACGGAATGCCCGCCTGCTGCGAGAAGCCGATCGCCGCCGGCGTGCCGGAATCCGGCACCGGCACGACGATGTCGGCCTCGACCGGGCTCTCGCAGCGCCAGCTCGGCGCCGATCTTCTTGCGGATGTCGTAGACGTTGCGCCCCTCGACCGAGGAATCCGGCCGGGCGAAATAGACGTATTCGAAGATGCAGAAGCGCGATTTCTGCGGCTCGAAGGGGAACACGCTCTCGATGCCGTCGGCTGGTCACCACCACCATCTCGCCCGGCTTCAGGTCGCGCACGAAGCGCGCGCCGATGATGTCGAGCGCGCAGGTCTCGGAGGCCAGGATCCAGGCGCCGTCGAGGTCGCCGAGCACCAGCGGCCGGATGCCGAGCGGGTCGCGCACGCCGATCATCTTCTTGGAGGTCAGCGCCACCAGCGAGAAGGCGCCCTCGATCTGCCGGATCGCCTCGATGAAGCGGGCATTGAGGTCGCGCGCCTTGCTGGTGGCGACCAGGTGCAGGATCGTCTCGGTGTCGGAGGTGGACGAGAAGATCGCGCCCTTGCTTCTGCAGCGAGCGCTGCACGGTGAGGGCGTTGGTGATGTTGCCGTTGTGGGCGACGGCGAGGCCGCCGTCGGCAAGCTCGGCGAAGAAGGGCTGCACGTTGCGCATGCCGGCGCCGCCCGTGGTGGCGTAGCGGGTGTGGCCGATCGCCCGGGTGCCCTGCAGCCGGTCGATCACCGCCTGCTTGGTGAAGATGTCGCCGACCAGCCCGACATGGCGTTCGACGTGGAACTGGCTGCCGTCATAGGAGACGATGCCGGCCGCCTCCTGGCCGCGGTGCTGCAGCGCATGCAGGCCGAGCGTCACGATCGCCGCCGCGTCCTGGCGGCCGAAGATGCCGAACACCCCGCATTCGTCGTGGAAATGGTCGTCGGCCTCGCCGGCCGGCAAGTCGTCGTCTCGGTCAGCCATCGGGCGGGCCTCGTGTCGCAAAGCCGTCATATAGGGGATGGCATGCGCCGGCGCCACCCCGTCAGTTCGCCGGCGGCTCGTCCTCGGCGGGCGGCTCGGCGGCGGGCGGTTCCGCGCCGGGCTGCGCCGTGCCGCCCTCGGCCGGCGGCGCAGCTTCGGCCGGCGGCGCCTCGCCGCCGCCCTCCGGGGCCGCGTCGGGGGCCTGATCGCCGCCCGGCTGCAGGCGCTTCAGGATCGATTTCTCGGGATCGTCCGGCAGCAGCGCCTGCAGGCGCCCGCCAATGTCCTCGAGCAGCGGCCGCGACTTGGCCTCGGCGATCCATGGCGGCGGGTTGGAGCCGACCAGCCAGGTGAAGAACAGCAGCCCGACCGCCACCACCAGGATGCCGCGCGCCGCGCCGTAGAGGAAGCCGAGCGTCCGGTCGAGCGCGCCGACCCGCGAATCGATGATGAAGTCGGCGATCTTCATGGTGATCACGGTGACCACGATCAGCGCGATCACGAACACGATGCCGGCCGCCGCCGCCATCGCCAGCTGCTCGTTGTCGACATAGGGCTGCACGTAGGGCAGCACCGCCGGATAGAAGAAGAACGCCGCCGCGGCGGCCGCCACCCAGGAGGCGATGGAGAGGATCTCGCGCGAGAAGCCGCGGACCATGGCGAGCATTGCCGAAACCAGGGTGAAGCCGACGAGGATTCCGTCAAGCAAGGTGATCGGCATGTCGTTCCCACTCCATCGCGGCGGATCCGAGGTCCGCTCGGCCGGGATCCCGACGGGCCCGGCTCAGTCTTCCACGGTCCGCCTGAGCGAACCCGCAATGCGCACCACGAGGTCGGCCACCGTTGCCGGCTGGAACGAAGCGGCCGCGATCGACGGCCCCGGCTCGTCGCCGCCGGCAGGCATCACCGCCTGCCCGAACCCCAGCTTCTCGGCCTCCTTGAGGCGTTGCTGCGCATGCGCGACAGGCCTCACGGCGCCCGACAGGCTGATTTCGCCGAAATAGACGCAATCGGCGGGAAGGGCAAGGCCGGTGAGCGAGGAGGCCAGCGCCGCCGCAACCGCCAGGTCGGCGGCCGGTTCGGCGATGCGGTAGCCGCCGGCGACGTTGAGGTAGACGTCGTGCGACCCCAGGCGCAGCCCGCAATGCGATTCGAGCACCGCCAGCACCATCGACAGCCGGGCGGTGTCCCAGCCCACCACGGCGCGCCTGGGCGTGCCGAGCGGCGACGGCGCCACCAGCGCCTGGATCTCCACCAGCACCGGCCGCGTCCCCTCCATGCCGGCGAACACGGCGGCTCCGGGCGCCTTGGCGTGGCGCTCGCCAAGGAACAGCTCGGACGGGTTGGCGACCTCCCTCAGCCCGCGGTCGGACATCTCGAAGACGCCGATCTCGTCGGTCGGGCCGAAGCGGTTCTTGACCGTCCGCAGGATGCGGAAGTGGTGGCCGCCTTCGCCCTCGAAATAGAGCACGCCGTCGACCATGTGCTCGACCACGCGCGGCCCGGCGATCTGCCCCTCCTTGGTCACGTGGCCGACCAGCACGATCGCCGCGCCCGTCGACTTGGCGTAGCGGATCATCGCCTGCGCCGAGGCCCGCACCTGCGTCACCGTGCCGGGGGCGGAATCGGCGCTGTCGGTCCACAGCGTCTGGATCGAATCGAGGATGACGAGGTCGGGCCGGCGCGCCTTCGCCGAGCGTCGCCAGGATGTCCTCGACATTGGTCTCGGCGGCGAGCTCCACCGGCGCGTCCGCCGCGGCGAGCCGCTGCGCGCGCAGCCGCACCTGCGCCACCGCCTCCTCGCCGGAGACGTAGACGACGCGATGGCCCCGCCGCGCCAGCGCCGCCGCCGCCTGCATCAGCAGCGTCGACTTGCCGATCCCCGGATCGCCGCCGACCAGCAGCGCCGAGCCGCGCACGAAGCCGCCGCCGGTCGCCCGGTCGAGCTCGGCGATGCCCGAGGCGATGCGCGGCGCGTCCTCGATGTCGCCCGACAGCGTCGTCAGCGCCACCGGCCGCCCCTTGCGCGCGCTGCGCAGGCTGGAGGGCCCGCCGCCGATGCCGCCCGTCGTGCCTTCCTCGACCAGCGTGTTCCACTCGCCGCAGGCGTCGCAGCGCCCCGCCCAGCGCGTGTGCACCGTGCCGCAATGCTGGCAGATGAACTGGATCCGCGTCTTCGCCAACGCCGCCGCCTACTCGAACCGCTCGGGCAGGTGGCTTTCCTCGGCGAGGTCGAAGAAGCGCGTGAACTCGCCCTGAAAGCCGAGGCCGACGGTTCCCGTCGGCCCGTGGCGCTGCTTGGCGATGATCACCTCGGCCTTGCCGCGCGCCTCGGTCATCTCGGTTTCCCACTTGAGGTAGTCGTCGGAGCCGGGCTTCGGCTCGCGGTTCCTCAGGTAGTATTCCTCGCGATAGACGAACAGCACCACGTCGGCGTCCTGCTCGATCGACCCCGATTCGCGCAGGTCCGACAGCTGCGGCCGCTTGTCGTCGCGGCTTTCCACCTGCCGCGACAGCTGCGACAGCGCGATGATCGGCACGCCGAGCTCCTTGGCGAGCGCCTTGAGGCCGGTGGTGATCTCGGTGATTTCCTGGACGCGGTTCTGCGCCGCCCGCTGGCTGGTGCCCTGCATCAGCTGGATGTAGTCGATGACGATGACGTCGAGACCGCGCTGCCGCTTCAGCCGCCGCGCCCGCGCCGCCAGCTGGGCGATCGAGATGCCGCCGGTCTGGTCGATGAAGAGCGGGATCTTCTGCATGGTCTGCGAGCAGGCGACCAGCTTCTCGAAATCGTATTCGGTGATCTCGCCGCGGCGGATCTTGGAGGAGGGGATCTCGGTCTGCTCGGAGATGATGCGGGTGGCCAGCTGCTCGGACGACATCTCCAGCGAGAAGAAGCCGATCACCCCGCCATTGGCCGCCTTGAAGGTGCCGTCCGCCTGCTGCACCGGCTCGTAGGAATGGGCGATGTTGAAGGCGATGTTGGTGGCCAGCGACGTCTTGCCCATGCCCGGCCGCCCGGCGAGCACCACCAGGTCCGAAGGCTGCAGGCCGCCCATGCGCCGGTCGAGGTCGCGCATGCCGGTGGCGATGCCCGACAGATGGCCATCGCGCATGAAGGCCGCGTTGGCCATGTCGATCGCCGTCTTCACCGCATCGGTGAAGCTCTCGAACCCGCCATCGTAGCGCCCCGTCTCGGCGAGCTCGAACAGCCGCCGCTCGGCGTCCTCGATCTGGTCCTGCGGCGACAGGTCGACCGGCGCGTCATAGGCGATGTTGACCATGTCCTCGCCGACGGTGATCAGCGCCCGCCGCGTCGCCAGGTCGTAGATCGCCCGCCCGTAATCGGCCGCGTTGATGACGGTGACGGCCTCCGCCGCCAGCCGCGCCAGATAGTGCGCCACCGTCAGCTCGCCGACCTTCTCTTCCGCCGGCAGGAAGGTCTTGAGCGTCACCGGATTGGCGATCTTGCCCATGCGGATGAGTTCGGCCGCCACCTCGAAGATCTTGCGGTGCAGCGGCTCGTAGAAATGCAGCGACTTCAGGAAGTCGGAGACGCGGTAGAAGGCGTCGTTGTTGACCAGGATGGCGCCGAGCAGCGCCTGCTCGGCCTCGATGTTGTTGGGCGCCTCGCGGTAGAGCGGCTGCTCGGCGCTGGCGAACTGGCGGGCTGCTTCTGCCATGCTTTTTGGTCCCGTCTTCGATCGCCTCACCTATCCACATCGACAGCCCTCATGTCGAAAAATCGAATCGATTCGCACCGGTTTTTCGCCTGTCCACAGCTCCGTGAGGCGCCAATCGCAAGCGACCTTGACGGCGGCATTCCGGCAACAGAAATCTTCCCCAGCACCTGAAAGAACATAGCATGAACAAATGCCGAAACGCAAGCCCTTTCAACGCGCTATTTCGAGCTCCGTCTGGCGTCTCGCAACCCTCGATGGGCGTCGCTTGGACTCTCCCTCGAGCTTGCGCCCATGCGTGTCGACCCTGAGCGCCAGCTCGCGGCCGAAGAAGGTGGCGCCCCGCTCGCCGCGGCCGAGAGAGATGACGGCGGTGGCCTCGAGGTCGGTCCTGAGAATATCGAGCACCGCCGCGCGCGAGCCCTCCTTGAGCGCGTCGAGCGCCTCGTCGATGACCACCCAGCGCGGCCGGTGCAGCATGAGCTGCGCGAAGCCGATCAGCCGATGCTCTTCCTCGTCGATGTCGCGCTCCCAGCGGCCGACCACGTCGAGCGAGCCGACCAGGCGGCCGAGTCCCAGCCGCTCCAGCGCCGCGACGAGCTCGGCGTCCTTGAAGGCGTCGTCCGCCAGCGGGTAGGCGAGGGCGGCCCTCAGCGTGCCGGGCGACAAATAGGGCCGGCGCGGGATGAAGGTCACCGCCTCGCCCGCCGGCAGCTCGATGCGCCCGCTGCCCCACGGCCACAGCCCGGCGATGGCGCGGAAGAACAGCGTCTTGCCGACGCCCGGCCCGGCGGTGATCAGCACCCGCTCGCCGGCGGCGATCGAGACGTCGCCGTCGGCAAATTCCGTGCAGCCGCCATGCGAGACGACCTTGAGGGCCGTAAAGCGCATCGCTCCGGCGGGCGCCTCGCCATAGGCGATGCGGGTCTCGCCGCCGTGCAGCGCTTCGAGCCCGAGCAGCGCGGCGCGGAAGTCGGCCACCCGAAGCAGCGTCGCCCGCCAGTCGGCGATGGCGCCGATGTGGTCGACGAACCAGCGCAGCGAGGAATGCACCTGGTTGAAGGCGCCGACCGCCATCATCAGGCCGCCGAAGCTCATGTCGCCGGCGAAATAGACCGGCGAGGCGATGACGATCGGCGCCACCACGGTGATCCAGCCATAGCCGGCGGTGATCCAGGTCAGCCGCACGGTCGCCGTGATGATGCGGCGCGTCGCCGCCAGAACCGCGCCGAGGTCGATCTCCAGCCGTCGCCGCTCGTCGGCCTCGCCGCCGGCGAGCGCAATGGCGTCGATGTGCTCGTTGACCCTGACCAGCGAGAAGCGCAGCTCCGCCTCGCGGGCGTAGCGGTCGCTGTTCAAGCCGATCAGCGGCCGCCCCACCAACCATGACAGGCAGGACGCGATGCCGGCATAGAGCACGGCCGCCCACACCATGTAGCCCGGAATCGCGAATTCGCGGTCGAAGGCGTGGAAGACGAAGCCGGCCGACAGCGACCACAGCACGCCGACGAAGCTGACCAGAAGCACCGTCGCCTGCACCAGCCCGACGCCGAGGTCGGTCGACAGGTCGGTGAGGTGGTGGGCGTCCTCGTGCATGCGCTGGTCCGGGTTGGCGCCGATCGGTCCAGCATTGGCGAGGCGGAAGGCGCGCCGTGGCTCCATCCACTCGCCGATCAGGTCGCGCGTCAGCCCCTCGCGCAGCCTCAGGCGCAGCATCTGGTTGAGCCAGGCCTGGGCGATGTTGAGGATCAACAGCACGCCGGCGATCCAGGCGAAGATCGTCAGCTGGTGGAGGAAGGCGTCGAGATCGCGCCGCTCGATCGCGTCGTAGAACGGCCGGTTCCAGCGGTTGAGCACGATCTGGCCGGCGGCCGTGGCGAGAATCACCGCCAGGATCCCGGCGCCGAGGCCGAAGATCGTGTTGCGCAGCGGCGACGCCATGAAGGCGCGTCGCATCATCGAGACCTGTCCGAGCACGCTCGTCGGCTGGCGCGCGGGGGTCTCCACAATTGGCTCGTTCATGGTCGGCTCCCGGAGGCCTGGATCGCCTCGCCCGGGAGCCAGCGTAGCGCATCGCCGCGCCGCCCGCCCCTGCCGAATGGCGGGGCTCGCGCTAGGACCTGGCCTTCTTGCGCTTGCGTTTCGGCATCGCCGCCCGTAGGCGCGGCGGCGGCTCGGCATGCGCCGCCTCGTGGATGGCCAGCGCTTTCTCGCACTTGCCGATGTAATTGCGGGTGATCGGCAGCGCGTCGTTGCGATGCGCCAGCTGGATCTGGAACACCATCAGGTCCTGCCAGCGGAAAGCAGCCTCCGAGCCGGCCAGGTAGAACTCCCACATGCGGCAGAAGCGCTCGTCGTAGATCGCCTTGGCGCGCTCGCGGTTGGCCAGGAAGCGCTCGCGCCAATGCCGCAGCGTCTCGGCATAATGGAGCCGCAAGACCTCGACGTCGGTCACCACCAGCCCCGCCTTCTCGATCGTCGGCAGCACCTCCGACAGGGCGGGAATGTAGCCGCCGGGGAAGATGTGCTTGCGGATGAAGGCGCTGGTGGCGCTCGGCGGGCCGGAACGGCCGATCGAGTGCAGCACCATCACCCCGTCCGGCTTGAGCAGCGTGGCGCATTTGTCGAAATAGGCGCGGTAGTAGTTGACCCCGACATGCTCGAGCATGCCCACCGAGACGATGCGGTCGAAGCGTTCGGAGAGGTCGCGATAGTCGCGCAGCTCGAAATGGACGTGGCCTTCGAGGCCTTCCTCGCGCACCCGCTCGGTCGACACCATGTGCTGCTCGGTCGACAGGGTGACGCCGAGCACGTCGGCGTCGAAATTCTTCGCCAGATAGAGGCCGAGGCCGCCCCAGCCGGAGCCGATGTCGAGCACAGTCTGGCCGGACTTCATCGCCAGCTTGGCCGCGATATGGCGCTTCTTGGCGAGCTGCGCGTCCTCCAGGCTCATGCCCGGGCGCTCGAAATAGGCGCAGGAGTACTGCATGTCGTCGTCCAGGAAGAGCCGGTAGAGCTCGCCGGAGAGATCGTAGTGGTGGGCGACGTTCTTGCGGGCCCGCCCCGTGGTGTTGACCTGCTGGAGGCGGCGGACAGCCACCCGAACGGCTTCCACGGCCTTGCTCCAGGCGTCATCGACGCCGAGCGGCCCCATGTTCTGGTAGACGGTGTGGAGCAGCGTCAGCGCATCGCCCTCGACGATATCCAGCTCCTCTTCCATGAAGGCCTCGGGCAGCGCCAGTGTCGGATGCAGCGCCAACGCCCGCTCGGCCCGCCGCGTCCTGACGACCACGTGCACCGGCTCGCCATGGCCGTTACCGAACCGATGGGTGCGGCCGTCCGGCCCGGTCACTTTGAAATTTCCGACGCGGACGAGCCGCTCGACCACACGTTGCAGCAGCAGGTTCATGCCCTGGATCCGAAGTCTCAAGACCGCCTGGATGTGTGCCAGTTTGCGCAACCGATTAAATCATGCAACCGCCAAATGTTCCCCTGGCACAAGAAAAGCCGCGACCTGGCGCGTCTCGCTCTCCACACGCCTGGATTGTGACGATCGTCACCCTACCAGCGACGCGTTAACCATAAGAATAAGATGGTCGTGCCTGCGGGCGACGAGACCGTGGGCGATTTGCAACCTTTCGACAGTGGGGGCGTGCAATGCAGAGATTGAAAGCCAGGCCGTCGTCCGGCCCCGACCTGCAACCCTCGAGGCGCGACCGCCGGCAGCCGGCGGGCAAGACGGCGCCCGTCGTTCGCGCCGTCGGCCGCTGGATGGGCAGCGACGAGCTCATCGAGCTCATCGAGGCCCTGCTGGACGATCTGAACGACTGATCAGCCCCGCAAAAGAAAAGCCCGGGCGTCGCCACCCGGGCTCTGACTTCTGCCTGCGGAGGCGCTGCCTCAGGGCTGCGCTTCGCCTTCCTCGGGCTGCTCCTCGCTCGGCTCGAAGAAGGTCTCCGGCCGGGCATTCTCGTTGATGTCCTCGCCGTAGATCGCCTCAGCCGTGGTCAGCGTCTCGCCGCGCGACTGGCGCTCGGCCTCTTCGGCGGTGCGGGCCACGTTGAGCGTGATGGTCGCCTCGACCTCGGGATGGAGCGCGATGGCCACATTGGTCAGGCCGACCGCCTTGATCGGCTGGTTGAGCTCGACCTGGTTGCGGCTGATTGTAAAGCCTTCGGCGCCGAGCAGGTCGGCGATGTCGCGCGTCGACACCGAGCCGTAGAGCTGGCCCGTCTCGCCGGCCGAACGGACCACCGTGAAGCTCTTGCCGTCGAGCGTGTCGGCGACCTTCTGCGCTTCGCTCTTGCGCTCCAGGTTGCGCGCCTCGAGCTGCGCGCGCTGGCCTTCGAACTTCTTCTTGTTGCCCTCGTTGGCGCGCAGCGCCTTGCCCTGCGGCAGCAGGAAGTTGCGAGCGTAGCCGTCCTTGACCCTGACCGTCTCGCCCATCTGGCCGAGGCGGGTAATGCGTTCCAGAAGAATGACTTCCATGACCCGCGCTCCTTACTTGACCACGTAGGGCAGCAAGCCGAGGAAGCGGGCCCGCTTGATCGCCTTGGCGAGCTCGCGCTGCTTCTTCTGGCTGACGGCGGTGATGCGCGACGGCACGATCTTGCCGCGCTCGGAGATGTAGCGCTGCAGGAGACGCACGTCCTTGTAGTCGATCCGCGGCGCGTTGGCGCCGGAGAACGGGCAGGTCTTGCGGCGGCGGTGGAACGGCCGGCGTGTCGGGATCTGGTTGATGTCGACCATTATTCAGCCGCTCCTTCCTGGGCTTCGCGGGGCCGGCGAGGGCCACGATCGTCGCGGTCGCCGCGCGGGCCGCGGTCGCGGTCGCCGAAGCTGCGGGGACCACGGTCGCGGTCGCCGAAGCGGTCGCCGCGGTCGGAGCGCTCCTCGCGCTTCTGCATCATCGCCGAGACGCCTTCCTCGTGCTTGTCGACCTTGATGGTCAGGAAGCGCAGGACGTCCTCCGACAGGCCCATCTGGCGCTCCATCTCGTTGAGCGCGGCCGCCGGAGCGTCGAGGTCCATCAGCGTGTAGAAGGCCTTGCGGTTCTTCTTGATGCGGTAGGTGAGGGACTTCAGCCCCCAGTTCTCCACCCGGCCGACCGTGCCGCCATTCGCCTCGATGACGCCCTTGTACTGCTCGACAAGGGCATCGACCTGCGGCTGCGAGAGGTCCTGCCGGGCAAGGAAGACGTGTTCGTAAAGTGACATTCTCTTGCCTTTCTTCGTTTCTCTCCCGGCGCCCGGCGGCTAAGCCTCTGCGACCTTGTCCTGCCGCGAGAAAGCGGCGAAGAAAGGCGCGTGACGAGACGGTCGAGAGCGGAGACACGGGAGGCGGAAGGGCGTTTGCCTTCGCGACGGTGGCTCCTCCATGAGGGAGGAAGCCTCCGGCCCTCCGTTCAGCCCCCAGCTGGGACCGGCAGATTGCGGCGGCTCTTACAGGGCTTTCGCCCCTCGCGCAAGGGCTGGCGGACGAGCGCGTGCCGCCATTCGTTGCAGCTCGTCGGGTTGCCGGCTGGATCGTCGTAGGTGGCCGTGCCGACGAGCGTGAAGCCGAGGCTGCGGCTGACGCCGTTGGACGGACCGTTCTCGACCGCGGGAAAGGCCCACACGAACGGGTAGCGCGCCACCTCGTCGAGCCGTTCGAGCACCAGCCGCATGGCGGCCACGGCGACGCCGCGGCCCTGGAAGCCGGGCAAGATGACCCACCCCGTCTCGTAGGCGATGCTGCCCCTGACGCGGCGCTGCCAATAGCCGACCGAGCCGCACGGCACGCCGTTGCACCAGACCTCGAAGATCTCGATGATGCCGGGGCGCACCTCGGTCATGTAGCGCATGTGGCGCCGCAGCACGCGGCTGGCATCCTCGATCCCGCCGAGGTAGCGCTTGAGTTCAGGCGTGTTGGACCGCCGGAGGATATCGAGGCCCGCTGCCGTCCAACGCGACAGCGTCACTCCGTTCCGCTTCGAATGCATGGTCGTCGATGCCCGGCTCAGCGCCTGTCGAGGTCGCGCACCGCCCCGCGGGCGGCGCTGGTGGCGAAGGCGGCGTAGGCCTTGAGGGCCGTCGTCACCTTGCGCTTGCGCGGTTCGTCGGGCCGCCATCCCTTGGCGTCCCGCTCGGCGCGGCGGGCGGCGAGCGTCGCCTCGTCGACGGCGAGCCGGATCGAGCGCGCCGGGATGTCGATCTCGATGCGGTCGCCCTCGCGCACCAGGCCGATCACCCCGCCGTCTGCCGCCTCCGGCGAGACATGGCCGATCGACAGGCCCGATGTGCCGCCGGAGAAGCGGCCGTCGGTCACCAGGGCGCAGGCCTTGCCGAGCCCTTTCGACTTCAGGTAGCTCGTCGGATAGAGCATCTCCTGCATGCCGGGCCCGCCGCGCGGCCCTTCATAGCGGATGACCACCACGTCGCCGGGTTCGATGCGGTTGGCGAGGATCGCCTGCACGCTGGCGTCCTGGCTTTCGAAGACGCGCGCCGGCCCGCTGAAGATCGAGGATGCTCTCGTCGACGCCGGCGGTCTTCACGATGCAGCCGTCGGGCGCCAGGTTGCCCTTGAGCACGGCCAGCCCGCCATCCCTGGAGAAGGGGTGCTCGGCGCTGCGGATGACGCCCGCCTGCCGGTCGAGGTCGAGCGCATCGGAGCGCCGCTCCTGGCTGAACGCCACCTGCGTCGGCACGCCGCCCGGCGCCGCCCGGAAGAAGGTGCGTACCGCCTCGTTCTCGGTGCGGGCGATGTCCCAGCGGTCGAGCGCTTCGCCGAGCGTCGGCGCATGCACCGTCGGCAGGTTGCGGTCGATCAGCCCGGCGCGGTCGAGCTCGCCGAGGATCGCCATGATCCCGCCGGCCCGGTGGACGTCCTCCATGTGCACGTCGGACTTGGCCGGCGCCACCTTGCAGAGCACCGGCACCTTGCGCGACAGGCGGTCGATGTCCTCCATGGTGAAATCGATCTCGCCCTCGTGCGCCGCGGCCAGAATGTGCAGGACCGTGTTGGTCGAGCCGCCCATCGCGATGTCGAGCGCCATGGCGTTCTCGAAGGCCCCCTTCGAGGCGATCGAGCGCGGCAGCGCGGTCTCGTCGTCCCGCTCGTAATAGCGCTCGGCGAGGTCGACGATCAGGTGGCCGGCCTCGACGAACAGCCGGCGGCGGTCGGCATGGGTGGCCAGCGTCGAGCCGTTGCCGGGCAGCGACAGGCCGAGCGCTTCGGTCAGGCAGTTCATCGAGTTGGCGGTGAACATGCCCGAGCAAGAGCCGCAGGTCGGGCAGGCGGCGCGCTCGATCGTCCGCACGTCCTCCTCGGACACGCGATCGTCCGCGGCGGCCACCATGGCGTCGACCAGGTCGAGCGCCTGGGTCTTGCCGGCCAGCACCACCTTGCCGGCCTCCATCGGCCCGCCGGAGACGAACACCGCGGGGATGTTGAGCCTGAGCGCCGCCATCAGCATGCCGGGCGTGATCTTGTCGCAGTTGGAGATGCAGACCATGGCGTCGGCGCAATGCGCGTTGACCATGTACTCGACGCTGTCGGCGATCAGCTCGCGCGACGGCAGCGAGTAGAGCATGCCGTCGTGCCCCATGGCGATGCCGTCGTCGACCGCGATGGTGTTGAACTCCTTGGCCACCCCGCCGGCCGCCTCGATCTCGCGGGCCACCAGCTGGCCGAGGTCCTTCAGGTGGACGTGGCCCGGCACGAACTGGGTGAAGGAGTTGACCACCGCGATGATGGGCTTGCCGAAGTCGCTGTCCTTCATCCCGGTGGCGCGCCACAGGCCGCGCGCACCGGCCATGTTGCGGCCATGCGTGGTGGTTCTCGAACGGTAGGCTGGCATGTCGTGCTTTCTCTTGGCTATCGGCTTCCCGGCGTCGCCGGGGATGGTCTCGAAGCTGTTACCCAAAATCGTCGCCCGCGTCACGCCCTTGACACGTCCGCGTTTCGTGCCCCACACGCATCGGGTCGAAAGAGCGCGAGAAGGCCCGCCCGATGTCCGTCGCATTCACCTTTCCCGGCCAGGGCAGCCAGGCGGTCGGCATGGGCAAGGACCTGGCGGACGCCTTCCCCGCCTCCCGTGCCGTGTTCGAGGAGGTCGACGAGGCGCTCGGCGAGAAGCTTTCGGCGCTGATCTGGGAGGGCGACGAGGAGACGCTCACCCTCACCGCCAATGCCCAGCCGGCGCTGATGGCGGTGTCGATCGCGGCGCTGCGGGCGCTCGAATCGCGCGGCTTCAGCCTGCCGGACAAGGTCGCCTACGTCGCCGGCCACTCGCTCGGCGAGTATTCAGCGCTCGCCGCCGCCGGCTCCCTCTCGCTTTCCGACGCCGCGCGCCTGCTGCGGTTGCGCGGCAACGCCATGCAGCACGCCGTGCCGGTCGGCGAGGGCGCCATGGCGGCGATTCTCGGCCTCGACGCGGCCGCCGTCGAGGAAGCCTGCAGGGAAGCCGCCGCCACCGCCGCCTGCCAGATCGCCAACGACAATGGCGGCGGCCAGCTGGTCGTTTCGGGCGCCAAGGAGGGCGTCGAGGCGGCTGCGCGAATATGTATAGACATAGGCGCCAAGCGGGCGATCATGCTGCCGGTGTCGGCGCCTTTCCATTCGGCGCTGATGGCGCCGGCGGCCGAAAAGATGCGCGCCGCGCTGGCCGAAGTGGCGCTTCGCGCCCCGGCCGTGCCGGTGGTCTCCAACGTGGCCGTCGCGCCGCTCACCGATCCGGCGGAGATCGCCGCGCGGCTGGTCGAGCAGGTCACAGGGCGGGTGCGCTGGCGCGAGACGGTGGAGTTCTTCGCGGCCAACGGCGTCACCACGCTGGTCGAGCTCGGCGCCGGCAAGGTGCTCACCGGCCTGGCGCGGCGCATCGACAAGGAGCTCGCGGCGCAGGCGGTCGGCACCCCGGCCGACGTGGAGCAGGCGCTGGCGACGCTGGCGTGAACGGCCGATCCGGGCTCTGAAGGGAGGAAGCGATGTTCGATCTGAACGGCCGCAAGGCCCTGGTCACCGGCGCCTCCGGCGGCATCGGCGAGGCGATCGCCCGCCTCCTGCATCGCCAGGGCGCGGTGGTCGGCCTGCACGGCACGCGCGTCGAGCGCCTCGAGACGCTGGCGGCCGAGCTCGGCGAGCGCACCAAGCTGTTCCCGGCCGACCTGTCGGACCGGGCCGCCGTCGCCGAGCTCGGGCGCAAGGCGGAGAGCGAGCTGGAAGGCGTCGATATCCTGGTCAACAATGCCGGCATCACCCGCGACGGCCTGTTCGTGCGCATGTCCGACGCCGACTGGGACGCCGTGCTGGAGGTCAACCTGACCGCCGTGTTCCGCCTGACCCGCGAGCTGACGCACCCAATGATGCGTCGCCGCTTCGGCCGAATCGTCAACATCACCTCGGTGGTCGGCGTCATGGGCAACCCCGGCCAGGCCAACTACTGCGCCTCGAAAGCGGGCATGATAGGCTTCTCGAAGTCGCTCGCCCAGGAGATCGCCAGCCGCAACGTGACGGTCAACTGCGTCGCCCCCGGCTTCATCGAATCGGCCATGACCGGCAAGCTGAACGACAAGCAGAAAGACGCCATCATGGCCGCCATCCCGATGAAGCGTATGGGCAACGGCGCCGAGGTGGCCTCGGCCGTCGCCTATCTGGCCTCCGACGAAGCCGGCTATGTGACTGGTCAGACCATTCACGTGAACGGCGGCATGGCGATGATCTGAGTGGTTCCCGGCGCCGCCCCGAGCGGCGCCGTTTTCGCCTTGGACGGCGGCCGGTTTTCGTGTAATGCGGCCCGCAAGCCGGTGTTTTCGGGGGCAAATCACCCTCGGGGCGGGCTTGCCGCGGAGGCGGAATATCTTTCAGCTTGATAAGCGGCAGACGGCCCGCTAACGAAGACGAATTAACGAAGACGAGGGTTTCCCAATGAGCGATACCGCAGAACGCGTCAAGAAAATCGTTGTCGAACATCTTGGCGTGGAGGCCGACAAGGTCACGGAAGCGGCAAGCTTCATCGACGACCTCGGCGCCGACAGCCTGGACACGGTCGAGCTCGTGATGGCCTTCGAGGAGGAGTTCGGGGTCGAGATCCCCGACGATGCGGCCGAGACCATCCTCACCGTCGGCGACGCGGTGAAGTACATCGACAAGGCGTCGGCCTGACGACCGCGCTTCGCCCTTCGCCAATCGGGACCCTGGCATGAGGCGTGTCGTCGTCACCGGCATGGGCCTTCTTTCCCCCTTCGGGGTGGGTGTCGAGCACGGCTGGAAGTCCATCCTCTCAGGCAGGAGCGCCGCCCGGCGCATCACCGAGTTCGAGGTCGAGGACCTTCCCTGCAAGATCGCCCATGTCATCCCGCGCGGCGACGGCAGCGCGGCGACCTTCAATCCCGAAGCGGTGCTGGAGCCCAAGGAGCTCCGCAAGATCGGCGATTTCATCCTCTACGGCATCGCCGCCGCGGATGAGGCGCTGGCCGACTCCGGCTGGCTGCCGGCCACCGACGAGGAGCGCAACGTCACCGGCGTGATGATCGGCTCCGGCATCGGCGGCATCGAGGGCATCGCCGAGAATGCGCTGATCCTCAAGGACCGCGGCCCGCGCCGCATCAGCCCTTTCTTCATCCCCGGCAACATCATCAACCTGGTGTCCGGCCAGGTGTCGATCCGCCACGGGCTGAAAGGCCCGAACCACGCGGTGGTGACGGCCTGCTCCACGGGCGCCCATGCGATCGGCGACGCGGCGCGGCTGATCCAGTTCGGCGACGCCGACGTGATGCTGGCCGGCGGTGCGGAATCGCCGGTGACGCGCCTGTCGATGGCCGGCTTCGCCGCTTGCAAGGCGCTGTCGACCGACCGCAACGACGCGCCCGAGCAGGCTTCCCGCCCCTGGGACCGCGACCGCGACGGCTTCGTCATGGGCGAGGGCGCCGGCGTGCTGGTGCTCGAGGCGTTGGAGCATGCGAAGGCGCGCGGCGCCAAGATCTATGCCGAGGTGACCGGCTACGGGCTGACCGGCGACGCCCACCACATCACCGCCCCGGCCGAGGACGGCGACGGCGCCTTCCGCTGCATGACGGCCGCCTTGAAGCGGGCCAGGCTGAGCCCCGCCGACGTCGACTACATCAACGCCCACGGCACCTCGACCATGGCCGACACGATCGAGCTCGCCGCCGTCGAGCGGCTGGTCGGCAATGCCGCCTCGAAGATCTCGATGTCGTCGACCAAGTCGGCGATCGGCCATCTGCTTGGCGCCGCGGGCGCCGCCGAGGCGATCTTTTCCATCCTGGCGATCCGCGATAACGTCGCGCCGCCGACCATCAATCTCGACAACCCGGCAGTGGAGACCGCGATCGACCTCGTCCCGCACGAGGCCCGCAAGCGGCCGATCGACGTCGCCCTTTCCAATTCCTTCGGCTTCGGCGGCACCAACGCTTCGCTGGTCTTCCAGCGCTATGAGGCCTGACGGGGGCGCGCTCTGCCGCGAAATCTGCCATTTTGGGCGATAACCACGGGGCGAGACGGGATCGGGAGAAAAGGTGCGGTCAGAAATGACGACAGATCCGGCTAACCCTGGCGAATTCGGCCGCCGCGCGACGCCGCCGAGCCCGATCGTCCCCAAATCGGCGAGCGAGGCGCTGCGCCCCGAGGCCGGCACGCCGCCGCCTCCACGGTTGCGCCGCTCGAAGCAGTCGCGCAACCAGTTCGTCGTGTTCCTCAACTTCCTGATGTCGGCGATCGTGCTGGTGACGCTCGGCGCCGCGGTGACGCTCTATTTCGGCAAGCGCGCCTTCGATGCGCCCGGGCCGTCCGGCACCAACGAGACCTTCCTGGTCAAGCCGAGCACCGGCGTCGCCGAGATCGCCGAGCAGCTCGAGCGGCGCGACCTGATCAGCGATGCGCGCATCTTCCAGGTCGGCGTCCGCGCCTATGGCAACAATTCCCAGCTGAAGGCCGGCGAGTACGAGATCAAGGCGGGCGCCTCCATGCACGACATCATGGAGACGCTGCGGAGCGGCAAGTCGATCCTCTATTCGCTGACCGTTCCCGAAGGTCTGACCGTCGAGCAGGCCTGGCAGCGCATCGCCGAGAACGACGCGCTGTCGGGCGACATGCCGGCCGAAAGGCCGCCCGAGGGCATGCTGGCCGCCGACACCCAGCGCTTCACCCGCGGCACGCCGCGCGCCGCGGTGGTCGACAAGATGGTCGCCGACCAGAAGAAGCTGGTCGACGAGATTTGGCAGCGCCGCAACCCGCAGCTGCCGATCGCCACGGAAGGCGAGTTCGTGACGCTCGCCTCGATCGTCGAGAAGGAAACCGGCCGCAGCGACGAGCGCTCGCGCGTCGCCGCCGTCTTCATCAACCGGCTGAACAAGGGGATGCGGCTGCAGTCCGACCCGACCATCATCTACGGCCTGTTCGGCGGCAAGGGAAAGCCCTCGGACCGGCCGATCCTGCAGTCCGACATCGACAATCCGACGCCCTACAACACCTATGTCATCAACGGGTTGCCGCCGACGCCCATCGCCAATCCGGGGCGCGCGGCGCTGGAGGCGGTGGCCAACCCGTCGCAGACCGACGATCTCTACTTCGTCGCCGACGGCAGCGGCGGCCACGTCTTCGCGGCGACGCTCGAAGAGCACAATGCGAACGTCGCCCGCTATCGCGCCTTCGAGAAGAAGCAGGCCGACGAGGCGTCGAAGCCCGGCGCCGAGGGCACCGGCAGCGAGCCGGCGCCTGCGGAACCGGCCGCGCAATAGGCCGCAACGAGCGAACGGGGAGGGGCTTGACGATGGCCTTGCAGAGCATGACCGGCTTTGCGCGCGCCGCCGCCGAACGGGCGGGGACGGCGATCGCGTGGGAGGTCAAGTCGGTCAACGGCAAGAGCCTGGAGACGCGGCTGAGGCTGCCCCCGGGCTTCGAGCGCCTGGAGGGCCCGGCACGCCAGGCGATCCAGAAGCGTTTCGCCCGCGGCAACTTCCAGGCCACCCTGTCGATCTCCAAGTCCGGCCAGCAGATCCAGCCCGTCGTCAACGAGGAGTTCCTCAAGGACCTTGCCGGCCTCGCCAGGCGCCTCCAGGAGCAGTTCGGGGTGTCTCCCGCCAGCGCCGACGGCCTGTTGGCCCTGCGCGGCGTCCTCGACATGCCGGAGCCCGTCGAGGACGAGGAGACCCGCCAGGCGAACGACCAGGCCATTCTCGCCGCGCTCGACGAGGCGCTGACCGGGCTGGAGGCCGCCCGCACCGCCGAGGGCGAGGCGCTCGGCGCGCTGCTCATCGGCCACCTCGACACCATCGGATCGCTCACCGACCGCGCCGAAGCGGACCCGTCGCGGGAGCCGGCGGCAGTCCGCGAAAGGCTCGCCGACCAGCTGCGCCTGCTCACCGACGCCGGCGCCGGGCTCGACGAGCAGCGGCTCTACCAGGAGGCGGCGTTCCTCGCCACTCGCGCCGACATCCGCGAGGAGATCGACCGGCTGAAGACCCACGTCGCCTCGGCGCGCAACCTCATCGCGGGCGGCGGCCCGATCGGCCGCAAGCTCGATTTCCTGGCGCAGGAATTCAACCGCGAATCGAATACTCTGTGCTCCAAGTCGAACGCTGCCGCGATCACTGCCACCGGCCTGGAACTGAAGGCGGTGGTGGATCAGTTCCGCGAGCAGGTCCAGAACCTGGAGTAGGAGATGGCTGCCCCATCGGACGCGCCTGCCGCCATCCGTCGTCGAGGCCTGATGCTGGTGCTTTCCTCCCCTTCGGGGGCAGGCAAGTCGACCATTGCCCGGACGCTGCGGGAGGAAGGCAAGGGCTTCCGCATGTCGGTCAGCGTGACGACGCGTCCGCCGCGCGGCAGCGAGATCGAGGGCGTCCACTACCACTTCATCAGCATGCGCGAGTTCGAAAGGCTGCGCGACACCGATGCGCTTCTCGAATCGGCCGAGGTGCACGGCAACTTCTACGGCACGCCGCGCGAGCCGGTCGAAGAGGCCATGGCGGATGGCCAGGACATGCTGTTCGACATCGACTGGCAGGGCGCCAAGCAGCTCAAGGAGCGCATGCGAGGCGACACCGTCTCGATCTTCATCCTGCCGCCTTCCATGCGCGAGCTTCGCGACCGGCTCAAGCGTCGTGCCGAAGACCAGGAAGAGGTGATCGAGTCACGCCTCAGGAACGCGCGCGAAGAAATCGAGCATTGGACCGAGTACGACTATGTCGTTATCAACCACAAGTTGGAAAGCGCCTACGACGATGTTCTCTCCGTAGTTGCGGCAGAACGGCTTCGTCGGGACCGACGGCCAGGGCTTTTCGACTTTGTTTCGGGGTTGCTTGACGAACGCATCGACTAGTTATTCGCGGCATTGAAAAAAGCTTAGCACTCGCCCCCGTCGAGTGCTAAAATTTTGTTCGCGGCCTCTTGAAACGGCCGCTGGAACAAACCAGATCGTAGCGCACGCGGCGCTCGACGGAGCGTCGCAAAACCGCTCCGGAGCCCGCCAAGGCAACCGGTGGCGCAAACCTATTGCAGAACTCCAGGAGGAGAGACCATGACGTTCCGACCCTTGCAAGACCGCATCCTGGTTCGCCGCATCGAAGCCGACGAGAAATCGGCCGGCGGCATCATCATCCCCGACACCGCCAAGGAGAAGCCGCAGGAAGGCGAGGTGCTGGCCGTCGGTCCGGGAGCCCGCAACGAGGCCGGCCAGCTGATCCCGCTCGACGTCGCGGTCGGCGACCGCATCCTGTTCGGCAAATGGTCGGGCACCGACATCGTCCTCGACGGCGAGGACCGGCTGATCATGAAGGAAGCCGACGTGCTCGGCGTGCTCGAGCAGGAAGCCGTCCAGCGTCGCGCCGCCTAAGACCGGCCCCATCCCAACACGCCCACGAAATCGGAGGAACAGCACATGGCTGCCAAGGAAGTTAAGTTCCACAGCGACGCTCGCGACAAGATGCTGCGCGGCGTCAACATCCTCGCCGACGCGGTGAAGGTGACGCTGGGGCCCAAGGGCCGCAACGTCGTCATCGACAAGTCGTTCGGCGCGCCGCGCATCACCAAGGACGGCGTCACCGTCGCCAAGGAGATCGAGCTCGAGGACAAGTTCGAGAACATGGGCGCCCAGATGGTCCGCGAGGTCGCTTCGAGGACCAGCGACATCGCCGGCGACGGCACCACGACGGCGACCGTGCTCGCCCAGGCGATCGTCCAGGAAGGCGCCAAGGCGGTGGCCGCCGGCATGAACCCGATGGATTTGAAGCGCGGCATCGACAAGGCCGTCGTGGTCGTGGTGGAGGAGCTGAAGCGCAACGCCCGCAAGGTGACGCGCAACGACGAGATCGCCCAGGTCGGCACCATCTCGGCCAATGGCGACCCCGAAATCGGCCGCTTCCTGGCCGAGGCGATGCAGAAGGTCGGCAATGAGGGCGTCATCACGGTCGAAGAGGCGAAGACCGCCGAGACCGAGCTCGAAGTCGTCGAGGGCATGCAGTTCGACCGCGGCTACCTGTCGCCCTACTTCATCACCAACCAGGACAAGATGCGGGTCGAGCTGGAAGACCCCTATGTGCTGATCCACGAGAAGAAGCTCTCCAACCTGCAGGCCATGCTGCCGGTGCTCGAAGCGGTGGTGCAGTCGTCCAAGCCGCTGCTGATTATCGCCGAGGACGTCGAGGGCGAGGCGCTCGCCACGCTCGTCGTCAACAAGCTGCGCGGCGGGCTCAAGGTGGCTGCGGTGAAGGCGCCGGGCTTCGGCGACCGCCGCAAGGCCATGCTGGAGGACATCGCGATCCTCACCGGCGGCCAGGTGATCTCGGAAGACCTCGGCATCAAGCTCGAGAACGTCACGCTCAACATGCTTGGCCGCGCCAAGAAGGTGGTGATCGAGAAGGAGACCACGACGATCGTCGACGGCGCCGGCAAGAAGCCTGAGATCCAGGCCCGCGTCGCCCAGATCAAGCAGCAGATCGAGGAGACGACCTCCGACTACGACCGCGAGAAGCTGCAGGAGCGGCTGGCCAAGCTGGCCGGCGGCGTCGCGGTGATCCGCGTCGGCGGTGCCACCGAGATCGAGGTCAAGGAGAAGAAGGACCGCGTCGACGACGCGCTCCATGCGACCCGCGCTGCCGTCGAGGAGGGCGTTCTGCCGGGTGGCGGCGTGGCGCTGCTCAGGGCCGCGGCCGCGTTGACCGGGCTGACCCTCGACAATGCCGACCAGCGGCACGGCGTCGAGATCGTCCGCCGCGCGACCGAATGGCCGGTGCGTCAGATCGCCCAGAACGCTGGCGCCGAAGGCTCGATCATCGTCGGCAAGCTGCGTGAGAAGAACGACTTCAGCTATGGCTGGAACGCTCAGACCGGCAGCTATGGCGACCTCTACCGGGAGGGCGTGATCGATCCGGCGAAGGTGATCCGCTACGCGCTGGAAGGCGCGGCGTCGGTCGCCGGGCTGCTGGTCACCACCGAGGCGATGGTGGCGGAGAAGCCGAAGAAGGACACCCCGATGCCGGCAATGCCCGGCGGCGGCGGCATGGACTTCTGATCGGTTGCTCGCGTGCGGCGCCCGCCTCCAGCCGGAGGCGGGCACGCCGGAATTTGACGACATCTTTTAACAAATGCTCAACTCGGCGCCTGTAAGAGTTGCCGTGCACAGTTGTGACTTACGCTTTTCTGCTGTGATCGCGTCCATACCGGAACGCGATCGACGTTTTGAGAATGAATTGCCGCTCGCGCGCTGTTTGCGCGAGCACATAGGGGTTTGCTGACGCGGTGGCTCGTCCGCGACGGCATCATTGCGGATGGGCGAGCGCCTCATGGGCTACTGGAAACCCGCGATCGGTTACGTGCTGATCCTTCTCGTCGGCATCACGATCGCCGTCGGCATCCACATCGACATCAAGAACGACTACGGCCTGGCGCGCGCCCGCTACATCGACAATTCTCGCGCCGACAGCAAGGCGGCGGCGCGGCATGTCGAGGTGGCTTACCGCTCCATCTACGAGAACCTGCGAACGATCAGCTTCCTGCCGGGCGTGATGGCGATCGACCGTCACGGCGACAACCTCACGCCGGAGGCCCTCACCACGATCCAGCAGATCTACAACAACCTCGCCAGCAACGTGTCGATATCGGAGGTCTATATCCTGCCGGCCGACTTCGATCCCGACCGGACGGACCCCGCGACCGGCAAGGGCGAGATGCCGATCCTCGAATTCGACGAGCTGGTCGTCAACGCACGCGCCCGCCATGAAGCGGCAAGCAAGGGTGAGAAGCTCGACGAGGAAGAGCTGGAGCGGCCCGCCGAGGAGATCGAGATCTTCGAGCACCGCGAGTTGATGAAGCAGCTGGCCTGGCTGCGGATCAACTACCCGACCGCTGCCAGTATCGACGGCATGAAGGTCCCGCTGGTCAGCAGCAGCGAGGTGATCACCTGCGACAACACCAACTTCATCCACACGGGCAAGGACAGCGACCGGCTCGGCGTCATCTTCTCCGTGCCCTTTTACGACGAGGACGGCGCGCTGAAGGGCGCCATCTCGGCCATCGTGCTGACCTCCGTGCTGGGCAAGATGCTGCCTAACGACAACTACACGATCGTCAATGCGTCGCGCGGCTATTCGTCCAGCAAGCTGCTGCCGCGCATGTCCGACGCCAGCCTCGCGCGCTACCTGTTGCCCGACAGGAGCCTCATCTATTCGGAGACCATTCCGCTCGACGTCGAGGACGACGTCAGTGCCTGGCACCTGTGGGCCGGGCTGCCCGACAACAACTTCACCGACAGCATCGAGGTGAGCTCGATCCGCACCATGGAGCACGTGGCGGAGGCCTCGGTCCTCGGGCTGACGCTGTGCGCGATGGTCGGCTGGATGTTCGTGGTGCGCACCATCTCCACCCAGCGTCGCGCCTCCGTGCTGTTGGAACAGCGGGTGGACGAGCGCACGGCGGAGATCCAGCACATCGCCACCCACGACACGCTCACCGGCCTGCCGAACCGCCGGATGCTGGGCGGCAGGATGGACGCCCTGCTTTCCGTGGAGGGCGGGCCGCCCTCCTTCGCCGTCCACTGCATCGACCTCGACCGCTTCAAGCCTGTCAACGACTCGCTCGGACACCTCGTCGGCGACGAGCTGCTCTGCTTCGTTGCCAAGCGGCTCCGGGGATGCGCGCAGAAGGGGGTACTGATCGCCCGCTTCGGCGGCGACGAGTTCATCGTCCTGCAGACCGATGCCCGCGGCCGCAAGGACGCCGAGAAGCTCGCCCAGCGCATGATCGCCAAGCTCTCCGAGGAATTCCACGTCCAGGGCCATCGCGTGTCGATCGGCGCCAGCGTCGGCATCGCGATGTACCCCGCCGACGGCCGGACGTCGGACGAGCTCATCCGCAACGCGGACTTGGCGCTCTACCGGGCAAAGTCGGAGGGTCGCGGGGTCTGCCGCACCTTCGAGCCGGCGATGTACCAGGACATGCAGGAGGCGCGCGCCCTCGAGGTCGAGCTGCGCGAGGCCATTCAGCGCAAGCAGTTCGTGCTTCACTATCAGCCCCTGCACGACGCCGCGACGGCGCGGCTGGTCGGCTTCGAGGCGCTCGTCCGCTGGAACCACCCCGAGCGCGGCCTCTTGCTGCCGGGCAGCTTCATCGGCGCCGCGGAGGAGACCGGGCTCATCCGCCATCTCGGCGCCTGGATCCTCGACCAGGCCTGTTCCGACGCCGCGGAATGGCCGTCGAACCTCACCGTCGCCGTCAACATCTCGCCGGTGCAGTTCGGCTCGGAGTCCTTGCCCCTGCAGGTGGTGTCGGCGCTCGGCAATGCCGGCCTGCCGCCGTCGCGCCTGGAGCTCGAGATCACCGAATCGGTCATGCTGGCCGAGAACGAGGAGAACGTTCGCACCTTGCACAGCTTGCGGCGCATGGGCATCCGGATCGCCATGGATGATTTCGGCACCGGCTACTCCGCCTTGCGCTACCTTCGCTCCTTCCCGTTCGACCGCATCAAGATCGACCGCAGCTTTGTCAGCCGCATGGCCGACAACCCGCAGGGCCGCGCTATCGTCAGGGCGATCGCCGACCTCGCGCGGTCGCTAGGTATCAGCACCACCGCCGAGGGCGTGGAGACCGAGTCGGACCTCGCTTTGGTCAGGGACAGCGGCTGCACCGACGCCCAGGGTTACCATTTCGGGCGTCCGATGCCGCTGGCCGACGTCGAACGCATGCTGAAGGGCGGCCAGGCCCCGGCGAAGGTGGCCTAGCCTATCTCAGCGCGTTGGCGAGGCCGACAAACTCCTCGACGCTCAGCGTCTCGGCGCGCCGCGTGCCGTCGATTCCGACGGCGCTAAGCAGCGCTTCCCCGCCGAGCCGCTTCAGGCTCTGCCGCAGCATCTTGCGGCGCTGGCCGAAGGCGGCCGCAGTCACGCTCTCCAGCCGCCTGAGGTCGACGGGCAGCGGCACCGGGCGAGGCTCCAGGTAAACCACCGACGACGTGACCTTGGGCGGCGGGGTGAACGCCTGGCGCGGCACGTCGAACAGGATGCGGCTTTGGCTTCGCCAGCCGGCAAGGACGGCCAGCCGCCCATACGCTTCCTCGTTCGGGCGGGCGACGATGCGTTGCGCGACCTCGCGCTGGAACATCAGCGTCATCGACTGCCAGAATGGCGGCCATTCGGCGACGGTGAGCCAGCGCACCAAAAGCTCCGTCCCGATGTTATAGGGCAGGTTGGCGACGATCTTGACCGGCGCCCCGGCGGCGAGCTCGGCGAGATCGATCTCGAGCGCATCGCCGGGCACCACCTCCAGCCGGCCGGGATAGTGCGCGGCGATCTCCGCCAACGCCGCCAGGCAGCGCTCGTCGCGCTCCACGGCAATCACCTTCTTGGCGCCGGCCAAGAGCAGCGCGCGCGTCAGCCCGCCGGGACCTGGCCCGATCTCGACGACGGTGTCGAGCGGGCCGGCGCTTCGCGCGATCTTGCCGGTCAAATTGAGATCGAACAGGAAATTCTGGCCGAGCGAGCGCCGCGCCGACAGGCCATGGCTCTCGACCACGGCGCGCAGCGGCGGCAGGCCGTCGAGCGCGGTCATGCGGTTTGGGAGGGGTCGGCGAGGCGCTGCGCCAGCCGCAACGCCGCGATCAGGCTGTCAGGCCGCGCGACGCCGCGCCCGGCGATGTCGAAGGCGGTGCCGTGGTCGGGCGAGGTGCGGACGAAGGGCAGGCCCAGCGTCACGTTGACCGTCTCGTCGAACGCCAGCGCCTTGGCCGGGATGAGGGCCTGGTCGTGGTACATGCAGATCGCCGCGTCGTAGCGGGCCCGCGCCGCCGCATGGAACAGCGTGTCGGCAGGCAGCGGGCCGACGGCGTCGATACCCTCCGCCTGCAGCGTCTGGACGGCCGGCCGCACGATCTCCTCGTCCTCGCGCCCCATGCTGCCGCCTTCGCCGGCATGCGGGTTGAGCCCGGCCACGGCCAGCCGCGGCCTGGCGATGCCGAAGCGCCGGACGAGATCGCCGGCGACGACATGGGCCGTGGTGACGATGCCTTCGACCGTCAGCGCGCGCGGCACGTCGGCCAGCGCCATATGGATGGTCACCGGGACCGTCCTGAGGCTCGGCCCGTCCAGCATCATCACCGGCGTCGCCGCCCCGAGCCCCGCTTCAGCAGCCAGGTGCGCCAGATACTCGGTGTGGCCGGGGAAGCGGAACCCGGCCTCGTAGAGCGGCTTCTTGGCAAGCGGTGCGGTGACGATGGCGGTCGCCCGGCCGGCGATGGCGTCGGCCACCGCGCGGTCGATCGCCTCGATCACCCCGGCCGCGTTGGCCGGGTCGGGGAATCCGGGGCTGTCGGAGAAACGGCTGTCGAGCGGCACCACCGGCAGCGCCTCGCCGAACACCGCATCCGCGTCGGCAGGCTGGACTTGCCGGACGGCGTGGGCGGGCAAGCCGGCCGCTCGCGCGCGCCGCACCAGGAGATCGGGGTCCGACAGAACGTAGAAGGGTGGCACTGCGGCGGCGTCGCGGCGTCGCCAGGCTTCGATCGTCAGCTCGGGGCCGACTCCCGAAGGATCGCCGGACGTCAGCGCGAGAGCAGGGGCCATGACCGGAGCGCCTTAGCGTTCGACGATCTTGGCCTTCTTGCGAAGCTCCTCGGTGTAGGTCTTGCTCAGCTGGTCGGCATTCTGGCCGCCGGCGCCTTGCTGCTCGTTGTTCAGCACCATCTGTGCGGTGCGGTCGTCCGACACCTCGCGGGCACTGCAGATGCCGATGAACTCCAGGCCGCGGTCGGTCTGCTTCACCGGCGTGGCCGAGCCCGGACGGGCGCCCTTGATGGAATTGGCCCATTCGGCGGGCAGCTCGGGCGCCAGCACGCGGCCGAGGTCGCGCACCGTCACGTCGATCAGGCCCTTGGCGAACTGACGCGTCGTCTCGCAGCTGTTGAAGCGCTGGCGCATCGCCTCGGCCTCGCCCTTGCGGCGGCCGATCGTGCCGCGCTCGTTGGCGGGCACCACGAAAATCACCTGCTGCAGCATGTATTCGGTGGCCGACGGCTTCGCCCCGCCCTTTTCCATCATCTTGCGCACCGCTTCCTGCTCGGTCATGCGGCCGCCCTTGCCACTGCCGCCCTTGGCCTTGATGCCGATCGCCTGGTTCCAGGCCATCTGCGCGCGGATGAAGTCCTTGAAATGCTGGGTGGTCACGCCGGTCTGCGCCAGCACGCCGTCGAGCTGCTTGATCTGCATCTTGTTGTTCTTGGCGAAGCGCGCATACGCCTCGTCCACCTGCTCGTCGGAGACGCGGACGTTGAGCCGCATCGCCTCCAGGAAGTGCAGCGTCTGGTCGATCATCTGGTCCGAAGCGCTTCCCTTGGCCCGCTGCAGCTTCATGAAGGCGGCGCGCCGCTGGATGTCGTAGGAGGTGATCGGCACATTGTTGACGATATACTTGATCTCGCTGGCCGCGGCCGGGCGAACGTCGAAAAGGCCCGGCATCGGACCGGCGGCCAGCGCGGCGAGCGCCAACCCTGCAGAAATCAAAGCGTTTCGAAGCACTCTCATTCTCGTGCCATTCCGATTCGGGTCATACGCGGACGATTTCGTCCATTGCTCCGCCTATACGGCGAAACGATGACTTCGTTAACCCTCTACTGGGTCGAAAAGGAGCTCGAATTGCTGCCGAAATCGCCGAGGGTGCGGAAGGAGATGTTGAAGCCGACGTTCTGCGTCGTGTCGCGGGTGATCCGGTCGCGCGTCTCCGAGAAGGTCATCGTGTAGGAGAAGCACTCGTCGTCGTAGGAGAAGCCGACCGCGTCGCGGACCAGCGTATCGGCCTCGAAGTCGTAGGTGCCCGAGCCGAAGAGAAGCCAGTTGGGGTGCACGCGGGTCGAAGCGCCGACCGTCATCTCCTGGCGGTTATCCGGGAAGCCGTAGAGCGGCTGGGCCTGGATGAAGGCGTAGCGCGCCGTCACCGAGAACAGCGCGGTCGTGTAGCCGGTCTTGAACTCCGTCCGTCTCATTTCCAGCGTCTGCTCGTCGAGCCGGCTGCTGGCCGAAGCCGAAATCCCGCTTGGCGTGGCAAAGCCCACCAGCCCGACATAGTCGGATGTGTCGGTCTCGAGCCCCGAGAAGGCGCCCGCATTGACCAGGTCCGGGGAGGCGAAGGAGTTCTCGCCCGCCAGGTGGAAGGACTGGCCGAACAGGGCATTGGTGGTCCAACCACTGGCGAAGCTGCCCGAGTAGCGCAGCCCGAGATTGGCGCGCGTGCCCCCCTCGATGCGGTCGTAGCCCGAGAATTTGTCCCGCTCGAACAGCGTGGTCGCGTCGAACACGAAGCTCTGAGCATCCTCGTTGGGGATGCCGAGCTCGCCCGCGAAGCGCTCGTCCGGCCGCGCGAAAAGCTGTGCCATCGGCTCCAGGACGTGGCTGGACCCTGTCATCGAGAACAGCACGGGCCAGCGCAGCTCCAGCCCGGCGGTCGCCATGAAGCGGGTGTAGGCGGAGCGGATGTCGGCGACCACCCCATTGTAGACATTGCCTTCCGGGCTGTAGGACAAGCCGTTGAGGTCGCTCGCCATGCTGTTGATGGCGGCCACCGAATCCGGCGACAGATTGGCGGCCAGCCCGTCGCCGCGCACGTCGAACATCGGCGTGATCACCAGCCCGGCGTCGGTGATGAGCGACTTCTTCCATTCTGCCTCGGCGGTCAGCCGGCTGTTGGTGCCCTCGAGGCCGCGAATGACCGGCACCTCCAGGAACTCGTCGAGCTCGGAGCGGTTGATGACCCGCGCGTTGAGGTCGAAATTGAGCTCTCCGCCGTACACCGGCTCGTCGGGGGTGAAGGAGTAGTCGAGCGTCGGCAGCACCCAGGGCTGCTCGTCGTTGCGCGCCGACGGGTTCTCGTCGAGGTACTCCTCCTGGACCTGGAAGCGCATCGCCCGAAGGTCGAAGTAATTGCGCCCCGCCAGCCCGGTCAAATACAGCTCCGACTGCTGAACATAGTCGGAATAGCCAGGAATCCCATAGGTATAGGAGAAGTTCTTGTCAGACTGGACAAGCACGTCCCACCCAAAGGACCAACGTGGATTGATCTGGAAGTCGCCCTTGGTGCCCACCATGCCACGCAGCTTGTTGGGGTCGTCCGGGGTGCCGGCATCGGTGGTGCCGAAGCCGAAAGCCTCTGGATCCTCCTGGTGGATGCCGGCCATGCGCAGATTGTACTGGCCGTTGTTGAACCGCTGCCGCCACTCGGCCATGCCGAGGAACCCCTGCTTGGTGTAGTACCGGCCATAGAGCGTCGCGTCGTAGGTCGGCGAGAGCGCGATGTAGAACGGCACGTTGAAGCCGACGCCGAGCTCGCTCTTGTAGGCGATGCCGGGGAACAGAAAGCCCGTCTTGCGCTTCACGGTCGGGTCGGCGATCTCGAAGGCCGGCGCATAGGCGATCGGACGTCCGAACAGCTCGAAGCGCGAGTTTTCGAACCGCACGGTCTTGGCTTGTCCGTTCCAGATGATCTTGCGCGCCTTGATGCGCCAGATCGGCGCCCGGTTCGGCTTCTCCTCGCAGGGCTCGCAGGCCGTGTAGACGCCGTTGTTGAAGGTGGTGAGCACGCCGCCCTCGCGCTCCGCGCTTTCAGCGGCGAAATAGGTTTTGTCGACCGTCTCGACGCGCAGCGCGTTCACGAAGCCATTGGCGAAATCGTCGGTGATGTCGATCTCGTCGGAGAAGATGCGCGTGCCCGTCGAGTCGACGATCGACACGTCGCCGGTGGCGATCAGCCGGCCGGACTTGCGGTCGTAGGTGACGCGCTGGGCCACCAGGCGGTTGCCGCCGTAGTCGATCTGCACGCTGCCGGCGGCCGTCACCGTGTTCTGGTCGTTGTCGTAGACCAGCGTGTCGGCCTCGAGCAGCATCTGGGAGTTCTGCGGGACTTCGGGGGCGGCGAGCTGCACGTCCTGCGCCGGGGCCGGCACCAGGCCGGCAAAGCCGGCAAGCAGCGTGCCGAGCGCAGTCGCACCGGCGAGGCGCGCCAGCCGAACCGACCAGCGTGTGTTGGCCCCAGCCGACGCCACTAACCATCCTCCTTGTGGAGCAGGAACGTCACCCCGAAGAAGAGCGCCACGACCACTGGAAACCAGGCCGCGACCACTGGAGGAACCAACCCTGCTGTTCCGAACGCTTTCACCAGAACCGACACGACATAAAGCAGAAACCCGGCGACGATGCCACCCAGAATCATGGTTGCAGACTGACCCATCCGTGCAAAGCGCATCGACACCGTCGCTGCGATCAGGGTCATGGCGACCAGCAGCGGCGGCAGCGCGATAAGTGAATGGAATTGCATGGCGAATGCATTTGCCCTCAATCCAAACGATCGCGCGACGTCGATCTTAGCCGGTAGTTCGAAAAAGGGAATGGTTTCGGGTCTCGCCAGCCTTTCCTGGACGATTTCAGGCCTCAGATTGGTCTTGATCTGCAGCGTCGGCACGCTCTCCTGGGTGCTGCCGACAAGCCGCTTGACGTCGGTGAGCTCCCAGTAACCCTCTCGCAGGAAAGCCTGCTTGGCGTCGAGCCTTTCAGTGATCTCGCCGTCGCTGTCGAAGCGGAAGAAGATCGCATCCGCGAGCTCGAGCCCCTGGTTGAGGACGGCGCGGGCGCCGATGATGGTGTCGCCCTCGTCGGTGCTTTGGCGGATCCACGGCGCATCGAACGCCGTTACCGTGTTGGAATGGCCGGCGCGCAGCGACGTCTCGATCATCTCCGAGCGCGAGAAGCCGTAGGCGGCGATCGGGTTGAGGACGCCCACCGTCAGCAACCCGAAGATGAGCGCGCCGAGGCAGGCGGGCAACAGGAACTGCCAGGCCGAGATGCCGGCCGCGCGGGCGATCACCAGCTCGTAGCGGCGGTTGAGCGACACCAGCGTCGCCATCGCCGCGAACAGCCCGACGAACGGCACCACCTGCTGCATGATCATCGGCACCCTGAGCGCCGAGACGCCGAGCGCCTTGCGCACCGTGAAGCCGGGCAGGCCCGCCAGGCTGCTCGACAGCTCGGTGAAGTCGATGATGAAGACGAGCGCGAAGATGCCGAGGAAGAACCACAGCGTGATGGTCGCGTAGCGGAAGAAGAAGTAGCGGCCCAGCGTCCAGCCCATCAGGCGCCACCCCTCGCTGGCGCCCGGTGGCCGAGCAGGCGATGGCGCACCAGGATCACCCGTTCCCCGAGCCGCCGCACGAAGCCGCCCAGCCCTTCCGTCCAGGCGGCGGGCGGCTCCATCGAACGCCGCGAATAGATGAACCAGGCCGACAGCGCGGCGAAGCCGAACGGCACCGCATAGACGAGGGGCACGTAGGCCGGCGAGGACTGGGCCTTGCTGGCGGCGAAGAAGCCCGCCCAGCGCACCACCAGCGCGATCGTCAGCGCGGTGACCAGCGGGTGGACGCGCGCCTCGCGGTGCGACCGCGCGTCGCCGGCGACCGCCAGCGCCGATCGAGAGCGAAGACGATCGGATAGACCCATTCGGTCAGCCGCCGGTGCAGCTCGGCGCGGAATTGCTGCGGCGCCTCGGCATACATGGGGTCGGCGGGATCGGGATCGAGCAGGTAGCCGAGCGTTCGGTCCTTGGCGAACAGCAGCACGTCCGATGACGCCGAGCCGAAGGCCGACAGGTCGAAGGCATAGGAGTTGAAGCGGATCACCGAGAGCTCGGCGCCGACCGCCTTGCGATGAACCACGCCGTCGCTCATCAGCAGCACGTTCACGCCGTCGCGGTCGAGCACGATCCCGTGCTTGGCGTAGTAGACGAGGTCGAGCCCGGGGGTCCGCGAATCCGCCACGAAGATGCCGCCCAGCCTGCCGTCCGGCAGCCGCTCGCTGATCTGCACGAACAGGCCCTCGTCGACCTTGCGGAAGCTGCCCTCCTGGACGACCGTCGACAACAGGTCGGCGCGCGCGTTGGAGACCAGCTCGCGCGCCCGCTGCCGGGCATAGGGGTCGGCCCCGTTGTCGACCGCGAAGGAGAGGATGCTGGCAAGCACCGCCAGGAGCATGATGGGGCGGATGGTCACCAGCCGCGACGCGCCGGCCGCATTGATCACCACCAGCTCGGAATCGGTGTTCATCAGCGACAGCGTCTGGGCCACCGCGATCGCCACCGCGAAGGGGATGACGACCGGGATGACGGAAGGCAGGATCAGCGTCGCCAGCTCGAAGAAGGCAAGCGCCGACTGGCCGCTGGTGGTCACGAAATCGATCCGCGCCAGCACCTGCGTCGTCCAGACGATCGCCAGCGTCCAGAACAGCGCCGCCGCGAAGACGACGAACGCGCGTCTGAGAATGTAGCGTTCGATGACCTTCATGCGGCTGGCGGGTTTCCGTGATCGCGACTAGGCGGGCGGCCGAAGGCCCAAGCGGACAAGCTAGCCGCCCGGGGGTGGGCGCACAACCGGCTCCGGGTGGAACCGTACATGCAGGGACCGCTTAATTAAAACTCTCGGAAAGATTGGCTAAGATTCGGGCAACGGACAAGGTTAACAAAGGGTTGCGGCGCCGTGCCGCAGCTCTGGATGATCGCCGTTCGCCGCGTGTGACGCTCCCCGACCGACGCGACCCCGGCGATTCCGGCACCTCCGGCGTTTCGAATCGCCTTGCGGGCGGGGCCAAGCCTTGTCATAGCGTCTGTCTGAACGCACCAGCCCGCCCGGGCGACGACCTCCGACAGGACCTCGCATATGGCCGCTCCAGCACCGACGATCAGCTTTGCCCGCATCGCCCCGCAGAAGAAGGGCAGCCTCGTCCTGTTGTTTGCGGAGGAGGGCGGCCTGAGTGACGCCGCCAAGGCCGCGGCGCCCGCCGGCCTGCTGGAGAAAGCCTTCGCGGTGGCCGATTTCAGCGGCAAGTCCGGCACCTCGGTCGAATTGCTGGCTCCCGAGGGGTCCGGGCTCGACCGCATCCTGGTGGTCGGCAGCGGCAAGCGCGCGGCGCTGGACGAGTTCGGCTGGATGAAGCTCGGCGGCTCGACCTTCGGCCAGCTGCGCAAGCCCGCCGACGTCTCGGTCCTGCTCGACCTGCCGGGCGATGCGGTCTCGCCGGCGGAGGCGCGCCGCCTTCGCGGCCGGCATCCTGCTGCGCGCCTACGTGTTCGACAAGTACAAGACCAAGAAGGAGAACGGCGACGGCAATCCGCAGCCCAAGGCGCCGAAGATCACCATGCTCGCTGCCGACCCGACCGGCGCGCGCCGGGCCTTTGCCGAGGTCGACGGCACCGTCGCCGGCGTGGCGCTCGCCCGCGACCTCGTCAACGAGCCCGCCAACGTGCTCGGGCCGGTCGAGTTCGCCGCCCGCGCCAAGGAGCTGGAGGCGCTGGGCGTCGACGTCGAGATCCTCACCGAGAAGGACATGAAGAAGCTCGGCATGGGCGCGCTGCTCGGCGTCGCCCAAGGCTCCCCGCGGCCGCCGCGCCTGGTGGTCATGCGCTGGAACGGCGGCAAGGCCAAGGACCGGCCGCTCGCCTTCGTCGGCAAGGGCGTCGTGTTCGACACCGGCGGCAACTCGATCAAGCCGGCGGCCGGCATGGAGGACATGAAGGGCGACATGGGCGGCGCCGCCGCCGTGGCCGGCCTCATGCACGCGCTGGCGGCGCGCAAGGCCAAGGTCAACGCCGTCGGCCTGCTCGGCTGCGTGGAGAACAGCGTCGACGGCAACGCCCAGCGTCCGGGCGACATCGTCACCTCGATGTCGGGCCAGACCATCGAGGTGCTCAACACCGACGCCGAGGGCCGGCTGGTGCTGGCCGACGTGCTCTGGTACTGCGCCAACCGCTTCCAGCCGGTCTTCATGGTCGACCTGGCGACGCTCACCGGCGCCATCATGGTGGCGCTCGGCCAGCAGCAGGCGGGGCTGTTCTCCAACGACGACGAGCTTTCGGAGCGCCTGTCGGCCGCCGGCCAGACCACCCAGGAGCGCGTCTGGCGCATGCCGCTCGGCGCCGACTACGACAAGCTGATCGATTCCAAGATCGCCGACGTCAAGAACATCGGCGGCCGCTTCGGCGGCTCGATCACCGCCGCCCAATTCCTGCAGCGCTTCGTCAAGGAGACCCCCTGGGCGCATCTCGACATCGCCGGCACGGCGATGGGCTCGCCGGCCAACGAGATCAACCAGTCCTGGGGCTCGGGCTTCGGCGTTCGGCTGCTCGACCGGCTGGTTCGCGACCACTACGAGCGCTGAGGGGCAGCGCGCCGATGACCGAGGTGCTCTTCTACCACCTCACCGGCGCCACGCTCGAACAGGCGCTGCCGGGGCTGCTGGAGCGCAGCCTGGCGCGCGGCTGGAAGGCGGTCGTGCAGGCCGGCACGGAGGAGCGCCGCGACGGGCTCGACGCGCATTTGTGGACCTATCGCGACGATTCCTTCCTGGCCCACGCCACCGAGCGCGAGGCGCGGCTCGAGGAGCAGCCGGTGGTGCTCACCATCGGCCCCGGCAACCCCAACGGCGCCGAGATCCGCTTCCTGGTCGACGGCGCCGAGCCGCCCGACCTCGGACCCTATGCACGGGCGGTGTTCCTGTTCGACGGCCACGACGAGGCCCAGGTCGAGGGAGCCCGCCGCCAGTGGACCGCTTTGCGCCAGGCCGGCCACGACGTCACCTACTGGCAGCAGGCGGCCGACGGACGCTGGGAGCGGAAGGCGTAGGCTCTCGCCAGGTCTACACGGACCGCTGCAACTAGTTGGGCTTTGGACTCGTGCATTGGTAGTCGTGCAGGACGCAGGCGATCTGTGGCGTCGAACAGAGCACGTCATGCGAGCCATCGACAGCGCAGAACGAACATCCGTCGGAAAACTCCAGGCACTCCTGGTTCGCCTTGAGAAAGTCGTTCATCGTCGATGTCAGCTCGACTTTTGACGTCTGAACCTGCTTTGCGCTGGCGGGAGAATTGGCATCAGCCGTGCCGTGGCTGAGTGCGGCGAGACCGAGCAACGCGCCGATCGCAAGCCGAAAAAGACGCTCACGAAAAACCCCAGAACGGCCTTCATGCTCCTTCAAATCGCCTTCGAAACCTCGATACAACAACCCATTAGGCGGCAGCCGTCAAAGGCAACCAACTCTAGGTCACGATAGCAAACCAAGCAGTTCGCGTCAAGATAGCCAAAACAATTGCGCTAAATTTTAAGTTGAGTTATCCTTCCTCGCACCCGCGCATCGAGTGCCCAGGACGACATCCTCATCTCCCGTCCGTTGGACAATCGGCTGACAATCTTGCCATATGTTTCTCGCGCAGCGATGATCGGAATTCTCATGCGAACCTTCTTCTTCCTGTTGCTGCTGGCGGGGCTGGCCATGGGCTTCGGCTATCCCGTGCTTGTCGACAGGCTGGGCGCCCGCGACCTCGGCACCTTCCACCTCTATGACAGCATCGCAGGGTACAGGCCGGTCGAGGTGCCGCTCAAGTCTGCCGACGGTCCGGTCGGCGTCGCTGTCGAGGTGCGCACGGTCGGCCAGCCGCCTTTGTCGGGGGAGGGGGCGGTGCTCACCCTCGTGGTGGATCGCGGCGGCCGCTCGGTGCTCGCCGAGCCGCTCGATTTCTCGGGCGTCGTGCCGCGCGAGGCGAACCCGCAGACGGCGGAGCGGCTGTATCGCGACCAGGCCGGCGTCATCGCCGACGTCGAGGACGCGGCCTATCGCTTCACGCTGGGGCCGGGCGATGTGGAGGGCGTGACGGTGGAGTTCGGCCGACTTGCGCCTGAGCGCCGGCACCATGGCGCTCGACCCGCGCGTGCAGCCGGTCGGCTTCGCGTTGGCGGCGGCGGGGTTCATCGGCTTCGTGCTGGCGCTTCGGCGCGCCCGCACGCCGGCCAATCCCAACTCGGAGCCGAACCCGCCGCGTTGGGGCCGCGGCGGCTCGGTCTAGAGCAATTCCAGCGAAAGTGTGAGCGGTTTCGCGTTCGGAATTGCTCAAAACAAGAATCTAGATCGTTTCCGCGATTTGAAGAAACGCGGAAATGATCTAGTCACGCTTTTCGAGGACCAGGGAAAAGCTCACCGGCCAGCCGAGATGCTTGCGCCATTTGGGCTTGGTGGCGAGCCAGGCCTCGTCGATCACGCACTCGTCCATCGCTGTCAGCCGCAGCCGGTTCGCCTGTCCGGCCGCGAAGTGATCGGCAAACAGGTGGACATGGCTCTCGATCGTCAGCGCCTCGCCGTCGGTGCGGTGGAAATGCGTCGGCATGCCTTGCATGATGAAGAACGGATGGTAGCCGACCAGAAGAAAGCTGCCGCCCGGCCTGCAGCAGGCGGGCGGCCTCGCGGTAGACGGGGCCGAGGCTCGGCAGGTGTTCGTCGGCCAGCACCAGCGTGACCAGCCCGTAGGCAGCGGAGGCGAGGGGCGTAGCGGCCACATCGGCCTGGTGCAGGCTGTCATGGGCGCCGCGCAGCCTCGCGAGCGCCAGCATCTCCGCGGTGATGTCGACGCCGTCGACCGCCGCCACGCCGCGCGACTTCAGGAAGACTCCGGTGCGCCCCGTGCCGCAGGCGAGGTCGGCTGCACGCTCGACGCCGGCCCAGTCGATCGCCGTCAGGCGCTCCAGGAGCGGCCTGTCCAGCCCCTCGGCCACTGTCCGGTCGTAGGTCGCCGCCCATTGGCCATAGCCCTCGGCCGCCCCCACGACGGGGTAGCGGCGACGGTCGAAGAGGGCCGAGTCCATGCGTTCTCCTCAGATGTCGTCGAAGTCGCCGCTGCGGCCCTTGCCGGAAGCGAAGCGGGCGGCTCCGGCCATGCCCTCGGCGCGGAACGTCTCGGCGCTCTGCCATTCTCGCACCAGGGCCTCGGCATCGTCGAGCGACCACTGGGCGAGCGCCGACAGCCGGTCGGCGCGCATGCAGGCCTGCGGGAAGCGGGCGAGCTCTTGCGCCAGCCCGACCGCCACGTCGCGCGCCTCGCCGTCGTCGCAGAGGCGGTTGGCCAGGCCGATCGCCAGGCATTCGTCGGCCTCGACCTTGCGCCCGGTGAGGATGAGGTCGAGCGCCCGGCCCTGGCCGACGATGCGCGGCAGGCGCACCGTGCCGCCGTCGATCAGCGGCACGCCCCAGCGCCGGCAGTAGACGCCCATATAGGCCGACCGCTCCATCACCCTGAGGTCGCACCACAGCGCCAGCTCCATGCCGCCGGCCACGGCCGGGCCGGAGATGGCGGCGATAACCGGCTTGGAGAGCACCAGCCGGGTCGGTCCCATCGGTCCCTTGCGGGGGTGGGCGATCGGATCATCGAAGCTGCCGTCGAGCTCCTGCTCGGCGAACCAGGTGTCGCCGGCCCCGCTCGCCGCCCATTTGAGGTCGAAGCCGGCGCTGAAGGCGCCCGGCACCCCGGCGAGCACGGCCACTTTCTGCCCGTCGTCGCGGTCGAACGACAGGAAGGCGTCGAACAGCGAAAGCGCCATCGCGGGGTCGACCGCGTTGCGCGCCTCGGGACGGTCGATGGTGACCACGGTCACGTCACCGTCCCTGTCCACCCGGATGGTCATTCGGCGATCCCTTCCTCGTATTCGGCCGAGAGCGTCAGCCATTTCTCCTCGTGCCCGTTGAGCGTATTGGAAAGCTCCGCGCGCTCCTTGGCAAGCCGCGTCGCGGTCGAAGGGTCCTTCTCGTAGAGCGCCGGGTTGGCCAGCTCGTCCTCGATGCCGTCGATGCGCTTGCGCAGCCGGTCCATCAGCGCCTCCGTCGCCCGGATCTCGCGGGCCACCGGCTCCAGTGCCGCCCGGCGCTGCGCCGCCTCGCGCCGGCGGTCGGCCTTCGACGCCTTGTCCGCCTCGCGCCGCTGCTTGCGCTCGCCCGCATCGCCAGTGATCGCCCGCCGGTAGTCGGCAAGGTCGCCGTCGAAGGGCACCACGTGCCCGTCCTTGACCAGCCACAGCCGGTCAGCCGTCGCCTCGATCAAATGCGGGTCGTGGGAGATCAGGATGACGGCGCCCGAATAGTCGTTCAGCGCCTGCACCAGCGCCTCGCGGCTGTCGATGTCGAGATGGTTGGTCGGCTCGTCGAGGATCAGCAGGTTGGGGCCCTCGAAGGCGGCGAGCCCCATCAGCAGCCGCGCCTTCTCGCCGCCGGAAAGGTCCCTGGCCGGCGTGCTCATCTTTTCGGTGGCGAGCCCCATCTGGGCGACGCGCGAGCGCACCCGCGACTTCGGCGCTCCCGCCATCAACGGCCTGACATGCTCGATCGCATTCTCGTCGGGCCTGAGGTCGTCGAGCTGGTGCTGGGCGAAGATCGCCGCCTTGAGGCCTGGAGCCACCGTCATGGTGCCGGATTGCGGCTTGAGCCGCCCGGCGAGCAGCTTGGCGAAGGTCGACTTGCCATTGCCGTTGGCGCCGAGCAGCGCGATGCGGTCGTCGGCATCGATGCGCAGCGAAAGCTGGCGGAGCACCGGCTTGTCTGGCGCGTAGCCGGTGGCGACGCCGTTCATGGCGACGATCGGCGAGGCGACCGTGCGTGCCGGCTCGGGGAAGTCGAACGGCCTGACGGTGTCCTGCACGAGCGCCGCGATCGGCTTCATCTTCTCCAGCGCCTTCAGCCGCGATTGCGCCTGGCGCGCCTTGGACGCCTTGGCCCGGAACCGCTCGACGAAGGCTGCCATGTGCTTTCGCGCCGCCTCCTGCTTGACCCGCGACTTCTCCTGCAGCGTCTGGCTTTCCTCCAGCTGCCGCTCGAACTGGTCGTAGCCGCCGCGCCAGAAGGTGAGCTTCTGCTGGTCGAGATGCACGATCGAGGAGACGGCGCGGTTCAGAAGGTCGCGATCGTGCGAGATGATCAGCACGGTGTGCGGATAGCGCGCCACATAGGTCTCGAGCCACAGCGTGCCTTCGAGGTCGAGATAGTTGGTGGGCTCGTCGAGGAGCAAGAGGTCGGGCTCCGCAAACAGCACCGAGGCGAGCGCGACGCGCATGCGCCAGCCGCCGGAGAACGCGGCGGCGGGGCGCTTCTGCGCCGCCTCGTCGAAACCCAGCCCGGCGAGGATGGTGGCGGCGCGCGCCTCCGCCGAATGGGCGTCGATGTCGGCGAGCCGGGTGTGGATCTCGGCGATGCGGTGCGGGTCCGTCGCGGTGCGTTCCTCCTCCAGCAGGGCGGCGCGCTCGACGTCGGCCTTGAGCACGATGTCGATCAGCGGCTCGTCCGTGCCCGGCGCCTCCTGCGCCACCTGGCCGATCCGCGTGTTCTTGGGCATCGAGATGGTGCCCGTCTCGACCGAGTGATCGCCGGAGATGGCACGGAAGAGCGTCGTCTTGCCGGTGCCGTTGCGGCCGACGAGCCCCGCCTTCGACCCCGCCGGCAAGGTCAGCGAGGCGTGGTCGATCAGGAGCCGTCCGGCGATGCGAAGCGAGATGTCGTTGAGGATCAGCATGGCGAGCGGGGTTTTGGCGGAGGCGGGGCGCGATGGCAACCCCTCGGCCAGTCGTCAGCGGCGCGGCTTTTGGCTACACTGCCCAAGCGGCCGGAGGGGGCCAAGAGGGAGGGAAAGCACCATGACAAGGCCAATCACGACGCCCGATTTCAGCCTCGCCGGCAAGGTCGTTCTGGTGACCGGCGCGGCGCGCGGCATCGGCCGCGCCTGTGCGCTGGCCGCGGCGGGCGCCGGCGCCGAGGTGGTCGTCGGCCTGCGCGACCCGGCCGGCGGCCGGGATCTCGTCGGCGAGCTGCAGGCGAATGGCCGCCGCGCCATGGCGGTGAAGATGGACCTCGCCGACCTGCCGACGGTCCGCGCCGGCATCGCCGAGGCGCACGAGGCATTCGGCCGCATCGACGTGCTGGTCAACAATGTCGGCATCGGGCCCGAAAACCTGGCCGAGGATGTCACGGAGGAAGATTTCGACCTCACCGTCGACGTCAACCTCAAGGGCACCTTCTTCACCACCCAGGCGGTCGGCCGTCTGATGATCGCTCAGCAGGGCGGACGCATCGTCAACATGAGCTCGCAGGCCGGCAGCGTGACGCTGCGCGGCGAATCGATCTACTGCATGACCAAGGCAGCTATCAACCATCTGACGCGCTGCCTGGCCGCCGAATGGGCGCGGCACGGCATCGCCGTCAACAGCGTCGCCCCCACCTTCATCTGGACCGACGGCACGCGACCGGCGCTGTCGGACCCGGCGTTCCACGCCGCCACGCTGGCGCATATCCCGCTCGGCCGCATCGGCGACCCGCTCGACGTTGCCGGCACCGTAGTCTTCCTGGCGTCGCCGGCCGCGGCGCTGATCACCGGTGCCAACATCCTGGTCGATGGCGGCTGGTCGGTGGCCTGAGCGGAACAAGCGAACGGCCCGCCTGGTGCGGGCCGTCCGTCGCAATTCGCCTGGGAGGGGATCAGCCGCGCAGCGCCGCGCAGAGCGCCACCAGCCCGCTGTCATAGCCCTGCGCGTTGGCGAGCACGTCGATGCAGCGCTTCTTCATGATCGCCGTCTTCCTGGAGTTGGGAATGTTGGAGAGCCCCTGGACGCTGTTGAAGTCCGGGCTGCCCAGTCCGTTGACCGACCCGGTCCCGCCGAGGCCGTTGCTGGTCCCGGCAGCTCCGGTGGTCGTTGCGCCGGTTCCCCTGCCTCCGCCGATGCCGAGGATCGCTCCCAGCGTCGCCAGCCCGCCACTGCCGCCGACCGTGGCGTCGACGCGCCCCCGGACGCCGCCGACCGAAGCCGTCGTGTGGGAATCGACCAGCCCGCTGCGCCCCGCCACCGTGTTGTCGCTGCGTGCGTTGATGCCTCGGCTGCCGCCGACGGAGGCATCAGCGCCGGCCGTCGCCAGGCTGCCCCGCCCCACCGAGGCGCCGACGTCGGCATTCACGCCGCGGCTGCCGCCGACGCTGACGCCGACCCCCACTGGACCGTTGCGCGAGCCTCCGACGCTGACCCCGTGGCTGCCGCCGACGTTGAGGCCCTGGGCGGCCGCCTCGCCGCACAAGGCCAGGAGCAGCGCGCCGCTCGCCAAGATTGCAGTCTTCTTGCTCAGGAATGTTGCCATGATAGTCTCCCGTGGGGTTATGACGATCCCAACCGTTCTGAGGCGGTTGTAATCGCCACTACGCGGAGAACCGGCTCCAGGTTTCATGGCCGTGGCGACATCGTGACGAAAATGTGTCCTTGGTCGCTCGAATGAGCAACAAATTGTATCTTATTGGGACAAAACGCAGAATCGACCTGGCTTCGGCCTCCTCGGCGGCCGCGCTTTTAGGCGAATTCGCGGCCTTCTTCGGTGCGCTGGAAATAGATCAGGTCGAGCTGCAGCGATGGCCGGTCGAGCGCTGTCAGGATCGAATGCGCTTGCCCGCGATGATGCGTCTGATGGTTGAAAAGGTGCGACAGCGCCGGCGCCAGCCGCTGCGACACGGTTCGCATGTCGGTCACCGTCATATAGGTGAAGCGGCCCGTCAGCGCCTTGTCCGTCAACTCGGCGACGTAGGCGGCGATGCGCTGGTCCTCGGCCTCGCGCGCCGTCCTCAGCGTCGGAAAATCCTCGTGCACGATGGCATCGAGACGGTTGGGAGCCTCGCCTTCGCCGGTGAACCGCTTCATCCAGATGCGGTCGGTGGCGAGCAGATGGTTGAGCGTTCCGTGCAGCGAGCGGAAGAAGGCCCCCGTGTCGCGCCGGTATTCCTCGTCCGATAGTTCGGTCGCCGCCTCGTAGACGCGGCTGTTGGCCCATCGGTTGTAGGCGGCGAACATCAAAAAGTGCTTTTTCATCGGCGCGGGCGTTCGGGCGGGCGTTGGCGAAGCGTCAAGCCAGAGGTCGTCGCGACGGCAAAGTCAATGCCCGGGCACCCGCGACGGGTTTCGCTCGCCCCGAAATTCCTCTAAAGAGCGCGCCACTCCCAAGCTGTTTCACTGGAAATGAGGAAAAAATGGCGATCGAACGCACCTTCTCGATGATCAAGCCCGATGCCACGCGCCGCAACCTGACCGGTGCCATCACCAAGATGCTGGAAGAGGCCGGGCTGCGCGTCGTCGCCTCCCGCCGCGTCTGGATGAGCCGCCGCGAAGCGGAGGGCTTCTATGCGGTGCACAAGGATCGCCCGTTCTTCGGCGAACTGGTCGAGATGATGTCGTCCGGCCCGACGGTCATCCAGGTGCTCCAAGGCGAGAACGCCATCGCCAAGAACCGCGAGGTGATGGGCGCGACCAACCCGGCCAATGCCGACGCCGGTACGATCCGCAAAGTGCATGCGCTGTCGATCGGCGAGAACTCGGTGCACGGCTCCGACGCGCCCGAGACGGCCGTCGAGGAGATCCGCTACTGGTTCTCCGACACCGAGATCGTCGGCTGATCGATCCGATCGGCCATCTCGCGCAGCGTCTCGCACATGCTGGGTGGGCGGCCCTCCGGGCCGTCCGCGTCGGCCGCCGGCGCGGCGGCCGGAACGGCGAACAGTCCGAACAAAAGCGGCGCAACGCCGAAGACCAGTAGTTCGGCCAGCGGTCTCAGCATCACGATCCTCCTTGCGTGGTTGCCTGACCGCAAGAGAATCAACCGAATGCGGTCAATCCGTGGCCGGCCGCGGGCGCTTTCAAGGAAGTTTCCAGCGCTTGGCGGCAGCGTCGTCGCTCGCCTTGGCGTCGACCCAGCCGCCTTTCCCGCCCTCGGCGAGCTCTTCCTTCTTCCAGAACGGGGCACTGGATTTCAGATAGTCCATGAGGAAGGCGGCGGCCTCGAACGCCGCCTGCCGATGCGGCGAGGCGGCCACCACCAACACGATGGCCTCGCCGGGCTCGATGCGGCCGAAGCGGTGGACGACGGTGAGACCGAGCAACGACCAGCGCGTCGCCGCCTCGCCGGCGATGCGGCCGATCTCGGCCTCCGCCATCCCGGGATAGTGCTCGAGCTCCAGCGCCGCGAGCCGCCCCGCTTCGTCGCGGCAATAGCCGCCGAACGTCACCACGGCGCCGACATCGGTGCGGCCCTGCGTCAGGCGGTCGATCTCGGCGGCGGTGTCGAAGGCCTCGCGCTGCACGCGGACGGTCGGACGGGCGGTCCCGCTCACCGGGTCAGCCCCCGGTCATCGGCGGAAACAGGGCCACCTCGCGGGCGCCGGCCAGCGGCGCCTGGTGGTCGACATGCTCGTGGTCGAGCGCCACCCGGATCACGTTGGCGTGCTCCAGGGCGTAGCGGTAACCTTCGCCCTGCCGCCCCAGCCAGGCCAGAAGGTCCGACACGGTGACCACCTCGGCGGGCACCGCGATCTCCTCCTCCGACTTGCCGATCCGCTCGCGGACCCAGGCGAAATAGACGAGCTTCATCCTCATTCGTCCATGATGTGCTTCACGCCGGCCCGGAAGTAGTCGTAGCCGGTGTAGAGCGTGACCAGCGCCGAGACCCACAGCAGGGCGATCCCCGTCTCGGTGGCGTACCACACCAGCTTGTCGAGCGCCGGCCCGGCCAGGAGCACGGCGATGGCGATCATCTGGATGGCGGTCTTCCATTTGGCGAGCTGGGTGACCGGCACGCTGACCTTCAGCGCCGCCAGGTATTCACGCAAGCCGGAGACCAGGATCTCGCGGCACAGGATGATGATCGCCGCCCACAGCGTCCAGCCGGCGATCGTCCGATCGGTGTCGGCGGCGAGCAGCAGCAGGCAGGTGGCCACCAGGAGCTTGTCGGCGATCGGGTCCAGCATCCGTCCGATGTTGGAGGTCTGCTTCCAGGCCCGCGCCAAATAGCCGTCGAAATAGTCGGTCACGCTGGCCGCCACGAAGATGAACAGCGCCGACCAGCGGGCGAAGTCGCTGGACTGGAGCCGTCCCTCCAGGAAGAAGCACAGAACCACCAGAGGCACCGCCAGGATGCGGCCATAGGTGAGCATGTTGGGAAGGTTGAGCGCGCGTCTTGCCATCAGAGGTGCTTGGGTTGGTGATTGCATAGTCAAACCAGAAGGGTTGGGCGCCGGTCAATCGTGCGCCGGGGGTGGACCATGCGAAAACGTCAACTGCGACTTTTTGGCGGCGGCCGTGCGCGCTTTCGCGGCTCAGCCGTGCTCGTGGAAGTGGTTGTAGACCTGCCGGGCGATCAATTCCGAGATGCCGTCGACCACCATCAGGTCCTCCATCGCCGCCCGGCTGACCGCCTTGGCGGTGCCGAAATGCATGAGTAGGGCGCGCTTGCGACCCGGACCGATGCCGTCGATCTCGTCGAGCGGGTTCTTCACCATCTCCTTCTTGCGCCGCGCCCGGTGCGAGCCGATCGCGAAGCGGTGCGCCTCGTCGCGCAGCCGCTGCAGGAAATAGAGGACCGGGTCGCGCACCGGCAGCGTGAAGGGCGAGCGTCCGTCCATGAAGAAACGCTCGCGCCCTGCCTCGCGGTCGGCGCCCTTGGCGACGCCGATCGCCGTCACGGTTCCCGCCAGCCCGAGCTCGCCGAGGATTCCGCGCACCGCCGTCATCTGGCCCTGGCCGCCGTCGATCAGGATCACGTCCGGCCAGGCCGGGAAGCCCTGCTGGTCGGCGTCGGCCTCCGCCGGCTCGGGCGTAACGCCCGGTACGCCTGGCACGCCGTGCTCCTTGACGAGCCGCGAGAAGCGCCGCTGCATCACCTCCCGCATCATGCCGAAATCGTCGCCCGGCGAGATCTCGGTCGAGCGGATGTTGAACTTCCGGTACTGGTTCTTCACGAAGCCTTCCGGCCCGGCGACGATCATCGCGCCGACCGGGTTGGTGCCCATGATGTGCGAGTTGTCGTACACCTCGATGCGGCGCGGCGGCTGGGCGAGGCCGAAGGTGGCGGCCAAGCCGGCGAGGAGCCGCGCCTGGGTCGAGGTCTCGGCCAGCCGGCGGCCGAGCGCCTCGCGGGCGTTCTGCAGCGCGTGGTCGGTCAGGTCCTTCTTCTCGCCGCGCTGCGGGATGCTGACGGTGACGCGGTGGCCGGCCTTGGTCGACAGCGCCTCGGCAAGCAGCGCCTGCTCGGCGACCGGGCCCGACAGCAGGACGAGGCGCGGGCAGGGCTTGTCGTCGTAGAACTGGGCGAGGAACGAGGACAGCACCTCGGCCGGCTCCAGCGCCGGATCGGCCTTGGGAAAATAGGCACGGTTTCCCCAGTTCTGGCCGGTCCGGAAGAAGAACACCTGGATGCAGGTCTGGCCGCCCTCCTGGTGGATCGCGAAGACGTCGGCCTCCTCGATCGATTGCGGGTTGATGCCCTGGTAGCTCTGCACGTGGGAGAGCGCCGCCAGCCGGTCGCGGTAGATCGCCGCCCGTTCGAAGTCGAGCGCCTCGGAGGCCTCCTGCATGGCGGCCGAGATGTCGCCCTTCACCCGCTGGCTGCGGCCCGACAGGAAGTCCTTGGCCTCGTCGACCAGCCGCCCGTAGGCCTCGGGGGCGATCTCGCCGGTGCACGGCCCCGAGCAGCGCTTGATCTGGTAGAGCAGGCAAGGCCGGGTGCGGCTCTCGAAGACGGAGTCGGTGCAGGTGCGGAGAAGGAACGCCCTCTGCAGCGAGTTGATCGTCCTTCCGACTGCGCCGGCCGAGGCGAAAGGCCCGAAATAATCGCCCTTCCGCGAGCGGGCGCCGCGATGCTTGAAGATGCCGGGCGAGGGATGGTCGCCCGTCAGCAGGATATAGGGAAACGACTTGTCGTCCCGAAGCAGAACGTTAAAGCGCGGCCGCAAGCGCTTGATGAGATTCGCTTCGAGCAGCAGCGCTTCCGTCTCGGTCCGGGTGACGACGAACTCCATCGTCGCCGTCTCCCGCACCATGCGGCCGATGCGGTTGGTGTGGAACCGCCCTTGCGCGTAGTTGGTCACCCGCTTCTTCAGGTTGCGGGCCTTGCCGACATAGAGCACGTCGCCGGAAGCGTTGATCATCCGGTAGACGCCGGGCGAGTTCGGCAGCCGCCGCGACAGCGTGTGGATGAGCTCCGCCCCGAGCTGGCCGTCGGCGTCGCCGGGCTGCACGTCCCATTCGATGCTGGTGAAGGGTAGCGTTGGGCCGACCGGCGGCACCACATCCGGCACGATCTCCTCGGCCGCGGTGTCGTCGTCGTCATACTCGTCGCCGGGCGCATAGCCGGCAATGTCGTCGTCGGCGACCGGGCCCCGGACGCCGCCTCGTCTGTTCGTCATGGTGCCATGCCTGTCACATCCGGCGGGCCCCAGGCAAGGGCGCCGTCCCGCGGACACCGTTCATATAGGTGATCCCCACCGCAAATTCAGCGCCGCCGTTCAGGGCTTTGGCGACATTGTGGCGCGAGGCGGCAGGGGCCGGCTCGCCGAGCCGTGCGGAGGGTTGGACGACGCGCGTGGGCGAAATGGCAAAGCCCTTGCGCCGCAACGGGTTGCCGACGTGCCGGAGACGCCGCCGGACGACCGCCTGTTGCACCGGCGCAACGTCACAGTTCAGTCCCATTGGAGTCCGGGAATCTCCCAAGTTCAGGTGCGCTTCGGCCGCAATTCGGCACGACATTCGGAACCCGTCGGACGTGACGTCGTTCCTGCCTCCCACAGGACGGCATTCATCGCGTCGGAACCAAAAAAACTGCGCCACACCCAATGTTTCGTGGCCAAGGAGTTGAAGAATGAAAGCCAGTATCGAATTCGCGCGGTCGACTGCGGCTGCTCTCGGGCTGCTCGCGCTCGGCATGGCGCCGGCCTTTGCGGCCGATGCCGTGATGGAAGAGCCGCCTGCGCCGGCAGCGCCCATGGAGGTTCCCCCGGTCAACACCTGGTCCGGCCCCTATGCGGGCGTGGCGCTCGGCTACGGCTTTGCCGGCCGCACCGACACCAACACGCTGGGCTTCGAGAACGAGATCGACACCGACGGCTTTGTCGGTAACGGCTTCGTCGGCTGGCAGCTCGAAAACAGCGGCATCGTCTACGGCATCGAAGGCGACGTCGGCTATGGCGGCTACCAGGGCGACAATGCCGGCCTCGAGTTCGAGTCGGGCGTCGACGGGTCGCTCCGGGCACGTCTCGGCGTTGCCGTCACCCCCGACGTGCTGCTCTACGCCACCGCGGGTGGCGCGGCCCAGTCGGTCAAGCTCACCGACCAGGTCACCGGCAGCAGCGACCGCAACACGCATCTGGGCTGGACCGCCGGCGTCGGCGCCGACGTTAAGATCACGCAGAACGTGTTCGGCCGCGTCGAGTATCGCTACACCGATTTCGGCTCCGAGGACTACGACATCAATGGCGGCAACACCAAAGCCGACGTGACCGACAACCGGGTCATGTTCGGTCTCGGCATGAAGTTCTGATCGAACCGTCTGGCAACACGGCAGTCGGCAAGGGCCGGGCGATTTCGTCCGGCCCTTTCTCTTGTCAGTGGGGCAGCAGCGGCACGAGGTCCGGGTGCCTGCGGTCGAAGGCCTTGGCCCAGCGCTGCAGCTGCGGGCGGCCCTCCCGCCAGGCGCCGTCGAAGCGCAGGTCGATGTAGGCGAGGCAGCATCTGAGCGCGATCTGGCCGGCATCCAGGCGGCCGGCAAGCCGCGGCGGCGCCTCTTCCAGCAGATCCAGCGCCCGCACCACCTTCCCCCACAGCCGCTCGAGCCATGGGGCGTGCACCTTCTCCTCCGGACGGAAGCGGCGTTCGTAGACATGGTCGAGCAGGCTGTCGCAGATGCCGTCCGCCATCGATTCCAGCACCTCCGTCCGCGTCCGCTTGTCCGCCTGACGCGGGTAGAGCCGCTTGCCGGACAGGCGGTCCAGGTAGTGCGTGATCGACCGGCTGTCGTGGATCGCCAGCCCGTCTTCGGCGATCAGCACCGGGATGCGTCCGAGCGGGTTCACGGCGAGCAGCTCGGCCGGCTGGACGGCGGTGTCGACCTTGACCGGCTCGACCGGCACGCCGGCCGCGCGGGCGGCGATCAGCGCCTTGGCGCTGTAGGGGGAGGCGGGCGTGTAGAAGAGCTTGATCATGGCGTCGATCCTTCGATGACAGGAAAGGTCAGCCGCCGCGGACCGGCGGCATCACCGCGCGGGAAAGCCGGCAACTGCGGCGGTCGATTTCCGGGCAGGCCCGGAATTTCAGGTCCTTCGTCAGGCAGATCCGGACTTCGCGCAGGTAGCGCTTGTCGCAGGTGACGGCGATCGCTGCGGCGTCGAGACCCGGATTGGCGGCGAGGAATGCGCGCTCCGCGGCTGCCGGGTCGACCATGCGGTAGTCGTCCAGCCGGGCGAACTCTGCCGGGATTCGCACCTGCTGACGGGCCTTCCGCATCACCGCGAAGTAGTCGCGCTGGCTGAGGCCGCTGCAGCTGCCATGCTTGCGCCACTGGTAGCCGATCAGCCCGGCCGAGGGCATCAGGTCGTAGAGCGCCGCCCGCCGCTCCCTGGGGACGTCAGGCTCGGCCGTGGTGCAATCCGCCGGGAAGCCGCGCTCGAATTGCGGCCACAGCCCGTGCACCACGAAGGCATAGGGGCGGCCGCTGGCGCATTGCTGGCGGTTGGCATGGCTCTTCTCGGCCTCGCAATAGCTGGGCGACCACGACAGCGACAGGACGTAGAAGTCGAAGCGCCCGCGCTGGCCTGCGGCGTCTGCGCCGCCCTTGGACGGGGCAGGGCGGGCCTCAGAGGGCTGGTATGTGGGCTGGGATGTGGGGAGGGGAGCCGGCGGGTCGCCGGCGGGCGTCTCGGCCTCGCAAGCGACGAGTACCGTCAGCAGGAGAGCGCCGGCGGCGGCGATGCGGCCCCGCATCGTCGGACGCCGGCGATGTCGGTCAGCGAAGCACGCGGCAGCGACCGTCGTAGACCATCCAGCGGTCGAAGCCCGAGACGCAGAACTCGACGTTGTTGCCCATCGAGGCGAACCCTTGGCCCTCCTCGATCAGATACCAGATTTCGCGCTGCATGCCGTCGGAGAGCGCCACGGTGGCGGCGCAGTAGCGGCGGCCGATCGGCCATTGCTCGCTGGCCGGCAGGTAGCGGCGCTGATGGATGCCCTGGAAATCGGTGATCTGCACCTGTGGCAGGTGCGGCACATGCGTGACCTGCCAGTCGAAGCGCGAAGAAATGGAGCTGAGCACCCAGCCTTGGCCACAGGCCTCGGGGCTCTCGTCATAGACGGCGACCGCCATGTCGGCGGCCGACGCGGTGCCTGCCGGCAGCGCCAGCCCCGTCGCGGCGAGCGCCGCAGCAAGCGTGAATTGAGCGAAACGTCCCATGGCATCCCCTCCAATGGCGCCTCCGGCGGCGCCGGGCGCCACCGCGGCCACACTCTGCTTGCGAAGCTGCCGCGGGTCAAGCGGCAACGGAAACGTTGCTTTCTGGTCCCTTAGCGATAGCCGGTCACGTCCGACGGCTTGCCGGCCTCGCGCACCTCGGCGATGTAGCGCCAGGCATCCGGCTGCGAGCCGTCGAGGTCGGTGAAGCCGTAGACCTGCGCCAGCTGCCCGCTGGACAGCGACTGGCCGTTCCAGCGCGCCCGGTCGGCATCGGCGGCCAGCGCCGCGACGGCCCTGCCGACGAAGCGCGGCGTCTCCGAAATGGCGAAGTCCGGCTGCTTGGCGACCGCGTCGCGCCAGTTTTCCTCGGCGACGCCGTAATGCTCCAGCATCGCCTCCGAGCGCAGCCAGCCGGGCGTGATCGACACCGCCGTGGCGCCATGCTTCTCGAGGTCCTTGGCATGCGCCCAGGCCATGCGGTCGGCGGCCACCTTGGCGAGGTCGTAGAAGGGCGAGATGCGATAGGTCCGCTCGTTGTAGTCCCGCGTTCCGTCCGTCACCTCGATGTGCAGCCCGCCGGCATGCCTGATCAGCAGCGGCAGCGCGAAATGGGCGGTGATGAGATGGGTGTCGATGGCCAGCCGGAGCATTCTCAGCCCATTGTCCAGGTCGTGGTCCCACACCGGCTTGTTCCATTCGAACAGGTGCTCGCCGCCCCAGATGTCGTTGACCAGCACGTCGAGCCTGCCGCGCTCGCGCTCGATGCGGCCGACCAGGGCCTGCACAGCGTCTGGCTCGAGGTGATCCGTCGGAATGGCCACCGCCTCGCCACCCGCCGCCGCGATCAACTCGGCCGTCTCCTCGATGGTCTCCGGGCGGTTCACCTCCGATCGCCGCTCGCGCGTCGAGCGGCCGGTGCAATAGACCATGGCGCCGGCGGCCCCGAGCTCAACGGCGATCCCGCGCCCGGCGCCGCGCGTCGCCCCCGCCACCAGGGCGACCTTTCCGGTAAGCGGCTTCGTCGACATGCGCTTCTCCCTTTCCCGCGGCACGGCAAGGCCGCTGCGACCGAGGCGAACCCCGGCGCTTGCATCACGACCTCGCTGCGGCTATGTTTATAAATGAATACTCGTTTATAAATGAGATGGCAAGTGGCAAGGCCCAAATCGCTTTCCGACGACGACCTTCTCGACCGCCTGCTGGCGACGATGCGGCGCACCGGCCCCGACCGGTTGAGCTTCGCCGCCGCTGCGGCCGGCGCCGGGCTTTCAGGACCGACGCTCGTGCAGCGCTTTGGCACGCGCGATGCGATGCTGACCGCGGTGCTGCAGCGCGCCTGGGACCTCCTCGACGAGAAGACCGCCCAGGAGATCGCCCGCATGCCCCGCACGCCGGCTGGCGCCGTGGCGCTTCTCGTAGCGCTGTCGGGCGACTACGACGCGGTGCAGGACTATTCCGAGGGCCTGCTGGTGCTGCGCGAGGACATGCGCAGCCCTGCGCTCAGGGCGCGCGGCGACCGCTGGGGCGCGGTGCTGGCAGAAGCGCTCGGCCGGGCGCTGGGCGAGGAGGGGCCGCCGCGACCGGAGCTGGGGCGGCTGATGGCCTCGGCGTGGCAGGGCGCGCTGCTGTGGTGGGGCTTCTCACGCCGCGGCACCCCAGCCGACGCGGTGCGCCTGGAGCTCGCGGCGTTCTGCCGGGCGCTGGGCTATCGATGGGAGCTGGTCGACGAGCCTGGCCCAGTCCAGGTAGATGAGCACGATCGCGGAGTAGTCGCTCAACGTCATCTCCTCGGGCAGCAGCTCCTGGCTCCGTAGGATGGACGGCAAATCGTCCGTCAGCCGGTCGAATTCTACGGCCGCGCGGGCTCCCCCGGGCACGTTGGCCACAAGACGAGTATAGCCCTGCAGCCAGTTCACCACCTCGCTTACGGCATGGCTCGGTTCTCCCCGATGGCAATGGATGTCCTGGCCGGCGATGTCGGACATGAACTTCTGGTAGCGGTAGGGCGAGCAATCCAGGATCAGAGCTTGTTTCGATTTGTGCTGCCGGCCGCCATAGTGCTTGGCGCCAAGAAAGATGCCGAGCTCCAGCGGCATGTTGAACCGCGGCAGGGGCGGGTCTCCATCGACTTCTGTCCGGGATAGATCATGGATGCCGAACCGGCACTCTCCGATGATGGCCATGATCTTGTGGAGGCGATTTGTCGCTGCGTCGTCGGCCTCGAGCGCGCAGCGCGGCCGAAAGCCACAGCGGAGAATTGCAAAGACGATGGCCAGGAAGATCGGCCGGAACTCGGCATCGAAGGGACAGTTGACGAAAACGTTGCCGTGGCTGGGCGCCGTCACTGCTTCGGCGGGGCACGCAGCGTCGAACCCGTGCCAATCGGAAATGAGCTTCTGGTCCCGCAAGTCACGGATCGTCTTGCGGATTTGGCTCCAGGTAAAGTGCGTCGGCTTGGTGACCGGCGCGAGCAACGGCACGCCGTCTGCCGGTCACGGCCGATCACCTTCAGTTTCCTCGATGCTGCCCACGCGTTCTCATCAACGAACGGTGACATACCCATGGCGTTCCTGCAAGCGGATTCAACTCCAGATAAGCAATTTTTGAAGAGCACAACTCATGCCTCGGCCGCGGGTTCACGCGCCAGCCAAACCGTCTCCGGCGCCGGCGCGCCAGGCTCGGCAAGCACCGTGGCCAGCGCCGGCAGGAGCACGGCGAGCTCCGCTTCGAGCGTGAAGGGCGGGTTGACGGCGATCAGCCCCGAGCCGTCGAGCCGCGGTTCGGTCGATGGCCGGCGCACCGGGAACCGGATGTCCAGGACACGTGGGACGCCCGCTGCCGCAAGGCGCGTACGGAATTGTGCGACGGCAGCGCGGTCCTTGATCGGATACCAGAGGAGCGCGAGCCCGCCCGGCCAGCGCCGATGGGCCTTCACCAGCCCGTCGACCAGGCGGTCGAACTCGCCCTCGGCCTCGAACGGGCGGGTCGACCAGCACCAGCCCGCGCCGCTCCTTGGGCGGCAGGTGACCCCCGAGCGCCAGCCAGCCGTCGAGCTCGATGACCCGCGTCTGGATGTCGCCGGCGAAGTGCGCCTTGAGGGCCGCCGCCTCGTCCGGGTGCTTTTCGATCGCGGTCAGTCGGTCCTGCCGTCGCAGCAGATGGCGGACGATCGCCGGCGACCCGGGATAGGCGGACAGGCCGCCGCCCGGATTGGCGGCGCGCACCGCGTCGAGATAGGGCGAAAGCAGCGTCGCAGCGTCCGCCGGCAGCGCGCTCGTCATCACCCGGCCGATGCCAGAGCGCCATTCGCCGGTGCGGGCAGCCGCGTCGGAGGCGAGGTCGTAGAGCCCGGCTCCGGCATGCGTGTCGATGACGCGGAACGCCTTGTCCTTGCGCTGGAGATAGGCGATGACGCGAGCCAGCACGGCGTGCTTCACCACGTCCGCGAAATTTCCGGCATGGAAGGCATGGCGATAGTTCATCTGGTGGGCCTACACCGGCCCCGGCAAAACCGCTAGGTTCCGGCCATGAACCGGCACGTTCCGACCCGAATCGGCCATTCCGCCTGCCCGCACGACTGCCCGTCGACCTGCGCGCTCGACGTCGAGCTGTTGCCCGACGGCCGCATCGGCCGCGTCCACGGAGCCAAGGCGAACAGCTACACCGCCGGCGTCGTCTGCGCCAAGGTCGCCCGCTATGCCGAGCGCCTGCATCATCCGGACCGGCTCACCAAGCCGCTGGTGCGGGCCGGCGGCAAGGGCGAGGGGACGTGGAAGGAGGCCAGCTGGGAGGCCGCGCTCGACCTCGTCGCGGAGCGTTTCGAGGCGGCCGAGGCGCGCCATGGCAGCGAGACGGTCTGGCCCTACTACTATGCGGGGACCATGGGGCTGGTGCAGCGCGACGGCATCCACCGGCTGCGCCACGCCAAGAAATACTCCGGCTTCTTCGGCACCATCTGCACCAACCTCGCCTGGACCGGCTTCGCGATGGGAACCGGCCGGCTGCTCGGCGCCGATCCGCGCGAGATGGCGAAGTCGGACTGCGTCGTCATCTGGGGCACCAACGCCGCCGTCACCCAGGTGAATGTGATGACGCACGCCGTGCGCGCCCGCAAGGAGCGCGGCGCCAAGATCGTCGTCGTCGACGTCTACGACAACGCGACGATGAAGCAGGCGGACGTCAAGCTGATCCTCAGGCCCGGCACCGACGCCGCGCTCGCCTGCGCGGTCATGCACGTGGCGTTCCGCGACGGCCATGCCGACCGCGCCTACATGGAGCGGTACACCGACGATCCGGCCGGGCTGGAGGCGCATCTGCGCACGCGCACGCCCGCATGGGCGGCCGCCATCACCGGCCTTGCCGTCGACGAGATCGAGGCCTTCGCGCAGCCTTGTCGGCACCACGAAGCGGACCTTCTTCCGCCTCGGCTACGGCTTCTCGCGCCAGCGCAACGGCGCCGTCGCCATGCATGCGGCGCTGTCCATCCCGGCCGTCACCGGGGCCTGGCGGCATGAGGGAGGCGGCGCCTTCCACTCCAATTCGGACATCTTCAACCTCGACAAGAGCCTGGTCGAAGGCAGCCGCCTCCTCGACCCGCGCATCCGCCACCTCGACCAGTCGCGCATCGGCCCGGTCCTCACCGGCGATCCCGCGGCGCTGGGCGGCGGCCCGCCGGTGACCGCGCTGCTCGTCCAGAACACCAACCCCGCCAATGTCGCGCCCGAGCAGCGGCTGGTGATCGAGGGGTTCCACCGCGCCGACCTCTTCACCTGCGTGCACGAGCAGTTCATGACCGACACGGCGAAGCTCGCCGACGTCGTCCTGCCGGCCACCATGTTCCTCGAGCATGACGACATCTATCGCGGCGGCGGCAACCAGCACATCGTGCTCGGACCGAAGCTCGTCGAGCCGCCGGAAGGCCCGCGCACCAACCATTTCGTCATCGAGGAGCTTGGCAAGCGGCTCGGCGTCGCCCATCTGCCGGGCTTCGGCCTCACCGAACGCGAGCACATCGACGTCATGCTGGGGCGCAAGGGCCTCGGCACCTTCGAGACCTTCGCGGCGGAGCGCTGGGTCGACCTGCAGCCGGATTTCGAGACCTCGCACTTCCTGAACGGCTTCGCGCACCGCGACGGCAGGTTCCGCTTCCGCCCCGACTGGACGGGCACGCCGGTGCCGGGCCGGCCGCCCAAGTCGATCGGCATCCTCGGCCCGCATGAAAAGCTGCCGGCCTTCCCGGACCATGTCGAACTGATCGAGACGGCCGACGCCGAGCATCCGTTCCGGCTCGCCACGTCGCCGGCGCGCGCCTTCCTCAATTCGACCTTCACCGAGACGCCGGGCAGCCGCCGAGCGCGAGGGGCGGCCCGAGGTGATGATCCACCCTGACGATGCCGCGGCGGCCGGAATCGCGGCCGGCGACCGCGTCGAGCTCGGCAACCGGCGCGGCGAGGTGGTGCTTCATGCGCGGCTGTTCGACGGGGTGCGGCGCGGCGTGCTGGTGGCCGAAGGCATCTGGCCCAACGACGCGCACGAGCGCGGCGAGGGGATCAACGTGCTGACCGGCGCCGACGCGCCGGCGCCCTATGGCGGCGCCGCCTTCCACGACAACCGCGTCTGGCTGAAGAAAGCGGTGTAGCGACGTTTGCGGAGCAGGCGGCGAGGCTGAAGCTTTGCTGCACCTACCCAGCGCTCTTGAGCGAAAGCACCAGCGTCATCGGATTCTTTGGGGACGCGGCAAAGCCATAGTGTTCGTAGAATGCTTTGGCTTCGTCTGATATCGCGTGCACGAGCAGACCGCGAATGCCGAGAATGGCGGCCGCCTGACCAGTGCGCAGTACGGCGTCCTGCAACAGCGCGGCGCCCAGACCTTTTCCCTGCCAGCTCATATCGACAGCCAGACGTCCGAGGATCGCCATGGGGACGGGGTCTGGCATGTTACGGCGGACTGCGCCCGGCGCGTCCGCCTGATCAAGCCCGCCCGATGAAAGACAGTGGTATCCAACGACACGCGTCCCATCGGCCACAACATAAGTGCGTGAGGCACCGCTGACCTGATTGGCGCGCGCACGTTTTTTCAGCCACTGGTCGAGACTGTCGGTTCCGCACTGGAACAGTTCAAGATCGTGACCGTCGTCAAGGAGCGCCGGTGCGGATAGCACTCAGGACTTCCAGGGCGTCGGCGCATTCATCAAACGCGCGAACCCTTCTCCTGTGGGGGGCTGGTCAAGGATATCGAGATAGTGCTGGTAGCTTTCCGCATCGACTTTCACGAGCGTCTGGTCGAGCAGCGTATCCTCGGCGGCGCGATAGGCCGCATCGATCATGAAGTCAGAGCGGGTTTTTCCGCGTATCTTCGCGGCCCGGTCGATCAGAATGCGGACATCCTCACGGATGCGCAGATTGACGGGCTTGGCGCGGGTGTCCGGGCTTCTCGCAGTCATGGCATGAATCCTTCCACCCTCACTATAGCATCTCTGCATACACAACGTGTATCTAAATCTAGGCTTCACTACGGGACCATCGGCGGCATAGCAAACGAGCGACAGCATCGCCGGTTAGATCAGCGCCGCCAAATGACGCGCGCCATGCACGATCCTCCCCGCTTCGATGGTCCTGTCGGCGTCTTCCGGCAGACAACGATGTAGGGCCCGACCGGGCAACCTCGTCAGCTGGCGGATGCGGCGGCGGATGAGATCGAGCAAGCGATCCGCAGCGGATCGGCCCTCCGCCGCGAGGTGGCCGGCGTGCGAACGATGCGAGGCGCTCACGCAATCGGGAGCGGAGCGCCCGAGTCGCAACCTTGCTTTCCCATTGATGTCATTCTTGCTACCGGCGGCAACTCACGAAAGGTCCCGCGGCCTGACGAACTCCAGCAACCGGGCCCCTGCAGGCACAAGCGCGGCCCATGGCCCGTCGAAGCGGAACCGCGCCAGGCCGGCCGTGGGGAACTTCTCCTTCAGCCGCGACAAGGCGTTCTCGTCGGAGTTGGGCGCGACGAGCCACGAAGCAATCTCTTCCAGGCCCGGATTGTGGCCGAGGACGAGCAACCGGCGGGCCTTGGCGCCCTTGGCTCGGATGATCTCCAGGAGGTCGCTCGGGCTCGCCATGTAGAGCGTGTCGATCGTCACGGCAGGCGGCGACTTGCCGCCCAGCGCGTCGGCGATCAACTCCCAAGTCTCCTGGGTGCGGCGGGCCGGCGAGACCAGCGCGCGGTCGGGTCGCCAGCCGCGTTCGCCGAGCAGGCGCCCGATCCGCCTTGCCGCCTTGCGGCCGCGGTCGGCGAGCGGCCGGTCGCGGTCGGCGAGCGAAGCATCGTCCCAGCTCGACTTGGCGTGCCTGAGGAGAAGGAGATCGGGCATTGCCGGTTCGCGTTCGGCCTACGGTGTGATGCGGGCGAGGTCCTCGAGGTCGCTCGGACCCTGCCAGCTCGCGGGCGATATCAGCGTTCCGGTTCGCGCCGACTGGTCGATATCGGCGAAGACCGCGCGTCCGCCTTCCAGGCGCACCTTGCCGGCTGCCAGCAGCGCCAGGGCCAGCGGGTAGAGCTTGTGCTCGGCCTTGAGCACGCGCTGTGAAAGCTGCTCGGGCCGATCGCCGACGAGCACCGGCACCGCCGCCTGCGCGATCAGCGGTCCGGTATCGACCTCGTGCGTGACGAAATGCACGCTGCAGCCATGGATGCGCAGGCCGGCATCGAGGCGCGCGGCGATGTGTGTCGAGCCCGGGGAAGGCCGGCAGCAGGGCCGGGTGGATGTTGACCAGCCGGCCCTGCCAGCGATCGACGAAGCCGGCGTGAGCACGCGCATGTAGCCGGCCAGGCAGACGATCTCGGCCTTGAGCCGCGCCAGGGCGGCGTCGAGAGCCTTCTCGTGAGCCTCGGCGGTCGGATGGTCCTTGCGCGGCACCACCCGGGTCGGGATGCCGAAGCTTTCGGCAGCCTTGAGGCCGGGGGCGTCGGCGCGGTCGGAGACGACGCCGACGATCTCGGCCGGAAAGTCCTTCTCGCGCGCCGCCTCGATGAGCGCGGCCATGTTGGAGCCGCGTCCGGAGATCAGGATGACGGTCCGCTTCCGAGGCTGGGTCATAGGTCGATCGAGCCCCGATAGATCACGCCGGCGTCGCGTCGCGGCACGATGCGGCCGATCGGCGCCACCTCCTCGCCGGCCTCCTGCAGGACGGCGGCCACCTGCGCCGCCTGGCCCGACGCCACGACCAGCACCATGCCGACGCCGCAATTGAAGGTGCGCATCATTTCTGCCGGCGCCACGCGGCCGGTCCGCGCCAGCCACGAGAAGACGGCCGGCGGCTCGATCGCCTCGAGGTCGAGCTCGGCCGCGTAGTCGTCGGGCAGCACGCGCGGGATGTTGTCGGGAAAGCCGCCGCCGGTGATGTGGGCGAGCGCCTTGATGCCGTGCGTGCCGCGGATCGCCTTCAGCACCGGCTTGACGTAGATGCGGGTCGGCACGAGCAGCGCTTCGGCGAGCGTGCGTCCCTTCGGCGAACGGCGCCGGGCCGGTCATAGGCGAGCCCGCTCTCCTCGACGATGCGGCGCACCAGCGAGAAGCCGTTGGAATGCACGCCGGAGGAGGCGAGGCCGAGCAGCACGTCGCCCTCGACGATGTCGTCGGTGGGCAAAAGCTGGCCGCGTTCGGCCGCGCCGACCGCGAAGCCGGCCAGGTCGTAGTCGCTGCCGCGGTAGACGCCCGGGCATCTCGGCCGTCTCGCCGCCGATCAGCGCGCAGCCGGCCTGCGCGGCAGCCTTCGGCGATGCCGGCCACGATCGCCACGCCCTGCTCGGGATCGAGCTTGCCGGTGGCGAAATAGTCGAGGAAGAACAGCGGCTCGGCGCCTTGCACGACGAGGTCGTTGACGCACATGGCGACAAGGTCGATGCCGATCGTGTGGTGGATGCCGGACTCGATGGCGATGCGGAGCTTCGTGCCGACGCCGTCATTGGCGGCGACCAGCACGGGATCGCTGAAACCCGCCGCCTTCAGGTCGAACAGGCCGCCGAAGCCGCCGATCTCGGCCTCGGCGCCGATCCGCCGGGTCGAGCGGACCAGCGGCTTGATCTTCTCGACCATGCGGTTGCCTGCATCGATGTCGACGCCGGCTTGGGCATAGGTCAGGCCGCTCGCTTCGCTCATCCGTTCCCTCGGTGCACCGCTCTCGATCGGGCTCTTCGCATGAAGATCGCGCCGCCGCAACAGAATGGCGCGTTTCGGCCCCCGATGGGAAGCCGGAAAGCGCGCGAGCTCGCCGCGCGGCGGCCTCCGGCCCTTGCGAAGTGACGGGCTTTCCATCATCTAACGGGCAAGGGACGCGCCGGCTGCGACGGGACCGCAGCCGAACAAGAAGCCGACTGGCCGATGGGAGGGCGAGAAACGATGACGATTCCCAATCTCATCACCATCCTGCGCTTCCTGCTGGTGCCGGGCGTGGTGTTCGCGCTGTTGACCGACAAGATGGGGTGGGCGCTGGCCGGCTTCCTTGTCGCCGGCATCTCCGACGGCATCGACGGCTTCATCGCCCGCCAGTTCAACCAGCGCACCGAGCTCGGCGCCTACATGGACCCGATGGCCGACAAGGTCCTGCTGGCCAGCGTCTTCGTCGTGCTGGGCTATATGGGCGAGCTGCCGCTGTGGCTGGTGATCGCCGCCGTCTCGCGCGACGCGCTGATCGTCTGCGCGGTGCTGCTGTCGACCGTGATGGGCAATCCGGTCGCCATGAAGCCGCTTTTCGTCTCCAAGGCCAACACCGCCGTGCAGATCGTGCTGGCCGCCGTGGTGCTCGGCCGAGCTCGCCTTCGCGCTGCAGGTCGGCCCGTCCCGCGAGGCCCTGATTGTGGTCTCCGGGCTCTTGACCGGCGCTTCGGCCGCAGCCTATCTCGTAGGCTGGCTGAGGCACATGAGCGGTTATGGCGAAACCCAGAGATCCGAGGGATGAGGCTGCGGCCGACGCCGCCATCACCGCCACCACCTTCCGCCGTCAGATCGTCTTCTGGGTGATCTTCGCCGCCCTTCTGGCGCTCTTCGTCTTCGTCTTCAGCGACATCCTGCTGCCCTTCGTGGCGGGCATGGTGCTGGCCTATTTCCTCGACCCGGTCGCCGACCGGCTGGAGGCGCTGGGCCTGTCGCGGGTCATGTCGACGGTGCTGATCCTCGTCGCCTTCGTCATCGTGCTGGCGCTCGGGCTGGTCATCCTCATCCCCATCCTCGCCCACCAGCTCAGCGACTTCGCCGAGCCGCCTGCCGGAGTACATGACGCGGCTGCAGGGACTGTTCACCAGCTACAATCCCGAATGGCTGCAGCAGCGCTTCGGCGTCGATCCGGCCGACCTCAAGGAGGGCGTCAACTCGCTGCTGTCGTCCGGCGTCGGCTTCCTCACCGCGGTGTTCGCCTCGCTGTGGCAATCGGGCGTGGCGCTCTTCAACATCGCCGGCCTGTTCGTGGTGACCCCGGTGGTCGCCTTCTACATGCTTCTCGACTGGGATCGCATGGTGGCGACGGTCGACAGCTGGGTGCCGCGCGACAATGTCGAGACGGTCCGCAAGCTGCGCCTCGGAAATCAACCGGTCGACCGCCGGCTTCGTGCGCGGCCAGGGCACGCTCTGCCTCGTACTCGGGCTCATCTACGCCGTCGGCCTCACCGTGGTCGGGCTCAATTTCGGCATCCTGATCGGCATCTTCGCCGGGCTGATCAGCTTCATCCCCTATGTCGGGTCGATGGTCGGGCTGGTGCTGTCGGTGGGCGTGGCCTTCGTCCAGTTCTGGCCGGACTGGCCGTGGATCGTCGCGGTGGCCTGCGTGTTCTTCTTCGGCCAGTTCGTGGAAGGCAACATCCTGCAGCCGCGCCTGGTCGGCAAGAGCGTCGGCCTGCACCCGGTGTGGCTGATGTTCGCCCTGTTCGCCTTCGGCGCCCTGTTCGGCTTCGTCGGGCTGCTGATCGCGGTGCCGGCCGCCGCCGCGGTGGCGGTGCTGGTCCGCTTCGCGGTGGCCCGCTACCTGCAGTCGCCGATGTACCAGGGCCGCCCGGAAGAGCCCGCCATCGTGCGCCCGTCGCGACGCCGGAAGGCGGACGCCTGACGCCGATGCCCGACCCGGAACGTCCGCGCCAGCTGCCACTCGACCTCGGTCACGCGGCGGGGCGCACGCGCGACGACCTCGTCGTCTCCGCCGCCAACGCCAAGGCCGTCGCCCTGGTGGAGCGCTGGCCGGACTGGCCCGCCGCCGTGGTGGTGCTCGCCGGGCCGGCCGGCTCCGGCAAGTCGCATCTCGGCGCCATCTGGACGGCGGCAGCGGGCGCCGCCGTGCTGGACCCGCGCTCCCTCGGCGAGGCGGCCATCGCCGCCGCCTCGGCCGGGCCGGTCTTCCTGGACGACGCCGACGCTGCGGACCGCGACGAGCGCGGGGCTTTTCCACCTGCTCAACGCGGCGCGCTCGGCCGGCACCTCGGTGCTGCTCACGGCGCGCCGCTTCCCGGCCGCCTGGGGCGTCCGCCTGCCCGACCTCGTCTCGCGGCTGAGGGCGGCGGCCACGGTCGAGATCGGCGAGCCCGACGATCATCTGCTCGCCGGCGTCATCTCCAAGCTCTTCGCCGACCGCCAGGTGGAGGTCGAGCCCCACGTCGTCAACTATCTGGTGCGCCGCATCGAGCGCTCGCTGGCCACCGCTATCCGCGTCGTCGACCGGCTCGACCGCGCCGCGCTGGAGCAGCAGTCGCGGATCACCCGCGGCATGGCCATGGAGGCCGTCAGCGCACTCGACGAAGGGCAGAGCGAGCTCGATCTCTGACCTGCGGGCGTGCGATGCCGCTTGACTCGAAGACGGCCGCGCGTATTTAGTTCGTCAACCTGACGAACTAACGAGGCCGGCATGCCGATCGACCGCTCCCTGCTCGCCCGCAGGTTTTCGAGACGCGCCGTGGTCGAGGCGCTGCTCCAGCAGGGGCCGGTCTCGCGGGCCGAGCTCGCCAAGGTGACGGGTCTCTCCAAGCAGACGATCTCCGAGGTGGTCGGTGAGATGGAAAGCGGCGGCTGGGTCGCCCAGGTGGGCGTCAGCCGCGGCGCCCTCGGGCGCACGGCCGTGACGTACGAGATGGAGCGGCGCGCCGCCTATTCGCTGGGCGTCGACCTGGGCGGCACAAAACTCAGCGCGGCGCTGGCCGATCTCTCCGGCGAGATCGTCGCCGAATCGAGCGAGGCGACCGACCGCCGCGGCGGCCGGCATGTCCTGCAGCAGATCCGCCGGGTGGCCGGCGCGCTGGCGGCGAGCTCGGGGGCCGAGCTCGACCGGCTGAAGAGCGTGGTGATCGGCACCCCCGGCGTGGTCGATCCGCAGAGCGGGGCGATCGCGCTGGTGCCCAACATCCCCGGCCTGTCGGAGATCGACGTGCGGCGCGAGCTCGGCGCGCTGTTCGGCGGCCTCGACGTGCTGATCGAGAACGACGTCAACCTGACCATGCTGGGCGAAGCCTGGCGCGGCGCGGCGCGCGGCGCCGAGAACGCTGCTTTCCTGGCCGTCGGCACCGGCATCGGGCTCGGCCTGATCGTCAACGGCAAGCTGGTGCGAGGCGCCACCGGTGCTGCCGGGGAGATCGCCTATCTGCCGATCGGCGGCGATCTCGTCTCGCCGCGCGCGCTGGAGGTCGGCGCCTTCGAGCTGGAGGTGGCCTCGACCGGAATCGTGCGAGCATTACAAGCGCTTGGGCGGCACTGCCGATTCGGCGCGTGAAGTATTCCAGCGCCTGGAGGAGGGCGACGGGCCGGCCCGCTCGACCGTCGACGCGGTTGGTCGCACGATCGCCCTTGCCGTTGCCGCGCTCGCCTCGATCCTCGATCCCGAGCTGGTGGTGATGGGCGGCTCGATCGGCGTCCGCCCAGAGCTGATCGAGCGCGTGCGCGCCCATCTGCCGACGGTCTTCGCGCGGCCGGTGACGGTCGTGCCGAGCGAGCTCGGCAGCCGCGCCGGCCTCGTCGGGGCGCTCTCCTCGGCGGTGAGCCGGCTGCACAACGGCCTCTTCGGCGTCTCCGACCTGCCCGGCGAGCTGACCTTGCCGGGCCTCGCTTTGTCGAGGGCGGCCGAATGATCGATCAGGCCTTCGTCTCCCGCTTGCGCCAGGCGCTCGACCGCGACGCGGCGCTCGCTCTCCTGAGGCGGGCAGTCGGCACGCCGAGCGTCACCGGAAACGAGAAGGCCTTCGCCGAGCTCCTGGCCGGCGAGCTGCAGGCGCTCGGCGCCGCCGACGTGCGGCTGCGCGACTTCGCGCCCGGCCGTCCCAATGTCAGCGGCCTGCTGAAAGGCGCGGGCGGCGGCCCGGTCCTGCTCCTCGCCGGCCATACCGACACCGTCCATGTGAAGGGCTGGACCGAGCGCTGGGCAGGCACCGCGCGGCAGGACCCGTTCGGCGGCGCGGTCGTCGACGGCGCCATCTGGGGCCGCGGGACCGGCGACCTGAAGGCCGGCATCTGCCGCCACGCTGGCGGCCGCCCGCCTGCTGCGACGAGCTCGGCGTCAAGCCGGCTTGCGACGTGCTCTTCGCCTTCATCGGCGACGAGGAGAGCGGCGAGGAGGGGACGGGCGTCAGCGCCGGCATGAAGGCGCTGGCGGCCGAATTCGAGGCCGGCGCGCTGCCGCGGCCCGACTTCGCCGTCTATGTGGAGCCGACCCGGCTCGATGTGTTCGCCGCGCAGATGGGCTTCCTGATCGCCGACATCACGGTCACCGGCCGCTCCGCCTATTTCGGCGTGCCCGAGCTGGGCGTCGATGCGCTCAAGGCCGCGCACGCCGTGCTTGCGGCGCTGTGGGCGCATTCGGCGACGCTCGAGGCGCGGCCGGCGCATCCGCTCGTCGGGCGGCCCTTCCTGCTGGTGACGGGCATTGCCGGCGGCGGCTCCATCGCCGTTCCCGGCGAGTGCACGATCAGCCTAATCCTCAAGCTCCTGCCGGGCGAAGACCTCGACGCGGCGGCGGCCGCGCTGGAGGCGGCGGTGCGCGGCGCGGCCAAGCTCGACCCGGAAATCGCGCTTGCCTTCGCCTATCCGGCCGGCCGCGACCATCGGCTCGGCGGGACGCCGACCGAGACGCCTGCCGACCTGCCGCCGGTGCGGCTCCTGCAGGCGGCGGTGCGCTCGGTGCGGCCCGATCGCGGCGACATCGCCGGCGCGCCCTACTGGTCGGAGGCGCCGTTCCTGTCGAGCCGGCTCGGCGTGCCCGACGGTCTATTGCGCGCCCGGCGACATCTCCAACTGCCACACGCTGGAGGAGCATGTCGACCTGGAGGAGTTCTACGACGGGGTGGTGGCGCTCGCCGCCTTCATTGCCGCTTTCGGCGCCCCGTCGAGCTGAAACGAGAACCGGCCCGAGGCGGCCGCAAGAAGGAGGAGAAAGCAAAATGTCGATCGCAATCAAGTTCCTGGCCGGGGCGGCCGCGTTGGCCCTGTTCGCGCCTTTCCGGCCTTCGCCGCCAACGAGACCGTCGGCCCGGCGGGCGAGAAGGCGACGCCGTCGAGCGAATTGAAGCTGACCGACGAGGAGGTCGCCAAGGTCAAGGAGGGCAAGCACACGGCCGCTCTGCTGTGGCACACTTCGTCGGACTTCGTCAGCGCGGTGACGGCGGGCGCCAAGGACGAGTTCAAGCGGCTCGGCATCGAAGTGGTGGCCGAGACCGATGCCGGCTTCGACGCGGCCAAGCAGCTGTCCGACGTCGAGACGGTGATGGCCAAGTCGCCGAGCGCCATCCTGGCGCTGCCGCTCGATCCGGTGGGCTCCGCCAAGGCCTTCCAGGCGGCCAAGGAGAAGGGCGTCAAGCTGGTGTTCCTGTCCAACGTGCCGGCCGACTACAAGCAGGGCGTCGACTACGTCACCATCGTCACCGACGACCTCTACCAGATGGGCAAGCAGGCCGCCGACGCGCTGGCCAAGACGCTGGGCGACAAGGGCAAGGTGGCGTGGATCTTCCACGACGCCCAGTACTACGTGACCAACCAGCGCGACAACGCCTTCAAGTCGACCATCGAGAACGACCACAAGGGCATGTCGATCGTCGACAGCCAGGGCATCGCCGACCCGGCGCGCGCCGAGGAGATCGGCCAGGCCCTGCTCACCAAGACGCCCGACCTCGACGGCATCTACGTCACCTGGGCGGAGCCGGCCGAGGGCGTGCTGGCGGCGCTGCGCGCGGCCGGCAACACCAAGACCAAGGTGGTGACACTCGACCTGTCCGAGCCGGTGGCCCTCGACATGGTCAAGGACGGCAACGTGACGGCGATCGTCGCCGACAAGGCCTACGAGCTCGGCCGCACCATGGCGACCGCTGCCGCCTATGGGCTGCTCGGCAAGCAGGCGCCGCCCTTCGTGGTCGCCCCGGCGATGACGGTGACCAAGGAGAACGTCGCCGAGGGCTACAAGGAGTCGCTCAATCGCGACGCCCCGAAGTCGGTGCTCGACGCCGCCAAGTGACGACAGCGAAGGCGCGCGCCGCGCCCTTTTTATCCACACCCTGACGGCGGCCCGTAGAATGCCGCCCAGGAGCAACGGGAGGACCCCATGACAAGACTTTTCACCGCCATACTCGCCACCGCCTGGCTCGCCGCCGGGTCCGCGCTGGCCGCCGAGACCACCACCAAGGGCCCGCATGGCGAGGCTGCGACGCCCGCCGCCTCGGTGACGCTGACGCCCGACCAGGAGGCCAAGGTCAAGGACGGCAAGTTCACCGCCGCGCTGTCCTGGCACACCACGTCCGACTGGTCGGCGGCCGTCGGCAACGGCGCCAAGGACGAGTTCGGGCGGCTCGGCATCGAGGTGGTCGCAGAGACCGATGCCGGCTTCGACGCGGCGCGCCAGAAGAGCGACATCGAGACGATCCTCGCCAAGAAGCCGAGCGTCATCGTCTCGCTGCCGGTCGACCCGGAGACGGCGCCCGAGGCCTACCGCCCGGCGCTCGCCGCCGGCACCAAGCTGATGTTCGTCGACAATGCGCCGAAGGGCTTCGTCCACGGCACCGACTACATCGCCATCTCCTCGGCCGACCTGGTGCAGATGGGCGCCAAGGCCGGCAAGGCGCTGGCCGACGCGCTCGGCGGCAAGGGCAAGGTGGGCTACATCTTCCACGACGCCGACTTCTACGTGACCAACCAGCGCGACCAGTCGTTCAAGGCGACGATCGAGGCGACGCCCGGCATGGAGATCGCCGTCGAGCAGGGCCTCGCCGACCCGGCCCGCGCCGAGGACATCGGCAATGCCTTCGTCGCCCAGAACCCGGACCTCGACGCGATCTACGTCACCTGGGCGGAGCCGGCCGAGCTGGTGCTGGCGGCGCTGCGCAACGCCGGCAACACCAAGACCAAGATCGTCACGCTCGACTTTTCCGAGCCGCTGGCGCTCGACATGGTCAAGGGCGGCAACGTGGCGGCGATCGTCGCCGACGAGGCCTATATGATCGGCGTCACCGCCGCGCGTGCGGCGGCGCTCGGCCTGATCGGCGAGAGCGTGCCGCCTTTCCTGGCGGTCGACGCCATCGCCGTCACCAAGGACACGGTGAAGGACGGCTGGAACCAGTCGCTCCACCGCGACCCGCCGGCTTCGCTCGGAGTCCAGTGATGGCGCTGGACCGGCCCGCCGGCTTGCCGAGGATCGGCAGGATCGACCCGACCGCCTATGTGGTCTATGTCGGCTTCCTGCTGATCTTCGCCGTCTTCGCCGTGGTGCTGCGCGACAGCGGCTTCCTGACCGCGTCCAATCTGTTGAACATCGTCCAGCAGACGGCGCCGGTCACCGTCATGGCGATCGGCATGGTCTACGTGCTGACGGCGGGCGAGATCGACCTTTCGGTGGGCTCGGTCGTGGCGATCTCGGCGCTGACGCGCCGCCGTGGTGATGCGCGAGCATCACTGGCTGCTCGGCGTCGCCGCCGCGCTGGCCGCCGGCGGCGCCATCGGGCTGGTCAACGGCTCGCTGGTCGCCTATGGCCGGCTGCCGTCCTTCCTGGTCACGCTGGCGACGATGGGTCTGCTCGCCGGCGTCGCCCGCTGGATGACCAATCTGCAATCGGTGCCGGTGACCGATCCGATCTTCACCGGCCTGTTCGGCTCGGGCCAGCTGTTCGGCGTTCCGTCGCTGCTGATCTGGACGGCGCTGGCCGTCGGGCTCGGCCACTATGTCTATCGCGAGACGCGCTTCGGCGCCCATGTGCTGGCGACCGGCGACAGCCCGCGCGCGGCGCGCGCGGCGGGCATCAAGGTCGACCGCCTGCGGCTCAAGGTGATGATGCTCGGCTCGCTGTGCGCTGCGCTCGCCGGCCTGCTCTATCTCGGCCGCATCCAGGGCGCCCGCTACACGCTCGGCGAGACCGACCTGTTGACGGTGATCGCCGCCGTCATCGTCGGCGGCACGCGGCTCAATGGCGGCGCCGGCACGGTGGTGGGCGCGCTCGTCGGCTCGCTGCTGATGGGCATGCTGAACAACGGGCTGATCCTGATGGGCCTCGCGGTGTCGGAGCAGATGATCGTCCGCGGCCTGATCATCCTTGCCGCGGTGGCGCTGACCTTGCGCGAGCCGCGCCGCTGAGCCGGAGGAGGCAACGATGTTTCTCGACGTGCTGAGACGCCGCAACCCGGCCCTGATCGAGGCGGCGATCGCGCTCCACCAGGCCGGCGCGCTGCCGGCCAACTGCACGGTGATCGACCTCGACGCGGTGACCGAGAATGCGCGCGCCATCAGGGAGGCGGCCGACGCCGCCGGCCTGAAGGTGTTCGCCATGACCAAGCAGATGGGCCGCAACGGCGACTTCTGCAGGGCGGTCGCGGCGGGCGGCATCGGCGAGGCCGTCGCCGTCGACATGGACATGCGCGCGCGCCTGCGCCGCGGCCGGCATGAAGATCGGCCATCTCGGCCATCTGGTCCAGGTGCCGCAGGGCCGAGGCGGACGCCGCGGCCGCGCTCGGACCCCGCTACTGGACGGTGTTCAACGACGAAAAGGCGGGCGAGGCGGGCGCCGCCCTCGCGGCAGCCGGGCAAGGCGGCGAGAAGCGGCTCCTGGCGCGCCTCTTCGCCGCCGGCGACACGTTCTACAAGGGCCATGAAGGCGGCTTCCCGGCCGCCGAGGTGACGGCCGTCGCCGACCGGCTCGACCGCCATCGAGGGCGGCGGCTTCGCCGGCATCACCACCTTTCCGGCGCTGCTCTTCGATCCGCAAGCCCGCCAGATCCGCCCGACCCACAATGCCGAGACGCTTGCGCCGCGCCGCCGACGCGCTGGCCAGGGCCGGCCGCCGCGACATCGAGATCAACGCGCCGGGCACCACCTCGTCGGCCGTCGTCCCGGCGCTCGCCGAGGCCGGCGCCACGCAATGCGAGCCAGGCCACGGGCTGACCGGAACCACCCCGCTGCACGCGATGGAGGACCTGCCGGAACGCCCGGCCGCCGTCTACCTGACCGAGGTCTCGCATCTCCACGCCGGGCGCGCCTATTGCTTCGGCGGCGGGCTCTACATCGATCCGGTGTTCCCCGACTACGACGTCAAGGCGATCGTCGTCGCGCGAGCCGACCAGCGCCGCCGACCGCACTGCGCAGCGTCGACATCCCGCCGCCGGCGGCGATCGACTATTACGGCATGATCGACGCCGCGCGGCAGCGGAGCGCCCGAGGTCGGCGACAGCGTGGTGTTCGGCTTCCGCCAGCAGGCCTTCGTGACGCGCGCCTACACTGCCGGCATCGCCGGCCTGTCGGCGGGCAGGCCGCGGGTCGGCGCAATCCACGACGCCTATGGGCGCCCGGCCGAGTGGCCGTGAGCGGGATGGAGGAGACGATGGAACAGGCCGCGCCGGCCCTCGCGCTGCACCGGCATCCGCAAGGAGTTCGGCGGCATCGTCGCCATCGAGGACTTCAGCCTCGAGATCGCCCGCGGCGAGGTCGTGGCGCTGGTCGGCGACAACGGCGCCGGCAAGTCGACGCTGGTGAAGATCATCGCCGGCATGGAGCGGCCGACGGCGGGCGAGATCAGGCTGTCGGGCGAGGTCGTCCATTTCACCGACGCCAGCCAGAGCCAGGCCAAGGGGGTCCAGGTGGTCTACCAGGACCTGGCGCTGGCCGACAGCCAGACCGTCTACATGAACCTGTTCCTGGGCCGCGAGAAGGTCGCGCGGCCCGTTCGGCAAGCTCGACCGGTCCGCCATGATCGCCGAGACCGAAGACGCTGGTGCGCGAGCTCGACGTGCGCATCCCCTCGGCGCGCTCGGTGATCCGCGACCTTTCCGGCGGGCAGCGGCAGGGGGTCGCGATCGCCCGGGCCACGCACTGGGCGAGCAACCTCGTGCTGATGGACGAGCCGACGGCGGCGCTGGGGGTCGCCGAGACGGCGAAGGTCGAGGACATCATCCTCGGGCTCAAGGCCCGCCAGCTGGCGATCCTGGTGGTCAGCCACAGCCTCGACCAGGTGTTCCGCCTCTCCGACCGCATCTGCGTGCTGCGGCGCGGCCGCCAGGTGGGCGTGCGGGCGACCGCCGACACCGACAAGAACGAGATCGTCTCGATGATCACCGGCCTCGGCGGCCGGGCGGCGGGGTAGGCGGCGCGTTGCCCACAAAAAAGCCCGACAGCGGGATGCCGGGCACGGCCGAGGATGAGAGCATGCTTTGCCTGAGAATGGCCGCGCAAGCAGAACGTGCCATTGCGGGGCGGGTTCCGCTCAGGGATGCGGCGGAAATGATGCAGGCTGCGCCTTCCAAACGCGCCCGCGATCGGCTACAGGAGGGCGCCCGCGGGGCCGTTCGGAGTGTAGCGCAGCCTGGTAGCGCACCTGATTTGGGATCAGGGGGTCGTAGGTTCGAATCCTATCACTCCGACCAGATGACCGCCCGCAGGCGTCGGCGTGCGGCCCCTCATTCGGCACGGCCCCCGGGGCCTGGCTTCCCGAAAGGACAATAGGCGATGTGCGATTTCATGCGCACAATCGCGCCGAGAAAACCGCGGCGACCGCGGGGCTGAACGCCGCGGGACCGCCGCGCTTGGGAGGGCCCTGTGGAGCGTCGACCGCTCACGGTCGCAATCATCGAGGACGATACCAGCATGCGCAAGAGCATCGAGCGCCTGCTGAACGCCTATGGGTTTGCCGCAATCGGGTTTGCGTCGGCCGAGGCATTTCTCGAACGGCAGATCGACGACGCCTTCGTCTGCGCCGTCCTCGACGTCCATCTGCCGGGCATAAAACGGGTTCGAGCTGAAGCGGCGCTTGATGGCTGCCGGCGAGGAGCTGCCGATCATCTTCGTCACGGCCATCGACGACGACGACGTCAGGGAATACGTCACGCAGGCTGGCTGCGTCGCCTATCTCCGCAAGCCCTTCGCACCGGATCGGCTGCTCGAAGCCGTGAAGAGCGCCATCGCCGCCCGCTGAGCAATCGGCGTCCGATCGCAGCCTCGACTTCCCCAAAGGACAATATCACCGACACCGGCGTTGCCTGATACTTGACGCTGCGGAATGTGGGACATGGCAGCCGTCTCCGTTCCGGGTGGGCCGTTCGCAAAGTCAACTCGCCACAACTGATCGTTGCGCGCGACAAGACCCCGCGGACCAGGCCTTTCACGCCACTTCCAAGGGAGACACTGATGACAACAGCATCTCGAACTTGCTTCAAGGCGGCACTTGCGTTGGGAAGCGCGCTGCTTGGCCTGGCGCCTTCGGCACATGCCCAGGACCAGCAGAAGCCCAACATCCTGTTCATCATGGGCGACGACATCGGCTACATGCAGCCGTCGCATCTACCATCGTGGGCTGATGGTCGGCGAGACGCCCAACATCGACCGCATCGGCAAGGAAGGCGCGCTGTTCACCGACTACTACGCCGAGCAGAGCTGCACCGCCGGTCGTACCGCCTTCATCACCGGCATGAACCCGCTGCGCGTCGGCATGCTGCTGCCGGAGATCCCGGGCAGCCCGTCCTATCTGCGGCCCGGCACGCCGTCGCTCGCCAAGTTCCTCTACGACCTCGGCTACACCACCGGCGAGTTCGGCAAGAACCACCTCGGCGACACCACCGAGTCGCTGCCGACGGCGCACGGCTTCCAGGAGTTCTGGGGCTATCTCTACCACCTCGACGCCATGCAAGGGGTGAGCTTCCCCGACATCAACAAGAGCCCGACCGAGCAGACGCGTCGCGCCGCCGTGCAAGAACACGCCGATCCCCGGCCTGCCTGAGGTCCCCGGCGCGGTCGATCCCAAGACCACGGTCTGCCTGACGCCGCCGCGGCCGGTGCTCTGGTGCAAGTCCGAAGACGGCAGCCGCGGCGAACCAGAGCTGCAAGGACGAGGGGCCGCTGACGCTGGAGCGGTCGAAGACGGTGGACGAGGAAATCTCGGCCAAGGTCGTCGACTTCCTCGACCGCAACGATCCGAAGACGACCAGCAAGCCGTTCTTCGTCTGGTACAACCCCGCCCGCATGCACATCACCACCGTGCTGTCCGACAAGTACCTGGCCATGGTCGGCGAGCCCGGCGGCAAGGACTGGGGCGTCAACGAAGCCGGCATGAAGCAGATGGACGACAACATCGGCGTCGTCCTGACAAGCTCGAGGACATGGGTCAGCTCGACAACACCATCGTCGTCTTCACCACCGACAACGGCGCCGAGACGATCACCTTCCCCGACGGCGGCACCACGCCGTTCAAGGGCGGCAAGCTGACGCACCTGGGAAGGCGGCATGCGCGCGCCGATGGTCGTCCGCTGGCCCGGCCATATCGAGCCCGGAACGGTCAAGACCGAGATGTTCGCCTCGCTCGACTGGGTGCCGACGCTGGTCAACATCGCCGGCGGGCCGAAGGGCGACGAGCTGAAGAAGGAGATCGAAGCAGGGCGATACCCGGGCATCGTCAAGACCACGCTCGACGGCATCGACCAGCGCGACTACCTCGAAGGCAAGTCGAGAAGTCGGCACGCGACACTTCTTCTACTATTCGGGCAAGAACCCGTCGGCCGTCCGCTACAAGAACTGGAAGATGTACTTCGCCATGGTGTCGGACGATCCGGCGGGCTTCATCACCGGCGTGATCCCCTACAGCTGGACCCAGGTCGTCAACATCAAGCGCGACCCGTTCGAGACCTCGATCGGCGAGCAGATCAAGACCCTGTTCGGCATGGGCGGCGCGCTCGCCGCCCCGTCGACCGCCTACGTCTACGACTGGAACATGCTGCCGATCGGCCAGGCGCTGTGGCTGAAGGAGCTCGAGACCTACATCCCCTTCCCGCCGATGCAGAATCCGGCAAGCTACAACCTCGAGCAGGTCATGCAGCAGGTGCGCGAGATGAAGAACGGCAGCGACTGAAATGTGTCTGAGGCGTGGGCGGCCTGCACGCCGGGCCGCCCGCTAATGGTCGATCAGGAGGGGAATCGATGAAGGGATTTCTTGCAGTCACCTTGGCGTTGCTGCTTGCGCTGGCGGCCTGCCAGTCCAACAAGGCCAGCACGGACGGGACGATGAGCAACCCGAATTTGTGCGACTCCGACAAGGCGCAGGACGAGGGCTTCTGCTGAGCCTGCCGTTTTTGTAGCGACAGGCGAGGGCCGGCTCTAGGCGACGCCGACGGTCAGCCGCACGGCGAGGGGCCAAACGAGCGCCGGCAGCCGTCCTGCGCTTCCTGCAGCGGAACGCCTGCCTGGTCGGCGGCATCCTCGATCTTCGAGCTCGACGCTGCGCGAAATCATGGCCTGGCCGATGGCTTTGCGCAGCTTCCGGCGCATGCCATTGCAGCGGGCGCCTAATTCGCCCTCGCTCCACTGAAGATGATCGATGGCGCGCCCGATCAGATCGCGGCCGCGCTCGAGCGCTTCCACCGCCGAGAGACCGTCGCATGGGCGGAGCGAACTGGTCGGCGTCGCAGCCGCCGAGGATATTGCAGCATGGCCGCGATCTCCTTGGCGGCGCGCGCCGTCACCTCGCCGAGCCCGTCGATCGCATGATCGATAGCTTCGAGTGCAGCATCTGGTCGGCATTTTGCGGTGTCCGTGCCATGGTGGAGAGGCTAGCCCGGCACGGAAAGGCCGTCTGTGAAATGCCACACAGTTCGCCTCTTTTTGCTGGGCAGAAAGAGGGACCGGCCGGATAAAAGGGGCGAATCCGGCCGGCGGAGCAAAAACGGGCCATGCTGATCGCGCCCGCTTGTCCGGAGTGCGGTAAGTAGCTGTCCCACCATGGGACATTGGTGCCCGAAAATCGCCGCGATCGGAACGATCCGCGGTCACCAAGGCTCGCAATGCAGAATGCGTGCCAACTACTCGGCGGGGGCCTCGGTTACGCCCTGGCACGGCAGCCGTGCGGCATCGTTGCCCTCGATCCGCAGGAAGACCGGATGGTCGTCCAGCGTGAAATCGAGGGTGCCGGACGCTTGCACCTTGGCGATCGGCTGGTTGCCGGTCAGCGGATCGAAGAGTGCGATCTCTGCCTGCGCCGGGTCGAGATCGAGCCGGACCTTCGCGGTGGCGTTGGCGATCTCGACATCGCGCTTCGAATCCCAGATCTCGGGCTCGTTCCAGACGACCAACAGCCGGTCGCCATCGGCAGCCTGGAAGAGCATCTGCCGCGCCTGCGGGGGCAGGCCGGTCAAGCGGTAGCGGAGCGGCCTGATCGGCGCTGCCGTGGCGGCTTGGTCCGACAGGATGCCGATCATCGACTGCAGCGCGGTAAAGCCGGCTTTCGGCCGCCATTGGCGATCGACCAGTCCGAAATGGGACTGGATGTCGGCCGGGTTGGGGTACTGGTCGAGCAGCTGGTAGAGGAAGGTCTTGCGCACCCCGAGCCTGTAGGCGTCCAGGAAGAACGTCAGCGTGTACTTCGCCTGGACCTCCTCCGACACGCCTTCGTCGGAGTCCCCGCCGAGCAAGGTGTGATAGCCCGCCTCGGTCATCCAGATCGGCTTGCGCGGCGGGTTCAGACGCCTCTCGTCGGCGATCGCCTCGCGGATCTCCTCGGCCATGAAGCCTCCGGTCCGCGCATAGGCATGGACGTTGCCGATGTCGCTCCGGCTGGCGAACACCGGCCATGAGGTCAGCGCCACCACCGGGATGTGCGACAGGGCAGGGCTCTTCTTGACGCCCTCGTAGAGCATGGCCTGGAAGCGCTGTGCGGCTCTCACGCCAGTCTCCCCCTCGAAGGTGACCGGCCAGTTGTTGACCTCGTTTGGCCCCTCGATGGCGAGGATCGAGCCCGGATAGCGCCTTTCCCAGTCCTCCAGCGCCGGCACCACCTTCTTCCCCCAGCCGCCGCCGATCAGGAAGACGAACTTGATGCCCTTGCGGGCGGCGTACTCGATGCCGGGGTGGCCGACGCCCGCGAAGGGCTCGCGCACCTGGGTGATGCCCAGCGCCTTGAGCATGTCCACCGTGCGCCGCGCATTGGCGTACTGGTCTCCCTGCTGCAGGTGGGTGTTGACGCCGATGGAGGCGGCGAGCGCTGCAGCGGGGTTCGGCTCGACGCATTGGAATGGCCCGCTTGCGGCTGCCGCGGGAGCGATGGCGGCCGCCAGCAGAAGCGCGGCGAGGGATCGGCGGAGCGCTGCTCTCATTGTGCCGCCGCCGAGCGGCCCATGCCGATGGCCGTCGCGATGCGCTGCAACCGGCGGCGCAGCAGGGCGATGGTGGCGGCGAGGCGCGGCACGCGGGCGGCGACGGAAACCAGCATGAGGTCTATCTCCACGAGCAGGGGATGACGCACGGCGACCATGCCGGCGAGCCAGCCGACTGCGGCGAGCAAGGCCGCCGCGAATGCCTCGAGCAAGGAAATCTCGAAGGTGAAGCCGGCGGAGGCGAGCACCAGCGCGGGCCCGAGCGCGCTGGCCAGCGCGACGACGGCGCTGCCGGCGAGCGTGGCGGCGATCTCGCGCCATGGCAGATCGAGCCGAGCCTTGACGAAGGTCAGCGAGACCACGGCGTTGAACGGCACGATGAACAGCATCGACCATGCCGCGCCGGACAGGCCGTCCGCCCAGATCCCCAATCCCATGGCCATGGCGCCCACCGGGAACACGATCAGCGAGCGGACCAGCATGGTGCGGATCGCCCCCAGCGAGACCAGCAGCGGGAAGTTGACGTCGAAGCTGAATGAAAACAGCATCGCCAACGAAAGCACCTGGACCAGGGGGACCGCTGCGTCCCACTGCTGACCGAGGATGAGGCGGACCAGCGGATCGGCAAGCAGCACCAGGACGACCAGCGCCGGCCATTGCAGGGCGGTGATGAGCTGCAGCGCGTGGAGATACGGCTTTCTGAGCTCCTTGCCCTCGCGCGCATGGGCGGCGAAGGCGGAGAGGATGACGGTGGAGGCGCCGCCGACGATCAGCTTGTCGGGGATCTGGCAGACCGTCGTCGCCCTGTTGAACATGCCGACCGCGTCGGTGCCGACCATGCGGCCGAGCAGCAGCGCGGGCATCGTGTCGTAGATCTTGTAGAGGAAGGTGATCGTGCCGTTGTAGCCGCCGAAGGAGAGCATCCCCCGCCAATTGCTGAGCGTCGGAACGAACTGGTCGAAGGACGGCCGCAGGACCAGCGAGATGATGGCGGTCACGATGGAGCTGGCGAGCCAGCCCCAGGCGAAGCTCATATAGCTGAAGCCGGCGAGCGCCAGGACGATGGCGGTGAGCGTCGTCGCCACCGCCCCGGAGGCGTTGATGATCGCCACCCCGCCGAAGGCCAGGTCGCGGCGCATCAGCGCGGTGGTCTGGATGGCGACGAGGTCGCAGATCATCGCCACCGACACGACCCGCAGATAGGGCACCAGCTTGACATCGTCATAGAGGCGAGCGATCGGCGGGGCACCGAAGGCCAGGCCGGCGCACAGCACGAGCGTGATGGCGAGGAGTACGCTGAAGGAGCCGCGGATCACCGATTTCGTCAGCATGGGATGCTGGATGATGTAGGTCGTGCTGGCGAAATCCCGGATCGACAAGGCAAGGCCGACGATCGCCAGGCCGACCACCGAGACGCCGATCTCCTCGGGGCTGAGCAGCCTCGACAGCACGGCCGTCGAGGTGAAGGTCATGGTCAATTGCAGGTAGCGGTCGGCGGTACTGAAGAACAGGGCGCGCTTGACGGTCATGCACTCGGTGATCCTTGCTGATGGCAGGCGGAGCCCGGTCCGAGCTTGTTGATTTTGGGCGTGAATCCTGCCTCCAATCGGCCCCGCCGTCACCGTCGCAATTCGGGTGGGCCCTGCGCACGGTCAAAAGCAGTATTGTCGCGGGGGACCGCTATCACATTGGCGCGATTGCCGAACCGCGGCCGGGCGGCGATTCTTCGACGCAGGGCAAAGGCCCGGGATGCGGAATGAAGCGCGTGCTTTTGGAAGACAGACCCTCGTCCGTCGACGTTGCGGACCGCCGTGGGCGTCTCGGGGCGTTGCGGCGGCGGCGGGCATGCGCCGGCGCGCCGGCGACGTCGCGACCCCGGTCGACGTCGAGTTCTCGCTGGCGATCCACACCCACACCGGCAAATACTTCATCGGCAGGGATATCCTGGCGGCTGCGCCCGACCTGGTGGGCGACGTCTACTACTGGCTCCTGGCGCGCGGCGCGCCGCCGGCCGGCCTGTTCGGCAAGATCGTCGGGAGGCTGGCCCACATCCATGCCTGCGCCACCACCCGGGGCGGTGCGCTCGTGCGCACGCTGCCTCGGCGGGTTCCCGGGCGGCCGCTGCTCCACCTCGACCCCTTCTCGATCGGCACCGCCGCATTGCGCCCGTGCGATGCCGTGCTCATCCACGACCTCGGACCGCTGACCCACCCGCAGCTGTTCGACCCGGTCATCAGTCGCGTCTACTGGCCGATCTACGACGAGATCGCCCGCGTCGGGCCGCATCTGATCTTCGTCAGCCACACGTCGGAGCGCGAGTTCTGGCGCCTCTTTCCGTCGGCCCGGGCGGCCAGCCGTCGCGTCATCTATCCGGCGATCCGCGCCGAGGTCGGCGACGGCGCCGAGGAGGCCCCTCCCGGCGTCGCCGGCCGCTTCCTGCTGACAGTCGGCAGCATCGGCACGCGCAAGAACCAGCTGCACTCGCTGCGGGCTTTCGCAGCGTCCGGCCTGGCTGCTCGGGGGATCGGCTACGTGCTGTGCGGCGGCCGCGAGCCGGGCTACGAGCCGGTCGCCGAGCTTGCCCGCGCGACCCCTGGCGCCGTCCTGCTGCCTTATGTCACCGACCGCCAGCTCGCCTGGCTCTACAGGTCCGCGGATGGCTTTGTGCTGACGAGCCTGCTCGAAGGCTTCGGCATCCCGGTGGCGGAGGCCATCAGCCGCGGCCTGGTGCCGCTGGTCAGCGCATCGGGCGTGCTCGAGGAGGTGGCCGGCGACCAGGCACTCATAGCCGACCCGCTGGACGAGCCGGCGATCGCCGAGGGCATGCGGCGCCTCGTCGACATGGACGAGACGGAACGGCAGCGCCGCCGCCTGGGCCTGCGTGCGGCGATCGGTCGATTCGAGCCCGAAGGCTTCGCGCGCCACTGGCGGCAGGCGCTGGCCGACATCGGCAGCGGCCGCTGAGGCGTCGCCGGCCATTGACGCCGCGCCCCTGGCGTGATGGAAAGCGCGGAAAATCCATCTCCGACCGGAGCGACCCGCCATGTCTGCCCGCATCTTCAGCCCCGCCAAGACTGCCATGCAGTCCGGCAAGTCCAAGACCGGTCACTGGGTGCTGGAGTTCGACCCGGAGAAGCCGCGCAAGATCGATCCCCTGATGGGCTACACCACCTCGTCCGACATGAAGAGCCAGATCCGGCTCACCTTCCCGACGCGGGAAGAGGCGGTCGCCTATGCGGAGAAGCATGGCATCGCGTTCCGCATCGAGGAGCCGAAGGAGTCCAAGCGGCGGCAGATTTCCTATGCCGACAATTTTCGCTATGACCGCAAGACGCCCTGGACGCATTGAGCCCCGCTCGGCGGCCCGGCCTGCCAGGCCGAGGCTGACCGCCTGCGGTCCCGTAGCTCAGATGGATAGAGCACCGGCCTTCTAAGCCGATGGTCGCAGGTTCGAGTCCTGCCGGGATCGCCAATATTTTCAACGACTTAGCAGAATGAGCGCAGGTGAAGTCGTAGCCCGCAAAAATCGGCGCCTCCGCGGCTGCCAGAGCAATAATCTCCCACTGGACCTGACTTGGCACGGAACTTGGATCGGCTCCCACACACGCCAAGGGTGATCCAAGATGAGACAATGGCTGATGGTGACATGGCTGGTGCTGGCGCCGATCCCGGCCGGCGCACAGGATGGACAGGTCGACACCCTGGCCATGCCGGTGGCGGCGACCGCCGCCGCCGGCGACCTCGACGAGGCTGCGGCCGACGCGCTCTGGGAAGCGACGGCCAGCGAAGACGAAGAGGATTGCGATCTCTACCTCGACGAAGACCTGCAGGCTGCCGTCGGCGACGAGCTCTATGAGGCGACGGACCCGGTCTCAGACGTGGCGGCGGGCCATTTCGATACCGCCGAGGTGGAGCAGTGAGAGGTCGCCTCGGTTCGTCGGCCTGGAATCTCGTCGGCAGGCTGGCTCTCGGCCTGCGCGAGCTCGTGGTCCCCAGCTATCGCCCGGAAAGACACTATATGCGCGGTCCTGGACCGGCCTGTGCACGCGGTCAGGCGGCAACCGCCAGCCGAACCAGGCCGTCCGGATCGGGGCGTACGCGGCCGGCAGACGGCTAGTCCCGGCCAACGCTCGCGGCGCGCCGCAGCTTGCGGCTTCGCTGCCGCGCGGCACGCGGCACGCGGGCTGGCGCCCGCGAGCCGCACGCCGGCGTTTCCTGTCAGCTGGCCGCGCCGGCCAGCCGAGCGTCGAAGCGCAGCACCTTGTCTTCGCTCTCCGTGCCGTCGTCGTAGAGGCGGATGGCCTCCTCGGGCAACAGCTTGCCGTCGGCCGCACAGATGTAGTCGCGCATCGTCGTGCCGGTGCAGCGTGAATCGATGTTGGCGGCGCCGCGACGCTCCAACACGTCGTCATAGTGAACGGTCCGGAAGTCGATGCTGTAGCGTGCCAGGTCCGTCGTGTTCGGCACCGTCTCATGCAGCTGGGCGCCGGAGAACAGGATGATGGCGCCCGTCGGCGGCAGGTAACGCAGCGACTGGCCCTCCAGCGCCTCCTGCGGCTTGGGCTGCTCGCGCGTGTCGCTCTTCACGTGCTGGGCGGCACTCGCGCGGTTCTTGGTGTTCCACTCGTAGTAGTTGTAGATCTCCGAATTGTTCTTCACCGGCTTGTCGAAATAGTCCGGGTAGAAGCCCATCGCGTTGTTGGCATCGACTTGATAGATCGGCATCCACCAGTTGATCTGGCACATCGGCGCCGAGTACCAGGTGTCGCGGTGCGGATGGAAAGCATAGGCGATGCCGGACGAAAGGAAGTGCGAAGGATAGGCGGACCGCATGCGCGGCACGTCGAAATAGAGCTTCTCGAGATCGACGCCGGTCTCCCTCATGATTTGCGGGATCAGCTCCTTGCACGTCGGATGATGGATGAAGGCGGGCTTCATCTTGGAAAGGATGCCCGCCACGTCTTCCGCCGATTCGTGCTCGTGGATGGTGCGTGGGTCGCGCCCGTCGAAGGCGGTGTCCAGCATCTCCCGGGCGAACGCCACCAGCGCCTTGCTGGCCGGCGTGGGGGAGAGGATGATGATGTCTCCGGAATAGAGGCGACGGCGGCGCTCGTCGTCGCTGAACTCGGGATCGAAATAGACAGCTGCCATGGTGCGTCCCTCGACTGGGTGCCGGTGATCCGGCGCGGAAAAGCTTGAATGGTTGAGCCGCCCCGGGAGGGGGCGTCGCGCAGATGTTACGGGGGTTGCAGCTTGGCTATCGAGCACTTCCTTCGACGTATCGGCGACTACCCGTTCACCGTTTGGAGGGCGATGGGGTAAGGTCTCGACCCGTCGGCTCATGCGGCTGGCGCACCGGAGCAGGAGACGCAATGGCCGCTACGATCGCACCCGCGACAAGCGACGTCGACTTCGCCGACTTTGCCGCCTTGGTGCGCGACTATGTCGAGTGGAGCCGGCGCCGCTATGCGGGCGACGCCTGGTTCATGGACGCGGCTTTCGGGCATCAGGCGCTCGATGCCGAGCTGGCGGAGGGCTTTCCGGCCTATCGGCCGCCCGGCGGCCTGGCGCTGCTGGCAAGGCGCGACCAAAGCACGCTCGGCGGCGTCGCCTACCGCCGGCTGTCGGACGAGGCCTGCGAGATGAAGCGGCTGTTCGTCCGCGCCGAAGGGCAGGGGAGCGGGCTCGGCCGCCGCCTTTGCCTGGCCCTCATGGAGGCCGCTCGCCATGCGGGCTACCGGGTGATGCGGCTCGACACGGCCGATCTGTTCGGCGAGGCGATCGCGCTCTACCGGGCGGTCGGGTTCCGCGACTGCCCGCCCTTCCACGCCTATCCGGAGGCGGTCGCGCCGCGCATCGTCTTCATGGAGCGGTCGCTGTCGGATCCGTGACGGTGCGCGAAGCCGCCGCGTCGAGCCCGCGCTTCAGGTCCTCGATGAGGTCCTCGGGGTCCTCGAGGCCGATCTGCAGCCGGATGACCGGGCCCTCGGGGGGCGCCAGGGCGATCGTGCGGTCGCCGAGCCAGGGCGCCACCGCGAGGCTCTCGAAGCCGCCCCAGGAATAGCCGAGCCCGAAGATTCGAAGCGCGTCGAGGAAGGCGTGGGCCGCCTCGCTGCCGCCGCCCGAAAGCACGATGGAGAAGACGCCGCTGGCCCCCGTGAAGTCGCGCTTCCAGATGGCGTGCCCCGGATGGCTCGCGAGCCCGGGATGAAGGACGCGGGCGACGCCGGGCTGCGCTTCCAGCCAGCTGGCGATCAGCAGCCCGCTCCTCTGATGCCGTTCCAGGCGCACGCCCATGGTGCGCAGGCCGCGCAGCACCTGGTAGACGTCGTCGGGGCCGGGCGAGGCGCCGATCGCCACGTAGGCGTCGCGCAGCCGCTTCCAGCACGCCTCGTTGGCGGACGCGAGCCCGAGCAGCACGTCGGAATGCCCGGCCTGGTACTTGGTGGCCGCGCTGATCACGATGTCGGCGCCGCGGTCGAGGCCGCGGAAGAAGATCGGCGTCGCCCACGTGTTGTCGAGCATCAGCACGGCGCCGCCCGCATGCGCGGCCGCGGCGATGGCCGGGATGTCCTGCATCTCGTAGGTGGCGGATCCCGGGCTCTCGGCGAACACCACTTTGGTTTGCGGACGCATCAGCGCGGCGATCGCCCCGTCGACGAGCGGATCGTAGTATTCGACATCGACGCCCAGCCGCTTCAGCATGCCGTCGGCGAAGCGGCGCGTCGGCCCGTAGACCGAATCGACGATCAGCAAATGGTCGCCGGCCGACAGGAAGCCGAGCAGCGGCACGGTGACGGCCGCCAGGCCGGACGGCACGATGATGGTGCCGGCAGCACCTTCCAGCGCGTCGACGGCGGCCGCCAGCGCATCGGTGGTCGGCGTGCCCTGGGTACCATAGGTGTATTTCTGGTTGCGCGACGTCATCGTGCCGGCATCCGGATAGAGCACGGTCGAGGCATGCACCACGGGCGGGTTGACGAAGCCGAAATAGTCGTGCGGGTCGTTGCCCAGATGGGCAAGGCGCGTGTTGATGCCGGCGGCGGAGTAGTCGTGCTTGGCCATGGGTTCTCGACCGGTTGCTTTGGCGTCCACGCATAGGGCCGTCCGCCCGCCGCATCAACCCATCGCCGGCCGCCAACGCTTGGACCAGGCGCCGGCCTTCTTGGCGCCGCCGGCTGACCGCGGGAAGGGGAGCCCCGTGACCGTCAACGCCTTCAAATTCCGGCATTCTGCTAAAGTAGCAAGCATCCGTCCGGACCGCCGCAGAATTGGTCGTTCACCCTTGACCGCAACCCAATAATCGCCTTCGATGGGGAACGTGAATGGGAGACGGAACCGACCGTGCCGCCGAGAGCGTGGCGTTCCGAAGATCGGCCGGGACGGGACATCGGCTTCCGCACACGGGGTCACTCAGGATGTTCCTGACAACAGAAAAGGGTTTGTGGGTATGAAAAATATTCTCGCTGGCGTTCTGAGCGTCGCGGCATTTGCGGTCACGGCGTCAGTCGCCTCCGCTGCCACGCTGGACGACGTCAAGGCAAAGGGCTTCATTCAGTGCGGCGTCAACACCGGCACCGCGGGTTTCTCCGCTCCGAACGACAAAGGCGAATATGCCGGTATCGACGCTGATTTCTGTCGTGCGGTCGCCGCGGCCGTCTTCGGCGATGGCACCAAGGTCAAGTTCACGCCGCTGAACGCAAAGGAGCGTTTCACCGCATTGCAGTCGGGCGAGGTCGACCTTCTGTCGCGCAATACCACCTGGACGATCAACCGAGACACTGCGCTGGGGCTGAACTTCACAGGCGTCACCTATTATGACGGCCAGGGGTTCATGATCAACGCCAAGAAGCTGCCGGGCGTCAACTCGGCCTTGCAGCTGTCCGGCGCCGCGATCTGCGTGCAGTCCGGCACGACAACCGAGCTCAATCTCGCCGACTACTTCAAGGCGAACAAGATGGAATACAGCCCAGTTGTGTTCGAAAGCCTTGCGGAAACGGAGTCGGCCTATGACGCGGGCCGCTGCGACGTATACACCACGGACCAGTCGGGCCTTTACGGAACCCGCCTGAAGCTCACCGCGCCGGACGATCACATCGTGCTGCCGGAGATCATCTCGAAGGAGCCGCTGGGCCCGGCCGTTCGCCAGGGCGACGACCAATGGTTCGATATCGTCAAATGGACCTATTACGCACTGCTCAACGCCGAGGAGCTGGGCATTACCCAGGCCAATGTCGAGGAGATGAAGAGCTCTGAGAATCCCGAGATCAGGCGTGTCCTCGGCGTCGAGGCCGATACCAAGATCGGCACCGACCTCGGGCTCACCAACGAATGGGTCGTCAACATCGTGAAGGCGGTGGGCAATTACGGCGAGATGTTCGAGCGCAACGTCGGGCAGGACAGCCCGCTGAAGATCGCGCGCGGCGTCAACAATCTTTGGACGAAGGGCGGTCTGCAATACGGAATGCCGATCCGCTGATCGGAAACGGACAGGCGGGGGGCGGCATCGGCCGCCCTTCGCAGTCTTAGCAAGGGAGCTCCGATGGCATCGCAAGACATCGCCCAGTCGGGGAGTTCGGGACGCGGCTCGCTCTTCTACGACCCCAAGGTTCGCGGCATTTTCTTTCAGCTTCTTGTTTTTGTTCTCCTTTTCTTATTCGTTTGGTGGATAGTCGGGAATACGGTCGAAAATCTCAGACGCTCCAACATCGCCTCCGGCTTCGGCTTCCTGCGCGGCCGTTCGGGCTTCGACATTTCCGACAGCCTGATCGCCTACTCGTCGGATTCGACCTATGGCCGCGCGCTGGTCGTCGGCCTGTTGAACACGGTGGTCGTGGCGGTCGCCGGCATCCTCACCGCGACCGTGCTGGGCTTCCTGGTCGGCGTCGGCCGGCTGTCGCGCAACTGGCTGGTGCGCAAGATCTCGATGGTCTACGTCGAGATCTTCCGCAACATCCCGCCGCTGCTGGTCATTTTCTTCTGGTACTTCGGCGTCCTGTCGGTGCTGCCGCTGCCGCGCGATTCGATCGAGCTGCCCTTCGGTTCCTACCTGAACAGCCGCGGCTTCTATCTGCCGAAGCTGATCTGGGGCGAGGGCGCATGGTTGATCCCGATCGCGCTGCTGATCGCCATCGGCATGGCGTTCTTCGTGGCGAGGCGGGCCCGCCAGCGGCAGATGGCGACCGGCCAGCAGTTCCCCGTCTTCTGGACGAGCCTGGCCTTGATCGTCGGGCTGCCGCTGCTTGCCTTCGCCGCCAGCGGCTTCCCGCTGACGCTCGACTTCCCGAAGGCGTCGACCTTCAACCTGACCGGCGGCTTCCAGGTCAAGCCGGAGTTCCTGTCGCTCTACCTGGCGCTTTCCTTCTACACCGCTGCCTTCATCGCCGAGATCGTGCGGGCCGGCATCGTCGGCGTCAGCAAGGGACAGACCGAGGCGGCGGCGGCCCTCGGTGTCCGCCCGGGACCCACATTGCGGCTGGTGGTCATCCCGCAGGCCATGCGCATCGTCATCCCGCCGCTGACCAGCCAATACCTGAACCTGACCAAGAATTCCTCCTTGGCCATCGCCATCGGCTATCCGGACCTCGTCGCCATCGGCGGCACCATCCTCAACCAGACCGGCCAGGCGATCGAGATCGTCGCCATCTGGATGATCGTCTATCTCGGGCTGAGCCTGCTCACCTCCGCCTTCATGAACTGGTTCAATGCGCGCATGGCGCTGGTCGAGAGGTAGCCACCATGCAGGAACACGACCTTTCCTTCGTCCGCGCCGAGATGGTGGCCAACCAGGCGCCGCCGCGCGGGGTGACGGGCTTCGGCCACTGGGTGCGCAAGAACCTTTTCGCGTCGGCCTACGACACGGTTCTCACCCTGGTGGCGCTCGCACTTCTCGTCTATTTCCTGCCGCCGTTTATTCGCTGGGCCTTCGTCGACGCACAATGGCATGGCACCGACCGCACCTTCTGCGCCACCGAGGCGCAGGGCGGTATCCAGCCCGATGGCTGGTCGGGCGCCTGCTGGGCGTTCGTGCGCGCCAAGTTCGAAATATTCATGTTCAACCGCTACCCGGTCGCCGAGCGTTGGCGTCCCATCCTCTGTGGCGTCATGTTCGTGCTCCTCCTGGCGCCGCTGATGATCCCGAGAGTGCCTGGAAAGGCCCTCAACGCCGTGCTCTTCTTCCTGGTCTTTCCGGTCGTCGCCTTCTTCCTGCTGGTCGGCGGCAGGTTCGGCCTGCCACACGTCGAGACGCCCCTTTGGGGTGGGCTGATGGTGACCCTGGTCATCTCCTTCGTCGGCATCGCGGTATCGCTGCCGTTCGGCATCGTTCTGGCCCTCGGGCGCCGCTCGAAGCTGCCGGTCATCAAGCTCATTTGCGTCATCTTCATCGAGACCATCCGCGGCGTGCCGCTGGTCACCGTGCTCTTCATGGCAAGCGTCATGCTGCCGCTGTTCCTGCCCCAGGGAATGAGCTTCGACAAGTTTTTGCGTGCGCTGATCGGCGTCGCCCTATTCGCATCGGCCTATATGGCCGAGGTCATTCGCGGCGGGCTGCAGGCGATCCCCAAGGGCCAATACGAGGGCGCGGATTCGCTCGGGCTCTCCTACTGGCAGAAGACCGGGCTGATCGTGCTGCCGCAGGCGCTCAAGCTCGTCATCCCCGGCATCGTCAACACCTTCATCGGCATGTTCAAGGACACCAGCCTCGTCTACATCATCGGCATGTTCGACCTTTTGGGCGTCGTCCGCCAGAATTTCTCGGACGCCGCCTGGGCCTCGCCGCAGACGCCGGTGACCGGGCTGGTCTTTGCCGGCTTCGTCTTCTGGGTGTTCTGCTTCGGCATGTCCCGCTATTCCATGTTCATGGAGCGGCGGCTGGATACGAGCCACCGGCACTAGCGCCGGCAGCGAGAATGGATTGAACGGACCACGAGAAGGGGAACGGTCGATGGTCACCGAGAATGCAGTCAGCGCCGACGAGATCAAGGTCGACCGCGCCAAGATGCATGTCTCCGATACCGACGTGGCGGTCGACATCGTCGGCATGCACAAATGGTACGGCGACTTTCATGTGCTGAAGGACATCAATCTGCGCGTGATGCGCGGCGAGCGCATCGTCATTTGCGGCCCTTCGGGCTCCGGCAAGTCGACCATGATCCGTTGCATCAACCGCCTGGAGGAGCACCAGAAGGGCAAGATCATCGTCGACGGCAAGGAACTGACGAACGACCTCAAGAAGATCGACGAGGTGCGTCGCGAAGTCGGCATGGTCTTCCAGCACTTCAACCTGTTTCCGCACCTCACCATCATGGAGAACTGCACGCTGGCGCCCATCTGGGTCCGGAAGATCCCTCGCAAGCAGGCGGAGGAAACGGCGATGCACTTCCTCGAGCGTGTGAAGATCCCCGAGCAGGCAAACAAATACCCGGGACAGCTGTCCGGCGGGCAGCAGCAGCGCGTCGCCATTGCCCGTTCTCTATGCATGAACCCGCGCATCATGTTGTTCGACGAGCCGACGTCGGCGCTCGACCCGGAGATGATCAAGGAGGTGCTGGAGACCATGGTCGGCCTGGCCGAGGAAGGCATGACCATGCTCTGCGTCACCCACGAGATGGGCTTTGCCCGCAAGGTCGCCAACCGGGTGATCTTCATGGACCAGGGCCAGATCGTCGAGCAGAACACGCCGGCCGAGTTCTTCGATCATCCCAGGCACGAGCGCACCAAGCTGTTCCTGAGCCAGATCCTGCACTGAAGGGTCAGGGAACCCGGACCGGCGCGAACTCAGGGACGCCAGCCGTAGAGCCAGTCGAGATCCGCCGCCAGCCGCTCCGGTGAGCGCAGCGCGAGAACCTGGTTGCGCGCCCAGGCGACGGGCCCTCCGGCATGCCAGACGAGGCGGTTGAAGGCGCCGCGGCGTGCCACGCGCTGCACGCGGTGCCGTCGCGCGTGCTCCCAGGCGGCGAGCGCCTCGCTGAGCGTCCCAGGCCGACCACAGCGCGTCGGCAAGGGTCACGCCGTCCTCGATGGCCATCGCCGCCCCTTGCGCCGCGTAAGGGGTCATGGCGTGGGCGGCGTCGCCGATCAGCGCGAGCCGGCCACTGCGCGTCCACGGAGCCGAAGCGTCGACGGCGTGGACGGGGAAGACGGTCCACGGCGGCGGCCTGTCCGATCAGCTCATGCAGCGCCTTGGCGCTTCTATGCAACGTTCTGAGAAGACTTCGATATGTCGCCCTCGTGCCGTCCATTTCTGCTGGCCCGGCAGGGCCGGGCGAGAAGGCAACGAGGTTGAAGGCTCTTCCCCCTGCGATCGGGTAGACGATCAGGTGCCCGTTCGGGTCGAGGAAGGCGACGACCTGCCGCGCCGCGCCGAACGGTGCCAGGAGGCCGGCGGCCGCGCTGTCGACGCCGACGGTCGCCCGCCATGCCAGTGCGCCAGTGAAGCGACTGGCGGACGCGCCGGGCCGCACGACCTGGCGCACCGCCGACCAGACGCCGTCGGCGCCGACCAGCAGGTCCGCTTCATGGCGCCCGTCTTCGCTGTCGAACCGCACGCCTTGCGGCATCTCGCTGATGGCAGCGGCCTCGACCGCCTGTCCGTAGCGGGTCTCGATCAGGCGCTCCGCGCCGGCCGCCTGGGCCAGCGCGCCCTGCAGATCGGCGCGATGCGCCGTCAGATAGGGGGCGCCCCATCGCTTTTCGGCGGCGTCGCCGAGCGGCAGGCGGCCGAGCTCGGCCAGCGAGCGGGCATCCCTCAAGGTGACGGAATCCGGCCGCACGGCTGTCCCTTCCAGCCGCTCCAGCACGCCGAGCTTCAAAAGCAGGCGCGTCGCGTTCGGCGAAAGCTGGATGCCGGCGCCGGTCGACGCCGCGCTGCCGCCTGTTCGAGCACGGTGACGGCGAAGCCCTGGCGCGCCAGCGCGAGCGCGGCCGAAAGCCCGGCGATTCCGCCGCCGGCAACGAGGATGCGGCGCTCCATCGGGGCGCCCGGCCGGCCCGTCAGGCGGCCTGGGCGATATAAAGGCAACCCTCAGGCCGCGTTTGCGTGGCCGGCAAGGAGGGGTCGTAGCGATAGAGCGTCGAGCAATAGGGGCAGACCTTTTCGCCGTCGCTCCCCATGTCCAGGAAGACGTGCGGGTGATCGAAGGGCGGGTTGGCGCCGACGCACATGAATTCCTTCACGCCGATGTCGATGGCCGGGTGGCCGGCGTCGTTCTGGAAGTGGGGGATGGTGGCGCCCGCCATGATCGGCTCCTCGGTCTCTCGAGCGCCCGGCTCGGCGAACGCCGTCCGTGCGTTTGACGCATAAGGGAAAAGTTTGCAAGGCGTGATATCAAACTGTCGCAAAAGCCTGCGACAGGAGGTGACGGGCCCGCCCCCGTTCTCTATCATTTTGGTGTTTCGAAAGAGCCAGACATGACCGAACTCAAGCCCGTCAAGAACGAGTTTGTCGGCAGCGCGGCAGCGGTGCACGCAGCCGGAAATCCCGACCGGTTCGTCAACCGTGAGTTTTCATGGCTGCAGTTCAATCGCCGCGTCCTGGAGGAATCCCAGAACCCGCATCACCCGCTGCTCGAGCGCGTCCGCTTCCTGTCGATCTCGGCAGCCAATCTCGACGAGTTCTTCATGGTCCGGGTGGCCGGGCTGGCCGGCCAGATCCGCGAGGGCATTGCTATCAAGAGCCCGGACGGCCGCACGCCCGAGCAGCAGCTGGAGCAGCTTCTCGTCGAGGTCGAGCGCCTCCAGGAGGACCAGCAGAAGAGCCTTTCCCTGCTCGCCGAGCTCCTGAAGAAGGAAGGCATCGAGAATGTCCGGCCGGACGCGCTGGGCCGCGACGACAAGGCCTGGCTGGAAGAACACTTCATGGAAGCGGTGTTTCCGGTGCATGACGCCGCTGTCGATCGACCCGGCGCATCCATTCCCGTTCATCCCCAACCTCGGCTTCTCGATCGCGCTGCAGCTGCGCAATCTGAAGAATGGCGGCCAGATGACCGCGCTATTGCGCTTGCCGGTGGCGCTGCGCCGCTTCATTCGGCTGCCCGACCGCAAGGGCGTGGTCCGCTTCGTCAGGCTGGAGGACACCGTCGGCCTGTTCATCGGCAAGCTCTTTCCCGGCTATGAGGTGAATGGGTCGGGCACCTTCCGCATCATCCGCGACTCCGACATCGAGGTCGAGGAAGAGGCCGAGGACCTGGTCCGCCTGTTCGAGACGGCGCTGAAGCGGCGCCGCCGCGGCTCGGTCATCCGCATCGAGTTCGACAGCGAGATGCCGGAGGCGCTGCGCGACTTCGTGGCCGGAGAACTCGGCGTCTCGTCGTCGCGCATCAGCGTGCTCAGGGGGCCGCTGGCGGTCAATCAGATCTCCGAGATCGTGGCGGTGCCGCGCGACGACCTCAAATTCCCGCCCTACAATCCGCGCTTCCCCGAGCGCATCCGCGACCATGGCGGCGATTGCTTCGCCGCGCTGCGCGAGAAGGACATCGTGGTCCACCACCCCTACGAATCCTTCGACGTGGTGGTGCAGTTCCTGCGCCAGGCGGCGGTGGATCCCGAGGTGGTGGCCATCAAGCAGACGCTCTACCGCACCTCCAACGACAGCCCGATCGTGCGCGCCCTGATCGACGCCGCCGAGGCCGGCAAGTCGGTCACCGCGCTTGTCGAGCTCAAGGCGCGCTTCGACGAGGAGGCCAACATCCGCTGGGCGCGCGACCTGGAGCGCGCCGGCGTGCAGGTGGTCTTCGGCTTCCTGGAGCTGAAGACCCACGCCAAGATGTCGCTGGTGGTGCGCCGCGAGGACGGCAAGCTGCGCAACTACGTCCATCTCGGCACCGGCAACTACCACCCGATCACCGCCCGCATCTACACCGACCTGTCCTATTTCACGACGGATCCGGCGATCGCCCGCGACGTCGCCCAGGTCTTCAACTTCATCACCGGCTACGCCGAGCCGACCGAGGAGATGCGCCTCGCCATCTCGCCGTTCACCTTGCGCAACCGCCTGCTCGATCACATCGCGGGCGAGATCGGCCATTTCCGGGCCGGGCGCCCGGCCCGCATCTGGATGAAGATGAACGCGCTGGTCGATCCGATCGTCATCGACGCGCTCTACGAGGCGAGCCGCGCCGGCGTCGAGGTCGATCTCGTCGTGCGCGGCATCTGCTGCCTGAGGCCGCAGGTTCCGGGACTGTCGGAAAACATCCGGGTGAAGTCGATCATCGGCCGCTTCCTGGAGCACAGCCGCATCTATTGCTTCGGCAACGGCCACGGCCTGCCTTCGGACGAGGCCCTGGTCTATATCGCCTCGGCCGACATCATGCCGCGCAATCTCGACCGGCGGGTCGAGACGATGGTGCCGATCACCAACCGCACCGTGCACGAGCAGGTGCTGGGGCAGATCATGCTCGGAAACATCATGGACAACCAGCAAAGTTTCGAAGTATTGCCTGACGGGACCTCCCGCCGCCTGGTGCCCGACGAGGGGGAGGAGCCCTTCAACGCGCAGGAATATTTCATGACCAATCCCAGCCTCTCAGGACGGGGCGACGCGCTGAAATCGCACGCGCCGAAGCGTATCGCGCAATTCAAGCGGCAGCGAAAACTAAGCGCAGCTCCCAGCGCATGATCGCAAATTCGCAGGGCCGGCTGCAGGACCGCCGGCCGCTGTCGGTGATCGACATCGGGTCGAACTCGATCCGCCTTGTCGTCTATGAGGGCGTCGCGCGCTCGCCCACCGTGCTCTTCAACGAGAAAATGCTGGCCGGGCTGGGCCGCGGCCTCGTCTCGACGGGCAGGCTCGACCCCGACGCCGTGCAACGCGCCGTCGCCGAGCTCCGCCGCTTCCGGGCGCTGTCGGACCAGGCCGGCGCCGAGACGCTCTACGTCATCGCCACGGCCGCGGCGCGCGAAGCCGAGAACGGCCCCGACTTCATCCACCGCGCCGAGGAGATTCTCGGCACCCCGATCCGCGTGCTGTCCGGCCGTGAGGAGGCGTACTACTCGGCGCTCGGGGTGATCTCGGGCTTTCACCCGGCCAACGGCATTGCTGGCGACCTCGGCGGCGGCAGCCTGGAGCTCGTCGACGTCGACCGCGAGGCGATCGGCGACGGCATCACTCTGCCGCTCGGCGGGCTGCGCCTGCAGGAGATGGCGAAGGGATCGCCCGTCACCGCGGCGCGCATCGCCAAGCGCGAGCTGGAGCGCGCCAAACTGTTGCAGGCAGGCGAGGGGCGGGTGTTCTATTGCGTCGGCGGCACCTGGCGAAACCTCGCCCGTCTCCACATGAACGTGGTCGGCTACCCGCTCGGCGTCATGCATCACTATGAGCTGCCGGTGGCCGGCTCGGCGGCCTTCCTGCGCCGCGTCGCGCGCGGCGACATCGATGGCATCAAGGGCATCGAGCGCGTCTCCAAGAGCCGCCGCGCGCTGCTTCCGTTTGGCGCGGCGGTGCTGACCGAAATCGTCCAGGCGATGAAGCCGGGCAAGATCGTCGTCTCGGCGCTCGGCGTCCGCGAAGGCTTCCTCTATTCGCTGCTTTCGCCGGAGGAGCGGACGGAGGACCCGCTGATCTCCGCCGCCGAGGAACTCGCGCTGCTGCGCGCGCGGTCGGTGACCCATGCGCACGAGCTCGCCAGGTGGACGGGCGAATCCTTCGCGGCCTTCAACCTGGAGGAGAGCGAGGACGAGACCCGCTACCGAGAGGCCGCCTGCCTGCTCGCCGACATCGGCTGGCGCGCCCATCCGGAATATCGCGGCATCCAGTCGCTCAACATCATCGCGCACGCCTCCTTCATCGGCGTCGACCATCCCGGCCGCGCCTTCATCGCGCTCACCAACATGTTCCGCCATGAGGGTGTGTTCGACGATTCCGTGGCACCCGAGATCCGGGCGCTGGCCACGCCGCGCTATCTGGAGCGGGCGCGGCTGCTCGGCGCCTTGCTGAGGGTCGTCTACCTGCTCTCGGCGTCGATGCCGGGGGTGATCCCCAAACTGCGCTGGCGCGCCGAGGCCGATGGCGGCCTCTCGCTGATTATCCCGCGGTCCCATGCCGGCCTGGACGGCGAGCGGCCGGCCGGCCGCATGGCCCAGCTCTCCCGCATCACTGGCCGGAACCTCGCCTTGCGGGTGGCTGCGGAATAGCGCCGCCACAGCCGAGGCCGTGAGCCTCAGAACCTGTCATATTCATCACATGACCCGGAATTTGACTGCACTAGGTTGCAGCAAGTTGCAATCACTGGAGCGGATTCCTTGGATTCAGAACAGTTAGATCGCCTCATGGCCGAGGTCGGCCACCTCGACGACGACATCATCGAATGCGTGCGCATGGAAGACGGCGACTATGCAGTCCGGTTCGACGAGGTCGACGTCTTCGTCGAATGGGACCCCGGAACGGCGCGCCTAGTGCTTTCGGTCGAGGTGGGCACGCCGCCAGCCTCACGCGCAGCCAGCATCTGCGAGGCGCTGCTCGCCTATAACTCGCTCTGGCGCGAGACGGGCGGGCTGCGGCTGGCGCTGACCGGGCGCGAGGGCGCCGTCCTGCAGATCGCCGACCTCGCCGGCCCCGCGATCGATCCGAAGACCATTGCGATCGTGGCCGTCAACCTCGTCGAGCGGACGAGCATCTGGCGGGCCTACTTCGAGTCGGAAGCGGACAGCCCGCAGCAGCTCCTTCCATCGAGCGAGAACGTCTTTTTCATCTAGACCGTCGAAGGCCGCCCGGGAAGTCACCGGAACGACAGCCTTTTCAGCATTCTCAATTCGGAGAGCCATTGTGGCGAAGAACAGTCTTATCATTGGATCCGGCACGAATTTTGAAACCGTTGCGAAATTTCTTAGAGAAAGTCGAGACTCCGGGGAAATTCAAATCAAGACGAACCGCGATGGGGAGCAAGTTCTTAAAATAAAAGCAACCTTGAGCCCACTAGTCTCTCCGAGAGACATGAAGCAAAGGCGGTCGGAGACGGCTGAGCATGTTCGCGGGCTGTTTGAGGCCGACCTTAAAGGCCACGACAAGGGAAAGCTCTTGTTCAAGGCAGTCGACCAACTGGTGAACGAAGAAATGGGGAAGAATGGAGGTCTCAGCAAAGATGGTTTCCTCTCCCTGATCGAAAGGGAGAGAGCCGTCGTGAGACAACTTCCCCGGCTCCGCAGGGGCGGCGGGCGACCCGCGAACCACACCCTGAAAAGGGTCGCCTATTCGATCCGCGCCCGATTGGGGACATCGGTGCGCGAATGGACCAAGTCTCCGGCTGCGGCCGAGAGGAAACTCGCAGAACTCATCACCGATGTGGTGAAATCCCGCGGTTGTGAATTGGAGTTTGCGCTCGGTGCCGACCAAACATTCGATGAAGATCTTCGGTACGCCGTGGAGACCGCATACCAGATGGAGCATCCCGATGCAGCTTTGGATGAGAACCTGAAGCGCGAGATAGCGGACATCGTCTCGAATGCAGTTCACATGTCCATAGACTCCTGCTTGGAGACCAAAGCGGTTCCAGAAACCGAATGTGTGCTCCCCGGGGCCAAGTCGACGCTGCAAAACTTCATGTTCAAGGGCGAGGAGTATGCTCCAGTAAAAGTCTTGGGCGAAGGCGGCTTTGGACAGGTCGTCCTATGTCAATCGAAGGCAGATCCAGATAGAACGATCGCCTTGAAAGTATGCTTCCAACCGGACGACCGGGCTGCGCTCTTGACCGAGGTGCAGAGCCATGTAGACGCCTTTGGCAAAGGTTCGAGCAATGTCGTCGGGTTCCACGGGCTGGTCCGCTTTCCCGAGGGTCAATTCGGAATCGCCATGGAACTCGCGCCGCTTGGCGGCGTGGACACCTTCGCAAGAAAGGCGATGGTTTGCGGATCGATGCCTTGGTGGATCTGATCGACAAAACCGTCGATGCGAAGAGCCACTTGTCCGACATCAATGCAAGCGCCGGCTTGAGGGAATGTGGAATTTCCGAACGGCAAGTCATAGAGGCAGCACGAACTCACTTGGAGGGATCCAAGGAGATTTCTGTCGTCTCGAAAGCGCTGGGAAATTGGCTGCTGGACGCGATCCCGGAAGACAAGCGCGAACAGATAGCATTCTCTACTGGCGAGAATTCTGATTTTTGACCTTACGCTGATCCTAGAGCAAGAATTTGGAAAAGGCTCTCCCGACAAGCTAAAGGTCGCGACTGCAACGTACAATCGCGCTGTGTCGGCGATGCTTCCGGACCACGTCGACGAAGAGGACATGGACGAAGGCGTACCTCCGACCAAGGTCACCATCGGCGGCGAGACCTATCATTTCGTGGAACGGCTCGGCGGGGGAGGTGTCGGACAAGTGTCAAAGTACGAGTTCGACACAGGAGCCGAAGTCGCGGTCAAGATCACCAACAACGTCGATTTGCTCAAGGACGGGCTGAAGGAAGTCAAGGGACACAAGGCGGCTCAAGCCAAGGGTGCAAATGCTCATGTCCTCGGCATGAAAAGCGCGTTCCGGCTACCGGACGGCAATCTGGCAATTGCAATGGAGGTCGCGCCTCATGGGGATGCCGACCAAGCCAATCTTAGAATTAACAGTGCCCTTGCCAACAATTCGATCACCCCGGACCAGGCAAAATTGTTGCGCCTCACGATCGCCAAGGACGCGTTGGCCAGCCTCGCTTATCTAAGGCGACACCACATCGTCCACAACGACGTGAAAGGCGCCAATTTTCTTGCGACGGACAAAGGCGTCTTCAAGATCAGCGATTTTGGCGAGAGCACTAGGCTGAAGCATGGAGAGACACATATCGATCCTCTCGGCCTAGGTAAGACGCCAGACTTCATAGCGCCGGAGATTCTCAAGCAGTTTGACCAACGGGACAATAGCGTACCGAACGGCAAAAATCCCTGGATCGAAACGCTCAAAGAGACCTTCCCGCACGCAAATGAAGCTGCGCTTAAGGCACTGGCGAAAAGCATAAAGGAGAAAGACAACAATGATCTGAAAATATCGGCTACTCAAGATCTATTTTACAATGATAAGGCGGATGTCTGGAGCCTTGGAAGAACTCTCTATGAAAGTTTCGGGGGAAAGATTGGCACTACAGGCTTTACAGACCAGCACCGCGCAGCGCGGTTGGTTCAATTCATGGAAGACAAGAATATTAAAACGAACCCGCTGTCCGACATCGAACCGGACCTGACAAATGTCGATCCGGCTACAAAGCTTCTACGGAACGCCGTACCCCTCGGCAAGAAAATCGGTGACCCCAACATCGACGACTTACTAAGCAGTATGCTCCAAGGCGACCCGATAGATCGGCCGTCGGCCCGCAAACTCGTGCAGCACAAAGTATTCGAAGACCCAAGAATCGGCGCCAAAGCGACAAGAGAATTGCTGTTGGCGGTAATCGGAGGCGACGAGAGCTCGATCAAGCAGGCAGCCGCTGTGGTGGTCTGAGCGACTTCGCCGTAACCAAGCGGCGCGACCAGCGCCGCCGCCTCACGCCTCCGCCGTTTCCTTCGGCGTCTCGAACACGGTGATCTTCCGCCGTTCGAACTTGATGGCGATCTCGCCGCGCACCAGCTGCAGGGCGCGCTCGCCGAACACCTCGCGCCGCCAGCCGTGCAGCGCCGGCACGTCGGCGTCCTCGCCCTCCGAGGCGAGCCGCTCGATGTCCTCGCTCGACGCCAGCACCTTGGCGGCCACGCCCTCGGCCTCCGCCACCAGCCTCAGCAGCACCTTGAGCAGCTCGGCGGCGGCGCTCGTGCCTTCCTGCACCTGCGGCATGCGGGGCAGCTTCGGCATGCTCTCCTTGGGCTGCCCGAGCGCGGCGTTGACCACCGTGAGCAGCGCCGTGGCGGTCGCCGAGCGCTCCCAGCCCTTGGGCGTCGTGCGCAGTCGCGACAGTGCAGCCGCGTCGCGCGGCTGCTGCTGGGCCACCTCGTAGATGGCATCGTCCTTGAGCACGCGGCCGCGCGGGATGTTGCGCTCGCGGGCCTCGCGCTCGCGCCAGGCCGCCACCGCCTGCACCACGGCCAGCTCCTGCGGCTTGCGAAGCCTGAGCTTCAGCCGCTTCCAGGCGTCCTCAGGATGCGGATCGTAGGTCTGCCGCGAGGTCAGGACCTCCATCTCCTCGTTGAGCCAGTGAGCGCGGTTCTCGCGTTCGAGCTCCTCCTTGAGGTAGCCGTAGACATCGATCAGGTGGGTGACGTCGGCCACCGCGTATTCGAGCTGACGGTCCGACAGCGGCCGATGCCGCCAGTCGGTGAAGCGGGAGGACTTGTCGAGCCTGATCCCGGTCACCTTCTGAACCAGCTGGTCGTAGGACACGCTGTCGCCGAAGCCGCAGACCATAGCGGCCACCTGGGTGTCGAACACCGGGTGCGGGATGAGGCCGCCGCGATGGAAGACGATCTCGATGTCCTGCCGAGCGGCGTGGAACACCTTGGTGACCGACTCGTCCGCCATCAGCGCGAAGAAGGGGGCGAGCTCGATGTCCGGCGCCAGCGGATCGACGAGCGCGGTGATGCCGGGCGCCGCCAGCTGGATGAGGCAGAGCTCCGGCCAGAAGGTCGTTTCGCGAATGAACTCGGTGTCGACCGTGACGAATTTGGACTTGGCGAGCGTCTGGATTGCCTGTTCCAGCTCGACCTGTGTGGTGATGAGATGCATCAGGCCTCTTTAGGGAAGGAAAGATGGTTTGTCTCCCCCGCCGCCTCGATTTCGTCAAGCCGCAACGGCCACTCTTTCAATCATACTTTCGAAACCTTTCCTGCTCGCCATGGCGTCGCGCCAGGCGGGAAAAGATGGTCGACGTCCTCAACAAATACGTGAATCGGCCGCGCTGTCCGGCCGGCACGCTGCCGCGCGCCTGCATGCGGTAGAGCGTGACGAGAACGAAGGCGGCATAGACCGCAGCGGTAAAGCCGAACAGCGCCTGCGGCCCGAAGCGCTCCATCATCGACGAGGCGAGGAAGGGCCCGCCGATGGCGCCGAAGGAGTAAAACAGCATCAGCGCCGCGTTCACCACTACGAACTCTCCCTTGCCGGCGCGGTCGTTGGCATGCGCCGCCGACAGCGAGAAGAGCGGCATGGCGAAGCAGCCGAACAGGAACACGATGGCGAAATTGGCGAGCGGGTCGCTGCCGGCGAAGAAGGCCAGCGCCAGCGCCGCGAGCATGGCCATGATGGTGGTGATCAACAGCACCTTGCGCCGGTCCCAGCGGTCGGAGAGCGCGCCGATCGGGTACTGGATCAGCGCTCCCCCGATGATGCCGACGCTGACGAAGGTGACGACGTCGGCGACCGACATGCCGATCTCCTCGGCATAGACGGGGCTCAATGTACGGAACGCGCTGTTGGTGATGCCGACCGCCACGCAGCCCATCGAGCCGAGCGGCGAGATGCGCCAGACCCGGGCGAGGTCGAGCTTGACCTCCTCGGGGGGCGTCGGGTTGGAGCGGTCGCCGAGCGAGACCGGCACCAGCGACAGCGTGATCATGATCGACATCACCGCGAAGATCGCGAATCCGTCGGCCCCGATGGCCGGGATCATGAACTGCGCCCCCGTCACCGAGCCGATATCGACCATCCGGTAGAGCGCCAGGACGCGCGCGCGGTCGTGGTTGGAGGCGCCGGAGTTCAGCCAGCTCTCCATGACCGTGAACAGTCCGGCGAAGCAGAAGCCGCTGACGAAGCGGACCAGCGACCACACCACGGGATCGATGAAGAGCACCAGAACCAGCGTGCCGGCCGAGGCGATCGCCGCCAGCGCCGAGAAGGAACGGACATGGCCGACCGCCTTCATGATGCGGGTGATGGCGAGGCAGCCGAGCAGGAAGCCGCCGAAATAGGCCGTCCCCATGAAGCCGATGGTGGCCGGCGAGAAGCCTTCCGCCGCGCCGCGCAGCGCGATCAGCGTGCCCTGCATGCCGTTGCCGCCGAGCAGGATGCCGGCGGCGATCAGCAGCGGGATGAGAGGACGAATCGAGGACATGCTCTGCGAAGGTGGGTTATTCCGGGCGGGCGCCACACGTCTATAGGCCACCGGCGCGTCCACGGCGATGAGCCAGCAGCGCCGCATCGTGGTCCAATGGCGCCTGACAGCCGCCCGAAGGAGCGCCGGCGCAGCCGCGATGCCCGCGTGACCCGGCTGCTTGACAAAGCGCCACGCCCATGTGCTTTTCGCGCCCAATCCGGCTGCCCGCCCGAGCGGGCCCCGCGACAGGAGCACCGAGGACGGAGCCGACCATGCACCGCTACCGCAGCCACACTTGCGCCGAGTTGAGGAAATCCGATGTCGGCAGCTCGGTGCGTCTTTCGGGCTGGGTGCATCGCGTCCGCGACCATGGCGGCCTGCTGTTCATCGACATGCGCGATCACTACGGCCTGACGCAGATCGTCGCCGACCCTGATTCGCCCTGCTTCAAGGTCGCCGAGACGGTGCGCGGCGAATGGGTGGTTCGCGTCGACGGCGAGGTCAAGGCGCGGCTCCCCGAGACGGTCAACCCCAACCTGCCCACCGGCGAGATCGAGATCTTCGCGCGCGACATGGAGGTGCTGTCGCCGGCCAGGGAGCTGCCGCTGCCAGTGTTCGGCGAGCCCGACTATCCCGAGGACATCCGCCTCAAATACCGCTTCCTCGACCTGCGGCGCGAGACGCTTCACAGGAACATCTTGGCGCGCACCAGGATCATCTCCGAGATGCGCCGGCAGATGGGGGAGGCGGGCTTTACAGAATTCTCGACGCCGATCCTGACGGCATCGTCGCCGGAAGGGGCGCGCGACTTCCTGGTGCCCTCGCGCATCCATCCGGGCAAGTTCTATGCCTTGCCGCAGGCACCACAGCAGTACAAGCAGCTGATCATGATGTCGGGCTTCGATCGCTATTTCCAGATCGCGCCCTGCTTCCGCGACGAGGATCCGCGCGCCGACCGCCTGCCCGGGGAGTTCTACCAGCTCGACCTCGAGATGAGCTTCGTCGAGCAGGACGACGTGCTGTCGACCATGGAGCCGGTGCTGCGCCGCGTGTTCGAGGCCTTTGCCGAGGGCAAGCCCGTGACGCAGGCCTTTCCGCGCATTCCCTACGACGAGGCGATGCGGAAATACGGCTCGGACAAGCCGGACCTGCGCAACCCGATCGAAATGCAGGACGTCTCGCCGCATTTCCGCGATTCGGGCTTCAAGGTCTTCGCGGGTATCCTCGCCGCCGACCCGAACGCCGAGGTATGGGGCGTCCCGGCGCGGACCGGCGGCAGCCGCGCCTTCTGCGATCGCATGAACGCCTGGGCCCAGGGCGAGGGCCAGCCCGGCCTGGGCTATATCTTCTGGCGCAAGGAAGGCGAGCGGATCGAAGGCGCGGGGCCGATCGCCAAGAACATCGGCGAGGAGCGGACCGAGGCGATCCGCACCCAGCTGGGCCTCGCCGATGGCGACGCGGCCTTCTTCGTTGCCGGCGACCCGAAGAAATTCGCTGCCTTTGCGGGAGCGGCGCGCACCCGCGCCGGCGAGGAGCTCAACCTCGTCGATCGCGACCGCTTCGAGCTGTGCTGGATCGTCGATTTCCCCTTCTACGAGTGGAGCGAGGAGGAGAAGCGCATCGATTTCGGCCACAATCCGTTCTCGATGCCGCAAGGCGGCCTCGAGGCGCTGACGACCAAGGACCCCCTGGCCATCAAGGCCTTCCAGTACGACATGGTCTGCAACGGCTTCGAGATCGCCTCGGGAGGCATCCGCAACCATCTGCCCGAGACCATGGTCAAAGCCTTCGAGATCGTCGGCCTCACCCGCGAGACGGTGGAGGAGAACTTCGGCGGCCTCTACCGGGCGTTTCAATATGGTGCGCCGCCGCATGGCGGCATGGCCGCCGGCGTCGACCGCATCGTCATGCTGCTCGTCGGGGCCAAGAACCTGCGCGAGGTCACGATGTTCCCGATGAACCAGCAGGCGGTCGACCTGCTGATGAACGCGCCGTCGGAGGCGACCCCTCAGCAGCTGCGGGAGCTCTCCCTGCGCGTCGCTGCGCAGAAGAAGGACGCCTGAGCGGCGTCCCGTTCGTCCGGGGACTTCCCGGGCGCTACTGGTTCGCTGTCACCGTCACGCCGAGCGTCTTGGGCAGGTCCTTGGGCGCCGCCATGGCGCCGGCGGCGACCACCGCGAAGGGCAGGGGCGACGGCGGCGAGGCCCGGATTTCCAGCGACTTGGGATCGTCGAGGAAGGAGCCGACCGCCTCGGTAACCTGCTTGCTGAGCTCAGGATCGTTGAGCTGCGCCAGCGCGAAGGGCAGCAGCGCCTTCGCTTGGTTGGCGATGTCGGCCGGCTTCGCGCCCTGCTGCCCGGCGATGTAGTCGAGCACCTTGCCGGTCAGCGAAGCGTCGTCGAAGCGGATCTTGGCGCTGTGGAAGGTGAGCTGCTGCATCAGCCCGAGCATGGCCAGGCCTTGCGCCGAATTGTCGGCGCCTTCCGGCTGCGCCGCCATCTTCTTCTGAATGTCCTGCAGGGCCTTGATGAAATCCGGCGTGTAGCCGCCCAGGTCGAAGCCGAGGCCGAGCGTGCCGGCGCCGTCGATCGACAGCGCGTATTGGCTGAGGTCAAGGCGACCGTCGGTCGGCTGCCAGGTGCCATTTGCCTTCACCGTTCCGGTGAGCGTCTCATAGCCCAGCGACTGGATCACCTTCTTGGTCTGCGGGTCTCCGACGCCCGACAGGTCGGCGGACAGCTTTTCCGCCGCCGCCTGGAAGGTCATCGCGCTGCCATTCGCCGGCGGCGTGATGTCGACGTGAAGATTGGTGAGCGAAAACAGAGGCTTGCCAGCCTGCTTGAGCGACACGGCCGAGAGGTCGGCCGCCTCGTAGAGCATGATCGAAGCGAGCGGGTCGGTGGCGCCGGCGGCAGGCAGGGTCAGGCCCTTGATCTCGCCGCCGGCGACCTCCACCGAGATGTCGCCTTCCGTCATGCCGTAGGCGGGCAGGGTGACCTTGTCGATCCGGTAGCCGCCATCCTTGTCCGTGACGCCGGCCAGCGTCACCACACCGACCGGGATCGTTTCCTCGCCGCCCGACAGCTTGAGGGTCATGCCTTCGAGCACCACATCGTCGCCGCTGCCCGACACGCCGGTCCAGGCGATGTCCATGCCCTGGCCGGACAGGATTTCCTTCAGCCGCTGGGCGACGGCGTTGGCGTCGGCAGCCTCGGCGGAAGAAAGGGTTAGCGAAGCCAGCAAGGCGGGGATCGCAAGTTTTCTGATGGAAGAAGCGAGGAACGTCATGGGATTGTCCTGAGATTTGTCGCTGAAAAACCATTGGTCATCCGGCCGCCAGGGGTGCGGCACCGGGTAAGACGCCCGGTGACTTTGGTCAAACTTTGCGCGAAAAGGCAATTCCCATTCCAGCGACAGGATTACCGTCTGGTGGACGGAGTTCCCCAACCGGTTGCGGCGCTTCCCTTCATCGTCCTCCCCTTGCCGCGAATCGCTGTCTCGGCTAACCCGAAGCCATGGGAAAAAGGCTTGTTCCCCCGCCTCCCGACGGCGGCGATTCGATCGAACCGGTCGACCTGAGGAAGGCGCTCGAGGAGCGCTACCTCGCCTATGCGCTGTCGACCATCATGCATCGGGCGCTGCCCGACGTGCGGGACGGGCTGAAACCGGTCCATCGCCGGATCGTCCATGCCATGCGGTTGCTTCGCCTCAACCCCGACCAGGGCTTCGCCAAATGCGCCCGCATCGTCGGCGAGGTGATGGGCAAGTTCCATCCGCATGGCGACCAGTCCATCTACGACGCGCTGGTGAGGCTCGCCCAGGACTTCACCGTCCGCTATCCGCTGGTCGACGGCCAGGGGAATTTCGGCAACATCGACGGCGATAACGCGGCGGCCATGCGCTACACCGAGGCGCGCATGACCGATGTGGCGACCGAGCTTCTGGCCGGCATCGCCGAGGATGCGGTCGACTTCCGCCCCACCTACAACGAGGAGGACGAGGAGCCGGTCGTCCTGCCCGGCGCCTTCCCCAACATCCTCGCCAACGGCTCGTCGGGCATTGCGGTCGGCATGGCCACCTCGATCCCGCCGCACAACGCCGCCGAGCTCCTCACCGCCGCCCTGCACCTGATCGACCACCCCGCCGCGCCGGTGGAAGCCTTGATGAGCAGCTCGGCCGAGGACGGCCTGGTCGAGGGTCCTGATTTCCCGACCGGCGGTATCGTCGTCGACGACCGCGCGTCGATCGTCGAGGCCTACCGCTCCGGGCGCGGCGGCTTCCGCCTGCGGGCGCGCTGGCACCAGGAGGATCAGGGCCGCGGAACCTGGAACATCGTCGTCACCGAGATCCCCTATCAGGTCCAGAAGTCGCGGCTGATCGAGAAGGCCGCCGAGCTGTTGACGGCTCGCAAGCTGCCGCTGCTGGAGGACATCCGCGACGAGAGTGCCGAAGACATCCGGCTCGTCCTGATCCCCAAGAGCCGCGCGGTCGATCCCGGCCTGCTGATGGAATCGCTGTTCAAGCTGACCGAGCTGGAGATCCGCTTTCCGCTCAACATGAACGTCCTGTCGCGCGGCAAGGTGCCCAACGTGCTGTCGCTGCGCGATGTCCTCAAGGAGTGGCTGGAGCACCGCAAGGAGGTGCTGCTACGCCGCTCGCGCCATCGACTGGCCGAGATCGAGCGACGGCTGGAGATCCTTGCCGGTTACCTCGTCGCCTATCTGAACATCGACGAGGTCATCCGCATCATCCGCGAGGAGGACGAGCCCAAGGCCGTCATGATCGCCCGCTGGTCGCTCACCGACGCGCAGGCCGAGGCGATCCTCAACATGCGGCTGCGTGCCTTGCGCAAGCTCGAGGAAATCGAGATCCGCAAGGAGTTCGACGGCCTGACCGCGGAAAAGGGCGAGATCGAGAAGCTGCTGGCCTCAGAGGCCCGCCAGTGGAAGACGATCCGCTGGGAAGTCGAGGCGCTGAGGAAGAAGTTCGGCCCCGACACGCCGCTCGGCCGCCGCCGCACCAACTTCGCCGATGCGCCCGACCACGACCTCGCCGACATCCATCACGCCATGATCGAACGCGAGCCGGTCACCGTGATCGTGTCGGAGAAGGGCTGGCTGCGGGCCATGAAGGGGCACGGCATCGACCTCGCCACGCTGGCCTTCAAGGAGGGCGACCAGCTGAAGCTCGCCTTCCCGGCGCAGACCACCGACAAGGTCCTGGTCTTCACCACCGGCGGCAAGTTCTACACGATTGGCGCCGATCGCCTGCCGGGCGGTCGCGGCCATGGCGAGCCGATCCGCATCATCGTCGACATGGACAACGACCAGGACATCGTCACCGCCTTCGTCCACAACCCGGAACGCCGGCTGCTGGTCGTGTCGCATCAGGGCAACGGCTTCGTCGTGCCGGAGGCCGAGGTGGTCGCCAACACCCGCAAGGGCAAGCAGGTCATGAACGTCAGGTCGCCCGACGAGGCCAAGCGCTGCGTGCCGGTTGCCGGCGACCATCTGGCGATCGTCGGCGAGAACCGCAAGCTGCTCGTCTTCCCGCTTGCGGAGATCCCCGAAATGGGGCGCGGCAAGGGCGTGCGGCTGCAGAAGTACAAGGATGGCGGCGTCATGGACGTCCGCACTTTCACCATGCAGGACGGGCTTTCCTGGCAGGATTCGGCCGAGCGCGTCTTCACCCGCAGCCGCGAGGACCTGGCCGAATGGATCGGCGCCCGGGCCAGCGCCGGCCGCATGGTGCCCAAAGGTTTCCCACGCACCGGTCGCTTCGGCGGCTAGGGCGAATTTTCATCGACCCATTTTGAAGGAGAACCATAATGTCCGAAGTCGTTTCGCAGTCTCCCCGGCCGGTCTTCAGCCCGCTCGACCTGCAAGGCCGCTCCGCGGCATGGCGGGTCGGCGCAGTCGTCGTGGGCACGCTCTTCCTAGCCTTGTCCTCCTATATCGAGGTGCCGATGGTGCCCGTGCCGGTGACCATGCAGACCTTCGCCGTCACCATGGTGGGCGCGCTCTACGGCTGGCGGCTGGGCGCCGTCACCATCGTCGCCTGGCTGATCGAGGGCGCCATCGGCCTGCCGGTGCTGGCCGGCGGCGCGTCGGGCGTGCATCATTTCGCCGGCCCGACGGGCGGCTACCTGTTTGCCTTCCCCGTCACCGGGGCGCTCGTAGGATGGCTGGCCGAGCGCGGCTGGAACGGCAACCGCGTCGGGCTGGCCTTCCTCGCCATGCTGCTCGGCAACGCGCTCTGCCTGGTCCTCGGCGCTCTGTGGCTGTCGCTGGGCATCGGCTGGGAGGCCGCGTTCGCCCACGGCGTCGCCCCCTTTCTGGTCGGCGGCGCGCTCAAATCGGCCTTGGCCGCGGCCATTCTGAAGCTCGCTGCGCCCGGCAAGGCAGGCGCGCGCGCCTGGTGACGGTCCGGCTTCGCCCTCACCATCTGCTGTGTCTCCTCACCTACGTAGGCAAGGGCTACAGTCCGGCCTTCACGGCCAACTACGACGCCATCGCCGGTCGCCTCCGCGGCGGCGAGGCGCTGGAAGTGGTGGCCGGGCCGGATGACATCTGCGCTCCCTTGCTCGACGATCCGGAGGCGCATTGCCGGGGCGACAGCGTCGCCGAGCGCGACCGGCTGGCGGCGGACGACGTCGGCGCGCTGCTCGGCCTGACCGTCAGCACGGGCCTTCGCCTCGAGCTCGACGCGGGGCGGCTGGAGGCGATGCGGAAAGCCTTCTCCGCCGGCTTGACGAGGGCCGCCTGCGACGGCTGCGAATGGCACGAGCTGTGCACCGCCATCGCGTCGGGCGGGTATCGCGGCACCCGCGTCTAGGGAAGGCGTCAGTCGCCGAGCGCCGGCATCAGGTGCGGATCCGGCTTCTCCGCGTGCTTCGGCAGGTCCTTGGAGGCGATCAGCGTATAGAACATCGGCACCACGAAGAGCGTGAACGTGGTGCCCACCAGGATGCCAGAGAAAATCACCAGGCCCATCGAGTAGCGGGCCGCCGCACCCGCCCCCTGCGCGACGATCAGCGGCACGACGCCCAGCGCCATCGCCGCCGTCGTCATCAGGATCGGCCGCAGCCGCACCTTCGCCGCCGCCACGATGGCGTCGCGACGGCGCATGCCGTGCAGCTCGCGCTGCTGGTTGGCGAACTCGACGAGCAGGATGCCGTGCTTGGTGATCAGGCCGATCAGCGTGATCAGCCCGACCTGGGTGTAGATGTTGAGCGTGCCGAGGCCGAGGTTGAGAGGCACGATGGCGCCAAAGATCGACAACGGAACCGACATCATGATGATCAGCGGGTCGCGGAAGCTCTCGAACTGCGCCGCCAGCACCAGGTAGATCACCACGATCGCCAGCGCGAAGGCGATCAGGATCGTGTTGCCTTGCTCCTTCTCGAGCCTGGATTGGCCCGAATAGTCGATGAAGAAGCCGGACGGAAGCAGCGGCCTGGCGATGTTCTCGATGGTGGCGAGCCCGTCGCCCGTGGTGACGCCCGGCAGCGGCAACGCCGAGATCGTCGCCGCATTCAGCTGGTTGAACTGCTCGATGGAGGCCGGGGAGGCGTTGGTCGAGATGGTCGTTACCGCCGACAGCGGCACCATCTCGCCGCTGCTGCTGCGCACATAGAACTCGGCGAGCCGCTGCGGATTGTTCCGGTACTTTTCCGGCACCTGCATGATGATGTCGTAGCTGTTGGAATCGCGGTCGAACTGGGCGATCGAGCCGCCGCCGACCAGCAGCGAAAGCGTGCTGCCGATGTCGGAGATCGACAGGTCCAGCGCCGCCGCGCGGTCGCGGTCGATGGACACCGTCACTTGCGGGGCGTCGAAGGCGAGCGAGTTCTGGACGATGATGAACCGCCCCGAAGCCTGCGCCTTGTTCTTGATCTCCTCCGCCACCTCGAAGACCTGGCTCGCCTCGCCCGTCGACTGGATCACCACCGAGATCGGCAGGCCGCCGCCGGCGCCCGGCAGCGACGGCGGCGCGAACACCAGCGCCTGGACGCCCGCCACCTTGGAGATGCGGCCCTGGATGTCCTGCTGCAGCTCGGCCTGCGAGCGCTCCCGCTCGGCCCAGTCCTTGAACGCCCACACGGCGAAGGCCGAATTGGTCTCGCCGCCGAACGCCACCGCCGAGAAATTGGCCCGGAGCTCGGGGATGTCGCGGGTCGCCGCCATCATCTGGTCGACATAGCGGCTGGTGTATTGCGACGTCGCATAGCGCGGCGCCGTCACCAGCGAGAACAGCGCGCCCGCATCCTCCTCGGGCGCCAGCTCGCCCGACGTCTTGGTGAACATGTAGGCGGTCACCGCCACCAGCGCCGCCACCACCATCAGGGTGATCGGGCGATAGTCCAGCGAGCCGCGGACCAGCCGCTCGTAGCGCCGCTCGACCCTCTCGAAAGTGCGGTCGACGAAGCCCTGGAAGCGGCTCTTCGCACCCGCCTTGAGCAGGCGCGCCGACATCGTCGGCGTGATGGTGAGCGCGACCAGGCCAGAAATCACCACCGCGCCGGCCAGCGTCACCGCGAACTCGCGGAACAGCGCGCCCGTCAGCCCGCCGGTGAAGGCGAGCGGCGCGAACACCGCCGCAAGCGTGATGGTCATGGCGATCACCGCCGACGAGATCTCGCGCATGGAGTTGAAGGCGGCCTGCATGGCCGACATGCCGTCTTCTTCCATGTGCCGGTGGATGTTTTCCACCACCACGATGGCATCGTCGACCACCAGGCCGATCGCCAGCACCATGGCGAGCAGCGACAGGAGGTTGATCGAATAGCCCATCGACGTAGAGCACGAAGCAGACGCCGATCAGCGACAGCGGGATGGTGACGATCGGCATCAGCACCGAGCGGAACGAGCCGAGGAACAGCAGGATGACCACGACGACGATCGCCACCGCCTCGCCGATCGTCTTGAACACCTCCTCGATCGAGGCGCTGATCTGCTCGGTGGCGTCGTAGACCAGCGTGATGGTCATGCCTTCGGGCAGGCTCGACTGGATCGTCGGCAGCTCGTCGACCACCGCAGCCGCCGTGTCGAGCGGGTTCGCCGCCGGCGTCGGGAAGATGCCCATGAAGATGCCAGGCTGCCCGTTGAAGTTGACGATCGTGTCGTCGCTCTCGGCCGCCAGCTCGACCCGCGCCACGTCGCGCAGCCGCACCACCTTGCCCTCGCCGGAGACCAGCGGCAGCGCGCCGAACGCCTCCGGAGTCTGCAGCGTCGAGCGCACCGTGATCGAATAGCCGACGGTGGCGTTCTCGGTCTTGCCGGGCGCCGACAGGAAATTGGACTGGTTGATCCTTTCGAGCACCTCGGCCGCCGTGATGCCGCGCCCGGCGAGCTTCACCGGGTCGATCCAGACCCGCATGGAGTAGTTGGCGGCGCCGAGGATCTGCACCTCGGCGACGCCTTCGATCGTCGACATCCGCGGCCGGATCACCCGCTCTATATATTCGGTGAGCTGCTCCGGCGTCATGTTGGGGTTCTGCATCGCCAGGTACATGATGGCGAATTGCTGGCCCGGTTCCCTTGACGATCACCGGGTCCTCGGCGTCCTCCGGCAGGTCGCCGCGCACGCCCTGCACCTTGGACATGACCTCGGTCAGCGCGACGTCGGGGTTGGAGCCGAGCTTCATCTGCACGGTGACGACGCTGGTCGACGGCCGGCTCTGGGAGGTCACGTAGTCGATGTTCTCGGTGGTCGAGACCGCTCGCGCGATCGGTGCGGTGATGAAGCCCTGGATCAGCTCCGGGCTCGCGCCGGGATAGGTCGTGGTGACGGTGATGACCGTCTCCTCGACCTCCGGATACTGTCGGACCTGCAGGTTGAAGATGCCCTGGGCGCCGAGCAGGAGCAGCATCAGCGCCAGCACCGTCGACAGGACGGGCCGGCGAATGAACAGGTCGGAGATGTTCATTTCTGGGCCTGCTGGTCTGCGGCGGTCGCCGGCTTGTTCGGATCGATGGTGTTGTCCACCGTCACCGGGACGCCGTTGGAGAGCCGGTTCTGCCCGGCGGTCACCACCTGGTCGCCAGCCTTGAGCCCCTCCAGGATCTCGACCTTGTCGCCGTTTCGCCGGCCGGCCTTGACGAACACCTGATAGGCGGCGAGCTGCGGCTTCGCCGGCTCTGCGGGCTTGCCCTCGTCGGCCGCCTCAGGTGCGGGCGCAGGCTTGCCGGCGGCCGGTTCGGCCGGCCGCACGACATAGATGAAGTCGCCATAGAGGCTGGTCACCAGCGCGGTCTGCGGCAGCGCCAGGATGCCGTCCTCGGGCGGCAGCTCGACGCGCACCTGCACGAACTGCCCGGGCGTCAGCTGGCCCTCCGGGTTCGCGACCTCGCCGCGCACCGAGACGAGGCGCGTCTCGGGGTCGATCTTGGGATCGATACCAAGGATCTTGCCGCTGAACGGCAGCTCGTCGGCGCCGCCGGGCCCGAGGCGGATCGTCTGGCCGATCTTCAGGAGGTCGCGCTGCTGCTCCGGGACGGTGAAGTCGACCCGCATCGTCTCCAGGTTCTGCAGCGTCACCACCACGGTCCCCGGCGTCACGTACTGGCCGACTTCGACCCGCGGGATGCCGACCGTGCCGCCGAACGGCGCCGTCAGCCGCTTCTGGTCCAGCACGGCCTGCAGCTTGGCGACGTTGGAGGCGCCCGCCCGCGACGCCGCCTGCGCGGTGTCCAGGTTGACGTCGGTGCCGACGCCGCGCTTCTGCAGCTCCAGCGCCCGGTTGAGCGCCAGCTGGGCGAGCGAGCTCTGCGCTTTCTGCGCTTCGAGGTCGGCGCGCTCGACCTCGTCGTCGAGCTGGAGGAGCACCGCGCCCGCCTCGACCATGTCGTTCGCCTTGAAGCGGATCTCGTTGACGATCCCGCTGGTCTCGACCGTCAGGTCGACGCCCTGCACGGCCTTCACCGTGCCGATGGCATCGACGCCCGGCGTCCAGCGCATCGCCTCGGCCGTCGTCGTCGAGACGGTCTGCGGCGGCACCGGCATGGAGGCGAAGTACTGCTGGATCGCGCGGTCGCGGAAGACGTTGAAGCCGACCAGCCCGCCACAGACCACCGCCAGCAAAACGAGGGCGATGATGAAGCGGATCGCGAAACGTCTATTCATGGGACACCGGCGGCTAGGTCCGAGGGAGGCTGGCTCCTAGCCGAAAAGTTCGGCGATGGAAACAACCGGAGCGCGCGATAAAGGGCCTGTTCGGCCGTTCCTGCCGCCTCGAAGCGGCGACAACGGCAACCAGGCGCGCAACTTTGCGTGATTGCCCGTGAGCCTTCTCAACTGTCTCGACGGGCTTCCGTTCCCCCGGCGGCGAGGCGAATCAACCCCGAGAGGCAGGTCATTTCAGTCGGCGGACTGCTCGTCGAAGCGGTCCCAGCCCTTGGGCCCGAGGTGCTCCTGGGGCGTGAAGCGAACCTTGTAGTTCATCTTGCGCGAGCCGTTGACCCAGTAGCCGAGATAGACATGCGGCTGGCCCGCCGCCCGCGCCCGGGCGATGTGGTCGAGGATCATGAAGGTCCCGAGAGACCGGTCCTCCAGCTCCGGATTGAAGTAGGAATAGACCATCGACAGGCCGTCGGACATCTGGTCGGTCAACGCCACCGCGATCAACTCCCCCGTGCCCTTGCCGGTGATGAAGGTGTCGGGGCCGCGCTTCCTGTATTCGATGATCTTGGTGGCGACGTGCGTGTCCTCCACCATCATCGCATAGTCGAGGACGGTCATGTCCGACATGCCGCCCTTGCGGTGGCGCATGTCGAGATAGGAGCGGAACAGCGAATACTGCTCGGTGCTGGGCTCCGCGTCGTGCACCGCCCCGATCAGGTCGGCATTCCGCTGCGTCACCCGGCGCATGTTGCGCGTCGGCCTGAATTCGCCGGCCAGGATGCGCACCGAAACGCAGGCGCGGCAGGTCTCGCAGGCCGGACGGTAGGCGATGTTCTGCGAGCGCCGGAACCCGCCTTGCGTCAGGAGATCGTTGAGCTCCGGAGCCTTGTCGCCGACCAGATGGGTAAACACCTTCCGTTCGAACTGGCCCTCCACATAGGGGCAGGGCGAGGGCGCGGTCAGGAAGAACTGCGGCGACTGGGTCGGATGCTGCGTCATCGAAGGTCGGTGTATTCCTCGAATCCCAATACCTTGTCTGCGTCGGCGAAAAATTCAACAAGAGAATGCGGCGCAGGCCGGCGCCGGCATCAATTTATTCTCATTCATGGGTAAGCGGCGCTTGGGCCGCCGCCTTTACCGGTCGTCGCGGACGACGACGGTGCCGAGCAGCAGGTCGTGCACCGCCCGCTTGCGGTCGAGCACCAGCGTGGCGAGCAGGATGAACGGCGTCAGCACCGCATTGAGGGCCCAGAACAGCACCGAATGGACCACCGCGAAGAGCCCGTCGACCGGGTTCCCGTCCAGCCGCTCCAGGCGGATTCCCATCATGCGCATGCCGAGCGTCGCCTGCCGGCGGCTGCCGAGCGTGTTCCAGACATAGGCGATGGCCACCAGGGGGACGAGCACGCCGAACAGCATCCAGCCGAGTCCGAGCGTCATGATGCCCAGCAGGAACACCAGGATGCCGAAGGGGATGAGCAGCAGCCCGACGATGAGATAATCGACCAGGAAGGCCAGCACGCGCCGCGTCCGCACGCCGTCGTAGAGACGGTCGTCGTCGTATCGCCCTGCCGCCATGCCATCGATCGCTTCCGCGTTCATCGCACCTCGTCTCCCGTCGCCAGCCCCATGCCGGTCCTGCCCGAGAAATGGGAAAGCCGGCCCCGCAGTTCAAGGCTCTGGGCAGGGCGGCGCCAGTTCGTCAACAACACCTTCAACTATCCGACGCTCGCCGAGGCCTACAAGATCGCCGGGCTCGACGCCTGGAACCGCATGGGACAGGGATGATCAGCCCTTCAGCAAGGCTGCGGCTTCCGGCGCGAAATAGGTGAGGATGCCGTCGCAGCCGGCCCGCTTGAAGGCGGTCAGGCTCTCCATCATGACCTTCTCGCCGTCGATCCAGCCATGCGAGGCGGCCGCCTTGATCATCGCGTATTCGCCCGACACCTGGTAGGCGAAGGTCGGCATCCTTAGCTCGTCCTTGAGCCGGCGGATGATGTCGAGATAAGGCAGGCCGGGCTTCACCATGATCATGTCGGCGCCCTCGTCGACGTCCTGCTCGGCCTCCCGCACCGCCTCGTCGGCGTTGGCGTGGTCCAGGTAATAGGTCTTCTTGTCGCCCTTGAGCAGGCCGCTGGTGCCGATCGCCTCGCGATACGGCCCGTAGAAGGCCGACGCGAACTTGGTCGCGTAGGACATGATCGCGACGTCCTGGAAGCCGTTGCCGTCGAGCGCGTCGCGGATGGCGCCGATCCGCCCGTCCATCATGTCGGACGGGGCGATGATATCGGCCCCGGCCGCCGCCTGCAGCACCGCCGCCGCCGCCACCTGCTCCACCGTCTCGTCGTTGACGATCACCCCGTCGCGCAGGATGCCGTCATGCCCGTGGCTGGTGAACGGGTCGAGCGCCACGTCGGTGATCACGCCCACCTCGGGGACAGCCGCCTTGAGCGCCCGGCTCGCCCGGTTGATCAGATTGTCGGGGTCGAGGATCGCCGATCCCGTCTGGTCGCGGAGCTCGAGATCGACATTCGGGAACGTCGCCACCGCCGGAATGCCGAGCTTGGCGGCCCGCTCGGCCTCCTTCACCGCCACGTCGACGGAGAGCCTGAACTGCCCGGGCATCGCGGCGATCGGCTCGCGCCGGTTCTCGCCGTCGACCAAAAACAGCGGCCAGATCAAATCGTCGACTGTTAACCGGCACTCCTGCACGAGCCGCCGCGACCACGCGAACCGGCGCATGCGCCGCAGGCGGCGGCCTGCCGTGATCTCGTCGACGGTGCGGGCTCCCGAAAGCTTCGGGCGGCTGATCTTGTTCATGAGCGGCCTCCAGAGCGCGGCTTTTAGCACGGGGCCGCCCACCGCACCAACCCTAGGCGCCGCCCGCCATTGACGGCGCGGGCGCGGCTCCTTAGCAGTGGGCCGCAGGAGCGGCGAGCGAGGACGGATTTGGATTTCGGCGGCGGCGACGAGATCCGCTTCGAGCGGGTGGGCAAGGCGGCGGTCGTCACCTTGACGCGGCCGGCCGCGCTCAACGCGCTGACCCATTCCATGATCCTGGCGCTCACCCGCGCGCTCGCGGCCTGGCGCACCGATCCTGCCGTCTCCCTGGTGCTGGTCAGGGGGGAGGGGCGCGCCTTCTGCGCCGGCGGCGACCTGCTCGCCATCTATGCCGCGCGCGACAGCGCCGACAAGCCGGTCGGCTTCTTTGCCGACGAGTACCGGCTCAACGCCGCCATCGCCGCCTTTCCAAAACCCTATGTCGCGCTCGTCGACGGCATCGTCATGGGCGGCGGCGTCGGCATCTCCTTCCACGGCTCCCACCGGGCGCTCACCGAGAAGGCGCTGTTCGCCATGCCCGAGGTGGGCATCGGCTTCTTCCCCGATGTCGGCGGCAGTCACATCCTGCCGGCGCTCGGCGAGCGCTTCGGCTTCTATCTCGGCCTGACCGGCAGCCGCATCCGCTGGGGCGACGCCCTGTGGTGCGGGCTCGCCACCCATACGGTCGGATCGGAGGCGCTGCCGGGTGTCGTCGAGCGCTGCGCCGAGACCGGCGACGCCGAACTGGCGCTGCGCGAAGCGTTTCGCCCGGCGCCACGCGAGACGGATGTCGACACGGCGAGGCAGATCGCCCGCCATTTCTCCGCGTCGTCGCTGGAGCACGTGCTGGAAAGCCTCGAGCGCGAGGCGGCCGCCGGCGACGCTTTCGCCGCCGCAACGCGCGACGCCATGCGGCTTCGCTCGCCGACCAGCCTCTGCGTGGCCTTCCGCCAGATCTCCGCTGGCCTCGGGCGCAGCATGCCGGAATGCATGCGGATGGAGTTCCGCATCTTGAACCGCATGCTCGCCGGGCACGATTTCTACGAGGGCATCCGCGCGGCGATCGTCGACAAGGGCTCGACCCCCGCTGGAAGCCGGCATCGGTGGAGGCCGTCCGCCCCGCCGACATCGACGCCTATTTCGCGCCGCTGGCCGAGGAGCTCGCCCTGTGAGCGATACGGCCACCCGCCAGCGCGACCTCGGGCCCTCGACGGCGGAGCTCGGCTTCTACTGGTTCCATCGCGTCGTGGCCGCCTACTGCCTGATGTTCGGCGTGCTCTACTGGATCAGGCTGATCGGCATCTATGACGGCCCCGCCTGGCGCTTCGACCTGATGCCGGTCCACTGGCAGGTGACGAGCGTCGTGCTCGCCGTGTTCTTTCCCTTCGCCGCGATCGGCCTGTGGATGCTGGCGTCCTGGGGGCCGGTCATCTGGTTCATCTGCGCCGTCACCGAGACGGCCATGTATGCAGGCTTTCCCGAGCTGTTCGGCAACAAGCGGCTGATCGTCATTTCGCACGCCTGCGTCGCGCTGATCTATATCGGCTTCCGCATCGTTCTCTACCTGGAACGGCGCGCCGCCACGCGCTGACCGCTCGGTTGATGTCCAAACGCGGTTGGTTAACGCTTCGCCCTCGCGCAACGCTTCGTTAACCCTCTTCCGAAACCTCTGTTCGGTAAGTTCTTGTTAGCCCTGGCCTTTAAGTCGAATTTTAGGTGCATTCGATAAGCTCTGCGACAAGGTGAGAAACAAAAATAATCACCGGGCGACAAACGAGAGGCGAATGCAATGATCAACTCGCGACAAGTGGCGAAGCAGCCAAGTGTATCCGATGATCGTAAAGAGGCTATTCGGTCCCTTTATCTTGAATCCCTTCAGCTCGTCGAGCGGCTGCACCGCCGCTTGCTTGATGTGATCAAGGATGAGTTTGACCGCAACGGCCGCAGCGACATCAATGCCATCCAGGCGCTCCTGCTCTTCAACATCGGCAACGCCGAGCTCACGGCCGGCGAGCTGCGGTCCCGCGGCTACTATCTGGGATCCAACGTTTCCTACAATCTGAAGAAGCTGGTCGACCTGGGCTTCATCAACCATCAGCGCTCCCGCATCGACCGGCGCTCGGTGCGCGTCAGCCTGACGCCGAAGGGCGCCGAGGTCGCCGACGTCGTCGCCGGGCTCTACGAGCGCCACGTCGGCTCGATCGAGCAGGTTGGCGGCATCAACCCGGAAGAGTTCCGCCAGATGAACCGCGCCTTGCAGCGGCTCGACCGGTTCTGGAACGACACCATCGCCTATCGCATGTAGTCCGCCGCCGCTCGGCGGTCGGCAGGGCTCATGCGGGGAGCCGGCGACCAGGTTCGCGTCGGCTCCCGCGGCTTTTCGGCGGTCGATCGCCTCCAGTTATGACGCACGGTCACGCTGCCGCCATATTCGGATGACTTACCGGACGTTGAAAGGGAAGGCCTGCCGATGGGCGGGCCTGGGGAACTCGACCACCACGTCGTGCGCCTGGCGCCGGAGGTAAACCGCGCTTCTCCTATGGTTGGCGAATTGTTAAGAGAGGCCGACCTAAGGTGAGCTGACCGCCGTCGTCCGGGTGCCGGGAAGGCCGAAGACCCGCGCTGTGCTCGAACGCCAATGTCTGGATCGCCGATGAACAACACCCGCCGCCAATTCCTCGCCGGTGCGACCGCCATCGCCGCCGTCATGCTGTCCGGCGCCGCCAGCGCCCAGGACGTGATCGGCGACATCCTGAGTGCGCCCGGCCGCGGCAATTGGGACGACCAGTTCGACGCCCAGGCCAGCACGGGTGGCCAGGTCGCCTCGACCTTGCCGATCTTCAGCCAGGAGACGGTGCTCTATCTGGAGCAGGCGATCGCCCAGTACCAGAACATCGTCGCCCAGGGCGGCTGGAACGAGGTTCCGGCGACCAAGAAGCTGAAGCTCGGCGTCGTCGATGCCGGATGTCGTGCCGCTGCGCAAGCGGCTGATGGTGTCGGGCGACCTGCCGACCGACGCCGGCATCTCCGAGGCCTTCGACACCTATGTCGACGCCGCCGTCAAGCGCTTCCAGGCGCGCCACGGCCTGCCGGCCGACGGCGTGCTCGGCAAGTACTCCTATGCCGCGATGAACGTCTCGGCCGCCGGTGCGCCTGGGCCAGCTCGAGACCAATCTGGTCAGGCTGCGCGCCATGTCTGGCTTCCTCGGCGACCGCTACGTCATGGTCAACATCCCGGCCGCGCAGGTCGAGGCGGTGGAGAACGGGCGCGTGATGCTGCGCCACACCGCCATCGTCGGCAAGATCGACCGCCAGACGCCGATCGTGAACTCGAAGATCAACGAGGTCATCATCAACCCTTATTGGACCGCGCCGGAATCGATCGTCCGCAAGGACATCATCCCGCTGATGCGCAAGGATCCGACCTATCTCGCCAAGAACCACATCCGCATCTTCGGCCCCGACGGCAACGAGATCGATCCCTCGGCGATCGACTGGTCGACCGAGGATGCCGCCAAGTTCATGCTGAGGCAGGATCCGGGCGCCGGCAACGCCATGTCGTCGGTCAAGATCAATTTCCCCAGCCCCGACGGCGTCTACATGCACGACACGCCGCAGCAGAGCCTGTTCTCCAAGCTGATGCGCTTCGATTCGTCGGGCTGCGTGCGCGTCCAGAACGTGCGCGACCTGGTCACCTGGCTGTTGCGCGACACGCCCGGCTGGGACCGCCAGCACTTCGAGGCGACGATCAAGAGCGGCGAGAACATGCCGGTGTCGCTGGCCGTGCCGGTGCCGGTCTACTTCACCTACATCTCCGCCTGGTCGACCGGCGACGGCGTCGTGCACTTCCGCGACGACATCTACGGCCGCGACGGCGTCGACGAGCTGCAGATCTCCTCGACGACGACCCTCTGAACCCGCGCCGACGCGGGCCAACCCTAGAACGTCCAGCATTCCAGCGTCTGCGAAGGGCGCGGCTGCGAGGGCGTCTTCGACACCAGCTTGTAGCAGAAGCCGGCCTCGTTGCCCTTGACGGCGGCGTTGCAGTTCGACTGCACCACCGGCCCGCCGACGCCGGCCCGGTAGTCGCACGAGAGCGAGCAGGTCAGTGCGTCGGGCGTGGCATTGACGACCTTGAACACCAGCAGGCCGGAGCCGGGCGGCGAGCCCGGCGGGGTCGTCCCGACCAGGCATTCGGCAACCACTGGCGACGTCTGGGCGAGCGCTGCCTGTCCGAGGCCCGCGGCGGCGAGCAGGACGGCAGCGGCGAAGGCACGGTTGGCGTTGTGGCCCATCGAATATCCTTATCGAGACAAAGTTGAGCGCGCAGCGAGCTGCATTGCGCACAACCTATAAGAGCATGAGTCTCCGGATGCGTCCATAGGAGGAGCCGCGGTTTTTGACCGCTGCCCGGCCGTGTGGGCCGATGCCGCGATGCCCAATGATAAAAATCGATTGAACATCGAGCGCCTCCCTAAATGCCGCCATTCAAACGATTTTTGCGCTTTGACGCAGTGCAAAAAACCAGTAGAAGCGACAGGTCCGAGCGCTGCCGAGGACGCCGAACTGGGGAAGCCATGACAAGGACCACAGCCACCCGGGCAAGGCCGCTGTCGCCGCACCTGACCGTCTATCGCTGGCCGGCGACCATGCTGATGTCGATCCTCCACCGCGTCACCGGCGGCGCTCTCTATGTCGGCACCCTGCTGGTCGCCTGGTGGCTGATCGCCGCCGCCACCTCGGAGCGTCAGTTCGACCTCGCCAATGCCGTCTTCGGCTCGTGGATCGGCCGGCTCGTCCTGTTCGGCTACACCTGGGCGCTGATGCACCACATGCTGGGCGGCATTCGCCATCTCGTCTGGGACACCGGCGTCGGGCTGGAGAAACGCACCGCCACGACCATCGCCTGGGCGACCCTCGCCGGCTCCATCGTGCTGACCCTGCTCGTCTGGGTCGCCGGCTATGCGGCGCGCGCCTAGCATGGGCCGGATGCGCACCCCGCTGCGGACCGTTCGCGGCCTCGGCTCGGCCCATGAGGGAACCGACCATTTCTGGCGCCAGCGGCTGACCGCCGTCGCCAACGTCCCGCTGATCCTCTTCTTCGTCGGCTTCCTGGTCGCCCTCAACGGCGCCGGCTTCGCCGAGGTGCGCGCCGCGCTGTCCCACCCCTTGGCGGCGCTGGCGATGACCTGGTGGTGATCTCCGCGCTCGATCCACATGCGGCTCGGCATGCAGGTGATCATCGAGGACTACGTGCATGGCGAGGGGCTGAAGCTCGCCCTGGTCATGCTCAACACCTTCTTCGTCGTGGCGGTCGGCGCGGCCTGCCTGCTCGCCCTCCTCAAGCTGGCTTTCGGGGGCTGATCGTGGCGGAAGCGCGGACGAGCGGCAGCAAGGCCTACACCTATGTCGACCACCAGTTCGACGTCGTCGTCGTCGGCGCCGGCGGCGCCGGGCTGCGCGCCACGCTCGGCATGGCCGAGCAAGGGCTGCGCACGGCCTGCATCACCAAGGTGTTCCCGACCCGCTCGCACACCGTCGCCGCCCAGGGCGGCATCGCTGCGTCGCTGTCGAACATGGGCCCAGACAGCTGGCAATGGCACCTCTACGACACCGTCAAGGGCTCCGACTGGCTGGGCGACGTCGACGCCATGGAGTACCTGGCCCGCGAGGCCCCGGCCGCCGTCTACGAGCTGGAGCACTACGGCGTGCCGTTCTCGCGCACCGAGGATGGCAAGATCTACCAGCGGCCGTTCGGCGGCCACATGATGAATTTCGGCGACGGTCCGCCGGTGCAGCGCACCTGCGCGGCCGCGGACCGCACCGGCCATGCCATCCTGCACACGCTCTACGGGCAGTCGCTGAAGAACCACGCGCAGTTCTTCGTCGAGTACTTCGCCCTCGACCTCATCATGGTCGACGGCGTCTGCACCGGCGTCGTCGCCTGGAACCTCGACGACGGGACCATCCACCGCTTCGCCGCCAAGATGGTGGTGCTGGCGACGGGCGGCTACGGCCGCGCCTACTTCACCGCGACCTCCGCCCACACCTGCACCGGCGACGGCGGCGGCATGGCGGCACGGGCGGGGCTGCCGCTGCAGGACATGGAGTTCGTCCAGTTCCATCCCACCGGCATCTACGGCGCCGGCTGCCTGATCACCGAAGGGGCGCGCGGCGAGGGCGGCTATCTCGTCAACTCCGAGGGCGAGCGCTTCATGGAGCGCTATGCGCCTTCGGCCAAGGACCTCGCCTCCCGCGACGTCGTCTCGCGCTGCATGACCATCGAGATCCGCGAGGGCAGGGGCGTCGGCAAGGAAAGCGACCACATCTACCTGCACCTCGACCACCTCGATCCGGCGGTGCTCGCCGAGCGGCTCCCCGGCATCTCGGAATTGGCCAAGATCTTCGCCGGCGTCGAGGTCACGCGCGAGCCGATCCCCGTGCTGCCGACGGTCCACTACAACATGGGCGGCATCCCGACCAACTACTGGGGCGAGGCGCTGAACCCGACGGACCGCGATCCGGACGCGGTCCAGCCCGGCCTCATGGCGGTCGGCGAGGCCGGCTGCGCCTCCGTCCACGGCGCCAACCGGCTCGGCTCCAACTCGCTGATCGACCTCGTGGTGTTCGGCCGTGCGGCGGCGATCCGCGCCGGCCAGGTGGTGGACCGCGAAGCCCAGGTCCCGCCTGTCGACCCCGAGGCGGTCGACCGCATCATGGAGCGCTTCGACCGCCTGCGCTTCGCCGACGGCAACACCCCGACCGCCGCCCTGCGCGACCGCATGCAGCGCGCCATGCAGGAGGACGCGGCGGTGTTCCGCACCCAGGAATCGCTCGACAATGGCTGCCGCCGCATCTCGGCGATCTGGAACGAGCTTGGCGACGTCAAGGTCTTCGACCGCTCGATGATCTGGAATTCCGACCTCGTCGAGACGCTCGAGCTCGAGAACCTCATGGTCAACGCCGTCGCCACCGTCTACAGCGCCGAGGCGCGCAAGGAGAGCCGCGGGGCGCACGCCCGCGAGGACTTCCCATCCCGCGACGACGCCAAGTGGCGCGTCCATACGCTGGCGCGGCTGGCCCCCGACGGCAAGGTAACGCTGTCCTACCGGCCGGTGCACACCGAGCCGCTGCTCGCCGAGCAGGAGGGCGGCATCAGTCTCGCGAAGATCGCGCCCAAGGCGCGCGTGTACTGAGGATCGCCAGGCATGGTCGAGCTCACGCTTCCCAAGAACTCCAGGATCCGCAGCGGCAAGGTCTGGCCGAAACCCGAAGGCGCGACGCGGCTGCGCGAGTACCGCGTCTATCGCTGGTCGCCGGACGACGACGAGAATCCGCGCCTCGACACCTATTTCGTCGATCTCGACGATTGCGGGCCGATGGTGCTCGACGCCCTTCTGTGGATCAAGAACAAGGTCGACCCGACGCTGACCTTGCGTCGCTCCTGCCGCGAAGGCATCTGCGGCTCCTGCGCGATGAACATCGACGGCGGCAACACGCTGGCCTGCACCAAGGGCATGGACGAGATCTCCGGCCCGGTGAAGGTCTATCCCTTGCCGCACATGCCGGTGGTCAAGGATCTGGTGCCGGACCTGACCGTGCCCTACGCCCAGCTGACCTCCATCGACCCGTTCCTGAAGACGGTCTCGCCGCAGCCCGCCAAGGAGTGGCTGCAGAGCCACGAGGATCGCCAGAAGCTCGACGGGCTCTACGAATGCATCCTGTGCTTCTGCTGCCAGACCTCCTGTCCCAGCTACTGGTGGAACGGCGAGCGCTATCTCGGCCCGGCCGTGCTGCTCCAGGCCTATCGCTGGCTGATCAACTCGCGCGACGAGGCGACCGGCGAGCGGCTGGACAATCTGGAGGACCCGTTCCGCCTCTACCGCTGCCACACCATCATGAACTGCACGCAGACCTGCCCCAAGGGCCTCAATCCGGCCAAAGCCATCGCCGAGATCCGCAAGATGATGGTCGAGCGCCGCGTGTAGCGCGGCTCTTGGCCGATCACACCACCGTGTAGCGCTTTGATTTCGCTGCCGGAGCAAACTCGGCTACCGATGACGGGTCTCGGAGGGTCTTGAAATGCGCTTGGGCTTCGTCGTCGCCGCTCTCTATCTCGCCCTTGTGGCTGCTGGCTCCAGCGCCGCGCGGGCCGACACGGCGATCTTCGCCGGCGGATGCTTCTGGTGCGTGGAGAGCGATTTCGACGCCGTTCCCGGCGTCGTCTCGACCACCTCCGGCTACACGGGCGGATCGCTCGAGAACCCCACTTATCATAATCATGAGGGCCACCGAGAGGCGGTCCGCGTCGAGTTCGACCCGCGGAAGATCAGCTACGCCGCGCTCCTCGACGTCTTCTGGCATTCCGTCGATCCGACGGATGGCGGCGGCCAGTTCTGCGACCGCGGCCACGCTTACACCACGGCGGTCTACGCGGTGAACGACAAGCAGCTCGCCACGGCGAAGAAATCCGAGGCCGCGGCGGCGGCCGAGCTCGGCAAGCCGCTGGCCACCGAAGTTGCGGCCGCGGGCACCTTCTGGCCCGCCGAGGAGTACCATCAGGACTATTACCGCAAGAACCCGCTTCGCTACGCCTATTACCGCTCCGGCTGCGGCCGCGACCAGCGGGTCGAGGCGGTGTGGGGCGCCGCCGCCCACAAGGGCATTCCCGCGCACTGAACCCGCGCGGCCGGAACGGCTCTTAGTCCTTCCACATCCTCAGGATATGGGCGGTCTGGACGGCGTCGACGTCCGGATGGCGCGAGAACCAGGCGCGGATGCGCTCTGCGTCCTGCGGCGCGACGATCTCGACGGTCACCATCATGTCGCGGTCTCCGGTGATCGACCAGCACTTCTGCAGCTCCGGCCATCTCCTGATGGCGGCGTAGATCTTCGCACAGGTGCCCTGTCTGACGTTCAACGTGAAGACCACCTGAGCGCGCTCGGAATCGCCCGGTCCGACGTCATGGGTTTCGATGGTGAAGCGCCTGATCACCCCGGAATCGACCAGGCGCGACAGGCGTTTCTGCACGGTCTGCCGCGACACTTTCAATAGGCTCGCCAGCTCCGAGACCGATCGGCGCGAATCCTGCTTCAACAGCGCCAAAAGCCTGAGATCGCTGTCAGACAGCTTCGCTTGCCGCGTCATGTTGCACCCATTCCCGCGCGCGCCGACGCCCATCCTCCCGAGGGCGTCAAACTGTTAAGATTTCAACATATCGAACCCTACCAACCGAGCGCAACCTATCGGAGAATCACCGCTTCTTACACCCACTCACCAATTGCACCCACTCACCGACGGAGCGTTCTTGTGTCTCGGCTTTATTTCGAGAAAGGTCATATTCAGCAATATTTCGACAGGCGATCTTGGCAACGCGGCGTGTTTTCGGAGATGGAAGCATCTCTCGAAAGCAGAACGCGTCCGTTTCCTTGCATGTATGGAGTCCAAGCCTTTCGTGCAAACGGCCTTCGCTTTTCCTTTTTGGATCGGACGACTCCCGACAAGGTCGGGCCGATCCTGGAAAGCTATCTGAGGGAAGCAGCAAATCATGGGCGCTTGGCGTCGCTCGTCGTGTTCGAGCGTCCAGGCATCGTCCAGCCCATGGAGGACTACAGATCCAAGTTCTGGTCGCTTCTCGACGGACTTGCAAAGATCGATCGCAGCCCATGGCCCGCCAACATCCCGACCGCGATCGACAGCGCCGAATGGGAATTCAGCTTCGCGGGCGAACCGATCTTCGTCGTCTGCAATACGCCCGCCCACGTCGCACGGCAGAGCCGCCGCTCCACGGGCTTCGTGGTGACCTTTCAGCCCCGCTGGGTGTTCGAGGGAATCACCAACACGGCCATGGCCGCACATGCGGCGTTCTCCGCCGTGCGAAAGCGGCTGGAGACCTACGACACCCTCCCGCCTTCGCCAGCACTCGGGCGATATGGCGAGGAAACCGTTCGCGAGTTCGCCCAGTACTTTCTCGATGACGAGAACCGCGTCGCGCCATCTCCCATGGCGCGTCTTTCCACGTCCCGCATAGGGGAAGCGCCTGGCGAAATGGCGACGGAGACGGAATATGAACGAAGCTAGCTTCGAAGGTTTTCGCATCGTGCAAAACTGCTTCGATCCTGTCGACTGGACGAAGCTTCTGCCCGGCCTTCTGCCAACCCAAGGTTCGATCGAATTGCAGAACGACCAGGCAGGCAAGGAGTTTGCTCGGCACGTCCATCCTACCGATGAAACTCTCCTGATCCTGGCCGGCTCGGTTCGCTTCTACTGGGACAGTGGCGAGACGATCTGCCTGCCGGGGGACGTGATTTGTCTTCCGGCCGGCATGCCGCACGGTTCGGTCGCGCTGGACGAGGGCGCCCGATACGCCATCGTCATGCACCGCACCGAGCATTGGGGGCTTTGATGGCGGGGTTGACCAAGACGCTCGGCGTTGCTCGTGGCACCGCCCTCATGCTCAACATCGTGCTCGGCGCGGGTCTTCTGACACTTCCCGGGCTCGCCTATCGCATGATCGGCAGCGACGCGCTCTGGATGTGGATGCTCTGCGCATTGGTGGCGATCCCGCTGTTGACCGTCTTCGCCATGATCGGACGCCACTTCCCCGATGCCGGCGGCATCCCGGCATTGGCGAAGCGCCAGTTCGGCATGCGCGGCTACACGGCCGGCACGTTTCTGTTGCTCGGCGCCGTCGCCCTCGGCCTGCCGGCCATTGCGGTGACTGGCGGATACTACGCCTCCGGCCTCGTCGCCGCGTCGCCCTACCTTCTGGGCGGCGTGCTGGTGATCTTGGCGACCGCCGTGAATTTCCTGTCCGCCGAGCTCGCCGGCCGGGTCAACGGCATCGTCGCCTCGCTTCTCGTCTTCGCGCTGATCGGCTTGGTGGTGCTGGGAGGCCTCGCCGTGGCAGGGCCCGCCCGACGGTCCCGTGCTGGCGCCGCCCCTCCTCGACCATTCGACCGCGACCTACGCGGCGGCCTTCGTGATGGTCTTCTTCGCCTTCACTGGGTGGGAGATTGCGGCCCATCTGTCGGAGGAGTTTCACGACCCCTTGCGAGACGTGCCGCGTGCCATGCTTCTTTCCTTCGTGATCGCGGTCGGCTTCTATCTCGGTCTGGCCTTCATCGTCGGCAAGAGCGGTCTCGACGGCAACTTCGAATCGCCCTTCGCTGCGATCTTCGCGAACCACTACGGCGCTGCCGCGGGTCGGGCGGTGGCGGCAATCGCCATCGTGCTGATCTTCGCCAACCTTTCCGCGGCGATCTGGGCGGTCTCCCGCATGGTGTTCTCCGCCGCGCGCGAAGGCCTCCTCCCAGCCTCGTTGGCGGCCACGCGGGACGGCACGCCCATCCGCGCCGTGCTGGCCGTCGTCGGCACGCTGCTCGGCGCGATCGCCCTGGCGGCAGGCGGCATCCTGCCGCTCCAGGCGTTGCTGGAGTATTCCGGGCAGAATTTCCTGATCCTCTACGGCGTGGCTGCCGCAGTGCTCTTCTTCGCCCGGCCTGACGGCGGAACCCGGCTGGTTGCGGGGCTGGCGCTTCTCGCCGTCCTCGGCATCCTCGCTCTGCGCGACCCCGGGGCGCTGCTCTATCCGCTGGCGCTGGTCGCCATTTCCTTCCTGGTGTCGCGCGCCCTCGACCGCCCGCAACGCAACGGCCTTGCACGGCCGGCCGAGGTGCCGCCCGATACCGCACCGCAGGAGGGTCGCTGAAAGCGGCGCAAAGGAGCCAGCAAATTTCGCTCGGGCGAGCGTGGCGGGGCGCAGGCATCTGTGTTAATGCGCCGACGACCCGTTCCAGCGCGAGGGAAACTGTGATGGCAACCGCTTCGGCCGCCGCCAAGGATTCTGACACCTTCTTCAACGCATCGTTGGCTGACAGCGACCCCGCGGTCTTCGAGGCCATCCGCTCCGAGCTCGGCCGCCAGCGCCATGAGATCGAGCTGATCGCCTCGGAAAACATCGTGTCGCGCGCCGTGCTCGAGGCGCAGGGCTCGATCATGACCAACAAATATGCCGAGGGCTATCCCGGCAAGCGCTACTATGGCGGCTGCCAGTTCGTCGACGTCGCCGAGGAGCTGGCCATCGATCGGGCGAAGAAGCTCTTCGGCTGCAACTTCGCCAACGTGCAGCCCAATTCGGGCAGCCAGATGAACCAGGCGGTGTTCCTGGCCCTGCTGCAGCCGGGCGACACCTTCATGGGCCTCGACCTCAACTCGGGCGGCCACCTGACCCACGGCTCGCCGGTCAACATGTCCGGCAAATGGTTCAAGGTGGTCTCCTACGGCGTCCGCCGCGACGATCACCTGCTCGACATGGATGCCATCGAGAAGCTCGCCCAGGAGCATCGGCCCAAGCTGATCCTCGCCGGCGGCACCGCCTATTCGCGCATCTGGGACTGGCAGCGCTTCCGCGCCATCGCCGATTCCATCGGCGCCTAGCTCATGGTCGACATGGCCCACATCGCCGGGCTGGTGGCGGGCGGCGTGCATCCCTCGCCGCTGCCGCATGCCCATGTCGTCACCACCACCACCCACAAATCGCTGCGCGGCCCGCGCGGCGGCATGATCCTCGCCAATGACGAGGACATCGCCAAGAAGATGAACGCGGCGGTCTTCCCGGGCCTGCAGGGCGGCCCGCTGATGCATGTCATCGCCGCCAAGGCGGTGGCGCTCGGCGAGGCGCTGCAGCCCTCCTTCAAGTCCTATGCGCAGGCGATCGTCGCCAACGCCAAGGCGCTCGCCGCCAGCCTCCAGGAGACGGGCCTCGACATCGTCTCCGGCGGCACCGACAACCATCTGATGCTGGTCGATCTGCGACCCAAGAACGCCACCGGCAAGCGCGCCGAGGCGGCGCTCGGCCGCGCCAACATCACCTGCAACAAGAACGGCATCCCCTTCGATCCGGAAAAGCCCTTCGTCACCTCCGGCGTCCGGCTGGGCACGCCGGCCGGCACCACCCGCGGCTTCGGGCCGGCCGAGTTCCGCGAGATCGGCAGCCTGATCGCCGAGGTGCTCGACGGCCTGAAGGCCGCCAATTCCGACGAGGGCAACGCCGCCGTCGAGGCAGCGGTCAAGAAGAAGGTGATGGCGCTCACCGGGCGCTTCCCGCTCTACCCCTATCTGGGCTGACGATGCGCTGTCCCTACTGCCAGTCCGAAGACACCCAGGTGAAGGATTCGCGGCCCGCCGAGGACGGCGCCGCCATCCGCCGCCGCCGCGTCTGCCCCGATTGCGGCGGCCGCTTCACCACCTTCGAGCGCGTCCAGTTGCGCGACCTCGTGGTGGTCAAGAAATCCGGCCGCAAGGTGCCGTTCGACCGCGACAAGCTGCTGCGCTCGGTCGAGATCGCGGTGCGCAAGCGCAACGTCGATCCCGAGCGCATCGACCGCGCGGTCAGCGGCATCGTCCGCCAGCTGGAGAGCTCGGGCGAGGCCGAGGTCGCCTCGGGCGAGATCGGCCGGCTGGTCATGGAGGCGCTGAAGTCGCTCGACGACGTCGCCTATGTCCGCTTCGCCTCGGTCTACCGCAACTTCCGCGAGGCCAAGGACTTCCACGATGTTCTGGGCGAGCTGAAGGGCGACGAAGACCGTTCGTGAGACGATGGCGAGCATCGACCAGACCGCCGAGGACCGCCGCTACATGGCCGCAGCGCTCCGGCTGTCGCGCCGCAACGCCGGCCTGACCTCGACCAATCCGTCGGTCGGCACGCTTGATCGTCCGCGCCTACCGCGGCCGGGCCGGTCGTCGTCGGCAGCGGCGTCACCGCGCTCGGCGGCCGTCCCCATGCCGAGACGGAGGCGCTGGCCGAAGCCGGCCCGCTCGCCCGCGGCGCCACCGCCTACGTCACCCTGGAGCCCTGCGCCCATCACGGCCGCACCCCGCCCTGCGCCGAGGCGCTGGTGGCGGCCGGCGTCGCCCGCGTCGTCGGCGCGGCCAGCGACCCGACGAGCGGGTGGCCGGCAAGGGCTATGCGATGCTGCGGCGCGCCGGGCTCGCCGTCACCGAGCGCGTGCTCGCCGACGAAGCGGCCGACCAGCTGGCCGGCTACCTGATTCGCTCGCTCAGGAAACGGCCGGAAGTGACTCTGAAGCTTGCGCTTTCCCAGAACGGCATGATCGGCCGGCGCGGCGCCGGGCAAGTCGCGGTGACCGGTCCGGAGGCGCGCCGGCAGGTGCATCTGCTGCGCGCCCGCTCCGATGCCATCCTGGTCGGCATCGGCACGGCGCTGGCCGACGACCCCGAGCTGACGGTCCGCCTGCCCGGCCTCGAAGCGCGCTCGCCGATCCGCATCGTGCTCGACCAGCGGGCCCGCCTGTCGCCCGCCTCGCGCCTTGCCACGAGCGCCCGCGCGGTGCCGGTGCTGGTGGCTGCCGCCGGCGATGCCGATCCGGCCGCCCGCCAGGCGCTGGAGGCCGAGGGCGTCCGCTTCCTGGCCACCGAGCTCTTCGAAGGCCGCATCGCGCTGCCGGAGCTCCTGGAGGACCTCGCCGCAGCGGGGCGTCTCGACGCGTCCTGGTGGAGGGCGGCGCCGAGACGGCGCGCGGCTTTCTGGACGAGGGGCTGGTCGACCGTATCGTGCTTTTCGAGGGCCCGGGCACGCTCGACGCGCCGGCCGTCGCGTCGCCGCTCGACCGCGACCGCATCCCGGCCTGGCTTCGCCCTGCGGCGCGACGAGCGCTTCGGGCCGGACCGCTGCCTGGAATGGGCGAGGGGCTCTGATGTTCACCGGCATCGTCACCGACATCGGCACCGTGGCCGCCGTCGCCCAGCTTCCCGAGGGCCGGCGTTTCCGCATCGACACCGCCTACGATCCCGCGGGCATCGCCATCGGCGCCTCGATCGCCTGCGCCGGCGTCTGCCTCACCGTGACCGGCCTGCCGGAGGCGGCATCGAACCGCCGCTGGTTCGAGGTCGAGGCCTGGGAGGAGGCGCTGCGGCTGACCACCGCTGCGACCTGGCGTGCCGGGCACCCGCATCAACCTCGAGCGGGCGTTGAAGGTTGGCGACGAGCTCGGCGGCCACATCGTCTCGGGCCATGTCGACGGCATGGCCGAGATCGTGGCGCGCGAGGCGGAGGGCGATGCGGTGCGTTTCCGGCTGGAGGCGCCGGCCGAGCTTGCCCGCTTCATCGCGCCTAAGGGCTCGGTGGCGCTCGACGGCACCTCGCTCACCGTCAACCGCGTCGAGGGCGGCCGCTTCGACGTGCTGCTGATCGCCCATTCGCTGGCCGTGACCACATGGGGCGAGCGGCAGGCGGGCGATCGCGTCAATTTCGAGGTCGACACCATGGCCCGCTACGCCGCCCGCTTGGCCGAAGCCGCGGTGGCCTCCGACGCCTGACGACGGCAGCCTTTCGAAAAACTCGGCTTGCGGTCCCCGACGCTTCGCCTTAAGTCAGCGGCAACCCGGAGATCGAGACCGCTATGCCTGCAAGCCCTCATGTGCTGATCGTCGAGGCGCGCTTCTACGACGGCCTCTCCGACGCCTTGCTGGAGGGCGCCCGGGCCGCGCTCGACGAAGCCGGTGCCACCTACGACCTGGTGACCGTGCCCGGCGCGCTGGAGATTCCGGCGGTCATCTCCTTCGCCCTCGACGGCGCCGAGGAGGGCGGCACCGAGTATGACGGCTTCGTGGCGCTGGGCTGCGTCATCCGCGGCGAGACCTACCATTTCGAGATCGTCGCCAACGAATCGAGCCGCGGGCTGATGGACCTCGCGGTCGAGGAGTTGCTGGCCATCGGCAACGGCATCCTGACGGTGGAGAACGAGGCGCAGGCCTGGGTCCGCGCCCGGCGCAACGAGGGCGACAAGGGCGGCTTCGCCGCGCGCGCGGCCCTTGCGATGATCGCCGTGCGCGAGCGCCTGGGAGCCTGACCGGTGCCGGCGGAGCCCGACAAGGAGCCCGCGGTCCGCCAGGCCAACAAGCGCGGCGCGGCCCGGCTGGCGGCCGTCCAGGCGCTCTACCAGATGGACGTGGCCGGCAGCGGCCTGCTCGAGATCACCGCCGAATACGAGGCCTTCCGCCTCGGCCGCGAGGTCGACGGCGCGCTCTACCGCGAGGCCGACGCACAATGGTTCCGCGGCATCCTGGCCGGCGTCGTCGACAAGCAGAAGCTGATCGACCCGGTGATCCGCCAGTCGCTGACCGAGGACTGGCCGCTGTCGCGTCTCGATTCGACGCTGCGCGCCATCCTGCGCGCCGGCGTCTACGAGCTGACCGAGCGCCGCGACGTGCCGGTGGCGGTCATCGTCAGCGAGTATGTCGACATCGCCAAGGCCTTCTACGAGGACGAGGAGCCGAAGCTGGTGAACGCGGTCCTCGACCGCGTGTCGCGCCGCGTCCGCGGCGAGGGGCGCGGCCGGGACGCCGCCCGGTGAGCGAGGCGTCGGTCGAGCCGGAGGCGCGCCGCTCGGCGCTGATCCTGGCCGCCGCCCAGGCCATCGTCGGCTCGGCGGCGCCGATCTGCATCTCCATCGGCGCGCTGGCCGGCCATCATCTGCTCGGCGCCGACAAGTCGCTGGCCACCGCCCCGGTGACCGGGTTCAACCTCGGCGTGGCGCTCGGCGCGCTGCCCGCCGCCGCCATCATTCGCGTGCTTGGCCAGCGCGGCGGCTTCATGACCGGCACGCTGGTGACCGGAAGCGGCGGGGCGCTCGGCACGCTGGCGCTGTTCCGCGCCGATTTCTGGCTGTTTGCGCTGGCGCTGATGGTGGTCGGCGCCGGCGGCGCCTTCGTCCAGCAGTTCCGCTTCGCCGCCGCCGACGACGCGCCGCCGGCCTTCAAGGCGCGCGCCATCTCCCTGGTTCTGGCCGGCGGCATCGTTACTGCCGTGCTGGGGCCGCAGATCGTCATCTTCACGCGCGAGCTGCTGGCGCCGGTGATGTTCGCCGGCTCCTTCCTGTCGATCGTCGGGCTCGCCGCCGTCGGCGCCGTCATCCTGTCCTTCCTGCGGGGCGGCAAGGCCGCCAGCAGCGGTTCCGACGTCGAGCAAGGCCCGGCGCGGCCGCTGGGCGAGATCGTCCGCCAGCCGCGCTTCGCCATCGGCCTCACCTGCGGGGTCGGCACCTTCGCCCTGATGACCTTCCTGATGACCGGCGCCCCGCTCGCCATGGTCGGCTGCGGGCTGACCACCGACCAGGCCACGCTCGGCATCTCGTGGCACGTGATGGCGATGTTCGGGCCGAGCTTCTTCACCGGCCGCCTGATCAACCGCTTCGGCGCCGAGCGCATCGTCGGCGCCGGGCTTGCCTTGCTCATCGCCTGCGCCCTGGTCGGCCTGTCGGGCCTGGCGCTCTGGCAGTTCTGGACGGCGCTGATCCTGCTCGGCCTGGGCTGGAACTTCGGCTTCATCGGCGCCACCGCCATGGTGGCGGAGAGCTACCGGCCGGCCGAGAAGAGCAAGGTGCAGGGCTTCCACGATTTCGTGCTGTTCGGCACCGTGGCGCTGGCGTCGCTGATGTCCGGGGCGGTCTACAACGCCTTCGGCTGGTCCGCGCTCAACTGGGTCGCCCTGCCGGCCACTTTGCTCTGCGTGCTGGCCCTGTCGCTGCTGCCGATGCTGCGCAGGCAGGCGGCCGCCGGCGCCTGAAGCGTCCGGCCGGCCGGTGAAATCCGGTCAAAAAGCCAACAAAACCTTGACGATGCGGGGTTCTCTTCCGCATAGAGGCGCACGAAGGGCCGGAGGCTGTCGAGCAAGCAGCCTCCGGTCCCGTCTCAACGGTCCGGGGAGGGGATCTCGCGGGCCAAATCAAGGAAAAATCGGCAATGACCATGCTTTTCGTCGTCATCGCCTGCGGTCTGCTTTCTGTCCTCTACGCCGTCTGGGCGACGCAGTCGGTTCTCGCAGCCGACCAGGGCAATCAGCGGATGCAGGAAATCGCAGGCGCCATCCGCGAGGGCGCGCAGGCCTATCTCGCCCGCCAGTACACCACCATCGCCATCGTCGGCGTCGTCGTCTTCCTTCTCGCCTGGTGGCTGCTTTCGGGCACCGCCGCGATCGGCTTCCTGATCGGCGCCGTGCTGTCGGGCGCCGCCGGCTTCATCGGCATGCACGTCTCGGTGCGCGCCAACGTGCGCACGGCCCAGGCCGCCTCCAACAGCCTGTCGGCGGGCCTCGACATCGCCTTCAAGTCGGGCGCCATCACCGGCATGCTGGTCGCCGGCCTCGCGCTGCTCGGCGTCTCGGTCTACTACTGGATCCTGATCGGCCCGATGGGCCACGCCCCCGCCGACCGCGCCGTCATCGACGCGCTGGTGGCGCTGGGCTTCGGCGCCTCGCTGATCTCCATCTTCGCCCGTCTCGGCGGCGGCATCTTCACCAAGGGCGCGGATGTCGGCGGCGACCTCGTCGGCAAGGTCGAGGCCGGCATCCCCGAGGACGATCCGCGCAACCCGGCCACCATCGCCGACAACGTCGGCGACAATGTCGGCGACTGCGCCGGCATGGCGGCCGACCTGTTCGAGACCTACGCGGTGACCGTCGTGGCGACCATGGTCCTCGGCTCCATCTTCTTCGGCGGCACGCCGGTGCTCGGCTCCGTGATGCTCTACCCGCTGGCGATCTGCGGCGCCTGCATCGTCACCTCGATCGTCGGCACCTTCTTCGTCAAGCTCGGCGCCAACGGCTCCATCATGGGCGCCCTCTACAAGGGGTTGATCGTCACCGGCCTTTTGTCCATCGTCGGCCTGGGTGCCGCCACCTCGCTGACCATCGGCTGGGGCGACATCGCCTTGGCCAACGGCACCGTCATCAACGGCACCAGGCTCTTCATCTGCGGCCTGGTCGGCCTCGTCGTCACCGGCCTCATCGTCATCATCACCGAGTACTACACCGGCACCAACAAGCGCCCGGTCAACTCGATCGCCCAGGCCTCGGTCACCGGCCACGGCACCAACGTCATCCAGGGCCTCGCCGTGTCGCTGGAATCGACGGCGCTGCCGGCCCTCGTCATCGTCGGCGGCATCATCGCCACCTTCCAGCTCGCCGGCCTGTTCGGCACGGCGATCGCCGTCACCACCATGCTCGGGCTGGCCGGCATGATCGTCGCCCTCGACGCCTTCGGCCCGGTCACCGACAACGCCGGCGGCATCGCCGAGATGGCCGGCCTGCCTAAGGAGGTCCGCCACTCGACCGATGCGCTGGACGCCGTCGGCAACACCACCAAGGCGGTCACCAAGGGCTACGCGATCGGCTCGGCCGGTCTCGGCGCGCTGGTGCTCTTCGCGGCCTACAGCTACGACCTCCAGTTCTTCGCGGCGAATCCGACCGAGTTCCCGTACTTCGCCGACATCGGCACGGTCTCGTTCGACCTCTCCAACCCCTACGTGGTGGCGGGGCTGATCTTCGGCGGCATGATCCCCTATCTGTTCGGCGGCATCGCCATGACGGCGGTGGGTCGCGCAGCGAGCTCGATCGTCGAGGAGGTCCGCCGCCAGTTCCGCGAGAAGCCCGGCATCATGCAAGGCAAGGACCGGCCCGACTATGCGCGCGCCGTCGACCTTCTGACCCGGGCGGCGATCCGCGAGATGATCGTGCCCTCGCTGCTGCCGGTGCTGGCGCCGCTCGTCGTCTATTTCGGCGTGCTGCTCATCTCCGGCTCCAAGGCCTCGGCATTCGCGGCGCTCGGCGCCTCGCTGCTCGGCGTCATCGTCAACGGCCTCTTCGTGGCCATCTCGATGACCTCCGGCGGCGGCGCCTGGGACAACGCCAAGAAGTCGTTCGAGGACGGTTTCACCGACAAGGACGGCGTCAAGCACCTCAAGGGCTCGGAGGCCCACAAGGCGTCCGTCACCGGCGATACGGTGGGCGATCCCTATAAGGATACGGCCGGTCCGGCGGTGAACCCGGCCATCAAGATCACCAACATCGTGGCGCTGCTGCTCCTCGCGGTGCTCGCCCACGGCTGATCGGGCGGCCCGACACGGCAAGAAAAGACCCGCGGGAGCGATCCCGCGGGTCTTTCTCATTGGGAGACTTCGCGGTGGAGCTAGTTCTACGGCTCTTCGTAATTGGCCTTGTTTAGAGATTTTATGAATTGCGGCGATCATCGCCGCAAAGCTAGAATATTGCAAACTGCTCGGAACTGTGATAGTTTAAGAAATTAACGAAATGCGGCGATGATCGCCGCAGACCGAAGACTTGATAAACAGATGCCGACGAACGCCGATCGACGACAATTGCTGTTAACCCTGGTGCCCGAAGGGTTCCCGGTCACGAAGCAATGGCTTGCGAGGCAGAGCCCCGAACTCGATCGTCACGCGATCGACAATCTGCTCAAGAGCAAGCAGCTCATGGCCCTCGCACCGGGCGTCTACATGCGACCCGGTACACGCCTTACCTGGCGGGGCGTCGTCAGCTCGTTGCAGGACATCCTCCGCACCGATCTAAGCGTCGGCGGGCTGACCGCCCTCGAGCTGCATGGATTTGCCCATTATCTCCCGCTATCACGGCAGCGCACGGTGCATCTTTACGGCAAGAACCACTTGCCTGCGTGGCTTTCCGCTGCACTGCCCGACGTGCAGTTTGTCCGTCACAACCGTCTTGCCTCGCTCGGCGCCACCGGGCTCGTTAACCGTGAATACGACACGCAAGAACGTACCCTTCTAGACATCGGGACGTCCGAGCAGCGGCGGACCGCCTGGTCCTTTACACTCTCATCGCCGGAGCGGGCCTATCTCGAAGTACTGGTGGACGTGCCGGATACAATCTCCTTCGAACACGCCGATCAGCTCCTCCAGGGCATGACCACCCTTTCGCCGCGGCGAATGGAGCAGCTCCTGCGCAAATGCGCGAACGTCAAGGTGCGGCGGCTTTTCTACTGGATGGCCGAGCGACACGCCTACGCTTGGCTCAAGAAGCTGCCTCAACCGGGAGCGCTCGATGAGCTAGGCCTCGGCAGCGGCAACAGAGTGCTGGCCAGGGGCGGCAGACTGGATCCAAAGTATCACATAACCGTTCCGGAGGAGATGTGGACACCGCCAGCCCTTACTACCGACAAGTCCGTCTTCTGACCCGCATCCTGCCGGTGGTTGCGGCGGAAGAATCTTTTGCCCTCAAGGGCGGCACGGCCATCAATCTCTTCATCCGTGACCTGCCGCGCCTCTCCGTCGACATCGATCTTGTCTACCTGCCGATGGATGACTGGGACGAGGTGTTGGTAAAAGTCGCCGAAGCGCTCTCCCGAATTGCGGACGCGATTGCAAGGGTGATGCCCGATACCGAGATCATCCGCTCCTACGAGGATCAGGCCGATGCGCTGCGCCTGTTCGTCAGCCAAGGTCGTGACCGCATCAAGATCGAGCTCTCGCCCGTTCTGCGCGGCTCGGTCTTCCCCGAAGAGCTCCGCGAAGTATCGCCCGCGGTCGAAGAGCAGTTCGGCTACATCGAAATGAAGCTTCTCTCGATCCCGGATCTCTATGCCGGTAAAATCTGCGCCGCCCTCGATCGGCAGCACCCGCGCGATCTCTTCGATGTCAAGCTGCTGTTCGAAAATGAGGGGCTCACCGCGGATCTGGTCAAGACCTTCCTCGTCTATCTCATCAGCCACAACCGCACGATGGCGGAACTGCTCCAGCCGACCCGCAAAGACATCGCCGGCATCTACGAAGGCGAGTTTCTGCGCATGTCGCAGTCCGAGGTCAGTCTTGAAGAGCTGCTTGCGGTGAGGGAGCGGCTGATCATCGATATCAACAGGTCGCTGACCGGCGATCAGCGCAAATTCCTGCTCACATTCAAGGCGCGCCGTCCCGATTGGAGCCTGCTTGGTCTTGAGGGCGTGAATCAACTGCCTGCCGTGCGCTGGAAGCTCCACAACCTGGCGCGCATGCCCGAGGCCAGACACCGGCTCGCCTACGAAAATCCGACGCGCATCCTCCAATCGCAATAGACCTGATCGATATCAACGAGGCTTAGAACGTTTCCGCGATTCGACGAAAAGCAGAAATGAGCTACCCGCCGGCGCCCGGCAGGCTCGGCATGGTGGCAGCGCCGCTGATCAGCTGGCCGATGAAGTTCTGGTCCTTGCCGCCGGTCGGCGTCGTGCGCGACACGAAGTCGAACACCTTGCCGTCCTTCAGTCCGTAGTTGGCGATGCTGGCGACGCGTCCGTCGTCGCCGAAATAGACCGCCAGCACACGCTGGTCGACGATGTGCGGGTTCAGGAAGGCGACGGGGCGCTTGCGGGTCTGCGAGATGTAGTAGAACACCTCAGTGTCGAAGGTGGCCTGCGTCGACGGCGTGCCGAGCGCCAGGATCACCTGCTCGCGACTCGAGCCGACCGGCACCTGGTCGATCTGTTGCTGGTCGATCACATAGCCTTGCGTCAGCGTCTCGCTCGGCGAAAGTCCCAGCGATTTCGTGGAGTTACAGCCGCTTATCGAACCCATTGCGGCAACCGCGGAGGCTGCCAGCAGCGCATGCTTCGTCATCCACGACGTCGAGTTCCGCAAACCCACGATGTCTCCCTCGCAATCTCGTCCCCGACCTGCCTTGCGCGAGGCCGCAAAACCGGTAAACCAGCTTGCGCGCCGATGCAACACGGCCGCCCGCGCTCGCAACGGACCGGAGACTGCCTCATGTTCCAACGCCTTCTGGGCCGCCGGAACACCGCCAATCGAGCGGTCATCGACGCCCTCTACGGGCAAATCGTGGCGGCGGCGCGGCAACCGGTCCTCTATTCGAACTGGCAGGTTCCGGACACGCCGCTCGGCCGATTCGAGATGTTGGCGCTGCACGTGTTCCTGATCCTTCATCGCCTGCGCGGCGAGGGCGCTCCACTCCCCGAACTCGCCCAGGAGCTCACCGATCGCTTCTTCGGCGACGTCGACGACGCGCTCCGCGCCCTCGGCATCGGCGACGTCGGGGTGCCCAAGCGCATGAAGAAGCTGGCGCGCATGTTCTATGGCCGCGCCGCGGCCTATGGCGAGGCGCTCGACCGCTCCGACATGCCGGCGCTGGCCGCCGCGCTTGCCCGCAACGTCGCCCCCGAGGTCCGGGACTGGCGCGGCGCCGGGCCGCTAGCGAGCTACGCCCTGGAAGCCGGCCGCGGCCTCGCCGGCCAGTCTGCAGGAGAGATCGCGTCAGGCAGGCTTTACTTTCCCGCTGCAGGCACGACATTCTAGGGGAAGGGCTCGATCCCATGAAAGACGCTGCAACAAGTCCCCTGAGCTTCCTGGCGCATGTCGGGCGCCTGCCCGACAAGGGCCTGCCCGTGCACATCCATGCGGACGAGCGCCAATGCGCCGCCCTGGCGGCCGCGCACGGCCTGCTTGCGGTGGAAGGGTTCCGCGCCGACCTTCTGGTCAAGCGCTGGAAGCGTCACGGCGTCGAGGTCGCCGGCACCGTCGAGGCCGACATCGTCCAGGCCTGCGTGGTCACCCTGGAGCCGCTGGCCGCTCACATCTCCGAACCAGTGTCGGCGCTCTTCCTGCCGGCGGAATCCAAGCTCGGCCGCGAAGGCTTCGGGGCCGGCGGCGAGATCCTGATCGATGCCGAGGGACCCGACGCGCCGGAGCTGTTTAACGGCGACACCATCGATGTCGGGGGCCTGGCGGAGGAGTTCTTCGAGCTGGCGATCGACCCCTATCCGCGCAAGGAGGGGGCCGACTATGCCGTTCCGGACGATCCCGACCGGCCAGAGTCGCCCTTTGCCGGGCTCGCCGAGCTCAAGAAGCGCTAGCTTCGCTTCCGGCATCGTCCGACGCGAAAGCCTGTTGTGCCGGGGCGCAAAACCGCTATTTTCGCCAAGCTTTCTAGTCGCGACGCCCCTCGGAATCAGTGAGACCTGAGCCAGCGTGATACGAATCTCCATTGACGCCATGGGCGGTGACCACGGCCCCGAGGTGATCCTGCCGGCCCTGATCAAGGTCATCGAGCGTCGCCCCGACGTGAGATTCCTGATTTTCGGCCGCGAGGAGGCGGTGCGCCCGGTGCTCGACCGGCTGCCGAAGCTTAGCGCCGTCAGCGACTTCGTGCACTGCGAGGTCGCGGTGCGCATGGACGACAAGCCGAGCCAGGCATTGCGCCATGGCCGCTGGAAATCGTCGATGTGGAAGGCCATCGAGGCGGTAAAGAACAACCAGGCCGACGTCGCGGTGTCGGCCGGCAATACCGGCGCGCTGATGGCGATGTCCAAGTTCTGCCTGCGCACAATGGCCAGCATCGACCGGCCGGCCATCGCCGCGCTGTGGCCGACGGTGCGCGGCGAAAGCGTCGTGCTCGACGTTGGCGCCACCATCGGTGCCGACGCCCAGCAGCTCATCGACTTCGCCATTCTGGGCGCCGCCATGGCGCGCGCCGTGCTCGGTCCCGAGCGGCCGACGGTCGGCCTCCTCAACGTCGGCGTCGAGGAGATCAAGGGCCAGGAGGAGGTGAAGGACGCCGGCCTTCTGCTGCGCGAGGCCAACTTGAAGTCGCTCGACTACCACGGTTTCGTCGAAGGCGACGACATCGGCAAGGGCACCGTGGACGTCGTCGTCACCGAGGGCTTTGCCGGCAACATCGCGCTGAAAACGGCCGAAGGCACGGCCCGGCAGATCGCCGAGTACCTGCGCGCCGCCATGAGCCGCACCTTGATGGCGCGCATTGGCTACATCTTCGCCAAGGGCGCCTTCCGCCGCTTGAGCGAGAAGATGGACGTGCGCAAGGCCAATGGCGGCGTGTTCCTCGGCCTGAACGGCATCGTCGTCAAGAGCCATGGCGGCACCGACGAGGAGGGATTCGCCGCCGCCATCGATCTCGGCTATGACATGGTCCGCAACCGCCTGATCGAGAGGATCAAGTCCGATCTCGAGACGTTCCACGCCCGGCAGCCGCAGCTGCTTGGCGTGCCCGCACCGGCGGGCGACGGCGAAGAACGGGAATAGACATGATCAGATCCGTCGTGCGCGGCGTTGGATCCGCGCTGCCTCGCCGCATCATGCGCAATGCCGACTTCGAGGGCATGGTCGAGACCTCCGACGAGTGGATCGCCCAGCGCACCGGCATTCGCCAGCGCCACATCGCGGCCGACGACGAGACCACGGCGTCGCTCGGCGAGGCGGCGGCGCGCCAGGCGCTCGCGGCGGCGGGCCTCGCCGGTCCCGATCTCGACCTCGTCGTGCTCGCCACCTCGACGCCCAACAACACCTTCCCGGCCACCGCGGTGGAGATCCAGGAACGGCTCGGCATGCGCAACGGCTTCGCCTTCGACATGCAGGCCGTCTGCTCAGGCTTCGTCTATGCGATGGCCACCGCCGATCTCTACATCCGCGGCGGGCTCGCCCGGCGGGTCCTGGTGATCGGCTCGGAGACCTTCTCGCGCATCCTCGACTGGTCGGACCGCTCGACCTGCGTGCTGTTCGGCGACGGCGCCGGCGCCGTCATCCTGGAGGCGGCGGAAGGCAAGGGCACTGTCGCCGACCGCGGCGTTCTGGCCGCCAGCCTGCGCTCCGACGGCACCCACCGCGACAAGCTCTATGTCGACGGCGGCCCGTCCACCACCGGCACCGTCGGCCTGCTGCGCATGGAGGGCCGGGAGGTGTTCAAGCACGCCGTCGGCATGATCACCGACGTCATCGAGGCCACTTTCGCCGAGGCTGGCATCACCGCCGAGGACCTCGACTGGTTCGTGCCGCACCAGGCCAACAAGCGTATCATCGACGCCTCCGCCAAAAAGCTCGGCATCGCCGACGAGAAGGTGGTGATCACCGTCGACCGCCACGGCAACACGTCGGCGGCGTCGGTGCCGCTGGCGCTCGCCGTCGCGGTCGAGGACGGCCGCATCCGCGAGGGCGACCTGGTGCTCCTGGAGGCCATGGGCGGCGGCTTCACCTGGGGCGCGGTGCTGTTGCGCTGGTGAGCTCGCCTGCGCGCGCAGTATTGACCTGGCCGAACCAATTTCCTAACGTCGTAGTTCTTGTTTCAATTGTGTTTTTCAAAGACGGGCTGGACGAGAGGCATGGGGGCAAAGACGTTGACGCGCGCCGACCTCGCCGAAGCGGTGTACCGCAAGGTCGGTCTGTCGCGAACCGAGTCCGCCGAGCTGGTCGAAACGGTGCTCGACGAGATCTGCGAGGCCATCGTGCGCGGCGAGACCGTCAAGCTCTCCTCCTTCGCCACCTTCCATGTCCGCGGCAAGAACGAGCGCATCGGCCGCAATCCCAAGACTGGCGAGGAGGTGCCGATCCTGCCGCGGCGCGTGATGACGTTCAAAGCGTCTAACGTGCTGAAAAACCGCATTCTTCGCTCGCACCAGGTCAGCAAGGCCAAGTCCGAGAAATAGCGCCCGCCGCCGCGGCGCGATTTCTGCCTTGAATAAACTTGACTTGGGGCTTGAATATTGGCCGTCAAATCGCTGAAATACTGGCGAATTGGTTAGCTAGCGGGTCGATCCCATGGACAAGAGCCCCGACGCATTCCGGACCATCAGCGAAGTCGCCGAAGACCTCGACCTGCCGCAGCACGTGCTGCGCTTCTGGGAGACGCGCTTCAACCAGATCAAGCCGATGAAGCGCGGCGGCGGTCGCCGCTACTATCGCCCGCAGGACGTGGAGCTCATCAAGGGCATCCGCCACATGCTCTACGACCAGGGCTACACGATCAAGGGCGTGCAGAAGCTCCTGCGCGAGAACGGCAACCAGTTCCTGGTGGCGATCGGCAATGGCGACATGGCCGCCATCGACGCCATCGCCCACCGCAAGCAGGCCGAAGCGGAGGCTGCGGCGTTTCCCGCCCAGGGATCGCGAGGCGCCGACGACGAGATGCTCGTCGGCGAGCCGAAGGCCAAGCCGAGCCGCCGCTTCTTCGGCCTCGGCAAGGCGGAAGACGACGGCCCGGTGCAGGCCGACGTCGGCAAGCTGTCGCGCGACAACCGCGCGCTGCTCCAGGAGGCGCTGTTCGACCTCCTGGAATGCAAGCGGCTCCTCGACCAGGTGCGTTGACGCCGCCAGGCAGGCCGTGCCGGACCGGTTGCCGGCGTGAAACAAACGAAACAATTTTCCCTTCGGTCAGAAAAACCCCGGAAACAGGCAAGGCGTAGACCGGGCAGGCCGCCAAACGGGCGGTTTCGGACAAAGGGAGCAGCACGATGTCCAAGTACATGCCTGGCGCCTTTCGGGCGGCCATGCGGTCCTATCGGCAGCGCCGCGCCCATCGCATGGCGGTGCTCGATTTGTCGGCCATGGAGGATGCGATGCTGAGGGATATCGGCCTCACGCGCTCCAACATCCACGCCGCCGTCGAAGCACGAGTGGCGCGCGAACGGTCGATGGACTGACGCCATGAAGAGCACCGCCATCTCGGGCCTCTTCGCCGAGGGCCGTTCCGAGCCGAACGTCTCGCGCCTCACCAGGCGGGAGGGCGTCGCCCCCGGCGAAGGCGCCGGGGCGGCCCCTGGCCGCGCCGCAGGAGCCATGTCCGAGGCACGCTACCGCTACGCGTTGCCGCAGCTCGGCGACGCGATCTTCCTGACCGACGGTGGCATCGAGACCACCTTGATCTTCCAGGACGGCTTCGAGCTGCCGCATTTCGCCGCCTTCGACCTCCTGGCGTCCGAACGCGGCCGCCGCGGCCTGCGCGCCTACTACGAGCGCTACGCCGCGATGGCGCGGTCGAACCGCCTCGGCCTGGTCCTCGAAAGCCCGACCTGGCGCGCCAGCATCGACTGGGCGGCGCGGCTGGGCTACGACCGCGCGCGGCTGGCCGACGCCAACCGCCAGGCCATCGACGCTGATGGTCGAGGTGCGCGACGCCTTCGCGACGCCGGCGGCGCCGATGGTCATCAGCGGCAATATCGGGCCGCGCGGCGACGGCTACGACCCCGGACGCCCGATGAGCGTCGAGCAGGCCGAGGCTTACCATGCCGAGCAGGTGGCGACCTTCGCCGACACCGCGGCCGACATGGTCGCCGCGGTCACCATGACCAATGTCGAGGAAGCGGTGGGCGCGACGCGCGCCGCTGTCGCCGCCAGGATGCCCGTGGCCATCTCCTTCACGGTGGAGACCGACGGCCGCCTGCCGACCGGCCAGTCGCTTGCCGACGCCGTCATGACGGTCGACCGCGAAACCGGTGCGGCCCCGGCCTATTACATGATCAACTGCGCCCACCCGACGCATTTCGAGGCCGATCCTCGACGGCGACGCGCCCTGGACGCGCCGGCTGCGCGGCTTGCGCGCCAACGCCTCGGCGAAGAGCCACGCCGAGCTCGACGCGGCCCCCGAGCTCGACGCCGGCGATCCGGTGGAGTTCGGCCGCCAGTACCGCGCGCTGCGCCAGAAGGTGAGGGGCCTCACCATTCTCGGCGGCTGTTGCGGCACCGACCACCGCCACATCGAGCAGATAAGGCTCGCCTGCATCGCGGCCTGAACCCCCGGCAACTCCCCCTGCCGCCGCCGCGCCTTGCGCTCCGCCGCTCTGGTCCCCCGAGCCGCGGGGCGCTCTTTTTTGCCTCAGGAGTAGATGTAGCCGACGCCGCGGATCGTGCGGATCACCTCCGGCTTGGAGGGGTCGGCCTCGATCTTCTTGCGCAGGCGCGAGATGCGGATGTCGATGCTGCGATCGAACGGGTCCCAGCCGCGGTCGTGCGCCATCTCGAGCAGCTGGTCGCGGTTGAGGATCTTGCCGCGATGCTCGGCGAACACCTTGAGCAGGCGGAACTCCATCGGGGTGATCGCGATCTCGGCGCCCTCGGCAGTCGAACAGCTTGTGCACCTCGAGGTCGAGCTGGCAGGCGCCGAACGGCACCGTCTGGAGGCCGCCGCGCCCGCTCGCCTGGTCGCCCGGGCGCTGCTCCTTGCCGCCCGTGCGCCGCAGCACCGCCCGCACCCGGGCCAAGCAGCTCCCTGAGGTCGACCGGCTTGGCCACATAGTCGTCGGCGCCGATCTCCAGCCCGACCACCCGGTCGACGATCTCCGCCGAGCCGGTGAGCAGGATGATGGCGATGCCGGAGCGCTCGCGCAGGTGGCGCGTCAGCGACAGCCCGTCCTCGCCCGGCATCCGGATGTCGAGCACCACGACGTCGATCGGCCGGCCGGCGGCGATCAGCTCCCGCAGCGCCGGCCCGCCGTCGGCAGTGGTGACGCTGTAGCCGTGACGGCCGAGATACTCCGCGACGGTATCGCGGATGTCCGGCTCGTCGTCGCAGACGACGATGTGCGCGCTCTCGTTCAATGGCGTGTTCAGGACCAACCCTAGAGAGGGATATCCTCGAAAGCGGTCGCGATCAATTGAGTATGACCCGCTACGGGCCCTTCGCGACCCATTGGTTGACGAAGGAGCGAAGCTCGTTCGGCTTGATCGGTTTCTCCAGATAGGGGCGGCTGGTGGCCTTCAGGAACACCTGCGCGTCCGGGCTGATGGTGTCGCCGGTCAGGAAGGCCAGGCGCTGCACGTCGTTGGGGTGGTGCGCGGCGATGTGGTTGAACAGCCGGCGGCCGTCCATGTTGGGCATCTTGAGATCCGACAGGATCAGCCCGAAGCTGCGGGCCTTGAGCTCCTTCAGCGCCTCCTCGCCCGAGCGCGCCACCGTCACCTCGAAGCCGTCATGGGCGAGCACCTCGGCCACCAGGTCGCCGACCTCCTTCTCGTCGTCGACGACCAGGCAGGAGAGGCCGGCGGCGGCCACCGGCTCGTGATGCTCGGCGGCGTCGTCGACGTCGGCGGTGGCCGAAACCGGCAGCGAGACGACGAAGGTCGAGCCGCGCCCGTCGCCGGTGTCGACCGTGATGGTCCCGCCATGCGACTGCACGATGCGGTGGCAGAAGGAGAGCCCGATTCCCGTCCCCGATCCGACCTCCTTGGTCGTGAAGAACGGCTCGAAGATGCGCGGCAGGATGTCCTTGGGAATGCCCGGTCCGGTGTCGCCGACGCGGACCACCACCTGGCCGGTCCTGGTGTCGCGGCGCGCCGAAAGCGCGATCCTGCGCGGCCCGTCCCAGCCATGCAGCGCCTGCTCGGCATTGACCAGGAGGTTGATCAGCACCTGGCTCAGCTGGTCGGGATCGGCCCAGATCGGCGGCAGCCCCGGCTGCAGCGAGATGGAAAGCTCGACGTCCGACGAGCGGATGGCATAGCCGGCCACCTCGACGGCGTTGGAGATGACGTCCTCGATCGCCACGTTGGAGCTGCGCGTCGGCTGCTGGCGGGCCATCGCCAGGAAGGTCTTGACGATGCGCGCGCAGCGCTCCGCCGCCTTGCTGATCTTGGCCGCGCGCTCGACGGTCTTCGGCTCGCCGGCGGTCTCCATGAGCATCAGCGACAGGCCGAGCACCACCGATAGGGGGTTGTTGAGCTCGTGGGCGACGCCGGCCAGCAGCTCGCCCAGCGCCGACAGCTTCTCGTTCTGGTGCAGCGTCTCGCGCTGCCGCTCCAGCTCCTGCTGCATGTTCATGCGGTCGGTGAGGTCGTAGGTGTGCGAGACGATCACCTGGTCGCCGTGGAAGTCGATCAGCCGCGAGGAAATCGAGCACCAGCAGGTGCCGCCGTCGCGCCGCTTCAGCAGGGTCTCGAAATCGTCGACCTTGCCGTCGCCGATCAGCCTCTCGACGTAGCGCCGCCGGTCGTTGGGCTCGACATAGTAGTCGATCGCGCTCTTCACCTCGCCCAAGCAGCTCGACCGTCGCCGGGCTGCGGTAGAGCAGCTTGCCGTCATGGGCGCGCGTCATCTGGATGTTGACCGGGCAGGCCTCCAGCACCTTGCGGACCAGCTCGTCCGCCTCCTTGGCGGCCAGCTCGGCGCGCTTGCGCTCGGTGATGTCCACCCGCGTGACCACGAAGCCGCCCTCGCGGGTCGGGCAGTTGGAGACGAAGAACCAGCCGCCGTCGGTGTGCCGGAACTCCTGCTGGCGGAACTCGCGGCGGTCGCGCGCCCGCTCCTCCAGCCACTCGTCGATCTTTTCGGGCTCCACCGGAAACTGCCGCCGCTCGGCCGTCACGCGCAGGAAGTCGAACCAGTTGACGCCCGGCTCCAGCACGTCGGCGCTCAAGGCATGCATCGTGCGGTAGCGGCTGTTGGCCAGCACCAGGCAGTCGTTCTTGTCGTAGAGGGCGAACCCTTCGGCCAGCGATTCGATCGCGTCCACCAGGCGCTCGTTGGCCTGCCGCGTCTCCTCCTGGGCAAGGATCGTGTCGGTGATGTTGGTGGTGTTGGAAACGATGACCTGGCGGTCCTGGAACTCGATCAGCCGGGCGGAGATGGAGGCCCAGAAGACCTTGCCGTCGGCGTCGTACTGGCGCACCCGGAAGGCGTCCAGCTGGCCCTTGTCGCGCAGCGTCGCGATCAGCTCGTCGCGCTCGCCCGGGTTGACGAAATAGTCGATGATGCGCGGCCGGTCGCCGTAGAGCTCGTGGCTGGCCGGGTTGCGATAGAGCGTCTCGCCCTCGATCGTCGACATGCGGGTGGGCGAGGGGCAGGCGTCGAGCACCTGCTGCAGCAGCGCATTGGCCCGCCGCTCGGCGGCCTCGGCCTGCTTGCTCTGGCTGACGTCGGCACGCGTCACCACGAAGCCGCCGAGGTCGGTGGGGTGGATGGAGATCGTGTGCCACTTGCCGTTGCCGAGGTCGGCCTCGTAGCGCTCCCGGAACTGGGTGCGGTTCTGGACGATCTCGTTGACCCATTCCTCCTCGCGGCCGACCGCATCGGGATAGAGGCCGAGCCGCGCCGACACGTCGAGCAGGTCGAACCACTTCATGCCCGGCTTGATCATGTCGGCCACCGGCGCGTTCATCTCCCGGTAGAGGCTGTTGCACATCACCAGGCGGTGCTCGTCGTCGTAGAGCGCGAAGCCTTCCGACAGCGATTCCACCGCATTGGCCAGCAATTCGCGCGCCAGCGCCACTTCGCCGTCCCGCTGCTTCTGCTTGGTCACGTCGGCGATGCCGGCCAGCACCACCTTGCGCCCGTTGAACTCGACGGTCCGGAGATTGCCGGTCGCCCAGAACTCGCGGCCGTCGGCGCGGCGCAGCAGCGCCTCGCAATTCTCGACGCTGTCATGGGCGAGCAGCTCGCGGCTGATCTCGAGATACTGGTCGCGGTCGACGAAATAGTCGGCCAGCCAGCGGGTCTGCCGTCCGTCGCCGCCATCCCAGCCGAACAGCTTCTTGGCCGCGTCGCTCTGGTGGATCACCTCTCCGGACATGGCGTCGCTCATCCAGACGGGCAGCGGATGGTGCTTGATCAGGAAGCCGAACAGGTCCTCGCGCTGCTTGCGCTCGGTGATGTCGAGCACGCCGATGATGATCGCCGGGCGGCCCCGATAGGCGCCGCGGCGGCAGTTGGCGGAGCACCAGATGGTGGCGCCGTTCGACCGCTTGAGCTGCATCTCGTGGTCGTGGACGATGGCATTGCGGGATAGAAGCGCGCTGATCGTGTCGAAATCGGCCGGGTCGACGGCATGCTCGGTGATGAGCTGCAATGCCTCCGGCCGCCACTTGCGGCCGAGCAGGTTGGAGGCGTCGAGGCTCTCGTAGAGGATCTCCTTGGTCGCCTCGTCCACCACCCAGACGGGCAGCGGGTGGCTCTCGGTGATGCAGCGGAACACCTCGACGTTTTCCAGGTGGACGAGCTGCGCGCGCTTGGTCTCGGTGACGTCGACGCTGACCAGCGCTACGCCGCCGTCGCTGCGCGGATGCGCGGTCAGGATCTTCCAGCGGGCGTCCAGCGTCTCCGCCTCGATCGGCCCGGCCTGCAGCTTGGCCCAGCGCTTCGCCGCCGCTTCGACGAAGCGCCGGCTGCCGTCGATCGGCTTGCCGTCGAAGCTTCTCAGCTGCTCCAGCACCCGCGCCACCAGCTGGACCATGGTGGTGCGCGGGGCCAGGTCGCCGGGGATCAGCCCGCCGCACAGGATCTCGCCATTGGCGTCGACCAGCAACGAATCCTCGTCGAAGAGCGCATAGCCGGTCTGCGTGGAGTTCGCCTGTGCAGGTTTCATCCGCCGTTTCCTCATCGTCGTCCCGTCCGTGGGCCCTATGCGCTGGGTGACGCGCAGGCCTCGCAAGGCTCAACCTAGCCACACATTGTTTCAACATGCGGTCGGGCGCCAAGCGAATTGTTTCAACTGTTTCAAGGCGAAAGGGCCGGCGCGCCGGCTAGCTGACCTCGTAGCCGACCTCGGCAGAGGCGTGCCGCAGCGCTGCCCAGAACGAGCGGGCGAAGGAGCGGAACACGATCACGTCGAACTGGTCCGCCGCCGCGCGCTGGATCAGCGCGAAGATGTCGTGGTGGGCCGTCGACAGGCCCGAACCCACCGGCAGCGCGGCGAGCGACAGGTCGATGGCGAAGAACTTGGCCAGCACCCATTCGGCCTTCGGCCCGGAAATGCGCAGCACGGTGCGGCCGTGCGACAGGTCGGTGACCGTCCCCATGCCGGACGGCACGCGCTCGGCGAGCGCCGCCGCCAGGCCCTCCTTCTGGTCGGTCACCAGGAAGCGGCCCGGCGCGAAGCCGAAGGCGGCCTTGCCTTCCGTGGCGATGCCACCGCCGGCGCCGTCGGGCAGCTCCAGTCCGGCGACCCGGCCGATCGCCGCGATCAGCGCCTTTTCCTCGCCCGGCCAGGCCGCCGCCTGGACGATCGACCCGGGCGCCAGCTCGGTCAGCGTCACGCCGATGCCGGCGCTGGTGTCGCCATGTGTGCCCGGCTCCCACGCCGGCGCCAGCGGCGAGACGGCGTCAACCATGGAGGCGTTTCCCTTCGGGGTCGTAGAAATGGTGGCTCACGATCTCGACCGGCCCGTAGCGGCCGCGCAGCGGATCGCTGGTGAAGGCCCGGCTGCCGTGCCGCGCCTTGCCGCCTTTGACCAGCGCCAGCGCGATGTAGCGCCCCAGTGCCGGCGAATAGCAGGCGGCGGTGATGTGCCCGATGGAGTCCCGCGGCTCGTCGGGATCGCTTCGCTCGACGATGTGCGCGCCGCCGTTGAGCGGCCGGTTGTCGAGCGACACAACGCCGACCAGCCGGACGCGGTCGTCGGCAAGCAACCCTTGGCGGTCCATGGTGCCCGAACCGACGAACGGCTTCTTCTTCGACAGCATGCCGTCGAGGTAGAGGTCCCGCGCCGTCGTGCGCCCGTCGATCTCGGCGCCGGTGACGTGGCCCTTCTCGATGCGCAGCGTGCCCAACGCCTCCAGCCCGTACGCGACCATGCCGAACGGCTTGCCGGCCGCCATCAGCGCCTCCCAGACGTGCTCGCCATAGCCGGCGCCGCAATAGACCTCGAAGGCCATCTCGCCGGAGAATGAGAGGCGGCAGATCATCACCGGCGCGCCGGCGATCTCGCCGTATGCGATGCCCATGAAGGGCAGCGCCTTGTCGTCGACGTCCGTCCCGGTCACCGCGCTCGCCAGGATCTCGCGCGCCTTGGGGCCACCGATGGCAGCACCCGCCCATTGGTCGGTGACCGAGGTCAGGTGCACCTTGAGTTCCGGCCAGACGACGTCGAGCAGGTATTCCAGGTGCTGCATCACCTTGCCGGCATTGGCCGTCGTGGTGGTCATCAGGAAGTCGTTCTCGCCGAGCCGCCAGGTGGTGCCGTCGTCGAGCAGCAGGCCGTCCTCGCGCAGCATCAGGCCGTAGCGGGCCTTGCCGACCGGCAGCGAGGAGAAGAGGTTGGTGTAGACCCGGTCCAGGAAAGCGGCCGCGTCCGGACCCTGGACGGCGATTTTTCCAAGCGTGGAAACGTCAACGATTCCAGCCTTTTCGCGGACTGTCTTCGCCTCCCGCACATAGGCCTGCTCGACGGTCTCGCCGGGCAGCCCGTAGATCATCGGTCGGAACCACAGGCCGGCGGTGTACATCCGCGCCCCGTGGGCAAGGTGCCAGTCATGCATCGGCGTCAGCCTTTCGGGCTTGACCTCGCCGTAGCGCTCGGCCGCCAGCGAACCCAGCGACACCGGCGAAAACGGCGGCCGGAAGCGGGTGGTCCCGACCTTGGGGATCGGCACGCCGCGCGCCTCCGCCATGATGGCGAGGCCCGGCACGTTGGAGGTCTTGCCCTGGTCGGTCGCCATGCCGAGCGTCGTGTAGCGCTTGAGGTGCTCGACCGAGATGAAGCCTTCGCGGTGCGAAAGCCGGACGTCCTCGGCCGTCACGTCGTGCTGGAAATCGACGAAGGCCTTGCCGGGTGCCTTGATCTCGAACACCGGCGCCGGCGCGCCGCCGAGCGCCGGCCCGCCCACCGCCGGTGCCTTGGCGCGGCCGGCGAGCCCGGCCGCCTTGCGGCCCGCCGCGTCGCCCTCGGACAGCGCCGCAGCCGTGTCCGTCCGCCCGTTGAACGCCCCGGCGCCTTGCCAGTTGCGAGCGCCCTCCGGCGGCAGGAAGGCCTGCAGCGCCTCGTCCCAGCGCGGCGCGGCGCCGGCCTGGCTCGCCAGGTGCAGCGCCGGCGACCAGCCGCCCGACATCAGCAGGCAGTCGGCGGCCAGGCTGCGCTTCTCGCCGCTGAGGCTCGCCGTGGCCGCGTCGTAGGGCTGCACCTTGATGCCGGTCAGCGCCTTGCCGCCTTCGGTGCCTACCACCGCGTGCCCGGTCAGGAACGCCCCACCGGCGGCCAGCGCGGCCGAGCGCGCCTCCGGGGAGACCTCCCGGCGCACGTCGATCAGCGCGACGATCTCGGCGCCGCCGGCCTTCAGCGCCGCTGCGGCGCGGTAGGCGCCATCATGGTTGGTGAACAGCGCCACCCGGCGCCCCGCGACCACGCCGAACTCGTTGGCGTAGCGCTCGGCGGCCCCGGCGAGCATCACGCCCGGCCGGTCGTTGCCCGGAAACACCAGCGGCCGCTCGAAGGCGCCGGTCGAAAGCACCACGGCATCGGCCCGGATCACCCAATGGCGGTGCCGTGGCTCGCCCGGCCGCAGCCGCGCCTTGTGGTCGGCGACCCGCTCCAGCGCCGAGAACGTGTTGTCGTCGTAGTAGCCCCATACCGTCGTCCGCGGCAGAAGGCGCACATTCGGCCGTCCGGCCAGCTCATGCAGCTGCGCGGCGGCCCATTCCGCAGCCGGTCGGCCGCCGATCGTCTCGCCCGACCAGTTCGCCTGGCCGCCCATGCGCGCGTCGAGCTCCGCCAGGATGACCCGCTTGCCGCTTGCCGCGGCGGCCTTGGCGGCGCTGAGGCCAGCCGGTCCCGAGCCGACCACCAGCACCTCGCAGAAGGCGTTCATGCGCTCGTAGCGGTCGGGATCGGGCGCCGTGCCGGCCCGTCCGAGTCCCGCCGCGCGGCGGATGAACGGCTCGCAGAGCATCCAGAACCGCGTTCCCTTGAGCGGTCCGACCACCGGCCCCATGAAGGTCTTGTAATAGAAGCCGGCCGAAAACAGCCCGCCCGCCAGCTGGTTCACGGCGGCAAAATCGAGGTCGAGCGAGGGGAAGCGGTTCTGGCTGACGGCGACCAGGCCGTCATGGACCTCCAGCAGCGTCGCCGGCACGTTGGGCTCGCGCACCTCGCCCTTAAGCACCGTCACCAGCGCGTTCGGCTCGTCGACGCCGGCGGCGAGCACGCCGCGCGGCCGGTGGTACTTGAATGAACGGCCAACAAGCGAAACGCCGTTGGCCAGCAGCGCCGAGGCCAGCGTGTCGCCGGGATGGCCGGAATAGGGGCGGCCGTCGAAGGTGAAGCGGACGTCGCGATGGCGGTCGATGCGGCCGCCGCCGATGTCGGCACGGCGCGGGCTCATGCCGGCTCGCCCGCCTTGCGATGCCCGTCCGACCGCCGCTGCCCGGCATCGCGGGAGAAGCGCACGTCGAGGATCGCATGGGTCAGCGTGTCGCGGCTGACGGCGAGATGCTGGCGGCAGCCCCCGGAATGCTGCCACACTTCGTGGTGCGGCCCGGCCGGGTTCAGCCGATCGTAGACATAGGCGTTCCAGGCCGCCGGGTCGGTCGACGCCGGGTCGGGACGGATGCGGTTGCCGTCGCCCTGGTAGGTGTACTCCGCCAGGTCGCGCGGGCCGCAATAGGGGCAGGTGATGCGCATGGCCCGCTTTCCTCAATGCAGCCGGGGCGTCGAGCCCTGGCCCTTCTCGTCGATCAGGATGCCGCGGTTGAAGCGGTCGAGCGTGTAGGGGGCGTTGATGGCGTGCGGATGGTCCTTGGCGATCGTGTAGGCGAAGGCGAAGCCCGACGCCGGCGTCGCCTTGAAGCCGCCGTAGCACCAGCCGCAATTCAGGTACATGCCGGGCAGCGGACCGGTGGTGATGATCGGCGAGCCGTCCATCGACATGTCCATGACGCCGCCCCAGGAGCGCAGCAGGCGCACCCGCGCCAGCGAGGGGAACATGGCCAGGAGCTCGCTCATCACCTCTTCCACGAGCGGCAGGTTGCCGCGCTGGGCGTAGCTGTTGTAGCCGTCGATGTCGCCGCCGAACACCAGGCTGCCCTTGTCCGATTGGGACATGTAGAGGTGGCCGGCGCCGAAGGTGACGACGCAGTCGACGAACGGCTTCAGCGATTCCGAGACGAAGGCCTGCAGCACGTGGCTTTCGATCGGCAGCCGCTCGATGCCGGCGAGCTTCATGACCCGCCCGGTGCTGCCGGCGACCGCCACTGCCACCTTCTTGGCGCGGATCTCGCCGCGCGTCGTGGTGACGCCGATCACCCGGTCGCCGTCGCGCAGGAAACCGGTGACCTCGCAATTCTCCACGATGTCGACGCCGCGCCGGTCGGCGCCGCGGGCATAGCCCCAGGCCACCGCGTCGTGGCGGGCGGTGCCGGCGCGCGCCTGCAGCAGGCCGCCGACGACCGGGAAGCGCGCCGACGCCGACACGTCGAGCCCCGGCACCTTGCGGGCGATCTCCGCCGGCGAGAGCCATGCCGCGTCGCCGCCGCCATGCCGCATGGCATTGCCGCGGCGGATGTAGTCGTCGGCCTGCGCCGGCGAATGCGCCAGGTTGAGGATGCCGCGCTGCGAGAACATGACGTTGTAGTTGAGGTCGTGGGAGAGGTTCTCCCATAGCCGCATGGAATGCTCGTAGAAGCGGATGGAGTCCGGTAGCAGGTAGTTGGAGCGCACGATCGTCGTGTTGCGGCCGACGTTTCCGGAGCCCAGCCAGCCCTTCTCGAGCACCGCGACGCTGCTGATTCCATGCTCCTTGGCCAGGTAGTAGGCGGTGGCGAGCCCATGCCCGCCGCCGCCGATGACGATCACCTCGTAGGCGGGCTTCGGCTCCGCCTTGCGCCAGGCGGGCTTCCAGCCGCTGTTGCCGGCAAGCGCGTTGCGAAGCAGCGAAAAGGCCGAATATTCCGCCATTTAACGGCAATCCCCTCCGAATTCAGGCGGCAGACTATAGATCAGCCGGACCGCCCAAGGTCAATTTTGCGCCATCGCCTTTCGACTGGCCGACGCCTGGCGGGAACAACCTGCGGCTTGCCCGTTGCCTCCGGCATCTCTATCAAGAACGCGATCAGAACGCGACCACGCCAGCGGACCGCCCATTGGCATCATGACCTTGCGATCCTCCTTGCGCCTTGCCGCCCTTCTTCTCGTCTGGCTGACGGCTGCCTGGCCTGCCGCCGCGCAAGGCGTCGATGAAGGCGTTGGCACGCGCCTGCTCGACGAGCAGAAGAGCGTCGTCGACCGGCTCGCCCGCAAAACCGAGGAACTGGCCAAGACGCTGGTCGCCAATGCGGAGGACGACGCCCGCCTGGTCGACGTCAGGCTGAACCTCGACGAGCTGGCGCGCGAGCTGCTCTCGAGTGGCCAGGCCTTCCGGCCGCGGCTGGCCGAGATCAATGCGCGGCTCGACCAAATCGGCGCGCCGCCGGGCAAGGACCAGCCGCCCGAGCCGCCGGTGGTCACCGGCGAGCGGCGCGACCTCACCGGGGAGAAGGCGGAGATCAACGCCCTTCTCGGGGTGGCCGAGAACCTCGCCATCCGCATCAACGCGCTGGTCAGCCAGATCGCCGACATGCGCCGCCAGCTCTTCGCGCGGCTGCTCACCAAGCGCTACGACATCGACGCCGAGATGTTCGGCGACGTGTCGGACGCCTTCGGCAGCGCCGGGCGCGACCTCTACCGGACGACCTCGTCCTGGGTCCGCTTCGTCGTCCAGTTCAAGCTGAATTCGGTGCTGGCGGCGACCTTCCTGTCGCTGATGGCAGCGGTCGTGCTGCTGATCGGCGGCCGCCGCCTCTTCGGCGGCCTGTTCGAGGCCGACCCGACCATCGAGAAGCCCTCCTATCTCAGCCGCCTGTCCGTCGCCTTCTGGTCGACGCTGGTGCCGACGGTGGCGGTCGGCGTGTTCCTCTCCAGCACCTACTTCCTCTACGACTATTTCAGCGTGCTGCGCGGCGACATCGGCACCATGATGGCGGCCCTGTTCCTGGTCACCGGCATCGTCTTCTTCGTCCACCGACTGGCCAGCGCCGTGCTGTCGCCGTCGCTCCCCAACTGGCGCCTCATCGCGGTCGAGAACCGGCCGGCGCGGCTGCTGCTGATCCTGATCTCGGCGACCGCCATCTTCACCGCCATCGACGGCTTCCTGAACACCGTCTATCGGGTCCTCGGCTCGCCGCTTTCGCTGACCGTCGGCGAGAGCCTGGCGGCCACCGTGCTGACCGGCCTGATGGTGGTGCTGATCGGCATGGTCCGGCCGTTCGCCGACGCCGACGGCACGCCGCGCCACTGGCATCCGCTGCTGCGCGTGGCGCTCTATGCGCTCGGCGGGCTGACGCTGCTCTCGGCGCTGCTCGGCTATATCGGCTTCGCGCGCTTCATGTCGACGCAGATCGTCATCACCGGCGCCGTGCTGTCGACCATGTATCTCGGCTTCCTGTCGGCGCGGGCCATCTCCGACGAAGGCGCCTTCGCCAACACGGCCCTCGGCCGTCGCCTGGAGAGCGGCTTCAGCCTCGACGAGACGACGCTCGACCAGCTCGGCCTCGTCGTCTCCATCGGCATCAACATCCTGGTCGTGGTGATCGGCCTGCCGCTGATCCTGTTCCTGTGGGGCTTCCAGCCCGGCGACATCACCGCCTGGGCCTATCGGCTGGCCACCGAGATCCGCATCGGCTCGGTCTCCTTCTCGCTGATCGGGCTCGCCACCGGCCTGTTCGTCTTCGTCGTCGGCTATTTCGTGACGCGCTGGTTCCAGGGCTGGCTCGACGGCTCGGTGATGGCGCGCGGCCGCGTCGACCTGGGCGTCCGCAACTCGATCCGCACCGTCGTCGGCTATGCCGGCCTGGCGATCGCCGCGCTGATCGGCGTCTCGGCCGCCGGCATCGATCTGTCGAACCTGGCGCTGATCGCCGGCGGCCTGTCGCTCGGCATCGGCTTCGGCCTGCAGAACGTGGTCTCCAACTTCGTCTCCGGCCTCATCCTGTTGGCTGAACGTCCATTCAAGGCGGGTGACTGGATCACCGCCGGCGCGGTGTCCGGGACGGTCAAGAAGATCAGCGTCCGGGCGACCGAGATCGAGACCTTCCAGCGCCAGACGGTCATCCTGCCCAACTCCGAGCTGATCAATTCAGCGGTCGGCAACTGGACGCACCGCAACAAGCTCGGCCGCGTCGACATCCCGATCAACATCGCCTATGGCAGCGACCCGCGGAAGGTGCAGGCGGCGCTCCTCCAGGTTGCTCGGAACCAGCCGCTGGTGCTCAGGAACCCGGAGCCCAACGTCTTCTTCGCCAGCATCGGCGACACCGCCATGATGTTCGAGCTGCGCGTCTTCGTCGCCGACATCATGAGCTCGCTCGTGGTGCAGAACGAGCTGCGATACGCCATCATCGAGACCTTCTCGCAGGAGGGCATCGGCATCGCCTTCATGGAGCGCCAGTCGACGCAGGGCAAGCCCGCCGAGGCCGCCGCGCCGGTCGAGCAGGTAGCGCCCGCCGCACCTCCGGCGAGGGCACCCGCCAAGGACAAGCCGATCGCCGAGCGGCGTCGCGGCGCCGCCGGCAGCAAGGCGCTGTCCAACTAGCCGACGCACCCCGACCGGTGCCGCCATTCAGTTGCCGTTCAGCTAGCTTCTCCTATAAGTTGGATCAGGGAAGGCAGGCGCCTTCCAAGGCAACAGAGGCGGTGGAAACACCGGGACGACGATGAAGAGGTTCTGGGTCGCAGCGGCCATCCTGTCGGCGCTGGGCGGGCAGGGCATTGCAGCAAGCGCCGTCAATCTGGACAGCGAGCCGCGCACCTTGGTGGTGACCGAGGGCGGCAACAAGTCCGAGCTGGCCGTGGCCGCCGGCGAGACGGTCGAGTTCTGCCCGTCGGGCTGCTTCGTCACCATGCCGAATGGCGACCGCGAGGCCCTGACCGGCTCCGAGACCATCGAGATTTCAGGCGGCGTCGCCAAGATCAAATAGCCCGTCCGCCGGCCAATGCCCGGCATTCGAGCGATCGCGCTCGCACTCCGTTAACGATAGTTGGCAAAATCCGCGTTGCCGCTTCCGGCGCCGCCGGCGGCTTAACCGGCGGTTGCAGGTCTGTCGTCTATCCTCTGGCGGGAGGTTGGCGCGGGTGATGGGCAAGCGGGTGATGGACGCTCGATCGAAAAAGCAGGCGATACCTTTGGCAGTGGATCTGGACGGCACGCTGATCGCGACCGACCTGCTCTTCGAAGGCCTGTTCCTGCTGTTGCGTCAGAACCCGCTCTATCTGTTCCTGGTGCCGTTCTGGGCGCTCGCCGGCCCGGCCAGGCTGAAGCGCGAGATCGCCGCCCGCATCGACCTCGACCCCGCCGGCCTGCCCTATCGCGAAGCGGTTCTGGCGCGGCTGCGCCAGGAGCGCTCCGCCGGCCGCCAGGTCATCCTGGCGACGGGCACGCCGCGCAAGTTCGCCGAGGCGATCGCCGGCCATCTCGGGCTCTTCGACCTCGTGCTGGCGACCGACGGCGCCCACAACATGACCGCCGATCGCAAGCGGCAGGCGCTGGTGGAGGCGTTCGGCGACGGCGGCTTCGACTATGCGGGCAACAGCCGCCACGACCTCAAGGTGTTCGATGCGGCGCGCGGCGCCATCGTGGTGGCGCCGGACCGCCACGCCTCGCGCTGGCACCGCCGCAACGGCGGCGAGCTTCTGGAGACGCCGCGGCCGACCTGGAAGACCGTGGCGAAGATGCTGCGGCCGCACCAATGGCTGAAGAACTCGCTGATCGCCGTGCCGATGGTGCTGTCCCACGAATACTTCAACGCCGGCATGTTGGTCGCCTGCCTGTTCGCCTTCGTGTCGTTCTCCGCCGCCGCCTCGGCGATCTACATCCTCAACGACTTCTTCGACCTGGCGCTCGACCGGCGGCACCCGACCAAGCGCCACAGGCCGTTTGCCAGCGGCCTCTTGTCGATGCCCTTCGGCTTCGCGGCGATCGGCGTGCTCCTGGTGATCAGCCTTGCCGCCGCGTCGCCGCTGCCGACCGCCTTCCTCGGCGTCCTCGGCGCCTATCTCGTCACCACCACGGCCTATTCCTTCTCTGTCAAGCGGATGCTGTTGATCGACGTGCTCACGCTGGCCGGGCTCTACACGCTGCGAATCCTCGGTGGCGCCGCCGCCACCGGCACCGAGGTGTCGTTCTGGCTGCTCGCCTTCTCGATCTTCTTCTTCCTGTCGCTGGCGTTGGTGAAGCGCTATGTCGAGCTGCGCTCGACGCCGCTGCCGGCCGGCGAGCGCATCGCCGGGCGCGGCTATCGCACCGAGGACCAGGAGATCATCGCCCAGGCCGGCATGGCCTCGGCCTTCTCCGCTGCGCTGGTGCTGGCGCTCTATATCGACAGCGAGCAGGTGCGCGAGCTCTACGCGCACCCCTGGCTGGTGTGGCCGCTGTCGCCGATCGTGCTCTATCTGACCATGCGCGTCTGGATCCTGGCGCGCCGCGACCAGATGAACGACGACCCGGTCGTCTTCATCATTCGCGACTGGCGCAGTCAGCTGGTGGCGCTGATCGGCGCTGTGCTGCTGGTGGCGGCGGGCATGTGATGCCCCGCCAGCTGGAAAGCTTCGGCCGCGCCGTTCCCGTCTCGGGGCGGGCGATCGATGCCGACACCGGCATTGCCCGCCTGATGGCAGCCCACAGCCAAGCCGGCAGCCTGCTCGCCTACGGCAACGGCCGCTCCTACGGCGACAGCTGCCAGAACCGCGAAGGCACGCTGATCGACATGCGGGAGAGGGACCGGATCCTCGCCTTCGACCCGGAGACCGGCCTGCTGGAGGCCGAGGCGGGCACGCTGCTCTCCGACATCATCGCCCACGCCGCGCCGTTCGGCTATTTCCCCGCCGTGGTGCCCGGCACCCAGCTCGTCACCCTGGGCGGCGCCATCGCCAACGACGTGCATGGCAAGAACCACCATCGCCGCGGCACCTTCGGCTGCCATGTCGAGGCGCTGACGCTGCTCACCTCCGACGGCCAACGGCATCGATTGTCGGCAGTCGACAATTCACAGCTCTTCGCCGCGACGATCGGCGGCATGGGGCTGACCGGGCTGATCCTCGACGCGACGATCCGCCTGATGCGCGTGCCGTCGCTCGACATCGAGGAGCGCGCCACGCCGTTTCACGGCCTCGACGCCTTCTTCGACCTGGCGGAGGCGGCCGACGCCCAGAACGAGTATGCGGTGGCCTGGATCGACCAGCTCGCCACCGGCCGGGCCGAAGGGCGGGGCGTGCTCCTCACGGGCAATCATTCGCCGCATGGCGCGCGGGCGGCCGACCGGGCAGGGGGCCGCCTCAAGGTTCCCTTCGTGCCGCCGCTGCCGCTGGTCGGCCGGCCGTTTCTGTCCGTCTTCAACGCCGCCTACCGGCTCGCCAAGTCGCGCCACGCCGGGCCGCGTCAGGTCGGCTACCAGGGCTTTTTCTTCCCGCTCGACGGGGTGCGGGACTGGAACCTGCTCTACGGGCCGAAGGGCCTGCACCAGCACCAGAGCGTCGTGCCGGATGCCGTTGCCCGGAGCGCCGTACCGGCGCTGCTGCGCGCCGCCCGCGCAGCCGGGCAGGGCTCGTTCCTGACGGTCCTGAAGCGCTTCGGACCGATGGCCTCGCCGGGGCTCCTGTCGTTCCCGCGCCCCGGCTACACGCTGACGCTCGACTTCGCGAACCGCGGCGCGCCGACGCTGGCGCTCCTCGACCGGCTCGATGCCATCGCCATCGATGCCGGCGGCGCCGTCAATCCCTACAAGGATGCGCGCATGAGCCCGGCCGTGTTCGCCGCCTCGTTTCCGGGCTGGCGCGGGCTCGAAGCGCTGCGCGACCCGGCCTTCCTGTCGGACTTCTGGCGCCGCACCGCGCTCAGGCTCGATCCCTCGGGCGCCGAGGGCGGCGACGTTCGCGCCGCCTGAAAAAATTCAACTTCGAGACGAATTCGAGCCATCCTTTCACCGATCGTTTTCCTGTTCGCCCTATAAGTGCGGCGGGTAGGTGGAAACTATGCAGTATCTGGCCTTCATCCTCTTCACAGTCATGACCAATGCCGCAGCGCAGCTGATGCTGAAGCAGGGCATGATGACGCTCGGGCCGCTCGGCTTCGACGGCGTCAACCCGCTCCTTCGCCTGCTGCAGATCGTCTTCAGCCCGTGGATCTTCTTCGGGCTGTGCACCTTCGTGATCTCCATGGCCTCGCACCTCTACGTGCTGTCCAAGGTGGAGCTCTCCTTCGCCTATCCGTTCCTTAGCCTGGCCTACGTGGCGGTGGCGGTGTTCGCCTATTTCGTCTTCCACGAGGACCTGAACGCCTGGCGCATCGCCGGCATCGCCTTCATCTGCGTCGGCACCGTGCTGATCGCCCAGGGCGGCGCCGGCCGCCAGGCCGAAGCCTCGGAGCCCATCCGCACCAGTGAGTTGACCCGATGAGACACGTGATCTTCGGCGGCGACGGCTTCGTCGGCCGTCACCTGGCCCCCAAGCTCGTGGCCGACGGCGACGAGGTGGTCGTGGCCGACATCGCCAAGAGCGACCTGTTGCACTATCGCAGCAAGGTCGCCTTCGTTGCCTGCGACGTCACCGATCCCGGCTCGGTGGCTGCCGTCGGGCTGCGGCCCGACGACATGGTCTACAACCTGTCGGCCAAGATGCTGTCGCCGATCCAGGTGCGCGCCAAGCGGCACGACTTCTTCTGGCCGGTCAACTACCACGGCACCGAGAACATCATCCAGGCGATGGCCAGCGCCGACGCCTGGCGGCTCGTCCACTACACCACCGACATGATCTACGGCCACACCCATGTCTGGCCGCAGAACGAGGATCATCCGGCCGCGCCGCTCGGCGAATACGGCCTCTCCAAGCTGAAGACCGAGGAGCTGGCGGCCGTCTGGCGCGACAAGGGCATGCGCATCTCGCTGTTCCGCCCGCGGCTGATCATCGGCCCGGGGCGGCTCGGCATCCTGGAGAAGCTGTTCAAGCTGATCGACTGGAACCTGCCGGTGCCGATGATCGGCTCGGGCCGCAACCCCTACCAGTTCATCTCGGTGTTCGACTGCGCGGAAGCGGCGCGGCTGGCCTTCCGCGCCGGCGTTCCCAACGAGGCCTACAATCTCGGCTCGCTGAACCCTCCACCGGTCCGCAAGCTGCTCGGCGATTTGGTGAAGTTCGCCGGCTCCCGCTCGATCCTGCTGCCGACCCCCGGCTGGGCGGTGAAGCGCACCCTCGACCTGCTCGACCTCCTGAACATGCCGATCATGGACCCCGAGCAATATCTGATCGCCGACGAGATGTGCGTGCTCGACGTGTCGAAGGCCGAGCGCGAGCTGCGCTGGCTGCCGCACTTCCGCGACGAGGACATGCTGATCGCCGCCTACCGCGAGTATCGCCACAAGAAGCGTGGTGGCGCCTTGGCCGACTCCCATGTGCCGGCCGAATAGGAGACGTTAGGATGACCGTCGTGGACAAGCCCGCCGAGGACAGAGCCGCCGCCCGCCCGCTGGTCGAGGCGCCGCGCCTCGACCCTTCCGCCGTGACGAAGCCGCATCTGCTTGACGGTGGAGGATGCCAAGGCCCTCGACGTCACGGCGATCACCGATCTCTTCCGCGCCCACGTCAACCCCGGCCAGCTGCATTTCATGAAGCTGCTCGGCTTCCACAAGGTCAAGGTGGAGCGCGCCGAGGGCATGCACTACATCGACCAGAACGGCCGCCGCATCCTCGACTTCTTCGGCGGCTTCGGCTCGCTGGCCTTCGGCCACAACCATCCCCGCATCCTCGACGTGCGCCGCCGCTTCCAGGAAGAGAAGCGCCACGAGATCGCCATCGCCTTCATGTCGCAATACGCGGCCGCACTGGCGAAGAACCTCGCCGCCTGCTCGCCCGGCGACCTCGACATGGTGTTCCTGGGCTCCTCGGGCTCGGAGGCCATGGAGGCCGCCGTCAAGGTGGCCGAGCGCGCCGCCGGCCCGGCGCGGCCGAAGATCGTTTATGCGGAGAACTCCTTCCACGGCAAGACCAAGGGCGTGCTGTCGATCACCGACGGCCCCCTCTATCGCGGCGAGTTCGGGCTGGTCGGCAACGCCGTCAAGGTGCCGTTCGGCGACATCGAGGCGATCGAGCGTGCCTTCCGCGCCGATCCCGAGATCGGCGTCGTGGTGCTGGAGACGATCCAGGGCGGCGGCGGCATCGTCCAGGCGCCGCGGGGCTTCTTTCGCGCGCTGCGCACGCTGTGCGACCGCTATGGCGTGCTCTGGGTGGCCGACGAGGTGCAGTGCGGCTATGGCCGCACCGGCCGCTTCTACGCCTTCGAGCACGAGGGCGTGGTGCCCGACGTCACCGCGCTCGCCAAGTCGCTCGGCGGCGGCAAGGCGGCGGTCGGCGCCATGATCGCCCGCCGCGACGTCTACATGAAGGCCTATGGCACGCCGAAGACGGCGATGATCCATGCGATGGCCACCTTCGGCGGCATCGGCGAGGCCTGCGTCACCGCCATCGAGGCGCTCAACGTGCTCTACGACGAGGGGCTGATCGACAACGCGGCGGCGACCGGCGCCTACCTGCTTTCGCGGCTGGAGGCGCTGAAGGCCAAATATCCCAAGATCGTCAAGGACGTGCGCGGCAAGGGCCTGATGGTCGGCCTGGAGTTCCACGACTTCTCGCAGACCTTGCCGGCGGTGCTGAGGCCGGTGGTCGGCATGCTGGACGACAAGCTCAAGGGCTCGCTGTCGGGCTTCGTCGGGGCGCTTCTGTTGCGCGACTACGACGTGCTGGTCGCCTTCACCGAGTACAATCGCAACGTCATCCGGCTCGAGCCGCCGCTGATCTGCTCGCGCGACGACGTCGACACCTTCGTCGACGCGCTCGACGACCTGCTGTCGCGCGGCATCGTGGCGATCGTCAAGGATTTCGTGAAAAGCCAGATGGGGTGATGGGACTGCGGGCGGGGCGGGAGCGGCGGAAGCGGCGGCCCTGGACGAAGGCGTCGAAGCAGGCGTCGAGCCGGATGCGCCGGTGCTCCGAAAGCATCGGCGCATAGAGCCGGAAGAGGTCGGCATTGGCCGTCGTCGGCGGGCATCTCGGGTAGAGAACGAGGTCGGTGTCGCGCATCGCTGCCGCGACGTCGGCGTCGGGCGGCGGCACGGCCCGCGTCGGGTCGGCGCCGATCGCCACGTGGAGCGGTGCGCTGCGCTGCATCAGCCAGGGGAAGGGGTTGACGAAGTTGAGCGACATGATCGTCTCGAAGCGGACGCCGTTCGCCGCTTCCAGGGCCTCGATGGCGCCGATCGCCCGGTCGATCGCCATCAGGTGCGCCGACCTGGAAGTCGAAGTCGGAATAGAGCAGCGGCGAGGGCAGCTCGCCCGATCGCACCAGCCGGCCGTAGGTGAGCGGATGCGTCGGGGTAGATGTCGAGCATCAGCTCAGCGCGCTTCAGCACCTCGGGGCGCATGTTGAGCGCGCCGAGCGACTTCAGCCGCTCATGCGGCAGCGGCGACGTTCTTCACCGCGCCGGCATAGGCGCGCGCCGCGCGCTCGACGATGCCGACGGCCGGCGGCAGCGCCGTGGCGGCGGCGAGCACGGCGACGGCCGCCATCAGCGTCGGCGTGCGGGTCAAGCGCCGGGAGCTTCATCGACGATCGCAAGCAGCACCGGCCAGACGAAGATCATCGCCTGGCTGCCGGTGTTCTGCGTCTCGAAGAGGATGCCGGCGAAGAGCACGACCGCCAGCCAGAGCCCGTCCTGATCGAAGAGGGCGGCAGCCGCGGCGAGCGAGCGCTCACGGCCAGCGCAGCGAGGCGCTCGACCAATGCCGTGCCGGTCGGCGGCGACGAGCAGGATCGCCAGCGCGCCGCCCGGCGAGACGACGCCGAAATTCATCGACAGCGACTGGAGGAAGCGCGGGGCGAGCGTGGCGCTGTTCATCTCCGTCAGCGCGACGATGCCCGCGAGATAGGCCGAGACGAGGCCGCTCGACAGCTCCGCAGCGCCAGAGCAGCGCGGCGAAGGCGGCCAGCAGTCTGCGCCGTCTGGCGCCAGCTGAGCCGGCCGGCGAGCAGGGCGTACCCGGCGACCACCAGGCCGGCGACGAAGCCGGTGATCTTGAGGAAGAACAGCGACGTCATCGCCACCAGCACGATCGCCGTCAGCACCGCCGGCCGGCGCACGAAGAGGAGCGCCGCCACCATCACGTAGAGCATCTGGCAGATCTGGCGATTGTAGATGCCGAAGCCGTCCGAGCCCGGATAGGGGTAGTATTCGTGGGTGTTGAAGGGCAGCAGGGAAAACAAGAGGAACGGCAGCACGAGGCCGAATGCGGCGGCGCGCGACTGGCGGTCGGCCTCGATCGTCACGGCGGCCATCATCGGCAGGGTGAGCGCGAGCAGCGACCAGTGGGCGATCAGGACCGGCTGCGCGTTCGGGAACAGCGCGAGCCAGCCCGCAAACAGATAATAGCCGAGCGGCCCCACGGGGGTGAAGAAGTCGACGACCGGCATTTGGCCGTCGAAGATGCGGTTGGCGGCGTCGTAGTAGATGAGGACGTCCCAATACATCGGCCCGACGGCAGGCTGAGCGGCAGCGAAAGCAGGAACAGCACGACGGCGAGCGCCAGCGCCAGCGGCAGGAGCGGCGACGTCCAGAAGGCGCGCTTCGTGCGGACACCGGCGATTTCGGCAGCGGCCATGGACAGTCATCCTCCGGCGGCATCGAGTTGAGCGGGCGGGGGGCGTCCGACGTTCGAGGAGCGACCGGCCTGCCCCGGGGGCGCGGGCCGGAGCGCCGCCTCGCCGGCACCATAGGCCCGAAAGCGCTTGCGAAACGTTAATGGCGTCCGTCGCGACCCGTTTTGGCGATGTCGCAAACAGGCGGCGGCGCGGCTTGTCGGGCCGGAATATTGTCCGCGAAGATCAGCGGCCGGCGCAGGCACGTCGCGGCAGCGAGAAGCGGGGAGTCTTGCGGCGATGCAGAGCCAAGCGCGAGCGGTGGTCATCGGAGGCGGCGTGGTCGGCGTCTCGACGCTCTATCACCTGGCCCGCAAGGGTTGGACCGACGCAGTGCTCCTCGAGCGCAAGGAGCTGACCTCGGGCTCGACCTGGCACGCCGCCGGGCTGCTGCCGCTCTTCAACATGAGCTACTCGGTCGGCCAGATCCACAAATACTCGGTGCGCTTCTACCAGGAGCTGCAGGAGGAGACCGGCATGAATGTCGGCTTCACCAACTGCTCCAACATCCGCCTGGCGCGCACCCGCGATCGCTGGGACGAGTTCATGTACTATGCCGGCATCGCCGAGACGATCGACGTGCCGGTCAGGCTGCTGACGCCGGAAGCAGCTGAAGGAGGTCTGGCCGCTCTGCGAGACCGACGGCATCCTGGGCGCCATCCAGCACCCGCACGACGGCTATATCCAGCCGGCCGACCTCACCCAGGCGCTGGCCAAGGGCGCGCGCGACCGCGGCGCCACCATCCACCGCAACACCGCGGTGACCGCCATCGAGCAGGCCGGCGACGGCAAATGGCGCGTGCGTGACCGACAAGGGCGACATCGTCGCCGACCACGTCGTCTCCTGCACCGGCAATTTCGCCCGCCGCACCGGGGCCATGGTGGGCCTCAACGTGCCGGTCATCCCGGTCGAGCACCAGTACATCGTCACCGAGCCGCATCCGGCGATCGTCGCGCGCAAGAAGCAGGGCCTGCCCGAGATGGGCGTGCTGCGCGAGAGCGACAGCTCCTGGTACATGCGCGAGGAGAATGGCGGCCTGCTGCTCGGCCCCTACGAGAAGGGCGCGCCGGCCTGCTACGTCGACGGCCCGTCCGACGAGTCCGAATACGAGCTCTTCCAGGAGGACCTCGAGCGGCTGATGCCGCACATCGAGGCGGCCATCGTCCGCGTGCCGGCGTTCGGCGAGGTCGGCATCAAGAAGGTCTACAACGGCGCCATCGCCTACACTCCGGACGGCTCGCCGATCGTCGGCCCGGCACCGGGGCTGAAGAACTTCTGGCTCAACGAGGGCCATTCCTTCGGCGTCACCGCCGCCGGCGGCGCCGGCTGGCAGATCGCCGAATGGATCGTCGACGGCGAGCCGACCATCGACATGATGGGCGTCGATCCGCGCCGCTTCGGGCCCTATGCGACGGAGGGCTACCTCAAGGAGAAGAACGAGGAGGCCTATGCCAACGTCTTCACCATGCACTATCCCGACGAGGAGCGTGCGGCGGCGCGCCCGCTGAAGACGACGCCCTGCTACTCCCGCATGAAGGCGCTCGGCGCCGTGTTCGGCTCGGTCTACGGCTGGGAGCGGCCGAACTGGTTCGCGCCCGCCGGCTACGCGGTGCCGAAGGAGGAGCTCGGCGTCGGCGCCGACGTGCTTGACCAGCGAAAACCATGCGCCGCCGCTGGAGGATGGCCGCATCGTCGAGAAGTGGTCGTTCCGCCGCTCCAACTATTTCGACGCATGTCGGCAACGAGGTCCGCAACGTCACCGACAATGTCGGGCCTGCAGGACATGTCGGCCTTTGCCAAGGCCTGGGTCGGCGGCGCCGGCGCGCGAGGCCTGGCTGGAGTCGATCCTCGCCAACCGCATCCCCAAAAAGGTCGGGCGCATCGCTCTCTGCCACCTGCTCACCCGGCATGGCGGCGTCAAGAGCGAGTTCACCGTCTACCGGCAGCCCGGGCGGCTTCTATCTGGTCTCCGCCGGCGCCTACGAGGCGCACGACCACGACGTCTTGCGCAAGCTCCTGCCGGCCGACGGCAGCGTCGAGCTTCTTCCCGGTCACCACGCAATGGGGCGTGCTGGTGCTCGCCGGTCCGAACAGCCGCAAGGTGCTCGGCAAGCTCACGCGCACGCCGCTCGACAATGCGAGCTTCCCTTGGCTGTCCGGCAAGCAGATCTCGGTCGGCACGGCCACCGCCCATGCGCTGCGCGTCAACTTCGTCGGCGAGCTCGGCTGGGAGCTCCACCATCCGATCGAGCAGCAGGCCTACCATCTTCGACAGGCTGATGGAGGCGGGAGCCGAGTTCGGCATCAAGCCGTTCGGCATCCGCGCCATGACGGCGATGGCCATCGAGAAGAGCTACCGGCTGATCCCGCGCGAGCTGTCGATCGAATATTCGGCCTGGGAAAGCGGGCTCGACCGCTTCGTCCATCCCAACAAGGGCGATTTCATCGGCCGCGACGCGCTGGTGCAGGCTGCGCGAGAAGGGCCCGAAATGGACCTTCGTGACGATGCGAGGTGCACGGCATCACCGACGCCGATGCGCGCGGCTCCGAGGCGATCTACCGCGACGGCCGGCTGGTCGGCCGCGCCACCCATGGCGGCTACGGCTTCCGGGTCGGCAAGTCGCTGGCGCTCGCCATGGTCGCTCCCGAGCATGCCGCCGAAGGCACCGAGCTCGAGATCAAGATCCTCGGCAAGCTCCACAAGGCAACGATCATCGGCGAGAGCCCGTTCGATCCGGAAAATGCCGCGCTGCGAGCCGACGCCTGACGAGCCTCCCAAAAAAGTGAAGGCCCCGCCGGGCGGCCTTTCTTTTTCGGCCGAGCGCTTTTCGCTTAGCCTGCCGTCGTGTCTCGTCTCGTTCGCCCCTGGCGTAGACTGCTGGCTGGCGCCTTCGTCGCGCTGGGCCTAGGCGTCGCGCTGCCCGCCCTGGCGGCCGAGCCGGTCGATATCGAGCTGGTGCTGGCGGTCGACGTGTCCTTGTCGATGTCGCCCGACGAGCTGGAGATCCAGCGCCGCGGCTACGCCGCCGCGCTCACCCACGACAAGGTGATCGAGGCCATCCAGGAAGGCATGCACGGCCGCATCGCGGTGACCTATTTCGAGTGGGCGGGCTCGACCTCCCACCACGTGATCGTGCCGTGGACGATCGTCGCGACGCGCGAGGACGCCGAGAAGGTCGCCGCGCAGCTCTCGGCCATGCCGCCCAACAGCGCCCGCCGCACCTCGATCTCCAGCGCGCTCGACTTCGCCTCCGACCTGTTCGCCGAGAGCCGGTACAAGGGAATGAAGCGCGTCATCGACATCTCCGGCGACGGCCCCAACAACCAGGGCCCGCCGGTGGAACCGACGCGCGACGCGATCGTCAGGCAGGGCATCACCATCAACGGGCTGCCGCTGATGACCAATGGCGGGCTTTCCAGCGCCTACGACGTCGACGACCTCGACCGCTACTACACCGACTGCGTGATCGGCGGTCCCGGCGCCTTCATGGTGCCGGTCAACGACTGGTCGCAATTCCCCGAGGCGATCCGGCGCAAGCTCGTGCTGGAGCTCGCCGGCGCCGGATCGACGCTTCGCGCCTCGAGTCACGGACGCGAACCCGCCGGTCGTGCTGGCCGAGGCGCAGCCGCACTATGACTGCCTGATCGGCGAGAAGCTTTGGCAGGACCGGTCATGGATGTGGGACAACCGCTGACCCTAATTTCACCCGGGTGAATTGACGCCAACATAATACCCGGGTAAAAGCCTCCGCGACATGGAGGCGAGGGCATGGACGCCCATACGAACATTGACGGCTTTCCTCGGCGAGCGGCTGCTGCTGCGCGGCGACCATGTGGAGGTGGCGCGCGCCGTGCGCTCGGCCGCCGCCACGCATCCCGACGGGACCGCCGGTGCTGATCTTCGACGACGCCAGCGGCCGCCAGGTCGACCTCGACCTCCGCGACGCGGCGGCCGACGGCGGCGCAAGCCCTGCGCCGGCTCGCGTTTCGGGACGCCCAGGGCGCCCGAAGCTCGGCGTTGTCTCCCGCGAGGTGACGCTGTTGCCGCGCCATTGGCAATGGCTCGGCGCGCAGCCGGGCGGCGCTTCGGTCACGCTGCGCCGACTGGTCGACGCAGCGCGCAGCACGTCGGCCGGCGGCAGCGCGGCGCGCCAGGCCCGCGAGGCCGCCGATCGCTTCATGCTGGCCATGCTCGGCAACCAGCCTGGCTACGAGGAGGCCGCGCGGGCGCTCTATCGGGGCGAGGGCGGCCGCTTCGCAGCGCTGACGGACGGCTGGCCGGCCGATCTCCGCGACCATGCGCGGCGCCTGGCGGCGCCGTCCTTCGACGGTCCCGAACGAGGGGGAACGACCATGAACGCCGCCATCGACGCGCTGCGGCGCGACGGCGTTGCCGTGGCCGACACCAGCGACGGCCATGCGCTGCCGGTCATCGACGTCACCCACCCGCGGTTTGCCGTGCCGGACGACGCCGCAGGCCTCGCGGCGCTCGACGCTGCTTTGCAGCGCAACGAGCGCCAACTCCGCTTCGTCCCCGCCTTCCTGATGCGCAGCATGCTGAGGTCGGCCGCGAAATCGTCGCTGCTCGCCCGCGCCATGTTCGCCGGCGAGGGGACCTTCCTCGACGGCCGCAGCACCTATGCCATGAAGCTCGGCGCCGACAATCTGGTGCCGCCCTTCGATTCGCCCATGGACCGCAAGTTCGCCGCCTCGCCGCACGTGACCTCCATGCGGCTGCGCATGCAGCAGGTGGCGAGACAGCTCGCCGACGGGCTCGGCGCGCTCCTGTCTCCCGCCGACCGCCGACCGCTGGTGCTTGCCAACATCGGCGGCGGCCCGGCGATCGACAGCCTCAACGCGCTGATCCTGCTGGCCCGCGAGGCGCCGGAGCGTCTCGATCGCCCGGTGGCCATCCACGTTTTCGACCTCGACGGCAGCGCGGCAGCGTTCGGCCGCAACGCTTTGGCAGCCGTCACGGCGCCGGGCGGCCGGCTGCACGGCTTCGACATCGCCTTCAGCCACCATGCCTATGACTGGAACCGGCCGCACGACCTGGCAAGACAGCTCGACGGCCTGAGGCGCGACGATGCGCATTTCGCCGTCTCTTCGGAGGGCGCGCTGTTCGAATACGGCTCCGACGCCGCGATTGTCGACAATTTACAGGTGCTCCGCGCGGCCGGTGCCCAGCTGGTCGTCGGCTCGGTCACCCGCGACGACCGCGCCCGCGCGCGTCTCGTCGGCGCCAATCAGTTCAAGGTGGTGCCGCGCGGCCTGCGCGGCTTCGCGCCTCTCGCGGCGCGCGCCGGCTTCGCCGTCGGCGAGCCCGTCCTCAGCACGGTGTGGAGCGACCAGGTGCGGCTGGTCAGGAGAGGCTAAGCGGCGAGCAGCTGCTTGCGGTCGACCCGCTCCTGCTGCGGCGAGCGGGCATAGAGCTCGCGATAGCATTTCGAGAAGTGCGACGCCGACACGAAGCCGCAGGCCACCGCCACCTCGACCACCGGCATCGACGACTGGATGAGCAGGTGGCGCGCCCGGTCGAGCCGGATCTCCAGGTAGTAGCGCGCCGGCGAGCGGCCCATCTCGGTTCGGAACAGGCGCTCGATCTGGCGCCGCGACAGGCCGACCTCGTCGGCGATCTCGATCAGCGACAGCGGCTCGGAAAGGTTCGCCTCCATCAGCTCGATGATGGTGAGCACCTTGGCGTTCTGCACCCCCAGCCGCGCCCGCAACGGCAGGCGCTGGCGGTCGGTGGGGCTGCGCACCCGGTCGGTCAGCACCTGCTCGCAGACCCGGTTGACCAGCGTCTCGTCGAAATCGTCGCCGATCAGCTTCAGCATCATGTCGAGCGCCGCCGTGCCGCCGGCGCAGGTGTAGATGTTCTGGTCGACCTCGAACAGGTCGGCGAACACGTTGGCCTTGGGAAAGGCCTCCGAGAAGCCCGGCAGGTTCTCCCAATGGATCGCGCAGCGCTTGTTGGAAAGCAGGCCGGCCGCCGCCAGCACGTAGGCGCCGGTGCACAGCCCGCCCACGGCCACGCCGCGATGGTACTCCTCGCGCAGCCAGGCGAAGGCCGACTTGTTGTGGTAGGTCTCGACGTTCATCCCGCTGCACACCACGACCATCGACGGGCGATCGGGCCCCGACATCTTGCGGCGTTCGTCCTCCAGCGAGGTGTTGACGGCGCATTCGACGCCGTTCGAGGCGCGCACCGGCTTGCCGTCGACGCTGGCCAGCCGCCATTTGTAGGCCTCGTAGCCCAGCATGCGGTTGGCGAGCCGAAGCGGATCGAGGGCCGTCGCAAACGCCACCATCGTGAAATCGGGAACCAGGAAGAAGACGAGCGATCGCTTGATCGGATGGCGAATGGCGTTCACGGCAACCTCGGTGTCGCAGACGGGAATGTCGCGATCAGCAAAGCGTCATCAGGAAAGACATTGCCTGTCAATGGGTGGCGCATGTCGCATGCGCTATTTTAGCGCTTTCTATCTATCCGCATTGCGACACAGCGCCCGTCGGGACAGGCTTTCGGCCGGATGCAAAAAGGCCGCGCAGCTAAGCCGCGCGGCCTTGATTTTGCAGACCGTAGCCGGGTTGCCGGCCGGGATTGGATCTGTGTTAGACGAGCATGCCCAGGCGCGCACCGGCGAGCGCGGCAGTCTGGCCAGGCATCGTCCGGCTCAAGCGCTGACGCTCGAGAGCGGTCGTGAGGTTGCCTTCGCGGCGGGTGAAGAAGCGGGAAAAGAGTTTCATTGACACGTCTCCATGCATTCAAGAGTTACACGGGGTGCCTTCGCTTAAGGAGTGGGGCAGCTCGTTGGTGATGTGGATATAGGCGTTGTGCAGTGCGAAAGCAGCGGCAAATGCGAAGCGCCGTACGGAAAATACGACATCGACATTTCCTTCTGGCTGGCGTTGCATAAAAAACACATGCTTTCTCAGTGAGTTATACACGACATGGCCGTGCCATGCGCGTGTCGCATATGAGGCATGCGGCCGTTGCACGCCTGCCGCGCCGCACGAGGGGAAAGGTGCGGCGCAGCATTCCGGCCTCTCATAGGCCTACGACCAGTTCGGGTTGAGGCGGCCGTGCTTGCCGACCGGGTGATCGCCGGGCCAGCCGATGTCTTTCTGAATCTCCACCGGCAGCGAGGCCACGATGCGGCGTGTCCGAGCCTCCTCGCGATGAGCGCGCCATTCGGAGGCAAGCGTGTGCAAGGCAGTGTAGACAGACATGGTTCTCTCCTCTCGGTCGCTGCCAGGAATCTCCTGGCTGCATATTGACTATGGCGCCGCTCTCATGTTCAATCAAACGAAATGATGTGATCAAGTCGTTCAGAAAAATTGAAGAGGCAAAGATGACTGCTCCCCTCAACCATCCCTTGCCCTTGCTCGACCTCGACGTGCTGCGGACCTTCGTGGCGATCTCCGAGACGGGCAGCTTCACCACTGCCGCCAATGCCGTGTTCCGCACGCCCTCGGCGGTGTCGATGCAGATCAAGAAGCTCGAGGACATCCTCGGCCGTTCCGTCTTCGCGCGCGACGCCCGTTCCGTCACGTTGACCACCGACGGCGAGATGTTGCTCGGCTATGCGCGGCGCATGCTGGCGGTGAACCGCGAGGCGGTGTCGAAGTTCATCATTCCCGACATCACAGGCATCGTCCGCCTCGGCTCGCCTGACGATTTCGGCGAACGGGTGCTGCCCAACGTGCTCAAGCGCTTCGCCCAGTCGCACCCGTCGATCGCCGTCGACGTCATCATCGACCAAAGCAGCAATCTGCGCCGCCGCATGGACGACCGCACGCTCGACATCACGCTGTTGACCAATTCCTGCAAGGCCGACGCCGCCGGCGCCGAGGTGCTGCTCACCGAGCCGATCGTCTGGGCCGGCGCCAAGGGGGGCTCAGCGCATCTGCGCGAGCCTTTGCCGGTCTCGGTGTGGGAGGAGGGCTGCGCGTGGCGGGCCGGCGCGCTGGACGCGCTGGGCCGCGAGGCGCGCAACTACCGCATCGCCTATATGAGCGCCCATACGGCCGGCCAGCGGGCGGCCATCATGGCCGACCTGGCGGTGGCGCCGCTGCCGAAATCCTTCATCACCGGCGACATGGTCGAGCTGGGGCCCAAGGACGGCATGCCGGTGATCGGCAACTACAGCCTGGCGATGCTGGTGGCGCCCGACGCCCAGGCGCCGGTCAAGGCTGCGTCGGACCACATCCGCGCCACCTTCGAGACGTTCCGGGATACCGGCAAGTTCTAGAAGCATGATCCCAAAAAGTGGTCGCCGGTTTTTGGATAAGATCATGCTCTAAAATAACAGCATGATCCCAAAAAGTGGTTGCCGAGGCCGCCTTCCTTCCCCTGCGCTGGGGGAGGAAGGCGGCCATCGACCTTCCGGGCGGCCGACGCGCTTGGCGGGGGGACGTCGCGTCGGCAGTCCGGCGTCGAAGAAAGCGGAAATGATCTAGAGCATCATCCCAAAAAGTGGACGCCGGTTTTTGGAAAAGATCATGCTCAAACAAGAGGATAGACTGCAAGGACGATTCGAATAAGCGTCATTGCATTCTAGAGCCAGCCGTTCCAGGTGGCGAAGAACATCTCCATCCTGCGGCGCTCTTCCGACACCACCGGCCAGCCGATGTCCCTCTGCAGTTGGATCGGCAGCTCGTTCATCTGCCGAGTGGCCCTCACGGCGCGGTGCGCCCTGGCCATCGAAGCGCCGAAGCGCGAGATCTCGTTGATGATCGACATGGTGTCCTCCAATTCAGATCGACCGAGGCTTTTTGCCCGTTGATCGATGGAGGCAGCTTGCTTCTTGTTTGTTTCTGCCCGATTGCGTGGGAATCGGCTGCGTGTTTCAGTTCGACGTCAATCCAGAAACATTTGTATGCAAACGATCAGACGCGGCCGCGGCGGGCGGCGCGCTCCTCGCGCGAGCGGCGCCGCGGCGTGCCATCGGCCGGTCCGGACTCTGCCGACGCGGCTTTTCTGGGCGGCAACGCCACCGCGGCGGCGAGCTTCGCGAACGGGTCGACCTTGTTGGGCAGCGCCATCGCGTCGATGAACAGCTGCTGGAAGTTCGGTTCCAGCGCGGTCTCGATCTTCTCGATCCGCTTCACCGTGTCCTCGATCTCGCGGCGATGATCGCGGTTGAGCAGCGCCATCAGCGCCCCGGTGCCGGCGGCATTGCCCACCGCCTTGACCTCGGACAGTTCGCAGTCGGGGATCAGCCCCAGCACCATGGCGTATTTGGGATCGATGAAGGAGCCGAACGCCCCGGCGAAGCGGATCGTGTCGACCGCTTCGACGCCTTGCTTCTCCATCAGAAGCTTGACGCCGGCATAAAGCGCCGCTTTGGCGAGCTGGATGGCGCGGACGTCGTTCTGCGTCACCATGATGCGCGGCTCGCCGTCCTTGAGCAGGTAGGAGAAGGTCCGCCCGTTCTGGATGATGCGCGGGCTGCGGGCCGCCATGGCGCCGTCGACCACGCCGTCCTCGGAGATGATGCCGGTGAGGTACATCTCGGCCACCACCTCGATGATCGCCGAGCCGCAGATGCCGGTGACGCCGACCGCGCTCGCCGCCTCGTCGAAGCCCGCTTCGTCGGACCACTGGTCGACGCCGATGACCCGGTAGCGAGGCTCCAGCGTGACCGGATCGATGCGCACCCGCTCGATGGCGCCCGGCGCGGCGCGCTGGCCGGACGAGATCTCGGCGCCTTCGAAGGCCGGCCCGGTCGGCGAGGAGGCGGCGACGACGCGTTGGCTGTTGCCGAGCACGATCTCCGCATTGGTGCCGACGTCGACCAGAAGCATCATCCGGTCCTGCCGATACGGCCCCTCGGCGAGCGTCGCGCCGGCGGCGTCGGCGCCGACATGCCCGGCGATGCAGGGCAGCGTGTAGAGGCGGGCGCCGCGCGCCACATCGATGTCGATCTCGTGCGCCCAGTATTGCAGGGCGCCCGACACGGCCAGCGCGAACGGCGCCTGGCCGAGCTCCGTCGGGTCGATGCCGAGGAACAGGTGGTGCATGATCGGGTTGCCGACGAACACGCAGTCGAAGATGTCGTGCCGGTCGACGTCGCCTTCGGCGCACACCTTGCCGATCAGCTGGTTGACCGCCTCGCGCACCGCCCTGGTCATGGCGACGCGCCCGTCGGGGTTCATCATCACGTAGGAAACCCGGCTCATCAGGTCCTCGCCGAAGCGGATCTGCGGGTTCGAGGTGCCCGACGAGGCGACGATGCGGCCCGACAGCAGCGACACCAGGTGCATGGCGATCGTCGTCGAGCCGATGTCGCAGGCGATCCCGTAGGCCTCGTTCTTCAGCCCGGGATAGAGGCCGATGATGAAGGGCCGCGAGGAGTCCATGTCGCGATGGATCGCCGCGGTGACGCCCCATTCGCCCTTGCGCAGCACCTTCTGGACCTCCGGAATGACATGCGCCGCGACCAGCAAGTCCTTCCAGCCCCAATCTTTTTCCAGCACCGCCTTCAGCCGGTCGAGGTCGCCGAGCGGCTTGTGCATGTCCGGCTGATCGACCTCGACGTAGCAGAGCTGCACCGCCGAATTGCGCTCGATGACGCGGTCGGTGGCCGCCTTGCGCACCACCTGCGCGTTGATCACCGTGTCCTGCGGCACGTCGATGACGAGATCGCCCTGGACGGTGGCCGAGCAGGACAGGCGACGCCCTTCCGGCAGGCCGCGCACGCGCTCGTAGCGCTCTTCCTTGGCGCCTTTCTGCGAGATGTGGTCGAGCGAGGAGACGATCTTGTGCTTGGCGAAGCTGCCTTCCTGCACCTCCACCTGGCAGCGGCCGCAGGTCGCCCGGCCGCCGCACACGCTCTCCACATAGACGCCCAGCGCCCGCGCCGCGTCGAGCAGCGGCGTGCCGACGGGAAACCGCCCGCGCTTGCCGGACGGCATGAACAGGACCAGCGGGTCCTTGATGTTGGCGGGCGGGTTCAAATGGCCACGCTCACCCCCTGGCCAGCCTGGCTTCGCGACCGCCGCGCCGGCGCCCGCCTGCGGCGGCCTCGCCGGGCGCCGTCACCTGCACCGGAGCAGGCGCGGCATGCTCGCCCGGCTTGTAGTCCTTATAGGTCTTGATCCAGGTCATGCAGTCCTTGTCGGTGCCGGCGAGCACATTGGCGCCGCGCACCGCTTCCATCTCCTGCGGACGACAGGGATTCATGATCGCCGAGGTCATGCCGGCGCCGATCACCATCGGGATGAACGCCCCGTTGATGCCGTGGCGGTGTGGCAGGCCGAAGGAGATGTTGGAGAGGCCGCAGGTCGTGTTGACCTTGAGCTCCTCGCGCAGCCGCCGAAGCAGCGCGAACACCTGGCGGCCGGCGTCGCCCAGCGCGCCGATCGGCATCACCAGCGGGTCGACCACCACGTCATGCGCAGCGATGCCATAGTCGGCGGCGCGCTCGACGATCTTCTTGGCCACCGCGAAGCGGACGTCAGGGTCCATGGAGATGCCGGTTTCGTCGTTGGAGATGGCCACCACCGGGACATTGTATTTCTTCACCAGCGGCAGGATCGCCTCGAGCTTCTCCTCCTCGCCGGTCACCGAATTGACCAGCGGCCGCCCCTTGGCGACCTTGAGTGCGGCCTCGATCGCCGCCGTCACCGAGCTGTCGATCGACAGCGGCAGGTCGACCAGGTTCTGCACGATCTCCAGCGTCTGCACCAAAAGCGCCGGCTCGGTCGCATTGGGGTCGACCGCGGTCACGCCCGCATTGACGTCGAGCATGGTGGCGCCGGCCGCCGCCTGCTCCAGCGCGTCCTTGATCACGGTCTCGAAATTGCCGGTCACCATCTCGGCCGCCAGCTTCTTGCGCCCGGTCGGATTGATCCGTTCGCCGATCACGCAAAAGGGCTGGTCGAAGCCGATGACGATTTCCCTGGTCGCCGAGGCGACGATCGTGCGGGTCATGGATCCATCTCCGTAGGATATAAAGACTTCTTTATATCGTTATCTGACTTGATTCAAAGTGACTGCAGTGCCGCCGGGCTCTTCAATGCGCCGATTTCACCATGTCGACCTGGGTTTCGGTGACGTCGTCGTGGATCAGGTGCCCGAGGCGGTCGGCGACCAGGCGGTCGTCCGGCCTGGTTTCGCGTTTCCACGGCTGACGGCCCTTGAGCACCCCCGATTCGTCGACGATCTCGGCCACGTATTCCTCTTGCCGATAGGCCATCACGTGGACGCCGGAGACGCCGGGGATCTCCTTCACCTCGTTGATGATGTCGATGCAGAGCTGCTTGCCTTCCTTCTTCTGGTCCTGGGCGCCCTCAAGCCGGGTGATGACGGCGTCCGGGATATGGATCCCGGGCACGTTGGAGCGGATCCAGCGGGCCGTCTTGGCCGAGGCGAGCGGGCCGACGCCACACATCACGAAGCAGGATTCGGTGTAGCCGAGGTCGCCGATGCGCTGCATGTAGGTGCGGAACATCGGCACGTCGAAGCAGTACTGGCTCTGCACGAACTGCGCTCCCGCGGCGATCTTCTTGCCGAGCCGGTAGGGGCGGAAGTCGTAGGGCGGGGCGAACGGGTTGATGGCGGCGCCCAGGAACATGCGCGGCGGCGTCGACAGCTTGCGGCCGGACAGGAACTTGCCGTTGTCGCGCATGACGCGGATCGTCTCGAGCAGCGACATGCAGTCGAGGTCGAACACCGGCTTGGCGCCAGGCTGGTCGCCGGCCTGCACGCCGTCGCCGGTCAGGCACAGGATGTTGGCCACCCCCATCGCCGCCGCGCCCAGCACGTCGCCCTGGATGGCGATGCGGTTCTTGTCCCGGCAGGCGATCTGCATGATCGGCGCGTAGCCCATGCGGGTGAGCAGCGCGCAGATGCCGACCGACGACATGTGGCAATTGGCGCCAGACGCGTCGACCGCGTTGATGCCGTCGACCCAGCCGTCGAAGATGCGGGCGCGGTTGTAGACGTCTTCCGGATCGGCGCTGTCGGGCGGGTTGAGCTCGGCGGTCACCGCGAACTCGCCGCGCCTCAGCACGCGCTCCAGCCGGCCGCGCGAGGTATGGCCGGGCAGCGCGTCGAGCGGCAGGTGGATGCCGGCCGGGTTCTCGTCGCGCTGTGGCAGGCGCCGGTCGCTCATGCCGCCGTCTCCGTTTCCGGCTTTTCGCGGGCGGCGGCCGACAGCGCGGTGACCCGCAGCCACGCCGAGGTCTCGCGCAGCGACTGGTCGACCGGCTTCTGGACGTTGAGGATCGCGTCGCCATGCACCATGTTGCGCGAGCCTTCCCAGGCCTTCACCCAGACGCACGGCATGTCGGGCTCGACCTCGCAATGGCCGTTGGCCCTGACCCCGCCGCATGGCCCGTTGCGCAGCTGCTTGGGGCAGTTCATCGGGCACGACATGCCGGTCGAGGAGAGAATGCACTGGCCGCACATGCGGCAGTCGAACATCAGCCCCTTGACCCGCCGCTCCACGAACTTGACCGGCGCCTCCACCCGCCCGTAGCCGATCCCCTTCCACAAGGGGTGGAGCAGCAGGAAGGCGTCGGCGAACTTGGCGTAGAACCATTCCAGCGCGCGCGAGTGGCGCACCGACCACAGCCGGATCGTATAGCTGCGCTGGACGCGCCGCTGCGGCGACACGTCGGCCGGCTTGTAGTCGCTCTTCGGCGCCGCCTTCTTGACCAGCGTCGCCTGGGTCACGTGGGAGGCCTGGTCAGCCATGGTCGGACTTTCCGCCGGCCTTGACCAGCGCCACCAGCCGCTCCCGGGTGAAGTCCTTGTCGAGCGTCGCCAGCGCCTTCTCGGCCTCGGCCTCGAGGTCGTCGCCGACGGCCACCGGCTCGGCCTTGCGCCATTCGGCGAGGTAGGCGTCGGTGTCGCCGGCGCCGGTCCGCATGGCGCACATGTCGATCGCCTCGGTGAAGCGCAGCGGCAGCTCCCGCTTGGCGGTCTGGCGGCCTTTCCTGACAATGACTTGCGCGGGGATGTCGCGCCAGTAGACGACGATGAGATCGGCCATGTCCGCCTCGCTTCCTTCGTTGGGGAGCATTGCCGGAAGCGCCGTGCGCCCGCTTGTTATGGGACGACGCGCGGCCCTTCAAAAGCGACGCCCCTTCGCCGCTGGGACAAACGCCTCAGAAATGCACGATGTTCGACGTCCACAGCACGCCGATCAGCGCCGTCGCCGAACCGAACACGGCGGCGATGACCGCCAGCGACACCACCCCCATCAGCGTGCCGATGGCGAACAGAATGCCGTCGCGCTCGATCAGGGCCAGGCCGAGCAGCGCGCTGGAGAAGGCCGGCAGCCAGTTCCCGAACGGGATCGGCAAGGTGACGATCAGCGCCAGCGCAAAGCACATGACGCCGATCACCCGGTCGCCCTGCCGGCGCCAGAACGGCCAGTAGCGAGGCTTGATCATGCGCTCGAGCTGGACCAGGCGCGGCACCAGCCGGTCCATCACCGTGCGGAAGGCGTCGGCCGACATCGGCCTTTCCATGACGAAGCGCGGCAGCCAGGCTCGCTTCGAGCCCGCCATCAGCTGCGCCGAGACGATCAGCAGCGGCAGGCCGAGGATGGCCGAGGACGGCGGCGGCAGGGGGATCATGTTGAGCGCGGCGAAGAAGACGATCAGCGCCGCGAAGCTGCGGTCGCCGAGCGCGTCGCGGATGCCGGCCACCGACACCGAGCCCTCGACGTCGCGGGCCATCTGGGCGAAGAGCGCGGAGAGCCGCCGCGGCCGCCGTCTTCTTGGCGCGCCGTCGAACTGGCCGTCCTCGAACTCTCGCATGTCAGGTCTCATTCGATCCCCTGGTTGGCGCTCCGCGCGACAGGCGGCGGCAAAATAGTGGGGGGAACGGGTTAATCCTTTGGTGATCCGCTCCGATAGCGGCTGTCCATGAAGCGCCGATGACCCCTTCGCCTGGACCTATCTGCGAAATTCCAGAATATCCAGCTTCAATTGTCGCGGGGCAGGGCGCCACCGCTCACGAAGGCTGACGCGACGCGCCGGCTGCCTCGGCGAGCGCCGGCGTCAGGTCGCCATAGCCGGTGAAGCGCTTCTCATAGGCGAGGCCGAGAAGCCGCGCGGCATCCTCCGCGACGCGGTCGAGCGCCGGGTCTTCGGTCTGGGCGAGGTAGACGACCTTCTCGTAGTTGCCGAACAGGTCGGCCGCCAGCTCCGGGTGCCGGTCGAGGCCGAGCGGCTTCAGGAAGAAGGCGTCGAACTGCCGGCACAGGAAGTCGGTCATGTAGAAGGAGGTCATGTCGTCCTCGCCGCGCGCCGCGAACGCGGCGTTGCCCTGGTAGAAGGCGAAGCAATGGGGCCCCTCGATGCGCTCGACGCCGTGCTTCTCGATGACCCGGTCGAGCAGCCCGCCGGTGCCGCAATCGGCATAGCCGACGAAGATGTGGCGGTAGCCGTCGGCACGCGCCTTGACGATCGCCTCGTCCATGGCCGGTGCGATGCGGTCGGGATGGAAGTGGAAGTCCGCCGGCAGGCAGGTCAGCTCCAGATGGTCGAGCCCCAGTTCCTCCTTCACCCGGAGCACCTCGCGCGCGATCATGCCGCAGGCGATCACCAGCAGCGTTTCAGCTTGGGGAAGGCGGGGCCGACGGGCTTGCATCATGGAACCCGATTGGTCAAATTCCGTTGTGTTAAGCGATTTTAGCGAACGAGGGAGTACCCGTCCATGAAACTTGCCCAGCTTGCCCCCATCGCCCTCCTTGCCTGCGCCATGGCCCTGTCGGCCTGCGCGAATACGGTCCGCGGAGCAGGGCAGGACGTGAAGGCGACTGCGAATGCCGTCGAGGAGACCGTGCAGTAGTCTTTCGTCCCGGTCGAAGAGCTGGAAGGCCGCCTCCTCGGGCGGCCTTTTTGCTGCGTCGCTTCAGGCCGTGGCGCGCAGATTGTGCTTGCGCTTCATGTAGTCCTTGGCGGTCTCGACGGCCACCGCCGCGTCGCGGCAATAGGCATCGGCGCCGACCGCCTTGCCGAACTCCTCGTTGAGCGGGGCGCCGCCGACCAGCACGACATAGTCGTCGCGGATGCCCTTTTCCTTCATCGTGTCGATGACCACCTTCATGTAGGGCATGGTGGTGGTGAGCAGCGCCGACATGCCGATGATGTCGGGCTGATGCTCCTCGATGGCGTTGAGGTAATTCTCGACCGGGTTGTTGATGCCGAGGTCGACCACGTCGAAGCCGGCGCCTTCCATCATCATGCCGACCAGGTTCTTGCCGATATCGTGGATGTCGCCCTTGACCGTGCCGATCACCAGTTTGCCCTGCTTGGGCGCCCCGGTGGCGGCGAGCAGCGGCCGCAGGATCGCCATGCCGGCCTTCATCGCATTGGCCGACAGCAGCACCTCGGGCACGAACAGGATGCCGTCGCGGAAATCCTCGCCGACGATGCGCATGCCTTCGACCAGCGCCTCGGTGAGCACCCTGTAGGGCATCCACTCGCGCTCCAGAAGGATGCGCGTGCCTTCCTCGATTTCCTCCTTCAGCCCGTCATAGAGGTCGTCGTGCATCTGCTGCACGAGCTCTTCGTCGGACAGCTCGGACAGGATGATCTCGTCGTCGGACATGGATGAAAGCTCCTCGTGGCCGCAAGGGTCGGCGGGGGCGAGAGTATGGACGGTCAATATCTAGTCTGCCGCAGGGGTCTTTCCATAGCTGATTTGCGACCTCCTGCAAAACGAAAGCGACCGGCGAAATCCCGGATTTTCTTGTCTGTTTTGCGACACCCCCTGGCGCTGGCGGGCCGTTTTTGGGAGGGTCGATGCTTACCATCCGGCGAGAAGCGCCGCCTGGCGCGGCAAGCGATCGAGACGTAAGGACACGGGCTATGGACGACAATCCGGCAGTCGAGAAGGAAGCGACGGGCGGCAGGCGAGGGCGCGGCGACCGCGGTGGGGGCGCGGCGGCGCGGCGTGCGGCACGCTCGGGCGGCGGCCCCGGCATCCAGCAGAGCTATATCCGGCGCCAGATCAAGGTCTACGAAGTCCTCGACGAAGAAGGCCTGGCGCTGATCGAGCACAATGCCGACACCGTGCTGGAGGAGATCGGCATCGAGTTCCGCGACGATGCGGAGGCGCTGGAGCTGTTTCGCAACGCCGGTGCCGACGTCAAGGGCGAGCGGGTCCACTTCCCGCGCGGGCTGCCGCGCTCGCTGCTGAAGACCGCCCCATCCGCCTACACCCAGCACGCCCGCAACCCCGAGCGCTCGGTCGAGATCGGCGGCAATGCCACCGTCTTCGCGCCGGTCTACGGGCCGCCTTTCGTGCGCGACCTCGACGGCAAGCGCCGCTACGCCACCATCGAGGATTTCCGCAACTTCGTGAAGCTCGCCTACATGGCGCCCTCGATCCACCATTCCGGCGGCACCGTCTGCGAGCCGGTCGACGTGCCGGTCAACAAGCGCCACCTCGACATGGTGTTCACGCACATCCGCTACTCCGACAAGCCGTTCATGGGATCGGTGACGGCGCCGGAGCGCGCCGAGGACACGGTCGCCATGTGCCGGATCCTGTTCGGCGACGCCTTCGTCGACCAGAACACCGTGCTCACCAGCCTCATCAACGCCAATTCGCCCATGGTCTTCGACGAGACCATGCTCGGCGCGCTCAAGGTCTATGCGCGCAACAACCAGGCCTGCATCGTCACCCCCTTCATCCTGGCCGGCGCCATGAGCCCGGTGACGGTGGCCGGCACGCTCACCCAGGTGCTCGCCGAGGTGCTCGCCGGCGCCTCGCTGACGCAGCTCATCCGGCCCGGAGCGCCGGTGCTCTTCGGCACCTTCGCCTCGTCGATCTCCATGCAGTCGGGCGCCCCGACCTTCGGCACGCCCGAGCCGTCGCTGGTCTCCTATGGCGCTGCCCAGCTCGCCCGGCGGCTCGGCCTGCCGTTCCGCACCGGCGGCTCGCTGTGCGCCTCGAAGATCCCCGACGCCCAGGCCGCCTACGAGAGCGCCAACACGCTCAACTCGACGATCCTCGCCGGCGCCAACTTCGTGCTGCACTCGGCGGGCTGGCTGGAGGGCGGGCTGGCCTCCTGCTACGAGAAGTTCATGATGGATGTCGACCAGCTCGGCATGCAGCAGAAATTCGCGGCCGGGCGTCGACCTGTCGCGAGAACGGGCAGGCCATGGACGCCATCCGCCAGGTCGGCCCCGGCAGCCACTACCTCGGCTGCGATCACACGCAGGCGAACTTCCAGACAGCGTTTTACCGATCGGCGATCGCCGACAACAACTCCTTCGAGCAATGGCAGGCGGAAGGCGAGAAGACGGCGCCGCAGCGCGCCAACGAGCTGGCCCGACGCTGGCTCGAGACCTACGAGGCGCCGGCGCTCGATCCCGGCATCGAGGACGGGCTGACGGATTACGTCGCCCGCAAGAAGGAGTCGATGCCCGACGCCTTCACGTGAAAGGAGCCCGATTCAGGCCGGGCTAAAGTGGCCAACCTCATCCACAAGGAAGTCTGGCGGAGCGCCTTCTCCGACCCGGACCGCAAGCGATGATGCCGGCCGAACGCGCCGAAGCCTTGCTCGACGCCGTCGCCGCGGAGCTCGCCGGCCAGGGCTTCGTGCTGCGCGGCGGCTTCCTGTTCTCGCCGGGCGAGGTTGCGCCGGCCGGGCCGGACGGGGCTTCGGCGCGGTTCGATCCTGCTGGTCGGCCAGGCCGGTGCCGGCCCCTGGCCGCACTTCCAGCGCTGGCGGGCGACGCAGCCGGCCGGGCTCGCCAACCCCTATGACCGCTTCTCAGCAAGCGTCCTCGCCGGCGTGGCGGCCCGCCATGGCGCCCGCGCCGTCTCCCCCTCGGACCGGCCCTATCTGCCGTTCCAGCAATGGGCCATGCGCGCCGAGGGTCTGCGGCCGTCGCCGCTCGGCATCCTGATGCATCCCGAATACGGGCTCTGGCACGCCTACCGCGGCGCCTTGCTGTTTGCCGCAGAGCTCGCCCTGCCGGCGCCTCGCGCGGTGGTCCACCTTTGCGACGCATGCCTCGGAAAACCTTGCCTGAATGCCTGTCCGGTCGATGCCCACACGCGCCGCGGCTTTGCGCATGGCGACTGCCTGGCGCATGTCCGTTCGGCCGCCGGGCAGGGCTGCCGGAACGGCGGCTGCGGCGACCGAAACGCCTGCCCGGAAGGCGCGGCCTACCGCTATCCGGCTGCCGCCCAGGCCTTCCACATGGCGGCCTTCGCCGGCCTTCCGGGAGAGGGCGCATGACGGCGCTGGCGGCGCCGAGCTCTTCGAGGCAGGCCGGCTCGGCCGCGAGCGCGCGAGCCGGCCGCTACTGGCTGCGTGGTGCCGCCTCACGCCGCCTGGCGACGCCCCCCAGCCCGCAGCGTGACTAGAGCATGATCCCAAAAAGTGGATTCCGGTTTTTGGAAAAGATCATGCTCAAACAAGAAGATAGAGTGCAAGGACGATCCGAAGAAGCGTCGTTGCGCTCTAGGAGCTAATCCGCCTTGGCGACGTGCCAGACGCCGCCCTTGCCGTCGCCGGTGACGTCGCCGGCCTTCTTGTCGTCGACAAACGTGTAGAGCGGTTTGCCTTCGTAGGCCCACATCTTGGTGCCGTCCTTGCGCTCGACCAGCGTCCACTCGCCGTCCGCCTTGGCATCGGCAGCGGCCATGAAGGGCGGCCAGGCGACCGCGCACTTGTCGTAGCAGTTGGACATGCCTCCGCTGTCCTTGTCGAAGGTGTAGAGCGTCATGCCCATCGAGTCGGTGTAGATCTTCCCGGCGCCGGTATCCATCGTCTTGGCCGGCTCCTCGGCAAGGGCGGCCGAGGCGCCGCCGAAAAGGAGCACGGCGGTGGCGAACGCGATCGTCTTCATGGGTGAGGTCTCCCTGGGATCGGACGCCTGAAGGGCATCCGCCAAGGCAAACGACGGCGCTTCGGCTTTTCTTCCGAGCTTTCGATCGCGTTAGGAGAAAAATTCGCGTCTAGCGGACGAAGTTCTTGTAGACGAAGCCGCGGCGGTTCTCGAACACGATCTCGCACCACGACTTGCAGCCGAGCAGGCTCACCTTGGAATTGGCCGGCACGACGGCCAGCACCGAGGCCTCGTCGGCCGGCCGCGAGCGCAAGTTGACGGCGCTGCGCACGCGAACCTGCCGGCCACCAGGCGAATCCGCCTCCGCCTCCGCCGTCGCCACGACGTCGTCGGGCCTGGCCGTCGGGACCGGGACGCCGGGCGTGACCAGGTCGGCCGGTATGCCGGAGGTGGGCATCTCGTCCCCGGCGAAACGGGCCAATGCCGCCGTCGGCGGCGGCTCCTCCTCCTGGAAGGCGGCCGCCCCGTCGGAAGGCTGCGCTTCGGGCGCCTTCGGCGCCGGCGGTGTCTCGGCGAGCGCCGCCGGGCCCAGCGCGGATCGTCATGCCTGAGACCGAGCCTCTCGCTGAGATCGGGGAAGGGAACGGCATCTGCCGTCGCATCGGCTGCGGCCGGCGCGGCCTGCTTGGCGTCGCCGGCCGCCTCGACGACCTCGCCCACCAGCTCGAAGGCCGCGGGTGGCGGGGCGCTCGGCTCCGGGCTCGCCTCGTCAGTCGCGGCGGTCGACGGCGCGTCCTCGGCCGGCAAGGACGTGGGCGCCATGGGTGCGGCAGCGACGGCCGGCTCGCGCATCTCGACGGGCGCTTCGGGCGGCGTCGCCGGGATGGCACCCGCGTCGGCTTGCAGGGTGGCCGTCTGATCGACGAGCACTGCGGCGGTAGCGCCGAGCGCCAGCAGCGCCATCAGGCCCACTCCGGCGACGAGGGCCCGCTGCGAGCCTGCCCGCTGCATGGGGCTGCCGCCGCCGAGCTGGAGCGGCCGGCTTTCCGGGGCATGCCACTGCTGCTTTGCGGGGCGGCGCACCGGGCTCTCGCCCTGGCGGCTGAACAGGCCTCTCAAACGGAACTCTCCACGCTTACCAACGTCTCGAAAAAGACCGGTTACAAAGCCCCCTCCGAACCGGACTCGACAAGAAAACCTGGCGGAAAGCGACCAGATTGCCCAACCGGCGCTTCCGTGAATTCGCAAACTTGGATTCGGAATGCCGTTTTGGCAAGTCTGAAAATGCAGTTTCTTAACCGGCGTTAACCGTTGCGGCTTTCGAACGGGCGGGGCCGAGGCGCGCTGCCGCAGACCGAGCAGTGCAATCACTGTCGATGGCGAAGGCGGCCGGACCCCAGATGCGGGTCCGGCCGAGATATTGTCGGTCAATGGTCGACGGCGACCCCACCTGTCTCGCCGACTGTGATCTTGATGCCGTTCGGAAATGTCATAGGATCGGTGCTGAAGCCAAGTGACATGGACTTACCAGGGCCCAAGGCCTTGACGGTTTCGCCTGCATGGTTGATCAGATGAAACGGCGCAGCCTTCTTGACAATTGCTTCGAAGCTTTCATCCAAAGTGTTGCTGCCCGGTGTGCGGGCGCCTTCGGCAATTTGGTCATGTCGAACCGATGTGTAGGCGTGGAGCGTCACGAGATCCGTCAGCGTGAGTCCTCGCTCGTTCAGTTCCTTCACAACCTCTGGCTGTCCCAGAAGCTGGCTGGCGATCCGGTCGAGTTCGTCCGGCGAGGGAAGAAATCCGGACTGATCGATTTTTGCCGCAACGTATAGGGGCGACTCATTGAACGGGGTGGATCGCGTGTCAAGTTCGTTGTCTACGGCCCCCTGATCGAAAAGCTTCTTTATCTGCTTGTGTTCCGGTTGGACTGGGTTGCGCAGGGTCTTGATAGCGCTCTTCAGGCCGTGCGCGACGGTCGAAGGGTGAAATGTAGCAATGCGGCCACCGATCCGCTTCAAACCCTTTGCGACAGTCTTACCGAAGTTCGTGAGTTCGGAAGCGAGCGTAGTGTGCGTGCGACCGATTGCTGAATTGCCCATAGGAAACCCCTTTTCATGTTCACCGCTCCGGTCGACGCGCTGCGCGCTTCCGCAAGCTCACCGGGAGTAAGCCACGCTCACCGCACCCACTCGGTATCCAACAGCACACTGAAAGGAACTTTTTTTAGCTCCGGCCGCCCACGATTGTCATGCGTGACCCATTTCACATACGGCCGCATGCGGCGGGCCTAGGGTCCACGCGGATCAGACCCATGGCGGTTCATGGAACAGGGACAATCTCGATGTCGACGAACGTTCTGCCTTTGATGGTCCGCTCGCTCCGCAACTGGCTGCGGCATCGCGCCGAGCGGCGACAGATGATGATGGTGACGGAAGAGCTCGGCCACGAGCCGGACCAGATGCTCTCCGACATCGGCCTCTCGCGGGGGGCCGTCACGCGCATCCGGTCGGGTGCGCCGCGCAACGCGTGAGCGTCGAGGCGCCCGCGACAGTGCCCCGGCAGGAAGCCTGAGAAGGCGCGCTGCGGGCAACTGCGCGCCAACTGCCGGGGACACCGGCTGGGAGACACACACAAACCCCGTCCCCAGCGGCAGGATGCTGCGCATGATCCGGTTAACGCACCGTTTGCGAGCCCCCTCGGCCGGCCTTCATCGCGCGCGCCGCGGTCGCCCGGCAACCAGGCGGCGTCAACCGGAGGGCTCACTGCAACCCTTGCCGGCACCCCCGGTTACGACCTTCGAATGATTCGGTGCCTCGAATAGCCAACATGCGCAGGCCCAGCGTGCGCTGTATCGTTTTGGGACATTGCACGGCGTCATCCGGCAGCGGGCTTTCGCATCATCCCCCGCCATGGAATCCCTGTTGCCGGAATACTTCCTTTCGCCGTGGGCCCGCAGACAAGCTTGTCTGCGGGTCTTCTTTTCGACCGGAGGTCAGCCCCGGGCGCGCCGCCTCTCGCGGCGTCCGCCTTCGTCGGCGCGCCGCTCTGGCTCGCCTGCTTGTTGCGCAGCGGCCCGATGCGGGAAACGATCGCCTCGACCGTCGGCCGGCCGGACTTGGCATGCGCGTCGAGCGCCTCGCGCATCGCCTTTAGATGCGCGAAGGAGGTGCCGCAGCAGCCGCCGACGATCCGCGCGCCGGCATCGACGGCCAGCCGCACATAATCGGCCATCAGCTCCGGCGTGCCGGAATAGTGGATCTCCGAGCCGCGGAATTCGGGAATGCCGCAATTGCCCTTGACGATCACCGCCGCCTCGGGCCGCGCCTCCGTCATGTCGAGCAGCGAGGCCAGGATGTCCGAGGCGCCGACGCCGCAATTGGCGCCGACCGCCAGCGGCTGCGCGGCGAGGCCGTCAACCACCCCGTGGATGTCCTTGGGCAACAGGCCCATCATGGTGCGGCCGGCGGTGTCGAACGAGCCGGTATAGGTGTAGGGCAGCCCGACGCGGATCGCCGCTTCCGCCGCCGCGCGGATTTCTTCCGGCGCCGACATCGTCTCGATCCAGGCAACCTCGGCCCCGCCCTCCTTGAGGCCGGCGATCTGCTCGGCAAAAGCCTCGACCGCCTCGTCGTAGGTGAGCGCCCCGAGCGGCACCAGAAGCTCGCCCGTCGGCCCGACGGAACCGGCGACGATCACCGTGCGGCCCGCTTTGTCGGCCACCTGCCGGGCGATCTCCGCCGCCCGCTTGTTGAGAGCGTGCACGCGATCCTGAGCGTGATGCAGCTTCAGCCGATGCCGTGTGCCGCCGAAGGAATTGGTGAGGATGATGTCGGCGCCGGCATCGACGAAGCCCTGATGCAGCGCCGCGATCGTCTCCGGCGCCGTTTCGTTGAGGAGTTCCGGCGCTTCGCCGGCCTCCAGCCCCATGGCGAACAGGTTGGTGCCGGTGGCGCCGTCGGCGAGCAGCACGCCCTTCTCGGCAATCAAGGCGTCGATCGGGTGGGTCATCGGCATGGCTTTCGCTGAAGTGGGAAACTAGATAAGGATATAAAGAAGTCTTTATGTCTCGTCAACGGAGGATCTCGTCCGCCGGCATGCCGGCCCCGGCGAGATGCCGCGCGAAAGCCGGCGCTCTCATGGGCGTTGATCTCGGCGGCGCGGATCAGATTGTCGAAATGGCGGGTCAGGGCCCGCACCGGCTGGGTGGCGTTGAGCACCAGGTACATGTCTCCGGCGAAGATCGCCGCGCGGATCGAGCCGAAGATCGTGTAGGGCATCGAGTAGCGCAGCCGGCCATCGTAGAGGAACAGCCGGAAGGTGGGGTAGAGGTCGTCGAGCAGCCGCGCCATGTGGCCGAGTTGCTGGCGTCGCGCCTCTTGCGGAAAGCCGCTCCAGACGCCGAGCCCGCGGGCGAAGATCTCCAGCGTATGCCGCGGCATGCAGACCTCCATATCGGTCTCCGGCCGCCGGTTGTAGTCGATGCGGTACTGCGTCTCGCCGGCCTGCGCCTCGCGGTTCCGGTTGGTGATGTCGGATTCGTAGTCGATCAGCGCCTCGGTGCGCAGAAGGTCGGGAATGCCGGCCGGAACGTAGCGGATCTTGGTGCCCGCCGCCTCCGCATGCCACTTGGCGAGCAGCGTTCGGCCGAAGCCGCCGGAGGCCTCCTCGATCTCGAAGCTCTGCCGGATCTCGCCCGTCAGCCCTTCGTCCTGGCTGAGCCCGAGCAGCCAGTCCAGCGAGACCTTGTGCTCGGTGGCGATGTTGAGCAGCGTCTCCGCGCGGGGCAAGCGGGTCGAGCTGCCGGTCATCAGCTGCGAAAGCGCCGATCGGTCGATGCCAACCGCCGCGGCGAAGCTCGACTGGTTCATGCCGGAGCGCTGGACCAGCAGCTTCAGCCTTTGGCGGAAACAGGGCGGAGAGATCGCGCTTGTCCATCGTCTCGAGCCTTGCCAGAGAGTCCCGTCTGTTTACAACGTACAACAACTGCGGCCTAAGATGCGCAATATCAACGTTAACCGCGCATTGTCGCGTTGAAAAGTCCCGGGCTTCCTGACAACGTCATGTCAGGAGTCCATGGGGACTCCAACGATTCGGGACAATCGTTGATGGCATCAAGACACAAAAGGCGTGGTGGCGCGCCGAAAATCGAATGGCCGACCGCCGGCCTGATCGTCCTCATGCTATGGCGCATGGCTGGGCGTAGGGATTTTGCTTCTGGCCCACTTATCCGATCGTCTCGCTTGCCCTGCTCGGCCTCCTCGTCGCTTTGCAATCCTCGCTCATGCACGAGGTGCTGCACGGGCATCCCACCCGCAGCGCGCGGCTGAACGAGGCCTTCGTCTTCCTGCCGATCGGTGTCGTGTGGCCCTATCGGCGCTTCAAGACGATCCATCTGCAGCACCACGCCGACGAGCGCCTCACCGATCCGCTGGACGACCCTGAGAGCTATTATCAGGCGCTGTGGCAGCACGAAGAGCTGCCCGCCGCCATGCGCTGGCTGCTCGGCATCAACAACACCATGGTCGGCCGCTTCTTCCTCGGCCCCTGGCTGTCGGTGACCGGCTTCGTCATCGACGATTTCCGGCAGATCGCCAAGGGCGACCGGGCGATCCGCAACGCCTGGCTGCGGCACGCCGCCGGCCTTGCCGATCGTCATGCCGCTCGTCGCCTACGGCTTCGGCATGCCGCTATGGCTCTACATTCTTGGCCCGGTCTGGCTTGGTCAGGCGATCATCTCCATCCGCACCTTCGCCGAACATCAATGGTCGGAGAACCCGGAGGGCCGCACCATCATCGTCGAGCGCTCGCCGCTCGCCTGGATTTTCCTCAACAACAACCTGCACTTCGTCCACCACAAGAACCCGACCGTCGCCTGGTACCGCTTGCCAAAGCTCTTCCGCGACCGCCGCGACGAATGGGTGGCGATGAACAATGGCTACGTGTTCCCCAACTACCTGGCGCTGATCAGCCGCTTCGCCTTCCGTGCCAAGGAGCCGGTGGTCCATCCGGCGCTCCGGCGCGCGCCCGAGCCGGGCCGCGCCTTCCGGCCGCGCATGCGTGGCCACGCCTCGACCTACGGCGCCGGCTCGATGCCGATCCCGGCCGAGCCGCCGAAGGAGTGACGGCGCGTCGCTTGCCTTTCCCGGCATCCTTTCCCTCACATGCCGGCATGACCGAACCCGTCGTCGCGCTGCCGATGTATGACTGGCCGGAGGCCGTGGCCGAGACCGACGCCGAATGGCGCCGGCTGCGCGCTGCGCTGGCCGCCTTCGACGTCGCGGCGCCCGAGCGGCTGGCTCGCTCCAACGCCGACCTGCCGCCGGTTCCGGGCGGCGCCGCGCTCGCCCCCGACGGCTTCGACTTCCAGGCGTTGTGGCGCCATCCCGCGCTGCTGTTCGCCCAGACCTGCTGGGGACCGCTGGAGGAGGGGCTGGCCGCGGCGGTCCAGCTCGTCGGCCAGCCGAGCTACGACGCGTTCGAGGGCGGCGAGGGGCCGCTCTATGCGAGCGCCGTCGTCATGCGCGGCAAGGGCCATGCCGAACCCCGCGCGGACGGCCAGGCGAGCCTTCCGCTCGATCTCATGCGCGGCAAGAGGTTCGCCTACAACAGCCTTGATTCCATGTCGGGAATCCTGGCGCCCTCTCGCGACCTCGGTGGGCTCGACCTGTTTGCGGAGCGGCGTCGAGACCGGCGGCCATCGCGCTTCGATCGTCGCGGTGGCGCGAGGGCAGGGCGGACGTCGCCGCCATCGATTGCCGCAGCTGGGACCTGGCGCGCCGCTTCGAGCCGGCGGCGGCCGAGCTCGCCGTCGTCGGCTGGACGGCGCGGCGGCCGGGGCTGCCCTACATCACCGGGCTCGCGACCCCCGCCGGGACCGTGGCGCGCATGCGCCAGGCCCTGGCGTCGGCCTGAGCGGCGCTCTCAGCGCGCGGAGAGGCGAGGGTCCAGCGGATAGGTCGACAGCGTCTCGTGCCCGGTCTCGGTGATCAGCACCTGCTCTTCGAGCTTGACGCCTTCGTGGCCGCCCAGGCGGCCGATATAGCTTTCCACGCAAAGCACCATTCCGGGCATCGACCACGCCGTCGGGCGTATCGTCGGTCCAATCGGCGAGATGCGGCAGCGTCGGGTATTCGTCGGCAAGGCCGACCCCGTGGAAAAGCACGCCGTAGCGCGCCGGAAAGCAGTCCGGCGGCGGGTTCGTCGCCCGCTCCGCCAGCTCGCGGAAGCCGACGCCGGGCCGCAGCAGCGCCGTGTTCACGGCGATCTGCTCGGCGGCGATCGAATAGAGCTCGCGCTGCTCGGCGCTCGGCGGACCGTCGCCGCACAGCCAGCTGCGGGACAGGTCGGCGCAGAAGCCGTAGGGCCCGATCAGGTCGGTGTCGAAGGCGACCAGCTCGCCGGCCTCGATGGTGCGCGCCGAGCATTCCTGGAACCACGGATTGGTGCGCGGTCCCGACGACAACAGCCGCGTCTCGACCCACTCGCCGCCGCGCGCGATGTTGCCGCGGTGAAGCTCCGCCCAGAGCGCGTTCTCGCTGATGCCCGGCGCGAGCTTGGCCTCCATCTCCGCCATCGCCGCCTCGCAGGCGACGATCGCCCGCCGCATGGCGAGGATCTCGTCGGCCGACTTGACGAGCCGCGCCTCCTCCATCACCGCCTCGCCATCGGCGACCTCGACCCCCAGCGGCGGCCAGCGCCGCGACGCCCAGCGGGTCGAGATGGTCGACGGCCAGCCGGCGGTTGCCGCCGCCATGGGCGGCAACGAGCCCGGCGATCTCCGAGGCCCATCGCGCCGCGCGCCGGTCGGCAAGCGCCCCGCCATAGAGATACAGGAAGGAGACGGCCGGCCGCACCTCGTCGACCGTCCCGGCATGGTCCGACAGGTGCTCGCAGGAAAAATAGTCGAACAGCACCACCGGCCCGTCGGTCGCCACGAAGCAGTGCCTGGTCGCGTTGTGGGCGACCCACAGCTGCATGTTGGTCGAATCGGTCGCGTAGCGGATGTTCACGGGGTCGTAGAGCAGCACGCCCGCCAGGTCGCGGCGCGCCAGCTCGGCGCGGATGCGCTCCAGCCGGTAGCGGCGCATGGCGCCAAGGTCGGGCGCGCCGATGCCGGCGGCCGCCCATTCGGCCTCGGCCTGGCGCCCGTAGCCCAGCGCATGCTGGTTGAGCGCCGCCGCCTTGCGCCGCGCCGCCTGCCTGCAGCGCCGCCTCGTCGGCCGGCTCGAAGGGCAGGATCTTGCGGGGTCGGCGGCCCGGAGCTGGCCATTGCGGCCGTTCCTAGGCGCGCATCCGCTCGCCCGCCGGGTCGAACGGCGGCTGGGCGACGATCCGCGCCGGGCAGCGGCGTCCCAGGATCTCGATCTCGAACAGCCCCTCGCTCTCGTCCTCGGCCAGCGCGGCCGGCACGTAGCCCTGCGCCATCGACTGCTCGACGAAATGCGCATAGCCGCCCGACGTCACCCAGCCGACCACCCGCCAGGGCCCGTCGACGATGCCTCGGACGGCCGAGGAATCGGTCGCGGCGGCCGATCCCTGGACTGCCTCGCCGCTGGCGTCGAAGCGCGGCGCGCCATAGCCGTGCGGCTTCTCCACGGTCGCGTAGTCGGTGTCCACCTTGGCCCAGATCGGCTCGTCGCCCATCACGTCGGCGTCCGCGGCGTCGACCACGAAGGAGACCCGCCTGAGCTTCGGACCCGCCTCGCGCTCGCGCTGCGCGGCGTCGCGGCCGATGAAGTCGTTCTTCTCGAGCCGGACGAAGCGGTCCATCGCGCCTTCGAACGGGCCGTAGATCGGCCTGAGCTCGCGGAACCAGGTCGGGAAGTTCTTCTCCAGCCGCATCGACAGCAGCGCCCGCATGCCGAAATCGACGATCCCGAAGGCCGCGCCGGCCTCCTTGATCGCCTTGTAGACCAGGCGCTGATAGGCCGGCGCCATCCAGATCTCGTAGCCGAGGTCGCCGGTGTAGCTGATGCGGTTGACCAGGCACGGCGCGCCGCCCACCGCCATCTCGCGGAAGTCCATGAAGCGGAAGCTTTTCAAGCGAGACGTCCTCGTCGACCAGCGCGGCGAGCACCGCCTGCGCCTTCGGCCCGGCGATGGCGAGGCCGACCAGCGTCTGGTCGAAGCGATGGATCCTCACCGTGCCGTCCTTCGGCAGGTGCCGCTCGAACCACCGCATATGGTACTTCTGGGCGGCGGACGAGCCCCAGATGTAGAAGCGCTCGGCACCGGCCTTGGCGATGGTGAAGTCGCCGATCAGCTTGCCGAACTCGTTGAGCATCGGCGTCAGCACCAGCCGCCCCGCTTTGGGCATGCGATTGGTCATCAGCCGGTTGAGGAAATCCTCCGAACCGGGCCCGGTGACTTCATATTTGGCGAAGTTGGCGATCTCGGTCACGCCGACCCGCTCGCGCGTCGCCCGCACCTCGTTGCCGACATGCGCGAAGTCGTTGGAGCGGTGGAAGGAGACGACGTCCTTGGCCTCGGACCCCGCCGGCGCGAACCAGAGCGGCGTCTCCAGGCCCCAGCTGTCGCCCATCACGGCGTTCTGGCCGACCATGACGTCGTAGAGCGGCGTCGTCTGGGCCGGCCGCGCCGCCGGCAGCTCCTCGTTGGGGAAGCGGATCGAGAAGCGCCGCGAATAGTTCTCGCGCACCTTGGCGTTGGTGTAGCGCAGCGTCGCCCATTCGCCGAACCGCGCCACGTCCATGCCCCAGACGTCGAAGCCGGGATCGCCGTCGACCATCCAGTTGGAGAGCGCCAGCCCCACCCCGCCGCCCTGGCTGAAGCCGGCCATCACCGCGCAGGCGACCCAGAAATTGGTGAGCCCCTGCACCGGCCCGACCAGCGGGTTGCCGTCCGGCGCGAAGGTGAAGGGGCCGTTGATGATCTGCTTGATGCCGGCCTTCTCGATGCCCGGGAAATGCCGGAAGCCGACCTCCAGCGAGGGCGCGATGCGGTCGAGGTCGGGCTCCAGCAGCTCGTGGCCGAAGCTCCATGGCGTGGTCACCGGCGACCACGGCTTGGCCGCCTTCTCATAGGTGCCGAGCAGGATGCCGTTGCGCTCCTGCCGGGTGTAGATCTCGCCCTTGAAGTCGATGACGCCGATCATCTCGCGGCCGGTCTCGCGGTTGAACGCCTCCACCTCCGGCATCGGCTCGGTCAGGAGGTACATGTGCTCCATGGCCAGCAGCGGCAGCTCGACGCCCACCATGCGGCCGACCTCGCGCGCCCACAGCCCGCCGCAGTTGACGACGTGCTCGGCCTTCACCGTTCCCTGCTCGGTGACGACGTTCCAGGTGCCGTCGGGGTCCTGGGTGAGCTCGACGACGCGGTTGCGCAGGCTGATCTCGGCGCCCAGCTTGCGCGCCGCCTTGGCATAGGCGTGGGTGGTGCCGGACGGGTCGAGATGGCCTTCCACGGGGTCCCACATGGCACCGACGAAGTGCCGCTCGTCCATCAGCGGGAACATCGCCTTCGCCTCCGACGGGGTGATCAGCTCCGTCTCCATGCCCAGATAGCGGCCCTTGGCATGCGAAAGCCTCAGGAAGTCCATGCGCTCGGGGCTGTCGGCGAGCATCACCCCGCCGGTCAGGTGCAGCCCGCAGGATTGCCCCGACAGCTCCTCGATCTCCTTGTAGAGCTGCACCGTATAGGCCTGCAGCTTGGCCACGTTGGGATCGCCGTTGAGCGTGTGGAAGCCGCCCGCCGCATGCCAGGACGAGCCGGAGGTGAGCTCCGACCGTTCGATGAGCAGCACGTCGCTCCAGCCGGCGCGTGCCAGGTGGAACAGCACCGAGCAGCCGACGACACCGCCACCGATCACAACCGCTTTGACATGGGATTTCATGGAGTTGCTTCCGTTCGGGTAGAAATCGAGGGAATTCTAGAAGTCGGTCGGGGCGCCGCCTTCGGCCTTCCGCTTCGCGACGAAGGCGTCGAGCTCCTCGCGGATCGCCGGGTCCATCGGCGGCTCCTCGTAGCTCGCCAGGCGCTCCTTCCAGACCCGGTTGGCGCGCTCCATCGCCGTCGGGCTGCCGGCTTCCGCCCAGGTCTCGTAGTTGCGCCAGTCCGACAGGATCGGCGAATAGAAGGCGTTGCGGTAGCGCGACTGGGTGTGCGGCGTGCCGAAGAAATGGCCGCCCGGCCCGACGTCGCGGATCGCCTCGACCGCCAGCGCGTCCTCCGACAGGTCGAGCGGCGTCAGGAACTCCGCCACCATCTGCAGCAGGTCGATGTCGAGGATCATCTTCTCGTAGGAGCAGCGCAGCCCGCCCTCCAGCCAGCCGGCGCCGTGCAGGATGAAGTTGGCGCCGCCCTGGATGGCGCCCCATAGCGAGAAGACGCTCTCATAGGCCGCCTGGGCGTCGACGGCGTTGGCCGCGCAGACGTTCGAGGTGCGGTAGGGGATCTTGTAGCGGCGCGCCAGCTGGCCGCCGACGAGCTGCGCCTTCATGTATTCCGGCGTGCCGAAGGCCGGCGCCCCCGACTTCATGTCGACGTTGGAGGTGAAGCCGCCATAGCCGACCGGCGCGCCCTTGCGCACCATCTGCGTGAAGGCGAGGCCCGCCAGCGCCTCGGCGTTCTGCTGCACCAGGGCGCCCGCAACGGTCACCGGCGCCATGGCGCCCGACAGCGTGAAGGGCGTGACGATCACCACCTGGCCCATCGACGACATCTGGATGATGCCTTCCATCATCGGCACGTCGAGCTTGAGCGGCGAGTTGGTGTTGATGATCGTGTAGACCGAAGGCTCCCGGCTGAGCTGTTCGCGGGAGATGCCGCGGGCGATGCGGGTGATCTCGATGCCGTCGACGTTGCGCTCCTTGCCGAGCGAATAGATGTGGAAGGCCTTGTCGGTGAGGGTGGCGAGGTCGCGGATGCACTCCAGATGGCGGATCGACGGGTGCAGGTCGACGGGCTCGACCGGATAGCCGCCTGTCGTGTTGAGGATGTTGTGCATCTGCGCCAGGCGCAGGAAATTGCGGAAATCCTGCTGGTTGCCGGGGCGCCTGCCGCGGTCGAGGTCCGAGCGTTGGGGGCCGACGCCATCTGCGAGAAGACCAGGTTGTTGCCGCCGAAGACGACGTCGTGCGCCGGGTTGCGGGCGTGCAAGGTGAACTCGGAAGGAGCGTGCGCGATCAGCTCCAGCACCGCCTCCGGGTCGAAGCGCACGCGCTCGCCGCCTGGGGTGACCGAGGCGCCATGCTCGCGCATCAGCTTGCGGGCGCCTTCGTGGAGCACGTCGACGCCGATCTCGGACAGCACCCGCAGCGATGCCAGGTGGATCGATTCCAGCTCGTCGTCGGAGATCAGCCGGGTCGGCTGGAACGGGATCGTCAGCTGGCGGAAGGCGGGCTGCTCGAAGGCGGCGCCCGCGCCGGCGCGCTTGCCGGCCCGGCCGCCGCGGCGGCTGCGGTCCGGCGGAAGCAGCGGATCGGCGGGCTGGACGGCGGCGGTCATTGCGCTTCCTCTATGCTTCGGGGCAGGCTGCGCCGCATCATGGACGCGCCGCGATTCCGGGAGTGCGGAGACGACGACCATTAGCGCGAGGGAAACGACATGACGGGGCGGAACGGCGCCGTCTACGCCGCCGCAGTGGTGGGGCTCGGCGCCATGGGCAGCGCCGCGCTCTTCCATCTGGCCAGGCGCGGACCGGGCGCCGGCGGCCGTCCGGTGATCGGCCTCGAGCAGTTCGAGCCCGGCCACGACCGCGGCTCCTCGCATGGCGAGAGCCGGGCGATCCGGCTCGGCTACTCCGAGCATCCGTCCTACGTGCCGCTCATCCGCCGCGCTTTCCATAACTGGCGCGCGCTGGAAGCGCTTTCGGGCTCGGCCTTCCTCACCACCACCGGCATCCTCGAGGCCGGCAGGCCGGGAAGCCGCATGGTGGCCGGCTCGCTGGAGGCCTGCGAGCTGCACGACCTGCCGCACGAGCGGCTCGACGCCGCGGCCGTCAACCGGCGCTTCCCGGCCTTCGCCCTGCCTGAGGGCTACACGTCAGTCTGGCAGCCCGAAGGCGGCTTCCTGCAGCCGGAGGTCGCCGATCAAGCCCATCGCGCGCTGGCGGTCGCCGCAGGCGCCGAGATCGCCACCCACGCGCGCGTCCTCGCCATCGAGCCGCGGCCGGATGCGGTGGTCCTGCGCCTCGCCGACCGCGAAATCGCCGCGCAGCCGCGTCGTCGTCGCCGCCGGCCCCTGGTCGGCCGAGCTGCTGCCGCAGCTGCGGCCCGTCCTGACCTTGAAGCGGCAGGTGCTGTGCTGGTACCGGCCGAAGGACCCGGCGAAGTTCGCGCTCGGCGCCTTGCCGGTGTTCATGGTCGATGGCGAGGACGATATCCTCTACGGCTTCCCCGACTTCCGCGGCAGCGGCTTCAAATGCGCCTCGCATCTCGGCAGCCGCGTGCTGGCGGAGGCCGACGACGCCCGGCAGGACGCCGGTCCCGACGACGAGCGGCGCACCCGGACCTTCCTGGAGCGCTATTTGCCGGAGGCGGCCGGGCCACTGCTGGCCATGAAGACCTGCATCTACACCATGACCCCCGACGAGGACTTCATCCTCGACCTCTTGCCGGACGATCCGCGCATCGTCGTCGCCTCGCCCTGCTCGGGCCACGGCTACAAATTCGCCAGCGTGGTCGGCGAGGTGGCCGCCGATCTGGCGCTCGACGGCGCCACCGCCCACGACATCGGCCGCTTCTCGCTCGCCCGCTTCGCTGGCGGAACCGATTGACCCGGCTGCCGCTATGGCGCCGCGACCGGCGATGGCACTCATGGCCGGATGAGCCCGGCAGAAGCACAGCAGGGAACCGCCACGCCCTGGCCGGCCATTGCCGGCATCATCGCCACCGTCAGCGTCTTCGCGGTGTCGCAGGGGCTGACCTATCCGCTGCTCAGCTTCATCCTGGAACGCCAGGGCCAGCCGCCGAGCCTGATCGGCCTGTCGGCCGCCATGACGCCGCTCGGCTTCGTGGTGTCGGCGCCGCTCATACCGACCCTGTCGCGCCGCTTCGGCGCCGCCGCCACCGTGCTCGGCTGCGCGCTTTCGGCCTCGCTGCTGCTCGCCCTGATCGCCTGGCGCCAGGACATCTGGCTGTGGTTCCCGCTGCGCTTCCTGCTCGGCTTTGCCGTCAATCCGCTCTACGTGCTCAGCGAGACCTGGATGGTGGCGATCACGCCGGCCGCCAAGCGCGGCCGCATCCTTGGCATCTACACCTCGGTCATCTCGGCCGGCTTCGCCGCCGGTCCGCTCACCTTGACGCTTGCCGGCACCGAGGGCTGGCCGCCCTTCCTGGTCGGCATCGCCTCGTTCCTCGCCTGCGCGGCGATCCTGCTCGCCGTTTTGCCGCGGCTGCCGAAATTCGCCGACAGCGGGTCTGAGACGCTCGGTCATGCGCTTCGTGCCGCAGGCGCCGCTGCTGCTTGCCGCCGTCTTCGTGGCCGCCGCCTTCGAGCAGGCGACGCTGTCGCTGATGTCGGTCTACGGCGAAGCCTACCAGGCCTCCGAGACGGAGATCTCGGCGCTGCTGTCGGTGTTCGTCGCCGGCAACATCGCGCTCCAGGTGCCGCTCGGCATGCTGGCCGAACGGCTCGGCACCCGCCCGGCGCTGATCTTCGCGGCGGTCGCGACCGCGCTCGGCGCGGCGATCCTGCCGCTGGTCTTCGCGACGCCGCTGGTGTGGCCGGTGGCCTTCATCTGGGGCGCCGTCTCCTTCGGCATCTACACCATGTCGCTGATCGAGCTCGGCGAGCGCTATGCCGGCACCGCGCTGGTCGCCGGCAACGCCGCCTTCGCCATGTTCTGGGGCATCGGCGGCATCGCCGGCCCGCCGGCGGCGGGCGCCGTGATGGAGCTGGTCGGCGTCCAGGGCCTGCCGCTGACGCTCGGCGGGCTGTGCCTCGCTTTGGCTTGCTGGCAGGCGACCCGCCGCCCGCCGCGCGTCGCCCCTTGAACAGGAGCAGCCCGACCGGCTAGTGTCGGGCGCATGACCCACCGCCTCAGGAGCTGCGCCGTCGCGGTGACGCCGTCCCGCCGGACGCGTCACGCCGAGATGCTGAGGCTCTGCGCGCGCATCGGCTACTCGCCGCCCGCCGGTCGCTGAATCCGCCGCCCGCGCGCCCCGTTCCGGGGCCGGGCCGATTCAACCGCAAGGGCTTTCCCGATGACCTCCATGAACTACACGCTGAAAGAGCTGCAGGCGATCGACGCCGCGCACCATCTCCACCCCTTCACCGACCACAAGGACCTGCGCGGCGCCGGCAGCCGCATGATCGTCCGCGCCGACGGTCCCTTCATCTACGACAGCGAGGGCAACGAGATCCTCGACGGCATGGCGGGCCTGTGGTGCGTCAATGTCGGCTACGGCCGCGAGGAGCTCGCCGAGGCCGCCTACAGGCAGATGAAGGAGCTGCCCTACTACAACTCCTTCTTCCGCTGCTCGACGCCCAGCGCCGTGCTGCTCGCCGGCAAGATCGCCGAGATTGCGCCGCCCGGCCTCGGCCAGGTCTTCTTCGGCTCCTCCGGGTCCGAATCGAACGACACCGCCGTCCGCCTCGTCCGGCACTACTGGGCGCTCGAGGGCAAGCCCGAGAAGAACCGCATCATCTCGCGCCAGATGGCCTATCACGGCTCGACCATCGCCGGCACCTCGCTCGGCGGCATGGAAGGCATGCACGGCCAGCTGCACGGCGCGGTGCCCAACATCGTCCACGTGATGATGCCCTATGCCTTCGAGCTCAAGCTGCCCGGCGAGAGCGACCACGATTTCGGCCTGCGCGCCGCCCGCTCGGTGGAGCAGGCGATCCTCGAAGCGGGGCCGGACAACGTCGCGGCCTTCATCGGCGAGCCGATCCAGGGAGCGGGCGGCGTCAAGATCCCGCCCGCCAGCTATTGGCCGGAGGTGCAGCGCATCTGCCGCCAGTACGACGTGCTGCTGATGCTCGACGAGGTGATCACCGGCTACGGGCGCACCGGCGCCTGGTTCGCCGCCCAGTCGATGGGCATCGAGCCGGACACCATCACCACCGCCAAGGCGCTGACCTCGGGCTATCTGCCGCTCTCCGCCCTGCTTGGTCGGCGATCGCATCGCCGGCACGGTGATCGAGAAGGGTGGCGAGTTCTTCCACGGCTACACCTATTCCGGCCACCCGGTCGCCTGCGCGGTCGGCCTGGAGAACCTCGCCGTCATCGAGCGCGAGGGCATGATCGCGCGCATCCGCGACGACACCGGGCCCTATTTTGCGAGCGTGCTCGCCGAGCGGATCGGTCCGCATCCCCTGGTCGGCGAGGCCCGCAGCTTCGGCTTCCTCGGCGCCATCGAGATCGTCGCCGACAAGGCAACGAACGCGCGCTTCCCCGAGCCGGGCGCGGCGGCGGTCGTCGTCCGCGACCACGCCATCGCCAACGGCATGATGCTGCGCGCCACCGGCGACACGATGATCCTCTCGCCGCCGCTCATCTGGACGCGCGACACGATCGACCTCGCCTGCGAGCGCATTCTGACGGCGCTCGATCTCGCCGAACGCGATCTGCGCGTTAGATACCCTTGACGGGACAGTACGGAGAGGGTTTCCAGAAAATGGCGAGAACAAGCAAAGCGGCCGGCGCCGCAGCCGGCATGCTGGGCTCTGCCGGCGCCCTGTCGCTGGTGCCGTTGGTGATGATGATGCGGATGCCGCTGCTGGCGGCCGAAGCACGGACCGGCGATGGCCGCAGCGTCGAGACGACGCGGGCGATCGCCGAGAAGACCGCGGCGCTCGCCGAGGGGGCGGTCGCGGCACAGCTGGCGCTCGTTCAGGCGGCGTGGCGCTTCTGGCCGGAGCTCCTGTCCGGCCGCATCCCCTCGCTGCTCGACGGCAGCGCGGTGCAGCGCTCCGCCGAGGAGGCGTTGCGGCCGGCGACGCGGCGGGTGAGGGCGAACTTCAGGCGGCTCAGCCAATAGCGAAGGCCGCGCTCCAGGGGAACGCGGCTCCCGCCGTCTCAACGCAGGGCCCTTCATAACGCGGGACTGTGAAGGCGGAGCTCCGGTACGCGAGACCTGATCCGGAGCGGCGGATGGCTGCGATGACCACCTCGTGAACTGTTTTACCCGGACATTGTTACCGTGTGGTTAGCGAGAGCTTAAGCAAACCTAAACGGCATCGCTCATCGCTGCGGTCACTCGGTCTCGCCACGCAGGAAGTTGATGATCCCGGAAAAATCCGTGCCGGCGCCGCCCTGCGCGGCGAACAGCGCATAGAGCTGCGCCGCGGCCGCTCCCAGCGGCGTCGCTGCGCCTGAGCTTTGAGCGGCCTCTTGAGCCAGTCTTAGGTCTTTGAGCATCAGAGCGGCGGCGAAGCCCGGCTGGTAGCCGCGATTGGCCGGCGAGGCGGGCACCGGGCCGGGCACCGGGCAGTAGGAAGTGAGCGACCAGCACTGGCCCGACGAGACCGACGCGACGTCGAACAGCGCCTTGTGCGACAGGCCGAGCTTCTCGGCCAGCACGAAGGCCTCGCCGACGCCGATCATCGAAATGCCGAGGATCATGTTGTTGCAGATCTTGGCGGCCTGGCCGGCGCCGCCTTCGCCGCAATGGACGATGCGCCCGGCCATCGGCTGGAGGATGGGCTCGGCGAGCGCGAAAGCTTCCGCCCCGCCGCCGGCCATGAAGGTCAGCGTGCCGGCCGCCGCGCCGCCGGTTCCGCCGGACACCGGCGCGTCGATGGTGAGCAGCCCTGCCTTGGCGCCGATCTCGTGCGCCTTGCGCGCCGACCCCACGTCGATGGTGGAGCAATCGATGAACAGCGTGCCCTTGGCCGCCTTCGGCGCCAGCGTCGCGTAGACGGACAGCACGTGGCTGCCGGCCGGCAGCATGGTGATCACCGCGTCGGCGCCGGCGATGGCGGACTGCGCGTCGGCCGCGATGGCCACGCCATGCGCTGCCGCCGTCTCGAGATTGGCCGGCACCAGGTCGAAGCCCTGCACGCGGTGGCCGGCCTTGACGAGGTTGGCGGCCATCGGATTGCCCATGTTGCCGAGGCCGATGAAGGCGATGGTGGTCATGGCAGCAGCCTCTTCTCCTTTAGCGTCCCCCGAGATGCCGCGCGATGATGACGCGCATGATCTCGTTGGTGCCCTCCAGGATCTGGTGCACGCGCAGGTCGCGGACCAGCTTCTCTATGCCGTAATCGTGCAGGTAGCCGTAGCCGCCATGGATCTGCAACGCCTCGTTGGCGACCTCGAAGCCGCGGTCGGTGACGAAGCGCTTGGCCATGGCCGACCACTTGCCGGCATCCGGCGCCTTGCGGTCGAGCTTGGCGGCCGCCGTATAGAGCAGCATGCGCGACGCCTGCAGCGCCGTCTCCATGTCGGCGAGCTTGAAGGCGATCGCCTGGAAGCGGTCGAGGCTTTGGCCGAAGGCCTGGCGCTCGCCGGCATAGGCGAGTGCCTTGTCGAGCGCCGCCTGGCCGCCGCCCAGCGAGCAGGCGGCGATGTTCAGCCGGCCACCGTCGAGCCCGGCCATGGCGATCGGAACCCGTCGCCTTCGCCGGCCAGCAGGTTCTCGGCCGGCACCTTGCAGTCCTCGAAGACGACCTGGCGGGTCGATTGCATGTGCCAGCCCATCTTGTTCTCCAGCGCCCCGAAGGACAGGCCCGGCGCGTCCTTGGGCACCACCAGGGCCGAGATGCCCTTCGGGCCGTCCTCGCCGGTGCGCACCATGGTGACGTAGAGATCGCTGTCGCCGGCGCCCGAGATGAACTGCTTGGCGCCGTTGAGCACGAAGTCGCTGCCGTTGCCGCCGCTCCTCGCCGCCCGCGTCTTCAGCGCCGCGGCATCCGATCCAGAGCCCGGCTCGGTCAGGCAATAGCTCGCCAGCCATTCCATCGAGGCGAGGCGGGGCAGCAGCCGCTGCCGCTGCTCGTCGCTGCCGAAACGGTCGATCATCCACGACGCCATGTTGTGGATCGAGATGAAGGCCGCAAAGGCCGGACAGGCCTTGGCCAGCGCCTCGAAGACGAGCACCGCGTCGAGTCGCCCGAGCCCGGCGCCGCCGACGTCGTCGCCCACATAGATGCCGCCGAAGCCGAGCGGCCCGGTCTCGCGAATCACCTCGGCCGGAAAGCGCCGCTCCCTGTCCCAGGCGAGCGCATCCGGGGCGACGCGTTCGGCCGCGAAGGCCTCGGCCATCTCGCGGATGGCTCGCTGTTCTTCGCTGAGCTCGAACGACCCGGCGCTTGTTTCCGCGGCGGCGTCCATGGCCTTCTCCCTGACGTTTTTCGGCTAGGCGTGGCGGTCAATCTAGACCAATGATGCCGCCGCGAGAACCCGCGAGAAGAGGGCGATGACCGACACGCTCGACGATTTTCTGGGGGCCGTCCGGACCTTCCTCCGGCAAGCCAGCACGCCGCCGCTGCAGGCCTTCATGGCGGACATCGACTGGGCGATGGATCGGCGCAGCCTTCCGGCGCGGGCGCTGCCTTGCCTTGCCGCCCTGCCGGCCGCGGTGCGCGGCTGCTCCGCCCGCCACCGCGCCGCTGGTCCGCCGGCTCGCCGGCATGGCCGATCGGCTCGCCTGGGGGCAGACCTACGGCGCCGGCGATTTCGGCGAGCGCTTCCTCGCCAACTACGGCTGGATGGAGCTGTTCGGCAGCCGCGGCCACTTCGTCAACGACAAAGTCGCGGCGGGCTTCCTGCTGCTCGGCCCCGACACGCACTACCCCGACCACCGGCACCTCGCCGAGGAGGTCTACCTGCCGCTGACCTCGGGCACCGAATGGCGCATGGGCGACGCCCCTTTCGCGCCGCGCGCCGCCGGCGAAACGATCCACCACGCCTCGCAAGTGTCGCACGCCATGCGCACCAGCGCAGACGCCGCTGCTCGCTCTCTATCTGTGGCGGGGCGGGCCGCTCGACCAACGCTCCGAGATCGGCGCCGTGGCCGGCGAGGGGGGCTGACGATGGCCCGCGCGCTGATGCTCCAGGGCACCGGCTCCGACGTCGGCAAGACGGTGCTGGTCGCCGGGCTGTGCCGCGTCGCGCTGCGGCGCGGCCTGCGCGTGCGCCCCTTCAAGCCGCAGAACATGTCAAACAACGCCGCGGTGGCGGAGCTGCCGGGCGAGGCCGGCGGCGGCGAGATCGGCCGTGCGCAGTGGCTGCAGGCGCTCGCCTGCGGCGTGCCGCCGACCGTCGACATGAACCCGGTCCTGCTCAAGCCGCAGAGCGAAAAGGGCGCGCAGATCATCGTCCACGGCAAGCGCTACGGCGAAGCGGGGGCGCGCGACTACCAGGCGCTAAAGCCGCGCCTGGCCGAGGCCGTGATGGCCTCCTGGCAGCGATTGGGGGAGGGCGCCGACCTCGTCGTCGTCGAAGGTGCGGGCTCGCCGGCCGAGATCAATTTGAGGAGCCGCGACATCGCCAATATGGGCTTCGCCACCCGCGCCCGCGTGCCCGTCGTGCTGGTCGGCGACATCGACCGCGGCGGCGTCATCGCCTCGCTTGCCGGCACCCACCTGGTGCTGTCGGACGAGGACCGGGCCATGGTCGCCGGCTACGTGATCAACAAGTTCCGCGGCGACCTGACCCTGTTCGACGAGGGCATCGCGGCGATCGGCCGCTTCACCGGCTGGCCCTGCTTCGGCGTCGTGCCCTTCCTGCCGGCCGCCGCTCGCCTGCCGGCCGAGGATTCGGTGGTGCTGGAGCGGCTCTCCTCGGCTGGCGGCGGGTCGCTCAAGGTCGCGGTGCCCATGCTGCCGCGCATCAGCAATTTCGACGATCTCGACCCGTTGCGCGCCGAGCCGGGCGTCGAGGTGGTGTTCGTGCCCGCCGGCGCCCGCCTGCCGGCCGATGCCCGCCTGGTGGTCGTGCCGGGCTCCAAGGCGACGCTCGGCGACCTCGCCGCCTTGCGCGCCGCCGGCTGGCACGAGGACATCGCCGCCCACCGCGCGCGCGGCGGCCACGTCGTCGGGCTGTGCGGCGGCTACCAGATGCTCGGCCGCTCGGTCAGCGACCCCGACGGCATCGAGGGCCCGCCCGGCGAGGCGGCGGGCCTCGGCCTGCTCGACGTCGAGACCGTGCTGGAGCCCGAAAAGACGGTCCGCAACGTCGCCGCCCGCTCGCTCGTCTTCGACCTGCCCTCTGTCGGGCTACGAGATCCATCTCGGCCGCACCTTCGGGCCCGACTGCCGGCGCCCCCCGGTGGCGATCGACGGCGCGCCTGACGGCGCCGCCTCGCCAGACGGCAAGGTGTTCGGCACCTACCTCCACGGGCTGTTCGCGGCCGATGCCTTCCGCGCCCGCTTCCTCGAAGGCCTTGGGCTGGCTGCCGGCGGCACCGACTACCGCGCCGGCATCGAGGCGGCGCTGGACGAGATCGCCGCCGAGTTGGAGAAGCGGCTCGACATCGACCGCCTCTTCGCGCTCGCCGCCTGACGCGCCCGCCATCTTGCGCGCGTCGCAATTCCCGCTAGGCTCGGCAAAGACGCGTCTCGAAGGGGTCCGACGATGCTCGACACGGTTCTGGCCAAGGTGCGCATGATGATCGAGGGCGACCCCGGCATCCGCAAGGTGGCCGACGACCCGGTGCTGTCGGCCGAGCTCCTGCTGCTCTTCCGCATGATCCTCGCCGACGGCAAGGTGGACGACAGCGAGATGGTCGCCTTCCGGCGCATCTGCCGCAACTCCTTCGGCATCGAGGAGGACAGCATCGACGGCGTGGTCGATTACCTCAACGACTTCGGCTACGAGACCACCGGCATCCAGGCCGTCGAGCTCTTCCGCGACCTGTCGCCCGAGCGCCGCGTCGCGCTCGCCCGCCACATGGCGGAGATCGCCCGCGCCGACACCGAGCTGTCGGTGCAGGAAATCCGCCTCCTCGAGCGCACGCTCGAGCTGCTCGGCCTCGACCCCGGCGAGCTGGCGCCCGGCTAGCCCTGCTCCTGCAGCCGCCGCGCGATGGCGCGGTGGAGGTCGGGGGCGGCGTCGACCAACGCCCGTGCCGCTGCCGAGCGGGGATGGTCGAGCACCTCGGCGGTCGGCCCGCTCTCGACGATCCGCCCGCTGTCCATCACCATGACGCGCTCGGTGATCGCCCGCGCCACCGTCAGATCGTGGGTGATGAACAGGAAGGCGATGCCGAGCCGCTGGTTGAGGTCGGCGAACAGGTCGAGGATCTGCGCGCGGATCGACACGTCGAGCGCCGAGACCGGCTCGTCGGCCACGACCAGCTTCGGCCGCGTGATGATGGCGCGGGCGATCGACAGCCGCTGGCGCTGCCCGCCCGAGAACTCGTGCGGGTACTTTTCCATGTCGGAGGGCGCCAGCCCCACCTCGTGAAGCGCCGCCGCCACCTTCTCGCGCCGCTCGGCCCCGGTCGGCGCGGGCTCGAGCAGATGCAGCGGCTCGGCGACGAGGCGGGCCGACCTTGTGGCGCGGGTTGAACGAGCCGTAGGGGTCCTGGAACACCACCTGCATGTCGCGCCGCGCCGGCCTGAGCTCGGCCTCGCTGCGCCCCGTCAGCGGCGTCTCCGCGGAAGCGCAGCGTCCCCGCGGTCGGCCGGTCGAGCGCCAGCACCAGCCGGGCGAGCGTCGATTTCCCGCAGCCCGAGCTCGCCCACCAGCCCCACCGACTGGCCGCGGCGCGATGGCGAAGCGACACGTCGTCGACGGCGCGCACCGGCTCGGCGCGGCGAAACAGCGAGCGCCGGCGGCCGGCATAGGTCCTGACGAGCCCCTCGGCCTCGACCAGCGGCGAGGCGTCCAGGGCGGCCCGCCGCGCACGCCGCCCGGCGCGGCGGCACGTGCATCGAGGCCTGGGCGAGCTGCCGCGTGTAGGGGTGCTGCTGCGCCGACAGCACGGCGACCGTCTCGCCGCTCTCCATCACGGCGCCGCCGCGCATCACCGCGACCCGGTCGGCCATGTCGGTCACCACCGCGAGGTCGTGCGAGATGAGCAGCAGCGCCATCCGTCCTCCTCGACCAGCCCGCGCAAGAGCTCCAGGATCTGCTTCTGCAGCACCACGTCGAGCGCCGTCGTCGGCTCGTCGGCGATCAGCAGCTTCGGCTTCAGCGCGCATCGCGATGGCGATCACCACGCGCTGCCGCTGGCCGCCGGACAGCTCGTGCGGATAGCGGTCGAGGGGAAAGCTCTGCTCCGGCAGCCCGACGCGGTCGAGCATGCGCCGCGCCCGCGCCTCGGCCTCGGCGCGGCCCGTCTTCAGTGTGCCAGCGGATGCCCTCGGCCACCTGCTCGCCGATCGTCTTGACCGGGTTGAGCGCCGTCATCGGCTCCTGGAAGACCATGCCGATGTCGTCGCCGCGCAGCGCGCACATCTGCGGCTCGCTGGCGGCAAGCAGGTCCATGCCGTCGAAGGCGACGCGGCCACGTGCCCGCGCGCCCGGCGGCAGCAGGCGCATGACGGTCAGCGCCGTCATCGACTTGCCCGAGCCGGACTCGCCGACCAGCCCCGATCACCTCGCCGGCGTCGAGCGTCAGGTCGACGCCGGCGAGGATCGGCGTGCCGCCGATGTCGAGCGACAGGCCCTCGATCGTCGAGCAGGCTCATCGGCGGCCGCCTCAGCCGCGGGTCGAGCAGGTCGGCAGGCCGTCGCCGAGCAGGTTGAGGCCGAGCACGGTGAGCACGATGGCGAGGCCGGGGAAGATGGCGAGCCACGGCGCCACCGCGATCAGCGTCTGCGCGTCGGCCAGCATGCGCCCCCAGCTCGGCGTCGGCGGCTGGGCGCCGAGCCCGACATAGGAGAGCGCCGGCCTCGGCCAGGATGCCGAGCGCGAACTGGATCGTCCCCTGCACGAGCAGCAGGTTGGCGATGTTGGGCAGGATGTGCTCGACGGTGATCCGCGCCGGGCCCTTGCCGGCGACCCGCGCGGCGAGCACGAACTCGCGCGGCCAAAGCGACAGCGCGCCGGCCCGCGCCACCCGCGCGAAGACCGGGATGTTGAAGATGCCGATGGCGATGATCGCGTTGATCGCGCCCGGCCCGAAGATCGCGGTGATCATGATCGCCGATCAGCAGCGCCGGGAAGGCGAAGACCAGGTCGTTGACGCGCATCAGGACCTCGTCGACCAGCCCGCCGCGCGGCCGCCGCGAAGGTGCCGAGCGGCACGCCGACGCCCATGCCGATGGCCACCGCCACCAGCGCCACCGCGATCGAGTTGCGCGCCCCCACCATGATCATCGACAGCACGTCGCGCCCGAAATGGTCGGTGCCGAAGCCGATGCGCGGGCGACGGCGGCTGCATCCGGTCGGCGACGCACCAGGCGCGTCACGTCGTAGGGCGTCCAGACCAGCGAGATCAGCGCCACCGCCGCCACCACCAGCGTGATCGCCAGGCCGACGGCGAACGACCGGCTGGCGAAGGCGCGCCTCAGCGCTGCCGCGGCGCCGCCGGCAGGATCGGGCGCGGCGAGGCTCACGCCGGCGTCCTCAGCCGCGGGTCGACCAGCGCGTAGGCCAGGTCGACCAGGAGGTTCACCAGGATGACCGCGGCCACCAGGAGCATCACCACGCTCTCCACCACGATCAGGTCGCGCTGGGTGATCGCCTGGAACACCAGCCGGCCGAGCCCCGGCAGGAAGAACACGTTCTCGATGATGATCGCCCCGGCGAGCAGGAACGCGAACTGCAGGCCGATGATGGTCAGCACCGGGATCAGCGCGTTGCGCAGCGCATGCCGCCACAGCGCCTGGCGCCGCGGTCAGCCCCTTGGCGCGCGCGGTGCGGATGATAGTCCTCGCCGAGCGTCTCGATCAGCGCCGAGCGCGTGACGCGCGCGAGGATCGCCGCCTGCGGCAGCGCCAGCGCGACCGCCGGCAGCATCAGCGCCTTGAGCGCCGGCCAGGCGCCGGCGTCCCAGCCCGGGAAGCCGCCGGCCGAGACCCAGCGCAGCCTGACCGCGAACACGAGCACCAGCAGCATCGCGAACCAGAAGTTCGGCACCGCGACGCCGACCTGCGTCGCGCCCATGATCGAGCGTCGTCGCCGCGCTGCCGCGCCGCGCGGCGGCGCAGAGCCCGACGGGCAGCGCGATCGCCGTCGACAGCGCCAGCGCGATCAGCGCCAGCGGCAGCGACACCACGAGCCGCTCGGCCACCAGGTCGATCACCGGCACCGATAGGTGTAGGAGACGGCCGAAATCGAGCCGCAGCATGTCGCCCGACCCAGGCGAGGTAGCGGACGATCACCGGCTGGTCGAGGCCCGAGCTGCTCGCGCAGCGCCGCCACCGCATCGGGGCTGGCGTTGAGCCCCAGCATCAGCCGGGCCGGATCGCCGGGCAGCACTTCCAGCACGGTGAACACCAAAAGCGAGGCGGCGACCAGCGTCAGCGCCGCGATCGCCAGCCGCTTGAGCAGGTAGGCCGTCATGCCGTCTGACGGCGCCGGCCGTCGCCCGCCGGCCTCACTCGGTCCATTTGACCTTGGTGAGGTCGTTGGCCTGGATCGGCGCGTTCTCCCACATGCCTTCGAGCTTGGCGTCCCACACGCCCACCTTCGGCAGCTCGAACAGGAAGCCGACCACGGCATCGTCGGCGAGGATCTTCTGCGCCTGGCCGAGCAATTCCTTCCGCTGCGCCTCGTCCGAGGTGACGTCGAGCGCCGCGATCACCTTGTCGAAGTCGGGGTTGTCGTAGTTGAAGTAGTAGTCCTTGCGCGAATAGATATCGATGTCGTTCGGCTCGGTGTGCGACACGATCGTCATGTCGTAGTCCTTGGCCTTGAACACCTTCTCCAGCCAGTCGGCCCATTCCACCGGGATGATCTCGACGTCGATGCCGATCTCCCTAAGCTGCGAAGCGACGATCTCGCCGCCGAGCCGCGCATAGGAGGGCGGCGGCAGCTTCAGCGTCGCCTTGAAGCCGTTCTCCAACCCGGCCTCCTTGAGCAGCGCCTTGGCCTTCTCGACGTTGTGCGGGTAGACGCCGGTCAGGTCGACATAGGCCGGGTTGTGCGGCGCCATGTGCGAGCCGATCGGCTGGCCGAGCCCGGCCGACGCGCCGTCGATGATCGCCTTGCGGTCGAGCGCGTAGGCGATCGCCTGCCGCACCTTGATGTCGTCGAACGGCTTCTTCTTGTTGTTGATCGACAGGATCGTCTCGCCCTCGGTCGAGCCGATCACCACCTTGAAGCGCGGGTCGCCCTCGATCTGCGCCACCCCGTCCAGGCTGGAAGAAGGGGAAGGCCTGGACGTCGCCCGACAACAGCGCCGGGATCGCCGCCGCGGCATCCGGCACGATGCGGAACTCGGCCTTGTCGAGGAACACCGGGTCGCCCCAGTAACCGTCGGCCTTGGAGAGCGTGATCGACGAGCCCTTGGCCCACTCGTCGAACTTGAACGGGCCGGTGCCGATCGGCTTCTCCTTGTTGGTGGCGGCACTCTCCGGCGCCACGATGACGGCGTCGCCCCAGCCCATGTTGTAGAGGAAGGAGCCCTGCGGGTTCTTGAGCGTCACCTTGACGGTGGCCGGGTCGACCGCCGTCGACCGTGTCGATGGCGGCAAACAGCGCCTTCTGGGCATTGGTCGAATCGTCCGCCCGCGCCCGGTCGAGCGAGAACTTCACGTCCTCGGCGCTGAACTCGCTGCCGTCGTGGAACTTCACTCCGGTGTGCAGCTTGAACGTATAGGTCTTGCCGTCGTCGGAGATCGTCCAGCTCTCGGCCAGCGCCGGCTCGACCTCGCCATTGGGGCCGATCCGCGTCAGCCCCTCGAAGACGTTGGCATAGACCACCTCGTCGATCGCCGCCGCAGCGCCCGCCGTCGGGTCGAGATGCGGCGGCTCCAGCGGCAGGCCGATCACCAGGTCGGTCCGCGCGGCGAGCGCCGCGCTGCCTGTGACGAGCCCGAAGAGCCCGGCCGCGAGCAAGGAAAGAAAACGCCTCGAATGTCTCATCGAAACTCTCCCGACGATGGAAACGGCCTGGATTGAAGACCGATTTCCCCGCCGAGTAAATCGCCGAGTTGGCGTGGCGCGGGACCGGAGCACCGGCCCAAGAAGAAAGGCCGCCGAGCCTTCGCTGCGGCGACCTTGGTGTTGCAGAGTTCCGTTTGCCGGTTACGCTCCGGCTAGGCGGCGGGTCAGTGGATCAGCTGGTAAGCTCTGTTCGAGATGGAGATGAGTTGTTCCTTCATGATCGCCAATTGATCGTCGTCGTAGCGGGATTTGACATACGGTCCTTTGTCGTTGGGTCCCGGGTACCTATCTGCCCGCTTACGCAACCGCTCGACCACCTCCTCGACGTTGATTTCAGCAACCAAATGCAGCAGTCTACGAGGCATGTCCTTCAATAGAGCCTCGATCCGTTTTCCGCTTTTGGGTTCATCCATCAGCCATTCTAGGCTGTCGCCAAGTCGATTGGTGGCCTTTCTTACGGCCTTTTCTTTTTCAGCAAGGTCTTTTTTATTTTTAGCAAGTTCCTTTTCGTTTTCAGAAAGGTCCTTTTTGTTTTTAGCAAGGTCCCTTTCTTCTACAGCCGTTGTCATATTGACGATAGCTCGACTGGCCGACACCGACGGCTTCACCTGCCGATAGCGGTGCATCGTGTTGTCTTCTTCCTTGAAGCCCACCTTCGCGGGGGCCTTGGGCCCTTGGACAGGAACGTCCTTAATTCTCTTGTCAATTGCGTTTTGCAAGATATTGACTGCGGTCGCGGCCTTGGTTTGTGCCTCGCGGTGGGCCTCTTCGCTTTCCTCTTGCGGGACGCTATTGACGAACTCCTGGCCCTGCAATTTCGCTAGGTCCCTTAGTTCCTCGGCGTCCAGTTTTAAGAAGACCCTTATTAGAACGGCTTCGGCAAATGCACCGCGACAGCCATTTTCCTTATCTTCTTCTAGTAGACTGAGAAGAACCTCGGTAGAAGGCAAATAATCGTTGTGGCGAATTGCCCCACTAAGTAGTTTAGGGAGGATATTATACTTCTTGACGGCTGCTAGTATTTTGTACTCAAGGTTTGAGTTTACGTTCCCCTCGTTTTTGCTCATAAGCGTAGCCTGAATGGCCTCAACGGATTTGTCTCGAGACATGACAGATAGGTAGTCGGTGCGCTTGGTCGGGGCATCAAGGTTGCTTTCCCCGGGAGGATTTTCCGCAGCGCGCTTGGCATCCTTCCAGAACACGTGAGTTGGCTCTAAGCGCTTGGCAGCCTCTTTCTCTGCCTTCTTAGCCTCTGCCTTCTCTGCCTTCTCTGCCTTCTTAGCCTTCCAGGCCAACTGCTTTTCCGAAAGCTGGCTGAAGACCTTGATCTTCGTTTGGCTATTCGATCGCGAGCGAACTCGGTTTGTGTCGCCGGCGCCCGAGCCCCTTCGGACCCTCGGTTCGTTCGCATCGGGCGCTGGGGGGGCGTTGTCCCGCGGAAGGAGCGGAAGCTTCGTGGGGTCATTCCCCACATTTACTTTTGGCATGTCTATATCCTGATTTGTGCACGTTGATATCAGGTATCTACACCTCCAACGGGTATCAGGTTGTACCAAACGACACAGCGATGTACGCCTTTACCCGGCCCCGCGCCGCGCTGAGCCGCGCGCGCCGCCGAGCAGCACGGTGAGCGCCGCCCGGCCGCGAGCAAGGAAAGAAAACGCCTCGAATGTCGTCGAAACTGTCGCGACGATGGAAACGGCCTGGATTGAAGACCGATTTTCGCGCCGAGTGCATCGCCGAGTTGGCTTGGCGCGGTCGGAGCATCGCCCCGAGAAGAAAGGCCGCCGAGCCTTCGCTTCGGCGGCCTTGGTGCTAGATCAGAAAAGCAGTTCGTTAGCTTTGGCCTTTGTCAAGGTGAGGAGTTCCTTCATGTCGGCCAACTGGTCTTGGTCGTACCGGGGCCTGAAACGATCGTCTTTTCCAGTGCCCTCTGGCGATCTCCAAGTCAGCGTACCCAGCACTTTCATCTCCCGGTCGACGTTTCGACCGGCGATTATCTTGAGCTGTTGAGGGGTCATCGCCTGCAAATCGGCGTCGATTTCTTCTTCCCTTTCTTGTGCGGGCTGCTCCGTCAACCATTCGAGCGCGTCGCCAACTAGCAATTGCGCCTTGAATCGTTCCTCTTCCTTTACAGCTATTTCCCTGTCATCCAAGTCCTCTAGAAACACGTCCTTTAGAACCATTTCCCTGTTCACGATAGAATGGCCGACCCCCAACGGCTTTGGCCGAAAGCGGTGCTCCGTGTTGTCGCCGACACCCGCGAAGCCCGCCTTAGGCGCGTGCCAGGGCCCCTCGACATCGACGACCATCACCATCTTGTACAACGCATTTTGCATGATGTTGACGATGGTGCCTGCGTCTTTCCGTGCGTCTGGGTAGGCCGACTCCGGGACGATGTCGACGAAATTCTGTGCATCGTTATTGAGCATGCCCATGAGGTCCTTCAGATCGCTGCTTTCCAACTCAAAAAACAATCTCGTAAGGACGGCCTCAGCAAATGCGCCTTCAGTTTTCTTACTGTTGTCGTGGATCAATAGACTGGTAAGCTCACGAGTAGCATTCAAATAATCCTTTTTCTTCCCGGTTTCTAGCGCCGTAAATAGGAGCTGAGGGAGGTCTTTATACGTTTTGACAGCCAATGAGATATCCCGACTGAATTGTTTATCCACGTACTTCTCTCGGTAACTCATCTTCGCACCGTTATAGGCCTTTGCAGCCGCGGCTTGCGTCATCACAGCCAAGTATACGGCTTTGCCGTCCGGCTACCCAACTTGCCCTTCCCCGGAACGGTTGCATCAGCGCGCGCCGCGGCATCGGAGTAGGCCTTTAAATCCGCCGCCTCGTCGTCATGCACGACGACAATCGGTGTCTCTTTGCGCTTAGGCGACGAACGGACCTGTGTTTTCGAATTGCTTGACTCCGCGGCGGTCAGCAGAACCTCGTCGTCGATCAGGATTGTCGACGGTTCCTTGCTGCGCTTGGTCGACGCACGGACATTCCGCGCGGCCACGTCATGCTTTTGCCGCTTCGTTTGCGCTTTCTTTTCCAGGTTTCTTTCCGCGCTCTTCTTCTGCCAGTCCGCCCTCCTCTTATTCGCCGAGTTGCTCTCCAAGCTGTTGACCTTCGTTTTGACATTCGATCGCGGGCGAGCACGGCTCGTGTTGCCGGTAGCCGCGGCAGCGGCCTTCATCCCCGCGATGTTCTGATCCCTTTTGACCTTCAAATCGGTCGGAAGGTGGATCATTCCGCTTCTAGGGGTTTTGACGAGCTTAGTGTCTTTCATTCGGTGACTCCATTTGACTACTGATGAGCCCTATAAGTGCACGTATGGAGCATGTCTGATTGTGTCATACATGACAGCGATGACCGAATGGGGTTCCGCCCGCGCTCAGCCCCGCGCGCCGCTGAGCAGCACGGTGAGCGCGTGCGCCATCACCGTCGCCAATTCGACCATGTCGTCGATGCCCACCCACTCGTCGGGCCGGTGCGCCAGGTCGAGGATGCCGGGCGAGATCACGGTGTCCGGCTCGCGCCCGAACACGGCGCGGATGCCGGCCGCGAAGACCGATTTCCCCGCCGAGTTAATTGCCGAGTTGGGTTGGCGCGGTCGGAACGCCGGCCCAAGAAGAAAGGCCGCCGAGCACTCGCTTCGGCGGCCTTGGTGTCATGGGCTTCCGTTTGCCGGTTACGCTCTGGCTAGGCGCTCGGCAGCTCGGTTCTTGATGAAGGTGAGGACGTCCTGCATGGCGCCCAACTGTTCTTTGTCATAAGGGGGCTTGACATAATCCGGCTCTCCGTTCTTTCCGGGGACCGTTCTCCGCCAATTTCTCAGCTGCTCGACTACGTCCTCGACGTCCACGGTGGCGATTGCCCTGAGCTCTACAGCGGCCATGGATTTCAATTGGTGCTCTACTGCCTTTTTGCCCTTGGATGCGGTTACTTCCATCAGCCAATCGAGACCGTCGCCAAGCTGCCGGGTGGCCCCAGCGAGTTCCTGGGCATTCAGCGACGTCTGCATGTCGACGATTGCTTGGGCGGCCGGAACCTGCGGCTTATAGCGGAATGTGCCGGCGTCGGCATTGAAGTCCACCTGCTGGGCGCGCTTGGGGCCCTCGACAGTGATCTTCTCCCATCTCTTGTCAACCGCGCCGATCAAGATATTGATTGCGGTCCCGGCCATGGCTTGTGCCCTGTGATAGGCCAATTCTTTTCCGTCGCGATGGGCCACTTCGCTTCCCTCGGCGTGGGCCATGTCGGCTTCCTCGAAGTCGCTTCTCTCGAGGAAGGCATCTTCGGCTTCCGCTCTCGGGATGCTGTTGACGAACTGCTGGGCGTTGCTACGCAGCAATGTGCTGATGCTCTTTAGATCACTGTCGCGAAGCTCGAAAAGTACTCTTATAAGAACTGCTTCGGCAAATGCGCCCTTGACATATGAATCTTTATACTCGCCAGCATGAGAGTGCTTATCAGTTGCAACTATCCTCTCATTATCCTCTGCAAATAGATTCGTGATCTCAACCGTCGCTCTTAAATAGTCCTTTTCATCTCCAAAACGAAGAGCAGAAAATAGAAGATCCGGAATATTCTTGTATCTCTCGGAGGCTTCCTTTATTTCTTGACTAAGTTGATTCTCAACATCGTAAGTTCTTTTGCTTATCTTAGTATTGTTCAGAGTCTTCGAAGTTTTTGCTTGATCCATCGGTTGCATGTATTCGAAGCGTTTGGTGGGTGTACCAACGATACTCTTCGGACCATTCCACTTAATCTTCCAGTCGTCCTGCTTTTTCTCGACTTTCTTTGCAAATTTTGCAACGCCATCGACCGCAACTTTCACCTTCGATCGTGGGCGAGCACGGTTTGGGTTGCCGGCGCCCGCTGCCTTTGCCCTCACTTCCGCGAAATTCTTCTCCCTTGTGACATGCAAATCGGTCGGAAGGTTGATCTTCCCGCCCTTGGTGGTTCTTTCGAGTTTTTTCGTCGGCACTGCGGTCGGAAGGGTAATGATCCCGCCTTTGGCGGTTCTGACGAGCTTAGTGTCTTTCATTCGGTGACTCCATTTGACTACTGATGAGCCCAAGAAGTGCACGTATGGAGCGCGTCAGATTGTGTCATAAATGACAAGCGATGACCGAATGAGCTTCAGCCCCTCTCAGCCCCGCGCGCCGCTGAGCAGCACGGTGAGCGCGTGCGCCATCACCGTCGCCGATTTCGACCATGTCGTCGATGCCCACCCACTCGTCGGGCCGGTGGGCCAGGTCGAGGATGCCGGGGCCGTAGGCGATGCAGTCGTGGAGGTGGCCGATGCGGGCGATGTGCTTCTGGTCGTAGGTGCCGGGCGAGATCACGTAGTCCGGCTCGCGCCCGAACACGGCGCGGATGCCGGCCGCCACCGCGCCGACCACCGGCGCGTCGCGCTCGGTCATCAGCGGCAGCACCTCCATCAGGTCGCGGATGGCGTAGTCGAAGCGCGGCCGCTCCCGCTTCAGGCGCTCGAGAATGCCCGTCACCTCGTCCTTGACGGTCGAGATGTCCTCTTCCAGCAGGAAGCGCCGGTCGATCACCATGCGGCACGAGTCCGGCACGACGGGCGAGGGCAGGCCGGGGAAGAAATCCTCGGTCTGCCCGCCATGCAGCGAGTTGATGTTGAGCGTCGAGCGGCGCGCCCCTTCCGGCACCACCGGCATGCGCGTGACCTTGCGGTCGAGCGCCGGGAACAGCTCCGCCTCGAAGGCCTCCAGCACGGCGCCCATGTGGCGCACCGCGCAGTCGCCCAGGAACGGCATCGAGCCGTGGGCGATCTCGCCCCGCGTCTCGATCTCCGCCCACCAGACGCCGCGATGGCCGAGGCAGATGCGGTCCTTGTTGAGCGGCTCGGGGATGATCACGTGGTCGACCCGCGGCCGCGAGAAGAAGCCCTGCCGCGCCAGATGCGCGACGCCGCCGAAGCCGCCCGACTCCTCGTCCACCGTGCCGGAGATCTCGATCGCCCCGTCGAAGCCCGGATTGACCGCCATGAAGGCGTCCGCCGCGACGATCGACGCCGCCAGCCCGCCCTTCATGTCGCAGGCGCCGCGCCCAAACACCTTGCCGTCGCGCACCACCCCGCCGAACGGCTCGACCGTCCAGCCCTCGCCGGGCTGGACGACGTCGATATGCGAGTTGAAATGCACCACCGGGCCCGGCCCGCGCCCGCTGCGCCGCGCCACGACGTTGATCCGTGGGTAGCGGTCGCTGTCGCCCGGCGCCCCTTCGCCGCGCACGAACATCGTCTCGTAGCCATGGCGCGCCAGTCGCGCGGCGACGAACTCCGCGCACGGCGCGTAGGCTTCGCCGGGTGGGTTGACCGTCGGAAAGCGGATCAGGTCGGCCGTCAGCCCTACCAGGTCGCCGGCGCGCTCCTCGACCGCTCGTCTCAGCCTGTCGTCCATGCGCCCACTCAACCGGCATCGCCGCGGCTTGGCAAGGCCAGCGTGATCCGCCTGCAACACCTTGCCGTCATTGCATCGAGGGGCGTTGTGCCAGTCAGGGATTCATTAAGACTTCCGGATATCGTCCGCTTCGGCTGCCAAGAAACGTCGAAGAGCGATGTTTGAGCGGCAGTATAGGGGCAGCAGAATGAAGAAATCGATCGTTGTGGCCCTGGCCTTTGCAGCGGCGCTGCTTGGCGCCAGCGTCGAAGGGCATGCTGCGGGACTTGTCGCCCGCATTTCGCTTTCCAGCCAGACGATGACGGTCACCCAGCGCGGCCGCGTCATCCACACCTGGCGCGTCTCGACGGCGCGCGGCGGCTACGTCACGCCGCGCGGCACCTATCGCCCGACCCGCATGCACCGCATGTGGTATTCGCGCAAGTACGACATGAGCCCGATGCCCTATTCGGTGTTCTTCCGCGGCGGCTATGCAGTGCACGGCACCGGCTACGTCAAGCAGCTGGGACGTCCGGCCTCGCATGGCTGCGTGCGCCTGGCGACCTCCAACGCCGCCAAGTTCTATGCGCTGGTCAAGCAGGTCGGGCCGGGCAACACCCGCATCGTGGTGACCAACTAGCGCCGGCCCTCCGGGTGGTCGGGTGGATTGATATAATCCGCTCGCCGATATATATTCTTCCCATGGCAATCTACCTCAAAAACGACGAAACCGAGCGCCTCGCCCGCCAAGTTGCAAAGCTGACCGGCGAGACGCTGACGGATGCGGTCCGCATCAGCTTGCGGGAACGGCTGCGCCGCGAAACGCTGAAGCGCGGCAGGAAGCCGTGGGACGAGGCGGCGATCAAGCAACTCATCGCCCGCTTTCAGGCACTGCCGGTGCTCGACGACCGATCCGCCGACGACATCATCGGCTACGACGAGCACGGCGTGCCGCGGTGATGGTCCAGCAAGTCGTGGCCCTTGCGCTTCGCTCCTGACAGAGTCCGGCCTGTCTAGAACCGCAGGAGCTTAACGCGACATGATCATCGATTCGTCCGCCATCCTCGCCATTCTCAACGGCGAGGCAGATGCGGAGCAGCTGACGGCGCGACTGACCGAAGCACGCGAGCGGTACATCTCGACCGGCACCTTGATCGAAGTCTCGGTGGTGGTGCTGGCGCGTGAAGGTGAGCCGGGTCTCGAAATCCTGCAAGAGCTGCTGCATGACTGGGACATCGAGGCCGTACCCGTGACCGTCGAGCACAGCCGAATCGCTGTTCGCTCAGCCTTCTCCTACGGCAAGGGCCGGCATCCGGCCGGGCTCAACCTCGGCGACCTGTTCGGCTACGCGCTGGCCAAGGCGACTGGACTGCCGCTGCTCTACAGGGGCAACGATTTCAGCCAGACAGACGTCGCCTGATCTGACAGCGTCAAAATTTTGGCGCTGTGGCCTTCTCCCACCAGGGCAGCCATCTAGCCCCGATTAAATAAGTATATACAAATTAACATGGGAACGGCGTCGCATGACGTTCTCGCTTATTCCCTTTCCATTCCTGGCCCTATAGGACGGGGAATGTGCGGTCAGCGGCGGTCCTGAAAGGCCGCCGGGTGCTCAAAGGGTCGCGAGAGAGAATGTCCGAGCCGTATGTGGCGCTGTCCGAGCCGGTCGCCGACGAGGTTCGCCAGACCACCTGCTACATGTGCGCCTGCCGCTGCGGCATCAACGTCCATCTGACGGACGGCAAGATCCGCTACATCGAGGGCAACCGCGCCCACCCGGTCAACAAGGGCGTGCTGTGCGCCAAGGGCTCGGCCGGCATCATGCAGCACTACGCCCCGGCGCGGCTGTCGACGCCGCTGCTGCGGACCGGGCCGCGCGGCTCCGGCGAGTTCCGCCCGATCTCCTGGGACGAGGCGCTGGGGCTGGCGACCGACTGGCTGGGCGAGGTCAGGCGCAAGGATCCCAAGCGGCTCGCCTTCTTCACCGGACGCGACCAGTCGCAGTCGCTGACCGGCTTCTGGGCCCAGCAATACGGCACCCCCAATTACGCCGCCCATGGCGGCTTCTGCTCGGTCAACATGGCCGCCGCGGGCATCATGACCATCGGCGGCGCCTTCTGGGAGTTTGGCGCGCCCGACTGGGAGCGCACTAAGCTGTTCGTCCTGTTCGGCGTCGCCGAGGACCACGATTCCAACCCGTTGAAGATGGGCATCGCCCGCCTGAAGGCGCGCGGCGCCCGCTTCGTGTCAGTCAACCCGGTGCGCACCGGCTATTCGGCGGTCGCCGACAACTGGATCGGCATCCGCCCCGGCACCGACGGCCTGCTGATCCTGTCGCTGGTGCACGAGCTTCTCAGGACCCGCCGGATCGACGTCGATTACCTGATCCGCTACTCCAACGCGCCCTGGCTGGTCGTCGACGCGCCGGGCATGCCGGGCCATGGCCTGTTCGCCCGCGATGCCGAGGGCAAGCCGCTGGTCGCGGAGCGCATCGGCGGCGCTGTCGTTCCAGCCGGTCAGGCAGGCGCGACGCCGGCTCTGTCGGGCCGCTTCGCCCTCGAAGACGGGCGCGTCGCGGTGCCTTCCTTCCAGCTCCTCGCCGAGCGCTATCTCGATCCGGCCTACGCCCCCGAGCGCGTGGCGGCCGAGACCGGGATCGCCGCCGACACCATCCGCGGGCTGGCCGCCGAGATCGGCCGCGTCGCCTTCGAGGAGGCGATCGCCGTCGAGCAGGAGTGGACCGACATGGCGGGCGAGCGCCACCAGCGCTTCGTCGGGCGGCCGGTCTCCTTCCATGCGATGCGCGGCATCTCGGCGCATTCCAACGGCTTCCAGACGGCGCGCGCGCTGCATCTGCTGCAGGTGCTGATCGGCGCCGTCGACTGTCCTGGCGGCTTCCGCTTCGAGCCGCCCTATCCCAAGCCGGTGGAGGCGCATCCCACGCCGCACGGCAAGGCCGAGCATTTCGGCTCCAACAAGCCGCTGTCCGGCCCGCATCTCGGCTTTCCGCGCGGCCCCGAGGACCTGCTGATCGACGCCGAGGGCCGACCGAACCGCATCGACAAGGCCTTCTCCTGGGACGCCCCGCTGGCCGTCCACGGTGCCATGCACATGGTGATTCACAACGCCCATGCCGGCGATCCGTACCCGGTCGACCTTTTGTTCCTCTATATGGCGAACCTCGCCTGGAACTCCTCGATGAACACCGCCGGCACCATCGCCATGCTGGAGGACAAGGATCCCGAGACGGGCGATTACCGCATCCCGAAGATCATCTACGCCGACGCCTACCAGTCGGAGATGGTCGCCTATGCCGATCTGGTGCTGCCCGACACCACCTATCTCGAGCGCCACGACTGCATCTCGCTGCTCGATCGACCGATCTCCGAGCCCGACGCGGTGCAGGATGCCATTCGCTGGCCGGTCGTCGAACCCGACCGCGACGTGCGCGCCTTCCAGTCGGTGCTGATCGACCTCGGCAGCCGGCTGCGGCTCAACGGCTTCGTGGATCATCACGGCCATGCGCTCTACAAGGACTATGCCGACTACATCGTGCGCCACGAGCGGCGACCGGGCATCGGCCCGCTGGCCGGCTTCCGCGGCACCGACGGCACGCGCACGGGCAGGGGCGCCATCAATCCCCACCAGCTCGAGCGCTATGTCGAGAACGGCTCGTTCTTCTCCGCCCACATTCCGCTCGAGGCGCAGTTCTTCAAGCACGCCAACCGCGCCTATCAGGATTTCGCCGTGCGCATGGGCTTCTTCGACGAGCCGCGTCCGGTCACCTTCCAGCTCTACCAGGAGATCCTGCAGAAGTTCCGCCTCTCGGCCGAGGGGCTGGCCGAGCCGGCGGCCCCGGAGGAGCACCGGCAGCGCATCCTGGCGAGCTTCGATCCGCTGCCGTTCTGGTACCGGCCGCTGGAGGAGGCGGCGGTCGATCCCGCCGAGTTCCCGCTTCACGCGATCACCCAGCGGCCTGCCGCCATGTATCATTCCTGGGGCTCGATGAACGCCTGGCTGAGGCAGATCCACACCCACAACGCGCTCTACGTCCCCGCTGCCGTCTGCGACCGCGTCGGGCTGGTCGACGGCGACTGGGCCTGGGTGATTTCCCATCACGGCCGCATCAAGGTCGAGGTGGCGCGCACCGAGGCGGTCAACCCCGACACCGTCTGGACCTGGAACGCCATCGGCAAGCGTGCCGGCACCTGGGCCCTGGCGCCCCGCGTGCCGGAGTCGCGCCGCGGCTTCCTGCTCAACCACTTGATCAGCGAGCTCCTGCCGCGCCGCGCCGACGGCCGCCGCTGGTCCAATTCCGACCCGGTGACGGGGCAGGCGGCGTGGTACGACCTCCGGGTACGCATCGAGAAGGCCGAGCCAGGCGCGCCGAGCGAGCCGCATTTCCCGACCGTCGAGGAGCCGCCGCCGCACCGCCCGCGCCCCAGCGAGCTGCGCTACGGGCAGGAGTTCAAGCGATGACGACGCTTCCCGACCGGCCGGCGGGCGCCAAAAAGCTCGGCCTGGTGATCGACCTCGACGTCTGCGTCGGCTGCCATGCCTGCGTCGTCAACTGCAAGGAATGGAACACCGGCTCGGACTACGGCGCCGCCCTGTCGGATCAGGATCCCTACGGTCCCGATGTGTCGGGCGCCTGGCTGAACCGCGTCCACAGCTTCGAGGTGATCCCGGAGGGCGGCGAGGTCGTCGGCGAGGCGGGCGAAGCGCGCATCGTCCACTTCCCGAAATCCTGCCTGCATTGCGACGACGCGCCCTGCGTCACCGTCTGCCCGACCGGCGCTTCCTATAAGCGCGCCGAGGACGGCATCGTGCTGGTCGACGAGCAGAAATGCATCGGCTGCGGCCTCTGCGCCTGGGCGTGCCCATATGGCGCCCGCGAGATGGACCTCGCCGCCGGCGTCATGAAGAAGTGCACGCTGTGCATCGACCGCATCTACAACGAGACCTTCGAGGAGGCCGACCGCGTGCCGGCCTGCGTGCGCACCTGCCCGGCCAATGCGCGCCATTTCGGCGACCTCAACGATCCGGCCTCGGCGGTTTCCGTCATGGTGGCCGAGCGCGGCGGCATCGACCTGATGCCGGAGCAGGGGACGCGCCCGGTCAACAAGTATTTGCCGCCGCGTCCGCGCACGCCGCTGGCCGGCGCCGCCGGCGCTGCCGACGCGGACACCGGCGGTGCGACCGGCTTCTTCGCCTGGCTGGATGGCGTCCTGGACCGCTTCTGAGCATGCATCCGGCCGCCTCGATCATCGTTTTCACCACCTTTTCCGGCCTCGGCTACGGCCTGGCGGCAATCCTCGGCCTCGGCCTGCTGGACCCCTCGTCGATCGCCGTGAAGGCCGCCTATGTCGCCGCCCTCGGGCTGATCGGCCTCGGGCTCCTCTCCTCGACGCTCCACCTCGGCAACCCGCAACGTGCCTGGCGTGCGCTCTCCCAATGGCGATCGAGCTGGCTGTCGCGCGAGGGCGTCATGGCTTTCGTCACCTTCGTGCCGCTGCTCTGGTCGGGCTTCGCTGCCGTCGTCGAGGGCCGCAACGCCCCTGTCGCCGGCGCCGTCGGCGCGCTGCTCGCCGCCGTCACCGTCTTCTGCACGGCGATGATCTACGCCTCGCTGCGCTCGGTCGAGGCCTGGCACACGCGGCTGACGCCGCTCTGCTACCTGCTGTTTTCGGCCGCCGGCGGCGCGTTGGCCGCCGCCTTCGTGGCCGTCGCTTCCGGCCAGCCGGCCCGCCCGCTGCTCGTTTTGGCGCTGGTATCCCTGGTCGCCGCCTGGACGGCCAAGGCGTTCTGGCGCCATCGCCTCGCGCATCCGGGACAAGGTTCGACGCCCGAGACCGCCACCGGTCTCGGCGCGATCGGCCGCGTCCATCTCTTCGAGCGGCCGCACCAAACGGAGAACTACCTGACCCGGGAGATGGGCTTTCGCGTCGCCCGCAAGCACGCGGCGAAGCTTGCCCGCCTGGCGCTGCTCTTGGGCGGCATCGTGCCCGCGCTGGCGCTGCTCGCCGCCTTCGTCGCGGGCGGCGCGTTGGGCGCGGCGCTGCTGGGGCTGGCGCTGCTCTCGCACGTCGTCGGCATGCTCACCGAGCGCTGGCTGTTCTTCGCCGAGGCGCGCCACGCCGTGATGAACTACTACGGTGGCTAGCCCGTCGGCTTCCGGCGGCCGGGCCGCGGCGGCGTGATCTTCCAGCGCTTGTGGAACCACATCCATTGGGCGGGGTCGGTGCGCACCCAGCGCTCGACCACGTCGGTCAAAAGCTGCGCGGCAGCCTCGATGTCGACCAGGCCCTCGGCGTCGCGGGGCAGCTCCAGCCTCTCTTCCAGCACCAGGCGGAACCGGTTGCCCGGCAGGCGGATCGAGCGCGCCGGATAGACGTCGCATTCGTACTGGCGCGCCAGCTTCGGCACCAGCGGGCTGGTCTCGCATTCGCGGCCGAAGAAGCGCGTGCGGATGCCGTGGCGGAACTTCTGGTCGACCAGCAAGCCGATATTGCCGTTCTCCTCCAGGATGCGCGCCAGCGCCAAGGCGGCCCCGGAGCGCGAGGCGAGCAGACCGCCCATCGCGGCCTGCCGGGTCGAGAGGATGTAGTCGGCGATGTAGGGGTTGTTGGGCGGCCGGAACATCGCCGTCACCGCGAGGCCGAACGAGGCGCCCGCCACCGGCAGCAGCTCGAAATTGCCGAGATGCGCGGTGAAGATGATGTGCGGCCGGTCGGTCTCGCCCGCCAGCCTATGGAACGTCGACTCACCGGAAACTTCGATGCGGCCGTCGACCGCCTGGCCCGGCACGTAGTCGAACAGGCGGTCGAGGAAGACGTACTCCACCGCCAGCCGCGCCATGTGGCCCCACATGTCCGAGGCGATGGCGTCGATCTCCGCGTCGGACTTCGCCGGAAACGCCTTGCGCAGATTGTCGAGCGCCACCTGGTGGCGGCCGACCAGCGGGCCGAGGCGGCGGGCCGCCCGGTCCGCGAGGTCGAGCGCGCGGTCCGGCGGCAGCAGGCGCAACAGCGACAGCGCCGCCTTCGCGAACTGCGCCAAAAGCCAGTGATTGGCCGTCCTTAGGCCGGAAAGCAGCTTCGCGGGCAAGCGCTTCATGGAGCGGTCAGGCGACGCGCAGAACGATCTTGCCGAACACGTCGCGGCCTTCCATGCGCTGCAGCGCGCGGCCGATGTCGGCGAAGCCCACCTCGGTGTCGATCACCGGCCTGACCTTGCCGGCGGCCATCTTCTGCATGGCGTTGGCCATGTTCTCCATGCGGCAGCCGAACGAGCCGAAGATCTGGAGCTGCTGCTGGAAGAGCTGCATCAGGTTCATCGAGGTCGACACGCCGGAGGTCGAGCCGCAGGTCACCAGCCGACCGCCGCGCTTGAGCGACAGCATGGAGCCGGCCCAGGTGTCGGCGCCGACATGCTCGAACACCACGTCGACGCCCTTCTTGGCGGTCAGCTTGCGCACCACGCCCTCGAAGCGGTCGACGCGGTAGTTGATCACGTGGTCGGCGCCGAGCGCCTTGGCCCGCTCGATCTTCTCGTCCGAGCCGACCGTGGTGATCACCGTGCAGCCCATCGTCTTGGCGAGCTGGATCGCCGCCGTGCCGATGCCCGAGCCGCCGGCATGCACGAGGATCGTCTCGCCGGGCTCCAGCCTCGCATTGTCGAACAGCATGTGCTCGACCGTGCCGAAGGTGATCGGCGCCACCGCCGCGCCCACCGCGTCGACGCCCGGCGGCGCCGGCACCAGCAAGCGGGCCGGCAGGTTGATGCGTCTCCTGCGCGAAGCCGTCGAGGTGGAAGCCGTGCACGCCGGACACGTTCTCGCAGAGATTGTCGCGTCCCTCGCGGCAGGCGCGGCAGAGCCCGCAGGTCCGCGCGCCGTAGATCGCCACCAGCTGGCCCGGCACCAGGCCGGCCACCGCCGGCCCGATCGCCGCCACCCTGGCGGACGCCTCGGCGCCGATCGTCAGCGGCAGCTTGCGCTTGGCGAACGCCATGCCGCGCCAGCCCCAGACGTCGATGTGGTTGAGCGCCACCGCCTCGATCGCCAGCTTCACCTCGCCGGGGCCGGGGCGGCGGCGGCTCGGCAACGTCGACCAGTCGCGCAGTCGACGGTCCTCGAACGAGCTGCAATGCGCGCATCGTCAGCCGGGCTTCGCCTGCGCCGATGACCAGGCAGGTGTTCTGGCCGCCGAAGCCGAAGGAGTTGGAAAGCACGGTGCCGACTTCGGCGCGCGCGCTTGCGGTTCGGCACCACGTCGAGCTCGATCGCCGGGTCGGGCACGTCGTAGTTGATGGTCGGCGGGATCACCCCCTCGCGCATCGTCATGCAGCGAGAACGCCGCCTCGATCGCGCCTGCCGCCGACAGCGTGTGGCCGATCATCGACTTGTTGGAGGAGATCGGGATCTTGCGCATGCGCTCGCCGAACACGGTCGACAGCGACAAATGCTCCATCTTGTCGTTCTCCGGCGTCGACGTGCCGTGCGCGTTGACGTAGTCGATCGCGTCCTCGGCGAGCCCGGCATCGGCGAGCGCCGACTTGACGGCAGCGATCGCCGGCGACGCCGTCGGGCTTGGAGCGCGTGCGGTGGAAGTCGTCGGCCCGCTCGCCGCAGCCGCGCAGGATGCCGAGCATCTCGGCGCCGCGCGCTCTGGCGCTCGTCAGGCTCTCCAGCACCAGCGCCGCCGAGCCTTCGGCCATAACGAAGCCGTCGCGGTCGCGCGAGAACGGCTTGGAGGCCTTCTCCGGCGCCTCGTTGCTGGTCGACAGCGCCGACAGCAGCGAGAAGCGGATCAGCGCCTCGGCGGTGGCCGAGCCGTCGGTGCCGATGGCGACGCGCCCGTTCGGCCTCGCCGCGGCGGATCGCCTCGACGCCGAGCTGGATGGCGGTGGCGCCGGAGGCGCAGGCGGTCGACAGCGTGATCGGCAGGCCCTGCGTGCCGAAGCGGTCGGCCAGCCGGTCGGCGATGGTGCCGAACTGGGTCGTCTCGAAGATCCGCTGGTCCTTCAGGCCGCGGGCCGCCGTGAGCAGCCTCAGCGCGCCTTCGGCCCCGTCGACCGTAAGCCCCATGGCGAAGCGGTCCTTCCAGTCCATCTCCACCGGCGGCGATGCGACGAAGAGCGGCCCGGCGAAGTGGCCGTTGGCGTAGCCCGCCTCGGCGAGCGCTTCGCGGGCCGCCGTCTCGGCAAGCTCGTAGGTGAGCTCGACTGCGCCCTGGTCGCTCGACGGCAGGAAGTCGACGGTGCCGGCGATCGTCGTGGCGAGATGGTCGATCGGGAAGCGGCGTGATCGGGTGGATGCCCGAACGCCCGGCGGTGAGCGCCGCCCAATTGTCGGCCTTGCCGACGCCGAGCGAGGTGACCACGCCGATGCCGGTGACCGCCACGACGGGCCTGCCGAGATGATCCTTCATGTCTTCCATCGCCTGTCGCGTGCCCTCAAGCCGCCGTGACCAGGGCGGCACCCTCGAACCGATGATAGCCGATCGCCGTCGCCAGCGCAGCCTGCGGCCGGCCGTCGACCGGCTGCTCCTTCCCCGACGCGAAGGGCGGGTAGGCGGCGCCGTTGCGGATCGCCAGCGCCGCCAGCGCGATGGCGAAGGGAAACTGCGCCTCCTTCAGGTGGCCGGTGAGCGTCGACATCCCGCGCGGGCTGAGCTCGCCGGCCTCGGCCAGCGCCGCTTGCTCGGCCGCCGTCGCCTGGTGGGCTCCCGAGGCGCCCGAGATGGCCATCAGCGGCCCGGCCGGCAGCGCCGGTGGCGGCGATCAGCGCGCCGATCGACCGGGCGAGGCCGTCGGCCGAGCGGTCGTGACGGCCCGAGGCGACCGGCCCCAGCGCCGCGTAGAAGCCGTGGCCCCGCTGTTCGGCGTGGGCGCGCGATTCCAGCACCAGGAACGCCGCGCCCGACCCGGTGACGACGCCGCCGCCCTCCATGCCCTCACGCTCCCACACCGGCGCGAAGGGCGCCGCGATGCAGGTAGCCGCCGAGCTCGTAGGCGAGCAGCATGTCGGAATGCTCGGTCTGGAAGGCGCCGCCGACCAGCGCATGCGTCGACTGCCCGGCGCGGATGCGCGCCGCCGCCGTCTCCACCGCGGCGATGCCGGCGCCTTCCTCGCCCATGAAGGTGCGCGACGATCCGGTCACCTTGTGGACGATCGAGATGTTGCCGGCGAGCAGGTTGGAAAGCTGCGCCAGGAATAGCGTCGGCCTGAGCTCGGTGGTGAGCTTCTCGTTGAGCAGCACGTCGCGGTCGTTGCGGCTCTTCGCCGCGTCGAGGATCGCCTGGTCGACCGCCTCGTCGCGCTCGCCGCCGCCCGCCGCGACGATCATGTCCATGGTCGAGCAGAGCGCCTCGTCGCCCTTGATGCCGGCATCGTCGAGCGCCAGCCCGGCCGCATAGGTGCCCAGCCGCTGCCAGTTCTCCATCTGCCGCTGGTCGCCGCGCTTGGCGATCTGCGCGCTCCAGTCGATCTCCGGCATCGGATGGACGCTGTAGGGCGCGTAGCGGGTGCCGTCGACGATCGGCTTCACGCCGGGCACCGACAGCGCGGCCCAGTGCGCCTCGGCGCCGACGCCCAGCGCGGAGACGAGTCCGATGCCGGTGATGACGACGTCGCTGGCGCTCATGGCGGGGTGGGGCGGCGGGAGCGGTTGCTCAGACGGCGTTCTTGGCCGCCACGAGCGCGTCGATCTTGGCGCAGAGGTTCTTCATGACGAAATACTCCTCCGTCGACACCTTGCCGTCGTTGACCTCCTGCGTCCACTTCTCGAGCGGCACCTTGATGCCGAACTCCTTGTCGACGGCGAAGACGATGTCGAGGAAGTCGAGGCTGTCGATGCCGAGATCGTCGATCGTATGGCTTTCGGGCGTGATCTTGTCGATGTCTATCTCGCTGGTGTCGGCGATGATCTTGGCGACTTTGTCGAATGTGGTGGCCACAGGCGGTTTCCCTCGGGTCACGGGCGATGAAGGGCGGTCGAGTTGATCGGGTTCCTAATCGGTTTTGTGGGGCAGGAAAAGGGCGAATTGGTCATTACGCACGGCTTGACGCGCCGCCGGCGGCTTCAGTTGAAGATGATTTGGCCGATCACCTGGACCTTCTCCCCGTCGGGACGGACGATCAGCGCCTCGCCCTCGCGGGGCGCGCGGCCGGTCAGCGCCTCGATGTTTTCGCCGTGCGTGACGAGCACCATGTTGCCGGAGCCGGAGAAGCCGGAGAACAGCGCCCGCATCGCCTCGACCTGCGCCTTGCGGGCCGCCTCGTCCTCGGGGAGGGGGTCGAGCGCGGCCTCCGGCTCCACCGCCTCGCCGAAGGCGAAGCGCGCGGTGTCCAGGCAGCGGCAGTAGCGGGAGGACAGCACCCGGTCGACCGGCGCGGCACGCGCTGCAAACAGCGCCCCCATCTTGCGCGCCTGCAGCTTGCCGCGGTCGGAGAGGGCGCGCTGGGTGGCGCAGTTCTCGATGTCGACGCCCGGCGGGTCGCCCGTCCCCGCTGTCAACGCGTGGCGGATCAGCACGACGTGGCCGCCTTCGCGCAGCAGCGCCCAGCCGGCCTCGGTCGCCGTCGCGGGCGTCGCCGTCCAGACGGCCAGAACGAGGGCCGCCAGCCCGAGCATCGAACCGAAACGTGTCATGGCGGCTATCTGGACCGGAAAGCGGGCCGAAACACAAGCCGCAGCCCGGGTTGCGCGAGGCACCGCCCTTCTTCTATGAGCCAAGGTCAATGTCTCCGCTCGTCGCGACCGTCCTGTTCGTCTTCGGCATGGTGGCGCTCGGCTATGTCGCCGGGGCGACCGGCTACTTGAAGTCCGGCACCGGCGAGGCGCTGTCCGAGTTCGCCGTCGGCGTCGCCATGCCGCTGCTCTTGTTCAGGACGATGGTGGCCTCCGACTTCCACGGCGCCGCGCCGTGGGCGCTATGGACCACCTACTTCACCGCCGCCGCGGTGGCCTGGGTCGTCGGCCATCTGATCATCACCCGGGTTTTCGGCCGCGACAGCCAGGCCGGCGTCGTCGGCGGCGTGTCCTCCGCCTTCTCCAACCTGGTGCTGCTCGGCATCCCCTTCATGCTCGGCGTCTTCGGGCAGCCGGGCTTCGATATCCTGTCGCTGATCGTCTCGGTGCATCTGCCGACGATGATGGCGGCCTCGATCGTGCTCTTCGAGCTCTTCGGCCGCGCCAAGGGCGGCTCCCTCCGCCCGGCGGACCTGTTGGTCACCTTCCTGCGCCGCCTCGCCGTCAATCCGCTGATCATCGGCATCCTCGCCGGCCTTGCCTGGCGCGCGACGGGCCTTCCCTTGCCGGAATGGGCGGCCCGCTTCGTCGACGCGCTGGCCGACATCGCCGGCCCGCTGGCGCTGTTCGCCATGGGGCTCGGGCTCACCCGAGTTCGGCATTTCCGGCCACGTGGCGCCCGCTTTGGTGCTGTCCTTCGTCAAGCTGATGCTGATGCCGGCCGTGGCGCTCGGCCTCGCCTGGTGGATCGGCCTGCCGCCGCTCGCCGCCAAGGTGGCGGTGGCCGCCGCCGCCCTGCCGTCGGGCGTCAACTCCTATCTGATCGCCGCGCAGTTCGGCACCGGCCAGGCGCTGGCCTCGAACCAGATCACGATCGCGACCCTCGGCGCGGTCCTCACCACGGCGTTCTGGCTGGCCGTGGCCGAGCGGGTGTTCGGCCTCTGAGCGGCGGGGCCGGGTTGATCCCGGGCCATGCCGTGCGCTAAGAGCCCATGAGGGAAAAACCCCAGATGGGCGGACGCGCCAGCCGCGCCCCCGGGAGGCGAGACATGCTCCAGAAAACCAGCCACTTCATGCGCCAGGCCAACCTGATCGGGGGCGAGTGGGTGCAGGCCGACAGCGGCGCCACCATCGACGTGATCAACCCGGCGACCGGCCTCAAGATCGGCACGGTGCCGAAGTCCGGCGGCGCCGAGACGCGCCGCGCCATCGCGGCCGCCGACGAGGCCTTCCACGCCTGGCGGAAGACCTCGGTGCTCGAGCGCCACAAGCTGCTGCGCAAGCTGCACGACGCCATCATGGACAACCAGCAGCCGCTCGCCGAGCTGTTGACCACCGAGCAGGGCAAGTCGCTGGCCGAGTCCAAGGGCGAGGTGGCGATCTCCGCCGCCTATGTGCTGTGGTTCGCCGAGGAAGGCCGCCGCACCTATGGCGAGGTGGTGCCGTCGCCCTGGGCCGACCGCCGCATCCTGGTCACCAAGGAGCCGGTCGGCGTCATCGCCGCCATCACGCCGTGGAACTTCCCGTCCTCGATGCTGGCCCGCAAGATCGCTCCGGCGCTCGCCGCCGGCTGCACGGCGGTGGTCAAGCCGGCGTCGCAGACGCCCTATTCGGGGCTGGCCTGGGGCGCGCTCTGCGAGGAGGTCGGCTTCCCCAAGGGCACCGTCAACGTCGTCACCGGCTCGGCCGGCGAGATCGGCGACGAGCTGTGCGCCAACCCGCTGGTCAGGAAGATCACCTTCACCGGCTCGACCGAGGTCGGCAAGGTGCTGATCGCCAAGTCGGCGTCGACGGTCAAGAAGGTGTCGATGGAGCTCGGCGGCAACGCGCCGTTCCTGGTCTTCGACGACGCCGACCTCGACCGCGCGGTGGAAGGCGCCATGATCGCCAAATACCGCAACTCCGGCCAGACCTGCGTCTGCACCAACCGCTTCTTCGTCCAGTCCGGCATCTACGACGCCTTCGTCGAGAAGTTCTCCGCCGCCACCCGCAAGCTGAAGGTGGGCCCGGGCCTCGAGGAGGGCACCCAGCAGGGGCCGCTGATCGACGACAAGGCGGTCGCCAAGGTCGAGGAGTTCGTCGAGGACGCGCGGGCCAAGGGCGCGCGCATCGTCACCGGCGGCCGCCGCCATGCGCTCGGCGGCTCCTTCTACGAGCCCACCGTGATCGCCGAGGCGAAGCCCGCGATGCGCTTCATGAAGGAGGAGATCTTCGGCCCCGTGGCGCCGGTCTTCCGCTTCGACGCCGAGGAGGAGGCCGTGCGGCTCGCCAACGACACCGAGTTCGGGCTCGCCTGCTATTTCTACACCGAGCGACCTCGGCCGCGCCTTCCGGGTCATGGAAGGGCTGAAATACGGCATGGTCGGCGTCAACGAGGGGCTGATCACCACTGTCGAGGCGCCGTTCGGCGGCGTCAAGGAATTGGGCCTCGGCCGCGAGGGCGGCCGCCAGGGCATCGAGGACTATCTCGACACGAAATACGTCTGCCTGGGCGGCCTGGGCATCTGAGGGCGCCATGCTGGCCGACGCCGAACTCTTCGGCACCACCCGCGACGGCGAGCCGGTCCACCGCTTCGCCATCGACGGCGGCGGGCTGAGCGCCCGCGTCATGACCTGGGGCGCGTCGCTGCAGGACCTTCGCCTCGCCGGCCACGAGCCGCCGCTGGTGCTCGGCTACGAGCGCTTCGAGGACTATCCGACGCTGGCGCCCTATCTCGGCGCCACCGCCGGCCGCTACGCCAACCGCATCGCCGGCGGCCGCTTCACGCTGGCCGGCCGGCGCGTCCAGCTCGACACCAACTTCCTCGGCAAGCACACGCTGCACGGCGGCCGGCTGGGCTTCGGCCACCGGCTGTGGGAGGTGGCGCTGCACGGCCGCGACTTCGTCACCTTCAGCCTGCATTCGGCCGATGGCGACATGGGGTTCCCCGGCGCCCTCGACGTCACCTGCACCTACCGCCTGAAGATCCCCGGCACGCTGGCCGTCGAGTACCAGGCGACGACCGACGAGCCGACGCTCTGCAACCTCGCCCACCACTCCTATTTCAACCTCGAGGACGGTGGTTCCGGCCCGGTGCTCGACCATCGCCTGAGCATCAACGCCTCGGCCTACCTGCCGGTCGACGACGAGATGATCCCCACCGGCGTCGTCGAACCGGTCGACGGCACGCTGTTCGACTTCCGCCAGGCGCGCGTCGTGCGCTGCGAGGTCAATGGCGAGCAGGTCCCCTACGATCACAATTTCTGCCTCGCCGCCGCCCGCGGCCCCTTGCACCAGGCGGCCTGGGCGCAGGGCCCGACGTCGGGCGTCGAGATGGAGGTGTGGACGACCGAGCCGGGGCTGCAATTCTACGCCGGCGCCAATGTCGAGCGCGACGCGCGCGGGCTCGGCGGCCGCCACTATGGCGCCAACTCCGGCTTCTGCCTGGAGGCGCAGATCTGGCCGGACGCCCCCAACCGCCCCTATTTCCCGCAAGCGGTGCTGTGGCCGGGCGCGATCTATCGCCAGACGACGGAGTATCGATTCCGCCTGCCGTAGCGAGGGAACTCAGCCGTCAAAGGCCTGCTGGATCGTCGCGAACGGCGCCAGCGCCCCGCGCACGCCCACCACGGCGCCGGCCACCCGGTGGGCGCGCCGCGCCGCCTCGGCCGGCACCAGCCCGGTCAGGCGGGCGGCGAGATAGGCGCCGTTGAAGGCGTCGCCGGCGCCGGTCGTGTCGACCGCCTCCACCCGCGTCGCCGGCACCCTCTGCTCGATCTGGTAGTGCGACACCAGGGCGTCGGCCTCGCCGTTCTTGACGACGATCTCGGCGACGTCGGCGCGCTCCAGCCGCCGCACGGTCGCCTCCGGGCTCGTGTCGCCGTAAAGCGCCTGCTCGTCGGGGAAGGTCGGCAGCGCGATGTCGGTGACGGCCAGCGCCTCGGCGATGGCGTCGCGGGCGGCGATCGCGTCGGCCCACAGCCGCGGCCGATAGTTGGGATCGAAGGCGATATGCGTGCCCGTCTCGCGCGCCGCGGCGAGCGCCGCGATCAGCGCCATGCGGCCGCGCGTCGGCAGGATGGCGAGCGTGATGCCCGAAAAATAGATCAGCACGCGGTCTGCCAGGCTCCTGGCCAGCCGCGGCGCGTCGTCGGCGAGCTGGCGTGCCGCCGCCTCCGACCGCCAGTAGGTGAACGACCGCTCGGCCCCCGTCAGCGTGATGGCATAGAGCCCTGGCCGCGCCCCGGCGATCCGCGGGCTGTCGGCAATGCCGATGCCGTGCGCCCGGAAGAAGGCGATCTGCGCCTCCGAGAACGGGTCGTCGCCGAACGCCGAGACGTAGTCGACGTGGTGGCCCGGCACCAGGGCGCGCATCGCCCACAGCGTGTTGAAGCTGTCGCCGGCATAGCCCAAACGCCAGCTGTCGCCGCTTTGCCCCGAAAGCTCGATCATGCACTCGCCGACCGCGGCCACCGCCTGCACCATCGCTTCCAAACTCCCGCCGCAGATCGGACTATAATTGGAGCATGATACACGTCGGGTCGCCGAGCGGGAGACAGAAGAACACGATGGCAAGCGCAAAGCGGGTGTGGCGCTGGGGTCTGGTTGCGGCTGCCGCCGGGCTGGCCATCGCGGTGGCCGGCCATTTCTGGATGATGCGCGTGCCGGCCGACCTCGACTTGTCGCGCGACAAGGCGAGCCAGCAGCACCTCTACCGGGTGGCGCTCGCGCCGGAGACCGAGCCGCTCCGCCAGGGCCCGATGCAGTCGATGGTGGTGAGCGTTTCGACCGCCGACGGCAGGCCGGTCGACAACGCCACGATCGGCATCGACGGCGGCATGCCCCAGCATGGCCACGGGCTGCCCACCAGCCCGGCCGTCACCGCCTATCTGGGCGACGGGCGCTACCGGATGGAAGGCGTCAAGTTCAACATGGCCGGCTGGTGGGAGCTGAAGCTGTCCATCTCGGCGCCGCCCGGCGACGACCGGGTCACCTTCAACTTGAGGCTTTGAGGGGACGATGCGGCCTGCCTCCGTCCTCGGCTCGCTGCTTGCCGCGCTGGCGGCCTTCACCCTTTTGCTGGCCGGCTGCGGGCCCGACGCGTTCACCGAGGCCGAGCGGCAGACGATCGCCAAGCTGTCGCTGGACAAGCTGCCGGAACTGCCGCCGAGCCCCACCAACGCGCATGCCGACGACCCCGCCGCGGCGGCCTTGGGGGCGACGCTGTTCTTCGACCGCGGGCTGAGTGCCAACGGCCAGGTGGCCTGCGCCACCTGCCACGTCATCGACAGCCAGTTCCAGGACGGGCTGGCGCTCGGCCGCGGCATCGGCACCACCAACCGGCGCACCATGCCGCTCGCCGGCGTCGCCTGGAGCCCGTGGTTCTTCTGGGACGGCCGCAAGGACAGCCTGTGGAGCCAGGCGCTGACGCCGATGGAAAATCCGGTCGAGCACGGCGCCACGCGCACCTTCTACGCCCGCTACGTCGCCGCCCGCTATGGCGAGCGCATGGCGCGCATCTTCGGCCCGCTGCCCGACCTGGCCGGCGCTCCGGCGACCGCCGGGCCGCTCGGCTCCGCCGCCGAGCGCGCCGCCTGGGAGAAGATGCCGCAGCCGCAGCGCGACGGCGTCGACCGCGTCTTTTCCGATCTCGGCAAGGCGATCGAGGCCTTCGAGCGCTCGCTCGTCCATGCCCCGACCCGCTTCGACCGTTTCGCCACGGCGCTGGCGGCGGGCACGACGCCGGCGCCGGATGCCGCCTTCACCGACGAGGAAAGGCTCGGCCTGAAGCTCTTCGTCGGCAAGGCGAACTGCGTCACCTGCCACAACGGCCCGCGCTTCACCGACGACCATTTCCACAACACCGGCGTGCCGCCGGTTGCCGGCCTGCCTGAGGACCTCGGCCGCCAGACGGCCGTCCGCCAGGTGGCGGACGACCCCTTCAACTGCCTGGGCCGCTTCAGCGACGCCGACGAGGCGGCCTGCGGCGAGCTGCGCTTCATGGTGAAGGACGGCGAGGCGCTGGTGCGTGCCTACAAGACGCCCTCGCTGCGCGGCGTCGCCGGCCGGGCGCCCTATATGCATGCCGGCCAGTTCGAGACGCTCGACGCCGTGCTCGACCACTATTCGCGGGCGCCGGCGCCGCCGAGCGGCGCTTCCGAGCTGCATCCGCTGGCCCTGTCGGAACGCGAGCGCAAGGCGCTGATCGCCTTCCTCGGCACCTTGTCTAGCGGTCCTTGACGGTCTCCATGGCGACGAAGGTCGAGGTCTGGGCGACATGCGGCAGCGCCGAGATCTTCTCGCCGAGCACGCGCCGATAGGCGGCGATGTCGCGCGTCCGCACCTTGAGCAGATAGTCGAAGGCGGCTGCCATCATGTGGCATTGCTCGATCTCCGGCACCGCCTGCGCGGCGCGGTTGAACTCGCCGAGCGCCGTCGAGCGCGTGTCCGACAGCTTGACCTGGACGAACGCGACGTGGCCTTCGCCCATGCGCTCACGGTCGACGATCGCCGAATAGCCGCGGATAAAGCCGTCGCGCTCCAGCCGGCGCACCCTGGCCTGCACCGGCGTCTTCGACAGGCCGACGACTGCGGCGAGCTCCGCCATCGACAGGCGACCGTCGCGTGACAGTGCCGCAACGATATTCCGGTCTATTCGGTCCAATCGATCTTCAATCAATGAAGCAGCACCCTTTATCGTGCAATAATGGACCAACAATTAGCGCAATCGATCCACCAGGTCCACATTTTTGGTCCGGCTGTGCGCCGCCGCCGTGCTATGGTGCGGCCGTTCCCGGGAGACCTTCGAATGGCCAGAAAAGACGACAGGCTCGCCGCTATCCGGCGGGAGATCCGTGCCCACTACCTTCCCGACGAGGCGGCCGAGGTCGACCGGCTGATCGAGGCGACAGCGCTTTCCGAGCCGGACCGCCAGGCGATTTCGGAGCGCGCCGCCGCCCTCGTGCGGGCGGTGCGCGACTCTTCCGACCCGCGGCTGATGGAGGTCTTCCTTTCGGCCTACGGGCTGTCGACCAAGGAGGGCGTGGCATTGATGTGCCTCGCCGAGGCGCTGCTCAGGGTTCCCGACGCCGGGACCATGGACGACCTGATCCGCGACAAGATCGCTCCGCACGACTGGTCGGCGCACTCCGGCGGCTCGTCCTCGATCTTCGTCAACGCCTCCACCTGGGCGCTGATGCTCACCGGCCGCGTCCTCGACGAGGGGGAGGGCGGCGTCGAAGGCACGCTGCGCGCCATGGTGCGGCGCCTCGGCGAGCCGGTGATCCGCACCGCGGTGGCGGCGGCCATGCGCGAGATGGGCGAGCAGTTCGTGCTCGGCCGCACCATCGACGAGGCGGTGCGGCGCGGCCGGCCCTTCACCCAGCGCGGCTACCTCTACTCTTACGACATGCTCGGCGAGGCAGCGCGCACGGAAGCCGATGCGTTGCGCTACCTGAAGGCTTATGCCGACGCCATAGCGGCGCTGAAGCGGCATGCCAAGGGCGACGACATCGCCGCCAACCCCGGCATCTCGGTGAAGCTTTCGGCGATCCACCCGCGCTACGAGCGCAGCCAGGCGGCCACCATGCTGCCGGTATTGGCCGAGCGCCTGCTCGGCCTCTGCCTGGCGGCCAAGGAAGCCAGAATGGGCCTCAACGTCGACGCCGAGGAGGCGGACCGCCTCGACCTGTCGCTCGACGTCATCGAGACGGTGCTGTCCGACCCGGCGCTGGCCGGCTGGGACGGCTTCGGCGTCGTCGTGCAGGCCTACGGGCCGCGCGCCGGCTTCGTCATCGACTGGCTCTATGCGCTCGCTGAGAAGCTCGACCGCAGGATCATGGTGCGGCTGGTCAAGGGCGCCTATTGGGACACCGAGATCAAGCGAGCGCAGGCGCTCGGCCTACCCGCTTATCCCGTCTTCACGCGCAAGGCCAACACCGACGTCTCCTACCTGGCCAACGCCAGGAAGTTGCTCGGCATGACCGACCGCATCTACCCGCAATTCGCCACCCACAACGCTCACACGGTCGCCGCGGTGCTGGCGATGACCGAGGCGCGCGACGGCTTCGAGTTCCAGCGCCTGCACGGCATGGGCGAGGCGCTGCACGAGACGGTGCGCCGCCAGGAAGGCACGCGCTGCCGCATCTACGCGCCGGTCGGCGCGCATTCCGACCTGCTCGCCTATCTGGTCCGCCGGCTGCTCGAGAACGGCGCCAACTCCTCCTTCGTGCACCAGATCACCGACGAGGACGTGCCGGCCGAGGCGATCGCCCGCGACCCGCTGGCCGTCGTGGCGGCGCAGGGCCCGGCCGCCAACCCGAGCATCCCGCTGCCGCCGGCGATCTTCGGCACGGCGCGCCAGAACTCGCAGGGCTTCGACATCACCGACCCGGCGATCCTCGACAAGATCGACCAGGCCCGCCAGGCCTTCGCGGCCGAGGATCACTGGACGGCGCGGCCGATGACCCGCGCTGCCGGCTATGCCGACGCGCGCAAGGTGCGGAACCCGGCGCGGCCGGACGATGTGGTGGGCACGGTGCACGAGGCCAAGGCCGCGCAGGTCCCGGTGGCGGTGAAGGCGGCGGCAGCCGCCCAGCCGGCCTGGGCGGCGCGACCGGTCGCCGAGCGCGCCAGGGTGCTGCGCCGCGCCGCCGAGCTCTACGAGCGCCATGCCGTCGAATTCTTCGCGCTGGCCACCCGCGAGGCCGGCAAGACGCTCGCCGACGGCGTCGCCGAGCTGCGCGAAGCCGTGGATTTCCTGCGCTATTACGCCGCCGAGGCCGAGCGGGTCGAGGCCGGGACCGAGGCGAGGGGGGTGATCGTCTGCATCTCGCCCTGGAACTTCCCGCTCGCCATCTTCACCGGCCAGGTCGCCGCCGCGCTGGTCACCGGCAATGCGGTGATCGCCAAGCCGGCCGAGCAGACGCCGCTGATCGCCGCCCGCGCCGTCGAACTGTTGCGGCAGGCCGGCGTGCCGGACGACGTGCTCCAGCTGCTGCCGGGCGACGGCCCCGCCGTCGGCGCCCCGCTGACCGGCGACCCGCGCATCGCCGGCGTCTGCTTCACCGGCTCGACCGAGGTCGCCCGCAAGATCGAGGCGCAGTTGGCAGAGACCGCCGCCCCGGACGCCATGCTGATCGCCGAGACCGGCGGCCTCAACGCGATGATCGTCGATTCCACCGCGCTGCCCGAGCAGGCGGTGCGCGACATCCTCGCCTCGGCGTTCCAGAGCGCCGGCCAGCGCTGCTCGGCGCTTCGCTTGCTCTACGTGCAGAAGGACGTCGAGAAGAAGGTGCTCGAAATGCTGGAAGGCGCGATGGGCTCGCTCAGCGTCGGCGACCCCTGGCGCATCGAGACCGATGTCGGCCCGGTGATCGACGACGAGGCCAAGCGCGCCATCGACGCCTACGCCGCCGGGCTCGCGGCAAAGGGCAAGCGCCTCGCCCAGGCGCCCGCCCCCGAGCGCGGCCGCTTCGTCGCCCCGCAGGTCTTCCGGGTCGCCGGCATCGGCGAGATGGAGAAGGAGGTGTTCGGCCCGGTCCTGCATGTGGCGAGCTTCGAGGCCGACGCCATCGACAAGGTGATTTCCGACGTCAATCGAAAGGGTTACGGGCTGACCTTCGGCCTTCACACGCGCATCGAGGCGCGCGTCCAGGAGATCGTCGACGGCGTCCACGCCGGCAACATCTACGTCAACCGCAACCAGATCGGCGCCGTCGTCGGCTCGCAGCCCTTCGGCGGCGAGGGCCTGTCCGGGACCGGCCCGAAGGCTGGCGGCCCGCACTATCTGCGGCGTTTCCGCCGCGCCGTCGAGGCAGCTCCGCCGGCCGCGTCTGCGGCCTCGACGGGCGCCGTTGTCGTCCCGGAGAGAGCGCTGGCCGACCATCTGCCCGACCCCTCGGCAGGCGACTGGTCGATGCGGGCGGAGCGGATCGCCATCCTGAGGAAGCACCTGCGCGGCAAGGCGGCCGAGGCGATCGCCGCCGCCGCCGGGCTGGATTTCGGTCCGGTCGACCTGCCCGGCCCGACTGGCGAGGCAAACACGCTGGCGCTGTTCCCGCGCGGCCGCGTGCTCTGCCTGGGTCCCGACCCCGACAGCCTGCTCGCCCAGGCCGTGCAGGCACTTGCCGCTGGCAATGGCGTGCTGGCGGTGGCGCCGGGCGCCCCGGCAGCGCTGTCGGCGCTGACCGGCAAGGGCATGCCCATCGAGGCGATCGACGGCGTACTCGACCCGGCGGTGCTGGAGCGCTTGGCGATCGACGTGGTGGCCAGCCGGGAGCCGGCGGAGCGGCTGCGGGCCGTCCGCCAGGCGCTTGTCCGGCGCGACGGGCCGATCGTGCCGCTGGTGAACGAGACGATCTATCCGGCCGCCTATGCGCATGAGCGTGCCGTCTGCGTCGACACCACGGCGGCCGGCGGCAATGCGAGCCTGCTCGCCGCCGCGGCCTGACTACGGCCTCAGGCGGGGGGGAAGCGCCGCCGATAGGCGGCGACGGCCTGCGGGTTGACGAGGTTCTGCGGCAGCCCGCCGCCGAGCACGCGGAGCGTCTCGGCGGCCGCGCCCTTGCCCATGCGCGCCATGCTCTCCTCGGTGATGCCAGCCATGTGCGGGGTGAGGATGACGGTGTCGAAGCCGAAGAAAGGGTGGGCCGGCGGGAGCGGCTGGGTGGCGAAGACGTCGAGCGCAGCGCCGGCCAGCCGGCCTTCGCTGAGCGCGGCGACCAGCGCCGCCTCGTCGACCACGGCGCCGCGCGCCACGTTCACCAGCACCGCCGAGGGCTTCATGCGGGCGAGGAAGCCGGCATCGACGAGCCCGCTGGTCTGCGGCGTCAGCGGGCAGCACAGCACGACGACGTCGCTCTCCGCCGCCAGCGCCTCCAGGCCGGCGCGCTCGACCCCTTCCGGCAGCGCGCCGCCGCTGCGGTTGACGCCGAGCACCCGCAGCCCGAAACCGTGACGGGCGATCGCCGCGACGGCCCGGCCGACGGCCCCCATGCCGACGATGCCGAAGGTCCGCCCGGCGAGCTCCTGCGTCTGCTCGGCATGCGCACGGCCCGCCGCCCAGCCGGCCTGCCTGAGGTCGCGGTCGACCTTGCGGAAGCGCCTGAGCAACGCCAGCGTCACCATGAAGACATGCTCGGCCACCGAGCGGGCGTTGACCCCGGGCACGTTGGCGACCAGCACGCCGGCTTCCGTCGCGGCCTCCACCGGGATCATGTCGAGCCCGGCGCCGTGGCGGATGGCGGCGCGCAGGCCGGGCGCGGCGGCGAACAGGCGAGGCGGCAGCGGCGCCCTGACGATGACGACGGCCGCGTCGGCGGCCTCCCGCACCAGCGTGTCGTCGTCGAGGCGGCTCGCCACCACCAGCCGGCCGGCAGCGGCGAGCATCGCCTCGGCCTCCGGATGCAGGCCGTGCGTGGCGAGAATCTTTGGGGCTTCAGGCATCCTGCAGCTTGGCGCTCGGCGGGGCCGGGCTGCCGGCCGCGCCTTCCTCGCCGATCAGGCCCTTCCAGTAGCTTTCGGCGCCTTGCAGGTGGGCGCTCATCAGCGCCTGGGCGAGGTTGCCGTCGCGCCGCACCAGCGCATCGAAGATCTGCAGGTGCTCGGCATGCGACTTCCGCCCCCGCTCGGGGTCGGAGAAGTAGACCGGCAGCCGGCCTTCGCCCATCACGTAATAGAGGCTGCAGATCTGGTGGAACATGGCGTTCTGGGTGGCGCGCACGATCTCCAGGTGGAAGGCCTTGTCTTCGGCCGACAGCGGTTCGCCTGCGGCAACCTTTTCGGCCGAGCGATCGAGGATGCGCCGGAGCTCGTCGTAGTTCTCATCGGTGGCGCGGCTGCAGGCCAGCTCGGCGGCCTTGATCTCGTGGATCTTGCGGATCTCGACGAGCTCCAGGATGCGACGCGGATCGAGCGGCAGGCCGGCCTTGGCGAGCAGCGCCAGCGCCTCGACGCTCGCCTCGCGCGTGGTGAGGTAGATGCCCGACTTCGCCCGCCTTTCGACGATTCGCATTGCCTCGAGGATGGCCAGCGCCTCGCGGATCTGGCCGCGGCTCACCGAGAAATGCTCGGCCAGCTCGCGCTCCGACGGGGTGCGCCCGCTGTCCGGGTCGGACAGCGAGAAGAGATGCGACGCCAGCTCGGCGAGCAGGTTCTTTTCCGTCATCGGTCCGTCATCGCGTGGGCCCTGAGATAATCCTCAACCACCGTGATGCCCAGGCCGGGCCGGTCCGGGATCGCGATCATGCCGTCCTTGACCGCCACCTTCTCTTCGATCAGCTCGTGCAGCATCGGGTTGGCGCCCAGCGAATATTCCACGATGAAGCTCGCCGGCGAGGCCGCCGACACGTGCAGCCCGGCGAAGAAGGCCGGCGCGCCCGCCCACTGATGCGGCGCCAGACGCAGGTTGAAGGCCGATGCCAGGGCGGCGATCGCCACCGCCTCGCTGATGCCGCCGCAGAAGCCGAGGTCGGGCTGGAAGATGTCGGCCGCGCGCAGCACCGCGAGGTCGCGGAACGCATAGCGCGTCGCCTCGCTCTCGCCGGCGGCGATCGGCACCGAGACGGCGGCGCGCAGCTCCGCCATGCCCTGGTGGTCGTCGGCGGCCACCGGCTCCTCGAACCAGGCGAGGTCGCAATCCTCGACCAGCCTGGCGAAGCGCTTGGCGTCGGCCACGGTGTAGGTGCCGTGCGCGTCGACCATCAGCGCGATGTCGGGGCCGAGCGCCTGGCGCGCCGCGCGCACCCGGGCAGCCGAGACGTGGGGCGCCCCGTCCATGGCGCCGACCCGCATCTTGACGGCCCGGAAGCCGCCCTTGGCGACATAGCCGCCGAGCTGCTCGCCGATCTTGTCGGCCGCCGCCCAGCCGCCGGAGGCGTAAGCCGGGAGCCTATCCGCCTTGCGACCGCCGAGCAGCCGCCAGACCGGCTCGCCCAGCGCCTTGCCCAGAATGTCCCACAGCGCGATGTCGACCGCACTGATCGCCGCCACCGTCATGCCGCGCCGCGCCAGCTGCGGCATCGCGTGGCCGGCCGCCGCGGCGGCGGCATGGCGCACGCCGTTGTAGAGCATCTGCCAGATCGGCGTGATGTCGCGGGCGTCGCGGCCGACCAGCAGCGGCGCGATCTCGGCGTTGAGGAGATGCGCCAGCGCCCCGTAGCTGCCGGCGCTGCCGGCGGCGTTCTTGCCTTCGCCCCAGCCGACCAGGCCTTCGGCGGTCTCGATCCTCAGGATCGCCGAGTCGAAGGTCGTCACCTGGCCGAAATCGCTGCGGTGCTGGCGGCTGGCGGCGATCGGGATGCGCACCCACCAGGCCTCGACCCGCGCGATGACGAGCGGCGAGGTGGCCCGCCGCGTCGCGGCGGCGGTGTCGGCGGCCGTGGCGGAAGAGCTCAGCAAGGCGCCCTACTTCTTTATCAGCGGCAACAGGGTCTCGGCCGTGATGCGCATCTGGTCCGCGTAGAAATCTTCGGTCAGAAGGCTCGAGCCGTGATCCTGGATGAACTTCAGCTGTTCTGGCGGAATGTCGACCGGGTTGCGCTCGACCATGTTCGGGTATTGGGCGGCCGGCGTGCGGTCGACCGGCGCGACGAACTCGTTGGTGAGCGCGCCGTCATAGCCGATCTCCTTCAGCGTGCCGACGATCCTTCCCCAGTCGAGCTGGCCGAGCCCGGCGGCGAAGCGGTTGTTGTCGGCGACGTGGAAGTCGAACAGCCGCTTCCCGGCGAGCCGGATGGCGTCGTACATGTCCTCCTCCTCTATGTTGAGGTGGAAGGCGTCGAGGCAGACCCCGCATTCCGGGCTCACCGCGTCGGCCAGCGCCAGCGCCTGAGCGGCGCGGTTGAAGAAATAGGTCTCGAACCGGTTGAGCGGCTCGACGGCGATCTTCACGCCCTTCTTCTGGCCATGCGCGAAGCACTCCTTCGTCGCGTCGACCACCCATTTCCATTCTTCTTCCTCGGTTCCGTCGGGCACCACCTTGCCGACTGTCGCCGGCACCAGCGTGATGATTTCGCCGTCGAGCTCGCTCACCATGGTGATGACGCTCTTGACGTAGTCGACCGACCGGGCGCGCTGCCCCTCGTCCCTGGCGGCGAGGTTGCGCTCGCCGAGCGTCAGCGTCACCGCGCCCCAGCAGCGGATGCCGTGCTCCTTGAGCAGGGCGCGGGTCTCGGCGATCGGGTACTGGGCGGGCTCGCCGGAGATCTCGATGCTCTCGTAGCCATACTTCTTGATGCGCGCCAGCGTCGTGGCGAGCGGCTCGGCCCGCATCCAGTTGTGCGTCGACAGGTGCATGAGGTCTCTCCCGGAAATCTGAGGCTGTTTTTGTGGGTCCGCAACTGGTTCTACCAATTCGGGATAGATGCGGTTCTAGCCCATTTCCCCATAGAGCGGCAAGGATACGCTGCACTGCACTGGCTCTGCAAATCTATATATTTGTTTTGTTTCGACAAACCGGCTTCGAGGTCCGTCCGCGATGGCGCCGCTCGATCTTGACTTTGAAAGGGAATTTGGTATGACCAGAGGGCCGAGGTCCGGCGGCTTTGAGGGGAGCCCGCCGTGTGACAGGGCGGCGCAACGGCTGGCCGACGGCCCCGTGGGGGTGGCCGTCGGCCACGTCGTTTCGGCTCGCGCTGTACTATTTGCCAATAATCGCCATAAAGCTGCTTCGGTATCCTCGAAGCGACCGGAAATCCGTGCGCCGGGCCGATGGGCGACGCGAGGAGAGGCGGCGAGAGAACCGCCGAGGAAGTCAGGACAAAGGCATGACCACGCCAACCGATGCCGCGCGGTTCCTCATCATCGACGACCATCCGCTGTTCCGTGAGGCGCTGCATAGCGCCGTCCAGATGACCTATCCCGACGCCGACACGGTGGAGGCGCGCACGGTGGCCGAGGCGCTGGAGATCCTCGAGCAGCCGACGCCGTTCGACCTGGCGCTGCTCGACCTCAACATCCCCGGCGTCCAGGGCTTCGAAGGCCTGCTGCAGCTGAGGACGCGCCATCCACGCCTGCCGGTGGTGGTCGTCTCCGGCCACGAGGAGCCCAAGATCATCTCCGAGGCGCTGTCCTACGGGGCGGCGGGCTTCATCCCGAAATCGGTCCGCAAGGCCGATCTGGCCGAGGCCATCCGCTCGGTCATGGAGGGCGCCATCCACGTGCCGGAGAACTACGGCGCGCCGGCGCCCGACGCCGAGAGCGCCGACCGCGCGGAGATGGTGCGGCGCCTGGCGACGCTGACGCCGCAGCAGCTGAGGGTGCTGCAGATGCTGCGCCAGGGCCTGCTCAACAAGCAGATCGCTTATGAGCTGCAGGTCGGCGAGACGACCGTCAAGGCGCACGTCTCGGAGATCCTGCGCAAGCTCAACGTCTACAGCCGCACCCAGGCGGTGATCGAGGTCTCGAAGCTCGACAATGCGGAGCTGTTCCGCGAGCAGGCCGGATTCTAGCCTAAGCCGGCGCTCGCCCGGCCTTGGTGCGGGTAGAGGGATTTGAACCCCCATGCCGTGAGGCGCTTGGACCTAAACCAAGTGTGTCTGCCAGTTCCACCATACCCGCGCGCCGCGCGGCATCCCACATGGCCATTGTTCTGTCAATCTTCGCCGCCAACCATCTGGCGAGCCGGCTTGCGAAGAGAGTTGAAATGAAGGGCCGTGTGTGACAAAAGGCGTGGCGAAATGACGGGTTGACATGCCCCGCCGTTGGCTTGCGCGGTAAGCGAGAGGAAAAACAAGCGCTTACCGTGGTTTCCGAAAGCGAGTTGACGGGGAGGTGTCGGCATGCGGGCTTCGGCCGCATGCCGCTAGGCTATCCACCCGCGCGATGCTATCTCCGGCCACGCAACTCCGGCAGGCTGAAACGCCAGGGCGCCGCCTTAGCAGGGCTGGCCCCATAGGACAAAAGGTTCGACGATGCAGGTTACCGAGACACTCAATTCCGGCCTCAAGCGCGAGATCAAGGTCGTCGTGCCGGCGCGCGACCTGGAAACCAGGCTGGTGGCGCGGCTGACCGACGCCAAGACCAAGGTCAGGATCAACGGCTTCCGCCCTGGCAAGGTGCCGCTGCAGCATCTGCGCAAGATGTACGGCAAGTCGATGATGGCCGAGGTGGTCAACGAGATCCTCTCCAACTCGACCCGCGAGATCCTGTCGGATCGCGGCGAGAAGGCCGCCATGCAGCCCGAGGTCGTGATGACCGAGGATGAAAAGGAAGCGGAGAAGATCCTCGCCGGCGGCGCCGATTTCGAGTTCAGCCTGGCCTACGAGGTGCTGCCGCCGATCGAGATCAAGGACTACACCGGCATCAAGGTGACCCGCCCGGTCTACGACGTGCCGGACGCCGACATCGAGGAGCAGGTCCGCAAGGTGACCGCCGATGCGCGCGAATACGCGCCGGCCAAGGGCAAGGCGGAGCTCTGGGACAAGCTGACGATCGACTATGTCGGCAAGGTCGACGGCGAGGCCTTCGACGGCGGCACGGCCGAGGATTCCGGCCTGGTGCTGGGTTCCGGCCAGTTCATCCCGGGCTTCGAGGAGCAGCTGGTCGGCGCCAAGGCCGGCGACGAGAAGACCATCTCCGTGACCTTTCCCGAGACCTATCAGGCCGCCCATCTGGCCGGCCGCGAGGCCACCTTCGACGTCAAGGTCAAGGAGGTCGCCCGACCCGACAGCACCGACGTCAACGACGAGGTGGCCAAGAAGCTGGGGCTGGAATTGGCCGACCGCCTGCGCGAGATCGTCCGCGGCCAGATCGAGAGCCAGTTCGGCCAGATGACCCGGCAGAAGGTCAAGCGCGAGCTGCTCGACGCGCTCGACGAGAGCTATCGGTTCGAGGCGCCGTCAAAACTGGTCGAGGCCGAGTTCAACAACATCTGGACCCAGGTCAACCGCGACCTCGAAGCGGCCGGGCGCACCTTCGCCGACGAGGAGACGACGGAGGACGAGGCCCGCGCCGAGTATCAGCGGCTGGCCGAGCGCCGGGTGCGGCTCGGCCTGGTGCTGGCCGAGATCGGCGAGAAGGCCGCCGTCCAGGTGAGCGACGAGGAGCTGCAGCGGGCGCTGTTCGAGACGATCCGTCGCTTCCCGGCCAACCAGCAGCAGGAGATCTACGAGTTCTATCGCAGCAATCCGGCGGCGCTGACCAACGTGCGGGCGCCGCTCTTCGAGGAGAAGGTGGTCGATCACCTGCTGTCGCAGATCTCGGTGACCGACAAGAAGGTCAGCCGCGAGGAGCTGCTCGCCGAGGACGACGAGGACGAGGCGAGCCCGGCGAAGGCCGAGAAGAAGAAGGCGGCGCCCAAGAAGAAGGCAGCCGCCAAGGACGACGCCGCGCCGGCCGAGGCCAAGGCCGACGACGCCGCGCCGGCCAAGAAGGCAGCGCCCAAGAAGAAGGCCGCCGCCAAGGCAGCCGACTGATCCCTAACGGCCGCTCGACCCCGATTGCGAAAGGCCGCTGGCTTGCCGGCGGCCTTTTTGCTTGACTGGGGGCGGGAGACGTCCGCGCCGGGGGTGGCCGATGGGAGTTCGAGGGTCCGTTGTCGTCTGTGCGCTGCTCGCGGCAGGGCTTGCCGCATCGCCTGCCATGGCCGAGCAGGGTCGCTGGCGGGTGCTGCTCGGCGCCGACGGCGAGGCCAGCGCGTCGCTGTACAGCCTCAACAGCCTGACCATCGGCAGCCGCGCCCTCGAATACCGGCCGCTGCTCACCATCAGCTGCAGCGGGGCCGAATGGGCGCAATCCCTGCGCCTCCGCGACCTGATGGGCGGCGGGCCGATCGTCGTGACGGTCCAGCTCGACGGCCGGGGCGGCACCGAAAGCTGGGAAACCGCGACGCGCCGCGGCACGCTCGTCCGCTCCGGCACCGATGGCGTCGCCCGCCTGCTGGAGGCCAGCCGGCTGCGTCTCGCCTGGTCGAACGGCTTCTTCTCCGGCTCCGGCGAGGCGGTCTTCAACTTGTCCGGCATCGACCAGGCGGTCGCCCACATGGCCGAGGCCTGCGGCGACAGCCGTGCCGTGAGCCTTCAGATCAAGAGCAGCCCCTTCAGGCTGGCATGGCCCTTGGTGCCGATGATGATGTGATCGTGCACCTCGATGCCGAGCGGCCGGGCGACCTCGGCGACGGTGCGGGTCATGTTGATGTCCGCCTGCGAGGGCGTCGTGTCGCCCGACGGGTGGTTGTGCACCAGGATCAGCGCCGTGGCCGAAAGCTCGAGCGCCCGGCGCACCACCTCGCGCGGATAGACGGGGGTGTGGTCGGTGGTTCCGGTCTGCAGCACCTCGTCGGCGATCAGCACGTTCTTCCTGTTGAGGAACAGGACGCGGAACTGCTCCCGCGGCTCGAACGCCATGGCTGCCCGGCAATATTCGAGCACTTCAGCCCACGCTTCCAGCACCGGGCGGCCACAGATCGCGCCGCGCGCCATCCTCCGGGCGGCGGCGGCCACCAGCTTCAGGTCCAGCGCTGCCGCCTCGCCAATCTCCGGCACCTCGCGGATCAGCGGCTCCGGCGCCCCGAGCACCTCCGCCAGCGAGCCGAACCGCTTGATCAGCGCCTTGGCCCGCGCCTTCGTGTCGGCCCGCGATATCGAGCGGAACAGCAGCATTTCGAGGATCTCGTAGTCGTCCATCGCTTCCGGGCCGGCCGAGCGAAAGCGGTCGCGCAGCCTTTGCCGATGCCCGGCATAATGCGGCTTCGCGCCTTGTATTGCGGTGGGTTCCGCCAGGCCGGCCGGCCCGCCGGTCAGGAAGCGGCGTTCGTCGCCTTCCTCGTCGGCCATCGATCTGGTCTGCCCCTCGCGCCGCCGTGGCGGCATGCCCTGCCGGAGCTTATGCCGGCAGTCCGGGGCGGTCGAGCCCTTTCGGCGACAGCGTGAACACTTCGCAGCCGGTCGCGGTGACCCCCACCGTGTGCTCGTATTGCGCCGACAGCGAGCGGTCGCGGGTGACGGCCGTCCAGCCGTCGGACAGCACCTTCACGTGCGGCCGGCCGAGGTTGATCATCGGCTCGATGGTGAAGATCATGCCCGGCCGCATCTCCACGCCCTCGCCGGCGCTGCCATAGTGCAGGATGTTGGGTGCGTCGTGGAACAGCCGGCCGACGCCATGGCCGCAGAAGTCGCGCACCACCGAGCAGCGCTCGTTCTCGGCATAGGCCTGGATGGCCGCCCCGATGGCGCCCGTGCGGCTGCCCGGCTTCACCGCCGCGACGCCGCGCATCAGGCACTCGTGGGTCACCTCGAGCAGCCGCTCGGCGGCCCGCTTGATGACGCCCACCGGGTACATGCGGCTGGAATTGCCGTGCCAGCCGTCGAGGATGTAGGTGACGTCGATGTTGACGATGTCGCCTTCCTTGAGCGGCTTCTGGTCGGGGATGCCGTGGCAGACCACGTGGTTGATCGACGTGCACGACGACTTGGTGTAGCCGCGGTAGTTGAGCGTGGCGGGCAGGGCGCCATGGTCCATGCCGAACTCGAAGACGAAGCGGTCGATCGCCTCGGTGGTCAGGCCCGGCCGCACCCGCTCCGCCAGCTCGTCGAGGCAGCGCGCCGTGAGCTGGCAGGCCTTGCGCATGCCTTCGAAGGCCGCCGCGTCGTAGAGGCGGATCTGCCCGGTGTTGCGAAGCGGCGCGGTGGCGGCGTCGAGATAGGTGACCATGGCTACGTCGATAATCCGTTGGGCGGCGACAGGCACCGCGAGCGCAGAGATTTGGCATCGGACGGCCCGCGCTTCAACCCCCAATCCGAGCCCGGGCTCAGAGATAGCAGCTCGATTTGGTCCGCCCGTGCATGACATAGGCGCTGTGGTCGCCGCACGCCTTGCCGCTCATCATCAGGTCGTAGGGGCATTGGCAATCGCCGTGCTGCGGCGCCCGCGCCGGCCGACGGAACAGCGAGAGCGGCCCGCGACCGGCGGGGGCGGGTGGGCTCGCCGCTGCGGCCGTCGGCCGCGCCCGCGCTCTGCGGCGGCTGTGGCGGAGCCGGAGAGGGAACCGGCACCGACATCGACGGCCGGGCCGCGGCGACCGTCGCCTTCGGCCGCGGCGGCTGCGGATCGGCGGCCGCGAGGTAGCTGCCATGCACCCAGCCCTTGCGGCCGCCGGCCGAGACGCGATGCCATACGCCGGACCGCTCGCTGACGGCGACGCGCTCCCCGGCGCGCAGCCACACCACCACCCGCGCCTCCGTCGAGGGCTCGGCCCGCAGCCTGACGCGCTCGCGGGTCCACAGGCTGTGCGGGGCGGCGAGTGGGCGCTCCGGGCGTCGGATCGAGCCAGTGGCAAGGCTCGGCGCCGGGCGGGCCGAGGGGCGGGCTGCCGGCTGGGCGCGGACGACGGCCGGCTCGGCGCGCGGCGCTGAACGGCGCTCCGGCGGACCGGGCGGGTCCTGGGTCATGGCCCAGGCGCCCGCTGCCACGGCACCGACCACCAACCAGCGCAGCTTCGGCAATCCCAACATGCCGGGCAGTCTGCCCGCCAACGCTTAAGACGCCGTTGACGGGCTATTTTGGCGCGTGATGCTGGCCGAGCGTGGCGATGAAGCGCTTGGTCCGCTCGCGCTGCGGCGCTCCGAAGACGGCCGCCGCCGGCCCGGTCTCGACCACCACGCCCGCGTCGAGGAAGACCACGTCGGTGGCGATCCGCGAGGCGAGCCGCAGGTCGTGCGTGGCCATCACCATGGTGGTGCCTTCGCGCGCCAGCGCCGCCAGCACGTCGACCACCTCGCCCGACAGCTCCGGGTCGAGCGCCGAGGTGGGCTCGTCGCAAAGCAGCACGCGCGGCGAAGGCGCCAGCGCCCTGGCGATCGCCACCCGCTGCTGCTGCCCGCCCGACAGCGTCGACGGCCAGGCATCCGCCTTGTGGGCGAGCCCGACCTTCTCGAGCAGCGCCATGGCCCGCTCGGCGGCCCGCTGGCGCGGCCATTTGAGCACGGTCACCAGCCCTTCCATGACGTTCTCGATCGCCGTCCGGTGCGGGAACAGCTGGAAGTTCTGGAACACCATGCCGGTCTGGCGGCGCAGCTTCTGGATCGCCGCGCCGGGCACCCGCCGGCCCGGCTGGAAGGACAGCGCCTCCTCGCCCACCCGCACCGTGCCGGAAGTCGGGATCTCGAGCAGGTTGATCGCAGCGCAGCAGCGTGCTCTTGCCGCCGCCGGAGGGCCCGACCAGCGCGGTGACGGTTCCCTCGGCGGTGCGCACGCTGACATGATCGAGCACGGTGTGCTCGCCGAAGCGCTTGACGATGTCGAGCAGCTCGATCATGCCCGCGCCTCCAGGAAGCCGCCATAGCGGTTGAGGCGGGTCTCCAGCCTGCCCTGCAGGGCCGACAGGACCGACGACAGCGCCAGGTAGATCAGCGCCGCCTCGATGTAGAGGATCAGCGGCTCGTAGGTGACGGCGACGATGCGCTGGGCGGCCTGGAACAGCTCCGGCACGGTGATCGCCGCGGCGAGCGAGGTGTCCTTGACCAGCGAGATGAAGGTGTTGGAGAGCGGCGGGACGGCGACCCGCGCGGCTTGCGGCAGGATGGTGCGGCGCATCGCCTGCGACCACGTCATGCCGATCGAATAGGCGGCCTCCCATTGGCCCTTGGGAACCGAGGCGATCACCGCCCGGATGATCTCCGACGAATAGGCGCCGATGTTGAGCGTGAAGCCGATCAGCGCCGCCGGGAAGGCGTCGAGCACGATGCCGAGCGACGGCAGGCCGTAGAAGATCAGGAACAGCTGGACCAGGAGCGGCGTGCCGCGGATGATCCACACGTAGAAGCGCACGATCGCCGCGAACGGCGACGCGGCGAACAGCCTGACCAGCGCGGCGACCAGGCCGAGCGCCAGCCCGAGGGCGAAGGAAAGCAGCGTCAGCGGGGCGGTGAAGATGAGCGCGGCCCACAGCAGGGGCCCGAGCGAATCCAGCATCAACTGCAGCCAGTAGGGCACCGTGCACCTCTTCCTTCGACAGCCGCGCGGCGGGCCGATCCTGGACCGACCCGCCGCGCGGCTCGAGCAATCGCCAGCGATAGTCTACTGCGAGACGTCCTGCCCGAAATAGGTGTCGGCGATCTTCTGGTAGGTGCCGTCGGCCTTGATCTCGGCCAGCGCCTTGTTGATGGCCGCCAGGAGCTCCGGCTCGCCCTTGCGGATGATGACGCCGGAATGGTCGGCATCGGCCTCCTGGGCGGCGATCTTCACGTTGGCGTCCGGCTTGTGCTTCTTGAAGTCGAGGAAGGACAGGCTGTCGTTGATGGTGGCGTCGGCGCGGCCGTTGAGCACCAGCTGGATCGACTGGTCGAAGCCGTCCGTGCCGACCAGGGATGCGCCCGATTGCTCGGCCAGCTTGGCGAAGTTGCTGGTCAGCGACTGCGCGGACTTCTTGCCTTGCAGATCCGCGAAGCCCTTGATGCCGTCATTGTCGCCGCGCACGATCAGCACCGCCTTCGAGGCGATGTAGGGGTCGGAGAAGTCGTATTTCTGCTTGCGCTGCTCGGTGATGCCGACCTGGTTGATGACCGCGTCGTAGCGGTTGGCGTCGAGGCCGGCGATCAGCCCGTCCCACTTGCCCTCGAGAAACTCCGGCTTGACGCCGAGCCGCTTGGCGATCTCGCGGCCGATCTCGACGTCGAAGCCGGCCAGCTGGCCGTTGGCGTCGTGATAGGTGAAGGGCGCATAGGTGCCCTCGGTGCCGATGCGGAACACGCCGTTCGACTTGATCGTTTCGAGGCTCTGCCCGGCAAGCGCCAAGCTGACGGCCAGCGCCTGGACGGTGCCGGCGACGAGCAATGATTTCAGCCAGTTCATGGTGATCTCTTCCTGGATTGTGCAGCGACATCGGCCGCCATTGGAGGCGCAATCTGGCAAATAGGGGATCGGAAGGCGAAGTAAACGGTTCCCGTCAGCGCCCGTCTTGCGGAATTTTCGTCTACGACTAGCGTCTGCCCCAGCGGCCGATCGCCTTGAGCAGGCTGGTCTCGTCGCGCGCTCCAGCCTGGAACGCCTCGATAAGCGACTTGGCGACCTCTTCGGCCTCCGGGGCGTTCGGCGCCATCCCGTCGCGACGGATGGCGAGGTCCAGCGCGACCTGGAGCATGCGCAGGTCGTCGGGGGTAAAGAACTCCGAATGGTGCTCGTCGAGTGGGACGGTCACGGCGCTCCATCCTTGCCGCCAGCCCGCGCGCGGACTAGCTCGTCTATAACGCGGGAGCCTGTCCAAGGCTCCCGGGCTCACCGCTTTCGGGACGAAAGCCGATCGTCGCCTCGTTTGCGGCAATGCAAGGTCCAGGGAGAATGGCATGGCCGAAGCCTTCATCAACCGCATCGCGACGGCTGTGCCGCCTCACGACGTGCACCGCTTCTTCCACCGCTATGCGGCCTCCCTGCTTTCGGGCGACCCGCGCCGGCGCTCGCTCTTCCTGCGCATGGCGGAACGGGCCGGCATCGAACATCGCTTCTCCTGCTTCGCGCCGGGCGAAGATCCGGACGGCCCCTCGCTCGACCGCGAAGGCACCTTCCGCCGCGGCGGCTTTCCCGGCACGGGCAAGCGCATGGAGATGTACCGCACGGCCGCGCCGATGCTCGGTGCTGCCGCCGTCGACGCGCTGCTCGACGCCGACGAGGCGCGCGGCGTCACCCACCTGATCGTCACCAGCTGCACCGGCTTCTCGGCCCCCGGCCTGGACCTCGCCTTGATCGAGCGCTGCGGGCTCGACCCCTCCGTCGAGCGCACCGTCGTCGGCTTCATGGGCTGCTACGCCGCCATCAGCGGCCTCAAGCTCGCCCGCCACATCGTGCGCGCCGAGCCGGCGGCAAGGGTTCTGGTGGTCAACGTCGAGATCTGCACCTTGCACCTCAAGGAGACCGGGCGACTTCGAGAAGCTCTTGTCCTTCTGCCTGTGGGGCGACGGCGCCGCGGCGGCGCTGGTCACCGGCGAGCCGGACGGGCTGCGGATCGACGGCTTCGCCGCGCTGGTCGCGCCGGAGGGCGCCGGGCTGATGACCTGGGACATTCGCGACGACGGCTTCGACATGCTGCTGTCGGGCGAGGTGCCCGCCGCCATCCAGCACCTCGTCTCGACCCGCGGCGACCGGCTGCTCGGCGCTTCCTCGGCCGAGGACATCGGCTGGTGGGCCGTCCATCCGGGCGGCCGCTCGGTGCTCGACGCGGTGGCGCGCGGCTTCGGGCTCGGCGCCGGCGACCTCGACGGCTCGCGCGAGGTGCTGCGACGCTTCGGCAACATGTCCTCCGCCACGGTGATGTTCGTGCTTGCGGCGATGTTCGACACCGTCCGGCAGGGCGGGCGCGGCGTCGCCATGGCGTTCGGGCCCGGCCTGGTCACCGAGGCCATGCTTTTTGCGGGGGCCTGAGATGCCGCCCGGCGGCGGCCTGGCGCATCGGCAGGTCGTGCCGGAGCTGCTCGACCATCTGGCGGCAGACCATCCCGACGCCGTGGCATCGCGGCGCGATCTTGTCCGGCTGAACGCCCTGATGTGGCACGCCGGCCTGATGGCCGGGCTCGTCGCCCGCCACGCCGAGGCGCCGCCGCGGCGGCTTGCCGACCTCGGGGCAGGGGATGGTCGCTTCATGCTTTCGGTGGGGCGCAGGATGGCCCACCACTGGCCAAAGGTCGAGTTGACGCTGGTCGATCGGACTGCCCTGATTGAGCCTCGACGCCGTGCCGCCTTCGAGGCGCTCGGCTGGACCGTGGAGGCGGTCCGGGCCGACGTCTTCGACTGGTTGGAGAGCCCCCGGCGACAGAAGCTCGACGTGATTGCCGCCAACCTGTTCCTCCATCATTTCGAGGCCGCCGACGCTTCGCCGCCTGTTGGCGGCTGCTGGCGCGCGGGCCCGCCTGGTCGCCGCCGTCGAGCCCCGCCGCGGCCCGACGGCGCTTTTGGCGGCGCGGTTGCTGCCGGCCCTCGGCGTCGGCCGCGTCACCCGCCACGACGCCCCCGCGAGCGTGCGCGCCGGCTTCCGCGGGCGCGAGCTCTCGGCGGCCTGGCCGGTGGCGGCGGGCGCCGTCTGCGAGGAGCGCGGCTTCGGGCCCTTCAGCCATCTGTTCGCTGCGCGCGGCAGACCCGAGGGAGGTGGCGCGTGAAGACACCGGCCGGGAAGTTCGACGCCATCGTCATCGGTGCCGGCCCGGCGGGCAGCGCCACGGCGATCCGCATGGCGCGCGCCGGTCGCCGCGTCGCGCTCGTCGAGCGCGCGGCTTTCCCGCGCCGCAAGGTGTGCGGCGAGTTCATGTCGGCGACCAATCTCGGCCTGCTGGACGAGATCGGCATCGGCAGCGTCTGGCGGGCTGCGGCCGGCCCCGAGATCCGCCGCATCGGCCTTTTCGCGCGCGAGCGCCTGGTGACGGCCGCCATGCCGCCTTCGGTCAGCGGCGGCTACGGCCGGGCCCTGGGACGCGACCGGCTGGACCTTTTGCTGTCCGCCTGCGCCCGGGACGCCGGCGCGACCCTTTTCCAGCCCTGGCAGGCGGTGGCGCTCGGCGGCTCCGGCGGCGAGCGCACGCGTGCGGATCGCCGTCCGGCCGCCGCGAGCGGCAGCTGTCGGCGCCACTGGTCGTCGCCGCGCACGGTTCGTGGGAGCCCGGACGGCTCTCCACCCATCTCGACCGGCCGCACCGGTCCGCCGACCTCTTCGGCTTCAAGGCGCATTTCTTCAACGCCCGCCTGCCGCTCGACCTGATGCCGCTGCTGCTGTTTCCCGGCGGCTATGGCGGCATGGTGTGGGCGGATGGCGGGCGGCTCTCCTTCTCCTGCTGCGTGCGCCGCGACATCCTGGTCGAGGCGCGCACCCAATATGGCGGCGGCTCGGCGGGCGACGCGGTGTTCCGCCATGTCGCCTCGCACTGCCGCGGGGTCCGCGAGGCGCTGGCGAGCGCCACGCTGGACGGCGGCTGGCTGGCTGCCGGACCGATCCGGCCCTGGCCTCAGGTCCTGCCATGCCGACGACTTGTTCCGGGCCGGCAATTTGGCGGGCGAGTCCCATCCGCTGATCGCCGAAGGCATCTCGATGGCGCTCCAGTCCGGCTGGATGCTGGGTGGCATCCTGTCGTCGCTCGAGGATACCGGCCCCGCCGGCCGGGCCCGGGCGGGCGCCGCCTACTCGGCCGCCTGGCGCCGCCAGTTCCAGGGCCGCATCCTGGCGGCCGGCGCCTTCGCCAGGCTGGCGGCGGTGCCCGGAGGCGCTGCGATCGCCGGGCCGGTTGTCGATGTCTTCCCGCGCATCCTGACCTTCGGGGCGCGGCTCTCGGGCAAGACGAAGGAGTTCCTGGCCGAGAGCCGCCGCGTTCACCTCTGACGCTGCCCGGCGCCTTCAGCTCTCGGTGGCGCTGGTCTCGTAGAGGAGGTTGCCGCTGCCGGCATCGACCCCGGCCAGGCTGACGTCATAGCCCCAGAGGCGGCGCACATGCTTCAGCGTCGCGTCGCGCGTCGGCTCCGAGAGCAGCACGCCGTCATGCACGGTGTGGTTGAGCCGAGCCGCCGGTCGCCGAGCAGGTCGACGTCCACCACCTGGATGTCGGGCTGGTAGGCGCTGACGTCGAGGCTCTTGGCAAGCGACGAGCGGATGCGCTCATAGCCCCGCTCGTCGTGGATGGACGCCACCTGGTAGTAGCTCTCATTGGCCTCGTCGCCCAGCACGAACAGCCGCATCTTGCGCATCAGCGCCGGGCTCAGATACTGCAGCACGAAGGACTTCGTCCCGGTGGTTGGCCCAGGCGTCGAGCAAGGTGCCCAGCCAGTCGCCATTGCCGGCGAATTCCGGGAAACCAGTCGCGGTCTTCCGACGTCGGCTCGGTGGCGATGCGCTGGATGTCCTGCATCAGGCCGAAACCCAGCGCATAGGGGTTGAGCGACCCGATAGCGGGGGTCGTCGAAGCCCGGCTGGAACACCACGTTGGAATGGCTGCGCCAGCACCTCCAGCATGGCCCCTTCGCCGACCCTGCCGCGGTCGAACAGCGTGTTCATGATCGTGTAGTGGACGAAGGTCGCGCAGCCCTCGTTCATCACCTTGGTCTGCCGCTGCGGGTAGAAGTACTGCGCCACCACGCGCACGATGCGCAGGATCTCGCGCTGCCACGGCTCCAGCACCAGGCTGTTCTTCTCCAGGAAGTAGAGCAGGTTCTCCTCCGGCAGCTTCAGCGCCTTCTTGCGCTCCAGCACCTCCTTCTCCGCCTCCTTCGAGGGCCGGCCGTCCTTGCGGGCCGGCAGGGTGCGCCACAGGTCGCTGAACGACTTCTCCTCGTAGTCGAGCCGCTCGCGGGCGCGCTCGCGCTCGCGCAGCGTCGACAGCCGCGGCGGCCGCCGGTAGCGGAAGACGCCCTGATCCATCAGCGCATGCGCCGAATCGAGCACCGCCTCGACCGCCGCCGGGCCGTGCTTCTCCTCGCAGCGCTGGATGTAGCTCTTGGCGAACTCCATGTAGTTGAGGATCGCCCCGGCATCGGTCCATTGCTGGAACAGATAGTTGTTCTTGAAGAAGTGGTTATGGCCGAAGGCCGCGTGCGCCGTCACCAGCGCCTGCATGGCCATGGTGTTCTCTTCCATCAGGTAGACGATGCACGGGTTCGAGTTGATCACCAGCTCGTAGGCGAGGCCGCGGCGGCCTTTCCGGTAGAGGTTCTCCTCGTGCACGAAATGCTTGCCGAACGACCAATGCCGGTACATCAGCGGCATGCCGATCGACGAATAGGCGTCGAGCATCTGCTCCGACGAGATGATCTCGAGCTGGTTGGGATAGACGTCGAGCTTGAGGTCGCCGAGCGCCACCTCCTCGATCGCCTCATAGGTTCGTGACAGCGTGGCGAAGTTCCACTCCGAACCCTGGAACAGAAGACCCGACTTGGCGCTACGCTTGCTCAAGGACACCCGCCTGCTGATTCAACCGCCGCGCGCCGAGGCGGGCTGCTTGGCGAAAAGCTCGTGGAAGACCGGATAGATGTCCGCCGGCTTGGCGATGCGCGTCATCTGGAAGTTCGCCCAACGCTCGCTGACCAGCCGATAGGCCTTCCACAGCGAGGTGCCGTTGTCGGTGGTGCGGAAAATGTCGCGCTCGCGCTCGTCGATGATCTCGACATAGGCATAGTACTGGCAGAGCTTCATGATCTCCTGGTCCAGCATCGCCACGCAGCGCTGGGAATCGTCGCCGCTGTTGTCGCCGTCCGAGGCCTGGGCGGCGTAGATGTTCCATTCCTGGCTCGGATAGCGCTCGAGGATCACCCGCTTCATCTCCTCCAGCGCCGTCGACACCACCGTGCCGCCGCTCTGCGTCGAGTGGAAGAACGTGTCCTCGTCCACCTCCTGCGCCTCGTGCGTATGCCGGATGAACACGATGTCGGTGCGCTCGTAGCGCCGCTTGAGGAACAGATGCAAGCAGCACGAAGAACCGCTTGGCCAGGTCCTTCTCGCGCTCGCCCATCGAGCCCGACACGTCCATCAGGCAGAACATCACCGCGTTGGCATTGGGCAGCGGCTGCGGCTCGAAGCGGTTGAAGCGGATGTCGACCGGGTCGACATAGGGGATGATCTTGCAGCCGGCGCGTCATCGTCCTGTGCGTCTCGCGCAGCGCGTCGAGCCGCTCCAGCGTCGCCGCCTTGGGCTTCGTCTCCTTCTCCAGCCGCGCGATCTCCTCGGCGATCTGCTCCATCTCGGCCTTCTTCGGGCGCCTGCAGCGCGATGCGGCGGCCATAGCTCATCCGCATGGTGCGGCCGACATTGATGTTGGTGGGCGCCCCGGTGATGGCGAAGCCGGCGCGGCGCGGCTTGTAGGAGGTCACCTCCTTGAGGTTCAGCTTGACCAGGTCGGGCAGCTCCAGGTCCTCGAAGAACAGGTCGAGCACCTCCTCGCGCGACAGCACGAAGCGGAAATCGTCCTCGAAATCGCCCGAGGCCGAGGCGCCCTTGCCGCCGCTGCCGCCGCCCACCACCGGGCGCGGGATCCGGTCGCCGGTGCGGAACTCCTTGTTGCCGGGCAGCACGTGGTCGCGCCTGCCCGTCGAGGACGCCTGCTGGAAGGTCGGCTCCCCGGTGCCCTTCACCGGCACCGGCACGAAATGGTCGCTGCCGACATCGGTGATCTTGCCGCTGCGCACCTGCTCGTTGATCGAGCGCTTGAGCTCCTCGCGGGCCCGCTTCAGGAAGCGCTGGCGGTTGCCGAGGCTCTTGTCGTTCGGATTGAGGCGGCGGTCTATGAAGTTCGGCATCGACCCTTGCCCCTCGTGAGCCGCGGCCCGACCTGACCTGTCATACGCTCTAGCCCGCCTTGTTCACCCGCATGTACCAGTCGACCAGACGCCGCACCTGGCGCTCCGTATAGCCCCGGTCCACCATGCGCTGCACGAACTCCGTGTGCTGCTTCTCGGTCGAGCTGTCCTTCTTGGAGCCGAAGCTGATCACCGGCAGCAGGTCCTCCACTTGCCCGAACATGCGCTTTTCGATGACCTCGCGCAACTTCTCGTAGCTGGTCCACGACGGGTTGCGCCCGTTGTTGCGGGCCCGCGTCCTGAGCGTGAACTTGACCACCTCGTTGCGGAAGTCCTTCGGATTGGCGATGCCGGCCGGCTTCTCGATCTGCGACAGCTCGGCGTCCAGGATCTCGCGGTTGAGGATCTGCCCGGTGTCGGGATCCTTGTAGTCCTGGTCCTCGATCCAGGCGTCGGCATAGGCGATGTAGCGGTCGAAGAGGTTCTGGCCGTATTCGCTGTAGCTTTCCAGATAGGCCTTCTGGATCTCGTGGCCGATGAACTCCGCATAGCGGGCCGCCAGCTCGGACTTGATGAAGTCGAGATAGCTCTGCTCCAGCTCCTGCGGGAACTGGTGGCGGCGGATCGCCTGCTCCAGCACGTACATGAGATGCACCGGGTCGGCCGCCACCTGCTTGGTGTCGTAGTTGAACGTCTCCGACAGCACCTTGAAGGCGAAGCGCGTCGACACGCCCGTCATGCCTTCGTCCACGCCGGCGGCGTCGCGATACTCCTGCACCGACTTGGCCTTGGGGTCGACGTCCTTCAGGTTCTCGCCGTCATAGACGCGCATCTTGGTGTAGAGCGGCGAGTTCTGGTGCTCGGTGAGCCGGGTCGACACCGTGAAGCGCGACAGGATCTCCAGCACCTCGGGCGCGCAGGGGTTGTCGGCGAGCTCGCTCTCCCTGAGCAGCTTCTCGTAGATCCGCTTCTCCTCGGTGACCCGCAGGCAGTACGGCACCTTGACCACCAGGATGCGGTCCAGGAAGGCCTCGTTGTTCTTGTTGTTCTTGAACTGCAGCCATTCGGACTCGTTGGAGTGGGCAAGCACCACGCCCTGGTACGGGAAGGCGCCGAAATTCTCGGTGCCGTTGTAGTTGCCTTCCTGCGTGGCGGTGAGCAGCGGATGCAGCACCTTGATCGGCGCCTTGAACATCTCGACGAATTCGAGCAGGCCCTGGGTCGTGCGGTTGAGGCCGCCGCTGTAGGAATAGGCGTCGGGGTCGGCCTGGTTGAAGTTCTCGAGCTGGCGGATGTCGACCTTGCCCACCAGCGACGACACGTCCTGGTTGTTCTCGTCGCCGGGCTCGGTCTTGGCGATGCCGATCTGGCGCAGCCGCGACGGCATCAGCCGCACCACGCTGAACTTGGAGATGTCGCCGCCGAGCTCGTCGAGGCGCTTCGCCGCCCAGGGCGAGATGAGGCCGGTCAGCCGCCGCCTCGCAATGCCGTATTTCTCCTCGAGCAGGTCGCTCATCCGGTCGGGATGGAACAGCCCGAGCGGCGATTCGAAGACCGGGCTGATCTGGCCGCCGACCTTCAGCGTGTAGATCGGCTGCTTCTCCATCAGCTTCTTCAGCCGCTCGGCGAGCGACGACTTGCCGCCGCCGACCGGCCCGAGCAGGTAGAGGATCTGCTTGCGCTCCTCCAGGCCCTGCGCCGCATGGCGGAAATAGCTGACGATCCGCTCGATCGTGTCCTCCATGCCGTAGAAATCGGCAAAGGCCGGATAGATCTTGATGGTGCGGTTGGTGAAGATGCGGCCGAGACGCTCGTCGGCGCTGGTGTCGATGAGGCTCGGCTCGCCGATCGCCATCATCATCCGCTCCGGCGCCGTCACGTACATGGCCCGGTTGTCGCGGCATGCCAGCAGATATTGCTGGAGGCTCATCTCCTCCTGCGTCTGGCTGCTGTAGATTTCGGAAAACAGGTTGAAGACGTCGGACTCACGCGATTGCATGGCGGTAGCCTCCCGCTAGGGGTTGGGTGAAGGGGAGGTGGGTCGGGCCGTGGTTCCGTCCCGGGAACCGTGCGCTGCGGTCGCTTCGAAGCCGCTGCGCTGAGAGTGCACACCAAGGCGGCGCGGAAGCTCGCTTCGTCCACCAGTCTGATAGAGGCGCTGCCAGGGTCATCGTCGCACACCTTTTCGCTTCGCCAACTCTCCCTCCCTGCATGATATAGGGACTGCCTTAACGATGGGTACGGCAATCGACATTTCGACGCAGCTTATCCCAGCTTTGTGATCCCCTTAGGGAAAAAGGTGGTGCATCGGCCGCTCCGCCAGGGCGGCATTTCGGCCTTCTCTACCTCTGGTGGAGGGTGGGAAGGGGCGATTTTCGCCTCCGCAAGTGGCGAATCGGGGGAGGGCCGGCGCCCCCGCCGGTCCGGCCCGGCAAGCGGCCGCGGCGCCGGATCAGACGTTGGTCGCTAACGCCTGCGCGACCTTTGGCGGTACCGGCGCGGCCGCGAAATCCCGATAGTTGCCGTAGAAGCGCCGGGGGGCGGGCAGATGTGCTACGGTTCGGAAGGACGGCTGGAACGCTGCAACGGGTGCACGCTCGGCGTGCTGGAAGGGGGGATGGGGTGCGCCGAGCGTTCGACGCGCTACGATCGCTTCCTCGGCGCTTCCCTGGACTCCATCCGCCGCGAGCAGCGGTATCGGGTTTTCGTCGACATCGAGCGGATCGCCAGGCGCTTCCCGCGCGCCATCTGGCGCGACGGCGGCGCGGCGCGCGAGATCACCGTCTGGTGCTCCAACGACTATCTCGGCATGGGCCAGCACGACAGCGTCGTCTCGGCGATGCGCGAGGCGGCCGAGCGGATGGGCGCCGGCGCCGGCGGCACGCGCAACATCTCCGGCAACAGCCACGCTCTGGTCGAGCTCGAGGCCGAGTTGGCCGACCTCCACCGCAAGCCGGCGGCGCTGGTCTTCACCTCGGGCTATGTCTCGAACCAGGCCGCCGTCTCGACCATCGCCCGGCTGATCCCGGACTGCCTGATCCTCTCCGACGCCGCCAACCACAATTCGATCATCGAGGGCGTGCGCCAGTCGGGGCGCGACAAGCAGATCTTCCGCCACAACGACCTCGACCACCTGGAGGCGCTGCTCGTCGCCGCCGCCGGCCGGCCGACGCTCATCGTCTTCGAGAGCGTCTATTCGATGGACGGCGACGTGGCGCCCATCGGCGCCATCTGCGACCTCGCCGAGGCCTATGGCGCCATGACCTACCTTGACGAGGTCCACGCCGTCGGCATGTACGGTCCGCGCGGCGCCGGCATCGCCGAGCGCGACGGCCAGATGCACCGCGTCGACGTCATCGAGGGTACGCTCGCCAAGGCCTTCGGCGTCATGGGCGGCTACATCGCCGCCTCGCGCAACGTGGTCGACGCGGTGCGGAGCCACGCGCCGGGCTTCATCTTCACCACCGCGCTGCCGCCTCCCGTGGCGGCCGCCGCCACCGCCTCCATCCGCCATCTCAAGGGCTCGCCGCTGGAGCGCTTCGGCCATCGGCGGCAGGTCGGCCGCGTCAGGGACGCCCTGCGGGACCGCGGCCTGCCGGTGATGGCGAGCGACACCCACATCCTGCCGCTGTGGGTCGGCGATCCCGCCGCCTGCAAGGCGGCCTCGGACCGGCTCCTCGGCATGCATGGCATCTACATCCAGCCGATCAACTACCCGACCGTACCGGCCGGTACGGAGCGGCTGCGCATCACCCCTTCGCCGCTGCACGACGACCGGATGGTCGACGATCTGGCCGACGGGCTGGACGAGGTATGGCGCCATTTCGATCTCCGGCGGACCCGCGATGTCATCCTCGCCGCCGAGTGAACCCGCCCGGCGCCGAGTCGTGCGGCCCGCGCTGGCGGTGCTGGCGCTCGCCGTCGGCTGCGCGGCGGCGCTGCTTGGCGCCCGCGGCGGCCTGCCGGGCTCCGCCGCGCCGACAGCTCCCCCGTCGGACCTGCCTGAGCTCGCCCGCGAGGCGCCGGAAACCCAGGCGAAGCGGCTGCCGGTGGTCACCAGGCCGGTGATCGTCGAGGCGCTGCCGGTCCATCGGCTGGCGGTCGGCCGCGTCGAGCCGAGCGAAGAGGTGGCGGTCAGGACGCGCATCGACGGCGAGATCGTCCGGCAGTTCGTGATCGAAGGCCAGACGGTGGCGGCCGGCGCCGCGCTCTTCAAGCTGGACGACCGCGAGATCCGGGCGCGGGTCGCCCGCAGCGAGGCCCTGCTCGCCCGCGACAAATCGCGCCTCGGCTGGGCGAGGACCGACCTCGCCAAGGTCCGCCAGCTGGTCGGCAAGGCCGCCGCCTCCCAGTCGCGGCTCGACCAGGCCGTCGCCGCCGTCGAGATCGTCGAGGCCGAGGTGGCCGCCGCCGAAGCGACGCTCGCGATGGATCGGATCGCCCTCGAGCAGACGCTGGTGGTGGCGCCGATCGCCGGCCGCGTCGGTGCTATCGACGTCACCCCGGGAAGCTTCGTCAGCCGCCCCGAGCGGGGTGCCGACGTGCTTCTCACCGTCTCCAAGCTCAGCCCTGCCCACGTATCGTTCGCCTTGCCGGAGAAGGATCTTCGCCCGCTGCGGCGGGCGGCGGCGGCTGCCGGCAGCGCTGGCGTCCCTGTCGAGATCTCCGCCGGGCCGTCGGGTGAGCCGCTCGCCACCGGGCGGGTCAGCTTCATCGAATCGGCGATCGACCGCGGCACGGCGACCATCTCCGTGCGCGCCATGGTCGACAATGCCGACCTGTCGCTGTGGCCGGGCCAGTTCGTCCAGGTCTCGGTCGACCTCGGCCGGCACGACGACGCCGTCACCGTGCCCCTGGCATCAATCGTTTCGGGCCCCGAAGGCCCGCATCTCTTCACCGTCACGCCTGACGGTCGGGCGGCCGTGCGGGCGCTGCACACCGTCGAGGCGCGCGGCGACCGTGCCGCGGTCACCGCCGAGGGCCTCGACGCGACGCAGCCGGTTGTCGTCGAGGGCCAGTGGCGGCTCGACGCCGGCAGCCGCGTGGCGGTCGATCCGGAGCTCGCCGTGGCCGACCGCGAGACCGGCGGCGAGAGCCGCCGGCCGTGAACCTGTCGGCGCCGTTCCTGGCGCGGCCGACGGCCACGCTTCTCGTCACCGTGGCGCTGGTGCTCGCCGGGGTGGCCGCCTATCGCGAAATGCCGATCACTGCGCTGCCCAAGGTGGATTTTGCCGCCGTGGCGGTCGAGGCGCGGCTTCCCGGAGCGGACGCCGAGACCATGGCGAGCCTGGTGGCGGCGCCCATCGCCGAGGCGCTAGAGGCGCTCGCTTCGGCCGAGGAGGTGCGCGCCATGAGCCGCGAGGGCGAGAGCACCGTCGTCGTCGAGTTCACCGTCGACCGCGACATCGACGCGGCGGCGGACGACGTCCGTGCCGCCATGGCGCGCATCCAGCCCGAGCTGCCGGACGCCCTTGCCGCCCCGCCGGTCGTCCGCAAGCTCGATCCGACGGACCGGCCGGTGCTGTCGCTGGTGCTGAGCGGCGAGGGGCGCAGCGCCGCCTCGCTGGCAGATTTCGCCCGCAAGGTGGCGATTCCCGAGCTTGCGGCCATCGACGGCGTCGGTCCGCTCGACCTCGGCGACGCCCACCAGCCGGCGATCCGCGTCGAGGCCGACCCGGTGGCGCTGGCGGCGCGCGACCTGACGCTGCCGGACCTCGCCCGGGCGCTGCAGCGCGCCGGCGACGCCCGCCCGCTCGGCGCCATCGACGGCGCCGATCAGCGCCTGGTGCTGCGCGCCGCCACCCAGCCGGACGGCGCCGCGGCGCTGCGCGACGTCCCTGTCGAGGGCCGCGACGGCGCCCGCGTGCCATTGGGGGAGGTGGCGCGCGTCGTGGCCTCGGTCGACGACCCGCGCCAGATCAGCCTCTACGACGGCAAGGAGGCCGTGGTGGTCTCCATCAGGCGGGCGAGCGGCGCCGACATGGTCGAGGTCGCCGGCCGGGTGCGCGCGGCGTTGCCGGCGCTTGCCGAGCGGCTCGGGCCGGGCGCGTCGATCGATATCGTCGACGATCGCTCGCAATCGGCGAAGGCCGCGGTCGACGACCTGATGCTGACCATGCTCCTCACGGTGCTTCTGCTCTTCGTCGTGCTGTTCGCCATGACCGGGCGGCTCGGCACCGCGCTGGCGCCGACCCTGGTCGTGCCCTGCTCGATCGCCATCACCTTCGCCGTGCTCCATGCGCTCGGCCATACGCTCAACAACATCACGCTGTTGGCGCTGACGCTGTCGACCGGGCTGATCATCGACGACGCCATCGTCATGCACGAAAACGTCGTGCGGCACCTGGAGAAGGGGGCGGGGCCGCTCGAAGCGGCCATGAAGGGCGCGGGCGAGGTGGGCTTTACCATCGTCGCCATGACCCTGTCGCTGGTCGCCGTGTTTATCCCGATCCTCTTCATGGGCGGCGTCGCCGGCCGCATCCTCAACGCTTTCGCGGTGACCGTCGCGGTGTCGCTCTTCGTCTCGGCGGCCGTGTCGCTGTCGCTCACCCCGATGATCGCCGCTCGCTGGCTGCGGGCGCGCCCGCCCGGGCAGCGGTCCGAAAACCCCTTCGAGGCCGCCTTCGGCCGTCTCGCTGCCGCCTACGAGATCGGCCTCGACGCCTGCCTGGCCCACCGCAAGACGGTGCTGGCGATCTTCCTGACGACCCTCGCGGCGACCGCCTGGATGCTGCATGCCATGCCGCGCGGCTTCCTGCCGGAGGAGGACATCGGCCAGCTGGTGGTGACCGTCCGCGCCTCGCCCGACGCCTCGTTTCCGGCGATGCGCGCGCTGGAGCGCCGCGCCAGCACGGCGATCCGCTCGTCGCCCGCGGTCGAGCACGTGCTTTCCGGGCTGGGCGGCGAGGCGGCCGCCAACGAGCTGCGCGTCTCCGTCGCGCTGCGTCCCAAGGCCGAACGCCCGCCGATCGGGCAGGTGATCGCCGGGCTCCAGCGCCGGCTCGACGAGCTTCCCGGCATCGAGGCGCTCGTGTCGACGGCGCAGCATGCCCGCATGGGGGCGGTCGGACGCCGCGCCCACCAGCTCGTCGTGCAGGCCGCCGAGCCTCGCGAGGCGGCGTACTGGGCGCACCGGCTGCTCGCTGCGCTCTCGGCGGACCCCGCCTTCGCCAAGGTGACCAGCGACGCGGAGGAGAGAACCGCAGTCGGCGGCATCGACATCGACCGCGACAAGGCGGCCGAGCTGGGCGTCAGCCTCGAGGAGATCCGCGCCACCCTGGCCGCGGCGTTCGCCGCAACCCATGTCGCCAGCATTCTCGAAGGATCGGAAAGTCGCAACGTTTTCCTCGGCATCGACCCCGGCCTTGCCAATCTGGGCGAGCAGCTCGACCTGGTCCACGTGCGGGCCACGGGCGGCGCGCAGGTGCCGCTCTCCGCCATCGCCCGGTTCGACCATTCGGCCGGCCTCGCGCGGGTCAACCAGATCGGCCGGCGCCCTGCTGTCACCGTGACCGCGACGGCCGCCGAGGGCGTTTCGGCGGGAGAAGCAGCGGCGCGGCTCCGCGCTGCGGCCTCGGCGCTCGACGCCCCGCCCGGCGTCGGCATCGCGCCGAGCGGTGCAAGCCGCATGGTCGAGGAGGCGATGGCCAACCAAGGCCTGCTGCTGCTCACCGCCTTGCTGGCCGTCTATCTGACGCTGGGCATCCTCTACGAGAGCCTCCTTCACCCGCTGACCATCCTCGCCGGGCTGCCGGCCGCCGCGGTCGGCGCGCTGGGGGCGCTGATGCTGTGGGGTGGCGAGCTCAGCCTGATGGCGCTGATCGGGCTTCTGGTGCTGATCGGCATCGTCAAGAAGAACGCCATCATGGTCATCGACGTCGCCCTCGTCATGCAACGCCAGGGCCGCTCGGCCGTCGAGGCGGCCCGCGCCGCCTCGCTGCAGCGCTTCCGTCCCATCATGATGACCACAATGGCCGCCATCGCTGGCGCCGTGCCGATCGCCATCGGTGCCGGCACCAGCGCCGAGCTGCGCCAGCCGCTCGGCATCGCGGTGGCCGGCGGGTTGCTGCTGTCGCAGACTCCTGACGCTGTTCATCACGCCGGTCATCTACGTCCAGCTCGAGGCGACGCGTCATGCCGTGGCACGGCTCGTCACGCGTCTTTCCGGCCGATCCGTGCAGGCACATCCCGAAGAGCGCGCCCGAGAGCAGGGCTAATCCTCAACCAGTCGGTTGACTATCGCTGCCGTCCGGCTATATTCAACGACATGGTTGAATTAGATGCACCGCGGCTGGACGCCGTCTTCCACGCCCTCGGCGATGCCACGCGGCGCCGCATGCTCGGCGATCTCGCGACCGGCGAGCGGACCGTCGGCCAGCTGGCCGAGCCCTTCGCCATGTCGCTCGCGGCGGCGTCCAAGCACGTCAAGGCCCTGGAGAACGCCGGGCTGATCCGCCGCGAGGTGCGCGGCCGCACCCATATCTGCCGCCTCGATCCCGGTCCGTTGGCAAGTGCCCATCGCTGGCTGGGCGTCTACGAGGCCTTCTGGAACGACCGTCTCGACGCGCTGGAACGCCTGCTGCGCGAGGAAGCGGCCGAGAAATCCCCACCCCCACCCCCACCCCCCGAAGGAGAAGACCGATGAACGAGCTCGCCCCTGTCGACACCTATGGCACGCTGTCGGAGCCTGCCACTCTGACGATCCGCCGGCTGCTGCCCGGTCCCATCGACCGCGTATGGGCCTATCTGACCGAAAGCGATTTGCGCCGCCGCTGGCTGGCGTCGGGCACCATGGAGCTGCGGGCCGGCGCGCCCTGCGAGCTCGTCTGGCGCAACGACGAGCTCTCCGAGCCGCCCGCCCGGCGACCGGCAGGCTTCGCCGAGGAGAACCGCATGCAAAGCCGCATCGTCGAGGTCGAGCCGCCGCACAGGCTCACCATCGCCTGGGACGGGAGCGGCGACGTGACCTTCGAATTGCAGCGGCAGGGCAGCCCAGGTGCTTTTCACCGTCACGCATCGCCGCTTGCCCGATCGCGACACCATGCTCAAGGTGGCGGCCGGCTGGCACGCCCATCTCGACACGCTGGTCTCTTGCGCCAACGGGCGGCAGCCGGGACCCTTCTGGGACCGCTGGAGCGACCTCAGGAAGGAGTATGAACGCCGGCTGCCGGCCTGAGCGTCTTCGCTGTCGAGCTCCGCGCTGCTAGAAGAGTGTCGGCAAGGGAGAGACGTGGCATGACGGCATCGCGCTATCGCTGGGTCATCGTCGCGGCGGGTGGCCTGTCTGGGCTGCGTCGCCATCGGCGCCATGTTCTCGCTGCCGGTGTTCCTGGTGCCGGTCTCCCGCGACACCGGCTGGTCGGTGACCGGCGTGTCCTCGGCGATGACGATCGGCTTCATCGCCATGGCGCTGGCGAGCCTCTTCTGGGGCAGCCTCTCGGACCGCTTCGGACCGCGGCCGGTCGTCCTGACCGGCTCCGTCATCCTGGCGGCGAGCATGGCGCTCGCCGGCCGGGCGACCTCGCTGCTCGAATTCCAGCTCGTCTTCGGGCTGGTGGTCGGCAGCGCCGCCGCTGCGGTGTTCGCGCCGATGATGGCCTGCGTGACGGGCTGGTTCGACACCCACCGCAGCCTCGCCGTCTCGCTGGTCTCGGCCGGCATGGGCATGGCGCCGATGACCATGGCGCCGCTCGCCGCATGGCTGGTCTCCGTCTACGACTGGCGGACCTCCTTCCTGATCCTGGCCGGCCTGGTGGCGGCGCTGATGATCCCCGCCGCGCTGCTCGTCCGCCGCCCGCCGGCGCTCGAAGCGGGCAGCGCCGCGTCTGCCGCAGCCGACGAGCCGGACATGCCGATCGGCCAGGTGCTGCGCTCGCCGCAGCTGATCATCCTCCTGCTGACCAACTTCTTCTGCTGCGCCACCCACTCGGGGCCGATCTTCCACACCGTGAGCTATGCCGTGAGCTGCGGCATCCCGATGATCGCCGCGGTCACCATCTACAGCGTCGAGGGCCTGGCCGGCATGGGCGGCCGCATCGCCTTCGGCGTCCTGGGCGACCGGCTCGGCGCCAAGCCGGTGCTGGTCGCCGGCCTCTTGCTGCAGGCGTTCGGCGCGCTGGCCTACTTCTTCGTCCGCGAGCTCGGCGCCTTCTATGCGGTGGCGGCGGTGTTCGGCTTCATCTACGCCGGCGTCATGCCGCTCTACGCGGTGCTCGCGCGCGAGAACTTCCCGCTGCGCATGATGGGCACCGTCATCGGCGGCACGGCGATGGCCGGCAGCCTCGGCATGGCGACCGGCCCGTTGGCCGGCGGCATGATCTTCGACGCCTTCGGCAGCTATGGCTGGCTCTATGTCGGCGCCTGGGGCATCGGCATCGGCGCCTTCCTGATCGCCATGACCTTCAAGCCCTTCCCCAAGGCGCAGCCGGCACTGGCGGCCGCCTAGATTTGCCCCTAGTCTGTCGGCGCTTCGAGGGGATGCGCCGATGAGAACGAGGATCGCTGCGGCCGCCGTGCTAGTGCTGGCCGCTTCCGACGCCCACGCCGTCGTCAGGTACCTAGTCCAGAACATGTCCTGCGCCGAGATCCAGCAGTCGCTGCAGCGCGACAAGGTGGCCATCCTCTACCGCCAGGGAAAGTCCGGCATCTCGCTCTACGATCGCTTCGTCGAGAGCTCGAACTTCTGCAAGGTCGGCGAGACGACGGCCGTGGAGCGCGTCGCGGTGGCCGACACCGAGGCCTGCCGGGTGCAGAAATGCGTCGTGGCGGAGCGTTTCGGCCGCGACTGAGCTCGGCCTCGCCTAGAGCGCCATGAAGCCCTTGGCCCACAGCCACAGGCCGGCAAACGCCATGGAAATGAGCGTGATGGGAACGCCGGCCCTGGCGTGATCGCGGAAGGTCAACAGCACGCCCTGCGTACCCGCGCGCTCGGCGACGATCAGATTGGCGAGGCTTCCGACGAGGAACAGGTTCCCCGCCAGGGTGGACAGGATGGCCAGGCCGACCAGCGTGCCTTGCGGAATGCCTTCCCACACCTTGAGGATCATGACCACGGCCGGCACGTTGCCGATCGTGTTGCTGAGCACCAGCGAGATCGGCGCCAGCAGCGCGATGCGGTCCGGCAGGAGGTCGAGCGATGCCATCGTCTGCACCGCCGCCTCGGGCAAGCCGGTTCGGGCCAGCGCGTCGTTCACCACGAACAGCGCCGAAAACAGGATCAGCAGCGGCAGGTCGATCTCGTCGAGCAGCTGGCGCGTTGGCAGCACGCGGCTGACGATCAGGCACGCCGCGACCAGCAGCGCCGACACCTCGCGCGGCAGCGGCGTGGCGAACAGCCCGAGCAGGACGACCAGCGCGATGCCGCAAAGCGCCATCTGGCCGCGGTGCGGCGCTGCCTCCGGGAGCGCTGCCTCGACGGCCGGCGAGGCGAGGCTCTCGCGCCATAGGAAGGCGATGCAGAGGAAGCTCACGACCAGGCCGACCAGCGAGGGGATCGCGGCATCCAGAAAGTAGGACCAGAAGCCGATGCCGCCCGCCTGGCCGATCAGGATGTTCTGCGGATTGCCGATCAGCGTGGCGGCCGAGCCGGCATTGCTCGCCGCAGCAAGGCCGAACAGGAACGGCCGCGGATCGAGCTTGCGCGCCTCGAGCCCGGTGCAGAGCAGCGGCGTCATCGCAAACACCACGATGTCGTTGACGAGAAAGGCCGAGAGCACGCCCCCCACGGCGATGATGAGTGCGAGCAGCCGCAGCGGGCGGCTGGCCTCGCCGGCGATCCACACCGCCACCCAGTCGTAGAAGCCGCTCGCCCCGACCCGCGCCGACAGGATCATCAGCCCGCCGAGCAAAAGCAGCGTCGGGAAATGGATGGCGTCGGCGACGCCGTCCATCGGCACCGCCCCGACGGCGACCAGCACCACCGCCACGACCATGGCGATGCCGGCACGGTCGACCCTGAGGCCGGGGATGCGGCCGAGCGCCATGCCGAGATAGGTGAGGACGAAGGCGAGGACGACGAACTGGTTCATGGCCTCGTCCTATAGTGTCGCCGCGCCGAGACGGCCAGATGCCGCACCTTTACGAAGCCGGCGCGATCGTGCGAGGCTGGCCTTGCTGTTTCCGAAGAAATAGGGTGGCCCGCCGCGGCATCCCTCCTTGAAGTCGTGGGTCATCGCGACGGGCCCGTCCGCCGGATGCGGGTCAGGGCGGACAGCCGCAACCTACCGTCGTGAGGGGGCACTGTCAGCCTGATCGAACGTCCGAGGCGGACTACCCCTTGGTGTGGCAGACGTGCACCTTGGAATGACGATTAACCATCTCCAGGATAAGTCGCCGCAATTCGGCCAGATTTGCGATAGCGTCCGGGCCGGGCGGGATCGTTTTCCTTAGTCGCGAAAGGAAGTCGATGCCAAATCAGAGGCTGTTCATGCCGCTCGGCCTGGTGTTCCTGATGGTGATTGCGCTCTCCATCGTCGCCGGGCTGAACGTAAACTCGCCGGCCGAGCCGGCCACGGACGATAGCTTTACTGCCAGCGTTTCCGAATGAGGGAGGAGCCGCCGGGATCGTCAGGTCCCGGCGGCTTCGTCAGGGCTTCCGCAGCCACTTCTTGGCGATGCGGCAGACCATCGTGTAGGCCGGATCGAAGACGTTGCCGACGTCGTAGCGGACGACCTGTCCCATCAGGTGGCTCGCCGCGGCCGGGCTGAGGCCGTAGCTCGCCGGTCAGCCAGTTGAACATGTCGGTCGTCGCGTGCTGCAGCGCCTGGTCGAGCGGCCGCGCATTGCCGACCGAGAAGATGTCGGTCGCGCTCTCGCCGCGCGGCCAGACGAGGTCGCGTCCCTTCTCGACGGTCAGCCGCACCTCGACCTCGAAGCAGGTCTCGATGCCGGTGCCGACGATCTCGCCGTCGCCTTGCGCCGCGTGGCAGTCGCCGAGGAAGAACAGCGCGCCCGGCACGGCGACCGGGAACCACACGGTCGCGCCCGGGCCGAAGCCGCGATAGTCCATGTTGCCGCCGTTTTCGGCGCTGGTCGCGGTGGAGAAGGCCTGGCCGCAGTGCCGGCGCCACGCCGAAGCAGCCGATCATCGGCTCGAGCGGCAGCTCGAAGCTCTCGAGCCCGGGGACCGGCGGCTCCAGCGTCGCCGTCAGCGCCTGCCGGTCGATCCGCCAGTTGACCTTGTCGCGCGGCGGCAGGCCGCGCACGAACTCCGGGTCGACGACGTTGCCGGCGAGCGCCGCGCGGGTCCAGCCGGTGGCGCGGATCGGCGTCATGCGCACGATCTCGACCTTCAGCGCGTCGCCCGGCTCGGCGCCGGTCACGAAGATCGGGCCGTTCATCGGGTTGGGCTCGGGCGCGCGCTGCACGCCGTCCTTGTCGATGCCGTGCGCGTCGATCGTCTCGGTGATCACCGTGTCGCCGGAGTGCGACGGTGAGGGCAGGGGGCAAGCGTGCCCGAGCACATTGTGCCAGCCGGTGGCGCGGAAGCGATGCGTCGTCATGGCTGATGGCGTTAGCCCAGCGGACAGGGCACGGCAAGGATCCAGCGGGCGTGAGGAGTCGCCAGCCGGGAACCGTTCGTCTCGACGGCGATTTCAGTTCGGAAGGAAGATCGTCATGATACGAAAGCTGAAGTCGGGCGAGTATCGCCTCTATTCTCGCAAAGTCGACCCCAAGACCAAGAAGCGCCGGAACTTGGGCACGTTCGCGTCCCGCGAGGCGGCCGAGAAGCACGAGCGCGAGGTGCAGTACTTCAAGCGCCACTAGGCCGCCGACGCGCTGAAGTTGCGGGCTGGTGGTCTCGCTCGCGGTCGGCCCTGCCCGCAATTTGGCACACTCTCCCGATTTGAGAATTGGTTGTACCAAAAGAGAACACACCAATGAGTTGTCTCATGGCGACAACAAATTGGCAGCCAAAAGCAAGACAGATTGCGAAGTTGTAACTATCTGACGGGTCGACGCGATGGCCTACACATCGCGTTATTTAAGCAGCATGAACAGTTCAATTCCGCGGCAGCGATGCGCCTAGTTCAGGTGATCGCCGCTGAAGTCCTGTTCTGCTGCTCAGCAGAGCCATCCGGGCCGGCATGTCGCCGGCCTAGTCTTTTACTGGAGAAGAAATCTTGAAGAAAATGATCCTCTCGCTGATCGCGATGAGCGTCCTCGCCGGCTGTGCCACGCGCGCCGACAACATTACCGCGGCCTACGTTTCCACGGTCGGGTACCAAGGTCTATCTTGCGGTCAGCTTGCCAACGAGGCGACTGCGATTTCGGCTGCCGCTGCTGCTGCGATGGGCGCGCAAAACCAGAAAGCGACCGGCGACGCGGTCGCGATGGGTGTTGCGCTCGTCGTCTTCTGGCCGGCGGTTTTCTTTATCGGCGGGGACGGTGCGCAGGCGGCAGAGGTCAGCCGTCTGAAAGGGGAGATGCAGGCCATCGAAACGGCATCGCGCCGCCAGGGCTGCAATATCCGTTTCCAGTCGCAGCAACCGGTAAAGAAGATGGCCAAGAATAAGCCGATCTCGAAATACGCTTCCGGTGAAATGTAGTGACGAGGAACAACGAGCCCTTCTGGCCAGCGCTCGAGGCGCCTCCTATTTCTTAGCCTTCAGCCTGTCTCCGATCTTGGAAGCATAGTTCATCACATGGAAGGTGTAGTTCTCTTCCACCGTCCCTTGGAAGAGATGCGCCCAAGGGCCGATGGCGTAGATGCCGAGATCCTCACCGCCATGCGTCTCGCTTTCGAGATGCACGAGCGAGTGCTGGACGAAGTCGGGTTTGGTGGTTTCCTCGGATTTCAACATGGGCCGTTCGTGAGGCTTTTCATAGCCACCTGGACCATTCGCAAAACCGATCGTGGTGTAGGTTTTACCGTCGGTGCCATAGAGCGGCTCGTCGTCGACGCCGATTGAGATGCCCAGGATCGGGTTGCCCCGTTTGGCATAGCCCGGAGATGGTGAGCGTATGGCTGTGATCGCCGGTCACCACGATCAGCGTCTCGTCCAGATTGACCTTGCGAAGTGCCGCTTTCACCGCTTCGTTCATGGCGACGCCATCGGAGAGCGTGCGGTAGGCGTTGCGATTCATGGCTTCCATGGTCGATCCGCCCGCCCTCGACCAGCAGCACAAAGCCTTCCGGGTTGCGGGAAAGTATGTCGATTGCTTTGTCGGTCATTTCGGCAAGCGAAGGCTCGCCGGCTTCATCCTCCGCACGGTCGTGCTCATACTGCATGTGCGATGGCTCGAAGAGACCGAGCAGGTGATCGCGTCTTGGCTGGGTCGATCGCGGCGAACTGCTCCTTGTTCCAGACATAGGCTCCCTTGTCGCCGTAACGGTCGAGCCAGGCCTTGGTCAGGTCCTTGCCGTCCTTTCGCTTGGCCTTTTTCTTCTCGTGCCGGGATATTCGGGATCGGCTACCGCCTCCGGCAGGAAATAGCTGCGTCCGCCGCCCATGGCGACCTCGAGCCCATCGCCGAATTTCATTTCGACAAGCTGCCGTGCAATATCGGTGCAACCAGCGGAGACCGCCTCGGCCGGCATGTTGGAATCTGATTCCCAATCGCGATTGGCAATATGGGCGTAGGTTGCGCCAGGTGTCGCGTGGGTGAGCCGGGCCGTTGTGACTGCGCCCGTCGCCATGCCGATCGTCTCTGCCATCTCCCACAATGTGGTGACCTGTTTCGTCTTCTGGTCCTCGCAGCGAATCGAGCTTCGCCGTGTGATCGAGGCCCATCAAGTCGTTGATCGTCTTGACGCCCGTGGTCATGGCGACCGCGCTTGGCGCGGAATCGGTGATCTGTGCGTCGTGACGAATAAGTCTTCGAGGCGGCCAAATAGGGAAATGCCTCCCAAGCGAGCACGTTCGACTCGCCGTCAACACCTCTTTGCTGACCTTCAAAGATGCGGGTCGCCGTGACCGTGGAGAATCCCATGCCGTCACCGACGAACAGGATGACGTTCTTGGCTCGGTTGGTATTCCTTTGAAGCTGGAGGATCGCGTTGAGTGCTTGATCGGCCTGCTTGTAATAGAGGTCGTCCGCTTGGACGAGCGTAGCGTCGTCGGCGCGCGCCCCTTGCGCACCGGATAGGGACACAAATGCTAAGCAAACGCCCGCTGTCGCTCCATTCCGTACTGACTTCATGCTCGCCTCCTACGGTTTACTCCCACTGCTGCCCCGCCTAACAGCCTAGAGGTTAGTCCTTGGCGACACTAGATTGAACCGCGCAGGTGACTGCTCTTGGCCGCAAGCCGTCCGTCCGGCTTAGAAACCGCCCGTTTGTCGCCGTGAAGTTGCGGACCTCGTCCGCTTCATCCAGCTCCTGAAGGCGCGGCCGGTGACCTGCCTGACAGGCGAGATTGAAACGTGGCCCAACGCAACTTTCTGGTTGGTTGGTCAGGTCGCCGCATCTTTTCAATTCCGCTCTTGTCGCCATCGCGACCTGGTCTGTAGGGGATATCTGCTCTCGCAATTGACCCAGCCAAGTGGCGAATTTTCAGTGACGGAACATGTCCAAAATGATCCTGAGCGTCTTGCCAAGTGTACAGTGGTACTGTACAGAATGTTAAGTTCATCCGGCGGGAACTCGCATGACTGGAGAGCCACAACTTGCTCAAGGTGCGATAGCAGCCGCTGCCGCAACGTCCGCCCATGAGATACTGGGCGCTCGCCTTAAGGACCTCAGGCTCCGACGTCGACTTTCCCTGCGACAACTCGGCGAGCTTACCGGAACGAGCGCAAGCTTCATAAGCCAGCTCGAGCGCGGACTGACAGGCGCCAGCACGGCCTCGCTGAACCAAATGGCGTCCGCGCTTGGCGTTAGCGTTGCGATGCTCTTCGACAGCTCTCCATCGCCAAGTCCTGGGGTCCTTAGGCACAGTCAGCGTCCCAGCCTGCCGCCGAGTGGAGGCTGCCGCAAGATGCTGCTCTCTCGGCCACCGGTGGGCGACATGGAGGTCTATGTCGGTGAGTTCGAGATCGGCGGATCGACCGGACCATCGCTCTATACGCATGGTGACGCGCACGAGATGCTGGTCGTATTGCGAGGGGTTGTAGAGGTCTCGCTCGGCGAGGTTCGACATGTCCTCGAGGAGGGAGACAGTGTCGAATACCGCACCTCGGTACCCCATCGCACCGAGAATATCGGTGCCGGGCGTGCCGAGGTCATGTGGATCATCGCGCCACCAACCTCGGCTCGAATAGAACTTGATCGATACACCACCTGGGTAGCGCCCGCAGCCAGGGAGGTCCAATCCACCGCGGGCACCAATGGGAGCAGACAAACATGACGAGGATGAAGCTTGCGCGGCTTTGCGCAACCGTCGCATTGGGAGTTCTAGCAACCGCGGCCATCGCCCAGGACAAACCCGCAGCCGGAGATGTCAAAGAGGGCTCGCTCAAGGGTAAGACCCTGACTTTCGTGTCCTATGGAGGCATCTATCAGGACGGACAGGTCGCCGCCCTCAAGGACTTCGTCGACAAATCCGGCGTCACCTTGCTGAACGACGGCCCGACCGAGATTGCCAAGCTTCAGGCGCAGGTCGAATCCGGAAACGTGACGTGGGACGTCGTCGATACCGCCGATCTTCCCCCATACGTGTACTGCGGCAAGTTGTTCCAGAAGTTGGACTTTAACAAGTTGGATGTTTCCAACGTCCCCGAGGGCCAGGTAGGCGAGTGCTCAGTGCCGGCGATGAACTACGGCGTCGTGCTCATGTACAACAAGGAAAAATATGGCGACAACCCGCCGCAAAGCTGGGCTGATTTCTTTGACATTGAGAAGTTCCCCGGCATTCGCGGGATCGACGGGTCTGGCGATCCCACCGGGGGAATGCTCGAGCAAGCCTTCAAGGCGGCTGGGGGTGATCCGAAGGCGATGACCGCTGCCGACATCGACAAGGCGCTCGACAAGATCCGGGCACTCGGCCCCGATACTATCTACTGGAAGACCGGCGCGGAGTCGCAGCAGCTGGCCAATCCGGTGAGGCCGACATGTTGATGATGTGGACCGGCCGCGCCATGACAGCCGTGAAAAACGGCGCCAACTATGCCCCGGCATGGCAAGACTGGCTGGTGGTCATGGATCAAATGACCATTCCCGTCGGCGTCAAGGATACCGATGCAGCTTACGCACTGCTGAATGCCTACCTTGGCAAGCAATCGCAGGAGGTCCTTACCGAGAAGACGTCCTACACGCCGATCCACAACCAAGCGCAGCCCAAGGTCGAAGAATCCGTCGCTGCGTTCCTCACGAACACTCCAGAACGGCAGAAGCAGGGCTACCAACAGAACATCAAGTTCTGGGTCGATAACTTCAAGACTGCAGGCGAGAAGTGGGCCTCGCTGATGGCTGGCAATTGACGAGCTATCGATAACAGCTATGGGCGCGCGCGAACCGGCAACGGCTACCACCGCTGAACGACGTCAGCGGCGGTCGTGGATGCCGTTCGTGCTCGCCTTGCCAGCGCTGTTATTGCTGGTCGCGGTGGTAGGCTATCCCCTGCTCACGATTGTGTTGCGCAGCCTCTCGGAGCCGCAATGGGGACTTCAGAATTACCTCTGGTTCTTCGGAACGCCCGTGAACATCGTCGTTCTCCGCCGCACTTTCCTGATCTCTGCATGGGTCACCATCGTCTGCATTCTTTGCGCCTATCCCTATGCCTATGTGATGACCGCAGTCGGTCCGAAGCTGCGACTTGCCATGATCCTCTGCGTGCTGATCCCCTTTTGGATCAGCGGCGTGGTTCGGACTTTGTCGTGGGTTATCCTGCTCCAGGATTCCGGCGTTATCAATTCGACGCTGAGGGGAATGGGGTTGGGGTCGGTGCGGTTGATCCGCACGCAAACTGGAGTGGTCATAGGCATGGCCCAGGTCTTGCTCCCCTTCATGATTCTGCCGCTGTATTCGGTGATGAGGGGCATCGATCTCAGGCTGGTGCGCGCCGCTCAGAGTCTCGGGGCGTCACCGATGCGCGCCTTCATTTCGGTGTATCTCCCCCTGTCGCTGCCCGGTGTTTACGCCGGCGCCATCATTGTTTTCATATTGGCCTTAGGTTTCTACATTACGCCGGCTCTGCTCGGCGGGCCCCGCTCGACCATGCTCTCGACTCTCGTTCAGAACCAAGTCCTGAGCCTTCTCCAATGGGGCCGTGGGGGCGCCATGGGCGTGGTGCTTCTGCTGGCAACCTTCTTGCTTTTGGCATTGGCCGCACCGGCGATGCGTCAAAGGTACAAAGAGGGCTCTCGGCGATGACTGAGATGAAGCCGCTCACGCGCACGCTTCTGGCGCTTGCCTGCTTGCTCGTCGCAATTTGGCTGGTCGCTCCGACACTGGTGGTCGTGCCGATGTCGTTCAACGGGAACAAGTCGCTGGCATTTCCACCGCAGGGCTTTTCTTGGCAGTGGTACGAGAATTTCTTCACCAATCCGGAATGGTCGAGCAGCTTCTTCAATTCGCTAAAGGTTGCGGTCCTCGTTGCGGTGCTGGCGACGGTCCTCGGTACGCTGGCAGCCTTTGGGCTGGCTCGCATGAAGGCACGTCCCGCCGGCGTCCTGCGCATCCTCTTGCTGACGCCGATGGTCGTGCCAGGTGTCGTGCTCGCCATCGGTATTTACGCCGTCTATCTCAACGCTCAATTGGTCGGCACATTGTCCGGCTTCGTGCTCGCCCACACCATACTGGCCGTGCCCTTTGTCCTGATCGCCGTCTCCGCCAATCTCGAAGTCTTTGACCGGCGGCTCGAAACGGCTGCAGCCAGCCTCGGAGCCGGGCCGCTTACGACCTTTCGCACCGTGACGCTGCCGCTCATTGCACCTGGAGTTTTGTCTGGTCTGCTCTTCGCTTTCGCGACCTCGTTCGACGAGATCATCGTCTCGCTCTTTATCACCAACCCCTATCTCAAGACGCTGCCCGTGCAGATCTACACATCGATCACCCGCGATGCCGATCCGACGGTTGCCGCGGTAGGCACCATCCTGCTTTGCGCAACAACGCTGCTCATCGGGGGTGGCATGCTTATACTCGGTCGCCAGTCGAAGGAACGGTCATGAACGGGCAAGCTTCCAATCGCGGCGCCGCCATAGACCTTCGCTCGGTCACCAAAACGTACGGCAATTTCCGAGCGCTCGACGCCGTATCCCTCCACGTCGAAGCCGGTGAGTTCATGACGCTATTGGGGCCGAGCGGCTCGGGCAAAACGACGACCCTCAACGTGACGGCAGGGTTCACCGATCTTAGCAACGGGACCCTAACCCTCGGCGACCGCAACCTCGTCGGCGTGCCTGCGCACAAGAGGAACATCGGCGTGGTATTCCAACATTATGCGCTCTTTCCGCATATGACCGTCGGCCGCAACGTCGCCTACCCGCTGACCCTACGCAAAGTGGACGGCAAGGACCGTGATCTCCGTGTCAATAGGGCACTGGACATGGTCAAGATGACTGACTTCGCGCATCGCTATCCCAGCGAGTTGTCCGGCGGTCAACAGCAGCGTGTGGCGCTGGCGCGCGCGATCGTGTTCGACCCGCCGCTTCTGCTGATGGACGAACCGCTCGGCGCGCTCGACAAGAAGCTCCGCGAATGGCTGCAGCTTGAGATCAAGCGCATCCACCGGGAGCTTGGAACCACTTTCGTCTATGTGACGCATGACCAGGAAGAGGCCCTCGTTTTGTCGGACCGCATCGCCGTGTTCAACCGCGGACAAATCGAGCAGGTCGGAACGGGTCGTCAGCTCTATGACGAACCGGCAACCCTGTTCGTGGGCCGCTTTATCGGTAACTCGACGGTTCTTCGTGGCCCGGCGCAAGCAGACGCCTCTCAAACGTCGCTGCGCATCGGCGACGAGACGGTGAGCGCTCCAGCACGCCTCGCTGACGGGAGCTCGCCGGTCATGCTGCTCCGTCCCGAGAAGCTCCTGATCCGGCGACCGACACCAGGGGACGGCGGTGGGCTGAACAAGCTTTCAGGGACGGTGTCGGAGGCAATCTACCTCGGGTCGGGTTCCAAATACGAGGTGCAACTTGCCGACGGGTCCATCGCTATCGTCAGGACCCCGCTGTCGGAAGACAACTATGGTATCGGCAACTCTGTCGAGCTCCTTTTCCAAGCCAAAGACGCGAAGTTGCTCCCCGACGACAGCACCGCCGAGACAACGCTGACCTGATCCTCGCGTCGAGATTCCTCAATGACCCATGCTGAGCGCAATGGTGACGTCTCCTTTTGGTACGCTGACCTCGGCGGACTGCCGGCGCCGCGGCCGCCGCTTCCCGGAGATCGGGACGTGGATGTAGCGATCGTCGGAGCAGGATACACTGGTCTTTGGACGGCCTACTATTTGAAAAAGGCCGCGCCATCGCTTCGCATTGTTATCCTCGAGCGCGAGTTCGCAGGCTTTGGCGCGTCAGGCCGCAACGGTGGTTGGCTCTCAGGCGGGTTCAGCTGGTCGCGTGAGAAATACCTCAAGTCCTCGACGAGGCAGCGCGTGGTCGACATGCAACGCGCTATGGCGGGCACTGTGGACGAGGTCATCCGTGTTACCGGGGAGGAGGGCATCGACGCCGACATTCTGAGGGTCGACAATCTGCGCGTCGCTACCAACGCCGCTCAGCTCGAGCGCCTGAAGGCCGAGTTTCAGACCGTCCGCGACTGGGATTTCAATCCATCAAGGCTGACATGGCTCGAACAGGCCGAGACGCGGCGACGCATAGCGGTCAAGAACGCGTTGGGCGGATATGTCGTCAGCGGTCAAGCAAGGGTTCAGCCAGCCAAGCTTGTGCGCGGCCTTGCGGAAGCGGTAGAGCGGCTCGGAGTGCCCATCTACGAGCAGACGGCAGTGACCGCAATCGAAAAGGGCAAGGTTTCGACTGATAGAGGTGACGTGCGCGCCGAGACAATCGTCAGAGCAACAGAGGGATTTACTGCCGGTATCCCGGGTGAGAGACGAAGCTGGCTGCCTCTCAACAGCGCACAGATCGTCACCGAGCCGGTGCCGGACGAACTCTGGAAGCAGATCGGCTGGGAAGGCCATGAGCTTCTCGGGGATGCCGCTCACACCTACTGCTATGCTCAGCGCACCCGTGAGGGCCGCATAACGATGGGCGGGCGCGGCGTTCCTTATCGGTTCGGATCCGGTACCGACAGCAATGGCAGGACCCAGCAGGCGACGATCGACCAGTTGCATGCCATCCTGACGAAGTTGCTTCCTCAAGCTGGGAAATTGCGGATCGATCATGCCTGGTGTGGCGTGCTCGGCGTTCCGCGCGACTGGTGCACGACTGTCGGTCTCAACCCCGAGACGCGCATCGCATGGGCCGGTGGCTATGTCGGCTTGGGCGTCTCCAGTTCCAACCTGTCGGGTCGCACCCTGACCGACCTCATTCTCGGCCGCCAGTCCGATCTTGTCGAACTGCCTTGGGTCAATCGATCCGTTCGCCGGTGGGAAACAGAACCCCTTCGTTGGCTGGGGGTCCATTCCATGTATCAGCTCTACCAAATCGCCGATCAACGGGAGGCAGGCGGACTGAGGCATTCGTCTCGGCTGGCAGCCCTCGCCAATCGCATCACTGGTCATTGAAACCTGAGGATACACCTTTGATTGAATTTTCGACCTACAAGGATATCGCGACCGCCGACATAGGCGGCTTCTCTCCTAAGCCCACCTCGATCGAAGGCGACCAGGTGGAAGCCTCGCGCACATTCTTTCGTTCCGACGACGGATCGATGGAGATTGGTATTTGGGAATGCACGCCAGGGCGGTTCACGGCGGATCGCTCGCAATCCTCCGAGACCTGCCACATTATCTCTGGCAAGGTTCAGATGAGGCACGCGGGCGGCGAAGTTCAGTTGCTTGGACCCGGCGACCTTCTCGTCCTTCCGCTCGGGTGGAAAGGCGAGTGGCAGATCCTCGAGACGACCCGCAAACTCTACATTTCTCAGAGCAGCCCAAACTTTTAGCGAGGTGCTGCGACAAATCGAAGTCTCGCACCGCTGATCATGTCATCTCATTGGCTCTCGCCAAAGTCCAATCGAGATCAGCGTGCTCTGGCTCGAAGCGGCACCTGAAGCGGGCGAGGTGGACTTCTAATACTGTTGGCGGACGTCTGCTCGAGTGTCATCATGACCTCCATGACAAAAGGGGCCGCAAACATGTCCCATGACCACGAAGACCACTCCGAGCTTTCCGAGATGACTTTGCGGGTGCGGGCATTGGAAACGGTTCTCGCCGAGAAGGGCTACCTTGATCCGGCTGTTCTCGACCTCATAGTCGAGTCATATGAAACTAGGATCGGCCCACGAAACGGGGCCAAGGTGGTGGCGAGGGCATGGCGCAATCCCGCCTTCAAGCAAGCGCTGCTTGAAGATGCGACAGCGGCGGTGGCAACTTTAGGCCATACGAATGGAGTCGGTGATCATCTCGTGGCGGTCGAGAACACCCCAACGCTCCACAATATGGTGGTTTGCACGCTCTGCTCCTGTTACCCGACGGACCTCCTGGGCTTGCCCCCAGTCTGGTACAAGTCGGCGCCGTATCGGTCCCGAGCGGTCAGGGATCCACGCAGCGTGCTGGCTGACTTCGGTCTCAGCCTGCCACCCGAGACCGAGATCCGGGTGTGGGATTCGACGGCCGAAACGCGGTTTCTGGTTCTGCCGATGCGGCCGACCGGCACCGACGGTTGGGACGAGGAAAAGCTCACCTCGCTCGTCACGCGAGATTCCATGATCGGAACCGGACTGGCCAAAGTGCCAGTGGAGGTTTAGCCCGTGAACGGGATCCACGACATGGGTGGCATGGACGGCTTCGGAAAGGTCGAGCCGGAGCCGAGCGAACCGGTCTTCCACGCACCGTGGGAAGGACGCGTCAACGCCATGATGCGCGCATTGGGAGGTGGCGGCCTCTGGAACCTCGACATGTTCCGCAGCGCTCGTGAGAACCAATCACCCCATTTTTATCTGACGTCCTCCTACTACAAGAGCTGGGAAAAAACGCTTGAAACGCTGCTGCTTGAACGAGGTCTCGTAACGGAAAACGAGATCGTCAACGGGCATTCGCTCTCGGAAGCGGTGCCCCTCAAGCGCAGGCCGCTCAAGGTTGAAGATGTTCCACAAGCCTTAAAGCGGCGATCCTACGGTCGACCGGTGTCGGCCGAGGCATTGTTCAAGGTCGGCGACATGGTCCGGGCGAAGAACATCAATCCATCAACTCACACTCGCCTCCCGCGCTACGCACGCGGGCGCACGGGCATTGTCGAGCGTATCCATGGCAGCCAAGTTTTCCCGGACAGTTCGGCCCTCGGCGAGGGAGACCAACCGCAATGGCTCTACACGGTTGTATTTGAGGGCCGTGAGTTGTGGGGGGCGGACACCGATCCAAGCGTCAAAGTCTCCATAGACGCCTTTGAGCCCTATCTGGAGGCTCCATGATCGCAACAGCGCTGACCGCCTTTAAGCTGGAGTGGGCTGCTCGGGGCTTGCCGCGCGACGAGGCTGGGCCGGTCTTCGGGGAGCCGTGGCAGGCGCAAGCATTTGCCCTGACGGTGGCGCTTCGCGACCAAGGTCTTTTCAGCGAGACCGAGTGGTCGGCCGCCCTGGGAAGTGAGATTGCTTGTGCGCAGGTCGCCGGTGACCCGGACCTCGGTGACACTTACTACCGGCACTGGATCGCCGCGTTGGAAAGGATTGTCGTGGAGAAAGGTCTCGCCACACCAGAGGCCCTCAGCGCCTGTCACGACGCGTGGGAGGCCGCTGCCCGGCGCACCCCACATGGCAAGCCTATCGAGCTGAATTTGCCTTCTCCGGGCTAGAGCATGATCCCAAAAAGTGGATGCCGGTTTTTGGAAAAGATCATGCTCAAACAAGAGGATACAGTGCAACGATTCGAAGAAGCGTCATTGCGCTCTAGCCGCCAACCCCTAGCCAGGTGCGGTCTGTGCAAGCGGGCGGTTATCGCCACCACCCAGCGTCGTGTTCTGGCCGGAAGCGGCCGTCCGCTTTTGGGGTCCACTTGGCGACAGCCGACATTCAGCGAGGTACGGTCAATGTCCAGCGGATCTGTTGAAAGATCATGCTGACGCCAAGGCCTTGTTCAGCACAGCAGCATCGAGACGCAAACCGCGATCGACCGCAACCGACAGCAGTCGCTGCAGTTCATTCTTGAGTGCGTCGCTTCTTTGGCCACGCCCCCAGGCAGCCAGGACCCGCCCTTGAGCGATAACGAAGTCTGACCAGGGTAGCGGTTCTCTGCGCGTATAGTTTTCAAGTCTCATGGCGTAACGTTCGACATCGTCCCAAGCGTGGGCCCGAAGGGCATGACCGATCGCGATGCGGGCGAACCAGAAATGGTTGTGTGAAACACACCCCAAATCGAGGATGGCTTCCGCTTCCGCCAGGGCCTGTTGTGCCGCCGCTTCGTCGTCAGAAGATGCTGCCTTGATCGCCAGCAATGCTGGTCCGATGAACGTCATGCCCACTTTGCGAGCAATTTCCAAGCCTTGTAATGCATAGGCTCGAGCCTTGGCTTTGTCGCCCTGTGCGAGGCTGCTTTCGGCTAGGATTTGCAGTGTATTGGCGAGAAAATTGTCGAGCCTGGATCGATTGGGCAAGATCGAGTGCCTGCTGCAGGAAATGGGCCGCCTTTTCCAGCTGAGCGGTCTTGCAACTGACTTCTCCTACCAGAATCATGCCCAGCAGGTGCGCGCGGGGGTGGCTGACCTCTTTGGCCATCTGCGCCGAAGCCAATCCGTCCTCTTCCGCTTCCGAAAACTCCATCAGGTGCAACCGCGTCCACCCGATCATATGACGATTGGCGACTTCAATGCGTCGCAATGCATGCTCGCGGCACAACCTCACGCACGCACGAAACTGTTCGCCGGCGGTGCGCATCTGCCCGCTCAGATAGTAGGCGTCGCCAAGCCCGCTCAATGCCAAGGCCTCGCCTTCGCCGGACCCAACCTGCCTCGCAAGGTCAAGGGCCCTTTCGTGCTCTTCGCGACACTCGTCAATTCGTCCAAGAGGGAAGTAGGTGTTGCCCCGCAGATGGTGAACGCGTGCTCGCTCCAGCAAGAGGCCAGCCTCAATCGCTGCGGCCTCGGCGTCCTTCAGAACTTCCAGTGTTCGTTGATGGCGGTCAGCGATGCGCAGACCTTCTGCGATGCCAATCAGCGCGACAAAGCGCTGTTGGGGACCGCCAGCGACGGCGAGACCCGCCTCGAAAGCAGAGATCGATTCTTCGGTTGCTCCCGTATTGCGCAAGGCATCGCCACGCAAACATTGAAGGGCATACTCAACGCCGGGATCCTCGACCAGCTCAAGACCTCTGTTGGCAAGCTTCAGGGCCGTGTCGAAACGCAGTGCCGCAGCCTGGGCCGTACCAGCTTCCATATAGGCGGCGGCGGCGGCAACGTCGCCGGCACGGTCGAGGTGCTCAGCACGGAGCACCGGATCACTGCCGTCGAAGAACGCTGCTGCTTGGAGATGCAGTTCGACACGACGGTTCTTGAGGAGAGACGCAAAAACACCCTCCTGAACCAGTGCGTGGGCGAAAAGATAGCCGTCTCCCTCGGGGCGAATGAGCGAACGCTCGACTAGCGCATGGCAATCGTAGGCGGGAGAGTCGATCAGATGACGCAGGGCTTCCAGCTCGAACCGCTGGCCAAGCACCGAGGCCGCTTGTAGAGCCTGCTTGTCTGCCGCCGGAAGCCGGTCAATGCGGGCGAGAACGAGGCTTTGAATTGACGCCGGAATATCGCCGTCGCCATGCTCCTCCACGTTGCGCAATAGCTGTTCTAGGAAAAGCGGGTTGCCCTCTGCGCGCTGGATGCAGTCGAGCGCCTTCTGATTGACGGTATCGATGAAGGAACCCGCCAGCTTGATGGAATCCTCTCTCCGCAAGGGGGCAAGATCCATCGTCACCAAAGGACAGCCACCAGTACTGCTTCGCCACGCCTGGCTGAGCGGATACCCCTCGACACGCGAGGTCATGACAAGCAGCCCTCGGCAGTCGGCCAGGGTGGCCGCAATACGAGCTAGGTGAGCCAGGATCAACGGACCGGCCCAATGAACATCCTCGATGACGATTGCGACCGGCTGCCTGGCGCTGATTGTTAGCAAAATCTCCGCGAGAGCGGCCCGCTTGCCCTCGTTGCGCGTCGCGTTGCTCATCGCGTCATAGATGGCGCGTTCTTCCTGCGACTGGGCAAGGTTCAGAAGGTCATTGAGAAAGACGCGTCGCTCCGCCGTCACAAGCCCGCTACCAACTGCTGCGTCGGCTGCTTCCTGCCGCATTGCTGGGTGGCTGCCGCTGGGAATATCGAGCAGGCTTTGCACGACCGAGCGAATGGCGTCACGCCCTTCGCCAACGCCAAAATCCAGCACGAGGCCCCTATGCACCTTGAACCCATTGGCCGCGGCGATACGCGAAAACTCTTCCACCAGCCGGGTCTTGCCGATACCCGCTTCACCGCGAATGACGATAGCGCGGCCCCGGCCGCTCTCGAGGGAGGTTTCCACAATTCCTGCAAGCTGAGCGAGCTCGGCCTCGCGACCGACGAATGACATGCGTGCCGCCTGGCCCTCGGCGACCCGTTGCGACTTGACCTTCCAGATAGCTATTGGCGCTTCGATACCCTTGACGTCGACTTCGCCGAGGCTCTCACAATCGATGTCTTGGGCTACCGCACGATAGAGAGCATTCGAGATCAACGTCTCGCCAGCCTCGGCCCGGGATTGCAGCCGTGCGGCCAGATTCACCAAATCACCAGTGACTGTGTATTGCCGATGCTTGTCGCTGCCGGTGCCGCTGGCCACCACCTGACCGCTGGCAATGCCGACATGAACCTCTATCTTTCGGCCGAGGTCGTCGTGCAAAGCCCGACCTGACGGTGGATCTCGAAAGCGGCGCGCACCGCCCGCAACGGATCGTCATCATGGGCGATCGGAGCACCGAACACGGCCATGACATTGTCGCCAATATGCTTGTCGACCGTGCCGCCATAGTCCGCAATGATCATGTCCACGGTCTCGAAATAGCGATTGAGCAGCGAATGGATGTTTTCCGCACCCAATTCGGTCGTGAGCCTGGTGAAGCCTGCAATATCGGCAAACAGAACCGTGACCTGCCTGTGCTCGCCCGCAGATGTTCCCGGCTGGGAGGGTGGTCCTCCCACTTGGGCCGGGGCGTCCGAGGCAAGGTCGGCAATGGCCTTTAGCAGCCGCTTGCGGTCGGCCAACTTGGCGATGCCAAGATCCTTCAGATCTTCATTGTTGAGCTCGCCGAGCAAGTCGGCATCGACGCCGTTTTCGGCGAAGGCCTCGGCATAAGCCTCTAGTCCCAGGTCCCGCAGCCAGGCTGCAACATCCATTGCCACATTCCCACAATTCCTTGGCGCGCCTTAGTAGGCTGGCAGTCTAGCATGTTCCGGCCCAGGCATTCAGAAACGATGCAGCGCCCACTTGGGGACGGTCTCCGGCCGGCCGCAGGGCTACAAGACCGCCCTTAACCGCAAGCTGACTATGGATGTCAGCGACGTTGTTGCGGCTGAGAGGGGCCAGTACTAGGTCCCGTCCAGATCGTTGCTTATGGGCTGTCTCTCAGCCCGGCCGCTGACCACAGCAGGCTCGTCCCGGTTACCCCTTGCGCCAAAGGCGGGAATCGATTTCGGCATCCCCGGCTCGATCGGGTACTTTTTGGGCACCGGGGAGAATATTGAAGCTAAGTGCTTGGGATATGCTGGCACGCCCAACGGGACTCGAACCCGTGTTTCCGCCGTGAAAGGGCGGCGTCCTAGACCGCTAGACGATGGGCGCGCGACGAAGCGGCTTATAGTGAGGAAGTTGACGGGCGGCAACCCACCGCCGCTGCCGCGGGCAGCCATTTTTTCGGCGGCCGGGTGACCCTACGAACTGCCGACGGCGGCAGCGCCAGTTCCAGTCCCGCTCGGGCCCGACGTCCACGTGCACCGAGTTGGTGTGGCAGTAGGTGCCAACGCCGCCGCGCCCGGGCATCGCCCTGACGAAGCTCGCCAGCTCCCATTTGCTGACGCCCTGCACCTGGATGTCGGCGGCCGCGCAGAACATGTGAAGCGAGTTCTTGGCGCCGCGGGCGCGCCGGTTGTGCGCCGGGCTGCGATAGCCCGACGTCACGACGATCTTGTGGCCGTAGCGCGATTCGATCGTCTTCAGCACCCGCACCAACGACGGCTTGAGGCATGCCACGTCGACGCTCTCGGTCTGCGTCAGCAATCCGTTGGGGGCCAGCCGCGCCATGCCGGCCGCATAGGCGAGCTCGACCGGGCCGCCATCCTCTTCCTCGTGAAGGTCGACGTCGCTGTCGTCGTCGAGCCCGGACTTGCGCTTGATCTCGAACAGCGCCGATTGGCGCACGCCTGGCAGCGCGTCGAACTGGCCGCTGACCGAGGCGCGGACCGCCAGCGCCTTGGCTTCCTCGCCCGAGGCGGAGGCCAGCTGAACGAGGCGCTCCTGCTTGTCGGCGGTGTCTACGGCAGGTTCGCTCTTGATCGCGCTGGGCTTGGCCTTGATGACGGCCGGCTCGGCCCGCGACGACCCCGACTGGGCCTTCGGGCTGGCGGCGATCTGCGCGAAGGGCGAGGCCTTCTCGCCGCGGCCGGTTGCTGCGGCAGCCGGCGTGCTGCCGAAGAAGGCCGAGAGGAAGCCGCGCTTCTTGGGCTCTGCGCGGTGCTGCTGCCTGGTCGGGATCCGTCGCGGTGACGATCGTCTGCCCGGGCTGCGGCGCCGCGGCGGCGTCCGCCTTGGCATCGGCGCCCGGCTTGGCTTGCTCGGCCGGCGCGACGGCCGCCGTCTTGAGCGAATCGGCGGCCTCGGGTGCCTCGGCGGCGACGCCTGGCGCGGCCGGCGCTTCGGCCTTCGTGGCTGCCGCATCGGCGGGCGCAGCGGCCGCTACGGTCGTCTCTGCTGGCGCGGCGGCGGCCACGGCGGGCGCTGCCGGGTTGGCGGCGGGCACTGCCGCCACCGTTGCCGGCAGGGCGGCGGTCGCGGCATCGGAGCCATCGGCCGTGCCCGTGGCTTCGGGCCCGCTCATGTTGAAGCCCGGCGACGACATCTGCAGGGTCCCGTCGTCGGTGGTGCAGGAAGCCAGCAGCAAGGCGGTCAATGCCGAAAGCACGGCACGATGATGGCGGTTCGCCCTGGGCGCTCGCTCAGCTCTCAAAAACCGATCCCCCTCTCACGCTCCAGGCCGCACGCGCGTCAGTCGACACACCAGAACACTGAACCAAGCACGAGTTACCGCAGCCGGAAACCTGACCTGATCTGTTCTACGAGCTCTCCGCGATGCTGTCCCATGGAGAGAATAAGGCGGCTAGATGTTCGCCGGCCTCGATTTGGCCCGGAATGTACCAGGGCGTCAATTCACCGCAAATTACAAATTGTTACACACGCACCTTAACATAGCTGCCGGGCGCATCTTCAAGTATTGGCGTGTGGGCGCCTGGTTTTCGCGCCGGCACGGTCTTCGGCGCCCGGGCGGCCACCCAGCGCTGCCAGTTGGGCCACCACGAACCGGCAGTTTCCTCAGCCTTTTCAACCCATTGTTCGAACTCGCCGCGGGGCGGTCCGTTCGTCCAATGCTGGTACTTGCCGGCCGCCGGCGGGTTGATCACCCCGGCGATATGGCCAGATCCGGCCATGACATACTCGACTTCGCCGCCGAAATACTTGCAGCCGAGGAACACCGACTTTGCGGGTGCGATATGATCCTCTTTAGCGGCAAGGTTGTAGACAGGTATCTTGATGTCGGCCAAGGAAACGACGCGACCGGCCAGCCGCATCTTGCCGAGCGACAAATTGTTCTCCAGGTAGCAATTGCGCAGGTAGAACGAATGGTTGGCCGCCGCCATGCGAGTCGAATCGGCGTTCCAGTAGAGCAGGTCGAAGGGTGTTGGCGCCTTGCCGCGCATATAGTTGTTGACGACATATGGCCAGATCAGGTCCCCGACCTCAACATGTTGAAGGCCGTGGCCATCTTCGTGCCCTCGAGATAGCCCTTCTCTCCCATCGCCTTTTCAAGCGCCGCGATCTGCTCCTCGTCGACGAACACCTTGAGGTCGCCGGCATAGGTGAAATCCACCTGCGTGGTGAAGAGCGTCGCCGAGCGGATGCGGTCGTCGCCCTCCTTGGCGAGCAGCGCCAGCGCGGCTGCGAGCAGGGTGCCGCCGACGCAATAGCCGATGGCGTTGACCTCGGTCTCGCCCGTCGCCGTCTCGATGGTGTCGAGCCCAAACTGCAGCCCTTCGCGGATATAGGCCTCCCAGCCCTTGGTGCCGTGCCGCTCGTCGGGATTGATCCACGAGATGACGAACACCGTGTGCCCCTGGCCGATCGCCCAGCGGATGAAGGATTTCTCGGGGTTGAGGTCGAGGATGTAGAACTTGTTGATCCATGGCGGGCAGATCAGCAGCGGCCGCTTCAGCACCGTCTCTGTCGACGGCTCGTATTGCAGGATTTCCGCCACATCGCTGCGCGCCACCACCTTTCCCGGCGTGACGGCGATGTTCTTGCCGATCTCGAACCGCGAATAGTCGGCCTGCCTGACCTTCAGGTCACCCTTGCCGGCGGCGATGTCCTCGGCCAGCATCTTCATGCCGCGCACCAGGTTCTCGCCGCTCGACGCGACCGTCTCGCGGAACAGCTCGGGGTTGGTGAGGATGAAGTTGGAAGGCGAGATCGCATTGGCGATCTGCTTGACGTAGAAGCCCGCCTTGTGGCGCGTATGCTCGTCCAGGCCGTCGGCATGCTCGACCAGCTCGCCCGCCCAGTGCGAGGTCACCAGATAGGCCTGCTTCAGGAAGTCGAAGAAGGCGTTCTTGCCCCACTCCGGGTCCTGGAACCGACGGTCGCCGCGCTCCGGCTGCAGCGTGTCCACCACCTCTGGCTCGCCGCTGGCGCGACGGACCGAATTGGCCCACACGCCCATATAGCCGGAGAAGAGCCGCGTCTGGGCCTCGAGCGCCCGCTGCGGGTCCGCCAGCCAGTATTCGGTCAGCTTGGAGAAGGTCTTGACCATGTCGGCCACCGGCTCGGCGACGCTGTCGCGAACCTCGCCCTTCTCGCGCGGCGTCACCCAGGCGGAAGCGGCCTTGCCGGCCTCCTCGACCATGCGCGCCAGGTTGATGGCGAATCGCTCTGGGTCCTTGACCAGGTACTGCTCGACGTTGGACGCTTGCTCGCCGCCGGCCGGAGTGTCTGTCGCCGCGCTTCGCCTGGCCGTGTCGGATGCCTTCGCCATGGTTGCGCTTGCCTCCCGCAGGCGTTTTGTTGACAGTGTAGCACGGGACGTCCAATGGGGTCCAATCGAGCCGGCTGCTCGCTTACCGGGGGAACACAATGACTTATCGCCTTGGCGGCCCTGTCTTTTCCAGCATCGCCCTGAGCCTCGTTCTGGGCGTGGTGGCGGCTGGCTGCGCGTCGCGGGAGCCGGCAGCGGTCGGCCAGGCGGGCGCCCGCAACACTGGCACCTTTCCCAATCTCAACGTGCCGCCCAAGACCGCCGCCGAGCAGCTGTCGAGCGAGCAGACCAGTGCCGACACCGCGGCGCTGAAGGCGGCGGGCGAGGCCAACGCCGCCCAGGCGACGTCGCCTTCTGGCCAGACCGACCCGGCGACGCTGAGGAAGCTCGGCGCGACGCATGCCGAGGAAGCGCTGAAGGCGATCGAGCAGTAGCGGCGATCCGGCGCACGTCGCGGCCGCCCGAGGCCTCGCGAGCCTATCGACCCTTGCCGGGTTTGCGTGTATATCGCGCCCCATAGCCCTGCCTGCGTCTGGAACGAAGATGGAAGAGTTTCACAAGGTCCGCCGGCTGCCCCCTTACGTGTTCGAGCAGGTCAACCGCCTGAAGGCGACCGCCCGCTCGAACGGCGCCGACATCATCGACCTCGGCATGGGCAATCCGGACCTGCCGACGCCCAGCTCGATCGTCGACAAATTGTGCGAGGTGGTGCGCGACCCGCGCACCCATCGCTATTCGTCGTCGCGCGGCATCCCCGGCCTCCGGCGCGCCCAGGCCGAGCTACTATGCCCGCCGTTTCGGCGTGAAGCTCGACCCCGAGAGCCAGGTGGTCGCCACGCTGGGCTCGAAGGAGGGCTTCGCCAACATGGCGCAGGCGATCACCGCGCCCGGCGACGTCGTGCTGTGCCCCAGACCCGACCTATCCGATCCACGCCTTCGGCTTCATCATGTCGGGCGGCGTCATCCGCTCGCTCCAGGTCCAGCCCGACGAGCATTTCATCCCGGCGCTGGAGCGCGGCGTGCGCCATTCGATCCCCAAGCCGCTGGCGTTGATCCTCAACTACCCGTCGAACCCGACGGCGCTCGTCGCTTCGCTCGATTTCTACAAGGACGTCGTCGCCTTCGCCCGCAAGAACGACATGATCATCCTTTCCGACCTCGCCTATGCCGAGATCTACTTCGAAGGCGAGCCGCCGCCCTCGGTGCTGCAGGTGCCAGGTGCGATGGACGTCGCGGTCGAGTTCACGTCCATGTCGAAGACGTTTTCCATGCCCGGCTGGCGGATGGGCTTCGCGGTCGGCAACGAGCGGCTGATCTCGGCGCTGACGCGGGTGAAGTCCTATCTGGACTACGGCGCCTTCACGCCCATCCAGGTGGCGGCCGCGGCCGCCCTCAACGGCGACGGCGCCGACATTGCGGAGGTGCGGGAGGTCTATCGCCGCCGCCGCGACGTCATGGTCGACAGCTTCGCCAGGGCAGGCTGGGCGATTCCCGCGCCGGCGGCCTCGATGTTCGCCTGGGCGCCGATCCCCGAGCCGTTCCGTGAGCTCGGCTCGCTGGAGTTCTCGAAGCTGCTGATCGAGCACGCCGACGTGGCGGTGGCGCCGGGCGTCGGCTTCGGCGAGCACGGCGACGACAGCGTGCGCATCGCGCTGGTCGAGAACGAGCACCGCATCCGCCAGGCCGCCCGCAACATCAAGCGCTTTCTCTCGATGAGCGCGCGCGAGCCCAACAACGTCGTGCCGCTGTCCGCCCGGCGCTGACGATCCATTTCAATGTCGAGCGTTCGAGGGGTGCCGTCCTGATGGCCGAAGCTTTGCGGGTGGGAATTGCCGGGCTGGGCACCGTCGGGGCCTCGGTGGCGCGGGTGCTTTCCGAGAAGGCGGCCGAGCTCAAGCGGCAATGCGGCCGCGACCTCGTGGTGTCGGCCGTGTCGGCCCGCGACCGGGCGAAGGAGCGCGGCATCGACCTCTCCGGTGCCCGCTGGATGGACGACCCGGTGGCGCTCGCCCGCTCGGCGGACATCGACCTCTTGGTCGAGCTGATCGGCGGCGAGGAGGGCGCCGCGCTCGACTGCGTCAAGGCAGCGCTCGAAGCCGGCCGCCACGTCGTCACCGCCAACAAGGCGCTGCTCGCCCGCCACGGCGTGGCGCTGGCCGAGATCGCCGAGGCGCAAGGCGTCCTGCTCAACTACGAGGCGGCGGTGGCGGGCGGCATCCCGGTCATCAAGACGATGCGCGAGGCCATGGCCGGCAACAGCGTGTCGCGCGTCTTCGGCATTCTGAACGGCACCTGCAACTACATCCTGACGCGGATGGAGGCCGAGGGCCTGTCCTTCGACGCCTGCCTGAAGGACGCCCAGCGCCTCGGCTACGCGGAGGCCGATCCCACCTTCGACATCGAGGGTCACGACACCGCGCACAAGCTGTCCATCCTGACCAGTCTGGCCTTCGGCACGCGCATCGCCGCCGGCGACATCTACATGGAAGGGATCAGCAACATCAGCCAGGCCGACATCCGCGCCGCCGGCGAGCTCGGCTACCGCATCAAGCTGCTCGGCGTCGCACAGCGCACCGACAGCGGCATCGAGCAGCGCGTCCACCCGACCATGGTGCCGACCGCCTCGGTGATCGCCCAGGTGCATGGCGTGACCAACGCGGTGGCGATCGAGACCGACATTTTGGGCGAGCTGCTGCTGTCCGGCCCCGGCGCCGGCGGCAATGCCACGGCATCGGCGGTGGTCGGCGACATCGCCGACATCGCCAAGAGCCGCCCCGGCTTCCAGCACGGGCCGGTGTTCGGCCGTCCGGCCCGCGAGCTCGAGCCCTACCGCAAGGCGCAGATGCGCGCCCATGCGGGCGGCTATTTCATCCGCCTCACCGTGCACGACCGCGTCGGCGTGTTCGCCGCGGTGGCGCGCCGCATGGCCGAGAACGAGATTTCGCTGGAATCGATCGTCCAGCACGCCGCCGGCCCGGAGGCGGACGAGCAGAAGACCGTCATCCTGGTTACCCACGAGACCACCGAGGCGGCGGTGCGCAAGGCGGTCGACGGCATCACCCGCGACGGCCATCTCACCGACAAGCCGCAAGTGATCCGGATCGAGCGGGCCGGCTGAGCGCGGCATCCGAATCGATGGCGGAGCGGATTTGGGCTAGGCTGGAGCGACTCGATTCCTTGGGAGCTGCTGGCTGAAATGAGCGCGCAGAAGCGCTATTTCCTCGATGTGAGGCGCTCGGCGACCGGCGTCGCCTGGGAGCACCGTCTCGACGAGCGCCAGGAGCGCGCCGCCCTCGCCATCGCCCAGGGCCACGGCGTTTCCGACCTCGTCGCCCGCGTGCTCGCCGGCCGCGGCATCGCCGCCGAGGAGGCGGGGCGCTTCCTCGACCCGACGATCCGCGCGCTGCTGCCCGACCCGGCCACGCTGACCGACATGCAGCCCGCCGCCGAGCGGCTCGCACGGGCGGTGCTGAAGCGCGAGCGGGTGGCGATCTTCGGCGACTACGATGTCGACGGCGCGGCCTCCTCCGCGCTCCTCAAGCGCTTCCTGGCGCATTTCGGGCTCGGCTCGGAAATCTATATCCCCGACCGCATCTTCGAGGGCTACGGCCCCAATCCCGAAGCAATGCGCGAGCTGGTGTCGCGCGGCGCCGAGCTGATCGTCACCGTCGACTGCGGCACCAACAGCGGCCCGTCGATCGCCGCGGCCCGCGCGGCGGGCGCCGACGTGCTCGTGCTCGACCATCACCAGGTCGGCGGCGCGTTGCCGGAGGGCGTGCCGGTGGTCAACCCCAACCGCGACGACGATCTCTCGGGCCAGGGCCATCTTTGCGCCGCCGGCGTGGTCTTCCTGACCTTGGTTCAGGTCGCCCGCATCCTGCGCGAGCGCGACGGCATTGCCGGCCCCGACCTGCTGGCGCGGCTCGACCTGGTGGCGCTCGCCACCGTCTGCGACGTCGTCCCGCTGACCGGCGTCAACCGCGCCTTCGTCATCAAGGGGCTGCAGATGCTGCGCCAGCAGGAGAACCCGGGGCTGGCCGCGCTGGCCCGGGTGGCCCGCATCGGCGAGCCCGTCAACACGTTCCACCTGGCGTTCCTGATCGGCCCGCGCATCAACGCCGGCGGCCGCATCGGCGATGCGGGCCTGGGCAGCCGGCTGCTCGCCACCGACGACCCCGGCGAGGCCGAGCGCATCGCCGAGACCCTCGACCGGCTGAACCAGGAACGCCAGCTGATGGAGCAGGAGATGCTGGCCGAGGCGCGCGCCGAGGCGGATGGCGAGCTGATGGGCGGGACCGGGCCTGCCGTCGTCGTGACGGCCAGCGAGACGTGGCACCCCGGCATCGTCGGCCTGTTGGCGGCTCGCCTCAAGGAGCATGCCCGGCGCCCGGCCTTCGCGGTCGCCTTCAACGCCAACGGCACCGGCACCGGGTCCGGCCGCTCGGTCACCGGCTTCGACCTCGGCCGCCTGGTGCGGGAAGCCGCCGAGAAGGGGCTGATCGTCAAGGGCGGCGGCCACGCCATGGCAGCCGGCATCACCGTCGATCGCGCCAATCTGGGGGCGCTGCGCGCCTTCTTCGAGGAGCGGGCCGCCGCCGACGTGTTCCGTCTGAGGAGCGAGGAGAGCCTGCAGGGTCGACGCCGCGCTGGCCGCCGAAGGCGCCACCCAGGACATGCTCGACGCGCTGGAGAAGGCTGGCCCGTTCGGGCAGGGCTATCCCCAGCCCGTGCTGGTGATGCCGCACCATCAGCTCGTCGACGTCCGGGCCGTCGGGGCCGGCCATGTGCGGGCCGATCTGCGCAGCGCGGTCGGCGGCCGCGTCCAGGCGATCGCCTTCCGCGCCGCCGAGAGCCCGCTCGGCGACTTCCTGTTCAAGGCTCGGGGAACCAGCGTCCACGTCGCCGGCGCGCTTTCCGGAAACTACTGGAACGGGGCGAGAAGCGTGCAATTCCGCATCGTCGACGCGGCCGCGGCCTAGTCTCGGCTCAGGTCAGCACCGTCTGCATCCGGTGGAGCTCGCCGATTTGCGCCTTCGTCGCCTCGTAGCCGATGGCGATCGCCTCGTCGGCGCGGTGGAACTCCGAGAGCCCGATATGGCCGAGCTTCGGCTGCAGCGACAGGTCCGGCGGGTCGCCGGCCAGCCTGGCGCGGGAGATGCGATCCTGGATGATGTTGAAGGCCTCGACCATCACGCCCGTGATGCCGAGCCGGGTGTCGCGCACCGCATGCGAGTCGTGGCGCTTGCCGATCTCGGCCTCTACCACCAGCTCGCCGGCGCTGTGCTTGATCACCGCGGCGCGGCCGAACAGGTCGTAGTGGAGGTTGACGGCGACCACCAGCGGCTGCTCGTGCGCCCGTAGCACCGACACCGGCACCGGGTTGACCAGGGCGCCGTCGACCAGCACGCGGCCGTTGCAGGTGACGGGCTCGAACACGCCGGGGAGCGCGTAGGAGGCGCGCATGGCGGTGATCAGCGAGCCCGACGACAGCCAGATTTCGTGGCCGGTGCGGATTTCCGCGGCAACGCAGACGAACGGCTTCGGCAGGTCCTCGAAGCGGGCACCGCTCATGTGCTCCTGCATGCGCTGGTTGAGCTTCATGCCGCCGAACAGGCCGCTGCCGCCGAGATGGATGTCGAGCAGGCCGAAGATGCGCTTGCGGGTCAGGCCGCGCGCGAACTCCTCCAGCTGGTCGAGCTTGCCGGCGAGGTAGCAGCCGCCGACAAGCGCCCCGATCGACGTGCCGGCGATCATCGAGATCTCGATGCCGGCCTCTTCAAGCGCCCGGATGACGCCGATATGCGCCCAGCCACGCGCTGCGCCACCGCCGAGCGCCAGCGAGATGCCTTGCCTCTTCTGCGGCTTGGCGCTGGGCGCGCCGTCCGCGGCGAAATCCTTGATCTCCCGCACCTCAGGCCTGCCACGCATGGACGCCCACTCGAGCATCACTCAAAACTCCTGTCGCCCAACTTCCCTTCTACGGGCGCCGACGTATCAAATCTGTGAATTCTTTCGCACGCCACTGCGAATTGGTTCAGTCACCCGGTCAATAGACCTTCTATCGGTCAACGGATGGGCCAGTCCCATCCTCTTGAAGGCTGAAGCCCTCATCTCCCTTTGCCACCTTTCTGTAGAAGCAGGAACGTCGTCCGGTGTGACAAGTTTCCTTTTGCCCGCCGACCTCGACGCGCAGCCACACGGCGTCTTGGTCGCAGTCGGTGCGGATCTCGACGACGCGCTGGAGGTTTCCCGAGGTCTCCCCCTTCTTCCAGAGCGTCCCGCGCGAACGCGACCAGTAGTGGGCAATGCCGGTGTCGAGCGTCAGCGCCAGCGCCTCGGCGTTCATGTGCGCGACCATCAGGAGCGCCCCGTCGCCGGCGTCGGTTACCACTGCCGTCACCAGCCCGGCAGCGTCGAAGCGCGGCGTGAAGGCGCTGCCTTCCTCCAGCTCGTGCTTGTCCGTCGGGGCAGGCTGGAACCCGGCATGCGGCTGAACGGCCGGATTCATCCGCGGCTGCCGTCGCGCACCATGGTGACGAAGCGCACCTGCTCCTCCGGATTGTCCCGAAAAATCCCGGTGAAGGTGGAAGTCAGCGTCGTCGAACCCTGCTTGCGGATGCCGCGCATCGCCATGCACATGTGCTCGGCCTCGATCATGACGGCGACGCCGCGCGGGTTGAGCACGTCCTGGATGACCGCAGCGATCTGCGCCGTGAGCGCCTCTTGCGTCTGCAGCCGGTGGGCGAAGATATCGACCACGCGGGCGATCTTCGACAGCCCGAGCACCCGCCCGTCCGGCAGGTAAGCGACGTGCGCCTTGCCGATGATCGGCACCATGTGGTGCTCGCAATGCGAATGGAAGCTGATGTCCTTGACCAGCACCAGGTCGTCATAGCCTGCGACCTCCTCGAAGGTGCGCCCAAGCTCCTGCGCCGGATCCTGGCCGTAGCCGCCGAACATCTCGCGATAGGCCTTGGCGACACGGCGAGGCGTGTCCTTGAGCCCCTCGCGGTCGGGATCGTCGCCGGTCCACAACAGCAGCGTGCGAACGGCAGCCTCGGCCTCGGCCTGCGTGGGGCGGCGGATGTCGGGCGCCTTAGCCTCGCTCTGGCCGGCAGCGCCGTCGGCGCGCGGAAAGTTCTTGATGACGGCATCCATCCAAGGCGTCTCCCGTGGTCCCGCACGGCGGCGGGGAGGTTGATGGTGGACCACGGCCTGTCGCGGGTGCCGATCGAACAGTCCGGTCCTGGCCCGGAGGGCTAGGTATCGATCCGTCGACGCGCGGGGCTCTTTCGGGTTGCCTTGTCGCCGCCGGACCGCCCGCATTATATATGGTCTCGAACGGCGAATGAAAGATGCCTGCGGCATCGGCTTGGCGCCGAGCGACAGGCGGACGGGAAATCATGATCGACGACGTCTACAATGCCAAGATCCTCGGCTTTGCCGGCAATATCGGCCGCATCGGCCGGCTGCCGAACCCCGGCGCCACGGCGCGCGCACACTCCAAGCTGTGCGGCTCGACGGTCACCGTCGACCTGTCGATGGCCGACGGCGTCGTCAGCGATTTCGCCCACGACGTGAAGGCCTGCGCGCTCGGCCAGGCCTCCTCGTCGATCATGGCGGCCCATGTGGTGGGCGCTTCGGCATCTGAGCTGAGGGACGTGCGCGAGGCCATGCTGAAGATGCTCAAGGAGAATGGCCCGCCCCCGGAAGGCCGTTTCGCCGACCTCAAATATCTGGAACCGGTCCGCGACTACAAGGCGCGGCACGCCTCGACCATGCTCACCTTCGACGCCGTGGTCGACGCCATCGAGCAGATCGAGCGCAAGGCGGACGGCGTCGCCGCCTAGCTCAGCGCCAGCGCCGGGGCATCTTTTCCAGTTCGGCGCGCAGCCAGTCGATCAGCGCCTTGGCTGCCGGATCGAGCCCGTCGAAGTCCGGCGCGACCAGGAAATAGGAGCCGTAGGGCACCTCGATCTCGAACGGGCTGACCAGGCGGCCTGCGGCGAGATCGTCTCCGTCGAGCAGAAGGTCGCCCAGCGCGACGCCGTGGCCGAGCACGGCGGCCTGCAGGGCGTGTGCGGCGTCGCGGAAGATCGGCCCGTGCCGCGCGTCGAAATCGTCGAGCCCCGCCGCACTGAACCAGCGCGCCCACATGTCGCGGCTCTCGTCGTGGATGAGCGTGTAGCCCGAAAGGTCGCCGGGATACGACAGCGGCGGCCCCGTCTCCAGCAGGCGCGGCGACATCACGGGCCGCGCCTGGATGTCGAAGATGCGCTCGGCCTGGACGCGCGGCCATTCCGTGGCCGTCGCCGAGTAGCGGACGGCGAACGCGATGTCGGTTCCGCGGAACTCGGCGAGCGCCATGTCGACGTCGACGAACACGTCGATATGCGGCTGCGCGGCCCGGAAGCGGGCGAGCCGCGGCACCAGCCAGGCGGTGGCGAACGCCGGCTCGACGCTGATCCGCAGCACGGCTTCGGCCGGCGCGGAGCCGATCTCGGTCAGCTGCCGGTCGATCTCGTCGAAGCTCTTGGTGAGCTGCTTGAGCAGGGTCAGCCCGGCCTCGGTGAGGCGGACCTTCCGGTGCTGACGTTCGAACAGCGCCTTGCCGACCAGCGCCTCGAGCTCGCGGATCTGCCGGCTGACGGCGGCCTGGGTCACGAACAGCTCCTCGGCCGCCCGCGTGAAGCTCAGATGCCGGCCCGCGGCCTCGAAGCTCCGCAACGCCGTCAGCGGCAGTCGGCCGCGCTTCATCGTGCATAACTCCAAGTTATTCGAAACCACCAATAAACTCGTTTGAGCCCATTGGCGAGCCGCGGTTCAATCGGTGTCGAAGGAGTCGACCGATGAACCCGTATTTCGAAATTCTGAGCCAAGTGCTGAAGATCGTGACCTTCCAGGACACCCGCGAGCGGACCACCCGCCGCTCCTTGCCGGCCGAGCGTGAATTCGACCCGCTGTCGCGCGGCGTGGACGCCGCCCGTGGCGCCGGCGCCGGCGCGCATCGCTGAGGCGGACGCCCGTTGAAGCCGCGCCAAGGAAGGCGCATCTATGCGCCATGGAGCGATCGCCCGGCACCGTCAGGGGCCGCAACTTTGCCGGCCCCTGGCCGAAGACCCCCGGGCGCCTGCTCGGCACCGGGCTGGTGCGTGCCTACCAGCTGACCCTTTCGGGCTTCGTCGGCAACCATTGCCGCCATCTGCCGACCTGCTCTGAATACGCCTATGAAGCGATCGCCCGCCACGGCCTCTGGGCCGGCGGCTGGCTGGCTCTGTTCCGGGTGGCCCGCTGCGGCCCGGGCGGCACCCACGGCATCGACAACGTGCCCGAGGCGCTGGACCGGCGCTTCGCCTGGTTCGCCCCATGGCGATATTGGGCCGTCGGCCGGCGGCGCGGCCATCCATAAGGGGCGTTGAAGGCTTTACGGCTCGCTTCGCGCCGGTTAAAGCGGCGTCTTCACCACCCGCGCTCGTTTGCGGGACTGGATAGGAGATGCCGAATGCCTGCCGTTTCCCTCACATTTCCCCGATGGTTCCGTCCGCGACTACGACGCCGCCACCACCGGCGCCGAGCTTGCCGGCTCGATCTCCAAGTCGCTGGCCAAGAAGGCGGTCGCCTATTCGCTCGACGGCGTCGTGCGCGACCTTTCCGACCCGCTCGGCCGCTCGGGCATGGTCGAGATCGTCACCCGCGACGACCCGCGGGCGCTCGAGCTGATCCGCCACGACGCCGCGCACGTGCTGGCCGAGGCGGTGCAGGAGCTGTGGCCGGGCACGCAGGTCACCATCGGCCCCGTCATCGAGAACGGCTTCTACTACGACTTTGCCCGCAACGAGCCGTTCACGCCCGAGGATTTCCCGGTCATCGAGAAGAAGATGCGCGAGATCATCGCCCGCAACCGGCCGTTCACCAAGGAGGTCTGGACGCGCGACAAGGCCCGCCAGGTGTTCCGCGACAAGGGCGAGCGCTACAAGGTCGAGCTGGTCGACGCCATCCCCGAGGGCGACGACCTCAAGATCTACCGCCAGGGCGATTGGTTCGACCTCTGCCGCGGCCCGCACATGGCCTCGACCGGCCAGGTCGGCAGCGCCTTCAAGCTGATGAAGGTGGCCGGCGCCTACTGGCGCGGCGATTCCAACAACCCGATGCTGACCCGCATCTACGGCACCGCCTGGGCCGACCAGGCCGAGCTCGACGCCTATCTGCACCTGCTCGAGGAGGCCGAGAAGCGCGACCACCGCCGGCTCGGCCGCGAGATGGACCTGTTCCATTTCCAGGAGGAGGGACCGGGCGTGGTGTTCTGGCATGCCAAGGGCTGGAAGATGTTCCAGAACCTGGTGAGCTACATGCGCCGGCGCCTCGACGAGCACGACTACCAGGAGGTCAACGCCCCGCAGGTGCTCGACAAGTCGCTGTGGGAGACCTCCGGCCACTGGGGCTGGTACAAGGAGAACATGTTCAAGGTGCAGGTCGCCGCCGACGACAGCGACGACGACCGCGTCTTCGCGCTGAAGCCGATGAACTGCCCCGGCCACGTGCAGATCTTCAAGCACGGCCTGAAGTCCTACCGCGATCTGCCGATCAAGCTTGCGGAATTCGGCGCCGTCCACCGCTACGAGCCGTCCGGCGCGCTGCACGGGCTGATGCGGGTGCGCGGCTTCACCCAGGACGACGCGCACATCTTCTGCACCGAGGAGCAGCTGGCCGAGGAGTGCCTGAAGATCAACGACCTGATCCTCACCACCTATGCGGATTTCGGCTTCGACGAGATCACCGTCAAGCTGGCGACGCGCCCCGACAAGCGCGTCGGCACCGACGCCATGTGGGACCATGCCGAGGACGTGCTGACCCGCATCCTGGCGCAGATCGCCGCCGAGTCGGGCAACCGCATCAAGACCGGCGTGAACCCGGGCGAGGGGACCTTCTACGGCCCCAAGTTCGAATATGTGCTGCGCGACGCCATCGGCCGCGAGTGGCAATGCGGCACGACGCAGGTCGACTTCAACCTGCCCGAGCGCTTCGGCGCCTTCTATATCGGCTCGGACTCCGAGAAGAAGCAGCCGGTCATGGTCCACCGCGCCATATGCGGCTCGATGGAGCGCTTCCTGGGCATCCTCATCGAGAACTATTCGGGGCATTTCCCGCTATGGTTCGCGCCGGTCCAGGTGGTCGTCGCCACCATCACCTCCGACGCCGACGCCTATGCGCGCAAGGTCGCCGAGCGGCTGAAGGCGGCGGGCCTGTCGGTCGAGACGGACCTGCGCAACGAGAAGATCAACTACAAGGTGCGCGAGCACAGCCTGGCCAAGGTGCCGGTGATCCTGGTCTGCGGCAAGCGGGAGGCGGACGAGGCGACCGTCAACCTGCGCCGGCTCGGGTCCCGCGACCAGGAATCGCTGCTTCTCGACGCGGCCGTCGCGCTGCTCGCCACGGAGGCGACGCCGCCCGACGTGCGCCGCCGCAAGGAGGCTGCCGCCCTGATCTAAGAGCAATTCCAGCGAAAGTGTGAGCGGTTTCGCGTTCGGAATTGCTCAAAAACAAGAGCATAGATCGTTTCCGCAATTCGAAGAAAAGCGGAAATGATCTAGTCGGCGCTTTCGTTGATCTCGGTGCCGGAGGTGTCGGTGGCGAGCACCTCGACCTCCTGATTGTGGCCCGCCTCGACGGTGAAGTCACGCTGGTAGATGCGGTCCTTGTTCTTGGCGACGATGGTGTAGTCGCCCTCCGCCAGCACCATCGAGGCATAGGCGCCGACGCTCTCGCGGATCGGGTCTCCGGAATTGGTGATGACCGACCACGAGGTGTCGGCGATCGCCTCGCCGCCATGGTCGCGGACCAGCTTCATCGTCAGCTCGGCGGCGCGATGCTCGACGGTCGCCTCGGTGAGCTTGCCGGCCTCGACGCGGATGTCGGAGCGAATGATGGCATTGACCGACCCGTACGTGGAAACCACGTGGTAGGTGCCGGAATTGAGGCGCACCACCGTGCCCGGCTTGACGTCGGGAATGATCAGCGCCCGCTCCTCCTTGGCGTCCGCCTCTGCCTCGTAGATGGAGAAGGACAGCTTGTCGGGCGGGATCCTCTGGCCGCCGGCGAGCACCGCGTCGAGCTTCAGCCCGCCCGCATCGAGCACCAGGCTTTCGCGCCGCGGCCCGTCCGACACGGTGATCCGCTTGGTCGCCCCGGCCCGGCCGAAGGATGCGTGCACCAGGTAGCTGCCCGGTTCCAGCGCAAACACGCTGGTGCCGCCCTGCGAGGAGGCGACCAGCGGCAGCTTGCCGTCCGGCCCCGGCTCCGGCTTGAACACGCGCCAGACCAGGCCGCGGGTGATCTCCGGCGCCTTCTCGGTGAGCTGGGCGGCGAGCGTCACCTGGCTTGCCGGCGGCGCGTCCTGGGCGAATGCCTGGGTGGCCGCCAGGGCCAGCGACGCGGCCAGCACGAGTTGGGTGAACAGTCTGTCGACGGCGGCGATCATGGCTTGCCTTGAAGCCCAGGCCGGTGGCAATTTCAAGGCCCGCGAGGCGGCAGAGCCGCCGTCTTCAGCCAGGCTGCCCGCTCCTTCCCTGGGTCAAGCTCAGCCGCCAGGAAAGGAGCCCACATGAATTCCGTCGTCCTCGATTTCCTCTCGACCCGCAGCTCGGCGCCGATCCCCGAGCTCAAGGCGCCGTCACCTTCCGACGCCGAGATCGAGACGCTGATCAGGATCGCCACGCGCGTGCCCGACCACGGCCGGCTGGCGCCGTGGCGCTTCATCCTCTATCGCGGCGCGGCGCGAGAGGCCGTCGGCGAGCAGCTGGTCGCGCTGGCGGAGCGGCGCGAAGGCCCGTTGACCGAGGCGCGCCGCGAACAGGAGCGGACGCGGTTCTCGCGCGCGCCGCTGGTCATCGGCGTCGTCTCCAGCCCCAAGGACAACCCGAAAATCCCGCAATGGGAGATGTTCCTTTCGGGAGGCGCTGCGGCGATGATGCTGGTGCTTGCCGCCAACGCCATGGGCTACTCGACCAACTGGATCACCAACTGGTACTCCGACGTGCCGGAAGGGCGGGCGCTGCTTGGCCTCGCGCCGCACGAGCGGATGGTGGGCTTCGTCCACATCGGCACCTTCGACGGCGCCGCCCCGGAACGGCCGCGGCCCGACATCGCCGGGCTCTACGCGGACTATGCGGGACCCGTGGAGGGCTGAGCCATGTTCTACGAGCCCGCCAAGGGTCACGGGCTGCCCTACGATCCGTCGAAGGCAATCGTCGCCCCGCGCCCGATCGGCTGGATCTCGACGCTCGGCCCCGACGGCACCCCGAACCTCGCGCCCTATTCCTTCTTCAACGCGTTCTCGTCAAAGCCCTTCCTGGTCTGGTTCTCGTCCGAGGGGCGCAAAGACAGCGCGAGCCATGCCGCCGAAAGCCGTGAATTCGTTGCGAATCTGGCAAGCAGGGACCTGGCGGAGAAGATGAGCCGCACGGCGGTCGACGCACCGCGCGGCGTCAGCGAGTTCGAGTTCGCCGGGCTGACGCCGGCGCCGTCCCGGCTGGTCGCGCCGCCGCGCGTGGCCGAGGCGCCTGCCGCGCTGGAATGCAAGGTGACCGACGTCTACGAGCCGACCGGCCTCGACGGCCGCCATGCCGGTGTCTTCGTGGTCGTCGGCGAGGTGGTCGGCGTCTACATCGACGACGCCTACCTGACCGAGGACGGCCGCTTCGACGCCGTCAAGGCCGGCAACGTCGCTCGCCTCGGCTATACGGACTACACCTCTGTCGACCAAACGTTCGCCATGCGCCGCCCGCGCTGGGCCGACGGCATCTAGACGCGCGAAAGGCCCGGCATGGCCGGGCCTCTCGAATGCGGTGCGGCAGTAAACTAGCGCTTCGAGAACTGGAAGCTGCGGCGGGCCTTTGCCTTGCCGTACTTCTTGCGCTCGACCGTGCGGCTGTCGCGGGTCAGGAAGCCGCCCTTCTTGAGCACGGCGCGCAGGCCGGGCTCGTAGTAGGTCAGCGCCTTCGAGATGCCGTGGCGTACCGCACCGGCCTGGCCGGACAGGCCGCCGCCGACCACCGTGGCGACGACGTCGAACTGGCCGTCGCGATTGGTGGCGACGATCGGCTGCTTGAGGATCATCTGCAGGACCGGCCGCGCGAAATAGGCGTTGAAGTCCTTGTCGTTGACGGTGATCTTGCCCGAGCCGGGCTTCACCCAGACGCGGGCGATGGCGTCCTTGCGCTTGCCGGTGGCATAAGCCCGGCCGGCCTGGTCGAGCTTCTGGACATGCACGGGAGCGGCGGGCTGCTGCACGGCGGCAGCGGTGCCCAATTCTGCGAGCGAGCTGAGCTCAGCCATTACTTGACCCTCTTGTTCTTGCCGTTGAGCGCCGCGACGTCGAGCGACTCGGGCTGCTGGGCGGTATGCGGGTGCTCGGCACCGGCATAGACGCGGAGATTCTTCATTTGACGACGGCCGAGCGGCCCGCGGGGGATCATCCGCTCCACCGCCTTCTCGACGACGCGCTCCGGGAAGCGGCCCTCCAGAAGCTGGCGCGCGGTGCGCTCCTTGACCCCGCCCGGATGGCCGGTGTGCCAGTAGTAGACCTTGTCGGTGAACTTCTTGCCGGTGAACACCACCTTGTCGGCATTGACGACGATGACGTTGTCGCCGTCGTCGACATGGGGGGTGAAGGTGGGCTTGTGCTTGCCGCGGAGGCGGTTGGCGACGACGGTGGCGAGACGGCCGACGACGAGACCCTCGGCGTCGATCAGCACCCACTTCTTCACCACGTCCGCAGGCTTCTGCGAAAAGGTTGTCATGGATCAGGCTTCCCAAAAACCTTCCGGAGAAGGCGTTTCTTGTTGCTTGGCTTGGCAGGCTGCGCCTGCCAAATGAAAACAACGGCCATCTCTGGCCGCTGGTCAGGCCGGCTTATAGGCGGCCGCGTGCCGGTCGTCAAGCCGTCGTGATGAACCCGCTGGCGGAAAAAGACAGCAAAATCAAGGCCGTGGTCGTGCGGTATTATTTTACCGCCGAGGAGCGGGCGGGCGGGATCGAGTAGGTTCCGGTCGCGTGCGCCACCATGGCGTCGTCGTCGCCGGCATGCATGGCGATGTCGAAGACCATCAGGCTACGCCCGAGCTTGAGGATGCGGCACCGGCCGTCGATCGGTCCGGCTACGGCCTTGCGCATGAAATTGATGGTGAGGCTGGTGGTGACCGACAGCGCGTCCGGCCCGGCATGGGACAGGACGCAGACATAGCCGCCGATGTCGGCAAGCGTGAACAGCGCCGGGCCCGAGACGGTGCCGCCGGGCCTCAGATGGCGTTCGTCGGCGTCGAGCCGCACCACGCAGCCGCCGGGGAACACTTCCGTTGCCCGATAGAACGCGTACTCGCCGTTGAGCTGCGGATAGACCGACTTCAGCAGCGCGTTGACCTCTGCCGTATCCATCAGCGGCTTCAGCTCGCTCATGCGTTCCCTCCGCGCTTGGCGTCGAGCCGGACCAAACACCATTTCGAGGCTGTTCAGCAACCCGCCGCGTGCTACTTGTCGGGCTGGCCGGCCAGGCAGCAACGAGGAAACCGCCGATGGCAGATGTCGTGGCTTTGAAGCGCAGCGAGGCGAGGGGCCCGATCGAGGTCGAGCGGATCGGCCCGATGCTGAGGATCGCGCTGGCCAACCCGCCGGCCAACACGCTTTCCGTCGCGCTGATGGAGGCGCTCCAGGGCGAGCTCGACCGGGCGCGCGACGATGCCGACGTGCGCCTGGTGGTCATCGCCGCCACCGGCAAGATCTTCTCGGCCGGCCACGACCTCAAGGAAATGAACGCCCACCGCAAGGACGCCGACCGGGGGCGCGCCTTCTTCGAGGCGACGATGGGGCGTTGCGCCGCTCTCATGCAGACCATCGTCCGGCTGCCAAAGCCGGTCGTCGCCGAGGTCGACGGCCCCGCCTCGGCCGCCGGCTGCCAGCTGGTGGCGAGCTGCGACCTGGCGATCGCCTCCGACCATGCCTCTTTCTCGACGCCGGGCGTCAACATCGGCCTGTTCTGCTCGACCCCCATGGTCGCGCTGTCACGCAACGTCTCCAACAAGCATGCCATGGAGATGCTTCTGACCGGCGAGGCCATCGATGCTGCCACGGCGCGCCAGATCGGGCTGGTGAACCGCGTGGTGCCGCGCGAATACCTGGCCCAGATGGTCGCGAAATACGCCGAGACCCTCGCCGGGAAGTCGCCGCTGATCCTGAAGATCGGCAAGGAAGCCTTTTACGCGCAGGCCGAAATGGGCCTCGCGCAGGCCTACGAGTACACCGCCCGCGTCATGGTCGAGAACATGATGGCGCGCGACGCGGAGGAGGGCATCGGCGCCTTCATCGAGAAGCGGGACCCGGTCTGGACGGGCGAATGAACCACGATTCCTATGAGAATGCCTACATCGCCCGTATCCTGAACGGGGTGCGCACGATCGCCGTCGTCGGGGCCTCGGCGAACGACGTGCGACCGAGCTTCTTTGTGACCAAGTACCTGATCGACAAGGGGTTCGTCGTCCACCCGGTCAACCCGAGCCAGGCCGGCAAGACCCTGCTCGGCCGCCTGACCTATGCCACGCTGGCCGAGGTTCCCGGTCCGCTCGACATGGTCGACATCTTCCGCGCCTCCGACGCCGTCCCTGCGATCGTCGAGGAGGCGTTGGCGCTCGACCCGCTGCCCAAGGTTATCTGGATGCAACTCACCATCCGCAACGACGACGCGGCGGCCAAGGCCGAGGCGCGCGGCATCGAGGTGGTGATGAACCGCTGCCCGAAGATCGAATATGGGCGCCTTTCGGGCGAGATCGGCTGGAACGGCGTCAATTCGCGCGTGCTATCCTCCCGCAAGCCGATCCTCAGGCAAGGGTTCCAGAGCTTCGGCGTGCGCCAGCGCTAGCCGCCGCCGCTTGGAAAATTCTTCTTTGCAATCGGCCGCTTCCTTCGCCAAGAATGCGCGGCCACCGATCGATCGGGGCAAGAGGGAGAAAAAATGTCCGAACGCAGTCCCGGGTTCAACACGCTCGCCATCCACGCAGGAGCCAAGCCCGACCCCGCCACGGGCGCGCGGGCGACGCCGATCTACCAGACCACGGCCTATGTGTTCGACGATGTCGACCATGCCGCCTCCCTGTTCGGCCTGAAGGCCTTCGGCAACATTTACACCCGCATCATGAACCCCACGCAGGCGGTGCTGGAGGAGCGCATCGCGGCCCTGGAGGGCGGCACCGCGGCGCTGGCCACGGCGTCCGGTCACGGCGCGCAGCTGCTGATCTTCCACACCATCATGCGGCCCGGCGAGAACTTCATCTCGGCGCGCAAGCTCTATGGCGGGTCGATCAACCAGTTCGGCCATGCCTTCAAGAACTTCGGCTGGGAGGTTCGCTGGGCCGACACCGACGAGCCGGCCTCGTTCGAGCGGCAGATCGACGACAAGACGCGTGGAATCTTCATCGAGAGCCTGGCCAATCCCGGTGGCGAGTTCGTCGACATCGAGGCGATCGGCGACATCGCCCGAAAAAATGGTCTACCGTTGATTGTCGACAATACGCTGGCCAGCCCGTACCTGCTGCGGCCGATCGAACACGGCGCCGACATCGTCGTCCACTCGCTGACCAAGTTCATCGGCGGCCACGGCAACTCGATGGGCGGCGCGATCGTCGACGGTGGCACCTTCGACTGGTCGAAATCCGGCAACTACCCCATGCTGTCCGAGCCGCGGCCGGAGTATGGCGGCGTCGTCCTTCACGAGACCTTCGGCAACTTCGCCTTCGCGATCGCCGCCCGGGTGCTCGGCCTGCGCGATTTCGGGCCGTCGATCTCGCCCTTCAACGCCTTCCTGATCCTGACCGGCGTCGAGACGCTGCCGCTGCGCATGCAGCGGCACTGCGACAACGCGCAGAAGGTCGCCGAGTGGCTGTCCCGCCACGACAAGGTCGCCTGGGTCTCCTATCCCGGGCTGCCGGAGGACAAGAATCACGCGCTGCAGCAGAAATATTCGCCGCTGGGCGCCGGTTCGGTGTTCACCTTCGGCTTGAAGGGCGGCTACGAGGCCGGCGTCAGGCTGGTCGAATCCGTCGAGCTCTTCTCGCATCTGGCCAATCTGGGCGACACCAAGTCGCTGATCATCCACCCGGCGTCGACCACCCACCGCCAGCTGACGGACGAGCAGAAGGTGGCGGCCGGCGCCGGCCCCGACGTGGTGCGCCTCTCGGTCGGCATCGAAGACGTCGAGGATATCATCGCCGATCTCGACCAGGCGCTGGCGCGGGCCTGACGTGGCGGCGGAGCGCTTCCTGACGATTGCCACCGCCGGCATCGAGCCCGAGGACGGCGCACCCGCGCCCGACCGGCTCATCGCCGGCAATCCGCGCTTCCGCACTTGGAACGTCGAGGAAGCCGACGGCCTCTATGCCGGCCTTTGGGAGGCGACGCCAGGCAAATGGCGCATCGTCTACGAGGAGTGGGAGTACTGTCACATTCTGTCGGGCGTCTCGATCGTCACCGAGGATGGCGGCGCGCCGCGCACCGTGCGCGCCGGCGATGCCTTCGTGCTGAGATCGGGCTTCGCCGGCACCTGGGAGGTCGTCGAGACGACCGTCAAGGAGTACGTCGTCAGGCTCTAGGCGCCTCAGCAGGCGACCGCGAGCCTCTCCAGGCCATGGAAATGATAGCTGTCGCGATAGGCCGGCGGCTCGGTCAGCCGGATCTGCGGCAGCCGGCGAAACAGCGTCGACAGCGCGACCTGCAGCTCCAGCCGGGCGAGCGGCGCGCCGATGCAGAAGTGGATGCCGGCGCCGAAGGAAAGGTTCTTCTGGTCCGGCCGCGCAACGTCGAAGCGGTCGGCAGCCTCGAAGGCGCGGCTGTCGCGATTGGCGGCGGCGAGCATCAGGCCGACCTCTTCGCCGCGCTCGAGCGTGACCTCATGTCCCGATCTCCACGGGCTGGTAGGCGACCCGGGTGAACATGTGGAGCGGCGCGTCGAAGCGCAGGCACTCCTCGACGGCTGCCGCGGTCGCTTCCGGCGAGGCGAAGAACCGGCGTGGGTCGCCGCCCTGGTTCAGGATCGTCCGCACCGCATTGCCGGTCTGGTGCACCGTCGCCTCGTGGCCGGCGTTGAGGAGCAGAATCACCGACGACACCAGCTCGTCCTCGCTGAGCGTCTGGCTCCCCTCCTGCGCGGCGATCAGCGAGCTCAACAGGTCGTCCCCCGGCGCGCTCCGCCGCTTCGCCGCTTGCTCGCGGACGAAGCCGTCGAACGCCCGCGCCGCGGCGTTGGCGGCGTCCTCGGCCTCGCGGGTCGCGCCGTGCATGTACATCGCCACCATGGCGTGCGACCAGTCGAGCATCTGCGCCCCCATCTCCGGCGGCACGCCGAGCAGCTCGGCGATGACGGTGATGGGGAGCGGCGCGGCGTAGGCGGGCAGGAGGTCGGCCGCGCCGTCCTTCTCAAAGCCGTCGACGAGCGCATCGGCCAGGCTCTCGACCCGCGGCCGCAGCCGCTCGACCTGCCGCGACACGAAGGCGCGGTTGACCAGCGACCTGAGGCGCGTGTGGGCAGGCGGCTCCAGCTCCAGCAGGGAATGGGCCTCGACGGCGTCGAAGCCGGCGAGATGCGCGCGTCCCGCCGCGCTTCGCGTGCCCGGCAGCACCTGGCGCCCGAGCCGCCGGTCGCGCAGCAGGCGGCCGACCGCCTCGAAGGAGCTGACGCACCAGAAGCCGTAGTCCTCCCAGAAGAACAGCCCGCCTTCGGCATTGAGGAAGCGATAGGCCGCGTAGGGGTCCTGCACGAAGGCCGGCGCGTGCGGGTCGAGGCTAAGGCGCCGGGTGGCCGGGTCGTAGCGGAGGGGATCGGGCGGCGCCTGCATCCCTCGAACTTCTACGCGCGGGCGCCGTCCGTCGCTAGAGGCCGGAGGCTCCTACCGGCAGCGGCTCGGCACCGTCACCGGACGCCACTCGGTGCGGCCGGGGCTGACCAGCACCTCCCGGTGCACCCGGATCGACGAGGGCGGCTGGTCGATCACCGTGTCGATCTCCGGCTGCAGCGTCACTTGCTCGATTTCGGACTCGTACTGGGCGGGATGCCAGACCCGCTCGACCCGCTCCGGCGCCACCAGCACCGTGCGGCGGCGGCTGCCCCATTCGGCGGCCACCTTGACGCGCACGCTGCGCGGCGGCGCCACCACCACCTCTTCGGCCACCTGCCGGTAGACCGCCTTGCGCTTGACCTTGCAAAGCACCCGGCGCCCGTCGATCACGCGCCATTCCCAGGCATAGCCGGGTTCCGCCACCTTCACCCTGCGCCACACGGTGCGCGTCTCGGCGGGAAGAGTGCGGGTCTCCCAACGCTCCGGCCGCACCAGGTACGGCTCCTCGACATCGGCATATTCGGCCGCCGCGATGCGGTTGGAATAGCCCTCCGGCACCCCGTAGACCACGTTGCGCGTGCCCTTGATGGGCGGCACGACCTCGACCCGACGGCTGCTCGGATGGAGCAGAACGTTCTCCGTCACCGAGCCGTAGACCGCCGGCGTGCGGGTGCGCTCGAAGCAGGAGACCGGCTGCCCGGCGAGGCCCGGCGGTGCCGACGTCGCCAGCATCGCGGCCGCCAGCCCGGCTGTGAGACCCTTCGACGACATGCCTTGCCTCCTCGTGATCGGCTCGCCTTTGAAGCGGAAGAATAGGCGCCGCGCGGCGTTGCGGAACAGCGATCGCGCCCCGTGCTTAACGAATACGGTTAACCGGGCTGCCCGAACGGGCGGCCTTGCACAAGCGCGACGCGGCGTCTTATCTAAGGGGAAATCCTCGGGTCGCGATTCCGCCCGCCGCGCGCCGGAGCCAGCCGAAAATCCTGAACAGGAACGACACGCCGATGCAAAATCCCGTCGAAAGATACATGAACCTCGTGCCGATGGTCGTCGAGCAGACAAATCGCGGCGAGCGGGCTTTCGATATCTTCTCGCGCCTTCTGAAGGAGCGCATCATCTTCATTACCGGCCCGGTCGAGGACGGCATGGCGACGCTCGTCTGCGCCCAGCTGCTGTTCCTGGAGGCCGAGAACCCCAAGAAGGAGATCTCGCTCTACATCAACTCGCCCGGCGGCGTCGTCACCAGCGGCATGGCCATCTACGACACGATGCAGTTCATCAAGCCGCCGGTCTCGACGCTGTGCATCGGCCAGGCCGCGTCGATGGGCTCGCTGCTCCTGTGCGCCGGCGAGAAGGACATGCGCTTCGCCACCCCCAACGCCCGCATCATGGTCCACCAGCCTTCGGGCGGCTTCCAGGGCCAGGCCTCCGACATCGAGCGCCACGCGCAGGACATCATCAAGATGAAGCGGCGGCTGAACGAGGTCTACGTGAAGCATACCGGGCGCGACTACGAAACCATCGAGCGGACGCTCGATCGCGACCACTTCATGACGGCGGATGAGGCCAAGGATTTCGGCATCGTCGACAAGGTGATTTCGAGCCGCGAGGCCATCGAAGGTGTAAAGGCATCATAGACTATTGGCGGTGTCGAGGGCCGCGACCCCTGTCGCATTTTGGACGGATTGTGAGGCATTTCTGTCACAATTGTCTGTTCCCTCGACGGGCTGGGCATCCTACGTTAAGTCTATGTTGATTTCGGCGGCATAGGGTGAACAGGGGCAGCCGCGAGATCGTTGCTGCGTTTTCTGTATTGCAATGGTGTACGGAATGCGCTGCAGGGGGCCGACTTCGGGTTGGCGGCGGCGGATTCCCGCCATAGATTGCATGTCCGGCCGCAGCCAGGCCACCGGTCGGCGGCAGTGAAAGGAACGGGACAATGAGTAAGGTCAGCAACAGCGGCGGCGAATTCCAAGAATACGCTCTACTGCTCGTTCTGCGGCAAGAGCCAGCACGAGGTCCGCAAGCTGATCGCGGGCCCGACCGTCTTCATCTGCGACGAATGCGTCGAGCTGTGCATGGACATCATCCGCGAGGAGAACAAGTCCTCGATGGTGAAGTCGCGCGAGGGCGTGCCGACCCCGCAGGAGATCCTCAAGGTCCTGGACGACTACGTGATCGGCCAGCCTTATGCCAAGCGCGTGCTTTCGGTCGCCGTGCACAACCACTACAAGCGCCTGGCCCATGCCGGCAAGAGCAACGACGTCGAGCTGGCAAAGTCGAACATCCTGCTGATCGGCCCGACCGGCTGCGGCAAGACGCTGCTGGCGCAGACGCTCGCCCGCATCATCGACGTGCCGTTCACCATGGCCGACGCGACGACGCTCACCGAGGCCGGCTATGTCGGCGAGGACGTCGAGAACATCATCCTGAAGCTTCTGCAGTCGGCCGACTACAACGTCGAGCGGGCGCAGCGCGGCATCGTCTATATCGACGAGATCGACAAGATCAGCCGCAAGTCCGACAACCCGTCGATCACCCGCGACGTCTCGGGCGAGGGCGTGCAGCAGGCGCTGCTGAAGATCATGGAGGGCACCGTCGCCTCGGTGCCGCCGCAGGGCGGCCGCAAGCATCCGCAGCAGGAGTTCCTGCAGGTCGACACCGCCAACATCCTGTTCATCTGCGGCGGCGCCTTCGCCGGCCTGGACAAGATCATCTCCGACCGCGGCCGCAAGACCTCGATCGGCTTCAGCGCCACCGTCGCCTCGCCGGAGGACCGCCGGACCGGCGAACTGTTCCGCCAGGTCGAGCCGGAGGACCTGCTGAAGTTCGGCCTGATCCCCGAATTCGTCGGCCGCCTGCCGGTGCTCGCCACGCTCGAGGACCTCGACGAGGAAGCGCTGGTGCAGATCCTCACCGAGCCGAAGAACGCGCTGGTCAAGCAGTACCAGCGGTTGTTCGAGATGGAAAACGTCGACCTGACCTTCCACGAGAACGCGCTGACGGCGATCGCCAAGCGGGCCATCGAGCGCAAGACCGGCGCCCGCGGCCTGCGCTCGATCATGGAGGCGATCCTGCTCGACACCATGTTCGAACTGCCGGCGCTCGACGGCGTGCAGGAAGTGGTGATCTCGGAAGAGGTGGTGTCCGGCAGCGCCCGGCCGCTCTACATCTACTCCGAGAAGGAGAAGGGCAGCGTCAGCGCGTGAGGCGCGGCGATCGCCGTGCGCTGCCGCCGGGATCGCCGCAGTCGCTGGTTTGCCATGTCGGCCGGCCCGGGATCTGCCCTTGATCTCGCCGCTGGCCGATCGCCACCTAACAGGATGAAGGTTGGGGCTGTCTCCGTGCTCAATTCCCGGTTATGCAAAGGGTCAGGTAGGCGGATCGGCTCGCGGCCGTTAAAATGAGAATTCGCGGCTGGCCGTGTTGCGGCCGCGAAAGAAAGGTTCTGAGAATGGCCAAGTTTCCAAGGTCTTCCGGCGACGGCGTCTTCGCAGTCCTCCCGCTGCGCGACATCGTCGTGTTCCCGCACATGATCGTGCCGCTCTTCGTGGGGCGCGAGAAGTCGATCAAGGCTCTGGAAGACGTGATGGGCGCCGAGAAGCAGATCCTGCTCGCCACCCAGATGAACGCTGCCGACGACGATCCCGAGCCCGAGCGCCATCTACGACATCGGCACGCTCGCCAACGTGCTGCAGCTGCTGAAGCTGCCCGACGGCACCGTGAAGGTGCTGGTCGAGGGCCGTGCGCGCGCCAGGATCGCCGAGTTCACCGAGCGCGCCGACTTCCACGAGGCGCGCGCCGAGCTCCTCGGCGAGCCCGAGGAGGAAGAGGTCGAGATCGAGGCGCTGGCCCGCTCGGTGGTCTCCGACTTCGAAAACTACGTAAAGCTCAACAAGAAGATTTCGCCGGAAGTCGTTGGCGCAGCAAGCCAGATCGACGATTACTCCAAGCTCGCCGACACGGTTGCCTCGCATCTGGCGATCAAGATCCCCGAGAAGCAGGAGATGCTGGGGACGCTGTCCGTCAAGGAGCGGCTCGAGAAGGCGATGGGCTTCATGGAGGCCGAGATTTCGGTGCTCCAGGTGGAGAAGCGCATCCGCTCGCGCGTCAAGCGCCAGATGGAGAAGACGCAGCGCGAGTACTACCTCAACGAGCAGATGAAGGCGATCCAGAAGGAGCTCGGCGAAGGCGAGGACGGCCGCGACGAGGCCGCCGAGATCGAGGAGCGCATCAAGAAGACCAAGCTCACCAAGGAAGCGCGCGAGAAGGCCGAGGCCGAGCTGAAGAAGCTCCGGACGATGTCGCCGATGTCGGCCGAGGCGACGGTGGTGCGCAACTATCTCGACTGGCTGCTGTCGATCCCGTGGGGCAGGAACTCCAAGGTCAAGCACGACCTGGATTTCGCCCAGGACGTGCTCGACAAGGACCATTACGGGCTGGACAAGGTCAAGGACCGCATCGTCGAGTATCTCGCCGTGCAGTCGCCGGCAGAAGAAGCTGAAGGGCCCGATCCTGTGCCTCGTCGGACCTCCCGGCGTCGGCAAGACCTCGCTCGGCAAGTCGATCGCCAAGGCGACCGGCCGCGAGTTCATCCGCATGGCGCTGGGCGGCGTGCGCGACGAGGCCGAGATCCGCGGCCACCGCCGCACCTATATCGGCTCGATGCCCGGCAAGGTCATCCAGTCGATGAAGAAGGCCAAGAAGTCCAATCCGCTCTTCCTGCTCGACGAGATCGACAAGATGGGCATGGATTTCCGCGGCGATCCGTCGTCGGCGCTGCTGGAGGTGCTGGATCCGGAGCAGAACTCGACGTTCATGGACCATTACCTCGAGGTCGAGTACGACCTTTCGAGCGTGATGTTCGTGACCACGGCGAACACGCTGAACATCCCGCCGGCCCTCATGGACCGCATGGAGATCATCCGCATCGCCGGCTACACCGAGGACGAGAAGGTGGAGATCGCCAAGCGGCACCTGCTGCCCAAGGCGATCCGCGACCACGCGCTGCAGCCGAAGGAGTTCTCGGTCGCCGACGAGGCGATCAGGGCGATCATCCAGACCTACACGCGGGAAGCCGGCGTCCGTAACCTCGAGCGGGAGCTGATGAAGCTCGGCCGCAAGGCGGTCACCGAGATCCTGCGGACCAAGAAGAAGTCGGTGAAGATCACCGCGGCCAACCTGGCCGACTATCTGGGCGTGCCGCGCTTCCGCTACGGCCAGGTGGAGTCGGACGACCAGGTCGGCGTGGTGACCGGGCTTGCCTGGACCGAGGTGGGCGGCGAGCTGCTGACCATCGAAGGCGTCATGATGCCCGGCAAGGGCCGCATGACGGTCACCGGCAACCTCAAGGACGTCATGAAGGAGTCGATCTCTGCGGCCGCCTCCTACGTGCGCAGCCGCGCCGTCGACTTCGGCATCGAGCCGCCGTTCTTCGACAAGCGCGACATCCACGTGCACGTGCCGGAGGGCGCGACTCCCAAGGACGGCCCGTCGGCGGGCGTCGCCATGGCCACCGCCATCGTCTCGGTGCTGACCGGCATTCCCGTCAAGGCCGACGTGGCGATGACCGGCGAGATCACCTTGCGCGGCAGGGTCCTGCCCATCGGCGGCCTCAAGGAGAAGCTGCTGGCGGCCCTTCGCGGCGGCATCAAGAAGGTGCTGATCCCGGAGGACAACGCCAAGGACCTGGCCGAGATCCCGGACAACGTGAAGAGCGGCCTGGAGATCATCCCGGTGAGCCCGGGTCGGCGAGGTGCTGAAGCACGCCCTGGTGCGCATGCCGGAGCCCATCGAATGGGTCGAACCGGCCGAGCCTGCGTCGCCAGGAGTCGACGTCGGCGACGATGCCGGCGCGTCAACCTTCGCGCACTGAACCGCCGCGGCGACAAGCCAGAGACGAAAGCCGGGCCGAAAGGTCCGGCTTTTCTGTGCAGAAAGCCCGGAAAATCAAGCAAAATGACACATTTTTCGGGTCTGGCATCTTGGTTCGGGGAACAACTCTTTTTAGAGTTCGTTTCCTGCCGGTTAAGTCGATAGTCCGGTCGTGAGAGGAAGGATTGTTTTATGAACAAGAACGAACTTGCATCCGCCGTCGCCGAAGCGGCGAAGATCGGCAAAGGCGACGCGCAATCTGCGGTCGATGCGGTGTTTTCCGTCATCACCGGAGAGCTGAAGAGAGGCGGCGAGGTCAGGCTCGTCGGATTCGGCAATTTCAGCGTATCGAAGCGCGCGGCCTCGACGGGTCGCAACCCGCAGACGGGCGCCGAGGTGAAGATCCCGGCCCGCACGGTGCCGAAATTCTCGGCCGGCAAAGGCCTCAAGGACGCCGTCAACTAATTCCGTCGCGAAACGAGGGGCGCGAGAAGCCGGGCCCGCCCGGCTTTTCACTTTCAAGACGGGCCTCATGGCGACCGCCTTCCCGGATCGACAGGGCGGACGAATGAAGTCTATTGTGGCCGGCGGTCCGGCGTTATCTGGATAGATCAACCATGCGTGCGATGCTCGCTCTCGCCCTCCTGGCCGTGCCCATCGGCTGCACCAGCAGCAGCGAGCCGGCGGCCGACCCGACGGTCAACACGCAGTATGAGCAGGCCCACGCGATCTGCCGCGGCCTCAAGGTCGACGACACGCCGGGCCCCGACGGCGCGCCGAGCCTGGCGATGGAGCGGTGCATCTGCTACCAGAGCGGCGACTGGTCGAATTGCACGACCAATTGAGACGCGCGCAACACCCAAAATCGAAAGAATGGACGGCCGAACCGGCCGTGTTGTGAGTGGCGCGAGTGACGGGGCTCGAACCCGCGACCTCCGGCGTGACAGGCCGGCAGGTACTATCGAAAACTCAGCGGCTAGTTTCAATTTCCCAGCACTCAGACACTCGCCCGAACCCGGTAGAAGTTGAAACCGGACTAGTGGGCCCTGCGAGCGGCTACATCCCCAGTCATGCGCACGAGCCGGTAAATCGTAGCCGTCGAGCTTTCCCATCGTATCTCCAGCCCAGATGAGCACCAATCCCATGCGAAGCGCACATGCAGCACCCAGGTGCTGTGCCAGAAGCAAGCGCAGCGGCGACAGTGCAGAGGACCAGCAGTTGGCGGCAAGCGGGTCTGCCGGATGCATGGCGCACGAGCGGGAGCACCGCGCGGGGTCGGACATGGGCGCTTCAGTCATGGTGCGCGCATGATCCAAGCTCGGGAAGAGATGGAGATGCTGAGAGCTTTGCTGAAGTGGGTTCGAGGGATAAAAGGCCTTGACTGAAAGAGCAGCAAATCAACAGGAGCCAGGTTCCAGCCAGGCCGGACAGGTAACCCCCGTGGCCGTCCTCGTGGGGTTGCCAACAGGAAGACCCGGCTCCTCAAGGAGGCTATCCTAATTGCGGCGACGGAGGCGGGTGGCGGCGACCTTGTCAGCTACCTGACTGAGCAAGCGAAAGTGAACCCGGCCGCCTTCATGGGACTGCTCGCCAAGGTGCTGCCTCTGCAGGTCACCCAGCCGCCGGTGGCGCAGCGTCCGACCGTTACGGAAATCCTGCTCGTGCCGGCGACCTTTCCGGACCGGTTCGCAGCGGAACTCCCGGCCGTCGCTCCGGTCACGATCGACCTGGAAGCGAGTGACGCTCGGCACATTCAGGCACGCGGTGGAATTATCAACAGCTCGTAGGTCTTAGCCCCAGGGCTCCCAGCCCGACTTCAGATCGAGCATGGGACCTGGGTGGCGTTGCTCTCAACGTGCAAGGGGTGCTTGCTGGAGGGCAGCAAACCCGCCTGGCGTGGCCTAGAGAGGCTTTCTGAACATTGGCAGAGACCGTGTAAGCTACTCGTTCGCCAACACGGCCCCAGGCGGCGCCCAGCGCCCTTGGCGCCGACCTGCGTAGTAGGATCGGCAGCAAATGCCCTCACTCGACGCACCATCTGCAAGCCGCAAATAGCCACCCGGTCGTTCCAGACGGCCTTCACAGGCAGTTAGGACAAAAGGGCGGACGGTGGCGAGCGAAGGGGAACGCTCGAACCACCGTCCTGACCGACGCGAGGGGCACGTCGGATTTGCTTCGCGACATTGCGAAGTCACTGCAATTGTCCCTGGCGTCTAGGGGGAGGATGAGTGCTAGGCGCCAGGGCACCTGCTTTCGCAGATCCGGGGACGCGCTTGGCGGGTGGCTAGCACGTCACCGAACACACCCAATATAGGTTTGCCGGTGCTCGAGTTCCATGAAACAGGTCACGTAGGAGCGAGGGCTCGAGGCGCAGACAAAAGTGATAGGGCACACCCGGCCCGCGCCTGGAGTAGGTCTCCTCAAGCTCGGGCATCATTCACCCCATCCATAGGGGTGCTTCCGTCGATCGGCCATCTGCCTGGTGGTAGGGGACAGATGGCATCATGTCCGGATGAAGGACGTGTTGCGTTTCGGTTTCCTGCCACTGGTAGCGATCAGCCTCTTTCTTGTGCTCATAGATTGGGTTCGTGATCACATCAGCGAGCACCTGGGACTCATCCTGGTGGTGGCGACGGTCGGCCTGGTCACCTACAGCTTCCTGGACTTCGTCTATGGCAAGGGGCGATGGAAACGCTGACTGGGCTGCCTCCTCTTTCATATGGGTGCTTCCGATGTTCGACGGATCTGCCTGTAGGGCGGGGAACTCCGCCGCGGCCGGTCAAGACGCGGCGGTGGAGTTGGGCTCTAGTTTCAATGTCCGGTTCCCTTGTCGGCGGGCCCTCTGGTTGTGTCCGTTGAGGTATACTTCCACCAAGCTGTCGGAGCGGCCGCAGGTCAAACGCCTGTTCGACATCCTGCAATCTGGCGACACTCTCGTCGTGCGCTGGATCGACCGGCTCGGCCGCGACTACCCCGACGTTTCCGACACCATCCGCCACTTCATGCGTGAGGGCGTGGTCATCAAGACCGTTATCAACGCCATGGTGTTCGACGGCGCGACACAGACCCCATTCAGCAGGCCGTGCGCGACGCGCTGATCGCGTTCATGGCCGCGATGGCACAGAGCCCCCCGCAGGCAGTCGCCACGAAGGAGGCTCAGCCGGGGGCGCAAGCCGAGCTTCAATAGGAAGCTACTTGACGACGTCAACAGAATGCTGACCACGGGCACAGGGGCTTCCGCCATTTCAAAGGCGACTGGGCTTACCCGCCAGGCGGTGCTGCGGATCAAGGCCAATCCCGTCGCGGCGGAGCGTGCGCTAAATGTAGCTCAGATGCGAGCGTTAGCTTTGCGGCAAGAAGCGGTCGTCGCCGCCTCGAACTCTCAATGGCCGAAATGGGCCGGAAGCCGACCGTCAGCTTTTGGCGTCCGGAAAGCGAAAGCAGATATTTAGGCGAGCTAGGATTGCCTACGGCATCCTGTTGCGAGCAACCTTCTGGTCACGGCAAGGGGCACACCCTTCCGCGTTGTCAGGAGCTCCTCCTTTCCACTGCACAAACGAGGATGCAGTTTTGTCGCCGGATATCTCGACGCAATTCCGTGATCGTAGCCTCGTCTCGCTTCACGAATTCGATGAACATCATGTTCATGTTGTTGAATATCAATTCCCCAAGAGATCGGGCGTCGGTGTCCAACGCCACCAGACCGAGGCCTGCAGCCTTCGATCAACGCGCAGATCTGGCCTGCAAGAGCACGGTCGAGTGAGGAATAGGTGTGGCCGAACGGGCTGTCGGGCTGCTGGGTCGAGATCGCCATGGCGTGCCGCCACATCTCCTTGCTGAGATAGACGAGGGAGTGCTCGATATAGATGCCGATCAGCGTGTCCAGCGCCTCGCCGACGTCGCGGGCGGCTCGGCGACCACGCCTCGCCCGGCATTGAGAACCTCGTTGACTTCCATCGAGACGATGGCGACCAGAAGGTCGCCCTTGTTTTGGTAGTAATTGTAGATCGTGCCGATCGAAACTTCGGCCGGGCGGCGATCGTCTCGATCTTGGCGCCCTCGTAGCCGGCCTCGCGAAACAGCCCCGCCGCCGCCTCGACGATGCGCCGGTCGCGATCCGCCTTGTTCTTTTCCCGCAGTCCGGGCATCCACCAAGTCTGCCACGAATCTGGAATTGACTCAATTTTAGAATTGGTTCAGTTTTTTCCAAGCAACAAGAACGGGAGAACACGGCAATGACGATGCGAACCGCACCGCCAGCTTCGGCGACGCGCCGCTGGCGATTCGCCGCGGCCTCGCCGTGCTTTCGGACTGGCGCGGCAGCGGCTGCCGGAGCTCAACGCGCTGGTCTGGTGCGACCATGCCGATCCGGCGCTCCTGAAGCCCTTCGAGGAGGCCAACGGCGTCAAGGTCAACGTCAAGGAGTTCGAGGGCACCGGCGCGGGGCTCGCCATCGTCGACCAGTCGCAGCCCGGCGACTGGGACGTGATGGTGATCGACTCGATCGATGTCCGCCGCGGCGTCGAGAAGGGCCTGTTCGAGCCCCTTCCGGAGGACAAGCTGCCGTTCGCCGACATGTTCCCGGAAGTGACGATGGATGGCTCGACCAAGATCGACGGCAAGCGCTACGGGATCACCGAGAAGTTCGGCTACAACACCATCGGCTTCAACAAGGAGAAGGTCGACGCCGCGGACATGCAGTCCATGCCGTCGCTTGTCGACCCGAAATACAAGGGCCGTATCGCGATCTACGATTACTACCTGCCGGTGATCGGCATGGCGGCGTTGTCGCTCGGCAAGAAGACCGCCGACCTCACGGAGGCCGACCTGCCGGCGATCCGGGACGTGCTCCTCAAGATGAAGGCCAACTCGAAGCTCGTCGGCGAGGTGACCGCGAGCCAGACGGCGCTGGCGACCGGCGAGGTCGACATCCTGGTCGGCGGCGGCGAATGGGTCACCGCGGGCCTTGCGAAGGAGAACCCGGCGCTCGACTTCTCGATCCCGAAGGAGGGCGCGGTCCTCTGGTCGCAGTCGCTGGCCATGTTCACGGACAGCAAGAACAAGGACCTCGCGCTCAAGTTCATCCAGTACGTCCTGAGCCCGGAGGGCCAGGCGCGGCTCGCGACGTCGGCCTGCTATTGGGGCATGCCGGCCAACACGCAAGGCGGCGCTGACCGACGATCAGAAGAAGATCCTGCGCTTCGACGAGCAGCCGGGCTTCCTGGCCCGCGCCCAGCCCTACCCGGCCCCGGACGCGGAGCTCGACAAGAAGATGCAGGACGTCTGGACCGAGATGCTGCAAGCCCAATAGATCGGCGGCATGCGATGAAGCGTCGCCGGCCGAACGCGCCCTGGCCTGGAGGCTCGTCTCGCCGGCGCTGGCTCTGGACGCTCGTCTTCTTCGTCCTGCCGTTCGCGCCATGGCGGTCGTCAGCCTGACCGCGCACGAGGCGGCGCCTTCGACGCTCTTCGGCAACTACGCGCAGTTCCTCGCCAACCCGAGCTACTCGCCAGGCGATGGTCAACTCGCTGGAGGTGACCGCGCTCGTCACCGTCGTCTCGGTCGTCCTCGCCTATCCGTTCGCCTGGATCCTCGCCGAGCTGGTGCCGGAGCGCTGGCAGCGCCTGGCGCTTATGCTGGCCGTCCTGCCGTTCTGGACGTCCTACGTCGTGCGCTCCTACAGCTGGCTTCTGGTCCTCGCCGAGAAGGGCGTCGTCAACGGCGCGCTGATCGGACCTCGGCCTGTCTCGCGAGCCGCTGCAGCTCGCCAACACGCGGCACGCGACCGTGATCGGCTTCGTGCACTTCTTCGTCATGCTGCTCACGCTGACGATCTTCGCCAACCTGAAGCAGCTAGCCCGAGCTATCGCCGGGCCGCGGCCGACCTCGGCGCCGGCCCCTTCCGGACCTTCGTCCACGTGATCCTGCCGCTTGACCCTGCCGGGCATCATGGTCGGCGCCTTCCTGACCTTCGTGCTCGCCATCGGCGACTACATCACGCCCCAGATCCTCGGCGGCAACAACGAGCTCCTGATGCCGCAGCTCATCATGATGCAGATCGGCCGGCGCGGCGATTTCCCGCTCGCCTCGGCTCTCTCGCTCATCCTCATGGCGGTCGTCACGCTCGCCTATCTCGCCTGCGCCCGCTGGCTGAAGATCGAGCGAGCCTGACGATGCGCGCGCTGCTCAGGACTCTCGCGTCCTCTATGCGCTCGCCGTCTACGCCTTCATCTTCCTGCCGGTCGTGATGCTGGTGCTCTTTTCGTTCCAGGCGACGTCTTTCCCGATCCCGCCCTTCACCGGCCCGTCGCTGCGCTGGTACGACGCCGTGCTCGGCGATGCGCGGCTGACGGCCGCGCTCCTCAATTCCCTCGTGGTCGCGGTCCTCTCCTCGCTGGCAGCCGTCTGCGCTCGGCTTCCTCGCCGCCTGGGGCTTCGCCCGCTTCACGCTGCCCGCGTCGGCGCCTGCTGCGCGGCCTCATCACGTTGCCGCTGACGGTCAGCTACCTCATCATCGGCATGGGCCTGCTGGTCCTCTTCAATGCGGCTCGGCGTGCCGAAATCGCTGCTGGCGGCCGGCATCGGCCATGTCGTGATCAACCTGCCGCTCTGCTTCGCCATCATCTACAGCCAGATGGGCGACCACAGATCAATATCGAGCGCGCCGCCCGCGATCTCGGCGCGCCGGAGTGGCAGGTGCTCGTGCTCGTCACCGTGCCGATGCTGTGGCCGGCGATCTTCGCCAGCTTCTTCCTCTCGATGACGTTCTCCTGGGACGAGTTCATCATCTCCTTCCTGCTCACGCGCTTCGAGACGACGTTGCCGGTCGAGATCTGGAACCTGCTGCGGTCGGGCCTCAACCCGAAGACCAATGCGGTCGGCTCGCTCGTCTTCGGCGTCTCGGTCGTGCTGCGCGCTCGCTGCTCGAGCTCGTCCTGCTCCGGCGGAGACCGGCATGAGCGGCCGCTCGTCGAGGTCGGGCGTCACGCAGCGCTTCGGCGACCACGGTGCTGAACGATGTCTCGCTCGTCAATCGCGCCAGGCAGCTACACGGTGCTGCTCGGGCCGTCCGGATCCGGCAAGACGACGCTGCTCTCCATCCTCGGCGGGTTCCTCGTCCCGACCGCGGGCAAGCGTCTTGATCGGCGGCGAGGACTGCACCGCGTTCCGCCGGCCAGGCGGCCGACCACGACCGTCTTCCAGGACTATGCCCTGTTCCCCCATATGACGGTCGGCGCCAATGTCGGCTTCGGCCTGAGGATGCGCGGCGTCGGCGGGCGAGCGCGGACGCGCGGGCGCGGGAGGCGCTGGCGACTCGTCGGGCTTGGCCGAGGCGTTCGGCAAGCGGCCGCACCAGCTCTCCGGCGGGCAGCGCCAGCGCGTCGCGCTCGCCCGCGCGCTCGTCGTCGAGCCCGCGGTGCTCCTGCTCGACGAGCCCCTCGGCGCGCTCGACCTCAAGCTCCGCCGCCAGATGCAGGACGAGCTGAAGGCGATCCAGAAGCGCGTCGGCACGGCCTTCGTCCATGTCACCCACGACCAGGAGGAGGCGATGGCGCTTGCCGATCATTTCGTCGTCATGAACCACGGGCGCATCGAGGACGAAGGGCCGCCCGAGCGCGTCTATCCCGGCCGCGCGACGCGGTTCAGCGCCACCTTCATGGGCGAGAGCACGCTCCTCGCCGGGCAGGTCGTCGAAGCGGTGCGAGCGCGTGCCTAGTCGAGTGCTCCGTCGGCACCCTGGCCTATCCTGCGCGCATCTGCCGGAGGTTCGGTCAGCTGGCGATCCGTCCGGAAGAGCTGCGACTGGCTTCGTTGCCGCTCGCCTCCGACGGAGCATTGCAGTGGCAGCGGCTGGAGCCGGCCCGCAATCGCGCTCTCGGCGAGGCACGGACCGCCGTCGTCTTCCAGGGCAGCTTCCAGCGCGTGCTCGCCGTCTCTCGGATCGACCCGCGGTTCGCTTCATCGCCAGGGGGCGCGTCGAGATGCCGTCGATGGCAGGCGACACCGTCGCGGTCTCCTGCCGGCTCGACGACATGATCCTCCTGACGCGGTGACCGATCGGGCATGCCTCCCTCGTCGAGCGCCCCGCTGGTACGAGACGATCCGCATGGCGACGACGTCACGCTCATCCACGAGCCGTGGATCAAGCCGTTCTTCCGCTGCAACATCTGGCATGTGCGCGGGCGCGACCGCGACCTCCTGTTCGACACCGGGCTCGGCCATTTCAGCCTGCGCGACCATGTCGCGCTCGTCACCGAGCGCCCGCTGGTCTGCGTCGCGAGCCACACCCATTTCGACCACATCGGCTGCCATCACGAGTTCGCCGAGCGCTGCGTCCATCGCGCGGAGGCGGAGATCCTCGCCGATCCCCGCAACGACTGGACGCTTGCCGACCGCTATGCCACCGACGAGATGTTCGATCGGCCTGCCCGCCGGCTGGGACGCCGCGCCGCTATCGTGTCCCGCCGGCGCCGGCCGGGCGCCTGCTTGCCGACGGCGACATCATCGACCTCGGCGACCGCGCCTTCGAGGTGATCCACACGCCGGCCACTCGCCGGGCGGCATCGGCCTCTTCGAGCGGCGACCGGCATCTTCCTCTCCGGCGACATCGTCTATGACGGGCCGCTGATCGACGACGCCTATCACTCCGACCGTCGACGATTATGTCGCCACACTCGAAGGCTTGCGGGGCTTGCCGTTGACGGTCGTCCACGGCGGCCATTTCCCGAGCTTCGGCCGGACCCGCTTCCGCCAGCTCATCGACGAGTATCTCGCCGGCAAACGCCAACCGGGCTGTCATCTCGCACCCAAACATCCTCCGCGATGCTAACCATCTTGTGTTTGCTTTCTGATGCAACCGCACCTTCAGCATCCTCAGCTGGATGTCCGCTTCTGAGGTGATGCCAGCTCGACGCCTTCAGCCAACATTGGGCGCTTTGCTGCCGCTGAGCCAATGCTGCAAATGGCTGGCTTCCGCGCATAACGGCGTCTCGGCAGGCCCGAGAGGCCACGATGACTAGGTCTCGGTCGCCTCAGCTAGGGAGACCGCGTTCTCTACGTCAACGCCGAGATACCGAACCGTATTCTCGATCTTGGTGTGACCGAGCAGGATCTGCACGGCTCGCAAATTGCCTGTCGACTTGTAAATGATCGAGGCCTTGGTTCGCCGGAGCGAATGGGTGCCATGTTCTTCGCACCGCAGTCCGATCGCCGAGACCCATTCGTCAACCAGCCGGGCATACTGCCGGGTGCTCATCGCGCGAGCGCGCATCTGCAGCAAGGCCAAGATGGAAGCACTCGTATCTCCCCACCTTGATGCGCCGCAGATCGTCGAGCCCCGCCTCGATCTCAGCGAGCCCGTCCGGATGCCCGAGTTCGCTGAGCGCCCAGCCGAAATGGATACGGCCGAGAGCCTGCCACAGCCCAAGAGACTTGTCCTTCGCGAGACGAAGCGTTTCAGCGGCGCCGGCCTCCACCCGAGATACATCGCGGCACCATATGCCCGTCATCGCAATGCCGAGGCTGAGCGCGATGCCGATCGTGTTGTGGTGCCCGATTTCGCGCGCCCAACTCAACGACTGCTCCATCGTCTCGCGCGCCTGATCCTGGAAGCCGAGATACCAAAGGGTCCAGGCCTGGTAGTTCATGGCTCCCGTTCGCGGGTCGTGCCCGTAGCGCATGCCCAGATCCCGGTGGGCGATCGGATCGTAGAAGGAAAGCTCTTCCTCGATGAGGCGCAGCGATGTCTGGTACTTGCCCTTCGTGGAAGCGCTCCAGGCCCAACATCCTAAGCGCCACGCAGCGCGAGCCGCTGTCCCCGTCGGACGCGGTCAGGTCGGCGAAACGCGTCGGCCAGCTCCGGCGCCGGGATCCCCGAGACATAGCGGTTCGCCCAAAGGCCGTACATGGAAGGCACCAACAGCGAGGGTTCGCCGATCTGCTCGGCCAGTTCCCGCGCGCGCTCAAACGCCACCATCGTGCCCGGCGCCTGGTAGCCGAGGTGTTCCAGTAGCGCCTGCCCGAGGCGAATTTGCAGCTGGCATTCCCGCCGAAGCCATTCAGGGTCCATTGGTGATTTGACGGCACAGGCGTATCGCCGCCTCAAGATTGCGCAATCGCTTCCTTGTAGGCCGGGCGTCGCGATGGCCTCCTGGCCCGCCCTTTCCCAGCAGTCGATAGCCTTTGCGAAAACGCCGGCAGCCTCGGCGTGCTGCGCCAGGATCTCGGGCGGCGCATCGCCGCGCAGCTCCAATATGTCGAAAAGCCGACCATGAAGCGCCTGGCGTCGCGTTTTCAGCAGGCTCTCATAGGCCGCGTCACGCACGAGCGCATGCTTGAACAAATAGGTGGTTGCTGGCCCGCTTCCGCGCCGGAACACCAGCTCGGCCCCGACAAGCCGGTCGAGTGCGGCGGCCACGTCCGTTTCCGGGAGCGACGCGAGCGCGACGATCCTGAGGTGGTCGAAAGCGCGCCCGATCACGGCCGCGGTTTGCGCGACCTCCTTCCACCGATTTCAGCCGGTCGAGGCGGGCCATCAAGCGAATCGTGCAGCGAGGTCGGAACAGCGAGCCTCGTGCCCGCACGTCTCTTCCTCACCACTGGTTTCGAGCACCGCTTTGGTCATCTCTTCCACGAACAGCGGCACCCTGTCGGTGCGGGTGGCGATCTCCTCGACCAGACGCTCTGGAAGCATCCTGCGGCCCGCTATCCGCTCGATGATCGCGGCCGTCTGCGTGCGGCCCAGCCTGTTGAGCGCGAGCCGCGTGACGATCGGATGACCGCCGAAGCCATGGCTGAATGTCGGGCGCGTCGTGATCAGCATCAGAACGCGTGATGGCGCGATCGCGATCGAGGTCATCACCCAGTGCGTCGGGCGACAGCACGTCTTCGCAGCACGGGTCGATCAGCTGGTCGACCAGGCGCAGTGGCGGTTGCGGCGCTGCTCGGTGCTAGCCTGCCGGCGTGTCGCGGCATCCGAGCAAGCGCGCTCGCATCTTGTCGAGCCGCATGTCGGCGGTGTCCTCCGGCGCCAAAGCCAGCCGCGAAGACGAGTTGTTGCCTCACCGGCCACAGCGCGCTGTCGGTATGATACGGCGAGCATTGATAGCGAAGGTTGATGTGGGGCCGCGCCTCCAACGCCGCGAACAGGGCCTCCGCGATGCGAGCGACAGCGCCGCCACGGCTTTGCTGATTGCCAGTCCAGCGCGCACGGATCGCTCGGCCTCGTCCTCATGCGCCCGCGGCCAGCCGAAATAGGCGAGAACCCCGTCTCCCATGAATTTGGCGGCGTGACCGTCGAAGCGCGCGATTTCGCTTGCTACCGCCCCCTGGAAGGCGCGAAGCAACTCCCCCATCTCTTCCGGGTCGAGCCGGCCCGAGAGCGCCATCGATCCGACGAGGTCGATGAACATCACTGTGAGCTGCCGGCGTTCCCCGCCGGGCGAAGTCGCCCTGGCCGGATCCGGCCGCGGGCGAAGGTTCTGTTCCTGCGGCTCCGCCTTCAACTCCGCAAGGGCACGTAACAGGCGCCTACGATGCCCGAAAGAAATGCCGAGTCGTTCGAGGTCGCCATCATCCAGCTCGGTCAGCAGATCGAAATCGACATCATTGGCGACGAAGGTTTCGAAGCACTTGCCAAGTCCGAGGTCATTCAGCCAACTGCCCAGCTCGCGCGCCATCGCTAACCTTCGCGGCACATTAGCGGTCGAACATACAAGCACCAAAACGCCGGGGCTGTCGACGGCTAGGAGCGAGAGTTCGGGTTCGGCTTGCGGTGGCTCTCGCCCTGAAAGATTTCCATCTCGCGATACAAGCGCGACGTCGAATGCTTCTTGTGCATAGGTTTTGGCGGCTGGTCGAAAGCATCGAAGCGCGCTTGGGACAGGAGGAAACGCGTAGGTGCGCTTCGGCCGCCCGACTGACAGCTGAAAGAGTTCTGTCTCGTGGACCAAGCGATGGCCACTATCGCATGGTCGCCTATGGTCCGCTCGCTCCAATGCGAATGCTTTTGCCCATTCCACTTCGGAACGAAGGTGGTTGGCTCTTGCGGGCGAGACGAGTTCATGCCATAGTCGTCAAAGATCAGCTGAGGAGGAGAGTTTTTGCGGAACCAACACCGGTTGACAGACAGGCGTGCGGCCGCGATTGCCACGGCCCGCGCCGTGTCCGACGGATCGGGCCTCGCGAGTTAGCTGCCGTGTTGCTCCAGATCGCCTTCGACAAGCCCGAACACCTGGCCCTGCTGCCGCAGATGAAGGCGTTCGCCGACATCATCGAGATCGGCACTTCCGGTGCTGAAGCGCTTCGGCGTCGCCGCCATCACCACGGCTCGCGAGCTTTGCCCCGACGTGCCGGTCCTTCCCGACACCAAGACGGTCGATGGCGGGCAGTTCGAGGCGGAGATGGTGTTCGGCGCGGGCGCTGCCTTCATGACGGTGCTGTCCTGCGCCTCGCGCGCGACGCATGAAACCGTGGGCAGGTGTGCCGCCGCTTTCGGCGCAACCGTCATCGTCGACACCATCACCAAGTCCGACAAGGCCGAGTTGCTGCCGCCGGACGCGGCCTTCCCCGAGAGTTTCGGCTATGTCGCGGTCCATTCGCCGACCGACGCGCGGCTCGCCGGCCACAAATCGACGTCGCATATCGACGCCGTGAGGACGATGCACTGACCGCGGCTTTCGCGTTTCGCTCGCCGGCGGCATCGGGCCGGACACGCTCGGCGCCGTCATCGCGGTCGAACCGGAGATCGTCGTGGTCGGCAGCGCCATCACGGAATCCGCCAACCCCAAAGAGATAGCAAAATGGATTCGCGAGCACTTGCCCAATCCCGGCCGTGGCTGGCCGTGGGACGGGAGATAGCCGAGCTTCTCGAGCGCGTCGACGCGGGACGCGTTCGCAAGGCTGGTCCGGGCTTTCGACGACCCTGCTCCTCGCTGGTTCTTCTCCGGCCAGGGCCGTTCGGGGCTGGCCGCGCAGATGGCCGCGATGCGCTTCATGCATATCGGCCGCACCGTGCATTTCGTCGGCGAAGTTCGGCGGCCGTCGATCCGAAAGGCGACGGGCTGCTGGATCATCTCCGGCTCGGGCGAGACGCCGGTCAGCGTCGGTTTTGCCCGTATCGCCAAGGCAGAGGGCGCCAGGGTGGTGACGCTGACGCACAAGCCGAAGGGCACGCTCGCCGGGCCTCGCCGACGTCACGCTTGCCAGTGCCGGTCGAGACCACCGGACGGTTCGGCGGCAGCCTGTTCGAGCAGTGTTGCCTCATCCTGCTCGATAGCGTCATTCTCGGCATGGCCGATCAGCTGCCCGACGCGCAGCAAGCTGATGCTCCACCGCCACACCAACCTGCAGTGAGCCGCATGCCGACGGGTCGTGAGCATCGGCGACGGCATCATCGACGCCGTGGAGTTGACGCCGGGCAAGGTCGAGCGCTTTCCCGGCGGCGCGGCGCTCAACCTCGCCGTCGGCATCTGCGCGGCTCGGCCTGACGTCGCAGCTGGTGACGCGTTACGGGCTCGACCGGGGACGGTTTTATGTTCGAGCGCTATCTGCGACAGGAACGCGTGCGGATCTTCAATCCGCCGAATGTCGACTTCACCGGCGTCGTCTGGTCCAGCCGCGAAAACGGGGAACCGACCTATCATTTCACGCCGGCCATGTTCCGTCGCCGCATCATCTTCAACGGCACCGTGCGGGAGGGCGATCGCCTCGGCCGATGCCGTTGCGGTCAATTCCTTTCCCTTCGACAACCCCCGAGAAACGGAAGCGCTGGTCGATGCGCTTCTGCCAGGCCGCGGGCCTCGTCATTGTCGATCCCAATCCGCGGCCCAACCTGATCGCCGACATTGTGGCCTATCGCGCGCGGCGCGGAGCGGCGATGGCCGCGGCCTCCGTGGCAAAGCTCAGCGACGAGGACGCCCACCTGCTCTACGACTGTCCGGCCCGGCAGGTACCCGACCGCTCTGTTGCGATGGGCGTCGAGACCGTGCTGCTCACGCACGGCAGTGCCGGCGCAAGTTGTTTCGAACCATGCCGGGCTGGAGTGTATCCCGTTCCCATCGCGCGCGGCGAAGGGCCCGTCATCGACGCGATGGGCGCCGGAGACGCGACCTTGGCGACGGTCATCGCCGCCATCCTCCGTCGCGGCATGCCCTCCACAGAGGCGGACTGGCACGATTGCCTGACGGAGGCGATGCGCGTCGCCGCCGCGACCTGCGCCAGCCCCGGCGGATCGCTGGTGCTCCCCGCGGGGCAGCGAGCGCTGGTCTAGGAATCGATCAGTGCTGGACACCAGGCGCCCGATGGCTAACCATGAGGCCGGCATGGCCACCTCGGCCGCCGCTCGGCGCCGCGTCGAGGGACGAGGGAGGAAAGATGTACGTCACCGGATCCGGCGAAAAAGGATATTCGTCGTCGACTACCATGCGCATGTCTGGGATGCGAGGCCTCAAAACCGGCGCAACCACTATGGCCAGACCTTCATCGACACCTTTTACGGTGCTCACGTCGGTCTGACGCCGCCGAACCAGCGCTGGGAGCGCGAGCGCTTCGACTATTACGGGGCGGAAGGTGCGGCCGGGACCTGTTCGTCGACGGCTATTGCGACGTGGCCATCATGCTGCCGGTCTATCTCCGCGACTTCTACATCCAACGGCTTCAACACGACTGAGCTCGGTGCGGGACGCTCAAAGAGCTCCATCCGGAGCAAGGTGATCCTGAACGGTCGTTGCGACCCACGCGAGGGGGCAGAGGGGTCCGGACCAGCTCGAGGCGGACTCCGAGAAATACCGGCTCAACGGAGTAAGCTCTACACGTCGGAATGGAATGGCGCGTCCCGCGGCTATTCCCTCAAGGACCGCTTCCGTCGCTCCTTACTGGAGGCGTGCCAGCGCCTCGGCATCCGCAACATCCATGTCCACAAGGGACCGAGGACGCATCCCGCTGGACTACGACGCGTACGATGTCCGCGACGTCTGCGTCGTCGCGACGGACTTTCCCGACCTGAACTTCATCGTCGATCATTGCGGTATTGCCGCGCATCGACGATTTCTGCTTCGTCGCCGGCCAGGAGCCGAACGTCTATGGCGGCCTCGCCCTTGTCGCTTCGTACATCCATGCGCGGCCGAAATACTTCGCCAGGATGATGAGCGACCTGCTGTTCTGGGTTGGCCCCGAGCAGGCTGCTTTTCGGCTCGGACTACGCGATCACCAGCCCGAGAGTGGATCATCGAGAGAATTCATGGAATTCGAGTTCGACAACGAGACCGCCCACGAAGCCGGCACGCAGCTTACCCTCGACGTGAAGCGCAGGATCATGGGCCTCAATGCCGCCAAACTCTACGGTGTCGATGTCCCCGCTGAATTCCAGTCGCAGCGGCTGTCCAGTGAGCGGGTAGCACCCGCCCATATCTCGGAAGGAGGCGAGCCTAGGCCCCGGAGGTCTGCGCCCGCATGCGCGGAAGTGCGGGCGGCGATTGCAGCGGTCCGTGACCCGGAGATCGACGAGACTTTATAAGTCCCCTGGATTTCATCGTGGACACCGAGGTCGCGGACGACCTCGTGACGGTGTCCTTGCGCCTCCCGACCTTCTGGTGCCCGGCCAACTTCGTCTACCTGATGGCAGGGCGATATCCGCCGCGCCGTGCTGGCGCTGCCATGGGTTCGGCGCTTCGAACTGCGGCTCGTCGATCATTTCGCCGCGGACGAGATCAATCGGGCGATCGGCGAGGGATTGGCTTTCACCGAGGCGTTCCCGGCTCACGCAACCGGCGACCTGGACGAAATTGCGCCGGACCTTCGACGGAAAGGCCTTCCTGATGCGGCAGAGCGCGCTGGTTTCCTTGCTGCGTGGCAAAGGCTCGACCGACGAGATGATCGTGCCCGTCCCCGCCGACGAAGCTCGCTTGGCTGGGCGCGACGACGAGGAGCTCGCCGCGGCATGGTCGGCCTACCGTCAGAAATGGGAGGCCTGTATCCCCAGCTCAGTCCGCAGGGAGCCGGCATCATCGTCGACCTCGACGGGACGCCGATCGCTTCCCGCAACCTGCCGGATCATCTGCGTCGGATAAGGGTCCGCGACGAGCGCCCGGGCGAATGGAGAGATGTGCCGCATGCTCATGGCCGCGCGGCGCGATGCGCTGCCGTACGCTGCGCAGCGGATAGCGCAACGTGAGGCGGGCCCCACCCGGGCGGAACCCCCCCCCTTCCACTTCCCACCCCACCCCCCTCCCCCCCCCCCCTCACTCCCGCCCTCCGACCCACCACCGCCCTTCCCGTCCTCCCCTGATCCCCTACCGCCATCCCCATCTCCCCCTCCCCTCCTCCCTCCCCCTCCCCCCTCCCCTGCCGCCTCACCATGTTCGAAAGGACCTACTACTCTCCCCGCACTCCCCTACTACCCACGACCCTCCCAAAGACCCGAATCTCGCCAACCCTGACGTCCTCCTCCCCCGTGAACCGACCCCGCCCCTTCCCCCCCCCCCCCACCCTCCCCTCCCCCCCCGACCCATGTCCCGCCCCTTGTCGCCCCCACCCCAGCGCCGCTGACCGCGCCACGTCAGGCCGCGCGGGCGGCTCTGTGCCCCCTCCCCCTTCCCCTGCGGCGCGGGCTCTGATGCGCTCGCCGCTTTCCGTGTCGAACAGAAACCCGGCGCGTCGTTGAAGGCGATGCCGATCGGCTCGTCCATCTCGTGTTGCGCGGACTTGTCCGCCTTGACGGTCAGGGGTCCTCGCCGAACCGGCAGGTGACCAGCGAATGGTCGCCGATCAGCTCGATCGCATAGACCCTGGCGGCGAGATTGCCTTTCCGGGCTCGTCACCGTGCAATCCTCCGGCCGGAGGCCGGCGGTGACCTGCGCCTGTTGTCGGCAGCAACGCGAAAGCGCCCTCCGGCAAAGACGAAATGCCGTCCGACAACTCGCCCTGCAGGAAGTTCATCGGCGGCGAGCCGATGAAGCCGGCGACGAAGAGGTTGGCCGGATCGTCGTAGATCTCGCGCGGCGTCGGCGATCTGCTGCACGATGCCCTTGTTCATGATGGCGACGCGGTGCGCGAGCGTCATCGCCTCGATCTGGTCGTGGGTGACGTAGATCGTGGTGACGCCGAGATCGGCCTGCAGGCGCTTCAGCTCGGAGCGCATGTGGCCGCGGAGCTTGGCGTCGAGGTTGGAGAGCGGCTCGTCCATCAGGAAGACGCTCGGCCGCCGCACCATGGCGCGGGCGAGCGCGACGCGCTGGCGCTGGCCGCCGGAGAGCTGGCGCGGATAGCGGTCGAGATAGTCTTCGAGATGCACCTTGGCCGCGGCGCTCGCGCACGGCGGCGTCGCGCTCGGTCGGCGGCACGCCGCGGAGCTTCAGCGGGTAGCCGATGTTCTCGGCGACCGTCATGTGCGGATAGAGCGCGTAGGACTGGAACACCATCGCGACGTCGCGGTATTTCGGCAGCACATTGGTGACGTCGCGCGTCGCCGATCAGGATGCGGCCGGAGGTGACCGATTCCAGGCCGGCGACCATGCGCAGCGCCGTCGTCTTGCCGCAGCCGGACGGGCCGAGCAGCACGAGGAACTCGCCGTCGTCGATGTCGAGGTCGAGGCCCTTCACCACCTGGACCGCGCCGAAGGACTTGTGGACGTCGGAGAGCGTGACGCGCATCGGCTAGCCCTTCACCGCGCCGACCAGGAGGCCGCGCGCGATGTGCTTCTGCAGCACGGTGGCGATGACCACGACCGGCGCGATCATGATGACGATCAGCACCGACATGTTCCACCATTGCGGCCCGCGCGTCGTGTTCTGCGCCGAGACCAGCACCGGCATGGTCTGCGCGTTGGCGTTGGAGAGGAAGAGCGCCAGCAGGTACTCGTTCCAGGCGAGGATCAGGACCAGCAGGAAGGTCGCGACGAGGCCGGAGCGCACCAGCGGCAGCGCGATGGTGAAGAAGACGCGGAACTTCGAGGCGCCGTCGATCTCGGCGCTCTCCTCGAGATCGATCGGGATGGCGGCGAAGAAGTCGCGCGTCAGCCAGACGACGATCGGCAGGTTGACGGCGGTGTAGGTCGCGATCAGCGCGACCTGCGTGTCGAGCAGGCGCAGCTGCTGGAACATCACGTAGATCGGCAGCACCGCCACGATCGGCGGCATGATGCGGTTGGAGATGATCCAGAACTCGATGTCGTTGTTGCCGAGCGCCAGCCGCGTGCGGCGCGACCAGCGTGAAGAGCGCGATCAGGAACAGCGCGACGGCGACGGCGAGGGCGAGTTGCCAGGGCACGCCGAAGGTCGACGACCGCGACGATCACCGCGACCAGCAGGATCAGGAAGACGCGACGGCGCGAGCTTCACCTGGAAGCGGATGCGGACCAGCGCATAGGCGGCGAGCGAGCCGATCAGGACGGCGAGCACGGTGCTCGCCAGCGCCACGACCACCGAATTCAGGTAGGGCCCGAGCGTGTTGTTCTGCGAGGAGCATGAAGTCCCAGGCCTGCGAGCGACGGCGTGAAGTCGACGAAGGGGATGTAGAACGGGCCCGTTGTCGACCTCGCCCGGCCCCTTGAAGGAGGTGATCAGCACCCAATAGAGCGGCACCAGCACGACCAGCGACCAGAGGATCAGCAGCGCATAGGTCGACGACCTTGGCCGCCGGCGCCTGCTCGCTCGAGCGCGGCGGCTCGAACAGCCGCCGCAGCGAGCGGGCGCGGCTCGTCGCTCATGCCTCGAACCTCCGCGCCGGCCGCACCACGAAGTTGAAGAAGGAGACGCAGACGACCGTCGAGACGAAGAGCAGCATGTAGCCGACCGCCGCCGAGCCGCCGAGGTCCTGCGTCCGCCAGGCGATGAAGGAATGGAGCGTCATCGATTCCGTGGCGAGGCCCGGGCCGCCGCCGGTCAGGACGTTCGGCAGGTCGATGATCTTGAAGGCCTCGATCAGCCGGATCAGCACGACCGTCGCGGCGACCGGCGCGATCGCCGGCCAGGTGATGTCGCGGAAGATCTGGAAGCCGCTGGCGCCGTCGAGCCGCGCCGCCTCGACCTGGTCGCGCGGCTGGTTCTCGATCGCGGCGAGCAGCACGATGAACATGAACGGCGTCCACTGCCAGGTGTCGCCGACCAGCACCATCAGCCGCGCCGACCAGGCCTCGGTCGCCCACGACCATTCGCTGATGCCGAAGGCGCGCACGAGCGGCGCGAACGGGCCCTTCTGCATGTCGGCGAGCATGCGGAACGTGTAGGCGATGCCGACCGGCGTCACCATCAGCGGGACGAAGAAGAGCACGCGGAAGAAGTTGCGGCCGCGGATCGGCTGGCCGCAGAGCAGCGCCAGGCCGAGGCCGAGCAGGAACTGCACGGTCACGCCGACGACGACGTAGAGAAGCGTGTTGACGAGCGTGCCGGGCACGCCGCCCGGCGCGAAGGTGGCGACCGCGAGCAGCGCGAGCGCCATGGCCAGTCGCTGCCGCGATCAGCCGGCCGAGCGTGCCGATGATGCGTCGGCCGGCCGCGCGGAGATAGCGGCCGAGAGAGGAGAAGCAGCCCGCGCGCGACCAGCGCCGAGCACGATCCAGTGCGACGGCGCCGAGCGCGCCGAAGGTGCCGAGGAAATGGTACTGCTGCGAGCCGGCGAGCAGCTTCCGGAAGTTGCGTCAGGCCGATGAACTTGAGCGTGAAGCCGCCCGGCGCCAGCGCGAAGCGCGACAGCGCCAGATAGGCCGAGATGATCAGCGGAAAGATCGCGAAGCAGAGCAGGATGATGACCGCCGGCAGCACCATGATCCGGCCGGAATGGCGGTCGAGCCGCTCCGCCCAGCCGGCGCGCGGGGCGGCTTCGGGCGCGGTGTCGGCGAGTCGCTGTCATCGGCCGGAGCCGAGCGCGGATCGAGCAGCGAGAAGCCCGGCGCGGCGCAAGCCGCGCCGGGCCGTGTCGCTCGGACGCTCTACTTGGCGCCGATCGTGGCCTTGTAGATCTCGAGCTGCTCGTCCTTGCCGATCTCGTCGTTCAGCTCGTTCCAGCCGTCCTCGACCGCCTTGACGGTCGCGTCCTTGTCGATCTCGCCGGCGAGGAAGCGGGAGATCGCCTCGTCGAGCACGACCTGCTGGTACTTCTGGTTCTGCGGGATGCGCAGGTCGAGGATCATGTTCGGGCTGTTCATGCTGTCGTTGATGGCGCCGAGATAGATCTTGGCCTCCTCCTCGCTCATGCCGGCGTTCTTCCACAGGTCGCTGTAGCTGAGCTGCGAGATGCGGTAGGGGTTGAAGCCGGTGCTGCCGATCGGTGACGTCCGCGTTCGACTGGGCCGGCTGCGTCATGTAGGAGAAGAAGGCGTAGGCCGCGTCCTTCACCTTCGGGTCGGCCGCGGCGTTGATGCCGCCGCCCCAGCCGCCGAAGGCCGCGAACGGCGCATGGTTCACGCCGTCGATGGCATGCGGGCAGGTCGTCGGCGTGCAGGCCTCGAGCTTGCCGGTGTCCCAGTTCAGCACTTCCTTCGAGCCCGGCATGATCGCCGCGCCCCACTTGCCGATGACCTTGGAGTGCGCCGGGTCGATCGAGATCGTGCCGACGTCGCCCCAGTCGAGGTTGAGCGCGCAGCGGCCGGAGGCGAAGAGCGGACGGGTGTCGGAGACGTCGAGGTTGAGCTCGTCCGGCGGCCCGTACTTGGTCGACTCCTGACAGGAAGTCGAGCGCCTTGCGGAAGGCGTCGTTGTTGACCAGCGGCGTCATGTCGGCGGTGTTGAAGAAGGCGCCCTGGCTGGTGCCCTTCGACTGGGTCATCGAGCCGACGACGTCGGTGACGAACCAGTAGCTCTGGGCGTTGCGCTTCTTGGCGATGCAGGAGCCGAAGTCCGGCGTGCCGTCGCCGTTCATGTCCTTGCCGTGCACCGCCTTGGCGACCTCGAGATACTCGTCCCAGGTCTTCGGCGGCTGCAGGCCGGCTTCCTCGAGCACGTCCTTGCGGTAGTACATCATGTGGAAGTCGCCATCGAGGGTGATCATGTAGATCTTGCCGTCGTACTTCTGCGAGAAGTCGCGGAAGAACGCGCCGACGTCGTCCTGCTGGATGTCCTTGTCGGCATCGACGCGCGGCGTCAGATCCTCGAGATAGCCGCCGGCGATGTAGTCGACCATCCATTGCGGCGCGAAGACCGCGGCGTCGACCGAGTTGGTGCCGCTCGCCCAGTCGGTCAGGACCTTCTGGTAGAGATCGGAGAACGGCACGGCGATCACGTTGATCTTGGCGCCGGTCAGCGCCTCGAAATCGGGCGCGCGCCGCTGCAGCGGCTCCTGGATCGCGCCGGTCTGCGTGATGACGTTGACGGTCACGCCGGCGAACGGCTTGTCCTGCGCGACGGCGGACGAGCCCGCCAGCGCGCAGAAGGCGGAAACGCCCGCCAGAAAGCTCCGCTTCTCATCGGATTTCCTCCCATGTTGACCGCGCGTGTGCCTGACAACCAGGCCGCCGGTACCTCCTGGCGATTGCCGTCGCCAAAGCGCGGCACCCCCTCTTTGGCCGGTACAATATCGGCATCGTCCGGCGAGTCCAGTGCCTTTGGCCGCAGTGCGTTGCACTGCACGCGCTATATATCGGGCCAGACGCGAGGACGCGCATCGCGAGCCTCTTCCTCTTCTGCGGCGCCCCAGCGTAGATCGCTGGAACGCGGCACTCGAAAACATCCAAGCGCACAATTTGAAACTCGCGCCCCCAGTCATCCCGGATTATTGTTGTGTGTGGGCCGTGCTCCAGGCCGGAACAAGCGGCCTACCCCCCCGGCCAGGAGCCGACTGTCTAGGAAGTCGCCTTGCCGCATCCCGGTGCGCTACCCGAGCCACAACCTAGTCAGCGGCATAGGCACCGTCACTGTACCGGGCCAGTCGAGCGCCAATCCATTGCGCACCAGCCAGCGCGACTGGTTTTGGCCGCGCTGGCGGCTGCGCTCGCCTCGACGCCCGCGGCAGGGACGGTCAGCTTGCCTTTGCCACCGCCCAGACGGTAAGGAAATATCCGCAAGTTGCCGCTGTAGCGGTGAGCGCAATGCCCCACATCATGTCGACGATGGTGACGGAGACCGACCAGTTCTTCAAGGTCGAAAGATTGCTCATATCATAGGTACCATAGGCGACCAGCCCAAGCAGCGCGCCCTTCATCAGCGCCGTGACCCAGCTTCCGGCGTGCATGGCCGGCAGGACGGCGAAATGGACCAAGCCGGCGACATAGACGAGATAGAAGAGCCCGGCGACACCCAGTTTGGGCTGGGCCAGCAACAACTCGCCGATCCGGCTGCGGTAGAAGCCTGACGCCATATTGGTGAGCCAGACGAAATCGAGCCCGAAGAACACCCAGCGCGGTGCCCGCATAGGCAATGGCGAAGTTCAACATAATGGCTCTTTCGGCTTACCAAAAGGCCAAGAAAAGAGATGCCCAGAATGGGCTGAATGGCGCGAACGAACCAACTTCGGAAGCTGCAGCGGCGCGTCGGTGACGGCAAGGCAGATGCAATCCTCTTCTGGCGTCGCGGTCGGCTGGTGCGTAAGGCTCGCATCCGCGTCCTCGATATCGCCACGCGCGAACAGGGTCCGTGCCATCGGCGAAGCTGCCGGAGAGCACGAGCGTCAGTTCGCGGCCGCCATGGCCATGCTCGGGCACCGGCTTGCCGGCTGAAATCCTCAACAGTCGGAACCTGTGTCTCGCTGTCCGCGGTCCGATGCGGATCTGGGAAGCGCCGCGACCGAGCGGGCGCCAGCGCAGCGTCTCGAAATCGCCACCGAGGTAGGAGCGCAACGGCTCGGGCAGCCCATCATCGCGACGGGCAGCCGGACCCGCGCGTGGTATCTCGCGCTGCGTCGAAGTGGGCTGGTGCGATACGGCGCCGGCACCGCCTCCCAGGAGGATGAGTTCGCTTCGACAGGGGAGAGTTGAGCCGTGGCCTCGAGCAATTCGCCTCCTATGCCCTCGGCCACGGCCAGTCTTTTCCGGCAGGCGGGGCAAAGCGCCAGATGGGTGGCGACGGCCAGGCTCCAGCCTTCCGCGAGACTGCCGGCGGCGTAGCTGATCAGAAGATCATCGCTCAGATGATGGCGGATGGTCACGTCGCTTCTCCGTTCCGATCGAGCGCGGCGCGCAGTTTGGCAAATGCGAGGCGCAGACGCGACTTGACCGTTCCGAGCGGCAGGTTGAGGCTGGCAGCGATAGCGCTGTGCGAATTGTCCTCGAAGTAGGCGAGCTTCAGGAGCGCCACCTGCTCTTGCGGCAGCGCAGCTATCGCCTGATGCAATTGGGCGGACGCCTCTTGGGCGTCGAAGGCCTCGGGGTCCGCGGGAGCGACATCGTCCTGCACAAAGGCTGGATCAGTTTGGATCGAAGTCCGGGCGCTTGTCACGTCGGAATGCGTCGATGCGCAGATTGCGGGCGATGGTGAAGATCCAGGTGGACACTGCGCCCTTGGCCGGATCGAAGCGATCCGCCTTGTTCCAGACCGCGATCATGGTCTCCTGCATCAGCTCCTCGGCCGCCTGGCTGTCGCCGGCCAATCGGCCCATGTAGGCCTTCACGCGGGGCGCAAAATGCCTAAACAGCACCTCGAACGCTTCGACATCGCGTCGTGCGCCAATCGCGGACAAGCAGTTCCGCCATGTTCTGCTTTCGCGTCGTCTTCTGCCGGCCGGTGCATCTCAACCATTCCCAACCTGCGAACAAAAAGGTAGCTTCGGCGCGGCGCCACGGCACCGCGGCCATGCACTGTTTTTGCCACGCTGATGCGGGGATGGAAATGAGCGCGTTCATGCAGGCTTCTACGCGGGGCCGAACCGCGAACGGATCATCGGCGCGCGTTTTTCGCTGCCGATCGATCCAGAACCACTTCTGCTCCGTATCATTGGCATATGAAACAAAGCAGATCGGCGAGGAAGGATCAACGTGCGAATGGACGCCAAGGGCAAGCATGCTGACACCGGCGCGCCACATCGCGGTCATCGGTTCGGGCATCGCGGGCCTCTCGGCCGCCTGGCTGCTCACGGCGAACCGGGTCACCCTGTACGAGACCGAGGCGCGCCTCGGCGGGCATTCCAACACGGTGATGGTGCCGACCGAGAACGGGTCCCCGTCGATACCGGCTTCATCGTCTACAACGAGCGCAACTACCCCAACCTCACCGCGCTGTTCGACATCTCGGCGTCGCCACGCAGCGCTCCGACATGTCGTTCGCGGCCTCGCTCGACGGCGGCCGGCTCGAATATTCGAGCGCCGGGCTCAAGGGGCTGCTCGGCCAGCGCAGCAACAGCGTAGACCTCGCTTCTGGCTGATGGTGCGCGACATCTGCGTTTCTATCGGCGAGGCCCGCACTGATCGGGCGCGCCGAATTCGGGGCGTCTGACGCTGGGCGAATATCTCGACCGCAACGGCTAACACCGGCCTTCATCGAGGATCATCTGCTGCCGATGGGCGCGGCGATCTGGTCGACCACGGCGAAGCAGATGCGCGACTATCCGCTGATCGCCTTCGTGCGCTTCTTCATCCACCACGGGCTGCTCGATCTCGTCGACCGGCCGAAATGGCGGACGGTGACGGGCGGCAGCATCGAATATGTGAAGCGCATGAGCGCGAGTGCGTCGAGATGTGCGGCTCGGCGCCGGGGCGGCGCAGAATCCGGCGCGAGCATGGTGGCGTGACGATCATCGACACGACAGGGAAGGCGAAGCTGGTTCACCGATGTGGTGATCGCGACGCATGCCGATCAGGCGCTGAAGCTGCTGGCCGACCCCGACGCAGCGGAGACCGCGCTGCTTGGCGCCTTCGACTACACCGACAATGTGGCGGTGCTGCATCGCGACACGGCGCTGATGCCCAAGCGCGAGCGCGTGTGGTCGAGCTGGAACTATATCGGCGAGAGCAGCGAACGATGCGAGCGGCCGCTCTGCGTCACCTACTGGATGAACCGGCTGCAGAACCTCGACACGCGGCATCCGATGTTCGTGACGCTCAACCCGACGCGCGAGGTCGCGCCGGACAAGATCATCCGACGCTTCAACTACACGCATCCGCTGTTCGACCGCAAGCGGTCGAGGCGCAGCAGCATCTGTGGCGGCTGCAGGGCCGGCGCCACACCTATTTCGCGGGCCGTATTTCGGCGCCGGCTTCCACGAGGACGCGCTGCAATCGGGGCTCGCCGCGGCCGAAGCGTCGGCGGCGTGCGGCGGCCGTGGCGGGTCGCGGGCGAGTCCAAGCGCATCGCGCTCGCGCCCTACTCGAGGCCGCCGAATGAACGTCGGCGCTCTATGCGGGCAAGGTGGTGCATGCGCGGCTCCGGCCGAAGGCGGCACAAGCTCACTATCGCGTGTTCTCGCTGCTGCTCGATCTCGACGAGATCGGCGAGCTGTCGCGCAGGCTCCGGCTCTTCGGCGCACAATCCTGCGGCCGTGTTTTCCTTCCACGATCGCGACCATGGCGACGGCAGCGCGGCGATCTGCGCGGCTGGGTCGACGCGCAGCTGGCGGTGCCGCGGGCATTACGCTCGCGGCACCGAGGATCACGCATGCTCTGCTATCCGCGCATCTTCGGCTACGTGTTCAACCCGCTGACGGTGTGGTTCTGCCGCCGATGGCGATGAGCTGCGGGCGATCCTCTACGAGGTGCACAACACGTTCGGCGAGCGGCGGACCTATGTGATCCGCGTCGCGCCGGCGCGAACGCGATCGAGCAGAGGTGCGCCAAGGAACTCTATGTCTCGCCCTTCGTGCCGATGGATTGCGCGTACACTTTCCACATCGAGCCGCCGGGCGAAAAGTGCTGGTGCGATCGACGAGACGGACGCAGAGGGTCTGCTGCTGCTCGCGTCGCTTTCGGGCCGGCGCGGCAGGCTGACAGGGCGCTGCTGCGCGCGCTCTTCGCCTATCCGCTGATGACGCTCAAGGTCACGGCCGCGATCCACTGGGAGGCGCTGAAGCTCTGGGCCAAGGGCGTGCCGGTGTTCCGGCATCGCGCCGCTGCCAACAGAGTCGCCACGACAATCGTTGCAGGAAGAATTTCAGGACACAAGCGTTCATGAGCAATCTCGAAGGAAGGTCGGTCTTCTGGTAGAGCCTCCCGAGGCCTTTATGGGCGCCTTCTTTGCGGCCGGGTCGAGAGGGTCGCCGTAGACCAGATTGCCATCCGATCCCGAGTAGAGGCACCAGCCCGCTGCGGACGATCGATGTCGACCAGTTCCTGCTGGCACATAGTTGATCGGCGATCGTCAGGTGCGGATCATCCGCCGAGTCGCGGCAAAGCGCAGCCTTGCCGGCAGCACCGCCAGAAGCTTCAGCGACAGCACCATCATGCGGGGGAAGGCAATCTCAAAGTGCCGCGATCTTAGTCCAGCCATGATTTGATCGACTGCCGCATCGGCCGAAATCAGGAACGGCATCGGAAAGTCGTTCTTCTGTGTCAGCGGCGTGTCGACGAAACCCGGATTGATGATGCTAAGACGCACGTTGCGGGCGGCAAGTTCGGGATAGAGCGCTTCGCACATATTGATGAGGGCGGCTTTGCTCGCGCCATAGGCGGCGGCACCCGGCAGGCCGACATAGCCGACGACCGAGGACACGACAGCGATGTGTCCCGACCCGTGGGCCAACATGCGCGGCATCAGCGCGGCCAGGCAATGGACTGAGCCCATCAAGTTGACTTCGACGGTGGCGCGAAACGCTACGGCGTCGAATTGTGCGGCTGAGTCGCGGTCGTAGGTGCCGGCATTCAGCACGGCGAGATCGAACGGCCCCAGAGTATCCTCGATGCGAGCCACAGTTCTCAGCACAGCCTTCGCGTCCGTGACGTCGAGCGGAAAGGCCTGGATGCGTGCGGGGACTTCAACGGCAAGCGCGTCGAGGTCCCTCGCCGTCCGCGCGCTAACAGCGACATTCCAGCCCTCGCTGGCGAGCCGCAATGCCAGCGCGCGGCCGATGCCGGAGCCGGCGCCGGTGACCCATGCCGACCGGCCGATGGTCCCAGCCTCGGCACGCTTGTCTACTTTCATGTTTCCGTGCATGGCCGTTCCCTTGGAAAGATTCAGTTTACCCCTCTGTTACGTCGGAAGCTGGCAGTTGGTTCAATGGCGGTCCGTGATCGCCCTGAAAGCGCTAGATGCTCGCTGCCGCCACTCCTAGCCGACCCTGCTCGCTGCAGCCGCTTTTCCCCACCTTGATGCATTTGCGACCAGGCAAGCGCGACGCGTACAGGCGGACCGGCGATGCCACGTCAACCTGTTGCAGTCGACTCAGTCAAAGCGCTTATGACGAGCCGGAGGCTCGGGCTTGTGGCTACAGCTGACTCTCCGGAAATGACGTCGGGACCTTTGGCCCTTTGTCTGAGCAAGGTCTAAGCCACCATTTGATCGCGCGGCTTCAAGTGTCCGGGGACTATCTTGCCCGTCAGGCCGCCTCCGGCAAAACGCATGAAGCTGGAAACTCTGATAATTGTCGCCTTCCTTACCTTGCTCGCGGCTACCGCCATCGCGGTCGGGATTAGGGGTAGTTGGCAGATGCGCCTGGCCGCGCCAGCGGCGGCCCAGTGGAGTGGCGTGGTCGGATAGGGGAGCGCCAGAAAACCGCCGTGCTCCGTAGCGGGATATTGACGACTGACTCCGCTCTGATTGCCTCGAACAGTTGCGTTCGACGAGTCCACGAGTCCTTTTGCGTATCTTCAAAGACAATCGTACTGGCGTCAGCTTGCTGCCGCAGATCTGTTGAAAGTTATCGTGACCTTTGTGCCCTCACGGGCATTTGAGCGAACGTCGAACTGTGCCTTTGCGTTCTCAGTTAGTGATCGCGCTATGAGTGCACCGAGTTTGCCTGGCTTAGGCCATGTCTCGCCATCCGTAAGGCCCACCCCATCATCGGCGACAACTATCTGACACCCGTCACCGTTGACTATGCTGTGCAGCGTTATGGTGCCACCACCATCACCTGGGAAAGCATGTTTGATTGCATTGGTCAGCAGCTCATTGACGACAAGGCCGGTCGGCATGGCAACGTCAATTGAGACCGGATAGGCATCAACCTTCATATCCAGACGGATACCTTCGACCGCATGTGACGCCATGACTGCTGAAGCGATCTGGCTGAGATAGACGCCGAGGTCGACTTCAACTTTCTGCTCGTCGGCCGAGAGCGTCTGGTACAGGATCGCGAGTGCGTCCACCCGTCCTGCCAGCCTCTCGAAACGCTTTTGATCCGAGACCGTCGCATTGCGAGTTTCCATGCGGATTAATGCGGTGATCATTTGCAGGTTGTTTTTTACCCGATGCTGCAGTTCCCGCAGCAGCGTATCCTTCGCGTCGACGCGCTGGTCCGCTAATCGTTCGTCTTCAATTTCTCCGTGGGCTGACACGTCGACCAGCGCGACGAGACGAAAGCAGCTATGACCGCTGTCGTCCTCGATCAGGTTAGAGTAGACGTCAACAATCGGGGGCTTTTCGGCGTCTCGGTCCAGTCGGAAGGTCCCGACGAAATCGGCTTGCTCGACCACCGCCTCGGCCAGCGATCGGCCCTTCTGTTGGTGCAGGCCAGTACCCAGCAGTGCACCCCAGCTTTCCCGGGTAAGCCTAGCTGCCTCCAAGCCTGCGAGCTTCTCGAATTCGGGATTGGCGTAGACAACACGCTCCTTCACGCTCAGATCCGAGACTGCGATTGCAATTGGTACTTGGTCGAGAAACTTCTTGAACTGTTCGCTTTCCAACGCAGTGGCAAGGTCAGGTGTCTCGAGCAGTTTTTCAACTGCGTCCGCGTGTTCTGAACCTGATGTCATGGAGGGGGCCCTATATTGGTGCGAGGATCATCAATATCAGCGACGCACGGGGCTCGTCATCACCAATGCCGGAGCATCTCTCCTACAGCCTACGATAATCTGGTGGTTTGGTCGAAGTTCAGGATCGGCGGTACAGGCGTGACTAGCCCGCCTGGCTAGGCTGCTCAGATATCTCAGCGCAACGACAAGCCGTCCTTGCGTGCCACGGCGACACCCCAATGCGTCAGGTCGATTTCGCTGGTCGAGTGAGTGTCCAGATTGATACTCATCATGCAGCCCCGTTCCAGCGCGCGAATTCGGCGACGATCTCGCGCTGGCGGTGCGCGTGACCTTCTCCCTGCCAGTTATGGTACCTGACGATTTCCATTTCCTGCTCGCTTGTCCGCATCGGCCAACATACCACCGAGCATGCCAGCGTGCTAACCGTCGCGCAAACAGCCATCACGCCGAGGATTGCGCCGAGTTGATGTAGACGATCATTGCCTTGCGTGTTTCCGATGCGGCCTGCTGCACCCTCTCCATCATGTTCGCGGTGACTTTGCCAGTACTGTCCTGCACTGAGGTCGCGCCGTCTGCGATCGTGTCGACCACTTTCGTGGTGGCCTCACGGGTGGTGCGGTCCGCCGTTTTCTGGGCGCGAACCGCCGCGCGCTGGGCCTCTGCGGCTCGCTCGACCTCGTCGGCCTGGCGTTTCGTCTGCGCCACCTCGTCCCGTTTCGCGTCGCGTCGCGTTTTTTCGGCGTCTCCCACAGCACCCTCGATATTGGCTGCCAAAGCGCTTGCTTCTTCATCGCTGAGCGCCTTGAGAACGGCAGGGAGGAGTTCCTTGCGCTCGTTGCGAACATGCTGCTGGAAGCCCGTGTTCAGTTCAGCGAACTCAGCGAGAAACGCATCATTGTCCTTCGGCACGTCGGAAAGCCTCGCCAAAGAGGCGCGCAGATCCTTGTTCCCTTTCAAGGCATCCGCAGCGAGATCTTTGCTCTCGGGGTGCTTCCGGAGCAACGGCAGAAGTTTGCCGCTCCTCGATCTCGATATAGCGGGCGAGTTCATGCCGCCCCCGGGTGCGGTGAGCCCGTCTGAGCCAACCGCCGAAAGGCGTGCGCGTCCATAAGGCATCCGCAGTCTTGGTCTCCATCGAGACGGACGGACAGCATGGACTGCCACCCCGACGATCCTCTGCCCCGGAGGCGAGAAAGAGAACGAGCCAACCGAAGCGCCTGCTTGGATCTAACACAACGACGCCCGAGGCGAGCGACACCGAGCCGGAGGGGACCTTGGGACCCATCGTCAGGGTTCTAGGGCAGAATTCCTCGGCAAGCTGAGAAAGCCCGGCGGATAAGAGAGGAGTGGCAGAGGCAGCTCCTACTGCCGCCGCGTAAGCGAAACTCCGAGGCCCGCCGCCGCGTTACTACACTGCCGGGTGCAACCTTGGTGGGACGCCCGGCCGAGCCCGCCGCTCCCTATGACGGAACTCCCTTGAGTAAACCGCCGCGGCGGGCTCACTACAAACGCGACGCTACGGCAATGCCGCAAGTGTACTCGCCATGATGCGACCAAGCGGTTCAGTCATCTCTTGAACAAGTCGAACGAAAACCGGTAGGTCAGGCCAGTGCCAATCGAAAACTGGTCTCTGCTGCCGGCTTCGACGATGGGACTGTCGGCCGCGTCGGCGATAGATCTCTTCCCAACCCGCCCGAACATGAATGCGTGTATTCTCAGACAGTTCATAGCTGGCGCGCGCCGCAAGTCCTGCCGTCTTGAAGGAGGAACCCGGATCGTAGGCGGCTAATTGCGACCCCGGTGCGGAGGCCTCGGCTTCCGTGACCCCGAAGTAAGTATCCATGTAGTCGCTGGAGGCCCAGGTCAGTCTTGGACCAAAATTGAGCTGAAGTGGTTCGACCGAAGTAGCAATGACATCCATGCCAAAATCTATGACCTGGCCGTCGTGCCCGTTGATACCCTGTCAAATCTCTACGGTGCCTCGCAGCCAATCGTAGCGGTATCCAAGTCCAACCCCCAGTTCCAAAGCCCAATCGATGGTTTCGGTCCCGGTCAGTTCGGGTAAGTCCGAAGCCTCGCTCTTGCCATTGAAGTCGAACGACGAGAATCCGGAAAGTGCCCTTAAGTTCTCTTCCCCATCGACGACCTGGCCGAAGCCGGGGAGGAAAAACCGCTGGACCGCAACGAGCGGAAAGGGGACGAGGATATAGTCATTCGACCCAGGGTATTTCGGCTGATATTGGATGCCTGCACCGATATCGAGAACGTACTGCTGCGAACTACCTGGTACCGCCACTTCCCTAAGCCAGTTTTGGCAGAAAGGGGCATGCCGGCGAAAACCGGCGCCGACGACGCAACCGCCATTGTCATCCCCTTGACTATCCTCCTACAGGTAGGCTGTTCGACCGTAGGGCCGACAGCTGCACCGTAGGAGACGCGGGGTGGCGAAGGGAACTCAGGACAGAACGATCAGGCTCGATATGGCGCATGGCTAATCCCTAGTGATGGGCGAGAGTACCACGGGTACCTTCGCTGTCTGTTATTCAACGGCAACAACCAGAGACACGCGGCCGAGCAGCTGACAGGACAAATCCGGGCGGCGCCGGGAAGGATCCGTTGGTGACGCCTTCGAACGGTTCCGTCGTTCGGCTAGTTGGAAGGGGAAGAAGCTCCGTACCCGGGAAGACTGGGAGCGTGGCTGGCGGTACATAGAGCCGGTTTTCGGCGATAAGGCCAGCCAGCAAAATCACTTTTGAGCATTTAGACAGGTGGTACGCCCGGCTGCTCGACAAACACGGCGTCGACGGCGCCTATCGCGCCATGAAGACGTGGCGCAGCATCTATTGTGTCATGGCGAGCATGAAGCTTGTCACCGGGCAGGACCCTCCCCGCGCTATCCGTCGTAAGACGCCCAAGGGGCGTCATCAAATATGGTCTGATGGCGAAGTCGTTCGGCTGGTGAAAGGCGCCTGGCGCGGCGGCTACTGCGGCCTTGCCTGCATCATTGCCGTTGCGTGGGACACGAGCTTTGCGCCGGTGGACGTTCGCACGCTCACGCCAGTCCAGGCCTTTGCCTAACCGAGACGGCTGGTTCAGAACTACGTCGAGCACCTCGGCGTGGTGGTACTGCTTGACTGCCCAATCTTCCGCTCTCGTGGCTACGTGCCCGGAGCGAAGGGTGGTCGGCCGCGGGTCGGCGTTCCCTATACCAAGGACGCGCTTGTAGACGATTTCGCCGATGTGCGCAGACTGGTGTTTGGCACGGAGGAGAAGCGTCGGCTCATGGATGTGCGCCGCTCCGGCGCGGTGGAGGCCAATGCCGGCAGTGGCTCGGTCGAAGTAATTGCGGCCAAGATGGGAAATTCAATCGACGACAACAAAGCCCTGCAGCGGGCCTACATGCGGATGAATCTCGCAGCAGTAAGGGAGGCCGACGAGGCCCGGCTACGCGACCGCGGTTTGCTGGCCCAGGAACGGAACCGGCACATAAAGTTGAAACTCGTCGGAGGCGAAAGTTGAAACTGAGGCGCGCGCATACCGCCAAAGCCTTGGAAAGAGTGGCGCGAGTGACGGGCTCGAACCCGCGACCTCCGGCGTGACAGGCCGGCACGCTAACCGACTGAGCTACACCCGCGCAGTCGACATCGGCCCTGAAGGAGAAGGCGTCGATGCGCGGTGGACACGTTTTCAGCTCACGAGTGTCAAGCTCCATCGAGCGCGCCGCGTGTCGCTCAATCCTGGCGTCGCCGATCCGCGGTCACGGTCGGTCTTCCCGCTTGCGAAGCCTGCTCGAACCCCTAAATCTGCCGCCGAAGGGGCGATTAGCTCAGTTCGTAGAGCGCTTCGTTTACACCGAAGATGTCGGCGATTCGAGTCCGTCATCGCCCACCAAGACCGCCTGCCGCCCGCAATCGCGAAGCAACGCTGCTAGATGACGGTCAGCACGCGACCTCCGTCATCGATATGACAATCCACGCGCGCCTGGCGGATCTCGATCCCGCTCTGCTGCGCATAGTGAATGCGCACGAAGATCGGCGCCGTAAGCCCGCCCTCCCGTTGGCGCGGCCAGCCAAGGCGCTGATGGCCTGGACTCGCACCGAACCGAGCGGTTGGGCGGCCGCAGCGATTGCCAGACGGCAGGAGCGCACCACGTTGCGCGGCGTGCCGAGCACGGCCGCGAGCAGCAGGCGGCGCCGGGCGTGGGGAGCCTCAGTCCGCCCCGGCGGATCGGCCTCAGCGCGCTCGGCAGGCTCACCAGGCCGGCCGTTGCCGGCCTGATGCGGTTGGTCATCGCCGAAAATCCGAGGAAGCCCGGCTGAGGAGCGGCCGATGGTTGGGCGTTGCCTCCATTGTCATGGCTGCGGGGCGACGAGGACGTGCCTGCGCCGCCGGTTCCCTTGGTTCCCTGGCCGCCGGCCGTCTTGCCGCCGCCGGAGTTGCTGCCGCCACCGGAGCTGCCGCCACCGGCCGGCGAACCGACAGCTGCGGAAGTCCCGACGCTGGTGCCGCCGAGGCTGGCGCCTGCGCCCAGGCCGGCGCCGCTGCGTCGACCGAGGCGCCGGCATCCGCGCCTGCGGTGTCGCCCACATCGGCCCCGAGCCCCACGGAAGCGCCCTGGCGACCGAGCCCGACCCCGCGCCGACGCCAAGTCCGCCGGCCTTGGCGCCGAGCCCGACGTCGAGCGGGAAGGCCGGCGTCGCCGACATGGCGGCGAAGAAAACCGCAGCGAGAAGGATGCCGGTCGAACCCGGCAGGCTTTTTGAATATCTGAACGGATGGCGTCATGCGCAATTCCTCATGGAGCGGGCGGCTGCGTCGGCAGCAGCGCATCTGGAAGCACGATCGTCGTCCACCGGGCGAGCCGAGATTTGGGCCGTGGTGCGGCCTGGGCTTCGCCGGACCGGGGGCCGTCGCTTCGTGGTGGAGCGGGCCGGACGCGCCTCTTTTGGCGTCGGCGTCGGGATGGGCACGGCAGCGGTCACCGGCGGCGCAGCGCAAATCTCCGCCAGCTCGCGGGCCAGCGCCTCGTTGTTGGCGCGCGCCTCTTCCAGCGCCCGCTTCGCCGCGCGACCCAACTCCGTGGCCCTGGCGACCGCGCTGAGACTGCGTCGCGCTCGATGCGGATTGCGGCGAGTTCCTGGCGCAGTCCGCCTTCGCGGGCTTCTGCTTCGGCCTTCTGGCTTTTCAGCGCCGCTGCGGTTTCGCGACGCACCGTCTGCAGGGCTTCCTCGAGCCGCGCGACGTTGTCCTGCGCCCGGGCCGCCGCCTGACACGTCTGCGGCCAGCGCGTTGGCCGCGCCCTTCACCTGCGCCGCCGTGCGAACCTCCTGTTGAAGGCGGACCTTGGACGCCTCGAGCTCGCGCCTTGCCGTTCGAGCTGCCCGGCCAGCTCGGTCTGCCGCATAGGGTCGCCGGCTGCCCCTTGCTCGGCGTTCTTTGCCGAGTTCCGGGGCGGCGGTCCAGGGCTGCCTCCGCCTCCTTGCGGGCCCGGCTTGCATCCAGGTGCGCTGCGTCGAGCTCGCGCTTCAGCGCGTCGGCACGGGCCCGCTCGCGGTTCAGCGCGATCGCCTGGTCCGAGCGGAGGAGCGGCCGGCGCGCTGCGCCTTGGACGCGTCGCGGGCCACTTGCTTGGCCGGCGCGAGCGGCTTGGACTTGCGGCTCAGTTGAATGGTGGTGATCGGCCGCTCCTTCAGGCCGCTACGGGCCTGCAGCCGGTCTGTAATCTGCCGCGCCAGCTCTTCCGGGCTCAGCCCGGCAGCCGCGACGCTGCCGATGAATGGCAGCTCCAGTGAACCCGAATGCGCGATGGTGAAGTCGTCGTTGAGAACCGACGCCTCTGCAACGCCGCCCTTGAGGGCCGTCCAGCCGGTGACGCGCAGCTCGACCGTGTCGTCGGCCTTGAGCGGCCGCTCGGCTCGTCGGAAAGAGCCGGATGAGCCAGGAACACCAGGCTGGCGAAAACGAGCGCCAGAAGGAGAGGCGTCCGCGCGCCGGAGCACACCGTTACTTTCGCCGGTTAGATATCGTGCCTGCATGTCCCAACCCCATCCGCTCGACTGCGGACCCCGGCGCGTCGACTCGAAATGCCGACTGCGCCCCCGGCCCGCGAGTCTTGGCCGAAGCACAACACCGACCCTAGGCAGGCTGGTTCCGACCGGGGACCACCCGAATATGGAGGAGGGGCGGCTTCTGCGCTCGCCCTTCCGGATGAGCCGAGGGCCAACCTACCGCTTTGGCCGAGGCAGCAGCGAAAAAGGGCGGCGCGGGACGCCGAAACCGCCCTAACCGTGCTTGAGGCCGAACCAGTCGCCGAGCAAATAAGGGCCGAGGCCCCACAGAAGCGACCAGAGCGCGCCGCCCACCATGTTGGCTGCCAGGAACCGCAGCCAGGGCATGCCCATGCTGCCCGCGACGATGCCGTTGAGCTGCCTCAGCCACGACCACAAATCGGGCAGAAACGACGATCAGCGGGCCGCGCCGGCGGAACAGTGCCTCCAATTGGGCCAGCCGCTCCGGGGTGGCTTGACGATCCAGCCGTAACGGGCCAGCAGCGGCCGGCCGCCGAAGCGACCGATGGCGTAGCCGGTGCTGTCGCCGAGCACGGCCGCCGCCCACACCACCGCGACCAGCGCCACGACCCGAAAACTCGCCGTTTGCCGCCAACAGCGACGCGGCGACCAGCGCGCTCTCCCCGGGCACCGGCGCGCCGAGCGATTCCAGATAGATGATGACGAAGAGAGCCGGCAATCCGTAGTGCCGGATGGCGGGCTCCAGGAAATGCCCCGCCTCGTGCAGGACGCTCAAGATCTCGCCGACGATCGCCCCTGCCTCCCTCTTCCTTCAGGCCCAGTTTCGACGCAACCGGGCCCGAAGGCAACGACCGACGGGGATCAGGCTGCCGTCTGCGCGACGACGGCCGCCAGGTCCGTGCCCGGGGAGGGTGGCGACATCGTTGGCGAGGAAGCTGGTATGCCCTAATTTCGCCCCGCCCCCGGCGACGCCGAACGCGGCGAGCGATTGTACCGAGGCTCGCCAGCTGAGACCACGGGTTCGCAGGCCGTCCGAGGCGTCCGTCCAGCGAGATAGGCGTTGTCGAGGCCCTCGGTGCCGCGATAGTTCACCGTCTCGACCAGGTTGAGCGAGGTGGGCGTCTGCAGGGCCAGTCCCGACGGGATCGCTCTTCCAGGTCTGGATCTGCAACACCTTGCCCGAGGCGTCCTCCATTTGGCGCACGGTGACACGATCGCTTTCCACCTCCTGCAGGTTGATGGTGACGGCAGCGCCCATGCCGCGTTTGGCGTCGCTCAGGTTGACGACGCCGCCCAATGCCCCGTTGCCCTCGGCGTCCGCCAGTTCGACGTAGAGAGCCTGTCCCTGATTGGCCGAGATCGATACCACGCCGCCGCCGCCGACCAGGAATTTGTTGTCCGACCCGATGCCACTGATGTTCACCGAGCCGGTCCCCTGCAGATAGCCGGTGAAGCCCGCCGTCTGCTCGAGGGTGAGGGTGAAGCTGCTCTTCATCCCCGTGGTCAAAGTCGCAGCAGTGTCTCCGGCGAGCCGAACGGAACTCGCCCCGTCGCCCATCGCCGCGAAGATTTCGCCTGCATTGGCGAGCGAGAGGGTTTCGTCGCCCGCGCCAAAGGAGAAGGCCTTGAAGGTGTGGCCGGTCAGGGTGACTTGGTTGGTGTTCTTCCCATCGCTGATATAGGTGCCGTACCATCCATCCGATGTCGAAGGGCAGGCTCGTGACGGTCGCATAGACGAACGAGACCAAGCCCGCGCGGTCGCGGTACTGGGAGCCCAGGTAGACCGCCGTGCCAGTCGAGATCAGCTGGATTTTCGTGCCTTCGGCCGCCGAGACCTTGAGCGCATCGTCGGACGACCCCTGCAGCACGCCGCCAAAGGCGTTGGCGCGGTTGAAGTCGATGGCGACGAAGCCGTCCGGCACCTGTTCCTCGAGCCGCCGTTTCCGTAGACGACGGCTTCCCGCCCCGTGAGGGTCACCTCGGCATAGTCGGAGTTTGCGACGTTCACGCGACTTTCGTCGCCAGACATCACGATGATGTCGCCGCCGCCTCTTGAGTTGTAGAACTGGCCCTTGGCAGCACCGGTGACCGTGTCGGCGCCCGGCGTGCCGTGGACGGCTGCGATGTTGACGTAGTTGTCAAGCTGGATCGCCACGCCTTTGGAGGCATCATTGGCGTCCGGCGGCCTGATGAAGACACGGTCGGTGTAGGGCGCTTCTTGGGCGGCGATCTTGATGGTGATGTCCCTCGAACCCGAGACGACGAAGCTATAGCCATTGTCTTTGCCGGTCAGCGCGACGTTGCCGGCAAGCACGTTGTAGACCCGGCGCTTCCCGTCGTACCGCTACCTCCACCTTCATCGTCCCGAGATAGCCGCTGCCTCTGTCGATCAGCACCAGCTCCGACGGAACCGCTTCGGGGCCGCCGGCGGTCGGCGCGGCGGCGAAGTCGGCGGCCGTGAACGAGACGGCCCCGTTGGTCGCCGGCGACTGCGTCAGTCGGCCGGAGCTGGTGCCGACGTCGGCCACGGAGACGCGCCCGTCGGTCGCCTTGCTCACCAGCACGCTGTAGAGCGAATTGGTGAACACGGTGTCGTTCGCGAAGTAGGTGAACATGTCGGAGCTGCCGAGAAGATAGCGGATCCGCGTGAATTGGCTTCCCATGCTGTCCAGCAGCGAGTTGACCAGCGCGCTTCGCCCGTTCGCCTCGACATTGCCCACCAAGCCCCAGTGAAGCCGTTCCAGCGTCAGGTCCCGATAGTAGGCCGGATCGGCATTCACCAGCCTGGCCTGCCCGCCGAGCGGATCGGCGCCGCCCAGACGGGCCAACCACCCGAGAATGCTCAAGGCATCCAGTCCGGCGCTTTGCTGATAGGCGTAGGCGATCTCCGCGTCGTGCGAGAGGCCCTTCGCGGCCAGCTCCTGGCCCTTCTTCATGTAGTCGATCGAGGCCGCCGCAGCCCCGAAATTTGGAAGGATGGCGGAGAGCGCGCCCATGATGATGCCAACCGGCGGAGCAGCCACCATGGTCGCCAGCGTCGCGAGGGCCAGCACCGTGTTGATGACCGACTGAGCCACGTTCGCCTGGTTGCTCACGCTGTCGCGGTCGGTTTCGAATTTCTTGACCGCTGCGTAGATCTGATAGGTCGAGGTCCCGACCGAAATGACGATGCCCGCGACCGCCATGCCCATGACGGCGCGCAGCACCTTCGTGCCGCTCGCGAAAGTGTCGAGCACGTCGGCGGTGAGCCACAGGGTGTTGGGAAGGACGCCGCCGACCACGTCCACGGCAATCTTTCCGCCGTCGACGCCATTTTTCTGGTCGATGATCAGGTTGTAGATGCTTCCTGCCAGCGACAGCAGGTCGGCAATCACGAAAATGCCGTTCCGGCCGATGCTCTTCGAGAGATTTGGCCCGTCAGCAGCTTGTTCGAACCCTCGGCGGCCAGTGCATGCGCCGCCTTCATGTCGAAGCCTGCGAGCGCGGTTTCGATCCCGAGCCGGCGCCCGCGATTGAGGTCGGCCACTTCCGCGAGGCTCGTCTTGGTCGTCAGCTTGGGGAAAAAGCGCGCTGAAGTCGTTCATCAACATTGAGGTGAAAGACGGCGGCCTGTCGGAAGTGTTCAGGAATGGTACCGGAACCGCACCGCCCCAATTGGCCGACTTTCTCTGCGCCGCAGCCAACGCCTCGTTGTAGGCCGTTCGACCCGTTGCCACAGCCGCGTTGAAGCTCTGGTACACGGTCGCGATGCGATTGACGGGAAGCTGCAGGCTGGCGGCGAGGTAGGCGAAAGCCTGGAGGATCAGCAGGTTCTGGACGTCGCCTTCCGCCTGGGAGGCGCCCGATCCGGCGACCATCACGGCGAGCCCGGCGTAAAGGCTGCCGAAGGCCTGTTCGCCCTTGAGCCGAGTTCTGGCCGCTGGACAGAGCCTTCCGATAGTCCTTCAGCGCCGCGACGACCTCGCCCGCCTGTTTTGTTCTCAGTCGCTCAGATTGCCCCCAAGAACTGCGCGACGATCTTCTCCGTCTGTCGCTGAGGGTCGCCGGACGCGCAGGCAGCGTGCCATCATAGGCGGCCGGCAAGGGGTGATTCTCTGTAGAACAGGTAGAGATTGACCTTGGTGACTTCGTCATCGGTGAGTCCCCGAGCGTAGGCGCGACTTGCGTTGAAGATGTCAACTGTCGACAGGGTCCCGAGGCTTGGATCAAGCGCCTTCTTCACGACGAAGCTCGTCAGGTCGCTGCCAGAGCTCAGCTGAGGAATCCTTGAAGAAGGCGAGGGTGATGGGCGTCGAGCCCGCCGGCATGTACTTGGCGAGAAGCGGCCCGAGAGGCGCGTCGTAGTAGGGCCAGAGCGCATTGATCCAGGGCGCGGCGGCGATCACATCGGCAGCCTGCAAGGTTCCCGCGGCGGCTTTCGTGAACAGCGTGATGATCTCGGGCGCCGTTTGCCGCCCGTATTGCAAAGTCTGCAGGGTCTTCAGATCGTTCGGATCGACCATCCCATTCGTAACTGCAATCGCCATTTCGAGTATCCCCTTAATCGATCAACGTTTTTGTACCGACCGGCAAAGCTTCCGCCGGTGAAAGCAATGAGCCTTCACAGCAAACCTGCTGGCAAAGAGGGCGACTATTCTACTCGCGAGGAAGATTTTGCGTTTCTTCTTTGAGGGTTGACCCTCCTCGGCAAACGAAGCCTAGGAGAGACTCCCTTCCGGAGCAACACTCCGGCAAGAGTACACGAAGATAACTGCCGCTTCGGAACAAGCGGTGCGCAATACGTACCGGCAGCGCGGATTCTTCTCGAATAGGTTGCAGAAAGGCGAGCGTCTGCTCGCGTATCGGCTACGTCCAGGATGAGCGTCGGACGGTCAGGATTCGTCTGGAAGGGCGGAGACTTCGGCGTCGAGTTCGGCCATCTCGTCCGCGGCCGCGTCAAGCGCCGAGCGCAGCGTGGTCGACGGATGCTCGCCGAAGCGCTCTCTATACTCCGCCGCGAAGCGTCCGAGGCAGGTGAAGCCGAGGGTGGACGCCACGTCGGCGACGCGGCGATAGGTACCGCTGCGCAGCAGCGCATGGGCGCGGTCGAAGCGCACGCCGCGCAGATAGGCGGTCGGCGTCGTGTCGAGATGCTTGCTGAAGGACAGATGCAGGTTGCGCAAGCTGCAGCGCGCTGCCTCGGCGAGGTCGCGGGCCGAAATGCGGGCGTGCAGATTGTTGCCGGCGAATTCGACGGCCCGCCGCACATAGCGGTTGCCGAGCGCTTCCGACAGGGAAGCGATGCCCGGCACGTGCGCCGACAGCCACGCCGCCATCAGCTCGTCGATCAGCGAGGCCGCCGTCTCGGCATTGCGGTCGCGCGCCAGCGGCGTCATCGCCTCGATCGCCGCCTTGACGGCCATCGGGCTCGGCCCGGCCCACGGCAGCGCGCGGCCGCGCGGCGCCGGCGACAGCAGCGCCGACGATTGCCGCCGCAGCGCCTCGCTGGGCAGGCTCATGACGAGGCAGCGGGCCCGCGCCTCGATTTTCACCGTCCGCACATGGGCAAGGTCGACGACCAGGCAGGCCGGGTGGGCGGCCGAGCGCTTGGCGGTCGCCGTGAGGCCCTGGTCCAGCTCCAGCGAGCCACGGTCGATGATGAACAGCGCATGGCGGCCCGGAACCGGCTGCGACCGCCCTTGCAGGGCCGGCTGGCGCTCGATCCAGAAGCCGAGGCAGCCGACGGCCGGCAGCGGCGCCGGCGCCGAACCGTCGCGGGTCGCCGCCTGCCAGTCGAACCCGTCGAGGAAGCTGCGGGCCGAGTGACCGTCGCACGCGTCGGTCCGCGGCCTGCCGCGGCCCTGGTCGTTTGATAGGGGGAGGGCGAGCGCGGTCATGTGCGGCGGCGCGTCCCGGCTGGGGCTTTGGAGGCGGCGGCACCGCGAATTGTCGAGATCATGTAGATGCGTTCGATCGGTCTCAGGCCGCTGGCAAGGCGGTCGGGCAGAGCAGTCCGCCGCCGCGCGCCCGCACGGTGGCATGCCCTGTCCTAGACCGGTCGAGAGGCGATTTGTGTCACGTCCGGCACTGTTACGCGCGGTTTGCCGGCGATTGCGCGGTCAGCTGGGGGTCCGTTCCTGTGGCGAGGAAAGCGCTGGCTTGCTGCTCGGGAAGTGGTGGATCGTCGCGCTCGGCCGCCACACCCGGGTCAGCACGCTGCCTGAGCCCGGCTGCAGGACGAGCACGACGTTCTGCGGATAGAGCCAGTCGAAGGTCGCCACCAGCGCGATGAACTCGTCGGCGGGAAAGCCGCAATAGCCGCCGCCGAAGGTGAAGGCCTGCGGCCGCCGGCAGCGCTGCATGCTCCAGGTCATCTCGGACAGCGGCGGTTGATGATGTCGGGCGAGCAGGGCGTTGACCATGGCCAGGCCGTCGGCAACCCCGAACCTCGTGTCGAAGCCGATTTCGAAGGAGCTCATCGTGAGCAGCACGGAGATCTTCTTGCGCATCGAATCCCATCGCAGCGTTCGAGATGGCGGGCAACGGGCCGCTCTCGCCATCGACGACGTTCGTTCGTCTCCTATCCTTGTGGCTTGTCGCGTCGGCGAGCCGAGCATCGAACTCCGTCGATCGCGTTCGCGAGCAGGCCTCTTACCTGGAGAGGGCGGGGTGCCCAGCGGCCCCGGTCACGCCCTCTCCGAGAGGATATCCTCCGCTTGGAAGGTCGCTCCCGCTTGCGCCGGCAAGGATGTGCGTTGCCGGCATCGACGACATGGTCCTCGATCATAGGTCCGCCTCCACTCGGAGGCGGACTTATTCACTATCCGGCAGGCTCTGTCAGGTGTCCCATCGGATAATTGCTTTAGAGAGCGATGATTCTCCGGCGGATCGCCTCGACCACCGCCTGGACGGTCGTCGCCACGCCGAGCCGGTCGCGGATGGTGCGCGCGTGCTTCTTGACGGTGATTTCCGCAATGCCGAGGATCTCGCCCACTTCCCACGACGTCTTGCCGTTTGCCAGCCAGGCGAGAACCTCGCTTTCCCGGTCCGAAAGCGGGCTCTTGTCCGGCACCGGGGTGCCGAGCGCCTCGATGGCGGAGCCGGCGAAGGTGGCGATGGCGACCAGCTGGGCCCGCTCGCGCTCCGACAAGCCTGCAGTCGCGGGCCGGCGAGGCGAAGGACACCACCGATTGCCGGTGGTTGAAGCTGACGAAGGGCACGGCGAACCCGCTGCAGATGCCGAATTCGGCGGCCTCGCCGGCGACCAGCGAGGAGCCTCGTGTCCCCGACAGCCGGGGCGGCACGTCGTCCCAGTAGAACGGATGGTGCGTCATGGCGGAAAACAGCGTCACGCCGTCGGTCTTGGCGTAGCCGCGTTGGAGGTAGCGGGCGAGCCATCCCTCGGGCCAGCCGTTGAGGGCGTAGCTTCTGCCCCGCCGCCGTCACGCCGGCGACGATCAGGTGCTCGAACCCGAACTGGCTCGCGGTGAAAAGGAGATCGTCGAGGAGGGGCCTTGTTTCACCGTAGGACGAGCATCGCTCGATGAAAGCGAACGCGTCGGAATCGATCATCGTAATCCACCGTCTCGAAAAAACATCTGGACCCATGCGCCGGCGTTTTGCAGGCGCAACCCCGCATTGGCTGAGAATGAAAGAACAAACCTTACACGAAATTTGCCGTTTGGACAACCATGTGTTGTAGCGCGGGCGCAGGCCTCCCCGTTCCGCTCGGTCGGGCGAGCTCCCGCCAGAGGCCTGCCGCCGGCCACTTTTGGGCGTGCTGCGACGTGGTTGCACTTGCGTCCTCATCCCCGCTGCGCTAACCCTGCCGCGCTGCAGCAAAACCGCTCCCGCGGCGTGTCGGGCGCCAGCCCTGCCGCGCGGTTCCGTAGGTCCGGTTGGATGCTATAGTGGAGCGCGGCCGACCGCGCAGGGAATATCGGGCTATGAACGCGCTTCTGTCCTCCTATCTTCCCGTCGTCATCTTCATTGCCGTCGCTCTGGCGGTCGGCGTGGCGCTGATCGTAGCGCCCTTCCTCATCGCTTATCGCAGCCCCGATCCTGAGAAGCTTTCCGCCTACGAGTGCGGCTTCAACGCGTTCGACGATGCCCGGATGAAGTTCGACATCCGCTTCTACCTGGTCTCCATCCTGTTCATCATCTTCGACCTCGAAGTGGCGTTCCTGTTCCCCTGGGCGGTCTCCTTCGGCGCCATCGGCTGGTTCGGCTTCTGGTCGATGATGATCTTCCTGGCCGTCCTCACCATCGGCTTCATCTACGAGTGGAGGAAAGGAGCGCTGGAATGGGATTGAACGACGGTTCCTCGACGCTGCTGACCCCCCGGCCACGGGGCGTCATCGACCCGGCGACCGGTAAGCCGATAGGCGGCGACGACGCCTTCTTCGCCGGCGTCAGCGACGAGCTGCACGACAAGGGGTTCCTGGTCACCTCGTCGGAAGCCCTGATCACCTGGGCGCGGACCGGGTCGCTGATGTGGATGACCTTCGGGCTCGCTTGCTGCGCGGTCGAGATGATGCACGTCTCGATGCCGCGCTACGATGCCGAGCGCTTCGGCATCGCGCCGCGCGCGTCGCCGCGTCAGTCCGACGTGATGATCGTCGCCGGCACCCTCACCAACAAGATGGCGCCGGCCTTGCGCAAGGTCTACGACCAGATGCCGGAGCCGCGCTACGTCATCTCCATGGGCTCCTGCGCCAATGGCGGCGGCTACTATCACTATTCCTATTCGGTGGTGCGCGGCTGCGACCGCGTCGTGCCGGTCGACATCTACGTGCCGGGCTGCCCCCCGACCGCCGAAGCGCTGCTCTACGGCATTCTTCTCTTGCAGAAGAAGATCCGCCGCACGGGCACGATCGAACGGTGAGCATGCCCGAACTGAAGTCCATGGCCTCTCCTGCGCCGCGGTCGCGTCGCCGGAGCGCCTCGCAAGGACCCTTGGACCGCTCGATGACCCAGTCCCTCGACGATTTCGCCGCAGCCGTGGCGGGCAAGCTCGGCGGCCGGATCCAGGCGAGCACGATCGCCTTCGGCGAGCTGACGATCGTCGTCGAGCCCGCCGATATCGTGGCCACGCTCACCCTGCTGCGCGACGATCCGGAATGCCAGTTCGTCTCCTTCATCGACATTTCCGGCGCCGACTATCCGTCCCGCCCCCGCCGCTTCGACGTGGTCTATCACCTGCTTTCGCCGCGCCAGAACCGGCGCATCCGGATCAAGGTGTCGACCGACGAGACCACTCCGGTCCCATCCGCCACCGGCGTCTATCCAGGTGCCGACTGGTTCGAGCGCGAGGCCTACGACCTCTACGGCATCCTGTTCTCCGGCCACCCCGACCTCAGGCGGCTGCTCACCGACTACGGCTTCGAGGGTCATCCGCTGCGCAAGGATTTCCCGCTCACCGGCTTCGTCGAGGTGCGTTACGACGACGAGATGAAGCGGGTCGTCTACGAGCCGGTGGAACTCAAGCAGGAGTTCCGAGATTTCGATTTCCTGTCGCCCTGGGAAGGCACCGACTACGTCTTGCCGGGCGACGAAAAGGCGAAGCAGTAGACATGGCCGAGACCCAAGTCCGCAACTTCAACATCAATTTCGGCCCGCAACACCCGGCGGCGCATGGTGTCTTGCGGCTGGTGCTCGAGCTCGACGGCGAGGTCGTCGACCGGGTCGATCCGCATATCGGGCTTCTGCATCGCGGCACGGAAAAGCTGATCGAGGCCAAGACCTACCTGCAGGCGGTGCCCTATTTCGACCGGCTGGACTATGTCGCGCCGATGAACCAGGAGCATGCCTTCGCGCTCGCCGTGGAGCGGCTGCTCGGCCTCGGCGTGCCGAAGCGCGGCCAGCTGATCCGCGTGCTCTACTCCGAGATCGGCCGCATCCTGTCGCATCTGCTCAACGTCACCACCCAGGCCATGGACGTCGGCGCGCTGACCCCGCCGCTGTGGGGGTTCGAAGAGCGCGAGAAGCTGATGGTCTTCTACGAGCGGGCGTCGGGGGCCCGCATGCACGCCGCGTATTTCCGCCCTGGCGGCGTCCACCAGGACCTGCCCGACCGCCTGGTCGAGGACATCGGCAAGTGGATCGACCCCTTCCTGAAAACTGTCGACGATCTTTGGGAGCTGTTCATCGAGAACCGCATCTTCAAGCAGCGCAACGTCGACATCGGCTATGTGTCGCTCGAGGACGCCTGGGCGTGGGGCTTTTCCGGGGTCATGGTGCGTGGCTCGGGCGCCGCATGGGACCTGCGCAAGTCCCAGCCCTACGAATGCTATGCCGAGATGGATTTCGACATCCCGGTCGGCAAGAACGGCGACAATTACGACCGCCAGGTGATCCGCATGGAGGAGATGCGCCAGTCCGCCGCCATCATGCGGCAGTGCGTCGACCGCCTGCTGGGCAGCGACCGGGTCGGCCCGGTGTCGAACGAGGACGGCAAGATCGTGCCGCCGAAGCGACCCGCCATGAAGCGGTCGATGGAGGCGCTGATCCACCATTTCAAGCTCTACACGGAGGGCTACAGGGTGCCGCCGGGAGAGGTCTATGCGGCGGTCGAGGCGCCCAAGGGCGAGTTCGGCGTCTATCTGGTGTCCGACGGCACCAACAAGCCCTATCGCTGCAAGCTCCGCGCCCCGGGATTTGCCCATCTCCAGGCGATGGACTTCCTGTGTCGCGGCCACATGCTGGCCGACATCTCGGCCGTTCTCGGCTCCCTCGACATCGTGTTTGGTGAGGTCGACCGCTAAATGTCCGTCCGCCGTCTCGCAGAGCCAGCCCTCCAGCCAGCCAGCTTCGCCTTCACGGCGGCGAACGCGCGATGGGCCGAGGAGATCGCTGAAGAACTATCCGGAGGGCCGCGAGCAATCGGCCGTCATCCTGCTTCTCATGCGTGCGCAGGAGCAGGAAGGCTGGGTCACCAGGGCGGCGATCGAGCATGTCGGCCGCATGCTGGACATGCCGCTGATCCGGGTCCTCGAGGTGGCGACCTTCTACACCCAGTTCCAGCTGAAGCCGGTCGGCACCCGCGCCCATGTCCAGGTCTGCGGCACGACGCCCTGCATGCTGCGCGGGTCAGAGGCGCTGATGGAGGTCTGCCGGTCGAGGATCCATCACGACCAGTTCCACACCAATGCCGACGGCACGCTGTCCTGGGAGGAGGTCGAGTGCCTCGGCGCCTGCGTCAACGCGCCGATGGTGATGATCTTCAAGGACACCTACGAGGACCTGACGCCCGAACGGCTCGCCGAGATCATCGACGCCTTCGCGGCGGGCGACGGTCCGAAGGTGCCGACGGGGCCGCAGGTCGACCGCATCTTCTCGGCGCCGCAGTCGGGCCTGACGACGCTGAAATCGGAAAAGGCCATCCTCAAGTCGACCCGCGACTGGGAGATGCGCGAGGAAGCCCGCGCGGCGCAAGCGGCAGCCGCGGCCTCGCCGGCCGTCGCCGAGGGCGCCACCGTGCCGCCGTCGCGCGCGGCCAAGCCGAGGACCGATGCGGCAGAGACCAACGCGGCGGTGAAGTCTCCCTCTCCGGTCAAGGCCGGGCGAGGCGGGCGAGGGGGCGGTGAGCGTCGCCCCTCCGGCGCATTCGGAAACAGCGAGCCGACCAGGCGGCTCCGCAGGTGGAGAAGACCGCCAAGCCGCGCAAGCGCCCGGTTTCGGCGGCAGGCGATACCGCCTTCGCGGCGCCGGAAAGGCTGAAGGGCGAGCCGATCGGGCCTGACGGCAAGCGCCCGCGAACGCGCAAGCCCAAGGCCGGCGAGGGGGGTGGACGCTGATGCTCGAGGACAGGGATCGCATCTTCACCAATCTCTACGGCATGTTCGACAAGTCGTTGAAGGGCGCGATGGCCCGCGGCGCCTGGGACGACACGGCCGGCATCATCGCCAAGGGGCGCGACTGGATCGTCAACGAGATGAAGGCCTCCGGCCTGCGCGGCCGCGGCGGGGCAGGCTTCCCGACCGGCCTCAAATGGTCCTTCATGCCGAAGCAGAGCGACGGCCGCCCGTCCTATCTGGTCGTCAACGCCGACGAATCGGAGCCCGGCACCTGCAAGGACCGGGAAATCCTGCGCCACGACCCGCACACGCTGGTGGAGGGCTGCCTTCTCGCCGGCTTCGCCATGGGCGCGGTGGCCGCCTACATCTACGTCCGCGGCGAGTTCATCCGCGAGCGCGAGGCGCTGCAGCGGGCGATCGACGAGGCCTACGAGGCCCGCCTGATCGGCGCCGGCAACAAGAACGGCTACGACTTCGAGATCTACGTGCATCACGGCGCCGGCGCCTATATCTGCGGCGAGGAGACGGCGCTTCTCGAAAGCCTGGAGGGCAAGAAGGGCCAGCCGCGGCTGAAGCCGCCTTTCCCCGCCAATGTCGGCCTCTACGGCTGCCCGACGACGGTCAACAACGTCGAATCGATCGCCGTCGCCCCCACCATCCTGCGCCGCGGCGCCTCCTGGTTCTCGTCCTTCGGCCGGCCGAACAACGTCGGAACCAAGCTGTTCTGCATCTCGGGCCACGTCGCGAACCCGTGCACGGTCGAAGAGGCGATGTCGATCCCGTTCCGCGAGCTGATCGAGCGCCATTGCGGCGGCATCCGCGGCGGCTGGGACAACCTTCTGGCGGTCATTCCCGGCGGCGCCTCGGTGCCGCTGGTGCCGGCCGAGCAGATCATCGACGTGCCGATGGATTTCGACGCGCTGCGGGACCTGAAGTCCGGCCTCGGGACCGCCGCGGTGATCGTCATGGACAAGTCGACGGACGTCGTGAAGGCGATCGCCCGGCTGTCCTACTTCTACAAGCATGAAAGCTGCGGCCAGTGCACGCCCTGTCGGGAAGGCACTGGCTGGATGTGGCGTGTCATGGAGCGTCTGGTGCGCGGCGAGGCCCAGAAGCGCGAGATCGACATGCTGCTCGACGTGACCAAGCAGGTCGAAGGTCACACCATCTGCGCGCTGGGCGACGCCGCCGCCTGGCCGATCCAAGGCCTCATCCGACACTTTCGCCCCGAAATCGAGCGTCGGATCGAGGAGTTCACGCGAAATGGCCACCGGGCCGAACCGGCACTGGAGGCTGCTGAATGAGGGAAAAGGGGCGATGGCGAAGCAGAAGTTCAAACCGAAGGAAAACGGCAAGGTCGGCGACGAGGACAAGGAGAGCCTTGTCCTGAGGATGCTGTTCGACATGCGGGAGCTCCTCCAGGAGGTGCACGGCAAATGCCTGGAGCACGACCAGAGGTTCACTGAGGCCCGCAAGTCCATCGAGGACTGGAAGGAGACCACGGCGAGCGGGGTGGGCTTCGCGGCCCATGCCAACATCCGGTCGCGAACCCTGGAGAAGGAGATCGCCGACCTGAAGGACCGCATCGACCGCATAGAACGAAGCACATTAGGGACGGACGACGCGAACGCGAAGGGCAAGTGTTGGTCGACGGCAAGGAGCTGAGCCGATGTCGAACTTTCCATTTCCCGAACTGATCATGCCGGCAACGGCAAAGCTGGACGAGATGAACAGGACCTATCTGGCAAGCATGCCCAAGGAGTTGGCCGGCACCGTCAACCTGATGGTGCATCCGGTGGCAGGCGCCGCCGCCTTCTCGGCCCTGAGCCTCGGCCTGGCGAGCCATGTTTTCGGCGTCTGGGTCGGCGCCGTCGTCGGCGCGGCCGAGGCCTCGCAGCGGCTGCTGGCGACCGGCGCCGACGGAGACGCTCGAGGCTCCCGAGCCGGTGCGCGTCCCCGCGCGCGGCGACACGCGCCGCGGTCGAGGAGCTCAAGGAGACGGCCTTGGCGGCGGCCGCCGCGCCGGCCGTCGCTGCCGCGCAGTCGGCGGTGCTGATGCCCGAGGATTTTCGCCAGCCGCGCCGGATCGGCCGCCCGGCCAAACCCGACGACCTCAAGAAAATCAATGGCATCGGCCCGAAGCTTGAGAAGGTGCTGAACGATCTTGGCATCTGGACCTACGGCCAGCTCGCGGCCTGGGGCCCGGCGGAGATCGCCTGGGTCGACGACTACCTGGCCTTCAAGGGGCGCATCGACCGCGACGACTGGCTCGGCCAGGCGGCGAAGCTCGCCGCGGGCAAGCGAAGCAGTCGCGGCTGAGGATCGCCAGATGCATCTCGCCCAGCTCAACGTCGCCAGGCTGAAATATCCCTTCGAGGATCCGCGGGTGGCCGATTTCGCGGCCAATCTGGATCGCGTGAACGGCATCGCCGAGCGCAGCGAGGGCTTCGTGTGGCGGTTTCAGGACGATGGCGGCGACGCCACCGGGATCCAGGCCTTCGACGATCCGGCGATCATCGTCAACATGAGCGTCTGGCGCGACCCCGAGACGCTCGAGCGCTTCGTCTGGAACACCGTCCACAAGGCGTTCTACCGGCGGCGCGCCGAGTGGTTCGGCCTGATGGAGGCGCAGCATCTCGTCATGTGGTGGGTCGAGGAAGAGGCCCCGCCGCCGGACCTGGTCGAGGCCAAGGCGCGGCTTTCGCATCTTCAGGCGCATGGCGACAGTGACTTTGCGTTCGGCTGGGCGTACCTGCCGCATGTGAAACTTTGGCAGCAGGCGCGTTGCGCCTGACCGTGGGACGTTGAGAATGGCGAAGCTGAAAGTCGACGGACGCGAGATCGAGGTTCCCGATCACTATACGCTTCTGCAGGCGGCGGAGGAGGCGGGCGCCGAGGTGCCGCGTTTCTGTTTCCACGAGCGCCTTTCGATCGCCGGCAACTGCCGCATGTGCCTGATCGAGGTGAAGGGCGGCCCGCCGAAGCCGGCCGCCTCCTGCGCCATGGGCGTCCGCGACCTGCGCCCCGGACCGAATGGCGAGGCGCCGGAGATCTTCACCAACACGCCGATGGTGAAGAAGGCCCGCGAGGGCGTCATGGAGTTCCTGCTGATCAACCACCCGCTCGACTGCCCGATCTGCGACCAGGGCGGCGAGTGCGACCTGCAGGACCAGGCGATGGCCTTCGGCGTCGACGCCTCGCGCTACCACGAGAACAAGCGGGCGGTGGAGGACAAGTACATCGGCCCGCTGGTCAAGACGGTGATGAACCGCTGCATTCACTGCACGCGCTGCGTCCGCTTCACCACCGAGGTGGCAGGCATTTCCGAGCTCGGCCTCATCGGCCGCGGCGAGGATGCCGAGATCACCACCTATCTCGAGCATGCGATGACCTCGGAGCTGCAGGGCAACGTGGTGGACCTCTGCCCCGTCGGGGCGCTCACCTCGAAACCCTTCGCCTTCCAGGCGCGGCCCTGGGAGCTGACCAAGACCGAATCGATCGACGTCATGGACGCCGTCGGCTCGGCGATCCGCGTCGATTCGCGCGGCCGCGAGGTCATGCGCATCCTGCCGCGCGTCAACGACGCGGTGAACGAGGAGTGGATCTCCGACAAGACCCGCTTCATCTGGGACGGCCTGCGCACGCAGCGCCTCGACCGGGCCTATGTGCGGCAGGGCGGCCGGCTGCGGGAGGCGACCTGGCCGGAAGCCTTCGCCGCCGTCCGCAAAGCCCTCGGCAAGCGCTCCGGCGACCGGCTCGGCGCCATCGCCGGCGACCTTGCCACGGTCGAGGAGATGTTCGCGCTCAAGCTCCTGATGCAGTCGCTCGGATCGTCGAATGTCGACTGTCGACAGGATGGCGCCGCGCTCGACCCGACGCTCGGCCGTTCCAGCTACCTGTTCAACCCGACGATCGAGGGCATCGAGCATGCCGATGCGGTGCTGATCGTCGGCGCCAACCCGCGCTTCGAGGCGTCGGTGCTCAACGCCAGGATCCGCAAGCGCTGGCGGCTCGGCCACCTGCCGATCGGCGTGATCGGCGACATCGGCGACCTGCGCTACGACTACGAGGCGCTCGGCGCCGGTCCGGACACGCTGAAGGCGCTGGCCGAGGGCGGCGGCGCCTTCTACGCCAAGCTGGCGGAGGCAAAACACCCGCTGATCGTCGTCGGCCAGGGCGCGCTGGCGCGGCCGGACGGCAGGGCGGTGCTCGGCCTGGCCGCCAAGCTCGCCGTCGCCGTCGGTGCGGCGACCCCGGAATGGAACGGCTTTGCGGTGCTCCACACCGCGGCAGCGCGCGTCGGCGGGCTCGACATCGGCTTCGTGCCCGGCAAGGACGGCATGGCCGCCGCCGAGATGGCGGAGAAGGCCGAGCTGCTCTTCCTGCTCGGCGCCGACGAGCTCGACATGGGGCGGATCGGGTCCGACGCCTTCGTGGTCTATATCGGCACGCATGGCGACGCCGGCGCCCACCGCGCCGACGTGATCCTGCCCGGCGCCGCCTACACCGAGAAGTCGGGCACCTATGTCAACACGGAAGGCCGCGTCCAGCAGGTCAACCGCGCCGGCTTCGCGCCTGGCGAGGCGCGCGAGGACTGGGCGGTGCTGAGAGCCCTGTCGGACGTGCTCGGCCACCGCCTGCCGTTCGATTCGCTGCCCCAGCTGCGCGACCGCCTCTACCAGGCCCATCCGCATTTGGCCGGGCTGGACGACGTCTTCCGGGCGGACGATGGCGGCGTGGCGGCGGCCGCGAAGCTTGGCGGACGCCTGACCAAAGCGCCTTTCCTGTCGCCGGTGAAGGATTTCTACCTGACCAATCCGATCGCCCGGGCGTCGGCCGTGATGGCCGAGTGCTCGGCACTCGCCAGGGCCGGCTTCAGCCAGGCGGCCGAATAGGGGCACCATGGACAGCTTCTTCACCATCTATGTGCTGCCGGCGCTGCTGATCCTGCTGAAATCGGTGGTCCTGATCGTCGTCCTGCTGATCTTCGTCGCCTACATCCTCTATGCCGACCGCAAGATCTGGGCCGCCGTGCAGCTCAGGCGCGGCCCCAACGTGGTCGGGCCTTGGGGGCTGTTCCAGGCCTTCGCCGACCTTTTCAAGTTCGTCTTCAAGGAGCCGGTGATCCCGTCCGGCGCCAACAAGGGCGTCTTCCTGCTGGCGCCGCTGGTGTCGGCCGTCCTGGCGCTCTCCGCCTGGGCGGTGATCCCCATCAGCGAGGGCTGGGCCATCGCCAACATCAATGTCGGCATCCTCTACGTCTTCGCCATCTCCTCGCTGGAGGTCTACGGCGTCATCATGGGCGGCTGGGCGTCGAACTCGAAATACCCGTTCCTGGGCGCGCTCAGGTCGGCCGCGCAGATGGTCTCCTACGAGGTGTCGATCGGCTTCGTCATCATCACCGTGCTTCTGGCCGTCGGCTCGCTCAACCTGACCGACATCGTGCTGTCGCAGCGCGACGGCCTGGGCACGCGCCTCGGCCTCCCCAACACCTTGCTGGACTGGCATTGGCTGGCGCTCTTCCCGATGTTCGTCGTCTTCTTCATCTCGGCGCTCGCCGAGACGAACCGGCCGCCCTTCGACCTGGTCGAGGCCGAGTCCGAGCTCGTCGCCGGCCACATGATCGAATACTCCTCGACGCCGTTCCTGCTGTTCTTCCTGGCCGAATACGTCGCCATCGTGCTGATGTGCGCGCTGACCACCATCCTCTTCCTCGGCGGCTGGCTGCCGCCGTTCGATTTCGCCCCGTTCACCTGGGTGCCCGGGGTCATCTGGTTCGTGCTCAAGGTGTGCTTCGTTTTCTTCATGTTCGCCATGGTGAAGGCGTTCGTGCCCCGCTATCGCTACGACCAGCTGATGCGGCTGGGCTGGAAGGTGTTCCTGCCGCTGTCGCTGGCCATGGTCGTCATCACCGCCATCGTCCTCAAGCTCACCGGGCTGTCGGCATGAACCCGGCCCACCCCCGATCGGGAGACTGAACGTGTCCGCTCTCGCGCAAGCCGCCAAGGCAATGCTTCTCAAGGACTTCGTCGGCGCCTTCTTCCTGTCGATGCGGCAGTTCTTCTCGCCCAAGGCGACGCTGAACTATCCCAACGAGAAGGGCCCGCAATCGCCGCGCTTCCGCGGCGAGCATGCGCTGCGCCGCTATCCCAACGGCGAGGAGCGCTGCATCGCCTGCAAGCTCTGCGAGGCCATCTGCCCGGCCCAGGCGATCACCATCGAGGCAGGCCCGCGGCGCAACGACGGCACCCGCCGGACCATCCGCTACGACATCGACATGGTCAAATGCATCTATTGCGGCTTCTGCCAGGAGGCCTGCCCGGTCGACGCCATCGTCGAGGGGCCGAACTTCGAGTTCTCCACGGAGACCCGGGAGGAGCTCTACTACGACAAGGAGAAGCTGCTGGCGAACGGCGACCGCTGGGAGCGCGAGATCGCCCGCAACATCAGCCTCGACGCGCCCTACCGCTAGGCCGCGTTTCGGCAATTTTGTCCACGCCCTTCGGGAAGGGCGTAAGAAGGTGAGACGAACGTGGACGACCCTGTAGGGCTCGTCTAAGGAACACGCGGCTCGGCCGGCCGGAGGCGGACGGATGGGCCCACAAGGCAAGCCGAGGGGCCGGGGATGGCCGCCGGCGAGGAGCGACGAAGAAACCCATGCTGAACGGACTAGAGGCCGCCTTTTTCTACCTGTTCGCGCTGGTCGCGGTCGCCGCCGCCTTCATGGTGATCTCGGCGCGCAACCCCGTGCATTCGGTGCTCTACCTGATCCTGACCTTCGTCAATGCCGCCGGCCTCTTCCTGCTCACCGGAGCGGAATTCCTGGCGATGATCCTGCTCGTCGTCTATGTCGGCGCGGTCGCGGTGCTGTTCCTTTTCGTCGTCATGATGCTCGACGTCGATTTCGCCGAGCTGAAGAGCGGTGCGCTGCAATATGCGCCGGTCGGCGCCCTGGTCGGGCTGATCCTGGCGGCGGAATTGATCGTCGTCACCGCCGGCTATGCCTTCGCGCCGACGCTGGCGGGTACCGTCGCCATGCCCACCCCCGACATCGCCCAGCGGCCCAACACGGCCGCGCTGGGCGACATCCTGTACACGGACTACGTCTTCGCCTTCGAGATCGCCGGCATGGTGCTGCTTGTGGCGATGATCGGCGCCATCGTGCTCACGCTGCGCCACAAGGAAAACGTGAAGCGCCAGAGCATCGCCGCGCAGGTGGCGCGCACGCCGGCCACCGCGGTCGAGGTGAAAAAGGTCGAGACGGGCAGGGGAATCTGAGATGAGCGTCGGCATCGCGCACTTTCTGACCGTTTCGGCCGTGCTGTTCACGCTCGGCGTCTTCGGCATCTTCCTCAACCGCAAGAACATCATCATCATCCTGATGTCGATCGAGCTGATCCTGCTGGCCGTGAACCTGAACTTCGTCGCCTTTTCTGCCGCGCTCGGCGATCTGGTCGGCCAGGTCTTCGCGCTGTTCGTGCTGACGGTGGCGGCCGCCGAGGCGGCGATCGGGCTGGCGATCCTGGTGGTCTTCTTCCGCAACCGCGGGTCGATCGCCGTCGACGACGTCAACATGATGAAGGGCTGAGGAAGCGACCATGTACCAAGCGATCGTCTTCCTGCCCCTGATCGGCTTCCTGATCGCCGGCCTGTTCGGCGGCGCGATCGGCGCCAAGGCGTGCGAATACATTACCTCTGGCCTGCTGGTGGTCTCGGCGGTGCTCTCCTGGGTCGCTTTCTTCTCGGTCGGCTTCGGCGACACCGAGACCTTCACCGTGCCGGTGCTGCGCTGGATCCAGTCTGGCTCGCTCGAGGCCGACTGGTCGTTGAGGATCGACACGCTGACCGTGGTGATGCTGGTGGTGGTCAACACCGTCTCGTCCCTGGTGCACATCTATTCGATCGGCTACATGCACCACGACCCGGACCGGCCGCGCTTCTTCGCCTATCTGTCGCTGTTCACCTTCGCCATGCTGATGCTGGTGACGGCCGGCAACCTGGTGCAGATGTTCTTCGGCTGGGAGGGCGTCGGCCTGGCCTCCTACCTGCTCATCGGCTTCTGGTACAAGAAGCCTTCGGCCAACGCCGCGGCGATCAAGGCCTTCGTGGTGAACCGCATCGGCGACTTCGGCTTTGCGCTCGGCATCTTCGGCGTCTTCGTGTTGTTCGGCTCGGTCAACCTGGACACCATCTTCGCCAATGCGGCGGCCTTCCTGCCGGCCGAAGGCGCGGCCGAGCACGGCGAGCCCGTGCTCACCTTCCTCGGCTATGCGCTCGATCGCCACGCGGCGATGACGGTGGTCTGCCTGCTGCTCTTCATGGGGGCGATGGGCAAGTCGGCCCAGGTGCCGCTGCACACCTGGCTGCCCGACGCGATGGAGGGCCCGACGCCCGTTTCGGCGCTCATCCACGCCGCCACCATGGTGACGGCCGGGGTGTTCATGCTGGCCAGGCTCTCGCCGCTCTTCGAGCTGTCGCACACGGCGTTGATCGTCGTCACCTTCGTCGGCGCCTTCACCGCCTTCTTCGCGGCGACCGTCGGCCTGGTGCAGAACGACATCAAGCGGGTCATCGCCTATTCGACCTGCTCGCAGCTCGGCTACATGTTCGTGGCGCTGGGCGTCGGCTTCTACAGCGCCGCCATCTTCCATCTCTTCACCCACGCCTTCTTCAAGGCGCTGCTGTTCCTTGGCTCGGGCTCGGTGATCCATTCCGTCTCCGACGAGCAGGACATGCGAAAGATGGGCGGGCTGAGGAAGCTGATCCCCTATACCTACTGGATGATGATCGTCGGCACGCTGGCGCTGACCGGTGTCGGCATCCCGCTGACCTTGATCGGCACCGCCGGCTTCTTCTCCAAGGACGCCATCATCGAAGGCTCCTACGTGGCGCACAGCCCGATGGCCGGCTTCGCCTTCGTGATGCTCACCGTCGCCGCGGCGATGACCGCCTTCTATTCGTGGCGGCTGATCTTCATGACCTTCCATGGCGAGCCCAGGGCGAGCCACGAGGTGATGCACCACGTGCACGAATCGCCGCCGGTGATGCTGGTTCCGCTGTTCCTGCTGGCGATCGGCGCGCTGTTTGCCGGCGTCGTCTTCCACGGCGTGTTCATCGGCGAGGGCTACGAGGCGTTCTGGAGGACCTCGCTCTTCACCTTGCCGGACAACCACATCCTGCACGACTTCCACGACGTGCCGCTATGGGTGAAGCTGGCCCCCTTCGTGTCGATGCTGATCGGCACCGCCATCGCCTATCAGTTCTATATCCGCTCGCCGGAGATGCCGCGGAACCTCGCCGCCCAGCACCGGGGCTTGCACGCCTTCCTGCTCAACAAGTGGTATTTCGACGAGCTCTACGACTTCCTGTTCGTCCGGCCGGCGAAGCGGCTCGGCTACTTCCTGTGGAAGAAGGGCGACGGCGCGGTAATCGACGGGCTCGGCCCTGACGGCGTCTCGGCCCGCGTCATCGACGTCACCCGCAACGTGGTGCGGCTGCAGAGCGGCTACCTCTACCACTACGCCTTCGCCATGCTGATCGGCGTCGCCGCCCTGGTCACCTGGATGATGCTCGGGAGCGCATTCTGATGACCGATTGGCCGATCCTCTCCACGGTCACCTTCCTGCCCCTGGTGGGCATCGTGCTCATCCTGCTGATCCGCGACGACAGCGAGGCGGCGCGGCGCAACATCAAGAGCATCGCGTTTGCCACCACGGCCTTCACCTTCGTGATCTCGCTGTTCGTCTGGGCGGGCTTCGACAATTCCGATCCGGGATTCCAGATGGTCGAGAAGACCGCCTGGCTCGACAGCGGCATCTCCTACCATGTCGGCGTCGACGGCATCTCGATGCTGTTCGTCATCCTCACCACCTTCCTGATGCCGTTCTGCATCCTGGCCAGCTGGGAATCCGTCGAGAAGCGGCTCAAGGAGTACATGATCGCCTTCCTGCTCCTGGAGACGCTGATGATCGGCGTCTTCTGCGCGCTCGACATCGTGCTCTTCTACGTGTTCTTCGAGGCCGGCCTGATCCCGATGTTCATCATCATCGGCGTGTGGGGCGGCAAGCGCCGCGTCTATGCGAGCTTCAAGTTCTTCCTCTATACGCTGCTCGGCTCGGTGCTGATGCTGCTCGCCGTCATGGCGATGTTCTGGCAGGCCGGCACGACGGACATCCCGACGCTTCTGGCGCACGACTTCCCGCCTTCGATGCAGACCTGGCTGTGGCTCGCCTTCTTTGCCTCCTTCGCCGTGAAGATGCCGATGTGGCCGGTCCACACCTGGCTCCCCGACGCCCATGTGGAGGCGCCGACGGCGGGCTCGGTGATTCTGGCGGCCATCCTCCTGAAGATGGGTGGCTACGGGTTCCTGCGCTTCTCGCTGCCGATGTTCCCCGTCGCCTCGCTCGACTTCGCGCCGTTCGTCTTCGTGCTGTCGGTGGTGGCCATCATCTACACCTCGCTGGTCGCGCTGATGCAGGAGGACATGAAGAAGCTGATCGCCTACTCGTCCGTGGCGCATATGGGCTACGTGACCATGGGCATCTTCGCCATGAACCAGGAGGGCATCCAGGGCTCGCTGTTCCAGATGCTGTCGCACGGGCTGGTGTCGGGCGCGCTCTTCCTGTGCGTCGGCGTCGTCTACGACCGCCTCCACACGCGCGAGATCGCCGCCTATGGCGGGCTGGTCAACAACATGCCGAAATACGCGGTCGTCTTCATGATCTTCACCATGGCCAATGTCGGCCTGCCGGGGACCAGCGGCTTCATCGGCGAGTTCCTGACCTTGCTCGGCGTCTTCCGCGTCAACACCTGGGTCGCCTTCTTCGCCACCACCGGCGTGGTGCTGTCGGCGGCCTATGCGCTGTGGCTCTACCGCAAGGTGATCTTCGGCGCGCTGACCAAGGACAGCCTGAAGGGCCTGCTCGACCTGTCGGCGCGCGAACGGGCGATCATCTATCCGCTCGCCATCCTGGTGATCTTCTTCGGCGTCTATCCGGCGCCGGTGTTCGACGCGACGGCCGAATCGGTCAAGGCGCTCATCAACAACGTCACCGTCTCGCTCTCCGAGCAGACCGCGGCAGCGCAGTAAGGCAAAACCATGACCGTCGACCTTACCCTCAGCCTGTCGGTCCTGGTGCCCGAGCTCATCGTGGCGATCGGCGCGCTCGGCCTGCTGATGCTGGGCGTCTTCGTCGGCGAGGTTTCGAGCCGTCCGGTGAGCATCCTGGCGGTCGGCGTGCTGGCGGCCGCGATCCTCTGGCTGATCGTCCTGCCCGAGAACGGCAATGCCTTCGGCGCCGCCTTCGTCAGCGATCCGTTCGGGCGCTTCATGAAGGTGCTGGCCCTCGTCGGCTCGGCGGTCACGCTGCTGATGTCGATGGGCTTCGCCAAGCAGGAGAAATTCGACAAGTTCGAGTTCCCGGTGCTGATCCTGCTCGCCACGCTGGGCATGATGCTGATGATCTCGGCGGCCGACATGCTGACCCTCTATCTGGGGCTCGAACTGCAGTCGCTCGCCATCTACGTGCTCGCCGCCATCAACCGCGACAGCCTGCGCTCGACCGAGGCCGGCCTCAAATATTTCGTGCTGGGCGCGCTCTCCTCCGGCATGCTGCTCTACGGCATCTCGCTGGTCTACGGCTACACCGGCCAGACCGGGTTCGAGGCCATCGCCTCGGCGCTGTCGGGCGCCGAGCGCCAGCTCGGCCTGGTCTTCGGGCTGGTCTTCGTGCTTGCCGGGCTGGCCTTCAAGATCTCCGCCGTGCCGTTCCACATGTGGACGCCCGACGTCTACGAGGGCGCCCCCACGCCGGTCACCGCCTTCATGGCCGCGGCGCCCAAGATGGCGGCGATGGCTCTGACCGTGCGCGCCGTCATGGGTGCTTTCGCGCCGATCGCCCCCGACTGGCAGCAGATCGTCGTCTTCATCTCGATCGCCTCCATGGCGCTCGGCTCCTTCGCCGCCATCGGCCAGCAGAACATCAAGCGGCTGATGGCCTATTCCTCGATCGGCCACATCGGCTTCGCGCTGGTCGGGCTCGCCGCCAACTCAGAGGCCGGCGTGCGCGGCGTGCTGCTCTACATGGCGATCTACATGGTGATGACGCTCGGCACCTTCGCCTTCATCCTGGCCATGCGTCGCGGCGGCCGCAATGTCGAGGCCATCGAGGACCTGGCGGGCCTGTCGGCGACCAATCCCGCCATGGCCACCATGCTCACCATCCTGATGTTCTCGCTGGCCGGCATCCCGCCGCTCGCCGGCTTCTGGGCCAAGTGGTACGTGTTCCTGGCCGCCATCGACGCCAAGCTCTACGCGCTGGCGGTGATCGGCGTGCTCACCTCGGTGGTGGGCGCCTATTACTACCTGCGCATCATCAAGCTCATGTGGTTCGACGAGCCGGCGGGCGGCTTCCAGCCGATGGCGGGCGAGCTCAGGCTGGTGCTCGGGCTTTCGGGCGCCTTCGTGCTCTTCTACGTGCTGATCGGCGGACCGATCAGCGCCCTGGCCGCCGCGGCGGCCAAGACGTTCTTCTAGAGCATGTCCTCGACGCGCGGAGAGCCTTTGCCGGACCTGCCCGGCTTCCGCCGGCTGGCGCTCGGCGATGTCGATTCGACCAACAGCGTCGCGCTCGAGCTCGCCCGCAAGGGCGAGCCGGGCGGGCTCTGGATCACCGGCCGGCGCCAGCTGAAGGGCAGGGGCCGCCGCGGCCGCGCCTGGGTCTCGGAGGAAGGCAACCTCTATGCCAGCCTGCTGCTGATCGACCCGGCCCCGCCGGAGCGCATCGGCACCTTGCCGCTCGTCGCAGCACTTGCCGTCTACCGGGCGCTGCGTCCCTTCTTCACCGCGACGCCGCAGGCGCTGGCCATCAAATGGCCGAACGACGTGCTGGTGGACGGCCAGAAGGTGAACGGCATCCTGCTCGAAAGCGAGCGCCTCTCGGCGGGGCGGCTGGCCGTGGTGATCGGCTGCGGCATCAATTGCGCCCACCATCCCGACGACACGCCCTTTCCGGCGACCGACCTCGCTGCATGCGGGGTCGATGTCGCGCCCGAGGCGCTCTTCGCCGGCCTTGCCGCGGCCTTCGACGCAACGCTCGGCGAATGGAACGGCGGCGTGGGCTTCGAGGCCGTTCGCACCGCCTGGCTGCTGGCCGCCCGCGGCGTCGGCGAGCGCGTGGTGGTCAACCTGCAGGATCGTTCGCTCGACGGCCGGTTTGAGGATATCGATCGGGAAGGCTATCTATGTCTGAGGACCGATGACGGCGCGCTGCGGCTGATCTCCGCCGGCGATCTGTTCTTCGGCCAGGAGGGACATCGATGACGACAGATCCGCGCCACGAGCTCGTCTTCGTGCCGCTCGGCGGCGTCGGCGAGATCGGCATGAACCTCGCGCTTTACGGCTACGGCCCGGCGACGGCGCGGCAATGGCTGATGGTCGACTGCGGCGTGACCTTTCCGGGCCCGGAGCTGCCCGGCGTCGATCTCGTCATGCCCGACACCCGCTTCATCGAGGCAGATGGCGGCACGCTGGTCGGCGTCGTCATTACCCATGCCCATGAGGATCACTACGGCGCGCTGACGGATCTGTGGCCGCGCCTCAAGGCGCCGTGCTTCCTGACGCCCTTCGCCGCCGGCCTTTTGGAGGCCAAGCGCCTCTCCGAGCCGGGGAGCCCGGACATTCCGGTGACGATCTATCGCGCCGGCGAGACGTTCCAGGTCGGGCCGTTCTCGATCGAGGCGATCGCCGTCACCCATTCCATTCCCGAGCCGGTGTCGCTGGCCATCGCCACCCCGGCCGGCATTGTCGTCCACACCGGCGACTGGAAGATCGACCCGGCGCCCGAGATCGGCCCGATGACCGACGAGGCGCGCTTCCGCGCCCTCGGCGACAAGGGCGTGCTGGCTTTGGTGTGCGACTCCACCAACGCGCTTCGCGACGGCGATTCGCCGTCCGAGCAGGCGGTCGGCCAGAGCTTGCGCAAGCTGATCGAGGCGTCCGCGGGCCGGGTCGCGGTCACCACCTTCTCCTCCAATGTCGGCCGGATCCGCTCCGTCGCCGAGGCCGCCCGCGACGCCGGGCGGCAGGTGCTGCTGCTCGGCCGCTCGCTGAAGCGCGTGGTGAGCGTCGCGTCGGAGCTCGGCTACATGGACGGGCTGCCCGAATTCGTCGCGGAGGAGGAGTATGGCTATATCCCGCGCGCCAATCTGGTGGTCATCCTCACCGGCAGCCAGGGCGAGCCGCGCGCCGCCTTGGCCAAGCTCGCCCGCGACGAGATGAAGACGGTGGCGCTGTCGCCCGGCGACACCGTGATCTTCTCCTCGCGCACCATCCCCGGCAACGAGAAGGCGATCCTGGAGATCAAGAACGGCCTCATCGACCAGGGTGTGCGCATCATCGAGGATGGCGACGCGCTGGTTCACGTCTCCGGCCATCCGCGCCGCAACGAGCTCAAGCGCATGTACGAGTGGGTTCGCCCGCGGATCGGCGTGCCCGTGCATGGCGAGGCCGCCCATCTGGTGGCGCAGGGCTCGCTGATGGCGGCTTCGGGCATTCCGGAAGTGGCGCAGGTGCGCAACGGCGACATGTTGCGGCTCGCGCCGGGTCCGGCCGAGATCGTCGACCAGGTTCCCTTCGGCCGCGTCTACAAGGATGGCCGCCTGGTCGGCACCGACGAGGCGATGGGCATCCGCGACCGTCGCCGCCTCAGCTTCGTCGGTCACGTCGCGGTCAACGTCGTGCTGGACGAGCGCTACGAGCTCGCCGGCGACCCGGACCTCGTGGCGATCGGCGTCGCCGAGGCCGATGCGCAAGGCGTAGAGCTCGAGGAGCGCATGCTCGATGCGGCGATCGGCGCCGTGGACTCCATCCCGCGCGCCCGCCGCAAGGACCTCGACCTGGTCTCGGAAGCGGTGCGACGCGCCGTCCGCTCCGCCGCCAACGAGGCGTGGGGCAAGAAGCCGCTGGTGACGGTGTTCGTCACCCGCTGACGGGCAAACGGCGGCCTGGCATGCCGCCCATCGAGCCGCGGAGAGAACGGATCTGAGATGCTCGGACGCCTGAACCATGTCGCCCTGGTGGTGCCGGACCTCGCCGCCGCGACGCGCCTCTACCGCGACGCGCTGGGCGCCGCAGTGAGCGCGCCGCTGGCGCTTCCCGAGCATGGCGTGACGGTGGTCTTCGTCGACCTCGGCAACAGCAAGGTGGAGCTGATGGAGCCGCTCGGCGAGGCATCGCCGATCGCCCCCTTCCTGGCCAGGAACCCCGGCGGCGGAATGCATCATATCTGCTTCGAGGTCGAGGATATCGTCGCAGCGCGCGACCGCCTGGTGCGTGCGGGCGCTCGCGTGCTGGGCGATGGCGAGCCGCGCACCGGGGCGCATGGCAAGCCCGTCCTGTTCCTCCACCCCAAGGATATGTTGGGGACCCTGGTCGAGCTCGAAGAGGCGTGACGGCGATGGACAGCAGATCGTGAGTTGCGGATTTGCGGCCGCGATGTTCTTCGTATCGGGTGGATCATGCTCTTTGCCATGCTTCCTCTCGGGTTGAGGACCCAGGACGACGAGGACGACGTCACTCTTGGCACCGTGTCGAGTGCGCCGCGCCTTGGGGCGCATGACGGGCCCGTCCTGTTCCTCCATCCCAGTCTCTTGGGGACTCTTGGTCGAGCGCGAGCAGAGGGTGACGGGGATGGACGTCAGGTCATGAGCTACGGTTCATGACCCAGCATGGGACCGTCTGGAGCGCGCCGCGCTTCGGGGCGCACGACGGGCCTGTCCTGTTCCTGATCCTGATCCTAAAATGTGCTGTGGACCTTGGTCGAGCTCGAAGAGGCGTGACGGCGATGGACGGCAGATCATGAGGACAGCGGCCGCGGTGTTCTTCATCATCTGGTGGATCGTGCTCTTTGCCATGCTTCCTCTCGGGCTGAGGACCCAGGACGACGAGGACGACGTCACCCTTGGCACCGTGTCGAGTGCGCCGCGCTTTGGGGCGCATGGCGAGCCATCCTGTTCCTCCATCCCAGGACATTTGGGGACCTTGGTCGAGCGCGAGCAGAGGGTGACGGCGATGGACGGCAGATCATGAGCTACGTCACAGCTGCCGCGGTGTTCTTCATCATCTGGTGGATCGTGCTCTTTGCCACGCTTCCTTTCGGGCTGAGGACCCAGGACGACGAGGACGACGTCACCCTTGGCACCGTGTCGAGTGCGCCGCGCGGCCCGCATATGGGCAAGGTGGTGGTCCGCACGACGATAGTGTCGCTGCTGATCTTCGGGACGCTCTACGGGCTCACCAAGGGACTGGGCTACAGCTTTGACGACATTCCCCGCCTTGTTCCGGATTTCGAGTGAGCAGCCGCCGACCGTCCCTCAACGAGATCTGATAGGCGTTGCCATGGCATTGTCCTCGATGGCTTCGGCTGGTTGTTCCGAATGGCCTCGCAGCGGGATTTGAACCACGAGACTCGCGGTTCAAGAACGGACGGAAACATCGGCGAGAAAGTCCCCGCGTTTCGGTGGCCAGAATTGCGATCCCGGCAGCATTCGGGCATCCCTCGTAGAACGCAAACCGTCCCGTCGCGAATGGGCGTTGGCGGGCAGAGGTCGGGGATAGGAGGGGGTCGCGTTCGTCTTCGGTCGTCGACAATCGACGGGCGGTCGCATCGCGGGCGATGCCCTGGCCCACTCGGCAGGCCCCTTCGATTGCACAAAAAAAATGCAAGGCACGAGGCCTTGCAGTTCAACGCGTCCGATCCGTTTCCGGTGATCCGGCGGCTGCGCATGACCGCGCCAGGATCGCATCCTCCCAAGACTTTGACCGCGCAGGAGAGTAGATTTGTCTCTACTCCCTCGGTTATCGGGGCACATTAGCCTAACGGAAATCGCATTGTCACGAAGAATTTTGCTCGCAAACGGGCAATCCTGTGCTGCGATGCACAACGGATTGGCAGGCGTTGCATCGAGAATGTGCCGCGCGCCGGCGGTGGTTGGATCGGGTTTGCAAGCCGCCACGAAATGGCTATGAAGCGCAGGCATAGACGCTGTAGTTTTGCGGCCGCCGATTCCGGCGGCCTTATCCTTGCTTCCACGGAATTGCCGATGCGGCTTTCGCGCTACTTCCTGCCGATCCTGAAGGAGAATCCCCGCGAGGCGGAGATTGTCAGTCACCGGCTGATGCTGAGGGCCGGCATGATCCGCCAGCAGGCGGCCGGCAGCTTTTCCTGGTTGCCTTTGGGCAAGCGGGTGCTCGACAAGGTCTGCACCATCGTTCGCGAGGAGCAGAACCGCGCCGGCGCCCTGGAGATCCTGATGCCGACCATTCAGTCGGCCGAGCTGTGGCGGGAAAGCGGTCGCTACGAGGATTACGGCAAGGAAATGCTCCGCATCAAGGACAGGCATGAGCGCGACATGCTTTACGGTCCGACCAACGAGGAGATGGTGACCGAGATCTTCCGATCCTATGTCCGCTCCTACAAGGACCTGCCCCTCAACCTCTACCATATCCAGTGGAAGTTCCGCGACGAGGTGCGGCCTCGATTTGGGGTCATGCGAAGCCGCGAATTCCTGATGAAGGACGCTTACTCCTTCGATCTCGATTTCGAAGGGGCGCGGGCCGCCTACAACCGCATGTTCGTCTCCTACCTCAGGACCTTCACCCGCATGGGGCTGAAGGCTATTCCCATGCGCGCCGAGACCGGACCGATCGGCGGCGACTTGAGCCATGAGTTCATCATCCTGGCCGACACCGGCGAGAGCCAGGTCTTCTGCGACCGCGCCTATCTCGAACTTCCGGTCCCCGACGCCACGACAGATTTCGGCGACGACGCCGGCATCGCGGCGATCGTCAGGGAATGGACGACGCCCTATGCGGCGACCGACGACATGCACGACGAGGCGGCCTGGTCGGCGCTTCCGGACGCGCAGCGACTGTCGGCTCGCGGCATCGAGGTCGGCCACATCTTTCATTTCGGCGACAAATATTCGAAGCCGATGGGCGCCAGCGTCACCGGACCGGACGGCAAGGAGCACGACGTCTCGATGGGCTCCTACGGCATCGGGCCGACCCGGCTGATCGCGGCGATCATCGAAGCCTCGCACGATGAGAACGGCATCATTTGGCCGGCGAGCGTGGCGCCATTCGATGCCATCTTGATCAACATGAAGGTCGGCGACAGCGCCTGCGACGAAGCATGCGAGCGGCTCGACAAGGAGCTGGCAGCGGCCGGGTTCGATATCCTTCATGACGACACCGACCAGCGGCCCGGCGCCAAGTTTGCCACCGCGGACCTGATCGGCGTGCCGACGCAGATAATCGTCGGGCCGCGCGGCCTCGCCGCCGGCGAAGCCGAGATCAAGGACCGCCGGACGGGCGCCCGCGAAACGGTGCCGCTCGATGCCGTCGTCGGTCGATTGGGCGCGCCGCGATGAACGCCCGCGCCGCGGGCGCCAAAGGTGCGGGCCCGTTCTCGGCCTTCGAGCGCATGGTTGCCTGGCGCTATCTGCGCTCCAAGCGGAAGGAAACGGTGATCTCGGTGATCGCCTCGATCTCCTTCGTGGGCATCATGCTCGGTGTCGCGACGCTGATCATCGTGATGGCCGTGATGAACGGCTTTCGCGAGGAGTTGCTCACCCGCATTCTCGGCATCAACGGTCATCTGGTGATGCAGCCGGTCGATACGCCGCTCGACGACTACCAGCAAGTGGCGGCCCGGATCGCTGCGGTTCCCGGCGTTAAGCTGGCCATGCCGCTGATCGAAGGACAGATCTTTGCCACCGGCACCGTCGGTCCGGGCACGGGCGCACTGGTCAAGGGCATCCGCGGCGACGACCTCGCCAAGGTCGCGCTGGTGGCCGACAACATTCGCCAGGGCTCGATCGTCGGCTTCGATTCCAGCGAGGGCGTGGCGATCGGCACCCGCATGGCGGAAGGGCTTGGCCTCGGCGTCGGTGATTCCATCACCCTGTTCGCCCCGGAGGGCGACGTCACGCCGCTCGGGACGACGCCGCGCGTCAAGGCCTACCCCGTGGTGGCCGTCTTCGAGATCGGCATGTCCGAATACGACGCCTCGATCATCTTCATGCCGCTCGCCGAGGCACAGCTCTTCTTCAACCAGGAAGGCCGCGCCCAGACGATCGAGATCTATGCCGACGATCCCGACGACGTGGAAGCGCTCAAGGCGCCCGTCGAGGCGGCGGCCGAACGCCAGCTGTATCTGGCCGATTGGCGACAACGCAATCAAACGTTCTTCTCCGCCTTGGAGGTGGAGCGCAACGTGATGTTCATGATCCTGACGCTGATCGTCTTGGTCGCCGCGCTGAATATTATTTCCGGCCTGATCATGCTGGTTAAGGACAAGGGAAGCGACATCGCCATACTGCGCACCATGGGCGCGACGAGCGGCTCCGTGCTCAGGATATTCCTGATGACGGGCGCCGCCATCGGCGTGACCGGGACCCTCGCAGGCGTCCTTCTCGGCGTCGTCGTCTGCCTCAATGTCGAGCCGATCCGCCAGTTCTTCTCATGGCTCTCGGGTACGACCATCTTCAATCCCGAGCTGTATTTCCTGAGCCAGCTCCCCGCCAAGATGGATGTGCGCGAGACCGTCTCGGTCGTCCTGATGGCACTGGCATTGTCGTTCCTCGCAACCCTCTTCCCGGCCTGGCGGGCCGCCAGGCTCGACCCGGTCGAAGCGCTGAGGTACGAGTGACCGCCGCGAGTGCCGTCATGGAGCTCCGCGCCGTGGAGCGCTCCTATGTGCAGGGTCCGCGACGGCTGACCATCCTGTCCGGTGCCGATTTTTCGCTTTCGTCCGGCGAGATGGTGGCCTTGGTCGCGCCTTCGGGCGTCGGGAAGTCGACCTTGCTCCACACCGCCGGCCTTCTCGAACGTCCGGATGGCGGTGACGTCATGCTCGCCGGCCGTGCCTGCGGGCGCCTCTCCGATGACGAGCGGACCGCCATCCGCCGCAACGATATCGGCTTCGTCTACCAGTTCCATCACTTGCTGCCGGAGTTCTCGGCCGTCGAGAACATCATGATGCCGCAGCTGGTCCGCGGGCTGCCCGCGGCGGAAGCGCGCCGCCGGGCGGGCGAATTGCTCGACTACATGCAGATCGGCAAGCGAGCCGAGCACCGGCCCGCCGAGCTTTCGGGAGGCGAGCAGCAGCGCGTTGCGATCGCCCGCGCGGTGGCCAACGCGCCGCTGGTCCTGCTTGCCGACGAGCCGACCGGCAACCTCGACCCGACGACGGCGTCCTACGTGTTCGATGCGCTGGAAGCGTTGGTCAGGCAGTCTGGCCTGGCTGCTCTTATCGCCACACACAACCATCAACTGGCCGCCCGCATGGACCGGCGCGTAACCCTCGCCGAGGGGAAGATCGTCCCGCTCTAGGCCGATCGACGTCCACATATCCCTTTCCGATACCATTTGCGCCCCCGCCGGCAGTTCGTCCCCTGGTTGCACTGACCAAAGCACGACAATCGGAACAAAGCAAGCGCTTTTGTTTACGATATGTTCTGCTAATTTAGGGGTGATTTACAGACCGTGGAACAAAAGGGGCTTGACAGCCGAATTGAACAAAATTAGAACAAAAACCGAACAATCGAGCAATGGAGGCTGTGATGACGGATCTTCTTCAGGATGTGATGTCCATGGTGTGCATGTCCACGTTTCTGATGTCCGTGGCCCTTTGGATCGGCGCGATGTGAGGGTTCAGATGGAGCATATCCCGAGGCTCTGTTCATGACGCTCGCAATCCATGAGGGTGCCTGGAGAGGCCTCGATCAGGGCGCCGAACACGTCATCGAACGATCGCTTAAGAGCGACGTCGAGGTCGGCCATGCTTGCGGTCGAACCCAAATCCAGGAGGCTGGTCACGCCGTGCCGGGCGACGCCACAGGGGACGATGCCCGTGAAGTGGCCGAGGTCAGGATCGACATTGATCGCGACGCCATGGAAGCTGACCCATCGCTTGAGGCGAACTCCGATGGCCGCGATCTTGTCTTCGGCAGGTCGACCGTCGGGCAGGAGTGGGCGATCATGGCGGACGACCCAGACGCCCACGCGATCCTCCCTTCGTTCGCCCACGACGTCGAGAAGGGCCAGCGCCCGGATGATCCATTCCTCGAGCGCCGCGATGTAGGCGCGAACGTCCTCGCGGCGTCGCTTCAGGTCGAGCATCAGGTACGCCACCCGCTGGCCGGGTCCGTGATAGGTGTATTCGCCGCCGCGTCCGGCTTCGAACACCGGGAATCGATCGGGGTCGAGCAGGTCGGCGGACCGGGCCTTCGTGCCGGCCGTGTAGAGCGGCGGATGCTCGACCAGCCAGGCCAGCTCCGGCGCGGTGCCGGCACGCACCGCTTCCGCCCGGCCTTCCATCGCGGCCAACGCCTCAGGATAAGGAGTGAGGCCGTCGCTCGTCGCCCAGACCACCGGGGGTGCGTCGGCTCGTGGTCGAAAGTCTCGAAAGAGAGTGTCGCGGGTGATTGTTGGCAACTCCTTCACCCCCGGCGCGAAATCAGGCGACGGACGCAGTGGCGAAGGTCGTGGACGACGGTCCCGACGCTTCGCCGGTTGCCGTCGACCAATTGTCGGCCGCACTCGCGATCATGTTTCATAGTCGTTGCAGATCTAGGCCAGTTGATGTTGGACGCTGTTCGATGGGGAACAGGAAGACCGTCGGTTGGCCCTAAGCCTAGCAGCGGAAATGAGATTTTGACAGCCGGCGGACCGCATCGAGACCCATCGACCGCCGTCGCTGTCGGCACAGCTCATGGCCACGTCCGCCTGAGGGGGATGATGCGAAACGATCACCTGGAACTACGCCACCGGGATCAGTCGCCGCTTCCGCTCGTCGATGAGCACGATGGCAAGCCCGCTCCCCACCACCAGCGCCATGCCAAAGAGCGCGAGGGCATTCGGAAGCTCGCCGAAAACGGCGACGCCGGAGATCACCGCCCACACCGTGAAGCAGTAGTAGAACGGCGCCACCACTCTGGTCGGTCCGGCACGGTAGGCCATGAACATGAAAAAGTGACCGAAGACGAGGAAAAGTCCGGCACCGCAGAGGAGCATCAAGTGACGGCCGCTCGGCGCCGTCCAGTCCTCGGTGAGCAGATGGGCCACCGCGGCCCCCATCAGCACGACGATCACCGCCGACATGGCGACGATCAGACCCGGCACATGAGCGCCAACTCGCCGACCGATGAGGTCACGCACGGCGCAGAGCACCGCGTTCGCCAGCGCCAGCATGGCGAAGACGGAAATCCCGTGCATGGTCGGCTGGGCGACCAGCAGGGCGCCGGCAAAGCCGCACGCGATCAGCAGCGACCCGCTCCGGGAGATGCGTTCGCCGAACAGGAACGCTGCGCCGAGGAGCACGAGCAGAGGGGTGACCTGGCCGAGCGCGGTCGCATCCGCGATCGGCATGTTGGCCAGCGCCACCACATAGCACAGGATGGCGCCGGTCTCGGCGAGGTTGCGGGCGAGCACCCGCCGCTCGAACACCAGCGGAGCCTTGCTCGCATATCCGGCCAGGAGAACGAGCGGCGTGCCCCACAAGAGCGCCGCCACCCCGCGAAGCATCAACACCTGATAAGGAGGCAGCGCTTCGGCCACCAGCTTCATCATGCTGTCATTGACCACGAAGAAGCCCGTCGCCAGGACCATGAAGAGGACGCCGCGAAGTGGATGGGCGGAAAAAAGCATGGGCTGGCCGGCTGAGGAACGGTTTTCCCTGCTTGGCCGAGAAAGCTTTGGCAATCAAGCGGCGAGCGATGGGCCAGCGTTTGAGATGGTGTATCTGGCCGCGAGGATGATCTTTCGTCCGACCGGCATGAAATGGTCTGTGAAGCCGATGGGAGCGAGGCAAAAAGCGATGCCGTTGGCCAGCGAGCGTCCGGTCCGCAAGATTGATGCCCACAGCAACCTTCTGGCCGACGCGGAGTGTCCATTCAGCTGGCCTGACGAATTACCAGCCCTGCGAACGGGTTTGGTTGGAAGGTCAACGAACTTTGACGATCACGCGCTGACCGACAGGCGAGCGAGCGGCCGGTCCGCAAGATTGATGCCCACCGCAACCTTCTGACCGACGCGGAGTGTCCAATCAGTGGCATGCCGAGTCCAAACCCTGCAGGGTTCGACGGGTTTGGTTGCGAAGTCAAACGAACCTTGACGATCAGGCGCTGACCGACAAGCCAGCGCGGTCGGCCGACGCAAGAGGCAACGCCTCATTCGCCACGTTCGGACAACGTGGAATGTCCATCGGGCCGACAACTGCCGAAATCTACCTGCCCTGCCGCACTCGGCGGATTTGGCTGGGGGCCAAACGACCCATGCGATCAAGCGGTTACCGAAGGTACCGCACTCGGCGCATTCGGCTGGACGGGTCAAGAACCCTGGGGGCTCAAGCCCCGGGGCCGGCGCCGCAGGCGGTCTTGCCGCTCCAAAAAGGGCGCCGCCAGAATATTGCCCGGCCTCAGCAGCCAGTTTGACTGATCAAGCGGCTGAAACGGGCTATCTGGTTCGGTCGAAAAAACCTGCGCTACGAGCAGCGATCGATGGGCCAAAAATCCCGAGCGATCATCTCCGGCCGTAGCTCGGCCGGAAGCCGCTCCCGCAGCCCATCGCAAAGCACCGTCAGTGGCCCGAAATGGCAAAGCCCGCCCCGAAAGCAACCGCCTCGCCAATGCAAGCCGAGCCCCCAAGCGCTGCCTCGTGCCGACCGCCGGACCGCTATCCGCCGGCAGAGCTCTTCCGACCGGCGCTACAGCCGGTTGTGCCCTGCCGCGAGGATGATCCGGCTGTAGCCGTGCGCGGCGCATCCCGGGACGTCCACCGCGTGGACCGTCAGGTCGGCCTGGCGGAAGAAGCCGAGGAGCTCGGCCCTGAGGTCCGCCTCGTCCAGGCAGGGGCTCGGAAAGGCGTTGTCGCCGACGAAATAGCTGTGGGTACGGCCCAGGGCGGCGACGAGCAGCGTCCCGCCCGGCCGCACCAGCTGCGCGACGCGCGTCATGTAGAGCCGCCACGCCTCGATGTCGGATGTCGCGGAATCGACGCAGTAGGCGCTGAGCACGGTGCCGTAGAGCCTGTGCGCCGCCCCCAGCGGCCATTCCTTGCGGATGTCGACGTCCAGCAATGCGCTCACCTTCTGCCGGGTGAGCGTCTCGCGCTCGGCGATGGCGGCGCTGTCGACAGCGACGGCACCCTCGCACTGCAAGGTATAGGCCACGAAGGGCCGCCAATCATGCGCGCCGGGTTCCTGGCCGATCCAGCGTGAGATCGCGTCGAGGTTGGGGCTAAGATAGTCGCCGACGTGGATCTCGGAGGCCTTTTCGGCCATCAGGAAAACATGATGGAGCGTCGGCCCCGCGCCGAACACCAGTGCCGGTTCGTCGGGCGGCATCTGCCGCGCCGCGGCGCTGAAGAAGGCGATCGTCTCGCGCTCGTCCTCGTCGACACTGCCGTAATAGCTGGTCAGGTATTGGCGCGTCGACCATTCCCGCTCGAACGAGGCGTAGCCCGCGGGGTCTTTGCGTCGCAGCATGGAGCGGGTCGACCATCCCAGCGTCGCCTCGTAGGCGGCCGCCCCGAGATTCGCGCCGCCAAGGAAGATCGTCGCCTGCTCGGCGGTCACCGTATCGCTCGCCAGCGCCAGGCCGAACGCGGCGAGATAGTAGGGCAATTCTTTCAGCAGCTCGAACAGCACGTAGCCGCCCGCGGCCAGCAAGCGGCGAGTGCGGGGAGAGCTCCCCGAAGTGAGGTCGTAGGCGAGCTTGGAAAGCGCGCTGGTGCTGGTGCCGGTGCTGGCGAGCAGCCGCCAGTTCGCGTCGAGGCTTGACGAGAGCCCATAGCCCCACACCACGTAGGACGCTCCGAGGAACACCAGCAGCGGTCCCCAGCCGGCGTCCGAGAGCAGGCCCGAGGCGGCAAGCAGCACCCCCGCCGCGGTGGAAACCGTGTCGAGCACGTAGGTGGACAGCGCATTGGCGAGGAGCGTCGCCGACCACTTTTTGAGCTGCCGGCCAAGACGGCCGCCGCCTGCATGTCGATCCGCGAGCACGAAACGCTCCGTGAAGAGCCCCACAAAAAGTATCGGCGTCTTCGACGCCGGCGGCTATCGACCAAAATGGGTGACGCGAGACCGAGAAGCGAAACGCCGACCAGGCTGGCACGGTTCTTGAAACGCGATCCGTGAGGCGAGGGAAGGTGGCCCAGGATGGGACAATGCCCGTCGGAAGGCCCTTCGCCGAACGAGGAGGAGGATGAAAATGGTACGGACGGTTCGTGCGGTTAGCCGCACTTCCAAGGCTTCGACCCGGCACTTCTTCGTCGGGACCCCGCATCGCGAGACGCGCGGCGGTCGTTATTGGGAGGCCATCGTCTTCGAGGGCAAGTCCCGTGAGCGTGCTGCCGGATCCTCGCAGGAGGTGTGGGCGGTCGTCCAGGCGGACAGCGTCGAGGAGGTCCTGGAGCGCGCCAGCGTGACGACGCGCTACCTCAACGCCCGTCGGATGGAGCAGGAACTCGCGGGCCTGATCTGCCCGCCTACTCGACGAGGCCGGCCAAGCGCAGCCCATCGACGATGGGCTCGAAGTCGGCGGGGTTCTTGTAGGGCAGCACCGAGCGGCGCTGCGCAAGCGAATAGTCGGGATTGATGCGCAGCAGCGCATCCCATTGCTCGCGCGCCTCCGCCATGCGGCCGAGATGCCCGTAGGTTGCGGCGAGCAGAGCGCGCGACACGTCGGTTCCTGGATTGCGGACAAGGCGCCGGCTGAGCGCGCCGACGGCATCCTCGTACCGGCCCAGGTGGAAAAGCGCCTGCGCCTGGAAATGCAGGTAGACGTCCGGATGATACGGGTTCAGCGCCATCGCCCGGTCGAAGCAGGCCAGCGCCTCCTCGGGCCTGCCTGAGTAGAGCATCTGGTTGCCGAGGCTTTCGTGGCCCTCAGCAAGGTTGGGGGAGAGCGCGATCGTGCGTTCGGCCTCGCGGATTGCCGCCTCGTGCCGCCGCAGATAGAGCAGCGCGACCCCCAGCACCCAGTGCCCGTAGGGATAGCGCTCGGCAAGCGCAATGGCCTTCCTCGCATGCTGCTCCGCTTGCTCGAGCGGCCGCGACGACGATTGAGCCCAGCCGTTCACATGGTCCATCCCGTGCGAGAAGGCAAGGAAGGCATAGGGCGGGACGAAGCTCGGGTCGAGGTCGATGGCCCGTTGCAGCAGCTGCTGCGCTTCGAGGTTCGTCTCCTTCCGGAACAGCCAGATCTGGTCGCGGCCGCGCAGGAAGCAGTCATGCGCCTCGAGATTGTCCGTATGCTCGCTGGTCAGCCGTTCCTGGTCGTTCTCGGTCAGGTTGAGCGCCAGCGCGCCGACGATGTGCTGCGTCACGTCGTCCTGGACCGCGAAGATGTCGGTGAGCTCGCGGTCGAAGCGTTCGGCCCAGAGATGCCCGCCGGTGCTGGCGTCGATCAGCTGGGCGGTGATGCGGACACGGTTGCCGGACTTGCGCACGCTGCCCTCCAGGACGTAGCGCACGCCGAGGCTCTTGCTCACCTCCTGGACATTGACGTTCTTGCCCTTGAAGGCGAACGAGGAATTGCGGGCGATCACGAACAGCTGCGAGAGCTTCGAAAGCGCCGTGATGATGTCCTCGGAGATCCCGTCGGCAAAATACTCCTGCTCCTCGTCGCCGCTCATATTGGCGAAGGGCAGCACCGCGATGGACAGTCCTTTGGGCGCGGCGCCGACGGATGGCAGCGGCGGTGCCGCCGGCTCCAGAATGCCGAGACCTTCGGGAATGACGCAGAACACCTGGATGGGGCGCACGATGTTCTTCAGGGCGACGTCGCCGCGATCCTCGATGCGGATCGGCACCTTGTCGCGAACCTGGTCGGCGGCCGTCCGCGAGATGAAGATCCCGCCGGGTTCGGCCACGCCTTCCAGGCGGGACGCGATGTTGACCCCGTCGCCATAGATGTCGTCGCCCTCGACGATGATGTCGCCGACATTGATGCCGATGCGAAAGCGGATCGCCTGGCTTTCCGGTGCGGCGGCATTGCGCTCGCCGACCATCTTCTGGATCTCGACGGCGCAGGTCACCGCGTCGATGGCGCTCGCGAACTCGACCAGCGCGCCGTCGCCCATCAGCTTGACCATGCGGCCCGAATGCGCGGCGATGGAAGGGTCGATGATGTCCCGCCTCAGCGCCTTCAGCCGCTGGAGCGTCCCGGTCTCGTCGGACTCCATGAGGCGGGAATAACCGACGACATCGGCGGCCAGGATGGCCGCCAGACGACGCTGTGCGCGGCTTTCAGCCATTCGACACACCTTCTTGGGCCGCAGGCGACCGATGAACGACCGCTCATTTTGTAACCCGTCCGTCGGGGAGACGCCAGCGGCGAGGGGTGGGCGACCTGCCGCCGCCTCGGCTCAGGAAGGCAGCGGCTTGCCGCCGAACTCGGCCACCATGTATTCGGCGTACCAGTCCGGCCAGTTGGTGTCGTACTGGCCGCCGGTCCGCTTCTCATGCTCGCCATGCGCCGCGCCCGCACGCCGCAGGGCGCCGGCGAGCTCCCGCGCCGAGGTGAAAATCGTCTCGTCCGTGTCCACTCGGCCAGGCAGGCGCGCCGTCACCTCCTGCAGCAGCCAACTGTTGCCGTCGGGATCGCTGAACGTGGCGTAGGACGCGTAACTGCGGTGTTGCGGGTCGACGCCGCTCTTGGGTTCCTCGCCGACCCACTGGTGGAACACTTCGCCCGCCTCGACGCCGCGGGCGACCAGCTCGGCGCGCGCCGCCTCGATATCGGAGACGACGAGGAACAGCCCGGCCGCCGAGCCAGGCGCCGCCTTGGTGATCCCCTTGCCGAAATGCACCGAGCAGGGCGAGCCCGGCGGGGTGAACTGGATGGCCCGGAACTCGTCTCCCACCACGAAATCGGCATCGAGCCGCCAACCGAGCTTGCTGTAGAAGCTCTTGGCCCGCTCGACGTCCGAGACCGGGATGACCACGGCCTCGAGCTTCATGTCGATGCCCCGGGCCTCGGCGGCGCTGGTCTGGCTGCGTGAAGGGCTTTCGGTCATGGAGGGTCTCCCTTTCTCCGTGTGGCGTTGCAGGCGATCCACGACGCGCGAGATCGGTGAGCTCGCATCGTTCCTTGCCTTCGCGCGGCAGGCCATCCTAACACCGGTCGGTTCCGACCGCGATCGACTGGAGATTGGTCGTCGCGCCGCGGACACCTCCGTCAAGACGCGCTTTTCCCACCAACGTGATTTGAGGGCGCCCGCGCTCAGGCGTAGAGTGCCGGCGTCGCGAATTGGCGGGCAACCTATGACCGACACACGAGAAGTGGCAGGCGTCGTGACGCCCGCTCAATTGGCCATGATAGACCGCGTGCTTGGACGCCTGGCCGGCAGGCTGATCCTCGATCAGTCGGGTCATGACGACGCACCGGTGATTGCGCTCGAGCTCGTCCGCTGCGGCTTCACGCATGAGGACCAGCTGCTCGACCAGCTGGTCCATACGCTCAACGCGCCGCCAAAGCTGCGCTAGGCGGTTTCGCTGGCTGAAATTAGCGGGCCGCATTGTCGGGAGGGGCCCTCGACGATCGGTCGCCGGCCGACAGAACCTTCAAATCCATGGCACGGCAAGGCGAAGGGCACCTATGAATGGAGCGCATCGACCACCTTGGCGTCTGGATGGGCCGTGCATGCTTGGGCGATCTTGTCGTCCACATCTTTCTCGCTGAGCGCACCGAACTTCGGGTCGTCCTTCAGCGCTTCGTGCACCGCGGCGCTGATGTCCAGCATGCCTTGGTGGCTGGCACTGACGTAGTCTTTGCAGGTTACCGTTGCAGGGTCGGTCGTCCCCTCAGCCAAAGCTGGCAGCGCGACTACGGCGAATATCAATGATAGTACAGGGATGCGAGCCATTGCGTCCTCCTGTCGAAGAGGCGAGCATTGGGCACCATAGCATGGAAACGGCCCAAATTCGGCTCGAACATCGGCCAAATCCTCGGCATCGACCAAGGATGGCCCGGCCGAACGCTCGCCGAGCGTAGGGGGAGTTTGTCACTTGGTGCTCAGGCGGGGATCCGGAACGCAAATCTCCGGGCGCTGGTGCGGTCGAGAAGACTCGAACTTCCACGGGTTGCCCCACAGCGACCTCAACGCTGCGCGTCTACCAATTCCGCCACGACCGCACGTCACGAAGGACCGGCTCGCGCCGGCCCGCGGCATGTAGCAAATCGCCCTTGGCGAAACAAGGGCGACGCCGCGGTTTTTGAGGCGGCGCGGGGGAGGCGCCCGAGCCCGCCGGATCGACCCTGAAGCCAGCCGGAAGCAGGGCCTGCCTACCTCCCGGCTACCACCAATGCCGGGTTTCCGCGGCGCTGTCCCGCCATGCCATACTCCTCGCGCGCAGGAGTCGGGCGTCCCTGAAGGATCTGCCGCTCCTTGCAGGGGCGGCGAAGGGTCGACCGCCAGGGCCACGGGAGGCCGTCCAAGGGTGCAAGCGTCCATCGCCGGCCTCATCGTCTGCCTCGCCGTGCTGGCGACCGGCTTCGTCTGGCGGGCGCCGCTGTTGCTCGGCCTGTTCCTTTCGCTCGCCTTCGGGTCGACCGCGCTGGTCACCTTGAGCTCGCTCGGCGGCTCCTCGCCGCTCATCTATACGATCTTCGCCGCGCTTCTCGTCGCCGCGACCACGCTGCGCCGCCGCTTCCTGCAGGAGTTCGGCACGGTTTTCGGCAGCGTCCGGACGATGTGGCTGCTGGTCGCGCTGATGCTCTACGCCGCGGTCAGCGCCTTCCTGTTTCCCCGCCTGTTTGCCGGGCAGACCACCTCCTTCGTCCAGTCGCCGCAGCGTTTCGGCGTCATCGAGGTGCCGCTCTCTCCCGTTTCCGGCAACATCTCGCAGACCGGCTATTTCCTGCTCGGCGGTTTCACCGCGATCGCCCTGACCCTGATCCTCTTCCATCGCGACCGGTTCGATCTCGTCCGCAAGGGCGTGCTTTTGTTCGTCATCGCCCACACGGCCATGGGGCTGATCGACCTCGCCGGCAAGCTGGGCGGCGTCGGCGACCTCCTGGAGCCGATCCGCACGGCGAGCTACGTCATGCTGACCGAGACCAGCGAGGCCGGCTTCGCGCGCATCACCGGCGCCTATTCCGAAGCCTCGGGCTTCGGCGGCATGTCGCTCGCCTGCATCGCCTTCGCCTATGTGGACTGGCGCCGCACCGGCTCTCGCGTCTCCGCCGCGCTGACCGTCATCTTGCTCCTGCTGCTTCTCCTGTCCACCTCCTCGACCGCCTATGTCGGCATGGCCGTGCTTGCCCTTCCGCTGGCGGTCTCGCTCGGCAGCCGGATCGGCCGGGGCCGGCTCGACCGACCGGATCTCGCGGTGCTGATCGTCGGCTTCGCCGGGCTGATCGCCTTCCTCGCGGTGCTGATCTACAACGAGCGCGCCTTCGACGCCTTCGGCCAGCTGATCGACACGATGGTGATCAACAAGCATTCGTCGAGCTCCGGCCAGGAGCGCGCCTATTGGAACAGCAAGAGCCTCGAAGCGCTCGTCGACACCAGCGGCTTCGGGCTCGGCTTTGGCAGCTCCCGCGCCTCCAGCTGGCCGATCGCCGTGCTGTCCCAGCTCGGCGTCATCGGCGCGCTGATGATGGCCGGGTTGCTCTTCGTCATCCTTCGCGGGCTGGGCTCGCTGGAGCCATGGGTCGACGTCAGCACCGGCGATGCCGTGGCAGGGGTGCGTGCCATCACGCTCGGCGGGCTCGTCGGCGCCGCCTTCAACGGCGGCAGCGCCGATCCGGGCATCCTCTTCTTCGTCGCTATCGCCACAGTCGCGGCGGCACGCGCCAAGGCGCGGCTTGCAGAGGAGCGGCGGGCGCCGCCCCGCCACGCGGCATGCTTCCAGGCATACCCGGCCTGCCGGGACGTGAGGTCCTGCCGGCAAGTCCCTGAACTCCCGACGATCTGCCGCCTCGCCCCGATCCGTAGCCCGCCTGCCGCTCTTGAACCGCCAGCGGCTTGCCGATAGGGCTTGGTCGGCGACGGCTCGCAGCCGCCGCAGGCGGCCCCTGCAAGCGGAGTTCGACTGGTGGAAGGCAACGACGAGGCGGCCGCCGCCCACGCTGGGCACGAAGGCGCCGACATCTATGGCGAGGACGGCGCGATCCGCGCCAATTATCTCGCCCATATCGGCGCGGCGATCGCCGACCGCGACACGCTGACACTCAAGGAGGACGTCTCCGACCTCCACCAGTCCGAGCTCGGCGACCTCCTGGAAGCGCTGATGCCCGAGCAGCGCCGCGCCCTCGTCGAGCTGATGGGCTCGGACTTCGACTTCTCGGCGCTGACCGAGGTCGACGAGGCGATCCGCCTGGACATCGTCGACAGCCTGCCCAACGACCAGATCGCACAGGCCGTCCAGGAGCTCGATTCCGACGACGCGGTCTACATCCTCAGGACCTCGAGCAGGAGGATCAGGAGCAGATCCTCGGCCAGATGCCCTACACCGAGCGATCCCGCGGCGCCGTGCGCTCGAATATCCGAGGAGACGGCCGGGCGCCGCATGCAGGCGGAGTTCGTGGCCGTGCCGCCGTTCTGGTCCGCCGGCCAGACCATCGACTACATGCGCGAGGACAACAACCTTCCCGATCATTTCGGCCAGATCTTTGTCGTCGACCCGACCTTCAAGCTGCTTGGGCGGCGTCGACCTCGACCAGCTCCTGCGCACCAAGCGCTCGGTGAAGAGCGACGAATCATGCACGAGACCAGCCCCGCCATTCCCGCCACCATGATCAGGAGGAGGCGGCGCGCGAGTTCGGGCAATACGACTTGCTCTCCGCCGCCGTCGTTGACGAGAACGAACGGCTGGTCGGCGTGCTCACCGTCGACGACGTGGTGGAGGTGATCCAGCAGGAGGCCGAGGAAGACATGCATGCGCCTAGGCGGCGTCGGCGACGAGGAGTTGTCGGACACCGTCGTCGAGACGTCGCGCTCGCGCGTCCCCTGG
>CAWKFT010000025.1:0-223890 GCA_963848975.1 uncultured Alphaproteobacteria bacterium
CTGCACGGGCCTGGCGGCTCACCTCAACGGCATCCGCCAGGTGCGGGCTGGCCCTGCCTACCTGGGCGCGGCGCGGGAGTGCAGTGCAACCAGTGCTGGTAGTGGATCAAGGAAGACCGAGTGGTGAGGGTGGGCGGTTCGCCGCCTCCTGTCTTGCGCGGGACCGATCGGTGTCGTGCAGCAGCTGGGGCTGGGCGAAGGCGAGCAGGTTGACGTGATCGCCACTGGAGTCAAGGGGCACGGGAGCAGCGTCGCGAAGTCGGGGATCACCGCGGCCGGGCGTTCGGCCGAGCCGCGCCGGTCGCGGACCGCGGCGAGAGCGGGCACCAGGCGGTCGGTCCACCAGAGACGGATTACGTCCGCTTACCAGCCAACGGGCAGTGGTCACTACCGGCCATCAGCAATGGGCACGGCCACTGGCGTCAATGCGCGGCGGTGTCACGACGAGCATCGTCCTGAGGGGACCAGAGAGGAGATAACCATGAGCGAGCGTATGCACAACGTGCGTGTGATCCTGACCAGCGGCCACGCGGTGAGCGCGGTCGAGTTCCTGGGCCGATTCTTCACCGAGCGGGGAGTGGAGATCACGAGCCAGGTTGTCGCGGTGGCGTCATGATCACGACTACCGCGCTGCAGACCCACGCGGACGCTTGGCTGCGAGCTGATCTTGACCTTGCTGTCTGGCATGTCTGCGAAGGGCCTGCGCGCGCGCACTAGCCCGACGGATGGACCGAGCAACCCCGCTACGAGCCCGGCTTAGGGCTTGTAGCGAAATAACTTAGTTTCCGGCCTCGGGGTGGCTACGGTCTGTGCTATGTCCGCGGTCATGGAGTCACTGGAGCGGCGCTACGACGCGATCAAGCCGCATCTGACCGAGCGTCAGCGTCGGATCTGGTTGGGCAGCGAGGCTCGGGAGCTGGGGTCGGGCGGGGTGCGGGTGGTCGCGGACGCGGTGCGGGTCTCGCCGGACACGGTGCGGCGCGGACGTAGCGAGCTCGACGATCCCGCAACCGCTGCCGGTGGGCCGCTCGCGGGGTCCCGGCGGTGGGCGCAAACGCGCCGAGGAACACGACCCCGAGCTGCCCGCGGCGTTGGACAAGCTGGTCGACCCGGACTCGCGCGGGGACCCGATGACCCCGCTGCGGTGGACGTCGAAGTCGTTGCGGAGCCTGGCCGATCAGCTACGCAGCCAGGGGCATCAGGTGTCCGCGACGCTGGTGGGGCGGCTGCTGCACGAGGCCGGCTACAGCCTGCAAGCCAACTCCAAGACCCTGGAGGGCGCCGGCACCCCGACCGCGATGCCCAGTTCCGCCACATCCACGACACCGTCGCCGCGGCCCTGGCCGCCGGGATGCCGGTGATCAGCGTGGACTGCAAGAAAAAGGAACTCGTCGGCCAGTACAAGAACACCGGCCAGCGACTACCGACCCGCCGGCGACCCGGAGAAGGTCGAGGTCCACGACTTCATCGGCGAGGCGGGCAAGGCGATCCCCTACGGCGTCTACGACCTGGGCGCCAACACCGGATGGGTGACGGTGGGCATCGACCACGAGACCGCCGCGTTCGCGGTGAACACCCTACGGGCCTGGTGGAACACCCGCGGCCGCCACGCCTACCCGCGACGCCGACCGGCTGCTGATCACCGCCGACAGCGGTGGCGCCAACGGCAACCGACGCCGCACCTGGAAGACCGAACTGGCCGCGCTCGCCGCCGAAACCGGCCTGGCCATCAGCGTCTGCCACCTGCCCCCGGGCACCAGCAAATGGAACAAGATCGAGCACCGGCTGTTCTCCCAGATCACCATGAACTGGCGCGGCAGGCCTCTGACCAGCCACGAAACCATCCTCCAGCTGATCGGTGCGACCACCACCGACACCGGCCTGACCGTGCACCGCCGCCCTCGACACCGGCAGCTACCCCACCGGAATCAAGATCAGCGACCGCGAGATGGCGCCCTCCCGATCACCCGAGACGACTTCCACGGCGACTGGAACTACACCCTGCACCCCACCCCCGACACGCCCGAACCGAACTGACTTGATTCACCGCGCGCCCTTAGTGCACCAACCCGGACCGCCCGACCTGCCGAACCCGCAGCTCATTCCGCTACAAACCGTTCAAGATCACGAAGAGTGGCAAAAAAGTCAGGATCACTACCCCCTCAATGCGGATGTCTCCACGGCAAGAGAGGAAATCCACGTAGAGAACCTAATCCGGGGCCTGAATCCGGCTCGCCAATGAGCGTTGTTGTGGCGCCCGTGGGTCCACCAGCCGTGCCGTTCCTTCAATTGGAAGTGAGACGTGCATCGTCGTGCCCTGCCCCACGGGACTGATGAGCTCGATCGAGCCACCAAGGGCCTCGACCCGGTCGCGTAACCCGATCAGACCCGAACCCCGCTGAAGCTCCGCCCCGCCGGCGCCATTATCACTTATGCGCAGCCACAACGCGCCGTCTTGCTCTCGAACGATCAGCTCGACATGGGAGGCCTTGGCATGCTTGGCCGTGTTGGCCAGTGCCTCCGAGACAACGTAATAGGTTGCTACCTCGACCGGTGGCGGATATCGGGCTTGGATGTCGAGGTGCAACTTGACCGGGACGGGCGAGCGCTTGGCCAGCGCTCGCATAGCGGGGTTGAGCCCGCCCTCGGACAGCACCGCAGGATGCAGGCCACGCGCGATCTCGCGCAGCTCTTCGAGCACCTCCATGAGCTCCTCGACGAACCGGCCGAGGTCATCCCTGACCGTGGAGAGCTCGGATGGCACCGTGTCCTGGGCAAGGCGCAGTTCGAACGCTAATGAAAGCAGGCGTTGTTGGGCGCCGTCGTGCAGGTTTCGCTCCAGACGCTGCCGCGCCTCGTCTCCAGCAGCGACGATTCGCGCACGTGATCCCGCAAGCTGGTCAGACAAGCGTGCCAACTCCCGCAGTGCCCGTCGCAGCCGGACCGCCGGCACTCCTACGACGACCGCTGTGGCCAGGAAAGCCACCAACGTGACTCGTGCACGCACGTCGTCAATGCCCAACGTATGGAGTGGAGCCAGGAAGAAGAAGTCGAACGCCGCGACGCTCAAGAGGGCAGTGCCCGCCGCGAGCCAGAAACCCCTGAGCATGGCAGCGGCTACGACCACAGGCGTGTAAAGCACCAGCAGGTTAGCCGACAAGGGTGGTTGGGCTGCCGCCGGTACAAGCGGTTGGACCACTTTGATCAGACCGGTGACCGCGGCAACCATCGCCACGCTGGCGAGCAGCCCCGTCGGCCAGCGGCCGACGGCCCGACTCATCCAGCGCCATACGATTTCATCGCGTGCCATCTCGCCGCTCCCTAGCCCGGACCTAACCGATGTGGGGCGCCTGCAGGGCCTCACATCGTAGCTGTTCAGCAGGGTTCAGCGGTTCGCAGGAGGCGGTAACCAGGCCCCTGGTGAACGGGCAGTTGGGTGAACACGTGGAAGCGTCGAGGCCCAATTGGCGGCGGTGGACAGGTAGGACGTGACGACGACGAAGTCGGCCAGGCCGGTGAGATTGCGCCAGCAGCCACCGGAGGCGCATTGCTGGAGTCTTGACCGGGCGGATGTCGCTCTCGGTCTGGTTGTTGGTGAAGGGCGCGGCGAGGTCACTGACGAACGCAGGATCATGTCTTCGTGGTCGGGCCATGAAACCGGTCGACACCCGGGCCAAGCAGGCCCCGAGGCCGCGACGCGCCCGACTGGCGGTAGTGCAACAGCAGTTTTCCGGCGCCCGGGCCGACGCCCGGGGCCGCACTGCGCCCGAGCCGGTGCGCGGTGGAGGGAGCGGCGTCCCGACATCGGTGACCTGTCGCCTCTGCACGCCGATCCCTGCGCACCGGTCAGGTCCGCGCCGCAGTCGCCGCAACAGCCCGACTCGCAGACCACGACCTCGCACGGGTCATCGACCAGCGGCATCGCCGAGTCCGGCGCACGCTGCTGGCGAACCGGCCTGCGCCCCGCGGTCCGGCGCGAGGACCGCCGCACCGGCTGTAGGCTAATCGCCAAGGCGCGGTTTCGAGCATCTGTTCTGCGCGCCGCGCGAAGGACGAGAGGAGATTCTGAGGTCGGGGTGCGCTGCTTGATCGTGGACGATAACCCCTAGGTTTCTGCGGGCCGCGCAGAGACTGCTGGAGGGCGACGGCATCACTGTCGTCGGTGTTGCCTCGAACAGCGCCGAGGCACTGCAGCTAGCCGAAGAGCTCGAGCCGGACGTCACACTCGTAGACATCAATCTGGGTGATGAGAGCGGCTTCGAACTGGCGTCTCGGCTTCGCCAGGTCGGCCCGCGCCGGTCTCACGTCATCCTGATCTCCATCCGATCGCGGAGGACTTCGGCGACCTGATTACGGCTAGCCGGACGCAGTTCCTATCCAAGATCGATCTATCCGCCAGCGCGATCCAACAGCTGCTGGCCGACGCTGGGTAAGACGATCACGCAGAACCGCGCGCGATATTATTGCTCGACAACGGACAACTCCAGCAGAGCAGTGCAGGCCCGCCGGACAAACCGGAAGGAAAGCCGATCAAGCCCAAAACGTCAAGCATCAGCCGGGCTACAACAGGCCGTTGACATTGGGCACTGCCGAATCTGCCTTTACAGATCAAGGCGCCGCCTCCGGCGGCGCGATCCTAAGGCCTTGATCGTCGATCGAACGCCCGGTGATCCCCAGGTCGCGTCGGACATCGCGTTCGATAAGCACCGGGACCGAAGCGTCGCCGTAGGGCGTCTGCGGCCTGGCGCGCTGCTCATGCCCGAAGGGGTCGGCCACGAACTACAGCAACAGGCGCGGCGCGACCGACACCGAAGGACGACATGATCGGTCATTAGCACGACATCCTCCCGAACGAGCGGCGCCGACCGCTCGATCCGCACGGCTGGCGCATGGCGGCAAGGCTGCTGTCTAGCTAACCTGACTGCGCCGCGATCCCGGCTGTCGCGCCGACCAGTGAGTACACTGCCCAGCCACCGCACAACCCACGAGTTCCGTGTCCGCGGTCGAGCGAACGGATGAGCTGAGGCCGCGCACGATTTGGGAGCTCTTGGGAGAGGCAAAGGTAGCTGATGGACAGCGGCGCAACGCGGCGGCTCCGACTGCGACGGCGGATCGGCCCGGCCTCCGCCGCGCTCGTCAGCTGCCTCGTCATGGCGGCCCTCGCCGCCTGTGTGCAGCCCGCGCGGTCCGACTCCACATGTGACGGCAAGCTCAGCGGGCCGAGGCCTACGTACATCACGGCCTGGTTCCACGACGGGCGGCGCCGTGAGCGCGGAGGCGAAGACTTTGCGTGAGCAGGTCAGACGCCTTCAACGCCGCCGAGCGGGACGTGCAGGTCAGGCTGATCACGCTGCCCGTGGGCGATTACGCACGACAGGTGACGGTCGCCGCCGCCCATGGCGGCCTGCCGGACGTCCTCGACTTCGACGGGCCCAACCTCTACAACTACGCCTGGTCGGGAAAGCTCAAGCCCATCGACTCCTGTGTCTCGACGGGGCTGCGCGAGGACCTCCTGCCCTCGATCCTTCAGCAGGGCACCTATGCAGGGCGCCTGTGGGGCATCGGGACGTTCGACTCAGGCCTCGGGCTGTACGTGCGGCCCTCGATCCTGACGCGTGCCGGGATCCGCATCCCGACCGGGCCGGGCGATGCGTGGAACGTCGACGAGTTCACCGGCGTCCTTCAGCGGCTGCGCCAGGCCGGCTTCTACTCAACCGCTCGATCTGCAGCTCGACGAGCCCAACCCGGAGTGGTACACGTACGGCTTCGCGCCGGCGGTCTGGTCGGCGGGCGGAGATTTGATCGACCGAGCGACGTACCGCAACGGTCGACGGCTTCCTCAACGGACCGCCCGCCGTGCACGCGTTGACGATCTTGCAGCAGTGGTACAGGGAGGGCTACGTCGACCCGAACACGAATGGAGATGCGTTTGAGGAGGGCAGAAGCCCGATCTCGTGGATAGGCCACTGGTTCTACGACCGGTACGCGAAGGCGTTCCCGGCAGACGTCAAGGTCGTCCCACTGCCGAACTTCGGCAACGGCACCGCGACCGCATCGGGCTCGTGGCAGTGGGGCATCACGTCGAACGCGACCGACGGAGACGCCGTGTGGCGTTTCCTGGAGTTCCTCCTGAGTCCGCAGGAGGTGCTCCGGATGACGCAAGCGAGCGGTGCGGTTCCCGCCACGAGGAGCGCCGTCCGCATCTCCCCGAGCTTCGGCGCGGGCGGTCCCGAGCACCTCTACATCCAGCAGCTGGAGAACGGCGTCGCGCGGCCGCGACCGCAGACCCCGGCCTATCCGGCTCTGAGCGACGCGTTCGCGCGCGCGTTCAACGAGGCCGTTGTCCAGGGACGTCCCGTCAAGGACTCGCTTGATGCGGCCGTGGGGCGGGTCGAAGGCGAACTTCGTGACCACGCGTACTACCCGCCACCGGCGCGCTGAGCAGCCCGTGGCCACGGCCGCGCTCGGCAGGAGGACGCCGCTGCTCGCTCGACTGGGCGTCGGTGCAAAGCTGATGCTGCTGGTGCTCCTGCCGGTCGCCGTGCTGCTCGGCGTCACGATCGCCGGCTCGGTGAGTGCCTGGCGGAATGCGTCGTCGCTCAGCGATTTCCGAAGTGCAACCGAGCAGTCGTTCGTCGCCACTGATCTTTCAACCGCGCTGGCCGACGAGCGCACCGCCAGTGCTCTCACGATCCTGCACCCGGGCGCGGCCAGCCTGGAGCAGCTGCGCGCAGCACGGGCCGACGTCGACGCCGCGCTGGACCGGGGAAGCAGGCATGCGGCGGAATGGACGGGGCCGGTCGATCTCGGGGGTCGGTTGGATGCGGTACGGCGTCAGCTGAACGCCGTGCGCGTTCAGGCGACGAGCGGCTCGCTCACGGCGCCGGCGAGCGCCGACGCGTACAGCGCCATCGTCCGCGACCTGCTTCGGACGATGCAGGAGCTGGACGCGGCGGGGCCGACGCGGCTCTCGGCTCGGGCGGCCGACGCGTACGTGGCGATCGTCGAGGCGATCGAGGCGGCCGAGCGGGAGCGCGTTGACGTCGCGGCTCTGCTCGCGGCACCGGCCCTGACCCGATCGCGGCCTCCAACGCCGTCCGATGGAACGTGCTGGAGACCGCGGAGCTCGACGCGTTCCGCGAGAACGCCGGCGGCTCGCTCGCCGCCGACCTCGAGGCGGTGCTGTTCAGCCCGGCTGGCCTCACCGTTACCGCAGTTCGCGACGACCTCAACAACAACACGCTCGGCGCACTGCAGGAGCTCTCGGTCAGCGGTTGGCTCGACGCATCGGGCACGCGGATCGCGTCCCTGCGAGTCCTGGAGGCCGGCGCCCGAGCGAGCCTCACCGCGGCCGCTTCGAACGACCTCGCAGCGGCGCGAGCTGACGGCTTCCGTGACCTCGGCATCTTGCTCGCCGTTCTCCTCGTTGTCACCGGCCTCGGGCTCGCGTTGCGGCGGTCTATCACGGTCCCGCTGCGGGAGGTCTCCGAGGGCGCGCGCAACCTTTCCAGCGGCAAGCTGGCCTTCGACATCGGTTACAGCGGGCGTGACGAGATCGGCCATGTCGCGGCGGCGTTCCACGACCTGCACGTCACGGTGGAGCGCCTGGCCGGCGAGATCCGAGAGATGACCGCCGCCGTGAGAGATAACCGCCTGGGACATCGCGCAGAGGTCGCGGCGTTCGAGGGAACCTGGTCTCAGCTGCTCGCGGGCGTCAACGACACCATGGCGGCCTTCGCCGACGTGGAAGGCCGACGCGAGCGGGCCGAGCGGCAGCTCGGCGACTTCTTCGAACTCTCGCTCGACCTGCTCTGCATCGCTGACCTCGACGGCTACTTCACCCGTATCAATCAGGCCTTCGAACGAACGCTCGGGCTACACGAACGCGGAGCTCATGTCGCGACCCTTCATCGAGTTCGTTCATCCCGACGACCGAGCACGCACCCTGGAGGCTTTCCACACGCACAAACTCGGCCAGGACGTGAGCGAGTTCGAGACCCGCTACCTGTGCTCAGACGGCAGCGTGCGCTGGCTTCAGTGGAGCGCCCGCGCGGTACTCGCCGAGGGTCTCGTGTACGCGGTGGGGCGCGACGTCACCGAGCGGCGGCGCAGCGAAAACCAGCAGGCCGCGCTGCGCCGGGTTGCGACGCTGGTTGCCGAGGGGGCGTCGCCGGCAGAGACCTTCGCCGCGATCACCGCGGAGGTCGGGCGGGTGCTGGGCACCGACCACACCAGCTTGATCCGGTACGACCCGGACGGCGAGGCCACGGTCGTTGGCGCGTGGACCAGCACCGGCCGGGTCCCACCCGTTCCCGTCGGCAGCCGGGTGGCCCCCGGCGGGCGGAACATGGCCACTCTGGTGCTGGAGACCGGCCGGCCGGCGCGGATCGACGACTACGCCGACACCTCGGGCCATGCTGCTGATATCGCCCGCAGGTGGGGCATCCGGTCGGCGGTCGGTGTGCCGATCACCGTCGAGGGCCGGCTGTGGGGCGTCATGAATGCGGTGTCCACGCGCGAGCAGCGGCTGCCGACGGACGCCGAGGCGCGGCTGGCCGACTTCACCGAGCTGGTCGCCACCGCCGTCGCCAACGCACAGGCGCGCCTGGAGCTGCGCGGGTTCGCCGCCGAGCAGGCCGCGCTGCGGCGGGTGGCAACGCTGGTCGCTCGGGCGGCGCCCCCGGAGGAGGTGTTCGCCGCGGTCACCACCGAGGTCCGGCGGCTGCTCGCCGTCGACCTGACGGCCATGGGCCGCTACGACCCGGACAGCACGGTGACCTACGTCGGCTGGAGCACGACCGGCGACAAGGGGGCGGCCGGCGTCCGCGTGCCGCTCGGCGGGCGGAACCTGGTCACGCTCGTGTTCGAGACGGGCCGGCCGGCGCGGATCGACGACTACAGCACCGCCTCCGGCCCGTCAGCCGACCTCGTCCGCGGGTTCAGGATCCGCGCCGGAGTCGGCGTGCCGATCAGCGTCGAGGGCCGGCTGTGGGGCGTCATGATGGCCATGAGGCGTGAGCAGCCGTTGCCGGCGGACACCGAGGCGCGGCTGGCCGACTTCACCGAGCTGGTCGCCACCGCCCTCGCCAACGCCGAGAACCAGGCGCAGCTGACCGCATCGCGTGCCCGGATCATGGCCGCCGCCGACCAGGCTCGGCGCCGCATCGAACGGGACCTGCACGACGGCGCCCAGCAGCGGCTGGTCTCACTGGCACTGCATCTGCGAGTGGCGCAGGCGGCGGTGCCACCCCAAGCGATCGAGCTGGCGGCGCAATTCGACGGACTGGCCGACGAAGTCACCACAGCCCTCGATGAACTGCGCGAGCTCGCCCGCGGCATCCACCCGGCGGCCCTCGCCGAGGGCGGATTGCGTCCGGCGCTCAAGGGGTTGGCCCGCCGCTCCGGGGTCCCGGTCGAGCTGGACGTACGGGTCGACGGGCGGCTGCCCGAGCAGTTCGAGACCGCCGCCTACTACATGGTCTCCGAGGCGCTGACCAACGCGGCCAAGCACGCGCACGCCTCCGTCGTCCACGTCAAGGCCGACACCGTCGAGGGCGACGGTGACAGCGTCCTGCGGGTCTGCGTCAAGACGAGGGCCGCGGTGGCGCAAATTTTGCCGGTGGGTCCGGCCTGGTCGGACTCAAAGACCGGGTCGAGGCGCTCGGAGGAACGATCAAGATCAAAGTCCGCCAGGAGAGGGAACAGCACTGCGCGCCACGGTCCCGATCAGAGGGGGCCTGGGGATCGCACTCGTCGAGCTGATTGCACAACGTCGGCGCTCGCCAGCCGAACAGCTTCGAAGCCCGCTGCTCGTTATGCCTAACCTCCCGACTACGAACTACCGGCATCGGAATGATGTACCAACTTGTCGACGCTCAACCCGGGTCGGTAGTGCCGATCCCGTAATCCCATGTCGATCGCATCCAGTACCAGGTCGGTTTCCTTCGACATGCGGGCCTGCCAGCCCACGATTTTGCGGGAGAACACGTCGATCGCGAACGCCACGTACACCGTGCCGGCCCAGGTGGGGACGTAGGTGAAGTCGGCCGCCCACAGCCGGTTCGGCGCACCCGCCGTGAACTGCCGTTTCACCAGGTCCGCCGCCCGGACGCCGTCCTTGTCCTGGACCGTGGTGCGCACCGTCTTCCCGCGCACCGCGCCGGCCAGACCCATGTGGCGCATCAGCCGCTCCACCCGGCACCGACCCACGTCGATACCGTCCCGGCGCAATTGCCGCCACACCTTCCGGGCCCCGTACACCGAAAAGTTGTTCCGATAGATCTTGTCGATCATCTGCATGAATTCCTCGTCACGGACCGCGCGTTCCGAGCGGGGTCGGGTCAGCGCGGCATAATAGGTGGACGGAGCGATCTGGCGGCCGAACTCGGTCAGCACGGCGCAGATCGGCTCGACTCCGAACCGGTCCTTGTGTGCCGTGATGAACGTTACGAGTGCGGCAGTCGAGGGTCGAGCTCCCTCGCGAAGAAAGCCGACGCCGCCTTCAAAATCTCATTCGCCCGGCGCAGCTCGTGGTTTTCCCGACGCAGCCGCTTCAACTCGGCCGATTCCTCGCTGGTCGATCCCGGCCGGGCGCCGGCGTCCACCTCGGCCTGCCGCACCCACTTGCGCACCGTCTCGCCCGAGGCGCCGATCTTCGCCGCGACCGAGCAGATCGCCTCCCACTGCGAGCCATGTTGACCCGTCTTGACCTGCTCAAATACCAGCGCGACAGCGCGTTCCCGCACGTCACGCGGGTATGTCTTGCTCCGTGCCATGCTCAGATTCTCCACTCCAGTGTGGAGCCTCCATCAGACCCGGGGCGGTTCACCGATGGCGGCTCGCGGCGATGCGACGGCGCCCCTTTTTAGCGCTGGATTGGCACCCTACGTCGCGAATGCCTCGACGGCCGTGCTGCGCGACTACGTCGAGCACTACGACACTCACCGTCCGCACCGATCGCTCCATCAGCACCCGTCAATCGGCCGCACTCCCCCACCCCCGGGGCCGCCGTTCGAAAGCTGCGACGAGATCGCCTCGGTGGTCTCATACGCGAGTATCGGCTGGTCGCGTGACGTGACCGCGTTGTCGGCACCCACAGGCAAGCCGAGGCGCTACGCGGCGTCCTGGTTTCGTTGCCGCGAGGTCGGCCAGAGCTCCAACCGATGTTCGACCCGCCGTTCAGCCTGTTCGGGGCGGCGTGAGGCCGTATCGGGGGCGCGAGCGTGGCAACGGCCTTCTTGAGCTCTTCGCCGAGATCGTCGAGACGATCCGCTTCTGAGCGATCGACGGCTGCACTGATCGCCGCGATCAGGCTGCCGTCGGGTGCCAGCAGGGGCGTGGCCACGGTGAACGCGTCGCCGAACGTGGCTCCGCGGTTGAAGGCGAGTCGGCGGGAGCGGATCTCGGGGAGCTCGGCGAGGAACTGTCGGACGTCGCCTGCCTGCTCGGGACCGGCGAGGTCGAGGAGGCGGTACATCTCGTCGTCGGGGACGTTGGCGAGCAGGGTCTTCCCGGCGGCGCTCGTGTAGAGGGGGCGACGGGCGTGGGTGCGCGCGACGAACGTCAGGCTGGGTGACTCTTCACCGACATAGTCGGTGAACACGATGGCGTCCCCGACGCGTACCCCGACGAGGACGGTGCAGCCGAGGACCTTGGCCAACTCGGCCACGAACCGGTGATCGAGTGACAGCGCGGCCAGCTTGTTCGCCCGCGAGGCGAGGATGAACGGCCCCGGTCCGAGGTGGAACCGGCGCTCCTCCTCGATGAGATAGCCGCGGGCGAGAAGTCCGTTGGTCAGCTCCTGAACGGAGCTCTTCGCCGCGTCCAGGGCGACGGCCAGCTCGGCCAAGGTCACGCCGCGCGGGCTCAACGACACGGTCTCGAGGATCTGGATCACTCGGTCGACCGTGCGATGCGGGCGCGCAGGCATGCGGCTGACGCTAGCAAGCCCTCCGACGAGTCCGGCCGGGTCTTGCCAACGGCGCACGTGGTCTCGCTAGCATACGGATATCTGGTTTTAAATCCGTAAATCCGTACGACGAGAGGCTCGACACCCATGACCGCAACCGTCTCTCCGGGCATGGCCACCACCGGCAGCGGCGCCCCGCTGCCGGTGGTCGCTCTGCCGCAGGGTGAGCTTCTGACCGTCAACATCGACCAGATCCCGCTGCTCAAGGACCTGGTCGCGCCTGGCATTCACGTCCAGCCGCTGCGCCTGGACCCCGAACGGGGAGAGTGGGTCTTCCTGGCCACCTTGGCGCCCGGCTGCGAGCTGCCGCTGCACTACCACACCGGTCCGGCTCAGGTGTGGACGATCCAGGGCCGCTGGGAGTACAAGGAGTACCCCGACCAGCCGCAGGTCGGCGGGCTCCTACCTGTACGAGCCCGGCGGCTCGGTGCACACGTTCTTCTGCCCCGCGGACAACACCGAGGACACCATCGCCCTGGCCTGGATCGAGGGCGCGCAGGTGAGCTTCAACGAGGACGGCACCTTCCACTCGGTCTTCGACGCGGTCGCCGATCCAGTACCTGACCGAGGCCGCGGCGGCGGCGCAGGGCCTCGGACCGGTCCCCTACATCCGCGGCGGCGCCGCCGGCGTCAACACGCCTGATCCGAGGTCCTGAGTTCCCGGCGAGCGGTCCCGGAGACTCGAGCACACAGATGAACAGGAGAAGCAACATGCCGGCCTTCGACGGCGTCCGGGTCCTCGAACTGGGCCAGATCTACAACGGCCCCTACTGCGGGCTGCTGTTCGCACAGCTGGGCGCCGACGTCATCAAGGTCGAGCCGCCCGGCGGTGAGCCACTGCGCTTCCGCTCGCACGAGCCGGTCGAGTCCCACGAGTTCGTGATGCTCAACTCCAACAAGCGCAGCGTGGTGCTCGACCTGAAGACCGACGCCGGCCGCCAGGCGCTGCTCGACCTGGTCGAGACCGCCGACGTGCTCATCGAGAACTACGCGCCGGGCACGATGGAGCGCCTGCAGCTCAGCCCGGAGCGGCTCCTGGCGCACAACCCGCGCCTGGTCGTGGCCTCCGGCAAGGGCTACGGGTCCACCGGGCCCTACGCGCACATGTCCGCCATGGACATCACGGTGCAGGCGATGTCCGGTGGCGCCGTCGGCCACCGGGGAGCCCGACGGGCCGCCGACCAAGGCCGGCGCCGCGTTCGTGGACTTCTCCGGCGGCATCCACCTGTTCGCGGCGATCAGCGCGGCCCTGTTCCAGCGCGAGCGCACCGGGCGGGGGCAGATCGTCGAGGTGTCGATGCACGACACCATCTACCCGATGCTGGCGTCGAGCCTGGGCGCCCTGCACAACCACCCCGACCGAGCAGCTCCCCGAACGCACCGGGAACCGGCACTCGGGCATGGCGATCGCGCCGTACAACATCTACCCGGCGAGCGACGGATGGCTGGCGATCATCTGCATCTCCGAGCGGCACTGGCGCGGCGTGGCAACCGCACTGGGCCGGCCCGAGCTGATCGACGACCCCAGGTTCCGCACGCAGAAGGACCGGGTCGCCAACATCGACGCGGTCGACGAGGAGGTGTCGTCGTGCACCAGCACCCGCACCCGCGCCGAGCTGGTCCGGGACCTGCAGGCCGCCGGTGTGCCGTGTGCGCCGGTCAAGTCGATCCGTGAGGTCGACACCGACGAGCACCTGATCCAGCGCGGCATGATCCAGTACGTCGAGCACCCGGGCCGGGGACGGGTGCCGGTCCCGGGATGTCCGCTACGGCTCGGCGACTCGCCGGTGGGACCGCTGCGGGCCGCCCCGCCGCTGGGCCAGTCGACCGCGGAGATCCTCGCGGAGCTCCGTCGCGCCGCCGAGGCGGCCGACGAAGCCGACATCCACTGACCCGTGAGGAGCCGCAGCATGTCGTTCACGCCTGAACCCGGCACTCCGCTGGCGACGTACTACGCCCAGACAAAGCCGCGGATCGGGGCCGTCCTCGCGCGGCGCAGCCTCGGCACGCTGGACGCGGTGACCATCGGCCGCTACGCGATGACCATCGGCGCCACGGACCCGAGCCACTACGACCCGGCGGCGGCACGGGCGGCCGGCTACGCCGATGTCGTGGCGCCACCGAACCTGCTCGCCGCGATCGTGGAATGGGGTATCGGCACCCCCGAGGCCCAGCTCCAGCCCGACGGAACCCCCAACGACGGGGAGGTCCCGCTCGGGGACGCCGACCTGCGGCTGCGCGTGATGGGCGCCGGCGAAGAGATGGAACTGGTCAACCCGGTGACCGCGGGCACGGAGCTGGTGCTCGAGACGACCCTCGAGGCGGTCACCCCCAAACAGACCCGCTCCGGCCCCTGCGTGTTCGTCACCACCCTCAACACCTTCACGTCCGCCGACGGCGCCGTCCTCAACCGCAACCGGCGCACCGTCGTACTGCGCAACCCCGTCGCAGGAGTCGTAATGTCGCGCACCTTCCAGGTCGGAGACCTGCTGCCACGGCTCCGGCACACGGCAACCACCTTCCAGCTGTTCCGCTACAGCGCGGTCACCTGGAACCCGCACCGCATCCACTTCGACGAGACCTATGCACGCGAGGAGGGCCACCGCGGTCTCGCGCTGCACTCCCACCTGCGGGCGGCGCTCGCCCTGCGCTGCGTCACCGAGGGCCTCGGCCCGGCGTGGCAGGTCACGAAGGTCTCCTACCGCCTGCGCAAGCCCGTCTACGCGCCGGCCGACCTGGCCTACACCGCCCGGGTCACGGCGGCCGAGGGCGACGGCCTGACCCTCGAGCTCATCGAGGAGAACCCCTCCGGCGAGGTCGGGTTCGAAGGGACGGTGCGGGTCAGCAAGATCGCGGGAGAGAACACCGACGGCGTCTCGTGTCGACAGCGGGAGCGACCATGACAACAGCAGCCGGACGGGGGCAGCGTCCCATCCGCATCGGGAACTGCTCCGGCTTCTACGGTGACCGGGCCTCGGCCATGGCCGACATGGCCCGGGCCGGCGGCATCGACGTCCTCACCGGTGACTACCTCGCCGAGGTCACGATGCTGATCCTCGGGAAGGCGCGCGCCAAGGACAGCACCAAGGGCTATGCGACCACGTTCCTGCAGCACCTCGACGCGGCGCTCGAGCACCTCGTCGCCAACGGGATCCGGCTCGTCGTCAACGCCGGCGGGCTCAACCCCGCCGGGCTGGCCGCGGCAACCCGCGAACTGATCGCACGCCGCGGTTACGACCTGCGGGTCTCCCACGTCGACGGCGACGACGTCTTCGGCCGCCTCGACGCGCTGCAGCAAGCGGGCCACGCACTACCGCACCTGACCAGCGGCGAGCCGCTGTCGTCCTGGCCGCACCGGCCGCTGACGGCCAACGCCTACCTGGGCGGATTCGGCATCGCGCGCGCCCTCCACCACGGCGCCGACATCGTCATCACCGGCCGCGTCGCCGACGCCTCGCTGGTCGTCGGTCCCGCCGCCTGGTGGTGGAGCTGGACCCCGGAGGACTACGACGCCCTCGCCGGCGCGGTCGTGCGCCGGCCACGTCATCGAATGCGGGCCGCAGGCCACCGGCGGCAACTTCTCCGGGTTCCGGGCCATCCCCGACCTCATGGAGCCCGGGTTCCCGATCGCCGAGATCGCCGCCGACGGCTCCTCGGTGATCACCAAGAACCCGGGCACCGGCGGCGCCGTCACCCCGGACACGGTCACCGCTCAACTGGTCTACGAGATCGGTGCACCCGCCTACCTCAACCCCGACGTGATCACCCACCTGGACACCGCCCAGCTGACCGACCTCGGCGACGACCGCGTCCAGATCCGCGGCGTGCGCGGCTCGCCGCCACCCGCGACGACCAAGGTCGCGATCACCGGGGTCGGCGGATGGGAGAACAGCGTGGTCTTCGCGCTCACCGGCACCGACCTCGACGCGAAGGCCGCCCTCGTCGAGCGATCCGTCCACCGCTACGCGCAGGCCGTCGACGGGCTCGACGCGGTCGCGATCGACCGGATCGGGCAGGCCCAGCCCGATCCCGACAGCCAGAACGCCGGCACCCAGCTGCTCAAGATCGCCGTGCAGGGGACCAAGGAGGCCGCCGGGCGCGCCTTCTCGTCGCGGATGGTCGAGCTGGCCCTGTCCAGCTACCCCGGGTTGTACTCCCTCGGCCCGCCGCAACCGGGGTCGGCATTCGGTGTCTACTGGCCCGCACTGCTCGACCAGGCGGTGCTCGAACACATGGTCCACCACCACGACGGCACCACCGAGGCCATCGCACCCGGCAACCCACACGGCGCCGAGGCGCGAGGTCAGCCCGCCGAGCCGAGTCGCTCGCGCAATCGGTGCCGACCGCCGTGGACGGCCGACGAACTGGTCGTCGCCTCACTCGGTGAGATCGTGCACGCCCGCTCCGGCGACAAGGGCGGCGACGCGAACCTCGGCGTCTGGGTACGCGACCGTGCAAGCATGGGAGTGGCTCACGTCGACCCTCACCGTCGACGAGCTCCGACGCCTCCTCCCCGAAACCCGCGAACTGGCGATCTCCCGCTACGAACTCCCCAACCTCGGCGCGGTCAACTTCGTCCTCCGCGGACTGCTCGGGACCGGCGCCACCTCGACGCTGCGGCTGGACGCACAGGCAAAAGCGCTCGGCGAATGGCTGCGCGCACGCAGCACCAAAGTGCCGCGATCCCTCGTGAAGACGTAGCCCAACAAACCAACAGCGGCACATGCGGGTGGTGGGGCTTCGTGCGCCGCCCTGCGCCTGGCTGGCATGACCATCGACGACGTCGACCTGGTCGAGATCAACGAGGCGTTCGCCGCCCAGGGTGATCCGTCCTACCACGAACTGGGCATCGACATCGACCGGCTCAACTGCCACGGCGGCGCGATCGCCCTCGGCCATCCCTACGGCATGACCGGGGCGCGCATCACCACCACCCTGCTCAACGGACTACGTCACCAGGGAAAGACAAGAACATCGGCTGGAAACCATGTGCGTCGGCGGCGGCCAGGGCATGGCAATGGTCATCGAACGGCTCGGCTCGAGCGTGTATTCGACATCGCAGAAAGGGATGACGATGGCCAAGGTGACCGTCGACTTCAGCGATACCACGGTCTTCGTCGCCGGCGGCACCAGCGGCATCAACCTGGGTATCGCCGAGGCGTTCGCCGCCGCCGGCGCGCGCGTGGCCGTGATGAGCCGGTCGGCTGAAAAGGTCGACGCGGCGGTGACCCGGCTCCGGTCGCTGGGCGCCGAGGCGACCGGCACGGCGGCCGACGTGCGTGACTGGGAGGCCACGAACGCTGCGCTGCGGCTCGCCCACGAGGCGTTCGGCGACATCGACGTCCTGGTCTCCGGCGCGGCCGGCAACTTCCCGGCCGCGGCGCTGGACATGTCACCCAATGCCTTTCGCTCCGTTGTCGAGATCGACCTGCTCGGGTCCTACCACGTGCTGCGTGCCGCATATCCGCTGCTGCGCAAGCCCGGCGCGGTCGTCATCAACGTGTCGGCGCCCCAGGCGTTCCTTCCGATGGCACTACAGGCACATGTGTGCGCCGCAAAAGCCGGCGTCGACATGCTCACCCGGGTGCTGGCCATCGAATGGGGAGGCGACGGGCATCCGGGTCAACTCGGTCGTGCCCGGTCCGATCGAGGGTACTGAGGGCATGGTGCGCCTGGCCCCGACCGCACAGGCCCGCGAGATCGTGCGGGGGACAGTACCGGCCGGACGGTGGGGTACTCCTGGTGACGTCGCCGACGTGTGCCTGTTCCTGGCATCACCCCTGGCGGCTTACGTCACCGGCGTCGTCCTGCCCGCCGACGGCGGCTGGTCACTCGGCGGTGCCAGCACGGCAATGACGGCGATCGCCGTCCAGGTGCCGAAAGGTCCGGCGGCGACTCCGGTTGACCCGGGTTCCGGAGGGGTCAGGTGGTCATCTGGGTTCAGCTCAGGCTGACGACCTGCCAGGTACGGTCGAACCGCTCGGGGTCGGTGGAGGGCGTGCGCACCGCCGACAACGCCCAGTGCTGCTGTGCCTCGGTGGAGCTGCGCTTGCCGTGCAGATCCACCGCGCCCGCGGAGAAGTCCCGCACCAGTACGTCGAATACCGTGTCGAGGACATCGGGGGACGGGGACAGGCCCAACCGGCCTGGACGACCCGCCGCTCACCATCCCCCGCTACGAGCTCTACCAGCTCGCCCACCTGGCCACGTTCATCGTCGACGCGCTGGCCCGGCTCCGAGTCGCCACCCGGCGGGGGGACCGGGCCGCCCCCGTGACGTACAGCCGGGCGGCTCGCCCTCTCCCAGGTGGCCGGCACTCCGAACCTCACTGACGGGCCGCCGCCGGCCATCGTGTCGCACAGGACGCTGGCAATGGCAACCGTCGCGCAGTCGCCGTCAGGATCGTCCGGGGTTGCGGCCTCGCGATGCCAGGCGTCGATTGGCAGTGCACCGGCAGGCTGAGCAGCAAGTAGGCCAGCTCGGCGGAGGTGGTCTCGAGAAGTGTGAGGCCTGCCTCGGCGTCGCTGATGAAACGCAGGTTCTGCCGCAACACTGCAGCGCCGCTCGGCGAGCAGGCACACCTCGGTGAAGACCGGTAGACGGCACGAGCAACGGGCCGGTACGACCGGCGAGGAACTCCTTGCAGCGCGCGTGGTGGACCTTGCCGTCGTGCCCCTCGTCTACGGTGCGGCGATGGACGTCATTGACGGTGTGCCACCCGCTGACGCGGACCGGGTTCCGACCCGCGGCGCGTCGGTCGTCGTGCTGGTCGAACCGGACTCGGGGGGCTGCCCTTACAGCTGCCGCGCGCTGGCTGGGTTCCGACCCGGAGCGGGCCGAGAGCCTTCACCGGCAACGCCATCGCCGTCCATACGCACACGTCGAGGACCGACACATCGCCGCCGTTGTACTCGCGAAGGGGACGTCGGCCTGCCTGCGGAGCTGCACCTGCATGTCTTCGGTGAACGCGGCCTGCTCGTGGTGGCGCCGCCAGGGTTGAACTCCCTGGTTCGCCAGGCAGTTGCACCTCTCAAGGGTGGCCCGGAGGACGCGTTCGCGGCGCTGATCCTGGCTGTGGCACTTCACTCAGAGGAGACGATCGAGCAGCTGACCGATGGGCAAGGTCGGATTGCCGTTGGTATTGGCGGCGAATCGCGGCAATCTCTGCGGCGGCGCCGGGAAGCGCACCCAAGTAAGCGCCGCGGGACCCGATGGAGTTGCCGCTGCGAGTCCACGCAATGGCGGTGAGGGCCGGCGCGGTTACATCGGGATCGGTGGGCGGCTTTATGTTTGCTGCGTCGTAATCGACGGCGCCCACGAGCAGCAGGCGATTGTCGGCGAGCGACTCGCGTTGCTTGTCGACCATTGCCGGAATCAATCGCGGGACAGTGCAGTAGCCAAGCGCACGTCTTCCAGGAGGAAGGAGCCGGGCGCCTTGCCGGGCAGTGCGGCGAAGGGAAGGGCGGCCAAGGCGCCGTCGGGCGAGATGAGGACCGTCGTGGCGCCGGCCCAGGCGGGTTCGAGGGGATTCCACAGGGCTTCGCGAACTCGCCGCGCCGGCGGCCTGACCTTCGGGCGACATGCCGTAATTGCGGCGCCAGGCGCCGATGGCTTCATTAATGGAGGTCGGGTCGCCGAGGTCGTACAGTTGCACGTTGTGCCCGGGCGGTACACAGCGAAGGCCAGGGAGTCGGCGCGGCCATCGCGGCTGGTTTCGCTTGCTCTCCTGGATCGCGTCGGGGCGAGCGATTTCCAGGTAGTCGATCAGCACCGCGTCGGCGGGCAAAGTGGCGGCGAATGTCTTCCGCGGTGACTTCGGCCGAGTCGCGACGAAAGGCGTCGCTTCGACGGGCCAGTTCGGTTTCAAGCCGAACTTTGGCCTCGGCGAGTTCACGCAGCCGCCGCTGCCACGCAGCGTTATCGGGGGAAGGGCGGATGAGCTGGGCCCATTGGCGGGTGACCGTTTGCAGCTCGATAAACAACGGGGCCAGCGTGGGCTCGGCGGCGGCGAGGCGCGTCATGCGCCGGCGGGCGAGCGCTCAGCCCTTCCAAGCGAGGACCACGCGATAGGCTGCGGTGACGTCGACCTGCAAGGCGCCGCGTTGCAGGACGCAGCTTAGATAGCTGTCGAGGTAGAACCGGGCCGTGCGACCTAAGCTGAGTTGCTGTTGCTCGGTGAGGGCCAGGGCGGTTGACTCGATGTGTCGCCCGATGATGGCGAGCGACTCACGGTAGAGCGAGGCGGCCTCGTCGAGCTTGTTTTGCGTGCGATAGAGGCTCGCCAGGTTGTTGACCACGCCGGCGTACATCCAATGACCGTCGCCGAGCGATTGGCGGCAGATTTCGTCGCCTTGACGTACAGCGGCTCGGCGCGAGGTCGCCGGGCGCGGAACAGCTCTGCGAGATTGTTGAGGTCGAGGGCATATCCCGCATGGGTTTCGCCGAGGGCGACGGCGTCGACGGCGATCGCCTGTTCGTACAGCGGCTCAGCCTTGGCGAACTCGCCCATGCGATAGTAGAGATGGGCGAGGTTGTTCAGGCTTACGGCGTAGTCCGGGTGGTTCACGCCGAGCAGCTCCTTGGTTATGGCGACGCCTGCTGGTACAGCGGCTCGGCCTGGGCGTAGTCCTCGGCGTTGGCGTACAACCAGCCCAGGTTGTTGAGCGTGGCGGCGTAGTCGATATGCGACTGTGAGGTGAACTCGTCCAACACGCCGTGCGCCTGCTGAAAGAGTTCCTCGGCGCGATGGGGATCCCCCACGGCGTCGTAGAGGCGGCCGAGATTGTTCAGGCCAATGGCGTAGGCGTGGGCGTACGCCGCAGGCTCGCGTTCGAACTGAAACCTGTCGATTTCGAGAGCGTCGCGGAACAGCGGCTCGCTGCGCCAGTTCGCCCGTGCTCGTATACAGGGCGGCCAGGTTGACCAAGCTGGAGGCGTATTCGGGGTGGTGTACGCCGAGTGCGCTGTGGCGGATGGCGAGGGCCTGCAGGCCGGTGCGTTCAGCGTCGGCATACCGGCCCATCTCGTGGTACAGGACGGAGAGGTTGTCGAGCGAGCGGGCGTAGGCGGGATGCTGGTCGCCAAAGGTTTGTTTCTTGATCTCCAGAGTGCGGATGTAAAGTTGCTGGGCGTGAACGTAATCGGCAAAGGCGGCGGCAGACTTCGGCGAGGTTGTTGATGCTGCCAGCGTGTCGAGGATCCCCGGGGTCGAGCTGTGAGTAGATTTGATGAGCGAGCTCGGCCGACTCGAGAGCCTCGGCATATTTTCCGATCTCGAGGGAATGAAGGACGCGCGGTCGCCTCTTCGGCCTGGCTGAGTTCGGCTTGGCTAACTTGAGCAGGAGCCGAGAGGGGGGCGATCAAAATCGCTGCCAGCGTCAACGTCCAGCGGCGCATGGTTGCTCCCGATTGGGTGCAAGAGCTGTCGTGCCGCACCGGTTAACGTCGGGGCGGCGCCACGGAGTTCGCGCGGTGCGCCGTGTGACGCAGGAGACGGCGGCAGCGATGGCCAAGGGAACAACCCACGAGCGCTAGAAACGTGCCGGAGGGTTCGGGCACGGCGCTTTGAATCGGTTCGATCGCGGGAACGGCTGATGGGCGCCGAACTGCTGCCGGATGATTGTCAGGTCGGCGGCGTTAACGGCGCGGTCGTTATTGGTGTCGCCATCGGCAGGGTTGGGCAGTGCCTTGCCAAGGCCTCGTTGCCAGCGAAGGAAGTCGACGCCGTCGACGTCGCCGTCGAAGTCGAAGTCGGCGGGATTGCTCAGCTTGGCTGATGTGATGAGGAGGTCGTCGAACTTAACGCCGCCGAACGAGGGGTCCTGGTCGAAGTCGACGCCGCGAATCCGCAGGCGATATCGGGCGTTGGCCTCCAAGAACGTGCTGTCGAGGGTCTTGGTAACCAGGGCGACGTTGTCCTGGGCGCCATCCTCTCCATCCAAGTTTTGGGCATCCGACGTACTTCCAAGGAATAGGTAGAACACGTTTTTTGACAACGACGGCACGCCTGCGAGATATTTCAACACGTCGATTGAGAATCCTGTCTGTGCTTTGGCCGGACCTGCCTAAGGTGCTGCAGTTGAGCGGGATTTTGAAAGAGATCGTTGTTGTCGGGGCGGTGAGCTGGAAAAGGGGACTTTGAAGCGTCGCGTCCATCGGCAGGTAGGCGCTGGGAGGCGTCACGACGCCATTGACGATGGTCCACGGACGGCGTTCTCGATCACAGCTTTGCCCATCGGGGTCGGTGGTGCAGCGACCATCGACGTCCCACAGGTTCTCGTCCAACCCGGCGGCAGTTGCGGGCCTGGAAAGGGATACGAGAGATTCTGGGCCGGCGCCCAGCGGCAGGCGAAGACCACATTGGCAACAACTAACCAAGTTGCTGAATGTGAAGTACGCACGGCGTGATCTCCTGGACGAGGCGGAGCAGGAAATGTGCTTACGGGGCGCTTGCCGACGACCTCTTCGCCGTGCGGTGTGGTCAATTGTTCCAACACCTGTCGATCGACGTGGAATTCAAGCGCATTCACGGCGCCATCGCAGTACACGAAGTGGCATGCGAGGTGGGGACTGCCGAACACCTTGTCGTTTGAGCTTCCCGGCTTATCGGGGAGAATCGCAAAGGTTTTTCCTGCCAGCCGGTAAGCATCGGGGGCAAAGCCGGCGTACATGTGTCCGCCGTCCGATGGGTCGTTGCCGGACTCGTACATATCCGCATTGAGATACTTTTCTCCAGCCAGCATGAAATGAAAAAGCTGGCGTCACCACCGAACTGGCGGCTGAGCTCCTGATGTCTTTTGGCGGCATCGATCGATTTCTCATACTCGCCGGTCAGGTAGTAGATCCAAGCCAGTATGCGCGTGTTCCTTTGAACGGTTGGGTCGCGGCGTGCCGATTCCTGCACCCATTCCAAGGCTCTTGTTGCATTGCCTGATGCAGCTTGCACCCGAGTCCAAGAATGACAGAGTGTCGGCATCAAAGGGAGCGAGAGCAACGGCTGCTTCGGCATCGGCAACTGCCCGCTCGAAATCGCCTTCGAACCAATGGATGTAGGCCATGAGCTTGCGCCCGCTCCATTGGACGCCGGGTGATGTGGCCTGCCCGGCAAGCGCTTCTTGCGCCAGCTCCCCGGCTCGCCGATAGTCGGCCGCCGGCTTTTCGGTGTTGAAATTCCAAGGCCGGAAGAAGCTATGCCAGGCCAACGAAACGCGCAGCAGCGCGGAGCCAGGATACTTCTCGAGCCCTTCCTGCCAAATGGCTCCCGCGCGGTCGTGTTCTTCAATGCTCGTGAACCGAGCGAATATCTCGTGTCCACTCAAGAAGTAGTCGTATTCGCTGAAGTTTGCTTTTTCCTTGCCTGCGGTCCGCTTGTATTCGTCCCTTCTGATCGCTCCGTTCTCGTTCGCGAGCGCGTTTGCGATCCTCCCGATGGCCTCATCCTGAAGTGCGGAGGGTTGGCTTCCGTCGTAATGTTCTGCCCAGACATGGGCATCTGTATGGGCATCAATCAGTTGCGCGTTGATGCGCAGCCCGCTCCCCATTTTCTGCACGCTGCCCTCGACAGTGTAGTCGACGTTCGGGTCCTGCCCTGGATTGGCGTCGGTACCCTTGCTGGCAAAGCTCGAGTTTTGCGAAATGACAGTGATTTCGGGAAAGCGGGATAACGCGGTGGTGAGGTCTTCCGCGACTCCGTTGCTATAGAAAGTGAGTGCAGAATCGCCGCCGAAGTTGTGAAATGGGAGGACCGCCACAGACGGAAACCCGTGCCGGGCCGCCGCGCCGTCATACTATTGCCAGATCGCAAGACCGGCAACAACAGCGAACACTATGGTGCCAGCCGCGGCAACGAGGCCGGGCCGCCGCACCAATCCGAAAAGCCTGCTGGTGATCGAACGCCGCTTGGTCGCATCGCCGAGAAGCATGCGGTAAAGCGAGATTGGAGAAGCAATATTCTTGACCCGATGCTCACCCATCGCCTCCAGGGTCTCCGAGCCTTTGAACGCGGTCCGCGATATTGATGCCGTCGCCGAACAGATTGCCGCCTTCGACGACGACATCGCCAATGTTGATGCCGATACGCAGCTGGAGCCGCTTGTCCTTGGGGACTGGGTCGTTGCGGCGGGTATTCTCCCGCTGAATTTCAACGGCGCAGAGAGCGGCTTCCACGGCACTGGGGAATTCGGCGACCACGCTGTCCCCGGCGCTGTTGAACACTCGACCCCGGTGGGCAGCGATCAACCCCTCAATCACATCACGGTGCAAGCGGAGCGCTTCCAACGTGGCATTCTCGTCGGCTCCCATCAGACGGCTGTAGCCGACAACATCCGCCGAAAGGATCGCAGCCAGCTTGCGTTCCATGACCGCCCTGCCGCCCGCCAAAGGCGTGAAGAGAATGCGAAAGATAGCAGACAAGCCGGCTATGTCATCGGCCAAAGCGATCGGAAGAATTGGGCGCGCCGGGCTATGGGCTCTTGGGGGCTCTCTGCGGCGCCGCTGTGGTAGTTTCACGCCCTCGCGTGCCGGTACTTCGTACGTGGCTTATGAGGCGTGCCAAGGAGACAGCCGTGGAATTCAGCGCGGCACGTTGGCTTGAAAGATCGGCAGAACGGCAAACCGCTGGTGGTGTTTCGGGACAAAGTGACCTAGCTCAAAATCCTGCATCTCTATGCAGAGAAATGAGCTAGGTGGCGCACGCCTCACAACGGCGCTGACGCGCCCCCACGGTCCAGGCGCTTGGAAAAGCCAGCCAAACAGCACCGCACTGCCGAAGAGCGCAGCAAGAATGATCTGAACCCGCCTTCGCTGACAGGGTGGAGCGACAAAGAGGAGTAGGCTGCCCAGTCCATCGGAGGATATGCGAGATAGTTAACGCTCTGTTACTGATGTCCTCTGATTTGGTTGAGGACGGGTGCCGTACAGAGTTAACCCGCATAATAACCAGCCCGTGCAGCGTCAAGCTCCTTCACTGCACGGGCATTTTTTTACCCCCGGCCAGAGAAGGGCAGTGAGCCCTCGGCCGCATCCGCCAAGATCGCTTCAACAGCCCGCCAGTTCTGCCGCTCAAGCGCATGCCGGGCCTGCCTGATCACGCGCCGTAGCCGCTCGGCATCCTCCTCAGCACGGGTTGCTCTATGGTGCATCCCAAACAGCACAGCCTCCAACTTCTGAATGTATTCTTCTGACACAAGTTTCGCGTTCTGGTCGCGCATCGTTCCGGAACCGTCCACAATTGTTATAAGTCATAAGAGGTAGATGTTCTGCATGTGTTCAGGGCGGCCGTCAAGGGTGGCAACAGCCTTGAAACGAATGGCTAGGGCAAATCGTTGGAGAAGCAAACTGCCGAGTAGTCGCGAACTTGTACCCGGAGTGTGAAATGCCCAGGAAGAAGACGGTCGCTGCCGATGTCAGCGTTGCAGTAAAAACCGACCCCGCCAAACGGCCAACCAAGAGCAAGAAGTTCAAAATTGACGACTGGGCCCATGTACCGGCCAAGGTGCGGCTTGTCTGGCCCGACGAGGGAAAGGTGACAGTCGAGCTTCCCGACGGCCAGCGTTACACGGTGGACGAAGGGTTGATCGAGAAGACGGCTGAGAAGCCGGCGCTGATCGAGTGAGGGGCAGCGCCCGCCACTGTGGTGCCATTGGGGAGACATTGAGCGGCGGGCGCAGCGCCGGAACGACCAAGTTCGGCGATCGCATTTTACCGCAACAACGAAGGGCGCCAAATCAAAAAATTCGAACCCGGCGCGCGCGGGCGGGTGCATATGGCTACGTCGCGCCGGGTTTGACCGGAGACACAGGGGTCGAGCCGGCCAATAGGTTAAACTTGTATCGAAAACGAAAGTTGCAAAAAGCCCAGCTGCATCCACCCGAAAGAAGACAGCTGGGCAAGGCCGGGTTTCGTGTGTCCGGCTAATCGACAAACTGTGGGAAGCGTTCGTTGTTCCGCTTGGGGCTGGACCAGCGCGGCGGAGTTGGCTTGACTACCGCGCCGGCCCTGCACTTAAAGGCCCGGCGTAAGATGGCTCTCTGGATGGAGCGACCGATCACGCCGGACCTCGCCCGGCGCTAACCGTGGCCGGACGCGAGGGTAAATAGGGCGCGGGTAGGAAAAGAGTAGCCGGCAACTTCAGAAGTCAGAATTGCTTTCCGCCTCATACACTATGGAGTAGATTATGCGAGCAAGTCGCGGGAGCTTGTAAGGTGGGCAGTGGATCGACGGACGCGCGTGTTTGCACTACTCGTAGGCCAACCACTGCCCGCCGCTAGGATGCCGCCGAAGGGTGAGAAGCCGGCGCTTATCGAGTGAGGCGGCAAAGAGTATCGCCAGCATTGCAGCGACAGAAGTTGTGGAAGGACGGCAGTAAAATAGGACCCAGGTAGAATTCGCGTGTGTATAAGGGCGTCTATGATCATAGACGATGCCCCGGTCATTGCCGCCCATTCCCGCTGGATCAATCTCGGCGATCTCGGCCATGTTTTTCGTTCCGGTACGATCCAGTGTTGTCGGATTGTCGAACGCATTGGCCGCGATCCTCACTGGTCGACTAACAGGCTAGATGCCACGACATTGGTGGACTTGGCAGCGCATACCGTGTCTTGCTGTGGTGCGGGAGGACAGGCGGCCCTTCGCGGGTATTGGGCCTCTGCCACGTCCGAACTTCGCCAACTAGTGGAAGCCCACCAGCTTTTCGAATTGTTTCGTCTTAGGCCCGAATTGATCATTGAGTGGCGGAACATCGAATCCGAGAAGCGGCACAAGAGTTTTGGGTTTTCAGAAGTTCGAAACAAGCTGCGGAAGGCCGCCGGCAAGGACCCGGACTGGGATTTGAGTGTCCCGTTCAAGGCATTTTCCAACTTGGGTTCGCATCCCAGCGCGTCTTCACTGGCGTCGTGTACCAACGAGGAAGGCCTCGGCAAAAACATGGGGCCGCACCCGCACTCCGATCGCTTTCGCATTTATACCGGTGAGCTCTGGGCCAACATGACGCGCACGACGCTGGCCTTTGTGGCCGCCCTGGACACGGTGTTGAGTGATGAACCGACGGTGGCCGAACGATTTCCAACCGACATCAACTCAATATTGGGTTATCGCCGCTACTTTGCTGCCGTTACGGCCGATCAGGTTATAAAGTATTGGATGCCCCGCCAAGAGACGTTCAAGGAACCTTCATGAATTCATAAGTGTTAATTGAGCGGGTGCCGCACTCTGACCGAGCCACGGCACCTGGGGAGACCGGGCACGTCATCACCTGTCAACAGGAAGGGACGCCGGTCTCCCGCTACGGAGCTACTTCCGATCGACCGTGATAGGGAGTAGGTTACGTGAGCAAGTCCGCGCGGAGCTTGCGGGGCGAGCAGTGGTCCCTAGCACGCGCTTGTATTGCACTACTTGCATGAGCCAAACCACTGCCCGCCACTAGGTGCCGCCGAGTGTGAGCTGCCGAAGGCGGTGAAGCGTCACAGCGAACTCATATGGCGCAAAGGGGTTGGGTGATATCGGCTCAAGGAATACTTTACACGTGTAGATGACGCCCCATTCGAACCATGCGGGTGTCGCTCGCGTCCACATTCGCTGGCCCCGCGCCCCCACGATGAAATGTTCCGATCGGCGGACCCTGGAGAGAACAGTTCCGGGTTCGAACGATTTTGGCCTCATCCTAAGGAAACATTCGCATGCCCGATCCGAAAGAGGCCCCAATGCCATCTGCCGGATGGAAGCCGGACATCAATGAACCAAGCCGGAACGCCTTCCTGACGAAGAGCCGAATCCAAACCCGGACGCAGCACGACCGCCTTCAAGTCTAGCGCTTGTTAGCGTGCTCCACCATCGATACAATATGTAGCGACTAGAGGAGCTTTACGAAACTCCATCAGACGGGACCATTCAGCAATGTCCACCCCGGGGGACACATCAAAAATCTGGCAGGCGAGGATTTGGACGACCCGAGGCGTCCGCATTCGCAGATTTTTTTTCCCGGCAACACGAAAAAAACGATTCGAGCCTGAAACAGGCAAGTTCTGATGGACCAACTCTTCGGAAACGTCCGGCAAATCAAGGTTCCTGGCTGGATGACGCCCGAACAGACCAAGGAATTCCGGCGGCGAATTCGGTCAAAACTTGGCTCATTCATGTGCATTCATGGCTGCGAAGTCGACCGGATCAGCGACGCCATCTGCTTGGAAGCCCGCATTGCCCGAATGCGAGCTGCTCTCTCAGCACTCGATGCGGAAGGCGACGGGTACCCGGTAGACAAGGCCATCCGGCTGAACAACTCAATCATCAACATGGTCCGACTGAGAAGCAAACTATGAAGCGACCTACGACGCAACGAAAGTTAAGTCCCGACGAGATGCTGCGGAGGAACTCACTTCGCGTGTGACTTGCTGGTGTTGCACCGCGTTCGGTCAGGCTGGTTGAAGGTCTCTGCCGAACGGTTAAGACAGGTCGAGACCATATTCGCTGACCGATGGGGATCGTTGCCGCCCAATGGGGGACATATTTCAGCAAAGCAGCGCGGGCGCTAAGCACGGTTGCCGAACGGGTCGGAACCGATTTCTGGTATCGCCAAGACCAGTTCGCCAGACATGGCCGCGTCGTCCTTGGCTAGCATGTCGCCCGGACCGGTATCGCCGATAGCAAGAAGGGTCAGCCCATTTTGGGAGCAATCGCGCTTGCGGGGGTACGTATTCGCCTGCGTTGCCGTCGTCGGACATGCGGCACGGTGCGAAGGTACGGTTTCGGCCCCGAGCAATCGGGCTCCAGTGCTCGGAAAGGAAAACAGCGTGCAACGCCGTCAAAAGGAGCCGCCACCCAACCGCCGCCTCAAAATGCGCCGGAGCCTGAACCCGAGCGTCTGCCTGACGAAGAACCAAATCCGAACCCAGACGAAGGCGATTTGCTCGCCCAAGACGGTTTAGTAGATGCTGCGCGGCGCGCGGGTGCGCGAGCCGGCTCGGGGTAGTCGTCGGCATCGCGGCCTGACATCACCAGCCCCCTGACTGATCACGGTAGGACCGGGGGGAAGATGGTTCTTTCGCGCGCTCGTAGACGCCAAGTTCTTCTCTTTCGGAAGCACCTTTTCGTTCTAAGGTGTCTCCTAAGGTGTTCTCATAAAGTGTTTGGGTACCGTGGGCGGAACCTTCAAAGGTTCCATTGGCGGAACCTTCTGAGGTGCTTTCCGTGGAACCTTTAGGTTCAGAAGGTTCTGTAGCGGCCACCTTTTGCTTAAACGATTCCCGTCGTTCCAAGATGCGCTCGTCACGCAGCGCAAGGACGTCGAGAGCCCACCCAAATTTCAGGGCATATGCCTGCGCTCGACGGGTCGTTCGGCCGATCTCAGCGCGGACTTCCGGTGGCAGGATACCCAACCGAAGGCAGGAGATGGCGCCACCACTCCGCAGGGTGGCGATCCACTTCGAGACGCTGATAGGTGAACAGTCCAAGCGCTGGGAAAGGCCTTCACGCGAAGGAAAGGCGCAGCCCAGCGCCTCGTCATAGAGATCGACGAGTTCCCAGGCGAGCCGGATCACGCCTGGGCTGTCACGGAAGCCAGGGAAAAAACGGCACGCCGTGCCCCAATCATATTTCGTTAGGCCGGTCATTGGCGACTTCCGCCAGTCAACACGGCCTCGAGCGCATCCTCCCACGGCTGCGTCGGGTCCTTTTCGAACTCGCCCCGGATCAAGGCAGGGAGGTCCGGCGGCAAGTCGACGTTCGCTGCGTGCCGGCGCGCCGCCTTTTCAAGCTCGGCCGTGTCATGCCTGAGATACTCGAGCCCCACAATCTCGCGGGCCCGTCTCTCGATAGTTTCCGCCGGCGGCAAGACCTTCGTCACACCGTGGTTCGTCAGGCCCAGTTCGATCCACTCGATGAACTGATCAGATGGCATGGCGTTGAGTTCCACGCGCATCCCGCCGGCGATGAACTCCAGTTCATCATCACTGGCACCGTGTACACGCAGGCCTTCCAGGAGGCGGTGGTAATCACCATTGATGTCCTGGCGTTCTGTTGCCAAATCCATGCTCTTGGCCTGCGCAAGGGTGAGCCCGAGCCGCCGGATGTCAGGTCGGCGGGCGAACGTGTATCGGATGCTGTCGCTGCCTAAAGTGCCGAAGATCCTGATCCCGGCCATGTCCAGGTCGTGGGCCACCAGGATCTTGATCCCGGAGGATGAAAGGCGATCGACCAGCGCGCGCGCTGCGACCACTGACATGCCCTTGGTCGACATGACCGCTACATCAAAGCGCTCTGCAATCTGCGCGGCGCGCAAGAGCGGCTGAAAGCCCTCTTTCTCGATGAACAGGACGGCGCCGTAGCGATCGCCTGGACCGACAGTCTCGTGAAGACCAGCTCGAGTTGAAATAAGAGCCGTGTGATCGCGGCGGGGCCGTCGCTGAAGGTAAGACCGAACCTGAAGCGTCCCGAGCGGAACGCTATAGTTGGAGTGAGGTTCAACGAGGTGACCGCGCGAGTCATAGACTACGTCCCAATCCTCCGTTCGTCGCGGATACTCTTCCATGAAGGCGGGCAGAAGCGTCTGCGTGAAGTAGGCGTCGTTGAGCTTACTCGCGCCCGTCCGTTCTAAGATGTAAGGGCGCGCGGCATACATGATCTGCCTTGCATTTGCCGGCAGTGTCCCGTCAGCGCTGGCCCGAAGGTACGCCTCCTCCAAGATCTCGAAAGCAGCATCCTTGACGGTGACGCCTCGACTTTTCGGTCTATGGACCGCCCGCAATGCGCCTCCAACCGCCCGTGCAATGGCAGCCTCGAAGGGTGTCAAGTTCGGCGTCTTACCATCGCTCACCAGCTCGATGGCTGGCGTGGTTACGGCGATGAACAGTCGATAGGATCCCTTAGGAACTGCACCCACACTCCGCAGAAGTTCACATCCCTCAATGTAGGATTCTCCCCCCGGGTACAGCGTCAGGTTTGCGACTGCAGGTGTGCGGTTCACGATGAGATCAATTGCGACTCGGCTATCGCGCGCGGGATTCTGAATAGCCCAGGCCTGCACGATGGCTGGTACTTTCGCTCCACCCACCTTTGCTTCGAGCTTCTCGATCCTATGAACTGCATCGAACACATGCTCGGAGATGGCGAGAAGCTTCGGCTGAGCCGGCGACAACCGTTTCACTAGGTCAAGAGTTCAGCCGGTCGGCAGGGCCATCGGGGTCAAGGCTGTAACACGTCTCGCCTTCGGAATGACCTCGGTCAGGGAAACGTTCCTGGGCGTTACGCAGGTCGATCCCAAACAGCGCAGCTAGATCACCTGCCGTCCCCCGCGCGGCCTGGATCAGTTCGGCAAAGGACTCGTCCGAATACCAGTCTGCATGGGTCTGCATCCGATTTGCCGATTGTCCCGCGAGCTTTATGGCGAGATCAGCCCAGGATCGTACCAACCCATCAGTCGGGAGCGCCGGCCCGAAGCCAATTGTGACCCGGGTGCCCTGGGTCACCTCGCTCTGGCATCGACGCGTCACGATCGTCTCGCCCGTTATCCTGTCGAACGAAAGCTCCTGCAGGGTCCCCTGGCTCTCCACTGACAGCCTGCCGCCGCTTGCGAACGCAGCGCCAGTTGCCGCCCTCGCTCCGTTGCCAACGGCACCTCTTGTAGGCCGCCGGATCAGCTTGCTTGACATCAACGGTCGCGTGACGCTGAACAGACTGGGAACCTTCGTCGGGCCTATCCCTGGACCGTCGTCTTCAATGGCGAACGTATCCGGATCAATGGTAATCAGCCGGACATTCGCTCCAGCATCGAGAGCGTTGTCAGCGAGTTCCTTAAGCGCCAGTCGACGCAGGTGTGCCTTCGGCGCGCCAGCCTTCTGTGAAAGCCTGTCGGGGTGAAGGAACAGGCTGGCATCGGTTCGGACGAACTCGATAGTCGCCGCCTGTTTCTTTAGAGCGCGGTGGCGGCGGACCCGTTCCCGGGTCTTGTCGCGCGGTGTAACGGTCTGGCCTGGTTCATTCACCTCGGTGAATCTGGGGTCGGTCGGCGTTACATCGCTCATGCTACCGCCCCTCCCTTGACCGGCACGAGCGGCACGTTCGACAGCTCGATCTCAAGGATCCGGGCGAACAGTTTGCGGCTCAGGCCAGCGCCGGCGATGCCGCGGTTGCTCGACCTCGAAATCGGCCTCTGAAAGTTCCTGAATTTGTTATTCTTTTCGGCGCACTTACGACGCTTCCCGGTGGTGGGTATCAAATCGGCCTGAGAAGCGTCGCGGCGCTCGCGTACGGCCTTGAATTTCGGGTCGTTGGAAAGTCGTCCTTCTCGTGACGCGAAGGCACGATCCCGGCAACCAGCTGAACAATAGCGGTGCTCGTGGCGGCGCTTACGAAACGCTCGGCCGCAGGTGGCGCAGGTGGTCTCGGCAAATTTGGGCATGGTCGTCTCCGTGTTGGAGACCGACGCTTCGGGAAGTTGACCGGGCTGGCCGGAGACGCTATTTTGTGTGTGCAGTTCACGCGACACACAATTCCTAGCATCCTTCCGGCGGCCTTCGCTTCAACCTGAAGCGTCGGCCGTTGTGCTATGCAGCTTCACGCTGAGCGACGCGCACGGCCCGTTCGGCGATGCGGCTGTGGATCCACTCCTCGACTTCGCTGCGAACGAAGCAAATGCGCCGATCGCCAAGGGGAACGGCCGCGGGAAACTTGCCGGCATCGCGCCAACGGTTGACCGCTGTCCGCGACAAGGACGTCATGCGGCAGACTTCATTGAGGCTGATCAGGTGGGGGATGCTGTCGTCGCCGGACATTGGCCACTCCGTTCGTCAGAGTGGCATTCACGGCGCCACTCGGGTTGGAATGGCTAAGGCGTACGACAGGTCACTGACGGGGCTTGTTCATGCCTTGTCAGGTTTCTGAATTTTCTGGCGGATCGTGCCTTCAGCGGGATGCTCGCCATCCGATGGCTTCCAGCGCTGGTGGACAATTTTGGCGACGGCGTTCTTGGTCAGGTTAGGGTATTTCCGCCAGATCTCTTCGCCGATGCGCTGCATAATCCTGACCCTTCGTGCCGCTTCTGCCGAGACTTCGCTATTGTGGGCATTTCGGCCGGGAGCGGCCTGCTTCAACGCCAAACTGCTCCCCTTGCGAGTAACGGCCAGGCTCTCGCGTTTGACACCGGTGTCGGCGTCGATACCGTGCCGCCACCAGATGCGCTCGCGCAGTTCGCCAAGCTTCTCGCCGAGCGATATGAGCCGGGATAGGTGCTTGGGATCCCGCACGTCCATGGCGGCGAGATGCTTCTGGAGCCAGGCGAAATTGCGCAGCCACTCCCCCGCCAGCACCTCAACAGACTGCTCACCGAATTGCGACTTCAAGCTATCGATGTCGAACGGGTCCGTTCCTTTCAGCCCTCTCTGCAGGATCGCCGCGACAGCCGCTCTCGCCTCGTCCGGCGTGCCGCCAGCTTTCAGGTCGCCGGCGAGAGTGCCCCAAGCTTGATAGAACTCTTCCTCCGTCCACTCTTTCTCCGTCTCGGGGCCGATGATTGTCGCCTGACGTTCACGGAGTCCGTAGTCGACAACCACGCGCTTAGTTGCCATGGCCGCCGCTCCGCAGATCGAAGACGTTGTCGCCCTTCTGGTCGCCGCAGTAGTTGGACCAAGCCTCCATCAACTGCCTGCGCTTCTGCAGGGCGTCGCCGCGTCTGTAGGCGCGCTCGACGGCATCGCCGACGGCATGCGCCAAGGCTGCCTCAGCGATCTCGCTCTGGAAATTCGTCGCCTCGGCAACCCAATCTCGGAAGCAGCTTCGGAAACCGTGCACCGTCACGGTCACGGTAGGACCAGCGGCGGCGCTAAGCGTCCGCGCCAATGTCGTGCCGGGCAGTGGCCGCCCCCCACGTTGGCTGGGGAAGACGTAGGCGCCGACCGACCGCGCCTGCATCTCCTTGACGATGGCGATCGCACGGCCGCTCAGCGGCACCCGGTGCGGCCTGCCCGACTTCATGCAACTCGCCGGGATTGTCCACAGCGCTTCCTTCAGGTCGAATTCCGACCACACGGCGCCGCGCGCCTCGCCTGACCTGACTGCCGTCAGGACAAGGAATTCAAGCGCCCGAGCGGGGATGCCGTCTACGGCCCGCAGTTGCTGTAAAAAGCGCGGCACCTCAGCGAAGGGAAGCGCCGCCAAGTGGCCGTTCGCCAGTTTCTTGGGCGGCGGAAGGATCTGGTCGAGGTGGCCTTTCCACTGGGCGGCGTTGTCGGCTGATCGCAGGCCGCGAGCTCGGGCATGGTCAAGGACGAGCTTGATCCGCTCTCGCACCTTGGCCGCCGTCTCGGGCTTGGTTTGCCAGAGCGCACGCAGTACGCGCACTACGTCGTCGGTGCTGATCTTATCGACGGGGACATTGGCTATCGCCTTGGCGTACGTCCTGGCAAAGCGCTCCCATGCCGCAACGGTCCCGGCACCGCGCCATTTCGACTGCATCGTCGAGATGTATTCGTCGGCGATCTGCCCGAAGGTGGCGATGCGCTGGGCCGCCTTGCGCTCGGCCATATCCGTCTTCGGGTCGCCACCTGCCCCGACGATCTGTCGGGCCTCTTCGGCCTTCACTCGGGCGGCAGCAAGAGTTACGTGCCATGCGCGGCCGGCGCCGTATGGTCCCAGGCCGATCTCACGCGGCCTGCCAAAGCGCTTCCACTTAAATACCCAGGACCGGCTGCCGGACGGCTGCACGCGAATATACAGGCCGCCGCCGTCCGAATAGACACCAGGCTTGGTGAGGCTCTTGACGCGGGCGTCAGTGAGCCGATGAATTGCCATGCCTAACCCCTTTCATAACCTGGGACGTTACCAGCCGGTTTAGCCTTGTCGGACACATTGCCAACGAAGTTATGAAAAGCAAGGGCATGTTGCCAATATGGCCAGCTATTTCAACAGGTTGTGGACTACCTAAGGAGTCGCCGGTGCTGGTGAAAACCCGCACCGGCGATTTTCGTTTCAGGGTATGATCTGGCAAGTGGCCCGGGTGTGACGGTTCTACAAATCCCAGCAAACATTGGCATTTATGCCGAGAAGTCGGCAGAAAGTCGCCTACTGGGCGCCTGCCCGTTATTTGACGAAGACACTGTTCCGATGCCATGAATGACATTCGTTAGGACTCGCCATAGGAACACGTTAACCGGCGAAGCGTTAGGGTTGTGAGTAGCCGTCGGCCCGGAGGCCACAATGCGCATCAATGCCGAAGAGATCAGGCTCGTTACGGAAAAAGTGGGGAACATGTTTCTCGTCACTTCTCCGGACGTTCCCGAACTGCATGTTGCGCACACGGATGAGGCTACCGCGCTTGCAGCGGTTCAGTCGACGCTTGACATGATCGCGCGAATGGACGAGCGCATCGCCGCCCGCAAGGCAATGCGGGAAGTACGAAAAGAGCGGGCGTGCGCTTGATTGCGATACCTGGCGGCTGACGTAAATTGGTTCATCTGGACGCCCACCGAACTCGCGGCCTACGGTCTGTGGCGCCTGAACTGGATACATCCCTTCATCGAAGGCAATGGCAGGACCGCTCGTGCCACTTGCTACTACCTGCTCTGCGTCCGCAGCGGCGCACTGCTGGGCGGACGGAAAATCTTGCCTGAGGATGGTCGCGAGATCGCGAAGGCTATGAAGCGGCCTTGGTTGAAGCTGACGAGGCATGGGAACAGGGCCACTTGGATTTCACGGCCATGGAAGACTACCTGGCGACGCTCGTGCAGGCTCAGTTGGAAGACGCTTAGGGCCTCCTTCCCCCACCCCCGACCCGCGGCACTTGGGCTTGCGTCGCTGCGCGGGGCGTGTTCATTGCGCGCAAACGAGAAGGCTGAGCCCGTCCATGTCCACCCCGTCCCGCTTTCCCGCCGTGCCGGCGCCTGAGACCGAGCGTCGGCCGCAGGCCGAGACCTGCCACAACATCACCCGCGTCGACGAATATGCCTGGCTGAGGGCCGACAACTGGCAGGAGGTGTTCAAGGATCCCGCCACGCTCGACCCGGCGATCCGCGCCCACCTCGAGGCGGAGAACGCCTACCAGGCGGCGCTGATGGCCGACACCGAGCCGCTGCGCAAGGCGCTGTTTTCCGAGATGAAGGGCCGCATCCGCGAGGACAATTCCTCGGTGCCGATGAAGGACGGGCCGTTTTCCTACGGCACCTCGTTCCGGCTCGGCGGCGAGCAGCCGCGCTACTTCCGCGTGCCGGCGGGTGGCGGCCCGGAGGAGATCATCCTCGACGGCGACGCCGAGGCCGCCGGCAAGGCCTATTTCCGCCTGGGCGGCGTCGACCATTCCTCCGACCATCGCGCCTCGTCTGGGCCTTCGACGACCGCGGCTCGGAGTTCTTCACGCTCGGCGTCCGCGACGTCGCCTCGGCGACGGACCTCGAGGACCGGGTGCCCGACACCGGCGGCAGCGGTGTGTGGGACGCCGCCAATTCCGGCTTCTTCTACACCCGCCTCGACGCCAACCACCGGCCCTCGCGCACCTTCTTCCACGCGCTCGGCACGCCCGCCGCCCGCGACCGCCTGATCTACGAGGAGACCGATCCCGGCTTCTTCATGAATGTCGGCGGCACCCGCGCCAACGACTGGATCCTGATCTCGATCAACGATCACGAGACGTCGGAATACCGCATCTTGCCGGCCACCGACCCGACGGCCGAGCCGCGGCTGGTCGCGGCGCGCGAGACCGGCCTGCAATACGATCTGGAGGAAGGCGGCGACGTTTTCTTCATCCTCACCAATGCCGACGGCGCCAAGGATTTCAAGGTCATGACCGCGCCGGTCGCCGACCCGGTGCGTGCCAACTGGCGCGACCTCGTGCCCCACGAGCCCGGCCGGCTGATCCTGTCGATCCTCGCCTTCCGCGACTATCTGGTGCGGCTGGAGCGCAAGGACGGGCTGCCGCGCATCGTGGTGCGCCACCGCGACAGCGGCGACGAGCACCTGATCGCCTTCGACGAGGAGGCCTTCTCGCTGAGCCTGTCGGGCGCCTACGAATACGACACCCCCGTCATGCGCTTCACCTATTCCTCGATGACGACGCCGGCGCAGGTCTTCGACTACGACATGGAGACCCGCGAGCGCGTGCTTCTGAAGACGCAGGAGGTGCCCTCCGGCCACGACCCCGAAGACTACGTGACCCGCCGCCTGATGGCGCCCTCGCATGATGGCGAGCTGGTGCCGGTGTCGCTGCTGCACCGCCGCGACACGCCGATCGACGGCTCCGCGCCGTGCCTGCTCTATGGCTACGGCTCCTATGGCATCACCATCCCGGCCTCCTTCAACACCAACTGCCTGTCGCTGACCGACCGCGGCTTCGTCTACGCCATCGCCCATGTGCGCGGCGGCAAGGACAAGGGCTATGCCTGGTACGAGGACGGCAAGCGCCGCCAGAAGATGAACACCTTCCTGGATTTCATCGCCGTCGCCCGCCATCTCGTCGCCGAGGGCTACACCGCGCACGACCGCATCGTCGCCCAGGGCGGCTCGGCCGGCGGCATGCTGATGGGCGCCGTCGCCAACATGGCGCCCGAGGCCTTCGGCGCCATCCTGGCGGAGGTGCCGTTCGTCGACGTGCTCACCACCATGCTGGATGCCTCGCTGCCCCTCACGCCGCCGGAATGGCCGGAATGGGGCAACCCGATCCAGTCGGAGGAGGACTACCGCACGATCGCCGCCTACTCGCCCTATGACAATGTCGGCCCCCACCCCTACCCGCCGATCTTCGCCGCCGCCGGCCTCACCGACCCGCGCGTCACCTACTGGGAGCCGGCCAAATGGGTGGCGCGGCTGCGCGCCCGCTCCACCGGCGGCAACCCGGTGCTCTTCAAGATCAACATGGATGCCGGCCATGCCGGCGCGTCGGGACGCTTCTCGCGCCTCGACGAGGTCGCCACCCTCTACGCTTTCGCTCTGAAGGCGGCCGGCAAGGCCGGGGCGCAGTAGACCCACGTTCGAGCCTCCACCGCTACGGGTTCGCGCCCTCCTCTTCCCCCGGGGAGAGGGTGGCCGGAGCGAAGCGCAGGCCGGGTGAGGCGCGCGCCCTGCCTGGAAAAACCCCCTACCCTTGCGGCTCGGGCTGCCTTGGCCGGGTAGCCGTTGGGATGCGGCGGCACGGCCTTGAGGTAGGCGGCGATCGCCTGCCGGTCCTCGGCCGACAGCATCGCCATGTTCCGCTGCACCGCCGCCATCGCGCCGCCGACCGAATCGAAGTCCGGGGTGAAGCCGGTCTCCAGGAAGTTGACGATGTCGGCCTCCGACCAGCTGCCGATGCCGCCCTCGCCGCCGGTGATGTTGGGCACCACGCCCTTGCCTTCGGCGGCGGTCGCGCCGGCCAGCCACTGGTCCTTCTTGGCGCCGCCCGTGAAATAGCGCGGCGTATGGCACTCGCCGCAATGCCCCGGCCCCTCGACCAGGTAGCGGCCGGCCAGCACCGGCGCCGGCGTGCCCTCGGGCAGCGCGATCACCGGCGTATCGCGGAGATAGAGGCGCTTCCAGAGCCCGATGCCGCGGCGGATCGAATAGGGAAAGCCGAGGCTGTGGCCCTCGGTCCGCCCCGCCACCGGCGGCAGCGTCTTCATGAAGGCGAAGAGGTCGGCGACGTCCTCCGGCTTCATCCGCGCATAGGACGTATAGGGAAACGCCGGATAGTAGTGCGCGCCGTCGGGCGACACGCCGCGCATCACCGCATTGGCGAAATCCTCGACCGACCAGGCGCCGATGCCGTCCTTCGGCGTCGGGCGAGATGTTGGGCGCCACGAAAGTGCCGAACGGCGTCACCAGCTTCAGCCCGCCGGCGAGCTCGCGCCGTGCCTCGCCTTCCGCACCCGGGCGGGCGTGGCAGGAGGTGCAGCCGCCGGCGATGAAGATGCGCTCGCCGCGGCCGGCATCGCCGTGCTTCAGCGCCGCGAGGTCCGCCGCGCCGAGCCGCTCCGGCGCCGACAGTGCCCAGCCGGCCGCCGCGGCCATCGCGGCGAGCACCGCCGCCGCCACGGCCAGCCGGGTGAGCGCTCTCATGACCGGGCTTGCCTGGCCTCAATCCTTCTTGATGCGGAACGTCTCGTGGCAGGACTGGCAGTTCTGGCCGATCTTGCCGAGTGCCACCTTGACGCCGTCCGCATCGGTCGGCGGCGCGGCGACCGCCGCATCGGCATCCGCCTTGAAGCCGTCGATCTTGGCCTCGAAGCCGGCCCAGTCCTCCCAGATCTTGGGCGAGGCGGTGGTGTCGCCCTTGTCGCTGCCTGCGGGGAAGAGCGCGGCGGCCTGCGCGTCGAGCTTGTCGGCATCCGCCTTGAGCGTCGTCAGAGCGGCGAGCACCGCCGCCGCGTCGAAAGGCTGCTCGCCCTTGACGATCGCCGCCAGCTGGCCGGCGGCCTTGCCATTGGCTTTCATCAGCGCCTTTCGATCGGCGATCGGGTCGGCCGAGGCTGCCGTTCCGGCAAGTGCGAGAACAGAGATGGCGAGTATCAGCTTTCTCATGAAATCCTCCGGTTGACGACGCCGCAGGAACCGCGCGGCCAAAGGCATAACGCGGGCACTAGACCAGAAATTCCCACCCCTGATCTTCACGGTTTTGTGAGCATCCGACGACGGCGGGCAAGCCAGTCACTTTCGTCATCCCCGCGCCCGAGGATGACGAAAGGCGCCAGGTCGAAGCGCGGCCTACCGCGCGTTCTCGTAGAGCTCGGCGACGTAGTCCCAGTTGATCAGGTTGTCGACGAAGGCTTCGAGATATTTCGGCCGCAGATTGCGGTAGTCGATGTAATAGGAGTGCTCCCACACGTCGACGCCGAGGATCGGCGTGCCGCCATGGACCAGCGGGTTCTCGCCGTTCGGCGTCTTGGTGATCTGCAGCTTGCCGTCCTTCAGCGCCACCCAGGCCCAGCCCGAGCCGAACTGCGTGGTGCCGGCGTCGACGAAATCGGCCTTGAACTTGTCGTAGCCGCCGAGATCGCTGTCGAACGCCGCCTGCAGGCGGCCGGGCAGCCGGTTGCCGCCGCCGCCCTTCTTCATCCATTTCCAGAAATGCAGGTGGTTGTAGTGCTGGCCGGCATTGTTGAAGAGGCCGGGATTGTTGCCGAAGCTCTGCTTGACGATCTCCTCCAGCGACAGGTTCTCCACGCCGGCCTCGGCGGCCAGCTTGTTGCCGTTGTCGACATAGGCCTTGTGGTGCTTGTCGTGGTGGAACTCCAGCGTCTCCTTCGACATGAAGGGCTGCAGCGCCTCGTAGTCATAGGGCAGGTCCGGCAGTGTGAAGGCCATCGTCGTCACTCCTCGTTTCAGATGATCCGGCGGGGCGCCGGACATGGATGGACCGGCCGCAAGGGCGGCCGATCGAAGCTCCCGCTTTCTATCTAGAGCCTCGCCCCCGCAAAGGGAACCGCCGCCCGGCGCTTAAACCGGCCGGATCGCCCACGCCCGAATGCGCCCACTCCCAGTAGAGCTCGCGCGCCTTGCGCGCCACCGGCCCCGGCTGCAGCTCGCGCTCCTCGATGCGCGTCACCGGCACCACCTTGGAGTGGTTGCCGGTGGAGAAGATTTCGTCGGCCTCCAGGAACTCGCGCAGCGACAGCGTCCGCTCGGTCGTGCGCATGCCGTATTCCTCGAGCAGCGCCATGGTGCGCGCCCGCGTGATCCCCGACAGGAAAGTGCCGTTGGGCGCCGGCGTGGCCACGTGGCCGTCCTTGACCAGGAAGATGTTCGAGGTGCCGGTCTCGGCGACGTTGCCCAGCATGTCGAGCACCAGCGCGTTGTCGAAGCCGCGCATCCGCGCCTCGACGATCGCCCGCCCGTTGTTGGGATAGAGGCAGCCCGCCTTGGCGTTGGTCGGCGCCGTCTCCAGCGACGGCCGTCGGAACGGCGACACGGTGATCGAGAAGCCGGCCGGCGAGATCATCGGCGACTTCGTAGAGGCAAAGGCAGAAGCGGGTGGAGTCGGGCTCGGCCGGCACTCCCATGTAGCCGCCATGCTCGGCCCAGTACATCGGCCGGACGTAGACCGCCGTGTTGCCGTCGAAGCGCTTCAGGCCCTCGATCGTCAGGCCGACGATCTCCTCCACGCGCATCGTCGGCGCCAGCCCCATGGCGATGGCCGAAGAATTGACCCGCGCCGCATGCAGGTCGAGGTCGGGCGCCACGCCCTCGAACCAGCGCGCCCCGTCGAAGACACTGGAGCCGAGCCACATGGCGTGCGAGCGCGGCCCGACGAGCGGCACGTTGCCCTCGTGCCAGTCGCCGTCCACATAGGTCCAGGTCGCCGTCAGGGCCGCCGCTGCCGATGCCATCGAATTGATCCTTCTCGAAATGCGCGACGCCATCGATAAAACTTTGGCCGCCGAGGTCAACGCCTATTCGCCGTCCTCGCCCTCTTCCGGGTCGAGCAGCCGCGAGGCGCGCCAGCCGGTCAGCGTGCGGTTGATCGCCTCGACCACGAAAAAGCGCGCCGCCTCCCTGTCGTAGCCTTCCGCCAGCAGGCGCTCGTAGTCGGTGTGGGCATGGCGCACATGCGCCACCGTCGCCAGCCACACCGCCACCGACGGCGGCAGGCTGCGGAGATGCCGTGCGTCGGCGCCGGCCCGGATCGCCTCCGTGTCGGCATAGGGGGCGAGCGGCAGGAGCGCCGTCAGCGCCTTGGCGACGGCCCGCTGCCGGCCGGTCGAAGCCCTCATCGCCGCTTGTCGCCTCGGGCGCCGCGTCGGTCGAGGCATGGTAGGGCTTCAGGTCGACCACCGGCGTCCCGTCGAGCGCGTCGATCCCCGCCAGCTGCAGCACGCCCGCCGCAAGGTCGAGCGCGACGATCCTCGCCACATGCACGCCGATCGGGTTGGGCCTGAGCGGCGAGCGCAGCGAGAACACGCCGCTCGGCCTGGCGGCATGGCGCGGCTTCTGGCGGATCAGCGTACGCGGCCCGCGGTCGAGCCAGCTGAGCACGATGGCGTGCGAGAACGCGCCGAGCCCCTCCAGCCCCGGCCGGTAGGCCGCGTCGATCTCGACGCGACCGCCGCCGCCGAGCGCTTCCGCGACCGCCATGTTCTTCGGGCAGGCCTCGCGCGTCGTCCACGGCGAGCGGATGCGGCCGATGAACACCAGCCCGGCCTCGAAGGCCGCGCTGCCCGGGTCGAACGGCAGCACTTCCTCGCCCTCGCGCAGCTCGAACGCGCTCATTCCGCTGGTCCTCGGCAAGCGACGAAGGCCCGGAACGCCATTTTCTTGTCCAATACCGACATCGCCTGTTGCGTCTCGAAGAAAAATGACATAAAGATATCTTTATATCTGTTGGAGAACCGAATGCCCCCTCGCTCGCATGCCACGTTGGAGAGCATGGTTGATACCCTGAAGGCCGCCGCCGAATCCAGTCGGCTGCGCATCCTGGCGCTGCTGTCGCGCGGCGACCTCACGGTTTCGGACCTGACCGAGATCCTCAACCAGTCGCAGCCGCGGGTGTCGCGCCATCTCAAGCTTCTGCTGGAGGCTGGCCTGATCGGCCGCTATCAGGAGGGCTCCTGGGCCTATTTCCGGCTCTCCGACGACGACGCCGCGCGCGATTTCGTCCATGGCCTGGTGTCGCGGGTGCATCTCAGCGACCCGCAGGTCGAGCGCGACCTGGAGCGTCTCTCCGCCGTCAAGCGCCGCCGCCAGGACCGCGCCGCCGCCTATTTCAGCGCCAACGCCACCCATTGGGACCGCCTGCGCTCGCTGCATGCCTCGGACGCCGCCGTCGAGGCGGCGCTGAAGCGGCTGGTCGGCCACCGCCCCTTCCAGGCCATGCTCGACCTCGGCACCGGCACCGGCCGGCTGCTCGAGCTGTTTGCGCCGCTCTATCGCCGCGGCGTCGGCATCGACCTGTCGCGCGAGATGCTTGCCGTCGCCCGCGCCAACCTCGACCGCGCCGGCGTCGCGCATGCCCAGGTGCGGCTCGGCGACCTCTACGCGCCGCCCGTCGAGCGCGACGCCTTCGACCTGGTCACCATGCACCAGGTGCTGCACTACCTGGACGATCCCCAGCTGGCCATCCGCGAGGCGGCCCGCCTGCTGCGGCCCTCGGGTCGCCTGGTCATCGTCGACTTCGCGCCGCACGCGCTGGAGTTCCTGCGCGACGAGCATGCCCATATGCGGCTCGGCTTCGCCGACCGCCAGATCGCCGAATGGTTCGCCGAGGCCGGCCTCGACCTCGAGGACAGCGAGGCGTTCGAGCCGGCCGCCGGCGCCGGCCCTCGCCTCACCGTGAAACTGTGGGTCGGGCGCGACCGCCGCCTGCTGATGGCCGACCCCGTAGACGCTCTCGCCGAGAAGGAAACTGCCTGATGTCGACGCACAGCCTCTCGCGCCGCCCCGATCTCGGCGGCCGCCTGCGGGTCTCCTTCGAGTTCTTCCCGCCGAAGACCGACGAGATGGAAAAGCGCCTCTGGGACACCGTCACCCGGCTGCAGCCGCTCAAGCCCGACTTCGTCTCCGTCACCTACGGCGCCGGCGGCTCGACCCGCGAGCGCACCGCCCGCACGGTCGGCCGCATCCTCGATGAGACCTCGCTCACGCCCGCCGCTCACCTGACCTGCGTCGACGCCGAGCGCGAAGTCGGTCGACCAGGTGATCGCCGAGTTCAAGGCCATGGGCGTCAGCCATTTCGTGGCGCTGCGCGGCGACCCGGCGGCCGGCGTCGGCACCTGCTATCGGCCGCATCCGGGCGGCTACGCCAACGGCGCCGACCTCGTCGGGGCGCTGCGGCGGGCCGGCGATTTCGACATCTCGGTCTCGGCCTATCCGGAGAAGCATCCCGAGAGCCCCGATTTCGCCACCGACATCGACATGCTGAAGCGCAAGGTCGACAACGGCGCCACCCGCGCCATCACCCAGTTCTTCTTCGACAACGACCTCTACGAGCGCTACGTGGAGCGTGCCCGGCGCGCCGGCATCTACATCCCTATCGTGCCGGGCATCCTGCCGGTCCACAACTTCGCCCAGGTGGCAAACTTCTCGTCACGCTGCGGCGCTCACGTGCCGGCCTGGCTGGCCGAGCGCTTCGACGGCCTGGCGGGCGACCCGCAGACCCACGCGCTGGTTGCGGCCGCAGTCGCCGCCGAGCAGGTGCTGGACCTCGTGGAGCGCGGCATCGGCGACTTCCACTTCTACACCATGAACCGCGCCGACCTGGCCTTCGCCATTTGCCACATGATCGGCATCCGCGCCGAGGCTCACGCGCCCTCCGTCGAGAGCGCCGCGCCGGCCGCGGCCTGAGCCCGGCAACCTCGCGTCAAAAATGAGGAAGGCCGGACAACTGTCCGGCCTTCCTTCGTTTTTCTTGCGATTCCCGCTTGCGGGTGGCGCGGGCGCTTCAACCGATCAGGGGAGGACACCCATGATGAGGGCCCCGATAAAGGCAAAAGCTGCGCAGATCATCAGAGCGTTGATTGGCCGTGTCAGTCCCATGGCATAGCCTCCTCTATCTGCTCAACGAGATCAGAATCTAGGGGCATTTGTGCAACAGGCAAGGGAAAAATGTGCTGCATTGCGACAAGATTGTGGCAAATCCGACCTTTTCGTGACGGTTAGCTCTTGTTTTCGCTCGGCAATCAGGGGCCTTTTCTTTTTTCTGTACGGCTGTTGCGCGTCGGTCCCCATGTACCAAAACGGGACAGAATTCGACCGTCGATGACCGCCAGGCCGATGCCGATCAACAGCATCCCGCCGAGCTCGAACGGTTCCAGCCGCTCGCTGAGGAAGACGGCCCCGAGCAGCACCGCGAACACCGGCACCACGAGCGTCACCAGCGAGGCATTGGTGGCGCCGACCGTGCCGACCAGGCGGAAGTAGATGATGTAGGCAAACGCGGTGGAGACCAGCGCCAGCGCCACCACCGCCGACCACGCGCCGGCGCTGGCGGCGATCGCCCCGCCGGCACCGCCCGAAAGCAGCGCCACCGGCGCCATGACCAGCGACGAGATGGTGAGCTGGGCCGTCGCCGTCACCGTCGGCGGCATGCCGCCGAAGCGGCGCGCGAAGATCACGCCGACTGCGTAGGAGAGCGCGGCGCCGACGATGGCGAGCTTGGCCCACACCGGGCCGCCGAGCCCCGCGGCGAGCCCCGGGACGATCATCACGCCGGTGCCGGCGATGCCGAGCACGATGCCGCCCACCTTGGCGAGCGTCAGCCGCTCGTCGGGGGTCGCCCGGGCGGCGATCAGCGCCGTCCAGAAGGGCGTTGTGGCGTTGAGCACGGCGGCGAGCCCGGCGCCGATCTCGGTCTGGCCGGCGAAGATGAGCGAGAAGGGAATGATGTTGTTGAACAGCGACAGCACCGCGTAGCTGCCGAGGCGCGGCAACGCCACCCGGAAGGACGGACCGGCGACCAGAAGCACGAGATGAAGCATTGCGGCGGCGATCGCCACACGCAGGAACACCAACGTCAGCGGGGCGATTTCCGCCACCGCGATCCGTGCGAAGAAGAACGAGCCGCCCCAAAGCGCGCCGAGCAAGAGGACGAGCAGCCAATCGCCCGCCGTCATCGTGGTCCGCACACGCAGCATCTGGTCCATGTAAAAATCTTCCCGCTGTCGACGTCCCTGGATAGGACGGTCTCTGCCGCTCCGCCACCCGCTTTCTCGCTGGGCCTGTCCGGGGAGTTCCAAAACGGAACTGCTTCCGACCGGCGGTGAAAGGCACTACGCTCCGCGCCGAGCGAGGACGACCATGCAGCAATTCGACAATGCCGAGGACGCCGCCATGGCGCTCCGCCCCGACGACCCGGTCTACTGCTTCCGCCCCGCGGTGCTGAAGGCCGATTGCCGCCAGTTCATGGGCATGTTCCCCGGCAAGACCGCCTATGCGGTCAAGACCAATGGCGAGCGCATCGTGCTGAAGGCCCTGGCCGAGGCCGGCGTGACCGCCTTCGACGTCGCCTCGCCGGCCGAGTTCGAGGCGGTGCGCGCCGTCGCCCCGGAGGCCGAGATGCTCTACATGCACCCGGTCAAGGCGCAGTCCGACATCCGCCTGGCGCTCGAGCGCTACCGCATCCGCGTCATCGCCGTCGACCACGAGGACGAGGTCGCCAAGCTGACCCGCGTGGTGCGCGCCCTCGACATGGATCCCGGCGCGCTCACCGTCTTCGTGCGCATCCAGACGCGCGGCTCGGCCGCCTACGAGCTGTCGAAGAAGTTCGGCGCCGCGCCGGCCCATGCCGTCGAGCTGGCCGACCGCCTGCACCGCAACGGCTACAAGGTCGGCATCGCCTTCCATGTCGGCAGCCAGATCGAGGATCCCGACACCTACGAGCGGGCGCTGGCCTCGGCCGACTGGATCCGCAACCGCATGACGCCGCCGCTCGCCGCCCTCGACGTCGGCGGCGGCTTCCCGGCCGAATATGGCCACGACCCCAACCGCCGCAAGCCCGAGATGCCGTCGATCGGCCAGATCATGTCGAGGCTGCGCGGCGATCTCAGGGAGTACCAGTTCGACGACGTGCCGCTCGTCGCCGAGCCCGGCCGCGTCATCGTCGCCAAGGCCTTCTCGCTGATCGTCCGGGTGCTGCTGCGCAAGGGCCGCCGGCTCTACATCAACGACGGCATCTGGGCCTCGCTGTCGGACAGCTGGACCGGCAAGATCACCTTGCCGGCCCGCTTCATCCCCGACCCGGCGATCCGCACCCGCAACGGCGATGCCAGCGCCATCGTGCCCTTCAAGGTGTGCGGCGCCACGTGCGATTCCGTCGACATCCTGTCGCGCCCGTTCTGGCTGCCGGAGACCGTCGACACCGGCGACTGGGTGGAGATCGGCCACATCGGCGCCTATTCGATGTCGCTGCGCACCCGCTTCAACGGCTTCTATCCCGACACCTTCGTCGAGGTCTCCACCCCGTTCGACGAGGGCAAGGCGCCGGAAGGCTTCGCCAGCCTGGAGACCATGGCGAGCTGACGGCCGATGCCCTTCGACGAGAGCCGTCCCTACCCCTCGCCCACCGGCGCCTCTTTATATGTATATACAAAACGTCCGGCCGGCCCTCCGATCGGCGTGGTGCAGGTCAATCACGGCCTCGCCGAGCACGCGCTGCGCTATGCCCGCTTCGCCGAGGCGCTGGCCGAAGCGGGCTTCATGACCGTTGCCCACGACCATCGCGGCCACGGTCGCACCACCGCTCCGGACGCGCCGCGCGGTGTCTATGCCGCAAAGGACGGCGCCCGCCTCCTGATCGCCGACATCGATGCCGTGCACGACCTGATCGCCGCCGAGGCGCCGGGCGTACCGGTCATCGTCTTCGGCCATTCGGCCGGCGGGCTGGCGGCGCTTAGCTATGTCCTCGCCCACTCCGACCGGCTGGCCGGCGCCGCCATCTGGAACGCCAATGTCACCGCCGGGCTGACGGCCCGCCTCGCCCGGCTGCTGCTTGCCTGGGAGCGCTTCCGGCTCGGCTCCGACGTCCCCTCGCGTCTGCTGCCGCGGCTCACCTTCCGCGCCTGGGCCCGGCAGATCCCCGACCGGCGCACCGAGTTCGACTGGCTGTCGCGCGACGCCGTCGAGGTCGACGCCTACGTGGCCGACCCGCTGTGCGGCTTCGACGCCTCGGTGTCGCTGTGGGGCGACCTGTTCGACCTGATCGAGGCCGGCGCCGACGACAGGCGCTTCGCCGCCGTCCGCCGCGACCTGCCCTTCAACCTGGTCGGCGGGGCGGCCGACCCGTCGACCTTCCACGGCAGTGCCGTCGAGGCGCTCGCCGCCAGGCTACGGCGGATGGGCTTTTCGAATCTGATTTCAACGATTTACCCCGAGACCCGCCACGAATCTCTCAACGAGTTGAATCGGAACCTCATCACGGCGGAATTCGTCGCCTGGGCGCGCCGCGTCGTCGAAGCCGCGTGACATCGCCGCCCCAGGTTGCTAGCACCCGTCTCCATGAGGGAGACCATGGCTGAACCACCGTTGAAGGGCGTGCGCGTCATCGAGATGGCGCGCATCCTCGCCGGCCCGTGGGCCGGACAGATCCTTGCCGACCTCGGCGCCGACGTCGTCAAGGTGGAAAGCCCTCAGGGCGGCGACGACACCCGACACTGGGGCCCGCCCTTCCTCGACCGGCAGCGACGGCGAGAACCTTTCGGCCGCCTACTACCATGCCTGCAACCGCGGCAAGCGCTCGGCGGCGATCGATTTCTCGACGCCCGAAGGGGCCGACGCCGTGCGCCGGCTGGCCGTCGGCGCCGACGTCTTCATCGAGAACTTCAAGCTCGACGGGCTGAGGAAATACGGCCTCGACTACGAGAGCCTGAAGGCCCGTGAACCCGCGCCTCGTCTATTGCTCGATCACCGGCTTCGGCCAGACCGGCCCCTATGCGCCCCGCCCCGGCTACGACTTCATCATCCAGGGCATGTCCGGCATGATGTCGATCACCGGCGCGCCGGGCGGCGAGCCGCAGAAGGCGGGCGTCGCCGTCGCCGACCTCTTCACCGGCCTCTACGCGGTGATCGCCATCCAGGCCGCGCTGCGCCACGCCGAGGCCACCGGCGAAGGGCAATGGATCGATATGGCGCTCTACGACGCCCAGGTCGCGGTGCTCGCCAACCAGAACCTCAATTTCCTCGTCTCGGGCCGCGCGCCGGGCCAGATGGGCAATGCGCACATGAACATCGCGCCCTACGAGGTGCTGCCGGTGAGCGACGGCCACATCATCCTGGCGGTCGGCAATGACGGCCAGTTCCGCCGCTTCTGCGCGCTCGTCGGCCTCGCCGACCTGCCCGACGACCCGGACTTCGCCACCAACGCGGCGCGCGTCGCCAATCGCGACCGCCTGCGCACCATGATCGTCTCGCGGCTGGCCGGCTTCGCGCGCGCACCGCTGCTGGCAGCGCTGGAGGCGGCCAACGTGCCGGCGAGCCCCATCAACACGATCGGCGACATGTTCGCCGACCCGCAGACCGTCGCCCGCGGCATGCGCATGGAGCTGCCCGACGGCCACGGCACGACGCTGCCCGGCGTGCGCTCGCCGATCCTCATGTCGGCGACGCCGCTCGTCTACGAGCGGCCGGCGCCGCGCCTCGGCGAGCACACCGAGGAAATCCTTTCCGAGCTCGAGAGGCCCCCAAGATGAAGACAGGCGGACAACTGATCGTCGACGCGCTCGAAGCCAACGGCGTCGACCGCATCTACTGCGTCCCCGGCGAATCCTATCTCGCGGTGCTCGACGCGCTGCACGACAGCGCCATCCGCACCATCGTCTGCCGGCAGGAGGGCGGCGCCGCCATGATGGCCGACTGCCACGGCCGGCTGACCGGACGGCCCGGCATCTGCTTCGTCACCCGCGGCCCCGGCGCCACCAACGCGTCGGCCGGCGTCCACATCGCCATGCAGGACTCCACGCCGATGATCCTGTTCATCGGCCAGGTCGCCTCCGAAGCGCGCGGCCGCGAGGCGTTCCAGGAGATCGACTACCGCCGCTTCTTCGGCGACATCGCCAAATGGGTGGTCGAGATCGACGACCCGGCGCGCGTCCCCGAGCTGGTCACCCGCGCCTTCGCGGTCGCGACCTCCGGCCGCCCCGGCCCGGTGGTGGTGTCGTTGCCCGAGGACATGCTGATCGCCAAGGCCGAGGCGCCGGCCGCCCTGCCCGCCACGCCGGTCGAGACGGCGCCCGGCGAGGCCGCCATGCACCGGCTGGCCGAGATGCTCGGCGCCGCCAGCCGTCCCTTCGCCATCCTCGGCGGCTCGCGCTGGAGCGCCGCCGCCAAGGCGCGCATGGAGAGCGCTGCGCGAGGCCTGGGCGCTGCCGGTCGGCTGCTCCTTCCGCCGGCAGATGCTGTTCGACCACCTGCACCCCTGCTATGCCGGCGATGTCGGCATCGGCCCCAATCCGCAGCTGGCCGCCGCCGTCAAGGAGGCCGACCTGGTGCTGCTGATCGGCGGCCGCCTCGGCGAGATGCCGTCCTCCGACTACACGCTGCTCAAGAGCCCCTACCCCGACCAGGCGCTGGTCCACGTGCACCCGGACCCCGACGAGCTCGGCCGCGTCTACCGCCCGACGCTCGCCATCAACGCCTCGCCCGAGGCCTTCACCGCCGCGCTGGAGCGCCTGCGCCCGGCGGCGACGCCCGCCTGGGCGGAGGCGACGGAGGCGCTGCACGGCGCCTACCTCGCCTGGTCGACGCCACCCGAAGGCGGGCCCGGCCCGGTCCGGATGGGTCCGATCATGCGCTACCTGGGCGAGGTGCTGCCCGAGAACGCCATCCTGTGCAACGGCGCCGGCAACTATGCCATCTGGGTTCACCGCTTCTATCGCTCGCGGCTCTACGGCACGCAGGCCGCGCCGACCTCCGGCTCGATGGGCTACGGCACGCCGGCAGCGGTCGCCGCCAAGGCGCTGTACCCCGACCGCACCGTCGTCGCCTTCGCCGGCGACGGCTGCTTCCTGATGAACGGCCAGGAGTTCGCCACCGCCGTCCAGTACGACCTGCCCATCGTGGTGATCGTCGTCAACAACGGCACCTATGGCACCATCCGCATGCACCAGGAGCGCAACTATCCCGGCCGCGTGGTGGCGACCGAGCTCACCAACCCCGATTTCGCGGCGCTGGCGCGCGCCTATGGCGGCCATGGCGAGACCGTGGAGACGACGGAGGAGTTCGCCCCGGCCTTCGAGCGGGCGCTGGCCTCCGGCCTCCCGGCGATCGTCGAGGTTCGCCTCGACCCCGAGGCGATCACCCCCTCCCGCACGCTGAGCGAGATCCGGGAGGGCCGGTGAGCCCGGTCCAGACAGCGCTCAAGGGGCTGGTGGCCGATCTGCACGAGCGCGGCCGGCTTCGCGTGTGGTCGCTGGTCGTCACCTTCTTCGGCGACGCGGTCGCGCCGCGCGGCGGGCGCGTGGCGCTCGCCGTCCTGCAGGACGTGATGGGCCGGCTGGGCGTCGAGGCGGGCGCCCTGCGCACGGCGCTCTCCCGGCTCGCCGCCGACCAGTGGGTGATGCGCGAGAAGGCCGGCCGCAACAGCCTCTATGCGCTGGACGGCCATGGCCGCCATGCCTTCGACCAGGCGACGCGGCTTGATCTACGCCCCCGGGCCGCCGGCCTGGGACGGCACCCTGACCGCCGTGATCGCCCCGCCCGGCGCCGATGCCCGGGAGGCCGGCCGCGCCCTCGAAACGCTCGGCTTCGCGCCGACCGGCGCCAGCGAGCTGGCTACGTCCCGAGACCGCCCAGTCGGCCGACGCCGACGGCGCGCTGGCCGGCCTGCTCGTGCTGAGCCAGCGCCCGGCGCTCGTCCCGCCCGGCCTCGCCGGCCTCTGGGACCTGGCGCCGACCGCCGCCGCCTACGCCGCCTTCCGGGACGCCATGGCGCCGCTTCTGTCGTCGCTGGAAGCCTCCGAGCCTGCCTGCCTGCTCGATGCGGTCGCCGCGCGAACGCTGCTCGTCCACGACTGGCGCCGCATCGTGCTCCACGATCCGGGCCTGCCCGCCGAGCTTCTGCCGCCGGACTGGCCGGGCGACGCGGCCCGCGACATCGCCCGCCGCGCCTACCTCCGCCTGCTCCGGCCGAGCGAAGCCTGGCTCGATCGCGCCGGACTGCCGCCGCTCGTCGACCCGGCCGCCTTCGCCCGTCGCTTCGGCCTCGGCGACGCCTAATCTTTATGTTACGAAAACTTGAAGTCAGCCGATTTTTTTGTTACATTTGAGTTCAGGCAGCAGCGTCGTCCGGGATGGAGAAGACGGGATGTACAGCCAGGGCCTCATCGGCGCCAAGACCGACTCGGCGGAGGATCCCGAATTCCTCGCCGCCTTCCAGGCGCGCATCGATGCCGAGGAAAAGATCGAGCCCAACGATCCGATGCCGGAAGGCTATCGCCGCACCCTGGTCCGCCAGATCGGCCAGCACGCGCATTCCGAGATCGTCGGCATGCTGCCCGAGGGCAACTGGATCACCCGCGCGCCGTCGCTGCGCCGCAAGGCCGCTCTGCTCGCCAAGGTCCAGGACGAAGGCGGGCACGGCCTCTACCTCTACGCCGCGGCCGAGACGCTCGGCGTCTCGCGCGAGGCGATGACGGAGGAGCTGCTGGCCGGCAAGGCCAAGTACTCCTCGATCTTCAACTACCCGACGCAGAGCTGGGCCGACATCGGCGCCATCGGCTGGCTGGTCGACGGCGCGGCGATCATGAACCAGATCCCGCTCTGCCGCTGCTCCTACGGCCCCTATGCGCGGGCGATGATCCGCATCTGCAAGGAAGAGAGCTTCCACCAGCGCCAGGGCTACGAGATCATGCTGACGCTCGCCCGCGGCACGCCCGACCAGAAGGCGATGGCGCAGGATGCGCTGGACCGCTGGTGGTGGCCCTCCTTGATGATGTTCGGCCCGCACGACGCCGAGAGCCAGCACGGCGACCAGTCGACGGCCTGGAAGATCAAGCGCTTCACCAATGACGAGCTGCGCCAGAAATTCGTCGACGCCACCGTGCCGCAGGCCGATGTGCTCGGGCTGGCCGTGCCCGACCCCGAGCTTCGCTGGAACGATGCCCGGCAGAGCTACGACTTCGGTCCGATCGACTGGGACGAGTTCTGGCGCGTCGTGAAGGGCGGCGGCCCGATGAACCGCGAGCGGCTCGCCGCCCGCCGCAAGGCCTGGGACGACGGTGCCTGGGTGCGCGAGGCGGCGCTGGCCTACGCCGACAAGCGCGCGGCGCGCCGCGCCGCCGCTCAGCTCGCGGCGGAGTGAGGGCTCACATGCCGCCAAAGCTTCGAGAAGTCGCGCCCACCACCCTCACCCCGCTCTGGGAAGTCTTCATCCGGCCGCGCAACGGGCTCGCCCACAAGCATTGCGGCTCGGTCCATGCCGCCGACGAGGTGATGGCGCTCCAGGCGGCCCGCGACGTCTACACCCGCCGCGGCGAAGGCGTCTCGATCTGGGTCGTGCCCTCGGCGGCCATCACCGCCTCGGATCCGCTGCAGAAGGCGGAGAATTTCGAGCCGGCGGCATCGAAGGTCTATCGTCACCCGACCTTCTACGAGGTCCCCGACGACGTGGGGAACATGTGATGGACCGACGCGAGGCGCACCTCGCCTTCCTGCTGCGGCTGGCCGACGATCATTTGATCCTCGGCCATCGCCTGTCGGAATGGTGCGGCCATGCGCCGATGCTGGAAGAGGACCTCGCCATGCCCAACATGGCGCTCGACCTGATCGGCCAGGCGCGCGCGCTCTACGACGCATGCCGGCACCGTCGAGGGAAAGGGGCGCGGCGAGGACGATTTCGCCTATCTGAGGCGCGAGCGCGACTATCTGAATTGCCTGCTGGTCGAGCGCGAGAACGGCGATTTCGCCGCCACCATGCTGCGCCAGCTGGTGTTCGCCGCCTTCATGCAGCCCTTCTGGCAGGCGATGACCGCCTCCAGCGACCCAGACCTGGCCGCCATCGCCGGCAAGGCGGTCAAGGAGGTCGCCTACCATTTCCGCCACGCCGGCGAGTGGGTGATCCGCCTGGGCGACGGCACCGAGGAGAGCGCCCGGCGCCTCCGCGCCGCCGCCGAGGAGCTGGCACCCTATGTCGACGAGCTCTTCCAAGGCGACCGGGTGACGGCCGAGATGGCGGCGGCCGGCATCGCGCCCGAGCCGGCCGCCATGCGCGCGGCCTTCGACGCCACGCTCGCCGGCATCTTCGCCGAGGCCGGGCTGGCGGCGCCGCAAGCCCCGTTCCCGATCCTCGGCGGCCGTCAGGGCCGGCACAGCGAGGCGATGGGCCACCTCCTGGCCGAGCTGCAATACATGCAGCTGCGCTATCCCGGAGCGGTCTGGTGACCGCCGCCCTCGCCCGCCAACAGCCCGCCGGCGGCGACGTTGCCAGCGCCTTTGCCGCCGCAGCGGCGGTGGTCGACCCGGAGATCCCGGTTCTCACCGTCGCCGATCTCGGCATCCTGCGCTCCGTCACGCTGGAGGACGGCGTGGCGGTCGCCCGGTTGACGCCGACCTATTCCGGATGCCCCGCCGTGCTGGCGATCGAGCTCGCCGTCGAGGCTGCGCTGCTGGAGGCCGGATTCCCGGCCCGGATCGAGCGGCAGCTTGCGCCCGCCTGGACCACCGACTGGATCACCGAGCAAGGCCGCGCCAAGCTTCTCGCCTATGGCATCGCCCCGCCCGAAAAAGCGGGACGGTCGATCCGCGCTCTGTTCGGCGAGGCCGAGATCGCCTGCCCGCGCTGCGGCTCGACAGACACCGCGCGGCTCTCCGAATTCGGCTCGACCGCCTGCAAGGCGCTCTACCGTTGCCAAAGCTGCGCCGAGCCCTTCGACCACTTCAAGTGCATCTGAGGACGACCGGTGGCCGCAACGCGATTCCACGAGCTCACCGTCGCGGCGATCGACCGGCAGACGCCGGACTCCGTGGTGCTCGCCTTCGACGTGCCGGAAGACCTCAGGCCGGCCTTCGCCTTCCGGCCGGGGCAGTATTTGACGCTCGCCGCCGAGGTCGACGGCGAGGAGCTGCGGCGCTCCTATTCGATCTGCTCCGCCCCCGGCGAGGCGGCGCTTCGCGTCGGCGTCAAGAAGATGGCCGACGGCCGCTTCTCCGGCTTCGTCAACGAGACGCTCGAGGTCGGGCAGCGGCTGCGCGTCATGCCGCCGGAAGGCCGCTTCACGGCCAACCGCATCGGCGGCCGCCACGATTATCTGCTGATCGCCGCCGGCTCCGGCGTCACGCCGATGCTGTCGATCGCCGCCACCGTGCTCGGCCATGAGCCCGACAGCACGGTCACCCTCGTCTACGGCAACCGGCAGACCGCCTCGATCATGTTCCGCGAGGAGCTGGAGGACCTGAAGGACCGCCATCTCGGCCGCTTCTCGCTCGTCCACGTGCTGTCGCGCGAAAAGCAGGATTTCGATCTCCTCACCGGACGCATCGACGGCGCGCGCATCGCCGAGATGACCGGCCGCGGGCTGATCGACCCGCTCGGCGCCGACGGCGTCTTCCTCTGCGGGCCGGGCGAGATGATCGACGAGGTGGCCGCGGCGCTGGCCGCGCTGGGTGTCGCCGAGGACAAGATCCGCTTCGAGCGCTTCACGCCGGCCGGCGAGGTGGCGCCAAGGCGGCCGCCCTCGGCAGCGGCGCGGCAGGCGGCGGCCGACGGGGTCGCCGTGGAGGTGGTGCTCGACGGCGTGCGCCGCGCCTTCCCGATGGGCGAAGGCGCCGCCTCGGTGCTGGATGCCGCGCACGAGGCGGGCCTGGAGCTGCCCTATTCCTGCGCCGGCGGCATGTGCTGCACCTGCCGCTGCCGGGTGGTGGAAGGCACGGCCGAGATGGCGGTGAACTATTCGCTGCAGCCCTGGGAGATCGAGGCAGGCTTCACGCTGGCCTGCCAGTCGCGGCCGACCAGCCAGCGGCTGGTGCTGGACTTCGACGCCGTCTGAGCGGGCGGAAAGGGAGGACGATGACGCCGCAGGAGATCGCCGAGCGGAGCGCCGCCGCCATGTGGGCGCGCGACGACGCCTCGAAATGGCTGGGGGCCCGCCTCGACGAGGTCGGTCCCGGCACCGCGACGCTGTCGATGACGGTCGAGCACCACCACACCAACGGCCACGACATCTGCCATGGCGGCTTTCTGTTCACGCTCGCCGACACGGCCTTCGCCTTTGCCTGCAACGCCTACAACCAGCGCACCGTCGCTCAGCACGCGTCGATCAGCTTCCTGGCGCCGGCGCATCGCGGCGACCGGCTGACGGCGCGCGCAAAAGAGGTGTCGCGGAGCGGCCGGTCCGGGCTCTATGATGTCTCCGTCACCGACCAGGAAGGCCGGCTGGTGGCGGTGTTCCGCGGCGCCTCGCGCACCGTCAGGGGCGCCCATTTCGGTGACGAGGAAGGCTGACATGCGCGACCTTTCCCCTCGCAAGGGCGACCTGGAGCCGATCGAGACGGCATCGCGCGACGAGATCGCTGCGCTCCAGCTCAACCGCCTGAAATGGTCGCTCGCCCACGCCTACGAGAACGTGCCGCACACCCGCCGCCGCTTCGACGCGGCGGGCGTCCATCCGGACGACCTCGCCCGCCTGGAGGACCTGCGCAAGTTTCCCTTCACGACCAAGGCCGACCTGCGCGAGAACTACCCCTTCGGCATGTTCGCCGTGCCGCGCGCAGAAGGTGCTGCGCGTCCATGCCTCCTCCGGCACCACCGGCAAGCCGACCGTGGTCGGCTACACCCGCAACGACCTCGACGTTTGGGCCGACTGCATGGCCCGCTCGCTGCGCGCCTCCGGCACGCGGCCCGGCGACGTCGTCCATGTCGCCTATGGCTACGGCCTGTTCACCGGCGGGCTCGGCGCCCACTACGGCGCCGAGCGCCTGGGCTGCACCGTGGTTCCGGCGTCGGGCGGCATGACGGCCCGCCAGGTGACCCTCATCGAGGATTTCGCGGCCACCACGATCATGGTGACGCCCTCCTACATGCTGTCGATCCTCGACGAGTACCGCGCCCAGGGTCGCGACCCGCGGTCGAGCCCGCTGGAGGTCGGCATCTTCGGCGCCGAGCCGTGGACCAACGCCATGCGGGCCGAGATCGAGGACGCCTTCGACATGCACGCCGTCGACATCTACGGCCTGTCGGAGGTGATGGGGCCCGGCGTCGCCAATGAATGCGTGGAGACCAAGGACGGCCTGCACGTCTGGGAGGACCATTTCTATCCGGAGATCGTCGACCCCGCGACCGGCGAGCCGCTGCCCGACGGCGAGCTCGGCGAGCTCGTCTTCACCTCCCTCACCAAGGAGGCATTCCCGGTTATCCGCTACCGCACCCGCGACCTGACGCGGCTGCTGCCGGGCACCGCGCGCTCGATGCGGCGCATGGAGAAGGTCACCGGCCGCTCCGACGACATGATGATCCTGCGCGGCGTCAACGTCTTCCCGACGCAGATCGAGGAGCAGATCCTCGCCGTCCGCTCGCTGGCGCCGCACTTCCAGATCGAGCTGACAAAGGATGGCCGCCTCGACTGCATGACGGTGCATGTGGAGGCCGCCGCCGCGAGCGCTTCGGACGCCGAGCGCAGGGCCTCGGCAGAGGCGCTCGAGAAGCGCATCAAGGAGGTCGTCGGACTGACGGTGACAGTCGACGTCGGCGCGCCCGAAAGCGTCGCCCGCAGCCAGGGCAAGGCGCAGCGCATCGTCGACCGGCGGTCTAGGCCGTGACGACAACGAAACGATCGATGGCCAGCGTCCTCGGACCGCTTGTTCTGCCCCTCATCGCCCTGCCGGGCACTTCTCCCCGCAAGCGGGGAGAAGAACGCTGTCATCGACGATTTTGCACAGTCGCAGGCGCTGCAGAACCAGTGGCGAGGCTGCGGCCAGCCCTCCTCGCCCCGCTTGCGGGGAGAGCAAGCCGGCAGGCAGGTGAGGGGCAGCACCGGCATCGCCGCAATGGCCCGCCAGGCGCTGCAGAACAAGTGGCGAGGCTGCGGCCAGCCCTCCTCGCCCCGCTTGCGGGGAGAGGAAGCCGGCAGGCAGGTGAGGGGCAGCACCGGCGTCGCCGCAATGGCCCGCCAAGCGCTGCAGAACAAGTGGCGAGGCTGCGGCCAGCCCTCCTCGCCCCGCTTGCGGGGAGAGGAAGCCGGCAGGCAGGTGAGGGGCAGCACCGGCGTCGCCGCCATGGCCCGCCAAGCGCTACAGAACAACTGGCGAGGCTGCGGCCAGCCCTCCTCGCCCCGCTTGCGGGGAGAGGAAGCCGGCAGGCAGGTGAGGGGCAGCACCGGCGTCGCCGCCATGGCCCGCCAAGCGTTGCAGAACAAGTGGCGAGGCTGCGGCCAGCCCTCCTCGCCCCGCTTGCGGGGAGAGGAAGCCGGCAGGCAGGTGAGGGGCAGCACCGGCGTCGGCGCAATGGCACTCCATCAGTCATCGAAATCGGCAGCTCACAGCCAATCGCCAAATCGCCACGGCTGAAGGGCTAAGCCAGAGAGGACCGACCTTGTCCCGTATCTTCCTGCAAAGCTACGCCGCCGGCAAATGGCTGCCGCCGTCCGGCACCATCACCGAGCTGAAGAGCGCCGTCACCGGCAAGGTGATGGCCGAGCTCGGCTCGAAGGGCCCCGATTTCGGCGCCATGGCCGCGCATGCCCGCCAGGTCGGCGGACCCCTGCTGCGTCGCCTCACCTTCCACGAGCGCGCGGCGATGCTGAAAGCGCTGGCGGGCTTCCTCAACGACCGCCGCGAGGCGCTCTACGAGCTCTCCTACGACACCGGCGCGACCAAGGCCGATGCCATGATCGACATCGACGGCGGCATCGGCACGCTGTTCGTCTACGCCTCCAAGGGCCGTCGCGAGCTGCCCGACGACGTGCTCTATGCCGAAGGTCCGGTCGAGGCGCTATCGCGCTCCGGCGGCTTCGTCGGCCAGCACGTGGCGACCTCGCTGCAGGGCGTCGCGGTCCACATCAACGCCTTCAACTTCCCGGTCTGGGGCATGCTGGAGAAGCTCGCCCCGACGCTGCTCGCCGGCGTGCCGGCGATCGTCAAGCCCGCCTCGGCGACCGCCTGGGTGGCCGAGGCCTGCTTCCGGCTGATCGCCGAGTCGGGTCTTCTGCCCGAGGGCGCCGTGCAGTTCGTGGCCGGCCCCACGGGCGACCTGCTCGACCGGCTGGGAGCGCAGGACGTCGTCTCCTTCACCGGCTCGGCGGCCACCGCCGAGATGCTGCGCACCCGGCCGAACCTGCTGCGCAACGCCGTGCGGTTCATCGCCGAGCAGGATTCGCTGAACGCCACCGTGCTCGGCCCCGACGCCGCTCCGGGCTCGCCGGAGTTCGACCTCTTCGTCCGCGAGGTGCATCGCGAGATGACCGCCAAGGCTGGGCAGAAATGCACCGCGATCCGCCGCATCCTGGTGCCGGGCGCGCACCGAGCGGCCGTGGTCGACGCCATCGCCGCAAAACTCGAGGCGACCCGCATCGGCGATCCGCGGCTGGAGAGCACGCGCATGGGGGCGCTGGCGAGCCTCGCCCAGCGCGACGACGTTCTCGCCAAGGCCGACCGCATCGGCGTCGAGGCCGTCCGCGTCTTCGGCGATCCGCAGCGCTTCGCCCCCGACGGCGCCGACGGCGAGACCGGCGCCTTCCTGCCGCCCATGCTCTATGCCTGCGACGACCCCGACGCGGCGCAAGCCGTGCACGAGGTCGAGGCCTTCGGCCCCGTCGCCACCGTCATGCCCGCCCGCGACCTCGCGCACGCGCTGGCGCTCGCCAATCGCGGCCGCGGCTCGCTGGTGGCCTCGGTGTTCACCCACGACCCGGCCGTCGCGCGCCAGGCCGTGCTGGCCGCCGGCGCCTGGCACGGCCGGCTCTACTTCGCCGACCGCGACGCCGGCAAGGAGGCGACCGGCCACGGCTCGCCGCTGCCGCATCTGGTGCATGGCGGCCCCGGCCGCGCCGGCGGCGGCGAGGAGATGGGCGGCATCCGCGGCGTGCTGCACTACATGCAGCGCACGGCGGTGCAGGGCAGCCCCGACCTGCTCTCCGGCGTCACCCGCGCCTACGTGCCCGGCGCCACGGTCACCGAAGGATCGGAGCACCCGTTCCGCCTGCGGTTCGGCGAGCTCGAGGTCGGCCGGGCGATCGACACCGCCGAACGCGAGGTGACGCTTGCCGACATCGAGCACTTCGCGGCATTCACCGGCGACACCTTTTACGCTCACATGGACGAGGAAGCGGCGAAGGCGAACCCCTTCTTCCCCGGCCGGGTGGCGCACGGCTACCTGCTCCTCGCCTTCGCGGCCGGCCTGTTCGTCGACCCTGCGCCGGGTCCGGTTCTCGCCAATTACGGGCTGGACAATCTGCGCTTCCTGAAGCCGGTCTCGCCTGGCGACCGCATCAAGGTCCGCCTGACCGTCAAGCGGAAGACCCGCCGTACCGACGGGTACGGCGAGGTCCGCTGGGACGTCGTCATCCTCAACCAGGACGGCGACAAGGTCGCGACCTACGATTTGCTGACGATGAACGCCCTGTGAGGCGCGGGCCGCCGCCGCGGCGGCCCTGCCTTCGGAACGGCTACAGAACGGCTACTGCAGCGCCTTGTCGGTGATCTCCTTCGTAAAGGCGCCTGTCGGCTCCTTGGAGATGACGGGGTCCGAGCCGCCGGCGAGCAGCGTCTTCACCGTGCGCTGGTAATCGGCCTCGTCGAGCGCGCCGTTGGAGCCGGCGGTCAGCTTGGCGATTTCGCCCATCATGCGCTTCTGGTGGGTCTCGGTCTGCGCGCCGGTGGTGTCGTTCTCCAGCACGATCTCGGCCGCCTCGTCCGGATGCTCCTCGGCATATTTCCAGCCCTTCATCGAGGCCCGCACGAAGCGCACCATCTTGTCGACGAAGGCCGGGTCCTTGAGCTTGTCCTCCAGCACGTAGATGCCGTCCTCGAGCGTTGCCACGCCCTGGTCTTCATATTTGAAGGTCACCAGGTCCTCCGGCTTGATGCCGGCGTCGATCACCTGCCAATACTCGTTATAGGTCATGGTCGAAATGCAGTCGGCCTGCTTCTGGATCAGCGGGTCGACGTTGAACCCCTGCTTGAGCACGGTGACGCCCTCGGCGCCGCCTTCGGTCTTGAGGCCGAGGTGGCTCATCCAGGACAGGAACGGATATTCGTTGCCGAAGAACCAGACGCCCAGCGTCTTGCCCTTGAAGTCCTCGGGCTTGGTGATGCCGGTTTCCTTGCGGCAGGTGAGCATCATGCCGGACGACTTGAACGGCTGCGCGATGTTGACGAGCGGCACGCCCTTCTCGCGCGTCGCCAGCGCCGAGGGCATCCAGTCGATGATGACATCGGCACCGCCGCCTGCCAGCACCTGGGGCGGCGCGATGTCGGGCCCGCCCGGCTTGATCTCGACGTCGAGCCCCTCTTCCTCGTAATAGCCCTTGTCCTTGGCCACGTAATAGCCGGCAAACTGCGCCTGGGTGACCCATTTGAGCTGCAGCGTCACCTTGTCGGCGGCGAGTGCCTGGGAGGCCGCGAGCGACAGCGCGCCCGCCAGCAGCGTCATGATTGTTTCATAGATCCTGTGTTTCATGCTCGTTACCCACCTCGGTCGAGTTTTCGATCAATTGCTTAAACGGCTGACCCCGCAACATTTTTCCGATTTGTTGGCCGGGTTTGCTGTCTCCGACAGCCTGGACCCGCGGCGGGACCGCTAGCGGCGGCCACGTCCCGCTACCGCGGACAGACGGATGCCAGAACGTGGCGATCCGTTCGATCAGCGTGACCACGCCATAAAAGACGGAACCGGCGAGCGCCGCGACTGCGATTTCGGCCCACACCATGTCGACGTTCATGCGCCCGACCTCGGTGGAGATGCGGAAGCCCATGCCGACGATCGGCGTGCCGAAGAACTCCGCCACGATGGCGCCGATCAGCGCCAGCGTCGAGTTGATCTTCAGCGCGTTGAAGATGAACGGCGCCGCCGCAGGCAGCCGGAGCTTGAACAGCGTCTGCCAGTAGCCGGCGGCATAGGTGCGCATCAGGTCGTGCTCCATCGGCGTCGCCGCGGCGAGCCCCTGCACGGTGTTCACCAGCATGGGGAAGAAGGTCATGATGACCACCACGGCGGCCTTGGACGGCCAGTCGAAGCCGAACCACATGACCATGATCGGCGCCACGCCGATGATCGGCAGCGCCGAGACGAAATTGCCGAGCGGCAGGAGGCCCCGCTGCAGGAAGGGCGAGCGGTCGATGGCGATGGCCGCCAGGAAGCCCGAGCCGCAGCCGAGCGCATAGCCGATCAGCACCGCTTTCAGGAAGGTCTGCCGGAAGTCGGCGGCCAGCGTCGGCACCGAGGAGACGATGCCGGTCCCAGATGGCGAGCGGCGGCGGCAACAGCACGAACGGGATGGCGAGGCCGCGCACCAGGGCTTCCCACAGCACCAGCAGCGTGACGCCGAAGACCACCGGCACGGCAATGCCGATCGCCCGGCGTCCGAGCGTGCTTTTCGGCTCCAGGCGGACGAGCCACTGGTTGAACGCCCAGGCGGCGAGCCAGAAGACCAGCGCGGCGATCAGGATGCCCGGCCTCATCGCGGCGCCATGCCCATCTGCCTGAGCACGATCCGCTGCGCAAGCTCGATCGCCATCACCAGCACCGCGGCGATCGCCGCGGCGGCGAACAGCGCCGCCCAGATCTGCACGGTCTGCCCGTAATAGGAGCCGGCGAGCAGCCTCGCCCCGAGTCCCGCCACGGCGCCGGTCGGCAGCTCGCCGACGATGGCGCCCACCAGGCTGATGGCGACCGCCACCTTCATCGAGGTGAACAGGAACGGCACGGCGCTCGGCCAGCGCAGCTTCCAGAAGACCTGGCTGGGGCTTGCCGTAGTAGGTGCGCATCAGGTCGAGCTGGATCGGCTCGGGGCTGCGGAACCCTTTCACCATGCCGACCACCACGGGGAAGAAGGACAGGTAGGTCGAGATCAGCGCCTTGGGCAGCAGCCCGGAAAGGCCGACCGCGTTGAGCACCACGATGATCATCGGCGCGATCGCCAGGATGGGGATCGTCTGGCTCGCCACCACCCACGGCATGACCGACCGGTCGGCGGCGCGGTTGTGCACGATGAACACCGCGAGCAGGATGCCGAGCCCCGTGCCCATGGCGAAGCCGAGCAGCGTCGAGGAGAGCGTCACCCAGCCGTGATAGACGAGGCTCCGCTTGGAGGTCGGCTTGATCTCGAACGTCGTCTTCCAGATCTCCGCCGCCACCTGGTGCGGCGACGGCAGCACCGGCCGCTGCTGCTGGAGCGTGTCGCGAACGAAGTCCGTATAGGTCCAGGCCTGGCCGCCACTTTCGTAGAGGCTGCGCTGGAAGGGCGCGTTGAGATAGACGGCGAAGGCGTACCAGAGCGCCACGATGACCGCCAGCACGATGAGGATCGGCCCCATTTGGCCGCCCTTCCCCTCAGCCGGCGTCGACGGCCGGGCAGCGGGACGAGCAAGTTCGGCAACGCTAGCGCTCATGCCCCCTCACCCGGCACGGGCTTCGCCCGCGCCACCCTCTCCCCGCGGGGAGAGGAGCAGGCGGTGCCTCCTGCCGACGCTCGGCACGCACTCCCGTGCGCTCACGCCCGCGCCGCGCCGACTGCCGCGATTTCGCGCCCTCCTCTCCCCTCGGGGAGAGGGTGGCCGGAGCGAAGCGAAGGCCGGGTGAGGGGGCGAGCCCACCGTCCAGCACCTCGTCGTTCCAGAACCGCAAGTCCGGGCAGCCAGGCCCAATCTGGAAAGCACGAGCAAGTTCGGCGACGCTGGCGCTCATGCCCCCTCACCCGGCACGGGCTTCGCCCGCCCCACCCTCTCCCCGTCGGGGAGAGGAGCAGGCGGTGCCTCCTGCCGACGCTCGGCTCGCACTCCCGTGCGCTCACGCCCGCGCCGCGCCGACTGCCGCGATTTCGCGCCCTCCTCTCCCCTCGGGGAGAGGGTGGCCGGAGCGAAGCGAAGGCCGGGTGAGGGGGCGAGCCCACCGTCCAGCACCTCGTCGTTCCAGAACCGCAAGCCCGGGCAGCCAGGCCCAATCTGGAAAGCACGAGCGAGTTCGGCGACGCTGGCGCTCATGCCCCCTCACCCGGCACGGGCTTCGCCCGCGCCCCCCTCTCCCCGTCGGGGAGAGGGGCAGGCGGTGCCTCCTGCCGACGCTCGGCTCGCACCCGCGCCCGCTCGCGCCACGCCGACCGCCACGCCGACCGTCGCGATTTCGCGCCCTCCTCTCCTCTCGGGGAGAGGGTGGCCGGAGCGAAGCGAAGGCCGGGTGAGGGGGCGAGCCCGCCTTCAAGCGCAGCGAGGATGGTCTCCAGCACCTCCTCGCGCTCTCTCAGCACCTCGTCGTTCCAGAAGCGCAAGACCGAGTATCCGCGCGCGTTCAGAAATCGCGTCCTCTCGGTGTCAGCGACCGACTCGGCATGCTGGCTGCCATCGAGCTCGAGCACCAGGAAGCGCTGGCGGCAGGCGAAGTCGGCGAAGAACGGCCCGATCGGCATCTGCCGGACGAACTTGTACCCGTTCAGGGACCGGTTTCTGAGTTCGCCCCAAAGGCGATACTCCGCGTCGGTCTCCTCGCGCCGCAGTAGCCGCGCCCGCTCCGTCGCCATCGGCCGCACCGCGACGTCAATCATAGCTGTGCCCGGCCTTGAGCCCGTCGCGGACGCGCGCGGCGATCGCCAGGAACTCCGGCGTCTCGCGGATGTCGAGCGGACGCTCCGCCGGCAGGGTCGACTGGATGACGTCGGTGACGCGGCCGGGCCGCGGCGACATCACCACGATCCGCGTCGACAGATAGACGGCCTCGGGGATCGAATGGGTGACGAAGCAGATCGTCTTCTCGGTCCGCGCCCAGAGCTCCAGGAGCTGGCCGTTCAGATGGTCGCGCACGATCTCGTCGAGCGCCCCGAACGGCTCGTCCATCAGCAGGAGGTCGGCGTCGAAGGCCAGCGCCCGGGCGATCGAGGCGCGCTGCTGCATGCCGCCCGACAGCTGCCAGGGGAACTTCTTCTCGAAGCCCGACAGGTTGACCAGCGACAGCGTGCGTCGGATGCGCTCCTTCCGTTCGGCGCGCGACACGCCCATGATCTCCAGCGGCAGGGCCACGTTGCGCTCGATGGTCCGCCACGGATAGAGCGCCGCAGCCTGGAAGACATAGCCGTAGGCGCGCTTCTGCCTCGCCTCCTCCGCCGTCATGCCGTTGACGGTGATGCTGCCCGCGGTCGGCTTCTCCAGATCGGCGATGAGGCGCAGGAATGTCGTCTTGCCGCAGCCGGAAGGGCCGATGAAGGAGACGAACTCCCCCTTGGAGATGGAGAGATCGACGTCGGCGAGCGCTTGCACCGGGCCGTCATTGGTCTCGAAGGTCAGCCCCAGCCCGCTGGCCTCGACGACGGTTCCCGGTCCGCTTTGCAAGCTGCCTCGATCCTTGAAATCGGGATGAACGGTCATCACACCCCCGTTGCCGGGATGCCGCTGCGTTCCACCTTACGCGGCGCCGTGATCTCCTTCCACTTCGAAAGCGCCCGGTTGACCGCGTGGTGCGGCTCGCGGGCGACGAACTCGCCATGGCCCGGCTTCGCCTTGACGTCGCCCTCCTGGATCGCCAGCTCGCCGCGGCTGAACACGAAGCGCGGCATGCCCGTCACCTCGACCCCCTCGAAGACGTTGTAGTCGATCACCGACTGCTGGCCCTTGGCGCTGATGGTCTTCTGGCGCTTGGGGTCCCAGACGACGAGGTCGGCGTCGGCGCCTTCGACGATGGCGCCCTTCTTCGGATACATGTTGAGGATCTTGGCGATGTTGGTCGAGGTGACCGCGACGAACTCGTTCATCGTCAGCCGCCCGGTGTTGACGCCCCTGGTCCACAGCACCGGCATGCGGTCCTCCAGCCCGCCGGTGCCGTTGGGGATCTTGGTGAAGTCGCCCACCCCCGTCCGCTTCTGCTTGGTGGTGAAGGCGCAATGGTCGGTCGCCACCACCTGCAGCGAGCCGGCCTGCAGCCCGGGCCACAGCGAATCCTGGTGCAGCTTGTTGCGGAACGGCGGGCTCATCACGCGCCGCGCCGCATGGTCCCAGTCGTGGTGGAAATATTCGCTCTCGTCGAGGGTCAGGTGCTGGACCAGCGGCTCGCCGTACACCCGCATGCCCTTCTGGCGCGCGCGGCGGATCGCCTCGTGCGCCTGCTCGCACGAGACGTGCACGACATAGAGCGGCGCGCCGACCATGTCGGCGATCATGATGGCGCGGTTGGTCGCCTCGCCTTCCACCTCCGGCGGCCGCGAATAGGCATGCGCCTCCGGCCCGTCATTGCCCGCCGCCAGCAGCTTCTGCTGCAGCTGGGCGACCACGTCGCCGTTCTCGGCATGCACCAGCGGCAGCGCGCCGAGCTCGGCGCAGCGCTTGAACGACGCGTACATCTCGTCGTCGTCGACCATCAGCGCGCCCTTGTAGGCCATGAAGTGCTTGAACGAGGTGATGCCGCGGTCGACCACCGTCGCCATCTCGTCGAACACGCTGCTCGCCCCACCAGGTGATCGCCATGTGGAAGGAGTAGTCGGCGCACGCCTTGCGAGGTCTTGTTGTCCCACATCTGCAGCGCTTCGAGCAGCGACTGCTGCGGCGACGGCAGGCAGAAATCGACCACCATCGTCGTGCCGCCGGAGAGCCCCGCCCGCGTGCCGCTCTCGAAATCGTCGGCCGAGTAGGTGCCCATGAACGGCATTTCCAGATGCGTGTGCGGGTCGATGCCGCCCGGCATGACATAGCAGCCCGTGGCGTCGAACTCGTGGTCGCCGTGCAGGTCCGGCCCGATGCCGATGATCTTGCCGTGCTTGAAGAGCACGTCGCCCTTCCAGGTGCGGTCGGCGGTGACGATGGTGCCGTTCTTGATGACTTTGGACATGGGACCTCCGTGAACCTCAAGCCGTCGTGTCTTCTCGACCTCGGCGCAGCGGGTCGAGGTCGAGAAGCATCAGTAGGGAACGATCGATCTCATCGCATCGACGCTTTTTCGAGCGTACCGATACGCTGACTGATCCGGTGCGCGGGAATGGCGTAGAGTTTGTCGACCATCACTTTCGAATCCTGCCTCAGCCCATTCTCAGGACTCGGTGCAACGTCGATCGCGAAGGACCTTCGATCCGCTCGTCGAAGGTCGTCAGAAGCGCGATCACATAGCTCTCGAGCCTGCCTTCGAGACGATCGTCCTGCACGCACGACCGCTGGCCTCGGTTTGCCATAGTCCCCAGGTGGCGACACGATGACCAGATCGCCGCGCTTCACTTCTCCTTCGTCTTCCAATTCGTCGATCAGACGCATCGCTTCCTTGGCAGCGGCCTCGATCCACAAATCGACTTCAGCTTCCTCTTCGGATGCGCGAATGAGCTCGCAATCCCGGTAGACCTGCTCCCAGATCTCCTCCGACCCGATGTCAGGCATCCACACCTCGACCGGCTTGAACCCCCGTCGCAATCAGGTCGGCGCGCTCCGCTTCCGTCAGTTCCTTCGGCCGGCCCATCGCGACATCCTCTCGCCAATCCCCCATTATCGGGCTTTCCGCCCGCTTATTCAACGATCTCCGCCGTCTCCACCACCGCATGGAACAGCACGTCGCAGCCGGCCGCCGCCCATTCCTTGGAGATTTCCTCGGCCTCGTTGTGGCTGAGCCCGTCGACGCACGGGCACATGACCATGGCCGTCGGCGCCACCCGGTTGATCCAGCAGGCGTCGTGCCCGGCGCCCGGAGACGATGTTGCGGTGCGAGTAGCCGAGCCTCTCGGCGGCGTCGCGGATCGCCTTGACGCAGCCGGCATCGAAGGTGACCGGATCGAAATGGCCGACCTGCTCGATCTCGACGCCGATGTCGAGCGCCTCGCAGACGAGCGCGATGCCGTCGCGGATGCGCCGGTCCATGGCGTCCAGCGTCTTCTTGTCGGGCGAGCGGATGTCGATGGTGAAGACGGTGCGCCCGGCAATGATGTTGCGCGAGTTCGGATAGACCTCCATGTGGCCGACCGCGCCCACCGCGTCCGGCTGGTAGTCCATCGCCACCTCGTGCACCAGCTCGATGATCCGCGCCATGCCGAGCCCGGCATTGCGCCGCTTGGGCATCGGCGTCGAGCCGGTATGCGCCTCCTTGCCGGTCAGCGTCACCTGCAGCCATTTCAGGCCCTGGCCATGGGTGACGACGCCGATGTCGATGCCTTCGTCCTCGAGGATCGGCCCCTGCTCGATGTGCAGCTCGAAGAACGCCTTCATCTTGCGCTCGCCGACCTTTTCCTCGCCCTGCCAGCCGATCCGCGCCAGCTCCTCGCCGAAGCTCTTGCCCTCGCGGTCGCGCCGGTCGTAGGCCCAGTCCTGCTCGTGCACCCCGGCGAACACGCCCGACGCCAGCATCGCCGGCGCGAAGCGGGTGCCTTCCTCGTTGGTCCAGTTGGTGACGACGATCGGATGCCGGGTCTTGATGCCGAGGTCGTTCAGCGAGCGGATCACCTCCAGCCCGCCGAGCACGCCGAGCACCCCGTCATACTTGCCGCCGGTCGGCTGCGTGTCGAGATGGCTGCCGACATAGACCGGCAGCGCCGCGGGGTCGGTGCCTTCGCGCCGGGCGAACATGGTGCCCATCTGGTCGACGCCCGTTTCCAGCCCCGCCGCGTCGCACCAGCGCTTGAAGAGATGGCGCCCCTCGCCGTCGGCATCGGTCAGCGTCTGGCGGTTGTTGCCGCCCGCCACGCCCGGGCCGATCTTCGCCATCTCCATGATGGAATCCCACAAACGGTCTGAATTCACTCGCAGATTCTCGCCGGGGGCCGCCATGTCTTTCGCTCCTCAGCCTTTCAATTCCACCTCGACGAAGGACATCGGCGCCGCCCCGCCATTGACGACGTTGTGCTCGACGCCGGCGTCGCGCCGATAGGCCGCGCCGGCCGCCATGTCGACGCGCCGCGTCGCGCCGCCCGGCTCCTCGAGCAGGAACGAGCAAGCCGTCACCGGCGTGACGACGTAGTCGTGGCCGTGCCGGTGCCAGCCGGTTTCGGCGCCGGCGACGAAGTCCCACCGCGTGACGCGCACCCGGTGGTCGTCGACCAGCACCTCGTGGGTCGCCTGCGGCCGCGCCATCGCCTCAGTCCACCATCCTCAGCACCTCGCGGACATGATCGATCAGCTCGTCGATCTGCCCCTTGGTGATGATCAGCGGCGGCGACAGCGCGATGATGTCGCCGGTGGTGCGGATCAGCGCGCCGCGCTCGAATGCCTTGACGAAGGCCGAGAACGCCCGCTTCGACGGCTGTCCGGCGATCGGCTCCAGCTCGATCGCGCCGACCAGCCCGATGTTGCGGATGTCGATGACATGCGGCTCGCCCTTCAGCGAGTGCAGCGCCTCCTCGAAATGCCCGGCCAGCTCTGCCCCGCGGGTCGAGCAGCCCCTCCTCGCGATAGGTGTCGAGCGTGCCCATGCCGGCCGCGCAGGCGATCGGATTGCCGGAATAGGTATAGCCATGGAAGAACTCGATCAGGTGCTCGGGCCCGTTCATGAAGGCGTCGTGGATCTCCTTCTTCACGAACACCGCGCCCATCGGGATCACCCCGTTGGTGACGCCCTTGGCAGTCGTCATGATGTCGGGCAGCACGTCGAAATAGTCGGCCGCGAACGGCGTCCCGAGGCGTCCGAAGCCGGTGATCACCTCGTCGAAGATGAGCAGGATGCCGTGCTTGTCGCAGATCTCCCTGAGCTTCTTCAGATAGCCCTTGGGCGGCACCAGCACGCCGGTCGAGCCCGCCACCGGCTCGACGATCACCGCCGCGATGGTCGAGGCGTCGTGCAGCGTCACGATGCGTTCGAGCTCCGACGCCAGCTCCGCGCCATGCTCGGGCTCGCCACGGCTGAAGGCGTTCTTGGCCGGCAAATGGGTGTGCGGCATGTGGTCGACGCCGGTGAGCAGCGTGCCGAACATCTTGCGGTTGGAGACGATGCCGCCCACCGAGATGCCGCCGAAATTGACCCCGTGATAGCCGCGCTCGCGGCCGATCAGGCGGAACCGGCTGCCCTCGCCGCGCGCCCGCTGGTAGGCGAGCGCGATCTTCAGCGCCGTCTCGACCGATTCGGAGCCGGAATTGGTGAAGAAGACGTGGTCGAGCCCCTTGGGCGCGATGTCGACCAGCCGGTTGGCGAACTCGAACACCAGCGGGTGGCCCATCTGGAAGGCCGGCGCATAGTCGAGCTCGGCCGCCTGCTGCTGGATCGCCTCGGTGATCCTGGGCCGGCAATGCCCGGCATTGACGCACCACAGCCCGGCCGTGCCGTCGAGCACCTTGCGGCCGTCGGTGGTGGTGTAGTGCATGTCCTTGGCCGAGGCGAACATGCGCGGCGCCTGCTTGAACTGCCGGTTCGCGGTGAACGGCATCCAGAACGCGCTGAGATCGTTGGGCGTGACTTTGAGACGGTTCGACATGACCAAGCTTCCTCATCAACCTTTGTCGTGCGGCCAACGCTTGGTCTAAGGGGCGTATCGTGCTACGCAAATTTTGACCGGTTGGCAAAAATTACCACCGCCACCATGGCGGTCAAGGAAATAGTAGGCAAATGAAGGTGTTCGCGGGCGCGCCACAGCGGCGGAAGGGCTGGTCCAGGCGATTGGTCCAGATGTCTTGCGTCGACCGGCTCCCGCTTGCCTGACATGACCGTCGAGACCGCCCGACCCCGCCGCACCCGCATCCAGACGGAGAAGCGCGAGCTGATCCTGGAGGCGGCGCTGGAGGTGTTCTCCGCGCACGGCTTCCGCGGCTCGACGATCGACCAGATCGCCGAGGCGGCCGGCATGTCAAAGCCGAACCTGCTCTACTATTTCCGCCGCAAGGAGGACATCCACGCGACGCTCATCAAGCGCCTGCTGGAGACCTGGCTGGCGCCGCTGCGCGAGCTCGACGACATCGGCGATCCGATGACCGAGCTGCGCGGCTACATCCGCCGCAAACTGGAGATGGCCCGCGACTACCCGCGCGAGAGCCGCCTGTTCGCCAACGAGATCCTGCAGGGCGCGCCGCGCATCATGCCCATGCTGGAGGGTGAGTTGCGAGCCCTGGTGGACGAGAAGGTCGAAACCATCCGCGGCTGGATGCGGGCTGGCAGGATCGCCCGCACCGATCCCTTCCACCTGATCTTCTCGATCTGGGCGACCACCCAGCACTATGCCGATTTCGACGTCCAGGTGCGCGCGGTGCTCGGCCCCGACCGCGGCGGCGAAGGCCGCTTCGAAGACGCCGCCCGCTTCCTGGAGAGCCTGTTCGTCAAGGGGCTCTCGCCGCGTCCCGACTGACGCGGGACCGGGCCCGGTGTCCGGGCCTGGTCAAATCACGCTCATGCTCCTCACCCGTCGCGGGCTTTGCCCGCGCCTCTCCTCTCCCCGGCGGGGAGAGGGTGGCCGGAGCGAAGCGAAGGCCGGGTGAGGGGCGACAGGCGCGGCCCCATGCAAAGAACACAGGCGACTTTCGTCCGGGTTCAAGGCGGCGTCCGGATCGGCCATGCTGCGCTGGGCACTCATGGAGGGAGGACCGGATGGCCATCTTGCTCGCGCTTTACAGGACACCCAAGGACAAGGCGGCGTTCGACCGCTATTACCACGAGACCCATGTGCCGCTGGCCAAGAAGATCCCGGGCCTCAGGCGCTACGAGATCAGCGACGGCACCGTAGCCGGTCCGGAGGGGCCGTCCAACGTCCACCTCGTGGCACTGCTGCATTTCGATTCCGTCGACGCCATCAAGGCGGCCATCGGCACGCCCGACGGCCAGGCGGCTGCCGGCGACCTTTCCAACTTCGCCGATGGCGGCGTCGACCTGATGTTCATCGACACCAAGCCCGCTTGATTACTCCGCCGCCACCTTGGCCATCGGGTTGTTGGGGTGCGTGGTCCAGTTCGCGTAGACGGGCGACACCGGCTTGCCGGTGCGCTCGTCGATCACGCCGGCGGCCAGCGGCACCATGGTGATGCAGCCGTCGACCGGGCAGACGTTGACGCACAGATTGCAGCCCACGCACTCCTCGTCGATCACCTCGAAATGGCGCATCCCGTCGACCAGGTTGGTGATCGCCTGGTGCGAGGTGTCCTCGCAGGCGATGTGGCAGCGGCCGCACTTGATGCAGAGCTCCTGGTCGATCCGCGCCTTGGCGACGTAGTTGAGGTTGAGGAATTGCCAGTCGGTCACGTTGGGCGTCGCCCGCCCGACGATGTCGGACAGCGAGGCGTGGCCCTTGGCGTCCATCCAGCTCTTCAGCCCCTCGATCATCTCCTGCACGATCTTGAAGCCGTAGGTCATCGCCGCCGTGCAGACCTGCACGTTGCCGGCGCCGAGCGCCAGGAACTCCGCCGCGTCGCGCCAGGTGGTGATGCCGCCGATGCCGGAGATCGGCAGGCCGCGCGTCTCCGGGTCGCGGGCGATCTCGGCCACCATGTTCATGGCGATCGGCTTGACCGCCGGGCCGCAATAGCCGCCATGCGAGCCCTTGCCATCGATCGACGGCTCCGGCGAGAAGGTGTCGAGGTCGACCGAGGTGATCGAGCTGATCGTGTTGATCAGGCTCACCGCGTCGGTGCCACCGGCATGCGCCGCCCGCGCCGGACGGCGGATGTCGGTGATGTTTGGCGTCAGCTTGGTGATCACCGGCATGCGGGTGTTCTGCTTGCACCAGCGCACCACCATCTCGATATACTCCGGCACCTGGCCGACCGCCGAGCCCATGCCGCGCTCCGACATGCCGTGCGGACAGCCGAAATTGAGCTCGATGCCGTCCGCCCCGGTCTCCTCGACCACCGGCAGGATCGCCTTCCAGGCCTCCTCCTCGCAGGGCACCATCAGCGACACCACCAGCGCCCGGTCGGGCCAGTCGCGCTTCACCTGCTTGATCTCCTGCAGGTTGAGCTGCAGCTCGCGATCGGTGATCAGCTCGATGTTGTTGAGGCCGAGAAGCCGCCGGTCGGCGCCCCAGATGGCGCCGTAGCGCGGCCCGTTCACGTTGACGATGGGCGGCCCCGCCTCGCCGAGCGTCTTCCACACGACGCCGCCCCAGCCGGCCCGGAACGCCCGGATCACGTTGTAGGCCTTGTCGGTCGGCGGCGCCGAGGCCAGCCAGAAGGGGTTGGGCGACTTGATGCCGACGAAATCGTTGCGGATGTCTGCCATGCTCATGCCCTCCCGTCGAGCGTGAGTGCCCGGTGGATGCTCTCGGCGGCGTCGCGCCCCTGGGCGACGCCGGCCACCGTCAGGTCCTCGCCGCCGAACACGCAGTCGCCGCCCGCCCAGACGCCGGCGAGCGAGGTGCGCCCCTCGTCGTCGACCTTGATGCGGCCGGCCTCGAAGGCCAGCGCCGGCCCGCTGCCGTTGAGCGCGCCCGGCTCGAAGGCCTGCCCGATCGCCTTGAACACCTGGTCGCAGGCGATCGCCAGCGTCTCGCCCGTCGTCGCGAGCCGTCCGCCCTCCTGGCGGGTGTAGTCGAGCGCGATGCCGACCACCTTGCCGTCCTCGGCCAGCACCTGCCGCGGCGCCAGCCAGTGGCGGATCATCACCCCCTTGGAGGCGGCGAGGTCCTGCTCGAACTCCGAGGCGTTCATGTCGTCCTTGCCGCGCCGGTAGCAGATCGTCACCTCCTCGGCGCCGAGCAGCTTGGCCTGCACGCCGGCGTCGATCGCCGTCATGCCGCCGCCGATCACCACCACCCGGCGGCCGATCTCCAGCGTCGACAGGTCGGGCGCCTGGCGCAGCGCGGCGATGAAGTCCACCGCGTTCTCCACCCCGCGGCTCGCCTCGCCATCGGCGCGCAGCGCGTTGACGCCGGCAAGCCCCAGGCCGAGGAACACCGCGTCGTAGTCGGCCACCAGGTCGGCCAGGTGGACGTCGCGGCCGAGCGCCTTGCCGTTGACGATCGAGATGCCGCCGATCGCCGTGATGTAGTCGACCTCCGCGGCGGCAAAGTCGTCCGTCGTCTTGTAGGCGGCGATGCCGTATTCGTTGAGCCCGCCGGGCTTCTCGCGCGCCTCGTACACCACCACGTCGTGCCCGTGGCGGGCCAGCCGGTGCGCCGCGGCAAGCCCCGCCGGGCCGGCGCCCACCACCGCGACGCGCTTGCCGGTCGACGGCGCGCGCTCGTAGAACTGCTTGCCCTCGCGCATCGCCGTGTCGGTGGCGAAGCGCTGCAGCCGGCCGATCTGCACCGGCTTGCCTTCGGCGGTCTCGCGCACGCAGACCTCCTCGCACAGCGTCTCGGTCGGGCAGACGCGCGCGCACATGCCGCCGAGGATGTTCTGGTCGAAGATCGTCTTCGCCGAGCCGATCGGGTTGCCGGTGGCGATCTGGCGGATGAACAGCGGAATGTCGATCGAGGTCGGACACGCCTGCATGCACGGCGCGTCGTAGCAGAAATAGCAGCGATCGGACTCGACCAGCGCCTCGTGATGGTCGAGCGGCGGGTGGAGATCCGAGAAATTGTCTCCGTACTGGGCCGGCGAAAGCCGCGCCGCAGCGATGCCTTGCTTGAACTGACCTTCGGCCATCGGACCCGGTTCCCCAATGTTCTGGTTTTGGGGAAGGCTAGCACAGTCAGTTTTTTTATCAATCGGTCAAATACTGACTAAGTCTTTGATAAGCCTCGCCAATAAGTAGACTGTTATACTCAAGTTATCCTTCAGCCGCGCAGCCTTTGCTGGTTGGCGTCGAACAGCGGCGCGGCCTGCACCCTTGCCCTCGCGCGACGGCCCAGGATCTCGATCTCGAACCCCTCGTCGCTGTCGGCGATCTCCTTGGGCACGTAGCCCATAGCGATCGACAGCCCCGCATGGTGGGCGAAACCGCCGGAGGTCACCCAGCCCTTCACCTCGCCCGCGTGCCAGATCGGCTCGTCGCCGATGACGTCGGCATCCTCGGCCTCCACCACGAAGGCGCGCAGCCTGAGCGCGCCGCCCGCCTGCCGCTCGTCCAGCGCCGCTGCCTTGCCGATGAAGTCCGCCGCCTTGCCATAGGCGACGAAGCGGTCGAGCCCGGCCTCCACGGGCCCGTAGATCGGCCGATACTCGCGCGCCCACGAGCCGTAGTTCTTCTCCAGCCGCAGCGCGTTCATGGCGCGGCTGCCGAACAGGCCGAGGCCGAGCGGCTCGCCCGCCGCCATCATCGCCTCGGCGACATGGCGCTGGAATTCCGGCGCCATCCAGATCTCGTAGCCGAGGTCGCCCGTATAGCTGACGCGGCCGACCAGGCAAGGCGCCATGCCGATGTCCATGCGCCTGACGTCCATGAAGCGGAAGGCGGCGTTCGACACGTCCTCGAGGGTCACGGCGGCGAGCAGCTCCCTGGCCCGCGGGCCGGCGATGCCGAGGCCGCAAAGCCGCTGGCCGAGCGCCTCGACAGTCACCGTGCCGTCGGCCGGCGATGTGCGCCTCGAACCAGCGCATGTGAACCTGCTCCGCCACCCCCGACCCGGCGATGAAGAAGCTGCCGTCGCCCGGATTGGCGAGCGTGAAGTCGCCGATCAGCCGCCCGTCCTCCTTCAGCATGGGGGCGAGCGTCATGCGGCCCGGCGCCGGCAGGCGACAGGCGAGCATGCGGTCGAGCCAGGCGGCGGCGCCCTCGCCGCTCACCCGGTACTTGGCGAAGCTGGAGATCTCGGCGAGCCCGACCCGCTCGCGCACCGCGCGCACCTCTTCCGCGACATGCGCGAAATCGGTCGAGCGGCGCCACGAAAAGGCGTCCTTCACCCCTTGCGGCGCGAACCACAGCGGCACTTCGAGCCCGAACGCCACGCCCCATTGCGCGCCGCGCGCGCTGAGCAGGTCGTAGATCGGCGTCGTCTTGAGCGGCCGCCCGGCCGGCAGCTCCTCGTTCGGGAAGCGGATCGAGAAGCGGCGCGAATAGTTCTCGCGCACCTTGGCGTTGGTGTAGGCCATCGACGCCCAGTCGCCGTAGCGGGCGACGTCCATGGCGAAGATGTCGGCGCCGGGATCGCCGTCCATCATCCAGTTGGCGATCGACAGCCCCACCCCGCCGCCCTGCGAGAAGCCGGCCATGACGCCGCAGGCGACCCAGAAGCCGGGCAGGCCGCGCACCGGCCCGACCAGCGGGTTGCCGTCCGGCGCAAAGGTGAAGGGGCCGTTGATGATCTGCCTGATGCCGGTGTTCTGGAAGGCCGGAAAGTGCCGGAAGCCGACCTCCAGCGAAGGCGCGATGCGGTCGAGGTCCGGCTCCAGCAGCTCGTGCCCAAAGTCCCAGGGCGTGCTCCGCTCCGACCACGGCCGGCCGGCCTTCTCGTAGGTGCCCATCAGCATGCCGCCGCGCTCCTGGCGCAGATAAAGCTCGCCGTCGAAGTCGATGGCATGGATCACCTCGGTGCCGGTCCTGGCGTTCCACTCCGCCACCTCGGGCATGTCCTCGGTCAGCAGGTACATGTGCTCCATGGCGAGCACCGGCAGCTCCAGCCCGACCATGCGGCCGACCTCGCGCGCCCACAGCCCAGCCGCGTTGACGACGTGCTCGGCGACGATGTCGCCCTTGGCGGTCGACACCCGCCACAGCCCGTCGGGCCGCCGGATCGATCGCCTCGACCTTGGTGAAGCGCTCGACCTCCGCGCCCAGCTTGCGTGCCGCCTTGGCATAGGCGTGGGTGACGCCGGACGGATCGAGATGCCCGTCGACATCGGTTTTGACCGCCCCGACGAACTGCGACGGGTCGATGAGCGGCATGATCTCTCCCGCTTCCTTCGCCGAGATCTCTTCGAGCTGGATGCCGAGATAGCGGCCCTTGGCCGCCATGCTGCGCAGCCAGTCGAGCCGCGCTTGCGTGGCGGCGAGCATCACGCCGCCGGTCAGGTGCACGCCCGTCGCCTGGCCGGACAGCGCCTCGATCTCCTTGTAGAGGCCGATCGTGTATTTCTGCAGCTTGGCGACGTTGGGGTCGCCGTTCACCGTGTGCATGCCGCCGGCGGCGTGCCAGGTCGACCCCGAGGTGAGCTCGCTGCGCTCCAAGAGCACCACGTCCGTCCAGCCGGCGCGCGCCAGGTGATAGAGCACCGAGCAGCCCACCACGCCGCCGCCGATCACCACCACCCGCGCATGCGTCTTCATGGTTTGTCTCGTTCTTTCAAGGGGTTGTCGTCACCGCAGAGAATCATCCCGCGAGGCGCTTGATTCAAGACGTGAAGATCGCCGCGCGCCGCGCTCAAGGCTCGCCCGCTCCGATCTCCTCCTTGCGCCTGGCCACGTAGGCCTCCAGCGCTTCCGTCACGGCCGGGTCCAGTTGCGGCTCGACATATTCGTCCAGCGCCTTCTTCCAGACGGCCGTGGCGCGCTGCGTGGCGTCCAGCGCTCCTGCCTCTTCCCAGCTCTCGTAGTTCTGCCAGTTGGAGAGCATCGGCTGGTAGAAGGCGGTGGCGTAACGCTCCAGCGTGTGCGGGTCGCCGAAGAAATGGCCGCCGGTCGGCACCCGCCCAAGCGCGTCGAGCGCCAGCTCGCCCTCGTCGACCTCGATTGGCTCGAGGAACGCCATCATGTGCTGCAGCATCTCGACGTCGATGACGAGCTTCTCGAACGACGCCGTCAGCCCGCCCTCCTGCCAGCCGGCGGCGTGATAGACGAGATTGCCATGCCCGAGCACGGCGCCCCACAGCGCCATCATCGTCTCCCAGGCGCCCTGCGCGTCGGCCGCGTTCGATGCCGAGCCCGGCGTCGTCCGATACGGCAGTCGGTAGCGCCGCGCGAGCTGCCCGGAGGCGACGTTGGCCTTGGCGTTCTCCGGCGTGCCGAAGGCCGGCGCGCCCGACCGCATGTCGACATTGGAGGTGAAGGCGCCATACATCACCGGCGCTCCCGGCCGCACCAGCTGCGTCAGCACGATGCCGGCGAGCGCCTCGGCGTTCTGCTGGGCCAGCGCGCCGGCCAGCGTCACCGGGCTCATCGCCCCCATCAGGGTGAACGGCGTCACCGCCACCGACTGGCCGTGCTCCGCCATGGTCATTAGCCCCTCGGCCATCATGTCGTCGAAGCGGCGCGGCGAGTTGACCGAGATGATCGTCGTGACGCCGGGATCGGCCGCCATCTCATCCAGGCTCAAGCCGCGGGCGATCGCCATCATGCGGATGCCGTCGAGCGCCCGGCCGCGGCCGATCGCCGAGACGTGGAAGCTCTTGTCGGTCAGCGTCAGATTGGCGAGATAGGTGTCGAGATGCCGCGAATTGGCCGGCAGCTCGATCGGCGCGCACACCTGGTTGCCGAGCATGTGGATGGCATTGAAATGCTGCGCCAGCCGCACCAGGTCGCGATAGTCGGCGAGGTTCCCTGCCCGCCTCCCGCGCTCGCGGTCGTGCACGTTGGGCGGCCCGGCGACCAGCGTGAAGTTGATCGTGTCGCCGCCGAGATGCACGGTCCGCTGCGGGTTGCGCGGCGTCAGCGTGTAGGCGGCGGGCGCCGTCTTCAGCGCCTCCGCCACCAGCCCGCGGTCGAGCCGCACCGTCTGGGCCGCCGTGTCGACCGTTGCCCCGGCCCGTTCGAACAGCGCCAGAGCGCGGCCGCTCATCACCTCGATGCCGAGATTTTCCAGGATGTGCAGCGACGCCTCGTGGATCGCCTCGACCTGGTCGGCCGACAGCATTTGCATCGGCGGATAGGGATTGCGCACCCGCCTGAGCGGCAGCTGCGGCAGGGCTGCCCCGCCCCTCGCCTGGGCCCTCTCGGCGCTGCGTCGTCTGCGGTCGCTGCTCATCCGCCGAGACTGACGCCGACCGCCGTCAGCCTCTGTCGGAAAATCGTCACGGACGGACGCGATTTTAGCCCCGGCGTCATTTTTCGGGGCTGCTTGTCAAGATTACGGCATCCGATGCCGCAATCCCAACAACGACCGCTCGCCTAGCGCGGCGACCTGCCGAACACCCGGATGTACTCGGCCTCGCCGCCTCTCGCCAGCGCGTCGGCCTGCCGCACCCAGTCTTCGCGCGCGATGCGGCCGCGGAAGCGCAGATGGTTGTCGACCCAGGCGCGCTCGGCGTCGGTCCAGCCGGCGACCTGCGCGAAGGTGTGGATGCCGAGCTCGTTGAGCTGTCCCTCGATGCGCGGTCCGATGCCGGAGATCAGCTGGAGATCGTCCGGCCGCTCCGGCCGCGGCAGCCCGGCGGGCGGGTTCATCGCCGGCGTCTCGCCGACCGGCACCTGCGCTGCCGGGCGGGCGGTGCGCGGCCGGCCGACAGCCGGCTCGACCTCCGCACTCGCCGTCTGCCGTCCGTCGCCCACCGGCGTCAGCGGCTCGATCGGCAGGGCAGCGGAACTGGCGGCGCCGCGATCGGCGATGCCGGGCGCCTCGGCGCGCCGCGCGGCGGCGTCCTCGCGGGCTTCCTCGGCACGCCCGGCGGCTTCGCCGGCGGCCCGCGACGCGACCTTGCGCTTGGGCGGCGCCACCGGCCGCGGCTGCGTTCCGAACGGCAGCGGCGTTCCGGCGTCCTCCGGCACGATGTCGTGCGGCGGCTCGGTCGCCCCGCCTTCGAAGCTGATCACCGGCTCCATGGTGGCGAGCACCTCGTCGGAGAGCCAGCACAGGCTCTTATGGCCATGGCCGAGCTCCTTCAGCGGCGGCACCTCCTTCTCGCACAGCCCCTCCGGCACCAGATGCTTGTAGCGGCAGCGCGTCTGGAACGGGCAGCCGGTCGGCGGGTTCATCGCCGACGGGATGTCGCCCTCCAGCACGATGTGCTTCTTGACCACGCTGGTGTCGGCGATCGGGATCGCCGACAAGAGCGCCTCCGTATAGGGATGGTACGGCGGCGAGAAGATCTGGTCGGTGGTGCCCTGCTCGACGATGTAGCCGAGATACATGACCACCACCCGGTCGGCGATGTAGCGCACCACCGACAGGTCGTGACTGATGAACAGCATGGTCATCTTCGACTGCCGCTGGATGTCCATCAACAGCTCGGTCACGGCGGCCTGCACCGACACGTCCAGCGCCGAGACCGGCTCGTCGGCGACCACCACCTTGGCATGGCCGGCGAACGCCCGGGCCACGCCGATGCGCTGCTTCTGCCCGCCCGACAGCTGGCGCGGCATGCGCTGCGCGAAGGCGCGCGGCAGCTTGACCAGGTCGAGCAGCTCGAACATCCGCTGCTTGCGCTCGGCCACCGTGTTGCCGACCTTGAACTTCTCCAGCGTGCGGACGATCTGCGAGCCGACGGTATGGCTCGGGTTGAGCGTGTCGAACGGGTTCTGGAACACCATCTGGATCGACGAGATGGTCTCGACGTCGCGCTTCTCGATCGGCGTCGACTGGATGTCCGTGTTGCCGAGCCTCACCTCGCCCGACGATGCCGTCTCCAGCCCCAGCAGAACCTTGGCGAGCGTCGACTTGCCGCAGCCGGACTCGCCGACGATCGCCACCGTCTCGGCCTCGCGCGCTTCGAAGCTGATCGTCTCGTTGGCCTTGACGACACGCCCCTCGCCGCCGCCGAAGATCTCGTTGGCGGCCACTTTGTAGTACTTCCTGAGGTCGTCGATCCTCAGCACCGGCGCGCCCGGCTTGATCGGCTCCTTGACCCGGTCCGCGCCGGGCGGCAGCGCCGTCCAGTCGATCTCCTCGAAGCGCACGCACCGGCTGTGATGGAGGTCGTGGCCGGGCACCGCGATCATCGGGATCTCCGCCGCGTCGCAGACGCCCTTGACGAAATGCTGGCAGCGCGGCCCGAAATTGCAGCCCTTGGGGCGCTCGTGCGGCAGCGGCAGCTGCCCTGGGATGGCGATCAGCGGCCGCGAGTTCTTGTCGGCGCCGGGCAGCGGGATGGAGCGGAACAGCCCTTGCGTATAGGGGTGGCGCATGCGGTCGAACACGTCCTTGACCGTGCCGGTCTCCACCGCCTCGCCCGAATACATCACCGTGATGCGGTCGCAGGTCTCGAGGATCAGCCCGAGATTGTGCGAGACGAACACCATCGAGGTGCCGAAGCGCTTGCCGAGATCCTTGACCAGCTGCACGATGCCGGCCTCCACCGTCACGTCGAGCGCCGTCGTCGGCTCGTCGAGCAAGAGCAGCGCCGGCTTGGAGAGCAGCGCCATGGCGATGACGATGCGCTGCTGCTGGCCGCCGGACAGCTGGTGCGGATAGGAGCGCATCATGCGCTCCGGATCGGGCAGCCGCACGGACCGCACCATCTCCAGCGAGCGCTTGTAGGCCTCGTCGCTCGACACCTTCTCGTGGATCAGCGGCACTTCCATCAGCTGCTGGCCGATCTTCATCGCCGGGTTCAGGCTGGCCATCGGCTCCTGGTAGATCATGGCGATCTTGTTGCCGCGGATCTGCCGGAGCTCCTCCTCCGACAGCTCGCCCATGTCGCGGCCCTGGAACTTGATCCGGCCGCCGACGATCTTGCCGACATTGGACAGGTCGCGCATGATGCCGAGCGACACCGTCGACTTGCCGCAGCCCGAATTCGCCGACGATGCCCATCGCCTCGCCCGGCATCACCGAGCAGGAGAAGTCCATCACCGCCGGGATCTCGCCGCGCCGCGTGAAGAAGGAGATCGACAGGTTCTCGATTTCGAGGATCGGCTGGCCGGGGGTCCTGACCGCTTCGTTCATGGGAGAAACCTCCTCAGTCTTTCATCGATTGCTCGCGCAGCGCATCGGCCAGCAGATTGAGCCCGAGCACGAAACTCATCAGCGCGATCGTCGGCGGCAAGGCGGGGTGGATGAACGAGCGCAGCAGCCGGCTGGCATCCTTGATCGCCGTGCCCCAGTCGGGGCTCTCCGGCGCCAGGCCGAGCCCGAAATAGCCGAGCGTGCCGAGCAGGATCGTCGTGTAGCCGATGCGCAGGCAGGCATCGACGATCAGCGGGCCGCGCGCATTGGGCAGGATCTCCCACAGCATGATGTACCATGGGCTCTCGCCGCGCGTCTGCGCCGCCGCCACGTAGTCGCGCGTCTTGATGTCCATGGTCAGCCCGCGGACGATGCGGAACACGCCGGGGCTGGAGGCGAACACCACGGCGACGAAGATGTTCAGCTGGTTGGGGTCGATCGAGATGATGCCCAGCGGATCGGCGTCGAACACCAGGCCGGCATAGACCCAGCCGCCGATGAGCAGCGTCAGGACAAGCTGCACGGCGAGCATCTGCGGCCGGTTCCTGAAGCGCGTCGTAGAACAGCGTCGCGAAGAAGATGATCGGGAACAGGAAGAACAGCCCGGCCAGGCCGTAGGGGATCGGCGTGTCCATGATGCCGGGCGTCACCAGCAGGTAGAACAGCAGGATCACCGGGAAGGCGAGCACCAGATTGGCGAGGAACGACAGCAGCGAGTCCACCCGGCCGCCGTAATAGCCGGCCGGCAGGCCGAGCGTGGTGCCGACCATGATGGCGAAGGCGGTCGCCGCCGGGGCGATGATCAGCACGATCTGGCTGCCGTAGACCATGCGGCTGAACACGTCGCGCGCCAGCTTGTCGCCGCCGAACAGGTAGACGCTGCCGGTGCCGGGCTCGATCGCGCCGGGCAGCGCGTCCTTCATGATCGGCACCTGCGCCAGCGGGTCGAACGGCGCGATCGTCGAGGCAAAGATCGCCGTGAACAGCCAGAACAGGCAGATGGCGACGCCGGCGATGCCGACCGCCGTGTCGAACAGATGGCCGTAGAGGCCGAGCCGCTTGCGATAGGCGAAGCTGGCGCCGAGCACGATGATCAGCGCCACCCACACCGGCCAGAAGCGTGCCAGCACGCCGAGAATGATCTGGAAGGCGCCGATATACTCGATTGGCATCGGCCCGGCGCTCCTATTGCACTCTGATGCGTGGATTGAGATAGGCGTAGCCGACGTCGGAGATCAGCTGCGTGGTCAGCACCACGACCACCGAGACCAGCGAGCAGCCGAGCAGAAGGTCGATGTCGTTGTTGCCGGCCGCCTCCACCAGCGTGAAGCCGAAGCCCTGGTAGCGGAACATCGTCTCGACGATGACCACGCCGGTGAGCAGCCAGGGGAACTGCAGCATGATCACCGTGAACGGCGCGATCAGCGCGTTGCGCAGCGCGTGCTTGACGACCACGTTGCCGAACGACAGGCCCTTCAGCCGCGCCGTGCGGATGTATTGCTGGGTCATCACCTCGACCATCGAGGCGCGCGTCATGCGGGCGATGTAGCCGATGCCGTAGATGGCCATCGTCATCACCGGCAGGGTGAAATTGTAGAAGGTGATGCCCTGCCCGGTGGCGCTGGCCGCCGAGCCGTTCAGCCAGCCCAGCCAGGAGGCGAAGATGACGGTGAAGATGACGCCCGACACGTATTCCGGCGTCGCCGTGGTGGTGATCGAGGCGACCGACAGCGTTCGGTCGGTTCGCGAGCCCTCCCGCATGCCGGCCAGGATGCCGATCAGCAGCGCGATCGGCACCATGGTGACCATCACCCAGAACATCAGCATGCCGGTGGCGCCGAGCGCCGGGAACAGCTTGTTGGACACCTTGGTCTTGAACTTGGTCGAGCAGCCGAAATCGCCCTGCAGGATGCCGCCGAAATAGCGGCTCCGGCGGCTCGTGGCAGAAGCTGAAGCGCGGCACCGCCTTGCCGGTCTCGGGGTCGATGTTGGGCTGCTTCTTGACCACGCCCAGCCACTGGCCGTAGCGGACGAAGAAGTTCTGCCGGTAGCCGTTCTTGACCAGCCAGCTCTCCAGCTGGTCGGCCGGCGTGCGCATGTCGAGCTGGCTGATCGCCAGCTTCTTCAGGTTCGGCTCGAGATTGATCATGAAGAACACGACCATGGTCAGGCACAGCATGGTCAGCACCATCGTGCCCAGGCGTCTCAGAATGAAAGCAAACATGCTCGTCCCCTGCCGGCCGGGTTGGGGTCAGCTATCGAACACCCTCTTCGAAGAAGGAGGAGAGAGGGGCCTGGGCCCCCCTCTCGATTGCGTCGGCATCAGGCGCTTTCGTCGAGCCAGACCTTGCCGAAGTCGTGCTCGAAGGTCGGGTGCATGCCGTGGTTCTTCACCGACGGCGCCGAGTGGTTGTAGAGCTTGCGCCAGTAGGGCTGGACGATGATGCCGGAATCCTGCAGGATCTTCTCGATCTCCTTCATCAGGCCCTTGCGCTTCTCGGCGTCGGCGATCGACAGCGCTTCGCCGATCTTGGCGTCGAGGTCCGGGTTGGAATAGGCCGGCCTCGTTCCATGCCTCGCCGGTGCGATAGGCGATCGACACCACCTGGATGCCGAGCGGCCGCATGTTCCAGTTGGTCAGCGAGTACGGATACTTCGTCCAGTCGTTCCAGAAGGTCGAGCCCGGCAGCACCGTCCGCTTCACCTTGATGCCGGCTTCGCGGAGCTGCGCGGCGATGGCGTCGCCGGTGTTCTTGTGCCAGTCCTCGTCGACGGTGATCAGCTCGTGCTCGAAGTCGGCCTGGCCGGCCTCCGCCATCAGCGCCTTCGCCTTGGCCGGGTCGCGCGCGACCTTCGGCAGCTCGGCATATTCCGGATGGATCGGGCAGACATGGTGGTTTTCGGCCGACCGTGCCGGCATTGCCGTAGCCGAGCTGCAGCACGACGGCGTTGTCGACGGCGAGCTGCAGCGCCTGGCGGACCTTCTGGTCGTCATAGGGCTTGTTGTTGACGTTGGTGCGCGCCACGATGGTCGAGGCGGTCACCACTTCCGACTTGTTCAGGCCCGAGCCCGTCGAGGATCGACACGTAGTCGGCCGACGTCTCGTGGTTGGTGTGGACCTCGCCGGCCTCGAAGGCCGATACCATCGCCGACGGGTCGGTGCCGTAGTCGATGAACTCGACGCCGTCGAGATAGGCCTCGCCGCCCCACCACTTGCCGTTCTCGCGCCGCTTGCAGGACGACCTTCTGAGCCGACGTCGTAGGACACCAGCTCGAACGGCCCGGTGCCGATCGGATTCTTGACGAAGTTGGCGCCGGTCTCGTCGAAGGAGCGATGCACGACCAGCGCCGGGATAGTCGCAGAGGTTCGGGATCAGCGCGATGTCGGACTTGGTCAGCGTGAGCTTGACGGTGTGGTCGTCGACCTTGGTGATCGCGCCTTCGCGCAGCTTGCCGCGACTTCTCGTCGACCAGCGTGCCCATGCGGCCGGGCATCGAGTTGCCTTCGGCGCTCTTGTCGCACCAGCGCGTGAAATTGAAGATCACGTCGTCGGCGGTGAAGGCGTCGCCATTGTTCCAGGTCACGCCGGGACGGATGTGCAGCGTGTACTCGGTGGCGTCGTCGTTGACGTCCCAGCTTTCGAGCAGATAGGGCTCGAAGGTGATACTCGCGCGTGTACTTGACCAGCGGCTCGAGCACCTGCCGCTCGGCATTGGCGATCTCCGACCAGTCGGCCGTGCGCGGATCCTTGGGATCCTTGACCGACATGGCGACCTTCAGCACGCCGCCCTTCTTGGGCTCTTCCTGGGCCAGCGCCTCGGTCGGCGCCGCCAGCCCGAGCATGCCGTAGGCCATCGCGGTCGAGGCGCCGAAAACGCTGGCCAGGGCGAGGAACTCGCGCCGATCCACCTTGCCGGCCTTGGCGCTTTCGGCCATGGCCTTGATGTGATCGGGAACCCGATCCCCGTTACTCTTGTAGAAAGTCATCACCAACTCCCATTGTATGGCTTTCTGCCTTTTAACATTTCGCATCCGCACCGCATTGTCAAAGCGGAGACGGAAAACGCCATGCTTGGGAGGAATGTGCAACTTTGCCCGGAGAGCAGTTCGCGCGAATGCGACAACCTTGACGCAAATTTGTTACTGCGTCAGAGATTCTTTAATGAAAACTTCTGCCACCATTGGAATGAGACATTAGCCACGTCTTGGCCAGCGCCAGCTACAGTGGCCGCTGCTGGGCCAGGCCGGCGCCGCGCCGCTTGTTGACAAGCCTTCCTGAAACGAGCTTCCCTCGAACTCCCGGATGAGCGGCTCTGGAGGGAACTCCATGTCATGGCGCGCGGCTCGAGCTCTCTCGCTGCTCTTCCTGTCGTTTCTCGCTTTCGCCGCGCCGGCCGCGGCCGCCGGGCCGGCGAAGAGCGTCGCCACCACCGACAATGCAGACTATTTCGGCTTCGACCTCAGGGCCGAGCAGAACATGTCGCTGGAGGACTGCCGCGCGGCCTGCCTGGCCGATGGCGGCTGCCGCGCCTTCACCTACAACACCAAGGCCCGCTGGTGCTTCCTCAAGTCCGACTATAACCAGCTGAAGCCCTTCCCCGGCGCCGTCGCCGGAAAGGTCGTGCCGGTCGACGGCGACCCCGACATCGGCGCCCCGGCCGAGCTGACCTTCCTGCCTGCCGCCGCCGCCGACGAGCTTAACCGGCTGCGCGCCGCGGTGACCGCGGCAACGCCGTCGGAAAGCGGCCTCGCCGCGCTCGTCGAGGCCGGCGATCAGGCGCTCCGCACCCGCGACGGCCGCACCGCGCGCGACAGCTACCGCGCCGCCCTCGCCGTCTCGCCCGACGATCAGAACCTGTGGATCGGCCTCGCCCAGGCGGCCCTCGCCATCGAGCCCGCCTCCGATGCCGAGCGCGCCGCCTTCGCCGAGGAAGCGGGCGCCGCGGCCCTCCAGGCCTACCGGCTGACGCGCACCGCGGCGTCGCGTGCCGAGGCGCTGGCGGTGCTCGCCGCCGCGCTCGACCGCCGCGACCTCTACCGCCCCGCGCTGTCGGCCTACGAGGCCAGCCTGGCGCTGGTGAGCGCGCCGGCCGTCGCCGCCGATTTCCGCGACCTCAAGGCGCGCAAGGGCTTCCGCGTCGTCGAGCACACGGTCGATGCCGACAGCGCGGCGCCGCGCATCTGCGCCCAGTTCTCCGAGGCGTTGGTCAAGTCCGGAGTCGACTATGCGCCCTTCGTCACCGTCGACGGCCAGGCGCCCAAGGCCGTCGAGGCGCGCGACAAGGAGATCTGCGTCGAGGGCCTGGCGCATGGCGCGCGCTACCGCATCGCCTTCCGCAGCGGCCTGCCGGCGGCGATCGGCGAGGTGCTGGAGACGCCGGTCCAGCTCGACGTCTACGTCCGCGACCGCACGCCGTCGGTCCGCTTCACCGGCGACAGCTTCGTGCTGCCGGCCACCGCCCGCCGCGGCATCCCGCTGGTCACCGTCAACATGGACGAGGCGGCGGTCAGGCTCTACCGGGTCGGCGACCGCTCGCTCGCCCAGCTGTTGTCCGGCTACCAGTTCCTGCGCCAGCTCGACAGCTACGAGATCGGCAACGTCGCCGACCAGCTCGGCGAGCCCGTCTGGGAGGGCCGGCTGGCGATCGCCGGCACGCTCAACCAGGAGGTCACCACCTCCTTCCCCGTCGACGAGGCGTTGCCCGAGCGCAAGCCCGGCGTCTATCTGCTCACCGCAGCCCCGGTCGACGACCGCCGCGAGGAGTGGGAGACGCGCGCCACGCAATGGTTCGTCGTCTCCGACGTCGGCCTCTCGACCTATGCCGGCGAGGACGGGCTCAACGTCTTCGCCCGCGCGCTGTCCTCGGCGAAGCCGTTGCCCGGCGTGGCGCTCTCGCTGGTCGCCAGGAACAACGAGGTGCTCGGCACTGCCACCACCGATGCCGACGGCCGCGCCACCTTCACGGCCGGCCTGACGCGCGGCAATGCCGGCCTGGCGCCGGCCGCCATCATGGCGCGCGGCGCCGGCGACGACTTCGTCTTCCTCGACATGACGCGCGCCGGCTTCGACCTCACCGACCGCGGCGTCGCCGGGCGCGCGGCGCCCGGCGCGCTCGACGTCTTCGCCTACACCGAGCGCGGCATCTACCGCGCCGGCGAGACCGTGCACGTCGCCGCGCTGGCCCGCGACCAGGCAGCGCGGGCCGTCGAACGGCTGCCGCTCACCTTCGTCTTCACCCGCCCCGACGGCGTCGAGGACCGCCGCATCGTCGGCGACGGCGCCGCCCTCGGCGGCCATGCCGTCGAGCTGCCGCTCGAGGGGAACGCCATGCGCGGCACCTGGCAGGTGGCGATCCACACCGATCCCAAGCAGCCGGCGGTGGCCGAGGCGAAGTTCCTGGTCGAGGACTTCGTCCCCGACCGCATCGAGTTCGACCTCGCCAGCGACCATCAGGAGATCGCCCGCGGCGAGGCGGCCGAAGTCACCGTCGACGGCCGCTTCCTCTACGGCGCGCCGGCCGCCGGCCTGGCGCTGGAGGGCGAGGTGTCGCTGTCCACCATGACCGAATGGGAGCGCTTCCCCGGCTACCGCTTCGGCCTCGCCGACGAGGAGGAAGGCGAAGCGACCCGGCAGCCCCTGGCGGACCTGCCGCCGGTCGGCGAGGACGGCAAGGCCACTTTCCCGGTCCGCCTCGACCAGCTGCCCTCGACCACCCGCATGCTCGATGCCGAGGTCGCGGTGCGCATGCGCGAAGGCGCCGGCCGCGCCGTCGAGCGCACGCTGGACATCGAGGTCCGGCCGGAGGGGATGCTGATCGGCGTCAAGCCGGAGTTCGCCGGCGACGAGGTCCCGCAGGGCGGCCGCGCCGCCTTCAAGGTCATCGCCGTCGACCCCGACGGCAACCGCCAGGCGCTCGCCGGGCTCGCCTGGAGCCTGGTCAAGATCGACCGCAACTACCAATGGTACCGCAGCGGCAATGCCTGGGCCTACGAGCCTGTCACCAGCACCAGCACGGTCGCCAGCGGCCGCGTCGATGCCGACCCCGCCCGCGAGGCCGACATCGCCGTGCCGGTCGACTGGGGCCGCTACCGCCTGGAGGTCGCCACCGACGACCCCGCCGGCCCGGCGACCAGCGTCGAGTTCGACGCCGGCTGGTTCGTCGAGGCGACGTCGACCGAGACGCCGGACGGCCTTGAGATCGCTCTCGACAAGGAGAGCTATGCCGTCGGCGACACCGCCCGCCTGAAGGTCTCGCCGCGCTTCGCCGGCGAGCTGTTGATCGCCATCGGCTCCGAGACGCTGCGCACGGTGAAGACCGCCTCGGTCCCCGCCGAGGGCGCGACCATCGACATCCCCGTCGGCGCCGATTGGGGCGCCGGCGCCTATGTCACCGCGACGCTCTTCCGTCCAGGCGACGACGGCAGCTCGCGCATGCCCGCCCGCGCCATCGGCGTCAAATGGCTGAAGGTCGACCCCGGCAGCCGAAAGCTCGACGTCGCCCTGGCGCCGCCCGCCAAGATGGAGCCGCGTCGGGCGCTGTCCGTGCCGATCGCCGTCAGCGGCGTGCCGGCCGGCACCGAGGCCTATGCGATGGTCGCCGCGGTCGACGTCGGCATCCTCAACCTGACCTCCTACACCGCCCCCGATCCGGAGGCCTGGTTCTTCGGCCAGCGCCAGCTCGGCCTCGAGCTGCGCGACCTCTACGGCCGGCTGATCGACGGCTCGCTCGGCGCCATGGGCCGGCTCAGGACCGGCGGCGACGGCGGCGGCATGGCCGCCGAAGGCAGCCCGCCGACCGAGAAGCTCGTCGCCTTCTTCGCCGGGCCGGTCAGGCTCGACGGCGACGGCAAGGCGACGGTCGATTTCGACATCCCGCAGTTCAACGGCACCGTGCGCGTCATGGCGGTCGCCTGGACCCGCGAGGCCGTCGGCCATGCCGCGGCCGACGTGATCGTCCGCGACCCGGTCGTGGTGACCGCCGGCCTGCCGCGCTTCATGGCCCCTGGCGACCGCGCGACGCTGCGTCTCGACATCGCCAACACCGACGGTCCGGCCGGCGAATACGCCCTGGCGGTCGAAGGCAGCGGCGGGGTCGAGATCGGCAGCGGCCTGCCCGCCGCGCTGACGCTCGCGCCCGGCCAGCGCACCGCCGTCTCCGTCCCGCTGACCGCCGGCGAGCCCGGCGACGCCGACATCAGGGTCTCGCTCGTCCATTCGGGAGGCCTCGCCGTCGCCCAGGATCTGTCGCTGCCGATCCGGCCGGCCGCCATGCCGGTCACCACGCGCACGGTGGTGAGCCTTGCGCCGGGCGGCGGCAGCCTGAAGGTCGACGGCGGGCTGCTCGCCGCCAGCCTGCTCGACGGCGCCACCGTCAGCGTCGGCGTCTCCCCGTCCGCCGCGCTCGACGTGCCCTCGCTGCTCTTGACCCTCGACCGCTATCCCTATGGCTGCGCCGAGCAGACCACCAGCCGCGCCCTGCCGCTGCTCTATGTCGCCGAGCTCGCCAAGTCGGCCGGCATGGCCGACGACCCGGCGCTGCGCGAGCGCATCCAGCAGGCCATCGACACGGTGCTCAACTACCAGTCCTCGTCCGGCAGCTTCGGCCTTTGGTCGCCCGGCTCCGGCGATCTGTGGCTCGACGCCTATGTCAGCGATTTCCTGACCCGCGCCCGCGAGCAGGGTTTCGCGGTGCCGGACGCCGGCATGCGCCAGGCGCTCGACAATCTGCAGAACGGCCTCGCCTACGACATCGACGTCGAGGACCGCGGCAGCGAGATCGCCTATGCGCTCTACGTGCTGGCCCGCAACAAGAAGGCCTCGGTGGGCGACCTGCGCTACTACGCCGACACCCAGCTCGAAGCCTTCCGCAGCCCGATGGCGGTGGCCCAGCTGGCGGCGGCACTTGCCCTCTACGGCGACGCCCAGCGGGCCCAGGCGACCTTCGGCGCCGCGCTGGCGCTCGCCAACGCCAGCAGCGACTACGACTATTCCCGCTCCGACTACGGCTCGGCGCTGCGCGACGGCGCCGCCATGCTGGCGCTCGCCGCCGAGACCCGCCCGTTGCCGCAGGCGGTGCCGGCGATGGTCGCCACCGTCACCGAGGCGCGCCGCCGGCAGCCTTGGACGTCGACCCAGGACGAGGCCTGGATGCTGCTCGCCGCCCGCGCCATCGCCGAGGGCCACTCCGGCATCGAGCTGACGGTCGACGGCGCGCCGCATGCCGGCAACTTCGCCACCCGCGTCAGCGGCGAGGAGCTCGCCGCGAAGCCGATCACCATCGTCAACCGCGGCCAGGCCACCGTCGACGCGGTCGTCACCGCGGTCGCCGCTCCGGCCCAGCCGCTGCCGGCCGGCGGCGACGGCTTCACCATCGAGCGCACCTATTACGCGATGGACGGCAGCGAGGCCAACGTCACCGAGGCCAGGCAGAACGACCGCTACGTGGTGGTGATCAAGATCGAGGAGCTCAACGAATGGCCCTCGCGCATCGTCGTCAGCGACCTCCTGCCGGCCGGCTTCGAGATCGACAATCCGGGCCTCGTCTCCAGCGCCGAGCTGGCCAATTTCGGCTGGCTGGAGAAGACCGAGGCAGCGCATCTGGAGTTCCGCGACGACCGCTTCGTGGCCGCCTTCGACCATAGCCAGGGCGACGCCCGCCAGGCCACCATGGCCTATGTCGTGCGCGCCGTGACGCCGGGTGTCTATGCCCATCCGGCCGCCACCGTCGAGGACATGTACCGGCCGCAGTTTTCCGCCCGCACCGCGACCGGCATGATGGAGGTCAAGCCCGCACCCTGACGGGCCATAACGCGCCGTGAAGATCTGGCTTCGCCGCACCCTCTTTTCCGCTGCCGCCGCCCTCGGGCTGGCGGCGACGGCGGTCGGCGCCTTCTTCGCCGCCGATGCCGCCTACCCGCCGCCGCTCGCCGCTCCCGCCGCTTCGCCCGAAGTGCTCGACCGCGACGGCGCGCTGCTGCGCGCCTTCGCCGCCGCCGACGGGCGCTGGCGCCTCGCCGTGCAGCTTGACCAGGTGGACCCGGCCTTCCTCGACATGCTGGTCGCCTACGAGGACAAGCGCTTTCAGTCCCACCCCGGCGTCGACCCGCTGGCCGCGCTGCGCGCCGCCGGGCAGCTCGTCGCCCATGGCCGCATCGTCTCGGGCGGCTCCACCCTCACCATGCAGCTCGCCCGCCTCGTCGAGCCGCGCGCCGGCCGCTCGCTCGGCGCCAAACTTCGCCAGGCCTTCCGGGCGCTGCAGATCGAGCGCCGGCTGTCGAAGCGCGACATCCTCGAGCGCTACCTGACGCTCGCCCCCTATGGCGGCAACCTCGAAGGCGTGCGCGCCGCCTCGCTCGCCTATTTCGGCAAGGAGCCGCGCCGGCTGACGGTCTCGGAGTCGGCGCTGCTCGTCGCCCTGCCGCAGCTGCCCGAGCGCCGCCGCCCCGACCGTAACGCTGGGTACGCCCGCGCCGCCCGCGACCGCGTGCTCGCCCGCATGGTGGACCAGGGCCTGCTCGGCGCCCCCGAGGCCGCCCGCGCCGCTGCCGAGGCGATGCCCGAGACGCGCCGGCCGCTGCCCGCGCTGGCCGCCCATCTGGCCGAGGCGGCGCTCACCGCCGCGCCCGCCGGCACCCGCCCCAGGCTCACCCTGTCCGCCGCGCGTGCAGCGCGGCCTCGAGGCGGTGGCGCGCGAGGCGGCGGCGCGGCTCGGCGGCCGGCTGTCGGTCGCCATGGTGCTCGCCGACGCCCGCACCGGCGACATCCTCGCCTCGGTCGGCTCGGCCGATTTCTTCGACGCCGGCCGCGCCGGCTTCATCGACATGACGCGCACCGTCCGCTCGCCGGGCTCGACGCTGAAGCCCTTCATCTACGGCCTCGCCTTCGAGCAGGGGCTGGTCGCCCAGGAGACGCTGATCGAGGACCGCCCCGCCGACTTCGCCGGCTACCGCCCGAAGAACTTCGACATGACCTACCAGGGCGACGTCAGCGTCCGCCAGGCGCTGCAGCTCTCGCTCAACGTGCCGGCCATCCGCCTGCTCGACGCGGTCGGCCCGTCACGGCTGGCGGCGCGCTTCCGCCGCGCCGGGGTGGCGTTGCAGCTGCCGAAGGGCGAGGCGCCGGGCCTGGCGATCGGCCTCGGCGGCGCCGGCATCACGTTGCGCGACCTCGTCCAGCTCTACACCGCCTTCCCCAATGGCGGCGGCGTGCGCGCCCTGCGTGACGGTACCGTACCGTACGGTACGCTTTATGGCGCGCTGCCCGCCACGCTGCTGGAGGGCCCTGCCGCCTGGCAGGTCGCCGACATGCTCGCCGGCGTCAAGCCGCCGGTTGGCGCGCCGCCGCGCGGTCTCGCCTACAAGACCGGCACCAGCTACGGCTACCGCGACGCCTGGTCGGTCGGCTTCGACGGCCGCCACGTGCTGGGCGTCTGGGTCGGCCGCGCCGATTCCGGCGCCGTGGCGGGCCTTGCCGGCTACGTCTCCGCCGCGCCCATCCTGTTCGAGGCCTTCGCCCGCTCCGGCCTCGCCACGGTCGCCTTGCCGCGTCCGCCGGCCGGCACGCTGCGTCAGAAGCGAGACGACCTGCCGGTGACGCTGGCGCGTTTCGCGCCCGGCGTCGACGGCCTCGCCGTACCCGCCGGTACGGCGCCGCTCGAGCCGCCGCCGCTGATCGTCTTTCCGCCGCAGGGCGCCCGCATCGACCTCGCCGGCTCGGGCGGCACGCCGCTGGCGTTGAAGCTGCAGGGCGGCCGGCCGCCGTTCCGCTGGCTCGCCAACGGCCAGCCGCTCACCGCGCCGGCGCGGCGTCGCCTCGCCGACTGGCGGCCGGATGGCCCCGGCACCTCGACGCTGACCGTGATCGACGCGGCCGGCCGCGCGGCAAGCGTGACCGTCACCATCGAGTAAAATGGAAAATCCATCTCTGGCATAACCGGGCCGGCTGTTCATAGTCGCCGGCCGGGCGCATGATCGCCGCCCCAACGGAGGTCCGCTATGAAGCGTCACGTCATCTCGCGCCGCGTCGTGCTGGCCGCCTCGGGCGCGCTGGTCGCCGCCGGCGCGCTGCCCCGCATCGGCCGCGCTCAAGCGCCCCGCTCCGGAGGCCGCCTGACGGTCGCCGCCGATTCGGAGCCGCGCAACCTCAACCCCGCCATCGTCGCCTCCAACGGCGTCTTCTTCGTCGCCTCGAAGGTGGTCGAGCCGCTCGCCGAGGCGTCTTTCGACGGGCCGGATGGCCTCGCGCCGCGGCTGGCAACCGCCTGGAAAGGTTCCGAGGACGGCCTGTCGGCGACCTTCGCGCTGCGCCAGGGCGTCAAGTGGCACGACGGCAAGCCGTTCACCGCCGCCGACGTCGCCTTTTCCGCCCTGAAAGTGTGGAAGCCGCTGCAGAACCTCGGCCGCGTCGTGTTCAAGGATTTGGAGGCGGTCGACACGCCGGACGACCACACCGCGGTCTTCCGCTTCGCCCGGCCGACGCCGTTCCAGCTGATCCGCAACGCCTTGCCGGCGCTGACCAGCGTGATCCCCGAGCACATTTTCGGCACTGGCGACATCGCCGAGAACCCGGCCAACAACAAGCCGGTCGGTACCGGGCCGTTCCGCTTCGCCGAGCATCGGCCGGGCGAGTTCTACCGGCTCGACAAGAACCCCGACTACTGGGAGAAGGGCCAGCCCTATCTCGACGAGATCGTCTACCGCGTCATGCCCGACCGCTCGGCCGCCGCCGGCGCGCTGGAGGCTGGCGAGATCGAGCTCGCCGCCTTCTCCATGGTGCCGCTCGCCGACCTCGCCCGCCTGGCCGAGGTGCCCGGTTTGAAGGTCGTGCCGGAGGGCTACGAGGCGCTCACCTACCAGCTGGTCGTCGAGATCAACCATCGCCGCAAGGAGCTCGCCGACCGCAAGGTCAGGCAGGCGATCGCCCATGCCATCGACCGCGACTTCGTCGTCAAGACGATCTTCCTCGGCTACGCCACGCCGGCCACCGGACCGGTGCCGAAATCGAGCAAGGAGTTCTATACGGCCGACGTCCCGGCCACCCCCTTCGACGTCGACAAGGCCAACCGGCTGCTCGACGAGGCAGGCTATCCGCGCGGCGCCGACGGCACGCGCTTCCGCCTCAAGCTGCTGCCGGCGCCCTACTTCAACGAGACAAGGCAGTTCGGCGACTATCTGCGCCAGGCACTCGCCAAGGTCGGTATCGACGCCGAGCTGGTCAACAACGATGCCGCCGCCCACCAGAAGGCTGTCTACACGGATCACGCCTTCGACCTTGCCGTCGGCCCGCCGGTGTTCCGCGGCGACCCGGCCATCTCCACCACCATCCTGGTCGAGAGCGGCATCCCCGACGGCGTGCCCTTCTCCAACCAGGGCGGCTACGCCAATCCCGAGCTGGACGCGCTGATCGCCAAGGCCGCAGGCACCCTCGACCCGGCCGCCCGCGTCGAGCTCTACCGGCAGTTCCAGCGGCTCGTCGCCGAGGACCTGCCGCTGATCAACGTCGTCGACTGGGGCTTCATCACCGTCGCCAGCGACAAGGTGATGAACGTCGCCGACAATCCGCGCTGGGCCGTCTCCAACTGGGCGGACACCTGGCTGGCCACGTGAGCCGGGCCTTCGCGCTTCTCCGCCGACGCCTCGTCGGCAGCATCCCGGTGCTGCTCCTGGTCGTCGTCGGCACCTTCCTGATGCTGGAGGCCGCCCCGGGCGACGCCGTCGACGCCTATCTGGCGACCAGCGGCGGCGGCGACGCGGCGATGATCGCCGCCCTGCGCGAGGCCTGGGGGCTCGACGGCTCCGCCCTGGCGCGCCTCGCCGCCTATCTGTGGTCGCTCGCCCACCTCGACCTCGGCTGGTCGGTCACCTTCTCCCGGCCAGTGCTCGACATCATCCTGGAGCGGCTGCCCACCACGCTCCTTTTGATGGGCAGCGCCACCGCGCTCTCCTTCGGCCTCGGCGCCACCCTCGGCATCGTTGCCGGGGCGCGGCCGGGCAGCGCGGCCGACCGCCTGCTGTCGGCCGGCTCGCTGGCGCTCTACGCCGTGCCCGGCTTCTGGCTCGGCCTGGTGCTCGTCGTGCTGTTTTCGGTCGAGCTGCGCTGGCTGCCCTCCGGCGGCATCGAGAGCATCGCCTCGGGCCTTTCCGGCTTTGCGCGGGCGGCCGACATTGCCCGCCATCTGGTGCTGCCGGTCACCGCCCTCGGCCTCATCTACATGGCGCTCTATCTGAGGGTGATGCGCGCCGGCATGGCCGAGGCATGGCGCATGGAGTTCGCGCTGGCCGCCAGGGCGCGCGGCATCCCGCGGCGGCGCATCGTGCTCCGCCACATCGCCCGCAACGCGCTGCTGCCGCTGGTCACCATGCTCGGCCTGCAGTCAGCGCAGATGCTGGGCGGCAGCGTCGTCATCGAGACGGTGTTCTCCGTGCCCGGCCTCGGCCGGCTGGCCGGCGAGGCGGTGTCGTCGCGCGACACGCCGCTCCTGGTCGGCATCATCCTGATGAGCGCCGTGACGGTGATCGTCGTCAACCTCGCCGTCGACTGGCTCTACGGGCTGCTCGACCCGCGCGTGCTGGCGCCCGGTCCGGCATGAGAGGGGTCCGCCGCTTGCTCGGCGCACCGGGCGGCCTGCTCGGCCTCGTCCTGCTGGCCATCTTCCTGCTCGCTGCGCTATTCGCTCCGCTCGTCTTCCCCGGGGACCCGCAGGCGATTGCCGGTCCGCCGCTCGTCCGCCCCTTCGTCGACGCGGCGTGGCCGCTCGGCACCGACAGGCTCGGCCGCGACGTCGCCGCCGAGCTCGTCCACGGCGCGCGCACCTCGCTCTCCATCGGCCTCGTCGCGGCGGCCGCCGCCTTGGCGGTGGGCAGCCTCGTCGGCACGCTTTCGAGCTTTGCCGGCGGCGTGCTCGACGAGGTGCTGATGCGCATCACCGAAGCCTTCCAGACGGTGCCCGGCTTCCTGCTGGCGCTGGCCTTCGTCAGCACCGTCGGCCCCTCGCTCGCGGCGCTGTCGGCGGCGATCGCGCTCGCCGCCTGGACCGGCCCGGCGCGGCTGGCGCGCGCCGAGGTGCTGTCGATCCGTGCCCGCGACTATGTCGCGGCGGCCCGCGTCGCCGGCATGCATCCCCTGGAGATCGCGCTGCGCGAGGTGCTGCCCAACGCGCTGCCGCCGGTGCTGGCGCTCGCCTCCGTCATCGTCGCCCAGGCGATCCTGGTCGAGGCCGCGCTGTCCTTCCTCGGGCTCGGCGACCCCAACCGCGTCACCTGGGGCGGCATGATCGCCGAGGGCCGCACGGTGCTGCGCTCCGCCCCCTTCCTGTCGATCGTGCCGGGGCTGGCGCTGGTCGCCGCCGTGCTCGGCGTCTACTTGACCGGCGAGGCGGCGGTCGAGGCTCAGGCTGCCCGGCGGAGCCTGGCATGAGCCCGCTGCTGTCCGTCCGCGGCCTCTCCGTCGCCTTCCCGGCACCTGAGGGTCGCGTCGAGGCGCTGCGCGACGTCTCGTTCGATCTGGCGGCCGGCGAACGGCTGGCGGTGATCGGCGAGAGCGGCTCCGGCAAGACCACGCTGGCACTGGCGCTGGCCGGCCTGCTGCCCGCCTCCGCCATCGTCGCCGGCATCGTCGACTGGCCGGGGCTCGGCCGCGCCCCCGAGGCCGGGCGCGACATCGGCTTCGTCTTCCAGGATCCCGGCGCCAGCCTCGACCCGCTGATGGCCGTCGGCGAGCAGGTGGCGGAGGTGGCGCGGGCGCATCTCGGCTCGAGCCGCCGGCAGGCCCGCGCGGCTTCCGTCGACCGCCTGGCCGAGGTCGGCCTTCCCGAACCGGCCGAGCTTTCGCATGCCTGGCCGCACCAGCTCTCCGGCGGCCAGCGCCAGCGCGTCGCCATCGCCGCGGCGCTGGCCGGCGAGCCGCGGCTGCTGATCGCCGACGAGCCGACCAGCGCGCTCGACACCATCGTCCAGGCGCGGATCGTCGCGCTGCTCGCCCGCCTCTCCGCCGAGCGCCGCCTGGCGCTGATCTTCATCAGCCACGACATCGCGCTGGCGGCCGGGCTGGCCGACCGCATCGCCGTCTTCCGGCACGGCCGCCTGGTCGAGATCGGCCCCGCCGCCGAGACCGTCCGTGCGCCGCGCCATCCCTACACCCGCCTGCTGCTCGACGCCCATCTGGGCCTCGAGGCCGACGCATGAGCCCGCTGCTCGCCGTGCGCGGCCTGAGCAAGCGCTTCCGGCGCGGCGACCGCACGATCGCCGCGGTCGACGAGGTCGACCTCGCGCTGCAGCGCGGCGAGACGCTGGCCCTGGTCGGCCCTTCGGGCAGCGGCAAGTCGACGCTGGCGCGTCTGGTGCTGCGCCTCGTCGAGCCCGACCGCGGCGCGGTGCACCTCGCCGGCGTCGACTTCCTGGCGCTCCGGGGCGCGCCGCTCCGGGCGGCTCGTGCCGGGCTGCAGATGGTGTTCCAGGACCCGCTCTCGGCGTTCAACCCGCGAGCCACCGTCGGCAGCGCCATCGCCGATCCGCTGCGCATCCACGGCCTGGTCGAGCGCCGCGACCGGCCACGCGCCGTCGCCGCGCTGCTGGAACGGGTCGGCCTGCCGAGCGCCCTCGCCGCCCGGTCGATCCACGAGATTTCCGGCGGCCAGCGGCAGCGGGTGGCGATCGCCCGCGCGCTGGCGCCGCGGCCGAGCCTGATCGTGCTCGACGAGGCACTCTCGGCGCTCGACGTCTCGGTGCGCGGCGACGTGCTCTCCCTGCTGTCGGAGCTGCAGCGCGACGCCGATCTCGGCTATCTCTTCATCAGCCACGACCTCGGCGTGGTGAACGCCTTCGCCGACCGCGTGGCGGTGATGGATGCCGGCCGCATCGTCGAGACCGGCCCGGCGAAAGAGGTGATCCGCCACCCGCGCTCCGCCACCACGCAGGCCTTGAAGGCGGCGGTGCCGCGCCTCGCGCCAGCCGCCCCGGAAGGATCCCGCCCATGACCGACGACGACGCGACCGCCCGCACGGAACGCCTGGCCGCCGAGCTCGAAGCGGCATTCGCCAACCGCGCCGACCTCTACCGCCTTCTCTACGACCGGCTGTCTGCCGAGCTCGGCCCGGCGCCCGCCGAGGCGCTGCTCTCCGACGTGGTCGAGGCGCGCGGACGCGAGGTGGCGGCCGCCGCCTTCGCCGGCTTCGGGCCGAACGACGCCCGCGCGCTGGGCGAGGCCTTCCTCGCCGCCAGCCCCGACGGCGGCCGGCTCTACCCGACCGACGTCGCCTCGGGCGATATGTCTATACATATTCGCGTGCGTCGCTGCCCGCTGAAGGATGCCTGGCTGGCCGCCGGCGTCGGCGACGAGAGGCTGGCCACGCTCTGCCGCATCGCCGGCGCCTTCGACCGCGGCCTGTTCGAGGCGACGGGCGTCCGCTTCGCCAACGTCACCTGGACCCCCGGCCACGGCGCCGGCTGCTGCCACATCACCTTGACCGACCGCGACGCAGGGGGTTGACGCGTCAGAGTCGGGCCTTCTTCAGGACCTCGTTCATGCGCGCCTGCCAGCCCTTTCCAGTCGCCTTGAAGCGAGCGATCACATCGGGGTCGAGCCGGATGGAGATCTGCTGCAGCGGCTTTTCGAGGCGCGGCCGGCCGCGGACCTTCCTGATGCTTTCGGCGAGATCCGGAAAGACCTCGGCAAACGGCTTGCCCTGGCGAAGTTGATCGTCGGACAGCTCCGGACTGTCCACCGCTTCCCAGTCTTCGAGCGTATAGCCTTGCCCGGCCTCGAAGGTCTTCACTGTCTTCCTGGTCGCCACATCGACCTCCGTTCCTTCATGCTCGCCGTCCGCATGGAGATGATAGAGACGGCTTCAGATCCCAAAAGCGCGAAAACCACCGCAACGAAGCCAAGTCGCTCCAAAAATCCAACTGCCAGAAAGCGTCCGTCTTTTGCAGGATAGAGGACGCTTGCCCAAAAAAGTCTGGCGTCAAATCCATGAAATCCATTCCATGCTTGGCCAGATTAGCGTGTCGCTTAGGCGCGTCCCAGGTCAGAATCATATTTGTATCACAAAAATAGATCGAAGACAAATAAAATCTGATATCGATGGTTGCACAGTGCGGCGAGTTGCTCAACCGCCCGTCGCAGCCGGCTTGTAAAACGCCCCGCCCCATGCTTAGAGCCGGCCGGGGGAAACGAGCCGAGATGCCGAACATCATCGACGTCCGCGAGGTCAGCAAGCGCTTCGGCGGCCTGCTGGCAGTCGACAATTGCTCGCTGTCGGTCGCCGAGGGCTCGATCACCGGCCTGATCGGCCCCAACGGCGCCGGCAAGACGACGCTGTTCAACATGGTGGCCGGCGCGTTCGCGCCGATCGGCCGGCTCGATCCATCTCGACGGCGAGGACGTCACCGGCCTGCCGCCGCATCGGCTGTTCGACCTCGGCCTGCTGCGCACCTTCCAGATCGCCCAGGAATTCTCCAACATGACGGCGCTGGAGAACCTGATGATGGTGCCGGCCGGCCAGGCCGGCGAGAACGTCTTCAACGCCTGTCTTCCGCCGCGGCCTGGTCGAGCGCCAGGAGGTCGGGCACGCGCGCCAGCGCCGGCGAGGTGCGTCGACTTCCTCAGGCTCGCGCATGTCAGGAACGAGCTCGCCGGCAACCTCTCGGGCGGCCAGAAGAAGCTGCTCGAGCTCGGCCGCACGATGATGGTCGAGCGCCAAGGTGGTGCTGCTCGACGAGGTCGCCGCCGGCGTCAACCGCACGCTGCTCAACGATCTGGCGACCGCCATCGAGCGGCTGAACCGCGAGCACGGGCTACACCTTCTTCGTCATCGAGCACGACATGGACCTGATCGCCCGGCTCTGCGACCCGGTGATCGTGATGGCGGCCGGCAGCGTGATGATCGCCGAGGGGCCGATGGCGGAGATCCGCGCCAACGCAGGCGATCATCGAGGCCTATTTCGGCGGCGGCCGCAAGGCGGGACCGGCGCGATGAGCCTGCTCGAGATGCACGCCATCCACGGCGGCTATGGCGGCGCCAACATCCTCAACGGCGTGTCGATCGCCATCGACAGCCCAGAGATCGGCGTCATCGTCGGCCCGAACGGCGCCGGCAAGTCGACGACGCTGAAGGCGATGTTCGGCCTGCTCACCGTCTCTGGCGGCGCGATCCGCTTCGACGGCCGCGACATCGCCAACCTGCCGCCCGAGCGGCTGGTGCCGCGAGGGCCTCACCTTCGTGCCGCAGGAGATCAACGTCTTCACCTCGATGACGGTCGAGGAGAATCTGGAGATGGGCGCCTACATCCGCCGCGACGATTTCCGCCACCTGATCGAGGAGGTCTACGGCTTGTTCCCGCCGCTGCGCGACAAGCGCCGCCAGCCGGCCGGCGAGCTCTCCGGCGGCCAGCGCCAGATGGTGGCGATCGGCCGCGCGCTGATGACCAAGCCGCGGCTCTGCTGCTCGACGAGCCGACGGCCGGCCTGTCGCCGCTCTATATGGACGAGATCTTCGAGCGCATCATCGCCATCAACAAGGCCGGCGTCGGCATCCTGATGGTCGAGCAGAACGCCCGCCAGGCGCTGGCCATCGCCCACAGGGCTTCGTGCTGGCGACCGGGCAGCAACCGCTTCACCGGCACCGGCGCGGAGCTGCTCGCCGACCCCGAAGTCGCCAAGAGCTTCCTCGGCGGAGGCGAATGATGGGCGAGACGGGCATGCTGTCGGCGCTGCCGATGAACGAGCTGGTCTTCTTCATCAACAAGGTCCTGATCGCCGGCGCTGATCATCGGCTCGATCTATGCGCTGGGCGCCGTCGGCGTCACGCTGATCTTCGGCATCCTGCGCTTCGCGCATTTCGCCGCATGGCGACATGATGACGCTCGGCGCCTTCTTCACGCTCATCCTGGCCGCGCTCTTTCCGCAGGCGTGGCGGCTTCGTCGGCCTGCCCACCGCCTTCGTGCTGATGCCGCTCGCCATGGTGGTCACCGCCGTCATGGCGCTCGGCCTCGACCGCGTCTTCTACCGCGCCGCTGCGCGCCTCCGGCGTCAAGCCGGTGACGTCATCGCTCATGGCCTCGATCGGCGTGATGCTGATGATGCAGGGGCTGATCCGCCTGTTCTCCGGCACCGAGGCGCGCCAGCTTCGAGGCCGGCACCAAGGACATCTACACAGCTTCCGGTCGGCGGCCGCGACATCGTGCTGACCGAGCCGCAGCTGCTGCTGATCCTGTTCACCGTCGCCGCGGTGGTGGCGCTGCATCTCTTCCTCACCCGCTCGCGGCTGGGCAAGGCGATGCGCGCCATGGCCGACAATGCCGACCTGGCGCAGGTCTCGGGCATCAACACCGAAGCTCGTGGTGCGCGTCACCTGGATCATCGCCGGCGGCGCTCGCCGCCGCCGGCGGCACGATGCTGGCGCTCGACGTGTCGCTGAAGCCGGACCTCGCCTTCAACATCATGCTGCCGATCTTCGCCGCGGCGATCGTCGGCGGCATCGGCCAGCCCTACGGCGCCATCGCCGGCGGCTTCCTGGTCGGCTTCGCCGAGACGCTGGCGGTGTTCAACTGGGCGGTGCTGCTGCGGCCGCTCGGGCCTCATCTGCCCGACTGGATCGCCTTGCCGGCCAAGCTGACCTTCGTGCCGACCGAGTACAAGCTCGTCGTGCCCTTCTTCATCCTGATCGTGGTGCTGTCTGGCGCCCGACCGGCATCTTCAAGGGGAGGCTGTTCAAGTGACCGCCTATCGCCGCCGCGCCCTCTCGCTGACCGCCGTCGCCGCCCTCCTGGTCGCCATGGTCTTCGTCTGGCAGGGCGCGGCCTACGGCACGCGCATGCTGGTCGAGGCGAGCTGCCTGGCGCTGATCGCGCTCGGCCTCAACATCCAGTGGGGCTATGCCGGCCTGTTCAACGCCGGCATCATGGGCTTCGTCGCCATCGCCGCCTTCGTCTCCATGCTGGTTTCCTACCCGGTCAACGGCGTCTTCTGGAGCTCGGCCGGCCCGGCCATGCTCGGCAAAGCCGGGCTCTATCTGGCGATCGGTGTCGCGCTCACCTTTGCGGCGAGCCAGAGCCACCGCCTCGGCCTGCCCGCCAAATACCGCACGCTGCTCACCTTGGTCGTCGCCGCCATCGCCTATCTGGCGGTGCAGACGCCCTCGACCCGGCGGCAGCGCTGATCGAGAGCGAGGCGCGCTTCGTCGGCGGCCTCGGCCTTCCCGTCTGGCTGGGCTGGCTGCTTGGCGGGCTCGCCGCCGGCGGGCTGCGGCTGGGCGTTGGCCGCATCACGCTCGGCCTGCGCGCCGACTACCTCGCCATCGCCACGCTCGGCATCGCCGAGATCGTCCAGGCCTTCCTGAAGAACGCGGACTGGCTGACCAAGGGCACGCTCACCGTCTCGCCGCTGCCCTGGCCGGTGCCGACCCCCAACGAGCTCGGCTTCATCGCCTCGCGCGGCGCTTACCTGGCGGTCACCGCGACGCTGATCGTCATCTTCTATATCCTGCTCGAGCGCGCCTGGGACGCCCCGTGGGGCCGCATGATGCGGGCGATCCGCGACAACGAGCTCGCCGCCGCCGCGATGGGCAAGGACGTCAACCGCCGCCGCCTGGAGATGCTGGTGCTCGGCAACGTGATCATCGGCATCGGCGGCGCCGCGCTGGTGACCTTCTCCAACATCTTCGATCCCGGCTCCTTCCAGCCGCTCAACCACACCTTCCTGATCTGGGTGATGGTGATCGTCGGCGGCGCCGGCAACAACTACGGCACCATCCTCGGCGCGCTGATCGTCTATATCGTGTGGGTGATGTCCGAGCCGGCGGCGCTGTTCCTCTTCCAGCAGGGCGCCGAATGGGGCAACCGCGCATTCGGCTGGGAGGCGCCCGGCGACCTGGCGACCCGCGCGCTGCAGATGCGCGTCTTCGTCATCGGCCTGGCGATCACCCTGGTGCTGCGCTTCGCCCCTCGCGGCCTGCTGCCGGAGAAGGCCGTGCACCACGATTGACGTCTGCTGGGGCAGCAGGCGCCGGCCGAACGCTGCGGCCGGCTACCTTTCGAGAGCCGCGGCCCGCTACCTGTTGGAAGGCGAATGCGCATTTCCTCCGGAATACCCTCCATAGTCTCCCATGGCGTTGTAGTTGTCATAGTCAGGGGCTCCGTCGCCATCGGCGGCGGACCCGAGTTCGTATCCGACAAAACCCCCGATCACGGACCCGATTGGCCCGTAGGTCGAACCTACAACTGTGCCGATGGCGCTGCCGACACGGGCCACTCTGTTTTGAGAACTGGAATTGCCGCCGGATTGTCCACTAGCGCTTCCCATGTCCATCTCCCTTCACAGAAAGTTTGGTTGAATGAGAAAGTTCAAAAGATACCGAATAAGCAGTACGCAAGAACTCCGCTAAGCAACGCATACACTACAGGATGAAGACGAATAGATCGCCATTTCAACAACCAGTCGATAGTGACGAGCACCAAGAACAGAGCCAAAGCCGCATCAGCTTTTTCCAAAAAGCCATTCATAGGAAACCCAAAATCCATCCGTCCAGAAAGCAATTGCAAGGCCACGACATCCACAATACCATGCCCTCTTAACGTGTCAAGAGTTGAGATACACGTTTGGAGGGTATCCATGGCAGCGGCTGGTGCCGAGATCGCCGGTCCGGTTTTTCGCGACTCGGCGGTCGACGGGAGGCTGAATGGGTTCGAAGCGCTGGGCATGATGACCGCCCTCGCGATGGAATGCCGCTACCGGAACTGGTCGATCGCCGACCTGGAGACGAACGTCTTGCCGGCCTTGCGATGCGGCCAGTCGAAGATCTACCTGGACCGCAATGAATGGCCCGGCGCGTTCATCACCTGGGCGCTCGTCAACGACGAATGTCATCACGTCCTGATGCGGGATGGGCGAAACCCGCCGGACGACCGCTGGTGCGCGGGCCCCCACCTTTGGTTCATCGATATCGTCGCGCCGTTCGTGAGCCCCTACTCGATCGTCAGGGACATGCAGCGGAACCGATTCCCGGGTTGCGCGCGCGCTCACTCCATCAGGCGCAACGCGGCCGGCGAGGTGGCGAGGGTGAATGTCTGGTGCAACCTCGATGCGAAGCGGAAAGCCTAGATCATTTCGGCTTTTCCGCGGAAACGATCCAAGGTCTTGTTTCTACGCGATTTCGAACGCGAAACCGCTCACACTTTCGCTGGAACTGCTCTAACTTCCGGCTGCCGAGAGCGAGATGCGCTGCCGCCTCACCACCACCAGGAACAGGACGACGTACACGGCCACATAGATGGTTGGGATCACCACGTACACGGCAAAATTGTCGTCCGAAAAGGCAGGCAGGAATTTGATCACATTGAGCATCGCATGGAGCACCGTGCCGTTGACGATCGCGTAGGCCAGCCTCGCCGGCGTGTCCGCGTCGCGATAGAAGACCGCGGTCATGAAGATGTGAAAGAGAATCGCCTCCGCAAAGCCGATCCCGAGCAGCGGAAGCCCAGCCTCGCAGGACAGCGGGCGAACCATTTCAGCGCAGGTTCCGAGCCTCGCGATGGCATAGGTCCGCAGCAGGAACTCGCCCCAGCCGAATGCGCAACCGAACAGCATGGATCGCTGGAACAGAGCGGCGGGCGATCCGCCTCTCTTGAAAACGATGACGTAGAGCAGGAAGCCGCGGGCGATCTCCTCCACCAGAGCCAGCACGCCGAAATCCCCCACGGAGTTCGACGCGAATGAGACCTGCAGCAGCCGCACGAGCCCGACGAAGCCGAGAAACCATACTAGCAGCACCGCCAAGGCGCCTCCGGCGGCCGCATCCTTGCCCGCGCCGAGATACCGGAAGGGATAGGCCGCCGTCGCGAAAAGCAGACAGGCATAGGCCGCCGCGCCAATCCAGGGGATCGTGAGAGGCCCGAGCAAGGCGACAAGGGCCGCGTCAGCGGCAAATGCGCGAGGCTACCGAATAACCCGTGGCGGCGGCTGCAGTCGCCCCTCCTTTGACCGCTCCGCTCGTCATGTGAGCGACGGTCGTCCCAATCACGCCGACGGCCAAGGCTGCCTCGCAGGCTCCGATCGACACCGCGCTCTTCGAGGTCGCCGGGTTCGGCCCGCCCTTGGTGAACCCGCGCGACGCGGACCCCCCCGAGCTGCCGCCTCCCGAGCTTCCATAGGCCACGCGGATGCCAAGCTTTTCTTCCAACGAACCATCCATAGGTCATCTCCGAAATCGCTAAAAGGAACGAATATGCACTGCAACTTATAGAATACGTATTCGTACCTGCTAAATTCCAGGTTGTCAAGCCGCGTTAGCGAATTGTTCCACCCGAACGCTAGAAAAAAGTACTGCGAGGCGCGTTCGTTCAGGCCGCGTCTCGCACCGATACGATCACCTCCTTGCCGAACGTCGCCAGCGCCGCCTGAAGAGCCCCGAGCTTGGTCGGATGGTCGGGATCGAGGATGCGCTGCGCCTCCGTGACGGCCTTGCCGAGCTGACGGGCGAACTCGGCCTTTGAGAGTGCGGACGTGCGAAAAGCCTCGACGACGGCGATCTTCAGGGCGTCGTGCGCATCGACCGGAATTGCCACCAGGTCATCGCCTCGGGCCAACGACAGGGGCAGCGGCCGGCCCTCCACCAGGTACCCGCGCAAAGCGAGGCCCAGGGCCTCGGCGGCTTTGCGCCTGGCCTCGCTGCGATCCGCGCCATGCGAGAGCGCCTCGGGCACGTCCGGAAAGGTGACGATCAACCCGCCGTCCGGATCCGGCGTCAACTGGGCAGCGAAAACATAGTTCATGGCATGATGCGCAGCTCGCGGATGAGGGCCTCGCGCGTCATCCGTCCGTCTCCATGGTTGACACATTTTTGTGTCGAACGCAATGCGCGGGCGAAGCGCGGTTCTGTCACGAAAATCGGCCCGGGACGCTCGCCGCGCCCCGGGCCGCTGCAGATCGAAACCCTGGCCCGGCTCAGTTGACCTGGCCGACCTCCTTGAAGCCCGGGCCTTCGACGACCATCTCGATGATCACGCCCGGAACGTCGCCGGCCTCGTCGAACTCCTGCGAGCCGGACGCGCCTTCGTAATTGATGTCCTTGCCTTCCTTGATCAGCTTGACGGCCTTTTCCCATTCGCCGGGATAGATCGGCTCGCCGGGGCCGCTCGACACCTCGCGCAGCGCCTTGTTGACCCCCTCGCGGCTGTCCGAGCCGTTCTTCTCGATGGCCAGCGCGATCAGGAACGCCGCGTCGTAGGCCTGCGGGCCGAACGACGCCGCCGGGTCGAGCCCGGCCGCCTTGGCGAGCTCGGCATATTTCGCCGTGCCGGGCGTCTCGGAGCGGCCGATTTTGGTGGCGATGAAGCCGTCGAGCTTGCCTTCGCCGATCGCCTTGACGATGGAATCGCCGACCATGCCGTCGCCGCCGGCAAACTTCGAGAAGTCGCCGCCTTCCAGCGCCTGGCGGACGATCGTCTGCCCGGAGCCGTCGACATAGGCGAGCACGACGAGCATGTCGGCGCCGGACGAGGCCAGCGAGCCGAGCTCGGCCCGGTAGTCGGCCTTGTTGTCCTCGTGCGCCTCCTTGGCGGCCACCGTGCCGCCTTCCTTCTTGAAGGCCGCTTCGAGCGCGTCGGCGAAGCCCTTGCCGTAGTCGTTGTTGACATAGGTGATGGCGACCGAGTTGACGCCCTTGCGCTTCAGCACCTTGGCCAGCATGTCGCCGCTATAGGCGTCGGACGGCGTCGTGCGGAACAAAAGGTCCTTGTCCTCGATCTCGGTCAGCGCCGGCGAGGTCGCCGCCGGCGACACGATGACCACGCCGCCGGGGATCGCCGCGCTGTTGGCCGCGGCGATGGTCTCGCCGGAACACAGCGGCCCGACCAGCGCCACCACCTTCTCGGCGTTGACCATGCGGTCGGCGGCGTTGGAGGCGGCCGTGGCGTCGGCGCAGGTGGAATCGCCCTGCACCATGACGAGCTTGCCGCCGCCCAGGATGCCGCCCTGCTCGTTGACCTGCTTCACCGCCAGCTCGGCGCCGGCATGGATCGGCGGCACCAGGCTCTCGATCGGCCCCGTGAAGCCGCCGAGAAAGCCGATCTTGACGTCGGTGGCCGACGCCGCGGTCGCGGCGGCGAGCACCCCGAGCCCTGTCGCCGAAGCGACGAGCAGCCCCGTGATGGATTTTCGCATGTGGAACCCTCCCTAACCCTTGGAAACGACGTTGCGATTGGGATCCCGGCGCAGCGCCGGGAGAAGCCCGGATACTCGGATTCTGCCGCGCATTTGTAAAGCCGCTGCAGGCGGCCTCTAGCCGGCTTGCGGCAGCGCCCGCCCCGTGGGGAGGCGCGTGCGCCACGAGCAGGAAGCCGATCGCCGTCAGGTTGACCAGGTTGAAGGCGATGCCGTTGAGGAAGGCCATCTGGTAGGAGCCCGTGAGGTCGTAGATCGCCCCCGACATCCAGCCGCCGAGCGCCATGCCGACCACCGTCGCCATGACGACCAGGCCGACCCGCCGGCCGGCCTCCTCGGCGGGCATCGTCTCGCGGACGATGATGGCGTAGCAGGGCACGATGCCGCCCTGCGACAGCCCGAACACGAACGACACCACGTAGAGCGAGACCAGCCCGTCGAACGGCAAATAGAGCAGCAGCGACAGCCCCTGCCCGATCGAGCCGATCAACAGCGTCGGGATGCCGCCGATCCGGTCGGCGAGCCAGCCGGAGCCGAGCCGGCTGACCACGCCGGCGGCGAGCATCAGCGACAGCATCTCGGCGCCGCGCGTCGACGCCGTAGCCGAGGTCCATGCAATAGGCGACGATGTGCACCTGCGGCATCGACATGGCAACGCAGCACGAGATGCCGGCGACCACCAGGATCGCCTGCAGCAGGCCGGGCGACATGCCGATCGGCATCGACCGGCCGCGCCGGCCCGGCAGCGCCTCCGACGGCACGGCCGTCGCCGCGCGGGCGCCGCCGCCTGAGCAGCAGCGTCAGCGGCAGCATGGCGACCAGGCAGACGATGCCGATGCCGGAATAGGTGGCGCGCCAGCCGTCCGCCAGGATGAAGTGCGGCATGATGGCCGGCCAGATGGCGCCGGCGAAGTAGTTGCCGGAGGCGGCCGTCGCCACGGCGATGCCGCGCCGCTTGACGAACCAGTGCGAGATGTCGGCGATCAGCGGCCCGAAGGTGGCGGCCGAGCCGGTGCCGATCAACAGCCCCTGGATCAGCCCGAAGGTCGCCATCGAAGGCGCCCGGGCCGCCAGCAGGAAGCCGATGCCGAGCACCACCGCCGCGACCAGCCCCGGCCGGCTGAAGCCCCAGCGGTCGATCGCCCGCCCGATCAGCGCATTGCCGAGCGCGAAGCCCGCCATGGTGAGCGTGTAGGCGAAGGCCGCTTCGCCGCGGTCGACGCCGAACTCGGCCTGCACGGCGGGCAGCACCACCACCACCGCCCACATGCCGACCCCGCCGACGGCGGAAAGCACCACGGAGACGAGCAGCCGCAGCCAGGCGTAGCGGCTGTCTATGTCGGACATGTCCTGCACGCCGCGATCCTGCCCTGTCGATGCCGGCGCGGGCAGCGCCAGCAGCGCCGTTCCGGCGGTCCAGCCTGCAACCGGCGCCGCTAGCCGCCGCGTCACGTCCGGCGCGCCGCGCATGCTTCGGTCGACGCTCCAGGCGCCGCCGCCGGCGAACACCAAATAGAGGAAGATGAAGCAGAACAGGATCGCCACCTCGCCCTGGTTGACGATCGGATAGACGCTCTGCGGCGCATGCGCCATGAAGTAGGCGACCGCCATTTCGCCCGACAGCAGGAACGCCACCGGCCGCGTGAACAGGCCGACGATGAGCAGGATCGAGCCGACCACCTCCATCCACGAGGCGATCAGGATGAGCGGCGGCAAACCGCCGCCCTCGCCGCCGCCCGGCATCTCCATCGGAAAGCCGGTCAGCTTCATGATGCCGTGCTGCAGGAAGAGCAGCGCAGTGACGATGCGAAGGACGGCGCGCGCCTGCGGCGCCCAGGCGTTCAATGCGTCTGCGTTCATCGTGGATTCCCCAAATCGTTGTCGACCCGGCCCTTGTAGCCCGCCGCCGTCCGCGCCGGGTAGCTGCGCCGGGCGCCAGGCCGATCACAACCTCGTGGGGCGTCTCCGGCTCCGCTAGATATGGATGGCGCGGCCGAGCGCCTTCAGCGCCGCCTCCTGGAAGGCCTCGCCCTGGGTCGGGTGCGTGTGGATGGTGCCGGCGACGTCCTCCAGCCGGGCGCCCATCTCGAGCGCCAGGCCGAACGCCGCCGACAGCTCCGACACGCCCTGCCCGACCGCCTGGATGCCGAGCACCAGGTGGTTGTCGGCCCGCGCGACCACGCGCACGAAGCCCGTCTCGGCTTCCATCGTCATGGCGCGGCCATTGGCCGACAGCGGGAACAGGCCGGTGCGGATCTCGCGGCCGCCTGCCCGCGCCTCGTCGGGCGACAGGCCGACGGTGACGATCTCCGGGTCGGTGAAGCAGACCGCCGGCACGGCGCGCTTGTCCCAGGACGTCTTGTGGCCGGCGGCGATCTCGGCCACCATCTCGCCCTGCGCCATCGCCCGGTGCGCCAGCATGGGCTCGCCCGTCACGTCGCCGATGGCAAAGATGCCGCGCATCGTCGTCCGGCACTGCTCGTCGATCTTGATGAACGGCCCGGCCATGTCGAGCGCCAGCTCCTCGCGGCCGAAGCCCTCGGTGACCGGCCGCCGGCCGACGGTGACCAGCACCCGCTCGGCCGCGATGCGGCTTTCCTTGCCGCCCGTCTCGACCAGCAGCCCTTTGCCGCTGCCGACCATGCCCCTTGGCCCTCGCTTCGGTGAGCACCTCGACGCCGAGCGCGGCCAGCCGGCGGGCGACCGGGCGCGTCAGCTCGGCATCGTATTGCGGCAGGATGCGCGCCTCGGCCTCCACCACCGTCACCTTGGCGCCGAGCTTGGCGAAGGCGGTGCCCAGTTCCAGCCCGATATAGCCGCCGCCGACCACCGCCAGCGACTTCGGCACCTCCTCCAGCGCCAGCGCCTCGGTCGACGAGATCACCGCCCCGCCGAACGGCAGCGACGGCAGCGCCACCGGCTCGGAGCCGGTGGCGATGACGATCTGCTCGGCGCGCACCACCTGCAGGCCCGTCTCGGTCTCCACCTCGACGGTGCGCCCGTCGCGGAAGCGGGCGCTGCCGGCGACCAGCTTGACGCCGGCCCGCTTCATGAGCCCCGAGACGCCGCTGGTCAGCCGCCCGACGATGTCGTCCTTCCAGGCCATGGTACGGGCGAGCTCGATCGCCGGCCGCGCGGCGGTGATGCCGAGCGGGCTCGCCCCGGCCGCCATCGCGGTCAGGCGGTGGAACTCGTCGGCGGCGTGGATCAGCGCCTTGGACGGGATGCAGCCGATGGTGAGGCAGGTGCCGCCCGGGCGTGCCCGCTCGACCACCACCGTGTCGAGACCGAGCTGGCCGGCGCGGATCGCCGCCACGTAGCCGCCCGGTCCGGCGCCGATGACCAGCAGCTGGCAGCCGATCTCCTTCATCGTCCGCCATCCTCGATGAAAATCAAAGCAGGGGTTTCGAGCAATGTCTTCACCCTTTGCACGAATTGCGCGGCGTCCCAGCCGTCGACGATGCGGTGGTCGAAGGCCGAGGACAGGTTCATCATCTTGCGCGGCACGAACTGGCTGCCGTCCCACATCGGCCGCACCGCGATCTTGTTGACGCCGACGATCGCCACCTCGGGATGGTTGATCACCGGCGTGGTGACGATGCCGCCGAGCGCGCCGAGCGAGGTGATGGTGATGGTCGAGCCGGAGAGCTCCTCGCGGCTGGCGCTGCCGGAGCGCGCCGCCTCGGCGAGCCGCGCGACCTCGGCGGCGCAGTCGAACAGGTCGCGCGCCTCGGCATGCCGCACCACCGGCACCATCAGCCCGGCCGGGGTCTGCGTGGCGATGCCGATATGCACGCCCCCGTGCTGGTGGACGATGCCGGCCTCGTCGTCATAGAGCGCGTTGACCTTCGGATGCTCGGCGATCGCCTTGACCATCGCCCGCATCAGGAACGGCAGCAAAGTGAGCTTGGGACGGTCGCGCTTCTCCCGGTTCAGCGCCGTGCGCAGCTCCTCCAGCGCCGTGACGTCGACCTCCTCGACATAGGTGATGTGGGGGATGCTCGCCTTGGCGAGCGCCATCTTCTCGGCGATGCGGCGCCTCAGCCCCACCACCTTGATCTCTTCGACCGCCTCGTTGACGGCGAGCCCCCGGCCGGTCGCCGGTTGCGGCCCGCGGGCGATGATAGCCGTCGAGGTCCTCGTGGCGGATGCGCCCCGTCGGCCCGCTGCCGCCGACCTGGCGCAGGTCGACGCCGGCCTCGCGTGCCCGCAGCCGGACCGCCGGCGAGGCGAGCGGCCGCTCGCCTTCGGCGCGCGGCGCGCCGCCCAGCCGTCCCAGCGCGCCGGCCGGCAGCGGCGGCGCCTTGGGCTTGCGGGCGGCCGGTGCCTGCTTCGGCTTGGGCGCTTCAGGAGCCGGCGGCGGCGCGGCGCCGCTTCGGCTTCCACGGGCGGCGCGAGCGGCGATCGCCGCCGGCTCTGCCGCGGCGTCATCTCCGCCGGCCACCTTGAGCCGGATCAGCGGCGCCCCGACGGCCACGGTGTCGCCGATCGCCGCTCCCAGCCAGGCGACCTCGCCATCGACCGGCGACGGGATCTCGACGGTCGCCTTGTCGGTCATCACGGCGGCCAGCACCGCGTCCTCCCGCACCAGGTCGCCCACCTTGACGTGCCATTCGACGAGCTCGGCCTCGGCGACGCCTTCGCCGACGTCGGGCAGCTTGATGACGTGCTCGGCCATCGCTCAGGCCTCCATGGTGGCGATCATCGCCCGCCCGAGCCGCGCCGGACCGGGGAAGTAGTCCCATTCCTGGGCGTGCGGATAGGGCGTGTCCCAGCCGGTGACGCGCGCCACCGGCGCCTCCAGGTGGAAGAAGCAGTGCTCCTGGACCAGCGCCACCAGCTCGGCGCCGAAGCCCGAGGTCAGCGTCGCCTCGTGGACGACCACGCACCGCCCGGTCTTCTTGACCGAGGCGACGATCGCCTCGAGGTCGAGCGGCAGCAGGCTCCTGAGGTCGATCACCTCGGCGTCGATCCCGGTCTCGGCAGCCGCCGCCTCGGCCACGTAGACCATCGTCCCGTAGGCGAGCACGGTCAGCGCCCGCCCTTCCCGGCGCACTGCCGCCTGGCCGAGCGGCACCGTGTAGTGGCCGTCCGGCACCTCGCCGAGCTCATGCTTCGACCACGGCGTCACCGGCCTCTCGTGATGGCCGTCGAACGGCCCGTTGTAGAGCCGCTTGGGCTCCAGGAAGATCACCGGGTCGGGGTCCTCGATGGAGGCGATCAGCAGGCCCTTGGCGTCGTGCGGGTTGGACGGCACGGCCACCTTCAGGCCGGACACGTGGGTGAAAAGCGCTTCCGGGCTCTGGCTGTGCGTCTGGCCGCCGAAGATGCCGCCGCCGGTCGGCATGCGCACCACGATCGGGCAGGTGAAGCCGCCATTGGAGCGGTAGCGCAGCCGCGCCGCCTCCGACACGATCTGGTCGTAGGCCGGGTAGACGTAGTCGGCGAACTGCACCTCCACGCAAGGCCGCAGCCCGTAGGCGGCCATGCCGATCGCCGTGCCGACGATGCCGAGCTCGCTGATCGGCGCGTCGAAGCAGCGGTTCTTGCCGTATTTCTGCTGCAGCCCCTGGGTGGCGCGGAAGACGCCGCCGAAATAGCCGACGTCCTCGCCGTAGACGACCACGTCGTCGTCGCGCTCCATGGCCACGTCCATGGCGCTGCGGATCGCCTCGATCATCGTCATGCGCGGCATGGCAGGCGCCCCATTCTCAGATCCCCGCATCCTGGCGCTGCCGCCTGAGATGCGGCGGCATCTCGGCATAGACGCCTTCGAACATGTCGCGCGCCGACGGCTTGCCGCCGGCATGCAGCGTGCCGTGGCGCTCCGCCGCCTTCTGGGCGGCGATCACCGTATCGAGGATTTCGGCCTCCGCCTGGGCGTGGCGCTCCTCCGACCACACGCCCCTGGCGATCAGATGGTTCTTCAGCCTGATCACCGGGTCGCCGAGCGGCCACGCCTCCGACTCGGTCTTCGGCCGGTAGGCCGACGGGTCGTCCGACGTCGAATGCGCGCCGACCCGATAGGTGACGTACTCGATCAGCGTCGGCCCGAGATTGCTGCGCGCCCGGTCGACCGCCCATTTCGCCACCGCATGCACGGCCAGATAGTCGTTGCCGTCGACCCTGAGCGAAGGAATGCCGAAGCCGTGGCCGCGCGCCGCAAAGGTGCCCGAGCCGCCGCGCGCAATGCCCTGGAACGTCGAGATGGCCCATTGATTGTTGACGATATTCAGCACCACCGGCGCCCGGTAGGTCGAGGCGAACACCAGCGCTGCATGGAAGTCGGACTCGGCGGTCGAGCCGTCGCCGATCCAGCCGGCGGCGATGCGGGTGTCGCTCTTGATCGCCGAGGCCATCGCCCAGCCGACCGCCTGCACGAACTGCGTGCCGAGATTGCCGGACACCGAGAAGAAGCCGTGCTCCTTGGACGAGTAGAGCACGGGCAGCTGGCGGCCTTTCAGCGGGTCGCTCTCGTTGGAGTAGATCTGGTTCATCATCTCGACCAGCGGGTAGCCGCCGGCGATCAGCAGGCCCGCCTGCCGGTAGGTGGGGAAATTCATGTCGCCGGGCGACAGCGCGCGGCGGAACGCGCAGCTCACCGCCTCCTCCCCCATGTGCTGCATGTAGAACGAGGTCTTGCCCTGCCGCTGCGCCGTCACCATGCGGGCGTCGAAGGTGCGCAGCGTCATCATGTGGGCGAGCCCGTCGCGCAGCTCCTCGTCGGTCAGCGAGCCGGCCCATGGCCCCACCGCCTCGCCCTCGCGGTTGAGCACGCGGATGATCGAATAGGCGAGGTCGCGGATCGATTCGGGGTCGGCGTCGATCGGCGGCCGCCGCACGGACCCGGCATGCGGGATCGGCACCGTGGAGAAATCGGGCGTCCCGCCCGGCCGCACCGCCGGTTCGGGCACGTGGAAAAGAAGCGGCTCGGTTCCGCTCATCAGCTTTTCTCCCAGCCGTGGCACAGGGGCGCGCCGAGAGCAAAAATCCCATTCGCGCCGCTGCGTCAAGCATCGTCGGCGTGCCGAATTCGGGCTGGACTTCGGCGGCAAACCCACGTTTGATCGAGCCGAACGACAGGTAGCCGCACGGGAGGAAGCGACAGATGCTGACGAGACGCGCACTATTGATGGCCACCGCTGCCGCCGGCGGCGCGGCGATGACGGGGCTCTCGATCGGCCGCGCGACGGCGCAGGAGCAGCTGCAGATCTTCGTGCCGGCCGCCCCCGGCGGCGGCTGGGACCAGACGGCGCGGACCATGGACCAGGTGCTGCGTGCCGAGAGCCTGATCAGCGGCGCCCAGATCACCAATGTCGGCGGCGCCGGCGGCACGGTGGGCCTGCCGCAATTCGTCAACCAGTGGAAGGGGCGACCCAACGCGCTGATGGTGGGCGGCATGGTGATGGTCGGCGCCATCATCGCCAACAAGAGCCCGGTGACGCTCGACAACGTCACGCCGATCGCCCGCCTGACCGGCGAGTTCGAGGCCGTCGTGGTGCCGGCCGCATCGCCGTTCCAGAGCATCGCCGACTTCGTCGCCGCGCTGAAGGCCGATCCCGGCAAGGTGCCGGTGGCCGGCGGCTCGGCGGGCGGCACCGACCACATCCTGTTCGGCCTCATCGCCAAGTCGGCCGGGGTCGACCCGACCACCATCTCCTACGTGCCCTTCGCCGGCGGCGGCGAGGCGCTCGGCGCGCTGCTCGGCAACCAGGTGGCGGCCGGCATCTCGGGCTATGGCGAGTTCTCCGAGCAGGTCAAGGCGGGCGCGCTGCGCATCCTCGCCATCTCGGCCGACAAGCGCCAGGAGGGCATCGACGCCCCGACCCTCAAGGAGCAGGGCATCGACCTCGAGCTGTTCAACTGGCGCGGCGTCTTCGCCCCGCCCGAGGTTTCCGATGCCGACCGCGACGCCATGGTCAAGCTGATGGAGACGATGGCCAACAGCCCGGCCTGGGCGGAAGAGGTGAAGAAGCGCAACTGGACGCCGATCCTGCTCACCGGCGACGCATACGCGACCTTCCTCAAGGAGGACACCGCGCGCATCCAGGGCATCCTCAAGGAGCTCGGCCTGGCCTGATGATCCGGCGCCGGCCGGCATGGGAGGAGGATGAGGTCGTGACGAGCAGCGACACCGAGCCGCGCCCCCGCGGCCTCGCCTTGCCCGAGGCGTCGATCGCCGTCGGCCTGCTGGTGGTGGCGCTGCTGGTGTTCTGGGAGACCGCGCGGATGCCGGTCTCGCCGATGTACTCCAAGGTCGGCCCGACCGTCTTTCCCTACCTGACCGCCGGCGGCCTGGCGCTGCTTGGCCTGCTGCTTCTCGTCGAGGCGTTCCGCGGCGGCTGGCAGCCGGCGGACGAGAAGGAGGTGGCGGTCGACTGGCGGTCCGTGGCCTTCGTGGCGGCCGGGCTGATCGCCAACGTCGCGCTGATCAAGCCGCTCGGCTTCACCGCCGCCTCGACGGTGCTCTTCGTGCTGGTGGCGCACGGCTTCGGCAGCCGGCAGCCGCTGCGCAACGCGCTGATCGGCCTCGTCTTGTCGCTCGCCGCCTATTTCGGCTTCGCCAAGGCGCTCGGCGTCAACATCGGCGCCGGCGTCATCGAGAAGCTCCTGGGAGGCTGAGCGGCCATGGACACGCTTGCCCAGCTCGCCCACGGCTTCGCCGTCGCGCTGACCCCCATGAACCTGATGTGGTGCCTGATCGGCACGACGCTCGGAACCGCCATCGGCGTGCTGCCCGGGCTCGGCCCGGCGCTGACCATCGCGCTTCTCCTGCCGATCACCTTCCAGGTGCCGGTGGAGGCGTCGTTCATCCTCTTCGCCGGCATCTACTACGGCGCCATGTATGGCGGCTCGACCACCTCGATCCTGCTCAACACGCCGGGCGAGACGGCCACCATCGTCACCGCGCTGGAGGGCAACCGCATGGCGCGCAACGGCCGCGCCGGCGCGGCGCTGGCCACCTCGGCGCTCGGCTCGTTCGTCGCCGGCACCATCGGCACGCTCGGGCGTCGCCTTCCTGGCCCCGGTCGTGGTGCGCTTCGCGCTGGCCTTCGGGCCGGCCGAGTATTTCTCGCTGATGGTGCTGTCCTTCGTCATGGTGTCGGCCGTGCTCGGCTCCTCGGCGGTGCGCGGGCTGACCAGCCTGTTCGTCGGCTTCCTGCTCGGCATGGTGGGCGTCGACCTGCAGACCGGCCAGCCGCGCTTCACCTTCGGCGTCAACGAGCTGCTCGACGGCACCTCGATGATCGTCGTCGCCGTCGGGCTGTTCGCCGTCGGCGAGACGCTCTACGTCGCCGCCCGCCGCCACGCCGGGCGCGACGAGATCATCCCGCTCTCGCGGCTCCCTCTACATGACGGCGCTGGAATGGGCGCGCTCCTGGAAGCCCTGGCTGCGCGGCGCCGCCATCGGCTTCCCGATCGGCGCCATGCCGGCCGGCGGCGCCGAGATCCCGACCTTCCTCTCCTATGCGCTGGAGAAGCGGCTCTCCAACCACAAGGAGGAGTTCGGCACCACCGGCGCCATCGAGGGCGTCGCCGGGCCGGAAGCCGCCAACAACGCCTCGGCGGCGGGCGTGCTGGTGCCCATGCTGACGCTCGGCCTGCCCACCTCGGCCACCGCGGCGATCATGCTGTCGGCCTTCCAGAGCTACGGCATCAACCCCGGCCCGCTGCTCCTGCAGACCCAGCCGGCGCTGGTCTGGGGCCTGGTGGCCAGCCTGTTCGTCGCCAACGTCATCCTGGTCATCCTCAACCTGCCGCTGATCGGGCTGTGGGTGCGTCTGCTCAAGATCCCCGCCCCGCAGCTCTATGCCGGCATCCTGGTCTTCGCGACCGTCGGCACCTACGGCATCTCGCAGTCGCCGATCGACCTGGTGCTGCTCTACGTGCTGGGCGCCATGGGCTTCCTGATGCGCCGCTTCGACTTCCCGACCGCCCCGGTGATCATCGGCATGATCCTCGGCCCGATGGCCGAGACGCAGTTCCGCCGCGCCATGACCATCTCCAACGGCGACTGGACGGTGTTCTTCACCCATCCGCTGTCGCTGACGCTGCTCGTGCTGGCTGTGCTGGCGCTGCTTGGCCCGCGCATCTACGCGCTGATCACCCATCGGCGCGCCCAGGGCCCCGAGCACGTGCCCGGCGATGCGTGAGCGACAAGTGCGGCCGATCGTGCCATAAGGCGGCGATGTCCACCGACCTGCTCGCCGGCGTGCGCGTGCTCGACCTCACCAACGTGCTCGCCGGCCCCTATTGCTGCTACCAGCTGGCGCTGCTCGGCGCCGACGTCGTCAAGGTCGAGCAGCCGGGCGGCGGCGACCTCGCCCGCCAGCTCGGCGCCTCGGCCGAGCTCAACCGCGCCCATATGGGCGCCTCCTTCCTCGCCCAGAACGCCGGCAAGCGCTCGGTCGCGCTCGACCTCAAGGACGAGGCCGGGCGCGCGCGGCTGCTTCGACCTCGTCGCCGGCAGCCGACGCGCTGGTGGAGAATTTCCGCCCCGGCGTAATGGACCGCCTCGGCCTCGGCTACCAACGGCTGAAGCCGCATTCGCCCGCCGCTCGTCTACTGCGCCATCTCCGGCTTCGGCCAGACCGGGCCGCTGAAGGACAATCCGGCCTACGACCAGATCATCCAGGGCCTGTCCGGCATCATGAGCATCACCGGCACGCCGTCGACGGCGCCGCTCCGGGTCGGCTACCCGGTGGCCGACACGCTGGGCGGCCTGTTCGGCGCCTTCGCCGTCTCGGCCGCGCTGCTCAGGGCCCGCACCACCGGCGAAGGCGCCTTCCTCGACGTCTCCATGCTGGAATGCACGCTGAGCGCGCTGGGCTGGCCGGTCTCGAACTACCTGACCGCCGGCGTCGAGCCGCGGCCGATGGGCAACGACAACATGACCGCCGCGCCCTCCGGCGCCTTCCGCACCGGCGACGGGCTGATCAACATCGCCGCCAACAAGCAGCAGCAGTTCGAGGCGCTCTGCCGGCTGATCGGCCGCCCAGAGCTCGCCGACGATCCGCGCTTCGCCGAGCGCGAGGCGCGCCGCGACAACCGCGCCGCCCTCACCGAGGCAATCGAGGCCGAGCTCGCCGCCGCGCCTGCCGCCTCGTGGGAGGAGCGCATGAACCGCGCCGGCATCCCGGCCGGCACGCGTGCTCACCATTCCCGAGGTGCTCGACGAGCCGCAGGTGCGCGACCGCGCCATGACCGCCGCCTTCCCCGGCGTCGCCGGCCGCGACCGCCCGTTGACCGTGGTGCGCGGCGGCTTCCTGGTCGACGGCTGAGCCGCCACTGCCGAAACGACCGCCGCCGCGCCTCGGCGAGCATCAGGACGAGGTGCTGGGCGGATGACGGCTGGCGACGACGAAGGCCGCCGGCGCGGCGAGGAATGGTGGTCGACCGGCATCATCGAGATGCGACCCGGCATGATCCGGCTGCGCGGCTATCCGATCGAGGAACTCATCGGCCGCGTCTCCTTCCCGGCGATGATCTGGCTGATGCTGCGCGGCGAGCTGCCGGCCGAGGCCGAGGCGGAGCTGCTCGGCATCGCGCTCTCCTCCGCCGTCGACCACGGGCCGCAGGCGCCGTCGATCGCCATTGCCCGCATGGCCGCCACTTGCGGCGTCGGCATCAACAACGCCATGGCGTCGGCGATCAACGTGCTGGGCGACGTCCATGGCGGGGCCGGCGAGCAGGCGCTGGCCTTCTTCGGCGACATCGCCGCCGCGATCGACGGCGGCGCCACCCTGGCCGAGGCGGTGGCCGGCCCGGCTCGACCGCTTCTTCGCCGAGGAGAAGGGCTACGTGCCGGGGCTCGGCCACCGCTTCCACCCGGTCGATCCGCGCGCCCCGCGGCTCATGGAGATCACCCGCGACTTTGCCGCGCGCGGCGTCGTCGGCGGCCGCTTCGTCGACATCGCCGAGGCGGTCGAGGCAGAGGTCGAGACGCGCAAGGGCAAGCGCATCCCGCTCAACATCGACGGCGCAACGGCGGTGATCTACGGCGAGCTCGGCTTTCCGCCGCCGCTCACCCGCGGGCTGTTCGTGCTGTCGCGCTCGGTCGGCATCCTGGCCCATGCCTGGGAGCAGGCGTCGCGCGGCGAGCGCAACAAGGGGCCGCTGCCGCGCGAATGGCTGTGGGCCTACGAGGGCCCGCCGCAGCGGACGATGGACGACGACAAGGGCCGGCGTGAAGCGGCGCCGGCCCGCCTCACGGCCCGGGGCCGAAGAAGGTCAGCCGCATCCACAGCGTATAGTCCGATTCCAGCACCATCAGCACCACGAACACCAGCACGAACACCGGCGGGATGATGATCGCATAGGCGAGCGCCAGCCTCTCCCAGGCCATGTGCATGAAGAAGGCGACGATCAGCCCTGCCTTGAGCACCATGAAGGTCAGGATCAGCGTCCAGCGCAGCCAGCCGTGGATGCCGATATAGTCGACCATGTAGGAGCAGGCCGACAGGATGAAGAGCCACCCCCAGACGATCAGATAGAGCCGGATCGGATGCTGCTGGTGCTGCGTCGTGGGCGACGGGCGCCGCCGGATGGGCGTGGTCGTGAACGGTGGCTTCGGCCATGATCGCAGTCCCTCACCAGAGATAGAAGAAGGCGAAGATGAAGACCCAGACGAGATCGACGAAGTGCCAGTAGAGGCCCATGATCTCGACGCACTCGTAGTTGCCCCGGCGGCTGGTGAAGAAGCCGCGCTCGCCACGGTCGTAGTCGCCGCGCAGCACCTTGCGGGCGACGATGATCAGGAAGATCACGCCGATCGTCACGTGGGTTCCGTGGAAGCCGGTGATCATGAAGAAGGTCGAGCCGAACTGCGCCGCGCCCCACGGATTGCCCCACGGCCGCACGCCTTCGGTGATGAGCTTGGTCCATTCGAAGGCCTGCATGCCGACGAAGGTGGCGCCGAGCGCCGCGGTGACCAGCATCAGCACCGCCGTCTTCATCCGGTCGCGCCGGTAGCCGAAATTCACCGCCATCGCCATGGTGCCGCTCGACGAGATCAGCACGAAGGTCATGATGGCGATCAGGATCAGCGGCACCTCGGTGCCGCCGATATGCAGCGCGAACACCTTGCTGGGGTTGGGCCACGGCACCCGCGTCGACATGCGCGCCGTCATGTAGGAGAGCAGGAAGCAGCCGAAGATGAAGGTGTCGCGACAGCAGGAAGATCCACATCATGGCCTTCCCCCAGGACACGTTCTTGAACGCCCGCTGGTCGGACGCCCAGTCGGCGGCGATGCCGCGCAGCCCGTCGGGCCGGGCCGGCTGCCCCGGGTGCGGGGAGATCGTGGCTTCGCTCATGCGGCTCTCCTCAGCTCAGCCATTGGCGGCAGATGTCGATGAAATGGCCGGCCCAGCCCGCAAACAGCACGAACAGGCCGAACCAGACGGCAAGCAGGAAGTTGAAGTACATGGCCACGAGGTCGATGCTGCGCGACAGCGCGACGCTGTCGGCGCCGTCGCGCGCCTTGCCGATCGTGCGCGCCAGGCCGAACAGGCCGCCCAGGATGTGCAGCCCGTGCAGCCCGGTGATCAGGTAGAAGAAGCTGTTGGCCGGGTTGCCGGCGACCAGGTAGCCGTCGGCCACCAGCGTCCGCCACGCCTCCAGCTGCCCGGCCAGGAAGCCGAGCGCCGTCACGCCGCCGGTGATGAGGCCGAGCCGCGCCGTCCTGACGTCGCCCTGCCGCGCCGCCCTCAGCGCCAGCGACAGCGCCACGCTCGACAGCACCAGCACCAGCGTGTTGAACCACAACAGGCCCGGCATCGGCAGCGGCCGCCAGTCGCCGAGCTCCATGCGCATGAAGTAGGCGCTGGTGAACAGCGCGAAGAGGCAGCCCACCACCGCCAGGAAGACGCCGAGGAAGATCTTGGCGGTCGGCATCGCCGACTGCTCGGAGGGGATGAAGTCGGCCGCCAGATTGGTCTCCAGCCAGGGCTGCGACATCAGCCGCTGGTGGGAGAGCCACCAGACCGCGATGCCGGCCACCGCCAGCAGGAAGACCAGGATGACGCTCATGCGTGCCGCCCGGCCGTCCCGAAATCGCCCGGCATGTTCTGCGGCAGGAAGTCCTGCTTGGCGCCCGGCACGCTGTAGTCATAGGCCCAGCGATAGACCACCGGCAGCGTCTTGCCCCAGTTGCCGTGCGGCGGCGGCGTGGTCGGCGTCTGCCATTCGAGCGTCGTCGCCCGCCACGGATTGCCGCCCGCGTCGCGGCCGTGCCGGATGCTCCACAACAGGTTGAACACGAACACCAGCTGCGCGAAGCCGACGATCAGCGCCATGACGGAGATGAAGGCGTTGAGCTGGTGCGCCGATTCGGAGATCAGCCCCATGTCGCCAAGCTCGTTGTAGCGCCGCGGCACGCCCATCAGCCCGAGATAGTGCATCGGGAAGAAGATCAGGTAGGCGCCGAGGAACGTCACCCAGAAATGGAACTGGCCGAGCGCCTCGTTGAGCATCCGCCCGGTGATCTTCGGGTACCAGTGGTAGATCGCGCCGAAGATGACCAGGATCGGCGCCACGCCCATCACCATGTGGAAATGCGCCACCACGAACATGGTGTCCGACAGCGGCACGTCGACCACCACATTGCCGAGGAACAGGCCGGTCAGCCCGCCATTCAGGAAGGTGACGATGAAGGCGAGCGCGAACAGCATCGGCAGCGTCAGGTGGATGTCGCCCCGCCACAGCGTCAGCACCCAGTTGTAGACCTTGATCGCCGTCGGCACGGCGATGATCAGCGTCGTCGTGGCGAAGAAGAAGCCGAAATAAGGGTTCATCCCCGACACGTACATGTGGTGCGCCCAGACGATGAAGGACAGCGCGCCGATGCCGACGATCGCCCACACCATCATGCGGTAGCCGAAGATGTTCTTGCGCGCATGCGTGGCGATGAGGTCGGAGACGATGCCGAAGGCCGGCAGCGCCACGATGTAGACCTCCGGATGGCCGAAGAACCAGAACAGGTGCTGGAACAGGATCGGGCTGCCGCCGACATGCTGCAGCTGCTCGCCCATCTCGACGATCGCCGGCATGAAGAAGGAGGTGCCGAGCAGGCGGTCGAACAGCATCATCACGCAGGCGACGAACAGCGCCGGGAAGGCGAGCAACGCCATCACCGTCGCGGTGAAGATGCCCCAGACGCGTCAGCGGCATGCGCATGAGCGTCATGCCGCGCGTGCGTCCTTGCAGAACCGTCACCACGTAGTTCAGCCCGCCCATCGTGAAGCCGATGATGAACAGGATGAGCGAGCTGAGCATCAGGATGATGCCCCAGTCGCCGCCGCCGGGCGTGCCGTTCATGATCGCCTGCGGCGGATAGAGCGTCCAGCCGGCGCCGGTCGGCCCGCCCGGCGCGAAGAAGCTCGCCACCAGCACCAGCACCGCGAGCAGGTAGATCCAGTAGCTCAGCATGTTGACATAGGGGAACACCATGTCGCGCGCGCCGACCATCAGCGGGATCAGGTAGTTGCCGAAACCGCCGAGGAATAGCGCGGTCAGAAGGTAGATCACCATGATCATGCCGTGCATGGTGATGAACTGGTAGTAGGCCTCGGGCGTGATGAAGTCGAAGGTGCCGGGGAAGCCGAGCTGCAGCCGCATCAGCCAGGACAGCACCAGCGCCACCAGGCCGATCGCCATCGCCGTCCCCGAATACTGGATGGCGATGACCTTGGCGTCCTGCGAGAACACATAGGTCGTCCACCAGCTGTGCGGGTGATAGAGCTCGACATCCGGCACTTCGGCGGGCGGGACGCCTTCGACCTGACCGGGCGTGACATCGACCATCGGCACGTCTCCTCCGGGCTGCCCGTCCGGACCGGCGGCGCCGGCCCGCTGGGCGCCTCTCTACTGGCGCGCGGACTCCTCCGCTGCGCTGGCTTCCTGCGGCGCCGCCTGCTCGGCGGCCCCGGTTTCCTGCGGCGCGCTGAGCTGGGCGAAGGTCTGCTGCTCGCCGAGCCAGCTCGCGTAGTCCTCTTCGGTGTCGACCATGACGACGCCGCGCATCATCGCATGGCCCTGCCCGCAGAGCTCCGCGCACAGCACCTCGAAGGTCCCGGTGCGCGTCGGCGTGAACCAGAAATAGGTCACCGAACCGGGCACCATGTCCATCTTGGCGCGGAACTCGGGCACGTAGAAATCGTGGAGCACGTCGATCGACCGCAGCAGCACCTTCACCGGCTTGCCGACCGGCAGGTGCAGGTCGGCCGCCTCGACGATGACGTCGTCCTGGCTGTTGGGATCGTCGGGGTCTAGGCCGAGCGGGTTCTCGGCCGTCACGTCGCTGGTGTCGGAGAGGCCGAGCTTGCCGTCGGCGCCGGGCAGCCGGAAGCTCCATTGCCATTGCTGACCGACGACCTCCATGTCGGTCGCGTCGGCCGGCACGGTGACGAACTGGTGCCAGACGAACAGGCCGGGCGCCAGCATGGCGGCGACGCCGATCGCCGGTGGCGACCGTCAGCCACCACTCCAGCTTCTTGTTCTCCGGCTCGTAGGCGGCCTTGTTTCCTTCGCGGTGGCGGAAGCGCCAGATGCAATAGGCCATGAACAGCACCACCGCGGCGAACACCGCGCCGGTGATCCAGAAGGTGACGACGATGGTGTTGTCGATGTAGTGCCAGTTGGAGGCGATCGGCGTCCACCACCAGGGGCTCAGGAAGTGGAACACCACCGAGCCGATGATCAACAGCACCAGGATGAATGCGACAACCATTCCCTGTCCTTCCCCTCGCCCGCAGAGCGCCCGGCCGCGACGTCCCCCGTCGGCGGTCGAACGCCCTCGATCAGCGTCTTCGTCGGCAACGTCTCGCGGTCGCCCGGCGCAAGGCGCGGGCGGCGCGTGAACGGCTGCAGGCGAAGACTGTCGGGTTCGGAAGGACAAAGGAGTTGTCAGGGCTCGGCCTGCGATCGGGCAGGAGGAGCTCCGCCATGCTTGCGACGACGGCCGGGTTGTGACCCGCCATGTCCGTGCCTCCTCGCACCGCCCTCCCGGCGATCGCGGAATAAAGCCCGGCCTGCAGCCACATAGCGGCAGGTCTTAAAGCGCCGGCATGATCCCATCGGCCTGCAGCCTTGTCAAACCGCGGCGGACCCCTGTGGACAGTTATGGCTGCGACATTTTGACAGTCCGACGACAGCTCAGTCGCGCGGGAACATCAGCTCGCCGAGCCCCAGCACGGCATTGTCGCCGCCGAAGCGGCGCGGCGTCGCCGCAAACAGCGGCCGCCGAGTGATTCCCTCGGCTGCCAAAGGTGGCGGTCGACCAGCCGCGCGAACACGCTGTCGGGCGCGCCGCCCTCGACGAAGCTCGGGCTGCAGCGCAGCCGGCGCCCGGTCGAGCAGGATGGAGCCGCGCCGCATCAGCATGCCGGGCATGGGACCGGCGCCGCCGGCCACCACCAGCGTCCCCGCCACCATGCGGCAGCCGGCGTGCTCGCCGGCGCCCCGCAGCACCGCGACCAGGCCGCGCCGCATGCGGTCGCCGGCCCGCGCGCCGGCCCGGCCGTGCACCACCAGCACGCCGCCGGCCATGCCGGCGAGCTCGCCCGCCAGCGGCGCCGCCAGGTCGTCGCCCGCATTGCCGGCGATCTCCAGCCGGCCGCCGCGCATCGCCGAGCCGGCATGCGGCCCGGCGCTGCCGTCGATGCGGATGGTGCCGCCGTGCAGGCGTCGGCCGGCCTGCGCGCCGACGTCGCCGATGACGTGGATCGACCCCGCCGTCATGCCCGCGCCGACCAGGTCGAAGCGCGCGCTGCCGCCGTCGAAGACGAGCGTGTCGAGCTCGCTGCCGGCGAAGCGGAAGACGTCGCCGACGGTGGCCGCGCGCTTCGACTGGCCGAGCCTCAGCCGGGCGATGCTCGCCTTGTCGAGGCCGGCCAGGCGTTCGGGCGTCAGCGGCGACAGGTCGAGCCGCTCCGGCGGCTCGGCGATCAGCGTGAAGGTCAGCGCTTTCACGGCACGCAGGTCCTTGAGGTGGTAGAGGAACTTGCCGAGCTTGCCGCCATAGTTGCCGGCGCTGATCCGCAGCGCGCCGCGGTCGGGCCCCAGGCGGGCGACGGCGCTGATGCCCGCCCGCATGGCGTCGGCCACCGCCTGGCTGGTCTCGCCGTCGATGACGATCTCCAGCACCGCGTTGACCTCCGGCCCCAGCTCGCTCTTCACCAGGCCGCGCAGCGTCGGCGCGAAGGCGTCGTTGGTCGAGGCGATCATGCCCTTGTACTTGCCGCCGATCTTGGAGCCCGAGCGCACGATGCCGCCCGGGAACGGCAGGATGGCGCCGGGCACCGCGTTGATCGCCTCGACCGCCGCCTCGGCCGCCGCCAGCGCCGCGCGGCTCGATGTCGGCGAGCAGCAGGAGGTTGCCGCCGCCCACCGCCTCCTTGGTCATGCCGGTGCGTCGCCTCGCAGACGAACTCGCCGTCCATCACCGGCACGCGCCAGTAGTGGCGCCCGCCGAGCTTCTTGGAGATCTGGAAGCCGTCGCCGAAATAGCGCAGCGCCGCCCCGAGCTTCAGCCGGTTGGCCGCCTCCAGGCCGGCAAAGCAGGCGCTGCCGGGCGAAGTCAGCACGCATTGGCCGACCCGCGCGACCAGCTGCTTCTGCAGTTCGTCGGTGCTGACGGCGAAGATCATGACGCGGCAGCCGGGCCGGCCGTCCGGCGTCGCCGAGGCCGGCAGCTCGACGTCGATCGCCGCCTCGCAGCCGCAGCCGATGACGGAGGTGGCGAAGCCGGTCATCGACACCGCCGCCTGGCGCGCCCATTTGCGGTTCGGCCCGGTGATGACGATCGCCGTCGCGCGCATGCCGAACGCTTCGGCAAAGGTGTCGTCGATGGCGACGCCGTTGACGGCTAGGCCCCGCATGGCACCTCCGCGAACGGCGTCTCGCGGGCGATCGCCGCGTCCGGGAAGTCGAACCAGCCGAGCGCCAGGCCGTAGCGCTGCTGGTAGTAGGCGTCGAGCCGCCGCACCATCGCCTTTTCCGGCTTCGGCCGCACCCGCAGCGCCCGACCCCAGCGATAGCGCGTCACCTCGCCCGCCTCCACCACCAGCTCGCCGTCCTTGAACACATAGGCTGCCCGCGCGAACATCGCGGCGATGTCGCGGCCCTTGCGGTAGACGGCCACGTCGGCGACCGCGCCCGGCCCGAGATGGCCGCGGTCGGCAAGGCCGAGCAGCTTGCGCGGGCGCCGCCCGCGTCATCACGGCGATCTCCTCGAAGCGTGTATTCGCGGCCGATCGAGCCGAGCGTCGAGAGCGCCAGCGCCGCCTTCGACAGCTTCGCTGCCGCCGCCTCGCCGCGCCGAGCGGTCCATCAGCAGCGCGAACAGCTCCGGATAGGCGGTGAACGGCGCCCCGTTGGGATGGTCGGTGGTGAAGAACACCCGCCACGGGTCGGTGATCAGCAGGAAGAGCTCCAGCCCGACCGCCCACTGCGTGGTGCCGTAGAAGTCGCCGCGGTAGCGGTAGGGCACGATCCCGCCGCCATTGCCGTCGCCGTCATGGATGACGAACTTCTTCGGGCTGTGCCGAGCCGCGGGCGAGGAACTGCCGCAGCACGTCGGAAGACACCGTGACCGTCTGCTCGAACATCACCTGGCCGATGTCGATGGTGATCTCCGGCGTGGCGTTGACGAGCTCGGCGAGCCGCGCCGCCGCCGAGGAGAAGCGGCGCTTGCCCTCCCGCCCGTAGCCGTAGAACTGCAGGTGCGCGAGATGCAGCGGCAGCCCCTCGGCCGCCGCGATCGTCGCCGCCGCGGTGTCGGCCGAGCCGGGAGCGCCGAGATTGTTGCAGTGGACATGCAGCGGGTGGGCGATGCCCAGCCGCCCGACCGAGGCCTGCAGCGCCTTGACGATCGACCGCGACGAGACCCCGTAGGACGGCACGACGTCGTCGAGCGCGAAGCTGCGGACGTTCTCCTTGAACGCCGCGGCCGCCCCCGCATTGATCACCTTGACCCCCAGCGCCCGCGTGGCGCCGACGGTCCAGCCGACATAGTCGTCGATCATCGCCGCGGACGCGTCGTCGCGCAGCATCGACAGCAGGAAGTCGTCATTGCCGAGGATCGCCAGCGTCGCCTTGTCGATGATCGGGATGTCGGCGAGCTCCAGATGGGTGTGCAGCGCGCTGCCCGGCGACATCGCCGGCTCGACGACCGTCGTAAAGCCCATCTGCGCGTAGCGAACCCCGGTCTGGAAGGTCGACCAGCCGGCGTTCGACAGCGGCGTGCCGGCCGGCCGCGGCGCGTGCGCGCGGTGCTCCTCGGGCAACAGCAGCCGCGCCGTGTTCACGTTGCCGCCGCCGATATGCGAGTGGATGTCGATGGCGCCCGCCATGACCACGCAGCCCGCCGCGTCGATGGTCCGGTGCGGCTCCTCGCCTTCCGGCGGCGCCGCGATCACGCCGTCGCGGATCCACACATCGCCCACGCCGGCTCGGCTGTTGGCCGGGTCGTAGACCTCGCCGCCGGCAAGGCGCGTCAGCACGGCAGCGCCTCGCCCGGCTGGAGGTGGCCGCCGATCAGCCGCAGCGTCTCGGCAGCCGACGCCCGGTCCGAGCGGGCCGCGGCGGTCCTGGCGGCCAGCGTTCCGGTGGCCAGGCTGTAGCTCACCGCATCGTGGTCGACGCCGGGTTCGCCCACGGCGAAGGTGATTGCCGCGCCGCGCACCGGGCCGTCGGTCACCGCCAGCGCCACCAGCGCGGTGCCGTTACGGCGCTTCGGCGGCGCCTCGCCGGCGGCGAGCACGATCAAATGCAGGTCGGCCTCGCCGGCGGCGATCATCCGCTCGACGTCGAACCGCCACGGGTCGAATTCGGGCTTGCCGCGGGCAAAGCCGGTGCGCGGCGGAAAGCCGGTCATCCAGCCGGAGGCGAGCGTGCTTCCCCAGCCGCTCTCGCTCGCCGGCAGGAACAGCGACGACGCGCGCTTCGTCCGGTTGAGGTCGTCGACGAGGCCCTGCAGCATCTCCATGGCGAGCGGGTCGAGGCCGCTCCCCGAAAAGAGGAACACCGGAAAGGCAGCCTCCTCGAGCGCCGCCGTGAAGACCGGCAGGTTGGCGAGCGGCGCGGCCGTCTGCCGGCCCGCCAGCGCCGCCCTCAGCGCCGACAGCACGCTTCCCGGATCGGACCTCGCCGAGCCGAGCCGCACGGTCTTGCCCGGCCAGGTCGGCCTGCCCCTGACCCCGACGGAGAACAGCGCCCGCGTCGGCCGGGCGGCGAGGTCAGGCGCCGTGCCTGCGAGCTCGGCCGCCAGGCTGCGCGCCGGCTCGGCGAGCTCGCCCACCATCACCAGCAGGTCGGCACGCCGGCGCACCTCGCCCGGCGACACAGTCAGCCCGCCCTTGCCGGTGAACAGCGCCGTCTCGGCGGCCAGCGCCTCGCTCCGGCGATGGTCATAGGCGGCACCCGCCGCCTCGGCGAGCGCGATCGCCGTGCGCGTGCCGTGGATATCGGTGTCGAAGCTGAAGACGGGGCACCGGCTGGAACGAAGAAGCTCGGCGGCATGCTCGGCCGCCCGCGTGACCAGTGTCTCCCGGTTGCCGATCCATGCAACCGCCATCGATACTGCTGCTTTCTGGTGCCCGCCGGCAGATTAGACGAACTTCATCGGGCCGTGAACCCCCGGCGGCCCGGCCTTCGGAAGGCGGCCTGCTGGTCCGCTCAGTCGTACTTGATATAGGCGAAGCGCTGGTCGGTCTTCGGCGTCCCTTCGAGCGCGCCGCCTTCCGTGGCCGGCTGCCACTGCACGACCTCCTCGATCTTCCTGGCGAGCTCGAAATCCTTGTCGGTGATGCCTTTTGCCGCATGGTTCGTCAGCCGCACCTCGACCCAGGCATAGGAGGCCGTGATGTCGGGATGGTGCCAGGCCGCCTCGGCGAGATGGCCGATCGTGTTGATCACCATCAGCGTCCCCTTCCAGCTGTTGGTCTTGTATTTGCGGCGGATCCAGCCGTTTTCATAGCGCCACTTTGGCAGCTCCTTGCCGAGACGCTCGGCGATCTCCTCGTCGGAATAGACGCGTTCCTTGGCTTCGCTCATGATCCTCGCCTCCCTGCTTTGCCGCGTCCGGCGGCGGTCGCCGGCGGGATTCTTTCGCCGCCGCCCGCTTGCCCCCGAGGGGAAAGCCGTTATCATGGCCGCGGGCACCTAAACTTCTGATGATGCATCCATGATGCACCCGTTCGGGGGCATATGTCGAATACCGTCACCATAAAAGTGCCTGCCCGCCTGCATCTCGGCTTTCTCGACCTGAACGGCGGCAGCGGCCGTCGATTCGGCAGCATCGGCCTGCCGCTGAGCGAGCCCGAGACCGTGGTCAGCCTGGCGCGTCATTCGGCCACGCTGGTCGAAGGACCCGAGAGCGAGCGCGCTGCCCGTCATCTCGACGCGCTGTGCCGCGCACTCGGCATTCGCTCGCACCACCGGCTGGTGGTCGAGCAGGCCATCCCCGCCCATCGGGCCTCGGCTCCGGCACCCAGATCGCGCTCGCCGTCGCCGCGGCACTGCGCACCTTGCACGACCTGCCGCTCGACCCGGCGGGCGACGCGGCGCGGCTGGCGCGCGGCATGCGCTCCGGCATCGGCATCGCCAGCTTTGCCGAGGGCGGGCTGATCGTCGACGCCGGCAAGGACGCCGCCGGCGCCCCGCCGCCGGTGATCGCCCGCTACCCCTTCCCCGAAGCGTGGCGCGTGCTCCTGATGCTCGACCGCGCTGCCGAAGGCCTGCATGGCGAGGCGGAGATGGCGGCGTTCCGCATGCTGCCGCCTTTCCCGCAGAGCGGCGTCGGCGAGATCTGCCGGCTCGTCCTGATGGGCGTCATGCCGGCGCTGGTCGAGCGCGACCTCGACGCCTTCGGCGCGGCGATCGCGACGATCCAGCAGCTGATCGGCAACTATTTCGCGCCGGCCCAGGGCGGGGTCTTCACCTCGCGCCGCGTCGCCGCGCTGGCCGACCGGCTGGCCAAGGCGGGCGCCGTCGGCATCGGCCAGAGCTCCTGGGGCCCGACGGGCTTCGCCTTCGCGCCCTCCGAGGCCGCCGCGAGCGAAATTGCCGCGGCGGTGCGCGACCTCCAGCCCTCGGGCACCGAGCTGATCGTGGTGCGCGGCCGCAACGCCGGCGCCGAGATCGACGCCGCCGGCCTCGGCCTGGTCGGCAGCTGAAGACGCGCCGTCGCGGCGAGAAGGACAAGGGTCATGCCCCGCAAGCACATCCTCCATATGCTGACGCCGCTGCGCCACATGAGCCCCTTCGACGTCAACATGGCGCTCGATGCCGGCTTCGACGCCGCCGTGCCCTATGTCGAGGTCGCGCTGGCCGAGGTCGACCGGGCTGGTGCAGGACGCCATCTTCTCGCGGCCCCCCGACGCCGGCGTCGACACCGCCATCTTCATCGGCGGCAAGGATGCGGCCCTGGCGCTCGACATGTTCGACGCCGCCAAGAAGGCCATGGTGCCGCCCTTCAAGGTCTCCGTCTTCGCCGATCCGGCCGGCTCCTTCACCACCGCCGCCGCCATGGTGGCCAAGGTCGAGAAGGCGCTGTCCTCGTCTTTCGACCGCAAACTCGACAGGCACACGAGTCGTCATCTTCGGCGCCACCGGCGTGGTCGGCTTTTGCACGGCGGTGATCGCCGCCCGCGAAGGCGCTTCGGTGCGCGCTGGCCGGCCATGACGGCGCCAAGCGCGTCAAGGCGGTCGCCGAGGAGATCTCGCGCCGCTTCGGCCTCGAGGTCGAGGCGGTCGACGGCTCGACCGACGCCGCCAAGGAGCGGCTGCTGACCGATGCCGAGGTCGTGCTGTCGGCTGCCAGGGCGGGCGTGCAGGTGCTCAGCGCCAAGCAGGTCGCCGGGGCGGCGAAGCTCTTGATCGCCGCCGACGTCAACGCCGTGCCGCCGGCCGGCATCGAGGGGCTCGCCGTCGCACGCCAATGCCGATCCGCTGGGCGCGACGCGCGCCGTCGGCATCGGCCCGCTGGCCATCGGCAACGTCAAGTACAAGACCGAGTTCGGCCTCTTCAAGAAGATGATCGAGTCCGAGAAGACCGTCGCCTTCGATTTCCAGGATGCCTTCGCCCTTGCCCGCGACCTCGCCAAATAGCCGGCCGACGCTCCTCGTCGCCGCCATTTCCGCCCGCGCGCTCGCCGCGGCGGCGCGCCGCGCCGGCTGCCGCGTGCTCGCCGCCGACCTGTTCTGCGACGCCGACACGCGGGCGCTCGCCGCGCGCACCGCCCGCATCCCCGGCGACCTGCGCTCTGGCATCGACCCGGCCGCGGCCGTCCCAGCCCTGGAAGCCCTGGCCGACGGCGAGCCGGTCGCCGCTGTCATCCTCGGCTCCGGCTTCGAGCGCCAACCCGATCTCGTCGACGCCATCGCCGTCCGCCTGCCGCTGGCCGGCAACCGCGGCGCCGCGATCCGCCGGGTCAAGGACCCGCAGGCGCTCGCCGCCGATTGCCGCGCACTGGGCATCCCCCACCCCGCCTTCAGCCTGACGCCGCCCGCCGACCCGCGGGGCTGGCTCTGCAAGGCCGTCGGCGGCGCCGGCGGCGTTCACGTCGCCGAGGCAGCCGACGACGCGGCGGCCGGCCCCGGCCGCTACTTCCAGCGTCGCGTCGACGGCCGCAGCCTGTCGGCGCTGTTCCTCGCCGATGGCCAAGGCGCCCAGCTGGTCGGCCTCAGCCGCCAGTGGACGGCGCCCGCCGAGGCCGTCCGCTACCGCTACGGCGGCGCGGTCCGGCTGCGCCGCTTCGATCCCCGTCGCACGGCCGCGATCGCCGGCTGGCTGTCGGCGCTCGCCGGCCGCGCCGGCCTGGTCGGGCTCGGCAGCGCCGACTTCATCGACGGCCCCGACGGCCTGCAGCTGGTCGAGATCAACCCGCGCCCCGGCGCGACGCTCGACATCTTCGACTCCGAGGAGGCGCCGCTGCTCGCCGCCCATCTGGCCGCCGCCGCCGGACGCCCCGTCAGCCTGCCACGCTTCGCCGACAGCATGGCCTCCATGGTCGCCTACGCCGAGCGCCCCATCGAGGCCTTTCCGGCCGTCGACTGGCCGGACTGGACCGCCGACCGCCAGCCGCCCGGCAGCCGCCTCGCCGGCGGCGATCCCGTCTGCACCGTCTTCGCCTCGGCCGGCAGCGCCGCGGCGGCGCGGCGCGCACTGGGCCGGCGGGCGGCGGCGCTCTCGACGGCCTGGCAGGGAGAAGCACGATGAAGGACGGTTCCGCCCTGCTCAACGCGAGCGCCGTGGCCATCGCCGACGCCATGGTGCGCGACGCCGAGCGCCTTCGCGTCGTCGCCGCCACCGGCGGCCAGGGCGAGAGGCTCATCGACGCCGGCGCCCGGGTGACCGGCAGCGTCGAGGCCGGGCTGCGCATGGCCGAGGCGGCGATGGGCGGCCTCGGCGAGGTGGCGCTGGTCGTCGACCGCGCCTCCGAGAAGTGGCCTTTCGCGATCGAGGTCCGCTCCTCGCAGCCGGTGCTCGCCTGCCTGGGCAGCCAGTACGCCGGCTGGAACCTCTCGTCCGGCCGCTATTTCGCCATGGGCTCCGGCCCGGCGCGGGCCCTGGCACGCGTCGAGCCGCTCTACGAGACGCTGGCCTACCGGGAGCGCGCCGCCTCGGCCGTGCTGGTCCTCGAGACGGCCGAGCCGCCGCCGGCCGAGGTCGTCGACAAGGTGGCCGGCGCCACCGGCGTGCCGGCCGACGGACTGACCTTTCTCTACGCCCCGACGCAGAGCCTCGCCGGCACCGTGCAGATCGTCGCCCGCGCGCTCGAAGTGGCGCTGCACAAGGCCAACGACCTCGGCTTCCCGCTGGAGCGCATCGTCGACGGGGTGGCGGCGGCGCCGGTGCCCGCCCCGCACCCCGACTTCCTCGACCGCCATGGGGCGCACCAACGACGCCATCATCTATGGCGGCCATCGTCCAGCTGTTCGTCCGCGGCCCGGCCGACGAGGCGGCGGCGCTCGCCGAGAAGCTGCCGAGCAGCGCCTCGCGCGACTACGGCAGGCCGTTCCGCGAGATCTTCCAGGCCTTCGATGGCGATTTCTACGCCATCGACCCGCTGCTGTTCAGCCCGGCCGAGGTGATCGTGACGGCGATCGACAGCGGCGACACCTTCCGCGCCGGCGCCCGCGACCTCGCCATGCTCGAACAGAGCCTAGGCTGAGAGGCGGCCGCGCTTGATCCCCCGCATCCTCATCGTCAACGACGGCGCGGCGACCCGCGGCGGCGGCTTGGCGGTGCGCTTCCGGCGCCGCAACGCGGTCGCCCGCACGGTGCCGCTCGCCGCCCTCGCCTTCGACGCCGCGCATCCCTCCGGCATCGCCGTTCCGGGCTTTGGCGAGGCGCTTCCCGACGCCGTGCTGGTGCGCGCCGATCGCGCGCCGGCTCCTTCGAGGCGGTGACCCGGCGGCTGGGCATCCTGCACGCGCTGGCGCGCCTGGGCGTGCCGGTCTGGAACTCCGCTGCGGCGATCGAGCGCTGCGTCGACAAGTCGATGACGAGCTTCCTGCTCTCGCGCGCCGGGCTGCCGACGCCGCCGACCTTCGCCGTCGAGGGCCTGGCCGCCGCCGAGGCGGTGTCGCGGCGCGAGCTGGCCGGCGGGCCGCTGGTGCTGAAGCCGCTGTTCGGCGCGCAGGGGCGCGGCATCCGCCTCGTCCGCGGCGCTCGCCGACCTGCCCGCCGCGGACGCGGTCGGCCGACGTCTACTACCTGCAGCGCTACGTCGAGCGGCACGGCCCGCCCTTCCGCGACTTCCGCGTCTTCGTCTGTGCCGGCCGCGTGGTGGCCATGATGAGCCGGCGCGGCGCCGACTGGATCACCAACGTCAACCGCGGCGCCGCGCCCGAGCCGCTGTCCGGGCCGGACCGACGCGGCGACTGGCCGAGCTCGCGGTCGCCGCGGCCGCCGCCGTCGGCGCCGACTTCGCCGGCGTCGATCATCGTCAGGCGGCGCCGACGGCATCCTGCAGGTGCTCGAGGTCAACAGCATGCCGGCCTGGTCGGGCCTGCAGTCGGTCGCCGCGGTCGACATCGCCGACGCGCTCGCCGAGGCGCTGCTTGCCCACCTGGCGGAGCGGCGCACGGCAGCCAGTCTGCCGCGGCCGACCCGCCTCGCCGCGCCGGCCAACCGGTCGTGACGCGATGTCGCCCGAGCGCATCGCCGAGGCCTACGAGGCCGCCTGCCGGGCCGAGATCGAGGCGCTGAAGCCCGGCAACGTGCATGTCTTCGCCGACGGGCACCGCATGACGGCGGCGGCCTTCCTCGACAGCGCCCGCGTCTCGGCGCCGCCGCTCGTCCGCCCCGGCAGCCGCGGTCGGCGAGCGCATCCTCGGCGCCGTCGAGGCGACGCGCGCCGCGGTCGGCACCAACACCAATCTCGGCATCGTGCTGCTTTCGCGCCGCTCGCCGCCGCGGCGGAGCGCGCCGGCGCCGTTGCGGCAAGCCCTCGCCGCGGTGCTGGCCGGCCTGTCCGTCGACGACGCGCGCGCCGCCTTCGCGGCGATCGTGCTGGCCGAGCCGGCCGGCCTCGGCGAGGCCGCGGCCCACGACGTCCGCGACGCCCCTGCCGTCACGCTGCTGGAGGCGATGCGCGCGGCGGCCGACCGCGACCGCATCGCCCGCCAATACGACACCGGCTTATGCCGACGATCTTCGACATCGGCCTGCCCGCGCTCGGCCGCGCGCGGCGCGAGCGGCATGTGGCCGACGGTCGCCGTGCTACATGGCCTTCCTCGCCGCCTTCCCCGACAGCCACGTGGCGCGCAAGCACGGCCTGCCGACGGCGCTCGCCTTGCGCGACGAGGCGGCCGCCCTGGAGGCGCGGCTGGCCGGCTGCGACGAAGCCGTGCGTAAGGACGCGCTGCTCGCCTTCGACGCGAGCCTCAAGGCGCGAGGCCTCAACCCGGGCACCTCCGCCGACCTGACCGTGGCTTGTCTTTTAGTCCACAATCTCCTTGCCGAACTTGCATAAGCGGGGGGTTGATGCTTGAATTTCCCCAGCGGAAGCGTCCCTTCCGCGGCTATCTAGCCAACCGGCCCACAGCTCTGTCGGGCGCTGCCAACAAGGATAGTCGTCCATCGAGCGCCCGCTCGGTTGCGGCGTCTTTGGGCTCAACATTGTGTCGACACCAAAATAATCTCGTGTCTTGGAGGAAGACTGGCATGGCAAAGATCAACAAAGTGATGGTCGGCGAGTCGCTGGTCGGCGACGGCAACGAAGTCGCGCATATCGATCTCCTGATCGGACCCCGCGGGAGCCCCGTCGAGACGGCGTTCTGCAACGCGCTGACCAACAACAAGGACGGCTTCACCACGCTGCTGGCGGTGATCGCGCCCAACCTGCCGTGCAAGCCCAACACGGTGATGTTCAACAAGGTGACCATCAAGGGCGCCAAGCAGGCCGTGCAGATGTTCGGCCCGGCGCAGTACGCCGTCGCCAAGGCGGTGCAGGACAGCGTCGCCGACGGCATCATCCCCGCCAACGAGGCCGACGACCTGTTCATCTGCGTCGGCGTGTTCATCCATTGGGAAGCCGGCGGACGACGCCAAGATCCAGCAGTACAACTACCAGGCCACCAAGGAAGCCCTCCAGCGCGCCGTCGAGGGCAAGCCGACGCGCCGCCGAGGCGACCGCCCAGCGCGATACCGTCAAGCATCCCTTCGGCGCCTAGACAAGAGACAGCCCCGCACAGGCGAAACCCTCTGCAGAGCCGGATGGTCTGTTGCGCCGGCTGAAAAACTTCCTGGGCCTGTAACGCACGCGCCTGCGCCCCGGAGGACCCTCAGGTCCTTCGGGCTGGTGGCGCTTGGCCGGCCGCATCGTCGCGCGCCCGGCCGCACAGGCATGAGCGACCCGTCGTGCAACGCGCTGGCCACCAGCGCGGCGGCGATGCCAAGCGCTTCGAGGCGCGCCAGAGTCGGCCTCGCTGCGCACCCCGCCGGCGGCCACCACGCTGCGCGCTGCCGGCTCGCGCCTTGATCGCGGCAAGCCGTGCGAAGTCCGGGCCGGCGGCCGTGCCGACCCGTTCGAGCGTCATCACGATGACCCATCGCGGCCACAGCTCGGGCGCAGCGAGGATCGCCGGCGGGCCGCGATAGCCGTCGGCGAAGAAGTCGAGCGACAGGACCAGCCGCGGATGGTCGCGGTGGGCGACGAGCAGCGCCTCGTCGCGCTGCGATTCGCTGCCGAGGACCGGCCGCAGCGCCGGGTCGGCGAGCGCGGCGCCGAGCCTCGCGGCATCGGCGAAGCCGGCGTCGAGCCAGATTTCCGGCGCGCGGCACGAGCGCCCGAGCCGGCGCCAGCGCCTCCGTCTGCGGCGGCCCGCCGGCGATCGCGTCGAGGTCGGCCACGTAGAACGCTTCGAACGCGGCCAGCCGCCGCAGACCTTCCGCCACGGCGACCGGCTCGGCGGAGGCGGCGAGCGGCGTCGCGATCGGCCGATAGCTGTCGCGCCGCCCGCCCTCGGCCCGCACGACGAGCCCGGCTTTCAGGTCGAGGACGGGAATGATACGCAAGCTCGGTCTCCGGAGGCTTCGTCAGGCGCATGAAAGCGAAACGCAGGCGGGAAGGAAAGCCGGTCGTGGTCGGCCTCGACGTCGGCGGCGCCCATCTGAAGGCGGCGCGCGTCGAAGACGGCGAGATCGTCGCCGCCGAGACCGTCGCCATGCCGCTCTGGCACGGCATGGACCGGCTGCACGCGGCCTTCGCGAGAGCCTCCAGCCTGTTCGCCGGCGCCGATCGTTTCGCCCTCACCATGACGGGCGAGCTGTCCGACCTCTTCGCCGACCGCGCCGCCGGCGTCCGCGGCCTGCTCGATGCGGTGGCCTCGCACGTGCCGACGGCCGCCACCAGCGTCTATGCCGGACCGTCCGGCTTCTGCGACCCGACCGCGGCGGCCGCCCGGCCGCTCGACGTCGCTTCCGCCAACTGGCATGCGACGGCGGCCTTCCTGGCGGGTCGCGCCGGCGAGGCGCTGTTCGTCGACATGGGCTCGACGACCACCGATCTCGTCGCGCTGCGCGACGGCAAGGTGGCCAATCGCGGCCTCACCGACGCCGAGCGGCTGGCGAGCGGCGAGCTCGTCTACACCGGCTTCACCCGCACCGTGCCGTTCGCGGTGGCGCAGGAAGCGCCGGTCGACGGCGTCCTGACGCCGCTGATGAACGAGTTCTTCGCCTCGATGGCTGACGTTCACCGCATCCTCGGCGTGCTCGACGCGGCCGACGACCGCCAGCCTACGGCCGACGGCCGCGACAGCTCCGTCGCCGCCTCGACCGCCCGCCTGGCGCGCATGCTCGGCCGCGACGCCGACGAGCTCGACGCCGCGACCTGGCGCGCCGTGGCGGGCTGGTTCAGCGAGCGCCAGCTGCGGGCGTTGCACGACGCGGCGTTCCGCGTGGCCTCCGCGCTGCCGTCCGCCGCGCCGTTGGTCGGCGCCGGCAGCGGACGCTGGCAGGTCGAGCGCCTGGCCGGCCGCCTGGAGCGGCCCTTCGTCGATGCCGCGACGCTGTTTCCGGCGCGCCGGACGTCGCCGGCGGAGATTTCCAGCGCCGCCCCCGCCTGCGCGGTGGCGTTGCTGCTGCTGCAAGCTCGCAACCCATCTTGAAAAAGGAGCTGCCCACCGGTACGGCGTCGGCCATCACCAAGCAAGCAGGCTGGATTTGAGGAGCTGATGGCAATGCGATATCTGGCTTTGGTCGAACGGGAAGGAGAAAGCGCCTTTGGCGTGCACTTTCCCGATTTGCCTTCTGTCTTTTCGGCTGCAGACGATGCTGACAATGTCATTCCCAACGCCATCGAGGCACTCCGGCTGTGGGCCGAGGACGAGGCGCTGCCGGAACCGTCCAGTCGCAAGCAGATCACGAGTTGCGACGATGTTGCCGACGCACTGGCGGCCGGCGGCTATCTGATCGAGGTGCCGCTCAACGTCCGTGGCAACGACGTCTAGCCCAAGCCGCCGCCGGTCGCCGCGCCGGCGGTGAGATGGGCGGTCACCCGCTCCATGAGCCAGCCCCAGGCCTCCAGCTCCGCCTCGCCGGCCGTCTTGTCGATGGCGATCGACAGATAGGCGAGCTCCGCCTCGATCTTGTCGCGCGGCAGCCGCTCGAGGCGGCTGACCAGGATCGCCAGCTCGAGCACCGCCGCCTTCGCGCGGTTGAGGCCGGTGAACGGCGCGTGCATGCCTTCGCCGACCACCCGGCAGAGGAAGCGCGGCCGCACCGGATCGTCGGCCACCTCGGCGACCGCCAGCACCGAATGGGCGAGCGCGGCCGCCACGCCGCGGCACCGGCGCGCCCTCGACCGGCACCGTCGGCCAGTCGCGACGGCCGGTGAGGCAGCCGGCGAAGAGCGCACGTCGTCGACATAGTTGGCGACGGCGAACGGCACCGCCTGCAGATTGTCGAGCGTCGTCGACGGCCGGAACGGCGCGATCACCCAGCCGTCCCGCTCGGCGATGATGCCGAGCGGCGCGATGTGGACGCTGCCCTGCCGGTCGACGGTGGTGACGATGCATTCGCGGATGTAGGGCATCAGACGGTCCCGACTGGCCTCGCTTCGGTTCTTGCCGACAGCCCGTCGCTGCTCGTCAACCCTTCTTCTGCTTCAGCGTGTGCCCGGCCTCCTTGAGCCGCGTGCGGTCGGCCTCGGGCGGCGGCGCGGCGACGCCGAAATCCAGCGGCTCGTCCTGGGCATAGCGCTTGCCGAGCCGCCAGGCGATCTCGGCCTTCATCAGCTCGGCGCCGAGATAGAAGGCGTGCGCGCCGTCGGTCTCGACCCCGAGGCCCTCGAACAGCGCGAAGGCGTCGCCGGCGACCCGGTGGCCCTTCGAATTGAAGACGTGGATGCCGTCCTCCGCCGTCTGGATGCGGAAGTTGGCGTCGCGGACCGCGGCCGCCAGCGCCTCGATGTCCTCGAGCGCTCGCCGCGAACGGCTTGCGGTCGTGCACCTGCAGCAGGCCGGGATGGTAGCCGCGCGGCAAGGCTCCGTCGCTGCCGGGCGGCGTAGAGCATGCGGCGGGCGACGTCGTGCTCCTCGACGGTGCGCACCGTGTGCGGGCTGACATGGACGGTCAGCACGTTGCGGATCCCGAGCTCCGAGCAGAGCCCGGCGAGCACCGCCGTGACCCCGGCGCTGTCGGCGTCGGTGAGCTCGGTGAGGTTGCCGGTGCCCATCAGCATCTCGGCCTCGGGCCAGCGCCGCCGCGCCTCGACGAAGCGCGCCAGCGAGGCCGCGAAGCCGAAATGGATCGGATCGAGCACCGGATCGGCGATGAACGGCCATGCCGGCGCGCGCCGCCGCCTCGATCGCCCGGCCGAGCGAATCGAGGTCGCCGGGCACCGCCGGGATGAGCACCGGCGTCACCGCCTGGTCGCGCGCCAGCGGCAGCGTCTCCTCGGTCAGGCTGAGCACGAAATCCGCCCCGGCGGCGATGCCGGTCGCCAGCTCGTCGCGATCGGCCGAATCGACGCTGACCGCCAGGCCCTCCGCCTTCAGCGCCCGCACCGCCTCGGCAAGCCCGGGAAACGGCGTGTCCGGCAGGCAGCCGAGGTCGATCACGTCGGCGCCGGCGCGGCTGGAGCCGCCGCGCCCGCTCGACCAGCGCATCGAGCGACAGCAGCGGCGCTTCGACGATCTCGGCGAAGATGCGCATGTCGTGGCGGGAGAGGTCCGGCGGCACGCCCTCGCGGCCGAGAAAGGCCGGCAGGTCGGCGATCTCGTCGGGACCGCGCACGAACGGCACGCCGAAATGCGCGCGCCAGCCGCTCCGAGATCGCCGCGGCAGCGGCCCGGCAGGACGACCCGGTCGACGCCCTCGTCGAGCGTCAGCCGCCGCAGGATGATCTCCTCGGTCATCAGCGCCGCCACCTTGACGCCGATGTCGACCACCTGCCAGGCGAAGTCCGTCTCGCCGAGCGACCCCAGCAGGCGCTCCAGCCTGGCCTTGGCCAGATGGCCGGTGAGGAAGACGAGCCGCTCCATCACGCCCGGCGGCGTTCGCCCGTTTCCGCGATCGCCACGCCCGGCAGGCCGCCCTTGCGCCAGCCTGCTCGCCGCGCCGTTCAGCGAACCGCGGCCCGGCCAGCCAGAGCTCGACGCCCGGGCGCAGCATGGCCGGCACGCCCGGATCGACGATGCCGCGCGCTGCCAGCGTGGCCGGCGTGTCGCGGGCCGAGAAGTCGTCGGTCTGCTTGATGAGCAGCACCGAACAGGCGCCGAGCTGGCCGGCGAGCCAGACGGCGAGCGAGTCCGAGGTCACGGTCCAATCATGGCGGGATCGACGGCGCGCTGAGCGCCAGCGCCGACGGCAGCCAGACGGGCAGCCGCCCGCCGGCCAGCAGCCAACTCGATGTCGCGCACGCCGCTGACCGCCTCGAAGCGCCCGCCGCCGCGCTCGGCGATCGCCAGGCCGAACTGCTCCATCGCCAGCAGCGCCATGCGATGCGCGGTGCGGTCGGAGAAGCCGAGCTCGCGCCTGCAGGCTGCGCACCTGGTCGGCGAACGGCCCGCCGCCCGGCACCACGACCAGCGGCTGGCGGCGCCCGCGCCAGCGCCGCCAGCCATCGGTCGAAGACCGGCCTGGCTCGCCGCGCTGCCGCCGAGCTTGACGACGCCGAGGGTCACGAGGCGGCGCCCTTCTTGCCGCCGCCGCGGCCCTTGTCGGGCGCCCGCGGCGGGCTCGCTGCGGCGGCGTGCGCCTTGGCGCGCTGGCGCTCGATCTCGACGCCGACGCCGCCCGGGCCGAGCTCCAGCTTCTCGACGCGCACGGTCACCCGCGTCACCCGCGGATGCTCCAGCACGTGCGCCGCCACCTGCTTCGGCCAGCGCCTCGCTGAGCACCACATGGCCGCGCGCGACGATCGCCCGGATGCCGTCCATGATGATGTCGTAGGAGAACACGTGCCGCATGTCCTCCGGCTTGGCGGTCACCCGCAGCACGTCCGCCGTCACGTCGAAGCGCACCTTCTGCGTATGCCCGTGCTCGAAGCTGTAGGCGCCGATCTCCACCGGCAGCACGAAATCGCGCACGAAGATCCGGTCGGTGCCGAGCGCCGGGTCGACGCTGCCGGGCGCATAGCCGCGCGCCGCCAGCAGCCGGTAGTCGACGCGCGCCGAGCGGTCTGGCCGGTTCTCCTCCGGGATCAGCGCGCGGATCTCCTCCAGCGCCGCCGGATCGAGCGGTGCCGCCGCGCCCGCCGGCGCACAGCGCGCCGCGGAACCCGAAAAGGTCCGGCGCGAACGGCAGCAGCCGCGGCACGTCCGGCGCCTCCAGCGAGCCGGCCAGCCCGGCGGTCATGCCCAGCGCCTTGACCCGCGACACGAAGCCGGGGATCTCCGAGCGGCGCCAGATGGTCGAGCAGCCGGCCCTTGCCCTTGTCCGCGGTGTCGAGCATCGCCCCGGCAAAGCCGTGCTTGGCGAGTGCCGGCAGCAGGCCGAGATCGGGCTCGAGGTCGGCGAACAGCACCGCCACCAGCTTGACGCGGCCGGCGAGGCGGCCGAGCGCCGCCGCGCAGGCGGCCGCCTCGGCAGCGGGAAAGAAGCCGACCTTGACGAAGTCGACGCCGGTGGCGGCCATGGCCTCCGCCGCTTCGCGAGCCGTTGCGGCTGCATCGGCAGGTCGCCGATGACCGCGCTGACAGGCCGTCGGCCGCCGATCCCGGCGACCGCCGCGGCGACCGTCGCCGTCGGCAGCGCGCCCAGCGCGCCGCGGCCGGGGTCCTTGAGGTCGATGATGTCGGCGCCGCCGGCGATCGCGATCTCGGCTTCGGTCCGGCCCGGTGACGCTCGCAAGAAACCTGGTCATGCCCGGGATTCCTCGGGTTTCGTCGGAACCGCGGTCGAGGGGGTTGCGATCGGGTGACGGTCGGCTATGGTCATGTCGGCACCGAAATCTCCGCACCGTTTCACCGACCTAGGTTCGGCGGACGGCGCGCGCAAGCAAACGCGGTAGCATGAAGAGCACGGTGCCGAACACTCTCGCAGCTTTCATCGGACTTTTTTTGGCGAGCGTCAACTTGGCCCCGCTGGCTGCGCAAGAGGCAGCGCCGGCCAAGCCTGCCGCCAAGGCCGCCGCCAAGCCGGCCGAGCAGATTTCCATCGGCTATCTCAGGGCCTATGCGCCGCAGCTGGCGCTGTCGGTGCTCGACGTGCCGCCGCGCGACGAGGGCGTCGCCGGCGCCAACGTGGCGATCGCCGACAACAACACCACCGGCCGCTTCATGGGCCAGGAATTCGTGCTCGACGTGGTCGAGGTGAAGCCCGACGCCGACGTCGCCGCGGTCTTCAAGGAGATGGTGGCCAAGGGCGAGCGCTACGTGCTGGCCGACCTGTCGCCCGACCAGCTGCTCGCCGATCGCCGACATCGGCCGCGACGCCGGCGTGATCGTCTTCAACGTCGGCGCCACCGACGACCGCCTGCGCGAGGCGGACTGCCGCAAGAACGTCTTCCACACCGCGCCGACCCGCTCGATGCTGGCCGACGGGCTGGCGCAATATCTGATCTGGAAGCAGTGGCCGCGCTGGGTGCTGATTTCGGGCAGCCACGACAAGGACAAGCTGTTCGCCGAGGCGCTGAAGCGCGCCGCCACCCGCTTCGGCGGCCAGATCGTCGCCGAGAAGGTGTTCGAGGACACCGGCACGGCGCGCCGCACCGATTCCGGCGTCGTGCAGATCCAGCGGCAGATGCCGGTCTTCACCCAGGACCTGCCCGACCACGACGTGGTGCTGGTGGCCGACGAGAGCGAGGTGTTCGGCACCTACGTGCCGTTCCGCACCTGGATCCCGCGGCCGGTGGCCGGCACGGCGGGGCTGATGCCGTCGGCCTGGCACCCGGCGAGCGAGCAATGGGGCGGCACGCAGATCCAGAACCGCTTCGCCAAGGCGAGCGGCCGGCGCATGCTGTCGAAGGACATGTCGGCGTGGACGGCGGTGCGCATCCTCGGCGAGGCGGCGACCCGCACCAAGAGCGCCGACCCGGCCACGCTGGAGGCCTTCATCCGCGACCCGCAATTCTCGATCGCCGCCTTCAAGGGCCAGAAGCTGACCTTCCGGCCATGGAACCAGCAGCTGCGGCAGCCGATCTTCCTCGGCGACGGCCGCTCGGTGGTCTCGACCTCGCCGCAGGAGGGCTTCCTGCACCAGGTCTCCGAGCTCGACACGCTCGGCGTCGACCAGCCGGAGACGCAGTGCGTGCTGAAATGAACCGCAACGCAACGAACCAGGGAGGACGATATTGATCGGACGGTTGACGGCTTTCTCGGCGGCCTTGGCCGCGGCGCTGGCGCTCGCCACCCCGGCCGGCGCCTTTATGGTCTACGTCTCCAACGAGAAGGACAACACCATCACGGTGATCGATTCCTCGACCATGGAGGTGGTCAAGACGGTGCCGGTCGGCCAGCGGCCGCGCGGCATCACCATCTCGCATGACGGCAAGTTCCTCTATCTGTGCGCCAGCGACGACGACACCATCGAGGTGATCGACACGGCGACGCTGGAGATCGTCGGCACGCTGCCGTCCGGCCCCGACCCCGAGCTCTTCGTGCTCTCGCCCGACGGCAAGACGCTCTACGTCGCCAACGAGGACGACAACCTGGTCACCGTCATCGACGTCGAATCCAAGGGCGTGCTGTCGGAGATCCCGGTCGGCGTCGAGCCGGAGGGCATGGGCATCTCGCCCCGACGGCAAGATCATGGTCAACACGTCGGAGACGACCAACATGGCCCACTTCATCGACACCGCGACGCACGAGATCACCGACAACGTGCTGGTCGATGCGCGGCCGCGCTTCGCCGAGTTCACGCCCGACGGCAAGCGAGGCCTGGGTGAGCGCCGAGATCGGCGGCACGGTCTCGGTGATCGACACCGCGTCGAAGCGAGGTCGACCACAAGATCACCTTCGAGATCCCCGGCCTGCGCGCCGAGGCGATCCAGCCGGTCGGCATCCGGATCACCAAGGACGGCAAGAAGGCCTATGTGGCGCTCGGTCCGGCCAACCGGGTGGCGGTGGTCGACGCCGAGACCTACGAGGTCGAGAAATACGTGCTGGTCGGCCAGCGGGTCTGGCAGCTCGCCTTCACGCCCGACCAGAAGACGATCATCTCCACCAACGGCGTCTCCAACGACATCACCTTCATCGACGTCGCCACCGACGAGCCGGTGCAGTCGGTGACGGTCGGCGCCCTGCCCTGGGGCGTGGTCGTTTCGCCGAATTGAATCAAAGTCCGATCAAAATCAGCCAAGGATATGAAAACATGAAGGAAACGCTCCGCCTGCTCGCTCTCGCCACGGTCGTCGCCGCGGCCTTCGCCACCGGTCCCGCGCTGGCCCAGGACGATGATGACGACGACCAGCCGGCGGCGGCCGAGCCGGCGGCGGGCGATGCGGCGGAGAAGCCGACCCGCGCCTCCAAGACGGTGCCGGAGCTGATCCTCGGCACCAAGGACGACCAGTTCGCCGTCAACCAGAAGGACTTCAAGCTGATCGCCGGCCAGGGCTACCGCTGGAAGATCAGCGCTGCCGGCGGGCTCGAATACAAGTTCAAGACCGACTTCTTCCGCGACGTCTGGATGAACCAGATCGTCATCGACGACCTCGAAGTGCACATGAACGGCGCGCCGGCCTGGCTGGAGTTCGACGCCGACGGCACCATCCTCGTTCAGTTCTCGACGGTCAGGCCGGGCATCTACACCTGGTCGGTCCCCGACCTCGCGGGCAGGGGCATGAAGGGCACGATCACGGTGAAGTGAGAGGCGTCGCCCCATTCGGGCCAAAGCGACCGCGCTAGGATCGGTCGCAAGGAAAAGGAGCAGCCGGGCGTGCAGCATGTGAGGGCCAACGGCAGCGGTGTGGCGGCGCTCGACGTCGCCGGCGTCAGCCATGCCTATGGCGCGCGCAAGGCGCTCGCCGACGTGTCCTTCGCGATCCGCGCGGCCTCCTTCACGGTGCTTCTCGGCCCCAACGGCGCCGGCAAGACGACGCTGTTCTCGCTGATCAGCCGCCTGTTCGACACGCGGCAGGGTGCGATCCGCATCTTCGGCCACGACGTCGGCCGCCAGTCGGGCGAGGCGCTGCGGCGGCTCGGCATCGTCTTCCAGGCGCGCACCCTCGACCTCGACCTCACGCGTCCGCCAGAACCTCGCCTACCATGCGTCTCTGCACGGCATCGGCAAGGCGGAAGCGCGGCCGCCGCATCGCCGCGCTGCTGGACGCCGTCGGCCTGCCCGGCCGCCTGCGACGACAAGGCGCGCAGCCTGTCGGGCGGCCAGATGCGCCGCATCGAGATCGCCCGCGCGCTGCTGCACCGGCCGCCGCTCTGCTGCTCGACGAGGCGACCGTCGGGCTCGACGTGGAGTCCCGCGCCGGCATCCTGGCCGCCATCCGCCGGCTGGTCGAAACCGACGGCATCAGCGTGCTGCTGGGCCACCCACCTGATCGACGAGGTCGATCCCGGCGACGACGTCGTCGTGCTCGCCGAGGGCCGGCTCGCGGCGTCCGGCAGCGTCTCGGAGGTGCTGGCGTCGACCGGCACGGCCACCGTCGGCGCCGCTTTCGCCCGCCTGACCGGCATGGACCAGGCCGCCGGCGGAGGCGCCCCGTGAGCGCCGCCGACCGCCTCGACGCGACGCCGGGCGCCGCCACCGCGCTGCCGGCCCGCCCGTTCGGGCCGCTCGAATACCTGGTCTGCCTGAAGGGCATCCTGGTGCGCGAAGGGCTGCGCTTCCTGAACCAGCGCGAACGCTTCGTCTCCTCGCTGGTCCGGCCGCTGCTGTGGCTGTTCATCTTCGCCGCCGGCTTCCGCCAGGTGCTCGGCGTGTCGATCATCCCGCCCTACAAGACCTACGTGCTCTACGAGGTCTACATCACGCCGGGCCTGTGCGGCATGATCCTGCTGTTCAGCGGCATGCAGTCGTCGCTGTCGATGGTCTACGACCGCGAGATGGGCAACATGCGCACGCTGCTGGTCAGCCCCTTCCCGCGCTGGTTCCTGCTCGTCCGCCAAGCTGCTGGCCGGCGTCGCGGTGTCGCTCGCGCAGGTCTATGTCTTCCTGGCCATCGCCTGGTTCTGGGGCGTCAAGGCGCCGCCGCTCGGCTATCTGCTGGTGCTGCCGGCGCTGTTCCTGGCCGGGCTGATGCTCGGCGCGCTCGGCCTGCTTGCTGTCGTCGATGATCAAGCAGCTGGAGAACTTCGCCGGGGTGATGAACTTCGTCATCTTCCCGATGTATTTCGCCTCGCCGGCGCTCTACCCGCTGTGGCGCATCCAGGAATCCTCGCCCGCTGCTCTACAAGATCTGCCTCGCCAACCCCTTCACCTATGCCGTCGAGCTGGTCCGCTTCGCCTTCTACGGCCAGGTGGACTGGCTGTCGCTCGGCGTCGTCGCCGGCTTTGCCGCGGTCTTCCTTGCCGGCGCCATCCTCGCCTACGACCCGCCCGGGGTCTGATGAACCGCAAGCAGGACACGGGAGGAAACGGCTGATGCAGAGGCTTCGCGCTCGTGCTCTGCGCCGGCGCTGCTGGCCGGCGCCGACGGTCGCCCGCGCGGCCGGACGGCGATCCCGACTGGCCGTGCATCCAGCGCAAGGTGCCGGAGCTGTCGCTGGCGCAGGTCTGGAACGGCCCCGAGCTGCCGGCCTCCGCCGAAGCCTGGGCGTCGGACCAGGACGTCGCCGAGCTGGTCAAGGAAGTCTCGGCCCGCCGCGTCCCGCTCGACGAGGCCTCCGGCGACATCCGCACCTTCGCCGGCACGCTGCAGCCGGGCCAGGCGAGCGAGCGTCTCGGCAAGCTCGCCCAGGGGCTGTTCGACCACATGAACGCCGAGCGCTCCCAGGTGATCTCCGGCATCGGCCGCTATGCCAGCAAGCAGGTCGAGCTGGCCGCCACGCTGCGCAAGGAGGCGTCGGAGCTCGACGCGCTGCGCGCCAAGGCGGACGCCAACGCCGCCGAGGTCACCGACCGCACCGACCGGCTCACCTGGGAGACCCGCGTCTTCGAGGAGCGCGTGCAGTCGCTGACCTATGTCTGCGAGGTTCCGACGCTGATCGAGCAGCGCCTCTATGCGCTGTCGAAGACGGTCGCCGAGGCGATGAAGGACGAAGGACGAGTAGCGCAGCCGCGCTTCACTCCGGGTAGAGCCGGCCGAACAGCGGCAGGTGCATCGCGCCCTTGCGCAACAGGAAGTCGTGGAAGGTTGCCATGGCCGGCGACACCGTGCGGTCGGAGCGCATGACGCCGAACCATTGGCGGCGGATCGGCATGCCGGCCGACGTCGAGGATCACCAGGCGGCCGGCCTCGACCTCCGAGGCGATGGTGTGCGCCGAGATGAAGGCGATGCCGAGCCCCGCCATCACCGCCTGCTTGATCGTCTCGTTGGAGCCCATCTCGATGCCGAGATCGTCGAGCCGGCCCGGCAACTCGGAGAAGAAGATCTCCAGCGAGATGCGGGTTCCCGACCCCGGCTCGCGGATCAGGAAGTTCTCCTCGGCGATCCGCTCCTTGGAGATGTCGCGCGCCGCGGCCAGCTTGTGATCGGGCGGCGCGATGATGACCAGCGGATGGTCGCCGAAGGCCGCGGCGCGGAGCGGGATGTCCCGCGCCGGCCGGCCCATCAGCGCCACGTCGACCTCGTGGTTCTTCAGGCTGGCGATGATCTCCGCGCGGTTGCCGACCGAAAGCCGCATGTCGATCGCCGGATGCTCCTTCATGAAGGCCGCCATCAGCCGCGGCGCGAAATATTTGGCCGTCGACACCACGCCGAGCTTGCAGGCTGCCGCTGCGCACGCCCTTGATCGCCTCGATCTGGTCCTCGAGCAGCCGCAGCCGCTCCTCGAGCGCCTGCGCGGCGTCGATGAAGGCGAGCCCTGCGGCAGTGGGACGCATGCCCTCCGCGGTGCGGTCGAACAGCGCCAGCCCGACATCGTCCTCCAGCTGCCGCAGCTGGATCGTCACCGCCGATGGCGGAAAGCCCTAACGCCTTGGCCGCATTGACGATTTTGCCTGTTTGTTGACGATCGCCAGCAAGGATTTGAGCTGGCGAAGGCTGAGGTTGCGCATGACTCATACTAAGATTTTTTAAGGAGCTTCGTAAAGTTATTGAAATTTACTTAGCTCAACCGGCGCGGGTCTGATGACCATCCGAGCCGGCCGATTTGGCCCGGGAGGACGAGATGACCGCGGCCACGCTGGATGCCTTCCTGAATTCCTATTCCCGCGACGGCGATCCGCTGAAGCAGGCGGTGGCCGCCACCGTCGCCAGCCTGGCGCGAGGCGGCCGGCAAGATCCGCCACACGCTGAACCTGGGCGTGCTCGGCGCCGCCTTCGCCGGCGCCCGCGGCACCAATGCCGACGGCGACGTCCAGAAGGAGCTCGACATCGTCGCCGACGACATCTTCCTCGACGCCGCGCGCCGGGCGCCGGTGGCGCTCTACGCGTCGGAGGAGCTGGAGCAGCCCGGTCCTGCTCGACCCGGCGGCGCCGCTGGCCATCGCCATCGACCCGCTCGACGGCTCCTCCAACATCGACGCCAACGTCTCGATCGGCACCATCTTCTCGATCCTCCCCGCGACTGGCGCGCCGGGCGACAGACCCGGCCGCCCCTTTTTTGCAGGCGGGATCGAACCAGCTCGGCGCCGGCTTCTTCATCTACGGGCCGCAGCTCGCGCTGGTGCTCTCGCTGGGCAGCGGCACGCACGTCTTCGTGCTCTCGACCCGGCTCGGCACCTTCGTGCAGGCCTATGAGAGCCGCATCATCCCGGAGCGCACGCAGGAATTCGCCATCAACGCCTCCAACTACCGGCACTGGGACGAGGCGGTGCGCGCTCTATGTCGACGATTGCCTGAAGGGCGTCGACGGGCCGCGCGAGCCGCGACTTCAACATGCGCTGGATCGCCTCGCTGGTCGCCGATTGCTACCGCATCCTGATCCGCGGCGGCGTCTTCCTCTACCCCGGCGACCAGCGCCGCGGCTACCACCAGGGCCGGCTGCGCCTGGTCTACGAGGCCAACCCGATCGCCTTCCTGGTCGAGCAGGCCGGCGGCGGCGCCACCGACACCGTCGGCCGCATCCTCGACCTCGTGCCGGAGAGCCTGCACCAGCGCACGCCGCTGGTGTTCGGCTCGGCGCGCGAGGTCGCCCGCATCGCCCGCTACCACACCGAGCCGAGCCTGATCGGCGAGCGCGCGCCGCTGTTCGGCAATCGCGGCCTGTTCCGCGCCTGACCGGGAGGAGACGCCATGTCGGCCAAGCACCCGATCATCTCGATCACCGGCTCTTCGGGCGCCGGCACCACCTCGGTGAAGCGCATCTTCGAGCAGATCTTCCGCCGCGAGAAGGTCGAGGCCGCCTTCATCGAGGGCGACGCCTTCCACCGCTACGACCGGCTGGCGATGCGCGACAAGGTCGCCGAGGAGGAGAAGGGCGGCAACCCCAACTTCACCCACTTCCACGCCGAGGCCAACGAGCTGCGCGATCCTGCAGGAGGTCTTCGAGGAATACGGCCGCCGGGGCACCGGCCGCACCCGCACCTATGTCCACGACGAAGAAGAGGCAAAGCTCTACGGCACGCCGCCCGGCACCTTCACCGACTGGCGCGAGTTTCCGCACAGCGACCTGCTCTTCTACGAGGGCCTGCACGGCTGCGCGGTGACCGACAAGGTCAACCTCGCCGCGCATGGCCGACCTGAAGATCGGCGTCGTGCCGGTGATCAACCTCGAATGGATCCAGAAGATCCACCGCGACCGCGCCACCCGCGGCTATTCGACCGAGGCGGTGATGGACGTGATCCTGCGGCGCATGCCGGACTACGTCCGCTACATCGTCCCGCAATTCACGCTGACCAACATCAATTTCCAGCGCGTGCCGATCGTCGACACCTCCAACCCCTTCATCGCCCGCTGGATCCCGACGCCGGACGAGTCGATGCTGGTCATCCGCTTCGCCAACCCGCGCGGCATCGATTTCCCCTATCTGCTGTCGATGATCCACGACTCCTTCATGTCGCGGGCCAACTCCATCGTGGTGCCGGGCAACAAGCTCGACCTCGCCATGCAGCTCATCCTGACGCCGCTCATCCTGCAGCTGATCGAGCGCAAGCGCCGCGTGTCCTGAGGAGGTCCACCGCCATGAACAGTCGAAGCCGCCCGCCGCACCGTCCCGCCTCGCCGCCTCGGAGCGCGACATGGCCAACGCCATCCGCGCGCTCGCCATGGACGCCGTCGAGAAGGCGAAGTCCGGCCATCCCGGCATGCCGATGGGCATGGCCGACGTCGCCACCGTGCTGTTCAGCCGCTTCCTCAAGATCGACCCGTCCGACCCCGGACTGGCCCGACCGCGACCGCTTCGTGCTGTCGGCCGGCCACGGCTCGATGCTGCAATATGCGCTGCACCATCTGCTCGGCTATGCCGACATGCCGATCGAGGAGCTGCAGCGCTTCCGCCAGCTCGGCAGCCGCACCGCCGGCCATCCCGAATACGGCCATGCGCTGGGCATCGAGACGACCACCGGGCCGCTCGGCCAGGGCATCGCCACCGCCGTCGGCATGGCGCTGGCCGAGCGCATGCTCGCCGCCCGCTACGGCGACGACGCTGGTCGACCATTTCACCTATGTGATCGCCGGCGACGGCTGCCTGCAGGAAGGCATCAGCCACGAGGCGATCGACCTTGCCGGGCATCTGAGGCTCGGCCGGCTGATCGTGCTTCTGGGACGACAACCGCATCTCGATCGACGGCCCGACCTCGCTGTCGACCTCGATGGACCAGCCGGCCCGCTTCGCCGCCGCCGGCTGGCACGTCCAGTCGGTCGACGGCCACGATCCGGAAGCGGTCGCCGCAGGCGATCGACAGCGCGCGCGGCACGACCGCCGCCCGTCGCTGATCGCCTGCCGCACGGTGATCGGCAAGGGCGCGCCCAATCTCGGCGGCTCGGAGAAGACCCACGGCGCGCCGCTCGGCGAGGCCGAGATCGCCGCCACGCGCCAGGCGATCGGCTGGCCGTCACGCGCCTTTCGAGGTGCCCGCCGAGATCCTCGCGGCCTGGCGCGGAGGTCGGCCGCCGCGGCAAGGCCGCGCGCGCCGCCTGGGAGAAGCGGCTGGCGGCCGCACCCGCACCGCGCCGCCTTCGAGGCGGCGATCGCCGGCGCGCTGCCGGAGGCCGTCTTCGACGGCCTGCGGCGCCTTCCGCAAGCGAGCACGTCGCCAAGGCGACCAAGGTCGCGACGCGCAAGGCCTCGGAGCTGGCGCTCGGCGTCATCAACGCGGCGACCGAGCTCACCGTCGGCGGCTCGGCCGACCTGACGCACTCCAACCTGACGCTGACCGCCGGCATGGGCCGCGTCACGGCCGGCGACTTCTCCGGCCGCTACATCCACTACGGCATCCGCGAGCACGGCATGGCCGCGGCGATGAACGGCATCGCGCTGCATGGCGGCTTCGTGCCCTATGGCGGCACCTTCCTCTGCTTCGCCGACTATGCGCGCGGCGCCATGCGGCTGTCGGCGCTGATGGGCAAGCGCGTCGTCTACGTGATGACGCACGATTCCATCGGCCTCGGCGAGGACGGGCCGACCCACCAGCCGGTCGAGCACCTGGCGATGCTGCGCGCGACGCCGAACCTGCTCGTCTTCCGCCCGGCCGACATCGTCGAGACGGCCGAGGCCTGGGAGCTGGCGCTGCGCCAGACGCGACCGGCCGAGCGTGCTGGTGCTGTCGCGGCAGAACCTGCCGATGCTGCAGGCGAGCGCCGACCGCGCCGAGAACGCTCAGCGCGCGCGGCGCCTATCTGCTGCGCGACCCCGGCCCGCGGCGCGACGCCACGCTGCTCGCCACCGGCTCCGAGGTGGAGATCGCCGTCGCCGCCGCCGAGCGCCTCGCCGCCGAGCACGGACTTGCCGCGGCGGTGGTCTCGATGCCCTGCTGGGAGCTCTTCGAGGAGCAGGACGCGGCCTAGCGCGCCGCCGTTCTCGGCACCGCCCCGCGCATCGCCGTCGAGGCGGCCGCCCGGCTCGGCTGGGACCGCTGGATCGGCGAGGCCGGCGGCTTCGTCGGCATGACCGGCTTCGGCGCCAGCGCGCCGGCGCCCGACCTCTACCGCCATTTCGGCATCACCCCCGAAGCGGTCGCCGCGGCGGCCCTCGAACGCATCGCCTGAGGAGACATAAACGACATGGCCCGCATCACCCTTCGCCAGCTTCTCGACCACGCCGCCGAGCATGGCTACGGCGTGCCCGCCTTCAACATCAACAACATGGAGCAGGGCCTGGCGATCATGGAGGCGGCGCGCGCCACCGACGCGCCGGTCATCCTGCAGGCATCGCGCGGCGCCCGCAGCTACGCCAACGACATCATGCTGTCGCAGCATGATCGACGCGCTGGCCGAGATCTATCCGGAGATCCCGGTCTGCATGCACCAGGACCACGGCAACGACGAGGCGACCTGCCTGACGCGCGATCCGCCACGGCTTCACCTCGGTGATGATGGACGGCTCGCTGCTGGCCGACGCCAAGACCCCGGCGAGCTACGACTACAACGTCGAGATCACCGAGCGGGTCGCCGCGCATGGCGCACCATGTCGGCGCCTCGGTCGAGGGCGAGCTCGGCGTGCTCGGCTCGCTGGAGAGCGGCGAGGGCGAGGCCGAGGACGGCCACGGCGCCGAAGGCGCGCTCGTCGCACGACCAGCTGCTGACCGATCCCGACCAGGCGGTCGACTTCGTCGCGCGCACCAAGGTCGACGCGCTGGCGATCGCCTGCGGCACCTCGCACGGCGCCTACAAGTTCACGCCGCCAGCCCGACGGCGACATCCTGGCCATGCGCGTCATCGAGGAGATCCACGCCAAGCTGCCGGACACCCATCTCGTCATGCACGGCTCCTCCTCGGTGCCGCAGGCGCTGCAGGACGTCATCAACCGCTTCGGCGGCGAGATGCCGCAGACCTGGGGCGTGCCGGTCGAGGAGATCGTGCGCGGCATCCGCCACGGCGTGCGCAAGGTCAACATCGACACCGACTGCCGCATGGCGATGACCGGCCAGTTCCGCCGCATCGCCGACCGAGCATCCGGGCGAGTTCGACCCGCGCAAGTTCCTGAAGCCGGCGATGGACGCCATGCGCGACCTCTGCCGCGACCGGCTCGAGCGCTTCGGCACCGCCGGCAACGCCTCGAAGATCAAGGTCGTCGCCGATGGACGAGATGGCCCGACGCTACGCCGCGGGCCGCCTCGACCCGCATGTCAGCGACCGCCAGGGCCGCGTGACGCGGCAGCCGGCCAACCGAACAAGGAAAGGACAAGGCCATGGCCAACCGATCGGAAACCGTCACCGGCGCCGAACGCTACCGCTCCGGCGTCATGGAATACAAGAAGATGGGCTATTGGGAGCCCGACTACGAGCCGAAGGACACCGACGTCATCGCGCTGTTCCGCATCACGCCGCAGGACGGCGTCGACCCGATCGAGGCGGCCGCCGCGGTGGCCGGCGAATCCTCGACCGCGACCTGGACCGTGGTGTGGACCGACCGCCTGACGGCCAGCGAGAAGTACCGCGCCAAGGCCTACCGGGTCGATCCGGTGCCCAACGCGCCCGGCCAGTACTTCGCCTACATCGCCTACGACCTCGACCTGTTCGAGCCGGGCTCGATCGCCAACCTGACCGCCTCGATCATCGGCAACGTCTTCGGCTTCAAGCCGCTGAAGGCGCTGCGGCTGGAGGACATGCGGCTGCCCGTCGCCTACGTGAAGACCTTCCAGGGCCCGGCGACCGGCATCGTCGTCGAGCGCGAGCGGCTCGACAAGTTCGGCCGGCCGCTGCTCGGCGCCACGGTCAAGCCGAAGCTCGGCCTCTCCGGCCGCAACTACGGCCGCGTCGTCTACGAGGCGCTGAAGGGCGGGCTCGACTTCACCAAGGACGACGAGAACATCAACTCGCAGCCCTTCATGCATTGGCGCGACCGCTTCCTCTACTGCATGGAGGCGGTGAACAAGGCGCAGGCCGAGACCGGCGAGATCAAGGGCACCTACCTCAACGTCACCGCCGCCACGATGGAGGACATGTACGAGCGCGCCGAGTTCGCCAGGGAGCTCGGCTCGGTCATCGTCATGATCGACCTCGTCATCGGCTACACGGCGATCCAGTCGATGGCCAAGTGGGCGCGCCGGAACGACATGATCCTGCACCTCCACCGCGCCGGCCACTCGACCTATACGCGGCAGAAGAGCCACGGCGTGTCGTTCCGCGTCATCGCCAAGTGGATGCGGCTCGCCGGCGTCGACCACATCCATGCCGGCACCGTCGTCGGCAAGCTGGAGGGCGACCCCGCCACGACCAAGGGCTACTACGACATCTGCCGCGAGGACTTCAATCCGATGCGGCTGGAGAACGGCATCTTCTTCGACCAGCACTGGGCGTCGCTCAACAAGATGATGCCGGTCGCCTCCGGCGGCATCCATGCCGGCCAGATGCACCAGCTGCTCGACCTGCTCGGCGAGGACGTCGTGCTGCAGTTCGGCGGCGGCACCATCGGCCACCCGATGGGCATCGCGGCCGGCGCCACCGCCAACCGCGTGGCGCTGGAGGCCATGATCCTCGCCCGCAACGAGGGCCGCGACATCGTCGCGCGAAGGGCCGGAGATCCTCGCAGGAGGCGGCGCAAGTGCTGCCTGCCGCTGAGGCAGGCGCTCGACATCTGGAAGGACGTCACCTTCAACTACGCCTCGACCGACACGCCCGACTTCGTGCCCGTCGCCACCGCTGCCGAGTAAAGGAGCAACAGACCATGCGCATCACCCAGGGAGCCTTCTCCTTCCTGCCCGACCTGACCGACGAGCAGATCCGGGCGCAGGTGCAGTACTGCATCGACAACGGCTGGGCCGTCAGCCTCGAGTTCACCGACGACCCGCATCCGCGCAACACCTATTGGGACATGTGGGGCCACCCGATGTTCGACAATCCGGACGCCGCGGCGCTGATGCTGGAGCTCGACGCCTGCCGCAAGGCCTATGGCGACCGCTACATCCGCGTCGTCGCCTTCGACTCCACGCACGGCTGGGAGTCGGTGAAGCTGTCCTTCATCGTCAACCGGCCGGCCGAAGAGCCCGGCTTCCGGCTGGAGCGGCAGGAGGCGGACCGGGCGTACCATGCGGTACTCCGCCAAGTCCTACGCCGCCGACCGCCCCTCCGGGACCCGCTACGGGTGACGCCATGACCGCCGCCGCCATCCCTCGAACCCGTCGACAGCAGCCCGCGCCGCCCGTCGCCGTCGACCTGCCGCGCGGAGTTCGAGAGCTCGGGCGTCGCGCGAGGTGCTGGCCGAGCTCGACCGCGACCTGGTCGGCCTGGCGCCGGTCAAGAAGCGCATCCGCGAGACCGCCGCGCTGCTCCTGGTCGAGCGGGCGCGGCGCAGCATGGGCCTCGCCCACGAGACGCCGACGCTGCACATGAGCTTCACCGGCAATCCCGGGCACCGGCAAGACCACGGTGGCGCTGCGCATGGCCGACCTCCTCCACCGGCTCGGCTATATCCGCAAGGGCCATCTGGTCTCGGTGACCCGCGACGACCTCGTCGGCCAGTATATCGGCCACACCGCGCCGAAGACGAAGGAGATCCTGAAGAAGGCGATGGGCGGCGTGCTGTTCATCGACGAGGCCTACTACCTCTACCGGCCGGAGAACGAGCGCGACTACGGCCAGGAGGCGATCGAGATCCTGCTGCAGGTGATGGAGAACCAGCGCGACGACCTGGTGGTGATCCTCGCCGGCTATGCCGAACGCATGGACCGCTTCTTCGAGAGCAATCCGGGCTTCCGCTCGCGCATCGCCCATCACATCGACTTTCCCGACTACGACGACGACGAGCTGCTGGCGATCGCCGACCAAGATGCTCGACCACCAGAACTACCGCCTCGACGGCGAGGCGACGCGCGTCATGGCCGACTATATCGCGCGCCGGCGCGGCCAGCCGCACTTCGCCAACGCCCGCTCGATCCGCAATGCCCTTGACCGGGCGCGCCTGCGGCAGGCAAATCGGCTTTTCGAGACCTCGACGGGTCCGCTCGACGCGGCGGCGCTGTCGACCATCTCGGCCGAGGACATCACCGCCAGCCGGGTCTTCCAGGCCCCGGCCGGCCGCAAGGAGAGCTGAGGATGCCCGCAAGGACGATCATCGCGCCGTCGGTCCTGTCCGCCGACTTCTCGCGCCTCGGCGACGAGGTGCGAGGCCGTCGTCGCGGCCGGCGCCGACTGGATCCATCTCGACGTCATGGACGGCCATTTCGTGCCCAACATCACCTTCGGCCCGCCGGTGATCAAGGCGATCCGCCACCTGACCGACAAGGTGTTCGACTGCCATCTGATGATCGCGCCGGCCGACCCCTACCTGGAGGCCTTCGCCGAGGCCGGCTGCGACATCATCACCGTGCATGCCGAGGCCGGGCCGCATCTCGACCGCTCGCTGCAGGCGATCAAGCATCTCGGCAAGAAGGCCGGCGTGTCGCTCAACCCGTCGACGCCGGAAAGCGTCATCGAATACGTGCTCGACCGCGCTCGACCTGGTGCTGCTGATGACCGTCAATCCCGGCTTCGGCGGCCAGGCCTTCATCCCGGCGGTGATCGAGAAGGTCAAGCGCGTCAAGGCGCTGATCGGCTCGCGGCCGATCGACATCGAGATCGACGGCGGCATCACGCCGGAGACCGCGCCGCTGGTGACCGCCGCCGGGGCCGACCGTGCTGGTCGCCGGCTCGGCGATCTTCAAGGGCGGCACCGAGGCCGCCTATCGCGACAACATCGCCGCCATCCGCCGCGCCGCCGACGGCGGCGTGCGCCGGGCGGCATAGAGGAGGCAGGAGACATGGGCGCGACCCCCCCGGTTTGCGATTTCGGCTGGCAGGCACCCGACTTCACCTTGCCGGGCGTCGACGGCAAGGACCACTCGATCCTCGGCCAGGCCGGGCCCAACGGGCTGGTGGTCGCCTTCATCTGCAACCACTGCCCCTATGTGAAAGCGGTTATCCGCCGCATCGTCCGCGACGCCGCGGACCTGAAGGCCGAAGGCATCGGCTTCGTCGCCGTCAGCTCCAACGACGCCAGGAGCTATCCGGAGGACTCCTTCGAGAACATGAAGCGCTTCGCCGCCGACAACGGCTTCTTCTTCCCCTATCTCTACGACGAGGGCCAGCAAGCCGCCGCCGCCTATGGCGCCGTCTGCACGCCCGACTTCTTCGGCCTCAACGCCGACATGACGCTGCAATATCGCGGCCGGCTCGATGCGTCGCGCCGCGAGGAAGGCGTGCCGGGCCTGCGCCGCGACCTCTTCGAGGCGATGAAGCAGGTGGCGCGGACCGGTGACGGACCGCTCGACCAGGTCGCCTCGATCGGCTGTTCGATCAAATGGAAGGATGCCGCATGACGGGTGCCAAGCCGCCAGCCCTGACTCTGCCCAAAGCCGTGCTGTTCGACCTCGACGGCACGCTCATCGACTCCGCTCCCGACATCGCCGCCGCGGTCAACGAGCTGCTGGCGGCGCACGGCCTGCCTTCCGTCACCGTCGAGCAGGTGGCCGTGATGGTCGGCAACGGCATCGAGAAGACCATCGAGCGCGCCTTCGCGGCGGTCGGCCACCCCGTCGAGGAGACCGAGCTGGAAGCCCTCATGGCCGAGATGGCGCCGATCTACCGCCGCCATGCCACCACGCTCACCCGGCTGATGCCGGGCACCGAGAAGGCGCTGGCCGAGCTCCACATGGCCGGCATCGGCATCGCCCTGGTCACCAACAAGCCGCAGCTCGCGACCCGCCAGGTGCTCCTGCATTTCGGCATCCTGGAGCGCTTCGGGGCGATTATCGGCGGCGACGCGGTGACCGTCATGAAGCCGGCGCCGGAAGCGCTCTTCCTGGCGATGGAGACGCTCGGCGCAGCCCGGCGGACGCGCTGATGGTTGGCGACAGCGTCACCGACGTCCAGGCCGCCCGCAACGCCGGCATCCCGGTCGTGCTGATTCGCGGCGGCTACTCGCAGCAGCCCGTGGAGACGCTCGGCGCCGACCGCGTGCTGGACAGCCTCGCCGACCTGCCGGCGCTGTTGTTGGGCGTTCAGCGGGCCGCCTGAGCGGCCCGGCGGAGGCGCGACCTACGGGAACTGCTTCAGATAGGCGATGACGTTGGCGATGTCGTCATCGCTCTTAAGGCCGGGAAAGGCCATCTTGGTGCCTTTCACCATCTCCTTGGGGCTGTGAAGATAGGTTGTGAGGGTTGCATCGTCCCATTTGAGACCGCCTGTGCCGGCCTCGGTCATCGCTTTGGAGTATTTGAACCCCTCATGGGTGCCGGCGGTGCGTCCTATGACGCCTTTCAGACTGGGGCCGATCTTGTTCTTGTCCTCATCGGCGACATGGCAGGCCTTGCATTTGCCGAAGACCTTTTCGCCGGCCGCGGCGTCCTGCGCCTGGGCCTGGCTGGCAGTCATGGCCGCCATGGCCACGACGGCGGAGAGTGCGATTAGTCGCATGGTTTTCCTCACTGATCGTCTGAGTGCCCTGGGCGATCCCGCGACGGCCGAACCTGGTCCTCCCGGCCGACGCTGGCTGGAAAGCTATCCTGCGGCGGTCCGATGTCAACGGGACCAAAGGTCCCAGGCGGTGCCGGTGCCCGCCGTGTTGACGGCCGGACGGCGAGGCCTTAGCCTTTCCGCGGATCGCTCACCGGGCACCTCGAGCGATCCGTGGACGCGATCCGGATCGACAAGCGGGATCGTGCGGAAGTGCGCCGCGGGCGCGGCAAGAGGTGCTGCCCATGAACATGGTCGATCTCATCCTGACCGTCTGCTTGATCGCCAAGCCGGCCGAGTGTCACGACGAGCATCTCTACTTCGAGAGCCACGGCGCCCTCTTCCAATGCATGTGGTTCGCCCCGCAGGAGATCGCCAAATGGGTCGGCGAGCATCCCGGCCGCAAGGTGGTGCGCTGGAAATGCGAGTTCCCGGACAAGGGCCGCGCCATTTGACGGCCGCTCCGCTATCGCGTCGCTCGCTGCTGGCCGCGCTGGCGGCCGCCGGCGGCCTGCAGCGGCTACGCCATACGCCGCGGCCGCGCAAGCCCGCGCCGGTGCGCCTCGGCGTGCTCAAGTTCGGCACCGTCAGCTGGGAGCTCGACACCATCTCCCACCACGGCTTCGACGCCGCGCACGGCGTCACCCTCGAAGTCGTCGGCTTTCGCCGGCGAGGATGCCACCAACATCGCGCTGCAGGCCGGTGCGGTCGACATGATCGTCTCCGACTGGCTATGGGTGTCGCGCCAGCGCAGCGAGGGCGGCGACCTGGCGCTGGTGCCCTATTCGACCGCCGTCGGCGCGGTGATGGTCGGCCCGCAATCGCCGCTCGGCAGCCTCGCCGACCTGCGCGGCAAGACGATCGGCGTCGCCGGCGGGCCGCTCGACAAGAGCTGGCTGCTCCTCCGGGCGCTCGTCCTGCGCCGGCACGGCTTCGATCTCGCCGCCGAAAGCGAGGTCGTCTACGGCGCGCCGCCGCTGATGTCGGAGAAGGCGCTGTCCGGCGAGCTCGACGCGGTGCTCAACTTCTGGCACTTCTGCGCGCGCCTCGAGGCGGACGGCTTCCGCCGCCTGCTCGGCGCCAACGAGGCCGCCCGCGAGCTCGGCGCCAAGGGCGACGTCTCGGCGCTCGGCTACGTCTTCCACGATGCCTGGGCGAGCCGACAACGGCGCCGCGCTGGCCGGCTTCCTCGCAGCCTCCGCCGACGCCAAGGCGCTGCTGGCCAGATCCGACGCGGAATGGCAGCGCCTGGCGCCGCTGGTGCGCGCCGAGGGCGCCGAGCTCGCCATCCTGCGCGACCGCTACCGCGAGGGCATCCCCAGGCGGCCGCCGGCCGAGGAGGCGGCGGACGCGGCGAAGCTCTATGCGGTGCTCGCCTCGATCGGCGGCGACAAGCTGGTCGGCCATGCGCCGGCCATGGCGCCGGGCACGTTCTGGGCGGGCGACGCGTCCATGAGCGGCGGCGAGGCGCCAGCCGCCGCGCTTCGAAGCCGCGCCGCGGCGCCTCGACGGGCTGCGGAGCTGTCGCCGGCGCTGACCGCCGCCGCCTCCCTGGCCGCGCTGCTGGCGCTGTGGGCGCTGGCTGCCGCGCTGTGGCCGAGCCGCGCCCTGCCGCCGCCGGCCGCGGTCTGGGCGCGTGCTCGTTCGCGACACGCTGAGCGGCGAGCTGCCCTTCCACCTCGCCATGACGCTCGGCCGCGTCGCGGCGTCCTTCGTCATCGCCATGGCGATCGGCGCGGCGCTCGGCATCTTCCTCGGCACGCACCGGCGCGCCGACCGCTTCTTCAACCCGTGGGTGATCCTCTTCCTCAACGTGCCGGCGCTGGTCGTCATCGTGCTCGCCTATATCTGGTTCGGCCTCAACGAGCTGGCGGCGATCGGCGCCGTGGCGGTCAACAAGATCCCCAACGTGGTGGTCACCCTGCGCGAGGGGGCGCGCGCGCTCGACCCGCGCTATGCCGAGATGGCGGCGGTCTACCGCCTCACCGCGGTCGACCGGCTTCGCCACGTGATGCTGCCGCAGCTGCAGCCCTATTTCGCCGCCGCCTCCCGCTCCGGCATCTCGCTGATCTGGAAGATCGTGCTGGTGGTCGAGCTGCTCGGCCGGCCGAACGGCGTCGGCTTCCAGATCTACATCTATTTCCAGCTGTTCGACGTCGCCGCGATCCTCGCCTACACGCTTGCCTTCGTCTCCATCATGCTCCTGATCGAGCTTCTCCTGGTGCAGCCATTTGAACGCCGTGCAACCCGTTGGCGCCGCCGCCCCGCTTAGGGTCGACATCGCGCGAAAAGCCTTCCGCTCGGCCGAGGGCGAGACGGCTGACGGCGCTCGAGGACCTCGCCTTCGAGGTGCGCCCCGGCGAGTTCGCCTGCCTGTTCGGCCCGTCCGGCTGCGGCAAGACGACGACGCTGCGCATCCTGCTCGGCCTCGACCGCGACTTCGAGGGCAGCTACGCCTTGCCGGAGGGCAGCGAGGGCCGCGTCGCCGCCGTGTTCCAGGAGCCGACGCTGCTGCCCTGGCGCACCGTCGAGCAGAACGTCCGCCTGGCGCTGCCGGCCGCGCGCCGCTCCCTCGACCTCGACGACCTGTTCTCCGCGCTCGGGCTCGCCGGCCATGCGCAACCTCTTTCCCGACGAGCTGTCGCTCGGCCTCGCGCGCCGCGGCAGCGCTGGCCCGCGCCTTCGCGATCGAGCCGGCCGTGCTGTTCCTCGACGAGCCCTTCGTCTCGCTCGACGCCGCCACGGCGAACCGGCTGCGCCACCTGCTGCTCGACCTCTGGTCGTCGCGCCCGACGACGGTGCTGATGGTCACCCACGACCTCGACGAGGCGCTGATGCTCTCCGACCGCATCGTCGTCCTGTCGCCGCGCCCGGCGCATGTCGCCGGCATCTTCGACGTGCGGCTGCCGCGGCAGTACCGCAACCCGCAGGTCATGAGCGACCTGAAGCGCTCGTTCCACCAGAAATTCGCGCCGTGAGCGCCGCTGCCGAAGCGACCCGTCGCGGGCTTCTGCGCGGCGGCGCGGCCGCCCTCGCCGCGGCCTGTGAGGCTTCCGCGCGCTCGGGCGGCCCCGGCGCCCGAGCCGCTCGGACTGACGCCGATCGCCGAGGGCGTCTTCGCCTTCCGCGGCCTCGACCAGGAGATGACCGAGGAGAATGCCGGCGAGATCTGCAATCTCGGCCTGGTCGTCGGGCGCGAGGCGGCAGCAGCGATCGACAGCGGCGGCAGCCGCGTCGAGGGCGAGGCCTTCCTGGCGGCGATCCGCGCCGTCACCGACCGTCCGCTGCGCTACCTCGTCTCCACCCACATGCATCCCGACCACATCTTCGGCAATGCGGTTTTCCGCGACGCCGGCGCCGAGATCGTCGGCCACCGCAACCTGCCGCGCGGCGCTGGAGGCGCGCGGGGCGTTCTATCTCAAGAGCTACCGGCGCCAGCTCGGCGAGCGGCTGATGGAGGGCGTCGAGATCGTCCCGCCGACCCGCCTCGTGGCGGACCGCATGAGCCTCGACCTCGGCGGCCGGTCTCTCGAGCTCCGGGCCTGGAAGCCGGCGCACACCGACAACGACCTCACCGCCTTCGACCCGACAACGCGGACCCTGTTTGCCGGCGACCTCGCCTTCGTCGGCCACCTGCCGACACTCGACGGCTCGCTGCTCGGCTGGATGGCCCAGCTCGACGCGCTGGCGGCGATCGACGCCGCCGTCGCGGTGCCCGGCCACGGCCCGGTGCCCTCGCCCTGGCCGGCCGCGCTCGACGACGAGCGGCGCTATTTCGACGTGCTCGCCGCTGACCTGCGCAAGGCGATCGCCGACGGCGTCCCCCTCGCCCGCGCCGTCGAGACCGCCGGGCTCTCCGAGCGCGACCGCTGGGCGCTGTTCGACGTCTACAACCAGCGCAACGCCACTGCCGCCTATGCCGAGCTCGAATGGGAGTGAGCCGAATTGCCATCCGCCGGGCCCCAGGCGTAGATTGCCGGCGGGCACCTCCGTCAACCTGGAGGCATCGATGGTCGAATTTCGCAAGGTGAGCCGCGCGCGTCGCGCCGTGCCGTGCTGGCGGCGATCGTCCTCGCGTCCGCTTTGCTCGGCGTCGCCCCGGCCTTGGCCCAGCAGACCACCGCATCGTCCGACAAGCTGTTCGACAGCTTCAAGAGCGACGTCTTCGGCAACCGGCCGATGCTGCTCGACACCGGGCTGGTGCGCATCGAGGCGCCGAAGCGCGCGCAGGACGCCGCGCTCGTCCCTGTCGACATCTTCATCGACCCGGCCAAGGCGCCCGACGGCGTGAAGGCCGTCACCATGATCATCGACGCCAACCCGGCGCCGGTCGCCGCCACCTTCACGCTCGGCAAGGATGCGGGCGTGACGCATCTGTCGACCCGCGTTCGCGTCAACGACTATTCCTACGTGCGGGCGATTGCCGAGACGAACGCCGGCGAGCTGCACATGGCGCGCACCTTCATCAAGGCGTCTGGCGGCTGCTCGGCGCCGGCGGTCAAGAACAGCGCCGAGGCCATCGCCTCGATGGGCAAGATGAAGCTGAAGCAGTTTGCGCCCGGCGACGGCGCCATGTCGAAGGCGCAGGAGCTGCAGCTGATGATCCGCCACCCCAACAATTCCGGGCTGCAGCGCGATCCGATCACCCAGTACTTCATCCCCGCGCACTTCGTGCAGAAGCTGTCGATCGCCCAGGGGGACCGGCTGATCCTCGCCATGGAGGGCGGCATCTCGATCTCCGAGGATCCCAACTTCCGCTTCGACTTCGCGTCCGACGGAAAAGCCGACATCCGGGTCGATGCGGTCGACACCGACGGCAAGGAGTTCAAGGATTCCTGGCCGGTCGACTGAGCCGCTCCGAGCCTAGAGCATGATCCCAAAAAGTGGATGCCGGTTTTTGGAAAAGATCATGATCAAACAAGAGGATAGAGTGCAAGGACGATTCGAAGAAGCGTCATTGCGCTCTAGAAGCAGCGGATGTCCGCCTCCGCCTGCGCCCGCCTCAAATCGGCGGTGGCGGTCTTGGCAGGCGCGCTCTCGCGAAACAGCCCGGAGGCCTCGCCCGTCGTCTGCGCCATGCGCCGGAACGTCTCGGCCTTCACATACGCGTCGTAGGGGATGATCGAGGCGATCACGTCGATCGAGCAGGAGCATCGCTCCAGCGACTGGCGCGTTTCGCCGTTCGACTTCATGCAGCCATAGACGTAGTCGGCGAGCGCCTCGGTCGGGTAGTCGCCGGCCGCGCGGCCGGGCCCCGCGAACGCCGCGACCATGCCGAGCGCAGCCAACAAGGCCATGGCTTTCCTGCCTCCGGTCATCGCTGTTCTCCCGAAGTCGAGCTGCCGATCATGCCGCACCTTGGACGCCTTCATATAGGACCAAAGGACAAGGCGGCCAGACACCACGGAGCATGACGCCTCGACCGGCCTGGCGCAGCGTCTTTGCACCGCGCCGGCATGTCTGTCGGCGGCGCCGAAACGTATCCGGCTGGTCGAAATGATGGAATTGGAGATGGTTACTCGAAGCTACAGATTATTTAATGGATTTTGTATGTCGAAACGAAGCCTCAATATACAATCCCGGAGTTTGCGTCATTTTTTATTCTAAATGCGCCAAACAGCGACAGCCGATGAAATCGATATTGTGTCTATATTTATTGCCTATTGCACCGCAACATATTTGATGCTGCATCGCAGCGAAACGGGGGCGATTTTGCTTGCGCGTGGAATCCGAATGACATAGCCTTTCCCTGTTTCCGGCTTCAAAGGGCGTCACCGTCATAGGGAGCGGCGACCGTCTTTCGTAGGCCAAGTGAGGTGGGCAGCTAACGGTGCCCTCTGCTCATCTGGCTTAGGTCGTGACACGCTGCCGGAAATACTTCCCACCACTTGAATCGCTTGGGCAAGCCCTGCGTGGGCTCAACGGTCGATTCCTGATTGTGAACCCCGGGAGGATATCGAATGCGTGCACTCCGCAAAGCAACAATCCTACATTCCGTGCCGCGGCGCTCATGACGTGCGCCGCGGCCGTACGGCGCCTCGGCCAATGAAGACCTGCAGAAGCTTGCCTCGGACCCCAAGAACTGGGCAATGCCGACCGGCGACTATGCCAACACGCGCTACTCGCAAGCTCGACCAGATCAACAAGGACAACGTGAAGAGACCTGCAGGTCAAGTGGACCTTCTCGACCGGCGTGCTGCGCGGCCACGAAGGCGGACCGCTGGTGATCGGCGACGTGATGTACGTCCACACGCCGTTCCCGAACATCGTCTACGCGCTCGACCTGAACAACGACGGCAAGATCCTGTGGAAATACGAGCCGCGAGCAGGATCCGAACGTCATCGCCGATCATGTGCTGCGACACGGTCAATCGCGGCGTTGCCTATGGCGACGGCAAGATCATCCTGAACCAGGCCGACACCATGGTGACGGCGCTCGACGCCAAGACCGGCAAGGTCGCCTGGTCGGTCAAGAACGGCGACTAGACCGATGGCGGCAAGGGCGAATCCGGCACGCATGCGCCGATCGTCGTCAAGGACAAGGTCATCGTCGGCATCTCGGGCGGCGAGTTCGGCGTCCGCGGCTGGGTCGCGGCCTACAATCTCAAGGACGGCTCGCTGGCCTGGCGGGGCTATTCGATGGGTCCGGACGCCGAGACGCTGATCGATCCCGAGAAGACCACCCATCTCGGCAAGCCGGTCGGCAAGGACTCCGGCACCAACACCTGGGAAGGCGAGCAGTGGAAGACCGGCGGCGGCACGACCTGGGGCTGGTATTCCTATGATCCGAAGCTGAACCTCGTCTACTACGGCACCGGCAATCCCTCGACCTGGAACCCGGTGCAGCGTCCCGGCGACAATCGCTGGTCGATGACCATCTTCGCCCGCGATGCCGACACCGGCATGGCGAAGTGGGTCTACCAGATGACCCCGCACGACGAGTGGGACTTCGACGGCGTCAACGAGATGATCCTCGTCGACGGCATGGACGTCAACGGCGCCAAGCACGACGTGCTCGTCCACTTCGACCGCAACGGCTTCGCCTACACGATGGACCGCGACGACCGGCGAGCTGCTGGTCGCCAAGAAGTACGATCCGGCGGTGAACTGGGCGACCGAAGTCGTCATGGACCCCAACGAGCGACCAGTACGGTCGTCCGCAGGTCGTGGCGAAGTACTCGACCCAGCAGAACGGCGAGGACACGAACACGACCGGCGTCTGCCCGGCCGCGCTCGGCACCAAGGACCAGCAGCCGGCGGCCTACTCGCCGAAGACCGGCCTGTTCTACGTGCCGACCAACCACGTCTGCATGGACTACGAGCCGTACAAGGTGAGCTACACCGCCGGCCAGGCCTATGTCGGCGCCACGGTGTCGATGTATCCGGCACCCGACAGCCATGGCGGCATGGGCAACTTCATCGCCTGGGACGCCGCCAAGGGTGAGATCGTCTGGTCGAAGCCCGAGCAGTTCTCGGTCTGGTCCGGCGCGCTCGCGACGGCCGGCGACGTGGTCTTCTACGGCACGCTCGAAGGCTACATCAAGGCGGTCGATAAGGACGGCAAGGAACTCTACAAGTTCAAGACCCCGTCCGGCATCATCGGCAACGTCAACACCTACGAGCATGACGGCAAGCAGTACATCGCCGTGCTGTCGGGTGTCGGCGGCTGGGCCGGCATCGGCCTCGCCGGCGGCCTGCTGTCGCCCGACAACGCTGCCGCCTGGCACGGCGCGGTCGACCAGGGCCGTGCGCAGGGCGACGAGGCTGCGCGTGGTCGGCACTGCCGGTCTCGGCGCCGTCGGCGGCTACGCCGGCCTTGCCGAGTACACCACGCTCGGCGGCCAGCTGACCGTGTTCGGCCTTCCGGACTGAGCCGGAACCATAGCGGACCTTCCGTCATTGACTGGCGGAAGGCCCTGACAGACGAGAGCCCGGCCTCGGGCGACCCACCGGGCTCTCGATTTCGTCACGCGACCCACAACACGACTGTCAACGCCGCATTGCGACAGCAAGGCTGTGCCCGTGGCGATTTGATGAAAGGAACCCTCGATGACCGTCCGCACCGCAGCGCTCGTCTTGTCGATCATGGCACTTTCACTATCGGGGGCCGGCATGGTCCAGGCCCAGGACACCAAGGAAAAGGCGGCTGCCGTCAAGGAAGAGGACGGCAAATGGTTCGACGCCGACGGCAACCCGACCTTCAAGATCGACGAGGACGGCACCGTCGACTGGTACACGTTCAGCGGCTATCGCCGCTATCATTCCGACTGCCATGTCTGCCACGGGCCGGACGGCGTCGGCTCGAGCTATGCCCCGGCCCTGGCCGACTTCGCTGAAGAACATGGACTACGGCACGTTCCTGTCGATCGTCGCGGAAGGCCGCCAGAATGTCGGCGGCGGCAAGGAGAACGTCATGCCGGCCTTCGGCGACAACAAGAACGTCTATTGCTACATGGACGATCTCTACATCTATCTGCGCGCCCGCGCCGTCGACGGCATTCCGCGCGGCCGGCCGCCCAAGAAGGCCGACAAGCCGCAGGCGGCGAAGGACAACGAGAAGGCCTGCATGGGCGGCTGACGATGAAGCGCACCGCCCCCTTCGCTGTCTCGCATTCTGGCGCCCATGGCGCTGGCGCTGGCCGTCTCGGCCGGCCCCGCGGCGGCGCAGGATGCCGGGCTCGGCGCAGCGGGCGAGCTGGTCGATCCCGATGTGCTGCGGGTCTGCGCCGACCCCTCGAACATGCCCTTCTCGGACGAGAGCGGCAAGGGCTTCGAGAACAAGCTCGCCGAGCTCGTCGCCGCCAAGACCGGCCGCAAGTCGGTCTCCTACACCTGGTTCCCGATGGTCACCGGCTTCGTGCGCAACACGCTGCGCGCCAACCGCTGCGACATCATCATGGGCTACGCGCAGGGCGACGAGCTGGTGCAGAACACCAACGCCTATTACCGCTCGACCTACGTGCTGGTCTATCAAGCAAGGGCAGCGGCCTGGAAGGCGTCGAGACGATCGAGGATCCGCGGCTTGCCGGCAAGCGCATCGGCGTGGTCCAGGCGACGCCGCCCGCCACCAACATGGCCAAGAGCGGCCTGATGAAGACCGCCAAGATCTATCCGCTGATGGTCGACACGCGCTCCACGCCGTCGATGGCCGAGGTGATGATCAAGGACCTCATCGCCGGCGAGATCGACGCTGCGGTCCTGTGGGGCCCGATGGCCGGCTACTATGCCAAGCAGCGGGCGCCGACCTGGTCGTCGTGCCGCTCGTCAAGGAGAAGGCCGGCTCGCGCATGGTCTATCGCATCACCATGGGCGTGCGCCCGTCCGACCAGGACTGGAAGCGCACGCTGAACACCGTCATCCGCGACAATCAGAAGGAGATCAACAAGATCCTGCTCGATTTCGGCGTTCCGCTGATCGACGAGCAGGACCGGCCCATCACCCAGTGAGGACGTGTCGGGCCGGAAGGGACTGGACATGCCGCTGGCAGGAAGGAGGATGAGAACAGTGCTTGCCGTCGTCGGCTTCGTATCGGTGCCGCTCGCCGCCGCCTTTGGCGAGGTTCGGGAGCCCGAGGGCTACCGGATGGAGGACTATCGCGCCCCCGTCCCGCCGACGCTCGCCGGCGCCCAGGTGATCGGCACGGCCGAGGCGAAACGGCTCTGGCGAACCGGCAAGGCGGTGTTCGTCGACGTCATGCCCGCCACGCCGAAGCCGCAGAACCTGCCGAAGGGCACGATCTGGCGCGACAAGGTGCGCACCGACATCCCCGGCAGCATCTGGCTCGCCAATGTCGGCTACGGCGCGCTGCCGCCGGAGACGGAGGCTTATTTCCGCACCGCGCTCGAGGCGCATGGCGGCAAGGATGCGACGATTCTGTTCTACTGCATGACCGATTGCTGGATGTCGTGGAACGCAGCGAAGCGCGCCTGGCCTGGGGCTACCGGAATGTCGTCTGGTATCCGGCCGGGGCGGATGGATGGGAGAAGGCAGGGCTGCCGGTCGTCGACAACCGGCCTTATGCGGCGGACTAAAAACGGCCATCAAGCCGGGTAAAGATGAGTTTTGTTTTCGAGTTTTGTGATGACGTGCTAGATACGGGTTAGTCCATTTGAGATCGATGGACGTTGCTGCCGGGCAAGGTGCCAAACCGGCGGCAGACATGGAAAAGCCGGTCCCGGGAGGCCGGCTGCAAAGGAGGAATGGATGAAGAAAAGCTGGAAAAAGCCGGCCATGTGCCAGGTCGCTGCCGGCATGGAAATCTCGCGGTATCTGCCTGCTGAAATAACTCCCAAGAAGTAGGCCGCGAAGGCGCGTGCTCCCGGCAACGGGGGCACGCGCCGGACATTGCGGCTGAAGCGGCAGAGTTGACGACCGCCGTGGGCGAACGCCCGCGCGAGGTCGTTCGTCGCTCCGCAAGGTGGAAGAGATGCGCTTCAAGGTCGTCGGATCAGCCGCCGGCGGCGGTTTTCCGCAATGGAACTCGAATGACCGGCTGAGCCGCGCGGTCCGCTCCGGCGCGCCGGGGGTGCGCGAGCGCACCCAGTCGAGCCTGATCGCCTCGGCAGACGGCCGCAACTGGGTGCTCTTCAACGCCTCCCCCGACATCCGCCAGCAGATCGCCGTGACGCCCGAACTGCATCCGGCGCCGGATGGGCCGGCCGCGCGACAGCCCGATCAGGGCGGTCGTGCTGACCAATGCCGATGTCGATCACGTCGCCGGCCTGCTCAGCCTGCGCGAGCGCCAGCCCTTCGCCCTCTACGCCGCGCCGCGCGTGCTTGTCGGCACTCGCCGCGAACCCCGTCTTCAACGTGCTCGACCCGGCCATCGTGCCCCGACGTCCGCTGCCGGCGGGCCGCTTCGAGGTGGCCGACGCAGACGGGCCGTGGCACGGGCGTCTGGCATCGACGCCTTCCCGGTGCCCGGCAAGGTGGCGCTCTACCTGGAAGATGCCGGTCGCCCGGATGCCGACTACGGCTCCGAGGAAGGCGACACGATCGGCCTTCGCATCGACGCCGGCACGGGCCGGCGCGCTCTGCTACGTTCCCGGCTGCGCGCGGCTCGACGACGCCTTGAAGGCGCGCCTCGCACGGCGCGGCCGTGCTCCTCTTCGACGGCACGCTCTACACGGACGACGAGATGGTGACGGCCGGCGTCGGCACCAAGACCGGCAAGCGCATGGGCCATCTCGCGATGTCCGGCCCGGACGGCGCGATCGCCGCGCTGGCCAAGGTCGCCGATCGGCCGCCGCATCTTCGTCCACATCAACAACACCAACCCGGTGCTGGACGAGGCCTCGCCCGAGCATGCAGCGGTGCGCGAAGCCGGCTGGGAAGTCGCCCATGACGGCATGGAGATCGTCCTGTGACGGACTTCCACGACGCGGCGCGCGGCGGCCTGGACAGCGGCCGGCCTGGAGGCGGTGCTGCGCGCAGGTCGGCGCCGAGCGCTACCACAACCGGCATCCCTTCCATCACCGCATGACCGCGGGCGACCTGTCGAAGGGCGAGATGCAGGCCTGGGCGCTCAACCGCTACTGCTACCAGGCGGTCATCCCGCGCAAGGACGCCGTCATCCTGGCGCGCGCCGAGGATCCCGCCTTCCGCGCCGCCTGGCGCAAGCGCATCGAGGACCATGACGGCGACGACGGCTGGAGCGGCGGCATCGCGCGCTGGCTGTATCCTCGCCACCTCGCTCGGCCTCGACGCGGAGATGGTGAAGAGCCAGCGCCTCGCGCTGCCCGCGACCCGCTTCGCCGTCGGCGCCTACTATGCCTTCTGCGCCGACAGGACGCTGCTGGAGGCGGTCGCCTCGTCGCTGACCGAGCTGTTCTCGCCGGTGATCATCGGCGAGCGCGTGCCGGCGATGCTCGCCAAATACGACTACGTCACCGAGGACACGCTCGCCTATTTCCGGCCGCGCCCCGGGCAGGCGTCGCGCGATTCCGACTTCGCGCTCGCCTATGTGCTCGACCATGCCGACACGCCGGAGCAGCAGCAGGCCGCGATCGATGCGCTGGTCTTCAAATGCGATATACTCTGGGCCATGCTCGACGCGCTCGATCACGCCTATGGCGAGGCCGGACACATCCCGCCCGGCGCCTTTCGCCCGGAGGACCGCGCGATGACGCGCGCTTCGCCAGCGCCGATGGTCGCGACGCCGGCCGCGGTGCCCTTGCTGCCGCGCCATGTGCGGCATGCAGTTCGACCCGGTGCGCCAGGCCTGGGCCGTGCTGTCGCCCGAGCGGGTGTTCTGGCCCGAACGACGTCAGCCTCGACATCCTGCGGCACTGCGACGGCAGCCGCTCGATCGCCGCCATCGTCGAGGCGTTGGCGGCGGAATATGACGCGCCGCCCGGCGAAGTGGAGCGCGACGTCGCTGGAGTTCCTGCAGGAATGGTCCGACCGGCAGCTGGTGAGGCTATGAGCGAGCCCCTGCTTCCCCCGATCGGCATGCTGGCGGAGCTCACCCACCGCTGCCCGCTGCAGTGCCCCTATTGCTCGAACCCGATCGAGCTGCTCAAGGCCAACCGCGAGCTCGACACCGAGACCTGGCTCGACCTCTTCGACCAGGCGGCCGACCTCGGCGTCCTGCAGGTGCATCTGTCCGGCGGCGAGCCGACGCTTGCGGCGCGACCTCGAGGCAGCTCGTCGCCGGCCTGTCGGCGCGCGGCGTCTATACCAATCTGATCACCGCCGGCGTCGGCATCGCCGAGGGCCGCATCGAGCGGCTGGCCGAGGCCGGCCTCGACCATGTCCAGCTTTCCTTCCAGGGCGCGCGGCCCGAGACGACCGAGATGATCGGCAACCACCGCGGCAGCCACGAGAAGAAGCTGCGAGACCGCGCGCCGCCGTGCGCGCGCGCCGGCCTGCCGCTCACCATCAACGCGCCGATCCATCGCCACAACATCGAGCGAGGTGCCCGACTTCATCGAGCTGGCGCTGGAGCTCGGCGCCGAGCGGCTGGAGATCGCCAACGTGCAATATTCCGGCTGGGCGCTGGTCAACCGCGAGGCGCTGATGCCCGACCGCGCCGCCGTCGAGCGCCAGGTGGAGATCGTCGAAGCGGCGCAGCGAGCGGCTGCGCGGCGTGCATGAACATCGACTTCGTCACGCCCGACTATTTCGCCATCTATCCCAAGCCCTGCATGGGCGGCTGGGCGCGCGACGCCTTCATGGTGGCGCCCGACGGCACGGTGCTGCCCTGCCACGCCGCGCAGACCATCCGCTCGCTGACCTTCGAGCGCTTCGGCGACCGCAGCCTCGCCGAGATCTGGCGCGATTCGCCCGCCTTCAAGGCGTTCCGCGGCACCGACTGGATGCAGGAGCCCTGCCGCAGCTGCGAGCGCCGGGAGATCGACTGGGGCGGCTGCCGCTGCCAGGCGATGGCGATCGCCGGCGACGCCGCCGCGACCGACCCGGCCTGCGTCAAGTCGCCGCATCCACCACCGCATGGGCATGCTGATCGACGACGCGCTGCGGACCGGCGAGGCCGAACGCGCTGCCGGCAAGGCGCCGGCCGACACCTTCGTCTACCGGCGCATCGCGGTCGCCAAGCAGCCGGCCTGACCTGCTTGGCCGAAGCATTCGCTCTCGCGGCCGGCGACGCGACGGCGACGGTTTCCGCCGACGGCGCCGAGCTCATGCAGCTGGTCGGTCGCCGGCCGCGACCTGCTCTGGCGGCCCGACCCGCAGCTTCTGGGCACGGACCTGCCCGATCCTCTTCCCGGTCGTCGGCCGCTCCCGCGACGACGCCGTCTCGATCGGCGGCGCGTCCTTCCCGATGCCGCTGCACGGCTTCGCCGCGGCACGCCGCTTCGCGCCCGTCGAGGCCTCCGGCTCTTCCTTGACGCTGCGGCTGAGCGACGACGAAGCCACGCGAAGCACTATCCCTTTCGCGTTCGCGCTCGACGTGAGCTTTCGCCTTCAAGGGATTCGGCTTTCAGTCGAATTCGTGGTCGGGAACCGCGGCAACTCTGTCATGCCCTATGCGCTCGGCTTCCATCCCGGGTTCCGAACGTCGCCCGGCGCGCTGCTCCTCTTCGACGCCGACGAAGACCCGGACGTGCCGCGCGATCACGCCGAAGGCCTGCTCTCCCGCGCGACGCTGGCGCACGCCGCTCGCCGGCCGCCGCCTCGACATCACCGACGATCTCCTGTCGCGCGGCGCGCTGTGCTTCCTCGGCGCCAGGAGCCGGACGCTCCGTCTGGAACAGACGGACGGCAGCCGCGTCGAGGTTGGCGGCGGAAGGGTTCCCGCATTGGGCCGTCTGGGGCAAGCCCGGCGCGCCCTTCGTCTGCCTGGAGGCCTGGACCGGCCACGCCGATTTCGAGGACTTCCGCGGCGACTTGGCTGACCGTCCGTCCATGCGGCTGCTGCCCCCTGGCGCGACCGCCTTTCACGCCCTTGCGATGACGGTCGAGGGCAGTTGACCGACGTTCGCCGCAGGCCCAAGTGTTCCGGGGGTCCACGGAAGAACGCTGCCTTCGACGCTTTGCCCCATCGCAATCTTTGCAGAACCAGCGGCGAGGCTGCGGCCAGCGTCTCCTCGCCCCGCTTGCGGGGAGAGGAAGCCGGCAGGCAGGTGAGGGGCGTGGCCCGGCGCTCCATGAACCTTCGAAAAGTCGGCTGCGCTATGTCGATCGTGAAGTCGTCACGCCAACCTCAAACGGCTCCGCTTAGGGCTCCGCCCGCTCCGGAAACAGCGCCTTCAGCCCGGCCTCGGAGGCCTCGGCCACGCCGCGCTCAGTGATCAGCCCGGTCACCAGCCTTGCCGGCGTCACGTCGAAGGCGGGGTTGCCGGCCGGCGTCGCGTCGGGCGAGACGCGCACCTGGACCACCTCGCCGCCGGCCGTCTTGCCCCACACCAGCGACACCTCGTCCTGGCTGCGCTCCTCGATGGGGATGTCGGCCAGCCCGTCGCCGACCGTCCAGTCGATGGTGGGCGACGGCAGCGCCACGTAGAAGGGGATCCCGTTGTCATGCGCGGCCAGCGCCTTGAGGTAGGTGCCGATCTTGTTGCAGACGTCGCCGCGCGCCGTCGTGCGGTCGGTGCCGACGATCACCATGTCGATCGCCCCGCGCTGCATCAGGTGGCCGCCGGCATTGTCGACGATCAGCGTGTGCGGCACGCCGTGGCCCGCCATCTCCCACGCCGTGAGCTGAGCCCCCTGGTTGCGCGGCCGCGTCTCGTCGACATAGACATGGACCGGCACGCCGGCCTCGGCAGCCAGGTAGATCGGCGCCGTCGCGGTGCCGTAGTCGACGGTGGCCAGCCAGCCGGCATTGCAATGGGTGAGGATGTTGACCGGCTCGCCGGCCGGCTTGCCGGCCGCGAGCGCGCGAATGATGTCGAGGCCGTGGCGGCCGATCTCCTTGTTGAGCTCGATGTCTTCGTCGGCGATCTCGCCGGCGAGGCGCCAGGCGGCGGCCGCCCTTTCCTCCGGCGGCAGCGGCTTCAGCTGGCGCAGCATCGCGTCGAGCGCCCAGCGCAGGTTGATCGCCGTCGGGCGCGTCGCATGCAAGGTCTGCCAGGCCGGCTTCGAGCGCCGCGTCGCTCGGATCGGCGGCAGCCTGGATGGCCATGCCGTAGGCGGCGGTCACGCCGATCAGCGGCGCCCCGCGCACCCACATGTCGCGGATCGCCGTGGCGATGCCGTCGACCGTGTCGACCCGCTCGACCCGGAACGAATGCGGCAGCCAGCGCTGATCGATCAGCTCGACCGAGCGGCGGTCCGCCGCGGGCCAGATGGTGCGGTAGTGGCGGTCTCCGACGTTCACGCGACCTCGCCTTGGTTCATGCGCCGGGCGAGCCCGTTGATCTCGTCCAGGCTGTGGATGCCGTGCCGGTTGACCACCAGGTGCCGGCCGAATTTCAGCGCCGGCGCCTCGCAGGCGGCTCGAGGTCCGAGGTCGGCGATGGTCTCGAAATCGGCGTTGTGCGCGAGGCCGAGGATGCGCCGGTGGATCTCCACCCCGGCAAAGCCGAGCATGTCGGTCCAGATCGATTGCAGCAGGCCGTCGAGCGCCTGCTCGCTGCCGAGGGCGTCGCCCTGGTCCTCGAACACGCTGCGCGGATAGAGCATCCCCGTGCGCTCGGTGCGCCAGAGATGCGAGAACTCGGCGCGGAACACCGACCAGGTCTCGACCAGCACCGAGAGCAGGTAGGCGCGCACGGAATCGCGTCCGCCGGGCGCCTCCTCATGGCCTCGCTGGGCGAAGAACGCCATCCAGTAGTTGGCGAGCAGCATGCCGACGTCGAAGGCGATCGGCCCGTAAAAGGCGAATTCCGGGTCGATGATGCGGGTGTCCTCGTCGGTCACCATGATCGAGCCGGTGTGCAGGTCGCCATGCAGCAACGTCTCGGCATGGGCGGCGAACCGGTGCTTGAGGCGCTGCGCCTCGACCTTGAGGTCGCGGTCGGCCCTCAGCTCCGCCACCAGCGCGTCGAGCTGGGGCGAGGTATGGCGGTTCATCGGCGCCGCGAAATAGGGGTCGGTGAAGACCAGGTTCTCGGTGATGTCGCAGAGCTCGACATTGTCGGCGAACAGCGCCAGGTCCGCCTTCCGCTCGCGCGGCGAGGCCGAGAGGTCGGAGCCGCGGAACAGCGTCCGCGCCATGAACAGGCCGAGGTCGCGCGCGATGTGCGGCGGCATGCGCCCGGCGATCAGCGCCTTGCGCAGGATGATATGCGGGGTCAGGAACTCCATCACGATCAGCGCCTGCGCTTCGTCGAAATGGAAGATCTCGGGAACCCAGCCCGCCCGCGCGGCCTGTCGGGTCAGCGCATGATACTCGAAGAAGGAGCGCTTGAGCGGCAGCGGCCAGCTTTCGCCCACCAGCCGCACATAGGGCAGCGCCTGCTTGACCACCGCCCCGCCGTCCGGCCCCTCGACGATGAACACCAGATTGAGGTTGCCGTCGCCCACCTCGCGCACCCGCCAGGCGGCCGGGTCGCGGCCGATCCGGGAGGCCAGCGCCTCGACGCTGCCGAGGCGAGACGGCAAGGCTTTCCGTCGTCAGCGCTTCGAACGGCAGCGTGCCCGTCATGGTCTCCTCCTGTCGCCCCGATCATAAGGCAACTGGCGCCAGGCGTAGCCAGCCACCTGGCAAATGTCAATCAAGTTGACAATTGCCGGGCTGCTCCCTAGCATCGCCGCGTGGGAGGGATCGATTGCGCGCGCCTGCGGTATTCCGCCTCGTCGGCCTGGAGAAGTCCTTCGGGCCCAACAAGGTCCTGGACGGGGTGAGCCTCGAGCTCGCCGCCGGCGAGGTCACCGTGCTGATGGGCGCCAACGGCGCCGGCAAGTCGACCCTGGTCAGGGTGATCAGCGGGGTCTACCGGCCCGAAGCCGGGAGCATGGAGCTCGACGGCGCTGCCTTCGCCCCGCACACGCCGGCCGAGGCCATTCGCGCCGGCCTGGTGACGGTCCACCAGAACATCAACGACGGGGTGGTGGCGGCGCTCGACGTGGCCACCAACCTGACGCTCGACCGGCTGAACGGCGCCGGCGCGCCCCTCTTCTTCAACCCGCGGCGCGTTCGTCGCGAGGCGCGCGCGGTCGCCGAGCGGATGGGGCTGGCGGTCGACCTCGGCGCCCGCATCCCCGATCTCTCGCTGGCCGACCGCCAGATGGTGGCGATCGCCCGCGCGATGGCGCACGAGCCCAAGGTTCTGGTGCTCGACGAGCCGACCTCGTCGCTGTCCAGCGCCGAGGCGGAGCGGCTTTTCGCGCTGATCGGCCGCCTCAAGGGGCGCGGCGTCGCCATCCTCTACATCTCGCACCGCATGTCCGACATACGCCGGCTCGCCGACCGCATCGTCGTGCTCAGGGATGGCGGCATCGCCGGCGTCTTCGACAAGAAGCCGCTCGACTACGAGGGCGCCGTCAACGCCATGCTGGGCCGCAAGGTCAGCGCCGGCACGCTCGACCTCAGGGAGGCCGGGGTGTCCGTCTTCACCGCCAAGGGCCTGCAGATCGACCCCGGCGCCCGCCCCTTCTCCCTGTCGCTCGGCGACGGCGAGGTGGTGGCCGTGGCCGGCCTGGTCGGCGTCGGCAAGACGGCGCTCGCCGAGACGCTGTTCGGCATCCGCCGGCCGCTGGCCGGCTCGATGCGGCTTGGCGGCTCCGCCTACCAGCCCGCCTCGCCCAAGGAAGCGATCGCGGCCGGGGTCTTTCTGGTCGCCAAGGACCGCGGCGAGAACGGCATCGTGCCGGCCTTCAACGTCTACGAGAACATCAGCCTGCCCTTCCTGCAGCGCCTCGCCCGCTTCGGCGTGTCGCAGCGCCGCGCCGAGCGCGCCCTCGCCCGCCGCCAGATCGCCGACCTCGGCATCGTCTGCCGCAGCGAGAAGGACGACATGGCGACCCTGTCGGGCGGCAACCAGCAGAAGGTGATGGTGGCGCGCTGGATGGCCGAGCCGGCGCGGCTCTTCATCCTCGACGAGCCGTTCCAGGGCGTCGACATCGCCGCCCGCCGCGACATCGCCGCCAAGCTGAGGGCGAGCGCTCCGGGCCGCGCCACGCTGATCTTCGTCACCGAGCTCGACGAGGCGCTGGAGACGGCCGACCGCATCCTGGTCATGTCGGAGGGCACGATCGTCGGCGCCCATCGCAACCAGGGCCTCAGGATGGAGCGCCTGCTGGCGGAGATCGCCGGCCAGCCCGTGCGGGGCGTGGCATGACGCTGCGCGAGCTTGCCGTGCGCTACGGCTTCCTGGTGCTGCTCGTCGCGCTGGTCGCCTATTTCGCGATCGCTGCCGACGGCTTCGCGTCGCCGCAGAGCGCCGTCTTCATCTTCCAGTCGGTCGCCATCACCGGCGTGCTGGCGCTCGGCGTCACCGCCACGCTGGTGGTGGGCGGCTTCGACCTGTCGATCGGCTCCGTCGCCACCACGGCCATGATGGCCGCCGCCTATGTGATGGTGGTGCTGGACGGCAACGCGCTGCTCGCCGTGGCGATCTGCCTGGCGATCGGCGTCGTCGTCGGCCTGATCAACGGCTTCCTCATCGTCTTCATGCGCGTCCCCGACCTCCTGGCGACGCTTGGTATGATGTTCCTGCTGGTCGGGCTGCAACGCATCCCCACCGAGGGCCGCTCGATCGCCACCGGCATGACCATGCCCGACGGCTCGGTCGCCGACGGCACCTTCAGCCCCGCCTTCCTGGCGCTCGGCCGCCACCGCTTCGACTTCTTCCTGCCCAACCTCGTCCCGGTCTCGGTCGTCGTGCTCTTGGTCCTCGCCGCCGCCATCTGGTTCTTCCTGGAGTACACACGTTTCGGCCGCACCATGTATGCCGTGGGCAGCAACGAGCGCGCCGCCGCGCTGGCCGGCGCGCCCGTCAAGGCATACAAAATCTGGGCCTATGTGATTTCGGGCATTTTCGCCTCGATCGGCGGCATTCTGCTCGCCGCCCGCCTTGGACGCGGCGACATCGCTTCGGGTAACAATCTGCTTCTGGATTCCGTCGCCGCCGCGCTGATCGGCTTTGCCGTGCTGGGCGCGGCCAAGCCCAACGCCTTCGGCACGGCGGTGGGCGCGCTGTTCGTCGGCGTCCTGCTGCAGGGGCTGACCATGATGAACGCGCCCTATTACACGCAGGACTTCGTCAAGGGCGTCGTGCTCGTCGTCGCCCTGGTGTTCACATTCGCCTTGTCGGGCGCCGCGCGGCGCTGACCATGAATTCAAACGTCTGGAAACGGTGGAGGAGAACGACCCCATGATCACCCGCAGAAGTCTCGGCACGCTCGCGCTCGGCTTGCTCGGCGCGGCCGCATTGTTCGGCGCCCCGGCGCTCGCCCAGGACGCGCCGCCGGCGCCCCTCGACAAGCCGGGCGACGTCAAGATCGCGCTGGTGCGCTACCTGTCGACCGGCGATTTCTTCCAGGCCTATTTGTCGGGCGTGGAGGCGCAGGCCAAGGCGCTGGGCGTCGACCTTCGCGTCTTCGACAGCCGCCAGGACGCCGCCCTGCAGGCCGACATGGTCGACCAGGCGATCGCGCTCGGGCGTCGACGGCATCATCATCCAGCACGGCCTGACGGAATCCATGAAGGAGGCCGCGCAGCGCGCCGTGGACGCCGGCATCAAGGTGGTGGCCTTCGACGTCAACGTCGAGAACGACAAGATCCCGCAGATCGAGCAGTCCGACCGCGACCTCGCCCGGCTCGCTTTGGAGCAGGCCATCAAGGACAATGGCGAGGCCTTCAAGGCTGGCTACGTCTATGTCGCCGGCATCGCGCCGCTCGACCGCCGCAACGAGACCTGGCTCGACTTCAAGAAGAAGTATCCAGGCATCGAGGAGAAGGCGATGTTCGGCACGCTGGACAACCCGATCGCCAACTCGGTCGCCAACCAGGCGCGCTCGGTCGTCTCGGCAAACCCGGACATCACGGTGATGTTCGCCCCCTATGACGAGTTCGCCAAGGGCGTGAAGATTGCGGTCGACGAGGCCGGCCTGTCGCCTTCGGTCAAGATCTACTCGGCCGACATCTCCACCCCCGACATCGCCGCCATGCGCGAGTCGGGCAGCGCCTGGGCCGCAACCGCCGCGACGAACCCGGCCGTCGTCGGCCAGGTCTCCCTGAGGGCGCTGGCCATGCTGATCGCCGGCGAAGACCCCGGCAAGAGCGTGATCGTCCCGCCGACGCTGATCACCCAGAAGGACCTGAACGACAACGATATCAAGAACATGGAGGACCTCTCCGCCAAGATGCCCCAGTTCGCCCACGCCGATGTCGCCATGCCTGCCTGGATGCCGAACCCCAACAAGAAGTGACAACCGACTACACCTAAAAGTGGAAGGGCGGCAATCTGCCGCCCTTTCTGATTGCAGAGATGGACTTTTTCCGCAACGATGCCCAGATTGCGCATAGGAGATGTCCTATGGCTCTTTTCATCCGCGACGAGGCCGTGGAACGCCTCGCATCAGAGGTGCAGCAGGTGTTGAAGACCAAGACCAAGAAGGAGGCCGTGCGCCTCGCGCTGGAGCATGAGCTGGAACGGGCGCAGCAGGCGCGCCCGCTGCGCAAGAGTGTTGCCGATCTTCAAGCGAGGGTTGCCAAGCTCGGCGAACGCGATCCGGACTTCGACATGAAGGCCTATATGGACGAGATGTGGGGCGATGACGATTGATGTTCATCGATGCCTCGGTGGTCGTTGCAGTCTTGTCCGAGGAGCCGGGATGGGAAATCCAAACAGAGGCTTTGTCGCTGAATGGGGCCAGCTATGTCTCGCCCCTTGTTCGATTCGAGGCGGTTCAAGCTCTAGCGAGGAAATACGCCACTCGAGCGAGGAAACCTTCGGCTGACACGCTCGCAGAAGCGGGCAGGATCGTTGAAGCTTTCTTCGTTCGCTACGACATCCAGGAAATTCCCATCTCATCCGAGATCGGTGCGCTCGCAATCCAGGCAAGCGCCACTTACGGCAAAGCCGTCGGCCATCCCGCCAGGCTCAATTTCGGCGATTGCTTCGCCTATGCCTGCGCCAAGGTGCTGGGCGTGCCCCTGAGCTACAAGGGCAGCGATTTCGCCCGCACCGACCTCGCCTGATCCGCCCGATCGTGCCTACCGCATCGCCGCGGCGATGTTGCCGCCGTCGACGGTGGTGACGTCGGCGGTTGTCTTCTCCGCCAGCGCATGATGCAGGAAGGCCTGCGCGACGTCGTCGGCCGTCACCTCGCGGCCGAGAAGGTTGCCCGACATGTAGTCCTTCTCGGTCACGCCGCGCGCCTTGGACCGGTTGGCGATCATTGCATCGGTCAGCAGGCCTGAGCGGATGCGGTCGGCATTGACCGCGTTGGAGCGGATGCCGTCGGCGCCGTATTCGAGCGCGTATTGCCGCGACAGGAACAGCGTCGCCGCCTTGGCGAGCCCGTAGGCGCCGAAGCGCGGACCCGGGTTGACCGCCTGCTTGGAGGCGTTGAACAGCAACACGCCGCCGGTGCCCTGCTGCTTGAACAGCCGCACCGCGTTCTGCGCCACGCTCTGATGCGCGAAGAAGTTGAGCTCGAAGCTCGCCCTCAGCAACGCATCTTCGAGCTCGCCGATCGCCCCCTCGATCGCCGTGCCGGCGTTGGAGATCACGATGTCGACGCCGCCATAGACGGCGACGGCGCGGTCGAAGGCGGCGCGCACGTCGGCCGGCTGCGTGACGTCCGCAGCGACGCCGATCGACTGGTTGCCGGCCGCGTCGGCGACCGCAGCCGCCCGCTCGCCGTCGAGGTCGACGACCACGGCATGCGCGCCCTCCCGCGCGAAGAGCCGCGCGGCGGCAGCGCCGATGGCGCCGGCGCCGCCCGTCACCAGCACGATCTGGCCGGTGAGCGGCTTCGGCTTGTTGGCGGCGAGCTTGGCCTGCTCCAGCGACCAGTATTCGAGCGGAAACAGATCGGCGTGCGACAGCGGCCGGAAGGTGCCGATCGCCTCCGCGCCGCGCACCGCCTCGATCCACATCTCGCCGATGTCGGAAGCGATTTTGGCGTCCTTGAGCGTCCGCCCATGGCCGAACATGCCCAGCCCGGGCACCAGCGTCAGCCGCGGCATCGGGTCGAGCATCACCCGCTTGACGTCGTCCAGCGCGTCGTTGGCCGCGAAATAGGCTTGGTAGGCCTCGGCATAGCCGGCCACCGCCGCGTCGATCGCCGCGCGATAGCCGCCGAGGTCGGCCGCCGCCGGCGCCGGCAGCACCATCGGGCCGGTCTTGATGCGGATCGACAGGTCGGGCGTCGAGACGCCGCGCGCCGCGAGCTCGGCCGCCTTGTCCGAGTTGACGAAGGCGAGGATCGCCTCCGAGGTGCGGAAGTCGCCCACCATGCGGTCGAAACGGCCCTCGCCCCTCGGCACCGCGACGGCGCCGCGCAGCATCGGCGCGATCTCGCCGGGCGCTGCCAGCCTGTCCGGCAGGCGTACCGGCGTATACGCCGTGCGGCCGTGGCGGGCCACGTGGTCCTCCGCCAGGCCGACCGCGTCGATCATCCGGTCGTAGGCCTGGCGCGCGTCGTCGCCGAAGGTGAAGATGCCATGCTTGTCGAGGATCAGGCCCTCGACGTCGGCATCGGCCTCGTAGACGTCGGCCGCCGCCTTGGCGAGGTCGAAGTCCGGGCTTGATGTAGGGCACGAACCCCAACCTGCCGCCGAACACTTTGCGGCACAGCGCCTCGCTGTCGTCCTGGTCGACGAGCGCCAGGATCGCGGTCGAATGCGTGTGGTCGACGAATTTGTGCGGCAGGAAGGCATGCAGCAGCGTCTCGACCGACGGGTTGGGCGCCGCCGGGTCGAGCAGGTTGGCCCGCTGCAGCGCCACCATGTCCTCGTCGGACAGGGCATTCAGCCGGCGCGCTTTGAGAAGCGGCGCCAGCTTCACCGCCGGCAGCCCGGCGGGCTCGATCACCGCCATGTCCCAGCCGCTGCCTTTGACGCAGAGCACGTCCCATTCGTCGCCGACGAGGTCGGTCACGCGGGCCTTGCACGACGTGTTGCCGCCGCCATGCAGCACCAACCGCGGCTCGCCGCCGAGCAGCCGGGTCGTGTAGACCCTGTGCGCCAGCTCGCGCGACACGCCCTTTTGCGCATAGGCCGCGGCCATCGCCTCGGCGTCGGCGTCGTTCCAGAGGTTCTTCATGGCTCGTCCAGGCTCTTACGGTTGTCGAAAATAGGTTCAGGCGGCGCGGCGCTGGCCGACGAGGCCTCGCGCCAGGGCCGCCGTCAGCACCAGATGCGTGCACATGCCGCCGGACAGCGCGGCGAGCAGCGGCATCAGCTTGTTGTCCTCCTGCACCACGACCATCCGTTTCGGAATGGCGCGGATCGACGCAAGGTCGGCCGAGATGACCCGCCGATTGTAGCCGCAATCGAGAAGCTTGCCGTCGCGGTCGATCATCTGGCCGGCGATCACCCCCGCCGCGCCGGCATCGCGCAGTGCATGCATCTCCCCAGGCGTCAGCGCCCCGCATTTGACCACATGGCTGTCCTCGTCGACGCTGCCGATCGAGAACAGCGCGAGGTCGCATTCGGCGATGCTGGCGAGCTGTTCACGGATCACCGGCTCTTCGCGCAGCGCCTGCGCCAGCGCCTCGCTGGTCAGCACCAGCGGCGCATAGAAATTCAGGCCCTTGGCGTTGAGCCGGCGTGCGATCTCGGTGGTGCACTGGTCGGGTCGGTAGGAGTAGGGAGCGCCGAGATTGCCGCACAGCTGCACCACGGTCACGTCCTGCAGATCGGCGAAGGACATCATGTCGGCAAGCGCATAGACCGTGCGGCCCCAGGCGACGCCGATCCGATCGCCGCGACCGACCTGCTCGACGAAGACGCCGGCCGCCACCGCCGCCACCTGGGCGCCCGCGTCCGGCGCCTGGCGCTCCTCCGGCACCACCCACACCGACGTCAGCCCGAACGCGTCTTCGATCTGCCGCGCCAGCACGTCCTCGGTGAACAGCTGCGTCGAGGTCGAGATGTTGACGATCCCCGTCTCGCGCGCCTTGCGCAGGTACATTGCCACCGATGCCCGGGAGATGTTGAGCTGCCGCGCCACTTCGTCCTGGCGCAGGCCGTGCGTGTAGTAGAGCCACGCGGCCTTGTGGATCACCTGTTCCGAAGCCCGGATCGCCATCTCCGCAATCTCCAATGGCCCGACATTATTCACCCCGACTGACAAAAGTCAAATCAACGCATGTGCGCCGTTGCGCGTCGCGACGCGGCGTGGAACACTTGCCGGGGACGCGCGCCATGGAGCGCCGAAGAAGCGTCCGGTGGACGGTCGGGGAGGTTGGGCCGTTGACGCTGTCGAGCACCGACTACGCATGCGGCATCACGGTCGTGGCGACCGACTTGCGCGACCCGGACGCCTTCGTCGAGCGCATCGCCGCGCATGCCGGCCAGGCGGCGGTGGAGTTCGCGCTGGTCTTCTTCTCCAAAACCCTGTTCGACGCCGGCGAGCTTGCCGCGGTCGTTCGCCAGCCACGCTCCCGGCCTGCGCTATGGCGGCTGCTCGACCGCCGGAGAGATCGCGCCCGACGGTCTGACGGACGGCTCGGCCGTGGCGATCCTCTTCCCGTCATCGGCGTTCAGGGTGGCGAGCGCCCTGGTCGACGACATTTCGAGCTCCGGCCTGGACGGCGTTTCCATGGAGGTCGAGCGCCTCAAGCAGTCGCTGCGCGGGCGCGCCAGACAAGGCGCCCGGTCCAACATCTTCGCGGTGAGCCTCATCGACGGCCTGTCCTTCGCCGAGGAAAGAGTGACCTCGGCGCTCCACTGGTGCCTGGACGACATCCCGCTGCTCGGCGGTTCGGCCGGCGATGACATGCGCTTCCAGGGCACCGACCTGCTCTGCGACGGCCGCGTCGCGTCTGACTGCGCGCTGATCCTGCTGGTGGCGACGGAGATCCCGTTCACGGTCTTCAAGACCGACAATTTCGTCCCGACCGACGACAAGCTCGTGGTGACCGGATCCGATCCCCAGCAGCGCCTCGTCTACGAGATCAACGCCGAGCCGGCGGTCGCCGCCTATTCGGCGGCGGTCGGCCTGCTGCCGGGCGACCTGACGCCGCAGAGCTTCGCCACTCACCCCGTCGTCCTCAAGGTCGGCGGCGAATACTACAGCCGCTCCATCCAGCGGGCGAACCAGGACGGCTCGCTGACCTTCTTCTGCGCCATCGACGACGGCATCGTGCTCACCCTGGCGCGGGCAACCGAGCTGGTCTCCTCGACGCGCCAGGCGTTCGAGGACATCGAGGCGAAGCTCGACGGCATCGACATGGTCCTCGGCTTCGACTGCGTGCTGCGCCACCTCGACGCCCAGAACCGCCAGGTGACCCGCCAGATGTCGGACCTCTACCGGCTGAACAAGGTGGTCGGCTTCGGCACCTATGGGGAGCAGTACCGCTCGATGCACCTCAACCAGACTTTCACCGGCATCGCCTTCGGGTCGCGGGCGAAGCGAGCCTGAACTACGTCCTCCACCTGAGGGTCGCGGTCCGCCTCGGCAGCAGCCCCGTCGGCAGCAGGTTGATCACTGGCTGTCCGAGCCGCGCGACCATGTGCAGGCCGGCCGGCTCGGAATAGATAGCGCGCGGCGCGCCGATCTGCAGCAATCCCCCCTCGGCGAGGAGGCCGATGCGGTCGGCAAGCGTCAAAAATCTCTGTGGATTAAATGCGGGCGCGCCGTTCGATCAGGCTGATTCCCTCCAGCCAGGCCTTGTGGCGGATGGCGGCGACGGTGCGGTTGAGGCGCCGCGCGATGGCCGAGACGCGAAGGTGCTCGTCGGCGAGGCGCCTGAGTTCCAGCAGTTCATCGTCCGTCCAGAGACGATTCCGCCTCATCACCATCCGCTTGCCCCCTGGAATGGGTGCCATAAAGGCGTCGCCCGCCCTGCCCGGGCCGTTCGCGCTGCCCCGCCCGCGGCGCCCATTTGGCTGTGCATCGCCATTGTTGCGCGCTGCAATATCCTGCGCAAGGCGACCTCGCTGCCCCTTCTCGGCAAGCGGCTTCGTCGTCTGTCGTGGTAGCGCTGCCAAGGCTCTTTATATCCGTTGCGGCGTTAGGAGTTCGGTAACCATGTCGCCCCATAATGAAACAGCTGGGGACGGGAAGTATGGCTCCAGCTGGCGTCCGACAGAGCCGAGATCCTTCCACCCGCTGGGTATCGTGGTCTGTCGGGCGCTGTGCGGGCCTCCGCGAGGGAGGCCTACTCGGCGAGCACGCCAGCATGCGCTGCGAGTGCGGCGAATGCCTCGCGCGCCTCGGCCGCCGTCGCCTTGCCGCCGATCGCCGCCTCCACCACCTCGCGTGCCGACTGGTAATAGGGACCGCGCCGCGCATGCGGCCAGTCGATCAGCACCTCGCACGCGCCTTGCACGCTGTTGACGGTTCTCAGCATGTTGTCGGCCCCGACCTTGACCTTGATCGGGCTTTCGAAGGGAATTCGCTCGGACATGAGGGTCTCCTTGGGCCGCCCCGCCTAGCGGGGAAACGGCCTCGTCGACCGTGGGGAATTGTCGCGGCGGCTCGCGGAGGGAACAACGCGGCAGTGTCCGCGCGGTTCCGATCGGTGCAGTCCGCGAAGACGGGGGTGTCGATCAGCCTGGGAAGTTCGGATCGAGCGCGATTCCGTAGCCGGACGGGCCTCGGCAGAACCCGGCATCCTGGGCTCGGATCGGGCAGGCTCCGCTGTAGCGAGGGGTGGCAGCTTGACAGCCGGCGGCAAGCGCCAAGGCGACAAACGACAATCCGACCAGATACTTGCTCATCAGACTCCCTCATCCAATTGTGAACAGCTAACACATTCTCCGATGTCCATCCATATGGCGGAATGGCTGCCCTCAAAACCTCGGAAACAACTGCTTAGGGAAAGCCACCTACCGTGACGTCCCGTTTCCAGGTGCCGGGAAGCCGCGAAGCGAGGAAGCGAGTCGAAGGCGATGACCACCACGGAGTTTTCGCGCCTGGGTCGGCTGCCGGCGAAGCTGCTCGGGCGGCTCGGCCGGCTGAGCGCGACGGTGCAGTTCGTGCTGGCCGGCAGCATCGTCATGGTCGCCTGCATGCTCGCCGTCGGCCGCTTCCTCAGCGCCGTGCTGACGCGCGAGGTGATCCACGACACTGCCATCGTCACCGCACTGCTCCTGGACAGCATCATCGACCCCGTGGCCCAAGGCCTCGCCGGCCCCGAGCCGCTGCCGCCCGCCGCCATCGAGCGGCTCGACGCGGTCCTAAACGAGCCCGGCTTCCGCGAGCGGTTCCCCTATCTGGAGATCTGGCGTCCCGACGGGACCGTCGCCTATTCCAACACGCGTGAGCTCATCGGCAGGACCTTCGAAGCGCCAGCCGGCCTGCGCGCCGCGCTCGCCGGCGAGGTGTCCGCCCAATACGCCGACCTCACCGCGCAGGAGCACGTGGTACGCGGCTTCGGCACGCGCTACCTGGAGATCTACAGCCCCATCCGCGAGCATCGGACCGGCCGCATCATCGGCGTCGCCGAGATCCACGAGGTCACCTTGCCGCTGGCCGACCGGGTCGGCAAGTCGCGGATGCTCGGCTGGGCGGTGGTGGCCGGCACGACCGCCCTCATGATGGCCAGCCTCTACGGCATCGTCCACCGCGCGAGCCGGACCATCCGTCGCCAGCGGGCGGCGCTGGAGGGCCGCATGCACGAGCTCGAGCAGGTGTCGGAGGCCAACCTCCGCTTGCGCCGCCGGGTGCAGAACGCCTCGGTCAGGGCGGCCGAGGTCAACGAGATGAGCCTGAAGCGCATCGGCGCCGACCTCCACGACGGGCCCTCTCAGCTGGTCGGGGCGGCGGCCCTGAAGCTGGAGACGGTGAAGCGCGCGCCGGACCGACGCAGCCGCGTGCTGGAGATCGACAAGGTCGCGCAGACGCTACGCGACGCCCTGCGCGAGCTGCGCGACATCGCCCAGGGGCTGATGTTGCCGGAGATCGAAGGCCTGGCGCTCGGTCAGGTGGTCGAGCGGGCCGCCAGGGGTCACGAGGCCAAGACGGGTGCGGCGGCCGCGCTGGCGCTCCGCAACACCGACATCGCGCTGTCGCATGCCGTCAACATCTGCGTCTTCCGCTTCGTCCAGGAGGGGCTCATGAACGCCTTCTGGCACGGCAGCGGCAAGGGACTGCGCGTCGACTGCGCGGTCGACGGCGCCCAGCTTCGTCTATCGGTGGCCGACGAGCCGCGGCGGGGCACTCCGCCGGCGCGCGACAAGGGGCGCGGCGGCATGGGCCTGCGCGGTTTGCGGCACAGGGTTGAAAGCCTCGGCGGCGTGATGCATCTGGATGTGAGCGAGGAGCACGGGTCGCGGCTCGAGATGGTGCTCGACCTGAGCGACGTGCCGAGCGACGAGTGACGATGATGAGCGACAAGATCCGGGTCGTGGTCGCCGACGACCATCCGATCTACCGGGCCGGCGTGGTGCAGAGCCTTGGCTTCGACCCCGGAATCGAGGTCGTCGGCGAGGCAGCCACGGCGGAGGCGGCCGTCGAAGTGGCCGCCCGCACCGCGCCGGACCTCGTCTTGCTGGACATTTCGATGCCCGGCAACGGCATCGCGGCGGTGGGCGCCGTCGCCCGCGCCGTCCCTGGCGCCAAGATCGCCATGCTGACCGTCTCGGAGAACGAGGCCGACGTGATGAGCGCGCTGGATGCCGGTGCGGTCGGCTACCTGCTGAAGGGCGTCGAAGCCACCGACCTGATCGCCGCCGTGCGGGCCATCGCCGCCGGTGGCTCCTACATGTCGCCGCATCTGGCCCTGCGCGTCCTGTCGGCGCAGCGCGAGACCGGCTCCACTGCTAGCCGCCGCCCAGCGGCTCTCCACGCTGTCAAAGACCGAGCGCAAGGTTCTGCGCCTCGTCGCCCAGGGCATGAGCAACGACGACATCGCCCGCGAGCTCGGCTTCAAGCAGAGCACCGCCAAGTTCCATGTCGGAAACATCCTGACCAAGCTCGACGCCAAGAACCGGGTGGAGGCCGCCATCGTCGCGCGGTCCCACTGGCAGATGCCCTAGCCTTTGGGGCGCCGACGCCGCCGCGGCGCCCGCCATCTGTCTTAGGGTGGAGCACCGCCCGGTCGAATGCCACCAAGGGATGCCGTGCTACGACCGAGGCTCAAATGGCTGCGCACCGGCCGCCGGAGCTATCTTGGAAGCGCCGTCTTCTGGCGGCAGACAGCGGGAGTCCTGCCCGCCAATCCAACTCCCGCTGTCTTCTTCTTTTTTAACGCCGGGCCTTTTCCCACCAGCACGCTACGCATCCCGTTGTCCGGCCAGGGCTTTTTCCTGCGTGGCCCCCCTCTCCTGAGCTCCTCCCCGCCGTCGACGTCGTGCTCTCCCATCCGGCCGCCCATTTGCGGACACGCCGAAGCGATGATTTTCCACGCAAAGCGCCCTAATACAGTTGCAAATAAGTTGCAACTGCATTAGGCTGGGAAACGATCGAGAAGGGTGGACCGGTCAAGTGAGAGCATCCGCGATGGGGTCGGGAAAAGGCGATGACAAGGTCGGGGAGAATGCCGACGCCCCGGGCTTCATCCGATCGATCAAGGACGTGCTGCTCGCCATGGGCCCGACGACCTTTGTCCTGGTCGTCGCTTTGTCGCTGATCGCCCTGTTTGCGCCCGAGATCATGGGCGCCATCCTGAAACGTTAGATTTCTGCCACCCCAGGCGTCTGGCTTTCAGGCCGGAATAAAACGGCCGGCGGCTGCTTCCCGCAGCCGCCGGCCGGCCGTTTCGGCCTCTCGACGCGCCTTATTGCTCCCGGAACGCCCGTGAGAACTGGTCGGTGAAGGGTTTGGCGAAGTAGGACAGCGCGGTCCTCGGATCGGTCTGCACGAACACCTCGACGGGCATGCCGGGCAACAGCCGCTTGGTGTCGAGCTTCTGCATCTCGTCGGCCGGAACGTCGATCTCGGCCAGGAAGTAGGACTGGCCCGAGCCCTTGTCGAGCGTGGCGGCCGCCGCCACGTAGGCGATCTCGCCGGAAAGCTCGGGCGTCGTGCGCTGGTTGAAGGCGGAGAAGCGCAGCTTGGCTTTCTGACCGAGATTGACCTGGTCGATATCGGTCGGCGACAGCCTCGCCTGGATGGTCAGCGGCGCGTCCTTGGGCACGATCGTCACCAGCGTCTCGGCCGGCGTGATGACGCCGCCGATCGTGTTGACGGCCAGCTCGTTGACGGTGCCGTCGATCGGCGCCCGGATGTCGGTGCGCGACAGCCGGTCCTCGATGGCGACCCGGCGCTCGCCGAGCTCGGCGATCTTCGGCTCGAGCTCGGACAGCTCGCGCTGCGCCTCGGTGCGGGCCGCCTCGTCGATGGCGATGACCTGCAGGCGGATCTCGCTGATCTTGGCGCGCGCGCGGGCGATCTCGGCGTCGATCTCGGCCTTCTCGCCGGCCATCCGCGCCATGTCGCGGTCGCCCGTGTGCACCTTGGAGGACTCGACCAGCCGCTTGTCGGCCAGGCCCTTCATCTTCTTGTGCTCCACCGACACCAGCGCGATCTCCTCCACCTTGGAGGCGCGTTGCGCCTCGAGCCCGTGGATCTCCTCGCCGAGCTGCTCGATGCCGAGCTCCAGCTGCTCCTTCTGCGAGGCGCGGTTCTTCAGATTGCCTTCGAGCAGCCGGGTCTCGCCGACGATCAGCGCGCTCAGGCGGTCGTTCGCCGGCGCGTCGACGTCGGCCAGCGACAGCGTCGCCAGCCCGTCGCGCTCGGCGATCAGCCGGGCGCGACGCACGGTGGCCTCGGCGAGCTGCGAGCTGACGATGGCGAGCTCCGCCTTGGTCTGCACGTCGTCGAGGCGGATCAGCACCTCGCCCTCGTTGACGAAGTCGCCTTCCTCGACGGCGATCTCGCTGATGATGCCGCCGTCGCGATGCTGCACCGCCTTCAGGTTCTGGTCGACGTTGACCGTGCCGGTGGCGATCACCGCGCCGGCGAGCTGCGCGGTCGACGCCCAGCCGCCGGCGCCGGCGAGCAGCAGGAAGCCGAGCGTGCAGCCGGCGAGGATGCGGCCGGCGAGGCGGAAGTGGCCGCCATCCTCTTCGCCGTCGATGTGTGAAGCCTGGGTGGCGTTGCCCGTCTTGCGCATCGTTCTCTCCTAGCGGCCCCCGCCGCAGCTAGTCTTAAGCCTGGTTGTTGGACTGACCGGTATCGACGACGAGCAGCACGTGGTCGCCGGCGATGTTGATGGTCATGTCGTAGATGTCGTCCTCGTCGAAATCGACGTCGATGAAGGTCTGCCGGACATCGTCGATCTGCTCGTGACGGATGCGGATCGGCAGGTCCTCTTCGTCGACCTTGTCGCCGTAGATGTCCTCGAAGCGGTCTTCCAGCGTGTCCATGACCTGCTCGAAGATCTCGTATTTGTCGACCTTGAGTCGGTCGCCGACCATGAAGTCGAGGATGTCGTGGACCACCGCGCCGGCCGCATTGTCGACCGTCGCCGCCTGGAACTCGAACACGTCCTCGCCTTCGCCGCCGGTCAGCGACACGGGCGTCTCCGACACGACCACGAAAGTGTCGTTGCCGGCGCCGCCGACGATCGCCTCGAAGCCGTCGACCTGGTCGGTGCCGATCTCGACGCCGGTCGCGGTCTTTTCGTTGAGGTCGATGTAGACGCCGGAAAGCGTCGCGGAATAGTCGAGCGTGTCCGCGCCTTCGCCGCCCTGGTAGGTGTCGGCGACGGCGTCGAGCGCCGCCTTGACGATGTCGTCGCCCGCCCCGGTGTCGACGGCATCGCTGCCGCCGCCGTCGGCGACGGTGTCGTCGCCGGCGCCCGTGTCGATCGCCTCGTCGGCGTCGCTGCCGGTCACGGTGTCGTCGCCGGAGCCGGTGGCCACCGCCTCGAAGCCGGCGATGGTATCGGTGCCGATCTCGGCGCCGCTCGCCTCGCCTTCGACGAGGTCGACGCTGACCGACGAGGTGACGGCCGAGTAGTCGATCAGGTCGTCGCCCTCGCCGCCGTCATAGCTGTCGTCGGCCTGGTCGGCATCGCCGATCACCGTGTCGTCGCCGGCTTCGGCCAGCACCACGTCCTCGTCCGCGCCGCCCGACAGGATGTCGGCGTCCGCGCCGCCCTCCAGGCGGTCGTTGCCCTCCTCGCCGAACAGCTTGTCCTCGCCCGTCCCACCGGCGATGACGTCGTTGCCGGCGCCGCCGAAGAGAAGGTCGTCGCCCGCCTCGCCGTCGATCGCGTCGTCGCCTGAATCGCCGAACACGACGTCGCGGCCTTCGCCGCCGAACAGGCGGTCGTTGCCCTTGCCGCCGGAGATCCAGTCGTCGCCGACGCCGCCGAAGACGATGTCGGCGCCGTCCTCGGCGAGCACCACGTCGCCGCCGGTGCCGGCCACGATGTGGTCGTCGCCCTCGCCGCCGGCGATCGTGTCGTTGCCGCCGCGCGCGTCGATGTTGTCGTCGCCGCAGCCGCCGTCGATGTCGTTGGCGCACTCGGTGCCGACCAGCGTGTCGTCGCCGGCCGTGCCGAGGATCGGCAGGCTGTCCATGACGTTGAAATAGGCCTTCTGGACGATCGACACCGCCCCGTCGCTGATCTCGTAAGTCAGCGTCACTGGCCCGAGCAGGGCGGCAGCGAAGGACCATCCGCCGGCCACCTGAGTGATCGTGCCGGACGACACGGTGAGGTTCTTGATCGTCAGCGCATCGCCGTCGGGATCGGTGGCGTTGCGCAGCAGCTCGGAAAGCCCGATCACCACCGCCGCGCAGCCAAACACGTCGTGCAGCGTCACGGGTCCGGTGACGCGCGGCGCCCGGTTGGCGACCTCGTCGTCATCGTCGTCTTCATCCTCGTCGGGATCGGTCGTATCGTCGTCCTCCTCGAGGTCGTCGTCGGTGTCCTCGACCGGCCCGCCGATGATCTCGTCGATCAGCTCCTGGAGCGGCGTCTTGCCGCCGGCGGACACCCCGCCGCCCCCGCCCCCCGGCGACGGATTGTCGTTGGCAAAGCGCAATTGCGGCTGCAGCAGGGCGTGCGGCGCGGCCGTCTCGACGGCCGGCGGCGTCACCTCGACCAGCAGCAGATCGTCGCCGTCGACGGTCAGGAAGCGGGCCGGCTGCGTCAGGTCGACCAGCCGCCCGCCGGAGCCGGTGAGCCCGAAGAGGCCGAGCTGCGGCGTCGCGACCGCGCCCGGATCGAGCAGCAGCGGCAGGATGTTGTCGGTCGCCATCTGCGCGACCTGCGGCGCCTCTTCAGGCTCGTCGGGCTCGCCCGCCGGCGCGGCCATCGCGTCCTGCGTGCCGCCCCATCCCGGGAACACGCTTTTCAGGTAGAGCGCCAGCCCGGTGAGCAGGCCGCCGATGACGAAAGGCTTCCGCGACGGCTTCTCCTCGGTGAACCCGTAGGGGTTGCCGGCGTCTTCCTTGGCGTCGTTCTTGGTGGATTGGACATCGATGATCATGCCGATACCCTCGCTTTGACGCGCGGCTGTGGCTTGTCGGCCGCGGCCGGACTGGTTTGTTCGACGGGGGAGGCCTGCGGCCTCAGGATCTCGCTCTTCGGCCCGAAGGCGCTCATTCGCCCGTTCTGGATGACCGCCACCTGGTCGACGGCGTTGAGCGCGCTCGGCCGATGCGCCACCACGATGGCGATGCCGCCGCGTTCGGAGATGCCCTTGATGGCGACCGACAGCGCTGCCTCGCCTTCGGCGTCGAGGTTGGAGTTGGGCTCGTCCATGATCACCAGGAAGGGATCGCCGGTAGAGCGCCCGGGCGAGCCCGATGCGCTGCCGCTGGCCGGCCGACAGCGCGATCCCCTGCGGGCCGAGCTGCGTCTGGTAGCCGTCCGGCAGGCGCACGATCATCTCGTGCACGCCGGCCGCCTTTGCCGCCGCGATGACCGCGCCCGGATCGGCTTCAGGGTCGAAGCGGGCGATGTTCTCGGCGATCGTCGCGTCCATCAGTGCCACGTCCTGCGGCAGGTAGCCGAGGTTCCTGCCGAGCGCATCCTCCCGCCAATGGGCGAGCTCGACGTCGTCGAGCCTGACCGAGCCGCGCAGCGTCGGCCAGATGCCGGTCAGCGCCCGCACCAGCGTCGTCTTGCCGCCGCCCGACGGCCCGATGATGCCGAGCGCCTGGCCGGCCATCAGCTCGAACTCGATCTCCGAGATCAGCACGCGGCCGGAGCCGGGCGCCGCGACGGTGATCTTCTCGACCTTGAGCGAGCCGGCCGGGTCGGGCATCTCCATCGGCTGCACGGCGTTCTCGAGCGCCACCACGGTCTCCTTGAGCCGCCGCCAGGCGCTTCTCGCCGCCACCACGTTTTTCCAGTTGCCGATGGCGAGGTCGACGGGCGCCAGCGCCCGCGTCGCCGCCACCGAACAGGCGATGATGGCGCCGGCCGACAGCTCGCCGATGATGGTGAGGTAGGCGCCCAGCCCCAGCAGCGCCGACTGCAAGAGCATGCGCAGCACGCGCGAGAAGGCGCCGAAAGTGCCTGAGATGTCGTTGGTCTTGGTCTGCAGCGACAGATGCTCGGCATTCGCCTTGGTGAAGCGCTGCACGGCGCGCCCGGTGAAGCCCATCGCCTTCAGCACGTCGGCGTTGCGGGCATTGGAATCGGCGATCGCGTTGCGCTGGATCACCGCCTTGTGGGTCGACGCCGAAAGCCGCCGGGTCATCAGCTCGGTGGCGATGGTGAGCCCGGTCAGCACGAAGGCGCCGGCGAGCGTCAGCCCGCCGAGCCAGGGATGCAGCATGTAGACGAACACCAGGTAGATCGGCATCCATGGCAGGTCGAACAGCGCGATCGGCCCCTGGCTGCCCAGGAAGCCGCGCACCGTGTCGACGTCGCGGCCGCGCTCCAGCGACTCGGCCGTCGAGAACCCGAAGCGCGGCATGTCGATCGCCACCTGATGCGCCAGCGGCGCGATCCGCCGGTCGAGCCGGGCGCCCATCCTGACCAGCACCTGGCTGCGGATGACGTCGAACATGCCTTGGAAGAGGTAGAGCCCGATCGCCAGCACCGACAGCGCAAGCAGCGTCGGGATGGAACCCGAGGTCAGCGCCCGGTCGTAGATCTGCAGCATGTAGAAGGCGCTGGTCAGCGCCAGGATGTTGATGATGCCGGAAAGGCAAAACAGGAAGCCGAACGCGCCGCGAAATCCCTTCGTCAGCTGTTCGGCGCCCCGTTTTGCCCTGGCTTTGGCCTTGCTCGATTGTGCCGCCATTGGTGTGGACCTCCCCGCCCGTACCCAGTCGCCCGTTGTCGTCTTGTTGGAAGTTTGGAGGCGGACCGGCCGAGGTCCGGCCCGCCTCCGTCACCCTCTGTCCCCTCAGAGGTTGAAGTCGCCGTCCGTCAGGGCGTGATGGCCCTTGATGGTCAGCTTGAACTCGGGCTGGCTGCCGCCCTGAGTGTTGCCCTCGACGATCGTGTAGTCCTGGCCGTCCTCGACGTCGTGGCTGACCCTGAGCGACCCCAGCGCGCTGATGTCGGCGCCGTTGACCAGCGTGAAGCTGCCATTGGCGGACCCGGCATTGATCGCCGAGAGGTCGATCTTGTCGCCCGGCTGGAAGCCGAGGATGGTGTCGCCGTCGGCATCCGCCGTGGACAGGAAGCGGAAGGTGTCTTCGCCCGCCCCGCCGTCCATGACGTTGACCGCCTTGGAGGCCGTGATCTGGTCGTCGCCCGAGCCGGTGACCACGTTCTCGATCCCCCACAGCACGTCCGATCCGCTCTGGCTCGAGGAGGCGCTGCCGCGTCCCTGGAAGCCGGTCCCGAGATCGACCGTGATGTTGGCGGTGATCGCCGCCATGTCGAGGGTGTCGTTGCCGCCGGCTCCGCAGCCGCCCAGATCGTCGCCCCAGTAGGTGTCGTTGCCGTCACCCTGGGCCGCCAGGAAGAGGTCGTCGCCCTTCCCGCCCTGCGCCTGGTCGTCGCCCTTGCCGCCATCGATCAGGTCGTCGCCGCCCTGGCCGAAGATGCGGTCGTTGCCGTCGTCGCCGTAGAGCATGTCGGCACCCTTGCCGCCGAGCACGTCGTCGTCGCCGTCGCCGCCGAAGGCCATGTCGCGACCGCCCTTCCCGTTCAGGAAGTTGTCGTGGCCGTCGCCGCGCAGCACGTCGGCACCCTTGCCGCCATGATGATCGTCCTTATGGCCGCCATGACCACCGTGATGATCGTCATCGTCGTCGTCATGACCGCCCTGATGATCGTCGTCATCATCGTCGTCATGGCCGCCCTGATGATCATCGTCGTCGTCGTCGTCGTCGTGATCGTCATCGTTGCCCTGATGATCGTCATCGTCGTCGTCGTCGACCGGCGGCTGCTCGTGATCGTCCTCGTCGTCATCGCCGCCGACCTGCGGACCGTTGCCGGTCGCCTTGTACTTGACCGAGTGCGTGCCGTTGCTGAGCGTGGTGAAGCCGTCATCGTCGGTGGACGAGGTGTAGTCGTCCATCGTCGCGCCGTCCGGCAGCTCGATCACGTCCTGGTCCCTGAGGTTACCGATGATCGTGTCGTGACCGCCGTTCGACTTGAACACGATGCGGTGCGCCGAGCTCAGAGCCGAGATGTCGATCGTGTCGTCCCCCGCCTCGCCATCGATGGTGATGGTGTTGAGGCGCAGGCTGGTGGCCGAGAAGTCGCCGATCACCTGGATGGTGTCGCCGGTTCCGCCGCCGCCGCTCATGCCGGACGGATCGACGCCGTTGATGCGGATTTCTTCGATCTCTCGAAGTTCAGCGATGATCGAAGCGGCATTGGTACCGTTGCGGGTGACGATGATCTCTGTAGCGGCGTTGATGCCGTTCAGGTTGTTGCCCGCGACATCATCGAAAGCCTGCCGCGTATAGATGCGGTAAGATCTCTGCATTGAGTTTCCGGTGATGACGAAGGTATCGCCCGCCGCGCCTTCTGTTCCGCCATTGACCACGTCGCGACCGTCGGTCACGTTTGCGGCTGGCGGGGGTGGCGTGTTGGCATTCCAGTTGAACGTGTCGTCGCCGGCATCGCCATTCAGCGTATCGTTGCCCAGACCGCCGGTGATGGTGTCGTTGCCTGCACCGGCGTTGACAGTGTCGTTGCCGGCGAGCGCGATGATGATGTCGTTGTTGGCCGTGCCCGTTGAGGTTGTTGTTGCCTGCGGTCGCTCCTGGAAGGTTGGTGCCCGCAACCGCCAAGGTGAAGTCGGTGACGTCAATGTTGGCGTTGGTTGCGCCGTTGACACGGATCGTCCCGATGGTCGCCAGGCTGCGCATCTCCGGATCGTAAGCAGCGTGTTGCCGCTCCGCCGACGGTCGCTCTCGATGACCCGCGTCGCGAAGTTCGCTGCCGTAATACCAAGGCCGCTCAGGTCGATTTTATCCTGGTTTGCTGCGGTTCCACCGGCGGCATCGAAGCTGTTGATGATGTCGTTACCGAAGCCGGTTGCGTTGTAGACGATGGTGTTGACACCGCCGCCCACATCGATCGTGTCGTCCCCCGCGCCGCCGATGATGATGTCGGTATCGTCGCCGCCGTTGAGGATGTCGTTGCCGTCGCCGCCGTCGAGAAGATCGTTCCCGTCGTCGCCATTGAGCGTGTCGATGCCACCCAGGCCGAAGAGCTGGTTGGCCGCTCCATTGCCCTGGATGGTATTGTTGCTGGCATTGCCAGTGCCTCTCACCGCTGCGCCGGTCAGGGTCGAGGTTCTCGAGGTCTGCCGCCAGGGTGTAGTCGATCGAACTCTCGACCGTATCGGTGCCCCCGCCAGCGAGTTCGACCACCTGATCCCCGGCGTCATCGACGACATAGGTGTCGTTATCGGCGCCACCGGTCATGAGATCCGCACCGAGCCCGCCGTCGAGGCGGTCATTGCCGCCGAGACCGCTCAGCGTATCGGCAAGATCGCCGCCGCTGATGACGTTGGCGAGGGCGTTGCCGGTACCGATGAACTGATCGGCATCCGCTCCCGTGTAGGTCAGGTTCTCGACATTGGCCATGGTCTCGATCGAGAGCTCGGCCATGAGGGTTTCGACAGTGTCGGTACCCTGGTTGAGGGCTTCGATCACCACGTCGAGCAGATCATCCACGATGTAGGTGTCGTTGCCGTTGAGGCCGACCATCGTGTCAGCGTCCAGCCCGCCATCGAGAATGTCGTTGTCGCCCGCGCCGCTGCCGCCGACCAGCAGGTCGTCGCCGGCGCCGCCCGACAGTTCGTTGTCGCCGGTACCGCCGAAGATAAGATCGTTCAGCAGGCCGCCGATGATCTCGTCGTTGGTGCCATTTTCACCGGAGATGAAGTTCTGCTGGTTGTTGGTGATGGCATTGGCCGTCATGTCTATGCCGCCGGCATCCCGGTTGTTCGGGTCGGCCCGGTTGACGAAGTAGTCGCCCGAGAGCAGGTAGCCGGCATAGGTCGCGTTGTTGAAGTTGATCCGTTCGACGCCAGTCTGGGCATTGGTTCCCGTGAAATGGCCGGCCACCGTGGTGGTCTGGTCGACCGGCGTGATGGCCCCGTTCTCCATCGCATAGGTGATGACCAGGTCGCCGGTCGTCGTGCCGCCATTGTTGTCGGCAGCATTGAGCGAGGTGAGCGTCCGGATCGGCAGGTCGGTTACCGGATCGAGCACCGGCAATCCGGTCACCGGATCGATCGGGCCCGGCACCAGGTCCGGTTGGCCGCGGGCTCGTACGCGTCGAGGACCCGATTCAGGTGCTCCAGGTCGTCCTGGTACTTCGCGAACAGAGAGCGCGCCAGCACGTCGCGCAGGAGGAGGACGATGCCGAGCACCTCGTCCGTCTCCACGCCGCGAGGGATGATCCGTTCGGACAGCTCGCGCGCGTACTTCTGCAGCGTCTCGATGCTCCCGGTTTCGAGTGCATCCATGTAGTTGTCGTAGACCTCGGTCGCCTCCGAGAAGATCTCGTCGTCCGACATCACCTGCAGAAGATCCGCCTGGCTGATGCGCCGGGCCCACTCCTCCCGCAGCTCGGTGCGGCACTCGCGCAGGTAGGACACCAGCTCGAGCAGAAGAGAGCTGTCGCCGTCGGAGCGCTCGGCCGGACGCTCGTCATCGGAGCGGTCCGGTTCCCTCTCGGCGGTCTGGCTGTCGGCCTCTGGGGCCATCTTCTCCTCCTCGGGTCTGACCTCCGCGTCGCGCGGATTCGCGGGCTGGCCGTCGTTCATGAAAGTCGCGGGCCGCGGGCCCTGGCCCCGTCGACGAACAGGGTCGTGATCGTGGCGATCATGTCCTCCTTGCCCAAGACAGGCGTGGACGTGAGCACTCCGACGACCATCCCGATCAGGGACTCGGTGAGATGAGCACTTGCGATGTCGGCGCGGAGGTCGCCCGTCTCCTGGCCGCGCTCAAACAGCCGGCGCAGGGGCTGGGCAAGGCTCCGCTCGAAGCGCTCGGGATCGGAGTACAGCCGCTCACGAGCCAGCAGCACGAACGAGTCGCCCACGTCCACCAAGGCCCGCACGGCCCGTGCGAGGCCCTCCTCCGGCGCGACCTCGTCGATCCTGGCGGCGGCCAGCAGGGCCTCGGCTTCGCCCACGGCCGCGCCGGCGAGCGCGTCGAGCAGGGCCTGGCGGTTCGGGAAGTAGCGATACACGGTCGCGCGGGCGACACCCGCGGCGGCCGCGACGTCGTTCATGCTCGCGTGCTCGCCCCGTGCCGCGAACGTCCTCGCCGCGCCGTCGAGGATCGCCGCCTCGACGCGCTGCTGCAGGGTTTGTCGGGGAGCGGGGCTGGACATAGGTGTCGCGAGGACAGTGTAGTCGTCCTCAAAATGAGATGCTAACGTCTCAATTTAGCGATTTGATGTCCACGTGGAGGTTTAGATGTCGTTGTCGGAGCTAGCGAGGACGGGTCTGCGAGAGATGCCGTCCAACGCTTCATGGCTTATGTCCCGGGCACGCGCCCTTCAACCCGCTGAGTCCGTCGGGGCCACGGCGGGCAACGTCAAGGCGGGTGCGCGCGACAGGCGGCGCAAGATGAGCGCGGCCGTTGTCGATGCGATGCCGCTCGGCGGGGACTCGGTCGAGCTCCGGCTGAAGCGGGCGCGCGACGCCGCCGAGCAGGCGCGTGAGGCTGAGGACCGCGCGCTGGAGGCCGCCGAGGAGGCCAAGGAGCGCTCTGAGCATGCCCGCGAGGTGAGCGAACGCGGCCGTGCCCGCCTGAGCGAGGTGGAGCGGGAGACGAGCCGAGACATCAAGCAGCGGGTGGCCGACGCGCAGAAGGCCGCGGATGAGGCGGTCGCGCGCGAGCGCCGCCAGGCGGAGGCGGACGCTCAGGAAGAGCGCCAGGAAGCGGCCGCCGAGGTCGATGAGGAGATCGAGAGCGCCCAGGAGGAGGCCGAGGAGGCCCAGAGCACAGCTCAGGAGCTCGTCGACGAGGCCACGGAGAAGCTGGCCGAGGCCAGGCGGCTCGCCGACGAGGCGGCCCAGGTCGCCCGCGAGGCTGCCGAGGAGGCGCAGCGGGAGGCGCAGGAGCTGGCCAGCGAAGCGGAGCAGCAGGCAGGCGACGCCGAGGCCCAGGTCGCAGCCGCCGAGCGGCTTCGCGAACGTACCGAGGAGACGGCGCGGCACACCGCCCGTGCGCTCCGCAAGCCCTCGAACGGTGACCTGAAGGACTACAACAAGCCGGAGCTGGTGCAGCTCGCGGCCAGCATCGGTATCGAGGGACGGACCAACATGACCAAGGACGAGCTTGTCGACGCGATCGTCAAGGCGTCTCGCGCGAAGCGCTAACCGGGAAGGCAACCGAAGAAGATGCGACCGTTCAACAGGAAGAACCAGCTTGAGCGCCTCCTCGAGTCGATAGGCGACTCGCTCGATGTGCCCGGCGGAGTCAAGTCCAGCCTGTCCAACGTCGGCTCGGGCAAGGCGACGAAGGCCGGCTTGATCGCCGCCGGGGGCCTTGCCGGCCTGACGGCGGCTAGCGCCGGCATCTCCTCGCTGAGGCGCCGAACGGGGGGCGCACGGGACGAGTGAGGGTCAAGGCTGGGGCGCCCTCTCAGGCCTGGAGGGCGAGGCGTCCCTCTGACGCCATTCTCATCGAGGCATCGATCGTGGCGCGCCTGCTAGGCCTCCGGCTCCTGAAGCTCGACGCCATCGTCACGCTCACTCCGGCCGAGGTGACGGCGCCGTCATCGATCGCTCGCGATCGCCCGGCTCGCGCGATCACGCCGCGACGGCGGTTGCCGGCGGCCCGGCCTCGGGCCGCCGGCAACGGACTTGCTCGGGCCCAGCGGACCATCGGCGAGGGCGAGCAGCTCCTCGAGCAAGCGCGCCGGGACGGCGGCCGGCCGTAGGTCTGCCCGCGTCGCTGACAGCGGCCCGGTTCGCCTGGTGGGCTGGAAACGGCCCCTGACTCAGGCGGGCGCCTTCGCCTTCGCCCACTCGGCCTTGTGCTCGCGCTTCAGCGCCTCGTACTCGTCGAGGCCCTGAGGCGAGTCGACGTCGCCGAGCGTCGGGTGCCACGGCACGAGCTCCTGGGCCGCGGCGACGCCGAAGTGCTTGGCGAGCACGGCTCCCAGCACCTTGGTCTTCATCTCGCCGAAGCCGGGCAGCGCGGTGAGGTTCGCGCGCAGCTCGCTCGCGTCGGCCGCGTCCGTCCACACGCGCGCGGCGTCGCCGTCGTAGCGGTCGCGGACGTGTACCGCGAGTTCGTGGACCCGCTGCGCCATCGAGCGCGGGTAGCGGTGGATCACGGGGCGCTCGCGGAAGATGGGCTCGAGATCGGCTGATGCGACGGTCGCGGCGTCGATCGATCCGAGCCGCTCCTTGAGCGCGAGCGGGCCGGCGAAGGCCTTGCGCACGGTCACCTGCTGGTCGAGCTCGAAGCCGATCAGCAGGGCCATCGGGTCGGCGGCGATCAGCGCACAGGCCTCGTCGGAGTCGGTGAAGTAAAGGCGATCGGGCACGCCACGATCGTACCTGGCGGGTCCGAGTGTCGACGGCGCATGGCGCCCCTCGGCCCGGATTGACGCCAGCTCCGGTCCGGCCGTCCAGTGTGCGAACATGTGTTCGTGCGATGGGACAACCTGAGCGTCGACGCCGAGGAGAGCCGCACGCTCCCCGGCTACCGCGAGCCGGCGACGGTCCGGACCTTCGACGCGCCCGAGGCGCTCGACACGCGTTTCTACGAGATTCAGGCCAAATCGGCGCTCAACCGGGTCCCAAAGGCATCGCGGATGCCGTTCCGCTGGACGATCAATCCGTACCGCGGATGCAGCCATGGGTGTCTTTACTGCTTCGCCCGCCCAACCCACACCTATCTCGACTTCGACGCCGGGCGTGACTTCGAGAAGGAGATCGTCGTCAAGGTCAACGTGCCGGAGGTCGCCCGGGCTGAGCTGATGAAGCCGTCGTGGAAGCGCGAGCACGTCGCGCTCGGGACCAACACCGACCCGTACCAATGGGTCGAGGGCCGCTACAGGCTGATGCCGGGCATCTGGGAGGCGATGCGCGACTCGCGCACTCCCTCGTCGGTGCTGACGAAGTCGCCGCTCTTGCTGCGCGACGTCGAGCTGATGAAGGAGATCCACGAGATGGCCGGCTTCGCCGCCAACCTCTCGATTCCGACGCTCGACGAGAAGGCCTGGCGCGCAAGCGAGCCGCACACGCCACACCCACGCAAGCGCATCGAGGCGGTCGCCGAGCTCAACCGCCAGGGCATCCCATGCGGCGTGCTGATCGCGCCGCTCATGCCGGGGATCAACGACTCGCCTGAGCAGGTCGAGGAGATCCTCGAGCTATGCGGCGAGGCGGGCGCGGTGAGCATTGGCGGGATCTGCCTGCACCTGCGCGGCGAGGTGCGCCAGATCTTCATGGAGTGGCTCGCCTCATACCGCCCGACCTCGTGCCTCGCTACGAGCGCTTGTACGCGCGCGGCGCCTACGCCCCCAAGGCCGAGCGCAACCGGATCGCGGCATTGGCGCGCCCCGGCCGCCGCAGCGGTCCGGGCCTCGGCGGCGCAGCGGCGGACTCGACCCGTCCGGACCCGGGTGGCGGCACCGACCCGGTCCTGACGCCTGAGGAAAGGCTACGAAGGGAGGCGGTCCAGGAAACGCTGTTCTGACCGCCCGCGCCGCCTACTCCCGTGCGACCGCCTCGAACTCCCCCGTCTCCGGCGGGCGCACGGCCTCGAACTCGCCCGTCTCGACCTCGCGCCCGATCTCGGCGTCGATCTCCGCCTCGGTGAGCACAGGCAGCTCGCCGGTCTCGACCTGGCGGCGGATCTCACGCTCGCGCCCGCGACGGAACTTCAGGATCTCGAGCACCACCACCAGGTAGACGCTGGCAGCGACCGCCACGGCCGCGAACGCCACGATCACGAGCGTCCAGCCTGCGTGGAGCGTGCCGTCGTCGTCCGAGTACGGAACGAACCGCATCGCGAGCGCGAGCGCCGCCAGCGACAGCGTCCAGCCGTACAGGTAGAGGACGGTGCGCCGCTGCGAGAAGCCGATGTTCGCGAAGCGATGGTGGAAGTGCCAGCGGTCCGCCGCGTACACCGGCCGGCGGTACTTGATCCGCTTGGCGACGACGAAGGTTGCATCGAGTGCCGGCACGGCGAGGATCAGCAGCGGGAAGAAGAGAGCGACGACGGCGGCCGTCTTCAGAACGCCCTGGATCGCGACGCAGGCGAGCAGCAGGCCGAGCAGGTTCGACCCCGCGTCGCCCATGAAGATCGACGCCGGGTGGAAGTTGTGCCATAGGAAGCCGATCGCGGCGCCGGCCGTGAGCGCGGCGAGGATGGCGGCGTCCAGGCGTTCCGAGAACGACAGCGCGATGATCGCGAAGGTGGCTGCGGCGATCGTGCAGACGCCCGCGGCGAGGCCGTCCGCGCCGTCGGTGAAGTTGACGATGTTCGCCACGGCGACGATTCCGACCAGCGTCAGCGGATAGCCCCAGTCGCCGAGTGAGATCGGCTCGATGAACGGGAGCGTCAGGTTCTCGACGCGCACGTCGGCGAACACCGGTATCGCCGCGGCGGCGAACTGACCCCCGAGCTTCAGCGCCGGGTGCAGCCCGCCCGGGCGGATGTCGTCGATCGCCCCGACGAGCGTGATCGCGATTGCGCCGCCGATGATGCCGCGCGTCTGCGCGCCTGCGGGCATGAAGAACAGGGCCGCGACCAGCACGGCGGCGAGGATCGCCAGGCCGCCCAGCCCCGGCACGGGGCGCTCGTGGAGGTCGCGCTCGCGCGGATGGTGCACCACGCCCATGCGGGTTGCGAGCCGCGCCACCGGAGGCGTGACGGCGAACGCGACCACGGCGGCGACGAGGAACGCCCATAGGGCATCGAGCTCGTCCATCGGACTTGAGCCTAATGACGCTCCGGCGGAAAGCCGTGCAGAGGCGGTGAAGTCAGGCCGCGTCCGGCAGCACGTAGAACGCGACCACCGCGTACTGCAGCGCTCGCCCCTCTCGGTCTTTCGGCTCGTGGTTGCTTGCTCGGATGAGGTCGGCGGCGCGTTCGGCGATCATGAGGGTCGGTGCGTGGGGATGGCCGCGGGTGATCCGCGGCATCACCGAGGCGTCGACCACCCGCAACCCGTCCAGGCCGTGGACGCGCAGCTCACCGTCGACCACCGCGCCGTCGTCGGTGCCCATGCGGCAGGTGCCCACCGGGTGGTATGCCGTCTGGGCGTGGTCCCGGACGAACCGCGCCAGGGTCGCGTCATCGACCTTGCCTGGCCACGGCGCCATGGGGCCGCCGACGTAGGGGCGCAGCGCGTCGGTCTCGAACAGCCGTTCGGCAATGCGTATGCCGGCAAGCAGAGGGGGCAGGTCCGATTCGGCGGTGAGGTAGCCGGGGTCGATGACTGGCGGTTGCGCCGGGTCGGCAGTGGCAAGACGGATGTGACCCCGACTTTCCGGTGTGAGGAAAAGGACCCCCACGCTCAGCCCGTGGGCCGGTGGGGGTGTCAGGCCCTCGCCCAGGAACGGTACCGGAAGCCAGATGAGTTCAAGATCGGGGGCGGTCAGCGCTGGGTCGCTGCGGACGAAGGCGATGGCCTCGTTGATGCTGGAGGTGAGCATCCCCTTACGCGCGAGCAGGAACCGGGCCAACTGGACCCGGGACTCCGCCGCGAATAGTGTGACCGGCTGGGGGCAATGCACCGCGACACCAGCGGCCAGGTGTTCGAAGGCAGGGAAACGTACCCAGTGCGCGTAGTCGGGCCGGAAGCCAGAGGTGAAGATCACCACGCCGAATCCCGCAAGGTCCAGCTCGCGCGGCGGGTCGGCGTGAAACGGCGGGGGATCGGGTAGCTCGGGCGCCGTGACACCCCTGGTTGCGAGTTGCTCGGTGAGGAGCTTTCGAATGTCGGCGTAGCGGGCATCTCCGAAGGCGACCGAGTCGGCCAGGTCACCGCGAAGTAGGCCCGACGTGCCTCCAGGCCGGCCAAGCGACCCAGGAGGTGCACACCCATCGCCTGCAACGTGCGGTAGTTCAGGTCATGGCCGCCTCGCGGCCGGTCACCTGCAGGTTGGCGCTCAGCCGGGCTGCGGGTGAGGGCAGGGCGCTGAGCGGGGCGTCGAAGAAGGTGGTCTCTCTTAGCCAGGTGACGATGTCCCGGCCGTTGACCCGCCGCGGCAGCCACGGCGCCCGTCCGCAGGCGAGGAACACGTCGCGGCCGGATTCCTGTAGCTCCTCGGAGATCTGGCAACCGGTCTGGCCGCTGCCCACCACGAGGACCTTCCCCGGCGGAAGTGCTGCGGAATTCTGGTAGTCCTCGGCATCGATGGCTAGCACATCGTGCGGTAGAGCGGCCGCAACATCGGGGCGATGCGGCCGCTGATAGGCGCCCGTGCACACGACAACCGCCTCCGCGTGCAACTCGCCGGCCGAGGTGCGAAGCAGGAACCCGCCTGTGGGACCAGGTTCGAGGCTGTCCACGCCGACTCCCTCGCGAACCGGCGCACCGAACGCCGACGCGTACTGCTGCAGGTATCGGACGATCTCGTCGCGGGCACGAAACCCTCCGGGTCGTCTCCCGCATAGGCGGCGCCCGGCAAGCTCATTGACCAGTTCGGCGTCACCAGGCAGAAGCTGTCCCACAGACCGCGCCAGGTCTGGCCGATCCGGTCCCGTTCCAGCACCACGTGATCGATGCCGCGAGCTGTCAGCTCGTAGCTCACCGCGAGACCAGCCTGGCCCGCCCCGATCACGACCACCGGGGATCCGACTGGGCACGTCGGCCATCACGCCTCACTCCGTGTTCGACGCCTCGATGGTGCGGGCCGCGCGACCGCGGCAGAAATGCAGTGTTTGAACCCCGACGTGTCCGGCGGACGCCGCGGCGCGCAGCGGCTGCGGGCCACGGTGGTGATCGCGGTGCCAGGTCGGCAGGGCCCGGGCCAGCGCCCGGGAGCCGCTGACCTCGATCACGCCGGACGGCCCATCGGTGCAGCTTCGTCTGGATCTCCAAGTACCCGCCGCTCGGCCCGTAGCAGTGCCGACAACGTCGGATCGTCGGTGTTCACCCACGCCTCCTGGCATTCGCAGTACAGCGCATCCGCGCGGCTGGATCTGATGCATCTGGTGCAGCAGGGCTATGTCGTGGTGCTGAATGACTGCCGCGGCACGGCGGATCAGCCGGCCGATTCGGTTTTACCTCGACGAGGCGTCCGACGGAATCGCGGCCGCGTGCTGGTGTGCGGCGCAACGGTGGTCGACCCAACGTCTGGATGTTCGGCGGTTCGTTCCTGTCCACCACCCAGTTCACGGTGGCGATGCACTCGGACCGAGTCGCGGCCATCGCGGCCGTCGCCCCGGTCGCTGTACTACGGCGACCGGGCCTACCGCGGAGGTGCCTTAGCGCTGATCAGCGGGCTTAAGTGGTCGCTACAACGCGTCTTTGCAACCGGTGTGGGAGGACCGCCGGCTGTCCCGCCCGTACCGGGCGGGACAGCCGGCGGGTTGGGCCGGTGTCAAGGGCAGCTGACTACCGTGTCGATCCTGTCGGTGGGGCAGGTGTCGCGGCCGGACCCGCCATCGACGGTGTCTGCGATGCCGTTGATGGCGTTGATGGTGTCGTTGCCCTCCCGCCCCTCGAGCTGGGCCCCCAGGAAGAACTGTTTGGGCGTTCAGCGTATCGCCCGCCGAGCCGCCGTAGATGATCTCGACATCGTTGGCCAGGCCGCCTACGTTGTCGCCCTCGCCGGAGGCGCCGTCGTTGCTCAAGCGATCGAGGAAGACGCGCACAGCAGTGGTTCGACCGGCGTACGACGCGGTGTCTTGGCCGCTGCCGCCGTTGAAGACGTCGGCGCCGTCCGGGCCGTCGTCGGCGATCCCGTGGTCGTCGCCGGCGTCGCCGGACATGACGTCGTCGTCGGGCCCGCCGACGGAGGAGGTCGTTGCCACCGCCGCCGCGCAGCTCGTCGTCGCCGGCGTTCCCGAGCATCACGTCGCCGGCGTCGGCGCCGACCAGGATGTTGTTCGCCGCGCTGCCCTCGCAGGGTGTTGCGTGCCTGCCCGCCGACGACGTTCTCGACGTCGGCGTGGATGTTGTCGGTTTCGTCGCCGGAGCCGTCGTCGGGGACGTCGTCGAGGCTGACCGCGACGGAGACGGTTCGGGCGGCGTACCGTGCGGTGTCGTTGCCCGCTCCGCCGGCGAAGCTGTCGATGCCGTCGAAGACTCGGTTCGGCGACGGAGACGTCGTTGCCCGCGCCGCCGTTGAGCGCGTCGTTGCCGGCGCCGAGGCAGACCACGTCGGAGCCCGGCCCGGCGAACACCCGGTCGTTGCCGCCGAGTGCCACGATCACGTCGTTGCCGTCGGTACCGGTGATGCTGTCCGGCCCTTCGGTGCCGACGATGGTGGCGGGCCGTCCGTCGCATGTGACGGCGCCCTGCGCGGGCAGGCCGGCATGGCCAGCGGGCCGGCGACGAGCACGCCGGCCAGCAGGATCGTTCGGATGGCCGTTCTTCCGGTTGGTCGGTCCGCCGGGATTCCTGGCGTACCCCGAGGTTGCTGATCGTGGAGCGCATGTGCGTCCTTCCCCCTGTCGGATGAGTGACCCGGCCGCGTCGTGCTTACGACGCGACGGTCGTCGCGGCCGTGATGCTCGGCGAGACTGCTCGCCGATGGCCTCATCCAAGGTGCGCGATCGGTCTTGACCGTTCGTGCGGTGTTCGTTGAATCGGCAGGTGACATGCTGTTTCGGGTGCTCGGGCCGGTGGAGGCCGAGGTCGACGGGCAGGTGGTCGACCTCGGACACGCCCGTCAGCGATGCGTGCTGGCGGCGCTTCTGGTGGATGCGAACCGGACCGTCAGCGCGGATGAGCTGCTCGACCGGGTGTGGGGCGAGCGTTCGCCGCAGCGGGCCCGGAACATCCTGTCGGGCTACCTGTCCAGGTTGAGGCAGGCGCTCGGCGTCGCAGCCGAGGTAAACGTGATGAGAGGGCCTGCGGGCTATCGGCTGACCGCCGACCCGATGGCCGTGGACCTGCACCGCTTCCGGTATCTCGTCGCGCAGGCTCGGACCAGCGGCGACGACGTGTTGTTCGCGGAGGCGCTGGCGCTGTGGCGGGGGGAAGCATTCGCCACGCTCGACACGCCTTGGCTGGCCGGTGTCCGCGCCGGCTTGGTCGCTGAGCGGCTGGCGGCCCAGCTCGACCGCAACGCGCTCGTGCTCGACCGCGGCGGGCACGCCGAGCTGCTCCCCGGCCTGGCCGGCCTCGCGGCCGAGCATCCGATGGACGAGCGGATCGCCGGACAGTTGATGCTCGCCCTCTACCGATGCGGCCGGCAGGCCGAGGCGCTCGCCGAGTACCGGCGAATCCGCGAGGTTTTGGTCGACGAGGTGGGCACTGAACCCGGTCCGCCCCTCCAGCGCTTGCAGCGGGACATCCTCGCCGCGGACCCCGGGCTACAGCCCGCGAATGCCCAGCCGGCCGTGCCCGTACCACGTCCTGCCGCGACCCCGAGACAGCTACCGGCGGCACCCAAGGCCTTCACCGGACGGACCGACGTCCTGGCCGAGCTGGATCGAAGCCTCGCGGCGGTACAGACCTCCGCCTCGGTGGTCGTGGTCACCGGGACCGCCGGAGTCGGCAAGACCTCTGTCGCCTCTACTGGGCGCACCGCGTACCCGACCACTTCCCGGACGGGCAGCTCTACCTCAACCTGCGGGGCTTCGATCCAGCCGGTACGCCGGTCGGCGCCGGAGAGGCCATCAGGTCCCTGCTGGACGCGCTGGAGGTACCGGCGGGCCGCATACCCGCCGACGTCGACTCGCAGGCCGGGTTGTACCGCAGCCAGCTCACTGGCCGGCGCATGCTCATCCTGCTGGACGACGCCCGTACCGCCGACCAGGTCCGACCGCTGCTGCCCGGAGCGCCGGGCTGCCTGGTCCTGGTGACCAGCCGGAACCAGCTGACCGGCCTGGTCGCCACCCACCAAGCGCACCCGATACCGCTGAACCTCCTCGATCCGTTTGAGGCGCGGGACATGCTGCTCGATCGCCTGGGAGCGCGACGAATCAGCCCCCATCCGGCGGCGGTCGACGCAATCATCGCCCGGTGCGCGGGACTGCCCCTCGCCCTGGCCGTCACGGCGGCGCGAGCCGCCGTCCGCCCGAACATCCCACTCGCCGCGGTCGCGGCCGAACTGGAGTCCTCGGACGGCCTGGCGCCGTTCGTGGACCGGGATCCCGCCGTCGACCTACGCGCAGTGCTCTCCTGCTCCTACCGGGTGCTTACCGCGGCCGGCGCACGGCTGTTCCGACTGTTGAGCACGTACCCGGGACCAGAGCTCGGCGCCGCCGCAGCGGTCAGCCTCGCCGGCGGCCGAGACCGGCGAGGTCCACGCCGCCCTGGCCGAGCTGGTCGGCGCGTGCCTGCTGATCGAGACCTGCCCTGGCCGGTATGCCCTGCACGACTTGCTGCGCGCCTATGCCACAGAACTCGTCAGCGTCGCGGAACGCGACGACGCCCGTCAACGTATCCTCGACCACTATCTCCGTACGGCCCACACCGCTGCCATCGCTCTCGAACCGCACCGCGACCCGACCAGCCTGCCGCCGGCCCTCCCGGGAGTGATGCCCGAGGTGCCGCGCTCGCCGGGCGGCTGGTTCGCCGCGGAGTACCCGGCTGTGGTCGCCGCAGTCCACGTTGCTGCCCGCGCCGGATACGACCCTCACGTCTGGGGATTGGCGTGGTCGCTCACCGACGTCTTCAACCGCAACGGCCGTTGGCACGATCAGGTCGCCTGCTTCACCGCGGCGGTGAAGGCTGCGCAACGCGGCGGTGACCCGCCGCGAGTGGCATACGCCCGCCGCATCCTCGCCCGCGCGTTGACCCGGCTGGGGCGCCAGGGTGAGGCACTCGACCATCTGGACCGAGCGGTCGAGGTGTTCAAGCGAATCGACGACCCGGTCGGGCAGGCACACACCCACATCATGACGAGCTTCGTGTACGAGTCCCTCAACCGGCCCCGAGACGCCTTGCGACACGACCAGCTGGCGCTCGAACTGTTCCGGGCCGGCGAACACCGCGTCGGTGAAGCGAGAGCATTGAACAACGTCGGCTGGCGCCTCATCACGCTCGGCGACTATCAGCAGGCAATCATCCATTGTGAACAGGCATACACAACTGTGTCGGACACTGGGCGATCGGTACGACGAGGCGAACATCGCCGACAGTCTGGGCCTCGCCCATCTCCACCTCGGCCACCATCGGAAAGCCATCGCCTTCTACCGCCGTGCCCTGACCCTCTACCAGGACGTAGGACACCGGGTCGGCGAGGCGCTATGCCTGATGCGCCTCGGCGACGCCCATCGGCTCGCAGGACATCCTGGGCTGGCCCGCCCGGCGTGGCAGCAGGCCTTGGCCATCCTCGCCGATGTGGGCCATCCACGCGCCGACGACGTGCGGAGGCGCCTGCTCGACCCGCAACCGGTAGCCGCAGCTTCCTGACGGGTGGCCTGGCGACTGCTTTCGGCACCGACAGCTCCCCCTGCTTCTCGAGTCGGTTAGCACCCATTAGCCCGATAAGCATCTCGGAGTTTGGCGGCGACAATCGATGTGGTCGGCCGACTGTCGCAGAGCACCCGCCGACAGTCGGCCAGGGAAGCGAGCCTTGCGGGAGAGCGCAGGGCAGTCAAGCTTGCCCCGGCGAGCGTGAGCGACAATCGGATGGTGCAGCAGCGGATCGATCGGGTGGTGTTGGCCGATGGCACCGCCGTGTCGTACGCCTCGGTCGGTGCGGGCAGGCCGTTGGTCTACGTGATGGGTTGGCTCACGCATCTCCAACTGAGCTGGGAGCTGCCGGCCGAGCGGGCGCTCTACGAGGCGTTGGCGCAGGGCTGTCGACTCGTGCGCTACGACCGCGCCGGGTGCGGGCTATCGGCGGCCGCGGATCGCCCGACCGTCGTTGGCGTTCGAGCTCGAGCAGCTGGCCGCGGTCGCAGCGACGCTGGGCGAACCGTTCGATCTGATGGGCACGTCGATGGGGGCTCCGGTGGCCGTGGCGTGGGCTGCGGCTCATCCCGACACCGTTCGGCGCCTGGTGCTCTACGGCGGCTGGGTGCGCGGCGGCGACCTGTCCCCGCCAGGCGTGCGCGATCATGTCCTGGGGCTGGTCGAGTCGCACTGGGGGCTGGGGTCGGACGTGCTGACCGACATCTTCGCCCCCGACGCCGATCGCTCGACACGTGCCGAGCTCGCCCGCTACCAGCGCGCGTGCTCGAGTGCCGCGACCGCCCGGGCGCTGCTGGCGCTGAGCTACGAGCTCGACGTCAGCGACCGCCTCGGTCAGGTGCGGGTGCCGACGTTGGTGGTGCACCGCACCGGCGACCGCGCGGCACCCGTCGCGCAGGCCGAAGCCCTCGCCGGCGGCATCAGCGGTGCCCAGCTGGTGCTGCTGCCCGGCCGATCGCACCTGCCGTACGCGGGTGACCGGGACGAGCTGGTGCGCGTGGTCCGCCGGTTCCTCGGCCTGCCCGTCCCACGGCGCCGCGCCGACGGGTTGACGGCTCGCCAACGCGAGGTGGCAGACCTGGTGAGCCAAGGGTGCACGAACCGCGAGATCGCGACGCGCCTGGGGATCGACGAGCGCTCCGCCGAGGGGCACGTCGAACGGATCCGCCTGCGCCTGGGGTTCCGGTCTCGCGCCCAGATCGCCGCGTGGTACAGCGCCCGGCGCGATCAGCTCTGAGCGGTTCGTCGAAAGTGGGGTAGTTCCACGCCTGACAGGCCGGCGGGATCGGCGCAGAGTGCCTGTACCGACCAGCGAGGCGAGGACTCTGTGACCGACATGACCGGCAACACCATGCCCATGTCCCCAGCGACCGGCTTCGAGGTGCACGGGGCGCGTGGACCCTTCAACGCCGCGTTCTTCAGCATGATGGGCCCGTACATCGAGTGGAACCTGCGCCAGCACAAGCGGCGCGTGTTCGCCGAGCTGCCCCAGACGGTCGTCGAGCTCGGCCCCGGAGTGGGTGCCAACCTCCGCTACCTGCACCCGGGATCGACGCTCGTCGCCATCGAACCCAACCTCCCCATGCACCGGCGGCTGCGGGCCGCCGCCGAGCGCCACGGCGTGCACCTCGACCTCCGCGACCGTCTCGCCGAGCGCACCGACCTCCCCGACCAGAGCGTCGACAGCGTGATCTCCTCGCTCGTGCTCTGCACGGTGACCGACCCCGCCGAGGTCCTGGCCGAGATCCGTCGCATCCTGCGTCCCGGCGGCACCTTCCGCTTCGTGGAACACGTCGCTGCCCGGGCCGGTACCCCGACGCGCACTCTCCAACGAGCGCTGCGCCGGCCGTGGGCCTGGACCTTCGAGGGGTGCTCGTGCGAACGGGATCTGGCCGGCCTGCTGCGCGCCGCCGGGTTCGCCCGAGTCGACATCGAGCCGTACCGACTGCACACCCCGTTCATCCCCTTCAACACCCAGATCGCGGGCATCGCCCACGCCTGACCGACGAGCTGGAGCACGACCACGGACGGTTCCGCTCGCCAGCACGGGCGACGTGCCCCGTCTTGCCCGCCGATCCGTCAGCAGCCCGTTCAGTTGACCCGGATGAGTGCCGCAGGAGCCTTCATCAAGTGCCGCCGCCAGCAACCAACACGCTCAGGCGACGGTCGCCGCCCGGGAGATGGGCACCTGCGTAGGGCTGCTCGCCGGGCCGCCGCGACGTGGAACCGGTAGACGGTTCTCTGGCTCCTGGGCCATCGAAAGGTCATGTTGAGGCCCGGCTGGGTAGGCAGGTGCGTCGGCCTCGGCTGATGGGTCGCCGGGAGCACTGTGCAAGGTCCTGCACCGGGCCGGCGAAAAGGGGTGCCCGGGGATGAGGCACCCCTTTTATGAGACCGCAGGTCAGCTGATCGGCGGGTTCGCGAGCTGGACCAGTTCGCTCGCCTGCTCCGGGAACCAGTCGCCGGCCGCCGGGTCGGCGATGTTGCCGCGCGCCGGGTCCAGGCCCGTGCCGGTGCCGCGGTCACACTGCCCGTCGGACTGGCCCGGTGTCTTGACCCAGAGGAACGCGTCGGCCAGCGGATTCCCGGTGCTGCGTGGTCGGGCGCACGCCCAGGCCACGACCTGGCGGATTACACCAGACCTGCGGGTCGGGCCAGCCGTGCCGGCCGGCGGGGTCCACGGGCCCTGCCCGTTGCGGCTCGTGTCGACACGAAGTGTGCGAGATCGTCCGGGTGAGACGTTCCCGACGTTGGCGTCGTACCAGGCGTCGGTCTGGACCCAGGTGCTGAAGTCGTTCGGGTCGGCCGGGTAGTACTGGCTGGCGCAGTTCGAAGTGACCGGCCGGCCGCTCGGCGGCGTATGTCGATGCACTTGGAGATCCAGTCGCCGAACTTCAGCTGTCGCTCGGTGGTCTCGTAGTTGGAGACGTTGAGGAAGAAGCCGTCGGCCGTTGCGACGCCGGCCTTGATCAGCCGATCGGCGATGTCGCCGACGCCGAGCCACGCGCTGTGCGTGCCGTCGAGGTAGACGCTGGTGTTCGGCAGCGCCCTGAACTGCTGACCGCGTAGTTGAGCATCGCGAAGCGCTCCGCCGCCGCGGTGGCGGGGTCGGCATCGGCCGGCTGGCACCACTCCTGCTGCCCGTTGACCGAGGTGTACCAGGGGATGATGCCGAGGCCGTCCGGCTCCAGGAGCACCGCGGCCGGGCTGTTGCCGATGCCCGCGGCGAACGCGTCGACCCACGCCTTGTACTCGGCGACGGTGGTAGCGCCGCCCGCCGAATACTGCGCGCAGTCGCGGAACGGGATGTTGTAGGCGACGAAGACCGGCAGTTCTTTCTTGCCGGCGGCCCGGTGGGCCTCCGCCTTGATGGACTGCGTGAGCTTCTTGCCGCTGCCACTGGTAACCCAGATGGCCTGCGGCGTGTCGATCATCGTGCGGATCTTGCGCGCCAGATCCTTGTGGCCGCTGCTGGTCAGATCGGCGATCTGCTTGATAGCGCCATGGTCCGGGCGGGGAGTGTAGAGAGCGGCGCCGTCCGGAATGGCGGCCGAAGCCGTGGAGGCGCAGAGAGGGATGCCCGCCGCGACCATCGCAGCGGTCGCTGCGATGCCGGTGGCGGCACGACGGCGTAGTGAAGTAAGAGCCACGTTTGCCCCATCCAGAACTTGCGGTGGGACTGGGAGCGTTCCCACCGGTCATTGCGAAGCTCACTCATCGATCGCCGACCTGTCAAGAGTCACACCGGCATTCGCGGGCGCAGGACGCCGGTAAATGGTCAATAAGACCCCATCGGCACACCGTCGACTGGTTGTGGATCACCGTCTACCAGATGACGACGAAGCCACCGGCCTGTGCCGCGCGTGGGAGGTGCGGCGAGGTGGCGCACTTCGACGTCGGTCTCGAGTCCACTGTTCCAAGGGTCATTGCGAATTGCGATTTAATCGATCGGAAACTATCGCTTTTCACGGTGGAGACTTCGCCTTAGCGTGACAGAACCAGCTAGTTCAACGAAGACTTCCGAATGAGGGCCGCCATGACCGCGCTGACCACTCACGGCGAGCAGCTCCTCGAGATCAACGGCGTCGAGCTGTGTGTCGAGACCTTCGGGGACCGAGCGGACCCGCCGATCCTGCTCGTCGCCGGGGGATCCGCCTCGATGCTGTGGTGGGACGCCCAGCTGTGCGAACGAATCGCGGCGGGCGGCCGTTACGTCGTCCGTTACGACCATCGCGACACCGGACGGTCGACCAGCTATCCACCAGGCGAGCCGGGGTACTCATACACCGACCTGGCTCTCGACACGTTCGGCATCCAGGATGCCCTCGGCATCGAGCGGGCGCACCTGGTCTGTCAGTCGATGTTCGGTGGGATCGGCCTGATCGCCGGTGTGGACCATCCCGATCGGGTCGCGTCGCTGACGTTCGTCTCCAGCTCGACGGACGAGCCTGGCCTTCCGCCGCCGACGGACAAGCTCGTCGAGGCACTGCCCGCCGATCCCGACCCAGCCGATTCGGCCTCGGTCGTGGAGTACGTGGTCGGCTCGACCAGGGCGTACGCGGGCGGCTCGCCGTACTTCGCCGAGGCCACGACACGGGCGCTGGTCGAGCGGGACGTCGCGCGGGCACGGGACTACGCGTCGACCCTGGCCAACCACTACGCCATCGAGTCCGATCGGCCGACCCGAGGCGGCTTCGGCGACATCGCCGCGCCGACGCTCGTGGTCCACGGCGACCACGACCCAGTCCTGCCACTGCCGCACGGCGAGGCGTTGCGGGACGCGATCCCTGGTGCGGAACTGCTGATCCTGGACGGGGCCGGACACGACCTGCCGGGGCCGGTGTGGGATGCCTTCGTGCCGGCCCTGATCCGGCACACGGGACGAGGCCGCTGATGAGCCGACTGCGGTCGGCACTCTGGCTGCCGCTCTTCGACGACCTCGCCGACCCGAGGGTGGTGGCGCGGCTGGCCGCCGAGGCGGAGGCGGCCGGGTGGGACGGCTGCTTAGTGTGGGATCAGTTGCACTGGCGGGGGCCGGTCCGACCGACCGCCGACCCGTGGATCGCGTTGGCGGCGATGGCCACGGCGACCGAACGGCTGCGGCTGGGCCCGATGGTGACGCCGCTTCCCCGTCGCCGGCCGGCAAAGGTCGCTCGGTAGACCGCGACACTGGATCGGCTCAGCGGCGGCCGGCTCATCCTCGGCGTCGGCATCGGCAGCGACCGGTTCGGCGCCGAGCTGTCCAAGACCGATGAGCAGCTCGACGATCGGCGGCGCGGCCCAGTGCGATCCGGAAGGCAATGGTCGGTGGCCGGATGGCGCCAGCTGGGTCGGCCATGGCGCCTTCTCGCTCGACTGATAATCGATCGGACCGTCGGGTTGCACCGGTGTCGACGCTGAAGCAGCTGGTACCCGGGTTAGGTCCGGACTGGTGGGGCCTGCTGAGCCAGCTCGCGCGAGACTTCAACGGCGATCTCGATGGTGCGGGCCGCGAGCGGCGACTGATCGCTGCGTCCAGGGGGCCAGTGAAGGTAGATCTCGCGCGTGGGTGTGGGGTCGAGTTCGTGAATGTGCAGATCTGGCCAACCTTCTGGTCCATGAATCGCGCCACAGGAGCGGCACACGACGTGGTGAATCGCAAGCCAGGGCAGAACGGCGAGCCCCATCCCGGCGCGCACCATCGACAAGATCGTTTCGTTGCCCGCTGAGCGGAACACGATGCGCGGCTGTGCGCCTGCGTGCGCGAGGGACTTCTCCAATCTGGGCTGGTCGCAGGTCGCTGGCCAGGCCACCATCGCCTTCCCGTCCAGCTTCTGCGCGGGCACCGGGCCGGCCGGCAGGGCTCCTGGATGCGCCACCACCAAATAGGGGTCCTCCATCAGCAGGACGTGTTCCGCTTCATCGCTGATCAGTCCGTCGTAGAACAACAGGTCGAGATCGCCGATCTGCGCCTCGTCCGGCTCCGCTTCCGAGAGCCTGATCTCGCAGTTGGGATGCTCATCCCGAAGGCGGCGCAGCACGGTCGGCAGGATCACATTGGACACGCTCTGCAGGGTACCGACGTCGATTCGGCCATCGCCCGCCTTGAATCGATCAACCGCATGTCCCAGCGCTTCGGCTTTCGACAGCAGCTCCCTGCCTTGCTCGAGCACCACGGCTCCGAGAGGAGTTATCCGCACCGGCCTTGGACCACCGGGCCGATCAAACACCGAGCCGCCAAGCGCCCTCTCCAGCGCTGCGATGTGCTGGCTCACGCTCGACTGGGTGTAGCCCAGCCTGATCGCCGCTCGGGAGAACGTCCCCTCCTCGGCAATCGCGATCATCGTCGTCAGCTGCCGCAGGTCGACGTCGGCCATGGCTCCATGTATAGCACATCGCGATGGATTCTATCGTAAACAATCGCTTTTCTTGACCGCTCATCGCTCCTAGCGTCGACGGCATGGCAGTCTCGACAACAACGGTCGACACCGGTGAGAGCAACCACACACGCCGGCCACCGTTCGGGCTACCAGCCCTGGCGTGGACCCTTGGGGCGTGCCACCTCGTTGCTCGAGCCGGCGCGTTCGTGCAGCCGATGCTTGTGCTGTACCTGACCCAGGAACAGCGGATGGCTCCGACGGCGGCGGGTGCCGTGGTGGCGGCTGTGGGCATCGGCGACTTCGGGTCGCAATTGCTGGGGGGATGGCTCGGGGACCGGTTCGGGCGTCGACAGACGATGCTCCTGGGGTTCCTTGGGACGTCAATTGCGCTGGCCGCCTTGGGATCGGCCGACACGACGCCGGTCATCTGGGCCGCGGCAGTCGGCTACGGCCTGACCGCTGGACTCTTCCGCCCGGCCGGCTCGGCGGCCGTGGCGGACCTCCCGCCTGAACAGCGGGTGCGGGCGTACGGCCTCCTCTATTGGGCGGCGAACCTCGGGTACTCCATCGCCGCAACGGCTGCCGGGGTCTTGGTAAGTCGCGGCTACAGCCTGCTGTTCTGGTTGAACGCAGTCGCCATGCTGGCCGCAGCGTTGATCGTGGTGGCTGCGGTGCCGGAGACTGGCTCGACCTCGAGCCGCCCTCGATGTGCGCTGCTGCCAGCGTTGCTCGGCGACCGCCTGATGGTCACCATGGCTCTGATCCACGTGGCCTACTTCACACTGCTCATGCAGGCATTCGCCACGTTGCCGCTGCTGATGACAGCGCAGGGGCACTGCGCGGCCACGTACGGCGCCGTGCTCGCCCTCAACGGGCTCGCCATCGTCATCCTTCAGCCGCTGGCCGTCGCTGTGCTGGCGCATCGCGACCGCGGGACAGTACTCGCCACCTCGATGCTGTTGGCGGGCCTGGGCGGCGGTCTGGCCGCCGTGGCTCAGGGCAGCGCCGGCTTAGCCGCCGCGGTCCTTACCCTCACCCTCGCGCAGATCGGGATGGCGGTCCAGTTCGGCGCCACGTTCGCTGACTTGGCGCCGCCCGATCTACGCGGCAGATACATGGGCGTCGCTTCGAGCACCTGGAGCCTCGGCGTCACCCTCGGCCCGGTGGTCGGCACGGCGCTGCTGGAGCACACCGGCACAACCTGGCTGGGCGCCACCGCCCTCGCCACCGGGCTCCTACTCTTCTTGGCGCAGCACGCCGTCGCTGGATCCTTACGCGAGCGGCAGGCAGGTCGGTCATGACAGCCACGACCGGCCTCACGCGGCTGGCTGCGGCGCCCAGCATGGCCCAAGTTGCTGTCGCTCTCGGGGGTATCTACGTCGTGTGGGGCTCGACGTACGGGGCGATCCGGTTGATGGTCGATGGCCTGCCTCCGCTGGTCAGTGCTGGACTGAGGTTCCTCACCGCGAGCATCCTGGTGGCAGGGGCGCTCCTCGTGCGGCATGGTCCGAGCCGGCTCGCCATCAGCAGACGCGAGTTCTTGGGTTGTGTGCCGATCGGGTTACACCTGCCGGTGGGCGGACAGGGGCTGGTTGTCATCGGCCCTCCGCCGGACCCATGTTCCCAATCACACGGTCAGGCGCTCGTAAGAGAAATCCCCTGCGCCCGGCTCCTCCAACTCCAGAGAGCGGACCAGGGCGTCGAGCAGACCGACTGGGAAACCATCGCCCACGCGATCCACGAACACACCGGTGGGGCGCTATGAAGCAGGGCTCGCCGCTTGCAACACAGCGCCACCGTTAGCGGGAATCGCAACATCGAAACGAAAGGAAACACACCAATGACAACAATGACCGACAACGAATGGCGATCCTTCGTCGCCGCGGGAACAAGGCTTGCCACATAGCCCCTCACCCGCGCCGACGGGCGACCCCATGTCACCCCCGTCTGCTTCATCCTCGACGGCGATGAACTCGCCTTCGCCCTATCGCCCGGGAGCGTCAAAGGCAAGAGCCTGGCGCGTGACCGGCGCATCGCAGTCTGCGTCAGCGATGAGCGGCAACCCTACAGCTTCGTCGCCATCGAAGGACATGCACGAACCTCTGCCGAGCCAGACCAGATCAAATACGTCGCCACGGCATCGCAAACCGCTACTACCCGCTCAACCCGCAGAGGACGTCGCTGAATCATTCGTACAGGAAGGCTTCACCGCAGTTCGAATCAGCATCACCAACGTCATCGCACGATCCGGCCTCGGCTGACACGCCCCAGAGTGTGGACCGGGCATGGTGAGGGGCGGTCTGTCGCGGCGGCCGGCGTGGTCTGCGTGTTGGTGACGAACGCGGTGTAGCGCCAGCCGTCGCGCTCCTCGAACAGCGACAGCTGCGCGCCGGGGTGCGGGCGTTCGCGGCGGACGATGACCCGCATCCCGGCCGGCCAGCCGGCCAGGGCGAGCAGGCCGGTCAGCTCGGCGACCTCGGCGCCGTCGCGCACACCGCCGTCGGCGTCGATCGCCGGTGACCAGGCCGAGGCGGGCAGCGCGGCGATGGCGGCGCGTTCGGCCTCGCCGATCGACCAGCCGATCGAGTACTCCACCCGCCGGCCGGGTGGTGCTCTGCGCGGTGAGCCAGTCCAGCACCGCGTGGGTGGCCGCGGCGCTGTCGCCGCGGACGAGCAGATGCCGGCGGTGCGCGGCGGGGACCTGGGCGATCGCCTCGGCTCAGCACGTCGAGGTGGTCGGCGGCGGTGTTCGCGCCGGCGTTGCCCGGCCGCAGCGTCGACGGCGAGCAGCTCGCCGGTGTTGTCGCAGGTCACCAGGATCGGATGGAAGCCGTAGGTGTGCTTGTAGGTCGGCGCGGCGCCGTCCTTGTCGCTGTGCGCGATCACGATCGTGGAGTCCACGTCCAGCACCACCACCCCGGCGCCGATGTCCCGGCCGGCCGCCCGGGCCTGCGGTGGACCGCCGAACAGCGCCCACACCCGGGCGCGGACCTTCGCCCGCGCCTCGGCGATCCGCCGCAGCTGCACCGGCGCCGATCTCGTCCAGGGCCCGCCACACCGTGGTGTCCGAGGCCACCGGCCCGAACACCTCGTCCTGGTGGCGCAGCACGTCGATATCGCGCGATCGCTTCACCACCGTCGGCGATCATCACCGCCAGATCGACCAGCACCCGGCCCCGATCATGGCACCGGCCACCAGCCGCGTGCGGGCCAGCGCGTCGGACAGCGCCCGCGGTCAGCCCGGCCCGGTCGGCCAGCATCCGCAGCAGCGCCGTGCCGACGTGCGACACCACACCCGTACCGTCCGCGGTGACCCGCAGATCCTTCGACCACGCCGTAGACTGCACCTCGGAAGTGCCTCCCTCGTAGAGAAACCTGTAGATGTCGCAATCACAAGTTTCCCTTGCAGCAGAGGCACTTCCGCTTATCTACACGCCGACAAACGGCCACAGCTTGACGATCACCGTGAATCACCCAGGCTAATGGCTTCCATCATCGATTTGTCTATTCATGAACCGTGACCATCAGAGCTGTGTGGTGCGACCTTGTGTCGGCTTCATTCATAGAGACCATGTCGGCGTCGTGCTGGTCAGTCGGACCAGCAGTTCGGGCCCGCGCCTCGCGCCACCCTGCGCATACTCACATGCCGCCGAGAAGGCGCGCCGCTGACTGCAACCCTGGTGGCGTCCAGCCCGTACTGCCGCCGGCCGCCTCCGCTGTTCAGGGGCCGATCGTGTCGCTACCGGCCGTACGGCGACGCGTGCCCTGACTGTTCAGGGCTGGTCACCCGTCGCAGCGCCGTCAGAGACTGATCCGACCCGCGCACAGCATCGGCGCTGCGCCCCGATCACCTAGGCCGTGTTCTGCCGATTACCGGAGCCAGGATCAGCGATCGGTAGCAGAACTGATGTGCGGCAGAAGCGACGTCCTTACCTCGCTGGCCGGTCCGCTCCGGACGAAGGTGAGCCATACGCCGCTTGCCTGGATGGTGAGGTGTTCGGGGTCCGTCCTCCTGGGCGGCTGCGGCCGAGCGCGGTGGCCCGACTGCTGAAACTCATCAGCGTGCTGTGGCCACGGCATACTTCCGGAGCCATGGGCTTCGAAGCAGGACTGGGAGGACCTGGTTCGCGGACATCGACCCGACTCTCGGCATCGGTGTCGCGGTTGGCGGACTCGACGGTGAGGTTTGGACCGGCGGCCGCGACATGCTGTTTCCGGCGTGCTCGATCAGCAAGCACGTCGCGGCATTCGGCACGCTGCGGCTGGTCGCCGACGCGACGCTCGACCTCGACGCCGACGTCAACACCTACCTGTCCTCGTGGCAGCTGCCCGGCTCCGGCACCGTGACCGTTCGCCAACTGCTGGCCCACACGGCCGGACTGACCAAGAACTGGTTCCCCGGGTACGCCGCAGGTGAGCCGGTGCCGTCGCTGCTGCAGATCCTGCAGGGTGAACCACCGGCGAACACGCCCGCGGTCCGGCGCGAGCTGCCGCCGGGCATCGCAGTTCCGCTACTCGGGCAGCCACTACGCCGTCCTCCAACAGCTCCTGATCGACGTGACGGAGACGCCGTTCGACGAGCTCATGGCGAGTCTCGTGCTGGAACCGGTGGGCATGGCGCACAGCAGCTACGACCAGCACTTCCCGTACGAGCACCGGGAACGCGCGGCCCGCGGCCATGCGGAGGCGCCCCTGTCGCTCGGCGGATGGCACACTCAGCCGGAGATGGCCGGCGCCGGGCTGTGGAGCACCCCGGCGGACCTGGTCCGGCTGGAGCGGGAGATCTGCCGCGCCATCGCCGGCGAATCCGCGCTGCTGCCGCCGGATCTGGCCGCGCAGATGCTGACGCCGCAAGTGCCCGGCGGGTTCGGCCTGGGCACGGAACTCGGTGACGGGTGGTTCGGTCACACCGGGCAGAACACCGGCTACAGCTGCTTCTCGTTCGCGTGGCCGGCGTCGGGCACCGCGGTCGCCGTGATGACGGACGCCGAGGACTGCCACGACACACTGCTCGCCCTCATCGAATTGGCCGGCCGCCATTACGGCTAAACACCTGGCAGCGCGAACTCACTTACCACTGCAGCCTGACACGACCGAGTTGATGAGGTTCACTCTCATGCCGCGATTCGTGCGGGGTCGCGGTGGTGCCCGCTGCGTGTCGTCACGTCAGAGTCGGTGGTCGGGCTGCCGCGCAGCTTCGCCTCGCGGATCTGCGCGAAGAAAGGCTCCCTGACCGCTGGTGCCGGGGAGTTAGGTCGTTTCGAGTCCGGCGAGGTAGGAGTGGACCGCGGAAATGACCACGGAGCCCTCGCCCACGGCCGATGCGACGCGTTTGACGGAGCCGGCGCGTACGTCGCCGACTGCGAACAGGCCGGGCTCCGAGGTGGCATAGCCGTCGCTGGTGACGACGAAGCCCTTGTCATCGAGCTCAACACCCGCGTCCAGCAGCGCGGTGGTGCACGGCTCCGCGCCAATGAGTAGGAAGATGGCGGCCGCGTCGAGGTGTACGTCACGGTCATGGGCGTGGTCGCGCCAGGTCAGACCGGTGAGCCGGGCGGTGCCGTGCACTTCGGTCAGCTCCGAGCGGGGGTGCACGGTGACGCGTTCGTGGTGGGCGAGGCGCTGTGCGAGGTAGTTCGACATGGAGTCGCGAAGGTCGTCACGGCGAATCAGAACGTTAACGTGGCTCGCCCGCCGGGCGAGGAACAGGGCCGCCTGACCGGCCGAGTTGGCACCGCCGACGATCACGGCGTTCCGGTCGGCCACCAGCGGAGCCTCGAGCTGGCCTGCGGCGTAGTACACACCGCGGCCTTCCAGTTCCGCGAGGCCGGGAAGGTTGAGGCGCCGGTAGCGGACGCCGCTGGCGACGACCACAGCTGAAGCGACGACGTCGAGCTCGTCGTCGAGCCGGACACGGAACCCACCGCCGGCGTCCCGCGCCACCGCGGTGACCGCACGAGGTGATGCCAGCCGGGTTCCGAACTTGACGGCCTGCAGCATCGCCGACCGGGCCAGCTCGACGCCGGACACGCCCCGAGGGAAGCCGAGGTAGTTCTCGATCCGCGACGAGCTGCCCGCCTGGCCGCCGATGGCGACGTCCTCCACGACGACCACATCCAGTCCTTCGGAGGCGCCGTACACGGCCGCCGCTAGCCCTGCTGGGCCGGCACCTATCACCAGCAGGTCACACCGGCTCTCGTCGGAGATACTCCACAGGTCGATCCCCAGCGCGGTCGCCAGGTCTCGGGTCGTCGGAGCAGCTAGGACCCGGCGCTGCCCAGTGACAACGGCCGCGCCCGCTTCCGGCAGGTCGCAGGTCTGCGCAAGCTCGGCCCAAGCAGCCGGATCAGTACGAAGCACCGCCCGATAGGGGATCTGATTACGCTCGGCGAAGTCGCGTAGGCGGTGCAAGTCCCGATCGTCGTCGCCCGCCAGTACCAGACCGCCCTCGCCCAGCCGCTTCAGCAATTGTCGCCTGGCGTCCAGCGCCGAGAGCAACACGTCGCTGAGTTCGACCGAGATCTCCATCAGCCGGCGCAGGTCCTCGACTGCCACCCGCAGCAGCGCCGTGTCCTCCATGGCGACGCCGGGCAGGAAAGCGCGTTGTCCCATCAACATGCCCAGCTCGCCGACGAAGTCACCCTCCTCGACCACAAAAACGATCCGGTCGTCCCGGCGGTCAACGAGAAGAACGCCACCGGCGAGCACCAGGTTGAGGTCGTACGGGTCACCGGCCTCCCACAGGACCTCGCCCGGATCGGGGTGAAGCACCTCACCGGCCGATCGCAGCATCGTCAACACGTGCTCGCTGAACACGGGCCACGCCAAGGCATCGATACCGTCCCGGCGATGAGACGAGTAGATGGTCCGCCCATCCGGCACGGGCATCCTCGGGGTCACCCAGGGATGCTAATACAGTCCCGGCTGCGCCAGCGAACCAGTCGATCTTGACCTCCGGATCTGCCACGCCGAGGGCGCTGGTGCTCGGCCGACTTCGCCTACGTGGAGACCGCCGTCCATCGACTTACTGTTCTGCCGCCGACAGTCAGCGATCTACCGCCGTAGCGGCGTGTTGACGTTGGTCTCGACCTTGCCGCGCGGCGCGCACGGTTCGCTACGCTTGTGGGGTGACCTTGGCCGATGAGATCGTCCGTAGCCGTTCACCGCTGTGGCCTACGACGTCGAACTGCCTGCCGACGCCGGCCGGGTGGAACTGTGGTTGGTCGGCGCTGGTGACGATCGCCTGGTTGCCGAAATCGATGTCGCATCATCTCCCGTGGTACCGCCGCGAATCCTGATCGACGGCTCCATGATCGAGGTTTTCGACGGCACAGCCACCCCGTTCACCGCCCGGGCGTATCCCACCCCGACGAGCCGCTGGCTGCTACACACGGCACGGCCGGCGGCGCTCCGCGCCTGGAATCTCGGCCCGGAACCTCACCGGGCCTAGCGGAGTGGACGTGGCAGGGACCGACGCCTGTGCCTGAGTCAACGCGGA
>CAWKFT010000026.1:0-24068 GCA_963848975.1 uncultured Alphaproteobacteria bacterium
GTTCCCTCGGGGGAACCTGACCATGGCCGAAAAGCGGCGGAATGAGCGCAGAATTCCTCCGGTCTGCCCGGAAACGCCCGAGGGGTCGCTCGTAATACCAAGTTCACCAGCACGGTGCCCACCAGGTGGGGCCGCGCAGAAGGAGGCAATCATGTTGAAGCGTATGGCCATCACGTCCCTTGCCGCCGCCGCTTTCTTTTCGACGGCGACGGTCGTCACGGCGCCGTTCACAGCGGCAAACGCCCAGGTGAACATCACCTTCGGCTCACCCCCGCCGCCGCCTCGCTAGAGGTCGTGCCGGTGCCGCGTTCGGGTTACGTCTGGGCGCCGGGCCACTACGAGCTGATCCGCGACAGTACGTCTGGCGTCCGGGTCAGTGGGTGACGGAGCGCCCGGGTTATCGCTACGTGGCTCCCAGCTGGTCGCAGGTCGGCAACCAGTGGCGTTACGTGCCGAGTCGCTGGGACCGTAACGGCGACGGCGTGCCGGATCGCTATCAGGCGCAGCGCCCCTATGGCGACCGTGACCGCGACGGCATTCCCAACAAGTACGATCGTACGACAACCGCTACGGTGCATACGGCGATCGCGATCATGACGGATCCCGAATGCGGTCGATACTGGGACAACCGTCGCCGCTAACCAAGCGTAGGTTCATTGCGTAGGAAAGGCGGGCCGAAACGGGCCCGCTTTTCTTTGCGCGGCCGCAGGCTATCATGCGCCATGCGCAAGAACCGTTTCGGCCTGTCCGTCGCCCTCTCCACGCCCTTCACCGAAGATCGCGCCATCGACCTGCCGCGCCTGGTGGCGCACGCCCGCCAGTCGCTGGCCGACGGCTGCACCGGCGTCACCGCGTTCGGCACGACAGGCGAGGGCGCCTCGCTCGGCCTGAACGAGCGCCAGCGCGCCCTGGGCGCCCTGGTCGGCGCCGGCATCGATGCCAGGACCCAGCTCGTGGTCGGCATCGCCGCCTCGTCGGTCGAGGATGCGGTCGCGCAAGGCCGCGCCGGCCTGATGCTGGGCTGCCCGGGCTTCCTGCTGGCGCCGCCCTTCTACTTCAAGGGCGCCGGTGACGAGGGCCTGTTCGACTGGTTCGCCGCCGTGCTCAGGGTGCTGGGACCCGGTGCGAGCAACGTCATCCTCTATCACATCCCGCAGGTCACCTCGGTCGGCCTGTCGATCGAGCTTATCGACCGCCTGAAGAAGGCCTTCCCGCAGCAGGTCACGGGCGTGAAGGATTCGTCCGGCGACTGGAACAATGCGCAAGCCCTGCTGAAGCATCATGGCGACCTGCACATCCTGATCGGCGACGAGCGGCTTCTGGCCCGCGCGATGACGCTCGGCGCCTCCGGTGCAATCAGCGGCATGCTGAACGTGATCCCCGACCTGATGCAGCCGTTGCTCGACGGCATCGAGGAGCCGCGGGTCAATGCCATGGTCGAGGCCGTGCTGGGCCATCCCGTGACCGCGGCGGTGAAGGCCCTGGTCGGCCTGCGCCGCAACGACCCCGTCGCCTGGAGCCGGATGCGCGCGCCCCTCGCTTCGCTCGGCGAAGCCGAGTCCGCAAGCTTGGCGCCGCCATCGATGAGATTCGCGGCAAGCGCGCGGCTTAGTCTTTGCTGGGGGCGCGCCACTCCTGTGGCGCGTCAAATCTCATGCTCTTCTGGACCGCGCGCATCTGCCTCCGCCGAAGCGAAGCCGCTTCGGCTTCGCGCAGGCAGGTCTTGCGCACTTCATGAGCGAGCCGGAGGCTCGCGGTCCGGAAGACCATGACGCGCCACTGGAGTGGCGCGCCCCCAGCGGCTACCCTTGGCCTCCCAGGAGGAAATGACAATGGCGGCACCGCTCACCATCCGGCTGCATCCGGCCGACAACGTCGTCGTGGCGCGCATGGACATCCTGCCCGGCACCAAGGTCGAGGGCGAGGTCGCCGCCGCCACGCGCGTGCCGCCGGGTCACAAGATCCTGACCCGCGCGGTGAAGCAGGGCGAGCCGCTGCGCAAGTACAACCAGATCATCGGCTTTGCCACCGAGGACATGACGCCCGGCACGCACATCCATACGCACAACTGCGTCATGGGCGATTTCGAGCGCGACTACGCCTTCTGCGCCGATGCCCGGCCGACCGACCACATCACGCCCGCCGCCACCTTCATGGGCTATCGCCGCGCCGACGGCCGCGCGGCGACGCGCAACTACATCGGCATCGTCACCACGGTGAACTGCTCGGCCGCGACCAGCCGCATGATCGCGGCCAAGCTCGAGCCGCTGCTCGCCCAGTATCCCAACATCGACGGCGTCGTGCCGCTGACCCATGGCGGCGGCTGCGGCATGGCGGCGTCCGGCCTCGAGATGGACGTGCTGCGCCGCACGCTCGCGGGCTACACGCGCCATCCCAACATGGCGGCGGTGGTGGTGCTGGGCCTGGGCTGCGAGACCAACCAGATCGCCGGCCTGATGAACGCCGAAGGGTTGAAGGAAGGGCCGAAGCTGATCCCGATGGCCATCCAGGACGAGGGCGGCGTCTCCAAGACCGTGATGCGCGCCCTCGGCTTCCTGAAGGAGCTGCTGCCCGAGGCCAACAACGTCAGGCGCGAGCCGATCCCGGCCAGCGAATTGATCCTGGCGCTGCAGTGCGGCGGATCGGACGGATATTCCGGCATCTCGGCCAATCCCGCGCTGGGCGCGGCGGTCGACCTGTTGGTGCGCCATGGCGGCACGGCGGTGCTGTCGGAGACGCCGGAGATCTATGGCGCCGAGCATCTGCTCACGCGCCGCGCGGTGAGCCGCGAGGTCGGCGAGAAGATCGTGCGCCGCATCAAGTGGTGGGAAGATCATTGCGCGCGCACCGGCGGGGAGATGAACAACAATCCTTCGCCCGGCAACAAGGCGGGCGGGCTTACCACCATCCTGGAGAAATCCTTGGGTGCAGTTGCGAAGGGCGGGACCACCAACCTGGTCGACGTCTACGAATATGCCCAGCCGATCACCGCCAAGGGCTTCGTCTACATGGATTCGCCCGGCTACGACCCGGTCTCGGCCACCGGGCAGGTCGCCGGCGGCGCCAATGTGCTCTGCTTCACCACCGGGCGGGGCAGCGTGTTCGGTTGTAAACCTACCCCATCACTCAAGCTTGCGACGAATAGCTCCCTCTATCGACGCATGACTGACGACATGGACATAAACTGCGGCACCATCGTCGACGGGGAGGAGACGATTCAGGAAACGGGAAGCGTATTTTCGAGCTGATCCTGCGCACCGCCTCGGGACAAAAGACAAAATCCGAAGCGCTGGGCATCGGCGACGACGAATTCGAGCCCTGGAAAATCGGCGCCACAATGTGAACAGCGTTTAGGCAACCAACTTGACTTGGCGGCGTTATTTGCCGATATGCGGCCCTACGACTTACGAACTTGGCCTTGCCTTGGCGGCCCAGCCCACTGTGGCTACGGACTCACCCCACGCGCTAATTCCCAAATTCTTCGAGTTGTCGTGGACCGTTGCAACGAGCGCGCGGGCTGCGCGTGTATGTGTGTGTAGACTAGACTGCCGAGGGAGAGAGTGATGGCTACTGGTACGGTGAAGTGGTTCAACGCCACCAAGGGTTTCGGGTTCATCCAGCCGGCCGACGGCGGCAAGGACGTGTTCGTCCATATCAGCGCGGTCGAGCGTTCGGGCCTGAACGGCCTCAACGAAGGCCAGAAGATCAACTACGAGATCGCCACCGAGCGCGGCCGTTCGGCGGCCGTGAACCTCAAGGCGACCGACTGACCATTTGAAGATCGTCCCCCTCGTCGAACGTCCCGAGCTCGTCGACCAAGTCGCGGCCTGGGGCTTCGCCGAGTGGGGGCATCTCAATCCCGGGCAGACGCTTCAATCGCGCACGGCCCGGATTCGCGAGACGATGAACGCCGATCGGGTGCCGATCGTGCTCGTCGCCCTCGATGACGCCGGCGCATTGGTCGGCACAGCTTCCCTCTTGTTCGACGATCTCGAAGGCGATCCGCGCAACCCGTGGCTTGCCAGCGTGTTCGTGCCGGCGGAGCAACGCGGCAAGGGCATCGCGTCGGCACTGGTCGTTGCCATCGAGGACGCGGCGAGGCGGCTCGGCTATCCGACCTGTATCTCTTCACGACCTCGGCGGCCCGGCTTTATGCCGGTCTTGGTTGGCGCGCCCTTGAGCGCCGCGACTATCGCGGCGAACATATCCAGGTGATGGACAAGGCGCTGTAGTCTTTGGAGCGCGCCACTCATGTCGGACCGCGGGCGTCCCGCCCGCTCATGAGTCATGAGCGGGCGGGACGCCCGCGGTCCAGACATATGAAGGGGAAGATCATGCCGGACGACTTGCATTACCTGTCGCTCGACGACGTTGCCCGGCGGCTTCAAGGCGCGCAAGCTTTCGTCGGTCGAGGCGACTGAGGCGCTGCTCGATCGCGTTGCCAGGCTCGATCCCAAGCTCAAGAGCTACGCCACCGTCACGCCCGAGCGCGCGCTGGCCGATGCCAAACGCCTCGATGCCGAAACCGCTGCCGGCAAATCGCGCGGCCCGCTGCATGGCGTGCCGATCGCGGTAAAGGATCTCTGCGATACCGAAGGCGTGCCGACGGCTGCCGGCATGGCGATCCGCCGCGACCATGTGCCGACCAAGGACGCGACGGTGGTGACCCGGCTGAAGCAGGCGGGTGCGGTGATCCTGGGCAAGCTGCAGATGACCGAGGGCGCCTACGGCCTGCATCATCCGTCGGTCGATCCGCCGATAAACCCGTTCAACGCCGCCTACTGGACCGGTGTCTCGTCCTCCGGCTCGGGCGTGGCGACCGCGGCCGGCCTCTGCTTCGCCTCGCTGGGCTCCGACACCGGCGGCTCGATCCGTTTCCCCTCGACCATGAACGGGCTGAGCGGCCTCAAGCCGACCTGGGGCCGCGTCAGCCGCGCCGGAGTCTTTCCGCTGGCCGAGTCGCTCGATCATGTCGGGCCGATGTGCCGCAGCGCGCTCGATTCCGCCATCGTCCTCGGCGTCATCGCCGGCGCCGATCCCGATGACCCGACCGCCGCGCCGCAACCCGTGCCGGACTATGCCGGCGCGATCGGCGCCGGCGTGAAGGGCAAGCGTATCGGGATGCCGAAAAACCTGATCGGCGCCGATGCCGATTGCCAACGCGCGCTCGACGGCGCGTCGGCGGCGTTGCAACGGCAGGGCGCGCAGCTGGTCGATGTCATGCTGCCGGACCTCGATGAGGCGACGGTGCAATGGCTGGCGCAGTGCGGCGTCGAGGCGGCGTTGGCGCATGAGGCGACGTTTCCATCGCGGCGCGCCGAATACGGCGCCGAATTCGCGGCCCTGCTCGACCTTGGCCGCGGCCTGTCAGGCCTCGAGCTCAGCCGCATGCAGCGGACACGCGCGCGTGTCACCGGCGAGATCGACCTGCTTCTGGCGTCGATCGACCTGCTGCTGCTGCCGGCGATGGCGGTGGCCGCACCCTCGCTGGCGGCCATGAGGGCGCGCACGCCGCAGACCATCGCCTCGCGGCTGCGCTACACCGCGCCCATCGACATGAGCGGCCATCCCACGCTCACCCTGCCTGGCGGCATGACAGCCGACGGCGTTCCGGTCGGCTTCCAGATCGTCGGCCGCAGGTTCGATGAAGCGGGTATTTTGGCTGCCGGCCATGCCTTCCAGCAGGTGACCGATTGGCATACGAGGCGCCCAGCGCTGTGACCAGGAAGTGACCGTTGCATGGACGATGAAAGCTCGATGAGGTACGATCAGCCGTCCCCCTGAAAAGTGGCTGACATCGGGTTCCATGACGGCTGGTCCATGAACATCTTCCGGAATATGCGGCTCAAGCCCAGCATTCTGACGTCGTTCGTGGTCCTCACCGTCCCCGTCTTCTTCACCATCATCGCCGTCACTTATCTCTCGAACGACCGCATCGCCCGGGCCAATGCCCAGGAGCTGGTCGAGCGCTTCCGCAACGAGGCAATCGACAACATCCAGGACGATTTCAATCCCATCAAATCGCTGGTCCGCTCGGCCGCCGCGATCGGCGATGAGTTTCCCGACTGCTTCGCCTCGGTGCGCTGCTTCAGGTATTTCCATACGATCCTGGTGCACAGCCCCAAGATCGTCAGCGTCTATGTCGGCCTGGAAAACGGCAGCTTCCGCCAGACCCGCCGCATCGACCCGGAGGTGAAGCTGCAGGACCAGCTGCCGCCGCCGGGCTCGCGCTTTGCCTACCGCTGGATCGTGCCGCGGGAGGGCGAGCGCACGCTCGATCATTTCCTCTACCTCGACGGCGACCTCAAGGAGCTGGGGTCGAGCGACCAGCCCACGGCCTACGATCCGCGCACCCGGCTATGGTACCGCAGCGCCGCCGAGGCACGCGCCGAAGTGATCTCCGATCCCGATGTCTTTGCGACCCTCGGGTTGATCGGCTTCACGGTGGCCGCGCCCTATTATTCGGGTGGCAAGCTCGCCGGCGTGGCGGCGATCGACATGACGCTGACCGGGCTCGGCGAGTATCTCGCCGAGCGCAAGGTCAGCCCCGGCACCGTGAGCTACATGCTCGACCACCAGGGCCGGGTCATCGCGGCGTCCGACCTGTCGAAGACCTATGCCAACATAGGCGGCAAGCTCGAGCTGCTGCACATCACCTCGCTCGACAACGACCTGCCGGCCTTCGCCTTCAGTGCCCGCCCGCGCGGCAGCGAAGGCCTCTACACCTTCGCGCGCGACGGCAAGGACTACGTGGCGAGCCTGGCCACCATGCCGGCCGACTTCGGCAAGAAGTGGCAGCTTTTCATCATCACGCCGCTCGCCGACTTCACCGCCGCGTTCCAGGCCAACAACATCCGGCTGGCCATCTTCGGCCTGATGGCGATGGCGCTGCAGGTCGTCGTGATCTTCTTCCTGACCGGCGTGGTCTCCTCGCCGCTCGAGAGGCTCGCCTTCAAGGTCGGCAAGATCCAGGAGCTGGGCACCGACCAGCTGCCGTCGGTGAGTTCGCCAATCCAAGAGATCTCGGTGCTGTCCAAGGCGATCGACACGCTCGATGCGGCGGTCAAGTCGTTCTCGGCTTTCGTGCCGATCGGCCTGGTGACCCAGCTCCTGCAATCGGAGCAGAAGCTCGAGCTCGGCGGCCACAGCCGCTTCCTCACCATCTTCTTCTCCGACCTCGAAGGCTTTTCGACGCTCTCCGAGGAGGTGCCGTCGCAGGAGCTGCTGCTGCGAGTCTCGGCCTACCTCGAGCTGGTGACCAAGACCGTGAACCAGGAGCACGGCACCATCGACAAGTTCATCGGCGACGGCGTGATGGCCTTCTGGGGCGCGCCGGCGCTGCTCGACGACCATGCCTGGCGCTCGTGCGTGGCGGCGATGCGCATCCAGCGCGGCATGGATGCGCTGAACGAGCGCTGGCACGCCGAGGGCCTGAAGCCGCTCAACGTCCGCATGGGCATCCATAGCGACGCCGTCCTGGTGGGCAATATCGGCTCCAAGGAACGCATGAGCTACACCGTGATGGGCGACGGCGTGAACGTCGCCGCCCGGCTGGAAGGCACCAACAAGGAGTTCCATACCCGTATCCTCATCAGCCACTCGGTGTTCAAGGAGGCGGGCGAGCGACTGTGCGTGCGGCCGATCGACGATGTCACGGTCAAGGGACGGCGCGCCAAGATTCCGATCTACGAGCTGATGGGCGTCTACGGCGCCGACGATCCCGGCCTGGAGCCCAGCCCCGAGACCCAGCGGTTAGCCAAGTTGACGCGGCTCGCCTACGAGGCTCTGGTCAAGGAGGACTACGCTCTGGCGGCGCGCCGCTACCGCGAGATACTGGCGGAGTTTCCCGCCGATCCGGTGGCGTCGACGTTGGTCAAACGGCTTGTCACGGCATAGGAGAGAGTGCCGTTTGTGCGAAGGGCATCGGTGGGGACTGTGCCCGGGAAGTGCGTGCTTTGGGGGTAACTGACGTGTCGAAGCCTGGACTGATGCCGGACGCCAAGGCGGAGCTGGCGCTCGCGGCATTGCGGCCGAGCGAATATACCGCGGCCTTGATCCAGATGCTGCAGGCGAAGGCCGCCTCGGTCCGCGGCGCCAAGGTGCTGGAGATCGGCTCGGGCAGCGGTGTCGTCCTGGCGGCGCTGGGCGAGCTGGGCGCGGCCTCGCTCTGCGGCATCGACATCGAAGAGGATGCCGTCGAGTCGGGCATGCTGCTGCTGGCCGAATTGGGACACGGCGAGACGGCGGAACTCTATCTCGGCGACATGTGGTCGCCGGTCGCCGGCCGCCGCTTCGACCTGATCGTCGCCAACCTGCCGCACTTCCCCATGGAGCGCAGCGACGTTCCCGGCCGTCTGCCGAGCTGGAGCGCCGGCGGCACCAACGGCCGCGTGTTGCTCGACCCTTTCCTCGAAGGACTGGAGTCGCACCTGGCCGCCGACGGACGCGCCATCATCACCCACAACGCCTTCGTCGACCTCGACCGCTCGCGCGAGATCCTGGCCAGGTTCGGCCTGTCGCTCGGCGTTGCGCTCACCACGCTGGTCTATATTCCCGAAGACAAGCTCTCGCGCATGACCGCGAGCGTGCTTGCCGTCCAGGACAGCCGCACCATCCACCGCTACGGACCCTACGCCTTCGGCGAACTGCACATCGTCGAGATCGTCAGGCGCGAGGTGGCGGGACAATGATCGCTGTCATCCCGAGGGCGAAGCCCGAGGGACCTTTGAAGCCGCAGGAAAGGCCTCCTCTCGCTAGCGCTCGCGGATGACAGGATTGCTGTTTCGCGCGACGGCGCTCATTGCTTTGGCAATCGGCTTGCTCGCTGCCATTGCGCCGGCTCGCGCCCAAACCCCCGACGCCGCCCTGGCCGAGCTGCTGAAGCAGGCGCGCGCCAAGGTGCCGGCGGCCTGCACGCAGCCCAATGTCGACCGCCTGGTCAAGATCCTGTGCGCCAAGAAGATCCGCGTCGGCATTCGCGACTACTATCCGCTGTTCGCCACCCGCACCGGCGACAAGCGCGAGGGCTACGAGGTCGACGTGGCGCTGGCGATCGGCCGCATGCTGGGCGTCGACGTCGACTTCGTGCGCGTCAATGCCGCCACCCGCATTCCGCTGCTGGCCGAGGACCGCATCGATCTCGCCGTGGCCACCATGGGCCATAACACCCAGCGCGACGGCCAGGCACGTTTCATTCGCCCGCACTACTACCGCTCGGAGACGACGGTGGTCGGCCCGCGCGAGCTGCCGGTGGCCAGCATGCTCGACCTGCCGGGCCGCACGGTGTGCGTCACCGTCGGCAACGGTTCCAACGCCGAGCTGGTGTCGCAGGGCGCGCGCCTGATGCTGTTCGACGAGGCGGGCGTGCTGCCCGACCGGCTGAAGGACCAGACCTGCACGCTCGCTGCCCAGGACGACAGCTTCTTCGCCAAGTACTTCACCGACGAGGACTTCAACGGCCGCTATTTCCAGAAGTTCGGCTTCGCCCAGGTGCCGTGGGGCATGGCGGTGGCGCGCCAGGGCAGCGCCGAGCTGGCGCGCGCGCTCGACCTGATCAGCCAGGTGTTCCATCGCGACGGCCTGTTCATCGATATCGGCCGCTTGCACAGCATCCGGCTGGGCTTCCTGCGCCAGCAGCAGGAGGTCTGGCGCACGCCGGAGTGCAACACCGATGCCGGTACCGCCAACCCCAAGTGCGTCCTGCCGCCGCTCAATACCGCGCTGCAGCCGACCAGCTTCGCAGCCGACGTGACCAGCTTCGAGCAGTGGGTCGAGGACCACATCGGCATCGATCTCACCTTGCCGATGCTCAAGACGGCGCCGGCCTGGTCGTTGTTCAAGGACGGCGTCTTCTACTCCCTGGTCCTGATCGCCGGAGCGTTCGCCGCGACGCTGGCCTTCGCCCTGGTGCTGGGCTGGGCCATGGGCTCGCGCTCGTTCCTGCTGCGCTGGCCGGCGCGCCTGTTCACGATGGCGCTGCAATCCTCGCCCATCGTGCTGACCCTGGTGATCGCCGCGACCATCGCCAATGGGCTGTTCGCGCTATCGACCGAGACAGTGCTGGGCGCGGCCATCGCCGCCCTGGGCCTGGCCAACGGCAGCAATGCCGGCCAGGCGATCGGCGAGGCGATGTGGAGCCTGCGCGCCGAGGGTGTGCAAGGCGGGCTGTTCGGCCGCGCGCTGAGCCGCGCGGCAACCCAGATCGTGGCCTTCCTGGTCAACGCCGCCAAGGGCACGCCGATCGCGAGCTTCATCGGCGCGCCGGAGCTGCTCAGCTCGCTCACCGACATCACCTCGTTCTCGAGCGGCCGGATCACGACCTACAGCATGCTGCTGATCTTCTACACCGCCGTGGTCATGGTGGTGGTGTGGCTGTGCGGCAGACTGAGGCTGGTCCTCGAGCAGCGGCAGGCCGCGGCATGAACGAGCTCAGGGAACTCTTGTCGAACGACTTCCTGCCGAAATTCCTGGCCGGCATGGTGGTCAATTTCCAGATCGCCGCCATCGCGCTGGCCATCGGCCTGGCGCTCGGCCTGCTGCTGGCGGCGGGACGCCTCAGCGGCGGCGTGGCGACGGCCGTTACCGTCTCGATCATCTCGCTGATGCGCGCGGCGCCGACCTTCGTGGTCATGTTCTTCCTGCTGAACGCCATCCCGCGCGATGCGACCCTGTTCGGTTCACCCTTCGCGCTCTCGGGCGTCATGATCGTGGCGCTGTCGCTGGTGCCCTATTCGGCGGCCTATGTCGCCGATGCCGGCGTCGACGGCATTCGGCACCTGCGCGCCGGGACGACCCACGGGGCAATCCTGTTCTTCCCCAACATCACCCGTGCGTTCTTCGTCCTGGTGATGTCATCGAGCGCCGGCGCTGCGATCGGCGTCACCGAGGGCATCACCGTCATCCTGCGCCAGGCCGAGCAGTTGCCGAGCTTCGACGACCGGCTGGTGCTGTTCGCCCTCGGCATTGTGCTGTTCGGCATCCCGCTGCAGGCAGGTTTCATGCTGATGAGTCTGTTCCAGCGGCGCTTCGGCCGCTCTACGGTGGAAGAAGAAGCGAGCGCCTGAAGACACTGCAACGACATCGAGAGTAATCCGTTGGTATTTCTAATGATGGAGGTGTGGATGCCTATTGCACGGTGGTTCTGCGCAGTCTCTATGATGGGCTGCCTGATAACTCTTCCCGCCCATGCCCAGACGGCGAAGGCGTCACTGAAGGACGCCTCGGGTAAGGATGTCGGTCAGGTTCAGTTGACCCAGACACCGCACGGCGTTCTTCTGAAAATGACGCTGAAGGGGGCGCCGGCGGGGGAGCGCGCGTTCCATATCCACGCCGTCGGCAAGTGCGAGCCACCGTTCACCAGCGCGGGACCACACTTCAATCCCGGCAGTCACAAGCACGGCCTGGAAGCCAAAGAGGGCGCCCACGCCGGCGACATGCCCAACCTGCACATTCCCGCGAACGGCGAACTGGTTGTCGAGATCGCCAATCCGATGATCTCGCTGGTCAAGGGCCAGCCCAACTCGCTGTTCGACGCCGATGGCTCGGCGATCGTCATCCATGCCGGCGTCGACGACTACAAGACCGATCCCGCCGGCAATGCCGGCGACAGGATCATCTGCGGCGTCGTCACCGAGTAGGACGCGCCCAGGAACGAGGTCAGCCTTCTTCCTGGAAGGCTTCCTCGCGCGCTTTCTTGATACTGGGCAGGGCCATCAGGATGAGCAGGAGCGCGGTGGTGATCAAGAGGCCGAGGCTGATCGGCCGCTCGAGGAACACCATCGGATCGCCACGCGATAGCAGCATGGCGCGCCGGAAGTACTCCTCCATCTGCGGACCCAGCACCAGCCCCAGCAGGAACGGTGCGCCCTCGCAGCCCAGCCGGACGAAGATGTAGCCCAGCACGCCGAACATCGCGACCTGCAGGACGTGGAAGGTCGAGTTCTGCAGGCTGTAGGCGCCGATGCAGCAGAACAGCAGGATCGCCGGGGCGAGGAAGCGGTAGGGCACCGTGAGCAGCTTCACCCACATGCCGATCATCGGCAGGTTGATGACGACCAGCATCAGATTGCCGATCCACATCGAGACGATCATGCCCCAGAACAGGTCCGGCTTCTTGGTCATGACCTCGGGGCCGGGCTGGATGCCCTGGATGATCATGGCGCCGACCATCAAGGCCATCACGGCGTTGGACGGGATGCCCAAGGTCAGCATGGGAATGAACGAGGTCTGCGCCGCGGCGTTGTTGGCCGCCTCCGGCGAGGCCACGCCCTCGACCGCCCCCTTGCCGAACTCGCCCGGGTTCTTGGAGATCTTCTTCTCCAGCGTATAGGCCGAGAAGGCGCCGAGGGTGGGACCGCCGCCCGGCAGCACGCCCAGCAACGAGCCCAGGATAGTGCCGCGCACCACGGCTGGCCAAGCCCGCCTGATCTCTTCGCGCGTCGGCCACAACGAGCCCACCTTGATGGCGCCACCTCGTCGTTCGAGATGTTTCTCGAGGTTGACCACGATCTCGGCGATGCCGAACAGGCCCATGGCGATGGGCGCGAAGTCGATGCCGTCGGAAAGTTCGGGCACGTCGAAGGTGAAGCGTTGCGCGCCGGTATTGACGTCGGTGCCGACCAGGCCGAACAGCAGGCCGAGGAACACCATGGCGATCGCCTTGATGACCGAGCCGCTGGCCAGCACGACCGCGGCCACGAGGCCCAACGCCATCAGCGAACAGTAGTCGGCCGGCCCGAACTTCTGGGCCATGCGCGTCAACGGCTCGGCGAAGATCACGATGATGATGGTGCCGACAGTGCCGGCGAAGAACGAGCCGACGGCCGAGATCGAGAGTGCGGCACCGGCGCGGCCCTTGCGCGCCATCTGGTAGCCGTCGAGACAGGTCACCACCGAGGAAGCTTCACCGGGCAGGTTGACCAGGATGGAGGTCGTCGAGCCGCCGTACTGCGCGCCGTAGTAGATGCCGGCCAGCATGATCAGCGAGGCGGTCGGCGGCAGGTGGAAGGTGATCGGCAGCAGCATGGCGATGGTCGCCACCGGCCCGATGCCCGGCAGCACGCCGATCAGGGTGCCCACCATACAACCGAGCAGGGCGTAGAGCAGGTTCTGGAAGGAGACGGCGACGCTCAGGCCGAGCGCCAGATTGTTCAGCAGGTCCATGGCCTTCCACGCTGCCCGATCGACGTTCTTCACACCAAGTGAAGTTACGGATCGGCCTCCCATCAGGACCCTAGGCCGCTCGCCTTACGGCAGCCTGACAACTGCCTGTGACAGGCTTCGGCATGCGGTTTCGCCCCGCATTTTGAGGCCGCATGCTGATCGGGCTAGAACCGCTGGCTGGGGGAAATGCATATGATGAGCGACACTATCGAGGTTCGCGATCCGAGGTTCGGTTCGGTCGTGGCCAAGTCGGCCGCGGTGGAGAAGCTGGCGGGCGGCTTCCTGTTCACCGAAGGCCCGCTCTGGCACGCCCGCGAGCGCTACCTGCTGTTCAGCGACATGCCGGGCGACCATATGCGCAAATGGGCGGCAGGCGAGGGCATCACGACCTTCCGCAAGCCATGCGCGCAATCCAACGGCCTTACCTGGGATCGCCAGGGTCGCCTGGTCGTCTGCCAGCACGCCACCAGCACGCTCAGCCGCACCGAGCCCGACGGCACGAGCGTCGTTCTCGCCAGTCACCATCAGGGCAAGGAGCTGAACAGCCCCAACGACGTCGTCGCGAAGTCGGACGGCGCCATCTACTTCACCGACCCGACCTACGGTCGCCTCGAGTACTACGGCAATCCGCGGCCGCTGCAGCTCGACTTCCGCGGCGTCTGGCGAGTCGGCGCCGATCCGCGGGCGCCGGTGCTGCTGGCCGACGATTTCGGTCAACCCAATGGGCTGTGCTTTTCGCTCGACGAGCGGCATCTGTTCGTCAACGACACCGAACGCAAGCACATCCGTCGCTTCGACGTCGCGGCCGACGGCGCGCTCGCCAATGGCCGGGTGTGGGCGGAGACGACGGGGCCGGGCAAGGGCGCACCCGACGGCATGAAGATCGACAGCGCGGGCAACATCTATTGCTGCGGGCCGGGCGGCATCCATGTCTTCGCTCCCGACGCCACCTGCCTCGGCGTCATCCACATGCCCGAGACGGCAGCCAATTTCTGCTTTGGCGACGACGACCTGCAGAGCCTCTACGTGACGGCCTCGACGTCGCTCTATCGCGTCCGTGTCACCACGCCCGGCACCGCGCAATATCAGTGCTGACAGAAACCGGCAGCTGCGGGTGCGAGGTTTCCTGCCTGAGAGGGCGGGACCATGGCGCACTACAAGCTCTACTGCATCGGCGCGTCGGGTAACGCCTACAAGGTCGCGCTGTACCTGAACTGCGCCGGCCTCGACTGGGAGCCGGTGGGCGTCGATTTCGCCGGTGGGCAGATGCGCGACGAGGCGTGGCGCGCCTCGACCAATGCCATGGGCGAGGTGCCGGTGCTGGAAGTCGACGGCAGGCAAATGTCGCAGTCGGGTGCCATCCTGGCCTGGCTCGCCGAGACCACCGGCAAATTTGCTCCCGACCACGAGCAGCGCTTCGAGGTCTTGCGCTGGATGCTGTTCGACAATCACAAGTTCACTGGCAGCTACGCGCCGCACCGGTTCCTCGGCGTGATGACGCCCGAGCCCAGCCACCCCTCGCTCATGGCCTATTTCAAGGCGCGGGTCGAAAACGCCTTCGGCATCGTCGACAAGCATCTCGCCGGCCGTCCTTTCATGCTGGGTGACCGGCTCAGCATCGTCGACTTCTCGCTGGCCGGATATGTCTTCTATCCGCCGGCCGAGACCGGCTTCGATATCGAGGTGCAGTTCCCGGCCGTTCACGCTTGGCGCCAGCGGCTTGCCGCGCTGCCGGGTTTCGTGCCGCCCTATGAGCTGATGAATGTCGGCAATTCGGTGATGCCGTCGTCAGATATCGAGGCGGCGTGAAATGCCGATGGCCTCCAGAAAGGCCTCGTCGTGGCTGACCACGAGCAGGGCGCCGTCATAGGCGCGCAGTCCGGCTTCGACAGCCGCGATCGAATTCGAGGTCGAGATTGTTGGTCGGCTCGTCGAGGATCAGGAGCTGCGGCGGCGAAACACCCAGGACGCAAGCCAGGCCCGCGCGCAACAATTGCCCGCCGCTCAGGCTCCCCACGAGCTGCAGCGCGGCATCGGCCCTGAACATGAAGCGGGCGAGGCTGGCGCGGCAGGCATTCTCGTCGGCACCGGGGTTCAGTCGGCGGAAGTTGTCGCGGATCGACGCCGAGCGATCGAGCAGGCCGACCTGCTGGTCGAGCATGGCGACGTCGGTCATCAGGCGCACCGTTCCCGTCCAAGGCGGTAGCTGCCCGGTGACGAGCGCGAGCAGCGTCGTCTTGCCCGAGCCGTTCGGCCCGCCGACGGCGATGCGTTCGGGTCCGGTGATGGCGAAGGAGAGATCGCGGATCACCGGCCGATCGTCGTAGCCCACGCTTGCCGCATCGATCCTGAGGACCGTCTTGCCGGCCGGCAGTCCCGTCGACGGCACGGCGACCGTCAGCGGCTGCAGCACCTCGATGCGCTCGCGGGCGGCCGCGGCATCGTCGATCGCCTGCGCGCGACGTCGCTCGGCCAGCCGGGCGTTGCTGGCGCTGGTGGCCTCGCTGCGGTTCCTGAGCGCATTCAGCTGGATGCGCGGGATGTCGCCTTTCGCTCGTTTCCTGACGCCGGCGCGGTCCTTGCGGGCCTTGCGTTCGGCCACGGCCTGCGTGCGCTCGGGCGAGGTCGGCCACGCGCCTGTCGGCGTCTGCAAGGTCGTGTTGCGCTGCCGCCAGCTCGAGCGCCTTGCGCTCGCGATAGTGGCTGAAATTGCCGCCGTACCGCGTGGCGCCGAGGCCCGTCAGCTCGACGATCGCATCGAGCGTCTCGAGCAGCTCGCGGTCATGGCTGACGACGATCGCGCCGCTGCGCCAGCTTGCCAGAAGGTCGATGACCGCCCGCCGTCCCTCGCGGTCGAGACTGTTGGTCGGCTCATCGAGCAGGATGAAGTCGGGCTCGTTGAAGACGAGAGCAGCAAGGCCTGCTCGCGTGCGCTGGCCACCCGACAGTGTCGACAACAGCGTTTCGGGTCCCGCCTGCAAGCCGAGCCGGCCGAGGGCGGCGGCCATGCGCGCCTCCAGGGTCCAGTCGGCGTGCGTGAGCTCGTCGGCATCGGCGTCGCCCCGTTCGGCGCGGTGAAGCAAGGCGAGCGCCGCTGTTGCGCCAAACAAGTCGGCCACGGTTTCGCGCGGATCGGCCTGCACCGCCTGACGCAGCATGCCGAGCGTGCCGGTGATCGACAGCTCGCCGGATTGCGGCGCCAGATCGCCGGCGATCAGTTTCAGCAGCGTGCTCTTGCCCACGCCGTTGCGTCCGACGAGGCCGGTGCGTTCGCTGCCGAAGCTGAGATCGAGATTGGAAAGGACGGGCCGGCCGTCAGGCGTCGACCAGCCAAGACGAGAGACAGTGATTGAAGCAGGCATGAAGACGGATTTCCCCGAGAGCAAGGTGTTGGTTTGCTGTCGGCTGGAAATCCATCGCTGCACATCCTGTTGGCTTGGAACGGCCGGGAACGTAGGCTCGCTGGCCGCGATATTCAAGGCGAGCGAGGGAGAAAACGCCGATGGCCAAGCCGCTGCGTCTGGGCGTCGCCTACGATTTCCGCAATCCGCCGGAATCGGGCCTGAGCCACCAGGCGCTCTATGCGGCGATCATGGATCAGGTGGCGTGGCTCGACGGGCTGGGGCTCGATCTCGTCTGGTTCACCGAGCATCACTTCGTCGACGACGGCTACCTGCCGTCATGGATCCCGGTCGCGGCGGCGATGGCGGCGCGCACCAGGCGCGTGCGCTTCTCCTGCGACGTCTGCCTGCTGCCCTTCAACCATCCGCTGCGGCTCGCCGAGGACCTCGCGGTGCTCGACAATATCAGCGGCGGGCGCGTGGAGATCGGCGTCGGCATGGGCTACGCGCCACACGAGTTCAGAGGCTTCGGCCTGCCGGTGTCGCGCCGCGTGTCGCTGACCGACGAGGGGCTCGATGTGCTGAAGCGCGCCTTCACCGGCGAGACGTTCAGCTATGCCGGCAAGCGCTACAATTTCACCGACGTGAAGATCACGCCGGGCTACGTGCAGCCCGGCGGGCCGCCGCTCTGGGTGGCGGCGATGTCGGAGGCGGGCGCGCTGCGTGCCGCGCGTGTCGGCGCCAACCTCTTGCCGCAGGGACCGCGCCGGCAGTCGCTCGATCCGTGGTTGGCGAAACTCAAGGCGGAAGGCCGCGATCCATCCAGCCATCGCATCGGCATCATCAAGTCCTGCCTGGTGACCGACGATCGCGAGCGCGACTGGGGCAAGGTGCGGGTGGCGGAGCGGCGGCGCATGGACATCTACCACCGCTTTCGCGAGGAAGCCGGCGGCCATGGCGGCGTCCAGGGCATCGCCGAGGCCGATCGCATCCCGCAGACCTGGGTGGTGGGCGACGTCGAGCACTGCGTGAAGGAGCTCGCTGCCTTCATCCGCGAGTACGGGCTCACCGACATCGTCACCTGGGCGGTGCCGCCGGGCCTCACGCCCGACGACACCAATGCGAGCCTGGAGCGCTTTGCGCGCGATGTGGCGCCGCGTCTCAGGACGATGTTCGGCGCGCCCTGAGCTCGCGCATGCTGCCGCCGAAGTAGAAGGCGTCGACCGGCAAGTCGTCGTAGCGCCCGTCGAGGATGCCCGCACAGTCGTCGAGCGCTTCGGCCAGGCCGACGTGCGACCCCGGCTGGCGCGTCCATGGCTCGGCGCAGAAGAAGGGCTGGGTCAGGTAGTTCGCGAGCTTGCGCGCCCGCTCATCGCCGCCGCCCGACCACAGCGCCACCAGCGCCTCGCGTGCGCGACCGGCAATCTCGCGATGGCGAGGCCCGGCGGCTGGACCCCGCCAGCAGGCGCGCATGCGATGTGCGTGGGTCGAGACAGGGATAGATCTTCGCCGCCGCCATGTCGCGCGACAGATGGATCACCGTGTCGGCCGGCGCCAGGCCTGCCAGGCTGCCTTCCGTCCAGGGGCCGTCGCCGGCTCGCAGGAAGAACGTCTGGACGGCGCCCTTGGTGCCTTCGCTGAAGCCATCCTGCTTGAGCGCGTCGGCGTGCGAGTAGCCGGGTGCGCGCTCGCCTTCCCAGCTCGGCACCACGGCGAACAGCGAGACGCGGTCGCTGCCGCCGCTCAGGCGGCGCACCAGCTCCTCCATGACGACGCTCGTGCCGGCGCGCTGCTCGCCTGCGATCGCCACGGTGCCGCCGGCCGTCAGCGGGCAGAGCACGTCGATCGCCTTGATGCCGGTCTCGAGCAGCCGCGGCTCGGCGGGCGGCAGGGCGAGCACCGTGACCAGACGCTCGAAGCCGGCGGCATCGATCGGCGTCAGGCTGTGGCGCTGCTCGTTCAACACAGTGGCGCCGCGCGGCAAGGACTGTCCGGCTGCCAGCGCGATGGCCCGTACCAGGCCGCCGCCCGGGCGTTGCACGACCTGCACGGCGATCGCCCGCTTGTTGGCCTCGTCGCTGACGGCGAGCTCGGACAGGAGATCGGGAAGCGAGCTCGGGTCGAACAGGACCTCGACCACATTGCCGCGGCTCTCGACCAGGCGGCCGATGCGGTTGGCGAAGTCGTCGGGCAGGGCGTTGCCGTGGAGCGTGTTGGAAACCATGTCGAGCATCCTTTCCTTGAGTTTGCGGCGAGCGGCATGCAGGCGGTTGTTCACGGTCGTCGTCGACAGGCCGAGGAACACCGCTATGTCCTGGTGCGAGCAGTCGTGCAGGTAGAAGAGCGCGGCGACCTCGCGCAGCTCGGCCGGCAGGCCGGCGACCGCCGCCAGGGCAAGGCTCGCTTGATCCCGGCGGGCAAGCTTGTCGTCGGCCGCGGCCTCGTCGCTGGGCAGGTCGGCGGCGGCCGACAACGGCAGGGTCTCGAGATGGCCGCGCCGCAGGAGTCGCGACGCGCGATGGCGCACGATCGTCCGCAGCCAGCTCGGGAAGGCTTTTGGCTCCTCCAGGGTGGGCAGGGCTGCCCAGGCGGCAACGAAGGCCTCCTGGACGACGTCCTCGGCGCGATGGAAGTCGCCCACCATCGCCAGCGCCGAGCCGAAAGCGAACTGCTGGAACCGTCGCGTCAGCTCGACGAAGGCGCCGACATCGCGCTGGGCGGCCCGGCGGACCAGGGTCTCGAGATCCATGTCAGTCTCCTGCCCAATAGTACCGGGCAGGAGGCTTGGCCTTTGGCTGCCGTGCGCCGTCGGCTGCGGCGGTTCGACCCGGTCAGGCCTCGATCGCCCGACGAAGGGCGCGCGCCAGGGCCAGCTTGGTGAAGGGCTTGATCAAGAGATGCACGTGATCGGGCAACCGCCCGGCCTGGATCACCGAGTTTTCGGTGTAGCCCGACATCAGGACGGTTCCGACCTTGGGCCAGCGGCTGGCCGCTTCCTCGAGCACCATGAGGCCGCTCAGCCGCCCCGGCATGACCATGTCGCTCACGATCGCGTCGAAGCCGCCGGCTGCCAGCAGCACCAGCGCCTCGTCGCCGTTGGGCGCTTCGGTCACCGTGTAGCCGAGGCTGCGCAGTTGCCACAGCACGCTGGAGCGCACCGCCGGATCATCCTCGACCAGCAGGACGTGCTCCGTGCCGCGCGGCGCCGGCTCCTCCGTCGCCGGGCGCATGGGCTCTTCGGCCTCGGCGGTCCGCGGCAGGTAGATCTTGATCGTCGTGCCGCGGCTGGGCTCGCTGTAGATCTTGATGTGGCCCTTGGACTGCTTGATGAAGCCATAGACCATGCTGAGGCCGAGCCCGCTGCCCTTGCCGACGCCCTTGGTGGTGAAGAACGGCTCGAACACCTTGTCGAGGATGGACTTGGGCATGCCCTGGCCGGTGTCGGTGACCGCCAGCATGGCGTAGCGGCCGGCGGCCACCTCGTCGTTGTGCCCGGCATATTCCTCGTCGAGGACGACATTGCCGGTCTCGACCAGCAGCCGGCCGCCGTCGGGCATGGCGTCGCGCGCGTTGACGCAAAGGTTGAGCAGGGCGGCTTCGAACTGGGTCGGATCGACGCTCGTCGTCCACAGATCGGGGCTGAGCTTCTGGTCGATCCGCACGTGCTCGCCCAGGGTGCGGTGCAGCAGCTTGCCCATGCCCGCCACCAGGCTGTTGAGATTGGTCGCCTGCGGCCTGAGCGGCTGACGGCGCGAAAAGGCCAGCAGGTGGCGGGTGAGGTCGGAGGCGCGCTGCACGGCGCCGCCGATGTCGGCGAGCCGTTCGCGCAGGTCGTCCGACGGCTCATGCTCCTCCTCGATCATCTCGACATTGGCCAGGATGATCATGAGGATGTTGTTGAAGTCGTGCGCCAGCCCGCCGGTGAGCTGGCCGACTGCCTCCATCTTCTGCGCCTGGCGAAGCTGCGCCTCGATCCGGTGCGGCTCGGTCATGTCGCGACCGATGAAGAAATGATGCTGGTCCTGCTCGGACCAGACGCCCGTCCACGACAGCGGGACGGCATGGCCGTCCTTGTGCATGTAGCGGCAATCGAAATTGCGGGTCTGCCCGCCACGGCGGGCCAGCCGCATCTGCTCGCGCGTCGAACTCGAGGTCGCCGGGATGGAGCAGGTGGCCGGCATCCAGCCCGATCAGCTCGTCCGGCGGATAGCCCAGGATGGCAAGCGAACTCGGGCTGATCTGGATGAGTGTGCCCTTCTTGTCGGTGACCACGATGAGGTCGAGCGACGTCTCGAACAGGCGCTGATTGATCGAGTTGGCCTCCGCCTTCGTCAGCGCGCGGCGCCTGCCTCCTGTTGTCGACCGCTTTCTGCTCGTGGCCATCGATCGGCCTCCGTTCACCTATGTCGCGGCCAGGACTTCGCGAATCTTCTCGGCAAGCTCGGCCTTGGTGCACGGCTTGAGGAGAAGCTGCCCGGCGCTCTCGTCGGCGTCGCGCTGCAGCAGCGTATCATCGTCGGGCGCGCCGGACACGAACAGCACCTTGATCTGCGGCCGCAATCGCCGAGCCTCCTTCGCGAGTTCCGGTCCGTGCAGGCCGCCCGGCATGCAGATGTCGGTGAGCAGCACGTCGATGTCGGCGCCGCTCGCCAGCGCTTCCAGCGCCTCGGCGCCGCTGGCCGCCGCGATCGCGCGGTAGCCGAGGCCCTTCAATCGTCGCAGCGTCACGTCGCGCACGAGCTGGTCGTCGTCGACCACCAGGATCTGTGCGCATCGCGACGTCGTCTGGTTCTGGTCCATGGCAACCCTCCACTCACCACACGATCGCGCCCCCTCGAAGGGCGCAGGAAGCCCCCTTCAGCCCTTGTCCAACGTTTCACGCAGCCTTTCGGCCAGGTCGATCTTGCGAAAAGGCTTCGACAACAGCCCCGCATCGGCGGCGATTCCGCCGCGCCGCCGCGTGGCGTTCTCGCTGTAGCCCGACATGAAGAGAATCCTGGGCGAGGGCTGGCGACCGGCAATCGCCTCGGCGAGCTGCGGGCCGCTCATGCCGGGCATGACCACGTCGCTCAGCACGGCGTCGAAGGTCTCGCCCTTGTCGAGGTGGTCGAGCGCTTCGGGCGCCGCTGCCGGTCGCGGTGACGGCGTAGCCCAGGCTGGTGAGCTGGGTCAGCACCGCCGCCCGGACCTGCGGGTCGTCCTCGACCAGAAGGATGCGCTCGCTGCCGCGCGGCATGGCGGCCGGGGCGACGGTGGCGTCTTCCGCCGAGCTTGCGTCGCTGCGCGGCAGGTAGATGCGCACCGTCGTGCCGACGCCGAGCTCGCTGTAGATCTTGATGTGGCCGTTCGACTGACTGACGAAGCCGTAGATCATGCTGAGGCCAAGCCCGGTGCCCTTGCCGACGTCCTTGGTCGTGAAGAAGGGCTCGAACGCCTTCTCGAGCGTCCCGGGCGACATGCCGGTGCCGGTGTCGCCGACGGCCAGCATCACGTATTGCCCCGGCTCGACGCCGGCGTTGGCCTGGGCATAGTCGTGATCGAGCTCGACATTGGCGGTCTCGATCAGGAGCTTGCCGCCGTTCGGCATGGCGTCGCGGGCGTTGACGCAAAGGTTGATCAGCGCCGCTTCGACCTGGGCACGATCGACGTTGGTGATCCACAGCCCGTCGGCCAGGATCGCCTCGATCTCGACCTGCTCGCCGAGCGTGCTGCGCAGCAGCTTGTCGAGCCCCGCTACCAGGTCGGTGAGGTCGGTGTTCTGCGGCTGCAGGCGCTGCTTGCGCGAAAACGCCAGCAGGCGCCGCGTCAGGTCGGCGGCGCGCTGGCCCGATGTGGCGATGCCGGCGAGCATGGCGCGGTGATGCGGCGGCAGCGTCTCGTCCTCCTGCATCTCCTCGACGTTGGCCAGGATCACCATCAGGATGTTGTTGAAATCGTGGGCCACGCCGCCGGTGAGCTGGCCCACCGCCTCCATCTTCTGCGACTGGCGCAGCATCGCTTCGGTGACGTTCTTCTCGGTGAGATCCTCGAGCGCGAAGGCCACGCCGCGCAGCGCACCCGATGAATCATGGAAGGGCGCCGCCGACCCGCGCGTGGCGATCTCCGCGCCATTCTTGCAGCGGCAATGGAGGTCGATGTCGCGCAAGGTGGCACCGGCAAGGGCGCGGGCGAACAACGCCCTCTGTTGCTGCTGCAGGTGCGGCTCGTCCGGCAGCAGCGGATAGGGCTTGTCGAGCACGTCTGGCGCGGTGTGGCCGAACAGGCGCTCGGCGGTCTTGTTCCACAGCAGGACATTGCCCCGCGGCGACAGGGCGAGAACGGCGAGCGAGGAGGAATCGACCACCGCGCGCAATGTCTCGGCAGCCTCATGCGATATTCTCTGGGCGGCGTCCGCACGGATTTCGGCGGCGGCCGGTCGATGTCGAGGCTGCGCGCCAGGCGGGCGTAGAGGCCGCGCGTTTCGAGCACCAGCATGATCATCACGAAGCTCGACGCCGCCAGTCCGAAGCCGCGGCCGGCATAGAAGCCGAGATCGAAACGCTTGGCGTTGAGCGCGGCGCTGAGGCCGACATCGCACGTCCAGGCGACCAGGACGACCAACATCCAGAGGTCGAGCGCCGTGTGCGGCCTTCGCCGCCATACCGCCACGACGGCAAGCATGCTGAGCATCCAGACGGCCAGGATCACCGCGAGCATGGCCGCCGTGTAGGAGTTGTCGGGCAGCAGAAGCGTCGGCAGCAGGCCGTGACTGACCGTTGCCAGCAGCGTGACGGCCGCCACGACCGCAATCGCCGCGGCGGCGGCCCACAGGGCGGAGGCGAGCGGCGCGGCAAGCGGCGTGTCGTCCTGTTTGGCGAAGCTGTAGGCGATCACCAGCAACGGAAATCCGGCGTGCCACAGCATGTACAGCCAGACCGTGGTCTGCGGTCCCGATCCCATCAAGCCGCCCGGGGCGAACAATCCCGGGAACGACAGGGTGTGAGGCACGATGGCGATCGCGGTGAACAGATAGGCCGTGGCGAGCAGCAGCAGCGCGCGCGTGCGTTGGATCGAGAACTGGCCGAACAGGATGGCGGCGGTAATGGCGTCGCTCATGAACAGCGCGGACTGGTAGACCGGAATGAAGCCCAGGACCGGCGTGAGCGGCGACCTTGGCGAACGGCGCAAGCACGACGAAAATCGCGACCGACGCTGCGACCATCGCCACGGCAAGCTGGCGATCCGCCTTCAGCGGCGGCAGGAGCGACAGGAAGACGGTCGTACGATTTCGTAGTCCCACATCATCTGAAGCTATCGTCATGGCCCCAACACCCGCGATACTTCACGAAGTCTTCACCGAGACTGTAACCTCTCTGATGTGGACGAGTCGAGATTTCACACGCGATTGTTACAGGCCTTTCAACTGATGGTGTAGAGGCCGGCGGTGTGGCCGATCGGCGAATGCGACTAAGTTACAGAGTCCATCTGCTCGCACCGGCAAGCGTGCCTGTGCAGCTGCAGCAAAATTGCAGCTTACGGGCAGATGACGTGCAACTCCTCCGAGCGAGGAGGCGAACGTTGCAGTGC